>NZ_CP108700.1:2205000-5972500 GCF_045162725.1 Streptomyces sp. NBC_01006 | reverse complement strand
CTGGTGGTCGCGGTTGGCCATGCGGGACAGGGCCGCCATCGGCTCGCCCTGGGAGCCCGTGCAGACCAGCACGACCTCGTCGTCCGGCAGGTCGTCGAGGGTCTTGACGTCGACGACGAGGCCGGCCGGGACGCGCAGGTAGCCCAGGTCACGGGCGATGCCCATGTTGCGGACCATGGAGCGGCCGACGAAGGCGACCCGGCGGCCGTACTCGTGGGCGGCGTCCAGGATCTGCTGGATGCGGTGGACGTGGCTCGCGAACGAGGCCACGATGATCCGCTTCTGCGCGCTCGCGAAGACGCCGCGGATGGCGTTCGAGATGTCGCGCTCCGGCGGGACGAAGCCCGGGACCTCGGCGTTCGTCGAGTCGGAGAGGAGGAGGTCGATGCCCTCCTCGCTCAGACGCGCGAAGGCGTGGAGGTCGGTCAGACGGTTGTCCAGCGGGAGCTGGTCCATCTTGAAGTCGCCGGTGCACACGACCATGCCCGCGCCCGTGCGGATCGCGACCGCGAGGGCGTCCGGGATGGAGTGGTTGACCGCGATGAACTCGCAGTCGAACGGGCCCAGGTTCTCGCGCTCGCCTTCCTTCACCTCAAGGGTGTAGGGGCGGATGCGGTGCTCCTGGAGCTTGGCCTCGATGAGGGCCAGCGTCAGCTTCGAGCCGATCAGCGGGATGTCCGGCTTCTCCCGCAGGAGGTACGGGACGGCGCCGATGTGGTCCTCGTGGCCGTGCGTGAGGACGATGCCCTCGACGTCGTCGAGCCGGTCCCGGATGGACGAGAAGTCCGGCAGGATCAGGTCGATGCCCGGCTGCTCCTCTTCGGGGAAGAGAACGCCGCAGTCGACGATCAGCAGGCGGCCGTCGAACTCGAAGACGGTCATGTTGCGGCCGATCTCGCCGAGACCGCCCAGAGGGGTGACCCGGAGGCCGCCCTTGGGGAGCTTCGGCGGCGCGCCGAGTTCAGGGTGCGGATGGCTCAAAAGTATCTCCTCACCACACACGCCACGTACCTCGTCGTAAGGCACGTGGCGCGCATGTCATTCGTGCACTTGCATTCGTCTGGTTTGTTCGTCTTGCTTATTCAGTTGTGAAGTCTGATGTCAGAGCTGTACCCCGCCGGCGGCAAGATCGATCTTGAGCTGGGCCGTCTCTTCGGCCGTCAGGTCGACGAGCGGGAGGCGGAGCGGACCCGCGGGCAGGCCCTGCAGGTTCAGTGCGCCCTTGGTGGTGATCACACCCTGCGTGCGGAACATGCCGGTGAAGACGGGCAGCAGCTTCTGGTGGATCTCGGTGGCCTTCTGGACGTCGCCGCCCAGGTGGGCTTCGAGCATCGCGCGGAGCTCGGGGGTGACCACGTGGCCGACGACGGAGACGAAGCCGACCGCGCCGACGGACAGCAGCGGCAGGTTCAGCATGTCGTCGCCGGAGTACCAGGCGAGTCCGCTCTGGGCGATGGCCCAGCTGGCGCGGCCGAGGTCGCCCTTGGCGTCCTTGTTGGCCACGATCCGGGGGTGCTCGGCGAGCCTCACCAGGGTTTCGGTGTTGATCGGGACACCGCTGCGGCCGGGGATGTCGTAGAGCATCACCGGGAGCTCGGTGGCGTCGGCGATCGCCGTGAAGTGCCGGAAGAGGCCCTCCTGTGGCGGCTTGCTGTAGTACGGGGTCACCGCGAGCAGGCCGTGGGCGCCGGTGCGCTCGGCCTGGCGGGCGAGCTCCAGGGTGTGGCGGGTGTCATTGGTGCCGATGCCGGCGACGACGTGGGCCCGGTCGCCGACCGCTTCGAGGACGGCTCGTACGAGGTCGTTTTTCTCCGCGTCGGTGGTGGTCGGGGACTCGCCGGTGGTCCCGTTGATGATCAGGCCGTCGTTGCCTGCGTCCACCAGGTGGACGGCGAGCCGCTGCGCGCCGTCGAGGTCGAGTGCGCCATCCGCCGTGAACGGCGTGATCATGGCGGTGAGGACCCGCCCGAAGGGGGTCTGCGGAGTCGAGATCGGAGCCATGGGTAACACGCTACTCGCTGCCATGCTCACGTTGTCCCCTCGGGGGACGTCAAGAGGGTGTGGCTCCCGGCACGGGCCGGGAGGGGTGTTGGATCCCGGCACTGCCTGCTCGGGGGTTCAAGCAGTGCCGGGTCCGTTTGATCAGCCTAGATGAACTTTACGAAACGTGGCAATACGGACACTTCGGACTTGACTCCGCACATCTGTACGCCATGGGCTCATCCGTCCTCATCAGGCCGTACCGGTCCTTACGGGGCGACGCGGCCATTGGCGTTGTAGGCGGCGTGCGTGAGCGGCATGAGCGAGGCCCAGTGCCGCTCCATCTTCTCGCCGACCATCTCGATCTCCCGCTGCGGGAAGGACGGGGTGGTCGCCAGCTCGTGCTGCGTGCGCAGGCCGAGGAAGTGCATGAGGGAGCGCGCGTTGCAGGTGGCGTACATCGAGGAGAAAAGTCCGACCGGCAGGACCGAACGGGCAACCTCCCGGGCCACGCCCGCCGCCAGCATCTCCTGGTAGGCCTCGTAGGCCTGACGGTAGGAGTCCTCCATGACCCGGCCCGTCAGTTCCTGCTGGGCGGCGGTGCCCTCGACGAAGACGTACTTGCCCGGGCGGCCCTCCTGGACGAGCTTGCGCTCGGCGTCCGGGACGTAGAAGACCGGCTCCAGCTCCCTGTAGCGGCCCGATTCCTCGTTGTACGACCAGCCGACGCGGTGCCGCATGAACTCGCGGAACACGAAGATCGGGGCGCTGATGAAGAAGGTCATCGAGTTGTGCTCGAACGGGCTGCCGTGCCGGTCGCGCATCAGGTAGTTGATGAGGCCCTTGGAGCGCTCCGGGTCCTTCTGGAGCTCTTCGAGGGACTGCTCGCCGGCCGTGGAGACACGGGCGGCCCACAGCACGTCGGAGTCGGCGGCGGAGTGCTTCACCAGCTCCACCGTCACATCACTGCGGAAGCTGGGTTTCAGGTCTGAAGCGGCGGTCTCGCTCACCGGGGGTCCTTCCGAACGACTCTCTTGGGGCGCGCCCACTCTACGGCGCGGCTCACGGCTCGACGCGCAGCTCTGCCGCCCGCCCGGGAGGCGGTCCGGTCACTCTTTCAGCTGACGCCCAGCCATAAAATTTGGTTAATGTCCCGAATTCCGGCACCTATTGGGCGGTTCGTACGTCTTCTCCAGTAGACGCCGTACGAACCCGCCACCCCCGCCCCCGGGCCCTGACCGTGAGGAGAGTCGCTCTATGTTTCGCCGGAGCGAGCCCGTCCCGTTCGCCTTCGTCGCCGAGGCCGACCGCTTCCGCAGCAATGTCACTCCGCCGCCGCGCGAGCGTCTGGGCACGGCCCAGATAGCCGCCCGTAGTCTGGTCGGGCTGACCGTGGTGGCCGGGCTCGTCGGCTCCCTGCTCTTCGGCATGCCGGCACTGCAGCCCCACCAGGCGCCCGCCAAGTCGCAGCAGTCGGAGGCCTCCGAGGGGCGGTAGCCTCACGGTCAAGCCCAACCGAACGTGCATGTGAGTGAGGTACAGCCGTGCCCCTGCCCTTCTTGACGGCCGACCGCGCGTTCGACGCGCACGAAGACAGTGCCGGCGAGGACGTACCGGCCCACGAGGACCCCGACCGCTGGCGCCGGCCGTACCGGCCCGGGCCCTGGCGCGTGGCGGGCGCCGCACTGCTGCTCCTGCTGGCTGCTTTCATGCTGCTCTCCACGATGATCATCGCGTTCGCGGGCACCTGGGCCGGCGCCCTCGTCTGCCTGGGCGCCGCGCTCTGCGTGATCGGGTCCGCGCTGCGGATTCTCGTGACGGGCGTCTGGGTGAGCCCCGCGGGGCTGCGCCGTGTGTCCTTCTTCCGGACCCGCTCGATCGCCTGGGACGAGATCACCGAGCTCCGTACGGTCCAGCAGCCGGTGCGGTGGCTGGGGCTGCCGCGGACCGTCCAGGGCCAGGCCCTGACGGCGGCCGGGCGCGGCGGCGCGGAGCTGCCGGTGCTGCTGACCGACCACAATGCCGATTTCCTGTCGCGGACCGAGGCGTTCGACCGGGCCGCCGACACGGTCGAGGCCTGGGCCGACGAGTACCGGGCCGTGCCCGCCTGACACCGGCGTCCAATGCCCTGGAAGCCCGTACGGGATCCGCTCAGGCGGCCTGTACGGGCTTCCGGGGTTTACGGGGCCTTCGGGGCTGTCGGGCTACCAGGCGGCCCGGACACGCCCTGGCGGCGCGGTCCGCCGTGCAGGGCGATGGCCCGCTGCATGGCCTTGCGGGCCCGCGGGGTGTCGCGGGCGTCGTGGTAGGCGACGGCGAGGCGGAACCAGCTGCGCCAGTCCCCCGGCGCGTCCTGCGTCTCGGCCTTGCGGCGCGCGAAGACCTCGTCGGCGGAGTCGCGCAGGATCCGGCCGTACTGGTCCCGCTCCAGCTCGTCGACGGGCAGTCCGCCCTCGGCCTCCAGCTCGGTCGCGAGCTGGTTCGCCCTGGTCACGAACTGCGTGTTCTTCCAGAGGAACCAGACGCCGATGACCGGCAGGATCAGCACCGCGGCACCGAAGGTGACGGTCAGCGCGGTGCCCTGCTGGATCAGCATCACCCCCCGGCTGCCGACCAGGACGAAGTAGACGACCAGGACGGCGGCCGTGAGGAAGTAAGTGATCTTCGCGCGCATGGGGACTACTGCCTGCTCATCAGCCGAGGTCGAGGAAGTTTTCCAGGCCGAACGTGAGGCCCGGGTGCTGCACCACGCGGCGCGCGCCGAGCAGGATGCCCGGCATGAAGCTGCTGTGGTGCAGGGAGTCGTGACGGATGGTCAGGGTCTCGCCCTCACCGCCGAGGAGCACCTCCTGGTGGGCCAGCAGGCCGCGCAGGCGGATCGCGTGCACCGGGACGCCGTCGACGTTCGCACCGCGCGCGCCGTCGAGGGCGGTGGCGGTGGCGTCGGGCTGCGGGGCACAGCCGGCCTCGGCGCGGGCGGCCGCGATGAGCTGCGCCGTACGGGTGGCGGTGCCGGAGGGGGCGTCGACCTTGTTCGGGTGGTGGAGCTCGACGACCTCGACGGACTCGAAGTAGCGGGCGGCCTGGGCGGCGAACTTCATGGTGAGGACGGCGCCGATGGAGAAGTTCGGGGCGATGAGCACACCGGTCTGCGGGGAGCCGGCCAGCCAGGTGTCCAGCTGGGTGAGGCGCTCCTCGTTCCAGCCGGTGGTGCCGACCACCGCGTGGATGCCGTGGCCGATGAGGAAGTCGAGGTTCCCCATGACCGACGCGGGGGTGGTCAGCTCGACCGCGACCTGTGCGCCGGCCTCGACCACCGTCTCCAGTTTGTCGCCGCGGCCGAGCGCGGCCACCAGCTCCATGTCTTCGGCGGCCTCGACGGCCTTGACCGCTTCGGAGCCGATGCGGCCCTGGGCACCGAGAACCGCTACCCGCAGCTTGCTGCTCATGCTTCTTCGCTTCCTGTCGTACGGGCCGGGCACCGGCCGGCGGTGGCCGGTGCCCGGCCTCGGGGTGTCAGGGTCTCAGGCCACCGCTTCGTCGAGGCGGGCGGCCTGCTTCTCCTTCAGCGGGCCGACCACCGCGAGCGACGGCCGCTGGGCCAGTACGTCGGCGGCGACCGAGCGGACGTCGTCCGGGGTGACGGACGCGATGCGGGCCAGCATGTCGTCGACGGACATCTGGTCGCCCCAGCAGAGCTCGCTCTTGCCGATCCGGTTCATGATCGCGCCGGTGTCCTCCAGGCCGAGGACGGTGGAGCCGGACAGCTGGCCGATGGCCCGCTTGATCTCCTCGTCGGTGAGCCCCTCGGAGACGACCTTGTCGAGCTCGCCGCGGCAGATCCGCAGCACGTCGTGGACCTGGTTCGGGCGGCAGCCCGCGTACACGCCGAAGAGGCCGGTGTCGGCGAAGCCCGAGGTGTACGAGTACACGCTGTAGGCAAGGCCGCGCTTCTCCCGGACCTCCTGGAAGAGGCGGGAGGACATGCCTCCGCCGAGGGCGGTGTTCAGCACGCCGAGCGCCCAGCGGCGCTCGTCGGTACGGGCGAGGCCGGGCATGCCGAGGACCACGTGGGCCTGCTCGGTCTTGCGGTTGACCAGGTCGACGCGGCCGGAGGTCCGGATGCGTTTGGCCCCGGTACGCGGTCCGATCGGCTCGGCGTCGGTGTGCCCGAGGGCGCCGGCCTTCTCGAAGGCCGCGCGGACCTGACGTACGACCTTGTTGTGGTCGACGTTGCCGGCCGCGGCCACCACCAGGTGGCGGGGGTCGTAGTGCTTCTTGTAGAAGCGGCGGATCCGGTCGGCGCCGAGCGCGTTGATCGTGTCGACGGTGCCGAGGACGGGACGGCCCAGCGGGGTGTCCCCGTACATGGTGTGCGCGAACAGGTCGTGGACCATGTCGCCCGGGTCGTCCTCGGTCATCGCGATCTCTTCGAGGATGACGCCGCGCTCGGCGTCGACGTCCTCCTCGCGGATCAGCGAGCCGGTGAGCATGTCGCAGACGACGTCGATCGCCAGCGGCAGGTCGGTGTCGAGCACCCGCGCGTAGTAGCAGGTGTACTCCTTCGCCGTGAAGGCGTTCATCTCGCCGCCGACCGCGTCGATCGCGGAGGAGATGTCGAGGGCGCTGCGCTTGCCGGTGCCCTTGAAGAGGAGGTGCTCCAGGTAGTGCGTGGCACCGTTGAGCGTGGGCGTCTCGTCACGGGAGCCCACGTGCGCCCAGATGCCGAAGGTGGCGGAGCGGACCGAGGGCAGCGTCTCGGTGACGATGCGCAGTCCGCCGGGGAGGACCGTGCGCCGGACGGTGCCGATGCCGTTCGCGCCCTTGAGCAGTGTTTGGGTACGGGCGACGGCCCGCCCCTCCGAAGAGGGGCGGGCCGTCACACGGGAACTACGCGACGTCACTTGTCGGAGTCGTCCTTGTCAGCGTCGTCGCCGGCGGTCTCGCCGTCGATCACGGGGACCAGCGAGAGCTTGCCGCGCTGGTCGATCTCGGCGATCTCGACCTGGACCTTGGTGCCGACCGCGAGCACGTCCTCGACGTTCTCCACGCGCTTGCCACCGGCGAGCTTGCGGATCTGCGAGATGTGCAGCAGGCCGTCCTTGCCCGGCATGAGGGAGACGAAGGCACCGAAGGTGGTGGTCTTGACGACCGTACCCAGGTAGCGCTCGCCGACCTCCGGCATGGTCGGGTTGGCGATCGCGTTGATCGTGGCGCGGGCGGCCTCGGCGGCCGGGCCGTCGGAGGCACCGATGTAGATGGTGCCGTCGTCCTCGATCGTGATCTCGGCGCCGGTGTCCTCCTGGATCTGGTTGATCATCTTGCCCTTGGGGCCGATGACCTCACCGATCTTGTCCACCGGGATCTTGACGGTGATGATCCGCGGGGCGAACGGGGACATCGCGTCCGGCGTGTCGATCGCTTCCATCATCACGTCGAGGATGTGGAGGCGGGCGTCGCGGGCCTGCTTGAGGGCCGCGGCCAGGACGGAGGCCGGGATGCCGTCCAGCTTGGTGTCCAGCTGGAGCGCGGTGACGAACTCCTTGGTGCCGGCGACCTTGAAGTCCATGTCGCCGAAGGCGTCCTCCGCACCGAGGATGTCGGTGAGGGCGACGTAGTGGGTCTTGCCGTCGATCTCCTGGGAGATCAGGCCCATGGCGATACCGGCGACGGGGGCCTTGAGGGGCACACCGGCGTTCAGCAGCGACATGGTGGAGGCGCAGACCGAGCCCATGGACGTCGAACCGTTGGAGCCGAGGGCCTCGGACACCTGGCGGATCGCGTAGGGGAACTCCTCGCGGGTCGGCAGGACCGGCACGATCGCGCGCTCGGCGAGCGCGCCGTGGCCGATCTCGCGGCGCTTGGGCGAGCCCACGCGGCCGGTCTCACCGACGGAGTACGGCGGGAAGTTGTAGTTGTGCATGTAGCGCTTGCGGGTCACCGGGGAGAGGGTGTCCAGCTGCTGCTCCATGCGGAGCATGTTGAGGGTGGTGACGCCCAGGATCTGGGTCTCGCCACGCTCGAACAGCGCCGAGCCGTGCACGCGCGGGATGGCCTCGACCTCGGCGGCGAGGGTACGGATGTCCGTGATCCCGCGGCCGTCGATGCGGACCTTGTCCTTGATGACGCGCTCGCGCACCAGGGCCTTGGTCAGGCTGCGGTAGGCGGCGGAGATCTCCTTCTCGCGGCCCTCGAAGGCCGGGAGGAGCTTCTCGGCGGCGATGTCCTTGACGCGGTCGAGCTCGGCCTCGCGGTCCTGCTTGCCCGCGATGGTCAGCGCCTGGGCGAGGTCGCCCTTGACGGCGGCCGCGAGGGCCTCGTACACGTCGTCCTGGTAGTCCAGGAAGACCGGGAACTCGCCCTCGGGCTTGGCGGCCTTGGCCGCCAGGTCCGCCTGGGCCTTGCAGAGGGCCTTGATGAAGGGCTTCGAGGCGTCGAGGCCGGCGGCCACGATCTCCTCGGTCGGCGCCTCGGCGCCGCCCTTGACCAGGGCGATGGTCTTCTCGGTGGCCTCGGCCTCGACCATCATGATCGCGACGTCGCCGTCCTCCAGGACGCGGCCCGCGACAACCATGTCGAAGACGGCGTCCTCGAGCTCGGTGTGCGTCGGGAAGGCCACCCACTGGCCGCGGATCAGCGCGACGCGGACGCCGCCGATCGGGCCGGAGAAGGGCAGGCCGGCCAGCTGCGTGGACGCGGACGCGGCGTTGATCGCGATGACGTCGTACAGGTGGTCCGGGTTGAGCGCCATGATGGTGGCGACGACCTGGATCTCGTTGCGCAGGCCCTTCTTGAAGGACGGGCGCAGCGGGCGGTCGATCAGGCGGCAGGTGAGGATCGCGTCCTCGGAGGGGCGGCCCTCACGGCGGAAGAAGGAGCCGGGGATCTTGCCGGCCGCGTACTGCCGCTCCTCGACGTCCACCGTCAGGGGGAAGAAGTCGAGCTGGTCCTTGGGCTTCTTCGACGCGGTGGTGGCGGAAAGCACCATCGTGTCGTCGTCCAGGTAGGCAACGGCGGAGCCGGCGGCCTGGCGGGCCAGACGGCCCGTCTCGAAGCGGATGGTGCGGGTGCCGAAGGAACCGTTGTCAATAACGGCCTCGGCGTAGTGGGTCTCGTTCTCCACTAGCGTTTTCTCCATTTTCGTCGTCTCCGTCCGCTGCCCGTGTGGCTGCGGACGGTGGCGGAGAAGCGCTCCTTGCGTGCGGGCCGGTCTTCGATCGAAGTACCCGGTTCGGTGCCCGTGGGGCTTTCCGGGTACCACTACCGAGGACCGGCGGCCTGGGAGGGCGCTCCTCCTCTTCAGTTGTGCACGTGGTTCGCCGTGCACGTTGCGTCCAGACTACAAAGCGTCCGGTACGTCCCGCACGTAGAGCGTCAGCACGTACAGCAAAGGGAGCGGCCCCCTCAGCGTGGGAACCGCTCCCTTCACAGCGTCTTTACTTGACGCCGGCCGCACCGCGGCGGATGCCGAGGCGCTCGACCAGCGCGCGGAAGCGCTGGATGTCCTTCTTGGCCAGGTACTGCAGCAGGCGGCGACGCTGGCCGACCAGGATCAGCAGACCACGACGGGAGTGGTGGTCGTGCTTGTGGGTCTTGAGGTGCTCGGTCAGGTCCGTGATGCGCTTGGAGAGCATGGCGACCTGGACCTCGGGGGAGCCGGTGTCGCCCTCCTTGGCACCAAACTCGGCGATGATCTGCTTCTTCGTAGCGGCGTCGAGCGACACGCGTACTCCTCGTATAGGTCTTCGTGGCCACCGAGTGCCCCAGGTCGAATTCTCTGGGGATCTTCCGTAACTCGGGAGGCGGGGTCCGCTGAGCGCAGCCTCCAGAAGGATTTCCGGGGGCGCGTACACAAACGGCCGTCACACAGCGTACCAGGCTGCCGCGCGGCCCCTGTCTCAGCTGGTGAGAGCGCGGGCCCGGGCGTACACGTCCAGCACGGCGAGGGCCAGCGGGACAAGACTGAGCAGTACTGCCGCCTCGGCGAGGTCGAGCAGCCGTCCCCAGAAGGGTGACAGGCCCTTGCGCGGGATGACAAGCGCAATTCCCGCGAGGAGGGCCGCACCGGCGGCGACGGCGGCGGAGAGCCAGATCGTACGGAGGTCCAGGCCGCCTCGGTCGTGGTACTGGACGAGCTCGCGGACCAGGTCGGCCGGCGGGTGCAGGGCCAGGCCCAGGATCAGCAGGGCGATGGCGGCCAGACCGGCGACCAGGGTGCACACGACCTGGGAGGTGTAGCGGAAGAGCCGGGCGCGCAGCAGCATGGCCAGCCCGGTGGTCAGGGCCAGGAGGCGGCCCCAGGTGTTGTCGGAGAAGCCGAGGACGGCGGCGGAGCCGACGGCGACCGCGGCGCAGCCGCCGACCAGTCCGAGCAGCATCTCGTGGCCGCGGCGCGCCTGGGCGGCGATGGCCTCGGCGTCGAGCGGGGTGCCCGGCTCGTGCTGCTCGGGGCCGGAGGGGTCTCCGTACGGCTCGGTCTCGTAGCGGTCCGGGGTCTCGTAATCCTCGGCGGCGCTCTGCGGGGCGGCGTAGCCGATGGGCAGCCGGGCGAAGCGGGCGGAGAGACCGGGCAGGAAGGCGACGAGGCCGATGGCCACGGGGGCGCAGACGGCGGCGGCCGCGGTGGCGGAGGCCTCGGTGACGATGCCGACGAAGGTGGCCAGGGTGCCGGTGGCGGCGAGGAAGGTGGCCGCGACGAAGGGGGCGTCCCCGTTCGGGGTGAGGGCGACCAGGGCGACGGAGGCGACCAGGACGCAGACGCAGCCGAGCAGGAACTGGAGCCGGCCGGGTCCCTCGCCGGCGGCGATGATCCCGGATCCGGCGATCAGCAGGAGCGGGAGGGCGCCGAGGCCGAGGGCGACGGCGGAGCCGCGGTCGCGGTAGACCCGGGCGCGCACCCCGGCGGCGGCGGTCAGGAGCACGCCCGCGGCGCCGGCGATGATGCCGGGCAGGCCGTGCATGTCGTGGCGGACCGGGTCGGCGTACCAGAGGACGAAGCCGAGCAGGACGAGCAGCAGGGCGGCGCCGATCAGGCCCGCGCCGCGCAGCATGTCGTCGCTCCAGCGGTGCCGGTCGCGGACGACGGCGGAGGCGACGGCGTCGGAGACGTCGTCGAAGACGGCGGGCGGCAGCGAGTCGGCGAACGGGCGCAGGCTCAGCACCTCGCCGTCGAGTACCTGCTGGGCTGCGAGCGTGCGGGCGCCGTCGAGGACGGTGCCGTCGCGGCGCACCAGGTGGAAGCCGGTGGGGGCGCCGACGGGCTGGGTCTGGCCGGTGAGGCGCAGCAGTTCGGGGTAGACGTCGGCGACGGCGATGTCCTCGGGGAGGGCGACGTCGATGCGGCTGTCGGGAGCCACGACGGTGACCCTGCAGAAGCCCGTCGTTGCGGCCGTACTCACCTGTGTGACCCCCCTGGTTGGCGAAGCGGGTGCAAGCACCGCTGCCTTGGATTCGCCGTGGATTCGCGGATGCGCATACTGCGCGGGCCACCCTACCGGGCGTATGAGTGACTGTCGGCAAGTAGGATCACCGTCGCGCAGGGGAGACCCCCTTCGCGCCCGGGACTTGGGGGCGCCGGTTGCGACGTCCCGTCCGTTTTCGAGGGATTGATGCTCCGGTGAGTCAGATCGTCGTCAAACGCCCGCCGCGGTCCTTGCCGCCCGAAGTTCCTTCGGACGAGCTGCGGCTGGAGGCTCCGCCGGAGCTTCCCCGCGGGCAGCAGGAGGGCATGCTGATGCAGCTCCTGCCGATGCTCGGCATGGGCTCGTCGGTCGTCTTCTTCTTCATGCCGGGTGCGGCGCCCTTCATGCGCATCATGGGTGTGCTGATGCTGGTGTCCACGGTGGGCATGGTTCTGGCCCAGCTGGTGCGCCACCGGCGCGGTACGCAGGGGCAAATGGCCGATGTGCGCCGGGACTACCTCAAATACCTCGCGCAGACCCGCCGTCAGGTCCGCAGGACCGCGCGGGCGCAGCGCGACGCCCAGCTGTATCTGCACCCGGCGCCCGAGCAGTTGTGGTCGGTGGTGGCCGAGGGTTCGCGGCTGTGGGAGCGGCGCGTCGGCGACGAGGACTTCGGGCAGGCCCGGCTCGGGCTGGGCGCGCAGCGTCTCGCGACTCCGCTGGTGGCGCCGGACACGGCGCCGGTGGACGAGCTGGAGCCGCTGACGGCGGGCGCGATGCAGCGCTTCCTGAAGGTGCACTCCTCGCTGGACGGGCTGCCGGTGGCGGTGTCGCTGCGGGCGTTCTACCACGTGACGGTGTCCGGGGAGCCGGAGTCGGCGCGCGGGGCGGCGCGGGCGCTGGTGGCGCAGCTGGCGACGCTGCACTCCCCCGAGGACCTGGTGGTGGCCGTGGTGGCGGCGCCCGGGGCGGTGCCGTCCTGGGACTGGACGAAGTGGCTGCCGCACACGCAGGTGCCGGGGCAGGTCGACGGGGCCGGTACGAAGCGGCTGTTCAGCGATGACCTGACCGAGCTGGAGGGGCTGCTGGCTCCCCGGTTGGAAGGGCGGCCGCGGTTCAGCCGGGACGTGTCCCCGGTGCTGGACCAGCCGCACCTGGTCGTCGTACTGGACGCCAACTCCCGCGGCGGCCTGGTGCCGCCGGACTCGGCGTTCGCGGCGGCCGAGGGGCTGCAGGGCGTGACCATCGTCGAGGTGGTCGCGGGCGAGCTGGACGAGCCGCGCGGCGGGCTGTCGGTCGTGGTGCGGCCGGGCCGGCTGCGGCTGGAGTCGGGCGCGGGGATCGCGTACGAGGGCGTACCGGACACGCTGTCGCTGCCCGCGGCGGAGGCGCTCGCGCGGCAGCTGGCGCCGCTGCGCACGGGAGGCGGGGACGACGACGAACCCCTGCTGGCCAACCTGGACTTCACGGACCTGCTGAACCTGGGCGACGCCGCCTCGATCGACGTGGCCCGGACCTGGCGGCCGCGCTCGGCCGGTGAGCGGCTGCGCGTGCCGATCGGTGTCGGCGAGGACGGCGCGCCGGTCATGCTGGACCTGAAGGAGGCGGCGCAGGAGGGCATGGGCCCGCACGGCCTGTGCGTGGGCGCGACCGGTTCCGGCAAGTCGGAGCTGCTGCGCACGCTGGTGCTGGGCCTGGCGGTCACGCACACCTCGGAGACGCTGAACTTCGTACTCGCCGACTTCAAGGGCGGTGCGACCTTCACGGGCATGGGGCAGATGCCGCACGTGGCCGCGGTCATCACCAACCTGGCGGACGACCTCACGCTCGTGGACCGCATGGGCGACTCGATCCGCGGCGAGCTGCAGCGCCGGCAGGAGCTGCTGCGCTCGGCGGGCAACTACGCGAACATCCACGACTACGAGAAGGCGCGCGCGGCGGGTGCCCCGCTGGAGCCGCTGGCCTCGCTGGTGCTGGTCATCGACGAGTTCAGCGAGCTGCTGACCGCGAAGCCCGACTTCATCGACATGTTCATCCAGATCGGCCGCATCGGCCGTTCGCTGGGCGTGCACCTGCTGCTGGCCTCGCAGCGCCTGGAGGAGGGCAAGCTGCGCGGGCTGGACACGTACCTGTCGTACCGGATCGGTCTGCGGACCTTCTCGGCGGCGGAGTCGCGGACCGCGATCGGCGTGCCGGACGCGTACCACCTGCCCTCGGTGCCGGGTTCGGGCTACCTGAAGTTCGGTACGGACGAGATGACGCGCTTCAAGGCGGCGTACGTCTCGGGCACCTACCGCTCGGGCGGCCCGGACCTGTCGGTCGGGCTGTTCCCGGTGGAGCGGCGGCCCGCGCTGTTCACGGCGACCCCGGTGCCGGTGGTGTACGCGGCGCCGGACCCGGCGTACCTGGCGGCGCAGTCGCAGCGTGAGGACGACGCGCTCGCGGACACGGTGCTGGACGTGATCGTGGGCCGGCTGGAGGGGCAGGGGGTGCCGGCGCACCAGGTGTGGCTGCCGCCGCTCGACCAGGCCCCGTCGCTGGACCAGCTGCTGCCGGCGCTGGCGCCTTCGGCGGAGCGGGGGCTGCACGCGGACGGGTACACGCGGCCCGGCGGGCTCGTCGTACCGCTCGGCCTCATCGACAAGCCGTTCGAGCAGCGCCGCGAGGTGCTGTACCGGGACTTCTCGGGTGCGGCGGGCCACATGATGGTGGTCGGCGGCCCGCAGTCGGGCAAGTCGACGCTGATGCGGACGCTGATCTCCTCGTTCGCGCTGACGCACACGCCGCGCGAGGTGCAGTTCTACGGGCTGGACTTCGGTGGCGGCAGCATGTCGTCGATCTCCGAGCTGCCGCACGTGGGCGGGATCGCCTCGCGCCTGGACCCGGAGCGGGTGCGGCGCACGGTCGCGGAGGTGGGGGGCATCCTCAACCGCCGCGAGGAGTTCTTCCGCGCGAACAACGTCGACTCGATCGGCACGTACCGGCGCCGGCGGGCGGCGGGCGAGCTGCCCGGCGAGCCCTGGGGCGACGTGTTCCTCGTCATCGACGGCTGGGGCGGCTTCCGGACCGAGTACGAGGGCCTGGAGTCGGTGGTCACGGACATCGCCTCGCGCGGTCTGGGCTACGGCATCCACGTGGTGATCACGGCGGCGCGGTACATGGAGGTGCGGGCCGCGCTCAAGGACCAGATGCTGAACCGGCTGGAGCTGCGGCTCGGCGACGTCATGGACTCCGAGTTCGACCGCAAGGTCGCGGCGAACGTACCGACCGGGATGCCGGGTCGCGGCCAGGTCGCGGAGAAGCTGCACTTCCTGGGCGCGCTGCCGCGGATCGACGGCGCGCACGACCCGGAGGAGCTGTCGGAGGCGACGGGCGCCTTCGTGTCGGCGGTGAAGCAGAACTGGGCGGGGGCCGCGGCTCCCGGCGTACGGCTGCTGCCGCGGCTGCTCCACGCCGACCAGCTGCCCCGGGGCGGGGACCAGCCGGGCCGCGGGCTGGCCATCGGCATCGACGAGACGGACCTGGAGCCGGTGTTCGTCGACTTCGAGAGCGACCCGTTCTTCCTGGTGTTCGGCGAGAGCGAGTCCGGCAAGACGAACCTGCTGCGGCTGATCTGCCAGCAGATCGCGGAGCGGTACACCCCGGATCAGGCCCGCCTCGTCGTCGGCGACTACCGGCGCAGCCTGCTCGGGGCGCTGCCGGAGGAGCACCTGCTGGAGTACGCGCCGATGGCGAGCTCGCTGCAGACGCACATGGAGGCGCTGGGCGGGGTGTTCTCCCGGCGCCAGCCGCCGACCGACGTCACTCCGCAGCAGCTGCGCGACCGCAGCTGGTGGACGGGCCCGGACGTGTTCATCGTCATCGACGACTACGACCTGGTGGCCACGAGCCAGGGCAATCCGCTGGCCCCGCTGGTGGAGTACCTGCCGTTCGCCCGTGACACGGGTGTCCGCTTCATCATCGCGCGCAACTCGGCGGGCGCGTCGCGTTCGCTGTACGAGCCGTTCATGCAGCGCTTCAAGGAGCTCGGCGCGCAGGGCGTGGTCCTGTCGGGCGACCCGTCCGAGGGCGACCTGATCGGCAACGTCCGCCCCCGCCCGATGCCCCCGGGCCGCGCGTACTTCTCCTCCCGCAAGCGGGGCACGTCGCTGGTCCAGCTGGGCCGCCTGCCGGAGATGTGAGGTCTCGGGGCCCGGGCGACCCGTCGCCCGGGCCCCGAGGATCTTGACGGCTTCTTTCCGCCTGCTTTCTGGATCGTGCGCAAACAGCCTGCTTACGATCAAGTTCCACCGAACGGGGGAGGCGGATCATGCCGAGGGAATGGGATCCCGTGGCCCGGGCCATCGTCCTGGCGGGGGTGCTCGTCATCGGGGCGGCCGGGTGCGGGAGCGATGCCGGGCAGAAGCCCGATGCCGAGGCGGTGGCGCTCGTCAAGGCCGCGAACGCGCAAATGGAGCGGGAGCGTTCCGCTCGACCGGATCCACCACCGCTTTCGCCGGCGCGAAACAGGAGACGTGGTCCGATCCGGCGCAGGGTCTTCAGATGGAAGTCACGGGCGGTGCGCTGGGTACGGTCTACTGCAAGGACGGGACCAGCTACACGAGCGCCGGCCTCTTCGCCGAGGCGCTGCGCCGGCACGGCAAGGAGATCACCGTCCCGCCCCGCCTCCAGGGGATGTACGTGACGACGAAGGCCGACGGCGGCTGCGCCATGTACTACCGGATCGCGGAGACGGCCCACCGGGCACCGGGCCGGGACGGGTCGGTCGACGGCAAGCACGTCTCGGCGGTCGAGGTCGCCGAGGGAGGCTCCAAGGACGTCTATTTCATCGAGGACGCGACGAAGCGCCTGCTGAAGCTGGAGTCACGGCGCGACGGCGGCAAGGTCAGCACCACCGCGTACGACTCCTTCGGCCAGAGCGTCACGATCACCCTGCCGGTCCCGCAGAAGGTCATGCCGCTGGACGCCTTCCGGTACCAGGTCACCGGGTGAGTCGGGGAAACGCTCCCCCGCCCCCGCGCGCAGCACCGATAATCGGGAGGGAAGACCGCGGGAGCACCGCACCGCCGAGGGAAAGGCCGCACATGGGCACTCAGCAGGAGAAGGACGAGCTGTACGCGCTCGACATCAGCGGCGTGGAGTGGGAGGGGCCTCCGGGGTCCAGCCCCGACGAGGAGCGGGTCGAGATCGCGCGGCTGCCCGAGGGCGCGGTGGCCATGCGGTCCTCGCTCGACCGGGACACCGTCCTGCGCTACACGGCGGCCGAGTGGGAGGCCTTCGTACTCGGGGCCAGGGACGGGGAGTTCGACCTCGACCGCGGCCCGCGCTGAGCTCCGTACGGCGCAACGGCACGAAGGGGCGCGCCCGGTCGGGCGCGCCCCTTCGTCATGCGGCTGTGGCCGGCCGGGCTCAGTAGGCCTCGGTGAACAGGCGCGAGGCCTTCACGTCGGTGGCGCGGTAGTCGCCCTTGCCGCGCTCGATCAGCGTGGCGACCTGCTCCAGCTGCTTGTGCATGTGGTCGGCCTTGCCCTTGTACTTCCCCTGGAGGGTGACGTACGCCTGGTGCGCCTCACCGTCCCAGGTGTCCGTGACGACCTTCAGGGCCTGGTCCATCTCCTCCAGGTCCGTCATGATCTTCTTCGAGACGACGCGGATGCGGTTCGCCATCTCCTGGACGCTCTCATACCGGACCTTGGTGTGCCCGCCGTCGGGACCGGACATGTTGTACTCCTTCACGCTGAGTTGAGTGGGAACGACGTGACGTCGTAAGACCTGCGCGGCAGGTCAGATGCCGTTGAGGCCCGAGCCGCCCTGGCCGGCGCCGGCCTGCACCGTCTTGAACGCCGCGCGCACGTCGTCGTCCTGCGCGTTGCTGAGGTTCTTGGTCTGCGCGACCGCGTTGTGCAGCACCCCGAGCAGACGACGGATCTCGTCGTGGTCCTCGTTGACGACCGTCTGGGCGGAAACGAAGCCCGAGGCACCCACACCGGTCCAGCCGGCGCTCACGGTGGCCAGGATGTCGGCCAGCTCGCGGGACTGGGTGGTGACGGCACGGGCCGTCGTCTCGATCTTGTTCTTCGCCTGGACGATCGGATCGTCTGCGAGTCCGAAATTGCTCATCCGAAGCTCCTCACTTCTCAATTCGCCGGCAGAACCGGCGGATTGCGCAGCGGAAGGGAGGTCCCGGGCGCGGATCTGAGCCACGCGCCACCGGAAATCCCCTCCGCCTCACGCGATCCCCCGATCACAGTCGTGAAGCCTGGTGTCACTCTAGCCAGTTCATCTGACAGGCCCAACACCGGTGGGCCGCTACCGTTGATGAACTGTGACGGTTCACTGCAAACGGCCCCGGCGCCTGCGGGCGTCGCGCACCACCGTCGCCGTGCCCGCGATGACCGCGATCAGCACGCCCGCGACGCCGAGAGCGTACGTACCGAACCGCTCCTCGCGCTCCTGCGCCGTCTCGGTCATCCGCAGGGCTGCCGCCTCGGGCGCGGCCGCCGGGGGCGGGCCCGGGTCCGGGACCGGGGCCTTGGGCGCCTCGTGGTCCTGCGTGACCGCGCGCACCGGGTCGACGACTCCCCATCCGACGTAGTCGTCACGGCCGTTGACCGATCGCTCGGCGGTCCCCTGGATCTGCCAGATGATCTGCTGCGGGGTCCAGTCCTCGTGCTTGGCGCGCAGCAGGGCGGCGAGCCCGGCCACGTACGGCGCCGAGAAGCTGGTGCCGTTGTCGATGCACTGCCCGAAGCCGGGGACGGTGGAGACCATGTCCACGCCGGGCGCGGCGACCCCGATGAAGTCACCGGGCTGGGAGAACGCCGCCCGCTCGTTGTTGCGGTCCGAGGCGGCCACGGCGAGGACACCGGGGAAGGCCGCCGGGTAGGTCTTGCGCTTCTCCCCGGTCATGCCGTCGTTGCCCGCCGAGGCCACGACCACGACCTTGGCGTCGACGGCCCGCTGGACGGCCTTGCCGAGCTCGGAGTCGGCGCTCAGCGGGACGTCGGTGTCCTGGGAGATGTTGATGACCTGGGCGCCCTTGGACACCGCGTGGTCGATCGCCTGGCCGAGCGAGAGGGCGTTGCCCTTGCCCTGCCCGTCGTTCTGCCGGATCGGGATGATCGTGGCGTCGGGGGCCAGGCCGACGAAGCCGGTGCCCTCCTGCGGGCGGGCCGCGATCAGCCCGGCGACCTTGGTGCCGTGGCCGACCGTGTCGGTGGTGCCGTCGCCGCCTTTGGGATCGACGAGGTCCTTGCCCGCGCCCACGTCTATGGCCCCGCTGAGCTGCGGGTTCGCCCGGTCCACACCGGTGTCGATGACCGCGACGCGGACGGGCTTGCCGTTCTTGTCCTTGCCCTTGGTCTGCGCCCAGAGGGCGTCGAGCAGCAGCCGCTGCAGGGCCCAGGGGCGGTCGGCGATCTGCTTCTTCATGGGGAAGGTGCACTCGCCCGCGCCCGCGAGCGCCAGGGACGCGGCGGCCGGGACGCTGACGGGCTGCGGGTACGGAGCCGCTGCCGCGGCGGTGGCGGCCGTGGCGGTCGTACCGGACAGAGCAGCGGCGGCGAGCGCGGCGCAGACGAGCGCACCGCGTGCGTACGGGGACATCGGCATCGGCATCGGCGGCGTCCTCACGAACCCTGGGGCTGGCGGGCGGAGTTGGTGTCCAGGCGTGGCCCCTTCGAGAGGAACTCCGACCACGCGATGGGCACCAGGGCCGGTGTGACGGTCCCGTAGCCGAGCCGGATCTGCGCCTGGCTGGCCTCGGGCCGGCCGTCGGCGGTGGCCTGGCCGTTCTGCTGGTCGGGGGCGCCGATCTTCGACTTCTCGGCGTCGCTGTCCCCGTTGGCCTGCACCGCGTACCGCAGGCCGGTGTCGGTGACCAGGAAGAGGGCGCCGCCCGCCGTGGTCTGCCGCCCCTGGACCTGCGTGAAGAGCAGTCCCGAGCCCGGGGTGACGTACGCGCTGGTGCCGCTGGCGGTGATGTCGATGGGGAATCCGGTGCCGGCCCAGGTGCTCAGCGTCTGGTTGCCCTGGCCGTCGACCGAGCGCAGCACGTTGCAGACGGTGTCGCGGGCGCCGGCGCCCTGGGCGGGCGCGCCCTGGGCAGGTGCGGCGTCGGCGGCGGCCGTCATGTTGATGCGGTCGGATTTCTTCTGCGGCCACTTGGCCTCGCCCTTGAAGGGCGTGGTGTCCGGGTTGAGGGACTGGAGGTCGACCTCGTGGGGCTTGCCGTGCATGTTGAGGCCGTCGGTCGCGGGCGCCGAAATCAGCAGCCACGCCATGAAGTCGGAGACCGGGGCGACCTTTCCGGGCAGGACGACGTAGTGCTGCGCGCCGGAGCCGGTCTGCGCCATCAGCACCATGCCGACCTTGTTGTCGGCGGTGGTCAGGCCCTGGACGTCCGCCTTCGTGCCGGCCGGGACCGGCAACTGCGGGAAGGCCAGGTCGTCCCCGGAGTTGAGGGTGGCCAGCCACGACTCGGTGACCTGCTGCGGGGTGGCGCCGGTACTGCCGACCAGCGCGTTGGTCATCTTCCCCGCGTCCGCGCCGCCTTCGGGGAACTTGTACTTCGTCCCCGAGGCGTCGACCAGGTAGCGCTCCTTGGCCCCGCCCGTGCTCTGCACGTACAGCATCTGCGTGTCGGAGAGCTTGCGGGCGTCGTCCATCAGCCCCGCCTCGCGGTCGGCGAGGACGAACGTCGCGGTCTGCACGGTCTTGCCGTTGCCGCCCGGCGCCTGGCAGACGGCCCACCGCTTGGCCTTGCCCGCGTCCTGCGGGGCGGGCAGCCGGTCGGGCGCGTACGGGATGCCGATGATGGGCCCGCGCGGCGGCTTGCCCGCGTCCAGGACCTTGTCGTCGATCTGGATCACCTTGAACTTCTGTGGATCCAGCAGGAGTCGGGCGGAGGCGAGGTTGAGCACCGGGTGCAGCCGGGTCTGGTCCTTGCCGTTCACCTTCGTCGTCAGCACCACGTACCGGGTCGTCGACTGCTTGCCGACGATGACCTTCGTACCGGCCTCGTCCCAGCCCTTGGGGGCCTGCGGCTTGAACATCCCCCACGCACCGAAAGCGGCGAGTACGAGCGCCCCCGCGACCAGCCCGGGCAGCACCGCGCGCAGCGGGCGCGGTGCGCCTTCCTCGGAGCCGGTGGCGGAAGGCTGGAGGAACGCGGCCACCGTGCGCCGCTTCGCAAAGGTGTACGCGTTGAGTTCATCACGTCGTGATGCCATGACCGCCTGCTTCTCCCCGCATCGGCCCGGTCGGTGAGTACGGTCCCCGGGCCTCGGTTGTCGGACCGGGCACCTACTATGCCTCTTGACGGAGGGTGGGTACGGGCCGGGTAGGGTGAGGCCGCCGCTCACTGCCTTCCGGACCGCACGAATCAGCACGGGGATACGGCCCTGGGGGCACCTCCCAGCGGTATCCGGGGCAGAAAGGGGAGGTGGGCGCGTGATGGCCACCGCGACGCAGCCGCAGACGGGTGCGCCCGCACCCGCGCGCGGCGGGGTGACGCCTAATCCGAAGTCGAGCCCGGGCCGTTTCGGCCCGTTCCGACTGCAACAACTCGTGCTGCTCCAGATCGCCGTGGCCGCCCTGCTGGTGGCCTGGGTCGTGGAGCCGATGCTGCTGGTGCCCGCCGCTGTCCTGGCGCTCGCCCTGGTGGTGCTCGCCGTCGTACGCCGCCACCAGCGCTCCCTGCCCGAGTGGCTCGGCAGCGCCCTCGAACTGCGCTCGCGCCGCCGCCGGGCCGCGTCGTTCGCGGTGCCCGCGGGCACCGAGCCGGGGCTGGCCCCGCTCGTCGAGGCCGATCCGGCGCTGCGGACCCTCACGTTCAGCGACCGCGACCGGCGGCCCGTCGGGATGGTCGGTGACGGGACGTTCCTGACCGCCGTCGTCCAGGTGGACATGGACGCCACCGCGCTGCGGCCCGACCGCGGTGCGCGGCCGCTTCCGCTGGGGCTCGTACGGGACATCCTCGAAGTCGACGGCATCCGGCTGGAGTCGGCCCAGCTGGTGCAGCACACGCAGCCCGCGCCGGCCCCGCACCTGCCGGCCCAGTCGATGGCCACCCGTAACTACGCGCCGCTGCAGGCCGCCACGGGCACCCCGGCGGTACGGCTGACCTGGATCGCGCTCAAGCTCGACCCGGAGCTGTGCCCCGAGGCGGTCACCGCGCGCGGCGGCGGGCTCGCGGGCGCGCAGCGGTGTGTGGTGCGGGCGGCCGACCAGCTGGCGAGCCGGATGACCGGGGCCGGGTTCCGGGCCACCGTGCTCACCGAACAGGAGCTGACGGGCGCCCTGGCCACGTCCTCGTGCGCGAACCCGATGGCGATCACGCAGGCGGGGCGCTCGGCGAGCACCGGCCGGCGGACGGAGGAGACTGCGCGGATCTGGCGCTGCGACGACCGGCGGCACACCACGTACTGGATAGCCCGCTGGCCGCAGCTCGGCGGCGGCGGGGCGGCGTCCCTGCCGCAGTTCGTGGCGCTGCTGACCTCGCTCCCGGCGCTGGCGACCAACTTCAGCCTGACGATGGCTCCGGCGGAGCGCCAGGGCGTGACGCTGACCGGCCACGTACGGGTCACGGGGCGCAGTGACGAGGAACTCGTGGCGGCCCGCCGCGAACTGGAACGGACGGCCCGCGGTGTGCGCACCGGGCTGGTCCGGCTCGACCGTGAACAGGTACCGGGGCTGCTGGCTTCGCTGCCGCTGGGAGGGGCACGATGAGGGGCGGCTTCGGGCTGATCGGCCCGCGCCGGGAACGGCACGTGGTCCCGGCGGTGGACCTGGACGCGTTGGCCCTGCCCGTCGGGGACGACGGGGTCGTCATCGGCGTGGACGCCGAGGGGCGTCCGGCGGTGCTCGGCATCAACCGGCCGACGCCGTACGAGATGACGCTGATCGGCGGCCTGTGGACGGCTCAGGTGCTCGCGCTGCGGGCGGCGGCCACGGGGGCGCGGGTGGCGGTGGAGACCGGGCGCGGGCAGGTGTGGTCCGGGCTGGCCCAGGCGGCGGGCGGCGGGCAGCAGTGCGTGACGCTGCACGAGGTCGGCCGGGTGCCGCCGCAGGGCGCGTCGGCGGGCAGCCCGGTGCTGGTGGTCCGGGACTGCGGGATGCGGCCGCCGCGCGGGCGCGTGGTGGCGGGGCCCTGGCAGTCGGTGCTGACCCTGCTGCCGTACCTGAGCCCGACGGCGCCGCGGCTGCTGCAGAACTCCTCGCTGGTGGGCGTCCAGCGGGTGTCCCCGGACGAGGCGGAGCAGCTCGGCCGCCTGATGAACCTGCCGCGGGCGGCCGTGGATTCGCTGCCGACGCTGGGCGACGGGGTCACCCTGTGGTGCACTCCGCGGGACCGCCAGTTCGTGATGACCCAGGGCACGGAGGCCGAAACCGGCCTCCTGGGCCCGTCCCGCCGCATCGACTGAGCCCCGTCCGGCCCGTCGGCCCCGCCTGCACGAGCCGCCCCGGACCCGGTGACGGTTGCTCAGGAGGCGGCGCACCCTGTAGGCAGGACGGGAAGGACGACGCCACCGGGGCGGCCCGCAGGGCCCGGCCCCGCGGCCCGTCCGACGGGGGCGGACACCGGTGTCGGCGCGCACGATTAGGCTGAGCGTGGGCGCGGCGTCGAGGTGGGCGCCGGACCAGTGTTCGACAGACCAGGAGGACCAGTGAGCGGCGATCGGAACGAGAGGCGCGGCGGGACTTGGGACGTCCCGACGGACGATCAGTCCGACGCGGAGCCCGAGGTGACGGGCGAGTTCACCATCGACTACACCCCGCCGGCCTGGTACACGCAGGGCGCGGCTCCGGCCACCCCCGTACCGGGCCTGCCCGAGGGCAGCGGATTCGAGCCCCACCGCCCGTCGGACGTGGCCTCTCCCCCGACGATGCGGATCGCCCCGCCGGTCCCGCGCACGCCGTCGGACGGCGCGGGCGTACCGTCCCCCTTCCCGGCCCCGGCACCGCAGCCCGCCGACAACGCCGCCCCGGCCGACGCGCCCGCGCCGTTCCCGGCCCCGGCCCCGGCCCCTGCCGACGCGCCCCCGGTGTTCCCGGCCCCGCTGGCACCGGCCGACGGCGCCGGCGCTGCCGCGGCCGAGGCACCCGTTCCGCCGGCCCCGGCCCCCTTCGCTCCCCCGGCGCTCCCGGCGCCGATCGACGCGCCCGCGCTGCCGGCTCCGGTCCAGGTCCCGGCGCCGTTCGCCGCCGAGCCCTCGGACACGCCCGGACCGCTCGTGAAGGCCTCCTTCGAGGCGCCCGTCCCCGTCCAGCGGCAGGACACCCCGCCCGACGGGACGCCCGTCCCGTTCGTGGGCACCGAGCCCGCCGCTCCGCAGGACGAGCCCCGGGACGCCGTCCCGACGCCGGAAGCCCCAGAGCCCGTCAGCCCCGCGGACACGGTTCACCCGCCCGTGGGAGCCCCCTTCGGGGGACCCGGGGGCGAACTCCCGGCGCCGCCGCCCGCGTTCCCCGCCACCCCGGCACCGCAGGACGGGTACGGCTTCCCGCCCGCCCCCGGCCCGGCCGCGACCGCACCCCAGGACGGGTACGGATTCCCCCCGAACCCCGGCCCCTCCGCACCCGTACCCGCACCGCAGGACGGCTACGGGTTCCCTCCGAACGCCGGCCCGGCCGCGACCGCACCCCAGGACGGATACGGGTTCCCTCCGAACCCCGGTCCCTCCGCACCCATGCCCGCACCGCAGGACGGGTACGGGTTCCCCCCGGCTCCCGCACCGGCGCAGCCGATGCCGCAGCCCCAGCCGCCCGTCGAGGCGAGCGACTACGCGTTCCCGCCCGCGCAGACCGCGCCCGTACCGCCGCAGCACCAGCAGCCCCAGCCACACCAGCAGCCTCAGCCGCAGTACGACCCCCGGACCAGCGCCCAGTGGCCCGCCGGGCCCCAGCCCGGCCCGCAGCCGCACGACCCGCGCTACCAGCCCGGCCCGGGCACCGGCGGCGGCGCGCCCCTCGGCTACACCGCCGCCGTCGAGCTGTCCTCGGACCGCCTGCTGCGCGGAAAGCAGAAGCCCCGGCCCCAGCGCTCCGGGTTCCGGTTCGGCGGCAAGGCCGCCGAGGCCGAGCGCCTGCGCAAGCTGGAGCTGATCCGCACCCCGGTCATGTCCTGCTATCGCATCGCCGTCATCAGCCTCAAGGGCGGCGTCGGCAAGACCACGACCACGACCGCCCTCGGCGCCACCCTCGCCACCGAGCGCCAGGACAAGATCCTGGCCATCGACGCGAACCCCGACGCCGGCACCCTCGGCCGCCGGGTCCGCCGCGAGACCGGGGCCACGATCCGGGACCTGGTCCAGGCGATCCCGTACCTGAACTCGTACATGGACATCAGGCGGTTCACCTCGCAGGCCCCCTCCGGCCTGGAGATCATCGCCAACGACGTCGACCCGGCCGTCTCCACGACGTTCAACGACGAGGACTACCGCCGCGTCATCGACACGCTCGGCCGCCAGTACCCGATCATCCTCACCGACTCGGGCACCGGGCTCCTCTACTCCGCCATGCGCGGCGTCCTGGACCTGGCCGATCAGCTGATCATCATCTCGACCCCGTCGGTGGACGGCGCCAGCAGCGCGAGCACCACGCTCGACTGGCTCTCCGCGCACGGGTACGCCGATCTCGTCTCCCGCTCGATCACCGTCATCTCGGGGGTCCGCGAGACCGCCAAGATGATCAAGGTCGAGGACATCGTGCAGCACTTCGAGACCCGCTGCCGGGGCGTCGTCGTGGTGCCGTTCGACGAGCACCTCGCGGCCGGCGCCGAGGTCGACCTCGACATGCTGCGGCCGAAGACCCGGGAGGCGTACTTCAACCTCTCCGCGCTCGTCGCCGAGGACTTCCTCCGCGCGGCCCAGCAGGCCCCCCAGGGCCACTGGGGAGCGCCCCAGCAGCCGCAGCCCCAGCACCCCCAGCCACACCAGCAGGCTCCGCAGCAGCAGCCGCAGGGCCAGTCGTACGGCCAGCCCCAGGGCCCGTCCCCGTACCAGCAGCCCCCGCAGCCGTACGGCCAGCCCTATCCGCAGCCCGGCCAGCCCTGGCAGCCCCAGCAGCAGCCGCCCCAGCACCCGCAGCAGCCCCCGCGCGACCCGCGCCTCGGCTGACGACGGCGGCAGGGAACGAGAAGGGCCCGTACCTCCCCCGGGGGAGGTACGGGCCCTTGCGTGTTCGGGGCGGGGCGGGGCGGGGCGGCGGGCGCAGCCAGCCCGCCTGCGACCCGGCTCAGCTCTCCGCGTCGTACGCGTCCGTCAGCGTCCGCGCCCGCTTCACGTCGTCCGCGATCGCTTCGAGGAGGCCGTCCAGCGATTCGAACTTCGCCATGCCGCGCACGTACGCGAGGAAGTCCACGGTGACGTGCATGCCGTACAGGTCCAGGCCGACCCGGTCGATCGCGTACGCCTCCACCGTCCGCTCGGTGGCGTCGAACTGCAGATTCGTGCCGACCGAGATCGCGGCCGGCATCCGCTCGCCGTTGGCGGTGAGCCAGCCCGCGTACACGCCGTCCGCCGGGATCGCGGTGTGCGGGGGCGTCTCGACGTTGGCGGTCGGGTAGCCGAGCTCGCGCCCGCGCTGGGCACCTCGTACGACGACGCCCTCGACCCGGTGCGGCCGGCCCAGGATCTCGGCCGCGCCCTCCATGTCGCCCTCGGCGACCAGCCTGCGCGCCAGGGTGGAGGAGAAGGGCACCCCGCCGCCCGCCTCGCCGCGCTCGACCAGGTCCACGACCTCGACCTCGTAGTCGTACGTGGCGCCCAGCTCGCGGAGGAAGTCGACGTTCCCGGCGGCCCGGTGGCCGAAGCGGAAGTTCGGACCCTCGATGACGGCGCGCGCCTGCAGCTTGTCGACGAGCACCTTCACGATGAAGTCGGCCGGGGAGAGCTGGGAGAACTCCGCCGTGAACGGCAGGATCAGCAGCGCGTCCACACCCAGGCCGGCCATCAGCTCGGCACGGCGGTCGTACGGGGCCAGGATCGGCGGGTGGCTGCCGGGGCGCACGACCTCGCTCGGGTGCGGGCTGAAGGTGACGACGACGGACGGGACGCCGAGCGCGCGGGCCTTGGCCACGGCCTGCCCGATGATCAGCTGATGGCCCCGGTGCACACCGTCGTACGAGCCGATGGTGACGACGCTGCGTCCCCAGTCCTGGGGGATGTCCTCCAAGCCACGCCAGCGCTGCACTGTGACCGCTCCTCGCCCGAACCGTGTAGGCCCTTGTACTGGTTGCCGATTGCTGGACTAAGACTGCCATGCCCGTGCCCGGGGCCCAGCATCGGCATCTGGGTGGGGTCCGTCTCCGTCATCTCGGGAAGGCGGCGCCCCGGCGGGGAGGGGCACGGGGGGCGAAAGCGCCCCCTTACGCTCCCTCCAGTCACTCCGAGCGCCTGCCCGGACGGGTGAATACGAGGGCCCCGCTGGATAGAGACCTACCCGAGGGGGGTCGTGGAGCGGTGAGCGGCAGGCGATGTGCGCTCACCGCTTCACGTCAAAGCGGATCGGCGGATCAGCGGATCAGGCGAAGACCGCCAGGGACTTCGCCTTGCCGCCCTTGCTCTCCACGAGCCCGAGCAGCACGCCTTCCGGCCCGTAGACCGCCACCGTCTGCCCCGCGGGGTACGCGTCCGGCATGTCGATCCGCACGCCGTTGGCGAGCAACGAGGCCCGCCGGGCGTCGAGGTCCCAGCGCGGGAAGGCCGCGGCCGCCGCCTCGCCGATCGGCATGACGGTCAGCTCCTCCTGGAGCTGGTCCAGGGTCCGCGCCCGGTCGATCTTGTACGGGCCCACCCGGGTGCGCCGCAGCGCGGTCAGGTGCCCGCCGACGCCGAGGTCGGCGCCCAGGTCACGGGCGAGCGCGCGGATGTACGTACCGCTGGAGCAGACGACGGAGACGACGAGGTCGACGACCTTGGTGCCGTCCTCGGCCTCCGCGTCCCGCATGTCGTACACCTGGAACGACGAGATGGTCACCGGCCGGGCCGGGATCTCGAAGTCCTCGCCGTCCCGGGCGCGCTTGTAGGAGCGCACGCCCTTGATCTTGATGGCGCTGACCTTCGACGGGACCTGCATGATCTCGCCGGACAGCTTGGCGATGCCCTCGTCCACGGCCTCGCGCGTCACCGCGGAGGCGTCCGCCGAGGAGGTGATCTCACCCTCCGCGTCGTCCGTCAGGGTGTTCTGACCGAGGCGGATCGTCCCGAGGTACTCCTTCTCGGTGAGCGCGAGGTGGCCGAGGAGCTTGGTGGCCTTCTCGACGCCCAGAACGAGGACGCCCGTCGCCATCGGGTCGAGCGTGCCGGCGTGGCCGACGCGGCGGGTCTTGGCGATCCCGCGCATCTTGGCGACCACGTCGTGCGAAGTGAAGCCGGACGGCTTGTCGACGATGACGAGGCCGTCCGGCGTCTTCCCTGCGTTGTTGCTCATTCGGAGGCTGCGTCCTCGTCGTCCTCGTCGCCCGGCTTCTTGTACGGGTCGGCGTCGCCGGCGTACTGGGCGCCGGAGGACACCTCGCGCACCTGGGCGTCGGAGGTCCGCGCCTTCTCGAGGAGGTCCTCGATGGTCTTGGCGTTCTCCGGGAGGGCGTCCGCGACGAAGGTCAGGGTGGGCGTGAACTTGGTTCCCGCCGCCCGGCCGACCGCGGAGCGCAGTACGCCCTTGGCGCTTTCGAGGCCCGCCGCCGCGCTGGCGCGCTCCTCGTCGTCACCGTAGACCGTGTAGAAGACCGTGGCCTCCCGCAGGTCGCCGGTGACCCGGGTGTCCGTGATGGTCACGTGCGTACCGAGGCGGGGGTCCTTGACACCACGCTGCAGCTTCTCGGCCACCACCTCCCGGATGAGGTCCGCCAGCTTCTTCGCCCGCGCATTGTCGGCCACTGGTCCGTCTCCTTCTTATGTCTTGCAGTCAGTCTTCATCACCGTGCAGCCGCCGTCTCACCGACAGCAGCTCCACTTCCGGACGCGCCGCGACCAGCCGCTCGCAGCGGTCCAGTACATCCGAGAGGAACCCCGCGTCCCCACTGACCAGAGCGACCCCGATACGGGCCCTGCGGTGCAGATCCTGGTCGCCCACTTCGGCCGCGCTCACGGAGAACTTGCGTTGGAGCTCGGCGACGATGGGCCGGACGACAGAGC
The DNA here is from genome assembly GCF_045162725.1 of Streptomyces sp. NBC_01006. Classification (NCBI taxonomy): domain Bacteria; kingdom Bacillati; phylum Actinomycetota; class Actinomycetes; order Kitasatosporales; family Streptomycetaceae; genus Streptomyces; species Streptomyces sp. NBC_01006. Next base: position 5,943,981 of record NZ_CP108700.1, on the reverse strand, counting down.
GTTTCTCCTTCAGCGAGTGGACGTCGCCGAGGAGCAGATCGAAGGACAGAGTCCCCACGTACATTCAGTTCCGGATATCCCGCCGGTGCGGGTTCGGTGGCCTGCCGGCCGTCGCGCGGCAGGGTCACCAGAACCGTACACGCAACGGCCGGGGCCGATCGACGGATATTCCGCCGACCGGCCCCGGGCTTACGACACGGTACGAACCGCCTCGCGCTTACGCGCGGGGCTTCTCGCGCATCTCGTACGTCGCGATGACGTCGTCGATCTTGATGTCGTTGAAGGAACCGAGGTTGATACCACCCTCGAAGCCCTCGCGGATCTCGGTGACGTCGTCCTTGAAGCGGCGCAGACCGGAGATGGTGAGGTTCTCGGCGATGACCTTGCCATCGCGCAGGAGCCGCGCCTTGGTGTTGCGCTTGACCTCGCCGGAGCGGATGAGAACACCCGCGATGTTGCCCAGCTTGGACGAGCGGAAGATCTCGCGGACCTCCGCCGTACCGAGCTCGACCTCTTCGTACTCCGGCTTGAGCAGACCCTTGAGGGCCGCCTCGATCTCCTCGATGGCCTGGTAGATCACCGAGTAGTAGCGGACGTCGACACCCTCGCGGTCCGCCATCTGCGCGGCACGGCCGGCCGCACGGACGTTGTAACCGATGACGATGGCGTCGGAGCCCATCGCCAGGGCGATGTCGGACTCGGTGACCGCACCCACACCGCGGTGCAGGACGCGGATGTCGACCTCTTCGCCGACGTCGAGCTGGAGCAGCGAGGACTCGAGGGCCTCGACCGCACCGGACGCGTCGCCCTTGATGATGAGGTTGAGTTCCTGGACCAGACCGGCCTTGAGGACCGAGTCGAGGTCTTCCAGGGACACCCGGCGGACGCGCTTGGCGAAGTTGGCGTTGCGCTCACGCGCAGCACGCTTCTCGGCGATCTGACGGGCGGTGCGGTCCTCGTCGACGACGAGGAAGTTGTCGCCGGCGCCGGGGACGTTGGTGAGACCCAGGACCAGGACGGGGGTCGACGGACCCGCTTCCTCGACGTTGTTGCCCTTGTCGTCGAGCATGGCGCGCACGCGGCCGTAGGCGTCGCCCACGACCATCGTGTCGCCGACGCGGAGGGTACCGCGCTGGACGAGGACGGTGGCAACGGCACCGCGGCCGCGGTCGAGGTGGGACTCGATCGCAATACCCTGAGCGTCCTGCTCCGGGTTGGCGCGCAGGTCGAGCGAGGCGTCGGCGGTGAGGACGACGGCCTCCAGCAGGGAGTCGATGTGCAGACCCTGCTTGGCGGAGATGTCGACGAACATCGTGTCGCCGCCGTACTCCTCGGCGACCAGACCGAACTCGGTGAGCTGACCGCGCACCTTGACCGGGTCGGCACCCTCGACGTCGATCTTGTTGACCGCGACGACGATCGGGACGCCGGCGGCCTTGGCGTGGTTCAGCGCCTCGATCGTCTGCGGCATGACGCCGTCGTTGGCCGCGACCACGAGGATCGCGATGTCGGTCGACTTGGCACCACGGGCACGCATGGCGGTGAACGCCTCGTGACCCGGGGTGTCGATGAAGGTGATCTTGCGGTCTTCACCGTTGACGTTGGTACCCACCTGGTAGGCACCGATGTGCTGGGTGATGCCGCCGGCCTCGCCCGCGACGACGTTCGTCTTGCGGATGGCGTCGAGCAGTCGGGTCTTACCGTGGTCGACGTGACCCATGACGGTGACGACCGGGGGACGCGGCATGAGGAATTCCTCGCCGCCCTCGTCCTCGCCGAACTCGATGTCGAAGCCCTCGAGGAGCTCGCGGTCCTCCTCCTCCGGGCTGACGATCTGAACGACGTAGTTCATCTCGTCGGCGAGGAGCTGGAGGGTCTCGTCGGAGACGGACTGCGTGGCAGTGACCATCTCGCCGAGGTTCATCATGACCGCGACCAGCGACGCCGGGTTGGCGTTGATCTTCTCCGCGAAGTCGGTGAGGGAGGCACCGCGCGACAGGCGCACGGTCTCGCCGCCGCCGCGCGGCAGCATCACGCCGCCGACCGACGGGGCCTGCATGGCCTCGTACTCCTGGCGCCTCTGGCGCTTCGACTTGCGACCGCGACGGGCGGGCCCGCCGGGACGGCCGAAGGCACCCTGCGTGCCACCTCGGGCACCGGGACCGCCGGGACGGCCACCGAAGCCGGGACGACCGCCGCCACCGGCGCCGGCCGGGCCGCCGCCGAAGCCGCCGCCACCCGGACGCGGGCCGCCGAAGCCGCCGCCGCCCGCGGGACGCGAGCCGGGACCGGCCGGACGGCCGGCGAAGCCGCCGCCACCGGGACGACCGGCGCCACCACCGGGACGCGGGCCACCGGCACCGGGACCACGGCCACCGGGGCCGCCGCCGGGACGGGGACCGGGACCACCGGCAGCGGGACGCTGCGGCATCATGCCCGGGTTCGGACGGTTACCGCCGGGAGCACCACCGGGACGCGGGGCGCCGCCCTGCGGACGGGGCATGCCGCCCGGGGTCGGACGACCGGCACCGGGACCCTGGGGACGCGGAGCGCCACCGGGACCGCCCTGCGGGCGGGGAGCACCCTGGCCGCCGCCGGCGCCGGGGGCACCGGGACGGGGAGCGCCGGCCGGACGGGGCGCCTGCGGGCGCGCCATGCCGGTGGAGCCACCAGAGGTGAACGGGTTGTTGCCCGGACGGGGACCGGCCGGACGGGCGCCCTGCGGACGCGGTGCCTGGGAACCGGGACCGGAGGGACGCTGTCCCTGGCCGGGGGCGGTGCCTGCCGGGCGCGGGGCGCCGGGACGGGCGCCGGCCTGGCCACCCTGGGCCGCGGGACGCTGCTGCGCCGGACGCGGGCCCGGGGTCGCGCCGGGACCGGCGGGACGCTCGGTGCGCGCCGGGGCGGCCGGGGCCGCCGGAGGCGCGGAGAACTCGGTCGCCACGGGAGCCGCCGGAGCGGGCTTCGGGGCGGCCGGAGCCTTCGGACCGGGACGCGGGCCGGAGGCGGCCGGAGTCACCGGGGCAGCTGCGGCCGGGGCCTCGGCAGCGGCCGGCTTGGGAGCCGGTGCGCCGGGCTTCGGGGCAGCGGGACGTGCAACGGCACCCGGGGTGGGAGCCCCGGGCTTGGCGGGCGCGGCCTTGCGGGGCGCGCCCGGCTTCGCAGCGGACTTGCCGGCGTTGCCGCCGGGCCCCTGCAGTGCGTCAGTCAACTTGCGTACAACCGGCGCCTCGATCGTCGAGGACGCCGAACGGACGAACTCACCGAGTTCCTGGAGCTTGGCCATGACGACCTTGCTCTCAACTCCGAACTCCTTGGCGAGTTCGTATACCCGGACCTTAGCCACTTCGCTCCTTTTAGGTCCGGGTTACGCCGGACCGTCGCTACTTCATGGGCGTACTCATCGCGTACTCATCGAGTGCTCATCGCAATCTCGACCTACTTCCAACTCGCGAGGTACCTGACCGCACGGGGTATCCGTGCCGTACTACTTCTTACGGTGTCGCCTCGGCCACGACGGCCACGGCTTTGCTCAGTCCGGTCGTGTCGAGTGCTCCCGGGGACCGAAGGGCCCGGGGGAACGCTCTGCGACGGACCGCCTTGTCCAGACAGACCACGGCAGGGTGCACGTAGGCACCCCGGCCGGGCAGCGTACCGCGTGGATCAGGGACGCATTCGTCCCCGATCGCCACGATGCGCAGCAGATCGCTCTTGGCCGCTCGCTCCCGACACCCCACACAGGTGCGTTCGGGGCATGCGCGGGCTTGCGTCCGGCCAGACACGCCTAAGTCTACCTCCCCGCACCGACCTCACCCCTTCGGGCGAAAAATCGAACGGATGTTGTCGAGATCTGCTGTCTTGATCCTGTCTACCGGCCGGACAGCTCCGACCGGTACCGGATTTATTCCCCGCCCCGGGCCCGGTCGGCGTCCGGGGACACCTCGGTGTCGGGGCGGATGTCGATGCGCCAGCCGGTGAGCCGCGCGGCGAGGCGGGCGTTCTGGCCCTCCTTGCCGATGGCCAGCGACAGCTGGTAGTCGGGCACGGTCACCCGGGCGGAGCGCGAGTCCCAGTCCACGACCTCGACCTTGCTCACCCGGGCGGGTGACAGCGCGTTCGCGACCATCTCCGCCGGGTCGTCCGACCAGTCGACGATGTCGATCTTCTCACCGTGCAGCTCGGCCATGACATTGCGCACGCGGGCACCCATCGGGCCGATGCACGCGCCCTTGGGGTTGAGGCCCGAGCGGGTGGACCGCACGGCGATCTTGGTGCGGTGGCCGGCCTCGCGGGCGATCGCCGAGATCTCGACGCTGCCGTCCGCGATCTCCGGGACCTCCAGCGCGAAGAGCTTCTTCACCAGGTTGGGGTGGGTGCGCGACAGGGTCACGGACGGACCGCGGACACCCTTCGCCACCCGTACGACGTACGCCTTGATGCGCAGGCCGTGCGTGTACTCCTCGCCGGGGACCTGCTCCTGCACCGGCAGGATGGCCTCCAGCTTGCCGATGTCGACGAGGACGTTCTTGGGGTCCTTGCCCTGCTGGACGACGCCGGTGATCACGTCGCCCTCGCGGCCGGCGAACTCGCCGAAGGTCAGGTCGTCCTCGGCGTCGCGCAGACGCTGCAGGATCACCTGCTTGGCGGTCGTCGCGGCGATCCGGCCGAAGTCCGACGGGGTGTCGTCGAACTCCTTGGCCTCCTGCCCCTCCTCCAGGTCCCGCGGGTCCTCCGTCGCCCACACGACGACGTGGCCGTTGGTGCGGTCCAGCACAACGCGGGCGCGCCGGAAGCTGCCCTCGGTGCGGTGGTACGCGATGAGGAGGGCCGACTCGATCGCCTCGACGAGCAGGTCGAAGGAGATCTCCTTCTCCCGGACCAGACCCCGCAGGGCACTCATGTCGATGTCCACGGCTACGCCTCCTCTTCCTTCTTGTCCTTGCGGTTGAACTCGATCTCGACCCGCGCCTTGGCGATGTCGGTGAAAGCAATGCGGCGGGCGGTCGCCTTGCGGCCCTTCACGCCCGGAACCTCAAGGTCCATTCCCTCGTCGTCCACGTCGAGGATGCGGGCGATCAGTTCCCCGGCGCCCTTTTCACCTTCGGCGGACAGCTGGAACTTCACGAGACGGTCGATCGCCCGTACGTAGTGACGGTGCTCGGTCAGCGGGCGGTCCGCGCCCGGCGAGCTCACTTCGAGGACGTACTCGTCCTCGCCCATCACATCGGAATCGTCGAGCTTGTCGGAGACCTCGCGGCTCAGCTCGGCACACGCGTCCAGCTCCACGCCCTCGTCGGAGTCCACGATGATGCGCAGCATCCGGCGCTTGCCGGCCTTGGACATCTCGATGTCCTCGAGGTCCAGGCCCTTGGCGGCGACGAGCGGCTCCAGCAATCCGCGCAGCCTGTCGCTCTGGGTGGTGCTCATCCGGGTGACTCCTCGGCCGCGTGTGCTGTTGTGGTTTACGTCGCGTGTCAGGTCAAAGGGTATCCGGTCGCGGAGGGTGTTGCCGTCCGCCGTGGGGACGGGGCCCCGGGTACGGTGATCACACCCTGCCCCGCCACCACCTCCGAGGACGTCTCCGTGCCCTGGACCCTGCCTTCGCGGCCCTCTCGCAGGAGCCTGCTCACCGCCGCCGCCGGCGCGGCCGGCGCCGCGCTGCTCACCGGGTGCTCCGATGGGGGCGGCTCGTCGGAAACCGCCACCGGCGTTCCACTCGAACGGCGGATGCGCGAGACAGCCGTTCGGGACAGTGAGCGGCTGCTGGAACGTTACGACGCCACCGCCGCCGCCCATCCGGCCCTGGCCGCGCGCCTCGCGCCGCTGCGCTCCGCGGTCGCCGCCCACGCGGGGGCGCTCGCCTCCGCGGACGCCCCGGCCGGCAGGACCCCGAGCTCCGCGCCGCCGTCCCCGTCGCCCTCGTCCGCCGCGGCCGGCGCCCCCGTGGTGAGCGCCGAGCCCGTGCCGCCGAAGCCCGAGGAGGCGCTGACCGCCCTCGCCGACGCCGAGCGGAGCCTCGCCGAGGCCCGGACCGTCACCCTCGCCGGGGCGCCCGGGGAGCTGGCCCGGCTGCTGGCCTCGGTGGCCGCCTGCGGCGCCGTACACGCGTATCTGCTGACCTCGCCCCAGGGAGACAAGCCGTGACCCCCGAACCCTCCTCCGCGAGCCGCGCCCTGGAGGCGGCGCAGGCCGCGCTCGCCGCCGAGCACGCGGCCGCATACGGCTACGGGGTCATCGGCGCCCGGGCCGCCTCCGCGCGGTCGGCCGAGGCCCGCGAGGCGTACGGCGGCCACCTCTCCCGCCGGGACGCGCTGGCCCGGACGGTGCGAGAGATGGGCGGTTCGCCGCGGCCCTCGGAGGCCGCGTACGCCCTGCCCTTCGAGGTGCGCACTCCGGCCGACGCCGAGCGGCTGGCCGCCGAGATCGAGGACCGGGTGGCGGGCGCGTACTCCGATCTGGTGCGGGCGGCGGACGGCCGGCTGCGCCGTGAGGCGGCCGACGCGCTGAGCGCCGCGGCCGTGCGCGCGGCACGCTGGCGCGGGGTCGGCGTAGCCTTCCCTGGGCTCACGGAACGTGGAGAACGAGCTCGGACCAGCTGAAAGGGATCACGCACGCATGGCTTTCGAACCGCCGCAGCGGCTTGTACGGGCGCTCGGCGAGACGCCGGATTCGGCGCAGAACGCGGACTGGCTGGGGCAGTTGCCCCGGCTCGCCGAGGAGGCGCTGGCACGGCGTGGGGTGCGGGCCCAGCGGGTGCAGGCCCCCGGCGGCCGGAGCAGTCTGGTCCTCCTCGTCCACTACGCCGACGGCACGCCGGCCGCGCTGAAGCTGGCTCCCCCGCAGGCCCGGCCCGACCGGGAGCTGGCCGCGCTGGCGCACTGGGGCGGTTTCGGGGCGGTACGGGTCCTCGACACCCGGCACCACGAGGAGGACGGCGCGCTGCTGCTGGAGCGGCTCCACCCGGAGGTGTCGCTGCGCTCGCTGCCGGAGGCGAAGGCCCTGCTGGAGGCGTGCGGGACGCTGCGCAGGCTGTGGGTGACCCCGCCGGCCGGACACCCGTTCGAGACGGTGGCGGAGCGCACCGCGCAGCAGGCGGAGGTGCTGCGCAAGGCCGCGCCGGAGGCCGGGGCGCTGGCCTCCGCGGCGCTCGCGGTCCGCGAGGAGCTGACGGTGCTGCCCGCCGAGGAGCTGCTGCTGCACGGGAACTTCCGGCAGGGCAAGGTGCTGGCGGGCGAGCGGGCGCCGTGGTTGGCGGTGGGGCCCGATCCGCTGGTCGGGGACCGCGCGTACGACCTGGCGCGGCTGGTCCGGGACCGGCTGGAGGACCAGGTCGCCTCCTCGGCGGGGGCCGCGGGCGCCCGGCGCCGGGTGAACAAGCTGGCCGACTCCCTGGAGCTGGACCGGGACCGGCTGCGGGGCTGGACGCTGTTCCGCGCGGTGGAGTCCGGCAACCGGGCGCTGGCCGCGGGGCGGCGCCGGGAGGCCGAGCTGCTGCTGGAATTCGCGGCCTGGTTGTAGGGCATACCGTTTAGAGGTAGGTATGCACGTCCGGCAGGGGGCCGTCATGGTCGAAGAACTGCTGACAGCGGCAATCGCCGCGGGTGTGGGCATCGCGGTCTACATGGGCGCCGCGGCCCGGGTGGTGAAGCAGTACGAGCGGGGCCTGGTCTTCCGCTTCGGCAGGCTGCGCGAGGAGATCCGGCCACCCGGCTTCGCGATGATCGTTCCCGTGATCGACCGGATCCACAAGGTGAACATGCAGATCGTGACGCTGCCGGTGCCGGCGCAGGAGGGCATCACGCGGGACAACGTCACGGTGCGCGTGGACGCGGTCGTGTACTTCAAGGTCGTCGACCCGGCGAACGCGATCGTGGCGGTGGAGGACTACCGCTTCGCCGTCTCGCAGATGGCGCAGACCTCGCTCAGGTCGATCATCGGCAAGTCGGACCTGGACGATCTGCTGTCCAACCGGGAGATGCTCAACCAGGGCCTGGAGCTGATGATCGACAGCCCGGCGGTGGGCTGGGGCGTGCAGATCGACCGGGTCGAGATCAAGGACGTGTCCCTTCCCGAGACGATGAAGCGGTCGATGGCGCGACAGGCGGAGGCGGACCGGGAGCGGCGGGCCCGTGTGATCAACGCGGACGCGGAGCTGCAGGCCTCGCACAAGCTGGCCCAGGCGGCGGAGGTCATGTCGGAGCAGCCGGCGGCGCTGCAGTTGAGGCTGCTGCAGACGGTGGTGGCGGTGGCCGCGGAGAAGAACTCCACGCTGGTCCTGCCGTTCCCGGTGGAACTCCTGCGCTTCCTGGAGCGCGCGGCCCCGGCGCCGGGCGGGGCGGAGCAGGCCCCGCCCGCGGTCACCGCGCCGCCGCCCCCGCCCCCGGTCGCCGGGCCGGACCCCGCCTCCGGCGAACCGCAGGACGAACCGAAGGCGGACTGACCTACGCCGTCAGGCGGGCGAGGGCTTCCGCCAGGGGCAGTTCCTCGCGGGTGCCCGTGGCGCGGTGCTGGAGTTCGACCACCTCGTCCGCCGAGCGACGGCCCGCCACCAGGATCCACGGGACGCCGATCAGCTCCGCGTCCGTGAGCTTCACGCCCGGCGACAGGCCCGGGCGGTCGTCGAGCAGGACCCGCAGCCCGGACCCCGCCAGGGCCTCGGCCGCCTGCTCCGCGAGCCCCAGCTGTACGGCCTTGCCCGCCGCCACCACGTGGACGTCCGCCGGGGCCACCGCCGCCGGCCAGGCCAGTCCCCGCTCGTCCGCGGTCTGTTCGGCCAGCGCGGCCACCGCCCGCGAGACGCCGATCCCGTACGAGCCCATCGTGACCCGCACCGGCTTGCCCTCCCGGCCTAGCACGTCCAGCCCGAAGGCGTCCGCGTACTTGCGGCCCAGCTGGAAGATGTGCCCGATCTCGATCGCCCGGTCCAGCCGGAGCCCGGCGCCGCAGCGCGGGCAGGGGTCGCCGGGCTCGACGACGACCACGTCGAGGTACTGGTCCACCTCGAAGTCGCGCCCGCAGACCACGTTCCGGGCGTGCGTGTCCACGCGGTTGGCCCCGGTCACCCACGAAGTGCCGGGCGCGACGCGGGGGTCGGCGAGGTAGCGGACCTTGCCGAGGCCCTGCGGGCCCACGTAGCCGCGTACCAGGTCGGGGCGGTCGACGAAGTCCTCGGCGGTCACCAACTCCACGACGGCCGGGGCCAGATGCTCCCCCAGCTTGCCGAGGTCCACCTCGCGGTCGCCGGGTACGCCGACGGCCGTGATCTCGCCGTCGACCTTCACCAGGAGGTTCTTCAGCGTCGCCGACGCGGGCACGCCGAGGTGCGCGGCGAGGGTCTCGATCGTCGGGGTGTCGGGGGTGTCGACCTCCTCGATCGCGGGGTGCTCGGCGTCCACCGGGACCAGTGCGAAGGTCACGGCCTCGGTGTTCGCCGCGTAGTCGCAGGACGGGCAGTCCACGAAGGTGTCCTCGCCGGCCGCCGCGGGCGCCAGGAACTCCTCCGACGCCGAGCCGCCCATCGCGCCCGACACGGCGGACACGATGCGGTGGTCCAGGCCGAGGCGCTCGAAGATCCGCTGGTACGCGGCCCGGTGGAGGGCGTACGACTCGGCGAGGCCCTCGTCGCTCACGTCGAAGGAGTACGAGTCCTTCATCTGGAACTCGCGGCCCCGCAGCACGCCGGACCGCGGCCGGGCCTCATCGCGGTACTTGGTCTGGATCTGGTAGAGCATGACCGGCAGGTCCTTGTAGGACGTGCACTGGTCCTTCACCACCAGGGTGAAGATCTCCTCGTGGGTGGGGCCGAGCAGGTAGTCCGCGCCCTTGCGGTCCTTGAGCCGGAAGAGCAGGTCCCCGTACTCCGACCAGCGCCCGCTGACCTCGTACGGCTCCTTCGGCAGCAGCGCCGGGAGCAGCACCTCCTGGGCCCCGATCGCGTCCATCTCCTCGCGGACGATGCGCGAGACGTTGTCGAGGACCTTCTTGCCGAGCGGCAGCCAGGTCCACACGCCGGCGGAGCTGCGGCGGACGTAGCCGGCCCGGACGAGGAGCCGGTGGCTGAGGGTCTCCGCGTCGGCCGGGTCCTCGCGGAGGGTCTTGGCCATGAGGCGGGACATGCGCTGCACGTGTTGCGATGACATGTCGGGAGGCTACCGGGGCCGCGCCGCCCCCCGGAAACCGTTTCAGGGCCGGCGCAGCGGCAGCGGGGCCCCCATCACGGCGTACGGGAGGCTCGCACTCGGGAAGTGCACCTGGCGGGCCAGGTCCGTGTAGCCGAGGGCCCGGTAGAGCCCGCGGGCCGGGCTCTCGGTGTCGATGGCGGAGAGGATGGAGCGGGGTTCCTCGGCGGCGTCGGTGAGCCGGGTGATGAGGGTGCGGCCGACGCCGCGGCCCTGGAAGCCGGGGTGGACGTGCAGCTCGGTGATCACGAAGGAGCCGTCGAGCCAGCCGTCGAGCCCCTCGGACCGCAGATACGGTTCGACGACGGAGGACCACCAGTACGCCCGGTCGTTCGGCATCCCGTACACGAACCCGGCGAGGGCCCCGTCCTCGGTGAAGGCGCCGAGGGCGCGGGCTCCGCGGCAGGTCATGTGGCGCTGCACGATGTAGCGCCGGATGCCGACCTCCTCCTCGCTGAGCCCGAAGGCCACGGCCTGCACGCGCAGGGCCTCGTCCACGCGGTCGGCGAGGTCGAGGGGACCGATGCGGAGTCCGGCGGGCCGGTCGGGGCCGTCGCCCTCGGGGGTAGGCAGCATGCCGCGACCTTACTGGGCGCCCCCGCCGGCGTCCCTACGGCCCCCGCCCCGCATGCGGCGGGGCCGGGCCGTGCGGGCGGCGCGTTCAGAACAGCACGCTCATGAAGGCGCCCACCTCGCGGAAGCCGACGCGGCGGTACGCGGCCCGTGCCGCGGTGTTGAAGTCGTTCACGTAGAGGCTGACCACGGGGGCGATGTCGCGCAGCGCGAATTCGACGACGGCGGCCATCCCCGTCTCGGAGTGCCCCCGGCCGCGGAACTCGGGGTCCACCCACACGCCCTGGATCTGGCAGGCGCGGGCGGTCGCGGCGCCGATCTCCGCCTTGAAGACGACCTTGCCGTCCTCGATGCGGGCGAAGGAGCGGCCGGTGCCGACCAGCTCGGCGACCCTCGCCTGGTAGAGCAGTCCGCCGTCGCCGGCCATCGGCGAGACGCCGACCTCCTCGGTGAACATGGCCACGCAGGCGGGCATGATCAGGTCCATCTCGTCCTTGCGGATCCGGCGCACGAGCGGATCGGGACGCACGGCGGCGGACGGCTGCTCGGTGACCATGAGCGGCTGGTGGGAGCGCACGTCACGGGCGGGGCCCCAGCTGGGCTCCAGGAGCCGCCACAGCAGCCGGGTGGCCTCGGCGGGCCCGACGATGGAGGAGCAGCGGCGGCCGGTGCGCCGGGCCCGGTCGGCGAAGGCCCGGACGGAGTCGGAGTCGGCGCAGACGGGGACCAGGTTGGCGCCCGCGTAGCAGAGGGAGCGCAGCCGGCCGTCGGTGTAGTAGCCCCACATCTCGCCGCCCAGGCGCCACGGGTCGAGTCCGGCGACCTGGACCCGGGAGGTGACGAAGGCGTTCTCGACCGGCTCACGCCCGAGGACTTCGAGGGCGGCGTCGAGATCACTGGGCTCAAGGACCCGGGTGGTGGTCTGCGTCAACACTGGGGCCTCACCATACAAGTCTGCTGATCTCCGCACTGTACCCGGCGTCACCGGAGGATGCCTGGTCCCACGGGTCACGAAAAAGCCCCGGCCCCGCCCGCGAGCTGCGGGAACGGGGCCGGGGCCGATGCGTGCGGGGTGCCGGGCGCGGGGCCGGGCGCCCGGTGTGATCAGACGCCGATGGCGACGGTGGGCTCGCCGGAGGCGATGCCGTCCTTCTCCATCTGCTCGGCGATCTTCATCGCCTCTTCGATGAGGGTCTCCACGATCTTCGACTCGGGGACGGTCTTGATGACCTCGCCCTTCACGAAGATCTGGCCCTTGCCGTTGCCGGAGGCGACGCCGAGGTCGGCCTCGCGGGCCTCGCCCGGGCCGTTCACGACGCAGCCCATGACCGCGACGCGCAGCGGGACCTCCATGCCCGTGAGGCCCGCCGTGACCTCCTCGGCCAGCTTGTAGACGTCCACCTGGGCGCGGCCGCAGGAGGGGCAGGAGACGATCTCCAGGCGGCGCGGCTTCAGGTTCAGCGACTCCAGGATCTGGATGCCGACCTTGATCTCCTCCACCGGCGGGGCCGAGAGGGAGACGCGGATCGTGTCGCCGATGCCCTCGGAGAGCAGCGCGCCGAAGGCGACGGCGGACTTGATGGTGCCCTGGAAGGCCGGGCCCGCCTCGGTGACGCCGAGGTGCAGCGGGTACTCGCACTGGGCGGCGAGCTGGCGGTAGGCGTTGACCATGACGACCGGGTCGTTGTGCTTGACCGAGATCTTGATGTCGCTGAAGCCGTGCTCCTCGAAGAGGGAGGCCTCCCACAGCGCGGACTCGACCAGCGCCTCGGGGGTGGCCTTGCCGTACTTCTTCAGCAGTCGCGCGTCGAGGGAGCCGGCGTTGACGCCGATCCGGATCGGGGTGCCCGCGTCCTTGGCGGCCCGCGCGATCTCCTTGACCTTGTCGTCGAACTGCTTGATGTTGCCCGGGTTCACGCGGACGGCGGCGCAGCCGGCGTCGATCGCGGCGAACACGTACTTGGGCTGGAAGTGGATGTCGGCGATGACCGGGATCTGCGACTTCTTCGCGATGACGGCGAGGGCGTCGGCGTCGTCCTGGGTCGGGCAGGCCACGCGCACGATGTCGCAGCCGGAGGCGGTGAGCTCTGCGATCTGCTGGAGCGTCGCGCCGATGTCGGAGGTCCTGGTGGTCGTCATCGACTGCACCGAGATCTGTGAGTCGCCGCCGACGGCCACCGAGCCGACCTGGATCTTGCGGCTGACCCTGCGGTCGGCAAGCTTCGTCGGCACGGCCGGCATTCCGAGAGAGATGGCAGTCATCTGCTGTGCAACCCCAAGGTGTGGATCAAGGTCCCGAGATCGGCGGGCTCCAGGCTTCGAGATTACGCCAATCAAAGGGCCGCCCACGCATCCGAGGGGCTGGAACACCCGAACGTAGGGAGCCGGGCACGAAGTGTGCCCGGCTCCCTACGGCTTCCGTACGCCCCACGCGCATGCGGACGTACTAGGTGATCTTGATCGGGTTCACCACGTCGGCGACGAACACGAGCAGCGTGAAGCAGACGAACACGCCGGCCACCACGTACGCGGCGGGCATCAGCTTCGCCACGTCGAACGGGCCGGGGTCGGGGCGCCGGAACACGCGCGCCACGGTGCGCCGGAGCGACTCCCACAGGGCGCCCGCGATGTGCCCGCCGTCCAGCGGCAGCAGCGGGAGCATGTTGAACAGGAACAGCGAGAGGTTGAAGAACCCGACGAGCTGGAGGAAGAACACCAGCCGCTGCTCGGCCGGGATGTCCAGGGTGGCGATCTCGCCGCTGATCCGGGCCGCGCCGACGATGCCCATCGGGGAGTCGGGCTCGCGCTCGGCTCCGCTGAAGGCCGCGTTCCACAGCGCCGGGATCTTGGCGGGCAGCTTGACCAGCCCCTGGACGCTGTTGTCCACGACCTCGCCCATGTGGTCCACGGACTGGCCGAAGGACAGCGGGGCGATCTCGCTCTTCGGGCTGAAGCCGAGCCAGCCGGCCGTCACGTACTCGCCCTTGACGTACCCGCCGTGGCCGTCCGTCTTGGCGACCTTGTTCTCGATCAGCTTGACGGGGAGGGTCTGCTGCTGCCCGTCGCGCACGACCGTGACGGTGGCGGGACCGACGGTGTCGCGGATCTGCTTCTGCAGGGCGGCCCAGTCGGCCACCTTGCGGCCGTTGAACGCCACGATCCGGTCGCCCGCCTGCAGCCCGGCGGCCTTGGCCGGGGCGACCGGGTCGCCGGCCTTGCAGATCTCGCGCTTCTCGCTCTGCTGGATGACGCACGGGGAGACGGTCGCTACCTGCGTGGTCGTCTGGTTGATGCCGAAGCTCATCCAGACGCCGAAGAAGATCGCCAGCGCCAGCACCAGGTTCATGAACGGGCCCGCGAACATCACGATCACGCGCTTCCACGGCCTGCGCGTGTAGAACAGCCTCGTCTCGTCGCCGGGCTGGAGCTCCTCGTACGCCGCCGAGCGCGCGTCCTCGATCATCGAGCGGAACGGCGAGGTCGACCGGGCGGTGACCTTGCCGTCCTCGCCGGGCGGGAACATCCCGATCATGCGGATGTAGCCGCCCATCGGGATGGCCTTGATCCCGTACTCGGTCTCGCCCTTGTTCCGCGACCAGATGGTCGGGCCGAAACCGACCATGTACTGGGGCACGCGGATGCCGAAGAGCTTGGCCGTGGACAGGTGGCCGAGCTCGTGCCACGCGATGGAGACGAGCAGCCCGAATACGAAGATGAGTATTCCGAGCACCGTCATGAGTGCTGTCATGCGCGCGCCTCCACGGCGGCCCGAGCCGCCATCTCCTGTGCCCGGGCCCTGGCCCAGGTCTCCGCTTCGAGGACGTCCGCGACGGTCGGAGAAGTTCCCGCGTCCGGCGTCCCGTGCTCATCGACCACGGCAGAGACCGTATCCATGATTGCTGTGAACGGCAGCCGACCGGCCAGGAACACCTCCACGCACTCCTCGTTCGCCGCATTGAACACGGCGGGGGCGGTGGAGCCGACCGTGCCCACGTGCCGGGCCAGGCCGACCGAGGGGAATGCCTCGGTGTCGAGGGGGAAGAACTCCCAGGTCGACGCCTTGGTCCAGTCGAAGGCGGGGGCCGCGTCCGGGACGCGCTCGGGCCAGCCGAGGCCGATCGCGATGGGTCCGCGCATGTCCGGCGGGGTGGCCTGGGCGAGCGTGGAGCCGTCGGAGAACTCCACCATCGAGTGGACGTAAGACTGCGGATGGACCACGACCTCGATGCGGTCGAAGGGGATGTCGTAGAGCAGGTGCGCCTCGATGACCTCCAGCCCCTTGTTGACCAGGGTCGCCGAGTTGATGGTGATCACCGGGCCCATGGCCCAGGTGGGGTGCGCGAGGGCGTCCTTGACGGTGACCGAGGCCAGCTCGGCGCGGGTACGGCCGCGGAAGGGCCCGCCGGAGGCGGTGACCACCAGCTTGCGCACATCGGCCCGGGTGCCGGCGGCGAGGGCCTGGAACAGGGCCGCGTGCTCGGAGTCGACCGGGATGATCTGGCCGGGCTTCGCGAGGGCCTTGACCAGCGGGCCGCCGACGATCAGCGACTCCTTGTTGGCCAGGGCCAGGGTCCGGCCGGCGCGCAGCGCGGCCAGCGTGGGCGCGAGGCCGATGGAGCCGGTGATGCCGTTGAGGACGGTGTGGCACTCGGAAGCGGCGAGCTCGGTCGCCGCGTCGGGCCCGGCCAGGATCTCGGGCAGCGGCTCCGAAGCGCCGTACTGGGCGTTCAGGGCCTCCTTCAGGGCCGGTACGACGTCTTCGCGGGCGACGGCCACGGTGTTCACCCGCAGCCGGCGGGCCTGCTCGGCCAGCAGCCCGACGCGCCCGCCGGCGGCGGAAAGCGCGGTCACCCGGAACCGGTCCGGGTTGCGCAGGGCGAGGTCGATGGCCTGGGTCCCGATGGACCCGGTGGACCCGAGGATGACGATGTCCCGCCGGCCGGCCGCGGGGTCGAAGAGAAGGTGCGGATCGGCGAGGGGGGCTGGGCGGTCGCTCATGCCCCCATTGTTGCCGCAACTCACGGGCGCGTGGACACGGAGTCCCCGTCGGTGACCCGCAGCAGCAGGTGCGGGAGCGTTCCGGCGAAGTCGGGGAGCGTACGGGCCACCCGCCACCAGGCGTCCGGGTCCTCACCGAGGGCCAGGGCGAACAACCGGTCCGCCTCGGCGCGGGCGGCGAGCACGGCCTCGGGGCGATCGTGCCGGTCGGGGTGGTCCACGTCGCCGAGCCAGTGGTCCTCGTCCAGGGCCCAGCAGGCGGGGAGTTTGTGCCGGACCACGTCGGCGCCGGTGAGCAGGGACCGGTCCAGGCAGTCCCGTACCCAGCGGATGTCCTCCTGGACGGTCTCCATGGGGACGGCGAGGCTGGCCAGGGCGAGCTCCCGCTCCACTCCCCCGGTCACCGGCTCGGCGGCCGTCGGGGCCAGGTGACGTACGGCCCGCGCGAGGGCCTCGCCGGGCTCCGCGCGGGCGGCCGGGGCGGTCGCGGCGGCCGAGCCAGCCGGGGTGGCCGGGCTCTGCGGCCCGGGCAGGCTTCCCGCGACCACGGCGGCCACCAGGTCCGGCAGCGGCCCCGCGAAGCCGGGGGCGTGCCGCAGCAGTTCGGACCACAGCCGGGGGTCGTCCCCCAGCGGGTTCAGCGCCCGGGTGACGGCCGTCCGCATCCCGGCCTGCTCGGGCAGCGTCCAGCGCAGGCCCGGGCCGGGCGGAAGATGGCCGAGGAGCAGCGTGTGGCAGGCCGGGGCCACGCAGGCGACGAGCTCCTCGTGGGTGAGCCGGCCCATCCGGACGGCTCGGACCGCGGGCCGGTGCCAGGAGCGCCCGTCCCGGACTGCGGCGGGGGTGGCGAGCAGCGCGCGGACGGTGTCGTCGGGCAGTTCCGCGGCGAGCAGCAGCGCCTCGACGGCGCCGGCCGGCAGCGGCCGGCGGCCGTGCTCGGCGGCCGCCTCGCGCGGGTCGAGTACGTACGGGAGCCGCAGGACGTCGAGGGCGACGCGGGGCCTGCGTATGCCGTGCCGGCGCAGCAGGACGATCAGCTCCGCGGTGGTGAGGGCGCCGTCGGCGGGGTCCCGGCCGAGCTCGGCCCGCAGTACGGGCAGCAGTTCGGGCGGGGTGCGGCGGCGGGCGTACCGGGCGGGGCCTGGCAGCCCGGGCAGGGGCCGCCCGACGACGCGGGGGTTGCGGGCGATGAAGTGGCGGTCCGCCTCGCTGCCGTGGCGCAGGAGCAGGGTGACGGCCGAGGCGGGGAGCCACTCGTCGCGGCACAGGTACTTGCGGGTCGGCCGGTCGAGCCGGCCGAGGAGGTCGAGGGCGATGTGGTCCGGTGCGTGGCGCAGGACGTGCGCCACGCACCATGCCAGCCGCCGGCTGTTGCGGTCTTCCACGGCCGTCGACATCGCTGTCCGCCTTGCCCTCGTGCCGGTAGGCGTACGCGTACGCCTACCCGTACCCGTACATCAGTGCGCCTGAGGTCGATCCTCTCAGGTCAGCGGAGGGGACGGTGCACGTTTTTGTGAGTCGAGGGGCCGGGAGTGGCGTCCGCGATCCAGGGGCCGTCGCCGGAGGGGTCGAGCACGCCCTCCTCCAGCCAGGTGTAGGTGCCGGACAGGACGCCCGCGACGACCTTGCGGTCCAGGTCGTCGGTGTTGGACCAGAGCCGGCCGAAGAGCTCCTCGACGCGGATCCGGGACTGCCGGCAGAAGGCGTCGGCCAGCTGGTAGGCCTCGCGGCCGTGCTCCCCGGAGGCCCGCAGGTGCTCGGCGCGCACACAGGCCGCGCTCATCGCGAAGAGCTCGGCGCCGATGTCGACGATCCGGCCGAGGAAGCCCTGCTTGGTCTCCATCCGGCCCTGCCAGCGGGACATCGCGTAGAAGGTGGAGCGGGCGAGTTTGCGGGCACTGCGCTCGACGTAGCGCAGGTGGGCGGAGAGGTCGGGGTGGCCGCCCGGGTGGAACGCCCGGTACGCGCCGGGGACCTGTCCGGGGCCGGTGGCGAGCTTGGGCAGCCAGCGGGCGTAGAACCCGGCGGCGCGGGCTCCGGCCTTGGCCTTGTCGCCGAGCGCCTTCTCGGGGTCGATGAGGTCGCCGGCGACCGACAGGTGGGCGTCGACGGCCTCGCGGGCGATCAGCAGGTGCATGATCTCGGTGGAGCCCTCGAAGATCCGGTTGATGCGCAGGTCGCGCAGCATCTGCTCGGCGGGGACGGCGCGCTCGCCGCGGGCGGCCAGCGATTCGGCGGTCTCGAAGCCGCGCCCGCCGCGGATCTGGACGAGCTCGTCGGCCATCAGCCAGGCCATCTCGCTGCCGTAGAGCTTGGCGAGGGCGGCCTCGATGCGGATGTCGTTGCGGTCCTCGTCGGCCATCTGGGAGGCCAGGTCGACGACGGCTTCGAGGGCGAAGGTGGTGGCGGCGATGAAGGAGATCTTGGCGCCGACCGCCTCGTGCCTGGCGACCGGCCGGCCCCACTGCTCACGGACGGCGGACCATTCGCGGGCGATCTTCAGACACCATTTCCCGGCGCCGACGCACATAGCGGGCAGGGACAGCCGGCCGGTGTTCAGCGTGGTCAGCGCGATCTTCAGCCCGGCGCCCTCGGCGCCGATGCGCTGCGCGGCGGGCACCCGGACCCGGTGGAAGCGGGTGACGCCGTTCTCCAGACCGCGCAGGCCCATGAAGGCGTTGCGGTGCTCGACGGTGATCCCGGGGGAATCGGCCTCGACGACGAAGGCGGTGATCCCGCCGCGGTGGTTCTCGGACTTCGGTACGCGGGCCATCACCACCAGCAGGTCCGCGACGACCCCGTTGGTGGTCCAGAGCTTCACGCCGTCGAGGACGTACGCGTCGTCGCCGTCGGGCACGGCGGTGGTGGCCAGGCGCGCCGGGTCGGAGCCGACGTCCGGCTCGGTGAGCAGGAAGGCGCTGATGGCGGTGGTCGCGCAGCGCGGCAGGAAGGTTTCCTTCTGCTCCTGCGTGCCGAACATCTTCAGCGGCTGCGGGACGCCGATCGACTGGTGCGCGGAGAGCAGGGCCCCGATGGCGGGGCTGACGGAGCCGACGAGGGCCAGCGCCTTGTTGTAGTACACCTGGGTGAGGCCCAGGCCCCCGTACTTGGGGTCGATCTTCATGCCGAGGGCGCCGAGCTCCTTGAGCCCGCGCACGGTCTCGTCGGGGATCCGCGCCTCGCGCTCGATGCGCGCGCCGTCGATCTCGGTCTCGCAGAACGCCCGCAGCCGGGCCAGGAAGGCCTCGCCGCGCCGGACGTCCTCGTCCGGCGGCATCGGGTGCGGGTGGATCAGGTCGAGCCGGAAGTGCCCCAGGAAGAGTTCCTTGGCGAAGCTGGGCTTGCGCCAGTCCTGTTCCCGGGCCGCTTCCGCGACCTGCCGTGCCTCGCGCTCGGTCACCTTGGGCTGTGCGGGCTGTGTTGCGGACATGAGGGGGCTCACCTCGCCGCCGGAGTCGGTGGTACCGGCCTACTGGCCGGTGCTACCTGTGAGTCGTACCCATTCCGGGCCCGCGGGAAAAGGGGGACGGCCGGAGCCCCCGCACAGTAGGCTCCGGCCGTCGGCTTTTTGGCCGTACGAGAATCAGATGTCGAGGCCGGTCAGGACCAGGACTCGCTCGTACGTGTAGTCGTCCATCGCGTAGCGGACACCCTCGCGGCCGACACCCGACTGCTTGACGCCGCCGTACGGCATCTGGTCGGCGCGGTAGGACGGCGCGTCGCCGACGATCACGCCGCCGACCTCCAGCTCGCGGTGGGCGCGGAACGCGGTCTGGATGTTCCGGGTGAAGACGCCGGTCTGCAGGCCGAACTTCGAGTCGTTGACGGCGGCGAAGGCCTCGTCGGTGTTCTCGACCTTCGTCAGCGTCAGCACCGGCCCGAAGACCTCCTCGACGGCGAGGGTGGTGTCGGCGGGCAGGTCGGCGATGACGGTCGGCTCGTACGAGGCACCCTCGCGCTTGCCGCCGGTGAGCAGCTTGGCTCCGGCGGAGACGGCCTCGTCGACCCAGGACTCGACGCGCTTGGCGGCGTCCTCCGAGACGAGGGGGCCGACGTCGGTGGCGGAGTCGGCGGGGTCGCCGGTGACCTGGGCCTGGACCTTCGCGACGACCTTCTCGACGAGGCGGTCGTAGACGGAGGCGTCGGCGATCACGCGCTGCACGGAGATGCAGGACTGGCCGGCCTGGTAGTTCGAGAAGGTCGCGATACGGGTCGCGGCCCAGTCGAGGTCGGCCTCGGAGGACCAGTCGTCCAGGACCACGGCGGCGGCGTTGCCGCCGAGCTCCAGGGTGCAGTGCTTGTGGGGCACCGACTGCTGGATGGCGTAACCGACCTTGTCGGAGCCGGTGAAGGAGATGACGGGCAGGCGCTCGTCCTTCACCAGGGCCGGCATCTTGTCGTTGGCGACCGGCAGGACGGACCAGGAGCCCGCCGGCAGGTCGGTCTCGGCGAGCAGCTCGCCCAGGATCAGGCCGGAGAGCGGGGTGGCCGGGGCCGGCTTCAGGATGATCGGCGCGCCGACGGCGATGGCGGGGGCCACCTTGTGGGCGCACAGGTTCAGCGGGAAGTTGAACGGCGCGATGCCGAGGACCGGACCCTTGACGAAGCGGCGGGTCAGGGCGAGACGGCCGACGCCGCCGGCGTCGGTGTCGAGGCGCTGGGCCTCTCCGCCGTTGAAGCGGCGAGCCTCTTCGGCGGCGAAACGGAACACGGACACCGCACGGCCGACCTCACCGCGGGCCCACTTGATGGGCTTGCCGTTCTCGGCGGAGATCAGCTGGGCGATCTCCTCGGTGCGCTCGGTGAGCCGCTTGGACACGTGGTCCAGGGCGGCGGCACGGACGTGGGCGGGAGTCGCGGAGAACTCGGCCGTCACGGCGTACGCCGCGGCCACGGCCTCTTCGACCTGGGCGTCGGTGGGCACGCTGACGGTGCCGACGAGCCGGTTGTCCCACGGGGAGTGGACGTCGAAGCTGTCCTCGCCGGTGGCCTGGCGGCCGGCGAGCCAGAAGGCGTGGGTGGAAGTCATGCGAATCCCGGCCCTTCGAGTGTGTGCGGGGTCCTTGTCCCCTCCACCGTAGGACTCCGTCCGGGTTTCGGCGTTTAGCCGGGGTGGAGCATGACGGGCGCCGCCCGCGCCGCTTTGTCAGTGTCGCCCCCGCGATGCCCGCCTACGCGGCGGGTGAGGTGGCCTTGAGGGCGAGCCACAGCTCCATGCGCACGTCCGGGTCGTCCAGGGAGCGGCCGAGGATCTCCTCGACCCGCCGCATCCGGTAGCGCAGCGTATGCCGGTGCACGCCCAGATCGGCCGCCGCCGCATCCCACTGCCCGTGCCGCGAGAGCCACGCCTGCAGCGAGGCCACCAGATCCCCGCGCCCCTTCTCGTCGTGCTCGCGCAGCGCCCGCAGCGTGCCGTCCGCGAAGGCCCGTACCGCCTCGTCCGCCAGCAGCGGCAGCACCGATCCCGCCGCCAGGTCCTCGTGCTCGACCATCGGCCGCCCCCGCCGCCGGGCCACGGCCAGCGCCTGGTCGGCCTGCTTGAACGCCGCCGCCACCCCCGAGGGCACCGCGGCGGCGGACATCCCGACCACCAGCTCGTCCGGCTCCGGACCGCTCGACTCCCGCCCGCGCCGCGACTCCAGCGCCTCCGCGTGCTCCGCACAGGCCGACGCCGCCGCGCCCCCGTCGGCCGCCAGCACCACCAGCCGCCCCGGCTCCGGCACCACCAGCAGCGTCTCCCCCGCCCGCGCGGCCGCCGACTCCACCGCGTCGGCCAGCAGCGCCAGCCCCTCCGGCTGCGCGGTACCCGGCAGCGCCGGCTCCGCCACGATCAGCCGGAACGGCGCCTCCAGCAGCGCCCCGTACAGGTCCCCGGCCACCGCCCGGGCGTGCTCGGCCTCACCGTCCAGCAGCATCCGCAGCACCGCCGCGCCCAGCCGGGACTCGGCGTCGTGCAGGGACCTCGACCGCTCGGTGGTCAGGGTCAGCAGGGCCACCGCCGAGTGCACGGCGTACCGCTCGGCCGTGCCCAGCGGGGCCCCCGTGCCGACGGCCAGCGCGCCGCGGGCCCGCCGGCCCGTCCCCAGCGACTGGAGCTCGACGCGGTCCTCCGACCCGCCGACCACGGCGCTCGCGGGCGCCGGCCGCTCCCGCAGCCGCTCCACGTCGGGGGTCAGCCGGGCGGCGCGCCGGGCGGCCCACTCCGGGGCGGCCGCCACCACCGCGCCCGAGGTGTCGTACAGGGCGGCCCAGCCGTGCACGTGCGCCGCCAGCCTCGCCAGCAGCTCGGCGGGCCCGTCGGCGGAGAGCGCGGCGCGGGTCAGCTCCCGCTGCGCCTCGAATCCGGCGGTCACCGCGCGGTACTGGTCCGCCGCCAGCGCCGCCGAGACGGCTTTGCTGATCGCGAGGAACGGGGTCCTGCGCGGTACCTCCAGCAGCGGCAGGTCCTCGGCCCGCGCGGCTTCGACCAGGGCCTCGGGGATCGCCTCGTAGTTCACGCCGACGGCGAAGCCGATGCCGACGACCCCCGCCGCGGCGAGGCGGCGTACGTACCGGCGCATCTCCTGCGGATCCTCCGCGTCCAGCTTCATCGCGGTGATCAGGAGCAGCTCGCCGCCCTCCATATAGGGGACGGGATCGGCGAGCTCGCTGACGTGGGCCCAGCGCACGGGGGTGTCGAGGCGGCCCTCCCCCGCCCGGACGCTGAGCTTGAGCGCCGAGTGCTGGACGAGTGAGGCGAGCGTGAGCGGCATCGGGTACCAGGGGCCTTAGAGGAGGGAGGGGTACGGCGGAGAGGGAAGGGGTGCGGCGGGAATTTCGCAATTTCGCCTTGTCGTATGAACGACTCCCCTCGATTCTGCCACCTCGTACGGGTCGGCTCAGCCCGTGGCAGCCAGCCGCACCAGCAGCGGAGCCGCCCGCTCCCCCTTGACCGAGGTCAGCGAGAGCACCGCGTGCCCGGGCGGAACCGTGTTGGCGAGGGCTGAGGCCGACCAGCGCTCGCGCTCCACCTGCCGCACCGTGACCGCGTCCGTCGTCACCGCCTTCCCGGTGATCAGCTTGCGCAAGGCATGCAGAGCCCGGGTGAAGGGCTGATCGGCGTAGACCGTCCGGCTCGTCACGTCCCGTGTCTCAACCAGCTCGGTGCCCCAGGCATCGGCGAACCGCTTGCCGTCCCAGGTGGTGACCCCGGAGAAGGCCACCCGGCAACCGACCGCCCCGAGCAGCGGGGTCCTGAGCGCCTCCGGTACGTCGTCCAGGGTGCGAAGGGCGAGCAGGACTCCGGCGTTCGCTGTGCGGAGCCTCTGTACTGCGCGCACGACATCGGGGGTAAGCGTGTGCGAAGCGTCGTCGAGGGCGAGGAAGGCGAAGAGGGAGCGGTCGGCACGGGCCATGGCGGAGGCGTTGAACTGTACGAGCAGCAGCCTTGCCAGAAGCCGCGACGCATCTGGGTGACCGCGCTCCGGGAGGTCGATGCGGACCCGGATGGGGTGTTCGAGGGCACGGACGGAAAAGGGCCGACCGGTGCCGGTGCTGTCGAAGAAGCCGCGGAAGGCGGGCCGGTCGAGCAGCGCCACTCGGTCTGCGAGGGCCGCTCCGGGATCGCCGTGGGCGGTGTGCTGGCGGACACGGGTGTCGAGCTCGCGCAGCATGGTCCCGTGCCCGGCGCTCTCCAGCTCCCGCCGCAGTTCCGCGAGGGCGGCCGGCAGCTGGTCGAGCAGCGCCCGCAGCTCGGGAACAGTGGGAAATCGGCCGTATGCGGCCCGGAAGGGACCCAGGAGCTGGGCGAGGGCCGTGGCGGCCCGGCGGACGTCGAGCCCCGGCGTGTCACCGACGAACGCGTCGGCTAGGAGGGAGGCGGCCTCGTCGGGGTCTGTGGTACCGCCATAGAGGTCGAGGTCGTGTACGGAATCGGGGTCACCGGGGCGGACCACGATGTCGTAGGCGTCGTCGGGTCCCAGTCGGCTTCCGGCGGCACCGACGGCGATTACCGCCGCCTGTCCGGCGAGAGCCTGGAGCGCCAGCGACTCGACGACCGGCCCGACCAGCAGGCTCGTCTTTCCGGCGCCCGAGGGGCCGACGGCGAGAACCGAGGTGCCGAGGACCTCCGGGTCCACCGCGAACCCGGTCCTGCGCCGCTCGTACGGGTTGGGCTCGGCGTCGGTGACCCGGCCGAGCCGGACCTGTGCAACCGCCAGGTCGTGGGAGGCGGTGCGCAGCGGCAGGTCGCGCGCGCCCGAGGGGTGGCCGCAGGCAGCCGCGCCCTTGGCCCGCACGGCCTGGGCGAAAGCAGTGCGGCGCGAGGGGTCCGCCTTGACGGACTCCCAGGCGCGGCGGATCCGAGCGAGGTCGACGTCGTTCATCCGGCCCGCTTCGGCTTCGGCGGCCAGCCGGTCGGCGGACTCCCCCAGTCCGGCGGTACGCAATTGCGGCCAGCCGACCGGATCCTCCTGATCCCCCGGGCCGCCCGGGGCAGCCGCAGGAGGGGCAGCCGGGGAGAGGAGACCGGCCAGCAGGGAGGCCCAGCCGCCAAGGCGGCCGAAGACGAGGACGAGGGGGAGATAGATCAAGGCGTAGAGGGCGTATGTGATCACCGAGGCGGCCGTGCTGCCAAGTTCCGCGTACGGCAGGTGCGCGAACGCCAGGGGATAGACCGACAGGGTCTTGTTCTCGATCAGCAGCACCACGACGAGGGCGGCGGCCGCCGCGCCCAGCGCCCTGTACCAGGGCCCCCGGGCGGCTACCACCCGGTCGAATGCGGCTCGCCATCCGCCCACTTTGGCGAAGCCGAGGAACATGCCCACCGTGCCCAGCAGTTCGTAGAGCTCCAAGGCCGCCATGCCACGGTGGTCGACCGGCGCGCGCGTCAAGCTGTCGGTCCACCAGCCGGCTGGGGTGAAGAAATAGAGAGGAGCCCCCAGGAAGGGGAGCTCTCCGGCAACGAAGAGCCGCCAGCAGACGAAGTAGACGAGGAAGGCGATCACGACGCGGGTCAGCACGGACCGGTCGGAGCCGGTGCGCTTCGGCTCGGCCGGGGTGTAGGCGTAGCGCCAGATGCCCGGCTCCGCCTCCGGGCGGGGAGCACGCAGCCAGGCGGCGAAGGGGGACTGGGCCGACGCCACGCCCTCAGCCGCCGGGCGGGGTGCGTGTGCGGGCGGCGGCGGGGCCTTGGCCGGCCGTGGTGGGAGCGCGGGCGGCGGTCCGGCGGGGCGGGGCACGTGGCCTCCGGCGGTCACCCCGTCAGGCGGACCGCCGGGCCCGCCATGGCTGTGTCCGTACGTGCCGTCGGTGTCCATGAAACCCCTGCCCCCTGCCCGTGCCTGCGCTGCGTCGCTCAATGTAGTTGCCCGGAGACGGCCGTGGGCCCCGTACGAGCCCTGTATCCGCAGCGTCCACAAGACAGGCGGCGGATCCGTCCTATGGCCGTCACGGACAAGGACACGCGGAGATCACTCCCGAACGGAGCATGCCGTACCCCCTCCCCCGGGCCTAGCCTGCGGACAAAGACACAAGTGCGTCCGAAAACACCCCCCAGGAGCCCTCTATGACCGCTGTCCCGCAGGAGCGCCGCATCGTCACCGCGATCCCCGGCCCCAAGTCGCAGGAGCTGCAGGCCCGCCGCCTCGAGACGGTGGCCGGCGGCGTGGGCTCCGTGCTCCCCGTCTTCACGGCCCGCGCGGGCGGCGGCATCATCGAGGACGTCGACGGCAACCGCCTGATCGACTTCGGTTCCGGCATCGCCGTGACCTCCGTCGGCGCCTCCGCCGAGGCCGTCGTGCGCCGCGCCTCCGCGCAGCTCGCGGACTTCACCCACACCTGTTTCATGGTCACGCCGTACGAGGGCTACGTCGAGGTCTGCGAGGCGCTGGCCGAGCTGACCCCGGGCACCCACGCGAAGAAGTCGGCGCTGTTCAACTCCGGTGCCGAGGCCGTCGAGAACGCCGTCAAGATCGCCCGTGCGTACACCAAGCGCCAGGCCGTCGTCGTCTTCGACCACGGCTACCACGGCCGTACGAACCTGACGATGGCGCTGACCTCGAAGAACATGCCGTACAAGAACGGCTTCGGCCCGTTCGCCCCCGAGGTCTACCGCGTCCCGGTCGCCTACGGCTACCGCTGGCCCACCGGCGCCGAGAACTGCGGCCCCGAGGCCGCCGCCCAGGCGATCGACCAGATCACCAAGCAGATCGGCGCCGACAACGTCGCCGCGATCATCATCGAGCCGGTCCTCGGCGAGGGCGGCTTCATCGAGCCGGCCAAGGGCTTCCTGCCGGCCATCGTGCAGTTCGCCAACGACAACGGCATCGTCTTCGTCGCCGACGAGATCCAGTCCGGCTTCTGCCGTACCGGCCAGTGGTTCGCGTGCGAGGACGAGGGCATCGTCCCGGACCTGATCACCACCGCCAAGGGCATCGCGGGCGGTCTGCCGCTCGCCGCCGTGACGGGCCGCGCCGAGATCATGGACGCCGCGCACGCGGGCGGCCTGGGCGGCACCTACGGCGGCAACCCGGTGGCCTGCGCCGGTGCGCTGGGCTCCATCGAGACCATGAAGGAGCTCGACCTCAACGCCGCGGCGAAGAAGATCGAGTCCGTCATGAAGACCCGCCTGACGGCCATGCAGGAGAAGTACGACATCATCGGCGACATCCGCGGCCGCGGCGCCATGATCGCGATCGAGCTGGTCAAGGACCCGGTGTCCAAGACCCCGTTCCCGGAGGCGGCCGGCGCGCTCGCCAAGGCCTGCCACGCCGAGGGCCTGCTCGTCCTCACCTGCGGCACCTACGGCAACGTGCTCCGCTTCCTCCCGCCGATCGTCATCGGCGAGGACCTGCTGAACGAGGGCCTGGACCTCATCGAGGCGGCGTTCGCGGCCATCGGCACGGACGTCTGAGCTACCTTCCGAACGCCAGAGCCCACCGGTACCCCCGGTAACGGGCAGGCGCTGTGAAGAAGATGTGGGGGGCCGATGGCAGGAGCGCGTTCCTGCTGTCGGTCCCCTTTCTGCTGCCGTACGGTTTCTGCAGATGAGTGAGACACCCCGCTCCCGGGAAACCGGGGGCGACACCAGTACCGGGCTTCCCCAGCGCCGCACTGGGCCTGCGTTCGCGCACACTCCTCACCGATCGGACGGCCGTTCGCCCCAAACCCCCCGGGGCGCCCGGCAACCCGATCCGGGCGGCCGTCCCGGAACCATCCCCCCTGTTCCGGGACGGCCGGCCATTTTCCTCCTTCTCCTCTCCCTGCTGGGGCTCGCCCTGACGACCTGGCAGGTCCTGGTCTCGGGCCCGCTGCTCACGCCGGACGAGCGCCTCAGCCGCGCCCTGGTCCGCACGGTCCCCGACGCCGTCACCGAGCGCCTCTCCGACCTCGGCAACGCCCCGGTCGCCGTACCGGTCCTGCTCCTGGCGATGGCGTACTCCGTCCGGCGCTCCCGCGCCTGGGCCCCGGCCCTGACGGCGGGGCTGGCGATGGCCCTGGTCCCGGCGGTGATCGTGCCGCTGAAGGAGTGGACCGCCCGCCCCGGCCCCCTGGAGCCGTGGGCCGCCGGCTACTTCCCCTCGGGCCACACGGCCACCTCGGCCGTCGCGTACGTCGGCGCGGCCCTGCTGATCAGCCCGTACGCACGCCGCCCCTGGCCGATGGCAGCCGCCCTCCTCCTGACGGCGGCGACGGCCACCGGCCTGATCCTGCGCGGCTGGCACTGGCCCCTGGACGTCCTGGCCAGCTGCTTCCTGTGCACCCTCCTGCTGGTCCCCGTCGCCCACGCCGTCCGCCGCACCGTCAGACCCTCCGCCTAGACACCCCCTAGCCGCCGAAGTAGGCGTCGAAGTTCTTCGAGAACTCCCAGGCGCCGAAGCGGTCCCAGTTGATCGACCAGGTCATCAGCCCGCGCAGGGCGGGCCAGGTGCCGTGAGTCTGATAGGTGCCGCAGCCGGTCTTCTTCGTCAGGCAGTCCAGCGCCTTGTCCACCTCGGCGGGCGGGGTGTGGCCGTTGCCCGCGTTGGTCGTGGCCGGGAGGCCGATGGCCACCTGGTCCGGGCGCAGTGGCGGGAAGACGCGCGCGGTGTCGCCCGCGACCGGGAACCCGGTGAGCAGCATGTCGGTCATGGCGATGTGGAAGTCCGCGGCGCCCATGGAGTGGTACTGGTTGTCGAGGCCCATGATCGAGCCCGAGTTGTAGTCCTGGACGTGGAGCAGGGTGAGGTCGTCGCGCAGGGCGTGGATGACCGGGAGGTAGGCGCCGGCGCGCGGGTCCTGGCCGCCCCAGGGGCCGGAGCCGTAGTACTGGTAGCCCAGCTGGACGAAAAAGGTCTCCGGGGCCATGGTCAGGACGAAGTCCGGGCCGTACTTGGCCTTCAGCGTCTTGACGGCCGCGATGAGGTTCACGATCACCGGGGTGGTGGGCGCGCGGAAATCGGTGTCGCCGGTGGCGAGGGAGAGGGAGTGGCCCTCGAAGTCGATGTCGAGTCCGTTGAGCCCGTACTCGTCGATGATCTTGCTGACGGAGGAGACGAAGGTGTCGCGGGCGGCCGTGGTGGCGAGCTGGACCTGGCCGTTCTGGCCGCCGATCGAGATCAGGACCTTCTTGCCGGCCGCCTGCTTGGCCTTGATGGCCGCCTTGAACTCGGCCGCGGATTCCACGTTCGGGCACTCGCCGACCGGGCAGAGCGAGAAGCGGATGTCCCCCGAGGTCACCGAGGTCGGTTCGCCGAAGGCGAGGTTGATGACGTCCCAGGAGGCAGGCACGTCGGCCATCCGGACGTAGCCGGAGCCGTTGGCGAAGCTCGCGTGGAGATAGCCGACCAGGGCGTGTGCCGGGAGGCCGGGGTTGCCCGGGTTGCCGCCGCTGCTCGTCGTGGAGGCGGAGACGGGGGCGCTCCTCGCGGACTCGCCGGCCGCGTTCACCGCGCTGACCTGGAAGGTGTACGTCGTGGACGCGGCGAGTCCGGTGACCGTGGCCGAGGTCCCGGTGACGCTCACGGGCGCGGCACCGTCCCGGTGGAGCGTGTACGAGGTGGCGCCGGAGGAGGCCGACCAGGAGAGGTTCAGGCTGCTCGCGGTGGCGCCGGACGCCGTCAGGCCGGTGGGGGCGGCCGGGGGCTGGGGCTGACCGGGTCCGGAGCCGCCCGGGTCGGGTCCGACGAGCGTGACGTCGTCCGTGAGGTGGGCGCTCTGGCCGTACCAGCCGTGCGTGTAGACGGTCACCGAGGTGGTGGCCGCGCCCGTACGGAACGTCGTGCTCAGCTGCTTCCAGGCACCCGGGGTCTGCGCCCAGGTGGACACGTCGGTGGTGCCGGTCCCGGCCGCGCCGAGGTAGACGTACGCCCCCTGTACCCAGGCGGCGAGCGTGTACGTGGAGTCGGGCTTGACGGTGACGGTCTGGGAGCAACGGGCGTTGTCCTGGCCCGCCGGGGTGGCCCTGAGGGCGGAACTCCCGCCGTGGACGGGGGTGGTGACGACGGCTCCGCTGCCGGCCGAGCAGCTCCAGCCATCGAGTCCGGCCTCGAAGCCGCCGTTGCGGGCGAGGTCGGCGTCGGCCGCCGCGGCCGGCGGGCCCGCGGCGAGGAAGACGGCCACCGCGAGGGCGGCCGCGGTAAGCAGCGACATGGGTCTGCGCACAACTGCCTCCGGAACATGGGGGGATGGAGCCAGGCTGCCGGTGATGCGGCAGCGGCGCCCAACATGGTCCAGACCAATGCCCTTGTCAAGGCCTGCGTCCCTCCTCCCCCGCCACCCGGGCCGCGGCCTCGTGCATCGCGAGCTCCAGCAGCACCGGATCGGTGAGCGTGCCGCGACCGTCCGGGACCACCAGCCAGCGCACCCCGTCCGTGGCCCGGCCGGGGTACGGGACCACGATCCAGGTCCCGTGCCCTGCCCCCCGTACGCCGGTGCCGAGCCAGCGGGAGGCCGTACCCGGGGGCACGAAAAAGCCCATCCGATGTGTCGATGTGCGGCTCCGCCGCGTGGCTCCGAAGTCGGCGAGCACCGGGCCGGGCCGGTCGAGGAGCAAGGTCAGGACGTCGAGGGCGGCCTGCCCCAGTCCTCCGGGCAGGATCAGTACGTCCCATTGCCGGCCTGCGGGCAGCAGGGCGACCCCGTGGGGGTTGCGCTCCCACTCCCACCGGCAGGCGTCGGGATCCGGCGCCACCGATACGAGCCATTCCACCGCGGTCTTGATCTCCGAGCCGCGCATCGCCCGGCCTCCGTTCTCTTCGGTGAGGGTTCCTCACCGGGAGAGAGCGGGGCCGGGCCCTGCGATGACGCGGGTTTGCCCACCCCATGGTGGTGAAGCGGCTCACGGTATGAACCGCGGCGCACGCCGGGGCGTGGAGGGGGTCGGGCGGTCGGTCAGCTGTCGAAGCCGAGGCCGAGCTTGTCCATGACCTTCAGCCACAGGTTGCGTCGGCCGCCGCGGGCGTCCGCCCGGGCCAGGGACCACTTGGTGAGCGTGATTCCGGTCCAGGCGAAGGGCTCGGGCGGGAACGGCATCGGCCGGGACTTCACCATCTCCAGCTCGGTCCGCTCGGTGCGGGCCCCGTCCAGCAGGTCGAGCATCACTTCGGCGCCGAAGCGGGTGGCGCCGACCCCGAGGCCGGTGTAGCCGGCCGCGTAGGCGACCCTGCCTCCGTGCGCGGTGCCGAAGAAGGCCGAGAAGCGCGAGCAGGTGTCGATGGCCCCACCCCAGGCGTGGCTGAACTTGACGCCCTCCAGCTGCGGGAACGCGGTGAAGAAGTGCTGCGCGAGCTTCAGGTACGTCTCGGGACGGTGGTCGTACTCGGAGTCCAGCTTGCCGCGGTAGGGGTAGATGGCGTCGTAGCCGCCCCACAGGATGCGGTTCTCCGGGGTGATGCGGAAATAGTGGAACTGGTTGGCGCTGTCGCCCAGGCCCTGGCGGTTCTGCCAGCCGATGGCCTTCAGCTGGTCGGCGGTCAGCGGCTCGGTCATCAGCGCGTAGTCGTAGACCGGCACCGTGAACGGCCGGATCCGCTTGACCAGCGAGGGGAAGATGTTCGTGCCGAGCGCCACCCGCCGGGCGAAGATCCGCCCGTACGGGGTGCGTACGGCCATCCCGGCGCCCGAGGAGGTCAGGGACAGCCCGCGGGTGTTCTCGTAGATTCGCACGCCCAGCGACAGGCAGGCCGCCTTGAGGCCCCAGGCGAGCTTCGCGGGGTTGAGCATGGCGACGCCGTCGGTGTCCCACAGGCCCGCGAGGAACGTCGGCGAGTCGACCTCGGCCCGCAGCTCCTCGCGGTCCAGCCAGCGCGAGCCGCCCGCGAGGCCCAGCTTCTCGGCCTCCTCGTACAGCTCGCGCAGCTCCTCGACCTGGTGGGGCTCGGTGGCCACGTCGATCTCGCCGCTGCGCTCGAAGTCGCAGTCGATGCCGTAGCGGGCGATGGCCGCCTCGATCTCGTCGAGGTTGCGGGCGCCCATCTCCTCCAGCTTGGCGAGCTCGCCCGGCCAGCGAGCCATGCCGTTGGCCAGGCCGTGCGTGAGGGAGGCGGCGCAGAAGCCGCCGTTGCGGCCGGAGGCGGCCCAGCCCGCCTCCTTCGACTCGATCAGGACGACGTCCCGGGCGGGATCGCGCTCCTTGGCGATCAGCGCGGTCCACAGTCCGCTGTACCCGCCGCCGATGACGAGCAGGTCGCAGGCCTCGTCGGAGGTCAGCGCCGGCTGCGCGGCGGGCTTGCCGGGGTCGTCCAGCCAGTACGAGACCGGCACTGCTTCGGAAAGGGATTGAGCAACACTTCGCATGGCGACTGGGGCCATGTCTTCCAACTCCCTACAGAGCTACTTGGGCTGTGCGTTCTTGCGGCGGTTGCCGACCATCTGGCCGACGAGCACCACCAGTACCGCGATGACGAACATCGCCGTACCGATGACGTTGATCTGTACAGGCGTACCGCGCTGGGCCGATCCCCACACGAACATGGGGAAGGTGACGGTGTTGCCCGAGTTGAAGTTGGTGATGATGAAGTCGTCGAACGAGAGCGCGAACGAGAGCAGCGCGCCGGCCGCGATACCGGGCGCCGCGATCGGCAGCGTGACCCGTACGAAGGTCTGCACCGGGCCCGCGTAGAGGTCGCGGGCGGCCTCCTCCAGCCGCGGGTCCATCGACAGGACGCGCGCCTTGACGGCCGCGACGACGAAGCTGAGGCAGAACATGACGTGGGCGATCAGGATCGTCCAGAAGCCCAGCTGGATGCCCATGTTGAGGAAGAGGGCGAGCAGCGAGGCGGCCATCACGATCTCGGGCATGGCCATCGGCAGGAAGATCAGCGAGTTGACCGCGCCGCGCGCCCGGAAGCGGTAGCGGACGAGCGCGAAGGCGATGGCCGTGCCGAGGACGGTGGCGCCGATGGTGGCCCACACGGCGATCTGGAGCGACAGGGACAGCGAGCCGCACAGGTCGGCGACCCCGCAGGGGTCCTTCCAGGCGTCGAGCGAGAACTCCTGCCAGGCGTAGTTGAACCGCCCGGCCGGGTTGTTGAAGGAGAAGACCGTCACGACGACGTTCGGCAGGATCATGTACGCGAGCGTGCCGAGGCCGAAGATGACGACGAGATTGCGCCGGAGCCAACGCATCAGACCAGGTCCTCCGTCCCCGCTCGGCGGATGTAGATGGTGACCATGATCAGCACGATGGCCATGAGGATGAAGGACAGCGCGGCGGCCGTCGGGTAATCGAGGATGCGCAGGTACTGCGACTGGATGACGTTGCCGATCATCCGGGTGTCCGTGGATCCGAGCAGTTCGGCGTTGACGTAGTCGCCGCTCGCCGGGATGAAGGTGAGCAGGGTCCCGGAGACCACGCCCGGCATGGAGAGCGGGAAGGTCACCTTCCGGAAGGTGGTGGCGGGGCGGGCGTACAGGTCCCCGGCCGCCTCGTGGAGGCGGGTGTCGATGCGCTCCAGCGAGGTGTAGAGCGGAAGGATCATGAAGGGGAGGAAGTTGTACGTCAGACCGCAGACCACCGCGAGCGGCGTGGCCAGCACCCGGTCGCCCTGGGTCATCCCGAGCCAGCTGGTGACGTCCAGGACGTGCAGGGAGTTGAGCACCCCCACCACCGGTCCGCCGTCGGCCAGGATCGTCTTCCAGGCCAGGGTGCGGATCAGGAAGCTGGTGAAGAACGGGGCGATGACCAGCACCAGCAAAAGGTTGCGCCAGCGTCCCGCCTTGAAGGCGATCAGGTAGGCCAGCGGGTACCCGAGCAGCAGGCACAGCACGGTCGCGGTGCCGGCGTACAGCAGGGAGCGCAGGAACTGCGGGTAGTACTCGGTGAGGGCGTCCCAGTACGTCTGGAAGTGCCAGGTGACCTTGAAGCCCTCTTCGAGGGAGCCGGTCTGCACCGAGGTGGAGGCCTGGTAGATCATCGGCAGGACGAAGAACACCAGCAGCCACAGGATGCCGGGGACCAGCAGCCAGTACGGGATCAGCCGCTTGCGCAGGGACGGCTTGTGGACCGGGGGTTCGGTGGAGGCCTCGGCCCGTGGCGGCGCGGCGGTGGCGGTCATGCGCCCTCCTCGACCGTCTCGATGCCCGCGTCGCCCATCGTCCCTGCAAGCATGGACTGTGCCGCGTCGAGCCCGAAGGTGTGCTCGGGGTTCCAGTGCAGGACGACCTCGGCTCCCGGGGCCAGGCGGGCGTCGCGCTCGATGTTCTGGACGTACACCTCCAGCTCCGGGCAGACCGGGCTGTCGATGACGAACTGCGTGGAGACCCCGATGAAGGAGGAGTCCGCGATCCGGCCGCGGACCTGGTTGCGGCCGGCCGCGATGGTGTCCTCCTCGTCCGCGTGGACCAGGGATATCTTCTCGGGGCGCACCCCGACCAGCAGCTTTCCGCCGGCCTTGGGGGTGGTCGAACACCGGGCCGCGGGCAGCCGCAGCTTCGTCCCGGCCGAGCTGACCACCACGTCGGCGCCGCCCGCCTCCAGGACCTCGGCCTCGATGAGGTTGGACGTGCCGAGGAAGTTGGCGACGAAGGTGGTGCGCGGGTTCTCGTAGAGCTCGGCGGGGGCGCCCAGCTGCTCGACGCGGCCGCCGTTCATCACGGCGACCGTGTCGGCCATGGTCATGGCCTCCTCCTGGTCGTGCGTGACGTGCACGAAGGTGATGCCGACCTCGGTCTGAATCCGCTTGAGTTCCAGCTGCATCTGGCGGCGCAGCTTGAGGTCGAGGGCGCCGAGGGGCTCGTCGAGGAGGAGCACCTGCGGGTGGTTGATGAGCGCGCGGGCGACCGCCACGCGCTGCTGCTGGCCGCCGGAGAGCTGGTGCGGCTTGCGCTGGGCGAACTGGCCCAGCTCGACCAGCTCCAGCATGTCGTCGACCTGCTTCTTGACGGACTTGATGCCCCGGCGGCGCAGTCCGAAGGCCACGTTCTCGTAGATGTTCAGGTGCGGGAAGAGCGCGTAGCTCTGGAACACCGTGTTGACCGGGCGCTTGTACGGCGGCAGCTGGGTGACCTCCCGGTCGCCGAGGCTGACCGTGCCGGTGGAGGGCTCCTCCAGACCGGCGATCATGCGCAGGGTGGTGGTCTTCCCGCAGCCCGAGGCGCCGAGCAGGGCGAAGAAGGAGCCCTGGGGGATGGTGAGATCCAGCGGGTGCACGGCGGTGAACGAGCCGTAGTGCTTGCTGATCCCGGCGAGGCGGACGTCGCCGCCCGCGGTCTTGTCAGTCATGGGTCGCGGCCTTCGGTGGTGGTGTCGTCGGAAGGGTGCGGGGCGCGGGTGCCGGCACGGGGGAAGGGGTTCGTCAGGCTCCGATGAGCTTGGCGAACTTCTCCTCGTACGCGGTCTCTTCCTCACTGGTGAGGGAGCGGAAGGCGTGGGCCTTGGCCGCCATCGCCTTGTCTGGAATGATCAAGGGGTTGTCCGCGAGAGCGGGGTCGATCTTCGCAAGGTCTTCCTTGACACCGTCGACGGGGCAGACGTAGCTGATGAACGCGGCCAGTTGGGCGGCGATCGGCGGCTCGTAGTAGAAGTCGATCAGCTTCTCGGCGTTGGCCTTGTGCCGGGCATGGGCGGGGACCAGCAGGTTGTCGCTGGAGGTGATGTAACCGGGCGCCGGGATCGCGTACTGGATGTCCGGGTTGCCGGCCTGGAGCTGGATGACGTCGCCGGCCCAGGCCAGGCAGGCGGCGAGGTCGCCCTTGTCGAGGTCCGCCGTGTAGTCGTTGCCGGTGAAGCGGCGGATCTGCTTGGTGTCGACGCCCTTCTGGAGCCGGCCGATGGCGGCGTCGAAGTCGGCGGTGGTGAAGTTCGCCGGGTCCTTGCCCTGGTCGATCAGGGTCATGCCGACGCTGTCGCGCATCTCGGTGAGGAAGCCGACGCGGCCCTTCAGGGAAGGATCGTCCAGCAGCTGCGTGACGGAGTCGACCTTCTTGCCGCCGGTGGCCTTCACGTTGTAGGCGATGACGGTGTCGATGCCGGTCCAGGGATAGCTGTACGAGCGGCCCGGGTCCCAGTCGGGGTTGCGGAACTGCGGGATCAGGTTGGCGTAGGCGTGCGGGAGGTGGGAGGGGTCCAGCTTCTGCGCCCAGCCGAGCCGGATGATGCGGGCGGCGAGCCAGTCGGTGACGACGATCAGGTCACGGCCGGTGTCCTGGCCGGCCGCGAGCTGCGGGCGGACCTTGCCGAAGAACTCGACGTTGTCGTTGATGTCCTCGGTGTACTTGACCGATATCCCGGTGCGCTTGGTGAACTCCTCCAGCGTGGG
Source organism: Streptomyces sp. NBC_01006 (assembly GCF_045162725.1). Classification (NCBI taxonomy): domain Bacteria; kingdom Bacillati; phylum Actinomycetota; class Actinomycetes; order Kitasatosporales; family Streptomycetaceae; genus Streptomyces; species Streptomyces sp. NBC_01006. The sequence goes on along the minus strand of NZ_CP108700.1, from coordinate 5,908,517 downwards.
ATGGGACTTCTCGTCCTCGCTGGTGTCCATGTACTCGGTCCAGTTGGAGAAGTTGAGCTCCTTCTCCTCGGCCGAGTGGTCGTCGGAGGCCACGGCCGTGTCGCCCGCGCGCTTGGCCGGCGGGATGCCGCAGGCGGACAGGGAGGCCAGGCCGCCGAGGGTGAGCGCTCCGACACCGGAGGCGCGCAACAGCGAGCGGCGGGTGAGGGCGCCGCGCCCGCGGTCAAGGCTGCGCCGCATCGCGGCGAGTTGCGCCGCCGAGAGGCGGTCGGGCTCGAACTGCTCCATGAGCTGCCCTTTCGGGAGGGGTGGCGCCGCTGGTCAGGCGGCCGGCTGCCACTCGGCGAGAGCCGAAGACGGTTAGGTGCGGTCCCCGAAGATGGTGCGGTGCCAGTCCTTCTCGGCCACCGCGGTGTTGTCGTACATCACGTGCTTGACCTGCGTGTACTCCTCGAAGGAGTAGGCGCTCATGTCCTTTCCGAAGCCACTCGCCTTGTAGCCGCCGTGGGGCATCTCGCTGATGATCGGAATGTGGTCGTTGACCCAGACGCAGCCCGCCTTGATCTCGCGGGTGGCGCGGCCGGCCCGGTAGACGTCGCGGCTCCAGGCGGAGGCGGCCAGTCCGTACGGGGTGTCGTTGGCCAGCTCGATGCCCTCGTCGTCGGTGTCGAAGGGCAGGACGACGAGGACCGGGCCGAAGATCTCGGACTGGACGACCTCGCTGTCCTGAGCGGCGCCGGAGACGAGGGTGGGCCGGTAGTACGCGCCCTCGGCGAGCTCGCCGCCCGGGACCTCGCCGCCGGTGACGACGGTGGCGTAGCCGCGGGCGCGCTCCACGAAGCCGGCGACCCGGTCGCGCTGGGCGTGCGAGACCAGCGGACCGAGGTCGGTGGCCGGGTCGAAGGGGTCGCCCAGGCGGACGGTCTCCATCAGCTCGGCCACGCGGGCGACGAAGGCGTCGTGCAAGGGGCGCTGGACGTACGCGCGGGTGGCGGCGGTGCAGTCCTGGCCGGTGTTGATCAGGGAGGCGGCGACGGCGCCGTGCGCGGCGGCCTCCAGGTCGGCGTCGTCGAAGACCAGGAAGGGCGCCTTGCCGCCGAGCTCCAGGTGGAGCCGCTTGACGGTGGCGGTGGCGATCTCGGCGACCCGCTTGCCGACGGCGGTGGAGCCGGTGAAGGAGGTCATGACCACGTCCGGGTGGCCGACCAGGTGCTCGCCCGCGTCCCGGCCGGCGCCGGTGACGATGTTGACCACGCCGTCGGGCAGACCCGCGTCCTTGGCGGCCTGGGCGAACATCAGGGAGGTCAGCGGGGTCAGCTCGGCCGGCTTCAGGACGATCGTGTTGCCCGCGGCGATCGCGGGGAGGATCTTCCAGGCGGCCATCTGGAGCGGATAGTTCCAGGGCGCGATGGAACCGACGACTCCGATGGCCTCGCGTCGTACGTAGGAGGTGTGGTCCCCTGAGTACTCGGCCGCCGCCTGCCCCTGGAGATGCCGGGCGGCGCCCGCGAAGAAGGCGGTGTTGTCGATGGTTCCCGGAACGTCGAACTCGGTGGACAGCTTGATCGGCTTGCCGCACTGGAGGGACTCCGCGTACGCGAAGTCCTCCGCCTGCTCGGCCAGCACGGCGGCCAGCCGGTGCAGGGCGTCCGAGCGCTCGCCGGGGGTGGCCGCGGACCAGGCCGGGAAGGCCCGCTTGGCGGCGGCGACGGCCTCGTCGACGTCGTCGGTGGAGGCCAGCTCGTACGTGAGCACCTCCTCGCCCGTCGCAGGGTCGACGATGGTGTGCGACTGCCCGGACGTACCGGACCTCAGCTGCCCGTCGATGTACTGCGCGCCGTCTGCGAAGCGGTCCTTGACCTGGAAGCGATTACCCATGACGCTCTCACGCTCTCCGTAGCTTCAGCTCGAATTGAGTGCCGATCCTGGCAGAGGTGTTCCCCACCGCCAAGTGATTCCGTTGTTGCCTTTTGATTACGCGACGGAATCGGTCGACCATGTGTCGAGGCGCGCCCCAAATCCCGTACGAAGTGTCAGTGGCGACTGCCAGACTCGCGTGCATGGAGAAGATCGACAAATTGATCGAGCAGGTCAGCCGTGGTGAGCGAGTGAAGTACCTGCCGTTCTGGGGGCACCGGCCGCGGCCCGACGGGACGCTCGGCCCCAGCTGCATGAGCCAGTGGTGGCCGTCGCCGTTCACCGTGGGTGATGTCCGGTACGACACGGCCGAGCACTGGATGATGGCCGGCAAGGCCAGGCTGTTCGGGGACGCGGAGGCGGAGCGCGCCGCGCTGGAGGCGAGGACTCCGGCGGAGGCCAAGAAGGCCGGGCGGCTGGTGCGCGGCTTCGACGAGGAGACATGGGCGCGGGAGCGGTTCGCGCTGGTGGTGGAGGGCAGCGTGCACAAGTTCGCGTCCGGCCCCCGGCTGCGCGCGTACCTGCTGTCGACCGGGGACCGGGTGCTGGTGGAGGCGAGTCCGATGGACCGCATCTGGGGCATCGGGCTGGCGGCGGACGACGAGCGCGCCCTGGACCCCTCCCGCTGGCGCGGGCTGAACCTGCTGGGCTTCGCGCTGATGGAGGCCCGCGACCGGCTGCGTACGGACGCCGTCTGAGCCGGGTCGGGTCCCCTGGCGGACGCGATCTTAAATGCGTGGCGGGCGGGCGAGCGGGCCGCCTACCGTAGGACTCGTCCAGGTGCGCAGGCGAGACCTACTTCCACTCTTAATGGGCAGGTCGCGGGTTCGAGTCCCGCCGCCGGCTTTTCGGGCCGGTGTAGCTCAGTTGGCAGAGCAGCACGTGGTTTCGCCGACCTCGAACTCTGGACACCTACGTCACGCACCTCCCGGTGCGCGGGCGGCGGCTCCTTCTTTCGCAGAGAATCCCAAGCCGCCGCCACCTTGATCTCGGGAGGCACGCGTGCGGGATGCCCGGTGCGCAGGCGACGGCTACTTCCGGATCGACGGGTCGCGGGTTCGAATCCCGCCCGGCTGCGGCCGGTAGCTCAGTCCGGAGAGAGCAGTCGACACAGTCCGTCGCCGACCTCTGAACTCGGGCGTCCCGCACGCCACGCCTCCCCCACGTACCACTGAATTCGGGGGGATTCACATGGCTCGCTTCAACCTGCGCGCATTCAAGGCATCCTCGGGGCCCGCTTCGCCCGTGCGCTCCACGGGCGCTCGCGCCGACAACCACCAGGGCGGCCGCGGCTTCGTCCGCGACGCGCGCTCCGAACTGTTCCTGCTCGCCGTCGCCAACTTCGTGACGCAGCGGACGTTCTACGAGAGCGGCGAGGCCCGCGACGACCGGTTCTCCGCCCTCGTGCGCCGCCTCGCCGTCGAGGACCCCGCGTGGACCGCCGGCCTGCTCCGCTGGCTGCGCACCGACGGGAACATGCGGACGGCCTCCGTGGTCGGAGCGGCCGAGTACGTGAAGGCGCGGCTCGATGCCGGAGCCACCGGCGGGCCGTCGAACCGCGAGGTCGTGGACTGCGTACTGCGGCGCGCGGACGAGCCCGGTGAGCTGCTGGCCTACTGGACGGCGACGTACGGGCGCAGCGTCCCCAAGCCCGTCAAGCGCGGTATCGCCGATGCCGTGCGCAGGCTCTACTCCGGCACCTCGCTGCTGAAGTACGACACCGACTCCAAGGGGTACCGCTTCGGCGACGTGCTCAACCTCGTGCACGCCTCCCCCGATCCCGCGAAGGCCTGGCAGGGCGAGCTGTTCCGGTACGCCCTCGACCGGCGCCACCACCCGCAGACGGCGCAGGTGCCGGCCGGCAACCGCACCCTGCTCGCACACCGGGAGCTCATGGAACTGCCGGTGGCGGAGCGCCGGGCCGTGATCACCGCGCCCGACGGGGCCGAGCGGCTCGCCGCCGCGGGCATGACCTGGGAGGCGCTGGCCGGCTGGCTCCAGGGGCCGATGGACGCGGCCGCCTGGGAGGCGGTCATCCCGTCCATGGGCGCGATGGCGCTGCTGCGCAACCTGCGCAACTTCGACCAGGCCGGTGTCTCGGACGCGGTGGCCGCGCAGGTCGCGGCCAAGGTCAGCGACCCGGAGGTCGTCGCCCGGTCCCGGCAGTTCCCGTTCCGCTACCTGGCCGCCTACCAGCACGCGCCCTCGCTGCGCTGGGCGTACCCGCTGGAGCAGGCGCTCGGCCACTCGCTGGCCAACGTACCGGCCCTGCCGGGCCGGACGCTGGTCCTCGTGGACCGCTCGGGGTCGATGTGGGCACCGCTGTCGGACCGCTCGCAGCTCAACCGGGCGGACGCGGCGGCCGTCTTCGGCGCGGCGCTGGCGCTGCGCGCCGAGGACGCGGACCTCGTGCAGTTCGGGACGCACAGCAAGCAGGTCCCGTACGGCCGGGGCGAGTCCGTGCTGAAGGTGCTGGAGCGGTTCGAGGACCTCGGCGGCACCGACACCTCCGAGGCCGTGCGCAGGAACTACAAGGGGCACGACCGGGTCCTGATCGTCACCGACGAGCAGGCGACGTACCACTACGGCGGCGACCCGACGGCCCTCGTCCCGAACGAGGTCCCGGTGTACACCTGGAACCTCGCCGGGTACCGGACGGGGCATGCGCCCTCCGGATCCGCCAACCGGCACACCTTCGGCGGACTCGGCGACGCGGCCTTCCGGATGGTCTCCCTGATCGAGGGCGGCCGGGAGGCCGACTGGCCGTGGGTGGCGTAGGCCCCCCAAGGCCGCGCCCACCGCTCAGACGTGCCCACTGCTCAGACGTGCTGGCGTATCTGCGTGTGCGAGGGCGACGAACCGCCGTTGTCGTAGTCGAAGTCGTTCCCGCGTCGCCCCGGCTCACCGAGCAGGACGCCGGCAATGACGAGCCCGATCATCAGCAGGCTGAGCAGGATGCCGATCGCGCCCAGGATGATGCCGGCCAGTGCCATCGGACCGTTGTCGGCCTCGCCGCGCTGGGCCTTGCCGCGGCCCAGGACGCCGAAGATGACGGCCGGGACGCCGAACAGCAGGCCCAGGTAGCAGGTGACGATGCCGATGATGCCGAGCACGAGGGCGGTGACCCCGAAGCCGTTGCTCTTCTGCGGATAGCCGGGGTATCCGGGGTAGCCCGGATACCCCGGGTATCCCGGCTGGCCCGGGTAGCCCGGCTGACCCGGGTATCCGGGATGGCCGTACGCCGGCTGCGCGGGCGGCGGTCCGGGGTAGGCGTAGCCCCCCGGGTCCGGCTGGGCCGGGTACCCGTACGCGGACTGCGGCGTCGGGCCGGGTATCTGCGCCGGCGGGACGTCGGCTCCCGGCATCCCCGCGATCGTCTGCTGGTCGTGCACGGACGGCGGACCGGACACCCCCGGTGCGGCCTGCGGTTTCCCGAGCTCCACCGCCGGCCGCTCCGGCGGCGCCCACGGGTCCTTCGGCTCGGGGCTCTGATCGGTCATGCGGCGCCCCCCTCTCGTACGCCCATGCTATGTGCTGCCACGGACAGTCCCGGAGCTGCCTACGATGAAGCCCGATCTGTCCTCACCCGCTCCTCCCGGAGGCTCCCTCATGCCCGACCTGAACCCCTTCATCGCTGGGCTGCCCAAGGCGGAACTCCACGTCCACCACGTCGGCTCGGCCTCCCCGCGCATCGTGGCCGAACTCGCCTCCCGGCACCCCGACTCCAAGGTCCCCACCGACCCCGAGGCGCTCGCCGACTACTTCACCTTCACCGACTTCGCGCACTTCATCGAGGTCTACCTCTCCGTCGTGGACCTGGTCCGCACCCCCGACGACGTACGCACCCTGACCTACGAAGTCGCCCGCGACATGGCCCGGCAGAACATCCGCTACGCCGAGCTGACCATCACCCCGTACTCCTCCACCCGCCGCGGCATCGACGAGAAGGCCTTCATGGAGGCCATCGAGGACGCCCGCAAGGCCGCCGAGACCGAGCTCGGCGTCATCCTGCGCTGGTGCTTCGACATCCCCGGCGAGGCCGGCCTGGAGGCCGCCGCCGAGACCGCGCGCCTCGCCGTCGAACTGCACCCCGAGGGCCTGGTCTCCTTCGGCCTCGGCGGCCCCGAAATCGGCGTGCCGCGCCCGCAGTTCAAGCCGTACTTCGACGCCGCCCGCGCGGCCGGCCTGCACAGCGTGCCGCACGCCGGCGAGACCACCGGCCCGGAGACGATCTGGGACTCCATCCGCGAGCTGGGCGCCGAGCGCATCGGTCACGGCACCAGCGCCACCCAGGACCCGGAGCTGCTCGCCTACCTCGCCGAGCACCGGATCGCGCTGGAGGTCTGCCCGACCTCCAACATCGCCACGCGCGCCGTGACCGACCTGGACCGGCACCCCGTCAAGGAGATGGTGCAGGCGGGCGTGCTCGTCACCATCAACAGCGATGACCCGCCGATGTTCGGATCCGACCTCAACAACGAGTACGCGGTCGCCGCCCGGCTCCTCGACCTCGACGAGCTCGGGCTCGCGCAGCTGGCGAGGAACGCCGTCGAGGCCTCCTTCCTCGACGAGGCCGGCAAGGCGAAGCTGAGCGCGGAGATCGACACGTACACCTCCGCCTGGCTGGCGCGCTGACGCCCCGTGAGAATGGGTGCCATGCGCACCCTGACGGCCGTGGGCCACCGCGGCGATCCCTACCGTGTCCGTGAGAACACCCTGCCCTCGATCCGCTCCGCCTTCGCGCGCGGGGCGGACGCGGTGGAGATCGACGTACGGCTGACCCGCGACGGGGTGCCGGTCCTCCTCCACGACGAGACGCTCCAGCGACTGTGGGGCCATGACGTGCGGCTCGACGCCGTCACGGCCCCGCAGCTGAAGGAGTTGACGGAGGGCCGGATCCCGACGCTGCGCGAGGCCCTGACGGCGGCCGGCGCGGGCCGGGTGATGATCGACCTGCCCGGGGCGACGGCCGAGGCCGTACGGACGGTCGTCGGCCAGGTCCGGGAGTGCGGGGCGCGCGACCGTACGTACTACTGCGCGGGCCCGGACACGATGCTGGCCGTACGCGCGGCCGATCCGGGCGCCGAGATCGCGCTGACCTGGACCACGCTGTCGCCGCCCCGCCGGGTGCTGATCGACGCGGTGGCGCCGTCCTGGCTCAACTACCGTTTCGGGCTGGTGGACCGGGAGCTGGCGGACGCCCTCCACCGGGAGGGCCTGCGGGTCTCGGCCTGGACCGCGGACACCACATGGTCGATGCGCAGGCTGATCACGGCCGGCGTGGACTCCGTCACCACCAACCGCCTGGACGCCCTCTCCCGCGTACGCGCCGAGCTCGGTCTGCCCGGCCGGTGATACGCACCTGGGGGGAGCGGGTCCGGCGGGCGGATCCGCGGTGGCAGGACCTGGGTCTGGCGCTGCTGGTCCAGGTGGCGACGACGATTCCGTTCGTCGTGCCCCGCGATCCGTTGGATTCGCCGGCCACCTGGCCCGCGTACCTGCTGACGACGCTGGGCAACGTACCGCTGGTGTGGCGGCGGCGGGCGCCCGTGGCGGCGATCTTCGGGATGGTCGCGGCCGGCTCGCTCTACACCCTGGCACTGGACGGCCCCGGGCAGCCGCTGCCGTACGCCTCGCTGATCGGCGTGTACACGATGGCGCTGCTGTGCCCGTCCCGGGTGCGGATCGCGATGGGCGTGACCCTGACCGGGCTGATCCTGGTCTCCGTGGCGCTCAACACCGGGACGGCCAAGGAGCTGTTGTTCGCGCTGTTCGTCTTCGCGGCGGCCTACGCCCTGGGGCGGCTCCAGTACACCCGGCAGGCATATACGGCCGCCGTCGAGGCGCGGGCCGCGGAGCTGGAGCGGGCGAACCGGATCGAGGCGGAGCAGGCTGCGGCACGCGAACGGACCCGGATAGCGCGGGAGATGCACGACATCCTCTCGCACGCGGTCAGCATCATGATCGTGCAGGCGGAGGCCGGTCCGGTGGCGGTGCGCAGGGCGCCCGAGCGGGCGGAGGCCGCGTTCGACGCGATCGCCGAGACGGGGCGGGACGCGATGGCGCAGCTGCGGACCATGCTGGGCGTGCTGCGGACGGACCCGGCAGCACGGGAGGCGGCTCCGCGGTCGCCGCAGCCCGGGATCGGGGAGCTGCCGGGGCTGCTGGAGCGGGTGCGGGGCAGCGGGCCGCAGGTCTCGTACGAGCGCACGGGCGCGGTGCGCGCCTTGCCGGCGCCGCTGGAGGCGACGGTGCACCGGGTGGTACAGGAGGCGCTGACGAACGTGGTGAAGCATGCCGGGGCCTCGCAGGTGTCGGTCCGGCTGGCGTACGGGCCCCGGGAGCTCACGGTGACGGTGACGGACGACGGGCGGGGCCCGGGAACGGTGGCGCAGGCTCCCCCCGGCGGGCCGTCCGGGGGGCACGGGCTGATCGGGATCCGGGAGCGTGCGGCGGCGCACGGCGGTACGGCGGAGTTCGGTCCGGGCCCCGGTGGCCTGGGGTTCTCGGCCCGCATCGTGCTAGTAACCTCGCCGCTGGAGGTGGGGCGTTGACGATCCGTGTGGTGGTGGCGGACGACCAGGAGCTGGTGCGCAGCGGCTTCGCGATGATCCTGGACGCGCAGGAGGACATCGAGGTCGTCGGGGAGGTCGGGGACGGCGCTGCGGCGGTGGCGGCAGTGCGGGAGCTGCGGCCGGACGTGGCGCTGCTGGACGTCCGGATGCCGGTGCTCGACGGGATCGAGGCGTGCCGGACGATCTCGGCCGGGACCTCGTGCAGGACGGTGATGCTGACGACCTTCGACTCGGACGAGTACGTCTACGAGGCGCTGCACGCGGGGGCGAGCGGGTTCCTGCTGAAGGACGTGCGGCGCGACGATCTGGTGCATGCCGTACGGGTGGTGGCGGCGGGCGACTCGCTGCTCGCGCCGTCGGTGGCGCGGCGGCTGATCGAGGAGTACACGGCGGCGACGGCGCGGCCGGCGGCGGGGGCGCTGCCCGTTCAGCGGCTGGAGGTGCTGACGGCGCGGGAGCGGGAGACGCTGCTGCATCTGGGGCGGGGGCTGTCGAACGCGGAGATCGCGGCCGCGCTGGTGGTGAGCGAGCACACGGTGAAGTCGCATGTGGGCCATGTGCTGGCGAAGCTGGGGCTGCGGGACCGGATCCAGGCGGTGATCTGCGCGTACGAGACGGGCCTGATCGCGGCCGGGACGGGGGCCAGGGGCGGGGCCGGCTCTCGGGTATCTCCCTCCGGGGAGTGAGAGGGCGACGGTCGGATCCCTCGCGCGGGTGAGTTGTCGTACTGCTGAAGACCCCTCTTGGTGGTGATCCGCGGGCACCCCTGTGACCTGCAGCATTGAGTCATCGGGGCCGCTGGGGCCCGGATGGTTCAAGGGGGATTCCGCCATGAAGGTACGTACGCGCACACTGGTCGCCGGCGCCGTGGTCCTGGGCATCGCGGCCGGCCCGGCCGTTGCCTATGCCGCACCGATGTCCGAGGCGGTGAGCGTGCCCGCGCCGACGGGCGCCATGACGCCGCCGCTCTACACGACCGCGCCCGACGCGGCGGCGCTGAGCAGGGCGATCGCCGGCGTCGGCCCTGACAACAAGGACGCGACGGCCGCGCTGGTGCGGGTGGGCGGTACGAGCGGCCGCTGGGTGGGCAGTTCCGGCGTGGCCGATGTCCGCACCGGACGCAAGGCGTTCGATGATGCCCGGTTCCGGGCGGGCTCCGTGACGAAGACCTTCACGGCGGCGGTGGTGCTCCAGCTGGCCGCCGAGGGCAAGGTCGATCTGGACAAGCCGGTGCAGCAGTACCTTCCGGGGCTGCTGCCGTCCGGTCCGAAGGGCTTCGAGCCCGTAAGCGTCCGGCAGTTGCTGAACCACACGAGCGGCATCCGGTCGGCCGACGGGCCCGGGGACTCCTTCGACGAGCAGTACGCCCACCGGTTCGACGTGGTCGATCCGCACGCGCTGATCGCCGAAGCGGTGGCGAAGGGACCCGAGTTCAGGCCGGGCGAGAAGCAGCACTACCTCAACATCGATTACACGGTGCTGGGCGTGCTGATCGAGAAGCTGACGGGCACGACGTACGAACAGGCCCTGTCCGAACGGATCCTGAGGCCGCTCGGCCTGCGCCACACGTCGGTTCCGGCGCGTGGGGAGAACCGAATGGCGGGCCCGCACCACCACGGCTACCAGGCCGTGGAGAAGCCCGGCGGCGGGAGCACGCTGGTGGACGTGACCGACTGGAACTCCTCGTCCAACTGGGCCGCCGGGGACCTGATATCGACCACGGCCGACCTGGAGAAGTTCACCCAGGCCCTGTTCGCGGGTCGGGTGGTGCCGAAGGCGCAGCTGGAGGAGATGTTCACGGTGCCCGCGGTGAAGGACTTCGAGTCCGGGGAGGACGCCGTGCAGACAGCGGGGATGAAGCGGTTCGTCCTGCCCGACGGCACGGTGGTCTACGGCAAGACCGGCTCCCGGTACGGCTACAGCACCGTGATCGGCGGGTCGCGCGATCTCTCACGCACCCTCGTCTACTCGGTCAACTCCACCGACGCGAAGGGGCAGGACATGAACAAGGTGGCCTACGGGATCGTCATGGCGGCCTTCACCAGGTAGCGATCAGGCGGGCAGGGCCTCCAGTCGTTTGATCATGCGGCGGAGCACCAGCAGGGGTATGACCCCGAAGACGCCGAACGACATGTCGATGAGACTCCACCCGAAGGGGATGCCGCGGATCGGGCCGCAGATCAGGGCCAGGGGGATCACGCCGGCGCAGGCGATCATGCCGGCCTCGACGATCCAGATGTTGCGGACGGGGTCGCGGTGGACTCCGTAGAAGAAGACCGCGATCACCAGGTGGGCGAAGGCGAGCCAGTCGGTGCCGTAGAGCAGGAACGGGTAGTCCGCGTCGGCCCGTTCCAGCCCGTCGCCCACCCGCCGCAGCCACTCGTGGGAGACCAGGGAGTTGGCCCAGTGGAGTTCGGTGACCAGGGGGAAGGCGGTGAGGCCGCTGAGCACGAGGCAGACGATGAACAGGACCAGCCAGGCACGGATCCGCCGCTGAAGGGCGCTTCTCTCGCTCACGGAAGGAAGCGTACGCCGGTTTCTGAACGCGTTCAGTCAATTCTCTGAACACGTTCAGTTCCGTGGCGGGACTGCGATCATCCCCGCGCCGTCCGGCGCTCAGAGACCGACGATGGCGTTCCAGCGCTGGGCGAGGGAGCGTCGCTCGGCCGAGGAGATGTCCCGGGCCACGACGAGCCGCTTGCGCATCTCCTCGTCGGGGAAGATCAGCGGGTTCTCGGCGAGTTCGGCGGTCTCCTTGTCCTCGGAGGCGGCCAGGACCTCGCGGGCGGCCGGGACGGGGCAGACGTAGTTGACGGCGGCGGCGAGCTCGGCGGCCACCTCCGGCGCGTAGTAGTAGTCGACCAGGGCCTCGGCGTTGGCCTTGTGCCGGGCCAGGTTGGGGACGAGCAGGCTCTCCGCCCAGAGCTCGGCGCCCTCCTCCGGGACCACGAACTCGATGTCGGGGTTGTCGGCCTGGAGCTGGATGGCGTCGCCGGAGTACGCCTGGCAGGCCAGGACGTCGCCCTTGCTCAGATCGGACGTGTAGTCGTTGCCGGTGAAGCGGCGGATGTGCTTCTTCTTCACCATGCTCTCCACCTGGTCGCACATCCGGTGGAAGTCGGACTCGGTCCACCGGGTGACGTCCACGCCGTTGCCCTGCATCAGCAGGGCGAAGGACTCGTCCAGGCCGGAGAAGAGGGTGACCTTGCCGGCCAGGTCCGGGTGCCACAGGTCCTGGACGGACTTGATCTCCCGGCCCAGCGCTTTGCGGTTGTAGGCGATGCCGGTGATCCCCGACTGCCACGGGACGGTGTGCAGGCGGCCCTCGTCGAAGGCGGGGGACCGCAGCTGCGGGTCCAGGTGGGCGGCCACGTTGGGCTGCGCCGTACGGTCCATCTTCTGGGCCCAGCCCAGGTGGACGAAGCGGGCGGCCATCCAGTCGCTGACCACCACCAGGTCGTGGCCGGTCTCCTGGTGGTTCATCAGGGCCGGGCTGACCTTGCCGAAGAACTCGTCGTTGTCGTTGATCTCCTCGGTGTACCGGACCTCGATGCCGGTCTTCTCCGAGAAGGCGTCCAGCGTGGGCCGGCGCTCCTCGTCCGCGTCGTCGGTGTCGATGTACAGCGGCCAGTTCGAGAAGGCCACCCGCTTGTCCCGGTCGGAGCGGTCCGGGCCTCCCCGCCGGTCCTCGGGGACGAACGCGGCGGGCACACCGCAGCCGGTCAGGGCCGCGAACAGGCCGGCGGCACCGAGGCCGCGCAGCGCCGCGCGGCGGGAGAAGGCGAGTTCAGGCATGGGCAAAGCCTCGGGGAACGGAGGAGGGCGGGCAATAGACACATTGTCTACTGCCCGCCCTCTCAAGCCCCTTCGGTGATCGATGCGATCTCCGCGGAGACGGATCAGCCGTCGAGCGAGGTCATCACGTGCTTGATGCGGGTGTAGTCCTCGAAGCCGTAGGCGGAGAGGTCCTTGCCGTAGCCGGACTTCTTGAAGCCGCCGTGGGGCATCTCGGCGACGAGCGGGATGTGGGTGTTGATCCACACGCAGCCGAAGTCGAGGTACTTGGACATGCGCATCGCGCGGCCGTGGTCCTTGGTCCACACGGAGGAGGCGAGGGCGAACTCGACGCCGTTCGCGTACTCCAGGGCCTGGGCCTCGTCCGTGAAGGACTGGACGGTGATGACGGGGCCGAAGACCTCGTTCTGGATGATCTCGTCGTCCTGCTTGAGGCCCGAGACCACGGTCGGGGCGTAGAAGTAGCCCTTGTCGCCGACCTGGTGGCCGCCGGCCTCGACCTTGGCGTGCGCCGGGAGGCGCTCGATGAAGCCCGCGACCTGCTTGAGCTGGTTCGGGTTGTTCAGCGGGCCGTAGAGCACGTCCTCGTCGTCCGGGGCGCCGGTCTTGGTGTCGGCGGCGGCCTTGGCGAGGGCGGTCACGAACTCGTCGTGGATGGACTGGTGCACGAGCACACGGGTCGCGGCGGTGCAGTCCTGGCCGGCGTTGAAGTAGCCGGCGACCGCGATGTCCTCGACGGCCTTGGCGATGTCGGCGTCCTCGAAGACGACGACCGGGGCCTTGCCGCCGAGCTCCAGGTGGACGCGCTTGACGTCCTTCGCGGCGCTCTCGGCGACCTGCATGCCGGCGCGCACCGAGCCGGTGATGGAGGCCATCGCCGGGGTGGAGTGCTCGACCATGGCCTTGCCGGTCTCGCGGTCACCGCAGATGACGTTGAAGACGCCCTTGGGCAGGACCGAATCGATGATCTCGGCCATCAGGACGGTCGAGGCCGGGGTGGTGTCCGAGGGCTTGAGCACCACGGTGTTGCCCGCGGCGATGGCCGGGGCGAACTTCCACACGGCCATCATCATCGGGTAGTTCCACGGCGCGACCTGGGCGCATACGCCGACCGGCTCACGGCGGACGATCGAGGTCATCCCGTCCATGTACTCGCCGGCCGAGCGGCCCTCCAGCAGGCGGGCCGCACCCGCGAAGAAGCGGATCTGGTCCACCATCGGCGGCAGCTCCTCGCTGGCCGTGAGGCCCAGCGGCTTGCCGGTGTTCTCCGACTCGGCGGCCACGAGCTCGTCCGCGCGCGCCTCGAAGGCGTCCGCGATCTTGAGCAGGGCCTTCTGGCGCTCCGACGGGGTGGTGTCGCGCCAGCCCGGGAAGGCGGCCGCAGCGGCGGCCATGGCGGCGTCGACATCGGCCTGGCCGGAGAGCGGGGCGGTGGCGTACACCTCGCCCGTGGCGGGGTTGACCACCTCGGTGGTCCGTCCGTCGGCGGCGTCCTTGAACTCTCCGCCGATGTAGTTGCGCAGACGACGCAGTTCGGTGGTCACTCCAGCCACACTCCTGATCACATGTCCAACGATTGAGACGAATCCCAATCCTAGCCCCTCGGCGGACGCTTTCGGCAGGGCCAGACGCCACCAACTACGAAATCAGTGAGATCGCAGACCTCAAACAACGGATTTCATCGATTCCGTCTTGCGGAACAGACGACTCCTCGTGCACAGTGAGGTCGTGGTCAGTCGAAGCGCAGATTCCAGGAACAGACAACCGTCCCCTTCGGTCGATGCTGTGTCCCTGGCGATCATCGAGCAACTGCAGGAGGACGGTCGCCGTCCCTACGCAGCGATCGGCAAGGCCGTCGGCCTGTCGGAGGCGGCCGTGCGCCAGCGCGTGCAGAAGCTGCTCGACCAGGGCGTCATGCAGATCGTCGCCGTCACCGACCCGCTCACCGTGGGCCTGCGACGCCAGGCCATGGTCGGCATCAACGTCGAGGGAGACCTCGACCCGGTGGCCGACGCACTGACCCAGATGGCCGAGTGCGAGTACGTGGTCATGACCGCGGGCTCGTTCGACCTGATGGTGGAGATCGTCTGCGAGGACGACGACCACCTGCTGGAGACGATCAACAAGAAGATCCGCGCGCTCCCCGGCGTGCGATCAACCGAAAGCTTCGTTTATCTGAAGCTGAAGAAGCAGACCTACATGTGGGGAACTCGATAGCCCGTGAGCCAGGACCTCTCCAAGACCGCGTACGACCACCTGTGGATGCACTTCACCCGCATGTCGTCGTACGAGAACTCCCCCGTCCCCACCATCGTGCGGGGTGAGGGCACCTACATCTTCGACGACAAGGGCAAGCGCTACCTGGACGGTCTCGCCGGACTGTTCGTGGTCAACGCCGGTCACGGCCGCAAGGAACTGGCCGAGGTCGCCTACAAGCAGGCGCAGGAACTCGCGTTCTTCCCCATCTGGTCGTACGCGCACCCCAAGGCCGTGGAGCTCGCCGAGCGCCTCGCCGACTACGCCCCGGGCGACCTGAACAAGGTCTTCTTCACCACCGGTGGCGGCGAGGCCGTCGAGACCGCGTGGAAGCTGGCGAAGCAGTACTTCAAGCTGCAGGGCAAGCACACCAAGTACAAGGTCATCTCGCGTGCGGTCGCCTACCACGGCACCCCGCAGGGCGCCCTGTCCATCACCGGTCTGCCGGCCCTGAAGGCCCCCTTCGAGCCGCTGGTGCCCGGCGCGCACAAGGTGCCGAACACCAACATCTACCGCGCCCCGATCTACGGCGACGACCCCGAGGCCTTCGGCCGCTGGTGCGCCGACCAGATCGAGCAGGAGATCCTGTTCGAGGGCGCCGACACCGTCGCCGCCGTCTTCCTGGAGCCGGTGCAGAACGCCGGCGGCTGCTTCCCGCCGCCGCCCGGGTACTTCCAGCGGGTCCGCGAGATCTGCGACGAGTACGACGTGCTCCTCGTCTCCGACGAGACGATCTGCGCCTTCGGCCGCCTCGGCACGATGTTCGCCTGTGACAAGTTCGGCTACGTGCCCGACATGATCACCTGCGCCAAGGGCATGACCTCGGGCTACTCCCCGATCGGTGCCTGCATCGTCTCGGACCGCATCGCCGAGCCGTTCTACAAGGGCGACAACACCTTCCTGCACGGCTACACCTTCGGCGGACACCCGGTGTCCTCCGCGGTGGCGCTCGCCAACCTCGACATCTTCGACAAGGAAGGCCTCAACCAGCACGTGCTGGACAACGAGGACGCCTTCTTCTCGACGCTGAAGAAGCTGCACGACCTGCCCATCGTCGGCGACGTCCGCGGCAACGGCTTCTTCTACGGCATCGAGCTCGTCAAGGACAAGGTCACCAAGGAGTCCTTCACGGACGAGGAGACCGAGCGCGTGCTCTACGGCTTCCTCTCCAAGGCGCTCTTCGAGAACGGCCTGTACTGCCGCGCCGACGACCGTGGCGACCCGGTCATCCAGCTGGCCCCGCCGCTGATCGCGGACCAGGGCACCTTCGACGAGATCGAAGGCATCCTGCGCTCGGTGCTCACCGAGGCGTGGACCAAGCTGTAAAGCTCGGGACGACCAGCAGCAAACAGTCCGAACCACACGGCCCGGATCCCCCGTTCGAGTGAGAACGCGGGGGTCCGGGCCGTGTGCTGTCACCATCCAAGACGTTCATCTCTTTACATCTCAGTGCGGCCCCAGTGACTGAACCGGTTCCGCTTCGTTCCCCCGGACGGAGGTGTACGCCATGGTGGCTCCACCGGACAACGCCCCACCGGACAATGACGTCCTCTGGGCACGGTCCGTTCACTACTCCCACAGCGGTTCACCCGGCATCATCGGGGTCTCGGTGGGCGTCCGCCAGGGCGAGATCCTGGCCCTGACCGGCCCGCGCGGCAGCGGGAAGACCACCCTGCTGCGGTGTCTGTCGGGACATCTGGTGCCCGAGCAGGGCGAGATCTGGTTCAACAGCGTGCCCGTCCACACCATGGGCGGCCTGGCCCGCGAACGGCTGCGCCGCGACCGGTTCGGCTGGATCGGCCCCGACCCCCTGCTGCTGCCCGAGCTCAAGGTGTGGGAGAACGCGGCCCTGCCGCTGCTGGTCTCCGGCGCCTCCCACCGCACCGCCAAGGCCGCCGCCTGCGAATGGCTGGACCGGCTCGACATCGGCGCCCTCGCCCGCAAACGCCCCGGCGCGCTGACCCGCGCCGAGTCCCAGCGGGTCGCCCTCGCCCGGGCCCTGGTCAAGGAGCCCGCGGTCGTCTTCGCCGACGAGCCCACCGCCCCGCTGCACCGCACCGAGCGCGCCCTGTTGCTCCGTACGCTCACCACCGCGGCCCGCTCGCACGGGATCACCGTGGTGCTCGCCACCCATGACGAGGAGAGCGCGGCCGTCGCCGACCGCCGGGTCGAACTGCTGGACGGGCGGCCCGCCGGAACCGCGGCCGCGGTCAGCGGCGCCCTCGGCGTGGGCGGTGTCGGTGGTGTCGGCGATCCGCCCGACGAGACCCCGGAGGGCCAGGCCGCGTGCTCGCTCTCCGCCTAGCCCGCGGCTCCCGCCCGCTCGTCCAGCTGCGCCGGCTGCTGGTCGCCGCCGCCGGCGCCGGCAGCGGATTCCTCCTGCTGTACGTGCTCGCCGGGGCCACCGCCCGGCCTGCCGGATCGTTCCCGCGCCTGCTGTGGGCCCTGGTCCCGCTCGCCGTCACCGTGCAGTTCGCGGTAGCCGTCGCCCGGACCGACCCCGCGACCCGGCCCCGTGAAGGACTGGACTCCGTCGGCCTGGGCCCCGTACGGCTCCTCCTCGTCGCGGTGGTCTCCACCGCGATCGCGTGCACCCTGGGCAGCGCCCTGGCCCTGGCCGCCTTCCTCCACCTGCGGGGCGAGCTCACCGGCCTGCCCTTCGACGGAGCCGGGGCCGCACTGCTGCACGCCGACCGGCCGCTGCCCCTGGCGGCCGCCCTCACCCTGCTGGCCCTGATCCCGCTGGCCGCCTGCGCCGCCACGGCCCTAGCCCTGCGCCCCCACCCGCCGCTGGCCCCGCAGACCGCCCTGCCCTGGGGCATCGCCCTCACCGCCTGCGGACTGGCGGCCCTGGCGTACGCCGGCCCCGGCGGGGCCGGGATGCCGACGGGCTGGGCGCTCACCGCCGTCGGGCTCTCCCTCGCGGGCCCCGGACTCGCCTACGCCTGCGGGGCCCTGGTCCAGGCGGTCCGCCCGGGCGCCATGCGGCTGCTGGCCGGGCGTGCCCTCCAGGAGGAGGCGCCCCGGCTGGGACGGCCCCTCGGGGTGCTGTGCGCGGTCGGCGCGGGCGCCCTCACCGCCGCGGCCCTGCGCGAGCGGGGCGGCTTCGGCGTCCCGCTGGGCCCGCTGACCGGACCGGCCTGCGCCCTGGTGGTGCTGTGCGCGGCCGCGACCCTGCTCACCCGGGCCGTCGAGGTCCGCCAGGACCGCTCGGCCACCCGGACGGCCCTGCGCGACCTGGGTACTCCGGACACGGTCCTGCGTACGGCCGCGACGCTGCGCGCCACCGCGCTGGTGGCCGTGTGCGGACCGGTCGTATGGGGTGTGGCACAGCTGACGTCAATGGCATTGACCCGCTGACAGGGGCAGCCCTTAGGGTGGGCCGAATGGTCAACGGATACATCGACACCGAGATCGAGACGCTCGCCGAATTCGACCGGGTCGTGGCCCGCGGCTCGCTGAGCGGCTACCGGGTCCAGTCGGTCAACCTGCTGGAGCGCACGTTCGCCCTGCTGTCCGCCGACACCTCCGCGGCCGTCTTCCTCGGCTGCGCGATGGAGCCCGACGCCTCGGCGAAGGTGCGCGCGGACGGCGCGCTCGTCTTCCCGCCCGTCCCGGACCTGCCCTTCAACCCGTACCGCGGCCTGCTGTACACCGCCGACGAGCTGTTCGCGGGGCTGTCCGCCGGCTACGAGACCACCCCGGACGCCCAGTCGTACGCCTGGTTCCAGGAGACCAAGGCGGACGGCGACGTCTTCTCCTCGATGCTGCGGTCCGTCCACGACGACGCGATATCCGACGCGCTCGACGAACACCTCGCCGGCGCCCGCGTGGTGGGCGTCATGGGCGGCCACGCGATGGCCCGCGGCGGCCTCGACTACCAGGGCGCGGCGGAGCTCGGCCGGAAGCTGGCCCGGGCCGGACTGGCGGTGGCCACCGGCGGCGGCCCCGGCGCGATGGAGGCGGCCAACCTCGGCGCCTACCTGGCGCCGGCCCCCGACGAAGCCCTGGCGGAGGCCCTGGAGATGCTGGCCAAGGCCCCGTCCTTCGTCCCCTCGGTCTCCGACTGGGCGCGGGCGGCCTTCGCCGTACGGGACCGCTGGCCCGGCGGCGGCGACTCGGTGGGCATCCCCACCTGGTTCTACGGGCACGAGCCGCCGAACGCCTTCGCCGGCCACATCGCCAAGTACTTCGCGAACGCCACCCGCGAGGACGGGCTGCTCGCCCGGTCGAACGCGGGCGTGGTCTTCCTGCCGGGCGCCGCGGGCACCCTCCAGGAGATATTCGACAACGCGACGCCGAACTACTACGAGTCGCGGGGCGAGCCGACGCCGATGGTGCTGGTCGGACGTACGCACTGGACCGAGCACCTGCCGGTGTGGCCGCTGCTCCAGGCGCTGGCGCGCGGCCGCGCGATGGAGTCGCGGATCGCGCTGGTCGACTCGGTGGACGACGTGCCCGCCGTACTCGCGGCGATGAGCACGACGAAATGAACGCGAAGAACTGAGGGACGGCCCGAGGCAACTTCCCGGCCCGATCGCACGTCTGCCATAGGTAATCAACACGCAAAACCTGCCAGACGTGAACGGAGCCCTCGGTGCTCATAGGCCTGCTGACCGCGATCGCGGCGTCCATCTGCTACGGCACGGGCTCCGTCCTGCAAGCCGTGGGCTCGCGCAGGGCGGCCCGGATGTCCCCGGCCGCCGCGGGGGTGACCGCGCACGGCGGCCCGAACCTCTCGTCCACCGCGAAGGCGGCGATGACGTGGGAGTTCATCGTCGGCACCATCCTGGACTTCGTGGGCTTCGGGCTGGGCGCGCTGGCCGCCCGGCTGCTGCCGCTGTTCCTGTCCCAGACGGTGATCAGCGCCAACCTGGTGATCACGGCCGTGCTCAGCGTGAAGATGCTGGGCATCCGGCTGACCCGGAAGGAATGGACCTCGATCGGCGTCGTCTGCGCGGCGCTGGTGCTGCTGGCGACGGCGGCGGGCCACGAGGGCGGTCACCACGCCCCGATGTCCACGCACTGGTGGCTGTTCGGGGTGACCCTGCTGATCATCGCGGGCGGCACGGTGGCCGTCCGCCTCCTGGGCTCCCGGGCGGCGATCCTGGCGGGCCTGCTGTCGGGCCTGGCCTTCGGCGCGCTGGGCGTCGGCGTCCGGATCCTCGACGGCATCGACCCGTTCGACCTGGGCACGCTGCTCGTCGACCCGGCGCTCTACGCCATCGTGCTGGCCGGCGTCGGCGGCATGTACCTGCACACGGTCGCCCTCCAGATCGGCTCGGTGAACGGCGCGACGGCGGCGCTGGTGGTCGGCGAGACCGTCCTGCCGGGCGCGATCGGCGTCCTGTGGCTGGGCGACGCCTCGCGCCCGGGCCTGGCCTGGCTGGCGGTCCTCGGCTTCGTCCTGGCCGTGACCGGCGCGGTGGCGGTCGCCTGGTACGGCAACCACGACGGCGCCGAGTCCCCTGCGGGGGCCCCGGAGGAACGCAGCCCCGCCGGCGTGTGAGCCCCGGGCCTAGCCCGCCGGGAGGACGACCACCTCGGCCGGGGCGAAGGACACGGCGACCCGGTCCCCCACGGCCGGCGCCCCGGCCAGCCCGCACTCCGCCTCCAGCACCGGCCCTGCCTCCGGCCTCAGCAACAGCGCGACATGGGTCCCCCGGAACGTCCGCGACACCACCTCACAGCTCAGCCCGGCAGCCGCCAGCACCACCCCGGTCGGCCGGATCAGGATCCGCCGCTCCCCCTCCGGCGACCCGGCCGGCACCTGCACCTTCCCCCACGCCGTGGCCGCGGCCCCGCCCACCACCGTCGCCGGGATCACGTTCTCGAAGCCGAGGAACCGCGCCACGAACTCCGAAGCCGGCCGCTGCCACACCTCCAGCGGGGTCCCGGCCTGCGCGATCCGCCCGTCCTGCATCACCACCACCCGGTCGGCCAGGGCGAAGGCCTCCCCCTGGTCGTGCGTGACGGCCAGCACCGTGGTCCCGAGCCGGGAGAACAGCCCCCGCAGCTCCACCACCAGCCGCTCGCGCAGCCCCCGGTCCAGCTGCCCCAGCGGTTCGTCCAGCATCAGCAGCCGCGGCGAAGGGGCCAGCGCCCGGGCCAGGGCGACCCGCTGCTGCTCACCGCCCGACAGCGAGGCCACCGAGCGGCCCTGGGCTCCGGGGAGCCCGACCAGCTCCAGCAACTCCGCGACCTGGGCCTCGTACGCCCCCCGGGCAGAGCCCCGCATGCGCAGCCCGAACGCGACGTTCCCTCCCACGTCCCGGTGCGGGAACAGCTGATGGTCCTGGAACATCAGGCCGACCCCGCGCCGGTGCACCGGCACCCGCGCCTGGTCCGCCCCGCCCAGCAGGACCCGCCCCGCCGAGACCGGCTGGAGCCCGGCCACCACCCGCAGCAGCGTGGACTTGCCGCTTCCGCTGGGCCCGAGCACGCACACGATCTCGTGCTCGGCGACCTCCAGGTCGACCGCGTCGACGACGGCGCGCTCGCCGAAGCGGACCGACACCCCGGCCAGTTCGAGCAACGTCATCAGAACTCTCCCGAGGTCTTGTCGGGGCGCAGCCGCTCCAGCACCAGCAGGGACACCGCGCACACCAGCATCAGAATCGTGCTCAGGGCCATCGCCTGCCCGTAGTTCAGCTCACCGGCCCGCCCCAGCAGCCGCGCCACGGCCACCGGCAGCGTCGGACGGTCGGGCCGGGCGATGAAGACGGTCGCGCCGAACTCCCCCAGGGAGACGGCGAAGGCGAATCCGGCCGCGATCAGCAGCGCCCGCCGCACCAGCGGCAGGTCCACCTCCCGCCAGGCCCGCAGCGGGGACGCGCCGAGCACGGCGGCGGCCTCGCGCAGCCGCCCGTCCACGGCGCGCAGTACCGGCAGCATGGTCCGTACGACGAACGGCACGCCCACCAGCGCCTGCGCGAGCGGGACCAGGATCCACGAGGTCCGCAGATCCAGCGGCGGCTCGTCCAGGGTGATCAGGAACCCGAAGCCGACCGTCACCGCCGACACCCCCAGCGGAAGCATCAGCAGCGCGTCGAACCCGCGCACGAACCGGCCCGCGCGCCGGGTCAGTGCCGCGGCCGCGAGCCCCCCGATCACCAGGGCGATGGCGGTGGCGGCGAGCGCGTACTGGAGGGAGTTCCAGATGGCCTCCAGCGGGGGTACCAGAAACGTTCCGCCGCCCGCGCCCACGTCCTGGAGCGCCCGGTAGAAGCCGAACCCGTACCCGCCGGGCACGTCGAGGGAGCGCTCCACCAGCACCGCCAGCGGGGCCACGATCAGCAGCGCCACCGTCAGCAGCACCCCGCCCAGCAGGGCGCGCTGCCCCGGCCCGCTCGGCCGGTGCGCGGTCCGCGCCGGGTCGACCAGCCGCAGGGCGGTCTCCCGCCGGCGCACGGTCCATGCGTGGATACCGAGGATCAGGCCGACCGCCACGAACTGGACCATCGTGAGGACGGCGGCCGTCGGCAGGTCCAGCAGCTGCGCGGTCTGCCGGTAGACCTCCACCTCCAGGGTGGCGTACGAGGGCCCGCCGAGGATCTGCACGACGCCGAAGGAGGTGAACGTGAACAGGAACACCATCAGCGAGGCCGCGGCCACCGCCGGCCCGAGCGCGGGCAGCGTCACCCGCCGCCAGGCGGCGAACCGCCCGCCGCCCAGCACCCGGGCGGCCTCCTCCTGGCGCGGGTCCAGCTGCGCCCAGAGTCCGCCGACCGTCCGTACGACGACGGCGTAGTTGAAGAAGACGTGCGCGAGCAGGATCGCCCACACGGTGGTGTCCAGCCGGACGCCCCACAGCTCGTCGAGCAGTCCGCCGCGCCCGACCAGCGCCAGGAAGGCGGTGCCGACCACCACCGTCGGCAGCACGAACGGGACCGTGACCACCGCCCGCAGCAGCTGCTTGCCGGGGAACTCGAAGCGCGCGAAGACGTACGCGCCGGGGAGTGCGATCAGGAGCGTGAGCACCGTGGACGCGAGCGCCTGCCAGGTGGTGAACCAGAGCACGTCGGCGATGTCGGGCCGGGTCAGCACCTCGCCGATCCGGCCGAACTGCCAGCCCTCGTCGGTTTTGATCCCGCGGCCGACGATCGCGGCCACGGGGTAGGCGAAGAACAGCCCGAAGAAGGCGAGCGGCACGGCCATCAGCAGGAGCCTGACAGCCGTACCGCGCGCGCTCTCCTTCACGGGAGTGCTCTCGCGTCCTACTTCACGACGAGCGAGGACCATGCCTTGACCCACTGCTCACGGTTCTTGGCGATGGTCTCGGGAGCGACGTTTTCCGGCTTCTCGATGACCACGCCGTGCTTCGTGAACAGCTCCGGCAGCTTCGCGTCCTTGACCACCGGGTTCACGAACATCTGGAGCGGCATGTCCTCCTGGAACTTCTTGCTCACCAGGAAGTCGAGGAGCGCCTTGCCGCCCTCCTCGTTCTTCGCGCCCTTGAGCAGGCCCGCGAACTCGACCTGTCGGAAGCAGGTGCCGGTGGCCACGCCCGTGGGGGCCTCGGCCGGCTGCGGCTCCCCGTACAGGACCTCGACCGGCGGGCTGGAGGCGTACGAGACGACCAGCGGCCGGTCGCCCTTGGCCTTCTTGCCGCCCGCGGAGCCGGAGAAGCGCTCGTTGTAGGCCTGCTCCCAGCCGTCGACGACCTCGACGCCGTTGGCCTTGAGCTTGCTCCAGTAGTCCTTCCAGCCCTCGTCCCCGTACTTGCCGACGGAAGCGAGCAGGAAGCCGAGGCCCGGCGAGGAGGTCGCCGCGTTCTCGGTGACCAGCAGGTTCTTGTACTCGGGCTTGACCAGGTCGTCCAGCGTCTGCGGCGGGGCGAGCTTCTTGTCGGCGAAGTACGCCTTGTCGTAGTTGACGCAGATGTCGCCGGAGTCGATCGGGGTGACCCGGTGCTCCTTGTCGAGCACGTACTCGGGCTTCACGTCGGCCAGGCCCTTGACCTCGTACGGCGTGAAGATCCCGTTGTCGAGGGCGCGCGAGAGGAGCGTGTTGTCCACACCGAAGAAGACGTCGCCGCGCGGGGAGCCCTTGGTGAGGATCTCCTGGTTGAGGGCGGCGCCCGCGTCCCCGGACTTCAGGACCTTGACGGTGTAGCCGCTCTGCTGCTCGAACTCCTTGAGGACCGTGTCGGTCACGTTGAAGGAGTCGTGCGAGACGAGCGTGACCGTCTTGGACTTCGGCGCCTCGCTCCCGCCGGCCGCGGACTCGTCCTTGGCCTTGCCGCCGCCGCACGCGGCGAGCGTACTGACACCGAGGGCCGCGGCCAGCGCCGCACCCGCGATCTTCCTGGTGGTGCTCACGGAACATTCCTCCTGGGTTGACCAGGAGAAGACGCGGCCCTGCCCGGGCGCTCCGGTGGAGCGGGCGCCCGGGCAGGGCGCAACAGCTTGAGGTGGTGACCGAACTTCCTACCCAGAATGACCTGGGCAAGGTTCAGAGGGTCTGCGGCCGCTGTGCTTGTCCTAGATAGCGTGTTGCCGCACTCTCAGCGCTGTGGCGCTCCCCTGTCGGAATATGAGTATTCAGATATACGCGGGCCAGCCTACCGCTCGCTCGCGGCGAGCTGACCGCAGGCGCCGTCGATCTCCTGGCCGCGGGTGTCCCGTACGGTCACCGGCACGCCGTGGCGGGCGATGGCCTCCACGAAGGCCTTCTCGTCCTCGGGACGCGAGGCGGTCCACTTCGAGCCCGGCGTCGGGTTCAGCGGGATCAGGTTGACGTGGACGCGCTTGCCCTTGAGCAGCCGGCCGAGGAGGTCGCCGCGCCAGGCCTGGTCGTTGATGTCGCGGATCAGGGCGTACTCGATGGAGATCCGGCGGCCGGACTTCTCGGCGTACTCCCAGGCCGCGTCGAGGACCTCGCGGACCTTCCAGCGGGTGTTCACGGGGACGAGGGTGTCGCGCAGCTCGTCGTCCGGCGCGTGCAGCGAGACCGCGAGGCGGCACTTGAAGCCCTCGTCGGCGAAGCGCAGCATCGCCGGGACGAGGCCGACGGTGGAGACGGTGATGCCGCGCTGCGACAGGCCCAGGCCGTCGGGCTCGGGGTCGGTGAGGCGGCGGATGGCGCCGACGACCCGCTTGTAGTTGGCCAGCGGCTCGCCCATGCCCATGAAGACGATGTTGGACAGCCGGGCCGGGCCGCCGGGGACCTCGCCGTCGCGCAGCGCGCGCATGCCGTCGACGATCTGGTGGACGATCTCGGCGGTGGACAGGTTGCGGTCCAGGCCCGCCTGGCCGGTGGCGCAGAACGGGCAGTTCATGCCGCAGCCGGCCTGCGAGGAGATGCACATGGTGACCCGGTCGGGGTAGCGCATCAGCACGGACTCGACGAGCGTGCCGTCGTGCAGCTTCCACAGGGTCTTGCGCGTGGTGTCGTCGTCGCACGAGATGTGCCGGATGACGTTCATCAGCTCGGGCAGCAGTTCCTGCTGGAGCTTCTCCCGCGAGCCCGCCGGGATGTCGGTCCACTCGGCCGGGTCGTGCGCGTACCGGGCGAAGTAGTGCTGTGAGAGCTGCTTGGCCCGGAAGGGCTTCTCGCCGATCGCGGCGACCGCCTCGCGACGCTCCTCGGGCGTGAGGTCGGCGAGATGCCGGGGCGGCTTCTTGGCCCCGCGAGGGGCGACGAAGGTGAGCTCTCCCGGGACAGGGCGGGCCATGGCTGGTACTCCTCGTAAGACGAAAGGCGCGCCGCAGAAGCAGCGCGCCTTTCAAGAGTAACCGCCCCGACCCACCCGAAGCCTTCGTACGTACGTCGTCCCAGCTCAGCGGGGTTGCCCTGGTGAACCGCCCGCCGGTCGGAAGCCGCGGGGCCCGGTTTCAGCCGGTGCCGACGAAGGCGGCGAGCAGCAGCCACACCACAGGGGCGGTCGGCAGCAGGGAGTCGAGCCGGTCCATGATGCCGCCGTGGCCCGGGAGGAGCGTGCCCATGTCCTTGATGCCCAGGTCCCGCTTGATCATCGACTCACCGAGGTCGCCCAGCGTGGCGCTGACCGCGACCGCGAGACCGAGCAGCAGGCCCTGCCACCACACGCCCCCGTCGATCAGGAACTCCATGCAGAGCGCGCCGGCCGCCATCGCGAAGGCCACCGCGCCGAGCAGCCCCTCGCGGGTCTTGCCGGGGCTGATGCGCGGCGCCAGCTTGGTCTTGCCGAAGCGCCAGCCCACCGCGTACGCCCCGGTGTCGCTGACCACGGTCAGCAGCAGGAACGTGACCACGCGCTCCGGCCCGTCGTCGGCGGTGAGCAGCATCGCGACGAAGGTGGCCAGGAAGGGCACGTAGAACGCCGCGAAGACGCCCGCCGTGACGTCCTTGAGGTAGTCCTCGGGCGGTTCGGTCATCCGCCAGACCAGGACCGCCAGCGCGGTCAGGGCCATGGCCACCCAGGCACCCTCGGCCCCCCGGACGTACCCGGCGATGACCATGGCGGCGCCGCCGACCGCGAGCGGGACGAGCGGCGCCTTGATGCCCTTCTTCTCCTGGAGCCGGGAGGTGAGCTCCCACAGGCCCACGACGACCGCGACGACGATGACGCCGACGAAGACCGCCTTGACGATGAACAGCGAAGCGAAGATCACCGCACCGAGGCCGACACCGACCCCTATGGCGGCACGCAGGTCTCGCCCCGCCCGCTTCTTCGGCGGCGGCGTGGCGTCCTGCGGTGCCTGCGAGGGCGGGGGCGGGGGGCTGGGCATGGGCTCCTGCGGCGGCGTCTCGGCGCGGAACGGGGGGCTGCCTTCGGCGGCGGCCCCCCGATCGCGTGCTTCCCGGTCGTCGAAGTCACGGCCGGCGGCATCGGGCACGATGGGCATGGGCCGAGTGTGCGTGCCCACCAGCGCATCGTATGCGGGACCCGCCGGAACCGGCTCCGTGGCCCAGGGAGAGTCGTTCATCAGACTTCGAGGAGCTCGGCTTCCTTGTGCTTGAGCAGCTCGTCGACCTGCGCGACGTACTTCGCGGTGGTGTCGTCGAGCTCCTTCTCCGCGCGGCGCACCTCGTCCTCGCCGGACTCCTTGTCCTTGACGAGCTTGTCGAGGGAGTCCTTCGCCTTGCGGCGGACGGCGCGGATCGAGACCTTGGAGTCCTCGGCCTTGGTGCGCGCGACCTTGATGTACTCCTTGCGGCGGTCCTGCGTCAGCTCGGGGAAGGTCACCCGGATGATATTGCCGTCGTTGCTGGGGTTGACGCCCAGGTCGGAGTCGCGGATGGCCTGCTCGATGTTGCGCAGGGCGCTCTTGTCGAACGGGGTCACGATCGCCATGCGCGGCTCGGGCACCGAGAAGGACGCGAGCTGGTTGATGGGCGTGATGGCGCCGTAGTAGTCCGCCACGATCTTGTTGAACATCGCCGGGTGCGCACGACCGGTGCGGATCGCCGCGAAGTCTTCCTTGGCGACGACGACGGCCTTCTCCATCTTCTCCTCGGCCTCGAGGAGGATTTCTTCGATCACCACGTGCTCCTGCATGTCAGATATGGATGGTTCAGGCGGGCGGGGCGGGCTCGGCCCAGTGGGGCCGGGCCCGGCGTCGAGACGCTCAGGCCCGGGTGCCCTGGTCGCTCACGAGCGTGCCGATCTTCTCACCCTTGACGGCGCGGGCGATATTGCCCTCGGCGAGCAGCTCGAAGACCAGGATCGGCAGCTTGTTGTCGCGGCACAGCGTGATGGCGGTGGCGTCGGCGACCTTCAGGTCGCGGGACAGCACCTCGCTGTACTCCAGCGCGTCGAACTTCACCGCGTCGGGGTTCTTCTTCGGGTCGGAGTCGTAGACCCCGTCGACACCGTTCTTGCCCATGAGCAGGGCCTCGGCGTCGATCTCCAGGGCCCGCTGGGCGGCCGTGGTGTCGGTGGAGAAGTACGGCATGCCCATGCCGGCGCCGAAGATCACGACGCGGCCCTTCTCCAGGTGCCGCACGGCGCGCAGCGGGATGTACGGCTCCGCGACCTGCCCCATGGTGATGGCGGTCTGCACACGGGAGTCGATGCCTTCCTTCTCCAGGAAGTCCTGGAGGGCGAGGCAGTTCATGACGGTGCCGAGCATGCCCATGTAGTCGGACCGCGCACGGTCCATGCCGCGCTGCTGGAGTTCGGCGCCGCGGAAGAAGTTTCCGCCGCCGATGACGACGGCGATCTCCGCGCCGTCACGGACCACCGCGGCGATTTCGCGCGCGATGGCATGGACGACGTCGGGGTCGACGCCCAGTCCTCCACCACCGGAGAAGGCTTCGCCCGACAGCTTCAGCATGAAGCGGCGGCCCTTCTTGTCGTGGTCGCTCTTGTCGTCGGAAGCGGTGTGGGGGTCCACGCCCTGATTCATGGAGATCTCCTCGTGCACATACGAAGAAGGCCATTGCCGGTGGGTCCTCGCGGTTCCCTCTACGGCAATGGCCTCCTCGTCAGATCTGCGGTCGTTCCGCGCGCACGCGGACGACTGCTTCAGACCCTACCGGGGTCCGGTGTCCGTCGTTGTAAGGACGGACTCAGATGCCGACCTTGATGCGCGAGAAACGCACCAGGGTGACACCGGCCTCGTCCAGAACCTTCTGGACGGACTTCTTGGCGTCCAGGGCGTACGCCTGGCCAAGAAGCGTGTTGTCGCGGAAGAAGCCGTTGACACGACCCTCGACGATCTTCGGCAGGGCGGCCTCGGGCTTGCCCTCCGCGCGGGTGACCTCTTCGGCGACGCGGCGCTCGGACTCGACGACCTCGGCCGGGACGTCCTCGGCGGACAGCCACTTCGGCGCGAACGCGGCGATGTGCTGCGCGACACCGCGGGCGACCTCGGCGTTGGGCTTGTCGAGCTCGACCAGGACACCGATCTGGAACGGCAGGTCGGGCATGGTGCGGTGCATGTACGCCGTGACGTAACCGCCGGTGAACTGCGCGAAGCGGTCCAGGACGATCTTCTCGCCGAGGTTGGCGTTCGCCTCGTCCACGAAGGCCGTGACGGTCTTGCCGGGGGCGATCTCGGACGCGAGGAGCGTCTCGATGTCGGCCGGGGAGGTGGCGGCGACGTGCGCGGCCAGCTCGTTGGCGACGGCGAGGAACTTCTCGCCCTTCGCGACGAAGTCCGTCTCGCACTTCAGCTCGACGATGACACCGGAGGTGTTGTCGTCGGCGATGAGGGACACGACGGCACCGTTCTCGGCAGAACGGCCCTCGCGCTTGGCGACGCCCTTCTGACCCTTGATACGGAGCGCCTCGACGGCCTTGTCGACGTCACCGTCGGAGTCGACCAGCGCGTTCTTGCAGTCCAGCATGCCGGCGCCGGTGAGCTCGCGGAGCTTCTTGACGTCAGCGGCGGTGTAGTTCGCCATGAGTCTGTGATTCTCTCTCGAAGTCGTAGATCTACGGGTGAACGGCGGAGGAGGCGCGCACCAGGCGCGGCTCCCCCGCCGTCATCGTCCGTGCTGCGAGTGCCCGGCGGATGAACGCCGGGCTCTCTCAGAGGGTCAGGCCTGCTCGGCGTCGGCGGCCGGAGCCTCGACGACGGCCTCGGCCGCGGGGGCCTCAGCCGCGGGGGCCTCGGCGG
The DNA here is from genome assembly GCF_045162725.1 of Streptomyces sp. NBC_01006. Taxonomy (NCBI): domain Bacteria; kingdom Bacillati; phylum Actinomycetota; class Actinomycetes; order Kitasatosporales; family Streptomycetaceae; genus Streptomyces; species Streptomyces sp. NBC_01006. The sequence goes on along the minus strand of NZ_CP108700.1, from coordinate 5,879,428 downwards.
CGGGGGCCTCGACAGCGGCCTCGGCCGGGGCGGCCTCAGCATCGTCAGCCTTCTTCTCACCCTCGAGCAGGTCGCGCTCCCACTCGGCGAGCGGCTCGGCGGCGGCCTTCTCGCCCGGCTTCGAGTCACCGGTCGCAGCGCCGGAGCGGGCGATGAGGCCCTCGGCGACGGCGTCGGCGATCACGCGGGTGAGCAGGGTGACGGAGCGGATCGCGTCGTCGTTGCCCGGGATCTTGTAGTCGACCTCGTCGGGGTCGCAGTTGGTGTCGAGGATCGCGACGACCGGGATGTGGAGCTTGCGCGCCTCACCGACGGCGATGTGCTCCTTCTTGGTGTCGACGATCCAGACGGCGCTGGGGACCTTCGACATCTCGCGGATACCACCGAGGGTCTTCTCCAGCTTGATCTTCTCGCGGGAGAGGACCAGGAGCTCCTTCTTGGTGAGACCCGAGGCGGCGACGTCCTCGAAGTCGATCGCCTCAAGCTCCTTCAGACGCTGGAGGCGCTTGTAGACGGTGGAGAAGTTGGTGAGCATGCCACCCAGCCAGCGCTGGTTGACGTACGGCATACCAACGCGCGTCGCCTGCTCGGCGATGGCCTCCTGGGCCTGCTTCTTGGTACCGACGAACATGATGGAGCCGCCGTGGGCGACGGTCTCCTTGACGAACTCGTAGGCGCGGTCGATGTACGACAGCGACTGGAGCAGGTCGATGATGTAGATGCCGTTGCGCTCGGTGAAGATGAAGCGCTTCATCTTCGGGTTCCAGCGACGGGTCTGGTGACCGAAGTGGACGCCGCTTTCCAGCAGCTCCCGCATCGTTACGACGGCCATGGCCATCTCCTTGGTTTCTCGGTTTGGTTCCTGACGCCCCACCGCGTCCTGCCCCCGACGAAGGGGACCGAGAGACGCTTTCACCCGGCCTGAGCGGCTGGTGCTGGGGCGTGCGAAGTCGACCCGGTGACCCGGATCGCCGTAAGAAGTGTACGGGACCGGGCGGTATGCCAGGTGACGCCGTTGTCCACACCCGGCCGCTTGTCCACAGGCCCGCTCACGCTGCGCGACGGGGCGGCAACCTGGACGGCATGACGACACTGCTGCTCACGCTGCTCCTGACCCTGTCCCAGTCTCTCGCTCCCGGGGCCCGGCCGCTCCCGCCGCCACTGGTGGTGGCGCGCTGGTGGGATCCGCCCCCGACCCCGTACGCGGCGGGGCACCGCGGGGTGGACCTGGCCGCCCCGGCGGGAGCGCGGATCAGGGCGGTCGGCCCGGGGCGGGTGCATTTCGCGGGCCCGGTGGCCGGGCGCGGGGTCCTGTCCCTGACCCTCCCGGGCGGCCTGCGCACCACATACGAACCGGTCCGGCCGCTGGTCACGGAGGGTGAGGAGGTCTCGACCGGCCAGGTGGTGGCGGTCCTCACGGAGGGCACGCACTGCGGCGGCCCCTGCCTGCACTGGGGCCTGCTCTCGGGCACGGCGTACCTGAATCCGCTGACCCTCCTGCCGCGCCCCACACCCAGACTGCTGCCGAATCAGCCCTGAACGCCCCGCAGGGCCATGGCCACGGCGGCCTCGGTGACCACACCGGGATCCTCCGCGGCGCCCAGCTCGATGCGCCGCACGGCCGCATCGACGACCCCCTGGAGCAGCATCGCCGCGAGCCGGGGCTGCTCGTGCCCGAGGGCACCCAGCGCCTCCACGATCATCGCCACGAGCCCCCCGTGGGCGGCCCGGATCTTCTCCCGCGCCCCCGCGTCCAGCTCACTGGCCGAGATCGCGACCACCGCCCGGTGCCGCCGGTCCCCGACCAGCCCCAGCTGGCTCCGTACGTAGGCCTCGACCTTGGCCTCGGGCGACTCGGCCTGCTCCATCGCCGCCTCGATCTCGGCGGCCCACACGGGGAAGTCCACCGCGCACAGCTCTTCGACCACGGCCGCGCGGGAGCGGAAGTACTCGTACACGGAGGACCGGGCGAGGCCGGTGCGCTCCGCCAGGGCGGGGAAGGTCAGCGCTTCCGTCCCGCCTTCGGACAACAGGGAGCGCGCGGCGTCCAGCAGGGCGCCGCGCTGCATCGACCGGTGCTCGGCCACGGAGGCCGCTCGAATCCTGGGCACGCGTCCACTCTACGGAGGTGCCGCAAGCTCACCGGCCGACATCCGCCAGCTTGGCCCGCAGCTGGAGCACCGACTTGGTGTGGATCTGGCTGACCCTGCTCTCGGTGACGCCCAGTACGTTGCCGATCTCGGCCAGCGTGAGGCCCTCGTAGTAGTACAGCGTGACCACGGTCTTCTCGCGTTCCGGCAGGGTGTTGATCGCCCTGGCCAGGAGCCTGCGCAGCTCGCGGTCCTCGGCCACCTCCACCGGGTTGTCGGCGGCGGTGTCCTCCAGGGTGTCCATCAGCGAGAGGCGGTCGCCGCCCTCGCCGCCGACGTGCAGCAGCTCCTCCAGGGCGACCACGTTGGCCAGCGACAACTGACTGAACACGGCGTGGAGTTCCTCCACGGCGATGCCCATCTCGCCGGCGACCTCGTGCTCGGTCGGGGTGCGGCGCAGCTGGGCTTCGAGGGTGGCGTAGGCCCGCTCCACGGCCCTCGCCTTCTGCCGGACCGAGCGCGGGATCCAGTCCAGGGCGCGCAGCTCGTCGATCATCGCGCCCCGGATGCGGGTGATCGCGTACGTCTCGAACTTGATGGACCGCTCGATGTCGAACTTCTCGATGGCGTCGATCAGCCCGAAGACCCCGGAGGAGACGAAGTCGGCCTGTTCCACATTGGGCGGCAGACCCACGCTGACCCGGCCTGCCACGTACTTCACCAGGGGCGAGTAGTGCAGGATCAGCTGCTCCCGCAGCCGCTCGTCACCGCTCTCCTTGTACGAGCGCCACAGCACCTCGAGGGACGAGGGCGCGGTGGTCCGCACGCTGCCGCGGGCAGCGGGGGGCACCGCAGCGCGGTCAGACCCTGAGGTGTGCTGGGGCATGCTTCGCCTTTGCCGGAGCCGGATTCCTTGGGAGCGTAGCGTGACGGAAGTGTCGCGGTGCGCGAAGAGTACGGGATCGCGCATGGGCACCGGGGCGTCCTGACTCGCGCGGGCGACCCGGGACCGGCGCCTGGCGCTCGGTCCCGGCGGCTGCCACCGGGGAGACCGCGTCTCTCATCGGCTTCACTCTTTCACCGGAACACCCCAGGTCAATGACCGCCTCGCCGGATGCCGCCGGTTTGTGTGCCTCCTTCAGGTGATTGTGTGGTCAACTGCCAGCCCTCGCCCTGCCGTTCGACGAACCCCAGAGAGTGAAGTTCGTACAGTCTGCCGATGACTTCATCGGTTCCGGTGCCGGCGGCGAGGGCCACTTGGTCCGCGTGCGCGAGGCGGCCGGCCGGCATGGCTTCGAGCACGCGGGCGGTGTCCCGGTCCAGCAAGTCCCGGGCGAGCACCGGGCCGCGCCGCTCGGGGGCCAGTTCGCCCATGCCGCCGACGAGCTCGACCACTTCCGCGGCGTCCGTGACGAGCACGGCCTCGCCGCGCAGCAGTTCGTGCACCCCGCCCGAGAGCCCGCTGGTGGCCGGGCCGGGAACGCCCATGGTGAACCGCCCGAGCTGCTGGGCCCGCCGGGCTGTGACCAGGGAGCCGCTGCGGTGGGCCGCCTCGACCACCACGGTGCCCCGGGTCAGTGCGGCGATGACCCGGTTGCGCAGCACGAACCGGCTCGCGGTCGGGTGGCTTCCGGGCGGCAGCTCCCCCAGTACGATCCCCTGCGCGGCGATCCGGCCGAGCAACTCGGCGTGGCCGCGCGGGTAGGCGATGTCCACGCCGCATGCGAGCACCGCGGCGGTGGCGCCGCCCGAGGCGAGGGCCCCTCGATGGGCCGCGCCGTCGACCCCGTACGCCGCTCCCGAGACCACCACCCAGCCCCGCTCGGCGAGTCCGCCGGCCAGGGTCTGGGCCATGTGCGCGCCGTACGGGGTGCAGGCCCGGGCCCCGACCACGGCGACGGAGCGCAGTGCCCAGGTCCGCAGGTCCGGCCGGCCCCGTAACCAGAGCCCGATGGGCCGGGCGTCACCGAGGTCGTCCAGCTGGGTCGGCCACTGCGGGGAGCCGGGGCAGATGAACCGGCCGCCACTGCGGGCCGCGGCCGCCAGGTCCCGCCGGGGGTCGGCGAGCGCGGCCCGTCCGCGGTAGCCGGCGAGCCGCTGCTCCCCCACCCCGGTGAGGGCCGCCGCCGCGGTGTCCGGGCCGGTCAGCAGCCGTATCAACCCGACGGCGCCGTGCTCGCGCAGCCACCGCCCGCCGTGCTCGTCCCCGGGCTCCAACACCCGGGTCAGCGCCGCCCGCGCCAGCACCTCCTGGTCGGGCTCGGCCGCCGTCCAGGACCCGTCGACCGGCTCGGAACCACTCGCCGGTCCGGTCCCGTACGCCTGCTCGGGCCCCTCCGCGGTGCTCATGACTGCGCCCCCATGGCCAGGGCCGCCCCGCGGGCGATGCCGGTGCGCAGTTCGAGGGCGACGGCCACGTCCAGGGCCTCGGGGCGGTCCCGGCCGCGCAGGTCGGCCACGGTCCAGGCGACCCGCAGCACCCGGTCCAGCCCGCGGGCGGTGAGCAGCCCGCGCTCCAGGTCGCGTTCGGCCTGGGCCAGCGCCCCGGGGGCCGCCTGCCAGCGGGTGCGCAGCTCGTGCCCGGGCACCTCGGCGTTGAGCCGCCACGGGGTGTCGGCGAGCCGGGCCGCGGTGCGGTCCCTGGCTTCTCGCACCCGGTCGGCTACGACCGCCGTGGACTCCCCGCGGCCCCCGCGCCCCAGCAGGTCGGAGCGGGTGACCGGCTCGACCTCCACCCGCAGGTCCACCCGGTCCAGCAGCGGCCCCGACAGCCTGGCCTGGTAGCGCCGGATCACCGAGGCCGGGCACTCGCAGCCGGCCCCGAGCAGGGTGTGGCGCCCGCACGGGCAGGGGTTCGCCGCGAGGACCATCAGGAACCTGGCCGGCAGCCGCACCACCCCCGCGGCCCGGGCGATCACCACGTGCCCCGATTCCAGGGGCTGGCGCAGCGCGTCCAGCGCCTTCGTACTGAACTCGGCGGCCTCGTCGAGGAACAGCACGCCCCGGTGGGCCAGGGAGACCGCCCCGGGCCGCGGCACCCCCGCCCCGCCACCGACCAGGGACTGCATGGTCGCCGAATGGTGCGGCGCGCAGTACGGGGGCCGGGCCACCAGCGGTTCGCCCGGCGGCAGGACCCCGGCGACCGAGTGCACGGCCGTGACCTCCAGGGAGTCCTGCCGGCACAGCGGCGGGAGGATCCAGGGGATCCGCTCGGCCAGCATCGTCTTGCCGGCTCCCGGCGGTCCGCTGAGGAAGAGGTGGTGGCCCCCGGAGGCGGCCACCTCCAGGGCCCGGCGGGCGCCGTGCTGCCCGGCGACATCGGAGAGGTCGGGGAAGTCCGGGACCTCCCCCGCCTCTCCGGCCCGGCCCCCGCCTCGGGAGATCCCCGTGCCGATGCCCGCGCCCGGGACCACCAGCCCGGCCAGCATCGGATCGGGCCGCCCCAGCGGATCGGGCGGTTCCTCCTCGGGGACCTCCCCGTCGGTGAGGACCGCGATCAGCTGGCGCAGGCTGCGCACGCCGAGCACGCTGACGTCCGGGACGAGCATGGCCTCGGCGGCGCACTGCTGCGGCACCACCACGTTCCGGTACCCGGCGTCGGCCGCGGCGAGGACCGCGGGCAGGATGCCCCGCACCGGCCGCACCCGGCCGTCCAGCCCCAGCTCCCCGATGAGCACCAGATCGGCGATGGCGGCGGGGTCGACCACCTCGGCGGCGCCCAGCACGGCGGCCGCGACGGCCAGGTCGAATCCCGCGCCCGATTTCGGAACGGAAGCCGGGCTGAGCCCGACCGTGAGCTTCTTCTGCGGCCAGGTCGCGCCGGAGTTCACGACAGCGGCCCGCACCCGGTCCCGGCTCTCGGTCAGGGTCTTGTCGGGCAGCCCCACCAGGGTGAAAGCGGCGAGCCCCGGCTCCAGATCGGCCTGGACCTCCACCACCACGCCGTCGACACCCACCAGGGCAACCGAGCAGGCTCGTGCGAAACCCATCACGCCACCCCCCGGACGTGCTCCACCACGGCCGCACCGCGCCGCGGCAGCAGGACTCCCACGAGGTCGATCCGCACCCCGCCCGGGGGTGGTCCGCCGTGGTCGGCGAGCCAGCGCCCGGCGAGCCGGCGCAGTCGCTCGGCCTTGCCGGGGCGGACGGCCGCCATCGGGTGTTCGAAATCCCCCGCCCGGCGCGTCTTGACCTCGCACACGACGAGGGCGTCCCCGTCCCGCGCGACGATGTCGATCTCCCCGCTGCGGCACCGCCAGTTCCGCGCGATCACCGTCATGCCGGCCTCGGTCAGCCTCCGCGCGGCGAGCTCCTCGCCGTACCGCCCCAACGCCTGCCGTGCCACGCCCTTCGCGTTCATCGGGCACCACCTCCGCCCCCGACGATCCCGCGGCCCCGCCCACCCTGTGGATCTTGGTGGACAGCGAGGGCATTGTGGACAACCCCCTCACCCCTGAGGGTGAAACCGGGAAGGCCGGGACGGTGGCCGCGAGAGCGCGCGCGGGCGGCGAAGGGACGGGCGTCAGCTGCCCGGCAGTTCGAGATCGCTCTTGTTGAGCTCCTCGATGTTCACGTCCTTGAAGGTCAGCACCCGCACCTGCTTCACGAAGCGGGCCGGCCGGTACATGTCCCACACCCAGGCGTCGGCCATCGTGACCTCGAAGAACACCTCCCCCTGGACCGAGTGCACCTGCATCTCGTAGTCGTTCGTGAGGTAGAAACGACGTTCGGTCTCGATCACGTACTTGAACAGCCCGACGACGTCGCGGTACTCGCGATAGAGCTTCAGCTCCATCTCGGTCTCGTACTTCTCGAGGTCCTCGGCGCTCATGGCATGTTCCCCTTCAGCCGTGCGTCCCCCTATTGTGCGCCAGGCCCGTGCGCCCCTAAACGATTTCGGGGGCCAGGACCACCGGCGCACCCGGGGGACCGTCGTCGAGCAGCGTACGGAGCAGCTCGGCGAGTCTGGTCGGGTACACCGTCTCATGGGCCGAGAGAAGTTCCTCGGAGGTCCACCACCTGGCACCGCTGACGCTGCGTCGCTCCAGCTCGGTGAGCCCGCTCAGCTCGGTCCGCGTCCGCGTGGTCCGGGCCAGGTAGTACCACTCGTCCTGCTCCCAGCGCCGCCCGTCGAACGGGAACGAGCAGTACCGCTGCCACAGCACCGGCCCCAGATCCACCTCTGTGATCCCCGTCTCCTCGGCGAGCTCCCGCAGCGCGGCCTGCTCCCGGGTCTCGCCGCCTTCGAGCCCGCCGCCCGGGGTGAACCACCAGTGGTCCGCGGGATTGTCCGGTTCGAAGCCGTGCAGCAGCAGGATCCGGTCCGCGGGGTCCAGCAGGATCACCCGGGACACCTTGCGGGGGCCGCCCGCGCCGGCCGCGTCAGCGGGCACCGGCCGGCTCCCGCCGCCGCCCGCGCCGCAGGACCCGTACGAGGGGCCCGTACGCGGCCCCCAGCAGCACCAGGGCGGCTCCGGCCACCACCACGGCCGCTTGGAGGCGCAGCGGCCCCGGCCGCGAGGTCCCTCCGGGAAGGGAGGCGTAGGTGGCGGGCCGCTCCAGCATCTTCACCGTGGGCCAGGCGAGGGCGTCGACCCGGGCCTGGACCGCGGACCGCGGCACGGTGCCCTGGCCGGCCTCCTGGAGGTGGGCCCGGGAGTCGAGCGAGGCGGCGCGCTCGTCGCCCAGCAGGAAGAGGTTGCCCTCGGGCACCGTGACCTCGAAGGGGGTGTCGGAGGCCGGCACGGCGGCGCTGCTCGCGGCCGCCCCCTCGGGCAGGGCGTGCTCGAGGTACGGCTCGTCGAGCTCCTTGCCGTTCACGGTGAGGCGGCCTCCCGCCCCGCAGCACTTCACGGTGTCGCCGCCGATGGCGACGACACGCTTGACCATGGGCGTGTCGCTCCACGTGTGGTCGGTGAACACGACCACGTCGCCGCGCCGCACCTGACCGCCGTCGATCCGCTGCGCGATCACGTGGTCCCCGGGGTTCACCGTCGGCATCATCGAGTCGGTCGGCACCGTGTACGGCCTGTAGGTGAAGGCCCCCCAGGCGAAGGCGCCCAGGAAGAGCACAAAGCCGACGGCCACGGCGACTCCCGACAGCACGTTGCCGAGACCGCCGCGGCCGTCCTTGCCACCGCGTGTTCCTCCGGTACCGCGGATGCCCTCGGTACCGCTTGTCCGCGTATTCAGCGTTTCGCCCATTGCAGCGCCCCCACACTTCCGGGATCGACGACCTGGGCGGCACCCTACCTGCCGGTAGTCCCGCTGGTCAGCCTCCGCCGACGCCACATGACGACCGGAACCGCTCCGGCCAGGCCCAGCGCGGCCGGTCCGAGCCCGACGGGCGCCAGCCCTGCGGCCCCGAGGCCCATCGCGGTCGCCCTGGTCTGGTTACCGATGCCCGGCTGGTCGAAGGTGTCCGGGATGGGCAGGGTCGCCCACCGGGTGATCGGCCAGGCCACGACCACGGCCCGTCCGACGACCTTGTCGACGGGCACGAACCCCTGGGTGGAGTCCTGCATGTGGTAGCGGGAGTCCTGCGAGTTCTGCCGGTGGTCGCCCATCACCCAGATCTTGCCCTTGGGCACCGTGATCGGACCGAACGGGGCGTCGTCGCACGGGGTGTTGCCCGGGTAGATGTACGGCTCGTCGAGCTCCTTGCCGTTGACGACGACCGGGCCGCCCTTCTTGCACTCGACCGTGTCACCGCCGATGGCGATGGTCCGCTTGATCAGGTCCTTCTCGTCCGCGGACGGCATCAGGCCGATCTTGCTGAGGACCTGCTGCGCGAAGTTGGGCTCCGGGGTGGGCTCCCCGGCCAGCCAGCTCGCGGGGTCGTGGAAGACCACGACCTCGCCGCGCTCGGGCTCAGAACCGAACCACGGCGTCAGCTTGTCCACGAGCACCCGGTCGCCGCGCTGCAGGGTGTTCTGCATCGAGTCGGACGGGATCGAGAACGCCTGCACCAGGAAGGTCTTGATCAGTAGGGCGAGCAGCAGGGCGATGCCGACGAGGAGCGGGAGCTCCTTCCAGAACGAGCGGTGCGGCTTCGCCTCGGCACCACTGTCCTCGGCCTCGCGCTCGGCATCGTCCGGCCGCTCCTCGCCTTCATCGCGTCCGGATCGCGCGCCTACCGCCACATCCCCCACATCCACTCCTCAACCTCGCAGATCGCCGCCCGCGCCGAATCGGATACGGGCCCTCCCCTCCCTTAACGAGCGGGAGTTCCCTAAGGCGCGGGAGACCGAGGACACACTATGCGAACGGCGGGCCGCGTCGGCGCCGTCGGCGGCCGCGTCGCCCGCTCGGGGCCGGATCGGGGACCGAACGGAAGGTCACGGGCTGTTCGAGCTTGCGCCAGTGGTCGAACGGCCAGGCGATGACGACGGCCTGCCCCACGACGCCCTTCTCGTCGATGGTGCCGTCGAAGGCCTCGTCGAGGTGGAAGCGGGAATCGGCCGAATTCGCCCGGTGGTCGCCCATGACGAAGAGCCGCCCGCGGGGCACCTGCACCTCGAACCGGATTTCGGAGGGGGCGTTGCCGGGGCTCACGTACGGCTCGTCGAGGGCCGTTCCGTTGACGGTGACGCGGCCCTTGGCGTCGCAGCACACGACGGTGTCGCCGCCGACGCCGATGACCCGCTTGATCAGGTCCTGTTCGTCGGCGGAGGGCAGCAGGCCGATGAAGGTCAGCGTCTCCTTGATCTGCTTGACGCCGACCGGGTCCTCGGGCGGGCGCGCGGCCTCGCCCTTGAGCCAGCCGCCGGGGTCCTTGAACACCACGACGTCGCCGCGCTCGATCTTGGAGCCGAACCACGGGGTCAGCTTGTCGACCAGCACCCGGTCGCCGATCCGGATCGTCTGCTCCATGGATCCGGACGGGATGAAGAAGGCCTGTACGAGGAAGGTCTTGAGGACCAGCGCGATGCACAGCGCCACGATGATCAGCAGCGGCACCTCGCCCACCCGGCGGGTACGCCTGCGCCGCTTGACCCGGCGGGCCAGCCGGCGCCGCTCGGCCCGGCCGCCGCTCTCGGCCGCGACGGGTTGCGCCTTGGCCCCTCGCCGCGACCCGGGCTCCCGCACCGGCCGCTCGGGGACCGCGGCGGGCTCGGGCTCCCGCCGGGGCTCGGGGCCGCCCGGAGTCTCGGGGGCACGCCAGAATCGGGGCGCGGGCGGGGGCTGGGGCGTCCGCCTCGGCTCGGGCTCCGGATCCGGCTCCGGCTCGGGGACCCGGCCGCCTCTGGACCGCCCCCGGCTACCCATGACCGCCACCGGAGGACGGTGTCGCCGTGGGAGTCGATCCCCAGCGCGAGACCGGCCAGCCGATCCAGTCGGCCCGCCCGATCACCTTCTCCACCGGCACCATCCCCCCGCCCGGTTCCCCCAGGTGGTCCCGGGAGTCCCGGGACTGGGAACGATGATCACCCATGACCCACAGGGTCCCAAGGGGTACGACGATCCGGAAAGGCACCTTCGAGGGCGCGTCGCCGGGGTACAGGTACGGCTCCTCCACGGGGACCCCGTTCACCTTGATCCGCCCTCCGGCGTCGCAGCACACCACGTCGTCCCCGCCGACGCCCACGACCCGCTTCACGAAGTCGGTCTCGGACGGCTCGCCGATCCCGAGCGCGGAGGCCGCGCCCTGCAGGGCCTCGCCGATCGGATTGCCCTCGGCCCGCTCCTGTACGAAGGAGCCCGTGCCGTCGAAGACCACCACGTCCCCGCGCTTCGGCCCATCGCCGAAACGGTACGCCAGTTTGTTCACCAGCACCCGGTCCCCGACCTGGAGCGTCGGCTCCATCGACCGGCTCGGGATCTGGAAGGGCTGTACGACGAAGTTGCTGACCAGCAGCAGGAACCCCGTACACACCACGCCCAGCAGCGCCGCTCCCCGCACCGTCAGGAAGGCCCGCCACGTGGGCAGCGCACTCCGTCCCCACAACGCAGAACGCGGCCGCCCCTCCCCCGGTTCGGGGGAGGAGTGGCCGCGCTGTGTGAGCTCTGCTTCGGTGTCCATCGAGGGCGAGCCTATCCGGCCGCCTCCGGGACCCGGAGAGGAGATCAGCGGTCGCGCTTCTCCTTGATCTTCGCGGCCTTGCCGCGGAGCTCACGGAGGAAGTACAGCTTGGCGCGACGCACGTCACCGCGGGTGACGAGCTCGATCTTCTCGAAGATCGGGGAGTTCACCGGGAAGGTGCGCTCGACGCCGACGCTGAAGGAGACCTTGCGAACGGTGAAGGTCTCGGAGACGCCAGAGCCCTGGCGACGGATGACAACACCCTTGAACTGCTGGATACGGGAGCGGTTGCCCTCGATGACGCGGACGTGCACGTTGATCGTGTCACCCGGGCGGAAGGCCGGGACGTCGGAGCGGATCGAGGCGGCGTTGACGCCATCGAGCAGGTGAGACATGTTCTTCGTCTGCTTTCTTCGCACGACGCCACAGGCCGCCGGTGCGGGTTTCCGGAGAGAATTCGGGAGCCGCGTCACTCGGCGAACGACTGTCCCCCTGTGGCAGGGGCGCACGCGAGCACACAGCAGCCGCCTATTCTTCCACGGCCTCCGGCCTACGCCAAAATCGGCCGTCGGCGGCGGGCCGCCAGCCCAGGATGCTCAGGATCTCGCGGTCCTTCTTGTCGAAGGCCGAGGCCTCGCAGCGCTCGATCAGATCCGGACGGTGCCGCGCGGTCCGGCGGAAGGCCTCGTCCCGGCGCCAGCGGGCGATCTTCCCGTGGTGGCCGCTGAGCAGCACGTCCGGGATGCCCCGGCCGCGCCACTGGGGGGGCTTCGTGTAGACCGGCCCCTCCAGCAGGTTCGCCATCTCGCCGGGTGCGAAGGAGTCGTCGCGGTGCGATTCGGCGTTGCCGAGCACACCGGGCAGCAGCCGGGCCACGGCCTCGGTGACGACGAGGACGGCGGCCTCGCCGCCCGCCAGCACGTAGTCGCCGATGGAGACCTCGTAGACCGGCATGCGCGTGGCGTACTCGTCCATGACCCGGCGGTCGATGCCCTCGTACCGGGCCGGCGTGAAGATCAGCCAGGGCCGCTCGGAGAGCTCGACGGCCAGTTCCTGGGTGAACGGGCGGCCGCTGGGCGTGGGGACGACCATGACCGGCCCGCGCGCGCCGGACTCGTACCCGTCGGCCAGGGCCGCGTCGAGGGCCTCGCCCCACGGCTCGGTCTTCATGACCATGCCGGGACCGCCGCCGTACGGGGTGTCGTCGACCGTGTTGTGCCGGTCGTACGTCCAGTCCCGCAGGTCGTGGACGTGTACGTCGAGCTGCCCACGGGCCCGCGCCTTGCCGACGAGGGAGACGTTCAGCGGCTCCAGGTACTCGGGGAAGATCGTGACGACGTCGAGACGCATCAGGCTTCTTCCCCGGCCTCGGCCCCGTCGTCACGCGTGGAGACGATCTCGGCGCGGTCGTCGATCAGCCCGGGCGGCGGGGTGATGACGCAGCGCTGCTCCTCCAGGTCGATCTCGGCGACGATCTCCTCGACGAACGGGATCATCACCTCGGTGCCGTCGGGGCGCTCGACGATGAAGAGGTCCTGCGAGGGCAGGTGGGAGATCTCGGTGATCCGGCCGATCTCGGTACCGTCCTCCAGCACCACGTCCAGGTCCATCAGCTGGTGGTCGTAGTACTCGTCCTCCTCCTCGGGGAGCTCCGAGGGGTCGACATCGGCGATCAGCAGGATGTTGCGCAGCGCCTCGGCGCCGGTGCGGTCCTTGACGCCGGCGAAGCGGAGCATCAGCCTCCCGCTGTGCACGCGGCCCGTCTCGATGGTCAGCGGACCCGCCGACGCCGGTTCGGTCCGCAGCACGGCACCGGGCGAGAGCCGCAGCTCCGGCTCGTCGGTCCGCACCTCGACGGTGACCTCACCCTTGATCCCGTGGGCGCGGCCGATCCGCGCGACTACCAGCTCCACCTATTTCTCCTGTTCAGACGACGACGGGCCGGGGCGGGCACGAATGCCCTCCCCGGCCCGTGCCGGTGATTCACGTTCTCGATGAACCAAGTCTCAGCGGACCTGGTCCACGTCGACGAGGTCGACGCGGATCCCCCGGCCGCCGATGGCGCCCACGACGGTACGCAGAGCACGCGCGGTGCGGCCGTTACGGCCGATCACCTTCCCGAGGTCGTCCGGGTGAACCCGGACCTCGAGCACCTGCCCGCGACGCAGGTTGCGCGAGGCGACCTGCACTTCGTCGGGGTTGTCCACAATGCCCTTCACGAGGTGCTCAAGAGCCTCCTCGAGCATGATCAGGCCTCGGTCGACTCGGCGGCGGCCTCAGCCTCGTCCGCCTTCTTGTCGGCCTTCTTCGCCTTCTGCGTGATGGCATCGCCCTTGGTCTCGCCGATGCCCTCGAGGGCCTTGGCGAACTCGTCGAAGGAGCGACGCTTGCTCTCCTTCGTCTCCGGCTGCAGCAGCGGCGCGGGGGCCGGGAGGCCCTTGTGCGCCTGCCAGTCACCGGTCAGCTTCAGGATGGCGAGCACAGCCTCGGTGGGCTGGGCGCCGACGGACAGCCAGTACTGCGCACGCTCGGCGTTGACCTCGATGCGCGACGGGTTGTACGTCGGGTGGTAGATACCGATCTCTTCGATCGCGCGACCGTCCCGGCGGGTGCGGGCGTCGGCGACGACGATGCGGTAGTGCGGCTGGCGAATCTTGCCGAGGCGCTTGAGCTTGATCTTGACTGCCACTGGAGTGGTGTCTCCTGAACTTGACGTGGTTGGGCACATGAGATGCCACGTGGGGTTGCGGTACTCGGGTGCCCGATGGACGCGTCAGCCGGAGGAGAGAGGGGTCCTATGCGACTGTCGAGTACAGCTAGCCATTGTGCCACATGCCTGCGGCGCTTCTCGCGGGGGAGTCGGCCGGGCTCAGGAGGCGGCGGCCGAGACGGCGACCTCGGGGATGCGGAACGGCTTCATACAGCCGCCGCACACGATCGGCGCCTGGGCCAGCACGGAGGGGACCACCCGCACATTGCGCCCGCAGTCGCAGACCGCCTTGACGCGGACACCGCCACCCGAGGAGCCGTGCCGGGCGGCCGGCCCGCGGAAGCTGCGCTTGGTGTCGGCGGCCGTCGCGGCCGTGTGCGCCTTCAGCGCGCGCTGCAGCCTCTCCATGGTGGGGCGGTAGCGCTTCTTCGCCTCGGGATTGAGCGAGACCAGCGAGAAGCCGCTGCTGGCGTGCGGCTCGTCGGCGTGGTCCAGCCCCATCTCCTCGGCGATCGCGAGGAATCTGCGGTTGTGGTAGCGGCCTGCCCGCGAGGTGTCGCGCACTCCGCGGGCGGCTGCGATGCCGTGGACTGCCTCGTGCAGCAGTCGCTCGAAGGAGAGCTCGGCGCCGCAGGCGGACGAGGACTCTCCGATCAGGGACTCGGGCGCGGCAAGGTCAGGCAGCTCGGGGTGGTACCGCTGAATATCGGCCCACGCCTGCGCCAGCTCTGCGGCGAGAACAGGTGGTGTCGTGCTCACGTCGTGACAACGAGCCGGGGTGCCCCGGTGTTCCGATTCCGGGCCATTCCAAATTTTTTGCACGTACCAGTCAGTTCAGTCTCATGCGTCCCGACGAGGACGGGTGCGCCGATCCCAGGATGAGTCGGTACGTAACGTCGACCAAAAGGATCGGCCCCGGCGCGCGGCTCGTGCCGTGCGCCGGGGCCGACCCCTGGTCAGAGAGGGGCGATCAGTACGAGCGCGCGACGATCGCGAGCGTACCGGGGGCGTCGTCCGCCTCCGGAACCGATCCGTCCGCGGCGATCAGGCAGCGTACGGAGACGGCCTGCTCGCCCAGCCTGGCCTCGCCCTCGGGGCCGAGGTCGGCCCACGGGATCCGCGCCCAGCCGCCGGCGATGGCGGCCTCGGCGGCCTCCTCGATGGTGGAGACGTCGGAGGTGCGGGCCAGGCGGCGCTCGCGGGACTCGCGCAGCAGCTGCGCCTGGTCCTCTTCGAGCACCTTGGGCAGCAGGTCGGCGAGCGCGTCGATCTGCACGGGCTCCTTGCCGCCCGGGATCCGGCGGGCCAGCATCGCGGTGCCGGCCTCCAGGTCGCGGGGGCCGATCTCGACGCGGACCGGTACGCCCTTGAGCTCCCAGTCCACGGCGCGGCGGCCGAAGGGGGTGTCGACGCGGTCGTCGACGTGCACGCGGATGCCGGCGGCCTTCAGCTGCGCGCCGAGCTCGCGGACCTTGGTGACGGCCTCGTCGCCCTTGATCGCCATGACGACGACCTGGATGTGCGCGAGGCGCGGCGGGACACGGAGGCCGTTGTCGTCGCCGTGGGACATGATCAGACCGCCGACCATGCGGGTCGAGACGCCCCACGAGGTCTGCCAGACGAGCTCCTGCTTGCCTTCCTTCGACAGGTACTGCGTGTTGAAGGCCTTGGCGAAGTTGGTGCCGAGCTCGTGGCTCGTGCCCAGCTGCAGGGCCTTGCCGTCGCCCATCATGCCCTCGAGGGTGAGGGTGTTGATGGCGCCGGCGAAGCGCTCCTTGGCGGTCTTGCGGCCGAGCACGACGTCGATGCCGAGCACGTTCGTCATGAAGTCGCCGTACACGTCCGTGTGGATGCGGGCGGCGTAGTCGCGGGCGTCCTCGTACGTGGCGTGGGCGGTGTGGCCCTCCTGCCAGAGGAACTCACTCGTACGGAGGAAGACGCGCGGGCGCATCTCCCAGCGGACCACGTTCGCCCACTGGTTGATCAGAAGGGGCAGGTCGCGGTAGCTCTGGACCCACTTCGAGAAGTAGTCGTTGATGATCGTCTCGGAGGTGGGCCGGACCACGACCGGCTCGTCCAGCTCCTTGCCGCCGCCGTGCGTGACGACCGCGAGCTCGGGGGCGAAGCCCTCGACGTGCTCGGCTTCGCGCGTCAGGTACGACTGCGGGATGAACAGCGGGAAGTACGCGTTCTGGGCGCCCGCGTCCTTGATGCGCGCGTCCATCTCCTGCTGCATCCGCTCCCACAGCCCGTAGCCGTACGGTCGGATGACCATGGTGCCGCGTACCGGACCGTTGTCGGCCAGCTCGGCCTTGTTGATCAGATCCTGGTACCAGCGGGGGAAATCCTCCGCCTGGGGGGTGAGAACGGGTGCCTTTGCCATGGCGCGAATGGTACGGCGCCGGGCGCGCCGAGCGTGAATCGGGTGGCGCACTCCTCTGGACGCGGGGGCGAATGGGGAGTTCTCTGGCAACGGGGGCAAGGGGGCGACAAGGAATCAGGAGCGCTCTTTCGATGACACCGACGCCGACGGCGACGCTCGTCGCCCGGGACTGGGCGGAGATCCAGGAACGGATGCTGGTACCGCTGTACGAAGCGGTCTACGACCGGCTGGAGGTCGGGCCGGGCGACCGGCTGCTCGGCCTGGACTGCGGGTCGGGGCTGGCCCTGCTGCTGGCCGCGGGGCGGGGAGCCGCCGCCACGGGGGTGGAGGCGGACCCGGCGCGGCGGGCGCTGGCGCGCGAGCGGCTGCTGGAGGTGGTCCCGGCCCCGCCGGGGGGCGTGCGCCCGTACGACGTGCTGCTGGCCTTCTCCCCGACCGCGGCGGCCCTGGACGCGGCCCTGCCGGCGGTCCGGCGGGGCGGGGCGGTGGTGATGGCCGACTGGGGCCCGGCGGAGCGGTGCACGGTGCCCGCGGTCCTGGGCGGCGGTCCCGCGCCGCGGGACCTGGACGCGGCGGTGGCGAAGGCCGGGCTCACGCCCGACGGATCGGGCCGGGTGTTCTGCCCGTTCGGGTACGCGGACGTGGACAGCGCGGTACGGGGGCTGCTGTCGACGGGGCTGTACGAGTCCTCGTCCGATCCGGCGCAGGTCGAGAAGGAGCTGACCGAGGCGCTTCACCCGTACGAGCGGCCGGACGGCGCCGTGTGGCTGCCGAACATCTTCCGCTACGTGATCGCCCGCGTGCCGTAGGGGTGTCGGCGGGGCCCGCGCCGCTACTTCACCTCCTTCGAGAGGCGGGGAATGCCCGCGGCCTCGTAGGCGGCCGGCTCGTCCAGGGTCTCGTTCGCCAGCAGGGCCTCGGTCAGCGCGTCGAGTTTCGGCCGGTGTTCGCGCAGCAGTCGGCAGGCCTCCAGGTAGCACTCGTCGACGATCCGCCGCATCTCGTGGTCCACCGCGTCGAGGGTGGCGGGTGCCGCCAGCAGCCCGTACGGACTCTGCGCGTCGGCCGGGATCGCGGTGAGGCGGCCGACGCGCTCGCTCATGCCCCAGCGGCCGACCATGCCGCGGGCGAGGTTGGTGACCTGTTCCAGGTCGTTCTCCGCGCCCGTGGTGATGACGTCGAACACGACGTGCTCGGCCGCCATGCCGCCCAGCGCGCCGATGATGCGGCCGCGCAGGTACTCCTCCGTGTACGAGTAGCGGTCCGCGTCGGGGGTGGAGAGGGTGACGCCGAGCGCTCGGCCGCGCGGCACGATCGTGATCTTGCGGACCGGGTCGGCGCCCGGCTGGAGCATGCCCAGCAGGGCGTGGCCGCTCTCGTGGTAGGCCGTGCGGCGGCGCTCCTCCTCCGGCATGACCAGCGACCGGGCGGCGCCCAGCTGGACCTTCTCCAGGGCGTCCATGAAGTCTGCCTGGGTGACCTGGCTCTGCTTGTGCTTCACCGCGAGGAGGGCGGCTTCGTTGGCCAGGTTGGCGAGGTCCGCGCCGGTCATGCCGGGAGTGGTGCGGGCCACCTGGTCGAGGTCCGCGTCGGCGGCGAGCGGGATGTCCCGGGTGTGGATCCGCAGGATGGCCTCGCGGCCGGCCCGGTCGGGCGGGGAGACCGAGACCGTGCGGTCGAAGCGGCCGGGGCGGGTGAGCGCCGGATCGAGGACGTCGGGCCGGTTGGTGGCGGCGAGGACGACGACGCCCTCCGAGCCGGAGAAGCCGTCCATCTCGGTCAGGATCTGGTTCAGGGTCTGTTCACGCTCGTCGTGGCCGCCCATGGCGGCCCCGCCGCCGCGGGCCCGGCCGATGGTGTCGATCTCGTCGATGAAGATGATCGCGGGGGCCACCTTCCGCGCCTCGGAGAAGAGTTCGCGGACCCGGGAGGCGCCCACGCCGACGATCATCTCGATGAACTCGGAGGCGGAGGCGGAGAAGAACGGCACCCCGGCCTCGCCCGCGACCGCCCGCGCCAGCAGCGTCTTGCCCGTGCCGGGCGGTCCGGCGAGCAGCACCCCGCCGGGCATCCTGGCGCCCAGGGCCCGGTACCGCTGGGGGTTCTTGAGGAAGTCCACGACGTCGTTGAGCTCGCCCTTGACCTCGTCGATGCCGGCCACGTCGGCGAAGGTGGTGCGCTTGCCGCCCTCCAGCTCGACGGGCTTGGGCGGCTGTTTGCGGCCCAGCCCGCCGACGCCGCCCATGGCCGAGCCCATGCGGCGGGCGATGAACACCCACAGGAGGACCAGCAGCAGCATCGGGGCGAGCGAGATCAGCAGATTGGCCAGGAAGCTGCGCTGCAGGACGACCGGGGAGGCCGTGACGACGACGTTGTGCTTGCTGAGGTTCGCCCACAGGTCGTCGTCGGCGAAGGCCGGGCGCTGGGTGACGAACTTCGTGTAGTCGCCCTTGTCGCCGTCGGGCAGCGGCTGCTTGTTCTTCAGCTCGCCCTGGATGGCGTCGCCCTTGGAGTAGATCTTCGAGACGTTGCCGTCGGCGACCTGCTTGCTGAACTCCGTGTACGAGACGGTCGGCTCGTCGCCCTGGTTGAAGTACGACAGGGCCACGTTGGCGAGCAGGAAGACGATCAGTGCGGCGAGGACCAGTCCGCGCCAGCCCCCGGGCATCTTCCTCTTGGGTGGCGGCGTCGGCGCGCCCTCGGAGCGCCAGGGCGTATCGGCGCGTTCGCGAGGCGGTACGGGGGTGGGGCTGGGCACGTGGCCTCCTTACTGCCGTCCTCGTGGCCGACCATAAGGGATATAACGCACCATTGCGCCCGCAGTACGTACGAGGAAGGCCCTGGCGGGATGATCCCGCCAGGGCCCTTTCCGTACGCCCTCGTACGGCTGCCGCTTACTTCATGAACTTCTTGAACTCGTCCGGAAGGTCGAAGTCCTGGCCCGACTGGCCGCCGCCGGCGGGAAGGCCGAACGGGCTGCCGGTCGCGGGCGGGGCGCTCTGCGGGCCCTGCTCGCGGCGGGCGGCTGCCGCCGCCTCCTCTTCCTTGCGCTTCATCGGGTTGCCGCTCTTGCGCTTGCCCTTGGCCTGCTTGATCTGCTTCTTCTGCCGGCCGGGGCCGCCGCCCATCCCGGGGATGCCCGGCATCCCCGGCATCCCGCCGCCCTGCGCCATGCGGGACATCATCTTGCGGGCCTCGAAGAAGCGCTCGACGAGGTTCTTGACGGCACTGACCTCGGCGCCGGAGCCCTTGGCGATACGGGCGCGGCGCGAGCCGTTGATGATGTGCGGGTCGTGGCGCTCGGCCGGGGTCATCGACTTGATGATCGCGGCCATGCGGTCGACGTCGCGCTCGTCGATGTTGTTGATCTGGTCCTTGATCTGCCCCATGCCGGGGAGCATGCCGAGCAGCTTGGAGATGGAGCCCATCTTCCGGACCTGCTCCATCTGGGCCAGGAAGTCGTCGAGCGTGAACTCCTTGGGGCCCTTGGCCAGCTTGGCCGCCATCTTCTCGGCTTCGGCCTGGCTGAAGGTCTTCTCGGCCTGCTCGATGAGGGTGAGCATGTCACCCATGTCGAGGATCCGGCCCGCCATGCGGTCGGGGTGGAACGCGTCGAACTCGTCGAGCTTCTCGCCGTTCGAGGCGAACATGATCTGCTTGCCGGTGACGTGCGCGATGGAGAGCGCGGCACCGCCGCGGGCGTCGCCGTCGAGCTTGGAGAGCACGACGCCGTCGAAGCCGACGCCGTCGCGGAAGGCCTCGGCGGTGTTGACCGCGTCCTGGCCGATCATGGCGTCGACGACGAAGAGGATCTCGTCGGGGCTGACGGCGTCGCGGATGTCCGCGGCCTGCTGCATCAGCTCGGAGTCGATGCCGAGGCGGCCGGCGGTGTCTACGATGACGATGTCGTACTGCTTGGTGCGGGCGTACTCGATGGAGTCCTTGGCCACCTGCACCGGGTCGCCGATGCCGTTGCCGGGGGCGGGCGCGTAGACCGCGACGCCGGCGCGCTCGGCGACGACGCTGAGCTGGTTGACGGCGTTGGGGCGCTGGAGGTCGCAGGCGACGAGCAGCGGGGAGTGGCCCTGGCCCTTGAGCCAGAGGCCGAGCTTTCCGGCGAGGGTGGTCTTACCGGCACCCTGGAGGCCGGCGAGCATGATCACGGTGGGCGCGGTCTTGGCGAAGCGCAGCCGCCGGGTCTCGCCGCCGAGGATCGACACGAGCTCGTCGTTGACGATCTTGAGGACCTGCTGGCCCGGGTTCAGGGCCTTGGAGACCTCTTCGCCGCGGGCGCGCTCCTTGACGTTCGCGATGAAGGAACGGACGACGGGGAGGGCGACGTCGGCCTCGAGGAGGGCGATACGGATTTCCCGCGCCGCAGCGTCGATGTCCTGCTCGGAGAGGCGGCCCTTGCCCCGGAGGGACTTGAAGGTCGCGCTGAGGCGGTCGGAAAGCGTATCGAACACGGTGGTCGCGATTCCTCGGGTCGGGGGCGTGTGGTCGCCCCCCAGGGTATCGGGCCCTCCCCCCGTCCGGGGACCCGCCCGTTTCCGGCCCCGGGCTCCGCCCCCGGACGCCGCGCGGCGGGCCCCCGACCCCCGGTCAGCGGAGGGCGCCCTCCAGGGCGGCGGCCAGGGCCGCGGCGGCGGCAGGGGGCAGCGGTTTGCCGTCGGCGTCGACCACGTACAGGGAGTCCACCGCGTTGGCGCCCAGCGTCGAGACGTGCGCGCTGCGCACCCGTACCCCGGAGGATTCCAGCGCGCGCCCGATCCGGTGCAGCAGACCCACCGCGTCCGGAGCACGCACCTCCAGGACCGTGGCCAGCGAGGACACCTCCGGGACCACCGTGACCCGGGGCGGCGGCGGCACCACCCCGCGCCGCCGCGGGTACGCCGCCTCGCGGTCCGCCAGCTTCGCCGGGACGTCCAGCGAGCCGTCGAGCGCCCGGATCAGGTCCGTCCGCAGCCGGGCCGCCTCCGGCAGCGCCCCGTACTCCGCCGCCACCCGCCACCGCAGGACCAGCACCTCGCCGGCCAGCTCCGGCAGCTCCAGCGAGCGCAGGTCGGCGGCCCGGACCGTGAGCCGGTGCAGGGCCAGTACGCCGGCCACCGCCGGGAGGACCCCCGGCTGGTCCGGGACCGCCACCACCAGCTCGACGCCGACCGCGTCGTCCTCCTCCTGGCGCGCGTGCAGCGCCAGCACCGGCTCCCCGGTGCGCAGCGCCTCCACCGCGAGGCGTTCCTGGTCGGTCGTCGCGATGGCCGGCTCCGCCGCCGCGGGGGGCGCGCCCCGCAGCACCGCGGCCACCCGCGCCACGAGGTCCGCCACCAGCGAGCCCCGCCACGTGCTCCACGCCGCCGGGCCGGTGGCCAGCGCGTCCGCCTCGGTCAGCGCGTGCAGTATCTCCAGCGTGCCGAGCGATCCCACGGCCTCCGCGACCGAACGGACCGTCGCGGGATCGTCGAGGTCGCGCCGCGTCGCGGTGTCGATCAGCAGCAGGTGGTGCCGTACGAGCACGCCCAGCACGGAGGCGTCCCGTTCGTCGAAGCCCACGCGTACGGCCACGTCGT
The DNA here is from genome assembly GCF_045162725.1 of Streptomyces sp. NBC_01006. NCBI lineage: Bacteria > Bacillati > Actinomycetota > Actinomycetes > Kitasatosporales > Streptomycetaceae > Streptomyces > Streptomyces sp. NBC_01006. Next base: position 5,857,653 of record NZ_CP108700.1, on the reverse strand, counting down.
GGGCGATCGTCTCGCCCGCCACCGAGTGGTCCCCGGGCCAGCCCTTGCCGATGTCGTGCAGCAGGGCGGCCATCAGCAGCAGGTCGGGCCGGCCGACCCGGCGGGTCAGGGCGGAGGCCCGTACCGCCGTCTCCACCAGGTGCCGGTCCACCGTCCAGGTGTGCACGGGATTGCGCTGCGGCCGGCACCGCACCCGTTCCCAGTCGGGCAGCAGCCGGGTGATCAGCCCCTCCGCCTCCAGGGCCTCCCAGACCGCGACGGTCGGCTCCCCCGCCCCCAGCAGGGTCAGCAGCTGCTCCCGCGCCTCGGCGGGCCACGGCACCGGCAGCGGCTTGGCCTGCGCCGCGAGCCTTCGTACGGCGTGCAGCGACACCGGCAGCCCGGCCTGCGCGGCCGCGGCCCCGAACCGCAGCGCCAGCACGGGATCCCGGTCGGGCCGGGCGGCCAGGGCCAGGACGGCCTCGCCGTCGGACTCCACGACCCCTTCCGCGAGCGGCGCCCGCTCGGCCGCCGCGGCCCCCCGCGTCCCGAGCAGCCCGCGCAGCCTCGGACGGGCCGCGCGGGCCCGCAGGACCCGCCCGACCTCCCGCCAGGTCACGTCCCCGGCGTACGCGACGACCCGCGCGGCCTCGTACACCTCGCGCAGCAGCACGTCCGCGTCGAGCAGCCCCAGCTGGGCCGCGACCTGGTCCTGTTCCTGGAGCGCGAGCCGGTCGGTCGCCCGGCCCGTCACCAGGTGCAGGGCGTCGCGCGCGTCCAGCAGCCGCCGCCGGGCCTCGGCCAGCCCCTCGCGCGGGGCGTCGGCCAGCCAGGACGCGGCGACCGCCCGCAGCGCGGTGGCGTCGCGGAGCCCGCCGCGGGCCTCCTTGAGGTCGGGTTCCAGCAGGAAGCGCAGCTCCCCGGCCCGCTCGGCCCGCTCCCTGCACAGCGCGTGCAGCTGCGGGAGCCGCTTGGCGGCCTGGTTGCGCCAGTCGGCCAGCACCGAGGTGCGCAGGCCCGCGAGCAGCCCCGCGTCGCCCGCGACCGGCCGGGCGTCCAGCAGCCCCAGGTGCACCTTGAGGTCCTCGGCGGCGGTCTTGCGGGCCTCGGCCGGGGTCCGCACCGAGTGGTCGAGGGCCACGCCCAGGTCCCACACGGGGTACCAGATGCGGTCGGCCAGCGCGCTCAGTGCCCGCGGCTCGGCCTTGCCGTCGTGGAGCAGCAGCAGGTCGAGGTCGCTGCGCGGGGAGAGTTCGGCCCGCCCGTAGCCGCCGACGGCGACGAGGGTGGCGCCCCGCACCCCGGTCTCCCGCAGGGCCGTGGTGAACAGGGCGTTCAGCCAGTCGTCGGTCAGCCCGGCCAGCGCGGAACGCCGCGAAGGCCCGGACCGCGACTCCTCCTGGAGGAGTCGCAGCCGGGCCGCGGCGTAACCGCTGGGTCCCGAGGCGGACGGTTCGTCGGAATCACCCGTCGTGGTCTCTTCGACACTCGTCACCCAGGAGCTCCCGTCGCCTAGAGCGCTTCTGCGCCGCGCTCGCCGGTGCGGACGCGGATGACCGCGTCCACGGGGACGCTCCACACCTTGCCGTCACCGATCTTTCCGGTGCGGGCGCCCTTGACCAGGACGTCCATCACCGATTCGGCGTCGTCGTCCTCGACGACCACCTCGATACGGATCTTCGGTACGAGGTCCACGGTGTACTCGGCGCCGCGGTAGACCTCGGTGTGGCCGCGCTGGCGGCCGTACCCGCTGGCCTCGGAGACGGTGAGCCCCTGGACTCCGAACCGCTGGAGGGCGTCCTTGATCTCGTCGAGCCGGTGCGGCTTGACGATCGCGGTGATCAGCTTCATGCGTCAACCTTCTTGCTCGCGGCGGCAACGGGGGCGGGTGCGGCGGTGCTCCGGGAGGAGGCGCCGCCGCCGGCTCCGCTGAAGTCGTAGGCGGTCTCGGCGTGCTCGACCTGGTCGATGCCGGAGACCTCGTCGTCCTCGGTGACCCGCATCCCGATCGTCTTGTCCAGGAGGAAGGCGAGGATCGCGGACACCACGAGAGAGTAGGCGAGTACGGAGAAGACTCCGACGGCCTGCTTGCCGAGCTGCTCCAGGCCGCCGCCGTAGAAGAGGCCGGCCGCGTCGGACTGGACCCCGCCGGTGGCGAAGAAGCCCACCAGGAGCGAGCCGATGACTCCGCCGACGAGGTGGACGCCGACGACGTCGAGGGAGTCGTCGTAGCCGAACTTGTACTTGAGGCCGACGGCCATGGCGCAGACCAGACCGGCGATGGCGCCGATGGCGATCGCGCCGAGCGGGGAGCAGGAGCCGCCGGAGGGGGTGATGGCGACGAGGCCCGCGACCGCGCCGGAGGCGGCGCCGAGGGTGGTGAAGGAGCCGTGGCGCAGCTTCTCGTACGCGAGCCAGGCGAGCATGGCGGCGGCGGTGGCGACCTGGGTGTTGACGAACATGACCGCGCCCACGCCGTCGTCGTTGCCGAGCCAGGAGCCGGCGTTGAAGCCGAACCAGCCGAACCAGAGCAGACCGGCGCCGAGCATCACGAGCGGGAGGCTGTGCGGGCGCATCGGGTCCCGCTTGAAGCCGACGCGCTTGCCGATGACCAGGATGACGCCGAGGGCCGCGGCGCCGGCGTTGATGTGGACGGCGGTGCCGCCCGCGAAGTCGATGACGCCGAGCTCGAAGAGCCAGCCGCCGGCGCCCCAGACCCAGTGGGCGACGGGGAAGTAGACGACGGTGACCCACAGGGCGCTGAACAGGGCCCAGGCGCTGAACTTCACGCGGTCGGCCAGGGCGCCGCTGATCAGGGCGGGGGTGATGACGGCGAACATCAGCTGGAAGACCGCGAAGACGTAGACCGGGATGGTGTACCCGTCCCACAGCTCGGTGATGCCGATGCCGCTGAGGCCGACGTAGTCGGAGGACCAGCCGATGATGCTGCCGGAGTCCGTGCCGAAGGCGAGGCTGAAGCCGTAGAGGACCCAGAGGATCGTGACGATCCCGAGGCTGATGAAGCTCATCATGAGCATGTTGAGGCTGCTCTTGACTCGGACCATGCCGCCGTAGAAGAAGGCGAGCCCGGGGGTCATCAGCATGACCAGGGCGGAGCAGATGAGCATGAACCCGGTGTTCGCGGCAGAGAGCGTCGGGGCGTCTGCCGCGAGGGTCGTGATGGCTGATGCCATCGGCGTCTCCTCGTCGTCGGTACGTTCGCGTGCGGGCGATCGTGAAAACCTGAGCGGCGCAAGGCGTAAGGCCGGGGGGTGGGGGCCTGGGGGCTGGCCGGTTATTGGCCCTGAGATTCGCGCAGGCCGGTTTCCGGCGGCGCCGCTGGGTGTTTCGCGCCGATGACGAAGGCGTCCGGGCTGTTACAGCACGATGAACACGGCAACCATGAATTGAGGAACCACGACGGCGAGCAACCACCTCCGCGAGAGCGGCGCCGGTTCAGGCGCAGAAAAAGCGAGCCGGCCGCGGCAGCACCCGGGGGACCTGGCTGGGGGAGCCTGATCGGGCTTCACGGGGTGACTGCCGCGGCCGGGGCCTTCGGGGGCGGCCGCGCGGGCCGTCAGACGGCCACCGCGGCCTCGGGGAGCCGGGAGGCGAGCTGGTCGGTCAGCTGGACCACGTCGGCCACGTCGCCGTACTCACGGGCGGCGGTGTCGACGGTCTTGCGGATCCGCGTATTGACCCGTTCGGAGCGCACCTTTTCCGCCACCTTCAGGGCGCGGTCGACGAGGACGACGGCCTGCTCGGGCTCGCGCCGCAGCAGGTGCACGGTGGCCATGCCGATCAGGTTGAGGCTGTACGAGCGCTGGTGCTCGTCGTCCTTCTCGAAGAGGTCCACGGCCCGCTGCATCACCGGTTCGGCGAGCGAGGCGTACATGGGGCTGCGCCCGGCCACGTAGGCCAGGTCGCGGTACGAGTGGGAGTTCTCGCCGTTCAGCTCGGCCTCGGAGAAGAACCGGATCCAGTCGGGTTCGGGCTCGCCGCCGAAGTCGACGTCGGAGAAGGTGTCCTCGGCCATCCGGACGGCTCGTTTGCAGCGGCTGGGCTGGCCCATGTTGGCGTAGGCGCGGGCCTCCATCGCATACAGCATGGCCTGGGTGCGCGGGCCGGCGCAGTCGCGGCTGCCGTACTGGGCGAGGTGGATGAGTTCCAGGGCGTCCTCGGGGCGGCCCAGGTGGATCATCTGGCGGCTCATGCTGGAGAGGATGTACGAGCCGAGCGGCTTGTCCCCGCCCTCCTTGGCGGCGTGCAGCGCCAGGACGAAGTACTTCTGCGCGGTGGGGTGCAGGCCGATGTCGTAGCTCATCCAGCCGGCCAGTTCGGCGAGTTCCGCGGCGACCTTGAAGAGCCGGCGCATGACGGGGGCCGGGTGGTTCTCCTGGAGCAGGTCGGTGACCTCGTGCAGCTGGCCCACGACGGCCTTGCGGCGCAGTCCGCCGCCGCACTGGGCGTCCCACTGGCGGAACATGACGGTGGTGGCTTCGAGGAGGCCGAGTTCCGGTTCGGAGAGCCGGGGCGGGCGGTGGCCGCTGAGGGCGCCGGGCGCACCCGCCTCGCGGGGGCCCGGGTCGGCGGCGGCGACCGGGACGAGCCAGCGCTGCATGGGCTCGATGAGGGCGGGGCCGGCGGAGAGGGCCAGCGAGGTCCCCAGGAAGCCGCGGCGGGCCAGCATCAGGTCGCTGCGGGAGAACTCCCCGAGCAGCTCGACGGTCTGCGGGCCGGCCCAGGGCAGGTCGACGCCGGAGACGGAGGGCGTCTGGTGGGCGGTGCGCAGCCCGAGCTGCTCGATGGCGACGACGGAGCCGAAGCGCTCGGAGAACAGCTCGGACAGGATCCGCGGGACGGGCTCGCGGGGCTGCTCGCCGTCGAGCCAGCGGCGCACCCGGGAGGTGTCCGTGCTGATGTGGTGGGCGCCCATCTGCCGGGCGCGCCGGTTCACCTGGCGGGCGAGTTCGCCCTTCGACCAGCCGCTGCGGACGAACCAGGAGGTCAGTTGCTCATTGCGGGCCGCGGAGCCCGGGACCTCCGGCTCCACGCTCGTTCCGCTTGCGCCGTTGCCGCTCACTGGAACGCCCCCATCCACTCAGCCTCTTCACACGAAACCCTGGCTGGAGCGGCGAGCGCCGCCACGGACCTTCACAGGTCCTCCACAAGTTGCCTCCGGCATAACCACGGACGGCCCGCCTTCGGGGTTTGGTGCACTGAAAGTAATCCTACGATCACCCCCTCCGCGAGGTCGATTCCAGAAACGCCACCATTCGCCACCCCTTTGAATGAACTAGCCACCCGCCAGGCGCGATTCACTTGACACCGAGGCGAAAACGATCGGATGGACGGGAGTGCGGTGGGGGCGCGCGCGGCGAGGAGTGCGCCGGGCAGCCCCTCCGGGCACCGGGCTCGCCCCCGGCCCCGCATCCCGTCCCGCCGACGTCGTAACCACCTGCGCGTCCGACCCGTTGGAGGGGGCATGGGCATGGGCTTCACGATCGGCGGCAGCCGCAGCACCAAGGAGTTCCGTTCCGGCTCGCGGCGCCGCGGCCGGAGCTCGGAGTGCACGGCGGTCGCGGAGTACACCGGACTGTGGGGCTGGGACGTGGTCCCCGGCGCCCGCGCCGCGGCCCCCGCCCGCGGCTGCTCCTGCGGTCATACGGGTTGCAGCGCACCGGGGGCTCATCCGCTCCCCCTGGCTCCGACCGTCCCGGCCGGCGCCACCCTCGACGAGGTCACCGAGACCTGGGGCGGCTACCCCGGTGCGGCGGTACTGCTCCCCGTCGGCCGGACCTTCGACGTCATCGAGGTCTCGGAGGAGGCCGGGCGCCGGGCGCTGGTCCGCCTGGAGCGGATGGGCCTGCCGCTCGGGCCGGTCACCGCGACCCCGGACGGCCGGGCCCAGTTCTTCGTGGCCCCGGGCGCGGCCGCCGAGCTGCCGCAGCTGCTGTACCGGATGGGCTGGGACGACGCCGACCTCGACCTGCGGGCCCTGGGGCCCGGCGCCTTCCTGACCGCCCCGCCGTCCGACCACGCGGGCCTGGGCCCGGTCGGCTGGCTGCGCCCGCCCGCGCTGGACTCCGCGGGCGGCCCGCCGCAGGCCCGGCTGCTGCTGGGCACGCTCGCATACATCTGCCACCGGCTCCGGCGCTAGTACACGTGCCTACGACAGCGCCCCCGGGTTCCGGCCGGAACGCGGGGGCGCTGTCATGCGTACGGGCTGCGTGCACCGCGTACGGGCTGCGCTCAGTCGCCGATCAGGGCGTCGACGAACGCCTCCGGCTCGAAGGGCGCGAGGTCGTCGGGGCCCTCGCCGAGGCCGACGAGCTTGACCGGGACGCCGAGCTCGCGCTGGACGGCGACGACGATGCCGCCCTTGGCGGTGCCGTCGAGCTTGGTCAGCACGATGCCGGTGATGTCCACGACCTCGGCGAAGACGCGGGCCTGGGTCAGGCCGTTCTGCCCGGTGGTGGCGTCCAGGACCAGCAGGACCTCGTCCAGCGGGCCGTGCTTCTCCACGACGCGCTTGACCTTGCCGAGCTCGTCCATGAGGCCGGTCTTGGTGTGGAGGCGGCCGGCGGTGTCGATGAGCACCACGTCGGCGCCCTCGGCGATGCCCTCCTTGACCGCGTCGTAGGCGATCGAGGCCGGGTCGCCGCCCTCGGGGCCGCGTACCGTACGGGCGCCCACGCGGTCGCCCCAGGTCTGGAGCTGGTCGGCGGCGGCGGCGCGGAAGGTGTCGGCCGCGCCGAGCACCACGGAGCGGCCGTCGGCGACGAGCACGCGGGCCAGCTTGCCCGTGGTGGTGGTCTTGCCGGTGCCGTTGACGCCGACGACCATCACGACGCCCGGGGTGTCGGTGCCGCTCTCGGTCTTCACGGCGCGGTCGAAGTCGGTGCCGACCAGGGTCAGCAGCTCCTCCTTGAGCAGGGCGCGCAGGTCCGCCGGGGTGCGGGTGCCGAGCACCTTGACCCGCTCGCGGAGCCGGTCCACGAGCTCCTGCGTCGGCACGACACCGACGTCGGCGATCAGGAGGGTCTCCTCGATCTCCTCCCAGGTGTCCTCGTCGAGGTGCTCACGCGAGAGCAGCGTGAGCAGCCCCTTGCCGAGCGAGTTCTGCGACCGGGCGAGGCGGGCGCGCAGCCGGACCAGGCGGCCGGCGGTGGGCTCGGGCACCTCGATCTCGGGGGCGGCCGGTGCCTCGGGCTCGGCGACGACGGCGGGCGCCTCGGGAGCCGCAGCCTCCGCTTCGGGGAGGCCGACCTCCTCGATCGTGCGGCGGGGCTCTTCCGCCGTCTCTACGGCGTCCTCCCCCACCTGCGGTTCGGCGGGCGGGGCAGTGATGGTCGGCGTGCTCGACGGTGCCGAGGGCGGCAGCTGCTTCTTCTTGCGGCTGCTGACCACGAGCCCGCTGATCGCGCCGACCGCGACCAGGGCGATGACTACAGCAAGGATGAGGATGTCCATAACCCGTCCAGTATCTGCCACGGCGGCCCCGGACCCCCGTCTCCGCGGTTCCGGCCGGGCCGTAAGCCTCTATTTGTGGACTTGGCGGCACATCTACGATGATGGGCGACTTACCCGTACGCCCTGCCCACCGGAGTACCGCATGCCTGCCGAGCCCGCCGACGGCGCGATACCGACGCCGACCGAGACCTCCGCCCCGACCTCGGCCGAGACCTCGGTGGAGACCCGCGGCCTGGAGCCCGTCCCGGACAGCGAGCGCAGCGGCCGGGTCCGCGAGCTCGTGCCGACCTGGGTCGCCGCCAACATCAGCGTGCTGCTGCTGACCATGGGCGCCGGCCTGGTCATCTTCAACAAGCTCAACATCTGGCAGGTGCTGGTCGTCGCGATCGCCGCTCCGGTCGTCTCGTACGGGATCGTCGGGCTGATCTCGATCGCCGGGAAGCGCGGCGGCGCCCCCGGCATGGCGCTCTCGCGGGCCGTGTTCGGCCAGCGCGGCAACCTCTTCCCCGGCGCCCTGATCTGGGTCGCCCGCTGGGGCTGGGAGACCATCAACGCGGTCAGCGGCGCCTTCGCCATGCTCACCGTGCTGGACCTGCTGTTCGGCGTGCGGAAGAACACCGTCCTGATCCTGGTCACCCTGCTGCTCTTCGTCGGCTGCACCTTCCTGGTGTCCGGCCTCGGCATCAGCGCGCTGCGCGTGTGCTCGACCTGGTCGACGTACCTCTTCGGCGCCTTCAGCGTGCTCGTGCTCGGCTATCTGGTCGCGGAGACCGACTGGTCCGCCGTCTTCGACAAGCCGGCCGGCTCGACGGCGATGATGATCGCCGGCATCGGCACCATCGCCGCGGGCGGCATCAGCTGGGTCCCGTCCGGCCCGGACTTCACCCGCTACCTGCCGCGTACGGCCTCCGCCAAGGGCATGGTCGGCGCGACGATCGGCGGCGCGGCCGTCGTCGTGATCCCGATGGTGCTCATGGGCGCGGTCATGGCGGTCGGCACCCCGGACCTGGCCACGGCCCAGGACCCGGTCTCCTTCATCGGCAATCTGCTGCCCGCCTGGATCGCGGTGCCGTACCTGCTGATCGCGCTCGTCGGCATGCTGCTGATCAACTCGATGTCCATGTACTCGGCCGGCTTCACGGCGCAGACCCTCGGCATCAAGGTCCCGCGCGCGGCGGCCGTCAGCGTCAACGCCGTCATCAGCCTGGTCTTCGGCTTCCTGCTGATGGTGGTCGCGACCAGCTTCTTCGGCTCGTTCATCTCCTTCCTGACGCTGCTGGCCGTGGCGTTCTCCGCGTGGATCGGCGTCTTCGGCGTCGACATGCTGCGGCGGACCTCGTACGACGGCGCCGCGTTGCTGGACACCACCCGCACCAGCGCCTACTGGTACCGGGGCGGGTACGCCTGGCAGGCCATGACCGCGTGGGGCCTGGCCCTGGTCGTGGGGCTGCTCTTCACCAAGGTCGACTGGTTCGCCGGACCGCTCGCCGGCACCTGGATCGGGCAGAACGGCCTGGGCTGGGCGGCCGGCATCGTCACTTCCGGCGCGCTGTACGCCGTACTGCCGCGCACGGCGGCTCCGGCTGCTCCCGCGGCCGGGGCCGAGGCCGAGGAGCCCGCGCTCACCTCCGCCGGATCCCTGTCCAACTGACGCTGCGTCAGCTAACGTCCCCCTTCGCCCGCGCACCCACATCCGGCGAAGGGGGACTTCTCCATGCCCATCACCGTGGCCCGGTTCAATCTCGTCGACCCGAACGGCACCCCCGAGACCCTCTCCGCCCGTTACAAGGCCGCGCTGGAGATGGCGAGGTACGCGGACGACCGCGGCATCGACACGATCCAGACCGAGGAGCACCACGGCGCCGCCAACAACTGGCTGCCCTCGCCGTTCGCCTTCGCGGGCGCGGTCTTCGGCGCCACCCGCCGGATCGCGGTCACCGTCTCGGCGATCATCGGCCCTCTGTACGACCCGCTGAAGGTGGCGGAGGACATCGCGGTCCTCGACCTGCTGAGCGGCGGCCGTCTCGTCACGGTCGCGGGCATCGGCTACCGGCCCGAGGAGTACGAGCAGCACGGCGTCGAGTGGGGCCGGCGCGGCCGGCTCCAGGACGAGCTGCTGGAGACCCTGCTGCGGGCGTGGACCGGCGAGCCGTTCGAGTACCGCGGCCGTACCGTACGGGTCACCCCGCGGCCCTTCACGCAGCCGCACCCGATGCTCCTGGTCGGCGGCAGCTCCAAGGCCGCGGCCCGGCGTGCGGCCCGGCTCGGGCTGCCGTTCTTCCCCAGCGCGCACCTGCCGGAGCTGGAGGCGTACTACCAGGCGCAGCTCGCGGAGCACGGGACGGAGGGCTTCTGCATGATGCCCGCGGCCGAGACGCCGCTGCTGCACATCGCGGAGGACCCGGACCGGGTCTGGGCCGAGTACGGCGACCGCTTCCTGCACGAGGCGGGCATGTACGCCTCGTGGCAGTCGAAGGACATCCGCAGCGCCGTACGGTCGGCCGCGCGCACGGTGGCGGAGCTGCGTGCGGAGGGCGTGTACCGGGTGCTGACCCCGGACGAGGCGGTCGCGTACGCCCGGGGCGCGGGCGAGGCGGGGAACCTGGTGCTGCACCCGCTGTGCGGCGGGATGCCGCTGGACGAGGGCTGGCGCAGCCTGCACCTTTTGTGCGAACAGGTGCTGCCCCGGCTCAAGGACTGAGCGGGGGCAGCACCTGCCGTAAGAGGAGAGGGGGTGTTGGCGGGGGTGGTTACCCCATCTCCTCCAACGCCTTGCCCTTGGTCTCCGGCACCCACCTGAGGATGAACGGGATCGAGAGCGCGGCGAAGATCGAGTAAATGACGTACGCGCCGGACAGGTTCCAGTCCGACAGCGACGGGAACGAGACGGTGATGACCCAGTTGGCGATCCACTGGGCGGCGGCCGCCACGCCGAGGGCGGCGGCGCGGATGCGTCCGGGGAACATCTCGCCGAGCAGCACCCAGACCACCACGCCCCAGGACAGGGCGAAGAAGAGGACGAAGCAGTTGGCGGCGATGAGGGCGACGAGTCCCTGGGTGTGCGGCAGTGCGATGTCGCCGCCGCTGGTGTCCTTGTAGGAGAAGGCCCAGGCGGCGAGGCCCAGGGAGATCGCCATGCCGACCGAGCCGATGAGCGCGAGGGGCTTGCGGCCGATCCGGTCGACGAAGATCATCGCGATCACCGTGCCGATGATGTTCACGACGGAGGTCTCGAAGGAGTACAGGAAGGAGGAGCTCGGGTCGATGCCGACCGACTGCCACAGCGAGGAGCTGTAGTAGAAGATCACGTTGATGCCGACGAGCTGCTGGAAGACGGACAGGCCGATGCCGATCCAGACGATGGGCAGGAAGCCGAAGCGGCCGCCGAGCAGGTCCTTGAAGGTGGACTTGTGCTCGGAGCGCATGGCGTGCTCGATCTCGGCGACGCGCCCGTCCAGGTCGATCTTCGAGCCCTCGACCTCGGTCAGCACCTTCTTGGCGTCGTCGGTACGACCGACGGAGACGAGGAAGCGAGGGGACTCCGGGATGACGAAGGACATCAGCCCGTAGAGCACGGCCGGGACGACCATGACGCCGAGCATCCACTGCCAGGCTTCGAGGCCGCCGATCTCCCCGCGCTGGTCGCCGTCGGCGAGGTTCAGGATCCCCCAGTTGACGAGCTGGGAGACGGCGATGCCGATGACGATCGCGGCCTGCTGGAACGAGGCGAGCCGACCGCGGTAGGCGGCCGGGGAGACCTCGGCGATGTAGGCGGGGCCGATGACGGAGGCCATGCCGATGCCGAAGCCGCCGACGACGCGCCAGAAGGCGAGGTCCCAGAGGGCGAAGGGGAGGGCCGAGCCGATCGCGCTCGCGGTGAACAGGACCGCGGCGATCTGCATGCAGCGGATACGGCCGATCCGGTCAGCCATGCGGCCGGCGGTGGCCGCACCGAGCGCGCAGCCGATCAGCGCGGCGGCGATCACCTGGGCGAGTACGGCCGAACCGACGTCGAACCGCTCGCGGATGGCGACGACCGCGCCGTTGATGACCGAGCTGTCGTAGCCGAAGAGGAAGCCGCCCATGGCGGCCGCGGCGGCGATGAAGATGACGTGCCCGAGGTGGTCGGGGTGGGCGGCCCGGCCGCCGCCGCCCGGCACCGGCGCCTGCGCTGTGCTGCTGGTCAAGGTGTGCTCCTGCGGGTGCCCGGCTGCGGTGACGGGCTGGGTGGGGGTGGTTCCTTCCAGTGGCGCACAGCTGAAGATCCGGCACCACCCGAAGGGAAAGGCAGCGGGAGCGAGCCTATGTGTTCATTTCTTGAAGTCAATAGGGTGGGAGAAGTTCACATGTGATCAGAAGGTTCGGGCACAGTCCGGCACATGGTGTTCACTTCTCGAAGGGAAGGCGGGCGGGTAGGTCAGCGGAGCCGCTGGCTGATGACCTTGGAGACGCCGTCGCCCTGCATGGAGACGCCGTACAGCGCGTCGGCGACCTCCATCGTCCGCTTCTGGTGGGTGATCACGATCAGCTGCGAGCTCTCCTGGAGTTCCTCCATGATCCGGATCAGCCGCTGCAGGTTGGTGTCGTCGAGGGCGGCCTCGACCTCGTCCATCACGTAGAACGGGCTGGGCCGGGCCTTGAAGATGGACACCAGCAGGGCGACGGCGGTCAGCGAGCGCTCGCCGCCGGAGAGCAGCGAGAGCCGCTTGACCTTCTTGCCCGGCGGGCGGGCCTCCACGTCCACGCCGGTGGTGAGCATGTTGTCGGGGTCGGTCAGGATCAGCCGGCCCTCGCCGCCGGGGAACAGCCGCGAGAACACCCCCTCGAACTGCCGGGCCGTGTCGCGGTAGGCCTCGGTGAACACCTGCTCGACGCGCTCGTCGACTTCCTTCACCACCTGAAGGAGATCGGCCCGGGTCTTGCGCAGATCCTCCAACTGCTCGCTGAGGAAGCGGTGACGCTCCTCCAGCGCCGCGAACTCCTCCAGGGCGAGCGGGTTGACCTTGCCGAGCTGCTGGTACGCGCGCTCGGCCGCCTTCAGCCGCTTCTCCTGCCGGGCCCGTACGAAGGGCCCCGGCTCGGCGTCGGCGTCCGGGTCCTCCCCCTCGGCCGGCGGGCTCGGCGGTACGGGCTGGTCCGGCCCGTACTCGGCGACGAGGCTCGCCGCCCCCATCCCGAACTCCTCCAGCGCACGCGACTCCACCTGCTCGATGCGCAGCCGCTTCTCGGCGCCGAGCACCTCACCGCGGTGCACGGAGTCGGTGAGCTTGTCGAGCTCGCCCTTGAGGTCGCGGCCGCGTGTCCGGGCCTGGCCGAGTTCCCGTTCGCGCAGGCCCTTGGCGTACTCGGCGGCGGCGCGCTCCTGCTCGGCCCGGCGCAGCGAGACCTCCAGGTGCGCGAGGAGCTGCCGGGCTCCGTCGGCGACGGCGCGGGCCACCTCGGCCTCGTGGCGCAGCCGGGCCCGGCGGCGTTCGGCGCGGGCGCGGGCCTCGCGTTCGGCGCGGGCGCCGCGGTCCAGGGAATCGGCGCGCCCGGCCAGCCCCTTGACGCGCTCTTCGTGGGTCCTGAGCTGGAGCCGGGCTTCCATCTCGGTCTGGCGGGCGTTGGCCCCGTCGGCGGCGAGCCGGTCCCGCACGGCGGTGTCCGGCTCCCCCGCACCACCGTCCCCCAGGGGGTCGTTCTCCTCGGCGACGGCGAGCCGTTCGGCGCACTCCTCGACCTCGGCCAGCGCCTGCTCCAGCGCGTCCTGGGCCTTGGCCGCGGCGGCGGCACTGCGCTCGGCCTCGCCCGCGGCGCCCTTCGCCTGCCCGGCGAGGCGCCCCAGCTGCTGCGCCACCCCGGCCCGGGCCTGCTCCCCGGCCCGCCGCCGCTCGCCGATCTCCTCGACCCGCGCCGCGAGCTCCCGCCGCAGCGCGTGCGTCCGGTCACGCGCCGAGCCGCATTCCGCGCACTCGGCGTCCAGCCGAACGAGCTCCTCATCCGCCTCGTCGACGGCGGCCTGCACCTCGATCAGACTGGGAGCGCCGGCGGAACCGCCGTGCGCGAGGTGCGCACCGAGCACGTCCCCGTCCAGGGTCACGGCAACGAGATCGGGCCGCGCACCGACCACCCGCTCGGCCTCGTCGAGCCCCTCGACGACGACGTACTCCCGCAACACCCACCCCACGGCCCGCAGCAGGGCGGCATCCCCCTGCGCCAACCCCCCGGCGGGCACGACACTGCCGGCGGCAACGGCAGACGCCGGCGCCGACACGCCCCCCGCGGCGGGCAACGCCGACGCCTGAGCACCGGGGTCCGGGGCGGAGCCCCCGTCAGGCCCTTCCGGCCCCGCCGGCGTTCGAGGCGCGGGATCCGGGGCGTAGCCCTGGTTTCGGGAAGGGGCGGCATCGACGCCGGTGGCAGCCTGGCCCGGGAAGGGGATCCCCGACGGCGCACCCGCCTGGGGCTGGGCCTCCGCGTCGGGATCGGCCTGGCCCGGGATCGGGATCCCGGTCGGTGCGTGCGTGATCAGGAGGGTGGCCCGGCCCGCGTCCGCGGCCCTCAGATACCGGATGGCGGCGGCCGCCGCACCCGGCGAGGACACCGCCAGCGCATCCGCCGCCGCGCCCAGCGCCGCCGCCACCGCGACCTCGTACCCCGGGGTCACCGACAGCCGCTCCGCCGCCGGCCCCAGCAGCCCCGCCAACCGCTCCCGCGCGGCGAGCAGCGCCCCCGTGCCGTCCTTCCTCCGCAGCCCGAGCGCCAGCGCGTCCCGCCGCGCCGACACCGCCGCCCGCGACTTCTCCGCGGCCGCCACCGCGTCCCGCGCCTGCGCCAGCGCGGCCTCCGCCGCCGCGAGCTCCGCCCGCGCCGCCGCGTACTCCTCGTCCACCGCCGGGTCTTCGAGCCCGCCGACCTCCTCGGCCAGCGTCTCGTACTCCGCCTGGGCGGCCCCGGCCCTGGACTCGGCCGCGTCCCGCGCCGCCACCAGCCGGTCGATCTCCGCCTGCGCCGCCCCGGCCCGGGACCGGGCCGCGCCCAGCCGCCCCTTCAGCCGCGCCAGCCCCTCGCGCCGATCGGCGATGGCCCGCGCCGCGTCCCGCAGCCGCCGCTCCTCCGCGGCCAGCGACCGCTCCAGCTCCGCCCGGTGCTCGACGGTGTCCTCCAACGCCCGCGACGCCGCCTCCAGCGCCGCCGTCAGCTCCGCCTCCTGCTCGCGGATGCGCGCGGCCTCCCGCTCCATGTCCTCCGGATCGCGGCCGCGCCGCTCCTCCTCCGGGGCCGCGGCCGAGGCCGACTTGACCCGCGCGTCGGCCAGGGACGCAGTCCCCCGTACCCGCTCGGCCAGCTGCGACAGCTCGTACCAGGTCTGTTGCGCCCGCTGGAGCCGCGGCGTCAACTGCCGCACCGTTTCCTCAAGCTCCGCCTCGCTCCGAAGGGCCTGCGCGAGCTGTGCCTCGGCCGCCTCCTTGCGCTCCTTCAGCGCCGCCTCGTCCGCGACCTCCGCGTCGAGCGCGCCCCGCAGCGTCACCAGGTCGTCGGCGAGCAGCCGCAGCCGCGCATCGCGCAGGTCGGCCTGGATGACGGCCGCCCGCCGGGCGACGGCGGCCTGCCGCCCCAGCGGCTTCAGCTGGCGCCGCAGTTCCTCGTTGAGGTCCTGTACGCGCGCGAGGTTGGCCTGCATCGCGTCCAGCTTCCGCAGCGCCTTCTCTTTGCGCTTGCGGTGCTTGAGAACGCCGGCCGCCTCCTCGATGAAGGCGCGCCGGCCCATCGGATCGGCGTGCAGGACGGAGTCCAGCTGGCCCTGGCCGACGATGACGTGCATCTCGCGGCCGATGCCCGAGTCGGAGAGCAGTTCCTGGATGTCGAGCAGCCGGCAGGTGTCCCCGTTGATCTGGTACTCGCTGCTGCCGCCACGGAACATGATGCGCGTGATCGTGACCTCGGCATACTCGATCGGCAGGGCGCCGTCGGAGTTGTCGATGGTCAGTGACACCTCGGCTCGCCCGAGCGGCGGCCGCCCGGTGGTGCCGGCGAAGATGACGTCCTCCATCTTGCCGCCGCGCAGGGATTTGGCGCCCTGCTCCCCCATGACCCAGGACAGCGCGTCCACCACATTGGACTTGCCCGAGCCGTTGGGGCCCACGACACACGTGATGCCGGGCTCGAAGCGCAGGGTGGTTGCGGAGGCGAAGGACTTGAAGCCACGCAGGGTCAGGGACTTGAGGTGCACGCCGCCGGACTCTACCTTTCACGTTCGGTTTCACCCATGAAGGTGCAGGGCACAACTGACGCTAAAGGAATCGCCCCCCCACCTGGCCCAACGCGCTCGTGGACCACTGACGCGGCCGGCGGCCGGGGCGGCCAAGAAAGAAGGGACGCCGAAGCGTCCCTTGCAGATCATGCGGGGCTGGAGTCGAAGCGACGAATAGAGCGCGGATCAGGTGAGCGCAGGCTCCGCCTGGGGTACGTCGATGTCGATGCGGTCCAGCAGCGAGTCTCCGTGCTGAGCGGCGGCCGCGTTCAGCGCGTCATTTTCGGACTGAATCCGTACGAGCTCGGACTCGAGGTCCTGGACGCGCTGCTGAAGCCGTCGCATCTCGGCGAGGAGTCGCGGATCGGAACCGCCGACGTAACCGAGAAGCGCCTTTGCCATGATGGATGGTCCTCCACACTGAGTGACCGACCGAAGCGGTGTGGGTCGTGAGGGAATCGCACCCGCGGATGTCCGGCAGCGACTGTCAGTCACTGCGCTTACTAGTGCCAGCACTGCCAAACAGCTCAGGTGCGCGGGGCTTCCAGCGTCTCACCAAAAAGTTTGACGGTCAACACGATCACGCCCCGTATCGGCGGGCAGCCCGGCTCTCCCAAGGGACGTGGAGATCGTCCGCTGCTTCGACCCTTCCACGGAACACCGCGTCCGGCAACGCGTCGGGAGCGGAACGCGCAGATCCGGCCGGGTGCGGACCGTCCGGAGATGTGATCAGTACATGATCAGCCGATCGCTCAGCGGATCGCGAACCCGTCGTAGCCACCGCGCGGTGTGCCCCAGATCTCTGTCACTCCGTCCACCCTCCCGGGCGTGTCGGCAGAGCGCAGCCAGTCGAGCAGCCGGTGGCAATTCTCACGTTGACCTTCGGCCACCACCTGTACTCGCCCGTCGTCGAGGTTGAGCGCGAACCCGACGACTCCACCGATCTCCAGTGCATTGGCCCTGGTGAACCAGCGGAAGCCCACTCCCTGTACACGGCCGCGCACCCACGCGGTCATGCGGACGTCTTCATTCATGCGTGAACGCTAACGGGGCGGAGACTTTCGCCCCACATCGCCCCGGCGCCCCATCGCGTACAGTCGCGCACCAGTGAACTCACCCATTTGGGTGAGTAAGGGATGATCTTGAGCCTCAAGGAAGGCACGTCGCCGATGGGACGCCACCGACTTCACGCCGCGCCGGGCCGCGACGGCAACCGCCGCACCCTCGTGCGCACCGCCCTGCTCGGCGGGGCCGTGGCCGTGGTCCTCGGTACGGCGGCGGTGACCACCGGCATGGTTCCGGTCGGCACCTCCTTCCCCTATGTCGGTGTCAGCGCCGAAGGCTCGACCGCGAACACGCAGGCCAAGTCCGAGGCCGAGGCCTCGCCGAGTCCGGCCCCCGTGCCCGAGCAGCAGGGGGGCGGCCTCGCCAACCTCTCCGGCCGCGCCTCCGCGGGCCCCGACGCGAGCAGCCCGTCACCCTCGGCCTCCCCCTCGCCGTCCGCCTCCCCTTCCCCTTCCCCCTCGGCCTCGGCGAGCCCTTCCGCCTCGCCCACCCCGACCGCCTCCGCATCCCCCTCCGCCAAGGTGCAGGCGAAGCCGCTGAAGAGCCCGCCGCCGGTCCCGGTACCGGTGCCGGTACCGCCGAAGACGGCCGCCCCCAAGCCGCCCGCCCCGCCGACCCCGACCCCGCCCCCGGCCCCGGCCCCGACGCCCGGCGACGGCCACTCCGCGGAGGAGACCGCCGTACTCACCCTGGTCAACCAGGAGCGCGCGCAGGCCGGCTGCGGTCCGGTCCGGGCGAACCCGCCGCTCGCGACGCTGGCCGCCGCCTTCAGCAAGGACATGGCCACCCGCGGCTTCTTCGACCACACCGACCCCGACGGGAACACCCCGTGGGACCGCGCCACCAAGGCGGGCCTCTCCGGACTCGGCGGCGAGAACATCGCCCGCGGCCAGGGCGACGCCCAGGCGGTCATGAACGCCTGGATGAACAGCCCCGGCCACAAGGCGAACATCCTCAACTGCGAGTTCCGCACCCTCGGCGTCGGCGTGTACGTCGCCGCCGGCGGCCCCTGGTGGACCCAGGACTTCGGCTTCTAGGCGCTTACCAGCCGAAAGCGCAATCTTCTGGTCAGCGCTGTACGGAGTTAAGCTGGTCGGCATGGAGACAGAGCTTCCGTTCGACGCCTTCGCGCGCGCGTGCCCGTCCCGGGAAACCCTGGAGCACGTCACGGGCCGCTGGGGCAGCCTCACGGTGGGCGCCCTGCGCGACGGTTCGTGCCGTTTCAACGAGCTGCGCCGCAAGGTCGACGGCGTGAGCGAGAAAATGCTCTCCCAGACCCTGCAGGCGCTGGAGCGCGACGGCATCGTCAACCGCGAGGCACAGCCGACGAACCCGCCCCGCGTCGACTACGAGCTGACCCCTCTCGGCGTCGAGATCGCCGACCGGCTGCTCGCGCTCATCCACTTCCTCGAAGCCAGCATGCCCCGGGTCATCGGCGCGCGGGAGTCCTACGACGCCACGCGCGGGGGCCGCTGACAGCGCGGGCAGAAGTAGCTGGACCGGTTCATCCACGGGCGGCGCCGCATCGGGGTGCCGCAGCGCCGGCAGGGCTCGTCCTCGCGCCCGTAGGCGTCGAGCGAACGGTCGAAGTAGCCGGACTCGCCGTTCACGTTGACGTACAGGCTGTCGAAGCTGGTGCCGCCGACGTCGAGCGCCGCGTTCATCACGTCCCTGACGTGGCCGAGGAGTTCCGCGCTCCGCGGGCGCGTCAGCGTGGCGGTGGCGCGCTCGTAGTGCAGCCGCGCCCGCCACAGCGCCTCGTCCGCGTAGATGTTGCCGACCCCGCTGATCAGCGACTGGTCCAGCAGAGCCCGCTTGACGGTGGTCCGCTTGGCGCGCAGCGCCGCATGGTAAGCGGCCTCGTCGAAGAGGGGGTCCAGCGGGTCCCGGGCGATGTGCGCGATGACGTCGGGCAGCCCGTCGGGCGTGTTCTCGTGGAGCGAGAGCCCGCCGAAGGTGCGCTGGTCGACGAAGCGGAGCTCGGTCCCGGCGGCGTCCTCGAAGCGCACGCGGATGCGCAGGTGCTTCTCGTCGGCGGCCTCTTGCGGCTGCACCAGGAGCTGTCCGCTCATCCCGAGGTGCCCGAGCACCGAGAGGTCCCGCCCCTCCAGGGGCAGCCACAGGTACTTGCCGCGCCGCTGCGGGACGCCGATCGTCTCGCCCGTCAGCCGCGCGGCGAAATCGGCGGCGCCGGCCGGGTGGCGGCGTACCGCGCGCGGGTGGAGCACCTCGACGGCCTCGACGGTCCGGCCGGCCACCCAGCGCTCCAAGCCCCGCCGTACGACTTCGACTTCGGGCAGCTCGGGCACGGCGGTCCTCCGGGGGCGATGCGGTCGTGGTGCGTTCTGGTCGCTCCCGGCGAGCGTACCGGCCTGCCCCGCCGGGCCCGGAAACGGGTCCGCCCGCCCCTGCACGGAGGCAGGGGCGGGCGGGGGATCCCGAAGGAAGGGTTCAGCTCAGCCGCTCGGCGTCGGGTCGGCGGGCGTCGGCGACCCGCCGTCCTCGGCCGAGGCCACGGCCTCGGCCCCGGTGTCGGCCGGAGCCGTCACCGCGACCTTGGCGGCGGCGGATGCCGCGGCTTCCGCCGCGATCCGCTCGTCCGCCTTGGCCCGGATACCGCGCCAAGCGGACTCCGCGGCCTGCTGTTCCGCTTCCTTCTTGCTGCGGCCGGTGCCGGTGCCGTACGAGACACCACCGACGCGGGCAGCAGCGGTGAAGGTCTTCTCGTGGTCCGGACCGGTCTCGGTGACCAGGTATTCCGGTACGCCGAGGCCTTCGGCCGCCGTGAGCTCCTGGAGACTGGTCTTCCAGTCCAGGCCGGCCCCGAGGTTCGAGGACTTCTCGATGAGCGGGTCGAAGAGCCGGTGAACCAGCTCCGAGGCCGCGTCGAGGCCCTGGTCGAGGTAGACCGCGCCGATCACCGCTTCAAGGGTGTCGGCGAGGATGGAGGCCTTGTCCCGGCCACCCGTGCCCTCTTCGCCCCGGCCGAGCCGGATGAAGGAGCCGAGGTCGAGGCCGCGCCCGACCTCCGCCAGTGCGCGCGAGTTGACCACCGCGGCCCGAAGCTTGGCCAGCTGGCCTTCGGGCAGGTCGGGGTGGGTCGTGTACAGCGTGTCCGTGACCACCAGGCCGAGCACGGAGTCCCCGAGGAACTCCAGGCGCTCGTTGGTGGGCAGACCGCCGTTCTCGTACGCGTACGAGCGGTGGGTCAGTGCACGCACCAGAAGGGCGGACTCGAGTCGATACCCGAGCCGCCCTTCCAGAAGCGTGTGGGACGAGGCCGCGTTGTTACTGTCTGCCTGCTTCTCAGCGTTGGACAGCTCAGACATTGCGCCTCTCACCAGCCGCTCAGACCTCGAGGACCTGGCGCTTGTTGTAGGTGCCGCAGCTCGGGCACGCGATGTGCTGGAGCTTCGGCTCCTGGCAACGCTCACACGAAACCAGGGTGGGGACCGCAGCCTTCCACTGCGACCGGCGGTGGCGCGTGTTGCTGCGCGACATCTTCCGCTTCGGAACAGCCACGGCTACTTCTCCTGCTTCTCGGCGGCGCCCTGAACTCCGTCAGAGGCAGTGCCGCTCATGTTGTCCTTCTCGTCGTCCTGATCGGTCACGACGAGTCCCTGCAATGCCGCCCAACGGATGTCGACGGCGTCATGGTGGTGGTCCGGGTCGTCGTTCAGGCTGAGCCCGCAATCGGGGCACAGTCCGAGACAGTCCTCCCGGCACACCGGCTGCATGGGCAGTGCGAGCACCACCACATCACGCAGCACGGGTTCGAGGTCGAACAAGCCGTCCTCGAGGAAGAGCGTGTCCTCGTCGTCCTCGGCGTCGTCGGCCGGCTCCGCTTTGGTGCGGCTCCGGTCGTCGGCGTCAGGGTACGAGAACATCTCCTGGAAGTCCGCCTTGAGCTCGCGCTCGACGGACTCCAGACACCTTACGCACTCCCCCACGGCCGATGCACGGGCGGTGCCTGTGACAAGCACCCCTTCCATGACCGACTCAAGGCGGAGGCTGAGCTTCAGCGGGGCGCCTTCCGGCACTCCGATGACTCCGACGAGACCGAAGTCCGCCGGGGTCGCGATCTCGCGGGACAGCCGCTGCATGGCACCAGGACGCCGACCCAGCTCGTGCGTGTCGAACACGAGGGGGTTGCGGTGGTCGAGGCGGGTATTCAGGGCCGTTCCTGCTTTCACAGATCGCTGAAGATCAAAGATTCCGCCACTTGTGGGCAGCATGGATCGCGGTGCATACGCGCGACCGAAGAGCCAGGATACCCGGCGCTTCGCTCTGAGCCCAATCCGGCCTCAGCGACCCTGTTCGTACTGGCGCAGCTGGTCCAGATTGATCATGCTCGTGTCGAAGAAGCTGGTCTCGTCGAGCGCGGGCTGCTGCGGCTGGTGCTGCGCGGCCTGCGGCTGCTGCGACTGCTGCTGGTAGGCCGCGTACGGGTCCGGCTGCTGGTCGTAGCCCAGCGCCGCGTACGGATCCGGCTGCTGGACCTGCTGCTGGTAGCCGTAGGGGTCCTGGTAGGCGTAGTCCTGCTGCTGGGGCTGCTGGTAGCCGTACGCGTCATACGTGGGCTCCTGCTGCGCCTGCGCCGGGATCGCCGGGGCCGCGGGCACCATCGGGGCCGCCGGCTCCGCCAGGCCCGCCAGGAAGTCCGCGTCGCTGGCCGAGCGGGACTGCTGCGAGCCCGCGGCGTCCTGGGCGGCCATGTGCGCGCCGAGGTCGTCCGTGGGCACCCGGCCCAGCAGCTTCTGGCGGCCCCGGCCGACCGCCTCCAGGGTCTTGGAGAGCACCGCCTCGAAGGTCGCGAGCTTGGTGTCCACGTACGCGTCCGCCTGCCGGCGCTGCGTCTCCGGGTCGTGGCTGCGCTCGGGCGCCTCGGCGTCCGCGTAGCCCTGCTCGTCCAGCCCGGGCCCGCGGCCCAGCAGCTTCTCGCGGCCGCGGTCGACGGAGCCGATGGTCTTGGTGAGCACGACCTCGAAGTTCGCGAGCTTGCTGTCGACGTAGTCGTCGGCCTCGGCCCGGATCTCCTCGGCCTCCCTGCGGGCGTCCGCCAGGATCCGGTCCGCCTCGGCCTGCGAGCGGCGCGCGACCTCGGTGTCGGAGATCAGCGAACCGCGCTGGGCGTGCGCCGAGTCGATGATCCGCTCCGCCTCGCGGCGGGCGTCCTCGACCATCTGCTCCCGGCCGCCGATGAGCTCCTGCGCCTGCGCGAGCGAGCCGGGCAGCGCCTGGCGCACCTCTTCGAGCTGGGCGAGCAGCTCGGCGCGGTTGATCACGCAGGAGGCCGACATGGGCATGGACCGGGCGCCGCCGACGGCCGCGACGATCTCGTCGAGCTTCTTCTGCACGTCCATGGGGGCTCGCACTCTCTCGGCCTCGGGCGGTTCCTGAGACGGACGGGACGACTGTACGGCCACCGGGCGAACGCCCGACACCGGCTGACGGCCCGTCAGTCCCTCAGCGCTCGGCGAGCCGCTCGGTCAGCGCCGCGTGTACGTGCGGCGGCAGCAGGTGGGCCACATCGCCGCCCCAGGCCGCGACCTCCTTGACCAGGGAGGACGACAGGAAGCTGTAGGTGGGGTTGGTCGGCACGAACAGTGTCTCGACGCCCGAGAGCCCCATGTTCATCTGGGCCATCTGGAGCTCGTAGTCGAAGTCGCTGACCGCGCGCAGGCCCTTGACGATGGCCGGGATGTCGCGCTGTTTGCAGAAGTCGACGAGCAGCCCGTGGAAGGACTCCACCTCGACGTTGCCGTAGTCGGCGGTCGCCTCGCGGATCAGCTCGATCCGCTCCTCGACGGTGAACAGCCCCTGCTTGGACTGGTTGATCATCACGGCGACGTGCACGACGTCGTAGAGCCGGGAGGCCCGGCCGATGATGTCGAGGTGTCCGTTGGTGATGGGGTCGAATGACCCGGGACAGACGGCTCGGCGCAACTTGGGTCCCTCGCTCTCCGATGCGGGCATCATGAGTCTTCGCTGGTGAAGGCGGCGCGACCGTACCAAAGGGTGCCTTCGCCGTACTTGCGGGAGCGCAGCGGCTCGAAGCCCTCGGGCCACGGGAAGGCCCCGCTCCTCGTGCTGCGCTCCACGGTGACGAGCGCATCGTCCGTGAGCCAGCCATTGGCGCGGAGTGTGAGCAGGATCTCGCCAAGATCGTCGTGGCCGACGGCGTACGGCGGGTCCAGGAAGACGACGTCGTACGGGTCCGCGCCGGCCGGGACCGCCACGATCTGCTCCGCCTTGCCCGCCCGGAACTCGGCGCCGGGCAGGCCCACCGCCTTGATGTTGTCCCGGATCGCCTTGGCGGCCTTGGCCTCGGGCTCCACCAGCAGTGCGTGGTCCGCGCCGCGGGAGAGGGCCTCCAGGCCGACCGCGCCGGAGCCGGCGTACAGGTCGAGCACCCGGGCCCCCTCGACGCCGTGCAGCGACTCCCAGGTCGAGAAGAGGCCTTCGCGCATCCGGTCCGAGGTCGGGCGGGTGCCGGTGCCCGGGGGCACGGTCAGCCGTCGCCCGCCGGCGCTGCCGGCGATCACGCGGGTCATCTGGGGTCCTTCGGTACGACGGTGATGGCTACTGCGGAGTTCCACGATAGGTCGTACCGCTCGGGACGGACCCGAGCGGTACCGGGCGAGGAGGCTCAGCCCTTCTCCAGGTACTGCTCGCGCTCGGTGTCCAGCAGGGCCTCCAGCGCACTCCGCAGACCCGGCAACCGCTCCAGCTCGGGGTCTTCGGCGACCACGCGGGCGGCCTCCTCCCGGGCCTGGGCGATGACCTCCTCGTCCTCGATGACCGCGAGCATGCGCAGCGAGGAGCGCACGCCCGACTGGGCCTGGCCCAGTACGTCGCCCTCCCGGCGCTGTTCGAGGTCGATGCGGGAGAGCTCGAAGCCGTCCAGGGTGGCGGCGACGGCCGCGAGCCGGGCCCGGGCGGGGCTCGCCTCGTGCATCTCGCTGACCAGCAGGCACAGGCCCGGCGCGGAGCCGCGGCCGACGCGGCCGCGCAGCTGGTGGAGCTGGGAGACGCCGAACCGGTCCGCGTCCATGATCACCATGACCGTGGAGTTCGGCACGTTCACACCGACCTCGATGACGGTGGTGGCGACCAGCACCTTGACCTCGCCGGCGGCGAAGCGGCGCATGACGTCGTCCTTGTCGGCCGGGTCCATCCGGCCGTGCAGCACCTCCACGGACAGCCCGGCGAGCGGCCCCCGCCTCAGCTGCTCGGCGATCTCCAGGACGGCCAGCGGGGGCCGCTTCTCGGCGTCGTCCTCGGCTGAGGCCTTCTTCTTGGGGTCGTCCTCGCCGTCGCCGATGCGCGGGCACACCACGTACGCCTGGTGCCCGTTCTCGACCTCCTCGCGCACCCGCTCCCAGGCCCGGGTCAGGAAGTGCGGCTTGTCCTTGGCCGGTACGACATGGGTGGCGATCGGGGAGCGGCCGGCGGGCAGCTGGTCGAGGACGGAGGTCTCCAGGTCCCCGAAGACGGTCATCGCGACGGTGCGCGGGATCGGGGTCGCGGTCATGACCAGCAGGTGCGGCGGCTGCTTCCCCTTGGACCGCAGCGCGTCGCGCTGCTCGACGCCGAAGCGGTGCTGTTCGTCGACCACGACCAGGCCGAGGTCGTGGAACTGCACCTTGTCCTCGATGAGCGCGTGCGTGCCGATGACGATGCCGGCCTCGCCGGTGACCAGGTCGAGCAGCGCCTGCCGGCGCGCGGGCATCCCCATGGATCCGGTGAGCAGCACGACCTTGGTCCCCCGGTCGGAGCCGCCGAGCATGCCCCCTTCGGCGAGCTCGCCCATCATCTCGGTGATGGACCGGTGGTGCTGCTGGGCGAGCACCTCGGTGGGCGCGAGCATGGCGGCCTGTCCGCCGCAGTCGACGACGGCGAGCATGGCCCGCAGCGCCACCATCGTCTTACCGCTGCCGACCTCGCCCTGGAGGAGGCGGTGCATGGGGTGGCTCGTGGCCAGGTCTTCGAAGATCTCGCGGGAGACGGTCTGCTGGCCGTCGGTGAGGGTGAAGGGAAGTTTGGCGTCGAAGGCGTCGAGCAGGCCGCCCGGGGCGGGGCGGCGGGGGACGGCCGGGAGCTGGGAGTCGGCGTGCCGGCGGCGGGCCAGGGCGACCTGGAGGACGAACGCCTCGTCCCACTTCAGGCGCTGGCGGGCGTCCTCGATGTCGGCCTTGGTGGCCGGCCGGTGGATCTTCAGCAGGGCCTCGGTGAGCGGGACCAGTCCGCGGCCCTCGCGCAGGGCGTCCGGCAGCGGGTCCACGGTCTCCTGGGCGCTCGGCAGCACGGCGTCCACGCACTTGGCGATCTTCCAGGACTCCAGCTTGGCGCAGGCCGGGTAGATCGGGATGAGCTGGTTCGCGAAGGCGGTCGCGGCGTCCCGGTCGGAGGCGTCCGCGCCGAGCGGCTCGTACGCGGGGTGGGAGAGCTGGAGCTTGCGGTTGAACATGCCGACCTTGCCCGCGAACATGGCGCGGGTGCCCGGCAGCAGGTCCTTGTGCGGCTTGTGGACGCCCGCTCCGAAGAAGACCAGCTGGAGCCGGCCGCTGCCGTCGGTGATGGTCACCTCCAGGCGTTTGCCGCGGCCCCCGTTGAAGGTCAGGATCCGGGCGTCGGCGACCTGGGCGACGACCGTCACGTGCTCGTCGATCTGGTCGGCGAGCTCGGCGAGCGAGGTCAGCTCGCCGCGCTCGGCGTACCGCCGCGGGTAGTGGTGCAGCAGGTCCAGGGCCGTGTGCAGGCCGAGCTGCTCGGCCAGCACCTTGGCGGTGGCGGGGCCGAGCGTCTTCTTGAGGTCTTCGTCGAGCGCGGGCACGCCTTCATTGCACACCATGGCGCTGACAAGTCGGCTATTCGACCCCGATGAGCAGGGGCGCCGAGTACCGCCCGCCGCGGTAGGTGACCGTGTCCACCGCCAGGTGTCCGTGCTGTACGTACGCCTCCAGGCGCTCGGCGAGGGCGTCCGGCACCTCCGGTCCCAGGACCAGGGTGACGAGTTCGCCGCCGGAGCCCAGCATCCGCTCCAGGACCGCCTGGGCGGTCTCGTCGAGGCCGGAGCCGATGACGGCGACGTCCCCGTCGATGAGCCCGAGCACGTCCCCGGCCTGGCAGATGCCGGCGGAGGTGAACGACTGCCGTTCGGCGACGGCGAGTTCCCCGTAGCGGGTGGCGCCGGCGGCCGCGGTCATGGCGACCACGTCCTCGTCGAAGCTGCCCTCCGGATCGTGGACGGCGAGGGCGGCCAGGCCCTGGACCGCGGACCGGGTGGGGATCACGGCCACCCGTACGCCGTCGGCGCGGGCCTGATCGGCGGCGGCGGCCGCGACGGCGCGCTGGTCGGCGCCGCCGGGCAGCAGCACCACCTCGCGGGCGTGCGCGCGCCGGATGGCGTCGACGAGCGCGGCGGCGTCCGGGACCTCTCCGGGGCGGGCGAGCACGGTGGTCGCGCCCGCCTCCCCGCACAGTCCGGCCAACCCCTCGCCCGGGACCACGGCGACGACGGCCCGCTGGACGCGCTCGCCGCGCGCCCGGCGCCGCTCGTCGGCGAAATGGGTGATGCGGATCCGGTACGGCCGCCCGGCGACCACGCCCGCCTCCACGGCGGCGCCGGGGTCGTCGACGTGGACGTGCACGTTCCACAGTTCGTCGCCGCCGACCACCACCAGGGAGTCCCCGAGTCCGTCGAGGCGCTCGCGCAGCTGCGCCACGGCCGGCTCGGCGGCCTCCAGGAGGTAGATCACCTCGTACGCGGGCCCGCCCTGCTCCTCGGCTTCGCAGGGCTGCGGCGGCCGCGGTACGGGCACGGCCCGGCCGCGGACGGCCTCGGCCGCGGGCTGTCCGCCGGACAGCGCCTGCCACAGGGCCCCGAGTACGGCGACCAGCCCGCAGCCCCCGGCGTCGACCACTCCGGCCCGGCCCAGCTCGGCCAGCTGCCCCGGGGTGTCGGCGAGGGCCGCGCGGGCCCCGTCGTAGGCGGCCCTGGCCACGTCGGCGGCGGTCCCGGCGGCCGCCCCTGCCGCCTCGCCGGCCCGTGCGGCCGCGGCGGCGACGGTGAGCATGGTGCCCTCCACCGGGTGCGCGACAGCCCGGTACGCCTCCTCGGCGGCCCGGGTCAGAGCCTCGGCCAGCATCCGGCCGGCTCCGCGGTCCCCGGGCTCGTCGCCTAGTACGTCGGCCACACCGCGCAGCAGCTGCGCCAGGATCGTCCCCGAGTTCCCGCGGGCGCCTATGAGGGCGCCGTGCGCGTAGGCCCGTACGGCCTCGGGAAGGGAGGCGGTCGCAGCCGCGGCGACCGGGTCCACCGCAGTGGTCTCGCTCACGCCTGCGGGTGGTGTTCCGAGCGCCTCGGCCAGGGCGCGGTCCGCCGACTCGGCGGTCAGGTAGAGGTTGGTTCCGGTGTCCGCGTCCGCGACCGGGTAGACGTTGATCGCGTCGATGTCCTCGCGGGCCCGGCCCAGCGCGGCCACGGCCAGCGAGCTCCAGGTGCGCACCGCTTCGGCGTCGAGCTCGTCGGCGGGCTGCGGCTGCGGCTCGTGCTGCACCGGGCGTTCCTCCTCGTGCGGGCCAGGGTTCACCGCAGGGTAACCAAGGACTGCCGCGTGTCAGGGGCCCCGGGCGGGATCGGCGGCGGCCATGGTAGTTTTCTTGGACGGACGCAGTCGTTGTATGCTGCTCCGGTTGCCCGATGAAAGTCGGGCCATTCCCCCGGCAAACCACTCAGACTTCTCAGACTTCTGATCCGGTGCGCCGGATTTCACTGTAAGTGCATCTGAAGTCTTTGGAGTGACCTGTGGCTGCCAACTGCGACGTTTGCGCCAAGGGGCCGAGCTTCGGCAACAACATCTCCCACTCGCACCGCCGCACCTCGCGTCGCTGGAACCCGAACATCCAGCGCGTTCGTGCCATGGTCAGTGGGACGCCGAAGCGCCTCAACGTCTGCACCTCGTGCATCAAGGCCGGCAAGGTCTCGCGCTGACGCCAACCGTCGTAGCGCAGCCCTTTCCGGTTGCCAAAAAGGCCGGTCCACCTCGTGGACCGGCCTTTTGCCTTGTCCGGACCTTCGGACCCGGACATGAAGAGGACCACCGCGTCACGTGACGCGGTGGTCCTCTGTCGTCCTGCCGTCGTCAGCGGTGCCACTGCCAGGCGTGGTCCACCGGGCCGATGCCGCCGCCGAGCGCGAAGCCGGCCGCGATGGCGCCGCTCACGTACTCCTTGGCCTCCATGACCGCCTGCGGTACGTCCTGCCCCTTGGCGAGCCCCGCGGCTATCGCACTGGCCAGGGTGCAGCCGGTGCCGTGGGTGTGCCGGTTGTCGTGGCGCGGCGCCCGCAGCCACAGCTGCGTGTCCCCGTCGGTGAGCAGGTCGGCGGCCTCGCCCCCGTGGGCGGCCAGGTGCCCGCCCTTGATCAGCGCCCACTGCGGCCCGTACGCGAGGACGGCGTCCGCGGCGCGCCGCATGTCGTCCTCGCTCTCCACCACCACGCCCGTGAGCTGCGCCACCTCGTCCAGGTTCGGGGTGGCCACGGTGGCCCGCGGCAGCAGCTCCTTGCGTACGGCGTCCAGCGCCGAGGCGACGAGCAGTGCGTCCCCGTGCTTGGAGACCCCGACCGGGTCGACGACGGCGGGGGCGGAGGTGGCGGCCAGCAGTTCGGCCACCGTCTCCACCAGCGCGGTGGAGGCCAGCATCCCGGTCTTGACGGCGTGGACGCCGATGTCGTCCACGACGGCCCGGTACTGGGCCTTCACGGCCTCGGCGGGCAGTTCCCAGACCCCCTGCACCCCGAGGGAGTTCTGCGCGGTCACGGCCGTCACCACGCTCATCCCGTGCACGCCCAGTGCCAGCATCGTCTTGAGATCGGCCTGGATCCCGGCGCCACCGCCGGAATCGGATCCGGCGACGGTCAGGCACAGCGGTGGCGCGTCGGTCATCTGGAGGTCTCCTCGGTGGACGGGTCGGAGCCGAAGTGGTCCCAGCCGCCGGTGCTCGTCCAGGGGGCGCCGTCCACGGTCACCTGGGGCAGCGCGGACCGGTTCAGCACCTCCCCGATGACCTTCCACCGGGCCGGCAGTTTCACGTCGGGCGGGAAGGTCGCCACGATGGCGTGATCTTCTCCTCCGGTGAGCACCCACTGCAAGGGGTCGACCCCGACGGCCTGCCCGATGTCGTGCATCTGCGTCGGGATGTCGACGGCCGCCGAGCGCAGGTCGATCCGTACCTTGCTGGCCTCCGCGATGTGCCCGAGGTCGGCGATCAGGCCGTCGCTGACGTCGGTCATCGCGGTGGCACCGAGCCCGGCGGCCGCGGGGCCCGCGTGGTACGGGGGTTCGGGGCGCCGGTGCGCCTCGACGAAGGCCCGCGGGGAGCGGAACCCGCGCGAGAGCACGGCGAATCCGGCCGCGGACCAGCCCAGCCAGCCCGTGACGGCCACGACGTCGCCGGGCTGGGCGCCGGAGCGCAGCACGGGCTCGTGGTTGCGCAGGTCGCCGAGGGCGGTGATGGCCACGGTGATGGTGTCCCCGCGGACGACGTCGCCGCCGACCACGGCCGCGCCGGCGACCTGGCACTCGTCGCGGATGCCGTCCATGAGCTCGGTCGGCCAGGTGACCGGCAGCTCGGCCGGGACGACGAGGCCGAGCAGCAGCGCGGTCGGCACCGCGCCCATGGCGGCGATGTCGGCGAGGTTCTGCGCGGCGGCCTTGCGGCCGACGTCGTACGCGGTGGACCAGTCGCGCCGGAAGTGCCTGCCTTCCAGCAGGATGTCGGTGCTCGCCACGACCCGCCGGTCGGGGGCCGACACGACCGCGGCGTCGTCGCCCGGTCCGAGCCGGACCGCCGGGGTGGTGGTGAGCCGTGAGGTGAGCTCCCGAATGAGCCCGAACTCCCCCAGCTCGCCCACAGTGCCCTTCATCGCTGTGCCCCTTCTTGCCCAGTCCGCTTGCGGTCGCGAGCCGTCACAGCTCTGGGTACCGTCAACAGATACGTCAACTTCTGCTCTCCGTACGCCCCGCTGTGCGTGGCGCCGTGCCCCCGGGTCTCCCCGTGGTGCTCGGCAACGCGGTACCGTGGCGTCCCTTCTTCCCCGGGCCCACCCGAATCCCTGGGCCCACCCGAAGGTTAGGGGAATCGATCCTCGTGGCCGCCCTGGAGGTTCCGTGGTACAGGCGTACATCCTTATCCAGACCGAGGTGGGCAAGGCGTCGTTCGTCGCCGAGTCCATCAGCCAGATCCCGGGGGTGATCCAGGCCGAGGACGTGACGGGGCCGTACGACGTGATCGTGCGCGCCCAGGCCGACACCGTGGACGAGCTCGGCCGCATGGTCGTCGCCAAGGTGCAGCAGGTGGAGGGCATCACCCGCACCCTGACCTGCCCGGTGGTCCATCTGTAGCCCCCGTCT
The DNA here is from genome assembly GCF_045162725.1 of Streptomyces sp. NBC_01006. Taxonomy (NCBI): domain Bacteria; kingdom Bacillati; phylum Actinomycetota; class Actinomycetes; order Kitasatosporales; family Streptomycetaceae; genus Streptomyces; species Streptomyces sp. NBC_01006. The sequence goes on along the minus strand of NZ_CP108700.1, from coordinate 5,827,485 downwards.
ACTCTTGGCCGGTGATGACCCTCCACCGCCGGCCCCTGCGTCTGCCCGCCCTGCCCGTACTGGTCGCGGTACTGGCCCTCGCGGGCTGTACCCCGGGTGACTCCGAAGCCCGGGTGGACCCGCCGCCCACGCCGCCCGCCGACGTCGCGGGGTTCTGTGCAGCACTGCACGGGGAACTCCCGGAGACGGTGGCCGGCCTGGCGCGGGCCAAGGCAGTGCCGGAGTCGGATCTGACCGCCGCGTGGGGCGGCTCGGCGATCGTACTGCGGTGCGGTATCCCCAAGCCCCCCGAGATGGCTGATCCGAAGCAGGAGGGCGTCGAGGTCAACGGCGTCCGGTGGCTGCTGCAGAAGGTCCCCGACAGCGCCGGCGGGGGGTTCCGGTTCATCACCGGGATGCGGCTCGCGTACACCGAGGTCCGGGTCGACAAGGAGCATGCCACGGATGCGGGGATGCTCGTCGGGCTGTCCGCCGTCGTGGCCAAGACCGTCCCGGAGGGCATCTCCTCGTACTGACGGGGCCCTGCGCCCCTTCGCACACCGACCGCCCGCCGGGAATCCCGGCGGGCGGTCGGCATGTACGGCGCTGCGGCTGCGGTCAGCGCAGGCCGGTGGAGCGGCTCAGGGCCGCCTGGATCAGGCGGTCCACCAGCTCCGGGTACTCGATGCCCGACTCCTGCCACATCCGCGGGTACATGGAGATCGGGGTGAAGCCCGGCATCGTGTTGATCTCGTTGATGACGAACGTGCCGTCCTCGGTGAGGAAGAAGTCGGCGCGCACGAGGCCCTCGCAGGACGCGGCGTCGAACGCCTCGATCGCGAGCCGCTGCACCTCGGCGGTCTGCTCCGGGGTGAGCGGAGCGGGCACGATCCCGGAGGCGGAGTCGATGTACTTCGCCTCGAAGTCATAGAAGTCGTGGCTGGAGACCGGCGGGATCTCGGCGGGCACGCTCGCGCGCGGCCCGTCCTCGAACTCCAGCACCCCGCACTCGATCTCGCGGCCGCGCAGCAGCGCCTCCACGATGATCTTCGGGTCGTGGCGCTGTGCCTCGCGGATCGCCGCGTCCAGGCCGGAGGCGTCCTCGACCTTGGTGATGCCGATGGAGGAGCCGGCCCGGGCGGGCTTGATGAACAGCGGCCAGCCGTGCTCACCGGCGAAGTCCAGGATCCGCGCCTTGGTGGCGTCCCGGTCGGCGTCCCACTCGCGGGGCCGGACGGTCACGTACGGGCCGACGGGGAGGCCGAAGGAGGTGAAGACGCGCTTCATGTACTCCTTGTCCTGGCCGACGGCCGAGGCGAGGACGCCCGAGCCGACGTACGGGATGCCGGAGAGCTCCAGCAGGCCCTGCAGGGTGCCGTCCTCTCCGTACGGGCCGTGCAGCATCGGGAAGACGACGTCGACCTCGCCCAGGGCCTTGGGGACGGCTCCGGGCTCGGTGTAGACGACCTCGCGGTTGGCCGGGTCGACGGAGAGTACGACGGCGCCGTCCTCGGAGTCCGCGAGCTCCTCGACGCTCGGCAGCTTGCGGTCGGCGATGGCCATCCGCGCGGGCTCGTCGGCGGTCAGCGCCCACCGGCCGTCCGTGGTGATGCCGATGGGCAGCACCTCGTACTTGGACCGGTCGATGGAGCGCAGCACGGCGCCCGCGGTGACGACCGAGATGGCGTGTTCCGAGCTGCGGCCGCCGAACACGACGGCCACGCGGGGCTTGCGGCCCTGCTGCTCAGGGGTCTGGGGGAGGTTCTCGCTGCTCATATCGCCACGACGATACCCGGTCGGGCGTCCGGAAAGGAGTCAGCGGCGTTCCGGTTTGGCGCTGCGCCCCATCAGTTCCTTCAGCGCGACCAGCGGCGGCTTGCCGTGGTGGACGATGTCGACCACGGTGTCGGTGATCGGCATGTCCACCCCGTGGCGGCGGGCCAGATCGGCCACCGACTGGCAGGACTTGACGCCCTCGGCGGTCTGCTTGGTGACCGCGATGGTCTCCTCCAGCGTCATTCCGCGGCCGAGGTTGGTGCCGAAGGTGTGGTTCCGGGAGAGCGGCGAGGAGCAGGTGGCGACGAGGTCGCCGAGGCCCGCGAGACCGGAGAAGGTGAGCGGGTCGGCCCCCATGGCCAGGCCCAGCCGGGTCGCTTCGGCGAGGCCCCGGGTGATGAGGGAGCCCTTGGTGTTGTCGCCCAGTCCCATGCCGTCCGCGATGCCGACGGCGAGGCCGATGACGTTCTTGACGGCGCCGCCCAGCTCGCAGCCGATGACGTCGGTGCTCGTGTACGGGCGGAAGTACGGGGTGTGGCAAGCCGCCTGGAGGCGCTGCGCGACGGCCTCGTCGGAGCAGGCGACGACGGCGGCGGCCGGCTGCCGGGCGGCGATCTCGCGGGCCAGGTTGGGGCCGGTGACGACGGCGACGCGCTCGGCGGGGACCTTGGCGACCTCCTCGATGACCTCGCTCATGCGCTTGGCGCTGCCGAGTTCGATGCCCTTCATCAGGGAGACGAGCACGGCGTCGGCGGGCAGCAGCGGGGCCCATTCGGCGAGGTTGCCGCGCAGGGTCTGGGAGGGGATGGCGAGGACCGCGTAGTCGGCGCCGGCCGCGGCCTCGGCCGGGTCGGTGGTGGCGCGCATGTTCGCGGGGAGTTCGACGTCCGGGAAGTAGTCCGGGTTGGTCCGGCCGGTGTTGATGGCGTCGACGACCTCGCGGCGGCGGCCCCACAGGGTCACCTCGCAGCCTGCGTCGGCGAGCACCATGCCGAAGGCCGTGCCCCAGGAGCCGGTTCCGAAGACGGCTGCCTTCACGGGACGTGTCACTTCAGGTCCTCCCCCGCGGCCTTGCGCCGCTGTTCCAGCCTGGCCTTGCGGTGGTCGTACGGCTGCTCCGGCGCCTTCTCGCCGCGCAGCTCCTCCAGCAGCTCCGTGATGGCCGCCATGATGGTCTCGGTGACCTCCTTGAGCACGTCCGGGGTGGGCTCCAGGTCGTAGAACTCGGAGAGGTCCACGGGGGGTCCGGCCAGTACCTGGAGGGTCTTGCGCGGGAACAGGCGGACCTTGTCCTCCTTGGCGTAGGGCGGCATCGCGAGGTTCGCGCCCCACTGGGCCACCGGAATGACCGGCGCCCTGGTCATCAGCGCCACCCGCGCCGCGCCGGTCTTGCCGGCCATCGGCCACATGTCCGGATCGCGGGTGAGGGTGCCTTCCGGATAAAAGGCCACGCATTCGCCGCGCTCGATCGCGTCCACGGCGGCCCGGAATGCGTCCAGGGCGTTGGTGGTCTCGCGGTAGACCGGGATCTGGCCGGAGCCGCGCAGGATCGCGCCGACAATGGGGACCTTGAAGAGGGCCGCCTTGGCGAGCAATCGGGGCACCCGGCCGGTGTTGTACTGGAAGTGCGCGTAGGAGAGCGGGTCCAGATACGAGTTGTGATTGACCGCCGTGATAAACCCGCCGCCGGCCGGAATGTGATCCATTCCCCGCCAGTCCCGCTTGAAGAGCACCACCAGCGGCGGTTTTGCGATGACCGCCGCCAGGCGGTACCAGAAGCCGATTCTGCGGCGGGACACTCGGACACCTTCCTCTAGGACCGGTGCGCGGCTGGGCACCTGGTCGGCCGGACAAGTGTGGCCTCAGGTCCGGTCTCTGTCGAGAACACCGTACGCCCCGCCCGGAGCACCGGACCTACGGGCCGACCGGGCAGAGGCGACAATGGGCCGACGCATGACCAGGCCATGACCCGGCCATGGTCCACGCATGGACGGACGCGCACCGGAGGGAAGGGGGGTCCGCCACGAACGCGGTCTGGAGTCTGGTGGTCCCGTTGAAGCCCCTGGCGGTGGCCAAGAGCCGTCTCGCGGCGGCCGTGGGCGCATCCCGCCCCGGGCTCGCGCTGGCCTTCGCGCAGGACACCGTGGCGGGGGCGCTGGCCTGCGCGGCGGTGGCGGATGTGGTGGTCGTCACGGACGACGCCGAGGCCGGAAGGGAACTGGCGCGGCTGGGGGCGCGGATCGTGCCGGACGCCCCGGCCGCCGGACTCAACGCGGCGCTGGCCCACGGGGCGCGGGAGATACGCAGGGCCCGGCCGGGGGCGGCGGTGGCAGCGATGAACGCGGATCTGCCCGCACTGCGGCCGCCGGAATTGCTACGCGTGCTCGAAGCCGCATCCGTATTTCCCCGGGCATTTCTGGCGGACGCGGCGGGAATCGGCACGACGCTGCTTTCCGCTGCGCCGGACGTGGAATTGACACCCTCGTTCGGAGGTCCGTCACGGGCCCGTCATTCGGCTTCGGGAGCTGCGGAAATAGCCCTCGCGGACGTCGAGAGCGTACGCCGGGACGTGGACACGGGAGCGGATCTGCGGACGGCCCTCGCCCTCGGGGTGGGCCGTCACACGGCCCGATACAGTGCCCGTATGCAGGCGACCGCGTACACGTACGACTCCCAGACCCGCAGCGGCAGTGTGCTGCTGGACGACGGCACCCCGGTGCCCTTCGAGGCCCCGGCCTTCGAGGCGGGCGGCCTGCGGCTGCTGCGGCCCGGGCAGCGGGTCCGGATCGAGACGGACGGCGAGGGCCCGGCCCTGCGGATCACGCTGGTCACCCTGCAGACCTTCTGACCTCACCGCCGCGACCCTTCTGACCTGCACGGACAGCGCGGACAGCACCGCGGGCCGGCTTCCCCAGGAGGGGGAAGCCGGCCCGGCGTGTGTGACTCGTGGCCTTACTTCTTGCGGGCCGTGGTCTTCTTCGCGGTGGTCTTGCGCGCCGTCGTCTTCTTGGCGGGCGCCGTGGTCTTCGCGGTGGCCTTCTTGGCCGCCGGAGCCGTCTTCTTGGCGGTGGCGGTGGTCTTCTTCGCCGTCGCCGCGGCCTTCTTGGCGGTGGCGGTGGTCTTCTTGGCCGTCGCCGTGGTCTTCTTCGCCGCGGCGGTCTTGGCGACCACCTTCTTGGCGACGACCTTCTTCGCGGTGGTCTTCTTGGCGACCGTGGTCCTCGCCGCCGCCTTCTTGGCGGTCGTGGCCTTCTTGGCCACGGCCTTCTTGACCGTCGCGGAAGCACCGCCGGAGAGGCTGCCCTTGGGCGCCTTCTTCACCGACACCTCGCCGCCCTTGGGCAGCTTCTTGGTGCCCGCGACCAGGTCCTTGAAGCCCTGGCCCGCGCGGAAGCGGGGAACAGAGGTCTTCTTGACCCGGACGCGCTCACCCGTCTGCGGGTTGCGGGCGTAGCGGGCCGGGCGGTCGACCTTCTCGAACGAGCCGAAGCCCGTGACCGAGACCCGGTCGCCCGCGACCACAGCGCGGACCATCGCGTCCAGTACCGCGTCGACAGCGTCCGCGGCCTGCTGGCGGCCGCCCAGCTTGTCGGCAATCGCTTCTACGAGCTGCGCCTTGTTCACGTCTTCCCCTTCGGAGACTTCGCCAGAACGAATGTGTTCAAGCTTATTTCGCACGTTAGGCGGATATATACCGCAAATCAAACACGAAACGGGCTAATCACCCTAGTGCCGCAACGGTGTAGGTCGTTACGGAGTTCCTTCGCATCAGTCGCCTTCAGGGAATCGACCCTCGTCGAGGTCCTTCATCAACCTGTCCAGGCGCCTTGCCGCATCGGCGAGATCGTGCTTCGCCGCGGCCGTGACGACCAACAGCTTCCGGGACAGCGCCATCCTTACGCCCTCCGGGACTTGCAGTGTGCGCACCCTTGTGTGTGCTTCTTTCAGCCGGTCCGCGACGAGTTCGTAGAGCTCAAGTTGACTGTCGCGTTCCATGCACAGATTGTGCCATCTGGGGCGAGTTGTCGCCTCACGGGGCCTCAACACACGGCTGTGCCCCCCGCCCGAAGGCGGGGGGCACAGTGTTGTCGATGTGATCACCCATAGGTGAATAAGCGCTGATCAGGCTGGAATCAGGCCCTAATCGTGCGCGGCTTGAAGCTCGGTCGGGCGCTTTCGTACGTGTCGATGTCCGCTTCGTTCTGAAGGGTGAGCGAGATGTCGTCCAGACCCTCCAGCAGGCGCCAGCGGGCGTTGTCGTCGAGTTCGAACTCCGCCTCGATGCCTGCCGCGCGGACCTGGCGGGCGACCAGGTCGACCGTCACCTCGGCGGTCGGGTCGGCCTCGGTCAGCTCCCACAGCCGGTCGACGGTCTCCTGCGGCAGGACCACGGTCAGCAGACCGTTTTTCAGCGAGTTGCCGCGGAAGATGTCGGCGAAGCGGGAGGAGATGACTGTCTTGAACCCGAAGTTCTGCAGGGCCCAGACGGCGTGCTCGCGCGAGGAGCCGGTGCCGAAGTCGGGACCGGCGACCAGCACGGTCGCGCCCTGGCGCTCGGGGCGGTTCGTGACGAACTCGGGGTCCTTGCGCCAGGCCTCGAAGAGCCCGTCCTCGAACCCGTCGCGGGTGATCTTCTTCAGCCAGTGGGCCGGGATGATCTGGTCGGTGTCCACGTTGCTGCGGCGCAGCGGGACGGCCCGGCCGGTGTGGGTGGTGAAGGCTTCCATGGTTCAGACTCCGGCGGTCGCGGTGGCGTCGGACAGGTCGGCGGGCGAGGCCAGATGGCCCAGCACCGCGGTGGCGGCGGCCACCTGCGGGGAGACCAGGTGGGTCCGACCGCCCTTGCCCTGCCGGCCCTCGAAGTTGCGGTTGGAGGTGGACGCGGAGCGCTCACCGGGGGCCAGTTGGTCGGGGTTCATGCCCAGGCACATCGAGCAGCCCGCGTGCCGCCATTCGGCCCCGGCCTCCTTGAAGACCTTGTCCAGGCCCTCCTCCACCGCCTGCAGGGCGACCCGGACGGAGCCCGGGACGACCAGCATCCGTACGCCGTCGGCGACTTTGCGGCCCTCGATGATGCCGGCGACGGCGCGCAGGTCCTCGATACGGCCGTTGGTGCACGAACCTACGAAGACGGTGTCGACCTTGATGTCCCGCAGCGGCTGCCCGGCCGTCAACCCCATGTACTCCAGGGCCTTTTCGGCGGCGTGGCGCTCCGAAGCGTCCTCGTACGAAGCCGGGTCGGGGACGTTCGCCGACAGCGGCGCGCCCTGGCCCGGGTTGGTGCCCCAGGTGACGAACGGCGACAGCGTGGCGCCGTCGATGACGACCTCGGCGTCGAAGACCGCGTCCTCGTCGGTGCGCAGGGTCTGCCAGTACGCGACCGCCGCGTCCCAGTCCTCGCCCTCGGGGGCGTGGTCGCGGCCCTTCAGGTAGTCGAAGGTGGTCCGGTCGGGGGCGATCATGCCCGCCCGGGCGCCGGCCTCGATCGACATGTTGCAGATGGTCATCCGCGCTTCCATCGAGAGCTTCTCGATGGCCTCGCCGCGGTATTCCAGGATGTAGCCCTGGCCGCCGCCGGTGCCGATCTTCGCGATGATCGCCAGGATCAGGTCCTTGGCGGTGACGCCCTCGGCCAGCTCGCCGGTGACGGTGATGGCCATGGTCTTCGGGCGGGCCAGCGGCAGCGTCTGGGTGGCCAGCACGTGCTCGACCTGGCTGGTGCCGATGCCGAAGGCCAGCGCGCCGAAGGCGCCGTGCGTGGAGGTGTGCGAGTCACCGCAGACCACGGTGGTGCCCGGCTGGGTCAGGCCCAGCTGCGGTCCCACCACGTGGACGACGCCCTGCTCGACATCGCCCAGGGAGTGCAGGCGTACCCCGAACTCGGCGCAGTTCGCCCGCAGCGTCTCCAGCTGGGCCCGGGAGACCGGGTCGGCGATGGGCTTGTCGATGTCCAGCGTGGGGGTGTTGTGGTCCTCGGTGGCGATGGTGAGGTCCAGCCGCCGGACCTTGCGGCCGGCCTGGCGCAGGCCCTCGAAGGCCTGGGGGCTGGTCACCTCGTGCAGCAGGTGCAGATCAATGAAGAGGAGGTCGGGCTCGCCCTCGGCGCGCCGGACGACATGGTCGTCCCAGACCTTCTCCGCGAGTGTCCTACCCATCGCTTTCCCTCCGGCTCACCGTCCCGGACCCAGTGGTTCGTGGACCCGTACATACAGACTCGCTGGTTCTTGGAAAAATTGAACTTGCGTTTCACAGTGTGAGACGCGAATATCGTTTCATGGACAACTCTAGCGGCGTCGGCGTTCTCGACAAGGCAGCTCTGGTATTGAGCGCACTGGAGTCCGGTCCGGCCACCCTCGCCGGGCTGGTCGCGGCGACAGGGCTCGCACGACCCACGGCACATCGCCTGGCCGTGGCACTGGAACACCACCGGATGGTGGCGAGGGACATGCAGGGCCGGTTCATCCTCGGACCGCGGCTGGCGGAGCTCGCCGCCGCGGCCGGCGAGGACCGCCTGCTGGCCACGGCGGGACCGGTACTCACCCACCTCCGTGACGTGACGGGCGAGAGCGCGCAGCTCTACCGCCGTCAGGGAGACATGCGCATCTGCGTGGCGGCCGCCGAGCGGCTGTCGGGTCTGCGGGACACCGTCCCGGTGGGCTCGACGCTCCCGATGAAGGCGGGCTCGGCCGCGCAGATCCTGATGGCCTGGGAGGAGCCCGAGCGGCTCCACCGCGGGCTGCAGGGCGCGCGCTTCACGGCGACGGCCCTGTCGGGCGTACGACGCCGCGGCTGGGCGCAGTCGATCGGCGAGCGGGAGCCCGGCGTGGCGTCCGTCTCGGCGCCGGTGCGCGGGCCCTCGAACCGTGTCGTGGCCGCCGTCTCGGTCTCCGGGCCGATCGAGCGCCTGACCCGCCACCCGGGCCGGATGCACGCCCAGGCCGTCATCGACGCGGCCGCCCGCCTGTCGGAGGCCCTGCGCCGCTCCGGCTGACACCTCCCCGGCCGCAGGCCTTCCCCCCACTCCCCCCGGGCCCGGGGGCGCGTACGACGCCGCACACGTCCGAACACGCGCCTCCGGGCCCGCACTTGTAGGGGGCCGGGGCCGGCGTCGGGGTGAGTACGGGAACAGCGAAGAGGCCCTCCGCGATGAACGCGGAGGGCCTCTTCCGTGCGTACCCCCGACCGGATTCGAACCGGCGCTACCGCCTTGAGAGGGCGGCGTGCTAGGCCGCTACACAACGGGGGCTTGCTCTGTACTGCGCTGGGCTACCAGGACTCGAACCTAGAACAAAGGAACCAGAAACCTTCGTGTTGCCAATTACACCATAGCCCAATGTGGTCTATACCAGACCAGTACCCCCGACCGGATTCGAACCGGCGCTACCGCCTTGAGAGGGCGGCGTGCTAGGCCGCTACACAACGGGGGCCCTAGCGATCCTGCATCAAGACGTCCGGGAGCTACCCAATGGAGACCTTGCGGGAAGGATCTGTACCCCCGACCGGATTCGAACCGGCGCTACCGCCTTGAGAGGGCGGCGTGCTAGGCCGCTACACAACGGGGGCAAAGCACTGCGTTACTACTGCACTGCGCTGGGGTACCAGGACTCGAACCTAGAATAAGGGAACCAGAAACCCTCGTGTTGCCAATTACACTATACCCCACCGAAAGTCAACCCCCTGGGGGGCTTTTCTTTCGAGTGGCGCCTCCGTCCGGCCTTTCGGCCCGCTCCGGCGGCGCAGAAAGAACATTACCGGATGCCTGACCGTGCTCCAAAACGGGTATCCGAGGCCAGCAGCTCAGGGAGCCCGGCGAGACCGGCGATCCGGTGCACGCCCTCGGGGCCCGGCCCGCGCTCTCCGTCCCGGTCGAGCCAGACCGCGGTCAGGCCGGCGTCGCGGGCGCCGCGCGCGTCGATCTCCGGCTGGTCCCCCACGTACGCGACCTCGCCCGGCGGCAGTCCGAGTGCCTCGCAGGCGGCGAGGAAGGCCTGCGCCTCCGGCTTGCTGACGCCCAGTTCCGCTGCGCAGACCAGCACCTCGAAGCGCTCGCGCAGGCCGAGATGGCGCAGCTTCGGGTCCTGGTTGGCCGTGGAGGAGTTGGAGAGCACCCCGTGCCGGTAATCGCCCGCCAGGGCGTCCAGTACGGGCACGACGTCGGGGAACAGGGTCCAGGCGGCCTTGTAGTGCACGACGTACCGGTCGAACCAGTCGTCGGCCTCGGCAGGGCCCATCCCGGGCTCGCCGAGGAAGTCCCGTACGCGGTCGCGGCGCTGCTCCTGGAAGGTCACCTCGCCGGCGGCGAAGCGGTCCCAGTGCCGGGTGGTGATCTCCCGCCACAGCGCGAGCGCCTCCTGCGGGGACCCGTACCGCTCCGCGATGCCCTCCTCGGTGAGCCGGCGCGCGAGGCCGGCGCTGTCCGCCCCGGTGTAGTCGAACAGGGTGTCGTCGATGTCCCACAGCACGGCGCGGATCGGCATACGTCCGACGCTACGACATATCGCGGCGCCGCCTCCAGGTTTTGCCGATGTCCACGGCCCGCGACACGTGTCAGGGGGCGGCGGCCGGGGTTCCGGCTGCCGCCCCCTGAGGGACGTACGTACGGGCGCCGCCTAGGCGGCGAGCTTCGCCAGGGCCGCGTCGATGCGGGACAGCGAGCGCTCCTTGCCCAGGATCTGGAGGGACTCGAAGAGCGGCAGGCCGACCGTGCGGCCGGTGACGGCCACGCGGACCGGGGCCTGGGCCTTGCCGAGCTTGAGGCCGTGGGCCTCGCCGGCGGTCAGGACGGCCTGCTTGAGGGACTCCGGGTCCGACCAGTCGGCCGCCTCCAGGTTGGCGCGCGCCGTGGTCAGCAGGGCCGCGGGCTCGCCCTTCATCGCCTTGTCCCACGACGCCTGGTCCTCGACCGGCTCCTTCAGGAACAGGAAGTCGACGTTGGCCGTGATGTCGGAGAGGACCGTGACGCGGGTCTGGGCGTACGGCGCGATGGCCGCCCAGGCCTCGGCGTCGAAGTCCTCGGGCGCCCAGTTGGCGTGCGGGGCCTGGAGCCAGGGGGTGCAGGCGTCCGCGAAGGCCTTGGGGTCGAGGAGGCGGATGTGGTCGCCGTTGATCGACTCGGCCTTCTTGAGGTCGAAGCGCGCCGGGTTGGCGTTCACGCCGTCGATGTCGAACTTCGCCACCATCTCCTCGATCGAGAAGACGTCCTGGTCCTTGGAGAAGGACCAGCCGAGGAGCGAGAGGTAGTTCAGCAGACCCTCGGGGAGGAAGCCGCGCTCGCGGTACAGGTTGAGCGAGGACTCGGGGTCGCGCTTGGAGAGCTTCTTGTTGCCCTCGCCCATCACGTACGGCAGGTGGCCGAACTGCGGGACGTCCGTGGCGACGCCGATCTCCATCAGCGCCTTGTACAGCGCGATCTGGCGCGGGGTGGAGGACAGCAGGTCCTCTCCGCGGAGCACGTGCGTGATCTGCATCAGCGCGTCGTCGACCGGGTTGACGAGCGTGTAGAGCGGCGCGCCGTTGGCCCGCAGGATGCCGAAGTCCGGCACGTTCTCCGGGGTGAAGGTCAGCTCGCCGCGGACCAGGTCGGTGAAGGTGATCGGCTCGTCGGGCATCCGGAAGCGGACGATCGAGGGGCGGTGCTCGCCCTGGTACGCCTCCAGCTGCACCTGGGTCAGCTCGCGGCAGTGGCCGTCGTAGCCGGAGGGCTTGCCGGCGGCGCGGGCGGCGGCGCGGCGCGCGTCCAGCTCCTCGGTCGTGCAGTAGCAGTCGTACGCGTACCCGCCGTCGCGCAGGCGCTGGGCGACGTCCGCGTAGATGTCCATGCGCTCGGACTGGCGGTACGGGGCGTGCGGGCCGCCGACCTCGGGGCCCTCGTCCCAGGTGAAGCCGAGCCAGCGCAGCGAGTCGAGCAGCTGGTCGTACGACTCCTCGGAGTCGCGCGCCGCGTCGGTGTCCTCGATGCGGAAGACGAACGTACCGCCGTGGTGGCGGGCGAACGCCCAGTTGAAGAGGGCGGTCCGGACCAGGCCCACGTGGGGGTTGCCGGTCGGGGAGGGACAGAAACGTACGCGCGGGGGTACCCCCTGTTCGAGCGAAGTCGAGAGCTTGGGGGAGTTCGCGTTAGCCACGCTTGATCACCTTGTTGGTGAGAGTGCCGATGCCTTCGATGGTGACGGCGACCTCGTCGCCGACGTTGAGGGGGCCGACTCCGGCCGGGGTCCCCGTGAGGATGACGTCGCCCGGGAGCAGCGTCATGGCCTCGGTGATGTGGACGATCAGGTCCTCGATGGAGCGGACCATGTCGCTGGTGCGGCCGAGCTGGCGCTGTTCGCCGTTGACGGTGCACTGGATGGTCAGGTCGCTCGGGTCCAGATCGGTCTCGATCCAGGGGCCGAGGGGGCAGGCGCTGTCGAAGCCCTTGGCCCGGGCCCACTGCTTCTCGCGCTGCTGGACATCGCGCGCGGTGACGTCGTTGGCGCAGGTGTAGCCGAGGATCACGTCCTTGACGCGCTCCTTCGGGACCTCTCGGCACATGCGGCCGATGACCACGGCGAGCTCCGCCTCGTGGTGGAGGTCCTGGGAGAAGGAGGGGTACGTGATCGGGTCGCCCGGGCCGACCACCGAGGTGGAGGGCTTGAAGAAGGTGATCGGCGCGTCCGGGACCTGGTTTCCGAGCTCCGCCGCGTGCTCCGCGTAGTTGCGGCCGATGGCCACGACCTTGTTCGGGAGCACGGGCGGCAGCAGCCGGACCTTGTTCAGCGGGACCTTCGTGCCCGAGAGCTCGAAGTCCGCGAACGGGATGCCCTTGATGATGTCGAGGACGAGCTCACCCTCGGCGCCGGGGGCAGTGCTGCCCTCGACCGCGCCGAACGCGACATTGCCGTCGATGGAGAACCTGGCGATGCGCACGTGTTGCGTCTGCCCCTCTGTATTTCCGCTGGCTGGAGTCTGCGTGTCCAGGCTAACGCGGCGGGCAGCGGCGCTTCGCGCTCCTTTTGCCGAGTGGCTTACTGCGCGGCGGCGACCGGCGCGTCCATCAGGATCGTGCGGCGCGGGTTCGCGGTCTGGGCGGGCAGCTCGACGGGGTGCTCCGGAGCCTCGATCGCCTGCAGCTCTTCGGCGTCCTTGAGGTGCGCGAGGGTGGTGCGGCGGGGGTTGGCTATGTTGCGGAACATCATCGTCGTCTTCACGGTGTTTCGGGCCCTCGGCTCGGTTGTCGGGTGGGGGGTTGTCGGATCCTTCAACCCTGTAAAGGGCAAGGCTAAACATCCGATTCCCCGGCCCAACCGGGAAGTAATGGCCACGGCTGTGTGAGTTTGCTCACCTACGACCCGGCAATACGGGCATAACCGGCAGTCAATTTCGGGTGGCGAAACGGACATTGCGCCACTGAATCAGCCATTCCGCTCCTGATCATCTCGACTGGGACACCTTGCCAGCCACCGCGTTTGGTCGACGTAAGTCCGGTTCGTCCCGAAAGGCGGACCACATCGCGTAATCCCCTCATCGCATTCCGTGATCGCCGCTGCAGGCCGACACGCGCACCTTGTTGGAGATCCGCCACTGTGCTGGAATTCGCGGGACCGCCGCGGGAACAGCCGGCGCGCAGGTGGCGCGACACAGCGCCGCGCGCGGCGGCAAGGAGAGGGAGACGCGCCGGTCACCGACGACCACCATGGGGCCGAAATGCCCCACGACTCGACACCGTCCCACCGGTCGCCCGGCGGGACGCCTGGTCCAGAGGTTGCGACGCTAGTGCAGGGACGATTCAAGAGGGATGGCAGCGCTGCGGCGGAGCAGGAGCCGCGCGGCGGGACCGACCGTGGCTCCTCGCCCCAGCACGCCCAGAACCGCGGGCCGGCTGCCGAAGGCGCAGGCCCCGACTCCTCCACCACGGTGAACGCGGTGAAGGCGAAGGCGCGCCTCAAGCCCCGGGGCAAGACGAAGAGCGAAGAGCCGGCCGGCAAGGACGTGGCGATACCGAAGGCCCCGAGCGGGCCCGGTTCGCGATTCGCCATGCAGAACTGGCGCATCAGCACGCGACTCGTGTCGCTGCTGACCCTGCCGGTCGTCGCCGCCACCACGCTCGGTGGCTTCCGCATCAACGACTCGCTCAACGACATCGACCAGCTGGAGCACATGCAGCTGCTCACGACGATGACCCGGCAGGCCACCAACCTGGCCGCCATGCTCCAGGAGGAGCGGGACAAGTCGGCGGGTCCGCTGTCGGTCGACAAGTCGGGCAAGCCCAACAGCCTCGTCACGGGCGTACGCGACCAGACCGACGCCGCCGCCAAGGCCTTCCAGGCCGCGACCGACAAGGTCGACAGTGCGGAGGACAAGGACGAGACCCTCAAGTCGATCCGCAACAACATCCTGCAGATCGGCCGCCAGCTCACCGGCATCGAGGAAATCCGCAAGAAGGCGTACCAGAACGGCGCCCAGCAGACCGTCACCGAGTACAACGCGCTGATCGTCTCGCTGCTCTCGCTCTCCCAGGACATGGCGCAGGCCACCTCCAGCCCGGAGATGATCAAGCGTACGCGTGCCCTGGCGGCCTTCTCCTCCGCCAAGGAGTACGCCTCGATCCAGCGCGCCGTCATCGCCGCCTCGCTCCCCGAGAGCAGCGAGCGCGCGGGCACGCTCACCGAGAACGACCGCCTGTACGCCCTCTCCGCGCTCCGCGGCGAGAGCCAGTCGAAGAAGACCTTCGAACTCGTCTACCAGGGCAAGCCCGAGGAACTCCTCGCGGCGCTCGGCGACGGCAACACGGAGATCGGCACCGCCGACCACTACGCGCGCCGCGTCCTGAGCACCCAGGGGCAGTTCGGCAAGGAGAAGAACCGGTCCTGGATGGACTGGTACGACGCAGACGACACCAAGCTCCAGGCCATGAAGGTCATCGAGCTGACCCTGCTCGAGGACATGGAGCAGAAGGCCCGCGAGCTCAAGAACTCCTCGCAGCAGGACGCCATCATCAACGGTGCCCTGATCCTGCTCGTCCTCGGCGTCTCCCTCGTCGGTGCCTTCGTCATGGCGCGGTCGATGATCCGCTCGCTGCGCCGCCTGCAGGACACCGCGACCCGGGTCGCCCAGGACCGACTGCCGGAGCTCGTCAAGCAGCTGTCCGAGTCGGACCCGCAGGACGTGGACACGTCCGTGGAGTCGGTCGGCCTGCACACCCGCGACGAGATCGGCCAGGTGGCCGCGGCCTTCGACGACGTGCACCGCGAGGCCGTCCGCCTCGCCGCCGAGCAGGCCCTCCTCCGGGGCAACGTCAACGCGATGTTCACCAACCTCTCGCGCCGTTCGCAGGGCCTCATCCAGCGCCAGCTCTCGCTCATCTCCGAGCTGGAGTCGCGCGAGGCCGACCCGGACCAGCTGTCCTCGCTCTTCAAGCTCGACCACCTCGCGACCCGTATGCGCCGTAACGGCGAAAACCTCCTCGTCCTCGCGGGCGAGGAGCCGGGCCGCCGGTGGACCCGCCCCGTCCCGCTCGTCGACGTGCTCCGTGCCGCCGCGTCCGAGGTGGAGCAGTACGAGCGCATCGAACTCGCGTCGGTGCCCGGCACCGACGTCGCCGGCCGCGTCGTCAACGACCTCGTGCACCTCCTCGCCGAGCTGCTGGAGAACGCCACCTCGTTCTCCTCCCCGCAGACCAAGGTCAAGGTCACCGGTCACGCGCTGCCCGACGGGCGCGTGCTCGTCGAGATCCACGACACCGGCATCGGCCTCTCCCCCGAGGACCTCGCCGCGATCAACGAGCGGCTCGCCTCGCCGCCGACCGTGGACGTCTCCGTCTCCCGCCGCATGGGCCTGTTCGTGGTCGGCCGCCTGTCCCTGCGACACGGCATCCGCATCCAGCTGCGCCCGTCCGACTCGGGTGGTACGACGGCCCTCGTCATGCTGCCGGTGGACGTCGCCCAGGGCGGCAAGAAGCCGGGTCCGATGCCGGGCCAGGGCGGTCCGGGTGGTCCCGGCGGTCCGGGCTCCGGCGCTCCGCAGGGCATGCCGGGTGCTTCCGCGCAGGGTGCGGTCCCGGGCGGCGGCGCACGCCAGCCCGTCGGCGCCGGCCAGCAGCGCGGCCAGGTCTCCGGCGGCGGCCAGCGTGCCGCGCTGCCGGGACGCGACGGCGCCCCCGGTCAGCAGGGCCCGCAGGGCGGTCCCGGTGCACGTCCGCAGCAAGGCGGCCCGAGCGCGCGTCCGCAGGGCGGTGCGGGTATGACCGGCATGCCGGGCGCCCCGACCTCCCAGGGCCAGGGCGGCTTCGGCGACAGCGCGTTCGGCGGCGGTTCCCCACTGCCGGGCCGCGGTCCGGCCGGCGGTCCCGGCTCCCGTCCGATGCCCGCGCCCACGGCCTCCGGCCAGGGCGGATTCCCGCAGGGCAACGGCTTCGAGCGCCCGCAGCCCCCGCAGCAGCAGCCCGCCCCGACCGGCCCGGTCCCCTCGGCCCAGGCGCCCGCCGCCCCGGCTCCGCGCGGCGCCCGGCCGCAGCTGCCGCCGCGCGGTGGCGCCGCGCGTCCGGAGCTTCCGGGTGCGGGCGGCGGCCCCGCCGGGATCCCGCAGACCACCAGCTGGGGCGCCGACCAGGCGCGCCACGGCGGCCACGAGGTCCCGCGCGGCCACGACGAGCTCTCGGGCCCCGGTTCGACGGCCGAGTTCCCCCGTCCGGACTTCAACGCCCCGCGCCCGCCGGCCGGCAACAGCACCACCGGCCAGTTCGAGCGCCCGCAGCCGCGCGGTGCGGCGGATCCGTCCACCACGGGCCAGTTCGCCCGTCCGGACTTCCAGGCCCCGCGGCCCGGCGGTCCCGGTGTCGGCGGATTCGCCCCCCAGCAGCCGCAGGCTCCGCAGCTGCCGCAGGCCCACCAGCCGGAGGCACTGCCGCCGGCCCCGAGCACCGGCAACGAGCGCAGCCCGATCTTCGACACGCTGGAGTCGAACTGGTTCCACCAGGAGGGCCCGCAGCCCTCCGGTCAGGCGCCGGTTCCCCAGCAGCCGCAGCAGTCCGCCCCGGCTCCGGCTCCCCAGCAGCGCCTGCAGCAGCCGCTGCCGCAGCGCGGCCAGGAGCCCGCGGCCGAGTCCGCCCAGGCGACGACCGGCAGCTCGCCGACCGTCAGCTGGCGGTCCTCGCCGAACGACGAGCTGATGCGGCAGGCCGAGCGCGTGCGCCAGCCCGCCGCCGGCGGCATCACCACCTCGGGGCTGCCCCGCCGAGTACCACGGGCGAACCTCGTGGCCGGCACCGCGCAGCAGCAGTCCGACGCACAGTCGGGCCCGCAGGTCTCGCGAGCGCCGGACGACGTCCGCGGCCGTCTGACCAACCTCCGACGGGGTATCCAGCAGGGCCGTCAGGCCGGCAACAACGGCCCGGCGACCGGCAGTTACCACATCGACCCCACTTACCAGCAGGAGCGTTAGTTGAGTTCGATGAGCCAGGCGGCACAGAACCTGAACTGGTTGATCACCAACTTCGTGGACAACACCCCCGGGGTGTCCCACACGGTGGTGGTCTCCGCCGACGGCCTCCTTCTGGCGATGTCCGAAGGCTTCCCCCGGGACCGCGCCGATCAGCTGGCGGCCGTGGCCTCCGGTCTGACGTCGCTGACCGCAGGAGCCTCCCGCATCTTCGAGGGCGGCGCCGTCAACCAGACCGTGGTCGAGATGGACCGGGGATTCCTCTTCCTCATGTCCGTCTCGGACGGATCCTCCCTGGCCGTGCTCGCGCACCCCGAGTGCGACATCGGCCTCGTCGGCTACGAGATGGCCCTCCTCGTGGACCGCGCCGGCAGCGTCCTCACCCCGGACCTGCGCGCGGAGCTGCAGGGAAGCCTGCTCATCTGACGCCACATCTCCCGGCCGGACGGTACTTCCGGCCGGGGGACCGGGGGACCGCCCCGGAACCCAGTACCACCGTCAGGCCGTCATACCGTCCCCCCACCGGCCGCCCCGTCAGACGGCACGCTGACCACTGCTGTCCAGCCCGGAGGATCAATGACCCCGCCCCCCGCCTACTCCGATTCGTACGGTGATTCGTACTCGGAAGGCGATCAGCCGCTCGTTCGCCCGTACGCGATGACCGGCGGCCGGACCCGGCCCCGCTACCAGCTCGCCATAGAGGCGCTGGTCAGCACCACGGCCGATCCGATGCACCTGTCCGGCCTGCTTCCCGAGCACCAGCGCATCTGCACGCTGTGCCGCGAGGTCAAGTCGGTCGCGGAGGTCTCCGCACTGCTGTCGATGCCGCTCGGTGTCGCCCGGATCCTCGTCGCCGACCTGGCCGAGGCCGGAATGGTGGCCATCCACCAGCCGGGCAATGGAGAGGCCGGCGGCACGCCGGATGTAACGCTGCTCGAAAGGGTGCTCAGTGGACTTCGCAAGCTCTAACGGCGGAACCGCCCGCTCCACCACCTCCGCGAAGATCGTGGTGGCGGGCGGGTTCGGCGTGGGCAAAACCACGTTCGTCGGGGCCGTCTCGGAGATCAATCCGCTGCGCACCGAAGCCGTGATGACGTCCGCGTCCGCCGGCATCGACGACCTGACCCACACCGGGGACAAGACGACCACCACGGTCGCCATGGACTTCGGCCGCATCACCCTGGACCAGGACCTCATCCTGTACCTGTTCGGTACCCCCGGACAGGACCGCTTCTGGTTCATGTGGGACGACCTCGTCCGCGGCGCCATCGGTGCCATCGTGCTCGTCGACACCCGCCGGCTCGCCGACTGCTTCCCCGCGGTCGACTACTTCGAGAACAGCGGGCTGCCGTTCGTCGTGGCCCTCAACGGCTTCGAGGGACACCAGCCCTACACCCCCGAAGAAGTCCGCGAAGCCCTGCAGATCGGCCCGGACGCCCCGATCATCACCACCGACGCCCGCCACCGCGCGGACGCCAAGAGCGCGCTCATCACGCTCGTCGAGCACGCCCTCATGGCCCGACTCAAGTAACACGACTCGGGCAACGGGGCTCAAGGGGCACCACTCAAGTACCACGGGTTCTTCACAAGGTGAGAGGGCGGGCTGTGTCATAGGACACGGCCCGCCCTCTCGGTTCATAACGTTTCGACAGTGAATTGCCGCCACTTGGACACAGGGCGCGGTCGGGCGGTGCCGCTGCGCTCACGACTGGCTCCATTTTTGCCGCAGCTCGCTCTTTATGTCCGTTTTATGCGTGACATAAGGCTCTGGGAATGGCCGATTTCAACTGTTTGGAACAGGGCCGTTAACCGTGCTGGAATTCAACTAACTAGCTAGTAGCACCGCCGGAAGGTTGTTGGTCGAGTGAGGCGAAGCAACTCAAGCCCCGCGGATGAACCCGCGCGTGGCAACTTCACCCCGCCGCAGCGTGCGGGTACGTCGTCCGTCGACGTACCCGTCGACCCGCCGGCGAAGAGCGGCAGCACCAGCAGGTTCTCCCCGCGCAACTGGCGCGTGCCGACCAAGCTGAACGCCATCCTGCTCGTCCCCGTCCTCGTCGGACTGGTGATGGGCGGCTTCCAGGTGAAGGGCTCGGTCGACCGCTGGAACGAGGCCAAGGACGCCGAGAAGACGGCCCGCATCGTCCAGGCAGCGGCCGAATACGGCCAGGCCCTCCTCAACGAGCGCGACCTCACGGCCGAACCGCTCCTCAAGGGCGACCGGAACAGTGAGGCCGTCGCGAAGGTCTACGCGGCAACCGACGCGGCCAAGGAGAAGTTCGCCAAGGCCACGAAGGACCTCCCCTCGAACTCGGGTCTTGCGCGCCGCCTGGAGCTCTTCCGCCAGGAGGAGCCCAAGCTCGCGGCCGTCCGGCAGTCGGCGTACGCCTCCCAGGAGACGGCGAAGAAGAACCCGCCGAGCGCGAACGGCCCGATCCCGACCGAAGAGGGGTACGTGCTGGTCCAGCACTACCTCATGACGTTCTCCAACGAACTCGGCCTGGGCACCGGCAACGTCACCAGCTACGGCCGCATGGTCTACGCGATCGAACTCGCCAAGGCGGCGAACTCGCTCCAGCGCTCGGTCGGCACCCACCTGCTGGTGCGCCCGAACGAGAACGAGGACATCCGCAAGGCCCAGCTCGTCGCCTTCTCCTCCTACGCCTACCTCGAGGACATCGCCATCGGCGAGTACGTCGCGGCCGGTACCGAGGAAGACGTGGACCACCTCAAGGAGGTCATGGGCCGGCGGTCGCAGGAGGGCGCCGAGAAGCTCGCGGCCGCCAAGCGGGCGTCCGAGCAGGCAGGCACCCCCTTCAAGGCGCCGCCGATCGTGAACAACTCCGCGCTCACCGGCATGACCGAGGCGATCGCCAGCGGCGAGAGCAAGAACAAGGTCATCGCGGGCGGCACCACGCCCCAGGCCTGGCAGGCCGCGGCCTCCGCCAAGTTCGAGGGCTACGGCGAGGTCGAGAAGAACCTGCTCGACAAGGCCGTGACCGACTCCGTCGCCGTCTCCGACGAGGCCCGCAACGACGCCATCTGGACCGGCGCCATCGTGGTCGTGGCCCTGCTCGCCGCCTTCATCCTGGCCGGGATGATGGCCCGCCAGATGAGCAACTCGATGCGCCGGCTGCGTTCCGCCGCCTTCGACGTCGCCGAGCAGCGCCTGCCGATGCTCGTCGACCAGCTCTCGCGCACCGACCCGGGCAAGGTCGACACCCGTGTCGCGCCGATCCCGATCAACTCCCAGGACGAGATCGGCGAGGTCGCCCGCGCCTTCGACCAGGTCCACCGGGAAGCGGTCCGGCTCGCCGCCGAGCAGGCGCTCCTGCGAGGGAACGTCAACGCGATCTTCACGAACCTCTCCATACGCAACCAGTCCCTGATCGAGGGCCAGCTGACCCTCATCACCGACCTGGAGAACAACGAGGCCGACCCGGACCAGCTGGAGAACCTCTTCCGCCTGGACCACCTGGCCACCCGTATGCGCCGCAACGGCGAGAACCTCCTCATCCTCGCGGGTGAGGAACCGGGCCGCCGCTGGGACCAGCCGGTCCCCCTCGTCGACGTGCTGCGCGCCGCCTCCTCCGAGGTGGAGCAGTACGAGCGCATCGAGCTCTCGGGCGTCTCCGAGGCCGAGATCCACGGCCAGGCCGTGACCGACCTCGTGCACCTGCTCGCCGAGCTCCTGGAGAACGCCACCACGTTCTCCTCCCCGCAGACCAAGGTCCGCGTCAACGCCACGCGTCTGCCCGACGGCCGCGTGATGGTCGAGATCCACGACAAGGGCATCGGCCTCACCGCCGAGGACTTCGCGGACATCAACCACAAGCTGGCCAACCCGCCGACCGTGGACGCCGCGATCTCCCAGCGCATGGGTCTGTTCGTGGTCGGCCGGCTGGCGGACCGCCACAGCATCCGGGTCCAGCTGCGCCCCTCGGGCGAGGCCGCCGGCACCACGTCGCTGGTCATGCTCCCCGACGCGATCACCCATGGTGGTGGTGGCGAGGGGATCCCGGACGACGACTTCACCGTGTCCTCGATGATCCCGCAGCAGCCGGCCCAGCAGGCCGTCCCGATGCGTACGGCCGCCGAGCTGGGCTTCGACGACTCCCGCTACGAGGGCAGAGGCGCCGACGAGCAGGGCGACGGCACCGGGCTGAACCCGGTCGGCCGTTCCCTGGCCCAGCAGGAGCGCCGGGCCGCGCTCGAAGCCCAGGTGGGCTACGGGCAGGAGCAGCAGGGCGAGTTCGCCGAGCAGGAGTATGCGGAACCCCAGCCGGAGCACGGGTACCAGCCGTATCAGGGGTACGAGCAGCAGCCCGAGCAGGGCTACGACACCTCGTACGACTCCCGGCAGGCCCACGCGCCCCAGCAGGGCTACGAGGCGTACCCGCAGCAGGACTACGGCTATCCGGAAGCCGGATACCCGGATAGTCGCCAGGATGCCCCGGCGTACGACGGTGGCTACGCAGCCCCGTCCCCGCAGGCAGAATGGCCCGAGCAGAACACCTACTCCGGCGGCTACCAGCAGGGCTACGGGACCGAATCGGAACCCCCGTCCGCTCCCGAACCCGCCCCGGACCGCGTAGGCTTCGACCGTCCGGGCGCCGCTGCCGACACCGGCCACGAAGTGACCGGAGCGGGCCTGCCGCGCCGCGGCAGCCAGCAGCAGTGGCAGCCGGCACAGAAGGAAGCGGAGTCCACCGGATCCCTCTTCGAGCAGCGGCCGCAGCGACAGCAGCAGCCCGCCGCCCCGGAGCGGGACGAGGAAGGCAGCGAGGCATGGCGCTCGAACAACGACGAGCGCTGGCAGCAGGCCGCCAAACTCCGTGAGCCGAAGGCGGGCGGGATCACCCCGTCCGGTCTCCCTCGGCGCGTGCCCAAGGCCAACCTGGTCGAGGGCGCGGCGGAGACGACCCCGCAGGGCGGACCCCAGGTCTCCCGCGCACCGGAGGACGTCCGCGGCAGGTTGAGCAATCTGCGGCGCGGTGTCCAGCAGGGACGCAGCGCGGGTTCTGAGCAGTCAAGTAACAGCTATGACCAGGAGCGTTAGTGTGAGCCCGATGAGCCAGGCGGCACAGAACCTGAACTGGTTGATCACCAACTTCGTGGACAACACCCCCGGGGTGTCCCACACGGTGGTGGTCTCCGCCGACGGCCTTCTTCTGGCGATGTCCGACGGATTCCCGCGCGACCGCGCCGATCAGCTGGCGGCCGTGGCCTCCGGTCTGACGTCGCTGACCGCTGGAGCCTCCCGCATCTTCGAGGGTGGCGCCGTCAACCAGACCGTTGTGGAGATGGACCGCGGGTTCCTTTTCCTCATGTCCGTGTCCGATGGATCGTCCCTCGCGGTGCTCGCGCACCCCGAGTGCGACATCGGCCTCGTGGGCTACGAGATGGCCCTCCTCGTGGACCGAGCAGGCAGTGTCCTCACCCCGGAACTGCGCTCGGAGCTGCAGGGAAGTCTTCTCAACTAGCAAACAGGCAGTGCGTTTCGCGTCATCGCACCATAGGGTGCGGTGGCGCGGTTCCACAGGGAGTACTGCGTTCTTGGAGTCGGAGGAGGAGACGTGACAACACCCGGAGGACATCCTTATGGCGGCGCGCAGCAGCCGCAGGGTGGGCAGCACGACCAGAACCGCTTCAATTTCCCCTCCGCTCCCAGCCGGCCGGTTCCGGAGCACAATCCCTACCAGCAGCAGCCGTACGGTCAGCCCCAGCAGGCCCAGCCGCCCCACCGGCCCTCGCAGCAGCCCCTCCGGGGTCCGCAGCAGCAGGCCCCCAAGGCGCACAACCCGCTGGTGCGCCCGTACGCGATGACCGGCGGCCGTACCCGGCCGCGCTACCAGCTCGCCATCGAGGCGCTGGTCAGTACCACGGCGGACCCCGCGCGGTTGCAAGGGCAGTTGCCCGAGCACCAGCGCATCTGCCGCCTGTGCCAGGAGATCAAATCCGTCGCGGAGATCTCGGCACTTCTCTCCATTCCTCTTGGTGTCGCCCGCATCCTCGTCGCCGACCTGGCGGAGGCGGGCCTTGTCGCCATTCACCAGCCCGGCGGCGACGAGTCTGCCGGCGGCCAGCCAGATGTGACACTGCTCGAAAGGGTGCTCAGTGGACTTCGCAAGCTCTAACGGCGGAGCGGCTCGCTCCACCACCTCCGCGAAGATCGTGGTGGCGGGCGGCTTCGGCGTGGGCAAGACCACGTTCGTCGGCGCGGTCTCCGAGATCAACCCGCTGCGCACCGAAGCCGTGATGACGTCCGCGTCGGCCGGCATCGACGATCTGACCCACACCGGGGACAAGACGACCACCACGGTCGCCATGGACTTCGGCCGCATCACCCTGGACCAGGACCTCATCCTGTACCTGTTCGGAACCCCCGGACAGGACCGCTTCTGGTTCATGTGGGACGACCTCGTCCGCGGCGCCATCGGTGCCGTCGTCCTCGTCGACACGCGGCGCCTGGCGGACTGCTTCCCGGCCGTGGACTACTTCGAGAACAGCGGCCTGCCGTTCGTCATCGCCCTCAACGGCTTCGACGGCCACCAGCCGTACACGCCGGAGGAAGTCCGCGAGGCCCTGCAGATCGGCCCGGACGCCCCGATCATCACCACCGACGCCCGCCACCGCGCGGACGCCAAGAGCGCGCTCATCACCCTGGTCGAGCACGCCCTCATGGCCCGCCTGCGGTAGGCACCACGGCCCGCGCGAAAGGCCCCCCGCACTCCGAGGAGTGCGGGGGGCCTTTTCGGTCTGTCCCGGAAGAGCCGTAGCGGCTAGCCCTGCCAGCTGTGCGGGGCGCGGAAGCCGGGGGTGCGCTCCAGGCGGCGCCAGCGGGCCTGGGAGCCGATGCGGTGCACCGGACGGCCCTCGGGGGCGGACGCGGCGCGGGCCAGCAGGATCGCGGTGATCGCGGCCAGCTCCTCGGGGGCGGCGTTGCCCTTTTCGACGCGCAGCAGGGTGTCGGCGGACTTGGTGGTCATGGGTGGCAGGTCTCCTTCGCTACTACTGCGGCGGGTTGCCGTGCTTGCGGGACGGCAGGTCGGCGTGCTTGCTGCGGAGCATCGCCAGGGCGCTGATCAGGGTTTCGCGGGTCTCCGCCGGGTCGATGACGTCGTCGACGAGACCGCGCTCGGCCGCGTAGTACGGGTGCATCAGCTCGGCCTTGTACTCCTTGACCATGCGCGCGCGCATCGCCTCGGGGTCCTCGGCCTCCGCGATCTGCTTGCGGAAGATGACGTTGGCCGCGCCCTCGGCGCCCATGACCGCGATCTCGTTCGTCGGCCAGGCGTACGTGATGTCCGCGCCGATGGACTGCGAGTCCATGACGATGTACGCGCCGCCGTAGGCCTTGCGCAGGATCAGCGAGATCCGCGGGACGGTGGCGTTGCAGTACGCGTACAGCAGCTTGGCGCCGTGGCGGATGATGCCGCCGTGCTCCTGGTCGACGCCCGGCAGGAAGCCGGGGACGTCCAGCAGGGTGATGATCGGGATGTTGAAGGCGTCGCACATCTGGACGAAGCGCGCGGACTTCTCGGAGGCCTCGATGTCGAGGACGCCGGCGAGGTGGGCGGGCTGGTTGGCGACGATGCCGACGACCTGGCCGTCGAGCCGGGCCAGGGCGCAGATGATGTTGCGGGCCCAGCGCTCGTGGATCTCCAGGAAGTCGCCTTCGTCGACGAGCTCCTCGATCACCTTGTGCATGTCGTACGGGCGGTTGCCGTCCGCGGGGACCAGGTCCAGCAGGACGTCCGAGCGCCGGTCGGCGGGGTCGGAGGTCTCGTGGACCGGGGGGTTCTCCCGGTTGTTGGAGGGGAGCATCGAGATGAGGTAGCGCACCTCGGAGATGCAGGTCTCCT
This sequence comes from Streptomyces sp. NBC_01006, assembly GCF_045162725.1. Taxonomy (NCBI): domain Bacteria; kingdom Bacillati; phylum Actinomycetota; class Actinomycetes; order Kitasatosporales; family Streptomycetaceae; genus Streptomyces; species Streptomyces sp. NBC_01006. The sequence continues at coordinate 5,802,451 of NZ_CP108700.1, read as the reverse complement.
CGTCGTCGTACGCGAAGTGCGCGACGCCGGAGGTCTCGGCGTGCACGTCGGCGCCGCCGAGGCCGTTCTGGGAGATCTCCTCGCCGGTGACGGCGCGGACGACGTCGGGGCCGGTGATGAACATCTGCGAGGTCTCGCGGACCATGAACACGAAGTCCGTCAGGGCCGGGGAGTATGCGGCGCCGCCGGCGCACGGGCCCAGCATGACCGAGATCTGCGGGATGACGCCCGAGGCCTTGGTGTTGCGCTGGAAGATGCCGCCGTAGCCGGCGAGCGCGGAGACGCCCTCCTGGATACGGGCGCCGGCGCCGTCGTTCAGGGAGACCAGCGGGGCACCGGCCGCGATGGCCATGTCCATGATCTTGTGGATCTTCGTGGCGTGGGCCTCGCCCAGGGCGCCGCCGAAGATGCGGAAGTCGTGCGCGTAGACGAAGACCGTGCGGCCCTCGACCGTGCCCCAGCCGGTGATGACACCGTCGGTGTACGGCTTCTTGCTTTCGAGGCCGAAGCCGGTCGCACGGTGGCGGCGCAGCTGTTCGACCTCCTTGAAGGAACCCTCGTCGAGCAGCAGCGCGATGCGCTCGCGCGCGGTCAGCTTGCCCTTGGCGTGCTGCGCCTCGGTCGCCCGGTCACTGGGTCCACGCCGCGCCTGCTCGCGCAGGGAGTGCAGCTCGGCCACGCGCCCGCGGGCGTCCGTCGGCTCGCTCGGAGTCTGGTCCACAACGGTCATGTATCGACCTTACGAAGCGGTCGATGAAAAACCTCCGTTGATTCCACACAGTCTCGGAAGTGTTCCGCTGTCCGGCCCGGACAGAACCGCCACGTGATGCGCGGACACCACCAGGCGAGGCCCCTCTCCTTTGTGGAAGTTCGACAAAACGGCGACACGCCCCACCTAGATGTTGAAATTTGAACGGAATAGGTCTAGCGTCATCCTCGTTGAAAGTTCAACCAACATCGGGCACGACCGCACCAGGGAGCACGTCATGGGTCTCTTCAACCGCCGCAGCCAGACCGGGAACATCCAGGAGGGCGCCGCCACCGTCGCCACGATCGACGTGGACCCGGCCCTCGCGGCCCTCACCGGCGACTATGTGATCGACGCCGCCCACAGCAGCATCGGCTTCACGGTCCGCCACGCCATGGTGACCAACGTCCGCGGCAGCTTCACCGACTACTCCGGCACCCTGCAGCTCGACGGAAGCGACCCGGCCCGCTCCGCCGCCTCCATCGAGGTGAAGATCGCCTCCGTGGACACCGGCATCGCCGACCGCGACGGCCACCTGCGCAGCGGCGACTTCTTCGACGCCGAGGCCTTCCCGCTGATGACCTTCCGCTCCACCCGGGCGGCCCAGCTCGGCGGCGACGCGTACCGCATCACCGGCGAGCTGACGATCAAGGAGGTAACCCGCCCGCTCTCCATCGACCTGGAGTTCAACGGTTCGGCCACCGACGTCTACGGCAACGAGCGCGTCGGCTTCGAGGGCTCCGCCGAGATCCTGCGCTCCGACTGGGGCCTGACCTGGAACGCCGCGCTGGAGGCCGGCGGAGTCATGGTCAGCGACAAGGTGAAGCTGACCTTCGACATCTCGGCCATCAAGCAGGCCTGAACCGCCTGACGCCGCCGGGTCCCGGGGGCGGTGGCTAGAAGCCGCCCCCACCGTCGAACCCGCCGCCGCCGTCGAACCCACCACCGCCGCCGAAGTCCCCTCCCCCGAAGTCGGAGGAGTTGAAGTCGGCTCCGGAGTAGTCCCCGCCGTCGTAGCCGCCCATGTCGGAGGCGTAGGCGGGGCTCGACATCATCGAACCGAGCATCGTGCCCACGAGCAGGCCGGGCAGAATGCCGCCGCCGAAGTATCCGCCCGCCCAGGGCCCGTACGCCGGGCCCGCGTCGTAGTACGGGCGCGGCCCGTACTCGGTGTCGACCGTACGGACCATCGGGTCCTTGCCCTCGCTCAGCCGGACGGCGTCCGCCGCGCACACGGGGACGGTACGCGCCGCCCCGCCGGCCGGCGACCACTCGGCGTCCTGCGTGCTCGGCCCGTGCCGCGGGTCGAAGAAGCAGGGGGAGCGGCGCTCGGGCAGCGGCCGGCCCTGACGGCGGGCATCGAGGCTGGCCAGCGCGAACCGGCCGTCCTCCAGGGCCTGGGTGACGCCCTTGACCTCATCGGGGTGCTGGACCGAGGCCATGATGTCCTTGGCCTTCTCGTACGAGTCGAGGCCCTGTTCGTAGTCCCCCCGCATGGCGTCGTCCGCTCCGGGCTCACCGGGGTGGAAATCCAGCCGGTCGAGCTCCTCGCCGAAGGCCGTGATGTCCTCGTCCACGACCACGCGCAGCTTCTCGATCGCCTCGCGCTCCGCCTCTTCCTTCTTCTTGCGGTTGCGCCGCACCAGCGCGTACGCACCGCCGCCGCCGATCACGGCCACCGCGCCGAGCGCGACCAGCCCGCCGACCGGGCTTCCGCCGTCGGCCCCGGTGTCGCCCCAGGAGGCCGGAGCCTTGCCCTTGACCTGCGTCAGCGCCTGGTCGACGAAGTTGTTGATCTCGGTGCCCGCGTCCACGGCCCCGCCGGCCTTCACCGCGTCCGTCAGATTGCGGACGGCATTGGGGGGCATGACCGCCCGGTCGGCGCCCGCGTTGAAGCCGTCGCCGAGCCGGATCGCGTAGAGCCCGGTGATACCGGTCTCGGCGCGGACCGTACGCAGCACGCTGTCGGCGGGGAACTCGGAGCCGGCCGGCAGCACGGCGACGAAGACCGGCTTCCCGGCGTCCTTGATCTTCTTCGCGAGCGCGTCCGCCTGTGCCTTCGGCAGCTGCGCCTCGGCGCGGGGGTCCACGTACACCGGGCCCTGCTTGAGGGCCTCCGCCACGGCGGCGGGTCCGGTGGCCGCCGATGCCTGCGGGGCGGCCACGAGGGCGGTCGCGGACAGGGCCAGCAGCAGAGCGGCCAGCAGCCGACCGGGACGTACGGATATCAGCCTGGTCCTCATACCCCCGACGCTACCGGAACCGCCACTTTCCTGTGTGAGCTGGACATAAACCACACCGCCCCCACCACGAGGGCAGGGGCGGTCTGGGCGGTGGGGCCGGCGTGCTGCTACTCGGCGGGTTCGACACCCGCGTGCAGGAGGCCGTAGGTGAAGGCGTCCTCCAGGGCCTGCCAGGACGCGGCGATCACGTTCTGGGCGACGCCCACCGTGGACCACTCACGGATGCCGTCCGTCGTGGCGATCAGGACGCGGGTCGTGGACTCCGTGCCGTGCTTGCCTTCCAGGATGCGGACCTTGTAGTCGACCAGCTCGAACTTGGTCAGCTGGGGGTAGAAGCGCTCCAGGGCCACCCGCAGCGCCCGGTCCAGGGCGTTGACCGGGCCGTTGCCCTCCGCCGTGGCGACGATCCGCTCGCCCTTGGCCCACAGTTTGACCGTGGCCTCGTTGGCGTGGGTGCCGTCGGGGCGGTCCTCGACGATGGCCCGCCAGGACTCCGTACGGAAGTACTTGCGGGCGCGGCCCTCGACCTCGGCGCGCAGCAGCAGCTCGAAGGAGGCGTCGGCGGCCTCGTACGTGTAGCCCGAGAGCTCCCGCTCCTTGACCCGCTCGACGACCCGGGAGACCAGGGCGCGGTCCCCTCCGAGGTCGACGCCGAGCTCCTTGCCCTTGAGCTCGATGGAGGCGCGGCCGGCCATGTCGGAGACCAGCATCCGCATGGTGTTGCCGACCCGCTCGGGGTCGATGTGCTGGTAGAGGTCCGGGTCGACCTTGATGGCCGAGGCGTGCAGGCCCGCCTTGTGCGCGAAGGCCGAGACGCCGACGTACGGCTGGTGCGTGGAGGGCGTCAGGTTGACGACCTCGGCGATGGCGTGCGAGATGCGGGTCATCTCGGCGAGGGCGCCCTCCGGGAGGACGCGCCGCCCGTACTTGATCTCCAGCGCGGCGACGACCGGGAAGAGGTTGGCGTTGCCGACGCGCTCGCCGTAGCCGTTCGCGGTGCACTGGACGTGCGTGGCGCCCGCGTCGACGGCGGCCAGGGTGTTGGCGACGGCGCAGCCGGTGTCGTCCTGGGCGTGGATGCCCAGGCGGGCGCCGGTGTCGGCGAGGACGGTCGCGACGACCGCGGTCACCTGGGCCGGCAGCATGCCGCCGTTGGTGTCGCAGAGGATGACCACGTCGGCGCCGGCCTCGTGGGCGGTGCGTACGACCGACTTCGCGTACTCGGCGTTGGCCCGGTACCCGTCGAAGAAGTGCTCGCAGTCGACGAAGACGCGGCGGCCCTGGGCGACCAGGTGGGAGACGGTGTCGCGGACCATCTCCAGGTTCTCTTCGAGCGTGGTGCGCAGGGCGAGCTCGACGTGCCGGTCGTGGGACTTGGCGACCAGGGTGATCACGGGGGCACCCGACTCCAGCAGGGCCCGGACCTGCGGGTCCTGGGCGGCCGAACCGCCCGCCCGGCGGGTCGCGCCGAAGGCGACCAGCTTCGCGTGCTTGAAGTCGATCTCGGCGCGGGCGCGGGCGAAGAACTCGGTGTCGCGGGGGTTGGCGCCCGGCCAGCCGCCCTCGATGAAGCCCACTCCGAAGTCGTCCAGGTGCCGGGCGATCGCCAGCTTGTCGGCGACGGTGAGGTTGATGCCCTCACGCTGGGCGCCGTCGCGCAGGGTGGTGTCGAAGACGTGGAAGCTGTCCGTGTCGTCGGCGGGGTCCTGCGCCGCCGGCCCTGCCGCCTCTGTCGTCGTCATGCTGATCTGACTCCTGTCGGATGAGTGGTTCCGGATGCCCGCCCCAGGGCAGGCCGCCTCCACTGCCCCCATCATCGCGCGCGGCCCGCTCCCGGCAGGAATGGCGCCGGGAAACGAAAAGACCCCTCGCGGGTGCGAGAGGTCTGCGCGCGGGTCTGGGGCACTGTGGCCGCTTCCGCGAAGTTCTTCCACGGTTCAGCGGCCACTGCGGACCGGCGCGCTGCTGTCCATAATCATGAGCTGAGCAGGCACGTCCGCAGTGTGTCACACCGTCTCACCGCAAGAGCAGCGCGTCTCACGATACGAGAGCTTCGTCAAGGAATTCCGAGACGTGGGCCAGGATGTCCGCCCGCCCTATCCCGGGCAGGCCGACGGCGACCTGGATGCTGAACCCGTCGAGCAGCGCCCGCAGCCGGGCGCCGAAGCGGTCCGGGTCCACGGGCCGGAACTCCCCGCGCGAGATGCCCTCGGCGAGCAGGGCCACCAGGTCGCGGTGCCAGGCGCCCTCGATGGCGGCCTGGCGCTCGCGTTCCTGCGGGCCGGCGTTCTGCGAGCGGTTCCAGACCTCCAGCCACAGCGTCCAGTGGGGGTCCCGGGCCTCCTCGGGCACGTAGAGGTCCACGTACGCCTGGAGCCGCTCGCGCGCCGGGCCGCGGCGGGCCAGCAGGGCCCGGCGCTTGGCCCCGAGGGCCGCCTCGCTCCACTCCAGCGTCTGCAGCAGGAGCTCGTCCTTGCTGCCGAAGTAGTAGAGGAGGTGGCCGCTGCTCATGCCGACCTGGCGGCCCAGCCCGGCCATGGTCAGGCCCTCCAGGCCGCGCTCGGCGATCGTGGCCATGGCGGCGACGAGTACGTCCTCTCGCGGCGGCGCGTTCTTCCGTACCGCACGCACTCCACCCGCCGCCATGGGCCACTCCTTCGTCGATCCGCCGCAGGTCAGACCTTCGGCTGCTGCTGGGTGATGCAGTGGATACCGCCACCCCCGGCGAAAATCGTACGTGCGTCAACCAGTGTCACGGTCCGCTCGGGGAACAGGCCGCGGAAGATCTCGGCGGCCTCCTCGTCGCGCGGGTCGTCGAACGAGCACAACACCACGCCGCCGTTGCACAGGTAGTGGTTGATGTAGGAGTAGTCCACCCACTCCCCGTCCTCCTCCAGCACGGTCGGCGCCGGGATCTCCACGACCTCCAGCCGCCGGCCCTGAGCGTCCGTGGAGGAGCGCAGGATGGCGGCGATGGTCTTGCAGCGCTCGTGGTCCGGGTGGGCGGGGTCCGGCTGGGTGTGGACCATCACCACGCCGGGGCGGGCGAAGGCGGCCACGATGTCCACGTGGCCCTGGGTGCCGTAGGTGCCGTAGTCGCCGGCCAGGCCGTACGGCAGCCAGATCGCCTTGGTGGTGCCGAGGTGGGCGTGGATCTCCGCCTCGACCTGCTGGCGGGTCCAGTCGGGGTTGCGCCCGGCGCCCAGCTGCACGGTGTCGGTGAGGAGCACGGTGCCCTCGCCGTCGACGTGGATCGCACCGCCCTCGTTGACCAGCGGGGTGCTGTACGTACGGGTGCCGGCGAGGTCCGAGACGTGCCGGGCGACCTTGGAGTCGTGCTCCCAGCGGGCCCACTCCTGGGCGCCCCAGCCGTTGAAGGTCCAGTCCACGGCGGCCAGCCCGCCGGCCTCGTTGGTGACGAAGGTCGGGCCGATGTCGCGCATCCAGGCGTCGTCGAGCTCCCGCTCCACCAGCTGTACGTCGTCGCCGACGACCGCGCGGGCGCTCTCGGCGTCACCGGGCGAGACGACCAGGGTCACGGGCTCGTACGCGCGCACCGCGCGGGCGACGGCGCCCCAGGCCCGGCGGGCCTCGGCGAGCTCCTGCTCGTTGGTGAAGGTCGGGTTGGGGCTCGGCCAGGCCATCCAGGTGCGCTCGTGGGGCGTCCACTCGGCGGGCATCCGGAAACCGTGGTCCGTGGGCTTTGCAGTCATGGCAGCGGTCCTTAAAGGATTTACAAGAAGTACAGGCGGTTGAGGGAGACCGAGTCGGCCGCTTCGGAGCGCAGCGGGTCGCCGTCGAGGGTGACGAGACCGCTGCGCGCGTCCACATCGACCGCGCCCACCCGGGAGTTGAGGAGGAGGTTCCCGGGGCCGATGCCGCGGGTGCCGCGGACGGCGACGCGGCGGCGGCGGGTCGGCATCCCGTCGCTGCCGAGGGCGGCCGCGGCGGCCGAGACGAAGGCGACGGAGATGTCGGCGGGGGTGGCGCCGTACGAGCCGAACTGCGGGCCGAGGACCAGCGGTTCGCAGGTGTCGGTGGCCGCGTTGGGGTCGCCGGTGACCCCGTACGCGGGGAAGCCGGACTTGAGGACCAGCTGGGGCTTGGCGCCGAAGAACTGGGGGCGCCACAGCACGATGTCGGCGAGCTTGCCGACCTCGATGGAGCCGATCTCGTGTGCCAGGCCGTGGGCGATGGCCGGGTTGATGGTCAGCTTGGCCATGTAGCGCAGGACGCGGGCGTTGTCGTCGCCCTCGCCGTCGCCTTCGAGCGGGCCGAGCTCGCCCTTCATCTTGGCGGCCATGGCGAAGGTGCGGCGGATGGTCTCGCCGGCGCGGCCCATGCCCTGGGCATCGGAGGAGGTGATGCCGATCGCACCCAGGTCGTGCAGTACGTCCTCGGCGCCCATGGTGCCCGCGCGGATGCGGTCCCGGGCCATGGCGGCGTCGCCGGGGAGGTCCGGCTTGAGGTCGTGGACGGAGACGATCATGCCGTAGTGCTCGGCGACCGCGTCCCGGCCGAAGGGCAGGGTGGGGTTGGTGGAGGAGCCGATGACGTTCGGCACGCCGGCCATCTTGAGCACGTTGGGGACGTGTCCGCCGCCGCAGCCCTCGATGTGGAAGGCGTGGATGGTGCGCCCGTCCAGGACGCGCAGGGTGTCCTCGACGGAGAGGCACTCGTTGAGGCCGTCGCTGTGCAGGGCGACCTGGACGTCGTGCTCCTCGGCCACGCGCAGCGCGGTGTCCAGGGCGCGGGTGTGCGCGCCCATGTCCTCGTGGACCTTGAAGCCGGACGCGCCGCCCTCGGCCAGGGCCTCGACCAGCGGGGCGGCGTCCGAGGAGGAGCCGCGGGCGAGGAAGCCGATGTTGACGGGCCAGGCGTCGAAGGCGTTGAACGCGTGCTTCAGCGCCCAGGGGGAGTTGACGCCGACGCCCCAGACCGGGCCGAACTCCTGGCCGATGATCGTGGTGACGCCCGCGGCGAGCGAGGCCTCCATGACCCGCGGGGACAGCAGGTGGACGTGGGTGTCGACGGCGCCTGCGGTGGCGATCAGGCCCTCGCCGGAGACGATCGACGTGCCGGTGCCGACCACGACGTCCACCCCGTCGAGGGTGTCCGGGTTGCCGGCCCGGCCGATCGCGTGGATCCGGCCCTCGCGGATGCCGATGGACACCTTGCGGATGCCGAGGACGGCGTCGATGACCAGGACGTTGCTGATCACGACGTCGCAGGTCTCGCGGACTGCGGCGGCCTTCAGGTGCAGTCCGTCGCGGGCGGTCTTGCCGAAGCCGGCCAGGAACTCGTCGCCGGGCTTCTGGGCGTCGTACTCGACCCGGACGGTGAGCCCGGAGTCGCCGAGCCGGACGCGGTCTCCGGCGCGGGGGCCGAAGACGGAGGCGTACTCGTGGGGGTCGATGTGCCGGCTGCCCGGCGCACAGTGGTCGCTGTGCCTGGTCTGCTTGCTCACGGCTGGTCTCCGTCCGCCGTGTCGTCCGCCGCGCCGCTCATCCCCGTACCCAGGTAGCCGCAGGCCGCGGCGCGGCGCAGGGCCTCGTCCTTGGCGCCCGGGGCGTCCAGGGGGCCGTCGACCAGCCCGGCGAAGCCGATCGCGATGCGGTCGCCGCCGATGGGGACGAGGCCGACCTCGGCCTCGCCGTGCGGGTCGAACCGTACGGACGAGCCGGCGGGCACGCACAGCCGCATGCCGTAGGCCACGGCGCGGTCGAAGTCGAGGCGGGGGTTCGCCTCGAAGAAGTGGAAGTGGGAGGTGACGCTCACCGGCACGGAGGCCGTGTTGCGCACGTGCAGGTGCAGCGCCGGCTCCGGCTGGGGGGCGCCCGGGCCGGGTACGACCGCTCCCGGGGCGTACTCGCCGAGCGGCACCGCGCCCCGGATCGGGGCCGAGACCACCGCGAGGCGGGAGCCGTCGTCGAAGACGGCCTCCACGTGCACCTCGGTGACCACGTCGGCGACGCCCGGCAGCACATCGGCCGGGCCCAGCACGCTGCGGGCCTCCTCGATGGCCTCCGCGAGCCGCTTGCCGTCGCGCGCGGCCTCGCAGACCGTGTCCGCGATGAGCGCGGTGGCCTCCGGGACGTTGAGCTTGAGTCCGCGGGCCCTGCGGGCCCTGGCCAGTTCCGCGGCGCTGCGCAGCAGCAGCCGGTCGCGCTCCGTAGGGGTCAGCCGCACGCCGATCCACCACCTTTTGAGTCGATGGGTTAGAGCATCACTCTAACTCTTCATTTCTCGGCAATGAAGCATTGACCTGGGACCAGGCGTTAGGTCACATTGAGTGTCGTTCAAACATATGCGAACCACCCCCCGCCCTGCCAAGGGAGTCCCCCCATGCCCATCGAACAGCGCGGAGTCGACACCATCCCCGAGGAGGAGCGGACGAGCGGTCCCCGTGACCTGATCTCGATCCTGCTCGGCTCCAATCTCTGCCTCGGCGTGATCGTGTTCGGCTGGCTGCCCCCGTCCTTCGGACTGGGTCTGTGGCCCTCGGTCACCGCCATCGTGACCGGCACGCTCGTCGGCATCGCCTTCACCGCGCCGCTGGCGCTGGTCTCCCTGCGCACGGCGACCAACCTCTCCACCTCCAGCGGCGCCCAGTTCGGCGTCCGCGGCCGGCTCGTCGGCTCGGTCGTCGGCCTGCTGCTCTCACTCGGCTACACCGCCCTCACCCTGTGGATCGGCGGCGACGTCATGGTCGGCGTCCTGTCCCGGCTCACCGGGCTGCCGGACACCGGCGTCTCGCGGGCCGTGATGTACGGGGTACTGGCCGCCTGTACCGTCGTCGGGGCCGTCTTCGGCTACCGGCTGCTGCTGCGCATGAGCAAGGTGCTCTCCATCGGCATGGTGATCCTGCTCGCCATCGGCCTCTACGCCTACGCCCCCGACTTCACCACCGCCGCCCCGCCGCAGACCTCGTACCTGCTCGGCTCCTTCTGGCCGACCTGGCTGCTCGCCGCCGTCGCCGCCGGACTGAGCGGGCCCGTCGCCTTCATCACCCTGCTCGGCGACTACACCCGCTACATCTCCCCCCGCAGGCACGGCTCCCGCAAGGTGTTCTGGTCCACGGCCCTCGGCCTGCTGATCGGCCTGCTGATTCCGCAGCTGTTCGGCACCTACACCGCGCTCGCCGCCAAGGCCGGCACCGACTACGCCGGGCCCCTCGTCGACGCCGCGCCGTTCTGGTACCTGCTGCCGCTGCTCGCCGCCGCCGCGGCCGGCTCGGTGGGCAACGCCGGACTGATGCTCTACTCCATGGGCCTCGACCTCGACGCGATCGTGCCCAAGGCCACGCGCGCCAAGGCCACGCTGGTCGCCGCCGCCGTGGCCACCGCGTTCGTCTTCATCGGCTCCTTCGAGTGGGACGTGCAGTCCGCGATGACCTCGTTCGTCCTGCTGCTCACCGCGATCGGCACCCCGTGGGCCGTGATCACCCTGATCGGCTACGTCCGCTGCCGCGGGCAGTACGACGCCGACGCGCTCCAGGTCTTCAACCGCCGCTCGGTGGGCGGGATCTACTGGTACCGCGCCGGCTGGAACGTGGCCGCCACCGTCTCCTGGGCCGTGGGCGCCGGAGTCGGCCTGCTCGCCGTGACCACCCCCTTCTACGAGGGCCCGCTGCTCGCCCTGACCGGCGGAGTGGACTGCTCCTTCGTCCTGTCCGGCCTGGCCGGCGGCCTGGTCTACACGGCGCTCACGCTGCGGACCGCGAGCATGAGCGCGGCCGCACCCGCCAGCGCGAGTGATGCCGCGGGCAAGGTGGCGGTCGCCGTCGACTGACGGCTGACGGCTGACGGCTGACGCCGGGAGCGGTACACGATGCGGGCCCCGGGAGGACGTCCCCCCGGGGCCCGCATCGTCGCCTCCGCCGGGCGCTAACGGCACTTCAGTGAGGTGGTCGCCTCGTTGGCCGCGGTGTCCAGCGCCTGGATCTGCGGCTGGAGCTGGGTGATCGCGTCCTTGCCCGTGGTGTCGCCTGGCAGGCCCTCGTAGGCGCTCTTGAGGTTCTCCGCGGCCATCGTGACGGCGTCCTTCTCGGCCGACTTCAGTGCCGAGGTGGTCTCCTTGACCTTCTTCCAGTCGGCCTGGACGGCGTCGTACGCCGATTGCAGCTGGTCCTTGGTGGCCGTGGCCGGATTCAGCGCCTTGAGCGCGGCGTTGTCCGACTTCAACTGGACCAGGTTGGTGCACAGCGCGGCGCTGGCCGACGAGGCTGCCTCCTGCGGCGTCGTGTCGTCGTCGCTGGAGCATGCCGAGGCGCCGATTACCGCGGCCGCGCAGAGCAGGCCGGAGGCAACGAACCGCTTCATGGGGATCCGCCTTCCCGCCGGCCGTGGCGGCCGGCGCACGAGAGATTCACGCCGCTGGGGGCGCAGCGTGCCGCCCGGGGCCGGTGTCCGGCGCCGCATCGGCAGGCGCGATCAACGTCGCACGCCGGTACGTGCACCGCATCTCCGCACGGACCGTACCCACGCGCCCGCACCGGGCGGCGGGCGGGGCGACGAGGCCCGCGGGCCCTGCCCCGGAAGGGCCCCCGAGCCGGAGGCGGGCGACCCGCGGAACACTCCCGGCGTACCTCCGGCCGGGTGGCCCGGCCAGGTGCGGCGCCCTGCCCGCACCGCCCGGCGGACCAGGCCCCGGACACACGACGAGGCCCCGGCCTCCCGGCCGGGACCTCGTCGTGACTGCCTCGCCGCGGACTAGCCCAGCGGGTGCATCCAGCCGTGGGTGTCGGCGGTGCGGCCGGTCTGGAGCTCCAGCAGCGCCTTGCGGAGCTTCATGGTGACCTCGCCGGGCTCGCCGGTGCCCTGGGTCCAGTTGGCGCGCTCGGACTTGACCGAGCCGACCGGGGTGATGACCGCGGCGGTGCCGCAGGCGAACACCTCGGTCAGGGTGCCGTTCTCGTTGTCGCGCTTCCAGTCCTCGGTGGAGATACGTCCCTCCTCGGCGGTGTAGCCGAGGTCTCGGGCGATGGTGAGGAGGGAGTCGCGGGTGATGCCGGGCAGGAGCGAGCCGGTCAGCTCCGGGGTGACGATCCGGTCGCCGTACACGAAGTACAGGTTCATGCCCCCCATCTCCTCGATCCAGCGGTGCTCGACGGCGTCGAGCCAGACCACCTGGTCGCAGCCGTGCTCGGCGGCCTGGGCCTGGGCGACGAGGGAGGCCGCGTAGTTGCCGCCGGTCTTGGCCGCGCCCGTACCGCCCTTGACGGCGCGGACGTACTCCTCGGAGAGCCAGACGGAGACGGGCTTGACGCCACCGGGGAAGTACGCGCCGGCGGGCGAGGCGATGACGATGAAGAGGAACTCGTTGGCCGGGCGGACGCCGAGGCCGACCTCGGACGCGAACATGAACGGCCGCAGGTACAGGGAGGCCTCGCCGGAGGAGGGCACCCAGGCGCTGTCCTGCTTGATGAGCGCGTCGCAGGCCTCGATGAAGAGGTCGGCCGGCAGCTCCGGCATCGCCATGCGGCGGGCGGAGGCCTGGAAGCGCTCGGCGTTGGCCTGCGGGCGGAAGCTGGCGACGGTGCCGTCGGGCTGGCGGTAGGCCTTGAGGCCCTCGAAGATCGTCTGCGCGTAGTGCAGGGTCATGTTCGCCGGGTCCATCGACAGCGGCGCGTACGGGACCAGCTCGGCGTCGTGCCAGCCGCGGCCCTCGGTCCACTTGATCGTCACCATGTGGTCGGTGAAGTGGCGGCCGAAGCCGGGGCTGGCCAGGATCGCCTCGCGCTCCGCATCGGACAGCGGGTTCGAGGAGGGCTTGAGCTCGATCGTGGGCGTCGTCATGAGTGCTTGTCCTTCACCGGTTTCGTAGGGCGGACCGCGCTCACGGCGTACCAGGACGTCCGAGCTTCCCCGCATTCCGCGGTCTCGCGTTCGATTATCGCGCGCGAGGTGCCTTCGGAGAAGCGGGGTGAAACGGAGTGAATGCGGCCCAGGGGAGATGGTGGCACCCGGGGCCGTACAGGAAAAGCCGCCGGGTGCGTCTGTGCGCGGCCCGGCGGCTTCCTGAGGTGGAGCTGCCGGGTCAGCCGGCTACTCGGGCGGCGAGCGCGTCGCCGATCTGCTCGGTGCTGCGGAAGGTCCCGTCGCGCTCCGCGAGGTCGGCGGAGACGGCGTCCTCGATGCGGACGGCCTGGGCCTCGTAGCCGAGGTGGCGCAGCAGGAGGGCGACCGAGAGGATCGTCGCGGTCGGGTCGGCCTTGCCGGTGCCGGCGATGTCCGGGGCCGAGCCGTGGACCGGCTCGAACATGGACGGGAAGGTGCCGGTCGGGTTGATGTTCCCGGAGGCGGCGAGGCCGATCCCGCCGGTCACGGCGGCGGCCAGGTCGGTGAGGATGTCACCGAAGAGGTTGTCCGTGACGATGACGTCGAAGCGCTCGGGCTGCGTGACGAAGAAGATCGTCGCGGCGTCGACGTGCAGGTAGTCGGTGGTGACCTCGGGGTACTCCTGGCCGACCTTGTCGAAGATGTTCTTCCACATGTGGCCCGCGTACACGAGGACGTTGTTCTTGTGGACCAGCGTCAGCTTCTTGCGCGGACGGGCGTTGGCCCGCTCGTACGCGTCACGCACGACGCGCTCCACGCCGTACGCGGTGTTGATGCTGACCTCGGTGGCCACCTCGGCGGGCGTACCGGTGCGCAGGCTGCCGCCGTTGCCGGTGTACGGGCCCTCGGTGCCCTCGCGGACCACGACGAAGTCGATCTCCGGACGGCCGGCGAGCGGGGTGGCCGTGTTGGGGAAGAGCTTCGACGGGCGCAGGTTGATGAAGTGGTCGAAGGCGAAGCGGAGCTTGAGCAGCAGGCCGCGCTCCAGCACGCCGGACGGGACCGACGGGTCGCCGATGGCGCCCAGCAGGATCGCGTCGTGGTGCCTCAGCGCCTCCAGCTCCGCGTCCGGGAGGGTCTCACCGGTGCGGTGCCAGCGCTGGGCGCCGAGGTCGTACTCCTTGGTCTCCAGCTTCACATCCTGGGGCAGGACCGCGGTAAGGACCTTGAGGCCCTGAGCCACGACTTCCTGGCCGATGCCATCACCGGGGATCACTGCGAGATTGATGCTGGTCGACATGTCGGAACCGTACTCCCGGTCCCAGCCCTCGGTCATGTCGCGTCCACCATGTGGACCAACCCAACCGAGGGCCGGGGGTGCTCAGTGGCCGGTCGAGCCGCCGTTGTCCCGGCGGTCGAGAGCGCGCTGGAGGGCGGCCGCGGCGTTCTTGCGGTCGGCGTCGGCAGTGGAGGAGTGGCGGACGCGGCGGGCTGCGGTGGATGCGGTCATGGTGATCGACTCCTTGAGATCACGGCGTGGCGGGGCCACGGATGAGGGGTTCCTTCAAGGCGCCGGAAGAGGCGGGGAGCGGTGCGCGGCAGGGGTTGCCTGCCAAAGGGCGCGCGCTCTCGACCGCCATTCGCCGGATCGGCGAGACGTTCGGCTCCTACAACGCTAGGGCAGCTCCCGTTGTATGTCTCCGCAATTAGTCGGGCTTCCTACTATCTGAGACGGACAGCCCCTCGGAAGGCCCCTTCACGGGCCTCCGATTCACGCCTTCTCGGAGCGAAGTTCCCTGATCAGAGCCCTTACGGCCAGAGTGGACGCGGACTCCGGTGTGGTGACGTATCCCACGCGTCTCACCGGCCCCGAAGGGCCCAGTCCGGTGATGTCCACGGCGTTCGTGGCCTCGCGGAGCGACAGCTCGGGCAGGATCGCCATGCCGAGCCCGCGCCCGACCATGGTCAGCACCATCCCGTCGTCCTCCGCCTTGACGGTGGCGCGCGGGATCCAGTCCTGGGCCCGCCACCAGTCGCGGGTGTACGAGCCGCAGTTCTCGTCCCAGTCCAGCAGGGGCAGGGCCTTCGGGTCCGGGTGTCCGGCCGGGTGGACCAGGGCGTACGCCTCCTCCCGGAGCACCCCGGTCAGCAGGCCGGCCCCTCCCCCGTCCCGCGCTGCGGGTCCGGTCGCGTTCAGCGTCGCGATGCCGAGGTCGGCGCGGCCCGCGGCCACCTCCCCCGCCGTGCCGGCGCCGAGCTCGCGCACCACCCGGACCTCGGGGCGGATGCCGGGGTGGCGGGCCGTGAGCCGCTCCAGGGCCGGGGGCAGCAGGTGCAGGGCCGCGCTGCGGAACGCCGCGATGCGCAGCACTCCCTCCACGGTGTCCCGATCCGGCCCGGTCCGGCCGGCGCCGCGCACCTCCGCGCCGAGGACCTCGTACAGCCGCAGGATCCGGCGGGCGAGGCCGACCGCCCGCTCCCCCGCCGGGGTGGGCGAGGCTCCGCTGCGCCCGCGCTCGAAGAGGACCGCGCCGACCTTGGCCTCGCTGCCGCGTACGGAGTGCGACACGGCCGACTGGGTGAGGCCGAGCCGGGCGGCCGCGGCGGAGAAGCCGCCGGTCTCGGCGACGGCGACCAGGACCCGGAGTTCGTGCGGGGCGAGCTCGGCCACAGTGGCTCTCACCTCGTTCTATGAGCTGTGTTCATGGATGTGCGGCTTCCATGAGCGCAACCCCCTGCCCGGGCCGGTGATTCCTTCCTAGCGTCCTCGTCATGACCACGAACCACACCGCTCACGCCGTCCACCTGACCGCCCGCCCCTGCGGCTTCCCCGTCGCGACCGACTTCGCGTACGTGGCGACCCCGGTCCCCTCCCCCGCCGCGGGCACCGCCCTGGTGCAGAACCTCCTGCTCTCGGTGGACCCGTACCACCGCGGACTGATGGACGGCGGCGAGGGCGGCTTCGAGCTGAACACCCCCCTGGAGGGCCGCGCGGTGGGCCGGGTGCTCGCCTCCCGCGACCCCGGACTGCGCGAGGGCGACCTGGTCTTCCACCGCGAGGGCTGGCGTACGCACGCCCTCGTCACGCTCGGCGCGAACGGCACCCGGAAGCTGCGCGGCCACGAGGACGTCCCGCTGGAGGCGTACCTGAGCATCCTCGGCGGCACCGGCCTGACCGCGTACGCCGCCCTGACCCGGACCGCGGCGCTGCGCGAGGGCGAGGACCTCTTCGTCTCGGCCGCCGCGGGCGGGGTCGGCACCGCCACCGGGCACATCGCGCGGCTGCTGGGCGCCCGCCGGATCATCGGCAGCGCGGGCTCGGCGGCGAAGGTCCGCCACCTCACCGGCGCGCTCGGCTTCGACGCGGCGTTCGACTACCACGACGGGCCGGTCGGCGAGCAGCTCGCGCAGGCCGCGCCCGACGGCATCGACGTGTACGTGGACAACGTGGGCGGGGAGCACCTGGCCGGCGCGATCGACGTGCTGCGCGAGTACGGGCGGATCGCCTGGGTCGGCGGGATCTCGATGTACAACGGGGACCGCTCGCCGGCCGCGCCGCGCAACCTCTTCGAGGTCGTCCACAAGTCGTTGCGCCTGGAAGGGGTATTGGTTCGCAATCACACCAATTTGCAGGACGAGATGGAGGACTTCATGGTCCCTCACCTGCAGAGCGGCAGGATCGGCACGGACACCACCGTTGTCCAGGGAATTGATCACACGGTGGATGCCTTCCTGGGCATGCTGCGAGGCGACAATCTGGGCAAAATGCTGGTCCGTCTTGGGGACTGAATCCAGCCAACCGGATGTTCACCGACTTCTTACCGCACGGATGTAGACCTTTGGCCCGGCGCCCGCCACTCTTTCCGTCAATGTGCCAGCGGGGCACTTGAGTTGGAGGCGAGTAGCCAGTGACACCGATCAGCCGCAGAGGTTTCGTGGGAATCGGCGCCGGGCTGATGGCCGGGGCCGCCCTGCCGGCGATCGCGCCGACGTCTTCGGCCGCTGCCGCCGCGACCGGCACGATCACCGATGTGAAGCACGTGGTGATCCTGATGCAGGAGAACCGCAGCTTCGACCACTACTTCGGCAGGCTGAAGGGTGTCCGCGGCTTCGGCGACCGCGCCGCCGGCAACATCCCGGGCGGCTGGGGCATGTTCAACCAGCCCAACTGGGGCGGCCGCCAGTACCCGTGGAAGCTCAGCTCCACCCCCGCGGCCGGCGGTGTCGACGGCGAGACGCTCGCCCAGTGCAACGGCGACCTCCCGCACAGCTGGACCTCGCAGCACGCCGCCTGGAACAAGGGCCGGATGGACAACTGGGTCCTCGGCGTCGGCAACACCCGCACCCTCGGCTACCTCGACCGCGGGGACATACCCTTCCATTACGGGCTCGCCGACAACTACACGATCTGCGACGCCTACTTCTGCTCCACGCTGAGCGCGACCGGCCCGAACCGCACCTTCCTGTGGAGCGGCAAGGTCGACGCGGGCAGCAAGGACGGCGGCGACGAGTCCGGGCTGACCTGGGAGACGTACGCGGAGGCCCTCCAGCGGGCCGGCGTGAGCTGGAAGGTCTACCAGAACGCCCAGGACAACTACGGGGACAACGGGCTCGCCTACTTCAAGAAGTTCACGGACGCGGCGCCCGGCAACCCGCTGTGGGACCGCGGCATGGGCTCCGTCCCCAAGGTCACCGGCTCCACCCCCGACGACATCGCGGCCGCCATCCGCGCGGACGTCGTCGCCGGCACCCTGCCGCAGGTCTCCTGGGTCGTCGCGAACGAGGCCTTCTCGGAGCACCCGTACGCCCCGCCCGGCGACGGCGCGCACTTCGTGGACCTGGTCTACCGCGCGCTGGCCGCGAACCCCGAGGTCTTCGACTCCACCGTCCTGTTCCTCAACTATGACGAGAACGACGGCTTCTTCGACCACGTCCCGCCGCCCGTCGCCCCGCCCGGCACCCCGGGCGAGTACATCGACGGCACCCCGATCGGCCTCGGCTTCCGCGTCCCGATGATCGTCATGTCCCCGTGGACGCGCGGCGGCTGGGTGAGCTCGGAGGTCTTCGACCACACCTCGGTGCTCCGGTTCATGGAGAAGTGGACGGCGGCCCTCGGCACCCCGGCGAACTGCCCGAACATCAGCGACTGGCGCCGCAAGGTGACCGGCGACCTGACCGGCGTCTTCGACTTCGCGCGCCCGGTGTACGGAGTGCCGTCCGGGCTGCCCTCGACGGCGAAGGTCATCGGCCAGTCGACCTGCGGCCCGCTCCCCAACCCGGCGCCGCAGGACAACGCACTCCCCGTGCAGGAGGCCGGAACCCGCCCGGCACGGGCCCTTCCGTACCAGGTCAACGGCAACCTGGACCGCTTCGAGTTCGGCGCGGCCGGCAAGATCCTGGCCTGGTTCTCGATGACCAACCAGGGCGCGCAGGCGAAGCAGGCGGCACACTTCTCGATCCACCCGCACCAGTACCGGGACACGGCGGCCTGGCAGTACACGGTGGACCCGGGCGCGACGGCGACGGACTACTTCAACATCGGGCTCGGCAGCGGCTCCGGGAAGTACGACATCTCGATGTACGGGCCCAACCGCTTCCTGCGCCGGTTCATCGGCGACGCGTCGAAGGCGGGCAAGGCGATCGAGGTGGCGGCCCGTTTCGCGGTGGAGCCGGGCACGGGCAAGACGGCGCTCTACTTCAAGATGACGAACACGTCGGCCGCGCCCGTCACCTTCACGATCCGCTCGAACGCCTACCGCTCGGACGGCCCGTGGACCTACACCGTCCCGGCGAACTCCTCGCGCGAGGACTACTTCAACGCGGTCGCGTACAACGACGGCTGGTACGACTTCACGATCCTCGCGGACAACGACGGCACCTGGTCGCGCCGCTACACGGGCCACATCGAGACGGGCACGCCCAGCATCAGCGGCAGCTAGGGACGACACGGCCTGGAGCACGTCCTGGCCGGAAATACTCGAGGGCGACCGGATCGGGCCCTGGTCCCGATCCGGTCCCCGCGTGAAGATCTGTCCATGTCGCCCGAGACCGAGCAGTGGACCCCGACCCATGGCGAGCCGTACCGCCCCGTCGCCTACCGTCCCGCGCGGATGCCGAGCGGGGAATCGCTCGCGCGCGCCGCGCAGTTGCGGGAGCGCATGGACGAGCGGCGCACCGTCCGGCACTTCTCCCCCGACTCCGTTCCGGAGCAGGTCATCCGGGACGCCGTCGCCTGCGCGGCGACCGCCCCCTCCGGGGCGCACCAGCAGCCGTGGACCTTCGTCCTGGTCAAGGACCCGGCCGTGCGGCAGCAGATCCGCGCGGCCGCCGAGCAGGAGGAGCAGCTGTCCTACGACGGCCGGCTGGGCGACGAATGGCTCGCCGCCCTGCGCCCCCTCGGCACGGACGCCGTGAAGACCCACCTGACGGACGCCCCGGCGCTGATCGTGGTCTTCCAGCAGCGCTACTGGCTCGGCCCGGACGGCGCCAAGCGCAAGCACTACTACGTGGACGAATCGGTCGGCATGGCGGTCGGCATGCTCCTGACCACCCTCCACCTCAGCGGGCTGGCGGCCCTGGTGCACACCCCGAGCCCGATGCGCTTCCTCTCCCACGTCCTGCACCGCCCGGAGAACGAGAAGGCCTTCGCGGTCATCCCGGTGGGCTACCCGGCGGACGACTGCGAGGTCCCGGACCTCGTCCGCAAGTCCCTGGACCAGGTCATCGTCGAGGTCTAGGGGGTGTATTACGGGGCTCCGGCCTCGTGGACGCGGGCCAGGAGGGCTGTCAGCTGCTCGCGTTCCGCCGGGGTCAGGGGGGACAGGAACGCGGCGTTCGCCGTCTCGGCCAGGGTGGCGCAGCGGGCGAGGGTGGCCTTGCCCGCCGGGGTGAGGGTGATGGCGTTCTTCCGGCGGTCCGCCGGATCCGGGGCCCGCAGGAGGAGGCCGGCGCCTTCCAGGTGATTGAGGAGCCCGACCAGGTCCTTGGGGTCGATGCCGAGCCGGCGGCCGAGGTCGGCCTGGGCCACCGGGCCGTACTCGGCCGTCGCCGCCAGTACCGCGTGGTGCGCGAGCTTCAGCCCCTCCGCGGCGAGCGCCTCGGCGACCAGGCCGCGGCCGCGCGCCGCGACCCGCCCGACGAGCCAGCTCGGGAGGGACTGGATGTGTGCGAGGGCCGAGGTCATGAGCCCAGCGTAGCAATTCATTGGAACTCCCCACGATCTCGTATATCGTTGGGGCTCCCAATGAATTCGACACGGTCCGGGAGGTCCTGTGCTGCGCATCCGCCACGAGGTCAACGGCGGTCCCGAGGTGTTGTTCGCCGAGGAGGCGGACGTGCCCGTCCCCGCCCCCGGGGAGTTGCTCGTCGCGGTCGAGGCCGTCGGGGTCACGCTGCCCGTCGTGCGCAAGGTGCGGGAGGGTGCCGGGGCGATACCGCTCGGCGGCGAGGTCGCGGGAACCGTGGCGGCACTCGGCGAGGGGATGCGGGGGTTCGCCGTCGGCGACCGGGTCACCGGGCTGTGCTTCGGCCACGGGTACGCCGAGTACGCGCTCCTCGCGGCCCCCTTCACCTCCGCCGTCCCCGACGGGGCGAGCTCCGTCGACGCCGTCGCGCTCGTGCGCAGCGGGCTCGTGGCCCGGGGCGCCTGGGAGGCCGGGCAGGTCCGCCCCGGGGAGTCCGTGCTGGTCACGGCGGCCGCGAGCGGGGTCGGCAGCCTCGCGCTCCAACTGGCCCGGGCCGGCGGGGCGGGCCGGCTGGTCGCCGCCGTCTCCAGCCCGGACAAGGCCGGGTTCGTGCGCGGCCTCGGCGCCGACGAGGTGGTGCTGTACGACGACCCGGCCTCCTGGGGCGACCCGTACGACGTGGTCCTCGACGGGGTCGGCGGCGAGCTGCTCGGCCCCGTCGTGCGGGCCCTGGCCACGGGCGGCCGGCTGGTGGCGTACGGCTCGGGCGGCGGCTCGGTGGAGGCGTACGAACTGCTGGTGCGCGGCGCCTCGATGATCGGCTTCCAGATCCGGGCCGTCGCGCAGGGCCGGCCCGAGGTGTACGAGGGCTGGCGGCGCGAGCTGTGGAAGGCGTACGCGGACGGCTCGCTGCGCCCCGCCGTGCACGGGGAGATCCCGCTGGCCGAGGCGGCCCGGGCGCACGCGCTGATCGAGGAACGGCGCAACCTCGGCAAGGTGGTCCTGATCCCCTGACCGGACAGGGGCGCAACTGGAACCGCCCCCGATCCGGACTTGGGGGTACCGGAACGGGGGCGGGGTCAGCAGGGGGCCGGGATCAGCCCATGTGCGGGTACGCGTAGTCCGTCGGCGCGACCAGCGTCTCCTTGATGGAGCGCGTCGAGGTCCAGCGCATCAGGTTCGACGCGGCGCCCGCCTTGTCGTTCGTACCCGAGGCACGGCCGCCGCCGAACGGCTGCTGCCCGACCACGGCGCCGGTCGACTTGTCGTTGATGTAGAAGTTGCCCGCCGCGAAGCGGAGCTTCTCCATCGCGTCCGCCGCCGCGTAGCGGTCACCGGCGATGATCGAGCCGGTCAGCGCGTACGCCGACACCGACTCCATCTGGGCCAGCATCGCGTCGAACTCGGCGTCCTCGTACACGTGGATCGCCAGGATCGGGCCGAAGTACTCGGTCGTGAAGACCTCGTTCTCCGGGTCGGTGCACGCGATGACGGTCGGGCGGACGAAGTAGCCCTCCGAGTCGTCGTACGTGCCACCGGCGATGATCTCGCAGGTCGGGTCGGCGATCGCACGGTCGATCGCGGCCTTGTTCTTCGCGAACGAACGCTCGTCGATGACGGCGCCGATGAAGTTGGTCAGATCGCGGACGTCACCCATGGTGATGCCGTCGACCTCGGCCGCGAAGGCCTCCTTGAAGCCGTCGTTCCAGATCGAGGCCGGGACGTAGGCGCGCGAGGACGCCGAGCACTTCTGGCCCTGGAACTCGAAGGAGCCGCGGGTCAGAGCGGTCTTCAGGACGGCGCGGTCCGCGGACGGGTGCGCCACGACGAAGTCCTTGCCGCCGGTCTCGCCGACCAGGCGCGGGTAGGACTTGTACTTCTCGATGTTGTTGCCGACCGTCTTCCACAGGTACTGGAAGGTCTTGGTCGAACCGGTGAAGTGGATGCCGGCCAGCTCGGGGTGGTTCAGGGCCACCTCGGAGACGGCGATGCCGTCGCCCGTCACCAGGTTGATGACGCCCTTCGGCAGGCCGGCCTCCTCCAGGAGCTCCATCAGGAGGACCGCGGAGTGCGTCTGCGTCGGGGACGGCTTCCACACGACCACGTTGCCCATCAGGGCGGGGGCGGTCGGCAGGTTGCCGGCGATGGCCGTGAAGTTGAACGGCGTGATCGCGTAGACGAAGCCTTCGAGCGGGCGGTGGTCGCTGCGGTTCCACACGCCGGCGGAGTTCGCGACCGGCTGCTCGGCCAGGATCTGGCGGGCGAAGTGGACGTTGAAGCGCCAGAAGTCGACGAGCTCGCACGGGGTGTCGATCTCGGCCTGCTGCGCGGTCTTCGACTGGCCCAGCATGGTGGAGGCGGCCAGCTTCTCGCGCCACGGGCCGGACAGCAGCTCGGCGGCGCGCAGGATGATCGCGGCGCGGTCGTCGAAGGACATCGAGCGCCAGGCCGGGGCCGCGGCCAGGGCGGCGTCGACGGCCTCCTGGGCGTCGGCCTGGGTGGCGTTCGCGTACGTGCCGATGACCGACTTGTGGTCGTGCGGCTGCACGACGTCGAAGCGCTCGCCGCCGCCCATCCGCTTGACGCCGTTGATCGTCATGGGCAGGTCGATCGGGTTCTCGGACAGCTGCTTCAGCTGCGTTTCGAGGCGCGCGCGCTCCGGGGTACCGGGGGCGTACGAGTGGACCGGCTCGTTGACCGGCACGGGGACCTGGGTCACAGCATCCATGGGGCTGGTAACTCCTTGACCTGGTTCTTGGCTAGTTCTTGGTGATCATCGAGCGGAGGAAGAACAGGAGGTTGGCCGGCTTCTCGGCGAGGCGCCGCATGAAGTAGCCGTACCAGTCCGTCCCGTACGCGGTGTAGACGCGCATGCGGTGGCCCTCGGCGGCGAGCCGCAGGTGCTCCTCGCTGCGGATGCCGTACAGCATCTGGAACTCGTACTCGTCCAGCTTGCGCCCGGCCTTGCGGGCGAGCTCCTGCGCGATGGCGATCAGGCGCGGGTCGTGCGACCCGATCATCGGGTAGCCCTCGCCCTCCATCAGCGTCTTCAGGATGCGGACGTACGCCTTGTCGATCTCGCCCTTGTCCTGGTAGGCGACTTCGGCGGGCTCCTTGTAGGCGCCCTTCACGATCCGGACGCGGCTGCCGGCGGCGGCCAGGCGGCGGGCGTCGGCCTCGGTGCGGAAGAGGTACGCCTGGATCACGCAGCCGGTCTGCGGGAAGTCCCGGCGCAGCTCCTCGTGGATGGCGAACATCGAGTCGAGGGTGGTGTGGTCCTCGGCGTCCAGCGTGACGGTGGTGCCGATGGCCGCGGCGGCCTCGACGACCGGGCGGACGTTGGCGAGCGCGAGCTCGTGGCCGCCCTCCAGCGCCTGGCCGAACATCGACAGCTTGACCGACATCTCGGCCTTCTCGCCGAGGCCCAGGCCGGCCAGGTGCTCGATGAGTTCGAGGTAGGCGTCACGCGCGGCATGGGACTGCTCCACCGTGGTGATGTCCTCGCCCACCACGTCGAGCGTGAGCTCCAGGCCCTTCTCCGTGAGGTCCACGACGATCGGGATGACCTGGTCGACCGTCTCGCCGGGGATGAACCGGTTCACCACGGGCTTGGTCACCGGGGCGGCAGAGACGATTCGGCGCATCTTGTCGCTGCGCGAAGCGGC
Source organism: Streptomyces sp. NBC_01006 (assembly GCF_045162725.1). Lineage (NCBI taxonomy): Bacteria > Bacillati > Actinomycetota > Actinomycetes > Kitasatosporales > Streptomycetaceae > Streptomyces > Streptomyces sp. NBC_01006. The sequence continues at coordinate 5,778,832 of NZ_CP108700.1, read as the reverse complement.
GAGGATCGCGGGACCCAGCACGGGGCACCTCCAACAGGTGGCAGAAGCAGGCATACGGTCCGCGCGGGGGTGGGCGGGGCCGTAAAGAAAACGCAAGTAAAACCACCGTGAAACCTAAGGATCGCTTTGATCCTCTGCCATCGACAGCTGTCACGCATCCGTGTCCCCGATCTCATACATCTGTCTGAAGACCGGCTTTCCAGGTGGGAGAATGTCCGGGTGAAGGGCGATTACCAGGACCTGGTGGATGACATCTCGGCGCTCCTCGGCGCCCCGGCGACGCTGGAGAACCGGGATTTCCGCCTCATCGCCTTCGGCGCGCACGACAGCGACGACGATCTCGCGATGGATCCCGTACGCACCCGCTCGATCCTGACCCGGCAGTCGACGGCGGCCGTGCGGGCCTGGTTCGAGGGCTTCGGCATCGCGCGGGCTACGGGTCCGGTGCGGATCCCGGCGGCGCCGGACGCGGGGGTCTTCCGGGGGCGCATCTGCCTGCCGGTGCGCTACCGCGGGATCGTGCAGGGGTACGTGTGGCTCCTCGACCAGGAGCCCGGCCCCGGGCCGGACGCCCTGGCGGCGGCCATGGAGGTGGCCGAGCGCATCGGGATCCTGCTCGCCGAGGAGGCGAAGGCGGGGGCCGACCTGTCCCGGGAGTTCCGGGAGGTGCTCACGGCCGGCCGGGGTTGGCAGCAGGACATGGCGGTGGCCGCGCTCCGGCTGGCCCTGGGGCCGGGGGGTGAGGGGCTGCACGCGGTGGTGTGCGTGGAGCCGTGGTCCGGTGAGGCCCCGGCGTCGGTCCCGGGCGCGGCGGCGGTGTCCACGCTCCCCCGGCCGGGGCGGAAGGCCGGCCAGGCACTCGCCGTCCTGGTCAGGCTCCGCTCGGCGGAGGTGCTCGTCCCAGCCGTCGGCGTCGCGACCCGGCTGCTGGCGGGCGGCTCGGCGACCGCCGGGATCGCGGAGCCCCGCCGGGGGCCGGCGGCACTGGCCGACGCCTGGTCGGAGGCTTCGGCGGCGGCGCAGGCGGCCGCCGCCCAGCCCAGGTTCGGCCCGGTGGCCCAGTGGTCGGCGATCGGCCCGTACCGGATGCTGGCGGCCCTGGCGGCCGCCGACCCGGCGGGCGATCCGGCGACCCGGGTCCTGCTCGGGCCGGCGCACCGGGAACTCGCCCGTACCGCCGAACTGTTTCTGGACTGCGCGGGCCAGGCGGGCCGCGCGGCGGCGGCCCTGGGCATCCACCGCCAGACCCTGTACTACCGGCTCGCCCGGGTGGAGCAGCTGACCGGCCTGGACCTGGACGAGGGCGAGGACCGGCTGTTGCTCCACATGGCCCTCAAGGCGGCCCGCCTGTACGGCTGAACGCGGGCGCGCCTCGTACACACCGCGCCGGCACGCCTCGTACGCGGTGCGCCGACACCCCTCGTACGGGAGACACCCGCGCTCAGGCGGGGTAGGCGGCGCCCTTGTCCTTCGTCATCATCTCCGCGGCGCGCCGCATGCCCTCCGTCAACTCCTCGGCGGTGACGGCCGCTTCCGGGTCGAACATCCACAGCGCCATCACCCCGGTGATGAGCGCCTGGTACAGCCCGCCGATCGTGCGGACGTCCCGCTCGTCGAGGTCCTCCTCGGGGATGCCGGTGAACGCGGCGATCAGCCCCTTGCGGCCGTCCCCCGCGGAGGCGGCGAGCAGTTCGCGCAGCTCCGGCATCCGGCCGCGACTGAGCGCCACCTCCATGCTGGCCGCCCACATCGGCGCCGACTCCTCCTGACGGCCGATCACGCCCTCCCAGACCGAGCGGAATCGTTCGAGCGAGCCGCCCTCCCCGGTGACGTCCGGCACGAACGAATCGCCCCACTCCTCCGCGAGGGCGATGTACGCCTTCGACATCAAGGCGTCTTTCGAGCCGTAGTGGTAGCCGATCGACGCCAGGTTCGCGCCGGAGGCGTTGACGATGTCGCGCGCGGTCGTCCGCACGAAACCCTTCTCGACCAGGCACTTCTTGGCGCCTTCGAGCAGATCTTCACGGTGTCCCATGCGCTCACCGTATCAAGACAAGCGTCCTAGACAACAGTCACAGACAACAGTCCCATACGGGCGTACTAGACAAGCGTTTATGACGCTTGTACATTCCTGCTCATGACGAACTCCGCCGCGCGTCTCGCCGGCCGCAGGGAATGGACCGCCTTCACCGTCCTCCTGCTGCCCCTGCTCCTGGTCTCGATGGACGTCTCCGTCCTCTACTTCGCCATCCCGGCCATCACCCGAGAGCTCGACCCGAGCGCCACCCAGCAGCTCTGGATCTTCGACAGCTACGCCTTCGCCCTCGCCGGCCTGCTGATCACCATGGGTTCGCTCGGCGACCGGATCGGCCGCCGCAAGCTGCTGCTGATGGGCGCGACCGCCTTCGGGCTCGCCTCGGTCTGCGCCGCCTACGCCACCAGCGCCGAGATGCTGATCGCCGCCCGCGTGCTGCTCGGGATCGGCGGGGCGACCCTGATGCCCTCCACGCTGGCGCTCGTACGCAACCTCTTCCAGGACGCCAAGCAGCGCGGTCAGGCCATCGCCATCTGGTCCGGGGCCATGACCGGCGGCATCGCCCTCGGCTCGGTGATGAGCGGCGTGATGCTGAACCACTTCTGGTGGGGTTCGGTCTTCCTCATCAACGTGCCCGCGATGCTGCTCCTGCTGGTCCTGGTCCCGGTGCTGGTCCCCGAGTTCAAGGACCCGGCGCCCGGCCGCTTCGACCTGCTGAGCGTGCCGCTGTCGACGGCCGCCGTGCTCCCGGTGGTGTACGGCCTCAAGGAGATCGCCGCCGAGGGCCCGGAGCCGCTCTACCTGGTCTGCGTTGCCGTGGGCCTGGCCTTCGGGTTCGCCTTCGTCCGCCGCCAGCGCACCCGTGACGACGCCATGGTCGGCCGGGCCCTGTTCCGGGGCCGGGGATTCGGCGCGGGAATCGCCCTCAACACCATCGCCGCGTTCGCCATGATGGGCTCGGCCTACTTCACCACCCAGTACCTGCAGTCGGTGCTCGGCATGGGCACGCTGGAGGCCGCCCTGTGGAGCCTCGCGCCCTCGCTCCTCATCGGCGCCGCCGCCCCGGTCGGCGCGGCCCTGGCACAGAAGACCGACCGGGCGTACGTCATCGCCGGCGGCTTCGCCCTCGCCGCGGCCGGGTTCGCCCTGATCGGCCTCGTCGGCAGCGACTCCCTGTGGCTGCTGCTGACCGGCGCCGGAGTGCTGGCCTCCGGCATCGTCACCGTGATGTCCCTGGTCTCCGACATGGCGCTGGGCGCGGCCCCCGCGGAGAAGGCCGGCTCGGCCGCCTCCCTGCTGGAGACCGGCCAGGAGTTCGGCGGGGCGCTCGGCATGGCGGTCCTGGGCAGCCTCGGCACCGCCGTCTACCGCTCCGACCTGTCGGGCGCCGAGCCCGCCGTCCGGGAGACCCTGGGCGGCGCCGTCGCCACCGCCCGGCAGCTCGGCGGCGAGGCGGGCGAGCAGGTGCTGGGCCTGGCCCGCGACGCCTTCGTCCACGGCATGCAGTACGCGGCCTGGGGCGGTGCGGCCCTGCTGCTCGCCGCCGGCGTCCTCGCGGTGGCCCTGATGCGGGGGCTCGGCACCCCGGCCACGGAACCGGCTCAGGCCGCGGAGCCGACCGAGGGAATCGAGGAGCCGGCCGAGGAGGTCGAGGAGGTCGAGGAGCTGGCCGGGCAGCTCGCCTCCCTGGCCGAGGAGATCTCGGAGCTGGCCGACAAGGCCGCGGCCCTCAGGAGCTGAGCCCTGAACGGCAGAACGGAGCACCTGTGGAACACGGGGAAGGGCCCGGGGAGTTCCCCGGGCCCTTCACTCATGCGTGCGGGTTGCGTGCCGGTCAGCCGAGGCTGACCGTGCGCGCCGAGACCGCGCCGATCTCGGCGGAGATCTCCGCGAGGACGTTCACCGGCACCTCCGCGTCGACCGTGAGGACGCCGAGCGCCTCGCCGCCCTCCTCGGCACGGGCGACCTGCATGCCCGCGATGTTCAGGCCGGCTTCGCCGAGGATGCGGCCGACGGTGCCGACCACGCCCGGACGGTCGGTGTAGCGCAGCACGAGCATCTGGTCGGCGAGCGCCAGGTCCACGTCGTACTCGCCGATGCCGACGATCTTCTGCAGGTGCTTCGGGCCGGCGAGGGTGCCGGAGACCGACACCTCCTGACCGTCCGACAGGGTGCCGCGCACGGTCACCACGTTGCGGTGGTCCGGGGACTCCGAGCTGGTGGTCAGGCGTACCTCGACACCGCGCTCCTGCGCGAACAGCGGGGCGTTGACGTAGGACACCGTCTCGTCGACGACGTCCTCGAAGACACCCTTGAGGGCGGAGAGTTCCAGCACCTTGACGTCGTGCTGGGTGATCTCGCCGCAGACCTCGACGTCGAGGCGGACCGCGACCTCGCCCGCGAGGGCGGTGAAGATGCGGCCGAGCTTCTCGGCGAGCGGCAGGCCCGGACGGACGTCCTCGGCGATGACGCCGCCCTGGACGTTGACCGCGTCCGGTACGAGCTCACCCGCGAGCGCCAGGCGCACCGAGTTGGCGACCGAGATGCCGGCCTTCTCCTGGGCCTCGTCCGTGGACGCACCGAGGTGCGGGGTGCAGACGACCTGGTCGAGCTCGAAGAGCGGGGAGTCCGTGCAGGGCTCCTTCGCGTACACGTCGAGGCCGGCGCCGGCGACGCGGCCCTCCTTGATGGCCGAGTACAGCGCGGCCTCGTCCACGATCCCGCCGCGCGCGGCGTTGACGATGCGGACGGACGGCTTGACCTTGTGCAGGGCCTCGTCCCCGATGAGACCGAGGGTCTCGGGGGTCTTGGGCAGGTGCACGGTGATGAAGTCGGCGACTTCGAGGAGCTCGTCCAGCGTCAGCATCTTGACGCCCATCTGGGCGGCGCGCGCGGGCTGTACGTAGGGGTCGTACGCGACGATCTTCATACCGAAGGCCGACATGCGCTGGGCGACCAGGACGCCGATGCGGCCGAGGCCGACGACACCGAGGGTCTTCTCGCTGAGCTCGACGCCCGTGTACTTGTTCCGCTTCCACTCGCCGTTCTTCAGGGCGGTGTTGGCCTGCGGGATGTTGCGGGCCGAGGCGACGAGCAGGCCGCAGGCGAGCTCGGCGGCGGTGACGATGTTGGAGGTCGGTGCGTTCACGACCATCACGCCGGCCTTGGTGGCGGCGGAGACGTCGACGTTGTCGAGGCCGACACCGGCGCGCGCGACGACCTTCAGCTTCTTGGCGGCGGCGATGGCCTCCGCGTCGACCTTGGTCGCGGAGCGCACCAGGATGGCGTCGACGTCCACGATCGCGGGGAGCAGCTCCGCGCGGTCGGCGCCGTTGACGTGCCGGATCTCGAAGTCCGGACCGAGCGCGTCGACGGTGGCGGGCGACAGCTCTTCGGCGATGAGTACGACAGGTTTCGAGCTCACGTGGGTCATCCTCACAAGTCCAGTGCGGACGGCCGTCCCGACGGCCGCAGGCGGTGGAGGGGGTAGCCGCGTGGAAGACGCACGACACTGTGGGCCTGACGCGTTGTGTTGAGCAGTGTAGTGGCGGATTCCGTGCTGGATTCCGCCTGTCCGGAAGGATCACCCGTCCGGGGTTGGCCAGGGTGGACAAGCCCCGCGTGCAGAGCGGTCCGATCCGGCCCGTCGTGCGCGGCGGGGCCGGGGCTCATCGGCCCCGGCCCCCTCGCGTACGGATCAGCTCTCGTCGCTGTCGACCCAGCTCATGAGCTTGCGCAGCTTCTTGCCGGTGGTCTCCAGCAGGTGCGCCTCGTCGGCCTTCTTGTACTCGTTGTACTTCGGCAGACCGGCCTTGTACTCGGCCATCCAGGTGTTGGCGAACTCGCCGCTCTGGATCTCCGCGAGGACCTGCTTCATCTCGGCCTTGGTGGCGTCGGTGATGATGCGGGGACCGGTGATGTAGTCGCCCCACTCGGCGGTCTCGGAGACCGACCAGCGCATCTTCTCCAGGCCGCCCTCGTACATGAGGTCCACGATGAGCTTCAGCTCGTGCAGGCACTCGAAGTACGCGATCTCCGGCTGGTAGCCGGCCTCGGTCAGGGTCTCGAAACCGGCCTTGACCAGGGCGGAGGCGCCACCGCAGAGGACGGCCTGCTCACCGAACAGGTCGGTCTCGGTCTCCTCGGTGAAGGTGGTCTTGATGACGCCGGCGCGGGTGCCGCCGATGCCGGCCGCGTACGAGAGCGCGAGGGCGAAGGCGTCGCCGGAGAAGTCCTGCTCGACGGCGGCGATGCAGGGCACGCCGCGGCCTTCCTCGTACTGGCGGCGCACCAGGTGGCCCGGGCCCTTCGGGGCGACCAGGGCGACGTCCACGTTGGCCGGGGGCTTGATGAAGCCGTAGCGGACGTTGAAGCCGTGGCCGAAGAAGAGCGCGTCGCCCTCCTCGAGGTGCTCCTTGATGGACTCCTCGTAGATCTCGGCCTGGAGCGGGTCCGGGGTCAGGATCATGATGACGTTGGCCCAGGCGGCGGCCTCGGCGACCGGGACGACCTTCAGGCCCTGCTCCTCGGCCTTGGCCTTGGACTTCGAGCCCTCCTTCAGGCCGACGACGACGTCGACGCCGGAGTCACGCAGCGACAGCGCGTGGGCGTGGCCCTGGCTGCCGTAGCCGATGACCGCGACCTTGCGGCCCTGGATGATGGACAGGTCGGCGTCGTTCTCGTAGAACAGCTCGGCCACTGGGATATCTCCTTGGTGCGCTGGTGTTGCTCCCACCGTACGGCGGGGAACGTGAAGGAAGTTTCTTGGTCTCGCGATGCGAGAGGCAACGCGACGCGGGGGTGTTGCTCAGGCGCTGTGTTGCTCAGGCGCTGCGGTCGAGCGCGCGCAGGCTGCGGTCCGTGATGGACCGGCCGCCGCGCCCTATGGCGATCGTGCCGGACTGCACGAGCTCCTTGATGCCGAAGGGCTCCAGCATCTTGAGCATCGCGCCGAGCTTGTCGGCACCGCCCGTCGCCTCGATGGTGACGGCCTCCGGGGAGACGTCGACCGTCTTGGCGCGGAACAGCTGGACGATCTCGACGATCTGCGAGCGCGTCTCGTTGTCGGCGCGGACCTTCACCAGAACGAGTTCGCGCTCGATGGCGTTGTGCGGCTCCAGCTCGACGATCTTGAGCACGTTGACCAGCTTGTTCAGCTGCTTGGTCACCTGCTCCAGCGGGAGGTCCTCGACGTTCACGACGATCGTGATGCGCGAGATGTCGGGGTGCTCGGTGACACCGACCGCGAGGGAGTCGATGTTGAACCCGCGGCGGGAGAACAGCGCGGCGATCCGGGCGAGGATGCCGGGCGTGTTCTGGACCAGGACGGAGAGCGTGTGCTTGGACATGTGAGTCGTTCTCTCTCTCAGGCTCTCTCGGCTCAGTCGTCTTCGTTGTCGCCGAAGTCGGGACGGACGCCCCGGGCTGCCATGACCTCGTCGTTGGAGGTGCCGGCGGCGACCATCGGCCACACCATGGCGTCCTCGTGGACGATGAAGTCGATCACGACGGTACGGTCGTTGATCGCGTTGGCCTCGGCGATGACCTTGTCCAGGTCGGCCGGGTCCTCACAGCGCAGCGCCACGCAGCCCATGGCCTCGGACAGCTTGACGAAGTCCGGGACGCGGGTGCCCTTGCGGGGGGCGGTGGACTCCCCGACCTGGGAGCCGACGGTGCCGTGGCCCGTCTCGTCGGCGTGCAGCACGGTGTTGGAGTACCGCTGGTTGTAGAACAGGGTCTGCCACTGGCGGACCATTCCCAGCGCACCGTTGTTGATGATCGCGACCTTGATCGGGATGTTGTTCAGCGCGCAGGTGACCAGTTCCTGATTGGTCATCTGGAAGCAGCCGTCGCCGTCGATCGCCCAGACCGTGCGGTCCGGCATGCCGACCTTGGCGCCCATCGCGGCGGGGACCGCGTAGCCCATGGTTCCGGCGCCGCCGGAGTTCAGCCAGGTGCGGGGCTCCTCGTAGTTGACGAAGTGAGAGGCCCACATCTGGTGCTGGCCGACGCCGGCCGCGTAGATGGTGTGCTCGGGGGCGAGCTCGCCGATGCGCTGGATGACCTGCTGCGGCGAGAGCATGCCGTCGTCGGGCAGGTCGTAGCCCAGCGGGTACGTCTCGCGCCAGCGGCTGAGGTCCTTCCACCAGGCGGTGTAGTCCCCGGTGTTGCCCTCGGTGTGCTCGGCCTGGACCGCCTGGATCAGGTCGGCGATGACCTCGCGGGCGTCACCGACGATCGGGACGTCGACCTCGCGGTTCTTGCCGATCTCCGCCGGGTCGATGTCCGCGTGGATGACCTTGGCGAACGGGGCGAAGCTGTCCAGCTTGCCGGTGACGCGGTCGTCGAAGCGGGTGCCGAGCGCGATCAGCAGGTCCGACTTCTGCAGGGCGGTGACGGCGGTGACCGCGCCGTGCATGCCGGGCATGCCCACGTGCAGCGGGTGGCTGTCGGGGAACGAGCCCAGCGCCATCAGCGTGGTGGTGACCGGGACCCCGGTCAGCTCGGCCAGGACCTTGAGTTCGGCGGTCGCGCCGGACTTCATGACGCCGCCGCCGACGTACAGCACCGGGCGCTTGGCCTGGCAGATGAGCTTGGCGGCCTCGCGGATCTGCTTGGCGTGCGGCTTGGTGACCGGCCGGTAGCCCGGGAGGTCCTGCGACGGCGGCCACGAGAAGGTGGTCCTCGACTGCAGGGCGTCCTTGGCGATGTCGACCAGGACCGGGCCGGGGCGGCCGGTGGAGGCGATGTGGAAGGCCTCGGCGATCGTCTTCGGGATGTCCTCGGCCTTGGTCACCAGGAAGTTGTGCTTGGTGATCGGCATCGTGATGCCGACGATGTCCGCCTCCTGGAAGGCGTCGGTGCCGATCGCCTTGGAGGAGACCTGGCCGGTGATCGCGACGAGCGGCACCGAGTCCATGTGCGCGTCGGCGATGGGGGTGACCAGGTTGGTGGCCCCCGGGCCGGAGGTGGCCATGCAGACGCCCACCTTGCCGGTGGCCTGCGCGTAGCCGGTCGCGGCGTGGCCGGCGCCCTGCTCGTGGCGGACCAGGATGTGGCGGACCTTGGTGCTGTCCATCATCGGGTCGTACGCCGGGAGGATGGCCCCGCCCGGGATACCGAAGACGGTGTCGCACCCCACCTCTTCGAGAGAGCGGATGAGGGACTGCGCACCCGTGACGTGCTCAACTGCGGCGGGCTGGTGTCCGCCGGAACGGGGCCGCGGCTGCGGATGGTGGGCCCCGGTGGCCTGCTCGGTCATCGGCATTCTCTTCTCGAAGCTGAGGGTTTTACGAGGATTCGAAGGTGTGCCAGTGCAACAAAAAACCCCTCGTGCCGGGAGGCAAGCGAGGGGAGCGCGTCGGGTGTGCGGAGCGGGGACATGCAGGTCCCAGCTTCAGCCGACGCGCTTTCCAAGTACGAGAATTCGGGTGCGCATGGCACTGACCCTCCCTCCGGCGGGAGGGGGATGTCAAGCGGGTGGGACGGGCGTCTCATTATGTGAGCCTCTGCGGATGGCCATCGAGCCCCCGGACGAACCACCGGCCAAGGCGGGCTGGGCCGCTCCGCCCGGTACTGGGAACGTACCGCGCACCAGCGCGCGGCGCAGCCTGTACTCGTCGAGTGGGCCGGAAAAAGCCACTCCCTGGCCGTGTGTGCACCCCATCGCGCGCAGCGCCATGACCTGCTCGGGGAGGTCCGCCCCGTCGGCCACCGACTGCATGCCCAAATCATTTGCAATGCGCAACAAACCAGCAGTGATCTTGTGGAGGCGGGCGGATTCGACCACGCCCTCGACCAGGCCCCGGTCCAGCTTCAGGATGTCCACGGGGAGTCTGCGCAGGGCGCTGATGGCCGCGTAGCCGCTGCCGAAGCCGTCCAGGGAGATCAGGACCCCGAGCCGGCGCAGGGCCGCCAGGCGCCGCTCCAGCTCGTCGAAGGGGACCCTGGGGTCTGACACGGTCAGTTCGATCACGAGGGCCCCGGACGGCAGCCCGTGCCGGGTCAGCAGGGCCTCCACGGAGCCGAGCGGCGCGGCCCGGTCCAGCAGCCGCTGGGCGCTCATCCGTACGGCCACCGGTACGTCGTGCCCGATGCGGTGCCGCTCGGCGGCCTGCGCCACGGCCTCCTCCAGCAGCCAGTGCCCCAGCTCGGCGGCCCGGGTGGGCATGCCCGCGGGGAGGCCGGAGCGGCCGTCGGACCCCGCCGCGGCGCCCTCGCTGTACTCGGCCACCCGGAGGAATTCCGCCGGGGTGAACAGGATCCCCTGGGCCGAGCGCCAGCGGGCCTGCGCCGCCACGGCCGTGACCTCGCCGGTCGCCAGGGAGACGACCGGCTGGTGCAGCAGGGCGAACTCCCCGTCGTGGAGCGCGGTGCGCAGCCGCCCGGCGAGCTCCGCCTTCCGTACGACCTCGGCCTGCATCTGGGGCGCGTACAGCTCGACCCGGTCCTTGCCGCCCGCCTTGGCGCGGTACATCGCGAGGTCCGCGTTGCGCATGAGGTCCGAAAGGGTGATGCCGGGGTCGGCGAAGGCCACGCCGATGCTGGCGGCGACCCGGACGTCGCTGCCGGCGATCCGGTACGGCTGGGACAGCGTGGTGCGCAGCCGGTCCGCGATCTCGCGCACCTGGTACTCGCGGGCGCTGCGGTCGCGGCTGCCGTCGCCCAGGATCAGCGCCGCGAACTCGTCGCCGCCGAGCCGGGCGGCGGTGTCCCCGGCACGCACCGAGTCCTGGAGCCGGCGCGCGGCCTCGATCAGCAGCTCGTCGCCCGCCTGGTGGCCGATGGTGTCGTTGACCGCCTTGAACCCGTCGAGGTCGATGAAGAGCACGGCGGAGCTGCGGTCCCCCGCGCGCCGGCCGGTCAGGGCCTGGCGGACCCGGCGGGTGAACAGGGCCCGGTTGGGCAGGTCGGTCAGCGGATCGTGCTCGGCGCTGTGCTGGAGCTGCGCCTGGAGGCGGACCCGCTCGGTGACGTCGCGGCTGTTGAGGATGAGGCCGCCCTGGTGGCGGTTGACGGTGGACTCCACATTCAGCCATTCGCCGCTGCCGGACTTGAAGCGGCATTCGATGCGGGTGGTCGGCTCCTCGGCGGGCGGCGCGGCGAGGAAGCGGCGTACCTCGTGGACCACCCGGCCCAGGTCGTGCGGGTGGATCAGGGTGGCGAGCTCGGTGCCGACGAGCTCCTCGGCCTCGCGCCCGTAGACCCCGGCGGCCGCGGGGCTGACGTACCGCAGGGTCCCGGTGGGGGCGGCGATCATGATGACGTCGCTGGAGCCCTGGACCAGGGAGCGGAAGTGGTTCTCCTTCTGGGCGAGTTCCTGCGTCAGCGCGATGTTGTCGATGAGCATGATGCCCTGCCGGATGACGAGGGCGAGCACCACCGTGCAGCCGGTGAAGACGACGACGCGGTCGACCTTCCGGCCGTCCACCACGTTGTACAGGATGCCCAGGGTGCAGACGGCAGCCGCGAGGTACGGCGTGAGGGCGGGCAGCGAGCCGGTGATGGGACGGCTGACCGGGCGCTCGGCGCGCGGCAGCCCCGGCGTCCCCGGGTCCGGATGGGCGCGCCGGGCCCCCCAGGGCGCGTAGGCGAGCAGCAGCGAGCCGGCGAACCAGCCGGCGTCGAGCAGCTGACCGGACTGGTACTCGGCGCTGAGCAGCGGCGAGGTGAACAGGGCGTCGCTGAGCACGGTCAGGGCCAGGGCCGCGATGGCGGTGTTCACGGCCGAGCGGTTGGCCTCGGAGCGCCGGAAGTGCAGGACGAGCACCATGGAGACGAGCGCGATGTCCAGCAGCGGGTAGGCGAGCGAGAGCGCGGCGCGCGGGACGCTGCCGGGGGCCCCGGACTGGGCGGTCCGCGCCGCGTGCGCGAGGGCCAGGCTCCAGGACAGGGTGAGCAGGGAGCCGCCGATGAGCCAGGAGTCGAGCCCGAGGCAGACCCAGCCGGCGCGGGTGACCGGGCGTTTGGCGAGGACGAGCAGGCCCACGATGGCGGGCGGCGCGAAGCAGAGGAACGCGAAGTCGGCGAGCGAGGGCTTCGGCACGACCTCGCCGAGGACCACTTCGTACCAGCCCCAGACGCCGTTGCCGCAGGCTCCCATGAGGGAGGAGACCGCGAAGAGCAGCCAGGCCGGGCGCTCGCGGCTGTCGATCGTCCGCGCGTACGTGTAGCAGGAGACGGCGGCGAGTAACGCGGCGGCGCTGAGCCCGAAATCGCCCATGATCTCAGCGAGTTCCTCGGAGCCCCAGCCGAGGGCGGCGCCGACGGCGTACCCACCGCTGATCATTGCGAGGAGCAGCTGCATCGCCAGGCTCCTGCCGCCGCCGCCCGAAACGGGCGGCTTGGTCAGCAGCGCCGCCCCCGGGGCACTCACCGGTCCCCCTCGCTGGCTGGTTCCGGCGCCCAGTCCCGGCAGTGTCGCCTCCGGCGGCTGTGCCGCATCGGATCCATCGTCCATTGGCCGCGCATCGCCCGTCGCCCCCCAAAGTGTCCGATCACTCCCCAGCGCCAGACGAAAGCGCTGCAGCCCCTTGTTCCGGACGATACACCACTTTCGTCACTCAGGGACATAGATGGTCTACTCTCCGTTACCACGCGGGGAGTTGTTGCCACTGTGTGCGTCCGGACGGATGCGGAGCGTGCGCATTGCGCGTCAGTCGGTGATCAGGACCGTGTTCTCCACGGGCTCCCCGGCGGCGAACCGGTGGAGCTGGCGGGCCACCAGGCGCCTTGCCCGCGGCGCGAACGCCGTGCTGCTGCCACCCACGTGAGGCGTGATCAGGACGTTCGGAGCATGCCAGAGCGGATGGCCGACGGGCAGCGGTTCCGGGTCGGTGACGTCGAGCGCCGCGCGCAGCCGGCCCGACTCCAGCTCCGCCAGCAGGGCGCCCGTGTCGGCGACGGGACCGCGCGCCACGTTCACCAGCAGGGCGCCGTCCTTCATCCGGGCGAGGAACGCGGCGTCCGCCAGGCCCCGCGTCGCGTCGGTCAGCGGGGTGGAGAGGATCACCACGTCGGCCTCGGGGAGCAGCCGGGGCAGTTCGGCTTGAGCGTGCACGGGCCCGTGCGTGGTGGTGCGCTCCGAGCGTGCGACCCGTACCACCCGCGCGCACTCGAAGGGGGCGAGCCGGTCCTCGATGGCCGCGCCGATCGATCCGTAGCCGACGATCAGCACGGACTTGTCGGCGAGGGCGTCGTAGAAGCCGGAGCGCCACTCCTCGCGGTCCTGGCCGCGCACCATCCCCGGGATGCCGCGCAGCGAGGCGAGGGTGAGGGTGAGCGCCAGCTCGGCGGTGCTCGCCTCGTGGACGCCGCGCGCGTTGCACAGCCGTACGCCGGGACGCAGCAGGTCGAGGCCGCCCATGACGTGGTCCATGCCCGCGGTCAGCGTCTGGACGACTTCGAGGTTCGGCATGCCGGCCAGGGGGCGCAGGGTGACCTCGGCGGACTTCATGTACGGGGCGACGTAGAAGACGCAGGCGGCCGGATCGGCCGGGAAGGCGTCCTCACCGTCCCACCGGCGGTAGGTGAAGGCGTCGGGAAGGCCCTCGATCTCCTCGGCGGGGAAGGGCAGCCAGACGTCCGCAGTCTTTGCATCCATGACCAGGAGGCTATGCCAAGGCCAATGGATCCTGATCAAGCCGTTAGTTTGTTTTCCGGACCGGGAGGGGGACGCACGGGTGGAGCGCAGGTCGATCGGGGCGGGGGCGCTGGCGGTGGGCGCCGTCGGGCTCGGGTGCATGCCGATGAGCTGGGCGTACGCGCCCGCGCGGCGCCGCGGGGCGGAGTCGCTGGCCACGGTGCACACGGCGCTGGACCTCGGGGCGAACCTGCTGGACACCGCCGACATGTACGGGCCGTTCACCAACGAGCTGCTGCTGGGGCGGGTGCTGCGGGAGCGGCGCGCGGACGCGTTCGTGTCCGCCAAGGTGGGGCTGCGGGCGGGCGAGCAGCACGTGGTGGCGGACGGGCGGCCCGGGTACGTGCGGCGGGCCTGCGACGCCTCGCTGCGGCGGCTGCGGACGGACGTCATAGACCTCTACCAGCTGCACCGGGTGGATCCGGAGGTCCCGGTCGAGGAGACCTGGGGGGCGATGGCGGAGCTGGTCGGTGCCGGGAAGGTGCGGGCGCTCGGGTTCTGCGCGCTGGGGGCGGGCGCCGGGCCGGGGGCGGGGCGGCGCGGGGACCGGGCGTACGAGGTGACCTTGGGGCACCTGGAGCGGGTCCAGCAGGTGTTCCCGGTGAGCGCGGTGCAGGCGGAGCTGTCGGTGTGGTCCCCGGAGGCGGTGCGGCGGCTGCTGCCGTGGTGCGCGGCGCGCGGGGTGGGGTTCCTGGCGGCGATGCCGCTGGGCAGCGGGTTCCTGACCGGGACGCTCCGGCCGGGCGAGGGCTTCGAGTGGGAGGACGTGCGGGCCCGGCACCCGCGGTTCACGGCGGAGTCGATGGCCGCGAACCAGGTGCTGGTGGCGGGGTTGCGGCGGGTGGCGCGGCGGCTCGGGCCGCAGGTGACGGCGGCGCAGGTGGCACTGGCGTGGGTGCTGGCGCAGGGGCCGCAGGTGGTGCCGGTGCCGGGGGCCGACCGGGCGTACTGGGCGGCGGAGAACGCGGGGGCGGCCCGGCTGCGGCTGACGGGCGGGGACCTGGCCGAGATCGCGGCGCTGCCGGCGGCGGTGGGAGCCTGGGACTGACCCCGGCGCGGACCGGGGAGAGAGCCGGGAACGAGCCGGGAGCGAACCCGGTGCCGAGCTCGGGACAACCACTCGATCGGGTGTACGAGCGTCGGAACTTCGGGAAGTGCCGCAGCTGTTGAGACAGGTGAAGGGCGCGATCGCCGACCGGAGGGGAGCAGGACGATGCGAGACGGACAGGCACACAAGGGGTACGAGCGGTACGAGGGCCCGCGCACCCGGACCCGCGGAGTGCTGGCGGCGTTCGCCCTGGCGGGATGCGGGGCTCTGCTCGCAGCGGGCTGCGCACCGGCGGGCTCCCCCGCCGCCAAGCCGGGCACGTCACCACCGGGCGCGTCACCCGCCGCACCGGGGTCCGGTCCCGCGGGCTCCCCGTCCGCTTCCGCGGAGGCCGCGCCGCCGGCCAAGGGCTCCGTGACGGTGGCGGGCGAGGTCGCCAAGGGCCTGGAGTCCCCGTGGGGCGTGGCTCCGCTGCCCGACGGGGACCTGCTGGTCGCCTCGCGGGACAAGGGGACGATCAGCAGGGTCGCGCAGGCCACCGGCACGGTGACGCAGATCGGCAAGGTGCCCGGGGTGGCCCCGGGCGGCGAGGGCGGGCTGCTGGGGCTCGCACTGTCGCCCTCGTACGCCTCGGACCGGATGGTGTACGCGTACTTCACGACGGAGTCCGACAACCGCATCGCCCGGATGCGGTACGACGAGCAGCGGGATCCCGGCCAGCAACTGGGCGCGCCGGACACGGTGTTCCGGGGCATTCCCAAGGGACTGATCCACAACGGCGGCCGGATCGCCTTCGGCCCGGACAAGATGCTCTACGCGGGGACGGGCGAGACCGGCGACACCGGGCTGGCGCAGGACAAGAAGTCGCTGGGCGGCAAGATCCTGCGGATGACCCCGGACGGGCAGCCGGTGCACGGGAATCCCGAGGCCGATTCGGTCGTGTACTCCTATGGGCACCGCAATGTGCAGGGCCTGGCCTGGGACAAGGACAAACGGCTGTGGGCGGCCGAGTTCGGCCAGAACACCTGGGACGAGCTGAATCTGATCGAGCCCGGCGCGAACTACGGCTGGCCGGAGGCCGAGGGGAAGGCCGGCAAGCCGGGCCTGCGCGATCCGGTGGCCGTGTGGAAGACCGACGAGGCCTCGCCGAGCGGGATCGCCTGGGCGCAGGGCTCGGTGTGGATGGCCGGGCTGAAGGGCGAGCGGCTGTGGCGGATCCCGCTCGCCGGGGCGAAGCCGGTCGCAGAGCCGGAGGCCTTCCTGTCGGGCAAGTACGGCCGGCTGCGCACGGTGATCGCCCTCGGCGGGGACAGACTGCTGCTGGTCACGAGCGAGACCGACGGGCGCGGCTCGCCGGAGGCGGGCGACGACAGGATCCTGACACTGACGGTGCGGTAACCGACAGAGCCCTGGTGGGGGGCGAAAGGCACGGTGGGCGCGGTGTTCAACATGATCGAGGAGCTCTTCAACCCGGGACGCAAGCACACGGACGAGGAGAAGAAGCGGCTGGAACTGTCCCGGACCGACGTGAACGACGGCGATCCGGGACGCGGTCCGATAGACCTGGACTCCGGCAAGGTCCTCATACGCCCGGCGGAGCCGTCCCCGCGGGAGTGAGGGGCACGAAGAGCCGCAGCCGGTGGGCGAGGGCGGCCGCCTCGCCGCGGCCGGAGACGCCCAGCTTGGCCAGGATGTTCGAGACGTGCACGCTGGCCGTCTTCGGGGAGATGAACAGCTCCTCGGCGATCTGGCGGTTGCTGTTGCCCGCCGCGACCAGGCGCAGGACGTCGCGTTCGCGGCTGGTCAGGCCCAGGGCCTCGACGGGGTCGGGGGCAGCTGCGGGCAGGGCCGATGGCGCGTGGGGCCCGGTGAGCGGGAGCCGGGCGCGCTGGGCGAGCAGGGCCAGGTCCTCGCGGAGCCTGCGGGAGCCGAGCCGGTCCGCGGTGGCATAGGCCTCGCGGAGCACCACGGCTGCGGGCTCGCGGTCGCCGCCGGAGGCCAGCAATGCCTCGGCGAGCCGGTGGCGGGCGCGGACCAGCAGGAACGGCCGTTCCAGCGGGCGGATGGCCTGCTCGACGCCGGCCCAGTCGGCGGCGGTGTCCCGGTCCTCGGCCCGCTTGAGCTCCACCCGGAAGAACTCGGCGTGGGCGGCCCACACGGGCACGGGGGTGGCCAGGGCGCGGGCGGCGGCGCGGAGCACGTGCAGGGCGGCTTCGCGGCCGGCGTCGGCGACCGGGAGGCCGCGGGCGTCCGCCTCGGCGGAGGCGGCGGCGAGCAGCAACGGCCAGGCGTAGCGGTGGTGGCCCGGCGGGAAGCCGTAGGCGAGCGCGTCGGTGATCTCCGCGCGGACGTCGGTGATCCGGCCCTCGCCCGCGGCGATGCCGACGGCGAGGCGGTAGAGCGGTATGCGGTGCTGGGGCTGGCTGTCGTGGGTGCCGAAGTGGGCGTGGGCGGCCGCGAGCCGGCCGGTCGCCTCGGTCAGTTCGCCGCGGGCCAGGGCCAGGTAGGACAGCCGTGCGGAGGCGGAGCCGCGCGGGGCGGCGCTCTGGCCGACGCTCAGGCCGCGCTGGGCGGCCTCGGCGGCCTCGTCCCAGCGGCCGAGGCTGTACAGGCTCTCCGCCATGTTCCCGCTGAGCCAGGCCTCGGTGTCCAGCAGCCGTGACCTCTTGACGAGTTCGACCCCTTGTTCGGCCAGTTCCACGGCTTCGCGGGACCGGCCCATGCTTTCCAGCTGAGAGGTGAGATTGATATGTGCACGTCCCGCCAGCATGACGAACCCCAGTTCGGTGGCCCGCTCGCAGACCGCGAACATCTCGGCGAGGCCGCGCTCGGCGTCGCCGGAGTCGGTGAGCAGGCAGCCCACCGTGATCCGGGCGTTGAGCTCGATCTCCTCGGCCCCGACCATGCGGGCGTAGGCGGCGGCGCGTTCCGCGGCTTCGAGGTTGCCAGGGCCGGGGTTGTGGAGCATGCCCCAGCCCGCGGCCCGGACCAGGACCTCGGCGTGCACCTGGGACGGGGGCAGCCCCTTGACGAGCTCCTGGGCCTTGGCGAGTTCCTCCCAGCCGTCGCCGCGGGCCAGGCTGGAGACGAGCCGGGAGCGCTCGGTCCAGAACCAGGCGGCGCGCAGCGGGTCCTGCTCGTCCTCCAGCAGCCGCAGCGCCGTCTTGGTGAGCTTGAGGGCGCGTTCGCGCTCGCCGCCGAAGCGGGCGGCGACGGTCGCCTCGGCCAGCAGGTCGAGCCGCTTCAGCGGGGTGGTGGCCGGGTCGCAGCCGCATGGAGGGTACACATCGGTGTAGTCCACCGGGCGCAGCGCCTCGCGGATCTCCTCCGGCGCGCTCTCCCACAGGTCCAACGCCCGTTCCAGCAGGCTCAGCTGCTCGGAGTAGGCGTGCCGGCGGCGGGCGGCGACCGAGGCGGCGAGGACGGCGGGCAGCGCCTTGGCCGCGTCGTTGGCGCAGTACCAGTAGCTGGCCAGCCGGATGATCCGCTCCTCGGCGCGGATCAGCGTGTCGTCGGCTTCCATCGCCTCGGCGTAGCGGCGGTTGACGCGGGCGCGCTCGCCGGGCAGCAGGTCGTCGCTGACGGCCTCGCGGACCAGCGAGTGGCGGAAGCGGTAGCCGTCCCCGTCGGGGGTGGCGAGGAGGATGTTGGCGCCGACGGCGGCCCGCAGGGCCTCGATCAGCTCGTCCTCCGTGAGCCCGGCGACGGCGCGCAGGAGCGGGTACTCCACGGTGGAGCCGCCCTCGGCGACGATGCGCACCACGCGCTGGGCGGCGTCCGGCAGCACCTCGACGCGGACGAGGAGCAGGTCGCGCAGGGACTCGGTGAGTCCCGCCTGGCAGCCGCTCCGCTGGCAGGCGGCGAGTTCCTCGACGAAGAAGGCGTTGCCGTCGGAGCGGTCGAACACGGAGTCCACGAAGGCCTCGTCGGGCTGCGAGGCGAGGATGCCGGCGAGCTGGCGGCGCACCTCGGCCCGGTTGAAGCGGGGCAGTTCGATGCGCTGGACGGTGCGGAGCCGGTCGAGTTCGGCGAGCAGCGGGCGCAGCGGGTGGCGGCGGTGGACGTCGTCGGCCCGGTAGGTGGCGACGACGACGAGCCGGCCGCTCGCGAGGGTGCGGAAGAGATAGGAGAGCAGGTGCCGGGTGGAGGTGTCCGCCCAGTGCAGGTCCTCCAGGACGAGGACGACGGTGCGCTCGGCGGCGAGCCGCTCCAGCATCCGGGCCGTCAGTTCGAAGAGCCGGGCGGTGCTCTCCTCGTCGTGCGGTCCGCGGGGGGTGTCGCCGAGTTCGGGAAGGATCCGGGCGAGTTCGTCCTCCTGGCCCGCGGCTGCGGCCGCCAACTCCCCGGGGAGCTGCCGGTGCAGGGTGCGCAGGGCCGTCGAGAACGGGGCGAAGGGAAGGCCCTCCGCCCCGATCTCCACACAGCCTCCGACGGCCACCACCGCGCCGCGGCGGGCCGCCTCGCAGAGGAACTCCTCGGTGAGGCGGGTCTTTCCGACCCCGGCCTCGCCCCCGACGAGCATCGCCTGCGGCTCGCGGCCCTCGGCTCGGGCCAATGCGTCGGTGAGTACGGCCAGTTCGTCGGCTCGGCCGACGAACACCGGGCTGACAGATCTGGTCTCCACGTCGCCGAGCATCGCACAGGAGTCCTGGCCGGCGGCACTCGTCGGCAGTGCGCTTCTCATCACGTGTCAGTCCACGCGGTCCGCGGCGCGGGTCACGCGGCACGCGTGAAGCGGCTCCGCTGCCCTCTCACCTGCCGTTCGGGTTCCTGGCTGCGCGAGGAGGCGCGGCGAGCCTTCTTGACCTCCTGGACCAGGCGGTACCGGTCGGCCTCGCGGATGAGGTCGGCGCGGCGGGCGGTGGCGATCTCGTACTCGAACATCTCGTACTCCTCGGTTCGCGTTTCTCGGCACCTCGTTCGGTGTGATCCAAGATTCGCGTCCCAGGGGGTGCCGGCACATCGGGCGCATGCCGCATCTGTACGGGACAGGGGTCCTTAGGCCGCGGCCGAAGGACCCCGGGTCGGGCCGGGAGTGCCTAGGAGGGGGTCCTAGGCAGGCGGGTGGAGGTCCTAGGCGGCCTTCGGGAGGGGAGCCAGGATGTCGAAGTACATGAGGCCGAAGAGCAGGACGCCGAGGGCGCCGAGGGCGACGGCGGCCCAGGAGACGGCGCGGACCCAGGCGGGGAGGGTGCGGCCGGGGGCGCCGAAGGCGGGGCGGGCCAGCACGAAGACGGCGAGCAGCAGGGCGAGAGTGGACATGACGCCGTTGACGAGGGCGGTCATGTGCCAGGCGTCGCCGTACAGGGCCTCGATCTTCGCCTCGGTTGTGGCGGCGTTGACCGACTCGATCTGGCCCACGAGGGTCTGGCGCTCGGCTATGACGCGCGAGACCCAGCTTCCGCTGAGGGCGACGAGTCCGAGCCCGGCCGCGACGACGGCGGAGGCCGCGGCGCCGACGCCCTCGGACCGCTGCTCCGTCTCGTCGAGCTCGTCGTGGAGCTCGTCCTCGAGGTCCTCGTCGGAGAGGTCGGCCTCGGGGGCCTCGGTCTCCGCGGCGGGGGCGTCCTTGAGGTCAGCCTTGGCCTCGGCGGCCTCGGCGGCCTCGGCGGCCTCGGCGGCCTCGGCGGCCTGGGGCTCGGCGGTGTCCGCCTCGGGAGCGGTCGGGTCGGCGGTCTTCGTGGTGTCCATGCGGGGCACCGTAGGCGGCTTGTCTGAGAGGTTTCTGAGAAGGCCCCGGCGCCTTCGGACCGGGCCGGCCGCAGGCCCCGGACCGGGGCCGCGGCGGGTGGTGTCAGGCGGTGGGGGCCGGCGGCCACTCGTGGGCGAGGACCGCCCAGATCTCGGTGTCCTGGCGGACGCCGCGGTGGGGGTAGCTCTCGCGCAGGACGCCCTCACGGGTCATGCCGAGGCGCTCCGCGACGGCGAGGCTCTTCCGGTTGGCGGCGGACGCGTGCCATTCGGCGCGGTGCATGCCGCGCTCCCGGAAGGCCCAGTCGATCAGGACGCGGCAGGCGCTGGTCACCAGGCCCCGGCCGGCCGCCTCGGGCTCCAGCCAGCAGCCGACCTCGCAGTTGCCCGAGTCGGCCTCGAAGATCCGGAAGAGGACCCCGCCGACGAGGGTGCCGCCGACCCGGATGCCGTAGAGCCGACCGCCGTCGGCGGCTGTCTTCTGCGCGTACGAGGAGAGGAATCCGCGCGCCGAGTCGAGGTCGGTGACGATGTCGGCCAGGACGATGTGCTCGCCGATGAACGCGCGGCCGCGGTCCATGTGCGCCAGGAACTCCTCGGCGTGCCAGACCTCCAGCGGAAACAGCTGGGCGTCGTCGGCGAGGTCTATCGAGAACATGCGGGTTCTTCCTTGGGTCTCATACGGCGGGTTGCCGGATCACCGGGATGCCGGTGCGGGCTCGGCGCCGTCCTCGCTCGTGGCGGGATCCGCGGCGGGCCGCTGCGCGGGCAGTGTCGCACGCGAACGGCGCTCAGGGGGCTCGATGCTGATCTTGGGCAGCCGGCGGTCCAGCCAGGCGGGCAGCCACCAGTTGGCGCTGCCGAGCATGTGCATCAGCGCCGGGACGAGGAGGGTGCGCAGCACGAAGGCGTCGAGTGCGACGGCCGAGGCGAGCGCGATGCCGAACATCGCGATGATCCGGTCGCCGCTGAGCACGAAGGCCAGGAAGACCGCGATCATGATGACCGCCGCCGAGTTGATCACCCGGCTGGTCTCGGCGAGGCCGACCCGGACGGCCCGCCGGTTGTCGCCGGTCTCCAGCCACTCCTCGTACATCCGGCTGACCAGGAACACCTGGTAGTCCATGGACAGCCCGAAGAGGACCGACACCATGATCACCGGCAGGAAGGGCTCGATCGGGCCGGCGCTGCCCAGGCCCAGCAGCTCACTGCCCCAGCCCCACTGGAAGATCGCGACGACGACGCCGAAGGAGGAGGCGACGGCGGCGACGTTCATGGCGGCCGCCTTGAGCGGGATACCGAGGGAGCGGAACGCCAGCAGCAGGAGGACGCAGCCGAGGGCGATCACCACCCCGACGAACAACGGCAGTTTCCCGACGATGACGTCGGCGAAGTCGTCGTAGCCCGCGGTCACCCCGCCGACGTGGACGGTCATGGAGTTGCCCTGCCCGGCGGCCGGGATGACGCTCTCGCGCAGCGTCGTGACCAGCTCGCTCGTGGCCCGGGACTGCGGGGCGGAGTCCGGGATGACGGTCAGGACGGCGGTGTCCCCGCTCCGGTTGAAGACGGCCGGGCCGGTGGCGGCGACGCCGTCGGTCCTGCGGAGCGCCTCGGCCAGCTGGTCGACGGCGAGCCGGTCCCCGGCGCCGTCGAGGCGGGAGACCACGGTGAGCGGGCCGTTCACGCCGGGCCCGAACCCGTCGGCGAGCAGGTCGTAGGCCTGCCGGGTGGTGGAGCCCGCGGGGTTGTTGCCCTGGTCGGAGGTGCCCAGGTGGAGCGAGAGGGCGGGCAGTGCCAGGACCACCATGACCAGCGTCGCGACGATGCCGAGCAGCTTGGGGTGCCGTTCCACGAAGGCCGACCAGCGGGCGGCGAACCCGGTGGGAGTCTCGGGGCGCGGGCCCTCGGCGGCGAGCCTGCGGCGCTCGCGGCGCGAGAGGGCGCGCATGCCGATGTACGAGAGGAGGGCGGGGAGCAGGGTGACCGAGGCGGCGACGGTCAGCACCACCGTGAGGGAGGCGGCGATCGCGACGCCGTTCAGGAAGTTCAGCCGCAGCACCAGCATGCCGAGCAGCGCGATGCAGACGGTGGCCCCGGCGAAGACGACGGCCCGACCGGTGGTCGCGACGGCCCGCTCGGCGGCCTCCTCGACCGGCAGGCCGCGCATCAGGCCCTTGCGGTGCCGGGTCACGATGAACAGCGCGTAGTCGATGCCCACGCCGAGCCCGACGAGGGTGCCGAGCATCGGGGCGAAGTCGGCGACGGGCATGGCGTGCCCGAGCAGGGTGATGCCGAAATACGCGGTGCCCACGCTGACGAGGGCGGTCGCGATGGGCAGCAGGCTCG
The DNA here is from genome assembly GCF_045162725.1 of Streptomyces sp. NBC_01006. Lineage (NCBI taxonomy): Bacteria > Bacillati > Actinomycetota > Actinomycetes > Kitasatosporales > Streptomycetaceae > Streptomyces > Streptomyces sp. NBC_01006. Next base: position 5,756,071 of record NZ_CP108700.1, on the reverse strand, counting down.
CGGCGAGCGAGCCGAAGGCGAGGAAGAGTACGAGGGCCGCGACGGCCACGCCGATGACCTCGGCGAGGTGGGCGGTGGGCGCCTCGGTCAGGGCGACGGCCCGGCCGCCGAGCTCGACCTGGAGTCCGTCCGCCTCGGTGGTGGGGTTCTTCGCGGTGTCGACGACGGCCTTGGCCTGCGCCTTGGGTACGGAGTCGGCCTGCCGGTCGAACGTCACCACGGCATAGGCGGTCCGCCCGTCGGGGCTGATCTGTGCGGTGCTCTCGGGGCCGGCGCCGTACGGGCCGGCGACCGAACCGACGCCGGGGAGCCCGGCGATGGTGTCGAGGGCCTTGGCCATGCGCTGTTCGACGGCGGGAGTACGGACGCTCTGATGCTCCGGGGCCCGCCACACGACGGTGTCGGTGTCTCCGCCCTGGCCGTGGAAGCCCGCGCGCAGGAGGGCGTTGGCGCGGCTGGACTCGGTGCCGGGGACCTCGTAGTCGTTGGAGAACGCCGATCCGGCGGTCCCCGCGGCCACGGCCGTGCCGCCGAGGGCGAGCAGCCACAGGAGGACGGCCACCAGGCGGTGGCGCAGGCACCAGCGTGCGATCACTGCCAACGGACGTGCTCCCTGGTGGTTCGGATCTTTACCGGGGCTGCCCGATGCAAAGAACGCTAGAACTCGTGAAGGCCCGGCCGGCGGCCCGGGGATCGCCCGGGGGTCGGCCAAGATGGTCTACACCGCCACGATCCCAGCGTTTCGTGATCGTTGGCCCGTTTCGTGTGCATCGTCACAGGGGCGCGGGGCGGTACGGGACCAAGGTCATCCGCCCGACGGGCCGTTCGACGGGCCGTCCGGCTCGTCGGCCCGGTAGCCCGGGACGGAGGGCCACCTGACGGTGAGTACCACCGCGTCCTCCTCGGCGTACCAGGAGTGGTCGACGCCGCGGCCCCAGACGACGTAGTCGCCCTGCTCGGCGAGGACGACCGTCCGGCCCGGGAACTCCAGCCGGAAGCGGCCGCTGATCAGCACCTGGAGCGCGGTGCGCTCCTCGCCCCGCACCCACTGGGCCCGCTCGTCGCCCTTCGGGTGGACTCCCCACTTGATCTCCACGTCCTTGCTGTGGCGCGGATCGGCGGGGTCCTTGAAGTGGCCGAGCAGCCAGCCGCGGTCGGTGGCGGCATCCGGGGTGGCCTTGCCGGTGTAGACGGAGTCGGCGGGGGTGGTGGAGGCCGTGGAGGTGGAGTCGTCGTTCACGGGGGTGAGGCTAATGCAGTTGTGCGGCGGTGCCGACGGCTGGTGAGCTGGCCCGATGACGATGGATGCCGACGAACTGGCGAACGTACGGGCCGCGTACGACCGGGAGATGCGCCGCGACGCGCTGCCGGACACCGCGGGCGCCCGGGTGGAGCGTGCGGGGGCGGTCGTACGGCAGACCGCGGCCGGTCCCGGGTGGAACGGGGTGCTCTGGTCGGATCTCGACGAGCAGACGGCGGACGCGCAGATCGCGGCGCAGGTGGCCCACTTCGCGGGGCAGGGGGCCGGCGAGTTCGAGTGGAAGCTGTACGGCCACGACCGGCCGACGGATCTCGGGGACCGGCTGCGCGCGGCGGGCTTCGTACCCGAGCCGGCCGAGACCCTGATGGTGGGACGGGTGGACGAGCTCGCCGCACTGCCGGTGGAACCGCCGGAGGGGATCACCCTGCGGACGGTGACGGACGAGGCGGGCGTCGACCTGATGATGGACGTCCGCGCGAAGGCCTTCGGGACGAAGCGCCCCTCGATCCGGCACCTGCTGCTCACCCTGCTGAGGGACGAGCCGGAGACCCTCGCGGCGGTCGTGGCGATGGCCGGGGACACCCCGGTGAGCGCGGCCCGCATGGAGATGCGACCGGGTTCCTCGTTCGCCGGCCTCTGGGGCGGCGGCACCCTGCCGCAGTGGCGGGGCCGCGGTATCTACCGCCTCCTGGTCGCCCACCGCGCCCGTATCGCGGCGGCCCGCGGCATCCGGTACCTCCAGGTCGACGCCTCCCCCGACAGCCGCCCGATCCTCGACCGCCTGGGCTTCGCGACCCTGGGCACGACGGTCCCGTACGTCTGGACCGCAAAGCCGTAGCGGGGGCGGGAGGCGCCGGGAGAAGATCGCTGGATGGAACGCATAGGGCCACCCCTGACCGGCGACGAGCGGCAGACGCTGCGCGCATTCCTCGACTATCACCGGGCCACGCTCGCCTGGAAGTGCGAGGGGCTCACCGACGAGGAGCTGCGGCGGCCCTCGATGCCGCCGTCCACCCTGTCCCTGCTGGGCCTGGTGCGGCACATGGGCGAGGTCGAGCGGCACTGGTTCCGCCGCACCCTGAACGGCGAGGAGCTCCCCCACCTCTGGTCCGACACCCACGACTTCCAGGCCGCCTACGAGGCTTCCGACGCCACGCGCGAGGAGGCGTTCGGCGCCTGGGAGGCGGAGGTCGCGCACGCGCGCCGCATCGAGGCGGCCGCCGAGTCGCTCGACGTGACGGCGTACGTGGCCAGTTGGAAGGAGGAGGCCTCGCTGCGCCTCGTCATGCTCCACCTGATCCACGAGTACGCGCGCCACAACGGCCACGCCGACTTCCTCCGCCAGGCCATCGACGGCGCCACCGGAGCCTGACGGGCCCGCCGGCTGCCCGGTCCGTCAGGCCGCCCGCCAGTAGCCCAGGCCGTTCACCCGCTGCTTCGGCAGGGCCAGGTCCTTGCGCAGGTACGCCGTCAGCGTGCGCGTCGTCGCCGTGTCGCAGGCCAGCCAGACGTACGCCGACTCCGGGTCCGCGACGAGTTCCGGCAGCTCCGCCTTGACCTGCTCCACCAGCGCCGAGCCCGCGCGCCCGACCCGCCGGATCTCGTGCCGGGCCGGGTCCAGCCGTACCGGGAGGTCGGCGTCCGAGGCGTGCTGCGTCTCCAGCCAGATCGTCGCCGGGGTCTGCGGGTACGCGTCCAGCAGGGAGTTGATCGCCGGGACGGAGGCCGGGTCGCCGATCACCAGCAGCCGCTCCGGCTCCGGCGCCGGAGCGGTGAAGCCTGTCCCCTGGACGGTGGCCTCGATGGTGTCACCGGCCTTCGCGGACCGGGCCCACGCGCTCGCGGGCCCGTCGTGGAGGGCGAACTCCAGGGCAAACGTTCCTGCCTGCGGATCCGGGTCGACGAGCGTGTACGCCCGCGTGTGCGGCTTGCCCGCGTTGTCGAACCACAGCCGCACCCACATCGTCGGGTGGAGCGATTCGCCCGCCGCCTCCAGCAGCCCGCCGTCCTCCACGTACACGCGGCGGTAGTGCTCCGTGATCTCCTCCGCGCCCGTGACCGTGAACGTGAAGTCCTTGCCGCGCAGAAGCCGCAGGACCACGCCTTCCCATCCCTTGCCGACGCCTGCCATGTGCGACCACCCCTTGCCCCTCGAACCCCTATAGTTAGGGCAGCCTAACCTAATGCACTGGGGGATGAGTGTGAGCCTTCCGAACAACGCCGGCGCCGACGCGTTCGAGCTCTACCGGGACGACTGGGGCATCCCCCATCTCCGCGCCCCCGACGCCGACCGCCTCGCCTACGCCCAGGGATACGCCACCGCCCTCGACCGCGCCTGGCAGCTGGAGGTCGAGCGCCACCGCGCCCAGGGTTCCAGCGCCGCCTTCCTCGGCCCGGACTCCGTCGCCTGGGACCGGTTCGCCCGCCGGTCCCGGCTCGCCGACACCGCCCGCCGCTGCCACGAGGCCCTCGACCCCGACACCGCGGCCTGGGTCGGATCCTACGTGGACGGCGTCAACGACGGGCTGGCCCAAGGCGCCGCCCGCGACGAGCGGTTCGCGCGCACCGGCCACACCCCGACCCCCTGGGAGCCGTGGGTCCCGCTCGGCATCTGGATCGCCACCCACATCCTCTTCGCCGGGTTCGCCACCAAGCTGTGGCGCGAGCGCGTGGCCCGCGCCCTCGGCGACGGGGCCGTCACCCTCTTCGCCACCGACGGCCCCGGCACCGCCGGCAGCAACGGCTGGCTGGTCCCGGGCGAGCGGACCGGCTCCGGCTCGGCGCTCATCGCGGGCGACCCGCACCGGTTCATCGAGGACCCGGGCGTGTACCAGCAGATACGGCTCTCCTGCCCCGAGTACGACGTCCTCGGCCTGGCCGTCCCCGGCATCCCCGGCCTCGGCCACTTCGGGCACACCGGCAGCGCCGCCTGGGCGATCACCAACGCCATGGCCGACTACCAGGACCTGTACGTCGAGAAGCTGCGCCGCACCGCCGACGGCGACGGCATCGAGGCCCTCGGCCCCGACGGCGCCTGGGAGCCCGCCCACCGGCACACCGAGACGATCGCCGTCGCCGGAGCCGACCCGGTCGGGGTCGAGGTCCTGGAGACCGCCCGCGGCCCCGTGATCACCGGCGGCGCAACGGCGGACCGGGAGGAGGACGAGGAGCAGACCCTCTCGCTCCGCTACCCGCCCCGCGTCCGCCGCGACCTCGGCTTCGCCGTCCTGCCCGCCCTGCTGCGCGCCCGTACGGTCGCCGACATCGACCGCGCCCTCGACGGCTGGGCCGAGCCCGTCAACGTCGTCCACGCCGCCGACACCGAGGGCGGCCTGCTGCACCGCGTGGCCGGCACCGTCCCGCTGCGCGACCCGGCCAACCGGCTGCGCCCGGTGCCCGCCTGGGATCCGCGGTACGCCTGGCAGGGCTGGGCCGAGACCCCCGCCGAGCCCGTGCAGGGCTTCGCCGTCATGGCCAACGCGCGCGGCATCGCCTCGCCGCTCGGCGTGGAGTTCGCGCCCCCGCACCGCGCCGACCGCATCCGCGAGCTGCTCTCCGGCTCGGCGGACTGGTCCCCGAAGGCGATGGCCGACGTACACCGGGACACCTACCTGGCCTCGGCCGCGCCGCTGCTGGCCCTGCTGCCCGGGCTCGACGGCCTGTCCCCCGCCGCGCGGGCGCTGCGCTCCCGACTGCTCGCCTGGGACCGGCACATGGCCGCCGAGAGCACCGACGCCACCGTCTTCTCGGCCTTCCGGACCGCGACCGTACGACGCTTCGCCGCCGATCCCGCCCTCGCCGGGCTGGCGGGGGCGCCGACCGGCCCCGACGTGTTCCACCCCTGGCTGTACCTGGTCCCCCGCGTCGGCTACGCCCTGGAGGGGCTGCTGACCACCACTCTCCTGCCCGCCCTCGACCGGGCGGCCCACGTACGCGCCGCCCTGGAGGAGACCGCCGCGGCGGAGGCTCCCGACACCCCGTGGTCGCAGGTGCACCGCCTCACGCCCTGGTCGGCGCTGCCCGACCCGGACGCGCAGTGGCCCGGCCTCGGCGGCGACCACGACTGCGTGAACGCCACCTCCACCGTGCCCGGTTTCACCGATCTCACCGCCCGCGCCTCGGCGGCCCGCTACGTGTGGGACCTCGCCCGCCGCGAGGACAGCCTCTGGGCGGTCCCGCTCGGCGCGGACGGTGTCACCGGATCACCCCACCACCGCGACCAGCTCCCGTACTGGGCCCAGTGCGAACTCGTCCCCGTCGTCACCGACTGGACCCGTCTCACCAAGGAATCCGTATGACCAGCAGCAGCGCGTCCGCGTCCACCCCCGGCCCCACCCCCGGCACCACCCCCGGCACCCGGCAGCCCGTGTACTCCCAGCGCGTCGAGGGCGTCGGCACGGTCACCCTCACCCCCGTCGACCCGGCCGCCGACGCCGCGCTGATCCACTCCTGGGTCAGCGAGGAGCGGGCCCGCTTCTGGGGCATGCGCGAGGCCAGCCGCGAGCTCGTCCGGGAGATCTACGAGGACGTCGACCGCCGCACGACCCACCACGCGTTCCTGGCACGCCGCGACGGCGAGCCCGTCGGGCTGTTCCAGACATACGACTGCGCCGAGGACCGGATCAGCGAGTGCTACGAGGTGCTGCCCGGTGACACCGGCGTGCACCTGATGATCGGCCCGGCGCGGGGCGGGTCCGAACGCGGCTTCAGCGCGGGCCTGATCGGGGCCTTCCTCTCCTACGTCCTCTCGGACGGAACCACCCGCCGGATCGTCGCGGAGCCCGACGCCCGCAACGAGAAGGCCATCGCCCGCCTGGTGCGGAGCGGCTTCGAGCTCGGCCCGGAGGTCGACCTCCCGGAGATCGACCTGCCCGAGGTGTACCTGCCGGCGAAGCGGGCCCGCCTCGTCTTCTTCCGCCCCGGGGCAAACTGACCGTTCCGATTGACCGTGTGATCCAGGCCACGCCAGACTGATGCCCACTCAAAGCATCGGCGCTGGGGGGAAATTGACCAGCCAGAATCTGCACATCGGGCCGGATGCGGCAGCAGACCGGTACCGGCTGCTCCGGTCGATCGGGCGCGGTGGTGAGGCCGTGCTCTATCTCGCGGAGATCGAGCTCGCGGGTGGCAGCGAACCGGTGGTCGTCAAGGTGCTCGACTCCAAGACGACCATCACGCCCGACGAGTTCGACCGGATCAGCCGCAAGTGGAACGAGCAGGCAGAGCTCCTGCGCTTCGTGCACCGCCCGGGCGTCGTCGGCGTCCGGGAGCACTTCGAGGGGCCGCCGATCCACCGGTCGGGGGAGTCCGGGACGCTGACCGGGCGGGCCCTCGTCCTCGTGATGAACCACGTCGACGGGCTCGACCTGCGCGACTGGCGCGCCGAACGGAACCTCGCCAGCGCCGCCGAGCGGCGCGAGGTGATGCGGACGCTGGAGCAGCTCGCCGACGTACTGGACTGGCTGCACTCGGGGAAGGCCACGCCGTCCGGACGCCAGGTGATCCATGGTGACCTGTCACCCGGCAATGTGATGGTCGACGGCCACGGGCAGGCCACGCTGGTGGACTTCGGGCTGAGCAAGCTGACCGCCGACCACCAGACGGCGGAGGTGTGGTTCACCCCGGGGTACGCGGCTCCCGAGGTCTTCGACGGCAAGCGCACCCCGGCGGCGGACCGTTACGCCTTCGGAGCGATCGCGTACTTCCTGCTGAGCGGCGAGTCCCCGCCCAACTCCCCGGAGCAGCTGGCCCGGGCGATGTCGGCGCTGCCCCAGATCGCGGTGCTGGACCCCGAGCGGCGCGCCCGGATCGCCGCCGTCTACGCGGGTGATCCGGCCGAGCGGCCCGTCAGCCTGGCCGGCTGGATGAAGGACGTACGGCACGCGGTCGTGTCCACGACCTCCTCGACCTCGCAGCGGGCGGTGCAGGACGCGGTCCCGGCGCCGGTCCCGTCGAAGCCCGTGGTGCCTCCGCAGCCCGCGAGCCCGCCGCCGGTCCACACGCCGGTCCACACCCCCGCCTATCCCCCCGTCCACTCCCCGCCCCCGTCCCCGCCGACCCAGGACGCACAGCCTCAGCTCCAGGTGCAGCCCCAGCCGGAGCACGTGCCCGCCGGGTACGGGCCGACGTACCCGCTGCACGAGTCCCCGCCCCCGGTGCCCGCCGCGCCGAGGAAGCGGCGGGCCGGGCTCGTCCTGGGCTCGGTGGCCGCCGTCCTGGTCATCGCGGCGCTCGCCGTGCTCGGCGTACGGCTGCTGGACAAGGACAAGGGCGGCGACCAGGCCTCGGGCGGCAAGGGCGGCAGCTCCGCCTCCGACGCGGCAGTACCGCAGGAGGAGTCCCCGACGCCCAGTCCCTCGCCGAGCGAGAGCGAGAGCCGGAGCGGGAGTCCGGACGCCGAGGCGACGCCCGGCCCGACCGCCAGTGGTACCCAGCCGGGCGGCGTGGCGGCGGACATCAAGGCCGCCGACCTGACCCTGTTGACGCCCATCGCGGGGCTGGGCAACTTCAGCGTCGGGGCCGCGAAGATCAACACCAAGCAGTACGGGGCGGCCTTCATCGCCCAGCCCGACTGCAACGACGAGGCGATCACGGAGTTCGACCTCAACCGCGAGTGGAAGCACCTGGAGTTCACCGCCGGGATCGACGACGGCTCCACGCACGAGAAGGGGCGGGTCAGCATCTCGCTCGACGGCAAGCCCGCGGCCTTCTCCGAGCTGGTCGAGCTCGGCAAGCCGGCCACTCAGTCGGTGGACGTGACCGGCGCGCTGCGGCTGCGCGTCAAGGTGGACATGGGCTGCGACAACGGCACCGTCGTCATCGCGGCACCGCAGCTGACCCGCTGAACGACGGACGGCCCCGCACCGGAAGTGAAGTCCGGTGCGGGGCCGTCGCGGTCGTACGGGAGCGACTGTGTCGACTACTCCGGGACGCCCAGGCGCTCCAGGATGAGCTCCTTGACGCGAGCCGCGTCGGCCTGGCCGCGGGTGGTCTTCATGACCGCGCCGACCAGGGCGCCGACGGCCGCGATCTTGCCGCCGCGGATCTTGTCCGCGATGGCCGCGTTGCCCGCGATGGCCTCGTCCACGGCCGCGCCGAGCGCGCCCTCGTCCGAGACGACCTTCAGGCCGCGCTTCTCGACGACCTCGTCCGGGGTGCCCTCGCCGGCGAGGACGCCCTCCAGGACCTGGCGGGCCAGCTTGTCGTTCAGCTCGCCGGCCGCGACCAGGGCCGCGACGCGCGCGACCTGCGCCGGGGTGATCGGCAGCTCGTCGACGACGACGCCCTGCTCGTTGGCGTTGCGGGCCAGCTCGCCCATCCACCACTTGCGCGCGGCGGTCGAGTCGGCACCCGCCTCGATCGTGGCGACGATGGAGTCCACCGCGCCCGCGTTGAGGATCGACTGCATGTCGTGCTCGCCCACGCCCCACTCCTCGCGGAGCCGGTTGCGGCGCACGCGCGGCATCTCGGGCAGGCCGCCGCGCAGCTCCTCGACCCAGTCGCGGGCCGGGGCGACGGGGACCAGGTCGGGCTCCGGGAAGTACCGGTAGTCCTCGGCGTTGTCCTTGATGCGGCCGGCGGTGGTGGAGCCGTCCTCCTCGTGGAAGTGCCGGGTCTCCTGCACGATCGTGCCGCCGGACGACAGCACGGCCGCGTGGCGCTGGATCTCGAAGCGGGCCGCGCGCTCGACGGAGCGCAGCGAGTTGACGTTCTTCGTCTCGCTGCGGGTGCCGAACTCGGACTCGGGGGTCGGGCGCAGCGACAGGTTCACGTCGCAGCGCATCTGGCCCTTGTCCATGCGGGCCTCGGAGACCCCGAGGGCCTTGATGACCTCGCGCAGCTCGGCGACGTACGCCTTGGCGACCTCGGGGGCCCGCTCGCCCGCGCCCTCGATCGGCTTGGTGACGATCTCGATGAGCGGGATGCCGGCGCGGTTGTAGTCCAGCAGGGAGTGGGACGCGCCGTGGATACGGCCGGTGGCTCCGCCGACGTGCAGCGACTTGCCGGTGTCCTCCTCCATGTGGGCGCGCTCGATCTCCACGCGGAAGATCTCGCCGTCCTCCAGCTGTACGTCGAGGTAGCCGTTGAAGGCGATCGGCTCGTCGTACTGGGAGGTCTGGAAGTTCTTCGGCATGTCCGGATAGAAGTAGTTCTTCCGGGCGAAGCGGCACCATTCGGCGATCTCGCAGTTCAGCGCGAGGCCGATCTTGATGGCCGACTCGATGCCGATCGCGTTGACGACGGGCAGCGAGCCGGGCAGACCGAGACAGGTGGGGCAGGTCTGCGAGTTGGGCTCGGCGCCCAGCTCGGTCGAGCAGCCGCAGAACATCTTGGTCTTGGTGCCGAGCTCGACATGGACCTCAAGGCCCATGACGGGGTCGAACGAGGCGAGAGCGTCCTCGTACGACAGCAGTTCGGTGAAGGTGGTCACGGTGAAACTTTCCCTCTCAGCCCAGCAGGACGTCGTCGTCGCCCAGGCGCTTCAGCTCGCGGTACAGGATCGCGAGGCCGGTGACGATGGCGGCGGCGGACACGACGGCGTCGACGAGCTTCAGCGTGTCGTGCTCGGTGCGGGCCTTCTTGACCTGCTTGATCACGCCGAGGGCGCCGAAGGCGGTGGTACCCATCGACAGGTACGTACCGGTCTTGGACTTCTTGAAGCCCTTGGCCTTGGACAGTGCACTGGTGCTCACAGGGACGGTGCCTCCTCAAGCAGCGGGTGACCCCAGCGTGCGACGAAGGCTGCCTCCACGGCGGCGCCGACCTTGTACAGCCGGTCGTCCTTCATCGCCGGGGCGATGATCTGGAGCCCGACCGGCAGACCGTCCTCCGGTGCCAGGCCGCAGGGGAGCGACATGGCGGAGTTGCCGGCCAGGTTGGTCGGGATGGTGCACAGGTCCGCGAGGTACATGGCGAGGGGGTCGTCGGTGCGCTCGCCGATGGCGAAGGCGGTGGTCGGGGTCGTCGGGGAGACGATCACGTCGACCTGCTCGAAGGACTTCTCGAAGTCCCGGGTGATGAGCGTGCGGACCTTCTGGGCGGAGCCGTAGTACGCGTCGTAGTAGCCGGAGCTCAGCGCGTACGTACCCAGGATGATGCGGCGCTTGACCTCGTCGCCGAAGCCGGCTTCGCGGGTGAGCGCGGTGACGTCCTCGGCGGACTTGGTGCCGTCGTCGCCGACGCGCAGGCCGTAGCGCATGGCGTCGAAGCGGGCCAGGTTCGAGGAGCACTCGGACGGCGCGATCAGGTAGTACGCGGCCATCGCGAGGTCGAAGGAGGGGCAGTCCAGCTCGACGATCTCGGCGCCCAGCTCCTTGAGGAGCTCGACGGACTCGTTGAAGCGCTGGACGACGCCGGCCTGGTAGCCCTCGCCGGCGAACTGCTTGACGACGCCGACGCGCATGCCGGCGACGGAGCCGTTGCGGGCCGCCTCGACGACCGGCGGGACCGGGGCGTCGATGGAGGTGGAGTCCATCGGGTCGTGGCCGGCGATGACCTCGTGGAGGAGCGCCGCGTCCAGGACCGTACGGGCGCAGGGCCCGCCCTGGTCGAGGGAGGAGGAGAAGGCGACCATGCCGTAGCGGGAGACACCGCCGTACGTGGGCTTCACGCCGACCGTGCCCGTGACGGAGGCGGGCTGGCGGATGGAGCCGCCGGTGTCCGTGCCGATGGCGAGCGGGGCCTGGAAGGCGGCGAGGGCCGCCGCGGAGCCGCCGCCGGAGCCGCCGGGGATCCGGGTGAGGTCCCAGGGGTTGCCGGTGGGCCCGTACGCGCTGTTCTCGGTGGAGGACCCCATGGCGAACTCGTCCATGTTGGTCTTGCCGAGGATGACGACGTCGGCTTCCTTCAGCTTGCGCGTCAGGGTGGCGTCGTACGGCGGGATCCAGCCTTCGAGGATCTTCGAACCGACGGTGGTCGGGACCCCGACGGTGGTGAAGATGTCCTTGAGGGCGAGCGGGACGCCGGCCAGCGGGCCGAGCTTCTCGCCGCGCTCGCGCTTGGCGTCGACGGCGCGCGCCTGGGCGAGGGCGCCCTCGCGGTCGACGTGCAGGAAGGCGTGGACCTTCTCGTCGGTCGCGTCGATGCGGGCCAGGTGGGCCTCGGTGACCTCGACGGCCGTGAGCTCGCCGGAGGCGATCTTCTCGGCGGTCTCGGCGGCCGTGAGCTTGATGATCTGGTCAGTCATGGTTGTTAGTCCTCCCCCAGGATCTGCGGCACCTTGAAACGCTGCTGCTCCTGGGCGGGAGCGCCGGAAAGCGCCTGCTCGGGGGTGAGCGACGGTCGGACCTCGTCCGCGCGCATGACGTTCGTCAGCGGCAGCGGGTGGGAGGTCGGCGGGACGTCTTGGTCGGCGACCTCGGAAACGCGGGCGACCGCGCCGATGATGTCGTCGAGCTGTCCGGCGAAGTGGTCCAGCTCTTCGCTCTTCAGCTCCAGACGTGCCAGCCGAGCGAGGTGGGCAACCTCCTCGCGCGTGATGCCAGGCATGCAGCGATCCTCTGGGGGTGGTGAGTGTGTAGTTTCGTGCCCAATCCTATGGGGCGGGGCCCCGGACCCACGAAACCGTTTCCCACCAGGGCGCCCCGGGCCCGGCGCGGGCCACGGGGCGGAGTGGTCGTACGGTCCTCGTACGGGTGCTCGTACGGGTGCTCGTACGGGTCCTCGTACGGCTGCTCTCGCGGCTGCCGGCCCGGCTATTGGGCCGGGGTTTCCGCCGGGGCCGGGGAGGCCGCCAGTTCCGCCGTGATGTCCGCCGGACGGCGCCAGCCGCGTTCGCCGCGGGCCAGCAGCCAGGCCGTGGCCTCCTGCGGGGGCATGGCGGCCGCGACCAGCCAGCCCTGGACGGCGTCGCAGCCCAGGTCGCGCAGGCGCTCCCAGGTCTCGTCGTCCTCGACGCCCTCGGCCACGACGAGCAGCCCGAGCGAGTGGGCCAGGTCGACGGTGCAGCGGACGATCTCCGCGTCCTGCGCGTCCACCGCGAGCCGCGCCACGAACGAGCGGTCGATCTTCAGCTCGCTGACCGGCAGCCGCCGCAGGTGCACCAGGGAGGAGTAGCCCGTGCCGAAGTCGTCGAGCGACATCTTCACGCCGTGGCCGGTCAGGCCCGCCATGGTGTCGGCGGCCCGCTGCGGGTCCTCCAGCAGCACGTGTTCCGTTATCTCCAGCTGGAGCCCGCTGGCCGGAACCCCGTGCCGGGCCAGCCGGGCCGCGACCGCGCCCGCGAATCCGGGGGTGTGCACGTCGCGGGGCGAGACGTTGACGGCGACCGGGACCTTCAGGCCCTGCGCCCGCCAGCGCGCCACCTGGGCGAGGGCGGTCTCCAGCACGTACTCGGTGAGGTGGGGCATCAGCCCCGAGGTCTCGGCGATCGCGATGAACTCGTCCGGCGACACCCGGCCCCGCTCCGGATGCACCCAGCGCACCAGGGCTTCGAGCCCGGCCACCTGGCCGTCGAAGCGGACCTTGGGCTGGTAGTGGAGTTCCACTTCGCCGGCATCCAGGGCGCGGCGCAGATCACCGAGGAGGCCGAGCCGGTCGGGCGTGTTGCTGTCGCGCTTGGACTCGTACACCTCCACGCCGGTGCGGTCCCGCTTCGCCTGGTACATCGCGACGTCGGCGCGGCGCAGCAGCCCCTCCGCGTCCAGCGCGTGGTCGGGGAAGACGGCGAGGCCGGCGCTGGCCTCCAGGACGAGGGTCAGGCCGTCCAGGTCGAGGGGCGAGCTGAGCTCGGCGACGAGGTGGCGGGCGACCCGCTGGGCACTGGTGGTGGAGTCGGCGACGGGCAGGAGTACGGCGAACTCGTCGCCGCCGAGGCGCGCGGCCTCGGCGTCCTCGGGCAGGGCCTGGCGGAGCCGGTCGGCGATCTGGAGCAGCAGCCGGTCACCGGCGAGGTGGCCCAGCGTGTCGTTGACCGCGCGGAACCGGTCCAGGTCGATCAACACAAGAGCTGACCGGGTGCCCAAACGTTCAGCCTCGTCCAGGGCGGACCAGGTCCGCTCCAGCAGCCACTGCCGGTTCGGCAGCCCCGTCAGCGGATCGCGCAGTTGCTCCTCGGCGCGGGCACGGGCGATCCACAGCGTGGAGTCCAGGGCGATCAGGGGTACGGCGAACAGCGGCAGCAGCACCGGCTGCGTCACGGCGACCACGCAGATCAGCGGGGCGATGCCGAGCAGGGCGACCGCCACTAAGGCCTGGCGGAGCAGGGCCGTGCGGGCGATGGTGGGCAGGGCGCCGCCGCGCGGGGTCTGCGCGAGCCACAGCAGCACCTTGGTGACCAGCAGGTAGGCGAGGGCCACCAGGACAATCTCGGGGACGGCTTCCAGCCCCCAGGTGGTGGGCCGCCACGGGGTCTCGACGGTGGGCGCCTCGCCGAACGCGGCGAGTACGAGGGCTCCCGCGCCGATGCCGAGGATGTCGGTGGCGCCGTGCAGCAGCCCCTGCCGCCAGCGGTGCCGGCGCGCGGCCCCGACCAGGGAGACCACCGCGAGCGAGACGAGTCCCGCGGGCACCCAGCCGTAGAGGACGAGCACGCCGAGGGTCAGCGCCGCGCCCGAACCGGTGCCGCCCCACCAGCGGTCGCGGCCCAGCGCGACGAGGTGGCCGACGATGATGCCGGTCAGCAGGGCGAGCGCCCAGCCGACCGGGCCGCCGGGGAACAGGGCATGACGCTCACTCAGCGCGGAGACGATGCCGATCGCGAGGACGACGGCGGACAGGCCCACGACGATGAACGGCAGCACGGTGCGCTGCGCCGCTCTGCCCGATCCCGTGCCGCTGTCGAGCGGGCGGTTGTCCGGCGTCCTGGCACGCAGGACACCGAGCCGGCCCGTCCGCATGGACGGGATCTCCCCGCCGACATCAGGTGACGGGTCGGCGCTTTCGGTGGGTTTCATGCCCGTCCCTCTCACAGCCGGCAATGCCGATGCCACGCGATGGCCCCGATGTCATGCCATCACGGCCGGAAGCGCATCACGCAGCCGTGCACGACAGGCGCCCCCCTCAACAGTAGGACGCGAGAGGCCCCCAGGGGCAGCGGTCGGCGGCGGTTGCCCGAATGCGACCCAGCCATCCTCATCAGTACGGTATCCGCCGAACGGGTGAGTTTGGACCAGGACTCCCGGGTCACCCATCCGATGATCCGACAGGTCACCGCCCTGCGAACAGCCCTGTACCGGCCTTTTACCACCGGGAGTTGCGCCTGGCGTGCGCCCGCCCGTACGGCCGCACGCCACGCATCCGTTCGCCTTCGCTACTCCCCCGGTACGAGACCTGCGTGTCGGCCGGGGCGCGTTACTCCGCTTCGCCGCCGCCGTCCACCGGGAGCGCCGCCTCGCGCGCCGCGTCCGGGCCCTGTTCGAGCAGCACCGCGAAGCCCGCGTCGTCGAGGACGGCCAGTTTCAGCTGCATCGCTTTGTCGTACTTGGATCCCGGGTTCTCGCCGACCACGACGAAGGAGGTCTTCTTCGAGACGGATCCGGTCACCTTGGCGCCGCGGCTCTGCAAGGCCTCCTTCGCACCGTCCCGCGTGTGGCTCTGCAAAGTTCCGGTGACGACGACGGTCAGGCCCTCCAGCGGGCGCGGCCCCTCCTCCTCACCGGAACCTTCCTCCTCCATGCGTACCCCGGCCTCCCGCCACTTGCGCAGGATCTCCTGGTGCCAGTCGACGGCGAACCATTCCTTGACCGCCGCCGCGATGATCGGTCCGACGCCCTCGGTGGCGCCGAGCTCCTCCTCGGTGGCCTGTTCGATCCGCTCGATCGACCGGAACTCGCGGGCCAGGGTCTGCGCCGCGACGGGTCCCACGTGCCGGATGGAGAGGCCGTTGATGAAGCGGGCCAGCGGGCGGTCCTTGGCGGCCGCGATGTTCTCCAGCATGGACAGGGCGTTCTTCTTCGGCTCGCCCTTCTGGTTGGCGAAGACCGTGACGATCTTCTCCTCGCCGGTCTTCGGATCGTGTTTGGGCAGCCCGCTGTCGGCGTCCAGGACGTACGCCTTGATGGGCAGCAGCTGCTCGATGGTGAGGCCGAACAGGTCGCCCTCGTCGAGCATCGGCGGCTCGGCCGGCTCCAGCGGGTTGGTGAGCGCGGCCGCGGCCACCGCGCCGAAGTTCTCGATGTCCAGGCACTCGCGGCCGGCCAGGTAGAACAGCCGCTCGCGCAACTGGGCCGGGCACGTCTGCCCGTTGGGGCAGCGGAGGTCGATGTCGCCCTCCTTCATCGGCCGCAGCGCCGTCCCGCACTCGGGGCATTCGGCCGGCATGACGAACTCCCGCTCGCTGCCGTCGCGCAGGTCCACCACCGGGCCGAGGATCTCGGGGATGACGTCGCCGGCCTTGCGCAGCACCACGGTGTCCCCGATGAGCACGCCCTTGGCCTTGACGACCTCCTGGTTGTGCAGGGTCGCGAACTCGACCTCCGAGCCGGCCACCGTCACCGGCTCCACCTGCGCGTACGGGGTCACCCGGCCGGTGCGGCCGACGCCGACCTTGATGTCGACCAGCTTGGTGTTGACCTCTTCGGGGGCGTACTTCCACGCGATCGCCCAGCGTGGGGCGCGGGCCGTGGAGCCGAGGCGGCCCTGGAGCGGGATCTCGTCGAGCTTGACGACGACGCCGTCGATCTCGTGCTCCACGGAGTGCCGGTTCTCGCCGAAGTAGGCGATGAACTCGCGGACCTCCGCGAGCGAGGACACCGCCTTGTTGTGCCGGGCCGTGGGCAGGCCCCACTCGCCGAGCAGCTCGTACGCGTGGCTCAGCTTGTCGATCTCGAAGCCGGCGCGGGCGCCGATGCCGTGGACCACCATGTGCAGCGGGCGGGTGGCGGTGACCTTCGGGTCCTTCTGGCGCAGTGAACCGGCCGCCGCGTTGCGCGGGTTGGCGAAGGGCTTGTCGCCGGCCTCGACGAGCCGCGCGTTGAGCTCTTCGAACTTCTCCATCGGGAAGAAGACCTCGCCGCGGATCTCGACCAGCTCGGGGATCCGGTCGCCCTTGAGGCGGTCCGGGATCTCCGCGATGGTACGGACGTTGGGCGTGATGTCCTCGCCGGTGCGGCCGTCGCCGCGGGTGGCGGCCCGGGTCAGGCGGCCCTTCTCGTACGTGAGGTTGACGGCGAGGCCGTCCACCTTGAGCTCGCACAGGTAGTGGAAATCGGGGGTGTTGACGTCCCGGGCCACCCGTTCCGCCCAGGCCGCCAACTCCTCGTCGTCGAAGGCGTTGTCGAGGGAGAGCATGCGCTCCCGGTGCTCGACGGACGCGAAGTCCGTCTCGTACGCCCCGGCCACCTTCTGGGTGGGCGAATCGGGCGTGCGCAGCTCCGGATACTGCTCCTCCAGCGCCTCCAGCGAGCGCAGCAGCTTGTCGAACTCGGCATCGCTGACGACCGGCTGGTCGTTCACGTAGTACCGGAAGCGGTGCTCCTCGACCTGCTCGGCCAGCAGTGCGTGCTGCTCACGCACCGCCGCCGGTGCGGCCGTGCCGCCGCCGGCCTGCTTCTGTTCGGCTGCCATGCCGTGTCCTCCCGTGGCCCGTCTGCTTACGTCACTCAGGGTTGTCGGCGAGCGACCTCGCCGCCCTGACGCAGTGCGCCTGCGCGGCGCGGGCGTAGGCGGGCGAAGCGCCCGCCAGACCGCACGCCGGGGTGACCACGACGGACTCCGCCAGAGTCCCCGGGGCCAGCCCCAGCCTGCGCCAGAGCTTCCTGACACCCATGACGCTACCGGCAGGGTCCGACAACGGGGCGTCGGTGCCCGGCACCACTCCGGCGAAGAGTTTCGTGCCGCCTTCGACGGCCTCGCCGATGGTGTCGTCCTCGCGCTCGGTGAGCAAGGAAAAATCGAACGACACACCTGTGGCGCCGGCCCGCCGGAGCAGCCCGAAGGGCACCTCGGGTGCGCAGGAGTGGACGATGACCTCCCCGTCGTGGACGGCGAACAGCTCGCGCAGGGTGCCCTCGACGACCTGCCGGTCGACGGCCCGGTAGGTCCGGTACTTGCTCGCGGACCGTACGCGCCCCAGCAGGACCGCGGTCAGGGACGGCTCGTCGAGCTGGAGCACGATCTCGGCGCCGGGGATGCGCCTGCGCACGTCGGCCAGGTGGTCGCGCAGGCCCTCCGCGAGCGATCCGGCGAGGTCGCGGCAGGCTCCGGCGTCCTGGAGCACGGCCTCGCCGCCGTGCAGTTCCAGGGCGGTGGCCAGGGTCCACGGGCCGACGGCCTGGACCTTGAGCTTGCCGGTGTACCCCTGGGTGAACTCCTCCAGGGCGTCGAGGTCCTCGCCGAGCCAGGAACGGGCGCGCCGGGTGTCGCGTCCCGGGCGGTCGCTGATCCGCCAGCCGCTGGGCTCGACGTGGGCGTACATCTCGACGAGCAGCCCGAGGGAGCGGCCGATCATGTCCGCGCCGGGCCCGCGGGCGGGCAGCTCGGGGAGGTACGGGAAGTCCTCGAAGGACCCGGTGGCGGTCTTGGCGGCCTCGCGGGCGTCGCCGCCGGGGAGGGAGCCGACGCCGGTGGCGCTCGCGGTCATCGGCCGGGCCGCACGCTCAGGTCGTTGACCTCGGCGTCGCGCGGCAGGTCGACGGCCATCACGATCGTGGTCGCGACGGACTCGGGGTCGATCCACTGGGCGGCGTCGTACTCCTTGCCCTCCTGCGAGTGCACCTTGGCCTGCATGGCGGTCGCGGTCCGGCCGGGGTAGACGGAGGTGACGCGGATGCCGTTCGGCTTCTCCTCGGCGCGCAGCGAGTCGGCGAGGGCCTTGAGCCCGTGCTTGGAGGCGGCGTACGCGCTCCAGTCTGCGTGGGCGGTCAGGCCGGCGCCGGAATTCACGAAGACCACGGTGGCGCGGGAGGCGCGCAGGGTGGGCAGCAGCAGCCGGGTGACCTCGGCGGGGGCGATCAGGTTCACGTTGAGCTGCTGGTGCCAGGTCTTGGGGCGCAGCTCGCCGACGGGGCCGAGGTCGACGATCCCGGCGATGTGCAGGAGCGAGTCGATCCGCTCGGGGATGGGCTGCTTGGAGAAGGCCCACGACAGCCGGTCGGGGTCGGAGAGGTCGCCGACGAGGGCCCGGGAGCCGGGGTAGCGCAGGGCGAGCTCCTTGCCGCGGGCGGCGTCGCGGGCGAGCAGGACGAGGTCGTCGCCGCGGGCGTGCAGCCGCGCGGCGACGGCGGCGCCGATACCCGCGCCGGCACCGGTGATCAGGTGAGTAGCCATGCCCCCCATGCTCGCAGGTCACCCCCGCCGGGCAGGCCGTAGCCCGGACGCCGCCCACCGGTGCGGTGGCCCGTTCGGTCAGCGGCCCGCCCGCGCGGCAGGCCGCCCCGATCGCGGGAACGCGGCCCGGTTGGTCATCGGAGGGCGGCTTCGGTGCGTAGGCGGGACGCCGTTTTCGTCGCGTCGTAGCCGGGCGGGACTCCGTCCACCAGGATGACCTCGCCCGGAATGTGGCGGGTGCGCAGCGGGATCAGGGCCTGGTAGGCCGGGGAGGCGTACCAGGCGCGGGCGCGCTCGATGTCCGGGAAGCCCAGGACCACCACGGTCCCGGGGAAGGGGCCCTCCAGGACCTCGACCTGCGCTCCGTGGACGAGGAAGCGGCCCTCGTAGGGGTCCATCGTCGACTGGATCTCCTCGATGTAGCGGAGGATGTCCTCGTTCATGGTCTCGGGCCGTATGTGGGCGATGGCGTACGCGGTCATGGGCCTGGCCTCCGAGGTCTCAAGCGGTGCACCGGATCGGGCTGTTGATCCGATCCTGCCAAGACGGGGAGTCGAAGGCCATGACCTCCGAGGTCATGCCCCCACGGCCACCGGGCTGCCGGGACGGAAGGTCCGGCGGTAGGCGATCGGCGAGATGCCCAGGGCGGTCCGCATGTGCTGGCGCAGCGAGTTGGCGGAGCCGAAGCCCGACCTGTGCGCGACCAGGTCGACGGGCAGGTCGCTGGACTCCAGCAGCTGGCGGGCGACTTCGAGGCGCTGGACGGTGAGCCACTGCACCGGGGTCATGCCCACCTCGTCGCGGAAGCGCCGGGTGAAGGTGCGCAGGCTCATCCGGGCGTGGGCGGCCAGCTCGGCCAGCGTGACCGGCTCGGCGAGGCGTTCCAGGGCCCAGGCGCGGGTGGCGGTGGTGGTGGCGACGGTGGGTTCGGGGACGGGCCGGTCGATGTACTGGGCCTGCCCGCCGTCCCGCCACGGCGGTACGACGCACAGCCGCGCGGCGCGGTTGGCGGCGGCGGTGCCGTGGTCGGCGCGGATCAGGTAGAGGCACAGGTCGATGCCGGCGGCGACGCCCGCCGAGGTGAGGATGGAGCCGTCGTCGACGAAGAGCACGTCCTCGTCGAGGAGGACGCGCGGGAAGGCCCGCTGGAACTCCGGCGCGTGCGCCCAGTGCGTGGTGGCGCGCCGGCCGTCGAGCAGCCCGGCGGCGGCGAGCACCTCGGAGCCGGTGCAGATGGACACGATCCGGGCGCCGGGCCGGATGGCGGCGAGCGCGTCGACGAGGGCCTGCGGCAGGGGTTCGCCGCGCAGCAGCCCGGGCATGGCGTGGGTGGGCGGGACGATCACGGTGTCGGCCGCGGCGAGGGCCTCGGGGCCCGCCGTGACGCCGATGGTGAAGCCCGCGTCGCTGGTCACGGGCTGTCCGTCGGCGGTGCAGACGGTGACCTCGTACAGGGGGCTCAGGTCCTCGGCACGGGCGTTGCCGAACACCCGGGACGGCATTCCGAGCTCGAACGGGGCGACACCTTCGAGGGCGAGTACGGCAACACGCTGCAAAACGGACATGGCCAGATCCTGTCACATGGTGGCCGTACGGCCAACACCATGCGGGGGCGGATGCGGCCAAGCTGGGATCACCGGCCGGGAAAACCGGCACGGAACATCCCAAGAAACACCTGAGGAGACAGTCATGCGCGCGGTCGTCGTGAGCCAGTGGGGCGGGCCCGAGGTTCTCACCGAGGTCGAGGCGGACCGGCCCGAGCCGGGTCTGAACGAGATCCTCGTACGGGTCCACGCGGCCGGCGTGAACCCGGTCGACTGGAAGACCCGGGCCAGCGGCGCCGCCCTGATCGCCTGGGGCGAGGTCCCGATGGTCGGCTGGGACGTCTCGGGCACCGTCGAGGCGGTCGGCCCTGGCGTGACGCTGTACCGCGAGGGCGACGAGGTGTACGGCATGCCGAACTTCCCGCGCCAGGCCGGCGGCTACGCCGAGTACGTGGTCGCCCCGACCCGGCACTTCGCCCGCAAGCCGGCCTCCCTGGACCACGTGCAGGCTGCGGCCCTGCCGCTGGCGGCGCTGACCGCCTGGCAGGCCCTGGTGGACACGGCCGGGGTCACGGCCGGACAGCGGGTGCTGATCCACGCGGCGGCCGGCGGGGTCGGACACCTGGCGGTGCAGATCGCCAAGGCCCGCGGCGCGTACGTGATCGGCACGGCCAGCGCGGCCAAGCACGAGCTGCTGCGCGAGCTGGGCGCGGACGAGGTGCTCGACTACCGCACCACGGACTTCGAGGACGCCGTCTCCGACGTGGACGTCGTGATCGACGCGGTGGGCGGGGACTACGCGCAGCGCTCGCTGAAGGTGCTGAAGCCCGGCGGGCACCTGGTGACCCTGCCCGGCCCGGACGGGATCCCGGCCGACACGCAGGGCGTACACGCCTCCTGGGTGCTGGTGGAGCCCGACCTCAAGGGGCTGGAGGAGATCGCGGCGCTGGCCGACCAGGGCCTGCTGAAGCCGCTGGTCGACACGGTCCTGCCGCTGGAGCAGGCCGCGAAGGCCCACGAGATCGGCGAGCTCGGACGCACCACCGGCAAGATCGTGCTGACGGTCGGCTAGACGGCCCGGGAATCAGGGCCGGTCACAGGGGCTTCGCAAACACTTGCACGGCCCGGTCGCCGGACACTCCGACGCCCGTCTCGGTGAAATTACAGTTCAGGATGTTGGCCTTGTGGATGCCGCTGCTGCTGGTCATCCAGCCGTTCACGGTCGCCGCGGCGTCGGCGTACCCGGGTCCGGAGACGTTCTCGCCCCACGCACCCCACTTGTAGCCGACCTTGTCGAGCCTGGCCGTCTCGTTCGACCCGTCGGAGCCCGTGTGTCCGGTGAGGTTGTTCTTCGCCATGTCGTCGGCGTGCGTCTGCGCGGCCTGGGTGAGCTGGGCGTTCGCGACCAGCGCCGGACAGTTGGGGACCTTGGCCCGCTCGGCGTTGACGAGCGTGAGGATCTCGCCCGCCGAGATGGCCCGCAAGGTGGCGGGGGCGGACTGTGGGGCGGCCGCGGGTGCAGCGGCGGCCGCCGTGCCCGCGGCGACGCCCGTGAGCAGCAGCGGGACCGCGCAGGCGGCGACGGACAGGCGGCGGAGCGAGCGGGTTCTCGTCTTCATGGTTCCCCTTGGCGATAGGACCGGGGTGGTCCCCCTCCGCCCCCGGCGTCCCCCACTTCCACTACCGAGTCTGGCCGCGCCGCCCCGCACCCGCACCCGGGGCGGGGCCTCACACGGACGCGGCCGCGGCCTTGGTCGTCGTCGCGATGGTGGCGGAGCCGACCACGCGCGTGCCGTCGTAGAGCACGATCGCCTGGCCGGGGGCGACCCCCCGCACCGGCTCCGTGAAGCGCACCCGCAGCTCGCCGTCCACGAGCTCGGCGAAGACCTCGGTCTCGCCGCCGTGGGCGCGCAGCTGCGCGGTGTAGGTGCCCGGGGCGGCGGCCGTGGAGCCGCACCAGCGGGGGCGGATCGCGGTCAGGGCGCTGACGTCGAGGGCCTCGACGGGGCCGACGGTGACGGTGTTGTTCACCGGGGAGATGTCGAGGACGTAGCGCGGCTTGCCGTCGGGGGCGGGGTGGCCGATCCGCAGGCCCTTGCGCTGGCCGATGGTGAATCCGAAGGCGCCGTCGTGGGTGCCGACCTTCTCGCCGGTCGCCCCGTCGACGATGTCGCCCTCGGCCTTGCCCAGCCGGCTCGCGAGGAAGCCCTGGGTGTCGCCGTCGGCGATGAAGCAGATGTCGTGGCTGTCGGGCTTCTTCGCCACGGCCAGGCCGCGCTCCTCGGCCTCGGCGCGGATCTCTTCCTTGGTGGTGAGGGTGTCGCCGAGCGGGAACAGCGCGTGGGCCAGCTGCTTCTCGTCGAGTACGCCGAGGACGTACGACTGGTCCTTCGCCATGTCGGAGGCGCGGTGCAGCTCGCGCGAGCCGTCCTCGTTCAGCACGACGGTGGCGTAGTGGCCGGTGCAGACGGCGTCGAAGCCGAGGGCGAGGGCCTTGTCGAGCAGGGCCGCGAACTTGATCTTCTCGTTGCAGCGCAGGCAGGGGTTCGGGGTGCGCCCGGCCTCGTACTCGGAGATGAAGTCCTCCACGACGTCCTCGCGGAAGCGCTCGGCGAGGTCCCACACGTAGAACGGGATGCCGATGACGTCGGCGGCGCGGCGGGCGTCGCGGGAGTCCTCGATGGTGCAGCAGCCGCGGGCGCCGGTCCGGAAGGACTGCGGGTTCGCGGAGAGCGCGAGGTGGACGCCGGTCACGTCGTGCCCGGCTTCGACGGCGCGGGCGGCGGCGACGGCGGAGTCCACGCCGCCGGACATGGCGGCCAGGACGCGAAGTGGGCGATCGGTGCGCGGCAGGTTCTCAGTCATAGCACCGTCCAGAGTACGGGGGAACCGGCCGGGGTCACAGCGCGTTATCACGTGCGGGGGGTGGATCACATGGGGAGCAAGGTCGAGCCCGCGCCGAAGGCGGCGCCGCGCAGGACCCGCCGGGCGGTGCTGTTCGGGGGGCTGGGGGTCTTCACGGCGGCGGCGATCGCCGGGCAGGACGAGCTGCGGCGTGCCTGGTGGCTGCTGCCGGGAGTGGGCAAGCCGCGCAAGGAGGGCGAGGTGGACCACGCGGGCGCGGGCTGGACGGCGGCCTCGCCGGCGAACTGGCGGATGGCGGACCGGCCCGAGGACTACCGGGTGGACCGGATTGTCGTGCATGTCACGCAGGGCAGCTTCGCGTCCTCGGTGGACGCCTTCAAGAGCCCGTTCCACCAGGCATCGGCGCACTACATAGTCGGCCAGGACGGGCGCCTGGAGCAGATGGTGCGCGAGATGGATGTCGCCTTCCACTCGGGCAACCGCTCGATGAACGAGCGCAGCGTGGGCATCGAGCACGAGGGCTTCGTGGACCGGCCGCAGGACTTCACGGAGGTGATGTACGCGGCCTCCGCCCGGCTGGCCGCCGACGTCTGCCGCAGGTACGGCATACCCGTGGACCGTACGCACATAGTGGCCCACTCCGAGGTCCCGGGCACGGACCACACGGACCCGGGCCCCCACTGGGACTGGGACCGCTACCTGGGCCTGATCCGCTCGGAGCTCGCGGCGGCCCCCGCCGCGCAGGACACCCCTAGCTGAGCCCTGCCGTGCGGGCCCGCTCGACCGCCGGGCCGATGGCCGCGGCCACGGCCGCGACGTCCTCCTTGGTGGAGGTGTGGCCGAGGGAGAAGCGCAGGGTGCCGCGGGCCAGCTGCGGGTCGGTGCCGGTGGCCAGCAGGACGTGGCTGGGCTGGGCCACGCCGGCGGTGCAGGCGGAGCCGGTGGAGCACTCGATGCCCTGGGCGTCCAGCAGGAGCAGCAGCGAGTCGCCCTCGCAGCCCGGGAAGCTGAAGTGCGCGTTGGCCGGGAGCCGGTCGTCCGGGTCCCCGCCGAGGACGGCGTCGGGCACCTCGCGGAGCACGGCGGCGACCAGCTCGTCGCGCAGCGCGCCGATCTCGGCGGCGAACCGCTCGCGCCGTTCGGCGGCGATCACGGCGGCCACCGCGAAGGCGGCGATGGCGGGCACGTCGAGGGTGCCGGAGCGCACGTGCCGCTCCTGGCCGCCGCCGTGCAGGACGGGTACGGGGCTCTGGTCGCGGCCGAGCAGCAGCGCGCCGATGCCGTACGGGCCGCCGATCTTGTGGCCGCTGACGGTCATCGCGGCGAGGCCGCTGTCGCCGAAGCGGACGTCGAGCTGCCCGAGGGCCTGGACGGCGTCGGAGTGCAGGGGGATCGCGAACTCTCGGGCGACGGCGGCCAGTTCGCGTACCGGCATGACGGTGCCGATCTCGTTGTTGGCCCACATGACGGTGGCCAGGGCCACGTCGTCGGGGTTGCGCTCGATGGCCTCGCGGAGGTCCTCGGGGTGCACGCGGCCGTAGCGGTCGACGGGGAGGTACTCGACGCGGGCGCCCTCGTGCTCGCCGAGCCAGTGGACGGCGTCGAGGACGGCGTGGTGCTCGACGGGGCTGGCGAGCACCCGGGTCCGGGCGGGGTCCTGGTCGCGGCGGGCCCAGTAGAGGCCCTTGACGGCGAGGTTGTCGGCCTCCGTGCCGCCCGCGGTGAAGACCACCTCGCTCGGGCGGGCGCCGAGTGCCTCGGCGAGGGCCTCGCGGGCCTCCTCGACGGTACGGCGGGCACGGCGGCCGGCGGCGTGGAGGGAGGAGGCGTTGCCCGTGGCGGCGAACTGCGCGGTCATCGCCGCAGCGGCCTCCGGGAGCATCGGGGTGGTGGCGGCGTGGTCGAGGTAGGCCATGATCCCCTGATTCTACGAGTCCCCTCCCGGGCCCCGGACCCCCCGGGGCGGTGGGGGCCCGGAGCGGCCGGATCCGGGGGTCAGCGCGGGGCGCGGGCCAGTTGGCGGGACTGGGCCACCAGGTGGTCCGTGGAGTCCCAGACCTCGGCGTCCTCCTCCAGGAAGCCGCCGGCCAGGTTCCGCGTCGTGATGGAGATCCGCAGCGGGCCCGGGGCCGGGCGCCGGCGCACGTGCGCGGTGAGCTCGATGGTCGGGCTCCAGCCCATCAGGCCCAGGTCGAAGCAGGTCGGCGGCAGCGCGTCCACCGCGAGCAGCATCGACAGCGGATCGGCGTCGCGGCCGTCGGCCAGCTCGAACCAGGCCCGCATCTCGCCCTTGCCGGACGGTGCGCCGAGCGCCCAGCCCGCCGTCGCCGGGTCCAGCCGCAGTCGGAGCCGGTCCACGATCGCGTTGCTGCCGGGGATCGGGGCCGGGCCGGCCTCCGGGCCGAGGCAGTCCTCGTACGCCGGGAACACCGGCGGGACGGCGGTGGTGCGGACGTCGTCCGGGAGGGAGGCGAGGTCTCCGTACGAGGCGACGACCCGGATCCGCTCGATCTCGGCGCCGCTCTCGTCGTACTGGAAGAGGGAGGCCTGGCCGGTGGAGAGGGTGCGCCCGATCCGGACGACCTCGGTGCGGATCACGGCGGGGCCGGGCACCGAAGAGGTCAGGTAGTGGGCGGAGACGGTGAAGGGGTCCGGGTGCGGCAGGGCCGCCGACAGGGCCCGGCCGACCAGGGCCAGCAGGTAGCCGCCGTTCACGGCGGTGATGATCGTCCAGCCGGCGGAGAGCTCCGCGTCGTACGCGCCGGACTCGTCCGCGCGCGGGGTGACGGCGGTGTCCCGGTCGAATTCGCTGTCGCCGATGGAGGCCTGGGTCGCTGCGTATGCCATGGTTTCGAGCCTACCGCCGTTACTACTAAGCGGTAGCTTTCCTTTGCTACGTGCTTGTTACGGCTCTTCGGCCACCGAGGAGCGGCGGTTCCAGGCCAGCGGGGCCCGCCAGTGGTAGCGCATGGCGAGGAGCCGGAGAACGAAGGTGGTGACGATCGCGAGGGCGGTGGTCACGGCGTTGAGCATCTCGAACGCGATGAACACGGCCACCATCGAGGCACCGACGATGGCGGGGACGGCGTACATCTCGCGGTCGCGCAGCAGCGACGGCACCTCGTTGGCCAGGACGTCGCGCAGGACGCCCCCGCCGACGGCCGTGACCAGGCCCAGCGCGGCGGACGCGGTGAGTCCGAGGCCGAACTCGTACGCCTTGGTCGTGCCGGTCACGCAGAAGAGGGCGAGGCCGGCGGCGTCGAAGACGTTGATGGCCCGGTTGATGCGCTGCACCTCTGGATGGAGGAAGAAGACGCACGCCGCGGCGATCAGCGGGGTGACGAAGAAGCTGAGCTCGCCGAAGGCGGCCGGCGGAACGGCGCCGATGACGATGTCGCGGAAGAGGCCGCCACCGAGGGCGGTGGCCAGCGCGAGCACGCAGATGCCGAAGACGTCGAAGTTCTTGCGTACGGCGAGCAGCGCGCCCGCGGTGGCGAAGACGAAGATGCCGGCGAGGTCCAGGGCATGCTGGATCCCGGGCGGGAAGAGATCGTGGAGCACGGCCCCATTGTGCCGTTCGCCCGGCCGGCGGTCGGACGGGGACGGCCCGCCACCCCGCGCGGGGGCACCGCCCCCGGACCCCGGCGGGCATCGGCCGGAGGCCGCGTGCCGGGCTCGGGCCGGCTCGCGGCCCGGGCGGGTCGGGCCGAAGGCATGCCCGTGTCCCGGGGCTCTGGGCCCCGGGACTCCGGGCGGGTTACTCCGAGACCGTCGCCAGGGCCTCGGCGGCGCCCGGGAGGGCCGGGTCGCCCGGGGCCTGGTCGGCGGCGTTCTCCGGGTGGTGGCAGGCCACCTGGTGGCCCGTGGCCAGCGCCAGCATCGGCGGCTCCTGCGTCGTGCAGATCTGCGTGGCCTTCCAGCACCGCGTGTGGAACCGGCAGCCGGAGGGCGGCGAGATCGGCGACGGGACGTCGCCCTTCAGCAGGATGCGGCCGCTCTTCGCGCCCCGGCGGCGGGGGTCCGGCACCGGCACGGCCGACAGCAGGGCCTTGGTGTACGGGTGCATCGGGTTCTCGTACAGCGACTTGCGGTCGGTCAGCTCCACGATCTTGCCGAGGTACATCACCGCGATGCGGTCCGAGACGTGCCGGATGACCGACAGGTCGTGCGCGATGATCACGTACGTGAGGCCCAGCTCCTCCTGGAGGTCGTCCAGCAGGTTCACCACCTGGGCCTGGATCGACACGTCCAGCGCCGAGACCGGCTCGTCGGCGACGACCAGCTTCGGCTTCAGGGCCAGCGCGCGGGCGATGCCGATGCGCTGGCGCTGGCCGCCCGAGAACTCGTGCGGGTACCGGTTGTAGTGCTCCGGGTTGAGGCCCACCAGGGACAGCAGACGCTGCACCTCCGCCTTCAGCCCGCCCTCCGGCTGGACGCCCTGGAGCTTGAAGGGGGCGCCGACGATCGTGCCGACCGTGTGCCGCGGGTTCAGCGAGCCGTACGGGTCCTGGAAGATCATCTGCACGTCGCGGCGCATCGGCCGCATCGCGGAGACCCCGAGGTGCGTGATGTCGCGCCCCTCGAACTCGACCGTGCCGCCGGTGGGCTCCAGCAGGCGCGTGATGAGCCGGCCCATCGTCGACTTGCCGCAGCCGGACTCGCCGACCACGCCCAGCGTCTCACCGCGCCGGACGTCGAAGTCGATGCCGTCCACGGCCTTGACGGCCCCGACCTGCCTGCGCAGCAGCCCCTTGTTGATGGGGAAGTGCTTGACCAGGCCGGTCACCTTCAGCAGCGGTCCCTCGTCGGAGTCCTGCGGCGCGTCCGTCTTCTTCATGTCGGTCACAGCTTCGGCGCAATCTCTTCGGTCCAGATCCGGGTCCGCTCGTCCTGCGACATGTGGCAGGCGGACCAGTGCCGGCTGTCGTCCTCGGTGAGCTCGGGCCGCTGGGTGCGGGTGATGCCGCCCTTGGGGATGTCGGCGTACGGGCAGCGCGGGTTGAAGGCGCAGCCGCTCGGAATGTTGATGAGGCTGGGCGGCGAGCCCTTGACCGGGATCAGGCGCTCGGTCTGCTCGCGGTCGATGCGCGGCATGGAGCCGAGCAGGCCCCAGGTGTAGGGGTGGCGGGGTTCGTAGAAGACCTTCTCGGCGGTGCCGCGCTCGACGCACCGGCCGCCGTACATCACGAGGATGTCGTCGGCCATCTCGGCGACCACGCCGAGGTCGTGCGTGATCATGATGACCGCGGAGCCGAACTCCTTCTGGAGGTCGCGGATCAGGTCGAGGATCTGCGCCTGGACGGTGACGTCGAGGGCGGTGGTCGGCTCGTCCGCGATGAGCAGTTCGGGGTTGTTGACCAGCGCCATCGCGATCATCGCGCGCTGGCGCATACCGCCGGAGAACTCGTGCGGGTACGCGTCCACGCGCCGGTGGGGCTCCGGGATGCCGACGCGGTCGAGCATCTCGACCGCCCGGGTGCGAGCGGTCTTCTTGTCGACGTCGTGGTGGGTCCGGTACGCCTCGACGATCTGCTTGCCGACCGAGTAGTACGGGTGCATCGCGGACAACGGGTCCTGGAAGACCATCGCCATCTTGCGGCCGCGCAGCTTGCGCACGTGGTCGGCGTCGGCCCGTACGAGGTCCTCGCCGTCGAGCACGACCTGGCCCGAGATGTGCGGGCGGCTACGGGCGTTGCCGGTGCGGTGCAGGCCCATGATGGCCAGCGAGGTCACGGACTTGCCGGAGCCGGACTCGCCGACGATCCCGAGCGTCTTGCCGCGCTCCAGGTCGAAGGAGAGCCCGTCGACGGACTTGACCAGGCCGTCGTCGGTCGGGAAGTGCACCTTGAGGTCGCGTACGGAGAGGAAGGCCGTGCTGGTGGACGGCCCGTCCGTCGGCCCGGCCTGCTCGGGCACGAACGCGGGCCCGCTGCCGGTGGTGGGGTTCTCGGTCACGTCAGCCTCACGCGCGGGTCGATGACGGCGTACAGCAGGTCCACGATCAGGTTGGCCATCACCACGAAGAGCGCGGCGAGCAGGGTGACGCCCATGATCACGGGCAGGTCGCCCTGGCCGATGGCGGCCACGGCCGCCGTCCCCAGACCCTGGAAGTTGAAGGTCGTCTCGGTGAGCACCGCGCCGCCGAGGAGTCCGCCGAGGTCCAGGCCGAACATCGTGACGATCGGGGTGAGGGTGGAACGCAGGGCGTGCTTGCGGATGACCACGCCCTCCTTGAGCCCCTTGGCGCGGGCGGTGCGGATGTAGTCCTCGCCGAGCACGTCCAGCATCGTGGCGCGGGTGATGCGGGCGTAGGTGGCGGCGAAGAGGAAGGCCAGGGTCACCCAGGGCAGGATCATGGAGTTGAGCCAGGCCACCGGATCCTCGGTGAGTGGTCTGTAGTTGGACACGTCCAGCCAGCCGAGGCCGTAGACGAAGATCGCGGGGGCCACCATGCCGGTGAAGAAGATCGGCAGGGAGACGCCGGCGAGCGCGCCGACCATCACCGTGCGGTCGATGGCGGTCCGGCGTTTGAGCGCCGAGACCACGCCGGTGGCCACACCGGCGATCACCCAGATGACCGCCGCGCCGAGGGCGAGCGAGAGGGTGACCGGCATGCGGTCGACCATGGTCTCCCAGACGGGCGCCTCGGTCTTGAAGGAGTATCCGAAGCAGGGGGCGGCGCAGTGGGTGACATCGGTGCCGCCGTCGTAGTCACGGCCGACGAAGATGCCCTTGACGAAGGTCAGGTACTGCTCGGAGATGGGCTTGTCGAAGCCCATCTTCACGCGGATGCCCGCCAGGGCGGTCTCGTTGGTCTCGCGGCCGGCGTACATCAGGGCCGGATCGCTGCCTGTGATCTTGGGGACCGCGAAGAAGATGCCGAAGGTGACCACGGAGACCACCAGCAGCGTGGCGACGACGTTGAACAGCCGCCGTATGAGGTAGACGAGCACTGCAGTCGGCCGCCCGGGGCGGGCGGCTGCCGCCCCTCGTGGGGACGACAGCCGCCGCCTGCGGCCTTCACCTGCCCTTCGGACTAGCGCATGTGCGGTGAAGGCACTTGCCTGTTGTTACGTGACGACTCGACGACTCGTGCCGGTCGGTTTACTTGGCGGCGATACCGACCGTGGCGAGGTCGATCTTGCCCATGGAGTCGTTGAAGTAGACGTTCGTCAGACGCGGGTTGTGGTAGACGAAGGCCTTGTCGAAGTTGATGGGAAGGTAGAGCGCCTTCTCCATGACCTTCTTGTTGATGTCCGTGTAGAACGGGGCGGCGGCTTCCGGAGTCGCGGCGGCGGCGGCCGTCTTGAAGAGCTGGTTGATCTCCGGGTCGTTGATCATCGTGTAGTTGTTGTTGCCGTTGGGCTGGATGAACGATCCGTCGACGAGCGGCTGGAGGAAGCCCGAGCCGGAGTTGTAGTCGGCGCCCCAGCCCATCACGATGATGCCGTAGTTCTTCTTCTTCACGTTCTCGGGCGAACCGATCACGGAGGAGGAGAGCTTGCCGTCGTACTGGTCGATGGTGACCTTGATGCCGACCTTGGCGAGCGAGGCCTGCAGGGACTCGGCCGTCTTCACCTCGGGGGCGCGGTTGTTGCGCACCGCGATGGTGGTCTCGAACCCGTCCGGCTTGCCACAGGCCTTGAGGGCCTCCTTGGCCTTGGCCTCCTGCGGCTCGCCCTTGGTCAGGCCGAAGGGGTCGTAGCCCTTGTCGGCACCGGGGATGCCGGGCGGCAGCATGTTCGCGCCGAGGTCACCGCTGGTCGGGCCGCCGCGGGCGGTCTGCAGGGACTTCGGGTCGGCCGCGAGGATGACGGCCTTGCGGCACTCGATGTTGTCGAACGGCGCGACCGTGGTCGGGAAGGCGAAGTAGCGGATGTAACCCGTGAACGGGTTGTCCGCGTTCTGCTTCAGCTTCTCGTCCTTGAGGACCTTGTTCTTGCCGGCCTGCTGCATGCCCGTGCCGTCGATGGCGAGGTCGATGTCGCCCGACAGCAGGCGCGCGTCCATGTCGTCCGGGTTGGTGGTCACCGTGAAGGAGACCTTGTCCGGCAGACCCTTGCGGATCGTGTCGGTCTTCGGGTCCCAGTTCTCGTTGCGGACGAAGGTCGCGCCCTTGCTCGCGGTGAAGCTCTCGACCTTGTACGGGCCGGTGGAGACCGGCTTGTTGGTGTACGTGGCGCCCGTGTCCTTGGCCGCCGGGACCGGCGAGGAGGACGGCATGGCCAGCAGGTAGCTGAAGTCGGAGTTGGCGCTCGCCAGGTTGAAGACGATCGTCTTGTCGTCCGGCGTCTCGACGGACTTCAGACCCATCTTGCCCGGGTCGGTGTCCTTGTACGGGCCGGGGTACTTCTGGCCCTGGTCGAGGATGTCGATCAGGTAGGTCGGGCCGCCGGACAGCACGTCCTGCGCGAAGACGCGCTCGATGCCGTACTTGAAGTCCTTCGAGGTGATCGGCGTGCCGTCCTCGAACTTCACGCCGTCCTTGATCTTGAGGGTGTACGTCTTGCCCTCGTTGCTCAGGACCGGCAGGCCTTCGGCGAGGTCCGGGACGAGCTTGCTGCCGTCCTTGCCCGGCTTGCTGTCGTACGCGAGCAGCTGGCGCACGTAGAGGCGCTGGATGTCCCACACGAAGCCGTAGTAGGCACGCGCCGGGTCGAGGTAGTCGACGTCCTGCGGCGACCAGAGCTTGAGCTCCCCGCCCTTGGCGTCCGAGGGGTTCACCATGCCGGTGGTGGCGGCGTTGAAGGCGGCGCCGCCCTTGCCCTCGGTCTTCTTGCCGCTGTCACTGCCACCGCACGCGGCGGTCAGGGACAGGGCGGCGATCACGGCGGTGATCGCGAATGCCTGCTTTCTGCGGATCACGTTGGTCCAACCTCCATTGGTGGGTGAATCGTTGAAGCGGTTCAGCTGCCCTTGGGGTCGAGTGCGTCGCGCAGCCCGTCCCCGAAGAGGTTGAACGCCAGGACGGTGATGAAGATCGTGATACCGGGGACCACCATGTACGCGGGGTCGTCCTGGTAGATGGGGATGGCGTCGGACAGCATCTTTCCCCAGGAGGCGGTGGGCGGTTTGACGCCGGCGCCGAGGAAGCTGAGGGCCGCCTCCGTCAGGATGTTGGTCGGAATGAGCAGCGTCGAGTAGACGAGGATCGGCGCGACCAGGTTGGGCAGCAGTTCCTTGATGAGGATGTAGCCGCGCCCGGCGCCGAGGCTGCGCGCCGCCTCGACGTACTCGCGCTCCCGCAGGGAGATCGTCTGACCGCGCACGATACGGCCGATGTAGGGCCAGCCGAAGAAGCCGATCACGACGATCAGTACGCCCATCCGGACGCCCGAACCCGAGAACCCCCAGAGGGAGTTGGGGACGACGGAGACCAGGGCGATGGTGAACAGCAGCTGCGGGAAGGCCAGCAGCAGGTCCATCACGCGGCTGATGATGCCGTCGACCCAGCCGCCGATGAACCCGGCGAGCGCGCCGAGCAGGCTGCCTATGGTGACCGAGACGAACGCCGACAGGAACGCGACGACCAGCGAGATGCGGGCGCCGTAGACGATCCGGCTGAACACGTCGCGGCCGTTGGTGGGTTCGACGCCGAGCAGGAAGTCGGAGCTCATGCCGCCGAAGGAACCGAGCGGTGTACCGAGGTCCGGGTCGATCAGGTCCTCGTGGAACTCGTTGGGCGGGTGGCCCAGCAGGCTCACGATCTGCGGTGCGAAGACCGCCACCAGGATCAGGAAGATCACGACCACGCCGCCGGTCAGCGCGACCTTGTCGCGCTTGAGCCGCATCCAGGCGATGCGGCCGGGCGAGCGGCCTTCGATGGCCTTGGCTGGGACGTCGGCTACGGACACGGGTGCGGGTGATTCCGCGCTCGTGTCGTGCAGTGGTGCCGTCATCGTGGTGGGGACCCCTCTCGGCCGACGGGTTGCCGGCCCATGCCCGCCGCTGTGGCGGCGTTGGTGCGGAGTGGCGCTCGGAGTGCGTGGTGACACGCAGGACGCGTGTGAGGTGCAGGAATTGCGGGAAGTGCCGTGCGGAGCGACAAGAAAAAAATCAGTTGCCGAACCGGGTCTTGGAGGACTGACCGGCTCTTGGGTGGGGAGTCTTCATCGGCGCTGCGATCAGCCGCCAGACCCGCAGATGAATGGATGCGCAACCGTGATGTGAGGGTCGGGTTCCCGTTATCCGGACTTCGCTCTCGCCTGAGCGGATCAAGACCGTCCGTTCGGTACACAATCGGACATGGCGCCCAACTCGCGGTAGGAGCATGCCTTTTGGGCCCACAAGGCCGACGAAATCCGGACAAGTCGAAGGCCGCGGGGAACGGTCGTTCCCCGCGGCCTCGGTTGGCTCGATACGGCCGTCCCGGTCAGTGGACCGGGACCTGGCCAGTGGACCGGAGCCCGGTCAGTAGACGGGCGCCTGGCCCTCGCGGTCGTAGAAGGGGCGCGTCTGGGCGCGCAGCCACATCGCGACGGGGTCGTGCTCGTCCGCCAGCGCCACCGTGCACACCGGCACGCCCTCGGGCACCGCGCCGACCGACTGGCGCATCATCTCCCGTACGGATTCCAGCGCGGGCGCGGAGGCGTCGTACAGGTCGAGCCCCACCGCGAGGTACGGCGAGCCCAGCGAGGGCTGCACCCAGGCGCGGCGCAGCGAGCGCACGGCGGGGGTGCGGTGCGCGTGCTGGGTCAGCAGCCCGTAGAACTGCGGGAGCTCCAGGGCGGGCTCGGACAGCCGCAGCGGGCCGGCCGGCATCCGGTCGAGCCCGGTGGCGATGCGGCGCAGGTCGGCCCAGGGGATGCCGAGGCCGCCGCCCTGGACGTGCGGGTTGAGCCACAGGCCCCAGCGGTCCGGGTAGAGGGCTCGGGAGACGTCCCGGCCGGTGACCACCTCGTAGCCCCGGTTCCAGCCGCTGGCGGCCAGCTCCTGGGGGGAGGTCACGCAGGGCGCGTACCCGAGCCCCTCGACCTCCATGCCGCCGTACTGGGCGTCCGGGGAGCCCGGCTGCCCCTGCCACAGCAGCATCCACAGGCGGCCCTCGGCGAGGGCGTGCAGAAGCGACTCGTAGCTCTCGAAGCGCCCGGGCGTCACCTGGCGCATCATGTGCTCGACCTGCCCGGCCGCGGCCGTGCCTGACGCACTCACCCGGTACCCCTCTTCGTCCGCCCGTCCACCCGTATCGGCACCCAGCTTAAGCGGCGCTAGGCGAGGTAGAAGGGGCGTACGCGCTCGGCGATGAAGTCGACCACCGGGTCCTGCGCGGCGTCGAGGAGGATCAACTGCACGGGCCAGGGCGGCGTCACGCGGGCCAGGACCCGGCCGAGGGCGTCCATCGGGGCATTCCGCATCTCGGGCTCCCATCCCAGCAGCCGGACACCGATGTAGAGCTCCGGTGCCCCGCCCTCGACGCTGGCCAGGCAGCGGTGGGCGGCGGCGACCACGCCGGTGGCGCGGAACTCCTCGGCGGCGGCGGCCAGGAAGTCCACCGGGTCCTGCTGCCAGTCGGGCTCGTAGAGCCGGACGCGGCCGCCGGTGGCGGGGCCGTCGAGGGGGGTCCGGCCGGTGCGGCAGAGCTCCGCGACGGCGGGCGGGGGCAGCGGGACGCCGACGGCGCCCTCGGGGTTCACGGCGATGCCGAGCTGCGGGGGCAGACCGCGGGCGAACTCGACGGCGGGGGCCACGGCGAAGTCCATGGCGGGGCCGGCGCAGGCGCGGAACTGGGCCTCGGAGCTGTACACGGGGACGTACGGCGCCCCGTTGATCTCCATGGTGGGCAGCGTGAGGCCGCCGGCCGCGTCCGGGCCGCCACCGGCGGGCAGCGGCACCCAGAGCCGGCTGCGGCCGAGCACCTCGACGATCCGGGCACCGGCGTCCGCCTGCCCGAGCGCCGCCCCGAGCACCTGCTCCAGCTCGTTGTCCGGCCAGCCGCCGCCCTGCATGTACGCCTCCGCTGTTTCGCCCCACGCTGTCGGCCCGAGGTTAACGGCTCGGACCGACACCGCCGGCGGGGGCCCCGACCGGCCGGCCCCCGGCGCTCCGCGGTCCCTACGGCCGCCGGAACGCTATGCGGGTCACGCGGGCCGCCGAGCCGCGGTCCAGGAGCACCGCCGAGGTGCAGCCCGCCGGGAGGCGGCCCGATTCCGCGTCGCGCAGCAGCCGGGCCACCGCTCCCCGGTGGCGGGCGAAGGCGTACGCCGACACCCCGCGCCCCCGCGCCGCCTGCCCGGCCAGCGCCTCCTCCGGGCTGGTGTCCAGCAGCAGCAGGTGCAGGGCCCGGCCCCGGCGCCGCGCGGCCGCGGCCAGCAGGCTGCGGACCCACGTCTGCGTTCCGCAGTCGTGGACCACCGCCGAGGCGCCGGAGCGCAGGGTCCGCCAGAGCCCCCAGTAGTGGGCGAAGCGGACCAGCGGCCGGTACACCGCGTACGGCAGCGCCCTCGGCATCCGGCGCTCCCAGCGCTCGCGCACGTCCTGGGAGTCGATGCCGCCGTCCTCGGCGGCCCGCTTGATCAGCGTGCTCTTGCCGCCGCCCGGCAGGCCGGACACCACGACGATGTCCCCTTCCGTGAAGCCGAGCCACTGCGGGCCGTGCGCGCCCCGGCCGCGCAGGTCGCGTACGGGAGCGCCCTCGGCGCACGCCCGCCGCACCGTCGCCGTCGCCGCCGCGTCCACGGATCCCGTCCCGGTCAACGCCAGCACTCCGAATCTCCGCACAGTGATCGCCTCCCCCAATCGGGCCCCGCAGGGGCCCCATGCCCACTGAGTGTAAAGAGACGGTAATCCGGCACCCCCGGTTCCGGTCGGCGCATCCCGGCCGCACCCGTCCCCCGGGACGTCCCTCCGTACGTCCTGCCGTACGTCCGTCCGCACGTTCTTTCGGGCCCGCACCCCCGATCGCCCGGACGGCGTGCAATGATGTGCGCCATCTGGACCAACTGCATACCGGCCGCTTGAATCCGCGCGGGAGAGTCCCGGCACGCCTGTGAGGCGGTGCCCGGGCGCCGAAGGAGCAAGTACCTCCCTTGAATCTCTCAGGCCCCGTACCGCGTGGATGAGGCAGATCTGAAAAGCGAGCCGCGCCGCCGTCCACCGCGACGGCATCCGCGTGCGCTCCACCCAAGGTGCAAGTCGAAGTTCCCCGGGTCCGACCGGGAACTCTCGGCGAACCTCTCAGGTTCCGATGACAGATGGGGAGGAACGTCCTCGTCATGTCATGCCCTGGGACCCGGGAGCCACACCCATGAGCACTGCCCCCCGCCTGACCGCCCTCGACGCGCTGCACCGTTCGCTCGGTGCGACCATGACCGATTTCGCGGGCTGGGACATGCCCCTGCGGTACGGCAGTGAGCGCGACGAGCACAACGCCGTCCGGACCAAGGCCGGCCTCTTCGACCTCTCCCACATGGGCGAGATCACGCTGACCGGCCCGGAGGCCGTCAAGGCCCTGGACTACGCGCTGGTCGGCAACATCTCCACGGTCGGCGTCGGCCGCGCCCGCTACACGCACATCTGCCAGGAAGACGGCGGGATCGTCGACGACCTGATCGTCTACCGCCTGGGCGAGACCGAGTACATGGTCGTCGCGAACGCCTCCAACGCCCAGGTCGTCCTGGACGCCCTGACCGAGCGCGCCGCCGGCTTCGACACCGAGGTCCGCGACGACCGTGACGCGTACGCGCTGATCGCCGTGCAGGGCCCGGAGTCCCCCGGCATCCTCGCCTCCCTCACCGACGCCGACCTGGACGGGCTGAAGTACTACGCCGGCCTGCCGGGCACGGTCGCGGGCGTGCCCGCGCTGATCGCGCGTACGGGCTACACGGGCGAGGACGGCTTCGAGCTGTTCGTCGCCCCCGAGCACGCCGTCGAGCTGTGGCAGGCGCTGACCAAGGCCGGCGAGGGCGTCGGCCTGGTGCCGGCCGGCCTGTCCTGCCGCGACACGCTGCGCCTGGAGGCGGGCATGCCGCTGTACGGGCACGAGCTGACCACCTCCCTGACCCCGTTCGACGCGGGGCTGGGCCGGGTCGTGAAGTTCGAGAAGGAGGGCGAGTTCGTGGGCCGCGCCGCCCTGGAGGCCGCCGCCGAGCGCGCCGCGACGAACCCGCCCCGCAAGCTCGTCGGCCTGATCGCCGAGGGCCGCCGTGTCCCGCGCGCCGGGTTCCCCGTCGTCGCCGACGGCCAGGTCATCGGCGAGATCACCTCGGGCGCCCCGTCCCCGACGCTGGGCAAGCCGATCGCGATGGCTTACGTGGACGCGGCGCACGCCGCGCCCGGCACCTCCGGCGTCGGCGTGGACATTCGCGGTACGCATGAGCCGTACGAGGTCGTGGCCCTGCCGTTCTACAAGCGGCAGAAGTAACTCCCGTACGCCGTACCGGTGCCGCGGCGGTCCCGTACGGGCGCCGTCCCCGGCCCCGTACCGGCCGTCTCGATCCGCAAGACCACTGTTCGTTCGCACTCCCCCGCATCCAGGAGAATCAGGTCATGAGCAACCCCCAGCAGCTGCGTTACAGCAAGGAGCACGAGTGGCTGTCGGACGCCGAGGACGGCGTCGCGACGGTCGGCATCACGGAGTTCGCGGCCAACGCGCTCGGTGACGTCGTCTACGCCCAGCTCCCCGAGGTCGGCGACACGGTGACCGCGGGCGAGACCTGCGGCGAGCTGGAGTCGACCAAGTCCGTCAGCGACCTGTACTCCCCCGTCACCGGCGAGGTCGTCGAGTCCAACCAGGACGTCGTGGACGACCCGGCGCTCGTGAACACCGCTCCGTTCGAGGGCGGCTGGCTGTTCAAGGTGCGTATCGCGGAGGAGCCGGCCGACCTGCTCTCCGCCGAGGAGTACGCCACGCTCACCGCCGGCAACTGACCACAGGGGATCCTGATGTCTGTTCTGAACACCCCCCTCCACGAGCTCGACCCGGACGTCGCCGCCGCCGTCGACGCCGAGCTCGCCCGCCAGCAGTCCACCCTGGAAATGATCGCGTCGGAGAACTTCGCTCCGGTCGCCGTCATGGAGGCCCAGGGCTCGGTCCTGACCAACAAGTACGCCGAGGGCTACCCGGGCCGCCGTTACTACGGCGGCTGCGAGCACGTCGACGTGGTCGAGCAGATCGCGATCGACCGCATCAAGGAGCTGTTCGGCGCCGAGGCCGCGAACGTCCAGCCGCACTCCGGTGCGCAGGCGAACGCCGCCGCGATGTTCGCGCTGCTGAAGCCGGGCGACACGATCATGGGCCTGAACCTGGCCCACGGCGGTCACCTGACCCACGGCATGAAGATCAACTTCTCCGGCAAGCTCTACAACGTGGTCCCGTACCACGTCGACGAGACCGGCCGGGTCGACATGGCCGAGGTCGAGCGCCTCGCCAAGGAGTCCAAGCCGCAGCTGATCGTCGCCGGCTGGTCCGCCTACCCGCGCCAGCTGGACTTCGCCGCCTTCCGCCGCATCGCGGACGAGGTCGGCGCGTACCTGATGGTCGACATGGCGCACTTCGCCGGCCTGGTGGCCGCGGGCCTGCACCCGAACCCGGTGCCGCACGCCCACGTCGTGACCACCACCACGCACAAGACCCTCGGCGGTCCGCGCGGCGGTGTCATCCTGTCGACGCAGGAGCTGGCCAAGAAGATCAACTCCGCGGTCTTCCCCGGTCAGCAGGGCGGCCCGCTGGAGCACGTGATCGCGGCCAAGGCGGTCTCCTTCAAGGTGGCGGCCTCGCCCGAGTTCAAGGAGCGCCAGGAGCGCACCCTGGAGGGTGCGAAGATCCTCGCCGCCCGTCTGGTCCAGGACGACGTCAAGGCCGTGGGCGTGGACGTCCTCACCGGTGGCACCGACGTGCACCTGGTCCTGGTCGACCTGCGCAACTCCGAGCTGGACGGCCAGCAGGCCGAGGACCGCCTCCACGAGGTCGGCATCACGGTCAACCGCAACGCGATCCCGAACGACCCGCGGCCGCCGATGGTCACCTCGGGTCTGCGGATCGGTACGCCGGCGCTGGCCACCCGCGGTTTCGACGCCGAGGCCTTCACCGAGGTCGCCGAGATCATCGCGCAGGCGCTGAAGCCCGCGTACGACAGCGAGGACCTCAAGGCGCGCGTCTCCGCGCTCGCCGCGAAGTTCCCGCTGTACCCGACGCTCTAGGCGCCGGCCTGGAAGGGCCCGGCCCTGTTTTCCACAGGGCCGGGCCTTTCTCATGACCGCAGCCGTACGCAGACGCCGTCGTGGAGCGGGAACGTGACCTGACCCACGCCTAACCGCAACCTCGCGCACCCGGTCCGGCAGACAAGCCGTTCACTTCGCCACGTTAAGCTCAGCTGTCGGACAAAATCCGAACAATCACCCCTCGCGAAGCTCCCGAACCACCCGCACCACCTCTCCTGCCCCCTCCCACCCCACGAGCAGACAAGGGAGTCCGCCACCGTGGCCATCTCCGTCTTCGATCTCTTCTCCATCGGCATCGGCCCCTCCTCCTCCCACACGGTCGGCCCGATGCGGGCCGCCCGCATGTTCGTGACCCGGCTGAAGAAGGACGGCGTACTCGCCCAGACCGCGGCGGTCCGGGCCGAGCTGTACGGCTCCCTCGGCGCGACCGGCCACGGCCACGGCACGCCCAAGGCGGTGCTGCTGGGCCTGGAGGGCCACTCCCCCCGCTCGGTGAACGTGGAGACGGCCGACGACGAGGTGGAGCGCATCCGCAAGACGGGCCGCCTGCGCCTGCTCGGCACCGAGATAGGGGCCGCGCACGAGATCGCCTTCGACGAGCCGAGCCAGCTGATCCTGCACCGCCGCCGGTCCTTGCCGTACCACGCGAACGGCATGACGCTCTTCGCGTACGACGCCGCGGGCGCCCCGCTGCTGGAGAAGACGTACTACTCGGTGGGCGGCGGCTTCGTGGTGGACGAGGACGCGGTCGGCGAGGACCGGATCAAGCTCGACGACACGGTGCTGAAGTACCCCTTCCGCAGCGGCGACGAGATGCTGCGCATGGCCCGGGAGAGCGGCCTGTCGATCTCCGCGATGATGCTGGAGAACGAGAAGGCCTGGCGCACCGAGGAGGAGATCCGCGAGGGCCTGCTGGAGATCTGGCGGGTCATGCAGGCGTGCGTCGGGCGCGGCATGTCGCGCGAGGGCATCCTGCCGGGCGGCCTGAAGGTCCGGCGCCGGGCCGCGAACACCGCCCGCAAGCTCCGCTCCGAGGGCGACCCGCAGGCGCTGTCGATGGAGTGGATCACCCTCTACGCGATGGCCGTGAACGAGGAGAACGCGGCCGGCGGCCGGGTGGTCACCGCTCCGACGAACGGAGCCGCGGGCATCATCCCGGCGGTCCTGCACTACTACGTGAACTTCGTGCCGGGCGCCGACGAGGAAGGCGTGGTCGACTTCCTGCTGGCGGCCGGTGCGATCGGCCTGCTCTTCAAGGAGAACGCCTCGATCTCCGGCGCCGAGGTCGGCTGCCAGGGCGAGGTCGGCTCGGCCTGCTCGATGGCGGCGGGCGCCCTCGCCGAGGTCCTGGGCGGCACCCCGGAGCAGGTGGAGAACGCGGCCGAGATCGGCATGGAGCACAACCTGGGCCTGACCTGCGACCCGGTCGGCGGCCTCGTCCAGATCCCCTGCATCGAGCGCAACGGCATGGCGGCGGTCAAGGCCGTCACCGCGGCCAAGATGGCCATGCGCGGCGACGGCACCCACAAGGTCTCCCTCGACAAGGTCATCAAGACCATGAAGGAGACCGGCGCCGACATGAAGATCAAGTACAAGGAGACCGCCCGCGGCGGCCTGGCGGTCAACGTCATCGAATGCTGACCCTCTGATCCGGCACGCATGACGAAGGAGGGGCCCGGCGCGCTGCGCCGGGCCCCTCCGGCGTTCCCCAACACGGTGAATTCGCAGGCCAACCGAGGTTTGCGGGCCTGGCGGCTGTCGCAGCGCTCCCCTTCGCCGTCGCACTCTTCGCGGGCACGGCCCAGGCCGACAACGGAGCCGGTGCGGGCGTCTCGTCCAACGCCGCCGTCGGCGAGATCCTCGGCAGCGGGGTCGCCGGCAGCAACGTCGGCAACTCCTCCACCACCCAGCAGATCGCCACGGGCTCCGGGGCCTCCAACCAGAGCAACGGCGCCCAGGC
Source organism: Streptomyces sp. NBC_01006 (assembly GCF_045162725.1). Classification (NCBI taxonomy): domain Bacteria; kingdom Bacillati; phylum Actinomycetota; class Actinomycetes; order Kitasatosporales; family Streptomycetaceae; genus Streptomyces; species Streptomyces sp. NBC_01006. The sequence goes on along the minus strand of NZ_CP108700.1, from coordinate 5,715,078 downwards.
CAACGGCTCCGGCTTCACCGCCATCGGGCAGTCCAACGACTCCTTCCTGTTCAACCCCGTCCCGTAACGGACCGGTGACGCGGCGGCCCGCCCTCCCCCCGGAGGGCGGGCCCCTTCGCGTTCCCGCCCCGTTCCTGTGAGAAGACGGGCCCAGCGGCCCCCGGGGTCGGGACCTTCGACCCACGGGGGCGGCCGCGGGGTGGGCTAGCTTGCCCGGAGGGGCCCGCGAGGGCCGCATGCCCCCCGGCCGGGACACGACAGAGAGGCGCAGCGCATGGACGGCATCGAGTACCGCGTCCTCCCGCTCCGGCTGGAGGCCTCGCCCGAGCCCGTGCCGGTGTGCGGGGCCTTCACCTACCGCCGCGACCGGCCCTACGAGCTGGCGCTCGACTTCCGGGGCGCCGGGATGCACCTGGCGCACTGGGTCTTCTCCCGGGACCTGCTGCTCGACGGGGAGACCTGCGCGACGGGCGAGGGGGACATCCAGGTGTGGCCGCGGTGGCAGGGCGGGGAGCCGCGGGTCTTCCTCGCCTTCAGCAACGGCGCGCAGAGCTGCGTGGTGTCCGCCCGGGCGAAGGACGTACGGGCGCTGTGCCGGCGGCTGGTCGCTCTGGTGCCACGGGGCGAGGAGCGGCGCCACTACGACCTCGACGCCGAGCTCAGCACCCTCCTGCCCCGATAAGTCAGCATTGAGGACGTTTCCTTTTAATTTAGTCCGGTTTGAGTGGAACCATGAGCCTGCCGGAAGTGTCCTCAGCAGTGACACCGGTCCCCGCCTCCTCAGAACCAGGGGGACGTCATGAACCACCTCCGCCGCCGACAGCTCGTGGCCCTCGCCACAGGTGCGCTGCTCACCGCCGGGATCACCCTCGCCGCGCCGGCCTCGGCCGCCGTCCGGCCCACGCCCACGCCGCTCGTCGTGAACGCCCGCTGGGGCGGGCACTGCACGTACGACCGCATCGTCATCGACCTGCGGGGATACGTTCCCCAGGCCACCGTCACCCGCGTCCCCCGGCTGGTCCACGACGGGTCCGGCGCACCCGTACCGCTGGCCGGGAAGTACTTCCTGGAGATCCGGCTGCATCCCGCCGCGGCACACGACCGCGCGGGCAACAGCACGTATCACGGCCCGAAGCTGGTCAAGATCCACCTGCCGCAGCTGAAGGGCCTCGCCCTGACCGGCGACTTCGAGGGGTACGTGACCTTCGGCGCCGCCTTCGGCGCCAAGCCCTCCGTCAGCACCTTCAAGCTGCACGCGCCCGAGCGGTTCGTGCTGGACGTCGCACACCGCAACGTGTGCGGTTAGGAGTGGGGGCGAGGGCTGGACGGGTACCGCCGGGTCCCCGTTGCCGAACCAGTCCTGCGTGCACGCGTACCGGCCCGGCGCGGCCGCGCACACCAGCCGCCCAGGTCGCGTCGCGGTCGTTGAAGGGGCAGCCGTCCTTGAACGTGCGACCAGCCGGGCCGGGTTGGTGCCGGTCCGTCCCTCCGACTAGGGCCTGTTCTGAGTTCGGATCACGGGGTGCCAGGGAGGCTGCGTAGCCAAAGGATGGATCCTCGCAGGTGGAGTCCGGCGAGATAGCTCTCAGGTGTCTTGTCGTAGCGGGTGGCCAGCCCCCGCCATTCCTTGAACTTGTTGATGGCACGCTCGACGGTGTTCCGGTCTTTGTAGAGCTCGGCATCGTGGGAGACCGGGCGGCCGCCCTGTGAGCCCCGCTTCTTGCGGTTGGCTGCCTGGTCGGCCTTCTCCGGGATCACCGCCTTGATGTTGCGTCTTCGCAGGTGGGCGCGGTTGGCGCGGGAGGAGTACGCCTTGTCTCCGGCTACGGCGTCCGGCCGGGTCCTGGGGCGGCCCATCGGAACACGCACCTTGATTTTCTCCAGGACCGGGATGAACCGCGGACTGTCCGCGGCCTGTCCGGGGGTGAGGATGATGGACAGTGGGCGGCAGCGCCGGTCGGTCGCGAGGTGCACCTTGGTGGTCAGCCCGCCCCGGGAGCGTCCCAGCTCGGCGGCCTTCAGCCGGACCTTGCGGCGTCGGCGTACCGCGCGGCGCCGTGCCCGTTCGGCTTCCTCACCGCCCTCGGGCCCCTCGGCTACGGAGTCGTTTTGTCCGGTTGCCGAAGCCCCTTTTCCTTCATCAAGGCCTTCTCCAGGTCCTCCAGGAGCTCGGGGTCGACCACCATGCCCGCCGCGTGGTGATGCGCGCGGGCGACGGTGGAGTCCACGCTGACCAGGCTGAGGTCGACATCGTCGCGTGCCGCCGCCTCGGCGATCACCACGTCCATGAGGGTCTGGAAGATCCCGCCACGTGCCCACATGCGGAACCGGTCGTAGATCGTTGACCAGGAGCCGTAGCTTGCCGGCACGTCCCGCCAGGGGCAGCCGGTACGGAACCTCCACATCACCGCATTGAAGTAACTGCGCAGGTCAGGGATCGGCCCGGACGCCCCCAGCGGGAGGTGCGGCTCGATCAACTCCCATTCGCCATCGGTCAGATCACCACGCGTCATACAACCGTGCTACCAGCCGAAGCGCCCGAACGAAGGCCGAACGCCCCGATTGTGATCCGGACTCAGAACAGCCCCTAGGGTCAACGGGCCTTGGTGTTCGGGAAACCGGTGGAAGACCGGTGCGGCCCTCGCCACTGTGAACGGGAAGTCCGGCTCCATCCTGCGGGAAGCCACTGGGCGGCGCGGGAGGTTCCGCACCGCCCGGGAAGGCGGAGCCAGGGCATCAGCACCCGTGAGCCAGGAGACCGGCCGGGGCGCGTCGTCCATCCACGAGGTGCTGGAGAGGTCTCCCCACACATGCATATAGCCGAGGGGTTCCTGCCCCCTTTGCACGCGGTCGCCTGGGGCGCCGCGTCCGCTCCCTTCGTCGTCCACGGGGTCCGCGCCCTCACCCGCGAGGTGAAGGCGAACCCGGAGAGCACGCTGCTGCTCGGGGCGTCCGGAGCATTCACGTTCGTCCTGTCCGCCTTGAAGATCCCGTCGGTGACGGGCAGTTGCTCGCACCCCACCGGGACCGGGCTCGGGGCGATCCTGTTCCGGCCGCCCATCATGGCGGTGCTCGGCACTATCACCCTGCTCTTCCAGGCGCTGCTGCTGGCGCACGGCGGGCTGACCACCCTCGGCGCGAACGTCTTCTCGATGGCGATCGCCGGACCCTGGGCGGGGTACGGGGTCTACCTGCTGCTGAAGCGCTTCGACGTCCCGCTGATGGTGACGGTCTTCTTCGGTGCCTTCTTCGCCGACCTGGTCACCTACTGCGTCACCTCCGTGCAGCTGGCGCTGGCCTTCCCCGACCCGGGTACCGGGTTCCCGGGCGCCCTCGCGAAGTTCGGCGGCATCTTCGCGATCACCCAGATCCCGCTCGCGGTGAGCGAGGGGCTGCTGACGGTGCTCGTGATGCGGCTGCTGATGCAGTCGAGCAAGTCGGACCTGGTCCGGCTGGGCGTGGCGAAGCTGAGCGGGCGCAGCGGGCACGAGGCGGCGGTCCGATGAGCATGAGCCGGAACGCGAAGATCAACGGCCTGCTGCTGCTCCTGGTGGCGATGCTTGCCGTACTGCCGATCGCGCTGGGGATGGGCGAGGGCAAGGAGGAGCCGTTCACGGGCGCCGACGCGCAGGCGGAGACGGCGATCACCGAGCTGAAGCCGGACTACGAGCCGTGGTTCTCCCCGCTGTACGAACCCCCCTCCGCGGAGGTGGAGTCGGCGCTGTTCGCCCTCCAGGCGGCACTGGGCGCGGGCGTGCTCGCGTACTACTTCGGGGTCCGCAAGGGCCGCCGCCAGGCCACTGCCGCCGCCACTGCCGCCGCCGCTGCCGCTGCCACGCGTGCCGCGGACCGCGCCGCGGCCCCGGCTCCGACGGCGGATCCCGCCGGCGCGGAGTCGTAGCCGGTGCTGCCGATCGACGTGGCGGCGCACGGCAGTCGGTGGCGCCGCCGCCATCCCTTGGAGAAGGCCCTGCTCGGACTCGGGCTGACGGTCACCGCCGTGTGCCTGCCGCCCTGGCCCGGCGGGCCGCTGGTCGCCGCCGCCACCCTGGCCGTGCTCCTCGGCCCGGCGGGCGTGGCCGGGCGGCAACTGTGGCGGGCCTTCCGGATCCCGCTGGGCTTCTGCTTCACCGGCGCGCTGCCGCTGCTCGTCGCCGTCGGCGGCCCGGCCGGGTTCGTCTCGCTCGCGCCCGACGGCCCCCTGCATGCCGCCGAGTTGCTGCTGCGGACCTCGGCGGCCTCCCTCGGGGTGCTGCTGTTCGCCTTCACCACGCCCGTCTCGGACGTCCTGCCCCGGCTTGTCCGGGCCGGGGTCCCGGCGCCGGTGGTGGACGTGGCCCTGGTCATGTACCGCATCGGCTTCCTGCTGCTGGACTCGATGGCCCAGGTCCGGCGCGCCCAGGCGGCCCGCCTCGGCCAGTCCGGGCGGGCGGCGCTGTGGCGTTCGCTGGCCGGGCTCGCCGCGACCTCCTTCGTACGGGCCTTCGATCGCGCGGCGCGGCTCCAGGAGGGCCTGGCCGGGCGCGGCTACGACGGCGCGCTGCGGGTCCTCGTGCCGGAGGCGGCCCTGTCCTGGCGGTTCCTCGCGGCGTCGGGGGCCCTGCTGGCGGCCCTGATCACCCTGACCCTCACCCTGAAGGGGCTTTACCCGTGAACCCGTTGGACCGCTCGAACCCGTTGGTGGAACTGGCCGGAGCCGGCTACGCGTACGAGGACGGCCCGGTGGTCCTCGCCGACGTGGACTTCGCCATCGCCGAGGGCCGGGCGCTGGTCCTGCTGGGCCGCAACGGCAGCGGGAAGACCACGCTGATGCGGCTGCTGAGCGGGGGCCTGCGGCCCGGCCCGGGCTCGCTGCGCCTCGACGGCACGGCGGTCTCGTACGACCGGGCGGGGCTGACCCGCCTGCGCTCGGCGGTGCAGCTGGTGGTCCAGGACCCGGACGACCAGCTGTTCGCGGCCTCGGTGGAGCAGGACGTGTCGTTCGGCCCGATGAACCTGGGGCTGGCGGCGGACGAGGTCCGCGCCCGGGTGGACTCGGCGCTCGCCGCGCTGGACATCACGGCGCTGCGGGACCGCCCGACGCACCTGCTCTCGTACGGCCAGCGCAAGCGCGCGGCGATCGCGGGGGCGGTGGCGATGGCTCCGCGGGTGCTGATCCTGGACGAGCCGACGGCGGGCCTGGACCCGGACGGGCAGGAGCGCCTGCTGGACGTCCTGGCGGGGCTGCGCGCGGCCGGCACCACGGTGGTGATGGCCACGCACGACGTCGACCTGGCGGTCCGCTGGGCCGACGACGCGGCGGTCCTGACCCCGTCGGGCATCCGCACGGGCCCCGCGCAGACCCTCCTGTCGGACCCGCGGCTCCTGGCCTCGGCAGGGCTGCGCCAGGCCTGGTCCCCGGCGGTGGCGTCCTTCCTCCGCGCCCACGCCCTGCTGGCCCCCCAGGACCCGGGCCCGAAGACCCCGGAAGCCCTGTCCGCCTGGCGGTAGGGGTCTGCATCCCTAGGATGGCGGCATGTCGCTGCCGCACGCCATCCTCACCGCCCTGATGGAGAAGCCCTCGTCGGGGCTGGAGCTGACGCGGCGGTTCGACAAGTCGATCGGATACTTCTGGTCCGCCACGCATCAGCAGATCTACCGCGAGCTCGGCCGGCTGGAGGAGGCCGGGCTGATCCGGGCGCTGCCCAGCGAGGTGCCCGTACGGGGGCAGAAGAAGCAGTACGAGGTCCTGGACGCCGGCAGCGCGGAGCTGGCGCGGTGGGTCGGCGAGAGCCAGGACCCGAAGGCCATCCGGGATCCGCTGCTGCTGCGGATCCGGGCGGCCGCCGTGGTGGGGCCGCACGGGCTGGCAGCGGAGCTGCGGCGCCATCTGGAGCTGCACCGGCGGCAGCTGGCGGTCTACGAGGCCATCGAGGAGAAGGACTTCCCGCCGGGGCGGGACTCTGCCGAGGACCGGCTGCGGCGGCTCGTCCTGCACGGCGGCACCGGCCTGGAGACGTTCTGGCTGCGCTGGCTGGAGGAGGCCCTGGCCGAGGTCGAGGACATGGCCTGACCAAGGCAGAGCCCCCGCCCGCCCTTCAGGAGGGCGGTGCGAGGGCTCTCGCAAGGGCTGGGTTACTTGTTCAGGGCGGCCCAGAACTCGTCGAAGCTCATGCGGCCGTCGCCGTTCGCGTCCTTGGCGGCGATCACGGCGTCCGCGACGGCGCCGGTGACGAACGCGTCGCCCATCGCCTTCATGGCCGCGCTGTACTCGTCCGCCGTGACGAAGCCGTCACCGTCCGCGTCGAACTTGCCGAACGTCGCCCGCGCGCTCTCGATGTCAGCCACTGGGATCCACCCCTTCTCGGTGCTTGTTGACCGGCCAAGGGTAGCGGCAGTCATCCCCGGCCCTGTCCGGGGGCCGTGTCTAGCGGAAGATCCCCGTGTGGCCGAGCGAGTAGCGGCCCGGCTGCGGGTAGACGGCCAGGCCGTGCGGGCCGCCGCCCACCCGGATCCTGGCGAGCTGCTGACCGGTCGCCGTGTCGATCGCGTAGACCTCGGAGTTGTAGCGTCCCGACAGCCACAGCACCTTGCCGTCGGCGGAGACGCCGCCCATGTCCGGGCTGCCGCCTTCCGGCAGCTCCCACTTCTTCGTGAGCTTGTTCTGCTTGAAGTCGAAGACGGAGATGCTGCCCTCGCCCCGGTTGGAGATGTACATCTCCCTGGAGTCGCGGCTCACGTAGAGGCCGTGCGTGCCCTTCCCGGTGGGCAGCAGCTTGGGGATGTCGAACTTGTCCCCGCTGAGCACCCACATGCCGTCCGCCATCATGTCCGCGACGTAGAAGGTCTTCCCGTCCGGGGAGACCTTCACGTCCTGCGGCATCGCGCCCTCGAACGGCAGCTTCTGCTGGCCGACGACCTCCATCTTCTCGGTGTCCACCTTGAGGAGCTCGCCGGAGAACTCGCAGCTCACGATGAAGTACCGGCCGTCGGCGGAGAAGTCCGCGTGGTTGACCCCGAAGCAGGTCACCGGGACCGTCTTCACCCGGTTCATCGTGTGCGGATCGCGGAAGACCAGCTCGCGGTCCATGGACGCCATCACGACCGCGTACTTGCCGTTCGGCGTGAAGTACAGGTTGTACGGGTCGTGCACCTCGACCGGCTCGCCCGCCTCGCCGGTGGCCGGGTTGATCGGGGTGAGCGTGTGGCCGCGGTTGTTGTTGACCCACAGGGTCTTCATGTCCCAGGACGGGACGACGTGCTGGGGCTGGATCCCGACCGGAATGGTGTCGATGACCTTGTACGTCTTCGGGTCGATGACGGACACCGTGTTGGAGGTGGTGTTCGGCACGTAGACGCGCGACGGGAAGTCCCTGACCACCGGCGAGAGGTTGTTCGGCCGGTCGGCCGCGTACACGTCCTTCGGGTCGAGGAGCGGCGGCATGCCGGCCAGGCCGGGCGGTACGGCCGGGACGGCCTTGACGGGCTGACGGGCCGGGGCCGCGGAGCCGAGCACCTCGGCGGGCTCCTTGTCGGCCGCTCCGCAGCCGGCCAGGGCGGCGAGGACCAGACCGGCCAGCAGCACGGCGGCCTTCCGGGGAAGGCGGGTGGTCTTCATGAGGTCAGCAGCTCCGTGGTGGTCACCGCGCGCAGCTTGCGGCGCGCGAGTTCTTCGAGGAGGGGCGGCATCGCGTCGACCGTGTCCGCGTAGCCGAAGTGCAGGCTCACCACCGATCCGCCGTGGATCGTCCCGGTGACGGTGCGGATGACGGCCGCGGCGCCGGGCGAGGTGAAGTCGAGGGAGTCCACGTCGTACGAGAGGACGTGCGGGTAGCCCGCCCGCCGGGCCAGCTCCTTGACGAGCGGGGTGGCGTACTGGGTCTGGGAGGGCCGGAACCAGGTGCCGATGGAGCCGGTGAGCCGCTTCAGCCGCTGGGCGCAGCCGGTGATCTCGGCGTGGGCCTCCGCCTCGGGCATGTCGTTGATCGCGAGGTGGCGCTGGGTGTGGTTGCCGAGCTCGTGGCCGCCGTCCAGGACCCGGCGGGCCATGTCCGGGTGGGCGTCGAGCCAGCTGCCGATCGCCAGTACGGTGACCCGCGCGCCCGCTCTCTCGGCCTCGGCCAGTACGGCCCGGGCGATGGCGGGGTCCCCGTTGCCGTGGAAGGTGAGGGCGACCAGGGGGCGGTCGCGCGGACCGTGCGCGATCTCGTCGGGCTGGCCGGGGAACCGGCGCGGGGCGGCGGCGGCCCGGACGGGGGCGGGTTTCGCCGAGGGCGCCTCGGCGGGCGGGCCCGCGGGCGTACGGGCGTCCGTGCCGCAGGCGGCGGTGAGGGCGCCGACGGCGGCCGCGGCTCCGGCGCGGAGGGCGGATCGGCGGTCCGGGTAGCAGAGCACCTGCCCATTTAAGGGGCGGATGGCGTGGAAGATAACGATTGACCCATTTCGGGATCTTCGCCGGAGTGCACCCGGACGAGGGAGTGTCCGGTATTAGATCAATGAATCACACGGATCGGTGGATAGTTATTCATCGATTGCGAGGCGGGTGGCCCACCTCACCTAGGATTTAACCCGAAACTCTTGCTATTTGCACACTTATGTCCAGGTTGGGACTTTTGGCGTTTGGTCGCCCGTCTGCCATAGTCGGAATCACGGCTTCCCCATTGACCCGAGCGAAGTCGCCACGCCGAGGATCACACCCCCTTCGATCCTCGGCGCATCCATGAAGCCCCCACGACGCCCCACCACGGCGACCGGGGGCTTCGGGCATTCCCGGGGGGCGATGTCCGCACGGGAGCGGTCAGCGGTCGGCCACCCGCATCTCGAACCAGGTGATCTTGCCTCGCGGCAGCAGGTCGGCGCCCCAGCGGTCGGAGAGCTTGTCGACGAGGAAGAGCCCCCGCCCTGTGGTGTCCAGCTCGTGCACCGGCATCAGGCAGGGCAGCCCGCGCGAGGGGTCGCGCACCTCGACCCGGATCCAGCCGCGCCGCCGGTGCATCCGTAAGCCGAACGACCGGGCGCCGGTATGCCGCACCGCGTTGCCGACGAGCTCGGAGACCAGCAGGACGGTGTGCTCGGACACCTGCGGGGAGAATCCCCAGAAACGGATCACCACGTACTGGGTGAGCCGGCGGGCCGTGCTCGCCGACTCCGGCATGGACGGCAGGATCACTTCCGCCTCAGCCGGGTTCCCGTACAACTCCAGCGCCTTGAGACCCTGTTCATCCTCAAGAGCCGCCGTCAGCCGTACGACGGAAGCGCTGTTGCGCTGCCGCGGCTGTTCCACACCCTCCAGGCCCGCCATGAACCCATCATGGACGGCCGATGTGCCCGCCCGGGCCGTTCCTTAGGAAAACACCCCCCGGAATCGTCGATTCCAAGGGGGCGTTCCGTCATATGCGCAGGGCAACCGGAGAGTCGTGGGACCACCCTGATCTGCGGTGACCCACCGTTCCCGGAAGATCACCGGCAGTGGATCTCCACTGTGCCTTAAGGCTCCCTTAAGGCCTGGCTAATCCACCCCTAGGGAGGACCAACGGCCTTCCGGCTAGACGAACTTCGCCTTGCCCGGGCCCTCCTCGACGAAGCTGCGCATGCCGCGCTCGCGGTCCTCGGTGGCGAACAGGCCCGCGAACCAGTTGCGTTCGATGGTCAGGCCGGTGTCGATGTCCGCCTCCAGGCCCGCGTCCACGCACTCCTTGGCGGCGCGCAGCGCGATCGCCGGGCCCTGGGCCAGCTTGGCGGCCCAGGCGTGCGCCTGCTCGTACACCTCGGCGGCGGGCACGACCCGGTCCACGAGACCGAGGGAGAGCGCCTCCTCGGCCTTGACCATGCGGCCGGTGAAGATCAGGTCCTTGGCCTTGGACGGACCGATCAGCCGGGACAGCCGCTGGGTGCCGCCGGCCCCCGGGATCAGGCCCAGCAGGATCTCGGGCTGGCCGAGCTTCGCGTTGTCGGCGGCGATCCGGTAGTCGGCGCACAGCGCGAGCTCGCAACCGCCGCCGAGGGCGTAGCCGGTGACGGCGGCCACGACCGGCTTGGGGATCCGGGCCACGGCGGTGAACGCGTCCTGGAGCGCGCGGGACCGGGCGACCATCGCCGCGTGGTCCATCGTCTGCATCTCCTTGATGTCCGCGCCGGCCGCGAACACCTTCTCGCCGCCGTAGATGATCACCGCGCGTACGTCGGCCCGGTCGGTGGCCTCCACCGCGAGCTCGCGCAGCCGGTCCTGGGTGGCGATGTCCAGGGCGTTCATGGGCGGCCGGTCCAGGCGGAGGGTGCCGACGCCTTCGGAGACTTCGAGAGAGAGGGTCATACGCGGAAGGTTAGCGGTGGCTAACGCGAGTGGCCCGGTGCTGTGGGTCACAGCGCCGGGCCACTCGACTACGTACGGGGGAGGACTACTTGATCCACTCCGCCCAGTCCATGTTCCAGCCGTTGAGGCCGTTGTCCGGGGCGATCTGCTTGTCCTTGGAGTTCTTCACGATGACGACGTCGCCGATCAGCGACTCGTTGAAGAACCAGGCGGCGGGCTGGTTGCCGTCACCGGCGCCGCGGACGTCCTTGAGGCCCACGCAGCCGTGGCTGACGTTCTCGGAGCCGAACGTGCCCGAGGAGGCCCAGTAGTTGCCGTGGACGAAGGTGCCCGACTGCGACAGGCGCATGGCGTGCGGGACGTCCGAGATGTCGTACTCGCCGCCGAAGCCGACGGTCGCGCCGTTCATCCGGGTCACCTTGTACTTCTCGCTGATGACCATCTGACCGTTGTACGTGGTCGTCGACGGGGCGCCCGCGGTGATCGGGAGGTCCTTGAACACCTGGCCGTCGCGGACGACCTGCATCGTGTGCTCGCTCGCGTCAACCGTGGAGACCTGCGAGCGGCCGATGGTGAAGGTGACCGTACGGGTCTGCTTGCCGTAGACGCCGGGGCGGCCTTCGACGCCGTCGAGGGCCATCTTCACGGTGACCTTGGTGCCCGCTGCCCAGTACTTCTCGGGGCGGAAGTCGAGGCGGTCGTTGCCGAACCAGTGGCCCTCGACCGGGACCGACGGCTCGGCCGTCACCGTGATGGCCTTCTCGACGGCCTCGGTGTTGGTGATGCCGCGGGTGAAGTTGAACGACACCGGCATGCCCACGCCGACGGTCTCGCCGTCCTCGGGCGTGTAGTGGCCGACGAAGGTGTTGGTCGGGGTGAGAGTGGTGAACGTGGTGTCCTTGGCGGACTCGCGGCCGGACTCGTCCTTGGCGACGGCGTGCACCTTGTACTCGGTGGCGGCGGCCAGGTTGCGGGCGGGCTCCCAGCTCGCGCCGTCCTCGGCGAGCTTGCCGTCGACGGCGTTGCCCTTGGTGTCGGCGACGGTCACCGTGGTGAGCTTGCCGCCGGTGCTGGTTATCTTCAGGATGCCGCTGGTGGCGACCTCCTTGGCCCCGTCGTCCGGCTTGACGCTGACGACGGCCTTGGACGCCTCGGTGCCGTTCTTGCCGCCTCCGCCGGCGCCGTTGTCGCCGCCTCCCCCACCCGTGTTGCCGCCGCCGCTGCACGCGCTGGTGAGCAGCAGTGCCGCTCCGAGCAGGAGGGCCGGCAGGCCGGTGCGGCGGGCGCGGCCGCGTATCGGCTGCAGGTTCACTCTTCTTCTCCCCATGTCCCCCGCGCGCGGACAGTCGCGCGCATGTCGACAGGAAATCACACGGGGGGATCACGAAGAGAAACGGTCTTGTCACCGTTCCGTCCCAAGAGGAGGGAACGCCCGTCAGGTGATGGCGGAGCCCGCGACCCAGTCCGCCCAGGACATGTTCCAGCCGCCCAGTCCGTTGTTCGGGGAGACCGTCTTGTCCTGGGAGTTCACGACCTCCACCACGTCCCCGACCAGGGTCCGGTCGAAGAACCAGCCGGCCGGGGTGTCCGAGCCGCCGCCCTTGTCGTCGCGCAGCCCCACGCAGCCGTGGCTGGTGTTGGTGGAGCCGAAGGTGTCGGGGCTGGCCCAGTAGTTCCCGTGCAGGAAGGTCCCGGAGGTGGTCAGCCGCATGGCGTGCGGGACGTCGGGGATGTCGTACTCGCCGCCGAACCCGACGGTCTGGCCGTTCATCCGGGTCACGTCGAACATCTCCAGCACCACCATCTTGCCGTTGTAGGTGGTGTTCTTGGGCGCTCCGGCACTGATCGGGAGGGTTTGGACCAGCTTCCCGTCGCGGCGGACCTCCATCGTGTGCGCCTCCGCGTCCACGAGGGAGACCTGGGAGCGGCCGACCGTGAAGGTGACGGACTTGTCCTGGATGCCGTACGAGCCGGGCGCGCCCTGCACGTCCCGCAGTTTCATGGTGATGGTGACCTCGGTGCCGGGCTTCCAGTACTGCCTGGGCCGGAAGTCGAGGCGCTCCTTGCCGAACCAGTGGCCGACGACCTGCACCGGGGGCTTGGAGGTGATGGTGATGGCCCGCTCGACGTCGGAGCGGTTCGCGATCGACCGGTTGAAGTTGAAGGAGACGATCATGCCGGTGCCGACGGTGGAGCGGTTCTCGGGCTTGAAGTAGCCGATGAACCGCTCCTCGGGGACGTAGGTGGTGAAGGTGGTGTGCCGGGCCTGGCGCCGGTTGTGGCCGTCGAGGGCGACCGCGTCCACGGTGTACTTGGCGGCGAGCGCGAGCCGGCCGCCCTCGGCGTCGGGGCTCCAGCTGAGGCCGTCGGGGGCGATGGAGCCGGGCACGCGCTCCTCCTGGGCGTCCTCGACCTTGGTCACCACGACCCGTTCGAGGCGGCCCTCGGGCACTCTGACGGTCAGCGGACCCTCGGCCGGGACCCCCTTGGCGTTGTCGTCGGGGGTGATCCGGATGGCCTCGTCGGGCGACCGGGGCTTGCCGGGAAGCTGGATCTCGACGGGGGAACCGCCGCTCGCGGTGCATCCGGCCAGGCCGCCCAGCAGGCCCGCCCATGCCGCCACGGCGGCCAAGCCCGCCCCTGCCCGCCTCGTCAGAAGTGTCACGGTCCCTCCAACGACGGGGCCCCTCCGGGGGAAACGTGAGCGCGGGCCACGTTCCGGGCAGATCTCTCCGGGCAGAACAGTGGGAAGGACCAGACGGGGGCGGGCCCGGGCAGGGACGCCGGGGCCGCACTGCCTTCCCCCGCCGGTACCCAGGAGCCGTGGAGGCGGGCAGTGTCGAGCGCAGCCGAGCAAGAGGCGGTGGATGCCGCCGCCATGGAGTCAGTGACCTCAGTGGCCCCAGTGGAGCCGGTCGGGACGAGGGAGGCGGTGGAAGCGGTGCGCAGCGGCGGGGCCGCGCCGCCCGCCCCGCACGTCAACGGCCGGTGGAGCGGGCCGGTGATCCAGGGTCGCGAGTCGGCCTTACGGGCCGTCACTCGCTCGGGACCCCCGGTGTGGCCGGGGTCCTCGCACCCGCTGGGGGCGCGGTTCCACAGTGGCCCGGACGGGACGGCGGGCACCAATTTCGCATTGTGGGCGCAGGGCGCGGAGGCGGTGGAGGTGTGCCTCTTCGACGCGGAGGGCGCCGAGACCCGGTGTGCGCTGACCGAGCTGACGCACGAGATCTGGCACGGCTTCCTGCCCGGGGTGCGCCCCGGGCAGCGGTACGGGTTCCGGGTGCACGGCCGCTGGGACCCCTGGACGGGGGCCCGGTTCAATCCGGCCAAGCTGCTGCTGGACCCGTACGCCCGGGCCGTCGACGGGGACTTCGTGCTGCCGCCGGAGGTGTACGGGCACGTCCGCGACTGGCCGCAGCAGTACATCGCGGACACCGTGCGCGACGACCGCGACTCGGCGCCGTACGTCCCCAAGGGGGTCGTCGTCCACGATGACGACGACTGGGCCGACGACGTCCGGCCGAAGACCCCGTGGGCCGATTCGGTGATCTACGAGCTGCACGTGCGCGGGTTCACGATGCGCCATCCGGGTGTTCCCGAGGAGCTGCGCGGCACGTACGCGGGCCTGGCCCATCCCGCGGCGGTGGAGCACCTGGTGAAGCTGGGCGTGACGGCGGTCGAACTGCTGCCGGTGCACCAGTTCGCGCACGAGGACCACCTGCTGCGCCGGGGCCTGCGCAACTACTGGGGCTACAACTCGATCGGCTACTTCGCCCCGCACGCCGGCTACTCCTCGTCCGGCACGGCCGGGCAGCAGGTCGGCGAGTTCAAGCGGATGGTGCGGGCCCTGCACGCGGCCGGGATCGAGGTCATCCTCGACGTGGTCTACAACCACACGGCGGAGGCCGGCGAGCTGGGCCCGACGCTGTCGCTGCGCGGGATCGACAACCGGGGCTACTACCGGCTCCAGTCCGACCAACGCCGGTACGCCGACTACACGGGCTGCGGGAACACCCTGCACGCGGGGCGCCCGCACGTGCTGCGGCTCATCACGGACTCGCTGCGCTACTGGGTGACGGAGATGGGGGTGGACGGGTTCCGCTTCGATCTGGCGGCGGCGCTGGCCCGCTCGATGCACGACGTGGACATGCTGTCGCCGTTCCTCGCGGTGATCGCCCAGGACCCGGTGCTGCGTCGGGTCAAGCTGATCGCCGAGCCCTGGGACGTGGGCTCGGGCGGCTACCAGGTGGGGGCGTTCCCGCCGCTGTGGACGGAGTGGAACGACCGGTACCGCGATGCCGTCCGGGACTTCTGGCGGGGCGCGCTGCCGGACGTACGGGACCTCGGGTACCGGCTGTCGGGCTCCAGCGACCTGTACGCGTGGGGCGGGCGGCGGCCGTACGCCTCGGTGAACTTCGTGACGGCGCACGACGGCTTCACCCTGCGCGACCTGGTGTCGTACGAGCGCAAGCACAACGAGGCGAACGGGGAGGCGGGCCGCGACGGGACCAACGACAACCGCTCGTGGAACTGCGGGGTCGAAGGTGAGACGGACGATGCCCGGATCGGGGTGCTGCGGCGGCGGCAGCTGCGCAACCTGCTGACCACGCTGCTGCTGTCGACCGGGGTGCCGATGCTGGTGGCCGGGGACGAGTTCGGGCGGACGCAGGGCGGCAACAACAACGCGTACTGCCAGGACAACGAGACGGGCTGGGTGGACTGGTCGCTGCTGGAGGATCCGGCCTGGCAGGAGCTGTTCGCGCTGGCCGCGCGGCTGGTGGCGCTGCGCCAGGAGCATCCGGTGCTGCGCCGGCGGGCGTTCTTCTCGGGGCGGCCGCAGGGCGCGGACGGGCTGCGGGACCTGGCCTGGTTCACCCCGTCGGGCACGGAGATGACCGAGCGGGACTGGTACGCCCCGGCCGCCGCGCTCGGCATGTACCTGTCGGGGCGGGACATCCCGGGCC
Source organism: Streptomyces sp. NBC_01006 (assembly GCF_045162725.1). Lineage (NCBI taxonomy): Bacteria > Bacillati > Actinomycetota > Actinomycetes > Kitasatosporales > Streptomycetaceae > Streptomyces > Streptomyces sp. NBC_01006. The sequence continues at coordinate 5,699,823 of NZ_CP108700.1, read as the reverse complement.
GCGACGAGCGGGGGCGGCAGGTCAGCGACGACAGCTTCCTGGCCCTGCTGCACGCCGGGGACCGGCCGGTGGCGTGGGTGCTGCCGGGCGCACCGTGGGCGGCGGTCTACGAGCTGGTGCTGGACACCGCGCGGGAGGACCAGGCCGCGCCTCCCGGCACCCGGCACCGGGGCGGGGAGACGCTGACGGTGCCGGCCCGGTCGGTGCTGCTGCTGCGGGTGGTCGGCTGAGGTGGATGCACGGCCGGGTAGGGCGCGCGGCCGAAGCGGGGCGGGGGCCCTCCCCCGTCCTGCGATGATGTGGCCTCGTACACACGTGCACCCGTACGCGTGTGCCACATCGGCAGGAATCAGGGGTACGCATGGCGACAGTGGGGACCGCGCTGCGGGAGCTGCGCGGGGCGCAGAAGTCGGCGAAGGGGGTGTCGCTCTACTCGCGGTTCGTCAACCGGCCCGCAGGGCGGTATCTGGCCGCCGTGTCGCATGCGCTCGGGCTGACCCCGAACCAGGTGACGCTGGTCAGCGCCGCCTTCAGCTTCGCCGCCGCGGCCGCCGTGGCGCTCGCCGCGCCCTCGTGGGGACTGGGCGTCGCCGTGTGGGCCGCGCTCGCCGTCGGCTTCGCCTTCGACTCGGCCGACGGGCAGCTGGCCCGGCTGCGCGGGGGCGGCAGCGCCTCGGGCGAGTGGCTGGACCACGTCGTGGACTGCGCCAAGCTGACCGCCCTGCACAGCTGCGTACTGATCGCGTTCTACCGCTTCCCCGAGGCGTACGGGACGGGCGCCGCCGGCTGGCTGCTGGTGCCGCTGGGCTTCCAGTTCGCCTCGGTCGTCACCTTCTTCGGCGGGCTGCTGACCGAGAAGCTCAAGCCGAAGCCGGCGCCGGGGAGCCCCGCCGCAGCGCCCTCGACCGTGCGTGCGGTGGCGCTGCTGCCCGTGGACTACGGCGTGTTCTGCCTGGTGTTCCTGGTGCTCGGGGGCGGGGGTCTGTTCCGCTGGGCGTACGCGGGGCTCGGCGCGGTCGCGGTGCTGTTCCTGGCGGCGTTCCTCGCGAAGTGGTTCCGGGAGCTCAGCGCCGTTCCGCGCTGAGCGGCTCGGACAGCGCGTCCAGGGCCCGGCGCAGCTGGGTGCTGGAAGTGTGCACCGTGTAGGGGAAGTAGACGACGTCGACGCCGACGGCGGCGAAGTCCTTCTCCAGCTTGTCGCCCTTGGGAGTGGCCCTCCAGTCGTCGCCCTTGAAGATCACGTCGAAGCGGACCTGCTTCCAGGTCTCCACCTTGTCCGGGACCGTTTCGACGAACGCCGCGTCCACGTACCGGACGCTACGGACGATTTCCAGCCGCTCCACGAGCGGGATCATCGGGCGGCGCCCCTTGGCCAGTTCCGCCATCTCGTCGGAGACCACCCCGGCGACCAGGTAGTCGCACTGACTCCGGGCGTGCCGAAGGATATTGAGATGCCCGATATGGAACAGATCGTACGCACCCGGCGCGTACCCGACTCGGTACGGTCTGTGCGCAGGTGCGCCAAGGTCGGACATGTCGCGCTCCGTCATGAGTTACCCCCCAGCGACCACACCCCCCGGTGTGGTGGATTAGCAGACAATAGCGTGCACGTTCCGCACGCTGTCGGTGAACGAATAGGGTGACGTGCGCATCATCCTGGGGAGAAGGGGACGTTCAGTGTCGAGATCCGGTCACCGGCGCCTGCTGCTGGTTTCCACCAACTACGCTCCCGAGCACGCGGGGATTGGGCCGTACGCCACCCAGATCGCGGAGCACTGGGCGGATCTCGGCCACGACACCCATGTGCTCGCCGGCATGCCGCACTACCCGTCGTGGTCGTTGGAGCCGGAGTACAAGGGGGCGCTCCGGCGCACGGAACGGCGCGCGGGGGTCACAGTGCACCGGCGTGCACACACCGTGCCGCCCCGTCAGACCGCCGTCAAGCGGGCCCTTTTTGAAGGATCGATTCTGCTACACGGCTCCGTGGCCCCGCCCCGGATGCAGCGCCCGGACGCGGTCATGGCCCAGATGCCCAGCCTGGCCGGCGGGATCCTCGCGGCCCGGCTCGCCGCCCGCTGGAAGGTCCCGTTCATCCCGGTCGTCCAGGACCTGATGGGCGCGGCGGCCGCGCAGAGCGGAATCAGCGGCGGCGACAAGGCGGCCGCGATCGCCGGGCGCGCGGAGGCGTACGCCCTGAAGCGGGCCACCCTGGTCGGCGTCATCCACGAGACCTTCGTGGACCGGGTCGTCGGCATGGGCGTGGACCCGAAGAAGATCCGCCTCGTGCCCAACTGGTCCCACGTCCCGCAGCCCACCCGGCCGCGCGGCCAGACCCGGCGCCACCTCGGCTGGGCCCCCGGCGAGCCGGTCGTCCTGCACTCCGGGAACATGGGCCTCAAGCAGGGCCTCGAAGTCCTCGTGGGCGCCGCCCGCCTGGATCCGGGTGTCCGTTTCGTCCTGATGGGCGACGGCAGTCAGCGCTCGGCCCTGGCCGACCTCGCGGCAGACGTGCCGAATCTGGACATCATCCCCCCTGCCGCCGACGGAGAGTTCCCGGATATCCTCGCGGCGGCGGACGTTCTCGCCGTGACGCAGCACGCGGCCGTGCTCGACATGAGCGTGCCGTCCAAACTGACCTCCTACTTCCAGGCCGGCCGACCCGTCATCGCGTCCGTTGCGGCGCAGGGCGGCACGGCCCAGGAAGTGGAACGCTCGGGCGCAGGGGTGCTCGTACCACCGGAGGACCCCCACGCCCTGCTGAAGGCCGTACGGGCCCTCGCCGAGGACCCCGAGGGCGCGGATGCGCTCGGGGCGGCCGGGCCCCGGCACGTGGCGGCCCACCTGAGCCGTGACGCGGGCCTGGCCCGTATCGACGCACTGATAGACGAAGCACTTGGGGGTCCGCAGCCGTGATCGAGACGAACCGCCCTGCGTCGGTCCCGGCGGAGGACGAACCGGACCTCCTCAGGGACCAGTTCAAGCAGCTCCTGCGCTACCGCCGCCTCCTCGGGGCGGGCGTCGGCATCGGCCTGCTGGGCGGCGTCTACCTCGGCATATCCACGTCCGACACCTATGTCGCCACCGCCGACATCGTGCTGCGCGCGCCCACCGACGACCCGTTCAACCCGAGCCTCGCGCCCGACAAGGCGATCAACATCGGATCGGAGCGGCAGGTCGCGCTCAGCTCCTCCATAGCCAACGAGGCCGCGAAGAAGCTCGGCGTGACCTCGAAGGACTTCGCCGGCCTGCGCAGCGGCCTGCAGGTGACCAACCCGCCGCAGACGATGGTGCTGCGCTTCACGTACACCGCGTCCTCCGCCAAGGAGGCGGCCACCCGCGCCAACGCGATGACCGAGGCGTACCTGCTCAAGCGGCAGGAGTCCCTCGACGTCACGCGCGACAAGATGGTCAAGGGCTACCAGGACCAGCGCGACCCGGTCGCCAAGAACCTGGACGAGCTCGTCAAGCAGATCAACACCATGCCGGCCGGCACGGGCCGCGACGCCGCGTACGCCTCGAAGACCGACCTGCAGAGCAAGGTCAACACCCTCAACGGCAACATCGCCAAGCTCCAGGCCCTGGACATGAGCCCGGGCCGGGTCACCAGCCCCGCGACCCCGCCGTCCGACACCGACGGCCCCGGCCTCCTGATGTCGCTGGCGCTCGGCGCGGCCGTGGGCCTCGCCCTGGGCCTGCTCGCCGCGTGGGTCCGGCTCGTGTTCGACCCCGCGCCGCGCTCCGAGGGCGATGTCGCGCGGGCCCTGCGCGCGCCCGTACTCGGCTACCTGCCGCGGTCCAAGACCGGCGGCGGGCCGCTGCTCGCGGCCGGCGAGGAGGACCCCCGGCTCGCCGAGGAGTTCCGCTCGGTGGCCTTCCGGCTCGCGTACGACTCCCGCTTCGCCGACCGGCGCCGGCTGCTGGTCGTCGCCCCGCGCGGCAGCAGCGAGACCGCCGCCGCGGCCGCGGTGAACCTGGCCGCCTCCTTCGCGGAGACCGGCAAGGACGTCCTGCTCATCGAGGCCGACCTGCGCACGCCGGTACTGGCCAGCCAGCTGCCGACCGGCGTCGGCCGGCCGCGCTGGAGCCAGGCGCCGGGCGGCGCGGCCGCGGCCCACGGCGACACCGAGTGGCCCGACGGGCGCCAGCTCGTCGTCGACGCCGGGGAGTCGGGCGCCTTCGACCTGATCCCGGGCGAGCCGGTGCGCAACGTGGCCCGCGCGCTGACCTCCCCGCGCGCCACCCGCCTGATCTCCGAGGCCGACTCCCCCAACTCCACGGTCGTCGTGCTCGCGCCGCCCGTGCTCTCGTACGCCGACGCCCTCGCGCTCGTCGACCGCGTCGACGGCGTCCTGGTCGTCTGCGACCCGCGCGCCGTCCACCGCACCGACCTGTCCCGGATCCGCGAGCTGATCAGCGGCGCCGGCGGCACGGTGCTCGGCGCGGTGCTGCACGCTCCGCTGCCGGGCGAGAAGCGCGGCCGGGGCGGCCGCGGCGGCAAGGCGAAGGGCGCGTCCGCCGCCCCGGCGCAGGCTTCCCGGCCGTCCGCGCCGCAGGCGCAGCCGCTCACGCGGGAGCCGAACCAGGGGCAACAGGGCCAGGGCCAGCAGGCGCGCCGGCAGGCCGAACCGGAGCAGCACATCCCGGGCGACGGCACGGACACGGTGGCCCTGCGCACGGTGCGCATGGGCCGCAGATGAGCCGGCGCGGCCTCGCCGCCGTCTCCTCGGTCCTGGACCAGGCCGCGTCCAGCGCCACCAACATCCTGGTGCTGGTGCTGGCCGCCCGGCTGTCCTCGGCGTCCGGCTTCGCCGACTTCTCGATGGTGTACGTGACGTTCAGCGTGCTCCTCGGGCTGAACATGGCGTACGTGGGCCAGACGGTGGTGCTGGAGAAGGACGCGGACCGGCTGGGCGCGGTGTGCCGCTCGGGCCTCGCGTTCACCGGGGCCGCCTCGGCGGCGGCGGGCGCGGCGCTGGCCGTCGTAGGCCTCGCCGTGCCCGGGGCCGGCGGCTGGGCGTTCCTCGCGCTGGGCCTCGTACTGCCGCTGGTGCTCGTCCAGGACGGGCTGCGGTACTGCTTCTCCGCGCTGCGCACCCCCGAGCGGGCGTTGGCCGCGGACGCGCTGCGGCTGGTGTGCGTCGTCGCGGCGCTGCTGCTCCAGCCCGAAGGGGCTTCGGCGGGGCGGCTGGTGCTGGTGTGGGGGGCCTCGGCGCTTCCGGCGCTCGCTCTGGGGCTCTGGCTCCTGCGTCCGTACGTCCGGGGCTCGGTGGCCGATCTGCGGCCGTACCTGCGGCGGGGGCACCTGGGGCAGCGGTTCGTGGTCGAGTTCGCGGTGGGCAACGGCTCCAGCCAGCTGGCGGTGCTGGGGCTCGGCCTGTTCGCGACCCCGCTGGCGGTGGGCGCGCTGCGGGGTGCGACGACGTTGTTCGGGCCGCTGAACGTGCTGTTCAACTCGGCGAACGCGTTCGGCCCGCCGGTGGTCGGGCGGGCGTCGGGCAAGCGGGGCGTGGTCCGGCTGACGGCGGCGATGGGCGGTGTGCTGGCGGCGCTGGGCGCCGGCTGGGGCGCGGCCCTGTACGCGCTGCCCGAAGGCCTGGGCCGGGAGCTGTTGGGCGACACGTGGGCGGCGGCGTCCGCCCTGCTACCCGCCACGGGAGCCCAGTACGCGGTGATGGGCCTGGGCACGTGCGCCCTGCTGACCCTGCGGGTGCTGAACCCGAAGGCGACGCTGTCCTTGCAGGTGGTGTTCTCGCTGCTGTCGGTGGCGCTGCTGCTGGGCGGCTACGCGGTGGCCGGCGTGGCCGGCGCCGCATGGGGCCTGGCGGCTGGCTCGGCCCTGAAGGCCACGGCGGCCTGGCTGCGCGTCTCCCGCGTCCCGGCCCGCGCGCCGGAGCCGCCGGTGACGACGGCGGCCTGACCCGAAAGACACGGCCTAGCGCAAGATCGTGGTCTTGTCCTGGCGGTACGTCGCGACCAGTGCCAGGCAGAGGGCTGCGATCGCCACCCGGCCGGAGGCCTGGAGCAGGGGGCCCCGCAGGAGGATGAACGAGTAGCCCGCAACCAGCGGGACCACCACCGAGATCAGGCTGCCCGGAGGCGAGCGCCGCGTGGCGCGCTTCGCGTAGCGGCGGTCCACCCGGGCCGCCGCGTACCCCATGCCCAGGAGCCCGGCGCCCATGCCCAGCGGGCCGAAGTCCAGCCACAGCTCGGCCCAGATCGGGGACGAAAGGTTGGTGTTGACCGTCCCCATCCACTCGCCGACCATCACGCCCGTGTCCTTCGGCTTGCCCGGCCAGACCGAGCGCGGCACCGCGAAGAAGACGGATCCCGCGAGCTGGCTCCCGTACAGGTGCCCGGGCCCGGAGTTCGAGTACGTGATGGTGTTCGCGAACATGCCGATCTGGTCGTAGTCCTTGAGCGCCATCGGCTCCAGGAACGACGTCGTCTCGACCGGCTTGTAGTTCTTCTCGTCGTACCGGAAGCGGTCCGCGAACGGGAACACGAGCAGGGCGATCACCACCGCCATGGACAGCGCCACCCGGTACATCGCGGCGCTCACCGGGAAGACGGTGAACAGCATCGCGAACATGACCGTGAGGAACCAGTACCGCGGGTTCGAGATCGGGTTGTTGACCACCACGTTGAGCAGGGCCAGCGCCCCCCAGGTGACGATGATCGACACCTTGCGGCGGGCGTACGTCGACGTGATCAGCCAGCGCGTGTACAGCAGCAGGGCGAGCAGCGCCGGGACCGTGCCGAAGCCGCGCAGCAGCGCCTGGCCGGCCTGGCCGTCGCCGTTGGAGACGCCCGCCTCCTCGATGCCCGCGATGATCTCCTGGCGGCTGGAGAAGAACACCGCCGGGCCGCCGAGCTTCATGATGAACGCGGCGCTGCACAGGAAGGCGATCCCGGTCAGCAGTTGGAGGCGGCGCCGGTGGGCCATGACCGGCCGCGGCTCCTTCTGGGAGCCGCCGGCCCGCCCGGTCGGCCGGTGGCGGGCGAGCAGGACGCCGACGTCGAACGCCGTGCAGCCGAGCAGGACCAGGCCGATCGCGACGGTGAGGTCGGAGCGGGGGCCGACCACGGGGGTCGGGACCCGGCCCAGGACCGCCTGCGCGAGCGGGGCCACGCCCATCGCCATGTAGACGAAGAGCCAGAAGGATCCCTGGAGCAGCTTGCGGCGGCTGGTCAGGACCATCGCGGAGAGCCGGGCTCCCGCGTACATCGTGAGCAGGAGCTGGAGCCAGAAGGCGGCGTCGCGCTGGCCGTCGCCGGACTGGACGGCGACGATCAGCGGCAGGAAGACGGTGAAGCCGAGGATGAGCGGGACGGACAGGGCGCGGGAGAGCAGGGTGCGCGGGGTGGTGACCCGGCCCCACCGGTGCACGTCCTGCGGCTCCGGGGCGGACGGAACCGGCGGGGTCACCGAGGGCTTGCGTATGTCCGTTGCCACTGCTGCCCCCACCCCATGTGCCTGGTCCGCGCGCAGTCTAGTCTGAGCGGGCGGCGCCCGGGGAGGCACGCCTGCGGAGCGCGACGAGCCCGCAGCGCACGATGAGGGGCGACAGTTGCGTGATCTTCCTGCCTTCACGCTGGCCGGATACGACAAGGGGCGCGGGCTGCTGACGCAGGCGCTCTGGTTCGCGGTGATGAACACGCTGTTCATGGCGTGGTTCTGCCCGGCCCGGCTGCGGGTGGCGCTGCTGCGCGCGTTCGGCGCGCGGATCGGCGAGGGCGTGCTGATCCGGCACAGGGTACGGGTGCTGTGGCCGTGGAAGCTCACCGTCGGCGATCACACGTGGATCGGCGAGGGCGCCTGGCTGTTGAACCTGGAGCCGGTGACCATCGGGGCGAACGTCTGCATCTCGCAGGAGGCCATGCTCTGCACCGGCTCGCACGACCACCGGGCCGCCGACTTCCGCTACCGCAACGCGCCGATCGTGGTCGAGGACGGCGCGTGGGTGGCCGTACGGGCGACCGTGCTGGCCGGGGTCACGGTGGGCCGCTGCGCGGTGGCGGGCGCCGGATCGGTGGTCCACAGAAACCTTCCTGCACTGACCCTGCAGACGATGGACGGGCAGCGCCGCCCGGTCGAGGAGCCCAAGGCCGAGGAGCCCAAGGCCGAGGAGCCCAAGTGAGAGTCCTGCACGCCGTCACGCTCCACTCCCCCTCGCACGCGTTCGGCGGGCCGGTCCGGGTCGCGCTGAACCTGGCCAAGGGGCTGCGGGCGCACGGACACGAGGCCGGGCTGCTGGCCCTCGGCGAGGGCTTCCCCGATCCGTGGCCGACCTCGGTGGAGGGGGTGCCGGCGAAGCTGTTCCCGGCCCACCGCATCCTGCCGCTGGGCTTCAGCGGGATGACCTCGCCGGCCCTGCTGGCCTCGGCTGGCCGGCTGGTCCGGGACGCGGACGTGGTCCATGTCCACCTGGCGCGGGACCTGGTGACCCTGCCGGTGGCCCTCGCGGCGCTGCGGGCCGGCAAGCCGCTGGTGCTGCAGACCCACGGGATGGTGGACCCGAGCGAGAAGGTGCTGGCCAAGGTGCTGGACGCGGTGGCCGTACGGCGGCTGCTGCGCGGCGCGGACGCGGTGCTGTACCTGACCCCGCACGAACGGGAGGGCCTCGACGCGGTGGTGGGCGGCGCGCTCGCGGGGGCCGTACGGCTGGTGAACGGCACGCCCGCGCAGGAGGAGCGGCCGGCCCCGGCCGGTCCCCCGCGCATCCTGTACTCGGCGCGACTGCAGGCCCGTAAGCGCCCGGTGGACTTCGTGGACGCGGCCCCGGCGGTCCTGGCGGCGCACCCGGACGCGGAGTTCGTGGTGGCCGGCCCGGACGAGGGCGAGCTGGCGGCGGTGCGGGCCCGGATCGCGGAGCTGGGGCTCACGTCCCGCTTCACGGTCCCGGGGGCACTGTCCACCGCCGAGGTCCTGGCGGAGCTGCGCCGGGCCCACGTCTACGTCCTGCCGTCGGTGGACGAGCCGTTCCCGATGTCGGTCCTGGAAGCCCTGTCGGTGGGCGTCCCGTCGGTGGTCACGCACTCGAACGGCCTGGCCCGCGACATCGCCTCCGCGGGCGCGGGCCGAGCGGTCACCCCGGGCCCCTCGGGCGTGGCGGAGGCCGTCCTGGCCCTCCTGGACCCTGACGAGAACGCGCAGGCCGGGGCGGCGGCCCGCGAACTAGCCGCGGAGTCCTTCTCGATGGACGCGGTCCTGGACACCCTGCTCGCGGTCTACGAGGCCGCTCTGCGCTGACGGCGGTCTACAGCTCGCGGTGGGTCTCGTCCACCACCGGTAGGGCCGCCGCGCGTCGGCGCTTGAATACGCTCGCGTAGACGGCGAGCCCGATGGCGCCTGCCGCCATCATGATCAGTCCGACGACGTCGAGGTTGACGCTCTCCATCTTCCAGTCCGTCGCGAAGGTGAGGATGGCCCCCACCACGATCAGCGCGATGCAGCCGCCGATGCCTCCCATGTGATTCGCCTCCACAGTCGTGGTCGTCTGACCGCGCGGCTACCCGGGAAGCGGATGCGAAAACGCCGCCCCCGGCCCGGAGTTCGGGCTGGGGGCGGCGTTCGCGTACGCGGCGGGGAGGTTACGCCGGGATCCAGGCGTAGCAGCCCGTCGAGGTGAAGGTCGCCGTGCCTGCGGGGATCGCGGCGGTGATCTTGTCGCCGGGCTTCGGGGTGGATTCCGGACCCGAGGCCAGGACCGCGCCGTCCTTGCCCTTCGCCTCCCAGGTGCACGTCGTGGCCTGGGTCAGCGCCCGGTACGTGCCCGCCGCGGGCGACTGGCGGGTGCCGTCGGCGAAGCCCTTGGACGCCGCGTCCAGGATCGGCTTCTGCTCCGGGCACAGGTACGTGATCGCGTCCTTCGCCCCCGGGATCTCCCCGGCCACGATGGCCCCGGTCGCCGCGTCCTTGTCGCGCTTCGCGGTGCGCTCCACCCGCTGGCAGGACTCCTGGCCGGTCTGGAGGACCGCCGCCGGGTCCATCTTCTCCGGGACCCGACCGCTCAGGTACTGCTTCTCGTTGGGCTTGAAGCTGCCCGTCTTCGGGGTGAGCTTCGTGTCCGGCAGGACCGGCCCGGTCGGCTTCGCGTCGGGAGAGACCGGCGCCGCCGAGGCGTCCGCCGGGTCCGGGACCGCCGACGCGGCCGGCGGCTTCGGCTTCGCCGCCTCGGCGTCGGCCTTGCCGTCGCCGCCCGAGCTGCAGGCGGTCAGGGTCAGAGCTGCGGCCAGCAGAACAGCAGCCGCGGCGGAGCGTCGGTACATCTCTGGGGCTCCTGTATTACGTGCCAGTTGATCGGCGGAACTCGGGGGTGGAGCGCGGGGCCCGGACGTCTTGCGTACCGGGCCCCGCATCAGCCTTGGCGGTTACTTCGGGCCGAAGGTGAGGACGAGCTGCGGAGCGGCGTCCGCCGCCGTCGACTCCATGGACCAGATCCACAGCGGGTCGGTGCCCGTGCTGGTCAGAGCCAGGCTGTAGCTGCTGCCCAGCACCGGGGTGAGCGCGGCGGTGTCCAGCGGGGTGCTCTGGATCGCCGAGCCGTCCGGCACGCTCGCGAACGCGCCGAGCTCGGTGGCGGCGAGGGCGGGCTTGGTGTTGAACGTCGTGCTCGCGCCGCTCCAGGTGCCGGTGACCGGGACCACGGAGATCTTGTCGGCCGTGCCGGCGTTCGCCTGGGTCGACGTCTTGATCTGGAGCGAGGCGGACTTCAGCACCTGCCCGGCCGGCGCGGCCGGCAGGTTGAAGCGCAGGTACGTCTGGTACGCCGACGTGCCGCGCACGGCCAGCGAGCTGCTCGCGCCGTTGGCGGCGCTCGGGGCGCCCTGGTTGACGTAGGTGTCCTCGGTCGCGGAGACCTTGGAGACCGAGTCGGACGGCGCCTTGGCCAGGTCGTAGTGGCTCTTGGCCTGGGCCGCGGTGAGCGCCTTCGGGTAGACGGCCGTCTCGTCGATCTGGCCGGCGAAGAAGTTGCTCGTCGGCTTGGTCGGCCAGCCGCCGAGGTTGTCGCCGCCGACGTGCCAGAAGCCCTCGTACGAGACCGAGCTGGTGACGTTGTTCAGCGTGCCCTTGCTCTGGCCGTCGACGATCAGCTCCATGCCGCCGGCGCCCATGCTGCCGACGACGTGGTGCCACTTGTTGTCGTTGTACGTGTCGAACAGGCCGGTGGTGATGGTGCGGGCCGAGCCGTTGCTGACACCGAAGACCAGACGACCGGTGTTGGTCATGTAGATCTGCTTGTCGTACGTGCCGCTGGTGCGGTCGGTGTTGTTGCCGAAGCCGATCAGCTTGCCGCCGCGCGTGGTGTTGGTCTTGAACCAGGTCTCGACCGAGAACGCGCTGCCCACCGTCTGGCGGTGGTCGCTGTACACCTGCTGGCTGGTGCCGTTGAAGCCCATCGCCGTGCTGGCGCCGCTGATCGCTCCGGGCGTCTGGCGCAGGGCCGGGGCGTTGAGCTGCACGCCGCTGGTGTTGCCGGCGACCGAGGAGTCGGCGACGTACGGGCTGACGGTGTCGTCGTAGCGCCAGTACAGGCTGGCGCCGTCGGCGCGGACCTGGTTCGGGTACGACTGGACCGAGCTCGGGACCGTGACCGAGGCGTTGGCCGACAGGGCGCTGGTGTTGCCCGCCGCGTCGGTGGCCGTCACGCGGTAGGTGTACGACTGGCCGTCCTTGACCGTGGTGTCGGTCCAGGAGGCCTGCGGACGCTGCCACTCCAGGGACTCGGCGGCGACGGTGGCGATGGGGCTGGACGAGCCGTTGCGGTAGATCCGGTACGTCAGCTTGCTGTCGTCGGCGTCGTAGCTGGTGCGCCAGCGGACCTGGACCTCACCGGGCTTGACGCTGCCGGCGCTCGCGACCGGGGTGGTCGGGGCGCCGACGTCGCCGGTGGAGGCGAAGCGGGTGAGCGCCTGCTGCGGCTTGCCGTTGATGGCGGTGAACTCACCGCCGGCCCACATGTACTTGACGTCGTTCTTCTCGGCGATGGTCATGGCACGCGGGCCGATGCCCTCGCCGATGCCGTCGTTGGCGGTGGGGTGCCAGCCGAGCTTGCGCGGGCTGCGCACGAAGCCGTCCACGGGCGCGGGGGCGGCGCCTTCGTAGTTGGTCAGCTGCGCGTTGAAGAAGTTCCGCTTGCCGTCGGGGAACTGACCCTCCAGCGAGCAGTCGTGCGCGTGCGAGGAGCTGTAGAGCACTCCGTCGTACGGCAGGACGGCCTGGGTCGCACCCAGGCAGCGGTCGCGCCACTTCTCGCTGAAGTCGCTGAGGTTCAGGCCGATGCGGCCGTCGAAGACACCGCCGCCGGAGCCCTCGTTGCCGGTGTAGAAGCCGGTCGAGTCGGTGGCGATGTCCTTGACCACGGAGTTCGACGGGATGTTGCTGTACGTCTTGGTGACGGCGCCGGTGGTGGCGTTCACGACGGCCAGGGCGTGCGTGCTCTTGCCGTTGATGTCGAAGAAGTCACCGCCCAGGAGGACGTTCTTGCCGTCCGGGGTGACCTCGACCGCGCGGCCGGGTTCGTCGGCGTTGGCGGTGAAGGGCTTGAGAGAGCCGGAGCCGGCGTCCACGGCGGCGAACCGCTCGCGGGTCTGGCCCTCGACGGCTGCGAAGTCGCCGGCCGCGTACACGGTGTCGTCCGAGACGGCCAGTCCGCGCACGGTGGCGGGGAAGCCCGGGTGGAAGGCGGCCTTGGGGGTGCAGGTCGCGATGTCGATCGCGGCCACGCTGGAGACCGGGGTGCCGTTGACGGCGCCGAAGTAGCCGCCCGCGTACAGGGTCTTCTTGTCCTTGGAGACTTCGAGGGCGCGCACGGTCGCGCTGCCGTCGCCGATGGTGAAGGCGAGCTTGCACGAGGTCGGGTTGCCCGTCGCGGCGTCGAGCGCCACGAAGTTGACCGCTTCCTGCTCCGCGCCGCTGGTGCCGTCGGGCGGGCGGACGGCGGAGAAGGTGCCGCCGGCGAAGACGGTGCCGTTCGCCTCGGCCATCGCAAAGACGACGCCGTTGGGCTGCCAGGTGGGCAGCTCGTCGGCGGTGAATGCCACGGGAGGCGTGATGGCGGACGCCTCGGGCATCAGCACCAGACCTATGCCGGTGCCGGCGCCGGCCAGTGACAGGACGAGGGCAGCAGTCAGCCCTCTGGATCTACGCATGAGCCCCCCAGGGCAGTTGCCCGGTTTGATGGCTTGAACTATCCGAACAGCCATATGTACTGGCGCAGACTAGGGCTCCTGCGAGGACCCGGTCACCTCCCTTGACCCATTGCATACCAACTTGGAATGAACGGTTCAGGTTGGAGGGCGCACAGCGGACATACGACGGGTTTGCCCCGGCCACACCCACCGATACCAGTGGAGATGGCCGGGACACGGCAAATCGTAGGCGAAATATAAGGCCTTCAGCGGTCGATGCGGACCGTCGCGCCCGCCAGCTGGTCCTCGACCTGCCGGATGTCGGCGTCGACCATGATCCGCGCCAGCTCGGCCACGAGGACCGTCGGCTTCCAGCCAAGCAGTTCATTGGCCTTGGAGGCGTCGCCGATGAGGGCGTCGACCTCGCTCGGGCGCTCGTACTTCGGGTCGTAGCGCACGTGCTCGGCCCAGTCGAGGCCCGCGTGGGTGAAGGAGGACTCGACGAACTCGCGGACCGTGGCGGCCACTCCCGTGGCGACGACGTAGTCGGTCGGCTCGTCCTGCTGGAGCATCCGCCACATGGCGTCCACGTACTCGGGGGCGTAGCCCCAGTCGCGGACCGCGTCGAGGTTGCCCAGGTAGAGGTGCTCCTGGAGGCCGGCCTTGATCCGGGCCACCGCGCGGGTGATCTTGCGGGTCACGAAGGTCTCGCCGCGGCGCGGGGACTCGTGGTTGAAGAGGATCCCGTTGACGGCGAACATGTCGTACGCCTCCCGGTAGTTCACCGTGGTCCAGTACGCGAACACCTTCGCGGCGCCGTACGGGCTGCGCGGGTGGAACGGGGTCCTCTCGTTCTGCGGGGGCGGGGTGGCCCCGAACATCTCCGAGGACGAGGCCTGGTAGATCCGGGTGTTCACACCGCTGGCCCGGATCGCCTCCAGGAGCCGCAGGGCGCCGAGGCCGGTCACGTCCCCGGTGTAGAGGGGGGCGTCGAAGGACACCCGCACATGCGACTGGGCGCCGAGGTTGTAGACCTCGTCGGGCCGGATCTCGCGGAGCAGGTTCACGAGCGCCACGCCGTCGGAGAGGTCGGCGTGGTGCAGGACGAAGGACCGGTTGGGGGCCTGCGGGTCCTGGTAGATGTGGTCGATCCGCTCGGTGTTGAAGCTGGAGGACCGCCGCACCAGGCCGTGCACCGTGTACCCCTTGGAGAGCAGCAGCTCGGAGAGGTACGAGCCGTCCTGCCCGGTGACGCCGGTTATGAGTGCGGTCTTGCCCATCTGGGGTCCCCCTGGGGATCGTGTCGGTCTGTTCTGGTGAGCGGGGCCCCGCCCCAGCCGCCCCACCCGTACGAGGCTGGATGCGTACCGTACACGGCCCGCACCCGCCCCCTTCGCCCGGATTCCGCTCGCGGCGACCGGGCGGCCCCGTCCGGCGGCCGGACCTCGTCCGCGCCCCGCGGCGGCGGACTGGCATCATCGGCGGTATGACAAGTTCGCTGCCGCTCCTGCCCCCGAACGCCCGCGTCTTCGTCGCGGGCCACCGCGGCCTCGTGGGCTCCGCGGTCGCCCGCCGGCTCACCGCCGACGGCCACGAGGTGCTCACCCGGGGCCGCGCCGATCTCGACCTGCGCGACGCCGCCGCCACGGAGGCGTACCTGAAGGACGTCCGCCCCGACGCCGTCGTGCTGGCGGCGGCCAAGGTCGGCGGGATCATGGCCAACAGCACCTACCCGGTGCAGTTCCTGGAGGACAACCTCAAGATCCAGCTCAGCGTCATCGGCGGCGCGCACGCCGCCGGGGTCGGCCGTCTGCTGTTCCTGGGCTCCTCCTGCATCTACCCGAAGCTGGCCCCGCAACCCATCAGCGAGGACGCCCTGCTGACGGGCCCGCTGGAGCCGACCAACGAGGCGTACGCCCTGGCGAAGATCGCCGGGATCGTCCAGGTCCAGTCGTACCGCAAGCAGTACGGGGCCTCGTACATCTCGGCGATGCCGACGAACCTGTACGGCCCGGGCGACAACTTCGACCTGGAGACCTCGCACGTGCTGCCCGCCCTGATCCGGCGCTTCCACGAGGCCGCCGCCGAGGGCCGCGAGGAGGTCACGCTGTGGGGCAGCGGCACGCCGCGCCGCGAGTTCCTGCACGTGGACGACCTGGCGGCCGCCTGCGCGGTGCTGCTGGGCAGCTACGACGGGGACGAGCCGGTCAACATCGGCTGCGGCGAGGACCTCACCATCAAGGCCCTCGCCGAGACCGTCGCCGACGTGACCGGCTTCCGCGGCCGGCTCGCCTGGGACACGTCCAAGCCGGACGGCACGCCGCGCAAGCTCCTGGACGTCACCCGCCTGACCTCGCTGGGCTGGAAGCCGGAGATCGGGCTGCGGGACGGCATCGCCGCCACCTACCGGTGGTGGCGCGAGCAGGGCTGAGCGCACGTGCCGCGGCTCCTCTGGTACTAGTACGCTCCGCGGCCGTCGACGACGGCGCGGAGGGTACGGCCCATGACGTCGACGTCGCTGGTGAAGGACCAGTTGTCGACGTACTGGAGGTCGAGCTGGATCGTTTCGTCCCAGGAGAGGTCCGAGCGTCCGCTGATCTGCCACAGCCCGGTCATGCCCGGCCGGACGGTGAGCCGGCGCAGTTCGACCTCGTCGTACTGGGCCACCTCCTCCGGCAGCGGCGGGCGCGGGCCGACCAATGACATGTGCCCGCTCAACACATTGAACAGCTGGGGCAGTTCGTCCATGGAGGTGCGGCGCAGCAGCCGGCCCACCCGGGTCACCCGGGGGTCGCGGCGGATCTTGAACATCAGGCCGTCGTTCTCGTTGGCCCCGGACAGATCGTTCTTCAGCCGGTCCGCGTCCACCACCATGGTGCGGAACTTCCACATGACGAACGGGACCCCGTCGCGCCCGATGCGCCGCTGGCGGTAGAACGCCGGGCCGCGCGAGCCGAGCCGTATCGCCAGGACGATGCCGAGGAAGACCGGCGAGAGCAGCAGCAGCCCGACGGCCGCACCGGTGCGGTCGAGGACCGACTTGAGCAGGGTCTGCACGCCCCGGCCCACCGGCGGCGCCACCCGCAGGACGGCGAGGCCGCCCGCGGACAGGGTTTCCAGCCGCTTGACGGAGACCTCCACGAGCCCCGGGAAGACGGCGAGTTCCAGCCCCGCGTCGTGCAGCGCCCAGGCGACCTTGCGCAGCCGCTCCCCCGCGATCCGGGCGCCCGGGGCGACCAGGACGAGGTCGGCGTGGTGGCTGCGGACGGCGCCGAGCACGGCGGCGGAGTCCGCGTTCGGGGCCTCGGGCACGCTCTCTTCGAGCCGGGCCGCGACGGGCACCCCGCCTTCGAGCGGGCCGGCGCCGACCGGCACCACGCCGACGACCACGTAGGGGTGGTCGGTGCGCGCGGCCAGGTGTTCGATGACGGCCCCGGCCGCGCCGGGTTCGCCGACCACCAGGACCCGGCTGACGGCGTGCGCCTCGCGGCGGGCCGCCGAGAGGTGGCGGTAGGTCAGTTTGTGGCAGGCGACGGTGACCAGGAGGGCGGGCAGCAGGGCGCCGAGCGCGGACAGCCGCGGGGTGCTCTCGCCGGTCACCACACGGGCCACGGCCAGGACGCCGATCAGAATCAGCCAGTCATGGAGGACGGGCAGCACTCCGCGGGATTCTCCCAGCGCGCGGGAGGCGTAGCGGCGGCGCACCGCCTGCACCCCGGTCCAGGCGAGCGCCGCGCCGAGGGCGCAGTACACCGGCCGGACCTGCTGCGCCGCCTGGAAGACCAGCGCTACGGGTACCGCGGCGCCGAGGAAGTCGGCCGTGAGAGCAGCGGGCAGGTACCAGCGGGCCTTGTCGCCGATCCGCCTCACCGGGGCGGCCGCGAGCCCCGCGGACGCAGCTGCCGCTCCGGCCAGTCTTTGCGCAGGAAAATGGACATGCCTCATGGGCCCCCCTGGCACGTGGTCTATGACAGTGGCGCGTGCCCATGGCTTCCCCTGGCGACGGACAACTGGCGCACCGGGAAACAGTACGACAAACGCCCGTACGACAAATGCCGATTGCTCGAACGAGACCTCTTGTTGCGCAAGTGTTAGCAACCGGTACCAACCGTTCCAGATACCGGATCCCCCTTTCGCACGCGAAGGTGAATGGTTCGGATACCGGATACGTCTTATCGGTCAACGAACCGTTTCCAGCCAACCTTTTGACGCGGCCCTGACATCGACGCCGGCAGCTGGCACTCTTCGATCCGTTCTTCGCACCAGCCTGCTCTGCCCGGAGGCCCACCCAGCCGTCCGGAACCCCCCTTGCAGAAGGAGTCTGCGTTGAGTCACACCCCCCACAGGCGTGCCACCGCGGCCGGCGCTCTCGTCGCCGCCGCCGCACTGCTTGCCGTCGGCATCCAGGCCGGCACCGCCAGCGCCGACGCCACCGCGTCGCAGGCACGCAACGCCGCTCAGCCCAACCCGGGCGCCTCCGCCGTCAATCTCAGCCCGTCCGAGCGTGCGACGCTCATAGCCGACGCCAACTCGACCACCGTCCAGGCGGCCAAGGCCCTCGGCCTCGGCGAGCAGGAGAAGCTGGTCGTACGCGACGTCGTCAAGGACGCGGACGGCACCACGCACACCACGTACGAGCGCACCTACGGCGGACTCCCCGTGCTCGGCGGCGACCTGACGGTCCATGCCAAGGGCGGCGTCACCAAGAGCATCACCAAGGCGACCAACCACGAGATCAAGGTCGCGGACACCACCGCGACCGTGACCCCGGCCGGCGCCGAGGGCCAGGCCGTCTCCGCGGCGAACGCCGCGGGCTCCAAGGACGCCAAGGCGTCCAAGAACGCCCGCAAGGTGATCTGGGCCGCCGAGGGCGCCCCCGTCCTCGCCTACGAGACCGTCGTCGGCGGCCTCCAGGACGACGGCACCCCGAGCGAGCTGCACGTGGTCACCGACGCCAAGACCGGCGCGAAGATCACCCAGTGGCAGGCCATCGAGACCGGCACCGGCAACACCATGTACAGCGGCCAGGTCACGATGGGCACCTCGCAGTCGGGCAGCAACTACACGCTGACCGACGCCGGGCGCGGCAACCACAAGACGTACGACCTCAACGGCGGCAGCTCCGGCACCGGCAGCCTCTTCACCAACACGACCGACGTGTGGGGCAACGGCGCCGCGTCCAACCGCGCGACCGCCGGTGCCGACGCGCACTACGGCGCACAGCTGACGTGGGACTACTACAAGAACGTGCACGGCCGCAACGGCCTGCGCAACGACGGCGTGGCCCCGTACAGCCGGGTCCACTACGGCAACGCGTACGTGAACGCGTTCTGGGACGACTCCTGCTTCTGCATGACGTACGGCGACGGTACGAGCAACACGCACCCGCTGACGTCCATCGACGTGGCCGCCCACGAGATGACCCACGGCCTCACCTCGGTCACCGGCAACATGACCTACAGCGGTGAGCCCGGCGGCCTGAACGAGGCGACCTCCGACATCATGGCGGCGAACGTCGAGTTCTACGCCAACAACCCGCAGGACGTCGGCGACTACCTGGTCGGCGAGAAGATCGACATCAACGGCGACGGCACCCCGCTGCGCTACATGGACAAGCCGAGCAAGGACGGCGGCTCCAAGGACGCGTGGTACTCGGGCATCGGCGGCATCGACGTCCACTACTCCTCGGGCCCGGCCAACCACGTCTTCTACCTGATGTCCGAGGGCTCCGGCGCCAAGGTCATCAACGGCGTGAGCTACGACTCGCCGACCTCCGACGGCCTCCCGGTCACCGCGATCGGCCGCGACGCCGCCGCGAAGATCTGGTTCCGCGCGCTGACGGTGGGCTACTTCAAGTCGAACACCAACTACGCGGCCGCCCGTACGGCGACCCTCCAGGCCGCCGCCGACCTGTACGGCCAGGGCTCGACCACGTACAACAACGTGGCCAACGCCTGGGCGGGCATCAACGTCGGCGCCCGCATCGTCTCCGGCGTCTCGGTCACCCCGATCGCCAACCAGACCACCCAGATCAACACCGCTGTGAGCCTGCAGGTCCAGGCGACCAGCACCAACCCGGGTGCGCTGAGCTACGCGGCGACCGGCCTGCCGGCCGGCCTGTCGATCAACTCCTCGACCGGTCTGATTTCGGGTACGGCCACCACTGCGGGCACGTCCAACGTGACCGTGACGGTGACCGACTCGGCGAGCAAGACGGGCACGGCGGCCTTCACCTGGACCGTCGGCACGTCCCAGCAGAACGTGTTCGAGAACACGAACGACTACCAGATCGCGGACAACGCGACCGTCGAGTCCCCGATCGCCGTGACCCGCACGGGCAACGCCCCGAGCACCCTCAAGGTGGACGTGAACATCGTCCACACCTACGTCGGTGACCTGAAGGTCGACCTCGTCGCCCCCGACGGCTCCGTCTACAACCTGCGCAACCGGACCGGCGGCAGCGCGGACAACATCGTCCAGAGCTTCACCGTGAACGCCTCCTCCGAGGTCGCCCAGGGCACCTGGAAGCTCCGCGTCGCGGACCTCGCCAGCCTGGACACCGGCTACATCAACAGCTGGAAGCTCACCTTCTGACCCCCACCGGGGCAGGTGAAGCCACACGGCTGACCCCATGAAAAACGCGGGGCCGTCCGGGAGAAACCCTCCCGGACGGCCCTGTTCCATGTGCGCCGGCGCTACGGGACCTGCTCCCCGGGAGGGACCCGCGAGGGCCCGGCACCCCGTGGGTGCCGGGCCCTCGCGCTCATCGGGTCCTCAGGTCAGCGCATGCCGGGGAAGAGGAGGCGGAGGAAGTCGGGCGCACCCTCGTAGTACTCCTCGTGCCGACCCTCGTCCTGACCGTGCTCCTGCTCCTGGCCGGGCTCCAGACCGTGCTCCTGCTCCTGGCCGGGCTCCTGCTGCCGGCCGGGCTGCTGGCCGTGGTCCTGCGCCTGCTCCTGGCCGGGCTGCTGGCCGTGGTCCTGCTGCCGGCCGTGGTCCTGCTCCTGACCGGGCTCCAGCTGCTGGCCGGGCTGCTCCTCCTGGCCGGGCAGTTGACCGTGCTCCTGCTCCTGGCCGGGCTCCTGCTGCTGGCCGAGCTCCTGGCCGGGCTCCTGCAGCTGGCCGGGCTCCTGACCGTGCTCCTGCTGCTGGCCGTGTTCCTGCTCCTGACCAGGCTCCTGCTGCTCGGCGGGCTCCTGGCCGGGCTCCTGCTGCTGACCGGGCTCCTGCTCCTGACCAGGCTCCTGCTGCTCGGCGGGCTCCTGGCCGGGCTCCTGCTGCTGACCGGGCTCCTGCTGCTCGGCGGGCTCCTGGCCGGGCTCCTGCTGCTGACCGGGCTCCTGCTCCTGACCGGGCTCCTGGCCCTGGCCGTGCTCATGCTGCCGGCCGGGCTCCTGATCCTGGCCGTGCTCCTGCTGCCGGCCGGGCTCGGGATCGGCGATCGGGGTCCGGTGCGAGCGGAAGTCGTCTTCGTCGTCGCGCCAGTCGTCACGGCGGTTGTCGCCCCAGTCGTCGCGGCGGACGCGGGTCGGCACGAAACTCACCGAGAGGACCTCGACGTTGTACACCGTGTCGCCCGGCTGCAGCTCGCGCTCCACCCGGCCGCCGCACCCGTGGTTCGGGTAGAGCAGGGCACGCGACTCGGTGCCGTTGTGCACCGCCGTCGCGGGGCGGTTGCGCGAGGTGTCCGTCAGCTCGTAGCAGGTGTCGTTGTCCGACGGGCGGATCTGCGCGCGCTCGTCGTTGTCGATGATGTACTGCAGCCGGCCGAGGTCGTCGTTGCCGCCGGCGAACGACGGACCGGCGGTCGGCAGGACGAGTGTGAGAGCGCCGAGGAGCACTGCGGCGGTCGGGCGAAGACGCATGGGGAAGCAGTCCGTTCTGTGGGCATTGGATGCCGGTCCGGTGGCATCCAGCGGGCAGCGTAGGAGCGGCGCCCCTTGCCGGAACGTTTCGGCATGCGCAGCGCGTTCGAAGGTTCACCCTCCCGGATCGGTGGCCTGCGCCCGTACGGTCCCGCCCGCACCCGCTACACGGACGCGCGTTCGGGCGCCGGAGCACCCGCGGCGGCCGGCCCCGGGAGCGGCGCCGCTGCCTGACCCGGCCCCTGACCCGGGGCCTCCGTACGGACCAGCACCAGCACAACCAGCGCCCCCGCCAACCCCATCAGCCCCGAGGTCAGGAAGGTCCCCCGCAGCCCGCTCGCGAAGGCCTCCTCCACCCAGACCCTGGCCGCCGGGCCCGCCGCCAGCAGCTGCCCGGCCCGCCCGGAGGCCAACGCCTCGGCCGTGCCGTGCCCTTGGCCGGAGCCGCTGAGCCCGTCCCGCAGCCCGGCTTGGAAGACCGCGCCCAGCACCGCGATACCGAGCGCCATGCCCAGCTGCCGCGCGGTGTTCAGGGCACCTCCGGCCATGCCCGCCCGGGCCGGGGCCACGGCCCCCATCGCGGCGGCCGCCAGTGCCGGGGTAGCCATGCCCACGCCGAGCCCGGTCACCACCAGGCCCGGGACCAGGACCGACCAGCCGTCGCCCGCGTCCGTCATCCAGGCCTGGAGCAGCGCGCCCGCGCCGATCAGCAGCAGCCCGCCGCCGATGGTCAGCCGCGCCGGAGCCCCGTGCAGCAGCCGCCCGGCCACCGCGGAGACGGCGAACGAGGAGATGCTCAGCGGCACCAGCACCAGCCCGGCGGAGACCGGGCTCATCCCCTCCGCGGACTGCAGCCACAAGGAGACGTACATCAGGTACGAGAACGCCGCGCCGGACAGCAGCAGCGCCCCGGCCATGACGCCGGCGAAGGAGCGGCTGCGGAACAGCGAGAGGTCCAGCATCGGGTGGGAGCTGCGCAGTTCGACCAGGACGAAGGCGGCGAAAGCGGCCACGCCGAGGCCGAGCGGGCCGAGGGTGGCGGCGCCGGTCCAGCCGTTCTCGCCGACGCGGATCAGCGCGTACGTGACCGCCGCCGCGCCCGTGGTGAACGCGGCCATGCCGGGCAGGTCGAGGCCCTTGGCCCGCGGGTCGCGGGACTCGGTGACCGACCGGAGGGTCACGTACACGGCCAGGGCGCAGACGGGGAGATTGATGAAGAAGATCCAGCGCCAGCCGAAGTGCTCGGTGAGCAGCCCGCCGATGATCGGGCCGGCCGCGGCGGCGGCACCGTTGACCGCGCCCCAGACGCCGAAGGCGACCCCGCGGTCGCGGCCCTGGTACGCGCTGCTGAGCAGGGCCATGGTGGTGGCGAACATCGCGGCGCCGCCGATGCCCTGGACGGCGCGGAAGGCGATCAGCGCGGCGGGGCCGCCGGCCAGCCCGCAGGCGAGCGAGGCGGCGGCGAAGATCCCGAGCCCGCCGAGGTAGACGCGGCGGCGGCCGATCCGGTCGGCGAGGGAGCCGGCGCCGAGCAGCAGGGCGGCGAGGGCCAGGGCGTAGACGTCCATGACCCATTGGAGTCCGGCGAAACCGCCCAGGGAAGATTCGGAAGCCATGTCGGCGGCCATGTCCGGCAGGGCGACCATCACGATCGTGACGTCGACCAGGAGCATGAACGCCCCGAGGCACACCGCGGTGAGCGGGAGCCATTTACGCATGGGAGAACTCCTCGGGACCCGGCCGGAGGCCCGGCAGGGGTGGGGTGGGGGTTGGGATTGGCGGTGGCCCCAAACTCCCATCCGGGCGGCGGATCCCCCACCCAGACCCCCCTCGCTGCCGGATTTCACCCATCGCGGACCCTGTCATGATGGAAACCATGATCCCGCCCCTACAGCTGGACGACCTCGACCGCGCTCTGATGCAGGCCCTGATGATCGACGGCCGGGCCGCCTTCAGCAGGATCGCCGAGGTGCTGGAGGTCTCCGACCAGACGGTGGTGCGCCGCTACCGCCGGCTGCGGACCTCGGGCCTGCTCCGGGTGGTCGGGCTGCCGCTGGGCAACCGGGTCGGGCTCTTCGAATCCTGGCTGCGGGTGCAGTGCGCGCCGGACGCCGCGCTCGCGGTGGCCGAGGCTCTGGCCCGGCGGCCGGACATCTCCTGGGTGAAGCTCGGCTCCGGCGGCACCGAGATCAACTGTCTGACCAAGGCCCGGACCCGGCAGGACCGCGACGGCCTGCTGCTGGACAAGCTCCCGCGCACCCGCCGGGTGACCGGGGTCAGCGCCCACACCATCCTGCGGGTGTTCATCGGCGGCCCGGCGCAGTGGTGCGGCCTGGACGTCCTGCGGCCGGAGCAGATCGCGGCGCTGGACCGGCCCCCGGCGCGGACCCCCGTGGTGCACGGGCCGGAGCAGGAGCGGTACGCCCTGGACGAGGCCGAGCTCGCGCTGCTGGCGGTGCTCGCCCAGGACGGCCGGGCCGGCTATCCGGAGCTGGCCCGCGCCTCGGGCCTGTCGGAGTCCACCGCCCGGCGTCGGCTGGACCGGCTGCGGGAGCTGCGGGCGCTCTACTTCGACGTGGAGTTCGTCCCGTCGGCCCTGGGCTTCGAGGCGGAGGCCACGCTGCTGCTGACCGCGGCCCCGGCCCGGCTGGCGGAGGCGGGCGCCGCGCTCGCCGCGCACCCGGAGGTGCCCTTCGCGGCCGCGGTGACCGGCACGGCCAACCTGATGGCCGTGGTGGTGTGCCGGGACACCGACGCCCTGTACACGTACATGACCGAGCGGATCGGCGCGGTGCCCGGCATCCAGCACCTGGAGGTGATCCCGACCCTGCGCAACATCAAGCGGGCCGGGATGCTGGTGGAGGGCGGGCGGCTGGTCGATCCGCCGCCCGCCCCCTGACCCAGGAGCCCTGTCGGCTCCCGGCCGCTAGCGCAGGAGTACGCCGCCCCCCGCGCCCGCGTCACCGGCCGATTCGGTGTCCACCGGGGCCGCGACCAGCCCCAGTTCGGCCGGTGTCGCCAGCATCGGGTGCGCGGGCAGGATCCGTACGGTGTACCCGTAGGGCCCCGTACGGTCGAGGGCCAGCGGGCCCTCGTACATCCAGCGCCCCTCCAGGTCGGGCCCGGCGGTCGGCTTGAGCGGGAAGGACCGCCCGTCGCGGATCACGTCCTGCGGATCCACCCGCCCGGCGACGGCCTGCACCTCGACGTCCTCGGGCGTGAGGGCGTCCAGCGCCACCCGCACGCGCAGCGTGAGGGTGGCCCCGAGCTCGGCGGTGCCGTTCACCGGCGCTGCGGCCAGCGCCTCCACGTGCTCGACGACGACCCGCGGCCAGGCCGCCCGGACCCGGCCCTTCCACCAGGCCAGGTCCCGTGCCGCGTCCGCGTTCAGGCCCCGGTGGGCGCGCGCGGCCGGCGCGTACAGCCGCTCCACGTACTCCCGCACCATGCGGCCCGCGAGCACCTTGGGCCCCAGCGAGACGAGGGTGCGCCGGACCATCTCGATCCACCGCACCGGCAGTCCGCTGCGGCCGGCCCGGTCGTAGAACCGCGGCGCGACCCGGTCCTCGATCAACTCGTAGAGGGCGCCCGCCTCCAGGTCGTCGCGCCGGTCCTCGTCCGTCCCGAGCCCGTCGGCCGTCGGGATGGCCCAGCCGAAATCCGGCTCGAACCATTCGTCCCACCAGCCGTCCAGCACGGACAGGTTGAGGCAGCCGTTGAGCGCCGCCTTCATCCCGCTGGTCCCGCAGGCCTCCAGCGGCCGCAGCGGGTTGTTCAGCCAGACGTCGCAGCCCGGGTAGAGCTTCTGCGCCATGGCCATGCCGTAGTCGGGCAGGAAGACGATCCGGTGCCGCACCCGCGGATCGTCGGAGAACCGCACCAGCTCCTGCACGAGCCGCTTGCCCCCGTCGTCGGCCGGGTGCGCCTTGCCCGCGACGACGATCTGCACGGGCCGGTCCGGGTCGAGCAGCAGCGCGCGCAGCCGTTCGGGGTCGCGCAGCATCAACGTGAGCCGCTTGTACGAGGGCACGCGCCGGGCGAACCCGATGGTGAGCACGTCCGGGTCGAGTACGGAGTCCACCCAGCCGAGTTCGGCCTCCGCGGCCCCGCGCTGGAGCCACGAGGCCCGCAGCCGGTCGCGCACCTCCTGCACCAGCTGCTCGCGCAGTACGCGCCGCAGGTCCCAGATGTCCTGGTCGGCGATGTCGGCGACCGCGTCCCAGCGCTGGGAGCCGCCCACCGACAGCGCGTCCTCGGTCCGCCCGGCGCCGATCTGGCGCACGCCCAGGCGGACCACCTCGGGGGCCACCCAGGTCGGGGCGTGCACCCCGTTGGTCACGGAGGTGATCGGCACGTCGGCCGGGTCGAAGCCCGGCCACAGTCCGGCGAACATGCCGCGGCTGACCGCCCCGTGCAGGGTGGAGACCCCGTTGGCGCGCTGGGCCAGGCGCAGCCCCATCACCGCCATGTTGAACACCCCGGGGTCGCCGCCGGGATAGGACTCGGCGCCCAGCTCCAGGATCCGGTCGACCGGCAGGGCCGCCAGCTCCGCGCCGGGCCCGAAGTGCCGGGCGACCAGGGCCCGCTCGAAGCGGTCGATGCCGGCGGGCACCGGCGTGTGCGTGGTGAACACGGTCCCGGCGCGCACCGCCTCGACGGCGGCCTCGAAGCCGAGCCCCTGCTCCCCTTCCAGTTCCCTTATGCGTTCGAGTCCGAGGAAGCCGGCATGTCCCTCGTTCGTGTGGAACACCTCGGGGTCGGGATGCCCGGTGATCCGGCAGTACGTGCGCACCGCGCGCACGCCTCCGATGCCGAGCAGCATCTCCTGGAGGAGGCGGTGGTCGCTGCCGCCGCCGTAGAGCCGGTCGGTCACCTCGCGGGCGCCGGAGTCGTTGTCCTCCACGTCGGAGTCGAGGAGCAGCAGCGGTACGCGGCCGACGCGGGCCTGCCAGATGTGCGCGTGCAGGGCCCGGCCGCCGGGCAGGCTCAGGGTCACCCGGGCCGGTGCCCCCTCGTCGTCGCGCAGCAGGGAGACGGGGAGCTCGTTGGGGTCGAGGACGGGGTAGTGCTCCTGCTGCCAGCCGTCGCGGGAGAGGGACTGGCGGAAGTAGCCGTGCCGGTACAGCAGTCCCACTCCGATGAGGGGGACGCCGAGGTCGCTGGCGGCCTTCAGGTGGTCCCCGGCGAGGATCCCGAGCCCGCCGGAGTACTGCGGCAGGGCGGCGGTGATCCCGAACTCGGGGGAGAAATAGGCGATCCCGGCGGGCAGCTCGGCATGGTCCTCGTGGCTCTGGTACCACCTCCCGCCGTGGACGTAGTCGTCGAGGTCGGCGGCGACGACGGCGAGCCGCCGCAGGAAGCGCCGGTCGCCGGCCAGTTCTGCGAGCCGGGGTGCGGAGACCGCGCCGAGCAGCCGGACGGGATCGCCGCCGGCGGCCTGCCAGCCCTCGGGGTCGACGGATTGGAAGAGTTCACGGGTCTCGGCATGCCAGGACCAGCGCAGATTACGCGCGAGATCGGCAAGCGGAAGCAATGGTTCCGGGAGGACGGGGCGCACGGTGAATCGACGGATAGCCTTCACACGTTCTACCTTCGCAGGCGATTGCGGATCGAAGCGGCCGCACCACGCTGTGCGTCCGCGCATCACCCCGGGAAGGCTAGCTTCACCTGACCCCGCCCTGCCACGGTGCCGTGGCGGGGGACGGCGTCACCGGACGGAACAGGAACGTTCCTTCGAAAATGGTGACGTGAATTCAGGACATTCCGGCGGTCGGAAACGCACACGGAATGCACGGAGACGGGCCCGCCGACCCCTCCTCCGGAGAGCGCTGCCACTACGGACATTCCGCCCTAACCGCCCCAAATCCCCGACCACCGATGGTGCCCGTGATACCGGTGGGACGGAGGTTTCACGACGTACATCCGGTAGTCCCAACCGACTTGACTGAGCCTCGGCGGATGTCGGCCAAGACCTTGGTCTGGGCCGCGCGACTACGTACGAGTAGTTAACCGAGCGCACGGATTGAGCGGGGTGAGAGTGGGCAGGGCTCCCCGCGTACACGCACGGCACCCCGCCCCACCACCTCTCCCGCCACCCGAGTGAACGCGGACAGGAGCGGCCATGCCCGCAGCCCAGCCGTCTTCTGAGCGGCTAGAAACAGAGCGAACAGAGCGTGCACGACCAGCCGGTGCTCCGGCTGGGCTGTTGTCACCGAGCCCTGCGAACTGCCCCCAGGTGATCCCATCATGATCGGTCGCATTCCCGTCCTGGACGTCCGCCCCGCCGTCGACTGCGGAGCCAGACCCGCCAAGGCGGTCGTGGAAGAGGTCTTCGAGATCTCCGCCACCGTGTTCCGCGAGGGCCATGACGCCGTCGCCGCCCATGTCGTGCTCCGCGACCCCAGCGGGCGGCTGCGGCCCCCCGTGCCGATGCGCGAGCTGGCGCCCGGCACCGACCGGTGGGGCGCGCGGGTCTCCGCCGAGGCCGAGGGGAGGTGGACGTACACCGTCGAGGCGTGGAGCGACCCGGTCGGCACCTGGCAGGCCCACGCCGCCATCAAGATCCCCGCGGGCATCGACCCCGGGCTCACGCTGCTCGAAGGCGCCGAGCTCTACGAGCGGGCCGGCTCCCGCATCCCGAAGAAGGACGGCCGCGAGCACGTCCTGGCCGCCGCCGAGGCGATGCGCGACGAGGACCGCCCGGTCTCGCTGCGGTACGCCGCCGCCCTCGCGCCCCCGGTCCAGGCCGCCCTCACCCGGCGCCCGTACCGGGAGCTGGTCACCGCCTCCAAGGCCCTGCCGCTGGTCGTGGAGCGCAAGCGGGCCCTCTTCGGCTCCTGGTACGAGATGTTCCCGCGCTCCGAAGGGGCCCTCGTCGAGCCCGGCGAGGAGCCCGTGAGCGGAACGCTGCGCACCGCCGCCGAGCGGCTGCCGGCCATCGCCGCGATGGGATTCGACGTGGTGTACCTGCCACCGATCCACCCCATTGGGAGTACGTACCGCAAGGGACCGAACAACACCCTTTCGGCTGGAAGTTGGGACCCCGGGGTGCCGTGGGCCATCGGCTCCACCGAGGGCGGCCACGACGCCGTCCACCCCGACCTCGGCACGATCGAGGACTTCGACGCCTTCGTCGCGCGCGCCCGCGAGCTGCGCATGGAGATCGCGCTCGACTTCGCGCTCCAGTGCTCCCCGGACCACCCCTGGGTGGAGAAGCACCCCGAGTGGTTCCGGCACCGGGCCGACGGGACGATCGCGTACGCCGAGAACCCGCCGAAGAAGTACCAGGACATCTATCCGATCCACTTCGACACCGACATGGCCGGGCTCGTCGAGGAGACGGTCCGCATCCTGCGGTACTGGATGGACCACGGCGTCCGCATCTTCCGGGTGGACAATCCGCACACCAAGCCGGTCGTCTTCTGGCAGAAGGTGATCGCGGACATCAACAAGTCCGATCCCGACGTGATCTTCCTGGCGGAGGCCTTCACCCGGCCCGCCATGATGCGCACGCTCGCCGCGGTCGGCTTCCAGCAGTCGTACACGTACTTCACCTGGCGCAACACGAAGGCCGAGCTGACCGAGTACCTGACCGAGCTCGCGGACACCCGCTCGGCCTCCGTCATGCGGCCGAATTTCTTCGTCAATACGCCCGACATCCTCCACGAGTACCTCCAGCAGGGCGGCCGCCCCGCCTTCGAGGTGCGCGCCGTCCTCGCCGCCACCCTCTCCCCCACCTGGGGCGTCTACGCCGGGTACGAGCTGTGCGAGAACACCCCGGTCCGCGAGGGCAGCGAGGAGTACCTGAACTCCGAGAAGTACGAGTTCCGGCCACGCGACTGGGCGGCCGCGGACCGCGAGGGCCGCACGATCGCCCCGCTGATCACCTCCCTGAACCGGCTGCGCCGCCGCAACCCGGCGCTCCAGCAGCTGCGCGACATCCATTTCCACACGACCGACAACGACCAGGTGATCGCCTATTCGAAGCACGCGGGCGCCAATTCCGTACTGGTGGTCGTCAACCTCGATCCGCACCACACCCAGGAGGCGACGGTCTCGTTGGACATGCCGGTACTCGGCCTCGACTGGCACGGGTCCCTCGCGGTGCGCGACGAGCTCACCGGCGAGACCTACCACTGGGGCAGGGCCAACTACGTACGCCTGGAGCCGGGCCGAACGCCCGCTCACGTACTCGCGGCCCTGCGACCGTCCCCGCCCACCGGAGGGTCACCCACCACATGATGATCAACGATCCCGTCCACGACACGTTCGAGGACACCCCCGCGAAGGACCGCGATCCCGACTGGTTCAAACGGGCGGTCTTCTACGAGGTGCTCGTACGGTCCTTCCACGACAGCAACGGCGACGGCGTAGGGGACCTGAAGGGGCTCACCGCCAAGCTCGACTACCTGCAGTGGCTGGGCGTCGACTGCCTCTGGCTGCCGCCGTTCTTCGCCTCGCCGCTCCGCGACGGGGGCTACGACGTCGCCGACTACACGTCCGTGCTGCCCGAGTTCGGCGACCTCGCCGACTTCGTGGAGTTCGTGGACGCCGCGCACCACCGCGGCATGCGCGTGATCATCGACTTCGTCATGAACCACACCAGCGACCAGCACGAGTGGTTCCAGCAGTCCCGCAAGGACCCGGACGGCCCGTACGGCGACTACTACATGTGGGCCGACAACGACAAGCAGTACCAGGACGCCCGCATCATCTTCATCGACACCGAGACCTCGAACTGGACCTACGACCCGGTCCGCAAGCAGTACTACTGGCACCGCTTCTTCTCGCACCAGCCGGACCTCAACTACGAGAACCCGGCCGTCGTGGAGGAGATCGTCTCGGCGCTGCGCTTCTGGCTCGACCTCGGCATCGACGGCTTCCGGCTCGACGCCGTGCCCTACCTGTACGCCGAGGAGGGCACCAACTGCGAGAACCTGCCGCGCACCCACCAGCTCCTCAAGCGGGTCCGCGCCGAGATCGACGCGCACTACCCCGACACCGTGCTGCTGGCCGAGGCCAACCAGTGGCCCGAGGACGTCGTCGACTACTTCGGCGACTTCGCGAGCGGCGGGGACGAATGCCACATGGCGTTCCACTTCCCCGTCATGCCGCGCATCTTCATGGCCGTACGAAGAGAGTCGCGCTATCCCGTCTCCGAAATCCTGGCCAAGACCCCGGCGATCCCGGACCGCTGCCAGTGGGGCATCTTCCTGCGCAACCACGACGAGCTCACCCTCGAAATGGTCACCGACGAAGAGCGCGACTACATGTACGCCGAGTACGCCAAGGACCCGCGGATGCGGGCCAACATCGGCATCCGGCGCCGGCTCGCCCCGCTCCTCGACAACGACCGCAACCAGATGGAGCTGTTCACCGCCCTGCTGCTGTCGCTGCCCGGCTCGCCGGTGCTCTACTACGGCGACGAGATCGGCATGGGCGACAACATCTGGCTCGGCGACCGCGACGGGGTGCGCACCCCGATGCAGTGGACCCCGGACCGCAACGCCGGTTTCTCCTCCTGCGATCCGGGCAGGCTGAACCTGCCGGTCATCATGGACCCGGTCCACGGGTACCAGGTCACCAATGTCGAGGCCGCGATGGCATCGCCCTCCTCACTGCTGCACTGGACCCGCCGGCTCATCGAGGTCCGCAAGGCGAACCCGGCCTTCGGCCTCGGCTCGTACACCGAACTGCCCTCGTCCAACCCGGCGGTACTGGCCTTCCTGCGCGAGTACGGGGACGACCTGGTGCTGTGCGTGCACAACTTCTCCCGCTTCGCACAGCCCACCGAGCTGGACCTGCAGTCGTTCAACGGGCGGGTCCCGGTGGAGCTCACGGGTGACGTGCGCTTCCCGCCGATCGGCGAGTGGCCGTACCTGCTCACCCTCGCGGGGCACGGCTTCTACTGGTTCCGTCTGCGCAACGAGTAGCCGCCGAGTACGGGGTGGGCGCGCGAATGGGTCAATCGCCCGCCCCTGTACGGATCATCCTGACCCGACACTCGTACACCACCGGAGAAGCAACTGACGCGATCCGGGACACTCTCCGCATTCTGTGACGGCCCGGGGAAAGGACGCGACGCCATGTCGGAGGCTGCATCCGCCGGGACGACGAGCACGACCGGACTCAGTCCGCTGGAGCCGATGCTCCGGGACTGGCTGCCGCTCCAGCGCTGGTTCGCCGGCAAGGGCCGGCGCATCGGCCGGCTCCGGATGATCTCGGCGGCCGACCTGCTGCCGCCGGGCTCCTCCCCCCGGCTCGTCCACCTGCTCCTGGACGTCGACGGCGACTGCTACCAGCTGCTGCTCGGCGTCCGCCCCGCACTGCCGCCCGCCCTGGCGCCCGCGCTGATCGGGCGCGCCGAGCAGGGCCCGTACGCCGGCCAGTGCGTGTACGAGGGGCTGGGCGATCCGCGGCTGGCGGCGCTGCTGCTGGAACGGTTGCGGGCTCCCGGCACCCTCGGCCCGCTGCGCTTCGACCGCGACCCGATGGCGCTGATCCCGGCGGCGCTCGCCCCCCGGCCACTGTCCGGGGAGCAGACCAACTCCTCGCTGATCTACGGGGATTCGTACATCCTGAAGGTGTTCCGCCGGGTCGGCCCCGGGGTCAATCCCGACCTGGAGCTGCCGAGAGCGCTGGCGGCCGCCGGGTGCGCGCGCGTCCCCGCGCCGGTCGCCTGGTACGAGGCCGCGCTGCCCGGTGGAGAACCGTTGACCCTGGGCGTGCTCCAGCCCTATCTGCGCGGCTCCGACGACGGCTGGCAGCTCGCGCTGGGCCGGCTCCGCGCGGGGGCCGACTTCACCTCCGAGGCGCACGCGCTGGGCCGGGCCACCGCCGAGGTGCACAGCGCGCTCGCCGCCGCGCTGCCCACCCTCGCGCTGGGCCCGGAGCAGACCGCCCGGCTCGCCTCCGGGATGACGGCCCGGCTGGCGGCCACCGCCCGCGAGGTGCCCGCGCTGCAGCCGTACGAGGCGGGGCTGCGCGGGGCGTTCGACGCGCTGGCCGTGTCCCGCGGGGCCGGGGTGCCCGCCCAGCGGATCCACGGGGACCTGCACCTGGGCCAGACCCTGCGCACCGCCGACGGCAGCTGGGCGCTGATCGACTTCGAGGGCGAGCCGGCCCGGCCGCTGGCCGACCGCCGCCGCCCCGAACCCGCCGTCCGCGACATCGCCGGGATACTGCGCTCGTTCGACTACGCGGCCCGCTCCCACCGCCCGTTCGCCCCCGCCTGGGCGGACGCCTGCCGGGCCGCCTTCTGCGAGGGCTACGCCCGCACCACCGGCCGCGACCCGCGCGAGGACCTCGTACTGCTGCGCGCGTACGAGACCGACAAGGCGGTGTACGAGGCGCGGTACGAGTCCCGGCACCGCCCCGACTGGCTGCACGTGCCGATGGCCGCGATCCGGCGGCTGGCCGCCGGCGCGGACCGGGGATTCGGCCGCGCGCAGCCGGGCGCCGGGCCCGCCCCCGCCGAAGGCTTCCCCTCCCTCTCCCCCCACCCCCGCCCGCAGCCGCCTAGGAGGCCGCACACGTGAGCCCCGCCCGTCAGTCACCCTCCACCACCCCGCCGCCCCCGCCCCAGGCTCCGGCCGCGGCCGCGCCGCGCAGAGCCCAGGCACCGCGCGCCCGGCGGGCTCCCGCACACGGGGTACGGCCGGCGCCCGCGCTCGGCGCCGCGGAACGGGCCCGGCTGCTGGAGGGGCGCCACCACGACCCCCACGGGGTGCTGGGCGCCCGGACCCGGCGGGACGGGGTGGTCTTCCGCGTGCTGCGCCCGTACGCCAAGGCGGTCACGATCATCGCGAAGGGGCTGCGGGCCGAGCTCCACGACGACGGCGACGGGCTCTTCTCGGGGCTGCTGCCGCTGGCCGGGGTGCCGGACTACCGGCTGCTGGTCGCGTACGACGAGGACGAGATCGAGGTGCACGACCCCTACCGGTTCCTGCCCGCGCTCGGCGAGCTGGACCTGCACCTGATCGGTGAAGGCCGGCACGAGGAGCTGTGGACGGCGCTCGGCGCCCGGCCGATGGAGCACCAGGGCGTGGCCGGCACCCGGTTCACGGTGTGGGCGCCGAACGCCCAGGGGGTGCGGGTCAGCGGCGACTTCTCGTACTGGGACTCGGTCGCGTACCCGATGCGCTCGCTGGGCGCGAGCGGCGTGTGGGAGCTGTTCCTGCCGGGGGTGGGCGAGGGGGCGCTCTACAAGTACGACATCACGCGGCCGGACGGCAGCCACACCCTGCGCGCCGACCCGATGGCCCGCGCCGCGGAGGTCCCGCCGGCCAACGCCTCGGTGGTCACCGCGTCCCACTACGAGTGGCAGGACGCGGAGTGGATGGCGCGGCGCGGGGCCCGCCCGGCGCACGAGGCCCCGTTCTCGGTGTACGAGCTGCACCTGGCCTCCTGGCGGCCGGGGCTCTCGTACCGGCAGCTGGCCGAGCAGCTCCCCCCGTACGTCAAGGAGCTGGGCTTCACGCACGTGGAGCTGATGCCGGTCGCCGAGCACCCCTTCGGCGGTTCGTGGGGCTACCAGGTGACCGGGTTCTACGCGCCGACCTCGCGGATGGGCGGCCCGGACGAGTTCCGGATGCTGGTGGACGCGCTGCACCGGGCCGGGATCGGGGTGATCGTCGACTGGGTGCCCGCGCACTTCCCGCGCGACGAGTGGGCGCTCGCGGAGTTCGACGGGCGGCCGCTGTACGAGCACCACGACCCGCGGCGGGCCGCGCACCCGGACTGGGGGACGCTGGAGTTCGACTACGGCCGCAAGGAGGTCCGCAACTTCCTCGTCGCGAACGCCGTGTACTGGTGCCAGGAGTTCCACGTGGACGGGCTGCGGGTGGACGCCGTCGCCTCGATGCTCTACCTGGACTACTCGCGGGGCGAGGGCGAGTGGGCGCCGAACGAGCACGGCGGGCGGGAGAACCTGGACGCGGTGGCGCTGCTCCAGGAGATGAACGCGACGGTGTACCGGCGCTGTCCGGGCGTGGTGACGATCGCGGAGGAGTCCACCGCGTGGGAGGGCGTGACCCGGCCGACGGATGCGGGCGGGCTCGGCTTCGGGCTGAAGTGGAACATGGGCTGGATGCACGACACCCTGCGCTACGCGTCGAAGGAGTCGGTGCACCGCAAGTACCACCACCACGACATGACGTTCGGGATGGTCTACGCGTACAGCGAGAACTACGTGCTGCCGATCTCGCACGACGAGGTGGTGCACGGCAAGGGCTCGCTGGTGTCGAAGATGCCCGGGGACTGGTGGCAGCAGCGGGCCGCGCACCGGGCGTACCTGGGCTTCATGTGGGCCCATCCGGGCAAGCAGCTGCTGTTCATGGGGCAGGAGTTCGCCCAGGGTTCGGAGTGGTCGGAGACGTACGGGCCGGACTGGTGGGTGCTGGACTCCTCGTACGCGGCGGCCGCCGACCACCGGGGTGTGCGCGACCTCGTGCGCGACCTGAACCGCACGTACACGGCGGCGCCCGCACTGTGGGAGCGGGACTCCGCGGCGGAGGGCTTCGCGTGGGTGGACGCGGACGCGGCGGAGGACAACGTCTTCGCGTTCCTGCGGTACGCGAACGACGGTTCGCAGCTGCTGTGCGTGTCGAACTTCTCGCCGGTGGTGCGGCACGGCTACCGGATCGGCGTCCCGGAGGAGGTGCCGTGGTGGCGGGAGGTCCTGAACACGGACCTGGAGCAGTACGGCGGCAGCGGCGTGCGCCATCTGCAGCCGCTGCGGCCCGAGCCCGTGCCCGCGCAGGGCCGCAAGGCGAGCCTGCGCATGACACTCCCGCCGCTGGCGACGGTCTGGCTCAGGCCGTGACGGCGGTGACTCGGGTGGCGCCGGTGACGGCGGTGACGTCTTCGAGTTCCTGAAGGAGCTTGCGCTTGGCGCGGGCCCCGACCATCTGCTTCACGGGCTCGCCGTCGCGGAAGACGAGCAGGGTCGGCATGGACAGCACCCCGTACCGGACGACGGTGGCGGGGTTGCTGTCCGCGTCGATCTGCACGACCTTGAGGCGGTCGGCCTCCTCGGCGGCGACGGCGGACAGCACGGGCGCGAGCTGCCGGCACGGCCCGCACCAGTCGGCGGTGAACTCCACGAGGACGGGACGCCCCCGCTCGGCGAGCACCTCCGCCTCGAAGTCCTGGTCGGTCACCTCGGCGACACCCTCGGCGTGAATCATCTCGTTCACCCTCTCTTCCTACGGTCCGGTCATTTCACAGCGCGGCGACGCCGCCTCCCCGGCGGCGTCCTCGGCGGCGGCGAGCTGCCGCGCGACCTGCTCCCGTACGTCGGCCAGCTGGCCGATCAGCCCGTCGAGCTCGGCGAGCTTGCGCCGGTACACGGCCAGGGACGCGGGACAGGAGTCCCCGGCGGGATGGCCGGCGCGCAGGCAGTCGACGAACGGGCGGGTCTCCTCCAGCTCGAAGCCGAAGTCCTGGAGCATGCGGATCTGGCGCAGCAGACGCAGGTCGTCCTCGTCGTACGTGCGGTAGCCGTTGCCGGTGCGGCGCGCGGGCAGCAGTCCGCGCGACTCGTAGTACCGCAGGGTCCGCGTGCTGGTCCCGGCCCGCTCCGCCAGTTCGCCGATTCGCATGCCCCGACCGTAAGGCTTGACGCCGACGTCAAGGCAAGGAGCGGATCGGGGTGAGGGGTGGGGCCCTCGCCACCCCCGTATGCGAGGGCCCCCGACATGGATCACGCACGGGGTGGGAGGCCGGTTCAGGAGGGGGTGGGGAAGATCGGTGAACATCGTGCGCAGGGGTTTCGCGCGGTCGGCCGGAACCGTACGCTGGGAAATGGATCTAGAGCTGGTCCGATTACCGGACAGTCGCCGGGAAACTCGCCCCCGACATTGAACTCCCTAGGACGTTCCTACGAGTTCTGGGCTTGTTTGAACGGTCTGTAGTCGCCACCCCTTGGGCACTCCTACGGTGTGCCCTGTGCACTCCAGCCCTCCCTTCAATGCCCCCGCCGCGCGTCGCCTCCGCGCAGCCCTGGGCATGGCTCCCGGTCATGTCGCCTATGGCCTGCGTGCCCAGTACGGACTGATCGTCGAGCCCGAGACCGTGATGGCCTGGGAGCGCGGTGAGATATCGCCGAGTTCCGCCGAGCTCACGGCGCTGGCCGGCGTCCTGTGGTGCGCACCCGGCGAGCTGCTCGCCGAGCCCGTGACCCTGCGGGAGCACCGGATGGCCCGCGGCATGGCCGCCGACGAGCTGGCCCGGCGGATCGGGCTGGAGACGGCCGCGTACCAGAAGATGGAGGACACCGGGCGCTGGAAGGGCAACGAACGGCAGTCCGTGGCCCTGGCGCAGGTGCTCGGGCTGTCGCTGGCCCAGTTCGTGGCGGCGACGGGCAAGCAGGACGAGCTCGCCGAGCTCCTGCGCAACGCGGTGACCACCCGCTGGCAGGCGTACGTCAAGCCGCTGGCCAAGCTGCTGCCGGTGCCGAAGCAGCACCTGGAGCCGGTCCTGGAGCGGCTGCACGAGGACTACCAGTCGAAGATGGTGGCCACCCTGAGCTGGGGCGGCGCCTCGGGCGAGGCCGGCACGGGCGACGCGGGCCGCCAGTTCCTGGCCGACATAGTGACCCACTTCTGGTCCTACGCCTCCGGGCCCCGGTAGGCGGCCCGGGGCGCCGCTTGCGTGAACGGCCCCGATCGCGTCCTGTCGTGGACGTGATCGGGGCCGTTCGCTGCGCAATTCGGGTCGGAGGTCCCGCCCGGGTGGGGCGGAAGGCCCGCGACCGGGTGGGTCAGAAGACCGATTCGGCCTCGTACATGCGGTCGTCCGGGACCGTCTTCAGTTCGGTGACCGCGTGGGCCAGGGGGGCCATCACGATGTCGGTGCCGCGCAAGGCGGTCATGTTGCCGAAGTCGCCGCGGTGGACGGCCTCCACCGCGTGCCAGCCGAAGCGGGTGGCGAGGACGCGGTCGTAGGCGGTGGGGACGCCGCCGCGCTGGACGTGGCCGAGGATGACCGGGCGGGCCTCCTTGCCGAGGCGGTGCTCCAGCTCGACGGCCAGGCGGTTGCCGATGCCGGCGAAGCGCTCGTGACCGTACTGGTCGATGGCACCCTTCTCGTACGGCATGGAGCCCTCGGCCGGGTGCGCACCCTCGGCCACGCAGATGACGGCGAACTTCTTCCCGCGTGAGAATCGTTCCTCCACCATCTTCACCAGGGCGTCCACCTCGAACGGGCGCTCCGGCAGGCAGATCCCGTGGGCGCCGCCGGCCATGCCGGACTCCAGGGCGATCCAGCCCGCGTGCCGGCCCATGACCTCGACGACCATCACGCGCTGGTGCGATTCTGCGGTGGTCTTGAGGCGGTCGATGGCCTCGGTGGCGACCATGACGGCGGTGTCGAAGCCGAAGGTGCGGTCGGTGGAGGAGATGTCGTTGTCGATGGTCTTCGGCACGCCGACGACCGGCATCCCGGCGTCCGAGAGCATCCGGGCGGCGGTCAGGGTGCCCTCGCCGCCGATCGGGATGAGGGCGTCGATGCCGTAGCGCGTCGCCAATTCCTCGGCGTTCTCGGCGGCTTCGTGCAGCCGCGCGCGCTCCATGCGGGCTGAACCGAGAATCGTGCCGCCGCGGGCCAGAATGCCGCTGACGGCATTGATGTCGAGGGGGCGGTGGTGGCCGTCCAGGAGGCCCTTGAAGCCGTCCTCGAAGCCGATGACTTCGTCGCCGTGGCCGACCACGGCGCGGTGTACGACCGAACGGATGACAGCGTTCAGGCCCGGGCAGTCGCCGCCTGCGGTGAGAACTCCGATACGCATCGTGCTGTGTCTCCTGCTCCTGGTCGTACCGGGCCGTACGCGTGCGGGCGGACAGCCGTACATCTGAAGGGCGTCGTGTTCGTCATGGTGAGGCCTGTCCGATTGTTCCACGGGCCGGGGGTGCGGCGCGTTCCGCGCTGCTCCGCCCACCAGGCCTTTCGACCCCTGCGATCAGGCCTTTCCTGGCGGGCGCCCTATCTGTCCGCCGAGGTATTGTCAAGAGGTCAGGCCCACCCTAACGGGGAAAAAACCACCACATCCACTACATCCACGACATCCACACGATGGGACGGAGACCACGCGTGACGCGCAGCGTGTACGTGACCGGTATCGAGCGGGGGGACGGCCGCCAGGTCGTCGAGCTGGGGATCATGGAGCTGCTGACCCGGCAAACGGCACGGGTCGGCGTCTACCGGCCGTTGCTCCACGACGCACCGGACCGCCTCTTCGACCTCCTGAAGGCCCGCTACCGGATCGACCAGGACTCCGCGACGGCCTACGGCATGGAGTACCACGAGGCCTCCGCCATCCTGGCCGAGAAGGGCACCGACGAGCTCGTGTCCCGGCTGGTGGACGGCTACCACCGGGTGGCCCGCGACTACGAGGTCATGCTCGTCCTCGGCACCGACTACGCCGATACGAACCTCCCCGACGAGCTGGCGCTCAACGCCCGCCTCGCCAACGAACTGGGGGCCGTCGTCGTGCCCGTCGTCGGCGGCACCAAGCACCCCGCCGAGGCCGTGCGCGCCGAGGCCCAGAGCGCGTTCCGCGCGTACGAGAGCCTCGGCTGCCACGTCGTCGCGATGATGGTCAACCGGGTGGCCGCCGAGGACCGGGACGCCATAGCCGAGCGGCTGGCCGCCCGCCTGCCCGTGCCCTGCTACGTGCTGCCGGACGACAAGTCGCTCTCCGCCCCGACCGTCGCCCAGATCACCCGGGCGCTCGGCGCCGAGGTGCTCCTCGGCGACGACGCCGGGCTGGCCCGCGACGCCGTGGACTTCGTCTTCGGCGGAGCCATGCTGCCGAACTTCCTGAACGCCTTGACGCCCGGCTGCCTGGTCGTCACCCCCGGGGACCGCGCCGACCTGGTCATCGGGGCGCTGGCCGCGCACGCCTCGGGCACCCCGCCGATCGCCGGCGTGCTGCTGACCCTGAACGAGCGTCCGGGCCCGGACATCCTGACCCTGGCGTCGAAGCTGGCGCCGGGCACCCCGGTGGTCTCGGTGGCCGGCAACAGCTTCCCGACCGCCGCCGAACTGTTCTCGCTGCAGAGCCGGTTGAACTCCGCGACCCCGCGCAAGCTGGAGACCGCGCTCGGCCTGTTCGAGCGGCACGTGGACACCGCCGAGCTGCGGGGGCTGCTGTCGGTGGCCCGCTCCGAGCGCGTCACGCCGATGATGTTCGAGCACGAGCTGCTGGAGCGGGCCCGCGCCGAGCGCCGCCGCGTGGTGCTCCCCGAGGGCACCGAGGAGCGCGTGCTGCGCGCCGCGGACGTGGTGCTGCGCCGCGGGGTCTGCGACCTGACCCTGCTGGGCAAGGAGCAGGCGATCCTGAAGAAGGCCGCCGACCTGGGCATCGACATCTCCGCCGCGCAGCTCATCGACCCGGCGACCTCTCCCCTGCGGGAACGTTTCGCCGAGTACTACGCGCAGGTCCGCGCCCACAAGGGCATGACGGTCGAGCTGGCCCTCGACGTGGTCGCCGACGTGAACTACTTCGGCACCCTGATGGTCCAGGAGGGCCTCGCCGACGGCATGGTCTCCGGCTCGGTGCACTCCACCGCCGCGACCATCCGGCCCGCCTTCGAGATCATCAAGACGAAACCCGACGCCTCGATCGTCTCCTCGGTCTTCTTCATGTGCCTGGCCGACCGGGTCCTCGTCTACGGGGACTGCGCGGTCAACCCGGACCCGGGCGCCGAGCAGCTCGCCGACATCGCCGTCCAGTCGGCGGCGACCGCGGCCGCCTTCGGGGTCGAGCCGCGGATCGCGATGCTCTCGTACTCGACCGGCACCTCGGGCAGCGGCGCCGACGTGGACAAGGTCCGCAAGGCCACCGAGCTCGTCCGCGCGCACCGCCCCGACCTGCTGATCGAGGGCCCGATCCAGTACGACGCCGCCGTCGAGCCCTCGGTCGCCGCGACCAAGCTGCCCGGATCGGAGGTGGCCGGCCGCGCGAGCGTGCTGATCTTCCCGGACCTCAACACGGGCAACAACACGTACAAGGCCGTGCAGCGCTCGGCGGGCGCCGTCGCGGTCGGCCCGGTGCTCCAGGGTCTGCGCAAGCCGGTCAACGACCTCTCGCGCGGCGCGCTGGTGCAGGACATCGTCACCACCGTGGCGATCACCGCGATCCAGGCGCAGGGTGCGCAGGCGCCCACCGCCTGACCCCCGTACCGCCCCGCCCTGCCCCGCCCCCACTCCGAAGGAAAGACGCCCATCGTGACCACCGCATCGCGCGTACTCGTCCTCAACTCCGGCTCCTCGTCGGTGAAGTACCAGCTGCTCGACATGGCGGACTCCGCCCGCCTCGCCGTCGGCCTGGTGGAACGGATCGGGGAGCAGACCTCGCGCCTCGTGCACGAGCCGCTCACCGGCCTCGGCGCAGACGGCGGCAAGCGCGAGCGGCTCGGGGCGATCGCGGACCACGAGGCCGCGCTCCAGGCCGTCGCGGCGGAGCTCGCCGCCGACGGGCTGGGCCTGGACTCCCCCGAACTGGCGGCCGTCGGGCACCGGGTGGTGCACGGCGGGACCCGGTTCACGCAACCGACGGTGATCGACGACGAGGTGCTGGCGGAGATCCGGAGCCTGATCCCCCTCGCCCCGCTGCACAACCCGGCGAACGTGACCGGCATCGAGGTGGCGCGCTCGCTGCGCGCGGACATCCCGCAGGTGGCGGTCTTCGACACGGCCTTCCACTCGACGATGCCGGAGTACGCGGCCCGGTACGCGATCGACGCCGCGACGGCGGAGAAGTACGCCATCCGGCGGTACGGGTTCCACGGCACCTCCCACGCGTACGTCTCGCGGGCGACGGCCGCCCTGCTCGGCCGGCCGGTGGAGGACGTGAACGTGATCGTGCTGCACCTGGGGAACGGGGCCTCGGCCTCGGCGGTCCGGGGCGGGGTGTGCGTGGACACGTCGATGGGCCTGACCCCGCTGGAGGGTCTGGTCATGGGCACCCGTTCGGGCGACCTGGATCCGGCGGTCGTCTTCCACCTGGCGCGGGTGGGCGGCTTCTCGGTGGATGAGATCGATTCGCTCCTGAACAAGAAGAGCGGTCTGCTGGGCCTGTGCGGGGACAACGACATGCGCGAGGTGCTGCGGCGGGCGGGCGAGGGCGACGAGTCGGCGCGGCTCGCCTTCGCGGCCTACGTCCACCGCCTGAAGAAGTACATCGGCGCCTACTCGGCGGTGCTCGGCCGGGTGGACGCGGTGGCGTTCACGGCGGGGGTCGGCGAGAACGCGCACCAGGTCCGGGAAGCTGCCGTCGACGGCCTCGCGGAGCTGGGGCTCGCGCTGGACCTGGAGGCCAATGCCGTGCGCTCTTCGGAGCCGCGGCTGGTGTCGCCGGACCACGCGCGGGTGGCGGTGGCCGTGGTCCCGACGGATGAGGAACTGGAGATCGCCACCCAGGCGTACGCGCTGGTTACCCGCTAGTCACTTGGACTTTCCACCAGACGGAATATTCCGCTACGAAACAAACGGATAGGATCCGCTCCATGCGCCGTTCCAAAATCGTCTGCACGCTGGGCCCCGCCGTCGACTCGTATGAGCAGCTGAAAGCGCTCATCGAGGCAGGTATGAACGTGGCCCGATTCAACTTCAGCCACGGATCCCAGGCAGAACACCAGGAGCGGTACGACCGCGTCCGGAAGGTCTCCGAGGACACCGGGCGCGCGGTCGGCGTCCTCGCCGACCTCCAGGGCCCCAAGATCCGTCTGGAGACCTTCGCCGAGGGCCCCGTCGAGCTGGTGCGCGGTGACGAGTTCACCATCACCACCGAGGACGTCCCGGGCGACAAGTCCATCTGCGGCACCACCTACAAGGGCCTGCCGGGCGACGTCGCCAAGGGCGACCAGATCCTGATCAACGACGGCAACGTCGAGCTGCGGGTGACCGAGGTCGAGGGCCCGCGGGTCAGGACCATCGTCATCGAGGGCGGTGTCATCTCGGACCACAAGGGCATCAACCTGCCGGGTGCCGCCGTGAACGTCCCCGCCCTGTCGGAGAAGGACGTCGACGACCTCCGCTTCGCCCTGCGGATGGGCTGCGACATGGTC
The DNA here is from genome assembly GCF_045162725.1 of Streptomyces sp. NBC_01006. Taxonomy (NCBI): domain Bacteria; kingdom Bacillati; phylum Actinomycetota; class Actinomycetes; order Kitasatosporales; family Streptomycetaceae; genus Streptomyces; species Streptomyces sp. NBC_01006. The sequence continues at coordinate 5,657,759 of NZ_CP108700.1, read as the reverse complement.
GCCCTGTCCTTCGTCCGCGACGCCAACGACGTCAAGGACGTCCACAAGGTCATGGACGAGGAGGGCCGCCGGGTCCCCGTCATCGCCAAGGTCGAGAAGCCGCAGGCCGTCGAGAACATGGCGGCCGTGGTCGACGCCTTCGACGCGGTCATGGTGGCCCGCGGTGACCTGGCCGTCGAGTACCCGCTCGAAAAGGTCCCGATGGTCCAGAAGCGGCTCATCGAGATGTGCCGCCGCAACGCCAAGCCGGTGATCGTCGCGACCCAGATGATGGAGTCGATGATCACCAACTCCCGCCCGACCCGCGCGGAGGCGTCCGACGTCGCCAACGCGATCCTCGACGGCGCGGACGCGGTCATGCTGTCGGCCGAGTCCTCGGTCGGCGCCTACCCGATCGAGACCGTCAAAACGATGTCGAAGATCGTCATGGCGGCCGAGGAGGAGCTCCTCTCCAAGGGTCTCCAGCCGCTGGTCCCGGGCAAGAAGCCCCGCACCCAGGGCGGCTCCGTCGCCCGCGCGGCCTGCGAGATCGCGGACTTCCTCGACGGCAAGGCGCTCATCGCCTTCACCCAGTCCGGGGACACGGCCCGCCGCCTGTCGCGCTACCGCGTGACGCAGCCCATCCTCGCCTTCACCACCGACGTCAACACCCGCAACCAGCTCACGCTGAGCTGGGGCGTCGAGTCGTACATCGTCCCGCACGTGGACACCACGGACGCCATGGTCGACCTGGTGGACGGCGAACTGCTGAAGCTGGGCCGCCACAACGCCGGCGACACGATGGTCATCACCGCCGGCTCGCCCCCCGGCGTCCCGGGCACGACCAACATGGTCCGCGTCCACCACCTGGGCGGCCAGCCCCAGGCCTGACGCCCGCCGCGCCTCTGCCGCACAGAGACCGAGGGCGGCACCCCCGATCCACGAAGGATCAGGGGTGCCGCCCTCGGTGCGTTGTCGCGCGCGGTGCGGTGTGCCGTACGGGTCTACTCCGGCGGGCCGACGTAGTTGTGGAGGCCCGGGACCGTGAGGGTGCCGCCGAACTGGCCGGCCTGGACGACCTTGACGTTCGAGAAGAACGCGAACGGGACGTTCAGGGGCGGCGGGCTGTTCGGGGTGAACTCGATCGGGATCAGGCCGAAGAGGTTCCCCTTGAGGCTCTCGGTGTACATCGTCACCGTGCCGCCGCGGATCTTGGAGGTGGAGCCCGGGCGGGACTTCAGGTGGGCGACGTTCCCGGACTTGCCGACCGTCTGGTAGAGGTCCTTGATGTCCAGCGAGTCCGCCGTGAACTTCAGGACCTTCTTCGTCTTGCCGCCTGCCGTTTTCACCTCGACTATGCCGTGGTAATCCAGGCCGTAGAGAGTCAGCAGCGAGCTGTCGAGGTACCAGGGCTCGTCCGGCAGGAGCGGGATCCCCGGCTCCAGTTCGGCGTCGGCCAGCGCCTTGGCGTCGTACGTCGGACAGGGGAAGGGCTGCTTCCCGTCCGCGTCCTTCGTCTCCTCGGTCTTGGACTTGTCCTCGTCGGCCGCCTTGCCCGTCTCGTCCTTCGGCGTCTTCTCGGTGTCCTTGACGTCCTTGGACAGCTCCTTGACGTCGACACCGGCCTGCTTCGCGGCGTCGCGGATCGCGTCCGCGGCCGGGTCCGGCGCCGGGGCGGGCTTCGTCGTCGGCGGCGTCGTCGTGGCGGGCTTGGTCGGCGTGGGCGTCGGGGTCGGGGTGGCCGACGGGTGCGCGCCCAGGATCGGGGTGGTGATGCCGTCGACGATGCCCTTGACCTTGTCGCCGATGCCCAGGGGGTCCAGCGGGTTCGGCGTCTTGGACGGGGACGGCGTCGCGGCCGGGGCCGAGGGAGCCGTCTGCTTGGACTGGGTGGTGGCATCCGCCGACTTGCTTGCGGACGGCTCCGGGGCTTTCGGGGTCTTCCCGGCCTTCGAGGCACCCGGCGAGGGAGTCGCGGAGGGCGACGAACTCGGCGAGGGCGACGTCGACGTCGACGGGCTCGGAGAGGCCGACTCCGCGGGTTCGTCGGACCGCGTCACACACGGACCGGGCGCGAAGGGGATCTCCTCGTCGGCGAGCGCCAGCTTCGGCGCCATGCCCATCCCGACGAAGACCGCGGTCGGCATGGCCGCCAGCGCCATCGTCTTGCCGACGGGTATCTGGATCTTGTTCAGCAGCGACTTCCGGGGCGCGGCGTGCCGCGGACCCCTTCGTTCACGGGACTCTGCGCTCGGGGCCACGTCCCGCTGCGTCTCGTCACCCCGCACTGTTCCTCCCGCCATCGGCGTGGGCAGTCGTCTCGGTCGCGTAAGCCGTTTCCGTGTCGCGGGGGCCGGGCACTCCCAGGGGGCCGTCCACGAACTCCGCCTTGGCCTGCGCCGCGCCCTCCGGCTTGCCCGGCGCCCACGACAGCGCGAGGGCTCCGCCGACCAGGGCGAACAGGAAGCCGAGGAAGAAGCCGCCCAGGTTCGACACCGGCAGGGAGACCAGGGCGAGCAGGATCGACGCCACTCCGGCGAAGACCCGGATGCCCTGCTGGAACCAGAGGGCCAGGCCGAGGGTGATGAGCAGGATGCCGATGATCAGCGATCCCGCGCCCGCGGTCGTCGCCATGGCGATGGTGACGTTGCCCAGCCGGAGGTCCGCGTACGGGAAGTACGCGATGGGAACGCCCCCGATGAGAGTGAAGAGGCCCGCCCAGAAGGGCCGGCCACCACTCCAGGCGTGGAAGCGGTGGTACACCGCGGTGAGCCATGCGTCGTCTGCGGCGCGAACCGGGGCCTGGGGGTTCATGGACAACAGCTCCCTGGAAACGGTGGTACGGAGAACTGGGGGAGCCCGGTGGGACGGGCGGCGGCCACGGGCCGCCACCCGCCTCTACCGGTCACGCCCCGGGACGGACTACTTCTCGTCCTGGTAGCACGGCTGGTCGCCGCTGAGCAGGCGCAGCTTGAGGTCGGGCAGCGTGAAGGTGCCCGCCGTCGTCGCCCAGGCCTTCTGACGCACGTTCGTCAGCACGGCCTTCTTGGCGCGCTGCGAGAACAGGGCGCCGTTCGCCACCGTGCCGGCCTGCGGCGCGGTGGGGTGCTTGTCGTCGGCCGCGGCACCGACCGCGACACCGATGTCCAGGTCGGTGAACGTGGCGTCGGTGTCGAGCTCCGCAACATCCAGGTAGATGTTGTCCGCGACCGCAGGCTTGCCCTTGTTGCCCGTGCGCAGCTGCATCGTGATGTTGCCGAGGCCGGGAATCGGGGTCACCAGCGACTGGCACATGTTGGTGATCTCGGCGTGACGGAACCCGGAGATGGTGACCGGGTGCGCCGCGTCCTTGCCGTCGAGGCCCTTGCCCTTGGCGACGCTGCCGTACTGGAGCAGGTCGTCACCGTCGAGCTTGTCGGCCGAGACCTTGAAGTCCTGGCCGGAGACGCTGAAGGAAGCCGCGAGGGCACCCTGCGCCAGACCCACACCGACCGCGGCGGTGGCCGCGATGCTCGGCACCATGACGAGCGCGAAGCGCTTCCATCTGGTCCCGCCACGAACCTGAGAACTCATTATTCGTTCCTCCTTCTCGGACGTACATCTCCGGTCCGGGCCGTACCCGTCCTGGGATGGGAGAAGTGCTACGTCCTCGGGAAGGAGCGCAGGCGGCCGAGCCGCGGCACAGCCGCGTCCGATACACCGGCGTTCACCCCCGAGCGACAACCACTGGGTCACGCGTTCGCGCAACCAGGAGGACAGGCTCCGCCGGTGCGGCGAAGACCCCCCTGTCCAGCAGCCGGCACCCCTGGCACCGGCCGGCCCGGTGGGGACCCTACGCCGCGGCTCCGGATGAGCGGCTCTGCGGGAAGGACCGAGCGTCGCCGATCGTGGTCCATTCCAGGCCGGGGCACAAGGGGGTTCGTTACTGGCGGGTAACGGCAAGATAACCGGGGATCGACCCGGCGCCATCGGGTGACGACGCTGGGTGTCACCGAAGGCCACGACAGAGTGGCGGATTTACGGATACACCGGACAGATCACGGGGTTCCACTTACTGCGAGTAACAGCAGCTGCGATTACCAAGTTTTGGTAAAGCGCAGCCGCTGTTTCCCTATCTGTCAATAAATCGTCGGCGGCTAGAACAGCACCCGCGCGAGCGCCGTACGGGCCGCCGCCACCCGGGGGTCGTCCGCCCCGATGACCTCGAACAGCTCCAGCAGCCGGACCCGTACCGCGTCCCGGTCCGCGCCGGCCGTCACCCGCACCGTGTCCACGAGGCGCCCGAAAGCGTCCTCCACGTGACCGCCGACCAGGTCCAGGTCCGCCGCGGCGATCTGGGCCGCCGGATCCTTCGGGTCCTCGGCCGCCGCCGCGCGCACCGCCTGCGGGTTCATGTCCTTGACCCGGGCGAGCAGCTCGGCCTGGGCCAGGCCCAGCCTGGCCTCGGTGTTCGCCGGGTCGTCCGCCAGTACGTTCTTGTACGCCTGCACCGCGCCGCCCAGATCACCGGCGTCCAGCGCGACGACGGCCGCTTCCAGCAGCGCGTCGTACGGGCCCGCCGGGGTCTCGTCCTCATCGGCGGCCGGGGCGCCCGCGGGGCCGCCCTCGGTGTTCGGGTCCACCTCGATGCCGATGATCCCGAACCGCTCCTCGGCGACCTGGACCAGCTGCGCGAGGGTGGCCCGGATCTCCTGCTCGGGCGCCACGCCCTGGAACAGCGGCAGCACCTGGCCCGCGACGACGGCGAACACGGCCGGGATGCCCTGGATGCCGAACTGCTGCATCAGCATCTGGTTGGAGTCGACGTCCACCTTGGCCAGCAGGAGGCGGCCGTTCGCCTCGACGGTCAGGCGCTCCAGCAGCGGGCTGAGCTGCTTGCACGGCTCGCACCACTCGGCCCAGAAGTCCAGGATGACCGGGACCTCGGCGGAGAGCTGGAGGACGTCGCGTTCGAAGCCGGCCTCGTCGACGTCGATCACGAGCGCGGACGGCGGCACGGCACCCGCGGAGGCGGGCAGGCCGCCCTGGGCGGCCTGCCGGGCCGCTTCGGCACGGGCCTGCTCGGCCTTCGCCTTGGCCTCGCCGGCCGCCTTCACAGCGGCGAGGTCGACGACGCCGCTCATGGACATGTTTCTGGGCTGCATGCGTACATCCTCCCCCGTGTGTGCGCGCCGACGAAAAAGATCGGCCGAAATGCCTTCTTGAGTACCCTCGGTGGTGCGGTGTTGGCGCCGGGTCCCCACCTGGCGCCGGTAGCTCTTCGCGTGGTCGTCGCTCTTACGCTACGAGCCGTAGCGTAACTCCCCGCGCCCCTTCGCGCCCCGTGATCTGAAGCACAGCATTTCGGGACCCGCCGCCTTGGCTACCGACGGGTATGGTCTCGGCCATGCGCAACCCCAGCTCCCCGACCGGACGCACCGGCCGCCCCCGCAGCGCCGCCGCGGACGCCGCGATCCTCGCCGCGACGCGGGACGCGCTGGTCGAGCTGGGCTGGTCGAAGCTGACGATGGGCGACGTCTCGACCCGGGCCGGGGTCGCCAAGACCACCCTCTACCGCCGCTGGGCCGGCAAGAACGAGCTGGTCGTGGACGCCGTCGCGGAGCTCTTCGACTCCCTCGAACTCCCCGACCGGGGCTCCCTCGAAGCCGATATAGAGGACGTGGTCCTCCAGTTCGCGGCGCTGCTGCGGCGGCCGGAGGCCCGTACGGCCCTGATGGCGGTCGTCGCCGAGTCCACCCGGGACGAGGCCCTGCGCGACCGGATCCGGTCGGCGATCGTGGACCGGCAGAAACGTCTCGTCGTACTGGGTCGCGAACGGGCCCAGGCCCGCGGCGAACTCCCGTACGAGGAGGACGAGAGCCTCGCCGGCCGGACCACGGACCTGATCTTCGACGTGATCGCCGGCACGGTGGTGCACCGGGCGCTGGTCAGCTCGGAACCGGTGGACGAGCTCTGGGTGTCCACCTTCACCGCCCTCCTGATGCACGGCCTCCGGGGCCCGGCCCACGCCTGACCCCCCTCAACGCCGGCCCCCTCGCGCCGGCCCCCCACACGGCGAAGGCCGGTCGCGGCGGCCCCCGGAAAGGGGACCCGCGACCGGCCTTCCACCACACGGACGGGGCTCAGAAGCCCGGCGGCTCCGTGTACGTGCCCCACTCGTCCCGCAGCACGTTGCAGATCTCCCCCAGCGTGGCCTCGGCGCGCACCGCGTCCAGCATGGCCGGGATCATGTTCGACCCGTCGCGGGCGGCGGCCAGCATCGCGTCCAGCGAGGACTTCACCTTCGCGTCGTCGCGCCGCGCCTTGCGCGCCGCCAGGTGCTCCACCTGTACGCGCTCCACCTCGTGGCTGACGCGCAGGATCTCCAGGTCCCCGGTCACCGACCCGTGGTGCACGTTGACGCCCACGACCCGCTTGTCGCCCTTCTCCAGCGAGCGCTGGTACTGGAAGGCCGACTCGGCGATCTCCCCGGTGAACCAGCCGTCCTCGATGCCGCGCAGGATGCCCGAGGTGATCGGCCCGATCGGGTGCTGCCCGTCCGGGTGGGCGCGCAGGCCGCGCTCCTTGATCTGGTCGAAGATCTTCTCGGCGTCGGCCTCGATGCGGTCGGTGAGCTGCTCCACGTACCAGGAACCGCCCAGCGGGTCGGCCACGTTGGCCACCCCGGTCTCCTCCATCAGCACCTGCTGCGTGCGCAGGGCGATCTCGGCCGCCTGCTCGCTCGGCAGCGCGAGGGTCTCGTCGAGGGCGTTGGTGTGCAGCGAGTTGGTGCCGCCGAGGACGGCCGCGAGGGCTTCGACGGCGGTGCGCACGACGTTGTTGTACGGCTGCTGCGCGGTCAGCGAGACGCCGGCCGTCTGGGTGTGGAAGCGCAGCCACATCGACTTCTCGCTCTGCGCCCCGTACACCTCCTTCATCCAGCGCGCCCAGATCCGGCGGGCGGCGCGGAACTTGGCGATCTCCTCGAAGAAGTCGAGGTGCGCGTCGAAGAAGAAGGAGAGGCCGGACGCGAAGTGGTCCACGTCCAGACCGCGGGACAGGCCCAGCTCCACGTACCCGAAGCCGTCGGCCAGGGTGTACGCGAGCTCCTGCGCGGCCGTCGCCCCGGCCTCGCGGATGTGGTAGCCGGAGACGGACAGCGGCTTGTACGCCGGGATGCCCTTCGCGCAGTACTCCATGAGGTCGCCGATGAGGCGCAGGTGCGGCTCGGGTTCGAAGAGCCACTCCTTCTGGGCGATGTACTCCTTGAAGATGTCGGTCTGGAGCGTGCCGTTGAGCACGGCCGGGTCCACGCCCTGCCGTTCGGCGGCGACCAGGTACATGCAGAAGGCGGGTACGGCCGGGCCCGAGATCGTCATCGAGGTGGTCACGTCGCCCAGCGGGATGTCCTGGAACAGGACCTCCATGTCGGCGGCGGAGTCTATGGCGACCCCGCAGTGGCCGACCTCGCCGAGCGCGCGGGGGTCGTCGGAGTCGCGCCCCATGAGGGTCGGCATGTCGAAGGCCACGGAGAGCCCGCCGCCGCCGGCGGCCAGGATCATCTTGTAGCGCTCGTTGGTCTGCTCGGCGTTGCCGAAGCCGGCGAACTGGCGGATGGTCCAGGTCCGGCCGCGGTATCCGGTGGCGTGCAGGCCTCGGGTGTACGGGTACTCCCCCGGCCAGCCGATGCGCTCGAATCCCTCGTAGGCGTCGCCGGGCCGGGGTCCGTAGACGGGATCGACGTCATCCCCGGAGAGCGTGGTGAAATCGGCCTCGCGCTTGCGGGCCTTGTCATAGCGGGCCTGCCAGCGGCGGCGGCCCTCCTCGATGGCGTCAGCGTCCATACCCATGAATTTACTAGGACGTCCTAGTAAATGTCGATGGGAAACCCCGGGGAGTATCCCCGGGGTGCCCGCGTACGAGCGACGCTCCAGGACGCCTTTAGGCGTCGGCGGTCGCCATCGCGTCGACGACCAGCGGCTCGATCTCGGCGCGGACCTTGCGCTCGACGAAGAAGGCGGCCAGCGGGATCGTGCCGGAGACCAGCACCCAGAGCAGCTTCGGGAACGGCCACCTGGCCTTGGAGCCCAGGTCGAAGGCGAACACCAGGTAGATCATGAACAGCACGCCGTGCACCTGCGAGACCGCGAGGGTCAGGTCGGCGCCGGTGTCGAAGCCGTACTTGAAAACCATGCAGGTGCAGAGGATCAACAGCATGACCGCGGTCAGATAGGCCATGACCCGGTAGCGGGTCAGCACGCTCTTCTTCATGCCGATGAGCCTAACCGTCCGATTTGCTCGATCTTGACGGGGGCCCGGCGACCGCGGTCCGCCGCTCCTCCACTACTCCTGCTACTCCTCGAAGTCCGCCGCGGCCACCCGCAGCGGGCGCAGTAGCGCGAAGATCTCCTGGCATTCCTCGGCGTCGTACGCGCGGAGCCCGAAGTCGACCGCCATCAGGTCCTTCGTCGCCGCCTCGACGACCTCACGGCCCTTTTCCGTGATGGACGCGAGCGTGCCGCGGCCGTCGTTCGGGTTCGGCCGCTTGGCCACGAGCCCGGACCGCACCAGCCGGTCCACCGTGTTCGTCACCGACGTCGGGTGGACCATCAGCCGCTCGCCGATCTTCGACATCGGCAGTTCGCCGGCCTTGGAGAAGGTGAGCAGCACCAGCGCCTCGTACCGCGCGAAGGTCAGCCCGTACGGCTTGACCACCGCGTCGACCTCGCCGAGCAGGATCTGGTGCGCGCGCATGATCGAGGTGATGGCGGCCATCGAGGGCACCGGTCCCCAGCGCCGCTGCCAGAGCTCGTCGGCGCGGGCGATGGGATCGAAGGGGAGGCTGAGCGGCTTGGACACGCACCCGACCCTACCGGGCGGTCAGTTGGCGGCGGGCCCCGTCTCATTCTTCGGTCGGCCGTCCCGACGGCCCACGGCCCGCGGCCCGCAGCTCGGCGAGGAGGAGCAGCACCACCGCCGTGCCGAGTACGGCCGCGCCCGCGACGACCACGTGCACCGGCAGGAACTCGGCGGCCAGCCCGGCCAGGGCCATTCCGACGCCCTGGAGGGTCATCAGCCCGGTGCTCAGCAGGGTCATCGCCCGGCCGCGCAGCGCGTCCGGGACGGCGTCGACGTACCACTGGTCCAGGCCGAGGGTGTACGCGTGCGCCAGGCCGGCCAGCAGCAGGGCGGCCAGTACGGCCATCACCCCGGGCCGCAACGCGTACACGAGCAGCGGCAGCAGGCCGGCGGCCGCGAGCGGGGCAACGAGCCGGGAGCGGGCCCGCGGGCCGAGCACCGAGCCGGCCCACAGTTCACCCGCGATGGTGCCGACGGGCAGCGCGCACATCATCACTCCCAGGGCGGCGGTGCCGGCGCCGATGGCGTCGGCGTACGGGACGAGCAGCGCCTCGGGGGCGATGACGAAGACGGGCGGCAGCCAGAACAGCAGGGTCAGGGCGCGCAGGCGGCGCTCGCCGAGGACGGCGCGCAGCCCGGCGAGCGGGGAGGTGCGCCCGGCGGCGGCCCGGGCCGGCCGCGCCGCCGTGCCGAAGCGCAGCAGCAGGGCCGAGCACAGGAATCCGGCGGCGGTCAGCGCGATGGCCGCGCGCGGGGCGAGGACGGTGAGCAGCAGCCCGCCGAGGCCGAAGCCGATGAGCTGGGCGCTCTGGGCCACCATCCGCATCAGGGAGCGGCCGAGGACGTAGGCGTCGCCGGGGCCGAGGATGTCGGCGAGGGAGGCGTTGCGGGTGCCCTGGAAGAGGGGGGCGACGAAGGCCATGGCGCAGCGCAGGACGAGCAGCCCGGCGACGGGGGTGCCGGGCAGGACCATGGCCGCCGCGCAGGCGGCGCAGACGAGGTCGCAGCCGACGAGGACCCGGCGGGCGGGCCGGCGGTCGGCGATCCCGGCGAGGAGGGTCCCGCCGAGGGCGTACGGGAGGAAGCCGAGGGCGAACGTGAGCGCGCTCATCAGGGGCGATCCGGTGGCGCGGAACACCAGGACGGTGAGGGCGATCTCGGCGACGACGATGCCGAGGACGGACAGCAGGTGCGCGGCGAACACGGGCCGGAACTCCCGGACCCGGAAGACGGACCGGTATCCGCCGGCGGCCTCGTTGACGGTGAGGGACATACGGCGACCCTGCGGGACTACGGTGGGCGCACGGCAGTGATTCGGTCTGTGCCGAATCACATCGCCCGGAGCTCGGAGCCCGGAGGGAGAGACATGGCGTTCCACTTCCGGTTCGGGGCCGGGGACCTGCTGCGGTGCCGGTTCTCCGTCTCGCCGCGCTGGGAGACGCAGGAGGCGGTGCGGACCCTGCTCCGGCCGGGGCGGCAGGCGTACCACTTGCCCTGGCTCCGGCAGGTGCGGGCGGCCGCCGACGGACTGGACCTGCGGCCCCTGTGGCTGCTGATGCCGCGAGCCGGCCACAACCCGGACTTCCTGGGCCCGCCGCCGGTCGGACTCTCCGTCACCTTCGAGGAGGAGCTGGCGCGGGTCCGGTCCGCGGCCGCCGATCCGCAGGCCGTACGGGAGGACCTGCGGCGCGCCCTCGTCTGCACCCCGGGCGCCGCCGAGAGCGACCTCGGGCGGCGGATGCTCGCCGACCCGGCCCGCGCCGTACGGGAGCTGGCCGACCTCTACGAGCAGGCCTGGGCCGCGCTGGTCGCCCCGCACTGGCCGCGGCTGCGGGCCCTGCTGGAGGCCGACATCCTGTTCCACTCGCGGCGGCTGGCGGCGGGCGGGCTGGAGGCGCTGTTCGACGGCCTCCACCCGGACCTGAGGTGGTCGGACGGGACGCTCACCATCGACCGCCCGACCCACCACGACCGCTCCCTGGACGGGCAGGGCCTGCTCCTCATGCCGAGCGCGTTCGTGTGGCCGGAGGTGGTCGGCGGGTACGACCCGCCCTGGCAGCCGACGCTCGTGTACCCGGCGCGGGGCATCGGCGCGCTGTGGACGTCGTCGGCGGGGCCGACCCCGCAGGCGCTGGCGCGGCTGCTGGGGCGCGGCCGGGCCGACGTACTGTGCGCGCTCGACGAGCCGGCCTCCACGACGGCGCTGGCCCACCGGCTCGGCCTCGCCCCGGCCACGGTCTCGGCGCACCTGAAGGCCCTGCACGGCGCGGGTCTGCTGATCTCGGCCAGGCACGGCCACCGGATCCTGTACGAGCGCACCCCTCTCGCCATCGCCCTGACGACGGGCGGTGCGCCCCGGACGTAGGCGTGCGCGGTGTCGCGGGGCGGGGGTCACCGACCGTCATGTCACGATATGCCGGTCGTGATTCCGTGCGTCGACCCTTCGAGGAACCCGGATGCCAGTCCGACCCCGCCCCAGAGCCCTCGCCGCCGCGCTCGGACTCGCGGTGCTGATCGCCGCGGCCCCCGGCTGCGGGAGCAAGGAGTCCGCCCCCTCGCAGGCGCCCGCAGAGGCGCCGCCCGAGGCCGCGGCGCAGGCCGCGCCCGCAGGATCCCCGTACTGGGTGGACCCGGAGAGCGACGCGGCCCGGCAGGTCGCCGCCTGGGAGGCCCAGGGCCGCAACAGCGACGCCCAGTTGCTGCGCCGGATCTCGGAACGGCCCATGGCCCTGTGGGGACCGGGCGACGACCCCGGTCCCGCGATCCGCCGGGCCGCGAAGGGCGCCAGGGCGGCGGGCCGGATCCTGGTGCTCACCGCGTACAACATCCCCTACCGCGACTGCGGCCGGCACTCGGCGGGCGGGGCCACGGGCGCCACCGCGTACCGCAACTGGATCGGAGCCTTCGCCGACGCCATCGGTGACGCCAGGGCGGTGGTGGTCCTGGAGCCGGACGCCGTCCCGCACATCGTGGACGGCTGCACCCAGGCAGCCCACCACGAGGAGCGCCTGCGGCTCCTCTCCGAGGCCGTCGTCCGGCTGAAGAAGAACCGGAACACGAGGGTCTACCTGGACGCCGGCAATCCGGCCTGGATCCCGGACCCGATGAACCTGGTCGAACCCCTCTACAAGGCCGGGCTCGACCGGGCCGACGGCTTCTCCCTCAACGTCTCCAACTTCCAGCCCGACGCGGCCGGCCGGGAGTACGGCGCCCGCATCTCCGCGGCCTCCCACGGCAAGCACTTCGTCATCGACACCAGCCGCAACGGCGACGGCCCGCTCACGGGCGGCGGCCACGAGGCCTGGTGCAATCCGCCCGGGCGCGCCCTCGGGATCGCGCCGACCGACAGGACGGGCGACCCGCTCGTCGACGCGTACCTCTGGATCAAGCGGCCCGGCGAGTCCGACGGGCCCTGCCGCGGCGGCCCGGCGGCCGGCCGGTGGTGGCCGGACTACGCGCTCGGTCTGGCCGCCCGCGCCAAGGAGTAGGCCCCGCGAGGGCTGTTCGTCCGGCGCGTCGCGAGGGGCTACCCGTCCGGCGCCTCCACCGGCTGCGGCCGCGCCTTCGGCTCCCGTACCTGGATCCACCTCGCCTCCGAAGGCGTCCCGTCCGCGTCCGTCACGAACAGCATGTACCAGCCCGGCGGCACCAGCGTCGGATCCGTGGGCACGTCCACCGTCACCGCCCCGGCCGACCGCGCCAGCCCGAGCTCGATCGAGCGCTGCTCCACGTCCGTGGTGTGCGTGACCGCGCTCGGCCGCATCAGCCTGGCCCGCCGGATCCGCTCCGGGTGCGGCGTCGTGAAGGTGGCCCGCCCGTCCCGTCCGACCTCGGCCGGCCCGGCCCCCAGGACCGGCCGCAGCGCCGGGTCCCGGTACAGGTAGGGCGGCGAGTACACCTCCAGCCGGTGCTCGAACTTGCCGAGCCGGGTGTTGTCCTTGTCCGCGAAGAGCGGGTCGGAGCCGAACGTCGCGATCCGCCCGTCGGGCAGCAGCAGCGCCTCGGAGTGGTAGTTGCGGCCCACCTCCGGATCGGCGGCGGCCACGAAGGAGTCGGTGCGCGGGTAGTAGAACTGCGCCTTGTGGACGTCGCTGGCGCCCCGGCCGCGGTAGTCGCGGGAGCCGCCGGTGGTGAACACGGAGTCGTCCGGCAGCAGCACGCTGCTCAGGTACCGGGTGCCCTGCGGCAGCCGCGCCGAGGAGCGGAAGACCGGGTTGTCCTCCTTGAGGTCCACGATCGCCGTCCGGCTCGACGACAGCTTCGACTCGCCGACCCCGCCGCCGCCCAGCACCATCACCCGCTGATCCTGGGCCGGCGGCAGCAGCACCGAGGACGAGGTCTCCAGCTGGTCGGGGTCCGCCAGCCCCGGCACCTGCGTGAACGCGTTGGTCTTCAGGTCCCACACTCCGGGCTCGCGCCCCTTCTCCGCCGGGCCGTAGCCCGCGTTGGAGCCGGTGTAGAGCAGTTTGCCGCCCTGTACGAGGAAGAGCGCGGGGTAGGTCGGGAAGTAGCGGGAGGGGCCCCGGGTCCACTTCTCCGTCTTCGGGTCGAAGAACTCGTTGTCGCCGGGGACCACGTCCCCCACGTCGTTGAGCCCGGAGACCGCGAGGACCCGCCCGTCCTGGAGCGCCACCAGGGTCGGGTACCAGCGGGCGTCCTTCATCGGGTCGACCGGGACGTACTTCTCGGCCCTCGGGTCGAACTCGTACGCCGACTTGATCCCCTGGAAGTCCTGCTTCTCGACGCTCAGCCGCTCCGCGAGCCCGTAGACGTTGTCGGCGTCCTTCCCCTTGAGGCCGAGGATCCGGTACTGCGCGGCCTCGGTCGTCAGCCCCTCGGCGCCGGCCTCGACGGCCTCGACGAAGACCCGCGCCTCCGAGGCCACCACCTTGCTCTGCCAGGGCTTCAGGTGCCCCTTGCGCCCGTACGTGATCTCGAACTCGCGCTTGGCCTTCTCCACGGTGACGTCGAACTTCGAGACGTACTCGACCCCGGACGGGGACCGGAACCGGGTGCCCTTCCTCAGCCGGACCACCTTGTCGGGGCTCTCGTTCTTGACCCGCATTCCGCCGCCCGCGCGGGTGACCTTGCCGTCGAGGACCTCGTACCGGGCGGTGCCGCCCGCCACCAGCAGCCGGCCGCTCGGCAGTTGGCTGTGGCCCGAGCAGAAGAAGTCCTCCGGTGTCGGGATCTTCTTGAAGCTGTCGTCCTTCGGGTCCCACAGGACGGTGTCGAAGGTGCCCTTGTCGAACTTCTTCTGGTTGTTGCCGGAACCGGCGATCAGCAGCACCTTGCCCGTGTGCAGCAGGGCCGCGTGCATCGCGTTGATCCGGTACTCCTCGGGGAGGCGGACCTGCCCCCACGAGCCGTACTGGATCTTGTAGGTGGACTGCCCGACCTTGTACGAGTGGTAGCGCTCCTGCGCGAAGGAGAGCGCGGCGGGCGCGTTGAGCGCGGCCAGCACCACCACGGCCCCGGTGCCCAGCACGGTGTTCTTGAACTGCTTCGACGGCCGGTAGGCCATGGGTCAGTTCCCTCCCGTCGGCGCGGCGAACACCGGCTCCGGCTCCTCGCCCGGCCCGTGGCCGTGACCGTGACCGTGACCGAGCCCGAGGGCCGGCGATCCGGCGGCCCGGGCCCGGGCGGTGGCTCCGGCCCGGCGCTCGCGCAGCAGGGTCCAGGCCCACACGGCCACCGGCGCGAGGGCGATGAGCAGGGCGAGCACCGCCCAGGTGCGCATCGCGGCCTGCGTGTGGCCCAGGCGGACCGAGGCCGCGAGGGAGAGGGCGAGGACGGCGGCCCAGCCGAGGTGGATCCGGAAGGTCGGCAGCCGGTCGGGGCTGGCGTCGCCGCCCTTGGGTGTGACGACGAACCCGCCCCGGATGCGCAGCAGGGCCGCGGCGAGCGACGCGAGGTAGACGGGCGCGCAGATCGCGGACATCGCCATGCCGGCCAGGCCGCCGGAGCCCTCGGGCTCGTGGGGGGAGATGTTGTGCCGGCGGTTCCACAGGTACAGGCCCACCTGGAGGGCGGCGGCGTCGGCGTAGAGCATGAGCCACACCTCGGACGAGACCTGCGTCCCGGAGGCGCCGAACCACAGGAACAGGACGCAGCCGAGGATTCCGAGGAGCCAGTTGACGGCGGTCATCGGGTAGTAGACGAGCATCAGGGTGTAGTTGAGGGCCCGCCCCGGGGGCATCCGGAGGAAGCCTCTCCAGTACTGCCGGAAGAGGGTCTCGTACGTCCCCCGCGACCAGCGCAGCTGCTGGGTGAAGAAGTCGGTCCACGAGGCCGGGCCCTCGCCGACCGCGAGCACGTCGGGGGTGTAGACGGAGCGCCAGAACCGCCCGGTGGCCGGATTGCGCCTGCGGTGCAGCTCGAAGCCGGTGGCCATGTCCTCGGTGAGGGAGTCGTAGAGCCCGCCCACCTGCTTGAGGGCGCTGATCCGTACGGCGTTGTTGGTGCCGACGAACATGGGGGCGCCGTAGCGGTTGCCGGCGCGCTGGATCAGCGCGTGGAAGAGGTACTGCTGGGATTCGGCGGCCTTGGTGACGGCGCCGGTGTAGTTGCCGTACACCTGCGGGCCGACGACGAAGGCGATGTCCGGGTCGCGGAAGTAGCCGAGCATCCGCTCCAGGAAGTTCGGCAGCGGGACGTGGTCGGTGTCGACGGAGGCGAAGAACTCGTAGTCGTCGCCGTGCGCGACCAGCCAGGCGTTGTAGTTGCCGTGCTTGGTCCGCTCCCGGTGGGGGCCCTTGCGGGTGTTCCATCCGGCGATGCCCTTGCGGGTGAAGTGCCGTACGCCGATCTCCGCGCACAGGGCCCGGACCTCGGGGTCGTCCCCCTCGTCCAGCAGCCATACGTCGAGCGGGCCGTCGTGCCGCAGGGCGACCGCCCCCAGGAGGGTGCCGCGCACCATGGCGAGCGGCTCTTTGCCGGGGACGTACGTGGTCAGGAAGGCGACCTTGGTGCCGGGTTGGGGCGGCACCGGTACCGGGTCGCGGGCGACCATCGTGGCGTGGGCCACCGACAGGACGTTGACCAGCATGAACAGCATGATCAGCGCGATGGAGCCGAGCATCACGGCGTCGAGGCGGATCAGCCAGCGCTCACCGCCCTCGCGGACGGTCCGGTGCGTGGGCCAGACGAGGTAGAGCAGCAGCCCGGCCGCGGCGACGGGGGCCAGGGCCATGAGGAGGACGGCGCGTATTCGGGTGCGCAGCTGCTCGCGCGACAACAGGGAGCGGTAGCCCACCCGGTAGGCGGTGTGGGTGCCGGCGGCGGTGGGGGTGCGGTCCGGCTCCGCGAACGGGCCGGCGAGGCGGCTGTGGGTCTCGTAGTCGAAGCCTTCCGGCCGCACGGCCCCTCCAGTGCTCGAAGCCCAGGGTTTGATATCACCACAAAAGGTGACAAACCCTGAGCGTGTCGAACGGGGCTCGGCCGAACGAGGGGTTCCGCACACCCGCCCCCGGACAGGGCCGTCCGGGTGGCGGGAACGAGGGGCCGGACTAGGCCAGGTGGCGCTCCACCGTTTCCACCTTGGACGTCAGCCCGTCGACCACCCCGGGGCGGATGTCGGCCTTGAGGACCAGCGACACCCGCGGCGCCCGCTCCTCCACGGCCGCCACCGCGCGCTTGACCACGTCCATCACCTCGTCCCACTCCCCCTCGATCGAGGTGAACATGGCGTCCGTGCGGTTCGGCAGCCCCGACTCCCGTACGACGCGCACCGCGTCGGCCACGTACTCGCCGACCTCTTCACCGACCCCCAGCGGGGTCACCGAGAACGCGACGATCACGCTGCGTTCGCCGCCTCGCGCCGGGCGCGGGCCGCCATGACGCTGTCGGCCTCCTCGCGCTTGAGCAGCTTGTCGCCGTAGAGGCCGCCGAAGGGCAGCAGCGCCAGCAGGAAGAACAGGGCGACCTTCTTGACCGGCCACTTCGCCTTGTTCCACACGTCCAGCAGGAAGACCGCGTAGATGACGAACAGGATCCCGTGCAGGATGCCGAGCGGCATCATCAGGTAGTCGATGTCGGAGATCCGGCTCAGCACCGATCCGAAGATCAGCAGGGCCGGGAACGACAGCGCCTCCGGTACGGAGATGAGGCGCAGCCGGTGCAGGGCGGAAGCGGTCTTGATGTCCACGATGAACCTTCGGGGTGGTGGCCGGGGGGCCGTTCCAGTGTCTCAGCCGCCCTGCCCGATCTTGAGGCGGGGCCGCTGCCCGAGGTGTGCGAGATGCCGCAGTCGCCGGATATCGGCCACCGGGCCCTGTTCGCCTTCGCCCGCTGCCGATAACGTCATCCCGTGGCTCAGTTCCGACTCCAAGGCAGCAAGGTGCTCGCCGTCGACCTGACCGGGGATGCCGTGAAAGCGAAGAACGGCTCCATGGTCGCGTACGACGGTCAGATGGCCTTCAAGAAGATGACCGGCGGCGGCGAAGGTTTGCGCGGCATGGTGACCCGTCGACTGACGGGTGAACAGATGACCGTGATGGAAGTGCAGGGGCACGGCACCTGCTTCTTCGCCGACCGCGCGAGCGAAATCAATCTGGTCAACCTGCGCGGCGAGAAGCTGTACGTGGAGTCCAGCAACCTCCTGTGCACCGACGCCGGCCTGCGCACCGGCACCACCTTCACCGGCCTGCGCGGCGGGGCGACGGGCAACGGCCTGTTCACCACCACCGTCGAGGGCTCCGGGCAGGCGGCGATCATGTCCGACGGTCCGGCGGTGGTGCTGCGCGTCAGCGGCCAGTACCCGCTCTCCGTCGACCCGGGGGCGTACATCGCGCACACCGGGAACCTCCAGCAGTCCTTCCAGTCGGGGATCAACTTCCGCACCCTGATCGGCGAGGGCTCGGGCGAGGCGTTCCAGATCCGCTTCGAGGGCGAGGGCCTGGTCTACGTGCAGCCCAGCGAGCGCAACACCATCGGGGGCGACATCTGATGCCGTTCCGCGAGATCAACTCGAAGATGGTCGAGGCCCAGGTGATCCCGGGGCAGAGGATGTTCAGCCAGCGCGGCGCGATGCTCGCGTACCGCGGCGACGTCTCCTTCACCCCGAGCCTGACGGGCGGTCAGGGCGGGGTGATGGGCATGATCGGGCGCCGCGTGGCGAACGAGCAGACGCCGCTGATGACGGTCGAGGGCAGCGGCACCGTGATGTTCGGCCACGGCGGCCACCACATCCAGGTGATCAACCTGACCGGCGAGACCCTGTACGTCGAGGCCGACCGGCTGCTCGCCTTCGACGGCACGCTCCAGCAGGGCACCATGTTCATGGGCTCGCAGGGGGGTGTCATGGGCATGGTCCGCGGTCAGGTGACCGGCCAGGGCCTGTTCACCACCACCCTCAAGGGGCACGGATCGGTCGCCGTGATGGCCCACGGCGGGGTCATCGAGCTCCCCATCACCCCGAACCGTCCGATCCACGTCGACCCGCAGGCGTACGTGGCCCACCACGGGGACGTCAGGAACAAGCTCTCCACCGCGCTCGGCTGGCGGGACATGGTGGGGCGCGGCTCGGGCGAGGCGTTCCAGCTGGAGCTGTCGGGCCAGGGAGCGGTGTACGTACAGGCCTCGGAGGAGAAGCTGTGAACTTTGGTCCGGTCATCGGCGGGCCGGGAGGCCCGACGGTCTTCGACCCGCACACCCTGCCCTCCGACGACAACGTGAACGCGTACACCTTCTGCGTGGAGCTCAAGGGGAGCCAGTGGTTCCTGCAGAAGGGCAAGATGATCGCCTATTACGGGCGGATGGAGTTCAACGGCGTCGGCAACGGCCGTTTCGACCGGCTGCTGCGCACCAGCTTCCACTCGCCGATGCACGCCGCCGACTGGGTGGTGGCCGAGGGCTCGGGCAAGATGCTGCTGGCCGACCGGGCATTCGACGTGAACTCGTACGACCTGGACAATGGGAACCTGACGATCAGGTCGGGCAACCTGCTGGCCTACCAGCCCTCGCTCGCCCTGAAGCAGTCGATCGTGCCGGGGTTCCTGACCCTGATCGGAACGGGGAAGTTCGTGGCGGCGTCCAACGGGCCGGTGGTGTTCATGGAGCCGCCGCTGCGCGTGGACCCGCAGGCGCTGGTGGGCTGGGCGGACTGCCCGTCCCCCTGCCACCACTACGACCACGGCTACATGTCGGGCGTCATCGGCGGGCTGCGCTCGCTGACGGGCATCGGCGGCAGCTCCGGCGAGGAGCACCAGTTCGAGTTCGTCGGGGCCGGGACGGTGCTGCTGCAGTCTTCGGAGATGCTGATGGCGGAGCAGGCGATCGGGGCCGTCGGCGCGGGCGCGGAGTCGGCGGGCGTGCCCGGGGCCGGGTATGGCGGCGGCCACGGGCAGCAGGGCCCGCTGGGGCAGCTGGGCGTGCCGCGCATGCCGGGACAGCTGGGTGACATCCAGCGGCGCCTCGGCCTGTGATCCCTCGACTTGATCTTTGTTGCCCCTTTTTTGTACGTAATTCAACTTCTTAGGTAGAGTTCATTCATGGAGACCATGGAGACCGAGACGGCCACACGCTGGCTGACCGAGGCCGAGCAGTGCACCTGGCGCACCCATCTGGACGTCAGCAGGCTGCTGATGCACCAGCTGGAAAAGGATCTCCAGCCCTTCGGACTCACCAACAACGACTACGAGATCCTCGTGAACCTCTCGGAGTCGGAGGGCCACCGGATGCGGATGAGCGATCTCGCGACGTCGACGCTGCAGTCCAAGAGCCGGCTGTCCCACCAGATCACCCGCATGGAGACGGCGGGCCTGGTCGTCCGGGTGAACTGCGAGTCCGACCGCCGGGGACTGTACGCCGTCCTGACCGACGAGGGCATGGAGCTCATGCGGAAGGTCGCCCCGCACCACGTGGCGTCCGTCCGCCGGCACTTCATCGACCTGCTGCCGCCGGAGGCCCTGGCGGCGCTTCGCGCCTCGCTGGAGCCGGTCGCGACGCACCTGCGGGGCCAGCGCGGCAAGGTCTGACACCGGCCGGACGGCGCCCTTCTCCGGGGTGCCATCCGGGGTGGCGGCCCGGAGAATGAGGGGTAACGCTCGCTCGCCGGCCGCCCGCCGAGCAACCGTAAGCGCATGGCCGGCCAGAGGAGGTCAGCCATGCACCGCAAGCACAAGGCGTACGTCTGCACGGCCGCGGCCGTGGTCCTGCTGGCCGGGGGCCCGGCGGCGGCCGCCGCCGCACACACGGCCGACGCGGCGAGAACCGCCCCCGCGGCCGCCCCGGCCCGCGCCGACGTGGACGCCGCGGCGGCGGTCGCCGCGGCGCTGAAGAAGTACCCCGGTGTCGTGGAGTCCCTCGACAAGGACGGCGCCGTCTGGCACGTCGACGTCATCGCCAAGAACGGCAAGCACGCGGAACTGACGGTCGACACCCGCAGCGGCAAGGTGTTCACCGAAAACGCCGACAACACGGACGACAACAGCGACGACGGCGGGAACAAGGCGGTGGTCGCCGCGAAGGTCACCGCCCAGCAGGCGATGAAGGCGGCCGTCGCCGCCCATGCCGGCCAGGTCACGTCCGTGGAATGGGACGACGATGACGACAACGGCTCCCGCTACTGGAACGTCGAGATCAAGTCCGGCGACAAGACCACCAACGTCCACGTCGACGCCACGTCGGGCAAGGCGACGGTGTCCGGATCGGACTCCGACGGCGACGGCAACGACGACAACAACTGACACGCGCCGGTCCGCGGGTTCCCGTGCGGACCGGATCGGGCGCCCCTAGACTGGCGAACGCCCGGATTACCCCGATCTTCGAGGGAGTGGCGTCATGGCCAAGCGCGGCAACAAGAAGCGAGCACGCAAGAAGAAGAAGGCGAACCACGGCAAGCGTCCCAACGCCTGACCGGTCCGTCCGCAGACGTACGAGAGCCGCGCCCCGCAAGAACGGGGCGCGGCTCTCGCGTGCGTACGCCGTACGGCCGCTCAGGCCTCCGTCAGCGTCGCCAGCAGGGTGTCCGCGGCCGCGTACGGGTCCAGCTCGCCGGCCGCGACCCGGGCCGCGAGGGCGTCGAGGTGCGCGTCCCCGCGCACGTCCGCCATCCGGGCCCGCAGGGCCGTCACCGCGATGGTCTCCACCTCGCGCGCGGCCCGGGCCGTACGCCGCTCGGCCAGCACCCCGCGCTCGTCCATCCACGCCCGGTGCTTCTCCAGGGCCTCGACCAGCTCGTCGATGCCCGTGCCCCGGGCCGCCACCGTCTTGACGATCGGCGGCCGCCAGTCGCCCTTGCCCCGGGACTCGCCCAGGCTCAGCATGTGGTTCAGCTCCCGGGCGGTGGCGTCCGCGCCGTCCCGGTCGGCCTTGTTCACCACGTAGACGTCGCCGATCTCCAGGATGCCCGCCTTCGCGGCCTGGATCCCGTCTCCCATCCCGGGGGCCAGCAGCACCACCGAGGTGTCGGCCTGCGCCGCGATCTCCACCTCCGACTGCCCCACCCCGACCGTCTCGACCAGGATCACCTCGCAGCCGGCCGCGTCCAGCACCCGGATCGCCTGCGGGGCGGCCCAGGCGAGACCGCCCAGGTGGCCGCGGGTGGCCATGGAGCGGATGTAGACCCCCGGGTCGGAGGCGTGGTCCGACATCCGGACCCGGTCGCCCAGCAGCGCACCGCCGGAGAACGGCGAGGACGGGTCGACGGCCAGGACGCCGACCCGCTTGCCCGCCTTGCGGTACGCGGAGACCAGCGCCGAGGTGGACGTGGACTTGCCCACGCCCGGGGAGCCGGTCAGGCCCACCACGTACGCCCCGCCCGTCAGCGGGGCCAGGGCCGCCATCACCTCGCGCAGCTGCGGGGACGCCCCCTCGACCAGCGAGATCAGCCGGGCCACCGCTCTGGGCCTGCCCTCACGCGCCTGGGCCACCAGCTGGGGGACGTCCACCGTCATACGTGCTGCGCTCCTCGGTTCGGCTAGGGACTGTCGTCAAAGTAGCGTCGGGCCGCCCGAAGGGCGGTGGTCGGCGGGGTCTGGTGCGTGCGATCGCAAGGCGGAGGAGGGAATCGACGCGGAGCGTCGGTGACCGACGACAACGCGGCGAGCGTGCGTGCCAGACCCCGCCGACCAGACGGGATTTTGACGACACGACCTAGGGGAAGGGTTACTTCTTCGGGACCCGGACGATCAGGGCGTCGCCCTGGCCGCCGCCGCCGCACAGCGCGGCCGCGCCGGTCCCGCCGCCCCGGCGCGCCAGCTCCAGGGCCAGGTGCAGCACCACGCGGGCGCCGGACATGCCGATCGGGTGGCCCAGGGCAATGGCGCCACCGTTGACGTTCACCCTTTCCGGGGTCACGCCGAGGTCCTTCATTGACTGCACGGCGACCGCCGCGAAGGCCTCGTTGATCTCGATGAGGTCCAGGTCGGAGACCTGAAGGCCCTCCTTCTTCAGGGCGTGCAGGATCGCGTTCGACGGCTGCGACTGCAGCGAGTTGTCGGGACCGGCCACGTTTCCGTGGGCGCCGATCTCGGCGATCCACTCCAGACCCAGCTCCTCCGCCTTCGCCTTGCTCATCACGACGACGGCGGCGGCGCCGTCGGAGATCTGCGAGGAGGTGCCGGCCGTGATCGTGCCGTCCTTGGCGAAGGCGGGACGCAGCTTGCCGAGGGACTCGGCCGTGGTCTCCGGGCGGATGCCCTCGTCCTGGGAGAAGACGACCGGCTCGCCCTTGCGCTGCGGGATCTCGACCGGGGTGATCTCGGCCTCGAAGACGCCGTTCTTCTGCGCGGCGGCGGCCCGCTGGTGCGAGGCGGCGGCGAACTCGTCCTGCGGGGCGCGCTCGATGCCCAGGCGGGTGTTGTGCTTCTCGGTGGACTCGCCCATCGCGATGTGCTCGAAGGCGTCGGTGAGGCCGTCGTAGGCCATCGCGTCCAGCATCTCGATCGCGCCGTACTTGAAGCCCTCTCGAGACTTCGGCAGCAGGTGCGGGGCGTTGGTCATGGACTCCTGGCCGCCCGCGACCACGATGTCGAACTCGCCCGCACGGATGAGCTGGTCGGCCAGAGCGATCGCGTCGAGGCCGGAGAGGCACACCTTGTTGATCGTGAGCGCCGGGACGTTCATGGGGATGCCGCCCTTGACCGCCGCCTGGCGGGCGGGGATCTGCCCCGCGCCGGCCTGCAGCACCTGGCCCATGATCACGTATTGCACCTGGTCACCGGCGATGCCGGCCCGCTCCAGCGCGGACTTGATGGCGAACCCGCCGAGGTCGGCGCCCGAGAAGGACTTCAGCGAGCCGAGCAGCCGCCCCATGGGGGTGCGGGCCCCGGCGACGATCACTGACGTGGTGTTGTTCGTTCCGGACATGGAGCACAGCCCCTTGAAGATGAGGGTGAACGAGGGTTTACATGAATGTACTGAGCGGTACCCGCGCCGTCACCGGGCAGTCGGTGTGATCGCTGGCACGTTGCGTGACGGCCCTCCGCAGCGGTGCACTGGTCCCATGCTGACAAGAATCGACCACATCGGGATCGCCTGCTTCGACCTGGACAAGACTGTCGAGTTCTACCGTGCCACGTACGGCTTCGAGGTGTTCCACACCGAGGTGAACGAGGAGCAGGGCGTCCGCGAGGCCATGCTCAAGATCAACGAGACCTCCGACGGCGGCGCCTCCTACCTCCAGCTCCTCGAACCCACCCGCGAGGACTCCGCGGTGGGCAAGTGGCTGGCCAAGAACGGCGAGGGCGTGCACCACATCGCCTTCGGCACCGAAGATGTTCTGGGCGACTCCGAAGCCATCCGCGGCAAGGGCGTCCGGGTCCTCTACGACCAGCCCCGCACGGGCTCGATGGGCTCCTCGATCACCTTCCTGCACCCCAAGGACTGCCACGGAGTCCTCACCGAACTGGTCACCTCGAACCCCGACCACTGACGGACCACTGATGGCCCGATTCCCCGGCCGGTAGAGTGGCCATGGCTCGGCCGGGGTTCGGTGCGGAGACGGGGTCGGGGCCCGAACCCCTGCCCCGGCATCTGACACCATTCCCCCGGGGGCGTCGTTCAGCGGGCGAGCGATGCTCAATTGGGAGTGAGCTTGCGACCAGGGGACGGATGGGACCGCGCTGTGCGGGGCTACGAAAGCCAGGAGAGCCATCAGGCTGAAGCCGACCATCTCTCGCGCTTCGAAGCCGAGATGGAGCGGCTGAAGAAGGAGCGCGGGAAGGCCGTCCAGCACGCCGAAGACCTCGGTTATCAGGTCGAGGTGCTGCGCGCCAAGCTCCATGAGGTACGCCGTAATCTGGCGTCCCGCCCCGCCTACGACAGTGCGGACATGGGCTACCAGGCGGAGCAGCTGCTCCGTAACGCCCAGATCCAGGCCGACCAGATGCGCTCGGACGCCGAGCGCGAACTGCGTGACGCCCGGGCGCAGACCCAGCGCATCCTCCAGGAGCACGCCGAGCACCAGGCGCGCCTGCAGGCCGAGCTGCACGCCGAGGCCGTCAATCGCCGCCAGCGCCTGGACCAGGAGCTCAACGAGCGCCGCCAGACCGTCGAGGCGCACGTCAACGAGAACGTGGCCTGGGCCGAGCAGCTGCGCGCCCGTACGGAGTCCCAGGCCCGCCGGCTCATGGACGAGTCCCGCGCCGAGGCCGAGCAGTCCCTGAACGCCGCCCGCGCCGAGGCCGCCCGCATCGCCGAGGAGACCCGCCGCCGGCTGACCGCCGACGCCGAGGCCGCCCGTGCGGAGACCGAGGCGACCCTGCTGCGCGCCCGCAAGGAGGCCGAGCGGCTGCTGACCGCCGCCTCCTCGCAGGCCCAGGAGGCCACCGAGCACGCCGAGCGGCTGCGCAGCAGCACCACCGCCGAGGCCGAGCAGACCCGCCAGCAGACCCTCGACCTCGGCCGGGTGGCCGAGCAGCGGGTCCAGGAGGCCGACGGCGCCCTGCGCACCGCGCGCGCCGAGGCCGAGAAGCTCCTCGCGGACGCCAAGGAGAGCTCCGCCCGCCAGCTCGCCTCGGCGGAGTCGGTGAACGAGCAGCGCACCCGCACGGCCAAGGAGCAGGTGGCCCGGCTGGTCGGCGAGGCCACCAAGGAGGCCGAGGTCCTCAAGGCCGAGGCCGAGCAGACCCTCGCCGACGCCCGCGCCGGCGTCGAGCGGCTGCGCGCGGAGGCCGCGGAGCAGGCCCGCGCGGCGGCGGCCGAGGACACGGCCGCCCAGCTGGCCAAGGCGGCCCGCACCGCAGAGGACGTACTGAACAAGGCCTCGGAGGACGCGCGGGCCACCACCCGCGCCGCCTCCGAGGAGGCCGAGCGGATCCGCCGCGAGGCCGAGTCCGAGGCGGAGCGGCTGCGCGCCCAGGCGGCGACCACGGCCGCAGAGCTCAAGGGCGCGGCGAAGGACGACACCGAGGAGTACCGGGCCCGGACCGTCGAGCTCCAGGAGGAGGCCCGGCGGCTGCGCGGCGAGGCCGAGCAGCTGCGCGCCGAGGCCGTCGCCGAGGGCGAGCGGATCCGCGGCGAGGCGCGCCGCGAGGCCGTCCAGCAGATCGAGGAGGCGGCCCGGACCGCCGAGGAGCTGCTGGGCAAGGCCAAGTCGGACGCGGACGAGCTGCGCGGCGGCGCGAGCGCCGAGAGCGAGCGGGTCCGTGCCGAGGCCGTCGAGCGGGCCACCCTGCTGCGCAAGCAGGCCGCGGAGACGCTGGAGCGCACGCGCGCCGAGGCGGAGCGGCTGCGCGGCGAGGCCGAGGAGCAGGCGGAGTCCGTACGGGCCGAGGCCGACGCGGCGGCCCGGGCGCGGCGCGAGGAGACCGAGCAGGCCATCGCGGCGAAGCGGGCGGAGGCCGACGAGGAGCTCGTACGCCTGCAGGCGGAGGCCGAAAGCCGACTGGGCACGGCCGAGCAGACGCTGCGCGACGCCCGCGGGGCGGCGGAGAACATCCGCCGGGAGACCGCCGAGGAGGCCGACCGGCAGCGCGCCGAGTCGGCGGAGCGGATCCGCAGCCTCCAGGCGCAGTCGGAGGCGGAGGCCGACCAGCTGCGCACGGACGCGGCGGACGACGCCGGGCGCACCCGTGCGGAGGCCGAGCAGGTCGCCGTACGGCTGCGCAGCGAGGCGGAGTCCGAGGCGGAGCGGGTGCGCACGGAGGCGCAGGAGACCGCGGACCGGCTGCGCGCGGAGGCGAAGGCCGCCGCCGAGCGGGTCGCCGCGGAGGCCGCCGAGGCGCTGGCCGCCGCGCAGGAGGAGGCCGCCCGGCGCCGCCGGGAGGCCGAGGGGACCCTTGCGTCGGCCCGTACGGACGCGGACAGCGAGCGGGCGCAGGCCCGCGAGCAGAGCGAGGAACTGCTGGCCTCGGCCCGCAAGCGCTCCGAGGAGGCGCAGGCCGAGGCGGCCCGCCTGACCGAGGAGGCGGAGCGGCGCGCCGCTGAGCTGGTTTCGGCGGCGGAAGCCACCGCCCAGCAGGTACGGGACTCCGTGGCCGGTCTGCGCGAGGAGGCCGAGGAGGAGATCACCGGGCTGCGCAGCGCCGCCGAGCACGCGGCGGAGCGTACGAAGACGGAGGCCGAGGAGGAGGCCGCGCGGGTCCGCGCGGACGCCTACGACGAGCGCGAGCGGGCCACCGAGGACGCCAACCGGATCCGTACCGAGGCGCGGGCGGAGACGGACGCGGCGAAGGCCCTGGCCGAGCGTACGGTCGGCGACGCGATCGCCGAGGCGGAGCAGCTGCGCGGCGACACCGCCGAGTACGCCCAGCGGGTGCGTACGGAGGCGACGGACGCGCTGGCCGCGTCCGAGCGCGACGCGGCCCGTACCCGGGCCGACGCCCGGGCCGACGCGAACCGGATCCGCGGCGAGGCGGCGGAGGCCCTGGAGGCATCGCGCGCCGAGGGCGGCCGGATCGTCGCGGAGGCGACGGCGGAGGCCGAGCGGCTGACCGGCGAGACCGAGGCGGCGAACGCCGTGACGGTCGGCGAGGCCGCGGCCGAGGCCGAACGGCTCACCACCGAGGCGGCCCTGGCCGCCGACGCCACCCGCACCGAGGCTGCGGGCATCCTGGACGAGGCCCGCTCCGAGGCCAACCGGCTGCGTACGGAGGCCGCCGAGCAGGCGGACCGGCTCATCACCGAGGCCGCGTCCGAGGCGGACAAGCTCACCTCGGAGACGCGCGCCGCGAACGAGGCCACGGTCGGGGAGGCGACGGCGAAGGCCGAGCGGCTCACCCGGCAGGCGTCCGACATGCTGGCCGCGGCCGAGCGGGACGCGGCGCGGGTCCTGGTCGACGCCCGCAACGAGGGCGACCGGCTGGTCGACGAGACGCGTGCGGCCAACGAGGCCACGGTCGGCGAGGCCGCGGCCGAGGCCGAGCGGCTGCGCGCCGAGGCGGCGCGGACCCTGGACGACGCCCGCGCGGAGGGCGGCCGGATCATCGGCGAGGCCACCGCGGAGGCCGACCGGGTCACGGTCGCGGCGAACGAGACCCTGGCGAGCGCCGAGCGGGAGTCGGAGCAGACGCTCGACGACGCGCGCGCCGAGGCGGGCCGGCTGCGCGGCGAGGCCGCCGAGCAGGCGGACCGGCTCATCACGGAGGCGGCGTCCGAGGCGGACAAGCTCACCGAGCAGACCCGCAGGGACAACGAGCGCACGGTCGGCGAGGCGCAGGCCGAGGCCGAACGGCTGCGCGCGGAGGCTTCGGAGGCCCTGGCCTCGGCGCAGGAGCACGCGACCCGTACCCGGTCGGAAGCCGACCGCGACAAGGCCGAGGCGGCGACGGAGGCGGAGCGCACGCGTACGGAGGCCCGCGCGGAGTCCGAGCGGCTGCTGGACGAGGCCCGCGAAGCCGCCAACAAGCGGCGCAGCGAGGCCGCGGAGCAGGTGGACCGGCTCATCACCGAGGCGGCGGCCGAGGCGGACATGCTCACCGGCGACGCGCAGGCGCAGGCCCTGGCCGCGACGACGGCGGCCGAGGAGCAGGCCGACGCGATGGTCGACGCGGCCCGCAAGGAGGCCGCGCGGATCTCGTCCGAGGCGACGGTCGAGGGCAACTCCCTGGTGGAGAAGGCCCGTACGGACGCGGACGAGCTGCTGGTCGGCGCCCGCAGCGATGCGGCCGCCATAAGGGAGCGGGCGGAAGAACTGCGTTCCCGCGTCGAGGGCGAGGTCGAGGAGCTGCACGAGCGGGCCCGCCGGGAGTCCGCCGAGCAGATGAAGTCGGCCGGCGACCGCGTGGACAAGCTCGTGCGGGCGGCGACCGAGCAGAGCGTCGAGGCCGAGGCGAAGGCCAAGGCGCTGGTGTCGGACGCGAGCAGCGAGGCGAGCAAGGTCCGGATCGCGGCGGTGCGCAAGGCGGAGGCGCTGCTCAAGGAGGCCGAGCAGAAGAAGGCCGAGCTGTCGCGGGTGGCCGAGAAGGCCCTCGCGGAGGCGCAGGCGGAGGCGGAGCGGCTGGTCGACGAGGGGCGCCGTGAGCTGGAGGTCCTGGTGCGCAGGCGCGAGGACATTCAGGCGGAGATCTCCCGTGTCCAGGACGTTCTTGAGGCGTTGGAATCATTCGAGGCGCCTTCGGGCGGCGGAAAGCCGGCGGTAGGCGGTCAGGGCGCGGGGGGCGTGAAGGCCGGAGCCACAGCCGGTTCCACTCGTTCGGGTGGCAAGGCATCGGAGGGCTAGCAATCGATCAGGATGTGTGTTCCTGATGGAGGTTCAGGCGAACGGGTGACAAGCATTCTGCCGCCTTGCCACTCAAATGGGGTGTCATTGTCCAGATCAAACGTGGATTGACTCGATGACACGCCGTTCGGGCGCCTAGGATTCCCCTAACACCTCACGTAGCACCTCATCGGTCTCATTCGACAGGAACCCCATGAGCGACACTTCCTCCCCCTTCGGCTTCGAGCTCGTGCGGCGTGGTTACGACCGCGGTCAGGTGGACGACCGCATTACCAAGCTGGTCTCCGACCGCGACAGCGCCCTTGGACGTATCAACTCTCTGGAAAAGCGGATCGAGGAGCTGCACCTCGAGACGCAGAACGCCCAGGCCCAGGTGAGCGACGCCGAGCCGTCGTACGCCGGCCTCGGCGCCCGGGTCGAGAAGATCCTGCGCCTGGCCGAGGAGGAGGCGAAGGACCTGCGCGAGGAGGCCCGTCGCGCGGCCGAGCAGCACCGCGAGCTCGCCGAGTCGGCTGCCCAGCAGGTGCGCAACGACGCCGAGTCGTTCGCCGCCGACCGCAAGTCGAAGGCGGAGGACGAGGGCGTCCGCATCGTCGAGAAGGCCAAGGGCGACGCCTCCACCCTGCGCGCCGAGGCCCAGAAGGACGCCGCCTCCAAGCGCGAGGAGGCCGACGCCCTGTTCGAGGAGACCCGCGCCAAGGCCGCCCAGGCCGCCGCGGACTTCGAGACCAACCTGGCCAAGCGCCGCGAGCAGTCCGAGCGCGACCTGGCCTCGCGTCAGGCCAAGGCCGAGAAGCGCCTCGCGGAGATCGAGCACCGCGCCGAGCAGCTGCGCCTGGAGGCCGAGAAGCTCCGTACGGACGCCGAGCGCCGCGCCCGCCAGACCGTCGAGACCGCGCAGCGCCAGGCCGAGGACATCGTCGCCGACGCCAACGCGAAGGCGGACCGTATCCGCAGCGAGTCCGAGCGCGAGCTGGCGGCGCTCACCAACCGCCGCGACTCGATCAACGCCCAGCTCACCAACGTCCGCGAGATGCTGGCGACGCTGACCGGTGCGGCCGTCGCGGCGGCCAACCCGATCGTCGACGACGAGCCGGTCACCCGCGGCGTTCCGGCGCAGCAGAGCCGCTAGTACGCACGCCGGTACGCGCGCTGGTACGTACGGCAGTTCACCGGCGGTCGACCGGTCGGACGGCCTCCGTCTACCGGCTCGTGGACGAACGTCCTGCCCGAGGGCCCTATGTCACCTGTTTGAGGTGGCGTGGGGCCCTCGGGCGTTCTAGCGTGAGCGGCATGATCGAGCTTGAGGGCCTTACGAAACGATTCGGCGCGAAGACCGCCGTGGACCACCTCAGCTTCCAGGTCAGACCGGGGGTGGTGACCGGCTTCCTCGGCCCCAACGGGGCCGGGAAGTCCACGACCATGCGCATGATGCTCGACCTCGACAACCCGACCAGCGGTACGGTCCGGATCGACGGGAAGCACTACCGGGACCTGCCGGAGCCGCTGAAGCACATCGGGGCGCTGCTGGACGCGAAAGCCATGAACGGCGGCCGCAGCGCATACAACAACCTTCTCTGCCTTGCCCAGTCGAACCGCATCCCGGAGCGCCGGGTCGCGGAGGTACTGGATCTTGTCGGGCTGACGCCGGTGGCGAAGAAGAAGTCGAAAGGATTTTCGCTGGGCATGGGCCAGCGGCTGGGAATCGCCTCTGCCCTGCTGGGTGACCCGGAGATCCTCATGTTCGACGAGCCCGTCAATGGTCTGGACCCGGAGGGAATTCTCTGGATCAGAAATCTTATGAAGGGGCTGGCGTCCGAGGGGCGGACGATCTTCGTCTCGTCCCACCTGATGAGCGAAATGGCGCTGACCGCGGACCATTTGATCGTCATCGGCCAGGGAAAGCTTCTGGCCGATATGTCTATGGCTGATTTCATTCACGAGAACTCGCGCAGCTACGTCCGGCTGCGCTCGCCGCAGCAGGAGCGGCTCAAGGACGTCCTGCACGAAGCCGGGATCGACGCCATCAGCGTCCCGGCCACCGGCGTGCTGGAGATCGACGGGGTGGCCCCGGAGCGGCTCGGCGAACTGGCCGCCCAGCACCAGATCGTGCTGCACGAACTCAGCCCGCAACGGGCTTCACTGGAGGAAGCGTTCATGCGCATGACGGCGGACTCCGTCGAGTACCACGCCCACGCACCGGGAGAACCGGGGCTGCCTCCGGGGCCCGGCCCCGCCGTCGACGCCCCCGCGTGGGGCGCCGGGTACGAGGCGACGCGCAAGGGCGGGCAGTGATCATGTCCTCCTTCCCCGCCGTCCTCCGGTCCGAGTGGACCAAGATCCGCACCGTCGCCTCCACCACCTGGACCCTGGTCGCAGCGCTGGTGGTCACGGTCGGCGTGAGCGCCGGCCTGTGCGCCGTCTTCAACGCCACCTTCAACGACATGCCGCAGGAGCAGCAGGTCACCTTCGACCCGACCCTGGCCAGCTTCGCGGGCATGACCCTCGGCCAGCTCGCCATGATCGTCTTCGGCGTGCTGGTGGTCGGCACCGAATACAGCTCGGGCATGATCCGCACCTCGCTGGCCGCCGTGCCGCGCCGGGCGAACTTCCTGGCCGGCAAGCTCATCGTGGCCACCGGCCTCGCACTGGTCGTGGGCCTCGTCACCAGCTTCCTGTCCTTCTTCCTGGGGCAGGCCATCCTGGGCGACCGCAGCATCGGCATCGACGCGCCGAACGTGCTGCGCGCCGTGATCGGCGCCGGCCTCTACATGGCCATGATCGCCCTGTTCTCGATGGGCGTGGCGACGATCCTGCGCAGCTCGATGCTGTCGCTCGGCATCCTGATGCCGTTCTTCTTCCTGGTCTCGACGATCCTCGGGGCGGTCAGCGCCACCCGCAAGGTCGCCCAGTACTTCCCGGACCAGGCGGGCTCCAAGATCATGCAGGTGGTCCCGGGCGCGATGGACAGCGGCGAGGCCCCCTACGGACCGTGGGGCGGCTTCGGGATCATGGCCCTGTGGGTGCTGGCCGCCGTACTCGGGGGCTACCTGGTGCTGAAGAAGCGCGACGCCTGATCCCTACGGGCGAGCGGCGTCCGTCCCCCGACGGACGCCGCAGGTACTACGGGTCATCCCCGGGTCGGAGTCAGGGACAGCTCAGGGATCCGGCCCGGGGTGGAACCGTAGGCGACTCGATATCCTCTTAACTCTTACGCGGACGAAAGCCGTCCGGTCCTGGCAAGGGGCAGAGCAGAGGCAGAGCAATGATCGAGGCTGTCGGCCTGACCAAGCGCTACGGCGCCAAGACCGCCGTCGACCAACTGTCCTTCCAGGTCAGGCCGGGTCACGTGACGGGATTCCTGGGGCCGAACGGCTCCGGGAAGTCCACCACCATGCGCATGATCCTCGGCCTGGACCGGCCCACGTCGGGCAGCGTGACGATCAACGGCCTGCCCTTCCGGCAGCTGCCGAACGCCCAGCGGCACGTCGGGGCCCTGCTCGACGCCAAGGCCGTGCACGGCGGCCGCCGCGCCCGCAGGCACCTGCTCTGCCTCGCCCAGCTCTCCGGCATCCCCGAGAAGCGCGTGGACGAGGTGCTGGCCGTCGTCGGCCTCCAGGACGTCTCCCGGCAGCGTACGAAGGGCTTCTCGCTCGGCATGGGCCAGCGGCTCGGCATCGCCTCCGCCCTCCTCGGCGACCCCCAGGTGCTGCTGTTCGACGAGCCGGTCAACGGGCTCGACCCCGAGGGCATCCTCTGGGTGCGCACGCTCATGCGCCGGCTCGCCGCCGAGGGCCGCACGGTGTTCGTCTCCTCACACCTGATGAGCGAGATGGCGCTGACCGCCGACCACCTCATCGTGATCGGCCGCGGGCGGCTGCTGGCCGACATGGGCACCCAGGAATTCATCGCGCACAACTCGGCCGGATTCGCGCGGGTGCGCGCGGCCGACAATGATCACGGTGGCCGGGATGCACTGGGTGAAGCCCTGACCAAGGCCGGCGGCCGGGTGCTCCAGGAGCCCGACGGGGCACTGCGCGTGACCGGCCTGGAGCTGCCGCGGATCTCCGACCTCGCCCACGAGGTGGGCGTACGGCTGTGGGAGCTGTCCCCGCACCGGGCCTCGCTGGAGGAGGCCTACATGCGGATGACCCAGGCCGACGTGGAGTACACCTCCACCGAGGACCCGCGCGCCGAGCTGTGGGAGCCGGAGCCGCTCACCGTCCCCGCCTGGGAGGACGAGCTCCAGGCGCCGGAGGTGCCGCGGGGCGCCTTCTTCGCTCCCCCGCCGCCCGGGGCGGGCGGACAGCCCTTCCTGATGCCCGCCGACCCCGGCGAGCTCGCCGGGACCTCCGGGACCGCCCAGAGCAACCCCCAGCACACCCCCAAGGACACCCGCGAGGACACCCGATGACCGGCCGCCCCACGACGCCCGCGAGCCCCACGAGCACCGCGGACCGGCCGAAGAGCTACAGCTCGCCGCTGGAGACGCCCCGGCCGCACCTCGGGCACGCCGTGGCCTCCGAGTGGACGAAGCTGGTCTCGGTCCGCTCGACCGTGTGGACGCTCGGCTCCCTGGTGCTGCTCGTCGTCGGCATCGGGCTGCTCGCCGTCTCCGAGACCCGCGCCGCCGACTACCGGGACGTGCCGCTCACGGCGCCCGCGCTGTTCGGGCTGCTGGTGGGCCAGATCCCCGTGATGGTGCTCGGCGTCCTGACGATCACCTCCGAGTACGGCACCGGGATGATCCGTACGACCCTGACCGCCGCCCCCGACCGGGCTCGGGTGCTGACCGCGAAGTACCTGGTGTTCGCCACCGCCGCCTTCCTCGCCGTCTTCGGTTCGGTGGCGGTCGTGGGACTGGCCTCCGCGATCCTGCGCGGCGGCGCCGCCTCCGGACCTCACGGCGCCGGCGAATGGGCCCACGCGCTGGCCGGCTGCGTCTACGTCACCGTGCTCGGGGTCCTGGGCCTGGCGATCGGGGCGATGCTGCGGCACTCCGCCGGGGCGATCGCCGTGATGCTGGGGCTGGTCACGCTGCCGCCGGTGATAGGGGCGATGCTCAGCATGTGGGAGACCTTGGCCCCGATCGGCAGCACCGTGCTCCGCTACAACGCCCCGGTCGCCCTCATGCGGCTGTTCGGCCTGCCGAACGCCGACACGGGGAACTCGCCCGGCAGCGCGGCCCAGGTGCTGCTGCTCCTGCTGGTGACGGGAGCCGCGGTGGCGGGCTCGTACCTGGTGGTCGGCCGCCGCGACGTCTGATCCCGTACGCGGGAGTCAGTATTTGGGAGCGTTCCTGGACCGCTGCACCCGCGAGGTGCGGCGGTCCTTCGCGTTCCAGCACGCCTTGTGCCAGTGCCGGCGGTCGTCCACGCCGCCGTACTCCGGCCAGGCCACCAGGTGCGGGGTGCCCGAGGGGATCTCCTGGTCGCAGCCCGGGCAGCGGTAGCGCTTGCCCGCCGCGCTCGCGCCCGCGACGTGCCGGACCTTCCACTCCTCGCCCTGGTACTCCTCCGTGCGTTCCAGCCCGAAGCGGTCGAGGCCGGTGTGGGGGCGTTCTTCCGGAGTCTCGCCGCCCCTGGGGCGGTTGTGGCGCGGTGACACGTATACCTCACGTATGGGCGAACGGAAGTGACTTTCTCCCAGACTACGCGCAGCGAGGCCGGGTACCCGCAGGGTGGCTGACAGAGGTCGGCCGACGGCGAGAGGCTCGCAGTCGGCCGACCCGACTATCCCAATAACTTTCGTGTCAGGCCGTGCCTTTGGCACGTGTCAGACGTTGTTGCCATCAGATGAACCGGTCCACCTGGGGGAGGCCGCGTCAGCCACGAGGAGGGTAAAGGCGATGCGCGTAGGAGCGTTTGTACTGGCGGCCCAGTTCCCGGGCCAGGGACAGGGGGAGGCGCTGCACCGGGCGGTGCGGACCGCCGAGGTGGCCGAGGAGGCGGGGCTCGACTCGGTGTGGCTCGCCGAGCACCACTTCGTCCCTTACGGGGTCTGCCCGTCGGCGGTGACCCTGGCGGCGCTGCTGCTGGGGCGGACGCGGCGGCTGCGGGTGGGCACGGCGGTGAGCGTGCTGCCGAACACGCACCCGGTGGCCCTCGGTGAGCAGGCGGCGCTGCTGCACCTGACCTCGGGCGGCCGGTTCACGCTGGGGGTGGGCCGGGGCGGGCCCTGGGTGGACCTGGAGGTGTTCGGCGGCGGCCTGGACGCTTACGAGAAGGAGTTCCCGGAGGGCCTGGACCTGCTGCGGCGCTGGCTTGCCGAGCCGCGGGTGGCGGCCGCCGGCGAGCGGTACGGGTTCCGCGAAGTGGCCGTCGTACCGCGTCCGTCGGAGGCGCTGGACGGGGACGGATCAGGGCCGGAAGTGATCGTCGCGTGCACCTCCCCCGCGTCGGTGCGGCTGGCCGCGGAGCGGGGGCTGCCGATGCTGCTGGGCATGCACTGCGGGGACGAGGACAAGGCGGAGATGGTCGCGCTGTACCGGCGTACGGCCGCGGCGGCGGGCCACGACCCGCACGCCCCGCACGTGTCGGCGGGCGTGTGCCAGCTGGCGGACCGTACGGCGGACGCCCGCGAGGCGCTGCTGAAGGCGATGCCGGGCTGGCTGAAGCAGGGGCTGGACGCGCACCTGACGGTGGACGGCCGGGAGCGCGCGATGCGGGACCCGGTTGCCTACACCGAGCTGCTGTGCGATCTGCACCCCGTGGGCACCCCGCGACTGGCGGCGAACCGGCTGGCGGCCACCTCGGAGCGGACGGGCATCACGCGGTTCGCGCTGCTGTCGGAGGGCTCCGGGGATCTCGCCGCGACGGAGGAGAACGTACGGCGCCTCGGCGCCGAGGTCCTGCCCCGTCTCGGCTGAGGCTGCCGCCCCGGTATCAATGGCACCTCCCCCGATACGGAGCGGCAGCGAAGTGCGGTCGTGCGGATCTTGTGCATGTCATTGCACGTCAGGCATGTCATGCGGGTCACGGGTCATACCGGTCGTACGGTCAGCAGTCCCGGAGCTCGGGCGACTGGTTGAGCAGCTGGCCGCGGATCGAAGTGAACTTGGCGAGCCGGTCGTCCGACGAGGGATCCAGCGGGAACACGGCCACCCGGTGGCAGTTCTGGAACGCCAGGCGCACCCCGAAGTGCCGCTGCAGCGCACCACGTATCGCGTCACTCGCGAGAGCGCGCAGCAGCTGTCCACGCGCCTGCTCGTCGGGCGGCGGCGTCTGGTTGTCGGCGAACTCTCCGCCGTCCACCTTCAGCTGTGCCACCAGCGAGCTGATCATCTCCCATGCGAAGGGCAGGGAGGTCCGGACGCAGTCGACGAAAGCGGCTTCGTCGACCTCGCCTCGCTCGGCCTGTTCGAGTAGGGCCGGTGAGACGTCGAGCGACATGGGTTCTCCTCTCGCGACCCCGGCCGTTTGGGTTGCCGGAGTCTTACGGGCAGGGAAGGAGGCCGCGACGCAGAGTGCACGCTCCGCCACCTCCTGCTCACCACGGTAGGCGCCCCGTGGGTGGCGCACCAGGAGAATGCGCATACAACGCGCCATCGGCGAACGGGGCTTTCGGGGGCGAATCGCGTGGAGGGCTTCTCGTCGAGTAGCGTTGCCGACCATGCGTCTCGTCATTGCCCGCTGCTCCGTCGACTACGCGGGCCGGCTCACCGCCCATCTGCCCTCGGCACCCCGTCTGATCCTCGTGAAGGCCGACGGCAGTGTCTCGATCCACGCGGACGACCGGGCGTACAAACCGCTCAACTGGATGTCGCCCCCCTGCACCCTCAAGGAGGGGAGCGGGGACGAGGCCGGCGTCTGGACGGTCGTCAACAAGGCGGGCGAGAAGCTCATCATCACCATGGAGGAAGTCCTCCACGACTCCTCCCACGAGCTGGGCATCGACCCGGGTCTGATCAAGGACGGCGTGGAAGCACACCTCCAGGAGCTCCTGGCCGACCGCATCGAAACGCTGGGCGACGGCTACACGCTGATCCGGCGCGAGTACATGACGGCGATCGGTCCGGTGGACATCCTGTGCCGGGACGCCTCCGGCGGCACGGTGGCGGTGGAGATCAAGCGGCGCGGCGAGATCGACGGCGTCGAGCAGCTGACCCGCTACCTGGAGCTCCTGAACCGGGACCCGCATCTGGCGCCGGTGCGCGGCGTTTTCGCGGCCCAGGAGATCAAGCCCCAGGCCCGCGTTCTGGCCACGGACCGCGGCATGGACTGCGTGGTCCTGGACTACAACGCCCTGCGCGGCATCGAGGACGACAAGCTCCGCCTGTTCTGACGGCCGCGCCGGGCCAACGGCGGGCCCCGGCGGGCCCGCCCGGCGCGGCTTACGCCGTCGCCGACGGGCTGGCCGGTGTGGCCGTCGCGGTGGGCGTCGGAGTCGGAGTCGGCGTGGGATCCGCCGTCGGCGTGCTCGGCGACGGGTCCGGGGACGGGGGCTTCGGTCCGGTCGGAGACGGCTTCTGCGACGGCGGCGGCGTGACCGGCTTGCGCGACGGGGGACGCTGCGGCTGGTTCGGGTCGGGGGTGAGGGTCGATTCCGGGGATCCCGGATCCGAGGCTTCGGGGGCCGGAGTTCCCGGGTCCGGTGCAGGATCGTTCCCGCTCGTGCCCGCCACACCAGGCACCGTTGCCCGAGGCTTCGGCGTCGACGACACCGCCGGGCCGTCCCCGCCCGCCGGGGTCTGGGGGTCGCCGTCCGAGCCCGTCATCGCCAGGGCCATCACCGTGCCCAGCGCCACCACCGTCAGCGCTCCCGCCGCGGCCAGCAGCACCGGCTTGCGGCGCGGCTGCTTGCGCGGCGCCGGCGCGGGTACGGGCGCCATCGTCGGGGCCGGCTTCGGGGTGAGGGGGAAGGCCTCCTCGAACACCTCGGTGAGGGTCGTCGGGGCCTCCGATCGGCCGATCACCGGCACGACCGGCGCCACTGCGGCCACCGCTGCCGCTGCGGGCACCTGTGGCGCCGTGGACGCGGCCACGGGCAGCGCCGTCGTCACCGCCTCCGCAGCCCCTGTGGCCCCTGGAGCCCCCGCAGGCGCCGGCGCCTCCAGCCGCAGTGGCGGCGACACCTCCACCCCCGCCTTCTCGCGGTCGGCGACCAGCGCGAGCGCCCGCCGCCCCGCCACGGTGCCCCGCTTGTCGGCGAGCGCGCCCTTCAGGCCTATGGAGGCCTCCAGTTCGGCCCGCGCCCGGTCCAGGCGCCCCTCGCACAGCGCGAGTACGCCGAGCTCGTGGTGGAAGTACGCCTGCTCCGCTACCTCTCCCGCCTTGCGCGCCGCCTCGGCCCCCGAGCGCAGCACCCGCTCCCACGCCTCCCAGTGCCGCGAGGCCGCGAGGGCCGGGGCCGCGGTCCGGGCCAGCATTACGGCGGCCACCACGTCCGCGCCGGCCAGCGCCGCCAGCACCGCGTCGGCCTCCGCCGCGACCCGCTCCGGGGTCACCGAGGCGTGTCCGGTCCACCAGGCGTAGTGGCGGGCGGCCGTACGGGCCTCCTCCGCCGCGGTGTCCGCGTACCCGGCCTCCTCCAGCTGCCGTGCGACCCCGGCGGCCAGCCGGTAGCGGGTGCCGACCGGGGTGAGCAGTCCGCAGCCCAGCAGTTCCGCGACCGCCGCGTCGGCGTGGGTGTCCCCCACGAGCGCCGGCAGGTGGGCGTGGTGCGGGAGCTCCCCGCCCAGCGCGCACGCGATCCGCAGCGCCGCCCGCGCCGACTCGCTGACCCGGGAGGCCAGCAGCTCGGCGGGGGCCGCGCCCTCGGCCAGGGTCGGCAGCGCCACGAACGCGGCGTCGCGCGGCCGCTCCTCGAAGACTCCCGGCTCCTCGTCCTCGTCCCCAGCCGAGGAAAGGTTTCGCTCGTCGCGCTGGCGCAGCAGCGCCGCCGCCTGGACGAAGCGCAGCGGCAGTCCTTCCGACGCGAACCGCAGGTCGCCCGCCCAGGCGGTCTCCTCCTCGGTCAGCGCCCGGCCCATGCCCGCTTCCAGCAGCTGCACGCAGTCGGCCCGGCCGAGCCCGCCGAGGAAGACCTCCTCCAGGTGCGAGTCGTCGGAGGGGGCGCGGGTGTCGGGGGTGGCGGCCAGCAGGTAGGCGCACTCGGGGGTGGCGCGCAGCAGCTCGTCGAGGGGGGCGCCGCCCATCTCCAGGTCGTCGAGGAGCACGATGGCGCCGATGTCCCGTACGCGGGCGAGGAGTTGGGTGCGCTCGGGCCGCTCCTGCGAGGCCTCGTACACGGCGGCGTACAGCGCGTGCAGCAGTTCGCCGGGCTGCTGGTGCCCGTACCCGCTGAGCCGTACGACGCCGTCGGGCGCCAGGCGCGCGCAGTCGACGGAGACCGCGTCGAGCAGGGCGCTGCGGCCGGAGCCCGCGGGGCCGGTCAGCCGTACGGAGCGGCCGCGGCCCAGCAGCCGTACGAGGCGCTCGCGCTCCTCCTCGCGGGCGAGGAGCGGCGGGGCCGGGGCGGCGGGGCCGGGCAACAGGGGCGGCCGCGAGGCGGCGTCCCGGGCGGCGCGGTCGGCGGCGTCGCGCTTGGCGGGGGCGGTGCCGCCGGTGCCGGGCCGGCGCGGTTCTATCTCGCTGCCGTCGACGGGGTTCACGGTGAGCGTGAAGTCCCCGGCGGTGAGGGTGACGACGCGCGCGACGGCGGGGCCGGCGGGAGCCGGTGCGGGCGCCGCGGAAGCCGTCGCCGTGGGCGCCTTCACCGGAGGCACGGGTGCCGCCGCGGGCTGCTCCACCGGTTCGGGCTGCCCCTGCGTGCGGTCCATGACCTAGTCCCCCGATCGCGCCCTGCGCCTAGCCGTCGTGTCGTACCGTCCGGCCTTCGCACATTCCGCTGTCGCTACGGGTCCGGTTACCGCCCGAACCCTAGACGGTGCCCGGTCGTGCACGGAACCGCAGGGGTGCCATCACCACCGGACCGTTACGTTTCCGCAGGAATGGTGGACGGTGGCCGCGTCAGACCCTCGGGAGGGATTCCGCTTCCAGCCCGCCCTCGATCGCGAGGATGCGGTGCAGCCGGGTGGCGACGAGGAGGCGCTGCATCTGCGGCGGCACCCCGCGCAGGACGAGGCGGCGGCCGGTCCGGCCGGCCCGCCGGTGGGCTCCCATGATCACGCCGAGCCCGGTCGCGTCCCAGGAGTCGAGACCGGTGAGGTCCAGCACGAGGTCGCCGTGGCCGTCGTCGAGGGCGGCGTGGAGGGCCGTACGGGCGTCCGCCGCGCTGCGCACGTCGAGGCGGCCCCCGACAGCGAGTTCGGCGTGGTCGCCCCTGATGTGCATATGTGCTCCCGGCAGTCCTGGGTACGGGTACGTAGGGATCCGACTGGTCCGCGGTCGGCAACTCTCACTGCATCTGACTGCCGTTCGGGCAGCGAGGTTGCCGACCGTGAGCGAACCGATACCTAATTCACCCGTGCGGGTGCGGATATTCGAACTGGCGCTCAGTGTCGCTTCAGTGCTTGTAGAAGCCCTGACCGCTCTTGCGGCCGATGTCGCCGGCGTCCACCATGCGGCGCATGAGCTCCGGCGGCGCGAACTTCTCGTCCTGGGACTCGGTGTAGATGTTGCTGGTGGCGTGCAGCAGGATGTCGACGCCGGTGAGGTCGGCGGTGGCGAGCGGCCCCATGGCGTGGCCGAATCCCAGCTTGCAGGCGATGTCGATGTCCTCGGCGGAGGCCACGCCCGATTCGTACAGCTTCGCGGCTTCGACGACCAGGGCGGAGATCAGACGGGTCGTCACGAAACCGGCGACGTCGCGGTTGACGACGATGCAGGTCTTGCCGACGGACTCGGCGAACGCGCGGGTGGTCGCGAGGGTCTCGTCGCTCGTCTTGTAGCCGCGGACGAGCTCGCAGAGCTGCATCATCGGGACGGGCGAGAAGAAGTGCGCGCCGACGACGCGCTCCGGACGCTCCGTCACGGCCGCGATCTTGGTGATCGGGATGGCGGAGGTGTTGGACGCGAGGATCGCGTCGTCGCGTACGAGCTTGTCGAGCGCACGGAAGATCTCGTGCTTGACCTCGAGCTTCTCGAAGACGGCCTCGACGACGATGTCGACGTCGGCCACCGCGTCGAGGTCGGTGGTGGTCTTGATGCGGGCGAGCGCGGCCTCGGCGTCCCCGGCCGTCATCTTGCCCTTCGAGACGAACTTGTCGTACGAGGCCTTGATGCCGTCGGTGCCGCGGGTCAGCGCGGCGTCGGTGACATCACGCAGTACGACGTCCCACCCCGCCTGAGCGGAGACCTGAGCGATTCCGGAACCCATCAGTCCGGCACCGATGACGGCGAGCTTCCCAGCCACTGCACACCCCACGTTCTTCCATACGGCCCAGTCTCGTAAGCCTCTCCGGCGGAGACTAGCGCCAGCGGAGGTTCGTGTGACCGCGAAGTAACACGCGTCACGTCTCAACTGACGGACATCACACCGATCCGGCCCAGCGTCCCCCCGCCCGCAGCCAGTTCACCCGGAGACCACCGAGGCGCACCGCCGAGAGGTCCGCGTGCGGGATTCCAGCACGGCTCACTAGGCTGGCCGCATGGTGAACCTCACGCGCATCTACACCCGCACCGGCGACAAGGGCACGACCGCTCTCGGTGACATGAGCCGGACGGCCAAGACCGATCTGCGGATCTCCGCCTACGCCGACGCCAACGAGGCAAACGCGGCCATCGGCACGGCGATCGCCCTCGGCGGGCTGCCGAAGGATGTCGTGAAGGTCCTGGTACGGGTGCAGAACGACCTGTTCGACGTCGGCGC
Organism: Streptomyces sp. NBC_01006; assembly: GCF_045162725.1. Classification (NCBI taxonomy): domain Bacteria; kingdom Bacillati; phylum Actinomycetota; class Actinomycetes; order Kitasatosporales; family Streptomycetaceae; genus Streptomyces; species Streptomyces sp. NBC_01006. Next base: position 5,616,589 of record NZ_CP108700.1, on the reverse strand, counting down.
CGACCTGTGCACGCCGGTCGTCGAGAACCCCGAGTACCCGCCGCTGCGCGTCGAGCAGTTCTACGTCGACAAGCTCGAAGCCGACTGCGACACCTTCAACGAGGAGCTGGAGAAGCTGCGCAGCTTCATCCTCCCCGGCGGCACCCCCGGCGCGGCCCTGCTGCACCAGGCCTGCACCGTGGTCCGCCGCGCCGAGCGCTCCACCTGGGCGGCCCTGGAGGTGCACGGCGAGGTGATGAACCCGCTGACCGCGACCTACCTCAACCGCCTCTCCGACCTCCTCTTCATCCTGGCCCGTACGGCCAACAAGGAGGTCGGCGACGTCCTCTGGGTGCCCGGCGGCGAGCGCTAGAGCCGGCTCCGGCGCTCGGCCGCGGCCCGTTCCTCCTGCGGCCGGGCCGCAGGGGGCTTTCGCGGCCAGAACGTGTACGAGGCGGCGATCACGGCCTGGATGCCGAGCACGCGCAGGGCGACGTACTGCCAGCTCTGGAGGCTGCCGGTGTCGGCCGCGTCGCCCACGTACCAGATCGCGCCCTGGAGCAGCCCGAGCGCGACGGCCGCCCCGAGCAGCGTGCGCGTCCACAGCTTCCACTCGTGGACCGCCCTGGCCTTGCCGTACTTCGGGCCGGGCGGCTTCGGGCCCCCGGCGAGGCGGTACGCCGCGTGCCGGTCGAGCCACTCCACCGTGTAGTGGCCGTAGCCGACGGTGTAGCCGATGTAGAGCGCGGCCAGGCCGTGCCTCCAGCTCGGCTCACCCCCGTTCTTGAGGTCCACGGCGGTGGCCACCAGCAGGACCAGCTCCAGCAGCGGCTCGCACAGCAGGACCGTCGCCCCCAGCCTCGGCATCTTCGCGAGGTAGCGCAGCGCCAGTCCTCCGGCCAGCAGCACCCAGAAGCCGACCTCGCAGGCGATGATCAGTACGACGAGCACCGGATTCTCCCTTCCGTTGCCGCTTCGACAACCGGTGCATCCAGCCTCCCGCCCGATCCGTACCGCTTCGTCGTCGCCGGTGACGAACCGTGACTGCATCCTTCGGTGTAGCGCCGCCCCGCCCGGGCTCCGCCCCGGAGGCGACGCCCAGCCCTCCGCCACCCTGTTGGATGGGACCGTGACCCCGACCATCGCCCCTGCGACGCCCGCCAGGACCTTCCGCCCCCACCGCGACGACGTCCTCCTCGCGGTGTTCAGCGTGCTCGCGGGCCTGCTGCTCTGGTCGCTCGGCATCTACAGCACGAGCAACCGGCACTTCTTCCCCCCGTGGGCCGCCCTCGTCCCGCTCCTCGTGCTCGGCCCGATGGAGCTGCTGCGCCGCACCGCGCCCAACACCACCCTGGCCGTCGGCACGATCGGCGTGGTCGCCGACCAGTTCACCGTGGGCAATCTCGCCACGGTCCTGATCTTCACGGACCTGATGTACGCGGCCGTCGTCTACGGCAAACCCGCCATGGCCCGGCGGCTCCCGGTGTCCACCGGACTGACCACCATCACCGTCACCATCGCCGCCGTGGCCTGGCTGCGCACCCCGCAGTCCCTGATGATCGGCGTGATCACCGGCATCGTCTGCTTCGGCCCGGCCGTGACCGGCGCCACCCTGCGCAACCACCGCGAGGCCGCCGAGGCCGCCCGGCTGCGCGCCGAGCAGACCGCGCTGCTGGCCGAAATGGACCGCAGCCAGGCCGTCGTCGCCGAGCGCGCCCGGATGGCCCGCGAGCTGCACGACATGGTGGCCAACCACCTCTCCGCCATCGCCATCCACTCCACGGCCGCACTGTCCATCGACTCCCCCGGGACGAGCCGGGAGGCCCTCGGGGTGATCCGGGAGAACAGCGTGCAGGGGCTGGCCGAGATGCGCCGCCTGATCGGGCTGCTGCGGGAGGCGGGCGCCGAGCAGGAGGCGGTCGCCACGCCCTCCCTCGGCGGGCTCGACGCCCTGCTGGAGCAGGCCCGTGTCAACGGCGCCGCGAGCGGGCTGGACTTCGTACTGCTCGACGACCGGCCGCCCGGAGAGCAGCTGCCGGCCCCCGTGGAGCTGGCGGCGTACCGGATCGTCCAGGAGTCGCTGACGAACACCCTCAAGCACGCCGCCCCGGGCACGGTCCGGGTCGGCGTGGCGCGCGCGGACGGGCTGCTGACCGTACGGGTGGAGTCCCCGTACGGGGACCGGCCGGGCCCCCGCGCCCCCGGTTCGGGGGCCGGGCTGATCGGCATGAGGGAGCGGACGGAGCTGCTGGGCGGCGAGTTCGCGGCGGGCCGTACGGGATCGGTGTGGCTGGTGCGGGCGGAGCTGCCCGCGGAAGAGAAGGCGGTGACCGGATGAACATCCGGGTGGTGGTGGCCGAGGACCAGAGTGCCGTACGGGCCGGGCTGGTGCTGATCCTGCGCAGCGCGGGGGACGTCGAGGTCGTGGGCGAGGCGGCGGACGGGGAGGAGGCGGTGCGCCTGGCGCGGGAGCTGCGGCCGGACCTCGTCCTCATGGACGTGCAGATGCCGCGGCTCGACGGGGTGTCGGCGACCCGCCAGGTGGTCGGGGAGGGGCTGGCGGACGTCCTGGTCCTCACCACCTTCGACCTGGACGAGTACGTGTTCGGCGCCCTGCGTGCGGGGGCGGCGGGCTTCCTGCTGAAGAACGCGGACGCGGCGGAGCTGATCGAGGCGGTACGGACGGTCGCGCGCGGGGAGGGCCTGATCGCCCCGGCGGTGACCCGGCGGCTGATCGCCGAGTTCTCCGCTCCGCGGCCCGTGAAGGCCCCGGTGTCGCCGGAGACGGCCGCGGCGGTGGCCTCGCTGACGCGGCGGGAGCGGGAGGTGCTCGGCGCTCTGGGCGAGGGGCTCTCGAACGCGGAGATCGCGCTGCGGCTGGTGATGGCGGAGGCGACGGTGAAGACGCACGTCAGCAGGCTGCTGGGGAAGCTGGAGCTGCGCAGCCGGGTCCAGGCGGCCGTGCTGGCCCAGGAGTTGGGCCTCTAGAGGCCCACCGGAGCGAAGGTCTGGACCTCTTGACGGTTGGTCCAGACCTTTCTACGCTCGCGGCAACTGTGGTGAGCGTGCCATGACAAGCGTGCTCACGGGCGGCGCAGGTCCCATCCCCAGTCCCGGTCGGCCCCACGACCGCGACGGACCTACGGAGGAGCACCCTTGAGCACAGCAAGCGCAACAGGCACGGCACCCCCACCCCGCATGCGACTGCTGCGAAGGCTCGCCGCGACCGTGGCCGCCTTCGCCCTGCCCATCACCGGACTCGTGGCCCTGGCCGGCCCCGCCCAGGCCGCCGCCTCCGCGACGGCCACGTACACCAAGGTCTCCGACTGGGGCACCGGCTTCGAGGGCAAGTGGACGGTGAAGAACACCGGCACCACCACCCTCACCAGCTGGACCGTGGAGTGGGACTACCCCTCAGGCACGACGGTCACCTCCGCCTGGGACGCCACCGTCACCAGCTCCGGCACCCACTGGACCGGCAAGAACGTGGGCTGGAACGGCACCCTCGCCCCCGGTGCCACGATCAGCTTCGGCTTCAACGGCGCCGGTTCCGGCGCCCCCAGCGGCTGCAAGGTCAACGGCGGCTCCTGCGACGGCGGATCGACCCCCACCGACAGCCCGCCGTCGGCCCCCGGCACCCCCACCGCGAGCGGGGTCACCGACACCTCGCTGACCATCGGCTGGGCCGCGGCCACCGACGACAAGGGCGTCAAGAACTACGACGTCTACCGCGGCGCCGCCAAGGTGGCGACCGTCACCGGTACGAGCTACGACGACTCCGGCCTGACGAAGGGCACGACGTACACGTACAGCATCATCGCCCGCGACACCGCCGACCAGACGGGCCCGGCCTCCGGCTCCGTCTCGGTCACCACGACCGGCGGCGGCACCACTCCCCCGGACCCGGGCGGCAAGGTCAAGCTCGGCTACTTCACCGAATGGGGCGTCTACGGGCGCAACTACCACGTGAAGAACCTGGTCACCTCCGGCTCCGCCGCGAAGATCACCCACATCAACTACGCGTTCGGCAACGTCCAGGGCGGCAAGTGCACCATCGGTGACTCCTACGCCGACTACGACAAGGCCTACACCGCCGACCAGAGCGTCGACGGGGTCGCCGACACCTGGGACCAGCCGCTGCGCGGCAACTTCAACCAGCTGCGCAAGCTCAAGGCGAAGTACCCGAACATCAAGGTGCTGTGGTCCTTCGGCGGCTGGACCTGGTCCGGCGGCTTCGGCCAGGCCGCGGCCAACCCGGCCGCCTTCGCCGACTCCTGCTACAGCCTGGTCGAGGACCCGCGCTGGGCGGACGTCTTCGACGGCATCGACATCGACTGGGAGTACCCGAACGCCTGCGGCCTGTCCTGCGACACCAGCGGCGCCGCCTCACTGAAGAACGTCCTGTCCGCGCTGCGCACCAAGTTCGGCAGCAGCAACCAGGTGACCGCCGCGATCTCCGCCGACGGCTCCAACGGCGGCAAGCTCGACCTCGCGGACTACGCGGGCGCCTCCCAGTACGTCGACTTCTACAACGTCATGACGTACGACTTCTTCGGCGCGTGGGACGCCAAGGGCCCGACCGCCCCGCACTCCCCGCTCACCTCGTACGCCGGCATCCCGATCGCCGGCTTCAACTCCGAGGCCGCGATCACCAAGCTCAAGGGCAAGGGCATCGCCGGCTCGAAGCTGAACCTCGGCATCGGCTTCTACGGCCGCGGCTGGACCGGCGTCACCCAGGACGCCCCCGGCGGCACCGCGACCGGGCCCGCCACGGGCACGTACGAGCAGGGCATCGAGGACTACAAGGTGCTCAAGGGCAGCTGCCCGGCGACCGGCACCGTCGCCGGCACGGCCTACGCCAAGTGCGGCAGCAACTGGTGGAGCTACGACACCCCCGCCACCATCGCCGGGAAGATGAACTGGACCAAGCAGCAGGGCCTCAAGGGCGCCTTCTTCTGGGAGTTCAGCGGCGACACGGCGAACGGCGAGCTCGCGGGCGCGATCCACGCCGGACTCCAGTAACACGGACGAAGCCGGGGAGACGGGTCCGCCCCCGTCTCCCCGGCTTCTCCTTCTTGACGCGCCACTCGCACGGCTCGGCCCCTGGGGGCCTCCCCGGCTTCGCGCCACTGCGCCGGACTCCGTCCGGCGGCGACAATCCAGCCCCGCCGACCCTCAGGCCACGTTCACCCTCTGGCCGGGAGGCGCCGCCTCCAGCCAGGCCAGGAAACCCGTCAGCGCGTCCTCGCTCATCGCCAGCTCCAGGCGGGTCCCACGGTGGAGACAGCCGAGCACGACGGCGTCGGACAGCAGTGCCAGCTCCTCCTCGCCCTCGGGGGCGCGGCGGGCGACGACCTCGATGGAGGAGCGCTCCAGCAGCCGGCGCGGCCGCGGAGAGTACGAGAAGACGCGGAACCACTCGATGCGGTCACCGCTGTAGCGAGCGACCCCGTACACCCAGCCCTTGCCGGAGATGTCGGGTTCCTCGGACACTCCCCAGCGCAGGCTGCAGTCGAACGTGCCACCGGATCGCTGGATCAGTCTGCGGCGCAGCCCGAAGACAAACAGCCCGATCACCACCAGGGCTACGACCAGGCCGCTCACAAGCAGAGCGAGGAGCATCTTCACCGACCTCCTCGCTCATCGAATACCTCAAACGAAAAACGACCTGCATCGCCTCAGCCGCGACCCGGTCTGGAAAATTCCAGACCGGACCGCGGCTGAGGTCTCAAACCTGTTCGGTACGGGGCTCAGTGCCCCGTGACCGCGCGCAGCCGGACATCGGCGCGACGCTCGGCGGCCGCATCGGCCTCCGACTTCGCGCGCTCCAGTGCCCGCTCCGCCCGCTGGACGTCAATCTCGTCAGCGAGCTCGGCGATCTCGGCCAGCAGGGACAGCTTGTTGTCCGCGAACGAGATGAAACCGCCGTGCACCGCTGCGACGACAGTGTTGCCCTCGCTGGTACGGATGGTCACCGGGCCCGATTCCAGCACACCGAGAAGCGGCTGGTGACCGGGCATGACGCCGATGTCGCCGGACGTGGTGCGGGCGACAACAAGGGTGGCCTCGCCGGACCAGACATTGCGGTCCGCCGCGACCAGCTCGACGTGCAGCTCAGCAGCCAAGGTGGCTCCTCGGGTCACCACCCGGCGGGTCAGCCGGGTGTTGGGTCAAATTCTAATGGGCGTGGGGAGAGGGACGGGACACACCCGCCCCTCTCCGCGAAACCTGCGAACCGGAAGCGCTCCGCGAGGAGCGCGCCGGATCAGGAGACGCCCAGCTCCTTGGCGTTGGCCTTCAGGTCCTCGATGCCACCGCACAGGAAGAACGCCTGCTCGGGGAAGTGGTCGTAGTCACCGTCGCAGATCGCGTTGAACGCGGTGATCGACTCGTCGAGCGGAACGTCCGAACCGTCCACGCCGGTGAACTGCTTCGCCACGTGGGTGTTCTGCGACAGGAAGCGCTCGACGCGACGGGCACGGTGGACAACGAGCTTGTCCTCCTCGCCCAGCTCGTCGATACCGAGGATCGCGATGATGTCCTGGAGGTCCTTGTACTTCTGGAGGATCCCCTTGACGCGCATCGCCGTGGCGTAGTGGTCCGCCGCGATGTACCGCGGGTCGAGGATGCGGGACGTCGAGTCCAGCGGGTCCACGGCCGGGTAGATGCCCTTCTCGGAGATCGGACGGGAGAGAACCGTCGTCGCGTCGAGGTGGGCGAAGGTGGTGGCCGGCGCCGGGTCGGTCAGGTCGTCCGCGGGGACGTAGATCGCCTGCATCGAGGTGATCGAGTGACCGCGGGTCGAGGTGATGCGCTCCTGCAGCAGACCCATCTCGTCAGCCAGGTTCGGCTGGTAACCCACGGCGGACGGCATGCGGCCCAGAAGGGTCGACACCTCCGAACCGGCCTGGGTGTAACGGAAGATGTTGTCGATGAAGAAGAGCACGTCCTGCTTCTGCACATCGCGGAAGTACTCCGCCATGGTCAGACCGGCGAGCGCGACGCGAAGACGCGTGCCCGGGGGCTCGTCCATCTGGCCGAAGACGAGCGCCGTCTTGTCGATGACGCCCGAGTCGGCCATTTCCTCGATGAGGTCGTTGCCCTCACGGGTACGCTCACCGACGCCCGCGAAGACCGACACACCGTCGTGGTTGTTGGCGACGCGGTAGATCATTTCCTGGATCAGAACGGTCTTGCCGACACCGGCACCACCGAACAGACCGATCTTTCCACCCTTGACGTACGGGGTGAGAAGGTCGATGACCTTGACGCCGGTCTCGAACATCTCGGTCTTCGACTCAAGCTCGTCGAAGCGGGGCGCCTTGCGGTGGATGGGCCAGCGCTCGGTGACCTCGGCGTTCGCCTCGGGGTAGTTGAGCACCTCACCCAGGGTGTTGAAGACCTTGCCCTTGGTGAAGTCACCGACGGGGACGGTGATGCCCGCGCCCGTGTCGGTGACCGCGGCCTGGCGGACCAGACCGTCGGTCGGCTGCATCGAGATGGTACGGACGAGGCCGTCACCCAGGTGCTGCGCGACCTCGAGGGTCAGGGTCTTGAGCTTGCCGTCCTCGGCCGGGTCTGCGACCTGGACCTTGAGGGCGTTGTAGATCTCGGGCATGGCGTCGACGGGGAACTCCACGTCGACGACCGGGCCGATGACCCGGGCGACGCGGCCCGTGGCGGCGGCCGTCTCAACAGTGGTCGTCATTACTTGTCACTCCCCGCGGTCGCGTCAGCCATGGCGCTCGCGCCACCGACGATCTCGCTGATTTCCTGGGTGATTTCGGCCTGGCGGGCCGCGTTGGCAAGCCGGGAGAGGCTCTTGATGAGATCCCCGGCGTTGTCGGTCGCCGACTTCATCGCGCGGCGGCGGGCGGCGTGCTCGGAAGCGGCCGACTGCAGCAGTGCGTTGTAGATGCGGCTCTCGACGTAGCGCGGCAGAAGGGCGTCGAGGACGTCCTCCGCCGACGGCTCGAAGTCGAACAGCGGAAGGATCTCGCCCTTCGCACCGTCCTCTTCCGGAGCCTGGTCGAGGCTGAGCGGCAGCATCCGGCCGTCGACCGCGTTCTGCGTCATCATCGACACGAATTCCGTGTAGACGATGTGCAGCTCGTCGACGCCGCCCTCGGCCGTTTCCGTCTGGATGGCCTCGATCAGCGGTCCCGCGACGCGCTTGGCGTCGGCGTAGGCCGGGCTGTCGGTGAAGCCGGTCCACGAATCCGCGACCTTGCGCTCGCGGAAGCCGTAGTAGGCCAGACCCTTACGGCCGACGATGTACGTGTCGACCTCCTTGCCCTCGCCGCGCAGCCGCTCGGTGAGCCGCTCCGCCTGCTTGATGGCGTTGGAGGAGTAGCCGCCGGCCAGACCGCGGTCGCTCGTGATGAGCAGAATCGCGGCACGGGTCGGCGTCTCGACCTCGGTCGTCAGGGCGTGCTTGGTGTTCGAACCGGTCGCCACCGCGGTCACCGCACGGGTGAGCTCGGTCGCGTACGGCATCGATGCCGCCACCTTGCGCTGCGCCTTGACGATGCGCGAGGCGGCGATCATCTCCATCGCCTTGGTGATCTTCTTGGTCGCCGTGACGGCACGGATGCGACGCTTGTAGACCCGGAGCTGCGCTCCCATGAGTCAGGTCCCTTCCGTCGTCACTTGGAGACGTTGACGGCCGGCGCGTCCTCGCCCAGGAGCTTGCCGTCCGAGGTCTCGAACTGCTGCTTGAAGCCGGCGATGGCGTCCGCGATGGAGGACAGGGTGTCGTCCGACATCTTGCCGCCGTCCGCGATGGAGGTGAGGAGGTCCTTGCGCTCGCGGCGCAGGTGCTCCAGCAGCTCCGACTCGAAGCGACGGATGTCGCCGACCGGAACGTCGTCCATCTTGCCGGTGGTACCGGCCCAGACGGAGACGACCTGCTCCTCGACGGGCATCGGCTGGTACTGGCCCTGCTTCAGCAGCTCGACCAGACGCTTGCCGCGCTCCAGCGAAGCCTTCGACGCGGCGTCCAGGTCGGAACCGAAGGCGGCGAACGCCTCCAGCTCACGGTACTGGGCGAGGTCCAGGCGCAGACGGCCGGAAACCTGCTTCATGGCCTTGTGCTGGGCGGAGCCACCGACGCGGGAGACCGAGATACCGACGTTCAGCGCCGGGCGCTGGCCCGCGTTGAACAGGTCGGACTCCAGGAAGCACTGGCCGTCGGTGATGGAGATTACGTTGGTCGGGATGAACGCCGACACGTCGTTCGCCTTGGTCTCGACGATCGGCAGACCGGTCATCGAACCGGCACCCATGTCGTCGGAGAGCTTCGCGCAGCGCTCCAGCAGACGGGAGTGCAGGTAGAAGACGTCACCCGGGTAGGCCTCACGGCCCGGCGGGCGGCGCAGCAGCAGCGACACGGCACGGTAGGCGTCGGCCTGCTTCGACAGGTCGTCGAAGATGATCAGGACGTGCTTGCCGGCGTACATCCAGTGCTGGCCGATGGCGGAACCGGTGTACGGCGCCAGGTACTTGAAGCCGGCCGGGTCGGACGCCGGGGCGGCGACGATCGTCGTGTACTCGAGCGCGCCGGCGTCTTCCAGGGCGCCGCGAACGGACGCGATGGTCGAGCCCTTCTGGCCGATCGCGACGTAGATGCAGCGGACCTGCTTGTTCACGTCACCCGAGCGCCAGTTGTCGCGCTGGTTGATGATCGTGTCGACGGCCAGAGCGGTCTTGCCGGTCTGACGGTCACCGATGATCAGCTGACGCTGGCCACGGCCGACCGGCACCATCGCGTCGATGGCCTTGTAGCCGGTCTGCATCGGCTCGTGCACCGACTTACGGACCATGACGCCCGGGGCCTGCAGCTCGAGGGCGCGACGGCCTTCGGTCGCGATCTCGCCGAGACCGTCGATCGGGTTGCCGAGCGGGTCGACGACGCGGCCGAGGTAGCCCTCGCCGACGCCTACGGAGAGAACCTCACCGGTGCGCTGCACCGGCTGGCCCTCCTCGATACCGCTGAACTCGCCGAGGACGACCGCACCGATCTCGCGCTCCTCGAGGTTGAGGGCGAGACCGAGGGTGCCGTCCTCGAACTTCAGCAGCTCGTTCGCCATGGCGGAGGGCAGGCCCTCCACCTTCGCGATGCCGTCGCCGGCAACGCTGACCGTTCCGACCTCCTCGCGCGAGGCCGCGTCCGGCTGGTACGACTGGACAAAGTTCTCCAGTGCGTCCCGGATCTCCTCCGGCCGGATCGTGAGCTCCGCCATCTGGGTTCCCTGCTCTCCTTGTTGGGCCTGAAGCTTCTTAGGGGTCTGGGGGCGACCCCCAGGAATCTTCTGCAAGTTCTGCACGGCCCAACCGGGCCGCTAGGAATGCGTTGTTCTATTGGTGGCTGAGGTCAGCCGGCCATGCGGCGGGACGCCTCGGAAAGGCGGTCCGCGATGGTGCCGTCGATGACCTCGTCGCCGACCCGCACCGAGATCCCGCCGAGGACCTCGGGGTCCACGTCGAGGTTCAGGTGCATCTGGCGGCCGTACAGCTTGGCCAGCACCGCGCCGAGACGCTGCTTCTGCACGTCGCTGAGCGGAACCGCGCTGGTCACGGTGGCGACCATGCGGTCACGGCGCTCGGCGGCGAGCTTGGAGAGGGACTCGAGTCCCGCTTCCAGGCTACGTCCACGCGGGTGCGTGACGAGACGGATGACCAGGCGCTCCGTGACGGCGTTCGCCTTGCCGCCGAGCAGGCTGCGCAGCAGCTGGCTCTTGGCGGAGGCGGTGGCCGCGCGGTCGGTCAGCGCGGAACGCAGCTCGGTGCTCGAGGCGACGATCCGGCCGAAGCGGAACACCTCGTCCTCGACGTTGTCGAGCGCACCGGTCTGCTGGGCCGCCGTGAGGTCGGCGGTGGCCGCCAGCTCCTCCAGCGCGTCCACCAGGTCGCGGGACTGCGACCAGCGGGAGCGCGCCATGCCGGACACCAGGTCGAGGGTTTCCCCGCCCACCTGGCCGGACAGCAGACGGCCGACCAGCTCGGCCTTGGCCTCGCCGGACTGCGCCGGGTCCGTGATGACCCGACGCAGCGAGACCTCACGGTCGAGCAGCGCGGTGACGGCTGCCAGCTCGCCGGCGAGCTTCGTCGCGTCGACGGACGTGTTGTCCGTCAGCGCGTCGAGACGCTCGCGCGCGGAGGCCAGCGCCTCGCGGCTCGCTCCGTTCATCGGGCCGCCTCGGCCTTCTCCTCAAGCTCGCTGAGGAAGCGGTCGATCGTGCGGCTCTGCCGGGCGGCGTCCTCGAGGGACTCGCCGACGAGCTTGCCGGCCAGGTCGGTGGCGAGCTTGCCCACGTCCTGGCGCAGCGCCTGAGAGGCGGCCTTGCGGTCGGCCGCGATCTGGGCGTGGCCGGCAGCGATGATCTCCTCACGCTGCCGCTGGCCCTCTGCGCGCAGTTCTTCCTTGAGCGCAGTGCCCTGCTCCAGCGCTTCCTGGCGCAGGCGCGCGGCCTCGTGCCGGGCTTCGGCGAGCTGGGCCTTGTACTGCTCCAGCACGCTCTGGGCCTCGGTCTGAGCGGCCTCAGCCTTCTCGATACCGCCCTCGATCTGCTCGCGACGCTCGTCCAGAACCTTGTTGATGTTCGGGAGGAGCTTCTTCGCGAGGACACCGAAGACGATGACGAAGGCGATCAGACCGATGACGAGCTCGGGGATCGGCGGGAAGAGCGGGTTTTCCGTCTCTGCCGCGAGAACCAGGAGGTTCACATCAGTGCCTTTCGTCTAATCGGACTAGTGGTCGCGGTTCGTCAGCTGTAGACGAACGGCATGACCAGACCGATGAGGGCGAGCGCCTCACAGAAGGCGAAGCCGAGGATCTGGTTGGCGCGGATCAGACCGGCAGCCTCGGGCTGACGGGCGAGAGCCTGCGTGCCGTTACCGAAGATGATGCCGACGCCGACACCCGGGCCGATGGCCGCGAGACCGTAACCAACGGAGCTGAGGGAGCCGGTGACGCCATCGGCGGCAGCGAGGATCTGGGACATGCCAGTTCTTCCTTCTCTTTCACGGACCGGTGGGGGTTGGCCACCGGACGACAGGGGGTTTGGGGGAGGGCCGGACTCAGTGCTGCTCGGCGAGTGCGCCCTGGATGAAGCTGCAGGCCAGCAGCACGAAGACGTAGGCCTGGACAGCCTGGATGAAGAGCTCGAAGGCCGTCATCACGATGACCATGATGAAAGAGACGCCCGCGTAGGCGATCCCGATCCCGTTCAGCAGGTACCAGCTGGCGATGGTGAACAGCAGCAGCAGGGTGTGACCGGCGAACATGTTCGCGAACAGTCGGACCGCGTGGGTGAACGGGCGCACCAGGACGTTCGAGAAGAACTCGATGACCATGACGAGGGGCAGGACGCCGCCGAGCGACTTGTCGTAGCCGGTCAGGTTCTTGAGTCCGCCGACGAAGCCGTGACGCTTGAACGTCACCGACATCCAGATGAAGTAGACGAGCAGCGCGAGAATCGCCGGGTACGCGATGATCGCGGTCACCGGGAACTGGGCCAGGGGGACGATCGACCAGACGTTCAGGACCCAGACGAAGAAGAACAGCGAAACCATGAAGGGGACGTACTTCTCGCCCTCCTTCTTGCCCAGCGTCTCGTACACGATGCCGCGGCGCACGAAGTCGTAGCCGGTCTCGGCGACCATCTGGAGCTTGCCCGGGACGACCTTCGGCTTGCGGAAGGCGGCCCAGAAGAAGCCGACGATGATCAGCGAGCCCAGGAGGGCCAGCAGCATCGGCTTGTTGAAGTACACACTGGTCAGGCCGGGTTCGCCCCACAGCGGCTCGAAGAGGAACGAGTGCAGGCCCGGACCGGGGAAGCCACATCCGTCGAAGATGTGACAGTCGGTCTCGAAAGCGAGCACCTGCGTCAGGTCAGCACTCACCGCGGGCTCCTTCAGCGTGGCGCATAGGTACGGCAACCTCGTTGTGTCGGCGCGGCGCACAGCCGCTGTTCGGCACTGGACTGGTGTTACGGGTGTGGGGGCGGCGATCAGGCATCGAGCCTCGCGATGGAACAGGCGTCAGCTCAGATGCCCGCGCCCGCAATGCCGCAGTTGGCACCGGACGATAGCAGCATCTCGAACGCGCCCTTATTCCGGCCCTACCCCTCACGACTTCGGCCCCGAATTTTCGGGCTTGTCGCCCTTCGTCGAGTCCGGTTCGACGTAGAGGATCTTGGCCTTCATGTGAGCACGCGTCTGCGCGCCGATCCACACGAGGGTGGTGGCGACGAGCGTGATCGCGAAAGCCTTGGGGTTGAACAGCGTCGTGTTCTTGAACACGGCGAGAAAGACGAAGAGCAGCAGGATCTGGGCCGTGTAGAGCATCAGCCCCATGGCCTGGAACAGGTGCGGCAGCGATTTCGCGGTTCGTTGCAGAACGATGAATCCGATGCCCATGAACAGCATCACGACCAGCGTGGCAATGACGGCGCCAAGGGCTCCCTCGCCACCTGCCACCACAGCACTGATGACGGCGGCGAGAGCGCCGGCGACAGCCGTGGGTACAGCGGCGTGCAGGAGGGATCGGACGTCATCTGACCGCATGGCGGTTTGCTCCGCGTGGTGGTGGGGGCACGGACTCGTACGGGAACTCGTACGGGACGAGCGTAAGCCCGGTCCGAGATCGAACCTCGGGCCGATGGGCCGTCGCACTACGGTCCTTCGGCTCTGTCGCCGGGTTTAGTGAACGGTATCACAAACTATTTGATGAGAGCTTTACCTGCGGAGTGTGCTGACTGTCACACATGAGAGCTAACCCGCCCGTGTGTGCGCGACAAGCCGCCGTTGTGTGTGGTAAAGGCGGTTCATGTCCGACATGTACCGCGGGCGTCAGCGCGCCGACTCGGCCTTACGCCGGTCGGGGAAGCGCGAACGGGGGCCTACCGCGGTCGCTCCGTTGACGCCCGAGACACCGACCCGGATCGGACCGGCCGGCTCCGGCTCCCGGCCCGAGGCGTCGAGCGCGGCCGCCTCCGCGGCGCGCTCGCTGTGCCGGTAGCGCGGCGGGACCAGACCCTCGGCCCAGCGCGGGGCGCGCGGGGTGAAGCGCGGCAGGAGCAGCAGGACGAGGCCCAGCGCGCTCAGACCGACGATGGCGAGCACGATCCACATCGAGGCGGAATGCACCGAATACGCCACCGCACCGAAGGCGATCAGCCCTGACCAGAAGTACATGATCAGCACCGCGCGGCTGTGCGAATGCCCGAGCTCCAGCAGCCGGTGGTGCAGGTGCCCGCGGTCGGCCGCGAACGGCGACTGACCCTTCCACGTACGCCGCACGATGGCCAGGACCAGGTCCGCCATCGGGATCGCGATGATCGTCAGCGGGAGCAGAAGCGGAATGAAGACCGGGAGCATCGCGTGCGTCGCGTTGCGCTCACCGCCGGCGAACAGGGCCATGGTGTCCGGGTCCACCTGCCCGGTGATCGAGATCGCGGCGGCGGCCAGCACCAGACCGATGAGCATCGATCCGGAATCGCCCATGAAGATCCGGGCCGGGTGCATGTTGTGCGGCAGGAAGCCGAGGCACATGCCCATCAGGATCGCCGCGAAGAGCGTCGCGGGAGCGGCCGCCTCGATCCCGTACCCGAACCAGATCCGGTACGAGTAGAGGAAGAACGCGGCGGCGGCGATGCAGACCATGCCGGCGGCCAGCCCGTCGAGCCCGTCCACGAAGTTCACCGCGTTGATGGTGATCACGACGAGGGCCACGGTGAGCAGGTTGCCCTGCCACTGGGTCAGCGCGACCGTCCCGATGCCCGGGACGGGGATCCACAGCATGGTCAGGCCCTGCATGACCATCACACCGGCGGCGATCATCTGCGCGCCGAGTTTGATCAGGGCGTCGATCTCGAACTTGTCGTCGAGCACGCCGATCAGCCAGATCAGGGCGGCTCCGGAGAGCAGCGCCCGCGGCTCGTTCGACAGCTCGAAGACGCCGTTGAGGTTGCGCAGGTGGTCCGCGACCAGCAGCCCCGCGCACAGTCCGCCGAACATGGCGATGCCGCCGAGCCGCGGAGTGGGCTCGCGGTGCACGTCGCGGGCGCGGATCTCCGGCATCGCACCGGCCGCGATCGCGAACTTCCGCACGGGCCCGGTGAGCAGGTAGGTCACCGCGACCGTGACGCAAAGCGTCAGCAGATATTCACGCACGGGCTGCCCCATATGTATCGCCGGCCATCTCAGCCCCACACATTAGCTGCGATGTACCCCTCACCGAGGACGCGAGGGGGCGCTATCGCGGTTGCGGTACGCCCCGCTTGTCCTGTTTACGCCCCGTACGGGGGAAATCCGCGCGTCAGCTCGGCCACTTCCGCGCGGGTGTTCGCGCCTTCCCCGCGCAGTGCGGCGGCAAACAGCGCGGCGATCCGGGCCATCTCGGGCTCCCGCATGCCCTGGGTGGTGACGGCCGCCGTACCGAGCCGGATCCCGCGCTGGTCCCCGTACGGGAGCGCGCAGGTGTCCAGCACGATCCCGGCGGCGGCGAGGCGGCCGCGCGCGGTCGGGCCGTCCACGCCGAGCGGCGCCGGGTCGGCGCTGATCAGGTGGGTGTCGGTGCCGCCCGTCGTCACCGCGAACCCGTGGGCCGCGAGCTCATCGGCCAGCACCCGCGCGTTGGCCACCACCCGATGGGCGTACGTGGTGAACGCCGGGGCCGCGGCCTCGCCGAAGGCCACGGCCTTGGCGGCGATGGTGTGCATCTGGGCGCCGCCCTGGGTGAAGGGGAAGACCGCCCGGTCGATCCGCTCGGCGAACTCGGCCCCGCACAGGACCATCCCGCCGCGCGGGCCGCGCAGCACCTTGTGCGTCGTCGCGCAGACGATGTCGGCGTACGGGACGGGGCTGGGCGCGGCACCGCCGGCGACGAGCCCGATCGGGTGGGCGGCGTCCGCGATGAGGTACGCCCCGACCTCGTCGGCGATCTCCCGGAACACGGAGTACTCGGGGTGGCGCGGATAGGAGATCGAGCCGCAGACGATGGCCTTGGGCCGGTGCATCCGGGCGAGGCCCTGCACCTGCTGGTAGTCGATCAGGCCGGTCTCGGCGTCGACCCCGTACCCGACGAAGTCGAACCAGCGGCCGGAGAAGTTGGCGGGCGAACCGTGGGTGAGGTGGCCGCCGTACGCGAGCCCCATCGCGAGGACGGTGTCCCCGGGGCGCAGCAGCGCGGCGTACGCGGCCAGCACGGCGGCGGAACCGGAATGCGGCTGCACGTTGGCGTGCTCCACCCCGAACAGCGCCCGGGCCCGCTCGACGGCCAGCCCTTCGGCGAGGTCGGCGTACTCGCAGCCGCCGTGGTAGCGGTGGCCCGGATAGCCCTCGGCGTACTTGTTGGCGAGCGCCGAGCCGAGTGCCGCCAGTACGGCGGGCGAGGTGAAGTTCTCGGCGGCGCTCAGCTGGAGCGAGACGGCCTGCCGCTGCGCCTCCCCCGCGAGCACGTCGGCCATCTGCGGATCCTGCTGCCGCAGCAGGTCGGAGGGCGGGGTGATGACGCTCATGGCGCGACTCCCAGTGGCGATCCCGGATACGCCCACTCTAGGTCGCCGCGACCCGCTTCGCCCGATTTCACCCCACCGCAATCAGTACCACCGTCAGCGGGAAGCGGTGACGCCCGTCAGGGCCGTGACCACCGGGTCCAGCGCCTGGTTGATCTCGTCGCCGATCGAGCGGAAGAAGGTGATCGGCGCCCCGTACGGGTCGTACACCTCGTCCGCGTCGGGCGACGGCGCCAGCAGCCACCCCCGAAGCGCGGCCGCGGCCCGCACCAGCGCCCGAGCCCGCTCCGCGACCCCGTCGTCCAGCGGCGGCAGCGTGGCCGGGTCTATGGCGCGCACCAGCCGCGTGAACTCCTTCAGCGTGAACGTCCGCAGCCCCGCCGAATGCCCCATCGAGATGACCTGCGCCCGGTGGTCCCGCGTGGCGGTCAGCACCAGGTCCGCCCGTATGACGTGCTCGTCCAGCAGCTCCCGCCCGGTGAACCCGGACGCGTCCGCCCCGAAGTCCGCGAGCACGGCCGCCGCATTGGCCTCCATCGGGGCCCCCTCGTGGCCCCACGTCCCCGCGCTCTCCACGATCAGGTCGCCGACCGGGATGCCGCCCAGCCGGTGCGCCAGCGCATGCCGGGTCAGCCGCTCGGTGATCGGCGAGCGGCACACGTTGCCGGTGCTGACGTGGAGGATGCGGAACGTGTCCCCGCCGGCACCCGCCGGGTGGGGGTCCCCCCAGCCGTGGCTGCCGCCGGAGGTGTGCCCGCTTGCTATGCCACGCCCCTCAGGGCTCACGGGGCCACCTCGAGGTCGGGTACGACCTCCCGCAGCTGCTCGGCGGTCAGCGCCCCCTCGCGCAGCAGGACGGGAACCTTCCCGGTGACGTCGACGATCGACGACGGCTGAATCCCCGGGGTCGGACCGCCGTCCAGGTACACGGACACGGAATCGCCCAGCATCTCGCGCGCCGCGTCGCAGTCCTCCGGCGCCGGGTGCCCGGTCAGGTTCGCCGAGGACACGGCCATCGGACCGACCTCGGTCAGCAGCTCGATCGCGACGGGGTGCAGGGGCATCCGTACGGCCACGGTCCCGCGGGTCTCCCCCAAGTCCCAGGCCAGCGAGGGCTGGTGCTTGGCTACGAGGGTCAGCGCGCCCGGCCAGAAGGCGTCGACGAGCTCCCAGGCCTGCTCGGAGAAGTCCGTGACGAGCCCGTGCAGGGTGTTCGGGGAGCCGATGAGCACGGGGGTCGGCATGTTGCGGCCGCGCCCCTTGGCCGCGAGCAGGTCGCCGACCGCCTCCGCGCTGAAGGCGTCCGCGCCGATCCCGTAGAGGGTGTCGGTGGGCAGCACGACAAGCTCGCCGCGGCGCACGGCGGATGCGGCTTCACGCAGACCCGTCTTGCGGTCCGTCGCGTCGTTGCAGTCGTATCGCCGGGCCATCAGCGGGACTCCTCGTGCAGCAGGGGGGTGGAGGGGTGGGTCGCAAGCGTCACGGCATGGCCTTGCGGGCGGTGGCGAAGCGCGGGCGGTTGTTCAGGTCGGGGTGGTCGGCGGCGTCGGCCCAGCCCCGCTCCTCGGCGAAGATCCACGGAACCTGGCCGCCCTGGGTGTCGGCGTGCTCGATGACGACGATGCCGCCGGGCCGCAGCAGCCGGTGCGCGGTGCGCTCGATGCCGCGGATGGTGTCGAGGCCGTCCTCGCCGGAGAACAGGGCCATCTCCGGGTCGTGGTCCCGGGCCTCGGGGGCCACGTACTCCCACTCGGTGAGCGGGATGTACGGCGGGTTCGAGATCACCAGGTCGACCTGGCCGTCCAGCTCGGGCAGGGCGCTCAGCGCGTCACCCTGGTGGACGGTGACCCGGGATCCCTCGGCGTTCTTGCGGGTCCACCGCAGGGCGTCCTCGGACAGCTCGACCGCGTGCACGCGCGAGCGCGGCACCTCCTGGGCCATGGCCAGCGCGATGGCGCCGGAGCCGGTGCACAGGTCCACGATCAGCGGCTCGACGACGTCCATCGCCCGGACGGCGTGTATGGCCCAGTCCACGACCGACTCGGTCTCGGGCCGGGGCACGAAGACCCCGGGCCCGACCTGGAGCTCCAGGTAGCGGAAGAAGGCGCGGCCGGTGATGTGCTGGAGCGGCTCGCGCGCCTCGCGGCGGGCGACGGCCTCCCAGTAGCGGGCGTCGAAGTCCGCGTCCTTGACGTGGTGCAGTTCCCCCCGCTTGACGCCGTGCACGAAGGCCGCGAGCTCCTCCGCGTCGAAGCGCGGTGAGGGCACGCCGGCGGCGGCCAGCCGCTGGGTGGCCTGGGCCACCTCGGCAAGCAGCAAGTTCACGCTGGTCCTCCGGGCTGCTGTCGTACGGGGGTGGTGCGGGGCGTACACGGTGAAGCAGGTCGAGCGGGGTGGTGCTGGGCCGTGCGGGGTGGTGCGGTCAGGCGCGGATCAGTGCGCGGACGCCAGCTTGGCGGCCGAGTCCGCGTCGACGCAGGCCTGGATCATCGGATCGAGGTCGCCGTCGAGCACCTGGTCCAAGTTGTACGCCTTGAAGCCGGTCCGGTGGTCCGAGATCCGGTTTTCCGGGAAGTTGTACGTACGGATCTTCTCGGAGCGGTCCACGGAGCGCACCTGGCTGCGGCGCACGTCGGAGGCCTCCTGCTCGGCGGCCTCCTGGGCCGCGGCCAGCAGGCGCGACCGGAGGATGCGCATCGCCTGCTCCTTGTTCTGGAGCTGGCTCTTCTCGTTCTGGCAGGAGGCGACCACACCGGTCGGGATGTGCGTGATGCGCACGGCCGAGTCGGTGGTGTTGACGGACTGGCCGCCGGGGCCCGACGAGCGGTACACGTCGATGCGGAGGTCGTTCTGGTTGATCTCGACCTCGACCTCCTCGGCCTCCGGGGTGACGAGCACGCCGGCGGCGGAGGTGTGGATGCGGCCCTGGGACTCGGTGGCCGGAACGCGCTGGACGCGGTGCACGCCGCCCTCGTACTTCAGGCGGGCCCACACGCCCTGGCCGGGCTCGGTGGCGCCGTTGCCGCCCTTGGTGCGGACGGAGACCTGGACGTCCTTGTAGCCGCCGAGCTCGGACTCGGTGGCGTCGATGATCTCGGTCTTCCAGCCCACGCGCTCGGCGTAGCGCAGGTACATGCGCAGCAGGTCGCCTGCGAACAGGGCCGACTCGTCGCCGCCCGCGCCCGCCTTGACCTCAAGGAGCACGTCCTTGTCGTCGCTGGGGTCGCGCGGGACCAGCAGCAGGCGCAGCTTCTCGGTGAGCTCCTCGCGGTGCGCGGTGAGCTCCTTCACCTCGGCCACGAAGTCCGGGTCGTCGGCCGCGAACTCCTTCGCCGTCTCGATGTCCTCGGCGGACTGCTTCCAGGCACGGAAGGTCGCGACGATCGGGGTCAGCTCCGCGTAGCGCTTGTTGAGCTTGCGCGCGTTGGCCTGATCCGAGTGGACCGAAGGGTCGGCGAGCTTCTTCTCAAGATCGGCGTGCTCGCCGACCAGTTCCTCGACCGCCTCGAACATCGGGGGCTCCTGAAGTGAAAAGTACGAAAAAGGGCTGCGGGACGACAAAGGCGCCGGTCCGGCTGCCCCCGTGTGGACAGGGTGCAGCCGGGGTCCGGCGCCGGGGGCTCGCTACTTCGAGCCGGCAGCCTTGCCGAAGCGGGCCTCGAAGCGGGCGACACGGCCACCGGTGTCGAGGATCTTCTGCTTGCCCGTGTAGAACGGGTGGCACTCGGAGCAGACCTCGGCACGGATGGTGCCATCGGTCAGGGTGCTACGGGTGGTGAACGACGCGCCACAGGTGCAGCTGACCTGGGTCTCGACGTACTCGGGGTGAACATCGCGCTTCAAGGTGTCTCCTAGATTCGGGAGGGCGCCGGGTCGCAGGAGCCGAATTGCGCACTGCGTGAACCGGGGCCGACAGACCAGTCTGCCAGGACCGGGCTGCCTGTCAAAATTCTGAGGACGCCTCCCTCAACGAGGGGGGTCGGGTATCTATTCCGCTCCCCTGCGGGAAGCGTGTGACCAGGCGTTTTGCGGTTTACTGCACGATCTGGCCCGCGGTGCCCTTGTCGCCCATGGAGTTCGCGGTGGCCTCGGCGGGGACCGGCTGCTCGGCGAGCAGGGCGTCCCAGACCATCTTGGACTCCTTGGTCAGCGGGACGACCCGGTCGCTGTCGCGGGGGTCAGGACCCACGGGCAGGGTGATCATCTTCATGTCCTGGGCGTCGATGCCCTGGAGGCTCTGGGCGAAGCCCATCAGCGACTTCACGTCGCCGAGCGACTTGTCGGTGGTGAGCGCCTTGGTGCCGGTGTCGGCGAGGTCGAGCAGTCGCTTGGGGTTGTCGAAGACGCCGATGCCCTTGACCTGCTTGATCAGGGCCTTCATGAACGCCTGCTGGAGCTGTATTCGGCCCAGGTCGGAGCCGTCGCCGACGCTCTTGCGGGTCCGTACGAGGCCCAGGGCCTGCTCGCCGTTGAGCTTGTTGGCACCGGCCGGGAGGTCGAGGTGGCTCGATCCGTCCTTGATCGGCTTGGTGGTCGTGAGCTCGACGCCCCCGAGGTTGTCGATGATCTTCTTGAAACCCGTGAAGTCGACCTCGATGTAGTGGTCCATGCGGATCCCCGACATCTTCTCGACGGTCTTGACCGCGCAGGCGGCCCCGCCGATGGTGAACGACTCGTTGAACTGGGAGCGCGAGCTGCCGCGGTCGGTCTTGCCGTTGCTCAGCGTGCAGGCCGGCCGGTTGACCATGGTGTCGCGCGGTATGGAGACGACGGTGGCCTTCTTGTGGCCCTCGTAGAGGTGGACGATCATCGCCGTGTCGGAGCGGGCCGAGCCGCCGTCGTCGTGCCCGTACTCGGAATTGGCGCCGCCGCGGGAGTCGGAGCCGAGGACGAGGATGTCCATCGAGCCGTTGTCCACGTTCTGCGGGCGGTCGGTGCCGAGCGCCTGGTCGATGTCGACCGTCTTGAGGTTCCCGTTCAGGTGGAAGTAGAACCAGCCGAGACCCGCCCCGCCCAGCAGGACCACGCCCGCGGCGCTCCATGCGGCGATGACCAGGGCCCCGCGGCGCTTCGGCGGTTTCCGTCGGCGCCGGCCCGCGGCACGCCCGCCGCCGCCCCTGCTGTCCTCGCTCATGCTCTCCTCAGTCCTGAGTACGTTCCCTCTGACACAGACGGACGAATGCCGTCCAGGGTTCCACGGCCGGAAGGCACCTCCTGCGGGGGCACTACGGCGGCCGGGACGGGACGAACGGCCCGTCCACCCTCGGGCACACCCCCGCCCACCTGCGGTTCTTGGGAGGGACGTACCGCGCGGCGGGAAGGTTCACGCGAACAGCGGGTGTGTCGAAGCTCGCACCCGCGCACAACGCAGGACCGCCCCCGCCGCGGCTGCGGTGGGGGCGGTCCTGCGATGCGGTGTACGGCGACGGATCTACGGATCAGTCGTCGTTCTTGCCCGACGGGGTCGTCTTGGCGATCTGCATCAGGAACTCGGCGTTCGACTTCGTCTGCTTCATCTTGTCGAGCAGCAGCTCGATGGCCTGCTGCGAGTCGAGCGCGTGCAGCACCCGGCGCAGCTTCCAGACGATGGCGAGCTCCTCGCTGTTGAGGAGGATCTCCTCCTTGCGGGTGCCCGACGGGTCGACGTCGACGGCCGGGAAGATGCGCTTGTCGGCGAGCTTCCGGTCGAGCTTGAGCTCCATGTTGCCGGTGCCCTTGAACTCCTCGAAGATCACCTCGTCCATGCGCGAGCCGGTGTCGACCAGCGCGGTGGCCAGGATGGTCAGCGAGCCGCCGTCCTCGATGTTGCGCGCGGCACCGAAGAAGCGCTTCGGCGGGTACAGCGCGGTCGAGTCGACACCACCGGACAGGATGCGGCCGGAGGCGGGGGCGGCGAGGTTGTACGCGCGGCCCAGACGGGTGATGGAGTCCAGCAGGACGACCACGTCGTGACCCAGCTCGACGAGACGCTTGGCCCGCTCGATGGCCAGCTCGGCGACGGTGGTGTGGTCCTCGGCCGGGCGGTCGAAGGTCGAGGAGATGACCTCGCCCTTGACCGACCGCTGCATGTCGGTGACCTCTTCCGGACGCTCGTCGACCAGGACGACCATCAGGTGGCACTCGGGGTTGTTGACGGTGATCGCGTTGGCGATCGCCTGCATGATCATGGTCTTGCCGGTCTTCGGCGGGGCCACGATCAGGCCTCGCTGGCCCTTGCCGATCGGCGACACGAGGTCGATGATGCGGGTCGTCAGCACGCCCGGGTCGGTCTCCAGACGGAGCCGGTCCTGGGGGTACAGCGGGGTCAGCTTCTGGAACTCCGGTCGGCCGCGGCCGGATTCGGGCGCCATGCCGTTGACCGAGTCCAGACGCACGAGGGCGTTGAACTTCTCGCGGCGCTCGCCGTCCTTGGGCTGGCGCACGGCACCGGTGGTGTGGTCGCCCTTGCGCAGACCCGCCTTGCGGACCTGGGCGAGGGAGACGTACACGTCGTTGGGGCCGGGCAGGTAGCCCGAGGTCCGGATGAACGCGTAGTTGTCGAGGATGTCCAGGATGCCCGCGACGGGGATCAGGACGTCGTCGTCGGCGACCTGCGGCTCGCTCGGCGCGAACTCGTCGCGACCGCGACGGCCACGGCGGTCGCGGTAGCGGCCGCGACGGCCGCGACGGCCGTCCTCGCCGTCGAAGTCGTCCTGCGGGCCGTTGTCCTGGGGGCCCTGCCGGTCCTGGCGGCCCTGCTGCTGGCGGTCCTGGCGGTCCTGACGGCCGCCCTGCTGCTGGCGGTCCTGACGGTCGCCGCGGCCGCCCTGGCCGCCGCCCTGACCCTGGCCGGCCTGGCTCTGACCCTGGCCCTGGCCCTGACCCTGGGCGCCCTGGCCCTGGTCGTCGGCCTTGGCGCCGCGGTCGCGGCGGTCGCGCCGGCCGCCCTCGCGCTCGGTACGGTCACCGCGGTCGCGGCGGTCGCGCCGGCCGCGGCCCTCGCCCTCCTGGGCGGGCGCGGAGACGGCGGTGGCGGCCTCGGCCGTGACCTCGGCCGGAGCGGTCGCGGTGGTGGTGGCGGTCTCGGTCTTGGCCTCGACCTGCACGGCGGCGGCGGGGGCCGCGGTCTCCGGGCTGCCGGAGGGGGCCGTGGCCCGACGGCGGCGGCGCTCGCCGGCCGGGGCGTCGTCGGAGGCCGGCTGGCCCGGGATCTCGATCTGCGCCTGCGCGGCAGGCTTCTCGGCGGGCGCCTCTGCGGCGGCCTCGCCCGTACGGGCCTTGCTGGTGGCGCGGCGCTTCGGCTTGGCCTCGGCGGCGTCGGCGGCGGGAGCCGCGGCCTTGGGGGCACTGCTGCCCGCCTGCGCCTCCTTGATGACCTCGATCAGCTGGCTCTTGCGCATCCGCGCGGTGCCCCTGATGCCGAGGCCCGACGCGACCTGCTGGAGCTCGGCCAGGACCATGCCCTCAAGGCCGGTGCCGGAGCGGCGACGCTTGGGGGCGGTGCCCGCGGCGGGGGCACTGGTGTCGACAGAGGTGTCGGCAGCGCCCATCAGATCGGTGGTGTCGCTCACGAAGGGTCCTTCCCTGGAGCGGACGTCGGCCTGTCTGGCTCGGCGACCGGTTGTGCTGTCCGACAACGGACCATGATCTGTTGGGTCATGGACCGCGGCCGGGGCGGTGGTCCGCCGAAAGAGGAACGGCGGAAAGAAACGTGCATGGGTGGTTCCGGCGAGAAGCCCCCGAGCTGGAAGCGTGGGAATGTCACGCCGATTCCGGAGCGTGCTCGAAACTGCTGGATGCGATCAAAGCAGTCGGGGAGGCTCCCGGAAGAAAGGTGGTCCCGGATGGGGACACTGAGCACCGAGCCATGGCGGCTTCGGCTGCACACTTGAGACTAACACTACCGGATCCAACAGATATTCCCCCTCTCAATCACCGGCAATCGCGCTTACAGCGCGGGCGGCCTGCCCTGGCCGCCCGCGCCTGGCGGGTCTGCCCCTACGGCCTAGCCGCCCTGCGTTCCGAGCGGCAGGACGCTCGCGCCCGCGGCGTCGAGGGCGAGCCGGTTCGCCGCCCACCCCTCGCCCGCGAGCTGCGCGACCTTGTCGGCCGCGCCGTTGTCGACCAGCGCGAGGACCGTGGGGCCCGCGCCGGAGATGACCGCGGGGATGCCGTCCGCCCGCAGCCGGTTGACGAGTGCCACGCTCTCGGGCATCGCCGGGGACCGGTACTCCTGGTGGAGCCGGTCTTCTGTGGCCGGCAGCAGCAACTCGGGACGCCTGGTCAGGGCTTCGACGAGCAGGGCCGCGCGACCCGCGTTGACGGCCGCGTCCACGTGCGGGACGTTGCGCGGCAGCAGGCCGCGCGCGGTCTCCGTCAGGACGGGCTTGGAGGGTACG
The DNA here is from genome assembly GCF_045162725.1 of Streptomyces sp. NBC_01006. NCBI lineage: Bacteria > Bacillati > Actinomycetota > Actinomycetes > Kitasatosporales > Streptomycetaceae > Streptomyces > Streptomyces sp. NBC_01006. The sequence continues at coordinate 5,591,715 of NZ_CP108700.1, read as the reverse complement.
AAGACCACCGGAACGATGGAACCGGCGGGCTCCATACGGATCGCCTTGGCGCTGCCGCCGTCCATCCAGGCGAGGGTGAATCCGCCGAGCAGACAGGCGGCGACGTTGTCGGGGTGGCCCTCGATCTCGGTGGCCAGTTCGAGCAGGGCCGCGTCGTCCAGCTTGGCCTCTCCGCCTATGGTCACGGCGCGGGCGGCGACGATGCCGGCGCAGATGGCGGCGGACGAGGACCCGAGGCCGCGGCCGTGCGGGATGCGGTTGGCGCAGACGACCTCCAGGCCGCGCGGCTGCCCGCCCAGCAGGTCGAAGGCGGTGCGCATGGAGCGTACGAGCAGGTGGCTCTCGTCCCGCGGGAGGGTGTCGGCACCCTCGCCCGCGATGTCGATGTTCAGGCCGGAGTCGGCCACCCGGACGACGACGTCGTCGTAGAGCCCCAGGGCCAGGCCGAGGGCGTCGAAGCCCGGGCCGAGGTTGGCACTGCTGGCGGGGACGCGCACCCGTACGGCGGCGGCGCGGAACGCTGGACCGGCCATCGTCCGATGACACTCCTTGTGACTGTGCGAGACGAGATCTTCGCTGGCTCGCTGCGAATGTACTGGAGAACGTACGACACCCGAAGGCCCTCTGGGCAGCACCACGGTCATATGCGCGGTGGCGGGTGTAAGTACAGCGTATCGAAGGAAGGTTCTCTCGCGACATAGGGCGCACAGGAGGCGCACGATGCGTGTCGGTGTCTTCCGGTGGATACCGCTGGATGCCGTTGGCTTTTGTGCCGTACGGCCTGAGTTGCCGGATTCCGGAAGCCTCGGGGAGGCATTCCGGAATCCGGCGACCGGGGTACTGCGGTCAGACCAGGCCGAGGCGGATGGCCGCGGCTTCGGCGTCCACCGGGACGGTGGCCGGCTGCGGGGCGCCGGCGACGGCCCAGTCGGGGTCCTTGAGGCCGTTTCCGGTCACGGTGCACACGATCGTCTGGCCGGGGTCGACCAGGCCCAGCTCGGCGGCCTTGAGCAGGCCGGCCACGGACGCCGCCGAGGCGGGCTCGACGAAGACGCCCTCCTGCGCGGCCAACAGGCGGTAGGCGGCCAGGATCTGGCGGTCCGTCACCTCGTCGATGAAGCCGCCCGACTCGTCGCGCGCGGCGAGCGCGTACTCCCAGGAGGCCGGGTTGCCGATGCGGATCGCGGTGGCGATGGTGTGCGGCTCCTTGACGACCTCTCCGCGCACGATGGGCGCGGAGCCGGAGGCCTGGAAACCCCACACACGGGGCGTACGGGAGGCCAGACCGTCGGCCTTGTACTCCTTGAAGCCCTTCCAGTACGCGGTGATGTTGCCGGCGTTGCCGACGGGCAGCACGTGGATGTCGGGGGCGTCGCCGAGCGCGTCGACGATCTCGAACGCGGCCGTCTTCTGGCCCTCGATGCGCACCGGGTTCACGGAATTGACCAGCGCGACCGGGTAGTTGTCGGACAGCGCGCGGGCCAGGTCCAGGCAGTCGTCGAAGTTGCCGTCCACCTGGAGGATCTTGGCGCCGTGGACGAGCGCCTGGCCCATCTTGCCGAGTGCGATCTTGCCGCGGGGGACGAGGACGGCGGAGACCATCCCGGCGCGCACCGCGTACGCGGCGGCGGAGGCCGAGGTGTTGCCCGTGGAGGCGCAGATGACGGCCTTGGCGCCGTCCTCCTTGGCCTTGGTGATCGCCATGGTCATACCGCGGTCCTTGAAGGACCCGGTGGGGTTCGCGCCCTCGACCTTGAGGTGTACCTCGCAGCCGGTGCGCTCGGAGAGCACCTGCGCGGGGACGAGGGGAGTGCCACCCTCGCGGAGCGTGACCACGGGAGTCGCGTCCGTCACCGGCAGGCGGTCCCGGTACTCCTCGATGATGCCGCGCCACTGGTGGGTGCGATTGCTGCTCATGGGTCCTTACTCCCCTTCAACACGCATGATGCTGGCGACACCGCGCACGGTGTCCAGCTTCCGCAGTGCCTCGACGGTCCCGGAGAGGGCGGCGTCGGGCGCGCGGTGGGTGACGACGACGAGGGAGGCCTCGTTGCCGACCCCGTCCGGACGTCCTTGCTGTCGTACGGTATCGATGCTGACCCCGTGCTCCGCGAACGTCGTCGCCACCTGGGCGAGGACGCCCGGCTTGTCGGCCACATCGAGGCTGATGTGGTACCGCGTGACGACGTCGCCCATGGGGCTGACCGGCAGCTGGGTGTACGCCGACTCGCCGGGCCCCGTTACCTCGGCGAGCTTGTTGCGGCAAACGGCGACGAGGTCGCCCAGGACCGCCGAGGCGGTCGGCGAACCGCCCGCGCCGGGCCCGTAGAACATGAGCCGCCCGGCGGCCTCCGCCTCGACGAAGACGGCGTTGTACGCCTCGCGGACGGAGGCGAGCGGGTGGGTCAGCGGGATCATCGCCGGGTGCACGCGGGCGGTGACGGACTCGCCGTCGGCGGCGCGCTCCAGGATCGCGAGGAGCTTGATGGTGCAGCCCATGCGCTTGGCGGAGGCGAAGTCGGCGGCGCTGACCTCGGTCATGCCCTCGCGGTAGACGTCGTCGAGGCGGACCCGGGTGTGGAAGGCGATGCCGGCCAGGATCGCGGCCTTGGCGGCGGCGTCGTAGCCCTCGACGTCCGCGGTGGGGTCGGCCTCGGCGTACCCGAGGGCGGTGGCCTCGTCGAGCGCCTCCTGGTACCCGGCGCCGGTGGAGTCCATCTTGTCGAGGATGAAGTTCGTCGTGCCGTTGACGATGCCCATCACCCGGTTGATCTTGTCGCCGGCGAGGGACTCGCGCATGGGGCGGACCAGCGGGATGGCGCCGGCGACGGCCGCCTCGTAGTACAGGTCCAGCCCGTGCTGCTCGGCCGCGGCGTGCAGGGCCGCGCCGTCCTGGGCGAGCAGCGCCTTGTTCGCCGAGACGACGGAGATGCCGTGCTCGAAGGCGGTGGTGATGAGGGTGCGGGCGGGCTCGATGCCGCCGATGACCTCGATCGCGATGTCGATGTCGCCGCGTTTGAGGAGGGCGGTCGCATCGGTGGTGACCAGGGCCGGGTCGATGCCCTCGCGCACCTTGGAGGGACGGCGCACAGCCACGCCGGCGAGCTCGACGGGCGCACCGATGCGGGCCGTGAGGTCGTCGGCGTGCGTCGTCATGATGCGCGCCACCTCTGAGCCGACCACTCCACAGCCCAGCAGCGCCACCTTCAGCGGACGCGTACGCATCATTCGACCTACGCCTTTCGATCTTCCATCACCACCCGGCGTGCGGTATTGCGCGCCGGGTCTCATCCAGTCTCACTCAATGGACAGCACTTTCCATCCTCGGTCCATTGAGTGAGACACCTATTTTGGGGGTATGGGGGCTTCTCCCTGAAATAACCGGATCATCCGAGGTCGAGACGCAGGAGATCTTCCTCCGTCTCGCGCCGGACGATCACCCGGGCCTGTCCGTCGCGCACCGCGACGACGGGCGGGCGCAGCGCGTGGTTGTAGTTGCTGGCCATGGAGCGGCAGTACGCCCCGGTGGCGGGTACGGCGAGGAGGTCTCCCGGGGCCAGGTCGGCCGGCAGGAAGGCGTCCTTCACGACGATGTCGCCGCTCTCGCAGTGCTTGCCGACGACGCGGACGAGCATGGGCTCGGCGTCGGAGACGCGGGAGACGAGGGTGACGGCGTACTCGGCGTCGTAGAGGGCGGTGCGGATGTTGTCGGACATGCCGCCGTCGACGGAGACGTACGTGCGCAGCCCTTCGAGCGGCTTGATCGTGCCGACCTCGTAGAGGGTGAAGGCGGTGGGGCCGACGATGGCGCGGCCGGGCTCGACGGAGATGCGGGGCGCACGCAGGCCGGCGGACTCGCACTCGCGGGCGACGATCTCGTGCAGGGCCTTGGCGATCTCGTGGGGCTCGCGCGGGTCGTCGGAGGAGGTGTAGGCGATGCCGAGCCCGCCGCCGAGGTCGATCTCGGGCAGCTCGACGCCGTGCTCGTCCCGTACGGCGGCCAGCAGCTGCACGACGCGCTTGGCGGAGACCTCGAAGCCGGCCATGTCGAAGATCTGCGAGCCGATGTGGGAGTGGACGCCGAGCAGGTCGAGGCTGTCGTGTCCGAGGGCGCGCCGTACGGCCTCGGCGGCGGAGCCGTCGGCGACGGCGATGCCGAACTTCTGGTCCTCGTGCGCGGTGGCGATGAACTCGTGCGTGTGGGCTTCGACGCCCACCGTCACGCGGATCTGGACGGGCTGGCGTACGCCCAGCTCACGGGCGATGTGCGCGACGCGGGCGATCTCCTGGAAGGAGTCGAGCACGATCCGGCCGACGCCGGCGGTGACGGCCCGGGTGATCTCGGCCACGGACTTGTTGTTCCCGTGGAAGGCGATCCGCTCGGCGGGCATGCCGGCGGCGAGGGCGGTGGCCAGCTCGCCGCCGGAGCAGACGTCGAGGTTGAGTCCCTCTTCCTTGAGCCACTTCACGACGGCCTTGGAGAGGAACGCCTTGCCCGCGTAGAACACGTCGGCGTCGGGCCCGAAGGCGTGCGCCCAGGCCCGGCACCGAGCCCGGAAGTCCTCTTCGTCGAGGAAGTAGGCGGGCGTCCCGAACTCCTCGGCGAGGGTGCTGACCGCCACCCCGCCCACGGTCACTTCCCCCTCGTCGTTCCGCCGCACGGTCCGGGCCCAGACCTTCTCGTCGAGCGCGTTGAGGTCGGCGGGCGGCGGGGAGTAGTGCCCCTCGGGCAGGACGTCGGCGTGGCGGGGCCCGGCGGGGTGCGCGGAACGGCTCATCGGTATCTCTCTTCGCAGATCACAGGCAGTCAGGTGCGTCTATGCCGAGAAGGGCCAGGCCGCCGGCCAGCACCGTCCCGGCGGCTTCGGCAAGGGCCAGCCGGGCGCGGTGGGCGGCCGAGGGTTTCTCGTCCCCCTTGGGCAGGACGCAGTGCTGGAAATCGAGCAGCTCGTCGGCGACGGCGACGAGCTGACGGGTGAGGCGCTCGGGGGCCCGGTGGTGCGCGGCGGCCTCCAGGACGAGCGGGTGCTCGGCGAGCAGCCGCAGCAGTGCGGGCTCGGCGGGCGCGTCGGGCTCGGCGGGCTCGGCGGGCTCGGCGGGCGCGTCGGGCTCGGCGGGCGCGTCGTCGAACTCGCCGGGCTCGGCGCCGAAGCCGAGGCGGGCGGCGCCGCGGCCGAGGGCCTTGGCTCGGGCGTGGGCGTACCGCACGAGGAAGAACTCGCTGGACTCGTCCTGAACCAGGAGTCCCGCCCCGAACTGCGGCGTCTCGCGGGCCGGAACGGCGAGCACGGCCCAGGTTGCGGCGGACCGCCCGTAGGTGGCGACCACGTCCCCGTCACGGCGCGCGACGGGGGCGACGCCGGGCAGCGCACCGCCGTCTTCCCGTCCCTGACTGCGCAGGATGCGTACGACGGCCTCGTGGACGGCGCGCCGGCGGAACTCGGCGGTGGGGGCCCAGCAGAAGGGCTCGGCTTCGACGGCGTCGTCCGCGTACCCGTAGCGCGATCCGCGCGACAGCACTTCGCGGACGAGCGCGGCGGCGCTGCGGGGGGCGAGGGTGAAGTTCAGGAACCCGGCGCCGGTGATCTCGACGCGCTCGATCCCGGCCACCTCGCCCAACCGCCGAGCGAGCACATCAGCGACGTGACGGGGAGCACTTCCCACAGTCCTGGCGATCTGAAAGGCGACGGGGGTGGCGTAGTCCCCCACTCCCCCGGGCCGGGTCCGCTCGATGACGACCCGCTCGGGCACATCCGCCTCGGCCGGCAGCTCCCCGTCCTCGACGGCGCGGCGCACGGCGCGTGCGACGGTGCTGGAGAGGTCGGCGGGGGTCACGGGACCAGCCTAGGGGAGAAGCCCTCCCATCCCGCGAACGGTTTCGCCATGTGAACAGGTGACCGGCGCTACCCCCTCCCCCGCCCGGCCGGCGCGCCCTTCCGCTCGCGCCGGTCCTTGCGCTCGACGAGCCGGCGTACGACCCGTACGAGCTCGGCGGGCTCGAAGGGCTTGGCGAGGAACGCATCCACCCCGGCCTCGATCCCGGCCTCGACCTCGTACTGCGTACAGGCGCTCACGATGGCGAGGGGCAGATCCCGCGTCCGCGGATCGGCCCGCAGCTGCGCGGCGGTCCCGAACCCGTCCAGCCGGGGCATGACCACATCAAGGGTGATCACATCGGGGCACACGTGGTGCACGATGTCCAGGCACTCGGCACCATCGTTCGCGGTCACGACCTCGAAGCCCTCCAGCTCGAGATTGACCTTGATCAGCTGCCGGATGACCTTGTTGTCGTCGACAACAAGCACCCGGCCCGAGGCGCCTGGCACAAGTCGAGAGTAGGTGTGCCTAAGCCCCCGCGTCCGGGTTTTTGCCACTTCCACCCCCTCCGAGCGACCCACGTCCCCCGGGCCCGTAATCCGTTCCTGATCACCCCGCCGAAGCTGGTAGTGTTCAACCCGTCGCCGCAACGCGAACGACACGCCCCCGTAGCTCAGGGGATAGAGCAACGGCCTCCGGAGCCGTGTGCGCAGGTTCGAATCCTGCCGGGGGCACTCCAGCAAGAGCAGCGTGATCAACCCGCTGACCTGCTGAAGTGCCAAGCATGAAGGCCCGAACTCAGTCCCACTGAGTCCGGGCCTTTGTCGTTTTCTCGCCCTGGTCGCGATGGACCGTGCACCGGTACCTGAACCGTCGAGGGGCCGGCGGCCCGGGGTTGCGGCTCTAGGGGGGTGCGAGTGGGGGTTGAGGGGGGTGTGGGATGGTCCGGCCGCTCATCGGTGGCGTTTGAGGAGGCAGGATGGTTACGGGGACCGGGCTTGTTGAGCGGGCCGGGGGGTTGGGCGAGTTGGGGCGGCGGCGGGCCGCCGATGCCGAGGAGCAGCGGCGGCTGACCCCCGATGTGGTGGCGCGGATGCTGGAGAGCGGGTTCGCCCGGCATTTCGTGCCCGTCGGCTTCGGTGGGGTGGAGGGCGGCTTCAGTGAGTTCGCCCGCGCCGTGGCCGTCGTCGCCGAGGGGTGTGCCGCTACTGCTTGGTGTGCCTCCGTCGCGGCCAGTCTGGCTCGGGTGGCCGCCTGTCTGCCGCAGGAGGGGCAGGCCGATGTCTGGGGCGGCGGGGCCGATGTTTTCGTCGTCGGGTCGCTCTCGCCCGCGGGCACGGCCGTGCCGGCCCCGGGTGGGTGGCAGCTGTCCGGGAGTTGGGCCTACATCAGCGGCGTCGACTATGCCGACTGGGTGGTGCTGTGTGCCACCCTGCCCGGCCGGGGTGGTGCGCGGTTGTTCGCTCTGCCTCGCGGTGCCTATGCCGTCAAGGACACCTGGACCGGATCCGGGATGCGGGGTACCGGGAGCAATACCGTCATCGTCGATGACGTGTTCGTTCCCGAGTCGCGGAGCGCGGACCGGCAGCGGCTGTCCGACGGCCGCACCGTGCCGATCCAGGCCGTGAACGGGCTGTCGTGTGCGCCCGCCGCCCTCGGGGCCGCGCGCGGCGCGCTCAAGCTGTGGACCGCCGACACCGCCCAGCGGCTCGCGCGCGGCGGTGGGCGGGTGGGGGGTCCCGGGCCCTCCCTCAGTACGTACGAAGCCGTCCTGACCCGCAGCTCCGGTGAGATCGACGCCGCGATGCTGCTGCTGGAGCGGGCCGCGTCCGTCGCCGACCGGGGCGCGGGGATCACCGAGGAGGAGATCGCCCGCAACGTGCGCGACTACGCGCTGTCCGCCGATCTCCTGGTGAACGCCGTCAATCGGATGTTCGCCGCCTCCGGTACGTCCGGTCAGAGCACTCGCAGTCCGCTGGAACGGGCGTGGCGGGACGTCAATTCCATTGCCACGCACATCGCCCTGACCTTCGATCCGGCCGCCGTTCTCTTCGCGTCCCGCCCTTTCGCCCTGGAGGCAGCATGACCGACGTCCCCACCCGACACCTCGGCGAACTGGCGGTTTCCGCGCAGGGCCTGGGCTGCATGGGCATGAGCCACGGCTACGGCGCCACGGACGACGCGGAGTCGGTCGCGACCCTGCACCGCGCCCTCGACCTCGGGGTGACCCTGCTGGACACCGCCGACTTCTACGGCAGCGGGCACAACGAGGAGCTGATCGGCCGGGCCGTCGCCGGGCGCCGCGACCGGGTGGTGCTGGCCACGAAGTTCGGCTTCGCCAACCGGCTCGGCGAGCCCACCCTCGTACGGGGCGACGCCGCGTACGTACGGCAGGCCTGCGAGGCGTCGCTGCGCCGTCTCGGTGTCGACCACATCGACCTCTTCTACCAGCACCGGGTCGATCCGCAGGTCCCGATCGAGGAGACCGTCGGCGCCATGGCCGAGCTGGTGCGGGCCGGGAAGGTGCGCCACCTCGGCCTGTCCGAGGCCGGTGCGCAGACCATCCGGCGGGCGCACGCGGTGCACCCGATCTCGGCGCTGCAGAGCGAGTGGTCGCTGTGGTCCCGCGATCTGGAGGCGGAGATCATCCCGGTGTGCCGCGAGCTCGGCGTGGGCGTGGTCCCGTACGCACCGCTCGGGCGGGGCTTCCTGACCGGCCGGTACGGCTCGGTGGAGAAGCTGGCGGACACCGACGTACGGCGCGGGCACCCGCGCTTCGCCGACGGCAACCGCGAGCGGAACCTGGCGATCGTCGCGAAGCTGGACGAGCTCGCCGCGGCGAAGGGGATCACGGCCGGCCAGCTCGCGCTCGCCTGGGTGCAGCACCGGGGCGAGGACGTGGTGCCGATCCCCGGCACCCGGCGCCGGCGCTACCTGGAGGAGAACCTCGCGGCCCTGGCCGTCGAGCTGTCGCCCGAGGACCTCGCCGCGATCGAGGCCGCGGCCCCGCCCGGGGAGATCGCGGGCACCCGTTACGACGCGACCGGGCTCACCTTCGTCAACGGCTGAGCCCTCCCGCACGGCTCCGTTCCGTTCCCTTCCGCCCGCCTGCTCCCCAGCAGGCGGGCGGACGCATATGAGAACTTCATGTCCGCCCGTGCACTCGTCACTGGTCGCCCGCTCAAGTCGGCTGCGATGCTGAGTCCATGGAATTCGGAGTTCTCGGACCGCTCGAAGCCCGTATGCACGGCACGTCCATCGCACCGACCGCCGGAAAACCGCGCCAGATCCTCGCGCTGCTCGCCATCCGCGCGGGACGTGTCGTACAAGTGGAAACGCTGATGGCCGAATTGTGGGGCAATGCCATTCCCCGCAGTGCCGCCACCACGCTCCAGACCTACATCCTCCAATTACGCCGGAAACTCACGCAGGCCGGCGTGCAGCAGCAATCCGGCCGCAGTGCCAAGGACGTATTGGCGACCTGTTACGGGGGCTACCGGCTCGCTCCCGAGGAGTTCTCCCTCGATCTGCAGACGTTCCAGCAGCTGGTGCGCGCGGGCGGGCGGACGATGGCCGAGAACGACCCCAGGACGGCTTCCGAGCAGCTCGGCCGCGCCCTGGACCTGTGGCGCGGCCCGGCCCTCACCGACGTCCCGGTAGGGGAGGTCCTCGGCACGGAGGTCATCGGCATGCAGGAGGAACGCGACTGGGCGCTGGAGATGCGCCTCGAAGCCGACCTCAGTCTCGGCCGGCACGCGGAGATCATCGGCGAGCTGCGCATGCTGGTGAGCCGGCAGCCCCTGCACGAGACCCTGTCCGCCCAGCTGATGACCGCCCTGTACCGGGCCGGGCACCCGTGGCGTGCGCTCGACGCCTTCCAGGCGCTGCGCCACGCGCTCATCAATGAGCTGGGGGTCGAACCGTCGCCGCGGCTCCAGCGGCTGCACCAGGCCATTCTGGCCAACGACACCGGCCTGCAGGCCCCTTCCTCCACCCTGCATGCACTCTCCGCCTAGCCGGCGCCGCCCCCCACAAGGCGATACGGCCGCGCCGTACGAACGACGAAGCTCCTGGCAGACACCGTGTCCGCCAGGAGCTTCGTCGCTGCGTCAGTGCTGGACGGCCAGCCGGCGGTCCGGTTCCCACCGGCCGAACTCGCCCTGCTGGTACAGGGCGGCCGCGCCCGGGAAGGTCTCGCTCTCGTCGATCCGCCCGATGAGCAGCAGGTGGTCGCCGGCCTCCACCGTCTCCACGAGCGTGCAGCCGGCGTAGGCCACCGCGTCCTCGTTGAGCACGGGAACGCCCGCCAGCCCGCCGCGCCAGGCCACTTCGTCGAACTTGCACGCCGCCTTCCCTGCGAAGGTCAGGGCCTTGTCCCGGCCCCGGTGGGCCACGAAGTTCATCGCGAACACCCCGGAGGCGAGGATCGCGGGCAAGGTCCGGGAACCCTTGCCCACGCACAGCAGGAGCAGGGGCGGCGCCGCCGAGACGGCGGAGAACGCGTTGCACGTGAAGCCGGTCGGTTCGCCGCCCTCGCCGAGTGCGGTGACGATCGCGACAGGGGTCGGAAAGGAACCGAAAACCTTACGGAAGGTATCCGTGTCCAGCATGATGGCCACTCCGTCGAGTCAGTTACGGGACTTTCCCGCTGCATGCGCCGCACTATGGGCGAAGTGGCTTGAAATCGTCTGGACGGGAACTCGGCCGGAACCCCAGCGTCCCTTGAGCCACCACACCGCTATGCGGACTCGTCCACCGACGTCACCAGCCCGGCGGCCGCCAGATAGCCGATGATGTCCTCGGTCACCTGCGGCGGCAGCGGCAACGCGGCCGAGACCGCGGTGAGCGTGGTCGGCCACGCGAGGGTCATCGCCACCCACGCCGCCTCCTGCCGGTGCAGGACGACGCGGTGGGGGGAGCGCTCGGACTCCAGGACGCATCCGGTGCCCGACTCCGGCACGGTGAAGGCCACGTGCCGGGGCAGGCATACGCGGCGCTCACCGGCAGGCCGGATCAGGACGAACGACGCCGCCGACGACAGCGGGACCACGGACAGCAGCGGCCCTTTCAGGTCGTCCACGCCGAGGGTGCGCACCACGAGGTGCGACAGCTTGCTGAGCGCCGGCAGGGTGAACGGGCACTGCTCCTCGGGCTCGCTCAGGGCATTGGCCAGCAGGACCGGCCCGAGCTCCATCCTCCGCAGTACCTCGCGTACCGCCGGGCTGGGCCGGTCGAGCCGGTCCTGGCCCCAGCGGCTTGTGAGCAGGAGTACGTCGCCGCCGGCCCCCTGATCGACGATCACGTCCTCGGACAGCGACCAGAGATGGAAGGTCTGGACACCCCCGGTCGTATACCGCATGTTGCACCTCTCTAGCCGGGCGGAGGGTTTCACGAGTATGGCCGCGCGCCCGAGCCTCACGACAGGTCGTGAGCCATACGGCCACCATGAATTCCTCACGCCGTCCCCAAGGGCCCCTCATACGGGCCAGGTCGGGATGTACGGACGCGTCGTGATCAGGAACGGACGGGCTTCGGCGCCTCTCCCCCGGTCCGGCCGAAAGCAGCGGTCATCAGCATCGCGGCGAGCGCGAAGGCGCCGGCCACGGCCATCGCCAGGCGCGGGCCGTTGGAGTCGATGATCAGGCCGCCGATGAACGAACCCACGCCGATGGCCCCGTTGAAGGCGGCGACGTACAGCGACGAGGCGGCCTCGCTCTCCTCGGGGACGAGCCGCATGACCCAGGTCTGCAGGGCGACCGGGAGCGCCGCGTAGAGCACACCCCAGCACACCAGCAGGGTGATGACGAGCGGGCCGCTCGCTCCGCCCGCGTACATCACGCCCATGACGACGGCCAGCAGTCCGGTGCAGGCGATGATGCTCGCCCGCAGGGCCCGGCCGACGACGGCGCCCGCCGCGAAGTTCCCCGCCAGTCCGGCCGCGCCGAAGACCAGCAGCAGTGCGCCGACGAGGGACGGCCGGACGCCGGTGACCTCCTGCAGGAACGGGGCCACGTACGTGAAGGCGAGGAAGTGGCCGCTCATGATCAGCGCGGTGACGCCGACCGCGACGCGCAGCGCGCGGTGGCGCAGTACGTGCAGGAGCGCGGCCAGGCTGCCGCTGCCCTTGGCGGGCAGGGCGGGCATGAACAGCAGGCTCGCCGCCAGGACGAGGAAGCCGAGGAAGCCGACGCAGACGAAGGCCGCGTGCCAGCCGGCGGACTGGCCGACGGCGGTGCCGAGCGGGGTGCCCGCGACGGAGGCGAGGGAGATGCCGCCGAGGACCACCGAGGTCGCGCGGACGGCGTGCCGCTCGGGGACCAGGCGTACGGCGATCGACACGGCGATGGACCAGAACACCCCGTGCGCCAGGGCCACGATGAGGCGGGCGGTCAGGAGCAGCGCGTAGCCGGAGACGGCGGCGGCCATGAAGTTGCCGGCGACGTAGAGGACCATCAGGGCGACGAGCAGCCACTTGCGGTCCACGCGGCCGGTGAGCGCGGTCAGGGGTGCGGCGGTCACCGCGGCGAGCACGGCGAAGCCGGTGACGAGGAAGCCCGCCGAGCCGAGGGAGACCTTCGTGCCCTCGGCGATGGACGGGAGCAGGCCGATGGGCAGGGTCTCCGTGGTGACGAACGAGAAGACGCCGAGGGCCAGTCCGACCACGGCCAGCCAGGACCGCCAGGGCGAGCCCGGTGGCGCGGCCGCGGGGGGCGGGGTCGGGGTCAGGGTCGGGTCTTTCGCCACCGAGGGCGTCGTGCCGCTCTGACTGGTCACGCTCGTGGACATGGGTGCTCCCGGGTCGAGGAATATGCGCGAAGCGAGAAATACAGAAAAGTTTCCGTCGGTGAATTCTCCCGCTCGCACATCTGCGGAGGAAGTGCCTCCGGCTCCTGGTGGTGGCACCAACTGGATAAGCACGCCCCGGCAATTCAGCGGTTTCTCGGGTAGCTTTCCGAACGTCTTTCCCAGCATCCCTCTTCCGAAGGAGCAGCAACGTGTCGACGGACAGAATGCGTACCCGGGTGACCCGCCTCGACACGCTGACCGGGTTGCGCTTTCCCGCCGCCTTCGTGGTGTTCCTGTACCACGCGGCACTCCTGGGCTTCCTGGGCGTCCCCTGGCTGAGCAGCAGCTCGGCGGTCACGACGTACTACGACGCCGTGGCCCACGTAGGCGCCGTCGGCGTCACGTTCTTCTTCGTGCTCAGCGGCTTCGTACTGACCTGGTCGGCCCGAGACACCGATACCGCGCCGCGCTTCTGGCGGCGTCGCTTCCTCAAGATCGTCCCGAACTACGTGATCGCCTGGGCGCTGGCCATGCTGGTGTTCGCGGCGCCCATCACGGACATGACGACCGGCCTGCTCAACCTCTTCATGGTCCAGGTCTGGTACCCGGACTTCGCGATCAACTTCGGGGTGAACCCGGCCGGTTGGTCCCTGGGCGTCGAGGCGGTCTTCTACCTCCTCTTCCCCGTCCTGCTCCACTGGATCAAGAAGATCCCGGCCCACCGGCTGAACCTCTGGGTCGTGGGCGTGGTCGCCGGAATCGTCGCGACGCCGCTGCTCTCCACGCTGCTGGTCCCGGCCGGGGCGATGATGCCCACCGAGCCCGACACCTCCATCAACCAGTACTTCTTCTCCTACATCCTGCCGCTGCCCCGGGTACTGGACTTCGCCCTCGGCATCCTCGTGGCCCGTTCCGTGATGGCGGGACGCTGGCGCAACATCGGCATGGTCTGGTCCGGCGTCCTGCTCACCGCCGCCTTCGCCCTGGGCTACTTCGTACCGCCCATCTACGCGACGCGCGCGGTCTGCGTCGTCCCCGCCGCCCTCCTCATCGCGGCCGGCGCCATCGCGGACGACGAGGGCCGGTTCACGCTCTTCCGCAACCGCGTGATGGTCTGGCTCGGCGACATCTCGTTCGCCTTCTACCTGGTGCACTACACGGTGATGGTCGCGGTGTGGAAGCTGCTCGGCAGCCACTCGTACTCGAATCCGGCGGCCGTCGGTCTGATGGCGCTGGCCATGGGCGTCGCGATCCTCGCCTCGTGGGCGCTGTACACCCTGGTCGAGCGGCCGATCACGCGGCGCTGGTCGAACCCGAAGAAGAAGCTCGTGGCGGCCGCCCTTCCCGCCGCCGAGCCCCGGCCCCTCGCGGTCCGCGGCGCGGGCGAGAAGGTCGGATCCTCCCCCACCGCGTGATCGCGGGTACGTAGGACGGGTCCGTGGGAAACGGGACCGCCTGCCCCGTCCGGCTCCGGCCGGAGGGGGCAGGCGGTCCCCGTCGTACGTCAGAGGCCGGCCGCGGCGCGCAGGCCCGCGGCCGTGGAGGCGAGGCCGAAGAGCGCGCCGCCGGGATCCAGGGCGGCCGACTCCGCCAGCCCGCCGACGTGGACCGGTACGAAACCGGCGTCGTGCACCAGGGTTTCCGTGACCTCCCGGGCCGCGGGGTCGTCGGCAGCGGTGCCCACGCCCCAGAAGTGCCGCTGCCCGGTGCCGCGCGACCACAGCAGCTCGTCCGGGAAGTGGCAGAACGCACGGGTGAGCGCGCTGTCGGGCAGCCGCTCGGCGGTCCGGCTCCCCCGGGTGATGCCCGGTCCGAGCACCGAGATGAACAGTCCGTCCCCCGAGACGCCGATCGGGCTGGTGGCGTCGATCACGGTCTTTCCGGCCAACGGGCCCGCCAGTTGGTCCAGAAGGCCGTCGAGGGCCGGGTGCGGGACGGACAGCAGGACGATGTCGCTCGCCCGGGCCGCATCGGCGTACGTCGCGGCCCGCGCCCGCTCGCCCAGCGGTTCGACGAAGGACGCGAGCCGGCCCGGGTCCCGGGAGCCGAACGTCACGCGGTGCCCGGCCGCCACCCAGTGCCGGCCGAGCGGGCGGCCGATGTTGCCCGCGCCCAGGATGCCGATGTTCATGGGGTACTCCTCGCTTTGCGTTCTTCGTACGTACGGCGTCGGCCGCCGGTCACGGTGACCGGCGGCCGACTCTGGGGGTTGGTCGTGTCAGTACGCGGTGATGTCGGGCCAGACCAGGGCCGTCGAGCCCCAGGTCACGCCGCCGCCGAAGGCACTCATCAGCACCCGGTCGCCCGGTGTGACCTGGCCCCCGGCGACGGCGTCGGCGAGGGCCAGCGGGATGGAGGCGGCCGAGGTGTTGCCGACGCGGTCGAGGTTGACGACCGTCCGCTCCCGCGCCATCCCGAGCTGGTCGGCCACGGCGTGCAGGATCCGTACGTTCGCCTGGTGGCCCACGAACCAGTCCACCGAATCCGCCGCCCATCCGGCGCGGTCGAGCATGGTCTGGGAGGAGGCCGCCATACGGGTCACGGCGTGCCGGAAGACGGACTTGCCCTGCATGGTGAAGTACGCGTCGGCAGGATCCGGTTCGGGCCCGTCGGCCGCGGCCGACGCCGAGCGCTGCCGCGAACCGCCGCCCGGGACGATGATCAGGTCCTTCAGCGAGCCGTCGCTGCCCAGGTCGTACCCCAGCAGCGCACCGGGCTCGGTGGGGTCACCGGCCCGCAGCACCACCGCTCCGGCGCCGTCGCCGAAGATGACCGACGTGGTGCGGTCCTGCGGGTTGAGGATGGTCGAGTACGTCTCGGCGCCGATGACCAGGACGCGCTCCGCGATGCCGGCGGCGATGGCGCCCGCGGCGGAGGCGAGTCCGTAGACGAAGCCGCTGCACACCGCGGCCACGTCGTACGCGGGCACACCCTCCAGGCCCAGCCGGGAGGCGACTTCGGGAGCCGTCGCCGGGCACGGGTGGTCCGGAGTGGTCGTGGCGAGCACCACCAGGTCGACGTCCCCGGAGCCGGCCGACTTCAGCGCCCGCTCGCCCGCCGCCACGGCGAGGTCGCCGGTGGCGGTCCCCGGGTCGGCCCAGTGCCGCTGGGTGATGCCCGTACGGGTGCGGATCCACTCGTCCGAGGTGTCCATGGTCCGGGACAGCTCCTCGTTGGTCACGACGCGGGGCGGGACGAACGTCCCGAGCCCGGTGAGGACCGCTGTCCGGCCGTGGCCCGACGCATCAATGGCATCAACGGCATCAGTCGCATGAGTCAAGGGAGGCCTCCATAGTCGCCGGTGCGGGACTCCGCTACCGGGCACGGTGGAACGGGCCGCTCTCCGCGCGGGGGCAGGCCACCCGACGATTCTGTGGCGGCGGCCGGAACCCAGCCAGAGCCTGCCGCCGGTGGTGGTGGGACCACCACCCTCGCGTCCGTCCCCTACGACCAGGCCGACACGGGCCCGGCGGCGCCCGGCGGGAGGTACACCAGGAGGCGGGTGCCGGCGGCTTCGTCCAGGTCCATGGTGAACAGGACGAAGGAGACGCGGCCCTCGTGGGGGTGGTCCACCTCCACGGTCGTCGGCACGAACTCCTCGACCTCGTGGCGCTCCCACAACTCGGCGAACCGCGGGTCGTTCTCCGCCAGTTCGTCCGCGATCTCCTCGTACCGCGGATCGTCGGCCCCGTACGAGGACTGCAGGCGGAACCGGGCCGTCATCCGGCGGGCCAGCTGCGGCCGGTTGAGATACCGCCGGCCGTGGGATCCGGTGAACAGGCTGGTCAGGAAGTTGTCGTTGCCGTCGCGGCCCAGGAGCAGCGCCTCGGCGGCCGGTTCGTTGACCGCGAGGACCTCCCAGTACCGGTCGATGACGCAGGAGGGCCCCAACAGCTGGGTGTCCACCATCCGCTGGAAGAGTCCGGAATCCGGGAGGTCCGGAGCAGAGAGCGGCAGCGGGGGGTTGGCGTCCGCGAGCCGGTACAGGTGGACCCGCTCGCGTTCGCTGAAGCGCAGGGCGCGGCTGATCGCGTCGAGTATCCCGTCGGAGACCTTGATGGGGCGGCCCTGTTCCAGCCACGCGTACCACGACGCGCTCACCCCGGCCAGGACCGCGACCTCCTCTCGGCGGAGCCCGACCCGGGCGCGCCGGGCGGCCGTCGCCAGTCCGACGTCCTCGGGGGAGAGCGCCGCTCGGCGGCTCCGCAGGAAGTGCGCCAGCTCGGTGCGCTTCTTCTTCGTACGGTCGGTACGGTCGTTGCGGTCGTTGCGGTCGGTCCCTAACGGCATGGCGTCCATACCGCCCGAAGGTAGGTCACACCCCCACGCGGTGTCAGCGGCGGGAATCACACGGCTTCAGTTTTCGACCGCCCCGAGGATGTGCCCCAACTCGGCGAAGAACAGCTCCTTGTGCTCCCGGTTGAAGAAGTGGCCCCCCGGGAGGGTGCGGAAGGAGAACGGCCCGCCCGCGTGCACGCGCCACGCCTCGGCGTCCGCCGCGGGCACCAGCGGGTCGCGGCTGCCCAGCAGTACGTGGACCGGGCAGGGCAGCGGCCGGTGGCCGGCCTCCGGATGCCGGTAGGTACCGCATACCCGCAGGTCCTCGCGGAGCCGTTGTACGACGGTGCTCATGCGGACGGGGTTCTCCCGCAGCAGCCGACCGGCTCCACCCAGACCCAACAACAGCTCTAGGGACGCTCGATCCGATAGCCCTACGGTCAGGTCGGGCGCAGCCTGGACATGCGGCGCGCGGTGGGCCCCGGCCACGAAACAGGCGGGCGGGCGCCGTCCCGCGGCGATGTGCCGCTGTGCCACGCCGTAGGAGACCAGCGCTCCCATGCTGTGTCCGTAGAAGGCGTAGGGCTCGTCGAGGAAGGGGGTCAGCTGCCTTGTCACCTCGCGTACGAGGTCGTCCATCGTGCTGACGGCACCGGGGACGCCGGCCGCGGGCACCGACCTGGGGGGCATGGACACCGGCACCACCTCCACCCCGCGGCCGAGCCATTGCCCCCAGCCCGAGAAGGACCAGGCGCTGCCGCCCGCGTGATGGAAGCAGAACAGGCGCAGCCGGGTCGATTCGTTCTTCGCAGGGATGCTCTCCGCCGTACCCGCCGCCCTGGCAGCCGGGATGTTCGCCGCTGTGTGGAACATGCCGCCAGTGTGGCGGGCGATTCCGGCGGGAGGGAGTGTCTTTCGATCGGGGTGGTGCCACCACCATCGGTGGGCCTGCCGGCCGGGCGCACCGCACCGAAATTTTCTTCAGTCGGAAAGAGAAAGAGGTCGAGGAATGCAGACGACTGCATCCCCTCCGGTATCAGGACTTTTACGGCGGACGCGGCTGCGGCATTTCCTGCGGGCGCGCAGGGAGCAGATCACGCCGGAGGAAGTCGGTCTGGTGAACGTGGAGCGCAGACGTACGCCGGGGCTGCGGCGCGAGGAGGTCGCGGCTCTGGCCGGGGTCGGGGTGTCCTGGTACACCTGGCTCGAACAGGGCCGGGACATCAACGTCTCCGAAGGCATCGTGAATGCGGTCAGCAATGCGCTGCGGCTCGGGGACGTGGAGCGCACGTACTTCTACCGGCTGGCCGGCCACAATCCGCCGCAGCCCACGGCGGGCCGCCGGTGGGACAGCGAGTACGCGCGGATGAACGCGCTCGTCGAGGGGTGGTCGCGCAATCCGGCGTACATCACCGACCGGTACGGGCGCATCGAACTGGCCAGTCGTTCGGCCCGCTCCCTGTTCCGTATCGACGCCCGCGGTGACAACTGCGTGCTGAAGTTCTTCACCGAGCCGTCGACGCGCGAGAAGTACCCCGAGGCGGACGAGGTGGGGCGCGGTCTGGTCGCCCAGTTCCGGGCGCAGTCGGCCCGTTTCCCGGAGGACCGGGAATTCGGCCGGATCGCCGAGCGGCTGAGCGAGCGCAGCCCGCGCTTCGCCACGCTGTGGGACTGTCACGAGGTGGTCGGCCCGAACCAGAGCCGGCGCAAGATCGCGCTCCCGCAGGCCGGGGTGCGGGTCTTCGACCGTGTGGTGATGAGCGTGCCGGAGAGCCCCGAGTCCTTGCTGACCCTGTATGTCGCCCGGCCCGGGGCGGAATCGGCCGCGCGTCCGCGCGAACTGGTCGGCTGCCATGCCGAGGCCGCCTGATTCCCATGCCGGTGGTGTTCGCACCACCATGATCAGGAGACACTTCCTCCGCCCGTTCCCGGATCCCATGATGAATCCGTGGGACGCGGAGGAAATTCGATCCGCTGAATTCACCAGCTCCGATCCCGCAACGCGAAAGTCGGCGTTCCAAGTGATTCACGGAGGATTCTCATGGATGTTTCGATCGTCACCCGGGTGGTCACGGTCCTCGGCGAGCTGGACGTGGAGACGGCGGACGTCACGCCGGACACCACGTTCGAGGCGATGGAGATCGACTCGCTGCTGCTGGAGGAACTGGCACTGCGGTTGCAGAAGACGTTCGGCGTCGAGATCGAGATGGGTGAACTCGTCCCCGAGCAGACTGTCGCGGAGGCGGCCGCGGTGATCGCGTCCAAGGGCGTCACCGTCGCCTGAGGAATTCCCCCCTCCCCCTCCCTCTCCCCCTTCCCCTCCCCCCCATTTCCGAATTCACGTTTTCATCGAAAGGGCACACCCATGTCTTCCACCCTGCTCGTCCTCAATGAAGTAGCCGTGGCCCCCGGCCGGCTGGACCAGGTCCTCGCCGAGTGGAGCCGGCTGAACCGGAAGGAGCCGGTGGCCGGCCGCGCGCTGTACGTCAGCGTGGACGACGGCAACGTCCTGGAGATCACGCCGGTCAAGGAGCTCTCCGAGCTCGACGGCTTGAACGCGGGCTGGAAGCAGCTCTGGGAGGCCGTGTCGGGCGACCTCGTCACGGACTTCCGGCGCCACCTCCTGGAGTTCGTCGAGGCGCCCAAGGACACCGCCGACCCGCTGCCGCAGACCCCCTACGTGCAGCTGCGCTACATCGAGGTGAAGCCCAGCCAGTACACCGCGTACCGCGAGTGGCGCGAGAACACCATCTTCGACGTCGTCCGGCGCGCGGACGAGGTGAAGACGTTCCTGGCCTACCACTCGCTGATCAGCTCGCAGCCGGGTGTGATGTTCGTGTCCGGCTTCGAGGTCGAGCCGGCCGAGTACCAGGCGGTGTTCACGTCGCCGGAGTACCAGGAGATCGTCCGCCAGGCGGGCGACCGCTACATCGTCGGCGGCGAGAGCGGCCTGTACACCCGCGTCTACAAGCGCGCCGATGTCTGAGAGCGCTACGAAGACCCGTACGGCGGCCCGTACGACGGCCGGGCTCGCGACCCCGAACCGCACGGAGACGTACGAGCTCGCCCTGACGACCCAGGGTCCGCTCTACCCGCCGAGCGAGGTCATGGACGGCGAGGGCAATTTCGTGGTGGTGGGCATGGTCAACCGGCCCACCGCCGCGGGCGGGGCCGCGCCCGAGTGGGGCGCGGCCGTGGTCTCACCGGCCAGCCCGGTTCCCGAGTTCGGCCGCCTCGCCCCCTACACGGTGGTGCGCGAACTGGACACCGACCCCGGCGGGGCGGACCGGGACCTCGTGCTCCACACCCTGCCGCTGCCCCTGCCGTGCAACAACTACCCGATGGTGTTCGCGCCGGAGCAGCTGCCGGACGCCGCCCGCGTCGAGCGGCCGAGCCACGCCTTCCACCAGGTGCCGATCCCGGACCTGCGGGCCGAGGACGGGCCCAAGGTCGTCGAGCCGGTGACCTTCGGCCGGTGGATGGAGGCGAGCGGGACCCTGGAGGTCGCCGTCACCCCGGACGGCCGGTCCGGGACGTTCGACTTCGACTTCTCCCGTCTCGTACCGAACAGCGTCTACACGGTGATGTCGCTGCGCGCCCGCGACCTGGATCCGGCCGGCCCGACCCGGCCGGGACCGCTCGGGGTCCCGAACGTGTTCGTCACCGACGAGGACGGCTCCGGCCGCTACCACGCCACGATGCCGGACCCGTTCCCGGACCCGGAGCTGCCCGGCGCCAACCGGATCATCAACGTCGTCGTGCTGTGGATGAGCTACCAGCGCAGCTACGGCGGCGCCATCGGGGAGTTCGGCCTCGGCGGGGACATCCACGCCCACCTCAAACTGCGCGGCCCGTCCTTCCAGGACCTGCGCACCACACCCTGAGAGGTTCCATCCCATGCCCATCATCTCCGTCACCACCTGGGACGGCCAGGACGACGCCCAGTGCCGGGAGCTCATGGAGGAGCTGACCCGAACGGTCAGGAAGGTCACCGGAGCCCCCCTGGACAAGATCACGGTCTACGTCCAGGAGGTGCCGCGCAACCGCTGGACGGAGGGCGGGGCCCTGGGCAGCGACCCGGAGTTCCCGGTGCTGAGCCGGCGCCTGACCGAATGACCTGACCCCCACCACCACCCGAACAGGAAAGGTCGAAAGCCATGTCCGTGCCCATGCCCCATGAGTCGTCCCAGGCCACCGATGCCAAGCCCGGCACGCTGTTCCTCGTGGGCGACGTGTTCGCCGAGTTCGCCCACCACGAAGGCGTGTTCACCGTCTCCCAGCTGGCCCGCCTGATCAGGAACGGGACCTTCCCCGACGGCCCCGACAGCGCCGTCGACGCCGACGCCGACGCCGACGCCGACGGGGTCCGCGTGAGCGTGGGGCAGGGCGTCTCCCTGTTCGACGTCCAGTTCATACGCGACACCCTGGCCCGGCGCGGGCTCGCGGACCTGGTCGTCATCGACGACCAGGCGCTGCACACCCGCGCCGGCCGGGAGATCGCCCACAAACACCGTCCCGAGAACGTGCTGATCTCCGCGCCGCGTCCGGTCGGCGCCGACTGGTACGAGGCGGACCTGCTGGTCGACGGCGACAACGAGGTGATGTCCGACCACCTCACCGGGCAGCACATGCAGGGGATGCTGGCCACCGAAGCCGGCCGGCAGATGTTCATCGCGGTGGCCGAGCAGTTCTACCTGCCGCCCGAGGCGGTGGGGAGCAGCTACTTCGTCATCGACTCCTTCGCCACCCGGTACCGCAACTTCCTCTTCCCGCTCCCCGCGGTGGTGCGCTGCCGGGTCCTGGCCCACCGCACCCCGCACCGCACCCGGATGACCTTCCACTGCGAACTCTCCGTGAGCCAGGGCGGGTCGGAGACGGCGGGCATGGAGGTCCGGTTCACCGCCTTCGACACCCAGGTCTCCCACGCCAAGGAGACACGGGCGGCGCAGCGGTCCCTCCAGGACGGGGTGGCGCTGGCCGCGGCGGCGGCCGCCGCGGAGGCTGCGGCTCCGGCGCGCGCGGAGGTCCGTACGTCATGACCGAGCACACGCCCGGGCCGTACATCGTCTTCAGCGACGTCGACGAGACGCTGATCACCGTCAAGAGCATGTTCGACTTCCTCCACTACCGGCTGGTGCGCCGGCACGGCGTCGCCGGGGAGGAGGAGTACGAGCGGATCACGGCGGTGATCGGCCGGCGGGCCGCCGACGGGGCGCCCCGCGAGGAGATCAACCGCTTCTACTACAGCCACTACGCGGGCGAGTCCGTGGAGTCGCTCACGCGGCTGGCGGACGAGTGGTTCACCGAACGCACCGCCTCCACCCGGGGCTTCTACATCGACTCCACGCTCCGGGCCCTGCGCGGCCACCGGGCCGCCGGCGCGCCGCTGGTCCTGGTCTCGGGCTCGTTCCCGCCCCTCCTGGAACCGCTGGCGCGCGAGCTGGGCGCGGAAACGGTCCTGTGCACCCGCCCGCTGATCGAGGACGGCATCTACACCGGCGAGGTCGGTACCCCGGTCATCGGCGAGGGCAAGCGCGCAGCGGTCCTCGCCCACCTGGCGGCGCGGCCCGCCGTCGACCCGCGCGACTGCTTCGCGTACGGGGACCACGTCTCCGACCTGCCGATGCTGGAACTCGTGGGGCATCCCGTGGCCGTGGGCGAGGACGCCGAGCTGCGCGAGCGCCTGGCGCGGCGCTCCCAGCGGCGCCCCGAGACGATCGCCGTCCGATGAGCGGGCGCCGGTTCCACGTGCTGCTGGGTCCCGACGGGGCCGGCAAGTCCTCGGCCATGCGGCGTCTGGCGCCCATGCTGCCCGAGTGGCGGTTGGTGTCGACGGACCGCGCGTTCGTCGCACCCGAGCACGCCCTGATCACCCGGCTGCGGCAGGACGTCCACGACCATCTGCTGCCGGGCCTCGGCACCGCGTACTCGGTGGACTTCATGGCCGGTGTGCTGCAGACGGCCGTGGTCCACCTCCGGGACCAGGTGAGGGAGACGGACCCGCGGGTTCCGGTGCTCGTGGACTCGTACTACTACAAGATCCTGGCGAAGTGCCGGATGGCAGGGGTCCGGGACAGCCGGATGTACTCCTGGTGGCGTTCCTTCCCGCAGCCCAGCGGGGTGGTCTTCCTCGACGTCTCGCCCGAGTCCGCCTGGCGCCGCAGGGGAGACGGCGCACGGCTCAACGCCCTGGAGTACGACGGGCAGGACGGGAGCTGGGCGGAGTTCGAGAGCTACCAGCGGAATCTGCGGAAGCTGCTGCTGGAGGAGGTGCGGGAGTTGCCGGTGACGATGCTGCCGGAGCAGCCCGACGCCGACCGGGCGGCCGAAGCCGTACGGGAGGTGCTGTCCGTATGAACGCCTCATCCGTCTGGCACACCCCCGGCCACACCGGCCGCTACCGCGAGCGCGTGTTCGCCGCGCGCGAGCGGCTGGCCGCCGAGCACGCCGATCTGCGCGGCATGCAGCAGCGTGTCCTCACCGATCTGGTGGGCTTCAACGCCTCCACCCGGTTCGGCAGGCGGCACGGCTTGGGCCGCGTCCTCACGGTGGACGACTTCCGGGAGGCCGTGCCCGTACGCGACTACGCCGACCACGCCGCCCTCATCGAGCGGACGGCCGCCGGGGAGCGGAACCTGCTGTCGGCCGACGCGCCCGCCGTCTACTTCACCAGCAGCGGCAGCACCGGGGCGCACAAGAAGGTGCCCGTCACCCCGCGCTTCATGCGGACGACCTTCATGCCGTTCTACTTCGCGGCCTGGGCCCCGCTGATCGAGCACTTCCCGGACGTACTGGACCGGCCCGACGCCGTTCTCAACCTCAAGCACGATCCGCTGAGCGCACCGCCCACCACGGGCGACGGCCGGCCCCATGTGGGCGCCAGCCAGGTGGACTTCGGGGCCCGCTTCGGCGAACCCCTCTCGGCCGAACCCGGCACGGGCGCACCCTGGGCGGTGCTTCCGGTGCCGACCGAGCCCGGTGACCACCTGGAGCGGGCGTACCTGCGGCTCCGGCTGGCGGTGCAGAGCGATCTGCGGGCGCTGATCGGCATCAATCCGGCGATGGTCTCCGCGGTCCCGTACCAGCTGAACCTGTGGTGGCCGCGGATCGTGAAGGAGGTACGGGACGGCACCCTCGGCGGCCTGCCGCACCGGGCGCCGGACCCCGAGCGGGCCGCCGAACTCGAACGCCTCGCGGAGTACTTCGGCACCGTACGGCCCGCGCACGTGTGGCCCCGGCTGCGGGCGATCTTCTGCTGGACGACCGGGGTGGCATCGCTGTACCTGCCCGCACTGCGGGAGGAGTTCGGCCCCGGCGTCACCGTGCTGCCGGCGCCGGTGGCCGCCTCGGAGGGCCCGGTCGGCGTGGCGCTGGACCGGCACGCCTCGGCCGGCAGCCTCGTCGCGTCGGCCTCGGTGTACGAGTTCGTGCCGGCCGATCAGGACCTCGCCCCGGACTCCGCCACGCTGCTGCCGCACGAGCTCGAAGCCGGCCGGGACTACCACGTGGTCTTCAGCCACGTCGGCGGGCTGTACCGGTACGCCGTCGGTGACGTGGTCCGCGTCGTGGACATGTCCGGCGGGGTCCCGCGGCTGGAGTACGCGGGCCGGGGCGGCCGGTCCGACGCGGCCGGTGAGCGGCTGCGGGACGCGGAGGTGGTCCGGGCCCTGCACACGGCCCTGGGCTCCGGCGGACTCGCGCTGCGCAACGTGGCGTGCCGGGTCGAACCGGCGGCCGGTACGACGGCGGGCCCGGCAGGGCACGGGGCCCCGCGCTACGTGTTCGCGATCGCCCCGCGCAGCCCATGGCACGCGGCCGAGACCGTACGTTTCACCGCCGCCCTGGACCGCTGCCTGGCGGCGCAGTCCGCCGGGTACGCGCAGGCCCGGTCGGCCGGCCGGCTGGCCGCGCCCGCCGTACGCCTGCTGGACGCCGAGGCGTTCGACCGCGACTGGCACGAGGCGGTCGCCGAAGGCATCCGCCCGACGCAGGTCAAGGACCGCCTCTTCCGGCAGGACGACGCCCTCTGGGAGCGCCTGACCCGGGACCCCCGGACCCCGCTCGCCTGACCGCCCTCACCCCACCCCACCGCACCACCGGCCGTCCGGCACCCGCACCCCCGTACAAGGAGCCACCATGCCCGTGCTCAACCCCGTCGAACGGACCGCCCTGCTCACCGCCGCCCTGCGCGCCGCCGAGACCCGCCGCGAGGACCGGCTGTACGAGGACCCGTACGCCGCCGGACTGGTCGGCGAGGCGGGCCCGGAACTGCTCGCCGAGATCCGGGCGGCGACCTTCCCGCCCGACCGGCCGCGCACCCTGCCCAGCACCCCGGACTACAACGCCATCCGCACCCGGTTCTTCGACGACCTGCTCCAGGAGGCGGCCCAGGACCCGGGGACGACCCAGCTCGTGCTGGCCCCGGCCGGCATGGACTCGCGCGCCTACCGGCTCCCGTGGCCCGGGCACATCCGCTACTTCGAGGTGGACCGCCCGGCGGTGCTCGACTTCAAGGCGGAGCGGCTGCGGGGGGCGGAGCCGCGGGTCGACCACCGTACGGTCGCCGTCGACCTCACCGCCGACGACTGGGAGGACCGCCTCGTCGCGTCCGGCTACGACCCCGCCGTCCCCTCGGCGTGGCTGCTGGAGGGGCTGCTCTACTACATCCCCGAGGCCGACGCGCACCGGATGCTGGAGCGGGTCGCCGCGATCTCCGCGCCCGGCAGCCGGATCGCCGCCGACATCGTCAACCGGGCCGCCCTGACCCTCCCCCACATGCGCGGCCTGCTGGACGTCTTCGCCGGCTGGGGGTGCCCGTGGGTGTTCGGCACCGACGAGCCGGAGGCCCTGTTCTCGCGGTACGGGTTCGACGTGCGCGCCGTCCAGCCGGGCGAGCCCGAGGCCGATTTCGGGCGGTGGCCGGACCCGGTGCCGCCGCGCGGGGTGAAGGACGTACGGCGGGTGTTCTTCGTGCACGGCCGGCGACGCTGACCATGGCGAACATCGTGATCGCGGGCGGCGCCGCCGCCGGCCTCGCCCTGGCCCTCGCGCTCGGCGGGCGCGGCCACCGGGTGCGGGTCCTGGAGCGCAGCGAACCGCCGCCGGACGGGCCGCTCGTCAAGAGCGCCGAGCTGTGGGAACGGCCCTCGGTGCCCCAGGCCGGCCACGACCACATCCTGAACGCGCTCGGCGTGCGCACGCTGCGCTCCTGCGCGCCGGCCGTGCTCGACGCGGCGCTGGCGGAGGGGGCGCGGCTCGCCGATCTCACCGCCGCGGCGCCGCCGGGTCCCGTGGAGCAGGGGGACGAGGAGCTCGTCACCCTGCTCGTCCGCCGCCCCGTCCTGGACCTCGTACTGCACCGGGCCGTCGAGTCCCTGCCCGGGGTGACCCTCAGCCACCGGACCACGGTCGCCGGGGTGCTGACCGCCCCGTCCGGGCCGACGCGCCTGCGGGTGACGGGAGTCGTCACGGACGGCGGCGAGCCGATCCCCGCCGACCTGGTGGTGGACGCGTCCGGCCGCCGGTGCGCGTCCCGGTCCTGGCTGGCCGCGGCGGGCCTGCCGGCCGCGGGCGACCTGACCGGCCCCAGCCGGCTGCACGCCTTCGGCCGCTTCTACCGGCTGCGCGACCCCGACGGCCCGCCGCCGGGCCCGCTCAACCGGGGCAACGCGGCCGGCGGGATCTGGGACCACTACTCCGCCGTCCTGCACCCGGCGGACAACGAGGTCTTCGCCGTCACCTTCGGCGCCCTGCCCGGCGACCGCGCGATGGCGGCCCTGCGCACACCCGCCGCCTTCACCGCCGCCTGCCGCCTCTCGCCGTACCTGGCCGACTGGGTCGACGAGCGCGCGGCGGAGCCGCTCGGCCCGGTCCGGGCCATCGCCATGCCGCCGAACATCCTGCGCGGCGCCGGGCCCGGCCGGCAGCGTCCGGTCGCCGGGCTCCTGCGGGCCGGGGACGCCGCCTGCGTCACCGATCCGATGTACGGCCGCGGCCTGTCCCTCGCCCTCGCGCACGCCTTCCGGCTCGCGGACCTGATCGAGGAACACCCGGCGGTGGACGAGTGGTTGGGCCTGGCCGCCGCGGAACTGGCCGACCGCGTGCTGCGGCCCTGGTACGAGCTGGGGGTGCACGACTCCTGGTCGCGCGGCGAACGGTGGCGGGCGGCGGCCGGAGCGCCGCCGCTCCCCGGGCCCGGCCGGCCCGTACCGCCCGTACCGCCCGTTCCGGGGCCGGTCCGGGTGGCCGCGCACACGGCGGCGGCCACCGACCGCGCCGTATGGCGGGGCACCACCCGGATCGGGACGGGCCTCGCCACCCCCGCCGAGGTCTTCGCCGACCCGGAGTTCCTGGCCCGCGTACGGGCGGCCGGGACGGACGGCTCCGTGCCGTCCGGCCCGCGACCGCCGACGTACGCGCAGCTCCGCCGAGCCATCGCCGCCCACGCCCACGCCCCGGACCGGGAGGAAGGATGAACGTGCTGCCCCGCAAGAACGTCCTGCTGGCACCGGTCACGGTCACCCCCACCAAACCGCTGACCCCCAGCCACCTCAAGGGCCTGCTGTGGACGGACGTGATGTTCCGGGCCACCGCACCGCTCGCCGCGGTGACGTACCGCTACAGCCACACCACGTACCACGTCACCGAACAGACCGTCGGCTTCTGGGAGTACCTCGACCGCACCCACGGGGAGACCGACTACACGCAGCTCTCCGAGGAGGAGATCGGGGACCTTTACGTCCGCTACCGCTCCGAGGAGCGGCGCCAGGGCGCCGAGGTCCTGCGGCCCTACCGGGACGCCGTCGAGCACAGCGGCTGGGTGCACCCCGCGAGCGAGCGGATGCTGCGGCTGTGGGCCGGGCACTACGAGCGGCTGGGGATGCACGACCCGGGCCTGCGGGAGCACCAGCCGCCCGGCCTCCGGCTGGAGGAGATGATCGAACGGCTCGGCGCCGTGGGCCTGGTCCTCGACCAGCGGCACTGCGGGGGCCCCGTCTACCTGGACCTCACCCGGTACGGGATGCCGCTGCGCCGGATCGTCACCGCGGACGGCCGCCCCAACTACCTCGCCTGCGCGCTGCGCGAGCTGCTGCCGCTGGTGCCCTGGTACGACGAGGTGGTCCTGCTGTACGACCGCGAACTCGACGCGGACTACCGACTGCTGCACCGTGTGCTGACCAGCCTGGGGCCGCCGGTGCGCCGGGTGCCCATCGGCCGGGTGCCCATCGACGGCAAGATCACCTCGGCCCGGCACGGCGGCTGGCGCGGCCACACGGCGGGCGCGCTGCTGCGGGCCTCGGCCGAGGCGGGCGAGTCCGCGGACGGCCACGGCGACGACGCGCTCCGGCTCGGCATGCGCCTGTACTTCATCGCGACCCTCGGCCCGGGAGAGCAGCAGTCCTTCCGCCACGACCTGCTGCGCCACTGCCTGGCCGTGGCCGCCCGGCTCCTGAGGCGCTCGGGGTCCGCGACCGGTGCGGGCGATCTGGCCGAGGCGCTGGAGCGGCACCGGCGGGGCCATGCGTACGTCGACCCCTACCGGCTGGCCTGCTCGCTCCTCGGCAAGGGCCGCCCCGCTCCCGATCCCGCACTCCTGTCGGCGGTGTTCCTGTGACCCCCTTCCCCCTGTCCTCCGCGGCCCTGCTCAAATCGGCGGCGGACCGCGTCCGGTCCGCCCGACCGGAGCTCGCGGACGGGCTCGACCTGTCCAGTACGCAGGCCCTGCGGGCCGCCCGGGCCGGACTCCACGGCGACCGCACCGCCCCGGCCGACGAGGTGCTGGCCGTGGTCGTCATCGGCCGGCTCGACCTGCCCCGGTGGGTGCGCGAGACCTGCGCCTTCGCCCTCGCGCTGGCTCCCGGGGAACGGGAGGCGTGGCGGCGCTCGTTCACCCGTACCGTCTACCTGGCCGGCAGCCCGTCCAACCTCCGCGAGCGGTTCGTCTTCGACCACGTCGCCGGAGACGACTCGGTCGCCTGGGCCGGGCCCGCGCCCGGCGCGCGGACGGCCACGCTGCGCCGGCTGCTCAAGTCCTTCGAGGCGGCGCACGAGCTGACCGCGCAGCGGTCGGCCACCGTGACCGTGCCCGGCCGTCCGGGCACCCGTCCCCCGGCCCACCGCGAGCTGTACATCGCCACCGCCAGAGTGTCCGTCACCGAGGCGCTCGTGCACGTCAACCACCTGCTCGCCGAGGCCGTCCTGGACGGGCTGATCGGTCCCGGGGACCGCTTGACGCTGCGGTTCGTACCGCGCCTGACCGGCCTGGGCGCGCAGCTCGCCATGTTGCGCGTCGACACCGATGTCCACCGCCCGGACGAGCTCCAGGCCTATGCCGGACTGACCACGGAGGTCTGAAATGCCAACCCCCACCGCGACCCCCACCGCCGCTCCCACCCGCACCCCCACCCGCACCGGCACCGCGCCGCGCACCGTCCGCCTGGGCGTCCACGGCTCGACGCACCTGGCGTCCCGCCTCGTCGCGGCGGCCGGACATGCGCCGGAGTCGGTGGAGTACGTCCCGTACGAGGTCACCGAGCCCTTCGGCCCGCTGCGGGCCGGATCCATGGACATCATGATCGTCAAGTACGACCCGCTGGAGCCGGACCTCGCCGTGAGCGAGCCGGTCGGCTTCGACGGGCGGGCCGTCCTCGTCGGAGCCCATCACCCGCTGGCCGGCCGCGCCTCGGTGTCGGTCGAGGAGGTCGCGGAGTACGGGGGCTTCCGGTGCCCCGGGGACTTCCCGGCGCACGTCTGGAACCTGGTGGTGCCGCCGCGGACCCCGCTGGGCCGGCCGATCCGCCGGATCCACGCCATGACGACGCTCACCGCGATGACGGAGCTGCTCAGGAGCACGTACGCGATCCATCTCTCGTTCCGGTCCCTGGACGCGGTGGTCCCGCCGGACGTCAAGGTGGTCCCGGTGCACGACCTGCCGCCTTCGCCGGTGGCCTTCGCCTGGCTGCGGGGCAGCGAACCGCCCGAACACGTACGGCGGTTCGTCGCCGACGCGCAGTGGGCGGCACGCCGATGAGCCTCCCCCTCGTCCTGCTCCACGCCCTGCCCCTCGACTCCTCCCTGTGGGACGCGGCGGCCGCGGCCCTGCGCGCCCGGGGCCGCCGGGTCCTCACCCCCGACCAGGCCGGTTTCGGCTCGGCGCCGCTGCCCCAGGGCTCGCCCTCGCTCGATCTCGTGGCGGACGGCCTGGCCCGGGAGCTCGACCGGCAGGGCATCGGCGAAGTCGCCCTCGCCGGCTGCTCCATGGGCGGCTACGTGGCGATGGCCTTCCTGCGCCGCCATCCGGACCGCGTCCGGGCGCTGGCCCTGCTGGCGGCCAGGGGTACGGCCGACTCGGCGGCGGCGGCCGGGCAGCGCCTGCGCTTCGCCGACGCGATCCTCGACGACTCGGCGCGCGCCGGGCTCGTCGCCGCGACCACGCCGTCCCTGCTCGGCGCCACCACGCGCGCCCGGCGGCCGCATCTGACGGCGCGGGTGACCGGCCTGGCGCTGGCGGCGCCGCCGCGGTCCGTCGCCTGGGCGCAGCGGGCCATCGCGGCCCGTACGGACTCCACGGCCACCCTGAGGGCCGCGGACGTACCGGCGGTGGTCGTGATCGGCGCCGAGGACGAGCTCGTCTCCCTCGAAGAGGCCTGCCGGACGGCGAAGGCACTGCCGCGCGGCCGGCTCGTCGTCCTTCCCGGGGTCGGCCACCTCGCTCCCCTGGAGGCGCCGGAGGCCACGGCGGAGATCCTCACGGGGCTGCTCGCGCAGGCCCTCGTACGGGCGGAAGCGCAGGCCGCTCCATGCTGACGGCCGATCACGCGGCGTGGGGGTACACGACGTCCACCGGACTGCCGTTCACCCACGAGGAGATCGTGGACCCGCACTTCGAGGCCTGCGCCGCGTACTACCGGGACGCCCTGGACGGTGTCGGCATCCGGCCCGGGTGGCACGTACTGGACGCGGGCTGCGGCAGCGGTGCGTTCCTGCCCCGGATCGCCGAACTCGTCGGCGCGGCGGGCCGGATCTCGGCCGTCGACCTGGCCGCGGAGAACGTGGAGCGCGCCGCCGGGCGGCTGCGGGGCCGGCCGGGCGCCGCGCCGCTGGTGGTACGGCAGGGCAGCGTCCTCGACCTGCCGTACGCGGACGGCATGTTCGACGCCGTCTGGTGCGCGAACACGACGCAGTACCTGGACGACGCGGAGCTGGCGCGCGCGCTGGCGGAACTGCGCCGGGTCACCAGGCCCGGGGGGCTCGTCGCGGTCAAGGACGTGGACGGTTCGCTGAGCACCGTCCGCCCGGCGGACCCGTTCCTGATCACCGACTTCTTCCGGGCGTCCGCCGCCTCCCCCGGCTACGCACGCCAGTTGCTCCGCGGCCGCGATCTGTACCGCCGGCTGCGGGCGGCCGGTCTGACGGACGTGACGCAGCGCACGATCCTCATGGAGCACCACGCTCCGCTGACCCCGGCGGCCCTCCGGTTCTACGCGAACGCCTGCGCGCGCTTCGCCCGGCAGGCGGCGGACGAGGGCATCCCGGGGAACTGGGCCCCCTTCCTCGATCCCGACGATCCGGCCGGCCCGCTGCGTGACCCGGACGGATACATCAGCGAAGGAAACGTCATCGCGATCGGCAGGGTGCCGCTCGCACCGATGGATGGAGACGACACACCATGAACGACGTACGGAGCACCGCCGAAATGACCCGTCGGGCCACCCTCACCGGGGGCGCCCTCGTCGGCATCGGCCTCGCCGAGGGACTGCTGAACCCGGCATCGGCCGCGGCCGCGGCCACCTCCGGCGGCGACTCCCGCTACGAGCGGGGGCTGGCCGTCCTGCACGAGACCTCGGGCGAGCGCGGAGCGGCCGTCATCGACTCGCTGCGGGACATCGCCCCGGACCTCGGCCGCTACGTCGTGGAGTTCGCGTACGGCGACGTCTACGCCCGGCCGGGACTCGACCTGCGCGAACGGGAGCTGTCCACGGTCGCCGCGCTGGCCGCCCAGGGGGACACCGCCGCGCAGCTGGACTTCCACATCGACGCGGCGCTGCACGTCGGCGTGCAGCCCGAGGAGGTCATCGAGGCCCTGATCCACATCGTGCCCTTCATGGGATTCCCGCGGGCGCTCAACGCGGTCGGCGTCGCCAGGACGGTCTTCGCCAACCGGGGCGTCACCTTCGAACCGCCCGTCATGAACGACACCCGCGACCGCTACATGCGCGGAACCGAGAAGCTCGTGGAAATCGACGGGCACCACGGCCTGGAGGTCATCGAGTCGCTCAAGGACATCGCCCCGGACCTCGGCCGGTTCATCGTCGAATTCACCTTCGGGGACGTCTACCACCGCCCGTGGCTGTCGCCGAGGCGCCGCCAGCTCGTCACCGTCGCCGCCCTGACGGCCTTCGGTGACACCGCTCCGCAGCTGCGGGTGCACATCGGCGCCGCCCTGAACGTCGGCCTGAGCCCGGCGCAGGTCGTGGAGACGCTGATCCACGTGGTGCCGTACGCCGGGTTCCCGCGGGTGCTGAACGCCATCGGGGTGGCCAGGGAGGTGTTCGAGAAGCGGAACGCCCCCGCTCGGTAAGGCGACAGCACGTTACGACGACCGGACGGTACGACGGCAGGAAGGGCGATCCATGGGAACGGACATCTCGGTGGACATGATGGCGGACATCGCGGCGGACTTCGGTGCGCTCGGCGAGGAATTCACCAGGAATCCCCACCCGGTGTACGCCGCGCTCCGCGCCCGGGGCCCGGTGCACCGCGTCCGCGTACCGGAGGGCGCCGAGGCCTGGCTCGTGGTCGGCCACGAGGCCTGCCGCGCCGCGCTCACCGAGCCCTCCCTGTCCAAGTCCTGGCGGGACGCCTCTCCCGCGCTGCCGCTGGCGCGGCTCTCCGCGGGCGAGAACCTGCTGAGCTCGAACCCGCCCGACCACACCCGGCTGCGCAAGCTGGTGGTGAAGGAGTTCACGCCGCGCCGCGTCGAGGCGCTCGCCCCGAGGGTACGGGCCCTCACGGGCGAGCTCCTCGACGCCATGCTGGCCCGGCCCGCCGGCGCGGCCGACCTCGTGGAGGCCCTCGCGTTCCCGCTGGCCATGGGCATCATCTGCGAACTCCTCGGGGTGCCCTCCCTCGACCGCGCCGCCTTCCGCGACTGGGCCGAACAGGCCCTGAGCAGCCCGGACCACGCCACCAGGACCGCCGCCACGGCGGCGATGACGCGCTACCTCGTCGCGCTGGTGGACGAGATGCGCGAGCGGCCCCGCGAGGACCTGTTGAGCGCCCTGATCCGCGCCACCGACGAGGACGGCGGCCGGCTCTCGCCCGACGAACTCATCGGCATGGCCTGGCTCCTGCTCGTCACCGGCTTCGAGACCACCGTCCAGCTGATCTCCGGGGGCGTCCTCGCGCTGCTCCGCCACCCCGGCCAGCTCGCCGCGCTGCGCGCCGACCCCTCGCTCATCGACAACGCCGTGGAGGAGATGCTGCGGTACGAGGGGCCGGTCGAGACCACCACGTACCGGTTCACCACCGGGCCCGTGGAGATCGCCGGGACCCCGATACCCGGGGGCGGCGAACTGGTGCTGGTCGCGCTCGCCGACGCCGACCGGGACCCCACGCGCTTCCCCGACCCGGACCGCTTCGACATCCGCCGGCCCGCGGGCGGGCACATCGCCTTCGGTCACGGCATCCACTACTGCCTGGGAGCCCCGCTGGCCCGCCTCCAGGCCCGTACGGCCGTCACCGCGCTCCTGGCGCGCTGTCCCGGCCTCTCCCTGGACGCCGACCCCCGCGACCTCGGCTGGCGCACGGGCCTCCTCATCCGCGGCCCCCGGCAGCTGCCCGTCCGCTGGTCGGCCTGAACGTTCAGCTGTGTCGGCGGCACCGCACCATGTGAAATCTTCACCTTCCGCTGGTGACCGGGGCACTGTCCCGCGATCACCGGATCCTCGCAGAATCGTCAGTGAACGGACCGACCCGCGCCACGACGACGCAGAGGGAACTCCACCGCCATGACCAGCCTTTCGGCCAACGCCCGTATCAGCCCCAGCACCGGATCCGTACCGATACCCGCCCGCCCCTCGAAGCCTGGCCTGGTGATCGAGAACCTCGACGCCCTGCCGGACACCGCGTACGCCCTGTTCAGCGTCTGCAGCCAGACGCAGGTCACGGGCCCGGCGGCGCCGATCGCCGGACGGCTGGGAGCATGAGCACTGCCGAGCGTGAGCGGCCCGCCGTGCCGCTCGTGCCGCCTCCGGCCACCGCCGAGGCGCTGGTGGGTTTCAAGTCCCATCTGCGGCCGACGGTCGTCCCCGGCGACGCCGCATACCTGGTGTCCCGGCGCGGGGTGACGGCCCTGAGCGGGAGCGGGGCGGAGATCCTCGTACCGCTGCTCGACGGCACCCGGACCGCCCTGGCGGTCCGGCAGGAGGCCTCGCGGATCCTGGGCGCCGAGGACGCCGAGGCGGCCCTCGTCTCCCTGGCCGACGCCGGGTTGATCCGCTCCACCGCCCCGGCGGCCGCGCCCGCCGAGGCGCGGGCCGAGGCCGAGGCCGAGGCCGAGGCGTACTGGGATCTGGCCGGGCTGGACGGCGGCGTGGCCGCCGCCGGGCTGGCCCGGGCCGCCGTCGCCATCGAGGCGCTGCCCGGCCTGGATCCGCGGCCGGTGGCCGAGGCCTGCCGGGAGTCGGGGATCGCGGTCGTCGCGGACCCCGGCGCCGCCGACCTGGTCCTCGTCCTGTGCGAGGACTACCTCTCCCCCGCCCTGGCCGCCGTGGACGCCGGCCACCGCGCCGCGGGCCGGCCGTGGGTGCCGGCCAAGCTGTGCGGGACGGACCCCTGGGTGGGCCCGTTCTTCCGGCCCGGCTCCGGCCCCTGCTGGCACTGCCTGGCCGTACGGCTGCGCGGCCACCGCCACTCGGAGGTGCCGGTGCGGCGCGCGCTCGGCCTGGACGGCCCCGTACCGCGGCCGCCCGCCGGGCTGGCGGCCGGGACGGCGCTCGCGGTGAACCTCGCCGTCCTGGAGGCCGCCAAGTGGCTGGCCGGGCTGCGCCATCCCGAGCAGACCCACATCCGTACCTTCGACACGCTGCGCCTGCGCACCGCCAGCCACCCTGTGAGCCGGCTCCCGCAGTGCGCGGGCTGCGGGGACCCCGGCCTGGTGGCCCGCCGGGTCGGCGCGCCGTTCGTCCCCGTGTCGCGGCCCAAGGCCGCCGCGACCGGGGGCGGGGACCGCGCCCTGACCCCGGCGCAGGTGCTGCGTACGTACGGGCACCTCGTGGACCCGGTGACCGGGGTGGTCAAGGAGATCCGGCAGGCCTCCGGCGCCCCGGACTTCGTCCACGCGTACACCTCCGGGCACAACCTGGCCATGGAGTCGGCGTCCTTCGCCGGTCTCAGCTCCGGTCTGCGCGCGCTCAGCGGCGGCAAGGGCCGTACCGCCGAGGAGGCCCGTACGAGCGCGCTGTGCGAGGCGGTCGAGCGCTACAGCGGTACGCGCAGCGGGGACGAGCCGGTGGTCCGCGACTCCCTGCGCGGCCTGGGCGGGGCCGCCGTGCACCCCAACGACTGCCAGCTCTACAGCTCCCGCCAGTTCGCGGAGAGGGAGCGGTGGAACGCGCGGCACTCCCGGTTCCACCACGTCCCGGCGCCGTTCGACGAGACCCGCCCGACCGACTGGACCCCGGTGTGGTCGCTCACCGGGGGCGTCCAGCGGCTGCTCCCCACCTCGATGCTGTACTTCGGGCGGGGAAGGGATCGCGCCGAGGACGAGCCGTGGGCCGACTCCAACGGCAACGCGGCGGGCAGCAGCCCCGAGGACGCGCTGGTGCAGGGCTTCCTGGAGCTGGTGGAGCGGGACGCGGTGGCCCTGTGGTGGTATAACCGCACCCGTCAACCCGGGGTGGACCTCGGTTCCTTCGAGGACGAGTGGGTGGAGCGGATCCGCCACGGCCTGCGCCGGACGAACCGGGAGGTGTGGGCGCTCGACCTCACCTCCGACCTGGGCATTCCGGTGTTCGCGGCGCTGTCCCGGCGGACCGACAAGCCCGCCGAGGACGTGATCTTCGGCTTCGGCGCCCACTTCGACCCCCGGGTGGCGCTGTGCCGGGCCATGTCGGAGCTGGGGCAGCTGCTGCCCGCCGTCGGCGACGTACGGCCGGACGGCCGCGGATACCGGATCACCGACCCGGAGCCGCTGTCGTGGTGGCAGGGGGCCACCATCGCCAACCAGCCATATCTGGCGGCCGATCCGATGGCGCAGACCCGCACGCCGGGCCACTGGCCGTCGCTCCGGAACACCGATCTGCTCGACGACGTACGCTTGATCACCGAGCTGGTCCGCGGCAAAGGCATGGACCTGCTGGTGCTCGACCAGAGCCGACCTGACCTCGGACTTCCCGTGACGAAAGTGGTCGTACCGGGACTGCGCCACTTCTGGGCGAGGTACGGGTCCGGCCGGCTCTTCGACGTCCCCGTGAGCCTCGGCCGACTGGCCGAACCCACTCCGTACGACCAGCTCAACCCCGTCCCGCTGTTCGTATGACGGAACGATTCACGCCCCTTGTCCACGCCCCTCCCCTATGCTCACACCTGGCATGTAACAGAGGAACGCTCAAGGGGGATTGACATGCCTGGCCGCCTGAAGTCCTCGGACGGACCGTCGGAGGCGGTCCTGGTCGAGGGCATTCTGCGACGTAGCCGGGACTTACCCGCGCCCCGGATGGCCCAGGTCATCCTCGTCGCCGCGCTCCTCTGCTACGTGGGCATCACCGCCCTGAACATCCTCAGCGCCGGAGTCGAAGGACCCGCCCTGGCAGCCGCCTTCGGCTGCCTCGGCGCGGTCTTCGCCCTCCAGCTCCTGCACTCCCGGACGAGCACACAGCGCATCCCGACCGCCCGCAGGGCGCTGACCCTCGGCGCCCAGGTCGCCTTCACCTACCTGCCGCTCATCGCCCTGAAATCGCAGTGGGGCGCCATGGCGGGCTTCCTCGCCGGCTCCCTGCTGCTGCTCCTGCCCCCGCGGCTGGGCTGGATCCTGTACGGCTTCGTCGGCATCAGCATGCTGGTGCCCCCGCTGCTGGAAGGGCGGCCCGTCCTCGACGGCATCTATCTGGCGCAGAGCACCCTGCTGACCGGGCTGGTCACCTTCGGACTGACCAGGCTTTCGGAGCTGGTCCGCGTCCTGCACGAGAGCCGCGGCGAACTCACCCGCGCCGCGGTCACCCGCGAACGGCTGCGCTTCGCCCGTGACCTGCACGACCTGCTGGGGTACAGCCTCTCCGCGATCCAGCTCAAGGGCGAGCTCATCCACCGCCTGATCCCGGCCCATCCCGCCCGGGCCATGGACGAGATCGAGGACGTGCTGGCCATCTCCCGCCAGTCGCTGGCCGACGTACGGCGGGTGGCGAGCGGATACCGGGACATGTCGCTGGAGGAGGAGATCGCCTCGGCCAAGTCGGTGCTGGGCGCCGCCGAGGTCGACGCGGTGACCGACATCCGCATGGGAGAGGTCAGTTCGCCGGTGAACACGGTGCTCGCCACCGTGCTGCGGGAGGCCGTCACCAACGTGTTGCGCCACAGCCGCGCCGTGCACTGCGAGATCACCGCCATCGAGGAGGACGGCCTGATGACGCTGTCGGTCATCAACGACGGCGTCACCGAGGGCTACCGCGACACCTCGCCGCACAGCGGCAGCGGCCTGGGGAATCTGGGGATCCGGCTGCGGGCGGTGGGCGGGGAGTTGACGGTCGAACGGGGCCCCGGCACCTTGTTCCGGCTGGTCGCGCAGGTTCCCGCGCACGGGGACGTCGATCCCGACCTCGACGAGTCGGACGAGCCGGCGGAGGGCGAACGGTCATGGCTCGTCGCCTGACGTGACGGCGCACACCGGCCGCCGACCGGCCGCCGACCGACTGCCAACCGGTCGCCGGATCGGGCCGGTTGCTATGATCGGAAGTACAAGATCGACCGCGCGGACGGGGGGCTCGTCACGGTGATCAGAATCCTGCTGGCCGAAGACATGCACATGGTGCGCGGTGCGCTCGTCGCCCTGCTCGACCTGGAGGACGACCTGGAGGTCGTCAGCGAACTGTCGCGCGGGGACGAGATCCTGGCCGCCGCCCTCGACGTCCGGCCGGACATCGCCATCATCGACATCGACCTCCCCGGGCTCGACGGGCTGAGCGCCGCCATGCAGATCCACGAGCACATCCCGGAGTGCCGGACGCTGATGCTCACCAGCCTCGGCCGCCCCGGCACCCTGCGCCGGGCCCTGGCGGCCCAGGTCTCCGGCTACCTCCTCAAGGACGACTCCCCGAAGGAACTGGCCAGCGCCATCCGCCGGGTGGTCGCCGGCCACCGGGTCATCGACTCCAAGCTGGCCGTGGCCGCCTGGAACGGTCTGGAGAGCCCGCTGACCGACCGCGAGACCGAGGTGCTGCGCATGGCTGCCCAGGGCTCGGAGGCGGCCGAGATAGCCGGCGAGCTCCATCTGTCCACCGGGACGGTGCGGAACTACCTGACGACGGTCGTGATGAAGCTGAAGGCCCGCAACCGCGTGGACGCGATCCGCATCGCCCGCGACGCCGGCTGGCTGGTCTAAACGTACATTCGAGTGGTCTTGGGCCAAGGCCGCCTGCCATTCGGCGGCATCATCCTGGCGCCCTCGTAACGTCGCGCGGAAAGACACCCCCAGCCGGGAGCACCAGATGACGTCGACCGCGACCCCGAGGTTCTCCGTTTTCACGCCCAGCCACCGGCCTCGTTTCCTCGACGAGTGCCTGGCGACCCTGCAGGCGCAGACCCAGCAGGACTGGGAGTGGATCGTCCTGCTCAACAGCGGCGCCCGATGGCGGCCGGAGCGGCCCGACGACCGGGTCCGCGTGGTGATCGCGGACGAGATCCAGGGCGTCGGAGCGGCGAAGCGCAGGGCCTGCGAACTCGCGCGCGGCGAGATTCTCGTAGAGCTCGACCACGACGACCTGCTGGCGAAGTCGTGCCTGGCGGAGCTCGGCACGGCGTTCGACGAACACCCCGAGGCCGTCTTCGTCTACAGCAACACCGCGCAGATCGCCGAGGACGGAAGCCGGGACGACACCCGGTGGGACGAGTCCTGCGGCTGGCAGTACGAGGAGGTGGAGGTCGACGGCCGCAAGCTCCAGCAGATCGTCTCGCTGGCGCCGACCCCGCACAACGTCTCCTACATCTGGTACGCGCCCAACCACGTACGGGCCTTCCGCAAGGAGAGCTACGAGCAGGCCGGCGGGTACGACGCCGCGCGGACGGTCCTGGACGACCAGGACCTGATGTGCCGCCTCTTCCACCTCGGGGACTTCCACCACATCAACCGCTGTCTGTACCTCCAGCGGGTGCACCCCGCGAACACCCAGAGCGACCCGGAGATCAACGCGCACATCCAGCGCGAGACGGTCGTCCTGTACGACAAGTACATCGAGGCCAACGCCCTCGCGTGGACCCAGCGGCGCGGACTGCTGGCGCTGGACCTCGGCGCGGCCCACCGCAAGCCGCCCGGCTACCTGGGCGTGGACCAGTACCCGGGCAAGGGCGTCGACATCGTCGCGACGCTGCCCGGGAAGCTGGACCTGCCCGACGGTTCGGTGGGTCTGATGCGGGCGGTGGACTTCCTGGAGCACGTGCCCTCGAAGGTGCCGCTGATCAACGAGCTGTACCGGCTGCTGGCACCCGGCGGCATGCTCCTCACGATGACGCCCAGCTCGGACGGGCGCGGCGCGTACCAGGACCCGACGCACGTCGCGTACTACAACGAGAACTCGTTCTGGTACTACACGGACGACCAGTACCGCACCTTCGTCCCGACGATCGAGGCGAAGTTCCAGTCGTCGCGGCTGGTCACCTACTTCCCGACCGAATGGCACTCGCGGAACGACATCTCGTACGTGGTGGCCAACCTCATCGCGATGAAGGAGGGCGCCGCCCGGTGCGGCGGTCCGCTGCTGGTGTAGGTGCGCGCTCCACGGAAACGGCGGCGCCCCGGGGCCGAGGCCCCGGGGCGCCGCCGTTCTGCGGGGAGGGTTACGGCGTCGTGTCGACGCACACCACGTAGGTGGCGATCGGCTGGCTGGGCCCGACGGTGACGGTGGTGGCCTGCCACCCGTTGGGAGCAACGGGCTGGCTTTGGTGCACGATGCCGTTGTTGGTCTGGAAGCCGCCGCCGGTGGCCTGGTCTCCGGGGTTGCAGAAGACGGTCGACGTGCCGTTGGTGACGGGGTCGGAGACGTTGACGTAGGTCGTCACCGTGCCCGTCGCACCCTGGAAGCCCTGGTTACCTTGGTTGCCCTGGTTTCCCTGGAAGCCCTGGTTGCCTTGGTTTCCCTGGAAGCCCTGGTTGCCCTGGTTTCCCTGGAACCCCTGGTCGCCCTGGAAGCCCTGGTTACCTTGGTTGCCCTGGAACCCCTGGTTGCCCTGGTTGCCCTGGAAGCCCTGGTTGCCCTGGGAGCCCTGGTTGCCCTGGTTGCCCTGTTCACCCGGGACTCCCTGGTAGCCCTGCGGGCCCTGGACACCCGGCCGGCCCGGGTGGCCGGGGCGGCCCGGCTTGCCCTTGGGGCCCTGCGGGCCGCGGCCGTTGCCGTGGTCACCGCCCGTGACCACGCCGGCCGGGCCGGGCAGTGCCACGGCGCTGTCGGCTCCGGAGCGGTGGATGGCGTCGGCGATGGCCGTCGTGGTCGGGACGACGTTGAGCGCCACGGCGAGCACACCGGCCCCGACCATGGTGGCGGACTTCAGGCGTCTGGTTCGGATCGTTCGATGACTCAAGAGAACCGTCCTCACGGGACTGGGAGGGGTCGCGCCCGCAGGCGCGCGCCTCTGGCTACGAACGAGGCCATTGTTGACGCTTTGTGACCGAATGATCACCCTTCGGCCCATGTCTCGGCGACGATCACCCGAGCGGCCCCGCTCCTCAGCTCGCCGCGGGCTGCGGGGGGCGGTGGGTGGTGAGCCACTGCTCGGCGAGGGCGGACACCTGGTGGAGCGCTCCGGGTTCCTCGAAGAGGTGGGTGGCGCCCGGGACGATCTCCAGGCGGTTCTCACAGCGCAGGCGGGCCTGTGCCTCGCGGTTGAGGGTGAGGACCAGCTGGTCCTCCGAGCCGACGATCAGGAGCGTGGGGGCCCGGACCCCGGCGAGCCGGGATCCGGCCAGGTCCGGGCGGCCGCCGCGGGAGACCACCGCGTAGACCGGCGAGTCCGGGGCGGCCGCGGCCGCGAGGGCGGCCGCCGCGCCCGTGCTGGCGCCGAAGTAGGCCAGCGGGGCCCCGGTCCGGGTGCCGAGCCAGGTCGTGGCGGCGACGAGGCGGGCGGCCAGGGTGTCGATGTCGAAGACGTTCGAGCGGTCCGCCTCCTCGGCCGGGGTGAGCAGGTCGAACAGCAGGGTGCCCAGGCCGGCCCGGTTCAGGGCCGCGGCCACCTGGCGGTTGCGGGGGCTGTGGCGGCTGCTGCCCGAGCCGTGCGCGAACGCCACCACCGCGCTCGCGCCCGGCGGGAGGGTGAGGTCGCCGGGCAGGTGCAGGCCCGCCGCCTCCACCGCCACCTCCACCTCGGCCCGTTCCGTCGGGGCCGGCCGGCGCGGCGACCGGGCGAGCAGGGAGACGACCTCCTCGTCCGGGGTCTGGGAGAAGTCCCGGTACCACTGGCCGACCGACGAGAACCCCGGGGGCGCGGAGAGGCAGACCACCTCGTCGGCCACCGCGCCCACCCGGCCCAGCGCGTCCGGCGGGGCCACCGGGGCCGCCATGACGACCCGGGCCGCGCCCTGCGCCCGTACGACCTGGCAGGCGGCGGCCGCCGTGGCGCCGGTCGCGATGCCGTCGTCGACCACGATCACCGTCCGGCCGCGCAGGTCCTCCTGCGGCCGCCCCGCGCGGTAGCGGCCGGCCCGCCGGGTCAGCTCCGCCTGCTCCGCCTCCTCGACGGCGGCGATGTCCTGCGGGCGGAGCCCCCCGCGCCGGACGATGTCCTCGCTGATCACGCGTACGCCGCCCTCCCCGATGGCACCGAACGCCAGCTCGGGCTGGTACGGAACCCCCAGCTTGCGGACGACGATCACGTCGAGCGGGGCGCCGAGGGCGTGGGCCACATGGAAGGCCACCGGGACCCCGCCGCGCGGCAGCCCCAGGACCACGGGGTGGTCCGGCGCGTACCTCGCGAGCTCCGTGCCGAGTCTTCGACCTGCGTCGTCGCGGTCCGTGAAGAGCATTGCGGGTCATCCCCAAGGGTCGTCCCCGGCGTTGCCTGCCGTACTTCGAAACAACGCCTCCCGGCGGCCGCGCGCAAGTCAGAGTCGGTCGGCCGGTGCGGCGGCCCGTCCGGCGGCCCGTCCGGTGGTCTGTACGAGGGAGGTGGGTCCGGGTCTGTGGGTTTTGAGGGATGGGTAGGGGTGCGGTGCGTGCGTAGGTTGGCCGTGAGGCCGCGGTGCGCCGCTGACCTGGTGCCATGGGGCGGGCTCTGACGACGAGGATGGGGCAGCGCGATGCGTGAGCTGGTGGAGACGGCGCGGCGGTGGACGGCCGAGGGGCGGGCCGCGTTCCTGGCCCGGCCGGTGGCCGAGCAGGGGTTCGGACCGCGGGACCCGGCCGGGGCCCTGCTCGTGGACGCGCGCGGGGAGTGCGTCGGGGCCCTGTACCGGGGGGTCTTCGACGCCGAGCTGGTGGCGGAGGCCGGGGCCATGGCCGCCGGGGCCACCGCGCGGGTGTGCGAGGTATCGGTGGGGGCGGACGAGGCCGTCTCGGCGAAGCTGACCTGCGGCGGGCGGGCCGAGATCCTGCTCCAGCCGCTGTCGGCCGTGCCCGCCGCGTGGTGGGAGCTGCTCGGGGAGGGCGCCGGCGTCGCGCTCGTGACCCGGCTCGACGAGCAGGCCGGGCACGCGGTGAGCGAGGTGGTCCGGGCCGTCGACGCGCCGGCCGACGACGCCGAGCGGCGGGCCGGCGAGCTGCTGGCCACGCGGCGGCCCGGCCGGGACGCGCTGTACGGGCAGCGCGGGCTGGTGTTCGTGGAGGCGTACCCGTCCGCCCCGTACGTGGTCATCGGCGGGAGCGGCGAGCTCGCCGAGATCATCGAGGCGCAGGCCCTGCTGCTGGGG
This sequence comes from Streptomyces sp. NBC_01006, assembly GCF_045162725.1. Taxonomy (NCBI): domain Bacteria; kingdom Bacillati; phylum Actinomycetota; class Actinomycetes; order Kitasatosporales; family Streptomycetaceae; genus Streptomyces; species Streptomyces sp. NBC_01006. The sequence goes on along the minus strand of NZ_CP108700.1, from coordinate 5,548,724 downwards.
TGGGGGGCCGGACTCGTCGGCTCCGTCGCCGAGGCCGAGAAGCTGCTGGACGCACGCCGGGACGCCGCCTGCCTGGTGATGCTCAGCCACGATCCGGAGTTCGACGTGCCGACCGTACGGAGCGCGCTCGCGCTGGGGATTCCGTACGTCGGCGCGCTCGGCTCCCGCAAGACCACCGCGCGGCGGCGCGAGGGGCTGATCGCCGCCGGGGTGTCCGAGGCGGAGCTGGCGCGGGTGCACGGGCCGATCGGGCTGGACCTGGGGGCCCGGACGCCCCCGGAGACGGCGCTGGCGATCTGCGCGGAGATCCTGGCCGTGCTCGGGGGGTACGAGGTCCGGGCCCTGCGGGATTCGGACGGACCGCTGCGCTAGGCGCCGCGGCGTTGCGGTAGGCGCCGGGGCGTTGCGGCTCAGCTGCCGAGGGCGCGCCTGAGCTGCGTCTTGTTCATGTCGGAGCGGCCGCGGATGTTGCGGCGCCTGGCCTCCGCGTAGAGCTGTTCGTACGTCGGCCCCTGCGCCCCCGAACGGGAGTGCAGGCCGCCGCGCCGTCCGGAGGACATGTCGTCCAGCGACAGCCTGCTCGCGGTCTCGGACTCGCCGGCCCGGGCCCGTTCCTTGTTGACGGTCCGGGCCGCGATCTCCTTGGCGCGCTCCTCGGTCTCGCCGCGCCGCTCGGCGCTCTCCTTGATGTGCTCGTACTGGCGTTCTCGTTCGGGTGAAGATCCGCGGGGCATTTTGCGGCTCCCTTCGGGGCGGTCGTCCCGGCGCCTGCCCCGGATTCGGCCCGCTAGTCACACGTTGATCGGACAAGGGGGTCTTCCCGGCTTCACGGCCGAAACAGCCCCTATCGGGGAAAATAGTGCGTATGGACATGACCTTGAGTCTGGACGAGACAGTGACGCACATCGTGTGGTTCCTGGTCGTCGGGATCGCCGTGGTCGCCTTCCTGCTCGCCGGCTTCAAGCTCGGCCAGCGGGTCCGGGCCAAGGAGCCCCCGCCGCCGACCGCGGAGAGCCAGCCGCACCTGCCCGCCGGCGGCGCGGTCTACGAGGTCCGCGAGGAACGCGACCAGGTGGAGATCCCGGAGGGCGGGCTGCGCCCGCACGAGATGCAGGGCTACGGGAACTTCGGCTCCACGGCCTCCAGCCACCCGGAAGACGTCCGGGCCGAGCGGGAGTCGGGCTGGAAGCACGTGGAGGGGCCGCATCCGCACGTACAGCCCGGCGCTCCCCCCGACGCGGGGCGCGGCGCGCACAGCTGAACCCGGCCCCGAGGTCCTGCCCGAACTCTGACCCGCGCCACGCCACGGCGCGGGTCAGAGTTCCGTCCGCAGCCTGAGCACCTCCGGCGGCGGGTGCCGGGCCGTCGAGGGGTGGCGGACCTCGGCCGTCAGCGGCGGGTCGAGCGGGCGGTACGGCACCTCGCCGAGCCCGATCGCGGTGACCGTGGCCCCACCCGCCCGGGACCCGGCCGGGGTGCGGGCGGGGGCTTCGCGCTCCGCGACCGCCGCCACCACGTCCGCCCGCAGCGCCACCGTCAGCGGGCTCGACACCAGCGGGATCCCGTCCCCGACCGGCAGGACCAGCACCAGCGCGAGCGGGCGGCGCGGGGTGCCGGTGTACCCGACCACCGCCGCGTCCCGCACCTGGGTGTGCCGCAGCTTCTGCCAGCCGCGCCGGCCCGCCGGGTACGTCTGGTCCAGCCGCTTGACGACCAGCCCCTCGATGCCGCTGGCGGGCAGGGTCTCGTACCAGGTGGCGGCCAGTTCCGGGTCGGTCGTCATCGGGACCGGCTGCAGTGGCGGGCCCAGCGGGAGCAGCAGGTCGACCAGGAGCGCCCGGCGCCGCTCGTAGGTGCGCCCGCGCAGGTCCAGCCCGGCCAGTTCCAGCACGTCGAACGCCGCGTACGAGGCCGGCAGGCTCTGGGCGAGTACGGCGGCCCGCGCGGCCGTGGCAGCCGCCGCCCGGCGCTGGACGAGCGCGAAGTCCGTACGGCCGGCGTGCCAGACCACCACCTCGCCGTCGAGGACGGTCCCGGCGGGCAACTGCCGGGCCGCCGCCGCCAGATCGGGGAAGGCCGCGGTCACGATGCGGCCCGAGCGCGCCTGCAGCACCACGTCCTCGGCGGTGCGCACGACGACCAGGCGGTGGCCGTCGAACTTCGGCTCGTACGCGAGGCCCGCCCGGCGCGGCAGGGTGCGTACGGTGGCGGCGAGCGCGACGCGGATCACGGCCGGGCCCCGGGGGGTGCGGGCAGCCGGTGGGCGCGGTCGGGGTCCGTCAGCGGGGCGAAGAGGTCGCCGTCGCGCTCCAGTCGGGGCGGGATGTCGTCGGCGAGGAAGACCAGGTCGGCGGGGGCGCGGCAGGCCGCGACCTCCTCCCAGGAGACGGGGGCGGAGACCGTCGGCCGGGCCCGTGCGCGCAGCGTGTAGGGGGCGGCCGTGGTCTTGGCGGCGGCGTTCTGGCTGTGGTCGACGAAGACCTTGCCGGGGCGCAGGGCCTTGGCCATGCGGTGCAGGGCGAGGCCGGGGAGCGCGCGCTCGGCCTCCTGGGCGAGGCCCTTCGCGTACGCCGACACGCGGTCGGACGGGGTCGGTTCCAGGGCCACGGCCAGGTGCACGCCCTTGGAGCCGGAGGTCTTGGCGTACGCGTCCAGCCCGTCGGCGGCGAGGCGCTCGCGCAGCCACAGCGCGACGGCGCAGCACTCGACGGCGGTGGCGGGGGCCCCGGGGTCGAGGTCGATGATCAGCCGGTCGGCGACGGCCGGGCTGCCGGCGGGCCACTGGGGGGTGTGGAACTCGACGACGAGGTTGGCGGCCCACATGAGGGAGGGCAGGTCCGCGATGACCACCTGCAGCGCGGAGAGGTCCTCGGAGCGGGGCACCGGGGTGGTTTTCACCCAGGCGGGGGTGCCGGGCGGCGGGTTCTTCGTGAAGAAGAGCTGGCCGTCCGGGCCGTCGGGATAGCGCAGGAACGACACCGGCCGGTCGTGGACGTGGGCCAGCAGCGGACCGGCGACGGTGGCGTAGTAGTGCAGCACCTCGCCCTTGGTGTAGCCGGTCTCGGGGTACAGGACCTTGTGCAGGTTGGAGAGCGGGATGCGACGCCCCTCCACCATGGTGATCGGCGTCATACGATGAGATTGCCATGAATCGGGAGGAACCGTGCGATCCATCTGGAACGGGGCAATCTCTTTCGGCTTGGTCAGCATTCCGATCAAGCTGGTGAACGCCACCGAGAGCCACTCGATCTCCTTTCGCCAGATCCACCTGAGCGACGGCGGACGGATCCGCTACCGCAAGGTGTGCGAACTGGACGGCGAGGAAGTGGCGACCGCCGAGATCGGCAAGGGGTACGAGGAGGCGGACGGGTCGATCATCCCGATCACGGACGAGGACCTGGCGCAGCTGCCGATCGCCACGGCGAAGACGATCGAGATCGTGTCGTTCGTACCGGCGGACGAGATCGACCCGCTGCAGATGGACGCGGCGTACTACCTCGCGGCGAACGGGCCGACGGCGGCGAAGCCGTACACCCTGCTGCGGGAGGCGCTGAAGCGGAGCCGGAAGGTCGCGATCGCCAAGTACGCGCTGCGGGGGCGGGAGCGGCTCGGCATGCTGCGGGTGGTCGACGACGTGATCGCGATGCACGGGCTGCTCTGGCCGGACGAGATCCGGGTGCCGGAGGGGGTGGCTCCGGAGGGGAAGGTGTCGGTGCGGGAGGCCGAGCTGGACCTGGCGGACGCGCTGATGGCGACGTTGGGCGAGGTGGAGATGGACTCGCTGACGGACGAGTACCGGGAGGCCGTGGAGGCGATGGTCTCGGCGAAGTCGGAGGGCGCGTTCGAGCCCCCTGCGGCGGCCGAGGTGGAGCCGGCCGGCGGGAAGGTCATCGACCTGATGGCGGCGCTGGAGAAGAGCGTGAGCGCGGCGAAGGCCTCGCGGGGGGAGGCGGGCCCGGAGGCGGAGGTCACGCCGATCCGGCGGAAGAGTGCGGCGGCCGCGCCGAAGGCGGTGGGCGGGAAGAAGTCCACGGCCGCGACGAAGAAGACGGCGGCCTCCGGTACGAAGAAGACCGCGTCGGCCAAGTCGACCTCGGCCAAGTCCACCGCGGGCGGGTCGACGGCCACCAAGTCGACCGCCACGAAGTCCGCGGCCACCAAGTCCACCACCAAGTCCACCGCCAAGTCGGCCTCCAAGTCCGCCTCTGCGAAGAAGACGGCCGCTGCGACGAAGAAGGCGGCCCCGCGCAAGCGGGCCTCGGCCTGAGGGCGGGGCGGGGGTGAGCCCGCGGCCCCCACCCCCGCCCCGCTCCTTCAGCGTTTCCCGGAACTCCGCCCCGGACCCCGGTCATCGAGCGCCGGGCGGGCCGGGAGGAACCGGCGTCGCGGGCGGTGCGGAAGGGGCGGGAGCCAGGTGCGGGCGTCGCGGGCCTGGGTGAACAGGGCTTCCGTGTCCGGGGGTTTGAGGGTGACCGGGGCCGACGCGAGGTGCGCCCGGGCCGTGGCCGGCTCCAGGACGCGGATGTCGCGGACCGTCGGGGCCACCTCCACGCGGGAGGCGTCCACCAGGGCCAGGGCCGGCAGGACCGGGGCCGCGAGCGCCCGGGTGGCCGCGGCGGCGGCCCGGCGGATCCAGCGCGGGTCCTGGCGCGGCTCGGCCCGGCCCACGGTCAGCAGCAGGTCCCCGACGGCCGCGCGCTGGCGGCGGCCCGGGAGCGTACGGACGCAGAAGATCCCCGCCGGGCCCATGAGCAGGTGGTCGATGGCGCCCAGACCCGGGAGCGGGACGCCGTGCAGGACCCGCCAGCCGTCCGGTTCGAGGGAGTCGAGGAGGTCGCCCATGCGCTGCTGGGCGGTCAGGTCCTGGCGCATCCGGTGCCGGGTCCGGGTGCCCGCCGAGCCGTGTTCCAGTTCGCCCAGCAGGAGTTCGCCGGGGCGGTTCGCCGCCAGGTCCTCGTCCGGCGGAAGGGCGAGTCTGCGCAGGTCGGCCGGTGTGGGCACCGGCGGCGGGCCGACCGTGAACGGGCCGGCGATGTACGGGCGTAACGCCGCCACGACCGCGTCGCGGTGCTGGTCGGCGAGCACGCTGATCCGGTTGGTCTGCCGGTCGTACCAGGCCACCGCCCGGCCGTCGGGCAGGTTGACGTAGAGCCGGCCGCGGCCGGGGCGGCCGCTCGGCAGCACCTTGAGTCCCCGCATGGACCTCACCCCCCGCCGTACATGGGAGCAGCCCGGACGCCTCGCGGCAATCCCCCGGTGGAGTTCTCGACCGTGTAACAGCTTCTACGGGACTCCGCCGGGTGCCTGTTACAAGCTCATCGCGGTACTGACACAGCGGGCTCCTAGGTTTGTCGCACCTGGACCGGACCGAAGGATTTCCCGTGAGCACCGTCAACCGCCGCACTCTCGTACGAGCCGCCGCAGTGACCGCCTGCGCCGGAACCCTCCTCGCGCTGCCCGCCGCGGCCGCACTCGCCGAGGGGGTGCCCGCCGCGTCGGCGGCGCGGTCCGCGGGTGCGCCCCGGACCCTGGTCAAGAGCCTCGCCCTCGCGGACGGCGTGTCCAGGGCGAACGTCTACCGGATCGCCGAGGGCGGCTTCCAGGCCGACATCCTGGCCGCAGACGGCGCCAAGGCGGCCACCTTGACCAGCCGTGACGGGGTCGCCGGCATGGGCCGCACGGGCGCGCTCCACGCGGCCCTGCAGCCCGACGGCCGGCTCTCCTCCTGGGTCGGCGGGACGGGTGACGCGAACGGCCACACCGCCACGCCCGTCACCGACGGGTACAAGACCGGGATCCGGGACGGCCGGGTCGTCCAGGCCTCGGCCGGGCACGCCCGCGCGGTCGCCGGCGGGACCCTGGACACGCTGGCCGACGGGCCGGGCGACGGCGTACTGCTGCTCGCCGCGGGCGGCGGGATCGCAGCCGTGGGCGCGGCCGGGCTCGGCTTCGCCATGCTGCGCCGCGGCCGTACCGAGGGCTGATCCACGACCGCCCGGGAGGCCTCGAAGGCTCCCCAAACGGTCATATCTCCACATAAGGCTAAGATGCGCCGATGACCCGCGCCGCCCTGTTCGCCCTGCCGCTGCTCCCGCTGCTGCCCCTGCTCGCCGGCTGCGGCGACACCGGCGGTCCGGTGGGCGCCGGTGTGACCCCGACCGCGAGCGGGCCCGTACATCTGTGGCCGGAGCGCAAAGGGGCCTCCGTACCGCCCGCCGATCCCGGCGGTGCGCCGCCCGAGTACGTACAGGGACTGCCGCGCGTGACGGACCAGAACGTGCACGGGGTCGATCCGGTGGCCCTCGTCCAGGCGGAGCTGGCCGCCCACCCGAACACCGGCGTCGGCCCGGACGGGATGCCCCCGGAGACCGTCGCGGCGATCAAGGCGTGCGGGCCGGCGGGGCAGCAGGGCGAGAAGTGCCCGGTGCTGGCCCCGTACTACCGGGACCTGACGGGCAACGGCCGCGACGAGCTCGTCATCGGCATCGAGATGCCGGACCGGATGATGTCCGTACGGGCGTACACGGCGGATCCGGACGGACGCCTCAACCGGATCATGGCGACGACGCAGACCGTCGTCACCGTGGAGCTGGCCGGGCAGGACGTGATCCTGCGGGTGCCGAGCGGCAATCCGGGCTACGAGCTGATCACCGCGTGGTCCTGGGACGAGAAGCAGCGGACGATGCTGCCGACGCGGGAGCAGATCGTACGGCTGCCGGGGACGGTGCAGAGCCCCTCCCCCTCCCCGCCGCTGAAGCCGTCCGCCGAGGGGACCCCGTGAAGGGGCTGCACGGGCGGCTGCCCGCCTGGACGGCCACCCTGACCTGGAAGTCCGGGCTGTTCATCGTCGTGATGTGCTGTTCGCTCGCGGCCGTGCTCGGCGCGCTGGTGCACGTGGAGGTGACCCGGCAGACCGTCGCGGCGGCGCGGGACAAGGCGTTGGAGAAACTGCACGACGTGTCCCGCGAGTACGAGGCCGGCGAGGCCCTGCCGCCCGACGCGGGGATCGATCCGGCGGGGCTGCCCCCGGCGCTGCGCGCCCTGGCGGTGTCCGGGCAGCGCGCGACGATGGTGGCCGAGTACGAGGGCCGGCCGACGATGTGGGCGGCTGCCCCGGCGGACGGCAAGGTCCTGGCCACGGCCGTGGACTATTCGCAGAGCGCGCGGACGATCGGCGGCCTGGACAACGCGATCATCGGATCGTCCGTGCTGGCCATCGGCGGAACGCTGCTGGTGGGTGCCTTCGCGGTGACCCGGGTGACGCGGCGGCTGCACCAGACGGCGACCGTGGCCCGGCGGATCACGCAGGGCGATCTCGACGCGCGCGTGGACGATCCGCGGACGAAGGACCCCTCCCGGCACCAGGACGAGGTGGCGACCGTGGCGGGGGCGCTCGACACGATGGCCGGGACCCTGCAGGCGAAGCTGCTGAGCGAGCAGCGGTTCACGGCGGACGTCGCGCACGAGCTGCGCACGCCGCTGACGGGTCTGCAGGCAGCCTCGGAACTGCTGCCGGAGGGGCGGGCGACGCAGCTGGTGCAGGAGCGGGTACGGACGATGCGCGGGCTGACCGAGGACCTGCTGGAGATCTCGCGGCTGGACTCGGGGCGCGAGGTGGTGGAGACGGATCTGCACCAGCTGGGGCGCCTGGCGCGGCGGGTGGTCCGGGCGTCCGGGACGGAGACGGAGCTGGTGGTCGTCCGGGACGCGCACGTGGAGACGGACCGGCGCCGCCTGGAGCGGGTGCTCGGGAATCTGGTGGCCAACGCGCACAAGCACGGGCGGGCGCCGGTGGCCCTGACCGTGGACGGTCCGGTGGTGACCGTACGGGACCACGGGGACGGGTTCCCGGAGTACCTGATGGCGCACGGCCCGCAGCGGTTCCGGACCGGGGGCGTGGGGACGGGCAAGGGGCACGGGCTGGGGCTGACCATCGCGGTGGGGCAGGCGGAGGTCATCGGCGCGCGGCTGGAGTTCCGGGAGGCCGAGGGCGGCGGGGCGCTGGCCGTCCTGACCCTCCCGGAGCCCCCGCCGGACTCCCTGTAGGGAGGCGCCCTGTCAGGGGGTGTCCTGCCGCGGCGGGGTCGGCTTCGTCCAGGGCCAGCGGAGCCTGGGCTTCTGCCCGGACGGGGCGTACGCGTACTTCCAGCCCTTCTGCAGGTGCAGCCGCTTGGAATAGCCCGCCGGGACCCGCTCGTACAGCAGGACCGTCGCGGGGCCGCCGTCCGCCGAGGGGACCGGAATCTCGTACCACTTCGGCGGGTGGCCGGTCGGGCCGAGGAGGATCGGCAGGACCCGGCCGTCCATCGGGCCGCCCTCGAAGGGCGTGGGTTCGCTTCTCACCCCACCAGTGTCACAGCAGGTGGGCGGCCTCGGAGACCACCGGGATCACGCGGCGGGCCAGGACCCCGACCGGGCCGTCCGCCGATTCCAGGGCCAGCGCGGCCCGCGCCGCGGCGGAGGTCTCCGGGTCGGTGGCGGCCGTCGCCGTCAGGAGGGCTATGAACTGGTCGACCAGCCAGTCGCGCAGGGCCGAGACCTCCGGCTGCTTGCCCTCGTCGATCCAGATCAGGGAGGCCGCCTCGACCGCCGTGATCCAGGTGCGGACCATCATGCGCAGCCGCGGGCCGGGGGCCGGGACGGCCAGGTGGTAGAGGATCTGCTGGGCCGCGGCCCGGCGGATGCCGTCCACCGTGGCCGTCGTACGGGAGGTCTCGACGACGCTGCCGCCCTGGAGGAGGGCCGAGAACCCCGCGTCGTGCTCGTCCACGAAGGCCAGGTACCGGTCCAGGGCACGGGAGAGGCGCTGGGTGAGCGGACCGGCCTGCGGTTCGGCGAAGCACTGCTCCAGGAGGTCGGCCGCCGAGCGCAGGGCCGCCTCGTACAGCTGCTGCTTGCCGCCCGGGAAGTAGCGGTAGACCAGGGGCCGCGAGACGCCCGCCGCCTCGGCGACGTCGTCGAGCGAGACCTCTTCCGGGGCCCGGTGCGCGAACAGCGACAAGGCGGCGTCGAGGAGCTGGGCCCGCCGCTCCTCGACGCTCAGCCTGCGGTACGCGCGTACGGTCGTCATGCCCGCAGGGTAGCCCCGAAACAGCCGGTTCAGGCGAGGAGTCCCGAGCTCTTCCAGAGCCTGCGGCCGACTCCGCGCAGGACGCCGATGTCGTCGAGGAAGTCCGTGAGCCGCTTGGCGCCCGTCTGCATGACCTCGCGCCGGTGGCCGCTCGCCTTGACCTGGGCGAGGGCCTCGCGCCGGTCGAGGCCGATGTTCTCGTAGACCTGCGGATTGACGAAGGCCAGCGAGAAGACGCGGGCGGCCTCGCCGCAGCTGACGCGGGTCAGCTCCTGCTCCCAGCGCGGGGCGCCTCGCATCTGGCGGCGCAGCTCCTCGCGGGCGTACCGGACGTGCCGGGCCTCCTCGATGACGTGGATGCGGGTGACGCCGCGGACGAGGGGCTGGACGCGCTCGTCGGGGAAGGTGAGGCGCTGCATCCAGTCGAGGATCTCCTCGCCGAGGAGGGTGCAGGCGAAGGAACCGGGGGTGGTGGAGACCGTCTTGAGGATGCGGGCGAGGTTGTGGTTGGTGCGGGAGACGGGGTAGGCGGGGGCGCCGGCCTTCTCGATCATGCGGGCGAACATCATGGAGTGGCGGCACTCGTCGGCTATCTCGGTGAGCGCGTACCGGACGTGGTTGCTGGTCAGGGACTTGTCGTAGATGTGCCGGACGAGCAGCTGCATGAGGATGATCTCGAACCAGATGCCGAGGGAGCCGAGGGCCGCGGCCTCGTGGCGGGAGAGGTCGATGCGCTGCTCCTCGCCCATCTTCTTCCAGACCGGGGTGTCGTAGAGGGAGAGCAGCTCGGGCGGCCAGTAGTACTTGCCGTCGACCGTCGGGGCGTCCCAGTCGAGTTCCTTGTCGGGGTCGAAGGAGTGCTTGGCCGAGGATTCGAGCAGCCGTGCGGCGACCTGCTCGCGGTCCTTGAGGAGGCCGAGCGCGTCCTGCAGCGCGTTTCGATCGGTCACGGTCGTCATGGCTTCGGATACCTCGCTCATCGGGTTACCGGCGGTCAACAGTTATGAGACTGCTTGTCAGCAAGACCGTCAATCCCCTGCGCACGACTTGTTGACCCCGCGTCTACCAACGTGTGACGCTGCCAACCATCCAGTCCTGTACGGAAGTACACGAGCCGAGGGAGCGTCAGTGTCGACGCACGAGCTCTACACCAAGGACCCGGGCGCGGACGTCTGGCAGGTTCCGGCCTCCGGTTCGGCCCGCTTCAGCTGGGAGTACGCCGATGGCCGCGAACGGCTCCTCGCGCTCTACCAGAAGGGCAAGGACAAGCAGTGGGACGGCGCCAAGCGCATCGACTGGGAGCTGGAGGTGGACCCGTACAACCCGCTCGGCACCCCGGACGAGGCGCTGACCCTCTACGGCACCCGGCACTGGGCCGGACTCACCGAGAAGGACAAGGGGGAGCTGCGCCGGCACTACGCCGCCTGGAACTTCAGCCAGTTCCTGCACGGTGAGCAGGGCGCGATGGTGTGCGCGGCGCGGATCGTGGAGTCGGTGCCGGACCTGGACGCGAAGTTCTACTCCGCGACCCAGACGATGGACGAGGCCCGGCACGCCGAGATCTTCGGCCGCTTCCTGCACGAGAAGGTCGGGATGCTCTACCCGATCAACGACAACCTCCAGGCGCTGCTCGGCGACACCCTGCGCGACTCCCGCTGGGACATGCCGTACCTGGGCATGCAGGTGCTCATCGAGGGGCTGGCGCTGGCGGCGTTCGGGATGATCCGCGATACGACCGACAAGCCGCTGCCGAAGCAGATCCTGGCGTACGTGATGCAGGACGAGGCCCGGCACGTGGCGTTCGGGCGGATGGCGCTGCGGGACTACTACAAGCAGTTGACCGACGCCGAGCTGCGCGAGCGCGAGGAGTTCGTGATCGAGGGCTGCTACCTGATGCGGGACCGGCTGCGCGGGGTGGAGGTGCTGGAGAACTTCGGCATCTCCCGCAAGGAGGCCGCGGAGTTCACCGAGCAGTCGGAGTTCCTGCACCTGTTCCGGAAGCTGCTGTTCAGCCGGATCGTGCCGTGCGTGAAGGACATCGGGCTGTGGGGCGAGCGGCTGCAGAAGGCGTACCTGGACATGGGCGTCTTCGAGATGGGCAACTCCAACCTGGACCTGCTGATGGCCCAGGACGAGGAGATCGCCGAGGCACTGGACCGCGAACGCTTCGCGGTCCAGGAGGCGGACCGGGTGGCGGAGGTGGAGGCGGCGATCGCGGAGGGGGCGGATCCCACGTAGGGGGTGTCCCCCTGGGACCGGTCGCGCCCAACCGGTCGGGTTCAACTCGCGGCGAGCGCCGCCTCCATCACCGCCCGGGCGATCGGGGCGGCCGCGCCGTTGCCGCTGATGTCCCCGCGGCGCGCCTCCGCGTCCTCGACGACCACCGCCACCGCGACCCCCGGCTGCGGCGCGTCCTCGGCCTTCGCCCAGCCGATGAACCACGCGTACGGGGCCCCCGCGTTCCCGACGCCGTGCTGGGCGGTGCCGGTCTTGCCGCCGACCACCGCGCCCGGGATCGCGGCATTGCGCCCGGTGCCGTTCTCCACCACCTGCACCATCATCTCCTGCAGCCGCAGCGCCGTCGCCGGGTTCATCGCCCGGCCCAGGCCGTGCTGCTGCCCGCGCCGGACCTGGTCCCCGTCGTCCTGGGTGGTCCGGTCGACGAGGTACGGGGACTTGAGCTCGCCGCCGTTCGCGACCGCCGCCGCCACCATGGCCATCTGGAGCGGCGTGGCCGTCGTGTTGAACTGCCCGATCGAGGACAGCGCCAGCTGGTCCGGACTCATGTCCGTGTCGAAGTTCGACCGCGACACCCACGCCGGCACCCGCAGCCCCTCCTCGTTGAACCCGAACCGGCGCGCCGCGTCCACCATCGCGCGCAGCCCGACCCGCACCCCGATCTTCGCCATCACCGTGTTGCAGGACCACTGCACCGCCTCCGCCATCGAGGCGTCCTGGCAGCCGGTGGCCGCGTTCGGCAGGAGGGTGCTGGTGCCGGGCAGCGGGTAGGGGTCGGGGGTCTGCGTGGGCGCGTCCACATCGGTGACCACGCCCGCGTCCAGGGCCGCGGCCGCCGTCACGATCTTGAAGGTGGAGCCGGGCGGGTACGTCTCGCGCAGCGCCCGGTTCAGCATCGGCCGGGCGGGGTCCGCGTTCAGCCGGGCCCAGGCCGCCTTGACGGGCCCGCCGGTGCCGGAGAGCGCCGCCGGATCGTACGAGGGGCTGCTGACCAGCGCGAGGATCCTGCCGGTGGCGGGCTCCAGGGCGACGGCCGCGCCGCGCCGGCCCGCCAGTCCGGTGTACGCGGCCAGCTGCGGGCCGGACCGTACGGTGGTCTCCGCGTTGCCGCCGGACGGGCGGCCGCGGGCCAGGTCGTACCAGAGCGGGAAGGCCGAGAGCCCCGGGTCGGTGCCCGAGAGGACCGCGTCCTCGGCGCGCTCCAGGAGACTGGTCCCGTACGTCTGCGAGGAGAACCCGGTGACCGGCGCGTACAGCGGGCCGTTCGCGTACGTCCGCTCGTAGCGCAGGAGCTGGCCGCTGTCCCGGGATCCGGTGACGGGCCGGCCGTCGACCAGGATGTCCCCGCGGGGCTCGGCGTAGCGCTCGATGGCGGGGCGCTTGTTGGCCGGGTTCGCCCCGTACGCGGCGGCCTCCCAGACCTGCACCCGGGCGACGTTGACGAGCAGGGCGGCGAGCAGCAGCGCGCAGAAGTACGCGCACCAGCGGATGTACCGGATCACGCGCCGCCCCCCTCGGCCGGGCGCGGCCGGCCGGCGCTGTCGCCGAGCCGGACGAGCAGCGCGACGATGATCCAGTTGGTGACGACGGAGGAGCCGCCCTGGGCGAGGAAGGGCATGGCCATGCCGGTGAGCGGGATCAGCCCGGTGACTCCCCCGGCGATGACGAACACCTGGAGCGCGACGATCGAGGCGAGCCCGGTGGCGAGGAGCCGGCCGAAGGGGTCGCGCAGCGCGAGCCCGGTGCGGAATCCGCGGTGGACGAGGAGTCCGTAGAGCAGCAGGATCGCGGTGAGGCCGACGAGGCCGAGCTCCTCGCCGGCGGTGGCGAGGATGAAGTCCGACTTGGCGGCGAAGCCGATGAGGAACGACTGCCCGTGGCCGAGCCCGGAGCCGAGCAGCCCGCCGGCGGCGAAGGCGAAGAGGGACTGGGCGAGCTGGCCGGGGCCCTGGCCGCGGTCGATGGAGGCAAAGGGATTCAGCCAGTCCTCGACGCGGCTGTGCACATGCGGCTCCAGGGTGCCGACGGCGTACGCGCCCAGGGCTGCGAGCAGCAGCCCGATCGCGATCCAGCCGATCCGGCCGGTGGCGGTGAACAGCATGACGACGAAGAGCCCGAAGAAGAGCAGCGAGGTCCCGAGGTCGCGCTCCAGGACGAGCACGCCGACGCTGAGCAGCCAGATCGCGAGGATCGGACCGAGGACCCGGCCGGGCAGGAGGCGCAGCTTCCAGAACAGCCGCCGGCCGGTGAGGGCGAGGGCGGTGCGGTTCGCGGCGAGGTAGGCGGCGAAGAAGACGGCGAGCAGGATCTTGGCGAACTCGCCGGGCTGGAAGGAGAGTCCGGCGAACCGGATCCAGATGTGCGCGCCGTTGACCGCCGGGAAGAGGACGGGGACGAGCATCAGCACGAGGGCGGCGGCCACGGAGAGGTACGCGTACTTCTGGAGCACCCGGTGGTCGCGCAGCAGCACGACGAGGAGGACGAACAGGAGCACGCCCAGCGCCGACCAGCGCAGTTGGTCACCGGCGGTGAGGTGGGCGGGAGTGGTGAGGTCGAGGCGCTGGATCAGGACCAGGCCGAGTCCGTTGAGCAGGACGGCGATGGGCAGGACGAGCGGATCGGCGTACGGGGCCCGGAAGCGGACGGCGAGGTGTGCGACTAGGGCCGCGCCCCCGAGCCCGGCGGCGTAGCGGCCGGCGGCCCCGGGGGCGCGGCCGGTGGTGGCGAGGCCGACGTAGAGGTGGCCGAGGACGCAGATGAGGACGGCTCCGACGAGGAGCGTCAGCTCGACGCCTCTGCGCGTGGACGCGGAGCCGTCGGGGGGCGGGGGCGGCGCGGGCTCCGCCACCTCTGCCGTCAGAGCGGTCATATCGGAAACGTAGCAAGCGGACGGATGGTATGTCCGCTTATGTCATAGAGTGCCGAGGAGTAGTCAGAATCGGTCACGAGTGGGAGCGGCGACACATGGGACCAGTGGAATTCATCGTCCTGGCCTTCCCGGAGGAGCAGCTGCGGGTACCGGCGGTCGAGGCCGTGATGGGGTTGCGCAAGGCGGGGGTCGTACGGCTGATCGACGGGCTCGTGGTCACGAAGACCGCGGCGGGTGAGGTGCTGGCGGCGGAGTTCGACGAGTTCATGGAGCTGCTGGGGCTGCTGCGGCACCGGGAGGCCGCGCAGCTGATCGGGGCGGAGGACGTCAAGGAGTCGGCGGAGCTGCTGGAGCGGGGCAGCTGCGCGCTGCTGCTGCTCGTGGAGCACGTGTGGGCCGAGGACGCGGCGATCGCGGTACGGGCGGCGGGCGGGCGCATCGTGGGCTCGGTCCGGATCCCGCCCGAGCGGACGGAGGCGGCCTGATGTTCATCCGCCCGGTCGGCACGAGGGTGGAACCGGCCCGCCGCCCCACGGGCCGCCCCCTCCTCCAGGGCCTCCTCACCCGAGCGGCGGGCCGGCCGCCGGCGGCGGGGTCCTCCGACTCCGAGACGGCCGACGCCGAGCCTGCCGGCCCCGAGGGCCCGGGAGCCGAGGCCGCCGGCCCGCAGACGGCGGGACCCGCGGCCGCCGGACGCGAACCGGCGCCGGCCAAGACGACGGCTCCGGGGAGCGGAGCAACCACGGGCGGCGCCCAGCCGGCCCCACCAACCGGCCTGGCCACGGAACTGGCGCAACTGGCCAACCTGGCCAAGGAAGGCCTCCTCACCCCCCAGGAGTTCAAGGAGGCCAAAACCCGCCTCCTCCACTCCTGACGGCCCGGCACGGGCCGCACCCGGGGCACATGCCCGTGCCGGTCGGTGGCGCGGGTCCCGCGGCGCGGGGCCTTCTCCCCGCCCCGCCCTTTCTCCGTTTCTCCCTCAGCTACCGCTGGGAGGCGCCCCCAGGGCTCCGCCCGGACCCGCGGTGCCGCGCCGAAACGCCGATGGGCTGGATGCGCCGGGGGGTGCCGACCCGCCGGGGTCGGGGGGTGGGGTGAGGTGTTGGCCTGGGCGTAAAACATATTTGTGGCGTGGCCCCCGGGCACCCCTCCGACCCGGAACAGCCGCCATAAATCAGGCCCCGCCCCGGACGGCACCCCACCCCGCCCCCGGCACCGGCCCACCACGAAGCCGCCCCGCAGGGTCCGGCTAGCCCCAGGGGGGCCGGACGGGCGGCAGCGGCCCCGGCAGCGGTGGGCCGGACGGGTGGGCGTGGGGAACTGGCCGTCTCAGGTGGGGGATTTGTCATACCGGGCGTGGCAGCATCGGCCGCCTGGAGGTGATCACATGTCACGCCGCGTGCTCCGTGCCGCCTGCATCGCCGCTCTGTTCGTGTCGGCCGGGCCGCTCCCCGTCACCCAGGCCGGGTCCGTGCCCGACTTCCTGGCGGACTCGGCCGCTGCCACGACCCGGCAGCCCCGTGCCACCACAGAACCCGCCGCCCCCGGCGGCTCCACCGCCCGGCAGGCCCATGGCTCGGCAGACGCCTCCTCCCGGCGAAGCCCCGCCCAGCCCCCCGGCACCGCAGGCGCCGCCCACCGGCAGAGCCTCGGCTCGGCGAACGCCACCGCCCCGGAGCGTCTCGGCTCGGCGAACGCCACCGACCGGCCGGCCACCGATTCGGCGGACGCCACCGACCGGCAGGGCGACAGCCCCATTGGTGCCTTCGCCACGCGGAATCCCCGCGCCGGAGACGCCGCCCGGCAGGGGCCCAACGCGGTGGATGTCGCCGGGACGGAGCCCCCCGACCCGGAAGACGCCACCCCCCGGCGGACCACCGGCACCACCGGCGCCCGCGGTGCCACCGCCGCGCAGGGGCTCGGCTCGGTGGACGGCGCCGACTCGCGGGCCGCCGGTGCGGCGGATGCCACCGGCCGGCAGGCCGCAGGCACCGACGGTGCGCCGTCGGGGCTCGGCGGTGCAGGGGACGCCGCCCTCCAGGGGCTCGGCGTCGGGGAGTTGCTCGCGCGGCTGCAGGGACTCTATCGGGATGCCGAAGCCGCCGCCGAGGGGTACAAGGCCACCGAACTCGCGCTCAAGGCCGGGCAGGACGAAGAGCGGCGGCTCAGTGCCGAGCTCGCGGAGGCCCGTACCACCCTCGGCGCCGAGAAGGCCGCCGCCGGGCGGGTGGCGCGGGAGCAGTACCAGGGCGCCGTCGGCTTCTCCCCGTACGCCCGGATGCTGCTCACCGGCGACCCCCAGGCCGCCCAGGACCAGCGGCGGCTCGCCGCCCGCGAGGGCGCCCGGCGGGCCGGGGTGCTGACCCGGCTCACCCGCAGCGAGCGCCGGGCCGACCTCCTCGCCACTGCCGCCCGCAAGTCACTCGACGCCCGGCAGACCCTGACCGCGCAGCGCAAGCGGCACAAGCAGGAGGCCGACCTCAAGCTCCGGCAGGTCGAGCGGGTCCTCGCCGCGCTCACCCCCGAACAGCTCGCCCGGCTCGGCTCCCGCGAGGCCGCGAACACCGCCACCGCGCAGCGCGAGCTGCTGGACTCCGGCCGGCTCGCCGCCACCCCCCGTACGCCCACGGCCGCCGGCGGCGCCGCCCTGACCTACGCCACCGAGCAGATCGGCAAACCGTACGTCTGGGGCGCCGAGGGCCCCGGCTCCTTCGACTGCTCCGGGCTCACCTCACAGGCCTGGGCGCGCGCCGGCCGGTCCATCCCCCGGACCAGCCAGGAACAGTGGGCGCAGCTCCCCAAGGTGCCCCTGGACGAGCTGCGCCCCGGCGATCTGGTGGTCTACTTCCCGACCGCCACCCACGTGGCCCTGTACGTCGGCGACGGAAAGGTGATCCAGGCCCCGCGCCCCGGCGCGAAGGTCAAGGTGTCCCCCATCGCCGCCAATCCGCTCCTCGGCGCCGTACGGCCCGATCCCGACGCGGCCCCGCTCGCCGAGTTCACCGCACCGGCACTTCCCGACAACGACACGGACAGCGGCAGCGGCAGCGACGACAGCGGTTACTCCTCCGCCGAGGCTCCCGCGACCTCCGCGACCTCCGCGACCTCCGCCAAGTAGTCCTCCGCGTCCTGCGCGTCGTAGAAGTACCCGTCGAAGTCGGCCGGGTTGTCGAAGCCGTTGGCGAAACGGTCCGCCACCGGCTGGAGCTGCCCGGCCGCCCCGATCAGGTTCAGCACGTGCTCCGGCGGGACGCCCAGCATCGCGTTCGTCCACTGGGTCACCGGCTTGCCCGTCGTGAACCAGAACTTGTCGAAGGTGGCCTTCATCCAGGCCTCGTCGAACGGCTTGTCCCCGTGCATCAGGATCGACGACAGGTACGAGGCCGCGCACTTGGACGCGGAGTTCGAGCCCTGGCCGGTGATCGGGTCGTTCGCCACGACCACGTCGGCTACGCCCAGCACCAGCCCGCCGCCCGGCAGCCGCCCGATCGGGTTGCGGACGACCGGCGCGTACCGGCCGGCCAGCGTGCCGCCCGCGTCCGTGAGTTCCGCGTTCGCCGCCCGCGCGTACTCCCAGGGCGTGAACTTCTCCATCAGTTCCAGTGTGAGCGCGAGGTGTTCGGCCGGGTCGTTCATCCCCCGGAACACGTCGAGCGGGCCGCCCGGGAGTCCCTCCCAGAACAGGATGTCCGCCCGCCCCGACATGGTCAGCGTCGGCATGACGAACAGCTCGCCCACCCCCGGGACCAGGTTGCAGCGCACCGCCTCCGTCTCCGGGTGCTCGGGCCGCGGCTCCAGCCCGTGCACGTACGAGACCGCCAGCGCGCGCTGCGGCGCGTCGTACGGTGAGCGCGCCGCGTCCCGCCCGAACATCGACACCAGCTCGCCCTTGCCCGCGGCGACCAGCACCAGGTCGTACGTACGGGAGAAGAAGTCCAGGTCGGCGACGGACGCGCCGTGGATCACCAGCTGTCCGCCGCGCTGCACGAAGACGTCGAGCCAGCCGGCCATCTTCACGCGTTGGTCGACGGACTGCGCGTACCCCTTGAGGCGGCCGAGCCAGTCGACCGGGCGCGAGCCGTCCGGGGCGGCGACCGAGACGCCGAGGCCCTCGATCCGCGGGGCCTGCCGCTCCCAGAAGTTCAGGGCGAGGTCGCGCTCGTGCCGCAGCGCCGTGTCGAACATGACCTGCGTGGACATGATCCGCCCGGTGCGGATCTCGTCCGCCGTCCGGTTGGACATGAGGGTGATCTCGTACCCCTTCGCCTGGAGGCCGAGGGCGAGCTGGAGACCGGACTGACCGGCCCC
The DNA here is from genome assembly GCF_045162725.1 of Streptomyces sp. NBC_01006. Taxonomy (NCBI): domain Bacteria; kingdom Bacillati; phylum Actinomycetota; class Actinomycetes; order Kitasatosporales; family Streptomycetaceae; genus Streptomyces; species Streptomyces sp. NBC_01006. The sequence continues at coordinate 5,530,239 of NZ_CP108700.1, read as the reverse complement.
CACGACGAGTATCTTGCGCATCTCACGTTCTCGATTCGGGTGAGCTGTTCGGCGGTTCGGGGGTGTCGGGAACCTATTCGGGGGTCGCGTCCAGCGCGTGGCCCACCAGCGTCACCAGGGATTCGACGACCGTGTCCCGGCGCCGCGCGTCCATGATCAGCACCGGCACGTGCGGCGGGATGGCCAGCGCCTCGCGCACGTCCTGCGGCTCGTACGCGTGCGAGCCCTCGAAGTGGTTCACGGCGACCGCGTACGGGAGCCCGCAGCTCTCGAAGTAGTCGAGCGCCGGGAAGCAGTCGCGCAGCCTGCGCGTGTCGGCCAGGACGATGCCGCCGATGGCGCCTCGCACCAGGTCGTCCCACATGAACCAGAAGCGCTCCTGGCCCGGGGTCCCGTACACGTACAGCACGAGGTCGTCGGCGAGGGTGACGCGGCCGAAGTCCATCGCGACGGTGGTGGTGTTCTTGTCCGGGGTGCCGGACAGGTCGTCCGTCGGGGCGCCGGCCTGGGTCATCACCGCCTCGGTCCGCAGCGGGGTGATCTCGGAGACGGAGGACACGAAGGTGGTCTTGCCGACGCCGAAGCCGCCCGCGACCAGCACCTTGACGGCGACGGGTGCGCGGGAGCGGTCGTACTGCCAGGGCTGGACGGGCTCGTCGTCCAAGGCGGTCCCGGCGTGGACGGGCGTGCCGGCGGGCGTGCCGACGGGCGGGTCAGAGACTGCGAAGACCACTGAGCACCCTTTCCAGCAGCGCGCGTTCGGGTCGCCCGGGGCCGTGCCCCGTCCCGTAGACGCGTATCCGTCCCTGGTCGGCGAGGTCGCTGACCAGGACGCGGACCACCCCGAGCGGCAGCTTCAGCAGCGCGGATATCTCCGCGATGGTGCGCATGCGGCGGCAGACCTCGACGATCGCCGGCATCTCGGGCATGCGGTCGTCGGGCTCGGGCCGCTGCGGCTCCGACGCCCGGGTGTCGCAGGCGGCGACGAACGTCTCCACGTGCAGGACCTGCGCGAAGCGGGTGCGGCCGCCCGTGAGGGAGTACGGGCGGACGCGGGCGGGCCGGCGGTCGGCCCCGCGTATCGGCAGACGGTCGGACGCGGGCGCGGACGCCGCCGGGGCCGTACTCCTCACGGGGTCTTCTCCATCGACTGGCGCAGCTCGCTGCGGACTTCGGGGGTCAGGACGTGGCCGGCCCGGCCCACGAACAGGGCCATGTGGTACGCCACCACGCTCATGTCGCAGTCGGGGGTGGCGTGCACGCCGAGCAGCGAGCCGTCGCTGATGGCCATGACGAAGACGGAGCCGTGCTCCATCGCCACCATCGTCTGCTTGACCGCCCCGCCCTCCATGAGCTCGGCGGCGCCCGTGGTGAGGCTGCCGAGGCCGGAGACGATGGTCGCCAGGTCGGCTGAGGCGCCGCGCGGGCCCTTGGTGGGCGCGGGGTCCCCGCCCGCGGCCGCTCCCCCGGGGTCGGAGGACAGCAGCAGGAGCCCGTCCGAGGACACGACGGCGACGGAGTTGACGCCGGGCACCTCCTCGACCAGGTCGGTCAGCAGCCACTGCAGGTTGCGGGCCTGGGTGCTCAGTCCGTACGTACTGGGCGCGGTCATGTGCGTGCCTCCTGTGCGGTGTCCCCCTGGTCGGTGTCCTGTGCGAGCTCGGCGGCCACGACGCGCCGTCCGTCCCGCGTCCCCTGGTAGAAGCCGCCGAGCCGGCGGCGCAGCTCGTCGGCGTCGACGCGGCGCGGCGGCGCGGGCGGCCGTACGGCCTCGGGGCGGCTCGCGGCCACCGTGCGCGGGGTCCGCCTGGGCAGCCCCTTGCCGGTGACGGCCGTCTCAGGCCCGGAGTCGGGGTGGCTCCCCTGGCGGGGGACCCAGTCGGCCTCGTCGGGCGCGTGCCGGTGGGGCTCCGCCGGGCCGTCGGGGGCGACGGCGGTGGCGGACTCCCCGGGCAGCGGCAGTCCTGCTTCCGGTACGTCGGCCCGCGGGCCGGCATCGGGCAGCCGGTCGGGGGACGCCGGGTCGGGGTCGGGCCCGGCGAAGGCGTCCGGTCCCGCGTCGGGGACGACCCGGGCGAGGAGTTCTTCGCCGGGATCGGGCTCGCCCGGGACCTCTTCGGTGCCGGCGGCCGCGGTGAACACCTGGTCGGCGCCCGGCAGCCCGGGCTCCGCCGCCGGGGCGGCGTCCGGAACGACCCGGGCCAGCAGCTCCTCGGCCGGGGCCGGTCCGCCGGCCGCGGTGAACACCTGGTCGGCGGGCGGCAGCCCACCGTCCGGGCCCGGCGCCTGCGCAGCCCTGTCGGGCTCCAGCCCCCCGGCCAGATCCGGCCCGAAGTCCGGAGCCAGGCCCGCGCCCGACGCGAAGTCCGAGACCGAGTCCGGGTCCACGGCCGAAGCGAAGCCCGAGGCCGGATCCACGTCCGGGCCCTGGTCGGTGGCCACGTCCGCGGGCCGGGCTGCGTCCGGCGCCGGGTCCGTACCCGGCTCGGCGCCGAGGCCGAGGCCGACAGCCGCGTCCGAATCGAAGCCCGAGTCCGGATCCGCGTCCGAGCCCGTGCCCGAGCCCGTACCCGTACCCGTACCTGCGGTCAACGCCTCGTCCGCGGCGTCCGGTTCGGCCGGGTCCCACTCCATGCCCCGCAGCAGCTCGGCGTCCGCCTCCGGGCCCAGGTCCTGGAAGGGCTCGGCAGCCGGGGCAGGGGCCGGGGCAGACGCAGTCGCGGAGTCGGCCTGCGCCGACGCCTCCGCGTCCCGCTCAACCGCCGGCGGCTCCGGCATCCGGCGCCCCGGGATCGTGTTCTCGTTCGCCTCCGCGATCACACCCGGCAGCCGCAGCTGCGGCAGGCCCGGCGACGGCGTGGCGAACGTGTGCACCGGCGAGCTCGGCGGCGTGGCGGGAAGCAGCGAGGCCGGGACGACCACCAGGGCCTCCGTGCCCGCGTGCCGACCGGCGCGCAGCTCGGCCGTGACCCCGTGCCGGGCCGCGAGGCGGCCCGCCACGTACAGGCCGAGGCCCAGGCCGTGTTCGGCCTCCGGCTCCTCGTCGTACGCCTCCGGCGTGGCCAGGCGGGCGTTCAGCGCCTCCAGCCGGTCGCCGGTGACCCCGATGCCCTCGTCCACGACGGACAGCACCACGTCACCCGAGTCGAGCAGCCACCCGGAGACCCGTACCTTCGCCTCGGGCGGCGAGAACGTCGTCGCGTTCTCCAGCAGTTCGGCGAGCACGTGCGAGATGTCGTCGGCCGCGTGCCCGGCGACCTGTGTGAACGGCGGCAGCGCCGCCAGGTCCACGCGCTCGTAGCGCTCGATCTCACTGACGGCGGCCCGCATCACATCGATCAGCGGGACCGGCGCGGCCCCGGCGCCGTGGTTGTGCTCCTGGCCGGCCAGGACCAGCAGGTTCTCGTTGTGGCGGCGCATGACCGTCGCCAGGTGGTCCAGCTTGAACAGGGTCGCCAGCCGGTCCGGGTCCTGCTCCTTGGACTCCAGCTCCTCGATGACCGCGAGCTGGCGCTCCACCAGCCCCAGCGTGCGCAGCGAGAGCGAGACCGACGTCGTCGACATGATGCGGCGGTGCTCTTCGAGGCCGGCCCGCAGCTGCGTCAGCTCCTGCTCCAGCGCCTCCCGGCCCGCGGTCAGTTCCTGCTCCAGCGTCTCGCGGGCCGCGGAAAGCGCCTCGTTGCGGCCGATGAGCCGGCGCCCGTCGGCGTCGAGGCCGGCGATCCGGGTGTGCAGGGAGACGGTCTGGTCGCGGACCGCGTTGAGGTGGCGTACGACCTCGGCGAACTCGTCGTTGCGGCCGGTGAAGCGGACCGGCTCGACCGAGCCCTCCGGGGTGGCCAGCCGGGCCGCGCCGCGGCGCAGTACGGACAGCGGCCGGGTCAGCGAGCGCGCGACGGCCGTCGAGAAGCCGACGGCGACCAGGAACAGCAGGCCGAGGACCGCGACCAGCATCTCCAGCCGGGTCACGTCGTCGTCGCGCAGGGTGGCGAGCGCGGTGGCCCGCTGCCCGGCGAGGGTGGCCTCGACGGACCGCATCCGGTCGATGCGGGCGGTGAGCGACGGGGCGACGGCGGCGCCGTCGAGCCGGCGGTCGGCCGTGGACAGCGTGGGCCGTTCGGTGAGCCGCTTGAGGTAGTCGTCGGCCGTCTTGACGTCGGGTCCGGTGACGGTGGCGGCGAGGGTCTGGCGTACGTCGGGGCGCGCGACCCGGTTGAAGTCGTCGAGCGCGGCCTGCTCCCGTACGCGGGCCCGCTGGGCGGCGGTGCTGAGTTCGTCCGTGGCGGCCGTGTTGGAGGCCTGCTCGCCGCGGGGGACGGCCAGCGCGGCGAGCAGCAGTCCACGGGTGGCCGAGGCCTGTTCCACGGCCTGGCCGAGGGGGGCCAGCGGACGGGTGGTGGCGAGGGCGGCGACGGCGCGCGGCGGGGTCAGCTCGGCGAGCCGGTCGCCCGGCGCGAGCAGTTCCGCGATGACGCCCGCGTACGCCTGCTGGGCTGCGAGGGCGCTGCCCTTGCCGTCGACGGCCTCGGTGCGGACGGCCTGGACGCGGCCGAGGGCGCGGGCGAGCGTCTCGTCGGCCTCGTTCTGGACCTCGGCGAGCTGGCGGTCGGTGAGCGCGGTGCGCTCCTGGACGGGGCCCTTCGCCTGGGCGCCGGGGCGGCCCTTGGCCACGTACTCGACGACGGCGTCGCGCTCGTCGCCGAGGAGGTGCGCGAGGGTGAGGGTGTGCTGGGTCTGCTCGGCGAGCGTGACCAGCTGCTGGGAGTCGTTCAGCTCCCGTGTCGCGGAGACCACGGCTGGGGCGCCGGCCGCGAGGACGGTGAGGCCGGCGACGGCGACGCCGATGACGAGCCTGCTGCGCACGCGGACGGGACGTCCTGCGGGGGCTGGTCCGTCGGTGGCGGTGCCGTTCTTCCGAGACCGCTTCTTCTGCACCGGTGCTCGCAATCCTGTACGTGTGCTCGTGCTCGTCTACTCGTGTGGCCGAGGTAACGGCCGGTCAACAAGTAAACGCCCCCTGCCCCCTCGTACCGCCTCAGACCTTTGCAGTGTGTTGGGGAGAGAGCCTGACATCGCCCACCCGGCCACTCGAACGAGTGAACATCACGGATGAGTTGGCAACCAACTCGGCGGTGCGCCTACAGGGGGTCGTCGCGGACGGGTGGTTGAAAGATCGGTGAGGGCTTTGGCAATATGCCCGCCCACAGCCGCCGGAGGCCCGCCGAGCACCGCGCCGGCCGCACGGATGCAGTGCGTCGGGCGACCAGCTCATTGGTACGGACTTTTCGCCCCACCCCGGCTGTCCGGCACGTGCGGGGCGGGCAGAATGTCCGTATGCGCATCGACCTCGCCTCGGCCCCCGGCGACCCGGAACGCCCCAACGAGGACTGGCTATCGGCGGCGATACCCGCTGCGGGCGGTGGAGTCCTGGTCGCCCTGGACGGGGTCACCCCGCCGGGCGGCGAGGTGGGGTGTTCGCACGGCGTGCCCTGGTTCGCGGCACGGCTCGGGGGCCGATTGACCGAACTGTCCGGATCGCGGCGGGACATGCCGCTGGAGCGGATCCTGTCGGAGGCCATCCGCGGCACCGCCGACGCGCACCGGGACACCTGTGACCTTTCTCACGTGCGGACCCCGCAGGCGACGGTGGTGATGGCGCGGTGGGACGAGGAGTACGTGGAGCACCTCGTGCTCTCGGATTCCGTACTGCTCCTCGAAGCACCCGGCGGCGAGGTGACGGCGGTGCTCGACGACCGGCTGGACCGGATCCCGCGCGAGCGCTTGCGGACGCAGGCCTCGGCGGACGCGCTGCGCAACGCGGAGGGCGGCTTCTTCACGGCGGCGGCGGACCCGGAGGTCGCCGCCCGGGCGGTGACGGGCCGGACCCCGCGCGAGCGGGTCCGGGCGCTGGCGGCGCTGACCGACGGGGCGAGCCGGTGGACGGACACGTTCGGGGAGGGCGACTGGGCCCAGTGCCTCGCGGTGCTGCGGAAGGAGGGCGCGGAGTCCCTGATCGCCCGGGTCCGCACCCTGGAGTCGGACCCGGCCCGCCCCCGCACGCGCGGCAAGCGCCACGACGACGCCTCGGCGGCGTACGCGGAGCTGTAGTTGCAGCCGCAGCTGTAGCCATGGCCCCGGCCGCGGCCTTGGCTGCTCGGGCGGCTACTCCTCGCCCTGGTTCAACTGATGGAGCAGCCGGGCCAGTTCCGCTACCTCTCCCCGGTCCCAGTCCGCGAGCTTGCGCATGTACTGCTCGCGCCGGGCCCCCCGTACGCGCAGGAACCGCTCCCGGCCCTCGTCCGTGAGGCCGACGAGGAAGGCCCGGCCGTCGGCCGGGTCCGGCTCGCGCGCCACCAGCCCCAGCACCTCCAGCGCGCGCAGCTGCCGGCTCATGGTGGCCTTGCCGACCCCGAAGTAGGCGGCGAGTTCGGTGGCCCTCTGCCGGTCCGCGGCCTCCAGCCGTGTGAGCAGCCCGTACGCGGCCGGCTCCAGCTCGGGATGGAGCGCGCGGGCCATCTCCCCGGACGAGGCCCTGGCACGCCGGAGGAAGACGGACAGCTCCCGCTCCAGGGCAAGGAACTCCTGGTCTTCGCTTCCGTGCACGTCCGCTCCCATCGATGGTGTCCCGAGGCACCAGTATTTCGCAGCGCGCACGCCACCGGCCCGGGACCCCGCCGGAGAGGGGTCCCGGGCCGGTCGGGCGGGCCGGTCAGGCGGCTGCGGTCAGGCGGCTGCGGTCACCCGGACGGCGTCTGCCGCGAGGGCCAGTTCCAGGACCTGCCGTACGTCCGTCACCGGGTGGACCTCCAGGCCCTCCAGCACCTCGGACGGGACGTCGTCCAGGTCGGCCTCGTTCCGCTTCGGGATGATCACGGTGGTCAGGCCGGCCCGGTGTGCGGCCAGCAGCTTCTGCTTGACCCCGCCGATCGGCAGGACGCGCCCGGTCAGCGAGACCTCGCCGGTCATGGCCACGTCGGTCCGCACCTGCCGCCCGGAGAGCAGCGAGGCGAGCGCCGTGGTCATCGTGATGCCCGCGCTCGGGCCGTCCTTCGGCACCGCGCCCGCCGGGAAGTGGATGTGCACGCCCCGGTCCTTCAGGTCGGCGACCGGAAGCTCCAGCTCCGCGCCGTGCGAGCGCAGGAAGCTGAGCGCGATCTGCGCCGACTCCTTCATCACGTCGCCGAGCTGCCCGGTGAGGGTGAGTCCGGCGGCCCCCGTCTCGGGGTCGGCCAGCGAGGCCTCGACGAAGAGGACGTCGCCGCCCGCTCCGGTCACCGCGAGCCCGGTGGCCACGCCGGGGACGGCGGTGCGCCGCTCGGCGGGGTCCTGCGCGGACTCCGGGACGTGGTGCGGGCGCCCGATGAGCCCGCGCAGGTCCTCGGCGCCGAGGCGCAGCGGCAGCTCCCGCTCCCCCAGCTCGTGCTGGGAGGCCACCTTGCGCAGCAGGCGCGCGATGGAGCGCTCCAGGGTGCGCACGCCCGCCTCGCGGGTGTACTCCCCGGCCAGCTTGCGCAGGGCGTCCTCCTCCAGCACGACCTCGTCGGCGCCGAGTCCGGCGCGCTCCAGCTGGCGGGGCAGCAGGTGGTCGCGGGCGATGACGACCTTCTCGTCCTCGGTGTACCCGTCGAGGCGCACGAGCTCCATGCGGTCGGCGAGCGCCTCCGGGATGGCCTCCAGGACGTTGGCGGTGGCCAGGAACACCACGTCGCTCAGGTCCAGCTCCACCTCCAGGTAGTGGTCCCGGAAGGTGTGGTTCTGGGCCGGGTCCAGGACCTCCAGCAGCGCGGCCGCCGGGTCTCCGCGGAAGTCCGACCCGACCTTGTCGATCTCGTCGAGCAGGACGACCGGGTTCATGGACCCGGCTTCCTTGATGGCCCGTACGATCCGGCCGGGCAGGGCGCCGACGTACGTACGCCGGTGGCCGCGGATCTCGGCCTCGTCGCGGACGCCGCCGAGGGCGACGCGGACGAACTTGCGCCCCATGGCGTGGGCGACGGACTCCCCGAGGGAGGTCTTGCCGACGCCGGGAGGCCCGACGAGCGCCAGTACGGCGCCGCCGCGGCGGCCGCCGATGACGCCCATGCCGCGCTCGCTGCGCCGCTTGCGCACGGCGAGGTACTCGGTGATGCGGTCCTTCACGTCGCTCAGCCCGGCGTGCTCGGCGTCCAGGATCGCCCGGGCGCCGCGGATGTCGTACTCGTCCTCGGTCCGCTCGTTCCAGGGCAGTTCCAGGATGGTGTCGAGCCAGGTGCGGATCCAGGAGCCCTCCGGGGACTGGTCGCTGGACCGCTCCAGCTTGTCGACCTCCTTGAGCGCGGCCTCCCGTACCTTCTCGGGCAGGTCGGCGCCCTCGACGCGGGCCCGGTAGTCGTCGGACTCCTCCCCGTCCTTCTCCCCGCCCAGCTCGCGCAGTTCCTTGCGGACGGCCTCCAGCTGGCGGCGGAGCAGGAACTCGCGCTGCTGCTTCTCGACGCCGTCCTGGACGTCCTTGGCGATGGACTCGGCGACGTCCTGCTCGGCGAGGTGGTCGCGGAGCCAGGTGATGGCCAGCTTGAGCCGGGCGACGGGGTCGGCGGTCTCCAGCAGCTCGACCTTCTGCGCGACGGTCAGGAAGGGTGAGTACCCGGAGTTGTCGGCGAGGGCCGAGACGCCCTCGATCTGCTGGACGCGGTCCACGACCTGCCAGGCCCCGCGCTTCTTGAGCCAGCTGGTGGCGAGTGCCTTGTACTCCTTGACGAGCTCGGTGACCGACCCCGGCAGCGGATCGGGCAGCCTCTCGTCGACGCTCTCGCCCTCGACCCAGAGCGCGGCACCGGGCCCGGTGGTCCCGGCCCCGATCCGGACGCGGCCGACGCCGCGGATGAGCGCCCCCGGGTCCCCGTCGGAGAGCCGCCCCACCTGCTCGACGGTCCCGAGCACACCGGTGCCGGCGTACTTCCCGTCGACCCGCGGCACGAGCAGCACCCGGGGCTTCCCGCTCCGGACCGCCGCCTGGGCAGCCTCGACGGCCCCCCGCACCTCGGCGTCGGACAGGTCCAGCGGTACGACCATCCCAGGCAGCACGACCTCGTCGTCGAGCGGCAGCACGGGCAGAGTGAGCGTTACGGACGTCGAAGCCATGATCTTCCCTCCGGCAGTGAAGTTGAGCTATGCCGACTCAATGCATGTGCGCCCCCCAATGTTCCCCACCCCCCGTTCGCCTGCGGCGAACGCCCTCGGCGGCCCGCTGAGGGCGATCCGGGGCCCCGCCCCGGCCCGGGGTGGGGCGGCCCCCCGGATTCAGACGCCGATCGCGCCGTCGATCCGTTCGCGCAGCAGGTCGGCGTGGCCGTTGTGGCGGGCGTACTCCTCGATCATGTGGATGAGCACCCAGCGCAGTGACACCTTCCCCCGCCACCCGTCCTCGGCCTCCACGTCCAGGTCGGGCGCCGCGGCCGTGAACGACTCCGCGAACGCGACCTCGTCCCGCCAGGCCTCCCACGCCGCCGCGACGGCCCCCGGGCCGGGCACCGCCCCGTCGAAATCGCCGTCCGGGTCCGCCTCCGACGAGAACAGGGCCGGCGCCTCCTGCCCGGCCAGGACCTGGCGGAACCAGCGGCGCTCCACCTCCGCGAGGTGGCGGACCAAGCCGAGCAGCGAGAGCGTGGACGGCTCCACCGACCGCAGGAACAACTCCGCGTCCAGCCCGGCACACTTCAGCTCCAGCGTCGCCCGTTGCGCGGCCAGGACATCGGTGAGCAGCGTCCGCTCGTCGCCCGTCGCGGGCGCGGCGAACCGGCTCTCGGTGTCGGCGCCGTCGAAGAACTGCGCCCGCCGGCCCGTCACCGCGGGCAGCTCCGGGCGCATGGCCCAGTCCGTCCAGGAGCCGTCGTAGACCGCCAGGGCGGAGTAGCCGGCGAGGGTGGCGCCCAGGGCCAGGACGCAGGCCGTCACTCCCGAACCGCAGCTGAAGTACAGCCGCTCCCGGTCACCGGCCAACGCCGCGAAGGCCTCGCGGAGTTCCCCGGCGGGCCGCATCAGGCCGCCGTCCCGCTGGAGGTCCCCGAACGGCAGGTTCACCGCGCCCGGCATGTGGCCACCGCGCAGTCCCGGCCGCGGTTCGGGGGCCGCGCCGGTGAAGCGTTCGCGCGTACGGGCGTCCAGTACGAGCGCTCCCGGATCGGCCAGCGCCGCCCCGACTGCGCCGAAGTCCACCAGCAGCCCCGGCCGCGGCCGGGCCGTGAAGGAGCCGCGCGGGCCCTCGTACGCGGGTCCGCACTCCTCGACGGGCAGTCCGGCGGCGGTCCAGGCGGGCAGTCCGCCGTCCAGGACGGCGGCCCGGTCGAAGCCCATGGCGCGCAGCATCCACCAGGCCCTCGCGCTGGAGTAGACGCCGGCGCCGTCGTAGACCACGACGGTACTGGTGTCGTCGACCCCGAGCCCGCGCAGCGCCTCCTCGAAGGCGGCGGCTGCGGGCATGGTGTGCGGGGCGGGGGCGTCGTGATCGGACAGGGCGCCGTCGAGGTCGAAGGGCCGGGCCCCCGGGATCCGCCGGCCGGCGCCGCGGTGGGCGCCGACGGAGGCGTCGAACACGACGAGCCCCGGCTCGCCGAGCCGGCCGGCCAGCCAGTCCGCCCCGACCAGCGGTCCTGGCCGGGCGGGAGCGTCCGCGGCGTGGCGGGACATGGTCATACGGCACCTCCGAGTGGGTCGGCGGGCCGTGCAGCCGCAGGGGCCCGACGCACATCGTCACCACCGACCGGGACCTCGTCCACGATCTCGTTTCGGATCGGCTGTTTTTCGCCTCTGCTCCGCGCCCCGGGTGCCTCACCATGGCGGTTCCCGGGAGACGGGGCCAAGGCTTGGGGGAGCCGTGACGGAGACGACCAGCGAGCAGCAAGAACCGGCGGGGGAGCCCGAGAGCGTCGTCGGGACCGAGTCCGAGTCCGATGTCGGACCGACCGAGCAGGACGAACAGGTCGAACAGGTGGCGGTCGACACCGCCGACGAGCCGGAGACCGAATCCGAGCCCGAAGCGGCCACTCCGCCCGAAGAGCCGGAACCGGAAGCGGAACCGGAAGCGGAAGCGGAACCGGAAGACCAACGGCTCGGAAAGCGGCTGCGGGGGCAGCTGCGGACGCTCGCGCTCGCCGGCGCCGGAGTGGCGCTCAGCGCCGTGGTCGCGGCGGTCGTCTCGGCGTACCTCGACATCTGGTCCGTACGGGAACCACCGCCCGGCGCCCCGCGCATCACGGCCGCCTCCGAGGTCTGGTGGGACCTGTTGAGCGACCACCACCTCGTACGGACCGCGCCCGGATCCACGTACGACAAGGAACCGCTCCTCTTCGGCGACGCCCAGGACACCCTCGCCCACATGGTCACCGAGGGCGGGGCCGACGCGGGCAGGATGCGGATCCGGCTGATCCTCACGAACTTCACCCGGACGCCCGCCACCATCACCTCCGTCCGGGCCCGCATCGAACGCACTCACCCCGCGCCCACCGGCCCGCTCTTCCAATGCGGCGGACCCCAGGGAAGCTCCGAGGTCAGCCGGGTGGTCCTCGATCTGTCCACCCCGCAGCGGCCCGCAATGGAGCAGGACCCCGAGGGGAGGCCGACGGGGCAGTATCCGAGCACCAAGGTCCAGGTGGCCGCCCAAGGGGACCCGGCCTACTTCGATGTCGAGGTCGGAACGGACAACGCGACGGGCCCGAGCGCCGTCGCCTACGAGTTCGTACTCGACGTCGCCTACACACAGGGGGACCGGCAGCAGCACCTGCTCGTGGACAACGCGGGACGTCCGTTCGTCCTGGCCCAGGGGGTCGAAGGCTTGTCCCAGGGATTCCGCTGCAACGCCACCGGGTGGAGCGCATTAGGGCAAGCGTCATGACACCCGACACCACAGCCGACATGACGAGCGGCAAGCCGAGAGGCCGGCGCCGGACCGTCATCACCGCGGCCGTCGCCGTCCTGGTCCTCACCCTGTGCTCCGCCCTCACCGTCGCCCTGCTGCGTGCGTTGTTCCCCGGCCCGGACGGTCCCGGCCGGCACGGCCTGTACGCGACCGGTTCACCGCTCCTGGGCGGCGACGGCTCCTGGACCGCCACCCTCCCGCAGCCCGGCCGACAGCCCCCGGCCGAGCTGATGCGCGGTGCGCTGGGCTGCGTTCCGCTGTTCCGGTGGGCCACCACGGCCCGCGCCGTACCCCGCGGGCAGGTCACCGTCGCGTACTCCGTCGGGGCGTCCCCGTCCCGCGCGGCCGTGGTCCGCGGGATCCGCGTGGTCAAGGGGCCGGCCGTCCCCGTACCCCGCGGCGACGACGTCGGCTGCGCCGGATCCGCGCGGGACGAACGGCTGGACGCCGTCACCGTGGCCCGCGGCAAGCCCGTGCAGCCGGTCCGCCTCTCCCTGGACCACGCCGGCGCCCATCAGGAGGCTGCGCTTCCGGTCCGGGCGGGCGGTACGGCCACGGGGCTGGTCACCGTCACGACGGCCGCCTGCACCTGCGCCTGGTGGCTCGAACTGGACGTGGAGGAGAACGGCAGGCAGGCCACCGTACGGGTGGACGACGGCGGCCGCCCCTTCACCCTGGCACCGCCGACGACCCCGCTCTCGACCTCCGCCGACCGGGAACTCCTCGGGGCGCGCCCGCTCTCCCGGGCCTTCGGCGACCCGCAGCCTTCCCCGGCCGGGATCTCCGTCGCAGCCGCGCTGGTCCCGAACCCCGACGGCTGGGAGGCCGAATCCGACGCCCCGCAGGACCCGGCGGCCGCCGTCGGTGGCGAAGCGCGGCTCGGCGGCGTGGCCTGCCGCCGCATGTACGACTCCGTGCTGCGCGCCGGCGGTGTGCCGGCCGCGGACCACGAACTCGAACTCCGGATCAGCGGTCCGCCCCTCGTCGAAGGGGCCGTACTGGACGCGTCGGTGCGGCTCGAAACCGTCCGCCTCGATGCCGCGGAGCGCCACCGCTACTCCTGCGCACGCGCCGGCGTGGACCCGATCGACCCCGTCGACAGGCCGGACATCAAGCGGCACGTGTTTCCCAACACCCTGCACGCGCTGGGGCCGTTCCCCAGCGGCTCGCTGAAGTACGACCCGAGCTGGCGCCCCGAGCGGGGTGTGGGCCTCTCGATGCCGCTCGCCAAGGACGAGCTGTTCTCCTTCAGTCAGGCGGGCGCGGACGGCCGGGGCACCTTCGGCATCAGCGCGGTCATCGCGCCCGAGGAGGCCACCTTCGGCATGACGGTGGAGGTGACGATCACCCTGCCGACCGGCGAACGCGCCTCCTTCACGCTGTCCGACCACGGCAAGCCGTTCCTGCTGGGGCCCGGCAAGGCCATGCTGAACCCGGCGCACCAGCAGGACTTCCTCGAACCGTTCGCCGGTCCGCACGCCCGTTACCAGGAAAGACTTCGCGACTCCCCCTAGCTAGGGGGAGTCCGTGCAGTGGCCCGGCCGGGCGTAGACGGCGATGCGGGCGCCCCGGACCTCGTCCACCGAGCACAGGTCGAAGTGCGAGGCCAGCGTCTGGCGTTTGACCGCCTCGCGGGGGTACGGGTCCAGCGGCTGGTCCGCCGGGTCCTGGAGGGCCACCACCCGGGGGGTGTCCACCAGGCGGGTCCAGATCTCCGCCGTCGGGAGCTCCGTGCCCTGGAGGCTGTGCGAAGCCGCCGGGGTGCGGTCCAGGGCCGGGTCGCGCAGGGTCGCGTACAGCTCGGGCGAGGACAGCAGCCACTCGCGCCGCCGCGACGGCATGAACAGTACGGAGTCTCCCGGCCGGGCCCGTTCCCGTACGGCGGCGGCCACCGCGAGCACGTCGTCCTTGCGGCTCTCGGGGGTGCGCAGCCAGAGCGACCACCATCCGAACGGCACCAGCAGGGCGCCCACCAGCAGCCACGGCCACCACCCCCGGGCCGCCGCCAGCCGGGTCCCGGCGAGCAGGGCGAGCCCGGCGAGCGCGTAGAGGACGTACCGGTCCACGTACCAGGGGTGGACGAGGGAGACCGCCATCAGCAGGCCGGGCGGGATCAGGGCCAGCGGCAGGGCGACCCGGACCAGTTCCCGCGGTACGACCGGGCCCCGCGCGAGCAGCAGCGCGGCCGCCGCGACCACCGCGCACGCCGCCCAGTCCCGCCAGCTCGGCCGGCCGAGCCAGCCCAGCTGCTGCTCCGCCTGCCGGGCGCTGACCACGGCCAGCGGCAGCAGCAGGGCCACCACCGCGGCGGCGCTCCACCGCCAGCCGCGCGAGCGCCGGGCGGTGACCGCGTGCGCGAGGAGGGCCAGTACGGCGAACTCGTGCAGCCAGCAGCCCAGCAGCAGGACCACGGCGTACGCGACCCACCGCTCGCGCAGCATCAGGTACGTCGCCCACACCACGGCCGCCGCGACGAGGGCGTACGAGCGGCCCTCCTGGGCGTACGTCTGCACGGGCGGCAGCACGGCGTAGGCCGCGCCGGACCACAGCGCGGCCCGCTCCCCCGCGAGCCGGTGGGCGATGGCGGCCACCCCGGCCGCCGCGAGCGCGGTCGCGGCGACCGACGGCAGGCGCAGCGCCCACAGACCGCCGGGCCCGCCCGCCCCCGGCCCGCCGCCGTCCCAGACCAGGAACACCGTGTGCATCAGCAGGTAGTACAGCCCGTGCACGGCGTCGACCTGCCCGAGCAGCTCCCAGATCCCACCGAGCGGCCGGTGCGCCACCTGCCAGGTGACGGACTCGTCGCGCCACATGCTGCCGCGGCCGTCCGCGCCGGCGCGCTCCAGGCCCCAGAGGCCGAGGAGGACGGCGAGCAGCGGCGGCAGCCAGCGCCGGGCGGCGATGCGGCGGATGTCGTCCTCCTGGTGCTTTCCGTACGGGCAGTGCCGACTCCATACTCGGGGGTCGGCCCGAAGACCTCCGGGGGTGGGGTGTGCGCGCGTTCCGAGCGGTGGCGGCGGTACTGCTGAGTGCGGTGGTCCTGGCGGGGTGCGGCTCGGGGGGCGGCGGGTCGGCCAAGCCGTCCGCGAGCCCCCCGCCGGGCGGCAGCGGCAGCCCCGCGGCGTCGGCCTCCGCCTCCGCTTCGGCTCAGCCGTCTCCCGGACCCGGGTCCCCGGGCACGACCGGCGCTCCGCCGGGGAAGCCGACGGGCACCGCGTCCGCCTCGTCCGTGCCCGTCTCCCCCGGGCCCTCCTCGGCGCTGGAGCGCCTCGTCACCGTCACCCGCAGCGGCGGCTACGCCGGGAAGACCACCAGCCTGCTGGTCAAGGGCGACGGCTCATGGACCCGGCTGGACGGGCAGGCCCGCCCGATCGGCACCGGGAAGCTGCCGGCGGACCGCGTGGCGAAGCTCCGCACCGCGCTCGCGCAGGCGGATCTCGCGCACCTGCCGAGGATCCCGACGGGCGGTCCGGGGGTCTTCGACGGGTTCCTGTACGTCTTCGTGCACGGCGGCTACGAGGTCGCCGCCGACCAGCAGTCCCTGACCCCTGGCCTGCGCAACGTCCTGAACGAGCTGCCGGCGTTCGAAGAGGGCTAGGCCGTGTCTTGGCCCGCCAGGCCCGTGCCCGCCGTCGAGATGCCGCGCAGCTGGCGGTCCAGGTACGCGTGCAGCGCGGCCGGCATGTCCACGGCCTCGGGGGCCAGCACCCACTGGATCTGGAGCCCGTCCATGACGGCCATGGTCTCGCGGGCGACGGCCTCGCAGTCGGTGGCGGGCCGCAGCTCGCCCCGCGCGACGCCCGTCTCCAGCAGCCGGACGTTGTGCGCGAGGACGCGGGCGTAGCGCTGCGTGAAGTACGCGTGCGCCGGGTGGCCGGGGTTTCCGGACTCGCCGACCAGCGTGTTGTACATCCGTACGAGGCCGGGGCGGCGGGCGTTGTCCGCGGCCAGGGCGACGACGGTCGCGTAGTACGCGGCGACGGACTCCGCCGGCTCGCTGAACAGCCGCTCCACGTCGTGCTGCTCGCTCTGCGCCAGCACCGACAGCAGCAGGTCCTCCTTGCCCCGGAAGTGGTGCAGGAGCCCGCCCTGGGTGATGCCGCAGTCGTGGGCGATGCGGGCGAGCGAGGAGGCGTGGAATCCCCACTGCGCGAAGTGCTCCACCGCGGTGTCGAGGATCTTCCGGCGGCGGGCGTCGCCGACCGCGTAGGTGCCGCGGCCGGCGGCCTTCGCGGCGGCCGCCTCCTTGTGCTGTGCCATACGGCCCACCCTAGGCCGTGCCCACGCCCGGCCCCCGAAGGGAGTGATTCAGGTCACTTTTCCAAAACCTAGTGGGTGCATGGTTTTCGCGCTTACGGTGAGCCCCTCCCCCGGGATGGCCCCCCATCCCGGACCGCACCCAGGAGCCGTACGCCGATGAACGCCACGCCCCCCGCCGCCATCCCCCCGTACAAGGACGCCGCCCTCCCCGTGGACCTGCGCGTGGCGGACCTGCTCTCCCGGATGACGCCGGAGGAGAAGGCCGGCCAGCTCTTCCACTCCATGCTGATGATGAATCCGGACGGCACCCCGGTCACCGAGACCGACGGCTCGATGCTCCCGTTCACCACGCCCGAGCTGGTCGGGGACCGGTTCATCAGCCACTTCAACCTGCTCGGCACCTACGGCGCCCGCGAGATGGCGCAGTGGCAGAACGCGGTGCAGGAGATGGCCGCGGCCACCCGCCTCGGCATCCCGGTCACCCTCTCGACCGACCCCCGGCACGCCTTCACCGACAACGTCGGCGCCTCCTTCAACGCCGGCGCCTTCTCCGCCTGGCCGGAGGCGCTGGGCCTGGCCGCGATCGGCGACCCGGAGCTGGTCTTCCGCTTCGCGGACACCGTCCGCCGCGAGTACCTGGCCGTCGGCTTCCGCGTCGCCCTGCACCCGCAGATCGACCTGGCCACCGAGCCCCGCTGGGCCCGCCAGACCGGCACGTTCGGCTCCGACGCGCAGCTCACCGCCGAGCTGGTCCAGGCGTACGTCCGCGGGCTCCAGGGCCCGGAGCTCGGCCCCGAGTCCGTCTCGGCGATGGTCAAGCACTTCCCCGGCGGCGGCCCGCAGAAGGACGGCGAGGACCCCCACTTCGCGCACGGCAAGGAGCAGGTCTACCCGGGCGGGATGCGCGAGCACCACCTGGAGCCGTTCAAGGCGGCCATCGCCGCCGGCTGTGCGCAGATGATGCCGTACTACGGCCAGCCGATCGGCACGGACTGGGAGGAGGTCGGCTTCGGCTTCAACAAGGGCGTGGTCACGGGCCTGCTCCGGGAGGAGCTGGGCTTCGAGGGGATCGTCTGCACCGACTGGGGGCTGCTCAACGACGCGTCGATCTTCGGCGAGGTCCACCCGGCGCGGGCCTGGGGCGTGGAGCACCTGACGGTCGCCGAGCGGGCGGCGCACGCGCTGGACGCCGGCTCCGACCAGTTCGGCGGGGAGCAGTGCCCCGAGGTGATCGTGGAACTGGTCCGCTCGGGCCGGATCGCGCAGTCGCGGATCGACGCGTCGGTGGCGCGGCTGCTGCGCGAGAAGTTCGTACTGGGCCTGTTCGAGAACCCGTACGTGGACCCGGACGCGGCGGCGGAGACGGTCGGGCGGGCCGATTTCGCGGCGGCGGGGGCGGCGGCCCAGCGCCGTTCGCTCACGGTGCTGACCAATCCCGGCGCCCTGCTGCCGGTCTCCGGGACCCCGAAGCTGTACGTGGAGGGCGTGGACGAGGCCGTCGCGGCCGGGTACGGCGAGGTCGTGTCCGACCCGGGGGCGGCGGATCTGGCGGTGCTGCGGCTGCACACCCCGTACGAGCCGCGGGAGAACATCTTCGAATCCTTCTTCCACTCGGGCTCGCTGGCCCATCCGGAGCCGGAACTGTCGCGGATCCTGGCGCTGCTGGCCGCCGTACCGACCCTGGTCTGCATCAACCTGGAGCGGGCGGCGGTGATCCCGGAGATCGCCGAGCGGGCGGCGGCGCTGATCGCGGACTACGGCGCCGAGGACTCCGCGCTGCTCGACGTGGCCTTCGGCCGGGCCGTCCCCGAGGGCCGGCTGCCCTTCGAGCTGCCGCGTTCGATGGCGGCGGTGGAGGCCTCGCGGCCGGACGTGCCGAACGACACCGTCGACCCTGTGTTCCCGTACGGACACGGTCTGTCCCTGTAGGGGGTCGACAAAAGGGTCGCCACATGCGCGCGGTGGCTGACGATCACCGCGCGCCGGGTGGCCGTTCTGTGGGGGGACGGCCACCCGGCATCACCGCCCATATCCCCATACCCGCCATAATCGGAACCACTGGTTCCGCACGTTCCCCTGTCTGAACCCCGCATAGCCGCAGGCCGGTGCCTCCTCTACGCTGCACCCCTACCACGCGGATCTTCAGGGGCGGGACATGGAACAGACACACACCACCCACGGCGGCGCCGCGGCCACCCCCGGCGCACAGCGGCGCGTGCTCGTGGTCGAGGACGACCGTACGATCGCCGACGCCATCGCGGCACGGCTGCGCGCCGAGGGCTTCCAGGTGCAGGCCGCGTTCGACGGCCCGGCCGCCGTGGCTGCGGCCGAGAGCTGGCAGCCCGAGCTGCTGGTCCTCGACGTCATGCTGCCCGGCTTCGACGGCCTGGAGGTCTGCCGCCGGGTCCAGGCGCAACGGCCGGTGCCGGTACTGATGCTCACCGCGCGGGACGACGAGACCGACATGCTGGTCGGGCTCGGGGTCGGCGCGGACGACTACATGACGAAGCCGTTCTCCATGCGCGAGCTCGCGGCGCGGGTCCACGTCCTGCTGCGGCGCGTGGAACGGGCCACCCTGGCCGCCACCGCCCCGCGCGGGGCCACCCTGCGCCTGGGCGATCTGGAGATCGACCACGCGCAGCGCCGGGTCCGGGTGCAGGCAGAGGACGTGCACCTGACGCCCACCGAGTTCGACCTGCTGGTCTGCCTGGCCGGCACCCCGCGGGCGGTGCTCTCGCGGGAGCAGCTGCTCGCCGAGGTGTGGGACTGGGCCGACGCGTCCGGCACCCGTACGGTCGACAGCCACATCAAGGCCCTGCGCCGCAAGATCGGGGCGGAGCGGATCCGTACGGTCCACGGCGTCGGGTACGCCCTGGAGACCCCGGCCCAGGCGTGAGCATCGGGCGCGATCGAGGGCGCGGCGTCAGCCGCTCCGGTGGAGCCGGTGCTCGCGCCGGGGGGCTGCGGCCGTTCTCCCCGTTCTCGATCAAGACCAAGCTGGGCACGCTCGTCGTGGTCTCGGTCTTCATCACGACGGGCCTGCTGATGGTGGCGGTGCGCACGAGCACCGAGTTCCGGTTCATCACGGTGTTCTCGGTGATCGCCTCGATGCTGATCACGCAGTTCGTGGCGCACAGCCTGACCGCGCCGCTGGACGAGATGACCACGGTGGCCCGGGCGATATCCGACGGGGACTACACGCGCCGGGTGCGCGGGGCCGGGCGCCGCGACGAGCTGGGCGACCTGGCCTCCACGATCAACCTGATGGCGGACGACCTGGAGGCGGTGGACCGGCACCGCAAGGAGCTGGTCGCCAACGTCTCGCACGAGCTGCGCACGCCGATCGCGGCGCTGCGGGCGGTGCTGGAGAACGTGGTGGACGGGGTCTCGGCCGCCGATCCGGAGACCATGCGCACGATGCTGAAGCAGACCGAGCGTCTGGGCCGGCTCGTGGAGACCCTGCTGGACCTGTCCCGGGTGGACAACGGGGTCGTGCCGCTGAAGGCGCGCCGCTTCGAGGTGTGGCCGTACCTGTCGGGGGTCCTGAAGGAGTCGGGCCTCGCGGCGGCCGGCCGGCCGGGCCTGACCTCCGGCTCGGGCGGGCACACCCGCAACGACGTACACCTGCACCTGGACGTGTTCCCGCCCGAGCTCACGGCGTACGCGGACGCCGAGCGCCTGCACCAGGTGGTGGCGAACCTGATCGACAACGCGGTCAAGCACAGCCCGCCGCACGGCCGGGTCACCGTCCGGGCCCGGGAGGGCGACGGGCCCGGGAGCCTGGCGCTGGAGGTACGGGACGAGGGCCCGGGCATCCCGGAGGCCGAGCGGCACCGGGTCTTCGAGCGGTTCAACCGGGGCAGCGCGAACGGCGGCGACGGGGGCACCGGACTGGGGCTCGCGATCGCCCGCTGGGCCGTCGGCCTGCACGGAGGGCATATCGGGGTGGCCGAATCGTCACGCGGCTGCCGCATCCTCGTCACGCTTCCGGGCAGCTCCCCGGCGTCACATTGACGTAGGGTTCGAGTGCGTAGGACATGATCTCGGCCACACGTGCCGGGGTCCGTCAGGGGTGCGAAGCCATGGGGGCCGCAACCACGGTGCCCCCTACCCGAACCAGGCTGGTTTCCCGCCATTCAGAGCGGCGAAACCCGCCGTTCGGTGTGACCTACATGACGTATCTCCCGCCCGGTCTGCATCCACCGGCCAGGGAGGCGTAGCCTTTATTCCCGCTGTCCATACCTTGTGAAGCGGAAGAGGGCGGTTGCCGCCGTGTCGCCACAGTCCCCCAGTAACCCGAGCACCACGACCGAAGCAGCAGAGGGCGGGAAGACCCCTGCCTCAGGCTTCGGTGCCAACGAGTGGCTCGTCGACGAGATCTATCAGCAGTACCTCCAGGACCCGAATTCGGTCGACCGGGCCTGGTGGGACTTCTTCGCCGACTACAAGCCGGGGGGCACTGCGTCTCCGGTGAAGCCGGACGAGCCCAAGAAGTCCCCGACGACGGACGGCGCCTCCGCACAGGCCGCCGCCGCTGTCACCCCGCAGGTCTCCGACGCCGCCGCCACGGGGGCGGCGAGCGCCGCCGCGCCCTCTCCTGCCGCCGCGCGCACGCCTGTGTCAGCTCCTGCCCCTGCTCCTGCCACCCCCTCTGGTGCCCCTGCTGTGACTGTCACCTCCCAGGCCCAGGCCGCCGCACCGGCCGCCGCAGCCCCTCAGGCCCCGGCTCCGGCTCCGGCCGCCGCTCCCGCCGCCGCCCAGAAGGCCGCGCCCGCCACCGAGGCCCCCGCGGGCCCCGAGCTGGTGACGCTCCGCGGCCCGGCGGCAGCCGTGGCCAAGAACATGAACGCCTCCCTCGACGTCCCGACGGCCACGTCCGTCCGCGCCGTCCCGGTGAAGCTTCTGTTCGACAACCGCATCGTCATCAACAACCACCTGAAGCGCGCCCGGGGCGGGAAGATCTCCTTCACGCACCTGATCGGCTACGCGATGGTGCAGGCCATCAAGGCCATGCCGTCGATGAACTACTCCTTCGCGGAGAAGGACGGCAAGCCCACCCTGGTCAAGCCGGAGCACGTGAACTTCGGCCTCGCGATCGACCTGGTGAAGCCCAACGGCGACCGCCAGCTCGTCGTCGCCGGCATCAAGAAGGCCGAGACCCTCAACTTCTTCGAGTTCTGGCAGGCGTACGAGGACATCGTCCGCCGCGCCCGCGTCGGCAAGCTGACGATGGACGACTTCACCGGCGTCACCGTCTCGCTGACCAACCCCGGCGGCCTGGGCACCGTCCACTCCGTGCCCCGCCTGATGCCCGGACAGTCGGTCATCATGGGCGTCGGCTCCATGGACTACCCCGCCGAGTTCCAGGGCACCTCGCAGGACACCCTGAACAAGCTGGGCATCTCCAAGGTCATGACCCTGACCTCGACCTACGACCACCGGGTCATCCAGGGCGCCGCCTCCGGCGAGTTCCTGCGCATCGTCGCGAACATGCTGCTCGGCGAGAGCGGCTTCTACGACGACGTGTTCGAGGCCCTGCGCATCCCGTACGAGCCGGTCCGCTGGCTCCGGGACATCGACGCCTCACACGACGACGACGTCACGAAGGCCGCCCGCGTCTTCGAGCTGATCCACTCCTACCGGGTCCGCGGCCACGTCATGGCCGACACCGACCCGCTGGAGTACAAGCAGCGCAAGCACCCCGACCTCGACATCACCGAGCACGGCCTCACCCTGTGGGACCTGGAGCGCGAGTTCGCGGTCGGCGGCTTCTCCGGCAAGTCGATGATGAAGCTCCGCGACATCCTCGGCGTGCTGCGCGACTCGTACTGCCGCACCACCGGCGTCGAGTTCATGCACATCCAGGACCCGAAGCAGCGCCGCTGGATCCAGGACCGCATCGAGCGCCCGCACTCCAAGCCGGAGCGCGAGGAGCAGCTGCGCATCCTGCGCCGCCTGAACGCGGCGGAGGCCTTCGAGACCTTCCTGCAGACGAAGTACGTCGGCCAGAAGCGCTTCTCGCTGGAGGGCGGCGAGTCCGTCATCCCGCTGCTCGACGCCGTCCTCGACTCGGCCGCCGAGGCCCGCCTCGACGAGGTCGTCATCGGCATGGCCCACCGCGGCCGCCTGAACGTGCTCGCGAACATCGTCGGCAAGTCGTACGCGCAGATCTTCCGCGAGTTCGAGGGCAACCTCGACCCGAAGTCCATGCACGGCTCCGGCGACGTCAAGTACCACCTGGGCGCCGAGGGCACCTTCACGGGCCTGGACGGGGAGCAGATCAAGGTCTCGCTCGTCGCCAACCCCTCGCACCTGGAGGCCGTGGACCCGGTCCTGGAGGGTGTCGCCCGCGCCAAGCAGGACGTCATCAACAAGGGCGGCACGGACTTCACCGTCCTGCCCGTCGCCCTGCACGGTGACGCGGCCTTCGCCGGCCAGGGTGTCGTCGCCGAGACGCTGAACATGTCTCAGCTGCGCGGCTACCGCACCGGCGGCACCGTCCACGTCGTGATCAACAACCAGGTCGGCTTCACCGCCGCCCCGGAGTCCTCGCGTTCCTCGATGTACGCGACCGACGTGGCCCGCATGATCGAGGCGCCGATCTTCCACGTGAACGGCGACGACCCGGAGGCCGTGGTCCGCATCGCGCGGCTCGCCTTCGAGTTCCGTCAGGCGTTCAACAAGGACGTCGTCATCGACCTCATCTGCTACCGCCGCCGCGGTCACAACGAGTCGGACAACCCGGCGTTCACGCAGCCGCTGATGTACGACCTGATCGACAAGAAGCGCTCGGTGCGCAAGCTGTACACCGAGTCCCTCATCGGTCGCGGCGACATCACGCTGGAAGAGGCGGAGCAGGCGCTCCAGGACTTCCAGGGCCAGCTGGAGAAGGTCTTCGCGGAGGTCCGCGAGGCCTCCACGCAGCCCGTCGGCGCCCCGGTGTCCCCGGCGCAGACCGCGCAGGAGTTCCCGGTCAAGGTGAACACGTCGGTCTCCCAGGAGGTCGTCAAGCGGATCGCCGAGTCCCAGGTCAACATCCCGGACCACGTCACCGTCCACCCGCGTCTGCTGCCGCAGCTGCAGCGCCGCGCGGCGATGATCGACGAGGGCACCATCGACTGGGGCATGGGCGAGACCCTCGCCTTCGGCTCGCTGCTGATGGAGGGCACCCCGGTCCGGCTGTCCGGCCAGGACTCCCGCCGCGGTACGTTCGGCCAGCGCCACGCGGTGCTGATCGACCGGGAGACCGGCGAGGACTACACCCCGCTGCAGTACCTGTCGGACGAGCAGGCCCGCTTCAACGTCTACGACTCGCTGCTCTCCGAGTACGCGGCCATGGGCTTCGAGTACGGCTACTCGCTGGCCCGCCCGGACGCTCTGGTCCTCTGGGAGGCCCAGTTCGGTGACTTCGTCAACGGCGCGCAGACCGTCGTGGACGAGTTCATCTCCTCCGCGGAGCAGAAGTGGGGCCAGACGTCCGGCGTCACCCTCCTCCTGCCGCACGGCTACGAGGGCCAGGGCCCGGACCACTCGTCCGCGCGTCCCGAGCGCTTCCTGCAGATGTGCGCGCAGGACAACATGACGGTCGCGATGCCGACCCTGCCGTCGAACTACTTCCACCTGCTGCGCTGGCAGGTCCACAACCCGCACCACAAGCCGCTCATCGTCTTCACCCCGAAGTCGATGCTGCGTCTGAAGGCGGCGGCGTCGAAGGCCGAGGAGTTCACCAGCGGTTCCTTCCGCCCGGTGATCGGCGACTCGACGGTGGACCCGAACGCGGTCCGCAAGGTCGTGTTCTGCGCGGGCAAGGTCTACTACGACCTGGAGGCCGAGCGGGAGAAGCGCGGCATCACGGACACCGCGATCATCCGCATCGAGCGGCTGTACCCGCTGGCGGGTGCGGAACTCCAGGCGGAGATCGCCAAGTTCCCGAACGCGGCGAAGTACATCTGGGCGCAGGAGGAGCCGGCGAACCAGGGCGCGTGGCCCTTCATCGCCCTCAACCTGATCGACCACCTCGACCTGGCGGTCGGCGCGGACGTCCCGGCGGGCGAGCGCCTGCGGCGCATCTCGCGCCCGCACGGCTCCTCCCCGGCGGTGGGCTCGGCGAAGCGCCACCAGGCGGAGCAGCAGCTCCTCCTGAACGAGGTCTTCGAGGCGTAACCACGAAGCCGACGGCACGACGGAAGGCCCGGCCCCCAAAGGGGGTGCCGGGCCTTCCGGCTACGTACGGGCCTCCGCCGCCCCGGGGCCTCCGCCGCCCCGGGGCCTTCGCCCCCTCTCCCCCCACCGCCAAGCGGTGGCTGCCCACCCGCCCCCATCGGCAGCGAGGCGCGGCGCAGCGCATCGCCGGACGGAGTCGAGGAGCTCCGCTCGCCCGGGGCCTTCACCCCCCTCTCCCCCCACCGGACCCGGCATTTGCCCACCCGCCCCCTCGGCAACGAAGCGGGCGCGGCACATCGCCGGACGGGCCTCGGACAGCAGAGTTCCGCCGGGCCGAGTCGGCCAGTGGACCCCGGCGACGCGGGGTTCGGCATCCAATTGACCCGCATCAGGGAAGGTTTGGGGGTTTCCCGTCAGTCCCATCGTCCTTCCGGTGCGGGCCGGGCCCTCAAGGGCGCTCCCTGCGGTCGCGTCGCTCCGCGATGGCCTTCGGCCACCCTTGACCGCCCGTCCCACCCCGGAAAGACAAAGGACTGCCGGGAAGCCCCCAAAAGAACGGCACGGGGCGG
This sequence comes from Streptomyces sp. NBC_01006, assembly GCF_045162725.1. Classification (NCBI taxonomy): domain Bacteria; kingdom Bacillati; phylum Actinomycetota; class Actinomycetes; order Kitasatosporales; family Streptomycetaceae; genus Streptomyces; species Streptomyces sp. NBC_01006. Next base: position 5,505,354 of record NZ_CP108700.1, on the reverse strand, counting down.
AGAGCCATGAGCGGCCGGCTCAGGAAGCAGCCAGAGTCCGGGGGCTTGGCCATCGGGCCCACCAGCATGCGTGAACCGGGTCGCCGACGGCCCAACCTGCACGAAACGACGACCAGCAGCCCATCAGCGTCCCCGGTCGCGTCAAATCGCTACGCGCTCCTCGCCACTGGCGTCCGACGCCCCTCTGTGGCTGGACATAGGCCGCCACAGATCGCTACGCGCCTGAGCCTGTCTGGCGACGGACGCGCAGTTCGGGGTGGTGTCGCATGATCAGGACGTTCATGTCGCTGACGCGTGAGCGGTCACGGTCCACGTGGGCCTGGAAGCGGGCTGCGACGTGGGCGGTGCACTCGGCGCAGGAGTCCGGAGGGACCGGCAGCCGGGGGAACAGGTCGGCGGCCTCCATCACACGGCCTCGATGTTGGCCACGGCCGTGGAGATCTCCCGGCCGGACGGACCCCGGACATACGCCAGCTGCACCCAGCGCTCACGGACCGGTGTGTCGGAGACGTCCTGACGGACCACCGCCATGAGCTCCCCCTCGACGCCGGACGCAATGTCCCGCACCCGCTTGTGGAGCAGTGCGTGAGGGACATCCTCGAAGGGGCGGGGTACTGCTTCATGCATCACGGGGTCTCACTCCCTGCCGTCGTCATTGGGTGGTGTGACGACGGTAGGGGCGGCCCGGTACAGGCAGAGGCACAGTTTGTGCCCGTGCCTTCAGGCAGTCAGCAGCCCCAGCCGCGAGGCGAGTTCAGACGCTCGCCTGCGGCGGGCAGGGCTCTTCGACTCGGCCTCCTCCAGGACGATCCGCTTCGCGTACCCGTTGTACTGCACGGTTTCCGGCGCAGCCTCGTGGGCCTGCGCCAGCGTCGCCAGTGCCACGTCCGGCTGCGCGTCGAGGTGGTACGCGCGGGCCTGCTCGATCCGATGCCGGGCCCGTCGCGGCCGCGACGGAATCGCCTCCGCCTCCGCCCGCGCGGCTTGGCGCGCCGACTCGCCGCCGGCGTGCAGCTCGACTGCGACGGTGACCGCGTGAGCGCCGATGACGGCCCGGGAGAAGCTCGTCACCGGGTGGAAGTACCCACGGGGTAGGGACTCGGCCAGGGCCCGGGCATCGTCCCAGTACCGCCACGCCGTGCCGGTCTCGCCGCGGCGGGCGGCCGTCAGCCCCGCCTCGACGGTGAGGGCACCGGCGACCGCGCGGACGTCCGTGTCGGCGTCAGGGAGGAGCGGCTCCAGGTAGCGGAGCGTCTCCAGGGTCACAGCGTCCGCCGCGTCCAGGTGGGCACTCTCCCGGTGGGCCTGCGTGGTCAGCCACGCGGCGAGGCCGATCGCGTGCGGGTCCTCGGAGTCCTGCGCGGCCATCATGCCGCGCTCCGCCACACGCCACACCAAGGGCGCGTCCGGCTGGTAGGCGCAGAAGAACTGCGCGAGGAAGTACACCTCTGCCAGGCGCGCTTGGGCCGCTTTCCGGTCGGCAACGGTCGTGGCCTGGCGGACCGCAGCCTGCGCGTCCCGCACCAGATCCGGGAGCAGCGCCCCGACCACTTCGCGGTGATTCGGCGCCGAATGCCGGGCCGACCACGCGCGCGCGAGGCGCGCGGTCAGGTGCGCGGCCGGCGGTGCCTCTCGGCTGTCGCCGAGCTGGAGCGTGTTGAGGGCCTCGCGGACCGCGGCGAACCGCGGATGCCCGGGGCCGGTGAACAGCCCGACCCGCATGGACTGGTCCCCCGTGAGGTCGGACAGGTCCCGGACGCGCAGCACCTCGGCGATGCGGAGGATGACGGGCAGATGCGGGGTCCGCAGACGGCCGGTCTCGATGGCCTTGACCCATGATCCGGATCGCGCGAGAAGGCCGCCGAGTTGGTCGCGGGTGAGGCCGCGGCGCTGGCGGAGGATCTGCATTCTTTGCCCGAAGACCAACGGGTCGGTGTACGGGTCCGGAGTAGCCTCAGGTGACATGGCGGCCTTGCCCCTCTCCTTGCAGCTCGACACCAACAGGGTATGGGGCAGGGCCGATTCTGTGTGATCCAGAACGCACGAAAACGCCTCCCTCGCGGCCCCGTTGGCGTACCAGAGACCTCAGTGTCCACTGCTTGTGAGCCCTCCTCGCGGACCACCTGATGTTGGATGGTGACGCGGCCTCGGCGCGTGCGCGCCGAGAGCTGGAGGGCATCCGGTACGCGATTCGCCTCGCCGAGGCATGAGAAGGAGACACAGTGGCTGACGACCTGTCCGCGGTGGCGCGCTTCCTCTACGAGGCGGGCACGCTCAAGCACACCCGCCGTACCGGCTGGTGGATGGCCGGCGTCAACGACCCCGAGAGCGTCGCCGAGCACTCGTGGCGCACCTCGCTCATCGCGTCGGTCATCGCGAAGCTGGAGGGCGCCGACCCCGCGCGTGCCGCGTTCCTGGCCGTCTGGCACGACACGCAGGAGACCCGTACCGGGGACGTCAACCACCTCGGGAAGAAGTATGCGCCGGCCGGCGACCCGCAGGCCGTGACGGCCGACCAGACCGCGGGCATGCCCGACGTACTCGCGTCGGCGATTCGCGAGCTGGTCGCCGAGTACGAGGCGAAAGACTCACCTGAGGCGGTCTGCGCCCGCGACGCGGACAAGCTGGAGTGCATGCTCCAAGGCATCGAGTACAAGGCCCAGGGCTACGCGAACGCACAGCGGTGGATCGACAACAGCCGGGCCCGGATCGCGACCGAGACGGGGCAGCGGCTGGCCGACGAGCTGCTCGCACAGGGACCGCTGGACTGGCTGCGCAACGCCCTCGGCGAGAAGGCCTGAGGCCCTGCAGTCGACGAGAACAGTCCAATGACCAACCGCTCAGCCCCGGACGGCCGTCGGACGCCAGGCGTGAGGAGCGCGTAGCGATCTGCTGCGGGCCTGCCTCCGATGGGCTGCTGGTCGCTGATTCGTGCGGGTAGAGCCGCCACCGACTCGAAACATGCCTACGCATTGGCCCGGGCGGAAGGTTGCCTGATGCCCGCGCCCCGACCCTGCCCGGACGGGGTGGTGAGCCTTGCCGGACGCTGCCCGGGGAACGTGGCAGTCGGTCCCTGATCTGCCCCGCTCATTGCGCTCTGGCCCGTGCCGTTCTTTTGGGGGGTTCCCGGCAGTCCTTTGTCTTTCCGGGGTGGGACGGGGGGTCAAGGGTGGCCGAAGGCCATCGCGGAGCGACGCGACCGCAGGGAGCGCCCTTGACGGGCCGGCCCGCACCGGAAGGACGATGGGACTGACGGGAAACCCCCAAACCCTCCCTGATGCCGGGTGATGAGGTGCCGAACCTCGAAGCCCCAGGCCCGCCGGTGGTGGGAGAAGGGTGAAGGCCCGAGCGAGCTCAGGCCTCGCAGTCGTACTGCTTGGCGAGGTGGTCAACGGCCTCAAGGACCACGGTGCGAGAGGCCGCTACGAGGGCCGCGTCGTCCCAGTTCTCCGCCACGACGACGCCGGGTGCGACCTCCAGCGAGACCGTTACGTACTCAGTGCCCGCCTTCATCCTCTTCGGGCAGCCGGCGGGGACCTGGACCTCGCTCTGCCGGGGGCCCACCCATCCCGAACGGCCGTCGGGAAGCCCGGTGGCGCCCTTGGCCGGGTTGTTCAGGGTGTTGGCGGGACGGACGGCGAGGGTGTACTGGAGCGGGCCTTCGGTGGCTTTCTCCGGGACCCGGATGAAGAAGCAGGTGGTGGAGAAGACGGGGTCCGCCCCGGACTTGCCGGTCTTGTGCTCGTCGACGGTGACCCGGCCACCCATGCCGTCGGACAGCAGCCCCGCCGTCTTCTCGGTGAGCATGCCGAGGCAGAGGTTACGCGCACGCAGGTCCTTCAGCGGGCTGGGCCACAGCTGGATCGCGGTGACGACCGCCGCCGCGGCCAGGAGCACGGCGGGCAGCACCAGGTACTTCCTGTTCACGGTCAACGCTCGCCCATCTTCATGTCAGCGTCCTTGATGCCGTTCTGATACCACTGCTGGGCGGTGGGCTGGAGGCCGTCCTCGTACTCCCCAGGGCTCGCGTCCAGCTCCGACAGGGCAAGACCCCGCCCCTGCGCCATCTGGCGCAGCATGGCGTCCATCTGCTTCTCGCCGTTGTCGTAGTGGTTGATCATGTTGTTGCGGGTCTCGGCATCGACCTTGGAGTTGAGATCGTTCATGTACGCGGCCGTGCCGACGTCGATCGAGCGCTGGAGGACGTCACCCGCTACGGGGATGGCCGTCAGGGGCGCGCCGATGATGTGGTAGTTCATCATCTTGTTCCAGCTGTTGGCGTCCTTCTGTGCCTGCCCGAGGTCGTAGATGACATCCCCTCGCGTGCCGTCGAGGTGGCCGAGCACCTCAGAGGACTGCTTGACCCAGGCGCGCAGTTCCGGGTCTTCCTTACGGTAGGAGTCCGCCGGGAAGCGGTCGAGGCCGTCGGCGATCACCGCGGTCTGCGAGGCGTGGATGACGCCGAAGGCCTGCGGGTCCTCGGCGGTGGAGCGGATGATCCGGGTCAGGGCCCCGCGGTCGATGTCGAGATCGTTGAAGGCGGTGTGCCCATCCATGTCCTTGCCGAGGATCTGGTGCACGTCGGAGCCGTAGTCGCCGATCATCTCGCCCATGGCCATGCGCATGGTGACGGGCACGGCGCTCTGGTTCTTCTTCGTCTCCTCGGCGTACTCGTCGACCATTCGCTCGAAGATCGCGGTCTCGGCACCGTCGTGGCGCGTGCCCACGGGGTGCAGCGGGCCGCCCGGCTGACGGCCTGTGGCCGCGGCGTCGACGGCGGCCGCGAACTCGCCACGGGCGGAGGTCCGCTGCAGGTCCTCAGGCATCTTGTCTTGAACGTCGCCACCCGGCCATTCACGGTCCTCCAGGAAGTACTTCAGGTTGTCCGTCGTGTGGGGATCGAAGTAGTGGGTGGCGGCGGACGGGTTGCGGCTCATCGCGTTCATCAGACCCTTCATCGGGTCCTCCTGGGTGCCCTGCCAGTTCTTCATGACCCCGTCGTAGGCGTCTTTGTCGTGGGTCTCCCACTCGCGGATGCCGTCGCCGACCTTCTTCAGGAAGGCCTCGCTGTAGACGGGGTCGTCCTTGTCCTTGCGGAACGGACTGTCCTTGGGGTCCTTCGGGTCGTACGGCTTGTCCCCGGCGTCGGCGGCCATCAGATCGGTGAGGGCCTTCCAGCCCGTCGCCCCGCCCGACAGTTGCCCCGGGTGCTGGTTCGGCAGACCGTTGCCGTTGCGCGCGGTGGCGATGAGCCGGTCGGTCCAGGGCGAGGTGACGCCGCCCGGCGAGCCGATCGGCGAGTCGGGTCCGGTGGCGGTGGCCAGGCTCCCGGACAGGGCCTTGTAGAGACGGGCGTCGGTGGCGGAGACCTGGCCGTCGCGGCCGCCGTTCTCCAGGCTTCCGGCGAGCAGCAGCACCGCCTCCTGGTCCTCGCGGCCGTTGTAGCTGAGGTTCTGCATCAGCTCGGCGGAGAACGCCGGCGAGTCCTTGCCACCCTCGACCAGGGTGAGGAGCCGCTCACGCTCCTTGTCGTCGAGGTACTCCCAGCGGCCGTAGAGCTTGGCCGCCTCGCGGCCGTTCTCCGTCTGCTGCTTCTCCTCGGCGCGCATCTTCTTGGCGTCGGCTACGCCGCCGAGGTCGGTGCTGCCGAAGTCGTTGGGGTGGTTCTTGATCAGCGCGCGAAGACCCCAGGCACACAGTTCGTCGGCCTCGTTGGCACGCTGCAGGATGCCTTCGATCTTGCCGCGCAGCGCCTCGAACTGCGCCTCGGTGGCAATCGGCTCGGTGCTGTCCTTGGACCGGCGGTCGGGGTGGACGCGGTGGCTGAGCACGCCGTTCGGGTAGATGGTGATGCCCGGAGGAGGGTTCTCGTACGTGGCCTTGAGGTCGTCATGGGCGGTTTTGAGTAAGGTGTGGGCGTCCTGGAGGAGGTCGCGTACGGATTCGGCCTCGGTGACGGCGTCACCGAACTCCTTGGCCGTCTTCGTGACGAACTCCTTCGTCACGGAGGCGTTCTCACCCCTCCAGGTGGACTTGCCGGCCTTGCCCTGCATGGCCGACGCATCGGTCTTGAGCTGCGTCAGTTTGGCGATCATCTCGGTCCACTGGGTGACCGCGGTGTCCATCGGACCCAGCTTGACGTTCAGGAGCTGCTCGAACGTGGGCATGGCTGCGGCTCCTTACCGGAAGAACTCGTTGATCTTGGACGCGGACACGGCGCCGTCGCGGCCCGGCACGACGGGACCGATGATGCGCAGCTGCGCCCCGATCCACTCGTCGTTGCCCTTGTTCGACCTCTTCGTGTAGTCGAGGTGGTTGGAGATGTGCGCGCACGCCTGGAGGAGGGTCTTGACCTGCGTCTCCCAGGTCTTGTTCACCTCCGAGAGCGCGGCGCCGGCGTCGAAGCCGTCACCCTTCAGGCCGCTCCCGGCGCTCTCGCTCGCCGCGCTCGCGTGCTTCCCGGCGGGTTCCAGGCCGTCGAACAGGCCGTGGGCGGCATGGCCGATCTCGCCGAGGTCGTCGTCCTCGACCACGTAGTCGGCCGAGCCCTCCTTCGGAGCCGAACCACCCGTACTGTCGGCGTGGTTCAGCCTCATGCTGACGGCCGCCGCCTTGTCCGCGGCCCACTCTTCATCGAACGACATCGCCGAGACCCCCGTGTCCCTGGCCGCAGAGCAGCCCCGACCGCCACGCTACCCACACCAGCCACAACCACCCGCGCATATATACGAGTTCTTCACGCGGCGACGTGAGCGCGAGCACTCGGTACACGCCCGAGGCGGTCTGCACGCGCGGCGCGGACAAGTTGGAGGGCATGCTCCAGGGCATCGAGTACAAGGCCCAGGGCTACGCGAACAGCGCTGCGCGCACAATGCTTGAAACGATCGTCCAGGGCTGGAGCAGTAGTGACCGCGCACGTATTTCCCTGCATCGTCTGCGGGAACCTCACTGTCCTTGTGCCGGGGCACCATGAGATCTGCCCCGTCTGCGGATGGCAGGACGACGGTGGGGACTACCGTGATCCCGACCGGTACGTGGGCGGCCCGAATCACGTCACGCTCCGTGAGGCCCGCCGGAACTACCAGGCGTTCGGTGCCAGTGAGCGCCGGCTGATCGACCGGGTCAGGCTCCCGCTCCCCGAGGAGGTTGCGGCTCCGCAGGCGGAAGCGGTCGGGCAGGCTGTCGGCTGGCTCGATTTCGTCGACAATCCCGAAGCGGTACGGACGGTATACGGGGCTCGGTCCGTTCCGGAGCTCGACGGGGTCCTCGTACGGGAGGTCGTGTGGCGCGTCGAGGACGGACCTCAGCTGCTGATCCGCTTCGACCTGCCCGCCGAGGACGGATGCGACACGGTCCAGGTGCAGCTTCCGCTGACCGGCGCGGCCGCCGCACTGGAGGCCGCGCAGGACAGTGACCCGGTGGGGCGCATCACGCTCGGCCCCGGAGCCCGTACGCCCGTGGCCCTGTCCTTGGAAGCCGGACGGTTCCGCGCACGGGTGAACGCCGACCGGGCGTCGGTCCACGAGGTCGCGGCCCGTCCGCGGGATTGACCGGTGGCGCGGGTACCCGCTACGGCTGCGGCTCGAAGTCCCAGTACGGGCGGTTCTGTTGGCGGGCCGAGACCGTGTGGACGTGTTGGGGGCCCAGGGTGCGGGTCAGGGCCTTCAGGCCCGCGTCCTCGTGTTTCTGGGCCTCCGTGTCCTCGCGGACCGAGCGGAGGTCGGCGGCCAGGGCGATCTGGGCGCTCAGGGTCATCGGGTGGTCCGGGCCCAGGATCTGTTCGCAGCTGCGGAGGGTTTCACGGCTCAGGGACACCGCGTCCTCGAAGTGGCCCGTGATGTTGCGGTGGCCCGTGGCGTTCAGGGCGCAGCCCAGGGTCCACGGGTGGCGGTCGCCGACTGCGCCGCGCATGCCGACCAGCGCCTGTTCCGCCAGATTGAGGGCCTCCACCCGTTCGCCCTGGGCGCGCAGGACGAGGCCGAGGTTGCCGACCGTGCCGATGCTGTACGGGTGGGCGAGTCCGAGTTGGGTTTGATAGCCGCGGACCACCTCCTCCGAGATCCGGCGGGCCTCGCCGATGTCCCCGTACTCCCGCAGGTACGTCGCGTAGTCCGAGGCGACCATCAGCGTCCACGGGAACTCCGCGCCGAACACCCGCGTGGAGCGCTCCAGGACGCTGCGCAGCCGGGCCCCGGCGCCCGGGATGTCCCCGGAGCGGCGCAGGCACATGCCGAGGTTGTGCTCGGCGCGCAGGGTCTGGGGGTGGTTGGGGCCGAGGACCTGGCTGTTGAGCTTGAGGCCCTGTTCCTGGCGGGCGAGGGCCTCGCGGTAGCGGCCCATCAGCCGCAGCCCCATCGCGCAGCCGATCCCGGAGGAGAGGGTGGCGATGTGCCGTACGCGCAGCACCCGCTCGCGCCGGCGCAGGGTGTCGAGGTCGGTGTCGTACGCCTCCTGGTAGCGGCCCAGCAGCCTCAGCGCGACGGCCACGTTGTTCTCGGCGTTGAGGGTGGTGGAGTCGTCCTCGCCGAGCAGTTCGCGGTAGCGGGCGAAGGCGTGCTCCAGCAGTTCGCGGGCCCGGTCGAACTTGGCCGTGCTGAGCAGCACCCCGGCGTACGTGCTGGTGGCGCGCAGGGTCTCCAGGTCCCGGTCGCCGCGCTCGGCCAGCAGCCGGTCGGCGACCGATTTGGCGAGGGTCTCGGCACGCTTGAAGTGGCCGAGCATCCGCAGGGCGCCGCCGTAGTGGTAGCTGAGCTCGCGGACCTGGTCGTGGTCGTCGCCGAGCATCGCGCGCCACACGGCGTCGGTGTGCTCGGCGAGCCGCAGGCAGGTGCGGTACTCCCCGGCGAGGATCAGGTAGCGCAGGCAGTGCAGCAGGAAGGTCTGGATCCGCGGGTTGCTGCTGGTCAGGACGCCGGCGCTCTCCAGGTGCGGGATCAGCTCGGCGTACCGCGGCCACAGCCGGGAGTCGGAGGGGCGGCCCGGGTCCGCGGCGGCGAGGACCTGCCGGACGGCGCGGGAGAGCGGTTCGGCCTCCTCCTCGGAGAGGTCCTCGCGGACGATCCCGTGCACCATGCGGTGCAGCTGCACGGTCTCCAGCCCGCCCCCGCCCTCCTCCACCGACAGGTCGGAGTATTCGAGGCGGACGACCGAGAACTGGACGAGCTTGTTCAGGGCGGCGTTCCACCGGATCTGGTCGTTGATGAGCCCGGCGAGCTGCTCGGGCACGTCGTCGGCGGGGAACTCCCGCAGCAGCCGCAGCGGCACCGGCCCGGGCGCGAAGAACACGAAGAGCCGCAGCAGGGCGAGCGCGTCGGGGAAGTTCTCCCGGACGTTGTTCAGCAGTATCGCGAGGGCGGTGGGGAAGGGCAGCGGGTAGTCGTCGGAGACGGTGACGGCCTCGTGGGAGTCCAGTCTGCGCTGGAGCAGGGCCAGGTAGTCGCCCACCGTCAGCGGGGAGTCGGCGAGCCAGCCGGCGGTCTGGTCGAGGGCGAGGGGGTAGTCCTCCAGGGCCTCGGCGAGCTGGTCGGCCTCCTCGCCGGTGAGCCGGCGGGCCCGGCGGCGGATGAAGGTGATCGACTCGGGACGCGCGTACAGCGGGACTTCGAGGAGGCTGGTGTGCCGCGAGGCCCATTCGCGGTTGCGGGAGGTGATGATGACGTCGCCGGCGCCCGAGGGCAGCAGATCGGTGAGGTCGTCGGGGTTGTCGCAGCCGTCGAAGACCACCAGCCAGCGGCTGTACGGGGATCCGCGCCGCAGCGCCTCCAGGACGGCCCGGATCTGCTCGCCGTAACTTCCGGCGCCGCGCGGCAGGCCCATCGCCGGAGCCAGGTCGGCGAGCCGCTCGCGCAGCGTGGGCCGGTCCTCGGCGGGGACCCACCACACCACGTCGTACTCGGAGGCGAAGCGGTACGCGTACTCGGTGGCGACCTGCGTCTTGCCCACCCCGGACAGTCCGAGCAGGGTGACGGTCGAGGCGCCGGGCGGGGCGTCGGCGAGGGCGGCGCGCAGCCGGCCGATCACGTCGTTGCGGCCGGTGAAGCGCGGGTTGCGGCGCGGGACCCGGCCCCAGATCTCGGGCGGGTCGTTGGGGAAGCGGGGGCCGCGGCGGCCGGTCTCGGCGCCGATGCGGTCGGTGGGCAGTTCGAGCCGGCGCAGCACCCGGTACTCCGCCTCGTACGCGTCCAGGCCCCACAGGTCGGTCTTCTCCAGTACGGCGACGGCGCTGGGCAGATGCGCGTCGGTGAGGCAGACGGCCGCGAACCGGTCGGGGTGGGCGTCGGTGACGGCGCGCAGGGCGGTGTTCCACTCCTCGTCGGTGTGGGCGGCGGCGGAGAAGTAGCGCTCGCTGAGGATGAGCAGGACCCGGCTGCCGCTGCGGGCCAGGTCGTCCAGGGCGGGGGCCAGGCCGGGGGTGGACCGCGGGTCCCAGCGGGCGAGGGCGACGCGGTGGCCGTGCTCCTCCAGGCGGTGGGCGATCCACACGGCCCAGGGCCGGTTGAACCCGGCGAAGCTGATGACGAAGCGCTGCGGCTGCGCGGCTCCGTCGCGGTCTCGGTCCTGGCGAAGTCCGGTGGTCATGCGGCCGTCTCCCTGGCATCCGGGCGGTGGACGGGCTTGAAAGGTACCGCAGCGGACGGCCCGTCAGACCTCTGCGAACGGGGCGAGTTCGGGGTGGAGCGCGCACCAGGCGCGGCGCTCCCGGTCGACGGCGCGGCGGGCGACGGCGTACTGGTCGCCGGGCGGCGGCAGGTCGTCCATGGCCCGTTCCGCGACGGCCATGGCGGCGGTGAACTCCCGCCCGGCCGTGGTGAGTTGCGAATGCCCGTGGAGTACGGGGAGGACGGCGGCGACCTGGGCGCGGATCCGGGCGTGCTGGGCCCAGGCGCCGCGCGCGCCGTACAGGGCGGCGCGCTGCCAGTACCCGGCCAGGGCCAGATGGGCGTACGCGCCGTGCAAGAGTCCCTCCAACGGGCGCGGGTCGCCGCGCCAGGGGGCCCAGTGCCGCGGCGTGCGGTCGGCGGTGTGCAGGGTCAGGATGTCGGCGAGGGCGGTCAGCTTGCCGTGCTGGACCTCGTGGACGAGGGTGGCGGCCAGCGCGGGCGGGGCCTGCGTACGGGCGAGGACGGACCCGGCGGCCGCGGGCAGGGTGGCGCCGCTGGAGCGGGAGCCGCCGCCCAGCGGGACGACGGAGCGCAGCAGCAGGCCGATCTCGTCGGCGCGGGCGGTGTCGTACCGGTCGAGCAGGGTGAGCGCCCCGGACCACTGGGTGTCCCAGCGCTTGTGGCCCTTGGGGGTGAGCCGGCGGGCGGGGCGGACGGGCCCCGGGTGGGCGGGCCCGGGGTAGGCGGGCCCGGGGGCCCGGTACGGGTCGAGGTCGTCGAGGGCGGTACGGCCGCCGGGCAGGGGGTGCAGGACGAGGGCGGCGGGGTCGTCGGGGTCCCAGCAGCCTTCGGTGAGGGCGAGCGGGCCGGGCCGGGCGGGGCGCAGCAGTCCGAGGGTGGGCAGTACGAGCCGGCCGTGCACGGGCCGCAGGGTGGTCTTGAAGGTGATCCCGGAGCGCAGGGCCGCGGCGACGGCGAGGGCTCCGAGGTGGCCGAGGTCGGCCGGGGGCCCGTACGGGGCGTGCAGCCGGCGCAGGGTCTCCTCGGCCCACACCCCGGTGGCCGGGTAGTGCAGTACGTCGCGGACGGCGTCGGGGTCGCGCCGTTCGGCCTCCTCCAGCAGGGCCCAGTGGTCGGCGGCCTCCCCGGCCCGGCCGCCGGGGGCGGCGTCGAGGACCCCGCGCAGCAGGACGAGCCGCTTGGAGCGGCGGATGTCGCGGACCAGGCGGGTGCCGTCGGCGCAGGGCTCGGTGGACGCGAGGGCGCGCAGGGTGGCCGAGGTGACGGTGAACCCGGTCAGGGGCGTGCTCATGAGGCGGCCGCCCGCCGGGGCGCCTGGCCGGCGGACATCGGTCCGGGCTGCCCGGCGCCCGGCTGCCCGGGGGCCGGCTGCCCGGGGGCTGCCTGCGCGGCGGCCGTGTGCAGTGCCGTCGCGATGTGACGGATGAGGACCTGGAGGTCGGCGCAGTAGACGGAGGGCTGCCGGAAGCCCTCGCCGGCGCGGTAGCGGTGCGGGTAGTGGCCGCCGCCGCAGACCTCGACGAGCTCGCAGGCGCGACAGCCGTCGGCGAGCGCCTCTCGGCCGAGCTGGCGGGCGGCGAGCCCGGGGTGGTCGAGGAACGCGTCGAAGCCGTGGCTCTCCACGGTCATCCCGGTGGCGGCCGCGCCCTCGTAGGCGGATTTGAGCGAGTCGGCCTGCTCGATGGAGCCGTCGGTCTCGATCACGGCGGTGGCGGCGGGGGCGAGGCCGAGGGTCTCGGTGGCGGCGGGCAGTCCGAGCAGCAGGGCGATGATCTCCTCGAAGATCCGGATCCGGGTCCGCAGCACCGCGTCGTGCCACCAGCGTTCGAAGACGGCGACGAGCCAGTCGGCGTACGGGGTGCGGGGCGGGTGGTGGCCGGGCGGCGGGGTGTTCCAGTTGGCCAGCGGGAGCAGCAGCCCGATGACCGGCGGGGCGAAGGCGAGCAGGGACTCGTACGTCTCCACCGGGTCCTGGGCGAGGTCGACGACGCAGAGCACCCCGGCGTAGCTCTCGGGGTGCCGGGCGAGCAGGCGCAGTCCGCGGGCGGCGGCGGCGAACCCCGGTCGGCCGGTGCGGTCCACGCGGCGGGCGTTGTGCGCGGGCAGTCCGCCGTCGAGGCTGACGCCGACGCGTATCCCGGCGGCGGCGAGCGCGCCGAGCCGGCCCCGGGTGAGCAGGGTGCCGTTGGTCTGGACGGTGGCGGTGACCCGGGTCCGCGGCGAGGTCCGGGCCAGGGCGGCCCGTACCGCGTCGACGGGGGCGGCCAGTTCGGCGGGTGCGGTGAGCAGGGGTTCGCCGCCGTGCAGGACGAGGTCGACGCGGGCCAGGTCGTGGGCGGCGGCGTGCTCGGCGATGCGGGCGGCGGCGCGGGCGGCCGTGGCCGGGGACATGGCGGCGGGCTGGCCGCGCCAGCCCTGGTCGGCCATCTCGTACACGTAGCAGTAGGTGCAGGCGAGGTTGCAGCGGCTGCGGGTCTTGAGCACGAACTGCCGTACCGGGTGGGGCCGGTGGCCCGCGGCGCGGAGCGCGGGCACGTCGAGCCGGGCGTACGGCCACGGCGCGTGGACGAGGTGGTTCCGCCGAGAGGGCGTCACGGGCATCGATGGCGTCAAGGGCGTCGAAGGCGTCGAGGGCAGCACGGCGTCGCTCGTGTCGGTCTGCCTCATCACCTGTACCTCCCGCGCCGCGGACGGTGCATCCCTGCCCGGCGGACGGCACCTGCTAACGGCGGAAACGGGACAACTGTGGGTGCTCTGCGTGGCCTTGGGACTGCGGTGCGTGAGGGGTCCGCCGTCAGGCCACCCCCGAGTCGAAGGCGTTGAGGATCTCCGCGGGGTGGGTGACCCTCTCCACCATGCCTTCGATGACCCGGGCCAGCACGGGGTGGTCGATCCCGCGCAGTGCTGCCAGATCGAACCCGGAGAGGTCCGGTAACTGCCCCGGGCAGGCGGAGCCCGCCGTTTCCACTTCATGCTGCCGAGTCACCATGGGCTGCCCGTCCCCCCGTCGAGTCGCGTGTCGATGGTCCACTACCCACTTACGGGGGTCACAGCCCCGCCTCCAGGGTGCGGACCCGGGATCCCAGGGCCTCCCGCCGGTCGGCGGCCGCATCCCCCAGCCGGGTCCACAGCTCCAGCGCCGAGCGGTAGGCGTCCAGCGCCGCCCGGGGCCGCGCCAGGCGTTCGAGCACCTCGCCACGCAACTCCTGCACCCGAGCCCCCAGTTCCACCGCCATGTCCCGCCGCTCCTCGCGGTCCGCGGCCAGCGCGCAGCGCCAGGCCCGCCGGTAGGAGTCCGCCGCCCGGTCGAGCCGGTCCGGCGCCCGGGTGTGCGCGTGGATCTCCTGCTGGACGTCCCCGTGCTCGCGCCAGGCGCGGGCCTGCTCCAGCGGGCCGCGGCTCTGCCGGACGGCCAGTTCCAGCAGGTACTCCGCCTCCCGCAGGTCGACCACGTCCCCCTCGTACGCGTGCCGCAGCCGCAGCCCCTCCGCGAGCCGCACCAGCCGCTGCGCGGAGCGGGCGTCGGACTGCGGGACCGCGGCCCGGCTGTCGCGCAGCACGCGTACGGCCACCGAGGTGAACCGCCGTCCGTCGGCGGCCCGCGCCCGGTCCAGCAGTACGTCGCCCCACTCGGGCAGCAGCTCCGCGTACGCCTCCGCGTCGCGCGGGATCAGCCGGCGGGCCCTGCCGTACGCCTCGGCCGCGTCCTCCAGGGCCGCCGGCTGCGCGTCCCGCGCGTACCGGGCCCGGTGGACCCGCGCCAGGCACACCAGGGCGGCCAGCCGCAGCTCCGGGTCGCCGGTGGCCCCGGCCAGGGCCAGGTCGAGCTGCCCGGCCGCCTCCTCCAGCCGCGCCGGCAGGTACCGCAGGGCGGTGGCCAGCTCCACCCGTACGCGGGCGGCCGCCGCTCCCGAGGGCTCGGCGTCCGGCTCGTCGGCCAGCCCGGCCGCCAGGTGCTCGGCGGCCTGCCCGGCCAGCGCCGTGCGCTCCGCCGGGTCGGGGGTGCGGGGCAGCAGGGCGAGCAGGACCCGGCCGAGGGCGGGGCGCACCGCCGGGTCGGAGGCGGGGGCTCCGGTCACCGCCTCCAGCGCGGAGCGCGCCTCGCGCAGCGCGCCCGTGTCCTCGCGGAGCTCGCCGAGTCGGACCAGGGTCTGCGCCCTGCGGACCACGCAGTCCAGGCGCAGCCGCGGGTCCAGCTCCGGGTCGGGGTCGCCGCCTACGGCCGCGAACTCCCGTTCCGCCGCGGCCAGCAGCTCGTGGTCCGGCTCGGCCGCCAGGGCCCGCTCGTACAGGATCCGGCCGAGTACGGACCGGGCCGGCGGGGTGCCGAGTCCGGCCACCACCCGCTCGGCCTCGGCGAGCAGTTCGGGGTCGCGCTGTCCGGCCCACAGCCGCAGCAGTACGGTGGCCAGCTCGCACTCCGCCTCGCCGGGCGTGTCCCCGGGCCCGGCGGGGGCGGCGACGGCCCGGCGCAGTACGGCGACGGCTTCGTACAGCCCGCGCTGGCCGCCGTCGCCCCCCTGACGGTCCTGCGCGGCGAGCCGGTCGCGGGCCGTGCGCACCGCCCAGGCCCGTCCGGGCGGGGGCAGGACGGGCTCGGGGACGCCCGGGTCCTCGGCCGGCGGCCCGGGCAGGTAGCGCCGTACGACGCGGGCCGAGACCTCGGCGAAGGCCTGCGGGAGCCGCCCGGCGGGGACCCGCTCCTCGCCGCCCTCCTCGACCGGCGGGGCGCCGGTGAGCTGGGAGACGGCCAGGGCGGGGAAGTTGCGTACGCCCCGCCCGAAGTGCGCGAGCACGTACTCGGAGCAGTGCTTGAGCACCAGCGCGGCCTCGTCCCGGCCGAGCGGCCCGAGCAGGACGTCCTGGACGCCGGGCACGAACTCGTACCACTGCCCGGCGGCCTGTCCGCGCCGCAACAGCCCGCTGAGCAGCACCTCCGCCAGGTCCGAGGGCTCAGAGTCGGGCAGCATCGTGCGCTGTACGAGGGCCATCACGGGCAGGGTCAGCGGGGCCGCCGACAGGTACACGGCCAGCTGTACGGCGCGCGGCGAGGCGGAGGCGCGGAAGCGGCGCACCAGTTCGCGCGGCGGGCGGACGGCGCGCGGCGGCGGGAGGGGCGCGGCGGGGTGGTCGGCGAGCACGCGGCCCACCTCGGCGGGGACGGGTCCGGTGCCGAGCCCGGCGACGAGGCGGGCCCAGGAGCCGAGCGCGATGGCGCTGGGCGGCAGGACGGGGACGGTGAGCCCGCCGGTGTGGCGCCCGCCCCGGACCGGCCGGTCGGGGCGGAACCGCAGCTTCCCGGAGCCGCCCTCGGCGCGCGTGAGGACGCCCCGCTCGGTCGGCAGCCAGCTGCGGCTCCACAGCCGCTGCGGCAGCGGCTGGACGACGACGCAGGGGGTGCACTCGGCCCAGCGGTGCAGCATCCGCTGGGCCTCGCCCTCGCGCCAGAGCGGGCCGGCGCAGTCGGAGACGACCATGGTCAGCGCCCGCCCGGTGGGGTCGCGCAGCTGGTCCCCTGAGCGCAGCCGGGTGCCGGGGCCGGGTGCGCGCCCGACGGCGGCCCGGCCGTCGCCGAGCCGGTGCAGGTAGTGCACCTGTACGTCGCGGAAGGCGCCGAGCCGCTCGCACACGGACCGCAGCTCCTCGAACATGTCGTGCCAGACGGCCATCGACGGGGAGGCGTCCATGACGAGCCGTACGGTCGCCTCGCGCCGGCTCTCCGGCCGCAGTACGGGGATGACCAGCCCGAGGGCACGGGCGCTGGCCTCGGCGGTGGCCGGCTCGTCGAGCACCAGGCGGGTGGGCGGGCCGGGCGGGCGGTGCCGCTGGAGGGCGCGCAGGGCCCGCTGGATCTCCAGGATCCGGGGCAGCGCGGCCGCGCCGGGGACCCGTACGGGCACTCCGGCGCCGCCCGGGAACTCGGCCGCCTCCTCCGCGACGGTCCCCAGCACCCGGGAGGCGTAGAGCCGCACCGGGTCCTCCGGTTCGGGCTCGGGCCGTACGGGCTCCTCCTCGGCCGGGGACGCCCCGACCGCGGCGCGCGGCCGCCGGGGCGGAGCCGTGCGGTCCCGGTCGGGCGCGGCGGAGCCGGGCGGTCCCATCCGCCCGGCCAGCCACAGCGCGTCGGCGAGCTCCTCGGCGGTGGGGTCGAGCCCGGCGGCGCGCAGCAGCCCGGCGAGGTCACGCAGGGCGGCGGGGACGGGCACCGGGGCAGTCGGAGCGGATGGGGCGGGCAGGGGTGGCCGGTCCATGGACACGGGCGCTCACCTCGGGCGGTCGAGGCGCTGGATGAGCAGGTCGGCGAGGTCCTCCCGGGTGGGCGGGGCGGCGTAGTGGGTGAGGTAGATGGCGTTGAGCAGCTGGTCGGCGGCGACGAGTTCGGACTGGGAGCGGCTGAGGAACTCCCGGATCAGGTCGGCCCCGAGCTGGGCGGCCTCCTCGCCGAGGTGTGCGCGGACCATGGTGGCGAGCCGTTTCTCGCCGGGCTGCCCGAGCTTGAGCTGGATGCAGCGACGCAGCAGGGCGGCCGGGAAGTCCCGTTCGCCGTTGCTGGTCAGGATGATGAAGGGGAAGGCCCGGCAGCGCACCCGGCCGCCCCGGACGGTGACCTTCGCCCCGTCGTCGGTGAGCACCTGCACCTCTGGCTCGGTGTCGGCGACGCGTTCGAGCTCGGGGAGGGCGAACTCGCCCTCCTCCAGAACGTTCAGGAGGTCGTTGGGCAGGTCGATGTCGCTCTTGTCGAGCTCGTCGATGAGCAGGACGCGGGGGCGTTCGGTGGGCAGCAGGGCCGTCCCGAGGGGGCCGAGGCGGATGTACTTGCCGATGCCGGGGGGCGTGCCGGGGCCGGGCGGCGCGCCGGGGCCCGCAACGGAGCCCTCGCCGGGTCCGACGCCCGGCGAGCCGCCGCTCGCGGCGATCTGTACGTCCTGGAGCCGGGCGATGGCGTCGTAGCGGTACAGGCCCTCCTGGAGCACGGTCCGCGATACCACGGGCCAGCGCAGCACCCGGCCGAGTCTCAGCTCGTGGGCGACGGCGTGCGCGAGGGTGGACTTGCCGGTTCCGGGGTAGCCGGTCACCAGCAGCGGCCGGCGCAGGTACAGGGCCGCGTTGATGGCCTCCAGCTCCTCGGGCTCGGGCCGGTGCAGCTCGGCCGCCTGCCGGTGCGCGCCGAGGCGCCGCGCGACGTTGCCGTCGGCGGTGTCCGCCGGTCCCCCGGGCTCGCCGACGGGGCCGCCGTCGAAATCCCGCCACGGCGGCGGATCGGGCAGGGCCTCGATCCCGTCGTGGGGTTCGCCGACCCCCCGGTAGATGAGCCATTCCTCGTTCACGCCTGCTCCCTCCCCCTCCCGCCCGTCACAGGTCGCCCTGCAGCGGCTCGTCTTCGGGCAGCGCGCGGGCCGGGTCCTCCCATACGAGGGCCATCCCGTCGGCCCAGTACGCGTCGGGGTCGGCCCCGTGCGCGCGTGCCCGCAGTGCCTGGAGCCGGACCGGCAGCGGCGCTCCCCGCGCCGCCTCCGTCAGCTCCTCGCGCAGCCCGCGGTGGAACGGCGCGCAGTCGGCCGCCGGGTCGGCCGGGGGCCGCCGGGTGACGGCCACTCCGTATCCGGCGTCCCGGACCCCGTACAGGGAGCCGCGGGTGGGCTCCTCCTCGGCGGCGCGGCAGTGCACGGGCACGGTGTTGTCCGGCAGCGTGTCGAGCCATTCCGGCGCCGGGGTCCTGGGGCGGCCGCGGTCGCAGTCGGCCCGCTCGTCGAGCAGCGGACCGGCCTGGACGCGGGTCCAGCGGTCGGCCCGGCGGTGGTCGGCCTCGTCGTCGTCGGGGATCCCGCCGCTCCCGGCCGGATAGCGGAACACCACCGGCCGCTGGACGCCCAGCGGGGTGCGGCCGGCCACCGTCCAGGTGTCCACGGGCAGGCCGAACAGCTCGGGCGCCACGGCGACTTCGAGCAGGGCCGCCGCGTCGTGGGTGTCGCAGCGCCGGAAGGCCTCGGCGAGCGGGACCCGCAGCACTTCGGCGAGACCGGCCCGGGTGGCCCGTACGCCCGAGTCCACCGGGGTCACCCGGCCGGGGTGGGCGGGCCCGTAGAGCACCGAGACGCGCCAGTCGTAGACGTCCTCCCAGCCGTGCGCCCAGGCCTCCAGCAGTACGGAGGGCCCCTGGGGCAGGGCGCCGGGCGGCCGGGCGTGCCCGTTCGGCTGCCGGTCGGCCCGGGCGCGGCGGCGCCGTTCGCGCTGCGCCAGGCCCTGTTCGTGCCGCTCGCCCAACTCCCGCCGCAGGGGCCGCCACAGCCGCTCGGCGGTGGCCCGTACCCAGTCCCACAGCTCTTCGTCGGCACCCGGGGAGGGCGGCTCGCGGTGGTCGGCGACGCTGACGTCGGTCGCGTACCGGAGCATCGCGGCGGCCTCGCCGGCGCCGCCGGGCGGGTCGTGGAGCATGCCGAGCCCGTCGCGCCAGCTGAGCGGGGCCGGCAGGCCGGGATCCGGCTCCTCGCCGCGGGCCGCCTCGACCAGGGCGCGGACGGCCTCCGATGAGCGCGGCGGAGGCAGTTCGGCCAGCAGCCCGCACAGGGTGGTGCGCTCGGCGGCGGTGAGCCGTCTGCGGCCCTCGTACGGGCCCTCGCGGGCCGGGAGCTCGTCGTGGACGTCCGTCCAGGTACGGCGGCTGTTGAGGTCGCTCAGGTGCTGGTCGTAGTGGTACAGGTCGTGGGCCTGCATGACGCGGCGGTAGAGCCCGACCTGGCCGGTGGCGGCCAGCGGGAGGGTCCGTAACTGCACGACGGACACGGCGAGTCCGCCGCCGCCGCTGTTGCGGCGGGCCTTGACCACGCCGACGACCTCGCCGCGGGCCAGGTCCACGACCGGGCCGCCGGACATGCCGGGCTCGATCTCGTCGTCGTCGCCGAGGCGCAGGGCGGCGCCGCCGGCGGCGGTGCCGCGCAGCCGGGTGGTGCGGCCGGTGATCTCGGGGGTGCCGAGGTCCTCGGTGCAGCCGAAGTAGGCGACCTCGTCGAGGCGCGGTCTGCCGCGGTCGGTGAGCCGTACGCAGGCGTGCGTGATCGGGGCGAGGACCCGGACCAGCGCCAGGTCGGGCAGGTCCCACAGGGCGCGGCGGGCGGGGCGGCGCTCCTCCAGCCGCTCGGGCAGGACGCACTCGACGCGGCCGGTGACGGTGCCGGTGGCGCCGTCGGCGCCGGAGGAGAAGGTGATGCCGAGCTCACGCCCCACGAGACGCACCGCTGCACCCCCTTCCCCGACGACGTGCGCGCACGTCAGGACCCAGCCGGGGGCGATGAAGAAGCCACTCCCCCAGGTGGGACCGGTCCCATGGGGTGCATACCCGTCCGGGGCCGCGTGGACGCGCACGGTGGCCGCCTGGACGAGGGGTTCGAGGAGCTCGAAGGCGCGCGCGGTGCCGCCCGTGCGCCCGTCCGGCATCCCCTGCCCCCTCAGGTGTGGAGGCCGTCCAGGCTAGCGCCGGGTCCCGCAAGAAGGGAGGTCTCGCCGGGTATGCGGATTATCCTGGCGGGAAACGTCCCCCTGCACACCTTCATCACGGCACGGAGCCCGACTTGTACTTCACCGATCGCGGCATCGAGGAGCTGGAGAAGCGGCGCGGCGAGGAGGAGGTCACCTTCGAGTGGCTCGCCGAGCAGCTGCGCACCTTCGTCGACCTGAACCCGGACTTCGAGGTCCCGGTGGAACGCCTGGCCACCTGGCTCGCCCGCCTGGACGACGAGGACGACGAGGACGAGTAGTCCACACGTGGGACGCACTGTTCCCGAGTACGGAGAAGGGGCCCGACCGTGACGGTCGGGCCCCTTCTCCGCGCTCGGGGACGGGCCTGGATCAGGCGGCCTTGGTCTCCCAGAAGATGCGGTCGATCTCGGCGATGAGCTCCAGCGCCTTCTGGCCGGTCGCCGGGTCGTTCGACGCCTTGGCGGCCGAGAGGGCCTTCAGGGTGTCGTTGACCAGGGTGTGCAGCTGCGGGTACTTCTCGAAGTGCGGGGGCTTGAAGTAGTCGCTCCACAGCACCGAGACGTGGTGCTTGGCGAGCTCGGCGCGCTGCTCCTTGATGGTGATGGCGCGCGCGCGGAAGTCGGCGTCCTCGTTGGCCTGGTACTTCTCCTGTACGGCCTTGACGGACTCGGCCTCGATGCGGGCCTGGGCAGGGTCGTACACGCCGCACGGAAGATCGCAGTGGGCGGAGACCTTCGCCTTGGGGGCGAAGAGGCGGGAAAGCATGGAGTTTGTCCTCCTCGTGATCGTCTTCTCAAGAGGGGAGATTACTCCGTGGGAAAGGCGATTTCGCGAGCGGCCCCGTGGGCTTAGGACAAAAGTCCAGGGTGGCGTCCGGACCGGTGAGCGAATGTACGGGAGGCTGCGGCAGCATGCGCAGTGAGGCGAGAGCGGGCGAGGAGGTCGCGCATGGTGGAGAGAAGGCACTCGCGGATGGCGTTCGAGGTACTGGAGGTGGCGGGGCCCTCGATGGTGCCGACGCTGCTGCACGGGGACCGGCTGGTGGTCCGGTACGGGGCGGCCGTGCGCCCGGGTGACGTGGTGGTACTGCGCCACCCGTTCCAGCAGGACCTGCTGGTGGTCAAGCGGGCGGTGGGGCGGCGGCCGGGCGGCTGGTGGGTGCTCGGGGACAACCCGTACAACGAGACCGGCGACAGCACCGACTACGGGACGGTGCCCGAGGAGCTGGTGCTGGCGACGGCCGTGCTGCGCTTCCGGCCGCGCGCGGCGGATCAGAGTTCGCTGAGGGCGCGGCTGTCCTGGGCGGCGTCGGCGCTGCGGCCGCTCTGGCCGGACGCCTCGGCTTCCAGCCGTTTGCGGGCCCGGTAGGCGGCCACGTTGGCGCGGGTGGCACAGCGGTCGGAGCAGTAGCGCCGGGAGCGGTTGGTGGAGGTGTCGAGGTAGGCGTTGCGGCAGGGCGCGGCCTGGCACAGCCCGAGGCGGTCGGGGCCGTGCTCGGTGAGGTGGAAGGCCAGGCCGAAGGACGCGATCGCGGCGTAGCCGGCGGAGGCGTTCGAGGGGTGGTCGGCGAGGTGGATGTGCCAGTTGGGGCGGCCCTCGTCGTCGAGGTACTCGTGGCCGGAGACCTGCGGGCTGACCGGGAACTCCATGAGCAGGGAGTTCAGGAGGTCGACCGCGAGGACGTGGTCGCCGCCGTCGGCGGCCTCGAAGACGGCGCGCAGCCGGCCGCGGACGTTGCGGAAGCGGGTGACGTCGGTTTCGGTGACGCGGCGGGCCATCTGCGCGCTGGCGCCGAAGAGGCCGCGGACGGCGTCCACCGAGGTCAGCGAGTCCTTGTTGCGGGCCGGCTCCTCGGTGTTGACCAGGCGCACGGCATAGTCCGAGTAATGGGCCAGTTCCACTTGTAGTCCTTACGGCTGCGGATTAGGGTCTCGAAGTAACGGCCGAGACTTCTTCGAGGGTATTACGACTGGAGGGTGAGCGATGGCGGAGACCACGACCGACTGGCAGGCCTGGCAGGAGAGCTGGGACCGGCAGCAGGAGTGGTACATGCCCGACCGCGAGGAGCGGTTCCGGGTGATGCTGGACATGGTCGAGGCACTGGTGGGACCCACCCCCCGGGTGCTGGATCTGGCGTGCGGTACGGGAAGTATTACGGACCGCGTCTTCCGGCGGTTCCCGCAATCCACCAGTACGGGCGTCGATCTCGACCCGGCGCTGTTGACCATCGCACGGGGCCACTTCGACGGCGACAGCCGTGTCACGTTCGTCACCGCGGACCTCAAGGACCCCGACTGGACCTCGGCGCTCCCGTACGACACGTACGACGCCGTCCTGACGGCCACCGCCCTGCACTGGCTGCACTCCCCGCAGCTGGCGCTGCTGTACGGGCAGCTCGCCCCGCTGCTGCGCGAGGGTGGGGTCTTCATGAACGCCGACCACATGCCCGACGCCGCGACCCCGCGCATCAACGCCGCCGAGCACGCCCACCGGCACGCCGCGATGGACCGGGCCCGCGCGGCCGGCGCGCTGGACTGGGCCGACTGGTGGGCCCTCGCGGCCGCCGACCCGGTGCTCGCCGAGCCGACGAAGCGCCGGTACGAGATCTACGGCGAGCACGCCGACGGGGACACCCCCGACGACGCCTGGCACCTGCGGACCCTGCGCGAGGCGGGCTTCGCGGAGGCCCGGACCGTGTGGCGTTCCCCCTCGGACGCGCTGGTCCTAGGCCTGAAGTAGTGCCCTTGTAGGAAAGTGAGAACTTTCCGCGGCCCGCCACGCACGCGAGAGGGGCGGTACGGGAATCCCGTACCGCCCCTCTCGTCCGTTCGCCGCGCTTACAGCACCTTGGACAGGAACGCCTTCGTCCGGTCGTGCTGGGGGTTGCCCAGCACCTCGCGCGGGTGGCCGGACTCGACCACGACGCCGCCGTCCATGAAGACGAGGTTGTCGCCGACCTCGCGGGCGAAGCCCATCTCGTGGGTCACCACGATCATGGTCATGCCCGACTCGGCCAGGTCCCGCATGACGTCGAGGACGTCGCCGACGAGCTCCGGGTCGAGCGCCGAGGTGGGCTCGTCGAAGAGCATCAGCTTCGGCTCCATGGCCAGCGCGCGGGCGATCGCCACACGCTGCTGCTGGCCGCCGGAGAGCTGCGAGGGGTAGTTCCCGCCCTTGTCGCCCAGGCCCACGCGGTCGAGCAGGCGGATGGCGCGCTCGCGCGCCACCGCCTTGGACTCGCCCTTGACCATGACGGGGGCTTCCATGACGTTCTCTATGGCCGTCATGTGCGGGAAGAGGTTGAAGCGCTGGAAGACCATGCCGATCTCGCGGCGCTGGGCCGCGACCTCGCTGTCCTTCAGCTCGTAGAGCTTGTCGCCCTTCTGCTTGTAGCCCACCAGCTGGCCGTCCACCGAGAGGCGGCCGGAGTTGATGCGCTCCAGGTGGTTGATGCACCGCAGGAAGGTCGACTTGCCGGAGCCGGACGGGCCGACCAGGCAGAAGACCTCGCGCGGGG
Organism: Streptomyces sp. NBC_01006; assembly: GCF_045162725.1. NCBI lineage: Bacteria > Bacillati > Actinomycetota > Actinomycetes > Kitasatosporales > Streptomycetaceae > Streptomyces > Streptomyces sp. NBC_01006. The sequence goes on along the minus strand of NZ_CP108700.1, from coordinate 5,481,738 downwards.
CGACCTCAAGGTCGATGCCGCGCAGGATGTGGGCGGCGCCGTACGACTTGTGGACGCCCTCGGCCTTGACCATCGGCTGAGTGGTCATCGCGCGACCTCCGTACGGCGGAACATGTTCAGGTTGGCCTTCAGACGCTGGAACGGCGTCGGCGGCAGGTTCCGCGTGGAACCACGGGCGAAGCGGCGCTCCAGGTAGTACTGGCCGACGCTGAACACGCTGGTCAGGGCGAGGTACCAGAAGGAGGCCACGAACAGCATCTCCATGATGGCACCGGCCGTGTTGCCGATGTTCGACGAAGCCCGCAGGAGTTCCGTGTACTGCACGGCCGAGACCAGGGAGGAGGTCTTCAGCATGTTGATGAACTCGTTGCCGGTCGGCGGGATGATCACGCGCATCGCCTGCGGGAGCACGATCCGGCGCATGGTCTTCGTCTGCGGCATGCCGAGCGCGTGGGCGGCCTCGGTCTGGCCCTCGTCGACCGACTGGATGCCGGCCCGGACGATCTCCGCCATGTACGCGCCCTCGTTCAGGCCGAGGCCCAGGAGGGCGACCATGAACGGGGTCATGATGTCGACGGTCTCGTTCTTGTAGATCGGACCGAGGTTGATGTACTGGAAGATCAGCGACAGGTTGAACCACACCAGCAGCTGGACGTACACCGGGGTACCGCGGAAGAACCAGATGTAGAGCCAGGAGACGGCGCCTGTCACCGGGTTCTTGGAGAGGCGCATCACCGCGAACAGGATGCCGAGCACGAGGCCCAGCGCCATGGCCGAGACGCTGATGATCACGGTGTTGCCGAGACCGCTCAGAACCGCCGGGTCGAACAGCTTGTCGCCGACCGTCGCCCAGATGACGTTGCCGTTGGCGAACGCGTAGACGAGCCAGACGAGCAGCGCGACGACCACGACGCCGCTGACCCAGCGGCCGTAGTGCCGCACCGGAATTGCCTTGATGGCCTCGTACGGGAGGCCCGAGGCGCCGGGTCCGGCCGGCGGGTTCTCGGCCGGACCCTTTTCGATCTTGTCAGTCACAATGACTGCCCTTCAGTGGAGCGTGGAGCGCGGGACTTACTGACCTGCGTTGACCGTCGCGGACTTGACGGCACTGTCCTGCACGTTCCACTTCTCCAGCGCCTTGCCGTAGGAACCGTCCTTGATCGCGGCGTCCAGGGCCTGCTTGAGGGCGTCGCGGAGCTGGGTGTTGTCCTTGCTCACGCCGATGCCGAAGAGGCCGACGCCGCTCTGCTGGCCGGCGATCTCGAAGTCGTTGCCGCCACCGGAGGTCTTCACCGTGTAGGCGGCGACCGGGTAGTCGTTCAGGTCGGCGACGGCGCCGCCGGCCTTGACGCGGGTCTGCGCCTCGGCGTCGGTGTCGAAGGCCTGGATGGTGAGCTTCTTGTCGCCGCACTTCTCGGCCTGGGCCTTGAAGGCGTCCTCGTAGGTGGTGCCGCGCTGGACGGCCACCGTCTTGCCGCAGAGGTCGTCCAGGGACTTGATGCCCTCGGGGTTGCCCTTCTTGACGAGGAGCGAGAGGCCGGAGGAGAAGTAGTCGACGAAGTCGATCCCCTTGCCGATCTTCTGGCCCTTGTCGTCCAGGCCCTCCTGGCGCTGCTTGTTGTCGGTGATCGACGACATGATCGCGTCTTCACGGCCGGTGTAGATCGAGGTGATCAGGCCGTCGAAGGTGCCCGCGGTGAACTGCATCTTCACGCCGAGCTGCTTGCCGAGCGCCTCGGCGATGTCGGGGTCGACGCCGACGATCTTCCCGCCCTCGACGAATTCCATCGGGGCGTAGGCGGAGTCCGTACCGATCTTGATGACACCGGCGTCCTGGATCTTCTTCGGCAGGGCCGAGAAGAACGGGGCGCTGTTGTCCTTCGAGGTACCGCCGGAAGGGGTCGCCGACGAGCCCTTCTCCGTCTGGTCGCCACAGCCGGTGAGGATCAGGGCTCCGGCGACCGCGATCGCGCCGACCGCGGCGATCCGGGACCGGGCGGCGGTCGTACGACGGGTGGTGCTTGCGGTCATGAGCTGGTTCCTCCGGCTGGCTGGTGGAGCATCCGAGAACGGTCGGGCACGCACCTTCGAGTGTCGCGACCTCGTGTGATTACGGCATCTTGCCATTCGGACTGACGCATTCAGGCAGTTCGTCAGGTCAAAATCGGATAACGGGTGGGTGGGGGTACCCAACAGGACTGCGGATTCGGGGGTTCGAGGCCGAAGGAACCGCTGCGACCTGGCCCTTTTGACGGACTATTTGCGGTCCGTCTCGCCCATTGGACGGAGTCGTTTGGACCTTTCGCCGAAAACGGGACAAGCAGTCTACAGTCGAGCAGGAATCGACTCGTCTGAGCAAGCGTTCTTCGGGTACAACGGATCCTTACACCCCTCATCCGGGGCTCAGGGCGCGCGTGCGGCGCGCCCGCGCGTACGAACCTCCCCTTCGCGGAGACGGGCCAACCGTCGATGCGGAGTACGGACGCGGTGCCCGCCCACCCCTTAACCAGGTGTGGTCACCCTCAACGATTCAAAGACTTAAGGGGCCAAGAAAGTGGCAGCGGAGATCGTCAATCCTCGCAGCGACAGCGCGACGGACAACAACCCGGACGCGGTGTTCGCACTGCACCGGGGCGGCAAGATGGCCATCCAGGCCACGGTGCCGGTCCAGAACAAGGACGACCTGTCCCTCGCGTACACGCCCGGCGTGGCGAAGGTCTGCAGCGCCATCGCGGAGCAGCCCGAGCTGGTGAACGAGTACACCTGGAAGTCGAACGTGGTCGCCGTCGTCACCGACGGTACGGCCGTGCTCGGACTCGGTGACATCGGTCCCGAGGCCTCCCTCCCCGTGATGGAGGGCAAGGCCATCCTGTTCAAGCAGTTCGGCGGCGTGGACGCGGTGCCGATCGCGCTCGCGACCAAGGACGCGGACGAGATCGTCGAGACGGTCATCCGTCTGGCTCCGTCCTTCGGCGGGGTGAACCTGGAGGACATCTCCGCCCCCCGCTGCTTCGAGATCGAGCGCCGGCTCCAGGAAGCCCTGGACATCCCGATCTTCCACGACGACCAGCACGGCACGGCGATCGTGACCCTGGCCGCCCTGCGCAACGCCGCGAAGCTGACCGGGCGCACGCTCGGCGACCTGCGCGCCGTGATCTCGGGTGCGGGCGCGGCGGGCATCGCCATCGCCAAGATCCTCGTGGACGCGGGCATCGGCGACGTGTGCGTCACCGACCGCAAGGGCGTCGTCTCCGCGGACCGCTCCGACCTGACGGACGTCAAGGCGGAGATCGCGGGCCTGACGAACAAGACCGGCCAGACCGGCTCCCTGGAAGCGGCTCTGAACGGCGCGGACGTGTTCATCGGCGTCTCGGGCGGCACCGTGCCGGAGGCCGCGGTGGCCTCGATGGCGAAGGACGCTTTCGTCTTCGCCATGGCCAACCCCAACCCGGAGGTCCACCCGGACGTCGCGCACAAGTACGCGGCGGTCGTGGCCACGGGCCGTTCGGACTTCCCGAACCAGATCAACAACGTGCTGGCGTTCCCGGGCATCTTCGCGGGCGCCCTGAAGGTCCGCGCCAGCCGGATCACCGAGGGCATGAAGATCGCCGCCGCCGACGCCATCGCCGGTGTCGTGGGTGACGAGCTCGCCGCCGACTACGTGATCCCCTCGCCGTTCGACCCGCGCGTCGCCGAGGCCGTCGCGGCCGCGGTCGCGGCGGCGGCCAAGGCCGATGGCGTGGCCCGCCTGGCCTGACCCGGCAGCAGCACGGAAGAGGGGCCCGGCCGGATGACATCCGGCCGGGCCCCTCTCTTTGTTGGGCACACCCTCCCCGCCCCCGAACCGGGAGGGGGTGCTCCGCCTCAGCGCCTCGACGAAGCTGACGCTTCGTCAATGAGAATGCGGCCACAAGGTGGCAGGCTCATGACGAGCCGGGCGGCATGGCGTGAATATTACCGCCACTCCAGGCTTGATTCTTACGTTCCGCTTCCCCCTCCCGATCCCACAAGACCGCACGTGGCACGCTTAGTTGAGTACGCAACGAACGATTCCGCTAGGCTCCCGGGCGGTCCAGTACGGACGCAGGAACACCCCCGCCCGGTTCCCGCCGAAGGCCACCGATCCGTACGGGCGGCCGTGCGACGAAGGCCTCACCTGCTCGGCCCCGACAGGTCTGGCCCGACGCGCTACCGAGCGGTAGCGTCGCGGCATGTTCGCTGCCTACGCCGCCCGAATCGACCGTGACCAGCCGCTGAGCGGCCTCGTGCTGGGCGAGCGCCCGGCCCCCGAGGCCCGCCCCGGCTGGGTGACCGTGAACGTCAAGGCCGCCTCCCTCAACCACCACGACCTGTGGTCGCTGCGCGGGGTCGGCCTCGGCGAGGACAAACTCCCGATGATCCTCGGCTGTGACGCCGCCGGGATCGACCAGGACGGCAACGAGGTCGTCCTGCACTCCGTGATCGGCCAGAGCGGCCACGGGGTCGGCCCCGACGAGCCGCGTTCGATCCTGACCGAGCGCTACCAGGGCACCTTCGCCGAACAGGTGACCGTCCCGGCCTGGAACGTCCTGCGCAAGCCCGCCGAGCTGTCGTTCGAGGAGGCCGCGTGCCTGCCGACGGCATGGCTGACCGCGTACCGGATGCTGTTCACCAACGCGGGCGTGCGCCCCGGCGACTCGGTACTGGTGCAGGGCGCGGGCGGCGGGGTCGCGACCGCCGCGATCGTCCTCGGCAAGGCGGCGGGCCTGCGCGTCTTCGCCACCAGCCGGGACGAGGCCAAGCGCAAGCGGGCGGTGGAGCTGGGCGCGGTGGAGGCGTACGAGCCGGGCGCGCGGCTGCCGCAGCGGGTGGACGCGGTGATCGAGACGGTCGGCGCGGCCACCTGGTCGCACTCGGTCAAGTCGCTGCGCCCGGGCGGCACCCTGGTCATCTCGGGCGCCACGAGCGGGGACCGGCCGGCGCACGCCGAGCTGACGCGGATCTTCTTCCTGGAGCTCAAGGTGGTCGGCTCGACGATGGGGTCGAAGGACGAGCTGGAGGACCTGCTGGCGTTCTGCGCGGCGACCGGGGTGCGACCGGTGATCGACGAGGTCCTGCCGCTGGACCGGGCGCGGGAGGGCTTCGAGAAGCTGGAGGCGGGCGACCTGTTCGGAAAGATCGTCCTGACGGTGTAGCCGCCGGTTTGTCAATGACGGTTGACGCCACCGTGTCCGTCAACCTACATTGACAGGCATGACAGAAGCGACGGATCTCGCCGAGCGGGCCGGTGACCGCGATCCGCGGGTGGGCCTGCGTGCCGTGGCCGCCCTCCGCAGGCTGCTGGAGCAGCTGGAGGCCGTACAGGTGCGCAGCGCCCGCGCCCAGGGCTGGTCCTGGCAGGAGATCGCGGCCGAGCTGGGCGTCAGCCGGCAGGCCGTGCACAAGAAGCACGGGAGGGTCTGATGTTCGAACGCTTCACGCAGGACGCCAGGGACACCGTGGTGGGCGCCGTGGCCGAGGCCCGGCAGGCGGGGGCCGCCACCGTCACCGAGGAGCACCTGCTCCTGGCCCTGCTGGGCCGGGGCGCGCTGGACCCTCTGGGCGTCGACCGCGCCGCGATGGCGGCGGACCTCGCCGCGGCCCGCCGTCGGGGCGGCATGTCCCGGGCGGACGAGGAGGCCCTCGCGGGCCTCGGCATCGACCTGACCGCGATCCTCTCCCGGGTCGAGGAGGCCCACGGCGAGGGCGTACTGGCCGCCGCGGCCCCGCGGCGGCGGACCCTGGGCTCCTCGCTCCGCTCGGCGCTGGGCCGCCCGGAGCCGGTGAGCAGGCACGTCCCCTTCGCGCAGGGCTCGAAGAAGACCCTGGAAAAGGCCCTGCGCATCGCGCTGGGCCGCCACGACCGCCACATCGCCGCCCTGCACCTGCTGCTGGCACTGCTCTCGCGCCCGGGCACGGCCGCCGAGGTCCTGGCGGACCACGGCGTCACGTACGCGGCGGCCGAGGCGGGCCTGACGGCGGCCTGACGCGCGGCCCGGCTCCCGGCCCGACTCGCGACCTGTCGCGACCGGCGGGATGCCTCGGGCCTACCGCTTCGGCCGGAGCGTCTCGGCCAGGCGGTCCGCGGCCGCCGCGAGGTGGGCGCGGGCCTCGGCCAGCTTGGCCGGGGTGACGCCGTGGTCGCGGGCGGCGTCGCGGACGTCGTCGCGGAAGCGGTCGAGCAGCCGGTCCAGGTCACGGGCCGGATCGCCGGTGGGGGCGAGGTCCTCGGCCCAGCGCGGGCCGGCGGCCGTGCTCGCGGAGGCGGAGGCGGTGGTCGTGGTGGTGTCCTTACCGGGGCCACCGAGCCAGCTTCCGGCCAGATTGCCCAGCACCCCGCCGGACTTCGCGAACTGCTCCTGGAACTGGACCGCGATCCGCATGACCTCCTCGCGCGCCCGCTCCTGCGCCTCCTTGGCCTGGCGGCGGGCCTGCTGGGCCTCCTCGCGGGCCCGGCGGGACTCGTCCTTCGCCCGGCGCGCCTGCTCCTTCCACTCCTGCTTGGCCTTGCGCAGCTCCTCCTTGGCCGCCGCCCAGGAGGCGTCCTCGACCGGGGCCGCCGACGCGGAGGCCGCGGCCCGCATCTCCCGCCGCAGCGCGCCCGCCGCGCCCCGTACGTCGTCGCGGATCTCGGCGGCCAGTTCGGAGACCGAGTCACGGATCTCCAGCTCCAGGTCGGCGAGCTCACCGCCGCGGTCGGCCAGCTCGGCGCGGCCCGCCTCGGTGATGGAGTACACCTTGCGCCCGCCTTCGGTGGCGTACGTGACCAGACCCTCGGCCTCCAGCTTGGCCAGCCGGGGGTACACCGTGCCCGCGGAGGGCGCGTACAGGCCCTGGAAGCGCTCCTCCAGCAGGCGGATCACCTCGTAGCCGTGCCGCGGGGCCTCGTCCAGCAGCTTGAGCAGGTAGAGGCGGAGTCGGCCGTGGGCGAAGACGGGCGGCATGTCAGAGCACCTTCTTGTCGAGCACGAGGGGGGCGGCGGAGCCTTCGTCGGACGGGGCGTCGGCGGCCGGGCGGCGCAGCAGGGCGATGGAACCCGAGACCGTGGTGGCCCGCAGGGTGCCGGTGCCCGCGCCGAGCGTGCCGGCGATGCGCTTGGCGGCGAAGTGGCCGGAGACGAGCAGGTCCTCGAAGGCGTTGGAGACGCCGCCGGTGGCCGTATTGGCCTCCACCCTCGCGTCGGCGGGGTGCGGGAGGCGGATGGCGACCTGCCCGGAGACGGAGTTCAGGGAGATGTCCACGGGGCGCGGGGCGGCCGGGTCGAGGGCGAGGTCGATGAGCATGTCACCGCTGACCGAGTCGGCCCGTACGCTGCCGCCCGCGCCGTCGACGACGGTCAGACCGCCGGAGACGGAGTGGAAGCCGAGCTCGCCGGTGACGGACTGGGCCTCGACGCCGCCGGAGACGGTGTTCGCGGTGACCTTGCCGGACAGGCCGACCAGCGTGACGTCGCCGGAGACCCCGTGGACGTCGGTGCCGGCGGCGATGCCGGAGACGACCGCGGCGGCGCCGACGGCCGCGAGCTGTACGCGGGTGGCGGCGGGGACGGTGAGGGTGACGGTGGCGCTGCGCTCCCAGGACTTGCGGCCCAGACCCGTGCGGGTCCAGGACTTCCAGGGCTTGCCCTCCAGCCACTCCTTGAAGCCCTGGGAGCCGTTCCAGGGGAGGTCCTCGTAGGAGACGGTGAGGGTGCCGCCCTCCTGCACGACGTACAGCGGCGGCCCGTCGACCGCGGCCACCTCCAGCCGGGCCGGACCCTCGTCGGCGACGACGTTCACCGTGCCGCCCACGACACGGACGCGGAGCTCGGTCACCGGCTCCTCGAAGGTGAGCTTCTGCGGTTCGGCGACCGACCACGTCTTCTGCTCTGCCATGGTGCTGATCCTCCTCGGCGTACGGACTCGGCACGCAACATATCGCGTCTTCTGATGAACACGATATATCGCGGATTCCCGAAGTCAAGCCTCGACCTTGCGGCAGGGCAGCCGTCAGCGGCCCCGCGCCTCGAACGGGCGGCGGGGCCGGTTGTCGCGTTGTATCGCGGCTACGCCGCCAGGAGGGGGCTTTCGTGGTGGTGAAGCCAGGCGCGGTAAGGGGGTGTGCGCAGGGCGGCCTCGCGGTAGGCGGCGCGGAGGTCCTCGAAGACCTCGGCGTGGGCGCCCGGGCGGGTGGCCAGCAGCAGCCGGACCGCCAGGGGATCGCCGGACAGCGGACGTATCGCCATGTCGTCGCGCGGCCCCGACGTCGGCTGGCAGGGGGCCACCGCCTCGCCGGAGACGATCAGCGAGGTCGCGGTGTGGTAGTCGGCGTGCAGTACCGGCGGGTCCAGGCCGGCCCCGGCGAACACCCGGCGCAGGCCGTCCCATTCGCCGTCCACGGAGGGGTCGACCGTCCACCGGTCGGCCGCCAGGTCCTGTAACTCGACCACCGGCCGGCGCGCCGCCGGATGGTCCCGGGACATCGACACGAACTGCGGCTCGCGCTCCATCAGGATCCGCAGCTCCAGCCCGGCCGGCACCCGCAGCGGACAGCCCTCCACCTCGTGGACGAACGCCACGTCCAGCTGCCCCGAAGCCACCATCCGCAGCAGGGCGTTGGCGGAGACGTCCACCACCAGCGAGGTCTCGGTGTCCGGCATCCGGCGGTGGATCCGGCGCAGCCACCCCGGTATCGCGCGGCTGGCGGTGGAGCCGATGTTCAGCCGGGGCCCGCGGGCCAGCGCCCTCGCCTCGGCGACGAGCGCGGCCATCTCGGCCAGCAGCGGACGGGCCCGGCCCAGGACGCTGCGGCCGAAAGGGGTGGGCCGGCAGCCGGTGCGCTCACGCAGGAACAGCTCGCCGTCCAGGGCGCGTTCGATGCGCCGCAGCTGGGTCGTCAGGGAGGGCTGGCTCACGCCGAGCTGCCGCGCGGCTTTGTGCAGACTGCCGGCGTCGGCAATGGCGCACAGTGCGCGCAGGTGCCTCACCTCGAGCTCCATGACCCGAGAGTAGGCCGGTCCCAGCGGACCGCACCAGCCACTGATACCCCATCGAATCCCGCCATTCTCACGGAAGTTGACCTTCCGAAATCTTCCCGATAGGGCCGCGCTATCGGTGTCTGACATCATCCGCCGGCCGCTCCCGCTCCCGCAGACTCCGGTACCGAACGACCCACCCCCCGCACCGGATGAGTAGGAGCCCCCCACATGCGCCACTCCCGTACGTCCCGAAAGGCCGTCCTGGCCGCCACCATCGGCCTCGGCTTCGCCGCCGCGCTCGGCGCCGTCCCCACCGCCAGCGCCGCCCCCGCCCCCGCCCCCGTCGGCAACGCCGCGACCTACTCGGCGTACGAGCGCTCGCAGGAGAACCAGGACGCGAACCGCGCCTTCTTCGAGGCCGTGCAGCGCTCGGTCGCCGAGCAGCGCGCCGCGAACCCGGGCGTCCTCGCGGTGACCGTCACGTACAACACGCGCAACGCGCCCAGCTTCCGCAGCCAGATAGCCAGCTCCACCCAGATATGGAACAGCTCGGTCTCGAACGTGAAGCTCCAGGAGGTCTCCTCCGGCGGGAACTTCTCGTACTACGAGGGCAACGACTCGCGCGGTTCGTACGCGAGCACGGACGGCCACGGCCGGGGCTACATCTTCCTCGACTACCGGCAGAACCAGCAGTACAACTCCACCCGGGTGACCGCGCACGAGACCGGACACGTGCTCGGCCTGCCGGACCACTACTCGGGCCCCTGCTCCGAGCTGATGTCGGGCGGCGGCCCCGGCACCTCCTGCCAGAACCCCTACCCGAACAGCACGGAGCGCTCCCGCGTGAACCAGCTGTGGGTCAACGGGCTGGCCGCGTCGGGCCTGGGGACGAAAAGCTAGCTAGAGCTCGGGCAGTTTGCCCACCTCGGCTTCGTACTCGGGGCAGTCCGGGTTCTTGCAGGGACCCGGCACCCACTCCGGGATGAAGATCCCGAGCGCCTTGCGCCGCCGTACGAGGGTGTCGACGGAGCGACCGCAGACCGGGCACGCGAGCTGATCGTGCCCGGCCTGCGGGGCCACCACGTCATGCGGCCCCGGGTGGCGCCCACCCTGCTGTTGGTGCTGTTCACCGGCCATACCTCCACGGTAGGCCGGTTCCGCGCGTTCGGCGGCTCCGGCACCCGACGTCGCGAGGGCGATTACGCCGTCCCCTGCGGCTTGCGCCACATCGGCCACATCAGCGGCCCCTCCGGCAGGCGCACCGCCTCGCCCGTGAACTCCCAGCCGAGCCGTTCGTACAGCCCCCTGCTGCGCTCGCTGCTCGCCTCCAGGTACGCCGGCACGCCCTCGCGGTCGCACCGCTCCAGCACCGGCCGCATCAGCTCGGTCCCGAGCCCCTCGCCCTGGCGGTCCGGGGCGACCGCGATCATCAGCAGGTACTCGTGCTCCTCGGCGGTCGGGTGGACCTCGCCCGTCAGCCGGCCGACCAGCTCGCACCGCTCGTTGTCGGGGTCGGCGGCCTCCCGCATCCTCGCCGGGACGTCGTCCTCGGCGGCTTCCCCCTCCGGCTCCCCCGCCGGGACCCGCAGCCACAGGGCGGCCGCCGAGCCGTCCACCGCGTAGTCGATCCGGCCCTCCTCCAGTGCCACGTCCACGAAGACGCCCAGGAACCTGCCGTGCACGGCGGCCCGGTGCGCCGGATCCGGGAAGACCCAGCTGCTCACCGGGTCGGTGCGGAAGGCCTCGTCGAGGAGGCGGGCCACCGCATCCCGGTCCGCCTGGTCTGCCTGACGTATCTCCAGCGCCACTGGTCACACCCTTCGCTCACGTTTCAACTACCGCGAGCGATCCTAGAGTTGGCCCGGAACAGCGGAAAGCCCCGTTCCGGCACCATGCAGTGCCGGAACAGGGCTTGCGTGCGACCGTCCACCCCGCGCTACGGGCTCACCGCGTACGCCGCGTCACGAACTCCGCCAGCGCCAGCAGCCCGCCCGCCGCCCCGAGGTCCGGCACGGCCCGGGACAGCAGCTGCACCGCCCGGCCCATCCGGTCCGCGGCATGGGCCTGCGCCCAGTCGCGCCCGCCGGCCCGGTCCACCGCCTCGGCGGCCCTTCGTACGTCGTCCGCGGTCATGGGCCCCGCGTACAGGGCCGCCAGCTCCTCGCCGGCGGTGGTCCCCGAGGTGAGGGCGGCCACGACCGGGAGGGACTTCTTGCGGGCGATCAGATCGGCCCCGGCGGGCTTGCCGGTGTGCCCCGGATCCCCCCAGATGCCGATCAGGTCGTCGATCAGCTGGAAGGCCAGCCCGGCCTCCCGCCCGAACGCGTCCATCGCGTCGACCTCGTCCGGGCCGGCGCCCGCGTAGAGCGCGCCGAGCGCGCAGGCGCAGCCCAGCAGGGCCCCCGTCTTGGCCGTCGCCATGGTCAGGCACTCGTCGAGCGAGACGTACGGGCGCTGCTCGAACGCGCAGTCCGCCTGCTGGCCGGCGCACAGCTCGATGACGCAGGTCGCGAGCCGCGCCGAGGCCGCCGCCGAGGCGGGGTGCGGGTCCTCCGCCAGCAGCCGCAGCGCGAGCGCCATCATGGCGTCGCCGGTGATGATCGCGTCCGGTATCCCGAACACGGTCCAGGCGGTGGGCCTGCCCCGGCGCTTCGTGTCCTTGTCGATGACGTCGTCGTGCAGCAGCGTGAAGTTGTGCGCCAGCTCCACGGCCACCGCCGCCCGTACGGCGCCCTCGGCCTCCTTCTCGTCCCGGCCGCCCCGCAGGGCCCGGGCCGCGGCGAGCACGAGGGCGGGCCGGATGGCCTTGCCCGCGTTGCCCGCGGCCGGGGTGCCGTCAGCCTGCTCCCAGCCGAAGTGGTACATCGCCACGCGCCGCATCGAGCCGGGCAGGCTCTCGACCGTGCGGCGCAGTTCCGGGTTGACCGTTTCTCTTGTCCGCTCCAGCAGGGCCGCGGCCTCGTGCCCCTCGCCGGTCGTGATGGCCTCAGTGGTGCCCATGGCGTGTCCCCGATCCCCGGTCGTCCCGCTCGGCCGGCCGCTCAGCGCCAGCGGGCGATCTCGACGTTCTCCAGGATGCCGAGCGCGTCCGGCACCAGCACCGCGGCGGAGAAGTACGCGGTGACCAGGTACGAGATGATCGCCTGCTCGCTGATGCCCATGAAGCGCACCGACATGCTCGGCTCGATCTCGTCCGGGATGCCGGGCTGGTGGAGGCCGATGACACCGGACTCGTCCTCGCCGGTGCGCATGCAGAGGATGGACGTCGTCCGCGCGTCGCTGATCGGGATCTTGTTGCACGGGAAGAGCGGCACGCCGCGCCAGGTCGTCATGCGGTGGCCGCCGACGTCGATGGTCTCCGGGACCAGGCCGCGCTTGTTGCACTCGCGGCCGAAGGCGGCGATGGCCTGGGGGTGGGCGAGGAACATGTCGGAGCCGCGCCGCATGCTGAGCAGCTGGTCCAGGTCGTCGGGGCCGGGCCCGCCGTCGTGCGGCTGGATGCGCTGGTCGTACTCGGCGTTGTGGAGCAGGCCGAACTCCGGGTTGTTGAGCATCTCGTGCTCCTGGCGCTCGCGCAGCGCCTCGACCGTGAGCCGCAACTGCTGCTCGGTCTGGTTCATCGGCTGGTTGTAGAGGTCGGCGACGCGCGTGTGCACCCGCAGGACCGTTTGTGCAATGGAGAGCTCGTACTCGCGCGGCCTGGCCTCGTAGTCCACGAAGGTGCCGGGGAGGACCGCCTCGCCGTGGTGACCGGCGGAGAGGTCGATCGCGGCCTCGCCGTACTGGTTGGCGCGCTGGGCGGGCAGGGAGCGCTGGGCCTCCACGTGGGCGCGCAGCGAGTCGACCCGGTCGGCGAGCAGCCGGAAGTCCTGGCGGGAGAGGACGAGCGCGGTGCCGGAGGTGACGGCCCGGGCGGTGTACTCCCAGATCGCCTCCTCGTCGACGAGGGAGTCCTCGCCGAAGTAGGCGCCGTCGGCGACGGTGCGCAGGACGGCGTCGTCCCCGTACGGGCCGGGGCCGATCTGCTCGATGCGGCCGTGCGCCAGCAGGAACACGTTGTCGCAGGCGCTGCCGAAGGAGGTCAGCTCCTGACCGGCCTCGAAGTCGATCTGCCGGCACCGCTGGGCGAGCTCGGTGAGCACGTCCAGGTCCTCGTAGGTGCGCAGCAGCGGGAGTTCGCCGAGTTCGGCCGGGATGACCTGGACCTGGGTCCCGGTCTTGATGAACTCCACGCGTCCGTCGCCGACCGAGTAGCTCAGCCGCCGGTTGACCCGGTACGTGCCGCCCTGTACGGACACCCACGGGAGCATCTTCAGGAGCCACCGGGAGGTGATCTCCTGCATCTGCGGCGCGGACTTGGTCGTGGTTGCCAAGTTCCGCGCGGCCGAGGTCGCAAGACTCCTCTGCGGGGTCTGGGCCTCGGATTCGGAACCTGCCTGGACCGACATGTGTATCCCTTTCGATCACTCCATGGATCTGCGGGATGCAGCCTTCCAGTACGGAACGTGGTGGGACCATTACACAAAAGGGTGGGACTACTCCGTCCGGGCGTGGGCACTCTTTGGAGTTCACCTCCTTCACGCGAGGCCCGTTCCATCCCACTGGTTCCAGCCACCCCGGATTTCGGAGCGGGGCCGGGGCGGCTTTAATTTGCATGACAGATGCGAGTTTTCTAGGGTGGGGTCATGCGGTTGACCCGATTCACCGACCTGGCCCTGCGCGTCCTGATGCGTCTCGCCGTCGCGGACGCGGACCTCCCCACCACGCGCGACGTGGCGGCGACCATGGAGGTCCCGTACACGCACACGGCGAAAGTGGTCGCCCGGCTGCAGCACCTCGGCCTGGTCGAGGCGCGGCGCGGCCGCGGCGGCGGACTCGCGCTGACCGCCGCCGGCCGGGCGGCCTCGGTGGGCGGGGTGGTCCGCGAGCTGGAGGGCGCGGGGGACGTCGTGGACTGCGAAGGCGCCACCCCCTGCCCGCTGCGCGGGGCCTGCGTCCTGCGGGGCGCGCTGCGCCGGGCCCAGGAGGCCTTCTTCGCCGCACTGGACCCGCTGACGGTGGACGACCTGGTCGCGGCGCCGACCGGCCCGGTGCTGCTGGGCATCGCGGGCGGACCGCCGGGGCGGACCGCGAGCCCCTGAACCCCGGGGGCCGGCCGGCCGGTTCCCGACACCTGACATCAACGGCCCGAACAGGTGTACCCACACCCAAAAATAAGCATCCTGAATACCTATTACTTGACGCAGACGTACCCGACGCGAAGAGGAGCTCCCCCATGCTGTCCGAGAAGTCGACCGAGATCGTACGCGCCACCCTGCCCGCCGTCGGCGCGGCCATCGGCGACATCGCGGACCTCTTCTACACGAAGCTGTTCGCGGCCCACCCCGAGCTGCTCCGCGACCTGTTCAACCGCGGCAACCAGAGCGCCGGCCTCCAGAACCAGGCCCTCGCCGGCTCCATCGCGGCCTTCGCCACCCACCTCGTCGCCCACCCGGACACCCGCCCCGACGTGATGCTGCACCGGATCGCCCACAAGCACGCCTCCCTCGGCGTCACCCGCGAGCAGTACCCCGTCGTCCACCACCACCTCTTCCAGGCGATCGCCGAGATCCTCGGCGAGGCCGTCACCCCCGAGGTGGCCGAGGCCTGGGACGAGGTCTACTGGCTGATGGCCAACGCCCTGATCGCCATCGAGGAACGGCTCTACGCCGAGCAGCAGGTACTGGCCGGCGACGTCTGGCGCACCTGGACGGTCACCGCCCGCGTCGAGGAGACCGCGGACTGCACCACCTTCCACCTGGCCCCGGCGGACGGCGCCCCGGCCCCCTCCTTCAAGCCCGGCCAGTACGTCTCGGTCCAGGTCGAACTGCCGGACGGAGCGCGCCAGATACGCCAGTACAGCCTGTCCGGCGCACCCGGCTCCCCGGTCCGCTCGATCACCGTCAAGCGGATCCACGGCGCGGCGGCCGCAGGCCCCGACGGCGAGGTCTCGAACCACCTCCACGCCCGGATCGCGACCGGCGACACCCTGCGGGTCTCGGCCCCGTACGGCGACCTCGTCCTGCGGGACTCCGCCGCGCCGGTCCTGCTCGCCTCGGCCGGGATCGGCTGCACCCCGATGCTGTCGATGCTGGAGCACCTGGCCGACACCGGGCACGCCGCCCCCGTGACCGTCCTGCACGCCGACCGCTCCCCCGCCGACCACGCGCTGCGGGCCGACCACCGGGCCCTGACGCACAAGCTCGCCGACGCCTCGGCCCGCTTCTGGTACGAGGCCGCCGCCGAGCCGGGCGACGGCGAGGGCCGCCTCGACCTGACGGACGTACCGGTGGCCCCGGGCACGAAGGCTTACCTGTGCGGGCCGCTCCCCTTCATGCGGACCGTGCGCGCGCAGCTTCTCGCCAAGGGCGTGCCCGCCTCGGACATCCACTACGAGGTGTTCGGGCCGGACCTGTGGCTGGCCTCCGCGTAACTCCCGTGGCGGGTGGGCCGGTCGGGACGAGTGTCCGGATCGGCTCGCTCGCCGTACGAAGGCACTAGCCCGGAGGGGCGGCCTCCACTACACCGGAGAGCAATGAGGTGGACACGCAAGGTGACCACCGCGCACCCGGAGAGGAGGCGGCCATGTCCGCACCCATGTCCGCGGACCGGTTCATCGGCGCACTGCGGAACGAGGGTCTGACCGTCGTCGAGGTGGGCGCCTGGCGCACCCACAACCGCAACCACAAGGGCCCGTGGGGCCCCGTGAACGGGGTGATGATCCACCACACCGTCACGCACGGCACGAAGTTCACCGTCGAGCTCTGCCGTGACGGCGACGAGGACCTCCCGGGCCCGCTCTGCCACGGCGTCATCACCAAGGACGGCCGGGTCCACCTGGTCGGCTACGGCCGTGCCAACCACGCCGGGGCGGGCGACTCGGACGTCCTGGCAGCGGTGATCGCGGAGAAGCGGCTCCCGCCGGACCGCCACGCGGACACCGACGGCAACCGGCACTTCTACGGCTTCGAGTGCGAGAACCTGGGCGACGGCCACGACCCCTGGCCGGAGGTCCAACTGGATGCCATGGCCCGCGCGGCGGCGGCCGTGTGCCGGGTCCACGGCTGGACCGAGCGCTCGGTGATCGGCCACCTCGAATGGCAGCCCGGCAAGATCGACCCGAAGGGCTTCACGATGGACGCGTTCCGCGCCCGGGTGGGAGAACGCCTCGAATAAGGGGGTTGACGCCGGGAAGATCCACGGGCTTCCCTGACCCGATGACCGATGATCTCCGAATCGAACGGGTGACGGACGAAGCCTCCCTCCAGGACTGGCGCCACGTCCACAACGTGATCGTTCCCCCGGACGCCCTCACCCTCGACGAGGTGCGCGAGCGGGCCGGGCGCCACCTCCTGGACGTCGCGTACCTCGGCGACGCGCTCGTCGGCTGCATGACCGTACGCCGGCCCACGGCCGACGCCCCGTCGGTGGCCACCGTGATCGCCCGGATCCTGCCCGCCCGCCGCGGGCAGGGCTTCGGCGCCGCGCTCTACGCCCACGGCCTGACCGAGGCACACGCACTCGTCCCCGCCCCCGACACGATCGAGACGATCGTCCTGGCCTCCAACGAGGACGGCCTGCGCTTCGCCCGCACCCACGGCTTCGAGGAATCCGAGCGCTACGTCCTCCCGGGCGCGACGGTCCCGTACGTCCACCTCCGCCTCCCCTCCGACGGCGCGGGGCGGACAATGGCCGGGTGAACCACACCCCAGACCCCGGCGTCGTCCTGCAGCCCCGGCCGGCCTCGCCGGTGGTGGAGGTGCGGGACGAGCGGTTCGGCCGGTACGGGGTGCGGCTGCTGGTGAAGCGGGACGATCTGGTCCATCCCGAGCTGCCGGGCAACAAATGGCGCAAGCTCGCGCCGAATCTGCGGGCCGCCGTCGACGAGGGCTTCCCCGGGGTCGTGACCTTCGGCGGGGCCTACTCGAACCACCTGCGGGCCACCGCCGCGGCCGGGCGGCTGCTGGGGATGGAGACCGTCGGGATCGTCCGCGGCGACGAGCTCGCCGGCCGGCCCCTCAACGACTCCCTGGCCCGGTGCGCGGCGGACGGGATGCGGCTGCACTTCGTCACGCGCTCGGAGTACCGCCGCAAGGCGGAGCCGCAGGTGCTGGCCCGGCTGCTGGCGGGGGCCGGGGCTGCCTCGTCGTACGTCGTCCCCGAGGGCGGCAGCAACGCGCTCGCGCTGGAGGGGTGTGCGGAGCTGGGGCGCGAGCTGCGGGGCCTGTCGGACGTGGTCGCGGTGGCGTGCGGTACGGGGGGCACGCTGGCCGGGCTGGCGGCGGGGCTGGCCCCGGGCCAGCGGGCGTTGGGCGTGCCCGTGCTGGCGGGGGAGTTCCTGGGGGCGGAGATACGTTCCCTCCAGGAGGCGGCCTTCGGCGGCCCGGCCGGGGAGTGGAGCCTGGCGGAGGGCTTCCACCACGGCGGCTACGCACGCGTCCCCGCACTGCTCGACGCGTTCGCCGCCGATTTCGAGGAGCGGCACGGGTTCCCGGTCGAGCGGATCTACGTGGCCAAGCTGCTCTGGGCCCTGGCCGCCCTCACGGAGTCGGGCGCCTTCCCCCCGGGCACGACCCTGACCGCCGTCGTCACCGGCCGCCCCTAGGGGGTGTCTTACGGATCAGGGAGACACCCCCTAGCCCGCCCGGCGCGCGTGCGGTGCCAGTACCAGCGGGTGGCCGCCAGGAGGGCCAATCCGTAGCCCGCGAAGGCCGCGTAGCCGATCCACGCCACCCACAGGACGTCGCCGGCGGAGTGGAAGTCCCCCTGGCGAACGGGCAGCGCGCCCAGTTGGGCCGGCACCAGGTAGGCCAGCCCCAGCAGGCCGTACGGCACCAGCGTGCCCACGCCGATGAGCGCCGGAGTCAGCGGCAGCCATCGCGGCAGGCGCAGCCCCCACGGCCGGATCAGGCAGAACAGCAGCAGGAGCCCGAGCAGGGCCATCAGGACCGTGCCGTCCAGCCCCCATCGCTCCAGGGTGAGCCACAGCCGCGACGCCCCGTTCCGCTCGGAGGCCTCCAGCACATCCGTCCCGTCGATCCCCGCGAACGACCCGCCCAGCGCCCAGTTCAGCTTCATGGCGACGTACGGCAGGAAGCTCAGCACCCCGACGTACGCGATCCACCGCCCCGGTGGTCCCTGGGCCGCGGCCCGTCCCCGGCTCGCGGCCCTGGCGAGCGCCACCGCCCCCGCCAGGCCGAGCGCATGCACCACCGCCGCGGGCAGACTGTCCACCCCCTGCCCGAACAGCAGCCCGATCACGTCCATCAGCAGCGTGCATCCCGCGGCCGCCGACAGGCCGCAGGCCGCCCACAGCAACACCCGTCGCCGCGCGGGCAGGGCCATGGCCGCCGCCGTCACCACCGCCGCCGCGGCGAGGCAGCCGGCGGCCGTTGCGTTCATCGGTGTCATGCACCGAGCCTCGCGGCCCCCGCTGCCCCGCGCGTCCACTCCCGGGACGGTCCCGCTCCCCCGTGCGGGGGATCAGGCCGCGTCCTCGCGGTAGGCCGCCGCTTCCTCCAGGTCCAGTCTGCGGAGCAGGTTCCGGAGCATTTCGTCGTCGATGCGGCGGTGGTCGCGGAGGGTCACGAAGACCTCGCGTTCGGCCGCGATCATCTCCCCCGCCAGACGGCGGTAGACGTCGTCCGCCGATTCACCGGTGACCGGGTTGACCTCGCCCAGCCGCTCCCAGACCGCGTTGCGGCGCCGTTCCATCACCGTGCGCAGCCGCTCCGCCAGCGGCGGCGGCAGCGCGTTCTCGGGCTCCGCCAGCAGCTCCTCCAGCCGGTCCTCCGCCGAGCGCGAGGCCTCGCTCTGGGCCTGGGCCTCCGCCAGGGTCTCCGCCTGCGCGTCCCGCTGCGGCAGCCGCAGCAGCCGGATCAGCGGCGGCAGCGTCAGCCCCTGCACCACCAGCGTGCCGATCACCGTGGTGAAGGTCAGGAACAGGATCAGGTTCCGGTGCGGCACGCTGATCGGCACCGAGAACGCGATCGCCAGCGAGACGACCCCCCGCATCCCGGCCCAGCCCACGATCACCGGCGCCTTCCAGTTGGTGTCCGGCTCCCGCGTCCGGACCCGCTTCGACAGCCGAGGTACGAAGGTGGCCGGGAACACCCACACGAAGCGGGCCACCACCACCGCCAGGAACACCGCCAGCGCGTACCAGGCCGCGTCCCAGCCCTCGTACTCCGCGAGCCCCTTGAGGACCACCGGCAGCTGGAGGCCGATCAGCGCGAAGACCACCGACTCCAGGATGAAGGCGACCATCTTCCACACCGCCTCCTCCTGGAGCCGGGTCGCGAAGTCGACCTGCCAGTTGCGGTGCCCCAGGTACAGCGCCACCACGACGACCGCCAGCACGCCCGAGGCGTGCACCCGCTCGGCCGCCGCGTACGCCACGAACGGGATCAGCAGCGACAGCGTGTTCTGCAGCAGCGGCTCCCGCAGCCGCTTGCGCATGTGGTGGATCGGCACCATCAGCACCAGGCCCACGCCGACCCCGCCCACCGAGGCCAGCAGGAACTCCGCGATCCCGCCCGCCCAGCCGGCGCTCACCCCGACCGCCGCGGCCAGTGCCACCTTGTACGCGGTGATCGCGGTGGCGTCGTTCACCAGGGACTCGCCCTGCAGGATGGTCGTGATCCGGTTCGGCAGCCCCAGCTTGCGGGCGATCGCCGTCGCCGCCACCGCGTCGGGCGGCGCGATCACCGCGCCCAGCACCAGCGCCACCGGCAGCGACAGCCCCGGCACCACCAGGTACGCCGCGTACCCGACGGCGACCGTCGCGAAGAGCACGTACCCGACCGACAGCAGCGCCACGGGCCGGATGTTCGCCCGCAGGTCCAGGTACGAGCTGTCCACCGCGGCCGTGTAGAGCAGCGGCGGGAGCAGCAGCGGCAGCACGATGTGCGGGTCGAGGGCGTACGAAGGCACGCCCGGGAAGTACGAGGCCAGCAACCCGGCGGCGACCAGCAGCAGCGGCGCGGGCACCCGCGTCCAGCGGGCGGCCCCGGCAACGATCGCACTGCCAGCCACCAGCGCCACCAGCGGCAATACCTCCATCGAAGATCCACCCTCGCTCGTCGTGGCTGATCGCCATGTCGTCCTGCGGCGCCCGTACGTCAGTACGCTGGCAATCATGAGCGAGTGCACCCACGTTGCCGAACTGCCGCGCCCCGAGCCCGTCCCGACTGCCCTGACATGCTCCGAATGTCTGGTGCTCGGCAGCCACCCGGTGCAGTTGCGGATGTGCCTGGAGTGCGGGTACGTGGCATGCTGCGATTCCTCCCCGCACCGGCACGCCACCGCGCACCACCAGAGCACCGGCCATCCGGTCATGCGGAGCTTCGAGCCGGGCGAGACCTGGCGGTGGTGTTACGTCGACGGTTCGATCGTCTGAGGAGGGGTAGGTCAACCCTCCGCCGGTTCCCCTGATTTGGGCCCGCAGACCCCTAGCCACTGTGCGTACCCAAGGGCATACCATCAGTCACTGGCCGTAGGCGGGGGTGCCTGGAACAGGCCCCATGAGGGGTGCCGCGACACGATCGCCCGGATCGCGATAGCGTCACCGGCGAACAGAGCTCGTACCACCTTGGAGGTGAGGGTGTCCCAGATCGCAGGCGAGCCCGGGACCCAGGACTTCGTGGAAGTCCGGCTGCCCGCTGCGGGTGCCTACCTGTCTGTGCTGCGAACGGCCACGGCCGGCCTCGCGGCACGTTTGGACTTCACCCTCGACGAGATCGAGGACCTCCGCATCGCGGTGGACGAGGCCTGCGCGATCCTGCTTCAACAGGCCGTGCCGGGTTCCGTCCTCAGCTGCGTGTTCCGGTTGGTCGACGACTCGCTGGAGGTGACGGTCTCCGCACCGACCACGGACGGGCGTGCGCCCGAACGCGACACGTTCGCCTGGACCGTCCTGTCGGCGCTGGCCGGCAAGGTCGAGTCCACGGTCGAGGAGGACCGGACGGTGAGCATCAGCCTCTACAAACAGCGCGGCGCGGGTCCAGGCCCGGCGTGAGCGGCGGGGAGATCCCGGTGCGGGGCGGGGATCGGCCCCGGGTACGGCACGAGGTCGACGGCGGCATCCCGGAGCAGCAGCACGCCCGGCCGCACCCGGCTGACGCGGATGCGGAAGACGGCTTTTTGGACTCGGCGGAGCGACGGGCGGGCCCTATGAGCGAGAACCAGCACGAAGAACCACACGTCCCACAACCACCCGGGGCCGCTGCCACGGCCCCGAATACGGAACCGGAACCGGTAGGGGCACAGGCGGAGGCGGAGCCGCCGCTGCTGCCGGTGCCTCCCGTGCTGCCCGATCCGCGCGACCGCAGTGGCGCGCGGGCCCTGTTCATCGAGCTGCGGGCGCTGCCCGACGGCTCGGTGGAGAAGGCGGAGCTGCGCAACCGGCTCGTGCGGATGCACCTGCCGCTGGTCGAGCACCTCGCCCGGCGGTTCCGCAACCGGGGTGAGCCGCTGGACGACCTGACCCAGGTCGCCACCATCGGCCTGATCAAGTCGGTGGACCGGTTCGACCCGGACCGCGGGGTCGAATTCTCCACGTACGCGACGCCCACCGTGGTCGGCGAGATCAAGCGGCACTTCCGCGACAAGGGCTGGGCCGTGCGCGTGCCGCGGCGCCTGCAGGAACTGCGGCTCTCGCTGACCACGGCCACGGCCGAGCTGTCCCAGCAGCACGGCCGCTCCCCCACCGTCCACGAGCTCGCGGAACGGCTCGGGATCTCCGAGGAGGAGGTGCTGGAGGGGCTGGAATCAGCCAATGCCTACAGCACGCTTTCGCTGGACGTCCCGGACACCGACGACGAATCGCCGGCGGTGGCGGACACTCTGGGCGCGGAGGACGAGGCGCTGGAGGGCGTCGAGTACCGCGAGTCGCTCAAACCGCTCCTGGAGGGACTGCCTCCGCGGGAGAAGCGGATCCTGCTGCTGCGGTTCTTCGGCAACATGACCCAGTCGCAGATCGCGCAGGAGGTCGGCATCTCCCAGATGCACGTCTCCCGCCTGCTGGCCCGCACCCTGGCCCAGCTGCGCGAGAAGCTCCTCGTCGAGGAGTAGGGACGGTAAGGGCTATCGGGTCTGCTCGCCGGGCCCGATTCCCAGCGCCTCGGTCGCCGTCGGGTTCACCAGCAGGGCCACGACGGCCACCGCGGCCACGGCAAGCGCCACCGCGGCGGCGATCATCGCGCCGCCCGTGGAGTACAGGGTCCAGGCCACCGGCAGCGCCATCAGCTGGGTGATCAGCGCGGGGCCGCGGCTCCAGCGGCGGCCCAGTCGCAGCCCGCGGGCCGCGATCAGCGGCAGCGCGGCGAGCACCAGCAGGGTGACCCCGCCGGTCTCGGCCTGCTGCGGGGAGTCGGGGTCGCCGGCGATGCCCACGAACAGCATGTACGCGCCGAGGCCGGCCAGCGCCAGGCCCTCCAGCGCGGTCAGCGCGGCGGCGGCGGTCAGCCGCCTCGGCAGCGGGGCGGTCGGCTGGGCCGGGGCGGGGGTGGGCTTCGTACTCACCCCAGCAGGGTAGCCGCGCCCCCGCGGCCCCGTACGGGACGGGCAGTATGGGCCGCATCCGTACGGGTCGGTAGGCTGGCGGTCATGCGTGCACTTCTCGTGGCCAATCCAGCAGCAACGACCACCAGTGCGCGCACGCGCGATGTCCTCACCCACGCCCTGGCCAGCGAGATGAAGCTGGAGGCGGTCACCACCGAGTACCGCGGGCACGCCCGGGACCTGGGCCGCAGGGCGGCCGAGCACGGCATCGACCTCGTCGTGGCGCTCGGCGGCGACGGCACGGTCAACGAGGTGGTCAACGGACTGCTGCACAACGGGCCCGATCCGGAGCGGCTGCCACGGCTGGCCGTGGTCCCCGGCGGCTCGACCAATGTGTTCGCCCGCGCGCTCGGACTGCCCAACGACGCGGTCGAGGCGACCGGCGCCCTGCTCGACGCGTTGCGGGAGCAGCGCGAGCGGACGGTGGGCCTGGGGCTGGCGGCCGGCACGCCGGGCACGGAGGACGAGTCGGTTCCGGCGCGCTGGTTCACGTTCTGCGCGGGCTTCGGTTTCGACGCGGGGGTGGTGGGCCGGGTCGAGCAGCAGCGGGAACGCGGCAAGCGTTCGACGCACGCTCTGTATGTACGACAGCTGATGCGCCAGTTCTGGGAGGAGCCGAACCGGCGCCACGGCGTGGTGACGCTGGAGCGCCCCGGCGCGGATCCCGTCACGGATCTGGTGCTGTCGATAGTCTGCAACACCTCGCCGTGGACGTATCTGGGGAATCGTCCGATTTACGCGTCCCCGGAGGCGTCGTTCGATACTGCGCTTGACGTATTGGCACTCAACCGTTTGTCAACTCCGACGGTCGCCCGCCACGCGACACAGCTCCTGACCTCGACTCCTGAGCGCGGTCCGCGCGGCAAGCATGCGGTGTCTCTGCACGATCTGACGGACTTCACCTTGCATTCGAAGGTTCCGCTTCCGTTCCAGATGGACGGCGACCACCTCGGTCTGCGCACCAGCGTTCGGTTCACAGGCGTACGCCGTGCACTGCGTGTGATTGTGTGAGTGGAAGGGCCCAAAGTCCTTTCACTCGAACGTTTACACGCCGGTCCACCCTCACGATGTAGGGCTGTGACCTAGTAGACACCGACGAATCAAAAAAAACTTTCCGGAAGGGGTTGTATCCCCGTCCGAGGTTTGCGAATCTCTTCATGGCGATCGGGACAGCCCGCAGCACCCGGCACCCACACAGACCGCCAGAACCCCTCCACGAGTCCCTGACTGACCTTCCAGGAAACTGGGCGGTCGCCCTTCCCTCACGGGGGGATTCGTGAAAGCGTTCACATTCACAAGCAACCTGCCCGCAATACAAGGAGATGGAGCAGCCATGGACTGGCGTCACAACGCCGTTTGCCGCGAGGAAGACCCGGAACTCTTCTTCCCCATCGGCAACACCGGTCCTGCGCTGCTGCAGATCGAGGAAGCCAAGGCCGTCTGCCGCCGCTGCCCCGTCATGGAGCAGTGCCTGCAGTGGGCGCTCGAGTCCGGTCAGGACTCCGGCGTCTGGGGCGGTCTCAGCGAGGACGAGCGCCGCGCGATGAAGCGCCGCGCCGCTCGCAATCGGGCGCGCAACGCCACCGCCTGACATCGACTTTCGAGCCTCGAGCCGCAGCGCGTAGCAACACCACACCAGCGCTCAGCAACGTGCTCTTGAGCCCCGGACCGAGAAGTTTTCGGTCCGGGGCTCAGTGCTGTCCGGGGTGCGCCCCGCAGGCTCCGTCACGTTGAGTGACGGAACGATCGTTACTTCTGCGGGCTGGCGGGGATGTCGAGGACGACCTTGGTGCCGCGCGGTTCCACCCGGAGCATGTCGAACGTGCCGCCGAGCTCTCCCTCGACCAGGGTCCGGACGATCTGGAGTCCGAGGTTCCCGGCGCGCTGCGGGTCGAAGCCCTCGGGCAGACCCGAGCCGTCGTCGAGCACGGTGATCAGCAGCCGGCCGTCCGCGCGGCCGGAGCCGGTGCGGGTCGCGGACACCTCGACCCGGCCGCCCTCCCCCTGGGTGAAGGCGTGCTCCAGGGCGTTCTGGAGGATCTCGGTCAGCACCATGGACAGCGGAGTGGCGACCTCCGCGTCCAGGATCCCGAACCGTCCGGTGCGCCGGCACTCCACCTTGCCCGGCGAGATCTCCGCGACCATCGCGATCACGCGGTCGGCGATCTCGTCGAACTCGACGCGCTCGTCCAGGTTCTGAGAGAGCGTCTCGTGCACGATCGCGATCGAACCCACCCGGCGCACGGCCTCGTTGAGCGCCTCGCGGCCGCCCTCGGAATCCATCCGGCGGGCCTGCAACCGCAGGAGGGCGGCCACGGTCTGGAGGTTGTTCTTCACCCGGTGGTGGATCTCCCGGATGGTCGCGTCCTTGGTGATCAATTCGCGTTCGCGACGGCGCAGTTCCGTCACATCACGGCACAGGACGAGGGAGCCGATCCGGACGCCCTTGGGCTTGAGCGGGATGGCGCGCAGCTGGATGACCCCGCCGTTGCCCTCGACCTCGGTCTCGCGCGGGGCCCAGCCGCTGGCGAGCTTGACGATCGCCTCGTCCACGGGGCCCCGGGTGGGGGCGAGTTCGGCGGTGGTGGTGCCCAGGTGCTGTCCGACGAGGTCGGCGGCGAGGCCGAGCCGGTGGTAGGCGGACAGTGCGTTCGGGGAGGCGTACGTGACGACGCCGTCGGCGTCGAGCCGCATCAGGCCGTCCCCGGCGCGCGGGGAGGCGTCCATGTCGACCTGCTGGCCGGGGAACGGGAAGGAGCCGGCCGCGATCATCTGGGCCAGGTCGGAGGCGGACTGGAGGTAGGTGAGCTCCAGCCGGCTCGGTGTACGCACAGTGAGCAGGTTGGTATTGCGGGCGATCACTCCGAGTACCCGGCCCTCGCGGCGCACCGGGATGGACTCGACGCGGACGGGCACCTCCTCGCGCCACTCCGGGTCTCCCTCGCGCACGATCCGGCCCTCGTCGAGCGCGGCGTCGAGCAGCGGGCGCCGGCCGCGCGGGACCAGGTGGCCGACCATGTCGTCCTGGTACGAGGTGGGGCCGGTGTTGGGGCGCATCTGTGCGACCGAGACGTACCGGGTGCCGTCGAGGGTGGGGACCCACAGCACGAGGTCGGCGAAGGAGAGGTCGGAGAGCAGCTGCCACTCCGAGACCAGCAGGTGCAGCCACTCCAGGTCGGTTTCACTGAGAGCGGTGTGCTGGCGTACGAGGTCGTTCATGGAGGGCACGGGCCGAGCGTACCCCGGGTATGGGCCATGACTTTCCCCACGGCGACTACTCAGGAGTATCCAGGAAGCACTCGGGCCGCGTACTGTTGGATGAAGTGACGGGATCGTAGAGCCCGCCATTGGATGGACAGAACAGATTGGTCTAGTCCACAATTGCCTTAGGCTTCCGCCCTCCCCGCACAGGAGGACGGATCGAGGTAAGCGGCGCGCTCTGCCCTGACCGCGCAGGCACCTCCCACCGGCCGCCGGGAACCGCACACCCGCCGGCCGTAAGTACTCCGGGCTGCGGTGCCGGACGGGCTGAGGGTCCCGACCCGGCACCGTGGCCCAGAGGAATCCGCATGGCGCGGCGCGATTCCCGCGGCGCAATTCCCGGGGCCCGTTCCCCTCCGGCCCGCACTACTGCGGCCAGGCCCCCATCGCCAGTTCCGCCACCGCTTCCAGTTCTTCCCGGCTCGCGCCGTCGCGCGACTGCTGGGACATCCCGATGAGCACCGCCAGCGCGTAGCGGGCCAGCGCCTGCGCGTCCGTACCGGCGGGCAGGGCGCCGGTGGCGACGTCGGACCGGATCCTGCGCTCGAACACCTCCAGGTTGGCCTCGCGGCGCTCGCGCAGGGCTTCGGCCACCTCCTGCGAGGTGGTGTTGACGGCCGCGCTGATCACCAGGCAGCCCGGCGGGTGGGCCGGGTCGGTGTAGATCTCGGCGGCCTCGCGCAGGACGCGGGCAAGGCCGGCCCGGGCGGTGGGCTCCTCGGCCAGGGCATCGCGCGCGAAGTCGGTGTACCGGCCGCCGTAGACCGCCACGACCTCGTCGAAGAGCTTGCGCTTGTCGCCGAAGGCGGCGTACAGGCTGGGCGCGCCGATGCCGAGCGAGGCGGTCAGGTCGGAGATCGAGGTCGCTTCGTAGCCGCGCTCCCAGAAGGCCAGCATGGCCTTGTCGAGGGCGGCGTCGCGGTCGAAGGAGCGCGGCCTGCCGCGCTGTCCGGTCACCATGCGCAGATTCTATAGCGGCCGTTACGGAATCTGGTACGGTCCCTTTCTGTAGCGATCACTAGCAAATCCTGAAGGGGGGCGCGTCATGGGCGTGCTCAAGGGGAAGACGGCACTGGTCACGGGCGGCAGCCGGGGCATCGGGCGGGCGGTGGCGCAGCGGCTCGCCCGGGACGGGGCCCTGGTCGCCGTCCACTACGGACACAACGCGGCGGCGGCGCAGGAGACGGTGGCCGCCATCGAGGCGGCGGGCGGTCGGGCGTTCGCGATCGGGGCCGAACTCGGGGTCCCGGGCGACGCGCAGGCGCTGTGGGCCGCGTACGCGGCGCACCCGCTGCACACCGACGCGGTCGACATCCTGGTGAACAACGCGGGCGCCGCCGCCTTCGCCGGCCTCGCGGACACCGACGAGGAGACGTACGACCGGGTCCACGCGCTCAACGCGAAGGCGCCCTTCTTCGTGATCAAGCACGGGCTGGCGCGGCTCCGGGACGGGGGCCGGATCGTGAACGTGACCGGCACCCCGGAGATCGCCCTGCCGGCGATCCTGGCCACCATCACCGCCAAGGGCGCGGTGAACGCGCTGACCCGGTCGCTCGCCGCCGAACTGGCCCCGCGCGGGATCACGGTGAACTCGGTGGGTCCCGGCATCACGGACACCGATCTCAGCGCGGGCTGGCTGGCGGACCCGGCGGCGCGGGCGCACGCGGCCTCCCGCTCCGTCTTCGGGCGGGTGGGCACGGCGGAGGAGGTCGCCGACGTGGTGGCGTTCCTGGCCTCGGCGGACGCCCGCTGGGTGACGGGCCAGCACCTGGACGCGACGGGCGGCCTCCAGCTGTCGCTGCTGTGAGACGCGCCCTGCGGCGGTCTCCGTGACCTCGGCCGGGGCCCGGGCGCGTCCGGGTCCCGGCCCCGGGCGGGGCCGGGCTGCACGTCCCGGCGGGGAGGCCGACGATGGGAGTGGACGGAAGCGAACGGGAGTGGGCGCGGACCGGCCGGAGGCGGCCCACCTCTGCTAGATTGGTCTATACCACACCGTCCCACTCCAGATCGGCAGGCCCCGCGTGGAAGTTGTCATCGTCCCGGACGCCAAGGCAGGCGGCGAGCTCATCGCGGAGGCCATGGCCGCCCTGGTCCGCCGCAAGCCCGACGCCCTGCTCGGCGTGGCGACCGGCTCTACCCCGCTGCCCATCTACGAGGCCCTGGCCGCGAAGGTCAAGGCCGGTGCGGTCGACGCCTCCAAGGCGCGGATCTGCCAGCTCGACGAGTACGTCGGCCTGCCGGCCGGGCACCCGGAGTCCTACCGCGCGGTCGTACTGCGCGAGGTCGTGGAGCCGCTGGGCCTGTCGGAGGCTTCGTTCATGGGGCCGGACGGCTCCGCCGAGGACATCGTGGCCGCGTGCGAGGCGTACGACCGCGCGCTGGCCGAGGCGGGCGGGGTGGACCTGCAGCTGCTCGGCATCGGCACGGACGGGCACATCGGCTTCAACGAGCCGTGCTCCTCGCTGGCGTCGCGCACCCGGATCAAGACGCTGACGGAGCAGACGCGGGTCGACAACGCGCGGTTCTTCGACGACGACATAGACCAGGTGCCGCACCACGTCATCACGCAGGGGATCGGGACGATCCTCGACGCCCGCCACCTGGTGCTCCTCGCGACCGGCGAGGGCAAGGCGGACGCCGTCGCGCAGACGGTCGAGGGCCCGCTGTCCGCTCTGGTCCCGGCCTCCGCGCTGCAGCTGCACCGGCACGCCACGGTCGTCGTGGACGAGGCTGCGGCGTCGAAGCTGAAGCTCGCGGACTACTTCCGGCACACGTACGCCAACAAGCCCGCGTGGCAGGGGCTTTAGGCGGCACCTTCCCACGCGTACGAAGGGCCGGGCTCCCCCGAGGGGGCCCGGCCCTTGCGCGTCCGTACGGCTGCCGGGGCCCCCACAGACCCCGCGAACCGCACGGAGCCCGTACGGGCCCGGGTGTGCCCGTGCCCCCGGGACGGGGTGTCCTGGGGGCACGGGATGGGGCGGACCGGGAGCTCCGGGGCTGGTCAGGCCCCGGCGATCAGCTCCGCCGCCGCCCTGCCGCAGACCCGCGAGGCACCGTGCGTCGCGATGTACAGCGCCCCGCGGGGCTCGGCCCGCGGTACGCCCATCTCGACCACGACGGTCTCCGGGCGGGCCTC
Source organism: Streptomyces sp. NBC_01006 (assembly GCF_045162725.1). NCBI lineage: Bacteria > Bacillati > Actinomycetota > Actinomycetes > Kitasatosporales > Streptomycetaceae > Streptomyces > Streptomyces sp. NBC_01006. Next base: position 5,452,767 of record NZ_CP108700.1, on the reverse strand, counting down.
GACCAGCGCCTCCAGAGCCGCGGCCATCCACGGGTGCCGGTGCGCGTCGCGGGCCACCAGCACGACGGTGCGCTCCCCCGCCGCCGCGAGCACGTCGGCGGCCGTGGCCCCCTCGGGGAACACCCCCGACGCGGTTCCCGGGACCAGCGCGGCCAGTTCCGCGGCCACGCCCCACGGGGTCTCGTCGCCCACCGCGATGTTCGCGACGGGTGCGAGCGTGGCGACGTACAGGGGAGCCGTCACCGGCGCCGCGGTGCCCGTCACGGCCACCGCGCGGCGGGCCGCCGCCAGGCCGATGCCGGGCGCGCTCCCCTCCTGCGGCGCGCCCGGCGCGGCGGCGGCCCGGGCCTGCCGGGTCCATGAGGCCAGCGCCCGTACCCGGGCGGCGGCGTCGGCGAGCCGCTCCGCCGGGAGCGCGCCCTCCCGTACGGCCGCGACCAGGGCGCCCTGCAGCCGGAGCACGGTGGCCTCGTCCGCGAGCCCGCCGCCGACGCAGATCGCGTCGGCGCCGGCCGCGATGGCGAGGACCGAGCCGCGTTCGATGCCGTACGTCCCGGCGATGGCGTTCATCTCCATGCCGTCGGTGACGATCAGGCCCTCGTAGCCGAGCTCCTTGCGCAGCAGGCCGGTCAGGATCTGCGGGCTGAGCGTGGCCGGGCGGGTCGGGTCCAGGGCCGGCACCAGGATGTGGGCGCTCATCACGGCCTTGGTGCCGGCCGCGACGGCCGCCTTGAACGGGACCAGTTCGCGGGCCACCAGCGTGTCCAGGTCCACGTCGATGCGCGGCAGCGCGTGGTGCGAGTCCACGTTGGTGTCGCCGTGGCCCGGGAAGTGCTTGGTGCACGCGGCGACGCCGGCGGCCTGGAGGCCCTCGACGTACGCGGCGGTGTGGCGGGCGGCGAGGTGGGTGTCGGCGCCGAAGGACCGGACGCCGATGACCGGGTTGTCCGGGTTGGAGTTGACGTCGGCGGACGGCGCCCAGTTGAGGTTGACCCCGCACTCGGCGAGGCGGCGGCCCAGCTCGTGGGCGACGTCCCGGGTGAGGCCGGTGTCGTCGACGGCGCCGAGGGCCAGGTTGCCGGGGAAGGAGGAACCGCCCCGGACCTCCAGGCGGGTGACGTCGCCGCCCTCCTCGTCGATGGCGACGAGGACGTCTTCGCGCTCCGCGCGCAGCTGCGCGGTGAGCGCGGCGAGCTGCTCGGGCGAGGCGATGTTGCGGCCGAAGAGGCCGACGGCGGTGAGCCCTTCGCCGATCTGGCGGAGCAGCCACGCGGGGGCGGTGGTGCCCTCGAAGCCGGGCTGGAGGACCGCGAGGGCGTCGCGGGTCAACTCGTCGTTCGCATCGGACGGGGTCACGCCGTGCGCAAGGACAGTCATAGTGCCGTTATCCCTTCACCGCGCCGGCGGTCATGCCGCCGACGGCCTTGCGCTGGAGGAAGACGAAGATCACCAGGACCGGGACCGCGAACAGCGAGGACGCGGCCATGGTGGCGCCCCAGTCGTTGCCGAAGGCGGTCTGGAACTGGGTCAGCCACAGGGGCAGGGTCTGGGCGGTCTTGTCCTTGTTGAGGATCAGGACCATCGCGAACTCGTTCCAGGCGGTGATGAAGCCGAAGAGCGAGGTGGACATCAGGCCGGGCGCCAGCAGCGGGAAGATCACCTTGCGGAAGGCCTGGCCGCGGGTGCAGCCGTCGATCTGGGCCGCCTCCTCCAGCGTCACCGGGACGGCGGCGATGAAGCCGCGCAGGGTCCAGATGGTGAAGGGCAGGACCATCACGAAGTAGATCGCGGTCAGCAGCGGGAGGCTGTTCAGCATCTCGGCGTCGCGGGCGATCATGTACATCGCGATGACCATGACCTCCCAGGGGGCCATCTGCGCCATCATCACGCCGAGTACGAGGCCCTTGCGGCCCTTGAACTTCATCCGGGCGATGGCGAAGCTCGCGGCGAGGGCCACGACCAGGGCCAGGGCGACGGCTCCGACGGTGACGAGCAGGCTGTTCGTCACGTACGTCCAGAACAGCTCGACGCCGGTGGCCTTGGTGAAGTTGTCCAGCGTCGGAGTGAAGACGAAGACGGGGTCCTTGGAGAGGATCTGCCCGGACGGCTTGAGGGCCGAGGAGAACATCCAGTAGACCGGGAAGACGAAGACCACGGCCACGACGAGCGCGCCCAGGTTCTTCGCCACCGTTGCGGGGCGCAGCGGGCGGCGCTTGCGCAGCTGCTGCGCGGGCTTCGGGGCGGTGGTGGTGCTCACTGCTCCTCCTCCTGCTTCAGGATCAGGCGGAAGTAGAAGGACATGACGATCACGAGCATCACGATCGTCAGGACGGAGATCGCTGCCGCGAGCGCGTAGTGGCCCTGGCTCTGGCCCTCGACGAAGGCGAAGACGGGCAGGGTCTCGGAGGCGCGGTCGGGGCCGCCGCGGTTCATCGCGTACACCTGGGTGAAGGCCTTGAAGACCCAGATCACCTCAAGGAACGTGGTGACGGTGAAGAACGGCTTGAGGTTCGGGAAGACGACCTGCCAGAACGTCTGCCAGCCGTTCGCGCCGTCCATCCGCGCGGCCTCGTACAGCTCGCCGCTGACGGTGGTCAGGCCGGCGTACATGTTGAGGGCGACGAAGGGGACGGAGCCCCAGACCACCAGGACCGTGACGATCACGAGGGTGGAGAAGCCGGACTCGAACCAGTTGTGCTGCTCGTAGCCGGAGAAGCCGAGGGTGCGCATGACCCAGTTCATGACGCCGAACTGCTCGTCGAACAGCCACTGGAAGACGGTGACGGAGGCGACGATCGGCATCGCCCAGGCCATCACCAGGGCCATCGACAGGACCAGGCGCATCCACTTGCCGAGGCGGTTCAGCAGGATCCCGACGAGGCTGCCGATCAGCATGATCAGCGCGACGTTGGCCGCGGTGAAGGCGAAGGTGCGTACGACGACGGTCCAGAAGTGCGCGTCGCCCAGCAGCTGGGCGTAGTTCTCGACCCCGTTGAAGGGCGCCTTCCGCTGGATGAACTCGATCTTGTCGACCTTCTGGAACGACAGGATCACGTTCTTGGCCAGCGGGTACAGCAGCAGCGTGGCGAGGCTGAGGACCGCGGGCCCGATCAGGAGGTACGGCAGCCAGCCCGCGGGAAGCGGCTTTCTGCCCCGGCGCGGAGCCGACGGACCGGCCCCCTTGGTCGTGGGCGGCGTCTGCTGCCCTCCGGCGGACTTCGGTGGTGCGTCCTGTGGAGCGGTCACCGCTCCCTGGGAGTGCACGGTCATGTCTTGGTTACCTCGGCTGCGGTCGGGCGTCGCACAGGTCGGTCAATGCGCGACCGGGGGTGCGGCGGGCGCGTGGGCGCCGGCCGCACCCCCGGTGCTACGTGCTACTTGTTGATGCGGCTCGCGATTTCCTTGTCCGCGTCCGCGCCCGCCTTGGCGGCGTCCTCACCCTTCAGGACCTTGGTCATGAACTCCTTGAGCGGGTTGGGCTCGGTCTCGACGTTCGCCCAGCCCGGGGTGACCGGGGTGATGCGGCCGTTGACGCCGCCCTTGCCCATGGCCTCGGCGAAGGAGCCGGCGGCGGGGGTGAAGTTCGCGGCGGCCTGGTTCGGGAGCAGCGCGCCCTTGGTCTCGGCGGCGTACTTCGTCATCTGGTCCTTGCCTGCGGCGAGGGCCAGCCACTCCTTGGCGAGCTCCTTGTTCTTGGAGCGCTCGGCGACGGCGAGGTTCGAGCCGCCGAGGAAGACGGTGCCGGGCTTGTCGGCGGTCTTGCCCGGGATCGGGAAGTAGCCGAAGTCGGCCTCCTTGCCCGCGTCCTTCAGGGCCTTCTCCGCACCGCCGGCCTCCCAGCCGAGACCGATCCAGGAGGCGACGCCGCCCTTGGGAACGACGTCGGTGGACTGCTGCGGGGTGGCCTCGTCCTTGTCCTTGGGGGCGGTGGAGTACGCCTGGAGCTTCTTGTAGAACTCCATCGCGGACGCGGCCTGGGGGGTGCCGAGGCCGCCCTTCCACTTGTCGCCGTCCTTGACGGCGAGGTCGCCGCCCTCGTCCCAGATGAAGCCGGCGAGGACGTACCAGCTCTGGCCGGGGAGGTAGATGGGCTGCGAGGCGGGGTCGGCGGCCTTCAGCTTGTCGAGGCCGGCGATCCACTCGTCGCGGGTGGTCGGCGGGGTGACGCCGGCCTTGGCGAAGGCCTTCTTGTCGTAGACGACGACGCGGTTGGCCGCGTACCAGGGGGCGGAGTAGAGCTTGCCGTCGTACTCGGCCGAGGCGAGCATGCTCTTCTGCCAGGCGTCGGAGCCGAGCTTGGCCTTGTCCTTGGTGAGGTCGGCGAGGCCGCCGGTGACCGCGTAGCCGGCGGTCTGGGTGTTGCCGAGCTCCAGGACGTCCGGCGGGGTGTTCTCGGAGAGGGCGGTGGTGACCTTCTCCTGGATGCCCTTCCACTGCTGCTCTTCGACCTTTACCGTGACACCCGGGTGCTTGGCCGAGAACTCGGCGTTGACGGCGTCGATCCAGGCCTTGGGCGCGGAGCCGTCCATCACCCAGACGGTGATCTCCTTGGCGCCGCCGGCGTCGGTCTTGCCCTTGTCGTCGCCGTCGTTGCCACCGCACGCCGCGAGGCCGATCACCATGCCCGCGACTCCGACCGCCGCGATGAGCTTGCGCTTCACGCCACCCTCCTCAGGGATGCTCTGCACTTCCCTCGCCCGCCGCGGTGACGTACCAAGTACTGCCCGTGGGGCCGGGATCTGATCCATATTGGTTTAGACCAGTAACCGGAGCTTGGCCTAGACCTTTAGGGGTGTCAAGGGTCTAATGAGCGGGTGATCGGTCCGTTACCGGACCGACACCTGGGGGAGGGAGGAGGCCTGTCCTCCCACCCGTGTCACGATGTGACCGCACATATCGGAGGAGCCGGTGACGGCAGCGAAAATGGAGTCGGGAAGGCGGGCGGCGATGTCCACCGAAGGGGCGACCACCGAGCCGGAAGGCGGGGCAGCCACTCGCACGGCGCGGGTGCCCAAGTACTACCGACTCAAGCGGCACTTGCTCGACATGACCGAAACACTGCCCCCGGGCACGCCGGTGCCGCCGGAGCGCACGCTCGCGGCCGAATTCGACACCTCCCGGACCACCGTGCGCCAGGCTCTCCAGGAGCTCGTCGTCGAGGGCCGGCTGGAGCGCATTCAGGGCAAAGGCACCTTTGTCGCGAAACCGAAGGTCTCCCAGCCGCTCCAACTTTCCTCGTACACGGAGGACATGCGGGCCCAGGGTCTGGAGCCCACCTCCCAACTCCTCGACATCGGCTACGTGACGGCCGACGACACCCTGGCCGGGCTCCTCAAGATCGCCACGGGCGGCCGGGTGCTGCGCATCGAGCGGCTGCGCCTCGCGAGCGGTGAGCCGATGGCCATCGAGACCACCCACCTCTCGGCCAAGCGCTTCCCGGCGCTGCGCCGGTCGCTGGCCAAGTACACCTCCCTCTACACCGCCCTGGCCGAGGTGTACGACGTACGGCTCGCGGAGGCCGAGGAGACGATCGAGACCTCCCTGGCCACCCCGCGCGAGGCCGGCCTGCTGGGCACCGACGTCGGCCTGCCGATGCTGATGCTCTCCCGCCACTCGCTCGACGCCGACGGCGAACCCGTGGAGTGGGTGCGATCGGTGTACCGCGGCGATCGTTACAAGTTCGTGGCGCGACTCCAGCGCCCCGCCGTCTGATTCGTAGTTGACTCTCGTTCCGCTATACGGACGGGGGCTTACGTTCACCGGGCGGGCCCCCGTAGATTCCCTGCGCTTACGCAGATGATCAACGAGGGGACGAGGATCATGCCGGAACCGGAAGCAACAGGTACAGAACGGAACGCGGCGAGTCCGGGCACGGCGGCGGACTCGCCTTCCGCACCAGGGACCTCGGGAGGCATGAACCCGAAGTCCGTGGCCGTCTGGGTGCTCGTCGGCCTCGTCGGGGCCCTCGGCTGGGGCATCCTCGCCCTCTCCCGCGGCGAGGAGATCTCGGCCGCCTGGCTGCTCGCCGCCGCGCTGGGCTCGTACGCCATCGGCTACCGCTTCTACGCGCGCTTCATCGCCGACAAGGTCCTGAAGACCGACAAGACGCGGGCCACCCCCGCCGAACGCCTTGACAACGGTGTCGACTTCCACCCCACCGACCGCCGCGTGCTGTTCGGCCACCACTTCGCCGCCGTCGCCGGCGCCGGCCCGCTGGTCGGCCCCGTGCTCGCCGCGCAGATGGGCTATCTGCCGGGCACCATCTGGATCGTCGCCGGCGTCATCTTCGCGGGCGCCGTCCAGGACATGGTCACCCTCTTCTTCTCCACCCGGCGCGACGGGCGTTCGCTCGGCCAGATGGCCCGGGACGAGATCGGCCCGGTCGGCGGAGCCGCCGCGCTGGTCGCCGTGTTCGCCATCATGATCATCCTGCTGGCCGTGCTCGCCCTGGTCATCGTCAACGCGCTGGCGCACTCCCCCTGGGGTGTCTTCTCCATCGGCATGACCATCCCGATCGCCCTCTTCATGGGCTTCTACCTGCGCGTGCTGCGCCCCGGCCGGGTCACCGAGATCTCCGTCATCGGCGTCGCGCTGCTGCTGCTCGCCATCGTCGCGGGCGGCTGGGTCGCCGACTCCTCGCTGGCGAGCACCTTCACGCTGGAGAAGGAGACGCTGGTCCTGTGGATGGTGGCGTACGGGTTCGTCGCCTCGGTGCTGCCGGTGTGGATGCTCCTCGCGCCCCGCGACTACCTCTCCACCTTCATGAAGGTGGGCACCATCGCGCTGCTCGCCGTGGGCGTGGTCGTGGCGATGCCGACGCTGAAGATGCCCGCGGTCACCGATTTCGCCGCCCGCGGGGACGGGCCGGTGTTCGCCGGGTCGATGTTCCCGTTCGTCTTCATCACCATCGCCTGCGGGGCCCTGTCCGGCTTCCACGCGCTGGTCTCTTCGGGCACCACCCCGAAGATGATCCAGAAGGAGACCCAGGTCCGGGTCATCGGCTACGGCGCGATGCTGACCGAGTCCTTCGTCGCCGTCATGGCGATCATCGCGGCCTGCATCATCGAGCCCGGCCTGTTCTTCGCGGTCAACTCCCCCGCCGGTGTCATCGGCACCACGGTCGAGACCGCCTCGCAGGCCGTGACCAACTTCGGCTTCGCCATCTCGCCCGAGTTCCTCGCGCAGGCCGCGAAGGACGTGGAGGAGGCCAGCCTGCTGTCCCGTACGGGCGGCGCGCCGACGTTCGCACTCGGAATGTCGGAGATCTTCTCGTCCGTGGTCGGCGGCTCCGGGATGAAGGCGTTCTGGTACCACTTCGCGATCATGTTCGAGGCCCTGTTCATCCTGACCACCCTCGACGCGGGCACCCGGGTCGGCCGGTTCATGCTCCAGGACACCCTCGGCAACGTGCACAAGTCCTTCAAGGACGTCAGCTGGAAGCCGGGCGTGTGGCTGGCGAGCGCGGTCGTCGTGGGCGGCTGGGGCTACTTCCTGTGGGTCGGCATCAAGGACCCGCTGGGCGGCATCAACCAGCTGTTCCCGCTGTTCGGAATCGCGAACCAGCTGCTCGCCGCGGTGGCCCTGGCCGTCTGCACCACGCTGCTGGTCAAGTCCGGGCGGCTCAAGTGGGCCTGGGTGACCGGGGTCCCGCTGGCCTGGGACGTGGCCGTCACGCTGACCGCGAGCTACCAGAAGGTGTTCTCCGACGACGTGAAGGTCGGCTTCTTCGCGCAACGCGACAAGTACCAGACCGGGATCGACGCCGGGAAGGTCCTGCCGCCCGCCAAGAACATGGGCGAGATGCACACGATCGTCACGAACGCCACGGTCGACGGCGTGCTGTCGGCGCTCTTCGCGGTCCTGATCGTCATCGTGCTGCTGGACGCGGCGCGGACCTGCCTCAAGGCCGTCGGCAACCCGGAGGCGGTCAGGCTGTCGGAGGTCCCGTGGACCGAGTCGAAGATCATCGCCCCGGCCGGGCTCGTCGCGACGCCGGAGGAGCGGGCGGAGCTCGCCGCCGCCGGCCTGGACTCGGGCGGCGGCCGCGTGAAGGAGCCGGTGGCGTGAGCGGGGTCCGCGCGGCGCTGGCGAAGGCGCGGTTCTTCGTACGGGAGTTCTCGGGCGAGGCGGCGTACGACCGCTACGTGGCCCACGCCCGTACGCACGACCCGGACGCGGAGGTCATGACCCGCCGCGCCTTCGAACGCGCCCGTACGGACTCGCGCGAGGCGGACCCCCGCGAGGGCTTCCGCTGCTGCTGAGCACGTGACGCGAAGGGCCCCGCCGGACCGGGCGGGACCCTTCGCCGTTCATGGGGGTCTCAGCGCACCCAGTCCTTGAGGACCTCGGTCTGGAGGGTGATGCCGACGGGCTCGGGGAGCGCGATGTCCGTGCCGTACGGCACGATGTGGGTGCTCTCGTACCGTCGGCCGTTGGGCTGGCTGTAGACGGAGATTTCGCACTTGGCCCGGTCGATCAGCAGGTAGACGGGGATACCCGTCTCCGCGTAGGCGCGGGGCTTCTCGACATGGTCCCGCCGGTGGGTGTCCGAGTCCCACGAGGTCACCTCCACGGCCATGAGGATCGGATCGGGGTCGACCCAGTCCCCCTGCCCGGCAAATGCCTTGGAAGGCGCCAGCACCGCGTCGGGGATGGCCCTCCCTCCCCGGTACGCCTCGGCCTTGATCCCCTGTCCCCCGTGCAGCCAGAGCTCCGGCCGGTACTGCATGCAGATCCGCGTGAGCCACTCAATGATCGTCTGGTGGTCGCCGTCCGGCATGGCCTTGCTCCTGATAACCCCGTCGATGAACTCCAGCCGCGTCCCCTCCCTCTCGCGGGCCGCTATGCGCGCCACGGCTTCGAAGTCCTCGGTCAGCATGTGGGGCCGGTCTGTCATCACGGTCATGCCTCGCTCGCCTTCCTCGACGGTGCTGTCTCCGACGATAGCGCCGGGCACCGACAGACGTCCGGCACACTCGACCGCATGGACATCGTGATCAGGGAAGCGCTGGCGACGGAGTACGGGACGCTCGGGGAGATCACCGCGCAGGCCTATCTCGGGGACGGGCTGCTGACGTTCGGCGAGGACGACCCGTACCTCGAACGGCTGCGCGACGTGGCCGGGCGTGCGGCCGACGGGGTGATACTCGTGGCCGCGACGGGCGACGGGCGGCTCCTCGGCGGTGTGGCCTTCGCCGCGCCCGGGAGCCCGCTGTGCGACATCGCCGGACCGGGCGAGGCCGAGTTCCGGATGCTGGCCGTCGCCCGGGAGGGCCGCGGGCGGGGCGCCGGGGAGGCGTTGGTGCGGGCCTGTGCCGACCGCGCCCGGGCCATCGAGGGCGTACGGCGCCTCGTCCTGTCCACCACGGACGACATGACCGGCGCCCACCGGATCTACGAACGGCTCGGCTTCGTCCGCACGCCCGAGCGCGACTGGGAGCCCGTACCCGACCTCCCTCTGCTCACGTACGGTCTCGAACTGTAGCCACGCCGACACAACATCTAGGGGGTCGCACATGATGCGGCCCCCACATGTATGCTCATCCTCGCTGTCGTCGCAGGGGAATCCGGTGCGAATCCGGAACTGTCCCGCAACGGTATGAAGTACACCCATTGGTGTCACCGCAAGTCCGATGACCTGCCGACAGTGCGCCCGGCTCGACCGAACCGGGTGTCGATACGTCCGGGCCTCGCGGTTGGGCCGGTGGACGCCGCGCGGTGCTGCCCCGTCATGCCCGCGCGCGCCCGCTCGCGCCCGCACCGCAGGTGTCCCGGAGCCGAGCGAGGGAGAGCTCCCCCCGTGACCATCGCGCCTTCCGCACCGCGCGCCGAGTCCGACCCGTCCGACACCGGAATCGAGACCGGGGGACCTGGGGCCGCACTGCTGCGTACCCTCACCGAGCTGACGGCCGACCTCCCCGACACCGACCCGGGCCGGGTCGCCGCCGCCGCGCTCCGCGGGCGCAGCGCCGCCGCCGACGAGGCCGAACTGCGCGGGCTGGCCACGGAGGCCGCCGCCGGTCTGATCTCCGAGGACCCGGCGTACTCCCGGCTCGCCGCCCGGCTGCTGACGCTGGCGGTCGCCGAGGAAGCCGCGGGCCAGGGGGCCACCTCCTTCTCCTCCTCCGTCGCGGTCGGCCACCGCGAGGGCCTGATCGCGGACCGCACCGCCGAGTTCGTGGCGCTGCACGCGAACCGTCTGGACGCGCTGGTCGAGCACACCCTCGCCGAGGGCGCCGACGACCGCTTCGGTTTCTTCGGCCTGCGCACCCTGCACAGCCGCTACCTGCTGCGCCACCCGATCACCCGCCAGGTCATCGAGACCCCGCAGCACTTCATGCTGCGCGTGGCCTGCGGCCTCGCCGAGAACGACACGGTCCAGGCCGTCGAGGAAGTGGCCTCGCTCTACCGGCTGATGAGCCGCCTCGACTACCTGCCGTCCTCCCCCACGCTCTTCAACTCCGGCACGCGGCACCCGCAGATGTCCTCCTGCTACCTGCTGGACTCCCCGCTGGACGAGCTCGACTCGATCTACGACCGCTACCACCAGGTCGCACGCCTGTCGAAGCACGCCGGCGGCATCGGCCTCTCGTACTCGCGCATCCGCGCCCGCGGTTCGCTGATCCGCGGTACGAACGGCCACTCCAACGGCATCGTGCCGTTCCTGAAGACCCTCGACGCCTCCGTCGCCGCCGTGAACCAGGGCGGCCGCCGCAAGGGCGCCGCCGCCGTGTACCTGGAGACCTGGCACGCGGACATCGAGGAGTTCCTGGAGCTCCGCGACAACACCGGCGAGGACCAGCGCCGTACGCACAACCTGAACCTGGCGCACTGGGTGCCGGACGAGTTCATGCGCCGCGTCAACGCGGACGGCGACTGGTCGCTGTTCTCCCCGGCCGACGTGCCCGACCTGGTCGACCTGTGGGGCGACGAGTTCGACGCCGCCTACCGCAAGGCCGAGGCGGCGGGCCTCGCCCGCAAGACCATGCCCGCCCGCGACCTGTACGGCCGGATGATGCGCACCCTCGCGCAGACCGGCCAGGGCTGGATGACCTTCAAGGACGCCTCCAACCGCACGGCGAACCAGACCGCCGAGCCGGGTACGGTCGTCCACTCCTCCAACCTCTGCACCGAGATCATCGAGGTCACGAACGACGGCGAGACCGCCGTCTGCAACCTCGGCTCGGTCAACATGGGCGCCTTCGTGGTGGACGGGGAGATCGACTGGGAGCGCCTGGACGAGACCGTCCGCACCGCGGTCACCTTCCTCGACCGCGTCGTGGACATCAACTTCTACCCGACCGAGCAGGCGGGCCGCTCCAACTCCCGCTGGCGGCCGGTGGGCCTGGGCGCGATGGGCCTCCAGGACGTCTTCTTCAAGATGAAGATGCCCTTCGACTCCCCCGAGGCGAAGGCCCTGTCCACCAAGCTCTCCGAGCGCATCATGCTGGCCGCGTACGAGGCCTCCTGCGACCTCGCCGAGCGCAGCGGCCCCCTCCCGGCCTGGGAGCAGACCCGCACCGCCCGCGGCGTCCTGCACCCCGACCACTTCGACGTGGAGCTGAACTGGCCCGAGCGCTGGGACGCCCTGCGCGCCCGGATCGCGAAGTCCGGCATGCGCAACTCCCTGCTCCTCGCCATCGCCCCGACGGCGACGATCGCCTCGATCGCCGGCGTGTACGAGTGCATCGAGCCGCAGGTCTCCAACCTCTTCAAGCGCGAGACGCTGAGCGGTGAGTTCCTCCAGGTCAACGCCTACCTGGTGGACGAGCTGAAGAAGCTCGGCGTGTGGGACGCGCAGACCCGTGAGGCGCTGCGCGAGTCCAGCGGCTCCGTCCAGGGCTTCGGCTGGATCCCGGCCGAGGTGCGCGAGCTGTACCGCACGGCGTGGGAGATCCCGCAGCGCGGTCTGATCGACATGGCCGCGGCCCGTACGCCGTTCCTCGACCAGGCCCAGTCGCTGAACCTGTTCCTGGAGACGCCCACCATCGGCAAGCTCAGCTCGATGTACGCGTACGCCTGGAAGCAGGGCCTGAAGACCACGTACTACCTGCGCTCGCGCCCCGCGACGAAGATCGCCCGCGCCGCGCAGGCGGCCACCCCCGTCGCGCTGCCCCAGGCGGTCGCCGACGCCGAGGCGCTGGCCTGCTCCCTTGAGAACCCCGAGTCCTGCGAGGCCTGCCAGTAATGAGCTCCACCGACAAGAACCTCCTGGACCCGGGCTTCGAGCTCACGCTCCGCCCCATGCGCTACCCGGACTTCTACGAGCGCTACCGGGACGCGATCAAGAACACCTGGACCGTCGAGGAGGTCGACCTCCACTCGGACGTCGCCGACCTCGCGAAGCTGACGCCGGCCGAGCAGCACATGATCGGCCGTCTGGTCGCGTTCTTCGCGACGGGCGACTCGATCGTCTCGAACAACCTGGTGCTGACGCTCTACAAGCACATCAACTCCCCGGAGGCGCGCCTGTACCTGTCGCGCCAGCTGTTCGAGGAGGCCGTGCACGTCCAGTTCTACCTGACGCTGCTCGACACCTACCTGCCCGACCCGGACGACCGCGCGGCCGCCTTCGACGCCGTCGAGGAGATCCCGTCGATCCGCGAGAAGGCGCAGTTCTGCTTCAAGTGGATCAACGAGGTCGAGAAGCTGGACCGGCTGGAGACGCAGGCCGACCGCCGCCGCTTCCTGCTGAACCTGATCTGCTTCGCGGCGTGCATCGAGGGCCTGTTCTTCTACGGCGCCTTCGCGTACGTGTACTGGTTCCGCTCGCGCGGCCTGCTGCACGGTCTGGCCACCGGCACCAACTGGGTGTTCCGCGACGAGACCATGCACATGAACTTCGCGTTCGAGGTCGTGGACACGGTCCGCAAGGAGGAGCCGGAGCTCTTCGACGACGCCCTCCAGCAGCAGGTCACCGACATGCTGAAGGAGGCCGTGGAGGCGGAGCTCCAGTTCGGCCGCGACCTGTGCGGTGACGGCCTGCCGGGCATGAACACCGAGTCGATGCGCGAGTACCTGGAGTGCGTCGCGGACCAGCGCCTGGTCCGCCTCGGCTTCCCGCCGGTGTACGGCTCGCAGAACCCGTTCTCCTTCATGGAGCTGCAGGGCGTCCAGGAGCTGACGAACTTCTTCGAGCGCCGCCCGTCGGCCTACCAGGTCGCGGTCGAGGGCACGGTCGACCTGGACGAGGACTTCTAAGTCCCCTCCGGCCACCGCCGTACGGCTTGATAGCGTCCCCGCCCATGGGAAGCGACACCCGGTCCACCGGGTTCTCGGGCGGGGGCGCTTCGTCGTGTCCGGAGCCTTGGGCATGACCGGCGGCGGGTGGGCGGGGCGGGCCCGGCTGCGGCCCGGGGGCCTGCTGTACGGGGGCGCCGTCGGGTCCGCCGGTGTGCACGCGCACCACTCCGTGCAGGTCATCGCCGCGCTGGGCGGGGACGAGCTGCTGATGGCCGGACCGGACGGGGAACCCTTCGGGTGCCGGGCGTACGTGGTCCCGGCCGGGGTGCGCCACGCGGTGCTGCGCGGGGTGCCTCACGGGGTGGTGCTGCACTACGACCCGCTCTCCTCGGCGGGGCGCCGGCTCGCGGCGCTGGCGGGGGACGCGGGGGACCTCGTACCGGCCGACGCGCTGCCCGCCGACGCCTTCGCGGCGGCGTGTGCGCTGGACGCCGTACTGCCCGGGGCGCCGCAGCCCGCGGCGGCGGCGCATCCGGGGCTGGCGCGGGTGCTGGAGTGGCTGCCCGGCCGGGAGTCGGTACGGCTGTCCCGGGCGGCCGAGGTGGCGTGCCTGTCGGAGAGCCGCCTCGCGCACCTGTTCCGGGCGGAACTCGGGCTGCCGTTCCGGCCGTACGTGCTGTGGCTGCGGCTGATGCGGGCCGCCGAACTCTCCTCCCGGGGGCACTCCCTGACGGACGCGGCGCACGGCGCGGGCTTCGCCGACGGGGCGCACTTGAGCCGCGTGTGGCGGCGGATGTTCGGGATCGCGCCGTCGGACTTCACCCGCACCGTCCAGTGGATGTAGCAGGTTCGTTCAAGCGCCGGCGGGCCCCGCGGCGGCACCGTGGACGCATGAGAAAAGCGATCAAGAAGTGTGTGGCCGCCTGTACGGGCAAGACCATGCCGGCCGCCGTCCGCACGGCCTTCGAGGACGAGCTGCGCCGCGCCCGCGCCGCCGCGCCCGACACCCGGGCCATGTGGACCGCCCTGGAGCGGGCGCACATCATCTCCCAGGCCTGGGCCTGGCCCCACACCCGTGCCCACTGGCACATGTTCCGGCTCGCGGTGCGCTGCCGGGACCGGGCGGAGACGGCGGGGCAGGTGGTGCGGATCCTGGTGGCCGGGGCCGGGTCGGTGACCGGGCGTGTGCCGTACGGCAACACCGGCCGCACGGCGGCGGGCCTCTTCACCCCGATGCCCCTGCCGGAAGACCTGCGGACCCTCCTGGGCCGCGGGTAGCCCCCGCCCTCCGATCCGGCGGCTTCGCGGGGGGGGGCAGCGCGTCCCGCGGGCTACGCGTTCGGGACGGTCTCGTAGCGCGGGGTGCCCTCTTCCATCTGGCGCAGCGCGTCCTTGCGGTCGCGCTTCGAGAGGCGGTCGATGTACAGGTACCCGTACAGGTGGTCCGTCTCGTGCTGGAGGCAGCGCGCGAAGTAGCCGGTGCCACGCACCTTGATCGGGTTGCCCTGCGCGTCCTGGCCGGTCACCTCGGCGTAGTCCGGGCGGGCCAGCGAGGCGTACGCGGTCGGCACCGACAGGCAGCCCTCGTTGGAGTCGTCGAGCACGCGGGAGCCGGCCGGCAGCTCCACCAGCTTCGGGTTGACCACGACACCGGTGTGGCGCGCGCCGTCGTCGTCCGGGCAGTCGTAGACGAAGACCTTGGCGTCCACGCCGATCTGGTTCGCGGCCAGGCCCACGCCCTCGGCGGCCTTCTGGCTGGCGAACATGTCGTCGATCAGCTGTGCCAGTTCGTCGCCGAACTCGGTGACGTCCTTGCACTCACGGTGCAGGACGGGGTTGCCGACCACCGTGATCGGGCGGGCGGTACCGCGCTCGCGGTGGGCCAGCTCGCGCGCCTCACAGTCCTCGGTGTCCACGACGTACCCGTCGTTGACGATCTCGACGACCTCGTTCTCCTGCTGCGCCATGTCCGCCGTACGCCTTCCGTAAGTCCACCCGTTCACAATGTGCCGGTACAGCCTACGGTGCCGGGTCAGCAGACCTCTTCGAGATCCCGCCATTCACGGGTGTCCGGGCTGTCCGCGACCCAGCCGTCGAGCAAACCGCGCACCAGGCCGGCCGGCGCCGCGATCCCGCATTCGCGCTCCGGCACCCACAGCGGGCCGGAACCGTTCGTACGGTGGCCCAGCGGTCCGGGATGCCCCGGTTCGCTGTGGTCGTGCGGGTCCAGCTGCTCCCCGTCGCCCTCGCCGCTCGGCATCACGCTCTCCGAGCAGGTCCGGCACAGCAGCCGCACCGAGGAAGACCAGTCCTCGGCGGCGAAGCCCGCGTCCGAGGCCAGCTGCTCCAGCGCGTCACGGTCCGCCTCGGTGGCCGCCTCCAGCAGCACCACCCAGGTCGGCACCGGCGAGGGCGCCCACAGCTCGATCTCGTCGAAGACCGGGTACGAGGGGCCGGCCGCGGTGACCCGCTCGCCGTGCGGGACCCCGTCGTGCAGGACGACCTCGCCCCAGCGCCGCCCCGAGGAGGGCAGCGGGATCGACAGGACCTCCATGCGGGCCGGGTCCAGCCGGCGGCCCCAGACCACCTCGGCCTCCCCCTCGGGGGACAGCCGTACGGCGGCGCTGCCGAGCTCCATGCCGACCGGTTCGCCGCTGCCCTTCGCGGGGTGGGTGCCCGAGCCGTGCGGGTCCCCGGGCACCTTCAGCCCGTACGCCTGCCAGGCCCGGCGGGCCAGCGGCCAGTCCTGCAGCGCGGTCGCGGCGATCCCGACGTTCCACCAGTCCGGGGCGCCGGTCTCACGGTCCAGGAGGGCCACGGCGCGCAGTCCTGCGGCCCGCGCCTGTTCCCAGTCGTGCCGGAACTTGTGCAGCAGGGCGAGGTTGAACCAGGACTCGGACAGCCAGGGCTCCAGGTCCGCGGCTCTGGTCAGCAGCGCGCCCGCGTCCTCGTACCGCCCGTCGCCGATCAGCGTGAACGCGCGGTCGGTGGCCTGCCGCCACGAGGCGGAGGGCCGATGCCGTACCTTCCCGAAGATCCTCACGATTCCCGCCTGCCGGTCCAACGGTGCAGCCTTGCGGACACCCTCACGGACACTCCTACTGGCATCCAACCATGCCCACTCGGACGGCCGCTCATTACCCATGGGTTACCCAGGTGGGACGGGAACAACTCTGTCACGTCCGCCCCTGGCCAGAACCCTTGCGAGACACTCCACGACCTCTGGCTGGTAGTCGCGCCCGGTGCCCAGCCGCAGCTGCTCCAGGGCCGCGAGGGGGCCGCCCGGGTGACGGGTCCCGCCGAGCAGGTCGTCGTACGCGTTGACCGCCCGTACGATGCGCGCCGCGATCGGCTGCTCCCGGTACGGGTCGGCCTGCCGCTCCACGATGACGGCCACCTCGGCGGGCACCCCGGTCTGGCGGGCCACGTCCCCGCCGAGCGCGGCGATCCGGCGGGCCTCGGCGGCGGGCAGCCCGGCGGTGGCCCCGGCCCGGACCGGATCGACGAGGGAGAGCTGGCCGATGTCGTGCATGAGGGCGGCGTACTCCAGCACCGTGAGCTCCCGCTCCGACAGGCCCAGCTCCCGGCCGACGGCGCAGCTCAGGGCGGCGACCCGGCGGGAGTGCCCCGGCCGGGTGTGACCGGCGATCTCGGTGGCGCGGGCCAGGGAGGTGATGGTCTGGCGGTAGGTGGTGCGGATCGCGGTGATCCGGTGGAAGGACAGCTGGGTCAGCAGCAGGGGTACGCAGAAGACGGGCAGGGCCCACAGGCCGGCGACGGCCACGCCGAGGGCCATGACGACCCCGGTGGCGCAGATCGCCGAGCCGATGCCGAGCTGGGCGCGCAGCTCGTCGCGCAGCAGGGGCCCGTACGGCCAGCCCGTGCGGGCGCGGGCCAGGGCGGCGGCGAGCACCGCGTCGCACAGGGCGGTGAGGCCGAGCAGGAGGAGCAGGAAGAGGACGAGGTACGGGCCCTGCCCGATCCCGTGCTCCAGCCGGCCGGAATTGTAGAGCGGCTGGAAGCAGACGGCGGCGAAGGCGACGGTGAGGACCCGGCGGGCCAGGTGGTCGGCGCCGGGAGCGCGGCCGCGGGCGATGTGGGGGACGATCCCGGCGAGCGCCGCGGCGGCGACGACCGTGACGATCTGGAGCACCCCGTGGTGGGTGGGCCGGGCGGCGTCCGGGCCGAGCAGGGCGTACGCGAGGGCGCCGGTGAAGGCCAGCGGCGCGGGCCGGCGGTCGCCGGCCGCGTCCGGTGCGTCCCGGGCGTCCCGGCCGTCGCGGCGGGCGAGCTCGCCGCAGGCGATCAGGGCGCCGAAGGCCAGGGCGGTGCCGGGTTCGACGACGCCGTTCCACAGGGTGTGCCCGAGCCCGGCCAGGGTGAGCGCCACGGCGGCCCCGCGCACCCCCCACACGACCGTGCCCCGAAGCGCTACGCCCCTCACGCCCCGCCCCCGCCGTCCGGTTCCCGCCCGGCGCGCGGGTCCACGGTCCGTACGCGCGTCCGGGCGCCCTGGGCCGGGAGCCCGGACAGCGCGGGCCCGCCGGGGTCGGGGGCCGCGGCGGCGGGCGCCGCCGACCGGCCGGGGGCGGAACCGGCCGGGATCACCTGGAGGTCGTCCTCGTCCGCCGTGACCACCGGGTGCCAGCCGTCCCGGCCGATCGCCTCGACCAGCGCGTGCACCATCACCGGGTCGAAGTGGGCCCCGGCGCACCGCTCCAGCTCGGCCAGGGCCACCGGCACCGGCCGGGCCCGGCTGTACGAGCGGGTCGAGGTCATCGCGTCGAAGGCGTCGGCCACCGCCACCACCCGGGCCGGCACCGGGATCTGCTCACCGGTCAGCCCGTACGGATATCCGGAGCCGTCGACCCGCTCGTGGTGGTGCAGGATCGCGGACCGGGCCTCGCCCAGGAAGCCGATGCCGCGCACCATCTCGTGCCCGTACTCGGGGTGCAGCTCGATGACGCGCCGCTCCTGCGGGGTCAGCGGACCGTCCTTGCGCAGCAGCCGGGTCGGCACGCCCAGCTTGCCGACGTCGTGCAGGATCCCGGCGATGCGGACGACTTCGAGCCGGTCGCCGTCCATGCCCAGCTCGCGGGCGATCATCGCGGAGGCCTGGCCCACGCGCTCGCCGTGGCCGCGCGTGTAGCGGTCCTTGAGCTCGACGGCCTGCACGAGCGCCCGGATCGTGGCCTGGTGGGCGGCCCGTTCGCGGTGGTACTGGGCGAAGACCCAGCAGGAGATGTACATCGGCAGCAGCACGAGCAGCGCGGCCGGCAGCCCGTACGGGCTGCGCCACAGGACGGCCATCATCAGCCCGGCGAGGCCGTGCACCCAGTGCGGGACCAGGGTGCGGGTGAGCAGTCCGCGCCAGGCCGTGCGCAGGGGCCGTCGTTCGGCGGCGGCCAGCACGCCCCCGTCGAGGGCGGCCAGTACGAGGCTGAAGGCGGCGGCCGCGGCCGCCGCGGGCAGCAGCGCGTACGGGAAGTCCGCGAGCCGGCCGGCCGAGGGAGCGCCGCCCAGCAGCCCGAACGTCCGCCCCGCGGCCCAGGCGGCGACGGCCTGCTGCGCCGCGTGCCACACGCGCCGGACCCAGGCGGGCCGTCCGGCCACCGGCTGGGCGAAGGCGCCGGGCAGCGCGACGAGCGCGGCGGCGGCCGGCGGCAGCAGGAAGACGGCGGCGAGCAGCACGGGGAAGAACGAGCCGATGCCCTCGGGGACCCGGACCCGGTCGCCCGGCAGCGGGCAGATCCTGACCAGTTCACAGCCGAGGTAGAGGAAGGCGAGCAGCGCGGCGGCGGGCCAGGGGGTGCCGGGACCGGCGAAGGCCGGGGCGGTGCAGGCGAATGCCGCGAGGACGGCGCAGAGGATGACGGCCCACAGGGGCCGGGGACGCGCCGCCGGCGGACGTACCCGCATGGCGCTCTCCTCCCCCTGTGCCGTGCACACCGTTTGGGGAGAATAAGTGGGGCCCCCTCGTACAGGGGGCCACATTTTCGTATTGCGCCGTACGGGCACCCCCGGATTAGCACCTTCGAGTGAACGATTCGGCTTCCAGGGGTGGTTGTTCGATCAGCCGGTGGCGGGATCCGCGGTCACGTCGTGATCGGGGACGGCCTGGCCGGAACGGATCAGCTCGATCCGCCCCATGACCTTCGAGCGCAGGTCGGTCGGCACGTCGTCCGAACCGCAGCAGCGCTTCACCAGCTTCTTGACGGCCTGTTCGAGGCCGTACTTCTCCAGGCAGGGATTGCATTCGCCGAAGTGCGTCTCGAACTTCGTGCAATCGCTGTCCGGCATCTCGTGGTCCAGGAACTCGTACAGGTGGTCCAGGACCTCAGAGCAATCCGTCTCGTGCGGCTCTCCGCAGCTCATGAGCCCGAGCCTTTCAGGTCGTTCGACTCTCCCGCGCCGGCGGGGACCAGCCCGCGCTCACGGGCATAATCCTCCAGCATTCCGCGGAGTTGACGGCGGCCACGGTGCAGTCGCGACATGACCGTACCGATGGGTGTACCCATGATGTCCGCGATCTCCTTGTACGCAAAGCCCTCTACGTCGGCAAGATAGACCGCGATGCGGAACTCCTCCGGAATGGCCTGCAGCGCTTCCTTCACATCCGAATCGGGCAGATGGTCGAGCGCCTGCGATTCGGCGGAACGAAGGCCTGTCGACATGTGCGACTCGGCGCGCGCCAGCTGCCAGTCCTCGATCTCCTCCGCCGCGCTGCGCTGCGGTTCACGCTGCTTCTTGCGGTAGGAGTTGATGAACGTGTTGGTCAGAATGCGGTAGAGCCACGCCTTGAGGTTGGTGCCCTCGCGGAACTGGTGGAAGGACGCGTATGCCTTCGCATACGTCTCCTGGACCAGGTCCTCGGCGTCGGCCGGATTGCGCGTCATGCGCAGCGCGGCCGAGTACATCTGGTCGAGGTAGCCGAGGGCGTCCCTCTCGAAGCGCGCATTGCGCTCCGGGGTCGTCTCCTCCGCGTGGCCTTCGTCGGTCCCAGCGACAGGACCCACCTCCTCCGACTGCGTGACGGCTCCGAAAGCGGACCCGCTCGAATCGGA
This sequence comes from Streptomyces sp. NBC_01006, assembly GCF_045162725.1. Classification (NCBI taxonomy): domain Bacteria; kingdom Bacillati; phylum Actinomycetota; class Actinomycetes; order Kitasatosporales; family Streptomycetaceae; genus Streptomyces; species Streptomyces sp. NBC_01006. The sequence continues at coordinate 5,432,521 of NZ_CP108700.1, read as the reverse complement.
GAATAGTCGACCATCCCCGCCCTCCGCCGCCTGAAGCGGGCGGCGCTTGGGCGCGGGCAGGACCGTCCAGTCCAGGCCCTCCGCCTGCGGACGGTGCTGGCTGATGACCTGGGTCATGCGCTCCCTCTCCTCCGACTGATCCCGTGCGTTCCGACATCCCGCACAACAGAAGGGTCGGGCCGCGCATTCCCCGTCGGGGGCCGGGTTCCCGTCCTGTGTCAGGTGCGCGCCCGCGATGTGATATGGATCACCGCGGGTCCGTCTCGGTCCGCGGACCCCGGACCCCGGTCCCTGAACCCGTCCCCCGGGCCGCGGCCGTCAGAGGGGAAGCCCGCCGAGCCAGGCGGCGACCGCCCCGGTGATCACCGCGAGGGCCTCGTCCTGGGTCAGGTCCGCCTTCTTCGGCACGGCGAAGCCGTGATCGGCGTACGGGACCTCCACCAGTTCGTACGGTGCCTGCCCGGTCGGCGGCGGGAACTCCTCCGGCCGCCCGAAGGGGTCCCGGCCGCCCTGGACCACCAGGGTGGGCCGCCCGGCTCCGGTGAGCTCCCCGGCCCGGGACTTCTCGGGCCGGCCCGGCGGGTGCAGCGGGAACGCCAGGGCCAGCACCGCGGCCGCCCCCAGCTCGGCGGCGATCCGGCAGGCCACCCGGGCCCCCGCGCTGCGGCCGCCCGCCACCACCGGCAGTCCGGGCTTCGCCAGCGCGGGCCACAGGCCCCGCCAGCCCTCGTCCAGCACCTTGGGCGCGGCGGCCACCTTCTTCCCGGCGACCCGCCACGGCTGCTCGACCAGCGCCACGGTGACCCCGTGGGCGGGCAGGGCGGCGGCCAGGGCCACGAGGTCGCGGGCCTCGATCCCGCCGCCGGCCCCGTGGCTGACGGCCAGCACGAGGCGGGCGGCCGTACGGGCGGGGACGGGATGCCAGGTGATGCGGGCCTCGCCCGCCGGGGTGTCGACGCTCTCGGTGCGCGTACGCGTGGTCATGGCGCCCATCCTGCCCGGGACCCGAGCCGGGCCAGTCCGTAAGACACCCCCTAGAACAGCGTGGCCTCCTCCGGCGCGGCCAGCTCGTGGAGCAGCTCCGGCCCGTTGTTGCGTACGTTGCTGACGGCCGTGGACACCGGGTACGCGCGCATCAGCCCGCCCGGCGGCGGCGCGAGCAGGGCCTGGAGTTCGTCGGTGTCGGTCCGGGCCGGGTCCAGCCAGGCGTCCCAGCGGTCCGGGGTCAGCATCAGCGGCATCCGGGGGTGGATCTCGGCGAGCGAGGCCGGCCCCTCGGCGGGGGCCACGCCCAGCGGCCCGGTCTCCGCCTCGGCGGTGATCACCGAGCAGGTCGCCCACCAGGCCTGCGGGTGGTCGCCGGGGAGCGTCGGGTCGCGCCAGAACTCGTATATCCCGGCCATGGCGAAGACGGAGCCGTCGGCGGGGAGCACGAAGTAGGGCTGTTTGCGGGCCCGCTTCTTCTTGCCCTCGACCTCCAGCTGCCGCTCGTCGTGGGCGGTGACCCACTCGTAGTAGCCGTCGGCGGGGACGATGCAGCGGCGCTGCGCGAAGGGGCGGCGGAAGGAGGGCTTCTCGGCCACCGTCTCGGACCGGGCATTGATCATCCGGGCGGCGCCGTCGGAGTCCTTGGCCCAGGAGGGGACGAGCCCCCACCTCACCGTGCGCAGCTGACGAACCGGACGCGGGTCCGGAGCGTCTTTCACGGGACGGTCGAGGACGACGTGGACCTCCTTCGTCGGCGCCACGTTCCAGTCGGGGGCCAGGGTCTCCTCGGGCTCCCACTTCTCGATGCCGAAGGCCTCCACCAGGTCCTCCGGCCGACGACTCGCTGCATACCGTCCGCACATGGCTGCCAGACTGCCATCCCACCCGCCCACCACCGCAAGGAGTCCGCCACTCCATGAACAGCACCACGGACAGCACCGCGACCGCCGGCCTGTGGGACCGGCTCACGGGCATACAGACCCCGCCGGCCCTGTGGCTGGTGATCGTGACGGGCCTGGCCGCCCTGGCCGCCGTGGGACCGCGCCCCCTGTGGCGGCTGTCCCGCAACGCCGTGACCATCGCCCACGAGGGCGGCCACGGGCTGCTGGCGCTGCTGACCGGGCGGCGCCTCGACGGGATCCGGCTGCACTCCGACACCAGCGGGGTCACCGTCAGCCGCGGCAAGCCGACCGGGCTCGGGATGATCCTGACCGCCGCGGCCGGGTACACGGCGCCCTCGCTGCTCGGGCTCGGCGGGGCCGCCCTGCTGTCGGCCCACCGGATCACGCTGCTGCTGTGGGCGGCCACCGCGCTGCTGCTCGCGATGCTGGTGATGATCCGCAATGCGTACGGCGCCCTGACGGTGGTGCTGTCGGGCGCCGCGTTCGTACTGGTCTCCTGGCTCGCCCCGGCCGAGGTCCAGGCGGTCTTCGCGTACCTGGTGGTGTGGTTCCTGCTGCTGGGCGGGGTGCGGCCGGTGTTCGAGCTGGGGGCCAAGCGCCGGCACGGCGGGGCGCCCGATTCCGACGCGGACCAGCTGGGTCGGCTCACGCACGTCCACCCGGTGGCCTGGCTGCTCCTCTTCCACGCCGTCGCGCTGTGCTCGCTGATCGGCGGCGGGCGCTGGCTCCTCGACCTCTGAGGCGACCTGCGAAACCTCCGAGGCGGCCTCCGGGCCCGGCCGGCGAGTCCGACCTCCGCGTCCGACCGCCGCGTCCAACCTCCGAGACCAGCGTGCGATCAAGATCTGGGGCCGGGGCGAGCCACTAAAGTGGGGGCCATGACCGAGACCCCCGCGCTCCACGCCCTCTGGCCCGCACCGCTCGCCGACGGCACCGTCCACGCCACCGTCACCGTGCCCGGGTCGAAGTCGGTCACCAACCGCGCCCTCGTCCTCGCCGCGCTCGCCGCCGAGCCGGGCTGGGTGCGCCGCCCGCTGCGCTCGCGCGACTCCCAGCTGATGTCGGACGCCCTGCGCGCGCTCGGCGTCGGCATCGAGGAGACCGCCTCCTCCAGCTCCGGCGACGGCGCCGGCGGCGAGGCCTGGCGGGTCATCCCGGCCGCCCTGCACGGCCCGGCCACCATCGACGTCGGCAATGCGGGCACGGTCATGCGCTTCCTGCCGCCCGTCGCCACCCTGGCCGCCGGCGACATCCGCTTCGACGGCGACCCGCGCTCCTACGAGCGCCCGCTCGGCCAGGTCATCAGCGCCCTGCGCACCCTCGGCGCCCGGATCGATGACGACGGCCGGGGCGCGCTGCCGCTGACGGTCCAGGGCGGCGGCGCCCTGGAGGGCGGCGTCGTCGAGATCGACGCCTCCAACTCCTCGCAGTTCGTCTCCGCGCTGCTGCTGTCGGGCCCGCGCTTCAACCAGGGCGTCGAGGTCCGGCACACCGGCACCACCCTGCCGTCGATGCCGCACATCCGGATGACGGTGGAGATGCTGCGCGCGGCGGGCGCCCAGGTCGACACCCCCGAGGCGGGTGGCGAGCCGAACGTGTGGCGGGTCGCGCCGAGCGCCCTGCTGGGCCGTGACGTGGTCGTGGAGCCGGACCTGTCGAACGCGCAGCCGTTCCTGGCGGCGGCCCTGATCACCGGCGGTACGGTCACCATCCCGGACTGGCCGCGCCGCACCACGCAGCCCGGCGACGAGCTGCGCCGGATCTTCACGGAGATGGGCGGCTCCTGCGAGCTGACCGACGCGGGCCTGGTCTTCACGGGCAGCGGCAAGATCCACGGCATCGACGTGGACCTGGGCGAGGTCGGCGAGCTCACCCCCGGCATCGCGGCCGTCGCGGCGCTGGCCGACTCCCCGTCCACCCTGCGCGGGGTGGCGCACCTGCGGCTGCACGAGACGGACCGGCTGGCGGCGCTGACCGCGGAGATCAACGGGCTCGGCGGCGAGGTCACCGAGACCGCCGACGGCCTGCACATCCGCCCGCGCCCGCTGCACGGCGGGGTGTTCCACACCTACGACGACCACCGGATGGCCACCGCGGGCGCGGTGATCGGCCTGGCGGTGGAGGGCGTGCAGATCGAGAACGTGGCGACGACCGCGAAGACCCTGCCGGACTTCCCGAAGATGTGGGCTCGAATGCTCTCGGGAGCGGGAGCGTAGGGCCCCGTCATGCGCAGGTACGGCAAGCACACCGACGAGGACGACATCCGCCAGCGGCCCAACCCCAAGGGCAACCGGCCCCGGACCACCATCCGGCCCAAGCACGAGGACGCGGCCGAGGGCTTCGTCCTGACCGTCGACCGCGGCCGGCTGACCTGCCTGGTCGACGGGCGCACCATCCACGCGATGAAGGCCCGCGAGCTGGGCCGCAAGGCGGCTGTGGTCGGCGACCGGGTCTGGATCGTCGGCGATCTGACCGGCAAGAAGGACACCCTTGCGCGGATCGTGCGGATCGAGGAGCGCAAGTCCGTCCTGCGGCGCACCGCGGACGACGACGACCCGTACGAGCGGGTGGTCGTCGCCAACGCGGACCAGCTGGCGATCGTCACGGCGCTGGCCGATCCGGAGCCGCGGCCCCGGATGATCGACCGCTGTCTGGTGGCCGCGTACGACGCCGGGCTGGAGCCGCTGCTGGTCCTCACGAAGTCGGACCTGACCTCCGCGGACAAGATCCTGGAGATCTACTCGACCTTCGGCCTGAACTACGTGGTGACCAACCGCGAGGAGCTGGCGACGGGCGACGCCGCCGACCGGGTGCGCGAGCGCCTGAACGGCCGGATCACGGCGTTCGTCGGCCACTCGGGCGTCGGCAAGACCACGCTGGTGAACTCGCTGGTCGCCGAGGGCCGCCAGCGCGCCACCGGGCACGTCAACGCGGTGACCGGCCGCGGCCGGCACACCACCACCTCGGCGCTCGCGCTGCCGCTGCCGGGCGGCGACGGCTGGGTCATCGACACCCCGGGCGTGCGCTCCTTCGGCCTGCACCACGTGGATCCGTCCCGCGTGATCCTGGCCTTCCCCGACCTCGTTCCCGGTACGGAGGAGTGCCCACGGGCCTGCAGCCACGACGAGCAGGACTGTGCGCTCGACAAGTGGGTGGAGGACGGCCACGCGGATCCGGCGCGCCTGTACTCGCTGCGGCGGCTCCTGGAGACCCGCGAGCGCCGCGAAGGAGACTGATCGTCCGGCGGGGTTTGCCGCGCGCCAGGTCTGGTAAATGCATAATCGCACCACGTGATACGACGTCACCTGACGCGGGAGGCATTCGCCATGGCCTGGCTGCTGGTGGTCGTCGCCGGAATCCTGGAGACCGGTTTCGCGGTGTGCCTCAAGCTGTCGCACGGGTTCACCCGGCTGTGGCCGACCATCGCCTTCGCCGCCTTCGCCCTCGGCAGCTTCGGGCTGCTGACCCTGGCCCTGAAGAAGCTCGACGTGGGCCCGGCCTACGCGGTGTGGACGGGCATCGGGGCCGCCGGAACGGCCATCTACGGCATGGTCTTCCTGGGCGACCTCGTCTCGACCCTCAAACTCGTCTCGATCTCGCTGGTCATCCTGGGCGTCATCGGCCTCCAGCTGTCCGGTTCGGCTCACTGAGCAGGCGCAGCAGCCGCATCAACTCCCCCAGCCCCGGCTCCTCGCCCGGCGCTATCACGTACGACAGCGCGAGGCGTACGGCGAGCTCGCAGCGCTGCGCCCCCTCCCCCGGGCTGATCGTGGCCGAGGCCCGGTCGCGGACGGCCCGGGCCAGCTCCCCGGGCCCGGGGGCCGGCACTCCGGGCCGCACCCCCTGCCCGGGCGGCGTGGGTAAGTTCCCGTCCCAGCACCCCGTCAGCAGCGCCCGTACGAGGGGACGCGCGCGAGCCGCCCGTACGGTCCACTCCGCGACCGAGGCGAGGCGCTCGGCGGTGGCGGCCGGGGAGCGCAGGACCCGGTCCACCCCTTCGAGGTACCAGTCCGCCTCGCGGCGCACCAGGGCTCTGCCCAGGCCCGCCTTGCCGCCGAACTCGTTGTAGAGGGTCTGGCGGGACACCCCGGCGGTGGCGGCCACGTCGACCATCCGCACCGACGGCCAGGGGCGCGCCAAGAGCGCCGCTCCCGCCGCTTCCAGCAAGGACTCCCGGGCTGCCGGCATGCGCGCCTCCCCGCTCGACTTCCCCCGCTCCGATTCCCCGCTCGGCTTCCCCGCCAGAGTTGACGGACCGACAGATCCTGTCAAGGGCGCCCGAGGGTCGCACCGTGGACGCCGTTCGCCGGGTCCGGGTGGTCCCGATACTGTTCGGGCATGCCCGAGTATGACGATGACCTCCGCCTTGCCCTTGAGCTCGCCGACGCGGCGGACGCCGCCACGATGCAGCGGTTCCGAGCCCTCGACCTGAAGGTCGAGACGAAGCCGGACATGACCCCGGTGAGCGAGGCGGACAAGGCCGCCGAGGAGATCGTCCGGGCCGGGATCGAGGCGGCGCGGCCCGCCGACGCCATCCTGGGTGAGGAGTACGGGCTCAAGGGCAGCGGCCCGCGCCGCTGGGTCGTGGACCCGATCGACGGTACGAAGAACTACGTGCGCGGCGTCCCCGTCTGGGCGACGCTGATCTCGCTGATGGAGGAGGGCTCCGACGGGGTCTTCCGGCCCGTGGTCGGCGTGGTCTCGGCGCCGGCGCTGGGCCGCCGCTGGTGGGCGGCGCAGGGCGGGGGCGCGTACGCCGGCGGTGCGCTGGGCGCTGCGCCCGTACCGCTCGGCGTCTCGAAGGTGGGCTCGCTCGGCGACGCCTCGTTCGCGTACTCCTCGCTGAGCGGCTGGGAGGAGCAGGGCCGGCTCCCCGGGTTCCTGGACCTGACCCGGCAGTGCTGGCGCACCCGCGGCTACGGCGATTTCTGGCCGTACGTGATGGTCGCGGAGGGCTCGCTGGACCTGTGCGCCGAGCCGGAACTGAACCTGTGGGACATGGCGGCCATCGCGGTCGTGGTCCAGGAGGCGGGTGGCCGGTTCACGAGCCTGGACGGCGTGGACGGCGTGCACGGCGGGAACGCGGCCGCCTCGAACGGACTGTTGCACGAGGAGATGCTGGGGTACCTGCGCCCGCGCGACTGAGCCGCATGCGCCGTCCGGGTACTGCATCCGCACAACCGGGTGCGCCCTCTTGATGACCCTGCGTACCCATGGGAATCTGAGACTCCTCCGCTTGTGCGCTTGTGAAGACCTTCTCTAAGTGCGCGGAGGACACTCCCCAGGAGGTGGCTCTCTTCATGCTCGTCCGCGACGCCATGAGCACCGTGATCCTCACCCTCGGACCCGCCCACACCCTCAGGCAGGCGGCCTGCCTGATGTCCGGCCGCCGGGTCGGCGCAGCCGTCGTCCTCGATCCCGACCACAGCGGCATCGGCATCCTGACCGAACGCGACATCCTCAACTCCATCGGCGCGGGCCACGATCCCGACCGGGAGTCCGTGGGCGCGCACACCACCAACAACGTGGTGTTCTGCACCCCGCAGGCCACCGTCCAGGATGCCGCCGAGGCAATGGTGCGCGGCGGCTTCCGCCATCTGATCGTGTTGGAGCACGGCGGCCCCGTCGGCATCGTGTCCGTACGCGACGTGATCCGCTGCTGGGTCCCGGCCCGGCGCAGCACCGTACCGGCGTAAAGCCGGAGGGCCGGACCCCGAGGGGGTCCGGCCCTTCAACTCTCGGCGAGCGGATCCGTCAGCCGCGAAGGGCCTGGACCGCGGCCTCCAGCCGCTTGCCGAAGTCGCCGTCCGCCTGGCGGAAGTTGCCGATCGCGCGCTCGGCGATGTCGTCACGGGAGACCTTGGCGATGAAGCCGGACAGGTTCTCGATCAGACGGGCCTGCTCGTCCTCGGACATCAGGCGGTAGAGGTTGCCCGCCTGGACGAAGTCGCCGTCCTCGGAGTGGACCGGGGCGGCGTGGTTGCCCGTGCCGCCGGTGACCGCGGTGGACTGCCACAGCGGGCGGTCCGTCTGGAACGGGCCGCCGAAGCTGTTCGGCTCGTAGTTCTTCGCGCCCTTGTGGCGGCCGTCGTACAGGAAGCCGTCACGGGAGTTGGTGCGCGCCTCGGTGGCGTGCGGGCGGTTCACCGGCAGGTGGTCGGCGTTGATGCCGACGCGGTAGCGGTGGGCGTCGCCGTAAGCGAAGAGGCGGCCCTGGAGCATCTTGTCCGGGGACGGGCCGATGCCGGGGACGAAGTGCGCCGGGCTGAAGATGGACTGCTCGACCTCGGCGAAGACGTTCTCCGGGTTGCGGTTGAGCTCCAGCTTGCCGATCTCGATCGGCGGGTAGTCCTCGTGCGGCCACACCTTGGTGAGGTCGAACGGGTTGAAGCGGTACTCGGCCGCGTCGGCCGCCGGCATGATCTGGACCTGCACGGTCCAGGTCGGGAACTCGCCGCGCTCGATGGACTCGCGCAGGTCGCGCTGGTGCGAGTCGGGGTCCTCGCCGGCGAGCTTGTTGGCCTCGGCCTGGGTGAGGTTCTTGATGCCCTGGTCGGTCTTGAAGTGGTACTTGACCCAGAAGACCTCGCCGGCCTCGTTGTTCCACTGGAACGTGTGCGAGCCGTAGCCGTTCATGTGGCGGTAGGACGCCGGGATGCCGCGGTCGCCGAACAGCCAGGTCACCTGGTGGGTGGACTCGGGCGACAGACCCCAGAAGTCCCAGACGTTGTCCGCCTCCTGCGAGCCGGTGTACGGGTCGCGCTTCTGGGTGTGGATGAAGTCCGGGAACTTGATGGCGTCCTTGATGAAGAACACCGGGGTGTTGTTGCCGACGAGGTCGTAGTTGCCCTCTTCGGTGTAGAACTTCAGCGCCCAGCCGCGGGGGTCGCGCACCGCGTCGGCCGCACCGAGGTTGCCCGCGACGGTGGAGAAGCGCAGGAACGTTTCGGTCTGCTTGCCGACCTCGGACAGGAACTTCGCCCGGGTCCACTGCGAGACGTCACGGGTGAGGGTGAAGGTGCCGTACGCACCGGCACCGCGGGCGTGCACCACGCGCTCCGGTATGCGCTCGCGGTTGAAGTGGGCCAGCTTCTCCAGGAGGAGCTGGTCCTGCACCAGGACGGGGCCTCCGACGCCGGCCGTCTCGCTGTTCTGGTTGTCGGCGACCGGAGCCCCGGCCTCCGTGGTGAGCGGTCCCTGCGTCACGTGCGCCTCCTGCGTCATTCCTGCCATGTGCCTGTGCCTGTCCTTGGCCCTTGTCGTACTCGATCCTACGATGGACTTTGTCTAAGTCAAGTAAGGTTCCAAGTCCGCACACGTTCGGGAGTTACACCGAATCCCTCGCTGTTAGGCTGGTGTACATGAGTGACCTGCTGGAACGACTTCGCGGACGCGGATGGCGCATGACCGCACAGCGGCGCGTCGTGGCCGAGGTGCTCGACGGTGACCACGTTCACCTGACGGCCGACGAGGTGCACGCGCGCGCGGTGGACAAGCTGCCGGAGATCTCGCGCGCCACCGTGTACAACACGCTGGGCGAGCTGGTGTCCCTCGGCGAGGTCCTGGAGGTCGCCACGGACCGCCGGGCCAAGCGGTACGACCCGAACGCCCACAAGCCCCACCAGCACCTGGTGTGCGCTCAGTGCGGCGCGATCCGGGACGTGCACCCGGCGGGCAATCCGCTGGCCGACCTGCCGGACGCGGAGCGGTTCGGGTTCGTGGTGTCGGCGGTCGAGGTGACCTACCGCGGGCTGTGTCCGGCCTGCGCGGCGGCGGCGTAACGAACGGAGAGGGGCCCGGGAGCGATGCTCCGGGCCCCTCTTTCTTTGCTTCTTTGCCGTGAAACGGCTGAAGGCCCGGATCCAGGGGATCCGGGCCTTCAGCCTTCAGTAGCGGGGACAGGATTTGAACCTGCGACCTCTGGGTTATGAGCCCAGCGAGCTACCGAGCTGCTCCACCCCGCGTCGGTAAACACGACTTTACGCGAAGCCCCCCGACAGATGCAAATCACTTAACGTTCCAGCTCAGCGGGGCCGCACCCTCAGGCCGAGAGCTCTTCCGCCAGGGCCTCGCGGAGCCGGGCCGCCCGCTCGGAGACCTCCGCCGGGCCCAGCTCCATGGCCCGCACGCACCACTTCTGCCCCTCCGCCAGGTCCCCGTGCCGCGCGGCCAGCAGCCCCAGCCTCAGCGCCGCCCGGCCGTGGCCGGCCACCGCGGCCCGGGTCCACCACAGCGCGGCCTCCGGCTCGTTCCCCTCGCGCGCCAGCAGCAGCCCGAGATTGAACGCCCCGTTCCGGGAGCCGGCCTCGGCAGCCTCCCGGTACCACCGCGCGGCGACGGCGAGATCGCCCCGCGCGGCGGCCAGCATCCCGACCCGTACCTGCGCGCGCCGGTGCCCCAGCTCCGCGGCCCGCTCGTACCACTCCTCGCTCTCGCTGCGCTCGGCCCCGCCGGCCGGCTCGCCCAGCGCCACCGGCTCCGGCGGTGGAGCCAGCGATTCCAGCAGCGCGGCCAGCCGGAACGCCGCCTCCGCGCTGCCGCCGCCCGCGGCGCAGCGCAGGTGCCGCTCGGCCGCCCGGTCCTCGCCGTCGCGGACCAGCGCGATGCCGACCTGGAGCGCCGCGTCGGTGTGGCCCGCCGACGCGGCCCGCTCGTACCACTTCAGCGCCGTCCGGTCCTCGTCCCGGCTCGCGAACAGGATCCCGAGGTTGAACGCGGCGTCGACGCTGCCCGCCTCGGCCGCCTTCGAGAACCACGGCTCGGCGCCCGCCGCGTCGCCGACCTGGAGCAGCATGATCGCGAGGGCGTTGGCGGCCTCCCGGTGGCCCGCGTAGGCCGCCCGCCGGTACCACTGCTCGGCCTGCGCGGTCCGCTCCTGTGCGGCGCACAGCAGAGCAAGGTTGTACGCCCCGTTCTGGTCGCCCGCGTCCATGGCGGTCCGGTACCACTTCTCCGCGGTCTGGGTCTCCCCCCGCGCGGCGTGCAGGGCGCCCAGCGCGTTGGCGGCGTTGCCGTCGCCGTCCTGCGCGGCCCGGTTCCACCACGCGACGGCGCTCTCCTCGTCGCCGGCGTCGCGCAGCAGGAAGCCGAGCGCGCACGCCGCCCGCGCCTCGCCCTGCTTGGCGGAGGTCAGGTACCAGCGCCCGGCCTCCTTGAGCTCCCCGCGCGCCTCCAGGAGGGCGCCCAGGTGCAGCGCGGCGCGCCGGTGCCCGCGCGCGGCGGCCTGCCGGTACCACTGCTCGGCCTCGGTGGGGTCACCCTTGCGCAGGTGCCGGGCCAGCCGGTACGCGGCCTCGCGGTGCCCCTGCTCGGCCGCCTGGCGCAGCCAGCGCTCGACGCCCTTGTCGCCGCGGTGCTCCAGCAGGTCGGCGAGCCCGTACGCGCCCAGGGCATGGCCGGATTCCGCCGCCTGGCGCAGCCAGTACTCGGCGGCCGGCTCGTCCCCGCGCTCGCGGAAGTGGCGGCCCAGGGCGTGGGCGGCCGGGGCGGATCCGGCCACGGCGGCGACCCGCCACCAGCCGGCGGCCTCCTCGGGGTACCCGCGCTGGAGCAGCAGCACGCCGAGGTTGTTCGCGGCGGCGCGGTCCCCCTCCGCCGTGGCGCCGCGCAGGTACGGCTCGGCGCCGGCCAGGTCGCCGCGGCGCAGCAGCAGCGCCCCGAGCACGCTCATCGCGCCCGGGTCGCCCCTGTCGGCCGCGACCCGGTGCCGTGCTTCCAGCTCGGTGTCGCCCGCCGGGTCCGTCTCGGCGAACATTTCCTCCGCGAAATCCGCATCGGTCAGTGCGGTCTGCGCGTTAACGACCGGAGCCTCCTCGTTGGCGTCTGCGCCCGATTCGACTTCCGCCCTCACAAACCGCCCTGTCTCCAGCAGAGTTGACCTGTCCCCCATAAATCCCATCGTCGCATCACCTGCTACCCGCGTACACCTGGTATGTCGCAGCCTGTGAGGTCACTACAGCGTTTTGTCGACATGCCCACAGAGAGATAAGTCAAACACGCCCCCACCCCAACTCACCCGTCTCAGTTACCTCATGACCCCCGCGTGTCCCCCTGGACATGACGAAGGACCTGATGAACCCGGACATGACGAAGGCCCGGATCCCATGGATCCGGGCCTTCATCTTCAGTAGCGGGGACAGGATTTGAACCTGCGACCTCTGGGTTATGAGCCCAGCGAGCTACCGAGCTGCTCCACCCCGCGTCGGTGAAACCACAGTATCACGACGCGGGACTGAGCCATTACCGGTTACCCCCCGGGCGGCGGGGTCGCCGGCTTCGCCTCCGCGTCGATCGCCCGCTGCAGAGCCGCCTTGATGTCGTCCTGCGCCTTGCCGAAGGCCGCCCAGTCGCCGGCCTGACGGGCCTTCTCGGCCGCCTCGATCGCCTTCTTCGCATCGTCGAGGGCGGACTTGACCGTCGGGTTCTGGGAGGTCGGAGGCGTGGTGGTGCCCTCGCCCGGCGGGGTCACCGGAGTGGTCGGCACCGTCGGCGCCTCCGCCCCGAAGACCACGTTCAGCGCCTTGTCCAGGCTGTCCTCGAACGCCGTCTGGTTCCCGTACGTCACCAGCACCTTGCGCAGCAGCGGGTACTTCAGCCCCGAACTGCGCACGTACACCGGCTCCACGTACAGCATCCCGCCGTCGAGCGGCACCGCGAGCAGGTTGCCGTACTCGACCTCGGAGTCGCCGCCGCGCAGCAGCCGGATCGACTCGGCGATCTTCGGCTCCGACTGGAACTTGCTCTGCACCTGCTTGGGGCCGTCGACCGGCTTGCTGGTCGGCAGCTTCAGGATTCTGATCTTGCCGTAGTCCGGGGTGCCCGGATCGGCGTTGACCGCCATGAAGGCGCTCAGGTTGTCCCGCTCGTTCGGCGTGAACGTCGTCGTGAGCGAGAAGACCTGGTCCTTCTCCTTCTGGCCCGGCATCTTCATCGACAGGTAGTACGGCGGGACCGCCGTGCCGGCCTTGGTCGTCGGGTCGTCGGGGACGGCCCAGGCCTCACTGCCGCTGAGGAAGGTCTGCGGGTCGGTCACGTGGTACCGGGTGAGCAGCTCGCGCTGGACCTTGAAGAGGTCCTGCGGGTAGCGCAGGTGGTCCATGAGCGGCTTGGAGATGTCGGTCTTGGGCTTGACCGTTCCCGGGAACGCCTTCATCCAGGTCTTGAGGACCGGGTCCTCGGTGTCCCACTGGTACAGGTCGACCGTTCCGTCGTAGGCGTCGACCGTGGCCTTGACCGAGTTGCGGATGTAGTTGACCTGGTTCTCCTGCGCCACTACAGCGCGCTGGCTGTTGGTGAGGGAGTCCGCGGTGCTCTGGCCCAGCGTGGTGCGCGAGGCGTACGGGTATCCGTTCGTCGTCGTGTACGCGTCGACGATCCACTTGATCCGGCCGTCGACGACCGCCGGGTACGGGGCGCCGTCGATGGTCAGCCAGGGGGCGACGGCCTCGACGCGCTCCTTGGGCGTGCGGTGGTAGAGGATCCGCGAGCCGTCGCCGATGGCGCCGGAGTAGAGGATCTGCGGCTCGCTGAACGCGAGCGCGTACGCCGCCCGGTTGACCGGGTTGTCGAGGTTGACGCCGGAGTCGCCCTTGTAGCTCGTCTCCTTCTCGCCCTTGTCGTCCGAGTAGTCGAGCTCCTTCTGCGGTCCGCCGACGATCGAGTACTGCTTCGTCTGCTCGCCGTAGTAGATGCGCTGCTCGAAGTCCGTGCCGAACATCCCCTTGGAGGGCAGGTCGGACTGCGTGAAGTCGGGGGCGCCGTCCTTGACGGTGGTGCCCTTGGCCGCGACCACGCCGTAGCCGTGCGTGTACTTGAAGTGGTCGTTGATCCAGTTGTTCTTCGGGATGCCGCCGATGTTCAGCTCGCGCAGCCCGATGACCGTGTCCTGGCCGCTGTACCGGTCCACGGCGAGCGTGGACGGGAAGGCGTAGTAACCCTTGACCTGCTGGAGCTGCTGGAAGGCCGGGGAGACGATGTTCGGGTCGAGGAGCCGGACGCTGGCGGTGGTGTTGGCCGCCTCGCGCAGCTTGGTCTTGTCCTCGGTCTGCGGGACGCCCGGGTAGTCCTTGACGTCCGACTGGTCGATCCCGTAGGCGTCGCGCGTCGCCTTGATGTTCTTCTCGACGTACGGCGATTCCTTGGCCTGCTCGTTCGGCTGGACCTGGAACTTCTGCACGATCGCCGGGTACAGCCCGCCGATCAGGATCGCCGAGAGCACCATCAGGCCGAATCCGATGACCGGCAGCTGCCAGGTGCGGCGCCACAGCGTCGCGAAGAACAGCGCGGCGCAAATGGCGGCGATGGCGACGAGGATCGTCTTCGCCGGCAGGTACGCGTTCGCGTCGACGTAGCGCAGGCCGGTCCAGTTGTCCGCGGCCTTGAAGTCGCTGGACTTCACGGCGAGGCCGTACCGGTCGAGCCAGTACGCGAGCGCCTTGAGCGTCACGAACAGGCCGAGCAGCACCGACAGGTGCCCGGTCGCGGCCGCGGTGGCCCGGGCGCCCGGGCTCGTCACGCGCAGTCCGCCGTACAGGTAGTGGACGACGACCGCGGCGATCACCGACAGCACGACCGCGGCGAAGCCGAAGCCGAGCAGGAAGCGGTACCAGGGCAGGTCGAAGGTGTAGAACGAAACGTCCAGGTGGAACTGGGGGTCCTTCTGCCCGAAGGGCACCCCGTTCACGTACATCAGCCAGGTCTTCCACTGGCCCGCCGCCGAGGCGCCCGCGATCATGCCGACGAGCGCCGCGATCCCGAAGAGCAGCCACCTCTTGTACGGGGCGACGCTCATCCGGTAGCGGTCGAGGCTCTGCTGCTCCATCGACATCGCGGACAGCGGCGGCCGCAGCCGGTACGCCAGCCAGACGTTCAGCCCGACGGCACCCGCCATCAGCAGGCCGAAGACGGCGAAGAGGCCGATCTTGGTCCACAGGGTGGTGGTGAAGACCGTGGAGTACTTCACGGAGCGGAACCAGAGCCAGTCCGTCCAGAAGCCCGCGAACATGATGAACGCCATGGCCAGGACGGCCAGTACGCCCAAGGTCGTCAGAAGAGTGCGGGCGCGCCGGGAGGGGCGGCCGACTCTCATCCGTGGCCCGGAGGGGCCTCCGCCGCGGTCCGGCATCTGGAAAGCCAAGGTGCGCACCTCGAAAGTCGCTGAGTCTCGTTGCGGGACATTTCAAAAGCTGGGCCCCCGATGGTAGGGCCCACTCATGCAACTTACTGAGGCTTTAGTCAGTTCCCGTTATCGGGCGGAAAGGAGGCAGGATGTTGTCCATGTCCAACCTTTCGCCTTCCCCGGGCGGCACGCCGATGGCCGCCACCCCCCTGACGCGTGCCGTCCTAGAGATCGACGAGTACGCCTCCTCCCTCGGCTGGGACAGGCCCGCCCGGCTGTTCGCGCTCGTCGACACCGCCAAGCTGCGCAAGTCGGAGCCGCGGCTCGCGGGCCAGCTCGGCCTCGACCAGGACGACGCGGGCAAGAGCCAGCTGACCCCGATCGAGCAGGACGAGGTGCCGAAGGGCACGCCGCTGGACAAGTTCCTGGGAACCATCGCCTGGCCCCCGTCCATCGTGGGCTGCGCGCTGACGGTGGAGCGGCTGATGCTGCCGCCGTCCGCGGAGGCCTCCGTACCGGAGGGGCTCAGCGACAAGCAGCTGGCCAAGTGGGTCGCGGCGCACCCGGACCGGCAGGAGGTGCGCCTCACCGTGGGCGTGCTGCGCGACGGGTCGCGGGAGTCCGCGGTGCGGCTGCGCGAGAAGGACTCCTCGACCGAGGTGCTCACCGGCGCGAGCCTGGTGCCGGGGCTGGCCGAGGCGCTGGCCGCGACGTTCCTGGACTGAGCGGGCGGCCGGGGAACCGGTCCGGGGCGGTACGGGTCAGGGCTTGCCGCACTGCGGCAGCCCGGCCGTGTCCCCCTTGCTGATCTTCTCCAGCGCCTTCGTGGCGTCGTCGATCGTGGCCACCTTCACGAGGGTCAGGCCGTCGGGGATGTGCTGGGAGGCGGAGCCGCAGTTCTCGGCGGGCGTCAGGAAGTACTC
The DNA here is from genome assembly GCF_045162725.1 of Streptomyces sp. NBC_01006. Lineage (NCBI taxonomy): Bacteria > Bacillati > Actinomycetota > Actinomycetes > Kitasatosporales > Streptomycetaceae > Streptomyces > Streptomyces sp. NBC_01006. The sequence goes on along the minus strand of NZ_CP108700.1, from coordinate 5,416,592 downwards.
GGCGCCGGCCTGGCGGGCGCCGATCGTCTTCATCTGGATGCCGCCGATGGGGCCGACCTTGCCCGCGTCGTCGATGGTGCCGGTGCCCGCGACGAACTTGCCGCCGGTCAGATCGCCGGGGGTGAGCTTGTCCACGATGCCCAGGGCGAACATCAGGCCCGCGCTCGGGCCGCCGACGTCGGCAAGCTTGATGTCGATCGTGAACGGGAAGGTGTGGTCGGTGCCCGCCCGGATGCCGACGATGGCGTGCCCGTCGCCCTCCGCCTTGGCGGTGGTGAGCACGACCTTGGACGAGCCGGTGGGCTCGCGGTGCGCCTTCTCGGCCTCGGCCGCCTCGGCGGCGGGCACGATGGTGAACTCGACCGGCTCGCCGGCCTTGCGCTTGGTGACGAGCTTGGCCACGTCCTCGGGGGCGCCCACCGGGCTGCCGTCCACGGCCCGGATCACGTCTCCGGCGTGCAGCTTGCCCTCGGCGGGGCTGCCCTTGACGACGGTGGCGACCACGACGCGGGTGGTGACGCCCGGCGTGCCCAGCTGCTTGAGGGCGGCCACCTTGGCGCTCTCCTGCGACTGGCTGAACTCCTCCGCGTTCTCCTGCGTGGACTGCTCCTCCGTCTTCCCGTCCGGGTAGAGGTTCTCGTGCGGGAGGACGATGTTGCCGTCGGACAGCCAGCCGTAGACCGCTTCCAGCAGGTTCATGTCGTAGTCGGCGCCGGTGACGCGGACCGTCGTCATGTTGAGGTGCCCGCTGGTCGGGTACGTCTTGTGGTCCGCGATGCTGATGACCGGCTCGCCGCGCGAATCGCCGAGCGTGTTCACCGTCGGGCCCGGGCTCATTTCCGAGTACGGGACCTTGATGAACACCCCTGCGCAGAGCAGCGCGAACAGCATGAGGGTGGAGGCGAGCATCGTCGCAGTGCGGCGTGGCATGGATCGACAGTACGTGACGGCCCTGACGGGCGGCCGCCGGGGCCGGTCCGTGCGGGGGCCGTACGCGGAACTCTCAGCGGATTCTCAGAGCGCTCAGGGGGCCTCGTCCGGGACGCGTCACTCACACCGCGTCGGAACCGGAATGGGCCGCTGCCTTCGCCCTGGCCGGATCGGCCTTGTCCATGGCTTCACGGAACCTCGCGTATCCCGCGAGTTCGGATATGTCGCCTTGAGTGCGGTCGCGAGCCGCCCAGCTGCCCCATATCGCCGCTCCGATGGCGGCGAACAGCGGAATCAGCAACCACGCCAATGACGCCATGGACGTGCCTCCCTGCCCCGAAAGTACGTGTCGTTGGTGGCTTCAACGCTCCTGCCCGGGAGGGGGTTACGCAAATCGAGGGCGTGTTGCGCGGCCGAACGGGTGGGACAGTACCCGCCGGCCACGACCGCCACGCGCGCGGGGGTGCCGACGCCTCTCAGCAGGCGCCGACCCATTCCTCGGTGCCGTCGGAGAAGGTCCCCTCCCTCATCGCCGCCCTCGCACTGCGCGGCGCCGGGGCGCCTCGCAGGCTTCGCGCGGCTGCGTCGGACTCCGTCCGTCGACCCGCAGGCCGGGGCCCGGACCGGGCCTTCAGCAGGCGCCGACCCACTCCTCCGTGCCGTCGGAGAAGGTCTGGTGCTTCCAGATCGGGACCTCGTGCTTCAGGTCGTCGATCAGCATCCGGCTGGCCTCGAAGGCCTCGCCTCGGTGCGGGCACGACACCGCCACGATCACCGCGAGGTCACCGACGGACAGGTCGCCGATGCGGTGGACCGCGGCGAGTGCGCGAACCGGGTACTTGGCGATCACCCGCTCGGCGATGCGCCGCATCTCGGCCTCGGCCGTCGGGTGGCAGGAGTAGCCGAGCCCGTCGACGTCGGCGCCGCCGTCGTGGTTGCGCACCGTGCCGACGAAGAGCGTGGTGCCGCCCGTCGCATCGTCGCCGACGGCCTTGAAGACCTCGTCTATCGAGAGCGGGGTCTCACGGATCCCGAGCAGCCGGATCGGGTCCGTAGCGGCCTGCTCGCCGGGGTGGTCGAAGTGCGGTGCCATGCAGCCATCGTGCACCACCGCTCTCACATCGCGGTATAGCCGATTCGACCGGCTGTACGACCCAAGCGTATGGAGCCTCCTACAGGACCGACGTCCCGGCCGCCCGCCCGGGCCACCGGCCCGGGCGGAACTTCGAGGTCAGAGGCCCCGGCGGCGGCGGGCGGCGCGGACCACCGCGGCGGCGCCGAGGAGGGCGACCGTCGCCCCCGCGGCGCCCGCGGCGGTGGCGTCCTTGCGGCCCAGCCTGCGCCCCGCGACGGTGTGCCGGCCCGCGACCTCCTGGAGGAGCTCGGCCAGCACCTCCTCGTTGGTCCAGCGCGGCCGCCAGCCCGCCGCGTGCAGCCCGCTGACGCTGACCACCCACGGATGCATCGTGTACGCGAGGTCTCCGGCCGGGGACGGCGTCAGGCCGATCCGGTGCAGCCGCGCCGCCGCGCCCAGCGCGACCGCCGACGGGAGCTCCATGCGGCGGATGCCGCTCAGCTCCTCGACCTCCTCCTGCTCCAGCCAGCCCTCGCAGCCGACCGCCAGCTCACCCTCGACCTTCTCCAGCGCGGCGTACTCCAGCGCGCTGACCAGGTCCTCCACGTGACAGAACTGCCAGGTCGGCCGGGATCCGGCCACCACCAGCAGGCGCGGGGACTCGAAGTACCGGGTCAGGGCCGTGTCCGTGCCGCCGACCAGCACCGCCGGGCGGACCACGGTCACGTTCAGACCGGGGTGCGCCCGCGGCGCCCTGCGGCCCAGCCGCTCGATCTCCAGCAGGTCGCCGACGCCCGTCGCCTCCGCCGTGGCCCGCAGCTCGGAGTCCTCCGAGAGTGGGATGTCGTTGTCCGGCAGCGCCCCGTAGACCATCGCGGACGTGCACAGCACGACCCGGTGCACCCCGGCCGCGGCGGCCGCCGTCAGCACGGTCTGGGTCCCGCGTACGTTGTACGCCGTACGGGCCGCCGGATCCGTCTCCAGGTCGAGGTCCAGTGCCAGGTGGACGACCACGTCGGCGCCGCGCAGTCTCTCGGCGATCGCGGGGTCGCGTACGTCCAGGACGTGCCACTGCGCGGCAGCGCAGTCGCCGCGCCGCTCGTCGATCGCCACGACCTGCTTGACCTCGTCGGATGCGGCCAGGCGGGCCACCAGGGCGGCCCCGACCCCCGACGCGGCGCCGGTCACGGCGATCACTGGGCTGTTCTTGCGGGGTGCCGCCTGGTTTCGCGGCCGGCGAACGCCATGGGCGCTCTCGCCGTGCTCAGGGCGGTTTTCGGCGTCGTGGGGCGCGCGAACCTGTGGATCTGGGGAACTCACCAGGCGTCTCCAGCGGTTGTCTTCAGTAGGGGCGCGTCGTGACGCGTACCTACCAGGTGATGTCCATCCTGCCGCAGCCCAGGAGTCGGCGGAGCACCGAGCCCGGAAGCGGGTGTGGTGTCTACGCTGGGTGGTGTTGTCGGACCATTTCCCGTCGGCCCCCGCCGGCGGCCCTACGAGCCGAGGAAACCCGTGAGCGACACCCCATTCGGATTCGGCCTTCCGCCGGAGGAGCCGGAGAACGGCGACGAAGGCAACAAGAAGGGCAACCAGGGCGGTCAGGGCGGCCCGAATCCGTTCGGGTTCCCGGGCATGGGCCTGCCGGGCGGCGCCGGCGGCCCCGGCGGCGCGGACAACCCGTTCGCGGCGATGTTCGGCTCGATGAACCCGAACGACCTGGGCGCGGCCTTCCAGCAGCTCGGCCAGATGCTCAGCTACGAGGGCGGTCCCGTGAACTGGGACATGGCCAAGGACATCGCCCGCCAGACCGTGGCCCAGGGCACGGCGGACGGTGTGAAGGACGCCAGCGTCGGCAGCTCCGAGAAGTCCGCCGTCGAGGAGGCCGTGCGCCTCGCCGACCACTGGCTGGACGGGGTGACCTCGCTGCCCTCGGGCGCCACCACGGCCGTCGCGTGGAGCCGCGCCGAGTGGGTCGAGGCGACCCTCCCGGTGTGGAAGGAGCTCGTGGACCCGGTCGCCGAGCGCGTCGGCGTGGCCATGGGCAGCGTGCTGCCCGAGGAGATGCAGGCCATGGCCGGCCCGCTGCTCGGCATGATGCGCTCCATGGGCGGGGCCATGTTCGGCCAGCAGATCGGCCAGGCCGTGGGCACCCTCGCGGGCGAGGTCGTCGGCTCGACCGACATCGGGCTGCCGCTGGGCCCGGCGGGCAAGGCCGCCCTGCTGCCGCTGAACATCGAGGCCTTCGGCAAGGACCTGGGCGTCCCCGCCGAGGAGGTGCGGCTCTACCTGGCCCTGCGCGAGGCGGCCCACGCCCGGCTCTTCGCGCACGTGCCGTGGCTGCGCTCGCACCTGTTCGGCGCGGTCGAGGGGTACGCGCGCGGCATCAAGATCGACACCTCGAAGCTGGAGGACGTGGTCGGCCAGCTCGACCCCTCGAACCCGGAGCAGCTGCAGGAGGCGCTCCAGGGCGGCATGTTCCAGCCGCAGGACACCCCCGAGCAGAAGGCCGCCCTGGCCCGCCTGGAGACGGCGCTCGCGCTGGTCGAGGGCTGGGTGGACGCGGTCGTGCACGAGGCGGCCAAGCCCCGGCTGACCTCGGCGGACGCCATGCGCGAGACCATGCGCCGGCGGCGCGCCTCGGGCGGTCCGGCGGAGCAGACCTTCGCGACGCTGATCGGGCTGGAGCTGCGCCCGCGCCGGCTGCGTGACGCCTCGCGGCTGTGGGCCTCGCTGACCGACGCGCGCGGCGTGGACGGCCGGGACGGGCTGTGGGAGCACCCGGACATGCTGCCGACCGCCTCCGACCTGGACGATCCGGACGGGTTCGTGCACCGCGAGCAGCTGGACTTCTCCGAGATCGACAAGATGCTCGGGGAGGCGGCGCAGAAGCGCGGCGAGGGCGAGCAGGGCCGGCCCGGCGACTCGGCTCCCGACTCCGGCTCCGGCTCCGGCTCCGACGGCGACTCCGACGGCGAGGGTGAAACGAAGAAGTGAACCTGTACGACGACGCGGTGCTGGTCCTCAAGGGGTACGAGGGCCAGCCCGAGCTGCGCGACCTGTATCTGGAACACCTGGCCGCCCACCCGGACGGGGTCTACAAGCCCTGCCAGGCCGGGCACATCACGGGCAGCGCGCTGGTCATCGACCCGGCGGGCGGGCGCGTCCTGCTGACCCTGCACAAGAAGCTCGGCATCTGGCTCCAGATGGGCGGGCACTGCGAGCCCGAGGACACCACCCTCGCCGGGGCCGCGCTGCGTGAGGCCGTCGAGGAGTCGGGCATCGCATCCGGGCTGACCCTGCTGCCGGGCGGCCCCGTACGGCTGGACCGGCACCCGATCCCGGCGCCGTGCAACTGGCACCTGGACGTGCAGTACGCGGCGCTGGCTCCGGCCGACGCGGTGGCGGAGATCAGCGAGGAGTCGCTGGACCTGCGCTGGTTCCCGTACGAGGAGGTGGCGGCGGTGGCCGACACCTCGGTCGTACGGCTGCTGGAGGCGACGCGGGCGCGGCTCTGACGCCCTCCGGACAGCCCGGAAGGGGCGGCCCCGCATCCGCGGAGCCGCCCCTTCCGTGTGCTTGGGGCGCGGGCTAGTTCCAGGCGTTGTTCTGGTTCTGGGCCTGGACGCCGTGCTGGCCCATCCCGTACTGCGCGACCATGCCCTGTCCGAGCTGGGCGTTCTGCGGCGGCAGCACCTCGCTCGGCTGCACCAGCGCGAAGCCGGTGCCGAGGAAGCTGAGCTCCCAGCCCTCGCCGGTGTTGCCGCGCCGCCGCCAGACGCCGCTGGAGTGCGTCTGGGCCTGCATCTGCACGCGCAGCGAGGTGGACCAGGCGACGATCGCGTCCGCGTCGGCGTTGACGTACTTGTCGGGTGTGACCTGCATCATCAGCGGCTGCCCGGAGGTCATCAGCGCGACCTTGCCGCGGCCGGTGATGTTGAGCTGGTACTTGCCGGAGCCGGAGATCCCGTACTGGCTGTCCACCGCGATCGCCTCGGTGTGCAGGGTGGAGTCCAGGGCCAGCACGTAGCTGCTGTCGACGGTGAGGCCGTCCTGGTCCACGTCCACGACGTGCACGTACTGGGCGAGGTTGGCCAGGTAGACCGTGCCCTGCCCGGAGCAGCGCATCAGGTCGAGGCCCTCGCCGGTGCGGGCGCGGGCGGTGCGCTGCGTGGTGCTCTGGTACTCGCCGTCGAAGTCGATGATGCCCTGGTAGGCGACCATGGAGCCCTTGCGGGCGAGCACGTCGTCGGAGCCGGCCAGCGTGACCCGCAGCAGCTGCGGGTTCTGGACGGCGTACCGCTCCTGGGACTGCGCCTCGGCGTGGGCGAAAAGTGCGCTCTGCATGATGTGTCCGCTCCCCCTCAGCCCCGGGTCCGGAGCCGGTCGGTGCTGTCCTCGCTGGGCTGTACGACGACGATGCCCTGGCCGGAGAAGCCCATCTGGTAGGCCTCCCCGCTGCCCCGGCCGATCATCGACGAGGCCTTGAAGCTGCGCTTGCCCTTCACCTTGAGGTTCGGGGACCAGGCGACGAGCGCGTCCGGGTCGACGTACGTCTCGTCCTCGCCGCGGCCGCAGTCGACCACGATCGGGGTGCCCCGGGAGGTGATCGCGACCCAGCCGGTGCCGGAGATCTGAACGTTGAACAGGCCCTGGCCGGCGAACTTGGCCATGCCCTTGACCCGTTCGACGCCCCACTGGAGGTGGGCGTCGAAGGCGAGCAGGTTGGTGCCGTTGACCGAGAGGGCGTCGTTGTTGAGGTTGATCACGACGACGTCGGCGCCGTAGTCGGCGAGGTAGAGCAGGCCGTCTCCGGTGCACTTCATCAGCGGTGCGCCTTCGCCCGTCAGCCACTGCGAGGCCATCTGGCGCAGGGCCGGCGGGTTGGGCTCGTACTGGACGAAGCCCTCGTATGCGACCATCGATCCGGTGCGCGCGAAGAGGTCCTGACCGCTCTGCATGGCGACCTTGAGCATGGCCCTGCCGTGGTTCTCCATGCGGGCCGTGACGGGGGTGGGGGCGTAGCCCGCGAGCTGCTGGTTCATTGCGTTCATGGCATTCATGTGGGGCTCCCTCAGACCTCGTACGGCTGGACGACGATGAAGTTGCCGGGAGCGCCGCGGAACTGGAGGTTCACGGTCTCCCCGCTGTGGCCGGGGTAGGCGTTGCGCCGCAGCCGGACCTGGCTGGAAACGATCACCTGGGAGGCCGCCGACCACGCGACGATGGCGTTGCTGTCCGCGAAGGTGGTCGGGGTGACGGGCAGCACGACGGGCGTGCCGTGCGTCTTGACGATCACCGTGCCGGAGCCCTGGAACAGCATGGTGAACAGGGCGCCGCCGGGGATGCCATGGCCCTCGATGCGGCGGACCTCGTGCTGCAGGCTCTCGTCGAAGGCGAGGACGCTCTCGGCGGAGACGCAGATCCCGTCGCCCTGGAGCTCGATGGCGTGCAGGTGGGCGCCGTTCTCGGCGAGGAAGACCTGGCCGCGGCCGCTGCAGCGCATCAGCTGCATCTCCTGGCCGGTGGCGTTGCCGACGATGCGGCCGGCGAAGCCGGCGCCCTTGTAGCTGAAGTCGACCTTGCCCTGGTAGAGGACCATGCTGCCCTGGCGGGCGAGGACGGGCTGCCCGCCCATCGCCAGGTCGACGCGCATGAGCTGCTGGTTCTGCGAGGTCCAGCGGGTGCCGGTGGGGACTTCCTTGTACGGCTGGAGGGCGGCGGCGAGGCCGGCGGCGGCGAGGCCGGCGCCGGCGGCCTGCGGGGCGCCCTGGCCGTGGCCGGGCTGCTGGCCGGGCATCTGCTGGCCGTACGGGGGCGGCGGCTGCTGGCCGGGGACCTGCCCGTAGGGCGCGGGGGCCGGGGCCGGTGGCGGGACCTGGCCGCCGTAGCCGGGCATCTGGCCGTACGAGGGCTGCGGCTGCCGGCCGTACGAGGGCGGGCCGGGCGGCTGCGGGGCGTGCGGCGGCTGACCGTACGGGGCGGGGGCCGGCGGGGTGGCCAGCGGGCCGACCATCGTCGGGGCCGAGTGCACCGGGGCGGGCGGGGCGGGCTGCTGGTACTGCGGGGCAGGGGCCGGGGCGGGCGCGGGCTGCGGGACGTACGGGGCCTGAGGGGCCTGGGGTGCCTGGACCGGGGCGCCGAAGGACGGCGTCGGGGCGGCGGCCTGCGGCGGCGGGGCGAACCCCGGCGCGGCGCCGGCCTGGGCCGGGGCGGGGGCCTGCGGCTGCTGCTGAGCCTGCTGCTCGTCCTCCTCGGCGACCTCGCCGCCGAAGTTCTTCAGCAGCGCGGCGAGCCCGCCGTCGAAGCCCTGGCCCACGGCGGCGAAGCGCCACACGTCCTTGAGGTAGAAATCGCCGAGCATGACCGCGCGCTCGGTGCTGAACTCCGCGCCCGTGAAGGAGTACCGGACGACTTCCTCGCCGCCGGCCACGATCCGGATGTAGCCCGGTCCGATCTGCGACATCTGTCCGGCGCCGTCGATCGTGGCGGTGAAGGACAGCTTGTGGATGCTCGCCGGGACGCGGTCCAGCGTCACCCGGAAGGACTCGGTGTCGCCGGCCTGCGCGCCGAGCTGCTGGATCGACTCCTCCGGGGACTTCGGCTGGTTGTAGAAGACGAAGTACCGGTCGTCCGACAGCTGCTCGTTGGCGTCAAGGCCGAAGCAGCTGATGTCGAAGGCGAGTCCCGGCCCGGCGACCTGCACGCCCACGTACAGATCCGTGCCTGCCGTCAGATCGCTGATCCTGGCCTTGTGACCGCGTTGGAATTCCCTGGCCATACGTAACGACCGTCCCCCATCCCGACAGTGAATTGCGTGCCGCTCAGGCTAGCCGCATCCGCCGACATCCGGCCAAGTCGGTACCGACCCGGTACATATCGAGACGTGGGCCGCCCGGGGTGCGCGGGGCGGGTCACTCCTCGCGGGCCGCGGGGACCTTGGGGAGGCGCTCGGCGGCGACCACTCCCTCCAGGTAGCCGCGGGCCCGCTCGGTGCGCGGGTAGGCCTCCAGCAGTTCCCAGAAGCGGGGGCCGTGGCCGGGCACGAGGAGGTGGGCCAGCTCGTGGAGCAGCACGTAGTCGACGACGTACTCCGGCATCCCCTGGAGGCGGTGGGAGAGCCGGATGCTGCCTTCGGCGGGGGTGCAGGAGCCCCAGCGGGTGTTCTGGTTGGTGACCCAGCGCACCGAGCGGGGGCGGGCCCGGGCGCCGAAGTACTGCTCTGACAGACGCTCGGCGCGTTCGGTGAGTTCCGCGTCCCCGAGGGTGCGCTTGCTCTCCTGCGCGGCCAGCTTGTCGAGCATGACCCCCACCCAGCGCTGCTCCTCTGCCTCGGACATCCGGGCAGGGATGAGGACGACCGTACGGTCACCCTCGCGGTAGGCGGATACGGTCCTGCGGCGGCGCGCGCTCCGGCGGACTTCGACGGCGCGCTGCTGTGGGTCGGCGGACACGCCCAAGACCGTACCCGCTCGCCTGGCCGAAGTCCCCCCGCTCCGCGGTTCGAACGTGATCGGTTCGAAGGCGGCACGGGAAGCACCCCCCTTTCTCCATCTCATATGCCTTATAGCCCTTGCCTGTGGACGAATGCGCGCACGGAATGCGGCGGGCGGGCACTCTGCGAGGGACGGGAATGAGGCGGGGTTCGTTACGAGGGGGAAAGCCATGTATCCGAAGGTGAAGCCGGCGCTGGCGAGGGCGTGGCGGGATCTGCAGACGGTGCAGTTCGGGGTGACGCCCGCGCATGCGGTGGTGCTCGGCCCGGTGGACACGGCGACGGGATCGCTCATCGACCGGATCGACGGGACGCGGGGGATGGAGCTGCTGCGCGCGGAGGCGGTGACGGTGGGGCTGCCGGAGGGGCAGGTGGACGCGCTGGTCCGGCGGCTGGCGGCGGCCGGGCTGCTGGACGACGCCACGGCGGGCGGCCCGCGGGCCCAGGCCGTGCGCAAACGGCCGCAGACCCTGGAGCGGCTCGGGCCCGATCTGGGCTCGCTGTCGCTGGTGCACCGCGAGCCGGGGGGCGATTTGCGGGGGGTCGCGGCGCGGCGGGCCATACGGGTCCAGGTGCGCGGGAGCGGCCGGGTGGGCGGGGTGATCGCCGGGGTCCTGGCGGCGGCTGGGGTGGGCCGGGTCGAGGTCCTCGACGGCGGGCGGGTGGAGCCGGCGGATGTGGCGCCGGGCGGGCTCGGGCCCGACAGCGTGGGCCGGCTGCGGGCGGAGGCCGCGGCCGCGCTGGTCCGCGCATCGGCCCCGGGGCGCCCGCCGCGGACCGCGGAGCACGAGGGACCCGAGCCGGGGGTGTCCCTGGTGGTGGTCGCGCCCCGGGACGGACTGCAGGCGTGGGCCCCGGATCCGGGCACCGCGGCCGACTGGATCGCCGCCGGCACCCCTCATCTGTACGCCGGTGTACTGGAGGGCACCGGGCTGGTGGGGCCGCTGGTGCTGCCGGGGGCCACGGCGTGCGCGGGCTGCATGGAGCGTGACCGGGTCGAGGCGGATCCGGCCTGGCCCCGGATGCTGGTCCAATGGCGCTCGGCACACCGCCGCCGGGCCACCGCGGCCTGCGACCTGGGCCTGGCCACGGCGGTGGCCGGCCTGGCCGCGGCCCACGCCCTGTCCTTCCTCGACGGGGAGCTCCCCGCCTCCACGGCCTCCCGCTGGGAAGCCGCCCTCCCGGGCCTCCACTGGGAGCAGACCTCCCTGCGCCCCCACCCCGGCTGTCCCTGCGCGGCGGCCCGCGTCCCGGCCGAACAGGCGGTGCCGTCGTGAGGGCTCGATCAGCTCTCCGGCCGTGCGGGCCCATGAGGGTGGACACTGTCGGGCGGCGGAGGCTCACCCCGCATTCGGGGCGGGCGCCTCGGCCGGGGCGGGGCGGGGGCGCCATGACAGGATGCGGTTGGCCGAGGGGTCATCCTGAACCGCCGCTTGCGGCACAGCTGTCTGGGAATTGGAGGGGCGCATGTCTGATCTTCCCCGGAAGGCGGTCACCCGTACCGTCAAGCTGGCCGCGCTGCCGCTCGGCTTCGCGGGCCGGGTCACCTGGGGGCTGGGGAAGCGGATCGGGGGCAAGTCGGCGGAGATCGTGGCGCGCGAGCTCCAGCAGCGCACCGCCGAGCAGCTGTTCCGCACGCTCGGAGAGTTGAAGGGCGGTGCCATGAAGTTCGGGCAGGCGCTCTCGGTCTTCGAGTCGGCCCTGCCCGAGGAGGTCGCCGGGCCGTACCGGGCGGCGCTGACCAAGCTCCAGGAGGCGGCCCCGCCGCTGCCCGCCCAGACCGTGCACCAGGTTCTGGCGGACCGGCTGGGGGCCGACTGGCGGGAGCTGTTCGAGGAGTTCGAGGACAAGCCGGCCGCGGCCGCCTCGATCGGACAGGTGCACCGGGCGGTGTGGCACGACGGCCGGCAGGTCGCGGTCAAGGTCCAGTACCCGGGGGCCGGCGAGGCACTGCTGTCGGACCTGAAGCAACTGGGCCGGTTCGCGGGGCTGCTGGGGCCGCTGATCCCCGGTATGGACGTCAAGCCGCTGATCAAGGAGTTGCGCGACCGGGTCTCGGAGGAGCTGGACTACGAGCTGGAGGCAGAAGCCCAGCGGATCCACGCTGACGCGTTCGAGGGCGACGAGGACGTGGTCGTACCGGACGTGGTGCACCAGGGCGACCAGGTGCTGGTGACCGAGTGGATGGAGGGGACCCCGCTGTCGGAGGTGATAGCGGACGGCACCCAGGAGGAGCGCGACCGCGCCGGGCAGCTGCTGGCCCGGTTCCTCTTCTCGGGGCCCGCGCGCACCGGGCTGCTGCACGCCGATCCGCACCCGGGCAACTTCCGCCTGCTGGCGGGGGCGGACGGCCGGATGCGGCTGGGCGTGCTGGACTTCGGCACCGTCGACCGGCTGCCCGGCGGCTGGCCCAAACCCATAGGCACCTCGCTGCGGATGACGCTGGAGGGCGATGCCGAGGGGATCTACGGGCATCTGTGCGCCGAGGGGTTCGTGAGGGAGTCCATCGAACTGGATCCGGAGGCGGTGCTGGACTATCTGCTGCCCATCATCGAGCCCGCCCAGGCCGAGGAGTTCACCTTCACCCGGCCGTGGCTGCGCGGTCAGGCGGCCCGGATCGCGGATCCCCGGTCCCCCGCGCACCAGTTGGGCCGGCAGATCAATCTGCCGCCCTCGTACCTGCTGATCCACCGGGTGACGCTGAGCACCATCGGGGTGCTCTGCCAGCTGGGCGCGACGGTACGGCTGCGGGACGAACTGGAGTCCTGGCTCCCGGGGTTCCCGCCCGAGGAGTGAGCGGGTAGGCCTGTGGGCCTACCGGCCCGGGGTCACCACCAGGACGAGTCGAGGCGGCCCTCGATCGCCCTGAGGTTGGCTCGCGCGCAGTCGACGCAGAAGTACTGTCTGGTCCCGTTCTCCACCGAGCAGGTCCAGGTGGGCGGGGCGCCGTCGGGGGCCTTCTTGCCGCAGCGCGCGCAGACGACGGGCTGGGCCTCGGGTCCCGACGGGGCGGGGTGGGGATTCGGCTGGTCCACCTCCAGACGATATCCCCGCGAGGGCTGGAGAGCCGTCCGCAACGCACCGGGGGGACCGGTCCGTTCGGACCGGTCCCCCGTACGCTGCTGCGCCGCTGGTCAGCGGCGGTTCAGCCGCTGATCAGTGCATGACGGCCATGGCGAGGGCCCGCCGGGCGCGCAGCGAGACGCGCTCGGCTCGCCGCTGCATGCGGCGGGCGGCGACCAGGCGCAGGGCGCGACGCTCGGCGTCGACCTCGCGCATGCGGTCGTCCATATGGGCACGGGCCAGGGCTTCTGGGATGAGTTGCATTTCTCGGGTCCTGTTCTGACGCGAGGTGATCGCGCCGGCGGTGATGAAGTCTGCGTGGGCGGAGCCGTGCGGCTGCTCGCTCGTCGTGTGGGCGGTCATGAGGGCCTGCTTCAAGGGGTCGTGCGTCACGGGGCGGTCGATGGTTCCGATGGCGGTCATGCCGCGACAACCGGGTTCTTGCGCGGACGGCCACGGGGCCGCTTCCGGGCTACGACAACGCCCTGGACGAAGAGCTCGCCACCCCAGACACCCCAGGGCTCGCGGCGCTCGAGCGCACCGGCGAGGCAGGCCTCGACCAGCGGGCAGGTGGCGCACAGGGACTTGGCGTACTCGACGTCCGCCGGGGACTCGGCGAAGAAGACCTCGGGGTCGTAGGTACGGCAGGCGACGGGTACGCCGAGGTTCTCGATGGCGTCGTCGAGCGCGGTCAGCGCGGTGAGGGGAGTCAAGGTGGAGTCCTCCGGGACTGCGGGCGGGGAGATCGTCTGGGTCTGCGGTACGGACGGGGCGTGCGCTTCGAGTTGCACGGTGTTTTCTTCCTCGTCTTGGTTGGCTAGTCGTTCCGGCCGGGTTCGGCCGGGGGCGGCTGGTACCTGGTCTTGCCAGTCCCGAGGCTCCTTCGTGCCGTCGTCCCCGGTCGGGGACAAACAGAAGGGCCGCGGATCCCGGGTGGGGTTCCGCGGCCCTGAAGGCGCCGGCCTGATCTTGGAATCAGGCTGGATCACTCCAGGGTTCGAGCCCACGGAAGGCCCACATCAGGTGGTGCTGCTGCTTCGTCTGCGTCGTCTTGGATCCGGCACCGGCTGCGGCCGCAAACCCATAGGCGCCATGCGCCTGGGCTTCCAGTACTGCCACCGGTGCCTGGGTCGGTCGCTCATTCCGCTCGCTCGCCAGCAGCGCGGAGGGCGCGGCCAGCAGGGCGCGGCTGTCAGCGGAAATCGCGGACAGACCGGTACCCAGGAGCGGGAGGAGCGAGGAGGAGCCGAGCGTGCAGGAAGCGGCGACCGAGCGATCGGTCATTTTGGTGGTGGTGATGAAGCTGGTCACTGGTCTCGCCTCCTCTCGGCGTCTCGGGGACGGTGGCCCGGGGGCCTGTCCCATACGTATTCGGATAAGTACAGCACGGATCCGGAGCTTCGGAGAAGCCACCGTTTCCGTTGCTAAGAACCTATGGGGATTCGCTGGGCATGTGCAAACTATTTTTCCGACGAGTTTCTACGCGTCGTCAGCATCCGCGCCCCCAGGGTCCTGACCTGCGCAGATGGCCAGGACATCGGCTCCGTACCGGTCGAGCTTGCGGCCGCCGACTCCAGAGATCATCGAGAGCTCGCCCTCCTCGGACGGCTGGGCCTCCGCGATCGCGACGAGCGTCTTGTCCGTGAACACGCAGTACGCGGGCAGTCCCTGCTCCTTCGCCTGGCCCGCGCGCCACTCCCGCAGCCGCTCGTAGAGGCCCTCGTCCATGTCGGACGGGCAGTCCTCACAGCGCATCAGTTTCAGCTCGCCCGCCTCGGTGAGGGTCTTGCCGCAGACCCGGCACAGTGCCGGGCCGCGGCGGCCGCGCGCCCGGACCCCTCTCTCGGCCGGGGCGCCCGTCCGGCTTCCGGGGGCCGCAGAGCCCGGCCGCAGCCCGTTCAGGAAGCGGCTGGGGCGTCGGGAGGCCCGGCCGCCCGGAGCCCGGGAGAGCGCCCAGGAGAGCGTCAGGTGCAGCCGCGCGCGCGTGACGCCGACGTAGAGCAGCCGGCGCTCCTCCTCCACCTGCTCGTCGGTCTTGGCGTACGTGATCGGCAGCATGCCGTCGGTGAGGCCGGCCAGGAAGACGGCGTCCCACTCCAGGCCCTTGGCTGCGTGCAGCGAGGCGAGGGTGACGCCCTGGACGGTCGGGGCGTGCTGGGCGGCCCTGCGCTCGTCCAGCTCGACGGTCAGGTCCGCCAGGGTGGCCCCGGGCCGGCTGCGGGCGAAGTCCTCGGCGAGCCGGACCAGGGCGGCCACCGACTCCCACTGGTCGCGGACGGCACCGGAGCCGGCGGGCGGCTCGGCGGTCCAGCCGGTGGAGCTGAGCACGGCCCGGACCTGGGAGCCGAGCTCGACGACATCGTCGAGCAGCGGGTCGTTGCCCCCGGAGCGGGCGGCGCCGCGCAGGGCGAGGATCGCCTTCTGCACCTCGCCGCGCTCGAAGAAGCGCTCGGCGCCGCGCAGCTGGTAGGGGACCCCGGCGTCGGCGAGGGCCTGCTCGTAGACCTCGGACTGGGCGTTGATGCGGTAGAGCACGGCGATCTCGCCGGCCGGGACGCCCGCGGCGATCAGGTCCCGGATGCGCAGGGCGACGCCCTCGGCCTCGGCGGGCTCGTCCGGGTACTCGGCGTAGACCGGGTCGGGGCCGGGCTCGCGCTGGGAGACCAGCTCCAGGCGGTGCTCGGCGGCGCGGCCCTTGGCCTGGGCGAGGAGCCCGTTGGCGAGGTGGACCACCTGGGGGGTGGAGCGGTAGTCGCGGACCAGCTTGACCAGGGTGGCCTGCGGGTAGCGGGTGCGGAAGTTCAGCAGGTGGTCCGGGGTGGCACCGGTGAAGGAGTAGATCGTCTGGCTGGCGTCGCCGACGACGCAGAGGCTGTCGCGCTCGCCGAGCCACAGGTCCAGCAGCCGCTGCTGGAGCGGGCTGACGTCCTGGTACTCGTCCACCACGAAGTGCTGGTACTGGCTGCGGATCTGCTCGGCGATGTCGTGGCGGTCCTGGAGGATGCCGACCGTGAGCAGCAGCACGTCCTCGAAGTCGATCATGCCGCGGTCACGCTTGAGCTGCTCGTACGTCCCGTAGATCTGGGCGATCTCCGCCATGTCCCGGGGGGCTTCGCGGCCCGCCTTCAGGGCGGCCGCCGGATAGTCGGAGGGCACGGTCTGGGTGACCTTCGCCCACTCGATCTCACCGGTGACGTCGCGCAGCTCGCCCCGGTCGAGCCGGATGCGGCAGCGGGCGCCGGCCTCGGCGACGAGCTGGACCTTGCGCTCGACGAGCCGGGGCACCTCGCCGCCGATCGCCTTGGGCCAGAAGTACTGGAGCTGGCGCAGGGCGGCGGAGTGGAACGTCCGCGCCTGCACCCCGCCCGCGCCGAGGGAGCGCAGGCGGCCGCGCATCTCGCCGGCGGCGCGGTTGGTGAACGTGACGGCCAGCACACTGGCCGGCATCAGCTGGCCGGAGCGGACCCCGTAGGCGATCCGGTGGGTGATCGCCCGGGTCTTGCCCGTGCCCGCGCCCGCCAGCACGCACACCGGCCCGCGCAGGGTCGTCGCGACCTCGCGCTGCTCCGGGTCCAGGCCCAGGAGCACCGCGTCGGCCGAGTCCGCGCCGGCGGGGAAGGATGAGGGGTGCGTTGCTGATGTCACCCCGCCATGCTGCCAGGTCCCGCGGGGCGGGCGGGAAAGTTGTCCACAGGGTGCGCGCATTCGTCACACGGTCCTACCGGACGCACCTGACGTACTTGGACGTCACGGCCGTATCGCGGGTACGGGAATGGCCCCGCGGTCCCGTACGTTCGAGTACTCGGACCACCCAGACCCCACAGAGGAGAGCGCAGCATGCAGGACACGGGTTCCGTCACGATGTACAGCACGACCTGGTGCGGCTACTGCCGCCGGCTGAAGACCCAGCTGGACCGGGAAGGCATCGCGTACAACGAGATCAACATCGAGCTGGACCCGGAGTCCGCGGCGTTCGTCGAGAAGGCGAACGGCGGCAACCAGACGGTCCCGACCGTGCTCGTGAAGTCCGCCGCCGGCGCCGAGTCGGTCATGACGAACCCGAGCCTGGCCCAGGTCAAGCAGGCCCTCGCCGTCTGACGTCCGGCGCCTGACCCGCGCCCGGTGCGATGCGATGCGCGCACGAAAGGCCCCCGCCGCGGCGGGGGCCTTTCGTGCGCGCGCGAGCCTCACCCGGCCGCGCGCGGCAGCGGCTCCCCGTACCAGCGCTCGACCAGACGGGCCGCGATGGAGATCCCCGACGGGGGCAGCATCTCGCCCGACTCGAACGCGGCGCGCAGCTCCTCGCGGGAGAACCAGCGGGCCTCCTGGATCTCCTCGCCGTCGACCGTGATCTCGGTGGTCGTGGCGCGCGCCGTGAAGCCGAGCATCAGGCTGTACGGGAACGGCCAGGGCTGGCTGGCGACGTACTCGACCTCGCCGACCTTGACGCCCGCCTCCTCCCACACCTCGCGCACGACCGACTGCTCGATCGACTCGCCCGGCTCCACGAACCCGGCCAGCGTCGAGAACCGCCCCTCCGGCCAGTGCACCTGGCGGCCCAGCAGCGCGCGGTCGTGCTCGTCGGTGACCAGCATGATCACCGCCGGGTCGGTGCGCGGGTAGTGCTCGGCGCCGCAGCCCGGGCAGCGGCGGATGTGCCCGGCGGCCGCGACCACCGTGCGTTCGCCGCAGCGGGAGCAGAAGCGGTGCATCCGCTGCCAGTTCTCCAGGGCCACGGCGTGCACCATCAGCCCGGCGTCGCGCGGGGAGAGCAGCAGCCCGGCCTCGCGCAGGCCGGCCGGGCGGGCCGACTGGTCCATTCGGCCGGGCAGGGAGTCCTTCTGGAGCGCGAAGTACCGTACGCCCTCGTCGTCGGTGCCCAGGAAGTAGCGGTGCGTCTCGGTGACCGGGGCCTCGAAGGCCGGGGTCATCACTATCCCGGTCCCGCCGTCGGGGGTGTCGTCGATCAGGACCTGACCGCC
The DNA here is from genome assembly GCF_045162725.1 of Streptomyces sp. NBC_01006. Taxonomy (NCBI): domain Bacteria; kingdom Bacillati; phylum Actinomycetota; class Actinomycetes; order Kitasatosporales; family Streptomycetaceae; genus Streptomyces; species Streptomyces sp. NBC_01006. The sequence goes on along the minus strand of NZ_CP108700.1, from coordinate 5,399,050 downwards.
GGAGACCACGAAGACGCGGGTCGTCGGGTGGCTCCAGGCGGCCGCGAGCCAGGCCTCGTCGAGGCGGTGGTGCGCGGCGCGGTCGATTCCGCTGGGCGCGGCGAGCGAGATCGGGTGCTCGGTATGGGTGCTCACAGGTACTTCCAACTCCCCCGGTGGTGGGACAGGCAGGCTCAGTGACTCTCGTGACTCGATGACTCGTGTGACTCGGTACGGCTGTGGGTGCGTGCGTCAGGCGGGTTTCCCGTGGGAGGCGGCCAGGTCGCCCCACAGGTAGGCGGCCGTCTCGACGCCCTTGAGGAGCAGGTCCAGCTCGACCTTCTCGTTCGGCGAGTGCCAGCCGTCGGACGGCACGGAGATGCCGAGGAACAGGACGGGCGCGTCCAGTACGTCCTGGAGGTCCGCCGCCGGTCCGGAGCCGCCCTCGCGGGTGAAGCGGACCTTCTCGCCGAACGCCCGGCCCATGGCCCGTACGACGGACTGCAGCGCCGGGTGGTCCAGCGGGGTCAGGCAGGGCCGGGTGGGGGCGCCGAAGACGATGGAGTGCCGGATCCCGTCCGGGATCCGCGCCGCGACCCAGTCCCGGACGGCCGCCTCGACCTCGTACGGGTCCTGCCCGGACACCAGGCGGAACGACAGCTTCAGGTGGGCGGAGGCGGGCACGATGGTCTTGCCGCCGGGGCCCTGGTAGCCGCCGCCGATGCCGTTGACCTCGGCGGTCGGGCGGGCCCAGACCCGCTCCAGGGTGGAGTAGCCCTTCTCCCCCGCGGCTGCGTGCGACTTGGCCGTGCGCAGCCACTCGGACTCGTCGAACGGCAGCTCGGCGATCAGCGCCCGCTCCTCGTCCGTGAGCTCGGCGATGTTGTCGTAGAAGCCGGGGATCGTGACCCGCTCGTCGGCGTCGTGGAGTGCCGCGACCAGGCGGGCGGCGGCGGTGGCCGGGTTGGGCACGGCCCCGCCGAAGGCGCCGGAGTGGATGTCCTGGTCGGGTCCGTACAGGTCGATCTCGCAGTCGGCGACGCCGCGCATGCCGGTGCAGACGGTGGGGGTGGTCTCGGACCACATGCCGGTGTCGGAGACGATCACGATGTCGGCGGCGAGGCGCTGCGCCTCGCGCTCGACCAGGGCGCGGAAGTTCGGGGAGCCCGACTCCTCCTCGCCCTCGATGAGCAGCTTGAGGTGCACGGCCGGGGCCTCGGCGCCGGTGGCGGCCAGGTGCGCCCGTACGCCGAGGGTGTGGAAGAAGACCTGGCCCTTGTCGTCGGCGGCGCCGCGCGCGTACATGCGGCCGCCCTGGATCACGGGCTCGAACGGGTCGGTGTGCCAGCCGTCGGCGACGGCGGCGGGCTGCACGTCGTGGTGCCCGTAGACGAGGACGGTCGGGGCGGCCGGGTCCGCGCTCGGCCACTCCGCGAAGACGGCGGGCGCGCCGGGGGTGGGCCAGATCTCCGTGACCGGGAAGCCGGTCTCCTTGAGCTTCGCGGCGAGCCACTCGGCGCTGCGACGTACGTCGTCCGCGTGCTCGGGCTGGGCCGAGACGGAGGGGATGCGCAGCCACTCGGCGAGGTCGTCGAGGAACGCGGCGCGGTGGGTGTCGATGTACGTGCGGACGACGCTGTCCGCCGGGGCTTCGCTCATGCCCACGAGCCTAACTGCCGGGGTGCCGGTCACTGTCCGTGTCCGTTTTGCCTTGGAGGATCCGCTCAAGACGGTCCCGGCCGGGGAGGTCGCGGGGGCGGATCACGCGGCCGCTGCGGACGTGGAGGAAGGCCGTGGTGACGCGGTCGAGGGGCGTGCCGGTGGCTTCCGCCCAGGCCAGGCGGTAGACGGCGAGCTGGAGGGGGTCGGCCTCGGTGGTGCGGCCGGTCTTCCAGTCGACGATCTCGTAGCCGCCGTCCTCGGTCCGGTACACGGCGTCGATCCGGCCGCGGACGACGCGGCCGGCGAGGGTGAGCTGGACCGGGACCTCCATGCGGTACGGGGTGCGCTCGGCGTACTCGCTCCGCTCGAAGGCGGCCTTGAGGGAGTCGAGGTCGGCCTCGTCGACGATGTCCTGGTCGGAGCCGGGCAGCTCGGTGGCGGGGTCGAGGACGTCGAGGAGCGGCAGCGGGAGCTCGTCGAAACGGGACTCGACCCAGGCGTGGAAGCGCGTTCCTTGGCGCGCCGCGGGCTGCGGGGGCTTCGGCATGGGGCGGGCGAGGTCGCGGGCGAAGCCCTGCTCGTCCGCGGCGAGGCGCAGGAGCTGGCTGGCGGAGAGGGCGGCCGGGAGCTCGACGTCGCGCACGGCGGCGCGGGCGCGCCGGAGCTCGCCTTCGAGGGCGTCGAGATCCCGGTCCCAGGAGGCGATGGCCCGAGCCTCTTCGGGGCTGAGCCGGGCCGCTGCCGCGGTGCGCCGGGGCGCGTGTGCGGTGGCTCCGCGCCGGGTCGGTCCCTCCGGGACGGGGTCCTCGGAGCCCCACTCGTCGTCGGGCCAGAGGTCGTCGTCGTACGGGTCGGTGCCGCCGGGCGGGGTCGGCCAGGCCGGGGCCTCGTCCGCCCAGGGGTCCTCGTCCGGCCGGACGGCGGGGGCCGCCCCGGTGCGGGCGTGCGGCACGGGCAGGGCTTCGTCCGCGGCCCAGAGGTCCTGGTCCTCCGCGTCCGCGGGCCGGCCCTCGGGTTCGTCAGCGTAGGCGGGGTCCTCGCAGTCGGGGGGCCACAGGTACGAGTTCGCCGACAGGTGGGACTCGACCAGGGCCGCCGCCGCGCGGCGCAGGGTCAGGGAGGCCGGGTCCAGGGGGAGGGGCCAGGACCGGTCCGGGGTGGACTCCGTGGCGAGCGACGGGTTCTCCGCGTCCGGGGCCGGTTCCTGCGCCCAGGCCTCGATCTCGCCGTGCCCCGCCGCGCAGTGCGCGTGGAGGGAGGACAGGAACGGGGACGGGCCCCGGCGCTTCTTCTGCGTCGGGCCCCACCAGTGCGCCGAGCCCAGGAGGAGCTTGCGGGGGCGGGTGAACGTCACGTAACCCAGGCGGAGTTCCTCCACCGCCTTGTGCTCCTTCAGCGAGGACTTGAAGGACTTCAGGCCCGCCGAGGTCCACGCCGGATCGGCCGGAAGGGTGGCCGCGTCACCGCGCAGGCCGTACGGCAGGACCTTGGCGTACGAGGTCCACGGCTCCGGGGCCTTCTCCTTCGGGAACGAGCCCGCGCACAGGTCCGGGACCACCACCACGTCCCACTCCAGCCCCTTGGACTTGTGGGCGGTGAGCACCTTCACCGTGTTCTCCCCGCCGGGGAGGGCGTGGTCCAGGCCCTTCTCGTACTGGACCGCCGTGCGCAGGAAGCCCAGGAAGGCCAGCAGGGTCGCCTCGCCGTCGAGGGACGCGAAGCCGGCCGCCACGTCCAGGAAGCCGGAGAGCGACTCGCGCCGCCGGGCCGCCAGCGCGTGCGGCGACGCCGACAGCTCCACGTCCAGGCCGGTCGCGGCCAGCACCCGGTGCAGTACGTCCATCAGCGGGTCCGCGAGCGAACGCCGCAGGTCGCGCAGCTCCTGGGCGAGGTGGGCGAAGCGGACCCTGGCCGCGGGAGAGAACGGCAGGTCGTCCGAAGCGGCCGCGGAACCGTCCAGGAACGTCTCCAGCGCGTCCGCCAGGGAGACGACCTCCACCGGGTCCACGCCCTCCACCGCCGCCGCGAGGCGCTCCTGCGGGTCCACCTCGCCCGGCGCGCGGCCGATCAGCTGCCGCGCCCGGCGCCCCAGCAGCGCCAGGTCGCGCGCGCCGATCCGCCAGCGCGGGCCGACGAGCAGCCGGACGAGGGAGGCGTTGGCGCCCGGGTCCTGGAGCACCTCGCACACCGCGACCAGGTCCGCGACCTCCGGCAGGTGCAGCAGCCCGGACAGCCCGACGACCTCCACCGGCACGTCCCGGGCCACCAGTACGGCCTGGATCTGCGCGAAGTCCCGCGCCGACCGGCACAGCACCGCGATCTCGCGCGGCTCCGTCCCCGTACGGACCAGGTGCGCGACCGAGTCCCCGAGCCACTCCAGCTCCTCGGCGTGCGTGTCCAGCAGCGCGCAGCGGACCGAGCCGGCCCGCTCCTCCCCCGGCGCCGCGCGCAGCGCCTCCACGCCCTCGTGCATCGAGCGCAGCGGCGCGGCCAGCTCGTTGGCCAGGTCGAGGAGGCGGCCGCCGCTGCGCCGGTTCTCGCTCAGCGAGAACCGGGTCGCGGGGCGCCCGTCGGCATGCGGGAAGTGCTCGGGGAAGTCGTCCAGGTTGGCCACGGACGCGCCGCGCCAGCCGTAGATCGCCTGGCAGGGGTCGCCGACGGCGGTCACCGCGTGCCCGCTGCCCCCGCCGAACAGGCCGGACAGCAGCAGCCGCTGGGCCACGGAGGTGTCCTGGTACTCGTCGAGCAGGACCACCCGGAACTCCTCGCGCAGCAGCGCCCCCACCTCGGGCCGGGTGGTGGCGAGCTGCGCGGACAGGGCTATCTGGTCGCTGAAGTCGAGCAGGTCGCGGGAGCGTTTGGCGGTGCGGTAGCGCTCGGTCAGCTCCAGCAGTTCGAGGCGGCCGCGCACGGCCTCGGGGACCTTGCGCAGGTCTTCGTTGGTGAGCTTGGCGCCGGCGAGGGCGTCGAGGAGCTCCGTGTCGTACGCGCGCAGCTCGGCCGGGGTGACCAGGTGCTCGGAGAGTTCGCCGTCGAGCGCGAGCAGGTCGCTGACCAGGTCGGGGACGGATTTGGTGAGCGCCGGGTACGGGCCGGGGGCCTCGCGCAGCACGCGCGCGGCGAGCTGGAAGCGGGTGGCGTCGGCGAGGAGGCGGGCGCTGGGCTCCAGGCCGATGCGCAGGCCGTGGTCCGCCAGGAGCTGGCCGGCGAAGGCGTGGTACGTGGAGATGCGCGGCTCGCCGCCGGCCGCGTCGGCCTCGGCCGGCGAAGGGTCCGGGTCGGTGATGCCGGCCCGCGCGAGGGCCTTGCGTACGCGCTCGGCGAGCTCGGCGGCGGCCTTGTTGGTGAAGGTCAGGCCGAGGACCTGCTCGGGGGCGACCGCTCCGGTGCCGACCAGCCAGACGACGCGGGCGGCCATGACAGTGGTCTTGCCGGAACCGGCGCCGGCCACGATGACCTGTGGGGCGGCCGGGGCGGTGATGCAGGCCAGCTGTTCGGGCGTGAAAGGGATGCCGAGGAGCTCCTTGAGCTGCTCGGGGTCGGTGAGGACGGACGGACGCGCGGACACGTGAAGAGGCTAGCCGGACCCACCGACACTCCCGGCCGCCGTCTCACCGGCCGGTCGATCACCGGCGGGCCGCCGGCCGTCGAACGGCCCGCTTCACTCCACCGTCTGGCGGCCCTCCGGCCGTGCGCTGCACGAGCTGCGGAAGGAGCAGTGGTCGCAGTGCTTTCCGGTGGCGGGCGCGAATCGCTCATCCAGGACCCGGCCGGCCGCGGTGGCGAGGAGGTCGCCGACCCATTCGCCGTTCAGCGGCTGCTGCGCCTGGATCCTGGGCACCGTCTCGCCGCCGTCCCGCTGGGCGGCGCCCTGGCGCAGCTGCACGAGCTCGGCGCCGCCCGCCTCGGGGCGCACCCCGTCGAAGACCTCGTCGACGGCGCCCTCGCGTACGGCGAGCTGGTACACGGCGAGCTGGGGGTGGCGTGCGACCTCGTCCTTCGTGGGCGCGGCCTTGCCGGTCTTGAAGTCGACCACGTACGCGCGCCCCTGGGGGTCCGCTTCGACCCTGTCCATGGAACCCCGGATCCGGACGGTGTGGTCACCCGCTTCGAGCGTGACGTCGAACGCGTGCTCCGTGGCCACGGAGGCCCTGCCCCCGCGGTCGGTGGTGTGCCAGCGCAGGAAGCGCTCCAGGGCGGCGCGGGCGTTGTCCTTCTCCTGGCGGGATTTCCAGGGGGCGTCGAAGGCGAGGGCGTCCCAGACGGAGTCGAGGCGTTCCATCAGGACGGCCAGGTCGGCGGGGGTGCGGCCGGAGGCGACCTCGTCGGCGAGGACGTGGACGACGTTGCCGAAGCCCTGGGCCGCGGTGGAGGGGGCGTCGGCCTTGACCTCGCGGCCGAGGAACCACTGGAGGGAGCAGGTGTTGGCGAGCTGGTCCAGGGCGGAGCCGGAGAGGGCGACGGGCCGGTCCCGGTCGCGCAGCGGTACGGCCGAGGCGGTGGGCTCGTACAGCCCCCACCAGCGCTGCGGGTGCGCGGCGGGGACCAGCGGGCGGTCGTCCTGGTCGGTGAGCGCGGCGAGGCGGGCGAGGCGTCGGGCGGCCGCCTCGCGGAGCGCGGGAGAGGCGTCGGGGTCGACGGTGGTGGCGCGCAGTTCGGCGACGAGCGCGGGGACGGCGAGGGGGCGCCGGGGGCGGCCGGTGACGTCCTTCGGGGTGACCCCGAGCTCGGTGAGGAAGCGGGAGGGCTGGTCGCCGTCCTCGGCGGGGGCCTTGACGGCGGTGACGACGAGGCGGTCGCGGGCGCGGGTGGCGGCGACGTAGAAGAGGCGGCGCTCCTCGGCGAGGAGCGCGCCGGGGGTGAGCGGCTCGGCGAGCCCGCCCGGCCCGATGCGGTCCGCTTCGAGGAGGGAGCCGCGGCGGCGCAGGTCGGGCCAGAGCCCTTCCTGTACGCCGGCCACGACGACGAGGGACCACTCCAGGCCCTTGGAGCGGTGGGCGGTCATGAGGCGGACGGCCTCGGAGCGGGTGGTCCGGGTCGTGAGGGTGTCGGCGGCGATGTCCTCGGCTTCGAGCTGTTCCAGGAAGTTGAGGGCGCCGCGGCCGCCGGTGCGGTCCTCGGCGCGGGCGGCGGTGTCGAAGAGCGCGCAGACGGCGTCGAGGTCGCGGTCGGCGTTGCGGCCGGCCGCGCCGCCGCGGCGGGCGCCGCGCTCCAGGCGCTGGGGCCAGGGGGTGCCCTCCCAGAGGATCCAGAGGGCCTCTTCGGCGGTGCCGCCGCCCTGGAGGAGCTCGCGGGCCTTGCGCAGGAGCATCCCGAGGCGCTGCGCTCCGCGGGCGTACGCGGGGTCGTGGGCGGTGAGCCGTTCGGGCTCGGCGAGTGCGCGGGCGAGCAGGACGTCGGAGGGGGCCGGCACCTTGATGCCGGCGGCCCGCTCCTCGTCGCGCAGGGCCCGGCCGAGCCGCCGCAGATCGGCGGCGTCCATCCCGCCGAGCGGCGAGGTGAGCAGCGCCAGCGCCGCCTCGACCCCGATCCACCCTTCGTCTTCGCCTGCGCCTTCGCCGGCGCCCTCGGCGGGCGCGGCGGGGGATTCGGCGCCGTCGGCAGGTTCCCGGACCGCTGCCGCGTCGGCGGCGCCCGGGTCCCGGGGCGCCGGCACCACCGGGTCGCCGGCCCGCTGCGGAGCGGTCGGCGTGGTGTCGGGCTCGCGGTCCGCGGGCGCCGGGATCGGGGTGGCGGCCGTGCGGAGGGCCGTCAGGAGGGGGGTCGTCGCCGGTTCGTGGCGCAGGGGGGTGTCCGTACCGTCCGTCTCCGCCGGGACTCCCGCCGAGATCAGGGCCCGGCGCATCGCCGGGAGGGTGCGGCCTCCGGAGCGGACCAGGACGGCCATGTCCTGCCACGGCACGCCGTCCTCCAGGTGCGCCCGGCGCAGGATGTCGGCGATGTTGTCCAGTTCGGCGCCGGCCGTGGGGTACGTGAACACCTCCACCCCGCCGCCCTCGCGGACCGGGGCCAGGGCCCGGTGGGCGCGGACCGCCGCCGAGGGGAGGCGCGGGACCGGCATACGGGTGGTCAGGAAGCGGGTGGCCGCCAGGAGGTTCGCGGCCGAGCGGCGGCCCACCGTCAGGGCGTGGACCGCCGCGCCCGGGAAGGAGCCCTCGAAGTCCAGGATGTTGTTGATGTCGGCCCCGCGGAAGGCGTAGATCGACTGGTCCGGGTCGCCGAAGGCGATCAGCGTGCCCGCCGGGCCGGCCAGGGCGCGCAGCAGCCGCAGCTGGGAGGCGTCCGTGTCCTGGTACTCGTCCACGTAGATCACGTCGTAGGACCCGGTGAGCGACGGAGTGCGTTCCGCCAGGAGGACGGCCCGGTGCACGAGCTCCGCGTAGTCCAGCGTGCCCTGCATGTCCAGGACGTCCAGGTACTCCGACAGGAACGCGGCCGCCGCCTTCCAGTCCGGGCGGCCCAGCCGGGTCGCGAACGCGTCCAGCGCCGCCGGGCCGAGGCCCAGCTCGCGGGCGCGGGCGAGCACCGCGCGGACCTCGTCCGCGAAGCCGCGCGTGGTCAGCGCGGCCCGCAGATCGTCCGGCCAGCGGATGGAGCGGATCTGGCGCTGGCCGTCCAGCAGGGTGCGGACCATCACATCCTGCTCCGGGCCCGACAGCAGGCGCAGCGGATCCGCGAACAGGTCGGTGTCCTGGTGGGCGCGGACCAGTCCGTAGCAGAAGGAGTGGAAGGTGGTGGCCTGCGGAGCCCGCGCCCCGCCGAGCCGCAGGGCGGCCCGGTCGCGCAGTTCCACCGCCGCCTTGCGGCTGAAGGTGAGGATCAGGATCCGGGCCGGGTCCACCCCGGCCTCGACCCGGGCCGCGGCCGCCTCGACCAGCGTGGTCGTCTTCCCGGTACCCGGTCCGGCCAGGACGAGGAGCGGGCCGTCGGTGTGGTCAACCACCGCCTGCTGCGCTGCGTCCAGAACAGGGGGATCCACCCGCTGCGGCCCGGTGCGCACGAGGCGGTACGCGTCAGGGGTCCGCGTACGCCGCCGCTCGGTGCGGTCGGATGGAGAGGTGATCACGTGGGGTGCCGGTCCTGGTGGGTCTGCGGATACTGCGGATACTGCGGATACTGCGGTTCCTGCCGTTGCTTCGGGTGCCGCGGTCACCGTGGCCGCCGCCGCGCCTGCCGAAGCCGAAGGGGCAACGCTACGGCAACCGCCGGGTCCCGCGCAGTTCCCCGAGGTGGGGACGGAGGGTCCGCGCACCGTCGCCCGTACGGGCGCTCGACCGCCCGCCCCGGCCCCGCATGGCCGAAGCTGTCAGATGTGACCCTCGTCCCGTGCGGCGTTCTCCTCCCGACCGTCCCAGCGCGCCCGCGGCATGTTCAGCCGGGCCTCGCCGCCGGCGGTCAGCCGCAGCGGGGTGGCCTCCGTCCGGTAGTGCTCCAGGGCCCGGATCTCGCTGCCGGGCAGCGGCCGGCCGTCCGCCCGGACCACGCGCCACCAGGGCACGGCTCCCCCGTACAGGGCCATCACGCGCCCGACTTGGCGCGGTCCGCCCTCGCCGAGCCATTCGGCGACGTCCCCGTACGTCATCACCCGGCCGGGCGGAATCCGCTCGGCCACCTCCAGCACCCGCTCCGCGTACGCGGGCAGCTCTTCGCTCATTGCGCCCATGGTGCCGTACATCACGGACCGGTTCCCGGAAGGTTTCCTTCCGTACCGGCGCGCACCCTGATGCCCCGCCCTTGCGTCGGTCCGTGCCACCATCTTCCGGGCGGTGACTGGTGATACGTGATCAAGAAGAGACGGAAGTGACGACGAAGGAGCAGGGTGTGAGCCCTCCGGACGGCGCGGCTGAGGACGACAGCACGCGCCCAGACCCGCACCCCGGGTCCGGGAAGCTCCCCGACGAGCCCCCCGGCCGGGCCACGCCCGCGCCCGGAACCGGAGCCGGAGCCGGCCCCGGAGGCACACCCGAGCCCGACGCCGGGGCCGGTGTCACGGGCGAACCCCGGGCCCGGGCCAAGGCCGGGAAGGCGCCCGCGGCCGACGCCGACGGGCCGCACGGGCGCGCCTCCGCGTCAGCGGACCAGGTCGAGGTCGACGAGCCGCTGCTCGCCGCCCGCGTCCACCGCCCCTCCGACCTCGTACGCCTCCTCGTCGGCGTCCTCGGCATCGCCGTCGTCCTCGCCATCGCCGCCTTCGCCCACCGCACCACCGCCGGCCTCGAAGCCGACATCAGCCAGGGCACCGGCGCCGCCCCCGATCTGCTGATCAAGGTCGCCGGGCTGGTGTCCAGCATCGCCGTGCTGCTCGTGCCCGTGGCCTTCGCCATCGAGCGGCTGATCAAACGGGACGGACTGCGCATCGCCGACGGCGTGCTCGCCGCCGTCCTCGCGCACGGCGTGACCCTGGCCACCGACCTGTGGGTCTCCCAGGCCGCCTCCGACACCATCCAGGACGCCCTCACCCGTGCCACCAGCGTCGGCGGCCCCATCACCGACCCGGTGCACGGCTACCTCGCGCCCGTCATCGCGTACATGACCGCCGTCGGCATGACCCGCAGGCCGCGCTGGCGGGTCGCGCTGTGGGTGGTCCTGCTGCTCGACGCCTTCGCGATGCTGGTCAGCGGGTACACCACCCCGTTCTCGATCATCCTGACCGTGCTGATCGGCTGGAGCGTCGCGTACGGGACCCTGTACGCCGTCGGCTCGCCCAACGTCCGCCCCACCGGGCAGACCCTGCTGGCCGGCCTGCGCCGGGTCGGCTTCAAGCCGGTCAGCGCCATGCGCGCGGAACTCCCGGACGGCGCCGACGCCTCGGAGGTCAGCGACCGGGGCCGGCGCTACCACGTCACGCTGGAGGACGGCCCGCCGCTCGACGTCACGGTCGTCGACCGCGAGCAGCAGGCGCACGGGTTCTTCTACCGGGTCTGGCGCCGGCTCACCCTGCGCGGCATCACGACGCGGCGCAGCCTCCAGTCTCTCCGCCAGGCGCTGGAGCAGGAGGCGCTCCTCGCGTACGCGGCCATCGCTGCCGGGGCCAACGCGCCGAAGCTGATCGCCACGTCCGAGCTCGGCCCGGACGCCGTGATGCTCGTGTACGAGCACCTGGACGGCCGGCCCCTCGACGCGCTCGCCGACGAGGAGATCACCGACGGCCTGACCCGCAACACGTGGATGCAGGTACGGGCCCTACAGTCGCGGCGGATCGCCCACCGGCGGCTGACCGGCGACGCGCTCGTGGTGGATCGTTCCGGCAATGTCGTCCTCACCGACCTGCGCGGCGGCGAGATCGCGGCCGGGGACCTGGTGCTCCGGATGGACATCGCGCAGCTGCTGACCACACTCGGGCTGCGGATCGGCGCGGAGCGCTCGGTGGCCTCGGCGGTGTCGGTGCTCGGCCCGGACGCGGTGGCGGACTGCCTGCCGCTGCTCCAGCCGATCGCGCTGAGCCGCTCCACGCGGGCGACGCTGCGCAGGCTGGCGCGGGAGCGGGCCGACCGGCAGCGGGAGGCCGTACTGGAGTCCTCGCGGGCGGCGAAGGCGGCGCGCGAGGCGGGTGCCAAGTCGGCGGGAGCCAAGTCGGCGACGAGCACGGCCGCGGAGAAGAAGGCTGAGAAGAAGGCGCTGGACGACGCCCTCGACGGGGCCCGCGAGGAGGACCTGCTGAGCCAGATCCGCCGGCAGGTGCTGCTGATCCGCCCGCAGGCGCCGGTGGAGCCGGCCCGGCTGGAGCGGATCCGGCCGCGCACGCTGGTGTCGTTCATCGCGGGCGCGTTCGGCGCGTACTTCCTGCTCACGCAGCTGGCGCACGTGGACTTCGCGACGGTCGTCGGCGAGGCGCAGTGGGGCTGGGTGGGGGCCGCGCTGGCCTTCTCGGCGCTCACCTACTTCGCGGCGGCGATGAGCCTGCTGGGGTTCGTGCCGGAGCGGGTGTCGTTCCTGCGGACGGTCGTCGCGCAGGTGGCGGGGTCGTTCGTGAAACTGGTGGCGCCGGCGGCGGTCGGCGGTGTCGCGCTGAACACGCGGTTCCTGCAGCGGGCCGGGATCCGGCCGGGGCTGGCGGTGGCGAGCGTGGGTGCCTCGCAGCTGTTCGGTCTGGCGAGCCACGTCCTGCTGCTGCTGGCCTTCGGCTACCTGACGGGCACCGAGAAGACCCCGGAGATGACGCCGTCCCGGACGGTCATCGCGGGTCTGCTGACGGTGGCGGTGCTGGTGCTGGTGGTGACGGCGGTGCCGTTCCTGCGGAAGTTCGTGGCGACGCGGGTGCGGGCGCTGTTCGCGGGTGTGGTGCCGCGCATGCTGGACGTGCTGCAGCGGCCGCAGAAGCTGATGACGGGCATCGGCGGCATGCTGCTGCTGACCGGCTGCTTCGTGATGTGCCTGGACGCGTCGATCCGGGCGTTCGGCGGCGGCCAGGCCATCAGCTACGCGAGCATCGCGGTGGTGTTCCTGGCGGGCAACGCGCTGGGGTCGGCGGCGCCGACGCCGGGCGGTATCGGCGCGGTGGAGACGACGCTGACGCTGGGGCTGATCGCGGCGGGCCTGGAGAAGGAGGTCGCCATCTCGGCGGTGCTCCTGTTCCGCCTGATGACGTTCTGGCTCCCGGTCCTGCCGGGCTGGCTGTCCTTCAACTACCTGACCCGGAAAGAGGCCATCTAGGAAGTACAGCGGGCGGGTCAGCGCCGGGCGCCAGGCCGACGCGGCGGGCCGTGGGCCCGATGGGCGAACCCCTGGCAGCCCACCAACTCCTCCCCCACCGGGTGGTGCTCGTACCGCTGGACGAGCGCGGCGGGCTGTGGACGGCCGGACTCGGAGGCCTGGACTGGATCTGCGCGTTCTCCGACGAGGAGGCGCTGGCCCGGTTCGCGGTGGCACGGGACGAGGCCGAACGCGAGTGGCCCTACCGGCGCATCACGGGCGCCCGGCTGCTGGACGAGCTGGTCCCGGCCCTGGACTTCCCGTGCGGGGTGGCACTGGACGCGGCCGGCCCCGACGGGGTGGTGCTTCCTCCGTTGCGCGGCATCGTGCCGGATGCGGCGGCACTGGACGGGCAGGTGGCGGCGTGAGCGGGGACCAGCCGGATCTGGACGTCTCGAAAGAGGCTCTCGGGCTGATAGCGCGCGGCATCACGGAAACGCTGGCCGAGCTTAAGGAGGTCGGCTCGGTCGGCACCGCGGGCATGGGCCGCGGATTCTCCGAGCTCGGCCTGTCGGGCATGCAGACGGGTCACGAAGGTCTGACCTCCACCCTCAGGACATTTTGCGAGCGCTGGGAGTGGGGGGTGCGCTCGCTCGTCCAGCAGGGGAACACCTTCGCGTTCGACGTCGGCCTGTCGGCGGGTCTCGTACACGAGCAGGACCAGTACGTCCAGGGCGCGTTCAAGGTGGGCACGAACGCCATGATGGGCAACCCGTACGCCTCCGAGGCGGACATCACCGCGAAGAGCTGGGACGACGTCCTCTCCGACAATCCGTACACCCAGGTCCGCGACGCGGACTACAGCGGCGAGTCCTACGAACGGGCCACCGAGGGCACCAAGGAGGCCTGGAAGACCGCGATCCGCGACGCAAACAGCTCCGACATCCTGCTCTCCAACCAGGTCCTCGGCGCGGCCGGACTGCGCGACGAGATGAACACGGTGGTGGAGGACATGGTCGGCCCGGCGCCCGAGGCGCTGCCGGAGGGTGAGCACTGATGGCGGACTGGGGCAGCCTGGTCAACAAGGGCCTGGACAAGCTTGACGACGGCTGGGAGTCCGCGAAGAAGGTCGCCGGTGCGGGCATCGACAAGGCCACCGACGGAATCGGCGGTGCCCTCGACTACGTCGGCGCGCACGGCGCGGCGGACAAGGTCGAGGACTGGGGCGACAACGCCGCCTCCAACCTCGGCGCCACGGTGGGTGAGCAGCAACTCGGCCAGACCGAGGAGGCCAACGAACTGATCCACGGCTCACCTTCCGCGATCCGGGAATCGGCCAAACACTTCAGGGACTTCCAGACGGCGTTCGACCGGGTCGGCGAGGGCATGCGCGCCCTGGACTCGGGCCACTGGAAGGGCGCGGCGGCCGACGCCTTCCGGGAGAAGTTCGCGATGCATCCGACGGACTGGCTCCGGGCGGCCGACGCCTGCGAGGCCGCCGCCGGCGCGCTGGCCCGGTACACGGAGACGGTCCAGTGGGCGCAGCAGCAGGCGGGAGAGGCGGTCAACCTCTACAAGAAGGGCGACAAGGCCACGAAGGACGCGGACGCCGCCTACGAGACCAAGGCCAAGGAGTACGAGGCCGCCGCCAAGGCCGGTCACGATCCCGGCCTGAAGCCGACCGTCCCGGGTGACGTGGGCGCGGCGGACCGCAAACGGGCCCAGGAGATCCTGAACGAGGCCCGCCGTCAGCGTGATGAGATCGCCTCGGCAGTCCAGAAGGTGCTGGAGACCGCTCTGGAGCACGCCCCGGCCAAACCGCCCGCGATGGAGCGGGCCTGGTCCGGCTTCCTCGACCACGAGGGTGCCCAGGCCGTCGAGCTCACCCACTTCACGGGCGGGGTCGTGAAGGGCACGGCGGACCTGCTGAACTTCGCCCGCGGCCTCAACCCGGCGGACCCGTACAACCTCACACACCCAGCCGAGTACGCGCAGCACCTCAACATGACCCTGGCGGGTCTCGTCTCCACGGCCTCGCACCCGGAGCGCATCCCCGGCGCCGTACTCGACAGCTTCGAAGGCGACGCGAGCGAGGGCTGGGGCCGCCTCGCCCCGGAATTCATCGGCACCAAGGGCGCCGGCGGGGCCGCCCGCACAGCCGCCCGTACGGGTACCCGTGCCGCGGAGACGGGCGCGGAGAACGCGGCCCGGAAGGAGGCGACGCGCGCGGCGCAGAAGGCCGAACAAGAAGCTGCGGCGCGCGCCAAGAGGGAGGACCTGACCTGCCGCGAGGACCCGGTCGACATGGCGACGGGCCGGATGATCCTCCCTCAGACCGACCTCGTGCTGCCCGGCTCGCTGCCGCTGGTCTTCAACCGCACCTTCGAATCCTCGTACCGCTCGGGCCGATAGTTCGGTCCGACCTGGGCCAGTACGGTCGACCAGCGCCTGGAGATCGACGAGGAAGGCATCGTCTTCGTCCGCGAGGACGGAAGCCTGCTCGCCTACCCGACCCCCGAGCCGGGGACCGCCGTCCTCCCGTCCCACGGCCATCGCTGGCCGCTGGTCCTCGACGCCGACGGCGCGTACACGGTGACCGACCCCGATTCCGGCCACGTCCGCCACTTCGCGGAGGACGGCGCGCTGCTGCAGGTCGACGACCGGGGCGGCGCCTGGATCGCCTTCTCGTACGACGAGTCCGGCGCCCCGAACGCCGTCTCCCACAGCGGCGGCCACGAGCTGCGCCTGACGTCGTCGGACGGCCGAATAACCGGGCTGGCCCTGGCGGACGGCACCCAAGTCCTCCGCTACGGCTACACGGACGGCCACCTCACGGACGTCACGAACTCCTCGGGCCGCCCCCTGCGTTTCGGCTACGACGCGCTGGGCCGGATCACCTCGTGGACCGACACCAACGACCGCCACTTCGACTACGTCTACGACGAGCAGCACCGCTGCATCGCCCAGTCCGGCACCAACGGCCACCTCGACGTCCGCTTCACCTACGAGCCGGGCCGCACCACCCTCATCGACTCCCTGGGCCACCGCACCCACTTCCTGGTCAATGACCGCGCCCAGATCACCGCGGAGATCGACCCCACGGGCGCGACGACGCGCTTCGAGCACGACCGGTTCAACCGCCTGCTCTCCCGCACCGACCCGCTCGGCCACACCACCCGTTTCCGCTACGACGAACAGGGCCGGCTCACTGCGGTGGTCCGCCCGGACGGCCGCGAGATCCACGCGGCGTACGACGCCCTGGGCCTGCCCGTCGAAGTCGTCCACCCGGACGGCCGGGTGACCCGCCAGACGTACGACGACCACGGAAACCGCACCTCCGTCACCGATCCGTCCGGCATCACGACCCGGTTCTCGTACGACGTGCGCGGCCACTTGGCGGCGGTGACGGACGCCTTGGGCCAGACGACGACAGTGCGCTCGGATCCGGCGGGCCAGGTGGTATCGACGACGGACCCGCTGGGCGCGACGACTCAGTACGTCCGCGACGCCTTCGGCCGCCCTGTCGCCGTCACCGATCCACTCGGCAGCACCACGTACTTCACATGGAGCGTCGAAGGTCGCCTGCTGCACCGTCTGAACCCCGACGGCAGCACGGAGTCGTGGACGTACGACGGTGAGGGCAACTGCCTGACCCACACGGACCCGGTGGGCGGGGTGTACGACCCTGCGGGCCGCCTGGCCACCGAGTCGGACTTCGACGGCCGCACCCTCACGTACGGCTACGACGGCGCCGGCCGCCTCAGCGCACGCACCAACGCGGTGGGCGAGACGACGGAGTACGAGCACAACGCACTCGGCCAGGTGCTCCGCAAGGACGCCGCCGGCCGGGTCACGTCGTACGCGTACGACTCCTTCGACGCCCTCGCGACCGCGGTCTCCCCGGACGCGACGGTCACCTGGCTCCGCGACGAGGCGGCCAGGCTGGTCTCGGAGACGGTGGACGGCCGCACGCTCACGTACGGGTACGACGCGCTGGGCCGCCGCACGCACCGCACCACCCCCACGGGGTCGGAGTCCTCATGGACGTACGACGCGGCGGGCAGGCGCTCGACGCTCACCACCGCGGGCCGCACGCTGAGCTTCGACCGGGACGCGGCGGGCCAGGAACTGACCCGCACGCTGAACCCGCTGCTCTCCCTCACCCACGAGTACAACGACATGGGCCGCCGGACCGCGCAGTCGGTCGTGGGCCAGGACGGCCGCACCCTCCAGCGGCGCGGCTACAGCTACCGCGCCGACGGCTACCTGACCGGCATCGACGACTCGGTCACCGGCCCCCGCACCTTCACGCTCGACGCTGCGGCCCGCGTCACGACGGTGGAGGCGACGTCCTGGTCGGAGCGGTACGCGTACGACGAGGCCGGCAACCAGACGCACGCCTCCTGGCCGACCCGCCACCCGGGCGCGGAGGCGGTGGGCGAGCGCACGTACACGGGCACCCGCATCACCCACGCGGGCTCGATCCGCTACGAACACGACGCCCTGGGCCGCGTCACCCTCCGCCAGAAGACCCGCCTCTCCCGCAAGCCGGACACCTGGCGCTACGAATGGAACGCGGAAGACCAGCTGACGGAGGTCACCACCCCGGACGGCACGCGGTGGCGGTACACGTACGACGCCCTGGGCCGCCGCACCGCCAAGCGACGCCTGTCGGAAGACGGCACAGTGGCAGAGGAAGTCCTCTTCACCTGGGACGGCACGACCCTCTGCGAGCAGACCACCGGGGGCGTAACCCTCACCTGGACCCATGAGGGCCTGCACCCCCTCACCCAGACGGAACGCCTCGAACAGGCGGAAATCGACGACCGCTTCTTCGCGATCGTCACCGACCTGGTCGGCACCCCGACCCAGCTCCTCGCCGAAGACGGCACGACGGCGTGGCGCACCCGCACCACCCTGTGGGGCACCACAACCTGGAACAGCGACGCGACGGCCTACACCCCGCTCCGCTTCCCGGGCCAGTACTACGACCCGGAGTCCGGCCTCCACCACAACTACTTCCGCACGTACGACCCCGAAACGGCCCGCTACCTCTCCCCGGACCCCCTGGGCCTCACCCCGGCCCCGAGCCCGACCACCTACGTCACCAACCCCTACACGTGGTCAGACCCGCTGGGCCTGGCCCCATGCTTGAAGGACAAGTGGCAGGAGAAGGCAGACTTCTCAAGCCAAAAGATCATGAGCAAGAAGTTTCATGCACACGCCAAAGATTTCATGGAGGAGCCCGGGAACCTCAACGGGAAAAATCTTAAGCGGTTCGAGCAGGAACTAAGGGATCATATGAATGATCCCGACACGAAGATCTATCGATTCCACTACAGAAAGAACGGGGACATCGCCGTTGGGTTCATCGATTCGGAAAGGAAGATGGTGATGCTACATACCGACGGACGCGTCCGCACCGCTTACAAGCTCAGCGAACTCCAGTTCTCCGACATCGTGGATAAGGCATTCCTGTGGTGAGCGAAGAAAATCGACACATCAAGCAAGGAGCGGGCTTCGCCGCAAGCGTCATGTCGGGTGGAACGTTTCGCGCCGAGTGGCTGCACCAAAGAGCCAGGAAGGTCGTACCTTTTCCCGTATCGGGGAATTTCGGCGCCAGACTAGTCCGCCGGGTCCTTGAGGCATCGAAGAGTAGCGGATTTGATCACGTGCTCGCCGGGCCCATCCTGCCGGACATACAGGCCTCCCCGTTCATCACAATTTCAACGAATTCGACATGCGACATTTGGCACAGTCCATGGCCAGACGAAGATACCCTCATCGCCCTCCCAGATTTTTCGGGAGTCCTCCTCACAGCTGCCGGGTATGCCCTCATGGCCGGGGATGAGAAATTCATCAGGAAAACCGTTCCAGAAGGGGTCGCTCAGGCTGTAGTCAATTTCCGCCGATTCACGAAACGCACATCCATCAATGTACCTGCCGAGCTGATATTGTGGGACGAATCACCGGCGAGCCACAGGGAATTTGGAAAACCGTACTCTACGCCCGCGCATTCCGCCGCCGGTGAGCAACTCGAACTGATGAGGTCCCTCTCAGCCGGCGCCATCACGCCAGCAATGTTTGCCACCTTGTGGCTGGCTGCTCGCCGCACATCGCTGGAGCGCGGCGAACGTGTCGGGGAGAAACTCTCGCGCATCTTCAACATAGTGTTCTATGCATTGGACGACTATCCGATCGACCCGTCCCTGAGAGAAGAGGGCGACGTGTCGGACGCGGAACTACTTGCCTGCGTCGTAGAGGCTCTCCAAGCCGCCGACAGCCTCGAATAGGCCAGTTGGCACCGTCCCCGAACGGGTCAGCGCGGGGGCGGGGGGTGCGGGGGGCACGCAGGATGGGGGTATGGGTCGAAACTTGGTGCGGGGTGCCGTGGCCGTTGTCGTTGCTCTCGGGCTGGCCGGGGTCAGCGGGTGTTCCGACAGTGGTGAGGGCAAGCCCGAGGCCGGGGGGACCCCCGGGGCCGCGCCGCTGAAGTGGGGGGAGTGCGAGGCTCCCGATGTCGCCGAAGGCGGGGGGCAGGCGCCGCCCAAGGACTGGGAGTGCGCCACGCTCCACGTGCCCCTCGACTACGCCAAGCCCGAGGGCGAGACGATTCCGCTCGCGCTGATCCGGGCCAAGGCCCGGGACAAGAGCAAACGGCTCGGCTCGCTCGTGTTCAACTTCGGCGGGCCCGGCGGGTCCGGGATCAGTACGCTGCCCGGCGCCGCCAAGGAGTACGAGGCCCTGCGGGCGCGGTACGACCTCGTGAGCTTCGACCCGCGCGGGGTGGGGCGCAGCGCTCCCGTCCTGTGCGAGAACGACAAGCAGCTCGACGCCTACTACGCACAGGATTCCTCGCCCGAGACGCCCCAAGAGGAACAGGCCTTCGTCGGGAATCTGGAGAAGTACCAGAAGGCCTGCAAGGACAAGTCCGGGCACCTCCTGCCCCACGTCGGCACCGAGAACGCCGCCCGCGACCTCGACCGGATCCGGCAGGCCCTCGGCGACGAGAAGCTGAACTACTTCGGGATCTCCTACGGCACCGAGCTCGGCGGGGTCTACGCCCACCTCTTCCCCAAGAACGTCGGCCGGGCCGTCTTCGACGCCGTCGTCGATCCGACCCAGACCTCCGAGGAGGGAGCGCTCGGCCAGGCCAAGGGGTTCCAGCTCGCCCTCGGCAACTTCGCGCAGGACTGCGTGAACCGCGGCGACGAGTGCCGGCTCCAGGGCAGCACCGCCAAGGAGATCGAGGACAACATCATCAAGCTCCAGAAGAGCCTGGCCGACAAGCCCATCCCCGGCATCGGCGGCCGGATGCTCACCGACTCCGCCGCCACCAACGGCATCGCCCAGGCCCTGTACTCCAAGGAGCTGTGGCCGCTGCTGGAGCAGGGGCTCGACGAGGCCGACGGCGGGCAGGGGCAGCTGCTTATGGCGCTCTCCGACGCGCTCAACGGCCGCGACCAGCAAGGCCATTACAGCAACATCGGCTCGGCCAACACGGCGATCAACTGCGCCGACTCCAAGGGCCGGTTCACGCTGGCGCAGACGAAGGCGAAGCTGCCCTCCTTCCGCACCGCCTCCCCCGTCTTCGGGGACTTCCTCGGCTGGGCCCTGATGAGCTGCACCGACTGGCCCGTCCCGGGCGCCTGGGAGACCCCGGACGTCTCCGCCCCCGGCTCCGCGCCCATCCTGGTGATCGGCAACACCGGCGACCCGGCCACCCCGTACGAGGGCGCCCGCAAGATGGTGGAGCGGCTCGGGCCCGGCGTCGGCGTGGAGCTCACGTACAAGGGCGAGGGGCACGGCGCCTACAACAGCGGCGACAAGTGCGTGCAGGCCGCGGTGAACAACTACCTGCTCGACGGGAAGGTGCCCCCCGGCAACACCGTCTGCACCCCGGCCTAGCAAGAGAGAAGGCCCTTACCCCGCCCGCGGGGTAAGGGCCTTCTCGACCGTTCTAGTAGACCGGCTTCTCGGGCTCGATCTGGTGGACCCAGCCGATCACGCCGCCGCCCACATGCACCGCGTCCGCGAAGCCCGCGGACTTCAGGACCGCGAGGACTTCCGCACTGCGGACACCCGTCTTGCAGTGCAAGACGATGCGCTTGTCCTGCGGGAGGTCCTGGAGGGCGGTGCCCATCAGGAACTCGCCCTTGGGGATCAGCTTCGCGCCGGGGATCGAGACGATCTCGTACTCGTTCTTCTCACGGACGTCGATGATCTCGATCGGCTCGTCGTTGTCGATCCACTCCTTGAGCTGCTTCGGAGTGATCGTGGAGCCGAGCGCCGCCTCCTGGGCCTCCTCCGACACGACGCCGCAGAAGGCCTCGTAGTCGATGAGCTCGGTGACCGTCGCGTTCGGACCGCAGACCGCGCAGTCGGGGTCCTTGCGGACCTTGACCTGGCGGTACTGCATCTCCAGGGCGTCGTAGATCATCAGGCGGCCGACCAGCGGCTCGCCGATGCCCGTGAGGACCTTGATGGCCTCCGTCACCTGGATGGACCCGATGGACGCGCAGAGCACGCCCAGCACGCCGCCCTCGGCGCAGCTCGGAACCATGCCCGGCGGCGGGGGCTCCGGGTACAGGCAGCGGTAGCACGGCCCGTGCTCGGACCAGAAGACCGAGGCCTGGCCGTCGAAGCGGTAGATCGAGCCCCACACGTACGGCTTGTTCAGCAGCACGCAGGCGTCGTTGACGAGGTAGCGCGTGGCGAAGTTGTCCGTGCCGTCGACGATGAGGTCGTACTGGCTGAAGATCTCCATCACGTTCTCGGCTTCGAGCCGCTCTTCGTGAAGGACCACGTTCACGTACGGGTTGATGCCCAGCACGCTGTCGCGAGCCGACTCGGCCTTGGAGCGGCCGATGTCCGCCTGGCTGTGGATGATCTGGCGCTGGAGGTTCGACTCGTCGACCTCGTCGAACTCCACGATGCCCAGCGTGCCGACGCCGGCCGCGGCCAGGTACATGAGGGCGGGGGAGCCGAGGCCGCCCGCGCCCACGGCCAGCACCTTGGCGTTCTTCAGGCGCTTCTGGCCGTCCATCCCGACGTCCGGGATGATCAGGTGGCGGGAGTACCGACGGACCTCGTCAACGGTGAGCTCAGCAGCTGGCTCGACCAGGGGTGGCAGCGACACGGGGACTCCGTAGATGGTTAAGTCTTAACGGTGGTTCTTCCCGTAACACTGCCACGCCCTTCTTCATTCCGAGACACCCGGTCCGATCCGCGAGACGATTTCGTCCCAGTACGCGGGCATCGAGGCCCACGGATCGCGGCCTGCGTCCCCGCCCCGGTCGGTGAACCAGATCGTGCCGGCGCCCTGCCAGCGGGCGATCCGGACGGCCTCCTCCAGATGTGTCCGCGGCACCCCGTGGACCAGGTGGCAGAAGCGCTCGTGCGGGTGCTCGGCGGTCCATTCCGCCACCTGCGACCAGCGGTAGTCGGCCCACGCCCCGGAGAAGGTGACCAGCTGGTCGGCGGCCTCCGCGTAGCCCTCATACGGGTGCGTGCCGTGTCCCAGCACGATACGGAGGCCCTCGCCGAGGCTGCGCAGGGTGTCGGCGACCCGGCGCACGGCGGCCAGCTCGGCCCGGTCCGCCGGGGCCTCGGCCAGGTAGAAGCCGCCGACCCGGTACCAGTCGAGGAAGCGGTGGGCGTCGGAGACCAGCTCGCCGAACGAGCGGGTACCGTCTCGCATCGCGAGATGGCCGAGGACGGTCCCGCCGGCCTCCCGGAGCTTGGCCGCGGCCTCCGTGCAGTGCGGGTCGGGCCGGCCGCCCGGCCCGTCCGTGACGTTGAGCACCGTCCAGTGCAGCGGGGTCCCGGGCCGGGTCAGCTCGGCCCACTCGACGGGCGCGAGCAGCGGGTGGGCGTACCCGGGGACGCCGAGGCCGAGGCGGCCCGCCTCGGTCGCGGCGGCCGCCGTGGCCGCGGTCGTCAGATGCGGCACGCCGCCTCCATCCAGATGTCCGCGAGGGATTCCTCCAGGCCGATCCGGGGCCGCCAGCCCAGCCGGTCCCGGGCCGTGCGCACATCGGCCTGCTGCCAGGCGCCGCAGCCGTCGGGGTACGGGTACGGGGGCGTCACCGCACCGGCGGCGAGCTGTTCGGCCGTCGCCTCGGAGCGCGGGGAGCCGATGGCGGCGAGCCCCGGCGGCCGGCCGCCGCCCTGGAGGCCGTGGCCGTGACCGTGGCCCTGCCCGGGCCCGTGACCCGGTCCGTGGCCGTGCCCCTGCCCGTGGCCCGGCCCGTGCTGGCCCTGCTGCGGTACGTCCAGCTCGTGCAGGGCGCCCCCGTACCCGGCGACCCGGGCCAGCACCGCCGCCGCGTCCCGCAGCCGGACCGCGCGCCCGGTGCCGATGTTGACGACGCCCTGGGCGGCCGAGAGCGAGGCGGCGTGCACGGCCCGCGCCACGTCCCGTACGTCCACGAAGTCGCGCTGGACGCCGAGCCCGCTGAGCTTGAGCTCGCCGTCCCCGTTCTGCATCGCGCGGCGCATCGCCTCGGCCAGCCGCCCGAGCGGGGATCCGGCGGGGGTGCCGGGCCCGACGGGCGAGAAGATCCGCAGCACCACTGCGTCCAGCCCCGACCCGAGCACCAGCTCGGTGGCGGCCAGCTTGCTGACGCCGTACGGCCCGCCCGGTCTCGGGACGGCGTCCTCGGCCGTGGACGATCCGGGCTGGCTGGGCCCGTACTCGGCGGCGCAGCCCAGCTGGACGAGACGGGCCCCGCAGCCGCTGCGCCGCAGGGACTCGCAGATGGTGGCCACGGCGACGGTGTTGTGCCGGGTCAGCTCCCGGGCCCCGCCGCGGGTGGCCCCGGCGCAGTTGATGACGACGCCGGGGTGGACGGCGTCGAGGAACCGGGTGAGGGCGCCGGGGCTGCCGGTGGCGAGGTCGAAGCGGACGTCCGCGTCGTCGCCGCGGCCGAGCGCGGTGAGCTGCACGGCGGGATCTGCGAGCAGCCGGTCGGCGACGTAGCGGCCGAGGTATCCGTTGGCTCCGATCAGCAGCACCCTCATCGCGCGTCCCCTTGGTTGGTTGGCTGGCCGGTCATCCTGTGTCTCCTTGGTCGGTGGTCGGGGGGATCGGGGGTAGGGGTGGGTACGGCTCCGTAGAGCGGCGGCGGGATGGGGGGGCGGGGCGGCCGGGCTCAGGGCCGGGCGTGCGCGGACGCCCGGGACAGCGCGAGGACGGCGTGTACGAGGAGTCCCGCCGCGGCGGCGGTCACCGCCAGCGGGGTCGGGACCAGGGCGAGGACCAGGGCTGCGGCGACGGGCCCGCGCGGGGCCCCGTGCCCGAGCAGCAGGCGGGTCAGGAACAGCAGCACGGCGAGCGGTACGGCGACGGCGAGCGGGGTCCCGGCGAGCTCGGCCGCCCCCGCGGCGGCCGCGCCGAAGGCCGAGGCGGCCGCGACGAGCAGCGGCCGGGCCCGGTCGGCGAAGTCCTCCAGGGCCCGGCTCCCGGCGAGCCGGCTCCGGGCGCGGCCGGCGAACACGGCGCCGACCAGGTGTCCGGGGGCCGCGGCCAGTGCGAGGCCGACCCCGAGCGCGGCGCCTTCGCGGTACACCGCCCAGCCGACGGCGGCCGCGGCGAGCAGGAGCACGGCGTACGGGAACCGCCCTGCGGCGGGCCGCCCGGGCCGGGCGGGCCACACCAGGGCGGCGACGGTGACGAGCACGGCGAGGGGCGCGGCGAACGGCACTCCGGCGGCGCTCGCCCCGAGCGCGAGCGCCCCGGGGAGCACGGCGTACCCGAAGCCCCGTAATGCCCGGGCGTCGGAGGGCCGGACGACGGAGGGCACGGCCGGCTCGTCCCCGCGCGGGGTGCGGGCGTAGAGCTCCTCGGCGAGCGAGAACACGTCCCGGTGCCGGAAGCGGGCGGCGGTGCGGTCGGTGATGCCCTGCGCCTCCAGCCCGGCGGCGATCTCCAGCGGGTCCACGGCGCGCTCGCAGAGCGCCCGGTGGCGGTGCAGCAGGGTCTTGACGGGATCCCCGGCGGACCTGCGGCGGGGGGCCGAGGCGACGGGGGCGGCTTCGTCCAGGGTCATACGGTCGCCTCCGTGGCCGTGGTGGTGGTCGTACTCGGGTTCTGCGCGCCCGGGACCGTCGCGGCCGCGCCCTGCGCGCCCGGGACCACCGCGACCGCGGCCTGCACGCCCGCGGTCTGCATACCCGGGGCCGTCATGCCGGCGGTCTGCCCACCCGAGGTCGTCATGCCTGCGGTCGTCATGCCTGCGGTCGGCGCGCCCGGGGCCGTCGCGCCCGCGGCGTGTGCGCCCGGGGTCGGCGCGCCCGGGGCCGTCCCGGTCGGGGTCTGCGCGCCCGGGGCCGTCGCGCTCTCTCTCCGCGCCGAAGCGGAACCCGCACCCCGCCCCGGGACGACCGTCCGGTCCGCCCCCGGACCCGCCCACGTCGGGCTCGTCCAGTGCCCCGGAACCCGGGCCTCCGGGGGCTGTTCGAACGGGATCCCGCCCTCCGCCCGGGCCGGTCCGCGGGCCAGCAGCTGGAGGTAGATCTCCCGGAAAGCGGCCACGTTCTGCTCTACGGTGAACAGCTCCAGGGCCCGCGCGCGGGCGGCCGCGCCGAGCCGCTGGGCCCGCTCGGGGTCCCGCAGCAGCGACAGGCAGGCGTCGGCCAGCGCCCGCGGGTTGCGCGGCGGGACGACCAGACCCGTACCGCCGATGACCTCGCACACGGCGCCTACGTCGGTGGAGACGGTGGCCCGGCCGCAGAGCATCGCCTCGGCCAGCGTGATCGGGAAGCCCTCGATCACCGAGGACAGCACGACCACCCGCCCGGAGCCGTACGCGTGGGCCGGCGAGGGGGCCTCGGGTCCGCCGATCTCCTCGAAGGTGACGGGGTTCTCCCCGACCGTGACGGCGTCGGCGGCCTCGTCCGGGAAGAGCTGCGCGGCGAGGGAGCGGCAGTCGGCGAGGTAGCCGGGGACCACGGCGGTGGCGAAGATCCGCAGCCGGGTGTCCGGCGCGGCCCGGCGCACCTCGGCGAAGGCGTGCAGCAGGGCGATCAGGTCCTTGGCGGGCTCTATCCGGCCGACCCAGACCAGGGTGTCCGGGTCCCCGCAGTCCGGGTCCTCGCCGACGGTGGCGAATCGGTCCGCCTCCATCCCCGGGTACACCGTCCGCAGCCGGTCGCGGGTGGCGCCGCAGCGCTCCTGCCAGCGCCGGGCGTGCGCGTTGCCGGGGGTGAGGAGGTCGGCCTCGGCGTAGATCTCGGTGGCCAGCCGCATGTGGAAGGCCGAGAGCAGGGCCCGTACGGCGGGCCGCGGTGCGGTTCCCCGCCCACCGGTTCCGCCCGTCCCGCCCGTCCCGCCGGGAGCCGGGGGGTCCACCGCGTGCTCCAGGTAGTGGGCCCGGAGCTGGACCCCGTACTCCGTGACCAGCAGCGGAACCCCGAAGAAGCGTTTGGCCAGGAGGCCGGGGAGCGCCGCGATCCCGCCCGCCGCAGCGTGGCAGACGTCGACCTCGCGCAGGTCCTCGTACCAGTCGAGGGACAACGGCCGCAGCAGCCGCTCCAGTTCGTCGACGAAGTCCAGCAGATCGGCCACCTGGGCGCGCTGTACGGAGCGGCGCGCGCCGGGGGCCCGGCAGCCGGACTCCACCGCCCGTACCGCGGTCTCGGAGCGCAGCGCCGCGTACATTCCGCCCTCTTCGCGGGCGAGTTCGGCCAGCCCGTACAGCCCGGCGGCGAAGGCCTCGGGCTCGGGCTCGCCCGCGCAGATCCCGCGGACCAGCTCCTTGAAGCTGTCGGCGAAGCGCCGGCGCTCACGCCGGGAGTACGTGCGCCCGTCGTCCGCCGGGGCCCAGAGCGGGGCGGTCCAGACGCGGGTGACGTGCTCGGGCAGGACGACCCGGCCGCGCTCCTCCTGCTCGGCGCTGCGGCTCAGCGCGTAGAGCTCGAACTCGTGCTGCGGCAGACCGCGGACCAGCCGGTCGCACCACAGCCGCGCCTCTCCCGTCGCATACGGATAACCACCTTCCGTGAGCAGTCCGATCCGCACGAGTGGCACCCCCGATCTCCCGTTCAGGCGGTCGCCGTGGTCCGGTGACCCGCCGCGGGAAACTCAAGCGGATATGCCGAAGGCGCGACGGACGGTTGTCCGTCGCGCCACCGGAAGGGGTGAAGAGTCGTAACTTTCGCCCACGGTCCGCGTTCGAGCGCGCTAGAAAGGGCCTGCGGCCCTCGTGTACCTCACGCGCCTCCCGTGGCTCCCGCGCCTCCCACGACTCCCGCACCCCTCAGGGCCGGCGCGACAACCTTCCGGGCCGGCACGGCAGCCGCCAGGGCCGGTACGGCGGCCAGCAGTTGCCGCGTGTACGCGTGCCGGGGGCGGTCGTACACCTCGTCCACCGGGCCCTCCTCGACGACCAGGCCGCCCCGCATGACGGCGACCCGGTCGCTGACCTGCCGGACCACGGCGAGGTCGTGCGCGATGAAGACCAGCGCGATCCCCAGCTCCCGCTGGAGCTCGGCCAGCAGGGCCGTGACCTGCGCCTGCGTGGTCACGTCGAGTGCGGAGACGGGCTCGTCGCAGACGATCAGCCGCGGCCGGGGCGCCAGGGCCCGGGCGATGCCGACCCGCTGGCGCTGGCCGCCGCTGAACTCGTGCGGGTAGCGGTCGCGGTGCCCGGCCTCCAGCCCGACGCGGGCCAGGAGTTCCCCGACCCGGGCCCGGATCGCGGCCTCGTCGCGCTCCCCGGCCGCACGCAGCGGGTCGGCGATGGACTCGCCGACGGTGCGGCGCGGGTTGAGGGAGGACGCCGGGTCCTGGAACACCATCTGGACTCCGGGGACCACGCCCGCGGTCGCCCGGCCGTCGTGGCGGACCTGCCCGGAGCCGGGCTCCAGCAGGCCGACGAGCATCCGCCCGAGGGTGCTCTTGCCGCTGCCGCTCTCCCCCACGATGCCCAGCGTCTCCCCCGCCCGTACGGAGAGCGAAACCCCGCCGACGGCGGTGACGCGCCGCTTGCCCCGCCCGAACTCCCGCCGCAGCGAGACGGCTTCGACGACGGGCACGCCCGACTCGGCACCGGCTGCCGCACCGGCCGGCCGCGGCTCCCGCGGACCGTCCAGCCTCGGTACGGCCGCCAGCAGGTCCTTCGTGTACGCGTGGACCGGCGCGGTCAGGACCCGCCCCACCGGGCCGCGTTCCACGACGGCGCCGTCCCGCATGACCAGCACTTCGTCCACGCTCTGCGCGGCCACGCCGACGTCGTGCGTGACCAGCACCAGCCCGAGCCCGCGCTCCTCGCGCAGCCCGTGCAGCAGTTCCAGGATCTGGGCCTGCACGGTGACGTCGAGCGCGGTGGTCGGCTCGTCGGCGATCAGCAGCCGCGGCTCGCAGGCCAGCGCCATGGCGATCAGCACCCGCTGCCGCATGCCGCCGCTGAACTCGTGCGGGCGCGCCCGCGCGCGGCGCGCCGCGTCGGGGATGCCCACCCGGTCCAGTACCTCGACCGCCCGCGCCCGCGCGGCGCGCCGCGAGACGTCCGCGTGGATCCGGTGCACCTCGGCGATCTGGTCGCCGACGGCGTAGTACGGGTCCAGGGAGCTGAGCGGGTCCTGGAAGACCATGGCGGCGGTGCCGCCGCGCAGCGCGCGCAGTTCCGCGGCCGGGGCCGTACCGACGTCCGTGCCGCCGACCCGGACCGAGCCGCCGAGCCGGGCGCCGGTCCCGCGGTGCAGCCCCAGCAAGGCCGCGGCGACGGTGGACTTGCCGCTGCCGGACTCGCCGACGACGCCCAGGGCGCCGCCCGCCTCCAGCGTGAAGGAGACCCCGTCGACGGCCCGTACGTACTGCGCGGGCCCGTCGACCGGGAACTCGACCGTGAGGCCGGCCACCTCCACCAGCAATCCGCTCATGTCAGCGCCACCCTTCGGTCCGCGAGCGCGTACAGCAGGTCGGCCACGGCGCCCGCGACGACCACGGCCGCGCCGATGGCCAGGACGACGCCGACCACCACCGGCAGGTCCACGACCCGCACCCCGTCGATCAGCGTCTTGCCGAGCCCGGGGATCCCGAACAGCGACTCGGTGAGCACCGCGCCGCCGATCATCGTGCCGAAGTCCACGGCGCTGAGCGCGATCACGGGGGCCACCGCTCCGCGCACCGCGTGCCGGGTGACGATCGCCCGCTCCCCCACCCCGTAGGCGCGGAAGGTGCGGATGTGGTCCTCGGCCAGCGTCTCCAGGGTGGAACTGCGGGTGAGGCGGGCGTACTTGGCGCTCTCGAAGAAGCCGAGGGTGATCCAGGGCGGCAGCATGTTCCAGGCCCACTGCTCGGGGTCCTCGCCCAGCGGCACGTACGTCGGGAACGGCAGCCACTGCAGGTACGCGCAGACCGCCATGAGCAGCAGCAGTCCGAGGATGAACACGGGCGTCCCGGTCCCGGCCAGGGTCAGCACGGTCAGGGCGCGTTCCGTCAGCCCCCCGCGGCGCAGCGCGGACAGCAGTCCGGTGCCGACGCCGACGACGAGCCAGATCACCAGGGCTCCGAACGCCAGCGACAGGGTGGCCGGCAGCCGGTCCAGCAGCAGCTCGGTCACCTGCTGGTCGTTCTGGTACGAGAACCCCAGGCAGGGCGCGTCGCAGTGCAGCACCAGTCCGGCGCCGCCGGAGTAGTCGCGGCCGGTGAACAGCCCCTGGAGGAAGTGCAGGTACTGGACGACCACCGAGTCGTTCAGCCCGAGCTGCTCGCGCACCTGGGCGACCTGCGCCGGGTTGCACCGCTCCCCGCACGCGAGGCGGGCGGGGTCGCCGGGGGCGACGTAGAAGAGGGCGTAGACGGCGACGGACAGGGCGAGCAGGACCAGCAGTGCCCCGCCGAGCCGTTTGAGCGTGAAGCGCGTCATGCGCCCAGCCCCTTCCTGGTGCCGACCCGCAGGCGAGAGCCCTCGCGCGGGTCGAGGGCGGTGCGGACCCCGTCGCCGAGGACGGTGAAGGCGAGCACGGTGACGAAGAGCAGCCCGGCGGGCAGCAGGACGTAGGTGGGGTCGGCGCGGAACCAGGTCTGCGCGCTGGACAGCATCTGCCCCCAGGACGGGGTGGGCGGTTTCACGCCGACGCCGAGGAAGGAGAGCGAGGCCTCGACCACCATGTTGGTGGGGACCTTGATCGCGGCGAAGGTGATGACGGGCGCGGCCAGCGAGGGCAGCAGCTCGCGGCGGGCGATCCGCAGCGTGCTGTTGCCCGAGAGCCGGGCGGCCTCGACGAAGTCCAGGCCGCGCAGGGTGAGGGTCTGGGCGCGCACCATGCGCGCGGTGCCGCCCCAGTCGAGGAGCCCGATGACCACGATCAGCAGCAGCGGACGCGGGAAGTCGGGCGGGACGACGGCGGTCAGCGCGATGGCGAGCACGAGCATGGGCAGGGCGATCATCACGTCGGTGACGCGGCCGATGAACTGGCCGACGTAGCGGTTGCCGAGCGCGCCGAGGAGTCCGGCGGCCACTCCGATGAGGACCTGCACGACGGTCGCGCCGAGCGCGACGAGCAGCGAGACCCTGGCTCCGTAGAGCAGCCGGGTGAACAGGTCGCGGCCGGTGCCCGGCTCGACGCCGAGCCAGTGCTCCGTGGAGATCCCGCCGAAGGAGCCGATCGGGACGCCGCCGCGCGCGGAGTCCACCAGCTCGTCGTGGTAGGCGTTCGGGTCCTGGCCGGCGAGGTGCGCGAACAGCGGTGCGGCGAGGGTGAGGAGGACGAGGAGGGCCAGGACGGCGGCTGCGAGCACGGCCGAGGGCCGTGCTCGCAGCCGCCGCCAGACCTGCCGTCCGGCGTCCGGGCCCGGGGCGGTGGCCCCGGGCCCGGACGCCGACGGGTGGGCGGCGAGGAGCGTCACTTGACCGCGGCCTGCGAGACGTCGAGGACACCGGTCCAGTCGCTGATCACGACGTTCTTGACGTCCTTGCCGACGATCCGCTTGTAGACCGGGTGGAAGAGCGGCACGTCGAGGGCCTGCTCACCGATCTTCTTGTCGAGCGCGCCCCAGCGCTTGCCCGCCTCGGTGAGGTCGGTCAGCTTGGCGATCTCGTCGATCTCGGCGTTGACGGCCGGGTCGTTCAGCTGCGCGTGGTTGTAGTTGGTGCCGTTGGTCACGATCTGCCGGCCGTCGAAGATCGGCGCGAGGAAGGGGCCGCCGGAGGGCCAGTCGGCTCCCCAGCGGGAGAGGAAGAAGCCGGGGGTGTTCTTGACGTCCCAGCGCTTCTCGTTGAACGCGTTGTTCTCCAGGCCCTCCAGCTTGACGGTGATCCCGGCGGCGGCGAGCGCCTGCTGCGCGGCGGTCGCGACCTCGGGGCTGGTCTGCCGGTTCTGCGCGGTGGAGTGGGTGAGGGTGATGCTCAGCCCGTCCGGGAAGCCGACCTCCTTCAGCAGTTCCTTGGCCTTGGCCGGGTCGCCGGTCTTGCCGGCCGGGAAGTGGTCGTACGGGGTGTGGCCGAAGGCCTTCTGCTCGGGCAGGAAGGTGGTGGCCGGCTCGGCGAGCGCGGAGCCGCCGGCCGCGTTGATCACGCTGGTGCGATTGATCGCGTACGAGATGGCCTGGCGCACCTTCGGGTTGTCGAAGGGGGCGACCTTCGGGTTGAAGGCGAGGTAGTTGGTGTAGCCGAAGTGCCCGGTGCCGACCCGCGAGGCCAGCTCGCTCTTGTCGCCGGAGCCGCCGATCTGGGCGAGCTCCGCCGGCCCCAGGTTGGTGTCGGTGGTGACGGCGGCCGCGTCGGCGCCCGAACTGGTGGACAGCCGCTGGTTGATGACCGCGGCGTCGAGTCCCGAGCGGACGTCGATGCGGTCCGGGTAGGCCTTGCGCTCCTCGTCGGTCTTCGGGCCCCAGTTCCCGTTGCGCTCCAGGGTGAGGTGCTCGCCGTCGTTCTCGTTCTTGACGACCTTGTACGGGCCGGAGGAGACGGGGTGCTCCTCGTACTTCACCCCGGTGTCCTTGGCCTTGGGGACGGGCGCGAACTGCGTCTGCGTGGCCACGAAGGGGAACTCGCCCTCGGGCTTGCGCAGTTTGAAGGTGATCGTCTTCGCGTCGGGCACGAGGATCGAGTCGAGGCCCTTGCCGCCGTCCTTGTACGGGCCCTCGTAGCTCTCCCCACCGACGAGCCAGTCCCGCAGGTACGGGGCTCCGCCCGACAGCTCGGCGGCGAAGGACCGCTCGATGCCGTACTTGATGTCGGCGGTGGTGATCGGGGTGCCGTCCTCGTACGTCAGCCCGTCCTTGAGCGTGTACGTCCACTCGGTGGCGTCGGCGTTGGGCCTGCCGGTGTCGGTGGCCAGGTCGGGCACGACCTTGGTGCCCGCGGCGCCGTCCTCGCGGTTGCGGGTGGTGAGCGTACGGAAGACCAGCGAGGGGATGTTGCCGCCGCCGGAGGTGTAGAGGCGCGCCGGGTCGAAGTCGTTCTGCGGCTCGGAGTTGAGGACGGTCAGGGTGCCGCCCTTCTGCGGGGCGCCGCCCGCGGCGCCGGGCTTCCCGGAGGACTGGTCCGCCGCGTCCTTGGGCCCGCACGCCGCGGCGCCTCCGGCCAGGACGAGGCTGACGGCGACCGCGGCCACGCGGAGCGATGTATGGGACTGACGGGACATGGGAAAAGGGACCTCTCGGCGTGGATTGCTCGGCTTCGGGCACCGAATGGAATGACGGAGAAGGCCACGCGAGGGGCAGCGGTCAGCAGTCGGAAACCGGCAGCACGCCTATACGGCTGCATGCCGGTGGAACGAGAAAGCCGCGCCTGCGGGCATGGATGCACCCGGGCGCGGCGAAGGAAGAGGAAAGAAAGGGAGTCGCGGCGCGATCGGGTGGGCGTCAGCGACAGAGGATGTCGGCCACGCTGTGCGCGGTCACACCAAGCAGCGCCAGCTCAATGGCGGCGCTCGCGGCGGTGGTGTGGCGGTGCGACATGCGGAGAACGATTACCGATCATCGGACAAGTTATCAACGCGATATCTCGCCATTCACCACCCCTTCCCGTCAACTCCCGGGGAACACCCAGGGGTTGGGCTTGCACTGGATCCCGCCGATGTCGAGGGACTTCGTCTGCTGCTGCATGATCGGCGCGAGCGCGCCCGGGGTCTGACAGTTCACGTGCCCGTGCCCGAGCCGGTGGCCGACCTCGTGATTGATGAGCATCTGCCGGTAGGTGAACATCTGGTCCGCGCCGTACGTCGTCGAGCCCTGCGCCCAGCGGAACGCGTTGATCATGACCCGCTCGGTGGAGGCGGAGTCGCAGCTGACGTTGTCGACGGTGGTGTCCAGGTCGGACTTCGCGCACCACACGCCGGTGGTGCCGGGGCTGGCCAGCGTGATGACGAAGTCGGCCTCGCCGCCCGGCACCCGCTCGAAGGTCTTCGTCCCGCCGTGGCCCCAGCTGCGGTCGTCGTTGAGGGTGCGGTGAACGGCCTCGGCGAACAGCTGCGCGTCCAGGCCGATCCCCTGCTCGACGTCGACCCGGTAGCGGATCTTCTTGCCCTTGCCGGGCGCCGGCGCCACCCCGGGGACGGTGTCGAAGGTGCCGGGGCCCTTCAGCTTCTCGTCGATGGGGAACTGCTGGGCCATCTTCTGCTCGTACGACAGCTCCACCGCGGGCGCGGCCGGCGCGGCGGGAGGGGCGGGGGTCGCCCGGCCGTCGGAGCGGGAGGCGGCGGACTTGCCGGGCTCGGCACGCTTCTGGGTGTCGCCGGCGGAGCGTGCGGTGGGCGAGAAGCCGCCGTCGCCGTCGGTGGCCACCTGCACGGCGACGACGACGGCGAGCGCGGTGGTGACGGCCGCCGCGGCCATCCCGGTGTACGTACGGACCTTCCGTCCGCGCCCGGGGGCGGACGGCTCCTCGTCGGGAGCGGCGGGCGCGGCCGGCGCGAGCGGTTCGGCAGGCGGGGCGGGAGCGGCCGGGGCCGGCGCGGCCATCGGCGTACGCGGCCCCGGCACCAGGCGCTGCGGGCCGGTGGAGGTCGAGGGGTCGGCCGCGGGCTGCGGGAGGGTCACCTGCGGGAAGCCGACCGCGGGGGTGCCGAAGGCCGGGGTGTCGGTGTCCGGCACGGCGGCGGCCGAGGCGTTGTGCGCGGACTGCCGCGCCCGCGGTACGCCGCGCCAGTCCCCGTACACCGCGTCGGATGCCGCGCCCCAGGCGCCGCCGGGCTCGCGCTGTTCGGGGTGGCCGCCGCGCGGCTCCTCGTACGCGGGGTAGCCGCCGGAGGGCCACTGCTCCTCGTACGGCCGGTGCCCGTCGTCGTGCGCGCGCTGCTCCCCGTACGGGCGGCGCTCCTCGAAGACGGACCGCTCCGCGTACGGAGCCTGCTCCTCGTACTCCGCGTACGGCAGGTGCTCCTCGTACGTGCGGCGCTCCTCGTACGGGAACGCCGGCGCGGGCTCCGCCTCCGGTACCGGCTCCGGGCGGACAGGGGCGGGGGCCGGAGCGGGCCCCTTGCGACTATGTCGTCCCACGGTCCTC
Organism: Streptomyces sp. NBC_01006; assembly: GCF_045162725.1. Taxonomy (NCBI): domain Bacteria; kingdom Bacillati; phylum Actinomycetota; class Actinomycetes; order Kitasatosporales; family Streptomycetaceae; genus Streptomyces; species Streptomyces sp. NBC_01006. The sequence goes on along the minus strand of NZ_CP108700.1, from coordinate 5,365,322 downwards.
AGCCTCTGCCGTCTTCGGTGTCTCGGATGCCCGGCGTGTCGTGCGTGTCGTGCGTGTCCGGGTCGGTGTCGTGCAGCAGCTCCCGGAAGGCCTGCGCCACCGCGTCGGGGTACTCCATCATCGCCACGTGCCCGGCCTCGGGCAGGGTCAGCAGCCGCGAACCCCGGAAGGCCGCCGCCGCCTTCCGCGCCATACGGTACGAGACCAGCTGGTCCCGGCCACCGTAGACCAGCAGGGTCGGGGCGAGCACCCGCTGCGCCTGGCGCCACAGTCCGTGCTGGCCGCCGAGGGTGTACGCGTCGACGATGCCGCGCGAGGAGCGGGTCATCGCGTCCCAGAAGTACGGCAGGGCCATCCGCCGCTCCATCTCCGCGACGGCGTGCGCGAAGCCCTCCTGCGACACCCGGGAGGGGTCCCCGTAACAGAGGGCCGTCACCCCGCGGGTGCGCTCCTCGGCGCTCAGCCCGCGGGTGAGCCGGCCGACCAGCGAGGCCATCCCGGGTACGGCGAGCAGGGCGGTCGGCACGGCCGACTTCTGCACGCGCAGCTCGGGCAGCGCGGGCGAGATCAGCGTGAGCGTGCGCACCAGGTCGGGGCGGACGGCCGCGACGCGGGTGGAGACGGCGCCGCCGAGGGAGTTCCCGAAGAGGTGGACGGGGCCGCGGCCGGCGGCGTCCAGGTGCCGGATGACGGCGCGGGCCAGCGCCGTGACCGAGTAGTCCCGGTCGGCGGGCGGCGGGGACCAGCCGAAGCCGGGCAGGTCGAGGGCCTCGCCGTCGACGCTGTCCTCCAGCTGTGCCATGAGGGCCGTCCAGTTCGTCGACGAACCGCCGAGTCCGTGCACGAACAGCGCGGGCGGCAGCCCCGTGCGCACCGGGGGCCGGGACCGGACGGCGAGCTCCAGTCCGGGCAGCACCGCGGTGCGCAGCTGCTCCCCCTCGGCGACGTGGACGGCTCCCACCTGGGGGGACGCTTCGGATGCGGATCGCACACCCGGCGGCTCGGTCGAAGACATGCGGCCAATGTTACGAGACGATCACGTCCGGACTCCTGTGTTCGGCATCACAGATGCTTGGGGATCCGCGTAGCGGGGTATCCGCGATCCTCCTACGCTCATAGATGAGGCAGCCACCGACGAGGCGTGCCCACGAGGGGCGAGGGAAGAAGGGGAGCCACATGACCGTCGACCCCGCAGAGCCGGAAACCTTCCAGGAGCGCTTCCCGGAGACCCTCGACGCCGAGGCGCCCGAGGCCGATGCGGCGGAACAGCTGGCCGAGTTGCAGCCGGACGACGACGACCGGGTCACCGGGGTGGACCGCGACGAGGCCGCGGACGGGGACGCCGCCGAGCAGGCGCGGGTGGTGACCCTGGACGAGGACGACTACCGCTGACCAGCGTCTCCGGCCGGTCCGTCAAGCGAGAAAACTCGGCTTGGACCCTACAGATTCGGTTACCGAAAAGTACGATGGCCGCGCGGCGCATGGCGCACTGTGTTCTTAGAGAAAGTGGGAGGCGGCGTGACAGCCATCGAGCAGACGGAGGCAGCGCGTCCCCGGGGCACGCGACTGCCGCGCCGAGCCCGACGCAATCAGCTCTTGGGCGCGGCCCAGGAGGTCTTCGTCGCGCAGGGTTACCACGCGGCCGCGATGGACGACATCGCGGAGCGGGCCGGTGTCAGCAAGCCCGTGCTGTACCAGCACTTCCCGGGCAAGCTCGACCTCTACCTGGCGCTGCTGGACCAGCACTGCGAGGCCCTGCTGCTCGCCGTGCGCACTGCGCTCGCGTCGACGACGGACAACAAGCTGCGCGTGGCCGCGACCATGGACGCGTACTTCGCGTACGTGGAGGACGAGGGCGGCGCGTTCCGGCTTGTCTTCGAGTCCGACCTGACGAACGAGCCGGCGGTGCGTGAGCGCGTCGACCGCGTCTCCCTCCAGTGCGCCGAGGCCATCTCGGACGTCATCGCCGAGGACACCGGCCTGTCCAAGGACGAGTCGATGCTGCTGGCCGTGGGCCTGGGCGGGGTCTCGCAGGTCGTGGCCCGGTACTGGCTCTCCAGCGAGAGCCCGGTCGCCCGGGACACCGCGGTGGGCCTGCTGACCTCGCTGGCCTGGCGCGGCATCGCCGGCTTCCCGCTGCACGGTACGGAGGGCGGCCAGGCGCCGCAGGCCTGACCGAGCAGCGTGGGCCTGACCTCGGTACGGCCCGAGGGGCCCTGACCCGCCGGTGTTCGCTGCGAGCGTGTCCGGAGCGCCGCATCCGGGTCCCCTCTCCGGGCTAATGTGGTCCGGGTACGGCGCGGCTGATCGCGCACAACCGACCATCGGAGGGACAAAGCCGTGGAGGTCAAGATCGGCGTGCAGCACGCACCCCGGGAGATCGTGCTGGAGAGCGACTTGAGCGCCGAGGAGCTGGAGCGCATCGTCACCGCCGCGCTGACCGGTTCGGAGCCGCTGCTGAGCCTCACCGACAACAAGGGCCGCAAGGTCCTGGTGCCGGCCGACCGCCTGTCGTACGTCGACCTGGGCGAGCCGAGCGTGCGCAAGGTCGGTTTCGGCGCGCTCTGACGCATCGCGACCGGCATTCGGAAGAACTGGGTGAAACGGCCCGGTGGTTGATTCCACCGGGCCGTTTCCCTTTCCTCCGCTTCGGGTAGGACCGCAGTGAACCGGTTTGCCCCTGACCTGCGGGAGACCCCCATGCTGCTGTTGGAAGCGCTCGGCTCCGCCCTCCTGGGCCTCGCCCTTGCCGGAGTGGCCCTGCGAGTGCTGGCCCGGCGGCTGCCGTCACCGAGGATGGTGCTGGTCAGCGGGGTTCTGGGCGCCCTCTTCGGGGCGTACCTGACACAGTTCGCGCTCGGCCCCGGGCACAACACGCTCTTCGCGACCCTGGTCGGCTCGGTGCTGGTGTCCGCGGTGGTGCTGTCGCTGCTGCTGCGCCCCGGCGCGGGACCCCGGCGCTCATCCCGCCGGGCTCCGTTTTCGCTCCCCTCGCAGGGCTGACCGGCCCTCCGGCCGGGCCCGTGCGCCCGACTGAAGCCGTCACCCCGACCGAACCCGTACCACGTCACCTCGTACGTCGGCCCCGGCGCGGGATTCCGCGCCGGGGCCGACGTTCGAGCGGGTCAGGACAGGCAGGTGGAACGATCAGGCGGCGAGGCCCAGTGCGGCCATGCGCTTGGTGTGCGCCTTGGTGATCCGGGTGAACATCTCGCCGACGGCCGCCAGGTCGAAGCCGACCGCCATCCCGTCCACACCGCCCACCAGCATCGTGGAGAGCGCGTCGCGCTCGGCGACCACGCGCTGCGCCTGCGAGAGCGCCTCGCCCATCAGCCGGCGGGCCCACAGCGCGAGCCGGCCACCGCAGCGCGGGTCGGCCTCGATGGCGGCGCGCACCTTCTCGACGGCGAAGCCGCCGTGGCCGGTGTCGTCGAGCACGCTCACGACGAGGGCGCGGGTGTCGGTGTCCAGGTGGCTGGCGACCTCGCGGTAGAAGTCGCTGGCGATGGAGTCGCCGACGTAGGCCTTGACCAGGCCCTCCAGCCAGTCCGAGGGCGCGGTCTGGCGGTGGAAGTCGTCGACGCCCTTGGCGAAGGGCTCCATGGCGGCGGTGGGCTCGACGTCGATCGCCGCGAGGCGGTCGCGCAGCCGCTCGAAGTGGTGGAACTCCGCGGAGGCCATCTTCGCGAGCTCGGCCTTGTCGTCGAGGGTGGGCGCGAGCTTCGCGTCCTCCGCCAGGCGCTCGAAGGCCGCGAGCTCTCCGTACGCGAGCGCTCCCAGCAGGTCCACGACGGCTGCCCGGTACTGCGGCGAGGCGGAGGCGGTCGCCCAGTCCTGGGCGGCGATCCCGGTCGCCTCGGCGCCGGCGCTGTCGTCGGAGGGCGATGCGTTTTCAACGGTCGACATGCTCCGCACAATAGCCCGCCGGAACCCCGCTCAAGGCACCGCATCAGGTCACTACCGGCCCGCCTAAACGGGACTACCAGGTGAATTCACCCGACACACCTGCGCGATTCCGGGGTACAGTGGTAATGCGCCTGCCGGATACTCGGCGGGCCATCCGAATGAGGATGCCCGGTCGGTGGCCCGATCGGCTCCACCCGACCGCCCTCGGCGTGATGCGTACGTACATGCGTACGACCTCTCCACGAGGGGCCCCCTCAGCGGCACAAGCGCTTGAGCGAAGGCCAGTGGTCCCGCGCAGCTTCGTAATCGCTCTCCCGATTTCTGGGAGGGCGCAGTACTGCAAGCCAGGCACGGTACGACCCCCCTCGCCGCCTCGCGCCGCGTCTCACAGAAGAGGCAGCACCCTGACTACGTTCCGAGACCTCGGGATCTTTCCCGAGACGGCCGAAGCCCTTGAGGCCGTCGGCATTGTGTCCCCCTTCCCGATCCAGGAGATGACCCTCCCCGTCGCCCTTTCCGGCACGGACGTCATCGGCCAGGCGAAGACCGGAACCGGCAAGACGCTCGGTTTCGGCCTTCCGCTGCTGGAGCGGGTCGTCGTCCCCGCGGACGTCGAGGCCGGCCGGGCAACGCCCGATCAGCTGACCGACGCCCCGCAGGCCCTCGTCGTCGTCCCGACGCGCGAGCTGTGCACCCAGGTCACCAACGACCTGCTGACCGCGGGCAAGGTCCGCAACGTCCGCGTCCTCGCCATATACGGCGGCCGCGCGTACGAGCCCCAGGTCGAGGCGCTCAAGAAGGGCGTCGACGTGATCGTCGGCACCCCGGGCCGCCTGCTCGACCTGGCCGGCCAGCGGAAGCTCGACCTGTCGCACGTCAAGGCCCTCGTCCTGGACGAGGCCGACGAGATGCTCGACCTGGGCTTCCTGCCCGACGTCGAGAAGATCATCAACTACCTGCCGGCCAAGCGCCAGACGATGCTGTTCTCGGCGACCATGCCGGGCGCGGTCATCGGCCTGGCCCGCCGCTACATGACGCAGCCGACGCACATCCGCGCCACCTCGCCCGAGGGCGAGGGCGTGACCGTCGCCAACATCAAGCAGCACGTCTTCCGTGCGCACAACATGGACAAGCCGGAGCTCGTCTCCCGCATCCTGCAGGCCGAGGGCCGCGGGCTGGCCATGATCTTCTGCCGTACCAAGCGCACGGCGGCCGACATCGCCGAGCAGCTGGAGAAGCGCGGCTTCGCGTCCGGCGCCGTCCACGGCGACCTGGGCCAGGGCGCGCGCGAGCAGGCGCTGCGCGCGTTCCGCAACGGCAAGGTCGACGTGCTGGTGTGCACCGACGTCGCCGCGCGCGGCATCGATGTCGAGGGTGTCACCCACGTCATCAACTACCAGACGCCGGAAGACGAGAAGACCTTCCTGCACCGCGTGGGCCGTACCGGCCGCGCGGGCAACAAGGGCATCGCCGTCACCCTGGTCGACTGGGACGACATCCCGCGCTGGCAGCTGATCAACAAGGCGCTGGAGCTGGACTTCCACGACCCGGTCGAGACGTACTCCACGTCTCCGCACCTGTTCGAGGAGATGAACATCCCGGCCGGCACCAAGGGCATCCTGCCGCGCGCCGAGCGCACGCGAGAGGGCCTGAAGGCGGAGCAGCTGGAGGACCTGGGCGAGACCGGCGGCCGCGGTGGCCGTGGCGGTCGCGGTGAGCGCGGTGACCGCGGTCCGGCCGCCGCCGCTCCGGTCGAGGAGCGCGAGGCCCGTACGCGCACCCCGCGCCAGCGCCGCCGGACGCGGGGCGGTAGCGAGCTCGGCGCCGAGGCCGCTGCCGTGACGCCGGTGGCCGAGGCCCCGGAGGCCACCGAGGTTCCGGCCGGTGACGAGGCGCGCAAGCCGCGCCGCCGCCGGACGCGTTCGGTGACCACGGCCGCTGCGGCTGCCGCCGCCGTGGCCGAGGCGGCCCCGGTCGCTGCGGTCATCGAGGCCGCCCCCGTCGCCGCGGTCGCGGTCGCCGAGGCTCCGGCCGAGGAGGCCCCGGTCAAGGCCCGCCGTACCCGCACCCGCAAGGTCGCGGAGGCTCCGGTCTTCGCGGAGCCGGAGTTCCAGCAGGCCGCGCCGGCCGAGCCGGTCAAGGCCGAGCCGGTCCGGGCCCGCCGGGTCCCGACCCAGAAGCCCGTCCTCGCCCAGGTGACCCCGATCGCCGAGGCTCCGGCCGCGGAGACCGTGGTCAAGGCCCGCAGGACCCGGACCCGCAGGGTCGTCGACGCGGCCCCGGAGCCCGACTTCCAGGTGGCCCCGCCCGTGGAGCCCCCGGTCAAGGCCCGCCGTACGGCTCCCACCACCCGGACCCGCAAGGTCGCGGAGGCCGCTCCGGCCGCCGAGGCCGCCGCGGTGACCGAGGAGGCCGCGGCCAAGCCGAAGCGCACCCGGACCCGCAAGGCCGCCGCTGCCGTCGTCGAGGCTCCGGCCGCGCCGGTGGCCGAGGAGGCCCCCGCGAAGCCGAAGCGCACCCGGACCCGCAAGGCCGTCGCTCCCGTCGCGGAGACCACGGAAGCCTGATCCCCGATCCACCGCCCGGTGGCCCGGTCCCCTTCCGAGGGGGCCGGGCCACCGGCGTATCCGGGCCGTACACACTGCCCCTACGCGCCGGTAACCTCGGGCCGGTAGCCTCTGGCCCATGAGCAAGCCGCCCCGCCTCACACTGCCCTCCGGTGCCCGCGCGTACCTCCTGTCCACCGCCCGCGGCGATTTCGCCGTGCACGAGGCCGGCGAGCCGGTCCGCGGCACCGCCCTGCTGGTCCCCGGGTTCACGGGCAGCAAGGAGGACTTCATCGGTCTCCTGGAGCCGCTGGCCACCGCCGGGTACCGGGTGGTCGCGGTCGACGGGCGGGGGCAGCACGAGAGCCCCGGCCCGCGCGAGGAGTCGGCGTACGCGCTGGCGGAGCTCGCGCAGGACGTGCTGGCCCAGGCCGCCGCCGTGGACGGGGGTCCGGTCCACCTGGTCGGCCACTCGCTGGGCGGGCTGATCGCGCGGGCCGCCGTACTGCGCGACGCGGCGCCCTTCGCCTCCCTCACGCTGATGAGCAGCGGGCCGGCCGCGATCGCCGAGGACCAGCGGGAGCGTACGAAGCTGCTGGTCGCCGCGTTGGAGGCGATGCGCGACGACATGCCAGGCGTCTGGACGGCGATGCGGTCCTTCGACCCCGAGGACGCGGTGCCCGACTCCCCCGAGCTCGCGGAGTTCCTGCGCGAGCGGTGGCTGGCCACGGTGCCCGAGCAGCTGATCGGCACGGGCCGGATCCTGGTCTCCGAGCCGGACCGGGTGGACGGGCTGAGCTCCGTGGAGCTGCCGAAGCTGGTGCTGTCCGGCGAGGTCGACTACGCGTGGCCGGTGCCGCTGATGGACGAGATGACACGGCGACTGGGTGCGGCCCGGGTGGTCGTGGCGGGTGCCGAGCACTCCCCCAATGCGGAGAATCCGCAGGTCACAGCGGGTGCGCTGGCCTCGTTCTGGGACGCCCACCCGCAGGGTTAGTTAGCGAGTGAAAAAATTTCTTTAGCGTAGGGAATGTTTGCCTCTTACACTTCGTTGGAACAGTGCAAGGAGAACACTGACGAAGGGAGAAGCCCCGTGCGCTTCGAGATTCTGCGCCTGGACGATGTCGACGGATCCGCCGTGGACAGCACCGTCGTGGACGCGGCCTCCGTCAACCGGATCGTGCAGCAGGCGGCCGCCGTAGGCCAGCGCATTCTGATCCGACCGGCCGAGAGTGCGTCCTCCTGACGCTTCCGCACCATCCGTACGAAGACGTCGACGCCCCCGCACCGATCCGGTGCGGGGGCGTTCGCATACGCGGGAGCGGGCCGGAGACCGGACGGCTGTCAGGCCGTGTGGATGACCTGAAGCACGCCGTTGATGATCTGCTGGACGGCGATCGCGGAGAGCATCATGCCGGCGAGGCGCGTCACGAGGACGACGCCGCCGTCCTTGATGACCCTGATGATCACCAGCGAGTAGCGCATCGTGATCCACAGAACGACGTGCATGGCGATGATCGCCAGCCAGACCGAGACCTGTGCGGAGACCCCGTCCGCCTTCTGCACGGCGAGGATGACGGAGACGATCGCACCGGGGCCGGCGAGCAGCGGCATGCCGAGCGGCACGAGGGCGACGTTCACGTCCTTGGTCTGCTTGGGCTCGTCGTTCTTGCCGGTGAGCAGGTCGAGCGCGATGAGCAGGAGCAGCAGACCACCCGCGATCATCAGCGCCGGGACGGAGACGTGCAGGTAGTCCAGGATCTGCTGGCCGCAGACGCCGAAGACGGCGATGACGCCGAAGGCCACGCAGACGGCCTGCCAGGCCATGCGGCGCTGCACCTTGGCGGGTCGGCCCGAGGTCAGGGCGAGGAAGATCGGCGTGATCCCCGGGGGGTCCATAATCACAAAAAGCGTGAGAAATAGGGATCCGAAGACGGCGAAGTCGAACACAGTGATGCCTTGCAGGAGAGAGGGGTGTTTCGAAAAGAGGAAAAAGGGGCGCAGAGGCGCGCTCGCGCGCCGGTCGGCGCGTTACGCGCCGGTCGCTCCGCCGGCGCCCGGAACGGGGAAGGCCCCCGTCGCGCGGCGCGTGATCTCGCCGTAGATCTCGGGGTCGGTCGTGTACTCCCCTAGGCGGCACGTCTTGCGGCTGCCGTGGTAGTCGCTGGACCCGGTCGTGAGGATTCCGAGGTCACCGGCCAGGGCGCGCAGCCGCGCGCGCGTGTCGGTGTCGTGGTCCATGTGGTCCACCTCGATGCCGTCCAGGCCTGCGGACGCGAGCTCGGCTATCGCGGACTCGGGGACGCACCGGCCGCGCTTGACGGCGGCCGGGTGGGCGAAGACGGTGACCCCGCCGGCCGCCTTGACCAGGCGGATGGCGTCGAAGGGGTCGAGCTCGTGCTTCTCGGCGTGCGCGCGGCCGCCGTCGGCGATCCAGTCCGTCGTGAACGCGTCGGACACGGTGGGGACGACGCCGAGCTCGACGAGCGCGGTGGCGATGTGCGGCCGCCCGACGGAGCCTTCGCCGGCGATCCGGGCCACCTGCTCCCAGGTGATGTCGACGCCGAGCTCCTGGAGCTTGCCGATCATGGCGTGGGCGCGCGGGGTGCGGTCGTCGCGGACGAGCTCCCGCTCGCGGGCGAGCTCGGGCTCCTCGGGGTCGAAGAGGTACGCGAGCAGGTGCATCCCGATGCCGTCGAGCCGGCAGGAGAGCTCCATGCCGGTGACGAGGGTGAGCCCATGCGGCAGTGCGGCGAGGGCTTCGGCGTATCCCCCGACGGTGTCGTGATCGGTCAGCGCGACCACGTCGAGCCCGGCGGCGGCCGCGTTACGGACCAGCTCCGCGGGGGTGTCGGTCCCGTCGGAGGCCGTGGAGTGGGCGTGCAGATCGATGCGCACGGCCGGTGCTCCAGGGGTCTCGCGGGTACGGGGGGACACCCCAGGATAACGCCCGCCCGCCGTCCGGGCGCCACGCCACCCGCCGCCCGGCCCCGGTGCGGGCCCGGGAGGGACGAGGGGGCAGGGGCGGCTACGGACCGAGGACGCGCGGGCTCAGCGCGCCGCACGGCAGGAGTTCGACCTCGGCGCCCGCGTCCCGCAGGTCCGTCAGCACCAGTTCGTCGTACATCAGCAGGCCCGACTGCTCCGGCCAGACGACGGCCCACAGCCACAGCCCGCGCGCCTCGCCGGCGAACACGGCCCGGTCGTCCGGGGCTCCCTTCACGTGCCACAGCGGTGTCGGGCGGCCCGCCGCGACGACCTTGACGTGCGGCGGCGCCGAAACGTCGATGTACGTGCCGGGGTCGGGTCCGTCGATCCCCGCGTACCGCGCGCCGAGGCCGACTCCCAACTCCTCCGCGACCAGCAGCAGCTCGCCGATTCCGCCGAGCGGACCGGGGCCCGAGCAGGCCACCGCCGTCGCCCGGCCCCCGCTGCGGTCGTCACCGGCCGCCGCCACTCCGGTGAACAGCCACCCCACCGGCAGCGGCCACGGCATCCACACCGGCACGTTCGCCCGGTTCACCACCACGCCCAGGCCTTCGACGCTGGGCGGGATGACGGGCTGCAGGGGGTGCACCGTGCCGTGCACCGCACACTGCCACGAGTCGGAGAAGAGCCCGGGCGCCCTGACCCGGCCTCCGCACTTCGGGCACGTTGGTTCACCCCTCATAGGAAGCCACGCTCCTCCCCGCCCGGCGCCCCGTCAAGACACGATCACCCGTCCGGATGCCCCGGTGCGGATGTCTCAGTCCAGCGGCACAGCGGTACGAAGAGGATCCCGCAGATCCGTGCCGTGCGACAGCCAGCGTTCCTGGAGGGCCGCCGCGCCGTGCACCCGCTTCCAGGCGGCCTCGTTCGCCGTCATCGGCAGGAGCGGGAGGAAGTGCACCGGGTCCATGGGCTGGTCGAGTTCGAGGTCCTCGACCAGCCCGCCGGGCTCCGCGACGAGTACGGAGGTGAACGGCGCCCCGTCCCACAGCGGCTCGCCCACGTCGAGTGAGGCGCCGGGGGTCACGACCAGTCCCTCCACCTGCGGCGCGGCCCCCAGCACCGCGAGCGGCCGCAGCAGCTTGTCGGTGGGCGCGAGCCCCGCCCGTACGGTCAGCACGAGCTCGGCGCGCGGCCCGCGCAGCGGGTCGGCGACGACGACGGTCGGGTCGGCCATGGGATGTGCGGACATGCCGAGGGTCGCGTACCGCACGAGGTCGCCGTCGGTGAAGCGCAGCACTTCGATGCGGTCGGTGCCGAGGAACGTGACGGCGGCGCGGGCGTCGGGTTCGCCGAGCGCGCTGCGCAGCCGGGCTTCGACGAGAGCCAGAATTTGTGCCATGAAGCGAGCATAGAACTCGTATGAGGCGGGTAAAGGGCGGGTCTTGACCATCCGTCGGCTGATAATGTTGACCGCTGGTCGGGGCCACACTCTTGAAGAGCTGTTTCGGGGCAGCCGACGACAGGACGTCCTCCACGGAGGACCGGCCGGAGGAGGTGGGGCTGCAATGGATCGAAGTCGATCGTGCAGTACCAAGCGCTCTTCCACTCCTTGTACGGGCACCACGGGCACGTTCCCGCCCGTTTGATCATCTGATCAGTAGAAGAGCGACGGCGGAACTTTGTCCTCCCGTCCTGTTCCTTCCGTCCGCCCCGGGCCTGCCCGCCTGCCGCGGCCGTGCCACTCGGAAGGGACCTCCCACCCGTACGGTCCGCAGCCGTGCGTGCGAAGGAGCCTGCCATGTCGATGCTGCCCTACCTGCGTGCCGCCGTACGTCCGGCCCTGCGCAGGTCCACCCCGTCCCAGCCCGGCTACGACACCACCCGCGATCCCTCCGCGAGCAGCGCGGTCGTCGACTGCGCCGTGTACCGCGACGGCCGACGCGCCCTGGGATCGGCCTGTCTGACCCCGCGTGAGGCGATGGCCCGCGTCCGCGAGAGCGGCGGGTTCGCCTGGATCGGCCTGCACGAGCCGACCGAGGCCGAGTTCGCGGGGATCGCGGCCACCTTCGGCCTGCACCCGCTCGCCGTGGAGGACGCGGTGCACGCGCACCAGCGGCCGAAGCTGGAGCGCTACGACGACACGCTCTTCACCGTCTTCAAGACGATCCACTACGTGGAGCACGCCGAACTGACCGCCACCAGCGAGGTGGTGGAGACCGGCGAGGTGATGTGCTTCACCGGCCCCGACTTCGTCATCACGGTCCGGCACGGCGGCCAGGGTTCCCTGCGGTCCCTGCGCCACCGCCTCCAGGACGACCCCGAGCTGCTCGCCAAGGGCCCCTCGGCCGTCCTGCACTCCATCGCCGACCACGTCGTCGACGGGTACATCGCGGTCGCGGCGGCCGTCCAGGACGACATCGACGAAGTGGAGAGCGCGGTGTTCGCCGCGCCCGCCAAGGGCGGTGCGCGCGGCGGCGACGCGGGCCGCATCTACCAGCTCAAGCGCGAGGTGCTGGAGTTCAAGCGGGCCGTCTCCCCGCTGCTGCGGCCGATGGAGCTGCTGAGCGAGCGTCCGATGCGGCTGGTGGACCCGGACATCCAGAAGTACTTCCGCGACGTCGCCGACCACCTGGCGCGCGTGCACGAGCAGGTCATCGGCTTCGACGAGCTCCTGAACTCGATCCTCCAGGCCAACCTCGCGCAGGCGACCGTCGCGCAGAACGAGGACATGCGCAAGATCACCTCGTGGGCGGCGATCATCGCCGTACCGACGATGATCTGCGGGGTCTACGGGATGAACTTCGAGCACATGCCCGAGCTCCAGTGGAAGTACGGCTACCCGATGGTGATGGCCACCATCGTCGGCATCTGCTTCACCATCCACCGCGCGCTGCGCCGCCACGGCTGGCTCTAGCGGCCCTTCAGCCACCCCCTACTCTGTTGCGCATGACTCTCAGCGCGCTCGACCTGGCCCTCGTCGAGGAGGCCACCAAGAAGTCCGGCCTGATCTGGGTCCGCGGCTCCGGGGCCGACCGGGCCCTGTGGCACGCCTGGGTCGACGGCGCGGCCCACGTACTGGGCGACGGGCCCGGGGAGCAGCCGTTCCCGGGGCTCGCGGACGGCGGGACCGCCGAGGTGACCGTGCGCAGCAAGGACAAGGGCGGCCGGTTGGTCGCCTGGACCGCGGCCGTACGGGAGCTCCCGCCCCGCAGCGAGGAGTGGCAGGCCGCCGTGGCCGAGCTGAAGGGGAAGCGGCTGAACGCGCCCGACTCGGAGCAGATGACCGAGCGGTGGGCGCGCGAGTGCCGGCTGCTGCGGCTGGAGCCGGTGGCGGTGATCACGGACCTGCCCGGCGGATCGCTGGCGGCCGCCCCGCTGGGCTCGCCGGCGGTCACCCGCCAGCCCGTTCCGGCCGGGCTGCCGAAGCTGCTGCTCAAGCGGAAGAAGGCGGCCCGCTGAGGGGAGTCCGCGCCCCCGCGCCCGCCGGTACCCCGTACCTCTACTTGGTCGGGTTCGAGCCCTGTCCGGCGCTCTTGCCCGGGCTCGGCGAGGGGCCGGAGCCCCCGCCCTGGTCCTTGGTCGTCGGCATCTGGGTGCCGTAGTCGACGGTCTGGTCCTGCGCCGGCGCCTCCAGCGGGAAGGTCTTGCCCCACTCCGCGAGGTCGACCTGCCCGGCCCCGCCGGCCCGCTCCAGGCGCAGCGGGTACGGGGTCCCCTCCAGGGAGACCGACAGCTTGCCGCCCTTGCCCTTGTCCGCCGTGACCAGGACCGCGCGGGTGTGCCCGACCTTGGTGTAGTCGTCCTCCTTGGCGAGCTTGCCGTCGAGTCCGAGCAGCCCGTCGAGCAGCACCCGCATGTCGGTGAACCCGCGGAACTGCTTGTACGTGGGGTCGCCCTGGGGCACCTTCACGTACTTGTCGCCGAGCTTGCCGGCCGAGTCGGACTTGCCCCAGAAGGCGGCGCTCGCCTTGAGGTAGAGCTGCTCGCCCACGCGCAGCACCTGGAAGGTGTCCTCCTGCGACTTCACCTCGCCGGAGCCGCCGTCCTTGCCCAGCCGCATGTCGAGCGTGAAGGACTTGCCGCCGCTGACGAGCGTGCCGGACAGGTGCACCGAGGCGGCGGCGCCGGCCGCGGCCTTCGCCTTGTCCTCGATCTGGTCGGCGGAGAGCTTGCCGACCCCGTTGGTGCCCTCGTCCGGGTCCGCGCCGCAGCCCGTGCCGGCGACGGCCAGGCCCGCGAACAGGACACCGACGAAGGCCGCCCGGCGCAGCCGAACGGCGGGGAGGTAGGCGGTCACGGGCAGGTGCCTCTCGTCGTGCGTCTTGGAGCAGCAGGCAGCGTACCCGCCCGTAGCCACCGCCCCGGGCGGGTGGTCGGCCGTACCCACGGGCGGACCGCCCCACCAGGACGCTCTCCCGGGGCACGGGCTAGCCTGAGGGGCGGCAGGACTGAGGATCGACGCTCTAGGAGGCGCTCGCATGGCTGGTGGCGCCCCGCGGATCTTCGTCTCGCATCTGTCGGGTGTGCCTGTGTTCGACCCCAACGGCGACCAGGTCGGCCGCGTCCGCGACCTCGTCGCGATGCTGCGCGTCGGCGGGCGTCCGCCGCGGCTGCTGGGCCTGGTGGTCGAGGTGGTCAGCCGGCGCCGGATCTTCCTCCCGATGACCCGGGTCACGGGCGTGGAGTCCGGACAGGTCATCACCACCGGTGTCGTCAACATGCGGCGCTTCGAGCAGCGGCCCACCGAGCGCCTGGTCCTCGGCGAACTCCTGGACCGCCGGGTGACGCTGGGGGCCACCGGCGAGGAGGTCACCGTCCTCGACGTGGCCATCCAGCAGCTGCCGGCCCGCCGCGACTGGGAGATCGACAAGATCTTCGTGCGCAAGGGCAAGGGCGGCGCGCTGCGCCGCCGCGGCGAGACCCTGACCGTGGAGTGGTCGGCGGTGACCGGCTTCTCGCTGGAGGAGGACGGCCAGGGCGCCGAGAACCTGGTGGCCACCTTCGAGCAGATGCGCCCGGCCGACGTGGCGAACGTCCTGCACCACCTGTCGCCGAAGCGCCGCGCCGAGGTGGCCAACGCGCTCGACGACGACCGGCTCGCGGACGTCATGGAGGAGCTGCCCGAGGACGAGCAGGTGGAGATCCTCGGCAAGCTGAAGGAGGAGCGCGCCGCCGACGTCCTGGAGGCGATGGACCCGGACGATGCGGCCGACCTGCTCTCGGAGCTCCCGGAGGACGACAAGGAACGGCTGCTGACGCTGATGCAGCCGGACGACGCGGCCGACGTGCGGCGCCTGCTGTCGTACGAGGAGAACACCGCGGGCGGTCTGATGACGACGGAGCCGATCGTGCTGCGGCCCGACGCGACGGTCGCGGACGCGCTGGCCCGCGTACGGCAGTCGGACCTGTCGCCGGCGCTGGCCGCGCAGGTGTACGTGTGCCGGCCGCCGGACGAGACGCCCACGGGCAAGTACCTGGGCATGGTGCACTTCCAGCGGCTGCTGCGGGACCCCCCGTTCACGCTGGTGAGCTCGATCGTGGACACGGGCCTGCCGCCGCTGCGTCCGGACGCCTCGCTGCCCCAGGTGACGAGCTACCTCGCCGCCTACAACATGGTCGCGGTGCCGGTGGTCGACGAGAGCGGCTCTCTGCTGGGCGCGGTGACCGTGGACGACGTACTGGACCACCTGCTGCCGGACGACTGGCGGGAGACGGACTTCCACGCCGAGGAGGTCTCCGGTGGGCAGTGAGCGACGGGGCGAGCCGGCGCGCGAACGGCGCCGCGAGCAGATCCGCGTGCGGCGCGAGCTGGCGCGCGAGCACGCCCGTGAGTACGCGCGCGAGCAGGGGCTCACGGGCCGGGAGGAGGAGTCCGCCGAGCGGCTGCGGTCCAAGGCGGCCGCTTCCTCGACCGGGTCGACCGCGCTGACCCGCTCGACGCGGGCCCGCCTGGACCAGCCCCGGCCGGACCGGCGGCGGCTGCTTCCGGTGTACGACCCGGAGGCGTTCGGGCGGCTGTCGGAGCGGGTGGCGCGGTTCCTCGGCACGGGCCGGTTCATCGTCTACATGACGCTGGTCATCATCGTCTGGGTGCTGTGGAACATCTTCGCGCCGCAGCACCTGCGGTTCGACGAGTACCCGTTCATCTTCCTGACGCTGATGCTGTCGCTGCAGGCCTCGTACGCGGCTCCGCTGATCCTGCTCGCGCAGAACCGGCAGGACGACCGCGACCGGGTCAACCTGGAGCAGGACCGCAAGCAGAACGAACGCTCCATCGCCGACACCGAGTACCTGACCCGGGAGATCGCGGCGCTGCGGATGGGCCTGGGCGAGGTCGCGACCCGCGACTGGATCCGGTCGGAGTTCCAGGACCTGATCAAGGAGATGGACGAGCGGCGGCTATTCCCGGCGGAGAGTGACGAAGGCGACCGCTAGCGGCCTTTCCTGAGGCAGGCTACCGAGCCGTACCATCGGGGCATGGCTACCGACACAAGCTCCGCCGCCGTGCCTGAGCAGGACGCGATCCTCGACGCGCTGGCGACGGTGAACGACCCCGAGATCCACCGGCCGATCACCGAGCTCGGCATGGTCAAATCGGTGGAGATCGGCGACGGCGGCGAGGTCGCGGTCACCGTCTACCTGACGGTGTCGGGCTGCCCCATGCGCGAGACGATCACCAAGAACGTCACCGAGGCCGTCGAGCGGGTCGCGGGCGTCACCTCGGTCGCGGTCACGCTGGACGTGATGAGCGACGAGCAGCGCAAGGAGCTGGCGGCGACGCTGCGCGGCGGCACCGCCGAGCGCGAGGTCCCGTTCGCCAAGCCGGGCTCGCTGACCCGCGTCTACGCGGTGGCCTCCGGCAAGGGCGGCGTCGGCAAGTCCTCGGTGACGGTGAACCTGGCCGCGGCGATGGCCGCGGACGGCCTGAAGGTCGGCGTCGTCGACGCGGACATCTACGGCCACAGCGTGCCGCGCATGCTGGGCGTGGAGGGCCGCCCGACCCAGGTCGAGAACATGATCATGCCGCCCTCGGCGAACGGCGTGAAGGTCATCTCCATCGGCATGTTCACGCCGGGCAACGCGCCGGTGGTGTGGCGCGGCCCGATGCTCCACCGGGCGCTGCAGCAGTTCCTGGCCGACGTGTTCTGGGGCGACCTGGACGTGCTGCTGCTGGACCTGCCGCCGGGTACGGGCGATATCGCGATCTCGGTCGCGCAGCTGGTGCCGAACGCGGAGATCCTGGTCGTGACCACCCCGCAGCAGGCGGCGGCCGAGGTCGCGGAGCGGGCCGGCTCGATCGCGGTGCAGACGCACCAGAAGATCGTCGGCGTCGTCGAGAACATGTCCGGGCTGCCCTGCCCGCACTGCGACGAGATGGTCGACGTGTTCGGCTCGGGCGGTGGCCAGAAGGTCGCCGACGGCCTGACGAAGACGGTCGGCGCGACGGTGCCGGTGCTCGGCTCGATCCCGATCGACGTACGGCTGCGCGAGGGCGGCGACGAGGGCAAGCCGGTCGTCCTGTCGGACCCGGACTCCCCGGCCGGTGCGGCGCTGCGCTCCATCGCGGGCAAGCTCGGCGGCCGCGCCCGCGGCCTGGCCGGCATGTCCCTGGGCATCACCCCGCGCAACAAGTTCTGAGCGCGTCCTGAGCACGTCCTGAGCGAGGAGGGCACCGCCGGCCGGCGGTGCCCTTTCCCGTACCCGGGCTACTCGTACGACGCGATGTCGCCGATCACCGAGAAGCCGAGTCCGTACGCGCTCATCCCCCGCCCGTACGCACCCACGTGCACGCCGCCCTTCGTCGACCCGGCCAGGACCCAGCCGAACTCCGACTCGCGGTAGTGGAACGGCGTCGGCTCCCCGTCGACCGGGAGCGACAGCGTCGACCAGTCCGGCCCGGCGAGGTCGTCTGCGAGCTCCCACGCGGCCTCGGTCTGCTGGTCGAGCCAGTCGTCGCGCAGGGTGTGGTCCATCTGCCCCGGCCAGCTGTACGCCAGCAGCCCCGAGCCGGCCAGCCAGGCCGCCGAGGAGACCGAGGTGGCCTCCAGGACGCCGGTGCCGTCGCTGCTGCGGCGCAGCGGGTTGCTCGCGACGGTGACGACCACCGCGAAGCGCTCCTTCTCGCCGGTCGCGAGCTCTCCGCGCGCGGAGGGCTCGTCACCGTGGCCGGTGGAACCGTGCTCGACGGTGCCGTCGGCCCCGGTACCCACCTGCATGAGCCAGCGCGGGCCGGTGAAGGCCCCGTCCAGCCCGTACCAGGGGAAATCGGCCCGCAGGTACCCCTCGGCCGTCCGGCGGGCCGCCGGGACGGGCGCGGCGGCCTCCTGGGGCTGCGCGGGCGCCGGCTGCGGGGGTGCACCGGTCTCGGCCGGCGCGGGCTGCGACTGCGCGGGCTGCGACTGCGCGGCTGGTGCGGTAGCGGCAGCGGGCGCCTCGGCGGGCTGCACCCCTACCCGGCTACTGCTCGTCGTCTCCATCGATGCGGCCTCTCGTTCCGTGGGGTCCGGAACGCGCCCTCCCCCACGTGTCGTCGGGGGGACCCCCACCCTGGGGCGTCCTGGGTCCGGACTCATGGAGGATAGCCAGCGGACCCCGAATCGCCCGGAAGGCTCGAAACCAGGGGGTGTCTCAGGTGGCGTCGGCGTCGTACGGGGTGCGCTGCTCGGCGGCCGGGGCGGCGGGCTTCTTCAGCAGGTCCGGGCCGGTGGCGGCGGGCGCGGCGGAGGCGCCCGCGGCGGCCGGGGCCGGGTCCGCCTCACGGCTGTTCACGGCGTCGGTGACGTCGTTCAGCTCCTTGCGGAGATCGAAGGTGCTGCGGATCTCCTTCAGGTCCTCGTTCTCGCTCAGCTGCTTGCGCAGGAACGTCTTCGGGTTCAGGTCCTCGAACTCGAAGTCCTTGAACTCGGGGCCGAGTTCGGACCGGATGTCCTGCTTGGCGCTGTCGGAGAACGCGCGGATCTTCCGGATGACCCCGGTGACGTCCTGGATCACCTTCGGCAGCTTGTCCGGGCCGAAGATGAGGATGGCGAGCACCACGATCGTGACGAGCTCGAGTGCGCCTATGTCGTTGAACACCTTGCCGCTCCTCGGCTCTTTTCACTTCGGGCCACGACACACGGTACCCGGCCTCGTCTGCGGGCCCATACATCGGTGCCGCATCAGCCGGGGATTCTCCATCTGGTCATGATCCGTTCGCCGAACCGAGGACGAGTTCCAGGGTGCGCTCGCGGCCGTCGCGCAGCACGGTCAGGGTGAGCGGGTCGCCTGGGCGGTGGGCGCGGATCTTGATGACGAGCTCGTCGCCGCCGTGCACGCGCACGCCGTCCACCTTGGTGATCACGTCGCCGCCCTGGATCCCGGCCCGGGCCCCGGGGCCGTCGGGGGTGACGGCGGGCTTGCCGCCCTCGCCCTTGGTGCCGACGCGGGCCCCGTCGCCGGTGTACTCCATGTCGAGGGTGACGCCGATGACGGGGTGGGTGGCGCGGCCGGTGCGGATCAGCTCCTCGGCGACGCGCTTGCCCTGGTTGACCGGGATGGCGAAGCCGAGCCCGATGCTGCCGCTCTGCTTCTCGGAGTCCCCCTGGTCCCCCTTGTCCGCCCCCCTGATCGCACTGTTGATGCCGATCACGCGGGCCTTGGCGTCGAGGAGGGGGCCGCCGGAGTTGCCGGGGTTGATCGGGGCGTCGGTCTGGAGGGCGTCGACGTAGCTGATGTCGCTGCCGTCGCCCTTGTCGCCGCCGGCGGTGATGGGCCGGCCGGTGGCGCTGATGATGCCTGCGGTGACGGTGTTGGAGAGGTCGAAGGGCGCGCCGATGGCCACGACCGGGTCGCCGACCTTCACGTTCTCGGAGTTCCCGAGGGAGAGCGGCTGCAGGCCCCGTACGCCGTCGACCTTGACCACGGCCAGGTCGTAGCCGCTGTCGCGGCCGACCAGCTGGGCGGTGACGCTCTCACCGGTGCTGAAGGTGACCGTTATGTCCTTCGCGTCGGAGACGACGTGGTTGTTGGTCAGGATGTGCCCCTGCCCGTCGAGGACGAACCCGGTTCCGGTACCGCTGCCGGTGGTACCGCGTACGTGGAGGGTGACGACTCCGGGCAGCGCGGTGGCGGCGATCCCGGCCACGCTCTCGGGGGCGCGGCCCTTGTTCTCGACGGCGGCCTGGGGCAGTTCGAGGCGCGTGCTGCTCTGCCGCTCGGCGAGCACGCCGAGCCACCCGCCGATGCCCCCGGCGAGCAGGGCGATACCGAGCCCGAGCGCGAGGGCGTGCCGCATCCGTACCACGTGGCCGGCGCCGGCCGTCTTGCCCTGGTCCACCACCTGCAGCGGCTGCTCGCCCCAGGGGTCGTACCGGGGTCCCGCCGCGGCCTCGGGGGCCTGTGGCGCGGGCTCGGCCGCAGGGC
The DNA here is from genome assembly GCF_045162725.1 of Streptomyces sp. NBC_01006. Classification (NCBI taxonomy): domain Bacteria; kingdom Bacillati; phylum Actinomycetota; class Actinomycetes; order Kitasatosporales; family Streptomycetaceae; genus Streptomyces; species Streptomyces sp. NBC_01006. The sequence goes on along the minus strand of NZ_CP108700.1, from coordinate 5,345,538 downwards.
CCGAAGCCGCCTCCGGTTCCGCTTGCGGGGCGGGGCGGCTCCACCACGTCGGGGCCGTGTCGGACTGCTGCTGGTCGGCCATGGGCGCTCCCCCTGGGGGTCCCCCCGGCGGAGCCTGGGGGAGGTACCTGTAGCACCGCCGGGCGGCGCATCTGCCGCAGATTCAACCAGGTCCTCCGCCCACCGGGGGCTGCGCCCCCGGCCCCCCGCACCTCAGCGGGTCAGGGAGACCGGGCGGGGAGAGATCGAGGGATGCACCGGGGGGAGGGGAGCCGTGGGGCGCGTGCCCGCCACGAATCCGGTGCCGGGAGCGCGGTCGCGGACCACCGCATCCGTCACCGACACCGCCGGGCCCGGACGCGATGCCGGGGCCTCGCCCCGTACGGTCGGATCCAGCGAGTCGATCGGCAGCGAGCCGCCCAGCGCGATCGCGGCCAGCGAGACCGCCCCGGCCGCCACGAACGCGAAGCGGCGGCGCGGCCGCCCCACCTCGTGTATGCGGAAGCCCTGCTGCGGCGGGGCCGGAGCCACGTACCCGAAGAGATCCGCGCCGGGTGGACCGAGCGGACCGGAAGGGGGACCCGACGGCCCGTCGGGACCGCCGCCCGGCAGCCCCTGCAACCGGGCCAACAGCCCGGCCGACAGCGGCGGCGGCGCGCTCTCGACGAACATGCTCTTCAGGCGGCGCTGCGCATCGGCCTCGGCCTTGCACTTGGCACACGTGGCCAGATGGGCCAGGACCCGCTCGCGCGCGTCATGGCTCAGTTCCCCGTCGACCAGGGCGGCCAGCCGGTCACCCAGGTGCTGTTCGGCAGGAGAGGGACTGACTCCGCTCACTCGGTTCCGCCCTCTCCCCCGGCGCCCGGCGCGCCCACCGCCACTCCCGCCAGCGCCCGCTGCTCGGCCCGGGCCTCGGGGGACCGGTGCTTGAGCGCCTTGCGCAGGTGCGACCGGCCCCGGTGGATACGGCTGCGCACGGTGCCGAGCTTCACGCCGAGCGTCGCGGCGATCTCCTCGTACGACAGGCCCTCGATGTCACACAGCACCACGGCCGCGCGGAACTCGGGCGCAAGGGTGTCCAGCGCCTGCTGCACGTCCGCGTCGAAGTGGGTGTCGTGCAGGACCTGCTGCGGGGACGGCTCGCGGCTCGGCAGCCGCTCGGCGGCGTCGTCGGCGAGCGCATCGAAGCGGATCCGCTGCTTGCGGCGGACCATGTCGAGGAACAGGTTGGTGGTGATCCGGTGCAGCCAGCCCTCGAAGGTGCCCGGCGTGTACGTGGACAGCGAGCGGAAGACGCGGACGAAGACTTCCTGCGTGAGGTCCTCGGCGTCGTGCTGGTTGCCCGTCAGACGGTAGGCAAGGCGGTAGACCCGCGCACTGTGCGTGCTGACGATCTCCTCCCATGAAGGAGGGGTCCACGCCTGGGTGCCCGCATCGGCGGCAAAGGTCGCGGTGGTTGCGGTGGCAGCGGTGTGGAAGCGGTCAGCAATGTTGGTCACGGATTTCGGCTCACCCGCCGACCAGAAGAGGCGTCTGAATACGCCTCCACGATCCACAGGCGCAGCCGCACCTCCCCTATCGGCTCTGGTGGTGTCCAGTGGAGTCCCTACCATAGCCACCCCTCCCGTCAGCTCCGGATAAGCGTTTTTGCAGTAACTTTGCACGTGCCTGCGACTGGCCGGGCCGTCGATCTGCCCGCTGCCGCCCCATCTATCCCGGCTGTGCCCGGCCCATACGCCCCTTTTCGCCTCGCTGGTTCGATCCGCCGCTGTTTTCTCCAACGCCCGGTCCCATCTGCGGGTTCCCGACGTCAGCGGATACAGTCACCGTTGCGCCAACTATGGGGACAGGAGAGGGTCATTACCGGCAACCGGCAGACGAGCTGGGCGTTCGCCGACGCGTTTGTCGCCGAGGACGACGCTCTGCGGTGGGCCCGCGACCGGGCCAGGGAAGCGGGCCTGCGCTCCGTCTCCCCGGGCACCGGGGCCGCGCTGCGCCTGCTCGCCGCCACCGCGGACGCCAAGGCGGTGGCCGAGATCGGCACCGGCACCGGCGTCTCCGGCATCCACCTCCTCCACGGCATGCGCCCTGACGGGGTGCTGACCACCGTGGATCCCGAGGCCGACCGGCAGGCCTTCGCCCGCCAGGCCTTCCGCGCCGCCGGCTTCGCGGGCAACCGCGCCCGGTTCATCCCCGGACGCGCACTCGACGTGCTCCCCCGGCTCGCCGACGGCGGGTACGACCTCGTCTTCTGCGACGGCGACCCCTCCGAGTCCCTCGACTACCTCGCCGAATCGTTGCGCCTGCTGCGCCCCGGCGGGCTGGTGTGCTTCGAGGGGGTCTTCTCGGACGGCCGCACCGTCGACGGGGCGGCCCAGCAGACCGAGGTCCTGCGCGTACGGGAGCTGCTGCGCAGCGTCCGCGAGAGCCCGGCGCTGGAGGCGGCCCTGCTCCCGGTGGGCGACGGCCTGCTGTGCGCGGTCCGGCGCTGAGCGCCCGTACGGCTCGGAGGGACCCGGACATGACACAACGCCGCCCCGACCGCGGGAAGCGGCCGGGGCGGCGCAGAGAATACTGGTGGTGCTGCGGTGCTGCCGACGGGTTAGCCGACGACCTTCTTCAGGGCGTCACCCAGGGCGTCCGCCTCGTCCGGAGTCAGCTCGACGACAAGCCGACCGCCGCCCTCGAGCGGTACGCGCATGACGATGCCCCGCCCCTCCTTGGTGACCTCGAGCGGGCCGTCGCCCGTCCGCGGCTTCATGGCCGCCATGCTCGTTCCCCTTCCTGAAACCAGCTCATCGTCAGCCGACGGCCCCATTCAGGCGCCTGGAACCCGGCATCGAACACATTGCTTCCTGGCCATTATCCCGCATGTCAGGACCCGATGACCAACATCGGCAGGGAACGCTTGCGCAACGCGCTCGGCCAAAACCACTCATTTCGGGGACGTGCCTGCGATACTTCGCCGTCGCACCCGGCGTCCGCCCTCCGCTTTCTTTGACGCACATCACATGCCCCGCAGCGGTCCGGTCCGCCATGCTGGCCCTTGCACCGGCCGGTACCGGCCGGTAGCCAAGCCCGCGACGAAGGGGGACCCCCTGCCATGGCCGACAGCGTGCTCTACGAAGTGACCGACGGACTCGCGAAGATCACGATCAACCGTCCCGACGCCATGAACGCGATGAACACCGAGGCCAAGGTCGCGCTGCGCGACGCGGTCCAAGCGGCGGCCGCCGATCCGGCCGTCCGCGCGGTGCTGCTGACGGCGGCCGGAAACCGGGCGTTCTGCGTCGGCCAGGACCTCAAGGAGCACATCGGGAACCTGGCGGCGGACCGCGAGACCGGTTCCTCGCTGACCATGAACACGGTCGCAGAGCACTACAACCCGATCGTGCGCGCCCTGACCGAGATGCCCAAGCCGGTGGTGGCGGGCGTCAACGGCGTGGCGGCCGGGGCGGGCTTCGGCTTCGCACTGGCGGCGGATTTCCGGGTCGTCGCCGACACGGCCTCCTTCAACACCTCCTTCGCGGGGGTGGCGCTGACCGCCGACTCGGGCGTCTCCTGGACCCTCCCCCGCCTGATCGGCGCCTCCCGCGCCTCCGACCTGCTGCTCTTCCCCCGCTCGGTGAAGGCGCAGGAGGCGTACGAGCTCGGCATCGTGAACCGCCTGGTCCCCTCGGACTCCCTGCACGCGGAGGCCGAGGCGGTGGCCCGCACCCTGGCGGCCGGCCCGACGGTGGCCTACGCGGCCCTCAAGGAGTCCCTCGCCTACGGGGCCTCCCGCTCGCTGGCCGAGGCGCTGGCCCACGAGGACACCCTGCAGGCCCGCGCAGGCTCCTCCGAGGACCACTCGATCGCCGTCCAGGCCTTCCTCGCGAAGCAGCCGCCGAAGTACCTGGGCCGTTGAGCGGCCGCTGAGTCCGCCACCCCCGTTGCCGCCTGCCCCCGCCCTCCTCCGCCTCAGGCGGGGGTACGGGCGGCGCAGGCGGCCAGGTGGTCGTTGACCAGCCCGCAGGCCTGCATCAGCGCATAGGCGGTCGTGGGCCCGACGAACCGGATCCCCGCCTTCTTCAGCGCCTTGGACAGGGCCGTGGACTCGGGCGTCACCGCCGGCACCTCGGAGATCGCCTTCGGGGCCGGGCGGCCCGGCTCCGGCGCGTACGACCAGATCAGCGCGTCCAGTTCGCCCGGCTCCCACTCGGCCAGCACCTTCGCGTTGGCGAGCGTGGCCTCGATCTTGGCCCGGTTGCGGATGATCCCCTCGTCGGCGAGCAGCCGCTCCGCGTCGGCCGGCCCGAAAGCGGCGACCTCGGCGATCACGAACCCCGAGAAGGCCTTACGGAAGCCCTCCCTCCGGCGCAGGATCGTCAGCCAGGACAGCCCCGACTGGAACGCCTCCAGGCACAGCCGCTCGTACAGGGCGTCGTCCCCGTGCACCGCGCGCCCCCACTCCGTGTCGTGGTACGCGATGTAGTCCTCGGTGGCCAGTGCCCAGGGACAGCGCAGGCCGCCGTCCGGACCCGCGACCGCCGTCACTGCCCCTCCTGGTGGGCGTCCTTGTGCAGGTCGACCGCGGTGCCCGGGGCCTGCGCGGCGCGGCCCTGTGCGGCCGCGGTCGTCAGCTCCGCGATCCGCGCGTCCCGCTCGGCGAGCTCCGCCGCGAGCCGCTCCAGTACGTCGTCCACCTCGGCCATCCGGTACCCGCGCGGCGCGACCGGCAGGCGCAGGGCGTCGATGTCGCCCCGTACGACCGGGCGGCTCTCCGGCAGCGCGTCGGCCACCCGGTCCGGCTCCGCCTCCGGGAGCACTGCCTCGGAACCACCGCCCACCACGGCCAGGGTGACCGCCGCGACGACCACGACCAGCGCGATCAGCAAGAACCAGAACACGAGCAACTCCCTGAGAGACATCGGGCCACCGGCCACCAGGTTAAGGTCGCAGCGAGGCGCGAGGGCCGCCGGAGGAGGAAAGAACGGGATGCTGCGACTGGGCAGGCGCGAGTTCGACACCCACGAGCCGGTGATCATGGCCATCGTGAACCGGACTCCGGACTCCTTCTACGACCAGGGTGCGACGTTCCGCGACGAGCCCGCGCTGGACCGGGTCGAGCAGGCGGTCGCCGAGGGCGCCGCGATCATCGACATCGGCGGGGTCAAGGCAGGTCCGGGCGAGCACGTGGACGCGGCCGAGGAGGCCCGGCGCACGGTCGGTTTCGTGGCCGAGGTGCGGCGCCGTCACCCGGACGTGGTGATCAGCGTCGACACCTGGCGGCACGAGGTCGGCGAGGCCGTCTGCGAAGCCGGGGCCGACGTCCTGAACGACGCCTGGGGCGGGGTGGACCCGAAGCTGGCCGAGGTCGCGGCCCGCCACGGCGCCGGCCTGGTCTGCACCCACGCGGGCGGGGTCGAGCCGCGCACCCGGCCGCACCGGATCACGTACGACGACGTGGTGGAGGACATCCTGCGGGTCACGGTCGGTCTCGCGGAGCGCGCGGCCGCGCTCGGTGTCCGGCGCGACGCGATCATGATCGACCCGGGCCACGACTTCGGGAAGAACACCCGCCACTCGCTGGAGGCCACGCGCCGGCTGGGCGAGATGACGGACACCGGCTGGCCGGTGCTGGTCTCCCTGTCCAACAAGGACTTCGTCGGCGAGACCCTCGACAAGCCGGTCAAGGAGCGCCTGCTGGGCACCCTGGCCACGACGGCCGTCTCGGCCTGGCTCGGCGCCCAGGTCTACCGGGTCCACGAGGTCGCGGAGACCAAGCAGATCCTGGACATGGTGGCCTCGATCCAGGGCCACCGGCCGCCCGCGGTCGCCCGCCGCGGACTGGCCTGAGCCACACGACCCGACGGCCGGAGGCCGGCGCAGCCGCTCGAAGCCGGTGAGGCGCCCCGGCGCCGAACCTCGCGAGAGCGGCGTGAAGAAGCGGCTCCTGGACATGGTGGCCTCGATCCAGGGCCACCGGCCCCCGGCGGTGGCCCGCCGGGGGCTCGCGTAGCGGCGGCGCGGCGGCCGCCGCCGCGGCTACTTGCCGACTTCCTTGGTCACCAGCGCGATCGCCTCGTCCACGTCGTCCGTGACGTGGAAGAGGTAAAGGTCGCGCTCCGAGGCCTTGCCCTGCGCGATCACCGTGTTCCTCAGCCAGTCGACCAGGCCCGACCAGTACTCCGACCCGAACAGCACGATCGGGAACCGGGTGATCTTCTGGGTCTGGACCAGGGTCAGGGCCTCGAACAGCTCGTCCAGCGTGCCGAGTCCGCCCGGCAGGACCACGAAGCCCTGGCTGTACTTCACGAACATCGTCTTGCGGACGAAGAAGTACCGGAAGTTCAGCCCGAGGTCCACGTGCTGGTTGAGCCCCTGCTCGAAGGGGAGCTCGATGCCCAGGCCCACGGAGATCCCGTTGGCCTCCCGGGCGCCCTTGTTGGCCGCCTCCATCGCGCCCGGGCCGCCGCCCGTGATCACCGCGAAGCCCGCCTCCACGAGCGCGCTGCCGATCTGCACGCCGGCCTCGTACTCCGGCGAGCCGACGGGCGTACGGGCCGAGCCGAACACGCTGATCGCCGGCGGAAGCTCCGCCAGCGTGCCGAAGCCCTCGATGAATTCCGACTGGATGCGCAGGACCCGCCAGGGATCGGTGTGCACCCACTCGGTGGGCCCGGCGGAATCCAGCAGCCGCTGGTCCGTCGTACTGCCCGCCTGCACCTGGCTCCGCCTGCGCAGCACCGGCCCGAGCTGCTGCTCCTCGGGCCGACGACGAGCGTCCCCGTCGGAAGTGCGGTGGTTGCCCATGATGTGCTCCCTCCTGCTGATCGTTGGATCAGCCTAGGCGCACAAAGGTGACGAGAAGCGGAATTCAGGAGGTCAGCCAGGCGCGGAGTCGTTCCTCGCAGTGCAGGATCGCCTTCGTCTCCACGCGCTCGTCGACCTTGTGGGCCAGCAGGGCGTCGCCCGGGCCGTAGTTGACCGCCGGAACGCCGAGGGCGCTGAAGCGGGAGACGTCCGTCCAGCCGAACTTCGGCATGGCGCGGCCGCCGACCGCCTCCATGAACGCGGCCGCGGCGGGGTGGGAGAGGCCGGGGAGGGCGCCGCCCGAGAAGTCGTCGATCACGAACTCGTCGACGCCGCAGTCCGCGAAGACCTCACGGACGTGGGCGATCGCCTCGTCCATGCTGCGGTCCGGGGCGAAGCGGAAGTTGACCGTCACGGTGCATGCGTCAGGGATGACGTTGTTGGCGACGCCGCCCTCGATGCGGACCGCGTTCAGGCCCTCGTGGTACTCCAGGCCGTCGATCACGGGCTTGCGGGGCTCGTACGCCGCGAGTTTGGCGAGAATCGGGGCCGCCGCGTGGATGGCGTTGGAGCCCATCCAGCTGCGCGCGGAGTGGGCGCGCTCGCCGGACGTGCGGAGCAGGACGCGCAGGGTGCCCTGACAGCCGCCCTCGACCTCGGCGTTCGACGGCTCCAGCAGGACCGCGAAGTCGCCGGTCAGCCAGTCGGGGTGGGCCTCGGCGACCTTGCCCAGGCCGTTGAGGTCGGCGGCGACCTCCTCCTGGTCGTAGAAGACGAAGGTGAGGTCGCGGTTGGGCTCGGGCACGGTCGCGGCGATGCGCAGCTGTACGGCGACGCCGGATTTCATGTCGGTCGTTCCGCAACCCCACAGGACGTCGTTCTCGTCCAGGCGGGACGGGACGTTGTCGGCGATCGGCACGGTGTCGAGGTGGCCGGCGAGGACGACGCGCTCGGCCCTGCCGAGGTTCGTACGGGCCACGACGTTGTTGCCGTACCGGTCGACCGTGAGGTGCGGCAGGGCGCGCAGCGCGTGCTCCACCAGGTCGGCGAGGACCTTTTCGTCGCCGCTCACGGACGGGATGTCGACGAGCCGGGCGGTCAGCTCGGCGGCGTCCAGGGTGAGGTCCAGCTCGGATTCGGACATGGCTCTGACCCTAATGCCCAGGACTGCGGCGAAGCTCTCACGTCCGGCCGGTGGACGCGTCACATGGCTCAAGTACGGTGGGCGCCGTGACCCGGAACGATCCCCCCCGTCCTCGTCGCCGCCGCCGGCCGCTGCTCACGTGCGCCGGTGTGTTGGTGCTGCTCGCACTGATCGGCTACTTCGCCGTGCAGTACAACACCACGAACGGCGGTGGCGGCGCGCCGCACTGCACGGCCAGCGTGCGGACGAGTCCGACCGGCGTCGACATGACCCCGGAACAGGCGGGCAACGCCGCGACCATAGCCGCGGTCGGCGTTGCCAAGGGCCTGCCGGACCGGGCCCTGGCCATCGCGCTGGCGACCGCGATGCAGGAGTCGGGGCTGCGCAACCTCCCCCACGGCGACCGGGATTCGCTGGGCCTGTTCCAGCAGCGGACCTCGATGGGCTGGGGCACCGAGGAGCAGATCATGGACCCGGTGTACTCGGCCGGGAAGTTCTACGACCACCTCGTCGAGATCAAGGGGTACGCGCAGCTCCCGCTGACGGAGGCCGCGCAGGAGGTGCAGCGCAGCGGCTATCCCGAGGCGTACGCGAAGCACGAGACGGACGCGGTCGTGATGGCGGCGGCCTTCGCCGGGGACGGCGAGCTGACCTGCGGCGGGCCCGCGCCGACCGCGCCGGGCGACCCGGAGAAGGTGCGCACGGAGCTCACCCGGATCTTCGCCAAGGCCAAGATGCACGACGCTCCGGCGGAGCCGCGCCGTACGCAGGACGCGGCCGGGAAGGTCAAGGAGGCCGAGGTGACCATCGTCGAGAAGAAGGACGGCGGGGCCTCGGCGGCGCGCGGCAGCAAGGTGATGGCGGGCTGGGCGGTGGCCAACTCGCGCGGGATGGGAGTCGTCCGGGTCTCGTACGGCCCGGCGAGCTGGGTGGCGGGCCAGGCGAAGGGCGAGTGGCAGCAGCTGGGGCCCGCCGGCCCGCAGGGCAAGACCGGGGCCGTCGATCCCCACCGCGCGCAGGACGGCTCGGTACGGATCTTCGTGGCCCAGTGACGCGCCGCCGCCGTGGGCTCGCCTGTACGAGGCGTCCCCCGTGCGGGGGTGACCGGGCGGCGGCCCGATCCGCCTCCGGAAGGGCGGAACCCCTGGTGGGCGCGGTTCCGATGAGCTTGTAGCGCAGGCCGATTAAACGATGCGTTACTGATCCTTTACCCGGTGCCTCCGCAACTCCACCCGCCCCCTGAGCGGTTGTACACGGCGTACTCAGCCGCTACCGCTTAGGAGCATCATGTCCCTCCCCCTGACCCGCCGGATCGCCCGTACCGCGCTGCTGCTCGCAGCCGGGGCAGCTCCCGTGGTCGGTGCGGCCGGCGCGGCCAGCGCCGCGGACCTGGGGTCCGTGCCGCAGCTGGGCGCGCTCACCAGCCCGGACGCCTCGGACGCCACCGGCTCCGCGGGCGACGTGGTCGGCACCGGTGAGGCCGCTGCCACCACCGCGACGGACACCGCCGCCAAGGCCGTACCCGGCGCCCCCGCCGAGGTCACCGACACCGCGACCGGCCTGCTCGGCGGGCTGCCGGCCAAGGGTCTGCCGGCCAAGGGTCTGCCCACCGGCAACCTGCCGACCGGCGACCTGCCCACCGGCGCGCTGCCGACCGACGCCGTCCCCGGGGGCCTGACCGGCGCGCTCCCCACCCAGGGGCTGCCGCTGGGCGGGCTCCCGCTGGGCGGCTGACCCGCCGCACGCAGGAACACCGAGGGGCCGGGAGCACGAACTCCCGGCCCCTCGGGCCGTCTGCGGACCGCGGCCGCACCGACGCCGGGTCAGGCGAGGCGCTTGACCGCCGCTTCGACGCGCTCGTCCGTCGCCGTGAGGGCGACGCGGACGAACTCCGCGCCCGCCGTACCGTAGAAATCGCCCGGCGCGACCAGGATGCCCAGCTCGGCGAGGTGGGCGACCGTGTCCCAGCAGGGCTCGTCCCGGGTGACCCACAGGTACAGGCTGGCCTCGCTGTGCTCGACCCGGAAGCCGTGCGCCTCCAGGGCCGCCCGCAGCGCCTCGCGCCGCGCCGCGTAGCGCCCGCGCTGCTCCGCGACGTGCGCGTCGTCGCCGAGCGCGGCGACCGTGGCCGCCTGCACCGGCGCCGGGGTCATCATGCCGCCGTGCTTGCGGATCTCCAGCAGCTCGCCGAGCACCTCGGCGTCACCGGCGATGAACGCGGCCCGGTAGCCCGCCAGGTTCGAGCGCTTCGAGAGCGAGTGGACCGCGACGATGCCCTCGTACGAGCCGCCGCAGACGTCGTCGTGCAGGACGGAGACGGGCTCGGCCTCCCAGCCCAGCTCCAGGTAGCACTCGTCGCTGAAGAGCAGGATCCCGTGCTCGCGCGCCCAGGCCACGATCCGGACCAGGTCTTCCTTCGGGATGACCTTTCCGGTGGGGTTGGACGGGGAGTTGAGCCACAGCAGCTTCACGCCGGCCGGGTCGAGGTCCCGGGGGTCGTCGTAGACGACCGCCTCCGCGCCGCACAGCCGCGCGCCGACCTCGTACGTGGGGTACGCGAGCCGGGGGTACGCCACCTTGTCCCCGGCGCCCAGACCCAGCTGGGTCGGCAGCCAGGCCACCAGCTCCTTGGAACCGACGACCGGCAGGACATTGCGGTGCCCGGCGGCGCTCGCGCCGAGGCGGCCCTTCAGCCAGCCGGTGATCGCGTCGCGCAGCGCGCCGGTTCCCCACACCGTGGGGTAGCCCGGGGAGTCGGCGGCCGCGACGAGGGCGTCCTGGACCAGCTGCGGAACCGGGTCCACGGGCGTGCCCACGGACAGGTCCACGATGCCGTCCGGGTGGGCCGCCGCCGTCTTCTTGTACGGCTCCAGCTTGTCCCAGGGGAAGGCGGGAAGACGTGCGGATACTGCGGCCACGGTGTTCTCTGCTCTCTACTGGTGCTGGACGTACCGGCTGTGCGTGCGGGCAAACGGCTCGGTCCCGCGCGGCACGAGGGCCGTACGGGACCGAGGGGCGGTTCTGGCGGTACCGGCCGTCGTCAGTGACTCGGGTTGATGTCCGCCGGAAGCGCCGCGATGAAGGGGTGATCGCGCTCGATCAGGCCCAGCTTGGAGGCACCACCGGGCGAACCGAGCTCGTCGAAGAACTCGACGTTCGCCTTGTAGTAGTCCTTCCACTCTTCCGGAGTGTCGTCCTCGTAGAAGATGGCCTCGACCGGGCAGACCGGCTCACACGCACCACAGTCGACGCACTCGTCGGGGTGGATGTACAAGGACCGCTGGCCCTCGTAGATGCAGTCGACGGGGCACTCTTCGATGCATGCCTTGTCCTTGACGTCGACACAAGGCTCCGCGATGACGTAGGTCACGCTCTCGTTCCTCCTCGGTAGGGCTTTCCATATCGCGCGGGAGCGCGGCGTCGTCGATGCCCACGCCTAGTATCTCCGTTCCCGGGCACGATCCGAACAGGAGGGGCGGACAGAGCTGTGGAAATCACTGCCGGTGGGCTGCTGGAGATCCGTATTACCCCGGCTGACGTGGGTAAACGAGTCTCTGTACGACGGGTGGAGGGCGGGGCGGACGAGGCGCCCTCGTTCACTGACACGGTAGGGGTTCTCACATCCTGGGACCAGGGTGTGCTGACGATCACACGAAAGAGCGGCGAGTCCGTCCACATCTCGGAATCGTCGCTGGTCGCGGGCAAGATCGTGCCCCCGGCGCCGGCCCGGCGGCGGGGTCCCGCGGCCTCTTTCGAGGAGCTGGCGCGGGTCGGCGCGCGGGCCTGGCAGCCGCTGGAGAGCGAGCCGCTGGGCGAGTGGACGCTGCGGGCGGCCGGCGGCTTCACCCGGCGGGCGAACTCCGTGCTGCCGCTCGGCGACCCGGGGCTCCCGCTGGACGAAGCACTCGCGCGAGTGACGGCCTGGTACGCGGAACGTGAACTTCCGGCGTACGTGCAGACGGCGACCGGCGCGGTCGGCACGCAGGAGCTGCTGGGCGCCGAGCTGGAGCGCCGGGGCTGGGTGAACGAGGTGTCGGCGGAGGTCCGGATCGCGGCGCTGGCGCCGATCGCGGACGTGGACACCGGCGCCGCCGCCTCCGAGGTACGGCTGACCCGCACCCCGGACGAGGAGTGGCTCGGGATGTACGGGCGGGTCAAGGACCCGGAGGTGGCCCGGCGGGTACTGGTCGCGGGGCCGTCGGTGTGGTTCGCGACGCTGCCAGGGCGGGCGATAGGGCGACTGGTGGTGGACGGCCGGTGGGCCGGCTTCGCCGCGGTCGAGGTCGACCCGGAGCACCGGCGCGGGGGCCTGGGCACGGTGGTGATGGCGGTACTGGCCCGGCGGGCGCTGGAGGAGGGCGCGTCGGCGGCGTGGCTCCAGGTGGAGGCGGACAATGCGGGGGCGCTGGCGCTGTACGACGGGCTGGGCTTCGCGGCGCACCACGCGTACCACCACTTCCGGTTCCGGGCCGCAGGGGGCGCGCGATGAGCGCGGAGTCCCGGGCTCGGTTCGCGGAGGAGGCCCGCTCGGAGCGTCCGGACCTGGCCCTGCTGTGCCTGCTGCTGGCCGCGGAGGCGGATCCGGAGCTGGACGAACGGGCCATGGACTGGGCGCAGATCGAACTGGACCGGCTGGCGGGGATGCTGCCGTACGGACTGCGCGGCGGGAAGGCCTGGGCCTCGGCGGTGACGGAGCTGCTGGGCGGCCGGATGGGCTTCCACGGCACGCCCGCGGACTACGACCGGCTGTCGTCCTCGCTGCTGCACGAGGTGCTGCGGCGGCGCCGGGGCCTGCCGATCCTCCTGTCCGTCGTCTGGCTGGAGGTCGCGCGGCGCGCGGGTGCGCCGGTGTACGGACTGGGGCTGCCGGGGCACTTCGTGGTGGGGTTCGGGGATCCGGACGAGGGGCTGGTGGTGGACCCGTTCGCCGGGGGCGCCTCACTGGGGGCCGGGCCCGCGGAGCAGGCGGCCGAGCCGCGGACGCCCGCGCGGACGCTGGACATCGTCCTGCGGATCCTGAACAACATCAGGGCGTGGGCGTCGGCGCGGCCGGAGCAGTCGGGGGTGGCGCTGTGGGCGCTGGAGCTGTCGCTGCTGCTGCCCTCGCATCCGGCGTCGCTGCGGTACGAACGGGCGAAGCTGCTGGTCGAGCGGGGGCAGTTCGCGTTCGGCGCCGCCGAGATGGAGTCCTACGCGGAGGTCGTCGACGCGATCGATCCGCCGGCCGCGGCGCGGATCCGCAGCGAGGCCCTGTCGGCCAGGGCGCTGCTGAACTGACCCCCGGGGCGGGCGCCGCGGCGCGGGGCCGCAGCCGCTACAGCCAGCCCTTTTCGCGGGCCGCGCGGATGGCTTCCGCGCGGTTGCGGGAGGCCAGTTTCTGGATCGCCGTCGAGAGGTAGTTGCGGACCGTGCCCTGGGAGAGGTGGAGGCGGGCCGCGAGTTCGGCGTTCGTGGCTCCGTCCTCGGCGGCGCGCAGGACCTCCCGTTCGCGGTCCGTCAGCGGGTTCGCGCCCTCCGCCAGGGCCGCCGCCGCCAGGGTGGGGTCGATGACGCGCTCGCCCGCCAGGACCTTGCGCACCGCCTCGGCCAGTTGCGCGGCCGGGGCGTCCTTGACCAGGAACGCGGAGGCCCCCGCCTCCATCGCCCCGCGCAGGTAGCCGGGGCGGCCGAAGGTGGTCAGGACGACGATCTTGAGATCCGGGACCGCGGTCCGCAGGGCCGCCGCCGCCTCGATGCCCGTCATGCCCGGCATCTCTATGTCGAGCAGTGCGACGTTCACGTCGTGCGCCCGGGCCGCCGGCACCACCTCGTCGCCGCGGGCGACCTGGGCCAGCACCTCGATGTCCGGCTCCAGTCCGAGGAGGGCCGCGAGGGCTTCCCGGACCATGGACTGGTCCTCCGCAAGGAGGATCCGGATGGGGCGTCTGCTCATGATTCCGATCCTAGGTGGATGCGGGCCAGCAGGCGGAAGCCCTTCTTGCCCGTCTGTCCGGCAGACAGCGTGCCGCCGACCGCCTCCAGGCGTTCCGTCAGGCCCGTCAGCCCGTTGCCCGCCTTCGCGGGTCCGCCCCCGCCGTCGTCGGCGACCGACAGCTCCACCACCGGTCCGGCCAGGGTCTGCAGGGTCTCCAGCCGGACGGTGCACCGCTGCGCCCCGCTGTGCCGGACCACGTTCGTCACCGCCTCGCGCAGCGACCAGGCCAGCGCCGACTCCACCTCCTCGGGGAGGTCCTCCACCGGCTCCGCCGGGAGGTCCGCCACCACGCCCGCCGCCGTCAGCGCGGTGCGGGCGCCCGCCAGTTCGCCCGGCAGGGTCGGCCGCCGGTAGCCGCTCACGGCCTCCCGTACGTCGACCAGCGCCTGCCGGCTGACCTGCTCGATGTCCGCCACCTGCTGGGCCGCCTGCTCGGGGTGCTCCGGCAGCATCCGCCCCGCCAGCTCGCTCTTTAGCGTGATCAGGGACAGCGAGTGGCCGAGGAGGTCGTGCAGGTCCCGGGCCATCCTCAGCCGCTCCTCGTTGGCCGCGAGCTGCGCCACCGTGGCCCGCGCCTCGCGCAGTTCCATCGTCGTGCGGATCATCGCGCGGATGCCGACCATCGCGAACCCGCCCATCAGGGCCGGGATCAGCAGCCCGGCCAGGTAGTCCTCGCCGCCCGGCACGGCCAAGGCCGTCAGCGCGAGCAGGGCGGTGGCGCCGGGCACCGTGAACCGGGAGATCTCCCCCGGCAGCGCGGCGCCGGAGGCTATCGCCACGTAGACGAAGAGGACGAGCCATTCGCGGCCCAGGGCCAGCGACAGGATCGTGGCCTGCGCGGAGAGGACCGCCACCGAGAGCAGTACCCGCCACGCCTCGATCTGCCGGGCGGTGCGGAAGACCAGGACCAGGTACCAGGCGACGAAGGCCACGAGGCCCAGGCCGCCGAGCAGCCGGGCCCCGAGGCTGTGTCCGCCGCTGACCAGGTCGGTGACGGGGGCGCTGAGGTAGAACAGCCAGACGCTGATCCACAGCGACTTCACGATCTTCTGCCGGCGGTTCTCGGGGCGGAGCCCGACCCGGGGCCCGCCCTTCGTTCCCATCAGGCCGGTCTCGGTCATCGGCTCCGCCGCGCCGGTTCCACCGGTCGTCCCCGTCGCACCCGTCACGCCCGTCACGCTCGTCACACCCGTCATGCCTTCAGCGAGTCCTTGCGGTACAGCCATGCGGCGGCACCGGTGAACAGTACGAAGTACACCCCCAGGATCGCCACGTCCTTCAGGTGCGGCGCTCCCCCGAGCTCGATGGCCTGGCCGAGGCCCGCGTACGCCCGGGTCGGCAGCCATTCGCAGATGTTCTGCAGCCACTGGGGGAAGTTCGCGGTCGGCATCCACAGGCCGCCGAGGATCGACAGGCCGAAGTAGAACAGCATCGTGATCGGGCGGACGGTGTCCCCGCTCGCCAGGTAGCCGATCGCCACGCCGAGGGCGGCGAAGACCAGGCTGCCGGCCCAGATGGAACCGGTCAGGGCGAGCCACTGCCAGGCGTCGAACCGTACGCCCTTGACGATCGCGGCGACCGCGAACACGACCAGGATGGCGGGCAGCGAGAGCACGCCCGCGCTGGCGGTCTTGCCGAGGACGTAGCCGCGGCCGGGCAGCGCGGTCAGCCGCAGCTGGCGGACCCAGCCCTTCTCGCGCTCCTTGGCGATGCGCTCGCTGTTGCCCATCAGGACGGCGGTCAGGGCGCCGAAGGAGGCCATGGCGACCATGTAGAAGGCGGGCATGGTCAGTTCGGTGCCCATGACCTTCGTGGTGCCGCTCAGGGTGCCGCCGAGCATCAGGAACAGCGCGGCCGGGTAGAGGACGGTGAAGAACAGGTACTTCTTGTTGCGCAGGGCGCGGCTGATCTCCAGCTTGATGAGCTTGAGGGTTCCGGTGGTCAGCATCAGTGGGCCTCCTCGGCCTCGGTGAGGGCGATGAAGGCCTGCTCCAGGCCCAGCCCGGCGACTTCCAGGTTCCGGGGGTAGAGGCCCAGCGCGTAGAGGGCGTGGACCGTGGCGTCGGCGTCGCGCGACTGGAGCCTGATGGTGTCGCCGTGGCGCTCGTAGGCCGTCAGGTGCGGGAGGGCGCGCAGCGCCGTCTCGTCCACGGGGGCGTCCGCGGCCAGGTCGAAGGCGATCCGGCGGGCGCCGGCCTTGGCCTTGATCTCGGCGGCGGTGCCGTCGGCGAGCAGCCGGCCCTTGTTGAGGACCAGGACCCGGTCGGCTATCGCGTCGGCCTCTTCCAGGTAGTGGGTGGCGAACAGGACCGTGCGACCCTGGGCGGCCTGCTCCCGCATCGTCGCCCAGAAGGCCTGGCGGGAGGTGACGTCCATGCCGGTGGTCGGCTCGTCGAGGACGATCAGGTCGTTCGCTCCGGCGGTGGCGAGGGCGAAGCGCACGCGCTGCTCCTGGCCGCCGGAGAGCTTGTTGACCATGCGGTCGGCGATCTCGGTGATCCCGGCGCGGCCGAGCACCTCCTCGACCGGGTAGCGGCGGGGGTGCAGGGCGCAGCCGAGGGCGACGACCTCCCGTACGGTCACGTCCTCCATCAGGCCGCCGCTCTGGAGCATCGCGCCGACCCGGCCGGCCGCGATGGCCTCGCGGGGGGTGGTGCCGAAGAGCCGGACGGTACCGGAGTCGGCAGGGCGCAGGCCCAGCAGCAGGTCGAGGGTGGAGGACTTGCCGGCGCCGTTGGGGCCGAGCAGTGCGACGGTCTCGCCGGGGTGGAGTTCCAGGGAGAGGCCGTCGACAGCACGGACCGAGCCGTAGCTCTTGGTCACGTTCTGGAAGGCCACCACGGGGCCGGCGCCGGGGCCGGTGTCCTTCGCGGCGGCGGCGGCGGTGTGCGCCGAGGTCGTCGTCGTCATGACTGAAGATTCCCTCGTACGGGGGTGTGCGCGGCAGTGTCTGCGGTCGTGACTGGTGGATGACAGATGTCATGCGGTCGGCATGACATCCCCTGTGAGCAGGCAAGGCCGGGCCGGCGGCGGACATGGCGCAGCCCCCGCCCGAGAGGTCGGACGGGGGCTCCGGCAGGCCGGTTCGGCCGCTAGCTGCCGTTGGTGTTGATCGCGACCGTCCGCTCGGCCGCGGTCTTGCCGCGCAGCGCCTGGCGCAGGGCGCCGACGACGTCCTGCGGGGTGACCGCGGTCTTCTCGCCCGTACCGCGCGTGATCAGGACGCCGTCGAAGGTGTTCCCGTACGTCGCCTTGAGCGCTTCCAGGTCGTACTTCTCGGTCAGGTGCCCGTCCACGACCTGCATGCTGAGGATCTTGGGCAGGGACTTGGCGCCGAACGGGAGGGACTTGCCGCCGGCCTTGACGGTGGCGACGCCGGACATGGCGGGCTCGGCGAACTCCTTCATGGCCCGGTCCAGTTCGGCCTGGTCGACGACCGGGTTCTTGGTGGTGACCGGGAGTTCGACCGGGGCCGCCTTGCCGGTGGCGACCAGATCGCGGAAGGCCTTCTTGACCCGCTCGGCGGAGGCGCCCGCGTCCAGGGTGGTGCCGGGCTTGCCGGGGACGGCGACGGCCTTGCCGGTGTCGAAGGTGATGGTGCCCTCGGTGGCCGTACCGGCGGTGCCGGCCAGCTCCTGGAGCGCGACCTGGAGCTTCTCCTCGTCGACCGGCAACTCGGCTTCCGCGATGCGCTCGTTGCCGAGGAGCGAGCCGATGACCGTGACGGGGTTGTAGTCGCTGCCCGCCGCGTTGCGGACGGTGGTCTGGGCGTCCAGACTCAGACCGGCCTTCTCGGGCTTGAGCTCGACCTGCTTGCCGCCGACGGTGAGCGCGAGCGGGGTGGCGGCGCGGTTGCCGAAGGCCGTCATGAGCTTGCCGACGGCCTCGTCGCGGCTGCCGCTGATGTCGACGCCCATGACGGTGGTGCCCTTGGGGACGTCGGAGTGGTTGAGGAGCAACCCGGCGCCGTAGGCCACGCCGAGCAGGGCGATGAGGCCGCCGCCGAGGAGGACCAGCCTGGAGCGGCCCTTCTTGACCTTGGTCGGCGTCATGGAGGCCGGCTTCGGGCGTGCGGGGGCCGCCGCCGCCGGGGCGGGGACCGGGGTCGGGACCGGCGTCGGGACCGGGCGCGGACCGCCCGGGCCGGGGATCGGCGGGAGCGGGTCGTCCAGCTCGGGTCCGGGCCAGCGGGCCTCGTCGCCGCGGGGGGAGCCGACCGGGACGGAGCCGAGCGCGGGGCCGCCGGTGGGGCCCGCGGGGGCGCCGGTACCGACCGGGCCGCCGTACGCGGGGAACGCCTCGGTGGCGGGACCGCCGTCGGTGTCGCCGTAGCCGGCGTGGCCCAGGGGCGTGCCGACGCCGGGGCCGCCGGGCATCCGGGGGGCGAGCGGTGCCTCGGGACCGGGGCCCGGGCCGTAGCCGGGGCCCGCCGGGGCGCCCGTACGGGGACCCGGGCCGGCCGGGCGGCCCGGCGCGAAGCCGGCCCCCGGGCCGGGCGGCACCGGGCCGGGACCGGCCGGAGTGCGGGTGGGCAGTACGGGCGCGGGGCCGGCCGCGGCCGGGGTACGGGTCGGCAGCGCCGGGGCCGGAGCCGCGGCGGGCGCGGGCGCCGGGGCGGCCGGCTTGCGGGGGGCGAACCAGTTGCTGGCCGGCTCCTCGGCCTCGGCGGCGGGCGCGCTCCCGGCGGGCTCCGCCGCGGCGGGCCCGGCGACGGGAACGGCGGCGGCCTCGACCGCGGCCTCCGGCTCCGACTCGGCGACGGCCGCCATCGGCTTGCGTACGACCACCGGCGGGATCGGCCGCGAACCCGGGATGTTGATCCGGATCCGGGTCGTCAGGGTGGTCTCTGTCTTCGGCCCGTCGGTGTCGGGCGTGGACGGGTTCGAGGTCACAGGGTTCTCCTCCGAGGCAGTCGCCGCGCCAGGCCCAGGCGGCACAGGCAAGGACGGGTTCCGGCCGGTTCCGTACGGCGGTGTACCCGAGGGGTAAGCGGCTCCACCGCGCCCCTGGGGCCCGGAGGACGAACTGTCGGTTTCACGACTCAAGGCAGGTTCTCCCGGTTGGCTCCGCCGCCCGCGTGCCGTGCGCGGGCAGCTCGGCGGCCCGACCACCATACTGGCCGCCGCCCTCGCGCAACTGTCCTAGGGGAATCAGGGGTTCCCCTTCAACCCCCTCGCGCCCCCTCCGAGCAGCCCGCGGACCCTCGCCCAACCCCCGTGAACGCGCACCCCGACCGTGTTCAACGGCACGTCACTTGCCGGACCGCGCGGCCGAAACCGGCCCCTCGAACGGGCCGCGCAGCGTGGCACACATCACAGCCAGCACCGTCCCGCCCAAAAGGTAGACGTACATGCCGATTCCGGACGAACCGAGCAGGAAGTCCCCCTCGGGGCGCGGCATGGCGAGCACCACGTACGCGAGGAACCAGCCGAGCGCCCCGGCGCCCACGCCGAGCCCGGTCCCGACGGCGATCCGGCCGCCGAGGAACAGCCCGAAGAGCGCCAGCAGGCCCAGCAGCAGCCCGGCGGGGAACCACAGGTCCACGACGAGCCAGCCGGCCGCGCCGGTCAGCAGGCCGACGACGAACAGGCCGAGCAGGGTGGCGATCCGCCCGGGGGTCAGGGTGCCGGTCACGCGTCCACCCCCGCGAACAGGTCGTGCTCGCGCTCGCCCGCCGGGGCGCCCGGGCGGCCCGCGACCAGCTCGTAGTACTCACGGGTGAACAGCGGCTGCGCGAGGTCGTTGGAGAGCGCGAAGAAGGGCCCGTCCACGGCGATCTGGGTGGCGTGGGCGCGCATCGCGGCCGCCTTGGCCGCCACGAACGCCTCGTCGGCCCCGATCTCGGCGGTGACCCGGTCGTCGGCGACGACCCCGGGCACGTCGTCCGGCGAAGCAAGCCCCGGGAACGGCGCCTTGGGGTCCGCCGCCTTCAGCCGGGCGAAGCCCTCCTCGACCACCGAGCGCGGCACCCGGTTCCAGTAGATCTTGCCGATCCGCCACGGGTCGCCGAGGTCGCGGCGGTACGTGGCCTCCGCGGCCAGCTCCGCGCCGCGCGTGGCGACGCGGTGGGCCTGGATGTGGTCGGGGTGCCCGTAGCCGCCGTCCGGGTCGTACGTGACGAGCACCTGCGGGCGGACCTCGCGGATGACCTGGACGAGGTGGGCGGCGGCCTCGTCCACGTCGGTGGACCAGAAGGACCCGGGTCGGCGGTTCTGCTCGGCGCCCATCATCCCGGAGTCCCGGAAGCGGCCGGGGCCGCCGAGGAACCGGTGGTCGGTGACGCCGAGTTCCGCCATGGCGGCGGCGAGCTCGCCGATGCGGTGGGGGCCCAGGGTGTCGTCGCGGTCGGGCGCCAGGTGCGCCAGCCCGGGCGGGATGACCTCGCCCTCCTCGCCGAGGGTGCAGGTCACGAGCGTGACGTGGGCACCCTCGGCCGCGTACTTGGCCATGGTGACGCCATTGTTGATCGACTCGTCGTCCGGGTGCGCGTGCACGAGGAGCAGCCGACGGGCGGGAAGACCGTTCATGGGGCCAAGCCTACGATCAAGCGGCGTGCGGCCTACAGCTTGAGGCCGCTGATCATGCTGGCCACGTTGGTGGTCAGCTGGCTGAGGGTCGGTGCGATGGTCGAACTCGCCAAGTAGAACCCGAGGAGCACACAGACAGCGGCGTGGCCCGCCTTCAGGCCCGACCGGCGGACCAGCAGGAAGACGACGATCGCCAGCAGCACCACGGCCGAGATCGAGAGTGCCACGGCGTTTCACCTCCACGTCGAGCGGACATCGGTACGCGTACTCGTACTCAGTGCTCGGCGGAGTACATACCCACCGTGCGCTACGGATCATAACTATCCGTACCAGCGCATCGATCGAATTCCGGCAGCACGGGGGGCGCACGCCGCGCATGCGCAGGGTCACGGGGGAGGCCGGCCGGGGAGTCTGTACGCCTCCCCGGCCGGCTGTCGGCACCCGCACGGCCGCACGGGACCCAGGCTGCACGCCCCAGATCTCGGGACAGAAACGGTCAAGTTGCCTGCATGTAAACCGGGTTGGCGGAAAGGTGACCCTAACGGAGCGAATCCGCGCGGGGTGGCCGGATTTCGCCTGCGAAATGACAGGCCGACGGGTGGGCCGCCGGGCCGGACGGAAAGGCCTCCGGAACGGCCAGCAGCGGGACCTCGTCCGTGCAGCGCTGCTGGGCCTTCCAGCAGCGGGTGCGGAACGGGCACCCGGACGGCGGATTGGCCGGGGAGGGCACGTCGCCGGTCAGGATGATCCGCTCGCGGTGGGCGCGGGCCTGCGGGTCCGGGACGGGCACGGCCGACAGCAGGGCCTGGGTGTACGGGTGGGTGGGATGGTCGTAGATCTGCGTGTCGGTGCCGATCTCCACCACCCGGCCCAGGTACATCACGCCGACCCGGTCGGAGATGTGCCGCACGATCGAGAGGTCGTGCGCGATGAACACGTACGACAGGTCGAACTCGTTCTGGAGCCGCTCCAGGAGGTTGATCACCTGGGCCTGGACGGACACGTCGAGCGCGGAGACCGGCTCGTCCGCCACGATGACCTCGGGCCGCAGGGCGAGGCCGCGGGCGATGCCGATGCGCTGTCGCTGGCCGCCGGAGAACTGGTGCGGGTACCGGTTGATGTACTCGGGGTTGAGCCCGACCACGTCGAGGAGTTCCTGGACCTTGCGGCGCCGGTCGCCCTTCGGCGCCACCTCGGGGTGGATGTCGTACGGCTCCCCGATGATGTCGCCGACCGTCATGCGCGGGTTGAGCGAGGTGTACGGGTCCTGGAACACCATCTGGATGTTGCGGCGGACCGCCTTGAGGGCCCTGCCGGACAGTTTGGTGATGTCCTCACCCTTGTACGAGATCGACCCGGCCGTCGGGCGCTCCAGGTTGACCAGCATCTTGGCCACGGTGGACTTGCCGCAGCCGGACTCGCCGACGATGCCCAGCGTCTCGCCGCGCGCGAGGCCGAAGGAGACCCCGTCGACCGCCTTGACCGCGCCGACCTGCTTCTTGAACAGGATTCCCTGGGTCAGCGGGTAGTGCTTGACGAGGTCCTTGACCTCCAGGATGGTCTCAGCCACCGAGGCACTCCTTCCAGAAGAAGCAGGCGCTCGTGCGGCCTTGGCCCACCTGCGCGAGCGGCGGGACGTCGGTGCGGCAGACCGCCTGCGCCATCGGGCAGCGCGGGTTGAAGGCGCAGCCGGGCGGGATGGCCAGCAGGTTCGGCGGCAGGCCCTTGATCGCGTACAGCTCCTGGCCCTTCTGGTCGAGGCGCGGGATGGAGTCGAGCAGGCCGCGGGTGTACGGGTGCGCCGGCGCGGCGTAGATCTCGTGGACGGGGGCCGCCTCGACGATCCGGCCCGCGTACATGACGGCGATCTTGTCGGCCACGTCGGCGACCACACCGAGGTCGTGGGTGATGAGGATGAGCCCCATGTTGAGCTCGCGCTGGAGCTCGGCGAGCAGGTCCATCACCTGGGCCTGGACGGTGACGTCCAGGGCCGTCGTCGGCTCGTCCGCGATGATCAGGGAGGGCTCCAGGGCCAGCGCCATCGCGATCATGATGCGCTGGCGCATGCCGCCCGAGAACTGGTGCGGGTAGTCCCCCACCCGCTCCCGCGCCGCCGGGATCTTCACCCGGTCCATCAGCTCGACGGCCTTGGCCTTGGCGTCCTTGCGGGACATCCCGCGGTGGACCTCGTACATCTCGCCGAGCTGGGCGCCCACGCTGAGGACCGGGTTCAGGGAGGACAGGGCGTCCTGGAAGATCATCGCCATCTCGGCGCCCCGGATCTTCCGCCGCTCGTCCTCCTTCATCTTCAGCA
The DNA here is from genome assembly GCF_045162725.1 of Streptomyces sp. NBC_01006. Classification (NCBI taxonomy): domain Bacteria; kingdom Bacillati; phylum Actinomycetota; class Actinomycetes; order Kitasatosporales; family Streptomycetaceae; genus Streptomyces; species Streptomyces sp. NBC_01006. The sequence goes on along the minus strand of NZ_CP108700.1, from coordinate 5,322,784 downwards.
GGTCCTTGCCCTTGAAGAGGATCTCGCCGCCCGCGATCCGGCCCGGCGGGACGTCGAGGATGCCCATCACGGCCTGGGCGGTCACCGATTTGCCCGAGCCGGACTCGCCGAGCACGGCGAGCGTCTCGCCCTCGTCCACCGAGTAGTTGACGCCGTTGACGGCCTTGGCGACTCCGTCCCGCGTACGGAACTCCACATGGAGGTCGCGGACTTCGAGCAGCATGGTGCCCACTCCTCAGCGCAGCTTGGGGTCGAGGGCGTCGCGGACCGCGTCGCCGAGCATGATGAACGCGAGCACGGTCAGGCTCAGCGCGCCCGCCGGCCAGAGCAGCATGTGCGGGGCGTTGCGGATCTGCGGGGCCGCGTTGGAGATGTCGATGCCCCAGGAGACGGTGGGCGGGCGCAGGCCGACGCCGAGGAAGGACAGGGTGGCCTCCAGGGCGATGTACGTGCCCAGGGCGATGGTGGCGACGACGATGACGGGGGCGATGGCGTTGGGCGCGACGTGCCGCAGCAGCATCCGGCCGTTGCCGGCGCCGAGGGCCCGGGCGGCCTGGACGTAGTCGTTCTGTTTGGCGGTGATGACGGAGCCGCGACCGATGCGGGCGATCTGCGGCCAGCCGAGGAGCACGATGAAGCCGACGACCGGCCAGACGGTGGTGCTGGTGACCACCGACAGGAAGACCAGGCCGCCGAGGACGACGGGGATGCCGAAGAAGATGTCCGCGACCCGGGAGAGCAGCGAGTCGCCCCAGCCGCCGAAGAACCCGGCGAGACCGCCGAGCACCGAGCCGAGCAGGGCGGCGCCGACGGTGGCGCAGACGCCGACGGTGATGGAGGCGCGGGCTCCGTAGACGGTGCGGGTGTAGACGTCGCAGCCCTGGGTGTCGTAGCCGAAGGGGTGGCCGGGTGAGGAGCCCTGCTGGGACTTGGACAGGTCGCACTGGAGCGGGTCGCCGCTCGCGATGAGCTGCGGCCAGATCGCGATGATCACGAGGAACAGGATCATCAGCGAGGAGATGACGAAGACGGGGTTGCGGACCAGCTGGTGCCAGGCGTCGGACCACAGGGAGCGGGCCTTCTCGCCCGGACCGCCGGGTACGTCGCCGAGCGTCTTCTCCAGGCTCTCGGCCTCGTCGAGCGCGAGATCCATGGGGCCGCCCTGGCCGGTGGGGGCGATGGCCTCCCCCTTTGCGGGTTCCAGTGGGTCGTAGGCGGGCTCGCTGCGCTCAGGCATAACGGATCCTCGGGTCCAGGACCGCGTAGAACAGGTCGACGAGCAGGTTCGCCAGCAGGAAGACGATGACGAGGATGGTCACGAAGCCGACCACCGTCGGGGAGTTGTTGCGCAGGATGCCCTGGTAGAGCTGGTATCCGACGCCGTGGATGTTGAAGATCCGCTCGGTGACGATGGCGCCGCCCATCAGGGCGCCGATGTCGGTGCCGATGAAGGTGACGACGGGGATGAGCGAGTTGCGCAGCAGGTGGCGGGTGACGACCCGGTGGCGCGGCAGGCCCTTGGCGACGGCGGTGCGCACGTAGTCGGCCTTGACGTTCTCGGCGATGGAGGTGCGCGAGAGCCGGGTGACGTACGCGAGCGAGACCAGCGCGAGCACGATGCCGGGCAGGATCAGCTCGTTGAAGGGGGCGTCCGGGGAGACGGTGGGCCGGACCCAGCCCCATTTGACGCCGAAGAGGTACTGGAGCACGTAGCCCGTCACGAACGTGGGCACGGAGATGACGACGAGGGTGAGCACCAGCACGCTCGTGTCGACGGACTTGCCCCGGCGCAGCCCGCTGATGACGCCGAGGGTGATGCCGATGACGACCTCGAAGAAGATCGCGACCATGGTCAGGCGCAGGGTGACGGGGAAGGCCGAGGCCATCAGCTCGGTGACGGGCTGGCCGTTGAAGGCGGTGCCGAAGTCGCCCTGGAAGATCTGGCCCATGTAGTGGAGGTACTGCTCCCACAGGGGCCGGTCGAGGTAGAGGTCCTTGCGGATGCGCGCGGCGGTGGCGGGGTCGGGCGCCTTGTCGCCGAAGAGGGCGGCGACCGGGTCGCCGAGCGCGTACACCATGAAGAAGATCAGGAACGTGCTGCCGATGAACACCGGGATCATCTGGAGCAGCCGCCGGATCACATAACGTCCCATGGACTGCTCCAGGATCGATCCGACAGGGGGTCAGCTGACCTTGATCTCGTTGTAGACGGGGACGCTGAACTGGTTGAGCGCCACGTCCGTGAGCCGCTCGGCGTAGCCCGCGCTGCCGTTCTGGTACCAGAGCGGGATGGAGGGCATCTGCGCGGCGAGGATCTTCTCGGAGTCCTGGAACTTCGCGATGGCCTTGGCCGCGTCGCTCTCCTGGTTGGCCTCGTCGACGAGCTTGTCGAACTCCGGGTTGCTGAACTTCCCGTAGTTGGAGGAGGCGCCGGTGTAGTAGAGCGGCTGGAGGAAGTTCTGGATCAGCGGGTAGTCGGCCTGCCAGCCGGAGCGGAAGGGGCCGGTCAGCTTGAAGGAGCTCTGCTGGTTGCGGAAGTCGGCGAAGGTGCCGATCGGGTTCACCGTGCAGACCGGACCTTCGCCGACCGTGTTGTTGATGCTGTTGCAGACGGCGTCCATCCATTCGCGGTGCGAACCGGTGTCCACGTTGGACGTCAGCGTGACCTTGCCGCCGGGGAGCCCGCCGGCGTCCTGGATGAGCTTCTTGGCCGCGGCCGGGTCGTACTTGCAGGCGTCGCCGCAGAGCGTGGCGCTGAAGCCGCCCTTCTCGCCGAGGGCCGGGGAGGTCCAGTCCTTGGCCGGGGTGCGGGTCTCGCGGAAGATCTGCTTGGTGATCTCGTCGCGGTTGATCGCCATCGAGATGCCGCGGCGGACGTTCTCCATGCCCTCCTTGCTCCACTGCGGGTCGTACAGCGGGAAGGTGAGGGTCTGGATGATGAGGGCCGGCTGGTTGATGTACCGGTCGCCGAGGTCGTTCTTGACGTTCTTCAGCTGCTGCGCGGGGATGTCGTCGACGAGGTCGAGGTTGCCGGAGATCAGGTCCGTGTAGGCGGTGTTGTTGTCGGTGTAGACCTTGAGGTCGACTCCGCTGTTCTGCGCCTTGTCCTCGCCCGGGTAGCCGTCCCAGGTGCGCAGCTTCATGCCGGTGCCCTTGGTGTACGAGTCCACCGTGTACGGTCCGTTGCCGATCGGCTTGTTGAGCCAGCCGGCGTGGTCGGTGAAGAAGGCCTTGGGCAGCGGGGAGAAGGCCTGGTAGCCGAGGGTCTCGGGCCAGGTGGAGAACTTGTTCTTCAGGGCGACGGTGAAGGTCGTGGGGTTCTTGACGACCAGTCCGGACATCGTCTTGGCCTTGGGCTCCCCGGAGGCGGGGTGGAGGTCGTCGTAGCCCACGATGTTGGAGAAGAACGGCGAGTTGTTCTGCTTGTTGCGCACGTCCGCGCCGTAATTCCAGGCGTCCACGAAGGACTGCGCGGTGACCGGCTCGTCGTTGCTGAACTTCCAGCCGTCCTTCAGCGTGACGGTGAAGTTCTGACTGTCGGTCGTATCGATCTTCTCGGCGAGCATGTTCTCGGCCGCGCCGGTCTTCGGGTCGTACCGCTTGAGGCCCCGGAAGATCATGTCGAGAACCTTGCCGCCCTGCACCTCATTGGTGTTGGCCGGCTCCAGCGGGTTCTGCGGATCACCCCAGGAGGAGCTGACGATTCCCGCGCCACCGCCGCCGTCCCCGCCGCTGTCGCTACCGCCGCAGGCCGTCGCCGCGAGGGCTACGGCCACCGCACATGCGGCCCACTTGGCGTGGGTGGCTCCGCGCATGGAGTGCCTCCTAAGGCTCCCAAGACTCACTTAGGGCCCAATGTCACCCTATGCGGGGGCCGGAAAGCTCCTGGTTGGACCGATTGCACCCTCGCGTCCCGCGCCTGTCACCCGCGCGAGTGCAAACTCAGCTCCCAGGTGTCCACCGCGTAGTGCAGGGTCATGCCGTGCGCCTCGTACAGCGCGAGCGCGCCGGTCGCGTTGCGGGTGTCCACGCCGAGGCCTACGGTGTCCCGGCCGCGGGCCGCGTAGGCGGCGAAGGCATGGCGCAGCAGGAAACCGCCGATGCCGCGGCCGCGCAGGTCGGCGCGGACGCCGAGGTGGCTCAGCCAGGCCATGCTGGTGCGGTCGTCGCGGGTCAGCAGGACGCCGGCGTCGCCGGCGCCGGGCAGGCTCGCGATCCAGACCAGCGACCAGTCGAGGGTGCGGGCGTCGAGGTGGTCCAGCCATGCCTCGTACGGGCGGTGCACATGGCCGAAGTGGGCGGCGAAGGTCTCCTCGACGAGGGCGTGGACCCGGCGCCGGTCGGCCTCGCCGGCGGCGCAGTCGCGCAGGACGAGCCCCCCGGGAGGGGCGGGCGGCGGGTCGGCGGCCGGGGACAGGGCGCGGGTCATCACGTGGTGGCGGCGCACGGACCGGTATCCGCGCCCGGGCAGCACGTCGGCGTCGAGGACGGGCTTCGCGTTGAGCTGGAGCCGCATGACGGCGTCCCCCGTCCCGGCGGTGAGCTCGCGGGCCCGGATCTCCGTCCGCTCCAGCAGCCGGACGGCGGCCTCGCGGTGGCCGGGCAGCACGTAGTGGTCGCAGTCGACCCTGCCGGGCCCGGAGTCGTTCCACACCTGGGCGCAGGCCACGAGCCGGCCGCCTTCGAAGGCCAGCCAGGAGTCCTTGGCCAGGTCGGTGTCGGGGTGGTGGAGGTCGGCCTCGACGGCGGCGAGGTCGGTCTCCGGTCTGCCGATCTCGATGACGTCGACGGCGTTGAGCAGGGCGCAGATGTCGGACGCGTCCCCGGGCCCGGCGGGCCGTACGGTCAGCGTGCGCCGGGTCAGCGTGCGCCGGCTCCGGCGGCCGTACGGTGTCGCGGTCACCCGCCCACTGTCCGCCCGCCGGAGGCGCCCCCGCAACTCCGTTTCGGCGCGGCCCCCGGTGGGGTGTCAGTTGAGCTCGACGTGCGCCAGGTCCATGCGGCCCTGCGCGTCGACCCCGACGTTCTTCACGGTCTTGGAGTAGGCCACGGCCGACATGTAGGTGAAGACCGGGATGTACGGGAGGTCCCTGATGACGATGTCGTCGGCCTGCTGGTAGAGCTTCAGGCTCTCGGCCGGGTCGGTCGCGCGGTCGGCGGCGGCGAGGACGGCCTCGAACTCGTCGTTGCCGTAGCGCCCGAAGTTGGAGCCGTTCGCGATGGCCTCCTTGGAGAAGACCGGGCGCAGGTAGTTCTCCGCCGCCGGGTAGTCCATGGCCCAGCCCATGCGGAAGGCGCCCTTGAACTTCTGCGACTTCACGTCGTCGATCAGGGCGGCGGAGCTCTGGTACGGCTTGGCGGTGGCCTCGATGCCCAGGTTCGCCTTCAGCTGCGCGGCGACGGCCTCGATCCACTCCTTGTGGCCGCCGTCGTCGTTGTAGCCGAGCTCCAGCTTGTTTCCCGGAATGCCGCCGGCCTGCTGGAACAGCGCCTTCGCCTTGATCGGGTTGTACGTGCCGGCCTCGCCCAGGGCGCCCCTGCGGTAGCCGGGGACGATCGGGCTGATGAAGTCGTCGGCCGGTTTCCGGGTGCCCTGGAAGATCTTCTTGGAGATGGCCTCCCGGTCGATGGCCATCGAGATCGCCTTGCGGATCTCGGCCTTGCCGAAGGCCTCGGGGTTGGCCTCCAGCGGGAAGCCGAGGTAGCCGACGGAGGCTTCCGGCTTGTAGATGTAGCGGTCGCCGAACTCCTCGGAGACGGTGGCGAGCGCGGAGACCGGCAGCTTGTCGGTGATCTGCAGGGCGTTCTTGTGCAGGTCGTTGTAGGCGGTGTCCAGGTTGTCGTAGATCTTGAAGGTCACGGCGTCGAGCTTGGCGCGGCCCTCGGCCGGGTACTTGTCGTACTTCCTGACCTTGATCTGCTTGTGGTGCTCCCACGTACCGTCCATGCGGAACGGGCCGTTTCCGATCGGGGACTCGCCGAACCCCTTCGGGTCGGCCTCGAACGCCTTGGGCAGCGGGTAGAAGGCGTCGTACCCCAGCATGGTCCTGAACTGTGAGAACGGCGCTTTCAGGGTGACGGTGAAGGTCCTGTCGTCGATGACCCGCAGGCCCTTGAGCTCCTTGGCGGTGGGCGTCTTGCCCTTGCCCGGGGCCAGTTCCTGCGAGCCCTCGATCTTCGAGAAGAAGCCCATCGACTCGGCGGTGTTCTCCTGGTCGGCACCCCAGTTCCAGGCCCGGACGAAGGACTGTGCGTCGACCTTCTCGCCGTTGTGGAAGGTGTACCCGTCCTTGATCCTGATCGTCCAGGTCTTCGAGTCCGTGGTGTCGACGGACTCGGCGATGGCCAGCTTGGGCTCGTTGGTCTTGGTGTCGTACGCGACCAGGCCCGTGAACAGCGCGTGAAGGACTTCGGCGCCCTCGGTCTCGGCGGTCTCCTGCCCCACCAGCCCGTGCTGCGGCTCGCCGAGGACCACGGTGATGTGCCCGCCGGCCTTGCCGGTCTTCGTGTCCTCGCCGGGGCCGCACGCCGTGGCGGCCATCGCCACGACGACGGCACCGACGATCCACTGGGCGCTCGCTGTGCGCATGGGTGGTTGCCTCCTCGGGAGTCACGTTCGGTGGTGCGGGAAAACGGTACGGGGCCCAGCCGGGATCGGCTGGGCCCCGTACCGTTTTCCGGCGGGATCAGACGGCCAGGACGGCCTTCTCCTCCGCGAAGTGGCACGCCGACTCGTGCGCGGCCAGGGTGTTCACGCCCTGGAAGCGCGTCGGGATCGCCAGCAGCGGCTCCTCCGTGGAGCAGCGCTCCTCGGCCTTCCAGCAGCGGGTGCGGAAGCGGCAGCCCGACGGCGGGTTGGCCGGCGAGGGGACGTCACCGGTGAGGATGATCCGCTCGCGGCCCTCGCGCGCCTCCGGGTCCGGGACCGGGACGGCCGACAGCAGCGCCTGGGTGTACGGGTGCGTCGGGTGCTCGTAGATCTGCGCGTCGGTGCCGATCTCGGCCAGCTTGCCCAGGTACATGACGCCCACGCGGTCCGAGATGTGCCGGACGATCGAGAGGTCGTGCGCGATGAAGATGTAGGAGAGGTTGAACTCCTCCTGCAGCTTCTCCATCAGGTTGATGACCTGCGCCTGCACCGACACGTCGAGCGCGGAGACCGGCTCGTCGCAGATGATGATCTCCGGGTTGAGCGCGAGGCCGCGGGCGATGCCGATGCGCTGGCGCTGACCGCCGGAGAACTGGTGCGGGTAGCGGTTGATGTACTCCGGGTTGAGGCCCACGACGTCCAGGAGATCCTGGACCTTGCGGCGCCGGTCGCCCTTGGGAGCCACCTCGGGGTGGATCTCGTAGGTCTCCCCGATGATGTCGCCGACCGTCATGCGCGGGTTCAGCGAGGTGTACGGGTCCTGGAACACCATCTGGATGTTGCGGCGGACGGCCTTCAGCGCGCGCCCGGACAGCTTGGTGATGTCCTGGCCCTTGTAGAAGACCTCGCCGGCGGTGGCCCGCTCCAGGTTCATCAGCAGCTTGGCGACGGTGGACTTGCCACAGCCGGACTCGCCGACGATGCCCAGCGTCTCGCCCCGGTACAGGTCGAAGCTGATGCCGTCGACGGCCTTGACCGCGCCGACCTGCTTCTTGAACAGGATGCCCTGCGTCAGCGGGAAGTGCTTGACCAGGTTGCGGACCTGGAGGATCGGCTCGCGCTCGGGGGCGTTCTTGGTGAGCTCAGCCATGGAGCTGCTCCTTCCAGAAGTGGCAGGCGCTGGCGCGGCCGGGCAGCTCGGAGCCGTCCTGCTCGCTGACCACCTGGAGCAGGGGCACGTCGGTACGGCAGATGTCCTGCGCGACGGTGCAGCGCGGGTTGAACGAGCAGCCGGTCGGCAGCCGCAGGAGGTTGGGCGGCAGACCCTTGATCGCGAAGAGGTCCTGGCCCTTCTGGTCCAGGCGCGGGATCGAGTCCAGCAGACCGCGGGTGTACGGGTGCGCCGGGCGCTTGTAGATCTCGTGCACCGGGGCCGTCTCGACGATCCGGCCGGCGTACATGACCGCGATCTTGTCCGCGACGTCGGCGACGACGCCGAGGTCGTGGGTGATCAGGATCAGACCCATGTTGAGCTCGCGCTGGAGTTCCGCGAGCAGGTCCATGACCTGGGCCTGGACGGTCACGTCGAGGGCCGTGGTCGGCTCGTCGGCGATGATCAGGTCCGGCTCCAGCGCGATCGCCATGGCGATCATGATGCGCTGGCGCATACCGCCGGAGAAGTGGTGCGGGTAGTCGTCCACACGCTCCTTCGCCGCCGGGATCTTGACCTTGTCCATCAGCTCGATGGCCTTGAGGCGGGCTTCCTTCTTCGACAGGCCCTGGTGGACGCGGAACATCTCGCCCAGCTGGTAGCCGACGGAGAGCACCGGGTTCAGCGAGGAGAGGGCGTCCTGGAAGATCATGGCGATCTTCCGGCCGCGCAGCTTGCGCCGCTCCTCGAAGCTCATCTTGAGCATGTCCTGGCCGCGGAAGAAGATCTCGCCCTGCGGGATCTTGCCGGGAGGCATGTCGAGGATGCCCATGATGGCCTGCGCCGTCACGGACTTGCCCGAGCCGGACTCGCCGAGGACGGCGAGGGTCTCACCGGCGCTCACGCTGTAGTTGACGCCGTTGACGGCCTTGGCCACACCGTCACGGGTGTGGAACTCGACGTGCAGGTCGCGCACTTCGAGGAGCGGGGTCTGCGGGTTCCCGTCACGCGGGGAGGGAACAGTGCTGGTGTTGTCCATGGTGATCACGTACGCCCTCCTCAGCGCAGCTTGGGGTCGAGGGCGTTGCGGACCGCTTCGCCGAGCATGATGAAGGCGAGGACGGTGATGCTCAGCATGATCGAGGGGTACAGCAGGATGTGCTGCGCCACTCGGATCTGTGCGGCACCGGCGGAGATGTCCACACCCCACGAGATGGTGGGGGCCGCGAGACCCAGACCCAGGTAGGACAGGGTGGCCTCGGCCGCGATGTAGCCGCCGAGCGCGATCGTGGACACCACGATCACGGGTGCCATGGCGTTGGGAAGGATGTGCCGCAGCAGGATCCGGGTGGTGCCGGCGCCCAGTGCCTTCGCGGCATGCACGTAGTCGGCCTGCTTCACGGTGATGACCGAACCGCGCATGACGCGGGTGATCTGCGTCCAGCCCAGGAAGGCCAGGGCGAAGACGACCGTCCACACCGTGCGCTTGGTGAAGGCCTGGAGGACGACCATCGAGCCGAGCAGGAACGGGATACCGAAGAAGATGTTGGTGATCCCGGAGATGAGCGTGTCCGTCAGGCCGCCGAAGTAGCCGGCGATCATGCCCGTGATACCGCCGACGAGGGTCACGATCGCGGTCACGCAGGTGGCGACGATGAGCGAGGCCCGGGTGCCGTAGATGAGGCGCGCGTAAACACTGCGCCCCTGGCCGTCGTACCCGAACCAGTCCGGCGTACCGACCTTGGAGAGTTCCGGCTTGCCGAGGAAGTGGTGGACCAGGTCGCCCTTGGTGGGGTCGGCGCTGGTGAACCAGCCCGGGAAGACAGCGATCACCAGGAGTACGAGGATCAGCGCCGCGGAGACGACGAAGTACGGGTTGCGACGCAGGTCGGCCCACGCGTCGCCCCAAAGGCTGCGCGCCTTCTCGTGGGTGACGGGCGCGATCGCGTCGACGGGTGCCAGGGCGCCCTCGGTCGAAACGACTTCGGTCTTGGTCATGTCAGGCATACCGGATCCTCGGGTCCATGACCGCGTAGAGGAGGTCGACGAGCAGGCTGGCTATGAGGTAGACGACGACCAGGACGGTGACCACACCGACCACGGTCAGGCCTTCGCGGCGGACGACCGAGTCGTAGATCAGACCACCGACGCCCTTGACGTTGAAGATGCCCTCGGTGACGACGGCTCCGCCCATGAGGGCGCCGATGTCGGTACCCAGGAAGGTCACGACGGGGATCATCGAGTTGCGCATCAGGTGCACACCGACGACCCGGCGCTTGGGAAGACCCTTGGCGACGGCGGTGCGCATGTAGTCCGCGCGCAGGTTCTCGGCCATCGAAGTACGCGTCAGGCGGGCCACATAGGCCAGCGACAGCGAGCCGAGCACGATGGCCGGCGCTATGAGTTCGGCCCACGTCTCCTTGTTGCTGACGTTGGGGTCGATCCAGCCCAGCTGGAAGGCGAACACCGACTTGACGATGAAGCCGAGCACGAAGACCGGCATCGAGATGATCAGCAGGGTGAGGATCAGGACCAGGTTGTCGACCAGCTTGCCGGCCTTGAGGCCGGCGACGATCCCGAGGGCCAGGCCCAGGACGATCTCGATGGCGAAGGCCAGGAAGGCCAGTCGGAGCGTGACCGGGAAAGCGGAGCCGATGACGTCCGTGATCTCACGTCCACTGCGGATCTGCTGTCCGAAGTCGAAGTGGAACAGGATGCCGGTCATGTAGTTGTAGTACTGCTGCCACCACGGCAAGTCCAACCCGTGCTCGTGCCGGAGTGCGGCCAGAGTGGCGGGGTCTGCGCCCTTGTCGCCGAAGAGTCCGGCCACGGGGTCGCCGGGCAGGCTGTAGACCATAAAGAAGATGAGCAGGGTCGTCCCGAAGAAGACCGGGATCATCTGGAGCAGTCGTCGTGCGACATAGCGCCCCATCATGCCTCCGTAGAAGATGCGGCAGAGGCAGCCGGACGGGCCCTTTCGCCACGCACGCACGTGACGGAACCGTCACTGCGTCGCGAAAGGGCCCCCCGGGCTCTGCATTTAGGCCCGGATGTGGGCCGGCTCCCCGCCGGCCCACATCCGTCGAGCGGAATTACGCTGTGGGACTTACTTCTTGACCTCGACGCCTTCGAGGATCGGGTCGCCGTCCTGGGCGTACTTCACGTTCTGGACCTTCTCCGAGAAGCCCGCGTTGACCTTGTAGTACCAGAGCGGGATCGACGGCATGTAGTTCACCAGGTCCTTCTCGACCTGCTGGTACGCCTTCACCGACTCGTCGAGCGACGGAGCGGTGTCCGCCGCGGCGATCTTGGCGTCCAGGTCGGCGTTGGAGAAGCCACCCTGGTTGCCGCCCGCGCCCGTACGGAACAGGTCGCTGATGAAGTTGGCGTTCACCGGGTAGTCGAGGACCCAGCCGGAGCGGTAGATCGACTTGACCTGCTTGGACTTACGGGCCTGGAGGTCGGCCTGGAAGTCCGGCTTGGCGTCGCCGGTGCACTTGACGCCGGTGGCCTGGGTGATGCTGTTGCAGACAGCGTCGACCCATTCCTTGTGACCGCCGTCCGAGTTGAACTGGATGGAGATCTCGTTGTTCGGAACGCCACCACCGGCGGTGATGAGCTCCTTGGCCTTGGCCGGGTTGAACTTGGTGACGTCACCCGTGGCGTTCGGCGTGTAGCCGAGGACGCCCTTGGCGACCCAGCCCGTGGCCGGCTCGCGGGTGCCCTGGAGCACCGTCTTGGTGATGGTGTCACGGTCGATCGCCATCGACAGACCCTGGATGACCTTGGGGTCGACCGGCTTCGGGGTCTTCCACTGGTCGGCGTAGAACGCGATGGCCAGGGTCTGGACGGCCGAGTACGCCTGGTCCACGGCGCGGTCACCGAGGTCGTTGCGGTAGACCGGGAGGTCCTTCGGACCGATCTGACGCAGGACGTCGACGTTGCCCGACTTCAGGTCCTCGTAGGCGGTCTCAAGGGTGGAGTAGTTCTTGAGAATCACGCCACCGTTCTTGGCCTTGTTCTCGCCCTTGTAGTCGTCGAAGCGGGTGAGCTCGATCTGCTTCTTGTGCTCCCACGACTTGAACTTGTACGGGCCGTTGCCGACCGGCTTCTCACCGGCGGCCTTCGGGTCCTTGTAGAAGGACTCGGGCAGCGGGGAGAAGACCTCGTAGCCGAGCTTGTACGCGAAGTACGGAACGGCGTTGGCGAGCTCGATGGTGAAGGTGTTCTCGTCGACGACCTTCAGACCCTCCAGCGCCTCGGCGGTGGGCTTGGCGCCCTCGGCCTCGGGGTGGAGCGCCTCGTAGCCCTTGATGTCCGCGAACCAGGACGCGTTGCCCTGCTTGTTGTTGATGTTCGCGGCCCAGTTCCAGGCCTTGACGTACGAGTCGGCGGTCACCTTGGTGCCGTCGTGGAAGGTCCAGCCCGGCTTGAGCTTGACGGTCCAGAGCTTGCTGTCCTTGGAGTCCACCGACTCGGCGTTCACCATGACGAGCTTGCCGTCGGCGTCGTAGTCGACGAGCTGCGAGAACAGCCCGGACATGACGATCGAGCCGTTGGACTCCATCGTGTCGGCCGGCTGGAGGAGCTTCTCGGGCTCGCCCACCTCGACGGAGTAGATGCCGTTCGGGTCAACCTCACCCTTGCCGGCAGCGCCCTTGTCGTTGCCACCGCAGGCGGTCGCCGCCAGGGCGACGACGATCGCGCCCGTTACCCACTTGGCGCTCTTGGCACCGCGCATGGGTTTCCTCCTCATGAGTCCACTGTCTGATGTGAAGGACACCGATACGTTTCGCCGACACCCCTGACGGCGAGTTGAACAGTGCCCCGAGTGTGCTCGTGAGTCGACGCTCCCCACAGCGTGTGACCCATTGACCCGAGCTCAATGGAGCCATCCTCAGGGACTGCCTGACCGTAAACCACACTTAACTGGTCTCGTTTTCACAACATCACCGCATGGCGAAAACCCGAAATCCGGACAAACGGATAGGAGACAGACACGTGCGAAACGGACTGTTAGTTCATCTTCCGGAGCGTCACGGTCGGTATGCGGACACCGCGGACACTGGAACGCAATAATCCGGTTGACAAACGACAACAACCCCTCCCCCACGAAACCGTGGTGAAGGGGTTGCCGACGCAACGGCGGCCCGGCCGGACCGACTTGGCGTTACTTCCCGGACTTGGCGCGCGACGCGGTGCGCGAGCGCTCCTTCTGGTCCAGGACGACCTTGCGGATGCGGACGGCCTCCGGGGTCACCTCGACGCACTCGTCGTCGCGGCAGAACTCCAGGGACTGCTCCAGGGAGAGCCTGCGGGGCGGCACCACGTTCTCGGTGTTGTCCGCGGAAGCCGCACGCATGTTGGTGAGCTTCTTCTCCTTGGTGATGTTCACGTCCATGTCGTCGGAGCGCGAGTTCTCGCCGACGATCATGCCCTCGTACACCTCGGTGCCGGGCTCGGTGAACAGGACGCCGCGCTCCTGCAGGTTGATCATCGCGAACGGCGTGACCGAACCGGCGCGGTCGGCGACCAGCGAACCGTTGTTACGGGTCACCAGCTGGCCGAACCACGGCTCGTGGCCCTCGTGGATCGAGTGGGCGATACCCGTACCGCGGGTGTTCGTCAGGAACTCCGTACGGAAGCCGATGAGGCCGCGCGACGGGACGACGAACTCCATGCGGACCCAGCCGGAGCCGTGGTTCGACATGTTGTCCATGCGGCCCTTGCGGACGCCCATGAGCTGCGTGACCGCGCCCATGTGCTCCTCGGGGACGTCGACCGTCATGCGCTCGACCGGCTCGTGGGTCTTGCCGTCGATCTCCTGCGTGACCACCTGCGGCTTGCCGATGGTGAGCTCGAAGCCCTCGCGGCGCATCTGCTCGACCAGGATGGCGAGCGCGAGCTCACCGCGGCCCTGGACCTCCCAGGCGTCCGGGCGCTCGGTGTCGAGGACGCGGAGCGAGACGTTACCGATCAGCTCGCGGTCCAGACGGTCCTTGACCTGGCGGGCGGTGACCTTGCGGTCCTTGACCGCGGACTTGGCGTCCGCGCCCTTGCCGCTGCCGCCGCGGCCGACCATCGGGGAGGTGTTCGTACCGATGGTCATCGAGATCGCCGGCTCGTCGACCGAGATCAGCGGGAGCGCGATCGGGTTCTCCGGGTCGGCCAGGGTCTCACCGATCATGATGTCGGGGAAACCGGCGACCGCGCAGATGTCACCCGGGCCGGCCACCTCGGCCGGCTTGCGGGTGAGCGCCTCGGTCATCATCAGCTCGGTGATGCGGACGTTGGAGATCGTGCCGTCACGCTTGATCCACGCGACGGTCTGGCCCTTGCGGAGCTCACCCTGCTCGACGCGGACCAGGGCGATGCGGCCGAGGAAGTTGTCGGCGTCCAGGTTGGTGACGTGGGCCTGGAGGGGCGCCTCGTCGTCGTACACCGGGGCGGGGACGTGCTCCAGGATGGTGGAGAAGAACGGCTCCAGGCTGTCGCTGTCCGCGGGGACGGTGCCGTCCTCGGGCTTGGTCAGCGAGGCGACGCCGTCACGGCCACAGGCGTAGACGATCGGGAACTCGATCTGCTCCTCGGTGGCGTCCAGGTCCAGGAAGAGGTCGTACGTGTCGTTGACGACCTCGTCGATCCGGGAGTCCGGACGGTCCGTCTTGTTGATGCAGAGGATGACCGGCATGTTCGCCTGCAGGGCCTTGCGCAGGACGAAGCGGGTCTGGGGCAGCGGACCCTCGGAGGCGTCCACCAGCAGAACGACGGCGTCGACCATCGACAGACCGCGCTCGACCTCGCCACCGAAGTCGGCGTGGCCGGGGGTGTCGATGATGTTGATCGTGATCGGGGCCCCGCCGTCCTTGGGGTGATACTTCACCGCCGTGTTCTTGGCGAGGATCGTGATGCCCTTCTCACGCTCCAGGTCGTTCGAGTCCATCATGCGGTCGTCGAGGTGCTGGTGGGCGGCGAAGGCACCGGCCTGCTTGAGCATGGCATCGACGATGGTCGTCTTGCCATGGTCGACGTGGGCGACGATGGCGACGTTACGGATGTCGTGGCGCGTGGGCACTTCGGCGCTTCTCCCGGGATCGTGGATGGCGGCGCGTACGGTCCGGCACGCGCGCCTCGACCGGGCGGAAAACCTGCCACGGCCTTACCCCATCGTACGTCGCGTGGCGGGAACCGCCCGCCGGGGGGTCTGTCAAGGGGCCGGAAGGCTGAGGAGGGCCGGGTACGGGGTGGGGGGGTTCCCGGCTGTGGGTACTGCGGGTATTGCCGCGGGTCAACGGGTATGGAACGACCTTGCCCGCCGGAGAACCGGCGGGCAAGCGACTTGAGTCACATCTGAGCTTGGGAGCCGAAGCTCAACCTGTCCGGCCCCGTTTTGTCACTTCTTCTTCTTCAGGTCTTCCTTGGCGGCCGGCGGCTTCTTCCAGCCGATGTCCTGGAAGCGGGGGGTGCCGAGGCCGAAGGCGCCGGCGTTGGCCAGGCTCGGCTTGGCGGCCACCAGCTCGGGGCGCTGGAAGAGCGGGATGGACCCGGCGGCGGCCCAGATCCGGGCGTCCGCCTTGCGCATCAGCTCGCGCGAGGCCTCCTCGTCCAGCTCGCCGAGGGCCTGGTCGAAGAGCTGGTCGATGTGGTCGGTGCCCACGCGGGTGTAGTTCTGTTCGACGAGGAGCGAGCCGTCCGCGGCCGGCTCCGGCTTGGCGAAGATCGGGCGGGCGTCGGTGGCCGGGTAGGCCGTGGCCGGCCAGGAGTAGAGCGCCAGGTCGTACTGGCCCGAGGCGATGTGGTCCTTGAAGAAGCTCTCGTCGGCGACCTTGGTCACCTCGGTGCTCACACCGACCTTCTTGAGCATCTGGGCGATCCGCTCGCCGACCGTGCGCAGGGCCTCCGAGCCGGGGCCGGCCGGGAGGACGAAGCGCAGGTTGAGGGCCTTGCCGTCCTTGGCGAGCATGTTTCCGGAGTTACGGACCTGCTTGGCCGGGGCCGGCGCCGGGGAGGCGCTGGCGGCCTTGCCGGGATCGGGCGCCTGGCCGTCGCGGGCGGGGCCCCGCTTGTCGTCCTCCACGGCGCCCGGGTCGGCGGCCTCGCCCTCCTGGCCCGACGGGTCGATCCGCTCGCCCCGCATGCCCTGGGGAGACGTTTCCGCACCCGTCTTGATCGCGGACTCCACCACCGGGATCCCCCGCTCCAGGCTGTCCCCGTTGCGTCCGTCGGTCTCGCCCACGATGTAGAGGCCGTCGTTGCCGGTGCCCGGGCCCGAGGGGGTCTTCGAGTCGTCCTGGCCCTCCTCCCCCTCCGGACCGGCCTTCGCGCCCGCCGGCTCGGTGATCTTGCCGCCCCGGCGCCAGCCCGCGTCGGCGAGCAGGGCCTGGGACGCCTGGAGGTCCTTGCCGCCGAGCGCGTCGCTGTTGTCGGCGTACGCCCGCTGCCCGGCCAGTGCCACGTGGCTGCCGACCGGCTTCGCCGGGAGGCCCAGGGGCTTCAGTACGATCTCGGCCAATTCCTTGCGGTCAAGGGCCCGGGCCACCGCCCGCCGGACCCGCTCGTCGGCCAGCGGGCCGGAGGCCCCGTTCATGGCGAGCTGCGTGTAGGCCGGCTCCAGGGACTTGCGGACCGTGAAGGAGCGCAGGGCCGACTGCTCGTCCGCGTAGTTCTTGGCCGCCTCGGCGTTCTGTGCCCGGGTCTCTCGCTCCGTCGCCGCCTTGCCCTCGTCGGAGCCGTACGCGATCGCCCAGGACATCGTGGCCTGCGCCGGGGTCATCGCCGCGGCCGGCCCGTGCGCCGGGGCCCCGCCCGGGCTCGGGCTGCGCGCCGCGTCCCGGTGGGCCAGCGCGATCCGGTCGGCGCCCGCGCGGTCGATCTCCGCCAGGTCCACCTTGCCCGCGGCCAGCGCCGCCGGGCGCTCGGCGCGGGGCACCGCGGTCAGGACCAGCGAGTCCAGCTTGGCCGGCCGGCCCCACCAGCGGGCGTTGCGGGTCAGTGCGGCGGTGCCCGTCTTCTTGTCGATGGCCCCGAGGTTGAACGGCCCGGCGGTGACCTTGATGGTGCCGCGGGCGCCCTCGTTGAAGGCGTCCGGGGTGCCGGTGACCTGCTTGGGGTAGAGCGGGGAGAACAGGGAGCGCCAGTCGGTGTACGGCTTGGTGAAGGTGACCTTGACCTCCAGGTCGGTCTTGCCGCGCTCGATCTTCTCGATCCGGTCGTACCCGGCGTTGCGGGCCGTCCAGTACGCCGAGTCCTTGCCGTTCAGGGCCCGCCACTGCGCCACGAAGTCGGCGGCGCCGATCTCGCGGCCGTCGCTCCACACCGCCTGCTGGTTCAGCTTGTACAGGACGACCTGCTTGGGCTCGCGCTCGACGACCTCGGCCTTCTCCAGATAGTCCGGGTTGGCGACCGGCCGGCCCTTGTCGTTGAGGACGAACAGCTGCGGCAGCACCGCCCCGGCGATCCGGGTGGTGGTGGCGTCCGCGTCGGCCTGGAAGGTGTTCAGGGTGTCCGGGAGGGAGTCCACGGCCCAGCGCAGCACGCCGCCGTCGGCGACCTTGTCTCGGGCCGTCGCCGCGATGTCCTGTCCGGCGGCCACCGGGCCGCCCTCGTCGTCACCAGAGCCGCAGCCCGCGAGCAGCGGCAGTGCGAGGACTCCCGAGGTCAGGAGCGCCAAGGACCTGCGCCTTCTCTGGGACATGGGTGGTACCTCCGGGGCGGGGCGTGAAAGGGGCAGCTTGATCACGTTTGGCGGTATATGGAGCTGATCACACTGGGTGCCGCAACACACTGAAATCCACAGCTCGCCGCACCTCTCGCAGCAGACCCTCGCCACGCCGCGAACCCCACCCGTGCGGACCAATCCGGCTTGCGCCGCGGACGGGCGTTCGCTCGTAAGAGGGATCAAACTGGGAGCAGGGAGGGGCGCACAGATTGCGCCTGCGCGCCCGCAATCGCTGCACGTCCCTTCACAAGCGGGGACGGGAGGCGCGACACTCGCAGGCGCACATGAGCGTTGCCACCGCAACCAGCGGAAGTGAGGGCAAGTCATGTCCCTGCAAGACGATTTGACCGCCGTACGACGCAACCTGAACGAGCTGGTCCGCTCGGTGGAACGGCTGGAGCAGGACATCGCTCGGCAGGCTCCGGCCACCCCGCGGGCCTCACGGCAGGAGGCGATGGTCCAGGTCCCGGACGCCCCGTACGACAGCTCGCTGTGGAAGGACGTCGACGACGAGGGTCTCGGCGCCCGCGACCGCCGGGCACCCTGACCCGGCGGGCGCACCGGCGCACCCGCGCCCCGCACCCCCGCACACCCCAGCACCCCACCCGGCCCAGCCGTCCGCGGCTGGGCCTCGTGGGTCACCCCTCATCACTCCACCCGGAGTCCCCTTTGGCCACAGGCACGGAACCACCCCGG
Source organism: Streptomyces sp. NBC_01006 (assembly GCF_045162725.1). Lineage (NCBI taxonomy): Bacteria > Bacillati > Actinomycetota > Actinomycetes > Kitasatosporales > Streptomycetaceae > Streptomyces > Streptomyces sp. NBC_01006. The sequence continues at coordinate 5,304,631 of NZ_CP108700.1, read as the reverse complement.
CAGCTGACCGGCGTCCACGACGCTTCCCGGGCCGCGATCCCCGCCCGGCACCTGCGCACCGACCGGTGGTGGCTGGCCCCCGCCGTCACCGCGGCCGGGCTGCTCGCCTTCATCGTCTACTCGACCTGGCGGGCCTTCGCGAACGCCGACTACTACGCGGCCCCGTACGTGTCCCCGTTCTACTCCCCGTGTCTCGCGGAGAACTGCCAGGAGATGCGCGGCGGCCCGAACCTGGACCTGTTCGGCAGTTGGTGGGGACTGTCCCCCGCCCTGCTGATCCTGGTCTTCCCGCTCGGCTTCCGGCTGACCTGCTACTACTACCGCAAGGCGTACTACCGCGGCTTCTGGGCCTCGCCGCCCGCCTGCGCCGTCGCCGAGCCGCACGCGAAGTACACCGGCGAGACGCGCTTCCCGCTGATCCTCCAGAACATCCACCGGTACTTCTTCTACGCGGCGCTGCCGGTCGCGGGCATCCTCACGTACGACACGGTGCTGACGTTCCGCAACGACCGCTACGAGTGGGGCCACATGGGCCTCGGGACGCTGCTGTTCCTCGTCAACATCACGCTGATCTGGGCCTATACGCTCTCCTGCCACTCCTGCCGGCACATCATGGGCGGCCGCCTGCGCCACTTCTCCAAGCACCCGGTGCGCTACCGGCTGTGGGGCTGGGTCAGCAGGCTCAACACCCGCCACATGCAGCTCGCGTGGGCCTCCCTGATCAGCGTCGCCCTGTGCGACTTCTACGTGTACCTGCTGGCCAGCGGCACCTTCACCGATCCGAGGTTCTTCTGAGATGGCTCAAGTCGACCGGCAGCAGTGGGACGTGGTCGTGGTCGGTGCGGGCGGCGCCGGGCTGCGGGCCGCGATCGAGGCGCGCGAGCGGGGCAAGCGTACGGCCGTGATCTGCAAGTCCCTGTTCGGCAAGGCCCATACGGTGATGGCGGAGGGCGGGATCGCCGCCTCCATGGGCAACGTCAACGAGGGCGACAACTGGCAGGTGCACTTCCGCGACACCATGCGCGGCGGGAAGTTCCTCAACCAGTGGCGGATGGCGGAGCTCCACGCGAAGGAGGCTCCCGACCGGGTCTGGGAGCTGGAGACCTGGGGCGCGCTCTTCGACCGCACCCCGGACGGGAAGATCTCCCAGCGCAACTTCGGCGGCCACGAGTACCCGCGCCTGGCGCACGTGGGCGACCGGACCGGCCTGGAGCTGATCCGCACCCTCCAGCAGAAGATCGTCCAGCTCCAGCAGGAGGACTTCAAGGAGTTCGGGGACTACGAGGCCCGGCTCAAGGTCTTCCAGGAGTGCACGGTTACTCGCGTGCTGAAGGAAGGGCAGAGGGTCTCGGGGGCCTTCTGCTACGAGCGCGAGTCCGGCCGGTTCTTCGTCCTGGAGGCCCCGGCGGTGGTCCTGGCCACGGGCGGGATCGGCAAGTCCTTCAAGACCACGTCCAACTCCTGGGAGTACACCGGCGACGGCCACGCGCTGGCCCTGCTCGCCGGGGCGCCCCTGCTCAACATGGAGTTCGTGCAGTTCCACCCGACCGGCATGGTCTGGCCGCCCTCCGTCAAGGGCATCCTCGTGACCGAGTCGGTGCGCGGCGACGGCGGGGTACTGCGCAACAGCGAGGGCAAGCGGTTCATGTTCGACTACGTCCCGGACGTCTTCAAGGAGAAGTACGCGGAGTCCGAGGAAGAGGGCGACCGCTGGTACGAGGACCCCGACCACAACCGGCGCCCGCCCGAGCTGCTCCCCCGCGACGAGGTGGCCCGGGCCATCAACTCCGAGGTCAAGGCGGGCCGCGGCTCCCCGCACGGCGGGGTGTTCCTCGACGTGTCCACCCGGATGCCGGCCGAGCGGATCAAACGGCGGCTGCCCTCCATGTACCACCAGTTCAAGGAACTGGCGGACGTGGACATCACCGCCGAGCCGATGGAGGTCGGCCCGACCTGCCACTACGTGATGGGCGGGATCGCGGTGGACTCCGACAGCGCCGCCACCGTCGGGGTCCCCGGCCTGTTCGCGGCCGGCGAGGTCGCGGGCGGCATGCACGGCTCGAACCGGCTCGGCGGGAACTCCCTCTCCGACCTGCTGGTGTTCGGCCGGCGGGCCGGACTGCACGCGGCCGAGTACGCCGACGGCCTCGCCGGAGCGCTGCCCGCGGTCTCCCAGGCGGAGATCGACGCGGCCGCGGCGGAGGCGCTGGCCCCGTTCCACGCCGCCGAGGGCGCGGAGAACCCGTACACGCTCCACCAGGAGCTCCAGACGACCATGAACGACCTGGTCGGGATCATCCGCCGGGAGGGCGAGATGGCCGAGGCCCTGGAGAGGCTGTCGGGCCTGCGCGTACGGGCGGCACGGGCCGGCGTCGAGGGGCACCGGCAGTTCAACCCTGGCTGGCACCTCGCCCTGGACCTGCGGAACATGCTGCTGGTCAGCGAGTGCGTGGCCCGCGCGGCCCTTGAGCGGACCGAGAGCCGCGGCGGGCACACCCGGGAGGACTGCCCGTCGATGGAGCGCACCTGGCGCCCGGTGAACCTGCTGTGCCGACCGGTGGAGCCGGCACCCGGTTCCGACGCCGACCCGGCCGCCGACCGGATCTCCCTGGTCCGGACCCGTACCGAACCCATCCGCCCCGACCTGCTCGCGCTCTTCGAGAAGGAAGAGCTGGTCAAGTACCTCGCCGAAGAGGAGCTCCACCAATGAGTACGTACGACGCGAGCTTCCGGATCTGGCGGGGCGACGCGGAAGGCGGGGAACTGCGGGACTTCACCGTCGAGGTGCACGACGGCGAGGTGGTCCTGGACATCGTCCACCGGCTGCAGGCGACCCAGGCCTCGGACCTCGCGGTGCGCTGGAACTGCAAGGCGGGCAAATGCGGTTCGTGCAGTGCGGAGATCAACGGCCGGCCGCGGCTGATGTGCATGACGCGCATGTCCACCTTCGAACGGTCCGAGACGATCACGGTCACGCCGCTGCGCGCCTTCCCGGTCGTCCGGGACCTGGTGACGGACGTGTCGTTCAACTACCAGAAGGCGCGCGAGGTCCCCGCGTTCGTACCGCCGCAGGGGGTGGCTCCCGGCGCGTACCGGATGCAGCAGGTGGACGTGGACCGCTCGCAGGAGTTCAGGAAGTGCATCGAGTGCTTCCTGTGCCAGGACACCTGCCACGTGGTGCGCGACCACGAGGAGAACAAGCCCGCCTTCGCCGGTCCCCGCTTCCTGATGCGGGTGGCGGAGCTGGACATGCACCCGCTGGACGCGGCGGCCGAGGCGGGCCTGGACCGCAAGCGCACGGCCCAGGAGGAGCACGGGCTCGGCTACTGCAACATCACCAAGTGCTGTACGGAGGTCTGCCCGGAGGGCATCAAGATCACCGACAACGCGCTGATCCCGCTGAAGGAGCGGGCGGTGGACCGCAAGTACGACCCGCTGGTGTGGCTGGGCAGCAAGATCCGCAGGCGCGCTGATCTGTAGCACCCCCGGCCGTTCACTTCGCAGGACACAATGCCCCCTGGGAAAACGTCGCATGACGTGATGTCAGGGGGCTTTGCGGTGCGGGTGGGGGACGAACTGGCCGGCCGGTACCGGCTGGAGCAACGGCTCGGCCAGGGCGGCATGGGCGAGGTGTGGCGCGGGCACGACCTGATGCTGGACCGATCCGTGGCGGTCAAGGTGCTGCTGGAGGCGGCCACGAACGACGAGGTGGTCGCGCGGTTCAGACGCGAGGCCACGATCGGGGCGCGGCTCCAGCACCCCGGGATCACCGTGGTGCACGACGTGGGACAGCAGGACGGCCGGCTGTTCATCGTGATGGAGCTCCTCTCCGGCGAGGACCTGGCCACGAGGCTCGCGCGGGAGGGTGCGCTGGCGGTGGACCTCGCGGTGGACCTGGCCGCGCAGACGGCGGAGGCACTGGCCGTCGCGCACGGACAGGCCGTGGTCCACCGGGACCTGAAGCCGGGCAACCTCTTCCTGCTGCCGGGCCGGCGGATCAAGATATGCGACTTCGGCATCGCGCACTCCGCGGACGCGACGGCGGGCTGGACGGTCACGGGCCGGATCATCGGCACCCCCGCGTACATGGCGCCGGAGCAGTGGCGGGGCGAGCGGGTGGGCGCGCGGTGCGATCTGTACGCGCTGGGGTGCGTGCTGTACGCGCTGGTGAGCGGGGCGCCGCCGTTCGGGCAGACCGAGGGGCCGTACGTCCTGATGCACCGGCACGTCGCGGAGGCGCCGCTCCCGCTGCGCGAGGCGGGGACACCGGTTCCGGCGGAGCTGGACCGGCTGGTGCTGGCCCTGCTGGCGAAGGACCCGGCGGACCGTCCGGAGTCGGCGGAGGCGGTGGGCAAGGCGCTGCGGGGGATGCACGGCCTTCGCGGGGGCGAGGACGGGGACGGCCCGGGCGGCCCGGGGTACCCCCCGCCCGACCGGGAGGCGGTGTCCGGTCACGGGCTGGTGTCCGGCCAGGAGCCGGGTACGGGCCCGCAGGCCGGGGGCGAACAGCCGACCGGATCAGGGTCCGTGGCCGAGGCCGTGGTCGGACCAGGGGCCGGGGCCGAGGCAGTGGCCGAGGCCGGGCCCGGGGCAGTGGCCGGGGCCGGGGCAGTGGCCGGGGCCGGGGCAGTGGCCGGGCCCGGGGCAGTGGCCGGGGCCGGGGCAGTGGCCGGGCCCGGGGCCGGGCAGGCGTCGGTGCCCGACTCCGGCGCCGGGCGGGCGGCCGGGGTGGCGGCCGCTTCCGGGGCGGCCGGGGGTGCGGGCTCCGGGGTGCGGGAGTTCGTACGGGGGCTGCTCGCCGAGGCGCAGGACGCGCTGCGGGAGCTGCCGGGTGGCGCGGACGCCCGCGTCGAGGTACTGGCCATCGCCGCCGACGCCGCGGCCCGCTTCGACGCGGACCTCGCGGCCCGGCTGCTGGCCGACGCCGAGCGCGCGGCGTGGGCCGACGGCGGGGGCGACGGGGCCCGGGTGGCCCGGCTGCTGACGGCGCTGGCCCGGAACACCGCCCCGCACGCCCCGGCGCGGGCCCGGCGGCTGCTGACCGACGCGCAGCAGGCGCTGTTCACGGTGCCCGGCTCCCGGCGGGAGGCGCCGCTGCGCGCACTGGCGGAGGAACTGATCAAGGTGGCCCCCGAACAGGCCTCCCGGATCGCCGGGTACCACCTCGGCGGGCGCCCGGCGCCCGGCGGGCTCCGCGCCCGGATCGAGGCGGCCCTCGCCGCGGAGCGGCCCGAGGAGGCCGAGCAGCGGCTGACCCTGATCCAGGACCCGGGCCAGCGCGCGGCCGCCACGTACGACACGGTGCTGGCCGTCGCCCCGCGGGACCTGGAGACCGCCCTGCGCCTGAGCGAGCGGATCGGCTCCGCCGGGGCCCGGCTGTTGGCTCTGTGTCAGGTGGCGCGCGACCGCGCCGAGGCCGGGGACGCGGCGGGCGGGTCACTGGCGCTGGAGCAGGCCGAGGAGGAGCTTCCGCGGTTCCTGGAGGAGCGGGCCGCCTGGCTGCGCGAGGAGGCGGCGCACCACGCCGAGCAGGGGCGGCTCGTACGGTCCGAGCGGCTGCGTACCCAGGCGGCCGCCCTGCTGAGCCACGACCCGGAGGAGGCCGGCGACGAAAAGGCCGGCCACGCCCTGGCCTCGCTGGCCGAGGCCCGGGACCAGGTCCGGCGGGCGACCCTGCGGCCGCTGGACCCGGCGGCGGCCCGGGAGGGCGCGGACGCCGCCCGCGCTCTGCCGGACCCGGCGGTACGGGCCCGCGCGCTGGCCCGTACCGCGCGGGAGTGCCTGGCGACGGACGGGATGCCCTGGCTGGCGGAGGCCGCCGCTGCCGTGGGGAGCCCCCCGCCGCCCGGCACGGCGGCCCTGGGCGGTCCGGACACCGGGCCCGCCGTGGCCCCCGCGGCACTGCCCGCGGGGCCCGGGACACGCGCCTGGCACACGGGGGCGCGGCCCGACGCTCTGTACGCCGCAGGGGCTCACGTGGTGTGGCGGGCGGGGAGCGAGGTGGGCTGCGTACGGGCCGACACGGGCGCGACCCGCTGGTCGGCCCACGCGGACGAGGGCGCGGCCGCGCCGTCGCTGCCGGGGGCCGGGCGGGTGCTGGTGTCCTGCGTGGCCGACGCCGCCACGGTGTACGTCGACGTACGCCGGGACGACGGGCCGGGCGTACGGATCGTGGCGCGGGAGCCGCGCGACGGGCGGGTGCGGTGGTGGCGGGACCTGCCGAAGGCCGGCCCGGCACTGCGCGGTGCCGGGCCGGTGCTGCTGCACGAGGCGCAGGGCGAGCTGACGGCGCTGCGGGCGACCACGGGTGAGGTGGAGTGGCAGCGGTCGCTGCCGGACCGCGCCCGTTCCCTGGCGGTGGCGGGCGACCGCCTCGTCGTGGCGGACGGCCAGTGGCTCCAGGCCCTGGACCTGCGGAACGGGCGGCGGCTGTGGACCCGGCGGCGGGGCTACGTGCCCTTCGAGCCGGCGTCCGGCCAGCAGCCGCTGCACCTGCTGGACGGGTGGTGCCTGCACGCCCCGGACCGCGACACCGGCAAGGAACTGTGGCGGTTCGATCTGTATACGCCGGCGGAGCGGCTGCTGGTCGAGCACGGCACGGTGTACGCGGCGGCGCGCCACCCCCGCCAGGGAGACCAGGTGTTCGCGCTCGACGTGCAGACGGGGGCGCTGCGCTGGCAGCGGGCCGTGGGGCGGAGTGAGGAGAGCACCGGGTGCGCGCTCGAACTGCTGGGCCTGCGGCCGGGCGGGCTGTACGTGAAGGCCGCCCGCGGCCGGCGCGGGCGGCTGGGCCGGGAGTCGGGGCCGTTCGTCGCGGTGCTGGATCCGGCGACGGGCAAGCCGCGCCGCCAGTGGGAGCAGCCGGGGCTCGCCGACGGGGACGCCCTGCTGGTCGGCGACCGGCTCGTCCTCTCCCGCCCGGAGCTGTCGGCGTACACCCTTCCTTAGCCGGGGTCCGGCTCCGGGTGCGAGGGGCTCGAACCGCCCATACCCTCCCAAATGTGATGCCGCCCAAGAGCAGGTCGAAGCGACGCACCACCGCCGGGATATCCGTACGGGCCGGGCTCGTCCTGGCCGCCGCGCTGCTGGGGCTCGGCTGCTGGGGGGTGGCCGGGGCTCCGGCCGCCCGGGCCGAGGATCCCGTCACGCTGTCACAGCAGGGGCAGATCACCGACCGCGTGGGGGCCCTCGGCGACCGGACGGCCGCCGTCACCACCGCGCTGGAGAGGCTGTACGCCGGCCACCGGATCCAGCTCTTCGTGACGTACGTGGACGATTTCTCCGGGCGTTCCGCGCAGAGCTGGGCGGACGCCACCGCGCAGAAGAACGGCCTCGGCCAGGACGACGTGCTGCTGGCGGTGGCGACCGGGGCCCGCCAGTACGCCTATTCGGCCGATGTCGACTCCGGTTTCACCGCGGCGCAGCTCGCGGACGTCGCCCGCACGGCCATCGAGCCCGCGCTGAAGCAGAACGACTGGGCGGGCGCCGCGATCGGCGCCGCCGACGGGTACGGGGCCGTGCTCGACGGGAAGCCCGTACCGGTGCCGGCGATCACCCCCGGCGTGGCGGACCCCGGCGGCGGCGCGGACGAGGACGGCGGGGCCGGGGACTACGTGCTGCCGGTGGTGGTCGTCGGCGCGGCGGGCGCCCTCGGGGCGTACGCGTACAGCCGCCGCAAGCGCAAGGGCGGCCGGGGCGGCGGCTCCGGTACGACGGGCTGGGGCGAGCAGCCCGCAACCACGACCGCGCTCCCGCTGCCCGAACTGGACGCCAAGGCCAAGAGCCTGCTGGTGGAGACCGACGACGCGATCCGTACGAGCAACGAGGAGCTCGGCTTCGCGTCCGCGCAGTTCGGCGACGCGGCGGTGGGCACGTTCACCGAGGCCGTGGCCTTCGCGCAGAGCGAGCTGACGGCCGCGTTCCGGCTGCGCCAGCAGCTCGACGACGCGTACCCCGAGGACGATCCGACGCGGCGGCGGATGCTGGACGAGATCGTGGCCCGCTGCACCGAGGCGAACCGGCGGCTCGACGCCGAGTCGGCGGACTTCGACCGGCTGCGGGACCTGGAGAAGAACGCCCCGCAGGCGCTCGCCACGGTGGAGGCGCACTTCCGCGCGCTGACGGGCCGTACGACGACGGCCGTGGCGACGCTGACCGCACTGGCCGGTCGCTACGCGGACTCGGCGGCCGCGCCGGTGGCCTCCAACGCCGAACAGGCCGAGGACCGGCTGCTGTTCGCGACGACCAGCCTCGGCGAGGCGCGGGCGGCGATCGACGGCGGCGACAACGGGAAGGCGGCCGTGCACGTACGGGCCGCCGAGGGCGCGGTGGACCAGGCGGCGACGCTGGTCGACGCGGTGGAACGGCGGGCGCAGGAACTGGCGGAGGCGGCCGGGAAGCTGCCCGGGGCGCTCACGGAGACGGACACCGACCTCGCCGATGCGCGCGGCCTGCTGAGCGGCACCGCGGAGGGCGCCTCGACGGCGGACCTGCGCGGCCGGATCGGCCGGGCGGAGGCGGTCCTGGCCGACGTACGGCGGGAGCAGGCGGCCGGCCGGTACGACCCGATCGACGCCCTGCGCCGGGTGGAGGAGGCCGATGCCGTCCTTGACGAGGCGCTGGCCGGGGCCCGGGAGCGCGAGACGGGACGGCAGCGGGCGGCCGCTCTGCTGGACCAGGCGGTGCTCTCGGCGCGCAGCGCGATCGGCGCGGCGACGGACTACATCACCACCAGCCGGGGCGCGGTCGCCAGCCAGGCCCGTACCCGGCTCGCGGAGGCGCAGCGGCACATGGAGCGGTCGGCGGCCCTGGCGGGCTCGGACCCGGCGGGCGCGCTGGCGGAGGCGCAGCGGGCGGACGGGCTGGCGCGGCAGGCGCAGGAGTTGGCGGAGCAGGACGTACGGGCGTACGAGAACCCGTACGGCGGGCAGCGGCAGCAGCGCGGGGGCATGGGCGGCGCGGTCCTCGGCGGGATCATCCTGGGCGAGATCCTGGGCGGCGGCCGGGGCCGGGGCGGGGGATTCGGAGGCGGCGGGTTCGGCGGCGGCGGGGGCTTCGGGGGTGGCGGCTTCGGCGGCGGGGGGCCGGGCCCGGGCTCGTTCGGCGGCGGGGGCACCCGCGGCCGCATGGGCGGCGGCGGCCGTTTCTGACCCGATCTTCCCTCTCCACGAAAGGGCACCGATGAGCAAGCAGACCATCCTGGGCCGCGTCACCCAGCTCGCGAAGGCCAACATCAACGCGCTGCTGGACCAGGCGGAGGACCCGCAGAAGATGCTGGACCAGCTGATCCGCGACTACACGAACAACATCGCGGAGGCGGAGCAGGCGGCCGCCACCACGATCGGCAATCTGCGGATGCTGGAGGCGGACCACAAGGAGGACGTGGAGGCGGCCGCGGAATGGGGCGGCAAGGCGCTCGCGGCGAGCCGGAAGGCGGACGGGCTGCGGGCGTCGGGGGCGGCGGGAGACGCCGACAGCGCCGACAAGTTCGACAACCTCGCGAAGGTCGCCCTGGGCCGCCAGCTCCAGTCGGAGAAGGAGGCGAAGACGGCGGAGCCGACGATCGCCGCCCAGACGGAGATCGTGGACAAGCTCAAGTCCGGGCTGGACTCGATGAAGAACAAGCTGACGGAGCTGACGGCGAAGCGCGACGAGCTGGTGGCCCGGGCGAAGACCGCGCAGGCGCAGAACACGATGATGGACGCGGTGAAGAACATCGACGTCATGGACCCGACGAGCGACATCTCCCGCTTCGAGGACAAGGTCCGCCGGGAGGAGGCCAGGGCCCTGGGCCGGCAGGAACTGGCGGCCTCCTCCCTGGACGCCCAGTTCGAGGCCCTGGACGACCTCGACAAGTCCTCGGAGATCGAGACCCGCCTGGCGGCGCTGAAGTCCCGGGCCGCCTGACGCTCCCGCTGCGCGGAGGCCTTCCCCCCGCGCAGCGGACCCGCCCGGCGGACCTGCCCACTGGCCCCGCCTGCCCGCCCGCCCGCCCGCGGTCAGCCGTACATGCTCAGCAGCTGCTCCGCGGAGAGCTCCGTCACGGGCTCCGACCCGCCGCCGGGCAGCGGCAGTTCGAACCACACCGTCTTGCCCCGGTGGGTCCGCCGCGTACCCCAGCCCGCCGACAGCATGCCGACCAGCTGGAGGCCACGCCCGCCCTCGTCGGTGTCCCGGGCGCGGCGGCGGCGCGGCTGCACCAGGTTGCCGTCCCAGACCTCGCAGACCAGGGTGCGGTCGAGCAGCAACCGCAGCCGGATCTCACCCTCGCCGTACCGGAGGGCGTTCGTCACCAGCTCGCTGACCAGCAGTTCGGTGGTGTCCAGCAGCCCCTCCAGCCCCCACGAGGGCAGCTTCGCCCGCGCCAGCTCCCGCGCCCGGCCCACCGAGCGGGCCTCGCGCGGCAGCTGCCAGTCCCCGACGGCGTCCATCGGCAGCCCCTGCACCCGCGCCATCAGCAGCGCGATGTCGTCCTCGCCGTGCCGCGTGTCCAGCGTGTTCAGCACGTGGTCGCAGACGTCCTCCAGCGGCCGCACCGGGTCGGCGAGCGCGTCCCGCAGCCCGCGCAGCCCTTCTTCCAGCGGGTGGTCGCGCGATTCGACCAGCCCGTCCGTGTAGAGGGCCAGCAGGGCGCCTTCGGGAAGGTCGACCTCCACCTCCTCGAACGGCTCCCCGCCCACCCCGAGCGGCATCCCGGGCGGCACCTCCAGCAGCAGGGCGGGCCGCGGCGGGGCGCCCGGTTCCGCCGGTTCCACCAGCACCGGCGGCATGTGGCCGGCGTTGGCGATGGTGCAGCGCCGGGTCACCGGGTCGTAGACGGCGTACACGCAGGTCGCGAGGTACACCTCCGATCGGTCCGCGTCCCGCGAGTGCAGGGCCGCCCGGGAGGCCTGCTGGGCGCCGCCGGGCGCGCCGAGCCCGCGGGCGATCTCGTCCAGCGCGGTCAGCACCTCCGCCGGCTCCAGGTCCAGCAGCGCCAGGGTCCGTACGGCGGTGCGCAGTTCGCCCATCGCGACGGCGGCCCGAAGCCCGCGGCCCATGACGTCGCCGACGACCAGCGCGGTGCGGTGCCCGGGCAGCTCGATGACGTCGAACCAGTCCCCGCCGACCTCGGTGGCCGCGTTGCCGGGCAGGTACCGGCAGGCGATGTCGAGGCCGGCCGCCTCGGGGTCGCCGGGCGGCAGCAGGCTGCGCTGGAGGATCAGTGCCCGCTCGTGCTCGCGCCGGTACAGGCGGGCGTTGTCGATGCAGACGGCGGCGCGGGCGGCGAGCTCCACGGCCACCGCCCGGTCCCGTTCCCCGAAGGGCTCGCTGCCCTTCGTACGGGAGAACTGGGCGAGCCCGACCACGGTGTCGTGGGCGACCATCGGGACGACGAGCGTCGACTGGACGAGGTCGTCCGCTCCGCCGCCCTCGATGAGCCGGGGCCGCGCGGTCCGCAGGGCCAGCGCCCCCGGCGAGGCCGCCGGATAGCGGTGGACCTCCCCCACGGACACCGGTGTGCCCGGATTCGTCAGCGGACCGTCCGAGACGGCCGAGGCGAAGGCGACCCGCCGCAGCGGCGGGGAGGGTGCCCGTTCGGGTCCCCGCCCGTGCGGCAGCGGGGGTACGCCGGGTCCGTGCGGCCGGGCGGGCCGGTCGTCGTCGCCGAGCAGCAGCCCCTGGTAGAGGTCGACGGCGGCGAGGTCGCAGAAGCCCGGGACGGTCACGTCCAGCAGTTCGCGGGCGGTGGTCTCCAGGTCGAGGGAGTTCCCGATGCGGTGCCCGGCCTCGTTGAGCAGGGCGAGATTGCGCCGGACCCCGGCGGCCTCGCGGGCGGCGAGGTGGCGGCGGGTGACATCGGTGCCCAGGCCCGCGACGCCGATGGGGCGGCCGGTGCCGCCGTGGACGCGGTAGAGGTTGATGGACCAGTGACGGTGGTCCCGGCTGCCGGGGGCGGCGCCGGTGATCCGGAGGTCGGTGACGGAGTCGCCGGTCTCCAGGACCCGCCGCAGGGCCTCGGTCATCCGGTCGGCCTCCTGGGGCGGCAGGTAGTCGTGGACGGTGCGGCCGCGGTGTTCCTCGACCGCACCGCCGAAAACGGTCGCGAAACGGCGGTTGGCGCGCTGCACGGTGAGGTCCGTGCCGAAGAGCAGGAAGCCGAAAGGAGATTGGCCGAATATGGCCTGCGAAGCGGCAAGATCGGATTCGATGCGGCGCAGTGCGCGTACGTCGACGACGACGCACAGCGCGGCCCGCTCGGCGGTCTCGGTCTGGGTGGGCATCACGTAGATCTCGGCCACGCCGTGCGCGCCGTCCCCGCCGGGAATGCGGAAGGGGACGAGGCCGGTCCATTCCTTGCCGTCGAGGATCTCGGCCATTCTGCGGTGGCCGCCGGCGCGCAGCTCCGGCGGCATGAAGGCGTCCACCGGGTCCCGGCCCACGGTCTGCGCGGCGGTCAGCCCGAACAGCTCCTCGGCGCGCAGGCTCCACTGGTCGATGAGCCCGTCGGGTCCGATGGAAAAGGACGCGACCTTTATGTAGTCATATATCGAGCCAGGCGGGCTGCTGTGCCACAGGGAGTCATGCCATGTCTCCCCGGACACACGGGCCTGATGTGCCTGCGCAGGTATCTCGCTCACGCGACCGTCCCCTCCAGCTCACCGCAACCGGACCGGCCATGACCGAAGTATTCAGCACCACGGCCCCGCACGGCACGGCGTTCACGATCACAAAAAGGTCCCGACTATTTCGAGCCATGCCCCGTGATCGTCGGCCATCCGTCACCTTGTTACTCACCAGGAAGTGCCAACTCGAACCACACGGTCTTACCCGATTTCCCGTGCCGGGTTCCCCAGCGCTGCGCCGAGACGGAGACCAGATGAAGCCCCCTCCCGCCCTCGTCGTCCGGCGTCGCGACCCGCTCGCGGGGCGGATCCGGAAGCGGATCGGATACCTCCACCAACAGCGCGGCGCCCCCCGTGGGACTCCCACTGGCCGAATTCTGCCGCACCAGACGGACCCCGATGGGGCCGGAAGCGTAGCGCAGTGAATTGGTGACCAACTCGCTGACCAGCAGGACGGTGACATCGCCGACGGAGTCGAGGCCCCAGGAGCTCAGCGTGCCGCGTACGGCGTGGCGGGCGGTACGGACGGCGCCGGGCTCTGCGGGGAAGGCCCACTCGGCGCATTCACCGTCTGTGTCGATCACGCCGATCACTTCCCGGGCCGGCAACGGCCCCAGTCCGATTCCGCAGGGACAGAGCCACGAGGGGCAGTACACGATAGGGACTAATAGCCACATACCCGATATTCGAGGCGCCGTACCACCCGATCCCTCACGCACCGGCGCACTGTGGCGCAGACGGCCCAGCGCACGCGCGTCACGCGCCCCCGTGCGACCCGGTGTGCCGTTCGTGGCGCGCGGCGCGCCCATCGCGCCCGGCCCGCTCGCCGCGCAGCCGGCGGCCGACCTCCGCGACGGCCGGCCGGTCCTGGTCGAGCCAGTCCACGGAGTCCAGCTCCTGCGGCCCGAGCCAGCGCAGCTCGTCGTGGTCCTCCAGCGGCGCGGGCTCGCCGGACAGCAGCCGCGCGGTCCACACGTGCAGCACGAGCCCGGCCCTGACCGGCCACTCCCCCGGGATCCGCTCCAGCGCCTCGGCCTCGACGCCGAGCTCCTCGCGCAGTTCGCGTACGAGCGCCTCGGGCACGGACTCGCCGGGCTCGGTCTTGCCGCCGGGCAGCTCCCACCGTCCGGCCACCTCGGGGGGCGCGCTGCGGCGGGCGGCCAGCAGGCGGCCCTCATGACACAGGGCTCCGCCCACGACCACTCGTACCGTCATGGGGCGGAGCCTATGTCAACGCACGGACGCTCAGTTCGTCGTGGCCGTCTGACCGATCCGCTCGACCCAGTACAGCTGCTTGTGGCCCTTGTCTTCGAGGCTGTCGACGACCTTCTGGGCCTCGGACCGGGTGGGATAGCGGCCCACCCGGTAGCGGTTGCCGTTGTCGTCCTGACGTATGACCAGCCATGGGAGCAGGGCACCGCTGTCGTTCATCGCGTTTCACCCTCCGCCGATGTACCTGCCCGGGAAACCGCATTGCGCATATGCCCGACCTTACGCCCGACCTTTACGGAGCGGATACGGTTTTTCACGAAGAGGTACCTCACAGGCGTACGCATCCGGCCATGCGTACGAGCGGGCCGTGTACGCCGGTTCAAACCCGGCGCACCGCGCGGCGAATGGCGCGGTCAACAGGCACGGGGCGAGGGCGAGTCCGGCCGCGAGGACGGCGCGGAACCGGGCGCGGGCCTCGGCGCAGAGGGCGCACGCACGGAGAAGGCGAGGACCGGCGCGGCGGGGGCGATCACCATCGCGCCGAAATCCGCCGGGTCCATGACGCCCCGTCACGCGACGGCGGCCCCCGGGGTCACACCACCCGGGGAACGCCGCTCACGGCGGGACACGGCCTAGCGGACCGGCAGGTGGTACGAGAGGCGGTAGCGGTCCGCCGGGACCACCACGTCGGCGGTCTCGACCGCCAGCCCGGACGCGAAGTACGTACGGCCGATCACCAGGACCACATGACCCGGGACCCCGCCCAGCAGCATGTTCTCCTCCGCCAGGCCCGGCCGTGCCCCGACCTCCTCCACCACGTTGTCCACGACGACATCGATGGCGGCCATCCGGTCCACGACCCCCGAGCCGCCGAGCGGCCCCTCCTCCGGCAGCATCACCGGGGTCCGGCCGGTGACCGCGAGCGGCTCCCAGGAGGTCGACAGCATCATCGCCTCGCCCGCGTCGCGGAACACGTACCGCGTCCGCATCACCCGCTCGCCCGGCTCGATGCCGAGCCGCTTGGCGATCTCCGCCGGTGCGCCCGCCTGCTCGCTGCTGGACTCCCACGTGCCGCGCGCGCCCGCCTCGGCCTGCTCCTGCCGGAACGGCGTCGACGCCCCGCCCGTGCGGTATCCCGAGCGGGAGACCCGTCTCGGCACGGGCTGCTCCCGTACGTACGTACCCGACCCGGAACGGCCCTCGACCAGCCCCTCCGCCATGAGGACCTTGCGCGCCTCCAGCGCCACGGTGTCGGAGACCCCGTACTCCTCGCGGATCCGGGCCTGCGAGGGGAGCCGGGCGTGCGGGGGCAGGGACCCATCGACGATCTTCCGTCGCAGATCCCCGGCGACGCGCAGATAGGCCGGCTGCTCACCGAAAGTCACTGGCCACTCCCATCAGCTTGACGGACAGCTACACCCTGGCAACCGACGGTTGTACATCGCAAGCAAGGGCCAGAGTTTCACCCGAAGTGATGAAGCCAGGTCACTGAAACCCGTTACCGCGCGTTACATCACGCTATTCTCGACGCTCCTCGGACCACGGACGCGGACGCCCGGTCCGCATCGCCCGCCGAGCCCCCCGCCGAGCCTTCGTCCGAGTCCTCAGGGTCGCCGTCCGAGCCGTCCGACTGCCCCGCCAGCCACTCCGGCACCGTGGTCGCCAGCCCGTACGCCCCGCGCAGCGCCTTCTCCGTGTCCACGGACAGCGCGGCCGAGGCCTCGTCCCACGCGGCCTGGAACTCCGCCGGCTTCGTCGCCCGCGCCGCCCGCCGCCACCCCGCGCGCGCCGCCTCGACCTCCTTGAGCTGCGCCCCCGCCGGGCCGGCCAGCTCCGGCCGCTCCCGCACCCCGTCCAGCAGCCCCGCCTGCACGCCCAGCGCCCGGTCCACCGCGCCGGCCCACTCCCGGTACCGCGGCAGCGCCTCGTCGATCTCCTCCTCCGGCTCGCCGCCCAGCGCCAGGTCGGTCTCGTTCATCACGCGCAGGAAGGCCACCTGCTCCGGCGTCAGCATCGTGGCGTCCTTGCGCAGGCTGCCGCGATGCTCCTGCTCCGCCGTGCCGATGACGCAGAGCAGCCGCCGGTCGCCGCCGCCCCACGACTCGTGCGAGGGCACGAAGTAGAACATCTCCGCGTACGAGGGCAGCGCCCACGAGTCCATCGCGTACGCGTCCTGCGCCTTCCAGCAGGCGTCCACGGAGGTCCGCCTCAGCTCGGGGTCGCCTGGGAAGGCGCCGCCCGGGAGCCGGGTCGAGGAGGTGACCTCCCCTTCGTGCGGCTCGGTGCAGGCGATCTTGTAGATGAACGGGCGCTCGGCGAGCAGGTCCCCGCCGGGGACGTTGAAGCAGTCGCCCGCACGCATGTCGTCCATGGCGGTCAACTCGCCCTCGACGTCCTGGTACCGCTCCAGCGTGTCCAGCCGGTCGAAGAGCCGCTCCCCCACCCGGTCCGTGACGAGGACCAGGGCCGCGGTCACCGCGAGCGACAACACCAGGCCCGTGATCGCGAGCGCCTTGCCCCGCTCGCCGTACGCCTGCCGCGCGGGCGGAGGGGGCCTGTGGGGCGGCGGCGGGGTGCTCATGGGGCGAGGGGCTCCATCACGGGTGGTGCGCGAACGAATGCGCGAAATAGTACGCAGAGGGGGCGACCGCCGTAACGGTCGCCCCCGCTGTTCCCGTGCGTGGGTGGTGCGTCAGAAGTCCGTCAGAAGCGCGTCAGAACTGGAGCGCCCAGGAGTCGATCTTGCCGGTGTCGACGTTCGCGTTGTCGTTCACGCGGAGCTTCCACACCCCGTTGGCGACCTCCGAAGAGGCGTTGACGGTGTACGTCTTGACGATGTTGTCCGCGCTGCCGCCGCTGCGGTTGTGCAGGTTGTAGACCGAGCCGTCGGGGGCGACGAGGTCGACCTTCAGGTCACCGATGTACGTGTGCTTGATGTCGACCGAGACGCTCAGCGCCGCCGGGGCGTTGCCCGTGACCCCGCTGACGGTGACCGGCGACTCGACGGTCGCGTTGTCGTTGACCGCGTAGTCGGCGGTGTTCTCGAAGCGCTTGCCCGGGTTCGGCGGGGTGGTGCCGCCGCCCACGTACAGCAGCCGGTTGGGGGAACCGGAGCCGGGACCGGTCACCACGTTCGGGGTGGCCGCCGCCACCAGGGCCGCGGAGACCTGCGCCGGGGTGCTCGCCGGGTTCTGCGAGAGGTACAGCGCGGCCGCGCCGACGACGTGCGGAGTGGCCATCGAGGTGCCCGAGATGGTGTTGGTGGCGGTGTCGCCGGTGCCCCACGAGGAGGTGATGGAGGAGCCGGGGGCGAAGATGTCCAGGATGGAGCCGTAGTTGGAGTAGCTCGCCTTGGCGTCGGTGTTGGTGGTCGCGCCGACCGTGATGGCCTCGGCGACGCGCGCCGGGGACTTGGTGCTCGCGTCCGTGGACTCGTTGCCCGCGGCGACGGCGTACGTGATGCCGGCGGCTATGGAGTTGCGGACGGCGGTGTCGAGCGCGGGGTCGGCGCCGCCGCCGAGCGACATGTTCGCCACGGCCGGCTTGACGGCGTGCTGGGTCACCCAGTCGATGCCGGCGACGACCTGTTCCGTCGTGCCGGAGCCGTTGTTGTCGAGGACGCGGACGCCGACGATCTTGGCCTTCTTGGCCACGCCGTACGAGTTGCCCGCGACCGTGCCGGCGACGTGCGTGCCGTGGCCGTGGCCGTCCTGGGCGGTGTTGTCGTTGTCGATGGCGTCGTAGCCGTAGGAGGCGCGCCCGCCGAACTCGGTGTGGCTGATGCGGACACCGGTGTCGATGATGTACGCGGTGACGCCCTCGCCGGCCTTGTCCGGGTAGGTGTAGCTGTTGTCGAGCGGGAGCGGGTGCTGGTCGATGCGGTCCAGGCCCCAGGACGGCGGGCTGGGCTGGGTGCCCTGGGCGTCGTCGACGGTGAACGTCCGGTTCTGTACGACGGACTTGACCGCCGGGTCGGCGGCGAGCTTCTTGGCCTGCGCCTCGGAGACCTTGACGGAGTACCCGTTGAGGGCGGCGCTGTACGTACGGCCGATCGTCGCGCCGTAGCGGCGGGCGACGGCCTTGCCGCTGTCGGCGGTGGAACGGGCGGCCGAGTCCTTCAGGGTCACGATGTAGCTCTCGGCGACCGCGCCCGGGGCGCCGGCGTTCTCGATGACGCCTTGGGGCCCGTTGTCGGCGGCGGAAGCGGGTAACGCTGCGGCCGCGCCCAGCGCGAGGGCGGCGACGGCGGTCGCGCTGAGGCCGGCGATCTTCCGGCGGGTGTGACGCATGGCGGACATGTGGGGGGTCCTTCTCGTCGGTGACATGAAGAGCGGACATCCGGGCCACGGGCGATGAGCAAGGAGGCATGGGCATGCCCATGACAATGACACCCATGTTCTGCCGGCTGCCGCTGCCGAAAGGTTGACGCACGCTCCGGCGGTCCCACAAGAGGATGACGAACGCTTAACATCCGTGCCATACAACGGCCATGAACGAGCAAAGGCGCTCCGCACATGACGCACGCACTCCCCGGTTACGTCTGCCCCGAAGACGCCACGCGCGCCGATGCCCGGACGGCCCCCTGGTGCTGCCCGCTGTGCGGTGGACCATGGGATCTCGACTTCGCGCCGGATCCGGCCAGTCCGCTCGAACCGGCCGCCGGACCCAACTCGCTCTGGCGCTTCGGCTCCGTGCTGCCGCTGCCGGGGGCGTTCTCCGTGACGCTGTCGGAGGGGAACACCCCGCTGGTCCCGCTCGCGGAGCGCATTCACGCCAAGCTCGACTTCCTGATGCCGACCCTGTCGTTCAAGGACCGGGGCGCGGTGATGCTCGCGGAAGTGGCCCGGCGGCTGGCTCCGGAGCGGGTGGTCGCGGACAGCAGCGGGAACGCGGGGACGTCCGTGGCGGCGTACTGCGCGCGGGCCGGACTGCAATGTGAAGTTTTCGTGCCCGAGGGCACCTCGGAGAAGAAGACGGAGCAGATCCGGGCGCACGGGGCGGCGGTCCGCGTCGTACCGGGCGGCCGGGAGGCCACGGCGGTGGCGGCCCGGGAGGCCGCCGACCTCCCCGGGGTCTTCTACGCGAGCCACGTCTTCAACCCGTACTTCCTGCACGGGACGAAGACGTACGTGTACGAGGTGTGGGAGGAGCTCGGCGGCCGGCTCCCCGAGACCCTCGTCGTCCCCGTCGGCAACGGCACCCTGCTGCTGGGGGCCGCGCTGGCGGTGGAGGAACTGGCCCGGCGCGGGGTGAAGCCGCCGGCGCTGATCGCCGTCCAGGCGGAGGCGGTGTCCCCGCTGGCCGCGGCCTTCGCGGCGGGCGCGGAGGATGCCGATCCGGTGGAGCAGCGGCCCACCCTGGCCGAGGGGATCGCGATCCCGGCCCCGCCGCGGGCACGCCAGATCCTGGCGGCGGTCCGCAAGTCCGGCGGCACCTTCCTGACGGTCCCGGACCCGGCCCTGCGCGCGGCTCAGCTGGACCTGGCGCGACGCGGACTCTTCGTGGAGCCGACGGCGGCGGCCTGCTGGGCCGCGGTGGGCCCACTGGCCCCCGCCGACCCCCTCCGGGGCCGCACGGCGGTCCTCCCGCTGTGCGGAGCGGGCCTGAAGGCCGGTCTGGCGTAGGCCGCGCCTTTCGGATCACGCCGCGCGCGTCGGGGTACGTGTCGGAAAATCGCCAGCCGAAGCCTCGCCCACTCTGATGAACTGGCCCGATGACCACCACCGTTGACCTCGCCCGCCGTTTCACCGCCCTGCACACCCCGGCCGCGCCGCTGGCCCTGGCCAACGCCTGGGACGTACTCAGCGCCCGCCTCGTCGAGGCCGCGGGCGCCCCCGCCGTCGCCACCACCAGCGCCGGGGTCGCCTGGTCCCTCGGCACGCCCGACGGGGACGCCCTCAGCCGGGACCGCGCCCTCGACCTCATCGCCCGGGTGGCCGCGGCCGTCTCCGTCCCGGTGACCGCCGACATCGAGGGCGGCTTCGGCGCCGACCCCGCCGGGGTCGCCGAGACCGTCACCGGGGTGCTCGAAGCCGGCGCGGTCGGCATCAACATCGAGGACGGCACGCGGGCCCCCGCCGACCACGCGGAGCGGGTGGCCGCGGCCCGCGCCGCCGCCGACACCGCCGGGGTGCCGCTGTTCATCAACGCCCGCATCGACACGTTCCTCTTCGGCCTCGGCGAGGAGGAGAACCGCCTCGACGAGACGCTCGCCCGCGCCGCCGCGTGCCTGCGCGCGGGCGCCTCCGGCATCTTCGTCCCGGGCGTCACCGACCCGGCCACCGTCACCGAGCTGGTCAAGGGCATCGACGCCCCGCTCAACCTCCTCGCCGGCCCGGGCGCCCCGGCCGTCGCCGAGCTCGGCGCCCTCGGCGTCGCCCGCGTCAGCCTCGGCTCCGGGGTCGCGTCGGCCGCGTACGACGTGGTCCGCCGCGCCACCGAGGAGCTGCTCACGGGCGGCACGTACACCGCGCTCGACCCGGGCCTCCCGTACGGCGAGCTGAACGCTCTTCTCAAGGGCTGAGACGCCGGTATCGAGGAGCCCGTACGCGGCGACCTCAGTCCCGCGCGGCCCGCTCGTACAGCGCTTTGGCCTTCTCGTCGAACAGCGCGGCCGTGGAGTCCACGTCCGTCTCCCCGCCGCTCAGCACCCCGATCAGCCGCCCCGGGTTCCCCGGACCGCCGCGGTCGGCGATCCAGGGGCTTCCGCTGGTGCCCGACCAGAAGCCCGCGCAGCTGATGTAGAGCATCGCGGGGTCCTCCTGGTCGTGGCCGGTCTGGGTGGTGCAGGAGACCGGCTTGTTCTGCGGGTTGCGGTCCGACTCCGGATAGCCGACGACCGTCACCTCGCGCTCGTACCCGGAGGTCCAGTCGGGCTTCGGGGCTTCGTCGGCGCCGCCGACCGCCTGCTGCACCGTCCGGCCGTCCTCGTCCGGCTCGATGCTGAGGAAGGCGAAGTCGGCGGTGTCCTCGCCCCATCTGGTCCAACGCTCGTCCACGTGGACCGCGCGGACCTTCCACACCCCGAGGGGCTGGCGGCCCCCGCCCTCACCGGTGAACGCGGGGGCGAAGGAGAGCGTGCCGATGGCCATGCCGTCGTGCGCGACCGCTCCGGGCACACCGTCCTCGCCCGCCGGGGCCACGCAGTGCGCGGCGGTGGCGACGACCGTGCCCTTGGGGCTGTCGACGACGCTCGCCGTGCACCAGTGCTCGCCGTTCGCCATGAGCACGCCGACACCGGGGAAGGCGTGCACGGCGTTCAGGTCCTCGTCCGTCGCCTTGACGAAGCCGACGGCCAGGGCCGCCGCCACGGTGGCGGCGGCAGCCGCGGAGGCGCCCCGGACGACCGCCTTCATCGCACGGCGGGATCGGGGGTCGGTGCCAGCATGACCTTGCTGATCCACTCCAGAGCACCCTCCCTCATACCGCGGACGTACGACTTCCCATTGTGCTCACCATCCTGGATCACCTGGAGCGTGGTGTGCACGGGGCCCTTCCCGTACTCCTGCATGAACTTCTCGGCCTTCTCGCGGCCGGTCTCCTTGGTGCCGATCTGGAAGTTGATGTAGACGTCCGGACCGCCCTCCTTGATCAGCTTCTCGGCGAGCTTCTCGGGGTTGTTCTCGTCCATGGCCTGCGTGTTCCCCTTCCACAGCGGGGAATCGGGGACGATGTCGACCCCGCTCGCGATGGCCGCCTTGAAGCGGTCGGGGTACTTCAGGACGTGCTTGAACGCGCCGAAACCGCCCGCGGAGGAGCCCATGAAGGCCCAGCCGTCCCGGGAGGCGAAGGTCCGGAAATTGGCCCTCGTGAAATCCGGGATGTCCTCGGCCATCCAGGTGCCCATCTTGGGCTCGCCGGGGATGTCGGAGGCGTCGAAGTGGTGCTTGGTGTCCGCGTTGTGCACCGGCATGACCAGGATGAAGGGCAGGCTCGTACCTGCCTTCGCCCCGTCGCTCACCGCCTTCTGGAGGCCGAGGCCGGGGCCCGTGCCCCAGTAGTTCGTGGGGTAGCCGCGGCCTCCGGGCAGGGAGATCAGGACCGGGAAGGCGCTCTTGGCGTACTTCGGGTCGTCGTACTGCTTGGGGACCCAGACCCACACGTCACCGGTGAACCCGGACTTCGCGCCGGTCAGGGTCGTCCGGCCGATCTGCGTGCCGTCGGGCAGCCGGTACGTCCGGACGAAGTCGGCCTTCGGTCCGGTCGGCATGATCACCCCCGGCCGGATCTCCTCGGCCGCGGCGGCCGACTCCTGGACCTTCCCGAAGGAGACCGGATCCCCTATGTCCGAGAAGAGCCCGTACTTGTACGCCGCGGCGCCGCCCCCGGCGGCGAGCGTGAGCGCCAGCGCACCACTGATCAGAAGCCTGCGCAGGCGCTTGGGACGGCGGCGGCCCGTGGTCTGCGGGCCTTCCTCGGTCATGAGGTCGCCATCACCCTGAAGCTGGTCATGCTGCACGGATTTGTCCCGTTCCTTCTCCGGCGCTCCCGAAGAGCGCGGGTCGGACCGATCGGTCCCCCTTCACCCCTTACAGAGGTGTCAACGATCGGATGGGTTGCCTGGGACCGGCGGGACGTGGCGCGTCCCACGCGGGTCCGGGCACACCGTGCGTACGGGCCGGTCAGCCGGTGGAGGGCTGCGGGGCCTTGAGTACCTTGCTGATCCACTCCAGGGAGCCTTCCTTCATGCCCCGGACGTAGTGCCAGCCGTTGTGCTCGCCGTTCTGGATGTCG
Source organism: Streptomyces sp. NBC_01006 (assembly GCF_045162725.1). Lineage (NCBI taxonomy): Bacteria > Bacillati > Actinomycetota > Actinomycetes > Kitasatosporales > Streptomycetaceae > Streptomyces > Streptomyces sp. NBC_01006. Next base: position 5,282,081 of record NZ_CP108700.1, on the reverse strand, counting down.
CGGATGGTCGTCTTGACGGGGCCCTTGCCGAAGGACTGCTGGAACTTGGTCATCCGCTCCCTCCCCGACTCCTTGGTGCCGATCTGGAAGTTGATGTAGACCTCGGGGCCGTTGCCGTCGATCAGCTTCTTCGCGAGCTTCTCGGGGTTGTTCGCGTCCATCTCCGCCTGGTGGCCCTTCCAGAGCGGGGAGTCGGGAACGATCTCGCCGCCGCTGGCGATCACGGCCTTGAAGCGGTCCGGGTACTGCAGGACGGTCTTCATGCCGACGAAGGCGCCGGAGGAGGAGCCCATGAAGGCCCAGCCGTCGCGGGACTTGTACGTACGGAAGTTGGCCTTCGTGAAGGCCGGGACGTCCTCGGCGATCCAAGTGCCCATCTTGGGCTGGCCGGGGATGTCGGCGCCGTCGTAGTAGTACTTGCTGTCCGGGTTGAGCACCGGCATGATCACGACGAACGGCAGGCTGGTGCCGGCCTGGACGCCCTCGCTGATGGCCTTCTGGAGTCCGAGGCTGCGGTCGGACCAGTAGTTGCTCGGGAAGCCGTTGCCGCCGGGAAGGGCGATGAGCACCGGGAAGGCGCTCTTCTCGTACTTCGCCTCGTTGTACTCCTTGGGCGTCCAGACCCAGACGTCACCCTCGAAGCCGGACTTCGCGCCCGCGAGGCGGGCCTTCGCGATGACCGTGCCGTCGTCCAGCTTGGCGGTCTGCTTGAAGTCGGACCTCGGGCCGGTCGGCAGCAGTACGTCCGGATCGCCGCCGGGCGTGGCGGAGGGCGACGGCGCACCCGGGGACGGCTTGCCCGCGTCGGGGGCGGCGGAGGCGGAGGCATCGGACGCGGGGGCCTTGCCGAAGCTCACGGACCCACCGTTGCCGGAGAGCCATTCGAGCTTCCAGGCGGCGAAGCCGGCGCCGCCGAGCAGGAGCGCGAAGGCCACGGCGGCGGATATCCATATCGCGCGGCGTGAGCGCCTGGCGGGCGGGGACTGGTGCACGAACTTCGCTCCGAACGGTCATCGCCGTCCCGGTCGGGACAGAACGGCTGGGTATCGCCTTGGTCCTGGTGTACGAGAACTCACCGCTGGGCGCCGAGTACCTCCGCGCACCGCCCGAGCAGGTCGATCAGCTGCTCCCGCTCCTCCGCCGAGAACGCGGCGGCCAGCGCCCGCTCCACCCGTACGGCGCCGGCGTCGGCGAGCTCCATCGCGATCCGCCCCTCCTCCGTCAGCCGGGTTTCGAGCACGTTGCGGTGCCATTCGTGCGGGGTCCGCTCGATGAGCGCGCGCTCCTGGAGGTTCTTCAGCACGGTGTTCATCGTCGGCGGCGTCACCCCGCACAGGCGGGCGAGCGCGGCGGCCGAGATCCCCGGCTTCTCGGAGAGCCAGAGCAGCGCGGCGTACTGCGGAACCGTCACCGCGGCGGGCTTGAGCGCGGCGTTCTTGGCCGCGAGGAGCGCCTGTTCGGCGCGCTTGACGTGCGAGCCGATGCGCTCCTCGGGAGGCATGGAGGTCATTGCTGCATCCTAAGGCCCTTGCATGCATTAGAGCTCTAACATATCTTCGTGTTCACCCACACGGAAGAGGACACCTGCTGTGCTGAAGAAGCTCCTGCCCGCGACCCTCCTGACCCTGACCACGGCGCTCACGCTGGGCGCGGTCCCGGCGGCGCACGCCTCGCAGGCCGCCCCGGCCGCCTCCTCGGCCGCACCGGTCTCCGACAGCCGCGTTTCCACCGCCTTCACCCTCCCCGGCGGGAAGGTCTACCCCGAGGGCATAGCCACCGACCCCCGTGACCACAGCGTCTACGTGGGCTCGTACGCCGACGGCACCGTCTACCGGGCCCGCCCCGGGCAGCGCACCGCCGAGGTGTTCCTGCCCGCCGGCACCGACGGCCGCCACACGGCGAACGGCCTGCGCGTCGACGCCCGCGGCCGGCTGTGGGTGACCGACTCCACCTCCGGCGTCGCCGTGTACGACACCGCGTCCGGCCGCCGCCTGGCCCACTTCGAGGTCGCCGGGACCGGCGGGCTCTTCGTCAACGACCTGACCATCACCACGGACGGCACCGCCTACCTGACCGACAGCGTGCGCTCGGTGATCTACCGGGTCACCCCGGCCCAGCTCGCGGCCGGTTCGGGCGCGCTGCTCCCCGCGTACGACCTGAAGGGGCACCTCACCCCGTCCCCGGCGGGCAGCTTCGCCCTCAACGGCATCGTCTCGGACCCGGCGGGCCGCTTCCTGCTGGCCGTGGACATGACCGCGGGCGACCTCCACCGCATCGACCTGCGCACCGGCGCGATCTCCCGCGTCGCCCTCCAGGGCGGGGACCTCACCCACGCGGACGGCCTCGATCTGGCGCCCGACGGCACCCTGCGGGTGGCCCACAACATCACGAACACCCTGACCCGGTGGCACGTCAGCCCCGACGGCACCCGGGCCCGGCTGACCCGGACGATCACGGACCCGTCGCTGCAGATCCCGACCACGCTGAGCCACACCCCGGGCCGCACGCTCGTGGTCCGCTCCCAGTTCGACAAGGGCGGCCCGATGGGCCCGGGTACGCCGACGGCCTTCACGATCGCCTCGGTCCGCGGCCTGTAGCCGGCCCGCCCGCCGGGGCCCGCGGCATCAGCAGCGTCAGCGGGCGGCGCCGAGGCGGGCCTGTTCCTCCTCGACGATGCGGCGGGCCAGTGAGGCGTCCGAGACGTCGACCGCCTCGGGCGCCGACTCCGCCACCACGCTGCGCCGGGCGTACGCGTCGAAGAGCCGCGCCTTGCGGTCCAGCACCTCCAGCATCCGCTGGTCCACGCCGTCGGTGGCGAGCAGCCGGTGCACCCGTACCGCGCGCACCTGGCCCATCCGGTGCGCGCGGGCCACGGCCTGCTGCTCCGTGGTCGGCTTGACCTGCGGCTCGCACAGGATCACCACCGACGCCGCCTGGAGGTTGATCCCGATGCCGCCCGCCTCGATCTGCGCGAGCAGCACCGCGTGCCCGGCCGCCGCCCCGAACCCGTCGACCAGCCGCTGGCGGCGGGCGGGCGGCACGCTGCCGGAGATCGGCCCGAAGAGGACGCCGGCGCCGCCACCGTCACCGTCACCACCGCCCGTGTGCGGCGGCTGGCCGAGCGCTTCCTCGACCACCCCCAGCACCTCGCGGAAGGCGGAGAACACCACGACCTTCAGCCCGTTGGCCGCGGCCTCCGCCACCAGTTCGCGCAGCCGCCGCAGCTTCGCCGACTTCTCCGGCTCCGCGTACGCGGCTCTGCGCATCGCCATGAAATTGCCGGCCCGCACCGCCGCCCGGTAGGCCTCCCGGTCGGCCGCGCTCAGCTCCTCCCACTCGTCGGTCCACTGGAGCTCGGGCAGTTCGGCGAGTACGTCGCGCTGGTTGCGCCGCAGGTACGCGGGCGCCACCGCCTTGCGGAACGCCTTGGACCCGGCCACCGTGTCGACGTCGCCGATCCCGGAGGCCACCTCGGGCCGCAGGATCCGTACGAGACTGCGGAACTCCGAAACCCGGTTCTCCATCGGGGTGCCGGTGAGGAAGAGGACGTACGCACAGCCCGCGGCCCAGGCGGCGACCGCGAGCGAGCGCTGCGCCTGCGGGTTCTTGACGTGGTGCGCCTCGTCCACGACGAGCATGCCCAGCCCGCCCTCGGCCGGTTCGGGGAATCCGGTCAGTGCCTGGAAGGTCGTCACGGCCACCCCGCCCTCGCCTCGCCAGTCCGCGAAGGCGTCGTGCCGGTCGGGGCCGTGCAGGGCGACCGCGCGCAGGGTGCTGCGCGCCTCGATCTCGCGGGTCCAGTTGATCAGGACTCCGGCCGGGCAGACCACCAGGAAGTGCCGGTGCCCCTGCGCCGCGAGGTGCGCGAGGGCGGCGAGTGCCTGGATCGTCTTGCCCAGTCCCATCTCGTCGCCGAGGATCACCCGCCGCTGGGCGAGGGCGAAGCGGGCGCCGAAGGACTGGTATCCGCGCAGCGAGACCCGGCGGTACGTGCCGTCGAGGGCCTGGGCGCGGACGCGTTCGACCAGCGCCTCGGGCAGGAACCCCTGGGCGGCGGCCGGGTCGGCGCCGCCACCGGGCCGCTCGATGACCTCTGCGAGCAGGCCGTAGTACTCGGCGGAGCGCAGCTCGAAGTCGACCCAGGCGGCCGCCTCGTCGGCGGGGCCCCGCAGCAGGTCCACCGAGGCCTGCCCGAGCAGGACGGGCACTCCGTCGGCGGCGGCCCGCCCGGTCCGCCGGCCGATCTCGGCGAGGGCGGCGAGCGCCCGCTCGCGCCGCTCCCGGCCCGCGAACCACCCCCGCAGCCGGCCGGCGGCGGGTCCGGCGCCGGCGAGGAGCGGTCCGAGCCCGGCGTCCAGGGCCGTGGCCGCCTCGACGGCCCGGCGGGCGTCGGGCCCGGCCTCGACGAGCGGGTGCAGGGCGGCGACCAGGGCGGTGGTCCGGGGCTCGGGGCGGTCCACGTCGAGGTGCACGGCGACGGTCTCCCCGACGGCTTCGGCGAGCTGCCGCGCGGCGCCGAGCGCCTGGTCTGCGGTCTGCTGCCCGACCCCGGGGATCTGCCGGAGCCGGTGGCGCCCGGCGTCCAGTACCCGCTGCACGGTGTCGAACCCGGCCGCCTCGATGGCGGCCACGGCACCCGCCCGCAGCCGCCCCTCGGTGACGTGGGCCAGCCGGTCGGCGGGGATCCGGCGCAGCTCGGAGCGGGCCAGGTCGGCGTGGATCGGAGCCCAGGCCTCCCGTACGGCCTCGACGGCCCGCCGGTGGTCGGCCAGCAGCGCGCCGGCGGCCGCGTGCAGCCGTTCGCCCGCGCCGATCACCTCGACCGCCGCCCTGCGCCGCATGCCCCTCACCCCCCGACTGCCCCCGGCCGCGCCGGGTGACGGCCTGCTGCACGGCCGACTGCAGGCAACCTACCGCCGCCGGCGGGGTCCCCCGTGACCTGCGCGCGGCGGCCGGGTGACCGCGGACAGGAGCGGGAACGGGGACAGGAGGAGAATGAAGGGGTGTTTCCGCACGAACCCGAATCAATCCATTCGGGGAGGCCGAACGTATCCACTGACGTGCAGAGAATGGGCCTCCCGCTCGGGCGTGCGCCGGACGAAGCGTTGCTGTCGGGCCTTGCGACGGGTGATCCCGAGATCGCCGTCGCGTTCGTGCGCCGCTTCCAGCGCACGGTCTTCGGCGTGGCCATCGCCGTGGTCGGCGACGCCCAGCTCGCCGAGGACATCGCGCAGCAGACGTTCGAGCGGGCGTGGCGGCACGCGCAGGTCTACGACTCGCGCCGCGGTTCGGTACGGACCTGGCTGACGGCGATCGCCCACCATCTGGCGATCGACGCGGTCCGTGCCCGCCGGGCCAATCCGGTCGCCCCGGAGGACCTGGACGCCCTCCTCGACATCGTGACGGAGACCCCCGAGCAGCACGCCGTGGCCGCCGAGACCTCGGCCGGAGTACGGGCGGCCGTGGCGGCCCTGCCCCGGGAGCAGGCTCGCGCCCTGGTGATGGCGGGCATCTACGGGTTGACCGCGCAGCAGATCGCGGACATGGAGCGGGTCCCGCTGGGGACGGCCAAGACGCGGATCCGGACGGCGATGCACAAGCTCCGCAGGACCTTGGGGACCGAGGAGGTCCGGCGATGAGCGAGATGACCTGCGAGCAGCTGAGGGAATGCGACGCCGAGCTGGCGCTGGGCATCCTTCCGGCCCGGGAGCGCGCCCGTGCCGTCGCCCACCTGGACCAGTGCCCCGGCTGCCGGGAGCACATCGAGCAGCTGGCGCTGGTCGGCGACGACCTGCTCGGCCTGCTGCCGGGGACGGAGCCCCCGGTCGGCTTCGAGAGCCGGGTCACGGCCGGCCTCCAGCCGCCGCCCCCGGCCCCTGCGTCCGCCCCGGCTCCGGCCCGGCGGTGGCTGCTGCGGCCCCGGGTCGCGGCGGTGGCGGCCGCGCTGGCGGTGGCGTGCGGGTTCGGCGGCTGGGCGGCCGGCACGGCGATCCAGCAGGCCTCGGCGCCACCCGCGTCCCCGACCGCCCGCGCGGGCGCCGAGCTGCTCCAGGCCCCGCTGGTCACCGGCGGCCGGGAGGTGGGCCGGGTCTTCGCCCACCCGGGCGCGCAGGGCTGGGTGTACATGTCGGTGGACCTGGAGAAGCCGATGCCCGAGATCAGCTGCGTCCTGGACCACAGGGACGGCACGATGACCCGCCTCGGCACGTTCTCGCTCCGGGACGGCTACGGCTACTGGGTCGCGACGGCCGACGTGAACGCCACCACCCTCGCCGGCGCCCGCCTCCTCACCCCGGAAGGCTCGGTCCTGGCCTCGGCCCACTTCGCCTAGGGGCGTCTTGTGGATCATGCCGTCCGCCGGCTCCACCGGTCTCCGCCGGTCACGTGACGGTGAGGGTCAGGGTGGCCGGGGAGGCGGCGGGGCGGGGGACGGTGATGCGGGTGGTGCCCGGGTGGACCGCGCGGAGCTCCCATTCGCGGTGGCCCGAGCCCGTCACGTTGCTGATGCGGATCAGCAGCACCGCATCGCCCCGGGCGGTGGGTTCCGGGCCGCCCTCCGGGAGGGGCAGGCGCAGGCGGGCCGTCTGCCCGACGGCGAGCCGCCCCGCGAAGCCGTCGTCGGCCCCGGTGAGCACGCGGCCCTGCGCCGGGGTCGCCGCGCCGGCCGCCGTGGCACCCGTACCGCCGGTGACGGCCGGGTCACCCGTACCGTCCGGCCCGTGCGTCCCTTTCGCCGGCGGACGCACCTCGCCGCCCCCGCACCCCGTGAAGAGGGCGAGGGCGGCGAGGCAAACCAGGCGCCGGTCAGCCACCGTCACGCACGTTGAAGCGCAGCAGTACGTCGACCTGGTTCAGCAGCTGGTTCCGCGTCGACGCGGGGTTGTTGTAGACCGCCTCGGCGTTGGCCACCGCCGCCCCGAAGGTCGAGTCCGTCCTCCGGTCGCCGTTGGTGTCGACCGGCGTGGACAGGTCGTACGACCCGTTCGCGAAGTTGAGCCACGCCGCGAGCAGCTGCTGGGAGACCAGCGGGCGCGGCTGCGGGGAGCCCGAGCCGAGGATCGCGTACGCCTGGGCGTCGGTCAGCGGCCCGTACACGGCGCTCATGAAGGAGGCCACGCTCAGCAGGCAGGCCCGCTGCGCCGCCGTGAAGTGCTTCGGCGAAGGCCCGCCGAACTCCTTCATCCAGTACGCCTGGTCGTGTGCCCACTTCACATTGCCGGTGGTGATGACGGAGGCCGTGTCGGAGGCGGAGCCGCCGTCGTCGTCCGTACTCGTGAACGTCAGCGTGGACAGGCAGGCGGCCGGGTACGCGTGCGACTTCGTCTCCGTCACATCGCGCGGCTGGATCGAGGGGCTCGGGTCCGGGTCGGTGGCCGGCGGGTTGACCAGCGAGACCAGGTCGTCCGAGGCCCCGTCGCCCCAAAGCCAGTTCAGGGTCAGGTCGTCGCTGCCCGGGTCGGCGGAGGCGCCGGTGACGGCGACCGGGGTGCCGGCGTGGGCGATGAAGGCCTTCTGCCCGTTGTACGTGGTCTGCCCGTCGCCCGAGATCGCCGCGGTCGGGTCGACATCGGCGATCGTCGCGTCGACGGTCCGGCAGGTGCTCGTGTGGTCGTCACTGCCGCAGACCTCGATCGGGAAGGTCCCGTCGTCCCCGTACGTGTGCTCCGCGGTGAAGGTCAGCGTCGCGTCGGGGCGGTCGTTCTCCGGCGTGCCGGTGAGCTCCTGCGGGCCCGCTCCGTCCTTCCAGTCGACCGTGGCGGTCAGCGGGTCGAGCCAGCCCGGGTCGCTGATCCTGCCCGTGAGGGTGACGGGGCTGTTCTCCCCGGCCGGGGGGACCGGCTGGAGCGTCACGACGGGTGCGGCGTTCGCGACGGTGACCGTCGTCGAGTCGGTGTCGGTGTTGCCGGCGGCGTCGGTCACCTTCAGCCCGATGGTGGAGACGCCGTCCTGGCCCACCGCGTCGAAGGTGGTGGTGACCCCGGTGGCGTCGTCGTACTGCCCGTCGTTGTCGAGGTCCCAGGCGTACGCGGTCGGGTTCCCGGCCGACGGCGCGGTCCCTTTGGTGGAGCCGGCCGCGCTGAGCGTGACGTCCGTCCCCTCGTTCGTCGTGTACGGGCCGCCCGCCTTCTCGGTCGGCAGGCAGGCGGCCGGGACGGTCTCGTCGGCGGTCACGGTGTTCTGGTCCGCACTGGAGGCGGCGTTCGCTCCCATGCCGCGACCTGCGAAGACCCGCCACAGGAGGCACTGGTTCGCGCCCGCGTTGTTGGTCATGTCGGCGGCCAGGACGCCGTCGCGCGCGTCGAGGTAGCTCGGCGTGCTGACGGTGTTCTTCATGCCGTCGATGACGAGCTGCTGGGTGAACCCGACGCCCTTCGCCTCTCGGATGTCGTACACCGTCGCGGCCCAGATCTCGCCGTTGCGGTGCACGCCGCGGGCGGGGTTGAAGGTGCCCCACTTCTCCGTGGACGTGTCGTACGCCTGCGAGCGGATGCCGGTGGCGGTGTTGCCGGTGACGTACTCGCCGACCGTCGCGTCGCCCCACTTGAGGAAGGAGATCACATCGCTCCAGCCCTCCCCGAGGGCGCCGGTCTGGGAGCCGCCGCCGAGGTGGCCGCCGCCGACGAGGCGGTTGGACACGCCGTGTCCGTACTCGTGCGCGATGACGTCGCCGTCGAGCGAACCGTCGCGGAACGGCCGGCCCGGCGGCTGCCACATGTACATCTGCATGCGCGGGCTGGAGCCGTCCGCGGGGGCGGCGAAGTTGGCGTTGTTGGTGCAGCGGATCGCGTTCGGCGGGGTGGCGTCGTCGAGGCAGCCGAGGTCCCAGCCGTCCTGCGCCTCGGCCAGTACGGGGTCGTTGCCCGAGCCGCCGCGGCCGAAGTTGTCGGCCTGGAAGTTGCGCGAGGCCTCGTCGAACCCGAGGTCGTAGAGGTAGTCGTGCATCACGTTGGTGTAGTAGAAGAGCTGCGTGATGACCGGATCGATGTCGGCGTCGAGGTTGGCCTGCGTCGCGCCGGCGTCGGTGCGCCAGGTGTCGTTGAACGTGTAGTCGAAGTTTTGGTAGTCCGGGTCGCCGCTCGCCGGGGACTGCGGGCGCAGCGCGTCGTTCCCGGTGTCCGGCACCGTGTTGTCGCCGTCCTCGTCCCGGTAGGCGTTGGCGTTGTTGCCCTGCGTCAGCCGGTCCGCGACCCAGGAGCCGTCGCGGCCGGTGAGCGGAGTGACGGTGCGGGTGGCGCCGCTGATGTCGGGGTGCTGGGCCGTGAAGACGGTGCCTTCCGGGCCGGCGTGGTGGTACCGGCTCTCGCGGCTCAGGACCCGGCCGTCGGCGGCGTCGACCACCGTCTCGTACCAGGACGTACCGGAGACCTCGATGTCGGTGAGCCAGGCGGGGCGCAGCTCACGGCCGGAGTCGGTGGGGAACCAGACCAGTTCGGCGGTCACGTCGTTGGGCTTCGTGAGCCGCTTGGCGTAGACGTTCTTGAACTTCTGCCGGCCCTTGTCGCGGTTGTCGGTGCCGGTCATCGTGTGCTGGGGCCGCGCGCCCTGGGCCTCGGCCGCCTGGTCGAGGGCCTGCTTGGCCGTCAGCTCGACGGTGCCGGCCGGCTCGGCGGTCACGACGGCGCCGCCGAGGATCACGAGGCGGCCGCGCCTGTCGACGGTGGCGGTGAGGAGCCCGCCGTGGACGCGCATGCCGTCGATGCTCTGGCCGAGCGTCACCTGCCGTGCCCCGTTGTGCCGGGTGGGGTACGAGGAGACGACGACGAGCTGCTCGGCCTGCCGGGCGGAAAGCCCGAACTCCCCGCGGTGGTCGCGTACGTAGGCGAGCGCGACGTGCTCGGGAGCCCGCTTGGACGGCGGGGTCAGGTACCCCCCGGAGTTGAAGATCATCCGGGCGTGCCCGGTGGCGGGATCACGCCGTAGGGTCGGATCGGCGGGATCCGCGGCATCCTGCGGGGCGGCGGTGGCCAGTCCGGGTGTCAGGGCCAGCAACAGGCCGGTGGTGGTCACCGCGGTCCACAGCCGCGTGCGCAATCGACATCTGGTCACGGCCCGAGCCTCCCGAGCGCCGACGCTTCCCCCAGGTCTGCTGTCGAGACCGCGTGCGCTCCGTGACCCTACTCACCAAGATCCACCCGTCAACGAGGCTCTCCGCCCACCCACCCCATTCGCCCGGCCTCGTCACCATGCTCACCGTCGGACGATCGCCGCACTCGTCCGAAAATGTGAAGTCGCATTTCCGCCAGCGTCGGTGGTCCTGTTCACGAGAGGGTCAGCGACGGCTCGTGCTGTTGATCGCGGGCCTGTCCGTCCGGCGCTCCGCGAAAGGCACAGCCATGCACGTCGTCCCCGGGCTCAAGGTCCTGTACTTCGGAACTCCGGTGGTGCTGATCAGCTCACTCAACGAGAACGGCACAGCGAACCTCGCGCCGATGTCCTCGGCATGGTGGCTGGGCCAGTCCTGCATGCTCGGTCTCGGCAACAATGCCCAGACCACCGCGAACCTGCTGCGGGAGGGCGAGTGCGTGCTCAATCTGCCCTCGTCGGCGATGGTCGATGCCGTCGACCGGATCGCGCTCACCACCGGGAAGCCGGCCGTGCCGGACCACAAGGCGAAGCAGGGCTACCGGTACGAGCCGGACAAGTTCTCGGCAGCACACCTCACCGAACAGGCATCGGACCTGGTCCGGGCTCCCAGGGTCGCGGAATGCCCGGTCCAGCTGGAATGCGAAGTCGTCTCGGCCCGCCCCTTCGGGGGTCGCGAACCGCACGCCACCGCCTTCGAGGTCGAGGTCCTTCGCGCCCATGTCGAGGAGGACCTGGTCATCCCGGGGACCCACTACGTGGACCCGCTCGGCTGGGACCCACTGATCATGAAGTTCTGCGAGTTCTTCGGCGGGGGAGACAACGTCCACCCGTCAAGACTCGCCGGGGGCTGGAACATGCCGCACCGACTCCGGTCCACGACCGTCTGGGCAGGTCGCGATCAGTAGTGATACGCAGGACGGGACGGCGGCCGGCACGCAGGCGTCTTCCCTCTCGCGTCGGCGGCCGGTGCCGCTGAAATCCATGGCCCGCCGTCCGGCACATCGACAAGACTGCACAGATGAAAGGCACTTCCGAATGACGCTGCGCAAGGTGCTGACAGGTGTGGTGACGGCAGTCCTCTGCGGCACTGCCGTCTCCTGCACGGCCGGGGGCGACGACAGCAGTTGGACCGCGCCCGCCAAAGGCCAGGCCGCGGCGCTGCTGGACTTCTCCGACGAAGGCCGGGACGCGAGTCTCAGGACGGTGGCGTTCTACGGCTTCAACGGTTTCCCGGGCGGTATGACGACCGGCCAGGACGGCAGCGTCTACGTACTCGGACAGAAGCTGGTCCGGATGAAGCGCGACCGGACGGTGTCGACGGTCGAATTCGCCCGCGAGAAGGAGGGCGCCGCCACCGGCGTCGTGGCGCTGGCCGACGGCTCTCTTGTGCTCGGCATCGAAGGACAGGTGAAGAAGCTGGGGCCGGACGGCGGCGTGTCGGTCCTGGCCGGCGCTTCCGGGTCCGCCCGCACGACGGGGACGCCCGTTCCGGTGTCGGCACCCGCCGCCGGATTCCGCTTCAGCGCTACGCCGAGCCCGTTCGGGGTCAGGCCCGACGGAACCATTCTGATCGCGGATCACGATGTCTTGTGGGCTCTCAAGGACGGCACACTCAGACAGCTCTACCGCACCACCGCGACGTCTCCGGACGGCGAGCCGCTCCTGCTCGGCTGGGACAACGCGGTCGACGCGTCCGGCACGGCGTATGTGTCCCCTGAGGTGCCTGAGCGCGTGCCGGGACGTCTCGGCGATGTGGTGGCGATCGCCGCCGACGGCCTGTTGAGCAAGCCGCTGCTGCCCTCGGAGATCCCCGGGCTGCCCGGATCCCCTGCCTCGCTGAAGGTGACGTGGCTGACCGGCGACGGCGCGAGCGGCATGTTCGCGCAGGTCTACGACGCGTCGGGCTCCAACGGCGCGGTCCTGCACCTCCATTCCGGGAGGGCCGAAGTCCTCACGCGTGAGAAGCCCGGCATCAGCTCCGGCAGCCCCTGCCGTATTCAGCATCCGATGGACGCGCTGCAACTGCAGTGTGCACTGCCCCCAGGCATGACCTATCGGTCGGGCAGCCTCATCCTCGGCGGAAACAGGGACTACGTCCTGGAGATCCGGGTCACCTGACCCATCCGGAGATCGAGGGCCGATGCCGTTGCCTCAGAGGCTCACTTCTCCTGGCTCACTTCTCCGTCTTCGGCCAGTAGAAGGAGAGGTCGATGAACGTCGGCTTCTCCTCGTCGAAGGAGTACAGCAGGGATGCGTCGATGTATGGCGTTCCCGGCGTGTGCTTCGCGGGAGACATGCCGCTGGTGGACACCACTTCCTCGTGCCCGGCCTCGCGCCCGCCGGTCCGCTGCTTGTACCAGCGGTCCACGTTCACGGTGTCCATCGACAGCTCCTTGGCCAGCTCCTTCGCGGCCCGGTAGGCGTCATCGGTGCTCATCTTCGGATAAATGATGTGCACCGACTCGACAGTGCCGGTGTCCGGGTCCGCGTCGAGCCGGAGCATGCGCTTTCCGGTGAGGTGAATTCCGCCGGAGAACGTGATGTCGTACTCGGCCGAGGAGATTTCCCAGGTACTCCGGCTCTTGCCGGACCAGTTGACATCCGATTTGGCATGACTGTGACTCAGGTCCCATTTCACGGAACTGGGCTCCTCCCGGGCCGTGTACAGGTACCCAAGAAGAAGCAGTGCGGCCGAGACGGCGGCGAAGGTGATGACGAGGGGCCGGGCGCGGTACGGCATCCCGGATCAGCCCTCGCCGTTGAGCGTGATGCGCCGGAACTCCTTGGCGCGCTCGTTCAACGGCAGGGCGATGAGCCGCTTCGCTTCCGCCGGATTGTCGCGGAGAAGACGTCGATAGGCAGGCAGCATGTCGTACACCTTCTGGACGTTGGCGTCGTTGGGGCCGAGTCCCTTTGAAGTGTCCCAGGTGGAGGGGTCGACGTCCGCCGCGTCCGGCGTCGACTCGGCGACCGCGCTGCGGCGTGCGTACGCGTCGAACAGTCGGGTCTTGTTCTTGAGCATCTCCGGCATCCGCTCGTCCACCCCGCGGGTGGTGAGCAGCCGGTGCACCCGGACCGAACGCGACGGAGCCGGCCTGCATGTTGAGCCCCACCCCCGGCGCCGACCGTGGCCCGAAGCCGCTGTGTACACATGGCACACTCGGCACCCTTGAGGCATGACTCAGCCGCTGCACATGGAGTCCATCCGCGACGTACGCGCCCACTTGGCCGAGGCCGTCGAACGGGCCGACCGCGACGACGTGCCCACTGCCATCACCCGTCGCGGCAAGCAGGTCGCCGCCGTGGTCTCGATCGAGGTACTGCGCAAGTACCAGGAGTGGGAAGAGCGCGAGATCAACCGCGTCATCGACAAGCGCATGGCGAGCCCGGCCGCCGGCGTCCCGATCGAGGACGTGATGAGGGAGACACTGGCACGCGGTGAGTGACTACCGCACGGTGTTCCGGCCCGAGGCCCAGGCCGAGCTGTGCAAGATCCCGCGTGACATGGCGCTTCGCATCCTGGCCAAACTGACAGAGCTGAAGAGCGACCCCTTCGGCTTCAACACCACCGCACTCGTATCCCAGCCTGAGCGCCGCCGCCTACGGGTCGGCGACTGCCGTGTCGTCTACACGATCGACAACGGGGAGCTGGTGGTGTGGGTCGTACACGTCGGACACGGCTCCACGCTCTACGACACGTAGCCACTCCAGGTTCTGCGGACTGCTGCGGACGGCACAACGGCCTGACCTGCTTTCTCACAGGTCAGGCCGTTTGTACACATCCAATCAGACGTTGAAGCGGAATTCGACTACGTCGCCGTCCTGCATGACGTAGTCCTTGCCCTCCATGCGGGCCTTGCCCTTGGCGCGGGCTTCGGGGACCGAGCCGCATTCGACCAGGTCCGCGAAGGAGATGACCTCGGCCTTGATGAAGCCGCGCTGGAAGTCGGTGTGGATCACGCCGGCCGCCTCGGGGGCCGTCGCGCCCTGCTTGATCGTCCAGGCGCGGGTTTCCTTCGGGCCGGCCGTCAGGTAGGTCTGCAGGCCCAGGGTGGCGAAGCCGACGCGGCCGAGGGTGGCCAGGCCCGGCTCGTCCTGGCCGACCGACTGCAGGAGCTCCAGGGCCTCCTCGTCGTCCAGCTCCGAGAGGTCCTGCTCCAGCTTCGCGTTCAGGAAGATGGCCTCCGCCGGGGCGACCAGGGCGCTCTGCTCCGCCTTGAAGGCGTCGTCCACCAGCTCGTCCTCGTCCACGTTGAAGACGTAGAGGAACGGCTTCGTGGTCAGCAGGTGCAGCTCGTGGAGGAGGTCGCCCTGCTCCGTGCCCTTCTTGATGCCGTGCGAGAAGAGGGTGTCGCCCGCTTCGAGGATCTTCTGGGCCTTCTCGACCGCCGCCAGGACCGCGACCTTGTCCTTCTGGAGGCGGGACTCCTTCGTCAGGCGCGGCACCGCCTTCTCGATGGACTGCAGGTCGGCGAGGATCAGCTCGGTGTTGATCGTCTCGATGTCGTCCTTCGGCGAGACCTTGCCGTCGACGTGCACGACGTTCTCGTCCTTGAAGGCACGGATGACCTGGCAGATCGCGTCCGACTCGCGGATGTTCGCGAGGAACTTGTTGCCGAGGCCCTCGCCCTCCGAGGCGCCGCGCACGATGCCCGCGATGTCGACGAAGTCGACCGTCGCCGGGAGGATGCGCTGCGAGCCGAAGATGCCGGCGAGCACGGCCAGGCGCGGGTCCGGGACGCCGACGACGCCGACGTTCGGCTCGATGGTGGCGAACGGGTAGTTGGCCGCCAGCACGTCGTTCTTGGTCAGGGCGTTGAACAGGGTCGACTTGCCGACATTCGGCAGGCCGACGATTCCGATCGTGAGCGACACGTTGGCGACTTCCCGTAGCTGGAGGGGGCGGCGGCCCGGGAGTGGGCCACCGGACAGTTTACTTTCCGATGAGTGGCAGTCGTTGTACGCGTGTCCCCACACCGATACCGCGCTCGGCCCGCCTAGCGTGGTGGGGTGGAGCACTACAGGACGCGTTCGGTGGATCACCCGCAGCGACAGCAACAGCCGCGCCGCCCGGCCCCGGCGGCGCAGCCCATCGGCGGCGTACCCGCCCAGGGCGGTGGCGGCCGGCCCCGGCCCGCGCCCGCACGGCGGCTGCCGCGGCCACGCCTGACCGGGCTCGGCGGCGGGCTGTTCGCCTGCGTCGCGATGACCCTGGCCGCCGGGATCGCCTGGCTGCTCTTCGGCGGCTCGCTGTTCGCGTACGGGCTGCTCTTCCTGCCCGTCACGGCCGCCACCGCCCTCTGGGTGCGCCCGGCCGACCTGATCACCGCGCCGATCTCCGCCCCGATCGCCTTCGCCGCCGGATTGTGGCCCATCTCCGGCGGCTCCGGTGGCTTCGGCGCGGAGCTCATGGGCATCGTGTCCGCCCTGTCGCTGCACGCCGGCTGGCTGTACGGGGGGACCCTCGTCTCCGCGCTGATCGTCGTCGTACGCAAGGCCGTGCTTATCTCCCGGCGCAGGCTCCCCCGCCGGACCGGCTAAGTCGCCGAACCCCCCGCCGCCCTCGCCGCCATCGCCGCGCCCACGATGCCCGCATTGTTCTGGAGCTTCGCCGGGACGATCTCGGCCCGTACGTCCTCGATCAGCGGAAGGAACTTCTCCGGCTTGCGGCTGACGCCGCCGCCGATGATGAAGAGGTCCGGGGAGAAGAGCATCTCCACGTGCTCCAGGTAGCGCTGCACCCGGTGCGCCCAGCGCTCCCAGGTCAGCTCCCCGTCCTCCTTGGCCTTGACCGACGCCCGCTTCTCCGCGTCGTGGCCCTTCAGCTCCAAGTGGCCGAGCTCCGTGTTAGCCACCAGCCGGCCGTCCGTGAACAGCGCGCTGCCGATGCCCGTGCCGAGCGTCAGCATGATCACCGTCCCGCCGCGGCCCTTGCCCGCGCCGTACGTCATCTCCGCGATCCCGGCCGCGTCCGCGTCGTTGAGCACCGTGACCGGCCGGCCCCCGAGCCGCCGCGACAGCAGGGTGGCCGTGTCGACGCCGATCCAGCCCTGGTCCATGTTGGCCGCCGTACGGGTGACCCCGCCGCTGACCACCCCCGGGAACGTCACCCCCACGGGGCCGTCCCAGTCGAAGTGGCGCACCACCTCGACGACGCAGCCGGCCACCCCGTCGGGGGTGGCCGGCTGCGGTGTCAGTACCTTGTGGCGCTCCTGCGCCAGTTCGCCACGGTCCAGGTCCACGGGAGCGCCCTTGATCCCTGAACCACCGATGTCCACGCCGAAGATCTGCATGGAATCACGGTACGAAACGAAGCGGTCTACTTCTCGGCGACCAGCGAGGCCGCTTCAGCGCGCAGGTCGCGGCGCAGCTCCTTCGGCAGCGAGAAGACGATCGACTCCTCGGCGGTCTTGACGATCTCCACGTCCGCGTAGCCGCGTGCCGCCAGCCACTCCAGGACCTCCTCGACCAGCACCTCCGGCACCGAGGCGCCCGAGGTCAGGCCCACCGTGGTGACACCCTCCAGCCAGGCCTCGTCGATCTCGCTCGCGAAGTCGACGAGGTACGCGGCGCCCGCGCCGGCGTCGAGGGCGACCTCGACCAGCCGGATCGAGTTCGAGGAGTTCTTGGAGCCGACGACGATGACCAGGTCGGAGTCGGCGCCCATCACCTTGACCGCCGCCTGGCGGTTCGAGGTGGCGTAGCAGATGTCGTCGCTCGGCGGCGAGACGAGCAGCGGGAACTTGGTCTTCAGCGCGTCGACCGTCTCCATGGTCTCGTCGACCGAGAGGGTGGTCTGGGACAGCCACACGACCTTCGACTCGTCGCGCACGACGACCTTGTCCACGTCGTCCGGGCCGTCCACGATCGTGATGTGGTCCGGGGCCTCGCCCGAGGTGCCGATGACCTCCTCGTGGCCCTCGTGGCCGATGAGGAGGATGTCGAAGTCCTCGTTCGCGTACCGGATGGCCTCCTTGTGCACCTTGGTGACCAGCGGGCAGGTCGCGTCGATCGTCGCGAGCTTGCCGCGCGCCGCCTCCTCGTGCACCACCGGAGCCACGCCGTGCGCGGAGAACATCACGATGGAGCCCTCGGGCACCTCCTCCGTCCGCTCGACGAAGATGGCGCCCTTCTTCTCCAGCGTCTGGACGACGTACTTGTTGTGCACGATCTCGTGGCGGACGTAGACCGGCGCACCGTACTGCTCGAGAGCCTTCTCGACGGCGATCACGGCTCGGTCCACGCCCGCGCAGTAGCCGCGCGGGGCGGCGAGCAGGACGCGTCGGGAAGCGGGAACAGGGGCGGCAGCAGTCATGCGGTCCATCGTACGGGGGTCTCCAGGAGGCCGGGCGTCGCCCGTTCGGCACAGACTGGGGCGAACGTACGAACCGACCGCCCCTCGGAGGAATGATGGCGTCCGTGACGGACCCCGGTACGGCGCCGAGGGCGGCCCTCCGCCGGAGCCTCGGATTCCGGGACCTGGTCGTGTACGGGCTCCTGTTCATCGCCCCCATGGCCCCGGTCGGGGTCTTCGGCACGCTCGACGCGAAATCGCAGGGCGCCGTCGCGCTCGTCTACCTCTGCGCGACGGTCGCGATGGCCTTCACGGCCTTCTCGTACGCGCAGATGGTCCAGGTGGCCCCGCAGGCCGGCTCGGTCTTCACGTACGCCCGCAAGGGGCTCGGCGAGGGCGCCGGGCTGATCGCCGGCTGGATGGCGATGCTCGACTACCTGCTGATCCCGGCGGTCGCCTACCTCTTCTCCGGCATCGCGATGAACGCGCTGGTCCCGGAGGTCTCGCGGTGGGTGTGGACGGCGCTGGCGGTGCTGGTGACCACCGCGCTGAACCTGTGGGGCGTACGGGCGGCCGCGCGCGTGGGCTTCGCGGTGCTGGCGATGGAGATCGTGGTGCTGCTGGTCTTCGTGGTGACCGCGGTGACGGTACTGGTCCAGGGCGGGGCGCAGCGCGGCTGGCTGTCGCCGCTGACCGGGGACGGCGCGCTGGGCTTCTCCCCGGCGGCGGTCCTGGGCGCGGTGTCGGTGGCGGTCCTGTCGTACCTCGGCTTCGACGCGATCGCCTCCTTCGCGGAGGAGGTGACGGGGGGCTCGGCGCGGGTGGCGCGGGCGGTGCTGTTCTGCCTGGCGCTGGCCGGGGTGCTGTTCGTCGTGCAGAGCTACCTGGCGGCGCTGCTGATGCCGGTGTCCTCGGCGCAGCTGGCGGCCGATCCGGGGCAGCAGGGCCCGGCGTTCTACACCGCGGTGGAGTCCTCGGTCGGGACCTGGCTGCACGACCTGGTCGCCGTCAGCAAGGCGATCGGGGCTGCGTTCGCGGCGCTGGCGGGGCAGGCGGCGGCGGGCCGGCTGGTGTTCGCGATGGCCCGCGAGCGGCGGTTGCCGGGGGCGCTGGCGCGCACCTGGGACGGGACCCCGCGGCCGGCGCTGCTGGCGGCGGCGACGATCACGCTGGTCGCGGCGGTGTGGGCGGCCCGCCGCGACGAAGGGCTCGACCAGCTGGTCTCGGTGGTGGACGTGGGCGCGCTGGTGGCGTTCACGCTGCTGCACGCCTCGGTGGTCGGCTGGTTCGTGGTGCAGCGCGGGGCGGGCGCGCCGATCTGGTGGAAGCACCTGCTGATGCCGGTGCTGGGCGCGGCGGTGACGATCGCGGTGATCGTCGAGGCGGCCTGGACGGCGCAGCTGGTCGGCGCGGTCTGGCTGGCGGCGGGCCTGGCGGTCCTCGTCGTCCAGGGGACCCGCCGCGACCGGCCGGATCCCGACACCACCGACGGCCCCTGAGACGGCGTCAGTGTGGCTGTCGGCGCGGGCGGATAGCCTGCGTACATGGGTCTGAATACGTCGGCTGACGCGCCGCTGCCGGTCGGCCAGGTGTCCCGGCTCATCGGGGGCTGGATCGACCGGCTGGGCCAGGTGTGGGTGGAGGGGCAGATCACGCAGCTCTCGCGGCGGCCGGGGGCGGGGGTGGTCTTCCTGACGCTGCGCGACCCCTCGCACGACATCTCGCTCAGCGTCACCTGCTACCGCCAGGTCTTCGACGAGGTCGCGGACGCGGTGACGGAGGGCGCGCGGGTCGTCGTCCTGGCCAAGCCGGAGTGGTACGCCCCGCGCGGGCAGCTGTCGCTGCGGGCGACCGAGATACGGCCCGTCGGCATCGGCGAGCTGCTCGCGCGGCTGGAGAAGCTCAAGCGCTCGCTCGCCTCCGAGGGCCTGTTCGCGCTGGATCGCAAGAAGCCGCTGCCCTTCCTGCCGCAGCTGATCGGGCTGGTGGTCGGGCGGGCCTCGGCGGCCGAGCGCGACGTACTGGAGAACGCCCGGCGGCGCTGGCCCGCGGTCCGCTTCGAGGTCCGGAACGTGGCGGTCCAGGGGGTGAACGCGGTGCCCCAGGTGATCCGGGCGGTCAAGGAGCTCGACGCCCTGGACGAGGTCGACGTGATCATCGTGGCCCGCGGCGGCGGCAGCGTGGAGGACCTGCTGCCGTTCTCCGACGAGGAGGTCGTACGGACGGTCGCGGCGGCCCGTACGCCCGTGGTCTCGGCGATCGGGCACGAGCCGGACTCCCCGCTGCTGGACCTCGTCGCGGACCTGCGGGCCTCCACGCCCACGGACGCGGCGAAGAAGGTGGTCCCGGACGTGGGCGAGGAGCTGGAGCGGGTACGCCAGCTCCAGGGCCGGGGGCTCCGGGCGGTGCGCGGGCTGCTCGACCGGGAGGAGCGGGGGCTCGCGCACGCGCTGGCCCGGCCGGTCTTCGTCCATCCGCAGCGGATGGTGGAGACCCGCGAGGCCGAGCTGGAGGCCCTGCTGGGGCGCACCCGGCGGACGCTGGGGCACCTGCTGGACCGGGCCGATTCGGAGCTGGCGCACACCCTGGCCCGGGTGGTGGCGCTGTCCCCGGCGGCGACGCTGGAGCGCGGGTACGCCGTACTCCAGCGGGCGGACGGGCACGTGGTGCGCTCGCCGGAGGAGGTCTCGGGGGACGAGGTGCTGCGGGCGCGGGTGGCGGAGGGTGAGTTCTCCGTACGGGTGGCGGGGCCGGGCGCCGAGTGAGCCGGCCGGCCCGAGCACCCGGAACATATTCGATGCACTGCACACATAAGGCGGAACGGGAATGACGGAAACCAATACCTCGTTGGGGTACGAGCAGGCCCGGGACGAGCTCATCGAGGTCGTCCGCAAGCTGGAGGCCGGCGGCACGTCACTGGAGGACTCCCTCGCGCTCTGGGAGCGCGGCGAAGAACTCGCACAGGTCTGCCGGCACTGGCTGGAAGGCGCCCGTGCCCGACTCGACTCGGCACTGGCGGCCCGCGAAGCGGGGGCCGGCGGGGGTGACGAGGGGGACGCCTGAGCGGCGGGCCAAACGTGACGTGAGTCATTCTCAAGCCGATTTAGTTGAAAGTTCTACAACTTCCGGCTTAGAGTCGAGGCATCGCTTCACCCCCCGCATGTATGGAAGAAGGCTTTCCGATGTCTCTCGTTCTCGACTCCGCCGCTCAGGACCTGCTGTTCCGCGAGGCCCGCACCGCCAACTCGTTCTCCGACGAGCCGGTGACCGAGGAGCAGGTCCAGGCGATCTACGACCTGGTGAAGTTCGGCCCCACCGCCTTCAACGGCACCCCGCTGCGCATCACCCTGGTCCGTTCCCCCGAGGCCCGCGAGCGCCTGGTGAAGCACATGGCCGAGGGCAACCAGGCCAAGACCGCCGCCGCGCCGCTCGTCGCGATCCTCTCCGCGGACAACGAGTTCCACGAGGAGCTGCCGCGCCTGCTGCCGCACTTCCCGCCGGCCAAGGACATGTTCTTCTCCGAGCGCCCGGTGCGTGAGCAGTCCGCCCTGGTGAACGGCGCCCTTCAGGCCGCGTACTTCATCGTGGGCGTCCGCGCCGCCGGCCTGGCCGCGGGCCCGATGACCGGCGCGGACCTCGCCGGCATCCAGAAGGAGTTCCTGGACGCCGACCACACCCCGATCATGGTCGTCAACATCGGCAAGCCGGGCGAGGACGCCTGGTTCGACCGCTCCCCGCGCCTGGGCTTCGACGAGGTCATCACCACCGTCTGAGTCCGAATGACATGCGAGAAGGCCGCTCCCCGGTATCCCGGGGAGCGGCCTTCTCGCATGTCATTCGGACCACTGCTGCTTACTGCTGCGCGGCGCCCTGCTTGAACTCCAGCGCCGCCACCATCGCGCCCAGGTCCTCGAACGAGGCCGTGCCGGTCACCACCGTCGCGTACCCCTGCTCCTGCCGTACGAGGGCGTCGTACTTCTCGCCCTCCCAGCGCTCCCAGACCAGGTCGCCGATCTGCTGCGTCTGCCCGGTGGCCTTCGCGTTCTGGGTGACGCCCGCCAGGTGCTTGGCCGAGGCGTCGCTGGACTGCTCGATCGCGACGTACTGCCCCTTCGGGTCCAGGAAGCCCAGGTGCCAGGCGTTCGCGGCCTTGCGGTCGTACGTCACCGAGGTCGCGCGCCACTGCGCCGGGAGCCCCACCGGCGCTGCCACCGGATACGGCGCCGCGCGCCGCGCGGTGATCGTCTCCACCCGGTAGTCGACCACGTGTGTCGGATCGGCCTTCTCGTCATGTGGGACGAAGATGTAGATGCCCGCGACGACGATACCGATCACCGCCAGCGACCGGACCATGTCCCAGACCGTCTGCTTGCCCTTCATACCTGCCACGCCACCATCGTCCCCCATGACCGGGAGTGATCTCCGCCGGGGTCGGCGCGGCGCCCGCACGGGCCCGCGAGATGTTCCGCAAGATGTCCGCTCACGCCAAACGTCTGACCGATACGGCGCTCATACGTGACCCGGTCTGCTCAATTTGTCGACGTACCGATAGAGTTCCAGCACCCTCACTTCCCGGCCGTCGCCGTACAGAAAGGTGCGCTCCGATGACCGAGCACAACCTGCCGCCCCAGCTCGAAGTCTCTCCGGAGGCCCCCGACCGCAACCTCGCCCTGGAACTCGTCCGGGTGACCGAGGCCGCCGCCATGGCCGCGGGCCGGTGGGTCGGGCGCGGCGACAAGCTCGGCGCCGACGGCGCCGCGGTCAACGCGATGCGAACCCTGATCTCCACCGTCTCGATGAACGGCGTCGTCGTCATCGGCGAGGGCGAGAAGGACGAAGCCCCGATGCTGTTCAACGGCGAGCGGGTCGGCGACGGCACCGGCGCCGAGGTGGACATCGCGGTCGACCCGATCGACGGCACGACGCTGAACGCCAAGGGCATGCCGAACGCCATCGCCGTCCTGGCCGCCGCCGACCGCGGCACCATGTTCGACCCGTCCGCGGTCTTCTACATGGAGAAGCTGGTCACCGGCCCCGAGGCCGCCGACTTCGTCGACATCAACGCGCCGGTCTCCGTCAACATCCGCCGCGTCGCCAAGGCCAAGAACATGGCCGTCGAGGACGTCACGGTGATCATCCTGGACCGCCCCCGCCACGAGGGCATCGTCAAGGAGATCCGCGAGACGGGCGCCCGGATCAAGTTCATCTCGGACGGCGACGTCGCGGGCTCGGTCATGGCGGTGCGCGAGGGCACCGGCGTGGACCTGCTCCTCGGCATCGGCGGCACCCCCGAGGGCATCATCTCGGCCTGCGCCATCAAGTGCCTCGGCGGCACGATCCAGGGCAAGCTGTGGCCGAAGGACGAGGCCGAGCGCCAGAAGGCCATCGACGCGGGCCACGACCTGGACCGGGTCCTGCACACCAACGACCTGGTCTCCGGCGACAACGTCTTCTTCGTCGCCACCGGCATCACGGACGGCGAGCTGCTGCGCGGCGTCCACTACCGCTCGGAGACCGCGACCACGTCCTCGCTGGTCATGCGCTCGAAGTCGGGCACGATCCGGCAGATCGACTCGACGCACCGCCTGTCGAAGCTGCGCGCGTACAGCGCGATCGACTTCGACCGCGCCCAGTAGGAGCGGGCAGGCCTTCAGGGCAGGCCTTCAGGCGGTCCCCGGCAGCGAGAGGGGCGCCACCGCGTGCGGCGGTGGCGCCCCTCTCGCTTGCGTACGTACGGGGCTCAGCCCGCGGCGGCTATCGGCCCGGCCCCCTGCGCCTGGCGCAGTTCGGCCGCCCGGCGCCTGCGGCGGGCCAGCACCACGCGGCGCTCGGCCGCGGTGAGCCCGCCCCACACCCCGTACGGCTCGGGCTGGAGCAGTGCGTGCTCGCGGCAGGCGACCATCACGGGGCAGCGCGCGCAGACCCGCTTCGCGGCCTCCTCGCGGGAGAGCCGGGCAGCCGTCGGTTCCTTGGAGGGGGCGAAGAACAGCCCCGCCTCGTCCCGGCGGCACACCGCCTCCGCGTGCCATGGGCCGTCATCTTCCCTCGCCGGCACCCGCGGCTTCGGTACGGCGGCCGGACGCGCCTGAAGGCTCGGTACGGCGGCTACCTGCAGGGACTGATGCGGCGGATGCGGCACGGCCTACTCCTGACGACGTATACGCAAGCGAGAGACGATGCACCTGTCCCTACCCGCTGTGCGCGCCCCTATGCACTGCGTGGGGCAAGGGCGCCGCCCCGCCGAAGTTCGACCGAAACGCGACGCCTGCATATGCCGTCACGTGCCCGCGCACGCCGGCCGGATTCCGTCACAGCCGCTCCGGGCGGCGGGGCCCCCGGGCCCCGACTACCCCTGGAGGCGCTTGCGCAGCTTCAGGGCCAGGTCGACCAGGCGGGCGCCGAGCTTGGGCCGGGCCTCGATGTTGCCCAGCAGGGCGAAGCCGCGGATGATCACGACCGGGGCGCTCGGGTCGGTGGTGTCGGCGCGGCCCTCGCCGTGCACCTCGAAGTTGCCGAGGACCCCGCTGCCGTAGCCGCGGAGCGTCACGTTCTCCGGGACCGTGATCTCGACGTTGCCCAGCACGCTCGTCACGTCGATCTCGGTGACCTGCTGCTCGAAGACGGCCTCGGTGAGGTCGATGGTGACGTCGCCGAGGACACAGACCACACGGGTGTGCGCGCCGGGCCGCCAGCGGCCCTTGCGGGTGGAACTGCTGCACACCGCGACCACGGTCTCCGAGACCGCGGCCTGGCCGGCGGCGGCCGGACCCGGGGCCGGATGCTGTCCGTACGCGGGCGCCGCCGCGGCCGGGCCGCCGGGCGCAGGGAGGTCCCGTACCAGCACCTCCAGCTCCCCGACGGTCTTCACGGCGTACAGCGAATCCAGCCGCTCGGAGTGCTCGTCGGCGGTCAGCCGGCCCTCGGCGAGGGCGTCGGCCAGGATGTGCGCGATCCGGTCGCGATCGGCATCGGAGGCCCGCAGTTCGGCGGGGGCAGCGGCAGGCGCGGCAGGCTTCTTTTCCAGGTCCACGTCAGCCAGCATAGCGATACGCGATAGATCGCGATAGTCGTCCGCAGTTGACAGTGAGCCTTACCTCACAGACACGGCCCGGCACGGAGGTCCTACGCTGGATAGCCGCGCTGCCAAATGGTCGCCAGCGCCGTCTGCCGAGTGAGGAATGACTGCCGTCATGCCAGAGTTTGCGTACACCGACCTGCTGCCCCTGGGCGAGGACACCACCCCCTACCGGCTGGTGACCTCGGAGGGCGTCTCGACCTTCGAGGCCGACGGCCGTACGTTCCTCAAGGTCGAGCCCGAGGCGCTGCGCAAGCTCGCCGAAGAGGCCATCCACGACATCCAGCACTTCCTGCGCCCCGCGCACCTCGCGCAGCTGCGCCGGATCATCGACGACCCCGAGGCCTCGTCGAACGACAAGTTCGTCGCGCTCGACCTGCTCAAGAACGCGAACATCGCGGCGGCCGGCGTCCTGCCGATGTGCCAGGACACGGGCACGGCGATCGTGATGGGCAAGCGCGGCCAGAACGTGCTGACGGAGGGCGGAGACGAGGCGGCCCTCTCGCGCGGCATCTACGACGCGTACACGCAGCTGAACCTGCGCTACTCGCAGATGGCCCCGCTCACCATGTGGGAGGAGAAGAACACCGGCTCGAACCTGCCCGCGCAGATCGAGCTGTACGCGACCGACGGCGGCGCGTACAAGTTCCTCTTCATGGCCAAGGGCGGCGGCTCGGCCAACAAGTCCTTCCTCTACCAGGAGACGAAGGCGGTCCTCAACGAGGCCTCCATGATGAAGTTCCTGGAGGAGAAGATCCGCTCCCTCGGTACGGCGGCCTGCCCGCCCTACCACCTGGCGATCGTGGTCGGCGGCACCTCGGCGGAGCACGCGCTCAAGACGGCGAAGTACGCCTCGGCCCACTACCTGGACGAGCTCCCCACGGAAGGCTCCCCCCTGGGCCACGGCTTCCGCGATGTCGACCTCGAACAGCAGGTCTTCGAACTCACCCAGAAGATCGGCATCGGCGCGCAGTTCGGCGGCAAGTACTTCTGCCACGACGTGCGCGTCGTGCGGCTCCCGCGCCACGGCGCGTCGCTGCCGGTCGCGATCGCCGTGTCCTGCTCGGCGGACCGCCAGGCGACCGCGAAGATCACCGCGGAGGGCGTCTTCCTGGAGCAGCTGGAGCGCGACCCGGCCCGCTTCCTGCCGGAGACGACGGACGAGCACCTGAACGACTCGTCGGACGTGGTGTCGATCGACCTGAACCAGCCGATGGCAGACATCCTCGCCACGCTCACCCAGCACCCGGTGAAGACCCGCCTCTCCCTGACCGGCCCGCTGGTCGTGGCGCGCGACATCGCGCACGCCAAGATCAAGGAGCTGCTGGACTCGGGCGCGGAGATGCCGCAGTACCTGAAGGACCACCCGGTCTACTACGCCGGCCCGGCGAAGACCCCCGAGGGCTACGCCTCGGGCTCCTTCGGCCCGACCACGGCCGGCCGGATGGACTCGTACGTCGAGCAGTTCCAGGCGGCGGGCGGCTCCAAGGTCATGCTGGCCAAGGGCAACCGCTCGCAGCAGGTGACGGACGCGTGCGGCACGCACGGCGGCTTCTACCTCGGCTCGATCGGCGGCCCGGCGGCGCGCCTGGCCCAGGACTGCATCAAGAAGGTCGAGGTCCTGGAGTACGAGGAGCTCGGCATGGAGGCGGTCTGGAAGATCGAGGTCGAGGACTTCCCGGCGTTCATCGTCGTGGACGACAAGGGCAACGACTTCTTCCAGAACCCGGCCCCGGCCCCGACCTTCACCAGCATCCCGGTCCGCGGCCCCGGCCTCGGCTGATCCCGGCCGCATCACCCACGGAGAGCCCCTGGCACCCGCCGGGGGCTCTCTCCAGTGCAACCCGCCTCGAACCGGCACTCGGGGCAGGGCTCGCAGTGCGGTGTCGTGAACTGTTCAGCCATCGGTGCGGGGTCCCGTACCGGGCCGGTCACCGCATCCGGATAACGTCTGGGGCATGACTGAGCCGTCCTCCCTCCGCGCCGCCCGCGATGTGCGGGTCATCGCCCATCGCGGGGCTTCTCACGACCACCCCGAGCACACCATCGAGGCCTATCGGCAGGCCATCGACGACGGCGCCGACGCACTGGAGTGCGATGTGCGGCTGAGTGCCGACGGGCGGCTCGTGTGCGTGCACGACCGGCGGGTGGAACGGACCTCCGACGGGCGCGGGGTCGTCTCCGCCATGACGTACGAGGAGCTGGCCGGGCTCGACTTCGGCGGCTGGAAGGGCGAGGTGCACCGCGGGGCGCAGGTGCTGCTCTTCGAGGACCTGCTCAAGGAGGCGCTGTCCGCCGACCGGCCCGTCGGACTGGCCGTGGAGACCAAGCACCCCACCCGCGCCGGCGGGCGCCTGGAGGCCGAGCTCGTACGGGTCCTCAAGGAGCACGGGCTCGCCGACGGCTCCGACGGCCGGGTCGAGGTCATGAGCTTCTCCCGCAACGCCCTGGTCCGGCTGAACCGGCTGGCTCCCGGCCTGCCCGCCGTGTACCTCATCGAGCGGCGGCTGCGGCCCGCCCGGCCGCCGTTCGCCGGGCATGCCGGGCCCGGCATCGATCTGCTGCGCAAGGACCCGGGTCTGGTGGCGCGCCTGAAGGCCAAGGGGCTGCGGGTACGCGTCTGGACGGTCGACGAGCCGGAGGACGTGGAGCTCTGCGTCCGCCTGGGTGTGGACACGCTCATCACCAACCGGCCCCGGGAAGTTCGCGAGTATCTGCGGCAGTTGTGAGCCCGGACGAGAACACCCGGCCGGGTGGGTGTGCCGGCCGGGTGTGGGGGTGCGGGTGCTGCGGGGCGGGATTACGCGAAGCGCTGCGTCGCCGAGCCGTTGCAGGTCTGCAGGCGCAGCTGGTCGTGGGCGGCGGCCACGGTCAGGCACATGCCCGGGGCGGCCGCGGGGCGGAGGGTGGCGCCGTCGCGGACCCAGCTCTGGTTCGCGCCGCCGTGGCAGTTCCAGATGATCAGGCCGGTGCCCGCGCCGTAGTTGGCGCCGGGGGCGTCCAGGCAGCGGTCGTGGGTCAGCTCGATGTGGACCGACTTGCGGGCCGCGTCGTACCACCAGCCCTGGTTGCGGCCGCCGTGGCAGTCCCAGCCCAGGACGGCCGTCTCGTTCGCGCTGGATCCGCCCTTCGCGTCGAGGCAGTTGCCGGTCGCCTCGTTCTTCAGCGGCGCGTAGAGGGAGTCCCAGGCCCCGGCCTGCAGGACGGGCGTTCCGGTGCTCGCCGGGTCGGCGCAGGAGGCCTCGCGCAGGCCCGAGTCGTAGAGCTGGGTCAGGCAGGACGCGAACGCGCCGTGGCCCCGGTAGTTGGGGTGGAAGGACTGGCGGGCGGTGTTCTCGTCCCACGGGAAGTGGTCCCCGAGGTCCAGGTAGAGGCCGCGGGCCCAGGTGTCCTCCATGCAGACCTCGTGGCCCTGGAAGAGCCGCGAGTTGTCCAGGTACGTGGCCCCCGAGGCCAGCGCCGCCGCGCGCATGCCCTTCTCGAAGGTGGGCACCGCGTAGTTGCGGCCCCAGGCGGCGTCGGAGTCGTAGCCGGCACAGCCTCCGGGGAGCTTGCCGGGGAAGTTCGGGTTGTCGTAGAAGTCGGGGCCGATGGGGCTGGGGTAGCCCATCACGACGAGCTTGTAGTCGGAGTCGGCGTAGCCCGCGTCGCGCATGACGGTCCTGAGGTCGGCGACCGTCGCCTCGACCTTGGGCTTCAGACCGTCCACGCGCGCCTGCCAGCCCGGCCCGTACTTGGGCTCGCAGGTGCCCTGGCTGAGCACCCAGCGGGTCACGCAGTCGGTCATGACCGGGCCGAACTGGAGGTCGTCGTTGGCTCCGGCGACCAGCAGCACCATCTTGATCTTCGTGTTGCGGGCCTTGATGGCCAGGCTGTCGCTCTGCACGAGCTCGTCGGCGTACTGCTTGCTGCCGCCGATCCGGATGTTGCCGGTGTAGCCGCCGGAGCAGGCGACGTTGAAGGTCAGGTCGGCCGGGATGCCGGTGCGGTGGATCGCGGAGTCCGGCGAGCGGTGGCACTGGTTGTTCGGGGTGTTGGTCGCCGGGTCGTAGTTGCCCACGCCCTCGCCCGAAATCTCGCTGTCGCCGAGCGAGATCAGGCCGGTCTTGCGCTCGTTCAGCGGACGGATCGCCGGGTCGCCGTAGATCTTGACGGCCTCCGCCGCGCGGACGGCCTCCAGCTCGGGCGAGAGCGGGGTGGCGGCCGCCGCGGGGGTGGTCGCCGCCTGGGCCATGGGGGTGATGGCGGTGACGCCCCCGAGGGCGGCCGCGATCGCCGCGACGGCGGCGAAGGTAGATCTGAGCCTGGGTCTCGTACGTACACGTGTCATGAACGTCTCCCCTGTCGGTGTTACCCACGGTATTTACTGGCCGGTAGGGGACTTGGGAACACTTCGAACAAGACAATTGCTCAACTTTTTGAGGAGGCAACGAACATGACCGACGATCAGAATCAGGACGCCTACCGGATCGAGCACGACTCGATGGGCGAGGTACGGGTCCCCGCGCACGCCAAATGGCGAGCTCAGACCCAGCGCGCGGTGGAGAACTTCCCCGTCTCCGGGCAGCGCCTGGAGCGCGCCCACATCGAGGCGCTCGCCCTCGTCAAGGCCGCGGCCGCCGCGGTGAACGCGAAGCTGGGGGTGGTGGACGAGGACGTCGCCGACGCGATCCGGTCCGCCGCCTCCGAGGTGGCCGAGGGCCGCTGGGACGAGCACTTCCCCGTCGACGTGTTCCAGACCGGGTCCGGCACCTCGTCCAACATGAACACCAACGAGGTCATCGCGACCCTGGCCGGCGAGCGGCTCGGCCGCGAGGTCCACCCCAACGACCACGTCAACGCCTCGCAGAGCTCCAACGACGTGTTTCCGTCGTCCATCCACATCGCCGCGACCGCCGCCGTCACCCGCGAGCTGATCCCGGCCCTGGAGCACCTCGCCGCCACCCTGGAGCGCAAGGCCGCCGAGTTCGCGGAGGTGGTCAAGGCGGGCCGGACGCACCTGATGGACGCCACCCCGGTGACCTTGGGCCAGGAGTTCGGCGGGTACGCCGCCCAGGTGCGCTACGGCGTCGAGCGGCTGCGCGCGGCCCTGCCCCGGCTCGCCGAACTGCCGCTGGGCGGGACCGCGGTGGGCACCGGGATCAACACGCCGCCCGGGTTCTCCGCGGCCGTGATCGCCGAGGTGGCCGCCGCGACCGGGCTGCCGCTGACCGAGGCCCGCAACCACTTCGAGGCCCAGGGGGCGCGGGACGCGCTGGTGGAGACCTCGGGGATGCTCCGTACGATCGCCGTCTCCCTGACCAAGATTTCCAACGATCTGCGCTGGATGGCCTCGGGACCGCGCACGGGATTGGCCGAAATCAATCTGCCCGATCTCCAGCCGGGCTCCTCGATCATGCCCGGGAAGGTCAATCCGGTGATCCCGGAGGCCGTACTCATGGTCGCCGCACAGGTGACCGGGAACGACACGACCGTCGCCGTGGCGGGCGCGGCCGGCAATTTCGAGCTCAATGTGATGCTCCCCGTGATGGCCAAGAACCTGCTGGAATCGATCCGGCTGCTCGGCAACGCGAGTCGCCTGCTGGCCGACCGCACGGTGGACGGGATCACCGCGAACGTGGCGCGGGCCAGGGAGTTCGCCGAGTCCTCCCCCTCCGTGGTGACCCCGCTGAACCGGTACATCGGCTACGAGGAGGCGGCCAAGGTCGCCAAGAAGGCGCTCGCCGAACGGAAGACGATCAGGGAGGTCGTGCTGGAGTCCGGGTACGTCGACCGCGGCGACCTGACGCTGGAACAGCTGGACGAGGCTCTCGACGTCCTGCGGATGACCCGGCCCTGAAAACGTCACAGGAGGAGGGCCGGATCCGGTCGTTTCCCGTCCCCGCGCACCTCCGTGACCTGCACCGCAGCGGGCGCGGGGGCCCCCGCCCTAAGATCTGCGCATGACAGGTACCGCAGGCCGCGGGGGCGGCGACGCACAGGGCACCCGCTGGCGGCCGGGTGAGCAGATCCTCTGGCGCTACCGCGATCACGCCCCGGGCCTGAAGGGCGCGGTCCACATCTGCCGCCCGGTGACGGTGGTGCAGGACACCCCCGACCTGCTGGCGGTGTGGATGGCCCCCGGCACCGAGTGCGTCAAGCCGGTGCTGGCCGACGGCACCTCCGTCCACGAGGAGCCGCTCGCCACCCGGTACACCGCGCCGCGCACCACCGCACGGTCGCGCTGGTTCGGCGCCGGCGTGCTGAAGCTGGCGCGGCCCGGGGACCCGTGGTCGGTATGGCTGTTCTGGGACCACGGCTGGCGGTTCAAGAGCTGGTACGTGAACCTTGAGGAGCCGCGGACCCGGTGGACCGGCGGGGTCGATTCCGTGGACCACTTCCTGGACATCTCGGTCTACCCCGACCGTACGTGGAAGTGGCGCGACGAGGACGAGTTCGCGCAGGCCCAGCGGGCCGGTCTGATGGACGCGGAACAGGCCCGCCAGGTGCAGGCCGCGGGGCGGGCGGCGGTGGACGTGATCAAGGCCTGGGGGGCGCCGTTCTCCGACGGCTGGCAGGACTGGCGGCCGGATCCCGCCTGGGGAGTTCCGGCCCTTCCCGAGGACTGGGACCGCACCCCGGCGCATATGACCTCATGAGACCCTTGATGCGCCCCCGGGGTTCAACCGTAAGATCTCCCTCCGCAGGTCGCGCGCGGGAGGCGCGCTGGGCCCCGAATCCGTAAATGTCGTGCCGTACGCGGGACTTGACCGGAGGTCAACGCAGAGCGAGAGGTAACGAGCGGGACGCGGAACCGCGGGGCGGTGGTGTCCCCGCCGCTGAGCGGGTATACCGCGACTGACCGAGTTGAGTGCAGCGCACATCGAGCGCAAACGGACGGAATTCCACGCGTGACGGAGTACCCCACCTCGCAGGAGGGCCCGCAGCCTGCCGCGGCCGCCGCGACACCGGCCCCGGGCGGCCCCGGCATGCCCGCCGTCCCCGGCGGTTGTCCGGACGAGCTGGGCCACGGCAAGGCCCCCGTCCCCGCGGCCGAGGCCGTACGCGGCTCGGCCGCGCCCGGCGACGACCCCGTCCGCTCGGACGTCCCACGCCCGCGCGGCGAGGGCGTACCCGCCCCACAGGACGGCACGCCCCGCCCGGCGCGCGGCCGCGCCCGGGGCACGGCGGCATCGGGCGCGGCCGGCCGCCGCGGCCAGGGCGCCGAGTCGGCCCGGGGCGCCGTACGCGACGCCGCGGCGGCGGGCGGGTCCCGGCGGCGCGACGGCGAGGCGGCACGGAACGCCGCGCACGGCGAGGACCCGGCCGGCCAGTCCGCCGCCCGGGCCCACGAGGCCCGCGGAGGGGCGCAGGACCGCCCGGCGCCGATACCGGACGCCTCCCGCCCCCGCGAAGGCGCGGACGCAGACGTAGAGCCGGCCGGGCAGAGCGCCGGAGCCGGCGAGAGCCAGGGCGCGGACGCGCTCGGCGGCCAGGGTGGTGCGGCGCATGCGCAGGTGCACGTCCAGGGCGCCGGTACGCCGGACGGTGCGGTCGGCGGGGGCCTGCAAGGGGCCGACGGCGGGGTGGCCCGGCGGGAGGGTGACCGGCTGCGGTTCGTCGGGGCCGCGACCCGGCGGATCGCCCGCGGCATCGACCTCGACGAGATCGTCCTCGGCCTGTGCCGGGCCACCGTGCCCACCTTCTCGGACGCCATCCTCGTCTACCTGCGCGACCCCCTCCCCGTGGGCGACGAACGTCCCGTCGGCCCGGTCGTTTTAAGGCTGCGCCGCACCGACCGGCTCCGGCCGATCGACGATCTGACGGGACCCGATTCCGCGGGGGCCGCAGGGGCTCCCGGGGCCGCGGGGGCCGCCGGCGAGCTCGACTTCAGCCAGCTGCCGCTGGTCGGCCCGCAGGGTGACCTGCCCGCGGCCGAGCTCTGCGAGATCCGCCCCGGCGGGGCCCTCGCCGAGGTGCTGCGCGGCGTCCGCCCCGTGTTCGGGTCCGCCGCCGGGGCCAAGGACGCCCTGCCGGAGCTGCTCGGCTCGGAGCACCCCGTACCGCGCGGCCAGCGGGCCATCCTCGCGCCGCTGCGCGGCCGCCGCCGCGTGATCGGCTCGGCGGTGTTCCTGCGCAGCCCCGAACGGCCCGCGTTCGAGCAGAACGACCTCCTGGTCGCCGCCCAGCTGGCCACGCACACCGCGCTCGGCATCGACAAGGCGGTCCTGTACGGCCGCGAGGCGTACATCGCCGACGAGCTCCAGCGCACCATGCTGCCCGACAGCCTCCCCCAGCCCACCGGGGTCCGGCTCGCCTCCCGCTACCTGCCCGCCGCCGAGACGGCCCGGGTCGGCGGCGACTGGTACGACGCGATACCGCTGCCCGGCAGCCGCGTCGCGCTCGTCGTCGGCGACGTCATGGGCCACTCCATGACCTCCGCCGCGATCATGGGCCAGCTCCGCACCACCGCCCAGACCCTGGCGCAACTGGACCTGCCGCCCGCCGAGGTCCTGCACCACCTGGACGAGCAGGCGCAGCGGCTCGGCTCCGACCGGATGGCCACCTGCCTGTACGCGGTCTACGACCCCGTCTCGCACCGGATCACCATCGCCAACGCAGGCCACCCGCCGCCCGTGCTCCTGCACCTCGGCGGCCGTGCCGAGGTGCTCCGCGTACCCCCCGGCGCGCCCATCGGCGTCGGCGGCGTGGACTTCGAGGCCGTGGAGCTGGACGCGCCCGCCGGGGCCACCCTGCTGCTGTACACCGACGGGCTGGTCGAATCCCGGCTGCGCGACGTGTGGACCGGCATCGAGCAGCTGCGCGAGCGTCTGGCCACCACCGCCCAGCTGACCGGGCTGGACCACCCGCCGCCGCTGGAGGCGCTCTGCGACGACGTCCTGGACATGCTCGGGCCGGGCGACCGGGACGACGACATCGCGCTGCTCGCCGCCCGCTTCGACGGGATCGCGCCCAGCGACGTCGCGTACTGGTTCCTGGACCCGGAGGAGACCGCTCCGGGCCGCGCCCGCCGGTTCGCCCGCCGCGCGCTGACCCGGTGGGGCCTGGAGGAGCTCCAGGACTCCCTCGAACTGCTGGTCAGCGAGGTGGTCACGAACGCCGTGCGGTACGCCGAGCGGCCCGTGACCCTGCGTCTGCTGCGGACGGACGTACTGCGCTGCGAGGTCGGCGACGACTCCCCGCAGCTGCCGCGCCAGCGCCGGGCCCGGGACACCGACGAGGGCGGCCGCGGGCTGTTCCTGGTCAACCGGATGGCCCGCCGCTGGGGCGCGACCCGGCTGAGCAGCGGGAAGGTGGTCTGGTTCGAGCTCCCGTTGCCGGGGGCGCAGGACCGGCGCTGACCGGGCCCGCTCACGAAACACACACCGCCGCCCCGCAGCATGGATGCTGCGGGGCGGCGGTGTGTTCACAGGCCCGTACGGGCGCTACGGGCGCGCTACGGGATCGTGATCGGCGGGCTCTTCGTCGGGTCCGGGCTCTTCGTCGGGTCCGGACTCTTGGTCGGGTCCGGGCTCTTGGTCGTGCTCTTGGTCGGGTTCGGCGAACTCTTGCCGGGGTCCGGGGTGTTCTGCGACGGCGATACGGGCGCCGACGGCGTGCTGGCGGACGAGGAGCTCGACGAGGACGGGGAGCTGCTGCGGGTCGGCGCCTGCGAGGCGCCCATCTTCGCCTCGGAGAGGTCGAACTCGCCGGTGTCCACGCCCTTGAGCGCGGCCAGCGTGTACGCCTTCCAGATCTCGGCCGGGAAGCTGGAACCACCCGCTCGGCCACCGCCCGCGGTACCGGTCAGGGTGACCTGCTTGGCCGTGCCGGGCTCTTCGCCGAACATCGCGACGACGGTGACGAGTTCCGGTGTGTACGCGGTGAACCAGGCGGCCACGTTGGACTCGGTGGTACCGGTCTTGCCGGCCGCCTCGTAGGCGGAGCTCTTCACGGCCTTGCCGGAGCCGTCCTGGACGACGCCGGTGAGGACCTTGGTCACCGTGTCGGCGGTCTCGCGGGTGATGGCCTGGGAGCCCACGGACTCGACCGGCTTGAACTCGCGGGTGGCGTGCTTGGCGCTCTTGATGAGCGTCGGGGTGACCCTCTTGCCGTGGTTGTCGAAGGTGGCGTAGACGCCGGCCATCTCCAGGGTGTTGGCGCTCATGGTCCCGAGCGACATGGCCGGCTTGTCTGCCGGCCAGCCCTCGCGGTCCTTCATCCCGAGCTCCAGCGCCGTCTTCTTCACGTTCGGCGGGCCCACGTCCACGATCATCTGGGCGTACACCGAGTTCACGGAGGAGTTGGTGGCCGCCTGGACGGTGAGGAAGGGGTCGCCGTAGTTCGCGTTGTCCTGGTTCTGCGGGGCGAACGGGGTGTCACTGCCGACGACCGGGCGCTTGCTGGTGCCGTCGTAGAGGGCGTTGGGGGTGATCGGCTTGCCGTCGTGCGTCGTGGACTTGTGCTCCAGTGCGGAGGCGAGCACGACCGGCTTGAAGGTCGAGCCGGGCTGGAAGTCCTGGCGCAGTGCGTTGCTCGCCCAGTGGTCGGAGAGCCCGGTGCCGCCGTACATCGCGACGACCGCGCCGGTCTTTGGGTCCACGGAGGTGGCGCCGGCCTGCACGCTCGCGTCGACGGGGCGGTCCTTGCGGTCGAGCTTGGCCTCCAGCTCGTCCTGGACGGCCTTCTCCAGCGCGGCCTGCTTCTTGGGGTCGATGTTGAGGGTGATCTCCCAGCCACCGGCCTGCAGCATCTGGCTGTTCATGCCGGTCTGCCGGCGCAGTTCCGCGTCCGCGGCCTGCTTCAGGTAGCCCTTCTGGCCCTCCATGCCGGGGGCGGCCTTGGGCTTGATCGGCATCGGAAGCTGGAGTTCCTTGCGCTTGGCGGGGTCCAGCTCCTTCATCTCGACCATGTTGTCGAGCACGCCGTTGAAGCGGATCTTGACCAGCCGCGTGCCGTTCGGGCCCGCGGTCGCCAGGTCGTAGTCGCTGGGCGCCTGGAGGACGGCCGCGAGGTACGCGCCCTGCTCCAGGGTCAGCTTGTCGACGTCGACGCCGTAGTAGGCCTGGGCGGCGGCCTGGATGCCGTACGCGCCGCGCCCGAAGTAGCTGGTGTTCAGATACCCCTCAAGGATGTCGTCCTTCTCCATGCGCCGGTCGACCTTGAGGGAGATCACGAGCTCCTTGAGCTTGCGGGTCGCCGTCTGGTCCTGGTTCAGGTAGAAGTTCTTGACGTACTGCTGGGTGATCGTCGAACCGCCGGCCTTGCCCTTGCCGGTGGCCGTGTTGAACAGGCCACGGGCGATGCCGAGGAAGTCGACGCCCTGGTCCTTGTAGAAGGACTTGTTCTCGATGGCGATGAAGCCGGTCTTGACGTCCTTGGGGACCCGGCTGAGCGGCACGATCTCGCGGTTCATCTTGCCGTCGCGCGCCATGATCGAGCCGTCCGCGTACTTGTAGACGTTGCTCTGCTTGATGGCGTCGGCGTTCGGGTCGGGCTCTTCCACGTAGAAGTAGAGGGCGACGAGTGCGCCCATCCCGAGCAGGATGATCCCGAAGAAGGCCCCGAGGATCTTCTTCCATGTGAAGAAGCGACGTATGCCGGTCCGCTTGCCGGCACGCCCCTTCCCGGTGGCGCTTCCGCGCGGCGCCCGTCGCGCACTGCGCTGCTGCGCCTTACGCGCTTCTGCTCGGCCCATCGCTCCCGCTCCGCTCGATTACCCCCCCGACGTCAGCTCAGAAAGCTAACACCGCAGGTTGTGACAAAGGTTGGCCAACCATGACCAATACCGGTCAATTCGGACGTGAGAATCAGCACCCACATCAATGGAACCGACGCGCGACAAGCCCGCAGGGTTGCGGCGGCCTCAAAAAGTGATATCACTTTGCTAAGCGGCTCGACCGGCCGCGACCGAACCAATGGGGGCAGATCATGACGAACGCGACGGCCATGGCCGGAGACGTACGGGAGTTCACGGCACGCAGCCTGGGCGGCGGACTGGCCCTGCTGCTGGGGCTGTTGGGGGCTGCGGCCGGCGCCGCCCTGATCGCCCTCGGCGCGGCCGCCGAGGGCTCGGCGGCGCACGTGTCCCTGATCGTGCTCGGCATCCTCCTGATCGCCGCCTCGGCGTGCGCGATGGGCGGGCTGAACATGGTGGCTCCGGGCGAGGCCCGCGTGGTCCAGCTGTTCGGCCGGTACCGGGGGACGATCCGTACCGACGGCCTGCGCTGGGTCAACCCGTTCACCTCGCGGGAGAAGATCTCCACCCGGGTCCGCAACCACGAGACGGCCGTCCTGAAGGTCAACGACGCCTACGGCAACCCGATAGAGCTGGCGGCCGTCGTGGTGTGGCGGGTCGAGGACACCGCGCGGGCGAAGTTCGAGGTGGAGGACTTCACGCAGTTCGTCGAGACCCAGACCGAGGCGGCGGTCCGGCACATCGCGATCGAGTACCCGTACGACGCGCACGACGAGGGCGGGCTGTCGCTGCGCGGCAACGCCGAAGAGATCACCGAGAAGCTGGCGCTCGAACTGCACGCCCGGGTGGAGGCGGCCGGCGTCCGGATCATCGAGTCCCGGTTCACGCATCTCGCGTACGCTCCGGAGATCGCCTCCGCGATGCTCCAGCGCCAGCAGGCGGGCGCGGTCGTGGCGGCCCGCAAGCAGATCGTGGAAGGGGCGGTGGGCATGGTCGAACTGGCCCTGACCCGACTGGCGGAGCAGGACATCGTGGACCTGGACCCGGAGCGCAAGGCCGCCATGGTGTCGAACCTGATGGTGGTCCTGTGCGGCGACCGGGCCGCCCAGCCGGTCGTCAACACGGGCACGCTCTACCAGTGAGCCCCGCCGGCGAGCCGCAGGAGCCCGAGGCGGGCGAGGGCCGGGAGCGGCCGCCCGCACGGGCCGGGCGGCAGGCGCGCAAGCAGGTGCTGCTGCGGCTCGACCCGCAGGTGTACGACGCCCTCGCCCGCTGGGCGGGCGAGGAGCTGCGCAGCGCCAACGCGCAGATCGAGTTCCTGCTGCGGCGGGCCCTGTCCGAAGCCGGCCGCCTCCCGGGCGGCGCGGCCCCGATCCCGCCGCGCGGCCGCCCCCGCGTCCCGCCCGACGCCTGAGCGGATCAGGACCGAAGTCCCGGCGCGTGACCGATGAGGCAGGCCGAAAGTCCTCTCTACACCCTGGGTATACATCGAGCGTATACACCGGATGTATAGTCCTCGGCATGTCCATCGGTCACACGCTCCTCGGCCTCCTGGAGGCCGGTCCACGCCACGGTTACGACCTCAAGCGCGCCTTCGACGAGAAGTTCGGCCACGACCGGCCCCTCGCCTACGGCCAGGTCTACTCGACCATGTCCCGTCTCCTGAAGAACGGCCTCGTCGAGGTCGAGGGGATAGAGAGCGGCGGCGGTCCCGACCGCAAGCGGTACGCCATCACCGACGCCGGCATCACCGACGTCGACGGCTGGCTCGCCCAGCCCGAGAAGCCCGAGCCGTACCTCCAGTCGACCCTCTACACCAAGGTCGTCCTCGCCCTGCTCACCGGCCGCAGCGCCGCCGACCTGCTGGACACCCAGCGGTCCGAGCACCTGCGGCTCATGCGCATCCTGACCCAGCGCAAGCGCAAGGGCGACCTCGCCGACCAACTCGTCTGCGACCACGCCCTGTTCCACCTCGAAGCGGATCTGCGATGGCTGGAACTCGCCGCCGCCCGCCTCGACCAGCTCGCCCGGGAGGTCCGCCGATGAGCCCCGCGCCCCCGGCCGGCACCCTGCTCTCCGCCACGGACCTGCGCAAGACGTACGGGTCCACCGCCGCGCTCGACGGCGCGGACTTCTCCATCCACCCCGGCGAGGTCGTCGCCGTCATGGGCCCCTCGGGATCCGGCAAGTCGACGCTCCTGCACTGCCTCGCCGGGATCGTCCCGCCCGACTCCGGCACCATCACGTACGCCGGCCGTGAACTGTCCGCCATGAACGACGCCGAGCGCAGCGCGCTGCGCCGCAGCGAGTTCGGCTTCGTGTTCCAGTTCGGCCAGCTCGTCCCCGAGCTGACCTGCGTCGAGAACGTCGCCCTGCCGCTGCGCCTGACCGGCGTCAAGCGCAAGCAGGCCGAGCACACCGCCCTGGAGTGGATGGCCCGCCTGGAGGTCGCCGAACTCGGCCGCAAGCGCCCCGGCGAGGTCTCCGGCGGCCAGGGCCAGCGCGTCGCCGTCGCCCGCGCCCTCGTCACCGGCCCGCGCGTCCTCTTCGCCGACGAGCCCACCGGCGCCCTCGACTCCCTCAACGGCGAGCTCGTCATGCAGCTGCTGACCGAGGCCGCCCGGTCCGCGAACGCCGCCGTCGTCCTCGTCACGCACGAGACCCGCGTGGCCGCGTACTCCGACCGCGAGATCGTCGTACGCGACGGCAGGTCCCGCGACATGGAGCGGGCCGTATGAGCCGGGGCATGCTCCGGGTCCGGGCCCGCGACCTCGGCCTCGGCGCCCGCTTCGCCTTCGGCGGCGGCCGCGAGGGCTGGACCCGCACCCTCCTCACCGGCATGGGCGTCGGCCTCGGCGTCGCGCTGCTGCTGATCACCAGCGCGGTGCCCAGCGCCCTGTCCGCCCGCGAGGACCGCGGCGCGGCCCGCTCGGTGAACTCCTCCCGCGAGACCGGCCGGCCCGGCCCCGACACCGTGCTCACCGCCGGTGCGGACCAGTCGTACCGCTCGTACGGGGTCGACGGCCTGCTCGTGCAGCCCGAGGGCGCCTCCGCCCCCCTGCCACCCGGACTGAAGAAGTACCCCGGTCCGGGCGAACTGGCCGTCTCCCCCGCCCTCGACGAGCTGATGAAGACCTCCGGGGGCAAGCTCCTGCGCGAACGCCTCGACGGGCGCATCGTCTCGGTCATCGGCGACGCGGGCCTGGTCGGCCCCGGCGACCTCTACTTCTACGCGGGCACCGACCGGCTCGCGCAGTACGCCGCCGACGCCGCCACCGCTCCGTACGTCAACCGGGTCACCGGTTTCGGCGAGGAGCAGCAGAAGCGGCCCCTCGACCCCGTCCTCGCCCTGCTCGTGGTGCTGGTCTTCGTCGCCCTGCTGATGCCGGTCGCCGTGTTCATCGCGGCCGCCGTCCGCTTCGGCGGCGACCGCCGCGACCGCCGGCTCGCCGCCCTGCGCCTGGTCGGCGCCGACGCCCGGATGGTCCGCCGGATCGCCGCGGGCGAGGCCGTCGCCGGATCCCTGATCGGCCTGGTCCTCGGTACGGGCTTCTTCCTCGTCGCCCGGCAGCTCGCCCCGGCCCTCACCCTGTACCAGCGCAGCGTCTTCCCCGCCGATCTGAACCCGGCCCCGTGGCTGGCCGCCCTCGTCGCCGTCGCGGTGCCCGCAGCGGCCGTCGCCGTGACCCTGTTCGCCCTGCGCGGCGTGGTCATCGAGCCGCTGGGCGTGGTCCGTACGGCCACCCCGCGCCGGCGCCGGATCTGGTGGCGCCTGCTGCTCCCGCTGGCCGGCGTCGGCCTGCTGGTCCCGATGACGGGCCGCGGCAACGACGGCGGCCGGTTCAACCAGTACCAGGTCTCCGCCGGTGTGGTCCTGCTGCTGATCGGCGTCACCACCCTGCTGCCCTGGGTGCTCGAACGCTGCGTCGGCCGGCTCGGCGGCGCCGGACCGGTGTCCTGGCAACTGGCCGTCCGGCGGCTCCAGATCGCCGGCGGAACCGGCGCGCGCCTGGTCAACGGCATCGCGGTCGCGGTCGCCGGCGCGATCGCCCTCCAGATGCTCTTCGCCGCCACCTCGGCCTCGTACACCGCGCAGACGGGCCAGGACCCGACGCGGGCCTCGGTCTCGATCCTGACCCGCAGCAGCGAGCCCGCGCGGGTCGACGCCCTCGCCGGGAAGATCGCCGCCACCGAGGGCGTCACGAAGGTCCTCCCGCTGCGCACCACCTCGGCCTCGCCGACCCGGACCGCCGACGGCCTGTCGGTCCAGCTCACCATCGGAAGCTGCTCCGCCCTCGCCGAGCTGGGCGCCCTGCCCTCCTGCAAGGACGGCGACGTCTTCGTGCTGCCCCCGTCCGCCGACCGCGACCGGTTCGACAGCGTCGCCACCCGTGCCGGCGAGAAGCTGTTCGCCGGGAACGTCTACGGCAACGACGGCCCGGCGGCCGTCCCGTGGACCGTGCCCGCCGGCGCGCCGACGGTGACCCCCCGCAAGGACCCGAACGGCACCCTGCGCAGCGGTCTGCTCGTCACCCCCGCGGCCGCCCCCGAGGGCCTCGGCGACTTCCAGTCCTCGCAGATCTACGTCAAGCTCGACCCGGAGTCGCCCGACGCGATCGAGCGGGTGCGGACCGCGTCGTACAAGGCGGACGCGCTGGCCGTGCCCATGACCCTGCAGTCGACCGCCACCGACGACCGCTTCGCCTCCATCCGGACCGGCCTGTTCGTCGGGGCCACCTGCGTGCTGACGCTGATCGGCGCGAGCCTGCTGGTCTCGCAGCTGGAGCAGTTGCGAGACCGCAAGAAGCTGCTGGCCTCGCTGGTCGCCTTCGGTACGAAGCGCTCCACGCTCAGCCTGTCGGTGCTGTGGCAGACCGCCATCCCGATCGGCCTGGGCCTGGGACTCGCCACCCTGGTCGGGCTGACCTTGGGCACGGTGCTGATGCGGATGGCCGCCGTCCCGGTGCGCATCGACTGGACCTCGGTCGCCTCGATGATCGGCATCGGCGCGGGGGTGGCCGTCACGGTGACCCTGCTCAGCCTGCCGCCACTGCTGCGGCTGATGCGTCCGGACGGCCTGCGCACGGAGTAGCGCCGAGCGCGCGCGAGTCCGTACGTACGCCCGCTCCCGTACGCCCGCCCCTGTACGCCCGCCCTGCTATTCGGCCGGCCACACCGGGAGCGGGCGTACTGCTTCGCGCAGGGCGCCCGCGATGGCCCGGAACTCCTCCTGGCGGGCCGTCCCCGTCCGCATGGCCAGCGCGATCCGCCGCGAGGGCGCGGGCTCGGCGAAGTACCCGGTGGCCAGGTACTCGTTGCGGGCGGTCTCCAGCCGCAGCGCGGTGCGCGGCAACAGGGTCACGCCCAGTCCCCCGGCGACCAGCTGTACGAGGGTGGACAGCCCGGCGGCGGTGGTGGTGACGGCCGCCCCGTCTGGCCGGCCCGCCTCGCGGCAGATGTCCAGGGCCTGGTCACGCAGGCAGTGCCCCTCGTCGAGCAACAGCAGCTGCAGGCCCAGCAGTTCCTCGCGCGGGATGTCCCGACGCCCGGCGAGCGGGTGCTCCCGGGGCGCGAGGAGGACGAAGTCCTCGTCGAAGACGGGCAGTTCGGTGACCCCGGGAACGCCGAGCGGCACCGCGAGCAGTAGCAGGTCGAGCCGCCCGCCGGCCAGCCCCTCCAGCAGCGAGGAGGTCTGCTCCTCGTGCACCTGGAGGTCCATCCGGGGATAGCGGCGGTGGAACAGCCCGAGCACGGTCGGCAGCAGGTACGGGGCCACCGTGGGGATCACCCCGAGCCGCAGGATCCCGGTGAAGGGGGCCCGTACGGCCTCGGCCTCTTCCAGCAGCCCGCCCATGGCGTCGAGTACCGTCCGGGCGCGGGCCGCGATCCGCTCGCCCGCCGGGGAGAGCAGCACCTTGCGGGTGGTGCGCTCCAGCAGCTGGACGCCGAGGGCCTCCTCCAGCGCGGAGACGGCGCCGGAGAGCGCGGGCTGGCTCATGCCGATCGCCGCGGCGGCGTCCCGGAAGTGCAGGTGTTCGGCGACGGCCGCGAACGCGCGCAGCTGCGCGAGCGTCGCCTGCTTCGCTCCCCTGTTGCCCAGCGCCACTGATAGGTACCTCCGATCACCCACCACCAGATTAGCCGTGGCACCCGACCCTGCACGTAGCTGTCACCGAACCGATCACTCTGCGTCGCTCTTTGCCCGTACGGGTGCATTGATAGGCAAGCCTGATCAGCGCGACCACCGTTTGCGATTTCCGTGATCAATGCTGCTTGTGCCAGCATGTGAGACCGTCCAACCCCTCAGGGAAAGCCCCCAAAAGGGCCACTTTCCCGTCTCGCAAGGAGAGCACGTGCTCACTGTCGGTGACAAGTTCCCCACCTACGATCTGACCGCTTGCGTCTCGCTCGAAGCCGGCAGCGAGTTCGCCCAGATCGACCACAAGACCTACGAGGGCAAGTGGCGCGTGGTGTTCTTCTGGCCGAAGGACTTCACCTTCGTCTGCCCGACCGAGATCGCCGCCTTCGGCAAGCTGAACGAGGAGTTCCAGGACCGCGACGCCCAGATCCTCGGCGTCTCCGGCGACTCCGAGTTCGTCCACCACGCCTGGCGCAAGGACCACGCCGACCTGCGTGACCTGCCCTTCCCGATGCTGGCCGACTCCAAGCACGAGCTCATGCAGGCCTGTGGCGTGCAGGGCGAGGACGGCTTCGCGCAGCGCGCCGTGTTCATCGTCGACCAGAACAACGAGATCCAGTTCACGATGGTGACCGCCGGTTCCGTGGGCCGTAACCCCAAGGAGGTCCTGC
This sequence comes from Streptomyces sp. NBC_01006, assembly GCF_045162725.1. Lineage (NCBI taxonomy): Bacteria > Bacillati > Actinomycetota > Actinomycetes > Kitasatosporales > Streptomycetaceae > Streptomyces > Streptomyces sp. NBC_01006. The sequence continues at coordinate 5,239,139 of NZ_CP108700.1, read as the reverse complement.
GGGTCCTCGACGCCCTGCAGACCGACGAGCTGTGCCCCTGCAACTGGAACAAGGGCGAGGGCACCCTGGACGCCGGCGCGCTGCTGGCCGGTGAGTGACGGATGTCCCTCGACTCCCTCAAGTCCGCCATACCGGACTTCGCCAAGGACCTGAAGCTGAACCTCGGCTCGGTCGTCGGCAACCAGGACACCCTCTCGCAGCAGCAGCTGTGGGGCACCATCCTGTCCTGCGCGATCGCCGCCCGCTCCCCGCGCGTCCTGCGTGAGCTGGAGCCGGAGGCGAAGGCGGCCCTGTCGCCGGAGGCGTACACCGCCGCCAAGTCCGCGGCCGCGATCATGGCGATGAACAACGTCTTCTACCGCACCCGCCACCTGCTCTCCGACCCGGAGTACGGCACGCTGCGGGCGGGCCTGCGGATGAACGTCATCGGCAACCCGGGCGTGGAGAAGGTCGACTTCGAGCTGTGGTCGCTCGCCGTCTCCGCGATCAACGGCTGCGGCCAGTGCCTGGACTCGCACGAGCAGGTCCTGCGCAAGGCCGGCGTCGACCGCGAGACGATCCAGGAGGCCTTCAAGATCGCCTCGGTGATCCAGGCCGTCGCGGTCACCCTCGACGCCGAGGCCGCCCTCGCCGCCGAGTAGTACGCACGGCCGTACGCCCGAACGACAGGACCCCCGCAGCCGCTCCCGGCCGCGGGGGTCCTGTCGTTCGGTTCACTTGCGCAGGGACGCCATCAGGGCGCGCATGTCCTCGACCATCGCCGCCTGGACGGCGGCCTCGTCCGGGTCCGGGGCGCCCTGCCCTCCGTACCATTCGACGGTGAGGCTGAACACGGCGCCGCCGTCGAGCACTTCGAGCCTTGAGCCGCCGACCCGCCGGGTGAGCAGCGCCCGCTCGCCGAGCCCGGGAACCTGCTCCACCTCGCCGCCCGAACTCGCCATGCGCCCCATGCCCATGAGGGCGGAGGGGTCCGCGCCGAACTCCGTGCGGGGATCGGTCTTCTTGTGCAGCTGGACCGAGACCTCGGCCCCGTACGACAGGCGGCCCTCGGCGTACGGGGCGCTGTGCGCGCAGTACGCCCAGTCGAGCGAGGGGTGCTCGTTGTGGCGCGCGTAGCCCCCGGTGAGCTGTGTGGTGGACGCGGACACCACGGTCAGCGGCATCTTGCACAGGTCCTCGACATGCCGGTACGCGATCCGCGGCGCGGCATCGCCGAAACGATCCTGCGCCCCCAGGACACCGGCCCAGACGGCCGAGGCCAGTACGGCCCCGCCGAGCGCCCATAACCAGGCCCTACGAGGCCCCCGTACGCCCTCGCGCGGGGTGTCGGGCTCCTCGGCCGCCGTGGGCGGCCGGCCGGTGCCCCACTCCCCGTCGAGCTCAGGCTCGCTGATCACGCCCGGCCTCCCGGAAGGCCTGTTCGGCCGCCGTCGAGCCGTGCGGGCCGGGCCCGATCGGTGCGGCGCCCTGGAGGAGCTGGTCCCGGGAGTAGGCCCTCAGGTAGACGACCACCGTGTTGGTGACGGCGACCAGCGGGACCGCGACCACCGCTCCGCCGATGCCCGCGACCATGCCGCCCGCGGCCACCGACAGCACCACCGCGAGCGGGTGCACCCGTACCGCCCGGCCCAGGATGAAGGGCTGGAGCACGTGCCCCTCGATCTGCTGCACCGCCAGCACCACGGCCAGCACCATCAACGCGGTCCACGGCCCCTGGGTCACCAGGGCGACGACCACCGCGAGGGCGCCGGAGACCACCGCGCCGACGAGCGGGATGAACGCGAACAGGAAGATGAAGACGGCCAGCGGCACCGCCATCGGCACCTTGAGGAAGTAGATGCCGAGGCCGATGAAGATGGCGTCGATGAGCGCGACGAGCACCGTGCCGCGCACGTACGCCGTCAGCGTGCGCCAGGCGCGCGGACCGGCGCCCGCGACACCGGGGCGGGCGGCGGCCGGGACCAGGCCCTGCACCCACATCCAGATGCGCTTGCCGTCGTAGAGCAGGAACAGCGTCGAGAACATCGCGAGCAGGATGCCCGTGAGCACCTCGACGAGGACGGTCACACCCTGGAGGCCGGCGGACGTGATCTGCTCGGTGTTGGTGCCGATGGTCTCGCTGAGGTTCTTCGCGATGTCGTTGATCTGCTTCTCGGTCACGTGGAACGGACTGTCCAGTGCCCAGAGTTTGAGCTCGTTGATGCCGTCCCGGACCCGGGCGGAGAGGTCGTCGAGGTTCTCCATGACCTGCCAGACCACGAACCAGCCGACCAGCCCGATGACCACGAACCCGAGGATCGCGGTGACGGCGGTGGCGAGCCCGCGCGGCAGGCCGAGGCGGCGCAGCCGGACCACGAAGGGCTGGAGCAGCGCGGTGACGAGCAGGGCGGCGGCGAAGGCGAGGACGACCAGGCGGACTTCGCTGATCACCTTCATCACGACCCAGAGCATCCCGGCGAGCAGCAGGAGCCGCCAGCTGACCTCGGCGGCGACCCGCATGCCCCACGGGACGACGCTCACCGGGTCGGGGCGCCCACGCAGGGCGGGCGGGTGCGGGAGGTGGCCGTGCTGCTCGGCGGGTGTGCCGGGCGTCGGTGCCGCGGCCGTCGGGGCCGACGCAGCGGCGCCCGCGCCCGCGGGGGCAGCGCCGCCAGCGCCGGAAGCGGTGGCGGGGACCGCGGCAGCCGCGCCGATGCTCTCCGCCTCGACCTCGGCACGCCGCGCCTGGAGCCGCGCCTCCACCCGGCTCAGCCTGTTCCCGAGCCGGCCGATCCAGCCTGCCCTCTTCGCCATGTCTTTCCCTTCCCCCCGCCCGTGGACACACCTCGAAAGACCGTACACGCGAGGAGCCCCGCACCGTAGGACGGTGCGAGGCTCTTCGAGGTTGAGCGGAGGCGGGCTCTAGTACCAGCCGTTGGCCTGGTGGAAGCTCCAGGCCGCACACGGGCTGTGGTACCGCTCGTTCATGTAGTTGAGGCCCCACTGGATCTGGGTGGCCGGGTTGGTCCGCCAGTCGTCGGCGACCGAGGACATCTTCGAACCCGGAAGCGCCTGGACCAGACCGTACGCGCCCGAAGACGAGTTCACGGCCTTGTAGTTCCAGGTGGACTCCTCGTTGATGATGTTCGAGAAGCACTGGAACTGACCGGCCGGGACGATCTGCCGGGCGATGTCCTTGACCTGGGCGACCGTGTAGGAGCCCTGGACGGCGAAGTCGCCGGCGCTGCGCGCCGCGGAGCGGGAGGCGATCTGCTCCTTCTCCTCGCGGTCCTTCTTCGCCTTCTCGTCGGCGGCCTTCTGCGCCTCGGCCTTCTTGGACTTGGCGTCCTCGGCGGCCTGGATGCGGGCGGCTTCCTCGGCGACACGCTTGGCGTCGGTGTCGGCGCCCTGGGCGATGGCGTCGGCCTGCTGCGTCAGGGACGCGTTCTGGACCTGCGCCTGCTCGCCGACCGGGATGTCGGCGAGGAGGGTCGCCCCGGACGCGGTGGTCTCGAGATCGTTCGAGGCGGCGGGGTCGCCAGTGGCAACGCCCACGACTGCGCCAACGGTGGTGACTGCGGTGGCCGAAGCCACAGCGAATCCCCGGACCGAGATCCGGCTCACACGGTGTCCTTCCAGCAGCGTCCGCAGTGACCGGGCGGGCGCAATAGTGCCCCTCGACACTGGCCTCCGTGGTGCTGTGATCACTGGAGGCGCGGGCCCGTGGGCAACTCCCTTGCGGGGGCTGCCGCGTGATGACTCGGGCGGCATACGGCGAACGACTCTGGAGTTGTGGTGCAGCGCGTACCTCCCGTCGTAGTAACGGGAGATACAGGTGTGCCGTATGCGGGGCCTGACGGAAAACAGACTCTGCCGGACCCCGACACCGCAAGGCAATTCTCCATTGCGTGTGAAAGGTCACACCTGGCATGTTGCCGTTGGTTTCCCCAAAGGGCTGTGCAGCACGACGCCGCCCGGCTAGGCTCTCGGGCCTTTGCCGGGCGGCGCCAACTCGCTTTCCCGCTATGGGGTTTTTGCCCCCTTGCGGGGCTACAGCGATTCGAGCATCTCGGTCACCAGCGCGGCGATCGGGGAGCGCTCGGAGCGGTTGAGCGTGACGTGCGCGAAGAGAGGATGCCCCTTCAGCTTCTCAACGACGGCGACCACTCCGTCGTACCGGCCGACCCGCAGATTGTCCCGCTGGGCGACATCGTGGGTCAGAACGACCCGCGAATTCGCACCGATCCGGGACAGAACGGTCAGCAGCACATTGCGCTCCAGCGACTGCGCCTCGTCCACGATCACGAAGGCGTCGTGCAGCGAGCGCCCGCGGATGTGCGTGAGCGGCAGGACCTCCAGCATCCCCCGGTTCAGCACCTCCTCGATGACCTCGCGCCCGGCCACCGCCGAGAGGGTGTCGAAGACCGCCTGCGCCCAGGGGCTCATCTTCTCGGACGCGTCCCCGGGCAGGTAGCCGAGGTCCTGGCCGCCCACCGCGTACAGCGGCCGGAAGACCATCACCTTCTGGTGCTGCCTGCGCTCCAGCACCGCCTCCAGGCCCGCGCACAGCGCCAGCGCCGACTTTCCGGTGCCGGCCCGGCCGCCCATGGAGATGATGCCGATCTCCGGGTCGAGCAGCAGGTCCAGGGCGATGCGCTGCTCGGCGCTGCGGCCGTGCAGCCCGAACGCCTCGCGGTCGCCCCGTACGAGCCTCACGTTGCCGTCCGGCGTGACCCGGCCCAGGGCCTTGCCGCGTTCGGACTGGAGGACCAGTCCGGTGTGCACGGGCAGTTCGGCGGCCTCCTGTACGTACAGCCGCTCCTCGGAGTAGAGCAGGTCGATCTGCTCCCCGGACAGCGCGAGCTCGCTCATGCCGGTCCAGCCGGCATCGGTGATCGCGAGCTCCGCCCGGTACTCCTCGGCGAGCAGCCCCACGGAGGAGGCCTTGATGCGCAGCGGGAGATCCTTCGAGACGACCGTGACGTCGTAGCCCTCGGCCTGGAGATTGCGGGCGACCGCGAGGATCCGCGAGTCGTTGTCCCCCAACCGGAAGCCGGCCGGCAGGACACCGGGGTCGGAGTGGTTGAGCTCGACACGGAGGGTGCCGCCGAGATCGCCCAACGGGATGGGGGCGTCGAGGCGACCGTAGCGAACCCGGAAGTCGTCGAGCAGGCGCAGGGCCTGACGGGCGAAGTAGCCGAGTTCGGGATGGTGCCTCTTTGCCTCCAGCTCGGTGATCACCACGATCGGGAGCACGACCTCGTGCTCGTCGAAGCGCGTGATCGCGTTGGGGTCTGCCAGCAGGACGCTGGTGTCGAGGACATAGGTCCGCCTGTCGGGCAGGCGGCGCTTTGTGCTGGTCACCACGGAAGGACGTACCCCCTCGGAAGAGGTCGGGCCATGAAGACCGGACCGGTCATCGGCACCCCTGCGGGGCCGATTTCCGGCCCTCCCACTCCGTCCGTGCGAACCGCACGTGCGTCCTGGTGCAAAGGGCCTCCCGGGCGGACGACCCCATGTCGCCCGCTGAGACTCGACACCCGTGGATCGGGCATCGACCTGAAAGGGATATTCCCCGATCAGGCCCGGCCATGCCATGGCATATGACGGACGCTCGGTGAATCCCTGGTGAAGGCCTTGCAGGGGGGACGGCCGGGGCCGAGGGGGCGTCAGCCCGCCCGGCCGTCAGGCTCCGTAGCGCCGGTGGCGGGCGGCGTAATCGCGCAGTGCCCGCAGGAAGTCGACCTTGCGGAAGGCCGGCCAGAACACCTCGCAGAAGTAGTACTCCGAGTGCGCGCTCTGCCACAGCATGAATCCGGACAGCCGCTGCTCACCGCTGGTGCGGATCACGAGGTCCGGGTCCGGCTGGCCGCGCGTGTAGAGGTGCTCGGCGATGTGGTCGATGTCGAGGATCTCGGCGAGCTCCTCGAAGGAGGTGCCCTTCTCCGCGTGCTCCAGCAGCAGCGAGCGGACCGCGTCGGCGATCTCCTGGCGGCCGCCGTAGCCGACGGCGACGTTGACCAGTATCCCGTCCACGTCGTGGGTGGCCTGCTCGGCCTCCTTGAGCACGGACTGGGTCTGCGCGGGCAGGATGTCGAGGTTGCCCACGTGGTGGACGCGCCAGCGGCCGTCCGCGGCGAGGCCCCGGACGGTGTTCTCGATGATGTTGAGCAGCGGGCGGAGCTCGACCTCCGGCCGGTCCAGGTTGTCCGTGGACAGCATCCACAGGGTGACGACCTCGACGTCCGTCTCGGTGCACCAGCCCAGCATCTCGGAGATCTTGTCGGCCCCCGCCTGATGGCCCTGCTCCGTCGTACCTCCGGACGCCTTCGCCCAGCGCCTGTTCCCGTCCAGGATCACGCCGATGTGCTTGGGCGACGCGTCATGGTCGAGGCGGCCTTCCACCCGGCGTGCGTAGAGCCTGTACACCAGGTCGCGCAGCTTCACGATCTTCGAGCCCCTCCGTGCAATGCCCCCGTGCGAATTGCGGTCCTCCCCCGGTCCGCCACATTACTGCGCGGCGGGATCGGGTACCCAACTCGGTCTGTCACAAGTCCGTGATAGGGAGGACAACGTGACTGATAACAATCCCTATCGGGCAGAGCCCTCGCGCTACGACTCCATGGACTACCGGCGCACCGGCCACAGCGGCCTCAAGCTCCCCGCCATCTCCCTCGGCCTCTGGCACAACTTCGGCGACGACAAGTCCCTGGAGTCCCAGCGGGCGATCCTGCGCCGGGCCTTCGACCTCGGCGTCACCCACTTCGACCTGGCGAACAACTACGGCCCGCCCCCCGGATCGGCCGAGCTGAACTTCGGGAAGCTCTTCGCACAGGACTTCGCCCCGTACCGCGACGAGCTGATCCTCTCCACCAAGGCCGGCTACTTCATGCACGAGGGGCCGTACGGCGAGTGGGGCAGCCGCAAGTACCTGATGAGCTCGCTCGACGCCTCGCTGAAGCGCATGGGCGTGGACTACGTCGACATCTTCTACTCGCACCGCTTCGACCCGGAGACCCCGCTGGAGGAGACCATGGGCGCGCTCGCGTCCGCGGTCCAGCAGGGCAAGGCGCTGTACGTGGGCGTGTCCTCGTACACGGCCGAGCAGACGGCCGAGGCGGCGCGGATCCTGCGCGAGATGGGCATCCGCCCGCTCATCCACCAGCCCTCGTACTCCATGATCAACCGCTGGACGGAGGAGGACGGGCTGCTGGACACCCTGGAGGAGGCCGGCATGGGCTGCATCTCCTTCGCGCCGCTCGCGCAGGGGCTGCTGACCGGCAAGTACCTGAAGGGCATCCCGGAGGGCTCCCGGGCGGCCGCGGGCAAGTCCCTGAGCCCGGATCTGCTCTCGGACGACGTGGTCCGCCGCCTGGCCGGCCTGAACGAGATCGCGGCGCGCCGCGGGCAGTCGCTGGCGCAGCTGGCGCTGAACTGGGTGCTCCGGGACGAGCGGATGACCTCGGCGCTGATCGGCGCTTCGAGCGTGTCCCAGCTGGAGCAGAACGTGGCGGCACTGGGCGGTGCGCCGCTGTCGGAGGAGGAGCTGAAGGAGATCGACTCCTTCGCGGTGTCCACCCCCGGCACGAACATCTGGGCCCAGCGCGGCTGACCTGCGCTTTTGCGCGTGGGGTGGTGGAAACAAAAAACGGGCCGGTCCGTGGGGGGGATACGGACCGGCCCGAGGGGGGGGTTCCACCATAACCCTTCGTAAAGCCTGATGCGTGCATCGGCGCAAGATGATTACGCTCCGAAACCGCCCAGCAGCACTCCGGTGAGGGCTCCGGCGGCCATGAAGGGGCCGAACGCGAACGCCGTCCGGCGGCCTCCGGGGCCCCGCAGCACAAGGGCGAGCCCGTACAGGGCGCCGTAGAGGAACCCGAGGAAGGCTCCGGCGGCCCATACCCCCCAGCCGTACCACCCAAGAGTGACCCCGAGCGCCAGCGCCAGCTTGACGTCGCCGAAGCCCAGGCCGGCGGGGTTGATGAGGTACAGCAGGAGGTACGCCCCCGCGAGCGCGCCCCCGCCGATCAGCGCCCCCGTCCAGGACCCCCCGGCGCCGGGTACGAGGGCCGCGCCCCCGAGCCCGGCGGCCAGGGCTCCGGCGAGGGGGAGGGTCAGCACATCGGGCAGCCGCTGTACGGCGAGGTCCACGATCCCGAGCAGGAGCAGCACCGGCACCGCCGCCACGAACACGACCCCCTCGGGCCGCCCCCCACCGGCCCACGCCAGCCCCCCGCACACCACCCCGGCGATCCCGGCGGCCCACCCGAGGCCCACTCCGTACACATGGCGAGGGCGGGCGGGCGCGGCGTGTCCGGCGTCGCGGCAGTGCGGTAGGCCCAGCCAGCCGGGGATGGGGTGGCCCTCGGGGCAGCGGTCGCGCCACGCGGCGTCCGGCTCGACCGACAGGCGGTACGCCGCCCGCGGCAGCAGCAGCCCCGCGGCCACCCCGTAGGCGACCGCGGCGGCGGTGATCACGAACAGGCCCATCCGCCGACCGTAGGCGCAGACACCGGCACCTGCATGGGCCCGGGGGCCCAACCACCCCTACCCTGCCGCCATGACCACCAGCAACGGCCTCCTCCGGCTCGGGCCGGACCTGCCGGCGGTACCCCTGGAGATCGCGGCCTCCTACCGCGCCCGCACCCGCGGGCTCCTCGGCCGCGACGGCATACCGGGCGCCGCCCTGCTCCTCACCCCGGCCGGCAGCGTGCACACGTTCCGGATGCGGTTCGCGATCGACGTGGCGTACCTCGACCGCCGCCTGCGCGTCATCGCCCTGACCACCATGCCCCCGAACCGCCTCGGCCTCCCCCGGCTCCGCTCCCGGCACGTCCTGGAGGCCGAGGCCGGTGCCATGGCCGCCTGGGGCCTGCGCGTCGGGGCCCGGCTGGCCATCGAGGGACCGGACGGCGGGACGCCTCTGGGCCGCCACTAGGCTCCGCGCGGCCCCGGCGGTAGGTTGGGGCGGTTGAGCTGGGGTCTCAGGGGAGCGGCATGACGGAGAACGCGCGGATCAAGGCGCTGGAGCAGATCATGCCGGCGACGCACGGCGCCGACGAGGACATCGACTGGCCGGCTGCCGAAGCCGCCTGGCACACCCGGTTCCCGGCCGATTTCATCGCCTTCATGGGCCGCTTCGGCGCCGGCTCCATCAACGGCGAGGCCAGCATCCTCCTCCCCCTCCCCAAGCCCGGTCTCCAGTGGGACCCGGCCGAGATGGGCGAGGAGACCTCCAACGCCCGCCAGCTCTGGGAGGCGGAGGGCGGCCGGGCCGCCTTCGGCTTCGACCCCGAGTCGATCATCGCGTGGGGGGTCACCGGCGGCTCCGACATCCTCTGCTGGCTCACCTCCGACCCCGATCCGGACCGCTGGCCCGTCCTGGTGGTCGGCCGGCACACCGCCGACGCCTTCGCCGTCTACCCGTACGGCATGGCGGAGTTCCTGTACCGGCTCTGCTCCGACGAGTTCGACATGAGCCCGGTCAGCATCACCTTCTGGGACGGCGGGCACCTCAGCTTCGTGCACTGGCGCAAGGCCCAGCGCCGCTGGCAGGAGGGCCGCAACCCCGAGACGGGTGAGCCCGACCCGTACGCGGGCGAGTTCGCCGACTGACCTGATCCGGACCCCGACCCGTTCCACAGCCCCAATGGGCTGGAATCGGGCCATTCGGCATGTCTACGCGCGTCCGATTTGTTGATCACATATCGGAAAACACCAGCCGGAAAAGCCGCACTTGGAGCATTGACCACAAGTTCCGCCCCAATGGAATCAACCGCCCCCACGCAGGAGAGAATTCCGGCCAACGGGCCACGGACGGACACCCCAGCCCGGAGCAACTCATAAGTAGTAACGGGACTCAAAAGAAATTCAGGGGAATACACCCGTGCAACGAAGAATCTTCGGCCCGAGTACGACCGCGGTCGTGCTCGGTCTGCTGATACCACTGTCCGGATGCGGCGATTCAGGCAACAGTGCAGGTGACAGCGGTACGCTCCACCTGGTCGCCGCGGAATACGGGGACACCCAGGCCACCAGTTCCAAGGCCTTCTGGGACAAGGTGACGAAGGATTTCACCAACGCCAACCCCGGTATCAAGGTCGAGGTCCAGCTCCTGCCCTGGGCCGACATCGACCGCGAGGTCTCCCGTATGGTCAAGACCGGCAATGCGCCGGACATGGCCCTCATGGGCTCGTACTCGGACTTCGCGGCTCAGGACAAGCTCTATTCCGCGGACGAACTCCTCTCGGTCACCGCCGAGGCGAACTTCCTCCAGCCGCTGGCCGAGGCCGGCTCCGTCGGCAGCACCCTCTACGGCCTGCCCTGGGTGGCGAGCAGCCGGCTCCTCTTCTACAACCAGGGCCTCTTCAAGCAGGCCGGCGTCAGCGAGCCCAAGAACTGGTCCGACCTGAAGTCCGCCGCCAAGGCGCTCAAGGAGAAGGGCGTGAAGTACCCGTACGCCCTCCCCCTGGGCCCGGAGGAGGCGCACGCCGAGGCGATGATCTGGGAGCTCAGCAACGGCGGCGGCTACGCCGACAGCAGCGGCAACTACAACCTGGCCTCCGACCAGAACATCCAGACCTTCCGCTGGCTCAAGGACAACCTGGTCGGCCCCGGCCTGACCGGGCCCGTTCCGCCGTCCCAGCTCAACCGCGCCGACGCATTCGCCGCGTTCACCCGCGGCGAGGTCGGCATGCTGAACGGCTATCCGCAGCTCCTGCACGAGGCCCGCGCCAAGGGCATCGACGTCCGCACCGCGCCCATGCCGGTCTCGGACACCCTCGGCTCCGGGGAGAGCACGCCGGCCGTGGGCGTCGCCGACTGGATGATGGCGTTCAAGCAACACGGCAAGCGCGTGGAGATCGGCAAGTTCCTGGACTTCATCTACCAGGACAAGAACCTGACGGACTTCGCGGGCCGCTACCACCTGCTGCCGTCGACCGTCTCGGCCTCCCGCAACCCCTCCGGCAGCGGCCTCGACAGCAACGACCAGTTCTTCCTGACCGCTCTGCGCGGTGCGCAGTTGTACCCGGTGAACGACCCGTCGTGGGTGACGGTCAGCGACACCATCAAGCGCAACATCGGCCGTGCCGTGGAGCCGAACGGCGACGCGAAGAGCGTCCTGGAGGAGATCGCCGCCAAGGCGAACGAGGAGACCAGGAAGAAGCACTGACCGAAGCGGCGCCGACTGCGGAAACTGCTGAAACTGCTGAACATCCCGTCCGACACGGGACTTTCGACCCTGTCTCACCCCACCCCGTGCGACAGAATGGCTGCTACGGCTCTTGATCCAAGGCCGCGGACCAGTCGCCACCGACCACCCACAAGGTGCGCGGGGCGGCCGGCCCTCTCCCTCTTCTCCCCTCCCCTTCTTTCCCTCTTTCCCCCGCCTCAGGGTCAGACCTTGCCGTTCTCATTCGAGAACGCCGTCCGGTACTGCTCGCAGCTGGAGTCCCAGCGCAGCGTGCCCGTGAGCGTCCCGTAGCCCGAGCGCGTGACCGACCACTCCACCGTGTACTCACCCGTGTCGCAGGCGATCCGCTTGCCGCCCGGGACCTTGGCGCGCCCCGTCGCCGGCCGGTCGGCCAGCTCCTGGTGCACCTCGACCGCCTTGGCGTGGTCCGAGGAGCGCCGCAGCACGGCGTGCACGACGATCGGGTGCTTGCCGTCCTTGGTGGTCACGGCCTTCTTCACCAGCGTCGAGTCCGACACCGCCCAGCCGAAGTCGAACGACGGCTGCCACGCGAGGGTCTTGGGGTCGGCGACCTTCCGCTCAAAGTCGGGGGCGCCCGAGGGGCCGGGGCGGGTGACCGTCTTGTACTGCACTCCGGGGTAGAAGCGGAACTGCCCTTCCACCTTGTGCATCTCGTCCTTGGTCCACTGCGACTTCATCGCCTTCTCGCCGCCTGCCGGGTCCTGGAGGTACGTGCCGTCCGCGGCGGTGGCGGCGGCCTGGCCGAGGACCGGGGCGAGGGCCGCCGCGGCGGTCGCGAGGGCGAGAACGGCGGTACGGGTGCGCTTCATGCCCGGCCCAACGGGGACCGCGGCGGGCTGAAACGAGGCGGGGCGCGCTTTCACCCGTACGGGATCCGCCGCGGACGACGCGGGCTGCGGCTCAGGCCTGACCCGTCTCGAAGCGGCTGATGCGGCCGCCTTCGGTGACGAACCGCCAGGCGGTGCGCATCTCGCCCCAGGTGTCGTTGCGGTAGTTGACGATGAGGGCGAGGCCGCCGTCGGACTCCTTGTCGACCTCCATGTGCCCGCCGGAGGAGAAGATCTCCTTCTCGGCCCACTGGGCGATGTCCCGGTCCGAACCGTCGTCGGACATGGTCGCGCCCGGGGTGAGGGCGGCCTGGAAGGCGCTGCGGTCGCCGGCGTTGACGGCGATGACGAAGGCGCGGACGGCGGGGTCGGACAACTGGTCCGGTGAAATCACGGGGGCCTCCTGGGGCGGTCGTACGGGCTCTCCCGTACGAGGGCTGCGTACGGATCTCGTACGGGCTGCGTACGAACTCCGTGCGGGGCTGCGTACACGACCAGGGAACACCGCGGGCGGCGCCGGGGCGGCGACCTTCACCCGTTCGCCACCGGACGGCGTGTCAGGAGCCATCCGGGGCGGTGCGGACGGGGAATCCGGTGGGGCGGCCCTGGTCCTTCAGCCAGTCCAGCACCTGGTCGAGGGCCGCGACGGTCTGGGAGCGGTTGCCGCCACCGTCGTGGAACAGGACGGTCGGGCCGTTGCCCATCTCGCTCTTGACCGCGTTGACGATGGCGGCGACGCCGGGCTTCCCGAAGTCCTTGGTGTCGACGTTCCATCCGAGCGGGCGCATGCCGTTCGCGGCGGCGATGCGGCGGCTGTCGGGGGTGAACGCGCCGCCGGGGGCGCGGTAGTACTCCACCTCGGCGCCGCCGCCCGCCGCGTCCTCGATCATCTTCTTCGCCTCCAGGATCTGCTGCTCCTGGTAGGCGACGGGCTTCTTGTCCATGGCCGTGTTGTGGTCCATGGTGTGGTCGCAGAGCCGGTGGCCGGCCGCGACGACGCGCTTGACCAGGTCGGGGTGGGCCTTGGCCTGCGGTCCGATCATGCAGAAGGTCGCCTTCACGTCGTACTTCTTCAGTACGTCGAGGACCTTGGGGGTCCACTGGGGGTCCGGGCCGTCGTCGATGGTGATGTTGACCGCATTGCCTCCGCTTTCGGAGGCGTGGGCTATGCCGTCGGGTATTCGCGACTGCGGCGCGCCACCGTTCTTCGCGCCGTCGTTCTTCGCACCGTCGTCGGGGCTGCCGGTCCGGCGTGACACGTTCTCGTGCGCGGGCTGCTGTCCGGTCCCCTGGCCCGGTCCGACGAGGGTTGCCACTCCCCACACCGTCCCGGCCACCGCGGCGGCTGCCGCCACGACGACCGCCCCGGCCCGGATGCCCTGCCTGTTCGCGCGCGCCATGAAGCCCATGAACCGTCCCCTCCCCGTCCGTTCCCCGTCCGTTTCTGTGTGCGCTCTGCCTTCCAGGACGACCGGTGAAGCAGACGGGTTCCCGCCAATTCCCCCATAAAATCCAGCTAATAGGACCTTGGTCCTTGATCCTCCCGATTTGGACCCCACCTGAAACAGGACGGAACCAGATCAACCTCCCCTGCATCACACGTACTCACCTACCCCACGAGCCACGGCTTCAGCCCATGAAAAAACCCGGCCCCGGCGGAAGGTCCGCCGGGGCCGGGCTGGTGAGCGAGTGATCAGTGGGCGAGGGACGCCGCCTGGGCCTGCGCCGCGTTGTCGTCGGCCGCGTCGTCGGCCTTGGCCGGACCCGCGCCCCGCAGCGGGACCTCCTTGACGAACCAGGCCGCCACGAAGCCCAGTACGGCGACAACCGCGCCGAGGAGGAACGCCGAGTGCGTACCGGCGGCGACCGCGTGCTGGTAGGCGTCGCGGATCGTCGGCTCCAGCTTGGCCAGGCTGGCCGCGTCGAGCTGGGCCGAGCCCGCGGCCTTGGCGGCACCCGGACCCAGCCGGTCGGTCATGGTCTGGGTGACCTGGCTGGTGAACAGCGAGCCCATCAGGGCCACGCCGAACGAGCCGCCGAGCGTACGGAAGAGGGTGGCCGAGGAGGACGCGACGCCCATGTCCTTCATGTCCACGCTGTTCTGCGCGACCAGCATGGTGATCTGCATCAGGAAGCCGAGGCCGGCACCGAGGATGGCCATGTAGACGCCGGACATCAGACGGCTGGTGTCGGTGTCCATCTGGGAGAGCAGGAAGAGCCCCACGACCATGAGCGCGCCGCCGATGATCGGGAAGATCTTGTACTTGCCGCTGCTGGTGGTGACCCGGCCCGCGATCAGCGAGACGACCATCATCGAGAGCAGCATCGGCAGGAGCAGCAGGCCGGAGTTGGTGGCGGAGGCGCCCTGGACCGACTGCTGGAAGAGCGGGAGGTAGAGCACGCCGCCGAACATCGCGAAGCCGACGAGGAAGCCGATGACCGACATGAGCGTGAAGTTGCGGCTGCGGAAGATGTGCAGCGGCATGACCGGCTCGGCGGCCTTGGTCTCGACGAAGAGGAAGGCGGCGATCGACAGGATGCCGACGACGATCAGGCCGATGATCTGGCCGGAGCCCCAGGCGTACTCGGTGCCGCCCCAGGTCGTGACGAGCACGGTGGAGGTGATGGCGACGGTCAGCAGGGCCGCACCCAGGTAGTCGATCTTCGGCCGCTGCGCCCCGGTCTTCTTCGGCAGGTGCAGGACGGCGGTGACCATCGCGAGCGCGACGGCGCCGAGCGGCAGGTTGATGTAGAAGGACCAGCGCCAGCCCAGGTGGTCGGTGATGGTGCCGCCGACCAGCGGTCCGCCGATCATGGCGAGGGCCATCACACCGGCCATCATGCCCTGGTACTTGCCGCGCTCACGGGGCGGGATCAGGTCGCCGATGATCGCCATGACACCGACCATCAGACCGCCGGCACCGAGGCCCTGGACGGCACGGAAGCCGATCAGCTGGGCCATGTCCTGGGCCATGCCGCTGAGCGCGGAGCCGATCAGGAAGATCACGATGGAGGTGAGGAAGGAGCCCTTCCGCCCGTACATGTCGCCGATCTTGCCCCAGATGGGGGTGGAGGCGGCGGTGGCCAGCGTGTACGCGGTGACCACCCAGGAGAGGTGCTCCAGGCCGCCGAGCTCGCCGACGATCGTCGGCATCGCCGTACCGATGATCATGTTGTCGAGCATGGCGAGGAGCATTGCGATCATGAGAGCCATGAGGACGACACGGACGCTGCGCGGCTTCACCTCCTCAGAGATCTCCGCCGTGTTTGTGTTTTCAGCCATGTCACTCCCCGTTTACCCATGCGCTCCGGACCCTTACTTGCCGCCCGGCTAGTTGACTACACTGGGGAAGGTAGACCCGTCACTAGCCGGGCGTCAAGTAAGTAGTTTGGGGAGAGCCATGTCCAGCAGCAGTCCGCAGGCGCGCCGCGGCAACACGCGCCAGCGCATCCAGGACGTCGCACTGGAACTCTTCGCCGAGCAGGGGTACGAGAAGACTTCGCTGCGCGAGATCGCGGAGCGGCTTGAGGTGACGAAGGCGGCGCTGTACTACCACTTCAAGACCAAGGAAGACATCATCATCAGCGTCTTCGAGGACCTGACCAGGCCGATAGACGAGCTGATCGACTGGGCGAAGCAGCAGCCGCGGACGCTGGAGACGAAGCGCGAGGTGCTGCGGCGCTACAGCGAGGCGATGGCGGCGGGCGCGCCGCTGTACCGCTTCATGCAGGAGAACCAGGCGACGATGCGGGAGCTGAGCATCGGCGAGACCGTCAAGCGCCGACTGTTCACGCTGGTGGAGCTGTTGCGGACCGAGGACGGGCCGCTGACGGACCAGGTGCGGTGCGTGAGCGCACTGTTCACCCTGCACGCGGGGATGATGTTCCTCCAGCACGTGGAGGGCGACCCGGAGGAGACCCGACTGGCGGCCCTGGAGGTCGCGACGGAGCTCATCACCCAGGCCCACCAGGCGTCCTGAGGACGGAGGCCGGCCTACTTCTTGACCGTCACGGCCGGCTGTTCACCCGATCCGGGGGTTTGGACACCTGAACACTACTCTCCGTAATCAAAACGGCTACCTTGAGTGATGTGCGCCACCCGGATCGGCCGGTACGGCGCCTGAGCCAAGGACGCCGCCATGCCATTCCGCGCCAGGTACGCACTCATGAGCGCCCTCGCCCTCATGACCCTGACCACCACCGCCCCGGCCACGGCCGCACCACCCCCCGCTCCGCTCGACTACACCGCGCTCGGCGACTCGTACAGCGCGGGCGCCTTCGTCCGGCCCTGGGCCGCCGATGACGGCTGCGGCCGCTCCACCCTCAGCTATCCGCAGCAGACCGCCCGCCGTCTCAACGTCCGCCTCACCGACGTCACTTGTTCGGCCGCCGAGGTCAGAGCCGGCGTCCTGGAGCCACAGACCGAGTTCACCGGCCCCCCGTCCGTGCCGCCCAAGGCCGGCTGGTCCGCCCGGCCGGCCCAGATCAAGGCCGTCACCGCCGCCACGGACCTCGTCACCCTCGGGATCGGCGGCAACTCCGTCGGCTTCGTCGACATCGTCACGAAGTGCGTCGAGCAGGGCATCGCGTCCTTCGGAACCGGCAGCCCCTGCTCCACCCACTACACCCGCGGCTCCGGCACCAGCTGGCTCGACGGCCGAATGGCCGCCCTGGAAGCGGACTTCGCCACCACCCTCAAGGACATCCGGACCCGGGCACCCCACGCCAAGGTGGCGGTCGTCGGATACCCGGCCGTCGTCGCCGACAGCACCGGCTGCTCCTTCGGGTCCTGGCGTCAGCTCGGCACCATCACCAAGGGGGACATGCCCTTCCTCGACGCCCTGGAACGCCGGGTCAACACCGTCCTGCGCACCCAGGCGCAACGCGCCGGCGCCGTCTACGTGGACACGTACACCTCCAGCACCGGCCACGGCGTCTGCGCGGCGGCGGACCAGCGGTGGATGTACGGCATCAAGGACAACCTCACCGGCTCTGGCACCCAGACCGACCCGCCCTCCGACCTCTGCCGCAGAATCCCCGCCACCGGCGAAGCCTGCACGGTCCTCCACCCCAACCTCCAAGGCACCACCCACCAGGCAGACTTGGTCACCCAAGCCCTGACGGGA
This sequence comes from Streptomyces sp. NBC_01006, assembly GCF_045162725.1. Taxonomy (NCBI): domain Bacteria; kingdom Bacillati; phylum Actinomycetota; class Actinomycetes; order Kitasatosporales; family Streptomycetaceae; genus Streptomyces; species Streptomyces sp. NBC_01006. The sequence continues at coordinate 5,221,989 of NZ_CP108700.1, read as the reverse complement.
TTGGGGGCAACGAGGAGATGACCCCCCGGGATGGCGTTCGGGCCTGGGGGGGGGATCCTCACTGTCAGGGTCAGGGGTCAGGCGGCGAGGTAACCGAGCGCACCGGCTCGGGGGAGGGTTGCCCAGGTGCGGGTGCCGCCGCCGGGTTCGCGGGACTCGCCGAAGCCCCAGGACCCGCCGCACTCGCGCACGACGGCGGCCATCAGACGCAGGGTGGCCCGCCGCCGCGCCTCGCAGTGGGCGGCGAGCCGAGGGTGGGAGTGGGTCGCGTGCCCGTCGTAAGCGGTGAGCCGCAGCGCGTCGTCCCGGTACCGGACGGAGAGGTAGAGACTGCGCCCGGGATCCAAGTGCCAGGAGGCGGCGAGCAGTTCGCCGGTGACTTGCTCGGCGGCGACGGCAAGCGCATCGAGCCGATGTGCGTGGAGTACGGACCGTACGGTCCGCCGCGCGATCTGCCCGCTGTACGCCTCCCCGGGCACGGTCAGGCTGCACATCAGCGCATCCGGCGAGGGCGGCACTTCCCCGTCGGGCGCGGGTGGCGTGCTCGGACAGACGTCGAATCGGCTCTGGGTCGACTGCATGAAGGGATTGAGCATCGCGAACTCCCTGTGGTTGCGAGTGGCTCCGCCGTGGGGTGGTGGCCCGTCGCCTGGGCATGAGCATGCCGCGGCAATGCACTTCAACTCCCGTTGCGTGAGCGGTGCGTTACCCAATGTAGCGAGTCGGGTGGACAATTGACCACCTGATCAAGGTGATTGACCCACCCCTGGCTGCGAGTAACCGCGACACGGCAGACTGCTTCCATGGCCGAACGGACCTTGCCGACCGAACGACAGAAGCGACTGGGCGCCGAGCTGCGCAGATTGAGGCTGGCCGCTGACGTATCCGCCGTATCCGCAGCAGGACTTCTCGGCATCGACCGTTCCAAGATCTCCGCGATCGAGCAGGGCATCCGGGCCATCAGCGAGGAGCGACTGCGGACGCTGGCCTGTCATTGCGACTGCGCGGACGAGCCGTACATCAGCGCACTCGTCTCCATGGCGCAGCCACAGGGGCGTGGCTGGTGGGAGCGCTACCGGGGCTCACTGTCGGCCGCGATGCTCGACATCGCCGAGATGGAAGCCCGCGCCACTCGCATGCGGTGCACCCACTCGGTTCATGTTCCCGGGCTCCTCCAGACCAGCGATCACGCCCTCGCCCTGTTCCGATTCGTCGTGCCCGCCCTCCCGGATCAGGAGGTCGCGTTGCGCCTGGCCCACCGGCTGGAGCGCCAGCAGGTACTGGAAAGGGAGTCGGCACCCGAGTACGTTGCGGTCGTCCACGAGGCGGCGCTGCGCATGCGGTTCGGTGGGCGCAAGGTGGCGCGGGCACAGTTGGAACACCTGCTCCGCGCATCGGAACGGGACAACGTCGTCCTGCGCGTCCTGACCTTCGAGGCGGAGGGGTTCCCGGGCGCGGGCCAGACGGTCAACTACCTGGAGGGGCCGGTGCCGCAACTCGATACCGTGCAGATCGACAGCGCGCACGGCGCCGAATTCCTGCACACCGAGGCGCAACTATCGAAATACCGTGCCCAGTTGGACTGGATGGAGCGGATCAGCCTGCCGCCGAGCCCATCGCGGGACTTCATCCACCGACTGGCTCGCGAACTCTGAGGGGACACGATGGCCGACATCACGTGGGAGGAAGCCTTCTGCGGCGAAGGGGCGAGCTGCTACCGGATCGGGGTGGACGGGGAAGGGCGGAGTTACATCGCTGTGGCGGGTCAGGAGGCGGCGTACCTCAGCGACACGGCGGACGCGCTCCGGCAAATGATCCGGGACATCAAGGCCGGCAAGGCCGATCACCTGCTGGCCGACTAGGGCGCTTATGGCAGGCCGCGGCGGATGCGGCGGGTGCCCGCACCGACCTGCCGCCGCCCGCTGTCCCGGCCGTCACACCGGGTCAGCGGGCGGACTGCACCCAGTTCAAGGCCGGTTCCGGAGAAGATCCGGGCTCCGGGGGTCGGGCCGGGCAGGCCACCGTAAGAAGCCGGGCGCCGCTACGTCCGGTCTTACGGGTGCTTCGCCTGCGAAGCACCGGGAAGGATGTCGATTCCAATCGGTCCGTCGCCGACGGGAATGGTGTCGACGACCGTGTCGGTCCTGGCGTTGATCACCGACACGTTGTCGTCGTCGTAGTTGGTCACGTAGACACGGTCACCTCTCCGGTCCAAGGCGATCCCGCTCGGGCCGTTGCCGACGTGGATCGTGGCGATCACGGCGTTGGACGTGGTGTTGATCACCGACACCGTGCTGTTGAAGACGTTGGCCACGTAGGCGAGAGCACGGGTGGGGTCTTCCGCCACCGCGAACGGTCCGTCGCCGACGGGAATGGTGGCGGTGACGAGGTTGCTGTTGGAATTGATCACCGACACGGTGTCACTCGACTGGTTGGCCACGTCGACGCGGGCACGCTTCGAGTCCACCGCCACACCGCGTGGGGCGAGGCCTACGGGAATGGAGGTGATCACCGTGTAGGTATTGGTGTCGATCACCGATACCGAACCGCTCTGCTGGTTGGTCACGAAAGCGCGGTTCCGGGCTACGTCCAGTGCCACACCCCAGGGAACGTCGCCGACGGCAATGGTGGCGATGACGTTGTTGGTCTTGGTGTCGATCACCGACACGTTGTCATCACCGTTGTTGGTCACGTAGGCGCGGCCCCGGGCCGGGTCAACCGCCACGTCGCGCGGCTTGTCGCCGACGGGGATGCTGGCGATGACCTCGTTGGTCTTGGTGTCGATCACCGACACGTTGTCGTCGCCGGCGTTGGTCACGTAGGCGCGGCTCCGGGTCGGGTCCACCGCGACGTCGACAGGGGCGTCGCCAACGGCGATGGTGTCGGTGACCTTCTTGGTCTTGAGATCGATCACCGACACCGTGTCGCCGTCGGCGTTGGCCACGTAAGCGCGATCGGCGTGCGAGTCCGCAGAGGCGTGCAGGGTGATGCCGGGCAGCAGCGCCGTGCACAACACAGCCGCGGCGCCCACCACCCAGGCACGGTGTTGCCGTCGCGCCCGTCTCGATCTCTTGACCGAATACTGGGCGGCGTTCTCGGCACACTCAGCTGAGGTGGTGTTCATGGGCATCTCCTGCCTGTCGCGTCTCGCGCTTCCCGGGCCCTGGGCCCAGATCCGCCGCCGAGCTGTGCGCCCAGCGGCGACTGCCGCCAACATCATCGAGTCAGGCGTGGAGTCCTGCCTGGCAGGCTCGGCCGGTGGACATTTCCGAACTGCACAGACGGCCTATCAGGTCTTACGCAAGTCCTAGGGGGTGTCCGGGGGCCACCCGCCCGATGAAGTGAACGCGGGCAACACGACCCGAGACAGGACGAGCGGCCCCACGCTCCGACGCCGCTCAGGAGGCCGAGGCGGCGATGAACTCGGTGAGGTCGTCGGCGTAGCGGTCGGGGTGGGTGAGGTGGGGGACGTGGCCGTCCCCCACCAGCGTCCGCATCCGCGCCCGGCCGCCGAGCGCGGTCGCGAGCTTGCCGACGATCACCGGGAACCACGGCGGGCTCTCGCTGCCGAACGTCAGCAGCGCGGGGCCCGGGAAGCCGGCCAGGCGGGTGAGGTCGAGGCGCGCCCAGTCCGGGTCGCCGTGTTCGTCCGCGAACGTGGGGGCGTTCGCGGTGAGCGTCTCGCGCGCTCGGTCCGGCAGTTGCTCCCAGGCGCCGGGGCCGATGACGACCTCGTCCACGAACCGCTGCGCCCCCGCCCGGTCCTCGCCCGCGCGCAGGGCCGTGAGGACGCCGTCGAGGGCGGCCTCCATCGCCTGGAGCACCGGGCGGAGCTCCCGGTCCCCGTCGCCCACAACGCCCATGAGCGGGGGCTCGTGCGCGGTCAGGCTGCGCAGCAGCTCGGGGCGGCGGGTGGCGAGGCCGAGGGCGGTCGAGGCGCCGAAGGAGTTCGCGGCCACGTGGGCCGGGGCGCCGAGGATCTCGATGAGGGACGCGAGGTCGTCCTCGTCCTGGCGCCGGCTGCCCTGGCCCGGCGGGCGCTCGCTACGGCTGTGGCCGCGCCGGTCATAGACCAGTACGCGGAACGACCGCGCGAGGCGGGGGACCACGAGTTGCCAGGTCTCGTGGTCGACCCACGAGCCGTGGACGAGGACCAGGGGCTCGCCCTCGCCCATGACCTCGTAGTAGAGGTCCACGCCGTTCACGCGAGCCCGTGCCGCCATGCCGAGTCTCCTCACGGGGGGGTCCGGGGGTTTGAGTGCTCGCGCAGACACATACCGCGGGGCGGGGGGCGGCACACCTGGCCGCGGATCAGGTGAGGCGGCGGTCCTCGGGGGTGATCGGGATGTCGTTGATGCTGGCCTCGCGGCGGCGCATCAGCCCGTTGCCGTCGAACTCCCACTGCTCGTTGCCGTGGCTGCGCCACCACTGGCCGGAGGCGTCGTGCCACTCGTACTCGAAGCGGACGGAGATCCGGTTTCCGGTGTAGGCCCACAGCTCCTTGCGGAGCCGGTAGTCGAGCTCGCGCTCCCACTTCTCGGCGAGGAACTCGCGGATCTCGTCCCGGCCGCTGAGGAAGCGGTCGCGGTTTCGCCAGAACGAGTTCTCGGTGTAGGCGAGGGCGACGCGCTCGGGGTCGCGGCTGTTCCAGGCGTCCTCGGCGGCCTGGACCTTGGCGCGGGCGGTCTCCTCGGTGAAGGGCGGGAGGGGCGGGCGTACGACGGCGGGGTCGGCCATGGCGGTCACCTCGGTGGAGAGAATTAGAGAACGGTCGTTCTCGACTCTAGAGAACGGTCGTTCTCGACGCAAGCGATCCTGAGCTACGCTGCCTTCATGGACGACGAAGAGGCCCGGACGCGGCTGCTGGACGCGGCGGAGGTGCTGTTCTACGCCGAGGGCATCCAGGCCGTCGGCATGGACCGCATCCGCACGGAGTCGGGCGTGCCGCTCAAGCGGCTCTACAAGGTCTTCCCGGCCAAGGAAGCCCTGGTCACGGCCTACCTCGACCGCCGCGACCGGCGCTGGACTGCGAGCCTTCGCGGCGCGGTGGCGGAGGCCGCCGATCCGGACGGGGCGGTCGAGGCGGTCTTCGAGTGGCTGGCGCAGTGGTTCTCGGAGCCGGACTTCCGGGGCTGTGCGTTCCTGAACGCGTACGGGGAGCTGGGTACCGGCCCCGCCGCGGTGCTGGACGTCGTACGCCGCCACAAGGCGGAGCTGCGGGCGCTGCTGGCGGAGGCCGCCGGGCCCGGGCGTCCTGCCCTGGCGGACCAGCTGCTGATCCTGGTCGAGGGCGCGACGGTGGTGGCGGCCCTGGACCCCGGCCCGGAGCCGGCCCGCCGCGCGGGGGCGGCGGCGTCGGCGCTGATGCGGGCCGGGAGCAGGCCCTAGTTGCCGCCGGCGGGGGTGGTGCGGGGGAAGGTGATCTCGACCCGGCGGTTCTTCTTGCGGCCTTCCTCGGTGCCGTTGTCGGCGATCGGATAGTCCTCGCTGTAGCCGCGTACGTCGTAGATGACGCCGGTGCTGGTGACGGTCTTGGCGAGCTCGGCCTGGACGGCGTCGGCGCGCTGCTTGGAGAGTTCCTTGCCGTGCTCGTAGCTGCCCTGGTCGTCGGTGAACCCGAAGACCCGGACGCGGGTCGCCTTCTGCGTGTTGATCTCGTTGGCGATGGCCTGTATCCGGGCTGCGGCCTGGGCGTTGAAGACGGCGCTGTTCTCAGGGAAGAGCACCTCGGACTGCAGGGCCATCATGACGGTCTGATTGGTCTCCTGCCGCCGCTGCTCACCGCCGAGGTCTTCGACGACCTCGGCGATGTCCAGCACCTTGATCGGAGCCAGGGTTCCGCCCTGGGGGATCTTCAGGCCGGGCGCGTTGGAGTCGATGGGCACCGGCGCGGCGGCGGAGGGTTCCGTGCCGGGAGGTGCGGACGGCTTCACGTCGTCGGCGTAGGCGCTGGTCGCACCCAGCAGATGGGCGCCGGCGATGACGAGACCGACGACTGCTGTCGCAGCGGAGACGCGGTGGCGTTTATTCATGGGGTCACCCGGAGATTTTGATGGTCGCCGTGGCGAAGGTGGGGAGGTTGAAGTCCACCTGAGTGGTGTTGTTCGGAGGCACCGGGAACTGGGCGAAGAAGGGCACCGTCTGGCCGGCATCGATGACGGTCAGCCCGGTCGTGCACAGACATCTGCCGTCGGTGTCCCGCAGCACGTAGTACCGCTTCTTGCCCGCCTTGTCGACCAAGGTGACACCCGCGACCGAGGCTCCACTGCTGTTGAGTTCATTGCCCCGCCACGCCGCAGTACTGGCGAAGGCCTGACTGCCGGTGTTCTTCAGCTGGCCGCTGACCGTGAGGAAGCCGCCCGCGTCACGCACCGCCGAGTTGATGGTGAGGGTCATGCCGCTCTCGCCGTTGACGGTGGCGAGCACTTCGGTCGGCGTGGGCGCTGGGCTGCCGCTGGGTGCCTGCGGCTGAGGTGCGGCTCCCTGGGAATTCGACGACGGACTCTGGGGCCCCTTGGGCTTGTTGTCGTCGCCCCCTCCGCATCCGGCCATCGTGATCGCCAGAACCGCCACGGCTACTGCGGCCGCTCCCCCGCGGACCTTCACCGAGTGCCGAGTGCTCATCTATGCCGCTTCCTTCTCTCATCCACTGTCAATCGACCAAGCGCACGTCAAACAGGGTCCTGGCCAGCTTGCGCCAGGGGTCGGGCTTCAAAGGGTCCAGCACCAGGGCCTTTCCCCCCTTGCACTTGAACGTCACCGGCAGCGCCGGGGTCGGCGCCGGAGTGGGGCCCTGGGTAGCGGTCGGGGACGGGGTGGGGGCAGGCGCGGGAGCGGCGTCCAGAGTGCAGCGCGGCTCGATAGCCGCGGTCGCCTTTGCCTGCCCGTGCACGCTGTCAGTACCCGGGACGACCGACTTCCCCACCGTCCCATTGGTCGTCACCGCGACCGCGAACTCGCGCGGCCGCGGAGTGCAGGTCGCCGACGCGTCGTTCTTGGCCGCGAAGCTGCTCGCTTCCGCGCAGGCACCGGTCGAGTCCAGCAGCTCCCCACGAAGGATCCTCTCCCAGTCCTCGGGTTCGAACTTCGCGAAGTCCAGGCCCGGGACCAAGTGATCTCGGGCATCACGCGCAGCCGCGAGGGCAGCAGCGTCGGCGGCACCCTGCGCATTACTGCGCGTGAGTGCCGCCTGCCCGAAGACGAAGAAGGCGAATGCGGCGAAGAGCATCCCTGCCACCAGCACGATGTAGATGGGGAAGGCTTGTCCCCGCTCGTCAAACTTCGCCGGGATCACTTCCCGGCGGTGACCGCGGTGACCGCTGCGGCGATCCGGTTGGTGATCGTCTGGCCGATGCCCGTGCCGACGATTGCGCCGATGATCACTACGACCACCAGGATGATGCCCAGGTATTCGAAGGCCGTCTGGCCTCGGTCCCGGGTGCCGTTCGTTTCGTACCGCTTCCGCATCCTCGCCAGGGTGTTCTGCAACATGGGGGTTCCCTCCCGGGCCGGTGGCGCTGTTGGTTTGCGGACCGTACGGGGAGTTACCGGTGATAACCAAGGGTCCCGGGGCCCAATTACGGACCCACTGCGCACTCCGTCTACCCATGGCCGCTCACCCCTGGACGGGCCGTTCCCAGCCAGCGCGCTATCGCCTCGCTGCGGCTCGTGCTCTGGAGCTTCGCGAAGATGCGGTTGATGTGGTTCTTCACCGTCTTCTCGCTGATGAAGCAGGTGGCCGCGATCTGCTGGTTGCTCATCCCGGACGCGATGAGATCCATGATCTCCACCTCCCTCGAACTCAGGCCGAAGAGAACCGAGTTGTGCAGTCGCTCAGGAGAGCGTGCCACAGTTCGTTGCGGTTGCGAAGAGGTGCGGAGTTCCGCGAGAAGCGCGCTCGCCGCCGTCGGCGTGAAATGGGCCCTCCCCTCGCGGACGCCCTGGACCGCGCGGACCAGGTCCTCCGGCGTGAATTCGCCGTGGACCAGGTAGCCGCCCGCGCCCAGCAGGAGCGCTTCTCGGACGACCTCCGATTCCCGGCTGTACGTCAGCATCAGTACGGGCGCCAGCTGTACGAGGTGCGGCAGGGCCGAGATGCCGTCGACGCCCGGCATGCGCACGTCCAGCAGGATCACGTCCGGGGCGTGCCGGCGGGTCAGGCTCAGGGCCTCGCGGCCGTCCGCCGCCTGGGCCACGACCTCCATGTCCCCGGCCGTCGCCAGCAGGGACGTCAGGCCCGCCCGTACCACCGGGTTGTCGTCGGCGATCAGAACGCGGAGCGGCGTCACGGGCTCCCCTCCGGGGTCGGGGCCGCGAGCGGGAGGTCCAGGCGGACCACCGTCCCGGGACCGGATGGCCGGGCTTCGATCCGGAGGCGGGCGCCGATCTGCGACGCGCGTTCCGTCATGCCGCGCAGGCCGTAGCGGCCCCTGCGGTGCAGGGCGTCCGGCGGGAGGCCGCAGCCGTCGTCCTCGACGGTCAGGGTGAACGCCCCCGCCTCCGCCGCCGCCGAGACGCGCACCCGCGAGGCTCCCGCGTGGCGGCGGGCGTTCTCCAGGGCCTCCGAGGTGATGGACAGGATGTGGTGCGCCGTCCCCGGAGGCACCACCGGGAGGACGCCCGTCGTGCGGAGTTCCGCGTCCTCGCCGACCAGGACCGGGAGTTCGGCCGCCAGCGAGACCCCCGCAGGCTCCCCCCGCAGCTCCGTCAGCAGTGCCCGGGATTCCGCCGCCGCCGCGCGGGCCGCGCCGGAGAGGAAGAATGCCTGGCGGCGCACGGTCGCCGGGTCTGTGGTGCGGGCGAGGGCGTCCGCCGCCAGGGCCAGGCCGTGCAGGGTCTTCGCCACCGAGTCGTGCATCTCGCGGGCCAGGTGGTCCCGTTCGGCGCGTACCGCCTCGGCCACCGCCAGCCGGGCCCGCGTCTCCGTCAGGGCCTGGCTCGCCGCGCCGAAGCGGAAGAGGAGGTCCCGCAGCGAGGCACCGGCCGCGCCCGCCAGCAGGCACAGCGCCGGCAGGGTCAGGCCGCCGGCCACGGCGGCCACGGCCATCGCCGCCAGGGCCGCGTAGACCGCCGAGCCGCGCCACCCGTAGACCAGCCCGGCCACCAGCGGTGTGCAGAGCACGGCGAAGCCGAGCGGCGACTCGGGCCTCGCCGTGACCAGCAGCAGCCCGCAGCAGGCCAGGTCCGGGGCCAGCAGCCACCGGTGGCGCAGCAGCAGCGGCCCGAAGCGCTCCCAGTCGCGGAAGAGTACGTACGAGAGCATGAAGGTGAGCAGGATCGCGCCGCCCACCAGGTACATGGGCCCGCCGGCCGCCGTGCGCCCCAGCGCCAGCGGCGCGCCCAGGCCGATCATCACCATCCGGAACGCGAAGACCCGGCGGGAGAGCGCCTGGAGCGCATGGGACTGGAGTGCCGGGGAGGGGGACGGTTCCCGTGCCGTCGTCGCGCGTACGGACAGCCCCGCCAGGGGGAGGTGGAGGACCGCCATGGTTCACCCGCCCCCGAGCAGCGCGCCGAAGTCGACGTCCGCGCCGTACACGAAGCCGCAGACCAGCAGGATCAGCGTTCCCGGCAGCATGAACATGGTCACCGCGAAGGTGGCCTTCGGGACCGCCCGGGCCGCCCGCCGGCGGGCGTTCTGGGCGTCCGTACGGCGCATGTCCTCGGCGATCGCGATCAGCGTGTCGACGATGGGCGAGCCCAGCTCCTCGCCCTGCAGCAGCGCGGTCACGAACTGCGCCACCTGCTCGGAGTCGTTGCGCCGGCGCAGCTCGTCGAAGGCCTGGCGGCGGCTGACGCCCATGTCCATCTGCTGCAAGGTGATCCGGACCTCGTCCGACCAGGGGCCGTCGTACTTGGCGGCCACCCGCTCCAGCGCCTGCCGGAAGCCGAGCCCCGCGCTGACCACGACCGCGAGTACGTCCAGGAAGTCCGGCAGCGTCCGCTCGATGTGGTCGCGGCGGACCCGGATCGCCGACCACAGGCCGACCTCGATCCAGAACAGGCCGAACGCGACCATCAGCAGGGCCGGTACGAGCTGGCCGTTGATCAGCATCGAGAAGGCGCCGAGCGCGCCGAGGAACCCGTACACCGCGCGGCGCGCCGCGTACCGGTCTATCGTCAGGCCCGCCGGATTGCCCGCCAGGTCGATCTGGCGGCGCTTGCGGGCGACCCGGTTCGGGCCCATCAGGCGCAGCACGAGCGGCGCCCAGCGGATGCCCAGCCGGTCGACGGCCGAGCCGACGGCCGTCGTACGGGTGGCGCCGACCTCCAGGGCCAGTGCGAGGTCGCTCGGCAGTTTCACCTCGGCGCGGTAGAGGCGGACGCCGTGGAAGACGCCGAAGACCGACACCCCCAACAGCAGCGCCAGCAGCAGAGCCGTCATGTCCGTCGCCCCCTCACACGTCGATCTTCGAGAGCCGGCGGATCAGTACGAAGCCCAGCGTGAAGAGCCCGATCGCCACCAGCACCGCCGTCTGGCCGATGAACGCGCCGGTCATCCGGTCCAGGGCGCCCGGCATCATCGCGTTCACCAGCAGCAGTGAGCCGAGCCCGATCGCCGGCACCAGATAGGCCGTCACGGTCACTTGGGAGAGCTGGGTGCGGACCTCGCGCCGCGTCTCCTTGCGCTGCTCCAGCGTCACGGTCAGGTTGCGCAGGCTGCCGACGATCGCGCCGCCCGCCCGCGCGGACAGTACGAGGGTGGAGACCAGGACGACGAGCTCGCGGGAGGGCAGCCGTTCGGCGATCTCGCCCAGCGCCTCCTCGATGGAGTGGCCGACGGCGAGGCGGTCGGCGACGCGCGAGAGTTCCTCGCCCGCCGGTGCCTCCAGCTCGTCCGCCGCTATGGCGATGGCCGTACGGAGGGCCAGCCCGGCCTGGGTGGCGTTGGCGAGGATGCGGGCGAGCTCGGGCAGCTGGTTGATGAAGCGTTCGTTGCGGCGGGCCCGCTGCCAGTTGAGGAAGGCGTCGGCCGCCCACAGGCCGATCAGGCCTGCCACCGGGCCGAAGAACGGGGCCAGGAAGCTGGCCGCGACCAGCCACACCCCGGCGACCGACATCAGCACGTAGACGAAGAACTCGCCGGGGGTGAGGTCCAGGCCGGTCACGGCCAGCTTCACCTCGATCCGCTTGCCGAGCGCGGTCCGGCGCAGGCGCCGGTCCACCCCGGGGAAGCGGCGCCTGCGGCCCGCCTGCTCCGGTGCGCCTTCCGCGGCGAGGCGTTCGATGAGGGCGGCGCGCTGGGCGCGGCCGGCGGCGTACGCCTGGACGCCCGCGACCACGAGGACGCAGGCCAGCAGTGTGACGCCGAGGGTGAGGAGGATCAGTGGGTTCACAGGACGGTCCGGGTGATGCGGGTGGCGAGCTGGTCGTCGGACATGGCGACCCCGAAGGCCTGTGGGATCGGCTGGTTGTTCATGTAGAGGCGGTCCGCGATGCGGCGCGGCAGCGGGTGGTACTCGAAGTGGCCGTGGACGCGGCCGTCGGCGCTCATCGGCTGGGCGGCGAACCGGCAGACGGTGGTGATGCGGAAGGGCTCGCGACCGTGCGAGTCGAGGATGGCGATCTCCGTGAGGCGGCGCGAGCCGTCGCCGAAGCGGGTCAGCTGGACGACCACGTTCACCGCGCTGTTGATCTGGTCCTGGAGGGCCTCGAAGGGGACCTCAACCTCGGACATCGAGGCGAGGGTCTGCAGGCGCATGAGCGCGTCCTCGGCGCTGTTCGCGTGGACGGTGGCCAGGGAGCCGTCGTGGCCGGTGGACATCGCCTGGAGCATGTCGAGGGTCTCGCCGCCGCGCACCTCGCCGACGATGATGCGGTCGGGGCGCATGCGCAGGGAGTTGCGTACGAGGTCGCGGATGGTGATCCGGCCCTTGCCCTCCACGTTCGCCGGGCGGGATTCGAGGCGGATGACGTGGGCCTGCTGGAGCTGGAGCTCCGCCGAGTCCTCGATCGTGATGATCCGCTCGCCCTCCGGGATCAGACCGGAGAGGGCGTTGAGGAGCGTGGTCTTCCCGGTGCCGGTGGCCCCGGACACGATGACGTTCATCTTCGCCTGGACCAGCCCGGACAGCAGCAGGAGCATCTGTGCGTCCAGCGAGCCGAGGCCGATCATCTCGTGCAGGGTGAAGGCGCGCGGGAAGCGGCGGATCGTGAGGGTGGCCCCGGTCAGGGACAGCGGCGGGATGATCACGTTGACGCGCTCGCCGCTGGGCAGCCGGGCGTCGACCATCGGATTCGCCTCGTCCACACGGCGGTTGACGGTGGAGACGATGCGCTCGATGGTCTGCATCAGCTGCTCGTGCGAGGCGAAGCGCAGGGGCAGCTGCTCGACGCGGCCGGCGCGTTCGACGAAGATCTGGTCCGGGCCGTTGACCATGATCTCGGAGATCGAGGCGTCTTCGAGGAGCGGTTCGAGCACGCCGAGGCCGAGCGCCTCGTCCACGACCCGGCGGATCAGCTGCGCCCGCTCGACGGTGGACAGGACCGGGCCCTCGCGGCTGATGATGTGCCCGAGTACGCGTTCCAGCCGGGCGCGGCGCTCGGCGGGCGCGAGCGCCGACATCTCGGCGAGGTCGATCTCCTCCAGCAGCTTCGCCCGGTACGCGGAGACCAGCCGGCCGTCCTCGCGCGGACTGTGCCGGTCGTCGGGGGTGTTGACCCGGGAACGCAGGCTCATGGACGGGCTCCGCTCGGGTCGTCGTTGGGCATGACGGCCGTGCGCTCGGCCGTGTAGGAGTCCAGGCCGGGCACGATCGACTTGACGGTGATGCGGGCCGTCGCGGTGACGGCGTCGCGCGACGCGGCGACGTCGATCTGCGCGAGCGAGGCGAGGCTCGGCCGGATCGCCGCCTTGCCGGCGGCCTCCCCGCCCTCGCCCTTGCGGGCCTCCACGCGGGCCGCGGTACGGGCGGCCGTGTCGGCCTGCTGCTCCACGTACGCGACCCAGCCGAGCTGGATCCCGCACAGTGCGACGAACAGCAGGATCGGGATGAAGCCGATGTACTCCAGGGCCACTTGGCCCCGGTCCCGGTCTCGTTTCACCTCAGTCCTCCTCTTCCTTCGCGGAGCCGCCCTCGCCCGTGATCGGGATGCCGATGTCGAGGCCCGGGAAGAAGACCGGGAGCTTGAGCTTGACGGTCGCCTTGTAGACGTCGCCCGCCTCACCGCACTCCACGCCCATGTTCCAGGCGCCCCCGACGTGCCGCCGGGCTGCGGCGTCACACGCCCCGCCGCCGTGCACCGCGCCCACCCGCGCCGCCTCGTCCGCCGCGTTGCCCGCCAGGGAGAACGCGTACCCGATCAGTACGCACTCCCACACCGCCGCCACGAGCAGCAGGATCAGCGGCACCATGCCGACGAACTCGACCGCCACCTGGCCGCGATCGCGCCAGACGCGCCAAGCGCCCCGGGCGCCCCGGCCGCGCCCGACGGGTCTGCGCGCGGGCATCCGTCAGCCCTCCCGGCCGCGGCGCAGCCGCGCCACCGGGCCGGCGGCCCGTATGGCGAGGGCCGCGCCCGGGGTCCCCACGGCGGCGGCTTCGGGCTCCGCCGCGGACGGCGGCGAAAGCAGGCCGAGTTCGCCCGCCAGCGTCCACAGCGCCTGCTTCACGCTGGAGCGGTTGTCGAGGTCCTGCACCCGGCCCGCGTCCACCACCGCCTGGAGCTCCTTGAAGGCGGCCGGCACCGGGGTCCGGGTGGCCCGGGTCTTCGTGATCTTCGCGATCAGCGAGGGCTGGATCTCCGTGTGCTTGCTCCAGCGGTTGACCACCATCGCGGTGTCCTCCGCCTTGCGGACCTGGAGCCGCTCCCACATCCGGACCAGCCGCTTGGCCGCCCGTACGCAGACCACGTCGGGCGTGGTGACCAGGACCGCCACGTCCGCCATCTCCACCGCTGCCGCGTTCGCGCCGGTCACCTGGGTGCCGCAGTCGATGACGACGAGCTCGTACCGGCTGCGCAGGGCGCCGACGATGTGCCGGGCGGCGCGTTCGTCGACCTCCTCGCCCCGCTCGCCCTCCGCCGGGGCCAGCAGCAGCGCCAGCCCCGTCCGGTCCTCGTACACCGCGTCCTGGAGAACGCGCGGGGAGATGTCGTGGATCCCGGCGAGGTCGGCGATCGAGCGCCGGAACTGCACGTCGAGGTACGAGCCGACGTCGCCGGCCTGGAGGTCCATGTCGACCAGGGCCGTACGCCGCCCCGAGGCGGCCGCGGCCAGCGCGAACTGCACGGCGGTGAAGGTGGTGCCGACGCCGCCCTTGGCCCCGGTGACCGTGACCACCTTGCCGCCGGGCCCGGTGAACACGTCGGCCCCCCGGCCCAGGTGGCGGCGTACGCCGACGGACCACTGGGCGGCGGCCTGGACGCGGGCGGCGAGTTCCTCGTACGCGAGCGGCAGCCCGATCACACCCCGCGCCCCCGAGTCCATGGCGGCGGAGAACACCGCCGGTCCGGCGTCCGAGGAGACCAGCACCACGCCCACCGCCGGGAAGCGGAGCGCGACCTCGCGGATCAGGTCGAGCGCGGGCACCGGGCCGATCCGCTCGTGGACGAGGACGACCTCGGGCAGTTCGTCGATGGATTCGGCGGCCAGCCGCCCCAGGGTGTCGAGCAGGGCGGTGGAGTCGGGGACCGCGGCGCCCGGCTCGGCGGCCGGGAGCTGGCTGAGGAGGGTGGAGATGTGGCGGGCGGCGTCCGGGTCGCCGGCCGCGGGGAGGATTCGGGTGGTCATCCGGGCCTCACTTGTCCCCGTCGAGGGTGTACGTCCGGTCGCCCGGACCGGGCGCGGAGTCGGTGCCGGGGGCCACCAGGGCCAGGCGTACGTGCTCCGCGAAGGACTCGGCGTACGCGACGCGCTGGGTGTCCTTGGTGTTCAGGGCGAAGGTGATCGGGACCGCCTCGGCGGGGCCCTTCTTGTCGCTGTCCTTGTCGAGGGCGGTGAGCTTGCCGACGTTCAGGACGCGGGCGTTGGCCACGATGATCACAGAGCGGGAGGGCTCGGTGTCCTTGGCGCCCTTGAAGGTGGCGATGATGTTGACCTTGGCCCCGGAGTAGATCTTGCCGGCCACGCCGGTCGCCGCGTCGATCATGATGGCGATCTCCTGCTCCCCGGGCTGGAGCTGCGGCTTGTCGACGAACATGTCCGACTGGAGCAGCGAGCCCTTGCGCAGGGTGGTGAGCGCGATCTTGTCCTTGAGCCGGCCGAGGTCGGTGACGGCGGTGTCGGACAGCCAGCGCTTGGGGATGGAGACTTCCTCGAACTGGCCCGCCGACAGCGGGCTGTACGGCGGGATGTCGCCCTTGGCGCGGTAGGCGGTGACCTCGGCCCCGACCTTGGAATTGACGTCGCCGATCACCACGAGGACCCCGCCGAACGCCGCGAGGGCGCACAGGACCGACAGGAGCAGCAGGATGACGCCGCGGCGCTGGCGTGAGTTCATGGGCCGTACTACCTCGCCGTTCTTCGATCGTTCAGCCGGTCAGTGTCTTGGTCTGGGGGCGCCGGCGAAGGCCGGCGGCGGCGTCCTGTCCCCGGTCTCGGCCGGCGGCGGGGCGGCCAGGGGGGCGGCGCAGAAGGCGCAGCGGTCGCCGATGAGTTCGAGGCCGCACCAGTGGCACTCCTCGCGGCGGACGGAGGCGACCAGCTGGTAGAGCACGGACGGGTCCGGGATGGCGGCGGCGAACTCGACCAGCTTCGCCGTGGCCCACCAGACGGGCGAGTCGGCCGGGAGCGGGTTCTCCATCACGCCCTGGACCCGCCAGGCGGGGGCGAGTTCGGCCGCCACCCAGTCGGAGGCGAGCTGGCCGCGCGCGAAGGTGAGGTGGGTGGCGTACGCGGGGCCGGGCGGCAGGGCGGAGCCCCCGGCGTGCGCGCCGCGCCCGCCGGAGCCGGTCAGCTTGACCAGGTGCGGGGTCGGGTGGGCCAGTACGGCGAACTGGGCGCTCGGCGACCACGAGCGGGCGTGCGCCTTGAGCCCGACCGGGACCCGGTCCAGTCTGGCGACGGAGCCCAGCAGGGCCCCGGCGTGGATGTAGTGGGACAGCAGCCGGGCGGCGGAGGCGATGACTCCGGGGCTGAAGTCGCAGACGCTGAGCTGGCGCAGCTGACGGACCAGCAGGGCCGTGGCCAGCGGGGGCAGATCGATGTCGAGGAGGGCGATCCGGTCGGTCTCCAGGATGGCCCGCACGGTGTGCAGCCGCTGGACGGTCGCGGTCGGCAGCCAGGGCGGTACGAAGGCCACGACGTGGCCGTGGCGCTCCAGCAGGGCGCTCGTCTCCGCGAGGGCGCCCGCGAGGTCGAGCTGTCCGGGCGGGTGCAGCACGACGGCCGGCGGTGTGTGCCGGTCGGGGGCCGGCAGCACCAGATCGGCGCTGGTGACGGCAATGGCGGTCGGCACGCGAATCCCCCTGTTCACCCCGTACGCCCCATACGTCGGCGCCGCCGTCGCGTACGCGCACCCCTGCGCGACCGCAAACGATCGGCGCCCTTCCCCCTTGCCCCAGCACCATATCCGCGTCGTCCCTGGCAGGGCAGGGGCTTGGTAATTCCCGTACCGGCGGCCCCTGTCACAGGTGGCGGGAAACCCGGACATCCGGGATCGGACGCCCGATCAATTCAAGCCACATTGCAAAGAGTCTTGACAGGGAGATTGGTCTGGACCAACTTGGGCCCAACGCGGCGACGCGCCGACGGGGTTCCCCCCACCCACGACCCCGGGTGCGTTCGTCCACCAGTTCCACCTCCCCCTTCACATCCCCTTCTCCCCCCACGGAGACCACGTGAACCGCATACGCTCGCTCGCCCTGCTGGGCGCCGCCACCCTGACCGCGGGCGGCCTGACCGCCCTCGCCACCGGCACCGCGCAGGCCGCCGACGTCAACGTCGTCCGCAACGGAGGCTTCGAGTCCGGTCTCGCCGACTGGACGTGCAGCTCCGGGAGCGGGGCCGTCGTCTCCTCGCCCGTCCACGCCGGGGCCGCCGCCCTCAAGGGCACCCCGGCGGGCCAGGACAGTGCGCAGTGCAGTCAGACCGTCACGGTCAAGCCGAACTCGACGTACACGCTCAGCGAGCAGGTGCAGGGCTCGTACGTATACCTCGGCGTGACCGGGACCGGCACGCAGGACGTGTCCACCTGGACCCCCGGCTCGGGCGGCGGCTGGCAGCAGCTCTCCACCACCTTCACCACGGGCGCGAGCACCACGCAGGTCACGGTGTGGACGCACGGCTGGTACGGGCAGCCCGCGTACGTCGTCGACGACTTCAGCGTCTTCGGCCCGGACGGGGGCGGCGGCACCGACCCCGGCCCGTCCGTCCCCGGCGCCCCGGGCGGGGCCGCCGTTTCCGGCCAGAGCGCGAGCGGGCTCACCCTTTCGTGGAACGCGGTCAGCGGGGCGAGCGGCTATTACGTCTATCAGGACGGAGTCCGCGTCAAGACCGTGTCCGGCTCCCCCGCCCAGATCACCGGGCTCGCCGCCGCCACCTCGTACTCCTTCCAGGTGAGCGCGTACAACGCGGCCGGCGAGGGCCCGAAGTCGGCGGCCGTGACCGGCACGACGACCGGCGGCGGCAACCCGAACCCGAACCCCTCGGTCCCCAAGCACGCCCTGACCGGCTACTGGCAGAACTTCGACAACGGCGCGACCGTCCAGAAGATCTCCGACGTCTCGGCCCAGTACGACATCATCGCGGTCTCCTTCGCCGACGCCACGACCACGCCCGGGGCCATCACCTTCAACCTCGACTCGGCGGGCCTCGGCGGCTACACCGTCTCGCAGTTCAAGGCCGACATCGCCGCGAAGAAGGCGGCCGGCAAGTCCGTCATCCTCTCCATCGGCGGCGAGAAGGGCACCATCTCGGTCAATGACCCGACCTCCGCGAACAACCTGGCGAACTCCGCGTACGCGCTGATGCAGGAGTACGGCTTCAGCGGGATCGACATCGACCTGGAGAACGGCCTCAACCCGACCTACATGACGCAGGCGCTGCGCTCGCTGTCCGCCAAGGCCGGCTCCTCGCTCGTCATCACGATGGCCCCGCAGACCATCGACATGCAGTCGACGGCGGGCGGCTACTTCAAGACGGCGCTGAACATCAAGGACATCCTGACCGTCGTCAACATGCAGTACTACAACAGCGGCTCGATGAACGGCTGCGACGGCAAGGTCTACTCGCAGGGCTCGGTGGACTTCCTCACCGCGCTGGCCTGCATCCAGCTGGAGGGCGGGCTCGACCCCTCGCAGGTGGGCATCGGCGTGCCGGCCTCGCCGAGCGGCGCGGGCAGCGGGTACGTCTCCCCGACCATCGTGAACAACGCCCTGGACTGCCTGGCCAGGGGCACGAACTGCGGGTCCTTCAAGCCGTCGAAGACCTACCCGGGGCTGCGCGGCGCGATGACCTGGTCGACCAACTGGGACGCCAAGGCGGGTAGCGCTTGGTCCAACTCGGTGGGTCCGAAGGTTCACGCCCTGCCCTAGGCGGTACGTGTGGGGGTGGCCGTCCCGGCGGGTGGCCGACCGGCGGATCTGGCCGGAATGGAGTTCTTGACCGGGACATGCCAGAAGAGCACGCTGTGCGCGTCCGCACGGCTACCCCCACACTCCCACCCAGGAGAACGCATGCGGCTCCACACCCGACGCAGGGCCGCCGTCACGGCGGCCCTGCTCGCTCTCGCGCTCGGCGCGCCCGCCTACGGCATGAGCGCGACGGCGGCCCCGCCGCCCACCCCCTCGACGGCCACCCAGGATGAGGCGATCGTCCAGTACGAGGTCAAGGGCCCGGCCACGGCGGCCGAGCGAACGGCCCTGCTCCGTACGGGCGTCTCGATCGACGAGGTCGACGCCCGCTCGGTCGTCGTCAGCGCCGACCCCCAGCAGGCCAAGGAGCTGCGGGCGCTCGGCTACAAGCTGACCGCCCTGCCCGGGCCGCCGGACCGCTCCGAGCGGGGGGTCGCGGCGAACCCGATGGACTTCCCGTCCAAGGACTCGATGTACCACAACTACGCCGAGGCCAACACGGAGATCGACCAGCGCATCGCCCAGTACCCCTCGATCATGAGCAAGAAGGTGATCGGGAAGTCGTACCAGGGCCGGGACATCGTCGCCATCAAGATCAGCGACAACGTCGCGACCGACGAGAACGAGCCCGAGGTGCTCTTCACGCACCACCAGCACGCCCGCGAGCACCTGACCGTCGAGATGGCGCTGTACCTGATCAAGGAGTTCGGCTCCAAGTACGGCACCGACTCGCGGATCACGAACATGGTCAACGGCCGCGAGATCTGGATCGTGCCGGACCTCAACCCGGACGGCGGCGAGTACGACATCGCGACCGGCTCGTACCGCTCCTGGCGCAAGAACCGGCAGCCGAACACGGGCTCCTCGTACGTCGGCACCGACCTGAACCGCAACTGGGACTACAAGTGGGGCTGCTGCGGCGGCTCCAGCAGCAGCAAGAGCTCCGAGACCTACCGCGGGGCGGCCGGCGAGTCGGCCCCCGAGGTCAAG
This sequence comes from Streptomyces sp. NBC_01006, assembly GCF_045162725.1. Lineage (NCBI taxonomy): Bacteria > Bacillati > Actinomycetota > Actinomycetes > Kitasatosporales > Streptomycetaceae > Streptomyces > Streptomyces sp. NBC_01006. Next base: position 5,202,486 of record NZ_CP108700.1, on the reverse strand, counting down.
GTGGTCGCGGACTTCGTGCGCAGCCGCGTGATCGGCGGCAAGCAGCAGATCACCGCCTCGATCGACTTCCACACGTACAGCCAGCTGGTGCTGTGGCCCTTCGGGTGGACGTACAACGACACCGCGCCGGGCATGACGGCGGACGACCTCGCCGTCTACAAGACCATCGGCACGAGCATGGCCCGCAGCAACGGCTACACGCCGGAGCAGTCGAGCGACCTGTACATCACGGACGGGACGATCGACGACTGGCTGTGGGGCAACCAGAAGATCTTCACGTACACCTTCGAGATGTACCCGTCCGAGTCCGGCAGCGGGGGCGGCTTCTACCCGCCGGACGAGGTGATCGAGCGCGAGACGGCGCGCAACCGTGACGCCGTGCTGCAACTGCTGGAGAACGCGGACTGCATGTACCGCTCGATCGGGAAGCAGGCGCAGTACTGCACGTGAGCCGACGGCACCGGCAGGGGCGCCCTACCGCCAGGGGGGCGCCCTTGTCGTGCCGCTCCGTGCGGCCGCCCTACCCGAGGACGGCGAGGGCGTCGATCTCGATGAGCAGGCCGGCGGGGAGGCCCACGTACACGGTGGTGCGGGCGGCCGGGGCCTCCTTCAGGCCCTGCTCCTCGAAGTACGCGTTGTAGAGGGCGTTCATCTCGGCGAAGTGGTCCGTGTCGGTCAGGTAGACGCGGATCATCATGACGTCGTCCCAGCCCGCGCCGCCGGCCTCCAGTACGGAGCGGACGTTCTCCAGGGTCTGGAGGGTCTGCTCGCGCAGGGTCGGGCCGGCGGGGGTCGGCGCCTGGCCGTCCACGTGCGGGAGGAAGCCGACCTGGCCGGCGACCTGGAGGATGTTCCCCTTGCGCACGCCGTGCGAGAAGCGGGCAGGCGGGGTGGTGTGGGTGTCGGGGGTGATGGCGGTCTTCTCGGTCACGGGGTGTCCTCGTCGTCGTGTGGGGCGTGCGGGGAGCCGGAGTACTCCCGGCTGATGGTGTCGGCGGTGCGCCGGACCAGGGGCAGCAGTTCGAGCAGTTCCCCGGCGGTGACGACCACGCTGGGCGCGGAGACGGACAGCGCGGCCACGGCCCGCCCGTCCGGCCCGCGCACGGGCGCGCCGAGGCAGTTGACGGACTCCTCGTGCCCGCCGAGATCGGTGGCCCAGCCCTGTTCCCGTACGAGGGCCAGCTCGCGCAGGAAGGCCTGCGCGTCGGGGGTGGAGCGGGCGGTGTAGCGGGGATAGTCGATGCGCTCGGCGAGGCTGCGCCGCTCGGCCTCGGGGAGGTCGGCGAGCAGCAGCTTCGCGACGGCGGCGACGGTGAGGGGGACGGGCCGGCCGATGCGGGAGTACATGCGGACGGGGTAGCGGCTCTCGACCTTGTCGATGTAGACGACCTCGTCGTCCTGGTGGAGCGCGAGGTGCACGGTGTGCCCGGTGAGGCGGTTGAGCTCGACGAGGTGCGGGTGGGCGACGGTGCGGACGTCGAGGTTCTCCACGGCCTCGGCGGCGAGCGCGAAGAGCCGGGAGCCGAGGCGGTAGCGGCCGTCGGGCTGGCGGTAGACGAAGCCGTGCTCGTGCAGGGTGCGCAGGAGGCGCAGGGCGGTGCTCTTGTGGACGCCGAGCTCCTCGGCGACCTCGCCGAGCCCTGCCGGACCCTTGGCCAGCAGCGGCAGGATCCGCAGCGCCCGCTCCACCGACTGGCTCACGCCGTCTCCCTTCGCCCCGCCGCCGCCCGCTGCGCGGGGCCGGCGGAACCCGTACGCACGGCCGGGCGTTGACCCCTCGTACGCAGGATGCTAGACAGCAAGCGGCACAACACGCAACGCACGTTGCAGCAGATGCAACGCGAGGAGGAATCCGCATGGGCAGCGACGCAGTCCGACGGCTCGCCGACGAACCGGTCGACCACCGGTTCAAGGGGCTGCCGCCCGACGCCGAGCAGGCGAACCTCACCGTCAGCCAGCTGGCCGCCGAGAAGCGGGACCTCTACGGCGGCGGGTTCACCACCCCCGTCCTCACGCTCGACGCCGAGGCGCTGGAGCACAACCTCACCGCGCTCGGCACGTACGCCGCCCGCCACGGCCTCGCCTTCGCCCCGCACGGCAAGACCTGCATGGCACCGCAGCTCTTCCGGCGCCAGCTCGACCACGGCGCCTGGGGCATCACCGCCGCCGTCCCCCACCAGGCCCGCGTCTACCGCGCCTTCGGCATCCAGCGGATCTTCCTCGCCAACGAGCTCGTCGACCCGGCGGCGCTGCGCTGGGTGGCCGCCGAGCTCGCCGCCGACCCCGGCTTCCGCTTCGTCTGCTACGTCGACTCCGTGCGCGGGGTCCAGCTCATGGACCGGGCCCTGCAGGGGCAGCCCCAGGTCGTCGACGTCGTCGTCGAGCTCGGGGCCGGCGAGGGCGCCCGTACCGGCGCGCGGACCGACGAGGACTGCCGGGCCGTCGCCGACGCCGTGGCCGAGGCCGCCGGCCTGCGCCTCGTCGGCATCGCCGGGTACGAGGCCGAGGTACCCGGCGCCGACCCGGAGTCCGTCCACGCGTACCTGCGCCGGCTCACGGCGCTGGCCGTCGAGTTCGACCGGGCCGGCCGGTTCGCCGCCGACCTGGAGGAGATCGTCGTCAGCGCCGGCGGATCCGCCTGGTTCGACGCCGTCGCCGACGTGTTCGCCGAGCTCCCGGAGCTGTCCCGGCCCGTACTGCGGCTGCTGCGCTCCGGTGCGTACGTCTCCCACGACCACGGCTGGTACACCCGCCTCACCCCCTTCAACCGGGTCCCGGAGGAGGGCGGCCTGCGCCCCGCGTTCCGGCTCTGGACCCAGGTCGTCTCCCGCCCCTCCCCCACCCAGGCCTTCGTCAACGCAGGCAAGCGCGACATCGCGTACGACCTCGGCCTGCCCGAGGCGGAGCTGGTCCGCGACGCCCTGACCGGCGAGGAGCGCCCGGCCACCGGGGTCCGCGTGGTCAAGCTCTCCGACCAGCACGCCTGGCTGGAGACCGACGCCGCCGACGACGTGAACGTCGGCGACTGGGTGGCGCTCGGCATGTCCCACCCCTGCACGATCTTCGAGAAGTGGCCGCTGATCCCGGTCGTCGAGGCCGACGGCACGGTCACCGACTACGTCCGCACCTTCTTCTAGCGGAGCCGGGGCCGGTGGACCTGGTCATCCGCGGGGCCCGCGTCGTCGACGGCACGGGCGGGCCCTCGTACACCGCCGACGTGGGCGTTCACGAGGGCCGGATCGCCGAGATCGGCCGGATCCGCTCCGGCGGCCGCCGCACCGTCGACGCGTACGGGCTCGCCCTGGCTCCCGGCTTCGTCGACATGCACGCGCACAGCGATCTCGCCCTGCTCCGCGATCCGGACCACAGCGCCAAGGCCGCGCAGGGCGTGACCCTCGAAGTCCTCGGCCAGGACGGGCTCTCGTACGCGCCCGTCGACGACCGCACCCTCGCCGAGGTGCGGGCGGCCATCACCGGCTGGAACGGCGCGGGCGAGGACGTCGAGTTCGACTGGCGGGACGTGGGCGGGTACCTGGACCGGCTCGACCGCACCGGCATCGCCGTCAACGCCGCGTACCTCGTGCCGCAGGGCACCGTCCGCGCGCACGCCCTCGGCTGGGGCGACCGCCCCGCGACCCCCGCCGAGCTCGACCGGATGCGCACGCTCGTCGCCGAGGGCCTCGCCCAGGGCGCGGTCGGCATGTCCTCGGGGCTCACGTACACCCCCGGCATGTACGCGTCGGGCGCCGAACTGACGGAACTGTGCCGGGTGGTGGCCTCGTACGGCGGCTACTACTGCCCGCACCACCGCAGTTACGGGCGCGGTGCGCTCGGCGCGTACGCCGAGATGATCGCCCTGGCCCGGGAGGCCGGCTGTGCGCTGCACCTCGCGCACGCCACCATGAACTTCGCGGAGAACGAGGGCCGGGCGGGCGAGCTGCTCGCCCTCCTCGACGAGGCCCTCGCCGCCGGGGCCGACATCAGCCTCGACTCGTACCCGTACACCCCCGGCTGCACCACCCTCGTGGCGCTGCTGCCCGGCTGGGCGAACGAGGGCGGGCCCGAGGCCGTGCTCGCCCGGCTGCGCGACGACGGCGAGGCCGAGCGGATCCGGTACGCGCTGGAGGTGACCGGGGCGGACGGCTGCCACGGCGTCCCGGTGGACTGGGCGACGATCGAGGTCGCGGGGACGGCGGACCCGGCGCACGGGGCGTACGTGGGCACGCGCCTGCGGGACTGGGAGGCGGCCCGGCGGCTGCTGCTGGCGGACCGGCTGGGGCCGACGATCCTCCAGCACGTCGGGCACGAGGAGAACGTCCGGGCGATCATGCGCCATCGGGTGCACACCGGCGGATCCGACGGCATCCTCCAGGGCGCGAAACCGCATCCGCGGGCGTACGGGACCTTCCCGCACTACCTCGGCCACTACGTGCGCGAGCTCGGGGTGCTCTCGCTGGAGGAGTGCGTGGCCCGTCTGGCGGGCCGTCCGGCGGCCCGACTGCGGCTGCCGGACCGGGGGTTGGTGCGTGCCGGGTACCGGGCCGATCTCGTGCTCTTCGATCCGGAGACGGTCGCGGCCGGGTCGACGTACGAGAACCCGCGCGTGCTGCCGGCCGGGATCCCGCACGTGCTGATCGACGGCCGGTTCGTGATGCGGGACGGGCGCAGGACGCAGGTCCTGGCGGGGCGGTCGGTCCGCAGGACGCCGTACGGGGGCCGTTGAGCCCGTCCGCCTACGATGGGCGGCATGCTCGCCTTTGTCCCCGCCGCGCTGTTTTTCGTCCTCTTCTGCGTGAGTGTGCGGGAGGACCGCCGGCGCTTCCGGAACGCGGTCCTCCTGGGCCTCACCCTCATGTGCGGGTCGATCGGCCTGCTGTTCCAGATACCTGAACTGCCGTCACCCCTGGACGCGATCGCGGTGCTGCTGGTGCTGGTCGTGCCGACGCTCGGCACGCTCGTCCTGGGCGGCTACCTGATCCGCAACGGCCTGACGATGGTCCGCAAGGAGGGGCGCAGGCCGACCAATCTGCTGTCCATGGCGGCGGGCCTGGGGATCTTCGCGCTGATCGCACTGGTCCTCGGTGTGGCGGGGCGGGGCTCCCGGGTCGTGGACACGATGGTGGCGGGCCTGGTCATGCTCGTCGGCTACGTCTCCTTCATCTTCCTCTGCTTCCTGGCGTACGCCTTCCTGTACGGGCGGATCACGGTCCGCGGCGACGTCGACTACGTGGTGATGCTGGGCTCCGGGCTCATCTGCGGCGAGCGGGTGTCCCCGCTGCTGGCCTCACGGCTGGAGAAGGGCCGGCAGATCCACGCCGCCCAGGTGGCCCGCGGCGGGCGCACGCCGCTGCTGCTGGTCTCGGGCGGACAGGGCTCGGACGAGAAGCTCTCGGAGGCGCGGGCGATGGCCGACTGGCTGATCGCGCGGGGCGTCCCGGAGGAGCGGATACGGCTGGAGGACCGCTCGCGCACGACGAAGGAGAACCTCGCGTTCAGCCGCACGATCATGGCCGACGCGGACCCCGGCTACCGGTGCGTGGTCGTCACCAACAACTTCCACGCGTTCCGGGCGGCGATGACGGCCCGCACGGCCGGTGTCAACGGCCAGGTGCTCGGCTCCCCGACCGCCACGTACTTCTGGCCGAGCGCCACCCTCCGCGAGTTCGTCGCGGTGTTCTGGGAGCACAGGACGGTGAACCTGAGCATCTGCGCGGGGATAGTGGCCGTGACGGCGCTGGCGGCGATCGCCTCGGCGTAGGCGGCGCGCGCCGGGAAGGTCAGAGGCCGCGCTCGCGCACGTGCACGTGCCCGTCGTGGGGATAGGCGGGCGGCTCCGCGGCCAGGATCCCGGTCAGTGCGTACCCGCACTTCTGCGCGACGCGGCAGGACGCCGGGTTGTCCACTTGATGCAGGAGCTCCAGGCGCTCCAGCCCCTGGCCGCCGAAGGAGGCGAAGGCCCAGTCGGTCAGCGTCCGCAGAGCGCGCGGTGCCACGTCCCGGCCGCGGGCAGGGGCGGCCGTCCAGTAGCCGACCTCGGCGGACGCGGCGCCGGGAGCGGCGCCCTTGAGGACCACCTGACCCAGTACCCGCCCCTCGTCCCCGTCCGCCCGGGGCTCCACGACGGCGAAGGCGAAGCGGTCGCCCGTTTCCCATCCCCGCCGCTGGTCGCGGACCCACTGCGCCGCGCTCGCCTCGTCGTGGACGGTGGCGCTCGCCCAGCGGCGCAGGGCGGCGTCCCGGTACGCCTCGACGAGGTCGCCGGTGTCGGCCTGCCGCCAGGGACGCAGCAGGAGGGCGGGGGCGGTCGGCGTCGCGGCGGTCTCCAGGCGGGAAGCGATCTTGTCCATGGGGGGAGGGTACGAGTCCGAGGTGCGTTCATGGAGATGTCGCCGGAGGATGAGGGAACCAGGTGGGCATTGCATTTCCGAGGAGGTATCCCGATGGACAGTGAATCGGGCCAGCAGCCCAGTCGGCCGACCAAGTTCTTCAGCGGCGGGGAACGGCCGTACGACCCCGAGGACCTCGTGATGGTGCAAGGCATGGAGCCGACTCCGGAGCGGCTCGAGAAGGCGCGCCAGCTGATCGAGAAGGAGGGTCCGCAGGTCATCGAGCGCTACCTCCCCTAGCCGGGGCGGTGGCGCGGCAAAGAGCTGCTGGTGGCCCCGGCCTGGGGCGGTGTCCCCGGGCCGGGGCCGCACATCGTCTGGACGGGTGTCCGCCGGAGGCCGGCCGCATCCAGGGGCCGAGAAGGATCGTTGAGTCCCGCGGGGGCCCTGATTCGGAGGCACCGCCATGCAGACGATCACCATCGACTGGGAACACCCCACCGACCCCCGCCAGAGCCGCGAACGCGACCACGTACAGGACTACGTGACCACCGGCGGGCTCGACGGCCACCTGTGGCACGGGGTCCCCACGCTCCTGCTCACCACGCTCGACCGCGCCACGGGCCGGACCTTCCGGACCCCGCTGATCTACGTCGAGGACGCGGGCCGCCACATCGTGCTCGCGGCCCACTGGGGCGCCGCGGAGCACCCGGCCTGGTACCGGAACCTGACCACGCACCCGGAGGTCCGCCTCCAGGTCGGCGCGGCCGTCTTCCGGGCCACGGCCCGCACGGCCTGCCCGGCGGAGCGCGAGGTCTACTGGCCGGCGATGACGGCCCTGTGGCCCCTCTTCGACGACTACCAGGCCTCCGCCTCCCCCCGCGAGATCCCCCTGGTGGTCATCACCCCGTAGCCCCGGCGGCGCCCCCGCCCCTGCCCGCGCCCGCGCTCAGGCGTGGTCGTAGACGGTCACGGCCACGTCCCGGGCGCACAGGGCACCGGTGATCAGCGGTTCGACGCGGGACCACTTCCCGCCGGCCAGGCCGCAGCCGATGCGGGGCATGTGGACCGAGGCCTCCAGCGCGAGCGCGTGCCCGCCGAGTGCCGCCAGGCAGCGCTCCAGCGCGTCGTAGCGGATCGGCGGGCCGTCGCTGCCCGTGCGTATGCCGCGCTGGGCGACCATGTTGGCCACCCAGGTGTCCGGCCGCACCTGGACGAGCTGGACCGCGCCGAGCCCGAAGTCGTTGCCGCTGCGGCGCCGGTGCCAGGCCCGGAACTCCTTCTCGGGCTCGGGCCAGCGCTTCGAGAGCGCCAGCACGAAGCCCTTGCCCCAGCCGCCGATGTCGTTGCAGACGTGCCCGATGATCTTCGGGCCCTTGGCCTGCGGGCTGGTCGCGTCCCCAACCATGATGCGGAGTTGCTTCACGGTCCGCCCCTTTCCCCCACCCACGACCCTACGGGCGCCCACTGACAACGGCGCCGGGGCCCGGACCGGGGTCCGGGCCCCGGCCCGCGGCCGGTCACAGGTACTCGCGGGCGAATTCCATCGCCCATTCCACCGCCGCGATCGGGACGCTCCCCGACAGGGGGTCGATGGTCAGCCGGGCGGCCTCCCAGCCCTGGTCGTGCTCGCGGTGGATCGCGAAGTGCGCCTCCTCGCCGCACTCGGCGCCCTCGCCGCCGTCCCCGCTCCGCGGTGCGACCAGGAACTCGATCGCCCGGTCGTCGCCGTCCGTGCCCACCGTGCTGATCGTCATGTCCCCGACCATGAATTCCACCGCTCCGCCCCGCCTTCCCGCGCCTGCGACCGCCCGTCGAAGGCCAGCCTGCGCCGCGGCGGCGCCGTGACGCATGAGTGCGCGTACTCATGCCCGTACTCAGGCCCCGTACGCGCCTTCCGTACGCACACCCCGACGTGACGAGTGCAACACCAGGGATCCGGCTCCGCCCCGGGTCCACCCATTCCGCAGGTCGCGGCGGCGGCGCGGCCGCCGTTTCCAAGGGCGGACCGGGCCCCCACCGTCCCATCATGCGAAACAGGACATATCCCTCCTGCGTTCCCGCCCCGAATACCTCGGCGGACCGGCCGCCCGGCCCGTAAGCTCCCGTCATGCAGGTGATCCAGTCAACGAAACTCGCCAACGTCTGCTACGAGATCCGCGGGCCCGTGCTCGAAGAGGCCATGCGGCTCGAAGCAGCAGGTCATCGCATCCTCAAGCTGAACACCGGCAACCCCGCGGCCTTCGGCTTCGAGTGCCCGCCGGAGATCCTTGAGGACATGCTCCGCAACCTGGGCAACGCCCACGGGTACGGGGACGCGAAGGGGCTGCTCTCCGCGCGCCGCGCGGTCATGCAGCACTACCAGACCAAGGGCATCGAGCTGGACGTCGAGGACATCTACCTCGGCAACGGCGTCTCCGAGCTGATCCAGATGTCGATGCAGGCACTGCTCGACGACGGCGACGAGGTGCTGGTCCCGGCGCCGGACTACCCGCTCTGGACCGCCTCCGTCAGCCTGGCCGGCGGCACCGCCGTGCACTACCGCTGCGACGAGCAGTCCGACTGGATGCCGGACCTCGCCGACATCGAGCGCAAGGTCACCGACCGCACCCGCGCGATCGTGATCATCAACCCGAACAACCCGACCGGCGCCGTCTACGACGACGAGATGCTGCGCGGGCTGACGGACATCGCGCGCCGCCACAACCTGATCGTCTGCTCCGACGAGATCTACGACCGCATCCTCTACGACGGCACCACGCACACCAACACCGCCGCCATCGCGCCCGACCTGCTGACCCTCACGTTCAACGGGCTGTCCAAGAACTACCGCGTCGCCGGCTACCGGGCCGGCTGGATGGCGGTCTGCGGCCCCAAGAAGCACGCCTCGTCGTACATCGAGGGCCTGACGATCCTGGCCAACATGCGGCTGTGCGCGAACATGCCCTCGCAGCATGCCGTCGCGACCGCCCTCGGCGGCCGGCAGTCGATCAACGACCTGATCCTCCCGGGCGGACGACTGCTGGAGCAGCGCGACACGGCGTACGACCTGCTGACGCAGATCCCCGGCATCACCTGCGTGAAGCCGAAGGGCGCGCTGTACCTGTTCCCGAAGCTGGACCCGGCCGTCTACAAGATCAAGGACGACCGGCAGATGGTCCTCGACCTGCTGCGGGCCGAGAAGATCATGGTGGTCCACGGTACGGGCTTCAACTGGTCCGAGCCGGACCACTTCCGCATCGTGACGCTGCCGAACGCCAAGGATCTGGCGGACGCGGTGACCCGGATCGGCAAGTTCCTGGACGGATACGGCCAGCACTAGGCACTCGATACCGGATCAAGGACAACTTTAGAACCAATCCAATGTAGGATGGCCTCCTGACCAAGCAGGAGGCCTCCTCATGTACGAGCCGATCCGCACGAAGTCGGTCGTCCACCGTGTGGGCGGCCACCACTCCGACAGCCACGCGGGGTACCCGCACAGCAGCCGCGCCGAGGCGCTGGACATCCAGCTCGCCGGGCACCTGGCGGCCCTGCTCACCGTCACCGACGAGCTCGGCCAGGGCGGCGCCGCCGCACGGATCGCCGCGCAGGTGGCGCGGCTGCGCGGCGCCGACCCGGCGCGGGCGCCGCGCGCCGACATCGCGGGTGCCGCCGAACTCCTCGCCCTCCACCAGCGGGCCCATGACCTCGCCGGCCGCGCGCTGGTCGTCGCCGCGTCCCGCGCCGACACCACCGTCGCGATCCTCGCCGCCGAGCGCATGGACGCGCATGCCGCCGCCCTGGCCTCACGGGACCTGGCCGGCAGCCTCTGATCGGCCCCGGTCCGGGGCCGCGGAGGCTCCGGACCGGGTGCCATTGCCCTGGCCGGGCTTGCCATGGGTTCCGGCTCGGCCGCCCCGCCGAGTGCGGGTGTGCTGCTGCGCGGGGCTGGAATCAGCCGGCCGGGCTCGATTCGAACTCCGCCGCTGCGACCCCGCACCAGGGGGTCGTCGCCGGGGGCCAGATCGGGCCCAGCGCTTCCGCGTGTTCCGTCGCGCCCGGGGCCACGCCCGGGAGTTTGACCAGGGCCTGCGGCGGGCGGGCGGCCGGGTCCGGGTCCGGGTGCGCCTTCTCGCGGAACTCGACCGTCACCACGTAGGCGCCCGTGCCCTCGGGGCGGCCCGAGACCTCCACCGTCGCCACCACGCGGCGGCTGCCGGGGTCGATCCGGCAGCCGGTGACCCGTACGTCCTCCACCGCCGGTCGCGGCGGCGCCGCGCCCGGCTCGCCGCTGGCCCACACGTACAGGCCCAGCGGGGCGAACACCAGCAGGCCGGCCAGGACCGTCAGGCCGACCGCCCAGCCCTGCCACTTCAACGCGCTCACGCCCATGGGACGATCCTCCCGGCCTGCCGCCCCGCCTGCCAGCACCGGCCGATCCACACAGCATTTCGAAGTGGGACCGCCTGGACACCTGACGTTCATTCAATTTCGCGCGGAATGTGGGTTTCCGCGAGCACGCTGCACCCGTGAGACGCATCCTAGGTATCGCCCTGGCGGTCCTCCTCCTCGGCGGCGTGGTCGCCGTCGTGCTCGCCGGAGGAGAGAAGACCCCACCCACGGCAACGAAGACCGTGAAAGGCGTCATCGGATCCGAGAAGTCCGAATTCTTCCGCGACCCCGACGTCGTCAAAGCCCTGGCCGACAAGGGCTACACCGTGAAGACCGAAACGTCCGGCTCCTGGGCGATGGACCAACTCGCCCTCAAGGACTTCGACTTCGCCTTCCCCAGCAGCAGCGAGCCCGCCCCGGAGATCGAGGCCGCGGCCGGTGTCAAGGGCGCCCAGACCACCAAGCCCTTCTTCTCCCCGCTCGTGGTCATCGCCCGCGCCAACGCCGCCAAGGTGCTCGCCGACAACAGCCTCGCCAAGATGACCGGCAAGAACTCGGGGACCCTCCTCATGGGCCCCTACCTCAAGGCCGCCGCCGAGGACCGCAACTGGCAGGACCTGTCCGGCTCCGCCGCCTTCACCGAGCTGACCGGCAGGGTGTACATCAAGACCACCGACCCGGCGACGTCCAACTCCGGGGCGCTGTTCCTGGCCGCCACCTCGAACGTCGCCAACGACAAGACCGTGGTCTCCGACGACGCCGGGATCGACCGGACGGCGCCCCTGATGCAGAAGCTGATCCGCGTCCAGGGCGCCCTGGAACCGAGCACCGACGACCCGTTCCGGGCCTTCATCTCCGGCAGCGGCGAGCCGCTCATCCTCGCGTACGAGTCGCAGGTGGCCTCGCTGCTCCAGCAGAAGCCCGGAACGGGGGCCGCCGACGGCATGGTCGTGCTCTACCCGGACACCACCGTCAACTCCCCGCACACCTTCGTGCCGATCAGCGAGAACGCCAAGGAGCTCGGCTCCCTCCTCGCCAACGACCCGAAGCTGCGCGAGCTGGCCGTCCGGCACGGGTTCCGGCCGCAGAACGGCGTGCCCGAGTTCACCGCGGCCACCGCCGCGCACGCCGCGTACCTCAACCCGGAGCTGACCGGCATCCGCCAGGTCAGCGCACCGACCGTCAAGATCCTCATGGCGCTTGCCGCGCGCGCCAAGGGCTAGGGGGAGCACGTACATGACTCTGACACCACCGCAGGACAGCCCGCTCGTCCTCACCGCCCCCGAGCCCGTCGCCCCCGTACGGCGGGAGCAGGCCTCGGGCCTGGTCCCGCTCCAGGACGAGGTGCGCGACGAGATGGCCCGCCGGGCCGGGGAGTACGTCGGCTCGCTCGCCGGGATCGACACCCGCTCCCCCGAGTTCGCGAGCCGCATCGGGGAGGTATCCGGGCTCGGCGCCGGCGAGATCCGCAGCGCCGCCCAGCAGTCCAACCGGATGCTGGAGCGGGCCGTACGGTCGCTGGGCTCCGACGGGGGCGGCGACGCCCAGGCCCGCGTCGCGGGCTCCCTCGTCGAACTGCGCCGCACCGTCGAGGACCTCGACCCGCGGGACACGCCCGCCAAGGGGGCCCGCAAGCTGCTCTCGAAGCTGCCCGGCGGCAACAGGTTCCGCGACCACGTGGCCAAGTACGCCTCCTCGCAGACCACGCTCAACACCATCGTGGGCGCGCTGCGCAGCGGCCAGGACGAGCTGCGCCGCGACAACGCGGCCCTGCACACCGAGCGGGCCCGCCTGTGGGAGACCATGGGCAAGCTCCAGGAGTACGCCGTCCTCACCGAGGCCCTGGACGCGGCGGTGGAGGAGCGGATCGCCGAGACCGGGCACACCGACCCGGCGTCGGCCGACGTGATGCGCGCCGACCTGCTCTTCCCGGTCCGGCAGAAGCACCAGGACCTGCTGACGCAGCTGGCGGTGTGCGCGCAGGGCTACCTGGCGATGGACGTGGTCCGGCGCAACAACGACGAGCTGATCAAGGGCGTCGACCGGGCCGCCACCACCACCGTGTCCGCGCTGCGGATCGCCGTGATGCTGGCCTCGGCCCTCGAAAACCAGCGCAAGGTGATCGAGCAGGTCAACGCCCTGAAGGGCACCACCGAGGAGCTGATCCGGGGCAACGCGGACATGCTGTCCACGCAGAGCGGCGAGATCCAGCGGATCGCGGCCGACCCGGCGGTGGGCGCGGAGACGCTGCGTACGGCCTTCGCGCAGATCTACAAGACGCTGGACGCGATCGACACGTTCAAGGCGCAGGCGACCGAGAACATGGCCGCCACCGTCGAGTCCCTGACCGGGGAGCTCCGGACCGCCTCGGCCTACCTGGCCCGTACGCGCACCTCCGGTGTGCTGGAGGGTGGGGAGCGATGAGCATCCGCAGCGTGCGTACCGCATCGGTGCGCAGACGGCTCGCCGCGGCCGTCGCGCTCGCCGCGACCCTCCTCGGGGCCTCCGCCTGCGACGCCGGCTCTCCGGACACGGCGAAGCCGACCGGGTCGAAGTACCAGGAGGGCAAGCTGCGCGTGCTGGCCTCCAGTGAACTGGCCGACATGGAGCCGGTGCTGAAGGCGGCGAAGGAGGCCACCGGGGTCAGCGTCGAGCTCACCTGGTCCGGCACCCTGGACGCGGCCGAGCAGGTCGCCTCGGGGAAGGCCGACGGCAAGTACGACGCCATCTGGCTGTCCTCCAACGACTATCTGCGGCTGCGCCCCGAGGCCGCCGGGAAGCTCAGCAGCGAGACGCCGGTGATGTCCTCACCGGTCGCGCTTGGAGTACGGGCGGACGCGCTGGCCCGGCTCGGCTGGAAGCCGGAGGAGGTGACCTGGTCGGCGGTGCACGAGGCCGTCGCCGCCGGGAAGCTGTCGTACGGGATGACCGATCCGGTGCGCTCCAACTCCGGGTTCTCCGCGCTGATCTCGGTGGCCTCCGGGCTGTCGGGCGCGCAGGCGGCGCTGACCGACGCGGACGTGAAGACGGCGCAGCCCAAGCTGAAGGAGTTCTTCGCCGGGCAGAAGCTGACCTCGGGCTCCTCCGGCTGGTTGGCCACCGCGTACGCCAAGCGCGGGGACGTGGACGCGCTGGTGAACTACGAATCGGTGCTGCTGTCCGTGAACCGGGACGCGAAGGCGGGCCTGACGGTGATCCGGCCGCGCGACGGGGTGGTCACCGCCCACTATCCGCTGACCCTGCTGACCTCGGCCCCGGCCGGGGCCCGCGAGTCGGGGCGGGCGCTGACCGACTACCTCAGCGGCGCCGAGGCGCAGAAGGCGATCACCGAGAAGACCTTCCGCCGGCCGGTCGCGGCCGGGGTGCAGCCGGCGGCCGGGCTGAACGCGGACAAGCGGCGCGAGCTGCCGTTCCCCGGCACCCGGTCGGTCGCGGACGGGCTGCTGGCCTCGTACGAGAACGAGCTGCGCCGGCCCTCGCGGACGGTGTACGTGCTGGACACCTCGGGCTCGATGGCCGAGGAGGACCGTATCGGGCGGCTGCGGTCGGCGCTCACCGAGCTGACGGGGACGGGTGACTCGGGGACCGGGCAGCGGTTCCGGGACCGCGAGGAGGTGACACTCCTGCCGTTCGGCGACAAGGTGAAGAAGGTGCTGACGCACGTCGTCGAGCCGGGCAATCCCGGGCCCGCGCTGGACGCGATCCGGGGCGATGTGACGTCGCTCCAGCCGGAGGGGGGCACGGCGGTGTACGGCAGTCTGAAGGCCGCGTACGAGCACCTGGGCCAGGGCAACGCGGACGCGTTCACCTCGATCGTGCTGATGACGGACGGGCAGAGCGGCGACAAGGCGAAGGACTTCGACTCCTTCTACGCCGGGCTGCCGGACGCGCAGAAGCACACGCCGGTCTTCGCGGTGCTGTTCGGTGACTCGGACCGCAAGGAGCTCGCCCACATCACCGAACTGACCGGCGGGCGGCTCTTCGACGCCACCGGCGGCAACGGTTCGCTGGACGGGGCCTTCGAGGAGATCCGTGGCTACCAATAGGGTGCTCGGCTGGCTGGAGTCGAAGAAGAACCTGGTGGGCAGCGCCTGCGGGATGGTCGGGCTGGGCCTGACCGTCACCGGGGTGGCGGGCACGTACTGGCCGGTGGTCGTGGCCGGGCTGTACGGCGCGGGCGCGCTGATCGCCCCGCCGGAGCGGCCGGCGCCGCCCGAGCCCCGGGGGCCCTCGCAGCAGCTGGACGACATACGGGAGCGGTTCGGCCGGCTGCGGGAGTACGTGGCCGAGGTGGACCTGCCGGATCCGGCCGAGGGCCGGCTCGCGGAGCTGATGGAGCTGTACGGGGCGCTGCTGGAGCCGGGGTGGGTGGCCGATGTCCTGGCCGCCGACCCGGAGTCGGTGCACGCGCTGTCGCGGGCGATCGAGCTGGACGTGCCGGAGTGCGTGGACACGTACAACCGGACGCGCTGGTGGACCCGGCTCACGCCCGGCGGGGAGTCGCCCGAGCGTCACCTCGAACGGCAGCTTTCGCTGCTGTACGAGGAGGCGGAACGCCTGACGGCGGACCTCCGCGAAGCAGAGGCCCGCCGTCAGCAGACGCACACGACCTACCTGGAGGAGCGCGGACAACACTCCTGACAGGGATTTCGGCCGGTGCTGCGGTGGGAACCGCTTGGTCGGGGGCTCCCACACTCAGGTGCCCGGAGCTTGCTCCGGACAGGTCTTTCAGCCCAGGCGCTCGACGAGCGCGTGGTACTGGTCCCACAGCTCCTTGGGAGTGTGGTCGCCGTAGGTGTTCAGGTGCTCGGGGACCAGGGAGGCCTCGTCGCGCCAGACCTCCTTGTCGACGGTGAGCAGGAAGTCCAGGTCCGCCTCGGGGAGGTCCAGGCCGTCCAGGTCGAGGGAGTCCTTGGTCGGCAGGATGCCGATGGGGGTCTCGATGCCGGCGGCCTTGCCGTCGAGGCGCTCGACGATCCACTTCAGGACGCGGCTGTTCTCGCCGAAGCCGGGCCACACGAACTTGCCCGCGTCGTTCTTGCGGAACCAGTTCACGTAGTAGATCTTCGGGAGCTTGGACTGGTCCTTGCCCTTGGCCACGTCGACCCAGTGGCCCATGTAGTCGCCCATGTTGTAGCCGCAGAACGGCAGCATGGCGAACGGGTCGCGGCGCAGCT
Organism: Streptomyces sp. NBC_01006; assembly: GCF_045162725.1. Lineage (NCBI taxonomy): Bacteria > Bacillati > Actinomycetota > Actinomycetes > Kitasatosporales > Streptomycetaceae > Streptomyces > Streptomyces sp. NBC_01006. The sequence goes on along the minus strand of NZ_CP108700.1, from coordinate 5,186,609 downwards.
CGCCGACCTTGCCCTCGGCGGCGGCGGTCTTCTCGGAGGCGATGTTCGAGCCGATGAAGACGCCGTGGTTCCAGTCGAAGGACTCGGTGACCAGCGGGACGGCGGAGGCGCGGCGGCCGCCGAAGAGGATCGCGGAGATCGGGACGCCCTTGGGGTCCTCCCACTCGGGGGCGATCGTCGGGCACTGGGAGGCCGGGACGGCGAAGCGGGCGTTGGGGTGGGCCGCCGGGGTCTCGGACTCCGGGGTCCAGGCGTTGCCCTTCCAGTCGATGAGGTGCGCGGGCGCCTCTTCGGTCATGCCCTCCCACCAGACGTCGGAGCCGTCCGGGGTGAGCGCGACGTTGGTGAAGACGGTGTTCGCGTACATCGTCTTCATGGCGTTGGCGTTGGTGTGCTCGCCGGTGCCGGGGGCGACGCCGAAGAAGCCGGCCTCGGGGTTGATCGCGTACAGGCGACCGTCCTCGCCGAAGCGCATCCAGGCGATGTCGTCGCCGATGGTCTCGACCGTCCAGCCGGGGATCGTGGGCTCCAGCATGGCCAGGTTCGTCTTGCCGCAGGCGCTCGGGAACGCGGCGGCAAGGTACGTCGGAGATTCAGCCTCACCCTGCGGCGGGGTGAGCTTGAGGATCAGCATGTGCTCGGCGAGCCAGCCCTCGTCGCGGGCCATGACGGACGCGATGCGCAGGGCGTAGCACTTCTTGCCGAGCAGGGCGTTGCCGCCGTAGCCGGATCCGTACGACCAGATCTCGCGGGTCTCCGGGAAGTGCGAGATGTACTTGGTGGTGTTGCAGGGCCACGGCACGTCGGCCTGGCCCTCGGCGAGCGGAGCGCCGAGGGTGTGGACGGCCTTGACGAAGAACCCGTCGGTGCCGAGCTCGTCGAGGACGGCCTTGCCCATGCGGGTCATGGTGCGCATGGCGACGGCGACGTAGGCGGAGTCGGTGATCTCGACGCCGATCGCGGAGAGCTCGGAGCCGAGCGGGCCCATGCAGAAGGGGACGACGTACATCGTCCGGCCCTTCATGGAGCCGCGGAAGATACCTTCCTGCCCGGCGAAGATCTCCCTCATCTCGCCCGGGGCCTTCCAGTGGTTGGTCGGGCCCGCGTCCTCCTCCTTCTCGGAGCAGATGAAGGTCCGGTCCTCGACGCGCGCGACGTCGGAGGGGTCGGAGGCGGCGTAGTACGAGTTGGGTCGCTTGCCCTCGTCCAGCTTCTTGAACGTGCCCTTGGCGACGAGCTCCGCGCACAGGCGCTCGTACTCGGCCTCGGAGCCGTCGCACCAGACGACCCGGTCGGGCTGGGTGATCGCTGAGATCTCGTCCACCCAGGAGATCAGCTCCTGGTGGGTCGTCGGGACAGAAAGGGGAGCCGCGTTCTCGCGCGCCACGATTGCTCCTTGAAGAGGGGTTTGTTTGGTGTTTGCCCCGTGGGGGCTGCGACCCGGATGCTTCGCGCTCCGCTCATCCGGTGCCGACCGCACTCATCTGATCATCCGGTGCGTGTGCGCATATGTCCAGGGGGCCTCTCACGTGAGCATCGCCACTCCCGTCAATCTTCCGTAAAGCGCACTAACGGAAACCTACGGACCCGTAGGTAGCATGGCGGCCATGACTTCTGACGCCGCCGCCGCTCCGGCCGCACCGGAGGCCAAGCCGCTGATGCGTGGCTGGCTGCACACCGGGATGTTCCCTGCCGTGGTCGTCGCGGGCCTGGTGCTGATGGCCTTCACCGAGTCGACGCGGGCGCGGGTGGCGTGCGGGGTGTACGTCCTCACGGCCTGCCTGCTGTTCGGCGTCAGCGCCGTGTACCACCGCGGCACCTGGGGTCCGCGGGGCGAGGCCATCCTGCGGCGTCTCGACCACGCCAACATTTTTCTGATCATCGCAGGGACCTATACCCCGCTGACGGTGCTCCTGCTCCCGCCCTCCACCGGACGGACGCTCCTGTGGGCGGTGTGGATCGCCGCCGCGGCCGGCATCGCGTTCCGCGTCTTCTGGGTCGGCGCCCCGCGCTGGCTGTACACCCCCTGCTACATAGCGATGGGCTGGGCAGCGGTCTTCTTCCTCCCCGACTTCCTGCGCACCGGCGGCATCGCCGTCCTGGTCCTGGTGATCGTCGGCGGGCTCCTCTACAGCGCCGGCGGCGTGATCTACGGGATCAAGCGCCCTAACCCCTCCCCCCGCTTCTTCGGGTTCCACGAGGTCTTCCACTCCCTGACCCTGGCCGCCTTCGTGGCCCACTACGTCGGCATCTCGCTCGCCGCGTACGGGCACGCGTAGAGCGCGGGCCGCTCCCCGGGCGAGCTGCCCGGGCACGGCGTATGGTCGAAAAAGAGGGGGGTCCGCGCGGCGGCCTGCTGGGGCCGCGCCCTCGTGGCAGGCACCTGCCTCAGCGGCGCCACTTGTCCTCAAGGGCGACGTGTCCGGGCAGGTCCGGCCAGGCCGACGCGGCCAGTTGCGTCAGGCACCAGAGGAACCCCATGAACCGGCACCTTCGTTTCGCATGCCTCGCGTCCCTCACCGTTTCCGCACTCGCTCTGGGATCGACCGGCGCGCTCGGCGCCCCGGGCTCCACGACCGCGGTCCCGACGGCAGGAGCCTGTGCCCTGGTCAAGGGCACGCCCACTGCGGACAACAAGCCCACCTTCGACCTGAAGCTCTCCGGCTTCGGCGGCGGAGCACGCGTGATCATTTCCGATGGCACGCACCGGCAGGAGGTCAGGGTGGCGTCCAACGGCAAGTTCGTCGACGATGACGTCAAGTTCGCCACCTACCAGGTCAAGCAGAAGCACGGCGGCGCGTCCGTGCAGTGCACGTCGGTGGCCAAGGAGGACACCACCAAGCCGGACGCCACGAAGCCGGTCGACGTCACCTCGGCGAGCGCCCGCTACCTCGGCAAGACGGGCGACGTACCGTGCATCATCGTCTCCGGGGGCCTCGTGCCGGCGTTCGGCGGCACGATCACCGCGGCCGGCCCCGGAACGGTCAAGTACCGCTGGGTCCGCAGCGACGGATCCGTCTCCGGCGTCCTGCCCCTGACCTTCACCGAGGCGGGAACCAAGGACGTCCCCCTGATGCGTTGGGACGGCGTCGCGCTCCAGGGGACCGACAAGTTCTCCGGATCGGCCCAGATCACGATCGTCGGCGACGACACGAAGTCGAACCGCGCGGAGGTCACCCTCAACTGCGTCATACCGAAGTAGGCCGGGCAGAGCCCCCGCCCGCGCGGTGAGCGCGGGCGGAGGGCCGTATCCCGGGGCTTGGGGAGTGTCTTACGGCTTAGCCGCAGGCATTGCCGTCGCCGTCCGGGTCCAGGCGCAGCGGGTCACTTCCGTTGACTTTCATGCGCTTCGGGTACTGGTGGGAGGCCAGCCAGTCGCAGCGGGCCTTCGTCGTCTCCTTCACCTCCGCCGGGAACTTCGTCGGCACGCACTGGCTCGCCGTGCCGTAGTGCCGGTCGCAGCCGGCCACGCTCGGGGCGACCGGCACCGAGTCCCGCTTCCCGGGGTTCTGCTGCGGGGCCGCCTGCGGTGCGTCCGCGAACTCGTGGACGTGCGGGGACGGGGCCTCCTCCGTGGCCGCGAGCGCCGAAGCACCGCCCAGGTGCACCCAGGTCGCCACCGACGGGACGCCGTTCGCGTCGACCCCGAAGAGCATGTACCAGCCGGGCGGTGCCAGGTTCGGGTTGCTGGTGACGTTCAGGTCCACGGTCGTGTTGTTCACCACCGACAACGGCAGGTCCACGTAGCGCTGGTTCGGGTCCGAGGAGTGCGTGACCGCCGCCGGGCGGATCAGCTCCGCCTTGGCGATCGGCCGGTCGACGGTGATCCGCTGCGTGTCCCCGTACACCCACTGCGTGTCGATCACCGAGGTGAGCTTCGGGCGCGCGCCCTTGAAGAGGTACGGCGGGGTGTAGATCGACACGTTGTTGTTGTACGTGCCGTTGCCCGGGTTGTCGCCGACCGTCATGACCCGCCCGTCGGGCAGCAGGAAGGCGCCCGAGTGGTACGTCCGCGGGATCGGGTCGGCCGGCAGTCCGGCCTTGTAGGTGTTGGTCACCGGATCGAAGAACGAGGCCTCGTACACCGGGTCCGCCCGGTCGTGCAGCCCGCCGCCCGTCTCCAGCACCTTGCCGTCCGGCAGCAGTACGGCCGACACGTACATCTTGCCCTCGGCCCCGGTCTGCGCCCTCCTGACCCCGCCCACGTCGACCAGCCCCTGCGGCAGGTCCGGCCCGGCGGTGTACGCGGGGCTCGCCGCCTTGAGGTCGATCAGCTCGGTGAGCCGGTTCGCCGCCGGGTTCGACTCGTTGTTGCCGCCGCCGATCGTCAGGACCCGCTGGTCCTGGGCGGGCGGCAGCAGCACGCTCGCGGACTCGTCGCGCTCGTCCTTCTTGCGGAGCCCGGGCACGTCCGTGATCGTGTTCGCGTTGTAGTCGTAGATCGACGCGCCGCTGCCCTGCGTGCCGTTGCCGAAGGTGTGGCTGCCCGAGTAGAAGAGCCGCCCGTCCTGCATCAGGATCATCGACGGGTACAGGCCCCAGTACGACCAGGTCTGGTTGACCTCGTTCATCGGCAGCCACTTGCCCTGCGCCGCCGAGAACTTCTCCGCGGTGACGTTGCCCGTCGAGTCCTCCTTCAGACCGCCGAAGGAGATCACGTCGCCGTTGCCGAGGACCGTCGCCGACGGGTACCAGTGCCCGCCGTTCAGGTCGTTGGTCTTCGTGTACGCCTCGGTCGCCGGGTCGAAGACGTAGGAGTCCTTCAGCCCCTGGTAGCCGATCTTGCCGTCGGCGGACGGGTACCCCTTGTTGCCGCTCATGACCAGCACCCGGCCGTCCGACAGCTGCACGTGGCCCGAGCAGAACATGTCCACCGGCGTCGGGATCGTCTTGAAGGACCCGTTCGCCGGGTCGTACACGGCCGAGGTGAACGTGCCCGCGTTGAACTGCGCGATGTCGTTGCCCGAGCCCGCGATCAGCAGCACCTTGCCGTTCTTCAACACCACCGCGTGCATCGAACGCACCGGGTTCTTGGCGGGGATCACCTCCCACTTGCCCTTGGCGCACTCGTCGGGCGTGCCCGTGCAGGTGGGCTGCGGCGGGGCCGCGCCCACCTCCTCCAGCGCGTAGTCGTCGGTGGTGAGCGTGCCCACCCCGTAGACCGAGAGCCCCCACGTGATCTTGTCGGTGCCGGGCGGGACGGCGGGCGTACGGACCTCCGTGCGCGCCCATCCGGCGCTGACCGGCGGATTCTGCAGGTCGGTCCAGTACTGCCAGCCCGCGGTGGTGTCGTGGCGGAACACGGTCACCGACACGTCCGGGGTGTTCGACTTGTACCAGGCGGACAGGTCGTACTGCTTGCCCGGTACGACGGTGGGCGCGCAGGTGGTGTTCTCGGTGACGAGCGCCTTGCGGTCGCCGCTGAGGCGGCGGGTGAGCGAGACCTTCATGGCCTTGGTGCCGCTGTGCGCGTCGGCGACGGTGGCGTAGGTGAAGTCGTTGTCGCCCCAGCCGGACTTCTCCCAGCAGGACGGCATGTCCTCGCCGGGTGCGCCGGCGGTCTCGAATCCGGAATTGGTGAGCAGATTGGGCGGTCCGGCCGTGGCCTGCTGCGGTGCGGTGAGCAGCAGGCCCGCGGTCATCGCCCCGACGGCGGCCAGGGCGGCGCGCCGCCCGGCCTTCCGCCGGATGTTCGCTGGCATGGACGAGTTCCCTTCTGTTCTGTGCGGCGGCTCTGTGCGGCTCAACTCCTGGTGGTGCGTGCGGTACGGGTCCCCCGCGGGAGGTAGACGAGGGCCTCGGTGGCCGCGAACCGCAGGACGAAGGTGGTGGCCAGGGCCAGGGCCGTGGCAGGCAGCACCTCCATGGCGAACCTGCCCACGAACAGGGCGATCAGCGGGATGCGCAGCAGCAGGTCGGCGTTGGCCAGCAGGGCGAAGCGGCCGACCCGGTCCGCCCAGCGGCGGTGCCGGCGCCGGTCGCGGAAGAGCAGGGCCTCGATGAGGACGAAGTTCCAGAGCACCCCGGCCTGGTTGGCGGCGATCTCGGCCGGCAGGTAGTGCACCCCGGCGTGCGTGAGCAGCCACAGCGCGAACAGGTTCGGGACGAAGCCGGAGAGCCCGATCAGCCCGAAGCCGATCATCCGGGCCAGCGGGGTCGCGGAGCGCAGCGCGGCGAGGTGGGCGAGGAACCGCAGCCCCTCGCGGGCCCCGGACTTGGACTCCCCCGAGTAGCGGTCCTGGAAGACGAACGGCACCTCGGCGACCTCGGCGGGCCGGCCGCGGACCGCCAGCTCCAGCAGGATCTTGTAGCCGAGGGGTTTGAGGGCGTCCGCGGTGACCAACGGGCGGCGCATGGCGAAGAAGCCGCTCATCGGATCGCTGATCCCGCGCAGGGCGCGCGGGAAGAGCCCCTTGGTGAGCCAGGTCGCGCCGCGCGAGACGGCGATGCGGTAGTTCCCGGCGAGTCCGGCCCGGCTGCCGCCGGGGATGTAGCGGGAGGCGACGACGAGGTCGGCGCCGGTGCGCTCGCCCTCGCCGACGAGCTCGGGCACCAGGTGGGGCGGGTGCTGGAGGTCGGCGTCCATGACGACGATCCAGTCGGTGTCCGCCCGCTTCAGGCCTTCGACGACGGCGCCGCCGAGGCCGCCGACCGCCCGCTCCCGGTGCAGGACGCGGACCCGGAACGGCAGGTCGAGGGCGGCCTTCTCGATGACGGCCGGGGTGTCGTCCGTGGAGTCGTCCACGAACAGCACCTCGCAGGGCAGGCGGGCGGGGAGCGAGTCGGCGAGCCGGCTCAGCAACTCGCAGATGTTCCCCGCCTCGTTGAAGGTCGGGATGATGAGGGTGACGCTGCCCGCCCCCACGCTGCCCGCCGCCACCTCACCCTCCTCCGGAATGGAAACTTCCGGATTACTCGGGGCATGCGGGGTCCACAGGTCCTCGCTCATGGCGGATCAGCTCCCGTCGGCTCGGTCGGTCCTGCGGATCTCGATGCGGTCCTCGCCGGATCCGAAGACGGCCACCGCCGTCGAATGCTCCAGCGCGGCCTTCACGTTGGGCAGGTCCACCGCGTCCCGGCGGACGGTGGGCGAGGAGACCACGTAGTCGATGTCGCGCCAGCCGCGCGGCAGGGTCCGGGTGACGGCGGGGTCGAGGTCCGCCTTGTAGAACCAGATGGCGCCGGGCCCGGGCTCGAAGCCGTGGTGGACGGCGTCCAGCCAGAGCGCGTCGTCGACCAGGACCCGGGTGTGCCCGGGGTCGGGGACCTCCCGGCCGAGCCAGGCGGCGGCCTGCCGGTACGGGCCGTTCGCGTCGGCGGTGAGCGCGGTGCGGTTGCCCTCGTACCAGCGCGGCAGGACGTACACCGCGGCGGCCACGGCGAGTACGCCGATCAGCACCCGGCGCCCGTACGTGAGGGCCCGCCGCTCCCCCGGCGCGCGGCGGCGGCGCAGCACGGCGTGCGTGACGCTGGCCGCGCCCCCGGCGAGGACCAGCGCGAGGAACGGCAGCGCCTGGATCACGTACATCGCGGGCAGGTAGCCGGAGGGCCGCATCGCGACGGCGGCGAGGAGGACTGCGGCGAGCGCCGGGCCGGCGAGCGCGCGGGCGGTGACGGACCACCTGAGGGTGGCGAGCAGCAGGAGCGCGCCGGCCAGCCCGCCGAGCGGCAGGACGGTGTCGTAGTACAGCCAGGACCGCAGCACGCCGTTCGAGCCGGAGCCGGGGGTGAGGATGAAGCCCGAGCCCGGGCGGCTCATCTGGTACGTGATGCCGTCGATCAGCGAGACGTGCCCGGCGCCGGGCAGCAGCTCGCTGTTGAGCAGCGCGTACAGGGGGTACGAGAGCCCGATGAGCGCGCAGGCGGTGACGGCCCCGGTGACGGCGAACTTGCGGGTGTCGCGGTGGCTGTGGCGCCACATGGTCACCAGCAGCGCCGGGAGCACCACCAGCATCGTCTCCTTGGTCAGGACGGCGGTGGCGGCCGCGAGTCCCGATCCGAAGTGGTGCCACAGGTGGCGGCTGGGGGACGCGGCCAGGCAGAAGGCCAGCAGCATCCACATGACGGCGAGGTTGTCGAGGAAGATCTCCCGCTGGAGCACGACGGAGAGCGGGGAGAGCCCGAAGAGGGCCATCGCGAGTCCGGCCGCCCAGCGCGGCAGCCAGAGCCGGCGGGCGAGGACGTAGATCAGCACGGAGCCGGCGGCGGAGACCACGAGCATCGAGAAGCGCATCGGCGCGACGGTCATCCAGTCGGGCACGAGGAGGGAGGGCAGGTAGGTCAGGCCGGCTATCTGTATCCAGCCGAGCGGCGGATGGTCGTACCAGTACGTGTAGTGGGCGAGGCCGTCGCCCTGCTGGACGGCCCACGCCTGGGCGAGGTACGTGCCCTCGTCGTCGCTCAGGGTCGGGAAGTGTGTGATGTTCCAGCCCTGGACGAGGACGATCGCGAGCAGGACGGCCCCGCAGAGCAGCAGGTCGGGGCGGGAGGAGCGGAAGCGGACGAGGGGGTGGGCCGGGGCGGGCGGCCGGACCCCGAGTCCGCCGTGGCTGCCGGGGCCGCTCGGGCCGCGCTGGGCGGGGACGCGCGGTTCGACGAGGGCCGTGGCGGTGCCGGGCTGGGGATCAGTGGCCGTGGGCAGGGTGGCGGTCACCGGTGGCTGTCCTCTCGGATCGCGGTGGACGCGCCGGCGGCGGAGACCGCGGCGGTGGCGCTGATCGGAGCGAGGTGGGCGCCGGTGTGGCTGGTCAGCTCCCACTCGTTGCGGCCGCGCTGCTCGCGCCAGACCGCCCGGATCGCGGCGCCCGCCAGCATCACCTGGTAGAACGGGCCGCCGACGACGAGCTTGAGGTAGTGCACGAAGCGGACGCGCAGCCCGTACTGGCGGCCGAAGTCGTGCAGGCCGACGATCTCGAAGACGAACGTCACCATCGCCGTGATCATGGGGAGGAAGGTGATGATCGCGATGCCGACGGGCACGTCGAGCAGGACCGCGACGGCGAAGTTGAGCGGGATGATCACCCCGGAGGCCGCCTGCATGAACGGGGTCATCAGTGTGTAGCGGGCCAGCCAGCGCTGGCCGCGGCCGGGCAGCTGCTGCCAGTCCTTCTTCCGGTAGACCTGGAGGAAGCCCTGGTTCCAGCGGGTGCGCTGCTTGAGCAGGCTCATCAGCGATCCGGGCGTCTCCTCGCGGGTGACCATGTCGGAGTCGTACGCGACGACCACCTTCTTGCCGACCGAGGAGAGGCGTACGCCCAGGTCGCAGTCCTCGGCCAGGCAGTTCTGGTCCCAGCCGCCGGCCTCGCGCAGCACCTCGGTGCGCACGAAGACGGTGTTGCCGCCGAGCGGGATGAACCCCTTCTCGGCGTGCAGGTGCAGCCGGGAGCGGAACCAGAAGAAGTACTCCAGGCAGTTGCGCAGGCTGTACCAGGAGGAGTGGAAGTTGATGAGCTGGACCCCGCCCTGGACCACGTCGGCCGCGGTGGAGCGGAAGGCGTGGTCGACGTGCGCGAGCAGCTCGGGGTGGACCTGGTCCTCGGCGTCGAAGACCCCGACGATGTCGCCCCGGCAGTGCGGGAGGGCGGTGTTGAGGGCCTTCGGCTTGTTCTTGGCCTCGTGGTGGTCGACGACGACCCGGACCCGCTCGGGCGCCCGCGCGGCGGCGGCCTCGGCGACGGCGGCGGTCTCCGGGTCGTCGTGCCCGACGATGACGATGATCTCGTAGTCGCCGTGGCTCGATTCGAGCAGCCGCTCGATCGTGTGGCGCAGGACCGCCTGCTCGTGCCGGGCCGGCAGGAGCAGCGAGAACGCCAGCCGGCCCTCGCCGTCGGGACGGTCGAACCGGGTGGAGGCGAGCGTCTCGGGCGTGCGCCACGCGTGCATCTGCCACCACAGTGTGAAGGCGGCCATCCAGAAAAGTGCAAGCGAAATCATGGATATGACGACAGAGGTGTATAAAACGTCCCCCACAGACATGCCGCGACACCCGGCGGCGATCGGCAAACCCCCCAGGGGATCAAGGCGGGCCCCCCGGCCCGCCTGCCCCTGCTTCCCCCAGCTCCCCCTCGGGCGCACCCCCCAGTGCGCCTGCTCCGCGGCTCCCCAGTGACGTCCGCAGAGACGAGAGTAGGCAGCGAATATGAAACTCAGGAGCCGCGGGGATAAAAACCGGGTTTCCGAACTGTCGGACAGGCAACCGGAATTGACGGTACTCCGACAGATTCAGGGATGAACCGCACCCAACTGATCGGCCAGCTCGACCGGGTCCGTCGTAGGCCGCGCGCAGACGAAATGTCGACACACATACGCCGTCGGAAGGTCGCGTACGAGTGTGCGCTCGGCCAGGAGGGGGAACTCGCCCCCGCTGCCGTCCGCCGCCCGCGGCAGCCCGACCGCCACCACGGCCCCGGGAGCCGTCCCCAGCAACGCCGCCCGGTGCAGCCCGGCCAGCGCCGGATCCTCCGGATGGCCCACCACGGCCACCTCGCGCGGACCGTCGAGCAGCGCCTCGGCGACCGCGAGCCCGTGCCCGATGAAGCGCGGGACGCGCGGACCCAGCGCGTGCACCACGCCGAGGGCCCGCTCGGCCGCCGTGCGGTGCGCCTCGGAGCCGGTGTGCGCGGCGTACGAGAGGAGCGCGCCGGCCGCGGCCGTCCAGCCCGAGGGGGCCGCGCTGTCGGTCGGGTCCTGGGGGCGGCGGATGAGCTGCTCGGCGTCGTGCGCGGTGTCGTAGAGGGAGCCGTCCTCGGCGGTGAACCGGTCCAGGACCAGGTCGACGAGGAACCCGGCGAACTCCAGCCAGACGCCCTCGCCGGTCACGGCCGCCAGCGCGAGGAAGCCCTCGGCGACGTCGCCGTAGTCCTCCAGGACACCGGCGTTGGCGCCGACGCGGCCGTCCTTGCTGGTCCGGGCCAGCCGGGCGCGCCCGGCCGGCACGTCGAAGTGGACCCGCACCAGGAGGTCCGCCGCCTCCGTCGCCCGCTCGACCAGGTCCGGCCGGTCGAAGTACGCCCCGCACTCGGCCAGCGCGGCGATGGCCAGGCCGTTCCAGGCGGCGACGATCTTGTCGTCCCGGCCGGGCGCGGGCCGCTCGGCGCGCGCCGCGAGCAGCCGCTGCCGGATCCCGGCGATCGCACCGGCGTCCACGACGGGCCCGTCCTGCGGCAGCTGGAGTACGGACTTGCCGTGCTCGAAGGTGCCCTCGTCCGTCACCCCGAAGTACGCGGAGGCCAGCGCCGCGTCGTCCGCGCCGAGCACCTCGGCCAGCTGGGCGGGGGTCCAGGCGTAGTACGCCCCCTCCACGTGCTCGCCGGTCTGCGGGTCCTCGCTGTCGGCGTCGAGCGCGGAGGCGAAACCGCCCTCGGCGGTGCGCAGCTCGCGCACCATGAAGTCGGCGGTTTCGAGCGCGACGCGCCGCGCGAGGTCCGACCCGGTGGCCCGCCACAGATGCGCGTACACGCGGCACAGCAGCGCGTTGTCGTACAGCATCTTCTCGAAATGCGGAACGACCCATTCCCGGTCGACGGCGTAGCGGGCGAACCCGCCGCCCAGCTGGTCGTAGATCCCGCCGCGGGCCATCGCCTCGCAGGTGTCGGCGGCCATCTGCAGGGCCCCCTCCGACCCGGTGCGCGCGTGGTGGCGCAGCAGGAACTCCAGCACCATGGACGGCGGGAACTTCGGCGCCCCGCCGAAGCCGCCGCGGACGGCGTCGTACTCCCGCGTCAGCCCGAGCAGCGCCAGGGCCAGCTCCTCGGGACCGGGCGTACCGGCCTTCCCGTAGTCCAACTGCCGTCCGGCGAGGTCCCGTACGATCCGCTGCGCGACCTCGGCGACCTCCTCGGGCCGCCCCACCCAGGCGGTCCGCACGCCTTCGAGGACCTCCATGAAGGAGGGCATCCCGTGCCGGGGCGCGGGCGGGAAGTAGGTCCCGAAGTAGAAGGGCTCGGCGTCGGGGGTGAGGAACACGGTCATGGGCCAGCCGCCCTGCCCGGTGGCGGCCTGCACGGCCTCCATGTAGACGGCGTCGACATCGGGCCGCTCCTCGCGGTCCACCTTGATGTTGACGAAGTGCTCGTTCATGTAGGCGGCGGCCAGCTCGTCCTCGAAGGACTCGTGCGCCATGACATGGCACCAGTGGCAGCTGCTGTACCCGACGCTGAGCAGGACGGGCACCCCCCGCTCCCGCGCCTCCGCGAACGCCTCCGGCGACCAGGGCCACCAGTCGACGGGATTGTCCGCATGCTGCAGCAGATACGGCGAGGTCTCATGGGCGAGGCGGTTCGACATGGTCCCATCCTCGCGCACCGGGCGGGACGCGGCGGGGACCGGACTACGGCGTGCCCACCGCACGTCGGCCGTGCACCGGGGGTCCCGGGCGGCGGTCGTGAGCACCCTGCGTCGACCGGAGGGTGCATCCGCGGGGTGGAACGTACATATATGCGCGTGAGCGGGGGGAGTTGGGGCAACTCCCTCTGATCTAGCTCAGATTCCCTCGCGCTCGCGGCAGTCCCGGCGGACACTTGGGGCCACGTTGCCGGAGCTCTCTTGAGGGGGATTGCGGATGCGGGACAGCCATCGCGGTGAGGCCGAGCGACTGCTGGAGCGGGCCGTGGACGAGGAGGCCCGGCGGGGCGCCGGGGCCGGCACGCCGGTCGACAAGGCGGCGCTGATGGCGCGCGGCCTGGAGGCGCTGGACGCGCTCGCGGCGAGCGCCGCCGAGGAGTACGAGGCGTACGTACGGGCCCTGGACGAGGCGGCGGCCGGGGACGAGTCCCTCGGCGAGGCCTTCCGGCGCGGCAACACCTCAACGGCACTGCTCGTGACGGCGGTTGCGGCGGCCGCGGCCGTCGGGGCCGACCTGTCGCTCGGCGTGGCGGCGGGTACGGCGCTGGCGGCCGGCGCCGTCACCGGGATCGCCGGGGCGGCGGCCACCGTCGCCAAGGTGACCGCCCTGCACCTGCCCGCCGCGAACCGCCGGGCCGGGGTGCGCGGCCGGCCCGGTGGGCCGGAGCAGCTGAGACTGCAGTGGCTGACGGCACTGGAGGTGCGCGGGATACGCCCGTTCCTGGAGCAGCAGCGCGCGGTGACCGCCGCGGCGCGGGTGCCCCGGCAGCCCTCCCGGCCCGCCGCCCCCCAGCTGCGCGGGACCGACCGCAGCGCGGAGGCCCGGCGGCGCAGCGTACTGGAGCAGTCCTTCGGCCAACTCCCGCAGACCGCGGCCTCGTTCGCGGGCCGACGGGCGGAGCTGACCCGGATCGCGCAGTGGGTGCAGGCGGCCCGGGCCAGTACGGAGACCCGCCCGGTGGTCGTGGTGCTGCACGGCGAGCCCGGCGTGGGCCGCACGGCCCTGGCGCTGCGGGCGGCGGACGCGCTGCGCGACCAGTTCCGCGGGGCATGCGTGGTGGACCTGCGGGGCGGCTCGCTCAGCGGGGAGGCGCCGCTGCCGATCCGGGAGGCGCTGCTGCACCTGCTGAACCGGCTCGGCGCCCCGCGCGAGCAGCTGCTGTTCCGCGAGGGGTCCTCGGCGGAGCAGCAGGTACGGCGCCTCGGCGAGCTGTACCACCAGCACCTCCAGGGGCTGCCGGTGACGGTGCTGCTGGACGACGCGGTGGACGCGGAGCAGGTCCGGATGCTGGTGCCGGAGCGGTCGGAGAGCCTGGTGCTGGTGACCGCCCGGGAGCCGCTGGAGCTGCCCGGCCTGTCGGCCTGGGTGCACCAGCTCCCGGTGGAGCGGCTGGCGCAGGAGGAGGGCGCGGAGCTGGTCCGCGCCGGGGCCGAGACGGCCGGGACGGCCCCGTACGAGGAGGAGGCCCTGCGGGGTCTGCTCGCACTCGGCGGCGGGCTCCCGCTGGCCCTGCGCGTACTGGCCCCGCTCGGGGCGGACGGAGCGGCAGACGCCGGTGACATCGGTGATTCCGGTGACGCCGCCGATGCGCTGGAGGGGGCCCTGGCCCTGGCCTACGTACGGCTGCCCGAGGAGCGGCGGCGGCTGCTGCGGCGGCTCACGCTCGCCGGGCGGGCCTCGCTCGGCCCGTCGGCCGCGGCGGCGCTCATCGACGCGGACCGGGCGCCGGCCGGGCTGCTGCTGCGCGAGCTGGCGCAGGCGGGCCTGCTGGACCACGTACGCGGGGAGCGGTACCGGATGCACGACGCGGTGCGCTCGTACGCGGCGGCGCGGCTCACGGCGGACGAGGACCGGGCCGAGTCCTCGGCGGCGCACGGCCGCCTGATCCGCAACTACGCGCAGCTCGCCGACGCGGTGATCCGTATGGTCGACGGGAAGATGTCGACCCGCGCGAACACGCCTTTGAAAACAAGCACGGTCGGCGGGCACGGCTTCGCCTCGCTCGACGCGGCGCTGCGCTGGCTGGACGACGAGTCGAGCTTCATCACGGCCGCGCTGCGGCACTCGGAGGACGTGGACCAGCAGGCGATCTTGGACCTGCTCGGCGCGCTCTGCGACTTCTGCCTGCTGCGCGGGGACCTGTACCGGCTCGGCGAGATCAACGAGCTCACGCTGGCGGTGGAGGCCGCGCGCCGGGGCGAGCCGGGCCAGGGGCGCCTGGTCCGCTCCGTGCAGTGGCGCACCGGCATCGCCGCCCGCCAGCTCGGCGAGCTGGACAAGGCCCGGACCACGCTGACCTCCGTGGTCGACCAGTACCGGGAGGCCCACCAGGACGCCGGCGCGGGCATGGCCCTCATCTCGCTCGGCATCACCCTGCACCACCAGGGCCAGCTCCCGGAGGCCGCGGCCCGGATCCGCGAGGCGCTGGTGCTCCAGGAGCCGGACAAGCTGGCCGGCGACCGCGCGTGGGCCCTGCACGCCCTGGCGGCGGTGGAGCGGGACCGGGCGCACCTGGCGGAGGCGATGCAGCTGCTGGAGCAGTCCCTGGCCCTGCACCGGGAGAGCGAGAGCGTGCACGGCGAGGCGTGGGCGCACTTCCAGCTGGGGCAGGTGTACCTGCGGCTCGGCGACGTGCCGGGGGCCGAGGCGGAGCTGAAGCTCGCCCTCGACCTGTACGGGCGCACGCGCGACGAGCGCGGCCAGGCCTGGGCGCTGACCCAGCTGGGCCGCGCCCGGGTCGTCGACGGGGACCCGGGCCCGGCGGTGGAGCGGCTGCGCGAGGCGCTGGCCAAGCACCGGGAGCAGGAGGACGCGCGCGGCGAGGCCTGGACGCTGTACTACCTCGGGCAGGCGCTGGAGGAGGGCGGCGAGCGCGATCAGGCGGTACGGGAGCTGGAGCGGGCCCGCACGATGTTCTCGCGGATGCGGGACGTGTACGGGCTGGCGCACGCCCGGCACCACTCGGGCCGGGTCACGCGCGACCAGCGGGCGGCGCAGACGGGGAACCTGCGCAACTCCGGGTTCGCGCGGCAGCTGCTGATGGACGCGCGGGCGGACTTCCGGCGGATCGCACTGGCGCACGGGGAGGCGTGGACCTGCCTGGAGCTGGCGGTGGTGGACGCGGGCAACGGGCGGGTGTCGCAGGCGCTGGGCCTGTGCGAGGAGGCGGCCCGGCTGTTCATCTCGTACGGGGACCGGCGCGGGGAGGACTGGGCCCGCTTCCTGCGCTGCACGATGCTTCCGTACGCGCTCCCGGGCGCGGGCGTGGAGGAGGCCCGGGCGGAGCTGGCCCGGCTGGCCGCGGCGCCGCACCCGATGCGGGACGGGCGGCTGGAGGACGGCCTGGACACCTACGCGGTGGTGCTGGGGCGCGGGGTGGATCCGGCGGAGGGCTGGCAGGCGTGGCGGCTCGGGCTGGTCCCGAACCTGCACTCGCGGGAGATCATGGGCGTCCCGATGCCCCCGGCCTCGCCTGCGGCATGACCGCGTAGGCCGTACGCACGGCACAGCACGGGCACGGCACGGCAACGCACGCCCCGGCCGCGGGCGCGCGCAGTCGCCGCCCCTCCCGCGGAAACGGCCCGGGAGGGCGGCGGCCCACAGCCGAAGAGCCGGCTCCTACGGGGCCCGGTCCGCCGCCGGGGCGGCGGCGGGCGCCGCTCCGGCCGCTCCGGCCTCCGGGGCCTCCTGGAAGTCGACCCGGCCCATGTGCCGGCTCATCGACTTCATGAGGCCCCACACCGCCAGGGCGAGGGCCGCGAACACGATGAAGCCCAGGACTCCGGGGGTCACCTTGTTCTTGTCGAAGGTGTCACCCGCGAGCGGAAGGAGCTCGGTCAGTGCTGCGTGCGTAGCGCTCATAGCTACGCATTCTCCCGGATGCCCTCGAAGAGGTCGGACTCGGGGAGGGAAGTGTCGACGAGCGACTTCGCGAGCTCGTACTCCTCCGTGGGCCAGACCTCCTTCTGGATCTCCATCGGCACGCGGAACCAGCCGCCGTCCGGATCGATCTGCGTGGCGTGCGCGATGAGCGCCTTGTCACGGATCTCGAAGAACTCGGCGCACGGCACGTGCGTGGTCAGGGTCCGCTCGGCGCGTTGGAACTCCTTCCAGCGCTCCAGCCACTCCCCGTACGGGGACTCCATGCCGCGCGAGAGCAGCGCCTCGTGCAGGGCCAGGGTGCGCGGCTTGTTGAAGCCCTGGTTGTAGTAGAGCTTCTGCGGCTGGTACGCCGGGCCGAACTCGGCCTCCGGGTACTTCTCGGTGTCCGCTGCGCCCTCGAAGGCCACCATCGAGACCTTGTGGGTCATGATGTGGTCGGGGTGCGGGTAGCCGCCGTTCTCGTCGTACGTGGTGATGACCTGCGGCCGGAAGGCGCGGATCTTCTTCACCAGGCGGCCGGCCGCCTCGTCCACGTCCTCCAGGGCGAAGCAGCCCTCGGGGAGCGGGGGCAGCGGGTCGCCCTCCGGCAGGCCGGAGTCCACGTAGCCCAGCCACTCCTGCTCGATGCCGAGGATCTGGCGCGCCTCGTCCATCTCCTTGGCGCGGACCTCGTGGATGTTCTCCTCGATGTACTTGTCACCCTGGAGCTTGGGGTTGAGGATCGAGCCGCGCTCGCCCCCCGTGCAGGTCACCACCAGGACGGGAACCCCCTCGGACACGTACTTGGCCATGGTGGCCGCGCCCTTGCTCGACTCGTCGTCGGGGTGGGCATGGACGGCCATCAGTCGAAGCTGCTCGGTCAAGACAGGATCCTCTTTGAGTCGTCAGGGCGTTCGCCTCCTATAGTGACCGAATCGGGGGGTGGAAAAATTCCGGGGCTGCCCCTGGGATTGTGGACTCCGACCCTCCGAAAGGAACGATCAATGAGTACGGTGCGCGAGGGGCTCCCCGAGGGCCGGTACGGCCGGTCCGCGGACGAGCGTGCGGACCGCAAGCTCAAGATCGTCGGGTCGGTGCTGGGCGTCGGGCTGCTGGGCCTGGTCGGGTGGATCGGCTGGGACTACGTCGCAGGCCAGAGCGTCAGCGCCGAGGTGATCAAGTTCCAGGTGGTCTCGGACTCCGAGGTGAAAGTGCACCTGGAGGTGCGCAAGGACGCCGGGGTCACCGGGGTGTGCACCCTCAGCTCCCAGAACGAGGAGCACGCCGAGGTGGGCCGCGCGGACTTCACCTTCGGGCAGAAGGACACGCGCGTGGACGAGATGCTCTCGCTGAAGACCACGGGCCGGGCCACGATGATCGAACTCGTGGGCTGCCAGGCGGCGGGCCAGGGCACCACGCCGACGTCAGGCTGAGCTCTTTCCTGCTCACGGGCCCGATGACACACTTCATACACATGGTGTCCTCCCCCTTTTCTTCCCGAATTGTTAGGCTCGTGGTTTCGCCCGCCGCTGGCGGCCAAGTAGTCCCCTGTACCGACGAGGAGCACCCGTGACCCAGACGAGCGAGAGCGTCACCTGGCTGACCCAGGCGGCGTACGACCAGCTGAAGGCCGAGCTGGACTACCTCTCTGGTCCCGCACGCACGGAGATCGCCACCAAGATCGCAGCCGCCCGCGAGGAGGGCGACCTGCGTGAGAACGGCGGTTACCACGCGGCCAAGGAGGAGCAGGGCAAGCAGGAGCTCCGCGTCCGCCAGCTGACGCAGCTCCTGGAGAACGCCAAGGTCGGCACCGCACCCGCCTCCGACGGCGAGGTCGCGCCCGGCACGGTCGTCACCATCGCCTTCGACGGCGACGAGGACGACACCATGTCCTTCCTGCTCGCCTCGCGCGAGTACGCGTCCTCCGACTTCGAGACCTACTCCCCGCAGTCCCCGCTGGGCACCGGTGTGATGGGCAAGAAGATCGGCGAGGACGCCGAGTACGAGCTGCCGAACGGCAAGAAGGCCGCCGTCAAGATCCTCGACGTCAAGCCCTTCACCGGCTGATCACCCCACGCGTACGAGGAAGCCCCCGCCGGACCGATCCGGCGGGGGCTTTCCCGTCCGCCCGACCGGGCCCGAGCGGGCCCGAGGGCTACGCGGTCGCCGAGCGGTACTTGCGGACCGACAGGGTCCGGAAGGCCACGACGATCAGCACCGACCACAGGGCCGACGCGAGCACCGGGTGCTGCATCGGCCAGGCCGCGGGGGCCTCGTACCCCGGCGGGAGGTTGCCGAACAGCTGCCGGGCCGCCTGGACGGTGGCGCTGAACGGGTTCCACTCCGCGATGTGCCTCAGGAACGTCGGCATGTTGTCGGACGGGACGAAGGCGATCGAGATGAACGTCAGCGGGAAGAGCCAGATCAGCCCGCCCGAGGTGGCCGCCTCCGGGGTGCGCACCGACAGGCCGATCAGCGCGCCGATCCAGGAGAAGGCGTACCCGAGCAGGAGCAGCAGGGCGAAGCCGCCGAGTACCTCGCCGACGCTCGTGTGGGTGCGCCAGCCGACGAGTACGGCGACGACGGCCAGGACGATCAGGGTGAGGGTGGTCTGGACGAGGTCGGCCAGCGTGCGGCCGGTCAGGACCGCGCCGCGGGCCATGGGCAGCGAGCGGAAGCGGTCGATCAGGCCCTTGTGCATGTCGTCCGCGATACCCGCGCCCGCTCCGGCCGTGGCGAAGGTGACGGTCTGGGCGAAGATGCCGGCCATCAGGAACTCGCGGTAGGCGGCCGGCGAGGTGCTGCCGCCGACGCTGATCGAGCCGCCGAAGACGTAGCTGAAGAGCACGACGAACATGACCGGCTGGATGACCCCGAAGATGATCATCTCGGGGATCCGGGACATCCGGATCAGGTTCCGCTTGGCGATGACCAGGGAGTCGTTGACGCCCTGGGCGATGCCGCCGCGGGGGCGGGGTGCCGCGAGCTCCGGGGTCGGGGAGGTGCGGGTCACTTCTGCGCCTCCTCGTCGTTCAGGGCGGCCGCGTGGCCGGTGAGGGAGATGAACACGTCGTCGAGGGTCGGCCGGCGCAGGGCGATGTCGTCGATCTCGATGCCGCGGGAGTCCAGCTCGCGGATGACCTCGGCGAGCAGCTTGGCGCCGCCGCTGACCGGGACGGTCAGCTTGCGGGTGTGCTGCTCGACGGTGGCCTCGCCCTTGCCGAAGCCGGCGAGCACCCCGCGGGCTTCGGCGATGTGGTCGCGCTCGTGGACGACGACCTCGACGCGCTCGCCGCCGATCTGGGCCTTGAGCTGGTCGGAGGTGCCGCGGGCGATGACCTTGCCGTGGTCGACCACGCAGATGTCGTGCGCGAGGTGGTCGGCCTCCTCCAGGTACTGGGTGGTGAGCAGCAGCGTGGTGCCGCCGGCCACGAGCTCCTGGATGACGTCCCAGAGCTGCTGTCGGTTGCGCGGGTCGAGGCCGGTGGTCGGCTCGTCCATGAACATCACCGGCGGGCGGACGACGAGCGCGGCCGCGAGGTCCAGGCGCCGGCGCATGCCGCCGGAGTACGTCTTCGCGGTGCGGTCGGCGGCGTCGGCGAGGTTGAACCGCTCCAGCAGTTCGCCGGCCCGGGCCTTCGCCGCCTTGCCCGTCATCTGGTAGAGCCGGCCGACCATCTGGAGGTTCTCGCGGCCGGTCAAGTACTCGTCGACGGCGGCGAACTGGCCGGAGAGGCCGATGGCGCGGCGGACTTCGTTGGGGCGTTTGAGGACGTCGATGCCGGCGACGACGGCCTTGCCGCTGTCGGGCCGGAGGAGGGTGGTCAGGACGCGCACGGCCGTGGTCTTGCCGGCGCCGTTGGGGCCGAGCAGACCCAGCACGGTGCCTTCGGGGACATCGAGGTCCACGCCGTCCAGTGCCCGTACCTCGCCGAAGGTCTTGACCAGGCCTTCGGCGTAGATGGCGCCTGGCATAGGGATTCCCCCTGGGTGTATCGAGCCAGAAAACCGGTACTTTCCTAGGCAAATCTTATGGGCGCGGGTCAAGTGCCGCCCGTGCGTCGGCCCGCGTGCCTCAACCCGCGCCGAGGTAGGTGACGTTCACGGTGAGCAGGCTCTCGCCCGATTTCAGGTTCACCGTGCTCGACTGCTTCGTGCTGCCGATCAGCAGCACCCAGTCCGTCTTCTCGTAGCTCTGCGGCGCCGTCTCCCGCCAGCCGAGGTGCTTGAGTTGCTCGCCGAGCCGCGGCAGGGCCCACTCCGCCTGCTGCGTGCTCGTGACCGCGGTCCAGTCGACCACGCTCGCGTTCTTCGTCATGTTCGTGTCGCCCGAGCCCTTCCCCTTCTCGGGGTCCAGACCCGCCGCGCGCAGCGAGGACTTGACCTCGTCGTCCACGGCGTCGCGGCCGAGCGGCGCCCCGGTGGCCTTCGCGGAGGGTTTGGCCGACTGGGACGCGGCGGCCGCGGGCTTCGGCGCCGCCGCCGCACCGGATCCGTCGGAGGAAGAGCAGCCCGCGAGGGCGAGGGCCGCCGAGGCGGCCAGAGCGATGACGGCCGCCGTTTGCGGTCTGACGCGAATGTGCACCGAGAGACTCCCACCCCATGTGAACGTGGCCGGGAGTCTCACACAAACGGCCGGATTCCGCACCCCTGTGTCACCGGCGAAGGGGACAAGAGCTAGCTCATCACCATGTATCCGGCGGCGTGGAGCGAGCGAGCGACCTCGGCGCAGTGCTCCTGGCCCTTGGTCTCCAGGTGCAGCTCGACCTCCACCTCCGTGAGCCCCAGCCGCGGGTCGGTCCGTACGTGGCTCACGTCCAGCACGTTCGCGTCCACGGTCGACAGCACCGCCAGGAGCCCGGCCAGCGCCCCCGGCCGGTCCGCCACGCGCAGCCGCAGCGAGAGGTAGCGGCCCGCCGCCGCCATGCCGTGCCGCAGGATCCGCTGGAGCAGCAGCGGATCGATGTTCCCGCCGGACAGGACCGCCACCACCGGGCCGCCGCCCCCGTACAGCTCGGGCCGGCTCAGCAGGGCGGCCACCGGGCTGCACCCGGCCGGTTCGACGACGAGCTTGGCGCGCTCCAGGCAGAGCAGCAGGGCGCTGGAAAGGGCGTCCTCGGAGACGGTGCGGACGCCGTCGAGGAGGTCCCCGATGATCTGGAAGGGGATGTCGCCGGGGCGGCCGACCTTGATGCCGTCGGCCATCGTGACCGGGTTGTCGATCGAGACCGGGTGCCCGACGCGCAGCGAGGGCGGGTAGGCGGCGGCGCCCTCCGCCTGGACGCCGATCACCTTCACATCGGGCCGCAGCGCCTTCACGGCGACCGCGATGCCCGCCGCGAGGCCGCCGCCTCCGATGCCGACGAGGATCGTCCGCACCTCCGGGCACTGCTCCAGGATCTCCAGGCCGACCGTGCCCTGGCCCGCGATGATGTCGCGGTGGTCGAACGGGTGGATGAACACCGCCCCGGTGCGGTCCGCGTACTCCTCGGCCGCCGCCAGGGTCTCGTCGACGACCTGCCCGTGCATCCGTACCTCGGCCCCGTACTCCCGCGTCGCCGCCACCTTCGGCAGCGGCGCCCCGACCGGCATGAACACCGTCGATCGGACGCCGAGGAGGGAGGAGGCCAGGGCCACGCCCTGGGCGTGGTTGCCGGCGCTGGCCGCGACCACGCCTGCGGCCCGCTGCTCGGGGCGCAGGCCGGCGATGCGCACGTACGCGCCGCGCAGCTTGAAGGAGCCGGTCCGCTGGAGGTTCTCGCACTTGAAGTGGACCGGGGAGCCGGTGAGGGCGGTCAGGTGCCGGCTGCCTTCCATCGGCGTGACCCGGGCGACGCCGGAGAGCATCTTCTGGGCCCCCCGGACGTCGTCGAGGATGACCTGCGGAACGGGCACGGGCACGCGGTAGTTCATGCCGCCAGTCTCGCAGCCCCCGGGGATCACGGCTCCGGGCGGCGGACCCCCGCAGTGGATACGGGCTGTGGAGCCGGGCAGCGGAGCCGGGCCTTGCGGACCGGGCACGTGCCCGGGGCGACAGGCACCGGAGGGCAGGGCTCCGGGGGCCCACAGGGGGCGAAATCACGCCATCCGGGACGGGCTCGCGGCCTCGGTCCGTACTGCCCGTATCAGTTCTCGTACGAGGCGTACGGGCCGCCCCACGGCCGCGTACTCTGTCCCCCAACCTTGTCGGCCCCACGCGAAGAGAGCTCACGGCCATGCCCTCCAACCCGGCCAATTCCGACCTGCCCACGGCGGCCGAGGCGTCCGCCGAAGCCGGGCTCCTCGACGCGCTCCAGCACCAGGTGGCCGTCTTCGCCCGGCGCGCGGAGCAGACCCGCCTGGGCGGGGTCGGCCAGGCCCGCAACTCGATGGACCGCGCCGCGTACCTGCTGCTGAACCGGCTCGACCTGGAGGGCCCGATGGGCGTCAAGGCGCTCGCCGGCGGCATGGGCATCGACTCCTCCACCGTCACCCGCCAGGTCGCGCCGCTCGTCGACAGCGGCCTGGTCAAGCGCACCTCGCACCCGGAGGACGGGCGGGCCGTGGTCCTCGCGCTCTCCCCGCGCGGCCTCGCGCGGCTCGAAGAGGTCCGCTCCTCGCGGCGCGAGCTGATGGCCCGGGTGACGGACGGCTGGTCCGAGGAGGAGCGCGAGTCGTTCACCGTGCTGCTGACCCGGTTCAACGGCTCGCTGTCGGAGCTGATGGGCGCCGCGTCGGAGGCGGGCCCCGCTTCCTGATCCGCCGGCTCGATCCGGAGTCCGTCCGACCTCTTGGCCGGGCGGTCCCCCTGCCCCCACTATGTGGCCTGTGGACGACCACGGGCCGGGCACCTACGCGGAGTTCGAGGCCTTCGTCGCAGGTGCGGCGGGGCGGCTCCTGCATGTCGCCGTCCTGCTGACCGCCGAGCCGCAGACCGATCCCGCCGCCGCCCGCCGGCTGCTCGCGGGCGCGCTGGCCCGTACGTACGCGCAGTGGCGCCGGGTGCGCGGCGACGACCCGTACGACCACACCCGCCAGGAGCTGTGCGCCGCCTTCGCCCGCACCGGCTGGCGCCACCACGGCGGTACGGGGGTCCTCGCGCCGCTCGGCCCGCTGGAGCGGCTCGTACTGGTGCTGCGCGTGTACGAGGGCGTCGCCGAGGAGGTCACGGCCGCCCAGCTGGGGCTGCCGGTCGAGCGGGTGCGGGCGCTGTGCACCCGGGCCGTGGCCGCGGTGCGCTCCCAGGAGGCGGCATGAGCGCCCCCGACCGCAAGGAGGACCAGGTCAGGCGGCTGCTGGAGGGCCCCCGCCCGGTGGTTCCGGCCGGGCTGGCGGCGAGTGCCGCGGCCCGCGGGGGCCGGCTGCTGCGCCGCCGGCGGGCGCTGCGCCGGGTCGGCTGGACGCTGCTCGCCGCGGCGGCGGTGGCCTTCGCGGTGTGGGCCTCGCTGACCCGCCCGTGGGAGGTGCCGCCGAGCGGTGTCTCCCCGCCCCTGGAGGGCTGGTAGCCACCGCCCGGCGGCTCTCGTCGTACGGAAACGACTAGCCGAGGGCCTGGGTCAGGTCCGCGATCAGGTCGTCGGCGTTCTCGATGCCCACCGAGACGCGGATCAGGTCCGCCGGGACCTCCAGGGCCGAGCCGGCCACCGAGGCGTGGGTCATGCGGCCCGGGTGCTCGATGAGGGACTCGACGCCGCCGAGGGACTCGGCCAGGGTGAAGATCTTGGTGCGCCCGCAGACCGCGACGGCCTCCTCCTCGCCGCCGGCGACCTGGAAGGAGATCATTCCGCCGAAGTTGCGCATCTGCTTGGCGGCGATCTCGTGGCCCGGGTGCTCGGCCAGGCCCGGGTAGAGGACCTTGGTGACCTTCGGGTGGCGCCCCAGCACCTCCACGATCTTCTCGGCGTTCTCCGCGTGCCGGTCCATGCGCACCGCGAGGGTCTTGATGCCGCGCAGCACGACCCAGGAGTCGAAGGGGCCGGCCACGGCGCCCATCGCGTTCTGGTGGTACGCCAGTTCCTCGCCCAGCGCCGCGTCCGCGGCCACCAGCGCGCCGCCGACCACGTCGGAGTGGCCGCCCATGTACTTGGTCAGCGAGTGCACGACCACGTCCGCGCCGAGCGCGAGGGGCTGCTGGAGGTAGGGCGAGGCGAAGGTGTTGTCCACGACCAGCTTGGCGCCGGCCGACCGCGCGATGTCGGCGACGACGGCGATGTCGGTGATGCCGAGCAGCGGGTTGGAGGGGGTCTCGACCCAGATGACCTTGGTCTTCGGGGTCAGGGCGGCCCGTACGGACGCCGCGTCGGAGGTGTCGGCCACCGACCACTCCACGCCCCAGCGGGAGACGACCTTCGCGAAGAGGCGGAAGGTGCCGCCGTAGGCGTCGTTCGGGATGACCACGTGGTCGCCCGGGGAGAGCAGCGTGCGCAGCAGGCAGTCCTCGGCGGCGAGGCCGGAGGCGAAGGCCAGACCGCGGGCCCCGCCCTCCAGCGCCGCGAGGTTCTCCTCCAGCGCGGTACGGGTCGGGTTGCCGCTGCGGCTGTACTCGTAGCCGCCGCGGAGTCCGCCGACGCCGTCCTGCTTGTACGTGGACACCTGGTAGATCGGGGGCACGACCGCGCCGGTCTGCGGGTCCGCCGTGTTGCCCGCGTGGATCGCGCGGGTCTCGAAGCTCTGGTGCTCGTGGCTGTCGTCGCTCATGGGCAGAGCTTATGGGGTGCCGGGCCGGACGGCGGGTGGGGGCATTGGCCTTCGCGCAGGTGCGTCTGGTTCGCTGGGGGTCATGGAGATTCTGTGGTTCCTGATCGCGCTCGGCCTGCTCGTGGCCGCCTTCAGCCCGTACATACGGCGCAGGCGGGGCGGCAACCTGCGCCTGGTCCCGCCGGGCAGCCCGGACGCGGCCGACCCCGAGAACTACGGTTTCGCCCGCCAGGAGCGCCTTGACATCCGGGTCCCGGGGCCCGACGAGGACCTGATGGACGCCCTGGAGGCCGTGCAGCGCACCGGGCAGTGGCAGGCGGCGTCCCAGCTGCTGGCCGGGACCCCGAAGGAGGGCGAGCTGCGCTGGCAGCGGGTCCAGGCCTTCGGCGGGGCCGCGGCGCTGGAGCTGGTAGCTGAGCCCGGGGTCGGCGCGCGCTGGCTGAAGGCGTGGCGGCTGGAGGCGGAGAAGGACACGGGCGGCGCGCAGGTGCACGCGGAGCTGCTGGTGCAGCAGGCGTGGCGGCATTCGGGCGGCGTGGGCTCCACGGACCACCGGATCATCCTGGAGGAGGCCCGGGAGGCGTGCCGCAAGGCGGCGCTGCTGGCACCGGGCGACCCGGTCCCGCACATCACGGAGCTGGCGGTGGCGCGGGCACTGGGGTACTCGGAGGCGGAGTTCGACGCGCTCTGGGCGAAGGTCATCGACGTGGCGCCGGCGCACATGGGCGCGCACCTGGCGGCGCTGCACTACTGGTGCGAGAAGTGGCACGGCTCGCGGGAGAAGTCGGACGCCTTCGCGCACGCGGCGGCCGCCCGCGCCCCGCAGGGCTCGCTGCTGGCGGCGCTGCCGCTGTTCGCGGTGTACGAGCACGTGCCGGACGTCGTCCTGACGAACTTCTGGCAGGGCTCGGTGGTGACCCGGGCCGTGGAGGGCGCGCTGTACGCGGTGCACTCCGCCCGCCAGGACGACCCGATGCTGGCGCACGTACGGCACATGCTGCTGTCGTTCCTGGTGCCGATGGAGCGCTGGGCGGAGGCGATGGAGCAGATCCGCCACATCGACGGCTACGTCGGCGCTCTCCCGTGGTCGGCCTCCTCGGACCCGGCGGCCCAGTACGCGGTGTTCCGCGCCCTGGCGGTCGCCGGCTACGAGGCCAACGGCGGCTCCCCGGCGACCCTGCCCCACTGACCCGGCGCTGCCCGCGGGTGGGGGCTCTCCCCCTCTGGCTTCCACCTGCGGAAACCCGGCCAATGAAGTTGCCGTAAAAGATCTGCGGGCCGCATGATTTCCCGGTGTGACCGCCCAGGGCCGGCCGACCGCCGCACCCGCAGCACACCCGCAGCATCTGCACTTGCACCACTTCATCCCGTGGGGGGATCCGTCCATATGGGCGCTTCACTGCGCGCGCTGCGCGCCCTCGTCCTGCTCGCCGGCTTCCATCTGCTCGGCGTCGTCCTGCTGGCCGCCCTCGTGGGCGCCGACTTCGCCGCCTTCACCTGGCTACGGGGCCCGGTCGTTTACGACATCGTCATCTTCTCCGTCGTCCTCGCGATCCCGATCGTGTGCGGCATGTTCATGCTGCGCACCCCCAAGGGCGAGCCGCCGGCCGGCATCACCGTCACCGTCACCGATGCCCAGGAGCCCGCGCTGTGGGAGGCCGTGCGCGACGTCGCCCGGCAGGTCGGCACCCGCGCGCCCGACGAGATCGTGCTGACCGAGGCGGTGAACGCGGCCGTCAGCGAGGATTCCTCGCTGCTGGGCCTGCGGCCCGGTACCCGCCGCCTCTACCTGGGCCTGCCGCTGATGATGGGCCTGGACGAGATGCAGCTGAGCGCCGTACTCGCCCACGAGATGGGCCACTACGCCAACTTCGACACCCGGCTCACCCCACTGATCGCCCGCGGCCGCGCCCAGCTGATCCGCACCGTCGCCCACTTCCACGAGCGCGCCGCCAGCAAGCAGGCCAAGGAGCGCGAGAGGCAGGAGAAGCACGCCGCCAAGCGGAGGGCCAAGGGCAGGAGGGCCACGATGATCGACGCCCCGGGCCTGGGTGCGACGTACCGCGGCATGGCCAAGATCTACACGGCGTACGGCAACTTCTACCTGCGTGCCACCCTCGCCACCTCCCGCCGCCAGGAGCTCGCCGCCGACCTGGCCTCGGTCCGGGTGGCCGGCCGTGACTCCGCCGCGTCCGCGCTGCGCGAGATCAACGCCCTCGACTCGGCGCACGACTTCTACATGGCCTCGTACGCCACCCTCGGCGTCAACGCCGGCCTGCTGCCCCGCCCCGGCCAGGTCTTCGGCGGTCTGCGCCGACTCCTCGACGCCCGCTCGGACGAGCTGGAGAAGCTGCGCCAGGAGCTGTCCACCGAGCCCGCCTCCCCGTACGACTCCCACCCCGCTCTCGCCGAGCGCGTGGCCCGCATCGAGGCCCTGCCCGACGACGGCCGCGGCCGTGAGACCGCCCGCCCCGCCCTGGAGCTGCTGGCCGACGCGGACGCGGCGCTGGCCGCGCTGGAGCAGGCCGTCCTCAGCCCACAGGCGCTCGCGTTCAAGCGGCTGGACTGGGAGGACCTGGTCCACGAGTCCATGACCCTGTACGTCGGCCAGGGCGCGGAGGAGATCCGCGAGGCCCTCTCCGCCGAGGGCGCGGGCCCCGACCTCGCCACCCTGCTCGACGCCATCGACGCCGACCCGGCGCTGCGCTGGCGGATCGCCGACCGCTTCCCGAAGTCCGAGCAGGCGGCGGCCGCGACCGGCCGTGCGGCCCGCGAGTTCGCCCGCCCGGCGCTGAGGCGGGCCGTGAACCAGCTGGTCACCGTGGAACTCACGGCCCGCGGCGCCGCCCGCTGGCAGCTGTCCTGGTCCGACTCGGCCGCCCTGCGGTTCGCGACCGACGGCTTCGAGGAGCAGCTGGAGCTCGCTCTGGACGCCCTCGTCGCCGACCGGCCCGGCACCGAACCCCTGCGAAAGCTGGTGCTCGCCTGATGCTCGGCCTGATCGTCTTCGGCGTGCTGCTGCTCGGCGGCGCCGCCTACCGTTTCATGACCGCCCGGACGAAGACCCTCCAGGGCCGGATCGCCGCCGCCGAGGCCCGCGCGGATGCCGCGAGGACCGTGACTCCCACGGCCGCGGAGAAGGCCGAGAAGAAGGCGCGGGAGGCGGCCGAGGTCGTCGCGCTGGGGTTCGTCGCGGAGGACGACCTCGACACCGAGCACGGGCAGCCCGTACCGCCGGAGCAGGCGGCGGCGGTCGCGGCCGTCCGTACCGGCGACTGGGAGGCGGGCGCCGCCTACGCGGCGGCGGCCGGCTCGGACTGGGAGGAGCGCCGGCAGCGCGTGCGCTCCCTGGCGGAGGTCGCGGCGGAGGACGACGCGTGGCTGCTGGCGTGGCAGGCTGCGCGCCCGTCCGACCCGACGGCGGCCCTGGTGGACGCCGACACCGCCGTGATGGTCGCCTGGAACGTGCGCGGCAGCCAGGCGGGCAGCCGCACGACGCAGGAGCAGTTCCGGCTCTTCCACGAGCTGCTGGTCAAGGCGCAGGCCGCCGCGCACGCGGCCCAGCGGCTGGCCGACCCGGCCGACCCGGTCCCGTACATGGTGGAGCAGCCGATCGCGCAGGGCCTGGGGTACCCGCACGACCAGTACGGGAAGCTGTGGGCGGAGATCACCGGGCGCGACCCGAAGATCCTGACCGCGCACACCACCGCCCTGCAGTACTGGTGCCGGAAGTGGCGCGGCTCGCACGAGCTGGCGCTGGCCTTCGCCCGTGAGTCCGCGGCCTCGGGCGCACCCGGCGAGCTGCTGTCGCTGCTCCCGCTGGTGGCGTACATCGAGCAGGAGCTGCACGAGAAGGAGCTCGCGGCCGAGACCTTCTTCAAGGAACCGGGGGCCCGGGCGGCGGTCGACGCCGCGCTCGTGGACCTGGCGGCGTCCGATCCCGCCGACCGGCAGGCGATCCGGCTGCGGCACGTCCTCGCGTGGCTGCTGTTCTGGCAGGACCGGGACGCGGAGGCGGTGGAGCAGTTCCGGGTCATCGACGGGTACATCGGCGCGCTGCCCTGGTACTACTCGGGGACGCCGAAGGGCCGGTACCTGTACGCCCGGAACTGGGCGGTGCTGGCGACGGCCGGGGACGGCGCGTGAGCCACAGGAAATGACGGAAGTATGACGTGGCGGCCGGGGGCGGGCCTGGGGGAATCCAGGTCCGCCCCCGTCCGTTGAAGGGAGCACCACTAGGAGGGAATCATGTTCTCGTACCGCCGCACGCCCGAGCTCCCCACCCGCGAGGAGGCCCTTCAGGGCCGCGCGACCCCGCAGTTCTCGCTCCCGGACCGGCACACCGTCCTCGGCAACCCGCTCGCCGGCCCGTACCCGGCCGGGCTGGAGGTGGCCGACTTCGGCCTGGGCTGCTTCTGGGGCGCGGAGCGCAAGTTCTGGCAGACCCCGGGGGTGTGGACCACGCTGGCCGGCTACCAGGGCGGGTTCACCGAGAACCCGACGTACGACGAGGTGTGCTCGGGGCAGACCGGCCACACCGAGGTCGTGCGCGTGGTCTTCGACCCGGCGCAGGTCTCGTACGCCACCCTCCTGAAGCTGTTCTGGGAGTCGCACAACCCCACCCAGGGCTTCCGCCAGGGCAACGACGTCGGCACCCAGTACCGCTCGGCGATCTACACCCACTCCGAGGCCCAGCAGGCCGAGGCCGAGGCCTCCCGCACCGCGTACCAGCAGGTCCTGGCCTCCTCCGGCTACGGCGAGATCACCACGGCGGTCCTCCCGGCGGCGGAGCGCCCCTTCTGGCCGGCGGAGCCCTACCACCAGCAGTACCTGGACAAGAACCCGGACGGCTACTGCGGCATCGGCGGCACGGGCGTCAGCTGCCCCATCGGCGTGGCCAGGGCCGACGGCTGACCCTCCCGCCCCCGAACGCCCCGGCGCGGTCGCGCCGGGGCGTTCGGGGCGGCGGTCAGATCGTCGAGGCGTCTATGACGAAGCGGTAGCGGACATCGCTGGCCAGGACTCGGTCGTACGCGGCGTTGATCTCGGCGGCGGGGATCAGTTCGATCTCCGAGCCCAGGCCGTGCTCGGCGCAGAAGTCCAGCATCTCCTGGGTCTCGGCAATGCCGCCGATCATCGAGCCGGCCAGGGTCTTGCGGCCCTGGATGACGGAGAACAGGTTCAGCTCGACCGGCTCCTCCGGGGCGCCGACGTTCACGAGCGCGCCGTCGACCTTGAGCAGGCCGAGGTACGCGTCGAGGGCGAGCGGGGCCGAGACCGTCGAGATGACCAGGTCGAAGCTGCCGGCCAGCTTCTCGAAGGTGGCCTCGTCGCTCGTGGCGTAGTAGTGCGAGGCGCCCAGCCGCAGGCCGTCCTCCTGCTTGCGCAGCGACTGCGACAGGACGGTGACCTCCGCGCCGAGGGCCGCCGCGATCTTCACGCCCATGTGGCCGAGCCCGCCGAGGCCGACGATCGCGACCTTCTTGCCGGGGCCCGCCTGCCAGTGCTTCAGCGGGGAGTACAGGGTGATCCCGGCGCACAGCAGCGGGGCCGCGACGTCGAGGGACAGGCCCTCGGGGATGCGGACGGTGTAGTTCTCGTCGACGACGAGGTGCGTGGAGTAGCCGCCGTACGTGGGCTCGCCCTGCTGGTCGAGGGCGTTGTACGTGCCGGTCATGCCCTTGACGCAGAACTGCTCCTGCCCGCGCAGGCAGTACTCGCACTCCCGGCAGGAGTCCACGAAGCAGCCGACGCCGACGTGGTCGCCGACCGCGAACTTCGTGACGCCCGGGCCGACTTCGGCGACGACACCGGCGATCTCGTGCCCCGGGACCATCGGGTAGATGCCCTCGCCCCAGCCGTCGCGGACCTGGTGGATGTCGGAGTGGCAGATGCCGGCGTACTTGACCTCGATGAGGACGTCGTGCTCGCCGACGGGGCGCCGCGGCACGGTGGTGCGCTCCAGCGGGGCCTTCGCGGCGGGGGCGGCGTAGGCGGCGACCTGGGTGACGGACATGGGAGGGCTCCTCGAACGCTGCGAAAGATCTGTGGTGGAGCCAAAGATGCCGAACCGCCGGCCCGCCACCCAGCCCCCTGTCCTGCCTAGGACCGGCGGTCCTACCCCTGACGGGGTCAGGAACACGGTCCCGCCGCGGCGGCCGCCCGGCGATACTGACGTCATGGACCAGCTTGATCAGCGTGCCGAACTGGGCGAGTTCCTCCGCTCCCGCCGTGCGCGGCTGCGCCCCTCGGACGTCGGCCTGCCGGACTACGGGCGCCACCGCCGCGTACCGGGGCTGCGCCGCGAGGAGCTGGCGCAGCTGGCGGGCGTCTCGGTGGCGTACTACACCCGGCTCGAACAGGGGCACGGCCAGAACGTGTCCGCCGAGGTGCTCGACGCGATCGCCCGGGCGCTGCGCCTGGACGGCACGGAGACGGCCCACCTGACCCACCTGGCCCGCCCCAGACCCCGCAGGCAGCGCGCGAGGCAGTACCGGGCGGAGCACGTGCGTCCGGAGCTGCGGACGCTGATGGACGCGATGGACGGGGTGCCTGCGTACCTCCTGGGGCGGCGGCAGGACGTCATCGGGTGGAACCGGCTGGCCGCGGCGGTGTTCGGGGACTTCGGCCTGCTGCCGCCCCAGGAGCGGAACCTGGTGCGGATGGTGTTCCTGGACCCGGCGGCTGCCGAGCTCTACGCGGACTGGGACTGCCTGGCCTGCCGGGTCGTGAGCAGTCTGCGCATGTGCGCGGGCGAGCACCCGGACGACGAACAGCTGTCGGCGCTGGTCGGTGAGCTGTCGGTGAAGAACGAGGTATTCCGCCGGCTGTGGGCGGCGCACACGCTGGCGGACAACAAGACGCACGGGGTGAAGAACCTGCGGCACCCCTTGGTCGGCGAACTGTCCCTGTCCTTCGAGACGCTGGCCCTGCCGGGCGACTCGGCACAGGCCCTGGTCACCTACCACGCGGCGCCGGGTTCCCCCTCGCAGGACGCCCTGCGGATGCTGGCCTCCTGGTCGGCTCCCGCCGCTCCTTCTTCGGCGGCTTCGTCCCCTGACGGGGCCACCGCCTGAACTACGACGGATGGCGGGGAGCCTCGCCGTTTCCGGGGGCTCCCCGCCATCCGCGGGGTTCGGTCGAAACCGGAGGTCAGGCGGCCGTGCCGGCCTTCCAGTCCGCCCAGCTCATGTTCCAGCCGTTGAGGCCGTTGTCCGGCTTGATGGTCTTGTCCGGCGAGTTGACCACCGTGACCACGTCACCGATGAGCGAGTTGTCGTAGAACCAGGCAGCGGGCTGGTTCGGGTCGTTGGCACCCTGGGCGTCGTTCAGACCGACACAGCCGTGGCTCGTGTTCACGCTGCCGAAGATCGAGTCCGATCCCCAGTAGTTGCCGTGGATGAACGTGCCGGACTGGGACAGCCGCATCGCGTGCGGGACGTCCTTGATGTCGTACTCGCCCTTGCCCTCGCTGTTCTTGAAGCCGACGGTGGAGCCGTCCATCCGGGTCTCCTTGAACTTCTCGGAGATCACCATCTGACCGTTGTACGTCGGGTTCTCCGGCGAGCCCGCCGAGATCGGGATGGTCTTGAGGACCGCGCCGTCCCGGGTGACGGTCATCTTCTTCGTCTTCGCGTCGACCGTCGAGACCTGGCTGCGGCCGATCTTGAAGGTGGCGGTCCGGTTCTGCACGCCCTGGACGCCGGGGGCGCCCTGCACCCCTTCCAGCGCCAGCTTCAGCGTGACGGTGGAGCTGGCCTGCCAGTACTGCTCGGGGCGGAAGTCCAGGCGCTGCGCGCTGAACCAGTGCCCGACGACCTCCTGGCCGCTGCTGGAGCTGACGGTGATCGCCGCCTGGACCGCCTTCTGGTCCTTGATCGGCTTGTTGAACGTGATCGAGACCGGCATGCCCACGCCGACCGTCTGGCCGTCGTCCGGTATGAACGAGCCGACGAAGCTGTTCTCCGGGGAGACGGTGGTGAAGGACGCGTTCTCGTGCGCCTCCTTGCCGGCCTCGTCCTTGGCGGTCGCGGCCAGGACGTACTTCGTGGAGCGCTTCAGCGCGGCGTCCGGCTTCCAGCTCTTGCCGTCGGCGGCTATCTTGCCGGCCACGGCCGCGCCCTCGGAGGTCTTCAGCTCGACCGCCGTGAGGGTGCCGTCGGCGACGGCGACGTTGGTCGCGTCGTTCAGGCCGACATTGGTCGCGCCGTCCTTCGGCGTGATCGTCATCTTGGCCTTGGAGGCGTCCTTGGCCGCGGCCGCGTCCACGTCCGACTGGGACTTGCTGCCGCTCGCGTCGCCGCCCTTGGCCTTGCCTTCGTCGCCACCACCGCAGGCCGAGAGCACCAGCACGCCACCGAGTACGGCGGATATGGCCACCAGGGACCTTCTCCGCCGCTTCTTGTCCGTCCTCACACGCCACTCCATCGTTGCCAGAACCCCCGAGCTTCCCCCGGCCAGCGCCGGGCGGTGCCCCGATCAAGGCAGGGAGACACGCCCCCTGCCTC
Organism: Streptomyces sp. NBC_01006; assembly: GCF_045162725.1. NCBI lineage: Bacteria > Bacillati > Actinomycetota > Actinomycetes > Kitasatosporales > Streptomycetaceae > Streptomyces > Streptomyces sp. NBC_01006. The sequence continues at coordinate 5,153,222 of NZ_CP108700.1, read as the reverse complement.
GCACCAGTCAACGCGTTGAAGGCCCGGATCGGTTCCACATCCCGTTTGAATGTGGGCAACCACACGGTCAGGCGCTGTCGGTCGTCTCTTCGTCGTACTCCCCATCTTCCTCGCCCAGGTCCCACTCCATGGACTCGGGGTCGTATTCGACGGGCTCGCTGCTCCAGGAGGCCTGCGCCAGTTCCACCCCGGGGATGTCCGCGACCAGGTCAGTGGGGTCGACCAGGTACGCGAGCGCCTCCGATTCGTCTTCCCGTACCGCCGATTCGGCGTGGCCGCGCTCCTCGTCCGGCATGAACTCGTCGGCTTCGATGTGCGCGAGCGCGGCGCCGGTGAGCGCATCGGCATCGGGCACTTCCAGCACCAAATCCACGCGAAGCCGGACGTATCGTGATGTGTCAGAAGGGTTCATACGACGGAGCGTAAGCCCGCGGCAGCCCCGACTTTCCCACGACCCGCCCTTGTCCGTAGCATCACCGCACACGGCCAATTCGCTGCGTCCGCAAGGGGGATCGCACCGTGTCCGCACGTCGACCGCTGCTCACCGCTCTCGGGGCGACCAGCCTCCTCGCCGCCCTCTGGTTCGTGCCCTCGGCGAACGCCACCGCACCGGGGTCCGCGGGGTCCGAATCCTCCATGTCCTCCGGTTCCGGTTCTGGTTCCGGTTCCGCCGCGCCCGAGTCCGCCAACACGGCGGGTACCGGGTCGGTGACCACGCTGGTGGCGAAGTCCTCGGACGCTTCCGGGGACACCGCCCAGACTGCCGGTCAGGTTCCGCTGGGGCTCGCCGACACCGGCGGGATCGACACCACCCCGTACCTGCTGGGCGGCACGCTCTGCCTGGGCCTCGGGGCCGGGTTCGTCACCTACTCCGTACGCCGCTCGCACGCGTAGCGCCCGTACGAACACACGCCGAAGGGCCGCCCCCGCAGACTCCCGGGAGCGGCCCTTCGCGGTACGTGTACGGCCAGGGGTTCGGCTAGGCGAGCGGGCCCGTCACCGGCTCCACCGCCGCGACGAGGCCGCCGCTGCGGACGAACGCGTCGGCCGCGGCCAGGTCGGGGGCGAGGAAACGATCCGGCCCGGGACCCTCCACACCGGCCGCCCGAGCCGCCGCGATGGCCGCCCGGCTCGCCGGGGCCGGGGTGAGCCCGTGCCGCAGCTCGATGGCCCGGGTGGCCGCGTACAGCTCGATCGCGATGATCCGGGTCAGGTTGTCCACGGCGGTACGGAGCTTGCGCGCGGCCGACCAGCCCATGGAGACGTGGTCCTCCTGCATGGCGGAGGACGGGATCGAGTCGGCGGAGGCCGGCACGGCCAGCCGCTTCATCTCGCTGACCAGGGCGGCCTGCGTGTACTGGGCGATCATCAGACCGGAGTCGACACCGGCGTCGTCCGCCAGGAACGGCGGCAGCCCGTGCGAGCGGTTCTTGTCGAGCAGCCGGTCGGTGCGGCGCTCCGCGATGGAGCCGAGGTCGGCCGCCGCGATCGCCAGGAAGTCCAGGACGTACGCGACCGGCGCGCCGTGGAAGTTGCCGTTGGACTCCACGCGCCCGTCGGGCAGCACCACCGGGTTGTCGACGGCGGAGGCCAGCTCACGCGAGGCGACGAGGGCGGCGTGCGCCATGGTGTCGCGGCCGGCGCCGGCGACCTGCGGGGCACAGCGCACCGAGTAGGCGTCCTGCACGCGCGGGGCGGACTCCTCCTGGAAGTGCCCGGTGAGCCCGGAGCCGTTCAGGACGGCGGCCATGTTCGCGGCGGAGGCGCCCTGACCCGGGTGCGGGCGGATGGCGTGCAGCTCCGGCGCGAGCACCTTCTCGGTGCCGAGCAGCGCTTCGAGGGTCAGCGCGGCGGTGATGTCGGCGGACTTGTAGAGCTTGTCGAGGTCGGCGAGGGCCATGACCAGCATGCCGAGCATGCCGTCGGTGCCGTTGAGGAGGGCGAGGCCCTCCTTCTCCTTGAGCTCGACGGGCTGGATCCCGGCCTCGGCGAGCAGCTCGCCGGCGGGGCGCACGACCCCGTCCGGACCCTCGGCGTCGCCTTCGCCCATCAGGGTGAGGGCGCAGTGCGAGAGCGGCGCGAGGTCGCCGGAGCAGCCGAGCGAGCCGTACTCGTGGACGACGGGCGTGATGCCGGCGTTGAGTACGTCGGCCATCGTCTGCGCCACGGACGGCCGGACGCCGGTGTGGCCGGAGGCGACGGTCTTCAGGCGCAGGAACATCAGGGCGCGCACGACCTCCCGCTCGACGCGCGGGCCCATGCCGGCGGCGTGCGAGCGGACGATGTTGCGCTGGAGCTGGGCGCGCAGCTCGGGGCTGATGTGCCGGGAGGCGAGGGCGCCGAAGCCGGTGGACACCCCGTAGACGGGTTCGGGCTTGGCGGCGAGGGCGTCGACGATCGCGCGGGCGCGGGCGAGGGCGTCGAGCGCCTCGCCGGACAGCTCGATCCGCGCGTTGCCGCGGGCGACGGCGATGACGTCCTCGGCGGTGGTCCCGGACGTCCCCACCACGACAGTGTGCATATCCATATTCAGCAGCCTACGGACTGAATCGCTTCATGTCACCCCTCTTCACGCGCCCCTCGCGCCGCGCGCCACGCGCCCCGGCGCGGGAGCGGGTCAAGGCCGGCCGCGGAAGCGGCGCCGCTCCCCCGGCACCTCCTGCGCGGCAGCGGCATCGGCCAGGCGGACGACGGCGGTGTCCCGGCCCGCGACCACGGGCTTCGGGGAGCGGGCGGCCTTGGCCTTGTACTGGGCGGCGTCGGCCAGCCGGAACAGCCTCCGGGAGGACTTCACGGGCCCGATCGGGTCCCCGGTGGACGCCACCCCGCAGGCCACGCCCTCCCCGAGCTCCAGCTCGGCGGCGCGCAGGCACAGCTCCTCGCTGACCCGCACCACCTCGTCGGCCGGGGGCCCGACGCTGACCAGGCAGAACTCGTCGCCGCCGAGCCGGGCGACGAGCGCGCCGGGCAGCATGGCCCCGCAGAGGCTGAGCACCGACCCGAACCGCTCCAGCAGCCGGTCGCCCATGGCGTGCCCGAGGGTGTCGTTGACCTTCTTGAGCCCGTTCAGGTCGCATACGACGAGACTGACCACGGCGGCGGCGCGCCGGTGCTCCTCCAGGGCCTCGTCGAGCCGCATGTCGACGGCGCGCCGGTTGGCGAGGCCGGTCAGGGGATCGGTGAAGGCGAGGCGGCGGGCCTCCTCCAGCCGCTCGTTCTGCGCGAGGCCGGCGGCGACGACCGCGGCCAGGACGGTCGCGAACTCGGCGTCGTCGGCGTCGAAGTCGGGCAGGCCGGCGTCGCGGGCGACGTACAGCTCGCCCCAGGCCCGGCCGCTGAGCACGATGGGCGCGACCACGCAGGTCCCGCGGCCGCGGCGGCGCAGGGCCTCGCCGCGCCGCCCGGGTCGGCCGCCGCCGGCCCCTTCCACCCAGGCGTGCGGCCCGCCGCCCCCGACCCACCGCTCGTGCAGGAACTCGGTGATCTCGGGAAAGTCGTGGACGGGATAGGACTCGTCCTCGGGAAACTCCTCTTCCCCGCCCCGCAGCCCACCCTCGTTCACGAGCACGCGGAGCCGGCCGCGTTCGCGCTCCCAGGCGGAGATCGCGGCGAAGGAGCCGTCCATCGCGAGCCGGGCCCCGCGGGCCGCGGCCCGGACGCTGTCCCGCGGTGCGCATGCGGCGGCCATGGCCTGCGCCAGCCCCACGACGGCTCGCAGCCGCCCGTCGACTCCCATCACCCCAGGTTAGGGAGTTTTGTCAGATTTGCCGACAATGGCCGCGATCTTGCGACGTACGGCCGGCGGCCCGGCTTCCGGCTTTCGGCTTGAAGCGGCGGCTAGCGGCCCGGCCAGTTGGGGCGGCGCTTCTCGTTGAACGCCGCCACGCCCTCCGCGCGGTCCCCCGAGAAGGCCACCGTCCGCCAGGCCGCGTCCTCGATCTCCAGGCCCGCCGTCAGGTCCATCCCGTGACCCAGGCGCAGGGCGCGCTTCGCCGCCCGCAGGCCCACCGGGGAGTTCGCCGCCATACGGGCCGCCAGGGCGAGCGCCTCGGCCCGGTCCGTGCCCGCCGGGACCACGGAGTCGACCAGGCCCAGCGACAGCGCCTCCGCCGCCTCCACCCGCCGCGCCGTGAAGATCAGCTCCGCCGCCCGCGCCGCACCCACGCGCCGCGGCAGCAGCTGCGTACCGCCGCCGCCCGGGATCACGCCCACGGAGACCTCCGGCAGCCCGACCACCGCCGTCTCGTCCGCCACGATCACGTCGCACGCCAGCGCCAGCTCGAAGCCGCCGCCCAGCGCGAACCCGTGCACCGCCGCGATCGTCGGCATCGGCAGCTCCAGCACGCCCCCGTACGCGCCCCGCGTGGTCGGCCGCTGCCGCACCAGCTCGGCGTCCGAGAGCGAGTTGCGCTCCTTGAGGTCGGCCCCGACACAGAACGCCCGCTCCACCGCCGACGACAGCACGACCACCCGTACCGACGCGTCTGCCGCGAGCTCCGCGCACGCGTCGCCGATGGCCCGCGCCATCTCCGTCGACACCGCGTTCATCGCCTTCGGCCGGTCCAGGACCAGCTCCGCGACCCCGTCCTCATGACGGTGCACAGCCACGAACTCAGACACAGCGACCACCGCGACCCTCCCGGTTAACGAACGTTACCCGGGGATCTTAGGGGGTACCGGGCAGGACGGGCCGGGCTCGCGGTGTCCGGTACCGCACCTCGCCGCGTTTTCGTCGGTCGCCGACGCTCCGCGTCGACTCCCTCCTCAGCCTTGCGATGCACGGCACCGGACACCGCTCCCTCATCCGGCCCGCCCTACCCGGCACCCCCTCGCTTCCGCCGCGTCAGCGACCAGGGCTCCACGACCCCCAGACCGCGCACCGGCCGCTGCCACATCGGCTGGAGCGCGAAGCGGTACGCACCGCCGCCCTGCTCCGCCTCGGCCTCCTTCTCGGAGACCGGCGCCGCGCCCGTACGCCCCAGCTCCTCCGCCATCGCCCCGTCGACCAGCACCGCGTCCTTCGGCGCTATCGACGTCAGCCGCGAGGCCAGGTTCACGGTGGTCCCGAAGACGTCGCCCATCCGGGTCGTCACCGTCCCGAACGCCATGCCGACGCGCAGCTCCGGCATCTGGGCGTCCGCTTCCATCGTCTCGATCAGCCGCAGCGCGATCTCCGCCGCCGTGGCCGCGTCGTCGGCGCAGTACAGCACCTCGTCGCCCAGCGTCTTGATCAGCCGGCCGCCGTGCGCGGCCACCAGGTCCGCCGAGGTCGTCTCGAAGGATTCGACGAGCTCGCCGAGCTCCTCCTCCTCCAGCCGCCGCGTCAGGCGCGTGAAGCCGACCAGGTCCGCGAAGCCCACCGCGAGCCGCCGGTCGACCATCTCCTCGTCGTCCGCCACCTGCACCACCCGCCCGGTGGCCGCCGCCAGCTGGCGGCGCCACACGTAGACGAGGAACTCCTCCAGCTCCGGCAGCAGCAGCTCGACCAGCGGGTACGTGACCTCCGTACGGGTCATTCCCGGCTCCGGCGGCTCCGTCAGACCCTCCAGGAAGGAGTCGATCTGCCATTCCGCCAGCCGGGCGGTGGTCTGCCCCGTGGACCGCGCCACCTGCACGGCCATCGGCTCGCTCAGCAGCCCGGCCTCGACCAGGCCCGCGAGCCGGCGCAGCGCCAGTACGTCGGCCTCCGTGAGCGCCTTGGCCTGGCCGATGTCCGCGAAGCCCATGGCCCGCCAGAAGCGGGAGGCGAGCTCCATCGAGACACCGGCGCTGCGGGCCGCCTGGAACGGGGTGTACCGGCGCTCCGCGCCCAGGATCAGCTGCTCCAGCCGGATGGCGAGCGGGTCCGCCGTCGGCTGTGCGGTGTGGTCGACCTCGTGGTGGGGAGTGTGCTGGTCACGCCCGATCGGGGTGCCCGGACCGGTGGACCCCGGGCCGGCCGGCCCCGGACCACCCGTCCGCGGGGCGGACGCGCCGGACGTAGAGTCGTCGACGGTCAAGGGCCGCCTCCTGTCCATTCCGTGCGCAATGCCCTGCCGAACCGGGTGATCGCCGGGAGGACCGGGATCGCCTAAACCATACGGCAGGTGTGCCGTAGCTCACTCCCCACTCCCCGCAGCCGCGGCCGCGACTGCGGGCCGGCTACCGCACCGACCGCAGGTGGACGACGTCCCCGGCCCCCACGGCCTCGTGCTTGTCCTCGGCCGTACGGATCACGAGCCGCCCGTCCGCGTCGACCGCTTCGGCCGTCCCGGTGAGCGTGCGCCCGCCGGGCAGGTCCGCCCGTACGTGCCGGCCGAGGGTCACGCAGTCCGCCGCGTAGGCCTCCTGAAGCCCGCTGGCGGCCGGGTCCCCGCCCGCCGCCCGCCAGTCCCCGTACCGCTGCTCCAGGGAGCGCAGTACGGCCTTCAGCAGGGGCTCCCGGTCCGTCACGGCAGCCTTGGCCAGGATCAGCGACCCGGCTTCGGGCACGGGCAGCTCGTCCTCGGTCAGGGTGACGTTGAGCCCGATCCCGATCACGACTCCGTCGCCGACACGCTCGGCGAGGATGCCGCCCGTCTTGCGCTCCTCGCCGTTCACGGTGACGAGCAGGTCGTTGGGCCACTTGAGGGCCGTGTCCACGCCGGCGGCCCGGGACAGCCCGCTCGCGGCGGCCACACCGGCCAGCAGGGTCAGCCACCCCCACCGCTCCTGCGGTACGGAGTCGCCCGGCTTGAGCAGGACCGAGAAGAACAGCCCGGACCGCGGGGGCGCGACCCAGCTGCGGTCGAGCCGCCCGCGCCCGGCGGTCTGCTCCTCGGCGACGAGCACGGCCCCCTCGGGCAGCCCCCCGGCCCGGGCGGCGAGATCGGTGTTGGTGGACCCGGTGGCGGCGACCACCTCGACCGAGCTCCACAGCCCCCCGTCGACGACGAGGGCCCGCTCCAGCGCGGCGGCGCTCAAAGGCGGCCGCTCAAGGCTCGACCAGCGGCCGGTGGCAGCCGCACCTGATGCATCTGATGGCGTCATGCAACCCACAGTAGGTGTGTCAAACGCCGCACTGCCGAGCGCCATGCCCGCCGATACGCTACGCACCAGTAGCCAGCAGTAGTCAATCAATTGACCAGGCAGTTGACACCACACAGGGAGCCGCGACCCCGATGTCACAACCCTCAGAGCCGATCGACATGCACACGACCGCGGGCAAGATCGCGGACCTGCAGCGCCGCATCGACGAAGCCACTCACGCCGGGTCCGCGCGCGCGGTGGAGAAGCAGCACGCCAAGGGGAAGCTGACGGCGCGTGAGCGGGTCGCCCTGCTGCTGGACGAGGGGTCCTTCGTCGAGCTCGACGAGTTCGCCCGGCACCGGTCGACCGCCTTCGGGCTGGAGAAGACCCGCCCCTACGGCGACGGCGTCGTCACCGGCTACGGCACGGTGGACGGCCGCCCGGTGGCCGTGTTCTCCCAGGACTTCACGGTCTTCGGCGGTGCCCTCGGCGAGGTCTACGGCCAGAAGATCATGAAGGTCATGGACTTCGCCCTGAAGACCGGCTGCCCGCTCGTCGGCATCAACGACTCCGGCGGCGCCCGCATCCAGGAGGGCGTCAGCGCGCTGGGCATGTACGGCGAGATCTTCCGCCGCAACGTGCACGCGTCCGGGGTGATCCCGCAGATCAGCCTGATCGTCGGGCCCTGCGCCGGCGGCGCCGTGTACTCCCCCGCCATCACCGACTTCACCGTGATGGTCGACCAGACCTCGCACATGTTCATCACCGGCCCGGACGTCATCAAGACGGTCACCGGCGAGGACGTGGGCTTCGAGGAGCTCGGCGGGGCGCGCACCCACAACTCGACCTCCGGCGTGGCCCACCACATGGCCGGGGACGAGAAGGACGCCATCGAGTACGTCAAGTCCCTGCTGGCGTACCTGCCGTCGAACAACCTCTCCGAGCCGCCCGCCTTCCCCGAGGAGGCGGAAACCGAGGTCACCGACACCGACCGCGAGCTCGACGTACTGATCCCGGACAGCGCGAACCAGCCGTACGACATGCACACCGTGATCGAGCACGTGCTCGACGACGGGGAGTTCCTGGAGACGCAGTCGCTGTTCGCGCCGAACATCCTCACCGGCTTCGGCCGGGTCGAGGGGCACCCGGTGGGCATCGTCGCCAACCAGCCGATGCAGTTCGCCGGCTGCCTGGACATCAACGCCTCCGAGAAGGCCGCCCGCTTCGTGCGGACCTGCGACGCCTTCAACGTCCCGGTGCTGACGTTCGTGGACGTTCCGGGCTTCCTGCCGGGCACGGACCAGGAGTACAACGGAATCATCCGGCGCGGCGCGAAGCTGATCTACGCCTACGCCGAGGCCACCGTCCCCCTGATCACCGTCATCACCCGCAAGGCCTTCGGCGGCGCGTACGACGTCATGGGCTCCAAGCACCTCGGCGCGGACCTGAACCTGGCCTGGCCGACCGCGCAGATCGCCGTCATGGGCGCGCAGGGCGCGGTCAACATCCTGCACCGGCGCGCCATCGCCGAGGCGGAGGAGGCGGGCACCGCCGAGGAGACGCGGGCCCGGCTCATCGCCGAGTACGAGGACACGCTGCTGAACCCGTACACGGCCGCCGAGCGCGGTTACATCGACGCGGTGACCATGCCGTCGGAGACCCGGACCCACGTGGTCAAGGGGCTGCGGCAACTGCGCACCAAGCGGGAGTCGCTGCCCCCGAAGAAGCACGGCAACATCCCCCTCTAGGACGCTAGGACACTAGGAGGCAGTCCCGTGGTGATCAAGGTCGTCAAGGGGAACCCGACGCCCGAGGAGCTGGCCGCCGCACTGGCGGTGGTCCAAGCGCGCGCGGCGGTGCTGGCCTCGGCACCGTCGGGCGCCGAGCGGGTGGCGGACGAGTGGTCGGCGCCGGCCCGGGTGGCCCGGCGGACGCTGCCGCAGCCGGGGCCGCGCGCGTGGGCCCGTACGTACTGGCCCGGTTAGGCGGGGTCCGGACGGACCCCCGTCCGGTCGTGAAGATGGTGTGAACGGACCGTGGCGCCTGAGTACCCGTACTCAGGCGCCACACCGGTCCGCGGGGCCAGGATCGGGGCATGCTCTGGTCAGACCCGAAGAACGAGCCGCCCAAGGACATGCGCGACGCGCAGGCGATGGTCCGGCGGATGACCGTGGTGGTCGTCCTCGCGATGCTGGTGGTCGTGTACGTGCTGGGGGTGGGCTTCTAGCGGGCGCGAGGGCGTGCCGGGGGTGTGAGGCCCGCGCCTACGATGGCGGGCATGACTGCTGCTGCCCAGGCCCCGGCCCACGCCCACGCCCTCGTCCTCGCCTCCGCCTCGCCCGCCCGGCTCAACCTGCTGCGCCAGGCCGGGCTGGCCCCGCACGTGATCGTCAGCCACTTCGACGAGGACGCGCTCAGCGCGGAGACCCCGGCCGAGCTGGCGCTGGCGCTGGCCGAGGCCAAGGCGGGCGTCGTGGCGGCCCTGGACGAGGCCGCGGGCGCCCTGGTGATCGGCTGCGACTCGGTGCTGGAGCTGGACGGCGAGGCGCTCGGCAAGCCGGCGGACGCCGAGGAGGCCACCGCCCGCTGGAAGTCGATGCGCGGGCGGGCCGGGGTCCTGCGCACCGGGCACTGCGTGATCGACACGGCGACGGGGCGTCAGGTGTCGGCCACCGCCTCCACGACGGTCCGGTTCGGCGAGCCGACGGACGCCGAGGTGGCCGCGTACGTGGCGAGCGGCGAGCCGCTGCACGTGGCCGGGGCCTTCACCCTGGACGGGCTGTCGGCTCCGTTCATCGAGGGCATCGACGGCGACCACGGGAACGTCATCGGGCTGTCGATGCCCCTGCTGCGCTCCCTGCTGGGCGAACTGGGCGTGTCGATCACGGATTTGTGGGCTTGAGCTCCCCGAGCGGCGCAGGCGGGGCCTCGCGGCCGTCAGGGGCGCCCCCCGGGGCCGTCCCGTCAGCGCCCCGGGCCGCGTAGAGCATCAGGGTCAGGACCAGCAGGCACAGGATCAGCATCATCACGGCGAAGGCGCCCCAGCCGACCAGCCCCACGGCGAGGGCGCCGAGCACCCCGTGGGTGACGGCGGCGGTGACGAGCACGACGCGGGCGAAGGTGCCGGGCGCGCGGTCGCGTACGGCCGCCACGGCGAGGAGTACGGCGCACAGGAGCAGGAACGCACCGATGCCCGCCCCCATTGCGTACGTCGCCGTGGACATGACATCCGGATCCATGCCCGCGATGGACATCGACTGATTGTGGGTGGTCCTGCCCAGCACGATGTGGACGAGGACCAGCGCCGCCGCCTCGGCGACGAGCACGATCGCGGCCAGTCCGGCCACGAGTCTGCGCAGTACGACGCCCACGACGACACACCCCTCCCGCCCCACAGCGACCACAAGCCTGTTCGACGCCCTGGAGGCTACTAACGGGTAAACGTACGGACAAGGGGTCCGGGCAGCTTCGTTACGCGAGGTGCCCACGCCGGTGATCACGCAAAGAATGTGTGGGCCGTTCGTAGGGACTCGACAAAGAATCACGGGGGCCCGCTGACCGGGCGAACAGAGACCTCGGACGGGTGACGGGGTTACTGTGCAGTCGGGGATCCCCCTGACCTGGGGCGCCACAAGGGCTTTCCTCACTCGAGGCGGACTCGAATCACACTCCGTGTGGGCAAGGTCACCTCTAGGGAAGGGTCGAAACGCCGTGTGGGCTGTCCCTAAACTCAGCTTGTTTCAAGGAGGGAGCCATCGTGCGCAAGGTGCTCATCGCCAACCGTGGCGAAATCGCTGTCCGCGTTGCTCGGGCCTGCCGGGATGCCGGAATCGCAAGCGTAGCCGTCTACGCCGATCCGGACCGGGACGCTCTGCATGTCCGCGCGGCCGACGAAGCTTTCGCGTTGGGCGGTGACACCCCGGCCGCCAGCTACCTGGACATCTCCAAGGTCCTGCAGGCCGCAGCCGATTCCGGCGCGGACGCCATCCATCCCGGATACGGCTTCCTCTCCGAGAACGCCGAATTCGCGCAGGCCGTCCTCGACGCCGGCCTGACCTGGATCGGCCCGCCCCCGCAGGCCATCCGCGACCTCGGTGACAAGGTCGCCGCCCGTCACATCGCCCAGCGCGCCGGCGCCCCGCTCGTCGCGGGCACCCCGGACCCGGTCTCCGGGGCCGACGAGGTCGTCGCGTTCGCCGAGCAGCACGGCCTGCCGATCGCGATCAAGGCCGCCTTCGGCGGCGGCGGCCGCGGCCTGAAGGTCGCCCGTACGCTCGAAGAGGTCCCCGAGCTCTACGACTCGGCCGTCCGCGAGGCCGTCGCGGCCTTCGGTCGCGGCGAGTGCTTCGTCGAGCGCTACCTCGACAAGCCGCGCCACGTCGAGACGCAGTGCCTGGCCGACTCCCACGGCAACGTGGTCGTCGTCTCCACCCGCGACTGCTCCCTCCAGCGCCGCCACCAGAAGCTGGTCGAGGAAGCCCCCGCGCCGTTCCTGTCGGAGGCTCAGAACGCCGAGCTGTACGCGGCGTCGAAGGCGATCCTGAAGGAGGCCGGCTACGTCGGCGCCGGCACGGTCGAGTTCCTGGTCGGCACGGACGGGACGATCTCCTTCCTGGAGGTCAACACCCGCCTGCAGGTCGAGCACCCGGTCACCGAAGAGGTCACCGGCATCGACCTGGTCCGCGAGATGTTCCGCATCGCCGACGGCGAGGAGCTCGGCTACGGCGACCCGGTCCTGCGCGGGCACTCCTTCGAGTTCCGCATCAACGGCGAGGACCCGGGCCGCGGCTTCCTGCCGGCCCCCGGCACCGTCACCAAGTTCAACGCCCCCTCCGGCCCCGGTGTCCGCCTGGACGCGGGCGTGGAGTCCGGCTCGGTCATCGGCCCGGCCTGGGACTCCCTCCTCGCCAAGCTCATCGTCACGGGTGCCACGCGCGAGCAGGCCCTGCAGCGGGCGGCGCGCGCGCTGGCGGAGTTCGACGTGGAGGGCATGGCCACGGCCATCCCGTTCCACCGTGCGGTCGTCGCCGACCCGGCGTTCACCTCGAACCCCTTCCGGATCCACACCCGCTGGATCGAGACCGAGTTCGTCAACGACATCCCCGCGTTCGCCGCCCCGGCGGCGGAGGACACGGAGGACGAGCCGGGCCGCGAGACGGTCGTCGTCGAGGTCGGCGGCAAGCGCCTGGAGGTCTCCCTCCCGTCCTCGCTGGGCATGACGCTGGCCCGCACGGCCGCCGCGGGCGGCGCGAAGCCGAAGCGCCGCGCGGCGAAGAAGTCCGGCCCGGCCGCCTCCGGCGACACGCTGGCGTCCCCGATGCAGGGCACGATCGTCAAGGTCGCGGTCGAGGAGGGCCAGCAGGTCAACGAGGGCGACCTGGTCGTCGTCCTGGAGGCCATGAAGATGGAGCAGCCGCTGAACGCGCACCGCTCCGGCACCATCGTCGGCCTCACCGCCGAAGTCGGCGCCAGCCTCACCTCCGGCGCCACCATCTGTGAGATCAAGGACTGACGTCCTCGAACCGCTGAGGCCCGGAATCCCTACGGGGGTTCCGGGCCTCACGCGTTTCGGGACGGTCCGGCCGGACGCCCCGCCGGACACCCCTGGGGCGTCCGCTAGCGGCGCCGCATGTCCGCGACGCGGGGGCGGTCCCCCGCAGACTGCTGCTCCAGCATCGACGCGGGGGCGCTGCGGAGTTGGGCCGTCGGGCCGCCTCGGCGTTGGACCGGCAGCGGGGACTCCCGGCGCGGGCGGCGGCCCGCCATGCCGTCACCCGTACCGCCGGAGGCCACGGCCCCGGCGATCGTGATCTGGACGCCCTGGTCGGCCAGGGCCTGGAGTTCCGTCGCCGCGCGGTCGTCGTGCGGCGGGGGCTCGTCGGTCACCAGACGGGTCATCACATCGGTGGGCACCGTCTGGAACATGGTGTCGGTGCCCAGCTTGGTGTGGTCCGCGAGGACCACCACCTCCGCCGCGGCCTGGACCAGGGCCCGGTCCACGCTCGCCGACAGCATGTTGGACGTGGACAGACCGCGTTCCGCGGTCAGGCCGCTGCCGGACAGGAAGGCCCGGGAGACCCGCAGCCCCTGGAGGGACTGCTCCGCCCCGCTGCCGACCAGCGCGTAGTTGGAGCCGCGCAGGGTACCGCCCGTCATCACCACCTCTACCCGGTTGGCGTGTGCCAGCGCCTGGGCGACCAGCAGCGAGTTGGTGACGACGGTCAGTCCGGGCACCCGGGCGAGCCGGCGGGCCAGCTCCTGGGTCGTGGTGCCCGCGCCGACGACGACGGCCTCGCCCTCTTCGACGAGGGAGGCCGCGACATCGGCGATGGCGGTCTTCTCCGCCGTCGCGAGATGGGACTTTTGCGGAAATCCGGACTCCCGCGTGAAACCGCCCGGCAAAACCGCACCGCCGTGTCGGCGGTCGAGGAGTCCTTCGGCCTCCAGTGCCCGCACGTCCCGCCGTACGGTCACTTCGGAGGTCTGGACGACGCGGGCGAGCTCCCGGAGCGATACCGCTCCGTTGGCCCGCACCATTTCGAGAATCAATTGGCGACGTTCTGCAGCGAACACGAAACTGACAGTAACCCCAACGACCGTCTTGTTTCAGCTCCTTGCACCGGAATACCGAAGTTGTCCATAAAACAGGGCGACTAGTGGTATACGCGGCGAGGCGGTTGAGTGAACGTCACTCCACCCCCGCAGGGGCCGCCCCAAGTCCCCTTCGACCTGGGGCGGTTACCCCCGTCAGGCCTCGCCGGCAGTCTTGCGCGTGTGCAGCTGGCGCGCCACCTCGGCGATCGAACCCGACAGCGAGGGGTACACCGTGAACGCGTTTGCGATCTGCTCGACGGTCAGGTTGTTGTCGACTGCGATCGAGATGGGGTGGATCAGCTCGCTCGCCCGCGGGGAGACCACCACACCGCCGACCACGATTCCGGTGCCCGGGCGGCAGAACAGCTTCACGAACCCGTCGCGGATGCCCTGCATCTTGGCCCGCGCGTTGCGCAGCAGCGGCAACTTCACGACACGGGCGTCGATCTTGCCGGCGTCCACATCGGCCTGGGTGTAACCGACAGTGGCGATCTCCGGGTCGGTGAACACGTTCGACGAGACCGTCTTGAGGTTCAGCGGGGCCACCGCGTCGCCGAGGAAGTGGTACATCGCGATGCGGCCCTGCATGGCGGCGACGGAGGCCAGCGCGAAGATCCCGGTCACGTCGCCGGCCGCGTACACGCCGGGCGCGGACGTACGGGAGACCTTGTCGGTCCAGATGTGCCCGGACTCCTTGAGCCGGACCCCGGACTCCTCCAGGTTCATGTCCTTGGTGTTCGGAATCGCGCCGACCGCCATCAGGCAGTGCGTGCCGGTGATGACGCGGCCGTCGGAGAGCGTGACCTCGACCCGGTCGCCGACGCGCTTGGCGGACTCGGCGCGGGAGCGGCCGACGACGTTCATGCCGCGGCGCCGGAAGACGTCCTCCAGCACGGCCGCCGCGTCCGGGTCCTCGCCGGGCAGCACGCGGTCGCGCGAGGAGATCAGCGTCACCCGGGAGCCGAGGGCCTGGTACGCACCGGCGAACTCGGCGCCGGTGACGCCCGAGCCGACCACGATGAGCTCCTCGGGGAGCTCGTCGAGGTCGTAGACCTGGGTCCAGTTCAGGATCCGCTCGCCGTCGGGCATGGCGTCCGGGATCTCGCGGGGGTGGCCGCCGGTCGCGATCAGTACGGCGTCGGCCGTCAGGATCGTCTCGGTGCCGTCGGCGGCGGTGACGATGACGTCGCGCGTGCCGTCGATGCCCTGCGGGCCGCCCAGCTTGCCGCGGCCCCGTACGACGCGGGCGCCGGCCCGGGTGACGGAGGCGGTGATGTCGTGCGACTGGGCGAGCGCGAGGCGCTTGACGCGCCGGTTCACCTTGCCGAGGTCCACGCCGACGACGCGCGCGGCCTGCTCGATGTGCGGGGTGTCGTCGGCGACGACGATGCCGAGCTCCTCGTACGACGAGTCGAAGGTCGTCATGACCTCGGCGGTCGCGATGAGGGTCTTGGAAGGTACGCAGTCGGTGAGGACGGACGCTCCACCGAGGCCGTCGCAGTCGACGACGGTCACCTCCGCGCCGAGCTGGGCCCCCACGAGGGCCGCCTCATACCCGCCGGGTCCGCCGCCGATGATCACGATCCGGGTCACGAAAACTCCGCCTCACGTCTACCCGGCCGGCTGCCGCCCCGGCCGGGGCTTCCGGGGGATTCCCCGGGGGATGCATTCCGTGCCCCATTGTCCCGCACGCTTCAAGGTGCTTCTCCCCCGGTCCGGCCATCCGTGAGGACGGCCGGGCACGCGGCCCGCCCCGCCCCTCCCGTACCCTCGACCTCATGTCGCTCTACGCCGCGTACGCCGGCAACCTCGACC
The DNA here is from genome assembly GCF_045162725.1 of Streptomyces sp. NBC_01006. Taxonomy (NCBI): domain Bacteria; kingdom Bacillati; phylum Actinomycetota; class Actinomycetes; order Kitasatosporales; family Streptomycetaceae; genus Streptomyces; species Streptomyces sp. NBC_01006. The sequence continues at coordinate 5,137,826 of NZ_CP108700.1, read as the reverse complement.
CGCGGCTGATGACGCGCCGCGCTCCGCATTCGCCGCTGCGCGGCACGGGCTGGATCAACGACTGGCGGCTGACCTTCGGCGGTGAGCAGATGGGGTGGGAGGGCGCCCTGGCCACGATCGTCGAGGCCCCGCGGCACCAGGTGTTCGTCGCCCTGTACGACATCGCGCCGCTGGACGAGGACTCCATGGACCGGTGGGAGGGCGTCGGGCTCGACATCTACCGCCGGATGCGGATCCGCGTCCACACGCTGGACGGCGAGGAGCCGGCCTGGTGCTACGTGCTGAACGGGTACGAGGGCGGCCTGCCCTCGGCGCGCTACCTCGGCGAGATCGCCGACGCGGCGGAGTCGGCGGGGGCCCCGCACGACTACGTGATGGAGCTCCGCAAGCGCCCCTGCTAGAGGTGTCCGAGCCGGAGGTGTCCGGCCCTGATCCGGCGGACGCCCCGTAGGCGGGTGAAGCGCCGGGGGCATTTCGGCGGAAACGACAAGGCAACGATCCGAATACCGTGAGCTGCGCCATCTACGCGCGTAGGCAATGCTCGGCTACGCTCGTCTGCGTGAACGCATCTGTTACCGACCCCTTCGCCGACGCCACCGCCGCAGCCGCCCGCCTGCGTGAGCTGACCGGCGCCGAAACCCACGATGTCGCCCTCGTCATGGGCTCCGGCTGGGCCCCCGCCGCAGAGGCGCTGGGCGCGCCCGAGGCCGAATTCCCCGTCACCGAGCTGCCGGGCTTCCCGCCCGCCGCCGTCGCGGGCCACGGCGGCAAGATCCGCTCGTACAAGATCGGCGACAAGCGCGCGCTGGTCTTCCTCGGCCGGACCCACTACTACGAGGGCCGCGGCGTCGCCGCCGTCGCCCACGGCGTGCGCACCGCCGTCGCCGCCGGCTGCAAGACCGTCGTCCTGACCAACGGCTGCGGCGGCCTGCGCGAGGGCATGAAGCCCGGCCAGCCCGTGCTGATCAGCGACCACCTCAACCTGACGGCCACCTCGCCGATCGTCGGCGCGAACTTCGTGGACCTGACCGACCTGTACTCGCCGCGCCTGCGCGCGATGTGCAAGGAGATCGACGAGACCCTCGAAGAGGGCGTCTACGTCCAGTTCCCCGGCCCGCACTACGAGACCCCGGCCGAGATCAACATGATCCGCGTCATGGGCGCCGACCTGGTCGGCATGTCCACCGTGCTGGAGGCCATCGCCGCCCGCGAGGCCGGCGCCGAGGTGCTCGGCATCTCCCTGGTCACCAACCTGGCGGCGGGCATCTCCGGCGAGCCGCTGAACCACGAAGAGGTGCTCCAGGCCGGCCGCGACTCGGCCGCGCGCATGGGCAAGCTGCTGACGCAGGTCCTCGCCCGCATCTGATCGACGTACGAGAGGTAAGGCGGAAGCAGTGGCAGTGCAGGAACAGGCACAGGCACAGGACGACCTGATCGCCCGGGCGCAGGCCTGGCTGGCGGAGGACCCGGACCCGGAGACGGCGGCCGAGCTGGCCAAGCTGATCGACGCCGGGGACGTCACGGAGCTCGCGGACCGGTTCTCCGGCACCCTGCAGTTCGGCACGGCCGGACTGCGCGGCGAGATCGGCGCGGGCCCGATGCGGATGAACCGCTCCGTGGTCATCCGGGCCGCGGCCGGCCTCGCGGCCTACCTCAAGGCCCAGGGCCACGCCGGCGGCCTGGTCGTCGTCGGCTACGACGCGCGCTACAAGTCCGCGGACTTCGCCCGCGACACCGCCGCCGTGATGACCGGCGCGGGCCTGCGCGCGGCCGTCCTGCCCCGCCCGCTGCCGACGCCCGTCCTCGCGTACGCCATACGGCACCTGGGTGCCGTCGCCGGCGTCGAGGTGACCGCGAGCCACAACCCGCCCCGGGACAACGGCTACAAGGTCTACCTCGGCGACGGCTCGCAGATCGTCTCCCCCGCGGACGTCGAGATCGCGGCGGAGATCGAGCGCGTGGACACCCTCGCGTCGGTCCCCCGTCCGGAGTCCGGCTGGGAGGACCTCGGCGACGAGGTCCTGGAGGCCTACCTGGCCCGTACGGACGCCGTCCTGACCTCCGGCTCCCCCCGGGGCGTGCGGACCGTCTACACGGCCATGCACGGCGTCGGCAAGGACGTCGTCCTGGCGGCCTTCGCCCGGGCCGGCTTCCCGGAGCCGGTGCTGGTCGCCGAGCAGGCGGAGCCGGACCCGGCGTTCCCGACGGTGGCCTTCCCGAACCCGGAGGAGCCGGGCGCGATGGACCTGTCGTTCGCGACGGCCGCCGAGGCCCAGCCCGACATCGTGATCGCGAACGACCCGGACGCCGACCGCTGCGCGGTGGCCGTCCCCACCGCGGACGGCTGGCGGATGCTCCGCGGCGACGAGGTCGGCGCGCTGCTGGCGGCCCACCTGGTCCACAAGGGCGCCCGCGGCGTCTTCGCCGAGTCCATCGTGTCCTCGTCCCTCCTGGGCCGGATCGCGGAGGCGGCGGGCGTCGGCTACGAGGAGACCCTGACGGGCTTCAAGTGGATCGCCCGCGTCGAGGGCCTGCGCTACGGCTACGAGGAGGCGCTCGGCTACTGCGTGGACCCCGAGGGCGTCCGCGACAAGGACGGCATCACGGCCGCCCTGCTGGTGGCGGAGCTGGCCTCGGAGCTCAAGGAGCAGGGCCGCACGCTGACCGACCTGCTGGACGACCTGGCGATGGCCCACGGCCTGCACCACACCGACCAGCTGTCGGTCCGCGTCTCCGACCTGTCGGTCATCGCCTCGGCGATGACCGCGCTGCGCGCGGAGCCGCCGGTGTCGCTGGCGGGCCTGCGGGTGGTCTCGGCGGAGGACCTGAACCGGGGCACGGACAAGCTCCCGCCCACGGACGGCCTGCGCTACCACCTGGAGGGCGACTACAAGGCCCGGGTGATCTGCCGCCCCTCCGGCACCGAGCCCAAGCTCAAGTGCTACCTGGAGGTCGTGGTCCCGGTGTCCGAGGCCTCCGACCTCGCGTCGGCCCGCGTCCGTGGCCAGGAAGTCCTGGACGGAATCAAGAAGGACCTGTCCGCCGCCATGGGCCTCTGATTCCTCACGCGCCGCTCGCACGGCTCGGCCCTGGCGGGCCTGGCCTTCTCTACGCGCCACTCGCACGTTCGGCCCTAGCGGGCCTCACCGGCTTCGCGCCGCTGCGCCGGACTCCGTCCGTCGGGTGCAGTCCAGGGGCTCCGCCCCTCGCCCGGCCCCCTCAGCTCCCCCTGAGGGGGCCGTCGGCGTTGCGGGGGGGTACGTCGCTTGCGGCGCGGGCCCGCCATCTCCCCCTCGGGGTGCCGGGCCCGGTCTGTAGTTGCCCACCCGCCCCGGGTGCGGGCCCGGCGGGCGGGCGAGCCGTATCCTCCTGGCCCGTCTCGGAGTGGGTTCGGGGGTTTCCCGTCAGTCCCATCGTCCTTCCGGTTCGTGCCGGCCCGTCAAGGGCGCTCCTTCGGCGCGTCAAGAAGGAGTGGGGGTCGGGCGGACCAGTTCGCCCAGGGTGGGGACCGACTCGGGGCGGGAGCGGACGGCTTCCGTGCACTCCCAGGCTCGCGGCGGGTCCGCGTCCGGGCCGCCCAGGACCACCGGGCCCGGGCCCGCCGAGACGGCCTCGCTGCCCGCCAGCGTGCACACCACCTGCGACAGCGCCACCGGCGGCAGGTCCTCCGGCTTGCGGCTGATGCGTATCGTGCCCGCCGGGTCGCCCGTACGCGCCGGCGCGACCGTCAGCCCGCCCGGAACCCCGGTCGTGAACCCCGCGTCCCGCTCCTCCGACGACGGCTCCCGCTCCAGCGCCTCCAGCAGCGCCTCGGCGACCAGCACCACGGGGTCCCGTACCGGCTTCTTCTCCGGCACCGGCACCACCCGCTCCACGCCGACCAGCTGCGATCCGCAGACCAGCTCCACCGTGGCCCGGAAACCCTGCACCCCGGTCTGCGGCTGCGGCGTATCGCACGACACCCGCGAAGGCGCCGCGCCGACGTCCACCGGCACCGTCGTCGCCCTGATCCCGCACGCCGAGGTCAGCAGTACGAGGAGTACCGCCCCGGCCCTACGCGTCCGCCTCACCGGCGATCACCTTCCCCACGTCCACCGGCAGCCGCAGCGTGAACAGCGCACCGCCCTTCGGCCCGTTGGCCGCGGTGATGTCACCGCCGTGGATGTGCGCGTTCTCCACCGCGATCGACAGGCCCAGCCCGCTGCCGTCCGACTTCGGCCGCGAGGCGCTCGCCTTGTAGAACCGGTCGAAGACGTGCGGCAGCACCTCCTCCGGAATGCCCGGCCCGTTGTCCTGGACCGCGATCACCAGCCACTCGCCCTCCACGACCACCGACACCCGCACCGGCGAACCGCCGTGCTTGAGCGCGTTGCCGATCAGATTGGCGAGGATGACGTCGAGCCGGCGCGGGTCGAGCCGCGCCACGATGCCCCGCTCCGCGTCCAGTTCGACCGCGTCGAGCCACGCCCGCGCGTCGATGCACGCCGTCACCTGGTCGGCGACGTCCACGTCGTCCAGGACCAGGCGCGCCGTCCCCGCGTCGAAGCGGGTGACCTCCATCAGATTCTCCACCAGGATGTTCAGCCGCCGGGTCTCGCTGACCACCAGCCCCACCGCCGGTGCGATCATCGGATCGAGGAATTCGACCTCCTCCTCCAGCACCTCGGCGACCGCCGTCAACGCCGTCAGCGGAGTGCGCAGTTCGTGCGACATGTCCGCGACGAAGCGCCGGCTGGCCTCCTCCCGCGCGCTCATGTCGGCGACCTTCTTCTCCAGCGCCTCCGCCGTCTTGTTGAACGTGTGCGAGAGGTCCGCGAGTTCGTCGGTCCCCGACACGTCGAGCCGGTGGTCCAGCTCGCCCTCGCCGAGCCGCCGCGCCGCGTCCCCAAGCCGCTGTACGGGCTTGAGCACGGTCCGGGCCGCCGCCTGCGCCAGCAGCGCGGACCCGAGCAGCGCGAGGCCCGTCGCGATGGTCAGCGACCAGCCGAGCGCGTTCAGGTCGTCCCGCTCCTGCGCCAGGGACTTGTACATGTAGCCGGTCGGCCCGCCGCCCACGATCCGCGTCCCGCCGACCAGGTACGGATTGCCGCGCGGCTTCGTCCGCTGCCAGTACACGTGGTACTCGGCGTCGTTCGCGGCCGTCGCCTTCTGCCGGTCGTTCACCGCGCGCTGCAGCGAGCCCGGTACGTCGTCCAGCCCGAAGGAGTCGGGGCCGGCCGCGCCGAACACCTTGCGGCCGTCCTTGCGCTCGTCGACCAGCAGCACGCTGTACCCGGGGCTGCTGCCCGCCATCAGCTCGGCGGTGCGCTGCATCTCCTCGGGCGTCGGGTCGGCGGGCAGCGCCGCGGCCCGGTTCTGCATCTCCTGGCGGAAGTCGCCGAGGGCCGCGTCCTGGGTACGGGTGAGCACGGCCTCGCGGTTGAGCCAGTACGCGATCCCGGACGCGGACACGGCGGCCACCAGCGCGACCAGGGAGAACACCATCAGGAGCCGCAGCCGCAGGCTGGTCCAGCGCCGGCCCGCGAACAGGGCTTTGATCACTGCGGCGAGTCCAGCCGGTAGCCGACACCACGCACGGTCCGGATGAGGGTGGGCGAGGACGGTACTTCCTCGACCTTGGCGCGCAGCCGCTGCACGCAGGCGTCCACGAGCCGGGAGTCGCCGAGGTAGTCGTGCTCCCAGACCAGGCGCAGCAGCTGCTGGCGGGAGAGCGCCTGCCCGGGCCGGCGGCTGAGCTCCAGCAGCAGCCGCAGCTCGGTCGGCGTGAGCTGGAGGTCCTCGCCGTTCTTGGTGACCGTCATCGCCGCCCGGTCGATGACCAGGGAGCCGAACACGGCGGAGTCGCTGGCCTCCCGTTCCCCGCGGCGCAGGACGGCCCGGATCCGGGCGTCGAGCACCCGGCCCTGGACGGGCTTGACGACGTAGTCGTCGGCCCCCGACTCCAGGCCCACGACGACATCGATGTCGTCGCTGCGGGCGGTCAGCAGGATGATCGGCAGCTGGTCGGTGCGGCGGATCCGCCGGCACACCTCGAAGCCGTCGATCCCGGGCAGCATGACGTCCAGCACGATCAGGTCCGGCCGCTGCTCGCGCAGCAGTTTCAGGCCGTCCTCGCCCGTCGCCGCGGTGGCCACACGGTGGCCCTGGCGAGACAGGGAGAGTTCGAGGGCCGTGCGGATGGCGTCGTCGTCCTCGATCAGCAACAGGAAAGGCACGGGCTCATTCTGTCCCATCGACCGTTCGGAGTTCGACCGTCGGGCCCACGGGATCGCACGGGGGACCCGCGGCGGACCCACGGCGGACCCACCGGAGCCGCTGTGACAGGCCTGTGACAGTCGGCGGACACCCCGGTTAAGTCGGCCGGGCAGTCTTTTACCAACGAAACCGAGCAGGATCCGAAGCAGACTCCACGACGGGGGGCGCGAGATGAACACGCTGCACAGCACCACCACCAGCGCGGTTGTCACGCGGCTGCACGATGTGAACCGCCGGGCAGGTGTCCGTTCGGTGACGGTCGCCCGTCCGCGGCCGGCGCACACGGTGGCCATCGACGCGAACACGTACCAGTCCGCCGCCGTCCCGGTGCAGCGCACGCCCGAGCTCTCCGCCACCTCGGAGGCCGAGTTCACGGCGTACGTCCAGGAGCGGCGGGCCGCCCTCTACGCGACGGCCTTCCACCTGACCGGTGACCGTTACGAGGCCGAGGACCTGCTCCAGAGCGCGCTGTTCTCCACGTACCGCGCCTGGGACCGGATCAGCGACAAGGCCGCCGTCGGCGGGTACCTGCGGCGCACGATGACGAACCTGCACATCAGCGCGTGGCGCCGCCGCAAGCTCAACGAGTACCCGACCGAGGAGCTCCCGGAGACGGCCTCCGACACGGACGCGATGCGGGGTACGGAACTGCGCGCGGTGCTGTGGCAGGCGCTGGCCCGCATCCCGGAGCCGCAGCGCACGATGCTGGTGCTGCGGTACTACGAGGGCCGTACGGACCCGGAGATCGCGGAGATCCTGGGGATCAGCGTCGGCACGGTGAAGTCGAGCATCTGGCGGTCGCTGCGGCGGCTGCGGGACGACGAGGTGCTGAGCTTCGGCCGCGACGAGGCGGAGTCCTTCGAGGAGCTCGTCGCGTAAGGCGGCACACCACAGACCATGGGCCAGGGGGCCCGTCCTACGGGGGTGGGACGGGGGCCTGCGGGGGGAGAAGGCGGGATCAGGCGGACGGGGGTCCGCGTGGTCCCGCCTTCTCGTATTGCCATTTCTCGTATTGCTACGCCGGGGCGGTCGTACGGTGGCGGCCCGCGGCGCAGGCGGCCAGCCGGCCGAGGGCCTCGTCGCGGGCGCAGGCGTGGGCGCCGAGGGCGGTGTGGCGGGCCACGATGCCCCGCTCCGCCCGCATCAGCCGCCATCCCCTGCGCAGCAGGAACGGCAGCGACTTGCGGCCCTCGCGCAGATCCCGCGCGAGCCTGCGCCGGAACGTCGTCGACGGCCGGCCGCGCAGGCAGATGGCATCGGCCAGCAGCCCCATCTCCTGGCACCGGGCGACGATGTCGGCCGCGAAGATCCCCTCCGCGATGAACAGCGGGGTGCGGGAGATGTCCAGCGTCTCCGTACCCGTACGGGAGGAGGTGGCGATGGAGTACACCGGCACCTCGGTACGGCCGCCCGCGCAGAGTTCCTCGATCGCGGCGACCGCGGCGTCGGCGTCCCACGACAGCGGGGAGTCCCAGTCGATGTCGGAACTGCCGTCGACCAGCGGGAGGGTCGGGTCGTCGCCCTCCTTGTAGAAGTCGTCCAGGCGCAGCACCGGCAGCCCGGAACGGGCAGCCAGCCTGGACTTGCCGGAACCCGAAGGCCCGGTCAACAGGACGACACGCGTAGGCAAAGGAGAGGAGGAGCTCACGGAACACAAGTGTGAACCATTCCCCCGCGCAGGGGATGCCTCCGGTGGCCGGTTGGTATCCAGGATCACACCTCAACTACGCTGCGTGCGCACGCGACTACGACCTCAGGCGGGAACCCCATGGCACGTCACGCAGCCCCCGGTAGCTCCACCCTGCGCTCCGCAGGCATCACGCTCTCCATGGCCGGTGCGGCCCTGGCCATGGCCGCCGGTGGCGCCCAGGCCGGTGAGCTCTCGGTTCCGGCGGCCCTCGCGGGGGTCACCGACCCCATCGCGAACCTCAAGGTGAACCCGCTGGCCCACACCGGCGTGGACCCGCTCGACAACGGCGTGGCCACGCGGGTCGCCGACTTCCCCGCGGTCGGCACGACCATGGTCACGGGGATCCTGACGCAGGGCCCGTCCGTCGGCGAGCTGCCCGAGGCGGCCGCCTCCTCGCTGCTCGGACCGCTGCTGCCGAAGTAGTCGTGGACGAGGCACGGGAAGGCCCCGGCAGCGCGGGGGACGCTGCCGGGGCCGGTTTCGGAGGGGGATCCCTCAGTACGAGGATCCGCCCGAGCCCAGCGAACCCGTCGGGTGCCAGACCGTCTTCGTCTCCAGGAACGCCGTCATGCGCGACGTACCCGGGTCGGCGCTCCAGTCGTCCACAGGCTGTGGACGCAGGACGCGCTTGAGGTTGTCGGCCGCCGCGATCTCCAGCTCCTTGGCCAGCGCCGCGTCGGCGCCCGCCAGGTCGATCGCGTTGACGTCCTGGTGGGACGCCAGGTGCGGGCCCATCTCGGCGGCCTTGCCGGAGAGGATGTTGACCACGCCGCCCGGCAGGTCGGAGGTGGCCAGCACCTCGCCCAGGGAAAGGGCGGGGAGCGGGGACTTCTCCGAGGTGATCACGACGGCCGTGTTGCCCGTCGCGATGACCGGGGCGATCACCGAGATCAGGCCCAGGAACGAGGAGTCCTGCGGGGCGACGACCGTGACGACGCCCGTCGGCTCCGGGGTGGAGAGGTTGAAGAACGGGCCCGCGACCGGGTTGGCCCCGCCCACGATCTGGCCGATCTTGTCGGTCCAGCCCGCGTACCAGACCCAGCGGTCGATGGCCGCGTCGACGACCGCGCCGGCCTTCGACTTGGACAGGCCCTCGGCCTCGCCGACCTCGCGGACGAACTGCTCGCGGCGGCCCTCCAGCATCTCGGCGATGCGGTAGAGGATCTGGCCGCGGTTGTACGCGGTCGCGCCCGACCAGCCGCCGAAGGCCTTGCGGGCCGCTACGACCGCGTCACGCGCGTCCTTGCGGGAGGACAGGGGGGCGTTGGCCAGCCACTTGCCCTTGGAGTCCGTCACTTCGTACACCCGGCCGCTCTCGGAGCGGGGGAACTTGCCCCCGACGTACAGCTTGTAGGTCTTGAAGACGTTCAGGCGCGACGGTGCCGCCGACATGTCAGACATCGAGGTAGCCCTCCAGGCCGTGGCGGCCGCCCTCGCGGCCGAAGCCCGACTCCTTGTAGCCGCCGAAGGGCGAGGTCGGGTCGAACTTGTTGAACGTGTTGGCCCAGACGACGCCCGCGCGGAGCTTGTTCGCGACCGCGAGGATGCGCGAGCCCTTCTCCGTCCAGATGCCGGCGGACAGGCCGTACTGGCTGTTGTTGGCCTTGGCGACGGCCTCGTCGGGCGTACGGAACGTCAGCACGGACAGCACCGGGCCGAAGATCTCGTCGCGGGCGACGGTGTGCGCCTGGGTGACGTTCGTGAAGAGCGTCGGGGCGAACCAGTAGCCGGAGGACGGGAGCTCGCACGCCGGGGACCAGCGCTCGGCGCCCTCGGCCTCGCCGGTCTCCGCGAGCGCGGTGATCCGGGCCAGCTGCTCGGCGGAGTTGATCGCGCCGATGTCGGTGTTCTTGTCGAGCGGGTCGCCCAGGCGCAGGGTGCTCAGGCGGCGCTTGAGGGAGTCCAGCAGCTCGTCGTGGATCGACTCCTGGACCAGCAGGCGCGAGCCCGCGCAGCAGACCTGGCCCTGGTTGAAGAAGATCCCGTTGACGATGCCCTCGACGGCCTGGTCGATGGGGGCGTCGTCGAAGACGATGTTGGCGCCCTTGCCGCCCAGCTCCAGGGTGACCTTCTTGTCCGTACCGGCGATCTGGCGGGCGATGGCCTTGCCGACCGCGGTCGAGCCGGTGAAGGCCACCTTGTTGACGTCCGGGTGCTCGACGAGGGCCGCGCCCGCGTCCCCGTAGCCCGTGAGGATGTTGACGACGCCCTTGGGCAGGCCCGCCTGGCGGCAGATGTCCGCGAAGAACAGCGCGGTGAGCGGGGTGGTCTCGGCGGGCTTGAGGACGACCGTGTTGCCGGTGGCGAGCGCCGGGGCGATCTTCCACGCCAGCATCAGCAGCGGGAAGTTCCACGGGATGACCTGGCCGGCCACGCCGAGCGGGCGCGGGTTCGCGCCGTAGCCCGCGTGGTCGAGCTTGTCGGCCCAGCCCGCGTAGTAGAAGAAGTGCGCGGCGACGAGCGGGAGGTCCGCGTCGCGGGTTTCCTTGATCGGCTTGCCGTTGTCCAGGGTCTCCAGGACGGCCAGCTCGCGGCTGCGCTCCTGGATGATCCGGGCGATGCGGAAGAGGTACTTGGCGCGCTCGGAGCCGGGCAGCGCGGACCAGGTCACGAAGGCCTTGCGGGCGGCCTTGACGGCGCGGTCGACGTCGGCGGCGCCGGCCTGGGCGACCTCGGAGAGGACCTCCTCGGACGACGGGGAGACGGTCTTGAAGACCTTGCCGTCGGCGGCGTCGACGAACTCGCCGTCGATGAAAAGCCCGTACGAGGGGGCGATGTCGACGACGGAACGCGACTCGGGGGCCGGTGCGTACTCGAAAAGGGATGCCATGGTGATCAGTCCACCGTCACGTAGTCGGGACCGGAGTAACGGCCGGTGCTCAGCTTCTGGCGCTGCATCAACAGGTCGTTGAGCAGGCTGGAGGCGCCGAAGCGGAACCAGTGGTTGGAGAGCCAGTCCTCGCCCACGGTCTCGTTGACCAGGACCAGGAACTTGATGGCGTCCTTGGTGGTCCGGATGCCGCCGGCCGGCTTCACGCCGATCTGGATTCCAGTCTGCGCCTTGAAGTCGCGGACGGCTTCGAGCATCAGCAGCGTGTTGGCGGGGGTGGCGTTGACGCCGACCTTGCCGGTGGAGGTCTTGATGAAGTCGGCGCCCGCGAGCATGCCGATCCAGGAGGCCCGGCGGATGTTGTCGTACGTCGACAGCTCGCCGGTCTCGAAGATGACCTTGAGGCGGGCGGCGGTGCCGTCGGGGCGTACGCACGCCTCCTTGATGGCCTTGATCAGCTCGTACGTCTCCAGGTAGCGGCCGGCGAGGAAGGCGCCACGGTCGATGACCATGTCGATCTCGTCGGCGCCCGCGGCGACGGCGTCATGGGTGTCCGCGAGCTTGACGGGCAGCGCGGCGCGGCCGGCCGGGAAGGCGGTCGCGACGGAGGCCACCTTGACGTCGGCGCCGTTCAGGGCGGCCTTCGCGGTGGCCACCATGTCGGGGTAGACGCAGACCGCGGCGGTCATGGGCGTCGTGCGGTCGGTCGGGTCGGGGTTGACGGCCTTGGCGGAGAGCGCTCGGACCTTGCCCGGGGTGTCCGCACCCTCAAGCGTGGTCAGGTCGATCATCGAAATGGCCAGGTCAATGGCGTACGCCTTGGCCGTGGTCTTGATCGAACGGGTACCGAGCGCGGCCGCGCGGGCCTCCAGGCCGACGGCGTCTACGCCGGGCAGCCCGTGCAGGAAGCGGCGCAGCGCGCTGTCGGACGTCGTCACGTCAGCGAATGCGGTGAGGGTGGTGGGCATGGTCACCAGATGAGCATATCTACGCGCGTAGCTGCCTGTCACCCCCCGCGGGCGCACATATGTGCGGAGTCGGGCACATCCGGGCGCGGCGGGGATCCGGTCCAAGATCGCGCTGCGGACCGCTGACCTCCACTTTTCCTGTTACATGGCGAAGACAGGAACCCGATCGTCCGGTCGAACAGGATCCGTAAATTTCTCTTCAGCAGCCCGCCAGACCTCACCGGATGAAAGCTTCGGCAGAGAACCCGTAGAGAAAAGGGGCATGCGACTCTCCCACCTTCCCGCGACACAGCTTCCAGGAGTCGTTATGCGTACCGCCCTCCGCACCTCGATCGTCACCGCCGCCCTCGCCGGCGCCCTGCTCGCGCCGGCCGCGACCGCGCTCGCCGCGACCGCCCCGCAGGCCGCCACCTCGGTCTCGGCGGTGACCGCGGTCTCCGCGTCCTCGTCGGACAAGGGCCGCTACGACGGCGAAGTGGTTCTCGTCGGCAAGAACCGGATCGCGGTGCTGCGCAACGAGTCCGAGGGCCCCGAGGTCTGGATCCGCGCCGTGGGCGACAACTGGAAGCCGGCCGACGGCTGGGCGGGCCGCGTGCTGGCGAAGCTGGATCTCTCCAACCGCCGCGCGGTGATCGAGGACACCGAGTACACGCTCACCGACGCGGGCGGCTACGGGCTCAACGTGTACCGGAAGGGCGAGGGGGCTTCGGACTTCTACATGCTGCCGAAGGGCACGCCGGCCACCACGCCGTCGACCAAGCCGTCGACCGAGCCCTCCGCCAAGCCGTCCGCCAAGCCCTCCGCGCAGCCGACCGCCAAGACCCCTGCCACGACCTCCGTCAAGCCGGTCGCCGACGTGAAGGCGCAGACCGGGGCGCAGACCGTGGTCGTGCCCAAGGGCGGGGTGGCCGCCGGGGCCGAGTTCGCCGCCGAGGACACCGACAACAGCACCACCGTGGCCGCCGGCGCGGGTCTCGTCGCGATCTTCGCCGGGCTGGGTGTGGCCCTGCTGGCCCGTGGCCGCCGCGCCGCCCGCAGCCGGGGCTGACCTTCCCTTTCCGACCCGTTCCCTCCCGTTCCTGCCTCCGGCGGGCCACCTCCACGGTGGCCCGCCGGGCCCGTTTCCCGGAGCACCCCATGGCCCACCGCGTCCGTCCCCTGCTCGCCGCCGCCCTGCTCGGTCCGCTCGCCCTCGCCGCCCTGACCGGCTGCGGCGGCGCACCGGCCGCGCCGGCGCCCCCGCCCGCGCCCCGCATCGCCGCGGCCCCGGCGGCGGCCCCGACCGCCCCGTCCGCCCCGACGGCGTCGGCCGCGCCCGCCGCCCCGCTGCCCGCCTCCGAGCCCGTACGGGTACGGATCCCCGCGGCCGGGGTGGACACGGGCCCGCTGCTCAAGCTGGGGCTGGCCGCCGACGGCAGCGTCGAGGTGCCCTCCGTCGCGAACGGGGACCGGATCGGCTGGTACACGAAGGGCGTCACCCCGGGCGAGACCGGACCGGCCGTGCTCATCGGGCACTTCGACACCGTGCGCGGCCCGGCCGTACTGCGCGACGTGGCGAAGATCCACGCCGGGGACGAGATCACCGTCTCCCGGGCGGACGGCAGCTCCGCCGTCTTCCGGGTGCGCGCGCTGGAACAGGTCGACAAGAAGAGCTTCCCGACGGCCAAGGTGTACGGGAACACCGCGCGCCCCGAGCTGCGGCTGATCACCTGCGGGGGCGAGATCACCGACGGCCACCGGCCCGACAACATCATCGTGTACGCCGATCTCGTCGGCTGAGACGGCTTGAGGCAGAATCGGCCTCATGAGCAGCCAGCAGCCCCCCGAAGAGCCGGCGTACGAAGACCGGGTCTACCGCTCCCCCATGGCCGTCGTCACGGGGGTGCTGCTGCTCGCGCTCATCGCGTGGCTGTGCGGGGACGCCATCGTGCGGGGGTCGGGGAACGCCCCGTGGTTCGCCGCGGCGATCGCCCTGCTGGCCGTACCGCTGGTCGTGGCGTTCACGATCCGCCCGGCCGTCTTCGCCAATGACGACCGGCTGCGCGTGCGGAACCCCTTCCGGGTCATCGAGCTGCCCTGGGCCGCCGTGGACGCGGTGCGCGCCGGGTACTCGGCGGAGGTGCTGGCCGGGGGCTCGAAGTACCAGCTGTGGTCCGTCCCGGTCTCGCTGCGCGAGCGGAAGAAGGCGAGCCGGCAGCAGAGCCGGCAGGAGCTCTCCCGCCGCGGCGGGCTCACCGGCAAGGGCGCCGCGGGTTCGCCGGGCAAGGCCGGCCCGGCCGCCTCCGCCGAACCGCAGCGGGCCCAGGCCGACCAGGTCGTGAGCGAGCTGCGGGAGCTGGCCGAGCGCGGTGCCTCGCGGGCCGGCGCCCAGGGCGACGTGCGCGTGCGGTGGTCGTACGAGGTCCTCGCCCCCGTCGCCCTCGGCGCGGTGTTCCTGATCGTGCTGCTCGTCATCGGCTGACGATCGGCTGACGCCGGGCCCGTGCGGCCCCCCGTACGGGTTGATGCGAGCCCGCTCACAGGGTCCGACCGGAACCGCGGCCACCGGGGCCTGCGTCCTCGCACATGTGCAGCGCAACGAGGTCGGCCGCAGTGCCGCCACCGCCATTCACCTCCGGCTCCGGCTCCTGGGCGGGGGGCTGCTGGTCGCCCACCTCCTCCTCGTCGGCTGGCTCACCCTGCGGCCCCTGGACGTGCCCTGGGCGGCCGCGGCCAATCTGACCCCGCTGGAGGGGATCCGGGCGGACCTCTCGTACGGACCGCTGGAGGCGGCCCGCCGGATCGGCGAGGCGCTGGCGCTGCTGGCCCCGCTCGGGGTCCTGCTGCCGCTCGTCAACGGGAACCTGGCGCCTTCGCCGCTGGCCGCGTGGTCCTCGCTGGGCCGGACCGCCGCCGCGGGGGTGCTGGTCTCGCTCCTCATCGAGATGCTCCAGAGCTCGGTCCCCGGGCAGGTGGTCGACGTGGACTCGGTGCTGCTGAACGGGCTGGGCGTCGTACTCGCGCACGTGGCCGTCGTACCGGCGCTGCGTGCGCGGCTGCGGCGCTCGCGGCGCTCCGAGCAGTCCTCTCAGGGGTCCACCCCGAGAATTCCCAGGGTCGGGCTCGGCCCCTGGACCGACGTCTTGTCGGCGGTGCCGCGGGAGTATTGAGGCATCGCGGGAAAGCCTCCCGCCGAATGCCACAGAGGAGAACCCATGAGCGCGATTGTCCGCCCCCGTGACGGCCGCTGGATCGGCGGCGTCTGCGCCGGACTGGCGCGTCGCTTCGGAATATCCGCGAACACGATGCGCGTCATTTTCGTCGTATCGTGCCTGCTGCCCGGCCCGCAGTTCCTGATCTACCTGGCGCTGTGGCTGCTGCTGCCGAACGAGAAGTCCGCCTCGAACGCCTGGTAAAGCGCACCGTAAAAGGCCCGGCAAAGCGGTCGAGGCGGAAAGCCCGGGGCGTCAGTTCGCGCCGCGGACCTTCTCCAGCTGCTTGTCCACCACCTCTTGCGGGACCAGAGCCTTCTGCTGGGCCCCGGCGACGTTGAGGGCCATCAGCCGTACGACGGTGGCGCCCTGACGGACTACGACCACGTGGACCTGGGCCGAGACGCCCTGGGCGGCCGCGGTGGTGGTCCAGCTGACGGTCTCGTCGCCGGCCGTCTTGTACTCGGCGGCCCGTACCTCGCGGTAGCTGCCGCTCTGCTTGTCGACGGTGGCGGTGAAGCCCGTACCGCAAGCGCCGACGGCGCTGCGGAGGCGGGCGATGAGTGCCTTGGCGTCGCTCTCGGCGTACGAGCTGACGGAGGCGGAGACGGCGAGTCCGACCTGCTTCTGGGAGCCGATGCCGCGGTTGACGGTGTCGCGGGAGGCCGGGTCCGGCTGGTCGCCCATGATGTCGGCCAGGGGCTGGCATGCCTTGCGGTCGGCCTGGGGCTGACCGTCGGGGGCGTTCGGGTTCTTGCCCTGCGCGGAGACCTGGTAGCCGGGCAGATCGCCCTGTTCGAGCGCGGAGCGCTCCAGCTTGCTCGCCCCGGCCTTCGGCGCGGCCGAGCCGCTCGGGGCGGAGCCCGGGGACGCGGCGGCCGAGCCCGCGGGGGCGGAGCCCTTGGGGTCGGGCGTCTTGCCGGCCGCGGGGGCGTCCTTGTTGCTGCTGCATCCCACGGCCCCCAGGAGGAGGGCGGGGAGCAGGGCGGCAGTGGCCGCTCCGACCGTGACTCGTGCCTTCAAGCGCATGACCGATGACCTCATACCCAGTGCGTCGGCGGGCAGTTGGTGGTGATCGTGGCACACGCCACGACGTGGCACACACCCGATCGAACCGGCGTGCGCCACGTACGTGCGCGTGCGAAAAATCCGCAGACGAGTCCGCGGAGGGTTCCGGCGGTGATCAGCCGCCGAGCGCGCCGCCGACGGGCAGGCCACCGAGGGTGGGGCCGATCGCATCGGTGAGCTGGTTGAGGGGGGCGGCCGGGTCGCTCTGCTGCTGGCCGTCCTTCGCGCTGACGTGCTGCTGGCTCGTCAGCCCCTGCGCGGCGCCGGTCACGGTGCCCAGCGCGTCGGAGAGGCCGATCGCGGGCACGGCGGCCGAGGCGGAGCCCGCGGCGGCGGCGACGAAGGCGGCACCGAGGGCGGCGGCACCGAGGGTCTTGGCAGCTGACTTCTTCATGAAGATTTAGTCCTTGCGACGGGGAATTGAGCGGCTCCGCAAACTAGTCACTTCAAACCGCCGCCCGCAAACATACGTAAATACGAGAAAGCGCCCGGGAATTGCTCCTCCCGGGCGCTTTCCGTCTGTCACGCCATGGCCTAGGCCGAGACAGAACCGCTGGTCGAAGCGGTCTGCTGGAACAGCCACTCCGACTTCAGCTCCGCATAACCGGGCTTGATGACCTCATTGATCATGGCCAGTCGTTCATCGAAAGGAATGAACGCGGACTTCATCGCATTGACGGTGAACCACTGCATGTCGTCGAGCGTGTAGCCGAAGGTGTCGACCAGGTGCTCGAACTCGCGGCTCATGCTGGTGCCGCTCATCAGGCGGTTGTCGGTGTTGACCGTCAGCCTGAAGTGCAGCTTCCGCAGCAGGCCGATCGGGTGCTCGGCGTACGAGGCGGCCGCGGCGGTCTGCAGGTTCGAGGTGGGGCACATCTCCAGGGGGATGCGCTTGTCCCGGACGTACGAGGCCAGCCGGCCCAGCTTCACGGAACCGTCGGCGGCGACCTCGATGTCGTCGATGATCTTCACCCCGTGGCCCAGGCGGTCGGCGCCGCACCACTGCAGGGCCTGCCAGATCGACGGCAGGCCGAAGGCCTCGCCCGCGTGGATGGTGAAGTGGTTGTTCTCGCGCTTGAGGTACTCGAACGCGTCCAGGTGGCGGGTGGGAGGGAACCCGGCCTCGGCGCCGGCGATGTCGAAGCCGACCACGCCGTTGTCGCGGTAGCGGTTCGCGAGCTCGGCGATCTCCAGCGCGCGGGCGGCGTGGCGCATCGCGGTGAGCAGGGCACCGACGCGGATGCGGTTGCCGTTGGTGCGCGCGCGGCGCTCGCCCTCGCGGAAGCCCTCGTTCACGGCCTCGACGACCTCTTCGAGGGTCAGTCCGGCTTCGAGGTGCTGCTCAGGGGCGTAGCGGATCTCGGCGTACACGACGCCGTCCTCGGCCAGGTCCTGGGCGCACTCGGAGGCGACCCGGAAGAGGGCCTCCTTCGTCTGCATGACGGCGCAGGTGTGCGCGAACGTCTCCAGGTAGCGCGGCAGGGAGCCGGAGTCGGCGGCTTCGCGGAACCAGACGCCCAGCTTGTCGGCGTCGGTCTCGGGAAGGTTCTCGTAGCCGACCTTGTGCGCCAGCTCGATGATGGTCCCGGGGCGCAGGCCACCGTCGAGGTGGTCGTGGAGCAGCACCTTCGGGGAGCGGCGGATCTGATCCGGGGTGGGCAGGTTGGGGGTCTCGCTCGTCATCCGGGCACTCTACTCCTACGCGCGTAGAGCAGCGCGTTGGCGACAGGGGTCGATACGTAACAGAGACCGTACGGACGGGTCACGTACACCTGTCAGTCTGAGAATGTTCGGCCATGGCACAGCATGCGCCGCCGGCGCGCGGGGCCCGCCTGGGGCGGGCGGCCGGCGCGAACGGCTCGGTCTCGACGGGCAGCACGGTCAACGGAGTCGTCCTCTTACTCCCCGGTAAATCCAGATTGTCCCCCGGTCCTGTGCGTCCGCTCGCGCGGGCACTGGTCCGGGCGGGCGGGGCGGACGGGCTGGTCGCGCACACCGTGCTGCACGGCAGGGGGGCCTGCCGGGAGGACGACGCCCGGTGGGCGGCGGACGAGGTGGTGCACAGGTACGGGGACGTGCCGGTGTGCCTCGCCGGGTACGACGCGGGCGGCCGGGCGGCGCTGCGGGCGGCGGGCCACGAGGCCGTCAACTCGGTGCTGGCGCTTGCCCCTTCCTTGGGAGAGGTGGTCTCGCCGGACTCCCCGGAACCGGTGAAACAGCTGTCGGGGCGGCAGGTGCTGATCGTGCACGGGACGAACGACTCGCACAGCGACCCGGAAGCATCGTTTCGGCTGGCGGCGCAGGCGAAGAAGGCGAACCGCTCGACGTGCCGGTTCGAGGTGCACTCGGACGGCCACCGGCTGCGCGAGCACCAGGCGGAAGTCGTGGCGCTGTCCGTGGACTTCATCCTGGGGGCGATGTTCTCGGGGCGGTTTTCGCGGCCGGTGACGGACGCGCTGGCGGCGCCGCCGCCGCTGGGGCTGCGGATGCCGCTCGCGGCGGGCTTCGGGCGTTCCCTGCGGGGCTGAGGGGCCGCGGCGAGCGGATGGGCCGCCGGGCCGCCCGAGCGTAAAGTGAGGAGTGGACTCGGGGCTCTTCTCTGCGGGAGGCGATGCGGTATGGCCGCGATCGTGCGCAAGAGCTTCGACCAGGCGGACGAGACCCGTCCGTTCGCGGACGGCAAGGGCCGGCTCGACGTCATCCAGACCGACGGCGGTGCCGTGGGCCGTGCGGTCTTCGAGCCGGGCTGGCGCTGGTCGGAGCACATCAAGCCGCTGGCGGGCACGGACAGCTGCGAGGCCGCGCACACGGGTTACGTGGTGAGCGGCCGGATGAAGGTCGTCATGGACGACGGGGCCAGCGAGGAGTACGGCCCCGGCGACTTCATGCAGGTCGAGCCCGGACACGACGCCTGGGTCCTCGGCGACGAGCAGTGCGTGGCGGTCGACTGGACCGGCTTCGTCACGTACGCGAAGCCGGCCTCCTGACCTCCGGGTACGTCGACGGTCACCCCGTGGGCAGCCACACCGGGTTCGTGAACGCCGCCAGGGCGCCCGGGAGCGGCGGGAGCGTGGCGGGGTGGCGGACCTCGGCCCGTACGTAGGCCGAGCGGGCGGGGCTGGTGCGCCATTCCAGGGCGGCGTCCGACGAGGTCACGGCCAGGCCCTGGTCGGTGATCAGCCGCAGTTCGCAGCCCGGGGCGCCCGTGGCCGTGAGCCGGATCAGGACGTCCGCGTCCGGGGCCAGCCGCAGCGTCTCCCCGATGCCGGCGTGCTCCCCGTACGGGCCCACCGCCTCGAAGGCGACCGAGACCTGGGCGGACTCGGCCCCGTAGGACCGCCCGGCCCGCATCCCCGCGAGGACTGCCTCCCGGGTCAGGTCCTCGGCCAGGACCACGGTCTGCGGGCCGCCGATGCGGTCCGGGTCGCGGTGGTGGTCGCTGTTGGCCACGGCCGGCAGCCACCGCTCGCCGTCAGCGCCGCGCAGGGTGGCGTCCCAGGAGGCCAGGGAGACCTCGTCGTCCGGGGTCCAGGGGCCGTTCCACACCTCCACGGCGTCGGCCTCGCCGAAGCCGAACTTCCAGGCGCAGCCGATGCAGGTGGCGTGCGGGTGGGCCGGTACGACCAGGCCGCCCGCGCCCCGGATCGTACGGGCGAACCGGCCGAAGCGGTTCTCGCGGGCCCGGTAGCGCCAGTCGACGAAGGTGCCCGGGTCGGTGCCGACGGCCAGGACGTGGCCGGTGCGGGTGGTGATCTCCTCGCCGGTCAGGATCAGCAGGTCCGGTGAGAGCGCGTCGGCCCAGGCGGCGTGCGCGCTGTGGGTGTTGTGCTCCGAGGAGTTGATGAAGTCCAGGCCGGCCGTGCGGGCCAGGGCGGCTATCTCGGCCGGGGTGCGCCGCCCGTCGGAGTGCACCGAGTGGATGTGGCAGTCGCCGCGGTACCAGGCCCGGCCGCGGCCCCGGGCGCGCTGGGGCGGGTAGACCGGGCGGGGTGCGGTGCCCGGCTCGCCGAAGGTGAAGCGAGCGGTGATCTCGTACGGGAGTCCCTGCGGGGCGACGGTGTAGGGGCCGAGCAGGACGTGCCAGCGGCCGGCGCCGATCGGGCCGGGCAGGTAGCCGGGGGTCGCCTCGTCGGCGCGCAGGAAGAACTCGCTGCGGGCGCCGCCGGACCAGCCGCGGAAGCCGCGGCCGCCGAGGGCGGTGCCGTGCTGGTCGAAGATGCCGATGTCGAGGGCGTTTCCGGGGGTGCCGGGCGGTACGGGCGGCTTGCCGTACGTGTACGCCACTCTCAACTCGCTTACTCCACGCGGTACATCGAGGGGTATCTCCACGAAGTCCGGGGCGCCCGGGGGGATCATGCCGGTCAGGATCCGGGTGTCCGGCGAGGGCGCGGACAGGTGCGGGGTGGTGACTGCGGCGGCGCCGGACACACCGGTCGCCAGAACTTCACGCCTCGTGAGGGCCATACCCCCACGGTGGCGGCGGTACGTGAATCCCGTGTGAATCGGGGGTGAGGGGTCCCGGTCGGCCGACGGCGCCGACCAGGCGGCTGTGGTCGCGCCGGTCCGCCGGTACCCGCCGCTCCGCCCCCTCACGGTCGGACGGCACCGGCGGACCCGGCGCGACCACCACGGCGGGGCGCGGGCTCGGCAGGACCGCCATGGGCCCCCGCCCGGTCCCGCGCGCCCGCTCCCGCTCCCCCGTCACCGCGTTTCCCCCTTCACCCGGTGTGACCACTGTGCCGGTTCGGCATATGTGCACGGCGCCCGATCGGGCGTCGTCTTGCCGCCTTGCGGGAACACGAGGGGTTTATAAACATCCCCAAGCCGGGACGAATACGCCTATGCCAGCCGACGAAGCCGACCCGCCGTCCGGAGGCGACCTGAGCCGCGCCGCCCGGCGGCTGTACGCGTACGCCGTGGAGCGGCACTCGTTCGCCGAGGCCGAGGCGACCGGGGACCTCGGGGCGCGGGCGGCCGCGGCGATCACCGAGCTGGCGGCCGCGCACCTGCTGCAGCGGGCCCCGGGCGGCGGCCCGGAGCGGTGGAGCGCGGTCGCGCCGCGGACGGCGGCGGCCCGGGCGCTGGCCCCGCTGGCCCTGCTCGTACGGGAGACCCACGACGAGATGGACCGGCTGCGCGGGCGGCTGGAGGCGCTGGTCCCGGCGTACGAGGCGGGGGCGGCGCACCTCGAACGGAACGGCTCGGGGCGGGCGGAGCTGGAGCTGGTCACCGACCTGGGGGCGGCGCGCGCTCTGATCGCGGAACTGGTCGCGGAGTGCGGGCAGGAGCTGCTGGCCTCGCAGCCGGGCGGGGGCCGGCCGCTGGAGACGCTGGAAGAGGCGATCGGGCGGGACGAGTCGCTGCTGGCGCGCGGGGTGCGGATGCGCACGATCTACCAGCACACGGCGCGCTACTCGCGGCCCACGGCGGCGTACGTGGAGCGGGTGACGGCACTGGGCGCGCGGGTACGGACGCTGGGCGACGGGCTGATGCGGATGCTGGTCTTCGACGGGCACACGGGGCTGATGTCGGTGCCGGACCGCGCCGGGGCGGCGCTGGTGGTGCGGGAGCCGGCGGTGGTGCACTTCATGACGTCGGCGTTCGAGCGCTCGTGGGTGGTGGCGGAGCCCTTCCCGACGACGGTGAGCCCGGAGGCGGCGCGCTCGCTCTCGGACGAGCTGCGGCAGCTGATCGTACGGCTGCTGGCGGAGGGGCTGGAGGACAAGGTGATCGCGCGCCGGCTGGGCATGTCGGAGCGCACCTGCCAGCGCCACATCGCGGAGATCATGCGGGCGGTGGGCGCCAAGTCCCGCTTCCAGGCGGGCTACTTGCTCTCCGCGGCTCCGGCGCCGGATCCCGAGGGCGGCGCCGGATCCTGACCGGGGTGCCCGAGGGGACCGCCGTGCAGTTCCGGGATGAGGCGGCCGCGGCGGGAGAGCAGGAAGCGTTTGAACTCGGCCACCGGGCGGGTATCGGGGTGGCCGTCCAGCCAGGCCACGCCGATCTCGCGGACCGCCCGGGGGGCCGTCACCGTCAGCTCGACCACGCCGGGGCGGGCCACGGCCGGGGGTGGCAGCAGGGCCACGCCGAGGCCCGCCGCGACCAGGCCGCGCAGGGTCTCGGCCTCCTCGCCCTCGAAGGCCACCCGCGGGGTGAACCCGGCCTCCGCGCACAGGTCGTCGGTGATGCGGCGCAGGCCGTAGCCGGCTTCCAGGGTGACGAAGGTTTCCTCGGCGGCCTCGGCGAGGCGGATGCGCTTGCGGCCGGCCAGCCGGTGGTCGTCGGGGACGACGAGGCGCAGCCGCTGCTCGTCGAGGCGGCGGGCGACCAGGTCGGGCGCGTCCGGGAGCGGTGAGGTCAGGCAGAGGTCGAGCTCGCCGGCCCGCAGTTTCTCCAGCATGGCCTCGCCGTAGTTCTGCACCAGGGAGAAGCGCACGCGCGGGTGGTCGGCGCGGAAGGCGCGGATCAGGCCGGGTACGGTCTCGGGGCCGAGGGTGTGCAGGAAGCCGAACGCCACCTTGCCGAGGGCCGGATCGGCGTCGAGCTGCACCGACTCGGCGGCGCGGGCGATCTCGGCGAGGGCCCGCTCGGCCGAGGCGAGGAAGGTCCGGCCGGCCGTGGTGAGGGCGACGGTGCGGCCCTTGCGGGCGAACAGCGTGACACCGAGGTCCTGTTCGAGCCGGACCATGGCCCGGGAGAGGGTGGACTGCGGGACGCCCAGCTCGTGCGCGGCGCGGGTGACGTGCTCGTGGCGGGCGACGGCGGCGAAGTACGCGAGGCGAGGTGCCAGCAAACCTGTCACCGCGATGTCTTCTTCGTAACGGTTCATTGACAGGCACCCTTCTGAGCTGCGGTCATGCAGCAGTGGATTGATTATCGCGATTCTGTGCATTGGACGCATGAAACGCGGCGGGTCTACGGTCTTTGCATGCCTCCCGTTCATACCGGGGCACCTGTCACCACGGGTGCCTCCACCCCGTCGTCTCCTGCCGCACCGGAAGCCCACGCCCCCGGCCGCCCCGGCTACCGCCGGATGAGCTTCGCGCTCTTCGCCGCCGGACTCGCGACCTTCGCCCTCCTCTACTCCACCCAGGCGCTGCTGCCCGCGATCTCCGACGGGTTCGGGGTGACGGCGGGTCAGGCCAGCTGGACCGTGTCCGCGGCCACCGGCGCACTCGCCCTGTTCGTCCTGCCGCTCAGCGCGCTCTCCGAGCGCTTCGGTCGGACCCGGATGATGACGGTCTCCATGCTGGTCGCCGTCGGCGTCGGCCTCCTCGTACCGTTCGCGCCGAACCTGGAGTGGCTGGTGGTGCTGCGCGCCGTCCAGGGCGCGGCGATCGCCGGCATCCCGGCCTCCGCGATGGCGTACCTGGCGGAGGAGGTCAAGCCGAAGGCGCTGGTGGGCGCGATCGGCCTGTTCGTGGCGGGCAACTCCATCGGCGGCATGAGCGGCCGCCTCGTCACCGGCTGGGCGGCCCAGGCGTGGGGCTGGCGCGGCGGGCTGCTGGCCGTCGGCATCATGGCACTGGCCTGCGCGGCGGCGTTCCTCGTCCTGCTCCCCCGGGCCCGGTTCTTCCGCCCGGCCTCGCTGAACCCGCGCGCGGTCGGCCGTACGGTCGCCGGGCACCTGCGGGATCCGCTGCTGCTGCGCCTGTACGGGATCGGCGCGCTGTTCATGACCGTCTTCGGGGCCGTCTACACCGTCATCGGCTACCGGCTGGTCGACGAGCCGTTCTCCCTGGGGCAGGGCGTGATCGGGTCGATCTTCCTGATCTACCTGGTCGGTACGGTCTCCTCGGCGGCCGCCGGGCAGCTGGTGGCCCGGGCGGGGCGGCGCGGGGCGCTGTACCTGGCGGTGACCACGACCGCGCTGGGCCTGCTGCTGTCGCTGGCGGACTCGCTGGCCGCGATCCTCGTCGGGCTGGTCCTGATCACCGCCGGCTTCTTCGCGGGCCACGCGGTGGCGTCCGCGGCGGTGAGCCGGACCGCGACGACGGGCCGCGCGCAGGCCTCGGCGCTGTACCAGTCCGCGTACTACCTGGGCTCCAGCGCGGGCGGCACGCTCGGCGCCCTCGCGTACCACTCGGCGGGCTGGGCGGCGACGGTGGGCATCGCGCTGCTGGCCGTGCTCGGCGTCGTGTCGATCACCCTGTACGGCTCGCACGCGGCGCGCGCCGAGCGGCGTCACGGCTCGCTGGCCGCCGCACGCTGATACGGCCGCGGAGGGACCGGTGCGTACGGCATCGGTACGAGCGGAATTACGGAGCCCGGAGGCGCAAGCCGCCCCGGGCTCCGGCGCGTTGCCCCTCCCCGCCGGGAAGGAGTGGGGGTGGGAGGGAGTACGACGTGACATTGATGCGGATGGGTACGGGACGGATGCGTACGGGGTGGATGCATACGGGGCTGACGCGTACGGGACGACGTGCGGCGGCGGTGGTCTGCGGGGCGGTGGCGCTCGCGGTCCCGCTGGTGGTCGGCGGGGGCGGTGCGGCGCGGGCCGCCGGCTCGTGCAACGTGACCACGGGGCCGTACCAGCGGCAGGTGGAGCAGTTCCTGGGGCGGCCGGTCGACGGGTCGCAGTCCGCGGCCGACTGCCAGGCGATCAAGGCGTTCCAGGCGCAGCACGGGATCACCCCGACCGCGGGGTACGCCGGGCCGCTCACCTGGCAGACGATGAGCACCATGCTGGCGCAACGGGCGGCGGGCACGACCCCGAACAAGGACGGGAAGTGCCCGGTGGACCTGGGCCGGATCGCCTGCGTCGACCTGACCCGCCAGCTCAGCTGGGTCCAGGACGGCGCGGCCCTGAAGTACGGCCCGGTGCCGGTGCGGACCGGGAAGGACGGCACCGAGACCCGGACCGGCCTGAAGCGGATCTACTACCGCAGCATCGACCACTGGTCGACCATCTACGACGTGTCGATGCCGTACGCGCAGTTCTTCGACGGCGGGATCGCCTTCCACTCGGTGGAGAAGAGCATGTGGAACCCGCCGGGGTCGGGCGGCTGCGTGAACATGCGGCTCGCGGACGCCAAGGCGTACTGGAACCTGCTGGCCAAGGGGGACGACGTGTACGTGTACGGCCGCAAGCCGGGTACGTAGCGGGCGGCGTCCGGCTGCCGTTGTCAGACCCCTCGGGTAGCTTCGGGACATCGGACCTACTGGGGGAAGACAGCCATGAGTGACGTCGCCACGAGTATCGAATCCGACCTGGACGCGGCGATGGACCGCTACCGGGTCGAGCTCACCGGCTACTGCTACCGCATGCTCGGCTCCTCCTTCGACGCCGAGGACGCGGTGCAGGACACGTACGTCCGTGCCTGGCGCAGCTTCGAGAAGTTCGAGGGCAGGTCCTCGCTGCGCTCGTGGCTGTACCGGATCGCCACGAACGTCTGCCTGGACCTGCTGAGCGCGGGGAAGAAGCGGGCCCGCCCGATGGACCTCAGCGCTCCGCAGCACCAGGCGTCGGCGGTGCTCAATGAGCGGCCCGAGGTGACGTGGCTGGAGCCGGTGCCGGACGGGCGGGTGCTGCCGCAGACCGCCGATCCGGCGGAGATGGCGCTGGCGAAGGAGTCCGTGCGGCTGGCGTTCGTGGCGGCGCTGCAGCACCTGCCGGCGAAGCAGCGGGCGGTGCTGATCCTGCGCGAGGTGCTGGCGTGGAAGGCGGACGAGGTCGCGACCCTGCTGGACACGACGGTGGCGTCGGTGAACAGCGCCCTCCAGCGGGCCCGTGCGACGCTCTCGGCGAGCCGGATGCGCGAGAGCGACGCGGCGGACCCGCTGGACGCGGAGCAGGTGAAGCTGTTGGAGCGGTACCTCTCCGCCTTCGAGGCGTACGACATCTCGCGGCTGACCACCCTGCTGCACGAGGACGCGGTGCTGTCGATGCCGCCGTTCGACCTGTGGCTCCAGGGGCCCGCGGACATCGCGGCCTGGCATCTGAACCAGGGCATCGGCTGCAAGGGCTCCCGCCTGGTCCCGACGACGGCGAACGGCCTGCCGGCCTTCGGCCAGTACCGGCCGCGGGAGGACGGGAAGCCGGGGCACGTGCCGTGGGCGCTCCAGGTCCTGGAGATCTCAGAGGGGCGGATCACCGGACTCAACGCCTTCCTGGACACCGACCGCTGGTTCCCGCTCTTCGGCCTCCCCGAGCAGCTGGAGGAGTCCTACGAGGTCCAGTAGCCCCCGTAGCTCAGGCCGGACCCCGGTCACCCGCAGCGGCCGCCCGCGCGCGGCGATCCGCAACCGGGCCAGCACTTCGACGGCGCCCAGGTCCGCCGCGGTGACGGCGCCGACGTCGCACTCCACGGCGGCGGCCCCGTCCTCGTACAGCCGCACCAGGCGCACGCACAGCCCCTCCACATCCCGCAAGGCCTCTCCGGCTCCGGGCAGCACGAGTCGCATGATCTCCACGAGGGGATGACTGCCGCGCCCGCCCGAACTCATCGGCGGGCCCGTCGGCCGCTCTTCCGCGTACGAAAAAACGCCGGCGCGGCTCCGGACGGGGAGCCGCGCCGACGCGTTGAGGGGGCCGCGGATCAGGCGATGCGGTCCAGGACGATCGGCGTGGCGGAGAACGCCGTGCCGGCCGGGGCGATGTCGTACGTGCCCTCCAGGGAGGCCAGGGCGTACTCGAACTTCTCCGGGGTGTCCGTGTGCAGGGTCATCAGCGGCTGGCCGGCCACCACGGTGTCGCCCGGCTTGGCGTGGAGCTCGATGCCCGCGCCCGCCTGCACCGGGTCCTCCTTGCGCGCGCGGCCGGCGCCCAGGCGCCAGGCGCCCACGCCTACGCCGTACGCGTCCAGGCGGGTCAGGACGCCCGAGGAGGGGGCGGTGACCACGTGCTGCTCGCGGGCCACCGGGAGGGCCGCGTCCGGGTCGCCGCCCTGGGCGGAGATCATCCGGCGCCAGACGTCCATGGCGGAGCCGTCGGCCAGGGCCTTGGCCGGGTCGGCGTCCTTGATGCCCGCCGCGTCCAGCATCTCGCGGGCCAGCGCCAGGGTCAGCTCGACGACGTCGGAGGGGCCGCCGCCGGCCAGGACCTCGACCGACTCGCGGATCTCCAGCGCGTTGCCGGCCGTCAGGCCGAGCGGGGTGGACATGTCGGTGAGCAGGGCGATCGTCTTGACGCCGCTGTCCGTGCCGAGGGCGACCATCGTCGAGGCGAGCTCGCGCGCGTCCTCGATGTTCTTCATGAACGCGCCGGTGCCGACCTTCACGTCGAGGACGAGCGAGCCCGTGCCCTCGGCGATCTTCTTCGACATGATCGAGGAGGCGATCAGCGGGATGGCCTCGACGGTGCCCGTCACGTCGCGCAGCGCGTACAGCTTCTTGTCGGCGGGGGCCAGGCCGTCGCCCGCCGCGCAGATGACCGCGCCCGTGGTGTCCAGGACGTGCAGCATCTCCTCGTTGGAGAGCAGCGCGCGCCAGCCGGGGATGGACTCCAGCTTGTCCAGGGTGCCGCCGGTGTGGCCGAGGCCGCGGCCCGACAGCTGCGGCACGGCCGCGCCGCAGGCGGCGACGAGCGGGGCCAGCGGCAGGGTGATCTTGTCGCCGACGCCGCCGGTGGAGTGCTTGTCCGCGGTCGGGCGGGAGAGGAAGTCGAAGTTCATCCGCTCGCCCGAGGCGATCATCGCTGCGGTCCAGCGCTTGATCTCGGCCCGGTTCATGCCGTTCAGCAGGATGGCCATCGCCAGCGCCGACATCTGCTCGTCGGCGACGACACCGCGCGTGTACGCGTCGATGACCCAGTCGATCTGCTCGGGGCTCAGCTCGCCCCGGTCACGCTTCGTTCGGATGACGGAGATGACGTCCATGTGGTGCTTCCTTCTACGCGCATAGAGAGGGTGGAGAGAGAAGAGAAGAAGAGGGAAGTGCGACGGCCCTTCGCCCGGCAGGGGCGAAGGGCCGTCGACGCGGCTATCTCAGGTGGTCCGGCCCGAAGGCCTGCGGCAGCATCTCGGCCAGCGGAAGGACCCCCTTCGGGGTCTCCACCAGCAGCTCCGGTCCACCGAACTCGAAGAGGAGCTGACGGCAGCGGCCGCACGGGACGAGGATGTCGCCCTTGCCGTCGACGCAGGTGAAGTGCGTCAGGCGGCCGCCGCCCGTGGCCTGCAGGGAGGAGACCAGCCCGCACTCGGCGCACAGGCTGAGCCCGTAGCTGGCGTTCTCCACGTTGCAGCCGACGACGATCCGGCCGTCGTCGACGAGGGCGGCGACCCCGACCGGGAACTGCGAGTAGGGGGCGTACGCCCGGGACATGGCGTCCCGGGCGGCCTCCCGCAGGGCCTCCCAGTCGGGGTGGATCGCCGTCGTCACTTGCCCTGGCCCTTGCGGTACGGCATGCCGTCCGCCTTGGGCATCCGCAGCCGCTGCGCGGACAGCGCGAGCACGAGCAGCGTCGTCAGGTACGGGGCCGCGTCCACGAACTGGCTCGGGACCGCGTCCGTGAGCGCGTACCAGAGGAAGAGCCCACCGGCGCAGACGCCCGAGAGGGCGCCCTGGAAGTGCTTCTTCTTGTACAGCTGCCAGGCGCAGACCAGCACCAGCAGGATCGCGAGGAGCAGCAGCATCGCGTGGACGTTCTCGGCGCCACCGCGCAGCTTGAGGCTGTCGGTGAAGCCGAAGAGGCCGGCGCCCAGCGCCATGCCGCCCGGCATCCAGTTACCGAAGATCATCGCGGCGAGACCGATGTAGCCGCGGCCGCCGGTCTGGCCCTCCTGATAGATGGGGCTGGCGACGATCGACAGGAACACGCCGCCGAGGCCCGCCAGGGCGCCGGAGACGACCACGGCGATGTACTTGTACTTGTAGACGTTGACGCCGAGCGATTCGGCGGCGATGGGGTTCTCACCGCAGGAGCGCAGGCGCAGGCCGAAGGTGGTGCGCCACAGCACCCACCAGGTGCCCGGGATCAGCAGCAGGGCGACGACGGTCAGCAGCGAGAGCTCGGTGACCAGGCCGCCGACGAGGCCGGCGAGGTCCGAGACGAAGAACCAGTGCTTGGCCTGGAGCGTGGCCATCCAGTCGGACAGCCCCGGCACGGTGATCTTGTAGATCTCGTCGACGCGCGGCGACTGCTTGGAGGAGCCGCCGGGCGCGTTCGCGAAGGTGAAGTTCGACAGGTACTGGGTGAAGCCCAGCGCGAGGATGTTGACGGCCACACCGGAGACGATGTGGTTGACGTTGAACGTGACCGTGATGATCGCGTGCAGCAGGCCGCCGAGGGCACCGCCCAGGATGCCGACCGCGACGCCGGTCCAGGGACCCCACTGGTAGCCGGCCCAGGCACCGAACCAGGTGCCGAGGATCATCATGCCCTCAAGGCCGATGTTGACGACGCCCGCTCGCTCGGCCCACAGGCCGCCGAGGCCGGCGAGGCCGATCGGCACCGCGAGCTGGAGGGCTCCGGAGACCTGACCGATGGAGGTCAGGTCGTTGGCCCCGCTGATCACGCGGACCAGCGAGACGAGCGCGAGCCCGCCCGCGATGATCAGCATGATCCACGGCAGGGTGAGCTTCTTGCGGCCGCCGGCCTTCTTCGGGGCGGCACTCGTCGCGGAGACGGTGCTGGTGCTCACGCCGCGACCTCCTTATCGGTCTTGATGGCGTGGCCTGCAGCCAGCTCCTCGCCGACCTTCTGCTGCTGGCGGCGGATGCCGTAGCGGCGGACGAGCTCGTACGAGACGACAACGGCGATCACGATCAGGCCCTTCATGATCGTGCCGATCTCCTTCGCGTACCCGGCCGTGTCGAGCGAGGCCGAGGCCTTGTCGATGAAGGCCATCAGGAAGGCGGCGAAGAAGATGCCGATCGGGCTGTTGCGCCCGAGCAGCGCGATGGTGATGCCGGTGAAGCCGACACCGACCGGGAAGGCCAGGCTGTACGTGTGGCTCTCGCCGAGCAGGACCGGCATGCCGGCGAGACCGGCGACGGCGCCGGAGATGAGCATCGAGGTGATGATCATCTTCTTGGCGTCCACACCGGAGGCCTGGGCGGCGGACTCGCTGGCGCCGGTGGCGCGCAGGTCGAAGCCGAAGCGGGTCCGGTTGAGCACGAACCAGTAGACGATGCCCAGCGCGAACGCGAGGAAGGTGAACCCGTAGATCTCCAGGCCGTCACCGAGGTCCACGGCCGGGAACCAGCCGGAGTCCGGGATGTCACCGGTGGTGAGGTCGTTGGAGCCGGCCGGCTGGACGCCGAGGTTCTTCGGCAGGATCAGCCAGGCGATCAGGCTGGTCGCGATGGCGTTCAGCATGATCGTGGACACGACCTCGCTGACGCCGCGCTTGGCCTTGAGGACACCGGCGATGCCGGCCCAGAAGGCGCCGACGCACATGGCGACGACCACGATCAGCAGGATCTGCAGCGGGCCGGGCAGCGTCACGGCCGCGCCGACCACCGCGGACAGCATCGCCGCGAGGCGGTACTGGCCGTCGACACCGATGTTGAAGAGGTTCATCCGGAAGCCGATGGCCACGGCCAGGGCTGCCAGGTAGTACGTGCCCGCCTGGTTCACGATGAGGACCTGGACGTCCTCGTAGCTGGCGTTCTCCACCATCAGGCGCAGCGGCTCGATCGGGTCCACACCCGTCGCGGCCAGCACGAGCATGGTCAGCAGGAACGCGGTGACCAGGGCGAGAGCGGGCCCGGCGAAGCCGAGGAGCAGCCGGTCCTTGTCGAATTTCTTCATCGGGCCTCGTCCTCCGGGGAGTCGGTACCAGCGTCGGTACCGGCGGCGGAGTGGTTGTCGGTGGCTTCCAGGGTCCCGGAGGCGGCGCCCGTCATGGCGGTGCCGAGCTCCTCGGGGGTCACGGTCGCGGGGTCGGCGTCCGCGACCAGGCGGCCGCGGTAGATCACGCGCAGGGTGTCGGACAGGCCGATCAGCTCGTCCAGGTCCGCGGAGATCAGCAGGACTGCCAGGCCTTCGCGGCGGGCGTCCCGGATCGCGTCCCAGATCTGCGACTGCGCACCGACGTCCACACCACGGGTGGGGTGGGCGGCGATGAGGAACTTCGGGTTGTGGCTCATCTCGCGGCCGACGATCAGCTTCTGCTGGTTGCCGCCGGAGAGCGAGGACGCGGTGACCTCGATGCCGGGCGTGCGGACGTCGTACTCGCGCACGATCCGCTCGGTGTCCCTGCGGGCGGCCTTCGGGTCGATGATGCCGCGCTTGGAGTTGGGCCTCTCGGTGACGTGGCCGAGGATGCGGTTCTCCCACAGCGAGGATTCGAGCAGCAGGCCGTGGCGGTGGCGGTCCTCGGGGATGTACCCGATGCCGCCCTCGCGGCGCTTGCGCACCGGCGCCTTCGTGATGTCGTTGCCGTCCAGGGTGATGACACCCGAGTCCGGGCTGAGCATGCCCATGAGGGCTTCGATCAGCTCGGTCTGGCCGTTGCCCTCGACACCGGCGATGCCGAGGACCTCGCCCTTGTGGATCGTGAAGGTGATCTCGTCGAGGAGGAGGCGGCCGGCCTCGACGATCTCGGGCACGTTGGCGTCCGACAGGCCCGGCGTGCGGACGGTCTCCTCGGTGGCGACGGGCATGCCGTGCTCGGCGACGGTCAGCTTCTCGACCTGGAGCATCGGGGTGGTGGTCACCGTGGACTCGCGGGTCTCCGGCGAGGGCAGCTCCGCACCGACCATCAGCTCGGCGAGCTGCTTGGTGGTCGCGGTCTTCGGGTCGGCGGTGCCGACGGTGGTGCCGCGGCGGATGACGGTGATGTCGTCGGCGACCTTCAGTACCTCGCCCAGCTTGTGCGAGATGAAGATGACGGTCAGACCCTCGGCCTTGAGCTCGCGCAGGTTGTCGAAGAGCGCGTCCACTTCCTGCGGCACGAGCACCGCGGTGGGCTCGTCGAGGATGAGGGTGCGGGCGCCGCGGTAGAGGACCTTGAGGATCTCCACGCGCTGGCGGTCGGCGACACCGAGGTCCTCGACCAGGGCGTCGGGGCGCACGCCGAGGCCGTACGCGTCCGAGATCTCCAGGATCTTCTTGCGGGCCTTGGAGCCGATGCCGTGGAGCTTCTCGCCGCCGAGAACCACGTTCTCCAGGACGGTGAGGTTGTCGGCAAGCATGAAGTGCTGGTGCACCATGCCGATGCCCCGGGCGATGGCGTCGCCGGGGTTGTTGAAGGTGACCTGCTCCCCGTCGATGGCGATGGTGCCCTCGTCCGGCTTCTGCATGCCGTAGAGGATCTTCATCAGGGTCGACTTTCCGGCACCGTTCTCACCGATGAGGGCATGGACCGTGCCCTTGCGGACGGTGATCGCGATGTCCTTGTTGGCGACGACGCCGGGGAAGCGCTTGGTGATGCCGTGAAGTTCTACGGCGGGGGGCGGGCTGGACGCGTTGATGACGCACTCTCCTTGGCGCGGAAGGAGCTGGAAAGCCAAGTTGGCAGGGGGCAGGGCGAGGATCGGCCGGGCGGGTGGGCGGGAGGAGGACGGTATCGCGTCCACGATGCCTCTACGCGCGTAGCACTGTCGAAAGTGAAAACTTGCGGCCAAGTGGCCACAAGCGACACGGAACAGGGGCGGGGCCCGGGAGCGGTAGAGACCGCTTCCCGGACCCCGGAGACCACTTATCGCACGTCAGACGATGCCTTACGGCGCGGTCTTGACGGTGATCTTCTTCGCGATGATGTCGGCCTTCGCCTTCTCCACAGCGGCGGTGAGGTCGGTCATCTTCTTGTACTCGGGGTTGGAGTCGGCCAGGCCGACGCCGTCCTTGTCCAGGCCGTAACGGATCTCACCGGTGGCCGGCTTGCCGTCCTGGACCGACTTGATCTCATTGAAGACCGCGTCGGAGACGTCCTTGGTGACCGAGGTCAGGATGTGGTCCTTGTACTTCGACAGACCGGCCTGGTTGTACTGGTCGGAGTCGACGCCGATGGCCCACTTGCCCTTGCCGGCGGTGGCCTCGATGGCACCCGAGCCCGCGAGACCGGCAGCGGCGTAGATCACGTCGGCGCCGGCGTCGAGCTGACCCTGGGCGGCGGCCTTGCCGAGGTCGGGCTTGGAGAAGCCGTCGAAGTTCGGCGGCTGGGTCAGGTACTGGCTCAGCACCTTGGCGTTCGGGTTGGTGTCCTTGACGCCCTGGGTGAAGCCCGCCTCGAACTTCTTGATCAGCGGAACCTCGACACCGCCGATGAAGCCGACCGTGCCGGTCTTGGAGGCCTTGGCGGCGGCGACGCCGGCCAGGTAGGAGCCCTGCTCCTCGTTGAAGACCAGGTTGGCGATGTTCGGGCCGGTGACCGAGGTGTCGTCGATGATGCCGAACGTGGTGTTCGGGAACTTCGGCGCGACCTTCTTGATCGCCGGGGCGTAGGAGAAACCGACGCCGATGACCGGGTTGTTGCCCTTGCGGGCGAGCTCGGTGAGGCGCTGGACCTTGTCGGCCTCGCCCTCGCCCTCGGTCGGCTCGGCCTCGCTGCCCTTGACGCCCAGTTCCTTCTCGGCCTTCTGCAGACCGGCGTAGGCGGCGTCGTTGAACGACTGGTCGCCACGGCCGCCGATGTCGTACGCGAGGGCGATCGACTTCGCGGAAGCAGAGGAGGAGGACGGGGAGGACGAGGTGTCCGAGGACTTCTTTCCGCCACAGGCGGTGGCCGAGAGGGCCAGCGCCGCGGACGCGATGCCCACGGTGGCGATCCTGGTGATCCGGCGCAAGGGGAGGCTCCTTCAAAACCTGACCGAAGCGCCACGACCGGCGCTGGTTTCGCGGCGATCGTAACGCGCGTAGATGTCAGTTAAAGGGCCGTTCATGAGTCGTTATCGGATCGTCGTGAATCGGACAGTGACCGATCGGTAACTCCCCATGCGTCCAGCCCTTGCGTACCAAGGGCTGGACAGGTGTGACGGGGCGCGCTCAGATGTTGTACAAATTTTTGCCCGATCTCTATCCCACAGGCCTGGTACGCCGTCCGTCGAGCAGTGCGGCGGCCGTGAAGAACTCCACGCCGACCCCGATCGCGGACTCGTCCACGTCGAAGTCGCCCCGGTGCAGGTCCCTCTTGGCGCTCGCGCCCGGGGTGTGCACGCCGAGCCGGGCCATGGCTCCGGGCACGTGCTCCAGGTACCAGGAGAAGTCCTCGCCGCCGAGGCTCTGCTCGGTGTCCTCGATCGACTCCTTGCCGAGCCGGGCCGCCATCGCCTCGCGCAGCAGCTCGGTCACCACCGGGTCGTTGACGACCGGCGGCACCCCGCGCACGTACGTGATCTCCGACTTGGCCCGGTGCATCCCCGCGATCTCGTCGATCGCGGCGTGGATCTGATCGGGCGCCTCGTGCCAGGCGTTGATGTCCAGGCAGCGGATCGTTCCGGAGAGCTCGGCGTGCATCGGGATGACGTTGCAGGCGTGCCCGGCCTCGATCCGGCCCCAGGTGATCGACATGCCCGAACGGGCGTCCATCCGGCGCGACAGTACGGCCGGCAGGTCGACGGCGACCCGGGCGGCGGCGGTCACCAGATCGGTGGTCAGGTGCGGCCGGGCGGTGTGCCCGCCGGGGCCGGCCAGCGCGATCTCCAGCCGGTCGCAGGCGGAGGTGATGGGGCCGGTACGCAGTCCGATCTTCCCGGCGTCGACCCGGGGGTCGCAGTGCACCGCGATGATCCGGCCGACGCCGTCCAGGACCCCGGAGGCGATGGCGTCGGTGGCTCCGCCGGGGAGCACCTCCTCGGCGGGCTGGAACAGCAGCCGTACCGGGCGGGGCAGCAGACCCTGCCGGTCGAGTTCGGCGAGGACCAGGCCGGCGCCGAGGACGACGGCGGTGTGCACGTCGTGGCCGCAGGCGTGGGCGCGGTCCGGGAAGGTCGAGCGGTACGCCACGTGGGTCTTGGCGTCCGGAATGGGCAGGGCGTCGATGTCCGCGCGGAGGGCCAGCATCGGCCGGCCCCCGTCCCAGGTGCCCACGTCACAGATCAGGCCGGTTCCGGACTTCAGTACGCGGGGCCGCAGCCCCGCTTTCTCCAGCCGGGCCTTGATCGCCGCCGTGGTGCGGAACTCCTGGTGTCCTAGCTCGGGGTGCATGTGCAAGTCCCGGCGGAACTCGATCAGTTCGGCAGGCAGGTGGTCCGGAATCTTGCCGGGCAGCTCGGGCCGGTCAGGCGTGCCGGGCAGGGCGGTCTGGGACTCGCGGGACATCAACTGGTTCACCCGTTGAAGGGTAGGCGCACGAATGGCCCAACTGGCTGTGGATCACCAAAAGTTCATGCCGTTAGGGGAAAAAAACCAGACCTCTGGACGCATGACCGGATGCACCCGGGGGTAAACTCGCGCGCTCATCCGGCCGCAGAGGCCGTCTGGGCAGGGAGTCTGTGCACATCACGGGCGGTCTCGGTGACCCCTGCGAGGAAGCTGCGGGCCCGCGGCGAGGCGGAGCCGGTGAGCCAGGCCGGGTCGACATCGCATACGGCGACGGTCACACCGGTTCCGGTCAGCGCGTACGGCAGGGTGTGGACGACGGTGGACGGAAAGCTGACGATCGTGCGGCCGACCGGTCCGCGCCGGGCGATCAGCTCCAGCGGCAGGTCCGGACGGACGATCTCCAGCCCGGTCGCCTCGCTGAGCTTGCGCAGCTTCTCCGCGGACTCGCGGCGGTGCGCGAAGTAGCGGGTGGCGCCGTGCTCCAGGGTCAGGGCGCGTACGGCGTCCAGGTAGCGGGCCGGGTCGACCACTCCGGTCTCCACGAGGGAGGTGCCGACGAGGTCGGTGCCCTTGGTCAGGCGCGGCGGACCGAACCGGGCGCGGGTCCAGGCGAACTCGTTGACCCGCAGGGTCATCTCTCCGTGGACGGTGACGGGCATCGAGCTGAACACCTCGACGCGCCGCCCCGTGCCCGCGGCCGGGGTGAAGCGGCGCCGGGCGGTGGCCGAGACCGGCGCGTACGCCAGCTCGCGGACGCGGCCGGGCAGGCCGCCCCCGCCGACCCGGTGCCAGCGTACGAGCCGCTCGCCGCGGGCCGTCTGGGCGACGAACTCCATGGTGGCGGTGCCGTCGTCGACCACGACGAGCTCTTCGGCCCGTACGAGGGTGAGCAGGAGCTGCACGTACCGGGAGAAGGGGTCGCCGACGACGACCCGGCGGGCCGCGCGAACGTCCTTGGCGAGCGCGGCGAGCGCCTTGAGCGGGGCGAGCCGGCCGCCGCGGGCCTCCTGCCAGACGACCTCGTACCCCTCGTCCCGGGCCAGTCCCGCCATCCGGCGCAGCTGTCCGCGGGACATGGGGTCGGTGGGCGGCAGTACGACGATCCGCAGCCAGGACGACGCACCGGCCGAGCGGTCGGCCGGGCCCGTGCCGGCGACCGCCGCAGCGCCCCCGGACGCCGGGCCGCGGGCGGCGGCGCGGCTGGGCTGGCTCGGGACGGCGTCGAGCAGCGGGGCACCGCCCGGTGCGGACGCGGCTTCGGCGTGCGCCCACTCCAGCACGTTCAGGAGCTGGACCGGACTCTCGACGAAAGCCAGGCTGGAGGCAGAGGGGGTCACCACGTACTCCTCGTCAGGGGCGGGGGCGGGGCGTCGTACCGAACGGGGGACCGGACGGGCCGCGGGGTCGGGCCGCGGGGTCGGACCGCGGCCCGGACCGGGGCAGGACCGGGGGGTCAGACCGAGGCGAGCTCGCCCTGGACCCGGCGGAGCTTCTTCATGGGGCCGAGCTCGGAGTCGTAGACGCGCTTGATGCCGTCGCCGAGGGCGGTCTCGATGGTGCGGATGTCGCGGACCAGGCGGGCGAGGCCGCCGGGCTCCACGGAGGCGGCCTGGTCGGAGCCCCACATGGCGCGGTCGAGGGTGATGTGGCGCTCGACGAAGGTGGCGCCGAGGGCGACGGCCGCGAGGGTGGTCTGCAGGCCCGTCTCGTGGCCGGAGTAGCCGATCGGGACGTTGGGGTACTCCTCCTGCAGGGTGTTGATCACCCGCAGGTTGAGCTCCTCCGCCTTGGCCGGGTACGTCGACGTGGCGTGGCAGAGCAGGATGTTGTCGCTGCCGAGCACCTCCACCGCGTGGCGGATCTGCTTCGGGGTGGACATGCCGGTGGAGAGGACGACGGTGCGGCCGGTGGCGCGCAGGGCGCGCAGCAGCTCGTCGTCGGTCAGGGAGGCGGAGGCCACCTTGTGGGCGGGGACGTCGAACTTCTCCAGGAAGGCGACGGCCTCGGTGTCCCACGGGGAGGCGAACCAGTCGATGCCCCGCTTGGCGCAGTGCTCGTCGATGGAGCGGTACTCGGCCTCGCCGAACTCCACGCGGTGGCGGTAGTCGATGTACGTCATCCGGCCCCAGGGGGTGTCGCGCTCGATGTCCCACTGGTCGCGCGGGGTGCAGATCTCCGGGGTGCGCTTCTGGAACTTCACCGCGTCGCAGCCCGCTTCGGCGGCGGCGTCGATGAGGGCGAACGCGTTGCCGAGGTCGCCGTTGTGGTTGATGCCGATCTCACCGACGACGTACACGGGGCGGCCGGGGCCGGCGGTGCGGGAGCCGAAGGTGCGCAGGCGCGAGTTGGGGGTGGCGACGGTCATGGCAGAAGAGGTCCTTCGTTCGGTGCGTGGGGGTGCTGAGGGGAGGTGAACAGGGGGGCGAGGAGGCGGGCGCGCGCGAGGTCGTGCGGGTCGTCGATCTCCAGGACCCGTGCGGGGTCGGTGGCGACGGGGAGGGTGCGCCCGAAGAAGCGGTGCCGCGCGCCGCGGAAGCCAGCGGCGTCCATGGCGTAGGCGGCGCCGGTCTCCAGCAGGTCCTGGGGGCGGTCCTGGCGGCGGGGGCGGACGGCCTTGTCGTGGTTGACTCCGGCCCCGGCGCCGTCGGCCGCCTCCCGCCACAGGAAGCCGTGGAACGGGGCGACGGTCAGGGCCGAGTCGGCCGCGCCGGTGGCGACGGCGGCGGCGACCGACTCGACGTCGGAGGAGGTCAGGAAGGGGCTGGTGCACTGGACGAGGAGGACGACGTCCACGGTGAGGGAGTGCAGTTCCTCGAAGGCGTCGAGCGCATGCAGTACGGCGGCCTCGCTGCTCGCGGTGTCCCCGGAGATCGCCGCGGGGCGGCGGATCGCGTCGGCCCCGGCGGCGCGGGCGGCTTCGGCGATGGGGGCGGCGTCGGTGGAGACCACGACGTCGGTGACGGTGTCCGCGCCCCGGCAGGCCTGGACGGCCCGTACGACGAGCGGGACGCCGGCCACCTCGGCGAGGTTCTTCCCCGGGACCCCCTTGGAGCCGCCGCGGGCCGGGATCACGGCCAGGACGCGGGGGCGGGCGGCGGGGTTCGCGGCCGGGTTCGCGCGGGGGCTCACAGCTCCCCCATCCGGCGGATCATCGGGGCCACGCGCTGGACGCCGTGCCGGTACGCACCGCGGGCGGCCTCGCGCAGGTGCGAGCGGAGCCAGCGGCGCAGCCGGGACTCCCCGCCGCTCTCGCGGACGGCGCCGGGCAGCGGGGTCCCGTCGGGGGCGAGGTGGTGGCGGGCCAGGATGCCGGGCAGGTACCCGGGCGCGGTGACCTGTGTGTAGTAGGGGGCGACGGCGGGGAGCACCGGACGGTCCAGCAGTTCGCCGAGCCGCTCGCGCGCGGCGGCGAAGGGGTCGCCGGCGCCGGACGCACCCGTCACGCCCTGGTCGGCCAGCCACTGTGGGTCGCCCTGCGGAAGCAGGCCCGCGTCGAGCTGGTCCCAGGAGGCCAGGCAGCCCGAGCCGAGGAAGTGGTGGTTGCCGAGCACCTCGCGGATGCCGAGGTCGGTGAGGACCGCCGTCGGGATCCCGCGGTGCAGGGACTCCAGGGCGGCCGTGGAGGAGACGGTGACCAGCAGGTCCGTACCGTCCAGGACCTCGCCCATGTTCCCGTACACCAGGCGGCAGTTGGCGGGCAGTCCGCCCGGGACCCGCTCGGCGAGCCGCTGGTACGGCTGCTCCTCCAGGTGCGTGGTGTGCTCCCCGGGCCGGCTGCGCAGCTTGATCAGCACCTCGCGCTCCGGGTGCAGCCGGGCGTGCCGGGCGGCCCGCTCCAGCAGGTACGCGCGGTCGGCGCGGCTCTCGGGGACGGAGGGCTGGACGGCGAAGACCACGGTGTGCGCGCCGGCGCCGGCCTTCTCGTACGCGGCTCCGTCCAGGAACGGCAGCGCCGTCTCCGTGACGGCGCCGGCGTCCGCGCCGACGCCCTCGTACACCGCGCGGAAGCGTCCGGCGTCGTACCGGGAGTTGGCGAGGACCAGGTCCGCCCCGTGGCGCAGCAGCAGCCCGTCGGCGAGCTTCTCGTATACGACGCCCACGTACCCGGTGACGAGCACGGGGCGGTCGGCCGGCTCGGGCCACAGCGCGCGTACCCCGTGCAGGACGGCCTGGACGGCCCCGCCGACGAGGGCGAGGACGACGACGTCGTACTTCTCGCGCTCGATCTCCGCGAGGAACTGAGTGCAGGTCACCTCGGAGAGCCGGTCCGCCCGGACGCCCACTTCGCCGAGCTGGCGGGCGGTCGGGGTGGCCCGGCCGCGGAGCAGGAATCCGGTGAGGTGCGGCTGCGCCGCCAGGCGGCGGGCGGTGAGTGCGCCCCATTTCCATCGCGTATCGGAATCGGCGAGTACGGCGACGCGGAGGGCAGTCCGAGGATGACTACGGGATGCTGCGCGATTACTGGCTGGCACCCGGCAGAAGCTATTCCGCAATTTCGGTGATCGGCCCAACGAATGCACAACAGCGGGTTAACAACCCGTCTACGTCATGCGAAACCGCACCGGTTAACGCGCCCGCCCCGCTTCGTTCACATGGAATCCGCGTACGGGCCATGGTGAATGCCGACCAACGCCTTAATGTCTCGCGGGTGCTCAAGCTCTCTGTTGTCGTGCCGTTCTACAACGTGCAGACATACGCACCGGATGCCCTGAAAAGCCTCGAACTGAACGCCCGGGACGATTTCGAGTTCCTGCTCGTCGACGACTGTTCGACGGACGGCACGCCCGAACTCCTGGAGCGGGCGGCGCGCGAGCTGCCGGGGGCGGTGCTCCTCAGACACGAACGGAACGGCGGCCTGGCCACCGCCCGGAACACCGGCCTGGACGCGGCCCGCGGCGAGTACGTCACGTTCCTGGACGGCGACGACTGGCTGGCGCCCGGCCACCTGGCCCGCACCCTGGCCGTCATAGAGGCTCTGAGCTGCGATTTCGTCCGCAACGACCATGTCCAGGTGACCGGCCGCACCCGCAGCGTGCAGCGCGTCCCGTACGGTCCGCAGCTGGTCGTCGGCGATCCGCGCGCCGGGATCCTGCCCTCCTCGCGGGCCACCTCGGTCGATTACCCGTACGCCTGGGCCGGCATGTACCACCGGCGGCTGCTGGACCGCGGACTGCTGCACTTCACCGACGGGCTGCGGACGGCGGAGGACCGCCCGTGGATCTGGCGCCTGCACCGGGGGGCGGAGTCGTTCGCGGCGGTCGGGCTGCCGGGGATCTTCTACCGGCGCGGGGTCGCGACCTCGCTCACGCAGATCAAGGACGAGCGCCAGCTCGATTTCATCAAGGCTTTCGACCAGGTTCTGGCCGATACGGCCGAAGACCGGGAAAGTGATCTTCTGCTTCCGAAAGCCGTCCGAACATATTGTGCAATTATCGCGCACCACATCGGGTCCATCGAAAGGTATGAACCGGCCGTGGCCAAGAAACTCCGTTCGATGAGCGCGGCCGCACTCGGACGCATGCCCCAGGACGTACTGGACCAGGCCCTGAACGCGATGGACGCCGACCGCGCCGGAGTGCTGCGCCGCCTGCGCCGCCGACCCGCACGAGCGGGAGCCGCGCTCTGATGGCCGGTCACGACACCCTCCCCTGCACGCAGATCTTCCTGGCCTCCACGCTCTACGGGACGGCCACGCTCGCCGCCGGCATCGACGCGGGCAGCTTCCCGCCGGCCGGCCGCCGCATCCTGCTCACCAGCAACCACGCCCTCACCGCCGAGGTCTCCCCCGGTCTCGCCGACATGCCGGGCTTCGCCGCGCTGCGCACCCGCTTCGACGAGGTGCTCGACTGGAACGCCGCCATCGCCCCGCAGCACCCG
Organism: Streptomyces sp. NBC_01006; assembly: GCF_045162725.1. NCBI lineage: Bacteria > Bacillati > Actinomycetota > Actinomycetes > Kitasatosporales > Streptomycetaceae > Streptomyces > Streptomyces sp. NBC_01006. The sequence continues at coordinate 5,096,800 of NZ_CP108700.1, read as the reverse complement.
AGCGCCTGGGCCCCGCGCGCCGAGGACGTCCCGCTGTGGGAACGGCAGCTCCGGGCGGTCTGGGGACTGGGCGAGGACCGCGTCGAGATCATCGTGGAGTCGATCCAGGTCCCGCCCGCCCGGACCCTGTGCACGCTGTTCCCCGGCGCCGCCGTGGACGTCTACGCCGACGGGCTGATGAGCTACGGACCCACCCGCTTCCGCCTCGACCCGCAGCTCGGCATGCGCGTGCGCCGCGTCCTGCACCTGGACCTGGTGCCGGGTCTGGAACCGCTGCTGCTCACCGAGTTCGACGTACGTCCGGAGCTGGTCCCGACCCCCGAGTTCCTGAAGGTGCTCGCCGAGCTCCCCTCCTACGGGCCCGAGCTGGACGGCGTCGGTGAGGCCCCCGCGCTGCTGCTCGGCCAGTACCTCTCCGCGCTCGAACTCCTCTCCCCGCAGGAAGAGGAGGAGCTCCACGTGGAGATGGTCCGGGGCGCCCACGCCCTCGGCCACCGCGAGCTCGTCTTCAAACCGCACCCCAGCGCCCCCGCCGCGTACTCGCGCTGCGCCGAGGCCGAGGCCGAACGGCTCGGCGCCCGGCTCACCGTCATGGCCACCCCGGTCCTGGCCGAAACCCTCTACCAGCGGCTGCGCCCCGCTCTGGTCGTCGGCTGCTTCTCCACCGGGCTGCTGACCGCCGCCACCCTGTACGGGCTGCCGGTGGCGCGCACCGGGACCGAGGCCATACTGGCCCGCCTCACCCCGTACCAGAACAGCAACCGGATCCCGCTCACGATCGTGGACGCGACCCTGCCCGCCCTCGCGGACGCCGAGGCCGTCGCCGGGTGGACCGCACCCGGCCCCGAGGAGAACGGGGAGCGGCTGACCGGGCTGCTCACCGCCGTCGGGTTCACCATGCAGCCGCAGATCCTGGCCTCGCGCCGCACCGAGGCCGAGCGCTACCTCGCCGCGCATCTGGACGACCGGACCTGGCGCTACTTCAAGCGCCGCCGGCTGACCACCCTCGGGCTGCCCGGCGGCATCCCGGCCCAGCTGTCCTTCCTGCCGCACAGCCCGGCCGTCCGCCGCGTGGTCCGCCGGCTGAAGCGGCTGCGCGCGGCCCGCCCGCGGTGACGGCGACCGCCGACGCGGCCGCGGTCCCCGCCCCTCGGGTCCGGGAGCGGGCCGCGGGGGCGGGGGCGGCCGGGCGGCTGCGGGCGCTCGACGGATTACGGCTGCTCGCCGCCCTGATGGTCGCCGGGTACCACTACGGCGGCCGTGGCGGGCAGATCGCCGACGCCTGGGGCGCCTCGCCGCGGCAGCTGTTCCCCGCCGCCGCGCCCTGGCTGGCGTACGGCTGCCTCGGGGTGCAGATCTTCTTCGTGATCAGCGGCTTCGTGATCTGTCTGAGCGCCGAGGGGCGCTCGGTACGCGCCTTCGCCGCCTCGCGCGCGGCCCGGCTGTACCCGGCGTACTGGGTGGCGCTGGTCCTGGTCGCGGTGGCAGCCCGGGCCGTGCCGGTGTCGGACTTCCTGGTCAACCTGACGATGCTCCAGCAGCCGCTGGGGGCCGAGCGGGTCCTCGGGGTGTGCTGGACGCTCTGGGCGGAGCTGCGGTTCTACGTGCTCTTCGCGCTCTGCGTCGTCCTGCCGGGCGGGGGCCGCCGCCGGACCCTGCTGTTCTGCGCCGGCTGGATGCTGGCGGCGGTCCTCGCGGACGCGGCCGACCCGGGCGGGAAGGGGTTCCTCGCCCAGGCGCTGATGCCGCAGTACGCGCCGTTCTTCATCGGCGGCATCGGCCTCTACCTGGTGCACCGCGATCGGCGGGACCGGCTCGCCTGGGCGGTGGCCCTGGCCGGCTGGCTGCTCGGGCAGCACTACGCGGTGGCGGGGCTGTGGCACGCGCCGGACCCGCGGTTCTTCTCGTACCGCAGTGCGGTGGTGATCATCGCGGTGGTCACGGCCGGGTTCGCGGCGGTGGCACTGGTGGCGCTCGGCCGCCTCGGCGGCGGGCTCGGCCGCCTCGGCGGCGGGCTCGGCCGCCTCGGCGGCGGGCTCGGCGGACGGGCCGGGTGGCCCGGGTGGCGGTGGCTGACCCTGGCCGGGGCGCTGACGTACCCCTTCTACCTGGTCCACGAGCACCTGGGCTGGCTGGTCATCGCCGCCCTGCACCGCCGGGCGGGGCTGCCGCCCGGGGCGGTGTTCGCGCTGACGGTGGCGGCCATACTGGCGCTGGCCTGGGCGGTCCACCGCGGGGTGGAACGCCCGCTGGGCCCGCGCCTTCGCAAGGCCCTCGGCACACCCCCTAGCTGACGGCCAGCTTCGCGGCGAAGCCGAGGAAGAGCACGCCCGCCGCCGAGGTGGCCCCCGCCGAGAGCCGCCTGCGGCGGCGGAAGGCGGCGGACAGCCGGGTCCCGCTGAAGATCAGCAGGGTCAGGTACAGGAAGCTGCCGAACTGGAGCAGCGCGCCCAGCAGCAGGAACGAGAGCGCCGGGTAGGCGTACGAGGGATCCACGAACTGCACGAAGAAGGAGACGAGGAACAGGATCGCCTTGGGGTTGAACAGGCTGATCAGCAGCGCCCGACGGTACGGCCGCTCCCCCTCGGCGGCCTCGCCAGGCGCCGGGGCCTCGGCCACCTCGTCCCGCTCGGCCCGCGAGCGCCACAGCGCCCACGCCCCGCGCATCATCCCGACCGCGAGCCAGGTCAGGTACCCGGCGCCGAGCAGCTTGACGATGCCGAAGGCCACCGGACTGGCCTGGAGCAGCGCCCCGGCCCCGGCGGCGGCGAGCACCATCAGGACGGCGTCGCCGGTGAACACCCCGGCGGCGGCCTTGTACCCGGTCCGCACCCCGCGGCGCGCCGCGACGGAGAGCACGTACAGCGAGTTCGGCCCCGGCAGCAAAATGATCAATATGAGCCCGACGAGATAGGTCGGCAGATCGGTGACACCCAGCATGGGCAGGAGTGTCCCACAAGGACGCACCTGTCGTCGCCCGCATTTCACCAGGTGGAATCGGCCGGCTGGTACGTCCCCCACACCTCCCGCAGCGCGTTGCAGACCTCGCCCACCGTGGCGCGGGCGCGCAGGGCCTCCTTCATGGGATAGAGCACGTTCGCCGTGCCCGCCGCCGCCTCGCGCAGGGTGCCCAGCGCCGCCGCCACCGCCTCGCCGTCGCGCTCCGCTCGCAGGGCCGCCAGCGCCTGGCGCTGCCGGTTCTCGATCTCCGGGTCGACGCGCAGCGGCTCGTACCGCTCCTCCTGCTCCAGCGTGAAGCGGTTGACCCCGACCACCACGCGCTCGCCGCCGTCCGTCTCCCGCGCGATGCGGTACGCGTTCCGCTCGATCTCCCCCTTCTGGAAGCCGGCCTCGATCGCGGCCACCGCCCCGCCCAGGTCCTCGACCCGCCGCATCAGCGCGAGCGCCGCCTCCTCGACCTCGTCCGTCATCCGCTCCACCGCGTACGAGCCCGCGAAGGGGTCGACGGTGTGCGGCACGTCCGTCTCGTACGCGAGCACCTGCTGGGTCCGCAGCGCGAGGCGCGCCGATTTCTCCGTCGGCAGGGCGATCGCCTCGTCGAAGGAGTTGGTGTGCAGCGACTGGGTGCCACCCAGCACCGCCGCCAGTGCCTGCACGGCCACCCGTACGAGGTTCAGCTCGGGCTGCTGCGCCGTCAGCTGCACCCCTGCCGTCTGGGTGTGGAAGCGCAGCATCAGCGACTTGGGGTTGCGGGCCCCGAACTCCTCGCGCATGACCCGGGCCCAGATCCGGCGCGCGGCCCGGAACTTCGCGACCTCCTCCAGCAGCGTGGTGCGGGCGACGAAGAAGAAGGAGAGACGCGGGGCGAACTCGTCGACCTCCATCCCGGCGGCCAGCGCGGTCCGTACGTAGGCGATCCCGTCCGCCAGCGTGAAGGCGATCTCCTGCGCGGGCGAGGCCCCGGCCTCGGCCATGTGGTAGCCGGAGATGGAGATGGTGTTCCAGCGGGGGATCTCGGCCTTGCAGTACCTGAAGGTGTCGGCGGTCAGCCGGAGCGAGGGCTCGGGCGGGAAGATGTAGGTGCCCCGCGCGATGTACTCCTTGAGCACGTCGTTCTGCACGGTTCCGGTCAGCTGCGCGCCCGCGATCCCGTGCTCCTCGGCGACGAGCTGGTACATGAGGAGGAGCAGCGCCGCCGGGGCGTTGATCGTCATGGACGTGGAGACCCGGTCGAGCGGGATCCCGTCGAAGAGCACCCGCATGTCGTCGACGGAGTCGACGGCGACGCCGACCTTGCCGACCTCCCCGTGCGCGAGGGGCGCGTCGGAGTCGTGCCCCATCTGCGTCGGGAGGTCGAAGGCGACCGACAGTCCGGTGCCGCCGCCGGCGATGAGCTGCCGGTACCGGGCGTTGGACTCGGCCGCCGTCCCGAACCCGGCGTACTGCCGCATGGTCCACGGCTTGCCGGTGTACATGCTCGGGTAGACACCTCGCGTGTACGGATACGCCCCCGGTTCGCCCAGTTTGACCCCCGGATCCCACCCCGTCAGATCTCCCGGCCCGTACACGGGTTCGATCGGAATCCCACTCTCGGTACTGGCCATGTGACCAAACCCTCCATGGAGCAAATGGGCTCGGGGCTGATACAACTCCCCGCGGCGGCTCCGGCTGTCGTCTGACGGCCGCTGGTCACAATGGCGCAACATCCCTGGATCGTCTGCAACTGTCCACGCCCGTCAGGCATCACCTACATACACGACGTAGAAAACGGGGGACCGCAATGCTTCGCCAGAGAGTCATAGTCCGCACGCTCGGGGTGGCCACCGCCGTCGCGCTCGCCGCGACCGCCTGCGGGCCGCAGAAGACGGAGCCGGCCGGCTCCGCTTCCAAGGTGCCGTCCGCGTCCGCGGCGGGTTCCACCCCCGAGAGTTCCCCGTCGACGGACAACAAGCCCGCCGACGCCTCCCCCTCGCCGTCGCCGTCGCCGTCCGCCTCGGAGTCGGCCTCGCCGTCCGCGTCCCCCTCGCCGACCGTCAAGGCCATCATGGCGAACGGCGACGAGAGCGAGCAGGTGCGCGAGCTCCAGGCCCGCCTGAAGCAGCTCAAGTACATGACGGTCGCCCCGACCGGCTTCTACGGCTCGAAGACGACCGCCGCGGTCAAGTCCTTCCAGTCGAAGAACGGCCTGACGGCCTCGGGCGCCGTCGACGACGCCACCTGGAAGAAGATCCAGAGCGTCAGCAAGAAGCCCACCGCCGACGAGCTGCGCCCGCCGACCGTCAACGAGGTCGACGCGCCGGACCCGCGCTGTATGACGGGCCGCGTCATGTGCATCAGCAAGGAGAGCCGCACGCTCGCCTGGATGATCGACGGCAAGGTCGTCTCCACGATGGACGTCCGCTTCGGCTCCGAGAACACCCCGACCCGAGAGGGCCAGTTCAAGGTGGAGTGGAAGGCCAAGGACTGGACGTCGACGATCTACCACACGCCGATGCCGTACTCGATGTTCTTCAGCCAGGGCCAGGCGGTGCACTACTCCGCCGACTTCGCGGCCCGCGGTTACGCCGGCGCCTCGCACGGCTGCGTGAACGTCCGGGACAAGGGCAAGCTCGCGTCGCTGTTCGAGCAGGTGCAGGTCGGCGACAAGGTCGTCGTCTACTGGTGATCCCCGATGGCCGGGCGGTGCCGGCGATCCCGGTGACTCCGATGATCCCGGTGATCCGGTCGGTGAAGTAAATGGCGCGGGCAGGGCCGGGGGAACGAACCCCGCCCGCGCCGGGTGCGCAGAGCCCAGGGGTACGGGGGGAACCCCGGCTCATGCGCGGCCGATGACCAGTCGGCTCGATATGTACTGCGCCGCAGGTTCGAAAAGTGTTACAGCCCGTTCATGCCGACGGCCGGAACCTGCACGGTGAGCCCGTACGGACCGCCCGAAGACCACCCGAAGGATGGCCGGAAACAGCCGTCAGGCCGTCGGGCTTTCAGACTTTCGGACCTTCGGACCTTCAGCGCGACGGCAGGCGGACCGGAGCGGACACGTCCGGGCTGGCCGGGGTGAGCGTCGGCGCCTCCAGTACGTCGCCCCCGGTGTCCGAACCGCGCGGAACGGTCGGGGTGGTGCTCCTGGCCGGCCCGTCGAGCAGGTCCTCGCAGAAGTGCGGGATGCGGGCGAGGCCCTTCGCCAGCTTCGAGAGCCTTTCGCGGCGGTCCGAGGTCATCTCCCCCGAGCGGTAGGCCTCGCACAGGTCCACCGCCTTGATGCGGGTCTGGCCGTCCTTCAGCGAGGTGGTCCCGCCCGCGAGCGCGTCCTTGCCGCCCTTCGTGCCCTCGCCGTCCTTGTCGGCGCCGCCGCCGGACGCCGCGTCGGGGCCGGTTCCCGTCCCGGTTCCGAATCCCTGCAGCGCGCCCGAGTCCAGGCCGCCGGGCGTCGACCCGCCGCCCGGGGTGGGCTGCACGCCGTCGGCGCCCCGGAAGGGGGTGGGCCGCAGCTGCGGGCCCGGAGTCGGGCCCCCGGTGTCGCCGGGCGGCGTCGGGTTCTCGTCGGCGCTGAGGGACACCGCCGGTATGGGACCCGCCGAGTCGTGCGTGCTCCGGTCCAGCAGGCCGGCCCCCGCGGCGACCGCCAGGCCTCCGACGGCGACGCCCGCCAGCGCGGCGACGAGCCCGAACCGCACCGGGCGGCTGCGCCGGGCCGTGGACACGGGGGCTGCGAGGGGGAGGATCCTGCCGAGTTCCACGAGGGGGGAGGTGTCGCCGCCGGCCGGCGCGGACATCGCGGAAAGTGCCGGAGCCCCGGAGGCCATCGATGCCCCGGACGCCGCCTGAGCCCCGGCCCCGGCGCGCGCCGCGCGGAAGGCGGCCACCGCGGCGGCCTCGCCGGGCAGTTCCACCCCGGCGCACGGCTGCGGCCCGGCCAGCATGTCGAGGGCGGCTCTGAGCCGGGCCTCCGCCTCGCGGGCGCTCCGGTCGCCGCCAGGTACGGCCTGGCCGCCGCGCAGCACTCGTTCCGCCGCGGCCTGGTCCAGCCACCTGTTGCGCTCGTCGGCCATCACATGTCCTTCTGCGTCCGCCAACGTGAATGCGTCACACCGGTTTGCTGTACGAGACCAGCGCCCCGGCCGCGCTGAGCGGGTACGGCGTCGAGATCCCTCCCGCCCCCGCCGTCCCGCGCCTGGCCACCGGCATTATGGCCGACCGGCCCCGCCGGGTCCGAGTCAGGATCCGGCTCCGGCGCGAAGCCGCCGTCCGAGCCGAGCAGCTCGGCCAGTTTCTTCAGGCCCCGATGGGCCGCGGTGCGTACGGCCCCGGGCCGCTTGCCCAGGGTCTCGGCCGCGCTCTTCGCGTCGAGGCCGACGACGACCCGGAGCACCACGGCCTCGGCCTGGTCCTGCGGAAGCTGGGCGATCAGTGCCATGGTCCGGCCGGTCGACAGGGCCTCCATCGCCTCGCCGGCGGTGTCGCTGTCGGCGGCGCGGCCCGTCAGCTCGGTCTCGTCGCCGCCGATGGCGGGACGTCGTCCGCGCATGCGGATGTGGTCGAGCGCGCGGTTGCGGCCGATGCGGGCGGCCCAGCCGCGGAAGCGGTCGGCGTCGCCGGTGAAGGAGTCGAGGTCGCGGGCGATCTGCAGCCAGGCCTCCGAGGTCACGTCCTCCGCGTCGCCGTCACCGACGAGCGTGCGTATGTAACCGAGCAGGCGTGGGTGCACGGCGCGGTACACAGTACGGAAAGCGCTCTCGTCGCCGCCCTGTGCCGCGAGCACCGCGGCGGTCAGCTCCGCGTCGTCCCCCAGCAAAGTCCCCAACCGTTTCACTGTCCTGTACCTGTGGCGCAAATCAGCACGTTACGGCTTTCAAGTACCTTCGTCCACGAGTTGTACGGGGAGCAACCAATCGTGCGCGAAGCGGGGTGTGACACAAAACGCACTCGCGGCGCTGACAGGGGTACGGGCTTGTCGCACGAGCCCGTACGGACGGCGACCGGGGCCTCTCCTGTGGGGGGTGGCGGCCTCGGTCGTCTTCCCCTCTCCCCCACCAGGCTGTTTCCACGCCACGCCCGTCATCCTTTCGGCTCACTTCCGGGTGAAAAGCTCAGATCGGTACGACACACCCGGCCCGGCGTCGCTAGCGTGGCGGTAGACCCGAGCCACGCCCCGAGGAGCCCCCCGCTGTCCAGCCACCTTCCGGCGCAGGCCCGCGGCAGCTCCGATCCTTCCCCCGGCTCCGGACTGGCGCGGTTCAACGCCCTCTCCCCCGAAGCCGCCGAGGCCGTGTTGCTGCACTGCTGCGGGAGCCGGCGCTGGGCGCAGCGGGTGGCCACCCACCGACCGTACCCGGATCCGGGCGTGCTGCTGGCCGCCGCCGACGAGGCCTCGTACGACCTCTCCCAGGCGGACCTGAGCGAGGCGCTGGCCTCGGAGTTCCCGGTGGAGCTGGACCACGGGGCCCCGTACGCCGCGCTCCTGGCGCTCGACGCGGCGCACGCGGAGTACGAGCGCAAGTTCGGCCACGCCTTCGTGATCTGCCTGGACGGGCACCCGCCGGAGGAGCAGGCGGACCAGCTGCTGGCCGCCATCCGGCGCCGCATGGAGCTGGAGGCGGACGAGGAGCGGTCGATCTCGGCGGACGAGCTGCGCCGCCTCGCCCAGGTGCGGCTCGCCGACCTGACACATTGGCTGACCTCCCCAGACGGTGTATCAGCTGCGAATTCCGGGCTATTCGCCCCTGTGGGATAGTCCGTCCGTGCCTGTTTGATCACACCGATGGACCCGGCGCGAGGGAACCGACAAAGCGTCGCTACGATGTCCGGGGCCGGAGGACCGTACCCGGCCGGGCCCGACCGACAAAGAAGCCGGCTGGCCCCCGCCCCGCTTCCGGAGGGTTTTCCGTGCCGGCTGGAACGTTGTACCGCGGCCGGGAAGGAATGTGGTCCTGGGTGGCTCATCGAGTCACCGGCGTCCTCATCTTCTTCTTCCTGTTCGTACACGTCCTCGACACCGCTCTCGTCCGCGTCTCCCCCGAGGCGTACGACGATGTCGTGGCTACCTACAAGACTCCGATCGTCGCGCTGCTGGAGTACGGCCTCGTGGCCGCCATCCTGTTCCACGCGCTCAACGGTCTCCGTGTGATCGCCGTGGACTTCTGGTCCAAGGGCCCCCGCCTCCAGAAGCAGATGCTCTGGGGCGTCATGATCGTCTGGATCATCCTGATGATCGGGGCCCTGTACCCCGTCCTGGGCCACGCAGCTGCCGAACTGTTCGGGAAGTGACACTCATGTCTTCTGACACTTCTTCCGCCCAGGCCATCGGCGACGTGGAGGGCGTAAGCCTCTACGACGTCGACAACCCGGCGCCGTACATCGAGGCCCCGCGCAAGCGCACGGGCAAGACGCCGCGCTCGACCCGCGGCAACTTCGAGATGGCCGCCTGGCTGTTCATGCGCCTCTCGGGCATCGTCCTCGTCGTGCTCGTCCTCGGCCACCTGCTGATCCAGCTGGTGCTGGACGGCGGCGTCTCCAAGATCGGCTTCGCCTTCGTGGCCGGCCGCTGGGCGTCCCCGTTCTGGCAGGTCTGGGACCTGCTGATGCTGTGGCTCGCGATGCTGCACGGCGCCAACGGTCTGCGTACCGTCATCAACGACTACGCGGAGCGCGCCAACACGCGGCTGTGGCTGAAGGGCCTGCTCTACACCGCCACGGTGTTCACCATCCTTCTGGGCACGCTGGTGATCTTCACCTTCGACCCGAACATCCGCTAGGCAACGGGGCTGAGGCGAAACAAGATGAAGATCCACAAGTACGACACCGTCATCGTCGGCGCAGGTGGCGCGGGCATGCGTGCCGCCATCGAGTCGACGAAGCGCAGCCGCACCGCCGTGCTGACGAAGCTCTACCCCACCCGCTCCCACACGGGCGCCGCGCAGGGCGGCATGGCCGCCGCGCTGGCGAACGTGGAGGAGGACAACTGGGAGTGGCACACCTTCGACACGGTCAAGGGCGGTGACTACCTGGTCGACCAGGACGCCGCCGAGATCCTGGCGAAGGAGGCCATCGACGCCGTCCTCGACCTGGAGAAGATGGGCCTGCCGTTCAACCGCACGCCGGACGGCACCATCGACCAGCGCCGCTTCGGCGGCCACTCGCGCAACCACGGCGAGGCCCCGGTCCGCCGGTCCTGCTACGCCGCGGACCGCACCGGCCACATGATCCTCCAGACGCTGTACCAGAACTGCGTCAAGGAGGGCGTGGAGTTCTTCAACGAGTTCTACGTCCTGGACCAGCTCCTCGTCGAGGAGGACGGCGTCAAGAAGTCGGCCGGTGTGGTCGCGTACGAGCTCGCCACCGGCGAGATCCACGTGTTCCAGGCCAAGGCCGTCATCTACGCCTCCGGCGGCACCGGCAAGTTCTTCAAGGTGACCTCCAACGCGCACACCCTCACGGGTGACGGCCAGGCGGCCTGCTACCGCCGCGGCCTGCCGCTGGAGGACATGGAGTTCTTCCAGTTCCACCCGACGGGCATCTGGCGCATGGGCATCCTGCTGACGGAGGGCGCCCGCGGTGAGGGCGGCATCCTCCGCAACAAGGACGGCGAGCGCTTCATGGAGAAGTACGCGCCGGTCATGAAGGACCTCGCGTCCCGTGACGTCGTCTCGCGCTCCATCTACACCGAGATCCGCGAGGGCCGCGGCTGCGGTCCGGCCGGTGACCACGTGTACCTGGACCTGACGCACCTGCCGCCGGAGCAGCTCGACGCGAAGCTCCCGGACATCACCGAGTTCGCGCGCACCTACCTGGGCATCGAGCCGTACACGGACCCGATCCCGATCCAGCCCACCGCGCACTACGCCATGGGCGGCATCCCGACGAACGTCGAGGGTGAGGTCCTGTCGGACAACACCACCGTCGTCCCGGGCCTGTACGCGGCCGGCGAGGTCGCCTGCGTCTCCGTGCACGGCGCCAACCGCCTCGGCACCAACTCCCTGCTGGACATCAACGTGTTCGGCAAGCGCTCCGGCATCGCCGCGGCGAAGTACTCGCAGGAGAACGACTACGTCGAGCTCCCCGAGAACCCGGCGCAGCAGGTCGTCGACCTGGTCGAGCACCTGCGCAACTCCACGGGCAAGGAGCGGGTCGCCGACCTGCGCCTGGAGCTCCAGGAGACGATGGACGCCTGCGTGATGGTGTTCCGTACGGAGCAGACCATCAAGACCGCGGTCGAGAAGATCGCGGAGCTGCGCGCGCGCTACAAGAACGTGTCCGTCCAGGACAAGGGCAAGCGCTTCAACACGGACCTGCTGGAGGCCATCGAGCTGGGCAACCTGCTCGACCTGGCCGAGGTCATGGCCGTGTCCGCGCTCGCGCGCAAGGAGTCCCGCGGCGGTCACTACCGCGAGGACTACCCGAACCGCGACGACGTCAACTTCATGCGCCACACCATGGCGTACCGCGAGGTCGGAGCCGACGGCTCGGACTCGGTCCGGCTCGATTACAAGCCGGTCGTCACGACCCGCTACCAGCCGATGGAGCGTAAGTACTGATGGCTACCCCCACCCTGGAAAAGATGGAAGAGGCGGCCGCGGCCTCCCCGTACATCACGGTCACTTTCCGGATCCGCCGCTACAACCCCGAGATCTCGGACGAGGCTCAGTGGCAGGACTTCCAGATCGAGATCGACCCGAAGGAGCGCGTGCTCGACGGTCTCCACAAGATCAAGTGGGAGCTCGACGGCACGCTGACCTTCCGCCGGTCGTGCGCGCACGGCATCTGCGGTTCCGACGCGATGCGGATCAACGGCAAGAACAGGCTCGCCTGCAAGACGCTGATCAAGGACATCAACCCGGAGAAGCCGATCACGGTCGAGGCCATCAAGGGCCTCACGGTGATGAAGGACCTTGTCGTCGACATGGAGCCCTTCTTCCAGGCGTACCGCGACGTCATGCCGTTCCTCGTCACCAACGGGAACGAGCCGACGCGTGAGCGTCTGCAGACGGCGGAGGACCGCGAGCGGTTCGACGACACCACGAAGTGCATCCTGTGCGCGGCGTGCACCTCGTCGTGCCCGGTGTTCTGGAACGACGGGCAGTACTTCGGCCCGGCGGCGATCGTCAACGCCCACCGCTTCATCTTCGACTCGCGTGACGAGGCCGGCGAGCAGCGGCTGGAGATCCTGAACGACAAGGACGGCGTGTGGCGCTGCCGCACGACCTTCAACTGCACCGACGCGTGCCCCCGCGGCATCGAGGTCACGAAGGCGATCCAGGAAGTCAAGCGCGCGCTGATCACGCGCCGCTTCTGACCGCCCGGCAGTCAGTCGTACGAGGGCCCCGCACCCCGGTTCCGCACCGGGGGGGCGGGGCCCTCGCCCGTTCGGGTGATCACGCGGCTTCCGGCCGCGGGGCCCTTCCCCGTCCTACGATGATGCTCTCGACAGCAGCCCACGGGAGGCACGTGATGTCCGCAGCACCCGCCGAGCACCCCACCGGCACATGGCCACTGCTCGATGCGGCCAATGCGCTCATGGAGCGAAACCCCGGCTACCGCGTCGAGATCATCGAAGGACACATGCTCGTGACGCCACCCCCGGATTCGGCCCACGCGAGCGCTCTGACCAGCCTGATGCTCCCCTTCATCACAGCGGGCCTGCACGGCGACGCCACAGAAGTGGTTCAAGGGGTCGGTCTCTGGCTACCCGACGGCCGCGAGGGCTATGCCATTCCGGATCTTTCAGTGGTCGACGCCGACATCACCGAACATCACGTCGAGAACAACTGCTACGAGCCCGTCGTCTTCCGCCTGGTCCTGGAGGTCACCTCCAGCAACTACCAGGCCGACCTGCGGACGAAGGTCCGGGCCTACGGCAACGCCAAGGTCCCGGTCTACGTGATCGTCGACCGCCGGCACAACCGCCTGCACGTACTCACCGATCCGGCCCAGGACGAGTACGCCACCCACCGTGTCCACGCCCCCGGTGAGCTCGTCACCCTGCCCGAGTCGATCGGTGCCAAGGTGACCCTGGACGTCGAGGCCGTTCTCACGGCGGCGCGGCGCAAGCCCGAGAGCGAAGACAACAACCTCTCCTGACCGGGGTACGAGGTCGGGGGTGGCTGTGGAAAGATCGAGCGTATGAGCGAGCAGCAGCCGAATCCGTACTCAGGTGACAACGGGGCTCCAGGGGGCCCGGGTTATGGATATCCGCAGGGATATCCGGCGACTCCGGGGACTCCCGGGTACGGGTACCCGGCCACTCCGCCCGCGCCCGGGTACCAGCCGACCGTCGGCGGCGCCGGCATTCCGGCCCCCGGGCAGCCCCCGATGATGCCGCCCGTGCAGCCCGCGGGCTACGGCGGCGGGTCCGGGCTGGCCCTCGGCGACATCACCATCGCCGGGGACCAGATCATGACCCCCTCGGGCCCGATGCCGCTCAAGGGCGCGATGTGGAACGCCTCGGACCTCTCCCGCACCGAGACGAAGATCCCGGCGCACGCCATCGTGCTCGCGGTCATCTTCTTCCTGTTCTGCCTGCTGGGCCTGCTCTTCCTCCTCATGAAGGAGAAGACCACCACCGGCTACATCCAGGTCACCGTCACCAGCGGCGGCCGCCACCACTCCACGATGATCCCGGCGGTCGACGCGAGCACCTACCCGTGGGTGATGCAGCAGATCAACTACGCCCGTTCGCTCAGTATCTGACGGGTGATGGTCGGGTCGGTGATGCCGGTGTCGTCCGCCAGCATCATCGCCTTGCTGAGGATCAGCGCGAGCGTCCTGTCCCCCTCGAAGGGCAGGTACCCGGTCTCCGTCCCGGAGGCCGTGCGCCCCGCCGGGACTCCCCGACCCGAGGTGGATCCGGTACGCGCGCAGCTCGCCGCGTACGTGCAGGAACCGTCCCTCGATCCGGCACCGGTCGGCGATGGCGAGCCTCGGGACAAGCCGCTCCAGCAGGAGCCGGCGGGTCTCTGCGGTCTGGCTCAGCTCGCCGAAGCCGTACGCGTTCACATCGTGTACTCGCCGCCGCAGGCGTGCGCCAGGTTCTCCGGGGCGCCGATCGGGTAGAAGCGCACCTGGTCGGTGCGCAGCCGGAGGAAGCCCAGGACGCGCCTCTGACAACGCCCCCGGCCCCCGGATATCCAGAGGCGGTTGCCGCCCACGTCGTACAGGCTCTCCCCCATGAACCCCATGAACCCCATGAACCCCCTCCTCTCCCACGACGTGGCCGGTCCGGCGGACGGCCCGGCCCTGGTCCTGCTCCACTCCTCGGTCTGCGACCGCCGCATGTGGGAGCCGCAGTGGCGACCGCTGGCCGAGGCCGGATTCCGGGTCGTCCGGGCCGACTTCCGCACCTGCGGGGACTCACCGGCGGCGGTCGCGCCCTACCGCGACCAGGACGACGTACTGGACCTGCTGGACTCCCTGGGCATCGAACGGGCCGCCTTCGCCGGATCCTCGTACGGCGGCCGCGTCGCGCTCGGGATCGCGTCGCGGCATCCGGAGCGGGTGGCCGCACTGGCCCTGCTCTGCCCGGCCGTCCCGGCCCAGCAGCGCGGCCCGGCCCTGCAGAAGGTCGTCGACGCGGAGGACGCGCTGCTCGAAGCGGGGGACGTCGCGGGGGCGGTGGAGCTGATGGTGGACACCTGGCTCGGCCCCTCGGCGGACGAGGCGGCCCGGGCGCTGGTCCGCACCATGCAGGGCCGCATCTTCGAGGTGGCGCAGACCGTCGAATCCCACCACGAACTCCCGGAGCACGAGGCCGATCTCGGAGCCATCACGGCCCCCACCCTCGCGGTGGGCGGCGCCCGCGACGTGGAGGACTTCCGCACCATCGCCGCCACCCTCCCCCACCACATCCCGGGTGCCCGCCACACGGAACTCCCCTGGGCCGGCCACCTCCCCTCCCTGGAACGCCCCGAGGAGACCTTGGCCCTCCTCCTGGACTTCCTTGGGTGAGGACGGCCCCGATCCGGTGAACCGTCCGGATACCGCATGAGGCGGTCGCGCCGTCCTACGATGATGCTCTCGACCCAGCCCACGGGAGGCCCGAGATGTCCGCAGCACCCGTCGAGTACGCAGACGAGGACCGGCCGCTGACCTTGCTCGAAGAGGCCAACAGGCTCATGGAGCAGAACCCTGGCTACCGCGTCGAGATCATCGGAGGCCAGCTCACTGTGACGCCGCCTGCGGACATCCCCCACTCCAGGGTGCTGAACAAGATCACCCGGCCATTCGTCGCGGCGGGCCTGGACGACGGAGAGACAGAGGTGCATCAGGGGATCGGACTGTGGCTGCCGGAGGGGCCGGAGGACTACGCCATCCCCGATCTCGTCGTCGTCGATGCCGACAGCGATGAGCACCTCGTCAAGAACAACTGCTACGACCCGGTCGTGTTCCGCCTCGTCCTCGAAGTGACGTCCAGCAACTTCAGCACCGACCTGCGCTTCAAGGTCGGCGCGTACGCGCAGGCCATGATCCCGATCTACGTGATCGTCAACCGGAAGCACCAGCGGGTGCACGTACTCACCGAGCCCGGCGGGGGCGAGTACCGGAGCCACCGCGTGTACGCGGCCGGCGAGCTGGCCACCCTGCCCGACAGCCTCGGTGCCAAGGTCACCCTCGACGTCGAGGAACTGCTGGCCGCCGGCCGTCCGCAGCCGAGGAAGCCCGCACCGGAGTAGCCGGTTACTGCTGGCAGCGGCCGAATGTCACGACGTAGGTTCCGGCCTGGCTCGCTCCGGCTCCGGCGCGGTCCGCCGCGCCCGGCTGGGCCCAGGCTCCGATCTCTCGTAGCGAGGGGTCCAGGACGATCTGGCGGTGGCCGTACGTGCTGACGTTCACCCACCAGTTGACCGCGGCATTCGGGGTTCCCGAGCCGCCCCAGCCCGTGTACGTGATCTCGGCGACGGCCCACGACCTGGGGTTCGGGCAGTAGCCTGCGGCCTTGATGCGGCTCTGCGGTGTGGAACCGGTCTGCGGGTTGGTGTGCGAGTCCTTGCCCGGCCCCCACCACTTCAGCTGCACGGCGGCGGCCGAGTGCTGCTGCGCCGCCGTCGTCAGGGCCTGGTTCACGGTGAGGGCGGGCAGGCCCCGCTGGGTGCGCTGGGCGTTGATGAGGCAGATCAGCGCGTTGCGTACGGCGGTGTCGTTGCTGCTGGTCGGGGCCCGGGCACTGGCCGCGGCGTCGCAGGTGACGGCCGCCGCCGGCGCTGCGGCAACCGGTACGAGCGCGGTCGACAGGGCGCCTGCCAAGGCGAGGCCCAGAGCGGTTCGGGTGAGCGAAGCGTGCCTGCTCAAGGGGGTCCACCTCCCGCGAATTGCGGACAGTGCTTTCCTGTGGTTTCCCGTGGTTTCCCGTTGCGGCGACGCCGGGCGGCCGTACGTTTCGCCGCGCGGCCCGGCCCGGCGCCACGGCTCCTCCTCCAGGCTGCCACCCGGCCCGCCGGCCCGCCATCCAGGCGCGGGCCCGCGTACAGGCGCCCGGCACGGCGCATCGACACCGGACCCCTCCCGCGGGACCATGCCCACGTGACGAGGCTCGCCAAGACCACGCATCCGGACCGGAGTTCACACCACCTCGGGCGGCGGGGTTTCCTCACCGCCCTGGGGACCGCCGCAGCCACCTTCGCCACAGGGGTCCCCGCCCACGCCACCGAGCACGCGCGCGACGCCGCCTCCGCCGTCGAGTACGTCGACGTCCAGCTCCTCAACATCACCGACCTGCACGGATACCTCCAGGCCGCCCCCGGCACCAACGCCACCATCACCGGGAACGGGGGACAGACGTACACCGTCGGCGGCGTCGCCCACATGGGCGCCCACCTCGCCCGGCTGCGCGCCGACCGCGCCAACTCGTTCTTCTTCACCCCCGGAGACGCCTTCTCCGGCTGGGAGTTCGACGCCGCCGCCTTCGCCGACGAGCCCACCATCGAGGCCCTGGGCCGCATGGGCCTCGACTTCGCGACCGCTGGGAACCACGAGTTCGACAAGTCCCCGGCCTTCCTGCAACGGCACATGGAGCAGGGCGTCCCCTTCCCCGTCGAGGGCCGCGACGCCACCTTCACCGACTCCTCCGGCGCCCGCTTCCACGGCGCAGGCTTCCGCTTCTTCAGCGCCAACGTCGTCCGGACCGCCGACCAGAACAGCCCCGTCCTGCCCGCGTACAACATCGAGACGGTACGGACGGCCGCGGGGCAGGAGCTGCTGATCGGCTTCATCCACCTCACCGCCCTCGGCGCCGAGCTCTTCCCCGGCTCCTACCAACCCGGCCTGGCCACCCTGGACGAGGTCGCCACCGCCGACCGGTACGCCGCCCAGCTCAAGGCCCAGGGGGTCAACGCGATCGTCCTGAGCATGCACGACGGAGCCGTGGCCGGCGCCGACTTCAACAGCGGCACCGACCCCTCCGGCCCCGCCCTCGATCTGGCGCTGCGCGTCTCCCCCGACATCGACGCCATCGTCACCGGCCACTGGCACACCCGGTTCAACATGATGCTCCCGGACCCGAACGGCGTCCCCCGCCCCTTCGTCGAAGCCGGCTGCTACGGCCAGCTCATCAACGAGATCAACCTCCGCCTCGACCCCGCCACCGGCAAGGTGGTCCGCGAGCTGACGGTGTCGACGAACCACCCCAACACCCGCGACGTCACCCCCGACCCCGCCCTCAAGGAGGTCGTCGACTACTGGGCCGGCCAGGCCGCCGCCCGCGACGGCTCCAAGATCGGCAAGCAGACCGGATCGTTCGTCCGTACGCGCAACACCGCCGGCGAGAGCACGATGGGCGACCTCGTCGCCGACTGGGCCCTGTGGGCGGGCCGCCGCCCGACCGACCCCGAGAACGACGCCAACGTCCACCCCAACGTCCCGGCCCAGCTGGCCCTGGTGGCCGCCGCCCCGCGGGTCGGGCAGGCCGTGATCGCGGGCGATCTCGTACGGGACACCGCCTCGGGCGGCGCCGTGACCTTCGGCCGCGCCTGGAGGGCCGTCGGCTTCGGCGACCCGGTCGTCAGCGCGACGGTGACCGGGCAGCAGATCCACGACGCGCTGGAGCAGCAGTGGACGACGGCGGCCAGCGGTGAACTCCTCTTCGCGCCGCTCGCCGTATCCAAGAACGTGCGCTACACCTTCAACACCCTGGGGAGGGTCGGCGACCGCGTGAACCCGGCCGAGGTATTCATCGACGGCGTCGCGCTCGCCCTCACCGGCACCTACCGCCTCGCGGCCCCCTCGTACACCTTCCTCGCGAACGACGGCTACGGGGCGCTGACCGGCTTCGAGGCCCCGTACCGCCACCAGCGCGACTTCGAGAGCTTCGTCGCGTACATCCGCGAGACCCAGACCCTCACCCCGGCCCCGCTGAACCGCGTCACCGCCGCCAACACCACCCGGCGCGGGGCCGACACGGGCCTCGTCCTGGACCGAGGCCCCCTCCTGTACCCGGACGGCACCCCGCTACCCCGCCCCGAGTCCGCGATCCTCTCGGCCGACCGCCCCCACACGAGGAGGGAGGGACCCGTCCCACCCTGCTGAACGGCTACAGCGAGCCGGTGAAGGCGGCCCAGGCGGTTGTGGCGACTGTGAAGGAGGGGCGGGCGATGTCCTTGGAGTCGCGAACGTGGACGGCCGAGGCGCAGCCTGCAACTTCGACGCACTGGCCTCCATCGCCGCCGCTGTAGCTGCTCTTGCTCCACGGGAGGGCCACCTCGACACAATCACCGCCGGAGCCGCCGCTGTAACTGCTCTTGCTCCAGTCGAGAGCCACCTCGACGCACTCGCCGCCGGAGCCGCCGCTGTAACTGCTCTTGAACCACGCCAGTTCGGTGCTCATCACTCCCCCAATAGCTGCTCGATTAGGTGTGTCGACTCCCGTGGCGTGAGGGCCAACCCTCGGATGCTCGCATGGCGTTGAACCATCCCGCTCACTGCCTCGGGCTTCTGGATCAACCAGCTGTGCTCCTGCACCTCAACATAGCCAACCATTCGGTACTGGGGCACTTCCACGAGGGTCATCGAGCCATCCGAACCAACTGGCTCTTCGCAGTCCAGGGGCACCACCTGGATACAGACGTGCGGGAGCTGACCGACTTCCAGCAGGTGGCGGATCTGGTCCCGCCACACGGATTCGCCGCCGGTCTTGCGGAGGAGCACTGACTGTTCGATCACGAAGCACAGTTCGGGTGCCGGATCCCGGTGGAGGAGCTTTTGCCTGCCCACTCGGTCGGCTAACCGCTTTTCGATCTCCTCGGCGGGCACCGTCGGCCGATAGGCCTCGAACAGCCTGCGCGCGTAGGCCTCCGTCTGTAAGAGCCCGTGCAGCATGTGCGTGGAGTACACCCACAGGCTCACCGCTTTGGCCTCGATGGACGTGAAGTTGCTGTACTGCGGCGAGTGCCGCTCCTCTTCCAGGTACGGGACGACTGCCTTCAGTACGCCGTTGGCGGTGAGTAGCTCATCAAGCTTTTCCAGCACCACCGGATCAATGGTCCGGTCACCGCGCTCGAACGCCCCGATCGCCGAGCCCGAGAAGTTGGTCCGCCCTCCCAGTTCGGTTCGGGACACCCCGCTCTTCTCACGCAGGGTACGGATCTGAGCCCCCAAGCCGCGTCGGAGCGCTGAGGGCAGGGGTTCACTCGGGTTCACAGGGTCGGCCACAGCTTCACAGCCCTTCTCGCATCGCCGTCCGTAACGGCTCAACTACTGTTCAACGCTACGGCTGAGCCATCAGCCTTGCGGCATGAACGAGGAAATCCCGCCATCCCCCTGGGCCCCCGACTGGGTGCCCGACTCCGGATTCCAGTTGCGGCTCGCCGGCGTGCATTTCGATGCCGTCCGGATCCAGGGGCAGCTCGGCGAGGAAGTGGCCAAGAGCCTCTGCCGGCTCACCGGCCACGGCCCCGGGCCGATCGTGTACGAGCTCACCGGGTACCGGTGGATGTACTTCCTGCTCCCGCCCCACACCGCCCGCGTCCGGACCTGGCCGGCGTACACGCAGCGGTATACCTCCCGCACCCGGAACGCCTCCGCCTACGTCGGCGTACCCGCCCTCTCCGGGACCACCTGGCCCCTCGCCTGGCGGTCGGTGCCGACGCGCGGGGCGCCGTACGTGGACCCGGACCTGCTGGAGAAAGTCACCGGCACCGAGAATGCTTGAACCTGTTCAAAAAGAGGTCTACAGTCAGTCCTGCCAACGAGTTGAACACGTTCAAGGGGGGCTGAGGCATGGACCTCACCGTCGTCGCATACGTCATCTACCTGCTCATCAGCATCGGGCTGACCGTCTGGGTCGCCCGTACGCTCAGCCGCAACGGCCGCATCTTCATCGCCGACGTCCTGCACGGGAACGAGAAGCTCGCGGACGCCGTGAACCACCTCCTGGTGGTGGGGTTCTACCTCGTCAACATCGGCTTCGTGACGCTCTACCTGCGCTCGGACGTCGGCATCGAAACGGCCCGCGAGCTCTTCGAGGCCCTGTCGGTCAAGATCGGTGTCGTCCTGCTGGTCCTCGGCGTCATGCACCTCGGCAACGTCTGGGTGCTGAACAAGATGCGCCGCCGCGGGATCATGGAGCGCCAGCAGACCCCGCCGGTCGCCCCGACGGCGTGGACCGCTCCGGCCGGGGCCTGAGCGGTGACCACGCCAACGGCAACGCCAACGGCAACGACAGCGCAGGCGACCCGGCACCTGACCGTGCTGTACGACGCCAACTGTCCGCTCTGCGTGCACATCCGGCACTGGCTGATCGGGCAGCGCTGGCTGGTGCCGCTCCGGCTGATCCCGGCCGGGTCCTTCGCGGCGCAGGAGAAGTTCCCGCGGCTCGACCACGCGTCGACGCTCCGCGAGATCACCGTCATCGGGGACGGGGGGCAGGTGTGGACCGGGACCGATGCCTTCATCGTCTGCCTGTGGGCCCTGACGGAGCACCGGCCGAAGGCGAACTGGCTCGCCACTGCGGCGGGCCGGCCCTTCGCCCGGGCCGCCATGTACACGGCCTCCGCATGGCGCCAGGCCGTACGGACCGAGCCCGGGGCAGAGGGCGAAGTGGAGCCGGAGGCACCGGCCTGTGGCGACCACTGCTCCGTACCCGGATAGGCTCGTACACCGTGACTGATCAGAAGGCTCCCAAGAGCGAGCAGACCCGCACGCTCATCCTCGAAACCGCGCTCCGTCTCTTCCAGGAGCGCGGCTTCGACAAGACGACCATGCGGGCCATCGCCAAGGAGGCAGGGGTCTCGGTCGGCAACGCCTACTACTACTTCGAGTCGAAGGAACACCTGGTCCAGGGGTTCTACGACCGGATCGGCGCCGCTCACCAGGCGGCGGTCCGGCCCATCCTCGACAACGAGACCGATCTGCAGAAGCGGCTCGCGGGCGTGCTGACGATCTGGCTGGACATCGCGGCGCCGTACCACGAGTTCGCCTCGCAGTTCTTCAAGAACGCCGCGGACCCGGAAAGCCCGCTCAGCCCCTTCTCCCCCGAATCGGAACCCGCCCGCAAGGCGGCGATCGACATGCACCGCGAGGTGCTGGCCGGCGCGAAGACTAAGGTCCCGGCCGAACTGGCCGACGTACTGCCGGAGCTGATGTGGCTCTCGCAGATGGGGCTCGTCCTGTACTGGGTCTTCGACCGGTCCCCGAACAGCGAGAAGACGCGGCGGCTCGCGGAGCGCGGCGCGCAGCTGACGACGCGGGGCATCGTCCTGGCCCGGTTCCGGGTGCTGCGGCCGCTGGTGCGCGAGGTCCACGAGCTGTTCGCGGACTTCCTGCCGGGGATGGCGCAGACGGTGGTGTCGAAGAAGAAGCGGGCCTCCGACCCGGATGCCGACTTCGACCCCACGGCCGGCGCCGACGGAGCGGCTACAGCCAGTTGAGCTCCCACAGGCGCCAGACCCCGGTGCCGTCCGAAAGGTATTGGGCGCCGGAGACGGACTCGCGGGACATCACGTAGTCCTTCTTCTGCCAGATGGGCAGCATCGGGACCTGCTGGGAGACCAGCTTCTGGAGTTCGCGGAATTCGGCGGCGGCCTGGCCGCGGTCCGAGAAGGACTGGGTCCGGGCGATGAGGCCGTCGACTGCCTTGTCGGAGAAGCCGTTGTTCATGCTGGAGTCGGCGCCGACGAGCGGGGCGAGGAAGTTGTCCGCGTCCGGGAAGTCGGCGATCCAGCCGATGGTGTAGGCGTCGAACTCACCGGCCGCGTAGGCCTTCTGGAAGTCGGCCCACTGGTCGACGGCCTTGATCTTGATCTGGAAGAGCCCGGTGGCCGTGAGCTGCTTCACGATCTCGTCGGCCTCCGCGACGTTCGGACCGCGCGTGTTCACGCCGAGGGTGAGGGAGACCGGGGCGGTGATCCCGGCGTCCTTGAGCAGCTTCTTCGCGGTGGCGCCGTTGGGCGCCGGGTACGTGTCGAAGAACGGGGTGCTGTGCGCGGAGATGCCGGCCGGGACGAGGGAGTAGAGCGGGGTCACCGTGCCGTGGTGGATCTCGCCGGCCACCTTGGAGCGGTCGATGACGGCGGCGATCGCCTGGCGTACGGCGAGCGGGGCGGTCGTGGAGCCGGGGCGGACGTTGAAGACCATGCTGCGGGTCTCGGAGCCGCCGGAGGCCTGGTACTTGGTGTCCTTCAGGCCCGGGTTGAGCCCGGCGAGCACTTCGGGCGGCATGTCGCGGTGGGCGACCTCGATCTGGTGGTCGGTCCAGGCCTGGTTGAGCTGGGCGGAGTCCTTGTAGTACCGGACGGTGACGGCCGTCTTGGCGGGCTGCTTGGACTGGCCCCGGTAGGCCGGGTTCGGCTTGAGCTCGGCGCTGGTGCCGGCCTGGTACGCTCCGAGGGTGAAGGGGCCGGAGCCGTCGACCTTGCCGCCCTCGCGGAGGGTCTTCGCCGGGTACTTCTCCTTGTCGACGATCGAGGCGGCGCCCGTCGCGATCTTGAAGGGGAAGGTGGCGTCCGGCGCGGAGAGCGTGAAGGTGACGGTGCCGCCCTCGGCCTTGACCGACTGCAGGGTGTTGAAGAGGGGCGCCGGACCCTGGTCGGAGTTGATCGCCTTGATCCGGTCGAAGGAGTGCTTGACGTCCTCGGCGGTGACGGCGCGCCCGTTCGAGAACTTCAGGTCTGGGCGGAGCTCGCACTGGTACGTGGTGAGCTGCGCGCCGGTGAACTTGCAGGCGGAGGCCGCGTCCGGGACCGGGGTGTCGGAGCCCGACTTCATCGTCAGCAGCGACTGGTAGACGTTGCTGAACAGGGCCCAGGAGCCCGCGTCGTACGCCCCTGCCGGGTCGAGGGACGAGACCACGTCGCTCGTCCCGACCCGCAGGGCGGTCCCGCTGCCACGGCCCTCCTCCGGGAGCAGCTGCCAGGCGCCGACACCGGCCACGCCGATCACCAGCCCTGCCGCGATGACCTTCGAGCGGACAGACTTCACCCTTGACCCCACCCCACCCATGAAAATGCCATGGTTTGACTCGCTCACCGGATCCCCATGTCCGATTAACGGTCATCCCATCATGGAATTTCGGCCTCGGGAAGGCTGATTCACGGCGGGTCGTTACCGGTTGCGCCCGGTCAGGCCTGGTATGAGGCGAGTTCTACGACCGTGATGTCGGACGGGGCCCCGACCCGGACCGGCGGCCCCCAGGCACCGGCGCCGCGCGAGACGTAGAGCTGGGTGTCGCCGTAGCGCTCCAGCCCGGCGACGGTGGGGTTGGCGAGCTCGGCGAGGTAGTTGCCGGGCCAGAGCTGGCCGCCGTGGGTGTGGCCGGAGAGCTGGAGGTCGACGCCGTGGCGGACGGCGTCGTGGATGACGACCGGCTGGTGGGCCATGAGTACGGCCGTGCGGGCCGGGTCGCGGTCGCCGAGCGCGGCCGTGAAGTCCGGACCGTGGCCCTCCGTCTCGCCCTGGACGTCGTTGACGCCGGCGAGGTCGAAGTACGGGAGGGGGCGGCGGGCGTTCTCCAGGGGGGTGAGGCCGAGCTCGCGGACGTGGTCGATCCACTGCTGGGCGCCGGAGAAGTACTCGTGGTTGCCGGTGACGAAGTACGAGCCGTGGCGGGCGGAGAGCCGGCGCAGCGGCTCGGCGGCGCTGCCGAGGTCGTGGACGCTGCCGTCCACGAGGTCGCCGACGACGGCGATGAGGTCGGGCTGGGTGCGGTTGATCGTCTCGACGATGCGGGTGGTGTGGGCGCGGCCGAGGATCGGGCCGAGGTGGATGTCGCTGACCACGGCGATGCGGAAGCCGTGCGCTGCGCGGGGCAGTTTGGCGAGGGGGACCTGGACGCGCTTGACGCGGGGGCCGCGGAGGACTCCGTAGGTGCCGGTGGCTACGGTTCCGGTGGCTGCGATGGCGGCTGCGCCGCCGAGGGCTCGTGCCACGAACTGGCGGCGGGTGGCTCCGCCCGGGGCTTCGACCGGGGCTTCCGTCGGCTCGGCCGCTTCGGCCGGGGCCTGGGTCGGAGGGGCCGTACCGGCGGGGGCTTGCGTCGGCGGGGCCGGGGTGGCGGGGGTGGGGGTGGGGGTGCCCTGCGGGGCCTGTCCCCTACCCGCCCTTCCACCGTTCCCCGGGCTCCGCCCGGACCCGGAAAGACCCGGGGGCTCCGCCCCCGGACCCCCGCGCCTCAAACGCCGGCGGGGCTGGTTGCGGAGCAAGGCGGCTCGCACGGGCTCTGCCACCAGCATCGCCAGGGTCAGGTAGAGGAGGACTGCGAGCCACATGTAACCCGGCCAGGCCACCGACTGTTCTAGCCAGAAGGGGGCGCCTGCGCGGCCTGCGGTGAGGGCGGCCAGTGAGAGGAGCGGCAGCGTGAAGGCGAGAGTGGTGCCGATGCGGCGCGCCGTGCCGCGCGGGCGCGTCGTATCGCGGACCAGCCGGACCCACAGCCAGCGGTGGACCAGGACCAGCAGGGCCAGGACCACCAGCGCGATCACCGCGAAGAGCAGGATTCTCATGCGTCCGGACCCCGGCGTGATTCACGCCGCAGAGCGAGGACGCCGCGCAACCCGATCACACCAACGGCCGTCCCCAGGAGAAAGGAGGCGATGGCCAGGAGAAGGTGTACCCAGAAGTAGGCCGTCGGCTCGCCCGCCGCGTCGAATGCCAGACCGCTGGCGTCCTTCCACAGGTTCCGGACGAAAGTTGCCCAGATGAACCAGCTCCACACTCCGAAGGCGAGCAGGAACCAGGAGACGGCGCGGCTGAGTTTCATGCCCCCAGTATCGGTTTGGTCCCCAGGACGGACGCGTCGGGGTGGGCTGTACCGGCGGTGGTTCGGCCATGTTGGCCGGTCCCTGACGGCAGACAGCCGATCGGGATGTACTTTCACCTGCGTGTCTGCCAAGAAGACCGCGCTGACGGTCCTTTCCGCCGGGCTGCTGGTCCCCGCGATGCTCGTGGTGCCCGCGCACGCCGCGCCCACTCCGCCGTCGGACGGGAAGGCGCAGCCGCCCAAGGCCCCGGCCGCGGCCGCGCCGCCGGCGTCGATGTCCACCGTCGGCGGGGCCCTGCTCGGCAAGCCGGGGGTGCAGGTGAGCCCCCTCGCCGGGGCCCCCGCGCTGCCGACGAGCCTGTCGGGACGTTCATGGATCGTGGCCGACGCCGAGACCGGCGAGGTGCTGGCCGCCAACAACGCGCACTGGCGGCTGCCCCCGGCCTCCACCCTGAAGATGCTCTTCGCGGACACTGTGCTGCCGAGCCTCCCGAAGGACCAGGTCCACAAGGTCACCGAGCAGGAGATGGAGGGCGTCGGCGCGGGCTCCAGCCTGGTCGGGGTCAAGGAGGACCACGAGTACTCGGTGCACGACCTGTGGCTCGGGGTGTTCCTGCGCTCCGGTAACGACGCGGTGCACGTGCTGGCCGCCATGAACGGCGGCATCGACAAGACCGTCAAGGACATGCAGGCGCACGCCGAGGAGCTCCAGGCCCTCGACACGCACGTGGTGTCGCCGGACGGGTACGACGCCCCGGAGCAGGTGTCGAGCGCGTACGACCTCACCCTCATCGCCCGCTCCGGACTGCAGAAGCAGGACTTCCGGGAGTACTGCGGGACGGCGGAGGCGAAGTTCCCGGGGCACCAGGAGCCCGGGAAGCCGCGGGAGTACTTCGAGATCCAGAACACCAACCGGCTGATGACGGGCTCCGGCGGGCTCTCCCCGTACAAGGGCATCGCGGGGGTGAAGAACGGCAACACGACCATGGCCGGCTCGACCTTCACCGGCGCGGCGCAGCAGGGCAACAAGAAGCTGCTGGTCACGGTGATGAACCCGGCCTCGGGCGGGCTGAACTCCGTCTACGAGGAGACCGCCGACCTCTTCGACTGGGGGTTCGCGGCGATCGGCAAGGTCAAGCCGGTGGGCCGGCTGGTCCCGCCGAAGAGCGCGGACACCTCCTCGATCGGCTCCCCCGCCCAGACGCACGAGCACGCCCCGTCGGCGGCCGGTGAGGGCGCGGGCGGCGGTGTCGGCACCGCGCTCGGGGTCGCGGGCGGGGCGCTGGCCGTGATCGCGGGCGGGGCGTACGCGGTCAACCGCCGCTGGCCGCGGGGGCCGCGCGGTCGCCGCACCGGCGGCGACGAGGCGTCGTAGGCGCCCTGGGTGTCCTAGTTGCCCCGGGCGTCCTGCACCGCCCGCTCCTCCGGGTCCTCCGGGTCCTCCGCGCCGTCGCCGTCCGCGTCGGCGCGGGTGGCCGTCCAGGCGGAGCAGAACAGCAGCAGCTTCGCCATGAGGTTGATCCAGATCAGCAGGGCGACGGGCACGCCGAAGGCCCCGTACATGCTCTTCGCGGCGACCCCGCGCATATAGCCGCTGAGCAGCAGTTTCAGCAGTTCGAAGCCGGCCGCGCCGAGGAGGGCGGCCTGGATCAGGCGGTGGCGCGGCGGTTCGACGCCGGGCAGCAGGGTCAGTACGTACAGCAGGATCAGGAAGGCGGCGAGGACTCCGACGAGGAAGGCGCCGGTGCGCAGGAGCGCGCCGCCCGCGCCGTGCTGCGGCACGCCCAGCCAGCCGCCGAACTTTCCGACCGCGCTGGAGCCGAGGATCGAGGCCGCCGCAGAGGCCAGGCCCACGACCCCGAGGCCGACGAGTACGAGCCCGTCCTTGCCCTTGCGGACGATGGGGTTCCCCTGGTCCTCGTCGTCCTTCTCCCACACCGCGCGCAGGCAGTCCCGCATCGAGCCGACCCACCCGATGCCGGTGACGAGCAGCAGGGCGGCGGCGACGAGCCCGATCGTGCCCGCGTTGGCGACGAGGCCGTCGAGGTCGAGCTGGTCGGAGATGCCGGGGACCTGCTCGGCGAGGTTCTTCTGGAGCCGGTCCAGCTGCTCCTGGCTGAGCAGTGCGGCGCCGATGACGGCGGCCACGGTGATCAGCGGGAAGAGCGCGATGAAGCTGATGAAGGTGATCGCCGAGGCGAGCCGGCTCCAGTGGACCCGGTCGAGGCGCTCGTAGGCGCGCCAGGCGTGGGTCCGCATCAGCCGGACCACGAGCGGGCCGATCACCGGGAGTTTCGTCAGCCAGTCCATGGGGTCACGGTAAATGAGGCGACGGAAATAGCCGGGATTACCGGTTTCGGGCGCTACGGTCGTCGATTGTGACTTTTCGCGAAGCGCTTCCGACGGGCTGTCCCTTCCCCACGCTGCTCCTGCGTACGCTCCGCTTCCACGCCCGCCAGACCCTCAGGCCGCTGCGTCAGGAGCGCCGTACGGCCGTCTCGCCCGCGGGCCCCGCGGCACGCGCCGCCTCATCGACCGGTGAGCCCAACTGCGCCGGGACTCCGGCGATCGGGCCGGTGCCGAAAGGGTATTCACGCAGCTTGCGCCAGACCCCGTCCGAGCCCTGCTCGTAGAGCGCGAAGCCGGTGCAGGTCCACTGCGCCGCGTAGTCGGCGAGGGTGGCGAACGCCAGGTCCATCGCCTCCTCGGAGATCCCGTGGGCGACCGTGACGTGCGGGTGGTACGGGAACGCCAGCTCGCGGCTGAGCGGCCCGTCCGGGTCGCGGACCAGGCCCTGGAGCCGGGTGCAGCCCGTACCGCCCTCGACGACCTGGACGAAGACGACCGGCGAGAGCGGGCGGAAGGTTCCCGTGCCCGCCAGCCGCATCCCGAAGGGGCCGAAGGCGGCGGCGACCTCGGCCAGGTGGGCCCTGACCTCCGCCAGCCGGTCCGCCTCCACCTCGGTGGGCGGGACGAGAGTGACATGCGTGGGGATGCCGTGGGCGGCAACGTCCCCGAAGCCGGCGCGCAGCTGCTGGAGCTGGCTGCCGTACGGCTCCGGGACCGCGATCGAAACGCCGAGCGTTACGGTCCCCACGTATGTCTCCTCCGTCGTCCGGTCCGTCGTCTGGTGTGTACGGGTTGCGTACGGGTCCTGCCGACCCAGTGTGGGGCCAGCACCCCCCGGATTGCCAGGGCCTCCGGCGGTCAGTGCTTGGCGGGCACCAGACCGAGGCGGTCGTAGGCCTGCGCCAGGGTCTCGGCGGCGACCGCGCGGGCCTTCTCCGCGCCCTTGGCCAGGATGGAATCCAGGGTCTCCGGGTCGTCCAGGTACTCCTGGGTGCGCTGCTTGAACGGTGTGACGAAATCGACCATCACACCGGCCAGGTCCGTCTTGAGCGCGCCGTAGCCCTTGCCCTCGTAGCGGGTCTCCAGGGCCGGGATCGACTCCCCCGTGAGGGTGGAGTAGATCGTGAGCAGGTTGCTGACGCCGGGCTTGTTCTCGGTGTCGAAGCGGACCTCGGCCTCGGTGTCGGTGACCGCGCTCTTGATCTTCTTCTCGGTGACCTTGGGCTCGTCGAGGAGGTTGATCAGGCCCTTGGGGGAGGACGCGGACTTCGACATCTTGATCGAGGGGTCCTGGAGGTCGTAGATCTTCGCGACCTCCTTGACGATGTGCGCGGCGGGGAGCGTGAAGGTCCGGCCGTAGCGCTGGTTGAAGCGCTCGGCCAGGTCGCGGGTCAGCTCGATGTGCTGGCGCTGGTCCTCGCCGACGGGCACGGCGTTGGCCTGGTAGAGCAGGATGTCGGCGACCTGGAGGATCGGGTACGTGAACAGGCCGACGGTGGCGTTGTTGACGCCGCCCTTGGCGGACTTGTCCTTGAACTGCGTCATCCGGCTGGCCTCGCCGAAGCCGGTGATGCAGTTCATGACCCAGCCGAGCTGCGCGTGCTCGGGCACGTGGCTCTGGATGAAGAGCGTGCAGCGGTCCGGGTCGAGACCGGCGGCGAGCAGCTGCGCCGCGGAGAGGCGGGTATTGGCGCGCAGATCCTTCGGATCCTGCGGCATGGTGATCGCGTGCAGGTCGACGACCATGTAGAACGCGTCGTGCGTCTCCTGCAGGGCGACGTACTGGCGGATGGCTCCGAGGTAGTTCCCGAGGTGGAACGAGCCGGAGGTGGGCTGGATGCCGGAGAGCGCGCGAGGACGATCAGAAGCCATGGCTTCATTCTCTCAGGTACGGCGGCCACGGTGGTCCCCACCTGTCCGAAACCCCCGGGGCGGAGCCCCGGGGGTTTGACGGGTCGGGGGACGGGTCAGGACAGCGGGAGGCCCGGGGCCGGGTGGGCCGACATCAGGTCCGCCACCTCGGTGCGGATGGCGGCCAGGGCCGGTTCGTCCTGCTTCGCGGCGGCGTCCACGGCCCGGGAGATCCACTCCGCCACCAGCGGCATGTGGTCCGTCCCCAGGCCCCGCGAGGTCAGCGAAGGGGTGCCGATGCGGATGCCCGACGGGTCGAAGGGCTTGCGGGGATCGAACGGGACCGTGTTGTAGTTCACCACGATGCCGGCGCGGTCCAGCGCCTTGGCCGCCACCTTGCCCGGCACCCCGCGCGAGGTCAGGTCCATCAGGATCAGATGGTTGTCCGTACCGCCCGACACCAGGTCGAAGCCGCGGGCCAGCAGGGCCGCCGCCAGCGCCTTCGCGTTGGCGACCACCGCGTGCGCGTACGACACGAACGACGGCTGCGCCGCCTCGTGCAGGGCCACCGCGATGCCCGCCGTCGTCTGGTTGTGCGGGCCGCCCTGGAGGCCCGGGAAGACCGCCTTGTCGATGGCCTTCGCGTGCTCCTCGCGGCACATCAGCATCGCGCCCCGCGGTCCGCGCAGCGTCTTGTGCGTGGTCGTGGAGACCACGTCCACGTGCCCGACCGGCGACGGGTGCGCCCCGCCCGCGATCAGGCCCGCGATGTGCGCCACGTCGGCGACGAGGACCGAGCCCGCCTCCTGGGCGATCGAGGCGAACGCCTCGAAGTCGATGGTGCGCGGGAGCGCAGTACCGCCACAGAAAATGATCTTCGGGCGCTCCGCCAGCGCGAGCTCGCGCACGGCGTCGTAGTCGATCAGGCCCGTCTCCGCGGACACCCCGTACTGGACGCCCCGGAACCAGGATCCCGTCGCCGAGACCCCCCAGCCGTGCGTCAGGTGCCCGCCCATCGGCAGGGCCATGCCCATGACCGTGTCGCCCGGCTTCGCGAAGGCCAGGTACACCGCGAGGTTCGCCGGAGAGCCGGAGTACGGCTGGACGTTGGCGTGGTCCACGCCGAACAGGCCCTTCGCCCGCTCGACGGCCAGCGCCTCGACGCGGTCGATGTTCTGCTGGCCCTCGTAGTAGCGACGGCCCGGATAGCCCTCGCTGTACTTGTTCTGCAGCACCGTGCCGGAGGCTTCGAGCACGGCGGCGGACACGTAGTTCTCGCTCGGGATCAGGCGCAGGGTCTCCGCCTGCAGGGTCTCCTCGGCGGCGACGAAGGACGCCAGCTCGGGGTCGACGGCGGTCAGGGCGGGGTGGCGGCTCGCGCTCATGGCGGCTCCTCCGGGGTCGATGTCAGATCTCGTCCCCGCGAGGCCCAGGCGAGCGGCCCTGTATGCGGTCGTGCGCGCACGACTCCCCCGGAGTTGGTTCTCCGTACGCCAGTCGCCGTGCGTACCGCTCACCTTAGCGGGCGGTCCACAAGAAAGGTTTCCCCGTCCGGTATACGAGCGACGTATAGCCGTATACAAGGTGACGTGACGCAGGTGACGACACCCCCGTCACCTCCATCACCCGCATCACCTCCATCACGCCCGCCCCCGACGATCGGAGACCCCGTGTCGACAACTGCTGAAGCCCTGCGCTCCGCCGAGGCGCACAGCGCGCACAACTACCACCCGCTGCCCGTCGTCGTGGCGACCGCGGAAGGCGCGTGGATGACCGACGTGGAGGGCCGCCGGTTCCTGGACATGCTCGCGGGCTACTCGGCGCTCAACTTCGGCCACGGCAACCGCCGTCTGCTCGATGCGGCCAAGGCGCAGCTGGAGCGGGTCACCCTCACCTCGCGGGCCTTCCACCACGACCGGTTCGCCGATTTCTGCAGCGAGCTCGCCGCGCTGTGCGGCAAGGAGATGGTGCTGCCGATGAACACGGGCGCGGAGGCCGTGGAGACGGCGGTGAAGACGGCCCGCAAGTGGGGTTACGAGGTCAAGGGCGTCCCGGACGGGCAGGCCAAGATCGTGGTCGCGGCCAACAACTTCCACGGCCGTACGACGACCATCGTGAGCTTCTCGACGGACCACGAGGCGCGCGACCACTACGGGCCCTACACCCCCGGGTTCGAGATCGTTCCGTACGGGGACCTCACCGCGCTGGCGGCGGCCGTCACGGCCAACACCGTGGCCGTGCTGCTGGAGCCGATCCAGGGCGAGGCCGGGGTGCTGGTGCCGCCCGCCGGCTACCTCCAGGGCGTACGGGAGCTCACGCGCGAGCGGAACGTCCTGTTCATGGCGGACGAGATCCAGTCGGGGCTGGGCCGGACCGGCAAGACCTTCGCGTGCGAGCACGAGGACGTCGTACCGGACGTGTACATCCTCGGCAAGGCGCTGGGCGGCGGCGTGGTCCCGGTCTCGGCCGTGGTCGCCGACCGGGACGTGCTCGGGGTGTTCCGGCCCGGCGAGCACGGCTCCACCTTCGGCGGCAACCCGCTGGCCTGCGCGGTCGCCCTGGAGGTGATCGCGATGCTGCGCTCCGGCGAGCACCAGCAGCACGCCGCCGAGCTCGGCGACCACCTGCACCGGGAGCTGAACCTGCTGGTCGGCGGGGGTGCGGTGACCGCCGTACGCGGGCGCGGGCTGTGGGCGGGCGTCGACATCGACCCGGCGCACGGCACGGGCCGGGAGATCTCGGAGCGGCTGATGGAGCGGGGCGTCCTGGTCAAGGACACCCACGGGGCGACGATCCGCATCGCGCCCCCGCTGGTGATCAGCAAGGAGGACCTGGACTGGGGCCTGGACCAGCTGCGGGAGGTGCTGGCCGCGGGCTGACGGCATCCCGCCGGGGGCGCGGCCGCGCCCCCG
Source organism: Streptomyces sp. NBC_01006 (assembly GCF_045162725.1). Taxonomy (NCBI): domain Bacteria; kingdom Bacillati; phylum Actinomycetota; class Actinomycetes; order Kitasatosporales; family Streptomycetaceae; genus Streptomyces; species Streptomyces sp. NBC_01006. Next base: position 5,064,553 of record NZ_CP108700.1, on the reverse strand, counting down.
GCGGTGCGGTCACAGGATGACGTGGGGCAGGAAGCGGGCGTACTCGTCCGTGACCGGGCCCGCCGATTCGCGGATGCCCAGACCCGCCGCCTCCTCCTCGACGACCCAGGCGCCGAGCACCACGCGGTTGCCGTCGAAGTCGGGGAGCGGGGCCAGGCCCTGGAAGACGTACGTCTCCCCCTCGGCCGGCGTGAACGGCTCTTCGCCGCCGGCCGGGTGCAGGGTGACCCCGGCGCCCTCGCGGCCCAGCAGCGGCTTCGCGGCGTACCCGGTGGTCTCCGCGAGCTCGCGCGGGCCGTCGAGGTAGGCGGGCAGCAGGTTCGGGTGCTCCGGGAAGAGCTCCCACAGGATCGCCAGCAGCGCCTTGTTGGACAGCAGCATCTTCCACAGCGGCTCGATCCAGGTGGTGGTCCCGGAGCCGCCACCGTGGTCGTACGTGCCCAGGACCTGCGGGCCGAAGGCGTCGGTGGCCAGCCACTCCCACGGGTAGAGCTTGAAGCAGCCGCGGATGAAGCCGAGCTTCTGGTCGACGAACCGGCCCGACAGGCTGTCCCAGCCGATCTGTTCGACGGACAGCGCCTCCGTCTCCAGGCCCGCCTGCTCGGCGGTCTCCTGGAGGTAGGCGACCGTCATCAGGTCCTCGCCGAGCTCGTCGGTCTCGGAGTGCGCGAAGTGCAGCGGGCCGGCCGGCAGCAGTTCCGCCTGGCGGCGCCAGGCCTCGACGAGCCGCTCGTGGAGGGAGTTCCACTGGTCGGCGCCGGGGAAGCGCTCCTCCATCCAGAACCACTGCGGACTGGCCGCCTCCACGAGGGAGGTCGGGGTGTCGGCGTTGTACTCCAGCATCTTGGCCGGGTTGCCGGAGCCGTCGTAGCGCAGGTCGAACCGGCCGTAGAGGGAGGGCTGTTCGGCGCGCCGGCGCCAGGACTCGGCGATGAGCCGCGCGAGGCGCGCATCGGTGATGCCGAGGTCGGCGAAGCGGTCGTGCTCGACGATGTGCGCGGCCGCGGCCAGGCACATGGCATGCAGCTCCTCGACGACGTTCTCCAGCGCCTCCACCTCGGGCAGCGAGAAGGAGTAGTACGCGCTCTCGTCCCAGTAGGGGCGCAGGGAGTCGTCGGGGTAGCGGGTGAGGGGATAGATCAGCCCCTGCTCCTCGACGGTCTTCTGCCAGTCGGGGCGCGGCTCGATGGTGTGGCGCTGCACGCTGGATCAGCCGCCCGAGGAGCTCTTGTGGCTGCCGCCGATGCCGCCGCGGGTGACGGCGGACTTGTCGAAGCTGCCGCCGCCGACGCGGTTGTTGGACGCGACGGAGCCGCCGTAGTAGTACGCGCCGCGGCCGCCGCTCTTGCATTCCTTGGTGTTCAGCTTCTCCAGGGTGACGCGGTCCGCGCAGCGCCTGTCGGGCTCGCTGCTGCTGCCGCAGGCCACGAGGGCGGCGGCGAGCAGGCCCATGCCGCCGAGGGCGACGCCGCCGGAGCGCATGCGGCGTCGGGTGGTGCCGGTGGGGTTGCTGCTGCTCGTACTGCTGTCGTCCATGGCGGACAGACTAGAACGGGGCATCGGACCGATGGAATCCGGCCGTCGAAACCCCCTCATGACCTCCATGATCTAGAGTCATTTCGTGCTCCTTGGGATGGTTTGCGCGCTCGGTGCGGCGGTCTGTTTCGGTACGGCGTCGGTGCTGCAGGCGATGGCCGCGCGGGCGGCGGAGCCGGGGACCGGATCCGGGGTGGACGCGGCGCTGCTGCTGAGGGCGGCCCGGCAGTGGCGGTACGTGGCGGGCCTGGGGCTGGACGCGGCCGGGTTCGTCCTCCAGATCGTGGCGCTGCGGCACATCCCGATCTACACGGTGGGGGCGGCGCTGGCGGCGAGCCTCGCGGTGACGGCGGTGGTCTCCTCGCGGCTGCTGCACGTACGGCTGAGCGGGGCCGAGTGGGGCGCGGTGGGGGTGGTGTGCGCGGGGCTGGCGATGCTGGCGCTGGCGTCGGGCGAGGAGGGCTCGGGGACGGGGTCGTTCGCGCTGAAGCTGGGACTGCTGGGAGTGGCGGGACTGGTGCTGCTGGTGGGGTTCGTGGCCGGGGGGCTCCCGGACCGGTCGCGGGCGCTGGTCCTCGGCCTGGCGGCGGGGACGGGGTTCGGGGTGGTGGAGGTGGCGGTCCGCCTCATCGACGACATCTCGCTCGCGTCGCTGGCGAACCCGGCGCTGTACGCACTGCTGCTGGGCGGGGGCGCGGCGTTCCTGCTGCTCACCTCGGCCCTCCAGCGCGGCTCGGTGACGGTGGCCACGGCCGGCATGGTGCTCGGCGAGACGATCGGCCCGGCGGTGGTGGGCGTGGTCTGGCTCGGCGACAGCACCCGCGAGGGCCTGGCCTGGCTCGCGGTCCTCGGCTTCGCGGTGGCGGTGGTCGGAGCCCTGGCGCTGGCCCGCTTCGGCGAGCCCCCGAACGCCGAGCCGGCGCCGGCCTAGGGGGTGGCCGCTACGGCAGAGCGGCGAGCAGGGCCGTCAGCGTCGCCGACCAGGCGCTCGTCGGCGGGGTGCCGTAGCCGACCACCAGCGCTTCCCGCCGAGGGAGTTCCGCGTCCGGGTGGGCGAAGAAGGACAGGGGTACCACCGCCAGGTCCTGCCAGGCCGCGGCCCGCAGGGCCGCGGCCTCGGTCCCCGCCGGGAGGTCCAGCACCGCGTGCAGGCCCGCCGCGATGCCCGACACCGCCACCCGGCCGGAAACCGCCGCGACCAGCTCGTCCCGGCGCCTCCGGTAGCGCAGCCGCATGCCGCGTACGTGCCGGTCGTACGCCCCGGACCGGATGAACTCCGCCAGCGTCAGCTGGTCCACCGCGCTCGACGTCCAGTCGGTCCGGCCCTTCGCCGCGACGACCTCGTCCAGCAGCCCCGGCGGCACCACCATCCACCCCATCCGCAGCCCCGGCGCGAGCGACTTGCTCGCCGTACCGAGGTACACGACCCGGTCCGGATCCAGTCCCTGGAGCGCGCCCACCGACTGGCCGTCGTAACGGAACTCCCCGTCGTAGTCGTCCTCCACGATCAGCCCGCCCGTACTCCGGGCCCAGTCGACCGCCGCCGCCCGGCGGGCCGGGGTCAGCGCCGCCCCGGTGGGGAACTGGTGCGCGGGGGTCAGCAGCACCGCCCCGGTGCCCGCGCCCACCGCCCCGGACAGGTCCTGCGTCCGGGCGCCCGCGTCGTCCACCGCGAGCGGCCGGGTCCGCAGCCCCGCCCGCGTCAGCGTGTCCCGGTGCATGTAGAGGCCGTACCCCTCCACCGCCACGTCCCGGACCCGGCGCGCCCGCAACACCCCGGCCAGCAGCATCAGCGCGTGCGCGAACCCCGCGCACAGCACGATCCGCTCCGGGTCCGCGTACACCCCGCGCGCCCGGGCCAGGTACCCGGCGAGCGCCTCCCGGAGCTCCACCCGGCCGCGCGCGTCGACCTGGTACCCGAAGGCCTCGTTCGGCGCGTCCGTCAGCGCCCGCCGGGCCGCCGTCAGCCAGGCGGCGCGCGGGAAGGCGCCCAGGTCCGGGGTACCGGGCACCAGGCTGTACGAGTGCCGCTTGGGCGCGGGGTGGCGGACCCGGGCGGACCCCGCGGGCCGCAGCGGCCGGGCCCGTTCCGCGACCCGGGTGCCCGAGCCCTGGCGGGCCGTCAGCCAGCCCTCGGCGACGAGCTCGGCGTACGCCTCCGCGACCGTGTTCCGCGCGATCCCGAGGTCGGCGGCGAAGGTGCGCGAGGACGGCAGCCGGGTCCCGGGCGCCAGCCGCCCGCTGCGCGCGGCCTCGCGCAGCGCCTCGACGAGCCCGGCGCGCAGGCCGCGCCCGGCGGAGAGGTCCAGATGCAGGTCAGCGCCGAAATCGGAACCGGCACCGCCGCCCGCGCCCTCCGCCCCGGCATCGAAAGTGGCCCATGAATCCGTCATGGATATGGACCATACGGGCGGGCCGCCTGCTTCTTAAAGTGGACACATGACCACCACGTACGAAGACACCACCGCACACGCACCCGAGCACACCCCCCGCATGGGCTGGGCCAAGCACGCACCCGAGGTTTACAAGGCGATCGTGAGCCTGGAGATGGCCGCGAGGAAGGGCCTGGACCCGGCCCTGATCGAACTGGTCAAGATCCGCGCCTCGCAGCTGAACCACTGCGCGTTCTGCCTGGACATGCACACCAAGGACGCCATCGCCGCGGGCGAGAGCGTCGAGCGGATCATCCAGCTCACCGCCCTGGAGGAGTCGCGCCACTTCTACACCGAGAAGGAAGTGGCCGCGATCGAGCTGACCGAGGCCGTGACCGTCCTGACCGACGGTTTCGTTCCCGACGAGGTGTACGAGAAGGCCGCGAAGCACTTCGACGAGAAGGAGCTCTCGCACCTGATCGCCGTGATCGCGACGATCAACGTCTGGAACCGCTTCGCGGTCACCACGCGCATGGTCCCGGGCCACTACACGCCGGGCATGTTCAAGTAGCAGGCGGACGGACGCACGGGCGGACCGACGACCGCCCTCAGTCCGCCCGGAACGAGCCCAGGGCCGCCGCCATGCGCGTGCGGACGACCTTGGGCTCGGTGGCCGGGCCGAAGCCCATCAGCACCCAGCGGCTGCCGCCGGACGCGACGGCGAGCCGCCCGATGGCGTGCACGGTCCCGTTCGTGCCCCCGTCGGGGACCTCGTAGACGATCTCGCAGCCGGTGGTGTCCACCGGTTCGAGCGAGATCCGCCGGTACCCCTCCCGGGAGCTCAGCTCCTTGGTGCCCTCGACCAGGACCTCGCACGGGTTGTCGGGGCCTCCGGTGACCCGGAAGACCTGGAGCAGGCTGTCGCTGCCCTGCTCGGGGCGGAACACCGTGCCGGCCGCGCTCCCGCTCTCCGACGTGCTGAGCTGCCAGTCGTCCGGGACCGCGACCTGGAAACCCGACCCGGCGCTGCGCAGCACCTTGTAGCCGTCGGGCGGGCCCGCGGGGGCCGCCATCAGGTACGAGGCGGCCAGCGCGGCCCCGCCGGCGGCGACCGCCACGCCGATCGCGATCCCCAGCCGGAGCCGCCACCGGCGCCCCGTGCGCCGCGCGGGCGGGGCGTCGGCCGGGGCGTTCTGCGGGGTGTCGGCCGGGGCGTCCGCGTCCTGCGGGTCCGGTGGCTCCGTGCCCGGCGGGTAGGCGGGCTTCGGCGGGAGCTTCGGCCCCTCGGGCCCCGGCTCCGGATCCTCCCCGCGCTCCCACTGCTGCGACTGCGGGTTCCAGCGGGCGGGGCCGCTCCCCGGGGCCACGGATCACCCCCCGAACGAGGTCAGCAGGGCGGCCAGCGCGGTGGCCGCGCTCACCGAGTCCACCAGCGGAGCCCACCGTTCCAGCGCCCCGCGCAGCCGGGCGGGCAGGCCCGGCCTGACCTCCTCGCCGCCCGTCGCCGACTCCAACTCCTCTGCGGCCTCGTCCAGTTCGGCGTCGAGGGCGGCCCTCCCGTCGCTCCGGGGCAGCCGTACGAGGGCCGCGCGGAGGTCTCGTACGGCCTCCAGCAGCTCCTGCGCGGTCGGCCCGGCCGCACCGGCTTCGGTCCCCGTACCGCCGTGGTTGACCGTGCTGTTGCTGACGTCCGTGCCGCCGATGCTGAAGGCACTGCCCCGTACGTCGCCGATCCGCACCGAGGGCAGTCCGGCGCCTTCGCCTCCGCCTCCGCTATTGGCCACTTCTGCTCTCCTTGCCCGTGCGCACGCGCCCGTCCTTCCGGTCCGACTTGTCCGTGCCCTGGTTCACCGTGCTGTTGTGGCTCACTCCGTTGATGCCGAAGGCGCTGTTGCTCACCGACTGGATGAACACCCCGCCTTCCGCGACGTTGACCGCGCGCTCCGCGAACTCCTCGGTGTGCCAGCCGGCGTCGTGCAGCGCCTGCGTCACCCCGCCGACGATGCGCTCCTGGATGGTCTTCACGTACCGGTCCAGGTCCATCAGCTGGAACAGCGACAGCTCCCGCTGCGAGGCGAGTTCGCGTACGGACGCGGCCGGCCCCGCGGCGTACGCGACGCCGTGCCCGGCGGTCGCCAGCCGCCACGGGACCCGGCAGGCCCCGCCGAGGGTGGCGAGGGCCACGCCCAGCGAGCCGGGGGCGTTGCTGACGGCCAGCAGCACCTTGGCGAGGGGGGTGTTGCGGCGGTGGCGGCGGGCGATGTCGTCGGCGCGCTGGAAATCGGGGCGCACCGGCAGCAGCACGTGCGGGGCGACCTCCAGCATCAGCATGCCGCCCTGCGTGTGGACCCGGATGAAGACGGTGATGACGAGGTTCTCGTCCCAGCCGCCGATCCGGACGCGCAGGAAGTGCCGGCGCCGCTCGCCGCCTTCCTCGACCGCCGCGGCGCGGTGTTCGGCGAACGCCTCCTCGGACACGTCGACCGCGTCCACGTCGGGCAGTCCGGCGGCCGGCAGGAACACGCACTCGTCGATGACCAGCTCGCGCAGCCGGTCCAGCACGCTCGCCCCCGCCCCGTCGGGGCCGCCCGGCGAGGGGACCCGCAGGGCCTCCAGCTTGGGCCGGATCCGCTCGATGATCCCCGCGTTGTCGAGGCGGCGGGCTCCCGCTCCGGCGCGCGGGCGCAGTTCCACCGTCAGCTGCCACGGCAGACGGGCCTGGCCGGCCCCGCAGAAGGGGTTGTCGATGTCGTACAGGACCACCTGCGCGTGCTGCATGCGCAGGATCCGGTCCTGGGCCCGGTGGAAGCGCGGGCCCCCGACCGGATCGGCCTCCCAGTCCGCGTAGTGCGCGCGGCTGAGGGAGGAGTTGATGGTCTGCGCGAAGTGCCCGCGCTGGAAGTAGACGAGCACCGTGACCAGCACCGCGATCAGGACGACCGTCCAGGCGTAGGCCTCCCCGTAGTACTGGCCGATCCTGGGCACCTCCATGAAGATGCCGAGCGGGTCGGCCTGGAGGACGTGCCCGAGGTACTCGCCGAGGTAGCTCAGGTCCGGGCTCCCTCCGCCGCCCGCGTCGTCCGTGAAGAACCCGCGGAGCACGCCCCACAGGATCCGGCCGAGGAGGAAGGCGGCGCAGCCGCGCAGGATCCATTCGAAGCCCCGGGCGCCGCGGCCGGTCCGCTCGCGGCGCTTCTTGATCCGGCCGGCCCCGCTCAGCAGCAGCGCGGGGACGAGCAGGAAGAGGAAGAACGCGCGGGTGAGGAGGAGACCGAGGCCCCACACCGCGACGATGGCCGCCGACCAGGCCACTTCGGTGCGCAGGGCGCGCAGGGCGTGGGCGAGGACGCGGGCGGCGTCGAACCCGTAGGAGGGCGCCGGGAACCGTTCCTCGTGGACGTACAGCTCCTCGATCACCCGGTCGCGGTAGGCGGGGTCGAGATAGGCGCCGGCGCACAGCAGACGTCCCGCCTCTGTCGCCACCGGGTCCACGGGGGCCCTGCCGTCGGGTGTGCCACTCACGTGTTCTCCTCGCTCGGGAGGAGGGCAACCGTACGGCGCGCGGGGTACGCGGGACAGGGCACTTCACGCCAAAAAGCCCCGGCGCGCACGCCGGGGCCTTTCAGGTGGTGCGGGGTCGGATCCACCGGGTCGACGGGGCGGCCGGGTCGTCGGCCGGGGCCCGTCGGGCCGGTCGGATCAGGCCGCTCAGATCAGGCCGAGCTCGCGGACCGCGTCGCGCTCCTCGACGAGCTCCGCCACGGACGCGTCGATGCGCGCACGGGAGAACTCGTTGATGTCCAGGCCCTGGACGATCTCGTACTTGCCGTCCTTGGTGGTGACGGGGAAGGAGGAGATGATGCCCTCCGGGACGCCGTAGGAGCCGTCCGACGGGATGCCCATCGAGGTCCAGTCGCCCGCGGCGGTGCCGTTGACCCACGTGTGGACGTGGTCGATGGCGGCGTTCGCGGCGGAGGCGGCCGAGGACGCGCCACGGGCCTCGATGATCGCGGCGCCGCGCTTGGCGACGGTCGGGATGAAGGTGTCGGCGAGCCACAGCTCGTCGCTGACGAGCTCGGCGGCGTTCTTGCCGGCGATCTCCGCGTGGAAGATGTCCGGGTACTGGGTCGCCGAGTGGTTGCCCCAGATGGTGAGGCGCTTGATGTCGGAGACGGCGGCACCGGTCTTGGCGGCCAGCTGCGAGATCGCGCGGTTGTGGTCGAGGCGGGTCATCGCGGTGAAGCGCTCGGCCGGTACGTCCGGGGCGGCGGCCTGCGCGATGAGCGCGTTGGTGTTGGCCGGGTTGCCGACGACGAGGACCTTGATGTCGTCCGCGGCGTGGTCGTTGATGGCCTTGCCCTGCGGCTTGAAGATGCCGCCGTTGGCGGAGAGCAGGTCGCCGCGCTCCATGCCCTTGGTGCGCGGGCGGGCGCCCACGAGCAGGGCGACGTTCGCACCCTCGAAGCCCGCGTTCGGGTCGTCGAAGATGTCGATGCCCTTGAGCAGCGGGAAGGCGCAGTCGTCGAGCTCCATGGCGGTGCCTTCGGCGGCCTTCATGCCCTGGGGGATCTCCAGGAGGCGGAGCTTGACCGGCACGTCCGCGCCGAGCAGGTGGCCGGACGCGATGCGGAAGAGCAGCGCGTAGCCGATCTGGCCGGCGGCGCCGGTGACGGTGACATTCACGGGAGTGCGGGTCATGGCCTTCTCCGTTAGACAGCTGGCGGTGGGGCGTCGCTGCCCCATGTGCTGGCGGACGCCGCTCCCCTGCGAATCTTGACGTGAAGAGACATCCGGCGTCAGGCTATCCGACCTTCCGGCGACCCAATCCCCCGGTCCGTGTGGTGCAGGGCACACGGACCGGGAGTTCGAAGGTGTGGAGGGGGATTTCCCCGCTCTTTTCGACCGTCGGACACCGCCGGACGGGTGTACGAGCGGGTACGAGTACGTCAGGTCCTCGGGTCGGGTCAGGTCGGCTCAGCGGACGGTGAAGCGGACCGCGCTCTCCAGGAACGGCAGGTGCAGCACCGGCTTGGGCTCCATCACCAGCGCGAGCAGGGTGATCGCCACGCCCAGCAGCCCGTACGTGACCATGTCCGTGAAGCGCGAGCGCACCGCGAGCATGCCCACCTGCGGCAGTACGCGCCGCAGCACGGAGGCCGCGATCAGGGCCACGCCCATCACCAGGCAGCCGATGCGGGGGTGGCCCAGCGCCGTCAGGAGCAGCCCGACCGCGGTGGCGGCGAGCACGCTGAGCATCGGCCACTGGCGGGCCGCGAGGGCGTCGCCGGGCGCGGCCCGGCCGTGGCCCTCGGGGCGGGCGGTGTCCTTGGTGATGGAGGGGAAGCGGCGCGACTTCGCGGCGTCGGGGGCGGCCGCTTCGGCCGCGCCGCCGGCGCCGGCGGCGGTCCCGGCGGCCCGGGCTCCGGCGGCTCCGGCCGCAGCGGCTCCGGCCCCGGCTTCAGCGGCTCCGGCCGCGGTCCCGGCGCCGGACTCGGACTCGGCGCCGGTCCCCGCCTCCGCTTCGTTCTCAGCCCGCACTGTTCGACGTCCGTTCCGCCGCCTCGACGACGTTCACGAGCAGCTGCGCCCGCGTCATCGGGCCGACACCGCCCGGGTTCGGGGAGATCCAGCCGGCCACCTCGGCGACGCCCGGGTGCACGTCGCCGACGATCTTGCCGTTCTCGTCGCGGCTGACGCCCACGTCCAGCACGGCCGCGCCGGGCTTCACGTCCTCCGGCTTGACCAGGTGCGGGACGCCCGCGGCCGCCACGATGATGTCCGCCTGGCGCAGCTGGGCCGCCAGGTCGCGGGTGCCGGTGTGGCACAGGGTGACGGTGGCGTTCTCCGACTTGCGGGTCAGCAGCAGGCCCATGGAGCGCCCGACGGTGATGCCGCGGCCGAGGAGCACCACGTGCGCCCCGTTGATCTCGATGCCGTGGTGGCGCAGCAGCTGCACGATCCCGTACGGGGTGCAGGGCAGCGGGCCCGGCTCGTTCAGCACCAGCCGGCCCAGCGACATCGGGTGCAGGCCGTCGGCGTCCTTCGCCGGGTCCATCAGCTCCAGGACCCGGTTGGTGTCGATGCCCTTGGGGAGGGGGAGTTGGACGATGTAGCCGGTGCACTCCGGGTTCGCGTTGAGTTCCCGTACGACCGCCTCGATGTCTTCCTGAGAAGCCGTCGCGGGCAGTTCGCGCTGGATGGACGCGATGCCGACCTCGGCACAGTCCTTGTGCTTGCCGTTGACGTACCAGCGGCTGCCCGGGTCGTCGCCGACCAGCAGGGTGCCGAGGCCGGGGGTGATGCCCCGGGCCTTGAGCGCCGCCACGCGGGCGGTCAGTTCGGACTTGATCGCGGCGGCGGTGGCCTTGCCATCGAGAATCTGGGCGGTCATGGCCCCATCCTCCCGGATGGACCGGCTTCGCTTCCAGTCGCGGGGCCCGGTCGGGCACTCCGTACCGGGCTTGACCCGTTCATTGCACTTGCACAACAAGTGACCGGTCCGGCGCGCCGTGGCTGGACAACTCCGCCCCGATCGGCCCACGATGACGGAAAGAGTGCCGCGGGCAGTGCCGGGGGGCGGACCGCACATCGCAGTGATTCCTCCGTGCGTGCCGTGCGTCCCCGCACTTCCACGGAGGAACACCCCAAGATGAGCTTCGGCGACCCGAACAACCCGTACGGGCAGCAGCAGCCGCCGGCCCCGCAGGGCCAGCGCGGTTACGGCTACCCGAACCAGGCCCCGCAGGGCATCCCGCCCCAGGGCGGCTACGCCTACCCTCAGCAGGCCCCGCAGGGCCAGCCCGGCTACGGCTACCCGAACCAGGGCTACCCGGCCGGCCCCGGCGGCTACCCGGGCATGCCCATGCAGATGCCGGGTCTGCTGAAGACCGCGCGCGTGCTCCTCTTCATCATCGCGGCCATTCAGCTGATCGTCGGCGCGTTCGCCCTGCTCGGGGCGGTCTTCATCTCCAGCGCCGACTCCAGCGGCTACGGCAGCAGCAGCTCGGGCCAGATGGCCGCCGGCGTGATCGCCGCCATCGCCCTGGTCGCCATCGCCTTCGCCGTGTGGGCGATCGTCCTCGGCGTGAAGTTCGGCAAGGGCGGCAACGCCACGCGGATCACGACGATCGTGTACTCCGTCCTCTTCCTGCTCAGCAGCGTCTCCAACTTCGCGACCATGAGCAACAACGGTGCCGCGGGCCCCTCGATGGCGGGCGGCGTGATCGGCCTCGCCATCGGCGTGGTCATCCTGATCGCCGCGGTCAACAAGGACTCGGTGGCCTGGTTCAACCGTCCGCGCTACTGATCCCCGTACCGTCCTCGTACGGACCTCGTACGGACCTCGGCAGCACGGCGAAGGCCGCCACCCGCAGTGGGTGGCGGCCTTCGCCGTGCTCGGGGTCCGGCTCAGTGGAAGAAGTGCCGGGTCCCGGTGAAGTACATGGTCACGCCGGCCGCCTTCGCGGCCTCGACGACCTGCTCGTCACGGACCGAACCGCCCGGCTGGACCACGGCCTTGATGCCCGCGGCGGTCAGGATCTCCAGCCCGTCCGGGAACGGGAAGAAGGCGTCGGAGGCGGCGTACGAGCCCTGCGCGCGCTCGGCGCCCGCCCGCTCGACGGCCAGCTTCGCCGAGTCCACGCGGTTGACCTGGCCCATGCCGACGCCGACCGAGGCGCCGTCCTTGGCGAGCAGGATCGCGTTGGACTTGACGGCCCGGCAGGCCTTCCACGCGAAGGCGAGCTCGGCGAGCTCCTCCGGGGAGAGGGCGTCGCCGGTGGCGAGGGTCCAGTTCGCCGGGTCGTCGCCCTCGGCCTGGAAGAGATCGCTCTGCTGGAGCAGCGCGCCGCCGGAGATCGGCTTCAGGTCGCCCGGCTGGTGCGGGGTGCCGTCGACCTTGAGGACGCGGATGTTCTTCTTCTTGGCCAGGACCTCGACCGCGCCGTCCTCGTAGGAGGGGGCGGCGATGACCTCGGTGAAGATCTCCGCGACCTGCTCGGCGAGCTCGACGGTCACCGGGCGGTTGACGGCGATGACGCCGCCGAAGGCCGACAGCGGGTCGCAGGCGTGCGCCTTGCGGTGCGCGGCGGCGACGTCCGCGCCGACGGCGATGCCGCACGGGTTGGCGTGCTTGATGATCGCGACGCAGGGCTCGTCGTGGTCGTACGCGGCGCGGCGGGCGGCCTCGGTGTCCACGTAGTTGTTGAAGGACATCTCCTTGCCGTGCAGCTGCTCGGCGTTGGCGAGCCCGCCCGGCCGGCCGTCCGTGTAGAGGGCGGCGGCCTGGTGCGGGTTCTCGCCGTAGCGGAGGGTGGACTTGCGGTCCCAGGCGCCGGCCAGGAACTCGGGGAGCACGGCCTCCGGCTCCGGGGCGTACGCGTTCGTGAACCAGGAGGCCACGGCGACGTCGTACGCGGCGGTGTGCTGGAAGGCCTCGGCGGCCAGCCGCTTGCGCGCGGTGAGGTCGAAGCCGCCGCCCTGGGCCGCGGCGAGGACGTCGGCGTACCGGGCGGGGCTGGTGACGACGGCGACCGAGGGGTGGTTCTTGGCGGCGGCGCGGACCATCGACGGGCCGCCGATGTCGATCTGCTCGACGCACTCGTCGGGGGTGGCGCCGGAGGCGACGGTCTCCCGGAACGGGTAGAGGTTGACGATCACCAGGTCGAAGGGCTCGATGCCGAGCTCGGCGAGCTGGCTGCGGTGGTCCTCCAGGCGCAGGTCGGCGAGGATGCCGGCGTGCACGCGCGGGTGCAGGGTCTTGACCCGGCCGTCCAGGCACTCGGGGAAGCCGGTGAGCTCCTCGACCTTGGTGACGGGCACGCCGGCCGCGGCGATCTTGGAGGCGGTGGAGCCGGTGGAGACGAGCGCGACGCCCGCCTCGTGCAGGCCGCGGGCCAGCTCCTCCAGTCCCGTCTTGTCGTAGACGCTGACGAGCGCGCGCCGGATCGGCCGCTTCGACGAGCTCGACGAGGTGGTGCTGCTCTCTACGGCGGTCACTGGATCGTTACCTTTCGTCCCTCAATGCGGTAGCCGTGCCGGGCCAGGCGCCCCACGACGTCGACGAGCAGCTGGCGCTCGACTTCCTTGATGCGCTCGTGCAGAGCGTCTTCGTCGTCCCCGTCCCGGACCTCGACCACACCCTGGGCGATGATCGGACCGGTGTCCACGCCGGCGTCCACGAAGTGGACCGTGCAGCCCGTGACCTTCGCGCCGTAGGCGAGGGCGTCCCGTACGCCGTGGGCCCCCGGGAAGGCCGGAAGGAGGGCGGGGTGCGTGTTGACGAAGCGGCCGCCGAAGCGGCCGATGAACGAGGCGCCCACGATCTTCATGAACCCGGCGGACACGACGAGGTCCGGCGCGTGGGCGGCGGTCGCCTCGGTGAGGGCGGCGTCCCACTCCTCGCGGGTCGCGTACGCCTTCACCGGGCACACGAAGGTGGGGATCCCGGCCTTCTCGGCCCGCTCCAGGCCGGCGATGTTCTCGCGGTCGGCCCCCACGGCGACGACTTCGGCGCCGAAGCCCTCGGCTCCGCCGGGGTGGGCGTCGATGGCGTCGAGCAGGGCCTGGAGGTTGGTGCCGGAACCGGAGACCAGCACGACCAGGCGGGAGGCGGCCATGGGAGGCCCTTTCTGCGGGAATGCGTCCATACGTACTTCACGTACTTCCGTACATCTTGTGTGATCAGACGAAAGCAGGGCGCCCCGAAATACGGGTGACCCTACGAAGCCGCCGAACGCCTGCAACGATACCGGCACACCGCACGGCCCCCGAGGGACGGGGGGACGGGCGAGGGGTAGCGTCTGGCATACAAGCCGCATACGGCGCGGTGCGCAGCACCGTGCCGCACGTCAACAGCCCTTCGACGCACGCCGCTCGCGAGGCCCAGGACGTCTTCGGACGCCCACGACACAGGGGAAGTAACGCACTCGATGCCGGATCGCCGCCAGCCCGACTCCTCCACCGACGACAACCCCTTCGCGGCTCCCCCGGAGGGCCGGCCCGACCAGCCGTGGCAGCCGCGCAGCAGTGGCGACGACGGCGACGGCGGCGGCCGCCCGGGCGAGGACCCCGGATCCGGCCCCGGCGGGCCGGCGCGCTGGGACCCGACGGACCCGATCCAGCGGCGCGCCCGGTACGCGCTGCTGGCGGGCATGTGGGGCTTCTTCTTCGGGATCTTCGGAATCCCGTCGGTGGGACTGCTGCTCGGCGCGCTCGCCCTGTACTGGGGGATCAGCGGGCTGCGCGGGAAGCCCGCGGTGGCCGCGTCCACGTCCGCGTCCGCCGTGGACGCCCTGACGGGCCGCGCTTCCGCCCCCGCCCCCGCTCCTCAGGGGGGCCTGGCGGCCCTCGGGCCGGCGGCGCGCCCGCAGCGGACGGCGGCGATCGGCGGACTGGTCACGGCCTCGCTGGCGATCCTGCTGGCGCTGAGCTCGTACGGCTTGCAGCTGGCCTACAAGGACTTCTACGTCTGCCGTGAGGACGCCCTCACGAAATCGGCGGAGCTGCAGTGCAACAACCTGCTGCCGGACAACGTGCTGGGCAAGATCCTCAAGGTCCAGCAGTAGGAGCGGCTTTCAGGCCGGGGGCTTGCGGCGGGCCATGACGCGGGCGCCGGCCACCGGCGGGACGAGGGGCCGGGGCGGCGCCCCGGCCGGTTTCGCCGGAATCGGAATCGGCGTCAGGTCCGTCGGTGTCAGGTCCCTCGGCGTCAGGTCCCTCGGCGTCAGGTCCCTCGGCGTCAGGTCCCTCGGCGTCAGGTCCAGGTGAAGCCCCGTCACGACGGTGAGCCGGCGCGGCGGTCTGGGTGCGGTGGCGACCGGCGGCGCCGGGGCCCCGGTCCGCGGCGGCTCCTGGGCCAGGTCCGGGATCAGGGCACCCGCCGCCCGGCGCAGGGCCTCCCAGCGCAGTTCCCGTACGCCGCTGTCGTGCCACTCGTCCTCTACGTCCAGCGCGAGGGCCTCCGCCTGCCGGGCGGGCCGGGTCCGCCAGGAGTGCACCGCCACCGCGACCGGCACCGCCAGGAGCAGGGTCCAGGCGAAGGCCGCCGCGCCGGTCGCCCACCACACGGGGCCGAAGCTCGCCAGCCCCCGCGAGCCGAGCGGCCCCGAGGAGGCCGCCGCGAGCCCGGCCAGCAGCAGCCCGCACACCAGGGCTCCCAGAGCCGCCGTCAGGGCGGTTTCCTTGTACGAGACTTCACGCGCCCGGCGTACGGCGAACCACCCGACTGCCAGCCCGGCCAGCAGCGGCACCCCGCCGGTCGCGCAGGTCAGCAGGGTCCCGGGCCCCTCCGGTGGCAGCGCCGCCAGCAGCGGGAACCTGGGCAGAGCGGGCGAACCGGCGAAGCCGAGCGGGGTCGCGGTCGCTCCGGCGCCGAGGGCGAAGCCGGGACCGAGGGCGTAGGCCGCGCTCCAGACCGCGGCGTTCGGGAGCAGCGCGAGGGCGAGGAGCAGGACCGCGAAGCGGCCGGACCAGACCCCGGTCAGCGCCAGGAAGGACGCCTGGACCTCGGCTGCGTGCCAGGCGAGCGAAGCCCCGACGAGCAGCGCGCCGCCGCCCAGCAGGACGAGGGCCCCGGCAGCTCCGGCGCGCAGCGCCAGGGGGTAGCGGGGGCGGGCGGCGGCCCGGCGCACGGCTCCCGGAACCCAGTGCGGAAGCGGCCCGACCGGACGACCCTTGGCCGCCCAGACCCCACCGGCGGCGGCGAGCACCGCGACGAGCGGGACGTGCCAGGCGGCGCTGAGGGGGTCGGCGGGCATGGGCCCGGCGGCCGCGTACACGGTGGCGAGGGAGCCGACGCAGAGGTATCCGCAGGTCACGGCGGAGAAGACGGCGGAGGCGGGCAGCACTTCCTCCCCGTCCCCGCCGTCGCCGGGGGCGCTGCCGAGCCGTGCCGCCCGGCGCATGAGCAGGGCGGGCAGCGCGACGAGCAGCAGCGGGGTCACGCCGACGGGGGCCGGCACGCCGGAGAGGGTGTCGTACCGGACGAGCTCGGTCCCATGGGCGAGCAGCCAGAGCCCGGCGGCCAGGTGCAGGGCGCCGCCGGGGCCGCTGTCGGGGTACGGGGAGCTGATCCAGAGCACGATGACGAGCACGGCGAGGAAGCCGAGCCCGAGCCCGGCGGCGACGGCCCCGCCCAGCACGCAGGCGGCGGCGGCAGGCGAACGGCGCCGCCCGGCGGGGGCCCGGAGGGCCGCCGGCAACGGGGTCCCGCGTTCGGTCACTTGGGTCACCCCGCCATGGTGCCAACGACACGCGCTATCGGCGGGTAACAGGCGAATGCCCGTGGTGTCGCTCAATATACGTTTTATGTACTTTTTCGCCCAGGTCTGTCGGCAGGTCACGGGGAGTGTGGCATGACAGAGAGCGTCGAGGAGCCGAGGCTCCCCTCGCCCAAGGAACGCCGCGGACTGCGCGAGGCGGCCGGCCTGACGCACGAGGCCGTCGCGACGGCGGTGGGCGTCAGGGCCGCTACGGTCCGCTCCTGGGAATCGGGCCGCACCCACCCCCGAGGCCGCAAACGCGAGGCGTACACCGCTTTCCTGAACACCCTCGCTCCGGCCCCCGCCGAGGCGACGGTCACGGAGGCGGCGGGAGCACAGGACCCCGCGGAGGCGGTCCCCGGCGGGACCTCGGCCGGCGGGGCCGCGGTGCGCATGCCCGGGGCCATGCGGCCCTTCGGCATGAGCGGGCACGGGCCGCGGACCCGGCCGCCGGTCGCGGCAAAGCGGGCCGCGATGCCGCCGACGGCCACGCCCCGCCACGAGGCGAAGTTCACCGTCAGAGCCACCGCCAGGGCCATCGGCACACCCGGTCCCGCCACTTCCGGCCCATCCACCCCGCCGCCGTACCCCACCCCCGCCGAAGCGGAGGCGTGCGAGCAGCCCCCGCCGTCCGGCCCGGAGAGCCACGGGCCCGCGCCCGGCGAGGCCTGCGGACAGGCCCCCACCGGAGCCACCACGGCCGGGACCGCGACGGCCGCCCCGGAGGGGCCCCGGCAGGAGGGGCCCGGGCAGGAGGCCGCCTCCGGGGAGGCCGTACCCGAGGAGGCCGTACCCGAGGAGGCCCCCTCCGGGGAGGCCGTACCCGAGGAGCCCGGGCAGGCGGCCGTGGCGCCCGGACCCCCGGGGCCCGGGGCCGTGTTCGATGCGCTGTACCAGTACGCCGCGCCCGCGCTCGCGCGGCAGGCGTACCTGCTCACCGGCCGCCGCCGGCTCGCCCAAGAGGCCGTCGAGCAGGCGTTCCAGCAGGCCTGGGCGCGGTGGCCGGAGGTGGCCGTCGATCCCGACCCCGTCGGCTGGGTGCGCGCGGCCGCGTACGAGTACGCCCTCTCCCCCTGGCACGGGTTCCGCCGCGCCCACAAGCACCCCGACAAGGCCCCCGCCGCCCCCGCCGACCGGATCCTGATGGACGCCATGCTGGCGCTCCCGCCGGCCCACCGCCGTACCGTCCTGCTCTACGACGGCGTCGGCCTCGACCTGCCCGACACCGCCGCCGAGACCGAGGCCAGCACCCCCACCGCCGGCAACCGGCTCCTGCACGCGCACGCCGCCCTCGCCGACCGCATCCCGGAACTGGCCGCCGCGCCTGCCGAGAAGCAGTCCGCGATGCTGCGCGAGCGGCTCGGCGCGGTCACTCCGGCCGTCCCGCTGGAACCCCGCCCCGCAGCCGCCGTACGCTTCGCCGCCGAGTACCGCGCCACGCGGTTGACCCGCGCGTTCCTCGGCCTGACCGCCGTGATCGCCGTCGCGACCGCGTACACCACCGCGACCGCGCCCCGCCAGTACGAGCCGCCCATCGCGCCCGGCGCGAGCGTCTCCGGGGTCCCCCCGCTCGCCGGCCCCCAGCGGCTCACCGACGAGACCCGGCAGCTGCGCGAGAGGCTCCGCGCGCACCCCGCCCACCGGCCCGAGCGGCTCGCCCCCAGCCTCGAATAGCCGACGGAAACGGGCGTGGCCCGCACCCTCACTCGGGGATGCGGGCCACGCCCGTACAGCCGTACGCACGCGTACGGCAGCGGCAAGCGTTACTTCGCGGCGTTCAGGATCTCGCGCGCGAGCTTGGCCGTCTCGGTCGGCGTCTTGCCGACCTTGACGCCGGCGGCCTCAAGGGCCTCCTTCTTGGCCTGCGCGGTGCCGGAGGAGCCGGAGACGATGGCGCCGGCGTGGCCCATGGTCTTGCCCTCGGGGGCGGTGAAGCCCGCGACGTAGCCGACGACCGGCTTGGTGACGTTCTTCGAGATGAAGTCCGCCGCACGCTCCTCGGCGTCGCCGCCGATCTCGCCGATCATGACGATGAGCTCGGTGTCCGGGTCGGCCTCGAAGGCCTCCAGGGCGTCGATGTGCGTGGTGCCGATGACCGGGTCGCCACCGATGCCGACGGCGGAGGTGAAGCCGATGTCGCGCAGCTCGTACATCATCTGGTAGGTCAGCGTGCCGGACTTGGACACGAGACCGATCTTGCCCGGCTTGGTGATGTCGCCCGGGATGATGCCGGCGTTGGACTGGCCGGGGGTGATCAGACC
Source organism: Streptomyces sp. NBC_01006 (assembly GCF_045162725.1). Classification (NCBI taxonomy): domain Bacteria; kingdom Bacillati; phylum Actinomycetota; class Actinomycetes; order Kitasatosporales; family Streptomycetaceae; genus Streptomyces; species Streptomyces sp. NBC_01006. The sequence goes on along the minus strand of NZ_CP108700.1, from coordinate 5,046,124 downwards.
CGGGCAGTTCGGGCCGATGATCCGGGTCTTGTTGCCCTTGGCGGTCGCGTACGCCCAGAAGGCGGCGGAGTCGTGCACCGCGATGCCCTCGGTGATGACGACGGCCAGCGGGATCTCGGCGTCGATGGCCTCGACGACGGCGGCCTTGGCGAAGGCCGGCGGGACGAAGAGGACGGAGACGTTGGCGCCCGTCTCCTTCATCGCCTCGGCGACGGAGCCGAAGACCGGGACCTCGGTGCCGTCGAAGTCGACGGTCGTGCCGGCCTTGCGCGGGTTCACGCCACCGACGATGTTGGTGCCGTCGGCGAGCATCAGCTTGGTGTGCTTCATGCCCGTGGCACCGGTCATGCCCTGGACGATGACCTTGCTGTCCTTGTTGAGGAAGATAGCCATGTGAGTCTGTGACCTCTGCCCTTACTTCGCAGCCGCGAGCTCGGCGGCCTTGTCGGCCGCGCCGTCCATGGTGTCCACGCGCTGGACCAGCGGGTGGTTGGCGTCCGAGAGGATCTTGCGACCCAGCTCGGCGTTGTTGCCGTCGAGACGGACGACGAGGGGCTTGGTGACCTCTTCGCCCTTGTCCTTCAGCAGCTGGAGCGCCTGGACGATGCCGTTGGCGACCTCGTCACAGGCGGTGATGCCACCGAAGACGTTGACGAAGACGGACTTGACGTCCGGGTCGCCGAGGATGATCTCGAGACCGTTGGCCATGACGGCGGCGGAGGCGCCACCGCCGATGTCCAGGAAGTTGGCGGGCTTGACGCCGCCGTGGTTCTCACCGGCGTACGCGACGACGTCGAGGGTGCTCATGACGAGACCCGCGCCGTTGCCGATGATGCCGACCTCGCCGTCGAGCTTCACGTAGTTGAGGTTCTTCGCCTTGGCGGCGGCCTCAAGGGGGTTCGCGGCCGCGTGGTCCACGAACTCCTCGTGGCCCGGCTGGCGGAACTCGGCGTTCTCGTCGAGCGAGACCTTGCCGTCGAGGGCGATGACGTCGCCGGAGGCGACCTTCGCGAGCGGGTTGACCTCGACGAGGAGCGCGTCCTCGGCGATGAAGGTGTCCCACAGGGTCACGAGGACCTCGGCGACCTTCTCCGCGACCTCGGCCGGGAACTGCGCCAGGGCGACGATCTCGCGGGCCTTCTCGATGGTCACGCCCTCGTTGGCGTTCACCGGGACCTTGGCGAGCTTCTCCGGGGTCTCCTCGGCGACCTGCTCGATGTCCATGCCGCCCGCGACCGAGGCCATGGCCAGGAAGGTGCGGTTGGTGCGGTCCAGCAGGTACGAGACGTAGTACTCCTCGAGGATCTCGGGAGCGGTCTCGGCGATCATCACCTTGTGGACCGTGTGGCCCTTGATGTCCATGCCCAGGATGTCCGTCGCGCGGGCGACGGCCTCGTCCGGGGTGGCGGCGAGCTTGACGCCGCCGGCCTTGCCGCGGCCGCCGACCTTCACCTGCGCCTTGACGACCGACTTGCCGCCCAGCCGCTCGGTGGCCTCGCGAGCCGCCTCAGGCGTGTCGATGACTTCACCGGCCAGCACCGGTACACCGTGCTTGGCGAAGAGGTCCCTCGCCTGGTACTCGAACAGGTCCACGCGCGTCCGTCCCTTGTCTTCAAAGATTCGCAGTGATTCGCGGTTGTCTGCGTGGGCGTGCCGCGGAGGGCAACGTGACGGCGCTGTCACTAGGGAGGCGCACACGGTGACCGTGGACGCGGCATGTCCGTCCCGCAGGTTATCCCCGTGGGACGTGGGTCCCTAAATCGCAGATCACACCTGAGCGGTGATACCTGTCACAGATCCCCTCACGGTTGAGCTGGTTGTTCGTGCGATCCGCCAGGTGCGGTGGCACACGGCGGGGACGGATCGCGACCCCGCCGCGGGAGAGATCGGGGCCGCGTGACGGGGCGGGGCGCGGGGCCCGGCGGAAGGGGATCGACAGGCCGGCCGGGGGAGGGTCAGGGGACGGGCAGGGGGCGCTTCTCCAGGGCCGCGGCCATCACGTCCGGGAACAGGTCGGGGGTGCAGGCGAAGGCCGGAACCCCTAGTGCCGCAAGGGCTGCGGCGTGTTCGCGGTCGTAGGCGGGAGCCCCCTCGTCGGACAGTGCGAGCAGGGTCACGAACTCGACGCCGGACGCCTTCATCTCCGCGACGCGGCCCAGCATCTCGTTGCGTATGCCGCCCTCGTAGAGATCACTGATCAGGACGACGACGGTGTCGGCGGGACGGGTGATCTTGGACTGGCAGTAGGCGAGGGCGCGGTTGATGTCGGTGCCGCCGCCGAGCTGCGTGCCGAAGAGAACGTCGACCGGATCCGCCAGCTGATCCGTCAAGTCCACGACGGCGGTGTCGAACACGACGAGCCGGGTCGCGATCGAACGCATCGAGGCGAGCACCGCGCCGAAGACGGAGGCGTGGACGACGGAGGCCGCCATCGAGCCGGACTGGTCGATGCAGAGGATCACCTCCTTCTTCACCGCCCGGGCGGCGCGCCCGTATCCGACGAGCCGCTCGGGAACGACGGTGCGGTGCTCGGGCAGGTAGTTCCTCAGATTCGCCCGGATGGTCCGGGCCCAGTCGATGTCCGCGTGCCGGGGGCGGCTGGTGCGGGCGGAGCGGTCGAGGGCGCCGGTGAGGGTGGCCCGGGTGCGGGACGCGAGCCGCTGCTCCAGCTGCTCGACCACCTTGCGGACGACGGCGCGGGCCGTTTCGCGGGTGGTCTCGGGCATGGCCTTGTTGAGGGAGAGGAGGGTGCCGACGAGGTGTACGTCGGGCTCGACGGCCTCCAGCATCTCGGGCTCCAGGAGGAGGGAGGCGAGGCCGAGCCGCTCGATGGCGTCCCGCTGCATGATCTGGACGACGGAGCTCGGGAAGTACGTACGGATGTCGCCGAGCCAGCGGGCCACGTGCGGCGCGGAGCCGCCGAGCCCCCCGCTGCGCTGCCCGCTTCCGCCTCCACCTCTGCCGTAGAGCGCCGAGAGCGCGGTGTCCATCGCGGCATCCCGCCCACCGAGCACGCACCCGGTCCCGTCCTCCTCCCCGCCGAGCACCATCCGCCACCTCCGCAGCCGGTCGTCTGCGGAGGCGTGTGCCACTGCCGAGTCCCCTGTACCGGTCATCTCCCCGTCCCCTTCCGCTTCCGCTGTTCGTCTCCACCGCCGGTTGCCCGTCCACTGCCCGCCCCCGGCCCGGCGGCGGTCATGCCGGTGGGCCGGAGAGGAGGAGGGCGAGGACCGGGAGGACCGCGTCCGCGCGCGACGGGTCCAAGGCGGGGGCGAAGCCCGCGGGGGCACCGCCCGGTGCGGGCTTCGGCGAGCGGCCCCGGCGGACCAGCTCCCCCAGGCTCCTCCTGACCCCGGGCTCGTACGCCCCGAACGTCCGCCGCAACAGCGGGAGTACGTCCGTGAAGGCCTGCTCCGGGACCCCGGCCAGCCAGCTGTCGATCAGCGCCAGCAGCCTCTCGTCGTGGACGAGGAGCGTGCCGTCCTGCGCGAAGCCCTCTATCCAGCCCGCCGCGTCGGGCGGCGGCGCCGCCGGGGACAGGGCCAGGCCCATCAGGCGGGCCGTCTCGTCGGCCGGCAGGCGTCCGTCGTCCAGGAGGAGCCGGGCCGCCCGGCCGCGGATCAGTCCCGGCACCCTGTCCCGGCCGGCCAGCAGTCGCAGCACCGCCGACCAGCGCTCCCGCAGGCCCTCCTCGTCCAGCAGCCCGATCGCGCCGTGCACGGCGTCCACATGGCCCCGCAGTTCCGCGGCCGCCTCCGCGTCCAGACCCGCCGCGCAGGCCGGCGGCAGCGCCACGCAGATCCGCTCCGCGAGTCCGCCCGCGACGGTGGCCAGCGCCGACGCGTCCGTCCCCCGTACGTCCCCGTACCGCAGCGAACGGGCCAGCGCCGGCAGGGCCTTGGCGAGACGCGCCACGTCGGTGTCCAGGGCGGCCCGGTCCGCGAGGGCCCGCAGTACGGCGGGCAGTGCCCCGGACAGCCCGGCCAGCAGGCACCGCTCGGCCAGCGCCGTCACCTCGCCGAGCTCGGCCGCCCCGGCCGCGTCCGCCTCGGCCTTGGCGGTGGCGGCCGCCACGACGGTCGTACCCCAGATCCCGGCCTCGGCGACCCGCACCGACAGCTCCGGCTCCCACCGCAGCCGCCACGTCTCGCGGAAGGTCCCCGTGCTCCCCCGCGAGGCCGCCGGCGCGCCCCAGTCGATGCCGAGCAGCCGCAGCCGGTGCAGCAGTACGGACTTCGCCGCGTCGGTGTCCTTGCGCAGGTCGAGCTCCAGCTCGCGCTCCCGCGCCTCGGCCTTGAGCCGCAGCGAGCGCTGCTGCCGGGTCAGGTCCCGCTGCAACGGGACCACGGGCGCCCCGTCGGGGACCTCGCCGAGCACGTCCCCGACGACCAGGCGGTCCTCGATCAGCGCGAGCGGTACGTCGGAGCCGTCGCACATCACCGCCCGGACCGCCTCCAGCGTCTCCGTCAGACCGGGCAGGGGTCTTCCCCGCATCGCGGCCAGCGTCCCGGCCAGCCGGACCGCCTCGATGACGTGCGCCGGCGAGACCTGCCGGTCCTCCTCCCGGAGCAGCCCGGCGACCTTGGTCAGCCACCGCTCCACCGGCCGGTCCCGGGCCGCGAACAGGTGCGCGTACCAGCCGGGCGAGGTGATGCCCGCGCCGTACCCGCCGGCCCGGGCGAGCCGCCGGTGGGTCCAAGGGACCCAGGCGGTCTCCACCTTGACCTTGGGGAGCCCGGTCAGCAGCGCCTTGTCCGCGGCCGCCGTGGTCCTCGCGCCCAGCGCCGGCACGTGCCAGGCCCCGCACACCACGGCGTACCCGTCACCGAACTCCCGGCGGGCGGCCCGCATCCGCTGCCGCATGTACGCCTCGCGCACCCGGTCCCGGGCGTGGCCGCCGTCCCCGTACGCCTCGCGCAGGGCCCCCATGGCCTCCCCGAGCGCCTCGAACGCGCCGAGCGGATCCGCCGCCCCCGGGCCGCGGTGCTCGACCACGTCCTCCCACCAGCGCTCGGGGTCGTCGTACCCGGCGGTCTCGGCCAGCGCCGCGAGCGGATCCAGCCGTACGGAGTCGGCCCCGTCCGGGTCGGTGCCGGTCCGCGCGGCCAGCGTGTGGGCGGCCGGGAGGTCGATGAACCGGACCGGAACCGGTACCTCCTGCTCCTGCGCCCAGCGGATGGCGACCCACTCCGGCGAGAACGCGGCCAGCGGCCAGAACGCGGCCCTGCCCGGATCATCGGCGGCGTGCGCGAGCAGGGCGACGGGCGGCCGCATCCCGGGATCGGCGGCCAGCGGAAGCAGCGCGTCCCCCTCCGGCGGACCCTCGATCAGCACGGCCGCCGGACGGGCCGCGTCCAGGGCGGCCCGCACCGCACGGGCCGAGCCCGGCCCGTGGTGCCGTACGCCCAGCAGCAGCGGCTCCCGCCGCCCGGCGGCCGGCCCGCTCATGCCGTCACCTCCCGGCAGGCGCGGTAGAAGTCCTTCCAGCCGTCCCGCTCGCGCACCACGGCCTCCAGGTACTCCTGCCAGACGACCTGGTCGGCGGCCGGATCCCGGACCACGGCGCCGAGGATCCCGGCGGCCACGTCGGACGGGCGCAGGACGCCGTCCCCGAAGTGGGCGGCCAGCGCCAGGCCTCCGGTGACGACCGATATGGCCTCGGCGGTGGACAGCGTGCCGCTCGGCGACTTCACCTTCGTACGCCCGTCGGCGGTGACCCCGTCGCGCAGCTCGCGGAAGACGGTGACGACGCGGCGGATCTCCTCCAGCCCCTCGGGCACGGCCGGCAGGTCGAGGGCGCGGCCCATCTGGTCGACGCGGCGGGCGACGATGTCGACCTCGGCGTCGGCGGTGGCGGGCAGCGGCAGCACGACGGTGTTGAAGCGGCGGCGCAGCGCACTGGAGAGCTCGTTGACCCCGCGGTCGCGGTCGTTCGCGGTGGCGATGAGGTTGAAGCCGCGCACGGCCTGCACCTCCTGGCCGAGCTCCGGTATCGGGAGCGTCTTCTCGGACAGGACGGTGATGAGGCTGTCCTGGACGTCGGCCGGGATGCGGGTGAGCTCCTCGACGCGGGCGGTCGAGCCCTCGGCCATGGCACGCATGACGGGGCTCGGTACGAGGGCCTCGCGGCCGGGCCCGTGGGCGAGGAGTCGGGCGTAGTTCCAGCCGTACCGGATGGCCTCCTCGGGGGTGCCGGCGGTGCCCTGGACGAGGAGGGTGGAGTCTCCGCTGACGGCGGCGGCCAGGTGCTCGGACACCCAGGTCTTGGCGGTGCCGGGGACGCCGAGCAGGAGCAGGGCGCGGTCGGTGGCGAGGGTGGTGACGGCGACCTCGACGATGCGGCGCGGCCCGACGTACTTGGGCGTGATGACGGTGCCGTCTTCGAGGGTGCCGCCCAGGAGGTAGGTCGCGACGGCCCACGGGGAGAGCTTCCAGCGCGTCGGGCGGGGCCTTTCGTCGGCGGCCGCGAGGGCTTTCAGTTCCTCCGCGAAGGTGTCTTCGGCGTGCGGTCGCAGCGCGTCCGCGCCCTTGTCGTTCTCGGGCATGGTCATGGTCCCCCTCCAATGCTCGGCAGCCGTTCCCGACCGCTGGAACAACCGTGCACCACGCCACTGACAACGCCCCTTCCTCATAACGTCGTTGCAGGTCAGGGCGATTGTCAGTGGGGGTCTCTACGGTGGAACACATGACTGAGCAGGGGGTCCGCCGGACGGCGGAACAGGTACTGGCTCTGGCTCCTGACGATGCGTCACGCAAGGCGGGGGCCAAGCTGGGCAGGGCGGGTCCGTGGTCGCTTACCGGAGGTTCCGCTTCCGGTTTGGTGTGGGGTCTGTGCAAGGGCAGCGGCAGCACGCCGTACCGGACGGTCGTGGACCTGAAGGGCCCCGCGTACACGTGCTCCTGCCCGAGCCGGAAGTTCCCGTGCAAGCACGCGCTCGGGCTGCTGCTGCTCCGGGCGGCGGAGGGGGTCGCCGAGAGCGGCGAGGTGCCGGAATGGGCGGCCGAGTGGTCGGCGGGGCGGGAGGCGGGGCGGGCGTCGAAGGCCGCGCGCCCGGCGGCGGCGCCGGGCAGACCGGCGGACGAGGAGGCGGCGAAGCGCCGGGCCGAACGGAGGGCGGCCCGGATCGGCGCGGGGGTCACCGAGCTGGAGCAGCGGCTGGAGGACGTACTGCGCAGCGGCCTGGCCGGCCAGCAGCAGGCCGGGTACGGGCCCTGGGAGGAGACCGCGGCGCGGATGGTCGACGCCCAGGCACCGGGACTGGCGGCGCGGGTACGGGAGTTGGGGACGATACCCAGTTGCGGTCCCGGATGGCCCGCCCGGATGCTGGAGGAGGGCGCGCTGCTGCACCTGCTGAACCGGGGTTGGCTCGGTTTGGCGGGCCTGCCGGAGCCGCTCGCCGCGACGGTCCGGAGCAGGGTGGGGCTACCGGGTACCGCCGCGGAGGGGGAGGTCGTACGGGACCGCTGGCTGGTGCTGGCCCAGTACGACTCGGTGTCACCGGACGGCAGGCTCACCACCCGCCGGACGTGGCTGCACGGGCTGGGGAGCGGGCGCCCGGCCCTGGTACTGGACTTCGGACCGCCGGGGCGGCCTCCGGCTCTGGCGCTGCCCGTGGGGCTGGCGGTGGAGGCGGAAGCCCGCTTCCGGCCCGGTACGGCGGGGCTGCGGGCGGATCTCGGGGAGAGGTCCGCGGCGGCCGCACCGGGCCGGGCCCCGGCCGGGGTCGGTACGGGGGCGGCACTGGAGGCGTACGGGGCGGCGCTGCGGGAGGACCCGTGGCTCGACGCGTGGCCGGTGGTGCTGGGCCCGGTGATCCCGATACCGGGGGAACTGGGCTGGCAGCTGGCGGATGCGGAGGGCACCTCCGCACTGCCGGTCACTCCGGCCGGCGGCGGGTCGCGGTCCGGGCTGTGGCAGCTGGCCGCGCTCTCGGGCGGCGGCCCGGTCACGGTGTTCGGCGAATGCGGACACCGCGGATTCACTCCGTTGACGGCGTGGCATCCGGGCTGCCCGGAACCGGTCGCCCTGGAGTGACGGGGCCGGGGGGCCGGAGCCGAAAGACACGGCCCAGTAGGGGAGGGAGCGTTGGCGCGGGGGCGCTGACGTGCACGAACGACGAAGCCGGGGGGCTTTTGTGAACGACAACCACGCAAGCTGAAGGGTCGACCGACGGGGCACGAAATCCGCTCCGGTCCCGCGGAGGGGGCGGGACCGGAGCACTGCACGACGAGAGGGAGGGGCACGGTGACCACGACGGGGACGACACCGGGCGCGGGTGCGGGGGACGGTTACGGGGAGTGGGAGGAGTTGGTCGGGGTCGCGGTGCTGGGGACCGCGCGGCGCAAGGGGAGTCCGGCGGCGCTGCTCGACGCGGCGGCGGTGCAGACCCTACGGCGGCGGGCCGGGCTGCGGCCCGCCGAGGCGGGGCCGCGGCCGGAGCCCGCGCCGCGGGATCCGCGGCCGGCTCCCCCGGCCGCGGCCCGGCGGCGGCTCGCCCAGCTGCTGGCCGGCCGGACCGGCGCGGGCAGCGGCGGCGGGCGCCGCGGGGCCGCCCCGGACCTGATGGAGCTGCTGCCGCAGTGGCTGGCCGCCGCCGGGCGGCACGGCTACCGGGCGCCGCACGCGCTGGTGCCGGCGCTGCTGGACGCGGCGCGGGCCCGTACGGACCTGCGCGCCCCGGCATTGGCCCTGACCGGGGCGCGGGGGCTGTGGCTGGCCCGGCTGAATCCGGACTGGCGGTTCGCCCTGCGCGGCGGGGCGGGCGGCGCCGGGGAACTGCCCGATCCCGCGGACCGGGCGGGGGTGGAACGGCTTTGGCAGGAGGGGCTGTTCGCGGAGCGCGTGGCCCTCCTGGGCGCCGTACGCGCACACGAGGCGTCAGCCGCGACGCGACTGCTGTCGACGACCTGGGCCACCGAGCGGGCCGAGGACCGGCTGATGTTCCTCGACTCGCTGCGGGTGGGGCTGGCGGGAGAGGACGAGCCGTTCCTGGAGGCGGCCCTGGGCGACCGGAGCCGCAACGTCCGGGCGACGGCCGCCGAGTTGCTGTCCGCGCTGCCCGAGTCGGCGCTGGCCGGGCGGATGGCGGAGCGGGCGCTGGCCTGCGTGGGGCCGCAGGGGGTGACTCCGCCGGCCGAGTGCGATGCGGGGATGCTCCGTGACGGAGTGGTCGAACGGCCGCCCGCCGGGCGGGGGGAACGGGCCTGGTGGCTGGGCCAGTTGGTGGAGGCGGCGCCGCTGTCCTGCTGGCGGGAGCGGTTCGGGGGGCTCGGCCCGGCGCAGATCGTGGCACTGCCGGCGGCCGAGGGCGAGAGCTGGCGGGAGGAGCTGCACGCGGCATGGTGCCGGGCGGCGGTGCGCCAGCGTGATCCTGCGTGGTCGAAGGCGCTGCTCGGCTCGGCTTCGGCGCCGCCCGCGACGGCCCCGGGCACGGCGTCGCTCGCGGAGCGGGCGAAGCTGCTGTCGGTCCTGCCGGACGGAGAACGGGCGGAGTGGGTCGCGGAGTTCATACGGGCCCACGGCCTTTCGGAGGCCTTCCAGCTGCTCGGGGTGTGCCTGGTGCCGTGGGCGGGGACGCTGGGGCGGGCGGTGGTGGACGCGCTGGACGCCGCGCGGGAGGCGGGCAGCTACCCGTGGAGCTTCAGCGGGGTGATGGGACTGGCCGAGCGCTGCCTGGATCCGGCGGAGGCGGAGCGCCTGGAGGCGGTGGTGGCGCGGGGCTCCGGCTTCGCCGACCCGGCGGAGGCCTCTTCCGGCGCCGCCGCGTACTGGGCCGAGGCCTTCCAGCGCCTGGTCGCCACCCTGCGCCTGCGCGCCACGATGCTCTCGGAACTCGCTCCCGCCTGACCGCCGACAACGGCCCACGACCCGACGGCCCGGCGACCCGGGCGGGGTCGGCGGGCCGGGCGTCGGGGGCTACGCGGTGCGGACGTGGGTGCGGACCCAGTCGACGATCGATGTCGTCGTCGCGCCGGGGGTGAAGATCTCGGCCACGCCCTTGGCCTTCAGCGGGGCGATGTCGTCCTCCGGGATGATGCCGCCGCCGAAGACCTTGATGTCCTCCGCCTCACGCTCCTTGAGGAGTTCCAGGACGCGCGCGAACAGCGTGTTGTGGGCGCCCGAGAGGATCGAGAGCCCGATCGCGTCGGCGTCTTCCTGGATGGCGGTGTCCACGATCTGCTCGGGGGTCTGGTGGAGGCCCGTGTAGATGACCTCCATACCCGCGTCCCGCAGCGCACGCGCGATCACCTTGGCCCCGCGGTCGTGGCCGTCGAGACCCGGCTTTGCCACCACCACACGGATCGGACCGGTCACACCCATCGCACTGCCTCCCGAGTGAACGAACGTTAAGTACAGCATCGCGCACACCCCCGTTTCACGGTCAACCAGGAGGGGGAAATCACACGTGGGACGGCGTTGATTCACCGCCAGGGGAGCCGCACCGGGGGCGCCGCGCCACCGTACCGACAGCCGCACGGCACGGTGGCGCGGCCGGCCGCGGCCCAAAGGCCCATTCCGAAGGCGCCGTCCCAGAGGGCTGAGGGGGGCCGTCGATGGGGGTGTCCATACCCGTACCCGTTTCCGGGGCCGCACTGCGGGCGGGCGTGCTGGAGGCAGTGGTCCTCGGCGGCCACCTGCTGCTCTACCCGACCGGGATACGGTCCGAGAAGCCCGCCGGGACCCAGGGAAATGAGCTCGGGCGGCCGCCCGCGCTCCTGCTGCACGGGTTCACCGACAACCGGTCCGTCTTCGTCCTGTTGCGCCGCACCCTCGCCGCGGGCGGGCGGCGGCACGTGGAGACGTACAACTACTCCCCCTTCACGCTCGATCTGCGCGTCACCGCCCGCCACCTCGCCCGGCGCGTGGAGGAGCTGTGCGAGCGCACCGGGCAGGAGCGGGTGGACCTGGTCGGGCACAGTCTGGGCGGGCTGGTCGGGCGGTACTACGTCCAGCGCCTCGGCGGCGAGGCCCGCGTCCGCACGCTCGTCACGCTCGGCACCCCGCATTCCGGTACGCGGGTCGCTCCCTTCATGAACGCCCACCCGCTGATCCGGCAGATACGCCCGGACTCCGAGGTGATCGCCGAGCTGCGGGCGCCAGCGCCCGGCTGCCGGACCCGATGCGTGGCGTTCTGGAGCGAGTTCGACGAGCTGATGGACCCGACCGAGACGGCCCGTATCGAGCACCCGGACCTCCACGCGGAGAACGTGCAGGTCACGGGCATCGGGCACCTCGCCCTGCCCGCGCATCCCGCCGTCACGGCAGCGGTCCGGCGCGCCCTCGACGGGCCCGGTCAGGCCGCCCTCACGAGCCTCGGAGACGCCGCTTCCGTCGCGTGAACGCCAACCCACCGAAACTCGAACGGATTTCGAACTCAAGGCCAAGGCTCGGCCTTGCCACGACCGAAAGACGGCCGAATGCCCGGTTCCGCAAAGCTCGAAACCCCTGGAAGATTGTCGTTGCCAGTAACCGCCGGGTACAGTCGCGCCACTGCTCTCCCCAAGGAACCTCCCGTTCCCTGGCCACCCAGGCCCCCCACTGCCGAGGCGAAAGAGAAGTTGGTGAACGACCGCCCCTCGTCGGGCCTGTACCCCGATTCCGGGTACGACGGCCTTTCCAACACCACTTTCGCTGGTGACTCGGCCTACGTTTCCTACGAAACGCAGGGCCAGGGGTATGACTACGCCTCCGCCTACCCCTCGTACGAGACCGGTGCGTACGACTCCACCGCCTGGTCCGCGCAGGACGGTTACGCGCAGGACGGCGGCTACCTGTCGACGATCCCCACCCAGGGTGGCGTCCCCGAGGACGCCGGGACCGGGCAGTGGGACGCGAGCGCCTGGAACCAGCAGAGCGCCGGCACCGACTACCAGGCCGCCGCCACCACCCTCGGCTACGAGCAGACCGGGCAGTGGGCGATGCCGGGTTACGGCACCACGGGCACCGAGACCGGTGCGTACGACGCCACCGCCTGGAACACGGTCCCGCAGCACGAGCAGCAGACCCAGACCTTCTCGTACGACCACCACCAGTACGAGTACCAGCAGCAGCACGAGCAGCAGCAGCACCACCAAGAGGCGGCTTACACCTACGAGGCCCCGGCCCCCGGCGTCTACAGCGAGACCGCCGTCTTCGAAGTCCTCGACACCGAGGGCGCCGCGAGCCCCGAAAGCGCCGAAAGCCCCGAGTCGGACTTCGGTCCCGACTTCGACCTGGACCTCGACCTCGACCTCGCGGCCGATCCCGTGCACGACCTGCCCACCCAGGCCATGCCCGTCACCCCGGACGCCGCGCCCGCGCCCCGCGCCTCGCGCCGTGCCGGTGCCAAGACGAAGTCGGCGCCCGCCGCTGCCGCCACCTCCCGGCGCCGCACCCCGGCGAAGCGTTCCGCCCTGCTGACCGTGGCCGTTCCCTCCGCCTGCGTGATGGGCGTCGCCGGTGTGGCGGCCGCCTCCGTCGGCGGACTCACCGCCGCGGACAAGCCCGCCGAGGACACCACCACGATGGCCGCGCCCGACCCGGCATCGGTGAAGCCCGTCGCGGCGAACAGCAAGCTCGACACCCAGCTGACGGCGCTCAGCGCCGACGCGGGCGACTTCGCGGACCGCGCGAGCCGCACGCAGGAACGCATCGACCTGCGCCAGCGCCAGGAAGACGAGAAGAAGCGGAAGGCGGAGGAGGAGGCGGCCAAGGAAGCGGCCCGCCCCAAGTTCGCGATCCCGGTCGAACAGCACGGCCTCAGCGCCAGCTTCGGCCAGGCCGGCGGCATGTGGATGTCCGTGCACACCGGCATCGACTTCCCGGTCTCGTACGGCACCCCGGTCATGTCCGCCACCGACGGCACCGTGCGCACGCAGTGGAACAGCGCGTACGGCAACATGGCCATAGTGACCTCGCCCGACGGCACCGAGACCTGGTACTGCCACCTCAGCAGCACCAAGATCCGGTCCGGCAAGGTCAAGGCGGGCGACGTCATCGCCTACTCCGGCAACTCCGGCAACTCCACCGGCCCGCACCTCCACTTCGAGGTCCGGCCCGGCGGCGGCGCGGCGATCGACCCCCTGCCCTGGCTCCGCAGCCACGGCCTGGACCCGACCTGAGCCAAGTACGGCACGCGGGCCCGGGAAGCGATCCCCCGGGCCCGGCCCGCCGCCCCCCTTACAGCTTCTGCACCGGCGCGTAGCGCAGCAGCAGGCGCTTCGGCTTGTCGTCCCCGAAGTCCACGGTGGCCTGCGCGTCCGCGCCGGCGCCCTTGACCTCCATGACCGTGCCCAGCCCGAACTGGTCGTGCGTGACCCGGTCCCCGACCGACAGCGCGATGACCGGCTTGTCGGCGGCCCGGCGCGTCGCGAACCCGGACGGTCCCGACTTCGTGCGCGACGAGGACAGGAACGCCTCCGGCGAGGTCCCGAACGTGGCCTTGCCGCCGCCCGAGCCGGAGGACCCGTACCCCGAGCCCGAACTCCGCATCGGGCCCGCCGGCTTCTGCGCCGCGCCCGTGCGCTTCCACTGCAGGTACTCGGCCGGGATCTCCTCCAGGAACCGCGACGGCGGGTTGTACGAGGGCGTGCCCCACGCGCTGCGCATGCTGGAGCGGGTCAGGTACAGCCGCTCGCGCGCCCGCGTGATGCCGACGTAGGCGAGGCGGCGCTCCTCCTCCAGCTCCTTGGTCTGGCCCAGGGCCCGCATGTGCGGGAAGACCCCGTCCTCCATGCCGGTCAGGAAGACCACCGGGAATTCGAGGCCCTTGGCGGTGTGCAGGGTCATCAGCGTGATGACGCCCGAGCCGTCCTCGTCCTCGTCCTCGTCCGGGATCTGGTCGGAGTCGGCGACGAGCGCGACCTGCTCCAGGAACTCCGCGAGCGTGCCGGGGTTTTCCTCTCCCCGGGCCTGCTCGAACTCCAGGGCCACGGCCGCGAGTTCCTGGAGGTTCTCGATGCGCGTCTCGTCCTGCGGGTCGGTCGAGGCCTGGAGCTCGGCGAGGTAGCCCGTACGCTCCAGGACCGCCTCCAGCACCACCGCCGGGCCCGCGCCCGAGTCGACGATCGTGCGGAGCTCCTCCATCAGAACGTTGAACCGCTTCACCGCGTTGGTCGAGCGCGCGGCCATGCCGAACGCCTCGTCCACGCGCCGCAGCGCCTGCGGGAAGGTGATCTTCTCGCGCATAGCGAGCGCGTCGATCATCGCTTCCGCGCGTTCGCCGATGCCACGCTTGGGTACGTTCAGGATCCGGCGGAGCGGGACGTTGTCCTCCGGGTTCGCGAGGACGCGCAGGTACGCGAGGACGTCGCGGACCTCCTTGCGCTCGTAGAAACGGACGCCGCCGACGACCTTGTACGGGAGTCCGACGCGGATGAAGATCTCCTCGAACACGCGCGACTGCGCGTTCGTCCGGTAGAAGATCGCGACGTCGCCCGCCTTGGCGTCCCCGGCGTCCGTCAGCCGGTCGATCTCGTCGGCGACGAACTGCGCCTCGTCGTGCTCGGTGTCCGCGACGTAGCCCGTGATGACGGCGCCGGTGCCGGCCTGGGTCCACAGGTTCTTGGCGCGGCGGTTCTCGTTGCGCTCGATGACCGCGTTGGCGGCGGAGAGGATCGTCTGCGTGGAGCGGTAGTTCTGCTCCAGCAGGATCGTCGTCGCGTCCTTGTAGTCCTCCTCGAACTGGAGGATGTTGCGGATGGTCGCGCCGCGGAAGGCGTAGATCGACTGGTCGGCGTCACCCACCACGCACAGCTCGGCCGGCGGCAGGTCCGGGTAGCCGGTGCCGACGAGCTCGCGCACCAGCGTGTACTGGGCGTGGTTGGTGTCCTGGTACTCGTCCACCAGGACGTGGCGGAAGCGCCGCCGGTAGTGCTCGGCGACGTCCGGGAAGGCCTGGAGCAGGTGGACGGTCGTCATGATGATGTCGTCGAAGTCGAGCGCGTTGGCCTCGCGCAGCCGCCCCTGGTACATCGCGTACGCCTGGGCGAGGGTCTTCTCGAAGCCGTCGGCGGCCTGCCCGGCGAAGGCGTCCTCGTCGATGAGCTCGTTCTTGAGGTTCGAGATCTTGGCGTTGAAGGCCTTGGGCGGGAACTTCTTCGGGTCCAGGTCCAGGTCGCGGCAGACGAGCGCCATCAGGCGCTTCGAGTCGGCCGCGTCGTAGATCGAGAAGGACGAGGTGAAACCGAGGCGCTTCGACTCGCGGCGCAGGATCCGGACGCACGCGCTGTGGAAGGTGGACACCCACATGGCGTTGGCGCGCGGGCCGACCAGGCTCTCGACGCGCTCCTTCATCTCGCCGGCGGCCTTGTTGGTGAAGGTGATCGCCAGGATCTGGCCGGGGTGGACGTTGCGCGCGGCCAGCAGGTGGCCGATGCGGTGGGTCAGGACCCGGGTCTTGCCGGAGCCGGCGCCGGCCACGATGAGCAGCGGGGAGCCGGCGTGCACGACGGCCGCGGCCTGCTGCTCGTTCAGCCCGTCCAGGAGCGTCGCGGGGTCGATGACGGGCTTGGGGGCGCCGTCCCGGTAGTACGCGTCGCCACTCATGGGCGTGTCGAACCGGCCCCCGAAGAGATCGTCCGCGCCCTCGTCGGGGGCGGGGTGATCCTCGGGCGGCGGGGGGACCTCGTCGGAGGGGGTGAGGTCCGCCAGGAAACTGTCGTCAAAGAGGCTGCTCATCGCTTTCCGAGTCTAGGGGTCGGGACCGACACGCCAGTACGAGTTCCAGGAGACCGGGGAAGCGCAGTTCCAGATCGTCGCGGCGCAGCGCGAGGTAGAGCTTGCGGCCCTGCGGGCGCTGGCAGATCACCCCGCCCTCGCGGAGCGTCTTGAGGTGGTGCGTGACGCTCGATCGGGGCAGGTCGGGCACCACTTCGCCGCAGAACGTCTCCTCGCCGGAGGCGAGCTTGCGGACGATCTCCAGGCGGACGGGGTGGCCCAGGGCCGCGAGCACCTCGGCCAGATCGAGGTCCTCGGCGGAGGGATGGGTCAGCTCGGCGGCGGCAGGCATGCCCTCACTGTACGCAGATCTCGTACGGACATTGCCAGACCATTCGAAGATCTCGTACAGTCATGCCCACACCGCGACCGTACGAACTCTTCGAACGGTCGGTCGACGCACCGGCAGGAGGGACCTCCCATGCCCAGCAGCACCAGCCCGCTCACCGAGACCCCGCTCGACGACGCCGCACTCGCCGCCTCCCTCGACGGCGGCTTCACCAGCCACCACGCCGACGTCAACGGCACCCGGCTGCACTACGTCGAGGGCGGCGCCGGCGAGCCGCTCGTCCTGCTCGGCGGCTGGCCGCAGACCTGGTGGCAGTGGCGCAAGGTGCTGCCCGCCCTGGCCGCCCGCCACCGCGTGATCGCCGTGGACCTGCGCGGCATGGGCGGCTCCGCCAAGCCCGCCGCCGGGTACGACAAGAAGACCCTGGCCCGCGACGTCCACGCGCTGCTCGGCCGGCTCGGCATCGCGAGCGCGCACGTCGTTGGCCATGACATCGGCGCGATGGTGGCCTACGCGTTCGCCGCCAACCACCCCGAGGCCACCCGGAGGATCGCCCTCCTGGACGTGTCCCACCCCGAGGAGAGCTGGGCCCGGCAGACCCTGCTCCCCCGGCAGGGTCAGCGCCACAAGTGGTGGTTCGCCTTCAACCAGGTCCACGGCCTGCCCGAGCAGCTGCTCGCCGGCCGCTTCCACCTCCTGCTGGACTGGCTGTTCGAGAACGCGGCCGCCGACCCCGGCTCCGTCGACGCGCACGCCCGCGCGGTGTACGCCCGTGCCTACGAGGCACCGGAGGCGGTGCGGGCCGCGAACGACTGGTACCGGACCTTCACCCAGGACATCGCCGACCTGGCGGCCTACGCCCCGGTGACCGCGCCGATCCTGGCCCTGGGCGGCGAGTACAGCAACTACGAGAGCCTCGTGACGGCCGTCCCCGCCCTCGGCACCGACACCCGCGTGGTCCGCGTCGACAGCAGCGGGCACTACCTCCCGGAGGAGCGGCCGGAGGTGGTCGTGGAGGAGCTGACCCGCTTCCTGGGCTGACCGGGAGCCCCCGTACGCTCGGCGCCATGGACGTACTCATCAGTGTCTTCGTGGGCCTGCACATCATCGGCATCGCCTCACTCCTGGGCGGCTTCCTCACGCAGATGAAGGCGATGAGCGCGGGCACCGCCCGCTTCGTGCCCGCGATGCTGCACGGCGCGCTGACGATGCTCGTCACCGGCGTCCTGCTGGTCGGCTTCCGCGAGATGGACGGCGGCCACGTCAACAACATCAAGATCGGCGTGAAGCTCGCCATCCTCTTCGTGATCCTCGCGCTCGTCTACGTGAAGCGGGACGAGGAGCACGTGGAGAAGGCGCTGTTCGGTGCGGTCGGCGGGCTGACCGTGGTCAATATCTTCATCGCCGTCCTCTGGCACTGATCCCGGCACCGAACCACAACGGCCACATCCGGTCACGTCAGATCACGTCGGGGCACTTGCGATCATCTCGTCATCCGACCGTTACCTTCCGGTCTAGCGTCCTCCTCCAAAGCACCGAGCTCCCGAGCGAGGAAGGACGTGAGGCCCTCGTGGCCAGTCACCGAAAGCCCAGGCAGCGCCCGCTCCATCCGCTCTCCCGCGGCACCGTGCGGACCGCCGCGACGCTCGCCCTCGCGGGCGCTGCCACCGCCACCGCCTTCGAAGGCACCTCTCAGGCCGACCCCCGGCAGACGCCCTCCCAGGTGAAGGCCGAGGTCGACCAGCTCTACGAGGAGGCCGAGGAGACAGCCGAGCGGTACAACGGGGCGAAGGAGAAGGCCGACGAGGCCCAGCGCGCGCTCGACGCACTGCGCGACGAGACCGCCCGCAAGACCGACCGGCTCAACACCGCCCGCCGGGCGCTCGGTTCCCTGGCCGCCGGCCAGTACCGCACCGGCGGCCTGGGGCCCGCCATGCGGCTGGCGCTGGCCGAGAACCCCCAGGACTACCTGGACCAGGCCTCGTTCCTCACCCGGACCGGCGACCGCAGCGCCGCCGAGGTCTCCTCCGTACGACGTGGGCTCGACGAGGTCGGGCAGCTCAAGGACAAGGCCGCCGGCCGGCTCGCCGACCTGCGCGCCCGCGAGGGCGAACTCGCCGGGTACAAGGCCACCGTCGAGGGCAAGCTCGACACGGCCAAGCGGCTGCTGGCCAAGCTCACCGCCGAGGAGCGGGCCGCGTACGAGGCCCAGTCGGGCGGCGCGGCCACGGCCGGTCCCCGTGCCACGGCCCCGGCGCCGCCTGCATGGGGGCACCTCCCAGCGGTAGCTGGGGGAGGGTCGCGCGCCGCCCGCGCGGTGGCCTTCGCGTACGGGGCGATCGGCAAGCCGTACGTCTGGGGCGCGACGGGACCGGGCTCGTTCGACTGCTCCGGCCTGACCCAGGCGGCCTGGCGCTCGGCCGGGGTCTCCCTGCCCCGCACCACCTACACCCAGATCAACGCGGGGCAGCGGGTCTCCCGTGACCAGCTGGCCCCCGGTGACCTGGTGTTCTTCTACTCCGGGGTCACCCACGTCGGCATGTACATCGGCAACGGCCAGATGATCCACGCCCCGCGCCCCGGGTCGACGGTCCGCGTGGCGCCGATCGACTCGATGCCCTGGGCGGGTGCCTCCCGCCCGGCGTGAGCCCGAGACGGCGGAGGGATCCTACGGCGCCTTGACCTGCGTGGTCAGCCAGCCGAAGGCCTGCGGGAGCTGCTTCGACCACGAGTCGAGGTTGTGCCCGCCGGTGACCTTCTCCGCGTGCACCGCGGTCGGGGTCTGCGCGATGGCCTTGAGGTCCGTGCCGGACAGATAGCCGTCCTGCTCGGCGCCCGACAACCACAGCGAGACCGCCGGCGGCGTGGGCGCGGCCTTGAGCAGGGCCTTCAGGTTGTGGGTGCGGCGCATCTCCGGGTCCTGGGCGACCAGCGACGTGGGCTCCTGGCCCGGGTCGTTGTAGCCGGACAGGGAGACGGCCGCGCTGTAGCGGTCGGGGTGCAGGATCGCCAGCTTGGCGGCGCAGTACGCACCCGCCGAGTACCCGGCCACGCCCCAGGTGCGGGCCTCGTCCGAGGCCCGGAAGTTGTCGACGACCATCTTGCGGACGTCGACGCTGAACCAGCTGTCCGCGTTGACCTTGCCGGGGATGTTGGCGCATCCGGTGTCGCCGTTGCCCAGCAGCATCGCGCGCGGCGAGACCAGGATGAACGGCTGCACCTTGCCGTTCTTCATCAGCGGCTCCAGCACCTCGGCCGCCTTGAGCCCCTGGAACCAGGACTTGCCCGTCCCCGGTATGCCCGGGATCAGCTCGACCACCGGGAACTTCTTGTTCTTGAACGCCGGGTCGTCGTACTGCGGCGGGAGCCACACCATGACGTCGCCCTTGACCCCGGAGATCTTGCCGTCGAGCTCGGTCTTCTTGACCCGGCCGCCGAGGCCGTCGACCGGCTGGAAGTTCTGGAGGACCTTCGGCTCCGCCTTGACCTCCGCGGCCTTCTTCCCGCCGAGCCCGTCCGCGCCGAGGTCGGGAGCGGCCGTGACGTACTTGCCGGTGCCGAGCAGATCGCCCCAGGAAGCGTAGAAGTTCTCCTGGCGGTTCACCGAGATGAACACCAGCGCGACGGCGGTGACCTGGGCGAACACCACCATCAGGGCCCGGGTCGACACGCGTACGACGGCGGGGCCGCGCACCTTGCTCCACACGGCCAGCGGCAGGAGAACGGCGATCGCCGTGAGGGCGATCGCCGTCACGAACAGGGGAAACCCCGTCAAGCTCATCACGCCACCCAAGAGGGCGCCCCGGCACCGCGCGGTTGCCCCCGCACCCTGCGGCGTCGGTCACACCCGCGCGGACGTCAGACCAGCGCGGACGTCACACCAGGCGGCGGGCCGTCGCCCAGCGGGTCAGCTCGTGCCGGTTGGAGAGCTGGAGCTTCCTGAGCACAGCCGAGACGTGGGACTCCACGGTCTTCACCGAGATGAAGAGCTGCTTGGCGATCTCCTTGTACGCGTACCCGCGGGCGATCAGCCGCAGCACCTCGCGCTCACGCTGCGTGAGGCGGTCCAGGTCCTCGTCGACCGGCGGCGCGTCCGTCGAGGCGAAGGCGTCGAGCACGAAGCCCGCCAGCCGCGGCGAGAACACCGCGTCCCCCTCCTGCACCCGGAAGACCGAGTTCACCAGGTCGGTCCCGGTGATGGTCTTGGTGACGTACCCGCGCGCGCCGCCTCGGATGACCCCGATGACGTCCTCGGCGGCGTCCGACACCGACAGGGCCAGGAACCGCACCGGGTTCTCGGCGGCCGCCATCAGCGGGGCGCAGCGCCGCAGCACCTCGACCCCGCCGCCGCCGGGCAGGTGCACGTCGAGCAGGACCACCTCGGGGCGGGTGGCGGTGATGACGGTGACGGCCTGGTCCACATCGGCCGCCTCGCCGACGACCTCGACCCCGGTCCGGGCGGTCTCGCCGATCTCGGCCTGCACGCCCGCGCGGAACATCCGGTGGTCGTCGACGAGCACCACCCGGACGTGCCTGTCCGCCACCGTGCTGCCGGTCGTCTCCTCGGTCATGCTGCGTTCGCCGCCCTCTCCATCTCCAGCTCGACTTCCGTGCCGCCGTCGGGCGCGGACCGCAGCCGTGCGGTCCCGCCGTTGCGCTGCATCCGGCCGATGATCGATTCTCGTACGCCCATGCGGTCGTCCGGTACCGCGTCGATGTCGAAGCCCGGCCCCCGGTCCCGTACGGACACGAACACCGTCTGCCCCTCCACCTCGGCGTACACCTGCACCGGCCCGCCCTCGCCACCGTACTTGGCGGCATTGACCATCGCTTCGCGCGCGGCCTGGATCTGTGCACCGAGCCTCTCGTCGAGCGGGCAGTCGCCGACCACGACGACCTCGATCGGGACCCCGTGGTGGTCCTCCACCTCGGCGGCCGTCTTCTTGACCGCTTCCGCGAGGGTGGTGGGCTCCTCGGCCTCGTCCTTGCCGGTTCCCTCCGGCTTGTACAGCCAGTTCCGCAGCTCCCGCTCCTGCGCGCGGGCGAGGCGGCGCACCTCGCCGACGTCCTCCGCGTTGCGCTGGATCAGGGTCAGGGTGTGCAGCACCGAGTCGTGCACGTGGGCGGCGACCTCGGCGCGCTCCTGGGCCCGGATGCGCATGAGGCGCTCCTCGGAGAGGTCCTGGGTCATCCGTATCAGCCAGGGGCCGGCGAGCAGGGCCGTGCCGACGAGGACGGCGAGGGCGGCGGTCAGTACGTTGCCGAGCTGTGCGGCCGAGCCGCGTACGACGATGAAGACGGTCAGGCCGACGCCGACCAGGGCGACCCCGGCGAACCCGCGGGCCATCTGGAGCAGGCGCGCGTTGCGACCGGCGGCGGCGCCCCAGTGGGCGCGGCGGGCATTGTCGGCCTGGCGCCATACGAGGACCACACCGGCGCCGACCAGCAGCGTCGGCCACACGTACCGGCCGGAGGTGCCGCCGAGCTGGACCTTGGAGATGAAGATGCCGGCGCCGATGCACAGGGCTATGAGGGCGGTGATCTGCCCCCGGTCGGGTTTGCGCAGGCGGCGGCTGCCGTCGGGGAGGGTCTCGAAGAAGGAGCGGTGCCCGGTGCGGCCGCCGACCCCCAGCGGTACGAAGACCCAGAACGCGGCGTACAGCAGTACGCCGAGCCCGTCGCCCCACATGAACAGGCCGAGGAACGCGAGCCGGACCCAGACGACCGGCAGCCCGAGGTGCCCGGCGAGACCGCGCGCGACACCGCCGAGCATCCGGCCGTCGGCGCTGCGGTAGAGCTTGCGCTGAGGCGGTTCGTCGGCGTCTGCCGCATGCGGGGGACGGGGGGCGGTGGAGACGGGCATGCCATTGATGGTCACACGCGGGCGGCGTACGGAACATCAGGGCAGCCCCCCAGTTCTGTCAGGGGGATATCAGGGTCGTGCCAGGGTCGTGCCCGGTGCCGCGGGGCGCGGCGGGTTGCCACCATGGAGCCATGACCAAGCACGACTCCCCGCCGCCGACAGGTACGGCCCCGCCGCCGGGCGACCGGCCCGCAGACCGGCCCGCAGACCGCGCCGCCGACCGGCTGCCGCTGCGCCGCAGCAAGCGCGACAAGGTCCTCGCGGGCGTGTGCGGCGGCCTCGGCCGGTACTTCGACCTGGACCCGGTGATCTTCCGGATCGTGCTCGGCGTCCTCGCGGTCACCGGCGGGGTCGGCCTGATCTTCTACGGCTTCGCGTGGCTGCTGCTCCCGGTGGAGGGCGAGGAGGACAGCGAGGCGAAGAAACTGCTGACCGGCCGGGTCGAGGGCGCCACCCTGGCCGCGGTGTTCGCGGCCCTGGTCGGCTGCGCGCTGTTCCTGTCGATGCTGGACAACGGCGGGCTGGCCGTCTTCTCCGTCCTGGTCATCCTGGCCCTCGGCGGGGCCTCGTACTGGTCGCAGCGCCGCCGGAAGGCCGCCGCCCCCGAGGCCGAGCCGCAGGCGGCGCACCGCCCGGCTCCGCCGGAGACCCAGGCTCCGCCCGTGCCCGGCAGCCCGTCCTGGTGGCGGGACCCGCTGGTCAAGGACGGCACGACCGGCCCCGTGGGATCCACCGGGTACCTGTGGGGGCCGGACGACTCCGCCGATGCCAACGCCGCGCGGAACATCGGGGGCGGCCGCGCCCCGCAGGCCCCCGAGCGGGCCGCCGCGCCGAAGGTCCCGCGCGGCGGGATCGGCGGCCGGGTGTTCGTCCTGGCGCTGCTGGCCGGGGGCGCCGCCACCGCCGCGGTCTGGCAGGGCAGCACCCTCTCGCACGCGCTGCAGATGGGTCTGGCCTCGTCGCTCGCCGTCTTCGGGCTGGGCCTCGCGGTCAGCTCCGTCAAGGGCCGTACCGGCTTCGGCACCGTCCTGCTGGCGATGATCACCGCCGGGCTGCTGGCCGGCGCCTCCGCGCTGCCCCGCGAGATCGGCACCGACTGGAAGTCCGTGGAATGGCGGCCGGCCGCGGTGGCCGACGTCGGACCCGTCTACACGGCGGGCACCGGGCTGGCCACGCTGGACCTGAGCCGGCTGGACGTACCGAAGGGCACCACGCTGTCCGTCCGCGCCTCCGTGGAGGCCGGCCGGCTGAAGGTGATCGTGCCCCGCGAGGTCACCGCGCAGGCCGACGTCTCGGTGAAGCTGGGCGACATCCACATGCCCGGGGAGACCAGCCAGGACGTACGCATCAAGAGCGGCGGCGAAACCCAGCAGGCGACCCTGAAGCCGTCCGCCGGCACCGAGGCCGGGGGAACGATCGAGCTGCACCTGAACGCAGGTGTCGGACAGGTGGAGGTGGCCCGTGCCGCGTCATGAGTTCCAGCCCGGTCGGCTGCTGGCCGGCCTGATCCTGGTGGCGGCGGGCGTGCTCTACCTGCTCGACGCGACCGGGGAGGCGGATCTGCCCTGGTTCCTGGTCATCCCGATGACCATGGGCGGGCTCTGCCTGGCCGCGCTGGTGGGGGTGGTGACCTACGCCGTGCGCCGGGACCGGCGCGACCGGATCAGCGAGTCCAGCGAGAGATAGGGCGCACCCGCCATGATCATCGGGATCCAGGCCATCAGGTAGACCAGGTCGTTGCCGTAGTAGTACGGGGTCACCTGCCAGGACACCGTGAGCCACAGGCTGAGCGAGATCAGCGCTCCGCCGGTGGCCGCGATCCGGGTCAGCAGGCCGGCCAGGGTGCCCAGGCCCACCAGGAGCTCCCCGACTGCCAGCAGCGCACCGAATCCGACGGGCGAGAGCAGCGTCCAGTCCACCAGGGCCGGGATCGCTGAGGTGTCGCGCACACCGTGCATCTGCTCGCCGATGGAGCCGGCGCCGGAGGCGGACAGGAACGCGGAGTCGGTCAGCTTGTCCAGGCCCGCGTAGACGAAGGTCACGCCGAGGAAGATCCGCAGCGGCAGCAGGGCGTACCGGGCGGCCTGTTCCCGCAGTCCGGAACGGCCCGGCGAGCCGGTCGACCCGGACGAGCCGGAGGGACCGGTGGAAGGGACATCAGTTCGGGTCACGTCCCATGTGTACCCCGGTTCACTCGGCCACGTCGATGGTGCAGCGGTTGGATTCCACTCCGGCGGCCGTCACCACCTGCACCTCGATGCGTCCGGGTTCCACTTCCGCCGGGACCGGTACCGTCAGCGTCGAGTCCGAGGGGTTGGTGAACCCGCCCGCGACCGGCACCAGCGGCACGTGCACGTGGACCGCCCCGACCCGTACGACCAACCGGGCCAGCATCTCCGGCGTCTGCGCCCCGGGCGGCACGAAGCCCACACCGCGGATCTCGATGTCGTCGCCCGGCCGGATGGCCGCGTCGAGGTCGCCGGGCTCCCGTCTGCGGACCACCGACAGGATCAGCGGTCGCGTCACCTCGGCGTACTTCGCCGCCAGGTACACCGCCGCCGACAGGGCCACCAGCATGGCCAGCGCCCACGGCAGCCTCGGCAGCCGGTCCGGGAACCGGGCCATCGACACCGCCGCGAAGGCCAGAACCACCGTGGAGACCAGCACGTACTGCGCGTCCGGGAAGCTCCCCCGGCCCGCGTCGTCCGTCAGCAGGTCCACCCCGCGCGGCCGGTCCGCCGGCAGCTTCTGCATCCGCTGGCCCATGATCCGTACGGTGACCACCCGGCGCACCAGCACCGCCACGCCCGAGGTCAGCGCGACCACCGCCAGCAGCGGCAGCGCCCGCCCGAGCGCCAGCCCCGCGTACAGGGCCTGGCGCCCCGGGCCGGGCGGCGAGGCCGCCAGCCGCAGCGCGGGCAACAGCGCGGCGAACGCCGTCAGCACCACCCAGGCGCTCGGCACCGCCTTCGAGGTGGACAGCCGGTTGTCCTCGCCGACCAGCGGGGCGAGCAGCCCGCCGCGCAGCGACTGGGCGCGGGCGGCGACCGTGAGCAGCCCGGCCAGGACCACCGCTGCGAGCAGCCCGGCGGTGCGGGCCGTGGACCAGCCGGTGCCGAGCGCGGTGCCGACCTGCACCAGCAGCAGCACCCCGGCGGCGATCCACACGGCGAGCACGGCCCGCCGCGAGAACAGGTACAGCCAGGAGTTGCCGGCCTCCCGGCCCCGGTCGGCGACCGTACGGGCCGACAGGGTCAGCTCGTCGGAGACCCACTGCCGGGACGCCCCGGCGGACCGGGCCACCGCGGCCGGAAGCCCCTGGCCGGCCGCGAACTCGTCCCGCTTCTCGGTGAACGCGGCGACGGCGCGCCGGTGCCCCTCCTGGGCGCCGTGCGGGCAGTCGTCGCAGGTGCAGGCGCCGCCGTGGGTGCTTCGGGACATCTCTTGGACAGCCACGTGCGTGCCGCCTCTCTGAACTACGGTGCAATGCCAGCGAATTGTGCACCACTGCGGCAGTGCTCCGGATTGCGCACGATGTCAGAGCAGGTGATTAACCGTTCATGATGTTGACGTCACCCGCCCGGCCCAGTCGTGTCAAGGGGCGACGGTCTGCCAGAGGGGCTGGTAGCTGACCCAGGCGGCGAGATCCGTGCCGAAACGCTCCCGGGCGGCGAGCGCCGCGCGGTGGTCGATCGGTACCGGCTTCCCGGCGGCCCGCGCGATCAGCTGCACCTGCGCCGCCCGCTCCGCCGCGATGAACCACCAGGCCGCCGCGTCCACGGAGTCGCCGACCGTCAGCAGCCCGCGGTTGCGCAGGACGAGCGCCTTGTACGGGCCCAGGGCGCGGGCGATCCGCCCGCCGTCCTGCGGCCCGGCGAACCCGTCCAGGAGCGCGTGGTCCTCGTAGAAGGCGCAGGCCTCCTCGCTGATCGGGGCGAGGAGCTCCCCGAGCGCGGCCAGCGCCCTGCCGTACGGGCCGTGCGCGTGCACCACCGCCACCGCGTCGGGGCGGGCCCGGTGCACGGCCGCGTGCACGGCGAAGGCCAGCTCGTTGACCCGGTGCCCGCCCCGGCGCACGCGCCCGTCCCCGTCGACGAGCAGCAGGTCGTCGGCGGTGAGTGCGGACAGGGCCTGCCCGAACGGGTTCACCCAGTGGCAGTCCGCGAACTCCGGGTCCCGCACGGTGATGTGCCCGGCGACCCCGTCCTCGTACCCGAGGCGGCCGAACAGCCGCAGCGCCCCGGCGAGCCGCTCCTTGCGGTACGCGCGCTCCTCGGCCGGGTCTGCGTGGACGGGCGGCAGCGCGAACCGCAGCCGGTCCACCGGTACGGGTGCGGGTACGGGCACCGGCGCGGGTACGGGCTGATCCGGCATGACCCCCTCCTTCGGCTCGCCGCGCAAGGTACCGGCGGCCGCACCAAGTGGCCATACACGCGGCGAAGCCGCCGCTCCCGGGGGAACGGCGGCTTCGTCACGGGCATCGGGCGGGGACTACTCCCACTCGATGGTGCCCGGGGGCTTGCTCGTGCAGTCGAGGACGACGCGGTTCACGTCCGGCACCTCGTTGGTGATGCGGGTGGAGATCCGCGCGAGCACCTCGTACGGCATGCGCGTCCAGTCCGCGGTCATCGCGTCCTCGGAGGAGACGGGGCGCAGCACGATCGGGTGGCCGTACGTGCGGCCGTCGCCCTGGACGCCGACGCTGCGGACGTCCGCGAGCAGGACGACCGGGCACTGCCAGATCTCACGGTCCAGGCCGGCCGCGGTCAGCTCGTGGCGGGCGATGGCGTCGGCCTCGCGGAGCAGGTCCAGGCGCTCCTTGGTGACCTCGCCGACGATGCGGATGCCCAGGCCCGGGCCCGGGAAGGGCTGGCGCTGGACGATCTCGTCCGGCAGGCCGAGCTCCTGGCCGACCATCCGGACCTCGTCCTTGAACAGCTGGCGCAGCGGCTCGACGAGCTCGAACTCGATGTCGTCGGGCAGGCCGCCGACGTTGTGGTGGGACTTGATGTTCGCGGTGCCGGTGCCGCCGCCGGACTCGACGACGTCCGGGTACAGGGTGCCCTGGACCAGGAAGGCCACCGCCGGGCCGTCCTCCTGGAGGATCTCCAGCTGGGCCTGCTCGAAGACGCGGATGAACTCGCGACCGATGATCTTCCGCTTGGTCTCCGGGTCGGAGACCCCGGCCAGAGCGGTCAGGAAGCGCTCCTGCGCGTCGACGACCTTCAGCTGCACGCCGGTGGCGGCGACGAAGTCCTTCTCGACCTGCTCGGTCTCGCCCTTGCGCATCAGGCCGTGGTCGACGTACACGCAGGTCAGCTGGGAGCCGATGGCCTTCTGGACGAGGGCCGCGGCGACCGCGGAGTCCACGCCGCCGGAGAGGCCGCAGATGGCGCGCTTGTCGCCGACCTGCTCGCGGATGGCCGCGATCTGCTCCTCGACGATGTTGCCGGTGGTCCAGGTGGGCTCCAGGCCGGCGCCGCGGTAGAGGAAGTGCTCCAGCACCTGCTGGCCGTGCGTGGAGTGCATCACCTCGGGGTGGTACTGCACGCCGTACAGCTTCTTCTCGTCGTTCTCGAAGGCCGCGACCGGGACGACGTTCGTCGACGCGGTGACGGTGAAGCCCTCGGGGGCGGCGGAGCAGGCGTCGCCGTGGGACATCCACACCGACTGGTTCTCGGGGGTGCCCTCGAAGAGGGTGGAGCCGGCCTTGGAGACGGCGAGCGGCGTCCGGCCGTACTCACGGGCGCCGGTGTTGTCGACGGTGCCGCCGAGGGTGGTCGCCATCAGCTGGAAGCCGTAGCACATGCCGAAGACGGGGACGCCGGACTCGAAGAGGGCGCGGCCGTCGTCCAGGCGCGGAGCACCCTCCTCGTACACGGAGGACGGGCCGCCGGAGAGGATGATCGCCTTCGGGTCCTTGGCGAGCATCTCGGCCACCGGCATCGTGCTGGGGACGATCTCGCTGTAGACCCGTGCCTCGCGGACGCGACGGGCGATGAGCTGGGCGTACTGGGCGCCGAAGTCGACGACGAGAACCGTGTCCGGGGCGCTGTCGTGGGCGGCGGAGGGTGCTTCTGGCACGGGGCGGCCTTCCGGCGGAAGAGGGTGGCTGTTTTGTCGATTCTACCGGTGGCGCCGCCCGCCACTTTGTCGCACCATCCGAGGTCCACGTCACGGGCCGTCTCACGATCCGGGCCGGGTTGGCCCGCAGGGGGGTGGGCCGACATAATCCGGTTCATGCGCAAGCAGCTGAGCTTCCTCTTTACCTATGGCACCGGCCGGTCCGGTCGCCATGGGTCCGTGTGATGCTCGCTTGAGCCGCTGACTTCCCAGAGCGCCCCGGTCCGACAGGACCGGGGCGCTCTGGCGTTTCCGCTCCTGACGGCACGACCCACAGGAGTAAGAACATGACCGTGACCACCACCCCCGCGCAGCTGATCGCCGAGTCCCGCGAGCGGATCGACGCCATCGACGACCGGATCATCGGGCTGATCCAGGAGCGGATGGCCGTCTCGACCGTCATCCAGGACGCCCGGATCGCCTCGGGCGGCCGCCGGGTGCACCTCTCGCGCGAGATGGAGGTGCTCGCGCACTGGAGCGACGCCCTCGGCAAGCCGGGGACCGCCCTCGCGATGACGCTGCTGGAGCTGTGCCGCGGCCGGGTCTGAGGCCCGTTACCGGGCTTTGCGCCCGTTCAGGGTCTTACGCCTGTTCGTCACTCGTCCGGACCGTGACCGGCCCCGGCGCCCTTCGTTGGTGTGGATGGCCGCGCCAGCCAGGCGCGGGACCGCAGCACCACGCGTGGCTCTTCGGGAGCGATGAGACGTACGGCCCCTCGGGGCGTGCGTCGTGGGACCTCGCTCCTTCGCGTGACCGGACGGCAGGGGACAGCAGCCCGGTCACCCCAAAAAGGACGGCCGGCCAGGGGGACGCCCCCGGCCGGCCGTTCTCTGCGTCTACGCGCCTACGCGTGCCCGCCCGAGCGGCGGCGGACTCCCACGTACAGCGCACCGCCGACGGCCACCGCGCCCAGCGCGCCCAGCGCGATCGGGCCGACGGAGCTGCCGGTCGAGGCCAGGTTGCCGCCCGTACCGCCGGCGGCGGACGCGAACGCGGACGCGCTCGGCGAGACCGACGCCGAGGGCGAGGCGGAGGCCGACGGGGACGGCGACGCGGAGGCCGAGCCGGACGGGCTCGGGCTCGTACCGCCCTTGACCTCGACCACGAACACGGCCTTGGAGTTGCCCCCGACCGGGTCGAAGGCGAGCGGCTTGGTGCCGCCCGCGACCGGCTCGCCGACGGTGACCGAGCCCTTGGCGTCCGCCACGGCCTTCTCGATCTTCATCGAGAACCGGCCGGTGTACGCACCCGGGACGTCCGCGAACGTCCCGCCGTCGCAGAAGTAGCGCGGCGCGCCCTGCTGCTCCGTGCGGTCGCTGCCGTCCGCGTTGACCGCGCGGCAGTTCCGGGGCACGTCCGTGACCTGGACTCCGGCCGGCATCACGATGTCGGTACGGGCCACGCTCTCGCCCGAGCGCAGGTGACTGATCACGGCCGGGCCCTTGTTGCGGAAGCCGAGCTCGGCCACGACCGTGTCGCCCACCTTTCCGGAGGGCGAGGCGGTGACCGCCTCGAAGTCGGCCCGGGCGCCCTTGGCGGTGAACTCGAAGATGCGCTCGTTGTCGCGCGGGTTCAGGTCGGTGTCCTCGGCTCGCCTGGCGTCCCGCGCGGCCAGGTTGGAGTCGGTGACCGGCACCGCGGCCGACGCCTTGACCAGCTTCAGCTTCTTGCCGGTCGCCGGCTTGCCCTCGGGCGCGTCCTTGACCGGCGCCGGGTCGGGGACGACCCCGTACCGCAGCCGGTCCTGGTAGGCGCGCTCGGTGGTCTTGAGGTGCAGCGGGGAGTCGGGGGCGAGCTGGTAGGACTCGCCGGGCAGGAACTCGCCCTCGACGAGGCACACCGTGGTGGCGCCCATGCCGCCGTGGTCCTGCCGCCGGCAGTTGTCGTACGTCTCCGCCGGCTCCAGGCCGGCCGAGGTGTCCAGCTCCAGCGCCACCGACCCGGCGGGCAGCGTGCCCCGGTTCGCGAAGGCCAGCGGCAGGTCCTGCTGCTCACCGGCCGTCACCTCGGCCTTGGGCTTCAGCTCGCCCAGGTGCAGGTCGGGGCCGCCGACGGTCAGCTTGGTGGTGACCGGCGTGACGCTCGCGCCCGCCACCTTGCCGGTGACGGCGATCTCACCGCTCACACCGTTCTTGCTGCCCTGCGCGGCCGAGACGAGCAGGTCGAACGTGTTGCCGCCCGGGTTCCCGGCCGACAGGCCCTGCTGCTTGCAGACGATCGCGGTGGCGCTCGTCGTGCAGTTCGGCCTGGGCTTGGCCGGGTCGAGACGGACCGACGCCACCGCGGCGGCCTTGGTCAGGTCGACGGTGACGGTGAACTCGCCCGGGAAGCTGTTCCCGGGGCCCACGTAGGCCAGCTCGTAGTGCAGGCTGCGCTCCTTCGAGGCGCCCGTGTCCGGGTACGGCTGGAGCACCAGTGCGGAGGGGCCGCCGAGCGGAAAGACCGGTTCCGCGGCGAGCGCGGGGGCGGCCGCGCCGAGGCTCAGCGCCGCCAAGCCAGTAGCGGCCAAAAGGGAGATGCGCTTGTCCATGAAGATCGAGACCGCCGAGTACGGGTCTCGGTTGCCCCCTTCGGAGCGTGACGGGCATCACATGCAACCATCCGGACTGATCACCTGTCACTTATGTACGCGGCGGCGGGGTCTGCGCTCGGAGGGGGAGCGCAGAACCCGCCGCCGCGACACGTGTCACGGGCTCAGGCCTTCTTCGGAACCTCCGGTACCGGCAGCAGCAGCGGCAGCCGCAGCGCCCCGAAGGCCTCCTTCGGGACCGCCGGACGAGCCGGTTCCACCGCCGCCAGGCGGGTGTAGGCCGCGCCCTGCTCCGGCCGCGGGTCCTGCTCGCCCTTGTTCGGCCAGTACGACATCGCCCGCTCCGCCTGCGCCGTGATCGTCAGCGACGGATTGACGCCGAGGTTCGCGGAGACCGCCGAGCCGTCCACCACCGAGATCCCCGGGTGCCCGTACAGGCGGTGGTACGGGTCCACCACGCCCTCCTCGGCACCGGCGCCGATCGGGCAGCCGCCGAGGAAGTGCGCGGTCAGCGGGGTGCCCATCAGCTCGCCGATGTTGCTGCCGGGGAAGCCGTTGATCTCCTCGGCCAGCAGGGTGGCCGCCTCGGTGGCCTCCTTGATCTGCACCGGGTTCGGGGCGCCGTGCCCCTGGCGGGCGGTGAGCAGCCCCTTCCCGAGGCCGCCGGGCTTGCGGTACGTCGTCAGCGAGTTGTCCAGCGACTGCATGACGAGCCCGATGATCGTCCGCTCCGACCAGCGCCGGTTGGAGAGCGAGCGCGCCAGTTGCACCGGGTGCTTCGCGGTCCGGGCGAACCAGGCCCGCACCCGGTGCCTGCTGTACGGCACCTGGAGGACGGTCATGAACCCCATGGCGTTGGAGCCCTTGCCGTAGCGGACGGGCTCGATGTGGGTGTCGGCGTCGGGGTGCACGGACGAGGTGATCGCGACGCCCCGGGTGAAGTCGGCGCGCTGCTCCTTGCCGGGGCCTCGGCCGTGGCGCCTGCGGTATCGGCGGTCGTCGGTCTGCGCGCCGACCAGGCCCTCGGAGTTGGTCCGGGTCAGCTCGCCGAGCCGGTCCGAGATCCGCGGGAGCAGCCCGTTGTCCTTCATGGTGTGCAGCAGGGTCTGGGTGCCGTACGTGCCCGCCGCGACGACCACGTAACGGGCGCGCAGCTCCTTGGAGCTGCCCCGGCGGCGGGCGTCGGTCGGGACAGTGCGGACGCGGTGGCCGCCGTCGGGGTGCTCGGCGAGCGCGGTGACGGTGGTCATCGGGTGGATGACGGCTCCGGCGCGCTCGGCGAGGTGGAGGTAGTTCTCGTTCAGGGTGTTCTTCGCGCCGTGGCGGCAGCCGGTCATGCACTCGCCGCATTCGGTGCAGGCCTTGCGGGCGGGACCGGCGCCGCCGAAGTACGGGTCGGGGACCTCCTCGCCGGGGCGGGCCGTGCGGGCACCATCGCCGTCGACGCCGTCCGCGTCCGCGCCGTCGCCGAAGTAGACGCCGACCGGGGCCATGTGGAAGGAGTCCCCGACGCCCATCTTCTCGGCGGCGGCCTTCAGGTGGACGTCGGAGGGGGTCATCGTGGGGTTCAGGCGTACGCCGAGCATCCGCTTGGCCTGGTCGTAGTACGGGGCGAGTTCCTCGCGCCAGTCCGTGATGGACGCCCACTGCCGGTCCTCGAAGAAGGCGGTGGGCGGCACGTACAGGGTGTTGGCGTAGTTGAGCGAGCCCCCGCCCACCCCGGCGCCCGCGAGCACCATCACGTTGCCGAGCAGGTGGATCCGCTGGATCCCGTACAGCCCGAGGGCCGGGGCCCACAGGTAGTTCCGCAGGTCCCAGCTGTTGCGGGGCAGGCTCTCGCGGGTGAACCGGCGCCCCGCCTCCAGGACGCCGACCCGGTACCCCTTCTCGGTCAGCCGCAGCGCCGAGACCGAACCTCCGAAGCCCGATCCGATGACGATGACGTCGTAGTCGTACTCGTTCTCGCTGTCGCTGTCGCTGTCGTTCTCGTCGGTGTTGTCCGACACTGCGGTGCCTCCCCGAGCGGTGGTGCCTAACGGAATCGGAGCGTCTTCATGACCTTGAGGCTGCGCGTCATGAACGCCGCGTACTTCTCGTCGTCCATGCCCAGCGAGGGCGCCATCGGCAGCAGCCGCTGGTGGGCGACGGTCTGGGCCTCGGTGTACTTGAGGATGCCCTCGGAGCCGTGCCGGCGGCCGAGGCCGGAGTCCTTCATGCCGCCCATGGGCGCCTGGGCGCTGCCGTAGGCAGGGGCGTAGCCCTCGTTGATGTTGACGGTGCCGGTGCGCAGGCGGGCGGCGACGGAGTGGCCGCGGCGGGCGTCCTTGGTCCAGACGCTGGAGTTGAGCCCGTACGCGGTGGAGTTGGCCTGCGCGATCGCCTCGTCCTCGTCGGTGAACCGGTAGATGGAGACGACCGGGCCGAAGGTCTCCTCGCCGCAGACCGCCATCGGCGCCTCGACCCCGTCGAGGATGGTGGGCTCGTAGAAGAGCGGGCCGATGTCGGGGCGGGCGGCGCCGCCCGCGACCAGGGTGGCGCCCTTGGCGACGGCCTCGTCGACGTGCCGCTGTACGGTCTCCAGCTGGCGCTCGCCGACCAGCGAGCCCATGTCCGCGCCGTACGCGAGGGAGGCGCCGAGCCGCATGGCCTTCGTACGGGCGGCGAAGCGCTCGACGAACGCGTCGGCGATGGAGGCGTGGACGTACAGCCGCTCGATGGA
Source organism: Streptomyces sp. NBC_01006 (assembly GCF_045162725.1). Taxonomy (NCBI): domain Bacteria; kingdom Bacillati; phylum Actinomycetota; class Actinomycetes; order Kitasatosporales; family Streptomycetaceae; genus Streptomyces; species Streptomyces sp. NBC_01006. The sequence goes on along the minus strand of NZ_CP108700.1, from coordinate 5,012,903 downwards.
GATGCACAGCTGGCCGGCGGAGGAGAAGCAGGCGCGGACGGCGCCCGCGGAGGCCTTCTCTATGTCGGCGTCGGCGAGGACGAGCATGGCGTTCTTGCCGCCGAGTTCGAGGGTGACCCCGACCAGGCGGGCGGCCGCGCCCTGGGCGACCTCGCGGCCGGTGCGGGTGGAGCCGGTGAAGGAGACGTAATCGGCGTGCCGCACCACCTCGGGACCGACGACGGGTCCGTCACCGAGGACGATCTGGAAGACCTCGGCGGGCAGTCCGGCCTCGATCAGCAGGTCACGGGCCCACAGGGCGGTGAGCGCGGTCTCGGTGTCGGGCTTCATGACGACGGCGTTGCCGGAGACGAAGGCGGGCAGCGCGTCGCCGACGGAGAGTTCGAGGGGGTAGTTCCAGGGGGCGATCTGGCCGACGACCCCGCGCGGCTGGCGCAGTTCGGTGACCTTGGTGAGGGTGGGGATGGCGCCCGTGTGGCCCTTGGGGCGCAGGTACGAGGGGGCCTTGCGGCCGTAGTGGCGGGCCGCGACGGCGACGGCCTGGACCTCCTCGTGGGCGTGCAGGCGGGCCTTGCCGGTCTCCAGCTGGATGAGGTCGAGCACCTCGGCCTGGCGGGCCAGGACCAGGTCGTGGAAGCGGAGCAGTACGGCGGCCCGCTTGCGTACGGGGACGGCGGCCCAGGCGCCCTGGGCGGCGCGGGCCCGGTCGAAGGCCTCGGCGACGTCCTCGGGGGTGGCCTCGGGGAGGTCCGCCAGCTTGGCCCCGGTGAAGGGGGTGTGGTTGGCGGTCCGGCCGGAGCCGATCACTCCGCGCGTGAGCCGGGTGACCAGGTCGGGGGTCACCACGTCGGCGGCGGTACGGGCACCGGCCGGGGCGGGGGCGACCGGGTTGGTGGGCTGCGGTGCGCTGCGGAGGGGGGCCGGGGCCTGCGAGTCCGTCATGGCGGTGAGCGTATTCCGCCCGGGGGCCTTTGGGTACCCGTCGGTAACCGGATTTTGCCATTTCTGCCAGCGATCGCTGGCAGGATGCCGGAATCGGCCCGGAAAAGCTCAGGGCTTCCCGGCGGGCGGCTCCCAGCCGCTGAGCACGACGTCGAACTGCTGGCGGGTCGTGTTCCAGTCGGCGACGGGGCTCGACATGTAGATCGCGTACTCGGTGCCGTCCGGGGCGACGTACATCTGCTCGATGGCCCGGCGCGGTCCGGCGTTCGTGCCCTTCTCGGTCCAGCTGAAGTCCCAGAGCGCGGCCCGGGTGCTGTCCCGGAAGGTGTTCTGGTTCAGCCGCTGCTTCTTGTAGTCCGTCCGCTTCGCCACCTGCTTCTCCAGGTCGAGCAGGTGCTCGTACGGGTTCGCGTAGTCCGGGGTCGGGTCGGCGGCGATCCGGATGAAGTGCTTCCCGTTGTCCGGGGTGTAGTCGATCTGGTCGCCGTCCATCTGGCGTTTCCAGCCCGCCGGGACGAAGAGCGTGAAGCCGGTGGGGTCGGTGACCTGGGTGTAGCCCGCGGGCGGGGCGTCCTCTTCGTCGCTGTCCTGCTGGTCGGGGGCGCTCGCGTTCTTGTCGGAGCCGCCGTCCTTCCCCGCCTCCGCGTCCCCGGTGAACTTCAGGACGCCGAAGACGGCCCCGCCGCCGACCAGCGCCGCCACGAGGGCGACGGCGGCGGCCCGCTTGATCCGGCCGCCGGCGGCCGCCGGTGCGGGCGCGGGGCCGGGCTGTTCGGGCAGGGCGGTGGTACGCGCCGGGTCGGGGGCCGGTGCGGGAGCGGGCTCCGCTTCCGGCCGCGTTTCCTCGGCGGCGTCGGCGAGTTCCTCCGGAGTCACCGCGCGCGTGGGTACGTACGCCTGCGCCGCCTTCGGCGGCCGGCCCTCCATCGCCTCGATCAGCATCCGCTCGGTCTCCTGCGCCGAGGGCCGCTCGTCGGGGTCCTTGCGCAGCAGGGCCGTGATGACCGGGCCCAGGGCCCCCGACTGGCGCAGCGCCGGCGGCTCGTCGTTGACCACGGCCTGGAGGCTGGAGATGGGCGAGGTGCGGCGGAAGGGCGAGCGCGCCTCGACCGCCGTGTACAGGGTCGCGCCCAGCGACCACAGGTCGGAGGCGGTGCCGGGGGTCCCGCCGGTGACCCGCTCCGGAGCCAGGTAGTCGATGGAGCCGACGATCTCGCCGGTCCGCGTGATGGAGGAGTCGCCCTCGATCGCGGCGATGCCGAAGTCCGTGAGCAGGACCCGGCCGTCCTTGGCGAGCAGCACGTTGCCGGGCTTGACGTCCCGGTGCAGGACACCGACCGCGTGCGCGGCGCGCAGCGCGCCCAGTACGTGCAGACCGATCCGGGCCGCCTCGGCGGGCTCGATCCGGCCGGCCGCCTTGGCCGCGTCCGCGAGGGAGGGACCGTCGATGTACTCCATGACGATCCAGGGCCGGTCGTCGTGCTCCAGTACGTCGTGGACGACCACGACCGCCGGGTGCTGGATCCGGGCCGCGGCCCGGGCCTCCTTCTGGGTCCGGGCGTGCAGCACCTCCCGGTCGGCCTGGGCCACGTACAGACCCGCCGTCAGTTCCTTGACGGCGACGGTCCTGTGCAGCAGCTCGTCATGCGCGCGCCACACCTTGCCCATGCCGCCGCTGCCGATGGGCTCCACGAGCCGGTACCGGCCAGCGAGCACCGCGCCCGCACCTGTCTGCTGTTCCACGAAACCCCGCCACTCTGTGCACTTCGGGCCAGATTACGGAGCGCCCGGGGCTCCCGGAACCGTGAAGGCGCGGTTCCGGCAGCACTGTGACGCAATCGCCGTACTGAGTCACCGTCAGTCGGCCTCAGCCGCCTGATTTGTAACTCCCCGTGGCCTTTTCGAAGACCTCGGTGACCTTGCCTTCGCCGTCCTGCGGACCGGTCACCATGACGACGTGGTAGCTGCCGCCGAGCGCCACGACGAAATTCCGGGCAACGACGCTGCGGCCGTTGCCGTCGATCCACGTGTACCGGCCGGTGACGCGGAGCTGGCTGCCGACCTTCGTCGTCTTCACGTCGCCGCCGCTGGCCCAGGTCGAGGACCGGTACGGGGCCAGCTCCGGCTCCTTGTCCTTCTGGTACGTCGCCGGGTCGGGATTTCCGTCGACCTTGTCCCGGCCGGGGACGACGGTCAGGACGTACTCCCCGTCGGTGTACCGGACCTGCCCGGCCTCGTTCATCCCGCGCCGCTCCCAGCCGCTGGGGACGGCGATCTCGAAGTGCTCGGGGTCCTGTTGGGTGGTGTAGCCGGGGGGAGCGGGGGCGGGCTGGCTGGGCGTCGACTTCGGCGACGCAGAAGCCGGCGCCGAGGCGGACGGGGACCTGGACTGAGACTGGGACTGCGCAGGGGGCTTGGCGACGGCGGCCGGCTGCTGCTCCTCGTTTCGCGGCAGGAAGAGGATGGCGTAGGCCACGGCCCCGGCGAGCAGGACCAGGACGCCGAGGAGGAGGGTCCGCCCGAGGGAGCGGGGCTTGCGGGAGGCGGCGGGATTGCGGTGGCGGCCGTGCAGGTCGCCCCGTCGGCGTACGACGGGCAGCCGCGCCGGATCCGGCTCCGGCATCGGGAGCGCGGCGAAGTCGCCGTCCGGCTCGGGGGCGGACCGTACGAGCGAGCGCAGCCAGCCGCGGAGCTCCTCGAAGTCGGGGCGCTCGGTGGGGTCCTGGCGCAGCAGCGACTCCACGATGGGGCGCAGCGGGCCGCACTCCTCGGCGAAGGCCGGGGACTCGGCGCAGACCATGTCGACGAGCTCGGTGACGCTGTCCTCGGGGTACGGGGCGTGCCCCTGGACGGCGCGGTACAGCAGCGCGCCGAGCCCCCAGAGGTCGGTGGCGGGCCCGACGGGCGCGGCCAGCTGCCAGGGCCCGGTGACGGATCCGGCCTGCTCGGGAGCCCACCGCTCGGTGACGGCGCCGACCACGGCCATCCGGGTCAGCCGAGCCCGCTCGGCCCCCAGCCCCCGGAGCCCGCCCTCGCCCCAACCCCCGGCTTCCCGGCGCTCGGCGCCCTGCGGTCCGGCCCGGCCGGGGCGGGGGTACGCGGCTGCGGGCGAGGCCTCGTCGGGCCCGTTCGGCCGGAGCCGGTCGGGCTCGCCGGACGGCAGGTACGAGGCCATGCTCGGGCCCTCGGTGCCGTGCGGGGAGCGGGGCTGGCCGGGCTGGCCCGGGCGGAGGTGGGCGGTCGGATCCGGGGCTTCGGCCTGGCGGTAGCCCTCGGGCAGGGCCAGTTGCGCGGGCAGCGCGGGACGGACCGGCGCCGGGTCGGGCCGCGAGTCGGGCTCCTGCTCCGGCCCCGGCCCCTGTTGTGGTTCCGGCTCCGACGGCTCCGGCTCCTGCTCCGGCTCCTGCTCCGACGGCTCGGCCGGCGGGAGTGCGGCCTGCCGGCGCGGCGTGGCCCCGTGCCAGGGCGCACTCGTACCGGTCTCCGGCCCCCCGTACGGGTACGAGTACCCCTGCGGGAGGTTCGACCCCTGCGGCCTCGGCTCCGGCGCGGGCTCGGACCCGCCCTTGCGCTGCTCGGTGACCCGCGCGGCGGCGGCCTGCGCCCCCGCCCGGTACGCGGCGATGGCCCCGGCCCGGGCGGCGGCCTTGAGGTCGGGCCGCTCCCCCGTCGCCCCGGGGGTGATGTGGTCGGAGTACCGCGGGCCGGTGTCGTAACCGGGCGCCACGAGAGGCGCATAACCGGCCGCGCCCGGACCACCGTCCGACCGTTCGCCCGCCGACTCACCCTGAACAGCCAGTACGTCCAACCCCGCACCGGGCGCCGCACCGGGCGGCGCACCCCTGCCAGGGTCACGGGCTAAGGCGGCCCTGCCGTTCGAGCCCGGACCCCAACCCGCAGTCCCGACAGGAGAAGGCGGAGAAGGCGGAGGCGGCGGCCGGTCGTCCCATGGCTCGGACTCGGTATGGGGCGCGGGCACGGACTCCCGGGGGACCGGGTCGTAGCCGCACAGGGCGTCCTCCGCGGCGCCCGCCGCCAGGCCCGTCAGGACGACCCGGCCGTCATCGCATATCAACACGGTCCGCACCGTGATGTTCCGGTGCGTCCAGCCGTGCGCGTGCAGCACCCGCAGCGCCGTCAGCACGTCCGCCGCGACCTCGGCGGCCCTGTACGGGCTCAGCGGTTCATCGGCGATCAGCGCGGCCAGCGGGCGCGCCGGCACCAACTCGCTCACTATCCACAGCGACCCGCCCTCCGCAAACACGTCGAAGACCTGGTCCAGCCGCGGATGGTCCGGCACGGACGCGGCCGCCTGCGCCGCGGCGATCGCCCGGCGCACGGCCGGGAGCTCTCCCCCGGCCGCCGCCGGAGGCCTCGGCGTCTCCCCGTCGAGCAGCTCGGCATCCACGATCTCCGGCAACGGCACCTGCCGTACCAGGACTTCCTGCCCGCTGCGCGTGTCGAAGGCGCGGGTCTCGACCAGTTCGTACTCGTCCGACGGCGGCAGCGGCAGACGGTAGCGGTCGGCCAGGATCCGGCCCGCGTAGTCCTCCACTTCGCCTCCCCCGAGTGCCGGGGCGCACGTCCCCCATGGCCCCACTGCCACGATACGTCGCGCAGGCCGCCCGCGTCCCGAGCCTGCAAAGGCTCGTCACCCGTACCCGCACCCGTACCCGTCACTCGGCGACGGCCGGCTCTGCGGCCGCGGCGGAGCGGTTCAGCCCAGGGGCTGGAACGTCTGGAACGCCGTGTTGCGCATCGTCGTGCATTCCGGGGCGTCCCACTGGTCCGCCGGGCAGCTGATCATGATGGCGTAGCCGTGCTTCGCGTCCACCTTGAAGCCGCGGTTGAGCACGCGGACCTTGATGCCCTTCTGCTCCCGCTCGAACTCCCAGTCCGCGACGGTCGGGTAGCCGTTGTACTCCGTCGGGTCGATCCGGATCGTGCGGTAGTTCGTGCTGCTGCTCGCCGTTCCGGCGACCGCCTCGGCCCATGCGGCGCGGGCGTCGTTGCCGGGGCTGGCGGTGTAGTCGACCTGGATGCGCGGGAAGCCGCCGTCACGGCTGTATATCGCGCCGGAGTTCTCCCCGGCTATGCCCGTCACCTTGAAGCCCGACGGCATCGCCATCGAGAAGTGGAACCCCGGGTCCGTCACCTTCGCGTAGCCCTCGGGGAGCCCGGCCCCCGGACCGCCCGAAGTCGAACCCTGCCCCTGGCTCTGTCCTTGGCCCTGGCTCTGCCCCTGGCTGGTGCCCTGGCTCTGCTGCCCGCCCGGGGACTGACCCTGGCTCGGCTGGCTGCCGGCACCGCCGTTGGCGGTGGCGCCCTTGCCTGAGGTGGCGCCGGTCTCGCCGGTCTTCGCGGACGAGCTGGGATTCGGGCTGCCGGAGACCGTCGTACCCGGGCCGCCCTTGCCCTCTTCCTTCTTCTTGTCGGCCTCGTCGTCACCGCTGACCGCGTACGCGATGAGCGAACCGATCACGGCGAGCACGACGACCACACCCGCTATCGCGAGGGCGATGGTACGGCGGGACATGACGTCGGTGAGCGGCGCCGCGACCGGCGAGGGCCTGGCCGACGCCGGTGCGGTGGCCGGGGATTCGGCCGCCGAGGCCGCCGTGGTCGCCGAGGCCGCCGCCGCGGCGGCCGCGGCCTTGCGGGTCGCCTTCAGCGCCGCGCGGGCCCGATCGCGCTGCTCGCGCTCAAGCCGATCGCGCTCCTTCTTCTCCGCCTTCTCCGCCTTCTCGGCCGCCCTTTCGGCCGCCTTCTCGGCTGCGGCCTTGGCCGCGGCCTCCTTGGCGTCGGCCAGCGAGATCTGCCGGGTCTCCTCGACGGCCGGGGCGAGGACGGGAGCCGGCACCGGCTCCGGCGCGTTGACGACGGCGGTGAGCATCGCCCGCGCGCGCTCGTCGTCGAGGCGGCGGGCCGGGTCCTTGGCCAGCAGTCCGTAGATGACCTCGGTCAGCGGACCCGCGTTCTTGGGCGGCTCCACCGGCTCGGTCATCACGGCGGTGAGGGTCGCGAGTGCGGAGCCCTTGTCGTACGGGGGCACGCCCTCGACGGCGGCGTACAGCAGTCCGCCGAGGGACCACATGTCGGCGGGCGGGCCGGGCTTCTGGCCGCGGGCGCGCTCGGGGGAGATGTACGAGGGGGCGCCGACGAGCATGCCGGTGGAGGTGACGGAGGGGTCGCCCTCGACCTGCGCGATGCCGAAGTCGGTCAGGACGACGCGGCCGGTGCGGGCGATGAGCACGTTGGACGGCTTCACGTCGCGGTGCAGGATGCCCTGGCCGTGCGCGGCGCGCAGTACGTCGAGGACGGCGAGGCCGACCTCGGCGGCGCGGTGGGGGGTCAGCGGGCCCTGTTCACGGATGAACTCGGCCAGCGAGGGGCCCTCGATGAGCTCCATGACGATCCACGGGCGCTCGTCCTCGTCCACGACGTCGAAGACGGTGACGGCGCCGCCGCTGCGGATCCGGGCAATGGCCTTGGCTTCGCGCAGCGTACGGGTGATGAGGCGGCGCTTCTCGTCCTCGTCGACGCCGGTGCTGAAGCGGAGTTCCTTGACGGCGACCGTCCGGCCGAGGGTCTCGTCCTCGGCGCGCCAGACGGTGCCCATGCCGCCCTTGCCGAGCACTTCGCGCAGCCGGTAGCGGCGTGCGAGCAACCGCCCCTCGGCTCCCGCGCCCTCGGCGGCCTTTGCGGCTGCGGCCTTGACGGCAGCGGCAACGGCATCGGCCTTCTCGACCACGGGGTTCGCGCCGGTAGCTGCCCCGGCGGACTTGCCCGGGTCCGGCTCCACCGCGGCCGAGCCCGCGGACTTGGCGTCCTGCGACCCACCGCCACCGGCTCTGTCCGCATCCGCGCCTGCCGCCGACCCGGCGGCGCCTGCGGCGGGCTTGCCCGGCTCGGCCTCGACCTCGGCCGGCTCCTTGTCCTTCGCCTCCGCCGACACGGCAGACGCACCGGTGGACTTGCTCAGGTCGGCCTTGGCCGCGGGCGAGGCGGCAGGCTCGGTGCCCTCCGGTTCGGCCGCGGGCGAGACGGCAGGCTTCGCGGCCCCCGGCTTCGCCGCCTGTCCGGCGTCACGCTCCGCCGCGGCCGAGGCGGCAGGCTTCGCCGCACGCGCAGCCTCCTGCTTCGCCGCAGGCGACTCGGCGGGCGACTCGGTGTGCTCCGGCTTCGACATGCGTCCCCTCTGCGATCGTGCCGCCTGCTGCCCCGGGGATCCCCGGTGGGCCGCTCCGGGAAAACCCGTGCGGTAACCCGCCCCGGCAGAACCCTCATTGTTCCTCACTCCGCAACGGACGGGCGCCCCGGGTCCGCGGTTCCCCCCTCCGCATCCCGGAGTTACAACGGAACGATGTCGGGCGCCCCCAGCCGCGCGGCATCCGCCGTCTGGTCGTCCGGCTGGCGCTGCGATTCCCGTTCCGCCAGCACGCGCTTCTCGTAGTGTTCCACTTCCTTCTCGATCTGCTGCTTGTCCCACCCCAGGACCGGAGCCATCAGCTCCGCACACTCCCGCGCCGACCGCGTCCCCCGGTCGAAGGTCTCGATGGAGATCCGCGTCCGCCGCGTCAGCACGTCGTCCAGATGCCGCGCCCCCTCGTGCGAAGCCGCGTAGACCACCTCCGCCCGCAGGTAGTCGTCCGCCCCGCCCAGCGGCTGCCCCAGCCCCGGGTCCGCCGCGATCAGGTCCAGCAGTTCGTCCGTCATCGAGCCGTACCGGTTCAACAGGTGCTCCACCCGCACCACATGAAGGCCCGTCCGGGCCGCGATCCCGGCCCGCCCGTTCCACAGCGCCCGGTACCCCTCGGCCCCCACCAGCGGCACGTCCTCCGTCACGCACTCCGCGACCCGCTGGTCCAGCCCGTGCACCGCCTCGTCGACCGCGTCCTTCGCCATGACCCGGTACGTCGTGTACTTGCCGCCCGCCACCACCACCAGCCCCGGCACGGGATGCGCCACCGTGTGCTCGCGCGAGAGCTTGCTCGTCGCGTCCGACTCCCCGGCCAGCAGCGGCCGCAGGCCCGCGTACACCCCCTGGACGTCGTCCCGCGTCAGCGGCACGGCCAGCACCGAGTTCACGTGCTCCAGCAGGTAGTCGATGTCCGCGCTGGACGCCGCCGGATGCGCCTTGTCCAGGTCCCAGTCCGTGTCCGTCGTGCCCACGATCCAGCTCCGGCCCCACGGGATGACGAAGAGGACCGACTTCTCCGTACGCAGGATCAGCCCGGTCGAGGAGTGGATCCGGTCCTTCGGTACGACCAGGTGGATGCCCTTCGACGCCCGGACGTGGAACTGCCCCCGCTCCCCGATCAGGGCCTGCGTGTCGTCCGTCCACACCCCCGTCGCGTTCACGACCTGCCGCGCGCGGATCTCGTACTCCCCGCCGCCCTCCACGTCCCGCACGCGCGCCCCGACGACCCGCTCGCCCTCCCTCAGGAAGCCGACCACCCTCGCCCGGTTGGCGCACTGCGCCCCGTACGCCGACGCCGTCCGCACCAGCGTGGCCACGTACCGCGCGTCGTCCATCTGGGCGTCGTAGTACTGCAGGGCGCCCACCAGCGCGTCCTTGCGCAGCGCCGGGGCCACCCGCAGCGCTCGCCCCCGCGACAGGTGCCGGTGCACCGGCAGCCCCCGCCCGTGCCCGCTGGACACCGACATCGCGTCGTACAGCGCGACGCCCGATCCGGCGTAGAACCGCTCCCAGACCTTGTGCTGGAGCGGATACAGGAACGGGACGGGCTTCACCAGGTGCGGAGCGAGCCGCTCCAGCAGCAGGCCGCGCTCCTTCAGGGCCTCCCGGACGAGGGCGAAGTCGAGCATCTCCAGATACCGCAGGCCGCCGTGGATCAGCTTGCTCGACCGGCTGGAGGTGCCGGACGCCCAGTCCCTGGCCTCCACCAGCCCCGTCGAGAGGCCTCTGGTCGCGGCGTCGAGCGCGGTGCCCGCGCCGACCACGCCCGCGCCCACCACCAGCACGTCCAGTTCCCGCTCGGCCATCCGGGCGAGCGCCTCTTCGCGCTGGACCGGCCCCAGTGTCGCTGTCCTCACTGCTGCCTCCCGTCGGTGCGGATCGCTCTCCCGCTCGGTGCGGGTGACCCCGCTCACATCCCCCGCTCACGATTCTGACCCGCCGTACCGACATCAGCCACCGCCTGTGGACAACACAACGGCGACCATCGCCCCGTAATACGACACATCGGTCATATATACGCCTAGTCTGACATCGCGCCAGCTCCACACTCCACCTGCACGGTCCACAGGGCTTGCGCACCCAGCCCCCTCATGCATGCCAGGGAAGGGACGGCACCCCATGCCCGCAGATCTCGCCGTCATCGGACTCGGCCACCTCGGCCTCCCGCTGGCGCAGGCGGCCGTCGCCGCCGGAATCGAGACGGTCGGCTACGACAGCGGTCCGGCAACGGCCGCGGACCCGGCCACGGCCACGCCCGCGGTCACCGCCACCGCCACGGACTCCACCCTCACCGCCGCCGAGATCCGCCGCATGTCGGCCGCCGGCTTCCGGATCACCACCAACCCCGCCGAACTCGGCCGGGTCCGCACCGCCGTCATCTGCGCCCCCACCCAACTCGGCGCCGACCGCGCGCTCGACCTCTCCGCCGTCGGCGAGGCGGGCCGCACGCTCGCCGCCCGGCTGCGCCCGCACACCACCGTCATCCTCGAATCCGCCGCCCACCCGGGCGTCACCGAGGACTACCTGCGCCCCATCCTGGAAGAGGGCTCCGGACTGCGCGCCGGCCGGGACTTCCACCTCGCGTACTCCCCCAGCCGCCTCGACCCCGGCAACCGGACGCACGGCATCGCCAACACGCCCAAGGTGATCGGCGGCCTCACCCCCGCCTGCACCGAGTCCGCGCACGCCTTCTACGCCCGCCTCACCGAGAAGGTCGTCCGGGCGCGCGGCCTGCGCGAGGCCGAGACCGTACAGCTCCTGGAGACCAACTACCGGCACGTCAACATCGCCCTCATGAACGAGATGGCGGTGCTCTGCCACGACCTCGGCGTCGACCTCTGGGACGTCATCCGCTGCGCCGAGACCAAGCCGTACGGGTTCCAGGCCTTCCGGCCCGGCCCGGGGGTCGGCGGCCGCAGCGTCCCCCTCGACCCCAACTACCTCCCCCACACCACCCGCACCCCGGGCCACCCCCTGCGCATGGTCGGGCTGGCGCAGGAGATCAACGGCCGGATGCCCCAGTACGTCATCCAACGCTCCGCCACCCTGCTGAACGAGCACGGGAAATCGGCCCGCGGGGCGCGCGTCCTGCTGCTCGGCGTCACGTACAAGCCCGACCTCGGCGACCAGGAGGGCGCACCGGCCCGCGAGATCGCCAGCCGGCTGCTCGACCTCGGGGCGCTGGTCAGCTACCACGACCCGTACGTCGCCGGATGGCGCGTCAGGGACCGGCCCGTCCCCCGTGCCGAATCGTTGTACGAGGCCGCCGCGAACGCCGATCTGACGATCCTGCTCCAGCACCACCGCACGTACGACCTCCAAGGCCTCGCGGTGAAGGCGCAGTTGCTGCTGGACACCCGCGGGGCCAGCCCGGCGGGGGCGGCGCACCGACTCTGACCGGGCCGGACAGCCCCGGACCCAGCCCGGTCAGAGCCCGGAAAACGCGTCAGCGGATATAGGAGCCGCCTGCTAGCCTGCGGCGACTTATCTCATCCATACGTCCTCGGCCGACCTCCGCGGACACCCGTATGCCCGAATCCCTGGGGGGGATTTCCACCATGAGCCAGCACATCCAGCCGCCCGCACCCGAGTCCGACGCCGCCGCCGTCCCGTACCCCGCCGAGCCCGCCCGCACCGGCAACATCGGCCTGGGCATCGCCGCGGCCGTGGTCGCCGCCCTGGTCGCGGCCGCCGCGTACGGCGGGATCATGAACGCGATCGACCGCCAGGTCGGCTACGCGGCGGTCGGCGTCGGCCTGCTGATCGGCTTCGCCGCCGGAAAGCTCGGCGGCAAGAACCCGGTGCTGCCCGTGGTCGGCGCGGTCCTCTCCCTCGGTGCCGTCTACCTCGGCCAGCTGTTCTTCATCGCACTGACCTTGGCCGACTACGGCAACGTCAGCCTCGGCGAGGTCCTCGACAAGGCGGGCGTCGGCGGCCTGAACGACATCCGGCAGGAGACCGTGGACGCGATGGACTACGTCTTCCTCGTCATCGGCGGCTTCGTGGCCTTCGGCGCGGCCAAGAAGGCCAGCGACTGAGGCTGCGCCTGAAGCACGACGCCGGACCGCCCACCCGCCCGCCCGGCGCCGCCGGCGCGCCCGCCGGCCCGGTCAGGCACGCCTGGTGCACCGTGACGCCGAAGGGCCGGCTCCCGATCCGGGGAGCCGGCCCTTCGTACGTGCGGTGGAGCGGGTCAGCGGCGGTGCTGGGAGTCCGCGACCGTGACCTCCACGCGCTGGAACTCCTTGAGCTCGCTGTAGCCCGTGGTGGCCATCGAGCGGCGCAGGGCGCCGAAGATGTTCATCGAGCCGTCCGGGGTGTGCGACGGTCCGGTGAGGATCTCCTCGGTGGTGCCGACCGTACCCAGGTCGACCTTCTTGCCGCGCGGCACGTCCTCGTGGACGGCCTCCATGCCCCAGTGGTGGCCCTTGCCGGGCGCGTCGGTGGCGCGGGCCAGCGGGGAGCCCATCATCACGGCGTCGGCGCCGCAGGCGACGGCCTTCGGAATGTCGCCGGACCAGCCCACGCCGCCGTCGGCGATGACGTGCACGTAGCGGCCGCCGGACTCGTCCATGTAGTCGCGGCGGGCCGCGGCCACGTCCGCGACGGCGGTGGCCATCGGGACCTGGATGCCGAGCACGTTGCGCGTGGTGTGCGCGGCGCCGCCGCCGAAGCCGACCAGGACGCCCGCGGCGCCGGTGCGCATCAGGTGCAGGGCCGCGGTGTACGTGGCGCAGCCGCCGACGATGACCGGGACGTCGAGCTCGTAGATGAACTGCTTCAGGTTCAGCGGTTCGGCGGCGCCCGAGACGTGCTCCGCCGACACGGTGGTGCCGCGGATCACGAAGATGTCCACGCCCGCGTCCACGACGGCCTTGGAGAACTCGGCGGTGCGCTGCGGGGAGAGCGCGGCGGCGGTGACGACACCGGAGTCGCGGACCTCCTTGATGCGCTGCCGGATCAGGTCCGCCTGGATCGGGGCGGAGTAGATCTCCTGGAGACGGCGGGTGGCGGCGTCCTCGTCGAGCTCCGTGATCTCGTCGAGCAGCGGCTGCGGGTCCTCGTACCGGGTCCACAGGCCTTCGAGGTTCAGCACGCCGAGGCCGCCGAGCTCGCCGATGCGGATGGCGGTCTGCGGGGAGACGACCGAGTCCATGGGGGCGGCCAGGAACGGGAGCTCGAAGCGGTAGGCGTCGATCTGCCAGGCGATCGAGACCTCCTTCGGGTCCCGCGTACGCCGGCTCGGGACGATGGCGATGTCGTCGAACGCGTACGCCCTGCGGCCGCGCTTGCCGCGCCCGATCTCGATCTCAGTCACGTGTGGTGGCCTTTCCTCTGGGTCTGCCCGTCCAGTATCCCCGAACCCCGGCGCCCCGCGTTCCGGTGGCCGCCGTACGGACGCTGTATTCAGCCCCGCCGGCGTTTGAGGCGCGGGGTCTGGGGCGGAGCCCCAGCACGGCGCGCAGCGCCGGTCCCCCGGGCGCCGGACGGCCGAAGGGCGGGCCCGGCTGCTCCGGACCCGCCCTCATGCGCTCGGCACCGCCTGCCCGGTTACCCCTTACGGGAGTAGTTCGGTGCCTCGACCGTCATCTGGATGTCGTGCGGGTGGCTCTCCTTGAGGCCCGCCGACGTGATGCGGACGAAGCGGCCGCGGTCCTGGAGCTCCGGCACCGTGCGGCCGCCGACGTAGAACATCGACTGGCGCAGGCCGCCGACGAGCTGGTGCACGACCGCGGAAAGCGGGCCGCGGTACGGGACCTGGCCCTCGATGCCCTCGGGGATGAGCTTGTCGTCGCCGCCCACGCCCTCCTGGAAGTAGCGGTCCTTGGAGAAGGAACGCTGGTCGCCGCGGGACTGCATCGCGCCGAGCGAGCCCATGCCGCGGTACGACTTGAACTGCTTGCCGTTGATGAAGAGCAGCTCGCCCGGGGACTCCTCGCAGCCCGCGAGCAGCGAGCCGAGCATCACCGTGTCGGCGCCCGCGACGAGCGCCTTGGCGATGTCGCCGGAGTACTGCAGGCCGCCGTCGCCGATGACCGGGACGCCGGCCGCCTTCGCGGCGAGCGAGGCCTCGTAGATCGCGGTGACCTGCGGGACGCCGATGCCGGCGACGACGCGGGTGGTGCAGATGGAGCCGGGGCCGACGCCGACCTTGATGCCGTCGCAGCCGGCGTCGATCAGCGCCTGGGCGCCGTCACGGGTGGCGATGTTGCCGCCGATGACGTCGACGGAGGAGTTCGACTTGATCTTGGCGACCATGTCGCCGACGAGCCGGGAGTGGCCGTGGGCGGTGTCGACGACGATGAAGTCGGCGCCCGCCTCGATCAGCGCCTGGGCGCGGTCGTACGCGTCGCCGGCGACGCCGACCGCGGCGCCGACCAGGAGGCGGCCGTCCTTGTCCTTGGCGGCGTTCGGGTACTTCTCGGCCTTGACGAAGTCCTTGACCGTGATGAGGCCCTTGAGGATGCCCGCCTCGTCGACCAGCGGAAGCTTCTCGATCTTGTGGCGGCGCAGCAGCTCCATGGCGTCCACGCCGGAGATGCCGACCTTGCCCGTGACCAGCGGCATCGGGGTCATGACCTCGCGCACCTGGCGGCTGCGGTCCGACTCGAAGGCCATGTCGCGGTTGGTGACGATGCCGAGCAGCTTGCCCGCCGGGTCGGTCACCGGCACGCCGGAGATGCGGAACTTCGCGCACAGCTCGTCGGCCTCGCGCAGCGTCGCGTCCGGGTGCACCGTGATCGGGTCGGTGACCATGCCGGACTCGGAGCGCTTGACCAGGTCGACCTGGTTGGCCTGGTCGGCGATCGACAGGTTGCGGTGCAGTACGCCGACGCCGCCCTGGCGGGCCATCGCGATGGCCATGCGGGCCTCGGTGACCTTGTCCATGGCGGCGGACAGCAGCGGCACGTTCACGCGGACGTTGCGCGAGATCAGGGAAGAGGTGTCGATCGCATCAGGCGACATGTCCGACGCGCCCGGCAGCAGCAGCACGTCGTCGTAGGTCAGTCCGAGCGTGGCGAATTTGTCGGGCACTCCGTCGGCGGTCATGACACCTTCCCAAATGGTCTTGCTCAGCGCGGATGTCCATGCTAACGGGATCCCGACGCGTCTCATTCCACGACCAAGGTCAAGCAGAAGTTTCGTCTGTTCCTACGAGGAAGCAGGGAGCCGGGGATCCAGGGGTCCGGGATCCGGTCCGGCCCGCGCCCCGCCTACTGCTCCGCGAGCGCGCGCAGCCGGCTGAGCGCACGGTGCTGGGCCACCCGCACCGCACCGGGGGACATCCCGAGCATCTGTCCGGTCTCCTCGGCCGTCAGGCCGACCGCCACCCGCAGTACGAGGAGCTCGCGCTGGTTCTCGGGAAGGTTGGCCAGCAGCTTCTTGGCCCAGGCGGCGTCGCTGCTCAGCAGCGCCCGCTCCTCCGGACCCAGCGAGTCGTCGGGCCGCTCCGGCATCTCGTCGGAGGGCACGGCCGTGCTGCCCGGGTGCCGCATGGCAGCCCGCTGCAGGTCGGCGACCTTGTGCGCGGCGATGGCGAAGACGAAGGCCTCGAAGGGCCGGCCGGTGTCCCGGTACCGCGGCAGCGCCATCAGGACGGCTACGCAGACCTCCTGCGCGAGGTCCTCCACGAAGTGGCGGGCGTCGCCCGGGAGCCGCGAGAGCCTGGTTCTGCAGTAGCGGATGGCCAGCGGGTGCACGAAGGCGAGCAGATCGTGCGTCGCCTGCTCGTCACCCTCGACCGCTCGGCGTACGAGCGCGCTGACGGCCCCGGCGCTGCCGCCTTTGGCGGCGCCGGTGGAGCCTGTGGCCGTGGGTGACCCCGGGGCCTCGTCGTCGCGCATCAATCCATGGTGCCTTGGCGCCGGAGCATTCGCGCCGCCACGGCCCGTGTTGTGCGTCGAAGCGTTATGAGCGGGTGCGCCTGAACTCGTCACTGCGCCCTCCCCTCCCGCTCGACCGAATACTCCCCGAGGCCCCATCCCAGAAAATGCGCCACACCTCAAGCATGCGGCATCGCGCGCGAAGCGACACGTCCCCCGATTGTGCCCCGCCCATCCCCGGGTGCGCACCGGGTACGGCGGGACGGGAACGGACCGGCACTCGACGATCACTCGACGGGCACGCGCAGGGACGGCCGGGGCGGCCGCGGACGGCCTCGGACGGCCGAAGGCAGCCGGGCGCACGGGCGGACACACCGGCGGACACACAGCCCGGGCGCTCGGCGTGCCGCCCCGCCCGCCGGTGGCGGACGGGACCGCTCTCAGCGTCCGGCCTGCGGTCCCGCGGTCAGCGGACCAGACCCCAGCGGAACCCGAGCGCCACGGCGTGCGCCCGGTCCGAGGCGCCCAGCTTCTTGAACAGCCGGCGGGCGTGCGTCTTGACCGTGTCCTCGGAGAGGAAGAGCTCGCGCCCGATCTCCGCGTTGGACCGGCCGTGGCTCATGCCCTCCAGCACCTGGATCTCGCGCGCGGTGAGCGTGGGCGCGGCGCCCATCTCGGCCGAGCGGAGCCGGCGCGGGGCCAGTCGCCAGGTCGGGTCGGCCAGGGCCTGGGTGACCGTGGCCCGCAGTTCGGCGCGCGAGGCGTCCTTGTGCAGATAGCCCCGGGCGCCGGCGGCGACCGCGAGGGCCACCCCGTCCAGGTCCTCGGCGACCGTCAGCATGATGATGCGGGCGCCCGGATCGGCCGAGAGCAGTCGGCGCACCGTCTCCACACCGCCCAGCCCCGGCATCCGTACATCCATCAGAATCAGGTCGGAGCGGTCGGCACCCCAGCGGCGGAGGACTTCCTCGCCGTTGGCAGCCGTCGTCACACGCTCGACGCCGGGCACGGTGGCAACCGCGCGACGGAGCGCCTCTCGGGCAAGCGGGGAGTCGTCGCAGACGAGGACGGAAGTCATGACCGCCCTCCGCAGCTGCTGATGCGCGTCACCTTGAGCCTCCAGGCTGGTACGTATCGTCACCTGTGCGGTCGATGCCCTCGGACACCTGTCCGGGAACTTCTTGGTTCAACCGCCTTCGCACTCTCAACGATGGTCACTCGAAAGAGTTACGGGTCGGACGGACACCTTCGGCACTCTACGTGAGGAAGCGAACACGACGTGGGTGCCACTCTCGGCGTGTCCTCCATCTGGAGCTATGCCCTATTTGGCGGCTTTTCTTCCGTTTGGCACGTGTCTGAGGCTAGATTCCCAATGAGTCATATTTACATCTACTACGACAGTAGGTGTGGAGACTTGGACCGTATCCGTCTCAGTACCGGCACCAAGAGGACTACCCATGGCAGATTTCTCCCGCCTCCCCGGACCGAACGCCGACCTCTGGGACTGGCAGCTGCTGGCCGCCTGCCGGGGGGTCGACAGCTCCCTCTTCTTCCACCCGGAAGGCGAGCGGGGCGCGGCCAGGAGTGCGCGCGAGGCCTCGGCTAAAGAGGTCTGCATGAGATGCCCGGTGCGCTCGGAATGCGCCGCGCACGCACTGGCCGTCCGCGAGCCCTACGGGGTGTGGGGCGGCCTCACCGAGGATGAGCGCGAAGAGCTGATGGGACGCGCGCGCCATCGCCTGATCCCCGCGTCGACCACGATCGGACCCCTTCCGCCGCACTGATCCGCGGTTCGCCGAAACGCACGAAGGAACGTTTCTGCAACCTTCGCGGACCTTCGCGAGCCTTCGCCCGGACCGGAACGTCACGCGATTGGCCGTACGACGCCGACGCCGCCCGCCGGCGCCGTACGGTCAGCGCGTGGCGGCCCGCTCCAGTTCGGCCAGGGTCGCCGCCACGGCCGGTACGCGCGCCAGGTCGGGCAGGGTCAGCGCCACGACCTCCCGCTCCACCGCCGGCTCCACGGCCACCGTGCTCACGCCCTTGGCCCGTACGGACTCCACCGCCAGCTCCGGCAGTACGGCGACGCCCAGACCGGCGCCGACCAGGCCGACCACGGCCGGGTAGTCGTCGGTCGCGAAGTCGATGCGGGGGGTGAAGCCCACCTCCTCGCACACCTCCACCAGATGGCGGCGGCAGCGCGGGCAGCCCGCGATCCAGGGCTCGTCGGCCAGTTCCGCCATGCTCACCCGCTCGGCCCCCGCCAGCCGGTGCCCCTCCGGAACCAGCCCGACGAGCCGGTCCGTGAGCAGCGGCCGCACCACGAGGTCCTCCCACTCCCCCTCGGCGGCCGAGCCGCCGGCGGAGGGGGAGGCCGAGCCGTAGCGGAAGGCCAGCGCCAGATCGCAGTCGCCCTCGCGCAGCATCTCCACCGACCGCGGCGGCTCCGCCTCGACCAGCGAGATCCGGGTGCCGGGGTGCTCGGCTCGCATCGCGGCCAGCGCCGTCGGCACCAGCGTGGAGCTCCCGCTGGGGAAGGAGACCAGCCGCACCCGGCCCGCGCGCAGCCCGGCGATGGCCGCGACCTCCTCCTCCGCGGCGGTCAGCCCGGCGAGGATCCCGGCGGCGTGCCGGACCAGGGCCGTACCGGCCTGGGTCAGCCGCATCTCGCGGCCGGTCCGGACGAGCAGCGGGGTGCCGGCCGACTGCTCCAGCGCCTTCATCTGCTGGGAGACGGCGGGCTGGGTGCAGCCGAGCTCGCGGGCGGCGGCGGAGAAGGACCCGGTGCCGGCGACGGCGCGCAGCACCCGGAGATGACGTGCCTCGATCATTCTTCGAGCATAAGCCCAGCTTTGGGCTCGATGCGAATATTCTCGTGCCCCTTTGAGGAGGCTGGACTACCGTGGTTCTCATGGCCTTCACCGCTCCCGGCGCCCCCGCGGCCCCTCCGCGCGTCGTCTCCGTGAACCTCGGCCGCGCGACGGCCGTCGACTACACCGACGCTCAGGGCGGGGTGACCGGCATCGGCAAGCGCCCCGTCCCCGGCCCGGTCCACGTGTTCCCTCCCGGGCCCAAGGGCATCGGCGCCGGCGGCCTCAAGGGCGACGCCGTCTGCGACCTGCGCCACCACGGCGGGGACCACCAGGCCGTCTACGCCTACGCGCGCGAGGACCTCGACTGGTGGGAGGGCGAGCTGGACCGCGAACTGCCCTCCGGGCTCTTCGGCGAGAACCTCACCACCTCCGGCATGGACCTGACGGGCGCGCTGCTCGGCGAGCGCTGGCGGGTCGGCGCGGGCGGCCTCGTCCTCGAAGTGGCCTCGGCCCGCATTCCGTGCCGCACCTTCCAGGGCGCCCTCGGCGAGCGGGGCTGGGTCAAGCGGTACACGCAGGCCGCGCGGCCGGGTGCGTACCTGCGCGTGATCCAGGAGGGTCCGGTCTCCCCCGGCGACTCCGTCGAGATCCTCCACCGCCCGGACCACGACGTGACGGTGGAGCTGTGGTTCCGGGCCTTCACCACCGACCGTTCGCTGCTCGCGCGCACGCGGGCGGCGGGCGCGGCGATGGCACCGCAGTGGCACGAGGCGGCCCTCGCCCACATCGAGAAGTACGGGCAGTAGTACGGCACAAGACAGGGCCTTGGGGGTGACGCAGGCTCAGGGAGCCGAAAGAGGAGCTCAAAGCGGGTTTTCGTAGCCGGAAGTAGCGGTTCCGCAGCGGGAAGCGACGACGCGCGGCGCCGTGCGTCACGAAGGGGTACCGCCCGGCGGGCTCCCCTTGAGCTGTCGCCGAGGGCGGCTAGGTTGCGCCTATGACGACTGCGTTGATTACGGGATCCACGGCGGGCATCGGCGCCGCATTCGCCCGGCGGCTCGCCGCCCAGGGGCACAACCTCGTGCTGGTGGCCCGCGACACGAAGCGGCTCGGCGAGCAGGCCACCGAGCTTCACGACCGGCACGGCATCGAGGCCGAGGTGCTGGCCGCCGACCTGTCCACCGACGAGGGCATCGCGGCCGTCGAGCGCCGCCTCGGCGACCGTACGCACCCGGTGGACCTCCTGGTCAACAACGCGGGCTTCGGCAACAAGGGCCGCTACCTCGAAGTCTCCATGGCCGACGAGCTGACCATGCTGAAGGTGCACATCGAGGCCGTCCTGCGGCTGACCTCGGCAGCCACCGAGTCGATGCGCTCGCGCGGCCGCGGCGGCGTCGTCAACGTGGCCTCGGTGGCGGCGTTCGTGCCGCGCGGCACGTACGGGGCGAGCAAGGCCTGGGTCGTGCAGTTCACGCAGGGCGCGGCGCGGGACCTGTCCGGATCGGGTGTACGGCTGATGGCCCTGTGCCCCGGCTTCGTCCGCACCGAGTTCCACCAGCGCGCCGGCATGGGCACGGACAACATCCCCAACTGGATGTGGCTGGACGCGGACAAGCTGGTGGCGGCGGCCCTGGACGACCTGGCGCGCGGCAAGACGGTCTCGATCCCGGATCCGCGGTACAAGGCGCTGATGGGCCTGGTGAAGCTGACGCCGCGCGGGCTACTGGGCGGGGTGTCCTCGCGTACGGGCCGCAAGTACGGTCCGCAGTAGCCCAAGTGACCTACGGGTAGGCCGGTCTCCAAACCGGCCGACCGGGTGAAATCTCCCTAGACTGGACGTGTCCCATCCAGCGCGGGAGTACGCCATGACATTCGTACAAATAGTCGATTACGAGACCAGCAGGCCCGAGGCCGTCAACGAGGTCATCGACCGGTACCTGGCGAAGACGAAGGGCAAGCGCACCGTGTCCCACACCATGGTGGGCAAGGACCGCGAATCGGAGACACACTTCCTCGACGTCGTCGAATTCCCGTCGTACGAAGCGGCCATGAAGAACTCTCACCTCCCGGAGACGGACAAGATGTTCCAGGAGATGATGGCCCTCTGCGACGGGATGCCCCGGTTCACCAACCTGGACGTCATCCGCGACGAGCACCTCAACACGCTGCTCGCCACCCGCATGTACGAAGAGGTCGCGATGAAGGGCGACATGTCCGTCGTGGACGAGATCTTCGCGGCGGACTACCGGGACCACGACATCAGCCGCCCGAACGTCAAGACCGGCCGCGACGGCATCCGCGAGGACGTGCAGATGTGGCGCGCCGCCTTCGACTTCACCTTCACCCTGGACGCCCAGATGGCACAGGAGGACTACGTCACCACGATGTGGACCTTCAGCGGCAAGCACAAGGGTGCGTTCATGGGGATCGCCCCGACCGGCAAGACCTGCACGATGACCGGCACGACGGTCTTCCGGTGCGAGGACGGAATGATCAAGGAAGGCTGGTGGCACTACGACGCCATGCGCCTGATGAGGGAACTGGGCGCGATGTGACGGCACCCCGCCTACGGGAAGGCCCCGTTCCGCTGATGCGGAACGGGGCCTTCCCGGTGTGGGGCGCGATCAGTGGCTGTGGCCGTGACCGTGGCCGTGACCGGCGTCGGCCTCTTCCTCGGCCGGCTTCTCGACGACCAGGGTCTCGGTCGTGAGCAGCAGGGAGGCGATGGAAGCGGCGTTCTCCAGCGCGGAGCGGGTGACCTTGACCGGGTCGATGACGCCGGCCTTGACCAGGTCGCCGTACTCGCCGGTGGCGGCGTTGAAGCCCTGGCCCTTTTCGAGCTCGGCGACCTTCGAGGTGATGACGTAACCCTCGAGGCCGGCGTTCTCGGCGATCCAGCGCAGCGGCTCGACGGCGGCGCGGCGGACGACCGCGACACCCGTGGCCTCGTCGCCGGACAGACCCAGGTTGCCCTCCAGCACCTTCACGGCGTGGACGAGCGCGGAGCCACCGCCGGAGACGATGCCCTCCTCGACCGCGGCGCGGGTCGCCGAGATGGCGTCCTCGAGGCGGTGCTTCTTCTCCTTGAGCTCCACCTCGGTGGCGGCGCCGACCTTGATGACGCAGACGCCGCCGGCGAGCTTCGCCAGGCGCTCCTGCAGCTTCTCGCGGTCCCAGTCCGAGTCGGTGGACTCGATCTCGGCCTTGATCTGGTTGACGCGGCCGACGACCTCGTCGTGGCTGCCGCCACCGTCGACGATGGTCGTGTCGTCCTTGGAGATGGTCACGCGGCGCGCGGAACCGAGGACGTCCAGACCGGCCTGGTCGAGCTTGAGGCCGACCTCCTCGGCGATGACGGTGGCACCGGTGAGGGTGGCCATGTCCTGGAGCATCGCCTTGCGACGGTCACCGAAGCCGGGGGCCTTGACGGCGACCGCGTTGAAGGTGCCGCGGATCTTGTTGACGACGAGGGTGGAGAGCGCCTCGCCCTCGACGTCCTCGGCGATGATCAGCAGCGGCTTCGAGGCGCCGGCCTGGATGACCTTCTCGAGCAGCGGCAGGAGGTCCTGGATGGAGGAGATCTTGCCCTGGTTGATCAGGATGTACGGGTCGTCGAGGACGGCCTCCATACGCTCCTGGTCGGTGACCATGTACGGCGAGAGGTAGCCCTTGTCGAAGGCCATGCCCTCGGTGAACTCCAGCTCCAGGCCGAAGGCGTTGGACTCCTCGACGGTGATGACACCGTCCTTGCCGACCTTGTCCATCGCCTCGGCGATGAGCTCGCCGACCTGCTGGTCCTGCGCGGAGAGCGCGGCCACGGCGGCGATGTCGGACTTGTCCTCGATCGGGCGGGCGGTCGCGAGGAGCTCCTCGGACACGGCCTTGACCGCGGCGTCGATGCCCTTCTTCAGGGCGGCCGGGGAGGCGCCGGCGGCGACGTTGCGCAGGCCCTCGCGGACCAGCGCCTGGGCCAGCACGGTGGCGGTGGTGGTGCCGTCACCCGCGATGTCGTTGGTCTTGGTAGCCACCTCCTTCACGAGCTGCGCGCCCAGGTTCTCGTACGGGTCGTCCAGCTCGACCTCGCGGGCGATGGTGACACCGTCGTTGGTGATGGTGGGGGCGCCGAACTTCTTGTCGATGACGACGTTGCGGCCCTTGGGGCCGATCGTCACCTTCACCGTGTCGGCCAGCTTGTTGACGCCGCGCTCGAGGGCGCGACGGGCGTCCTCGTCGAACTTCAGGATCTTCGCCATGGGAGCGGTTCAGCCCTCTCGAAAACTCGGGTTTAACGAACTGCGCCCCTTGCCGCCCGGCAATCAGCGGGGTGACCAGGGGCGCAGCTCAAGCAATACAGATGAAGTGGATTACTTCTCGATGATCGCGAGGACGTCGCGAGCCGAGAGGACGAGGTACTCCTCGCCGCTGTACTTCACTTCGGTGCCGCCGTACTTGCTGTACAGCACGATGTCGCCGACGCTGACGTCCAGCGGGAGACGCTGGCCGTCCTCGAAGCGGCCCGGACCGACCGCGAGGACGACGCCCTCCTGGGGCTTCTCCTTCGCGGTGTCCGGGATGACCAGGCCGGAAGCCGTGGTCTGCTCGGCGTCGAGCGGCTGGACCACGATGCGGTCCTCGAGCGGCTTGATGGCAACCTTGGAGCTGGTGGTCGTCACGATCCGACCTCCCCCTTCGGAGATCTCACGGGGCTAACTGTCTGGGGTGGCGACCAGGTGGATCCGTCGTCGCGGGTGCCGGACCTGCCCGTCGCTGTGTTGGCACTCACCGGTGGCGAGTGCCAGGTGCGAGACTATTCCGGCGATTAGCACTCGGTCAAGCGGAGTGCCAACACGCTCCGCCGGGAGATCCGGATCGGGGGTGCCCCCGGGGCCCGGGCCGGGCTGCCGAGGTGGGCGGTATGTGACGCTTGGGGCGTGCGCATTCTCGTGGTCGAAGACGAAGAAGGCCTCGCCGAGTCCCTGCGGCGCGGCCTCTCCGCCGACGGGCACTGGGTCGACCTCGCCCACGACGGCCACCGCGGGCTGGACCTCGCCCGCACCGGCTCGTACGACGCCGTCCTGCTCGACCTGATGCTGCCCGGCCTCAGCGGCTACGAGATCTGCGCCCGTCTGCGGGCGGACGGCGACCCCACGCCCGTCCTCATGCTGACCGCCAAGGACGGCGAGTACGACGAGGCCGAAGGCCTCGACTCCGGCGCCGACGACTACCTCACCAAGCCGTTCTCGTTCGTGGTCCTGGCCGCCCGGCTCCGCGCCCTCGCCCGGCGGGCGGCCGGCGCCACCGCCGGCGCCGCCGACCCCCACCACACCCTCCAGGCCGGCGACCTCGTACTCGAACCCGCCGGCCGCCGCTGCCGCCGCGGTACGCACGACATCGAGCTCACCGCCCGCGAGCTCGGCGTACTCGCCTGCCTGATGGAGCAGCCCGGCCGGGCCGTCGCCAAGCAGGACATCCTGGACCAGGTCTGGGACACCCCGCACGCCATCGACCCGAACATCGTCGAGGTGTACGTGTCCTCGCTGCGCAAGAAGATCGACGCCCCCTTCGGCCGCCGCTCGATCCTCACCGTGCACGGCACCGGCTACCGCATGGCTCCCGACGGTGGCTAGGGGGACGCCCCCGAGGGGGCGTCCGGGGCCGCTCCGGCGGCGGGCGGCGCTGGCCGCCGCGCTCGCCATGGCCGCCGTACTGGGCGCCGGCGGGCTGTGGCTCTACAGCCTGCTGCGGGCCAACCTCCTCGACAACACCACCAACCGCACCGAGCTCGCCGCCCGCAAGGTCGCCGCCCAGCTCGACGGCCACGACTTCCCCGGCGGGCGGCTGCCCGCGCCGGAGAGCGGGGTGGACCTGGTCCTCGTACGGGACGCGCAGGGGCGGACCGTCGCCTCCACCGGGGACCTCGGGGACGCCCCCGACCTCGGCGGCCTGCGCCCGCCCGCGCCCGGTGCATCGGGCGCGTCCGGTGCATCGGGCGCGTCCGGTGCATCCCGTGCGTCCGGCGAGGACTCCCGCTCCGCCGTGCTCCCGCCCGCGCGCCCCGGCGCGGAACGGCGCGCGGTGGTCGCGGTCGATGCGCCGGGCGGGCACGAGGTGTACGCCGTCACCGTGCTCGGCGACGTGGACGACGCGACCCGCGCCATCGCCCTCGGCCTGCTGGCCGGCGCACCCCCGCTGATCGGCTTCGCGGCGGCCCTCGCCTGGTGGGTGACGGGGCATGCCCTGCGCCCCGTCACCGCGATCCGCACCGAGCTCGCGGCGGTCACCGCCAGCGAGCTGGACCGCCGCGTTCCGGATCCCGGCGGGGCGGACGAGATCGCCCAGCTGGCCCGGACCGTCAACGACACGCTCGACCGGCTGGAGCGGTCCGACGCCCGGCAGCGGCAGTTCACCGCGGACGCCTCGCACGAGCTGCGCAATCCGCTGGCCGCGGTCCGCTCCCGGCTGGAGGTGGCGCTGGCCCAGGGCCGCCCCGACCGGGAGTCGGTCGCGGCCGCACTGGCCGATACCGAGCGGCTCCAGCGCATCGCGGCGGACCTGCTGCTGCTCGCCCGCCTCGACGGCGGCCCCGTACCGCGGACCGAGCCGGTGGACCTGGCGCTGCTGGCCGCGGAGGACCTGGCCCGGCGGCCGGCCCCCCGGGTTCCGCTCCGGCTGGACGCGCAGGCGCCCGTACCGGCGGCCGGGGATCCGGCGCGGCTGGAGCGGGCGCTGGCCAACCTGGTGGACAACGCGCTGCGGCACGCCCGTACGGGGGTCGTCGTACGGGCGGCCACCGAGTCGGCGGAGCCGGGCGGGAGGGGCTGGGCGGTGCTGGAGGTCGAGGACGACGGCCCCGGCATCCCGGCGGAGGACCGCGACCGGGTCTTCGAGCGGTTCGTCCGGCTGGACCCGGACCGCGGCCGCGCGGGCGGCGGTACGGGCCTCGGCCTGGCCATCGTCCGCGAGATCGCCCGCGCGCACGGCGGCGAGGCCCGCGCGCTGCCGTCGAGGGCGGGCGGCGGCATCCGGCTCGTGCTGCGCGTGCCGGCTGGCGGGGCGGGCAAAGTTCCGGCTCCGGATCCGGTTACGGCTCCGGTTCCGGCTCCGAGCCGGCCCTGGGAGTGCTGAACGCCCTTCAGGATCCTCAGGACTCCTTCAGCACCCCTCCCCCAGCATCGACTGGCATGAGCGCGCACCGGAGGAAGACCAGCCACCCCGCCCGCCGGCCCCGCCACCCCCGGCCCCGCCGGTTCCGCATCGCCCGCACCCTGCTCGTCGCCGTCTGCGCGCTGGCCGTCATGGCCGCCGCCGGCGCCTGGTACGTGTACCGGGACCTCGCCGGCAGCATCGGCAGCTCCAAGGCCCTGGAGGGCGCCGAGAAGTCGAAGTACGGCGACACCAACATCCTGCTGATGGGCCTGGACAGTCGCCGCGACCAGAACGGCGAGAAACTGCCGGAAGAGGTCCTCGACAAACTGCACGCCGGCAGCTCAGACATCGGCGGCTACAACGCGAACACGCTGATCCTGCTCCATGTCCCCGGCGACGGCAGCCAGGCGAAGGCCTTCTCGGTCCCGCGCGACGACTTCGTCGACATAGCGGGACCGGGACCGGGGCAGGGGCAGGGCAAGGACAAGATCAAGAAGGCGTACGGGCTGGCGAAGGCCAAGGAGGAGGAGCGGCTCTCGGCCCAGGGGGCCAAGGACCTGCGGCGGCTGGAGCGCGAGGGGCGGGAGGCCGGCCGCAAGGCACAGATCGAGACGGTACGGAACTTCCTGGGCGTCCCGGTCGATCACTTCGCCGAACTCAACCTGGCCGGTTTCTACCACCTGGCGGACGCGCTGGGCGGCGTACCGGTGTGCCTGAAGAAGCCGGTGCAGGACAAGTACTCGGGCGCCGACTTCCCGGCGGGCCGCCAGACCCTGAACGGTCAGCAGTCCCTGGCCTTCGTACGCCAGCGGCACGGCCTGGACATGGGCGACCTGGACCGGACGAAGCGGCAGCAGGCCTTCCTGGCGGGTGCCACGCAGAAGCTGAACTCGGCCGGAACCTTCACCGATCCGGTCAAGCTGATGAAGCTGATCGACGCCGCGAAACAGGACGTGGTGACGGACGAGGGCTGGGACCTGCTGTCGTTCGTGAAGCAGGCGAAGAACCTGTCCGGCGGCAAGGTGGCGTTCACGACACTGCCCATCGAGCGGTTCGGAAGGAACCATGGGGAGGACGTAAACGTCGTAGACGATATGAAGATAAAGCGCCTCATTGCCGAGCAGATCGGACCGGGGTCTTCCGCATCTGCGGCCGCTCCGAGCCCGAGCGGCGCCCCGGAGGCGCCTCCGGGAGCGGGTCCCGCGGCCCCGGCCCCGACCGCGAGCGGCAGCCCCGCCATCGACGGTGGCGGCATACCGTGCGTGGACTGAGGCCGCTCACGACGGCCGGCGCGCGCCGCCGTACCGAGGCGCTGCTCCTCGTCTTCGTCGTCGCCCTCACCGTCTTCGGGCACGCGAGCGCCGGCCTGGCGATGAACGGCGAGCTGCCCGCCAACCTCACCGGCTTCACGATCAGCATGACGCTGCTGGCGCTGGTGGGGCACCTGGGCGTGCGCCGGTTCGCGGCGTACGCGGATCCGTTGATCTTCCCGCTCGCCATGCTGCTGTCGGGGCTGGGGCTGGTGCTGCTGCACCGGCTGGACCAGTCGTACATCGCGCGGTACGGCGGCGAGGCGAACGCGCCGGGGCAGCTGCAGTGGACGGTCATCGGCGTGGCCGCGTGCCTGGCCGTGGTGGCGCTGCTGCGGGACCACCGGCTGCTGCAGCGGTTCATCTACATCACGATGGCGGTCGCGCTGGTGCTGCTGATCGCGCCGGCGTTCTTCGGCGCGGACACGTACGGCGCGAAGCGCTGGATCATCCTGTTCGGGTTCTCGCTCCAGCCGGGCGAGTTCGTGAAGATCATGATCTCGATCTTCTTCGCGGGCTATCTGGTCATCCACCGCGATTCGCTGGCCCTGACGGGCCGGAAGTTCCTGGGCATGCGGCTGCCCCCGATGCGCCAGCTCGGGCCGATCATCACGGTGTGGATCGTGTCGCTGCTGGTGCTGGTCTTCGAGCGGGACCTGGGTACGTCGCTGATCTTCTTCGGCGTGTTCGTGGTGATGCTGTACGTCGCCACCGAGCGCACCAGCTGGATCGTGACCGGCCTGCTCATGGCGGCAGTGGGCGCCTTCGTGGTGGGCTCGACGGAACCGCACGTCAAGGGGCGTGTGGCGGCGTGGCTGGAGCCGCTGTCGTACTACTGGAAGGAACGGCCGCCGGGGGTCATCTCGGACCAGTCCGCGCAGGCGCTGTTCAGCTTCGGTACGGGCGGCATGTCGGGGACGGGGCTGGGGATGGGGCACCCGGAGCTGATCGGCTTCGCGGGGCGCAGCGACTTCATCCTGACCACGGTGGGCGAGGAGCTCGGGCTGGCCGGTGTCATGGCGGTGCTGATCCTGTACGCGCTGCTGGTCCAGCGGGGGCTGCGGATGGCGCTGGGCGCTCGTGACCCGTTCGGGAAGCTGCTGGCGGTGGGCCTGTCGGCGGCACTGGCGCTCCAGGTCTTCGTGGTGGCGGGCGGTGTGACGGGCCTGATCCCGCTCACCGGCAAGGCGCTGCCGTTCCTGGCGAAGGGCGGCTCGTCCCTCCTGGCCAACTGGATCATGATCGCCCTGCTGCTGCGCATCAGCGACAGCGCGGAACGCCAACGCGAAGCCGACGCCCAGGGCCCGGCGGAAACGACGATCACCCCGCTGGTCCCGGCTACCGCGCCCCCGGCCGCTCGGGACTGAGGCCGGGGTTCCGGTCCCTCGGGGCCGGGGGCCTTCCCGGGCGCCCTCACCCAACCCGTACCGGACAGCGACCAGGTGCCCCTGCGGGGGCTCGACGCGTCAGATCGCTACGCGCTTCGATCGGCCCGGCGGCCGACGGCCGTCCGGGGTTGGACGGGCTCCTGGCCATTAGCATCGGGGCCTGTTCGCCGACAACTGGAGTTCGCCGCCATGCCGTTGCCTCGCCTTGGAGTCGTCGTCGTGACGATGGGCACTCGTCCGCGCGAGTTGGCGGCTCTGCTCGCCTCCGTGGAGGGGCAGGACGTGCCGGCGACGAGGGTGGTGCTGGTCGGCAATGCGACGCCCCTCACCGATGTGGACGTGGCGGCCAACGTCGTCAAAGTCCCGCTTGCTCAGAACCTGGGCTGCCCGGGAGGCCGCAACGTCGGCCTGGAGAAGCTGCGCAAGTCGGGCGAGGTGGACGTCGTCATCGAGCTGGATGACGACGGGCTGCTCATCGACGCAGGCGTGTTCGGGAGGGTCCGGCAGCTGTTCGCGGAGGACCCGGCGCTGGGGGTCATCGGTTTCAGGGTCGCCGACGAGCACGGGCACACGGAGCGGCGCTGGGTTCCGCGGCTGCGTGCTGACGATCCGATGCGCCGTGGCCTGGTGACCGCCTTCCTCGGCGGCGGCCACGCGTTCTCGATGCCCATGCTCCGGCAGATCGATCTGTGGCCGGCGGAGTTCTTCTTCGGGCACGAAGAGTCCGATTTGGCGTGGCGTGCGCTCGATGCGGGATGGAAGATCCTCTACGAACCCGAGATCGTCCTCCAGCATCCGAAGACGTCTCCCGCTCGGCATGCGGTCCATTACCGGTTCACCGCCCGGAACCGTGTCTGGCTGGCCCGCCGCCGGCTCCCGGCTGCTCTGGTTCCGGTCTATCTCGGCGTGTGGATCGTTCTCGCCATGGTGCGGATGCGGTCTTCGACGGGGCTGAAAGCGTGGTGGAGCGGTTTCGCCGAGGGTGTGCGCTCGCCGTGCGGACTGCGCAAGCCGATGAAGTGGCGCACGGTGTGGCGCATGACCCGGCTGGGCCGGCCTCCGGTCCTTTGAGCCATCGCCCCCGGAAGCAGGCGGAGGTCAGAGGTAGTCCTCCAGGTGGCCTATGCGGTAGCCCTGGTCCTGGATGCGCTGGAGCATGCGGGTGGTCATCTGGATTTCCGTCGAGCCCTTGAGTTCGGAGGGGCCGCGGAAGTGGGCCAGGACGATGTCGCCCGGTTTGAGGGCGGAGCCCTCGGCGTACTGGAAATTGTTGATCTGCATCGACACGCGCCACAGGATCACCTGCGATATGCCGCATTCGGAGGCGGCCTTGAGGGTGTCGTCGTTGTAGTTGCCGTACGGCGGCCGGAAGCGGACCGGCTTGGTTCCGAAACGTTTCTCCAGGTGTTCCTGCTGACCGCATATCTCCTTCTTCTGCGCCGCGAAGGGCAGGGTCCGGAGGTTCGGGTGCGTCAGGGTGTGGTTGTTGATCGTGCTGCCGGAGCCGTTGTCGCGGAGCTTCTCGAAGTGCCCGTAGTCCGACGAGGCGATGTTGTCCGTCAGGAACATGCTGATCGGCAGCTTGAGGTCGGCCGCCATCTTCAGGAACTCGGGGTCCTTCTCCGCGCCGTCGTCGAAGGTCAGGAAGACGACCTTGTCGCTGGACGGGACGGGTATTCGGTCCACCACCTGGGCCTTGCCCGGGGCGGCCGGGGCGAGGGTGGGCTTCTGGGCCGGCTTCGGGGCGAATTGGAGGGGGGACTTCAAACCCCACTTCTTGTACGCCTCGTCGCCGGGCGACTGTGACGGCGACGCAGCCGCCGTCGGCGGCTGCGTCGTCTCGGGAGCCTTGCTGCCCAGTCTCTCGACCGGGTCCGCGCTGCCCCCACACCCCGTCAGGGACAGCGCGAGCGCGCCGGCGGCCAGCGTTCCGACTACCGACCGGCGCGCGTTCCTCACAAGTAGTCCTCCAGGCGGGCCACGGCGTATCCCTTGTCCGTGACGGTCTTCATGACATGACGGATCATGTCAGGCATGGAGCCCTTCCAGTCCTCCCGGCCCCGGAAATGGGTCAGGATGATGTCTCCAGGATGGAGGTCGCGGTCCCATTCCCGCCAGTCCATGCGGTTCGGGAAGGCCTCCGCGTTCCACAGCGGGACCGCCTTGATGCCGCAGGACTTCGCCGCGCGCAGCGTGTCCTCGTTGTAGTTGCCGTACGGCGGCCGGAACAGGGTCGGCCGTTTGCCGAACTGCTTCTGGATCGTGTCCTGCTGCCCGCAGATCTCCTCGTGCTGCTCCTCGTACGAGAGCGCCGGCATGTAGCGGTGGTTGAGCGTGTGGTTGTTCAGGGAGACGCCGGCGGCCTGCATCTCCTTGAAGTAGGGATAGTTGTCGCGGACGAGGTAGTCGCTGAGGAACGCCGTGTACGGGATCTTCAGCTCCTGCATCATCTTCAGGAACTCGGGGTCCTTCTCCGCGCCGTCGTCGATCGTCAGGAAGACGACCTTGTCCTCCGTGGGGACGGTGGTGAAGACGGGCGGGAGGTCTTCCTGGCCCTCGACCTCGAAGCCCTCGCGCGTGGTGATCTCCGGCTTCGTCTTGGGCGCGGCCGGCGCGGTCAGCGGCGGCTTGGCCAGCTTCCACTTCTTCGCCGCGACGACCCGTGCCTGCTGGGCGGCCTTCAGCTGCTCGGCCGGGTTCGCGACCGCGCCCGCGGCGCCCGCGGGCGCGTCCGCGGCCTTGCCGCCCTTGCGGGCGGGAGTGGAGTCGGCGGCGGAGCCGCATCCCGTTCCGAGGGCGGCGACCAGCAGTGCGGCCAGTGCCACCCCGACGCGGCCGCGCGGACCCGCCGCGGACCGGTGACCATGAAGCGTCTTATGTTCCTTTTGTCCGACTAGCTGCATAGCAGCGCATCCTGGCACCCGCCACGCCCGCTTCCCGGACGACACCTCGCGCCGCGCTGCCACGTTCCTCCGACCGGCCCACACACACCGCCGCCGGCAAAGGAGCCGACAATGGAGCGGTGACCCCCGAAGACTTCGCCGCGCTCCTCACCCCCGAGGGCCGCGCCCTCCTCGACTCGCTCCGCGACCACGACCCGGCCCAGGAGCTCGCCCTCGCCACCCGGCTGCGCCGCGATCACCCCGCCGCGCTGGTCTCCGCCGCGCTCGGGCAGGCCCGGCTGCGGCAGCGCGCGGTGGCGAAGTTCGGGGCCGAGGACGCGTTCCGGATGTACTTCACGCCCGGCGGTGGCGAGATGGCCACCCGCGCCTCGGTGGCCTCGTACCGCGCCGAACGGCTCGCGGAACTCGGCGTGCGCAGCGTCGCGGACCTCTGCTGCGGCATCGGCGGGGACGCCCTCGCCCTGGCCCGGATCGGCATCCGCGTCCTCGCCGTGGACCGCGACCCGCTGACCGTCGCCGTCGCCCGCGCCAACGCCGAGGCCCTGGGGCTGGCGGAGCTCATCGAGCTCCGCGAGGCGGACGTGACCGACATCGACACCTCCGGGTACGACGCCGTCTTCCTCGACCCCGCCCGGCGCGGCGGCCGCGGCCGGATCTTCGACCCCGAGGGCTACTCGCCGCCGCTGTCGTGGGCCGTCGAGGCCGCCCGTACGGCCAAGTACGCCGCCATCAAGATCGCCCCCGGGATCCCGCACGAGGCCGTGCCGCCGGAGGCCGAGGCCGAGTGGATCTCGGACCAGGGGGACGTGAAGGAGGCCGTGCTGTGGTTCGGGACCTCGCCCGGCACCGTACGCGCCACCCTGCTGCCGGGTCCGCGCACCCTGCACACCGCCGATCCGCTGCCCGATCCCGAGGCCGGACCGGTCGGCCGCTACCTCTACGAGCCCGACGGCGCCGTGATCCGCGCCCACCTCGTCGCCGAGGTCGCCGAGCAGCTGGCCGGCCGGCTCATCGACCCGACCATCGCGTACGTCACCGCCGACGAGCTGCGCGCGACTCCGTACGCCACCGCGTACGAGATCACCGACGTGCTGCCGTTCGGCCTCAAGAAGCTGAAGGCGCTGCTGCGCGAGCGCGAGGTCGGCATCCTGACCGTCAAGAAGCGCGGTTCGGCCATCGAGCCCGAGGAGCTGCGCAGAAAGGTCAAACCGCAGGGGCCGCACTCCGCGACCGTCTTCCTGACCCGGGTCGCCGGCGCCCCGTCGATGCTGATCGGCTCGCCCGTCAGCGCGCGGTAGCGGCCGTCAGCGCGCGGTAGCGCCGCCGCGGAAGGCGCGCACCGCCCACCGGTAGTGCGCGCCGGCCTTGCCGAGGCCCAGCAGGCCGGTGATCCACAGGATCATGCCGAGGCCCATGTAGTACGTGACCTCCCCGTACGTGGTGATGCCCGGGCGGGCCGACGCCGCCGAGCCGAAGGTCACGTACAGCCCGAACGCGCCCAGCGCGAAGGAGGCCAGCAGCCAGGTCAGGCTCAGCCCCGGTGCGCGGACCCGCGCGTCGGCGGCCGGGTCCCGGTCCGACTCGGCCCAGGCGCGCAGCAGCTGGTGGACCAGCCGGTCCCGCCGGGCGCCCCGGGCGAACCAGAAGCCGGCCGGGATCAGCACGCCCGCGCCGAGCAGGCCGAAGATCAGGCCGAAGAGGTACGAGAGCGGGTCGCCCGGCGTCTCGAAGGACATCAGGGCCATCCCGACGAAGGACCAGCCGAGCGCGAAGACGGCGGCGACGGCCCAGAGCAGCAGCAGCCGCCCCAGGCCCAGGCTGCGCCGGCCCAGGTCCTTCAGGAAGCGGGCGCGGTCGGCCCGTACGGCGTTCTCGTCCAGCCAGTCGCGCAAGTGGGCCGGAGGCGGTGGAGGCGGCAGGTCACGGCGAGGCATGCTCATGACGATAACGGCAGCGGGCCCGAGTCCCGCTCACAAGCCGCTGGAGCACGCCTCGCGTGTCAGGTCCCGCTGGTCTCCACCGACTCGAACCGCCAGCGGTGCACCGGGCGGGTGATCAGGTCGGCTGCGGGCTCCGGGAGTTCGGGCAGCTGCGCCGCCACGCCCTCGGCCGCCTCCCACCATGTGACGACCAACACCCGGTCCTGCGGGGCCCGCAGGAGCTCGCGGCGCACCGGCTCGCGCTCCAGCACCTGCGAACGGGCCCACTCCAGCAGCTCGTTGCCCCGCCCGGTGGCGGCCCGGGCCTCCCACATCAGCGCGACGGTGCTCATCAGTACAGGTTGTCCTTGCTCAGCTCGTGCACGTGGTCGTGATCGTGGTCGTGGGAGTGCGCGTGCGAGGTACCCGGCACGTGCGGGTCCGTCACCGGCAGCGAGGAGTCCGCCGACAGGTCCCAGTCCGAGGCCGGCCGGTTCCGCTTGACCATCTCCGCGCCCAGTGCCGCCACCATCGCGCCGTTGTCCGTGCACAGCTTCGGCCGCGGCACCCGCAGGATGATCCCCGCGTCGTCGCAGCGCTCCTGCGCCAGCGAGCGCAGCCGGGAATTGGCCGCCACACCGCCGCCGATCATCAGGTGGTCGACGCCCTCGTCCTTGCACGCGCGGATCGCCTTGCGGGTCAGCACGTCCACCACGGCCTCCTGGAAGGACGCCGCCACATCGCGCACCGGCACCTCCTCGCCCGCGTTCCGCTTCGCCTCGATCCAGCGGGCGACCGCCGTCTTGAGGCCGGAGAAGGAGAAGTCGTACGCCGCGTCGCGCGGCCCCGTCAGCCCGCGCGGGAAGTTGATCGCCTTCGGGTCGCCCTCGCGGGCGAGCCGGTCGATGACCGGGCCACCGGGGAAGCCCAGCTGCAGCACGCGCGCGATCTTGTCGAAGGCCTCGCCTGCCGCGTCGTCGATGGTCGCGCCCAGCGGCCGTACGTCGGAGGTGATGTCCGGTGCGAGCAGCAGCGAGGAGTGCCCGCCGGAGACCAGCAGCGCCATCGTCGGCTCCGGCAGCGGCCCGTGCTCCAGCTGGTCCACGCAGATGTGCGAGGCCAGGTGGTTCACCCCGTAGAGCGGCTTGCCGAGCGCGTACGCGTACGCCTTGGCCGCCGAGACGCCCACCAGCAGGGCCCCCGCGAGGCCGGGACCCGCCGTGACGGCGATCCCGTCGAGGTCGCGGGCGCTGACCCCGGCCTCCTTCAGGGCGCGCTCGATGGTCGGGACCATCGCCTCCAGGTGCGCCCGGGAGGCCACCTCGGGCACGACGCCGCCGAAGCGGGCGTGCTCGTCGACGCTGGAGGCGATCGCGTCGGCCAGCAGGGTGGTGCCGCGGACCACGCCGACGCCGGTCTCGTCGCAGGAGGTCTCGATGCCGAGGACGAGCGGTTCGTCAGCCATTGCTCTCAGTGCTTTCAGTCGTCGCTTGTGCGGGGTCGGTCAGGCGCATCACGAGCGCGTCCACGTTGCCGGGCTGGTAGTAGCCCCGCCGGAAGCCGATCGGCTCGAAGCCGAAGCGCTCGTAGAGCTTCTGGGCCCGGGTGTTGTCCACCCGTACCTCCAGCAGCACCTCGGCGCACTCGAACGCGGTGGCGGCGCGCAGCAGGTCGGTGAGGAGCCGGGCGCCGAGCCCGGTCCCCCACTGGTCGCGCGCGGCCGCGATGGTCTGTACGTCGGCCAGGTCACCGGCGGCTGCCAGCCCGGCGTAGCCGACCAGGCGGCCGGAATCCGGGTCTTCCGCGACCACGTAGCGGCGGGTGGCGCGCGGGCCGCGGGCGTGGGCGAGCTCGGACCAGAACATGCCCGCGGACCAGGCGTCCTCGGGGAACAGCTCGTGCTCCAGTTCCAGCACCGGCTCGATGTCCCACCAGCGCATCTCGCGCAGTACCGCTGTCGGTGCCGTCACTGCGGGGTGACCACCTTGTAGTTCTTGGGCACCTGCGCATCGGGCCGGCGCAGGTAGAGCGGCGTCGGAGGCAGGAACTCCTCGCCCGCCGCCAGCCGTTCCACGGCCAGGGAGGCGAGCGCGGCGGCGCTCTGGTGCTCGGGGGCCCGCGCGTCCGTGAAGACGTCCGGGTACAGCAGCGCGCCCTGGCCCACCGCGGGCACCCCGGCGACCCGCTCGGCGATGTCGGCCGGGCGGTCCACGGCGGGCTCGCCGACACGCGTGCGCGGGTCCTCGTACCGGGCCCAGTAGACCTCCTTGCGCCGCGCGTCGGTGGCGACGGTGAAGGGGCCCTCGATCCCGGCGGCGCCCGCGGCGTACGCGAGCCCGTCGAGGGTGCACAGGCCGTGCACGGGGATGCCGAGCACGGTGGCGAAGGTGGAGGCGGTGACGAGGCCGACGCGCAGCCCGGTGTAGGGGCCGGGGCCGACCCCGACGACGATGCCGGTGAGGGCGTCGAGCTTCAGCCCGGCCTCCGCGAGCACCTTGTCGACGGAGGGCAGCAGGAGCTCCCCGTGGCGGCGGGCGTCGACCTGGTTCGACTCGGCGAGGACGGACTCGCCGTCGTGCAGGGCGACGGTGACGGCGGGCGTGGCGGTATCTACAGCGAGCAAGAGCACGCGAACAGCCTACGACTCCGGGGGCCCGGGCCCTCGCGGCCGGTCACGGGGCACCCCGGCTGCTACCTTCGACCCAGGTATCGGCCGGGGCCGGGCCGGGGCACGCAGGCGCTGCCCGGCAGGCGCTCCGGCAACAGGGGAAGCACGGGAGAGGTGGAGCAAGGTGGCACGCAGCAGCTCGGGAATCGTGGCCGGGCTCACCGTGGTGGCGATCGCCGCCGTCGGCTTCCTCGGTTACCAGGCCTCCGCGACCGCGCCCGCGCATCCCCCGAAGGCGGCGGCCGCGCCGCCCGCGGCCCCTTCCCCGGTACCGTCCGCGCACGCGGCCGAGCAGGCGAAGCCGGTGGCCGTGCCGGCCGAATCGGGCACCGGTTCGCGCGTCGTGTACTCGGTGAGCCAGAAGCGGGTGTGGCTTGTCGGCGAGGGCGGTCAGGAGCCGAAGTCGTTCACGGTCAAGCCCAGTACGGCGCACCCGAAGCCGGGCACGTACCTGGTGAACTCGCGCTCGGGCGCGGTCACCGGCTCGGACGGGGTGCCGATCGAGCACGTCGTACGGTTCGCCACCGCCGAGGGGGTCGTGGTCGGGTTCAGCTCCCGGGTGGACGGCCAGATGCCGGAGCCCGACCAGAGCAAGAAGACCGGCGGCATCCGGATGGCGCGGGCCGACGGCGATGCCATGTGGGCCTTCGCGACGATCAACTCGAAGGTCGTCGTCCTTCCCTGACCGGCGACCGCCGACCGCCGAAGCCACCGCCGCTGATTCACCCGTACGGACTACAGGCTTCTCAGGCCGCCTCGGACTCCGGGGCGGCCTGTTCGCGTACGTCCACGGATTCGGCCCCGGGCGCGTCCGAGGCCCCCCGCACGGGAGGCGTCGAGACGGCGGTGGCTGCCGCGCCCGCGGCGAGCAGCGCCCCCATGGACACGACGGACGGGCGGGGGTCGCGCTGCACTCCTGCTGCGGACATGGCTCCTCCTGGCCTGGGCCGGCCCGTACTTAGGTAAACCTAACCAGCCCTCCGTACCATGTCACCACGTCGGACTCCGTCGGCGCAATATCTTGCCGACGAGTTGTCGGTACGTTTTCCGGGACGGCGTCTCCGGGGCAGCGGGCTACAGCGCCGCCAGCGCGCCCGGCGCGGACCAGCGCGCCCCGATCCCGCGCACCGAGACCTCCCGTACGTCGTCCAGGACCTCCTCGTGGCCGACCGCCCGCGCGATCACCACGTGCAGCCGGTCGTCGGAGAGCTCCTCGACCTTTCCGTCGCCCCATTCCACGACGACCACGGATTCGGGCAGCGAGACGTCGAGGTCCAGGTCCTCCATCTCGTCCAGCCCGCCGCCCAGCCGGTACGCGTCCACGTGGACCAGCGCCGGCCCGCCGCTCAGCGAGGGGTGGACCCGGGCGATCACGAAGGTCGGCGAGGTCACGGCGCCCCGTACGCCCAGCCCCTCGCCCAGGCCCCGGGTCAGCGTGGTCTTGCCCGCGCCGAGCTCCCCGGTCAGCAGGACGAGGTCGCCGGGGCGGAGCAGGCCGGCGAGGGTGCGGCCCAGCTCCTGCATGGCCTCGGGCGAGTCGACGGTGATGCGCGCCTCGGCGTCGGCCGCCTCAGTTCCCTGCTGCGGTGCCTGACTGT
The DNA here is from genome assembly GCF_045162725.1 of Streptomyces sp. NBC_01006. Lineage (NCBI taxonomy): Bacteria > Bacillati > Actinomycetota > Actinomycetes > Kitasatosporales > Streptomycetaceae > Streptomyces > Streptomyces sp. NBC_01006. The sequence continues at coordinate 4,975,192 of NZ_CP108700.1, read as the reverse complement.
GTGGTGCTCGTGGCGCTTCCAGCGGTACTTCTTCCATGCCCGCCAACGTTAGCCGCTGCGGGCACCGCACCGGTGCGCGCCAGCAGGTCGGTCAGCAGCCCGGTCACCGTGTCGGGGTACTCCAGCATCATCAGGTGACCGGCGGACTCCAGGACCACGAGCTCGGCGGCCGGCAGCGCGTCCTTGATGGCCTGGCTGTGCGCGGCGGGGGTGACCATGTCGCGGTCGCCGGCGATGACGGTGACGGGGATGTCGGCGAACCGCTGGAGGGCGGCGCTCTTGTCGTGGATCTGGAAGGCCGGGTAGAACTCGGCGACCACGTCGATCGGGGTGGCCTCGATGAGCCGCTCGGCGAAGCGCGCGACCCCCGGGTCCACCTCGCGGGGGGCGCCGAACGAGTACATCTTGATCATGCCGGCGAAGAGGTCGGCGGTGGCCCGGCGGCCCTTCTCGACCAGCTCCACCTGCGAGCCGAGCGCCTTGAGCACGGGCGGCAGGATGCGCCGTACGGCCCCCATGCCGACCGAGGGGAGCCCGTACGTGACCTGGTCGAGGTGGCCGCTGGACGTGCCGACCAGGGCCACGCCGATCACCCGGTCGCGGATCAGCTCGGGGAACTGCTCGGCCAGCGCCATGATCGTCATACCGCCCATCGAGTGGCCCACCAGGATCAGCGGGCCCTCGGGCGCGGCGGCGTCGATGACGGTCTTCAGATCGCGGCCGAGCTGGTCGATGCTCACGCGCTCGCCGTCGGCCTGGGCGAAACCGCGCGCGCTGCGGCCGTGGCTGCGCTGGTCCCAGTACACGGAGCGGACCAGTCCGCGCAGGGCGGAGCGCTGGAAGTGCCAGGAGTCCTGGGCGAGGCAGTAACCGTGGCAGAACACGACGGTCGGAGCGGCCGGGTCCTTGCGGCGCAGCCGACCCCGCTTCTTGGGGCCCTCGGGCGGCTCGTCGACCTCGTAGTAGAGCTCGGTGCCGTCCTCGGCGTAGCAGGCTCCCGGCGTCCCGCGCAGCGAGCCGTAGTCGCCGGTGGCGTCGAGCGCGAGGCGCGCCTTGCGGCGCATGCCGCGTCCGACCGTGATCCGTTCGACCGCGACCCCGGCCGCCGCGCCTGCGGCTATCACGCCGATCGCGGCGCCGGCCCAGCCTGCCTTGCGCCAGTTCTCGCTCACGCCGTCCTCACTCAGCCCTCAGCCGCCCAGGTAGACCCGGGGTACGCGCGCCCCGATACGGGTGACGATCTCATAGGCGATCGTGTGTGCCGCTTGAGCCCAGTCCTCGGCGGTGGGCTCGCCGTGCTCGCCGGTGCCGAAGAGGACGGCCTCGTCCCCGGCGCGTACCAGGTCACCGCCCAGGTCGACGACGAACTGGTCCATGGCGACGCGGCCGGCGACGCGGCGGACCTTGCCGCCGACGGAGACGGGCCCGCTGCCGGAGGCGTGCCGGGGGATGCCGTCGGCGTATCCGGCGGGGATGAGGGCGAGGTTCGTCTCGGTCTCGGTGACGTAGTGGTGCCCGTAGCTCACCCCGTGGCCGGCGGGCACGGTCTTGACCAGCGCCACGGAGGCCTTGAGGGTCATGGCGGGCCGCAGGCCCAGCTCCTCGGCGGTGCCGAGCTCGGGGGCCGGCGAGACGCCGTAGACGGCGAGGCCGCAGCGGACGAGGTCGAAGTGGCTCTCGGGCAGGGTCAGGGTCGCGGGCGAGTTGGCGATGTGCCGGACCTCGGGCTCCACGCCCTCCTTCTCGGCGTACGCCAGCATCTCGCGGAAGGAGGCCAGCTGGAGCGGGATGGAGGGGTGGCCGGGCTCGTCGGCGCAGGCGAAGTGCGACCAGAGGCCGGTGATCTTGACGGTGCCCTCGGCCTGGGCGGCGACGGCCGCGCCGACCAGCTCGGCCCAGTCGGCGGGCTGGCAGCCGCTCCGGCCCAGGCCGGTGTCGGCCTTGAGCTGGATCCTGGCCGTGCGGCCGGCGGCGAGCGCGGCCTTGCGCACCTCGTCGAGGGCCCACATCCCGCTGACGGAGATGTCCACGTCGGCCTCGACGGCCGCCTGCCACGGCCCGCCGGGGGTCCACAGCCAGCACAGGAGCGGTCCGGCGATCCCGGCGGCGCGCAGGGCGAGCGCCTCCTCGGGGGTGGCGGTTCCGAGCCAGGTGGCACCGGCGTCCTGGGCCGCGCGGGCGCAGGGGATCGCGCCGTGGCCATAGGCGTCCGCCTTGACGACGGCCATCAGCTCGGCCCGGGGTGCCCGCGCGCGCAGGGCGCGTACGTTCGCCCGTACGGCGTCAAGATCGATCTCGGCGTACACGCGCGTCGGTGTCTCGTTCATCGCCCCCAGTCTCTCAGAGCGAGGCCATGGCCTGCGCGACCGCCGTTCACACGTCGACATATTGGACGATTTTCACCCCTGATGACGCATCAGGGGTGGTAGGCCCGGGGGGTGTCCACGTCACGGCCTACCCGCGGATGTCGCGCCAGGCGTCCGGGAGGGACTCCGCGATCTGCTGGGCGAGGAGCGGGGCTCCGGAGGCGGCCCGGCGGCCCGCCAGGCCGTGCACGTACGCCGCCACCGACGCGGCGTCCGGCGCCGCCAGCCCCGAGGCCAGCAGGGATCCCGCCAGGCCCGACAGGACGTCGCCGCTGCCCGCGGTCGCCAGCCACGGGGTGCCCGTCGGGTTGACCCGGACCGGGCCGCCCCCGGCGCGCGACACCAGCGTCGTCGATCCCTTCAGCAGGGCCGTGGCCCCGTACCGCGCCGCCAGGGAGCGTACGGACGACAGCCGGCCCGACTCCACCGCCTCGCGGTCCACCCCGAGCAGCGCCGCCGCCTCCCCCGCGTGCGGGGTCAGCAGGGTCTCGGCCGGCCGGGCCCGCAGCACCGCCGGATCCAGCCCGCGCAGCCCGTCCGCGTCCACCAGCACCGGCACCGGGTCGGCCAAGGCCCCGGCGACCTCCGCCGCCCGGCCCTCGCCCAGCCCCGGGCCGACCACCCACGCCTGCACCCGGCCCCGCCCGATCAGCGTCTCGGGGTACCGCGCCAGCACCGCGTCCGCCGCCGGGCCGACGTAGCGCACGGCGCCCGCGCCGCCGCGCAGCGCCCCCGCGACGGCGAGCACCGCCGCGCCCGGGTACTGCACCGACCCGGCGACGATGCCGACGACGCCCCGCCGGTACTTGTCGCTCGACGCCGTCGGAGCCGGCAGCAGCGCCGCCACATCGGCGTGCTGCAGGGCCTCCGCGTCCGGGTCCGGCAGCGACAGCCCGATGTCCACCAGGCGCAGCGCGCCCGTGCGCGAGGCGCCCGGGTCGATGAGCAGCCCCGGCTTGTACGCCCCGAAGGTCACCGTGACATCGGCGTGGACGGCCGCTCCGGCCACCTCGCCGGTGTCCGCGTCGACCCCGCTCGGCAGGTCCACCGCGACGACGGGGGCACCGGCCGGGATCCGCTCCACCAGCGCCGCCGCGGCCGGCCGCAGCCCGCCGCGGCCGCCGATGCCGACGAGCCCGTCCAGTACGAGGTCCGCCCGGCCGGGAACGGCCTGCTCGACCCGGCCCCCGGCGGCCAGCAGCGCCCGCAGCCCGCCCGCGTGCACCCGCTCCGGATCCATCGGTACGGCGGTCACCCCGGCGCCGCGCCGGGCCAGCCGGGCGCCCGCGTACAGCGCGTCGCCGCCGTTGTCCCCGGGCCCGACGAGCAGCACGACGCGCGCCCCGTACACCCGCCGCAGCAGTCCGGCGCAGACGGCGGCCAGCCCGGCCGCCGCGCGCTGCATCAGGGCGCCCTCCGGCAGTCGCGCCATCAGCTCGCGCTCGGCGGCCCGTACGGTCTCCACGCTGTAAGCAGTACGCATGACACCCAGCCTGCCGGACATCCCCCGTCCCCGGGCCGGGGAACGCGGGGCTATCCCTCGGCGATCACCACGGCCGAGGCGATGCCCGCGTCGTGGCTCAGGGAGATGTGCCAGGACTTCACGCCCAGCGCCACCGCCCTGGCCTCGACCGTCCCCGACACCCGCACGCGCGGCTGCCCGGTCTCCTCGACGTACACCTCGGCGTCGGTCCACAGCATCCCGCCGGGCGCGCCGAGCGCCTTGGCGAGGGCCTCCTTGGCCGCGAACCGGGCGGCGAGCGAGGCGATCCCGCGCCGCTCGCCGCTCGGCAGCGTCAACTCGGAGTCGACGAACAGCCGCTGCGCCAGTTGCGGCGTCCGGGCCAGCGACTCACCGAACCGATCGATCTCGGCAACGTCGATTCCCACTCCGATAATCACAACGCCAACTCGCTTCGCTCACTCCACGGTTACAGACTTTGCGAGGTTACGCGGCTGGTCCACCTCGTTCCCCCGCGCCGTGGCCAGTTCGCACGCGAAGACCTGCAGGGGCACCGTCGCCACCAGCGGCTGGAGCAGCGTCGGCGTCGCCGGGATCCGGATCAGGTGGTCGGCGTACGGGACGACCGCGTGGTCTCCCTCCTCCGCGATCACGATGGTCCGCGCCCCGCGGGCCCGGATCTCCTGGATGTTCGACACGATCTTGTCGTGCAGCACGGAGCGCCCGCGCGGCGACGGCACGACCACCACCACCGGCAGGTCCTTCTCGATCAGCGCGATCGGCCCGTGCTTGAGCTCGCCCGCCGCGAAGCCCTCGGCGTGCATGTACGCCAGCTCCTTGAGCTTGAGCGCGCCCTCCAGCGCCACCGGGTACCCGACGTGCCGGCCGAGGAACAGCACGGTGTCCTTGTCCGCCAGCGAACGCGCCAGCTCCCGGACCGGCTCCATGGTCTCCAGTACCGTGTCCACGGCCGCGGCGATGTCGGACAGCTCGCGGATCACCGTCTCGATCTCGTCGCCCCACTTCGTACCCCGCACCTGCCCGAGGTACAGCGCGACCAGATAGCAGGCCACCAGCTGCGTCAGGAACGCCTTGGTCGAGGCGACGGCCACCTCCGGACCGGCGTGCGTGTACAGCACCGCATCCGATTCGCGCGGGATCGTCGACCCGTTCGTATTGCAGATGGCCAGCACCTTGGCCCCCTGTTCGCGCGCGTGCCGCAGCGCCATCAGGGTGTCCATGGTCTCGCCGCTCTGCGAGATCGCGACCACCAGCGTCCGCTGGTCCAGGATCGGGTCGCGGTAGCGGAACTCGCTGGCCAGCTCCGTCTCGCACGGGATGCGGGTCCAGTGCTCGATGGCCAGCTTCGCGATCATGCCCGCGTGGTACGCCGTACCGCACGCCACGATCACGACCTTGTCGACCTCCCTGAGCACCGAGACGGGGATGCGCACCTCGTCCAGGCTCAGCGAGCCGCTCGCGTCGATCCTGCCCAGGAGGGTGTCGGCGACAGCCTTCGGCTGCTCCGCGATCTCCTTGAGCATGAAGTAGTCATAGCCCCCCTTTTCGGCCGCCGAGGCGTCCCAGTCCACGTGGTACGCCCGCACGGACGCGGGCGCACCGGCGAAGTCGGTCACCGTGACCCCGTCGCGGCGGAGCTCGACGACCTGGTCCTGCCCCAGCTCGATCGCGGACCGGGTGTGGGCGATGAACGCGGCCACGTCCGAGGCGAGGAAGTTCTCACCCTCCCCAACGCCCACCACCAGGGGGGAGTTCCGGCGGGCCCCGACCACCACGTCCGGCGCGTCGGCGTGCACCGCGACCAGCGTGAACGCGCCCTCCAGCCGCCGGCACACCTGCCGCATGGCCTCCGCGAGGTCCCCGCCGGCCTCGAACCGCTCGGCCAGCAGGTGGGCGACCACCTCGGTGTCCGTCTCCGACTCCAGCCGGTGCCCGCGCTCGGCCAGTTCGGCGCGCAGGGCGGCGAAGTTCTCGATGATGCCGTTGTGGACGACGGCCACCCGGCCCGCGTTGTCGAGGTGCGGGTGGGCGTTGACGTCGGTGGGCCCGCCGTGGGTGGCCCAGCGGGTGTGCCCGAGTCCCGTGGAACCGGCCGGCAGCGGATGCCCGACCAGTTCCTTCTCCAGATTGACCAGTTTTCCGGCCTTCTTGGCGGCGACCAGCCCCCCGTCCGCGAGCACGGCGACCCCCGCCGAGTCGTAGCCGCGGTACTCCAGCCGCTTGAGTCCGGCGATGACCACATCGAGCGCCGACTGCGCTCCCACGTAACCCACAATTCCGCACATACGGCGCAGCGTACGCGGATGTCGGCTCCGTGCCCCGTACCTGAACAAGACGAAAAACCCGCCCCCGCGAATACGCCGGAGCGGGTTGACGCATGTTTCGGACGGTCAGCCGAGCTTCTTGGCCTGGATCTCGACGACGGCCTTCGGCTGCTCGGCGGAGCCGCTCGGGCTCACGGCCGAAAAGGTGGCGATGATGTTGCCCTTGCGCACGACCACGAGCTCCGTGGAGGCCTTCTCGCCGTCCACGTCGGCCACCGCGGTGTAGGCGAGCGCCTCGTCGCCCGCGGTGACCGGGGCGCCCGGGACCACCTTGGAGATCTTGAGGGAGTCGCCGGACTGACTGCCCGTGTAACCGCCGGCGCAGGCCGTGGCCGCGGCCTTGACCGAAGCGAAGGCCGCGTCGGCGCCCTTGCCCTCGTACGAGGCGAGGGCGATGGACGTGACGGTGGCGCCCAGGACGTCGCCAGCGGACTTCGGCAGGGCGACCGCCTTGGTGCCCGCCCTGCCCACCGGGGTGCCGACCGGGGCCGTGGACTGCGCCTTGACCAGCGGCAGGCACTCGGGTTTGTCGCTCCCGGCACTGGCCGCCGCCGCGAGCTCGGCCGGGGTGGCCGCCCGGACCGCGTGGGTCGGCAGCTCGGCCTGCGTCACCAGCAGCCCGCCCAGCTCGGCGTCCGTCTTCGCCTGCGCCGCCGCCGACGCCGGGGCGGAGGGGGTCGGCGTGGCGCCGCCCACCTTGGCGTCCGACTTGTCGGAGCCGCAGGCGGTGGCCAGCAGGGCCAGGGACACCGCGGAAGCGGTCAGGACGGTACGACGGACAAGGGTGCTACGCACGAAAGATCTCCCCCAGAACACACAGCAAACGAAAACAGCGGCACCAGGCCTGAGCCGAGCCGCTTCGACCGGCAAATCTACGCGGCGATCCGATCAAGGTCGGACCATTTTCCTCGGCGTGCCGCCGATCGTGACCGGGGCGAAACCCTCCCGGCCCGCCCTCCGCCACGTGACCGACCCCACCACCCACAACCGCCCCCGAGCCACGACAATGGCCCTGTGATCACTTCGCCGCCACGAAGCACGCCGCCGGAGAGCGCGATGGAGCGCCCCGACCGCCCCGAGCGACCCCACCGCCGGGCCGAGGTCTCCCCGTACGTCGACCTCACCCGCGACGAGTGGAGCGCGCTGCGCGAGCGGACCCCGCTCCCCCTCACCGCCGAGGAGGTCGAGCGGCTGCGCGGTCTCGGCGACGTCATCGACCTCGACGAGGTCCGGGACGTCTACCTGCCGCTCTCCCGCCTTCTCAACCTCTACGTCGGCGCCACGAGCAACCTCCGAGGCACCCTCAACACCTTCCTCGGCGACGCCGGCAACGGCCACGGCGCCCAGCAGGGCACCCCCTTCGTCATAGGGGTCGCCGGCTCCGTCGCCGTCGGCAAGTCCACCGTGGCCCGCCTCCTCCAGGCCCTGCTCGCCCGCTGGCCCGAGCACCCCCGCGTCGAGCTGGTCACCACCGACGGCTTCCTCTACCCCATGAAGGAGCTCCAGCGGCGCGGGCTGACCGCCCGCAAGGGCTTCCCGGAGTCGTACGACCGCCGCGCGCTCACCCGCTTCGTCGCGGACATCAAGGCGGGCAAGGACGAGGTCAGCGCCCCGGTCTACTCGCACCTGATCTACGACATCGTCCCCGGTGAGCAGCTCGTCGTACGCCGCCCCGACATCCTGATCGTCGAGGGGCTCAACGTCCTGCAGCCGGCCCTGCCCGGCAAGGACGGCCGTACGCGCGTCGCGCTCGCCGACTACTTCGACTTCAGCGTGTACGTGGACGCCCGGCCCGAGGACATCGAGCGCTGGTACCTCAACCGGTTCCGGAAGCTGCGCGAGACCGCGTTCCAGAATCCCTTCTCCTACTTCCGCAAGTACACCCAGGTCTCCGAGGAGGAGGCCGTGGAGTACGCGCAGACCATGTGGCGCACGATCAACAAGCCCAACCTCCTGGAGAACGTCGCCCCCACCCGCGGCCGCGCGACGCTGGTCGTCCGCAAGGGCCCGGACCACAAGGTCCAGAAGCTCAGTCTCCGCAAGCTCTGACCCCGTCGGCGGCTATGGTGCGGCCATGCTGCACCTTCGGTTGATCACCCCGGCCGACCGGACCGACGCCGTGGTCTCGGTCATCGAATCGACGGTGGGCACCACCCATCTGGTCGTACTGCCGGGCGCCGCCCGCGATCCGCGCGGCGACCTCGTGCTGTGCGACGTCGCCCGCGAGGCGGGGGACGAGCTGCTGCAGGAGCTCCAGCGACTGGGCATCGAGAAGGACGGCTCGATCGCCGTCGAGAACATCGACCTGTCGTTGTCCCGGCGCGCCGACGCGGCCGAGGAGGAGGCCCCGGGCGAGGCCGCCGACGCGGTGCTGTGGGAGCAGCTGACGGAGGCGACCCACGAGGAGTCGACCCTCACCATCACGTACGTCGCGTTCATGATCCTCGCGACGATGATCGCGGCCTGCGGTGTGGTCCTCGACAACGCGATCCTGATCGTGGGCGCCATGGCGGTCGGCCCGGAGTTCGGTCCGCTCGCCGGAGTCTGCACCGGCGTGGTGCAGCGCGAACCGCGGCTCGCGCTGCGGTCCCTCGGCGCGCTGCTGATCGGTTTCGCGGTGGCGATCGCCGCCACCACCTTCTTCAGCCTGGGGATGGACGCCATCGGGCAGTTCCACGCGGGGATACTCGACCGGCCCCGCCCGAACACCGGCTTCATCTGGCAGCCGGACTCGTTCTCCTTCGTGGTGTCGCTGCTCGCGGGCGTGGCCGGGGTGCTGTCCCTGACCTCCGCCAAGTCCGGGGCGCTGGTGGGCGTCGCCATCTCGGTGACGACCGTCCCGGCGGGCGCGAACGCCGCCGTGGCCCTCAGCTACGGGGAGTTCGCCCAGATGTGGGGGTCGGCGGAGCAGCTGCTGCTGAACCTGGGCGGGATCATGCTGGCGGGCGTCCTCACCCTGTACGCACAGAAGGCGCTGTGGCGGACCCAGCGCGGCCGCTGGTCCCGCCGGCCCAAGACCTGAGCGACCGGTCTTCCACAGCGGCCGCCGCGAACGCCGTCGGCCCCGCCCTCCGGGATCACCGGGAGGGCGGGGCCGACGTACGAAGGACCTCGGCCCGTCTAGCCGAGCGCCGACTTCACGGCGTCCGCCAGCCGCCCGGCGACCGCGCGGGCCTGCTCGATGTCGGCGGCCTCGACCATGACCCGTACGAGCGGCTCGGTACCGGACGGACGGAGCAGCACCCGCCCGGTGGTGCCCAGCTCGCGCTCGGCGTCGGCGACGGCGGCGGCCAGCTCCCCGGAGGTCGCGACCCGCGACTTGTCCACGTCGGGGACGTTGATCAGCACCTGCGGCAGCCGCCGCATGACACCCGCGAGATCGGCGAGCGAGCGGCCCGTGGCCGCGATGCGCGCCGCGAGCAGCAGGCCGGTGAGCGTGCCGTCGCCGGTCGTGGCGTGGTCGAGGATGATCACGTGGCCGGACTGCTCGCCGCCGAGCGCGTAGCCGTGTTCCTTCATCGACTCCAGCACGTACCGGTCGCCGACGCCGGTCTGCACGACCTCGATGCCCTCGCCCTCCATGGCCAGCTTGAAGCCGAGGTTGGACATCACGGTGCCGACGACGGTGTTGCCGCGCAGCTGGCCGGCCTCGCGCATGGCCAGGGCCAGCACCGCGAGGATCTGGTCGCCGTCGATCTCGGCGCCGGTGGCGTCGACCGCGAGGCAGCGGTCCGCGTCGCCGTCGTGCGCGATGCCGAGGTCGGCGGAGTGCTCGACCACGGCCTGCTTGAGGAGCCCCAGGTGGGTTGAGCCGCAGCCGTCGTTGATGTTGAGGCCGTCGGGCTCGGCGCCGATGGTGACGATCTCGGCTCCCGCCCGGGTGAAGGCCTCGGGCGAGACGCGGGCGGCCGCGCCGTGCGCCTCGTCCAGGACGATCTTGAGCCCTTCGAGGCGGTTCGGGAGGACCCCGATGAGGTGGGCGACGTACTTGTCGAAGCCCTCGTCGTAGTCGGAGACGCGCCCGACGCCGGCGCCGGTGGGCCGGTCCCAGGGGGCGCCGGTGCGGTGCTCCTCGTAGACGGCCTCGATGCGGTCCTCAAGCTCGTCGGCGAGCTTGTGGCCGCCGCGGGCGAAGAACTTGATGCCGTTGTCGGGCATCGCGTTGTGGCTGGCCGAGAGCATCACGCCGAGGTCGGCACCCAGCGCACCGGTGAGATACGCCACCGCCGGGGTGGGCAGCACACCGACGCGCAGGACGTCCACGCCCGCGCTCGCGAGGCCCGCGACGACCGCGGCCTCCAGGAATTCGCCGGAGGCGCGCGGGTCGCGGCCGACGACCGCGGTCGCGCGGTGGCCCGCGAAGGTGCCCGCTTCGGCGAGTACGTGGGCAGCTGCCACGGAGAGGCCGAGCGCGAGCTCAGCCGTCAGATCCGCGTTGGCGACGCCGCGTACACCGTCCGTCCCGAAGAGTTGTCCCACTGTTGTCCTCCCGAGTTCACGCTTCGTTTGTGACCGCTTGTGACATGTATTTGCCGCTTGTGGCGGTAAACGAACCGCCCCGACAGCACAGAGAGTGCTGCCGGGGCGGTTTGTTGCTGAACAGCAGGCGCAGATTAACGCTTGCTGTACTGCGGAGCCTTACGGGCCTTCTTGAGACCGGCCTTCTTGCGCTCGACCGCACGGTCGTCGCGGGAAAGGAAGCCGGCCTTCTTCAGCGCCGGGCGGTTGTTGTCGACGTCCGCCTCGTTCAGCGCACGGGCCACGCCGAGGCGCAGGGCACCGGCCTGACCGGAGACGCCGCCACCCGAGATGCGGGCGATGATGTCGTAGCGACCGTCGAGCTCGAGGAGCTTGAACGGCTCGTTGACTTCCTGCTGGTGCACCTTGTTGGGGAAGTAGTCCTCAAGGGTGCGACCGTTGATCTTCCACTTGCCGGTGCCCGGAACGATCCGGACGCGGGCGATGGCGTTCTTGCGACGGCCCAGGCCGGCGGCCGGCTGGGGGTCGCCGAAGCGACCGGCAAGGGACTCGGAGGTGTAGTCGCCCTCGACGGCTTCCACAGACTCGGTGGTGTACTCCTCGACGTTGCCCTCGAACTCGTCGACGGGGGTCGTCTCGGCGGTGGTCTCGGCCACGATGCTCCTCAGAATTTTCTACGTCTTAGGGGGTGGCCGGAACTACTGCGCGACCTGGGTGATCTCGAACGGCACCGGCTGCTGGGCAGCGTGGGGGTGCTGGTCGCCCGAGTAGACCTTCAGCTTCGAGAGCATCTGACGGCCCAGGGTGTTCTTGGGGAGCATGCCCTTGACGGCCTTCTCGACGGCCTTCTCCGGGTTGTTCGCCAGGAGGTCGTCGTAGCGCACCGAACGCAGACCGCCCGGGAAACCGGAGTGGCGGTACGCCATCTTCTGCGACGCCTTGTTGCCGGACAGGTGAACCTTGTCGGCGTTGATGATGACGACGAAGTCGCCCATGTCCATGTGAGGCGCATAGGTCGGCTTGTGCTTGCCACGCAGGAGGGCAGCGGCCTGGGTCGCCAGACGGCCGAGGACAACGTCCTGGGCGTCGATGACGAGCCACTGGCGCGAGATGTCGCCGGGCTTGGGGCTGAACGTACGCACGCGTATGCCTTCGCTTCTTCAGTGGTGGTATCCCACGGGCGCAAGCCCCACGGGAAGGTCCTGACAGGGTCACCACGGACGATCACGACAGCCCTCGTTCACAACAGGGACGCAACCCGTGTGAACCGCTGGTCATCGGTCCGGTGGACCGGCGCAAGGCCTTTCACGTGAGAATGAGAAAGCCAATACGCATAACAAACCAGCAGGATACCCAAGCAGACCCGTACGGGTCAAAACGCGATCCGCGATGCCGATTCTGCTGGCGTCGCGGCGCACTCCGGTTCGGTCCTGGATGGGGACCCCGCAGTTGTTACAGGCTCAAGAGTAACCCGACCTGGGCGCAGCGCACGACGCGCCAGCAGAATCGCGAGCCCGCACAGGGTGGCGCAGTCCTTGAAGGCGCGCCGCTTGTGGGCCAGCTCCGAGGGCCATGGGATCAGGGCCATCTGGGGCGTCAGGGCCAGCCAGAACCAGGGCGAGCGGGGCATCGAGCCGGGCCGCACCCCCGAGGCCAGCAGCAGCGGCAGCACCACCAGGAGGTAGTGGTCGAAGGAGGGACGGGAGACCAGGAATGCGGCGAGCATCACCATGCAGGCCGTCTCCACCAGCCGCAGCTGCCCCTGGTCGGACTCGTCCGGCCGCCGCCAGCGCCGCCAGGCGCCCCACAGCCCGGCTCCGGCCCCCGCGAAGGCCAACGCCACCGCCACCGGCTCCGGCACCCCCAGCCGCGGCAGCACCGCGATCGGCGAGGCGTCCCAGGGCAGGGCGTAGGCGTCCTGCCCCTGGAAGAGGAACGGCAGGGTCTTGGTGAAGAACAGCGACGGGCTCGGCATCAGCAGCGCCCCCGCCAGCGAGGCCCCCAGCGGCACCAGCACGGCCGCGGCCAGCCCCCGCCACTGCCGGGCCAGCACGAACAGCAGCCCGATCGGCACCAGCATCGGCTTGCAGGCGATCGCCAGCCCCACCACCAGGCCGGCCGCCCCCCACGCCCTGCGGTGCGCGAGCAGCAGCGCCACCGGCAGCGCGGCCGCCGATATGGCCGTCCAGTTGCAGATCAGCACGAGGTTCACGTACGGCTTGTAGGCCAGGGCCAGCGCCGCGAACCCGCCGACCGCGAAGCGGGAGCGCGCCGGCACCGAGAAGAGCCGCAGCGCGGCCCACCACCCGATGGCCAGCAGGGCGGATATCGCCGGCGGGAGCACCCAGCGCAGCACCGGCATCGGCAGCAGCGCCTCCGGGACGGCCATGATCACGGCGCTCGGGAGGTAGAGGAACCGCTTGTCCTCGTACGGGGACCCGCCCGCCAGCAGCGTCTCGGCGGCCTTGACCACGAAGGCGTTGTCCGAGCCCCAGTTCTCCCGCAGGCTCGTGGAAACCGCGATGCCGAGCACCACGGCCAGGGCCAGGGCCTGCCAGGGCCCGGACGCCGGCCGCAGCAGCCAGACCACCAGCCGGTGCCCGAACGCCGGATCCCTTACGGTGTCCCATCCCCTGAGCCAGGTGTCAGGCCGCAGCCGCACAACGCCTCCCGATCGACCCGCCGGGGGGCGGTCTCCCCCTAGCGCTTCCGCTCGACCCTACGTTCGTCCCAAACGGGTTCCTGAGTCTCTCGTACAACACCGTCGGAACCGAAGACCAGGAAACGGTCAAATGTCCGCGCGAACCACCGGTCGTGGGTGACGCACAGCACAGTGCCCTCGTACGACTCCAGACCGTCCTGGAGCGCCTCCGCGGACTCCAGGTCCAGGTTGTCGGTCGGCTCGTCCAGCAGCAGCGCCGTGGTGCCCGCCAGCTCCAGCAGCAGGATCTGGAAACGTGCCTGCTGGCCGCCCGACAGCCGCTCGAACGGCTGCTCCCCCTGGCGCTCCAGCTCGTACCGGCGCAGGACGGCCATGGCGGGGCCGAGCGGCTTCGCGGCCTCCGTCCACAGGATGTCGACGAGCGTGCGGCCGAACAGCTCCGGGTGGGCGTGCGTCTGCGCGAAGTGACCGGCGACCACCCGGGCGCCCAGCTTGAAATCGCCCGTGTGCTTGACGTCCTCGCCCGCCAGCAACCGCAGGAAGTGCGACTTCCCGGAGCCGTTCGAGCCGAGCACCGCGACCCGCTCCCCGTAGAAGACCTCCAGCGAGAACGGCTTCATCAGCCCCGTGAGCTCAAGGTTCTCCACGGTCAGCGCGCGCACGCCGGTCCGGCCGCCCTTCAGGCGCATCTTGATGTCCTGCTCGCGCGGCGGCTCCGGCGGCGGGCCCGCCTCCTCGAACTTCTGGAAGCGCGTCTGCATCGCCCGGTAGCGCGAGGCCATGTCGGGGCTGCTCGCCGCCTGGTTGCGCAGCCGCAGCACCAGCGCCCTCAGACGGGCGTGCTCCTCGTCCCAGCGCCGCTTGAGCTCCTCGAAGCGCGCGAAGCGCTCCTTGCGCGCGTCGTGGTACGTGTCGAAGCCCGAGCCGTGCACCCACACGTCCGTGCCCGTGGGGCTCGGCTCCAGGCTGATGATCTTCTCGGCGGCCCGGGACAGCAGCTCCCGGTCGTGGGACACGAAGAGCACCGTCTTGCGGGTGGCCTTCAGCTGCTCCTCCAGCCACCGCTTGCCCGGGACGTCCAGGTAGTTGTCCGGCTCGTCGAGCAGCAGCACCTCGTCCGGCCCGCGCAGCAGCGCCTCCAGCACGAGCCGCTTCTGCTCACCGCCCGACAGCGTGCGCACCTCGCGGAACTGCGCGGTGTCGTACGGGACGGCCAGCGCGGCCGTGGTGCAGACGTCCCACAGGGTCTCGGCCTCGTAGCCCTGTACGTCGGCCCAGTCGCTGAGCGCCTGCGCGTACGCCATCTGGGCGGACTCGTCGTCCACCGTCATGATCAGGTGCTCGGCGTGGTCGACGGCCTTCGCGGCCTCCCGGATCCGGGGCTGAGCCACCGAGACCAGCAGGTCCCGTACGGTCGTCTCGTCCCGTACGGAGCCCACGAACTGCGACATCACGCCGAGGCCGCCGCTGACGGTGACCCCGCCGCCGTGCGGCTGGAGGTCGCCGGAGATCAGCTTCAACAGGGTGGACTTGCCGGCGCCGTTCGCCCCGACCAGGGCGACGACCGACCCCTCCCCCACGCGGAAGGAGACGTCGGGGAGCAGGACCCGCCCGTCGGGAAGGTAGTACTCCAGGTGGCTGGCTTCGAGATGTCCCATGCGGGGCATTCTCCCGGTCGCGCGGCGATCCACCCAACCGGATTGGCCGGTGCTCAGCAGCAGCCGGCGCCCGGGAGGGTGCGCATGTTGCGTGCCTCCTTGCTGCGGGCGGCCAGCAGCTCGTCCGCCGGGTAGCCGACCTCCTCCAACGTGAGCCCGTGCGGCTTCACGACGTGCACCGAGGAGTCCCGTACGGCGGCCCGCAGGACCTTCCCCGGCCAGTCGGTCGGCCGGTGCCCGTCCCCGACGTGCAGCAGGGCGCCGACCAGCGAGCGGACCATGTTGTGGCAGAAAGCGTCGGCGCGGACGGTCGCGGTGACGATCCCGTCCTCGGCGCGCTCCCAGCTGAGCTGCTGGAGGGTGCGGATGGTCGTGGCGCCCTCGCGCTTCTTGCAGTACGCGGCGAAGTCGTGCTCGCCGAGCAGCGCGTCGGCGGCCTCGTTCATGGCGTCCACGTCGAGCGGCCACTGGTGCCACAGCACGTGCCCGCGGCGCAGCGGGTCCACGCCGCCCTGGTGGTCGCCGACGCGGTAGGCGTAGCGGCGCCATACGGCGGAGAACCGGGCGTTGAAGCCCTCGGGGGCCTCGGCGGCCTTCCACACCCGTACGTCGTGCGGCAGCCGGCCCGCGAGGCGGCGCAGCAGCTTGTCGTGGTGCTCGGCCCACACCTCGTCGCGTACGTCGAACTGGGCGACCTGCCCGCGCGCGTGCACGCCGGCGTCGGTCCGCCCGGCCACGGTCAGCTCGACCGGGTCCGGCAGCCGCATCACGGTCTGCAGGGCCGACTCCAGCTCGCCCTGGACGGTGCGCAGCACGCGCTGCTTCGCCCAGCCGGAGAAGTCCTTCCCGTCGTACGAAAGGTCCAGCCGTACCCGGACGTGCCCGGGCTCCACCTCGTCACTCACGTGACCGATCCTCTCAGAGTCACCGCAATGCAGAACGGGCCCGCCCCGGGAAGGGGCGGGCCCGTTCAGAGCCGATCAAGCAAGCTCGATCCCGAAGCGGGATCAGGCCTCCTTGGTCTCCTCGGCGGGGGTCTCGACAGCCTCCGCCTCCTTGACCGCGCGCTTGGTGGCGGCCTCGGCCTCACCGGTGGCCTGCTGGGCGACCGTAAGGGCCTCGACCAGCTCGATCACGGCCATCGGGGCGTTGTCGCCACGACGGTTGCCGATCTTGGTGATGCGCGTGTAACCACCGGGGCGGTTCTCGTAGCGCGGGGCGATCTCGGTGAACAGCGTGTGCACGATGCTCTTGTCCGTGATCGTCTGCAGCACCAGGCGACGGTTGTGGATGTCGCCCTTCTTGGCCTTGGTGACCAGACGCTCGGCGTAGGGACGCAGGCGACGGGCCTTGGCCTCGGTGGTGGTGATGCGGCCGTGCTCGAAGAGCGCCTTCGCGAGGTTCGCGAGAAGGTGCTTCTCGTGCGCGGCGCTGCCGCCCAGACGGGCACCCTTTGCGGGACGCGGCATGGTGTTACTCCTTCATATCTGCACCGGCCGTGTCAGGTACCGGTGTCAGTTCCCCCACGGCGGCTGCCGCGGGAAAGTTCTACGGGTGGTGCTTAGTACTGCTCGGTCTCGACGAAACCGGCGTCCGCGTCGTCGTCGGCGCCGAAGGCGTCGGCGGCGGCGGTCGGGTCGAATCCGGGCGGGCTGTCCTTGAGGGCCAGGCCCATGCCGGCCAGCTTCGCCTTGACCTCGTCGATCGACTTCGCACCGAAGTTGCGGATGTCGAGCAGGTCGGCCTCGGAGCGGGCGACGAGCTCACCCACGGAGTGGATGCCCTCGCGCTTGAGGCAGTTGTACGACCGAACGGTGAGCTCCAGCTCCTCGATCGGCAGCGCCAGGTCGGCGGCCAGGGCGGCGTCCGTCGGGGACGGGCCCATGTCGATGCCCTCGGCGTCGATGTTGAGCTCGCGCGCCAGACCGAACAGCTCGACCAGGGTCTTGCCGGCGGACGCCATGGCGTCGCGCGGGCGCATGGCCTGCTTGGTCTCGACGTCGACGATGAGCTTGTCGAAGTCGGTGCGCTGCTCGACTCGGGTCGCCTCGACCTTGTAGGTGACCTTGAGGACCGGGCTGTAGATGGAGTCGACCGGGATGCGGCCGATCTCCTGGCCCAGCTGCTTGTTCTGGACGGCGGAGACGTAGCCGCGACCGCGCTCGACGGTCAGCTCCATCTCCAGCTTGCCCTTGCCGTTGAGCGTGGCGAGGACGAGGTCCGGGTTGTGCACCTCGACACCGGCCGGGGGCGCGATGTCGGCAGCGGTGACCAGGCCGGGACCCTGCTTGCGCAGGTACATCACGACCGGCTCGTCGTGCTCCGAGGAGACGACCAGCTGCTTGATGTTGAGGATGATGTCGGTGACGTCTTCCTTGACACCGGGCACGGTGGTGAACTCGTGCAGGACGCCGTCCACGCGGATGCTGGTGACAGCGGCACCCGGGATCGAGGACAGGAGCGTGCGGCGCAGCGAGTTGCCGAGGGTGTAACCGAAGCCCGGCTCGAGCGGCTCGATCACGAACCGCGAGCGGTACTCGTCGACGACCTCTTCGGTCAGCGAAGGACGCTGAGCGAT
This sequence comes from Streptomyces sp. NBC_01006, assembly GCF_045162725.1. Taxonomy (NCBI): domain Bacteria; kingdom Bacillati; phylum Actinomycetota; class Actinomycetes; order Kitasatosporales; family Streptomycetaceae; genus Streptomyces; species Streptomyces sp. NBC_01006. Next base: position 4,957,642 of record NZ_CP108700.1, on the reverse strand, counting down.
AAGCATGTGTGTTCCTTCAGTCGTGGACGCCCACTATTTGACGCCCGACGGGTAAAGCCAGGTACTGCAAGGGTACGGGCGGCACGTCCCCCCGAAGGGGTTCGTACCGCCCGGACACTCAAAGACGCACAGGTGCGTCCGCTGCGTCAGACGCGGTCTTTCGCTTCGACGAAGCGAAAAGTCCGGCAGTCGTCAGACGCGGCGGCGCTTCGGCGGGCGGCAGCCGTTGTGCGGGGTGGGGGTGACGTCCTGGATCGAGCCGACCTCAAGGCCGGTGGCCTGGAGGGAGCGGATCGCGGTCTCGCGGCCGGAGCCCGGACCCTTGACGAAGACGTCAACCTTGCGCATGCCGTGCTCCTGCGCGCGGCGGGCGGCCGACTCGGCGGCCATCTGCGCGGCGAAGGGGGTGGACTTGCGCGAGCCCTTGAAGCCGACGTGGCCGGCGGAGGCCCAGGAGATCACGTTGCCCGAGGGGTCCGTGATCGAGACGATCGTGTTGTTGAACGTGCTCTTGATGTGGGCGTGCCCGTGAGCGACGTTCTTCTTTTCCTTGCGGCGCACCTTCTTGGCAGCGCCCTGACGACCCTTGGGGGGCATCTAAATCTCCTACGGGAGGTGGTCGGTCCTACAGCGCAAGACCGCTGAACAGGACTACTTCTTGCCCGGCTTCTTCTTACCGGCGATCGCGCGACGCGGGCCCTTGCGGGTACGCGCGTTCGTGCTGGTGCGCTGACCGTGCACCGGCAGGCCACGACGGTGGCGGATGCCCTGGTAGCACTGGATCTCGATCTTGCGGCGGATGTCGCCCTGGATCTCGCGGCGGAGGTCACCCTCGGTACGGAGGTTGGCGTCCACGTACTCGCGGATCTTGACGAGGTCCTCTTCGGCCAGGTCACGAACGCGGGTGTTCGGGTTCACGCCGGTGGAGGCGAGGATCTCCTTGGACCGGGTGCGCCCGATACCGAAGACGTAGGTGAGTGCGATCTCCACGCGCTTTTCGCGCGGGATGTCAACACCGGAAACGCGTGCCATTCAATGGCTCCTGTGTGTTCGGGGGTCTTCCGCAGAACCACTCCCGACCGCCGACCACACCTGATGGGTGGTGGTACGCCCGGGTCCCCGGCCCCCGCCGGAGGTGCCGCCGGCCCTTGTCAGGGCTGGGCGGGCTCTGCGTATGTACGTTTTCTTACGTCGCGCGAAGAACTGCGTAGTGCAGGTCGGTCGGCGTGCGTCAGCCCTGGCGCTGCTTGTGGCGCAGGTTGTCGCAGATGACCATGACCCGACCGTGACGGCGGATCACCTTGCACTTGTCGCAGATCTTCTTGACGCTCGGCTTGACCTTCATGTTGGTGAGGTTCTCCGGGTCAGTGCCACCACCCGCACCGGGACGAGATGTCCGGGCAGGAGTGAGGACAAGATCTACTTGTATCGGTAGACGATCCGGCCACGCGTGAGGTCGTACGGAGACAGCTCCACAACGACCCGGTCATCCGGGAGGATGCGAATGTAGTGCATACGCATCTTGCCGCTGATGTGCGCGAGGACCTTGTGACCGTTCTGCAGTTCCACCTTGAACATCGCGTTCGGGAGGGACTCGATCACGGTGCCCTCGATTTCGATGGCACCTTGCTTCTTGGCCACGCTTCGCCCTTCGAATCGGCTACCTTGATCAGCTCCCCGCTTCGCATGCGGACATGCGGGTGCAAAGGAGCCGACGAGTCAGTCTACGTCAGGGCACCCAGAAAGACGAATCCGGAAAGTTTGCCCCACAGCGTAGATCATTAACCGAGGGGATCCGGCGCCGTGGTCACGCCATACTCCGCCAGCTTGGCCTTGCCGCAGTCCGGGCTGGTCAGGACGATGGGCCCGGCCTCGGTCAGGGCGATGGAGTGCTCCCAGTGCGAGGACCAGGTGCCGTCCGTGGTGATGACCGTCCAGTCGTCCGCCAGGACCTCCGTCTGGGGGGTGCCCAGGGAGACCATCGGCTCGATCGCCAGGCAGACGCCCGGGACCAGCTTGATGCCCTTGCCCCGCTTGCGCGAGACGTAGTTCAGCAGGTGGGGGTCCATGTGCATCTCGGACCCGATGCCGTGGCCGCCGTAGTCCTCGATGATCCCGTACTTGCCGGTCGCGGGCCGCGGCTGGCGGCGGATGTAGCCCTCGATCGCCTTGGAGATGTCCACGAGGCGGTTGCCGAGCTTCATCGCGGCGATGCCGGCCCACATCGACTCCTCGGTCACCCGCGAGAGCTCGATCAGCTCCGGGGCGTGTCCCGTGCCCACGAAGGCCGTGTACGCGGCGTCGCCGTGCCAGCCGTCGACGATCGCGCCGGCGTCGATCGAGATGACGTCGCCGTCCTTGAGGACCGTCTTGTCGTCCGGGATGCCGTGGACCACGACCTCGTTCACGGACGTACAGATCGTCGCGGGGAATCCGCCGTAGCCGAGGAAGTTCGACTTGGCCCCGGCATCCGCGATGACCTTGCGGGCCACCATGTCCAGATCCCGCGTCGTGGCGCCCGGTACGGCCGCCTCACGGGTCGCCGCGTGGATCGCGGCGACGACCAGCCCTGCCTCGCGCATCTTCGCGATCTGCTCGGGGGTCTTGATCTGGACCATGGGTAGTGCCTTCCACCTTCGGACTTCGGGTCTGCGTTGTTCCGGTCGTCTCAACAGTACGGCCGCGGAGTCCTGGGGACACCGCGGCCGTACTGCTCACAACAAGGGTTACTACTTCTTGAGCGCGTCCATCGCACGCTGCGTGACGTCCGCGACCTCACCGAGGGCGGGGATCGTCACCAGCAGGCCCTGGGCCTTGTAGTAGTCGATGATCGGCTCGGTCTGCGTGTGGTAGACCTCCAGCCGGTTGCGCACCGTGGCCTCGGAGTCGTCGTCACGCTGGTACAGCTCGCCGCCGCAGGTGTCGCAGACACCCGCGGCCTTCGGCGCCGCGTACTCGACGTGGAAGACGTGCGCGGAGTTGTTACGGCAGATCCGGCGGCCGGCGATGCGCTTGACGACCTCGTCCTCCTCGACCTCCAGGTCGAGGACGGCGTCCAGCTTCATGCCGGCGCTCTGCAGCATCTCGTCCAGCGCCTCCGCCTGGGAGACGTTGCGCGGGAAACCGTCCAGCAGGAAGCCGTTCACGGCGTCCGGCTGCTCCATCCGGTCCTTGGCCATGCCGATGGTGATCTCGTCGGGGACGAGGTCACCGGCGTCCATGAACGCCTTCGCGCGCTGGCCCAGCTCGGTGTTCTGGCTGATGTTCGCGCGGAAGAGGTCGCCCGTGGAGATGTGCGGGATCGACAGGTTCTTCGCAAGGAACGCGGCCTGCGTTCCCTTGCCCGCACCGGGCGGTCCGACGAGGACGATTCGCATCAGCGGAGGAACCCTTCGTAATTGCGCTGCTGGAGCTGGCTCTCGATCTGCTTCACGGTTTCCAGACCCACACCCACGATGATGAGGATGCTCGTCCCGCCGAACGGGAAGTTCTGGTTCGCTCCGAAGCCGGCCAACGCCATCGTCGGCACAAGAGCGATGAGACCCAGGTACAGCGACCCCGGCCAGGTGATCCGGTTGAGCACGTAGCTCAGGTACTCGGCGGTGGGTCGACCGGCACGGATACCCGGGATGAACCCACCATACTTCTTCATGTTGTCTGCAACTTCCTCGGGGTTGAAAGAAATCGCCACGTAGAAGAACGCGAAGAAGACGATCAGGAGGAAGTAGGCGGCGATGTAGTACGGGTGGTCGCCCTTGACGAAGTGCTTCTGGATCCAGGTGGCCCAGCTCGCGGTCGAGCCGCTGAACTGCACGATCAGCGCCGGGATGTACAGCAGCGACGAGGCGAAGATGACCGGGATGACACCGGCCTGGTTCACCTTGAGCGGGATGTACGTCGAGGTGCCCCCGTACGCACGGCGGCCGATCATGCGCTTCGCGTACTGGACCGGAATCCGACGCTGCGCCTGCTCGACGAAGACGACGAGCGCGACCATGGCCAGGCCGACGAGGATGACCACGCCGAACTCGACCCAGCCGTCGGCGATCTTGCCCTGGAGCTTGATCTGCCACAGGGCGCCGATGAAGCCGGCGGCGATCGAGATGAACATCAGGATCGACATGCCGTTGCCGATGCCGCGGTCGGTCACGAGCTCACCGAGCCACATGACGACACAGGTACCCGCGGTCATGGTGATGACCATGACGATGGTGGTGAAGATCGACCGGTTCGGGACGATCTGGCTGGCGACCTGGCAACCCTGGAACAGGGCACCAGTGCGGGCGGTGGCGACGAGGCCGGTGCCCTGCAGGATCGCGAGTGCGACCGTCAGATAGCGCGTGTACTGAGTGATCTTCGCGGTGCCGGACTGACCCTCTTTTTTGAGGTTCTCCAGCTTCGGGATGACCACGGTCAGCAGCTGCAGGATGATGCTCGCCGTGATGTACGGCATGATGCCGAGCGCGAAGATCGTGATCTGCAGCAGCGCACCGCCGCTGAACATGTTGACGAGACCGAAGAGGCTGTTGCTGCTCCCGGCCTGGTCCACACAGATCTGAACGTTCTTGTAGCTCACGCCGGGTACCGGGATGTGGGACCCGAGCCGGAACAGCATGATGATGCCGAGCGTGAAGAGCAGCTTCTTGCGCAGGTCGGGCGTCTTGAACGCCCGGGCGAACGCGGTGAGCACGGTGCCTCCTGCGACCCCCGCGCTACTGCGTCAGAGGTGACGGTCTGAGGGATCGACGAATACGTACAAGCAAAGGTGCAGGCCACCTTACCGGCGACTGCGCCCCCCGTGGAACGACCAACCGGGGATGCCCCATATGTGAGGCATCCCCGGTCGGGTTTCTAGCTATCTGTCACCTGGTTCGTCTTAGACGAGCTCGGTGACGGTGCCGCCGGCAGCGGCAATCTTCTCCTTGGCGGAGGCGGAAACGGCGTCAACCGAAACCGTCAGCGCCACGGAGATCTCGCCCTGGCCCAGGACCTTGACGAGGCTGTTCTTGCGAACCGCGCCCTTGGCGACCAGGTCGGCCACCGTGACCTCTCCACCCTCGGGGTAGAGAGCGCCGAGCTTGTCCAGGTTGACAACCTGGAACTCGGTGCGGAACGGGTTCTTGAAGCCCTTGAGCTTCGGCAGACGCATGTGGAGGGGCATCTGCCCACCCTCGAAGCGCTGCGGGATCTGGTAACGGGCCTTCTGGCCCTTCGTACCACGACCGGCCGTCTTACCCTTCGACGCCTCACCACGACCGACACGGGTCTTCGCGGTCTTGGCGCCGGGGGCGGGACGGAGGTTGTGGGCCTTCAGCGGGCTGTTCTCAGCCATGATTAGTCAACCTCCTCAACCGTCACGAGGTGGCGGACGGTGTGAACCATTCCGCGGAACTCGGGGCGGTCCTCCTTGACGACGACGTCGTTCAGGCGCTTGAGCCCGAGCGAACGCAGCGTGTCGCGGTGGTTCTGCTTGCTGCCGATGTACGACTTCGTCTGCGTGATCTTGAGGCGAGCCATTACGCACCCGCCCCAGCACGCGCACGGAGCAGAGCCGCGGGGGCGACGTCCTCGAGGGGCAGACCACGGCGAGCCGCGATCTCCTCGGGACGCTGCAGGCCCTTGAGGGCCGCCACGGTCGCGTGCACGATGTTGATCGCGTTCGAAGAGCCGAGCGACTTCGACAGGATGTCGTGAACGCCGGCGCACTCCAGAACGGCGCGCACCGGACCACCGGCGATAACACCGGTACCCGGGGAAGCCGGCTTCAGGAGCACGACGCCCGCGGCACGCTCGCCCGTGATCGGGTGAGGGATGGTGCCCTGGATGCGCGGAACCTTGAAGAAGCTCTTCTTGGCTTCCTCGACACCCTTGGCGATGGCCGCGGGAACTTCCTTGGCCTTGCCGTAACCGACACCTACAGTGCCGTCACCGTCGCCCACCACGACCAGCGCGGTGAAGCTGAAGCGGCGACCACCCTTGACAACCTTGGCGACGCGGTTGATCGCGACAACGCGCTCAACGTAAGCGGTCTTCTCGGCGGCAGGGCCACCGTCGCGACCCTTCCGGTCCCGCCGCTCGCCGCCACCGGCACCGCTTCCGCGGCGCTGGGGTCCAGCCATTGGATTACCTCTCTCTGTTACGTCCGTGAGTCCCGGAACCGGGGCTTAGAACTTCAGCCCGGCTTCGCGGGCGGCGTCAGCCAGAGCGGCAATGCGCCCGGCGTATCGGTTGCCACCGCGGTCGAACACGACGGTCTCGACACCCGCGGCCTTGGCGCGCTCGGCGACGAGCGCGCCGACAGCCTGGGCCTGCGAGCTCTTGTCGCCTTCGCCACCGCGGATCGAAGCGTCCAGGGTCGACGCCGACGCCAGGGTGTGACCCTGGAGGTCGTCGATGACCTGAGCAACGATGTTGCGGTTGGAACGCGTCACGACGAGGCGCGGACGCTCCGCCGTACCCGAGACGTTCTTGCGGATGCGGATGTGGCGGCGAGCCTTGGCCGCGCGCTTGTACGCGTCGCCCTTGGCGATCTTCACACCGTATGCCATGGCTACTTACCAGCCTTTCCGACCTTGCGGCGGATGACTTCGCCGGCGTACTTGACACCCTTGGCCTTGTACGGGTCGGGCTTCCGCAGCTTGCGGATGTTGGCGGCGACCTCGCCGACCTTCTGCTTGTCGATGCCCTCGACCGAGAACTTGGTGGGCGACTCGACCTTGAAGGAGATGCCCTCGGGCGCCTCGATCAGGATCGGGTGGCTGTAACCAAGCTGGAACTCCAGAGAGGAGCCCTTCGCGGCGACGCGGTAACCGACACCGCTGATCTCGAGAGCCTTGACGTATCCCGTGGTCACACCGGTGATCATGTTCGCCACCAGCGTGCGGGACAGGCCGTGCAGGGCCTTGTTCTGACGCTCGTCGTTGGGGCGGGTGACGTTCAGAACGCCGTCCTCACCCTTGACGATCTCGATCGGCGCGGCGACGGTGTGCGAAAGGAGACCCTTGGGGCCCTTCACTGCGACCGTGCGGCCATCGATGGTGACGTCCACACCGGCGGGAACCTGGATGGGGAGCTTGCCGATTCGCGACATTGCTTTTCCTCCGTTCCCGACTACCAGACGTAGGCGAGGACTTCCCCACCTACGCCCTTCTTGCCTGCCTGCTGGCCGGTCAGGAGACCGTGGGACGTGGAGATGATCGCCACGCCCAGGCCGCCGAGGACCTTCGGCAGGTTGGTGGACTTTGCGTACACGCGCAGACCGGGCTTCGAGATCCGCTTGATGCCCGCGATGGAGCGCTCACGGTTCGGCCCGAACTTCAGCTCGAGGACGAGGTTCTTGCCGACCTCGGCGTCCTCGACCTTCCAGCCGGTGATGAAACCCTCCTGCTTGAGGATCTCCGCGATGTGCGACTTGATCTTGCTGTGCGGCATCACGACGGTGTCGTGGTACGCCGAGTTAGCGTTACGCAGACGGGTCAGCATGTCTGCGATCGGGTCAGTCATGGTCATGAAGTGGCCTTCGGCCTCTCTCGCCGGGGTTTCCTGTATGCGCCATCCCTCTCCCCACTCAGTGGCGGGACGGGTGCGGTGCGGGGACCTACGGCGTAGTAAGTCGTTATGGGCGGCGGACGCCCAACCACACAAGCCTAAGGCATGCGCGGCCGGTCACCCACCGTCCACATGCTTACCGAGAGTGCCTGGTACTCCCCAAGTCCTTGCGGACGAGGGTGATTTACCAGGAGCTCTTGGTCACGCCCGGCAGCTCGCCACGGTGAGCCATCTCACGAAGGCACACGCGGCACAGGCCGAACTTGCGGTACACGGAGTGGGGACGACCGCAGCGCTGGCAGCGGGTGTACGCACGCACACCGAACTTGGGCTTGCGGGCAGCCTTCGCGATGAGAGCCTTCTTCGCCATCTCGCTTACGCCTCCTTGAAGGGGAAGCCGAGGTGACGAAGGAGCGCGCGGCCCTCAGCGTCGTTGGTCGCCGTGGTGACCACGGTGATGTCCATACCCCGGGTACGGTCGATCTTGTCCTGGTCGATCTCGTGGAACATGACCTGCTCCGTGAGACCGAAGGTGTAGTTGCCACGGCCGTCGAACTGCTTCGGCGACAGACCACGGAAGTCACGGATACGCGGCAGCGCGAGCGACAGCGTACGGTCCAGGAACTCCCACATGCGGTCACCACGGAGGGTGACGTGGCAGCCGATCGGCTGACCCTCACGCAGCTTGAACTGCGCGATGGACTTGCGGGCCTTCGTGACGGCCGGCTTCTGACCGGTGATCGTCGTCAGGTCGCGGATGGCGCCGTCGATCAGCTTGGAGTCGCGGGCGGCGTCGCCCACACCCATGTTGACCACGATCTTCACGAGGCCGGGGATCTGCATGACGTTCTCGTACGAGAACTCTTCACGCAGCTTGCCCGCGATGTCCTCGCGGTACTTCGTCTTGAGACGCGGAGTGGTAGCCATCAGATGTCCTCACCCGTCCGCTTGGCAACGCGGATCTTGTTGCCCTCGTCGTCGAAGCGGAAACCGACGCGGGTAACGACCTTCTGGCCGTCCTTCTCCACAACCAGCTGAACGTTGCTGACGTGGATCGGCGCCTCGGTGATCACGATGCCACCGGTCTGCGAGCCACCAGCGGTCTGGCCGGCCTTGGTGTGCTTCTTGACCCGGTTGACACCCTCGACGAGGACACGGTTCTCAGTAGGGATGGCCTGAATGACCTTGCCCTGCTTCCCCTTGTCCTTACCGGTGATGACCTGGACCAGGTCGCCCTTCTTGATCTTCATGCTTACAGCACCTCCGGCGCGAGCGAGATGATCTTCATGAACTTCTTCTCGCGCAGCTCACGGCCCACCGGGCCGAAGATACGGGTGCCGCGAGGGTCGCCGTCGTTCTTCAGAATGACGGCGGCGTTCTCGTCGAAGCGGATGTACGAGCCGTCCTGGCGGCGACGCTCCTTGACGGTGCGAACGATGACCGCCTTGACGACGTCACCCTTCTTCACGTTGCCACCGGGGATCGCGTCCTTGACGGTGGCGACGATGACGTCACCGATGCCCGCGTAGCGGCGACCGGAACCACCGAGAACACGGATGCAAAGGATTTCCTTGGCACCAGTGTTGTCGGCGATACGCAGTCGCGACTCCTGCTGGATCACGTGTATCTCCTGTTTGTCTGCCGGTTCCCGGCGGGGGCTTCACTCCGAGGAGCGAGGCCCCCACCGAGCCTGGCGGAACTGACCTGAGGGAAACCCCTCAGGTGATTACTTGGCCTTCTCGAGGATCTCGACGATGCGCCAGCGCTTGCTCGCCGACAGCGGACGCGTCTCCATGATGAGGACGCGGTCGCCGACGCCGGCAGCGTTCTGCTCGTCGTGAGCCTTGAGCTTGTTCGTACGGCGGATGACCTTGCCGTACAGCGCGTGCTTGACGCGGTCCTCGACGGCGACGACGACGGTCTTGTCCATCTTGTCGCTGACGACGAGACCCTCACGGGTCTTGCGGAAGCCGCGCTCGTTCGTCTCAGTCACGTTCTTCTCGCTCATCAGGCGCTCTCCACCGTCTCGATACCGAGCTCACGCTCGTGCATCAGGGTGTAGATGCGAGCGATGTCCTTACGGACGGACTTGAGCCGGCCGTTGTTCTCCAGCTGACCCGTGGCCGCCTGGAAGCGGAGCTTGAACAGCTCCTCCTTGGCCTCGCGCAGCTTGCCAACGAGCTCCTCGTTGCCGAGCTCACGCAGCTCGGACGCCTTGGTTCCCGTCGCCATCACGACTCACCTGCCTCGCGCCGAACAATCCGGCACTTCATCGGAAGCTTGTGAGCAGCGCGGGTGAGCGCCTCACGAGCAATCTTCTCGTTCGGGTAGGACAGCTCGAACATGACCCGGCCCGGGTGCACGTTGGCGATCCACCACTCGGGAGAACCCTTACCGGAACCCATGCGGGTTTCGGCCGGCTTCTTCGTGAGCGGACGGTCCGGGTAGATGTTGATCCAGACCTTGCCGCCACGCTTGATGTGGCGGGTCATCGCGATACGAGCCGCCTCGATCTGGCGGTTCGTCACGTACGCCGGGGTCAGCGCCTGGATGCCGTACTCGCCGAACGAGACCTCAGTACCGCCCTTGGCCATACCGCTGCGCTTCGGGTGGTGCTGCTTGCGGTGCTTGACCCTACGAGGGATCAGCATGTCGGTCAGGCCTCCGTTCCGGTGCTCTCGGCCGGAGCGGCGGCGGGAGCGTCGGCCTTGGGGGCCTCGGCACCAGCAGCCTGCTGCGGCTTGCGGCCACCACGGCCGCCGCGCTCGCCACCACGGCCACCACGGCCGGCGGGACGGTCGCCAGCGCCTGCGGCACCACGGGCCGGGCGGTTACCCGCACGGGCCGCAGCGTTCTCGGCGCGAACCTCGGCGATGTTCTTGACATCGCCCTTGTAGATCCAGACCTTCACACCGATACGGCCGAAGGTGGTCTTGGCCTCGAAGAAGCCGTAGTCCACGTTCGCGCGCAGCGTGTGCAGCGGCACACGACCCTCGCGGTAGAACTCGGAGCGGGACATCTCGGCGCCGCCGAGACGGCCGCCACACTGGATCTTGATGCCCTTGGCGCCGGCCTTCATCGTGCCCTGCATGCTCTTACGCATGGCGCGACGGAAGGAGACGCGGGAGGAAAGCTGCTCGGCAACGGCCTGGGCAACCAGCTGAGCGTCGAGCTCGGGGTTCTTGACCTCGAGGATGTTCAGCTGGACCTGCTTGCCCGTGAGCTTCTCGAGGTCACCGCGGATGCGGTCGGCCTCGGCGCCACGGCGGCCGATGACGATGCCCGGACGAGCGGTGTGGATGTCCACACGCACGCGGTCACGGGTGCGCTCGATCTCAACCTTCGAGATGCCGGCGCGCTCCATGCCGGACGTCATCATCCGACGGATGGCGACGTCTTCCTTGACGTAGTCCTTGTACAGCTTGTCGGCGTACCAACGCGACTTGAAGTCGGTGGTGATGCCGAGCCGGAACCCGTGCGGGTTTACCTTCTGGCCCATTACCGGGAACCTTCCTTGCTGCTGACGACCACGGTGATGTGGCTGGTCCGCTTGCGGATCCGGTAGGCACGGCCCTGCGCACGCGGACGGAACCGCTTCAGGGTCGGGCCCTCGTCCACGAACGCCTCGCTGATGACCAGCGTGGAGGCGTCCGGGTGGTTGTAGTTGTGTGCGGCGTTGGCAATGGCGCTGTCCAGCACCTTGCCGACCGGCACGCTCGCGGCCTGCGGGGCGAAACGCAGGACCGCCTGAGCCTCCGTGGCATCCATGCCACGGATAAGGTCCACCACTCGGCGGGCCTTCATGGGCGTGACGCGGATGTACCGCGCCTGGGCCCTGGCTTCCATGGTTGTCCCTTCGGTGTAAGTCATAGTCGTAACCACCCCGCCTTTAGCGGCGCTTCGACTTCCGGTCGTCCTTGACGTGGCCGCGGAAGGTGCGAGTCGGCGAGAACTCGCCGAGCTTGTGGCCGACCATCGACTCGGTGACGAACACCGGGACGTGGGTCTTGCCGTTGTGCACCGCGATGGTGTGACCCAGCATGCTGGGGATGATCATCGAGCGACGGGACCAGGTCTTGATGACGTTCTTGGTGCCGGCTTCGTTCTGGACGTCCACCTTCTTTACGAGGTGGTCGTCGACGAAGGGCCCCTTCTTGAGACTGCGCGGCATCTAAACCCGCTCCTAGCGCTTCTTGTTCGTCTTGCGGCGGCGGACGATGTACTTGCTCGAAGCCTTCTTCGGCGAGCGAGTACGACCCTCCTTCTGACCCCACGGGGAGACCGGGTGGCGACCACCACTGGTCTTGCCCTCACCACCACCGTGCGGGTGGTCAACCGGGTTCATCGCGACACCGCGGACGGAGGGGCGAACGCCCTTCCAGCGCATACGGCCGGCCTTGCCCCAGTTGATGTTCGACTGCTCGGCGTTGCCGACCTCGCCGACCGTCGCGCGGCAGCGCGCGTCGACCAGGCGGATCTCACCGGACGGCATACGAAGGTGGGCCATCGTGCCCTCCTTCGCCAGCAGCTGCACGGAGGCACCCGCGGAACGGGCGAACTTGGCGCCACCACCGGGACGGAGCTCGATCGCGTGGATCGTGGTACCGACCGGGATGTTGCGGAGAGCCAGGTTGTTGCCCGGCTTGATGTCGGCCGTGGGGCCGTTCTCAATCCGGTCGCCCTGGTTCAGACCGCGGGGAGCGATGATGTAGCGCTTCTCGCCGTCCGCGTAGTGCAGGAGCGCGATGCGCGCAGTGCGGTTGGGGTCGTACTCGATGTGCGCGACCTTGGCCGGCACGCCGTCCTTGTCGTGACGACGGAAGTCGATCACGCGGTAGGCGCGCTTGTGTCCACCACCCTGGTGGCGAACAGTGATCCGACCGGTGTTGTTACGGCCGCCCTTGCTGTGCAGCGGGCGAACCAGCGACTTCTCCGGCGTGGACCGCGTGATCTCGACAAAGTCGGCGACGCTGGAGCCACGACGGCCCGGGGTCGTCGGCTTGTACTTGCGGATACCCATTTCTCAGTCCTCGTCCGATTCCGGACGACTAGACCTCCGTTAGGAGGCCTGGCCGCCGAAGATGTCGATTCGGTCGCCCTCAGCGAGGGTCACGATGGCGCGCTTGGTGTCAGCGCGCTTGCCGAAACCGGTCTTGGTGCGCTTGCGCTTACCCTGACGGTTGATCGTGTTGACCCCGGTGACCTTGACCCCGAAGACCGCCTCGACGGCCTGCTTGATCTGGGTCTTGTTGGAGCCGGGCGCGACGATGAACGTGTACTTGTTCTCGTCCAGCAGCGCGTAGCTCTTCTCCGAGACAACCGGCTTGATCAGCAGGTCGCGCGGGTCGGTGAAGGTCTTGCTGGTAACGGTCGCCTCAGACATCAGGCGTCGCTCCCTTCGGTCTCATCGGCCTTGGGGCCAGACACGAAGGACTCGAAAGCGGCCTGAGTGAAGACCACGTCGTCAGAGACGATCACGTCGTACGTGTTCAGCTGGCCCGGCTCCAGGATGTGAACCTGGGGCAGGTTGCGGGCGGACAGCCACGCGGCCTCGTCGGCGCGCTCGACGACCAGGAGCAGGTTCTTGCGCTCCGAGATCTTGCCGAACAGCGTCTTGGCGGCCTTCGTGGAGGCGGCACCCTCGACCACGCCGGTGACGACGTGGATGCGGGAGTGACGCGCACGGTCCGAGAGGGCACCGCGGAGGGCGGCGGCCTTCATCTTCTTCGGGGTCCGCTGGGAGTAGTCACGCGGCTGCGGGCCGTGGACGACGCCACCGCCGACGAACTGCGGAGCGCGGGTCGAACCCTGACGGGCGCGGCCGGTGCCCTTCTGGCGGTACGGCTTGCGGCCACCACCACGGACTTCGCCGCGACGCTTGGTCTTGTGCGTGCCCTGACGGGCAGCAGCCAGCTGAGCGACAACGACCTGGTGGATCAGCGGAACGCTGGTCTTCGCGTCGAAGATCTCCGCGGGGAGCTCGACGGTACCGGCCTTGTCGCCTGCCGGCGAAAGGATGTCAATGGTGCTCATTACCTCAAGCCCCCTTGGCCGCGGTACGGACCAGGACGAGGCCGCCGTTCGGACCGGGGACTGCGCCCTTGATGAGGAGCAGACCCTTCTCCGCGTCAACCGCGTGGATGGTCAGGTTCTGGGTGGTGACGCGCTCGTTGCCCATGCGACCGGCCATGCGCATGCCCTTGAAGACACGCCCAGGGGTGGCGCAGCCACCGATCGAACCGGGGGAGCGGTGCTTGCGCTGCACACCGTGACCGGCGCCGAGGCCCCGGAAGTTGTGCCGCTTCATGACACCGGCGAAGCCCTTGCCCTTGCTGTTGCCCGTGACGTCAACCTTGACGCCGGACTCGAACACCTGGGCGGTGATCTCCTGGCCGAGCGTGTACTCGCTGGCGTCGGAGGTGCGGAGCTCCACCAGGTGGCGGCGCGGGGTCACGTCGGCCTTGGCGAAGTGGCCCTTGAGGGGCTTGTTCACCTTGCGCGGGTCGATCTCGCCGAAGGCGATCTGGACCGACTCGTAGCCGTCGATGTCGTTCGTACGGACCTGGGTAACGACGCAGGGCCCGGCCTTGACGACGGTCACCGGGACGACACGGTTGTTCTCGTCCCAGACCTGGGTCATGCCGAGCTTCTCGCCCAGGACGCCCTTGATCTGCTTTGCCATCTTCTCGACGCCTCTCAGAGCTTGATCTCGATGTCAACGCCGGCCGGAAGGTCCAGGCGCATCAGCGAGTCAACGGTCTTGGGCGTCGGGTCGAGGATGTCGATCAGGCGCTTGTGCGTGCGCATCTCGAAGTGCTCGCGCGAGTCCTTGTACTTGTGCGGCGACTTGATGACGCAGTACACGTTCTTCTCAGTGGGCAGCGGCACCGGGCCTGCGACCGACGCACCAGTGCGGGTCACCGTCTCGACGATCTTCTTCGCCGAGGAGTCGATGACCTCGTGGTCGTAGGCCTTGAGCCGGATGCGGATCTTCTGTCCCGCCATGGCTACTCCGTAGTCCTGTCTGTTGTGGAAACGCTCTGGCTCTCGGTCGGCTGTGGATCTCTCCACCGCCTCTCTCCGACCCACGCGGTCGGGCGTGTCGCACTCCCTCTACAGAAAATTCCCATACGGAAATTCCCTCGTCCAAGGGGGTGCGACCCAAGGCCGCGGTTCGGGGGAGAAACACCCACCGAGCGCCTGGCGGGCACCGTGCTGACGCTTCCCAGAAGATTCCCGTACGTCCGCCCCATTGCTGCCCCGAGAGGCAGATAAAGGCGACGAGTACTGTGGGACTCGCTTCCGGTCCTCCCGGCGGGAGGCGCGCAGCATCGGCACTCAGCCGAGCAACTTGAGTAGTCTGCCATACAAGACACGTACTGCGCCAATCGGGCCGAAGAGAATACCCCTCCCCGGTGAGTGGTCAAACCGCGCCACGCGGCGGAACGGCCCGGGCCCCGCTTGGGGTCCGCCCGGGCCGTCCCACGGGCCTCAGGTGCGCGAAAGACTCCCGCAGCCCTCCCGGTCACCGGAGTCGATGCTCTTGCTGCGGTCGTACGGGTCCACGGGCGTGCCGGAGGGGGCGGGACCGGTCCGCCGGTCCTCGTCGAAGACGGGGTGCAGGAATCCGTCGTAGACGTCGCAGGCACTGTTGGCGAGGTCGACGTTGAACTTCTCCAGCCAGATCTTGCCCTCGGTGGCCTGCCACTTGCGCGGGTCGGCGATCGAGAAGGTGATCTCGCGCCGAACGATGGAGCGCTCCACCTGCTCGGCGCCCGGCTTCGCCTTCACCAACGGGTAGACGAAGGTGTAGTCGGCCAGCACGTTGGCCTGGCCGGCCTCCTTGCCGGGCTCCACCCACATCCGGCCCCGGACCTTGACCACGTCGCCCGCCGACTTCAGCTCGGTCGGCTTGACCCGGGTGAACAGGTGCAGCGGGTCGTTCTCCTTCGTCGGGGCCGTCAGCGAGCCCTCCACGCGGCTCAGCTCCTCCTTCAGCTTCGGGTCGAGCAGCTCCAGCGCCGCCGCGGGCCGCTCCCCGCGCAGGGTCGCCGGGTCCAGATTGGCCGAGACCAGGAACTGCTTGGCCTTCTCCAGCGCGTCGGCGACCTGCTCCTTGCTCATCCCCCCGACGGCCTGGGCCTCGGGGAGCTCGATCCCCGCCGCGCCGTCGGCCCACTGGAGGGCCGGGGAGCCCTTGAAGGGCTCCTTGAGCGTCGGCCGGTCCGGATCGAGGGCCGAGGGCGGGGCGCTGGGCCTGTCGGTCTCGGCGGGCAGCGGCTCACGGGCCTGGTCGGCCCGGTCGGCCTTGCCGGTGACCCGGTCGATGAGCAGTTCCGGGCGTACGGCGATCAGCGCCAGGGCCGCGATGAAGACGACCGCCCCCGCGGCCTTGAGCCGCCGCTTGCCCCTCCCCCGCCCGTCCATCTCCTGCCAGGCCGGACCGGTGCGCCAGCCGGGCGGCTCGGCGGACTCGGCGCGCAGCCGTGCGGTGACCATGCGCGCCCGGGCGGAGGGCTCCTGCGGAGCCTGGCCCGCGCCCGCCTGGGCCTGCTCCATGAAGCGGGCCCACTCCTCGTCGGAGAGCGCCGGCCTGTCGTTGTCGTTGTTGTTGTTCCCCATGTCCCACCCCTGAAAAGCCGGGGCCCCCGGAACCAGCTCCCGGGGGCCCCGCCGAAACGTCTCTGCTGCGCCACGTGACACGGCTGACGGGGCGGATGCTACTGGTCGGTCGTGACAGTGGGTACGGCTGGGGTCGTCAACGGAACGGCCGGGACGGTGGCCCGGGGCGACCGGGCCGCGCCGCCGTCACTTCTTCCAGGCGTCCTTCTCGGTGTGCGCGGGGTCCTTGCGGGCCTGCCGCTCGGCCTCGGCGTCGCGCTCGATGTCCGCCCGCGAGCGCACCCGCTTGGGCGCCTCCATCCCGCAGACGCTGGGCCAGTCGTCGGCCACGATGCCGGCGCACCAGATGAAGTCCTGGATGGGGCCGGGCTTCCAGTCGTCCTTCTCGATGTCCCAGCAGTTCTCGCGGGGCGAGAAGCGCGGGCAGCTGCCGTCCCGCTGCTTGATGACGTGTGCGCGGTACGCGTCGATGCCCATCGTGTCGACGTCGGACGAGGGCATGTAGCGGTTGACCGACCAGGACGCGCCCATGGTCGCGAACAGGGCGACCACGCACACCATCCCCGCGGCGAGCTGGCGGACCACCCGCAGCGGGATGACCCGGCCGAGCCCGGCCCCGGCAGCGGAAGCGGAAGCGGAACCCGAAGCGGAATCCGAAACGGAACCGGCACTCCTCGGGCGCAGCACGCGCTCGATCCACCCCGAGCCCCGGTCGACCACGGCCATCATGCCGAGCACGGCCAGGATCATCAGGCAGTACATGATGATCCACGTGGTGCGGGGGTAGAGCTGGATGGCCTTGTCCTGGGCCATGTGCCCGGCGAACCAGAACCGGGCGAGCCAGGCGCCGGCCAGGACCGCGGCCGCCGTCCGCACCATGATGTTGCGCAGCCCGAGGCCCAGGCCCAGCCCCACCCCGAACAGGAGCAGCAGGGCGAACCCGCTCTGGCCGGCCATCTCGCCCGCCACCGGCCAGGTCTGGTACGTCAGGGTCCCGGACCGGTCCGAGACCCAGCCGAGGACGTAACCGGGGTCGGCGTACACGGCGAGGAAGGCGTAGCGGTCGGGGTTGTCCGCGCCCAGCCGGGCCATCTGGTAGAGCAGCGGGGCGGCGACGATGCCGGCCGACAGCAGCGTGACCCCTATGTAGAGGCCGGCCTTCTTGGCCGTCGCCGCGCCCTGGCGCCACGGGAAGAAGAACAGCGCGGCCATCAGTGCGCCCGGCGCGGCCCAGATGTACCAGCCGGAGTACCAGAGGAACAGCGAGCCGAAGGTCACGCCGAGGACGAGGCCGCGCACCAGCAGGTGCCGCGTGGCACGCCGGCCGGCCAGGCGCATCTCGCGCAGCCAGTAACCGAGCAGCGGCAGCAGCACGATCATGACGATGTGGCTGTACGGGCGGATCGGGTCGAGGAAGAGCACCGTGGCCGGAACCGCGATCAGCAGCGCCCAGAAGGGCCGCAGCAGTATCCGCCAGGCCAGGTAGGCCATCGGGCCGGCGACGGCGGTGAAGAAGATCTGGAGGTCGTGCAGGGCGAAGCCGGTCTCGCCGCGGCCGTTGTAGCGGATCTTCGCCCAGAGGGCCATCAGGGCCGGGAAGGCGGGCGGGTAGATGCCCGACATCCCCTCGTGGTGCAGGAACGAGTTGGCCATGTCGATCAGGACGCCCGGGTCGCCCTCCTGGCCGCCCAGCGGGTGGGGCGTGCCGTGCAGGGCGACGACGACTCCGCCGGCGATGACGCCGGTGGCCAGCCCGGCCAGGGCGGCGCAGACCAGGCGCTTGACCAGCTGGTGGCGCCGGGCCGGACCCCGGTGGGCGGTGTAGAGCAGCAGTCCGAGCAGCGGCAGCCCGATGATCGCGGCGTACAGCTGGAGCGTGCCGAGGCCGCTGACCTGGCCGAGGCGCACGATCGGGTTCACGTCGATGCGGCGGCTCAACAGCATGTAGCCGAGGGCCGCCGTGAGGCTGACGACGCCCTCGGCGACGGCGAGCACGCGGCGCCGGGACGTCCAGGGACGGCGGGCCGCCGAAGGGGAGGGGACCGGTCCGGCGTCCGGGGTCCCGGTACCGGTCCGGCTGTGCGCCGTGCCGGATGTTCCGACGACCTCGGGGGCCAGGTGTGTCATCTCAGTCCAATTCCGTCGTGGGCGTCAGTCGGCGCGCTGACCGGCGGTGAATGCGTGTTTGGCGAGCGTACGGACGCCCTCTCGGTGCCCGCGGAGCAGCGCGCCGGGGAGCATCGTGATGGCGTGGAAGCGGGAGGCGCTGTGGAAGCGGGCCGCGCGTGCGGCCTTGGGCCAGCCCCGGGCGTCCATCCGGTCGGCCACGGCGGAGAAGTACCGCTCGGCCTCGGTGAAGCGGGTGCCGGAGAAGGCCTGCACCGAGGACTCGCTGACCGCGTGGCGGCGGTACTGGAACACCGTCGTGGACTCGTCGATCAGCATCTGCTCGCCGAGTTCGAGGAGGTCGACCACCAGGGCCAGGTCCTGGATCACCGAGTACTCGTCGCGGAAGTTGACCCCGCGCAGGGCCTCGCCGCGCCAGCAGATGGACGGGAAGTACAGCCAGTTCCCGCGCAGCACGCTGGTGGCCAGCTCCTCGCCGCCCATCAGGCGCCGGCCCTTGACCTGCGGTGCGTACAGCCGCCGCTTGGTCTGGTCGGCGAGCCCGTACGCGACCTGCCCGGAGCCGTCGATCACCTCGACGCCGGGCTGGACCATGCCGATGCCCGGGTTGTCGGCCATCAGGCCGCGGACGGTCTCCAGGTAGTGCGGGTGCAGCAGGTCGTCGCAGCCCATGATGACGACGTGGTCGGCCTCGGAGAGCCGTACGCACTTCTGGAAGTTCTTGGTGATGCCGAGGTTCTGCTCGTTGCGGGTGTAGTGGACCCGCTCGTCGCCGAGGGCCTCGAACCAGCCCGGGACGTCCGGCTCCTTGCCGTCGTCGATGACGACGAGGCGGAAGTCCGGGTCCGTCTGGGCCAGGACGCTGCGGACGGCGTCCTGCATCAGCTGCACGTCCCCGTAGTAGGGGAGCATGAAGTCGAAGGTCACCACGGGACGTCAGGCCTTCACGGTGTCGGAGTCGACGGGCTCGGGCTCCGGCTCGGCCTCGGTCACGACGGCGGCGGCAGCCTCGGTCGCGACGACGGCGGCCGGGGTCCCGCCCAGGCGCGCGTCGTTGTGCCGTGCGCCCTCGGCCAGGGCCACGGTCCTGGCCAGGTCGGTGAGCTTCTTCTCCAGCGAGCGGAAGCGGAGGAAGGTGTTGAGGGTCAGGAAGCCCATCGCCAGCACCATGACGTACAGCACGAGGTCGGTGCCGCGGCCGACGCCGAGCTGGTGCGCCACCCACGTGACGTCCGTGGGGCGGAGCACTGCGTACACGTTGACGATGACGAACAGGGAGAACGCGATGCGCTTCCAGGCGCGGTTCTTCGCCTGGCCCCACGTCCGTATGAACATGAGGGCCATCGACACCGAGCCCGCGATGAGCAGCAGCTGGATCCAGAAGTACTTCATCAGCGGCTTCGCTCCCGCATCGTGATGTCAAAGATGATGTTGACGCCGTTGATCAGGGACTGGCCCTTGGCGCGCGAGTACTCGGTGTAGAGGATGTCCACGGGGACCTCGGTGACGCGCAGGCCGGACCCGGCCAGGTAACCGACGATCTCCGACGCGTGCGCCATGCCGTTCATGGTGATGTTCAGCTGCTCGGCGGCCTTGCGGCTGAGCACGCGCAGGCCGTTGTGCGAGTCGGTGAGCTTCAGCTTGCGGGCGGTCGGGCTGACCGTCGCGGCCGTGCGCAGCACGACGCGCTTGATCCACGGCACTTGGCCGTTCTGCTCGATGAAGCGCGAGCCGAGGACCACGTCGGCCTCGTCGTCGCGCAGCACCTGGACCATCTTCTCGACGTCGTGCGTCTGGTGCTGGCCGTCCGCGTCGAACGTCGCGAAGTAGCGGGCACCGGGCTGCGAGAGCGCGTACTTGAGACCGGTCTGGAGGGCGGCGCCCTGGCCGAGGTTGACGGGGTGGCGCACCAGGTGGGCGCCGGTCGTCGCGATGTGCTCGGCCGAGTTGTCGGAGCTGCCGTCGTCGACGACGACTATGTTCGGGAAGGTCTTGCGCGCTCCCTCGACCACATCGGCGATCACCTGGCCCTCGTTATAGGCCGGGATGACCAGCCAGACATCGTCGTATTGGGACACGGTAGCTCCAGCGGAATGTGGCACGTGCGCGTGCTCGGTGATCGGTGGGACGTCGGAAGCCGGCATGGTCACTCCCCGACCGCTCCGGCGCCCAGTGGGCTTGCGGCGACCTTGTGCCCGGGTCCTTCGGTTGCGCCCGGATCCGCTCCGGGGAACCTCAGCCTCAGCACCGCCAGCATACCGAGCACGGTGGCGAGAGAGCCGAGAGCGTAGGCCAGGATGACGCGCAGGGCCACTTCGCCCGGTGCGAAGGTGACACCGATCAGGACGACGGTGCCGGCGGCCCAGCAGAGCAGTTGCAGGTTGTGCCGCTTGAATACCATCAGCGCCTGACCGAGGACCATCGCGAACATGTACGCCACGGTGCCGGCGGACAAAAGGAAGAAGTCGAGACAGCCCAGTACGGGTCCGGCGTCGAACAGCACCTTGATCAGCCACGGGCCGAGCACGGTCGCGGGCACGCCGCCGAGCAGCCCCAACAGCCCGACGACCACGCCGATCCGGCGCAGCATCGCGGAGAACGCCGCCCGGTCGCCGGCGGTGTAGGCGGCGGTGAGCCCGCCGAGCAGCGAGGCCTGCAGCGAGCCGAAGACGAACAGCGGCACCCGGGCCAGGACCAGCGCGTTCAGCAGTGCCGCGATCAGCACGCTGTCGGTGGGGGCGAGCAGCTTGGTGCTCATCACCGCGGCGTTGACGACGACCTGGGACAGCAGGGTCGAGCAGATCAGCAGGCCGAGCCCGGCGGTCAGTTCGCGCCAGGCGATCTCCTCGCCGGGCTCCACCGCGCGCAGCAGTGTCGGCAGGGTGACCAGCGTCGCGGCGATCGGCGCGACGGCCAGGACCAGGCTGAAGGCGAGCGCCGAGTGCATTCCGGCCACCGCGCAGCCGAAGGCGAGCGCGATGCGCAGCCCGCCGTCGACGGCCAGCTGCGTCCCGTACGCGCCGAACCGGCCGAGGCCGGCCAGGACTCCGCGGGTCAGGTAGCAGACGGCCATGCCGGTGAACGCCCCGCCGAGGGCCGCCACCAGGCCGCGGTCGCCGCGGAACAGCAGGTCCGCGATCGGGCCTGCGCCGAGGGCGAGGACGAGCAGGGTCGCGCCGAGGATCGCGGAGGTCAGCAGCGTGGCCCGGCGCAGTACGGGAGCCGCGCCCTGGCCGTGCACCACGCGGGCGGCGACGATCCGGGTGAGCTCCTGCTCGATGGGGAAGAAGATGCCGAGGCCGAGCGCCATGACGATCGTCCACAGCACCGAGACGTTCGCCATCGCGTCCGTGGACAGGCTGTGGCCGGCCACGCCCAGGTGGACGTAGGAGGCCGCACCGAGCACGACAGTGCCGCCGGCCACCGCGACGGTGCCCGGCGGCAGCGCCGCGGTGAGCCTGCTGAGCAGGGATTTCATCCCGTACTGCCGTTCGCGGCGCGGTTCCTGGCGGCGTCGCCCAGCGCGGTGAACGCGGGGGCGGCCAGCGCCTCGGCGAGCTGCTCGCGCCAGTCGGCGAGCGGGGCGAGCCCGGCGTCGGCCCAGCGCTCGTGCGCCAGCACGCTGAACGCGGGGCGGGCGGCCGGGCGGACGAACGCGGCAGAGGTGGTCGGCCGAATCCGCTCCGGGTCGAGCCCGCTCAGCCGGTACGTCTCACGGGCCAGCCCCATCCAGGTGGTCCGGCCGCTCGCGGTGCCGTGGTAGACCCCGCCCATGGCCTGGCCCTTCAGCGCGGCCAGGCCGAGCTCGACCAGACGCCGGGCCAGCGCGCACGACCAGGTGGGCTGGCCGTGCTGGTCGTCGACGACGTCGAGGGTGTCGCGCTGGGCGGCCAGCTTGAGCATGGTGGCGACGAAGTTCGGCCCGTGCTCGCCGTACAGCCAGGCGGTCCGGACGATGTAGCCGTCCTGCGGCAGCAGTTCGGCCACGGCCTGCTCGCCGATCAGCTTGGAGCGCCCGTACGCGTTGAGCGGGCCGGTCTCGGCGTCCTCGCGGTACGGCTCGGTGGCATCGCCGGGGAGCACGTAGTCGGTGGAGACGTGCAGCAGGCGTACGTGGGCGGCGGCGCAGGCCTCGGCGAGGACGCGTACGCCCGTGCCGTTGACGGCGGTGGCGGCCTCCTCGGCCGTCTCCGCGCCGTCCACGTCCGTCCAGGCGGCGCAGTTCACGACGACGGCGGCGCCCTCGACGGCGGCCCGGACGGAGGCCGGGTCGGTGATGTCGAGGTCGGCGCGGCGCAGGCCCACGGCCTCGATACCGGCGTCCTTCAGGACGGCCAGGACGTCCTGCCCGAGCATCCCGGCGGCGCCGGTGACGAGCCAGCGCCCGGCTCGCGGGTCGGTCTTCACTTCTGCAGGGCCGCCTTCGCCTTCAGCGGCTCCCACCAGGCACGGTTCTCGCGGTACCACTCGATGGTGGCCTTGATGCCGTCCTCGAAGGTGACCTGCGGGGCGTAGCCGAGCTCCGCGCCGATCTTGCTGATGTCGATGGAGTAGCGGAGGTCGTGGCCCTTGCGGTCCTCGACCTGCTCGACCATGTCCCAGCCGAGCCCGGCCGCTTCGAGCAGCACGCCGGTGAGCTCCTTGTTGGTGAGCTCGGTGCCGCCGCCGATGTTGTAGACCTCGCCGGCCCGGCCCTTGCGCATGGCCAGGTCGATGCCGCGGCAGTGGTCGGAGACGTGCAGCCAGTCGCGCACGTTGCCGCCGTTGCCGTACAGCGGGACCTTCTTGCCGTCCATCAGGTTGGAGACGAACAGCGGGATGACCTTCTCCGGGAACTGGTAGTGCCCGTAGTTGTTCGAGCAGCGCGTGACCACGACGTCCATGCCGTGCGTCCGGGCGTAGGCCAGGGCCAGCAGGTCGGACGAGGCCTTGGAGGCGGAGTACGGGGAGTTCGGCACCAGCGGCCACTCCTCGGTCCAGGAGCCCTCGCTGATCGAGCCGTACACCTCGTCGGTGGAGATGTGGACGAAGCGGCCGACGCCGTGCTTGCGGGCGGCGTCCAGCAGCACCTGCGTGCCCACGACGTTGGTCATCACGAACGGTCCGGCACCGGCGATCGAGCGGTCCACGTGGGACTCGGCGGCGAAGTGCACCACCACGTCGTGCCCGGGCATCACCTGGTCGACGGCCTCGGCGTCACAGATGTCGCCCTGGACGAACTTGTAACCGACGTGGTCGGCGACCGGGGCGAGGTTGGCCTCGACGCCCGAGTAGGTCAGCTTGTCGAACACGGTGATCTGGGCCGATGCGTCTGCACCGAGCTGCTGGCGGACGAATTCCGAACCGATGAAGCCGGCGCCGCCGGTCACAAGGATGCGCATAATACGAAGAGTCTAGCCGCTCGTACACCACCCACCCGGCCCGGGCCGTGGCGCCCCCCGCGCTCTCGCATAGGGTTGTGTCCATGCGTGGAATTCTCTTGGCCGGTGGCACCGGATCCCGACTCTGGCCGCTGACCCGGGCAGTCTCGAAGCAGCT
Source organism: Streptomyces sp. NBC_01006 (assembly GCF_045162725.1). Classification (NCBI taxonomy): domain Bacteria; kingdom Bacillati; phylum Actinomycetota; class Actinomycetes; order Kitasatosporales; family Streptomycetaceae; genus Streptomyces; species Streptomyces sp. NBC_01006. The sequence continues at coordinate 4,933,807 of NZ_CP108700.1, read as the reverse complement.
GCTCCCCGTCTTCGACAAGCCGATGATCTACTACCCGCTCTCCACCCTGGTCATGGCCGGAATCAGCGAGATTCTCGTCATCACCACGCCGGAGGACCGTGCGCAGTTCGAGCGACTGCTCGGCGACGGCTCCCAGTTCGGCATCCGGCTGGAGTACGCGGTCCAGGAGCGCCCCGAGGGAATCGCCCAGGCGTTCGTGCTCGGCGCCGACTTCATCGGCGACGAGTCCGTCGCCCTGATCCTCGGCGACAACATCTTCCACGGCAGCGGCCTCGGCACGCGCCTGGCGGAGCACACCGACTCCCAGGGCGGCCGGGTCTTCGCGTACCCGGTGGCCGACCCGACCGCGTACGGCGTGGTCGAGTTCGACGAGAACGGCCAGGCCATCTCCATCGAGGAGAAGCCGGTCAAGCCCAAGTCCCGCTACGCGGTGCCGGGTCTGTACTTCTACGACAACCGCGTCGTCGAGATAGCCCGCAACCTGAAGCCCAGCGCGCGCGGCGAACTGGAGATCACCGCGGTCAACGACGCGTACCTCCAGGCCGGTGAGCTGAATGTCACCATTCTCGACCGCGGCACCGCCTGGCTGGACACCGGGACCTTCGTCTCCATGGTCCAGGCCTCGGAGTTCGTCCGCGTGATCGAGGAGCGCCAGGGCTTCAAGATCGGCTGCATCGAGGAGGCGGCCTGGCGGGCCGGCCTGATCGACTCCGCGCAGCTGCGCGAACTCGCCCAGCCGCTGCTCAAGAGCGGTTACGGCGACTACCTGATCGGCCTGCTCGAAGAGGAGTCCTCCCGGTGAAGTTCCGCCAGCTCTCGATAGAGGGCGCCTACGAGATCACCCCGCAGCTGCACGGCGACCCGCGCGGCCTGTTCACCGAGTGGTACCGCTTCGACAAGCTCTCCGAGGTCGTCGGCCACCCGCTGAACCTGGCGCAGGCGAACCTCTCGGTGTCCTCGCGCGGCGTGGTCCGCGGCATCCACTTCGCCGACGTGCCGCGCGGCCAGGCCAAGTACGTGACCTGCGTACGCGGCGCCGTGCTCGACGTCATCGTGGACCTGCGGGTCGGCTCCCCGACCTTCGGCCGCTGGGAGGGTGTCCGCCTGGACGACGTGGACCGCCGCGCAGTCTACATCCCGGAGGGCCTGGGCCACGGGTTCTGCGCGCTGAGCGACGACGCCACGCTTTCGTACCTCTGCTCGGAGACGTACAACCCCACCGGCGAGCACTCGGTTCACCCGCTCGACGTGGACCTGGGCATCGACTGGCCGGCCGACGTGCCGCTGCTGTCCGCCCGCGACGAGGCCGCGCCGACGCTGACCGAGGCGATCGAGTCGGGCCTGCTGCCGGACTACGCCGCCTGCAAGGAGTTCACCGAGTCGCTGCGCGTGACCGGCTGACGGCTCCCCCGCGACGCACGAGAGAGGGCCGCACCCCGTATCGGGGGGTGCGGCCCTCTTCCGTATGCCGTGACCTGTGACCCGTATGCCGTGAGCCGTGAGCCGTGACCCGTACGACGAAGGGCCCCTTCCCCGCCGCCGAGGCGGTGGGGAAGGGGCCCTTCTGTCAAACATGGTGCCCGCTCGCGCGAGCTACCAGGTCAGAGCACGAATTACTTCGTGATCTTGATGACCTGGCCGGCGCCGACCGTACGACCACCCTCACGGATGGCGAACTTCAGGCCCTCCTCCATGGCGACCGGCTGGATCAGCGCGACCGTCATCTCGGTGTTGTCGCCCGGCATGACCATCTCCGTGCCGGCCGGCAGGGTGACGACACCCGTGACGTCCGTGGTACGGAAGTAGAACTGCGGGCGGTAGTTGTTGAAGAACGGGGTGTGACGGCCACCCTCGTCCTTCGACAGGATGTAGGCCTGGGCCTCGAACTCGGTGTGCGGGGTGACCGAACCGGGCTTGATGATGACCTGGCCGCGCTCGACGTCCTCGCGCTTGATGCCACGGAGGAGCAGACCGACGTTCTCGCCCGCCTGGCCCTCGTCGAGCAGCTTGCGGAACATCTCGATACCGGTGACCGTGGTGGTGGTCTTGGTCTCCTTGATACCGATGATGTCGACGGTCTCGTTGACCTTCAGGACACCACGCTCGATACGGCCGGTGACGACGGTACCGCGACCGGTGATCGTGAAGACGTCCTCGACGGGCATGAGGAACGGCTTCTCGGTGTCACGCGGGGGGGTCGGGATGAAGTCGTCGACGGCGGACATGAGGCCGAGAAGCTTCTCGCCCCACTCCTTGTCGCCCTCGAGCGCCTTCAGCGCGGAGACGCGGACGACCGGCAGGTCGTCGCCCGGGAAGTCGTACTCGGAGAGCAGCTCGCGGACCTCGAGCTCGACGAGCTCCAGGATCTCCTCGTCGTCCACCATGTCGGCCTTGTTCAGGGCGACGACGATGGAGGGGACGCCGACCTGGCGGGCCAGGAGCACGTGCTCCTTGGTCTGCGGCATCGGGCCGTCGGTGGCGGCGACCACGAGGATCGCGCCGTCCATCTGCGCGGCACCGGTGATCATGTTCTTGATGTAGTCAGCGTGACCCGGGCAGTCGACGTGGGCGTAGTGACGCGCCTCGGTCTGGTACTCGACGTGCGCGATGGAGATGGTGATACCGCGCTGGCGCTCCTCAGGAGCCTTGTCGATCTGGTCGAAGGCCGAGGCCTCGTTCAGGTCCGGGTACGCGTCGTGCAGCACCTTGGTAATGGCGGCCGTGAGGGTCGTCTTACCGTGGTCAATGTGACCGATGGTGCCGATGTTGACGTGCGGCTTAGTCCGCTCGAACTTCGCCTTCGCCACGGGGTCCTCCTGGAGAGTGGTTCTGTACGCCTTACTCATCGGCGCCAGGTGATCTTTGCTGGAAAGCCGGCCCCTCCGGGGCAACGGAAGGTTACTCCTGTTGCCCCAGAGGCTCCGGTGACAAGCCTAAAGCGTGTACTCGGAAGAGTTACTCGCCCTTGGCCTTCGCGATGATCTCCTCGGCGACGTTCCGGGGAACCTCGGCGTAGGAGTCGAACTGCATCGAGTAGCTGGCGCGACCCGAGGTCTTGCTGCGGAGGTCTCCGACGTAGCCGAACATCTCCGAAAGGGGCACGAGGCCCTTCACGAGACGCGCGCCGTGACGCTCCTCCATGGCCTGGATCTGGCCACGGCGGGAGTTGATGTCACCGATGACGTCGCCCATGGACTCCTCGGGCGTGGTGACCTCAACGGACATCATCGGCTCGAGCAGCACGGGGGAAGCCTTGCGCGCGGCCTCCTTGAAGGCCTGCGAACCGGCGATCTTGAAGGCGAGCTCCGAGGAGTCGACCTCGTGGTAGCCACCGTCGAGAAGAATGACGCGGACGCCGGTCATCTCGTAGCCGGCCAGGATGCCGAACTGCATGGCCTCCTGCGCACCGGCGTCGACCGAGGGGATGTACTCCCTCGGGATGCGGCCACCGGTGACCTTGTTCACGAACTCGTACGCCGGACCATCGGCGTCCGTGATCGGCTCGATCGCGATCTGCACCTTGGCGAACTGACCGGTACCACCGGTCTGCTTCTTGTGGGTGTAGTCGTGACGCTCGACGGTCTTGCGGATCGTCTCGCGGTACGCGACCTGCGGCTTGCCGACGTTGGCCTCGACCTTGAACTCGCGCTTCATACGGTCGACCAGCACCTCGAGGTGCAGCTCGCCCATACCGCCGAGGATGGTCTGGCCGGTCTCCTCGTCCGAGTGAACGTGGAAGGAGGGGTCCTCCTCCGCGAGACTCTGGATGGCGACACCCAGCTTCTCCTGGTCACCCTTGGACTTGGGCTCGATGGCGACCTGGATGACCGGAGCCGGGAAGTCCATGGACTCCAGGATCACGGGTGCCTTGTCGTCACACAGCGTCTCACCGGTGGTGGTCTGCTTCAGGCCCATGACGGCGACGATGTCACCGGCGCCCACCGCGGCGATCTCTTCACGCTTGTTCGCGTGCATGCGGTAGATCTTGCCGATGCGCTCCTTCTTGCCCTTGACGGAGTTCAGCACCGAGGTGCCGGCCTCCAGGCGGCCCGAGTAAACCCGGACGAAGGTGAGCTTCCCGAGGTGCGGGTCGCGCATGATCTTGAACGCCAGCGCCGCGAGCGGCTCCTCGTCGGACGGCTTGCGCTTCACGACGGTCTCGGCGTCACGGACGTCGTGGCCCTCGATGGCCTCGATGTCCAGCGGCGACGGCAGGTAGCGGATGACAGCGTCGAGCAGGGGCTGAACGCCCTTGTTCTTGAACGCCGTGCCACAGAACACCGCGGTGATCGTGGGCTCGCCCTTGCCCTTGCCGGAGCCGAGGATGATGCGACGGACGGCGGCGTGCAGCTGCTCCACGGACGGCTCGTCGCCGTTCAGGAAGAGCTCCATGATCTCGTCGTCGTTCTCGGCGACGGTCTCGACCAGCTTGCCGCGCCACTCTTCAGCGGCCTCGGCGTGCGTGGCCGGGATGTCGACGATGTCGTACATCTCGCCCTTGGTCGCCTCGGCGGACCAGACGAACGCCTTCATCGTGACGAGGTCGACGACACCCTGGAAGTCGGCCTCGGCACCGATGGGGAGCTGCATGACGATCGGAACCGCACCGAGGCGGTCCTTGATCATGTCGACGCAGCGGTGGAACTCGGCGCCGGTGCGGTCGAGCTTGTTGACGAAGCAGATGCGCGGCACGCCGTAGCGGTCCGCCTGACGCCAAACGGTCTCGGACTGCGGCTCGACACCGGCGACACCGTCGAAGACGGTGACGGCGCCGTCGAGGACGCGGAGCGAACGCTCTACCTCGACGGTGAAGTCGACGTGACCCGGGGTGTCGATGATGTTGATGGTGTGGTCAACATCTTCGAGCGGCCAGTGGCAGGTCGTCGCGGCAGACGTGATGGTGATACCACGCTCCTGCTCCTGCTCCATCCAGTCCATCGTGGCAGCGCCGTCGTGGACTTCACCGATCTTGTAAGACACACCGGTGTAGAACAGGATGCGCTCGGTGGTGGTCGTCTTGCCCGCGTCGATGTGAGCCATGATGCCGATGTTGCGCACCTTGGCCAGGTCAAGCGAAGTGGTAGCCATATCGGCTCAGTCTTCTCTCGGTCTCGATGTGGGTTGGGACTACCAGCGGTAGTGCGCGAAGGCCTTGTTGGACTCGGCCATCTTGTGCGTGTCCTCACGCTTCTTGACGGCCGCACCGAGGCCGTTCGAGGCGTCGAGGAGCTCGTTCATGAGGCGCTCGGTCATGGTCTTCTCACGACGGGCGCGGGAGTAACCCACGATCCAGCGCAGCGAGAGGGTCGAGGCGCGACCGGGCTTGACCTCGATCGGCACCTGGTAGGTGGCGCCACCGACACGGCGGGACTTGACCTCGAGGGACGGCTTGACGTTCTCGAGCGCGCGCTTCAGCGTGATGACCGGGTCAGCGCCGGTCTTCTCGCGGAGGCCTTCCATGGCGCCGTAAACGATGCGCTCGGCGGTGGAGCGCTTGCCGTTCAGGAGGATCTTGTTGATGAGCGACGTCACCAGAGGAGATGCGTAGACCGGGTCGATGATGACCGGGCGCTTCGGGGCGGGGCCCTTACGAGGCATTCTTACTTCTCCTTCTTGGCGCCGTAGCGGCTGCGGGCCTGCTTGCGGTTCTTGACAGCCTGGGTGTCAAGCGCACCGCGGATGATCTTGTAACGAACACCCGGCAGGTCCTTCACACGGCCACCACGCACGAGCACGATCGAGTGCTCCTGCAGGTTGTGTCCCTCACCCGGAATGTAAGCGGTGACCTCGATGCCGGAGGTCAGACGCACACGCGCGACCTTACGGAGCGCCGAGTTCGGCTTCTTCGGGGTGGTCGTGAACACACGCGTGCAGACGCCGCGGCGCTGGGGCGAAGCCTCAAGCGCGGGCGTCTTCGTCTTCTCGACCTTGTCCTGCCGGCCCTTACGGACCAGCTGCTGGATCGTAGGCACTACTTCTCCGGTTTCTGTGTGCCGTGTAGTGAAGCTAACCTGGAACTTTGCCGACCCACGCGGTCGGGTGTGTCGGATCCGGCGGAGCTCCGCGCAAGCACGGAAACGCATGGATCGCGGTGGCTGATCCGGCTCTCATGCGGTTGATGGACACGCACAGGAGCCCAGGCACACCCCAGGCACAAGGTCTGAGCGTACCTACCGCATCCCATCCGGTCAAAACAAAAGCCCGCGCGGGGGAACCGGGACATCGCCGCCGGTCATGCGCCGCATGGGCGAGACCCCGGTGTGGCTCTGCCGACTCGCGCATGTGGTAAAGGCGTGCTAAGCGGAGGCGGACGGGGCGACCGCCCGTGAGAACTAAACTGCCCCAGCGATTCACTTGATCCAGCCGATTCGGCCGATTCAGCTGGTTCAACTGGTTCATCCCAAACGGCACGGGCATCCACGAGCATTCAGGGAGCGGGACATTGCGGACGGTCACCTCGGGGACGACGGCGACGGACAGTCCGCTCCTCCCGTCGCCCCGCCGCCGGCACCCGGTGCTCGGCCGTCTGCCCGAGCGGCTGGGCGCCCGTCTGCGCGCCCGCCCGTACGGGCCCCTGCTGGCGTTCCTGATCACCTCGGCCGCGTTCTGCTCGGCCTGGGTCGCCCGTGGCACCTTCCCCTTCGGCAACACCGGCCGGGCCATCAACGACCAGGCCAACCAGTACGTGCCGTTCCACCGCGCGCTGTGGGACCTGGTCCACGGGCAGGCCGCCGGCGACGTGCTCTTCACCTGGCGCGGCGGCTTCGGCCAGCAGTTCCTGTCCGACTACTACACGTACCTCGGCAACCCGTTCTCCTGGCTGGCCGTCCTGGTCCCGCGCGCCCACGTCGACCTCGCCGTCTTCGCGATCACCCCGGTCACGATGGGCGCCGCCGCCGCCGTCATGACGGTCTACCTCGGCAAGCTGCACCCCGGCCCATGGTGGCAGCGGGGGGTCCTCGGCGCCTGTTACGGGCTCTGCGGCTGGGCGCTCAGCGACGCCTCGTACATCCCGATGTGGCTGTGGGGCCTGGTCGCGCTCCCCCTGCTCGGCATCGCGGTCGAGTGGTGCCTGGAGGAGCGGCGCTGGCCGGGGGTGGCTCTGTTCGTCGCGCTCGCCTGGTTCGGCAACTTCTACACGGCGATGATGGCCACGATCGCCGCCTGCGTGCTGCTCGCCATCCGTCTGATCACCCGGGACATGACCGGCCGGCAGCGGCTGCGCGCCCTGTGGCGGGCCTCGACGGCCGCCGGTACGGGCATCCTGCTGACCCTCCCGCTCCTGCTCCCGTCGTTCCTCTCCAGCGGCTCCGCCCAGCCCACGCAGGCCGGGGCCTTCGAGCCCGTACGGATCGAGCTCTTCCTGGCCGGGATGCTCCCGGCCACGCACCTGTGGGGCGGCCGGCCGCGGCTGTACGTGGCCTCGCTGGGCCTGATCCTCGCCGGATCCTTCCTCTTCAACGCCGCCATCGCCCGCCGGACCCGCCTGGTGTGGGCGGCGGCGACGCTGCTGGTCGTCGCCTCGTTCCAGTTCCCGCCGACCCAGTACGTATGGCACGGGCTGGCGGTGCCGAACGGCAATCCGTACCGCGAGACCTTCGTCTTCAGCGGCATGGTGGTGGTCCTGGCCTGGCTGGCCCTGGCCCACCGCCCGCGCCCGCTGCACGTGGCGCTGACGGCCGCCCTGCTGGTGGCGGCCACCTTCGTGCTGCGCCACACCGACGACTTCGGCGGCTGGACCTGGCCGGCGGTGCTGGCGGGCGGTGGCGTCTCCGTACTGGCCCTGGTCCTCCTCTCCCTGGGCGAGAAGCGGCGGTACCTGATCCCGGTGGCCGCCGTCCTCATGGTCGGCGTGGTCTTCGCGGAGTCCACGGTCGCGGCCGCCGGTGCGGACTCCCGCCGCAGCCGCGAGCGCTGGGCGAAGCCGGTCGCCACCTCGAACAGCTCGATCGGCGCGCACTTCGACGCCGTCCGGCAGGTGGACGGCTGGCCCGCATACCGGACCGACCCGGGCGCGCCGCAGAGCTCGTACAACGACGCCCTGGCCCTGCGCGCGGAGGGCCCGCAGTACTACAGCAGCTACCTGCCGGAGGCCACGTACCAGGCCCTGGAGCCGCTCGGCTACGGGTTCAAGAACGACGGCCGGACCTTCTTCGGCGCCGACAACCCGGTGCTCGACGCGATCTTCTCGATCGGCGCCCGGGTCCGCCCGGGGGCCGCTGCGAACACCTGGACGGGCGAGAAGTTCCCCGCTCCCCCGCTGGTCACCGTCCGCAGCGAGCCCTACGCCTCCCCGAACCCGGCGGACAGCGTCTACGCCCGCCAGGAGAACGTCCTCGGCGCCACCGTCTACCGGGTCCCGCAGGTCATCCGCGGGGGCACCGCCACGGAGCAGACGTACGCCGCCCAGTGCGCCCCGGGCTCCGAGGTGTACTGGTTCTCCCCGCAGCTGTACGGCACCCTCACCTCCGACGGCCCGGACGAGCCCCTCGAAGACCGGATGACGGGCGTGATCAAGCTGGGCAAGGCCCCCGCGGACGGCAAGGTCGCGGTGTCGGTCCGTACGCGGACCAAGGACGCGACGGCGGGCGAGCACCCCATCGGCTGCCTGGACCGCGCCGCCCTGGACACGGCGGTCACCTCCCTGAAGTCCACCGGCGCCACCCACGTCACCACCGGCGGCCACTCCATCGAGGCCACCCTCCCGAAGGGCGCCAAGGGCACGGCGGTCTTCGCGATGACCGCCGTCCCGGGCTGGCAGTGCACGGCCCCGGTGAAGAGCTTCCACGGCCTGGTCGCCACGGACATCCCCGCGGGCACCGACAAGGTCTCCTGCACCTTCACCCCGAAGGGCCTCCCCCCAGGCCTGGCCGCAGCCACCCTCGCCCTCCTGGCCCTGCTCTCGGTCACGGTGGCAGGCATCCGCCGCCGCCGGCGCGCCTGACGGCATCCCCACGGCCCCGGGGCATCCCCCGGGGACCCGGACACGAAGAAGCCCCCCGCCGCTCCTCTCGGAGCAGCGGGGGGCTTCTTCTTACGAACCTTTAGCCGTTGTACGGGCCGTAGTCGTAGTCCTCCAGCGGGACAGCCTGGCCGGAGCCGGTGCCGAAGGGCGAGTAGTCGATGTCGTCGTAGCCGACGGCCGAGTACATCGCGGCCTTCGCTTCCTCGGTGGGCTCGACCCGGATGTTGCGGTAGCGGGCGAGGCCCGTACCGGCCGGGATGAGCTTACCGATGATGACGTTCTCCTTGAGGCCGATGAGGCTGTCGGACTTGGCGTTGATCGCCGCATCCGTCAGGACTCGGGTCGTCTCCTGGAAGGAGGCGGCCGACAGCCAGGATTCCGTCGCCAGCGAGGCCTTGGTGATACCCATCAGCTGCGGACGGCCGGAGGCGGGGTGACCGCCCTCGGTGACCACACGACGGTTCTCGGTCTCGAACTTCGAGCGCTCGACGAGCTCGCCCGGCAGGAGCTCCGCGTCGCCGGACTCGATGATCGTCACGCGGCGGAGCATCTGCCGGATGATGATCTCGATGTGCTTGTCGTGGATCGACACGCCCTGCGAGTTGTAGACCTTCTGGACTTCGCCGACCAGGTGGACCTGGACGGCACGCTGGCCGAGGATGCGCAGCACGTCGTGCGGGTTGGTGGCACCCGCGGTGAGCTTCTGGCCCACCTCGACGTGGTCGCCCTCGTGCACGATGACCTTGGCGCGCTTCGAGATCGGGAACGCCGTCTCGTCGCTGCCGTCGTCGGGCGTGATGACGATCTTCTTCGTCTTCTCGGTCTCCTCGATCCGCACGCGGCCGGCGGCCTCGGAGATCGGGGCGACACCCTTCGGGGTACGGGCCTCGAAGAGCTCGACGACACGCGGCAGACCCTGCGTGATGTCGTCACCGGCCACACCACCGGTGTGGAAGGTACGCATCGTCAGCTGGGTACCGGGCTCACCGATGGACTGGGCGGCGATGATGCCGACCGCCTCACCGATGTCGACCAGCTTGCCGGTGGCGAGCGAGCGTCCGTAGCAGAAGGCACAGGTGCCGACCGCGGACTCACAGGTCAGGACCGAGCGGGTCTTGACCTCCTCGACGCCGTTGGCGACCAGGGCGTCGATCAGGACGTCACCGAGGTCGACGTTGGCCGGCGCGATGACCTTGCCGTCGATGACGACGTCCTCGGCCAGCATGCGGGCGTAGACGGACGTCTCGACGTCGTCGGCCTTGCGCAGCACGCCGTCCTCGCCGCGAACGGCGATCTTCAGCTTCAGGCCGCGCTCGGTGCCGCAGTCCTCCTCGCGGATGATCACGTCCTGCGAGACGTCCACCAGACGACGGGTCAGGTAACCCGAGTCGGCGGTACGCAGGGCGGTGTCCGCCAGACCCTTACGGGCACCGTGCGTGGAGATGAAGTACTCCAGAACGGTGAGGCCCTCACGGAAGGACGCCTTGATCGGACGCGGGATGGTCTCGTTCTTCGCGTTCGACACCAGACCACGCATACCGGCGATCTGTCGCATCTGCATCATGTTTCCTCGGGCACCCGAGTCAACCATCATGAAGATGGGGTTCGTCTTGGGGAAGTTCGCGTTCATCGCCTCGGCAACCTCGTTGGTCGCCTTGGTCCAGATCGCGATGAGCTCCTGCGTGCGCTCGTCCTTGGTGATCAGACCGCGCTCGTACTGCTTCTGGACCTTCTCGTCCATCGCCTCGTAGCCCGCGACGATGGCCTTCTTGGCCTCGGGCACGACGACGTCGGAGATGGCCACGGTGACGCCCGAACGGGTCGCCCAGTGGAAGCCGGCCGCCTTCAGGTTGTCGAGCGTCGCCGCCACGATGACCTTGGGGTAGCGCTCCGCCAGGTCGTTGACGATCTCGGAGAGCTGCTTCTTGCCCACCGAGTAGTCGACGAACGGGTAGTCCTCGGGCAGCAGCTCGTTGAAGAGCGCACGGCCCAGGGTCGTCTGCAGACGGAAGCTGTCGCCCGGCTGGAACTCCTGCTCGCCCTCCTCGGCTACCGGCGCCGCCCAGCCACGCGGCGGGATGGTGCCCACCGGGAAGCGGATGTCGACGCGCGACTGGAGCGCGAGCTCGCCGTTGTCGAACGCCATGATCGCCTCGGCCGTGGAGCCGAACGCGCGGCCCTCGCCCTTGACGTCACGGAGCTCACCGTCGGTGGTCAGGAAGAACAGACCGAGGACCATGTCCTGGGTCGGCATCGTGACCGGACGGCCGTCGGCCGGCTTGAGGATGTTGTTCGAGGACAGCATCAGGATGCGGGCCTCGGCCTGCGCCTCCGCGGAGAGCGGGAGGTGCACGGCCATCTGGTCACCGTCGAAGTCCGCGTTGAACGCGGTGCAGACGAGCGGGTGGATCTGGATGGCCTTGCCTTCGACCAGCTGGGGCTCGAAGGCCTGGATGCCGAGGCGGTGCAGCGTGGGCGCACGGTTCAGCAGCACCGGGTGCTCGGCGATGACCTCTTCGAGCACGTCGTACACGACCGTGCGGCCGCGCTCGACCATGCGCTTCGCCGACTTGATGTTCTGCGCGTGGTTCAGGTCGACCAGGCGCTTCATCACGAACGGCTTGAAGAGCTCCAGCGCCATGGCCTTGGGCAGACCACACTGGTGCAGCTTCAGCTGCGGACCGACGACGATCACGGAACGCGCGGAGTAGTCCACGCGCTTGCCGAGAAGGTTCTGACGGAATCGACCCTGCTTGCCCTTGAGCATGTCGCTCAGGGACTTCAGCGGACGGTTACCGGGACCGGTCACCGGACGACCACGACGACCGTTGTCGAAGAGGGCGTCCACGGCCTCCTGAAGCATGCGCTTCTCGTTGTTCACGATGATCTCGGGGGCACCGAGGTCGAGAAGGCGCTTCAGACGGTTGTTGCGGTTGATCACGCGGCGGTACAGGTCGTTCAGGTCGGAGGTCGCGAAGCGGCCACCGTCCAGCTGCACCATCGGACGCAGGTCCGGCGGGATCACCGGCACGCAGTCCAGAACCATGCCCTTGGGCTTGTTGCTGGTCTGCAGGAACGCGGAGACGACCTTGAGGCGCTTGAGCGCACGGGTCTTCTTCTGGCCCTTGCCGGTACGGATGATCTCGCGGAGGCGCTCGGCCTCCTCGTCGAGGTCGAAGGACTCCAGGCGCTTCTGCAGCGCCGCGGCACCCATGCAACCGTCGAAGTACGTACCGAAGCGGTCGCGCAGCTCGCGGTAGAGCAGCTCGTCACCCTCCAGGTCCTGGACCTTGAGGTTCTTGAAGCGGGCCCACACCTCGTCGAGGCGGTCGATCTCGCGCTGGGCGCGGTCACGGAGCTGCTTCATCTCGCGCTCGGCACCTTCGCGCACCTTGCGGCGTACGTCGGCCTTCGCGCCCTCGGCCTCGAGCTCGGCCAGGTCGGTCTCGAGCTTCTTGGCACGGCCTTCGAGGTCCGCGTCACGGCGGTTCTCGATCTGCTGGCGCTCGACGGAGACGTGCGCCTCCAGCGACGGGAGGTCGCGGGTGCGGCGCTCGTCGTCCACGAACGTGATCATGTACGCGGCGAAGTAGATGACCTTTTCGAGGTCCTTCGGCGCGAGGTCCAGCAGGTAGCCCAGGCGCGACGGGACGCCCTTGAAGTACCAGATGTGGGTGACGGGAGCGGCAAGCTCGATGTGGCCCATCCGCTCACGACGCACCTTGGCGCGCGTGACCTCGACGCCACAGCGCTCACAGATGATGCCCTTGAAGCGGACACGCTTGTACTTGCCGCAGTAGCACTCCCAGTCCCGGGTCGGACCGAAGATCTTCTCGCAGAAGAGTCCGTCCTTCTCGGGCTTGAGGGTGCGGTAGTTGATGGTCTCCGGCTTCTTGACCTCGCCGTGCGACCAGGTTCGGATGTCGTCCGCGGTGGCAAGGCCGATCCGCAGCTCGTCGAAGAAGTTGACGTCGAGCACTGTGCGTCAATCCCTCTTTCGGGGTCGAGTCTCAATCATGGTCTGAACGGTCCCGGGGATGACGGGGGGCTCTTGAGCGAGCCCCCCGTCAGGCCCGTCAGACCTCTTCGACGCTGCTCGGCTCGCGCCGGGACAGGTCGATACCGAGCTCCTCCGCCGCGCGGAAGACGTCCTCGTCGGTGTCGCGCATCTCGATGGACATGCCGTCCGAGGACAGCACCTCCACGTTGAGGCAGAGCGACTGCATTTCCTTGATGAGCACCTTGAAGGACTCGGGAATGCCCGGCTCGGGGATGTTCTCGCCCTTGACGATGGCCTCGTAGACCTTCACGCGGCCGGTGACGTCGTCGGACTTGATGGTCAGCAGCTCCTGGAGGGCGTAAGCGGCGCCATAAGCCTCAAGCGCCCACACCTCCATCTCACCGAAGCGCTGGCCACCGAACTGCGCCTTACCACCCAGCGGCTGCTGCGTGATCATCGAGTACGGACCGGTCGACCGCGCGTGGAGCTTGTCGTCGACCAGGTGGTGGAGCTTGAGGATGTACATGTACCCGATCGAGATCGGGTCCGGGAACGGCTCACCGGAGCGGCCGTCGAACAGACGCGCCTTACCGGACGGGAGGACCAGGCGGTCACCGTCGCGGTTCGGGATGGTGTGCTCGAACAGGCCTGCGAGCTCATCCTCGCGGGCGCCGTCGAACACCGGGGTGGCGACGTTGGTGCCGGGCTCGACGCGGTCGGCGCCGATGGCCTTCAGACGCTCGGCCCACTCCTCACCGAGGCCGGAGACGTCCCAGCCGCGGCTGGCGAGCCAGCCGAGGTGGATCTCCAGGACCTGTCCCGGGTTCATTCGGGACGGGACACCCAGCGGGTTCAGGATGATGTCGACCGGCGTGCCGTCCTCAAGGAAGGGCATGTCCTCGATCGGAAGGATCTTGGAGATGACACCCTTGTTGCCGTGGCGGCCGGCGAGCTTGTCACCGTCGGTGATCTTGCGCTTCTGGGCGACGTAGACGCGGACCAGCTGGTTCACGCCCGGAGGAAGCTCGTCGCCCTCCTCGCGGTCGAAGACGCGGACACCGATGACCTTGCCGATCTCACCGTGAGGGACCTTGAGCGAGGTGTCACGCACCTCGCGGGCCTTCTCACCGAAGATCGCGCGGAGCAGACGCTCCTCGGGGGTCAGCTCGGTCTCACCCTTGGGCGTGACCTTGCCGACGAGGATGTCGCCGGCGACGACGTCCGCACCGATGCGGATGATGCCGCGCTCGTCGAGGTCGGCGAGGACCTCCTCGGAGACGTTCGGGATGTCCCGGGTGATCTCCTCGGGGCCCAGCTTGGTGTCACGGGCGTCGACCTCGTGCTCCTCGATGTGGATCGAGGAGAGGACGTCGTCCTGTACGAGGCGCTGCGACAGGATGATCGCGTCCTCGTAGTTGTGGCCTTCCCACGGCATGAACGCGACGAGCAGGTTCTTGCCGAGGGCCATTTCGCCCTCTTCGGTGGCCGGGCCGTCGGCGAGGACCTGGGCCTCGACGATCCGGTCGCCCTCGTTGACGATGACCTTCTGGTTGACCGAGGTGCCCTGGTTCGAGCGGGAGAACTTGGCGACGCGGTACGTGGTGTACGTGCCGTCGTCGTTGGCGACGGTGATGTAGTCGGCCGAGACCTCCTGGACGACACCGTCCTTGTCCGCCTTGATCGAGTCGCCGGCGTCGACCGCACAGCGGTACTCCATGCCGGTGCCGACGAGCGGGGCCTCCGCCTTGATGAGCGGAACGGCCTGGCGCATCATGTTCGCGCCCATGAGGGCGCGGTTGGCGTCGTCGTGCTCGAGGAAGGGGATCATCGCGGTCGCGACGGACACCATCTGGCGCGGGGAGACGTCCATGTAGTCGACGTCGTCGCCGGCGATGTAGTCGATCTCGCCGCCACGACGACGCACCAGCACGCGGTTCTCGGTGAAGCGCATGTCCTCGGACAGGCCGGCGTTGGCCTGGGCGATGACGAAGCGGTCTTCCTCGTCCGCGGTCAGGTAGTCGACCTCGTCGGTGACGACGCCCTCGACGACCTTGCGGTAGGGGGTCTCCACGAAACCGAACGCGTTGACGCGACCGTAGGAGGCGAGCGAGCCGATCAGACCGATGTTCGGGCCTTCAGGGGTCTCGATCGGGCACATGCGGCCGTAGTGCGACGGGTGCACGTCACGGACCTCGAAGCCGGCCCGCTCACGGGACAGACCACCGGGACCCAGAGCCGAGAGACGACGCTTGTGCGTCAGACCCGACAGCGGGTTGTTCTGGTCCATGAACTGCGACAGCTGGCTGGTGCCGAAGAACTCCTTGATGGAGGCGACGACCGGCCGGATGTTGATCAGGGTCTGCGGCGTGATCGCCTCGACGTCCTGGGTGGTCATCCGCTCGCGGACGACGCGCTCCATACGAGCCAGACCCGTGCGGACCTGGTTCTGGATGAGCTCGCCGACGTTGCGCAGACGACGGTTGCCGAAGTGGTCGATGTCGTCGGTCTCGACGACGATCGAACGGCCCGACTCACCGGTGGTCTCGGTCTCGCCCGCGTGGAGCTTCACGAGGTACTTGATGGTCGCGATGATGTCGTCGGTGGTGAGCACACCGGCATCCAGCGGCTCATCCGCGCCGAGCTTCTTGTTCACCTTGTAGCGGCCGACCTTCGCGAGGTCGTAGCGCTTCGGGTTGAAGTAGAGGTTCTCGAGCAGCGTCTGAGCGGCCTCGCGGGTCGGCGGTTCGCCCGGACGCAGCTTGCGGTAGATGTCGAGCAGCGCGTCGTCCTGCCCCTGGGTGTGGTCCTTCTCCAGGGTGGCGCGCATGGACTCGTACTCGCCGAACTCCTCGAGGATCTGCTCGGTGGTCCAGCCGAGAGCCTTCAGGAGGACGGTGACGGACTGCTTGCGCTTGCGGTCGATGCGGACACCGACCATGTCGCGCTTGTCGATCTCCATCTCGAGCCAGGCACCCCGGGACGGGATGATCTTGGCGGCGAAGATGTCCTTGTCGGACGTCTTGTCGATGGAGGAGTCGAAGTAGACACCGGGGGAACGGACGAGCTGCGACACCACGACACGCTCGGTGCCGTTGATGACGAAGGTGCCCTTGTTGGTCATGAGCGGGAAGTCGCCCATGAAGACCGTCTGAGACTTGATCTCTCCGGTCTCGTTGTTCGTGAACTCGGCGGTGACGAACAGCGGCGCCGCGAACGTGAAGTCGCGGTCCTTGCACTCGTCGACAGAGTTCTTCGCCGGCTCGAAACGGTGGTCGCGGAAGGTCAGCGACATCGACCCGGAGAAGTCCTCGATCGGCGAGATCTCCTCGAAGATCTCTTCCAGACCGGACTTTGTGGGGACGTCCTGTCCACTCTCAAGCGCCGACTCGACGCGAGACTTCCAGGCGGCGTTCCCGAGCAGCCAGTCAAAGCTCTCGGTCTGCAGCGCCAGGAGGTTCGGAACCTCGAGGGGCTCCTTGATCTTTGCAAAGGAGATGCGCAGCGGGGCGGTGCTGGCACCGGTGTTCGTATTGGTCGAGGCGTTGCGCGAGGCGGCCAAGAGGGGGTCCTTCCGAGGGCTCGGACTCACTACGCGCGTACCGGTCCCAGCTGACACAGAAGACGGCCCCCCTGATTCGGTCGAAAAGACCTGGTCAGGGCGTATCGATCAAGTGTGCTCGAGCGTGGGCATGCCCCTGGCGACGGGCAGGGGGCAGCTAACAGGCAGCGCAAAGGGTCAGTGTAGCCACTTGGCTCACTGATGTCCAGACCAGGTTTCCGGAAACCGGCAACAGGCCTTCCCCATGTCGTTTAAACCAACCCTGCAACCCAGCAACACTGCGTCCAACACGCGCCCCTCATGGGCTCTCGCACACAGAGCGCGTATCAGTACTGCCCTCTTCGTAGTCGATCCATGCCTCGGATCGTCGATCCGTGCCTCGGATCTCGGACCGAGCCGATCGATCCCACAACGGGACTGAGAATTGCGCGCCGCGTGCCGTTCGTCAAGGCCCCCTGCTCCGTGCGGATCAGCTCAGGACCCGGCTGCGGGGCAACGATGATCACCCTACTCCCCAACGAGACCAGGGCAAGTCAGGCACTGCGGGTACGCCAAAGGGCGACCACCCTTACGGGTGATCGCCCTTTGGTTGGGGCCCAGGAGGGCCCCAGAGGTGTTACTTGACCTCGACAGCCGCGCCGGCACCCTTGAGGGCCTCGGCAGCCTTGTCAGCGGCCTCCTTGGCGACCTTCTCGAGGACGGGCTTCGGGGCGCCGTCCACGAGGTCCTTGGCCTCCTTGAGGCCCAGGGAGGTCAGCTCGCGCACGACCTTGATGACCTGGATCTTCTTGTCGCCGGCACCGGTGAGGATGACGTCGAACTCGTCCTGCTCCTCGGCGGCCTCGGGGGCAGCGCCACCGGCGGCGGGGCCGGCAACGGCGACGGCCGCGGCGGCGGTGACGTCGAACTT
The DNA here is from genome assembly GCF_045162725.1 of Streptomyces sp. NBC_01006. Classification (NCBI taxonomy): domain Bacteria; kingdom Bacillati; phylum Actinomycetota; class Actinomycetes; order Kitasatosporales; family Streptomycetaceae; genus Streptomyces; species Streptomyces sp. NBC_01006. The sequence continues at coordinate 4,916,373 of NZ_CP108700.1, read as the reverse complement.
GTCCTCGAACGCCTTCACGAACTCAGAGAGCTCGATGAGGGTCATCTCCTCGAACTGGGCGAGGAGGTCGTCCTGAGAGAGCTTCGCCATGATGGGCGATCCTTCCACTAATTCGGCAGGTGCCGGATGTATATAGAGGCGGGCGTAACGGCCCGCTACGACCCACGCACTAGGCGGCGTGGATCAATGCGCGAGCCGAATTACTCGGCACCGCCCTGCTCGGCGAGCTTGACGCGAAGCGCTTCCGCGGTGCGGACGAACTTCGACGGCAGCGCCTGGAAGAGCGAGGCAGCCTGAGACTGCTTGCCCTTGAACGCGCCGGCCAGCTTGCTGAGCAGAACCTCGCGGGACTCGAGGTCCGCAAGCTTCTTGATCTCATCGGCGGTGAGCGCCTTACCATCAAGGACACCCGCCTTGATGATGAGGTTCGGGTTGTCCTTGGCGAAGTCACGCAGGCTCTTCGCCGACTCCACCGGGTCACCGGTGATGAAGGCGACCGCGGTCGGACCAGCGAAGTGCTCGTCCAGCGCGGTGATCCCGGCCTGGTTGGCCGCAATCTTGGTCAGCGTGTTCTTCACCACGGCGTACTGGGCGTTCTCACCGAGAGAGCGACGCAGCGTCTTGAGCTGCGCGACGGTGAGACCCCGGTACTCGGTCAGCACGGCGGCGTTCGAGCTCTGGAACGCGTCCTTGAGCTCGGCTACCGATGCAGCCTTGTTGGGCGTCGGCATGGTGCGTTCGCCTCCTTCCGGGTGATGAGGACCGCTCAGAAGGGGCTGACATACGAAACGCCCCGGCGCAGGCGCCAGGGCGTAGCTCAACCGGAATGAAATTCCGGGAACGTTCCAAGGTCACCTGCGCAGGACGTCCGCAATTGGCGGATCCTTCGGCCGCCGCACCCTCACGGGCACGACAACGACCAGCGGTCTTTGGCTTCTCCGGAAGAGTACGTGAACCGACCGAGCCAAGGCAAATCGCCCCGGAAGCACCCGGCAGGACCGGGATTCCCGGGCGCTCCCAGGGAAACTCAGGAGCCGCCGAGACCGCCCAGCCCCGCGTCCTTCAGGGTCTGGTCGGCCCCCTTCAGCGTGTCGTCGACGCCTTTGAGCTTGCCGTCGATGCCCTTCATCACCTCGTCGAAGTCGGCCACCTGGTCCGCGGGCGGCGCGGTGACCGGCGCGGTGGTGCCGAAGCCGGAGAACTTCGCCGAGACCTTCGTCGTGCCGTCCTTGGTGCCCTGCGCCGAGTCGACGCGGACGGGGTAGCCGTCCTTGCCGATCCACAGGTCCACGTCGAGGGTGACGTATTCCTTCAGCGCCTCGTGGAGGTACTGCCGGTTCGCCGCCTCCATCACCTTGGTGGACTCGTCCGCCGCGAGCAGGTCGGCGTTGGTGAGGCTGCCCTTGAAGTGCTTGGCCTCCCCGCCGTCGATCTGCTCGGTGCCGACCAGCGTCAGCTTCTGCTGGCCCAGGAGTACGGCGAGGTAGTCGGCCGGGTCGTCGTTGAACCGGGCGCGGGCCTTGCCGTCCTTGTTCAGGTTCATCTTCATCCAGGACTTGCCCTCCAGGGGCTTGTCCGAGTGGGTGTAGATGACGTCGCCGATCATGATCTGGTCGGCGCCGTCGCCCTTGGCGTCGATGCCGGTGGTCGACGGGTACCAGCCCTTCGTCCCCGAGAGCTGTTCGGCCTTGCCGCTGCCCGGGGTGATGGTCATCTCGTACTTGGCGAACTTGGCGGCCACCGTCTTCACGTAGGACGCCTTCACCGCCTCCGCCGGCGTCTCGGCCTTCGCCGCCGCCTTGCCGTCGGTCTTGCCGTCCGTCTTGCCGTCGGCCTTGTCGGTCCCGCAGGCGGTGAGGCCGGCCACGAGCAGTGCGGCCCCCGCCGCGGCGATGCCGGCCCGGGTCAGTACGGCCGTGTTCATTGGTTCTCCCCCATGGATGGTTCTGGTGTTGCGAAAGGCCTTGCGGCCGGTCAGGCCCCTGCTCCGGCGCCCGTGGCGCCGAGGTCCTTGAGCATGGCGAAGAGGTCGAGGGTCTCGTTCTCCGGCGGAGTCTGGACGGTCGCCGTCGTGGCGTAGTCCGAGTAGGAGGCGTCCAGGTCGAGGGAGCCCCCGGGCGCGGCGATGGCGACCTTCATACGGGCCGGGTAGCCGTCCTTGTTCACCCAGACGTCCATGTCGTAGCCCTTGATGCCGGCCTTCTTCATGGCCTCGGTGAGCTTCGCGCGGTCGGCCTCCGGCAGCGCCTTGGAGCCCTCGTTCGCGGCGAGCATCTCCTCGAAGGTCAGAGCGCCCTTGTAGTGCTGGGTGTCGGTGCCCTCGACCTTCTCGGAGCCGACGAGCTTCACGTTCGGCGACGCGAGCAGCAGGGCCAGCTGCTTGGCGGGGTCCTGGTTCTGGTCCATCCCGCTCATGCCGCCCATGCCGCCGACGCCGCCGAGCTTCTTCAGTGCCGCGGCATCTCCCGAGGCCTCGGGAGCGGCCTTCATGTCGAGCTTCATCCAGCGCTTGCCGTCCATGCCCGCGGACAGCGGAGAGTCGGCCGGCATCTCCATGTACATGACGTCCTTGGACATGACCATGCGCATGGAGTCGATGCCGGACCGGCCGAGCCCGCCCTTCATGGTGATGTCCATGACCTGCGGGTCCCACCCCTGGACGCCCGTCATCTCGATGCTCTCGCCGCCGAGCGCGCCGGACATCTTCATGGTCATGCGCACCTTGGCCGACTTGGCGGCCGAGGTCTTCTTGTAGGCCGCGGCGAGGGCCTCGGTGGCCGAACCGCCCGCCACCGGCGCGCCGGGCTGCGCGGACGACGCGCCGGCGGCCTTGCCGGAGTCGTCCTTCTTGCCGTTCTCGCACGCCGTGGCCCCGCCCACGAGCAGTACTGCGGCCAGCGCCGCGCCTGCGGCCTTCCTTCGGTATGCAGACATGGAGATCCCCACCCCGTGTGATCGTTCACTTTTCACGCCGACCCTACGTTCCCCCGTCGGGCCCTCGCGCGCCGGTTACCGCCCAGTTCGGCATATGTGGCCCGAAACACGGAAAACGGGCCCCTCGCCGCCCTGTAAAGGGGGCGAGGGGCCCGTTTCAGCCACTCAGGTGAGCCGGGGGCTCAGCGGAGCTCAGACAGCGGCCGGGTCTTCCTCGACGAGGAGGTTCCGGGTGCGGTTCGAGTCCAGCTGGATGCCGGGGCCCATCGTGGTGCTCAGGGCGGCCTTCTTGATGTAGCGGCCCTTCGCGGCGGACGGCTTCAGACGAAGGATCTCGTCCAGGGCCGCACCGTAGTTCTCGACCAGCTGCTCATCGGAGAAGGAGACCTTGCCGATGATGAAGTGCAGGTTCGAGTGCTTGTCGACACGGAACTCGATCTTGCCACCCTTGATCTCGGTGACAGCCTTGGCGACGTCCATGGTGACGGTGCCGGTCTTCGGGTTCGGCATCAGGCCACGGGGACCGAGCACGCGGCCGAGGCGGCCGACCTTGCCCATGAGGTCCGGAGTGGCGACAACCGCGTCGAACTCGTTCAGGCGGTTGCCCTTGGCGATCTCGTTGATCAGCTCGTCATCGCCGACGATGTCGGCGCCGGCGGCTTCCGCGGCCGCTGCACGGTCACCGGTCGCGAAGACCAGGACCCGGGCGGTCTTGCCGGTGCCGTGCGGGAGGTTCACGGTGCCACGGACCATCTGGTCGGCCTTGCGCGGGTCGACACCCAGGCGGAAGGCGACCTCGACGGTGCTGTCGAACTTGGTCGCGGAGGTCTCCTTGGCGAGACGGACGGCCTCGAGCGGGGCGTACAGCTTCTCCCGGTCGACCTTGGCGTCCGCAGCGCGGAGAGTCTTGCTGCGCTTCACTTCTGCTCCTGTATTTCGGCTTCAGGCATGGAGTCGTGGTGCGGACCAGCGCTTGGTCCTACCACAGGTGGTGCTGGGGGTGGCTGGATCAGCCTTCGACCGTGACGCCCATCGAACGCGCGGTGCCGGCGATGATCTTCATCGCGGCGTCGACGTCGTTGGCGTTGAGGTCGGGCATCTTCAGCTCGGCGATCTCGCGGACCTGGGCGCCGGTGAGCTTGGCGACCTTGGTCTTGTGGGGCTCGCCGGAGCCCTTCTCGATGCCCGCGGCCTTCAGGATGAGGCGCGCGGCCGGCGGAGTCTTGGTGATGAAGGTGAAGGAGCGGTCGTCGTAGACCGTGATCTCCACCGGCACGACCATGCCACGCTGCGACTCGGTCGCGGCGTTGTAGGCCTTGCAGAACTCCATGATGTTGACGCCGTGCTGACCGAGCGCGGGGCCGACCGGCGGAGCCGGGTTGGCCGCACCGGCCTTGATCTGGAGCTTGATAAGCCCCGTGATCTTCTTCTTCTTGGGAGGCATTGCTCTCTCCGGGTCCTAGTGAGAGTTTTTCGCCGCCAATCCGGTCATCCGGATGGAGGCATACCGCACCACGATAACGGGTATCGGAGCGGGGCTAAAAACCGAGCAGGTCAGACCGCCCTTCACGGGGCGATCTGACCTGTCCGGAAGCGTTGGCTCAGAAGATCGTCAGTTCTTCTGGATCTGGTCGAAGCTGAGCTCGACCGGGGTCTCGCGACCGAAGATCTCGACGAGGCCCTTGACCTTCTTCGAGTCGGGGTTGATCTCGTTGATGGTCGCCTGCAGCGTCGCGAACGGGCCGTCGGTGACGGTGACCGAGTCGCCGACCTCGAAGTCCAGGACCTCGATGGTGCGCTTGACCGCGGGGGCCGGCAGACCGGCTTCCTCGGCGGCCTGCTTGGCGGCCTTCTCCTGCGCCTCCGGGGCGAGCATCTTGACGATCTCGTCCAGCGTCAGCGGGTACGGGTCGTACGCGTTGCCGACGAAGCCGGTGACACCGGGGGTGTTGCGGACGACGCCCCAGGACTCGTTCGTCAGATCCATGCGGACGAGAACGTAACCGGGCAGCTTGTTCTGCCGGACGTTCTTGCGCTCGCCGTTCTTGATCTGGACGATCTCTTCCTCGGGGACCTCGGCCTGGTAGATGAACTCCTCGACGTTCAGCGAGACGGCGCGCTGCTCCAGGTTGGCCTTCACGCGCTTCTCGTAGCCCGCGTAGGTGTGGATCACGTACCACTCACCGGGCAGGAGGCGCAGTTCGTCGCGCAGGGCCTGGATGGGGTCGACGGGCTCGGCTTCGGCGGCCTCCTCGGCCTCCTCCGCGTCCTCGTCGGCCTCGTCAGCTTCGGCGGTGACGGCATCCTCGTCGGCGTCCTCGCCGGCCTCGGCGTCTGCGTCGTCCGCGACCTCGTCAGCCTCGTCCTCGACGTGGAGCGCGGCCTCTTCGGCGGCGACACCGGCCTCGGCGTCGGCCAGCTCGACCTCGTCGGGGTCCACAGCGTCTGCCGCCTCGACGATGTCGAGCGCGTCCTCGACGGACTCGACGGAGTCGGGGCTCGCGTTCAGGTTCGGGTCAGACACGGTGGCTGCTTCTTCCTGGATACAAAAGGTGGTCGAACATGCGAAAACGGGCGGCACCCATCAAGGCGCCGCCCTCCGCGGGGATCAGCCGAAGACGAACTTGATGGCTTCCTGGAACCCATAGTCAATCACGGTCACCAGACCGATCATGATGACGACGAAGACAATCACCACGGTGGTGTACGTCGTGAGCTGGTTGCGCGTCGGCCAGACGACCTTGCGGAGTTCCGCGATGATCTGGCGGTAGAACAGCGCGAGCCGACCCAGAGGACCCTTCTTCCCGCGCTTGCCGCCCTTGCGGGCCTTCTTCTCGCGGGTGTCATCCTCGGCGTCAGGCATGTCGATGGAGCCCAGGGCGTCCGTCACGTCTCTCACCTGAATCCGGGTCGTGGCCGTAGCCGCGCCCGGTTGCGCCGCACGGCGTTGCATCGAAGTACGTACCTGCGCACACGTCCGAGAAGGAGTGTGGAGCAGGGCCGGAGGGACTCGAACCCCCAACCGCTGGTTTTGGAGACCAGTGCTCTACCAATTGAGCTACGACCCTTTGTTGCGTCCCCCAACCTACCGCATCCAGACGGGTGCACGGAGTGCTCACGCTCTGGAGTGACCGGCAGGGGCCAACGACAGGTGAGTGTACGTGTTCCTGGACCTGACGTCGAACGTAGCCCTGGACCTGACATCTGACGGAGCACATTCCCGAGCGGTCCGTCCGATGACTGAAACGGCGTGCGGGGCCTCTGAGGCGTCTGGGACGATTGGCTCCATGACCTCTGAAACGCCTTCCGCCGAGCGCCGCGTCTCCGCCCGCATCGGCGCCATTTCCGAGTCCGCCACCCTCGCCGTGGACGCCAAGGCCAAGGCCCTCAAGGCCGCCGGGCGCCCGGTGATCGGCTTCGGCGCCGGCGAGCCCGACTTCCCGACCCCCGACTACATCGTCGAGGCCGCGGTCGAGGCCTGCCGCAACCCGAAGTACCACCGCTACACGCCGGCGGGCGGCCTTCCCGAGCTGAAGAGCGCGATCGCCGCGAAGACGCTGCGCGACTCGGGCTACGAGGTCGACGCGTCGCAGGTCCTGGTGACCAACGGCGGCAAGCAGGCGATCTACGAGGCGTTCGCCGCGATCCTGGACCCGGGTGACGAGGTCATCGTCCCGGCTCCGTACTGGACCACCTACCCCGAGTCGATCCGCCTCGCCGGCGGTGTCCCGGTCGAGGTCGTCGCCGACGAGACCACCGGCTACCGCGTCTCCGTCGAGCAGCTCGAAGCCGCCCGCACCGAGCACACCAAGGTCGTCCTGTTCGTCTCCCCGTCGAACCCGACCGGCGCGGTCTACAACGAGGCCGACGCCCGCGCGATCGGCGAGTGGGCCGCCGAGCACGGCCTGTGGGTCCTCACGGACGAGATCTACGAGCACCTCGTCTACGGCGACGCGAAGTTCACCTCGCTGCCCGTGCTGGTCCCGGCCCTGCGCGACAAGTGCATCGTCGTCAACGGCGTCGCCAAGACGTACGCGATGACCGGCTGGCGCGTGGGCTGGGTCATCGCCCCGCAGGACGTCATCAAGGCCGCGACCAACCTGCAGTCGCACGCCACGTCCAACGTCTCCAACGTGGCCCAGGTCGCCGCGCTGGCCGCCGTCTCGGGTGACCTGGACGCCGTCGCGGAGATGCGCAAGGCCTTCGACCGCCGCCGCCAGACGATGGTCAAGATGCTCAACGAGATCGACGGTGTGTTCTGCCCGACCCCCGAGGGCGCGTTCTACGCGTACCCGTCGGTCAAGGAGCTCCTCGGCAAGGAGATCCGCGGCAAGCGCCCGCAGACCTCCGTCGAGCTGGCCGCGCTGATCCTGGACGAGGCCGAGGTCGCGGTCGTCCCGGGCGAGGCCTTCGGCACCCCCGGCTACCTGCGCCTGTCGTACGCCCTGGGCGACGCGGACCTGGTCGAGGGCGTGTCCCGCATCCAGAAGCTGCTGGCCGAGGCCAAGGCCTGAGTCGGCCCGCGGAACGGATCCGGAGCGGCGGCGCCCCCAGGGGTGCCGCCGCTCCGGCGTATCCGCCCACGATCCGGCCCGCGGCCCCGTTTTTACGTTCGAGCAAGGTCCCGTTCAGGGAATCGGGCTGCCGAACGGGTGACAAGTACGGCAGGATCACCAGATGGAGCACGTACGCGATCTCACGCTTCTGCCGAAAGCCCACCTCCACCTGCACTTCACCGGGTCGATGCGCCCCTCGACCCTGCTGGAGCTCGCCGACAAGTACGGCGTGCGCCTCCCCGACGCGCTGACCGCCGGCGAGCCGCCCAAGCTCCGCGCCACCGACGAGCGCGGCTGGTTCCGCTTCCAGCGGCTCTACGACGCCGCCCGCTCCTGCCTCCGCGAGCCCGAGGACATCCGCCGCCTGGTCCGCGAGGCCGCCGAGGAGGACGTACGGGACGGCAGCGGCTGGCTGGAGATCCAGGTGGACCCCACCTCCTACGCCCCCCTGCTCGGCGGCATGATCCCGGCCGTCGAGATCATCCTGGACGCCGTCGACACGGCCTCCCGCGAGACCGGCCTCGGCATGCGGGTCCTGATCGCCGCCAACCGCATGAAGCACCCCCTCGACGCCCGCACCCTCGCCCGCCTCGCCGTCCGCTACGCCGACCGCGGCATCGTCGGCTTCGGGCTCTCCAACGACGAGCGCCGCGGCATGGCCCGCGATTTCGACCGGGCCTTCGCCATCGCCCGCGAGGGCGGCCTGCTCGCGGCCCCGCACGGCGGCGAGCTCACCGGCCCCGCCTCCGTCCGGGACTGCCTGGACGATCTGCACGCCTCCCGCATCGGCCACGGCGTACGGGCCGCCGAGGACCCCCGGTTGCTGAAGCGGCTCGCGGACCGGCAGATCACCTGCGAGGTCTGCCCGGCGTCGAACGTCGCCCTCGGGGTCTACGAGCGGCCCGAGGACGTCCCGCTGCGCACTCTCTTCGAGGCCGGGGTGCCGATGGCGCTGGGCGCGGACGACCCGCTGCTGTTCGGGTCCCGGCTGGCGGCGCAGTACGAGATCGCCCGCCGCCACCACGCCTTCACGGACGCGGAGCTCGCCGAGCTGGCCCGGCAGTCGGTGCGGGGCAGCGCCGCGCCGGAGGACGTACAGGACAAGCTGCTGGCCGGGATCGACCACTGGCTGGCCACCTGAGGCTCACCGGGTGAGCCGCAGGTCGCCCTCCCAGCAGTCGGCCCGTACCCGGTCGCCGTCGGAGAAGCCGATCTCCAGCTGCGTGCGCCCGGTCTCCGGCGCCGCGAACTCGGCCACGGTGACCACCGTGTCCCCGAGGTGCCGCAGGAAGGGGTGGTCGCCGAGGTCCTCGCCGACCTCGATCCGGCCCCACTCCCCCATGTCGTACGGCTCGTGCGGCGCGGCGGATTCGACGATGAGGCACCAGTCGGACCCGGTGCTGATCCTGGTGGAGTCGCCCTCGCTGTCGATCAGCCAGACGTCGAGCGGCGCCTCGGAGCGTTCGCCCTCGTAGACGTGCCAGGACGCGACGATCCTGCTGATCGTGCGCCCCACCAGGCGGGTGGGGTCCGTACCGGCCCCGTGCAGTGGACAGAGCATGGCGGCCGGGACTCCTCAGATGCTGACGCCGACCGTCACCGGCTCGTTGACCAGGGTGACGCCGAAGGCCGCGTGGACGCCCGCGACGACCTCGCGGGCCAGGGCGAGGAGGTCCTCGGTGGTGGCCTCGCCGCGGTTGGTCAGCGCGAGGGTGTGCTTGGTGGAGATCCGGGCGGGGCCGGTGCCGTAGCCCTTGGTGAAACCGGCCTTGTCGATCAGCCAGGCCGCGCTGGTCTTCGTACGGCCTTCGCCGGCGGGGTACGCGGGCGGGGCGGTCTCGGAGCCGAGCCGGTCCTGGACGCGGGTGAGGAAGGCGGCGTACGCCTCGTCGCTCAGGATCGGGTTGTGGAAGAAGGAGCCGGCGGACCAGGTGTCGTGGTCGGCGGGGTCGAGGACCATGCCCTTGCCTGCCCGCAGCCGCAGTACGGTCTCGCGGGCCTGTGCCGCGGGGACCCGGTCGCCGGCCTCGACGCCGAGGGCGCGGGCGGTCTCCGGGTACTTGATCGGCGCGGACAGGCCGCCCGCGTCCTCCAGGGCGAAGCGGACGCGCAGGACGACGTAGCGGTCGGGCTGGTCCTTGAAGGTGCTGTTGCGGTAGCGGAAGGCGCACTCGGCGGCGGTGAGGGTGACCGTCCCGCCGGTGGTGCGGTCGTACGCGACGACCTCGGTGATGGTGTCGCAGACCTCCTGGCCGTACGCCCCGACGTTCTGGATCGGGGTGGCCCCGGCGGAGCCGGGGATTCCGGCGAGGCACTCGATGCCGGCCAGGCCCGCCTCGACGCTGCGGGCGACGGCGTCGCTCCAGTTCTCGCCGGCGGCGAGCTCCAGCCGCGTCCCGTCAAGGTGGAAGCCGGTGGTCGCGATGCGCAGGGCGGTGCCCTCGAAGCCGCGGTCGCCGATGACCAGGTTGCTGCCGCCGCCGATGACGAGGAGCGGGGTGCCGCTCTCGTCCGCGGCGCGGACGGCTTCGACCACCTCGGCGTCGGTGGTCGCGGTGACCAGACGGGTGGCGGGGCCACCGAGGCGGAAGGTGGTCAGGGGGGCGAGGGGGGCGTCGTGGAGTTCCTGCACGTGGACAAGAGTACGGTCCGTACCCCTCGCATCCCTGCGGGGCCACGGACCGTACGTCACGAGCGGGCGGCCTCCTCGGCGAGCCGGCGTTCGGCTTCGGCCCAGCTGACCGGGAGGGCCGGGGCCGGGGCGGTCCAGTAGGTGAAGGTCGATTCCCGCATGAACGCGGCCGCGGCGCGGGAGCTGGAGCGGTGCGGCTCGCTGCGGGCGAAGCGGTGGAGCGCGCCCTGGCCCTCCCAGGCGGAGAGGGTCAGGAAGGTCCGGCTGAAGACCCGGGCGCGGAGGGCGACGCCGTGGGCGCCGGGGGCCTTGCGGACCTGGAGGATGATGCCGGGCGACCTGAGGAAGAACCGGAAGGCGCCGGCCAGGGTCCGGGTCTCGAAGCGGGAGGCCATGACGTAGACCTCGGCGTCGGGGGCGGGCGCGGTGGGCGTGGACCAGGGGATGTCGGGCATGGTGTGCGCTCCTTTCGGTTGGAGCGGTCCGGGTGTTCCGGGCGGTCAGCGGGTGGCGGGGACCTTGGCGGAGGTCGCGTATCCGGTGTCGGCGGCGTTCCCGGCGGCGACGGGTGCGGGGGTCTTCAGGTTCCGCTTGCCCGGGACCAGGAGGGCGAAGGCCGCTGCCACGGCCACCGCGACGGCGCCGATCCACAGCGCGGGCACGGTCCCGTCGGTGAAGGCCTGCGGGGACTCGTAGCCGCCCTGGGCCGAGAAGACCGAGGCCAGGACGGCGACGCCGAGGGCTCCGCCGACCTCGCGCAGGGCGTTGTTGGCGCCGGACGCCTTGCCCTGGTCGGCGGAGGACACGGTGGACATCAGGATGTTGGAGGCGGGGGCGAAGTACAGGGCCATGCCGATGCCGCTGAGGATCAGCGCGGGGAGCTGGTCGGCGTACGAGACGTCGGTGCTCAGGATCATCGCGAACCAGCCGAGGCCGAGGGCCTGCAGCGCTAGCCCGGCGGCGACGACGGGGCGGCCGCCGATCCGGTCGGAGAGGATGCCCGCGATCGGGGCGACGACCATCGGCATGGCGGTCCAGGGGAGCATGCGCACACCGGCCTGGGTGGGCGAGTAGCCGGCGACGCCCTGGAGGAACTGGCTGAGCAGGAAGATCGAGCCGAACATGCCCAGGTACATCAGCAGGCTGGCCGTGTTGATCCCGAGGAAGCCGCGGTTCAGGAAGAGGCGCATGGGCAGCATGGGGTTCGCGCTGCGGAAGCCGTGGACGACGAAGGCGGCGACGAGCGCGGAGCCGGCGATCAGGCCGGTGAGCACGGGGGCGCTGGTCCAGCCGTGGGCGTTGGCGTTGACGAGGGCGTAGACGATACCGAAGAGGCCGCCGCTGATGAGGAGCGTTCCGGGGACGTCGAGACGGGCGTTCGGGGCGGTGGACTCGGCGAGCTTGAGGCGGGCGAGGGGGATCAGGGCCAGCCCGATCGGGACGTTCAGCCAGAAGATCCACTGCCAGGAGATGTGCTCGGTGAGGGTGCCGCCGACGAGCGGGCCGCTGGCGACGGCGAGGCCGCCGACGGCGCTGAAGATCCCGAGGGCCATGCCGCGGCGGGCGGGCGGGACGGCGGCGGTGAGCAGGGTGAGGGTGAGCGGCATCATGACCGCGGCGCCGACGCCCTGGACGGCGCGGGCGGCGATGAGTTCGTTGATGCCGGGCGAGAGGGCGGCGACGGCGGAGGCGCCGGTGAATATCGCGAGGCCGGCCATGAAGAGCCGGCGGCGCCCGAAGCGGTCGCCGAGGGCCGCGCCGAACAGGAGGAGGACGGCGAAGGTGAGCGTGTACGCGTTCACCGTCCACTCAAGGTCCTCCAGCGCACCGCCGAGGTCCTTGCGGATGGCGGGGAGGGCGGTGGTGACGACGAGGTTGTCGAGGGCCGCCATGAAGCCGGCGACGGAGGTGAGGACGAGCGCCCAGACGGCGGAGCCGCTGAGTGCGGTGTCTTGCGTGTCGTGCTTGCCGTTCACGATTCCCCCTGATGGTGAGGACAGGTTTGTTAGTTATCACTGACTAACTTGCGCGCCCATGAAAATGCGGCGTACGGGCACCCGGGACTCACTCCCCCGGCTGACCCTCCAGGCCCGGGACGCGGGCGGCGGGGTACAGCGCCCCCCAGACCCGGTGCCCGGGCGGGAAGCCCATGGCGGCCAGGTTGTTGATCAGCATTCCGTAGGCCATGAAGGTCGTGGTCTCGTTCACATCGCCGCCGAGCGGGACGTGGACGGTGTCCCAGAGCTCCATCCAGCCCTTGCGGACGAGCTCGCCGAGCTCGTGATCGCCGGCGGCCTCGGCGGCGGCGACGGTGACGTACATCTGGAGCTGCATCTGAAGCTTGTCCGGATCCTCGCTGATGAGCCGGACGTACGCGTTGGCCATGGCGTGCGTGGCCTCTTCGCCCTCCAGCCCCTCGGCGGCGGCCGCGAACACCTCGCGGGTGTCCCGCAGGCAGCGCTCGGCGGCGGCCAGGAAGATGGCCGGCTTGTTGGGGAAGAGGCGGAACAGGTACGGCTGCGAGACGCCCACGCGCTTGGCGATCGCCTCGGTGGAGGTCCCGTGGTACCCGCCGCGGGCGAACTCGTGCATCGCCGCACGGATGACGCTCTCACGCCGCTCGTCCGCACTCATCCTTGCCATGGATATGAAGTTAGTGCTCAATCACTAACTAAGTCAATACCCCCACAGCCGGGCCGACCGTCCACGAGACGATGCGGCCGTCGCCGAGGGCGACGACCGCATCGTCGGCGTGCGTGCGTGCGTGCGGCTCAGGCCAGGGTCACCAGGGCCCGGGACATGCCCAGGACCTTCTGGCCCGCGCTCATCGCCGTCAGGTCCACCCGTACGCGGTTGTCGTCCAGCTTCGCCGCGACCTTGGCCGTGACCTCGATCAGCGCGCCCGTCCCGTCGTTCGGGACGACGACCGGCTTCGTGAAGCGGACCCCGTACTCGACGATCGCACCCGGGTCGCCGACCCAGTCGGTGACCACGCGGATCGCCTCGGCCATCGTGAACATGCCGTGCGCGATCACGTCCGGCAGCCCGACCTCCAGGGCGAACTTCTCGTTCCAGTGGATCGGGTTGAAGTCGCCCGAGGCACCCGCGTACCGCACCAGCGTGGCGCGCGTCACCGGGAAGGACCCCGCCGGCAGCTCGGTGCCGACCTCTACGTCGGCGTACTTGATCTGCGCGGTCATCTCAGGCCTCCTCGGGGGCGCGGGAGACGAGCTTCGTCCATGCCGTCACCACGTGCTCGCCGGTCTCGTCGTGGACCTCGCCGCGGATGTCGATGATGTCGTTGCCGGCCATCGACCTCACGGCCTCGATCGTGGAGGTCACCGACAGCCGGTCACCGGCCCGCACGGGCCGCGCGTACGCGAACTTCTGGTCGCCGTGCACGACGCGGCTGTAGTCCAGACCCAGCTGCGGGTCCTGGACGACCTGGCCCGCGGCAGCGAATGTGATGGCGAACACGAAAGTCGGCGGGGCGATCACGTCCAGGTGCCCGAACGCCTTGGCGGCATCGGGGTCGGTGTAGACGGGATTCTCGTCACCCACCGCAACCGCGAATTCGCGGATCTTCTCCCGGCCGACCTCGTACGGATCGGTGGGCGGGTAGCTCCGACCCACGAAGGACTGGTCGAGCGCCATGGCTCCCTACCTCCTGATTGGAAAAAGTCGGTCACATGAGGAAAACGATCAGAGACCGACGATCACGGAAACGACACGAGGCCGCCCCCCGATGAAGGGGACGACCTCATGACGGTGCCTGTATTTCCGAGACTCGCTGGGGTCAGCGGGTCTCGCGGTGCGCGGTGTGCGAGTTGCAGCGCGGGCAGTGCTTCTTCATCTCCATGCGGTCCGGGTTGTTACGCCGGTTCTTCTTGGTGATGTAGTTCCGCTCCTTGCACTCCACGCAGGCCAGCGTGATCTTCGGGCGGACGTCGGTGGCAGCCACGTGAGTGCTCCTTGACGGACTATGGGACGGATGAACGCATAAAAGAGTAGCCGATCGGGAGACCGACCCCGCAATCGGCTACTGTGGGTAGCGGCGACCGGACTTGAACCGGTGACACAGCGATTATGAGCCGCTTGCTCTACCGACTGAGCTACGCCGCTTTGATGTGATCAGCTCCCCACCCGAGGGTGGGGAACCTCTCTCACCAGAGCCCCAATGCGGAATCGAACCGCAGACCTTCTCCTTACCATGGAGACGCTCTACCGACTGAGCTATTGGGGCGAGCGATGAAGACATTACACGGTTGCCCGCCCATCGCCCAAATCCTTTGCGGGGACTGGCCTCCGAGGGGGCGGCCAAGACTTTCCCGATCGGCCCGGGGCGTCACCGAGGCCCATTTCGGGGCAGATTGTGTCCGGGCTCACAATCCCAGCCCGCCCCACGAGGCACTCCGAGCACGCTGAGCAACCCGATCCCGTACGAGGAAGCACCCGCGACGAGGGAGTACCCGCGACGAGGGAGTACCCGCGCCCGACCGGGCGCGCACGCGGGCGCCCCGGCGCGCGGGCACCACACCGGTACGACTATTGCGCTCTTCCCCGAAGCGGGCAGCCCTGCGCCCTAGGCTCTGAGCACGCTGCGTGATCTTGGGCCGCGGGCCGCGGCCACTCGGCCCAGGAACCGCCCGAGCCACCGCAGGAGCGCGATGTCCGACAGCCAGCCGCAGCAGCCGCCCCCTTCCCCGCGCAACGGCCGCGGCGAGAGCGGCGGCCACGGGCCCCAGCGCCCGCCCGGCCACGCGAACGCGGCCGCCGCCGAGTCCACCACGCTCCTGCTCGCCGGGGCCCGCCTCACGGACGGCCGTACGGTCGACGTCCGGCTCGGCGGCGGCCGGATCCAGGCCGTCGGCACCGCGGGCAGCCTGCCCTCCCCCTCGCTCGCCCGGGTCGACCTCAGCGGCTACCTGCTGCTCCCCGCCCCCGCCGAGCCACACGCCCACGGGGACACCGCCCTGACCGCCGACGGCGAGGGCCCCGTCTCGTACACCCCCGACGAGGTGCAGCGCCGGGCCACCGAGGCCGCCCTGCTCCAGCTCGGGCACGGCGCCACGGCCGTGCGCTCCCACGTCCGGATCGGCGACGTGCACGGTCTCGGCCCCATGGAGGCCGTGCTCCAGGCCCGCCGCTCGCTGCGCGGGCTCACCGACCTGACCACCGTCGCCGTGCCCCGCCTCCTCACCGGCGCGGCCGGCGCCGACGGGCTCGCCATGCTGCGGGACGCCGTCAAGATGGGCGCCTCCGTCATCGGCGGCTGCCCGGACCTGGACCCCGACCCGACGGGCTTCCTCGAAGCCGTCCTGGAACTCGCCGCCGAGCACGGCTGCCCCGTCGACCTGCATACGGACGGTGACGATCCCGGCCGCCTGGCCCGGCTCGCCGCGATGGCCGGCGGGCTGCGCCCGGGGGTGACGATCGGCCCCTGCGGCGGTCTGTCGCGGCTCCCGCTGGACGTGGCGCACCGAGCCGCCGATCAGCTGGCCGCGGCCGGCGTACGGGTGACCTGCCTGCCCCAGGGCGACTGCGCGGCCCTGGAGCGGCGCGGCCTGCGCACCGCGCCCGTGCGGCTGCTGCGCGCCGCCGGGGTCCGGGTCGCGGCCGGCAGCGGGGCGCTGCGGGACGCAGGGAACCCGGTCGGCCGCGGCGACCCGCTGGAGGCGGCGTTCCTGCTGGCCTCCCAGGGCGGGCTGCGGGCGCCGGAGGCCTACGCCTCGGTCAGCGGCGCCGCCCGGGAGGCCATGGGCCTGCCGGAGGTCCGGGTGGAGGCCGGGTTCCCGGCGGAGCTGCTGGCCGTACGGGGGGACCGGATCGCGGGCGTGCTGTCGCTGGCGTACAGCCGCATCGTGATCCACCGCGGCCGGGTGGTAGCCCGGACGAGTGCCGTACGGGAGTACTGCGACTCGGCGGTCGCGGTGGCCCCGGACCTGCCCCGGCAGGGCCGTACGGAGCCCGGTCCCTGAACCTTCGCCGGCCCGGCGGCGGACACTTTCGCGGGCGCGGGCGCCCGGCTCGTCGTACGGTCGGGGCATGCGCATCGTCATCGCGGGTGGACACGGTCGGATCGCGCTGCGGCTGGAGCAGCTGCTCGCCGCGCGCGGGTACGAGGTCGCGGGCATCATCCGCGACCCGGCGCAGGGCGAGGACCTGCGGCAGGCGGGCGCCGAACCGGTGCTCTGCGACCTGGAGTCGGCTTCGGTCGAGCATGTGGCGGGCATTCTGCTGGGCGCGGACGTCGCGGTGTTCGCGGCCGGCGCGGGCCCCGGCAGCGGCGCGGCGCGCAAGGACAGCGTGGACCGCGGCGCGGCCGTGCTGTTCGCGGACGCGGCCGAACGGGCGCGGGTACGGCGCTTCCTGATGGTCTCTTCGATGGGCGCGGACGCGCACCACGGGGGCGACGACGTCTTCGACGTCTACCTGCGGGCGAAGGGCGATGCCGACGACTACGTACGGACGCGGCTGGGCCTGGAGTGGACGGTCCTGCGGCCCGGCGCGCTGACCGACGATCCCGGGAGCGGCCAGGTGCGGCTGGAGGCGTGGACGGGCCGCGGGGCGGTGCCGCGCGACGACGTCGCGGCCGTGCTGGCGGAGCTGGTCGAAACCCCGGCGACGGCCGGCCTGACGCTGGAGCTGGTCGAGGGATCGACCCCGATCTCGGTGGCGGTCAAGGCCGTCGCGGGCAACTGAGACACCGGGGAGGACCTTCGCCCACCGCGTGACCGGCCATCAGAACTCGGCGGTCACCTTGTCGTCGGAGCGCCCGACGGAGTCCTGCTGGTACTGGTCCTCGTAGGCCTGCCGGATCCGCTCGATGCGCGCGCTGCGCTCCTCGGCCTCCTTCTCCGGGTAGAGCAGCACCACCTCGTACGAGGTCTCGCGGATGACCTTTCCGGCCCGCTGCCACTGGCCGCGCCCGTCCAGGATGGTGAGCCCCTCGGGGAAGGCCGGGGTGATCTCCCGGTCCAGGAAGCCCATGAACTCCTGCTCCGCGACGGGGGCCCGGCCGCCGGGGCGCTCGGTGCCGAAATAGAGGGTGGTCTCCTGGTAGGGCTCGCCCACGTGGCTGTGCAGTGCCGCCCCGACCAGGGCCGGGATCCCGGCTCCGAGGAGGGCGAGGAGCACGCCGCCGCCCACCCTCCCGCGCGTGTCAGAAATGAAGTTCACGTCCGGAGAACGAACAGGAGACCCGGACGATGCGGTCGAACGGATCGTTGGGCCGTACGAGAAGACCCCCGCCACTGCGCTTCCGCAGTAACGGGGGTCTCACATCGCGTGGCGGCGCCAGGGTTCGAACCTGGGTAGGCTGAGCCGGCAGATTTACAGTCTGCTCCCTTTGGCCACTCGGGCACACCGCCATGATCGCTGCCATTTTTCCGCCTTGCGGCGGCGCTCCCTGGCAACGACGTAAACGATACCCGATGCTCGGGGGTGCTTCGCCACCGGATTGATCAGCACTGCGGGCGGGCGCGGTGGCTAGGCTTTGCCGAGCGGGCCGGGCATGTCCGGCCGCGCCCTCCGGGGCAATGACAGCCGACTTCAAGGAGCCACAGCACATGGCCGACTCCAGTTTCGACATCGTCTCGAAGGTCGAGCGGCAGGAGGTCGACAACGCCCTCAACCAGGCCGCCAAGGAACTCTCGCAGCGCTACGACTTCAAGGGCACCGGCGCCACCATCGCCTGGTCCGGCGAGAAGATCCTGATGGAGGCGAACTCCGAGGAGCGCGTCAAGGCCGTCCTCGACGTGTTCGAGACCAAGCTGGTCAAGCGCGGGATCTCGCTGAAGGCGCTCGACGCCGGCGAGCCGCAGCTGTCCGGCAAGGAGTACAAGATCTTCGCCTCGATCGAGGAAGGCATCTCCCAGGAGAACGCCAAGAAGGTCGCGAAGATCATCCGGGACGAGGGCCCCAAGGGCGTCAAGGCCCAGGTCCAGGGCGAGGAGCTGCGCGTCAGCTCCAAGAGCCGTGACGACCTGCAGGCCATCCAGGCCCTCCTCAAGGGCAAGGACCTCGACTTCGCGATCCAGTTCGTGAACTACCGCTGATCGCGGTCTCCCACCTGCCCTCCGGCGGCCCGGCGGTCCTTTTCGGACCGCCGGGCCGCGGCTGTTCCCGGAGGCCGCGGCTGCCTCGGGGGCGTGCGGATCATGTGCCCGGCGTGCACGGCGCGTGCGCCTCAGTGGCCCCCAATGGGCACTTGGGCAACCGTGCGCGCGCCCGCCAACCTGGCGGTATTCATCACCGCGGGACAGGGGAGGGACACGGATGCCTGAGGCCGGCACGTTTCGCGAAGACTTCGGGGCGTCCGTCGTGGTCGCGCTCGTCGCGCTGCCACTCTGCGTGGGCGTGGCGGTCGCCTCCGGAGTGCCCGCGGAGCTGGGGATCGTGACCGGGGTGGTGGGCGGGCTGATCACCGGCTGGTTCCCGGGGAGCTCGCTCCAGGTGAGCGGGCCGGCGGCCGGGCTCACCGTGCTCGTCTACGAGGCGGTGCAGACGCACGGGGCCCGTGCCCTGGGGGTCCTGGTGCTGGCCGCCGGGGTGCTGCAGCTGTGCATGGGGGCGCTGCGGCTCGGGCGGTGGTTCCGGGCGATCTCCGTCGCCGTCGTGCACGGGATGCTCGCCGGGATCGGACTCGTACTGATCGCGGGGCAGCTGTACGCCCTGGGCGGCGTACCGGCTCCCGGCGCGACCCTGGAGAAGCTCGCCGCGGTGCCGGCGCTCGCCGCCGAGGCCGACTGGGCCGCCGTGGCCCTCGGGGCCGGGACCATCGCCGTCCTCGTGGCCTGGCGCCGGATGCCGGCCCGGCTGCGGCTCGTACCGGGCGCGCTGGTCGGGGTGGCGGCCGCCACCGCCGTGTCGGTGATGCTGCGGCTGCCCGTCGAGAAGGTGACGGTGACCGGCGTCCTGGGGGCCGTCGCCCCGCCCGGCTGGGCGGACTTCGGGCTGCTGGCCTCCGCCGGGGCTCTCGGCACCGTGATCGCCCTGACGCTGATCGCCTCCGCCGAGACCCTGTTCAGCGCGGCCGCCGTCGACCGGATGCACGACGGGCCGCGGACCCACTACGACCGGGAGCTCGTGGCACAGGGCGTCGGCAACACCGTCTGCGGACTGCTCGGGGCGCTGCCGATGACCGCGGTGATCGTGCGCAGCGCGGCCAACGTGGAGGCCGGGGCCCGCACCCGGGCCTCCCGGGTCATGCACGGCGGCTGGCTGCTGCTGTTCGCCGTCGCCCTCCCCCAGCTGCTCCAGATCGTGCCGCTCGCCGCGCTGGCCGGGGTGCTGCTGCACGCCGGATGGAAACTGCTGCCGGCCAGGGCCGTCGCCGGCCTGTGGCGTACGCACCGGGGCGAGGCGGTGGTGCTGGTGGCGACGGCCGCCTCGGTCGTGGCCACCAACCTCTTCGAAGGGGTGCTGATCGGCCTGGGGCTCGCCGTGGTCAAGGCGGCCTGGGAAACCTCGCACGTGCACATCGAGGAGGTGTGGGAGGGCGGGGAGCTCCACGTCCAGGTGCTGGGCAGCGCCAGCTTCCTGCGGCTGCCGAAGCTGCTCGACGAGCTGGACGCGCTGCCTGCCGGACAGCCCGTACGCCTCGATCTGAGCGGGCTGCGCCACCTCGACCACGCCTGTCTGACGGCCCTCAACGGCTGGGAGCAGACCCGGACTCCACTGACCGGCCGCGAAGGCGTCATCTAGGGCGGCTACCCTCCGCCCGTGGACAACGAGTTGAAACGCACGCTGGGGGTCTTCGACGCCGTCGTCGTCGGGCTGGGGGCCATGGTCGGGGCGGGTATCTTCGCCGCGCTCGCCCCGGCGGCGGGCGCGGCGGGGCCCGCGGGCGGCGCGCTGCTCGCGGCCCTGGCGGTGGCGGCCCTGATCGCCTACTGCAACGCGCACTCCTCGGCGCGGCTGGCCGCCCGCTACCCGGCCTCCGGCGGGACCTACGTGTACGGGCGGGAGCGGCTCGGCCCGTTCTGGGGATACCTGGCCGGCTGGGGCTTCGTCATCGGCAAGACCGCCTCGTGCGCGGCGATGGCGCTCACCGTGGGGGCGTACGTGTGGCCCGGGCAGCAGCATGCCGTGGCCGTCGCGGCGGTGGTGGCGCTGACCGCCGCGAGCTACGGCGGCGTGCAGAAGTCCGCCCGGATCGCCCGGGTGATCGTGGCGGTGGTGCTGGCCGTGCTGGCCGGGGTCGTGGTGGTGTGCCTGACGTCCGGCGCGGCGGACGCGGGACGGCTCGGCGGCCTGGGCGGGGGCGGTGTCGGCGGTCTGCTCCAGGCGGCCGGGCTGCTGTTCTTCGCTTTCGCGGGGTACGCCCGGATCACCACCCTGGGCGAGGAGGTGCGTGATCCGGAGCGCACGATCCCGCGGGCGGTGCCCCTCGCCCTGGGGATCGCCCTGTTCGTCTACGCCGCGGTGGCGGTGGCGGCGCTGTCGGTGCTGGGCGCCGGGGCCCTGGCGGCTTCGCCGGCCCCGCTGGCCGACGCGGTACGGGCGGCCGGTGTGCCCGGACTGACCCCCGTGGTCCGGGTCGGGGCGGCCCTGGCCGCGCTGGGCTCGCTGCTGGCCCTGGTGCTCGGGGTGTCGCGGACCACCCTGGCGATGGCCCGGGACGGCCATCTCCCCCGCGCGCTGGCCGCCGTACATCCCCGGCATCAGGTGCCGCACCATGCGGAGCTCGCCGTGGGTGCGGTGGTCGCGGTGCTCGCGGCGACCACCGACCTGCGGGGCGCGATCGGTTTCTCGTCCTTCGGGGTGCTGGCCTACTACGCGATCGCGAACGCTTCGGCGTGGACTCTCGATTCAGGTGTCAAGGGCCGGGCCGTGGCAGCGGTCGGGCTGTCCGGCTGTGTCGTACTGGCCTGCGCGCTGCCGGCCGCGTCGGCACTCGCGGGGGCGGCCGTGCTGGCGCTGGGCGCGGTGGCCTACGGGGTGCGTGCGGGGCTCACGCGCGGGGCGTGAGCGCCCGCCCGGGTATCGCCCGCTTCGGCAACTGCTCGGTCTCGTCCATGCATCCATCGTGACCCACGCCACTGACAATCGCCCCGACCTGCAGCAATGCCCTCCGAGCCCTCGTCAGTTCCCGCTCTGCCCGGGGCCCTTGCCGGCGTCGTCCCGCGCCGAGTCGTACCCGATGAAGTACGTGGGCCGGCGCTGCACGGCGGTGTAGATCCGGCCGATGTACTCGCCGAGCAGCCCCACGCAGATCAGCTGCACGCCGCCGAGGAACAGCATGGCGACGAACAGCGAGCTCCAGCCGGGCACGGTCTTGCCGAGCAGGAAGACCACCAGCGTCCAGGCGATCATCACGAAGCAGGTGACGAAGCTGATGACGCCGAGCCAGGTCGCCAGCCGCAGCGGCGCGGCCGAGAAGTTGGTGATGCCGTCCACGGCGAGGCGGATCATCTTGCTCAGCGGGTACTTGGTCTCGCCCGCCACCCGCTCGCCCCGGCGGTACGTCACCTGCCCGCTCGGGAAACCGAGCCACGGCACCAGAAGCCGGTACACCTGGTGCTGGTCGGGCAGGGACTTGAGGGCCTCCACCGCCTCGCGGCTGAGCAGCCGGAAGTCCCCGGCCTGCGCGGGCACCTGCTTGCCGACCATGCGGCGCATCAGCCAGTAGTAGGCGCCGGCGGTGCGGCGCTTGAAGCCGGTGTCGGTGCTGCGGTCGGAGCGGACGCCGTAGACGATGTCGAGGCTCTCGGACCGGGCCAGGTCCAGCATCTCCGGAATTTTCTCCGGCGGATCCTGGAGGTCGGCGTCGATGCTGGCCACGTACGCCCCGACCGAGCTGTGCAGCCCGGCGCGCAGGGCGGCCTGGTGGCCGGAGTTGCCGCGCAGCCGGACGATGCGGAGCTCGGGCCAGTCCGTACGGAACTTCTCCAGGAGTTCGGCGGTCCGGTCGGTGCTTCCGTCGTCGACCGCGAGGACCTCGTACGGGACGCCGGTGTCGTCGAGCACCGGGCGCAGGCGGCTCACCAGGGCGGGGAGGGCCTCTTCCTCGTTGTACATCGGCACGATGACCGAGAGGGTCCTGGCCGTGCTCGCAGCCGACACTGGTTCTTCCTGCCCGTGAGTTCTGTCCGTGAGTCTGCCCGTGGGTTCGCCCGTGGGTTCTGCCCGGGTTCCGCCGCCCCGCCGCCTACCGGGACGCGAACGGCGCGTCGGTCGGGACGATCTCACGGCCCAGCGGGAACAGGGACAGCGGGACCATCTTGAAGTTGGCGATGCCGAACGGGATGCCGATGATCGTCACACACAGGGCGATGCCGGTGACGATGTGCCCGAGGGCCAGCCACCAGCCCGCCAGGACCAGCCACAGCACGTTGCCGACGCAGGACCCGGCGCCCGCGTCATGGCGCTCGACCGTGGTGTAGCCGAAGGGCCAGAGGGCGTACCGGGCGATGCGGAAGGACGCGATGCCGAACGGGATGCCGATGATCGTGATGCAGAGGATCACGCCCGCGAGGCAGTAGCCCAGGAACAGCCAGACGCCGCTGAGCACGAGCCAGATGATGTTGAGGATGGTCTTCACTGGCCACGTCCTGCCATCTGTTCGAGCCGGGCGATGCGCTCGGCCATCGGAGGGTGCGTCGAGAACATCTTAGAAAGGCCCTGGCCCGGGCGGAAAGGGTTGGCGATCATCATGTGGCTCGCGGTCTCCAGTCTGGGCTCGGGGGGCAGCGGGAGCTGCTTGACGCCGGCGTCCAGCTTGCGCAGGGCGCTGGCCAGGGCGAGCGGGTCGCCGGTGAGCTGGGCCCCGGACGCATCCGCCTCGTACTCGCGCGAGCGGCTGATGGCCAGCTGGATCACGCTGGCGGCCAGCGGACCCAGGATCATGACCAGCAGCATGCCGATGATGCCGGGCCCCTCGTCGTCGTTGGACCGGCCCACCGGGATCAGCCAGGCGAAATTCACCAGGAACATGATGACGGAGGCGAGGGCTCCGGCGACGGAGGAGATCAGGATGTCGCGGTTGTAGACGTGGCTCAGCTCGTGGCCGATCACCCCGCGCAGCTCGCGCTCGTCGAGGATGCGCAGGATGCCCTCGGTGCAGCAGACCGCGGCGTTGCGCGGGTTGCGGCCGGTGGCGAACGCGTTGGGCGCCTCGGTCGGCGAGATGTAGAGCCGGGGCATGGGCTGGCGCGCGGAGGTGGAGAGCTCGCGCACCATGCGGTAGAGCTGCGGGGCCTCGAACTCGCTGACGGGACGGGCGCGCATCGCGCGTAGAGCCAGCTTGTCGCTGTTCCAGTACGCGTACGCGTTCGTCCCCAGGGCGACGAGGACGGCGATGATCAGGCCGCCCCGCCCGAAGAAGCTTCCGATGACGATGATGAGTGCGGACAGCCCGCCGAGGAGTACGGCGGTCTTCAGCCCGTTGTGCCGGCGGTGCACGGTACGCCCTCCAAATGGTGCGGCAGGGGAGCCCCGTCCTGGATCTGAGGGTCTACGGTCCAGTGGACCCTCCCTCCCCGCTCAACGCGAGGTGAGGGCGTCTGGTTCCCAGGGCACGGCGGGTCCGCCGTCCGGGTGACCGGGGCGGCGGGGGTACGGCGGGGGTGCGCGGGCGTTGGGCCGTACGGGTCACTGCGTACGGGTTCGCCGGCGTACGGGCCTGCGTACGGGCTGCGCGCCTACAGCGGGAACAGGCTGCCCGACGCGAAGCGCAGGACCAGCTCCGGGGCGGCCGACAGCACCACGGCGGTGACCGCGGTGACCGCGATCGCGACGGTGACCGGCCACGGGGCCTTCGTACGGGCGCCTTCGGCGGAGGTCTGCGGGGCGCGGAAGAGCAGCGCCGTCCAGCGCAGGTAGTAGAAGAGGGCGATGACGACGTTGACCGCCATGACCGCGGCCAGCCAGCCCAGGCCCGCGTCGACCGCGGACCGGAAGACGGTGACCTTGGCGAAGAGCCCGATGATGCCCGGCGGCAGGCCGGCCAGGCAGAGCAGGAAGAAGGCCAGCGAGAGGGCGGCCAGCGGACGCTCGGCGTACAGCCCGCGGTAGTCGCTGATCCGGTGGAGCGGCTTCGTACGGCCGACGAGGGCGGCCACGGCGAACGCGCCGAGGTTCACGGCGGCGTACATGAGGGCGTAGGCGACGGTGGAGCCGATCTGGTCGCGCCCGGAGTACGCGGCGGCGGCGATCGGGACCAGCAGGTAGCCGGCCTGGCCGACCGAGGACCAGGCGAGCAGCCGTACGGCGCTGTTCGGGCGGTCGGCGGACTGGCGCAGCGCGGCGGTGTTGCCCACGGTCATGGTGAGCGCGGCGAGGACGGCGAGGGCCGGGCCCCAGATGTCGGAGTACGCGGGGAAGGCGATCACCGTGACGAGGATGAGGCCGGTGAAGCCGACGGCCTTGCCGATCACGGAGAGGTAGCCCGCGATGGGCAGCGGCGCGCCGACGTAGGTGTCCGGGACCCAGAAGTGGAAGGGGACGGCTGCGGTCTTGAAGGCGAAGCCGACGAGGGTGAGCGCGACCCCGGCCATGGCGAGGGTGTCGAGCTGTCCGGGGACGTCTTCGAGCCGGTCGGCGATCTGCGTGAGGTGCAGGGAGCCGGTGGCGGCGTAGACGAAACTGACGCCCAGCAGCGACACGGCGGTGGCGGTGACGGAGGACAGGAAGAACTTGAGGGCGGCCTCGGAGGAGAGGCGGTCGCCGCGGCGCATGCCGACGAGGGCGAAGGCGGGCAGCGAGGCGACTTCGAGGGCGACGATCAGGGTGGCGAGGTCGCGGGAGGCGGGCAGCAGGGCGGCGCCGGCCGTGGAGGACAGCAGCAGGAACCAGTACTCGCCGGCCGGCATGCGCGCGTCACGGACGGCGGTGACCGACAGCAGGGCGGTGACCAGGGCGCCGGCCAGTACCAGGAACTGGATGACGAGCGTGAAGTGGTCGGCGGTGTAGCTGCACGCGCCGGGGTCGGTGGTGAGGCAGAAGGTGGCCCGGTCGCCGGCGCGCAGCGGCAGCAGGGTGGCGGTCGCGGCGGCGAGGCCGGCGACGGAGAGCCAGCCGAGCAGCGGCTTGCGCCGCTCCGGCAGGAAGAGGTCGGCGACCAGGACGACCAGGGCGACGGCGGCGGGGAGGACCACGGGGGTGATCGCGAGCCAGTCGACGCTCTGGACGAGGCTCGCGGACCCGGTGGCCGGGGCCGCCGACGGGGCGGACAGAACGGAGGCCGTCAGGGCCGTCATGCGTTGCCTCCTGCGAGGAGCTTCTGGACGGCCGGGTCGGTGAGGCCGAGGAGGACGGCGGGCCACAGGCCGGCGAGGACGGTGAGGGCCACGAGCGGGGTCCAGGCGGCGAACTCGTAGTGCTGGATGTCGGCGAGTTCGAGCGCGGGTACGGAGCCGGCCGGGGCCCCGGCCCCGTGCCCGGGCCGGGCCTTGGGGTCGCCCATGCAGACGCGCCGGACGACGATCAGCAGGTAGGCGGCGGTGAGCAGGGTGCCGAACGCGCCGAAGGCCATGTACGTGAGGAAGGCGGGCCGGGGCAGGCCCTGCGCAGGGTCGAACGCGCCGAACAGGGCCAGCATCTCGCCCCAGAAGCCGGCGAGGCCGGGCAGGCCGAGGGAGGCGACGGCGGCGAAGGCGAGGAAGGCGCCGAGGCGGGGGGCGCGGCCGTAGAGGGCGGCCCCGGTGGCTCCGGCGAGGGTGTCGAGGTCGGCGGTGCCGTAGCGGTCCTTGAGGGCCCCGACCAGGAAGAAGAGGAGGCCGGTGATCAGGCCGTGGGCGATGTTCGCGAACAGTGCGCCGTTGACGCCGGTGGGGGTCATGGAGGCGATGCCGAGGAGGACGAAGCCCATGTGGCCGACGGAGGAGTACGCGATGAGGCGCTTGAGGTCGCCCTTGTTGCCCTTGCGGGCGAGCGAGAGGCAGGCGAGGGATCCGTAGACGATGCCGACGGCGGCGAAGGCGCCCAGGTAGGGGGCGAAGGTCGCCATGCCGTCGGGGGTGATGGGGAGCAGGATGCGGACGAACCCGTAGGTGCCCATCTTGAGCAGGACGCCGGCGAGCAGGACGGATCCGACGGTGGGCGCGGCCGTGTGGGCGTCGGGCAGCCAGCTGTGCAGCGGCCACATCGGGGTCTTCACGGCGAGGCCGAGGCCGATGGCGAGGACGGCCAGGAGCTGGGTGGTGTGGGTCAGTTCGCGTCCGTTGTCAGAGGCGAGTGCCACCATGTCGAAGGTGCCGCTGTTCAGTCCGATGAGCAGCAGTCCGAGCAGCATGACCACGGAGCCGAGGAGGGTGTAGAGGATGAACTTCCAGGCGGCGGCCTGCCTCTGAGCACCGCCCCAGCGGGCGATGAGGAAGTACATCGGGATGAGGACCATCTCGAAGGCGAGGAAGAACAGCAGCAGGTCGAGGACGGCGAAGGTCGCGAGGGTGCCGGACTCGAGGACGAGGAGCAGGGCGACGAAGGCCTTCGGGGAGGGGCCTTCGGGGAGCTTGAAGTAGCTGTAGAGCGCGCAGAGGAAGAACAGCAGCGCGGTCATCAGGAGGAGGGGGAGCGAGATGCCGTCGATGCCGAGGTGGATCCGGACGTTCAGCGCCTGGATCCAGCTGATGTCCGTGGTCGCCTGGAAGCGGGCCGGGGCGTCGTGGTCGAAGCCCAGGGCGAGGGCGATGGCCGCGGCGAGGATCACACCGGTCACGGTCACGCCGTGGCGCAGCACGGCCTGTTCGGGGCTCTTGCCCTTGAGTCCGGGCGGGGCGGGCAGGAGGGCCGCGACGGCTCCGAGGAGGGGTGCGGCCACGACGAACGCCAGAAGGAACTGCATCACGGACGGGCTGATATCAATCACGGCTGACTCACGGCTCACGATCCGGCGTTGACGTTGGCGAGGACGGCGGTGGCGATCGCCAGGACCACGGCGCCGGCGAGCAGGGCGCTCAGGTAGCTCTGTACGTTGCCGGTCTGGGCCCGGCGTACGAGGCTGCCGAGCAGCCGGGGGCCGGCGCCCGCGCCGCTGACGTACGTGTCCACGACCTCGCGGTCGAGGAAGCGGACGAGGCTCGCGGCGGCGCGGACGGGGCGGACGAACAGCCGGTCGTAGACGGCGTCGAGGTGGAAGCCGTCGGCCGCGTGGCGGTGCAGGGGGCCCAGGAGGGCCCGGCCGGGGTCGGGGGCCGCGCCGGCCGGGACGGCGGGGTGGTCGTGGGTGACCTCGGCGACCTCGGGGGTCTCGGCGGCGGACTCCGCGGCGGCGGCGGACGCGGATCCGCCGGCTCCGTAGCCGACCGCGGCGGCCTTCGCGGTGGCCCGCTGCCACAGGGCGTACGTCAGGACCGCGCCGACGGCGGCGGCTCCGGTGCCGAGGACGGAGGTGGTCAGCGTCGGGCTGAGCTCGTTGCCGTCGAACCAGTCGGCGATCGGCCCGGCGCACAGGCCGAATCCGATGGTCGGGATCGCGAGCACCCACAGCACGCCGGTCATGGCGACGGGCTCCTTGCCGTGGTCGGGGGCGGCGGCGCCCCGGCCGCGGAAGGCCATCAGCCACAGGCGGGTGGCGTAGGCGGCGGTGAGCAGGGCGGTCAGCACGCCGGCGACGAGGACGACCCAGCCCGCGGCGCTGGGAGCGGCCTCCGAGTGACCGCCGGCGGCGTGCTCGGCGGCGACGAGGACGGCTTCCTTGGAGAAGAAGCCGGCGAAGGGCGGGATCGCGGCGAGCGCGAGCAGCGCGATCGTCATGGTCCAGAAGGCGTCGGGGATGCGCTTGGCCAGGCCGTCCATGCGGGACATGGCGGCCAGGGAGTTCGTCCCGGCGGCGTGGATGATCACGCCCGCACCGAGGAACAGGAGCGCCTTGAAGACACCGTGGGACAGCAGGTGGAAAACGGCGGCGCCGCGGTCGGCGACGGCCAGGGCCCCGATCATGTAGCCGAGCTGGCCGATCGTGGAGTAGGCGAGTACGCGCTTGATGTCGTCCTGGGCCAGGGCGGCGAGGCCGGAGCCGAGCATCGTGACGGCCGCCATGACGGCCATGACCACCAGGGCGGCCGCGGAGGCCGCGAAGACCGGGAGGAGGCGGGCGACGAAGTAGACACCGGCGGCGACCATCGTCGCGGCGTGGATCAGCGCGGAGACCGGGGTGGGGCCCGCCATGGCGTCCGGGAGCCAGGTGTGCAGCGGGAACTGCGCGGACTTGCCCGCGACTCCGGCGAGCAGCAGCAGGGCGATCAGCGTCGGGTGGTCGAGTCCTCCTGCGGCGACGGCGCCCAGGACCTTGGGGATCTCGAAGGAGTCGGCATCGGTGGCGAGCGCGAACAGGCCGATCAGGAAGGGGACGTCGCCCAGCTTGGTGACGAGGAAGGCCTTCAGGGAGGCGGAGCGGGCCGCCTCGGTCTCCCAGTAGTGGCCGACGAGGAAGTAGGAGCAGATGCCCATGACCTCCCAGCCGACCAACAGCACCATCAGGTCGCCGGTGTAGACGACGAGCAGCATGGCGGAGGTGAACAGGGAGACCAGAGCGGCGTACGAGGGGTAGCGCGGGTCCTCGCGGAGGTATGCCGTCGAGTAGAGCTGTACGCAGGTGGCGACGAGGCCGACCAGCACGGCGACCAGGACGGCGAAGCCGTTCAGGTAGAGCGAGAGGTCGATCGGGACGGAGCCGGTCGGGGTCAGCTCGGTCGAGGCGGTGATCGGCTTGCCGCCGCCCTGGCGGACGGCGACGAGTACGGCCAGCACGGCGGCGGCCAGCACCGGCAGCACGGCGAGGGGCCGGACGAACCCGGGGGCGCGGCGGCCGAGCAGCAGTCCCGCCACCGCGCCCAGGAAGGGCAGGAGCGGGACGAGGACCGCGAGGGTCGTGGTGCTCACGCGGTGACCTCGCTCTGGTTGTTCGGGGCGGGCTGGTCGTTCGGGGCGGGCTCGTGGCCCTCGGCGGTGTCGCGCAGCCGGTCGACGTCCGAGGTGCCGCGGTTGCGGTACACCATCAGCACGATCGCGAGGCCGATGCCGATCTCCGCGGCGGCGATGGCGATCGTGAAGAGGGTGAGGGCCTGGCCTGCGTGCAGGGCGTCGCGCAGCCAGACGTCGAAGGCCACCAGGTTCAGGTTGACGGCGTTGAGCATCAGCTCGACGGACATCAGGACCAGGATGGCGTTGCGGCGGGCGAGCACTCCGTACAGGCCCGTGCAGAAGAGGAGCACCGCGAGCACGGCGGGGTAGGCGAGGTGCATCAGCGCTGCTGCCCCTTCGTGTTGTCGTCGGACCCACCGGCGGCGGTGTCCCTGCGGGAGAGCACGATGGCGCCGATCAGGGCCGCGAGGAGGAGGACGGAGAGCGCTTCGAAGGGCAGCACCCAGTGCTGGAAGAGGATCTCGCCGGAGACCTTGGTCGAGCCCTGGGCGGGGCCGTCGAGGTCGATCCAGGTGGTGCGGAAGGCGTCGACGACGACCCAGACCAGGGATGCGGCCGCGACGAGGGCGACGCCGAGGGCCACCCAGCGGTTGTTCGAGTCGGCATCCGGGGAGCGGCCGATGGGGGCCTTGGTGAGCATCAGCCCGAAGAGGAGGAGGACGACCACGGATCCGAGGTAGATCAGGACCTGGACCCAGGCGATGAACTCGGCGGTCAGCAGCAGGTACTCGACGGCGATGCCGCCGAGCGCGACGACCAGCCACAGGGCGGCGTGCACGAGCTGCTTGGTGGTGACGGTGACGGCGGCCGCGCCGAGGGTGGCGAGGCCGACGAGGAGGAAGGCGATCTCGACGCCGGTCGGGGAGAGGAACCCGTGGCCCGTCGCCGCGGCGGCCAGGGTGGTGGCCGCGGGGGTCAGGTCGGTCACGCGTCTCCCTCCGGGGTGGTGGGGGTGTCGGTCCCGGGCGTCGTGGGCTCGGTGGTCTCGGCGGCGGCTGCTGCTGCGGCTTCGGCTGCTGCCGCGGCGGCCGCTGCTTCGGCCTTCTCCACCGCCTTGCGGGCGGCGGCGATCTCCTTGGGCTCCTCCGCGGCCGGGTCCAGGGCGGGCGGGGCCGGGACGGTCCACATCCACTCGCGCAGCTTGTCGCGCTCGTGGGTGAGTTCGAGGATGTCCGTCTCCGCGTACTCGAACTCCGGCGACCAGAAGAGGGCGTCGAAGGGGCACACCTCGATGCAGATGCCGCAGTACATGCAGAGGGAGAAGTCGATGGCGAAGCGGTCGAGGACGTTGCGGCTGCGCTCGCGGCCGCCGGGGGCGGCGGCCGGGACCGTCTCCTTGTGGGAGTCGATGTAGATGCACCAGTCGGGGCACTCGCGGGCGCACAGCATGCAGACCGTGCAGTTCTCCTCGAACAGGCCGATGACCCCGCGGGTGCGGGGCGGGAGCTCGGGCTGCACTTCGGGGTACTGGGCGGTGTGCGCGCGCTTCGTCATCGTGCGCAGGGTGACGGCGAGGCCCTTGGCCAGGCCGGATCCGGGGATGGGCATCAGCTGATCGCCACCTTCACGATGCCGGTGAGCGCGATCTGGGCGAGCGCGAGCGGGATGAGTGTGGTCCAGGCGAGCTTCTGGAGCTGGTCCTCGCGAAGGCGCGGGTAGCTGACGCGGAGCCAGATCACGACGAAGGCGAGGACCGCGGTCTTGAGCAGGGTCCAGACCCAGCCGTCGGCGATCGGGCCGTGCCAGCCGCCGAGGAAGAGGACGGTGGTGAGGGCGCAGAGGACGACGATGCCGGCGTACTCGGCGAGCAGGAACAGCGCGAAGCGCAGGCCGGTGTACTCGGTGTACGCGCCGAAGATGATCTCGGAGTCGGCGACGGGCATGTCGAAGGGTGGCCGCTGGAGTTCGGCGAGGCCGGCGGTGAAGAAGACGAGCGCGCCGGTGATCTGCCAGGGGAGCCACCACCACTGGAAGGCGCCGACGATGCCGGGGAGGGACACGGTCCCGGCGGCCATCGCGACGGATGCGGCGGCGAGCAGCATGGGGAGCTCGTACGCGAGGAGCTGCGCGGCGGTGCGCAGGCCCCCGAGCAGGGAGAACTTATTGGCGGAGGCCCAGCCGGCCATGAGGCTGCCGAGGACTCCGACGCCCATCACGGCGAGTACGAAGAACAGCCCGGCGTCGATGACCTGGCCAACGGCGCCTTCGCCGGGCCCGATGGGGATGGCGACGAGGACGAGGAGGTACGGGAGCAGGGCGACGGCGGGGGCGAGCTGGAAGATGCGGCGGTCGGCATTGGCCGGGACGATGTCTTCCTTCTGCGCGAACTTCACGCCGTCGGCGACGAGCTGGGCCCAGCCGTGGAAACCGCCTGCGTACATGGGGCCGAGGCGGCCCTGCATGTGGGCCATGACCTTGTGCTCGGTCTGCCCGACGACGAGCGGGAGCACGAGGAACACGGCGAAGACGACGATGAGTCGCAGCGCGACGTCGAGGACGTCGTTCACGCGTCGCCTCCGTTGGTGTCGGATTCGGATTCGGGGGTGCCGTCGGGCGCGGACTCCGCGCCGGGTGCGGGCTCCGGCTCGGCGTCGGGCCGCGGGCCGGCCTTGGGCGTGGTCTTCGGCTCGCCCTTCGGGCCCGGGTCGGCCGCGGGCGTGGCTTCGGGCGTGGGCTCCGGTTCCGTGAACGCGGGCTGGGGGTTGTGCCAGGGCGCGTCCGCGCTGCGGGGGGCGGGGCGCCGGCCCGGCGCCACGGTGCGGCCGCGCACTGCCGGGCCCTCCGGAGGCGGGGGCGCATCGGCCTGCCCGGCCTCGGCTTCAGGCTCCGCCGGGGGGACGGCCTGGCTGGCCGAGCCGTCCGAAGCCGAACGGGTACGGCGGGGCGGGCGCGGCGGGGCGTCGGCCTGCGGGGCGTCGGCCTGCGGAGCGGCGGTCTGCGGAGCCGCCTCGGCTTCCGGCTGCGCCGGGGGGACGGCCTGGCTCGTCGAGCCGTCCGCCACCGAGCGGGTACGGCGCGGCGGGCGGGCGGGGGCTTCGGCAGCCTCGGCTCCCGGCGCGCCCGCGGCCGCCGCGCGCGGGGTGCGGGCGGCGCGGGTGGGGCGGGTGGGGGCCGGGGGGAGCTGGCCCTTCATGGGACCCCAGTCGTTGGGGTCCGGGACGCCCGGCGGGAGCATCTGGCGGCGCTTCGGGGCGTCGGGGTCGTGCGCCTCGCCCGGCTCCTTGGCACCCGGCCAGGCCTTCGCGACGCGCGCGGCCAGCACGAAGTCCTTCCGCAGCGGATGGCCTTCGAAGTTTTCCGGGAGGAGGAGCGGGACCAGGTGCGGGTGGTCCGTGAAGACCACTCCGAACATCTCGTACGTCTCGCGCTCGTGCCATTCCGCGCCCGCGTAGACCGCGACCGCGGAGGGGAGGGAGGGGGCCGTGTGCGGGACCGTCGTACGCAGGAGCAGGCGGCGTACGCGGTGGTTTTCGAGGGACACGACGTGCGCGCAGACCCGGAAGCCCGTGCCCGGCTCGTCCACCGCGCTCAGCCAGTCGAAGTACGTGCAGCCCAGCTTGTCCCGGGCGATCTCCAGCGCCGGGATCCAGCTTCCGACCGGGACGTCCACCGTCAGGACTTCGTACGCGTACGAGGCGGTGGCCTCCGCGCCGAAGATCGTGGCGGCCGCGTCGGGGAGGGAGTCGTAGAGGTTCATGCGCCCGCTCCCGGGGCCGGCGGGGGCTTGACCAGGCCGCTCGTGAGCTGGGCGGTCGAGGGGTCCGTCGCGTAGCGGTCCGCCAGCGACTCCCTGGCGATCTTCTCCTGGAGCTTGAGGATGCCCTGGAGCAGCGCTTCCGGCCGCGGCGGGCAGCCGGGGACGTAGACGTCGACCGGGATGATCTGGTCGACGCCCTTCGTCACCGAGTACGAGTCCCAGTACGGCCCGCCGCAGTTGGAGCAGGCGCCGAAGGAGATGACGTACTTCGGCTCCGGCATCTGCTCGTACAGCCGCTTCACGGCCGGCGCCATCTTGTCCGTCACCGTGCCCGAGACGATCATCAGGTCCGCCTGGCGCGGGCCGGGGGCGAACGGGATGACGCCGAGCCGGATGAAGTCGTGCCGGGCCATCGACGCGGCGATGAACTCGATCGCGCAGCAGGCGAGGCCGAAGTTGAAGACCCACAGGCTGTAGCGGCGGCCCCAGTTCAGGACCACCTTCATGGGCTCGGGCGCGAGGCGGGAGAGGACTCCCAGGCGCTTGGGCTCCGGGAGCAGCTGGGGCTCGGCCGAGGTCCCGGCCGGTGTCACGTCCATTCGAGGACGCCCTTCTTGTACGCGTAGAGCAGGCCGACGGCCAGGAAGCCCAGGAAGATGAACATCTCCACGAGCGTGGTGGCGCCGTAGCCGGCGGCGGCGAACACCGTCGCCCACGGGAAGAGGAAGATCGAGTCGACGGCGAAGATGACGTAGAGGAACGCGTAGACGTAGTAGCGGACCTGGGTGTGCGCCCAGCCCTCGCCGACGGGGTCCACGCCGCATTCGTACGTCAGCAGCTTCTCAGGGGTCGGGACGACCGGTCTCAGCAGGCGGCCCGCGCCGAACGCGACGGCCACGAAGAGCACACCGAGGACGGCCAGCAGGCCGACGACCGAATAACTCCGGAAATAGTCCGCTGCGAGCACGGTTACGGTCGATACCGTTGGGTCGGGCACGTCCGTTCCTCGCTCCTTGGCCACTGTCGATGATCTGGTACGGACGGGAGTCTAGGGCCTGGTCCGCACAGGGTGGGGTTATCCCCCGTTTACGGGGGCCCGGCTCCCCCATGGCACCCGCGGGCCGAAATTGGCAGGCTGTGCCGCATGACCGCGCGCATTCAAGTCTCCCACCCGGGCCCCGACAACGACCGGCCTCCGCCCGTACGGCCCGCCCTGGGGGCCGTGGCGTGGAAAGAGACCGTCCATCTGCTGGGCAATCTTCCGCTCGCGCTCGTCGGTTTCGTCTACACGGTGACCATGGTGGCGACCGCGGGCGGCCTGTCCGTGACCGCGATCGGTCTTCCGCTGCTCGCGCTCGGTCTGCTCGGGTCCCGCCAGCTGGGGCGGGTGGAGCGGGCGCGGGCGCGCGTGCTGCTGGGCGTACGGGTGGAGGAGCCGACTCCGCTGCCGGGGCCGCGGCGGGCCGGCGGGTTCTTCCCGTGGCTGTGGGCGGGCCTGAAGGACCCGGTGGCGTGGCGGACCGTGCTGTACGAGCTGGTGCGGCTGCCGTGGGGGGTGCTGACGTTCACGGTGGCGCTGGTGGGGCTGCTGGTGCTGTGGCCGGTGCTGCCGTACCTGGTGCGCTGGCTGTCGAACGTGGACCGGCTGATGGTACGAGGGCTGCTGTCGCCCTCGGACGAGCTGGAGCGGCGCATCGCGGAGCTGGAGTCGGACCGCGGGGTGGTCGTGGACACCGCGGCGGCCGACATGCGGCGCATCGAGCGGGACCTGCACGACGGGGCGCAGGCGCGCCTGGTGGCGCTCGCGATGGGGCTGGGCCTGGCGAAGGAGAAGCTGCTGGAGGATCCGGACGCGGCGGCGGCGATGGTCGACGAAGCGCACGGGGAAGTGAAACTGGCGCTTCAGGAGCTGCGGGACCTGGCGCGCGGGATCCACCCGGCGGTACTGACGGACCGGGGGCTGGACGCGGCGCTGTCGGCGGTCGCTTCCCGGTGCGTGGTGCCGGTGAAGGTGGCGGTGGATCTGGAGGAGCGGCCCGCGGCCGCGATCGAGGGGATCGCGTACTTCACGGTGTCGGAACTGCTGCAGAACGTGAGCAAGCACGCGGGGGCGCGGGGGGCGAGCGTGGAGGTGTGGCGGACCTCCGGGACCGCTTCGGGGCGGCTGCTGATACGGGTTTCGGATGACGGGCGGGGCGGGGCCGGCGTGGGGGGCGGGTCGGGGCTGGCGGGGCTGGCGGAGCGGCTGCGGGCGGTGGACGGGGTGTTCGCCGTCGACTCCCCCGAGGGGCAGGGGACGGTGGTGACGGCGGAGCTGCCGTGGCGCGTGCGCGGCTGATTTCGCCGACCGCGACCTTTTGAGCGGGACTCCCGTCCGGGTGGGGCGGGGGTCCCGGTGGTGTTTTGGGGGTCCTGGTGATGTTCTGCGGGTCCCGCCGGTGGGGCTGGGGTCGGCCGGGACGGCGGCGGGTCCAGTGCGGGTGGACCGGGCGGTGGTGGGGTTATCCCCACCATGGGGACGCCTACCCGCCCGATGGTTCGGGGGGCTCCCGGGCGGGAGGGTGGGGATGTGCTTACGGGAAGCGTCGAGAGGGCGGGTTGGGCTATGGGATTCGTACGGGCGTTGCGGGCTCCCGTCGAGGGGCGGACCTGGCGGGAGTTCGGGTATCTGGTGCTCGGGCTGCCGCTGAGCCTGCTGTACTTCTCGCTCGCGATCACCGGGGTCAGCCTCGGCGCCGGGCTGCTCGTCACCTTCCTCGGGGTCCCGGTCCTCGCCGGGGTGCTCGCCATGTGCCGCGGGTTCGGGCGGGTCGAGCGGGGCCGGGCTCGGGCCATGCTCGGGGTCGACATCGCCGAGCCGGCGCCGATCCGGGCCCAGAAGCGGGGTCCGCTCGCCGCCATGGGGGCCCTGCTCAAGAGCGGCAGCGCCTGGCGGCACGCGCTGTACTCCGTGATCCACCTCCCCTGGGCCGTCTTCGCCTTCACCGTGGCACTGGTGTTCTGGACGTACGGCTGGGCCTTCCTGCTGTACCCGGTCTGGTTCTGGGTCTTCCCGGCCTACACCGACTGGCCCGGGCTCCAGCTCTTCCAGAACGACGACTACACCTTCTACCTCGACTCCCCCGCCGAGATCGCCCTCGCCTTCCTGGTCGGGCTGGCCTTCACCCTGGCCACGCCCTGGGTGGTGCGGGCCCTGACCACCGTCGACCGCGTCCTCATCGCCGGGCTGCTCGGGCCCTCGCGCCTCGACCACCGGGTCACGGAGCTGGAGTCCGACCGCGGGGTCGTCGTCGACACCGCCGCCGCCGACCTGCGGCGCATCGAGCGCGATCTGCACGACGGGGCGCAGGCCCGCCTGGTGGCGCTGGCCATGGATCTCGGACTGGCGAAGGAGAAGCTCGCCGAGGACCCGCAGGCCGCCGCCCGGATGGTGGACGAGGCGCACGGAGAGGTGAAGGTCGCGCTCCAGGAGCTGCGCGACCTGGCCCGCGGGATCCACCCGGCCGTGCTGACCGACCGCGGTCTGGACGCGGCGCTGTCCTCCGTGGCCTCCCGCTGCGCGGTGCCGGTACGGGTGTCCGCGGACCTGCCGGACCGGCCGGCCTCCGCCGTCGAGGGGATCGCGTACTTCACCGTCTCGGAGCTGCTCCAGAACATAAGCAAGCACTCCGGGGCCCGTACCGCGAGCGTGGACGTGTGGAAGTCCGGGGACCGGCTGCTGATCCAGGTCGCGGACGACGGGCGCGGCGGCGCGAGCAGCGAAGGCGCCGGCACCGGGCTGGCCGGTCTCACCGAGCGGCTGGACGCCGTGGACGGGGTGCTGGTCGTGGACTCCCCGGCCGGCGGCGGCACCACCGTCACCGCCGAGCTCCCCTGGCGCTCCCGTTAGGGGGCGTCCGGCCAGCCCCTGTTTTTCGATGATCCCGACTCGCCTCCATCCGGCCCCCGGGCTGGGATGCTTGGCTGCGTCAGGTACATCGGACGACGTGGACTCGGGAGCTGCTGGACGTGGAAGACAGGGTGCGGGTGGTCATCGCCGAGGATTCAGTGCTCCTGCGTGAGGGCCTGACCCGGTTGCTGACCGACCGGGGGCATGACGTCGTGGCCGGCGTCGGGGACGCGGAAGCCCTGATCAAGACGGTGGCCGAGCTGGCCGCCGAGAACGCACTGCCGGATGTGGTGGTGGCCGACGTACGGATGCCGCCGACGCATACCGACGAGGGCGTACGAGCGGCGGTACGGCTGCGGCGCGAGCATCCTGGTATAGGCGTGCTCGTACTGTCGCAGTACGTGGAGGAGCAGTACGCCACCGAACTGCTGGCCGGTTCCAGTACCGGGGTGGGGTATCTGCTCAAGGACCGGGTGGCCGACGTGCGGGAGTTCCTGGACGCCGTCGTACGCGTGGCCCGGGGCGGGACCGCCCTGGACCCGGAGGTGGTCGCCCAGCTGCTCGGCCGCAGCCGGAAGCAGGACGTGCTGGCGGGGCTGACCCCGCGCGAGCGCGAGGTGCTGGGCCTGATGGCCGAGGGTCGCACCAATTCGGCCGTGGCCAAGCAGCTCGTGGTCAGCGACGGAGCGGTGGAGAAGCACGTCAGCAACATCTTCATGAAGCTCGGGCTGTCACCGAGCGACGGGGACCACCGGCGAGTTCTGGCCGTTCTCACCTACCTGCGGTCTTGATCGAAAGATCCGGGGCATTGATCAAAGCCTTGATCAACTGACACCCTGTCAGGTGCGGCGTTACCGCACCCGGCCGCCGGGGGCTCGCACTATTTCTGCACGGCACGAAATCTCGGAATCTCTCGGAATCCCGTGGACCCGCGTAATCCCACGGGATTCTCTCGACAGACCGCCGCAGACGACGGTCCAGAATACGAGCGTCCCCCGAGAAGGCCGGCCCTGCCGACGTAGGGTTGACCTTGGGAACGGGAACGCCACGCCTCGAAGGAGGTCCAGTTCAGTGACCAGCCAGGTCAGTAGTCCAGCCGAACAGGCCGACGGGGCCGAAGGTGCCGTAGTCGGCGAACAACGGACGCCCCCGGCCCCCGGCGGCAAGGAAGTACGCCGCCTGGACCGGGTGATCATCCGCTTCGCGGGTGACTCGGGGGACGGCATGCAGCTCACGGGTGACCGGTTCACCTCGGAGACGGCTTCCTTCGGGAACGACCTCTCCACGCTGCCGAACTTTCCGGCCGAGATCCGCGCCCCCGCCGGCACCCTGCCGGGTGTGTCGTCGTTCCAGCTGCATTTCGCCGATCACGACATCCTGACGCCGGGCGACGCCCCGAACGTACTGGTCGCGATGAATCCGGCCGCGCTGAAGGCGAACATCGGGGACGTCCCGCGCGGCGCCGAGATCATCATCAATACCGATGAATTCACCAAGCGCCCGATGGCGAAGGTGGGCTATGAGACCTCGCCGCTGGAAGACGGTTCGCTGGGCGCGTACAACATCCACCAGGTGCCGCTGACCACGCTCACCGTCGAGGCGCTGAAGGATTTCGGGCTCTCCCGCAAGGAGGCCGAGCGCAGCAAGAACATGTTCGCGCTCGGGCTGCTGAGCTGGATGTACCACCGGCCCACCGAGGGCACGGAGAACTTCCTGCGGCAGAAGTTCGCGAAGAAGCCCGACATCGCCGAGGCGAACGTGGCCGCGTTCCGGGCGGGCTGGAACTTCGGCGAGACCACGGAGGACTTCGCGGTCTCGTACGAGGTGGCCCCGGCGACCCGAGCCTTCCCGACGGGCACGTACCGGAACATCTCCGGGAACCTGGCCCTGTCGTACGGGCTGATCACGGCGAGCCGGCAGGCCGATCTGCCGCTCTACCTGGGCTCTTATCCGATCACCCCCGCCTCGGACATCCTGCACGAGCTGAGCAAGCACAAGAACTTCGGCGTACGGACCTTCCAGGCCGAGGACGAGATCGCGGGCATCGGCGCGGCGCTCGGGGCGGCCTTCGGCGGCGCGCTCGGCGTGACCACGACCTCCGGGCCCGGAGTCGCGCTCAAGTCCGAGACGATCGGTCTCGCGGTCTCCCTGGAGCTGCCGCTGCTGATCGTGGACATCCAGCGCGGCGGTCCGTCGACGGGTCTGCCGACCAAGACGGAGCAGGCGGACCTGCTCCAGGCGATGTACGGGCGCAACGGCGAGGCCCCGGTGCCGGTCGTGGCCCCGCGGACACCCGCCGACTGCTTCGACGCCGCCCTCGAAGCCGTGCGGATCGCGCTGACGTACCGCACCCCGGTCTTCCTGCTCTCCGACGGATACCTCGCGAACGGCTCCGAGCCCTGGCGGATCCCGGACGTCGCCGACCTGCCGGACCTGAAGGTTCAGTTCGCCTCCGGGCCCAACCAGCAGCTCGCGGACGGCACCGAGGTGTTCTGGCCGTTCAAGCGCGACCCGCAGACGCTGGCCCGCCCGTGGGCGGTACCGGGCACGCCCGGACTCGAACACCGCATCGGCGGCATCGAGAAGCAGGACGGCACCGGCAACATCTCGTACGACCCCGCCAACCACGACTTCATGGTCCGCACCCGCCAGGCCAAGATCGACGGGATCCGGGTCCCCGACCTGGAGGTCGACGACCCGGACGGCGCCCGCACCCTGGTCCTCGGCTGGGGCTCCACGTACGGCCCCATCACCGCCGCCGTCCGCCGCCTGCGCAATGTCGCCGCCCCCATCGCACAGGCCCATCTGCGCCACCTCAACCCGTTCCCGAGGAATCTCGGGGAGGTCCTGAAGCGTTACGACAAGGTAGTGGTGCCGGAGATGAACCTCGGGCAGCTCGCCACCCTGATCCGGGCGAAGTACCTGGTGGACGCCCAGTCGTACACCCAGGTCAACGGAATGCCGTTCAAGGCCGAGCAGCTCGCGAAGGTTCTCGAGGAGGCCATCAATGACTGAGGTGACCGACGCCCCCCATCTGCTCTCCCTCGTGCCGAAGGCCGAGGCCAAGCAGTCGATGAAGGACTTCAAGTCGGACCAGGAGGTCCGCTGGTGTCCCGGGTGCGGTGACTACGCGGTACTGGCAGCGGTCCAGGGCTTCATGCCCGAGCTCGGGCTGGCGAAGGAGAACATCGTCTTCGTCTCCGGGATCGGCTGCTCCTCGCGTTTCCCGTACTACATGAACACGTACGGGATGCACTCGATCCACGGCCGCGCCCCGGCCATCGCCACGGGTCTGGCCACCTCGCGCCGCGACCTGTCGGTGTGGGTGGTCACCGGAGACGGCGACGCGCTGTCCATCGGCGGGAACCACCTGATCCACGCCCTGCGCCGCAACGTCAACCTCAAGATCCTGCTCTTCAACAACCGGATCTACGGACTGACCAAGGGCCAGTACTCGCCCACCAGCGAGGTCGGCAAGATCACCAAATCCACCCCGATGGGCTCGCTCGACGCGCCCTTCAACCCGGTCTCGCTGGCGCTGGGCGCGGAGGCCACCTTCGTCGCCCGGACCGTCGACTCCGACCGCAAACACCTCACCGAGGTACTGCGCGCGGCCGCCGACCACCAGGGCACGGCGCTCGTGGAGATCTACCAGAACTGCAACATCTTCAACGACGGCGCCTTCGAGGTCCTCAAGGACAACGCCCAGGCGCAGGAGGCCGTGATCCGGCTGGAGCACGGGCAGCCGATCCGCTTCGGCGCCGACGGACACAAGGGCGTCGTACGCGACGAGGCCACCGGGGAGCTGGAGGTCGTCACGGTGACCCCCGAGAACGAGTCCCGGATCCTGGTCCACGACGCGCACGGCACCGGCCCGACCACCGCCTTCGCCCTGTCCCGGCTGGCCGACCCGCACACCCTGCACCAGACGCCCATCGGGGTCTTCCGCAGCGTGGAGCGGCCGGTCTACGACACGCTGATGGCCGAGCAGCTGGATGCGGCCGTCGACGCCAAGGGCAAGGGCGACCTCAGCACCCTGCTCGCCGGCAACGACACCTGGACGGTCGTCGGCTGACCCGCGCCTTCCCGAACGGACGGCCCGGAGTTCCTCAGGAGCTCCGGGCCTCGTCGTACGCGGCCCGCGCCGCCTGGACGTCGGTGGTGCGCCGCTCGGTCCAGCGGGCCAGCGCCCACACCTGCTCGGCGGCCTCGCGTCCCAGCTCGGTCAGCGAGTAGTCCACGCGCGGCGGGATCACGGGCTTGGCGTCGCGCAGCAGGAATCCGTCGCGCTCCAGTGTCTGGAGGGTCTGGGCCAGCATCTTCTCGCTGACGCCGCCCACCTCCCGGCGCAGCTCGCTGAACCGGTACGAGCGCTCGACGAGCGCGGCCAGCACCAGGACGCCCCAGCGGCTGGTGACGTGCTCCAGCACTCCGCGGGAGGGGCACATCGGAGCCTTCACACTTACTTCCATACCAGTACCTTACTTTGAAGTGGGTACTTACGAAAGGTTAGCGCTCTCCTTAAGGTGGTGCCATACCCCGAAGCAAGACACGGCCCCACGCAAGGAGCGCACCCATGAGCATCGTCGTCACCGGAGCCACCGGATCCCTCGGCCGCCTCGTCGTCGAGGAACTGCTGAACCAGGTCCCCGCCGAGCGCGTCGCCGTCGTCGTCCGCAGCGAGGAGAAGGCCGCCGACCTGGCCGCCCGCGGGGTCGAGGTGCGCGTCGCGGACTACGACGCCCCCGAGACCCTGGCCGGCGCCTTCCGCTCCGGCGACCGCGTCCTGCTGATCTCCGGCAACGAGGTCGGCCGCCGGGTACCGCAGCACCTGGCCGTGATCGCGGCCGCGCGGGCCGCCGGCGTCGCCCAGCTCGCGTACACCGGGATCCTCGGCGGCCCCGAGGCCGACTTCGACCTGGCCGCCGAGCACAAGGTCACCGAGCAGGCCATCCTCGACTCCGGCCTGCCCCACACCTTCCTGCGCAACGGCTGGTACCACGAGAACTACACCGCCAACCTGGGCACCGTCCTGGAGCACGGCGCGGTCGTGGGCAGCGCGGGCGCGGGCAGGATCGCCTCCGCCGCGCGGGCGGACTACGCCGCCGCGGCGGCCGCCGTACTGACCGGCGAAGGCCACCTGAACCAGGTGTACGAGCTCTCCGGCGACTCCGCGTGGAGCCTGGCGGAGTACGCGGCCGAGGTCGCGGCGCAGACCGGCAAGGAGGTCGCGTACAGCGAGGTCCCGGCCGAGGCGCACCTGTCGATCCTGACCGGCGCCGGGGTGCCCGAGGGCTTCGCGGCGATCCTCGTCGACGTGGACGCTGCGATCTCCCGCGGCCGGCTGGCCCACACCGGCGGGGACCTGTCCCGACTCATCGGCCGCCCGACGACCCCGGTGGCCCACGCCATCGCCTCCGCCCTGGCCTGAGCGAGCCACCTCGGCCTGAGCCGAGCCGTCTCGGCCTGAGCGAGCCGTCTCGGCCTGAGTCCGCGTCGCCGCGGCCACGCAAGACCCCGGAGATGTCATGAGTATCTCCCGCAAACGGGCATGACATCCGGTCCGCCCGGCGCTACCTTCGTGAGGTTGGCCGAATTACGACTGGAGGGCCCCGTGAAGGCGGAGAACGAACAGCGCACGGGTTTGCTCTACGGATTCGGCGCATACGGGATGTGGGGGCTGGTCCCCCTGTTCTGGCCGCTGCTCAAGCCGTCCGGGGCCATCGAGATCCTCGCCCACCGCATGGTGTGGTCGCTGGGCGTGGTCGGGATCCTGCTGCTGGCCATGGGCCGCTGGGCCTGGATACGTGACCTGCTCCGCCAGCCCCGCAAGCTGGGCCTGACCGCGCTGGCCGCGTCGGTGATCTCCGTGAACTGGGGCCTGTACATCTGGGCCGTCAACAACGGCGCGGTCGTCGAGGCCAGCCTCGGCTACTTCATCAACCCGCTCGTCACCATCGCGATCGGCGTGCTGCTCCTCGGCGAGCGGCTGCGCCGGGCGCAGTGGGCGGCGGTCGGCATCGGCGTGGCCGCCGTACTGGTCCTCGCCGTCGGGTACGGGCGGCCGCCGTGGATCTCGCTGGTGCTGGCCTTCTCCTTCGCCGCGTACGGGCTGATCAAGAAGAAGCTCAACATGGGCGGGGTCGAGTCGCTCGCCGCCGAGACCGCGCTGCTGTTCCTGCCCGCCCTCGGCTACCTGCTGTGGCTGGGCGCGCAGGGCCGGTCGAGCTTCGCCACGGAGGGCCTCGGGCACGCCTCGCTGCTCGCCGCGACCGGGCTGGTCACCGCGATCCCGCTGGTCTGCTTCGGGGCGGCCGCGATCCGGGTCCCGCTCTCCACGCTCGGGCTGCTCCAGTACCTGGCCCCGGTGTTCCAGTTCGGGCTCGGCGTCGTGTACTTCCACGAGGCGATGCCGCCGGAGCGCTGGGCCGGATTCTCCCTGGTCTGGGCCGCGCTGGCGCTGCTGACCTGGGACGCGCTGCGCACGGCACGCAAGAACCGGGCCCGGCTCGAAGCGGCCCGCGCAACCGCCGGGCCGGTGGCGGCCGCCCCGGCCGGCCGCGCGCCCGAGCCGGCATAGCCCCACCGCGCGCCCCGATACCCCCACGATCCCCGCTACGGAACCTCCGTAGCGGGGATCGTCCGTTTTCCGAACCACCCTGACCGAATCGCGGTCTTGACGGGCAGTCACCCTTCCACTGAACATCAGGCTCGCACTGACGCACGATCGCTCAATTGCGCCACCCCGCACGTTCCGTTCAATCCCCAACGGAATCCCGGAGTCCCCCACATGAGCCTGTCCGTCTCCCGGCGTCTCGCCGCCGTGACCGCGATCGCGGTCGCCGGCCTGTTCGCCTCCACCGCTCCCGCCGCACTCGCCGCCCCCACGGCGACGACCGCGGTGCCGACCCCGCCCGACATCCCGGTCGCCAACGTCAAGGCGCACCTGGCGCAGCTCCAGTCCATAGCCACCGCCAACGGCGGCAACCGCGCCCACGGCCGGGCCGGCTACAAGGCCTCGATCGACTACGTGAAGGCCAAGTTGGACGCGGCCGGCTTCACCACCACCCTGCAGACCTTCACCAGCAGCGGCGCGACCGGCTACAACCTGATCGCCGACTGGCCGGGCGGTGACCCGAACTCGGTGCTGATGGCCGGATCGCACCTGGACTCGGTGACCGCCGGTCCCGGCATCAACGACAACGGATCCGGCTCGGCCGCCATCCTGGAGACGGCGCTGGCCGTCTCGCGCGCACAGCTCCAGCCCACCAAGCACCTGCGGTTCGGCTGGTGGGGCGCGGAGGAGCTCGGCACGATCGGCTCGAAGTACTACGTGAACAACCTGCCGGCCGCCGAGAAGTCGAAGATCTCCGGGTACCTGAACTTCGACATGATCGGCTCGCCGAACCCGGGCTACTTCGTCTACGACGACGACCCGACCATCGAGCAGACCTTCAAGAACTACTACGCGGGCGTCGGCATCCCGACGGAGATCGAGACCGAGGGCGACGGCCGCTCCGACCACGCCCCGTTCAAGAGCGCGGGCATCCCGGTCGGCGGCCTGTTCTCCGGCGCCGACTACACCAAGACGGCGGCGCAGGCGCAGAAGTGGGGCGGCACCTCCGGGCAGGCCTTCGACCGCTGCTACCACGCCTCGTGCGACACGTCGGCGAACATCGACGACACCGCCCTGGACCGCAACTCCGACGCCATCGCGTACGCGATCTGGAACCTGGGGGCGGCCACCACGGTCCCGCCGGGCCCGTCCTTCGAGAACACCGCGGACGTGAACATCCCGGACTCCCCCGGCGCCGCGGTGACCTCGCCGATCACGGTCTCCGGCGTCACGGGCAACGCCCCGGCCACCACCAAGGTCGACGTGAACATCGTCCACACCTACCGCGGTGACCTGGTGGTCGACCTGGTGGCCCCCGACGGCACGGTCTACAACCTGCACAACCGCAGCGGCGGCAGCGCCGACAACCTCGTCCAGAGCTACACGGTCAACGCGTCGAGCGAGGTGGCCAACGGGGTCTGGAAGCTCCAGGTCAAGGACGGGGCGGCGCAGGACACCGGCTACATCAACAGCTGGAAGATCACCTTCTGAGACAGGAGCGGGTCTAGGACGGCGGGACCGTCTGCGGCTCCTGTATGAGGGCGCGGAGTTCCTCGGCGACCGCGGCGATGTCGGCGCGGCCCAGTTTGGCCGCCTCCACCAGGTCGCCGAGGTCCTCCGGCGAGGGCAGTTGCTTGGCTCCCGCCACGCGCAGGTACGAGCGCGTGGCGGCGGCCGCGTAGAACTCGTTCATCGGCGATTCCAGCGCCGGGCACACCGCGAGGGTGTGCAGAAACGCGGCGGCCCG
This sequence comes from Streptomyces sp. NBC_01006, assembly GCF_045162725.1. Taxonomy (NCBI): domain Bacteria; kingdom Bacillati; phylum Actinomycetota; class Actinomycetes; order Kitasatosporales; family Streptomycetaceae; genus Streptomyces; species Streptomyces sp. NBC_01006. The sequence goes on along the minus strand of NZ_CP108700.1, from coordinate 4,871,435 downwards.
CCACGCGGTGTCCGGGGCGGGCTGTTCGGGAACCAGGACGAGGTCGTTCTGGTGCCGGGCGACGGCGGCGGCCACCCCGGAGGGATCCCACACGGCGGGATCTGACGGGAGATGGTGGGCCAGAGCGGTCCAGGCCCACTCCATGGTGATCTTCAATTGCCGAACCGCTCCTGGAAGTAGCCCCAGTGGTCGGCGAACTCCTCGATGCCGGACAGGAAGTTCTCCCGGTCCTCGTCGAGTTCGCGTTCCGTCACCTCGGTGATCAGCGCGGTGACCGTCGTCCCCAGTGCCGCCGCGCGCGCTTTGAGGCGCTCGTGGAACTCTTCGTTCAGGCGGATGGTGACGTGTCTCGACATGCTTTTCACGGTACAGCGGGGCCGCTGTACACAGGGCCGGAACGGCCGAAGGGTGGGCAGGGACACAGTCCCCGCCCACCCTTCGGACAGTCCTACCCGCCGTACGGCACTACTTGTTGGCGTCGGCCGCCTTCACCAGCGCGTCCTTGGTGACCGCGCCGACGTAGACCTTGCCGTCGTCCGTGATCAGGGCGTTGACCAGGCGGGTCTTGAAGACCCGGCCCTCGCCGAACTTGCCGGTGACCTTGCCCCCGAGGGAGTCGAGGAACTGCTTGGCCTCCTTGGGAGTGTCCTTGCCGTTCTCGATGTCCTTCAGACTCTTTCCGGCACCGCTGTCGACGCGGGCGATGGTCGCCCAGCCCTCGCCGAGCACCTTCGTCTCGCCGCCCTTGCCGGCCGCGCCGCCCATGCCGCCCGTCAGGGCCTCCAGGCCGGGGAAGGAGTCCAGGCCCTTGAACTCCTTGCCGTGGCCGCGGCCGTCCTTGCCCGCCCCGGCAGCGCCCTCGGTCACCTTGGCGCCCTTGGGCGCGGTGAACGCGAACGTGTCGGCGGCCGGCTTGGCGAAGTCCACCTTGGTGAACCCGGCGTCGACGATCGGCTTGCCGCCCTCGGCCGAGAGCAGCTGCACCCGCAGCGGCACACCGTTCTTGGCGTCCACCGCGATCTTGACCGAGCCGACCGTGGATCCGCTCTGCTTCGGCTTCAGCACCAGCTGGTAGGCGTCCCGGCCGGCCACCTGCGCGGTCTCGCCCACGCTGACGTCCGTGGTCGGGCCGGCGGCCTTCAGCACGTCCTGGGCCAGCTGCTGGGGCGAGGCGCCGCCGAGCCGCTCGGCCGTCTTCTTCTCGTCCTTGCCGGCCGCCGCCTCGGGGTTCTTCTCGTGCCAGACCTCGTTGGCCTTGCTGTCGTACCCCCAGACGTCGGCGCCGTTGTGGACGAGGCTGTACTCGTCCTTGCCGTCCACGAACGTGAGCTTCTGGCGGTCCGGGCCGTCGGCCGCGACGCGCAGCGTGTGCGTGCCGTTCGCCAGCTGCGCGATCTTGTCCTCGGGGTTGGCCGAGCCGCCCGCGACGCCCCCGCCACCGAGGAGGCCGCTCGCCAGGGTCGGCAGACCCAGGTCGGTGCTGATCTTCGCGCTCCCGGACAGCTGCTGCACGTCGGAGGCGGCGACCTTCTCGATCAGCTGCTGCGCGGTCATCTTCGGCAGGTCGGGGCCGCCGGAGTTCGCGAAGGCCGGGACCATCGCCACGGTCGCGGCGGCCACACCCGCCACCGCTACCGGTACGGCGTACCGGGCGGCCTTGCGGGTCTTTGCGTTCGTTGCCATGTCTGCCCTACCTCTGTGTCACCCGTTCTGGTGTGTCTCCATCTGACCAAAGCGGGAGGGGTCGGGGCGTCACTCCCCGGGGCCAACTCGGCGTACGCCGCAGGGATGACACGGCGAGGGCCCGGCATCCCCCACCCGTAGGGGATGCCGGGCCCTCGCCCCTGCCGAACGGCTTGTCCGGACGTATCCGGGCGTACCCGGCCCTTGCCCGGCCCGTACCCGGCCGCGTCCTAGCCGGCGCGGTGCACCACCGCGTCGCACAGCTCCTCCAGCGCCGACTTCGCGAAGCCCTCCGGCAGCGGCGCCAGCGTGGCCCGCGCCTCCTGCGCGTACCGGACGGTGTCGCGGCGGGCCTGCTCCAGCGCGGGGTGCACCCGCAGCCGGGCGAGCACCTCGGCGTGCACGGCGTCGTCGGTCAGGTCGCCGTCGAGGAGGCCCACGAGCTCCAGGTCGTCGGGGTCGCCGCCCCGGGCGGCCATCTCGCGCAGCCGCAGCACGGGCAGCGTGGGGATGCCCTCGCGCAGGTCCGTCCCCGGGGTCTTGCCGGATTCGTGCGAGTCGGAGGCGATGTCCAGGACGTCGTCGGCGAGCTGGAAGGCGATGCCGAGGCGCTCCCCGTACTGGGTCAGGATGTCGACGACCGACTCGTCGGCGCCGGACATCAGCGCGCCGAACCGGCCGGAGACCGCGATCAGCGAGCCGGTCTTGCCGGCCATGACGTCGAGGTAGTGGGCGACCGGGTCGCGGCCGTCGCGCGGGCCGGCCGTCTCCAGGATCTGGCCGGTGACCAGCCGCTCGAAGGCCTCGGCCTGGATGCGTACCGCCTCCGGCCCGAGGTCGGCCAGGATGTGCGAAGCACGGGCGAACAGGAAGTCACCCGTCAGGACGGCCACCGAGTTGCCCCAGCGGGCGTTGGCACTGGCCACGCCGCGGCGCTCGTCCGCCTCGTCCATGATGTCGTCGTGGTAGAGCGTCGCCAGATGGGTGAGCTCGACGACCACCGCGGCGGGCACGATGCCGGGCGCGTAGGGATCGCCGAATCGGGAGGCGAGCATCACCAGCAGCGGCCGGAACCGCTTGCCCCCGGCGCGCAGCAGGTGCTGCGCGGCATCGGTGATGAAGGGGACTTCGCTCTTGGTGGCCTCCAGCAGACCCGCCTCGACGGCGGCCAGTCCCGCCTGGACATCGGTCTCAAGAGCCTGGTCCCGCACGCTCAGTCCGAACGGCCCGACGACGGTCACGAGGGGTACTCCTGTCTGCTGACGATCACGGTGACGATCACCTGGATTGTCGATGTGTCGCTGCCATCACTCAAGCCAGCGTATCCGGTCTGTTTTCGATCACCGAGAGCGGCCGCCATGTCGCCACCCGCGCACTGCCCGTTGCGCACCGGTATGTTCGTGAGGAGCCGAAACAACCGGAGAATACGTTTTGTCCAGAACTACCACCGCAACAGAGGAACCGGCGGAACCGGTCGACCCGGAGGCGGACCCGCCGCCGCCCGCCGACGACCACGCCTTCCTCGGGCATCCCCGGGGCCTCGCCACGCTGTCCGGACTGGAGGTCTGGGAGCGCTTCTCGTTCCTCGGCATGCAGGCCATCCTCGTCCTCTACTTCGCGGACACGGTGGCCGACGGCGGCCTCGGGATGGACCCGGGCACCGCGGCCTCCGTCGCGGCGGCCTACGGGACCATGGTCTACCTCGTCTCCGTCGCCGGCGGGTGGCTCGCCGACCGGATCCTCGGTTCGTACCGGGCCGTGCTCTGGGGCGGCATCCTGATCGCCTGCGGCCATTACGCCATGGCGGTGCCGACCGCCGCCATGACCTGGACGGGCCTCGGCCTGATCAGCGCGGGCACCGGCCTGCTCAAGCCCAACGTGGCCAGCATGGTCGGCAAGCTGTACCGGACGGACGACGAGCGGCGCGACGCCGGATTCGCCCTCTACTACATGGCCATCAACATCGGCGCCTTCGCCGGACCCCTGATCACCGGCTGGCTCGGCGAGCACCAGGGCTGGCACTGGGGTTTCTCCGCCGCCGCCGTCGGCATGACCGCGGGCCTCGTCCAGTACGTCCTCGGCCGCCGCCATCTGGCCGGGCGAAAGCACTCGGCCGAGTACGCCCTCGCCCCCGACGCGATGCGCCGCGCCGTGCGCCGGATCGTCGCCGGGCTCCTCGCCGCGGGCGCGCTAGCCACTCTTCTGGCGGCCCTCGGATGGCTGACGACGGGCCGTTTCGTCGACCTGCTCACGCTCGTCTCGGTGATCGCGCCCGCCGTCTACTTCGCGGTCATGTTCCGCAGCCCACGGGTGACGCGCGAGGAGCGCGGACGGCTGCGCCCGTACGTGGTGCTCTTCCTGGCCTCGGTCGCCTTCAACTTCATCCTCTTCCAGGCGTACTCGACGATGATGCTGCTCGCCTCGACGAACGCCCGGACCGAGATCCTGGGCTTCCACTTCCCCGCGAGCTGGTACGCCTCCGCGCTCGGCGCGTTCGAGGTGGCGCTCGCCCCGGTCGTGGCCGCGCTGTGGGTCCGGATGGGCCGCCGCCAGCCGCACGCCTCCAACAAGATCGCCATTGGGGTGATCCTGGGCGGCCTGTCCTTCCTGCTGATGGTGATCCCCACCTCGGGGCACGGCGGGGAGGCGTACCGGATGGCCGCCTGGTGGATCGTCGGCTCGTACCTGCTGCTCGGGCTCGGCGACGTCCTGCTGGAGACCTCCGGCATGTCGGCCACCACGAAGCTCGCCCCGAAGGCCTTCGGCAGCCAGACCATGGCGCTCTGGTTCCTCTCGCTGGCCCTGGCCAACGGCATCCAGGCGCAGGTGGTCAAGGTCTACGGCCAGGTGTCCGCTCCTCTGTACTTCGGCGTCAACGGCACGATCGCGGTGGCGGCGGGCCTGGCCGTGATCGCGCTGGCGCCGTGGCTGCGGCGCACGATGCACCCCGTCCACTGAGGCGAACGAGGTGGTTCCCGCATGATCATCCGTACCGAGTTCCCGTACGAGACGGCGCACGAGGACGTCCGGATCCCGATGCCGGACCGGGTGGAGCTGTACGCCCGGATCTGGCGCCCGCTGACCGACGAGCCGGTCCCGGCGCTGCTGGAGTACCTGCCGTACCGGCTGACCGACTGGACCGCGCCCCGCGACTGGCAGCGCCACCCCTGGTACGCGGGCCACGGCTACGCCTCGGTCCGGGTGGACGTACGGGGCCACGGCTGCAGCGGCGGGAACCCGGGCGACGAGTACGACGCGCGGGAACTGGCCGACGGGACGGCGGTGGTGGAGTGGCTGGCGGCGCAGCCGTGGTGCACGGGGTCGGTGGGGATGTTCGGGATCTCGTGGGGCGGGTTCAACTCCCTCCAGATCGCGGCACTGGCCCCCGAGGCGCTCAAAGCGGTCGTCACGGTCTGCTCGACGGACGACCGGTACGACAACGACGTCCACTACATGGGCGGCTCGGTGCTGGCCGTGGACATGCACGCGTGGGCGGCGACCATGCTGGCCTTCGCGGCGCGGCCGCCGGACCCGCTGTTCGTCGGCGACGGCTGGCGCGAGCAGTGGCTGGCGCGGCTGGAATCCGTCGAACCCCTGATCCACACCTGGCTGGCGCACCAGACGCGGGACGACTACTGGCGCCACGGCAGCGTCTGCGAGGACTACCCGGCGATCGGTGCGGCCGTGCTGGCGGTCGGCGGCTGGCACGACCCGTACCGGGACACCGTGCTGCGGCTGGTCTCGCACCTGCCCGCCGACCGGGTGCGGGGGCTGATCGGCCCGTGGTCGCACCAGTACCCGGACCGGGGGCTGCCGCCCGGGCCGGCGATCGGGTTCCTCCAGGAGACCCTGCGCTGGTGGGACCACTGGCTGAAGGGCGCCGACAACGGGGTGATGGACGAGCCCCTGTTGCGGTCCTGGATCTCGGAGTCGCATCCGCCGGCGACCACGTACGAGGTGCTGCCGGGCCGCTGGGTCGGGGACGCCGAGTGGCCCTCCCCCGCCGTCACCGCGGTCACGTACGCGCTCCAGGGCGCGCCGGTGGCCGTGGCCTCGCCGCAGCACACGGGGCTGGACGCGGGGCGGTTCTTCCCGTTCGGCAACGACGCGGACCTGCCGCCGGACCAGCGGGAGGAGGACGCGAAGTCGGCCTGCTTCGAGTTCCCGGTGGGGCGCGAGCCGGTGGAGATCCTGGGCCGCGCGCAGGTGACGGCCCGGCTGCGGATGGACGTCCCGTACGGGCAGGTGGTGGCGCGGCTGTGCGACGTGGCGCCCGACGGGTCCTCGACGCTGGTGACGCGGGGCGCGCTGAACCTCTCGGCCCGGCTGGGCCGGGACAAGGCGGTGCCGTGGCCGGTGGGCGCGTACGAGGACGTCGTCTTCGAGCTGAACGGCATCGGGCACCGGTTCGCCGCGGGCCACCGGATCCGGCTCGCGCTGTCCTCGGCGTACTGGCCGTGGATCTGGCCGCGGGCCGGTTCGCAGGCGGGGTGGACGCTGGATCCGGCGGGGAGCGCGGTGGTCCTGCCGGTCCGGGCGGCGGGAGCGGACGCCGCCGGTCCGGAGATCGGCTTCGAGCCGCCGGAGCAGGCGGAGCCGCTGGGGGTCTCGTACCCGGCCACGCTGGACGAGCCGCGGCCGGAGCGGCTGGTCGTACGGGACGTGGCGCGCGGGCGGTGGCGGCTGGAGGTGGACCCGCGGTACGGGGGCACACGGGTGTATCCGGACGGGCTGGAGTACGGGGAGGACGCGGAGGAGGTCTACGAGATCGACTCGGCGGATCCGCTGTCGGCCCGGACCCGCTCGCAGTGGCGGATCCGGTTGCACCGGCCGGAGTCGGGGTGGGACGCCCGTATCGACACCCGGTCGGAGATCTCCTGCGACGAGGGCGGGTTCGTGACCTCGAACGAGGTGGTGTGCCGGGAAGGGGAGGAGGTGGTGTTCCACCGGACGTGGGAGCGGCGGCTGCCGAGGGCGGCGGGCTGAGGACCCTGCGGGGCTGTCCCCTACCCGCCCTTCGCCCGTTCCCTGGGGCTCGCCCCAGACCCCGCGCCTCGAACGCCGGCGGGGCCGGGACTGGCCGGCGGGGCCGGATCAGCCCGGGAAGAGGCGTTCCAGGACCACCGCGATGCCGTCCTGCTCGTTGGAGAGGGTCAGTTCGTCGGCCACGGCGATCAGTTCGCGGTGGGCGTTGGCCATGGCCACGCCGTGCGCCGCCCACGCGAACATCGGGATGTCGTTCGGCATGTCGCCGAAGGCGATCGTCGACGACGGGCCGACCCCCAGGACCTGCGCCGCCAGCGCCAGTCCGCTCGCCTTGCTGACGCCCGGCGGCTGGAGCTCCACCGTGTGCTCCCCCGCCATCGTCACGTTCACCAGGTCCCCGACCACCGCACGCGCGACCCGCGTCAGCTCGTCGTCGTCCAGCTCCGGGTGCTGGAGCAGCACCTTGTTGATCGGAGCGGCCCACAGGTCGCAGCGCCTGCGCACCCGGACCGTCGGCAGGTGCGGGTGCCACATCCGGTAGCCCGGCCCTATCAGCATCTCGGCGTCCACCCCCTCCTGGTTGACCGCCGCGTACACCTCACCGATCTCCGCCTCGATCTTCCCGAGCGCCACCTCGGCCAGCTCCCGGTCCAGCGCGATGGAGTGCAACAGGCGGGCGCGCGCCGTGTCGTACACCTGCGCGCCCTGCCCGCACACCGCAAGCCCCTCGTACCCGAGGTCGTCGAGCACATGGCGGACCTGCGGGACGGGGCGTCCGGTGACGATGATGTGCTGGGCGCCCGCGGCGCGCGCCCTCGCGAGCGCCGCGTACGAGCGGGCGGAGACGGTGTCTCCGGCGCGCAGCAGGGTTCCGTCCAGGTCAGTGGCGATCAAGGCGAACGGGAGGGCCGAAGGCGGGGCGGAAGTCACGGCGCAAGGATACGGACCCCTTTGGACAAGTCCTACAAATAGAACCCGAATCCGGCCTCCCACCGGCCCCACTGGCCACGTAACGTATCAACCAGCCGCCGGGACACCCCCGGACCGCATCGAAAGCGAGGCAGTACCCCATGCCCCAGCAGAGCCCCCTCGATGTCCCCGAGGGCGACCCGTTCGGGCCGCACAACCTCCCGTACGGCGTCTTCTCCACCCCCGGACCCACCTCCGCGGAGCCCGGCCGCCGTCGCATCGGCGTGCGCATCGGCGGACACGTGCTCGACGCGGGGGCGGCCGCGGCCGCGCTCGGTTCCCCGTACGCCACGCTGCTCGGGCAGTCCTCGCTCAACCCGCTGCTGGCCGCCGGCCGCACCGCCTGGCGCGACGTGCGCCGCGCGCTGACCGCGTGGGTGACCGACCCCGGCCACCGCGAGACGGTCGAGCCGCACCTCCTCCCGCTCGACGCCGTCACCCTGCACCTGCCGTACGAGGTCGCCGACTACGTCGACTTCTACGCGAGCGAGCACCACGCCACCAACGTGGGCCACATCTTCCGCCCGGACGGCGAGGCGCTGACCCCCAACTGGAAGCACCTGCCGATCGGTTACCACGGCCGGTCGGGCACGATCGTGGTCTCGGGGACGGATGTCGTACGGCCCTCCGGGCAGCGCAAGGCCCCGGCCGACGCGGCGCCCGTCTTCGGCCCGTCCGTCAAGCTCGACATCGAGGCGGAGGTCGGCTTCGTCGTCGGCACCCCGTCCGAGCAGGGCCGCCCGGTGCCGCTGGCCGATTTCGAGGACCACGTATTCGGGCTGTTCCTGCTCAACGACTGGTCGGCGCGCGACATCCAGGCCTGGGAGTACGTGCCGCTCGGCCCCTTCCTCGGCAAGTCCTTCGCCACCTCCGTCTCCGCCTGGGTCACCCCGCTGGAGGCCCTGGAGGCGGCCCGGGTCGCCCCGCCCGCCCGCGACTTCCCGCTGCTGCCGTACCTCGACGACGCCGAGGCCGACCGGCCCGGCGGCTTCGACCTGCGCATCACCGTCTCCATCAACGGGCAGGAGGTCGCGCAGCCGCCGTTCGCGACGATGTACTGGACCGCCGCCCAGCAGCTCGCGCACATGACGGTCAACGGCGCCTCCCTGCGCACCGGCGACGTCTACGGCTCGGGCACGGTCAGCGGACCCGAGGTCGGGCAGCGCGGCTCGCTGCTGGAGCTGACGTGGAACGGCCGCGACGCCATCGAGCTCGCCGACGGCAAGCGCACCTTCCTCGAAGACGGCGACACCGTCACCCTCACCGCCTGGGCCCCGGGCCAGGGCGGCACCCGCGTCGGCCTCGGCGAGGTCACCGGCCGCATTGTGGGATCCCGCTAATCCGGCCCTTGGGACGGACCACGGCACCGGGGTGGCGGAACTTTCCGCCACCCCGGCGTCATAGCAGGTCACAGCCCTGCCGCTGAGCCCCCGCGGTGGCGCAATACTGCGGCAACACCACTGGCCGGAAGCCGTCGGTATGTTCCGTGCCATGCCAGCCGAACGCACCCGTGAGCACACCGTCCCGGTCGCCGCCGCGCGCCGGCGGCGGCTGCGCGCGGACCGGGCGCGCCAGCTCGCCGACCTGTTGCGCCACCAGATCCTGGCCGGCGGCTACCCCGGCGGGGTCCTCCCGCTGGAGGACGTCCTCGCCGCCGAGTACGGAGCCGGCCGCAACACCGTCCGCCAGGCCCTCGACCTGCTGCGCGGCGAGCGGCTCGTCGAACGCCGGCCGGGGGTCGGGACCGTCGTCGTCTGCGAGAAGTACCCGCACGGTCTCGACCGCCTCCAGGGGCTGGCCGAGACCCTGCACGAGCACGGCCGGGTGACCAACGAGGTCCGCACGGTCGGCCCGGTGCGCGCCCCCGCCCCCGTCGCCGGCCGGCTGGGGCTCCCCGAGCACTCCGACGTGCTCTACATCGAGCGGCTGCGGCGGCTGAACGGGCTGCCGCTCTCCCTCGACCTCACGTACGTCCCCCTCGACATCGGCGCCGAGCTGCTCGGCTGCGACCTGGAGAACACCGACGTCTTCCGGCTGCTGGAGTCCCTGACCGGGCAGCCCCTCGGCCACGCCGAGATCACCCTGGAGGCCGTCAACGCCGACGCGCACTCCGCCGCCGTACTGCAGGCCCCGCGCGGGGCCGCCGTGCTGATGCTGGAGCGGCTCACCCATCTGGGCGACGGCCGGCCCGTGGACCTGGAGTTCATCCGCTTCCGCGGCGACCGGATCACCATGAGCGGCCTGCTCCACCGCTCCCTTTGACCGCCCCCTGCCCCCCTTGCGTACCCACCTTCCTGGAGACAGCCATGCCTGTGGTGCCCCAGCGCGGCGACGTGCCCGTGACCATCGACGAGTCCCTGTGCATCGACGGCTGCACCCTCTGCGTCGACATGTGCCCGCTCGACTCGCTCGCGATCCGCGAGGACAACGGCAAGGCGTACATGCACGTCGACGAGTGCTGGTACTGCGGCCCGTGCGCCGCCCGCTGCCCCACGGGCGCGGTGACCGTCAACATGCCCTACCTGCTCCGGTGAAAGGCCCCGCTGTGATGCGCAGTTCGAGACCGCCGTTCGCCCTCGCCCTCGCCGTGCTCCTCGTTCCGCTCGCCAGCGGGTGCGGCGGGAGCGCGGCCGGGGCCGACGGCCCCAGGACCGTGACGGTGACCGTCGGCTACCAGTCCAAGACCATCAACACCGTCACCGCCGGCACCCTGCTGCGCTCCCTCCGCTACTTCGAGCAGCAGCTCGCGGAGCGCGGCCGGCGGGACGGGGTCACGTACAAGGTCGACTGGCAGGACTACGCCACGGGCGCGCCGATCACCGCCCAGATGACCGCCGGGAAGATCGACATCGGCTCGATGGGCGACTTCCCGCTGCTGATCAACGCGGCGCGCGGCAAGGAGCTGGGGCAGCCGACCCGGCTCGTCTCCGTGACCGGCTACAACCTGCGCGGCGGCCTCAACACCATCGTCACCGCGCCCGGTGCGACGTACGCCTCGCTGGCCGATCTGCGCGGCAAGAAGGTGTCGACCTCGGTCGGCTCGGCCGCGGACGGGACCCTCGTACGGGCCCTGCGGCGCGCCGGGATCGATCCCGCGAGCGGCATCCAGAAGCTCAACCAGCAGCCCAGCGTGGGGGCTTCGGCCCTCCAGGCGGGCAGCGCGGACGCGCTGTCGCAGTTCGTGGCCTGGCCCGGGCAGCTCGCGTACGAGGGGAAGGCCAAGGCCCTGTACGACGGCGCCGAGCTGAACCTGCCGACGTTCCACGGGGTCACGGTGCGGCAGAAGTTCGCGGCCGAGCGGGCCGGCGTACTGGACGACTTCCTGCGGGCGCAGCGCAAGGCGACCGAGTACCTGCGGACGCAGCCGGTCGCGGCGGCGGAGTCGGTGGCGAAGGAGACCGGGCTGCCGGCGGAGGTCGTGTACCTCTACAACGGCGCGAACGGGATCGCGACCTTCGACCCGGCGCTGCGGCCGGAGCTGCTGGCGGCGCTGAAGGAGGACGTACCGGTCCTCAAGGACGCGAAGCTGGTCGGGGACGTGGACGTGGACGCGTTCGTGGACCCGGCGCCGCTCAAGCGGGCCGCGGCGGAGCCCGATTACCCGGCGGCGGCGCCCGCCCGCCCCGAGCTGTGGCTGAGGAACGAGCCGGCCACGCGGACGTACGACACCCCGGCGGCCCTGTTGAAGGCCCTGAAGGGCGCGGGCGCGGCGGCGGTCCGGGCAGCGTACGTGCCGGACGCGGTGACCGGGACCCCGTGGTTCGCCGACAAGGCGGTGTGGGTGGCGGAGGGCGCCGAGCTGCGGGCGTTCGTCACGCCGGCGGGCGCGAAGTCGTACGTCGACCAGCACGCGGGATCCGGGGCGCGGATCGTGGGCTTCGCCGAAGCCGAAGGCATCGCGTCATGACCCCGGGGCGCAGGCTGCTGCGGCTGGCTTCGCTCGGGGCGGCCCTGGTGGCGTGGCAGCTGCTGACTTCGCTGGACGTCGAATTCTGGCTCCGCTTCGGGCAGTTCCCGACGGTGACGCAGGTGGCGTCGAAGCTGGCGGAGCGGGCGTCGACGGCCCCGTACTGGGAGGACCTCTTCTCCAGCCTGCGCAGGATCGTGTCGGGCTTCGCGCTGGCGGCGGCCCTGGGGGTGGCGGTGGGCACCGCGATCGCCCGCTCGCGGGTGGCGGCGGACGTGCTCGGCCCGGTCCTGGAGGTCGTGCGCCCGGTCCCGGCCATCGCGCTGGTCCCGGTGGCGATCCTCCTCTTCCCCTCGAACGAGCAGGGGATCGTGTTCATCACGTGCGCGGCGGCGTTCTTCCCGGTGCTGGTCTCCACGCGCCACGCAGTGGCGGCGCTGTCGCCGGTCTGGGAGGAGGCGGCCCTCACGATGGGCGCGACACGGGCGCGCGTGCTGCTGTCGGTGGTCCTCCCGGGCTCCCTCCCCGGCGTCTTCGGGGGCCTGTCGGTCGGGATCGGGGTGTCGTGGATCTGCGTGATCTCGGCGGAGATGATCTCGGGTGAGTACGGCGTCGGCTACCGCACCTGGCAGGACTACACGGTGGTGGACTACCCGGGGGTCTTCGTCGGCATGGCCACGATCGGCGCCCTGGGCTGGCTGACGTCGACGGCGGTGGAGCGGCTGGGACGCCTCCTGACCCGCTGGCTCCCGACGCGCGCCGCAGGCTTCGCCCCGAGCCCGAGCCCGAGCCCAAACCCGAGCCACCGCCGGCCGGCCCCGGAACCAGCCGTCCCGTAAGCCCCTCGGAGGTCCCCCATGCCCACATCAGCAGCCCCACTCACCACGACCGTCACCACCACGGCATCGCGGCCCGGCTCCGCCCTCCGGCTCGATGGCGTCCGGCTCGGCCGGCCCGGCGGCCCGGCCGTCCTCGACCGGCTCGACCTCGACATCCGGCCCGGCGAGGTGCTGGCCGTCGTCGGGCCCTCCGGATGCGGGAAGTCCACACTGCTGCGCACCCTCGCCGGGCTGCTGCCCCCGCTCGCCGGCACCGTCACGCAGGACGGAACCCCGATCACCGGGCCAGGCGCCGACCGGGCGCTCGTCTTCCAGGACGACGCCCTGCTGCCGTGGCGCACCGTACGGGGGAACCTGGAACTGCCGCTCCTCATCCGGCGCGTGCCCCGCGCCGAGCGGCGCCGGACCGCCGAGGACTGGCTGGCGCGCGTCGGACTCGCCGATCACGCCCTCAGGCTTCCCCACCAGCTCTCCGGCGGCCAGCGCCAGCGCGTACAGCTCGCCCGCGCCCTCGCCGCGCGCCCCCGCGCCGTCCTCATGGACGAGCCCTTCGGCGCACTCGACGCCCAGACCCGCGCCGGGATGCAGGACCTTCTGGTCGAGGTCCTCGCCGGCACCGGGGCGACGGTCGTCTTCGTCACCCACGACGTGGACGAGGCCCTGTTCGTGGGCGACCGCGTCGCCCTCCTCGCCACCGGCGCGGTGCTCGACGTACCGGCTCCGCGCGACCGGTCCGCGGATCATTCGGCCCTCCGCCGCCGGATCCTCGCCTCCCTGTGACCCCCGAGACCTCCGACACCCCCGAGACCCCCGACCACCCCCGAAGGGCAACCCCCACCATGGACATCCCCGCACTCGCCGACGCCGAGGAACTCTCCTGCGACGTCCTCGTCATCGGCGGCGGCACCGCCGGCACCATGGCGGCCCTGACCGCCGCCGGCCGCGGCGCGCGGGTCCTGCTGCTGGAGAAGGCCCACGTACGCCACTCCGGCGCCCTCGCCATGGGCATGGACGGGGTCAACAACGCGGTCGTCCCCGGCCGCGCCGAGCCCGACGACTACGTAGCCGAGATCACCCGCGCCAACGACGGCGTCGTCGACCAGTCCACGGTCCGCCGGACCGCAACCCGCGGCTTCGCGATGGTGCAGCGCCTGGAGTCGTACGGCGTGAAGTTCGAGAAGGACGAGCACGGCGAGTACGCGGTCCGCCGGGTCCACCGCTCCGGCTCGTACGTACTGCCCATGCCCGAGGGCAAGGACGTCAAGAAGGTCCTCTACCGGCAGCTGCGCCGCCGCGAGATGCGCGAGCGGATCCGGATCGAGAACCGGGTGATGCCGGTGCGGGTCCTCACCTCGCCCGAGGACGGCCGGGCCATCGGAGCCGCCGCCCTCAACACCCGTACCGGCGCCTTCGTGACGGTCCGCGCGGGCGCCGTGATCCTCGCGACCGGCCCCTGCGGCCGGCTCGGACTCCCCGCCTCCGGATACCTGTACGGGACGTACGAGAACCCCACCAACGCCGGTGACGGCTACGCCATGGCCTACCACGCGGGCGCGGCCCTCACCGGGATCGAGTGCTTCCAGATCAACCCGCTGATCAAGGACTACAACGGACCGGCGTGTGCGTACGTCGCGAACCCCTTCGGCGGCTACCAGGTCAACCGGCACGGGGAGCGGTTCGTCGACTCCGACTACTGGTCAGGGCAGATGATGTCGGAGTTCGCGGCCGAACTCGCCTCGGACCGGGGGCCGGTGTACCTGAAGCTCAGCCACCTCCCGGAGGAGTCGGTCTCCGCCCTCGAATCGATCCTGCACACCACCGAGCGGCCGACCCGCGGCACCTTCCACGAGGGCCGCGGCCACGACTACCGCACGCACGACATCGAGATGCACATCTCGGAGATCGGACTGTGCGGGGGCCACTCGGCGTCGGGCGTGCGCGTCGACGACCACGCGCGCACCACCGTGCCGCGGCTGTACGCGGCCGGGGACCTGGCCTCCGTACCGCACAACTACATGATCGGGGCGTTCGTCTTCGGCGACCTGGCCGGCGAGGACGCGGCGCAGTACACCGCGTACGAGGGCCCGCTCCCGGCGGAGCAGGTGGCGGCGGCGCACGAGCTGGTCTACCGGCCGCTGCGCCGGCCGGACGGGCCGCCGCAGCCGCAGGTGGAGTACAAGCTGCGGCGGTTCGTCAACGACTACGTGGCCCCGCCGAAGACGGGCGCGAAGCTGTCGCTGGCCGTGGAGGCCTTCACCCGGATGGGCCGCGAGATCGAGGAGATGGGGGCGCGGACCCCGCACGAGCTGATGCGGTGCGCGGAGGTGTCCTTCATCCGGGACTGCGCGGAGATGGCGGCGCGGGCCTCGCTGGCGCGGACGGAGTCCCGCTGGGGCCTGTACCACGAGCGGCTCGACCACCCGGAGCGCGAGGACCCGGCCTGGCTGCACCACCTGGACCTGCGCAAGTCGGCCTCGGGCGCGATGGAGTTCACGGCCCGCCCGGTGGAGCCGTACGTGGTCCCCGTCCCCGAATTCGCCCCGCAGGGCGGCCCCTCCCGCCACCTGGGCGAGGTCGAACTGGTCGGCGTGGCCACGGCGGGACCGAGCGGGGCCGCCCCGCTCCCGGGCCGGGGTCCGGAACCCACGGCGCCCTCCGAGGCCTCCCCCGCCGGGGCCGGGGAGGTCGGCGGCGCCTCGCCCCGGATCCTCGAACTCCTGGCCCTGGCCGAGGAGTCCCCGGACCTGGCGGTCCTGCGCCCGTACCTCACCGACCCCGATCCGGCGGTACGGGCCGCCGCGGTGACCGCGATCGGCGAGACCGTCCCGGCCGGGGCGGGCCCGGAGCTGGCGGCCCGCCTCGGCGATGCGGATCCTGCCGTACGGGCGGCCGCCGCGGGCTCGCTGCGGGAGCTGCTGGAGGTCCTGCCCGGGGACCCGGAGCTCGGGGCCGCCCTGCGCGCGGCGCTCCCCGTACCGGATCCGGTGGTGCGCGCGGCCGCCCTGGAGGCCCTGCGCGCGCTGCGGCTCGGTGGCGCCGGCCTGTACGCGCAGTCCCTCGCGGACCCCGACCCGGAGGTCCGTATCCATGCCGTACGGGCGCTGGTCTCGGTGGACGCCGTCCCGGCCCTGGCGCGGGCCGCGGCGGACCCGGCCCGGGAGGTCCGGGTCGCGGTGGCCAAGGGGCTCGCGGCGGTCCACGCCCCGGCCCCGGACCCGCTGGACCCGCTCCTCACGGACCCGGACCCGCTGGTCCGGGCCGCGGCCCTGGCGGCGCTGGCCGCCACCGGCTGCCCGGCCCCGTACGCCGCCACGGCCGTGGCCGCCCTGGCCGACCCCGCATGGCAGGTCCGCACCGGCGCCGCCACCGCCCTCGCGGCGGCCGACCCCGCCACGGCCGTCGCCCCCCTGGCCACGGCCCTGAAGGACGACAACGCGGACGTCCGCAAGGCCGCCGTCCTCTCCCTCCGCACCCACCACACCGTCTCCGAGGCCCGCACGGCCCTGTCCACGGCCGCCTCGGACCCGGACGCGGATGTCCGCGCATATGCCAATCGCCACTGACTCCGTCAACAGCACGACACCGTTCACACGCGAGTACGGTCCTCCAACGATCCCCGGCGATACGCTGGACCGACTCGCGAGACTCCAGTTCATGGGAGCACTGATGAACCCGGAATACAGCTGGCCGATCCCGCCCGCGGGCGGCTGGACTGCCGATGACCTGGACACGCTTCCGAATCTGCCTCCGCACACGGAGCTGATCGACGGGAGCCTGATTTTCGTGAGTCCGCAGACCCGTTTCCACGTGCGTGCGGTGAGTTTCTTCGAACGGCAGCTGAGCGCCTTGGCACCGGACGGGCTCGATGTGCTTCGGAAGTTCACCATCGACATCGACCGTCGGAACCGTCCTGAGCCGGATGTCATCGTGGTACCCGCGGAAGACGACGAGGATCCCGATCAGACCCGGCTTCCGGCCGAGTCCGTCCGGCTCGCGATTGAAGTGGTGTCCCCGGAATCGATCAGCCGTGACCGCGAGACCAAACCCGTGAAGTACGCCCGCGCCAATATCCCCCACTTCTGGCGGGTCGAGAACCAGGATGGCCGGGCAGTGGTCTACGTCTTCGAGCGCGAACCGGCCACCGGTTCCTATACGAGTACCGGGATCTTCCATGACCGGCTGAAGGTCTCCGTCCCCTTCCCCATCGACCTGGACCTCACCGAGATCTGGCCGAAACGGCGGGGGCCGGAGTAACCGGCACACGGCAAAGGGCCCGGCTCCCCGAAGGGAGCCGGGCCCTGACACGTACGCCGTACGGCTACCGGACGAACGTGCTCGCCTGACCCGCCAGGTCCAGGAAGTACTGCGGGGCCACGCCCAGGACCAGGGTCACCGCCACGCCCACCGCGATCGTCGTCATCGTCAGCGGGGAGGGGACGGCCACCGTCGGGCCGTCCGCCTTCGGCTCGCTGAAGAACATCAGGACGATCACCCGGATGTAGAAGAACGCGGCGATCGCGGACGAGATCACACCGACCACGACCAGCACCCCGGCGCCGCCCTCCGCCGCCGCCTTGAACACGGCGAACTTGCCGGAGAAGCCCGAGGTCAGCGGGATGCCGGCGAAGGCCAGCAGGAACACCGCGAAGACCGCCGCCGTCAGCGGCGAACGGCGGCCCAGGCCGGCCCACTTGGACAGGTGCGTGGCCTCCCCGCCCGCGTCGCGCACCAGCGTGATCACCGCGAAGGCGCCGATCGTCACGAAGGAGTACGCGAGCAGGTAGAAGAGGACTGACTGGACGCCCTGCGCCGACGTCGCGATCACACCGGCCAGGATGAAGCCCGCGTGCGCGATCGAGGAGTACGCCAGCAGCCGCTTGACGTCGGTCTGGGTCACCGCGATCACGGCGCCCGCCAGCATCGTCAGGATCGCCACGCCCCACATCACCGGCCGCCAGTCCCACCGCAGGCCCGGCAGGACCACGTACAGCAGCCGGAGCAGCGCGCCGAACGCGGCCACCTTCGTCGCCGCCGCCATGAAGCCCGTGACCGGGGTCGGGGCGCCCTGGTAGACGTCCGGGGTCCACATGTGGAACGGGACCGCGCCGACCTTGAAGAGCAGGCCCGTCAGGATCAGCGCCCCGCCGATCAGCAGCAGCGCGTCGTTGCCCATGGTGTCGGCGAGCGCCGGGTCGATCTTGGTGACCGTGCCGTCGACCACGTCGGCGATGGCCGCGTACGAGACCGAGCCCGCGTACCCGTAGACCAGGGCGATGCCGAAGAGGAGGAAGGCCGAGGAGAAGGCGCCGAGCAGGAAGTACTTGACCGCCGCCTCCTGTGACATCAGCCGCTGGCGGCGGGCGACGGCGCAGAGCAGGTACAGCGGGAGGGAGAAGACCTCCAGGGCCACGAACAGCGTCAGCAGGTCGTTGGCCGCCGGGAAGACCAGCATGCCGGAGACTGCGAACAGCGCCAGCGGGAAGACCTCGGTGGTGGTGAAGCCCGCCTTGACGGCGGCCTTCTCGCTCTCGCTGCCCGGTACGGACGCCGCCTGCGCGGCGAAGGAGTCCACCCGGTTGCCGTGGGCGGCCGGGTCCAGGCGCCGCTCGGCGAAGGTGAAGACCGCGACGATCGCGGACAGCAGGATGATGCCCTGGAGGAACAGCGCCGGGCCGTCCACGGCCACGGCGCCCATCGCCGCGATGTGCGCCTTGTCGCTGCCGTACCCGCCGGCGGCGAGGCCGACGACCGCCGCGAAGGCCGAGGCCAGCGCGGCGACGGCGAGGAACACCTGGACGTAGTAGCGGGACTTGCGCGGTACGAAGGCCTCGACGAGGACTCCGAGGACCGCCGCGCCCACCACGATCAGCGTGGGCGCGAGCTGCGCGTACTCGATGTGCGGGGCCGGGATCCGGTCGACCGGCTCCCCGGCCGCCAGCGTCAGCAGCCCTTGGGCAGCAGCCATCGTGCTCACTTCGCCGCCTCCCCGTTCTTGGCCTCGACGGCCACCTGTGGCTTCGGGTCCTTCTCGTGTACGTCGGACATGGTGTGCTCCACCGCCGGGTTGACGATCTGGGTGAGCGGCTTCGGGTACACGCCCAGCCCGATCAGCAGCACGATCAGCGGGGCGACCACCAGCACCTCGCGCAGGCGCAGGTCCTTCATGGTGCGGACCTCCTCCTTCACGGGGCCGGTCATCGTGCGCTGGTAGAGCACCAGGGTGTAGAGCGCGGCCAGCACGATGCCGATGGTGGCGATGATGCCGATGACGGGGTACCGGGCGAACGTGCCGACCAGGACCAGGAATTCACTGACGAAGGGCGCGAGGCCCGGCAGCGACAGGGTGGCGAGGCCACCGATCAGGAAGGTGCCGGCCAGTACCGGGGCCACCTTCTGCACACCGCCGTAGTCGGCGATGAGCCGGGAGCCGCGGCGCGAGATCAGGAAGCCGGCCACCAGCATCAGCGCGGCCGTCGAGATCCCGTGGTTGACCATGTACAGCGTCGCGCCCGACTGTCCCTGGGAGGTCATCGCGAAGATGCCCATGATGATGAACCCGAAGTGGGAGATCGACGCGTACGCGACCAGCCGCTTGATGTCCCGCTGCCCGACCGCGACCAGCGCGCCGTAGACGATGCTGATCAGGGCCAGGACGAGGATGGCCGGCGTGGCCCACTTGCTGGCGTCGGGGAACAGCCCGAGACAGAAGCGGAGCATCGCGAACGTGCCGACCTTGTCGACGACCGCGGTGATCAGGACGGCGACCGGGGCGGTGGACTCGCCCATCGCGTTCGGCAGCCAGGTGTGCAGCGGCCACAGCGGGGCCTTCACCGCGAAGGCGAAGAAGAAGCCGAGGAACAGCAGCCGCTCGGTGTTGGTCGCCATGTCGAGCGTGCCCGCGGCGCGGGCTGCGGTGATCTCCTGGAGCGAGAAGTTCCCGGCGACCACGTACAGGCCGATGACGGCGGCCAGCATGATGAGGCCGCCGACCAGGTTGTAGAGGAGGAACTTGACCGCCGCGTACGAACGCTGCGCGGCCGCGTTCTCATCGGACCCGGCATGGGCCCGGTCCCCGAAGCCGCCGATGAGGAAGTACATCGGGATGAGCATGGCTTCGAAGAAGATGTAGAAGAGGAAGACGTCGGTGGCCTCGAAGGAGATGATCACCATCGCCTCGACCAGCAGGATCAGGGCGAAGAAGCCCTGCGTCGGCCGCCAGCGCGAGTTCGCCGGGGATTCGGTCTCCAGCGGGTCGGCGTCGTGCCAGCCGGCCCCGATCACGAACGGGATCAGCAGGGCGGTGAGCGCGATCAGCGCCACCCCGATGCCGTCGACGCCCAGTTCGTAGCGGACGCCGAAGTCGGGGATCCAGGCATGCGATTCGGTGAGCTGGTAGCGGGCGCCACCGGGCTCGAAGCGGACCGTGACGAGCGCGGCCAGGGCCAGCGTCGCCAGGGAGAAGACCAGCGCCAGCCACTTGGCGGCGGTCCTGCGGGCGGCCGGGACGGCCGCCGTCAGGACGGCGCCGGCCGCGGGGACCACGGCCGTCACCGTCAGAAGCGGGAAACTCATCTCACACCGCCCTCATCAGCAGGGTCGCGGCGATGAGGATCGCCGTGCCCCCGAACATCGAGACCGCGTAGCTGCGGGCGTAGCCGTTCTGCAGCTTGCGCAGCCGGCCCGAGGCCCCGCCGACCGAGGCGGCCGTCCCGTTGACCACCCCGTCGACCAGGCTGTGGTCGACGTACACGAGCGAGCGGGTCAGGTGCTCCCCGCCGCGCACCAGCACGACGTGGTTGAAGTCGTCCTGGTACAGGTCCTTGCGCGCCGCCCGGGTGGCCCAGCTGCCGCGCGGGGCGACGACCGGGACGGGCTTCCTGCCGTACTGGACGTAGGCGAGGCCCACGCCGATGAGCAGGACCACCACCGTCGAGGCGGTGATGGCGGCGGCTCCGATCGGCGGGTTCCCGTGCTCGAAGGAGGTGACGGGCTCCAGCCACTTCACGAAGGACTCGTTGAAGCTGAAGAGGGCACCGGCGAAGACCGATCCGAAGGCCAGGACGACCATCGGGAGGGTCATGGACTTCGGGGACTCGTGCGGGTGCGGCTCGTGGCCCTCCGCATCCGGCTGCCAGCGCTTCTCGCCGAAGAAGGTCAGCAGCATTACGCGGGTCATGTAGAACGCGGTGATGGCCGCGCCCAGCAGGGTGACCGCGCCCAGGATCCAGCCCTCGGTGCCGCCCTTCGCGAAGGCCGCCTCGATGATCTTGTCCTTGGACCAGAAGCCCGACAGGCCCGGGAAGCCGATGATGGCGAGGTAGCCGAGACCGAAGGTGACGAAGGTGATCGGCATGAACTTGCGCAGTCCGCCGTAGCGCCGCATGTCCACCTCGTCGTTCATCCCGTGCATCACGGAACCCGCGCCGAGGAAGAGGCCGGCCTTGAAGAACCCGTGCGTCACCAGGTGCATGATCGCGAAGGCGTAGCCGATGGGGCCGAGGCCCGCTGCCAGGATCATGTACCCGATCTGCGACATCGTCGAGCCGGCGAGGGCCTTCTTGATGTCGTCCTTCGCGCAACCGACGATCGCACCGAAGAGGAGCGTGACCCCGCCGACCACGACGACCGCGGTCTGCGCGTCCGGCGCGGCGTTGAAGATCGCCCCGGAGCGGGTGATGAGGTACACGCCCGCCGTCACCATCGTCGCCGCGTGGATCAGGGCCGAGACCGGGGTCGGGCCCTCCATCGCGTCACCGAGCCAGGACTGCAGCGGCACCTGGGCCGACTTGCCGCAGGCGGCGAGCAGCAGCATCAGGGCGACCGCCGTCAGCTTGCCCTCCGTCGCGTTCCCCACCGAGGCGAAGACCGGTCCGAAGGCGAAGGTGCCGAAGGTGGTGAACAGCAGCATGATCGCGATCGACAGGCCCATGTCGCCGACCCGGTTGACCAGGAAGGCCTTCTTCGCGGCGGTCGCCGCGCTGGGCTTGTGCTGCCAGAAGCCGATGAGCAGGTACGAGGCGAGGCCGACGCCCTCCCACCCGACGTACAGCAGCAGGTAGTTGTCGGCGAGGACCAGCAGGAGCATCGCCGCGAGGAACAGGTTCAGGTAGCCGAAGAAGCGGCGGCGGCGCTCGTCGTGCTCCATGTACCCGATGGAGTAGATGTGGATGAGCGTGCCGACCCCGGTGATCAGCAGGACGAACGTCATCGACAGCTGGTCGAGCTGGAAGGCGACGTCCGCCTGGAAGCCCTCGACGGGGATCCAGGTGTACAGCTTCTGGTACAGGGTCCGGTCGTCGGCGCTGCGTCCGAGCATGTCGGCGAACAGGGCCACGCCGATGCCGAAGGAGGCGGCGGCGAGCAGGGTGCCGAGCCAGTGGCCGGCCTTGTCGAGGCGCCGGCCGCCGCACAGCAGCACCACCGCTCCGAGCAGGGGCGCCGCGATCAGCAGCCCAATCAGATTCTCCACTGTGAGCGCCCCTTACAGCTTCATCAGGCTGGCGTCGTCGACCGAGGCCGAGTGGCGGGTACGGAACACGGACACGATGATCGCGAGGCCCACCACGACCTCCGCGGCGGCGACGACCATCGTGAAGAAGGCGACGATCTGGCCGTCGAGGTTGCCGTGCATCCGGGAGAAGGTGACGAACGCGAGGTTGCAGGCGTTGAGCATCAGCTCGATGCACATGAACAGCACGATCGCGTTCTTCCGGATGAGCACTCCGGCCGCGCCGATGGTGAACAGCAGGGCGGCCAGGTACAGGTAGTTGACCGGATTCACTTCGATGCCTCCTCACGGCCGAGGCGCTCCGCGGACGCCTGCTCCAGCGCCTTCAGGTCGTTCAGCGCCTCGCTCGACACGTCCCGGATCTGGCCGCGGGCGCGCAGCGTCTTGTTGACGGTCAGCTCGGACGGGGTGCCGTCGGGCAGCAGGCCGGCGACGTCCACCGCGTTGTGCCGGGCGTAGACGCCGGGCGCGGGCAGCGGCGGGAGCTGGACGCCCTCGCGCACGCGCCGCTCGGCGAGCTCGCGCTGCGTGGCGGCCCGCTCGGTGCGCTCGCGGTGGGTGAGGACCATCGCACCGACGGCGGCCGTGATCAGCAGCGCGCCGGTGATCTCGAAGGCGAACACGTACTTGGTGAAGATGAGCGTGGCCAGCCCCTCCACGTTCCCGGCGGAGTTGATCCGGCCGAGCCCGTTGAAGTGGGTGAGCTTGGCGTTGGCGAGGCCCGCGATCAGCAGGACGCCGAAGCCGAGCCCGCACAGGACGGCCATCCAGCGCTGCCCCTTGAGGGTCTCCTTCAGCGAGTCGGCGGCGGTGACGCCGACGAGCATGACCACGAAGAGGAAGAGCATCATGATCGCGCCGGTGTAGACGATGACCTGGACCACGCCCAGGAAGTACGCCCCGTTGGCGAGGTAGAAGACCGCCAGGACGATCATCGTCCCGGCCAGGCTCAGCGCACTGTGCACGGCCTTCTTCATCAGGATCGTGGACAGCGCGCCGATGACGGCGACGGTGCCGAGGACCCAGAACTGGACCGCCTCGCCCATGGAGGTCGAGGTGGCCGCTGCGAGGGCGCTCATGCCTGCACCTCCTCGGCATCGGACGCGGCCGCGGTCTCGCCCTTGGCCGCTTCATCCTTGTTCGGCGCCACCTGCCGGACCGTCCCCGGAGCCGCCCCCGTCACCAGCCCGCGGTAGTAGTCCTGCTCGTCCGTGCCCGGGAAGATCGAGTGCGGCGACTCCACCATGCCCTCGGTGAGGCCCGCGAGCAGCTGCTCCTTGGTGTAGATGAGCGATTCGCGGCTGGAGTCGGCCAGTTCGAACTCGTTCGTCATCGTCAGCGCCCGCGTCGGGCAGGCCTCGATGCACAGCCCGCACAGGATGCAGCGGGCGTAGTTGATCTGATAGACCCGCCCGTACCGCTCACCCGGGGAGTACCGCTCCTCCTCGGTGTTGTCCGCGCCCTCCACGTAGATGGCGTCGGCGGGGCAGGCCCAGGCGCACAGCTCGCAGCCGATGCACTTCTCCAGGCCGTCCGGGTGCCGGTTCAGCTGGTGCCGTCCGTGGAAGCGCGGAGCGGTGGTCTTCTGCTGCTCGGGGTACTGCTCGGTGAGGCGCTTCTTGAACATGGCCTTGAAGGTCACGCCGAAGCCGGCCACCGGGTTCTGCCACTTCTCGCCCTGTTCGGCATCAGACTTGTCAGACATTCTCAGCACCCTCCTCTCGGTCACTGTCAGTATTCGTCCCGCCACTGACAATCAGCTCCCGCTCACTGCGAGGCCGCCTGCGCGGTACGGGTGCCAGGTGCTGGCCGGGCTTGGGCGGTACGGGGAACCCGCCCGCCAGCGGGTCGAACGGCTCGGCCCCGGCGGCCTCGTCGGCCCGCTCGGCGGCCACCTTCTCCTTCCGGTCGCGGAAGAGGTCCGCGACGAAGGACAGCAGCAGGATCGCGACGACCGCGCCGCCGACGTACAGGACGATCTCCGAGAAGTCGTAACTCTCGTTGCGCAGCGCCCGGACGGTCGCGACCAGCATCAGCCAGACCACGGAGACCGGGATCAGGACCTTCCAGCCGAGCTTCATCAGCTGGTCGTAGCGCACGCGGGGCAGCGTGCCGCGCAGCCAGATGAAGAAGAAGAGCAGCAGCTGGACCTTGATGACGAACCAGAGCATCGGCCACCAGCCGTGGTTCGCGCCCTCCCAGAAGTGGCTGATCGGGTACGGGGCCCGCCAGCCGCCGAGGAAGAGGGTGACCGAGACCGCCGAGACGGTGACCATGTTGACGTACTCGGCCAGCATGAACAGCGCGAACTTGATGGAGGAGTACTCGGTGTTGAACCCGCCGACGAGGTCGCCCTCGGACTCCGGCATGTCGAACGGCGCGCGGTTCGTCTCGCCGACCATCGTGATGACGTAGATGATGAACGAGACCGGCAGCAGCACGATGTACCAGCGGTCCGCCTGCGCCTCCACGATCGCCGAGGTCGACATCGACCCGGAGTAGAGGAAGACCGAGGCGAAGGCCGCGCCCATCGCGATCTCGTACGAGATCATCTGCGCGCAGGAGCGCAGGCCGCCGAGCAGCGGGTACGTCGAGCCCGAGGACCAGCCGGCGAGGACGATGCCGTAGATGCCGACCGAGGCGACCGCGAGGATGTAGAGCATCGCGATCGGCAGGTCGGTGAGCTGCATCGTGGTGCGCTGGCCGAAGATCGAGACCTCGTCGTCGGCCGGGCCGAACGGGATCACCGCGATGGCCATGAAGGCCGGGATCGCCGCGATGATCGGGGCCAGGACGTACACCACCTTGTCGGCCCGCTTGACGATGATGTCTTCCTTGAGCATCAGCTTCACACCGTCGGCGAGCGACTGAAGCATGCCCCAGGGGCCGTGCCGGTTGGGGCCGATGCGCAGCTGCATCCAGGCGACGACCTTGCGCTCCCACACGATGGAGAAGAGCACGGTCACCATCAGGAAGGCGAAGCAGAACACCGCCTTGACGACGACGAGCCACCAGACGTCCCTGCCGAACAGGGAGAGGTCCTCGGCCGCGAGCTGTACCGCGTTCACGCGCCCACCTCCGCAGGGGTGCCGCTGCTGTCGGCCGGGGTCGCCGGGCCGATCCGTACGAGGGTGCCCGGGTGGGCCCCGGTGTCGGCGAGGACGCCGTGCCCGGTGGAGTTCAGCGGGAGCCAGACCACCCGGTCGGGCATCTCGGTGATCCGCAGCGGGAGTTCCACGGAGCCGGCCGGGCCGGTCACCGCGAGGGCGTCGCCGTCCTTGACGCCGGTCTCGGCGGCCGTGGCGGCCGAGAGCCGGGCGCTCGCCTCGTGCCGGGTGCCGGCCAGGGCATCGTCGCCTTCCTGGAGCCGGCCCAGGTCGAGCAGGAGCCGGTGGCCCGCGAGGACCGCCTCGCCCGCTCCGGGGCGGGGCAGCGGCGCGGTGTCCGCGGAGTGCTCGGCGGCGCGTTCCCCGGCCCACGGGCCGAGCGCGTCGAGCTCGCGGCGTACGGCGTGTACGTCGGGCAGCGCGATCGGCCGGTCGGCCGCGTCGGCCAGCATGTGCAGCACGCGGGCGTCGGCGGGGGCGAGCCGGCGGGTCATCTGGTCGGGCTTGAGGGCGGCCTCGAACGGCCGGACCCTGCCCTCCCAGTTGATGAACGCACCGGCCTTCTCGGCGACGGCCGCCACGGGCAGGACCACGTCCGCGTGGTCGGTGACCTGGCCGGGCCGCAGTTCCAGCGAGACCACGAAGGCCTCCTGGAGGGCGACCAGCGCCCGGGCCGGGTCCGGCAGGTCGGCGACCTCGACGCCCCCGACCAGCAGGGCGGAGAGCTCGCGCCCGGCGGCGGCTTCGACGATCTGGCCGGTGTCGCGGCCGTAGCGGTGCGGGAGTTCGTCCAGCCCCCAGGCGGTGGCGACCTCGTCGCGGGCCCGCGGGTCGGTGGCCGGACGGCCGCCCGGCAGCAGCGACGGCAGGGCGCCCGCCTCGACGGCGGCCCGCTCGCCGGCCCGGCGCGGGATCCACACGAGCTGCGCTCCGGTGGCGGCGGCGGCCCGTACCGCGGCGGTCAGCGCGCCGGGCACGCCGGCCAGCCGCTCCCCGACGACGATGACCGCGCCGGACTGGCGCAGCGCGTCGGCGGCCTCGGCCCCGCCGGCCTCCAGGCCGGTCCGGGAGGCCAGGGCGGCCAGCCACTCGGGCTCGGTGCCGGGGGCGGCGGCCAGCAGGGTGCCGCCCGCCTTCTCCAGCCCGCGGGTGGCGAACGGGGCGAGGGCGAAGGTCCGCTGCTTGTGCTTGCGGTGGGCCTTGCGCAGCCGCAGGAAGACGCCCGGGGCCTCCTCCTCGGACTCGATGCCGGCGAGCAGGACGGCGGGCGCCGCCTCCAGCTTCGCGTACGTCACACCGCGGCCGTCGAGGTCCTTGCCGGTGCCGGCCACGGTGGCGGCCAGGAACTCGGCCTCCTCCGCGCTGTGGATCCGGGCCCGGAAGTCGATGTCGTTGGTGTCGAGGACGACGCGGGCGAACTTGGCGTACGCGTACGCGTCCTCGACGGTGAGCCGCCCGCCGGTCAGCACCCCGGCCCGGCCGCGCGCGGCGGCGAGCCCGGCGGCCGCGGCCTCCAGGGCCTCGGGCCAGCTCGCCGGGGCGAGGATCCCGTCGGCGCCGCGCACCAGCGGGGTGGTGAGCCGGTCCGGGCGCTGCGCGTAGCGGAACCCGAAGCGGCCCTTGTCGCAGATCCACTCCTCGTTGACCTCGGGGTCCTCGGCGGCCATCCGGCGCATCACCTTGCCGCGGCGGTGGTCGGTCCGGGTCGCGCAACCGCCCGCGCAGTGCTCGCACACGCTCGGGGAGGAGACGAGGTCGAACGGGCGGGAGCGGAACCGGTAGGCGGCGGAGGTGAGGGCGCCGACGGGGCAGATCTGGATGGTGTTGCCGGAGAAGTACGACTCGAAGGGGTCGCCCTCGCCGGTGCCGATCTGCTGGAGCGCCCCGCGTTCGAGCATCTCGATCATCGGGTCGCCCGCGACCTGCGTGGAGAAGCGGGTGCAGCGCGCGCACAGGACGCACCGCTCGCGGTCCAGCAGCACCTGGGTGGAGATGGGGACCGGCTTCTCGTACGTGCGCTTCTTGCCCTCGAAACGCGAGTCGCTCTGCCCGTGGGACATCGCCTGGTTCTGCAGCGGGCACTCGCCGCCCTTGTCGCAGACCGGGCAGTCCAGCGGGTGGTTGATGAGCAGCAGCTCCATCACCCCGCGCTGGGACTTCTCGGCGACCGGGGAGGTCAGCTGCGTCTTGACGACCATGCCGTCCGTGCAGGTGATGGTGCAGGAGGCCATCGGCTTGCGCTGGCCCTCGACCTCGACGATGCACTGGCGGCAGGCGCCCACCGGGTCGAGGAGGGGGTGGTCGCAGAACCGGGGGATCTCGATGCCGATCTGCTCGGCGGCCCGGATGACCAGGGTCCCCTTGGGCACCGACAGTTCGATGCCGTCGATGGTCAGGGAGACCGTGTTTTCGGCGGCCTCGGGCCGCCCGGCAGCCTCTCCGCCACCGGTCGGAGCATTAGTGGTGACGGTCATGCGTTCACCTCCGTGTCAGCCCAGAGGGTCGACTTCTTGGGGTCGAAGGGGCAGCCCTTGCCCGTGATGTGCTGCTCGTACTCCTCGCGGAAGTACTTGAGCGAGGAGAAGATCGGGCTGGCGGCGCCGTCTCCGAGCGCGCAGAACGACTTGCCGTTGATGTTGTCGGCGATGTCGTTCAGCTTGTCGAGGTCCGACATGACGCCCTTGCCGGCCTCGATGTCGCGCAGCAACTGGACCAGCCAGTAGGTGCCTTCGCGGCAGGGGGTGCACTTGCCGCAGGACTCGTGGGCGTAGAACTCGGTCCAGCGGGTGACGGCCCGCACCACGCAGGTCGTCTCGTCGAAGCACTGCAGCGCCTTGGTGCCGAGCATGGAGCCGGCCGCGCCGACGCCCTCGTAGTCCAGCGGCACGTCCAGGTGCTCGGCCGTGAACATCGGGGTGGAGGAGCCGCCCGGGGTCCAGAACTTCAGCCGGTGTCCGGGGCGCATCCCGCCGCTCATGTCGAGCAGCTGGCGCAGGGTGATGCCGAGCGGGGCCTCGTACTGGCCGGGTCCGGCGACGTGCCCGGAGAGCGAGTACAGGGTGAAGCCGGGGGACTTCTCGGTGCCCATCGCCTTGAACCAGTCCTTGCCCCGGTTCAGGATCGCGGGAACCGAGGCGATCGACTCCACGTTGTTGACGACAGTGGGGCACGCGTAGAGCCCCTCGACGGCAGGGAAGGGGGGACGCAGCCGGGGCTGACCGCGCCGGCCTTCGAGGGAGTCGAGGAGTGCCGTCTCCTCACCGCAGATGTACGCGCCCGCCCCCGCGTGCACCGTGATGTCGAGATTCAGTCCGCTCCCGAGAACGTTTTCCCCGAGGTAGCCGGCCTCGTACGCCTCGCGCACCGCCTCGTGCAGGCGCCGCAGCACCGGCACGACCTCGCCGCGCAGGTAGATGAAGGCGTGCTCCGACCGGATCGCGTAGCAGGCAATGATCATTCCCTCGATGAGGGAGTGCGGGTTGGCGAAGAGAAGGGGGATGTCCTTGCAGGTTCCCGGCTCCGACTCGTCCGCGTTCACGACGAGGTAGTGCGGCTTTCCGTCGCCCTGCGGGATGAACTGCCACTTCATTCCGGTGGGGAAGCCCGCGCCGCCGCGCCCGCGCAGACCGGAGTCCTTCACGTATGCGATGAGGTCGTCCGGGGTCATCGCGAGCGCCTTGCGCAGGCCCTCGTATCCCTCGTGCCGCCGGTAGGTCTCCAGCGTCCACGACTGCGGCTCGTCCCAGAAGGCCGACAGCACGGGCGCCAGCAGCTTCTCCGGGGCGCCGTTCTCATGCATTTCGGCAGTCACCGTCATCACTCCCCCTCCTCGGTGGCAGCAGAAGCCTCACCACGCGGGTGCACGACCTTGCCGAGCTGCGGGGTCTCGCCGCGCGCGATGCGCAGCCCGATCAGGGAGGCGGGGCCGGCGCCGCCGCTCGCCTCGACCGCGCCCTCGCGCTCGTCCGGGAAGCCGGCCAGGATCCGGGCCGTCTCCTTGTACGTGCACAGCGGCGCGCCCCGGGTCGGCGCGACGGGCCGGCCGGCGATCAGGTCGTCGACCATGGCCTTGGCGGACTCGGGGGTCTGGTTGTCGAAAAACTCCCAGTTGACCATCACCACGGGGGCGTAGTCGCAGGCCGCGTTGCACTCGATGTGCTCCAGCGTGACCTTGCCGTCCGGGGTGGTCTCGTTGTTGCCGACCCCGAGGTGCTGCTTGAGCTCGTCGAAGATCGCGTCGCCGCCCATGACCGCGCACAGGGTGTTCGTACAGACGCCGACCTGGTAGTCGCCCGAGGCCTTGCGCCGGTACATCGTGTAGAAGGTGGCCACGGCGGTGACCTCGGCGGTGGTCAGGCCCAGCACCTCGGCGCAGAACCGGATGCCGGTGCGCGAGACGAAGCCCTCCTCGGCCTGGGTCAGGTGCAGCAGCGGCAGCAGCGCGGACCGGCTGTCGGGGTAGCGGGCGATGACCTCCTTCGCGTCCGCTTCGAGCCGGGCGCGTACGTCGGCCGGGAAGTCGGGGGCGGGAAGCTGCGGCATCCCCAGTTGGACGTCGGTCATCGGTCGACGCCTCCCATCACGGGGTCGATGGAGGCGACGGCGACGATGACGTCGGCGACCTGGCCGCCCTCGCACATCGCGGCCATGGCCTGCAGGTTGGTGAAGGACGGGTCGCGGAAGTGGACCCGGTAGGGGCGGGTGCCGCCGTCGGAAACGATGTGGACTCCGAGCTCGCCCTTGGGCGACTCGACTGCCGCGTACGCCTGCCCGGCCGGCACCCGGAAGCCCTCGGTCACCAGCTTGAAGTGGTGGATGAGGGCCTCCATGGAGGTGCCCATGATGTTCTTGATGTGGTCGAGCGAGTTGCCGAGGCCGTCCGGGCCCATCGCGAGCTGCGCCGGCCAGGCGATCTTCTTGTCGGCGACCATGACCGGGCCCGGCTCCAGCCGCTCCAGGCACTGCTCGACGATCCGCAGGGACTGGCGCATCTCCTCCAGGCGGATCAGGAACCGCCCGTACGAGTCGCAGCTCTCGGTGGTCGGCACGTCGAACTCGTACGTCTCGTACCCGCAGTACGGGTCCGACTTGCGCAGGTCGTGCGGCAGACCGGCGGAGCGCAGGATCGGGCCGGTGGCGCCCAGCGCCATGCAGCCGGTGAGGTCGAGGTAGCCGACGTCCTGCATGCGGGCCTTGAAGATGGGGTTGCCGGTGGCGAGCTTGTCGTACTCCGGCAGGTTCTTCTTCATGGTCTTGAGGAAGTCGCGCAGCTGGTCCACGGCGCCCGGGGGCAGGTCCTGGGCGAGGCCGCCGGGGCGGACGAACGCGTGGTTCATGCGCAGGCCGGTGATCAGCTCGAAGATGTCGAGGATCAGCTCGCGGTCCCGGAACCCGTAGATCATGATCGTGGTCGCGCCCAGCTCCATGCCGCCGGTGGCGATGCACACCAGGTGGGAGGAGAGCCGGTTGAGCTCCATCAGCAGGACGCGGATGACGGTGGCGCGGTCCGGGATCTGGTCGGTGATGCCGAGCAGCTTCTCGACGCCGAGGCAGTACGCCGTCTCGTTGAAGAACGGCGTCAGGTAGTCCATGCGCGTCACGAAGGTGGTGCCCTGCGTCCAGTTCCGGAATTCGAGGTTCTTCTCGATGCCGGTGTGCAGGTAGCCGATGCCGCAGCGGGCCTCGGTGACCGTCTCGCCGTCGATCTCCAGGATCAGCCGGAGCACGCCGTGGGTGGACGGGTGCTGCGGGCCCATGTTGACGACGATCCGCTCGTCGTCGGCCTTCGCCGCGGACTGGACGATCTCGTCCCAGTCGCCGCCGGTGACGGTGTAGACGGTGCCTTCGGTGGTCTCCCGGGAGGCCGCGTGGTCCGAGGAGGCGTTGTTTGACGTTGACATCAGCTGTACGACCTCCGCTGGTCGGGAGCCGGGATCTGGGCGCCCTTGTACTCGATGGGGATGCCGCCGAGCGGGTAGTCCTTGCGCTGCGGGAAGCCCTGCCAGTCGTCCGGCATCATGATCCGGGTGAGCGCCGGGTGCCCGTCGAAGACCAGGCCGAAGAAGTCGTACGTCTCGCGCTCGTGCCAGTCGTTCGTCGGGTAGACGGAGACGAGCGACGGGACGTGCGGGTCGGCGTCCGGGGCCGTGACCTCCACGCGCACCACCCGGCCGTGGGTGATCGAGCGCAGGTGGTAGACGGCGTGCAGCTCGCGGCTCTTGTCGTCGGGGAAGTGGACGCCGGACACCCCGGTGCAGAGCTCGAAGCGCAGGGCCGGGTCGTCGCGCAGGGTCTTCGCGACGCGGACGAGGTGCTCGCGGGCGATGTGGAGCGTCAGCTCGCCCCGGTCGACGACGACCTTCTCGATCGCGTTCTCCGGGAGCAGGTCCTGCTCCTCCAGGGCCCCTTCGAGCTCGTCGACGACCTCGTCGAAGTACGAGCCGTACGGGCGGTGGCTCGCGCCGGGCATGGCCACGGTGCGGACGAGGCCGCCGTAACCGCTGGTGTCACCGCCGCCCCGGGCGCCGAACATGCCCTTGCGGACGCCGATCACCTCAGGGCCGCCGGCGGAGCCCCGCGGGGCAGGAACGTTGTTCCCGGTGCCGTTGTCGTCGGTGCCGGGGGAGGTCTCGCTCACCGGAGCAGCCCCTTCATCTCGATCGTGGGGAGGGCCTTGAGGGCCGCCGCCTCCGCCTCGCGCGCCGCCTCTTCCTGATTCACGCCGAGCTTTCCGCCCTGGATCTTCTGGTGGAGCTTGAGGATCGCGTCGAGCAGCATCTCGGGGCGCGGCGGGCAGCCGGGGAGATAGATGTCCACCGGGACGATGTGGTCGACGCCCTGGACAATCGCGTAGTTATTGAACATTCCGCCTGAAGATGCGCAAACCCCCATGGAGATGACCCATTTGGGAGCGGGCATCTGGTCGTACACCTGCCGCAGCACCGGCGCCATCTTCTGGCTGACCCGACCGGCCACGATCATCAGATCGGCCTGGCGCGGGGATCCGCGGAAGACCTCCATGCCGAAGCGGGCCAGGTCGTACCGGCCCGCTCCGGTGGTCATCATCTCGATGGCGCAGCAGGCCAGGCCGAAGGTCGCGGGGAACACGGATGACTTGCGCACCCAGCCCGCGGCCTGTTCGACGGTGGTCAGCAGAAAGCCGCTCGGCAGCTTCTCTTCCAGTCCCATGGGAAATTCAGCCCCTCAGTCCCATTCCAGGCCGCCGCGGCGCCACACGTAGGCGTAGGCGACGAAGACGGTGAGCACGAAGAGCAGCATCTCGACGAGCCCGAAGATCCCCAGGGAGTCGAAGGTGACGGCCCAGGGGTAGAGGAAGACAACTTCGATGTCGAAGACGATGAAGAGCATCGCCGTCAGGTAGTACTTGATGGGGAAGCGACCGCCGCCGGCCGGCGTGGGCGTCGGCTCGATGCCGCACTCGTACGCCTCAAGCTTCGCCCGGTTGTACCGTTTTGGGCCGATCAGCGTGGCCATGACCACGGAGAAGATCGCAAACCCTGCGCCGAGGGCGCCGAGCACGAGGATGGGCGCGTACGCATTCACGCTCCTCGCTCCTTCCAGTCGTCCTTGACCGTTGGACCGCTGTGCCGGCGCCGAGCGAGCCGCCCCGCGAAGATCGCCCAACTCGACGAGATCGCATGTGAGGCAGTTCACAAGCCGGACTGCTGCGCATCTTATGCCCGGTGGTCTGTGATCTGCGACACGGGTAACAACAACGAGTTTGTGATCTCCACCACCTGACGAACGATCATGAAGTCCGATGAGCTGTGATCTTCATACGCGAAGCATCCACATGATCACCAAAGGTGACATCTGGCCCCGTTACCGCAGGTAGAAGGCTGACGGCACTATCAAACGATGGCGGGTGCAGGCAAATTTGCGAGATCAAGCCTTGCACGGTAAAGGAAATCGCCGTCGCCCGGCCGGGGGAGGCCCCGGGGACGGGAGTGGACGGACCCGAAGAGGGGCGGGACGCGTGCGCGCGTTCACGAGCGGCGGGCGCGGGCGGCCGGCCCGCCGGGGGTGCCACCCCACGGGAAGTTCACGGACGGATCACGGACGGGCCACAGCACCCTCACAGTGAGACGGTTCTGTGACCTGCGCCACTCCGAATAATCGGTTCCGAAAGCGGGCTTGGCCATCTGTCCGCATGGATGGTAGGTCGTGGATCAATTCGGACTTATTACAGAAACCCCTTGATCACAGCCTTGTGACGGCGTGTCCGATACGTCCGTTACGGCGTCAATAAGACGCGCGACGCGCCCGGTTAGCCCGGTTCGCGGACAACTGTGGCGCAGACCACGTTTCTTGAAGGAAACCCGGACCCCCTGATAGCGGTTGTCCTCATGTCCCACACCGCTCACATACCCAGCCACCGGAAGCCCCGTCGCAGCGCCTCGAAGCTCGCGGTCCGCGCCGGAGTTGCCGGTGGCGTCCTCAGCACCCTGGCGATGGCCGGCACGGCGAGCGCGTCCCCGTCCGAGCCCGTGACCGAGACGACGCTCGAAATGCCGGTCCTGAACCTGGATCTGGCCGCCGACGTCTCCTCCGCCGTCACCACCGCCGCCGAGAACACGGCCGCCGCCGCCGTCACCGGTGAGCTGCGCACCCAGGAGGAGCAGGCCCGTACGGGCGCCGCCGCCGAGGCCAAGAAGGCCAAGGAAGACGCCCAGAAGGCCGACGCCGAGAAGAAGGCGAAGCAGGAGGCGGACCGCAAGGCCGAGGCCGAGCGCGCCACCCGCAGCTCGTCGCGCACCTCGCTGCAGAACGCCTCCGCGTCCGACTCCGGCGAGCAGGGCTCGGGCACCGTCACCGCCCCCGCGACCGGCTCCGCCGCCGCGATCGTCAACTACGTCCGCGCGCAGGTCGGCAAGGCGTACATCAGCGGCGGCACCGGCGCGAACGGCTCGTTCGACTGCTCCGGCCTCGTCCAGGCCGCCTACCGCCAGGTCGGCGTCTCCCTGCCGCGCGTGTCGCAGGACCAGTCCACCAGGGGCTCCGCGGTCTCCCTGAGCGCCCTCCAGCCGGGCGACATCCTGTACTGGGGCCCCAGCGGCAGCGCCTACCACGTCGCCATCTACGTCGGCGGCGGCAAGTTCGTGGGCGCCCAGAACTCCGGCACGGGCGTCGTCGAGCGCTCCCTGAGCTACGACCCGCCGACGGGCGCCCGCCGCGTCCTCTGAGCTCCCTGACGTCCGCCGGCCGCCCCTGAGGCTCCCCAGGGGCTCCCGAGCCCCTCTCAGCGCGTCCCGGCACGTCCCAGTACGGCCCGAGGGCCGGCACTCCCCCGCTCGGGGGCGGAGTGCCGGCCCTTTCCGCGTTCGCCGGCGCCCTGAGAGGATGGCAGGGCGCAGCGCTCGATTCAGGCCAGGAGGTGGCGGACCGTGATGACCGACGCGTACGAGGAGCACGACGGCACCCCCGACCCCACCCCCGTACCTGCCGCCACCGGGCTCTTCCTGCTCGCCGTCGGCGGCTGGCTGCTGAACACCACCCGCCCGTGGCACAAACCCGGACATCCCGTCATCCTGGGGCTCGGCTGGTCCGTTGCGTTCGCGCTGCTGCTGTGGGGCGCGGTGCTGGTGGCCCGCTGCGTACGGACGGTCCACGGCGGAGAGCCCGGCACGCCCGAAGACGACGAAGCGGGCCGAACCGGAGCAAACCCGGCCCGACCCGCTCCGTAGGACTCGCCCTCAGGCCTTGGGGGCCACCTTCGAGAGGCCGTTGATGATGCGGTCCATCGCGTCGCCGCCCGCCGGGTCGGTCAGGTTGGCCAGCATCTTCAGCGTGAACCGCATCAGCACCGGGTGCGTCAGGCCGCGCTGCGCGGCGACCTTCATGACCTTCGGGTTGCCGATCAGCTTCACGAAGGCGCGGCCCAGCGAGTAGTAGCCGCCGTACGTCTCCTTGAGCACCTTCGGGTAGCTGTGCAGCGCCAGCTCGCGCTGGGCCGGGGTGGCCCGGGCGTGCGCCTGCACGATGACGTCGGCGGCGATCTGACCGGATTCCATCGCGTACGCGATGCCCTCGCCGTTGAACGGGTTGACGAGCCCGCCCGCGTCGCCGACCAGCAGCAGGCCCTTGGTGTAGTGCGGCTGCCGGTTGAAGGCCATCGGCAGGGCCGCGCCGCGGATCGGCTGCGTCATGTTCTCGGGGGTGTAGCCCCAGTCCTCCGGCATGGACGCGCACCAGGCCTTGAGGACCTCGCGCCAGTCCAGCTCCCGGAAGGCGGAGGAGGAGTTGAGGATGCCGAGGCCGACGTTGGACGTGCCGTCGCCCATGCCGAAGATCCAGCCGTAGCCGGGCAGCAGCCGGTCCTGCGCGCCGCGCCGGTCCCACAGCTCCAGCCAGGACTCCAGGTAGTCGTCGTCGTGGCGGGGCGAGGTGAAGTACGTACGGACGGCGACGCCCATCGGGCGGTCCTCGCGCCGGTGCAGGCCCATCGCGAGGGACAGCCGC
This sequence comes from Streptomyces sp. NBC_01006, assembly GCF_045162725.1. Lineage (NCBI taxonomy): Bacteria > Bacillati > Actinomycetota > Actinomycetes > Kitasatosporales > Streptomycetaceae > Streptomyces > Streptomyces sp. NBC_01006. Next base: position 4,835,957 of record NZ_CP108700.1, on the reverse strand, counting down.
GAGGAGTTGCCGTCGGCGGCGACCACGAGCGGGGCGCTGAAGGTGACCGGGGTCTTCTCCTCGCCCAGCTTCGCCTGCACGCCGGTGATGTGGCCGGTGCGCGGGTCGCGGACGGGCTCGCCGACGTTGCAGCGCTCGTACAGGCGGGCGCCGGCCTTCTGGGCCTGGCGGGCCAGGGTCTCGTCGAAGTCGTCGCGCTTGCGGACGAGTCCGTAGTCCGGGAAGGAGGCGAGTTCCGGCCAGTCCAGCTGGAGCCGCTGGCCGCCGCCGATGATCCGCAGGCCCTTGTTGCGGAGCCAGCCGGCCTCTTCGGAGACGTCGATGCCCATCGCCACCAGCTGCTTGGTGGCGCGCGGGGTCAGACCGTCGCCGCAGACCTTCTCGCGCGGGAACGCCGTCTTCTCCAGCAGCAGGACGTCGAGTCCGGCCTTGGCGAGGTAATAGGCGGTGGTCGAGCCGGCGGGCCCGGCCCCGACGACGATCACATCCGCGGAGTGTTCGGAGAGGGGCTCGGTCACTGCGGGGTCTCCCGAAGGCTCGATAAGGGGTGCCCAACGGCACGGGACATGTGCAGTCTATGCAGCGAGAGAGATCACGAACCCGAAGGGCTGCCCCGATGACCGCTTCGCCCACGTCACCCACCTCGCCCACCTCGCTCCCCGCCGTCCGGCTGCGCGTACCGACCGACGAGGACGCGCGGGCCTGGCACGAGGTCTTCGACGACCCCGACGTCATGGAGTTCCTCGGCGGCCCCGCCGAGCTGTCCCTGTACGAGGAGTTCACGGCGCGGCAGCGGCTGCACGACGCACAGCTCGGCTTCTGCCTGTGGACGCTGCTGGACGCGCAGGGCGCGGTGATCGGCTTCACCGGCGCGCAGCCGTGGCCGCAGGAGAAGGCGTGGGGCCCGGTCGGCGAGATCGAGATCGGCTGGCGCCTGGGCCGCTCCGCGTGGGGCAAGGGCTACGCGTACGCCGCGGCCCTGGCCACGCTGGAGCGGGTGCGCGCGGCCGGGGTCGGACAGGTGGTGGCGATGATCAACGACGAGAACCGCCGCTCGATCGCGGTGGCGGAACGCCTGGGCATGACCCTGGCGGACCGCTTCCTGCTCCCCAACGGCGTCCGCCACGGCCGCCGCTACGAACTCACCCTGGCTCCCGAGTAGCCCCGGCGGGCGCGGGCAACGGCTCCGCCCGGGGCCGGCGGACGGAGTCCGGAGCAGCGGCGCGAAACCGGGGAGGCCCGCCAGGGCCGAGCCGCGCGAGCGGCGCGTCAAAAAACGGAAAGGCCGGTCAGCGTCGTGAAGCGGTCCAGGGCGGCCACGCCCGCAACGGAGTTGCCGTGCGGGTCCAGGCCCGGTGACCAGACGGCCAGCGTGCACACGCCCGGGACCACCGCCACGATGCCGCCGCCCACACCGCTCTTGCCGGGGAGGCCGACGCGGTACGCGAACTCGCCTGCCGCGTCGTACGTCCCGCAGGTCAGCATCACCGCGTTGACCTGCTTGGCCTCGCTGCGCGTCAGCAGCCGCGAGCCGTCCGCCCGCAGCCCGTGCCGGGCCAGGAACCGCGCCGCCCGCGCCAGGTCGGCGCAGGTCATCTCGATCGAGCACTGCCAGAAGTAGTGGTCCAGCAGCGCCGGCACGGGGTTGTCGATGTTCCCGTACGAGGCCATGAAGTGCGCCAGCGCGGCGTTGCGGTCGCCGTGCTCGTGCTCCGAGGCCGCCACCTCCGCGTCGAAGCCGAGCTCCGGGTTCCCGCTCTCCTCCTGGAGGAACTTCAGCAGCTCGCTGCTCGCGTCGCCCGTCAGCGTCTGCAGCCGGTCCGTGACCACCAGCGCACCCGCGTTGATGAACGGATTGCGCGGAACGCCGTTCTCGTACTCCAGCTGCACCAGGGAGTTGAACGGGTTGCCCGACGGCTCCCGGCCGACCCGCTCCCACAGGCTGTCACCGCCCTCGGCCAGCGCCAGGGCCAGCGCGAAGACCTTGGTGATCGACTGGGCCGAGAACGGAACCTGCCAGTCCCCCACCCCGAAGACGTTCCCGTCCAGATCGGCGACGGCCATCCCGAACTGCCCCGGATCCACGGACGCGAGCGCCGGGATGTACTCGGCCGGCGTGCCGCTGCCCACCAAGGGGGCGACGTCAGCCGCTATCCGCTCCAGGAGCGCCTGGTAGTCCACTGCCCTCTGCCTGCTCTGCCCGCTGCCCGCTACGCCGTCTTGACGCCGCGGTGCAGCGCCACGATGCCACCGCTCAGGTTCCGCCACGCCACCTTCGACCAGCCGGCCTTCTGCAGCAGCGCGGCCAGCGCCGGCTGGTCCGGCCACTCGCGGATCGACTCGGCGAGGTACACGTACGCGTCGGGGTTGGAGGACACCGCGCGGGCCACCGGCGGCAGGGCGCGCATCAGGTACTCCATGTACACCGTCCGGAAGGGGGCCCACGTGGGCTGCGAGAACTCGCAGATCACGACCTGCCCGCCCGGCTTGGTCACCCGGTACAGCTCCCGCAGCGCCGCGTCCGTGTCCTGCACGTTGCGCAGTCCGAAGGAGATCGTCACCGTGTCGAAGACGTCGTCCTTGAACGGCAGCTTCGTCGCGTCGCCCGCGGTCAGCGGCAGCCAGGAGTGGCGCTTCTTGCCCTCGCGGAGCATCCCGAGCGAGAAGTCGCAGGGGACGACGTACGCGCCCGTCGCGGCGAACGGCAGCGAGGAGGTCGCGGTCCCTGCGGCCAGGTCCAGCACCTTGTGCCCGGGGCGCGCACCGACCGCCTTGGCGACCTCCTTGCGCCACAGGCGGGCCTGCCCGAGGGAGAGGACGTCGTTGGTGAGATCGTAGTTCGCCGCCACACCGTCGAACATGGAGGCGACTTCGTGCGGCTGCTTGTCCAGGGAAGCGCGGGTCACTGGCGTTGGCCCCTCAGGTGCGGTGCGGTACGGGTGGGCGGATACCGGGCCATTCTCGCAGGCGGCCCCGCGCCCCACCGCCGGGGGCACAACTGGCCCGATGGACAGTTACGCGGAGCGCGCGCGCCCGCGTTGACTGGCGGGTACGGCCTGAACAAGGCCGACTGAAACGCGATATTCACGAACAAAGGGCTCCACGATGCCGGCAGGCCATCCCACCGGTCACGGTCGAAGTACCCGTCTCGGCCCCCGCGCGCAGCGGCGGGCCGAGCGGCGCAAGCGGCTCCACCGCACGCTCCTCGGATCGGCCGCGGTGGTGGCCCTCGCGGCGACGGCGTACGCGGTCGTGCCGCTGGACGACGCCTCCTCCGTCTCCGACTCCGTGGCCGCGCCGCCCTCGGGTACGCCCGGTGCCGCCTCCGGCACGCCCGGCCCGGACCCCGCCGCCGCGGCCGCGTCCCCCTCGGCCTCGGCCGGATCCTCGGCGCCGGGGAAGCCCGCTGAGGACGCCTCGAAGCCCGGCGGCGGCCCGGTCGTCGGCAAGACCCCCCAGTCCGGTTCGGGCACCTTCGCGGGCTCCTCGCACTCGGGGCAGCCGCAGGGCAAGGGGCCCGCCCGCAAGTGGCGGATCGAGGTCGAGGAGGGCAGCGGGGTCGACGCGAACGCCGCCGCGCAATCCGTGGAGAAGATCCTCGGGGACCCGCGCGGCTGGATCAAGGACCCGGCGTACGGCTTCCAGCTCGTCGGGGCCGGCCAGCCGGTGGACTTCACCGTGAAGATCGCCACACCCACGACCACCGACCGGCTGTGCGAGGTGGTCACCCCGGAGCTCATCGGCGAGACGAACTGCCGGGCCGGTCACACCGTGGTGGTGAACCTCAAACGCTGGCTGGAGGGATCTCCGCAGTTCAAAGGGGCTGTGGAGGAGTACCGGGCACTGATCGTCAACCACGAGGTGGGCCACGAGCTGGGCCACGACCACGAGAGCTGCCCGGGCCCCGGAAAGCCCGCTCCGGCGATGATGCAGCAGATCAAGGGGCTGCTCGGCTGCAAGGCCAATGCCTGGCCGTTCGACGCAAATGGAACCTACCTGTCAGGACCACCCGTCCCATAGGGCAGAGGAGCGGCCGCCGGCCGCCGGCCAGGGACGAGGAGCGGAAACCGTGCGCGTCGTGAACTTCAACGTCCCTGTGTGGTTCCCGCCCTGTACCGGGGAGAAGGCGCGGCGGGACGAGGTCCGGCTCACCGAGCAGGAGTCGGCCGTGTTCCTGTGCCTGGCGACCGGCGCGTCCAACGCGGAGCTGGCCGACGAGCTCCAACTCTCCGTCAGCACCGTCAAGTTCCACGTCCACAACATAAGAGCGAAGCTGGGCGGCATCAGCCGCCTCCAGGCCTGCCTCCTGGCCGCCCTGGCCCGCGAATCCGCGAGACCCAGACCGGTCAGCGGCGGCGGTGGAGCAGGCGGCCGCCTATGACCGTGGCCACGCAGGTGGTCGCCCCCTGCGCGAGGAGCTCCGCCGGGCCGGCCACCGCGAACACCGCGAAGCGGGCCGGGGCGCCCGCTTCGAGTACCCCGTGGAAGGCCTCCTCGGCCGACTCGCGGCCCGCGAAGGGGTCCAGCGAGGGTTCCCCGGCGGCGGCCGGGGGCAGCAGCGTCAGCCCCGAGCGGACCACCGCCGTCCGGACCGCCGGGACCGTGAGCCTCCCGGCCACCGCCACCACCCCGCGGGCCAGCAGCTTCTGCGTGGCCCGTCGGGCGCTGTTGCCCCAGCGGGCCTCGGTCAGCTTCAGGTCGGCCAGCGCCTCGGCCCCGCTGATCGGGTCGGCCCCGAGCTCGGCGGTCTCGTACGGGTCGTCCGGGTAGTACGTCCGCTCCAGCAGCACGTCCGCCCCGCGCACCAGCAGCCCCGGGGTCAGCACCCCGGGCCAGCGCCGGACCCGCGCGTGCGGCCAGGCCGCGGCGAGCTCCTCGTACGGGCCCACCCGGGCGATCCGGTCACCCTCGACCAGGACCGCCCCGGCGGGCAGCGGCGCACGGCCGGGCCCGGACAGCAGGACGTCGGCGGTGTGAAGCGTCAGCACGGCCGCGTCAGTTCGTGGAGATGAGCTTCAGCTCGGGGTGCGCCGTGCCGCCCTCGATCGCCGTGGACGAGATGTGCGAGACCACGCGGTCGTCGACCGGGTCGTTCGCCGGGTCGTCGTGCACGAGGAGGTGCTCGTACGTGGTCGCGCGCTGCGCCGGGACGCGGCCCGCCTTGCGGATCAGGTCGATGATCTCCTGGCGGTTCGAGCGGTGCTTCGCACCCGCCGAGGAGACGACGTTCTCCTCCAGCATGATCGAACCGAGGTCGTCCGCGCCGTAGTGCAGCGAGAGCTGGCCCGCCTCCTTGCCGACGGTCAGCCAGGAGCCCTGGATGTGGGCGATGTTGTCGAGGAAGAGCCGCGCGATCGCGATCATGCGCAGGTACTCGAACACCGTCGCCTGGGTCCGGCCCTTGAGGTGGTTGTTCTCGGGCTGGTACGTGTACGGGATGAAGGCGCGGAAGCCGCCGGTGCGGTCCTGCGTGTCCCGGATCATCGCGATGTGCTCGATGCGCTCGGCGTTGGTCTCGCCGGTGCCCATCAGCATGGTGGAGGTGGACTCCACGCCCAGCTTGTGGGCGATCTCCATGATCTCCAGCCAGCGCTCGCCGGACTCCTTCAGCGGGGCGATCGCCTTGCGCGGCCGCTCCGGCAGGAGTTCGGCGCCGGCGCCCGCGAAGGAGTCCAGGCCGGCCGCGTGGATGCGGCGGATGGCCTCCTCGGCCGAGACGCCGGAGATCCGGGCCATGTGGTCGACCTCGGAGGCGCCGAGGGAGTGGATGACCAGCTGCGGGAACGCCTTCTTGATGGCGGAGAAGTGCTCCTCGTAGTACTCCACGCCGTAGTCCGGGTGGTGTCCGCCCTGGAACATGATCTGCGTGCCGCCGAGCTCCACGGTCTCCGCGCAGCGGCGCAGGATGTCGTCGAGGTCGCGGGACCAGCCCTTCTTGGTGTCCTTCGGGGCCGCGTAGAAGGCGCAGAACTTGCACGCCGTGACGCACACGTTCGTGTAGTTGATGTTGCGCTCGATGATGTACGTCGCGATGTGCTCGGTACCGGCGTAGCGGCGGCGGCGCGCCGCGTCGGCCGCCTGGCCGAGCGCGTGCAGCGGGGCGTGCCGGTAGAGGTCGAGCGCCTCTTCCTTGGTGATCCGGCCCCCTGCGGCGGCGCGGTCGAGGACAGACTGGAGAGCGGCCTGGTCGGTCACCGGTGCGTCACCTTTCGGCGGTGTCAAGAGGTACGGACCGATCCAGCGTACGCCAGGGCCCGTCGACGGGTTTCAGGGGATGCGGGTCAGGTCGCCTTCGGGGTTTCCGGCCGGGCTGTCGCCCGACTTGTAGTGGAGCGTCCCGTTGGCGTTGAGGGTGAAGCGCTCGTCGGCGGAGCCGTTGGAGCAGACCCCTGGAGCCGGGTTGGGGCCACCCGCCGTGTCCAGGACGAGCGAACGGTCGGTGGCGGAGGCCAGCTTCCAGTCGCCGCTGCAGTCGGTGCCGAAGATCGGGACGATCGACTTGTCCCGGGCGACGACCTCGCCGACCTTGCCGGCCTTGATGGTGATCTCGAACTCGCTGGAGACCCCGGCGCGGGCGGTGGTGACCGTCCCCTTCCACGTGCCCGTCAGCTCCTTGGGGACGTCGCCCCGGGTGCCGGTCGGCGCCCCCGTCGAGGGCTTGGCCGTCGAGGGGGTCGCGGAGGGCTCGGCCGAGGGGGTGGCCGACTCCTTCGGGGCCGGGGTGCCGGACGCCGCCGCCGACGGGGGCCTGGCGGCGGAGTCGCCCGACGCGTGCTGGTCGGCGCCGCCGCCCGGGAGCAGCCCCAGCCCGTACAGCCCGCCGCCGGACAGCACGGCCAGGGCGGCCGCCGCCGCGAGGACCAGCGAGCAGCTGAAGCGCCGCCCGGCCGCGTTGAAGGTGACCTGGCGCGCCTGGTCGGGGGAGGTCCGCGGCTGCGGCACCCCGCCCCCGGCGGTCTCGGTGGGGCTGTGCACCGCGCCCGTCGGCGGCGGCCCGTAGGGCCCGTACGAGGGGCCCGCCCCGCCGGCGCCGGACGCGGCGGCGCTCCCGTACGAGGGGTCCGGCGCTCCGAACCCGACCGCGGGTCCCCCGTACGAGGAGGCGGTGAACGGCACCGGCCCCGACGCGGATTCGCCGACGGGCGCCGCGAAACCCTCCGAGGGGACCGCCGGCGCGGCCTCCAGGTCCAGCAGGGCCATGGCGGCGCGGCTGGCCTCCTCCACCACGGGCGCGGGAAGCCAGCCGGGAGCGCGCAGGGCGCCGGCGAGCGCATCCGCGATCTCCGCCGGGGCGGGCCGGTCGGAGGCCGCCTTGGCCAGGCAGGCCGCGATCAGCTCGCGCAGCCCGCCGACCGGGACGGCGTCGAGCTCGGGCGGTTCGTGGACCACCTTGTAGAGGAGGGTCGCCGAGTTGTCCCCGGTGAACGGCGGCCGCCCGGTCGCTGCGAAGGCCAGCACGGCGCCGAGCGAGAACACGTCGGCGGCCCCGGTGATCCCCTTGCCGAGGATCTGCTCGGGGGACATGTAGCCGGGGGAGCCGATGGAGACGCCGGTGGAGGTGAGGGAGGCCGTCCCGTCGGTGGCCCGGGCGATCCCGAAGTCGATGAGCCGGGGGCCGTCGAGGGTCAGCATCACGTTCGACGGCTTCACGTCCCGGTGGACGAGGCCCAGCCCGTGCACGGCCACCAGCGCGCGGGCCAGACCTTCGCCGACGGCCCGTACGGAGGCCTCCGGAAGGGGCCCGTGCGCGGCCACCGCACCGCCGAGCGAGGGGCCCGCCACGTACCCGGTCGCCACCCACGGCACCGCCGCCTCCGGGTCGGCGTCCAGCACGGGCGCGGTCCACTCGCCGCCGACCCGGCGCGCGGCCTCGACCTCGCGGCGGAAGCGGGCGCGGAACTCCTCGTCGGAGGCGAAGTGCGGGTGCACGATCTTGACGGCGACCGTCCGGCCGCCGGCGCTGCGGCCGAGGTAGACCCGCCCCATGCCACCCGAGCCGAGCCGGCCGAGCAGCCGGTACGCGCCTATGGTCCGCGGTTCGCCGGCTTCGAGCGGCTGCATCGCGTCCCCCTCCCCCGTCGTTCCCCTGGGCGCTGATCGCCAAGAGCACCTTAGAGCGGTCGCGGTCCCGCCGGGGCGGATCCGGCGGGCTCCAATCCGGATCTCCGCATTCCTGCTGTAAAGCGAAAAGATGGGGAATTACCGGGAAAGGACATTTCCCCCGACCGGCCTCTGCCCGGAACCCCGGCTACCGCACGGTAAAGCGATCACGGGAACCGGCCGGAAGCGATCAGCGGCGCGCGCCGTCCCCGTTCAGGAGCTCCACCTCGACATCGGCCGCATAGCCCGTACTCGATCCCGTACGACGGGCGAATTCCCTTACACCGGCCAACTGTTCGGGCCCGAAGCGGAAGTCGAGCGTCGTGAAGTACCGCTCCAGCAGATCGGCGTCGAAGGCCTCCCAGCGGGCCGCCTGCTCGGCGACCTTGGCGACCTCCTCCAGGGAGAGGTCGCGCGAGTCGAGGAAGGCTTCGTGCACCTTCTGCACGACGACCGGCTCGCGGGCGAGGTAGTCCTTGCGGGCGGCCCAGACGGCGAAGACGAACGGCAGTCCGGTCCACTCCTTCCACATCAGCCCCAGGTCGTGCACGTCGAGGCCGAGCCGGGGTGCGTCGTGCAGCGAGGCGCGCAGGGCGGCGTCCCCGATCAGCACCGCCGCGTCCGCCTCCTGCATCATCAGGCCCAGGTCGGGCGGGCAGGTGTAGTAGTCCGGCTGGACCCCGTACCGCTCGGAAAGCAGCAGCTGGGCGAGGCGTACGGAGGTACGGGAGGTCGAACCGAGGGCGACCCGCGCCCCGTCCAGCTGCTCCAGCGGCACCTGCGAGACGATCACGCAGGACATCACCGGGCCGTCGCAGCCGACCGCGAGATCGGGGAACGCGACGAGCTGATCGGCGTTGCGGAGGAACTCCACGAGGGTGATCGGACCCATGTCGAGCTCCCCCCGGACGAGCCGCTCACTGAGCTTCTCCGGGGTGTCCTTGGTCAGCTCCAGGTCCAGCAGCGTGCCGGTTCTGGCCAGTCCCCAGTACAGCGGAAGGCAGTTCAGGAACTGAATGTGGCCGACGCGGGGCCGGCTGCGATAGACGTCCACATCGCGAGACTAGCCCCCGCGTCCGCGTCAGCCTTCGGGCGGGCCTCAAACGTCCGAGTGACGTGATCTTTCCCTCTGGTCTCCGCCACAGGGTGCGTGCTAGGCTCGTCGCAAGTTGCAGTTTGGTTTCCCTTGCAGTACGAGGCCTGCGGAGAATGTGACCCGCAGGCTTTTGTAGTTTTCAGACTTCTTAGCAGGTTCTGGAGCAGGGCGACCCTTTGGCCCATAGGAGGGCTCATGGCTACCGGAACCGTGAAGTGGTTCAACGCTGAAAAGGGCTTCGGCTTCATCGCCCAGGACGGCGGCGGCCCGGATGTCTTCGTCCACTACTCCGCGATCAACGCCTCTGGCTTCCGCTCCCTTGAGGAGAACCAGATGGTGAACTTCGACGTCACGCAGGGTCCGAAGGGCCCGCAGGCGGAGAACGTCACCCCGGCCTAGTCGCCTGGGCCAACCTAATCGCGGTTGGATAAGCAGTACCCAAGGAGCCCTGCCTCCTCCGTGCGAGCGGAGGTCGCGGGGCTCCTGCCTTTGCTCCGCCCGTGTTCGAGGGCCCACTTGACCGGCTCTCCACGCAGACCGCCCCGGTCACCGTCGACACGGTGACCGGGGCGGTCTGCGTTTGCGGAAGGCCTACGAAGCCGGCGGCGTCGCGGCCGCCGTGATCTTCAGGTCCAGGATCAGGACCACGTTGTCCTTCGTGATCAGACGCAGGTGGTAAGTGCCCGGGGCGACGTCCGTCGTGAACAGCTCCGGCAGCGCGATCTTGCCGTCGGCGCCGGTCGGAGCCAGGAGCAGGCTCGTCACCTTGGCGCCGTCCTTGTCCTTGAACCACGGGCCCTTGGACTTGGCCGGGTCCACCGGGACCCACGCACCCTCTTCGTTCTTCTCGACCAGCCCGGCCGTGACCTGCGTACCCTCCGCGGCCTTGCCCTTCGCCGTGGCCGTGACCTCCAGGCCCTTCAGGCTCTTGCCCGCCTCGACCTCCAGCGGCTTGTCCGCACCGGCGTCGGTCCGGGCCAGCTTGTCCGCGACCGGGACCGGCTTCGCCGTGACCGTGCCGGTGAAGTTCACCGTCAGCTGCGCCTCGGTGTTGTACGCCGCCACCCGCAGGGTGAAACCGCCCGCCTTGGCACCGGCCTTCAGGCCGGGCAGGGAAGCGATGCCCTCGGAGTCGGTCTCGACCACGAGGAAGGTCTTGCCCTCGGCGCCGATGAAGGAGCCCGTGGTGTCGTCCTTGAGCTCGAACAGGATCGGCTTCGCGGCGGCCGGCTTGCCGTCGCTGAGCACCGCCTTGATCCGCGGGACCGCCGTGAACGCGGACCCGGCCTCGGCCTTGAGCTCCGCGCTGCCGATCAGCTCCAGCTTGGCCAGGCTCGGCGTCGGCGTCGGCGTGGGCTTCTGCGGCTCCTGCGGCTTCGACGGCGTGGGCGTCGGGGTCGGAGTCGGGGTGGGCGTGGGCTTGGGCGTCGGGGTGGGAGTCGGGGTCGGGGTCGGCCTCGGCGTGGGCAGCGTGGTCGTGGGCGGCGTCGGGAAGTTCCCGACGGGCGGGTTCGGCACCCCGGCGGCACCGTTCTGGTACTGGTGCATGTACCCGACCACGGTGTTCACGTACTCGCGCGAGCTGTTGTAGCTGAGGATCGCCCGGTCGAGCTGCGCCTCGTCCGAGAGGTTCCGGTCGCCCGCGCACAGGTAGAGACCCGCACCCAGCGCCGCGTCGTAGATGTTGTTCGGGTCGCGCTTGGAGTCGCCGTTGCCGTCGGCGCCCCAGGTGGCCCAGGTGGACGGGATGAACTGCATCGGGCCGACGGCGCGGTCGTAGACCGCGTCCCCGTCGAACGCGCCCTTGTCGGTGTCCTTGACCTCGGCGAAACCGTTGCCGTCGAGGCGCGGTCCGCGGATCGGCTTCTCGGTGTAGCCGTCGGCCTTGAGCCCGTAGCCCGAGGCGTGAACGGACTCGACGCGGCCGATGCCGGCGAGCAGCTGCCAGGGCAGCTTGCAGCCGGGGAGCGCGGCGCCCACGGAGAGTTCGGCGCGCCGGTACGCGTCGAGGGCGGTCGCGGGTATGCCGCTGGCCCCCTCGCCGGCGCCCGCACCCGCGGTGGGCGGTACGGCCGGGTCGGCGAGCGGGTCGGGCAGATCGAGGCGGGCATCGCCGCGGTCGGTGGCCTGGGGGCTGTCCGGGGTGGGCTCGGACTCGCCCGCGTCGGCGGTGGACGTGTTGGTCACCACTGCGGCGGTCGTCAGGCTGGCCGCGAGCGCGGCCGTGCACAGGACCTTGCGCGAGGTGTTGACGAGGTGACGGTGAAGCGGCTTCACAGTTCGGCGATCCCCCCAAGGCGGCCGACAAGGTATACGGCGGGTCGAGCCGTGGATATCCACTGTCTATCAGGTATTCGGACACGACTCACCGGCGCCTCCGCAGATGTGACACACCATTCGTCTCGGCTTCACCGGGTCCTCACGACCGTTCGCACAAAGGACGTTGACCCATGAGGGAAAGGCCCCGAAATCCTACCGTTTGACTGAACCGGAAGTCCTGACGCGCCGCACACCGGAGACGGCCCCGGCCGGACCTACGGTGGGGTGCCATGACCACCACCGAGCCGGTCCGCGTCCCCGACCTGTCGGACCGCCCCCACCAGCTGACCGTAGAGCGGTCGATGATCGCCACCGAACACACCCTGTACGCGGGGTGGACCGAGGAGTTCGACCGCTGGTTCGCGGCGCCGGGCTCGGTCCTGATGAGGGCCGAAGTGAACGCGCCGTACTTCTTCGAAACGGAGTTCACGCCGGAGCCGGGGGCTCCGGCGACCAGGCACCCCCACTACGGGCGCTTCCTGCGCCTGGTCCCGAACCGGCTGGTGGAGCTGACCTGGGTGACGGGCCGGGGCGGCACGGAGGGCGCCGAGACGGTGGTCACCGTGGAGCTCCTCCCGCACCCGATCGGCACCCATGTGCGGCTGACGCACGCGGGGTTCCACGACGAGGCCGCCCGGGACCGGCACGAGGCGGCCTGGCAACAGGTCCTGGTGCAGCAGGACGAGGTGCTGACCGGGGAGGAGTGAGGGCCGACCCGACCCGCCGCCGTTACAGGCAGGCCCACACCGTCTTCCCCGGATGCCCGGGCGGGCGGTCCCGCACCCCCCAGTCCCGGGCCACGGCCTCCACCACCACGAGCCCCCGCCCGCCCTCCGCCGACCACGGACCGGCGGGCACCGGCCCCTCCGGCGGCCGCTGCTCCCCGCGCGCATCGCTGACCTCCACCCACACCCGCCGCCCGTCGTACCGGAGTACGACCTCGAAATTCCGCCCGGGTACGTGCCCGTGCACGACGGCGTTGGCGGCGAGCTCACCGATCACGAGCTCGACGTCCTCGGCGAGCGTGCAGCCGTAGGGGATCCCCCAGGCGTCCAGCTGAACCCCCACGAGCCGCCGCGCGAGCCGCGCCCCGCGGCGGGTGGCGCTGAGCAGCATCCGGGACTCGCGCGTCCCGGGGGTCTCGCGGCCCTCACGGCCTTCTTGTGCAATGTCACTGATTTCGGTCGTCACCTCACCGAGCGTGTCCGGAGCGCCGTACGCTTTCCAGTGGCGGCGGCACTACGGCCGAGTCCCGTAGGGCCGGCCCCTGTTGCGTGTACGGCCCGTACGGACGAGGGCGGTTCAGCCTGTGAACGACCTGTCAGACCGCGAGGAACAGCCGGAGCGACCAGTGGAGGTCGACGGCACGACACACCTCTTCAAAGCGCTCGGCAAAATGATCAAGCTGCTCAGAGAAGCGGCTGGCCTCCAGCAGAAGGAACTGGCCGCGCTGGTGCATGTGAGCGAGGACCTGGTGTCCTCGATCGAACGGGGAGTACGCACCCCCCAGCCGGAGTTCCTGGAGAACGCCGACCGCGCGCTGGGCGCCAGAGGCGTCCTGCTGGTGGCGATCCCGGAGGTGAAGGAGGCCCTGAGGCGGGCGCGGACGCGGCATCCGGATTGGTTCCAGGATTACGCGAAGGCGGAGGCTGAGGCCAACGCGATCCATGACTACAGCTGTCAAGGAATCATGGGTCTCCTCCAGACGGAGAGGCACGCGCGCGCCGTATTCACCAAGCGCCGACCGCTCCTGGACGAGGCGACCATCGAGAAGCGTGTGGCCGACCGCATGGCTCGGCAGCAGATCTTCGAACGCTGGCCGTCCCCGACGTTCAGCTTCGTCCTAGACCAAAGCCTGCTCATGCGCCCTGTGGGCGGCCGAGAGGTGCACGAGGAGCAGCTGCGCCGCCTCGTGGAGATCGGCAGCCGGCGGACAGTGGAACTACAGCTGATGCCGTTCTGTAGGGGCGAACACGCGGCCATGGAAGGCTCATTCAGCCTGCTCCACCCCAAGGGTCGCCAACAGGTGGCCTACACCGAGACGTACAACCGTCCTCACCTCATCACTGACCCAGAACAGGTAAGGATCTACACCGAACGCTATGGGATCATCCGGGCACAGGCGCTTACGCCGGACGAGTCCCTGACTTTGATTGAGAAGACGCTGGGAGAGCTATGAAGACCACGGACCTGGCCTGGTTCAAGAGCAGCTACAGCGACGGCGAGGGCGGCCAGTGCGTCGAAGTCGCCGTCAACTGGCGGAAGTCGAGCTACAGCGGCGGTGAGGGCGGCCAGTGCGTCGAGGTGGCGGCCTGCACGAACACCGTCCACATCCGGGACTCGAAGGTGACGGCCGGCCCCGAGCTGGCCGTCGCGCCGACGGCCTGGGCGGCGTTCCTGGGCGGGATCTCCCGCTAGCAGGGTCCCGGCAACCGGCATCAGAGGGAGTCCGGGGGACAGCCAAGCCCACGACCACATCAGCGATGCTGATCTCCCGTCCCCGTTCAGCCGTATCCGACCTCGCCGGGTGGTCAGCTGTGCTCGGGCTCCACGGGGAGCCAGAGTTCGGCCTCGGCGCCGGTCTTGTCCGGCGACATCCGGACGCGGAGGATCTCAGGGCCGGAGCGGCTGCGGTACGGGTTCGACGGGAACCATTCGGTGAACACGTCCCGCCACAGCTCCTGGATGGCCTGCGGCATCGGCCCTGAGGCGGTGAAGACCGCCCAGGTGCCGGCCTGGACGGCCAGGGCGCTCTCCGGGGCGGCGGACGTGATCACGCCGTGGTAGTAGTCGAGTTCGGTACCTTCGGCCCGGCTGGGGTCCAGGTCGTCGCAGACCGCGACGATGCCGTGGGGCTCCTGGTCCGAGAGCTTCTCCAGGCGCTCCAATGTCTGCGGGTCGATCCCGCGGACGAAGTCCACGATCGCCTGATTCGGCCCCTCATGCACCAGGGGTACCCGGGCCTTGGGCCCGGCGACGGTGAAGGCCGGCTTGTCCACGATGCGGTAGCGCATGCTGCTACTCCCTTCGATGTTGAGACGGAAGGTCATCCGGGACTGGGAGCTGAGCGCGGCGCCGGTACGCCGGGCCTCGCCCGGTCCGATGCCGTGCATGGCACGGAACGCCCGCGCGAACGCCTCACCCGAGCCGTAGCCGTAGCGCACCGCGATATCCAGCAACGTCTCACGTCCCGCGAGCACTTCGGCGCCCGCGAGGGTGAGCCGACGGCGCCGGATGTACTCCGACAGCGGCATGCCCGACAGCGCGGAGAACATCCGGCGCAGGTGATACTCCGAGGTGGCCGCTATGCGCGCCAGCTCATCCACTTCGATCGCCTGGTCGAGATGGCGCTCGATGTGCTCCATGGCCTGGTTCAGCCGCTCCAACATGCCCGGTGTCCTTCCTCTTTACGATCACCACGCTAGGCAGCGCCCACCATGCCGGACCCGACATCCTGTGCCCGATCAAGTCGGGTGCCGTCCCCAGCCCCAGACGGCCGTCGGACGCCATGCCGAGAGGAGCGCGTAGCGATCTGACGCGCCCCCGGGCTCCCCGGGCTTGGTGGTCCCGCTGGGCGGGGTGCGGATGAACCAGGGGCTCCCGACCCCTGCACCCCGACTGGCTCGCCCCACCCCGCCGACCCGGGTGAGGCGTACGTGTCGTGCGGTCGTGTCGGCGAGCTGTCACATCTGGCGGGGCTGTTCCGTCAGAGCTGTGTAACGGTCCACAGGCCCACACGGCAAGGAGATCATCATGGACGCTCGACTCGACTTCTTCGGCAACGCCCTCGCCGCCAAGTTCTCGCGGTACATCAACTCGGCGGGCAAGGTCATCTCGGACTCGACCCTGCCGCACGCGACGCAGGAGCTGGTCAAGCTGCGGGCCAGCCAGATCAACGGCTGCGGCTTCTGCACGGACATGCACTACAAGGACGCCGTGCACGCCGGGGAGGACGGAGTGCGGCTCAACATGGTCGCGGCCTGGCGCGAGGCCACGGTGTTCACCGACGCCGAGCGGGCGGCCCTGGAGCTGACGGAGCAGGGCACGCGCATCGCCGACGCGGCCGGCGGTGTCACGGACGAGGCCTGGGCGGACGCCTCCAAGTACTACGACGAGGACCAGATGGCGGCCCTGGTCTCCCTCATCGCCCTGATCAACACCTACAACCGGATGAACGTGATCGTCCAGCAGCCGGCCGGCGGCTACCAGCCGGGCCAGTTCGGCTGACCCGGTCGCCGCCCGCCGGCCACCGGCCGCCGAAGGAGGTCCCCTACCCCGCCGCCCCCGCCAGGAGCTGCGCCAGTTCCGCCGGCTGCGAGAACATCGGCCAGTGGCCGGTGTTCATCCGGACCAGGGTCCAGCGCTCGCTCTTCAGGAGCGCGGACACCTCCGGGCCCGGGTCCTCGCCGTCCAGCAGGCACTTCACGTACAGCGCCGGGAGCTCGGAGAGCGGAGCCTTCAGCTCCGCCGGTTCCGTCAGGGTGGCGCCCGGGTGGGGGGTCGCCGTGACGATGCGGGTGATCTGCTCCTCGTCCAGGCCCTGGCCCGCGTACTCGTCCGCCGCCAGCGGCGGCCAGAATCCGCCGTTGGCGGCGATCGCCGCCTCGACCATCGCCCGGCCGTCCGGCCAGGCCGAGACGAACGAGCCGCCGTCCACCGGGACGTTGGCGTCCACGAACACCACCCGCTCCAGCCGGTCGCCGATCCGCTCGGCCGCCTGGCCGACCGGGATGCCCGCGTAGCTGTGGCCGACCAGGACCACGTCACGCAGGTCGAGGCGCTCGACCTCGGCCACGATGTCCCGTACGTGCGTCCGCTGGCCGGCCGGTACGCCCTGCCGTTCGGCCAGGCCGGACAGTGTCAGCGGGTGGACGCCGTGCCCCGCCGCGCGCAGCGGCGCGGCCACCTCCTCCCACGCCCACGAGCCGAGCCATGTGCCTGCCACCAGTACGAAGTTCGCCATGGCCGGCACCGTAGCGGCCCCCACTGACAATGCATCCTGCTCAGCCGAGCCCGCCTACCCGTACAGCGCGTCGATCTGCGCCGCGTAGCGTTCCGCCACCGCCTTGCGGCGCAGTTTCAGGGTCGGGGTCAGGGTGCCGGCCTCGATGGTGAACTCCTCGGGGAGGATGTGGAAGGCGCGGATGCGGGCCGGGCGGGAGACCGTGGCGTTGGCCGCCGTGACCGCCTCCTCGACCAGGGCGCGGACCGCGGGGTGGGCGGCCGCGGCGGGCAGGTCGAGGCCGTCGAGGCCCTCCCGCCGCGCCCACGACGTGATCTCCTCCGCGTCCAGGGTGATCAGCGCGACCGGGTGGGGCCGACGGTCGCCGATCAGGACCGCCCGCGATACGTACGGGGAGCGTTGTACGGCGAACTCGACCTCCGTCGGGGTGATGTTCTTGCCCGCCGAAGTGATGATCAGCTCCTTCTTGCGGCCCGTGATCGACAGGAACCCGTCGGCGTCCAGTTCCCCCAGGTCCCCGGTGTGCAGCCAGTCCTGCGCGTCCAGCGCCTGCGTCGTCGCGGCCCGGTTCGCGTGGTAGCCAGGGAAGATCATCGGGCCCCGGGCCAGCACCTCGCCGTCCGCCGCGATGCGGACCTCGCAGCCCGCGATCGGCCGGCCCACCGTGCCGTGGCGCACGGCCTGCGGGTGGTTGAAGCTGATGAGCCCGGCGGACTCGGTCATTCCGTAGCCCTCGTACACCGGGATCCCGCAGGCCCGCAGGAAGTCCAAGGTCGCCGGGGCGATCGGCGCTCCTCCGGTCACCGCCCAGCCCAGCCGGCCCCCGAAGACGCCCCTGACCAGGGAGTACAGGTTCTTCTCCGCCTCCTCGTAGGCCGGCCGGTCGGCCTCGGGCAGGCGGCCCTCGGCCTCCAGCACCCCGAGGCGCACCGCCTCCCGGAAGCGCTCGGCGCCGCCCTCCTGCGCCTGCGCCATGGACAGAACCACGGAATGCACCTTCTCGAACAGGCGCGGCACGGACGGGAGATGGGTGGGCCGCGCCTCGGCCAGCTCGGACAGTACGTCCTCGATCCGGCCGCCGAAGTAGCACAGCTCCCCGCCCGCCAGGAGGGTCGTGAACTGGATCAGCTGCGCCAGCAGGTGCGCGAGGGGGAGGTAGAGGTACGTGGAGTCGCCCGGTCCGCCCTGGATCAGCGGCTGCGTCGCGGCCTGGACGGCGCCCAGGTTGCCGTGCGTGAGGCGGCAGCCCTTCGGCAGGCCGGTCGTGCCGGAGGTGTAGACGATGGACGCGTCGTGGGACGGCGTCACCCGCCGGGCCCGTTCGAGGAGTTCGGCTTCCGGCGCCTGTTCCAGCTCCGCCAGCGCGTCCATCCGTACGACCGCGCGCAGCGCCGGCAGCTTCGCCCGCAGCGCCTCCACCCGGTCCGCCTGCGCCGCGTCGTCGCAGACGACGGCCACCGCCTCCGCGTCCGAGAGGACCCAGGCCAGCTCCTCCTCCCCCGCCGTCGGGTAGACCGGTACGAGGACGGCGCCCGCCGCCAGGATCCCGAAGTGGGTGTACGTCCACGCCGGCCGGGTCTCGGCCAGGACCGCCACCCGCTCGCCGGGCCCGACCCCCAGTGCGATCAGCGCCCGCCCGGTTCGCCGTACGCGGTCGCGCAGTTCGGCGTACATGACGGTGGCCCACCCCCCGTCCGGGGCCCGGTGGCGCAGGGCGCTCTCGCCGCCGTACCGCTCCCCCGTCCACTCCGTGAACACCGCCGTCGTCTCCGGTCGCACAGCGTCCATCGCGTTCGCCTCCCTGGGGTACGTACGACGTACGTCGGACCGACGCTAGAGCGCCAACCCCTGCGCGCGGCATGACCGGAAGCGTCACGCCCCCTGACCACAGCGCTCATCCGGGCTACCGTCGGACCCATGGGGAGGCGGACGATCACCGTGCACCATGTGCGTGCCGTGCTCGCGGGGGCGGCGCGCGGCGGCATCGACACCGTGCCGCTGCTCCAGGAGGCGCAGATCCCGCCGCTGCTGCTCGGCGACGACCGGGCGCGGATCACGCCGGCGCAGTTCGCGCGGCTGTTCCGGGCGCTGTACCGGACCACGCAGGACGAGTTCCTCGGCCTGTCGGCGGTGCCGAGCCGCCCGGGGACGTTCGCGATGATGTGCTGCGCCTCGCTGGGCTGCCGGGACCTCGGCGCGGCGGTGGAGCGTGCCGCGACCTTCTACGGCCTGTTCCCGGGCGGCCCGGAGCTCGCGCTGGAAGTGACGGGCGCCGAGGCGCGCTTCACGGTGCAGAACGACTTCACCCGGGACGAGGAGCGGTTCCTGACCGAGTGCGTGCTCGCCATCTGGCACCGGCTGAGCAGCTGGCTGATCGGGCGGCGCATCCCGCTCGCGTACGCGGCGTTCGCGTATCCTCCGCCGCCGCACGAGGCGGAGTACGAGATCCTGTTCGACTGCCCGGTCCGCTTCGGGGCGGACCGTACGGGGGCCGCCTTCGACGCGCACTGGCTGGCCGCACCGCTCGTACGGGACGAGGCGGCGCTGGACGCGATGCTGCGGCGGGCCCCGTTCGACCTGCTGTCGCGGCCGGAGTACGGGACGACGGTCGCGGAGCAGGTCCGCCGGGCCCTGGCACGGCAGTTGCGTACCTCGCCGCGGCTGCCGGCGCTGGCGGAGGTGGCGGCGCGGCTGGCGGTGTCCCCGGCGACGCTGCGGCGGCGGCTGCAGCAGGAGGGCACGTCGTTCCAGCAGCTGAAGGACCACGTCCGGCGGGACGCGGCGATCGCGGGGCTGGCGGAGAGCGGCGAGCCGATAGCGGACCTGGCGGCCCGCCTCGGCTTCTCGGAGGACACGGCCTTCCACCGCGCCTTCCGCCGCTGGACGGGCACGACCCCGGGCGCGTACCGGATCGCTTCGGGCAGCCGAGCCAGGGACGGCTGCTGCCGAGGACTTCTCATCAATCAGGTTCGGGCTTCTTGTCTTGATCCCCGCCGGGCATGTCGAACGGCCATACCGACCCTCCTTCGCGGAAGTACTTCAAGATCGTGACCAGCGCCACGAGTTGCGCGAGAAGGACCGCCACCGAGGCGATGGGCATCCGGTAGATATACACCAACAGGCTGGCGCTGGAGGAGCGATAGCGTCGTTCGGTCCGGAAGGTCTGGACATCCATGACCAGGCCGGAGAAGGTCATCACCGAGGCGAATGCGGCAATGGCGGGGACCGTGTTCTGGAGGCCCTGGCCGGTCATCTGCGCGATGATCTCGTGGACGCCGACCGGTACGGCGAAAGCGACGGCAACAGAGAGGGCCTTCGTCGGCCCGTTCCGACCGGGGAGATCACGCCACAGCGCCCCCAGGAAGAACCCTCCGCTCGCCCAGGTCACCTGCCAGTAGAGGATCTCGTACACCACCGTCAGAAACCCCTTGACGCTTTCCGTCGTCAGGCTCCAGGAGTCACCACCCACCACGTCGAGCCAGTACATCAGCCCTGTGGCGGGGAGGCCGATGAAGCTGGCGATAAGCGCACACCTGCAGGCATTTCCCCACCACGAGGCCATCGGGCCGAAGGCGAAGGGCAGGTCAATCGGCCTGACCCCTTGCGGCAGACACTGGTCCATGCGTTCAATTTCCCGTTCGACGGCCTCATGCGACTCGGACCGTTCGGCCGACGAATCCGCTGCGGGACGACGCAGACGAGACTGAAGGTCCCTGTATCGTCGCACCATTCGCAACAATTCCGATCGGTCAGTACGCAAAACGACCTGACCCAGGGAAGCATTTTCCGCCGCGGGCTGCTCAAGAACGGACCTGACCCGCCCCACAGTCAGCAGGGCCCACGCGGCGAGAATACCAAGAACCAGCGTCGCGATGTATCCAGAGAATCCGAAATAGGTTGCATAATTGGGCACCACAATGACGGCGAAGAAGATTACCAGGAGCGTTTTTTCGGACACATTGGGCGTGAAGGAGTCATTCTCGTACTGTTCGGCCCTACAGACACGCAGGGCTACCAGCAGGGCCAGCGGAGTCAGGAAGAACGCAATGTCCGCCAGTACGGGCATTGCGTCGCTGGCGAACCACCACCACCACTGGTCGTACTTGCGGATCTGCGGCGCGTCAGGGGCATTCGGCACGGAGTCGTTGAGCCAGGTCCTGCGCTCCCAGCTGCGACCGAAGGAACGGTATGCCCAGAGCAGTGTCATTGCCGAAACCCCGGCTGCCACACCGACCATCGCCCACTGCGACAGCCCCCTACCACCCAGGATCAGAAGGCGCTGCCCACTGGAGACGAGGCCCAGGCAACACAGCAAGATCGGCAGCGAATTGAACACCAACGCCAGCTTCAGACCAGGACCCCAGATCAGAAAGTCACTGGTGGGAAGCAGCCCGGAAGTGGACATTTCGGCGCTCACGTAGAGCGCAGCGGCGCAAGCAGCGAGCACACACACAGCAATGAGCAGCGATCTGCGCAGCTTCCCAAAGAAACACAGAGCAACACCGATGAACACCACCGAAAACAGGGCAACTACCGGCCCGTAATCACTCTTCCAGGAGAATCGCGACTGAAGGAAACCATAGAAATCGTCGCCCAAATAGACAACCAGGCTGATGAGCACCAGGATCAGTGCCCATGAGCGCAGCCCCCGGAGCGCCTCCTCCTCTTCCGGGAGGGGGTTTCGCCCAAGGCCTAGTCGGAGCCGCCGGCCGGCAATGAAGGCTAGAATGCCTGTCGCGAAAATCCCGAACGCGCCTGACACACCGCCACCGCCCAGTATTTCCCAGCCCTGTCCGGGTGACTGGGAAATGGCGGCCCATTGCTGCGCTACGGGTGGCCGGAACTCAACCTGAGGGGCCTCGTTCGGCTTCTTCTTGTCCCAGATCACCTCGGCGCGCCCTTTACCGACCGCCGTCGGTGGCACAGCCGTCAAAGCGGCCGGCCCGCCCAATCGTACGGCTACATTCTTCCAGGTCGCCTTGGCCAGATTTGGGGGAAGCCTCAGTTGGATTGTCCACCGGTCTCTCCTCGCCGTCAGCGTCCAGAGGCCCACCTCATACGTATTGAGATTCTGAACCCATGCGACTGCCTCATAGTGGATGCGGACCTCATTTTCGCCCGGCGTTACCGAAAGCGGCTTCAACCGCCATTCGTAGTCATATGTGTAGACCGCATCCCCCCGCTGCCAACCCTTTCCCAGCAGGCAGCGCAGCGCGGCACGGTAAAGAAATGAATGCGTATCCAGAGAGAGGTGGGGGGCCTGCTCCCAATTCGCTGGGACAGTGATGTCTGTGACGCTGGTGACCGAGCTGACGTCGCTGCCGCGGTGAACGAACTCCACCGCCGTGTCGACCGTCGCCCCCTTGAGCCGGTCCGCGGTGCAGGTGTCCGCGGGAGGGGAATCCGCGGCCCGGGCGGCAGTGCCTGGAACGGTCAGCAGCGCGCACAGGACCAGGAACAGCACGAGCAGCACGTGACGCCTGAGATGGATCACCGCTCCAGGATCTTCCCCTCTCGCCCCGCACCACTCCCGACAGCGCGGCGGAGTGGGCTCAGGTTCACCTCGACGGGCGAGTCTCGGCGGGCGGGTGTGCGAATCCGGGTCAGGAAAGGTGAGCTGCGCGGTCAGCGACGTGCCGAGCGGTCGGTCACTACGTTCTCCTCACCTGTCCCCCGCACGAAACGTTCCGTTGGGAGAGCCGCCCATGCGTTTCCGAACCGTCGCCGTCGCCTTGGCCGCCTTGGCCGTGTCCGTCGCGAGCCCCGCCACCGCCGCCACCGCAGCCGAGACCGGCCGGGCCGGGGACATCGTCGATGTCTCGCCGTCCGCCTTCCACCCGCTGCCCGGGCAGCCGACCGGCACCAAGGCGTGGAAGATCCACTACCGGTCCACCACCGCCGACGGTGTCCCGAACACCGTCTCCGGCACCGTGATCGTCCCGCAGGACGGCCGGACCGGCCCGCGGCCGCTCGTCACGTATGCCGTCGGCACCGTCGGCATGGGCGACTCCTGCGCGCCGAGCAACAACCTCCCGTACGGCACCGCCATGGAGGCCAACCTCATCCAGCAGCTCACCCTGCGCGGCTGGGCCGTGGTCGTCACCGACTACGAGGGGCTCGGCACGCCGGGGGTGCACACGTACACGGTGGGCCCGTCGGCCGGCCGCGCCATGCTCGATGGCGCCCGCGCGGCCACCCGGCTCCCCGGGACGGGGCTGCCGGCGGACACCCCGGTCGGGATCATGGGCTACTCCCAGGGCGGCCAGGCCGGCAGCTGGGCCGCCGAGCTGCAGGGCTCGTACGCCCCCGAGCTGAAGGTGAAGGGCACGGCGACGGGCGGGGTCCCGGCCGACCTGATGAAGGTGGCCGACTTCAACAACGGCTCGTACGGCTCGGGGCTCATCTTCATGGCGGCGGCCGGTCAGGACGCGGCGTTCCCCGAGCTGCGCCTCGACTCGTACCTCAACCCGGCGGGCAAGGCGCTGGTGGCGGGGATGAAGGACGGCTGCGTCGCCATCGACGCCATCGCGGGCTCCTTCAAGCGGATCTCCGACCTCACCACCCGCAACCCGCTCGAACAGCCGGACTGGCAGGCCCGGCTGGACCAGAGCCGGCTGGGGCGGACGGCGCCGGCGGCGCCGGTGTACCAGTACCACGCGCTCGGCGACGAGCTGATCCCGTACGCGGTCGGGCGGCAGCTGCGCTCGGAGTGGTGCGCGAAGGGCGCGGACGTGGAGTGGCAGACCATCTGGGTCGGTGAGCACGTCAGCGGCGTGATCACCCACTCCCTGGCGGCGGGCAACTGGCTCGCCGACCGCTTCGCGGGCCGCCCGACGCACGCCAACTGCTGAAGACTCCGGGTCCCTAGGCCCCTAGCGGCCGGCGGCCTCCGCATTCCGGATGATCCGGGCGAGCAGCTCCCGTACGGCGGCCGTCTCGGACTCGGAGAGGCCCTCGGCCAGCCGGGCGTCGAGCTTCGCCACCAGCGCGTCGGCGGCGGCGAACACCTCCGCGCCGCGCTCGGTCATCCGGATCTCGATGAGCGTGCCGTGGATCGGGTGCGGGGTGCGCGCGATGAGACCGCGGGTCTCCAGCCGGCCGAGCAGGCTGTTCATCGTCTGCGGAGTCACCGAGAGCTTGCGCGCGAGCTCGGCGGCGTTGATCCCGGGGTTGTCGCTGAGCACGGCGAGCGCACCCTGCTGAGCAGCGGTGATCCCGGCCTCGCGCACCGCGGCCTCCTTGGCGGCCTGCGTGATGCGTTCGGCCTGCTTGATGTGGATCAGCAGCCGCTCGGAGTAGTGCATGGGGCGAGTGTAAGAGCGGGTGCCGGTCGGTGCCAGTAACCACCGAGCAGTCAGCCAGCTTGCAGATAGCTATAAGCATGCTGTTAGCTACAAGCACACGAACTCCCGCATGTCTCACCAAGGGGATACCGCCATGACTGCTGTCCGCACCCGCCCGGCCCTCGGCAACGACCTCGCGCGCGCCATCGTCGATGCCGCCCTGGCCGCAGCCCGGGAGACCGACCTGTTCTTCGCCATCGCCGTCGTCGACGAGTCCGGACACCTCAGCGCGTTCGCGCGGATGGACGGCTCGGGCCTGATGACCATCCAGATCGCCCAGGACAAGGCCTACACGTCGGCCGCCTTCGGCCTGAGCACCACCGACTGGCACGAGTTCGTCGAGAACGACGCCCAGCTGGCCCCGGGCGCCCGGACCGGGATCGACCGCCTGGTCACGTTCGGCGGCGGCCTGCCGATCGTCGTGGACGGCCACCTGGTCGGCGGCATCGGCGTCTCGGGCGGCCACTGGTCGGACGACGTCAAGATCGCCGAGGCGGGCCTGACCGCCATCCCCTCGTAAGGCCCACCCTTGACTCTCGGGTCACCCGAGACAGCACAGTCTTCCCCGTGGACATGACGAACCTGCTGCCGATCGGGCAGTTCGCGCAAGCCAGCGGCCTCACGGTCACCGCCCTGCGGCATTACGACGCCAGTGGCGTACTGCCGCCCGCCCGTGTCGACCCGGAGAGCGGCTACCGCTATTTCCGGCGCGATCAGGTCCGGACGGCCCAGCTGATCCGGGTCCTGCGGCAACTCGACATCCCGATCGAGCAGGTGCGCGGCATGCTCGCGCACGCCGAGGCGGGGGCCGACCTGGCCCCCGCACTGGCCGCGCGCCTGAAAGCCGCGGAGGACCGCCTGGCCGTCCAACGCGGCCTCGTCCACGGCCTGTTGACCCGCCTGTCCGAAGGAGCAGAGATGAACCACCGCGTCACCGTCCGCGAGAGCGGCCCCGAACGCGTCCTCTTGCGCGGCGCGACCCTGAAGAACTCCGGCCTCGACGGGTTCCTCCGAACCGCCTTCCAGGACATGTACGCCGTCGCGGGCCGCGGCCCGCTGACCTTCACCGGTCCGGCGTTCGTCCGCTACCACGGGGTGTGCGACGAGGAGAACGAGACGCTGGTCGAGGCCTGCCTCCCCTTCTGGGAGGACGCCGCCCAGCCCACCGACCTGCCGGAGGGCATCTCCGTCCACGACCTCCCGGAGAACACCTTCGCCTGCACGGAAGTGTCCGGCCCGGCGGCCGAGTTCCCCGCGATCCTCACCGCGTACGATGCCGTCGCCGACTGGATCAGCGCGCACGGCTTCGCCTTCGCCGGCCCGGTGCGGCTGGTCTACCGCCGCTGGACGGGGACGCCGGACGACCCCGGCAACCGGTTCGAGATCGCCTGGCCGATCGAGGAGCCGGCCCCGGCCACCCCGTAGCCCGGCCCACCGGCCCCGGCGGTCATGCCGGTCATGCCGGCCCCGCCGGTCATGCGCGGCGGTACAGGTCGTCTATCTCGCGCTCGAAGTCGCGGGCGATCCTGGCGCGCTTCAGTTTCAGGGACGGGGTCAGGTGGCCGCCCGCCTCCGTGAACTCGCGGGGCAGCACCGCGAAGCGGCGTATCGATTCCGCCCGCGAGACCAGGCGGTTCGCCTCGTCCACCGCCCGCTGGAGTTCGGCCCGCAGTTCCTCGTCCCGCACCAGCTCCCGCATCGGCATCGCCGTCTTCTTCCGCATCTGCCGCCAGTGCGCCAGCCCCTCCGGCTCCAGCGTGATCAGCGCCGCCACGTACGGCCGGTTGTCGCCGATCACCATGCACTGGCCGACCAGCGGGTGGGCCCGCAGCCAGTCCTCCAGCGGGGCCGGGGCCACGTTCTTGCCGCCGGAGGTGATGATCAGGTCCTTCTTCCGGCCGGTGATGGTCAGGTAGCCCTCGCCGTCCAGCTCCCCTATGTCCCCCGTCGCGAACCAGCCCCCGACCGCCTCCCCCGAATTCCAGTACCCCGCGAACACGTGCCGCCCCCGCAGCAGCACCTCCCCGTCGTCCGCGATCCGTACGGCGGTGCCCGGCAGCGGCCACCCCACCGTCCCGAGCCTCGGCTTCAGCGGCGGGGTGACCGTCGTCGCCCCCGTCGTCTCGGTGAGCCCGTACCCCTCGAAGACGTCGATCCCGGCGCCCGTGTAGAACGCCGCGAGCCTGCGCCCCAGCGGCGAACCGCCGCTCAGGATGTACCGCACGCGCCCACCCAGCGCCGCCCGGATCCGCCGGTACACGAGCGGGTCGTACAGCGCCCGCGCCGCCCGCAGGCTCACCCCCGGGGTCCGGCCCTCGACGATCTCCCCGTACCGCTGCGCGATCCGCGCCGCCCGGTCGAACGACGAGGCCCGGCCCATCCGTTCGGCGGTCGCGCGCGCCGTGTTGTAGACCTTCTCCAGTACGTACGGGATGGCCAGCAGGAACGTCGGCCGGAACCCGGCGAGGTCGGCGAGCAGTTCCTCCGTCTGGATGCTCGGCGCGTGCCCGAGCCTGACCCGCGCCCGCATGCACCCCACGGCCACCATCCGCCCGAACACGTGGGAGAGCGGGAGGAAGAGCAGCGTCGAGGCCGCGTCCGTGGTCGCGGACTTGAAGACGGGGTGCAGGAGCTCGACCGCGTTGTCGGCTTCGGCGAAGAAGTTGGCGTGCGTGATCACGCAGCCCTTGGGCTGTCCCGTCGTACCGGACGTGTAGATGAGGGTGGCCGCGGAGTGCGGCGTACGGACGGACCGGCGCGCGTGCACGACGGCGTCGGGCAGGTCCTCGCCGGCCTTGACCAGCCGCGCCACCGCGCCCGTGTCGAACTCCCACAGGTGCGTCAGCCAGGGCAGGTTGGCCCGCTCAGTGCTGATCATGCGGGCCTGCGCGGTGTCCTCGACGGCGCAGGCCACGGCCCCGGAGTCCTGGATGATCCAGCGGGCCTGGAGCGCGGAGGACGTCGGGTAGATCGGTACGGTGACCAGCCCGGCGGCCCATCCCGCGAAGTCCAGCAGGGTCCACTCGTACGTGGTCCGGGCCATGATCGCGAGCCGGTCCCCCTCGCGCAGCCCCTCGGCGATCAGGCCCTTGGCGACGGCCGTCACCTCGGCGGCGAACTCGGCGGCGGTGACGTCGCGCCAGCTCCCGTCCCGCTCCTTGCGGGCGAGCACCACCTCGCCGGGGGCCTCCCGGGCGTTCTGGAATGGGATGTCCCCGAGCGACCCGCTCCCCGGCACTCCGGCCAGCGCGGGCACCTGCGCCTCCCGCACCACCCCGTCGACGACGGTCAACACGGGCGGTACCAGGGCGGGCGGTACCAGCTGGGGCGCGGCTTCCACGACGGTCTCCTCGACTCGGCTCGGCTCGACTCCGCTCCGGAGTTACCGCCGGTAATCTACGCACGGGTAACCCCTCTGACCACCCCCCGTGCACCCCTTGGACGAACCCACCCGACTCCTCCACACCCTCGGCACCGCTCCCGCCCCCTCCCGCCCGCGCCGAAAACGCGTTGTGCCGCCGCCGTACGGCAGGCAAGGATCCGGACCATGGGACATCTGGAAGCCTCGCACCTGGAGTACTACCTGCCCGATGGGCGCGTACTGCTCGGCGATGCCTCGTTCAGAGTCGGCGAGGGCTCGGTGGCGGCCCTCGTCGGCGCCAACGGCGCGGGCAAGACGACGCTGCTGCGGCTGGTGTCGGGCGAGCTCCAGCCGGACGGCGGAACCATCACCTCCAGCGGCGGCGTCGGCGTCATGCACCAGTTCGTCGGCTCGGTACGGGACGAGCGCACGGTCCGTGACCTGCTGGTATCGGTGTCCCAGCCGCGGATCCGGGAGGCTGCGGCAGCGGTGGACGCCGCCGAGCACCTGATCATGACGGTGGACGACGAGGCCGCGCAGATGAAGTACGCGCAGGCGCTCAGCGATTGGGCCGAGGCCCGCGGGTACGAGGCCGAGACCGTCTGGGACATGTGCACGACGGCAGCCCTCGGCCTGCCGTACGACCGGGCCCGCTTCCGCGAGGTGCGGACGCTGTCCGGCGGCGAGCAGAAGCGGCTCGTACTGGAGGCGCTGCTGCGCGGGCCGGACGAGGTCCTCCTGCTGGACGAGCCGGACAACTACCTCGACGTCCCGGGCAAGCGGTGGCTGGAGGAGCGGCTGCGCGAGACCCGCAAGACGGTCCTGTTCATCTCCCACGACCGGGAGCTGCTGGCGCGGGCCGCGCAGCGGATCGTCGCGGTGGAGCCCGGCCCGGCCGGATCCGACGTATGGGTGCACGGCGGCGGCTTCGGAACCTTCCACGAGGCGCGGGCGGAGCGGTTCGCGCGCTTCGACGAACTGCGCCGGCGCTGGGACGAGAAACGCGCGCAGTTGAAGCGGCTCGTGCAGGACATGCAGCAGTACGCGGCGCGCAGCGACGAGATGGCCTCGCGCTACCAGGCGGCCAAGACCCGGCTGCGCAAGTTCGAGGAGATCGGCCCGCCCCCGGAGCCGCCGCGCACGCAGGACATCAAGATGCGCCTGCAGGGCGGCCGGACGGGCGTACGGGCCGTGGTCTGCCAGGACCTGGAGCTCACGGGGCTGATGAAGCCGTTCTCCCTGGAAGTCTTCTACGGGGAGCGGGTGGCCGTGCTCGGCTCGAACGGCTCGGGCAAGTCCCACTTCCTGCGGCTGCTGGCGGGCGAGCCCGTCGCCCACGCGGGAACGTGGAAGCTGGGCGCACGGGTCGTTCCCGGCCACTTCGCGCAGACGCACGCGCACCCCGAGCTCATGGGGCGCAGCCTGGTCGACATCCTCTGGACGGAGCACGCCAAGGACCGGGGCGGGGCGATGTCGGCGCTGCGCCGCTACGAGCTGGACCGGCAGGGGGACCAGCCCTTCGACAGGCTGTCGGGCGGCCAGCAGGCGCGCTTCCAGATCCTGCTGCTGGAGCTGGCGGGCACCACCGCACTCCTCCTCGACGAGCCGACGGACAACCTCGACCTGGAGTCGGCGGAGGCACTGCAGGAGGGGCTGGAGGCGTACGAGGGCACGGTGCTGGCGGTGACGCACGACCGCTGGTTCGCGCGCTCCTTCGACCGCTACCTGGTCTTCGGCTCGGACGGAGTCGTCAGGGAGACCGCCGAGCCGGTATGGGACGAACGCCGGGTCCAGCGCACCCGCTGACCGCCGCCGCGCCCGCTGACCGTCACCGCGGCGGTCAGCGGGGGCGGCCGGGCCAACCGGCCCCACGTCGTGGCCCGTGCAGGCGATCTTCCGGCCGTGACTGCCACCACTTCGCACCGACGCAGCATCACCTCTTCCTTGTGCCGTGTTCCCCGGCACCCAGCGCCGCCCAAGGAGAGGCCCATGTTCCGACTCCCCCGCCTGGCCACCACCGCCACGGTCGCCGTCGCCGCCTTCACCCTGCTCGTCCCCGCCGCCGCATCGGCCGGAGAGCCGACCCTGACCGATCCGCGCACCGTCGCGAACTTCAGCTTCGACGCCGGGGAGACGCCGGAGAACATCGCCCTCGAACCCGACGGCTCCGCGAACCTGACCCTCGCCCACGCCCGCCAGGTCGTCCGCATCGACGGACACGGGACCCACCGGCTCCTCGCGGTCCTGCCCTCCGTACCGAACCCGAACACCCCGGGCATCGGCTCGGCCGTGGTGACGGGGATCGTGCGCGCCAAGAACGGCACCCTCTACGTCAACTACGCCACCGGAACGAACGCGACCGGCATCTGGCGCATCGGACCCCACGGCGGCACGCCCGTCCAGATCGCGCAGCTCCCGGCCGACTCGCTCCCCAACGGCCTGGCCCTCGACGAGAAGCGCGGCGTGTTCTACGTGGCCGACTCGGCACGCGGACTCGTCTGGCGCGTCCCGCTGAAGGGCGGCACGGCCACGATCTGGGCGGCGGGGTCCGCGCTCCAGCCGATCGGCGCCGGCGTGGGCTACGAGGCCGGCGCCAACGGCATCAAGCTCCACGGCGACGCCGTGTGGGTGTCCAACACCGACCGCCGGACGCTGCTGCGCATCCCCGTCCGCCGCGACGGCACCGCCGGCACGATCGAGACCAGGGCGACCGGACTCGACGGGATCGACGACTTCGCCTTCACCGGGAAGGACGACACGGTCCTCGCCGCGCTGATCACGTACAGCACGATCGCCCAGGTACGCCCGAACGGCACCCACACCGTCGTCCTCACCACGCCGGACGGCCTGTCCAACCCGACCGCCGTGGCCCTGCACGACAAGACCGTCTACGTGACGAACGCCTCCTACTTCGCCGTCCCGCCGAACCCCAACCTCCTGACGGCCCACCTCGACAACGGCAAGGACTAGTGCCCCATCAGGCAACGTTTGCCCTGGTCTCGCCGTGGTTGCAGGCCCGTAGCCTCGTGGGATGCACTCTCATCTGCGCTTCGAGAATCCGCCCGCGCTGCCTCACGAGGTGGTGGTCGAGACGTTGGAGCGGGCGCTTCGCAACCGCTCGCACGAGGGTGAGGCGTGGTGGGCCCGCCCCCCGTCAGGAGAGAGCCGGCCGCCCGGCGGGCCTGCCAGGCGAACGTCCGTGGGTTCTCCACCGCACGGTACTGCGCCGCGCACGCGGCGTGCCCCGTCCTCGTCGTCCCCCTCCCGACCCTGCGGACCCCAGCCGGACGTCGCCGTGGTCGACGCCTCGGAGCTCTGACCGCTCCGGCGCCCGTCAGGCGGCACCGCCCGCCGCCGCGCCGCGCCATCACCCGCTCTGGGCCTTCGCTTCCCTCGGCGACTCGGCCGGACCCCGCCGGCCAGCCGCTGCCCCTGGAACAACTCGCGGCCTACCCGGACCCCCAAGCCGTGGCCGACCTCTGCACCCACCTGACCGGCTGACGCGCTGTCGCCTGTGGTTCCCGTCCTTGAGAAGGTGCGGCTCGCAGTGGCCTTACGAACTCCTTTGCACGGTCCTACCTTTGAGCCATGAGATCTCAGCGTTCTGGCCCGCTGGCGAAAGTTGTGTTGCCGGTGACGGACGGATGGCGGCTGCTGTTCGTCCCCAGCCGGGTCCGCCAGTTGGCGTTCGATTTCGGCGCGAGCATCGTGGTCCCGGCGGTGGTCGCCGCCCCCCTGCTGCTGGGCGTTCTGCTGGGCGCCGTGATCTCGGGGAGTTCCCTCGCCTGGGGCGTTCTGTGGGTCTTCCTGGCGCTCACGGTCGTCGGAATGATCCTGCTCATCGTGGCCGTGGTGTGCGTCACGGTGTCCACGACGGTGCGGTGGGTCCAGTTCCGCCCCCGGGGAACTACGGCCCAGGTCGTCATCGCCCGCTTTCTGCGTTCGTCGACCATGGCGATGGCTGATCTGCAGCGAGTCGTCGTCATCGAGCGACTCAGTCTCGGGCAGCGACAGTCGATCAAGGTGATACTGCATACCCGCGACGAGACGGTGGAGTGCGAACCGGCGACCTTCGCACCGCTCTCTCGGGTCGATGCACAGGCGCTGACCAGCTGGTTGACCGAGCAACTCGACCCGGCCCAGGTGGCGGTGGAGCGTCAGACGGAGGTCAAGCGAGACTTCGTGCGTCCGGACGAGTGGTGGACCCCGTCCCACACCGCCGAGCTGTGGCAGGTACCCCTCGGCGAGGTCGACGGCATAGCCGCCCGGCGCCGCGTCGAGAGCTACGGGTACACGCCCCGGGCATCCGCGATGTACAGCCCTGGCACTTCGGTCACCGTCTACGACCCGGGCCGTGCCTACGAGGTCGCCGAAGAACTCCGCGCGGAACGAGCCGCCCGCCAGGCCGCCGGCGGCACGGCAGCTCCCGGCCCGGACGAGGACGACGCAACGGATTCCCGCTGACTCCGTCGGGCCGATCCTGACCGGGCTCACAGACGCACTCCTGGATCTAGGGCTTGGCGGCCAGGTGACGCCGGCCTGCCCAGGTGCTCAGGCGGGTCGGGCCGGGCCGAGTCTGACCGGTCCGACGCAGGGGGACGTGTGGGTTGTCGGCTCTGTTTCGGGGTCGGGTAGGCCGGCGGCCCGGGTGAGGGTCTGCGTGAGAGCCACCGTCGTCGCGTGGACCAGTGGCCAAGGCTCGTGCCGGACGGGGGTGCGCCACAGGAGGCCCATGCGTGCGGAATAGGCGTGGAAGCGGTTGGTGAGCCAGTGATCGAGGGGGCGGGCGGCCTCGGCCTGCGAGGAGCGCATCGATCTCACGCACCCGCACACGCTCAGCCACGAGGACAGCATGGCGGGCGCTTACCGCCCGGACCTGCACTCCGGACGGCGCGTCACGACAGGGCGAACGTTGCCTGATGCGGCACTGGCACCGGCCCCTGGGGACCACCCGGCGCGGACCCTTCCGGTTGGGCCGTCCAGAGGCATCCGGATGGTGATCCCACGGATCGGCACGGACGATGGTGCTCAAGCCCTCGGCGCAGCGCCGGACCGCCCGGAACGGTGCGGGAAGGCGACACCGTGCCGGTCGCGGTCGTCATCGGCACATCCGGAGCACAACGCACGGCTTGCAGTCTCAGGAGGTAATAGCGTGAGCACGCCACCCAAGTCCGGATTCTGCTCGTACCTGCGGGCGGGACGGGCACCGGCGAAAACCCGACGGTCACGGACGACCCCGGTATTGATCCTGCTCATCCTCCTCCTGACGGCGAGCTACCTGGGCCGGTTCGGCGTCGAAGACCTCAACGAGGCCCTGACCTTCATGGGGCGCGTCACCGGCGCCGGCCTCATCGTGGCCTCGATCGCCGCACTGTTGGGCGGCGCCGCAGTCATGGACTACTGGTTCCGGGGCAGCTTCCCCCACTCCGGAATCGTCGCGCTGGTCGGCACGGTCGCGGCAGCCTTGACCAATCTCATGGTCCTGCTTGAGGTGGCGAACGGCGACTCTCGGTACTACATGGCGGCGTCGATCCTGCTCACTGCGGGTTCCGCATGGGCCGTCTTCGCCGTGGGGCGGATGTCGGTCGAGATCCCCGCTCCGAAGCGGCTGGCCGTGGCGGTCCTCGCCTCCACCGTATTCGCGATCGCCAATTTCGGCTACCAAAACCTCTATCAGCCATACCAGCACGGGGCCAGGCCTATTATCAAGCTGGTCATGGGGAATCCCGAATTGAGTATGGACCGGAAATCATTCGCCATTCCGGTCGACATCACGCTCGACAACCACAGCGATGTGGGTTTCTACGTCATGGGCGCCGAGTTTCACGCCATGGGGCAAAAGGTAACGGTGAGCGCGAGTGACCGGCTCCGGCAGCAATGGCGGGACGATGCCAAGCAGTGGAGTAAATCCCAGGAGAAAAGCCCGCTCTCCCGCAGGGAGATCCACCAGGCCGGCCAATTGGTGGCGGCGCAGCCTTGGATGGTCCAGGGAAACTGGATCGAGGCAAGTGACTCGTTCGTCACTCGAACGGTTGTACAACTGCCCATCGACACGCCGTACGATCAAGTATCCTTCTACGCCACCGCGAGCTTCGCACGCAAGGACCGACTCGGCCTGGATTCGGTCCGATTCGACAGGGACTCCTGGAGCGGCGGAAAAGTGCCCCACTGGATGAAGGAACAGGAGAATTTCGATTCCCTCATCTACACCGGCAGGGTGCACGAAAACAATTCGATCAACGCACGTACGATGGACCCACGTTTCGTCGACGTCTATTGGAAGTTCGGCACGCAGGGCGCAGCCGTGTTCTCATCCATCACGCGAAAAGGCGAGGAAGATCGCACGCCGTCCGACGCGGAGAACCGCGCGGTGAGCAACCGGTACGGCCTCGTCGATGTCGTGACGGGCCCGATCCAGCGATCGTTGTGGGACATCAAGATCAAGAGCCGTCAGTGACCGCCATTGCCGCACCGGGCGCGCGGGATCGCGGGTCCAATCCCTCCAGCCACGCCACGAGGGCAAGGGAGCTGTTCATCCGATCCCAGGATTGTGCGTTCCCCACGCCGAGCCGTGCCTCCCTCACTGCCTGGCACAGCACCTCGATGTCGAACATCTCCGCGACCAGCGGATGCCTCGCGGAGCGGCAGAGGTCGATGAGTTCGTCGCCGTGTGCCCGCAAGCCGCGGGCGTAGAGCTGGTCGAAGGGGATCTTGACCGCTCGGCCGCGGATCCGGGAGGGGAGCAGATCTGCCATGGCCTCGCGCAGAACCGCCTTCGGACGGCCCGGATGGAACGTGGCTTCAGCAGGGAAGCGGCGCATCGTGGTGATGACCTCGCGGTCGAGAAAGGGGTGCGAGAGGAAGAATCCGTCCTGCCGTGCTCGCTGCCAGGAGAGCGGGTCGGGAGCGGCGAGGTAATTGGCCGCCTCGAAGAACGACTCTTCCGGCCTGCGTCCGAACACGAAGCGGCTCTCCGCGATGCTCGCTTCACGGTAGCCGTGGGCCCGCGCAAATCCGTATCGCAGCCAGCGGGGGCGGGCGAAGCTGCCGAGGCTGCCCAGCACGGTCCCGCGGCGGTCGAGCGCAGCGATCCGTTCGGCTGCCAGTGGGAGGGCCGGCCGCACGACGTAGTCGTAGACGACGTCGCGCACGCCACGGTCCGTGCCCGCGGCCCAGGCACGCGCCTGCTTCGTCATCTGCCGGAACTGCCCTGTGCGGGCCAGTCTGTGCAGGTGGAGAGGGTTGGCGTCCACGATCGGATCGGCCCCGCAACCGGTCATGAGGACGTCGCAGCCGAGTTCCGCCGCATTGCCGTGGAGCCTGCTCCAGAACGGGGCGCGAAAGGCGTGCGCATGGGGCTCGTCCGCGTCTCCCGCGTGGTGTTCGAAGTCGTCGAAGTCAGCCACGTCGCCGACATCCGCAATCACCGGGCGGGCTGCCGGTGCATGACGGCAGATCTCCTTCATCGCCTCTTCGAGGTACGGCTGCTCCCCGGCCAGCTCTCCTCTGTCGAAGCGCCCGGCGAGCAGGACGAGATCCCCACGGCGGCCCCGTCCCGCGCCCAGCTGACGGGCTGCGAGCAACGCGACGCTGGTGGAGTCGATGCCGCCGGAGACGTGGCATGCCGTCATCCGGCCCACTCGGCGCCCGACGGCGTTCTCCAGTGCGAGGCGCAGGTCCTTCGCGGCCCCGCTGAGACGGAGCCCGTCTGCCGTCGATTCCCCCGGGGCGTCGGCCCCACCGACGCGTCTGCGCACCCGACCACGCATCTGCCCGGTGATCGAAAGCTCCACCACCTCGCCGCCGAGGATCCGGTGCACACCGGAGAACGGGGTGAGTTCCGAGTGCGGTTGCGCCATGTTCCCCGTCAGGAACCGGCAGAAGTAGCTGCGTTCCAGCGCTTCGAAGTCGCCCAGACAGCGCGCCGACGTACTCACCGCGCTGACGCGTCCGCCGGACTCCCTGAAGAACAGGGGAATGCGCGCATGGTCGTCGCGCATCAGCACAATGCGGTCGCGGCACACCAGGACGGCCGCGTAGTCGCCGATCGGCAGACGTAGACGTGCTGTGGCTCCCGGTCGGCCGACGTCGTCCAGGAGCCCGCGCGCGCCCGCCTCGCGGTCACGGACCGAGCCGACCCAGCCGACGACCACTGCAGTGCCGGCCCGTGACGAGACCGTCGTCACGAGTCCCTGCCGCGCCATGGCCTCGGCCGCCCGGAGCCTCGGTGCACCCTTTGCCCAGTCAAGGCGGAGAGCTTGCACGTCACTGCCCTGCGCAACTGATCGAGAGAACCGGCACGAACGCGTGGCCCCGCGGATCGGCATCAGGGATGCACACGCCCGCCGAAGAGCTCCAGGCATGCAAGGCGAACGGGTGCTCGCGCACACCGACGTGGAGCACGGCGTTCAAGCCGCATCGCCGCAGAAGGACGAAGGCCGTCACGGCCTCGGCCTTGCAGTCGTCGTTCACGAACCAGCTTCTGTGACTGTGTGATCGCACGGCCCGTTTCAGCCGCGCCACCTCGTCCTCCGAAGGAGGGTCTGCGCGTGAGTACACCGGGGCCGCCACGGACAGGAGCCGAAGGACGCGCCCGAACCCCATGGTCCGGATCGACAGGTGCACTCCGCGCAGCCATAGCCCGACCTCGACGTCCGAGTACGCCTTTCGGCAGGCCGTTGCACACCCGGCGCGGATGAGATCCGTGACGAGTTCGGCACGTTCCTCGGAGCTTCCCTCAACGAATTTCTGAACGTCCGCCGTCGTCATGCCGAGAAAACGGGTCCGCCGCCTCCAGTCGGCAATCAGGGCACCGCTGGACGTCCTGGTGACACGGCAATGCGGTGACAGAACCCGCGTAATGGCCACCAGGGTGTCGGTCTCTTCCGCCACCGCACATACTCCAAACTCGGCCTGCCGCACGGACTCTGCGACAGGCCGAGTTCGACACGGTGAGCTGTATCAGGACATGTATCCGTGGCCGTCGTAAAGCCCCCCGCTGAAGCCTCGAATCGAACGGCCGTTGCCGAGAAGAACAAACCGATGCGGCATACGGCGCCGCAGCCTTCGGACGAACATCGCGTACCTCCAGAATCGGGCAGCGTCGATCAAGTCCAGGCTACTCTGCGTCGAATGCCCCGCAACCGGACTGCGCACCGTCCGAAGCAGCTCCCGCTCCGGTCTGACCAGCAGGATTCACCTTGGCGCAGACAGGTTGATCACGACATCACCCGGTCCCCGGGCCGGGCGGGGGACGACCGTGAAGGGGTCGCACCCGTGTACACGAAGGTGACCGCGGGGAGGCGGTTCTCCTCGACGACAGTCCCGAAGCCGTTGCGGTGAGGAAGCGGGCTCGGTACACCGGGCACCACCTTTCGATGTCGATCAGTGGGGACGCCGGTCAGCCGACCACGCCCCGAGGCCGCATCCACGGCGACATCCCGTCGGAGCGGCCGGACGGCGCAGCACGACAACCCCGGAGAGGGTCCGGCTCAGGCGGCGGCGCGCACTTCGGGCGGGGGTGGGCAGTCGCGGCAGCGGCCGGGGTGGGGGGATCGGAAGGCCCGGTCGCAGCCGTCGCAGGTCTGGAAGGGGTCCGGGCGTCTGATCGGGCTCGGCGCCGGGGCTTGTGGCAGGTGGGGTGGGAGCAGCGCTTTGAGGCGGTACGCGAGTACGGAGGCGGGGCTGCGCAGGGGCTCCGGGAGGTTCGTGGTCAGGGCCAGCCCGATGGCTTCGGGGTCCGCGCCCCGGTCCAGCCAGGCCGAGACACCGGGCGCGAGGCGTTGTACGTCGCGCTCGGCCAGGAGGAGGCGGGGGTCGTAGCGGCGGAGGTTCGCGAGCAGGTCGGCCGCGCCGGGGTGTACGGGTTGGGGTGTGGGCTCGGGGTCGGTGATCCGCTGCGGCTCAGGGTCGGGTTCCGGGTCCGGTACGGGCTCCCGGTCCGGCGGCGGCGGAGGCTCGTCCGGGGTGGTCAGGGGCTTGTTGTACGAGTACGTCCGGGTCACCACCCGCCCGCTCTCCAGCCGCTCGCGGCGGCGCTCCAGGTAGCCGTGGCGCTCCAGCTCGCGGAGGGCGGCGCTCATCCGCATCTCGCCCTCCGGGAAGCGGGCCACCAGGGCCCTGATGCCGACCGGGGCGCCTTCGGGGAGCGACTGGATGTACGACGCGACACCGATCGCCGTCGCCGACAGCTCGTGATGCTGGAGGAGGTGGTTGCCGATCACGGTGAAGTGACTCGCGTGTGGCGAGTTGACGTGGATTACGCCGGATCGGGGGGTCCGCGGGTGAAGTCCCGGTGGGGTGCATGCGGGCGCGGTAGGGTGCTCAAGAGCCATGGGGAAGGTAGTGCTTCCTGCTTGGTCAGGCCCTCGGCCGGGATTGCCGTCCCGCCGGGGGCCGTCTCATGTCTGCGGTTGTCGTGGCGAGCATATGCCCGCCAACCGGCCCGAAATCCAGCCCAGTTGGCACAGTTCACCCATCCGAGCGACGCGGGGCCGGTGGGGTGGGTTTGGTGGGTTCTTTCCCCCGGTTCTTTGGTCCTTTTACGTCTAAGCACGCCGGATCGCGGGACCCCGGGACACGGGAGTGAGCGACACCTCCGCCCACACCACCTTGGACGGGGCCGGCCCTTCCCTTACGCCCCAACGGTCCGCCAGCGCTTCGACCAGGACCAGGCCCCGACCCGTGTCGCGGATCTCCGGGATGCGATCGCCCCGGGTGTCCGTCACCTCGATGAGCAGGGTGTCGGGCGTGATGGTGAGGGCGAGTTTGAAGTCCCGTCCGGGAACCCGACCGTGGGTCACGGCGTTGGTGGCGAGCTCCGCGATGATCTGAGCGGGCACCTCCAAGGGCAGGCCCCAGGCGCGGAGTTGTTCGGCGGCCAGCACGCGGCCGAGTCGAGCTCCGCGCGGGGTCGCGGACAGCTGGACGTGGAAGTCGACGAGTTGAGGAATCACGTCACTGAGCGTGGCCGTACGTGCGTACCGTGGGAAGCAACATCGCCTCTACGTCCCGCGTTTGTCCGGCGCTTGTCCAGTGCTGTCAGGGCTGTCCGGACCGAGGTCGCGGGTACGGGGCGCTGAGGACATCGGCTCGTCGGAGGTGGGCGCGCATGAGCGTGGACAGCAGTGACGGTACGGAAGAGCCCGGCTGGGACGTCGACCCGGAGGACGAACAGGGCGTGGCGGTGGTCGCCGCCCTGGGTCGCCAGCTCAAGGTCTGGCGGGAGGAGGCCTGCATGCGGGCCGCCGAGTTCGGAGCGGCCATCCAGTACGGGGAAGACCAGGTCCGCAAGGTCGAGGCGGGGAAGAGGATCCCTCGGCCTGAGTACCTCGACCGGGCGGACGAGGTACTGAACGCCGGCGGCAAGATCAAGGCGATGAAGGTCGACCTTGAGCAGGTCCGCTACCCGAGGAGGGTCCGGGATCTGAAGCAGCGGGAGGCCAAGGCCGTCGAGATCGGCACCTACAACAACCACAACATCCATGGCCTGTTGCAGACCGAGGACTACGCCAGGGCGCTCTTCGAGATGGCTCAGCCCCCGCAGTCGCCGGAGCAGGTCGAGCGGGGAGTAGCCGCGCGGCTGGCTCGACAGTCGATCTTCGAGCGATCGCCTCAGCCTGCTCTCAGTTTCGTCCAGGAAGAGGTGACCCTGCGACGCACCATCGGGGGCACAATGGTGTTGCGCGGCCAGCTCGAACGGCTGTTGGAGTTGGGCGGGTTGCGGAACGTAACGATCCAGGTGATGCCGACCATCTGCGAGGACCACGCAGGAATGGGAGGCCGCATCCAGGTGCTGAAGTTCGGTGACGGAACGGCAGTGGGGCGCTCCGAAGGAATCTTCAACGGCCGTCCGGTCTCTGACCACAAGCAGTTGCAGATCCTTGATCTGCGCTATGGCATGATCCGGGCCCAGGCTCTCTCGCCCCGGGAGTCACGAGCCTTCATCGAGAAACTGCTGGGAGAGACGTGATCCACATGGCCGAGCTGGAGTGGTTCAAGAGCAGCTACAGCGACAGCAGTGACATCAACGACTGCGTCGAGGTGGCCACCACTGCGGGTGCTGTTCTCGTCCGGGACTCCAAGGACGTCCAGCGGGACCACCTGGCCTTCGGGCCGGGCGCGTGGGCCGGGTTCGTGGCCCACGCTTCCGGCAGCTGACGGCGACGGCTCAGGCGCGGGTGCAGACGTGTACCGATTCGCTGTGCCCGCCCTCGCTGTGGACGATCCGTAGGACGTTGTTCTTGTAGGTCACCTTCAGCACCTGCCCGTCGCTGGTGTCCTTGTGGCCCGGAGGCTTCCAGGGGAGCGTGAGCGAGACGTTGTCCCCGACCTCGTTGGGGACGGTCAGGGCCTGGCCGCCGGTCAGTCGGCTCAGGCTGGCCTTGGGGGCCTCGTACACGTCGAGGACCAGGTGGCCGCCGCGCAGCAGCCAGCCTCCGGTCCAAGAGGGACCGTCGGTCCAGGCGATGCTCCAGCCGGAGTTGCCGCCGCCGTCCGCGTTCACGGTGGCCTTGCCCTTCACGGTCTTGCCGTTCGGGGTGGTCGACTCCAGGTTCCAGTCGCCCTTGATGAACGCGTCGAAGGCCCGGGCGACCACGCCCGAGGAGGCCGGGGCCGGATCTCCGGAAGAGGTGCCCCCGGCGGCCGGGTCGGCCAGGGCCGCCGGCGCGCCGGGCAGGTCGTCCTTGCCCTTGCCGCCGCACGCCGCGACCAGTGAGGCGCCGACGCCGATCGCCAGGTAGCGCAGCGCGTTGCGCCGACCGATCATCTGCGCTGCCGCGCGTATCTCTCGTACCGTCACCATGCCCCCGCACAAGGTCAGTTGGTCAACAGCGGCCGACTATAACCGCAGGCCTGGAACCGTACGATCCAATTCCGCGTCCCTCATGAACATGATCAGTCGAATTCTGGTCATGTCCGGTTATCAACTACCCAGGGGACACATGTCGTTCGATGCGGAATGGGCTCAGCACAAGGCCGCCGCCCTCGCGCAGCAGTCGTCGCCCGCCATGCGCCTCAACCACGTACCCGCCGACGCGAGCACGGCGGGGAGCCCGGCCGGGAGTCTCGTCGCCGGGGCGCAGTCCATCAACGGCAACGCCAACCTGCTGATCGAGATCGCCGCGCTCCTCCACGAGGGGCGGCCGGACGGGGACGCGAGCACCATGGCCCGCGCGCCCCGGGCCCATGCGGACGTCTCGGCGGAGGCCCTGCGCTTCGCCCGCTTCGCCGACGACCAGTTCAAGGACACGATCAACCTGTTCGCCGCCCTGGCCACCAAGCTCAAGACCACCGGCACCAGCTTCGCGCAGGTGGACGACGGTACCGCCCTCTCCTTCCTCAACGGCATCCTCGACGGCGGCCAGTACGTGAAGCCGGAGTCGAAGTGAGCCTGAGCCACCGCAAGGACGTCCAGTTCCTGGAGGAGTGCAATCCGGCGCTGGTGGAGCGCAACGCCGCCGAGTTCAAGCGGCTGCGCGATCTGCTGGTGCAGGTCGAGGAGCCCGCGCGGCGCGCCGAGACCGGTACGCAGTGGCAGAGCGACGGCAGCCACACGTACACCTCACGCCTCTCGGAGGCCCGCCAGCTCGTCCTCCACATGGCCGAGGGGTACGACAAGGCCGCGAGCGCCCTGCACGCGTACGCATCGGCCCTGACCACCGCCAAGTCGCACTACGCGAACGGCAAGCGCACCGAGCGCAAGCTCGCGGCGCTCATCGGCACGAAGGGCACCGCGATCACGCGCACGGCGCAGGAGGCGGAGCCGATGTGCCAGTGGGAGGACATGCGGGCGACGACCGGAGTCATGGACTTCTTCGCCGAGATCACCATGGACGTGGACGACATCCGCGACGAGGCGAACCGGCTGCACGATGACGCGGGCGGCAGTTTCCACCTGGCCAAGACGGCCGAGGCGGAGGCGCGGAGCGTGTGCGTGCACGCGCTGAAGCAGGCGTACGAGCTGCTGCCCGAGTTCAAGGTCAAGGGCGGCGGGGGCGGGGTCGACGTGTACGCGGCGATGGCCGACATCCGGCGCGAGGCGGCGGAGGCCCGTACGAACCCCCTGACGCACCTGCCGGGCAGCGGTCCGAAGAAGGACATGACCGGACCGGTGGGGAGCGAGCCGGTCTCGCCCGAGCTGCGCGACATCCGGATGCGGGTGGCGGGCCTGCCCGAGGCCGACGACAACTACTGGGACCCGCCGCAGTCGGACGAGGGCCGGGCCGAGTGGATCCGCAACAACAAGGAGATCCTGCGGGCGGCGGCGCAGCGGGCGGGGCTGCCGGAGGAGATGGTCGCCGGTATCGCGTGGAAGGAGGTCGGCGGCCAGCCGGGCATCTTCGACGACGGCGTGGACTTCTTCCGCCAGGCCGCCGACGCGCCGTGGGGGCTGAGCCCGGTCACGGCCGAGAACCTGCCGGACCGGGCGGGCGGCAAGCCGGACGAGACCTCCTTCGGGCCGATCGCGGTGCAGCTTCGGCGCGGGGCGGAGGTGCTGGGCTACGACCCGGAGAACCTCACGGACCAGCAGCGGAACGTGGTGAAGTCCGCGCTCCAGGACCCGAAGCAGAACGCCTTCATCGCGGCGGGGTTCCTGGCGCAGATCAAGGAGGAGACCGGGTACGCGAACGTCCCGGCGGACCAGCTGACCGAGGCCCAGATGCAGGAGATCGCGGCCCGCTACAACGGCGGCCCGTACTGGGAGTCGAAGAAGGCACAGGACTACGGCGATGATTTCCGGAACAACCTCGGCAACGTGAAGGACGCAATGCGATGACGTACGGGCGCGAGAGCATCGACCTGCCCGAGGACCGGGGCTGCCTCCAGTGGGTCCTGGGCGTACCGCTCGGACTGATCCACCTCCTGAACGCCGTCGCCGTCTTCGCGGCCCTGTACGCCGGGCCCCAGGGCGAGTGGGACGACCAGGGCTACGCGGGTGTCGGCGCGATGTGCCTGATCTCGATGTCCCTGAGCGTGCTGGGCCTGCTCATCACCGTCATCCCGACCGTCCGCCGCACGATGGGCCTGTGGTGGCTGGCCCCGCCGCTGATCCTCGGCCTGACGGCCTTCATCCGCGGCGAGACCCTGGGCTGAGCCGTCTCACTTGGCCACGAGGGCCCTGCCGTCCGGCTGGATGTCGAATGCCCGCGAGTAGTCGAGCTTGGCGTTTCCGAAGTCCGCATCGCTCGCGGGGTCGGGGGCGACCCTGGCCGAGGACTGCACCCGGTGCCCCTTGATTCCGGCGCTGAGCGAGCACTGCGAGAACTGGCTGTACCAAGTCGTACGGGCGTCGATCACGACCTCCTGCCACGGCCCCGGATGCATGGGGCATTCTCCGGCTCCCACTTGGGCCACGTAGGGCTTCACCAGCACCGCGACGACCAGCTGGGTGTTACCTGCGTTCCTGACCTTCACACCGAACTGGACCGCTCCCGTCCCGCTCACTGCCTGGGTGCAGGGTTGGAAGTCGATGTTGGTGA
This sequence comes from Streptomyces sp. NBC_01006, assembly GCF_045162725.1. NCBI lineage: Bacteria > Bacillati > Actinomycetota > Actinomycetes > Kitasatosporales > Streptomycetaceae > Streptomyces > Streptomyces sp. NBC_01006. The sequence goes on along the minus strand of NZ_CP108700.1, from coordinate 4,793,293 downwards.
CATAGCTGCTGGTCCACTCGTTCCGACAGGCCACGTTGTCCGACGGGTACGGAGAGCTGGGCGTGGCCGTTCTGCGGGTGGTCCCAGCCGACGGCGTCGCCGACGGCTGGGAGACGATCCCCGCAGCCTGTGGAGAGGGCGTGGTCGGCGGGGTGGACGGCGCGGCGGAGGCGGAGCTGCTGGGGGATGCGGCGGGTGAGGACGGGGCTGCGGCCGGGGCCGAGCGGGCGCTGTCGGCGTTCGCAGTCCTCAGCGGGCCGTGCTGGAGGGCCAGGATCGTCGTCGGCACCGCGATCACCGCGGCGGCCCCGGCGGCGGCCAGGGCGAGGGTGCGGCCCGACAAAGCCCGCAGGCCACGCGCCGGCGCCGGGGTCGGCTCGGCAGACCGTGGGTAGTGGTGGTGGATGACGTCGCCGCCGTGGGTGATGTTCTGGGTCCCACCGTCATAGGCGGCGTTGTCCTGGCGGTCGGGCTCGGTCACCGCTGCCGCCGGCCGGGGTCGCCGACGATGATGTCGCCGCCCTGGGTGATGTTCTGGATGCCGCCCCCGTACGCCGTGTTGTTCTGCACCAACGTCTGCTGGGGCGCCGGCAGCTCGCTCTGGACGCGGGCGATCAGCTCGCCGAGCTCGGCCGCCATCTCGGGCTGCTCCTCCAGGAGGTCCTTCAGCCGGCCGCACCACTCGGCTTCGAGTGCACGTCGTACGGCCTCCTGCTCCTGCGGGTTGGCGGCCCGGCCCAGCTGCGCGGCGAGGCGGTCGAGGCGGCCGGCCGCGGTCTGTTCGGCCTGCGGGTTCCCGCGTCCCAAGAGCCGGGTGAAGCCGGAGCGGGTCGTCTGCCAGGCATCGGTCGCGGCCGCGCTCACCAAAGCCGTACCACCCGTGGCAGCCAGTAACTCCAGCGCTTCTGTCAGCACCCTGTTCCTCCCGGTCAGCGGCATGCGCTCACGGGTGAACTTCCCGTGAGAGCAGACAAGTTGCAGACAAGTTAATGCATCCGCGACTGAACGCACCGCAGCCCCCGCCCGGGCGGGGGCGGGGGCTGCGGGGGCCGGGGCGGTCAGGCGGCCACGGCGACCGGGGTGCGCTCGTCCAGCGGGGAGGACGAGGCCGTTTCGTAGGCCTTCTTGTCCAGGATCCCCTCGCGGGCCGCGACCACGACCGGGACCAGGGCCTGGCCGGCGACGTTGGTGGCGGTGCGCATCATGTCCAGGATCGGGTCGATCGCCATCAGCAGGCCGACGCCCTCCAGGGGCAGGCCCAGGGTGGAGAGGGTCAGGGTCAGCATGACCGTGGCGCCGGTCAGGCCGGCGGTGGCGGCCGAGCCGACCACCGAGACGAAGGCGATCAGCAGGTAGTCGGTGATCGTCAGCTGGACGTCGAAGATCTGCGCGATGAAGATCGCGGCGAGCGCCGGGTAGATCGCGGCGCAGCCGTCCATCTTCGTCGTCGCGCCGAACGGGACGGCGAAGGAGGCGTACTCCTTCGGGACGCCGAGGCGCTCGGTGACCTTCTGGGTGACCGGCATCGTGCCGACCGAGGAGCGGGAGACGAAGGCCAGCTGGATCGCGGGCCAGGCACCCTTGAAGAACTGGATCGGGTTGACCTTGGCGACCGTCGCGAGGAGCAGCGGGTAGACGCCGAACATCACGAGCGCCGAGCCGACGTACACGTCCGCGGTGAAGGTCGCGTACTTGCCGATGAGTTCCCAGCCGTACGAGGCGATCGCAGTGCCGATCAGGCCGACGGTGCCGATCGGGGCCAGGCGGATGACCCACCACAGGGCCTTCTGGAGGAGCTCCAGGACCGACTCGGCGACGGTCAGCAGCGGCTGGGCCTTGTCGCCGAGCTGGAGGGCGGCGATACCGGCGACGGCGGCCATGAAGACGATCTGGAGCACGTTCAGCTCGGTGAACGGCGTGATGACGTCCGTCGGCACGATGCCGGTGAGGAAGTCGAGCCAGGAGCCGGTGCGCTTGGGCAGCTTGCCGTCCTGCGGGGTGAGGCCGGTGCCGGCGCCCGGGTTGGTCAGCAGGCCGATGCCGAGGCCGATGCCGACGGCGATCAGCGAGGTGATCATGAACCAGAGCAGCGTGCGCGAGGCGAGGCGGGCGGCGTTGTTCACCTTCCGCAGGTTGGTGATCGACACCAGGATCGCGAAGAAGACGAGCGGGGCCACGGCCAGCTTCAGCAGCTGGACGAAGATGTCGCCGATCTGCTCAAGGGTCTTGGCGAGCCAGCTGACGTCCTGACTGCGGGCGAGCCAGCCGAACAGGACACCGAGCACGAGGCCGGTGACGATCTGGGCCCAGAACGGGAACTTGAAAGAGGCCTTGGCGGGGGCCTGCGGGGTCGCGGACACGGACACACTCCGGGGGTGATGCGCAAAGAAGGGGGGAAGAGATGAAGAACGGCGTGGGCTCAGCGACAGCCACAACAGGCCGCGGACACGCGGCGGCAGAGGTCGACGTGCAGGCGCGCCACGAGCGGGACGCTCGCGGTCATTTGGTGCGCAACTGTGGTCAACATGTTTAACACGCTAACACTTTCCCTTTGAGGATCTCAAAGGTGCACTTTGAGTCAGGGAGCTCCCGCGAAACGCCGAACCGCCCCAGCGCGCAGGGCAGATCGCGGCGCTGGGGCGGTTCGGTGCGGTTCTTTGGCGTTCGGGGTGTGACGCAGTTAACGCGGGCGCGGGAACTTACGCGCGGGCGGGAACTTACGCGCGGGCGGCGTCGTCGGCCGCGTCCTCCTGGGAGCGGTTCGCGGCGAGCTTCTCCTTCGCGCCCGCGACGCGTCCGGAGATCTGCGCGGACATCTCGTCGCGCTGCTTGCGCAGCAGTACGAAGGAGAGCGGCGCGGAGATCACGAGGGCGAGCAGCACGACCCAGGCGGGGTTGGCGTCGCCGAGGCCGGCGGGCACCCAGCCCACGTTGACCAGGACGGCGACCAGGACGAGGCATCCGACGAAGATGCCCAGCCGCATCGCGGTGTAGCGGATCGTCGCGCTCGGCTTGAGGGACACGGTGACCCCTTCTCTCTCGTCGGTACGCGCACTCGGTCGACTGCGTGTCCGTCCAGTGAAGCACGGCGCAGGTGCGGACAAACCCGCCGGGGGGCACCGTCCGGGTCAGTGCAGCGGCAGCAGCATCGTGATGTCGTCGCGGTCGTCGCCCGGGGCCACCCGGATGGCGCCCGGGACGCGGCCGACCTCCTTGTAGCCGCAGGCCGCGTAGAAGTGCTCCAGCCCGTGCCCCCCGCGGCAGCCGAGCCGCAGCGCGTCGAGGCCGCCCAGGGAGCGCGCCGCGTCGGCCACGGCATCCATCAGGGCCCGCCCGGCGCCGCGGCCCTGGAGCTCGGGGCTGACCATGACGGTGTAGACCCACGCCCAGTGCCGCTGGAGCGCGTGACCGTTGTGCGCGATGAACGCGGCCGCGCGCACCCGCCCCTGCGCGTCCTGCCCGACGACGAGCCGGTTGCGCTCCTCGGCCATGGCGACGAGGTGCTTGACCAGCTCGGGGCGGATGTCGTCCGCGGTCACCGGCGGGACGAAGCCGACCGCCCCGCCCGCGTTGGAGACGTCGGTCCACAGCTGTACGAGGCCGTCGCGCAGCCCCCGGTCAACCGTCGGCTCGAAGGTGAAGGTAAGGGTCATGGTCGGAGAATATCTATTACCCGCCCTGGTGGGCAACGGAAAAGGCCCCGGTCCTCGTGGGACCGGGGCCTTTCACCAAGTCGACGGCGTCAGACGCGCATCGCCTGCGGGGTCTCGCGCAGGGCCGCGTCCGGGCCGGGGTATTCGCGGATGATCTCGTAGCGCGTGTTGCGCTCGACCGGGCGGAAGCCGGCCTCGCGGATCAGCTCCAGCAGATCGTCACGGCCGAGCTTGTTCGGCGTGCCGTAGTTGTCCGCGTCGTGCGTGATCTTGTACTCGACGACCGAACCGTCCATGTCGTCCGCGCCGTGCTGGAGGGCCAGCTGGGCGGTCTGCACGCCGTGCATGACCCAGAAGACCTTCACGTGCGGCACGTTGTCGAAGAGCAGCCGCGAGACGGCGAAGGTCTTCAGCGCCTCGGCGCCGGTCGCCATCGTCGTACGGGCCTGGAGCTTGTTGCGGACCTTGCCGTCCTTCATGTCCACGAAGTCGTGCTGGTAGCGCAGCGGGATGAAGACCTGGAAGCCGCCGGTCTCGTCCTGGAGCTCGCGCAGCCGCAGCACGTGGTCCACGCGGTGGCGCGGCTCCTCGATGTGCCCGTAGAGCATGGTCGACGGGGTCTTGAGGCCCTTGGAGTGCGCCAGCCGGTGGATGCGCGACCAGTCCTCCCAGTGGGTCTTGTGGTCCACGATGTGCTGGCGGACCTCCCAGTCGAAGATCTCCGCGCCGCCGCCGGTGAGGGACTCCAGACCGGCCTCGATCAGCTCGTCCAGGATGTCGGAGGCCGACATGCCGGAGATCGTCTCGAAGTGGTGGATCTCGGTCGCCGTGAACGCCTTCAGCGAGACGTTCGGCAGCGCCTCCTTCAGCGCGGAGAGCGAGCGCGGGTAGTAGCGCCACGGCAGGCTCGGGTGCAGGCCGTTGACGATGTGCAGCTCGGTGAGGTTGTCGTTCTCCATGGCCTTGGCCAGGCGTACGGCTTCCTCGATGCGCATCGTGTACGCGTCCTTCTCGCCCGGCTTGCGCTGGAACGAGCAGTAGGCGCACGAGGCGGTGCACACGTTCGTCATGTTGAGGTGGCGGTTGACGTTGAAGTGGACGACGTCGCCGTTCTTGCGCGTACGCACCTCGTGGGCGAGGCCGCCCAGCCAGGCCAGGTCGTCGGACTCGTAGAGGGCGATGCCGTCCTCACGGGTCAGCCGCTCGCCGGAGCGAACCTTGTCCTCCAGCTCACGCTTGAGCCCAGCGTCCATTCCGGTCGTCTCCTCTACGGGTCCTGTCCTGCCTGCAACCGCCACCCACCGTACTCTTAGCCCTCTTCGGGCAGGTCCCCGACCCGGTTCTCCCACTTCGTGGAGAGCACGATGGTGGTACGGGTGCGCGAGACGCCCTTGGTGCTGGAGAGCTTGCGGATGATCCGCTCCAGCCCGTCCACGTCGCCGGCCCGGACCTTGAGCATGTACGAGTCGTCGCCCGCGATGAACCAGCAGTCCTCGATCTCCGCCAGGTCGCGCAGGCGGCGGGCCACGTCCTCGTGGTCCGCGGCGTCGGAGAGGGAGATGCCGATGAGCGCCGTGACGCCGAGGCCGAGCGAGGCCGCGTTGACGGTCGCGCGGTAGCCGGTGATCACGCCGGCCGATTCGAGCCGGTTGATCCGGTCGGTGACGCTGGGGCCGGAGAGGCCCACGAGCCGGCCCAGCTCCGCGTACGAGGCACGTCCGTTCTCACGAAGTGCCTGGATGAGCTGCCTATCCACCGCGTCCATATACCTGGAGCCTTCCATTATTCGGCGATCCCGCAAGTTTACGTATAGAATCAAAGGCGCACAGGGTCAACACCCTGTGAATCTTTCAACAGATCGGCGATGATCTCGCTGATCTGACAACATCAGGAGTGGTTCACCGTGTACACGATCGAGATGGCCTACGCGCACATGCGACAGCTCCAGGAGCTGGCCAACCGATCCCGCACCGACCAGCCCGCCGCCGCCCACCGCGTCGACCGGACCCGCAAGCCGGGCGCTTTCCGCGCCAAGAAGCGCTAGTCGCTGCGCAGCTTCCTGCGCCAGTCACCGCGCTAGCCACCGCTTGCCTCCCGGGGGCGGGACGCTCCACCGAGCTCCCCCTCCCACCGGCGGTACAGCCGGTGCGGCACCCCTGCCGCATCCAGCACCCGCCCCGCGACGAAATCCACCAGGTCCTGGATGTGCGTCGCACCCGCATAGAACGCCGGAGAGGCGGGCAGCACCACTGCGCCCGCCTCGTCCAGCGCCACCAGATGCTTGAGCGTCTGCCCGTTCAGCGGGGTCTCCCGCACCGCGACCACCAGTCGCCGCCGCTCCTTGAGCGTCACGCTCGCGACGCGCTGGAGCAGGTCCTTCGACAGCCCGAGCGCCACACCCGCCACACAGGCCGTGGACGCCGGCACGATCAGCATCCCCTTCACGGGGTACGAGCCCGAACTCGGCCCGGCGGCCAGGTCGCCGGCGCCCCAGTAGCGGACATCGTCCAGTTCCGGCCGTGCGAAGGTCGCGGGCTTGCCGTCCGCTCCGCGCTCCAGCCAGGTGGCGAGATCCTCCCGCCAGTGCGCGTCGCGGAACGCGATTCCCGTCTCGTCGAGGAGGGTCAGCCGCGAGGCGCGGCTGACCACGAGGTCCACGCTCTCCCCCGCCGCCAGCAGTCCCCGGATCACCGCCGCCGCGTACGGCGTCCCGGACGCCCCGGAAACCCCGACCACCCACGGGGTGCGCTTGCCGTCAGTCATAGCTCCGAGACTATCCGGCCACCGGCGGACGACGCTGAGTAAGGTGACCCGAGCGTCGATGGGTGGGGGTTTCGAGGACATGGCCGGAGTAGGCGCAGGCGTCGTACGCCTCGATGAATGGAGCCGGGCGGACCGGGCCAAGGCCGCCGGGAAGCTGATGCTGGGCTGGGTGGCCCTGCTGTGGCTGATCGAGGTGATCGACCTGGCCACCGGACACGCGCTGGACGCGTACGGGATCATTCCGCGCTCGGTGGACGGCCTGACCGGGATCCCGCTGGCCCCGTTCCTCCACTTCGGCTTCGACCACGTGGCGTCCAACAGCGTCCCGCTGCTGGTCCTCGGCTTCGTCGCCGCGCTGAGCGGGATACGGCGGTTCCTCGCGCTCTGCGCGGTGGTCGTGGTGCTGGACGGACTCGGGGTGTGGCTGGTCTCCGGGGCGAACACCGTGACGGCCGGGGCCTCCGGCCTGATCTTCGGCCTCTTCGGCTATCTGCTGGTCCGCGGCTTCGTCGAACGCCGCCCGCTGGGCGTGCTGGTCGCCGTCGCGATCGCCGCGTACTGGGGCACCGCCATCCTGACCGGCATCCTGCCGACGAACTCGACGGTCAGCTGGCAGGGCCACCTCTTCGGCCTGCTGACGGGCATCGCGGCAGCATTCCGCTTCCCCCGCCGGGCGGTCCGGGCGTAGCCCGGGACCCGGACCCCCGCTACAGGGTCAGGCCGCGGGCCACGAGGTCGGCCAGGGCGCAGGCGAAGAGGGCCATGCCGATGAAGCCGTTCACCGAGAAGAAGGCGCGGTTCAGGCGGGACAGGTCGTGCGGCTTCACGATCGTGTGCTCGTACAGGAAGGCGCCGACGACGACCAGCAGGCCGAACCAGAAGAAGGGGCCCGCGTCCGTCGCGACCGCGTACCACGCCAGCAGGGCCGTCGTCACCGCGTGCGCGCCGCGCGCGCCCCACAGGGCCGCCGGGACGCCGAAGCGGGCCGGGACCGACTTCACCCCGTCCGCGCGGTCCGCGGCCACGTCCTGGCAGGCGAAGATCAGGTCGAAGCCGCCGATCCAGACGCCCACCGCCAGGCCCAGGATCACCGCGTCCCAGGACCACTCGCCGGTGAGGGCGAGCCAGGCCCCTACCGGCCCCATCGCCTGGGCCAGGCCCAGGATCGCGTGCGGGAAGTTCGTGAACCGCTTGCCGTACGGGTACACCACCATCGGGATCACCGCGATCGGCGCCAGCGCCAGGCACAGCGGGTTCAGCAGCGCCGCCGACCCGAGGAAGACGGCCAGCGCGATCCCGGCCCCGGTCCACGCCGAGCGGACCGACACCGCTCCGGTGACGAGTTCACGGCCGGCGGTACGGGGATTGCGGGCGTCGATCTCCCGGTCGATGATCCGGTTGGCGGCCATCGCGAAGGTCCGCAGCCCCACCATGCAGACGGTGACGAGCAGCAGCTCGGCCCAGTGCATGGTCCGGTCCAGCTGGAACATCGCCGTCAGCGCCGCGATGTACGCGAAGGGCAGCGCGAAGACCGAGTGCTCGATCATCACGAGCCGCAGGAACGCCTTCACCTTGCCGGGTGCCTGCGGCGCGGAACCGGGGCCGATGACTCCGTCGGCGGTGGTCATCATGCGAGGGCTCTCCGGAAGTCTTCGAGGTCGGCGAGCAGTTCCGCCGCCGGGAGCGCGCCGAGCTCCAGGGTCCGGGGGCCGCCGTCGTGGCCCTCGGGCGGCGTCACGGATGCGGTGACCTGCCAGGTGTCGGCAACCGGCCGGGCGTCCAGGCGCAGGAAGTTGCCGGCTTCGGCCGTGAACGGCTCACCCGCGGCCAGGGCCCGCTGGAGCTGCTCCGCGAAGTCGTCCGCCTCGACGTCCCGTGCTCCGGGCAGCTCGAAGCCGTCCCCCTCGCCGTCCACGTCGAGCATCAGCGCCCAGATGTTGCCCGGGCCCGCGAACTCCTCGGGCGTCACGCCCGCCTCCTGGGCGGCGAGCACCACGTCCGGCTGGGTCGGGTCGATCTCGGGCCGTACGAAGGCCACGTACGCGGTCTCGGTGCCGATGAACAGCTCCGGGCCGCTCACTCCGATCGGGCTCACAGTCCGTATTCCTTCCAGCGGCGGTCCACCAGGGCCGCCGTCGCCGGGTCGGACTCCACCATGTCGGGCCAGCCGCCGTCGCGGGTGTAGCCCTCCTCGGGGAGCTTCTTCGTCGCGTCGATGCCCGCCTTGCCGCCCCAGAACTGCTGGTACGAGGCGTGGTCGAGGTGGTCGACCGGGCCCTCCACGACCGTGAGGTCGCGGGAGTAGTCCGTGTTGCCGAGGGCCCGCCAGGACACCTCGTGCAGGTCGTGGACGTCGCAGTCGGAGTCCACCACGATGATCAGCTTGGTCAGCGACATCATGTGGGCGCCCCAGATGGCGTGCATGACCTTCTGGGCGTGCTTCGGGTACTTCTTGTCGATCGAGACGATCGCGCAGTTGTGGAAGCCGCCCGACTCGGGCAGGTGGTAGTCCACGATGTCCGGCACGATGATCTTCAGCAGCGGGAGGAAGAAACGCTCCGTCGCGCGGCCGAGCGGGCCGTCCTCCGTGGGCGGGCGGCCGACGACGATCGACTGGAGGAGCGGGCGCTTGCGCATCGTCACGCAGTCGATCTTCAGCGCCGGGAACGGCTCCTGCGGGGTGTAGAAGCCCGTGTGGTCGCCGAAGGGGCCCTCCGGGAGCGTCTCGCCCGGCTCCAGCCAGCCCTCGATGACGACCTCGGCGTTGGCCGGGACCTGGAGCGGGACGGTCTTGCAGTCGACCATCTCGATGCGCTTGCCCGCGACGAACCCGGCGAAGAGGTACTCGTCGATGTCGCCGGGCAGCGGAGCGGTCGACGCGTACGTCACGGCCGGCGGGCAGCCGAAGGCGATCGCGACCGGGAGGCGCTCGCCGCGCTTGGCGGCGACCGCGTAGTGGTTGCGGCTGTCCTTGTGGATCTGCCAGTGCATGCCGATGGTGCGCTTGTCGTGGCGCTGGAGGCGGTAGAGGCCCAGGTTGCGCACGCCCGTCTCGGGGTGCTTGGTGTGGGTGAGGCCGAGGTTGAAGAAGGACCCGCCGTCCTTGGGCCACGTGAACAGGGCCGGGAGCTGGTCCAGGTCCACGTCGTCGCCGGTGAGGACGACCTCCTGGACGGGGGCGGACTCGCCCTTCACCTTCTTCGGCGGCACGTGCACCATCGAGCCGAGCTTGCCGAAGGCCTCGCGTACGCCGATGAAGCCCTGCGGGAGCTCCGGCTTGAGCAGGCCGCCGATCTTCTCGCTGATCTCGCCGTACGACTTCAGGCCGAGGGCCTTGAGCAGCCGGCGGTCGGTCCCGAAGACGTTCATGGCCAGCGGCATCGCCGAGCCCTTGACGTTCTCGAAGAGGAGGGCGGGACCCCCCGCCTTGTTCACTCTGTCGACGATCTCCCCGACCTCCAGGTACGGGTCGACTTCGGCCTTGATGCGCTTGAGGTCGCCCTCTCGCTCCAGAGCCCGGAGCAGCGAGCGGAGATCGTCGTAAGCCATAGGGGCCAGTATCCGTCACCGGCTAGCCTGGGAGTGTCACCGGGGCCCGAGGCGGGTCCCCCGTCACTGCTGGGGAGTCGGTCCCACACCGTGCTGCGCTATCTGCCGTTCCTGCTGATCATCGCGCTGACCATCTACGCCTTCATCGACTGCCTGAACACGCCGGAGGAAGAGGTCAAACACCTCCCCAAGGTGGTGTGGGTGATCATCATCCTGCTGTTCTCGATCGTCGGACCGGTGGTGTGGCTGTTCGCGGGCCGGCAGCGCTCCGCGGTCGGCGGTGGCCGGGCGCGCCGGACGCAGTGGGTCGCCCCCGACGACAACCCGGAGTTCCTCCGCTCCCTCAGCGAGGACCGCGACAAGGACAAGGACTGACAAGGGTCACGGAAGCCGGACAGGCCCTGGGGGCCGGGGGCGGGAGCTGCCCTCAGCGGGCCCACGGGAGGACGCGGGGTTCCGGTTCTCCCGGGACCGTGACCAGGGCGTCCGCGCGCATCGCGACGTACGCCTCGGCCGCCTCCGGCGCGTGGATACGGCGCTGCACGTCCGGCGGGAGGAGCAGGGTCCGGCCCGCCGTGATCTTCTCCGTACGGCCGGCCGAGGTGACCTCCAGGGTGCCCGCGACGACCGTCCAGACCTGTTCGCGGTCGATGGAGTGCTCGGGGCCGGTGGCGCCGGCGTTCATGGCCACGTGCCAGGTGCTGAGTTCGCAGCTGCCCCGGCTGGGGGCGGCCAGGCCGGTCATGACGGCGTTGGGGGTGGTGATGACGTGGTCGGGTGAGGTGGTGATGACGTGCATGCCGAGATCCCTCGCTCCTGAGTCAAGCCGCTTTACTTACATCCACGAGTAAAGCAGCTTGACTCGGCCGTGTCACCATGTTTTCCGTGACGAGAAACGAAGACGCCGGCATCGAGCTCGGCTTCCTGCTCGGGCTCGGGTTCCAGCTGCTGATCGGCGAGTTCACCCGGCGCCTCGACGAGGCGGGGTACGGGGACCTGCGGCCCGCGCACGGCATGGCCTTCCAGGCGCTCAAGGGGCCCGGGGCCACCGCCACCGAGCTCGCCGAACGGCTCGGGGTGACCAAGCAGGCCGCCGGGCAGCTCGTGGACGACCTGGAGAAGCGGGGCTACGTACGGCGCGAGCCCCACCCCGAGGGCGGTCGGCGCAAGCTGGTGGTCCTGACCCGGGCCGCGAACGAGCACCTGGCCGTCGCGGGAGGGATCCTGCACGAGCTGGAGGCGGAGCTCGGCGCCCGCGTCGACCTCGCCACCCTGCGCGGGGAGCTCACCGGCCTGCTGCGCGCGCTGAACGGGGACGGGGACCTCCCGCCGCTGCGGCCCGTCTGGCATTGAACGCGTTCAAGGCGGCTGCAAGAATGGGCGGATGCCGAGGAACAGCGGGGGACCGCGGGTCGTCGACACGATCCTGCGCAATCTGCTCGCGTACGGGGTCGCCGTCGCCGCCCTGCTCGCCATGGCCGGCGGCAATCCGCACACCCACCGCTCCACCCCCGCCGTCTACGACGCGCGCGCCGACGAGATCGTCGGCACCTGGCGCTGCGTCGAGGGCACCGAGGTCGTCTTCCGGGCCGACGGCACGGCCACCGTCACCCTGCTCAACGGGCAGGAGCGGGACTACGACCACGGCTGGCGGCTCTCCGGAAGCGGCACCTGGAAGCTGATCAGCCGGGAGCCCGCCGGCTGGAACTACGGCCAGCACGTCCGCCTGCGCCTGCCCGACCTCTACAGGTGGACCTTCGAGATGCGCCGCGACCACCGGCAGACGCTGGAGCTGTACTTCTTCTACGGCGATCCGGACGCGCGCAGCGCCTACGTCCTGGAGAAGGACCCGTAGGACGCGCGCAGCTCCGCCCAGCGGGCGTCGGTCCACCGCGACCAGTCCGCCGGATGGCCCTGCAGGGCGGATTCCAGCAGCTCGAAGTGGTGGTGCCAGCCGGCCAGGCAGTCGAGGCGGTCCTCGGCCGAGCCGGCCCGCTCGTTCAAGAAGCGGATCACGGTCGAGTCCGTGCCGACCGCCTCCAGGTGGAAGCGGATCCGCCCGTGCTCAGTGACCGTGTACTCGACGACCCGCTCGACGTCCCACGCCGTGACGTGGCCGGAGACCGTCGTCCCGGTGTTCAGCCAGCGCAGGGTGACGGCCCCGCCGAGCCTGCGCTCCAGGACGTCCGCCGCGGCCAGCCAGCCGCGCAGCCCGTCCGCCGTGGTCAGGGCGGGCCACACGGCCTCGTACGCATTCGGCACGTGCACCTCGAAGCGCAGCAGCCAGCGGCCCTCGCCGCGGCTCTCACTGGTGGCATGACTCACCGGTGTCAGCGTCATGCCACCAGCGTCCCACTCCCGCGGGCGCCGCGCCCGCGGGTCAGACGCCCTCGCGTCAGACGCCCGCGTACGAGTGCTTGCCGTTGAGCAGGATGTTCACGCCGTAGTAGTTCCAGATCCAGCAGGCGAAGGCGAAGAGCGCGAGGTACGCGGCCTTGCGGCCCTTCCAGCCGGCGGTGGCGCGGGCGTGCAGGTAGCAGGCGTACGCCACCCAGGTCACGAAGGACCAGACCTCCTTGGGGTCCCAGCCCCAGTAGCGGCCCCAGGCGTCGCCCGCCCAGATCGCGCCCGCGATGATCGTGAAGGTCCACAGCGGGAAGAAGGCCGCGTTGATCCGGTACGAGAACTTGTCGAGCGTGGCCGCCGAGGGCAGCCGCTCCATCACCGAGGTGGCGAAGCGGCCCGGCGTGCCGCCGCCCGCGAGCTTGGCCTCGTAGGAGTCGCGGAAGAGGTACAGCAGCGTGCCGGTCGCGCCGATGTAGAAGACCGCGCCGCAGATGATCGCCGTGGAGACGTGGATCCACAGCCAGTACGAGTGCAGGGCCGGGACCAGCTGGTCGCTGGCGGTGTAGAGCCAGGTGGTGGCGATGCCCAGGTCCAGCAGGACGGTGGTGACCAGGATCAGGCCCATCCACCGGACGTTCTTCTTCAGCGCCAGCAGGATCAGGTACGCGCCGACGGCCACCGTGGAGAAGGTGAGCGAGAACTCGTACATGTTGCCCCAGGGGGCCCGCTGCACGGACGTCGCGCGGGCCACGACACCGGCGGCCTCGATGACGAAGGCCAGGGTGGTCAGCGAGACCGCGATCCGGCCGTACAGGTCGCCGTTCACGGTGCCGCCGGCCGCGCCGGGGCCGTCCGGGACGTCGCGGGTGCCGGCGGCGGAGCGGGTGACGACCTTCGGCTTGTCGAGGACCGCGGTCCCGCCCTTGCCGCGCACCTGGACGGCGGGGGCGGCGGCCGCCGCGGCCTTGGCGCCGGTCAGCGCCGCGGCCGTACGGCCCACCTTGCTGCGGCTGCCGAAGATCCACTCGGCGATGTGGGCGAGGAAGGCGAGCGTGTAGACCGCCATCGACGAATAGACCAGGTAGTTGCTGATCTGCGCCAAATTCTCGTTGACTTCGGCTGCGAGCGGCGTCATCCGCGCTCCCCTTCGACAGTTGCCTTGACAGGTTGGTCGGGCGCCGTGGGCGCCTGCTGGTGGAGGGCGGCGGCGAGCTGCCCCAGCTCCTCCGGGAGCTTGGCCGACTCGCTGCGGCCGAGGCCGGCCATCTCGACGACGGTCACGCCGTCCTTGCCGGCCACCGCGCGCACCCAGACCCGGCGCCGCTGGATGAACAGCGACGCGGCCAGGCCGCCGATCGCGGCGATCGCGCCCGCGAGGGCGAGGCCGCTGCCGGGCTGCCGGGTGATCGAGAAGGTGGCCCAGCGCTCGATGCCCTCGAACTTCACGGTGCCCGCGCCGTTCGGGAGCTCCATGGTCTCGCCGGGCAGCAGCCGCTTCTTGAACAGCTGCCCGTCGGCGTCCTTGAACTCCTGCATCTTGGAGGTGTTCAGCTGGTACACGTTCTGCGGCAGGCCCGAGTCCACGCCCAGGCTGCCGTGGTAGGCGCTGAGGGCGAGGACCGGGAACTTCAGGTCGGGGAACTGCGAGAGCATCGTGCCCTTGCCCTCACCGGCGAAGGTCGGCACGAACATGGCGTTGAAGCCGAGCTGCTCCTTCTTGCCGTCCTTGTCGCGGTAGCCGTCCGCCACCTTGACCGCGCCCGAGGAGCTGAGGTTCGCGTCGAAGGGCAGCATCGGCACGGCGTCCTTGTAGACCACCTTGCCGGTCGGGTCGGTCACCGAGATGACCGGCGCGTAGCCGTGGCCGAGCAGGTAGACCTTGGACCCGTCGACCTCCATGGGCTTGTTGACCTGGATCTCGCGCTTCTGCGGGGCGCCGTCCGCGCCGTCGCTGAAGGTCACGTACGCCTTGAAGTCGCGCGCCGTGCCCTTCTGCGGGCCGCTCTCCTCGTACGTGGCGTCGAACTTGTCGAGCGTGAAGGAGAAGGGCGACAGGTCGTCGGGGTCGAACCAGCTGCCGTACTTGAAGTCGTCGTACTGGGTGAGCGTGTTCGCGAAGCCCTTGCCGCGCAGGACGAGCTTGCCGCCCTCGGACTTGAACAGCTGGCCCCAGGCGAACGCGATCAGCATCACGATCAGGGCGACGTGGAAGAGCAGGTTCCCCGCCTCGCGCAGGTAGCCCTTCTCGGCGGCGACGGCGGACGCGCCGGCCTCGGTACGGAACCGGCGCCCGCCGAGGATCGTCTTCGCCTGTGCGAGCACCTCGTCGGGGGACTTCTCCGTACGCCACGTCGCGTACGCGGGCAGCCGGTCGAGGCGCTTGGGGGCGCCGGGCGGGCGGCCGGTGAGCTGGCCGACGAACTGCCAGGTGCGCGGGACGATGCAGCCGATCAGCGAGATGAACAGCAGCAGGTAGATCGCGGAGAACCACACCGAGCTGTAGACGTCGAAGAGCTGGAGCTTCTCGGCGGCCGGGACCCAGAAGGAGTGGTCCTTCTTCCACTGGGCCACCTTCATCGCGTCGACCTGGCTCTGCGGGACGAGCGATCCGGGGATGGAGCCCAGGGAGAGCAGGAAGAGGAGGATCAGCGCCACCCGCATGGAGGTGAGCTGCCGCCAGAACCAGCGGATCCAGCCGATCACGCCGATGCCGACGGGGCCGCCGGCATCCTCCGCGGGGGCGGTGGAGAGTTGCGCGCCGGCGGCCGCTTCGCTTGCGTCAGCGGCGTCCTCGGACGGGTTCGGCGCCTCGGTGGACGCCTTGTCTGTCGTACTCATGTCCGTGTAGTCCTCAGATCCCCACCGTGAAGCCTTGGGTCCAGATGCGCATGTCGTCGACGATGCTTGCCCACAAACCTGTGACGAGCAGCAGACCGGTCAGGACCAGCATGCCGCCGCCGATCCGCATCACCCATGCATAGTGCTGCTTCACCCAGCCGAATGCGCCGAGCGCCTTGCGGAAGGCGATCGCGGCGAGGATGAAGGGCAGGCCCAGGCCCAGACAGTAGGCGACGGTCAGCAGCGCGCCGCGGCCGGCGCTGGCCTGGTCGATCGAGAGGGTGCTGACCGCGGCGAGGGTCGGGCCCATGCAGGGGGTCCAGCCGACGCCGAAGAGCACGCCGAGCAGCGGCGCGCCGATCAGGCCCGCGGTCGGCTTCTTGTGGAAGCGGAACTCCCGCATCGTCAGGCCCGGGATCAGGCCCATGAAGAAGAGGCCGAGGACGATCACCAGACCGCCCAGGATCCGGGAGATGATCTCCCGGTTCGCCTGGAGCGTGCCGCCGAAGTACCCGAAGAGCGCGCCGGTGGAGACGAACACAGCCGTGAAACCGACGATGAACAGGCTCGCTCCGGCCAGCATCCGGCCGCGCCGGGCCTCGGCGAGGTCGGCCCCGCTGATGCCGGTGACGTACGAGAGGTAGCCGGGGACCAGCGGGAGCACGCAGGGCGAGAAGAACGAGACGAGTCCGGCGAGGACCGAGATGGGCAGTGCCAGCATCAGGGCCCCGTCGAGGACCGTCGTGTTCACGCCGGTGGGCTCGGCGGCCAGGGTGAGGAGCTCGGGGACCACGCGGTCACTGCTCCGCGAGCACGGGGTCGATCATGGAGCGCAGCTGCTGCTCGTTGATCGCGACGAGCGTGCGGGCGGCGATCCTGCCCTGCTTGTCGAGGACGATCGTGGAGGGGATGGCCTGCGGGTTGAGCGTGCCGGCGGGGAAGCGGAGCAGCAGCTTCCCGTCCGGGTCGTACAGGCTCGGGTAGGCGATCCCGAAGTTCTCCTCGAAGGAGGCGGCGTTCTGCTTGCTGGTGTCGCGGGTGTTGATGCCGACGAAGGCGACGTCCTTGCCGGCGTCGGCCAGCTCCTTCGACACCTTCGCGAAGTTCGGGGCCTCGGCGCGGCACGGCGGGCACCAGGAGCCCCACACGTTGAGGACGACGACCTTGCCCTTGAGCTCGGTGGTGTCGAGGGTCTTGCCGTCGACGGTCTCCCCGTCCAGCTTGGGGGCGTCGGTGCGCGCGTCCTTGGCGACGGTGGAGATGCCGCCGGCGCCGGTCACGTAGTTTCCGCCGGCGGAACCGTTCGGCTTGCCGCCGCCGTCGCTGCACGCCGACAGGGTCAGAGCGCTCGCGAGGGTCACCGCGGTGAGCAGGAGCGCACGGCCAATTCTCATGTGAAAAGTTTCGCATGAGCGATTTGCGGATCTTTCCCGCCCCCCGAGGGGTGTGCTAAGCCGCTGGTCAGCTGGTCAGGCGGCGGAGAGGTACGTGTTCCAGCCGCCGGCCGGCGGCTGACCCGGGGCCAGCTCCTGGAGCCGGGTGAGCAGCTTGGGGTCCTGTACGTCGATCCAGTCGGTGAATTGCCGGAAGGAGACGAGTCGTACGTCCTTTTTGTCCGACATGCCCTTGAGGGCCTCCTCGACGGCATCCATGTAGATGCCGCCGTTCCACTCCTCGAAGTGGTTGCCGATGAACATCGGCGCGCGGTTCGTCTCGTACGCGCGCCGGAAGCCGCCGAGGTAGGAGCCGGTGGCCTGGGTGCGCCAGGCCGGGTAGTTGGAGGGCATGCCCCGGGTGGTGTTCTTCGACTGGTTCGCGAGGATGTTGTAGTCCATCGAGAGCACCTCGAAGGAGTGCCCGGGGAAGGGCATGGACTGCAGCGGCAGGTCCCAGACGCCCGACTTCTTCACCGGCCACACCTGGACGCCGCCGGGCGAGGAGGCGTCGTAGCGCCAGCCCAGCTTCCGCGCGACGGGCAGCAGGTTGTCCTGGCCGAGCAGGCACGGGGTGCGGCCGCCGACCAGCTCCTTGCGGTAGTCGAAGGGCAGCGGTTCGAGGTCGGTGAAGCCGGTGTTGGTCCGCCAGCCGGTGACGAAGGACACGGCCTGGTCGATCTCGCTCTGCCAGTCGTCCGCGGTCCAGTGGGCCACGGAGCCGGAGCCGGAGCAGAAGTGGCCGTTGAAGTGGGTCCCCACCTCGTGGCCGTCGAGCCACGCCTGGCGGACGCAGTTCAGGGTGCCCCGGACGTTCTCGTCCTTGAGGTAGCCGATGTCGGAGGCCCCGACCGGGTTGTTCGGCGGCTTGTAGAGGTCCTTCTTCGACTCGGGCAGCAGGTAGAGGCCGGAGAGGAAGAAGGTCATGGCCGCGCCGTGGTCCTTGGCAAGCTTGAGGAAGCGCGGGAAGAGGCCGTTGCCGATCTCCCCCGCGCCGTCCCAGCTGAACACCACGAACTGCGGCGGGGTCTCGCCCGGTTGGAGCGGTACGGGCTTGGCCGGCTGGTGGGGCTGCGGACCGGTGTCGGCGGTGGAGCCGTCGCCGATCGGCACGGCGGCCGCGGACGGGGAGGCGCCGGGGCCGCCGCCGGGACCGCCGGGGCCGGGGCGGCCCGGGCGGTCGTCGCCGCCGCAGCCGACGACACCGGCCGCCACCGCGGCCGCGCCGAGCCCGAGCAGCCCCCTTCGGGTGAAGTCGCGCGTCGCCCTGTTCACACCGTTCATGAATAGTCACATAAACGGACTTTTCAATGAAGTCGAGGCTCGGCGCGGCGATTCCGGTACGACTTGTACGAGTTTTTAGGCGCCGAACGCCTTGGACTTACCCTTCACGGGCTTCGCACCCGCGAGCAGGTGCGCCGGGACCAGGTCCCGGGCCGGCTCGCTGTAGCCCACCGACACCAGCCGGTCGTCCTCGTACGTGAACGACGTGAGCGAGGCCAGCGTGCACTGCCGGCGCCGCGGGTCGTGCCACAGCCGGCGCTTCTCCGCGAAGCTGCGCACGATCCAGATCGGCAGCTGGTGGCTGACCGCCACCGCCTCGTGGCCGCGCGCCGCGTCGCGCGCCGCCTCGATGGCGCTCGTCATCCGGACGACCTGCTCCACGTACGGCTCGCCCCAGGACGGCTTGAACGGGTTCGTCAGGTGCTTCCAGTTGGCGGGCTTGCGCAGCGCGCCGTCCCCGACGCCGAAGGTCTTGCCCTCGAAGACGTTCTCCGCCTCCAGCAGCCGCGCGTCGCTCGCCACCACCAGGCCGTGGCTCTTGGCGACCGGCGCCGCCGTCTCCTGCGCCCGCTCCAGCGGGGAGGAGACCACGTACGTGATGTCACGGTTCTGCAGGTGGTCCGCGACGCGCTCGGCCATCTCCCGGCCCAGCTCGGAGAGGTGGTAGCCGGCGCGGCGCCCGTACAGGACCCCGTCCGGGTTGTGCACCTCTCCGTGGCGCATCAGGTGGACGACGGTGATCTCGCTCATGCGGTGGCCTCCGGGGTGGCCTGCGCGGCGGCGCGGGCGGCGGCGGGCAGGGCGGCCGCGATCCGCTCGACCGCCTTCTCGTCGTGGGCGGTGGAGACGAACCACGACTCGAAGGCCGAAGGCGGCAGGTAGACGCCCTGCGACAGCATCGAGTGGAAGAAGCCGTTGAAGCGGAAGGACTCCTGCTTCTTGGCGTCGTCGTAGTTCTTGACCTCGTCCTCGGTGAAGAAGACGGAGAACATGTTGGACGCGGTCTGCAGCCGGTGCGCCACGCCCTCCTTGGCGAGCGCGTCCGTGACCAGGCCCTGGATCTGCGCGGAGACCGCGTCGACCTTCTCGTACGCGGCCTCGTCGAGCAGGCGCAGCTGCGCGAGGCCGGCGGCGGTGGCGATCGGGTTACCGGAGAGCGTGCCCGCCTGGTAGACCGGGCCGACCGGGGCCAGGTGGCCCATCACGTCCGCGCGGCCGCCGAAGGCCGCGGCCGGGAAGCCGCCGCCCATGACCTTGCCGAAGGTCATCAGGTCGGGCTTGACCCCGTCGACGCCGTACCAGCCGGCCCGGGAGGTACGGAAACCCGTCATGACCTCGTCGGAGATGTACAGCGCGCCGTTCTCGCGGCACAGGTCCGCGAGGCCCTGGTTGAAGCCGGGCGCCGGGGTCACGACGCCCATGTTGCCGGGCGCGGCCTCGGTGATCACGCAGGCGATCTCGCCGGGGTGCGCGGCGAACGCCGCCCGTACCGATTCGAGGTCGTTGTACGGCAGCACGATCGTGTCGCCGGCCTGCGCGCCCGTCACGCCGGGGGTGTCCGGCAGCGCGAAAGTTGCCAAACCGGAACCGGCCGCGGCGAGCAGCGCGTCCACGTGGCCGTGATAGCAGCCCGCGAACTTGACGACCTTGGCCCGGCCCGTGAAGCCGCGCGCGAGGCGGATCGCCGACATGGTCGCCTCGGTGCCCGAGGACACCAGGCGGACCTGCTCGACGGGCTCGATACGGTCGACGATCTCCTCGGCGAGCGCGACCTCGCCCTCGCCGGGCGTGCCGAAGGAGGTGCCGCGGGCGACGGCGGCCTGAATGGCCTCCACCACGGCCGGGTGGGCGTGGCCGAGAATCATCGGTCCCCACGAGCAGACCAGGTCGACGTACTCGCGCCCGTCGGCATCGGTCAGGTACGGACCGGTACCGGACACCATGAACCTGGGCGTTCCGCCCACGGCGCGGAAGGCACGCACCGGAGAGTTCACGCCGCCAGGCGTCACGAGGGACGCGCGGTCAAAGAGAGTCTGCGAGACTTTGGCTTCATACGGGTACGGGTAGCTCACACCAGCCATGGTCTCATCAGGCCGCGACTGACTTGCGGACGGGCGTTTCACCGCGCCACCCCGGGGGAGGTCACTGCCATGATGATCAGGCTGCGTGGCGGGGGCCGCGGGGCCGGGGCAGGCAAGACCAGTCGGGTGGAGATATGCAACGCGGTGGTGGACCGGGCGAGGGTACGGACGGCCTCGACCCGCAGCGCGCCCGCGAGGCCCGCGAAGCCCGCCGACGGGGCAAGCACCGGCGCCGGGCAGCGGACGCGGCCGATCCGGTACCAGGACCGCTGGAGTCCCCCGACGGACTGCCCAAGGGCCGCGGCATGGGCGTGACGTACAAGTACTTCGGCGCGCCCGACGGCGCGACCGCCGCCCGGGTCCCGGTCACGATGCGGCCGGAGGAGCTCGGCGGTGACGAGCTCGGCATGGGCGGCCTCTTCACCAAGATCAAGCCGGAGACGGTGGCCGCGATGGTCCTGACCGGCATCGAGGGCATACCCCTGCACAAGGTGCCCCCGCTGGAGCTGGTCGTGCTCCACCCCGACTACGCCGTGGTCAAGCTCCCGATGACGGTGGTCGACCCGCTGCGCGGCATCGGCGAGGAGTCGGTCGGCGCGGCGGCGTTCATCTGGTCCACGGTCCCCGACCGTGGCGGGCCGCGCGACGCGTTCAACGTCTACCAGCTGCTCCACGAGTGGCAGGACTTCAGCCACCGGCTCCACGAGGCGGGCCACCAGCCGTACTGCCTGGTCTGGCCCTGACCTGCCCTTTCGTCGTTGACGGGCGGTCTCTGCGAGGGCTGCCCGACCTTGCTCAGAACCCGTCCGTCAGGCGGCCAGGGCACATTGAGGGCACACGGCTGAGGAATGCGTCTCGGGTGTGCCCTGCGCCTCGATGCCGTCGCCTTCATCGGTGAAGGCCGCGTCGATCGTCTTACGCGTGCGGGTCTCGCTCGTCGGCAGCAGGTGCGTGTAAGTACGCAGCGTGAAGCCGGGGTCGGAGTGGCCGAGGTACTCCGAGAGCGCCTTGATGCTCTCCCCCGCGTCCAGGAGGACGGACGCGTACGCGTGCCGGAGGGCATGCATCCCGTCCTCCGGGGCGGACTGGAGGTACTTCGCGCCGCACTCGCGGGGCGGGATGACCCCGGCCGCGGCGAGGGCGAGCTTCCGACAGCTGCACCGCCTCGGTGCACTCA
The DNA here is from genome assembly GCF_045162725.1 of Streptomyces sp. NBC_01006. Lineage (NCBI taxonomy): Bacteria > Bacillati > Actinomycetota > Actinomycetes > Kitasatosporales > Streptomycetaceae > Streptomyces > Streptomyces sp. NBC_01006. The sequence goes on along the minus strand of NZ_CP108700.1, from coordinate 4,772,169 downwards.
CTCCAGGCCGGTGGCTTCGAGGTGGGCAAGGAAGGCCGCGATGAGCCGGGGACGCGTCACTTCGGGGACGGAGGCGTCCGGCAGATCCTCTTCCAGCCCCCACGCGGTGTTGAACGTCATCGCCACGCCCTCCGGGACGATGTGCTCCCGAAGCCAGCCGACGAAGTTGGCAGCCGCTTGGGCGGTGGCGTCGAGGATCGAGATGCCTTCCGGCTGGACGCGTGCATAGCCTTCGAGCTCTTCGCCTTCGAGGGTGATGCCGTAGTGCATGGCTGAGCCGCGGATCTGCCCGCCTTCCTGGATCCGGATGAACTCGTCCGGATCACGCTCCAGGAGGCTGGCCTTCAAGCTGTCGTACGTCAGCCCCCACGTCTGCCCCTCTATGGGGGTGAAGACGTACATGGTGCGCAGTTCGGCGAGCTGGGACGCGTCCACGGGTGTACTCCTTGGCGGTGCAGGGTGGGTCAGGGAACGTAGCGGGCATAGCCCTTGACGCCATATGCCGCCATCATCACTCGCCAGTAGGCGACGGAGTCGGGATTGTTGGTGACCGTTTCCACACCCCGCATCTCCGTGTTGCGGGGGTCGTTCAGTGCGGCGGCGTACTTCTGAAGCTCGTTCCGATCGGGGTCGAAGAGGAACTCCTTCTTGCCCGTCTGGTGGTTGGTACGGAGCTCTTCGAGCGACCGGTAGCACTTCTTGCCCGGGTTGTTGACGTACTTCGCCTCAACGGCCATGCCGTCGCTGTCACGGAAGCCGTCCACCATCAGCGTGGTGCCCTTGCCCGTACCGGGGGCGATGGGGACCTCGTACTCGGGATAGCCGGCCACACGCAGCTGATAGGCGACCTCGGCGGGCCTGCCGCCCGAGACGTCGCCCGCACGCAGCGAGTTCAGCCAGGTCTGGAAGTTCTGCTGCTGCGGCGCCGTGAGGGGAGGGAACCGCGGGCTGGGCGGCGTCGGTGGCGCTATCGGCTGGACTCTCGGCCCGTTCGCGGGGCGGTACGCCACCGGGACCAGCAGGGGTACACGGGTGAAGGGCGCCAGGAAGGGCGGCAGCGACGGCAGGAAGCCGCCTCCGTCGGGCTGCGGCATGGGGACGCGGGCCTGGGAGCTGTCCATGGCGGGCGGGATCTTGCCCAAGCTCGCTATGCGCATGTCGCCCGAGACCAGCTCGTGCAGCCCACCGTCGTGACCGTCACCTCCAAAGAGGGGGCGGTCCCACGGGAGCAAGGGGTCGCCCAAGATGGGGTTCGACTCTTCGGGGATGCGCTTCGAGGCCGTTTCGACGTGATCCGCGTACGCCTCACACGCGTTGGCGATCATGTGGCAGGCGGCGGGGAGATTGGCCATCAGGGTCTCTTCACCGCCCACTTCGCTCGGTGGTGGGGTGTTGCCCACGAACAGGTTGAAGAACTGTTCCACTGCGGCGGCGGTCTCGCCCTGCTGATTGGTGGTCGCGGTCTTCCAGGCGGTCCCGGAGTCCCAGTAGGCGTCTTCGAGGATCTTCGCGGCCGAGTTCCAGACAGCTGCTGTCTTGCGCAGCTTGTCGCGTTGCCCGTGGAAGCGCTTGTCGAGCAGGTACTGGTCGGTCCAGCTCGTCTCGCCGACGACCTCGGGAAGATCCTCGGCCTTGTGACTGGCACGCGGGTTACAGTCCGGGCCGGACGGTTGCGGTCCGATACCGGGGGCGGCCGGGCTCTGGTCGAGGAATGACGCAGCAATCTCACTGTTCTGCCGAACGAAGTCCTCGGCGGCCTTGAGAAGGGTGCCGGCTCCATTCGCCATGACTTGATGCGCGCGGCCCGCCGAGGCAAACACGGTCGCCACCGCCGGCTTGTACACAGCGGCGAAAGCCCGCCCCGCGCCGTCGTCTCCCGCCATCCCACCGTGCTGGCTCAGTTCGGTGAAGAGCAGCCCCACCATGTCGTAGATCAGGTCCCGGAGATCCACCATGGTCCAGGACGCGTTGACGAAGTTCTCTGTCCGGTGTTCCAGTTCCAAGGCTCCCCCTCCTGATGCCCGGTCACCCTAAAACCGTACATGTGTGCCCCGACCTGGCCCTGGCTCCGGGATGGGATTCCGCCACCGGCCCTTCAGGAGGGCACATCCAGGGCACATGCGCGTGGGAAGGGGCGTGGATCGGTGAGAACTGGCGAGCGAGGCTTTCGCTGGTCAGGGCTTGTTTCGGGGGGAAGGACCAGGTCAGGGCCGCGCAGCCGTCATTTGCTCCACGAGTGGCAGGACTTCAGCCACCGGCTCCACGAGGCGGGCCACCAGCCGTACTGCCTGGTCTGGCCCTGATCCTCCGCGTACCGGTCAGCCGGCCGCGAGGATCTTGTGGGCGCGCTCCCGTAGGGGCGTGATCCGGATGCGGGCGGCGGCGCCGTTGTGGACGGCGTTGGTGACGATGACCACGTACCGGCCGGTGGTGGGGGCGAGGTAGAGACTCGTACCGGTGAATCCGTGGTGGTAGGCCATCGTCCCGCCCGCGCCGAGGATCCAGCCCAGGCCGCGCTGCAGGCCCGGCTCGATCTCCGCCTGGGGGACGAGGCTCATCCGGAACCACTGGCCGAGCGGGCTCTCTCGCCCGGCGAGCAGGTGCTCGGCGTAGGTGGCGAGGTCGGCCGCCGGTGCGAAGACCCCGGCGTGGCCTGCGACGCCGCCCATGATCGCCGCGTTGTCGTCGTGGACGGCGCCCCAGAGCCGGTCGTGGCCTTCCTGCCGCTCGGTCGGCGCGACGCGGGACTCCTGCTCGACCGGGCCGTACGCGGTGTCGTCCATGCCCAGCTCCGCCCACAGCTCGCGGGCGAGCTCGTCCAGCGGCCGGCCGTGCACATGGGCGAGGGCCAGGCCGAGCAGGATGTAGCCGCGGTTGATGTAGCGGTGGATGCCGGGGAGGTTCTCCATGAGCTCGTGGCAGATCAGCTCGTGCAGCGGGCGCCCGGTCAGGTCGTAGAGGTCGAAGCGGGTGGCGGCCCGCAGGCCGGAGGTGTGCGAGAGCAGCTGCCGTACGGTCGCCTCCCCGCTGGGCATCGAGCCGTCCATCGGCGGCAGGAATTCCCGTACGGGCGTGTCGAGGTCCAGCAGGCCCCCGTCGAGGGCGCGGCCGACGAGCGGCCAGGTGGCGGTGACCTTCGTCAGGGACGCGATGTCGTAGACGGTGCGCTCGTCGGGGGTGCCGGGGCCGGTGAACGGGGAGACGACCCCGGCCGCGAGGACGGTGCGCTCGCCGGCCGCCGTACCGCCGGCATGCCTCGTACCGCAGACGACCACGCCTCCCGGGGTGGCGCCGTCGGCGACGATCTCGCACAGCGCGTCGTGCAGTGCGCCGGTCTCGGCGGTCGTGAACATCGGTACGGGCTGGTCCATCGGGTTCATCTACGCCTCCGGCTCGCTGGATGGTGATCCCGCCACCCAGCGTGACCATGGCGCCCGGCGAGTGCCCGTAGCCGCGCCGGAGATGATCACAAGCCGGGGGATGGCGAGCCGGGCGGGCGCGGTTAGCCCGCCGGTGGGATGTTCTGGTTCAGGCGGAACACGTTCCCCGGATCCCACTGCGCCTTCAGGGCGCGCAGCCGCTCCAGCTTGCGCTCCCGCGAGCCGTAGGCCTGGCGGATGCGCTGCTCGCCCTCGTCCATCAGGAAGTTCACGTACACGCCCGCGTGGTACGGCTCCAGCGCGGACCAGAACTCCCGCACCCACGCGCACTCCTCGGCGAAACCCTCGGGCGTGTCCCGGATCCCGTTGATGTTCAGCATGTGGCCCAGGGAGCGGCCCGCGGCCGCCGTGTCCTCCTCGCCGACCCGGGCGACCGCGCCGCCCAGCTGGAACAGCGGGAAACCGCTCTGCGGCGAGGCGATCCGCCCCGCGTACTCGACCATCGCGTCCAGGGCGCCGTCGGCGAGCCGGTCGAGGCCGCAGCCCCGGAAGTAGTACCACCAGCCGTGCGGGAACGAGGCGTCGAACATCGCCTGGTGCGCCAGGTACGGCTTCGGCCGGCACAGGTCGAGCAGCGGCCGCCCGAACTCCCGCATCGGCCTCATCACTTCCTCACCGGCGGCCATCTCGCCCACCCAGCAGGCGATCACCATCACCACCGGCCGGCCGTGCAGCTCCGGCGGGATCGCCGGCGACGGAGGGGCCTTGCGGTGGACCACGATCGTCGTCAGCTCGTCCGGCACCCCAGCGATCCAGTCCCGGTAGAACCGCATCACCCGCGGCGACTCCTCCACCGGCCACAGCACCGGACCGGCCAGCACCGTCGGCCCGACCGGGTTCAGCCGGAACGTGAACTCCGTGACGATGCCGAAGTTCCCGCCCGCCCCGCACATCCCCCAGAACAGCTCCGGCTCGTGCCCCGCACCGGCCGTGACCCGCTCCCCGCCCGCCGTGACCAGGTCCACCGACAGCAGCTGGTCCACGCTCAGCCCGTACTTGCGGCTCAGCCAGCCGATACCGCCGCCGAGCGTGAGCCCCGCGACGCCCGTGTGCGTGACGATCCCCGACGGCACCGCCAGCCCGAACGGCTGCGTCGCCGCGTCCAGCTCGCCGAGCAGCGCCCCCGCCCGGACCCGGACCGTACGGGCCACGGGATCCACCCGGATCTCCTTCATCGGCGACAGGTCGATCACCACACCGCCGTCGCAGACCGAATGCCCGGGGAAGCTGTGTCCGCCGCTGCGCACCGCGACCGGCGCGCCCGTCCGACCGGCCCACTTCAGCGCCGCCACCACATCGGCCGAACCGGTGCACGGCGCGATCAGGGCGGGATGCCGGTCGATGGCGCCGTTCCAGATCCGCCGGCGCTCCTCGTACGGGGCGTCCCCGGCCCGCACCAGGCTCCCCCGGAAGGAACGCGCCAGCTCGTGGTACGCGGAATCGTCCAGCCGGACCGGTACCGGTACCGAGGCCGGCGCAGTCGAGGCACCCATGGGTTGCTCCTCACCGCTCTCCCCCGAGTGTTCCACCGTGGGGATACCCGGGCCAGCCGACGCTGTCTGCGCTGGTCAGCACTGATCGCCGTCAGGCGGTCGTCAGGCGGTCGTCAGGATCAGGCGGCCGCGGGTGCCCGGCTCCGCCAGGCGGGCGTGGGCCTTCACCGCGTCCGCCAGCGGAATGGTCTGCGAGACCCGCAGGGTCAGGGCGCCCGCGTCCACCAGGCCCACCAGCTCCGCCAGGTGCGCGCCGTCCGCCGCGACCTCCTGCTCCACCACCCGGATCCCCCGCTCCGCGGCCGGGCCGGCGTGCGGACGCAGGCCCACGTAGACCCCGCCGTCGCGGACGAAGCCCAGCGCCGGCTCCCCCAGTACGGCCGCGTCCACGACCCCGTCCACCGGGCCGGCCGGAGCCGAGCCGCGCGGGACGAACTCCGTCGCGCCCAGGGACCGTACGAGCTCCTCGTCCGACTCCCCCGCCAGGGCCGTCACCACCAGCCCCGCCCGTACGGCGAGCTGCACCGCGAGCCCGCCGACCACGCCCGCGGCCCCCGTCACCAGCACCGAGGACCCCGGAGCCAGCCCCAGCAGCCCCACCGCCCGCGCGGCCGTCAGCCCGCTGAGCGGGAGCGCGGCCGCGGCCACGGCGTCCACGGTGGCCGGAGCGGCCGCCACCGCCGAGGCGTCGAGCACCGCGTACTCCGCGTGCGTGCCCAGCGGCTTGACCGGCCCGTAGTGCAGTCCGACCACCCGCTGCCCCGCCGACCAGCCGGTGACCCCGGGGCCGACCTCGTCGATCTCGCCCGCCACGTCCCAGCCGAGCCCGAGCCGCGTCCCGGCGCCGCCGAAGACGCCGACGCGGACCGCGCCGTCCACCGGGTTCACCCCGGCCGCCGCGACCCGGATCCGGACCTGGCCGGCGGCCGGCCGCGGGACCGGCACCCGCACGATCTCCACCTGCTCCGGCCCGCCGAAGCCGTTCACGACGGCCGCCTGCATGGTCCGTACGGTCTGCTCGTTCTCGCTCATGGTGTCTCCCCGGTTCGGTTGGCTCGGTTCGGTTCGCTCGGTTCCTGCGTTCCGCTGAGCACTAACCTAGGGAGAGGTACTCTCCTTTCGTAAGTACGTACTTGGAGGTGCGTACCCGACCCGGAAGTGGGGCACCCGATGGCCACCCGTACCGCCGCGACCCGCCGCGAAGAGGCCCGCCACGCCTACGACGCGTTCCTCAAGGAGTGCCCCACCAGCCAGCTCCTGGCCCGGATCAGCGACAAATGGGTCGGCCTCATCGTCGCCGCGCTCGCCCAGGCCGAGGACGACTCGATGCGCTACAGCGACCTCGGCCGCAAGATCCCCGGCGTCAGCCAGAAGATGCTCACCCAGACCCTGCGCTCCCTCGAACGCGACGGCCTCGTCACCCGCGCCGTCACCCCCACCGTCCCCGTGCGCGTCGACTACCGCCTCACCGGACTCGGCAGCAGCCTGGCCTGCCTCCTCACCTCCGTGAAGCAGTGGGCCGAGAGCCACTTCGACGAGGTCGACGCACACCGCACCGCCTACGACGGCGCCACCGCCGCGACCTCGTAATTCCCCCGCACCGCCCGCCCGCCGATGGCATGCTGACAGCGTGAACGGACCCGGCATTCAGCTCACCCTCGCCCCCGAACTACGCCTGTTCGCGCCGCCCAGCCGGCGCGCCGACCGCGTACCGACCGCCACCGACGGCGCCTCCAGCATCGGCCACGTCGTCGAATCGGCCGGCGTCCCGCTCACCGAGGTCGGCCGGCTGCTCGTCGACGGCCACGAGGTGCCCGTCTCGTACGTGCCGCAGGCCGGACAGAACGTCGAGGTCTTCGGCGTCGAGCGCCCGCAGCAGATCGAGGGCGCCCCGCTGCGCTTCCTCCTCGACGTACACCTCGGCACGCTCGCCCGCCGCCTGCGCCTGCTCGGCGTGGACACCGCGTACGAGAACGAGGACATCGGCGACCCCGCCCTCGCCACCCGCTCCGCCGCCGAGCAGCGCGTCCTGCTCTCCCGCGACCGCGGACTGCTGCGCCGCCGCGAGCTGTTCGCGGGCGCGTACGTCTACAGCGACAACCCCGACGAGCAACTCCGGGACGTCCTCGGCCGGTTCGCGCCCGCCCTCGCCCCGTGGACCCGCTGCACCGCGTGCAACGGGTCGCTCCGCGAGGCCGACAAGGACAGCGTCGGGGACCGCCTCGAAAGCGGGACGCAGCGCTCGTACGACGTCTTCGCGCAGTGCACGGCGTGCGAGCGCGTCTACTGGCGCGGCGCCCACCACGCCCGGTTGGAGCGGATCGTCAGCGAGGCGGTCGAGGAATTCGGCGGCGTGGCCACCCCGTAGGCACGGCCACGCCGTAGGACCACAAGCCCGTCAGAAGGCGTAGGAGTCGCCCGTGTCCAGCGCCAGCACCGCGTGCTGGTTGTTGGACAGGTCGCGGTCGGACGCCCCGCCGTTCCACCACGTGTCGATCCGGACCACCACCTCCGGCACCGGCTCCTTCAGCTCCAGCAGCAGCCCGATGTGCCGGCCCCGGCCGTGCAGCGGCAGCGCGCCCGTCTCGCACACCACCTCGCGCAGCCCGGCCCGCGCACAGCCCTGCGCCAGCTCCTGCCGGTCCGCGAGCTCCGCCGACAGCCGCACCCGCAGCGTCGCGTTGGGCAGCGCGGCCGGCCCCTCGTTCTGCGGCACCACCCACACCCGCAGCCGCCCCTGCGACAGGGACACCCGCCCGTGGTACGCCACGTCGGCCTCGGGACCCGGACCACTCCGGGCGGCCGCCCCCGCCTCCCCGGACACTCCGGACACCCCGGAGACCCCGAGCACCAGCAAGCCCGCCACCACCACACTCCGTACGGCACAACGGCGCACCGCCACCACCTCCACGCGCGGAGGCTAGCCAGCACCGCCCCCGTCCGGTCGGACCATCACACGAACGAGGGCGAGCCCTCGCCCAACCGGCGGGCAGCAACAGGCGGCAATCCGGGCCCGCGGCCCGTCTGCGTACGCTTCGAGCCATGCTGATCGCCCGCTCCGCCACCTTGTTCGCCCTCGCCGCCGTCCTGGAGATCGGTGGCGCCTGGCTCGTCTGGCAAGGCGTACGCGAGCACAAGGGCTGGGCCTGGATCGGCGCCGGAGTCATCGCCCTCGGCCTCTACGGCTTCGTCGCCACCCTCCAGCCCCAGGGCGACTTCGCCCGCGTCCTCGCCGCGTACGGCGGGGTCTTCGTGGCCGGCTCCCTCGTGTGGGGCATGGTCGCCGACGGCTACCGCCCCGACCGCTGGGACGTCACCGGGGCCCTCGTCTGTCTCGCCGGCATGGCGGTGATCATGTACGCCCCGCGCGGCCGCTGAGCCCCGCCTATGCTGGCGGGTATTCGCCCGTACGAACGACCGAATGACCGAAGACCGAACGACCTAGGAGCCCGCACATGAGCACGGCCGCCACCCGTACCGCCGTTATCACCGGCGCGAGCAGCGGCATCGGCGCGGCCACCGCCCGACAGCTCGCCGACGCCGGCTACCACGTCGTCCTCACCGCCCGCCGCAAGGACCGCATCGAGGCCCTCGCCGCCGAGCTGACGGCGGCCGGCCACTCCGCCGCCGCCCACGCCCTCGACGTCACCGACCGCCCCGCCGTCGACGCCTTCGCGGCCTCCCTCGACCGCTGCGACGTACTGGTCAACAACGCCGGCGGCGCCATCGGAGCCGAGCCCGTCGCCACCGGCGACCCCGCCGACTGGCGCACGATGTACGAGGTCAACGTCATCGGCACCCTCAACCTCACCCAGGCCCTCCTCCCCGCCCTCATCGCCTCCGGCGACGGCACGGTCGTGGTCCTGTCCTCCACCGCGGGCCACGCCACGTACGAGGGCGGCGCCGGCTACGTCGCCGCCAAGAACGGCGCCCGCGTCCTGGCCGAGACCCTCCGCCTGGAGATCGTCGGCCAGCCGGTCCGCGTCATCGAGATCGCCCCGGGCATGGTGAAGACCGAGGAGTTCGCGAAGACCCGCTTCCGCGGCGACGCCGAGAAGGCCGAGAAGGTCTACGCGGGCGTCGCGGCCCCCCTGACCGCCGACGACGTGGCCGACACCATCACCTGGGCCGTGACCCGCCCCAGCCACGTCAACATCGACCTCCTGGTGGTCCGCCCCCGCGCCCAGGCCTCGAACACCAAGGTCCACCGCGACCTGTGACCGCCCCTACGGCACCTGCCGCGCGGGGCGGGACCAGGGGGCGTCGGCGGACTCCGGCCGCAGTCCGAGTTCGCGGAGCTGGTTGACCGCCATCATGGCGGCGAACATCGCGTTCGGGTTGGCCCCGCCGCCGCCCAGTGCGGCGAAGGCCTCCGCGTACCGGGCGGCGAACTCGCCCGGCCGGACCCGCCCCCTCCCTCCGGTCAGTCCGAGCGCCGCGGACTGCAGGGCGGCGGCCTGCTCCAGCAGCCCGTCCAGGTACGGCACCACCACCCCGGCGCCACGGCGCACGGCGAAGGTGTGCCCGTCGGTGAGGAGCTCGGCTTCCGCCTCCTCGAAGAGCAGGGCGACGGCGCCGAGCACGGTCTGGATCTTGAGCTGGTCGGCGTCGGCCATCGCGCCGCAGGCTCCGTTGCCCTCGTCGGACAGGTGCAGGACGCCGCAGTCCCTCAGGTGCACGATCACGTGCCCGGCGCAGTGGCCCTGGCTCCGCAGCACGCGGACCGCGCCGTCGGCGAAGGTCCAGCCGGTGAAGCGCGCCGAGCCGATCCGGATCCGCTCCAGCGGCCGCTCCTCGTAGGTCCGGGTGGTCGCGCCGAAGGGCCGGTACGGCTGGAAGAGCGACACCAGCCGGGGGCCGGCCAGCGCCGGAGCGGGCAGCTGCGCCACCCCTGCGATGCGCTCGAAGGCCCGCACCCAGTACGAGGCGGGATCCCGCATCTGGTCGAGGTCGGGAGCGGGTACCCAGTGCTCGACCGGCACGCCCAGTTCGTCGGCCAGGTCGTTGTTGGCAACGTGGTCGGGGTGGCCGTGCGTGGTCAGGAACAGCGCCCGGGACCAGGGCCCGACCTGGTCCATCGCCTCCCGCAGGGCCGCGCGGAAGGCCGTCGTGACGCCGGTGTCGACGACCACCAGGACGTCGCCGGCCCGGTGCACCAGGGCATTGCCGACATCCGGCTGACCGCGCTCGACGTCCAGTTCCTGCCCGCGGACCAGCACGGTCCGGTCGTCGATCCCGATCAGCTCACCGAGCGCGGTCATGAATCCTCCCGCGGTCCCGTCGGGGGCCAAGATCCCCTCCCGCCGAGCGTACGCCGCACCCACCCCCCTGTCCCCGGGAAGCCTGCCGATCCGTACCTGGAGGTCACCTCCTCGAACTGGGCGGACGACACGGGCACCAAGCTCGACTGACCGGTCCACACGGAAGGGCCCGGACCGAGTTCGGTCCGGGCCCTTCCGTTCCCCCGACAACTGCACCCAGGGCTCAGCCCTTGATGCAGATGACCTGCTTGAGCTTGGCCACGACCTGGACGAGGTCCGTCTGCTGGTCGATGACCTGCTCGATCGACTTGTACGCGCCCGGGATCTCGTCGACCACGCCCGAGTCCTTGCGGCACTCGACGCCCTTCGTCTGATCCGCCAGGTCCCGCGCCGAGAACCGCTTCTTCGCGGCCGTACGGCTCATCTTCCGGCCCGCGCCGTGCGAGGCCGAGTTGAAGGACTTCTCGTTGCCGAGGCCCTTCACGATGTACGAGCCCGTCCCCATGGACCCCGGGATGATCCCGTAGTCACCGCTGCCGGCGCGGATCGCGCCCTTGCGGGTGACCAGCAGGTCCATGCCGTCGTACCGCTCCTCCGCCACGTAGTTGTGGTGGCAGCTGATCTCCCGGTCGAAGGAGACCTTCGCCTTCCGGAACTCCCGGCGGATGACCTCCTTGAACAGGCTCATCATCACGGCCCGGTTGAACTTGGCGTACTCCTGCGCCCAGAAGAGGTCGTTGCGGTACGCCTCCATCTCGGGCGTCGCCGCGAGGAAGACCGCGAGGTCCCGGTCCACCAGCCCCTGGTTGTGCGAGAGCCCACGGGCCACGTTGATGTGGAAGTCGGCCAGCTCGTTGCCGATGTTCCGCGAGCCCGAGTGCAGCATGAGCCACACCGAACCGGACACGTCAACGCAAAGCTCACAAAAATGATTGCCTTGGCCAAGGCTTCCCATTTGCCTCATCGCCCGGTCCCGCCGGAACTTCACCGCGTCCGCGACGTAGTCGAACCGCTCCCAGAGGTCCCCGAAACCCGCGCCCGAGAACCCGTACAGCCGGTCCGGGTCCACCGGGTCGCGGTGCATGCCCGCGCCCACCGGGATGGCTCGCTCGATCTTCGAGCGGAGGGGGGAGAGGTCGCCCGGGAGGTCGTTCGCCGTGAGGGACGTCTTCACCGCCGACATGCCGCAGCCGATGTCCACCCCCACCGCCGCCGGGCACACCGCGTCCTTCATCGCGATCACCGAGCCGACCGTGGCGCCCTTGCCGTAGTGGACGTCCGGCATGACCGCCAGGCCCTTGATCCAGGGAAGGCCGGCGACGTTGTGCAGCTGCTGCATCGCGCTCGCCTCGACCGACTCGGGGTCGGTCCACATCCGGATCGGGACCTTCGCTCCCGGTACCTCTACATACGACATAAGACTTCAATCCCCCGAATAAGCAAAAACCTCGCTCTTGATCCCAAATCAGACAGGGGACCGGCGCCGGTGCCAGCGTGTGCGATAGACATTGTGTTCATCCGCGTCCAAAGCGCGGCAACGCATTTTCCTGACCGCCGGGGCGCCGGCCGGTCGAAGGGAGCCAGTGGACGTGCAGCGCAAGGCGGTACGGCAACGACGGCGGGTCCTGCCGGGCATCGCGATGCTCACCGCACTCATGGCCGGCGCGACCGGCCTGACCGGGTGCACCAGCGGCAGCGGCGTCGGGTCCGACACCGACTCCAAGGCGGGCGACAGCAGCCCCGCGCCCGCGCCGGCCGGCAAGTACCGCAGCCTGCCCGCGCCCTGCAAGGCCGCCGACGGCAAGCGCCTCAAGGCCATGCTCCCGACCGGGGACAGCCTCACCGACGAGCAGCGCGCCCAGCTGTACGCCGGGGTCGCGGACACCTCGTACGACGGCGACCGGCACGTCGGCTGCCGCTGGACGGCGCAGACGCCCGAGGAGACCCGGCTGCTGTCGGTGGGCTTCGAGCGCGTGGTCTCGTACGACCGGACGCTCATGAGCGACGACGACAAGGCGCACCAGGTGTACGTGCGCCGGCTGACGGACGCGCACCTGCCGTTCCCCGGCCCCACCACGAGCCCGACGCCGAGTACGGGTACGAGCTCCAGCGCCCCTCCGGCAGCCAGCACTCCCCCGCCGCCCGCCGGGCAGTCGCCCTCCCCCGGCGCCGGGAGCCCTTCCGCGCCGCCGCCCGAGCTCGGGTCCCGCGTGCTCGAAGGGCTCGGGACCGAGGCGTACATCGAGGACAAGCTGAGCGCGGCGGGCGCGAGCGCGGCGCAGGCGCGGACGGTGCGGATTGTGTTCCGTACCTCGAATGTCATCGTCACGGTGGAGTACAGCGTGCAGCCCGCGCTGCCCGGTACGGTGCCGTCGAGCCCCGAAACCCAGGACAAGGCACGGCAGTTGACGCAGGCCCTCGTCGAGCGTTTCAACGAGTGAGCGGGGGCGCGCGGGGCTCGGCGTGACGGCGCGCACAGCAGGCGCGCGCCGGGTCGGGCTACCTTGTTCGGGTCCCGCGCCCGCCCGCCCGAACCCGAACCGAGCCCGCACCGAGCCCGCACCGAAACCGAACCGAGCCCGCACCGCGTCCACAGAACGCGCCCCACAACGTACTGACTGAAGGAACCATGCACCGATCTGCCTCGCGCCTCACTCGCGTTCTCGCCTGCGCAGCCGTCCCGGTGATCCTCACCGTCGCCGGCTGCTCGTCCGACTCGGGCAAGGGCTCCGCTTCGGGCGGCGACAAGAAGCCCGGCGCGTCCTCCTCCTCCGCCAAGCCGAGCGGCAAGGCCTCGGCCGAACTGGAGAAGGCCGCGTTCGCGAAGCTGCCCGACCCGTGCAAGTCGATCCAGGCGAAGACCGTCGAGACCCTCGTCCCGGAGGCGAAGGACAAGAACGGCACGGCGACCAAGTCGAACGACCTGGCCTCCCGCGGCAGCTGCTCCTGGAACGGCCTGGACGAGGACGGACTGAAGGGCTCGCAGTACCGCTGGCTGTCGATCTCCCTGGTCCGCTACGAGTCGCACTCCTCCCTCGGCGGCGCGAACAAGCGCGCCGAGGACCAGTTCAACAAGCAGGTCGAGACCGCGAAGGCGGCCGAGGGCGCGCAGAACGTGAAGGTCGAGCAGGCGGGCGGGATCGGCGACCAGGCTTCGTCGGTCGTGTACGGCGTGAAGAAGGACGTGGACTTCTTCAACACGACGATCGTGGCGCGCACGCAGAACGTGGTGATCACGCTCGATTACAACGGTGCGGCGTACGAGGGTGCCGGCGCTCCGGATCAGGCCAAGCTGCTGGAGAACGCGATCGCCGCGGCGAAGGAGACGGTGGCTTCGGTCGCCGCCGCCAACCAGCAGCAGCAGCCGTCGCAGCAGCCTGAGCAGCAGGCTTCTCCCTCCGCGCAGTAGGCGCCGGCGGGTCCGGGCGGCGTGGCGGGCGCTTAACGGGAGGCTGACATTCAGTCACCTGTGCGGTCACCCGTACGCTGTGCCTGCCGTAGCTCGACAAGGGGAGGGGATCGCGGGTGGCCGCGATGCAGCTGACTCGTACGCACCGGATACTCATCGGCGTCGTGGTCGCAGGAGCCGTGGTCATCGCGGGGATCGGTTTCGCCGGTTCGTACGCCGCGGTGCGCGCGCTCGCGGTGCAGAAGGGGTTCGGGAACTTCTCGCTGGTGTTCCCGATCGGCATCGACATGGGCATCTGCGTGCTGCTGGCACTGGACCTGCTGCTCACGTGGATCCGGATCCCGTTCCCGCTGCTGCGCCAGACGGCGTGGCTGCTGACCGCGGCGACGATCGCGTTCAACGGCGCGGCGGCCTGGCCGGACCCGCTGGGCGTGGGCATGCACGCCGTGATCCCGATCCTGTTCGTGGTCACGGTGGAGGCGGCCCGGCACGCGGTGGGCCGGATCGCGGACATCACCGCGGACCGGCACATGGAGGGCGTCCGCATCACGCGCTGGCTCCTGTCGCCGCTGCCGACGTTCAAGCTGTGGCGCCGGATGAAGCTGTGGGAGCTGCGCTCCTACGAGCAGGCCGTCGGCATGGAGCAGGACCGGCTGATCTACCAGGCGCGGCTCCAGGCCCGGTACGGGCGCGCATGGCGCCGCAAGGCCCCGGTGGAGGCCCTGATGCCGCTCCGGCTGGCCCGCATCGGCGTCCCCCTGTCCCAGACGGCCCCGGAGGGCCTGGCGGCGGCGGGCATCGACCCGGTACTGCTGCCTCCGGCGGCCGCGGCCATCGCTACGGGTGCGGCGGCGGGTGCGGCGGTGTCGGCTCCCTCGGCTCCGGCCCTGGAAGCGGGCCTGGCCGCGCAGACCGCCGGCCGGCCGGGCCACGCGGCCCTGCCCGGCACGGTCGCGGGCATCCCGGGGCAGGTCGGCATGGCGGGCGTCCCGGGCCAGCCGGGCATGCCCGGTGCAGCCGCGGGTCTCGCGGGTCTCCCGGGCGGAGCCGCGGGCCCGGTCCAGGCGGGTCAGCCGGCTATGGCGGGTCAGCCCGGCCTGCCCGGCGGAGCCGAGGGCCACGCGGGTCTTGCCGGCGCAGCCGCGGGCATCCCCGGTCAGCCGGGCGTGCCCGGCGCGGCCGCGGGCCTCGTGGGCCAGCCCGGTCTGCCGGGCGCCGCAGGCGCCGGGTACCCGGGGCCCGGGGCGGAAGCCCAGGTTCGGGAAGGGGCGGGTATGGGAGCGGCAGCCCCGCAGGGCCACACCCCGCTCCCCTTCGCGGTCGACCCGACGGCCATGCCCGCCGCCCACGACAGCGCCTGGTTCGCCGCTCCCCTGGCCCCGCAGGCCGCGTACGAGGGCGGGTACAACCCCCAGTACGTCGAGGGCCTGGAACCGACCCCGGTCATGCCCCCGACCGGTCCGGACGAGGACGTTCCGCAGCAGGAGCAGCTCCCCGTACCGCCGGCCACCGCCGATGACGCCGAAGCCGCCGCCGAAGCCGCCGACGCCGAAGCCGGCTTCGACCAGGCCAAGTTCAACGAGGCGGCGTACGAGGTGTTCCGCTCGTACCTCGACGAGCACTCGGACTTCCCGACCCCGGAGCAGGTGGACATACACCTCTCGGACCGCCACGGGATCGACCACCCGCGCAGCTCCTCGATGATCCGCAAGCTCATGCCGGGTCTGAAGCTGCGCTACCAGCGCGAGCTGGAGAGCGAGCACATCGCCTAAGCAGAGGCAGAGGCGACATATCCGTATGCGGAAGGGCCCGCACCCCGAGGGGTGCGGGCCCTTCCGTTCGCCTGCGAACGGCTCAGGCGGCCAGCAGCTTGCGCACCCGGTCCGCGCCCACGGCCAGCAGCAGCGTGGGCAGACGCGGCCCGGTCTCCCGGGTCACGAGCAGCCGGTACAGCAGCGCGAAGAACGTGCGCTGCGCGACCTTCAGCTCCGGCGTCGGCTTCGCGTCCGGCTCCAGCCCCGCCATCACCTTCGGCACGCCGTAGACGAGCGTGGTCAGCCCGTCGAGGGACCAGTGCGAGTCGAGCCCGTCCACCAGCAGCCGCAGCGACTCGCGGCCCTCGGCGTCCAGGGACCCCAGCAGCTCGGTGTCGGCGTCCTCGCGCACCAGCGTCCGCTGGTCGGCCGGGACCTGGGTGGTGATCCAGTTCTCGGCGCGGTCCAGCCGCGGCCGTACCTCGTCCAGCGAGGTCAGCGGCTGCGACGGGTCCAGGTCGGCCAGGATCCGCAGGGTCTGCTCGTCGTGCCCGGCGGTGATGTCCACGACCGAGGCGAGCGTGCGGTACGGCAGCGGCCGCGGGGTGCGCGGCAGCTCGTGCGAGGCGACCCGTACGGCACGGGTGTGCGCGGCGGCGTCGGCCGGCAGCACGGAGCCGTCGGCGACCTTGGACTCCAGCTTGTCCCACTCGTCGTAGAGCCGCTGGATCTCCTGGTCGAAGGCGATCTTGAAGGACTGGTTGGGGCGGCGGCGCGCGTACAGCCAGCGCAGCAGCTGCGGCTCCATGATCTTCAGCGCGTCGGCCGGGGTCGGGACCCCGCCCTTGCTGGACGACATCTTGGCCATGCCGCTGATGCCGACGAACGCGTACATCGGTCCGATCGGCTGCTCGCCGCCGAAGATGTGCACGATCTGGCCGCCGACCTGGAAGGACGAGCCGGGCGAGGAGTGGTCGACGCCCGAGGGCTCGAAGATCACGCCCTCGAAGGCCCAGCGCATCGGCCAGTCGACCTTCCAGACCAGCTTGCCGCGGTTGAACTCGCTGAGCTTGACCGTCTCGGTGTACTCGTCCTCGGTGCAGACGTAGGTCATCTCGGTCGTCTCGTCGTTGTACGAGGTGACCTTGGTGAAGTCCTTGCCGCACTGGCCGCAGTACGGCTTGTACGGGAAGTACCCGCTCTCGCCGGCGCTGCCGTCGTCCTCGGCGGCCGCGCCGGAGCCCTCGGCGGCCTCCAGCTCGGCCTCGTCGACCTGCTTCTGCTGGGGCTTCTTGCCGCCCGGCTTCTGCTTGGTGCGGTACTGGGCGAGGACGGCGTCGATGTCGCCGCGGTGCTTCATCGCGAACAGGACCTGCTCGCGGTACGCGCCACTCGTGTACTGCTCGGTCTGGCTGATCGGGTCGTACTCGACCCCCATCTCGGCCAGGGCCTCGACGAAGGCGGCCTTGAAGTGCTCGGCCCAGTTCGGGTACGCGGAGCCGGCCGGGGCGGGCACTGAGGTCAGCGGCTTGCCGATGTGCTGCGCCCAGGACTCGTCGATGCCGGGGACGCCGGCCGGGACCTTGCGGTAGCGGTCGTAGTCGTCCCAGGAGATGAGGTGGCGGACCTCGATGCCGCGGCGGCGGATCTCGTCGGCGACCAGGTGCGGGGTCATGACCTCGCGGAGGTTGCCCAGGTGGATCGGGCCGGAGGGGGAGAGTCCGGACGCGACGACGACGGCTTTGCCCGGGGCTCGGCGCTCCGCCTCGGCGATGACCTCGTCCGCGAAACGGGAGACCCAGTCGGTCTCGGTGCTGCTCTGGGCGCTCTGAGCCACGACACGTCCTTCTATCTCGAATGCTGGCTGTCAGCCATTCTCCCAGACGGAACGGGACACTCCGGGGTTGCCCGCGGGCCCCCTTTATCTCGGGAAACGAGACGGCCCCACGTGGGATACTCGGGGCTTGTCGGAACAACCAAGTGCACCTTCAGGCACGACCTCACAGGAACGGCAGCTCATGGCCTCGGTCCCTTCCCTCGCTTCTTCCGTCAATCAGCGCGTCGCGGACGCCCTCGCCTCGGCCCTGCCGGAGGCCGGTGGCGCCGACCCGCTGCTGCGACGAAGCGACCGGGCCGACTTCCAGGCCAACGGCATCCTGGCGCTCGCGAAGAAGGCCAAGGCCAATCCGCGTGAGCTGGCGACGACCGTGGTCGGGTCCATCCCGACCGGTGACCTGATCGCGGACATCGAGGTCTCGGGCCCCGGCTTCCTCAACATCACCGTCTCCGACCGGGCGATCATCGAGACCCTCGCCGCCCGCGCCGGCGACGACCGCCTCGGTGTCCCGTACGCCGCGAACGCGGGCACGACGGTCATCGACTACGCGCAGCCGAACGTCGCGAAGGAGATGCACGTCGGCCACCTGCGGTCCGCCGTGATCGGCGCCGCGATGGTCGAGATCCTGGAGTTCACGGGCGAGAAGGTGGTCCGGCGCCACCACATCGGCGACTGGGGCACCCAGTTCGGCATGCTCATCCAGTACCTGATCGAGCACCCGCACGAGCTGGACCACAAGTCCGTTGACGGCGCCGACGACGCGGAGGTCTCCGGCGAGGAGGCCATGTCCAACCTCAACCGCCTCTACAAGGCCTCGCGCGTGCTCTTCGACTCCGACGAGGAGTTCAAGACGCGCGCCCGGGCCCGGGTGGTCGACCTCCAGGCGGGCGACGAGCAGACCCTCGCGATGTGGCAGCGGTTCGTCGACGAGTCGAAGATCTACTTCTACTCCGTCTTCGACAAGCTGGACATGGACATCCAGGACCCGGACGTCGTCGGCGAGTCCGGCTACAACGACATGCTGGTCGAGACGTGCAAGCTGCTGGAGGACTCGGGCGTCGCCGTCCGCTCCAACGGCGCGCTGTGCGTGTTCTTCGACGAGTACAAGGGCCCGGACGGCAACCCGACCCCGCTGATCGTCCAGAAGTCGGACGGCGGCTTCGGCTACGCCGCGACCGACCTGTCGGCGATCCGGGACCGCGTGGGCAACCTGAAGGCGGACACCCTCATCTACGTGGTCGACGCCCGCCAGTCGCTCCACTTCAAGATGGTCTTCGAGACGGCCCGCCGCGCGGGCTGGCTGAACGACGAGGTCAAGGCCGTCCAGCTGGCCTTCGGCACGGTCCTCGGCAAGGACGGCAAGCCGTTCAAGACCCGTGAGGGCGAGACGGTCCGGCTGGTGGACCTGCTGGACGAGGCGGTGGAGCGGGCGACCACCGTGGTCCGCGAGAAGGCGGAGAAGGTCGGCCTGTCCGAGGAGGAGATCGTCGAGAACGGCCGGTACGTCGGCATCGGCGCGGTCAAGTACGCGGACCTCTCCACCTCCGCCGCGCGCGACTACAAGTTCGACCTGGACCAGATGGTCTCGCTGAACGGCGACACGTCCGTGTACCTCCAGTACGCGTACGCCCGGATCAAGTCGATCCTGCGCAAGGCGGGCGAGGCGGGCGAGCGCACCCCGGTCGCGCACCCGGAGCTGGAGCTGGCCCCGGCCGAGCGCGCACTGGGCCTGCACCTGGACGGCTTCGGTGAGCTCATCGCCGAGGCGGCCGCGGAGCACGCCCCGCACAAGCTGGCCGCGTACCTCTACCAGCTGTCCTCGCTGTTCACGACGTTCTACGACCAGTGCCCCGTCATCAAGCCGGAGCCGGAGCTCGTCGTCGGCGAGAACCGCCTGTTCCTGTGCGACCTGACCGCCCGCACGCTCACGAAGGGCATGTCCCTCCTGGGCATCCGCACCCCCGAGCGCCTCTGACCCTGTTCGCGGGGCGCACCGCTCCGTACGATCGGCCTTCCGTCTGAACGGCAGGGGAGGCCGATCGTGAACGGTTTACAGCTGGCGCGCGCCGCGCTGAGAGTGCTGACCGGCGCCGGGGGCGGCTCCCCGGCACGGTCCGCGCTCGAAGCGCGGGTCCGGGTCCACGTGGAGGACCGCCTGCGGAGCAGCCCGCTGGGTACGGCGGTGCTGACGAAGCTGCGCGACGAGCCGGGTGACGCGTCCACGGCCATCGCCGTGCCGGTGCTGGCGGACGAGCTCTCCCGTGACCCGGCGTTCGGGGACACCCTGAACGACCTGCTGGAGCAGCTGCTGGGCGGACCGGCGGCCGTGGCGGCGTACGGAGTGCCGCCTGCCGCGAGCGCCGCGGGCTCCACCGCCGCGCTGGGGTCGATCGGCCTGAGCTCGGTGACGGCGCACCAGATCCCGTTCCAGGGCCCCCCGGCCCCGCCCTCGGGGCCACCGGCACCCACGGTGCCCGTGGCACCCCAGGTGGTGGTGATCCCGCCGATGCCCGCGTACCAGCCCTACCGTTCGAGCGCGTGGCTGGTCTTCATGCTCGGGCTGCCCCAGTTCACGTTCTTCCTCTTCCTCGCCTGGCTCGTGGTCGTGCTCGATCTCCCGGTGGCCCTCAGTCCCGTCGTGCTCGTCATGGGGATCGTTTCGCTGCTCATGGCCCTCTTCGGCCTCGTCCGCGGCCTGTTCCTCTTCCGTGGCCCGTCCAGCGTGCTGGTGTACGTGGGTACGACGCTGAACCTGTTCGTCGTGGTCGCGCTGGTCCTCGCCGGCCAGGGTTTCACCGGCGGGATCAGGCTCTGAACCGGATGTGACGCGGCGCACAGGGAACGTCCTCCATGTCCGCCTCCTCTTCGGGGTGTTGGTTCTCGACACCCAGGGGGCACTCATGAGAGACACATCGCGGCGCCGCACCGGAGCGGCACTCGCCGGGCTGCTGGCCGCGGACGGGCTGGTGCACCTGTACTGGGCCACCGGCCGCACCTGGCCCGCGGCGAGCGAGCGCACCCTCTCCCTCGCCGTCCTCGGCACGGAGGTCTCCTTCGCACCGGCTGTCGTCCTCCCGCTGGCGGCGCTCACCCTGAGCGGAGCCGCCGCCGTCCTCGGTCACGCGTACGGGCACGGCGGACGCGTCACGCGGGCGGTCACCGCGGCCGTCGCGGCCGGTCTGGCCGTACGGGGCCTCGCGGGCCTGGGATGGGCGGCCGGTCTCCTCGACAGCCCGTCCGGCCCCTTCCACCGGCTGAACCTCGTCCTCTACACGCCCGCCTGCCTCGGCCTCGGCTGGGCGGCCGCCCGGCTGGCCCGCGCCCGGTGACCCCCGCCGAACACGACCGCGGCGTCGCACTCGCCCGGGCCGCCCGCGCCGGCGACACCCTCGCGATGCACGACCTGCTCGACCACCTCACCCCGTACGTCGCCCGCATCTGCACCCCCATCGCCCTCGCGGACGGCCCCGACGCCTGCCAGGAGGCCCTGGTGGCGGTCTTCCGCGCCCTGCGGGGCCTGCGCGATCCGGAGACCCTGTACGGATGGGTCCGCGCCATCGCGGTCCGCGAGGCGGTCCGCGTCGCCCGCCGTGCGGCCCGCGCCCGCCCCGCCGAACTCGCCGACCTCCCCGGCCCCGGGGACCCCGAGCTCGCCGCCGACATCGACGACGTCCTGGCCCGCCTCTCGCCCGACCACCGGGCGGTCCTGGTGCTGCGGGACGTGGAGGGGCTCGACGAGGAGTCCGCGGCCGTGCTCCTCGGCGTCCCGCCGGGCACCGCCAAGTCCCGGCTGCACCGGGCCCGTACCAGCTTCCGAAAGGCATGGTCCGCATGACGTACGCACTCGACGAGGTGAACCGCCTGCGGATCATGGCGGCGGGCGTCCGGGGCGCCCGGATCGCCGAACAGGTCGTCCCCGCCCCCCTGGAAACCGTCTGGGCGGTGATGGGTGACCTGGAGGGCGAGTTCGGCCGGTTCCAGCCGGACATGCGCGGCATCCGCGTCCTGCGCAGGACCGGCGACCGGGTGGAGGCGCTGGCCCGCAGCAAGTACGGATTCCGCGCCCACTTCCGGGGGGCCCTGCGCCCGGGCTGGTGCTGGCTGCAGAGCCGCTTCCTGATCATCGGCATGGCGGCCGCCCCCGAGCCGGGCGGCGGCACCCGCGTGGCCCTGACGGGCGGCGTACGGGTTCCCGGGCACGCGGCGATCGTCCCCTTCGGGGCATCCGGGGAGCTGACCCGCGCGATGACCCGGCTCCAGGCCCGGGTGGAGCGGCGGGCGGGCCCCGGGGCCGGATAGCACCGGGGCGGCCCGGAGCTAGCAGCGGTAGCCGTCGGGGACCTGGAGGAGGGCCACGAAGACCCAGACCATGACCGCTGCACCGGCCAGGCCGCCGAGGAGGGCGACCGCCAGGTTCCAGCGGCCGACGTACGCGACGAGCACGCCCCACCAGGCCGTCGCGAGGAGGGCGAGCAGCGCCCCGTAGAAGAGCAGGGCGAGGCCGTTGGCGGCCCCGTTCACGCCGACGTCGCAGGCGCGCCAGGCTGCATTGAGCAGTACCGCGCCGAGCACGCCCGTGCCCAGACCGGCCAGCGGGGCGAGGACGCAGCCCAGCTGTCCGCGCGTCACGGGGTGCTCCTGATCTGCGGGACGTCCTTGCCCTCCCGCTTCGCCTGCTCCATCCGGTCCATGGCGTCCTCGATCCCCTGCTTGAGCTGGTCTTCCGTCATGTCCTTGCCGTACTTGTCGTACAGGTCCATTCCGATCCTCATGGTGATCTGGTCGCCCTGGTCGTCGTCACCCGTCAGCAAGGTCTCCCCCAAAGAGGCGCCCTTGATGAGGGTGTCCGGGTCGAATCCTGCGGCCCGACCGATGTACCCGTAATGAATGTTGGAGTAGATGTCGTAGAACACCTCCCGGTTCTGGCCCGGCTGCTTGAAGAAGTAGTCGTTCTTCGTCTGGAGGTCGAAGTGCTGCTGGAGCTGGGGCTTGTGGTCCCAGTCCTGGCCGGGGGCCACCTTCAGGCCCCACATCACGAGCGCCGCGTTGATGTCGCCGCCGTAATTGCGCCCGAAGTCGTACCACTGCGGCTCGCGCAGCAGGGCCTGCAGCTGGTGGACGGTGTCGGAGTCCACGTTCCGCTTCATCTCGTCGAAGATCCACTTCTCGGCCTCGGTGAACTTCTGCTCGCTGCGCGCCGACCCGGTCGGCGGGATCACCGGCTTGGCGGTGGCGTTGAAGCCGCCCATCGTGCCGTCGAAGGGGTTGGAGTCGACCACCACGGCCTGGAGCGCCTGCCGGATGGCCTTGTCGAACTCATCCACCGCACGCACCGCCTCCGCGATGTGCGCGGTCCACGAGTCCTCCGCTTCCCGCATCCCGGGGTCGCGGCGCAGGATGCGGGCCTGGGCGGGGTCCTCGACCCGGGTGAAGTCGAAGCTTGCCCTGCCCGCCGTGGACACCGCCATGCCGGCGTCGACGGCGTCCTTGCGGGCCGACTCCACCTTCTTCTTCAGCTCCACGAACCCTGCGTGGGCGTCGCGCAGGAGCGCGGCGACCGCCTTCGCCTCGGTCTGGGCGGCGGCGTACTCGCGGCGGGTGGTGGCGAAGCGGTCCTGCGCGACCCCGGCGCTGAGACCGAGCCAGTTCTGGCCGACGGACGGACCCATGGTGACCTTCTGGACGCTCCCGGCGTACCGGTCCTCGACCTTCTTCAGTTCACCGGCCATCGCGTCCCACGCGGTCGCCGCCGTGGCGAGCAGGCCGAAGTTCGTCGTCATCACTTCCTGGTACGTGAGCACGTCTCCCCCAACTGTGCATATCAGCAAGGTGTGTTCGGAACTCGCACCACACCACCTTGCCAGGCCGGCGCTCGCTCACGCCCCAGAGATCGGCAACCGCTTCGACGATGAGGAGGCCCAGGCCGCCGCCGTCCCGGTCCTGTGGTTGGGGGATGGGCGCGCCGTCGCCGCTGTCGTGGACCTCTACGCGTACGAGGTGCTCCAGGCGGAGGAGACGGAGCAGGTAGCCGCGCCCGGGCGGGGCGCCGTGGAGGAGGGCGTTGGTGGCCAGCTCGCTCACGCAGAGCAACATGTCGTCCTCACGCGACGTGACACCCCAGGCGTGGAGGGTGTCACGTGTGAAACCCCTTGCGGCACTGATGGTTCGGGGAGACCGGAGGTAGAACTGCTGCCGCAGGAGCGCCGGTTGGATATCGAGATTCACGAGGCGATCGTCGCGCGGAGTGACTAGCGTCTGGCTGAGCGCCAACCCGTACTCATTGATGAGTACGGGTTGTCACGGGTATTGGCCGTGCACGGACGGGGAGTTCGCTGTCATGCCACCAAGGAAGCGCCCACGGCCCAACGCGACGACCATGAAGATGGTCGGAGCGATGGTCGCCGTCAGCCGCGTCGCGAAGAACCTGACCCAGAAGCAACTTGGAGAGTTGGTGGGGCTGGAGGAACAGACCATCGCCTCGATCGAGCAGGGCAGACGTGCGCTGATGCCCGACGTGGCCGATCTGCTGGACCGGCTCCTCGGGCTGCCGGGGGTCCTTGCCGTGGCCTCGGACCAGATGCCGGCGGTGGACGTGATCCCTCCGTGGGCGGAGGAGTACATGGACCGCGAGCGGGAGGCCGTGGCCATCTCGTGGTTCAACACACATGTCTTACCTGGCCTGCTCCAGACGGAGGAGTACGCCCGAGCGCTCTTCGGCTGCCGCGTTCCGTACCTGGGCGTCGAGGAGATTGAGGTCCAGGTCTCCCGCCGCATGGAGCGCCAGGAGATCCTGGACCGCCCGGTCCCGCCGACCCTCAGCTTCATCATCTGGGAACCCGCCGTCCGCGACCGGATCGGCGGTGATGAGGTCTATCGGGAGCAGCTCCGACACTTGCGCGCGTGCGCGGATCGGCCGGGCATCTCGCTCCAGATCCTGCCTCTGGGCCTCACCGGCCACGCGGGGCTCGGAGGCCCGTTCATCCTCCTGGAAACCCCCGAGCACCAGCACCTCTTCTACGCGGAGACCCAGCGCGGCAGCGTTTTCCGGCAGGACCCCGAGGACGTCAGCATCCTCACACGGAAGTATGCAATGCTGCGATCCCAGGCCCTCAACTTCCAGGAGACAAAGGCCCTGTTGGATCGCCTCTCAGGAGAACGATGAACACCACACTCACGTGGTTCAAGTCCAGCTACAGCAGCGACGAAGGCGGCCAGTGCCTGGAGGTCGCCGTCGCCTGGCGCAAGTCCAGCTACAGCAGTGAAGAAGGCGACGCCTGCGTCGAGGTCGCCACCTGCGCCGACCAGGTGCACGTGAGGGACTCGAAAGTCCCTCACGGCCCCTCGCTCGCTCTCTCTCCCAGCGCGTGGTCCCACCTCGCTCAGTGGGTCACTAGCTGATCGGGTAAGAGTGTCGGCCCGTCTCTGCATCGATCTCTGAGTGGGCCTTCTGCAACATCTGGGACGCGAGATCCATCAGCGCGCGAGCGCCGGCGATCTCTTCCCCGACCCGCAGCTGCTCCGGGTCGGAGGGGTGGCGCATGGCGTAGCCGCGCGCCCTCATCTCGGAGCCGTCACCGAGCCTGACCATGGCCGCCGCGCTGGTGCGGTGGCCTTCCTCGGTGAATTCGAGCTCCACGTGCCACCCGACGAGTGTGGGCATGGTGCATCACCTCCAGGGGGTCACCCTGTCTCCAGGGTGCGCCTGGGGCGGCTGGAACGCGAGCGGGGGCTCGGGGGGGGCGGGGTCCCGGTCGGCCGGGGTCGGTGGTGTGTCCGGGGGCGTCCCGTCCCTCCCGGGACCACCGGGCCCGGCCATGACGGGGCGCGCAGCGGATCGCTACGCGCTTCGCCCGGCATGGCGTCCAGCGACCGCCTTGGGCTGGACATAGGCCGCCCACGCACCGCAGGTGGGCGGCCTTCGGGCGTCTGCACGTCGTTGGGGGCCGCAGACGACGTCCGTGGCCGGGTTTTCGGGCGTCTGCACGTCGCTGGAGGCCGCCAGACGACGTCCGTGGGCGGGTTTCGGGCGTCTGCACGCTCTCTGGGCCGAAAAGAGGGCGAGAGGGGGCGGAAAAGGGGTGTGAGGGAGTCTGATGCCGGGTTTCTCAACCTTCCACTCCGGCAAGGCCCCTTGAGGGTCCGGATTGGCCGCCAAAAGGGACAAACCGCCTGCTGTCGCAGGCCCAGGGCCCCCGTGCCGGTCGTGGGCGGCTTATGTCCAGCCGCAGGCGGTCGTCGGACGCTATGCCGGGCGAAGCGCGTAGCGATTTGATGCGCATCCCGCCCGACCGGGACGGGATGGGCATCTCGTCGCTGTCTGGTGTGCGGTGGGCTGGCGGGGTGCGGGAAGGGGTGCACGGTGCCCCTTGGAGAGGACGGCTGAACCCGGTGGTGAGATCGACATCCCTGAGGGAGCCGAATGCGCACCTGTCCCCCTGACCGTTCCTTCGGGGGCTTCCCGACAGTCTTATGGCATTCCGGGGCGGGCCGGGCAGTCAAGGGTGGAGCGTAGCGACATCGCGAAGCGACGCGACCGAAGGGAGCGCCCTTGACGGCCCGGACCGACACGGAAGGACAGTGGACTGTCGGGAAACCCCCGGACTCCCTCTGATGCCGGCTGGCGAAACCCCGCCCCCGAGATACCTAGTGGCCTGAGTACCCGCGCTCATGTGCCGCTCCCGTCGGCGCAGTTGACTCGTGGCATGGATCAAGACACCACCTCGCGCGACCGGTGTGCCTTCGTCGCGCCGCTGATCTCCACCCTGCTGACACTGCCGATGGGGGTCCTCGCGTTCTTCTCCGCCGGGCTGTCTCCCATGGCCTGCGATTCCTGCGGGGACGCCGCGAGCGATCGGTTCGATGCCTCG
The DNA here is from genome assembly GCF_045162725.1 of Streptomyces sp. NBC_01006. Lineage (NCBI taxonomy): Bacteria > Bacillati > Actinomycetota > Actinomycetes > Kitasatosporales > Streptomycetaceae > Streptomyces > Streptomyces sp. NBC_01006. Next base: position 4,746,108 of record NZ_CP108700.1, on the reverse strand, counting down.
TACGGCCTCGCCTTCCCCGTCTTCAACACCGGCCTGCTGCTCGTCCTCGCCGTGCTGGTGATCTGCTGGGCGCTGCCCTGGCAGCGGCGGAACGCCGCCCGGCGGGTCGGGTTCTCGTTGCTCGCTCCTGCCGTCGTCGTCCTCGACTACGTCGTGTTCGCCGCCATCGTCGACTGGCCCTGAGGCGCGCCGATCAAGTCATTTGCCTGCCCGCCCGCGGCCGTCGAAGCTGTGGGGAGCGAACGTGCGTACGTACGGGGGGGGCTTGTGGTGACAGATGTTGGAAATCGGCCTGGGCGGGTGGCCGGGGCGGCATTGGCCGTTCTGTCGCTGATACCCGCGCTGATCAGCGGGTTTCTGTTCGCTGTGGTGGTGCCGGACGATATCCGGCGGTACGGGGACTACGCCGCCGCCGCGCCGTGCAGCGACAGCACCGACGACTGCCTGCGCACCCTCCCCCTCACCGTCGACCGCACGGTGGTCAAGAAGGGCCGGAGCGGCAGCTTCGAGGCGACCCTCTCCGGTACGTCCGCCTCCGGTGCCTCCTGGAAGACCGTCGTGCGGTTCGGTGACCCCGGGCCGCTCCTCGCGCGGCTGGAGCCCGGCGATCAGGTGACCGCCACCGTGTGGCGCGGCGCAGTCATGGCCCTCGCCCAGGGGGACGTCCGGCAGAGCTCCGCCGACGAGCCCCGCGACGATGCCCAGATGACCGCCGGGCTCGGCACCTTCGCCGGCCTGCTCGCGGCCCTCGGGCTCGGCTTCGCGACCGCGTGGCTGGCCGGGTTCGGCGGGCGGGAGCCCTGGACCTGGCGCTCGCTCGGGTTCCCGCTGCTCCTCGGCGCGGCGGTCACCACCCTCGCCGTGGCGGTCCCCGCCTTCGCGATCGGCCTGCCCTGGTGGGTCGTGCCCGGCGTCACGGTGCCGTTCGTGGCGTACGCCGCCTGGCAGCTCCACCGGTACCGGCAGCGGCAGCAACGGTCCGACCGCGTGGAGTGACAGATTCCTCTCCCGCTCCGTGAACCCCCGCCCGCCCCCTGCCTACGCTGCCCGGCATGGACAGGAACAGGGTGCCGAGATGGTGGCAGGGCTGGTGGAGGGTCTGGCGGGCCGGGCCCCCGGCCGGGTCCGCGCGCGTCTGGCCGCTGCGCTGACCCGGCCGGGGCGGGCCGGGGCGACGCCCCGGCCCGCCCCCGCGTCAGTCGATGCCCTGCGCGAAGCGGAAGAAGCGGTTCGGGTCGTAGATGCGCTTGACCGAGCGGAGGCGGGTGTAGTTCCGGCCGTAGTAGGCCTCGCGCCAGTTCGTCAGCGCCGGGTCCATGTAGTTCTGGTACGACTGGTGCAGCGAGGCCGAGAACGGCTCCACGGTGTTGAAGCCGTTGTCCACCCAGGCCTGGCCCCGGTCCTTGTCCTCCTGCGTGAGGTTCGGGTTGGTCAGGCCCACCGAGTACCCGGCGTTGAAGAGCGAGTCTCGGTGCACGAACGCCGTGGCCGTCGGGGCGACGTCGTTGACCTTGCCCGCGTAGGCGAACAGGCCCAGGAAGCGGAACTGGCCCGGACGGAAGTCGGCCGTGAAGGCCGCCACGGCCGCCTCGGCGTTGGCGCGGGTCCAGCCGCGGGCGAAGAAGTTGTTCCGGCCCAGGGAGTAGTTGTCGCGCGACAGCTGCGCCTCGGGCGAGTAGCCGATCCGGTGGCACTCGTTGACGGTCTTCGTCCCGCAGCCGAAGACGTTCATCATCGCGTCCCGGTACGGCAGTTCGCTGACCGTGCGCGAGGTGGTGGGCCGGCCGACGGCCGCGATGAGCTGGTCCAGCGCCCGGTCGCAGTCGGCCTGCGGGCCGGCGTAGCCGCCGGTGAGGACGACGTACGGCTCGGTGCCCGCCGGGGCGTCGGTGGAGAGCAGGAACAGCAGCTCCGAGGAGAGCTCCCGGGGCGCGGTCGCGATCCAGTCCTGCCAGGCGAGGATCACCTGGACGGCGTCCGACCAGGCGAAGTTGAGGTTGTACGTGGTGAGCGAGGGGATCTGGACCGGCTGCACCTCGAAGTCGGTCACGACGCCGAAGTTGCCGCCGCCACCGCCGCGCAGGCCCCAGTACAGGTCGGGGTTCTCGGTCTCCGAGGCGCGTACGGTCCGCCCGTTGGCCAGCACGACCCGGGCCGAGACCAGCCGGTCGGCGCCCATGCCGAACTTGCGGGTGGCGTAGCCGAGGCCGCCGCCCTGGAGCCAGCCGCCGACCGCGACGGTGGGGCAGGTACCGGCCGCGACCTGGATGTTGTACGGGGCGAGGGAGTTGAGGACGTCGACGCCCTGGCTGCCCGGGCCCAGGTGGACGGTGTCGCCGGGGCGGACGTGGTTGAGCTTCGAGACGTCGATGACCAGGCCCGGGGTGGTCGAGTAGCCGGCCTGGCTGTGGCCGCCGCTGCGCACCGCGGGGGCCAGGCCGTAGTCCTGGGCGAAGCGGATGCACGCGGCCACGTCGGCCTCGCTGGTGCAGTACGCGATGGCCTGCGGGTGGATCACGTCGAACTGGGCCAGCTGCAGCTGCTTGGCCGTCTCGTACGTCGCGTCGGCGGGCAGGACGAGCCGGCCGGTCAGCCGGCCCTGCAGCGTCTTCCACGGGGTGGCGCCGGCAGCCTGCGCCAGCATCAGACCACCGGTTCCGGCTGTCAGTGCGGCGGCCGCCCCGACGCCGGCACCGGCGCGTATGAGCGAGCGTCTGGTGAGCACGTGAACCACACTCCGTTCCGTCCTGGCACGCAGGACAAAGCTTTCGGTCGAGTGCGTGCAGCCTCGGTCAGGAACGCAGGGTTCCCGCCACGGCTATCCGGAATCCGTCACTACCCGGCGGTGGGCCGGCGCTGAGCTGACGGACTCGGCTCGCGGCCCGCAAGTTGGCCGAGGGGCACCGCCTACGGTGACGCCCCGACCGACGAGCAGGGGTACAGGGAGGGGTGACGTCCGCATGGGCGGTGCCGACAGTGCGCGCAGGCCGTACGTCCTGCTGTCCGCCGCGATGAGCGTGGACGGGCGGCTCGACGACGCGAGCCCCGACCGGCTGTTGCTGTCCTCACCCGAGGACTTCGACCGGGTGGACGCCGTACGCGCGTCCTGTGACGCGCTGTTGGTGGGCGCGAGCACCCTACGGAAGGACGATCTGCGGCTGCTGGTGGGCGATCCGCGGCGGCGGGCCGCCCGGGTGGACCGCGGCGCGCCCGCGGATCCGCTCAAGGTCACCGTCACCGCCTCGCCCTGGCTCGATCCCGGGCTGCGGTTCTGGCACTGCGGCGGCGAGAAGGTGGTGTTCACCGTCGACGGGAGCGCCGGGCCGCTGCGCGCGGCGCTCGGCGGCCTCGCCGAGGTGGTGAGCACCGGGCCGGAGCTGGACTGGGCGCGGGTGCTCGACGTGCTCGGGCGGCGCGGTGTCGGGCGGCTGATGGTGGAGGGCGGCACGTCCGTGCACACGCAGCTGCTCGCCCTCGACCTGGCCGACGAGCTCCAGGTGGCCGTGGCTCCGCTGCTGGTGGGGCAGGAGGGCGCGCCGCGGCTGGTGGGTGGGGCGGAGTTCCCGGGCGGGCCCGCGGCCCGGATGAGACTGCTGGACGCGCGGGTGGCGGGGGATGCCGTCGTACTGCGCTACGCGCCGAAGGAGCGTGCACTGTGACACCGCTGTACCTGTCGGACGAGGAGTGGATGCGCCGGGCGATCTCTCTGTCGCGGCGGTGCCCGCCCAGCCCGGGCGCGTACTCGGTGGGCGCGGTGCTCGTGGACGGCGGCGGGACGGAGCTGTCGTACGGGTACAGCCGCGAGGGCGATCCGACGGTGCACGCGGAGGAGTCGGCGCTGGCCAAGCTCGCGCCGGACGATGCCCGGCTGCGTACGGCGACGCTCTACTCGACGCTGGAGCCGTGTTCGCAGCGGCGCTCCCGGCCGGTTCCGTGTGCGCGGCTGGTGGCCCGGGCCGGGGTGCGCCGGGTGGTCATCGCGTGGCGGGAGCCGGCGCTGTTCGTGACGGCGTGCACGGGCGTGGCCGAGCTGCGCGCGGCCGGGATCGAGGTCGTGGAGCTGGCCCGGCTGGCCGGGGCGGCCCGGCAGGTCAACGCGCATCTGTGGGCGGCGGGGCCGGGAAGTTGACGTACTCGTGCCCGCGGCGTTGTCCGCCCGGCGCGCGGCGCAAAAAGTGGGCACCGCTAGCTCGCACTCATCCGGAGGTATTTTTCAATGTCTGAGCCGCTCCGCGTCGCAGTCATCGTCGCAAGTGTCCGTGACGGCCGGTTCGGCCCGGTCATCGCGAACTGGTTCACCGGTGTCGCCCGTGAGCGGCAGAACCTTGAGATCGACGTGATCGACCTGATCGAGCACGACCTGCCGAACCGGCTGTCGCAGTCGCCGGACCTGGAGGTCCAGGCCGTGCTCTCGGGCGTTTCGCCCCGTCTGGCCGCCGCCGACGCGTTCGTCGTCGTCACCCCCGAGTACAACCACTCCTACCCCGCCTCGCTCAAGTCGCTGATCGACTGGCACACCACCGAGTGGCACGCCAAGCCGGTCGGCTTCGTCGGCTACGGCGGCCTCGCGGGCGGTATGCGCGCCGTCGAGCACCTGCGCCAGATCTTCGCCGAGACCCACTCGGTGACGGTCCGCGACACCGTCGGATTCCACGGTCCCTGGGGCCAGTTCGACGAGCAGGGCAACCTCATCGACCCGACCGAGGCGGAGGCCGCGGCCAAGACCCTCCTGGACGCGCTGGAGTGGTGGGGCACCGCGCTCAAGGACAAGAAGGCCCAGCAGCCGTACGGCAGCTGATCGCCGACCCGCCACCTCGCCCGGACCGGCCCACCCTCCCGGGGTGCACCGCAGCCCTGGAGGAACGATGAGCCTGCGCACGACCTCTCCCCAGCCCACCGCACCGCACCGGGCCGTCTTACGCGGCGGTCCGTCGCACGCGTGGTCGCGGCCATCTCCCTGCTGGGGATGCTCGTGGTGGGCCAGCTGTACGTGGCGATCCCGCTGCTGCCCGACATCGGGCGGGCCTGGGGGGTGGACCAGGCGTCGGCCACCTGGGCCACCTCCGCGTACGCGGTGACGTACGCGATCATCTCGCTGTTCAGCGGGGCGCTGGCCCGGCGGTTCGGCACCCGGGCGGTGCTGGTGGCCGGGGTGAGCGCGCTGGCGGTGGTGACCGCCTGCGTGCCGCTGGCGGACTCCTTCGGTGTGGGGCTGGCGCTGCGGGCCGGGCAGGGTCTGTTCGCCGGCGTGTACGTCCCGCTGGTGTACGCCTACCTGAACACGCACATCCCGGCTTCGAAGCTGCCGACGGCGCTCACGATCGTCTCCGCCTGCATGGCGGGGACCATCGTCGCCGGGCAGGTGGAATCGCAGCTGCTGGCCGCCGTCGTCGGCTGGCGGGGCACGTTCTGGGTGACCGCGCCGCTGCTGCTGGTGGGTGCGCAGATCCTGCGCCGGGTGCTGGCGCCGGTGGATCCGGCGCGGGCCAGGGGCGGCGCGGGCGCCGGCTCCGGCGGGGGCTCCGCCTCGCGGGCGGATCGCGGCGAGACCAGGCGGATGTGGTTGCGGCTGCTGCCGCTGTACGTCGTCGGGATCACCTGCTCCAGCACCATGACGGCCGTCTACACGAGCGTGCAGCTCTACGGTCCGGCCTCGCTGGTCGGTGACGGCCAGGCGATGCTGACGCTGCGGGCCACGGCCATTCCCGCGCTGGTGCTGGGCGTCCTGCTGTCGCCGCTGCTGGGCCGGATCCCGGCCCGGCCGCGCGGGGCAGGGGCGTTCGCCGTGGCGGCGGCGGGGATCTGCGGTGCCGGGCTGTTCGGCGGTACGGCCGCCGGGCTGGCCGGGGCGCTGTTCGTGTTCATGCTGGGCCTCGCGGCGATCGGCCCTGCCGTGGTGCAGGAGATCGGCGCGATCTCGGGCGCGGCGCACGGGGTCATGGCGACGGCCCTGTACGGGTTCACGCTCAACATCGGCGGCGGGATAGGCGCACAGATCCCGCTCGCGTTCGGCGAGGTCAGGGGCGTCGGGCTGTTCATGTCCGCCCTGCTGGGCTGCTGCGTGGTGCTGCTGGTGGTGACCGGCCGCCGCCGGCGCCGGGCCGCCCGTACCTGACTCGCGTACGCCCGCACCTGACATGCGTACGCGCGCACCTGACACACGGCCGCGCGTACGTGACGGACTAGGGCCGGCGCCCTCGGTGGGGCGCCGGGCACGGAACAGGATCAACCCAAGGCCCCGGCAGTCGAAAACCGGATACGAGCGGGGGCGGTCGAAAGGGAGTGCTTCGCGTCATGACGAACATCGCTGTCATCTACTACTCGTCCACCGGCTCCACCCACAAGCTCGCCGAGGCCGCCGCCACCGCGGCCGAGAAGGAGGGCGCGGAGGTCCGCCTGCTGCGGATCGCCGAGATCGCCCCGAACGGTGAGTCCGCGAGCCGCGACGGCGCCTCCGCCTTCCAGGACGCCACCAAGGACATCCCCGTGGTGACCCTCGCGGACCTGGAGTGGGCGGACGGCATCCTGCTCGGCACCCCGGTGCACTTCGGTCTCGCCGCCCCGCAGCTGATGCACTTCATCAACTCCACGTCGAAGCTGTCGATCGAGGGCAAGCTGCTGAACAAGGCGGTGTCCGCCTTCGCGTCCGGCTCGGCGGCCCACGGCGGGCAGGTCTCCGCGATCCTCGCCCTGCACAACGCGATCACCCACTGGGGTTCGGTCATCGTCTCCACCGGCTCCACGGACCCGGTGCTGTACAAGCCGAAGAACGGCAACCCGTACGGCGCCTCCGCCGTGGTCGGCGGCAACCCGGGCCAGGTCCCGGAGGAGAACCTGGAGGCCGCGGCCTTCCAGGCGCGCCGTACGCTCCAGGTCGCCTCCGTGATCAAGACCCTGGACGCCTGATGATCGACAACGGGCTCGCGACGGCGTACCTGGCCCGGATCGGCGCTTCGCGCCCCGCGAAGGCGGACCTGGCCGCGCTGGCCGAGCTGACCGAACGGCACGTGCTGACCGTGCCGTTCGAGAACCTCGACTACCACCTCGGCCAGGAGATCCACCTGGACGAGCGGGCCGTCGACAAGATCGTGCACCAGGGCCGCGGCGGTGCCTGCTACGAGGTGAACCCGGCCTTCGGGCTGCTGCTGGAGGCGCTCGGCTTCCAGGTGGAGATCCTCTCGGCGCGGGTCCACCGGCCGGGCGGGCTCGGCGCTCCGCTGGGCCACCTGATGCTGCGCGTGACCTTCGACGGGTCGGCGTACCTGGTGGACGTGGGCTTCCGGCGCAACGCGCGGCGGCCGCTGCTGCTGGGGACCGAGGCGGTGCAGTACGACCCGCAGGGCGCGTTCGCCTTCGGACCGGAGCAACAGGGCGAGTTCGACCTGTTCATGGACGGCGATCCGATGTACCGGGTGGACGGCCGGGCGCGTGAGCTGGGCGAGTTCCGGCCTTCGCTGTGGTGGTTCCGCACCTGCCCGGACTCACCGTTCATGCAGGACGTGTTCTGCTCGCTGCCGACGGTCGAGGGCCGGATCACGCTGAAGGGCCACACGCTGACGAAGCGGGTCCACGGTGAGTTCACCGTGGAGCAACTCGCCGACGACACCGAGGTGTTCGAGGCGTACCACAAGTACTTCGGAATGGCACTGGACCGGCTGCCCGACGAGCCGGTGCGCCCCGAGGGCTCGTCCGGCATCGCCGTCGAGTAGCCGCGGGCTCCCCACCCGCGTCCCCACCTCCCACCGGCACCGCCGGATCCCCCCACTCCCCCCACGGTGGGCGCTCCGGCTCCACCTCCGCCTCCACCTCCATCGCCTCCGCCAGGTACCTCCTTCCCCCCTCCCAGGAGTCACCATGACCACAACCGTCACGGCACCGGCCGAACTTCCCGATGCGTTCCTGCGCGCTTTCAACGCCCGCGACATGGAGGCGATCGACCGCCTCTTCGAGCCCGGGGCGGTACGCGTGCTCACCCCCGGCGAGGTCGTCACGGGCGATGGCCGGCGCGACGCGACCCGCAGCTTCATGTCACTGGGCATCCCGATGAAATTGACGGTGCGCCACTGCTACGAATACGACGACCTGGCGCTGCTGCTGTGTGACTATCTGATCAAGGGCGTCAAGCCGGACGGAACTTCCGTACTCCACGAAGGCACGGCCACGGATGTGGTGCGCCGCGGCGCGGACGGCTCCTGGCGTTATGCCATTGACAACCCGCCGGGAACCGACCGCGAAAGCGCGAAGCCCTGAATCCCACAAGACAAGAGAGATTGAAGAGCCGATGACCAACGTCGCGATCGTCTATTACTCGGCGACCGGAAACATCCACAAGCTCGCGGTGGCCGCCGCCGAGGCGGCGGAGAAGGCCGGCGCCCAGGTACGCCTGCGCCGCGTCGCCGAGATCCAGGAAGCCACCATCGCGCCCAACTTCTCCGAGTGGACCGAGGCGTTCCAGGAGCACGTCGGCGGCAGCAGCCGCGAGGTCGAGATCGCCACGCAGGACGACCTCGACTGGGCCGACGCGGTCATCTGGGGCACCCCGGGCCGCTACGGCGCCATGGCCGGCCCGCTCAAGCACTTCATCGACCAGACCTTCGAGCTGCACGCCCGCGGCGGGCTGAAGAACAAGGCCATGTCCTCGTTCACGTCCACGGGCACCCAGCACGGTGGCCAGGAGTCGACCGTCCTGTCCCTGTCGAACGTCTTCTACCACTGGGGCGCGATCATCGTGCCCCCGGGCGTCACCGACCCGATCATGGTGGCGCCGAGCAACGGCAACCCGTACGGCGTGAGCGCCACGTCCGGGCTCCAGGCCGTCCCCGGCCTGCTCGCCCAGAACGTGACCGAGGACAACCTCAAGGCGGTCGGCTACCAGACCGTCCGCACCCTCCAGGTCGCCGAGGCGCTCAAGCAGGGGCTCAAGTAGTAACACCCCCTGCAACCAGCAAGAACAGCAACGCACCGGCACCGGAAAGGCCCGTAGCGGGAGCATCCGCTACGGGCCTTTTCTCGCGCACACCGCAGTTGATTCCCGCCAATTCGATGGCTCGATTCCGTCGAGCTGACACAGTCAAACAACCGCCATTGGGCCCGGGCATTCTTGGTGAGAACTTGAACACATGCTCCGGATTCCCAAGAACAAGACGCCGCTCTACCTCGGCCTGGTGGCCGAGGAGGCTGCCGCCCAGTTCGGCGCCAACACCATCACGCTCGACCGCACCATGGACGCCCTCCCCGAGGTCGGCCAGGTCCTGACGGTCGCCCAATTCGCCGACCTGATCGCCGAGATGGCAAACCGCCTGTGGGCCAGTGGTATCCGGCCCAGCGAACACGTCGTCATCCACAAGACCAACAACTTCGACATCACTCTCTTCGCGTGCGCCACGGCCCGTATCGGCGCCGTCCCGGTGATGCTCTCCGCGCACCTCGACGGGGAGACCATCAACGCGCTGCTGCAGCGGCTGCCCGCACCGACGCTGCTGACGGACGCCGCGAAGCTCACGGGCTCGCTGGCCGCCTCGCCGCTCGCCGAGCTCACCGCGCGGGTCATCTCGGTCACCGAGCCGGTCGAGGGCGCGATCTCGCTCTCCGACCTGGCCGGCGCCCCCGAGCGCACGCCGGTGACGCTGCACCCCGACTCGCACGCGATCATGACCCACACCTCGGGCACCACCGGCATCCCCAAGCTGGTCGTGCACTCGGCCCGTTCGATCGGTGCCCGCTACCGCTGGCAGAACATCCCCGTCAGCCTGCTGCGCCAGCGCGAGCCGATCCTGATGCACGTCTCCTACGTCCACTCGCGGATGTACCCGGGCATCGCGGCCATGATGCTGGCCAACAAGCCGATGGTCTTCCTGGACGACGCCGAGCCGGCGAAGGTCGCGGACGCGATGGTCAAGTACCGTCCGGGCGTCTTCGAGACGCACCCGAACTCCTTCCTGGAGTGCGAGTCGATCCTCGACGACCCGCGCAAGCCGTTCAAGACGGTCCGCTTCTACAACTCCACCTTCGACGCCATCCACCCGGGCACGATGGACAAGTTCCTGCGGGCCTCGGAGCGCAAGAACCCCGTCTTCCTCCAGGTGTACGGCCAGAGCGAGTGCGGCCCGCTGGTCGCCCGCCCGTACACCCGCAAGACCGTCATGCAGGCCGACGGCCGCTGCCAGGGCTACTCCACGCCGGGCATCACCAAGTACCGCCTGGTGTCCCGCAACGGCAAGCCCGTCTCCCACGACAACCCCGGCTACATCGACGTCCAGACCGCCGGCCGCGCCCTGACCTACTACGGCGAGGCCGAGCGCTTCGAGAAGCAGCTCGACGGCGAGTGGTGGCGCGGCGGCGACATCGGCTACCGCACCAAGTGGGGCTGCCTGCACCTGCTGGACCGCGAGGTCGACCAGATCCCGACGATCCACTCGACCCTGGAGGTCGAGGACACCGTCCTGCACCGGCTGCCCGAGCTGACCGAGCTCATCATCGTGCCGGGCCCCGAGAAGGAGCCCGTGCCGGTCGTCTGCACCAAGGACGACGCGCCGCTGGACCTCGGCCGCTGGAAGCGCGCCATCGCCGACCAGTCCACGATGGCCGACCCCATCCAGATGAAGCTCGGCGAGCTGCCGCGCACGGCCACCGCCAAGATCAAGCGCCTCGAACTGGCCCGTCGGCTCGCCGACCAGGTGACCCACGACCTGGCCTCCTGAGCAACGCGCCCCGGACTCCACCACACACCACCGCACACCGAGCACGGCCCACCAACCCCCGACCCGCTACCCCGGGAGCTGTTTCACCATGTCAACCACCCAGAACCAGGAAGGCCGGCGCAAGCACCTCGGTCTCACCCTGGCGCTGCTCGCCTTCGCCCAGCTGATCATCTCCATCGACTACAACATCGTTTACGTGGCCCTGCCCGACATCGGCAGCGGCCTCGGCTTCTCCGCCCAGACCCTCCAGTGGGTCGTCAGCGCCTACGCCGTCGCCTTCGGCGGATTCCTGCTCCTCGGCGGCCGCGCCTGCGACCTGTTCGGCCCGCGCCGCATGTTCGTCCTCGGCCTCGCCCTCTACGCCGGCTCCTCCCTGCTCGGCGGCCTCGCCGGCAGCCCCGAGGTGCTGATCGCCGCCCGCGCGATCCAGGGCATCGGCGGCGCCTTCCTCTTCCCGGCGACCCTGACCCTGGTCTCCACCAGCTTCGCCGAAGGCAAGGAGCGCAACCGCGCCTTCGCCGTCTGGGGCACCGCCGGTGGCAGTGGCATGATCGTCGGCTCGCTGCTCGGCGGCGTGCTCACCCAGTCCCTCGGCTGGGAGTCCGTCTTCTACGTCAACGTGCCGCTGGCCGGCATCGCCGCGCTGCTCGCCTTCCCGCTGATCAAGCCGGACGCCGCCCGCAACACGAGCCGCAGCTTCGACCTGCTGGGCGCCCTGACCTCCACCGTCGGCATCACCGCGATCGTCTTCGCCCTGGTCCAGGGCCCCGAGTCCGGCTGGGCCTCCTCGGTCGTCCTCAGCGCCCTCGCCATCGGCGTGGTCCTGCTCATCGCCTTCTTCGTCATCGAGAAGAAGTCCTCCGACCCGCTGCTGCCGCTGTCGCTCTTCAAGAACCGCAACCTCACCACCGCGGTGGGCGTGACCTTCTTCTACATGGCCACCTTCGGCACCCTGCTGTACTTCCTCACCGTCTACTTCCAGGGCGTCCACGGCTACAGCCCGCTGGAGACCGGCGTCGCCTTCCTCGTCCCGATGGTCGCCATCGCCATCGGCGCCCAGACGGCCGGTGGCCTCGCCACCAAGCACGGCATCCGCGCCATCATGGTCGGCGCCATGGTCATCGGTGTCATCGGCACCGCGATCGTCGGCGTCACCATGGCCACCGACGCCTCGTACTGGGCCCTCGTCCCCGGCCTGATCGTCATGGGCCTCGGCCAGGGCGCCGGCTACACCCTGATGTTCGGTGCCGCCGCCATCGGCGTCGCCCCCGAGGAGCAGGGCATCGCCTCCGGTGTCGCCTCCACCACCCAGCAGATCGGTGGCGCCGTCGGCCTCGCCGTCCTGGTCGCCATCGCCAACTCCGGCCTGGAGGGCCAGACGGGTGAGGCGCTCCGCGCCGCCACCACCGACGGCATCCAGAAGGCGGTCTTCATCGCCGCGGCCGGCATCGTGATCACCGGCCTGATCGCCCTGGGCCTGAAGAAGCCCGAGCAGCAGGTGCAGACCGCGCCCGCCGCCGAGCGCGAGTCACAGACCGCCGGTGTCTGATCCGGCAGCCTGACGCACCGCACGGCGAAAGCCCCTACCCGGCCGGGTGGGGGCTCTCGCCGTGCGCCGTTGCGCCGTGCCCGGTACGGACCACGGAAACGGCCGCTGGGGGGTGTCCCGGATCCGGGACACCCCCCAGCGGCACGGGTGGGGCTGGGGCTATACGGAGGCCAGCAAGGCCTCGGCGGAGTCGGGGAGTTCACGACCCAGCAGGGATCGCAGCCGCGGGTAGGCGGCCGCGTCGCCGGCGAGGATCCCGCCGAGCAGGCTGTCCCCCGCCGAGTCGAGGACGAGCTTGGCGTACACCTCCCCGCCCGCGGATTCCCGTACGAATTCCAGCGCGCCCGGGGTCTGCGCGTGGGCGTCGCCGAAGGAGGCAACGTCCACGCCCATCAGCTTGAGCTTGGTGGACATGTCGGCGCCCGGGAAGCGGGCCGGGCCCTCGCCGAGCAGCTGCGCGGCGACCGCCTCCGCCATCCGGTAGCCCGGGGCCACCAGACCGTAGCAGCGGCCCTCGACGGCCGCGCACTCTCCGACGGCCCAGACGTACGGGTCCGGGGTGCGGCAGTGGTCGTCGACGAGGAAGCCGCCGCGCTCGCCGCGCGGCAGGTCCGCGGGGCCGGCCAGGGAGTCCTGGGGCCGCACCCCGGCGGAGAAGACGACGAGGCCGGTCTCGATCGACGTACCGTCCGCGAAGACCAGGCGGGCCACCCGTCCGTCGGCGCCCGCCTCGATGCGGCTGGTCGCCACGCCCAGGTGGGTGGTGACGCCGAGCCCGGTGACGAGCCGGTCGAGGACGCGGCCGCCGCCCTCGTCGACCTGGACGGGCATCAGCCGCGGCGCCATCTCCACGACGTGCGGGGCGAGTCCCAGCAGGCGCAGGCCGTTGGCGGCCTCCAGCCCGAGGAGGCCGCCGCCGATCACCACGCCGGTGGTGGTGCGGGCGGCGGCCTCACGGATGGCGTCGAGGTCGTCGAGGGTGCGGTAGACGCAGACGCCGGGCAGTTCGCGGCCGGGGACGGGCGGGACGAAGGGCACCGATCCGGTGGCCAGGACGAGTGCGTCGTAGGGGACGCGGCCGCCGTCTTCGAGGGTGACGGTGCGCAGTTCGCGGTCAAGGCCGACGGCCCTGGTGGAGGTGTGGAACTCCACCAGGGCGTCGTCGAACAGGGCCGGCTTCACCAGGCTCAGCTGGGCCGGGGTCTTGTCGTCGAGGGCGGACGAGAGCCTGACCCGGTCGTAGGCGGGGTGTCTGTCCTCTCCGAGGACCACCACCCGCCAGGTTCCGTGCCGGTCGCGGGAGCGGAGCTCCTCGACCAGGCGGTGGCCGGTCATGCCGTGTCCGATGACGACGAGGGTGCGGGTGGTCATGCGTGGTGTCCTTCGCGGGGTGGGGGCCGCCGCGCCGGGTCAACTGCCGGTCGCGGCAGCGCTGGTGGAGGCCAGGGCGGTGCAGATGGACTCCACCTGGCGGGTGCAGCCACCGCAGCCGGTGGTCGCGCGGGTGGCGTCCGCGAGCTCGGCGAGCTCGTGCGCTCCGGCGTGCCAGGCCTGGGTGAGGTCCTGATGGGTGACGTTGTTGCACAGGCAGACGACGGTTTCTGGCGTGATCTCGGCGGAGCCGGTCATGGCCAGGCGGGGTGCGCGGCCCAGGAGCAGGCTGAGCCGGTCGCGCGGGACGGGCGCGTCGTGGACATACAGCTCGGTCGTGGTGGCGATGGCCCGGTCGAAGCCGAGGAGGACCCCGGCGGTGATGCGTTCGCCGGTCAGCTCCAGGCGCGCGTAGCGGCCGTTCGCCGGGTCGTTGAGGGTGATCGTCTCGTCGCAGGGGGCGCTGCCGGGGATGCCGAGGACCACGAGGCCGGGGCCTGCGATACGGGGCCGCAGGACACGGCGGGCGGGGGCCACGCCGCGGGCGCCGGAGGCGAGGTGGCGGGCCAGGGCCTCGGCCTGGGCCCAGCCGGAGGCCAGGGATCCGCCGCGGCTGCCGCGGTGTTCGGCGCAGTCGCCGATGGCGTGGATCAGCGGGTCGTCGGTGCGCATGCAGTCGTCGACGAGGATGCCGGTGCGGACGGCCAGTCCGGCGGTGCGGGCCAGGCCGGTCTCGGGCAGGACGCCGGTGCACAGCAGCAGGGTGTCGGCGGGCAGGGCGGCGCCGTCGGCGAGGGTGAGGGCGCCGGGGGCATGGGCGGTGGCGGGGGTGTAGGAGGCGGCGGGGCTGCCGGCGACGAGTTCGACGCCGGCGGCGGTGAGCCGGTCGCGTACGAGGCCACCCGCGGCCGCGTCCAGGAGGTGGTCCATCGGCCAGGGGCCGGGGTGGACGAGGGTGACGGGACGGTTCTTGAGGGCCAGCGCGAACGCGGCTTCGACGCCCAGGGATCCGGCGCCCAGGATGGTCACGGGGGCCCGGGCGGCCACCACGGCCGGGGCGGTGAGCCGGGCGCAGTCGGCGAGGGTGCGCAGGACGGCGACCCCGGCGGCCGGGCTCCCGTCGGGGGTGCGCAGGCCGGGCAGGTCGGGGAGGCGCGGGGTGGCGCCGGTGGCCAGGATCAGCCGGGCGTACGGGAAGACGTCCCCGTCCGCGGTGTGCACGCGGCGGCGGACCCGGTCGACGCGGACGGCGCAGACGCCGGTCCGGATCGTGGTGTCGCCGGGCGGCGGGGGCAGTTCCATCGCCTCGGTCGGCAGGCTGCCGTCGAGGGCGGAGGTGAGCAGGGCCCGGTGGTAGGCCGGGGTGTCCTCGGCGCCGAGGACGGTGACGGGGTCCTCGCAGCCGAAGTGGCGCAGCCGGTCGAGGATCTGGTGGGCGGCCGGGCCGTTGCCGATGACGAGGAGCGGCGCGGTGGGGTGCGTGGTCATGGGCGGGCGTCCTGGAGGAGTGCGGGGCCGTGGCCGGGGGCGGTGGCGAGCACGGTGCCGTCGCCGTCGTCCTCGATGCCGTCCTCTTCGAAGCCCCTCTCGGCGTCCGTCTCGGGGAATTCGAGGTCCGCCGGTTCGATCCGGACCGCGCACACCTTGAACTCGGGCATGCGGCTGCGCGGGTCGAGGGCGTCGTTGGTGAGCAGGTTGGCCCGCCCGGCGCCCGGGAAGTGGAACGGCAGGAAGACGGTGTCGGCGCGCAGGGTGGGATCCAGGCGGACCCGGGCGAGCGTGGTGCCGCGCGCGGAGCTGACCCGGGCGTGGCCGCCTTCGGTCAGGCCGGCCCGGGCGGCCGTGTCGGGATGCACCTCGACGTGCACCTCGGGGGCGGCGGCGGTCAGCTGCGGCACCCGGCGGGTCTGCGCACCGGACTGGTACTGGGCCAGGACCCGGCCCGTGGTGGCGTACAGCGGGTGCTCGGCGTGCGCCTCCTCGGCGGGCGGGCGGTGCTCCACCTCGGCGAAGCGGGCCCGGCCGTCGGGGTGGGCGAACCGGTCGAGGAAGAGCCGGGGGGTGCCGGGGTGGGCGGCTTCGCCGTCGGCGGTGCGCGGGCAGGGCCAGTGCAGGGTCTCGCCCGCGTCGAGGCGTTCGTAGTCGATCCCCGAGTAGTCGGCGGGCCCGCCCCGGGAGGCGCGGCCCAACTCATCGAAGACGGCCCGGGGTTCGGCCGGGTAGCGCTCGGGGAGGTCGCCCAGCCGGGTGGCGAGGGCGCGCAGTACGGCGAGGTCGGAGCGGGCCCCGGGCGGCGGGTCGAGCAGCCGGCGCCGGCGCAGGATGCGGCCTTCGAGGTTGGTCAGGGTGCCTTCCTCCTCGGCCCACTGGGTGACGGGCAGCACCACGTCGGCCATGCGCGCGGTCTCCGAGGGTACGAAGTCGGCGACGACGAGCAGGTCCAGGGAGGCCAGGCGCTCGGCGACGCGGTCGGCGCGCGGGGCGGAGACCACCGGGTTGGCGCCGAAGACGAGCAGGGCGCGCGGGCCGGTGTCGGTGCCGAGGGCGCTGAGGAGTTCGTAGGCGCTGCGGCCCGGGCCCGGGAGGGTCTCGGGGTCGACGCCCCAGACCTCCGCCACGTGCGCGCGGGCCGCCGGGTCGGTGATCATCCGGTAGCCGGGGAGCTGGTCGGCCTTCTGGCCGTGCTCGCGGCCGCCCTGGCCGTTGCCCTGGCCGGTGAGGCAGCCGTAGCCGCCGCCTTCGCGGCCGGGCAGGCCCAGGGCGAGCGCGATGTTGATGAAGGCGGCGACGGTGTCGGTGCCCTTGCTGTGCTGTTCGGCGCCGCGTCCGGTGAGGACGTACGCGCGGTCGGCGGCGGCGAGCATCCGCACGGCCTCGCGCTGGTCGCTGACGGGTACGCCGGTGACCTTCTCCACGCGCTCGGGCCACCACGACGCGGCGCGTTTCCACGCGGCTTCGAAGCCGGTGGTGCGCTGGTCGACGTAGGCCCGGTCGGTGTGTCCGTCGACGACGAGGATGTGCATCAGGCCGAGGGCGAGGGCCAGGTCGGTGCCGGGGCGCGGCTGGAGGTGCAGGGCCGCGCGGGCGGCGGTGGGGGTGCGGCGGGGGTCGATGACGATCAGCCGGGCGGCGGTGAGGTGGCGCATCAGCGGGGGCATCGTCTCGGCGGGGTTGGCCCCGGCGAGCAGGATCGTGTCGGCGGCCGCGAGGTCGGTGACGGGGAAGGGCAGTCCGCGGTCCAGGCCGAAGGCGGCGTTCCCGGCGGCGGCCGCCGAGGACATGCAGAAGCGGCCGTTGTAGTCGATCTGGCTGGTGCCGAGGGCGAGGCGGGCGAACTTGCCGAGGAGGTACGCCTTTTCGTTGGTGAGACCGCCGCCGCCGAACACGCCGACGGCGTCGGGTCCGTGTTGGGCGCGGATCCGGGTGAGGGCGGCGGCCACGGTGTCGAGGGCGGTGTCCCAGTCGGTGGGGCGCAGGGTCCCGCCGGGGTCCCGGACCATCGGGGTCCGGATCCGGTCGGGGGTGGTGAGCAGGGTGGGGGCGGTCCAGCCCTTCTGGCACAGGCCGCCGCCGTTGACGGGGAACTCCGGGTCGGGCCGTACCTCGGCTCCGCCCGCCGGGTCGGCGCGGCTCAGCAGGGTGCCGCATTGCAGGGCGCAGTACGGGCAGTGGGTCCGTACGGTCCCGGCGTCGGCGTCGGCCTCGCCGTCGGACGGGGTCCGGTCAGACATGGACGTTCTCCGGGCGGGTGGCGGCGGCCGCCGGCGCCGTCTGCTGCTGCGGGGCCGGGGCGCCGGCCCGCTCGCGGCGTACGTACACCGCCCAGGTCACGGCGGCGCATACGGCGTAGTAGCCGAGGAAGGACAGGAAGGCGGGGGCGCCGTTGCTCGCGCCGCCGCTGTAGGCGCCGCGGAAGGCGAGGTTGATGGCGACTCCGCCGAGCGCGCCGATCGCCCCCGAGATGCCGATGGCGGCCCCCGACAGGCGGCGGGCGGTGGCGAAGGCCCGGGTGGCGTCCTGGCCTTCCACGATGCGGGCCTCGGCCTGGCGGGTGAAGGCCGCGGGGATCAGCTTGTAGGTGGAGCCGTTGCCGATGCCGCTGAGGACGAACAGGGCGGTGAATCCGGCGATGAAGATCGTCAGGGAGTCGCGGTCCGAGGCGAGGAGCAGCACCCCGGTGCCCGCGCCCATGCCGGCGAAGGTGATGAGGGTGATGCGGGCGCCGCCGAACCGGTCGGCGAGCCAGCCGCCGAGGGGGCGGGAGAAGGAGCCGAGCAGCGGGCCGAGGAAGGTGTACGAGGCCGCCTGGAGCGGGGTGGAGCCGAACTGGGTCTGCAAGACCAGCCCGAAGGCGAAGCCGTAGCCGATGAACGAGCCGAAGGTGCCGATGTAGAGGAGCGAGATGAGCCAGGTGTCGCGCTGGGCGAGGGCCTCGCGCTGGGCGCCCGGGTCGGTCCGTACGGTCGCGATGTTGTCCATCTTCAGCGCGCAGACGAGGGAGACGAGCACGATGAGCGGCAGGTAGCAGGCGGCGATGTACGCCGGGTGGGTGTCGCCCGCGGTGGAGATGACGAGCAGGCCCAGCAGCTGGACGGCGGCGACGCCGAGGTTGCCGCCGCCCGCGTTGAGGCCGAGGGCCCAGCCCTGGTGGCGGCGCGGGAAGAAGCCGGTGATGTTGGTCATCGAGGAGGCGAAGTTGCCGCCGCCGACCCCGCCGAGGGCGCTGATCAGCAGGAACACCCACAGCGGGGTGCCGGGGCGCTGGATGAACCACACGGTGAGCAGGGCCGGCACCAGCAGGATCGCCGAGGCGAAGACGGTCCAGTTGCGGCCGCCGAACCGGGTGACGGCGTAGCTGTACGAGGGGCGCAGGAGGGCGCCGACGAGCGTGGGGGTGACGACGAGGAGGAACTTCTCGTCGGGCGCGAAGCCGAGGCCGATCCGGGGCGTCATGAACAGCACCAGGACCGACCACATGCTCCAGATGGAGAAGCCGATGTGCTCGGAGACGACGGACAGGTAGAGGTTGCGCAGGGCGATGCGCTTGCCGCCCCGCTCCCAGTACTGCTCGTCCTCGGCGTCCCAGTCCTCGATCCAGCGCCCCTTGGCCGATCGCGTGGCTGCTCTCGCGGCACTCATGACCTGGTTTCTCCCTTGTCTGTCAGACGGTTGGTCCGGGGGGTGGGGACTGCGGCGGGGCCGACTGCGGCTTCCGCGGTACGTCGGCCAGGGCGCGGTCGACGAGGGCGCCGGCGGCGCCGCTGTACCCGGCCGGGTCGCACAGCTGCGCGATGTGGTCCGCGCCGAGTCCGTGCCCGGCCTCGGACATCCCGGTGAGCACGGCGCCCAGGGGCTGCCCGCTCCCGGCGGCGGCGGCCGAGGCCTCGGTCAGCAGCTGCTTCGCGGCGGCCTTGCCCAGGCGGGGGGCGAGGCGGGCCGCGATGCGCTCGGAGACCACCTGGCCGCCGGTGAGGTCGAGGTTCTCCCGCATCCGGCCGGGCCGGACCTCCAGCCCCTCGGCGAGTTCGACCGCGGTGTGGGCGGCGCCGCCGGCCAGCCGCAGGCACTCGCGCAGCAGTTGCCACTCGGCGTGCCAGACGCCGGCGGCGCGCTCGTCCTCGGTGACCAGGCACTGGGTCAGTCCGGCGGCGATCACCGGGACCTGGAGGGCCGCCGATCGGATCAGCGTGGCGAGCACCGGGTTGCGCTTGTGCGGCATGGCGGAGGAGCTGCCGCGGCCGGCGGCGGCGGGTTCGGCGACCTCGCCCACCTCGGTCCGGGTCAGCGCCTGCACGTCGACCGCGATCTTGCCGAGGGCGCCGGCGGTGAAGGCCAGCGCGGCGGCGAGATCGGCGAGCGGGGTGCGCAGCGCGTGCCAGGGCAGCACCGGGCGGGCGAGTCCGGTCTCGGCGGCGAAGGCGTCGACGAGCCGGTCGAGGTAGGGGTGGGCGGTGTCGGCCGCCACGTCGGGGCGGTCGATGTCGGCGTACTCCAGGTAGCCGGCGAGGGTGCCGGCGGCCCCGCCGAGCGAGACCGGCAGGCCCTCGTCCAGGACGCGGGCGAGGCGGGCGTCGGCGCCCTGGACGAGGGCGCGCCAGCCGGCGGCCTTGAGTCCGAAGGTGGTGGGGACGGCGTGCAGGGCCAGGGTGCGGCCCGCCATCAGGGTGTCGCGGTGGGTGTGCGCGAGGCCCGCCAGGGCCTGCGCGGTCCGGGCGAGGTCCGCCCGGATCAGGCGCAGGGCCCTGGCGGCCACCAGCATGGCGCCGGTGTCGAAGATGTCCTGGCTGGTGGAGCCCCGGTGGACGAAGTCCGCGGCGTGCGGGTCGATGCCGCGGACCACGGCGGTGAGGGCCTGGACCAGGCCCACCACCGGGTTCGCGGTCTCCCGCGAGGCGAGCGCGAGGGCCCTCAGGTCGAACCGCTCGGCCCGGGCGGCCTCGGTGATGGTGGCCGCGGCGGCCCTCGGAAGGGTGCCGAGACTCGCCTGGGCCCGGGCCAGGGCGGCCTCGGCATCGAGCATGGCCTGGAGCCACGCCCGGTCGCCGACGGCCGCCTCGACCGCGGTGCCGGCCCGCACCGGGGACAGCAGGCCGGCGTCCACGAGAAGGCCCTCGCCGGTCATACGATCACACCGGGCAGGGTGTCGCCGGCCGACTCGTCGGCCACCGCCCGGATCCCGGCCGGGAGGCTCGCGAGCGGCGGCAGGGCCAGGACGGCGCGGGCGATCGCGTCGGAGTCGCCGAGCGTCACCGAGTCCACCCCGGGCCGGATGCCGGCCGCCGTGACCCAGTGCACGGACTCGGTCGGCACCCCGTAGGCGAAGCGGCGCGCGTGGGCGGTGCCGCGGGCGTCGATGAGCCGGTACGGGCGCTCGGTGACCGCGAGGCCACCGGTCTGGTAGCCGCCCTGCTCGCCCGAGATGACGTACGGCTTGGCCTGGTCGGTGTCCAGCAGGTGCTGGAGCAGCGGGTCGGAGGTGCGCCGCAGGTCGGGCTCGGGCAGCCGGGACTCGATGAGCACCTGCGCCTTGACCTGCGGGCCGGGCACGGACGTGGACGCGGCCACGTACGTCTGCGTGTCGGTGTCGATGCGGACCTGGGTGCCGGGGCCGGTGATCGTCAGGACGCCGGCCTCGATGAGGGCGATCATCTCCTCGATGCGGGTGGCCGGCGGGCCGATGGAGAGGAAACCGTTGAGCGGGGTGTACCAGCCCTCCAGGTCGTCGCGGTGCGAGTCCCCGTCGAGACCGCCGTGGTCGACGGCGAGCCGGACCTCGTTGCGCAGGTCGCGCAGGACGTCCAGGGCCGATTTGATCGGGCCGCTCAGGTTGCCCTGCCGGGCGGCGACGACGTCGGCCGCGAGGTACTGCACCAGCCAGCTCTGGAAGGCGTCGCGGTCGGCGAACTGCGTGTCGCCGTACGGGACGGAGAGCTTCTCCCAGCTCCAGTGCTGCTCCTCGGGGATGCCGTACTCGGCGAGCAGCCAGCCGCGGGCCTCGGCGTCCTCGGTCTCCAGGTAGCGCTCGGTGAACGCCTCGCGCTCCTCCGGCTGGCCGTTGGCGGCGAGCAGGGCGCCGTAGTAGACGCTCTCGACCTCAAGGGAGATGAAGGGCCACAGGTCTTCCTTGAAGGTGACCCGGCCGCCGGCGGCGGCGCGCTCGCGCAGGGCGCGCACGTAGTCCGGGGTCAGCAGCTTGGGGTAGTAACGGCCGTACGCGCCCTTCTCGTTGTCGCCGCGGGCGTGGTACGGGATGCCGCGCCGGGAGAAGGCGTACAGCCGGGGCTCCTGCCCGGACGGCTGGTAGCCGAGCTTGCCGTCCTCGTCGCGGACGAAGGTGCCGCCGCGGCCGTGGCTGAACAGCGCCATGTAGTCGAAGAAGTTCAGGCCCAGGCCGCGGATGAGCACCGTCTGGCCGGGCTTGATCTGCGCGAGGTCCTTGTCGGCGGGGTTGCCCGGCGTCAGGTAGGTCAGGTAGTGGATGCGCGCCAGGGAGGCGGTGCGCGCCTCGCGCGGGGTCAGGCGGGCCGGGACGTGGCCCTGGGCCAGGATGATGGCGTCGAGGTCGTTCAGGCGGGTGCCGTCCTGCAGCCGGACGCCCTGCGGGCCGCCGGGGATGCCCAGGGTGTCGGCGACGGCCACGGCGCGGGAGCGGTGGACGTGGACGGTGACGTGCTTGGGGGCGCCGACGATGACGCGCTGGAAGCACTCGCTGAGGTAGTTGCCGTAGAAGGCGCGGGTGGGGTACGTGTCCGGGCCCATGGCCGCGGCCTCGGCGAGTGTCCCCTCGTCGTAGTCCCCGAACTGGCCCAGCACGGAGAGGGACTTGGCCCACTCGTACAGGCTGGGGCCGGGCTCGATCGGGCCGTCGATCTTGCAGCTGTCGTCGGTGTAGACGGTGATCTGGCAAGCGACGGTGTTCATCAGCAGGTGGCGGGACTGGCCGGAGCGCCAGACCTGGCCGGCGCCGGGCGCGGCCGGGTCCACGACGTGGATGGCGACCGAGTCGTGGACGGGGTTCTCCCGCTCGTTGGCGACCAGGCGCTCGACGACGGACAGGCCGCGGGGGCCGGCGCCGACGACGGCTATCTCTACGGACGAGCTGCTCATGCGTTTTCTCCGATGCTGTGGGGATGCAGGGTGGGAGCCGGGTCTGCGCGGTGGTGGGCCGGGCGCGGTGGCGCGGCGGAGTTCACCGGGGCGCTCATGCGGCGTCGGCTTTGACCTCGGTTCCGGTTTCGGCTCGGGCGTCGGCTTCGGTTTCGCCGTCCGCGCCGTCCGTCCCGCCCGCGACCAGCCGGGCGAGTTCGAGGCGCTTGATCTTGGTGGTGGCGGTCTGCGGGACGTCCTGGAGGCGCCACTGGACCGGGGCGGCGAGCTTCGGCAGGCCGATGACCGCGGACTTCCACGCGATCAGGTCGAGGGGCTTGTCGTCGCGCGTGCACACCACGGGGACCGGGACGCCGTCGGCGCCGGGGATGATGATGACCTCGATGAGCTCGTGCAGCCGGGTGAAGAGCTTGTCCTCGATCTCCAGGGTCGAGCCGATGCCCGGGATCTCGTCGACCTCGCGGTCGAGCAGGTGCAGGCAGCCCCACTTGGTGCGGTAGCCGAGGTCGCCCATGCGCCACCAGCCGTCGTTGACCTGCTTCTCCCAGCGCTCGTGCTCGGAGAGGTAGGTGATGATGCGGCCGTCGGACTTGATCTCGATGAAGCCGGGGTTCGTCTTGGTGACGGGGTTGCCGTCGCGGCTGACGACGCGGACGCCGGTCATGCCGGGGAACGGCGATCCCACGCAGCGGCCGTCGAAGTCCGCGCCGCCCTTGCGGGTGTAGGTGCGGGCCGCGATGGGGCCGACCTCGCTCTGGCCGTAGGCCTGGGCGAAGAGCGGGTTGCGGCGCTTGGTGGCGTTCAGCAGGATGCTGACGGTGCGCGGGTGGATCGCGTCGAACGTCGAGCTGTAGTACTTGACGTTCGAGAGCGGGCCGCGCGGGTCGTCGGCCAGTGCCTCCCAGCGCAGGAAGGTGTTGGGGTGGGCCTCGATGAAGCCGGGCGGGACCTGGGAGAAGATGTCGCCGACGGTCTCCGGGTCGTCCTCCTTGAGGACGATCAGGGTGTGGCCCTGGAGGATCGAGATCGGCATCGCCGTGAACATCCGCGAGTGGACGAACGAGACGTGCACGGCGACGGGTTCGCGCTTGGCGACGGCCGAGAAAACCGTGGCCTGCGGGCGGTAGCGGGCCTCGAAGGTGTGACCGGTGTGGACGGCGAGCTTCGGGGTGCCGGTGGTTCCCGAGGTGTGCGTGATCAGGGTGGGGTGGTCCGGCGGCATCGGGATGGCCGGGACCCGGGTGGCACCCGCGAGCGAGGCCAGTTCGACGGCCTTGTCGAAGGAACCCGTGGTCAGCAGCACCTCGGCCGTGATGTCGAAGATCTCGGCCGGCAGGTTGTGGTCGAGCTTTTCCTGGTCGGTGATCAGGAAGGGCCGGTCGATGCGGCGGACCAGCGTCGCGACCGTCTCGCCGTCCAGCTTCGGGGACAGCAGGGCGGGGATCGCGCCGATGCGGGCGATCGCGCAGGCCAGCAGCGAGATGTCGAAGCCGTCGGACTTGTGCACGACGACGTGGTGGTTGGGCCGTACGCCGACCGACCACAGACGGGAGGCGAAGTCGTCGATCAGGTCCGCGAGTTCGGTGAAGGTGGGGCGGCGCCCGAGCTGCGGGGCGATGTCCAGGTCGTGGTCCATGACCACGAGGCCCGCAGGGGTGCGGGCGGCCGCTCGGTCGAAGAGCGTACCCAGCCGGATGCCCTTGTTTCCTATGCGCTGGAGAAGCATGGCCTCGTTCTCTCAAGAGTGTCTTCGATGGCGTACGGGGAGTGGGCCGGCACCGCGGGGGAGGCCGGTGCCGGCGTCCGGGTGCGACAACGCAGGCTCAGCGGCCTTCGACGACGTCGCGGATGCGGGCGAGGGTGGCGTCGAGGTCCTGTTCGAGCTTCTCGGTCCAGTCGGTGATGAACTGCTTGCGCTGGACCTCGTCCAGGTCGGCGACGATCTTGTGGATGCCGGCCGTCGCCTTGCCCATCCGGAAGTGGTGCACGAGGACCGAGCCCTGCTGCGCCGGCTCGATGTCGAAGCCCCAGATGGACTCCTGGTCCTCCTGGGCGTGGGTCAGCATCATCCAGCGGAAGGTGCGGCCGGGCTCCGCCGCCGTGATGCGGGCCTCGGTGTACCAGGTGCCGCGGACCAGCGGGGCCCAGCCGACGACGTCCTCGGCGCGCAGGTTCTCGCCGCGGAAAACCGCGCCGACGCTGGAGGGTTCACCGGAAATCCACTCGCCGCCCTGGCATTCCGGGCTCCACTCGGCGCTCCGGGTCAGGTCGCTCACGACGTCGTAGATCTCCTGCGCAGTGGCCGCGACGGGAATATCCGCGCGGACCTCGAAAAGCGGGGTCGAGTCGATGATGGAGTTCGTCATGGCCGAAATACTGCTGCTCGACCATTCGCCACTCAAGACTCTTGCCGCAGGTCCATCAGGTCTTTTACCCGTGTATTGCACAATGAAATTCAAGACATGCGGGAGCGGCGCCGCGATAATGATTCCACGGCGCCGCCGGCAGCTTTTTCCGCAGCTTTGTCCGTCAGCTTTATCCGTCAGGAACGGGCGCGCAGCACCAGCTTTCCCGTCACCTTGCCCTCGTCCAGCAGGCGGTGCGCCTCGGCCGCCGCCGACAGCGGCAGCACCTCGGTGCCGCGCGGCCGCAGCAGCCCGGCCGCCGTCAGCTTGTTGACGTGGGCCGCGGCGGCGGCCAGCCGGCCGGCGGTGGCGTGCGAGATGGCGAAACCGCGGACCGAGCAGTCCTTGAGGTAGAGCGGCCCCACCGGCAGCACGGGACGGGTGCGCAGCCCCGCGAGCAGCACGATCCGGCCGCGGCTCGCGAGCAGGTCCACCGCGGTGTCGAGGTCGTTGCGGCCCGAGGTGTCGACGTGGATGTCCACCCCGTCCGGGCTGAGCTCCCGGATCCGGCCGGCCACGTCGGGGTCGTTGTAGTCGATGACCTCGGCCGCGCCGAGCTCTCGTACGTAGTCGAAGTCGCGCGGCGAACACGTGGCGATGACCCGGGCTCCGGCCTGCGCGGCCATCGTGACCAGCGCACTGCCCACGTTGCCCGCGGCCCCCGCCACCAGCACGGTGTCACCGGCGGTGACCTGGCCCTGGTCGAAGAGGGCGAGGTAGGCCGTGACGGCGGGGTGCGCGAGGGCCACCGCGTCGACCGGGTCCACCCCCTCGGGCAGCGGGTAGAGCCGGTCGGCCGGGACGACGGCCTGCTCGGCGGCGGCGCCCTGGCGGCCGTCGTGTCCGAGGCTGTTGCACCAGACCCGGTCCCCGGGCGCGAAGCGGTGGGCGACCTCGGGGCCGGCGGCCAGCACCGTACCGACGAGGTCCCTGCCGATCACGAAGGGGAAGGCGAGCGGGGTGCGCCAGGCACCCGAGCGGACGAAGGTGTCGACGTGGTTGACGGACACGACGTCGACCTCGACGAGCACGTCGGACGGCCCCGGCTGCGGAGCGGGCAGCTCACCGAAGCGGATGAGCTCCGCGGGACCCAACTGTTCGATATAGGCGGCATGCATGGTTCGGATTCTGTTCGCAGCGGCCGCCGCGGGAAACCCCGTGCCGATTTTCAGTCAGGTGTGAGTTAAGCGATCACCGGCGGCTTTGTCAGGTGCGGCCGCCCCACCTGACGGAGTGACCATCGCCCGGTGGGTGCCGCCCCAATTACCCAGCAGCATCGATAATCCGCCACCCCTCAGTTCTGCCCATACGCCAGACTTGGGCCCATTTCCTGGGAGTTTCCTGTGGTTACAGCTTCACTCACCGTCAGAAAAGCGTCGGCCCTCCAACAGCCCGACTGGGCCGATTTCCCCGAACTGGCAAAAGTAAAGGACGATCTTTCCCAGCGTCCTGCTTTGGTCAATGCCGGAGACGTCCGCCGCCTGCGCTCCCACCTCGCTCGGGTGGCCGCCGGCGAGGCCTTCGTGGTCCAGGCGGGCGACTGCGCAGAGGACCCCTCGGAGTGCGACGCGGGCTACATCGCGCGCAAGTCCGCCCTCCTCGACATGCTCGCCGGCACCCTGAAGATGATCACGCACAAGCCGGTGGTCCGGATCGGGCGGCTCGCCGGCCAGTTCGCCAAGCCGCGCTCGCGCCCGACCGAGGTCGTGGACGGGGTCGAACTGCCCGTCTACCGCGGGCACATGGTCAACGGCCCCGACGCCGGCCTGGCCGACCGCCTCCCCGACCCCTTCCGCCTGCTCTCCGGCTACCGCGCCGCCGCGCAGGCCATGGCCCACCTCGGCTGGACCGACCCGGCCCGCCGCTCCGGCATCTGCCCGCCGGTGTGGACCAGCCACGAGGCGCTGCTCCTCGATTACGAACTGCCCATGATGCGCTGGGACGAGGAGGGCAGCCCGCTGCTGACCTCGACCCACTTCCCGTGGATCGGCGAGCGCACCCGCCAGATCGACGGCCCCCACGTGGACATGCTGGCCGGGGTCGTCAATCCGGTCGCCTGCAAGGTGGGCCCGTCGATGGAGCCGGAGGAGCTCATCGAGCTGTGCCGGCGCCTCGACCCCTGGCGCGAGCCCGGCCGCCTCACCCTGATCGCCCGCATGGGCGCCGACCTGGTCGCCGAGCGCCTGCCCGCGCTCGTGGACGCGGTCCGGCAGGCCGGACACCCGGTGATCTGGCTGACCGACCCCATGCACGGCAACACCTTCTCCGCCCCCGGCGGTCACAAGACCCGTCTCGTCGCCACTGTCGTCAAGGAGATCCAGGGCTTCCAGGCCGCCGTGGCCCAGGGCGGCGGGATCGCGGGCGGGCTGCACCTGGAGACGACCCCGGACGACGTCACCGAGTGCGCGACCGGTGCGGACCAGCTGGACACGGTCGGAGAGAAGTACACGAGCCTGTGCGACCCCCGCCTCAACCCGAACCAGGCCTACGCCGTGGTGACGCAGTGGCGAGCCTGAACCAGCAGGGAGATTGGACATGGAGAACAAGGTCGCCCTCGTCACAGGAGCCGCGGGAGGTATCGGCCTTGCCGTAACCCGCCTGCTCGCCGAGGAGGGCGCGACGGTGGCCGCCGTGGACCGGGACGCCGAGAGACTGCGGGAGTCGGTGGAGAAGCTGGCCGCCGACGGACTGGACGTCCACGCCCACCCGGCCGACGTCACCGTCACCGAGCAGGTCGAGGCCGTCGTGGACGCGGTCGAGTCCCAACTCGGCCCGCTGGAATTCCTCGTCAACACGGCGGGGATCCTGCGCCTGGGCGAGGTACGGGACTTCAGCGACGAGGACTGGCTGCAGACCTTCGAGGTCAACGTCAGCGGTGTCTTCCGGCTGTCCCGAGCCGCCGTCAACCGGATGATCCCCCGCAACCGCGGGGCCATCGTCACCGTCGCCTCGAACGCGTCCGGCACCCCTCGTACCGCCATGGGCGCCTACGGCGCGTCCAAGGCCGCCGCGACCATGCTCACCAAGACGCTCGGCCTCGAAGTGGCCAAGCACAACATCCGCTGCAACGTCGTCGCCCCCGGGTCCACCGACACGGCGATGCTCGCCTCCATGTGGGAGGACGAGCAGGGCCCCGCGAGGACCATCGCGGGCAGCCCCGATTCCTACAAGGTCGGCATCCCGCTGGGCAAGCTCGCCCGGACCAACGACATCGCCGAATCCGTGCTCTTCCTGCTCTCCGACCGGGCGGCGCACATCACCCTGCACGTCCTCACCGTGGACGGCGGAGCCACGCTCGGCGCGTGAGCCCGCCCACCCCGTCCACCCCTGCGCAGCCCCTTTGAGGAACAGACATCCGAGAGGACATTCATGGCCGGCATACCGACCATCGAGCCCTATCCCCTCCCGACCGCGGGAGACATCCCCCCGTCCGTACCGCAGTGGTCGTTCGACCCGGAACGAGCCGTGCTGCTCGTCCACGACATGCAGCGCTACTTCCTCGCACCCTTCCCCGAAGGGCTGCGCGCCGAGCTGACGGACAACGCCGTACTGCTGCGTGAGCACTTCAAGGCCCACGGCGCCCCCGTCGCCTACACCGCCCAGCCCGGCGGCATGACCCCCGAGCAGCGCGGGCTGCTCGCGGACATCTGGGGTCCCGGGATGCGTACGACGCCCGAGGACCGCGAGGTCGTCCCCGCGCTCGCCCCCGCCCCCGAGGACTGGGTCTGCACCAAGTGGCGCTACAGCGCCTTCTTCAACACCGACCTGCTGGAACGCATGCGCGCCGCCGGCCGGGACCAGCTCGTGATCTGCGGTGTCTACGCGCACGTCGGCGTGCTGACCACGGCCATCGAGTCCTTCAGCCACGACATCCAGACCTTCCTGGTCGCGGACGCCATCGGCGACTTCAGCGAGCTGGAGCACCGGCTGGCCATCGACTACGCGTCCAAGCGGTGCGCGGTCGTCACCACCGCCAAGGAGATCGCCGGATGACCTCACCGCTGCTGGCCCGCGTCCTGGGCCCCAATCCGCCCCCCTTCGCCCTTCTCTACCGTCCGGAAGCCGCCGGTCCCGGGATCCTCGACGTCATCGTCGGCGAGAGCGCCACCGTGGACTCGCTGGCGCAGCTGCGCGCACCGGGTGCCGCGGCCGCGCCGGCCGCGAGCGGCTCCCGGCACGAGGTGCTCGCGCTGATCCCGTACCGGCAGATCTCCGAACGGGGCTTCGCCGCCCCCGACGAGGACACCCCGCTGGTCGCGATGACCGTCACCGGGCAGGAGCAGATCTCGCTCGTCGAGGCCCTCTCCCGGATCCCCGACCTGCCGATCGAACTCGAAGGAGGAGCGTTCGACGTCTCCGACGAGGAGTACGCGGACACCGTGCGCCGGGTGATCTCGGACGAGATCGGCGAGGGCGCGGGCGCCAACTTCGTCCTCAAGCGGTCCTGGACCACCGGCATCCGCGCGTACTCCACCGGCCACGCGCTGACCCTCTTCCGGCGGCTGCTGGAGAAGGAGTCCGGCGCGTACTGGACCTTCGTCGTGCACACCGGCGAGCGCACCCTCGTCGGCGCCAGTCCCGAGCGGCACGTCAGCCTGCGCGGGGGCACCGCCGTCATGAACCCGATCAGCGGCACGTACCGCTACCCGGCGGCCGGACCCTCGCTGCCGGAGGTCATGGACTTCCTCGCCGACACCAAGGAGGTCGACGAGCTCTACATGGTGGTGGACGAGGAACTCAAGATGATGGCCCGGATCTGCGAGGGCGGTGCCCGCGTCGACGGGCCGTACCTCAAGGAGATGGCCCGCCTCGCCCACACCGAGTACTTCATCGAGGGCCGCAGTACGCGCCCCCCGGAGGAGATCCTGCGCGAGACCCTGTTCGCCCCGACCGTCACCGGCAGCCCGCTGGAGAGCGCGGCCCAGGTCATCGCCAAGTACGAGCCCCAGGGCCGCGGTTACTACAGCGGCGTACTGGCGCTGATCGGCCGCGACGAGCAGGGCGGGGACGCGCTGGACTCGTCCATCCTGATCCGTACGGCCGACATCGGCGCCGGCGGCGAGGTCCGCATCGGGGTCGGCGCCACCCTGGTACGCCACTCCGACCCGTGGTCGGAGGTGGCCGAGACCGCGGCCAAGGCCGCCGGACTGCTCGCGGCCCTCGAATCGGGGGGCGGCCCGGCCCGGTTCGCCACCCATCCCACCGTCCGCGCGGCACTGGAGGACCGCAACCGCACGATCGCCGGCTACTGGCTCAAGGAGGACCAGGACCGGGCGGCCGTGGATCCTGAGCTGGCCGGCCGAACGGTGCTGGTGGTGGACGCCGAGGACACGTTCACGGCGATGATCGCCCGCCAACTGGACTCCATCGGCCTGGACGTGACGATTCGCCGCTATGACGAGTCGTACTCCTTCGACGGACACGACCTGGTGGTGATGGGCCCCGGCCCGGGCGACCCCCGGGACGGCTCCCACCCCAAGATCGACCACCTGCGCGCGGCGATACGGAACCTGCTGGACGAACGGCGGCCCTTCCTGGCCGTCTGCCTCAGCCACCAGGTGCTGTCCACCGCGCTCGGCTTCGACCTGGTCCGCCGCAGCGAGCCCAACCAGGGCGTGCAGAAGGAGATCGACTTCTTCGGCAGACCGGAACGGGTCGGTTTCTACAACACCTTCGCCGCCCGCTCCCTGGTCGACTCGGCCGTCGTCCCCGGTGTCGGGCTCGTGGACATCAGCCGTGATCCGGAGACCGGGGAGGTGCACGCGCTGCGCGGCCCGCACTTCGCGTCGATGCAGTTCCACGCCGAGTCGGTGCTGACACAGAACGGACCGCGCATCACCGGGGACCTGCTGTCCTCGCTGACGGCGCGGGTGCTCGCCGCCTGACGCGGCGCGGGGCGGTCCGGTCCGCCCGGACCGCCCCGCGACCCCGTACCTGACAAGGTCCCACGGACGCCGTTGTCGGCATTCCCCCGGGACGGAACCATGAGTTTCACGCAGTGTTGAGGAGTCGTAGAAATGATCACGACGGGAAATCACGGTGCGCGCAATGCTTTTTCGGTGGGCGTGCTCGGTACGGGGTCGTACGTACCGGCTCATGTCATTTCCAACGAAGAAGTCGGAGCGCCGGCCGGAGTTGATCACGAATGGATACTCGGCAAGACGGGAATACGCGAGCGGCGTTGGGCGAAGCCCGATGAAGCAACATCCGATCTCGCGGTGATCGCGGGGCGGGCGGCACTGGAAAGTGCCGGAATCCGCGCCAGGCAGCTGTCGTTCATCGTGGTGGCGACGTCCACCCCCGACCAGCCCCAGCCGCCGACGGCGGCCGTGGTCGCCGCCGAGCTCGGCGCGGACCAGGGCACCGCCGCCTTCGACGTCAACGGCGTCTGCACGGGCTTCCTGTTCGCCCTGACCACGGCACAGGGCATGCTCGCCGCCGCCACCGGCGAGGGCTACGCCCTGGTCATCGGCGCCGACGTGTACTCCCGGATCCTCAACCGCGAGGACCGGCGCACCACGATCCTGTTCGGTGACGGCGCCGGCGCCGTCGTCCTCGGCCCGGCGGCCGGGGAAGGACGCGGCATCCTCGCGAACCGGCTGGCCAGTTTCGCGGCCGACCGCCATCTGATCGAGGTCCCCGGGGGCGGCAGCCGTATTCCGACCACCGCCGAAACCCTCGCCGAGGGACTTCAGTACTTCACCATGAACGGCCGGGGCGTCCGCGATTTCGTCGCCGCGAATGTCCCGCCCGCCATCCACGCATTCCTTTCGGAACGCGGCCTCACCACCGCGGACATCGCGCATTTCGTTCCGCACCAGGCCAACGGACACATGCTGAAAGACCTCTCCGAGGAAATCGGAGTGGGCACCGACCGCACCTGGACGACGTACGAGAGGTACGGCAACACCGGCGCCGCCTCAGTCCCGATCACCCTCGACCGCGCGGCCCGCTCCGGCCGGCTGGCCGACGGCGACCTGGTCCTGCTCGCGGGCTTCGGCGGCGGCATGGCCCTGGGTCTGTCGCTCGTCCGCTGGTAACCCCTCCCGCGGACCCCTCCCTCCCTCCCTGCCCGCCCCGCCCCGGGGGCGACACCCTTCAAGGAGATTCCATGCTGGACGCAACCCCGATCGACGACGCCCGGGTCGACGCCTACCTCACCCGGATCGGCGCGAGCCGCCCCGCGCAGCCCGACCTCGCCGGACTGCGGCACCTGGCCGAACGCGCCGTGCTGTCCGTGCCGTTCGAGAACCTCGACTACCACCTCGAAGGCCGCGAGATCCACATGGATCAGCGCTCCGTCGACAAGGTGGCGATCGACCACCGCGGCGGCGGCTGCTACGAGGTCAACCCGGCGCTCGGCTTCGTGCTGGAGGCCCTGGGCTACGAGGTCGACATCCTGCCGGGCCGCGTGCACCGGCCGGAGGGCCTCGGCCCGTTCCTCGGCCACCTCGCCCTGAAGGTCACCATCGGCGACAAGGTGTACCTCGTCGACACCGGCTTCGGCCGCAACAGCCGCTTCCCGCTCGACTTCACCAGCCGCGAGGTCCAGAGCGACCCGCACGGCGAGTACCAGCTCAAGGACGTCGAGGGACAGCCCGGCACCGTGGACCTGTGGCTCGGCGGCCGCCCGCTGTACCAGGTCGTCGAGACCCCGGTCCGCATCGAGGACTACGGCCCCTCGCTGTGGTGGTACCGCACGGCGCCCGACTCCTCCTTCATGCAGGCGCTGTTCTGCTCCATCCGCACCGAGACCGGTCTGGTGACCCTCAAGGGCCGCCACCTGAACGTCGTCGACGGCGACCAGCGCTCGAAGACCGTCCTCCAGGACGACGCCGAGGTCATCGCCGCCTACAAGACCCACTTCGGCATCAGCCTCGACCGACTGCCCACCGAGCCGGAGAACTCCACCACCACCGGCGTCCGCACCGACTGAGAGAGTCCCAGAGGCCATGGCTGACCTGATAGCCGGCGAGAGCCGGCCCACGAGAGAGGGCGAAGCGGTACCCGCCGCCGCCGGGGCGTCCGACCTGGACGTCCTGGTGGTCGGGGCCGGCCCCACCGGCCTGCTGACCGCCGTCGAACTGCTGCGGCGCGGCATCCGGGTCCGCGTGATCGACCGTGCCGTCGAACCCATGCTGACCCCCAAGGCCCTGTCCGTCTGGCCGCGCGCCCTCGACATCCTTGAGGACACCGGTCTGGGCGGCGTGGTCGACGAGGAGTCCGTACGGATCAACACGCTGAGCTACTTCTCCGAACGGCGCCCGCTGGCCTCCTTCGGGTTCTCCGACGACCTGGCGTGCCGCACCCTGCCCCAGCACGTCACCGAGCGGCTGCTCACCGAGCGGCTGCAGGCACTGGGCGGCAAGATCGAGCGCGGGGTGCGGCTGCTCGCCCTGGACGGGCTGGACTACTCCGGCCGGATCGAGGCCACCGACGGCGTCACGGCGGTGCTGGAGACCCCCGAGGGGCTGCAGCGGCTGCGGGTGCCGTTCGTCGTCGGCGCCGACGGTGCCGGCAGCGCCGTCCGGGGCCAGCTCGGCGTCGGATTCGAGGGATCGACGTACGAGATGGCCTTCGCGCTCATCGATGCACGCATCGATGGGTACCTACCTCCGGACGAGTGCCACTTCTACCAGTCCGCGAACGGCGCGCTGGTGATCGTGCCCATCCCGGGCGGGATCTTCCGGTTCCTGTCGGTGATGCCCCAGGGCGGCGGCGAGGTCGACACCGCGATGATGCAGGCCGTCATCGACGAGCGCGGACCGCGCGGCGTACGGATCAAGGAGGCGGTTTGGAAGGCCGTGTTCCGGGTTCACGCCCGGCGGGCGAGCGAGTTCCAGCGCGGCCGGGTCTTCCTGGCGGGCGACGCCGCCCATGTGCACAGCCCGGCCGGCGGGCAGGGCATGAACAACGGCCTCCAGGACGCGCACAACCTCGCCTGGAAGCTGGCCTCGGTGATCCGGGGCGAGTCCCCCTCCTCGCTGCTCGCCTCCTACGGCGAGGAGCGGGCGGAGGTCACCCGCCAGCTCGTGCGCGACACCGACTTCCAGACCAGGGCCTGGCTGTTCAAGTCCAAGGCCACGGTGGCGGCGCGCGACGCGGCGTTCCGGCTCCTGGACCGGACCGGGATCGTCTCGGAGTTCTACGCCCCGGTGATGGCCGGCCGCCGGCTGTCGTACCCGGTGACCCGCGACACCCAGCAGCCCTCGGGCTGGACGGGCTGCCGCGTACGGCGCTCACTGCCCGGCGCCCTGGAGGTCGGCGCGGTCTTCCCGCGCCGTCTGGCACTCGCTTACGGGATCTCGGGACCGGCCGCGGATCCGCACGGCTGGAACCTGGTGGTCGTCCCGGACGGGAACAGGGCCTGGGAGGAGGAATTGGGCCACATCGTGGCGCAATGGCCACTGTTGCGGCACGTGACGGTACGGCGCCGCGACGCCGCCGCGCAGGCCGGATGTCGCTCCGCGGGGTACTACCTGATCCGGCCGGACGGGCATATCGCTGCCCACGGCCATGCGCGGGATCTGGGACGACTCGAAGCGGAACTTCGACTCTCCCTTTCCTGAGCGGCAATCCACCGATATTTGAACGACGATATCCGGCCAAAGAAATACCGGATAGCCCACCGGTTTTCTCGTTAGACTGCCCGTTCCCGTTCCGTTCCCATACCACCACCCACTTGAGCGGGAACGGAGAGGGACTGGAGCAGGAAGCCCCGTTGCGAATCTCTGTCATGTCGAAAGCGACACGGGATTTCCAAACAAACAAGGGGTACGAAATGCGCGGCAAGCTCGCTGGTCTGGTCGGTATCTTCGCCCTCGTCCTCACCCTCGGCCTGGGTGCGGCGATCGAGCAGGACCACCAGGCCAACGGCACCAAGGGTCACTCCGTACTGGCCGACACCAAGGGTCCGGGCGTGGCCCCGGCGACGCCCCCGACCACGCCGCCGACGCCCCCCACCGGCGCCTGATCCACCCCCCGCGCAAGCAGTGGGCCCCGTCCGATACCGGACGGGGCCCACTGCTTTTGCCTTACCTCCGCGCACCGCGCTCCGATCAGAGGGTGCGCCGCCCCTCGGGTGGCACCCCCATGGTCTCGAAGAGCATGTCGGCCCGCTCCCCGTACTGGGCAGCGTCCGACAGGCCCAACTGCCCGGCCGCGGCCGCCATCCCGTCCAGTGCGTGGGCCATCTCGACCCGGTAGCCCATGCCCTCGGCACACGCGAACGCGCGCTCGTGCAGACGCAGGGCCTCTTCGTACCGGCCGTTGCGGTTGTGCTTGAGCGCCAGGACGTTGTCCACCCTGGAGCGCCGCTGCGGCGAGATCGTCGAGTTGAGCAGCTCCAGCGCCGTGGCCTCCTGCTCCTGCGACCGCCGCGTGTCGCCGCGCCGGTCGCTGAGATCCGAAGAGACCGCGCAGATGAGTACGAGAACCTCGTCCGGGCAGGAAGAGCCCGTGTTCAGCGCCCGCGAGAGGCTGGACTCCGCTTCCTCGAACGCGCACGTGCCGCAGTACGCCAGAGCCAGAGTCGTCCAAGCCAGGGCCTCCTGCTCCGGGAACCGGAAGGCACGGCACAGCTCGATCGCCTGTCGCGCGGCGTCGACCGCCTGCTCGTACTGCCCGAGTGCCAGGCAGACCGTGCCGACATTGTTGAGGTCCTCCGCCTGCTGCTGCGGAAGCTTGGTGCGGTCCCCTCCCTTGAGCTCCCCCACGGCCTGCGTCGTGTAGTCGTACGAGCGCGCCAGGTTCCCCAGCGCGTAGTGCGCGATCCCCAGCAGTCCGAGGGCAACCGTTTCGTCGTCCGGGCCCCCGGCCTTCCTGGCCCAGTCCAGCGCTTCCTCCGCAGCCTCCACGGCCTCGTTGAGCCGGCCCAGCTTCCAGCAAGCCACCCCGAGGTTGTTGAGGGTCTGGCAGATGAGCAGGGGATCGCCGATGCTGCGCGTCGCGATGAGGCCGGCCCGGCACACCGCCTCGAACTCCGCGAAGCGTCCGCGGAGGTTCAGGTGGAAGGACGCGTTGCGGGCCAGGGCGAACACCAGCTGCGGGCTCTCATCGTGACCGCCCCGGGCCAGGAGGGTCTGGATGCCCGCGGACTCCCGGTCGAACCACTCCAGGGTGCGGTCCTCGCGGCGCATCGGAGGCAGCGCGTACGCGGTGTCGGGCGCATCCACGTGCATGCTGCGGCGGCTGGGGAACAGCAGCGTGCACGCGGCCTCGGTCGCCGCCGTGTAGTAGCCGAGCAGCCGGCCGTCGGCCTCCCGGGCCTCGCGCCCGCCCTTCCCCTCACCCAGCGAGAGCGCGTACGTCCGCACCAGGTCGTGGAAGGCGTACATCCCCGGGTCGTTCTGCACCAGCAGGTGCATGTCGAGGAGGTCCTCCAGCATGTCCTCCGCGTCCCGGACCCCGGTCTCCAGCAGCGCCGCGGCCGAGTAGACGTCGACCTCCGCGCTCGGATGCAGGCCCAGCAGGCAGAAGGCGGCCTGGAGCTCCTCCTCCAGCGCCTTGTACGACAGGCTGAGGGTGGCCGCGACGCTGCGCTCGCCCGCGCTCAGCTCGTCCAGCCGACGGGTCTCGTCCTCCAGCCGTTCGACCAGGTAGCGGACGGTCCAGCGGGGGCGGTTGCGCAGGCGGGCCACCGCCAGCCGCAGGGCCAGCGGCAGGTGGCCGCAGAGTTCGGCGAGTTCGGCGGCGGCCTCCGGTTCGCGGGCCACCCGGTTGTCGCCGAGGAGCTCGGCGAGCATCACCCGGCTCTCCTCCGGCTCCATCACCCCCAGCGAGATCCAGTCCGCGCCGTCCAGATCGAGCAGCCTGGCCCTGCTGGTGACCAGCACCAGGCACTCCGTCGAGGACGGGAGCAGCGGTAGCACCTGGCCCGCGTCCAGGGCGTTGTCGAACAGGAACAGCAGCCGCCGGCCCGTGAGGGTGGCCCGCCACAGCCCGATCAGGCCCGCCTCGTCGTCGGGGATGCTGTCGGCGGACACCCCGAGGGTGCGCAGCAGGCCGACGAGGGTGGCGGCCGGCCGCTGCGGCTTCTCACCGGGGGTGAAACCGCGCAGGTCGGCGTAGAGCTGGCCGTCCGGGTACTCCTCGGCCAGCTGGTACGCGGCGCGCACGGCCAGCGAGGTCTTGCCGCAGCCGCCCATGCCGTCGATCGCGATGACGCGCGGACCTTCCCCCGCGTCCTGCCGGCACGCCTCCAGCACCTCGGCCAGCTCGCGCTCGCGACCGGTGAAGTCGGGGACGCCGGGCGGCAGGGTGCAGGGAGCGCCGTGCAGCGAGGCGAGGGTCGGGAAGCGGCCGCTCCCGGCGCCGGACGGCGCGGACCGTCCGGACTCCGCGGCCGGTGGCGGTGCCGGGGACCGGGAGTTGGGCGGCCCGGCCACCGGTACCGGCCGGGCGGCCGGGCCCGCGAGTTCGGGGGAGGCGCGCAGGATGTCCTCGTACATCTTGGTGAGCTGCGCGCTGGGGTCTATGCCCAGCTCCTCGACGAGCAGTTCACGGACCTTGGCGTACTCGGTGAGCGCCTCGGCCTGCCGCCCGGAGCGGTACAGCGCCAGGATCAGGTGCCCGCGCAGCGATTCCCGCAGCGGGTGCTGTGCGATGAGGGTGCGCAGGTCTCCGATGAGCTCACCGGCCTCCCCCAGGGCCAGGCGCAGTTCGAAGAGCTGCTCGGCCGCCCCCAGCCGGCGTTCCTCCAGTACCGCCCCCGCGGCCTCGACCACCGAGCCGCCGGCGCCGGACATCACCGGGCCGCGCCACAGGGCGAGGGCGGCGCGCAGTTGGTCGGCCGCCTCCTCGGGCAGGTCCGAGGCGGCGGCGTGCCGGGCCTGCTGTATGTGCCCGTTGAATTCGAGCAGATCGAGCTGATCGACCGTCACCTGCACGCGGTAGCCGGGACCGTCCGTGACGATCAGCTTCCCGCCCCCCGGGATCCGACGCCGCAGGTCGGCGACCGCCTTGCGCACCTGATGGGAAGCGGTTACCGGTGGTTCCTCATCCCACACCGCCTCCACAAGACGGACAACCGGGACAATATTTCCCGGTTCGAGCAGAAGGGTGGCAAGAACTCGTTCGTAAATTTGACCGCCGAGCTTTAACCGCTCTCCTGCCGTCCACCCTTCAAGTGGTCCGAGAATGTTGAAACGCACCTGGCTTTCCACCGAATTAGCCATGGCCTCCTTGCCCCATCCCCCTCAATGCCCCCTGCTGAAGAGCCTTCAGCAGGATCCTAAGAGCTTACGGGGGGAAGCGGTAGCGAAGCGGGAACGAAGCGGGAACGACACCTCGGACAGTGGCCTCCTGACTCGGACTCAGGAGCAGCGATGAAGACTTTCGGCCTCGGCGCCAGCCGGCGGACCGTGCGGCGCGCGGCGAACCATTCCGGCACCCGGCCTGCCGCCGCGCACAGCGCCTACCAAGCACCTGTAGCCACCCCTCCGGCACAGCCCCCCCACTCCCCACCCGCCCTGCCGTCGACCACGACGGCCGACCACAGAGCCCAGATCGTCGAAGCGATGATCTCGGAGCTGGCACCGCAGCTGTTCATGTCGCTGCGCCGCAGCGACCAGCGCGCCCGCGGCGAGCAGTACCTGCGGGGACTGCTCTACGCGGACGGACGCAAGTCGATCCGCAACATGGCCGGAGTCGTCGGCGGAGCGGGCACCGAGCAGTCGCTGCACCACTTCATCAGCGAATCCACCTGGAACTGGGCCCCGATGCGCTCGGCGCTCGCCCGGTACGCGGAGCAGATGGTCCAGCCCAAGGCCTGGGTCGTCCAGTCCATGCCGATCCAGAAGGCCGGCGAGCAGTCGGCCGGCATAGACCGCCGGTTCGTCCCGGAACTGGGGCACTCCGTGCACGGCCAGCACTCCTTCGGCCTGTGGATGGCCTCGGAGGCGATGAGCGCCCCCGTCAACTGGCGGCTGTACCTCTCCCCTTCCTGGCTCCAGGACGAGGAGAAGCGCCGCCGGGCCGACATCCCGGACTGGGTGGACGAGGAGTCGCCGGGCGAGTGCGCCACGGCTTCCGCCCTGGAGGTCCTCGCCTGGGGCGGGGTGGAACGCCGCCCGGTGGTGCTGCCCTCCCGTGACTTCGTCAGCAGCGCCGTGCTGAGCCGCTTCCACGCCGCGGGCGTTCCCGTCATGGCCCGGATGCGGGCCATGGACCAGCTGCGGGTCGCCGACACGGCCATGCCCGGGTACGGCGCCGGCCCCATACCGGTGTCGGACATGCTCCAGCACGTACGCGGACTGCGCCGGCCCGTCGAATGGCTGGACCCCTCCTCGGGGACGCCCGTCGTACGCAGCACCCTGGTCGCGGGCATACGCGTCGAGCTGCCGCAGCCGCGCCGCTCGCCCTCCGGTCCGCAGCAGTGGATGCTGATGGGCGAGTGGACCAACCGCAACGGCCCGCCCAGCGAGTTGTGGCTCACGGATCTCACCACCACCTCGCTAGACGGGCTGATGCGGCTGGCCAAGCTCAGCCGGCGGACGGCCTTCGACAGCGCCGACACCGGCGAGCGAGCCGGTCTGCGCGACTTCGCCGGCCGCTCCTTCAAGGGCTGGCACCGCCACCTCACGCTCTCCTCGGCCGCCCACAGCGTCGCGATCGGCGCCGACCACGCCGCTGGGCGCACTCGGGCGGAGAGTTCGTCCGGCACTCCGTCGGCGAACCGGCCGCAGCGGCAGATGGGCTGAGGCGTGTCGTCCGAGGATGACGGTACGCCGCACAGAGCGGAATGTTCGGGGCCCGCTCCCGTGCTCCCTCGGCCGGCCTCACGCGGGGGCTCCCGCGGTCTGCGGCGCCTTCCCGGCGGCCGGGGCCGGCTGCGGGACGCGCATCGCGGCCAGGGCGACGGCGGAGAAGTAGACCGCCCAGCCCAGCCAGGCCCAGCCGCCCCAGCCGACGGAACTGGTGATGAGAGGGGGCCCGACCACGGTGGTGACGGCGAACCCGAGGTTGAAGGCGGCGAGGTAGCCGGTCTTGCGGCCCTCGGGGATGTGCAACAGGGCGACGCCGGTGGTGCCGGAGATGATGTAGAGCTCCCCGAGGGAGAAGAGCAGCGCGGCTGCGACCACCAGGGCCAGGTTCGTGGTCGTACCGCCGAACGTCGTCAGCGGTACGACCCCCGCTGCCAGAGCCGACAGCAGCCCGCCGCGCCGCATCATCCTGCGCGCGGTGGCGAAGTCCTCGGACCCCTTGCTGATCCGGACCTGGAGCGCGACGACGACGGCGGTGTTGAGGACCTGGACCAGGGTCACGGTCCAGGCGGGGGCCTGCGTCTGCTGGACCACCCACAGCGGCACGCCGAGTCCGAGGACGAGCGCCGACATGGTCAGGGCCCCGTACAGGACGGTGATGCGGAGGAAGGCCCGGTCGCGCAGGACGCTGCCGCGTGAGGGGCCGCCCTGCGCGGCCCCGGCCGGGCGCCCGCCGTCGGCGAAGCTGCGGCTGACGGCGGCGCAGCCGATGAACAGGACGGCGGAGAGCACCATCACCGCCCGGTAGGCCCAGGCCTCGCCGATCGCGATGGCCGCCCCGGAGGGCAGCGCGCCCGCGGCCATGCCGGCGTTGCGCAGCGACCGGAGCCGGGCGAGCGCTCCGACCGCCTCCTCGTTGCTGGCCCGGGCGATCAGGCCCGATTCGATCAGCGGGCTGATGCCCCGGCTCAGCACCCCGGCGACCGCCGAGGCCAGCAGGGCGGCGATGAAGGAGGAGGCGGTGGCCAGCGCCAGGAAGGCGGCGGCGCGGACCAGGAACAGGACGGTCAGCACGGTACGGGTGCCGAAGCGCTCGGCGGCCCGCGCGATGGGCATGGCACCCAGCAGCGAGGTGATGCCGGCGATGCCGAGGACCAGCCCGATCTCGGCGTTGGGCAGGTCCACGGCCTCGTGGAAGAAGAGGACGGACAGGGATAGGTACATTCCGAGTCCGACGGCGTCGGAGAGTCCAGTGGCGTAGATGCGTTTCTTCATCGGAGCGATCCCCACGTCATGAGTAGGCGGGATTGCGGAGTCGGGCGGGGGTGGGCGGGTCCGTCCACGGCTAGGTGGCCCGGGCCAGGGCGGCCTCGGACTGCGCCCCGGCCTCCACGAGTTCGATGCCGAGGGCCCGCTCGACGCGGTCGGCGAGCTCCAGGGCCCGGCCGGGCGTGGGCGCGCCGAGCATGAACGTCGCCAGGTGCAGGGTCCGGTCCCGGCTCGCCGTCTGACCCGGCCCGAACCGCGGCTTCACGTAGACCAGTTCGGGGAAGGCCGCCATCAGCTCCGCCACCGGGGTCTGCGCGGCCACCAGCCACTCGCCCGCCGGGATCGGCACCATCCTCATCAGCGCCGTCCGCGTGAACTCCGGCACGGTGTCCGGCGCGAGGCCCAGCGCGCTGCGGCCGATCTGCTCGGCGTAGTCGTACCGGGCGCCGACCTCGAACATGACCGGCATCGGTCCGCCCGCACGGGCGTTGACCTCGATGACGCGCGGCCCCCGCGGGGTCAGCGCGATCTCGGTGTGCACGGCCCCGGTGGTCAGCCCGATGGCCCGGATCGCCCGGTCCGCGCAGTCGACGGCGGCCGCCTGGACGGCCGGGTCCAGCCGCGACGGCATCGACGCGCCCTCCTCGGCGTAGCCGTGGCGCAGCTCCAGCCGGTCGGAGACGGCCAGGTGGTGCCGTTCGCCGGCCGCCAGCAGCGATTCCACGCTGCAGTACGCCGCCCAGCCGCTGTCTCCGTCCGCCTCCAGTTCGAGGCGTTCCTCCAGCAGGAAGACGTCCTCGTTCTGCAGGAAGGCCGAGACGGTGGCCCGGCCGTCGCGGTAGGCGTCCAGGAGTTCCTCGTACGTGCGGACCAGCCGCACGCTCTGGCTGCCGGCGCCGAGCGAGGGTTTGAAGACGGCCGGCAGGCCGATGCTGCGGGCCGCCTCCGCCAGATCCTCCTCCTCCCGTATCTCCGCGAACCGCGGGGAGGGCACGCCGTGTTCGGCGAAGACCTGCCGCTGCCGGGACTTGGACTGGGCGACGGTCACCGCCTGCGGCGTGTTGCCCGGCAGCCCGAGGCGTGCGGCCAGCTCGGCCTGCGGGCGCAGCAGCAGTTCCGAGTAGGTGACGACCCCCGACAGCGCGTACCGCTCGTGGAGGGCGAGGCCGACGGCCACCGCGTCGTCGAGGTCGGCCGCGGTCAGGAACTCTCCGCGCAGTCCGCGCGCGGCCCAGTCGGCGCGCACCGGTTCCGGGTCGCCCCAGGCCGCGATGTGGACGACGGAGACCGCCGGGCTGAGGCGGGAGAGGGAGTCGAGCGCCGCGGCGGGAGGGTGGCCGCCGATGCCCGAGATCAGCAGCAGGTGCGGCTGTTCCTCGGAGCCGGCGGACGGGCGGGCGGAGCGGGGGGTCATGGCGCGTCCTTTCAGGTGAGGGGCTTCGCTTCGCTGGAGTGGGGGTCAGTGGAGTCGGGGCCAGTGGAGTCGGGATCGGTGGAGTCGGGGCCAGTGGAGTCGGGTCAGTGGAGTCGGGTCGGTGCTTCGGGGTCAGTGGCTGACGAGGGGTGCCGGGACACGGCGGGCGGAGCGGAACGAGAGCAGTTCGTCCACCAGGCGGTCCATCCGGATGTACAGCTCCTCCAGCGGGCGCCCCGGCGTGAAGTCGCTGCGGGCGGAGGCCACATGGGTGGGCACGGCCCAGCCGCCCATCGCCCGGACCACCGACCGCATCTGGTCGCAGGCCGTCCCCGCGCCGCGCGGACCGCCGCCCGCGGCGATCAGCCCCACGGGCCGGTCGGCCAGCGCCTCGCCGGTGAGGTGGTCCAGGGCGTTCTTCAGCAGCCCGCTGTACGAGCCGTGGTAGACCGGCGTGGCGAGGACGACGCCGCTCGCCCCGGCGATCCGGGCGCGGATCGCCGCCGTCTGGCTGTACGGGGGCGGGTCGTCGTAGTCCTCGATCCGGTGGCGGCCGGGGAACTCCACGCTCAGGTCGAGGAGTTCGTACGCCGCCCCGGCCGCCCTGATCCGCTGGGCGGCCACCTCCAGGACCCGGCGCGAGACCGAGTCCGCGGAGGCGCTGCCGAGGATGCCGAGTATCACCGCTCGGCCCCCGCGGACCCCGGCTTCGGCTCCAGACCGATCACCAGGCGGACATCGCGCTCGGCGCGCGCGACCAGGCGCCTGACCTCCTCGTGCGAGTCGTGGGCGAAGACGTGCGTGCTGGCGCCCGTACCCGAGAACGGCTGCACGGGGACCACGTCCCCGATCCGGTACGGCACGTTGCGGTAGTAGGCGTCCTGCGCGACCGCCGAGTCGTCGAAGTCCAGCAGCATCCCGCCGACCGTGAAGTGCACGGTCCAGCCCGCGTACGCGCCCACCGGGGCGACCCGGCCGGCCCGCGGGTCGAGGCCCACGTCGGTGAGGATCTTGGCGTGGAAGAGGTCGATGCCGGTGGTGGCCAGGAAGGCCTCGCGGACGCCCGCGCCGCCCGGGCGGCCGGCCACCTCGCAGAAGGTGAACCCGGACTCGTCCAGGAAGGCCTCCAGGTGGAGCACGCCCGCGGAGACCTGCCAGGCGCCCGCGACCTGGCCGAGCAGTTCGCGGGCGGCCGCGCGCACGGCGGGGTCGGCGACCGTGATGGAGGACAGCGGCTCCACCCGGGAGACCGCCAGGGTGTCGCTCACGTACCGGGACACGTCCCAGATCACGTCGCCTTCGTAGATGACGGCGTCGATGTG
Organism: Streptomyces sp. NBC_01006; assembly: GCF_045162725.1. NCBI lineage: Bacteria > Bacillati > Actinomycetota > Actinomycetes > Kitasatosporales > Streptomycetaceae > Streptomyces > Streptomyces sp. NBC_01006. The sequence goes on along the minus strand of NZ_CP108700.1, from coordinate 4,702,769 downwards.
GCACATGTCGCCCGCCACGAACCCCTCGCACAGGTGGGTGCCGGGGCTGAACTCCTCGCGCACCCACCGCTCGACCTGGGCGGCGTCGGCGAGCACCGACACCCCGAACGAGCCCGAACCGTCCCGCGGCTTGACCACGACCCGGCCGTGCCGGGCGAACAGGTCGGTGACGTCCTCCGGGGTGTGGACGAGGTGCCCCTCGGCGGTACGGATGCCCGCCCGGCGGGCGATGCGCTTCATCACCGCCTTGTCCACGAACTTGCGTGCGGTGGCCGGGTCGCTGCCCGGCGTGCCCAGCCTGGCGCGCAGCTCCGCGGCCGGCTCCAGCAGCCGCTCGGAGACGGTGGCGACCCGGTCCACCGGGTGCAGCGCGTGCACCGCGCCCGCGAGGGCCCGTACCCCGTCCGGGTCGAACACGTCCGTCCGGGCGGCGAAGTCGGCGGCGCTGCCGGTGGTGTTGCCCGCGGCCGAGCTCAGCACGCTGACCCGGAAGCGGTCCGGGTCCAGCAGCGGCGAGCCGTCGTCGCGGGTCCACACCCGGGAGCCGATCCGGTCCAGCAGCAGGACGTGCGTACGGTCGGCGGCCTCGGTCTTCCACAGCAGCGAGCGCTCGATCCGGGCCACCGCCTGCTCGGCGCGGACGGTGTCCGGCGCCGCCACGGTGTACTCCAGCCGGACGACCGGCCCGCTGTGGATGCCCTCGCGATCGAGCGGGGTCCGTACGGACGCCACCTCGGGCCACTCGTACAGCTCCTCGGCGGCGGTCGCGGCGACCACGCGGAAGCGGCCCGGCCCGGACATGACGTGGCGCTGGATCGCGATCCGCCCGGCGTCGGGCGGGGCGACGCGCACCGGCCGGCCCAGGGCGCTCTCGGCGGCGACCGTCACCAGGCTCCGCCGGTGGGCGGCGTCGTAGAGGTCGAGGACCTGCCGGTCGAAGCCGGGCAGGACCAGGGGGCGCGTGTTGCGCGCCCCGAACACGACCCGGGCGGGCCCCTCGATCCCGGCGTCGCGCACGGCCTCCTCGGTGCGTGCCCGCAGCCGCGCGGGCACCGGGCCGACGGTCAGGCGCCGCTCGGAGCTGCCGTCCTCGGCGGCCTGGTCACCGCTCTCGTCGATCGAGGCGAGTACGTCCACCCGGCCCCCGCCGGCCGCGAGGGCCAGCACGGTGTGCACGGGGTCGCTGACGAAGGCGAGCTCCTCCAGCAGCCCGTCGAGCTCACCGAGTTCCTCGCCCCCCTCCCCGCCGGCCCGGACGGCTCCGGCGGCCAGCGCGCGCAGTTCCCGCGCCTCCCGCTCGTACGCGCCCGACCAGGACAGGACCGCGGCCACCGGCCGGCGCTCGTGCGCCGCCAGGAACCGCGCGCGCACCGCGTCGAAGGTGAGCTCGTCACGCCGCAGTACGGTCAGCCGCGCGGTCACCGCCCCGGCCGCGGCCACGATCCGCTCGACCGGGTCCCCTCCGTCCAGCAGCACCACCACGTGCTCGCCGCCCGCGGCATCAGGCTCCGGATGCTCCTGCTCCGCGGCGACGACCGGCTCGATGCGCAGCGACTCCTGCACCAGGGCGGCCGCCTGCGCGGCGACCCGCCGGGCCGTCGCCGCATCGGCTCCGCGCACCATCAGGTACCCGAACCGGTCGTGGTTGGTGCCCAGCGCCGGCACCCGGTCGCCGGGCCCGACGGTCACCTCGCAGTCGACCACCCCGGCCGGCAGCTCGCGGAACGCGGGAACCGTGCCGCGCACGATCCCGTCGGCCGGGCTCCACAGGGCGTGCAGGGCCACGGTGGTCACCGGCGGGGCCGCGTCCTCGACCGGCGCACCGGTGGCGAGCGCGACCAGGTCGCGGGCGACCGAGCGGTCCAGGGCCAGCGACATCTGCCGGGTCACCACGTGTCCGGCGATCCGGCCGTTCACCTCGATCAGCTCCGGGCCGGTCGGCGTGACGAGCAGCTCCACGTGGAGCGCGCTCGCCCTGACCCCGAGAGCCTCGACGGTGTCCAGGACGAACCGCCGTGCGGCGCCCATGCCCTGGAAGCGGGCCGGGAAGTGCCCGCCGAGCTCGGCCGTGGTGCCGGGCGCCGTCGGGATGCGCTCGGCGAATCCGTACAGGACCACGCGCCCGTCCTGGACGAGCAGTTCGGCGCTGACGTGGCGCCCCACGGCGTACTCCTCGACGAGCGCGACGGGGCGCTCGCCACCGTCGCCGTTCCCGTCCCTGTCACCATTCCCGTCGCCGTTACCGTCCCCGTACGGGACCCCCAGTACCTCGGCCAGCCCGGCGGCGGCCTGCTCGCGGGTCCACGCCACGGTGACCCCGACCGAATACCGGCCGGACGTCGGCTTGATCACGCACGGCAGCCCGATCTCGTCGACCGCCGCCAGTCCCTCCTCCTCGGTGACCGCCCGGCGCCAGCGCAGGCTGCCGATCCCGGCCTTCCCGAGCCGTTCCCGTACGGCCGACTTGTCGCCGAGCAGCCGCGCCGCCTCCAGTGACTCGTGGGGCAGGCCCAGCTCGCGGGCGAACCGCGCCGCGCCGTGCAGGAGGTTCTCGTCGCGGCAGATCACGCCGTCGACCGGATGGGGGCCGAGCCGTCCCCGCAGCAGGGCGGCCAGGTCCTGGCCACCGGACAGGTCCGGCACCTCCACCACCCGCGCGGCGCGTTCGAGCAGCTCGAACCCGGCATTGGCGCGGTAGGCGTCCAGGCGCCCGGTGACGAAGGTGACCTCGATCCCGTCGTCGGCCATGTCCGCCACGACGTCAAAGCCTCTGACGTATGCCGTCTCCAACAGAACAACATGCATGAGCTCAGCCCCTTGAGTCCTCTTCTCATCGAAGCATCGAGGGGCACGGACTACAGGGCAAGCGGCAGCCGCATAATCCCGCTCACTCCATCACCTCTTCCCTTTTCATTCCCGTTCCGTTCCCGTTTCGCTCCCGCCCCGATACTTCCGACCCCCACTCTGATCTGCGGAAACATGTCAAACAAGAGAATTCGAATACATCAGGTCGGGCGACTTACCACATTGCCGGGCAGCGCTTCGCAGTTCCTTGCGGCAGCAATTAGCGTGCATCAGGAACCTGGACACCCAACTCTCCATCCACCCTGTAAACGGCCTTCCCGGGCACCGAAGCAAAGGACAGAGACAGCGTGCGCACCATCTCCATCCCTAAATCGGGGACCGGACATTCGGCCCCGATCACCCACGTGGCCTTCAGCCCGGACGGCTCCCGCCTCGCGACCTCGTCCTACGACGGAACCGTGATCGTCTGGAACACCACCGACCCCGCCCACCCCACCGAGGCCGCGACCCTGCGCCACCGCCGCCTCGTCAACTCCTCGGCCTGGAACCCCGCCGACCCGACCCTCCTCGCGACGGCCTCCGCCGACAAGACGGTCGGCATCTGGCGCGTCCCCCAGGAGGGCCCGGCCACGCTGGTCAACGTCCTGGCCCGGCACACCGACGACATCAACTCGGTCGCCTGGCTGCCCGACGGCGAGCGCCTGATCTGCGTCTCCGAGGACGGCCGCGCCACCCTGTGGTCCGTACTCGACGGCACCTTCCTCACCGAGGTCGGCTCGCACGAAGCGCACTGCATGATGGTCTCCGTCAGCGTCGAGGGCCTGGCCGCCACGGTCGGCGAGGACGGCCTGGTCGCCGTCAGCGACCCCGCCTCCGGCTCCGGCGCGGCGCGCAGGCGCCACTACGACTCCTCCATCGAGGGCTGCGCCTGGTCCCGGGCCGGCGACCTCCTCGCCGTGGCCCGCGACGACGGCCGCGTCGACCTGCTGACCCGCGAGCTGGACCACGTACTGACCGTCGAGGTCTCCAGTTCCGCCGCCCGCGCCGTCGACTGGGCCGAGGACGACTCCGCGTTCGTCGTCGGCGCCTACGACGGCTCCCTGCACTGGTTCGACCGCTCCGGCGAACGCCGGCACACCGTCGCCGACCTCCGCGTGTGGCCGCGCTCCGTCGCCGCCGCCCGGGGCCTGGTCGCCGCGGGCTCCTTCCGCAACGCCCCGCATCTGTACGACATGGCCACGGCCGCCGAACTGTCCGGCCCCGAGCGCGCCACCCACGGCCCCAACGCCCTGGCCGCGCGCGGCGACGAGCTCCTCATCGGCGGGGACTCCGGCACCGTCTTCGCCGTCCGCGTCGAGAACGGCGCCCAGCGGCGGGCCACCCCGATCGAGCTCACCGACGGCCCGATCCTGTCCCTCGCCACCGACGGCGACACGATCTACGCGGGCACCTACTCCGGCCACGTCATCCGCTACGACGGCACCCGCACCTCCAGCGAGCGCCTCGGCGCGCCGATCCCCTCCCTCACCGTCGACGGGGGCCGGCTGATCGCGGGCACCTACAACGGCGAGTTCCTCGTCCTGGACCCGGCCACGCTCCGGCTCGAAGAGCGCGTCGACGCGCACGGCGGATCGGTGAAGTCCCTGGCCCCGTTCCCGGACGGCGGCTTCCTGTCCGCCGCCACCGACCGCACCATCGAGGCGGGCGCCGTGCACGGGCGCACCAAGCTGTGGGAGCACGGCAACCTCGTCAACGCGGTCGCCGGCCTCCACGGCCCCGGCGGCTCCGTCGTCGCCAGCGCCTCGCGCGACCACACCGTCAAGGTCGGCCGGGTCACCCGTACCGAGGACGGCGGCTGGAGCACCGGCGCGCCGCAGACGCTGCTCGGCTCCGACGAGTCGGTCAAGTGCGTCTCGCTGCTGGGCGACATCCAGAGGCCCACCGTCCTCGCCGGCTCCTACGACTTCAACCTCTACTCCTGGCAGGTCGACTGGGCCGACTCGGCGGGCACCCTCGCCTCCGGCCGCGTCCTCGCCGGGTTCACCCAGGGCCTGTCCTGCATGTTCCAGCTCGCCGACGGGCGCGTCGCCGTGGCCGGATGGGACGGCCGGATCGTCTTCGTCGCCGTCGACGCGTACGGCGCCCACATCCAGCACACCCTCCACATCGACGACATCGCGCTGAGCGCCGACCGGAAGCAGGTGGCCGCATGACGACCTCGGCCGACATACCGGGGGCCGTCACGGAAGCCGCCCCCGCGGCGGTCCCGTCGGCGGTCCCGTCGGTGATCCCGGCAGTGATCCCGGCAGTGATCCCGGCAGTGATCCCGGCGGTGGTCCGGGCCCGCGTACCCGTCACGCTCTCGCGCGTCCGGGACCGCAGCGCCGACCTCATCACCTTCCACCACCTCCCCGACCCCGGCGAGCACTTCGCCGTCCTCGTCCCCGCCGCCCCCGGCGACACCGCGCCGCCGCTGGTGCGCCTGCACAGCGAATGCCTGACCGGCGACGTCCTCGGCTCGGCCCGCTGCGACTGCGGCCCCCAGCTCGACGAGGCCCTGCGGCGCATCGCCGACCACGGCGGCGCCGTGCTCTACCTGCGCCAGGAAGGCCGGGGCATCGGGCTCTACAACAAGCTCGACACCTACGTCCTCCAGTCGCAGGACCACGACACCTTCGCCGCCAACCGCATGATCGGCCGCGGCGACGACGAGCGCGACTACGCGGCCGCCGCCGCGATGCTCCACGCCCTCGGCCTGACCCGGATCCGCCTGCTCACGAACAACCCCGACAAGGTGCGGGAGCTGCGCGCGCACGGCATCGAGATCACCGAGGTGATCCCCACCGGCGTGTACGTCACCGCGGAGAACTCCCGCTACCTGTCCGCCAAGGCCGAACTCGCCGGCCACACCATCGCGCTGCTCCAGGAGGCCGCGGCATGACGCTCTCACTCGAAGACCTCGCGAACTCCCCGCACTTCAAGGAGCACGCCGGCCTCGCCGACCCCGGCAGGCTGCACCCCGCCCGGCTGCCCGGCACCACCCCCGAGCAGCTCGCCGCCGCCGTCGAGGACCCGGACCTGCCGACCGCCGAACGCCTCGCCGCCGGCCACGTCCTCGGCCTGCTCGGCGACCCCCGCATCCCCTCCCCCGCCACCGGAGCGGGCCCCGGCACCCGCCACGTGCCCGGCGGCCGGATCCGTATCGGCCTCCCCGCGAACGAGGCCGGATACGTCACCAACGCCTGGGCGCACGTGGGCGTGGAGGAGTCCTGGATCCTCAAGGAGTGCCCCGAGCACACCGTGGAGATCGCCGACTTCTGGATCGCCACCTACCCCGTGACCAACGGCGAGTACCGCGCCTTCCTGGCCGACACCGGCCTGGAGGAGCGCCCCACCACCTGGTACCTGGGCGCCTACCCGTGGGACCGCTCCAACCACCCGGTGGCCGGGATCCGCCCCGAGCACGCCGACGCCTACGCCGCCTGGCTCACCGAGCGCACCGGACACCCCTGGCGGCTGCCCACCGAAGCCGAGTGGGAGCACGCCGCCAAGGGCCCCGAGGGCCTGCCCTACCCCTGGCCCGGCGGGTTCGACCCGGAGGCGGCCAACACCCGCGAGTCCGGCGTGCACACCACCACCCCGGTCGGCGCGTTCCCGGCCGGCCGCTCCCCGTACGGCGTCCACGACATGGGCGGCAACGTCGAGGAGTTCACCGCCGACGAGTACGCCCCCTACCCGGACGGCCCCTACGTGGCCGACCACCTGGTGCAGTCGATGGGCAGCTACCGGATCGCCCGCGGCGGCTCCTTCGCCCGGTTCGGCGACCTGACCCGCACCCGGCGCCGCCACGGCGCCTTCCCCGGGCCGCTGTACCCCGTCGGGTTCCGCCTCGCCACCGGCGAGCGGCCCTCATGACCACCGCCCTCCGCCCCGGGCCGGAGCCGGCCCTCGCCGCCGGCCCCGACCCCACCGGCCCCGGCACCGGCCCCGGCCCCGACCCCGGCCCCGGTTTCGCCGACATCCGCCGCGTCCTGGCCGACCGGGCCCCGGCCCTGGCCGACATCACCCGCGCCTTCGCACCGCTGGAGGCCGAAGCACACCGGCTGCTGCCCCGGCTCGCCGCCCTGCGCCCGGGCATCGGGGACACCCCTCTGGTCCCGGTGCCCAGCCGGGCGGGACGGGGCACGGTCTGGCTCAAGACCGAGGCTGCCAACACCTACGGGTCCGTCAAGTCCCGTACCGCGTATGCCCTGTTGTGCGCGGCCGTGGCCTCGGCCGGCTCCCCCCGGCTGCGGCTCGCCGAGTACTCGGGCGGCAGCCTCGCCGTCGCCCTGGCCGAGCTGTGCGGACAACTGGGCCTGGACCTGCACCTGGTGGTCCCGTACGGGGCCTCCGACCGGCTGCTGGACCAACTGCGCCGCCAGGGCGCCGAGACCACCACGGCCCGCGAGGGCACCGGCTTCCTCGGCGCGATGGACGAGGCCGTCCGCGTAGCCGAACGCGAGGACCGGCACCTGCTGCTCCAGCACTGCGCTGCCGCGGGCGCCGCCCTGCACCGCGAACACACCGGCGCGGAGATCATCGGCCAGCTCTCCGGCTACGGAGTCGAACCGGCCGCCCTGGCCGCGGCCGTCGGCACCGGCGGCAGCCTGGCCGGCACCGCCATGGCCCTCGGCAGCGCCTGGCCGGACTGCCGCCCCCTCGCCGTCTTCCCCGCCGAGGCCGTCTACGGCGACGAGCGCGCCCCCGACGGCGCCCGCCGGATGAGCGGCACGGGCGGGCTGGGCCACGGCCTGCGCCAGCCGCTGATCGCCGCGTTCCCGCAGGACTTCTTCAGTTTCACCGCCGTCGCCTATCCGCAGGCCCTGCAGGCCATGCGCCACCTGCGCCGGGAACACGGCATCGCCGTCTCCGGCAGTGGCGCGGGCGCCTGGCTCGGCGCCTCGGCGGAGGTCGACCAAGGCCCGCGAGGGCGCAGCGCAGTCGCGGTCGTCGCAAGCCGCGGAACAATCGAGGAGTGGGAGCATGCCGCAGGATCGTGACACACCCGTCTTGACCGTCAACGGCCACAGTGCCGCGGACGCGGAGCACGCGGAACGGAACTACTGCGGCTACCGCGAGGTCGTCCGCAACTCCTTCAAGCAGTGGTACAAGAACAACAAGGACTCCTGGTCGGGGACGACCACCAACGACCGCGTCACGCACTTCGCGATCGCGGCCGCCCCCACCGACGACCACCCGCCGGGCTCCGGCCCGGCCCGGGTCCTGGACATCGGCTGCGGCCGCGGCCTGCAGACGGCCTCCCTCGCCGAATGGCTGGAGGCCGAGGTCACCGGCCTCGACCTGCTCGACGTATGGGACACCCCCGAGGTCGCGCACGGCTCGATCCGCTTCCACCAGGGCGACTTCCTCGCCTTCCAGGCCGAGGGCCTCGACCTGCTCGTCGACAACGGCTGTCTGCACCACCAGCGCCGCGAGGACTGGGCCCCCTGGGTGGAGCACGGCCGCAAGATGCTGCGCCCGGGCGGGGTCTGGGTGGTGAGCGTGTTCCTGAGCCCCGACGGGGAGATCACCCCGCACGCGCTCGCGGACGGGCGGCTGAACTGGTGGCTCACCGAGCGACTCGTCACCGAGCTCTACGAGGCGAACGGCTTCCGCTTCACCGGCAGCCTGGAGATCGACCGCCACTTCGAGTACGAGGGCCACCAGCTCAAGTACCTGACCCTGTCCTTCGTCGCGGTCTGAGCGGCGCGGGAGGAGAGAGAGGAGGGACCGGAGATGCTCAAGGAGATCGCACTCGACGACCGGGGCGACGACCAGCACGTCCGAAGCGCCCTGCGCGACGGATTCTTCCTGGTGCGCAACACGGTGCCGGAGAGCCTGCTGGACGAGGCGTACGCCATGCTCGGCGCGTTCTTCGAGCTGCCCGCCGAGGTCAAGGCGGACTGCCGGGTGCCCGGCTCCAACGGGCAGTCCGGGTACCTCCCGCCCCTGGTCGAGCAGGGCGAGAAGGGCCGCACCCCCGACTGGAAGGAGCTGTTCCACTGGGGTGCCCCGCTGCCCGCCGCCCACCCGCTGCGCGAGCGCTACCCCGCGCGCTATCCGCAGCCGTACTTCCCCGACCACCTGGTGCCCGGGATCGGCGCCGCACTGGGCGAACTCCACCTGCGGATGGCCCGGTTCCAGCTCGACGTGGTCCGCCGGCTGGCCGGGGCGCTCGGCGCGGCCCCCGGCTACTTCGAGGAGATGCTGGAGGACGGCCCCGTCGTCAACCGCGCCACCTGGTACCCGCCGATGGAGCGGGCCCCGTCCGCGGACCACGTATGGATGGTGGAGCACCAGGACTTCGACCTGATCACCGCCCTGCCCCGGGCCACCGCCGCCGGCCTCGAAGTCCTCATCGACGGCGAGTGGACCCCGGTCAAGGCACCCGACGGCTACACCGTGCTCAACGTCGGCATGGTCCTGGAACGGCTCACCGGCGGCCGGGCCCGGGCCGCCGTCCACCGGGTCGTCGCCGCACCCGGGCAGAGCGGCGGCCGGCTCTCCATCGTGCAGTTCTGCCACCCCACCCCGTGGACGGTGCTCTCCACGCTCCGCGGCTGCACGGAGGACGGCGAGCCCGACCGGTATCCGGCCCTGACCGCGCAGGACCTGTTCCAGCGCACGATGTACCGGATCAACCGGCTGGACTCCCAGCAGGCCCAACACGCCCCCGGCAGCGCCCAGCAAGCCCCGCACGCCTCGGCGGGCCGGCCGTGACCGGCGCCGGGCGCGGCACCCCGCAGCGGATCTCCCTCCTGGGACAGATCCGCGAAGACCTCGACACGGTCGTCGCCCGCGACCCCTCCCGTCCGCGCCGCCGCGACGCCCTGCTGCACTCGCCCTGGCACGGGCTGGCCCTCCACCGGATCGCGCACCGCCTCCACGTACGCGACCACCGGTTCGCCGCCGGACTGCTCACGCTCGCGGGCCGGCTGCTCTCCGGCATGGAGATCCACGCCGGTGCGCGGATCGGCCGGCGGGCCTTCATCGACCACGGGTTCGGCGTGGTCATCGGCGAGACCGCCCGCGTCGGCGACGACGTGACGCTCTACCACGGGGTGACCCTCGGATCTCGCGGCTGGTCCCGCGCCGGCGAGCCCGGCGTGCGCCGCCACCCCGTCATCGGCGACGACGTCCTCATCGGCGTCGGCGCCTCCGTACTCGGCCCGGTCACCATCGCCTCCGGCAACCGGATCCGGGCCCACTCGCTGGTGCTCAGGGACCTCCCCGCCCCCGGCAGGGCGATCCGCATCTCCCCCGTCCGAGCAGCCGCCCACCCCTCAAGGAGCACCTCATGACACCGGCAGCCCTCCGTGAGCGCACCCTCGAACTCGCCAAGGACCTCGACACGGGCGACTGGGTCCCCACCGACCTGGAACGCACCATCGCCCGGCGGCTGCTGACCGCCGCCGACCCGGTCGGCTGCATCACCGAGCACGCCGTACGGGACGCCGTGTGGGAGGGCTCCGAGCCGCTCTCCCGGGTGAACGACGGCCGGCTCTCGGTGCTGCTCGCCGAGATCACGTACAGCCTCGCGGGAAACGGGCGCGACGCCGCCGCCCTCGCCTCGGCCCAGGCCCTGCTCGCGTCGGTGAACCGCCGCGGCTAGGACCGGGACCGCGGCCGCGACCAGGGCCGGGGCCGGGACGAGGCCCCGGTCCGGGACGTCAGCGCGCCTCGCGCAGCCAGCCCGCGACCTCCGTCGCCCAGTACGTCAGGATCGTGTCCGCGCCCGCCCGCTTGATGCCCAGCAGGGTCTCGAAAATGGCCCGGTCGCGCTCGATCCAGCCCTTCTCCGCCGCCGCCTCGATCATCGCGAACTCACCGCTGATCTGGTACGCGGAAACCGGGACGTCCACCGCCTGCGCGACCCGGTACAGGATGTCCAGGTACGGGCCGGCCGGCTTGACCATCACCATGTCCGCGCCCTCCTCCAGGTCGAGCGCCAGTTCCCGCAGCGACTCCCGGGCGTTCGCCGGGTCCTGCTGGTACGTCTTGCGGTCGCCCTGCAGCGAGGAGGCGACGGCCTCGCGGAACGGCCCGTAGAAGGCGGAGGTGTACTTCGCCGTGTACGCGAGGATCGAGACGTCCTCGTGCCCGGTCTCGTCGAGCGCGTCGCGGATGACGCCGACCTGCCCGTCCATCATTCCGCTCGGGCCCACCACGTGGACGCCCGCGTCCGCCTGGACCTGCGCCATCTCGGCGTACCGCTCCAGCGTCGCGTCGTTGTCGACGCGCCCGTGCTCGTCCAGGACCCCGCAGTGCCCGTGGTCGGTGTACTCGTCCAGGCACAGGTCCGACATGATCACCAGGTCGTCGCCGACCTCCGCCTTCACGTCGCGGATCGCGAGCTGCAGGATCCCGTCCGGCTCGGTGCCCGCCGTGCCCAGCGCGTCCTTGTTCTCGTCGGCCGGGACACCGAAGAGCATGATCCCCGCGACCCCCGCCTCCACCGCCTCCACGGCCGCCTTGCGCAGCGTGTCGCGGGTGTGCTGGACCACGCCCGGCATCGCCGAGATGGCCAGGGGCTCGCTGATGCCCTCCCGTACGAAGGCCGGGAGGATCAGGTCCGAGGGGTGCAGCCGGTTCTCCGCGACCATCCGCCGCATCGCCGGGGTGGTGCGCAGCCGGCGGGGCCGCGAGCCGGGGAAGGATCCGTACGCGCTCATACTCAGTCGCCTCTTCGAGCTTCGAGAACAGTCGGGATCCAGCGTAGGCCGTACCCGCCCGGCTCCCCGGCACGGGTCAGGGCCCGGACGCGGCGCGTCCGGGCCCTGATCGACCTTCACCCCACCGGTCAGGTGGTACGGCGCCGCCGCGCCCCCGGCCGGCGCTCGCTCGGCCGGGACACCGACTCTCCGGCCTCCTTGGCCGCCTCGCGGCGCGCGGCGCCGTACTCGGCCAGGGCCTCCGCCAGCTTGCCCACGCTCGGCTCCGGCGACAGGACGTCGACCCGCAGGCCGTGCTCCTCCGCCGTCTTGGCCGTGGCAGGCCCGATGCAGGCGATGACGGTGACGTTGTGCGGCTTGCCTGCGATGCCCACCAGGTTGCGCACCGTGCTCGACGACGTGAAGAGAACGGCGTCGAAGCCGCCGCCCTTGATCGCCTCGCGCGTGTCCGCCGGCGGCGGCGACGCGCGCACGGTCCGGTAGGCGGTGACGTCGTCGACCTCCCACCCGAGCTCTATCAGGCCCGCGACCAGCGTCTCGGTCGCGATGTCGGCCCGCGGCAGGAAGACGCGGTCGATCGGGTCGAAGACCGGGTCGTACGGCGGCCAGTCCTCCAGCAGCCCGGCCGCGGACTGCTCGCCGCTCGGCACCAGGTCCGGCTTGACTCCGAACTCGACCAGCGCGGCGGCGGTCTGCTCGCCCACGGCGGCGACCTTGATGCCCGCGAAGGCCCGGGCGTCGAGCCCGTACTCCTCGAACTTCTCCCGGACCGCCTTCACCGCGTTCACGCTGGTGAAGGCGACCCACTCGTAGCGTCCGGTGACGAGCCCCTTCACGGCCCGCTCCATCTGCTGCGGGGTGCGCGGCGGCTCCACGGCGATGGTCGGCACCTCGTGCGGCACCGCACCGTACGAACGCAGCTGGTCGGAGAGCGAAGCGGCCTGCTCCTTCGTGCGCGGTACGAGCACCCGCCAGCCGAACAGCGGCTTCGACTCGAACCAGGCCAGCTCCTCGCGCCGCGCGGCGGCGCCCTGCTCACCGACCACGGCTATGACCGGCCGGGCGCCCTCGGGCGACGGGAGCACCTTGCCCTGCTTGAACACCTGGGCGATGGTCCCGAGGGTGGCGTTCCAGGTCCGCTGGCGGGTCGTAGTACCGGCGACGGTCACCGTGAGCGGGGTGTCGGCCCCGCGTCCGGCGGACACCAGCTCGGCGGCGGCGCTCGCGACGGTCTCCAGCGTCGCCGAGACGACGAGGGTGCCGTCGCTGGCACCGACCTCGCTCCAGCAGCGCGCGGAGGCGTTGCGCGCGTCCACGAACCGCACGTCGGCACCCTGGCGGCCGCGCAGCGGCACACCCGCGTACGCCGGCACGCCCACGGCGGTCGCGACACCGGGCACCACCTCGAAGGGGATGCCTTCGGTCGCGCAGGCGAGCATCTCCTCGGCCGCGTTGCCGTCGAGCCCGGGGTCGCCGGTGACGGCACGAACGACCCGCCTGCCGGAGCGCGCGGCCTCCATGACAAGATTGGCGGCATCTCGGATCACCGGGACACCGGCGGCTGCTGACACTTCGTCAGCAATCGTCAGCTGTGGCGTGTCCACTCCCGCGCGCGCATGCGTGCGTACGACCTCGAGCACCTCGGGCTCCGCGATCAGTACGTCCGCGGCCGCGAGCGCCTCGACGGCGCGGAGCGTCAGCAGACCCGGGTCACCGGGGCCGGCACCGAGGAAGGTGACGTGCCCGTGCGCGGCGACGACCGGAAAAGCGGAGGTGGTCGGACGTGAGGGGTTCAAAGCGATCGCTCCCCCATCAGACCGGCCGCGCCCTTGGCCAGCATCTCGTCCGCGAGTTCGCGGCCGAGCGCCATGGCCTCGTCGTACGACTGGGGCACGGGACCGGTGGTGGACAGCTGCACGAGCGTCGAGCCGTCGAGGGTTCCGACGACGCCGCGCAGGCGCATTTCATTGACAACCTGGCCGTCGGCCAGAAGATCGGCGAGCGCGCCCACGGGCGCGCTGCAGCCGGCCTCCAGGGCGGCGAGCAGGGAACGCTCGGCGGTCACGGCGGCCCGGGTGTGCGGGTCGTCGAGCTCGGCGAGCGAAGCGATGAGCTCCGTGTTCGAAGCGAGGCACTCCACGGCCAGGGCGCCCTGGCCCGGAGCCGGCAGCACACTGTCCACGGACAGCAGGTCGGTCGCCTCGTCACCGCGGCCGATCCGGTTCAGTCCGGCGGCGGCGAGGACGACGGCGTCCAGCTCGCCGTCGCGCACGAAACCGATCCGCGTGTCCACGTTCCCGCGGATGGCGACCGTCTCGATGCGCTTGCCGAGGGCGCGCGCGTAGTGGTTCAGCTGCGCCGTGCGGCGCGGCGAACCGGTACCGATGCGGGCGCCGTCGGGCAGCTGCTCGAAGGTCAGCCCGTCCCGGGCCACGAGCGCGTCGCGCGGGTCCTCGCGCAGCGGCATGGCCGCGATCACGAGCTCCTCGGGCTGCGCGGTCGGCAGGTCCTTCAGCGAGTGGACGGCGAAGTCGACCTCGCCGCGCAGCAGCGCTTCGCGCAGCGCCGTGACGAACACGCCGGTGCCGCCGATCTGCGCGAGGTTCTCACGGGACACGTCACCGTACGTCGTGATCTCCACGAGCTCGACGGGCCGGCCGGTGATCGCCCGTACCGCGTCGGCGACATGGCCGGACTGGGACATGGCCAGCTTGCTGCGCCGCGTACCCAGCCGCAGGGGCTGGTCGAGACGTGGATTCATGATGCCCGTCCTGAGTCGTCGTTCTTGTCTGCCGCATCCGCCCGGCTGACGGAGGCCACCGTCTGCGGGTCGAGATCGAAGAGTTCGCGCAGCGCCTCCGCGTACCCGGCGCCGCCGGGCTCGCTGGCGAGCTGCTTGACGCGCACGGTCGGCGCGTGGAGGAGCTTGTCGACGACGCGGCGCACGGTCTGGGTGACCTCGGCCCGCTGCCGTTCGTCCAAGTCCGGGAGTCGCCCGTCGAGCCGCGCCACTTCCATGGCCACGACCTCGGCGGCCATCGCCCGCAGGGCGACGACGGTCGGCGTGATGTGCGCGGCCCGCTGCGCGGCGCCGAACGCGGCCACCTCTTCGGCGACTATCCCGCGTACGGCGTCCACGTCGGCCGCCATCGGCGCGTCGGCCGAAGCCTCCGCGAGCGACTCGATGTCGACGAGCCGCACGCCCGGGATCCGGTGCACGGCGGCGTCGATGTCGCGCGGCATGGCCAGGTCCAGCAGGGCCAGCCGTACCGGTGCCACGTCGACCTGGCTGCGGGCGCCCCTGCGGGGCTGCCGCTGCGCGGCGGCCTCGCCCTGGTCGGCCCATGTGCCGTGCAGTTCGAGGGAGTTGGCGTCGACCCCGGTGAGCGCGGCCCGCCCGTCCCCGGCCGGCACCTCGACGGGACACCCGTCGCGCTCGCCGGTCCCGGGCACGATGGTCCGCGCCACCCCGCCGTCGGCCAGCCGCACCCCGGCCGCAGCGGCGGCGGCGAGCCGCGCCACGACGTCGGCGTCAACCGCATCCAGCCCAGCAGGCGTCCCCTCCAGCCCCGCCGGCGTTTGAGGCGCGGGGGTCTGGGGGCGGAGCCCCCAGGAATCGGGAAGGGGCGGGGTGGGGGAAAGCCCCGCAGGGCCCTCGACCGCGGCGGCAACGTCCTCCCCGGTCAGCACCAAGCCAGTGGCACCCGTGCACGACACCACCACGTCAACACGTGTCAGCTCGTCGACCACCGACGCCATCGGAACGGACCTGGCCACCACCCCAGTGCCTGAGGCAACCAGAATCTCGACCAAGCGCTCCGCCCGCTCGGCGGTCCGGTTCGCCACCACGACCTCGGCGACCCCGACCCGCGCCAGCGTCGCCGCCGCCAGCGAGGACATCGACCCGGCCCCGATCACCAGCGCCCGCTTGTCCTTGGCCCACACGTCCACGGGCAGGTGCACGGCGAGCTGCTCCAGCCCGAACGTCACCAGCGACTGCCCGGCCCGGTCGATCCCGGTCTCGGAGTGCGCCCGCTTGCCGACGCGCAGCGCCTGCTGGAAGAGGTCGTTGATCAGGCGCCCGGCCGTGTGCAGCTCCTGCCCCAGCGCCAGGGCGTCCTTGATCTGCCCGAGGATCTGGCCCTCGCCGACCACCATCGAGTCCAGCCCGCACGCCACCGAGAACAGGTGGTGGACGGCCCGGTCCTCGTAGTGGACGTAGAGGTACGGGGTGAGCTCCTCCAGCGCCACGCCGCTGTGCTGCGCGAGCAGGGTCGACAGCTCGGCGACACCGGCGTGGAACTTGTCCACGTCCGCGTACAGCTCGATCCGGTTGCAGGTGGCGAGCACCGCCGCCTCCGTCGCCGGCTCCGCGGCCAGCGTGTCGTGCAGCAGCTTGACCTTGGCATCGGCGGACAGCGAGGCACGCTCCAGCACGCTCACCGGCGCACTGCGGTGGCTCAGTCCCACGACGAGCAGACTCATGCCGGCATCACCGCCGGGACGTCGCCCTCGGGGCCGTTCTTGCGTGCGACGGCCGCGGCCCGCCCGGCCGGCGGCTCGACGGCCGCGGCGGGGGCCGCACCGGAACCGACGCCCGCGACATCGGCGAGGTCCGCGTCACCGGAGACGGAACCGGCACCACCGGCGGACGCAGGAGCACCGGCGCCGGCCGCGGCCGCCTCCTCCCCCGCCTTGCGCTGCTCGTGGAAGGCCAGGATCTGCAGCTCGATCGACAGGTCGACCTTGCGTACGTCCACGCCGTCCGGCACCGACAGGACCGTCGGCGCGAAGTTGAGGATGGAGGTGACTCCGGCGGCGATCAGCCGCTCGCTCACCTGCTGGGCCGCGCCCGCCGGGGTCGCGATGACGCCGATCGAGACACCGTTCTCCTCGATGATCTTTTCGAGGTCGTCGGTGTGCTGCACCGGCATGCCCGCGACCGGCTTTCCGGCCATCGCGGGGTCGGCGTCGATGAGCGCCGCGACGCGGAACCCGCGCGCGGAGAAGCCGCCGTAGTTGGCCAGGGCGGCGCCGAGGTTACCGATGCCGACGATCACGACCGGCCAGTCCTGGGTCAGGCCCAGTTCGCGGGAGATCTGGTAGACGAGGTACTCGACGTCGTAGCCGACGCCGCGCGTCCCGTACGAACCCAGGTAGGAGAAGTCCTTGCGGAGCTTGGCGGAGTTGACTCCGGCCGCCGCCGCGAGCTCCTCGGAGGACACCGTGGGCACCGATCGCTCGGAGAGCGCGGTGAGTGCGCGCAAGTACAGCGGAAGCCGGGCGACAGTGGCCTCGGGAATACCTCGGCTGCGGGTCGCCGGTCGGTGAGTTCGGCCAGTTGCCACGATGCTCCTGCGGGATGAGCGGGGCTGCAGGCGGTCACTTGTCCCAAGACCGCCCCGTCGGAAGCAGGCTATGTCTTTGTGAACGCGTGCACAAAGATTGTGTCCGCTTTGTCCGAGCAAAGTGACCGGGGTCACGCGGTCCGGGCATGCAGGGCGGGAACCCACAACACGCCGAACCCGTTCAAATCCCGAGGGGGGCAAAACGGTACACACTCCTCATCGATACGCCCCCGAGACCCCATAAATCGCCCATGATGGTAACCGGCGGGAGGCTCAGGCCTCCAATGCCCGGCGCAGCCGGTCCGGGTTCACCCTCCAGAAGGTGTGCTGTTCGCCGTCCACGAGCACCACCGGGATCTGCTCCCAGTGCAGCCGGTAGAGCTCCTCGTCCTGCGAGATGTCCTTCTTCTCCCACTGTGCTCCGACTTCCGCGCAGACCTTCTCGATCACCTCCTGGGCGTCATCGCACAGATGGCACCCCGGCTTCCCGATGAGCGTGACCAACCGCTCGCCGGGACGCTTCTTTTCCTTACGACGCAGCAAAGGGCTCATGTCCCCATTCTCCCGCGCCACCGCGTAACACCACGGCACCGAAGAGTTCACGCCCCCGGCATCCCGCGGGTTCGGGAACTCCCGAACACAATGGCTATGCTCGCGTCATGGCCGCTCTGGGATGGCTCACCCCCCGTAGGCGCTCCGCAACCGCGCGGAGCGTGCTGGCAGGCGAGGCCTCGGCCGAGGCCGCCCGCAAGACCGCGCAAGCCCTCGACGGCATCGACGCGGACGCCGGACCACCGGCCGAATCCGAGGAGGCGGCCGAGCAGGCGGCCGAGCAGGCAGCCGCCGAGGAAGCGGAACCGGCCGAGCCCGAGTTCCCCGTCGCCGGCGACGACCTCGCCGCCGCCTTCTTCGACCTCGACAACACCGTCATGCAGGGCGCCGCGATCTTCCACTTCGGCCGCGGCCTCTACAAGCGGGAGTTCTTCCACCGCCGCGAACTCGCCCGCTTCGCCTGGCAGCAGGCCTGGTTCCGGCTCGCCGGGGTCGAGGACCCCGACCACATGCAGGACGCCCGCGACAGCGCCCTCTCCATCGTCAAGGGCCACAAGGTCTGCGAACTCATGGCGATCGGCGAGGAGATCTACGACGAGTACATGGCGGAGCGGATCTGGCCGGGCACCCGCGCCCTGGCCCAGGCCCACCTCGACGCCGGCCAGAAGGTCTGGCTCGTCACGGCCGCGCCCGTGGAGACCGCCACGATCATCGCCCGCCGCCTCGGCCTGACCGGGGCGCTCGGCACGGTCGCCGAATCCGTCGACGGCATCTACACCGGCCGCCTCGTCGGCGAACCGCTGCACGGGCCCGCGAAGGCCGAGGCGGTCCGCGCCCTGGCCGCCGCCGAGGGACTCGACCTCGAACGCTGCGCCGCGTACTCCGATTCGCACAACGACATTCCGATGCTGTCGCTGGTCGGACATCCGTACGCGATCAATCCCGACACAAAACTGCGCAAGCATGCCCGGGCACACGACTGGCGCCTGCGCGACTATCGGACCGGCCGCAAGGCCGTGAAGGTCGGCGTCCCGGCAGCCGCCGGGGTCGGCGCGATCGCGGGCGGCGCGGCCGCCGCCATCGCCCTGCACCGCCGCCGCAAGTAGCCCGCAGCGCACCACCGCGGGGTCGCCACCCCGCCGCCGCCTGCACCTAAGCCGCCCGGCCGCCCGCCGGGCGGCTTTCCGCGTCCCTGCGGCCAGGTGCGCGGCAGGCATTCCCCCTCCCCTACCCCCGCGCCCCACGCGGCACTCCTGCATCCCCGACTCGGTCGCGAGCCAGCGTGGAAGCGTCCATTCCGCGCGCCCAACCGATCAAGAACCGATCACCAATTGCGACCGAATATGCCTTCGACACGCAACAGAAGTGTCGGAATCGGTGATTTGAGCAACTGGGTGTAGCGCTGCCTGTACGAAGCGTTATTCTCCTCAAACGCATGCCACCGCTCATCTGTCGCCACGACGGGTGAACGGTCCCGCACTGCACGTGATGGAAGCTCTGCCTCTGGGAGTCCCGTGTACCCACCTGTCGGGGTTGACGCCTCGGGCCTGGCTACGCTGCGCGCAACGGTCCTCGACCACCTGCGCGGCTTCGTCCCCACCGCGTACGCCGTCCCCGCCTTCGCCGCCGCGGTCCCTGCCGGCCTCGGCCCGGCCGGTCCTTGCTATGCCCTGACCGACGGCGGAGCGACGGTGGGCAGACGCGGTCGCGCGGGAGGAGGAGCCGGCACCGCCGCAACCGGAACGAGCGCGCCCGCCGCCCGCCGCCCCACCGCGGACAGCGACCAGGCCCGCATGATGGACCTGGTCGAACGCGCCCAGGCCGGCGAGGCCGAGGCCTTCGGCCGGCTGTACGACCAGTACAGCGACACGGTGTACCGCTACATCTACTACCGCGTCGGCGGCAAGGCGACCGCGGAGGACCTCACCAGTGAGACCTTCCTGCGCGCGCTGCGCCGCATCTCCACCTTCACCTGGCAGGGCCGCGATTTCGGTGCCTGGCTCGTGACGATCGCCCGCAACCTGGTCGCGGACCACTTCAAGTCCAGTCGCTTCCGCCTGGAAGTGACCACGGGCGAGATGCTGGACGCGAACGAGGTGGAACGATCCCCCGAGGACTCGGTCCTGGAGTCCCTCTCCAACGCCGCCCTGCTGGAAGCCGTACGCAAGCTCAATCCCCAGCAGCAGGAGTGCGTGACCCTGCGGTTCCTCCAAGGCCTGTCGGTCGCCGAGACCGCCCGGGTGATGGGGAAGAACGAGGGCGCCATCAAGACGCTCCAGTACCGGGCGGTCCGCACCCTGGCCCGCCTGCTGCCGGACGACGCCCGCTGACCTCCGCGCCGCGCACCGCCACACCCGCGCACCACCCGGACCCCCCACGCCCCCCACGCCTTCCGACCCTCCTGACAATCCACACAACCGGTGACCCCTCGATGACGCTGTGGTCCGATCATCCTTCGTCCGTAACCCAAGTGCCGCGCCGCTCGTTGTGCGGAATGCAGGCTCCCTGTGGACAAGCCCTGCCCGAAGCCGCTCACTCGAAAGTGTGGACGTGCTCAAGGAAGGCAACCTTCCGGACACCTTGGGGAGTCGATCGTCATGACGAGAGGAGGTGCCGCCAGTGATCGCGAACGTGACTCCGCACCGGCGGGCGAACGCCTTCGCCCAGGCCCTGGAGGATCGGACCCCATCCGACCTTTCGGAACCGGACCCGGCGGCCGAGCAGTCCGAGGCACCTGCCGAACCTGCCGACCACGACCGGTTGTTGGCCCTGGCGAGCGCGTTCGGCGAACGTATGCCGCGCCCGGTGCTGGACCCCGAGGTCAAAGTGGTGCAACGAGCCCAGCTCGTGGCCGCCATGGAGGCCATGGTGATGGAAGAGAGGGCCGGGGGCGGTGCCGCCTCGGACCCTCGGTTGCCCGAGCAGCGGACCGGCCGCGGCGCCCACCGGGCGACCTCGCTCCGGAAATTGCGGCCCCGCTCCCGCTGGTCCAAGGGCATCGCAGCGGGCGGCCTCACCGTAGGTGTGGCCGCGGGGGCCTTCAGCGGCGTGGCCGCTGCCAGCACGGACGCCCTGCCCGGTGACTCCCTCTACCCCGTCAAGCGGGGCATGGAGGACCTGAAGCTGGGCATGGCCGACGAGGACGCGGACCGGGGCGAGCTCTACCTCGACCAGGCCTCCAACCGCCTCTCGGAAGCCCGCAGGCTGATGGAGCGCGGCCGGTTGGGCACCCTGGACCACGAGTCGCTCGGCGCGATCCGCCGGGCCCTGGCCGGCATGAAGCACGACGCGGCCGAAGGCCACCGACTGCTTCAGGCGGCCTACGAACGGGACGGCTCGCTCGGCCCGATCCAGGCCCTGTCGTCCTTCTCCCGCTCCCACCGCGACGCGTGGGGCCGGCTCCGGGAGAAGCTCCCGGCGCAACTCACCGACGTGGGCGGGGAAGTCGAGTCGGTCTTCCAGGCCATAGACGATGACGTGGCGCCCCTGCAGAACCTGCTCCCGAAGCCACCGGAGCAGACCCGCGGCACGGGCACCCCGGCCAAGCCGAGCACTACGGCCGGGCAGCACCAGAGCGCACCGGCGGCGGGCACGCCCTCGGCCAGCCCGACCACGCCCGCACCCACCGGCGGCAAGCCCTCACCCGCCCCCGGCGGTCTCCTGGGCGGCACGGGGGACCTCCTCCACCCGCCCGCGGGCCAGAACACCCCGGCGCCCTCGTCCTCCCCGGAGCACGTCGCGCCGGAGATCACCCTGCCGCCCCTGCTCCCGGGCCTCCTCCCGGGCCTGGGCATCCAGGCGGAGGACACCGAGTAGCACCGCATGACGCGCAGGCCCTCACCCCCACCGGGGTCGAGGGCCTGCGCGTCATGCGGTGAAGAATCAGCGGTGAAACGAACTCAGAAGAACACGGACCGCCGCTGCACCAGCAGTTTGTAGAGGGTGTGCTGGATCTGCTCGCGGACCTCGTCCGTCAGGTTGAACATCAGCATCGGGTCCTCCGCCGCCTCCGGCGGGTACCCGTCCGTCGGGATGGGCTCGCCGAACTGGATCGTCCACTTCGTCGGCAGCGGCACCGCCCCCAACGGCCCCAGCCACGGGAACGTCGGCGTGATCGGGAAGTACGGGATCCCCAACAGCCGGGCCACCGTCTTCGCGTTGCCGACCATCGGGTAGATCTCCTCCGCCCCCACGATCGAGCAGGGCACGATCGGCGTCCCCGCCCGCAGCGCCGTCGACACGAACCCGCCCCGCCCGAACCGCTGCAGCTTGTACCGGTCTCCGAACGGCTTCCCTATCCCCTTGAAGCCCTCCGGCATCACCCCGACCAGCTCCCCGGCCTCCAGCAGCCGCTGCGCGTCCTCCGAGCACGCCAGCGTGTGCCCGGCCTTGCGCGCCAGCTCGTTCACCACCGGCAGCATGAACACCAGGTCCGCCGCCAGCAGCCGCAGGTGCCGCTGTGCCGGGTGGTGGTCGTGGACCGCCACCTGCACCATCAGCCCGTCCAGCGGCAGCGTCCCGGAGTGGTTCGCCACGATCAGCGCACCGCCCTCGGCCGGGATGTTCTCGATGCCCTTGACCTCGACCCGGAAGTACTTGTCGAACAGCGGCCGCATCATGGACATCAGGACCTGGTCCGTCAGCTCCTTGTCGTAGCCGAACTCGTCGACCTCGTAGTCCCCGGTGACCCGGCGCCGCAGGAACGCCAGCCCGCCGGCGATCCGCCGGTCCCAGTCGGCCCCGCCGGACTTCACGGCAGCGGGCTCCGCCCCGACCGGCTCCTCGGCCTCCACCGCCGGGCCCTGAGCGGGCACCGCCCGTACCCTCCGGGTCCCGGCGCCCCGCCGGCGCGGCCGGTCCTCGTCGAACGGAATGACCTTGGCGTCCGCCACTATCGCTGCGCTCCCTCTTCGGCTCCGGCAACCTCGACGTTCAGGGTGTCCACGTGCGCGCCGTCCACCTTCAGCGCGGCGGCAACCCGGTCCACGACCTGCGCCGCCTGCTCCGGCGGCAGCAGCCCCTTCCCCCGGCTGCGCGCGAAATCGGCGAACGTCTCGGCGGTCGTGTACATGGGCTTGAATCCCAGCACCTCCCGCATCTGGGACGTCTCCACGACCCGCCCGTGCGTCAGCAGTCTGATCTGCTCCGGCGAGAAGTCGGTGACCCCCACCGCCCGTAGCGCCGACCCCACCCACGTCACCGCGGGCAGCAGCAGCGGCACCGTCGGCCGCCCCAGCCGGCGCGCGCACTGCGACAGCAGCAGCACCCCGTCCCCCGCGATGTTGAAGGTCCCGCTGTTCAGCGTCCCGCGCTGGGGCTCCCCCGCCGCCAGCCGCAGCACGTCCAGGACGTCGTCCTCGTGGACGAACTGGAGCCGCGGGTCGTACCCCAGCACCGTCGGCATCACCGGCATCGAGAAGTACTCGGCGAGCGCGGAGTCCGCGTACGGCCCCAGGATGTTCGCGAAGCGCAGCACGCACACCGCCACGTCCGGCCGCCTGCGCGCGAAGCCCCGTACGTACGACTCGACCTCGCCGGCGTCCTTGGCGAAGCCCCCCGCCGGCAGCGACTTGGGCTGCGTGGTCTCCGTGAAAACGGCCGGATCCCGCGAGGCACCCCCGTACACGCTGGTACTGGACTTCACCACGAGCCGTCGTACCGTCGGCGACTTCTGGCAGGCCCCGAGCAGCTGCATCGTGCCGATGACGTTGGTCTCCTTGACGGCACTGCCCGCGCCGCCCGCGCCCGCTCCGCCCCCGGTCACAGCGAGATGGACCACCGTGTCCACGGCGCGCTCGGCGAGCACCCGCGCGATGGAGGACTGCCTGATGTCCGTACGGATGAACTCCGCCGACCCGAGCCGGTGCGGCGGCGCCACCGCGTCGACCGCGATGACCCGATCGACCTCAGGATCACGCTGGATGCGCCGCACGAAGCGGCCCCCCAGCTGCCGGGCAGCCCCGGTAACGAGCACGACCTTCCCCACGAGCTCCGCGCCTTCCTCGTCGTCCCCGGCTACACCGCAGCCCCTCCACCAAAGGATGGTGGAGGGGCTGCGGAGAACACGTACAGCTGCCGTTTACTTCTTGTTACGGCGCTGGACGCGGGTGCGCTTGAGCAGCTTGCGGTGCTTCTTCTTAGCCATCCGCTTGCGCCGCTTCTTGATAACAGAGCCCACGACTACCCTCGCTCACTTCTCGGAACATCTCCGCGCTAGCGGAGATCGGTGCGGGGCGTCTGGGCCCACACGACCTACGTCGGCCTAGCCTACCCGCCCGAGCTCCGAGCCCGTAATCCGAGGGACACCGCGGGTCAATCTCAGGCCGACTCCACCCCCACATAGGACTCTCGGAGGTACTCGTGAACCGCGTTTTCGGGGACCCGGAAGGACCGGCCCACCCGGATTGCGGGCAGATGACCGTTATGCACCAGGCGGTACACAGTCATCTTCGACACTCGCATCACCGAGGCAACCTCTGCCACGGTCAGGAACACGACCTCGCTGAGAGGCCTCTCGCCAGCAGCCATGACACACCTTGACCTTCCGCGCATGACGGGCACCGGCTTCCCCTCCGGTTACTCCTCGTCGTCGCACGCTCACTCCCAGAGTAGGGGCGTGTGATACGAGTGGGGAAGAGGAGCTACGGCCACTCCTGCGCACCCGACAGGCTCGCCCGATCGAGTACATAGCGAATCAGTGGTCTGTAGTAGTCCGCGCGCACCGCGTCATCAAGCGGAACGGCCACCGCCACGCGCCCCTCCGCCTCGCCGACGAACAGCGCCGGGTCGTCCGTATCCGCCAGCCCGATCGCCTCCACACCGAGCTGACCTGCGCCGCAGACCCACCCGTGATCCCCCACCACCAATTCCGGCAAGGGCCCGCCGGCCTCGGCGAGGGCCCCCAGCGCGATCCGAACCGGCAGGGGTGAATGGGTGTGCACGCCGGTGGCACTCCCCGGCGGCCGCGCGCCGGGCTCCCGCACCAACGCGACTCCCCGTACGTAATCGATGCTGTGCCTGCGTACGCCGAACCGGGTCGCCATGTCGACACGGGCCCCCTGCGCAGGAGTGAGCACAACACATCCCACCGCCGACAGGGCCCGCGCCAAACTGGCGTAGAACCCCAGGAGACGGTGTGGATGACCCGTCCCGAACAGCACGGGCGACCGCGCCCCCGCCGCCTCGCGCAGCCGCTCGGCGAACGCCTCCAGAGCCGCCAGCGTCAGCTCCGGATCGATCACGTCCGGCCCTCTGACGTGCGCCGGATCCGCCGAGACCCCGCACTTGTCCGCCATCAGCCTCAGCAGGTCACCCTCGCCCCAGCCCCACTCCGGATCCAGCCCCAGCAGCACCCGCGGATCCCGCGCCGCGAACAGCCGGTAACTGCGCAGGCTCTCCTCCCGCGACGTGGCGACGGGCCCGGCCAACCGGGCGGCCAGCAGATGCGCACGCAGCGCGCCGGTGCTCAACACCCTCCGATGCTGCCGCACCCCACCGGACCGCTCGTCAATTCCGGGGAACAGCCCCACCGTTGGCGTAACGATGCTGCGCCCCGCCCAGCCCCTACGCGAGCAGGCCGCGCAACGGGAACACCGCCCGCCGGGTCGCCAGAACGGCCTGATCGATCCGGTCCGCCGGATCGTAGCCCGCCTCCCAGTCGCGCCACGCCACCGTCCGCCCGTCCGTCATCCGGGCCGGCGCCGGCTGCCGCGTCCGCGCGTACACCTCGTCCCGCCACCCGTCCGGCACCGCCGCCTGCGGATCGACCGGACGGTGCGCCGCGATCCCCACCAGATGCGTCCACGACCGCGGTACGACGTCCACGACCGCGTACCCGCCGCCGCCCAACGCCACCCACCTGCCCCCCGCGTACTCGTGGGCGAGCCGGTGACAGGCCTCCTGCACCGCCCGCTGCGCGTCCAGCGACACCGCCAGATGCGCCAGCGGGTCCTCGAAATGCGTGTCCGCCCCGTGCTGGGTCACCAATACCTGTGGCCGGAACTCCTCCAACAGCTCGGGCACCGTCGCGTGGAAGGCCCGCAGCCACCCCTCGTCCCCGGTCCCGGCCGGCAGCGCCACGTTCACCGCCGAACCCTCCGCGGCCTGTCCGCCCGTCTCCTCCGGCCAGCCGGTCTGCGGGAACAGCGTGCGCGGATGTTCGTGCAGCGAGATCGTCAGCACCCGCGGATCGTCCCAGAACACCGCCTGGACCCCGTCCCCGTGGTGCACGTCCACATCCACGTACGCGACCCGCTCGGCCCCCAGCTCCAGCAGCCGCGCGATCGCCAGCGCCGCGTCGTTGTAGACGCAGAACCCGGCCGCCCCGCCCGGCATCGCGTGGTGCAGCCCGCCCGCGAAGTTCACCGCGTGCTCGGCCTCCCCGTGCCAGACCGCTTCCGCCGCCGCCACCGACTGCCCCGCGATCAGCGCCGAGGCCTCGTGCATCCCGCGGAAGGCCGGATCGTCCATCGTCCCCAGGCCGTACGACCCGTCGGCCACCCCCGGATCCGCCGACACCTCGCGCACCGCGGCCACGTAGTCCTGCCGGTGGACCAGCCGCAGCGTGGAGTCCCCGGCCGCGCGGGCCGCCCGTACCTCCATCTCCCGGTCCAGCCCGAAGGCACGCACCAGGCCCATGGTCAGCGCCAGGCGCACCGGATCCATCGGATGGCTCGGTCCGAAGTCATACCTCGTTACCGCCTCGTCCCACATCAACAGCCCGGTCACCGGCTCGCCGCTCATGCCCGACACCGTATCGGGCGCCCTCCGTGCCGAACGAGCGGGCGTGGAAGAGCGTCACGAGGACGAGCGCCATCGGCACGAGCATCGCGCCCCGGTAGCTCCAGGCGTCCCCGATCCCGCCGACGAGCGGCGATCCGATCAGGAAGCCGACGTAGTTGAAGATGTTCAGCCGCGCGATGGCGGTATCGGAGGAGGAAGGGAAGAGACGCCCGGCCGCCGCGAAGGTCTGCGGCACGATCACGCACAGCCCGATCCCCAGCAGCGTGAACCCGAGCATTCCCGTCCACGCCCCGGGCGCGGACGCCACCACCGCGAACCCGCCGGCCGCGACCACCGTCCCGATCCGTACGACGGCCACCGCCCCGAAGCGCCGCACGCCCAGGTCCCCGACGGCCCGCCCGATCAGCGTGGTCACCATGTAGACGTTGTACGGGACGGTCGCCAGCTGCTCCGAGCTCCCCAGCACGTCCTGGAGGTACTTGGCGCTCCAGTTCGAGACCGTCGAATCCCCGATGTACGCACACGCCATCACCAGGCACAGCGGCAGCAGCAGCCGGAACCCGCCGACCCCGAGCCCCTTCTCGACGACGTGGTCCGTGGCGTCCTTGGCGTCCTTGGCGTCCTGCTGGTCGACGTAGAACCGGCTCCCGTAGAACGCGAGCGGCAGCAGCACGACCACGGCCGGCAGGTACGAGGTGAACAGCGACAGGTGCCAGTGCGCCCCGGCCCAGGCCGCGGACGCCCCGACGATCCCGCCCAGGCTGTACGCGGCGTGGAAGCCGAGCATGATGCTGCGCCCGTACGCCCGCTGCAGGCTGACGCCGAGCATGTTCATCGACGCGTCGAGCGCACCGACGGACAGCCCGAACGCCCCCAGCGCCAGCGCCGCGTGCCACATCTGCGTACCGGCCCCGACTCCCAGCAGGGCGAGCAGGACGAGCGGCTGCGCCCACCGCAGTACGGTGGCCGGCCCGACCCGTTTCACGAGGTGCTCCGTGACGACGCTGGAGACCCCGGCGAGGATCGGCACGGCGGCGAGGAAGGCGGGCAGCAGCCCGTCGGATATCCCGTACCGGTCCTGGATGGCGGGGATCCGCGTCACGAGGAGGGCGAAGGTCACGCCCTGCACGAAGAAGCTGAACCCCAGGGAACCCCGCCCCCGGCGCAGCCGTACGTCTTCTGTCATGGCGGCACAGCGTAGGCCCGCGGGCTACCCGTGGGTAGAGAGATCACACAGGGAGTTCCAGAAGCCCCGTCAGCTCCTTCATCTCCCCGAAGACACCGGTGGCCCCGGCCAGCCGCTCGGCGGGCGTCATCGCGGTGAACCCGTACACGTCCATCCCGGCGGCGACGGCCGCCCGCACCCCGAGCGGGCTGTCCTCGACCACCACGCACCGCGCGGGCTCGACGCCCATGGAACGGGCCGCGTGCAGGAACAGATCGGGGGCCGGCTTGCCCTTCCCCACGTCCTGCGAGCTGAAGATCCACTCCTCCTCGAACCACCCGTCGAGACCGGCCGCCCGGTGTCCGACCCGGATCCGCTCGTGACTCCCGGAGGAGGCAAGGCAGTACGGCACCCCGCGCGCGGTCAGCGCCCCGAGTACCTCCACGGCGCCGGCCACCGGCGTCAGCTCCCGCTCGAACGCGGCGAAGGTCCGCGCGTGCAGGGTCGCGTCGAACTCGGCGGGCAACCGCTCCCCGGTCCGCTCGAACACGAGGTCGTGCACCCGGTGCACGGCGGCACCCATGTAGTCGCGGATCGAGTCCTCGTACGAGGTGGGATACCCCAACTCGGTGAGGTACCCGGCGAGGATCGTATTGGCGACCGGTTCGCTGTCCACCAGCACGCCGTCGTTGTCGAAGATGACGAGGTCGTAGCCCATGGCCCCGACCCTACGCAAAAGATGCCCGTAAACGCAGAAAAGCCCCGTACCGGATACCCGGTACGGGGCTTTCTACAATGATTGTTCGGCGGCGTCCTACTCTCCCACAGGGTCCCCCCTGCAGTACCATCGGCGCTGAAAGGCTTAGCTTCCGGGTTCGGAATGTAACCGGGCGTTTCCCTAACGCTATGACCACCGAAACACTATGAAATTTGAACGCTGGCATGAACACAGCTGTTCGTTATTTCAGAACTAACACAGTGGACGCGAGCAACTGAGGACAAGCCCTCGGCCTATTAGTACCAGTCAGCTCCACCCGTTACCGGGCTTCCACATCTGGCCTATCAACCCAGTCGTCTACTGGGAGCCTTACCCTCTCAAGGAGGTGGGAATACTCATCTTGAAGCAGGCTTCCCGCTTAGATGCTTTCAGCGGTTATCCCTCCCGAACGTAGCCAACCAGCCATGCCCTTGGCAGGACAACTGGCACACCAGAGGTTCGTCCGTCCCGGTCCTCTCGTACTAGGGACAGCCCTTCTCAATATTCCTACGCGCACAGCGGATAGGGACCGAACTGTCTCACGACGTTCTAAACCCAGCTCGCGTACCGCTTTAATGGGCGAACAGCCCAACCCTTGGGACCGACTCCAGCCCCAGGATGCGACGAGCCGACATCGAGGTGCCAAACCATCCCGTCGATATGGACTCTTGGGGAAGATCAGCCTGTTATCCCCGGGGTACCTTTTATCCGTTGAGCGACGGCGCTTCCACAAGCCACCGCCGGATCACTAGTCCCGACTTTCGTCCCTGCTCGACCCGTCGGTCTCACAGTCAAGCTCCCTTGTGCACTTACACTCAACACCTGATTGCCAACCAGGCTGAGGGAACCTTTGGGCGCCTCCGTTACCCTTTGGGAGGCAACCGCCCCAGTTAAACTACCCATCAGACACTGTCCCTGATCCGGATCACGGACCGAGGTTAGACATCCAGCACGACCAGAGTGGTATTTCAACGGCGACTCCACCCCAACTGGCGTTGGGGTTTCAAAGTCTCCCACCTATCCTACACAAGCCGAACCGAACACCAATATCAAACTGTAGTAAAGGTCCCGGGGTCTTTCCGTCCTGCTGCGCGAAACGAGCATCTTTACTCGTAGTGCAATTTCACCGGGCCTATGGTTGAGACAGTCGAGAAGTCGTTACGCCATTCGTGCAGGTCGGAACTTACCCGACAAGGAATTTCGCTACCTTAGGATGGTTATAGTTACCACCGCCGTTTACTGGCGCTTAAGTTCTCAGCTTCGCACACCCGAAAGTGCACTAACCGGTCCCCTTAACGTTCCAGCACCGGGCAGGCGTCAGTCCGTATACATCGCCTTACGGCTTCGCACGGACCTGTGTTTTTAGTAAACAGTCGCTTCTCGCTGGTCTCTGCGGCCACCCCCAGCTCACGGAGTAAATCCGATCACCAGTGATGGCCCCCCTTCTCCCGAAGTTACGGGGGCATTTTGCCGAGTTCCTTAACCATAGTTCACCCGAACGCCTCGGTATTCTCTACCTGACCACCTGAGTCGGTTTAGGGTACGGGCCGCCATGAAACTCGCTAGAGGCTTTTCTCGACAGCATAGGATCATCCACTTCACCACAATCGGCTCGGCATCAGGTCTCAGCCTTAACGAGGGACGGATTTGCCTACCCCTCGGCCTACACCCTTACCCCGGGACAACCACCGCCCGGGCTGGACTACCTTCCTGCGTCACCCCATCGCTTACCTACTACAAGTCTGGTTCGTCGGCTCCACCACTTTCCTTTCCCCGAAGGGTCCGGAACGGCTTCACGGACTTAGCATCGCCTGATTCGATATTGGGCGTTTCAAAGCGGGTACCGGAATATCAACCGGTTGTCCATCGACTACGCCTGTCGGCCTCGCCTTAGGTCCCGACTTACCCTGGGCAGATCAGCTTGACCCAGGAACCCTTAGTCAATCGGCGCACACGTTTCTCACGTGTGTATCGCTACTCATGCCTGCATTCTCACTCGTGAACCGTCCACAACTAGCTTCCGCTGCTGCTTCACCCGGCACACGACGCTCCCCTACCCATCACAGCGGGCGTTGGCCCTATTGCTGCAATGACACGACTTCGGCGGTACGCTTGAGCCCCGCTACATTGTCGGCGCGGAATCACTTGACCAGTGAGCTATTACGCACTCTTTCAAGGGTGGCTGCTTCTAAGCCAACCTCCTGGTTGTCTCTGCGACTCCACATCCTTTCCCACTTAGCGTACGCTTAGGGGCCTTAGTCGATGCTCTGGGCTGTTTCCCTCTCGACCATGGAGCTTATCCCCCACAGTCTCACTGCCGTGCTCTCACTTACCGGCATTCGGAGTTTGGCTAAGGTCAGTAACCCGGTAGGGCCCATCGCCTATCCAGTGCTCTACCTCCGGCAAGAAACACACGACGCTGCACCTAAATGCATTTCGGGGAGAACCAGCTATCACGGAGTTTGATTGGCCTTTCACCCCTAACCACAGGTCATCCCCCAGGTTTTCAACCCTGGTGGGTTCGGTCCTCCACGAAGTCTTACCTCCGCTTCAACCTGCCCATGGCTAGATCACTCCGCTTCGGGTCTAGAGCGTGCAACTCAATCGCCCTATTCGGACTCGCTTTCGCTACGGCTTCCCCACACGGGTTAACCTCGCTACACACCGCTAACTCGCAGGCTCATTCTTCAAAAGGCACGCAGTCACGACCCATTGGGTAAACCCAATGAGCGACGCTCCCACGGCTTGTAGGCACACGGTTTCAGGTACTATTTCACTCCGCTCCCGCGGTACTTTTCACCATTCCCTCACGGTACTATCCGCTATCGGTCACCAGGGAATATTTAGGCTTAGCGGGTGGTCCCGCCAGATTCACACGGGATTTCTCGGGCCCCGTGCTACTTGGGAGATGAGCAAGCAAGCCGCTGATGTTTCGTCTACGGGGGTCTTACCCTCTACGCCGGACCTTTCGCATGTCCTTCGACTACATCAACGGTTTCTGACTCGCCGACCGGCCGGCAGACCGATCAAGCTCATTCCCACAACCCCGCATGCGCAACCCCTGCCGGGTATCACACGCATACGGTTTGGCCTCATCCGGTTTCGCTCGCCACTACTCCCGGAATCACGGTTGTTTTCTCTTCCTGAGGGTACTGAGATGTTTCACTTCCCCTCGTTCCCTCCACACTGCCTATGTGTTCAGCAGTGGGTGACAGCCCATGACGACTGCCGGGTTTCCCCATTCGGACACCCCCGGATCAAAGCTCAGTTGGCAGCTCCCCGGGGCCTATCGCGGCCTCTCACGTCCTTCATCGGTTCCTGGTGCCAAGGCATCCACCGTGCGCCCTTAAAAACTTGGCCACAGATGCTCGCGTCCACTGTGTAGTTCTCAAACAACGACCAGCCACCCATCACCCCACCAGACAAGCTGGCGAGTTCACTGGGGCCGGCACTGAAGACATGACCTCACGGCCGTACCTTCAGGACCCAACAACGTGCCAAGCACGATCACCGCCACCTCACTGTGTTCCACGCCGAAGCAGTACTTACAGAGGGTTTAGGAAACCGTGCCAACTAATCAACGTTCCACCCATGAGCTGACCGTGCAGAACGTTTGTCTGCAATCGGTACTGTGCTCCTTAGAAAGGAGGTGATCCAGCCGCACCTTCCGGTACGGCTACCTTGTTACGACTTCGTCCCAATCGCCAGTCCCACCTTCGACAGCTCCCTCCCTTACGGGTTGGGCCACCGGCTTCGGGTGTTACCGACTTTCGTGACGTGACGGGCGGTGTGTACAAGGCCCGGGAACGTATTCACCGCAGCAATGCTGATCTGCGATTACTAGCGACTCCGACTTCATGGGGTCGAGTTGCAGACCCCAATCCGAACTGAGACCGGCTTTTTGAGATTCGCTCCACCTCACGGTATCGCAGCTCATTGTACCGGCCATTGTAGCACGTGTGCAGCCCAAGACATAAGGGGCATGATGACTTGACGTCGTCCCCACCTTCCTCCGAGTTGACCCCGGCGGTCTCCTGTGAGTCCCCATCACCCCGAAGGGCATGCTGGCAACACAGGACAAGGGTTGCGCTCGTTGCGGGACTTAACCCAACATCTCACGACACGAGCTGACGACAGCCATGCACCACCTGTATACCGACCACAAGGGGGGCACTATCTCTAATGCTTTCCGGTATATGTCAAGCCTTGGTAAGGTTCTTCGCGTTGCGTCGAATTAAGCCACATGCTCCGCCGCTTGTGCGGGCCCCCGTCAATTCCTTTGAGTTTTAGCCTTGCGGCCGTACTCCCCAGGCGGGGAACTTAATGCGTTAGCTGCGGCACCGACGACGTGGAATGTCGCCAACACCTAGTTCCCAACGTTTACGGCGTGGACTACCAGGGTATCTAATCCTGTTCGCTCCCCACGCTTTCGCTCCTCAGCGTCAGTAATGGCCCAGAGATCCGCCTTCGCCACCGGTGTTCCTCCTGATATCTGCGCATTTCACCGCTACACCAGGAATTCCGATCTCCCCTACCACACTCTAGCTAGCCCGTATCGAATGCAGACCCGAGGTTAAGCCTCGGGCTTTCACATCCGACGTGACAAGCCGCCTACGAGCTCTTTACGCCCAATAATTCCGGACAACGCTTGCGCCCTACGTATTACCGCGGCTGCTGGCACGTAGTTAGCCGGCGCTTCTTCTGCAGGTACCGTCACTTTCGCTTCTTCCCTGCTGAAAGAGGTTTACAACCCGAAGGCCGTCATCCCTCACGCGGCGTCGCTGCATCAGGCTTTCGCCCATTGTGCAATATTCCCCACTGCTGCCTCCCGTAGGAGTCTGGGCCGTGTCTCAGTCCCAGTGTGGCCGGTCGCCCTCTCAGGCCGGCTACCCGTCGTCGCCTTGGTGGGCCATTACCCCACCAACAAGCTGATAGGCCGCGGGCTCATCCTTCACCGCCGGAGCTTTCAACCCCCGCCCATGCAGGCAGGAGTATTATCCGGTATTAGACCCCGTTTCCAGGGCTTGTCCCAGAGTGAAGGGCAGATTGCCCACGTGTTACTCACCCGTTCGCCACTAATCCACCCCGAAGGGCTTCATCGTTCGACTTGCATGTGTTAAGCACGCCGCCAGCGTTCGTCCTGAGCCAGGATCAAACTCTCCATGAATGTTTACCGGTAATCCGGTACACACACACTTAGAGCGGGTCAGTCATGTCGGAATATGACCGACTGACCACTGCGTCCTCGCTGTGTTGTTGCCTGCAAGCATCACCCGAAGGCGACCTCACAGGTCTTTTTCAAAGGAACCTCATCCACCGAAGTGGACGGGGTATCAACTTCTGGCGTTGATTTTTGGCACGCTGTTGAGTTCTCAAGGAACGGACGCTTCCTTTGTACTCACCCTCTCGGGCTTTCCTCCGGGCTTTCGCTCTTCGTTCTTGCGTTTCCGACTCTATCAGAGTCAGTTCCGCTCGCTTTCCGGGTTCTTCGCTTTCGCGTTTTCCCTTTCCGGCGATTCCGACTCTATCAGATCCTTTCGGGCCTGACTCCCAGTCAGCGGGTTCCGCCGCTTGGGCTGTTGGGCCCTTGCGGCGAGTGAGACAGTAGCGGATTCCTTGCCCCCGAACCTAATCGGCGGCTGCGTCCTTGGACGCAGATTCCTCATTCGCAAATACGCATGAAAACGAGACGACACAGTGCGTCGTTCGTTCGAATGTGTAGTGCGGGATGGCTGTCCGGGGACCGACCGGGGTCGGCGCTCACGTCGGACAACTCGAAGAACCTTACGGACCCCGGTCAGGTGTGTCAACCCCGGGACAGGGGCCACCGGAAGGGCTAGCCTGATCCCCATGACTACGCATGCGCTCACGTCCAGCCTTCGCTGGTGGGCCGCCTGACGGCGGCCGACCTTCCACGCGAGCACGCATGCGCTCACGGCCGCCGCTTACGGCGGCCGTTTCTGTTTGTCCCTCCCGGGAGTGGCTCGGTCGCCCGACGCGGCGGTCCCCACACCAGCCACGAACAGGGAGACAGGACATGACGAGGATCTTCAGCGGGATCAAGCCGACCGGGCACCTGACGCTGGGGAACTACCTGGGGGCCCTCCGGCAGTGGGTCGCCGCCGACCAGGAGCCGGACGAGGCGCTGTTCTGCGTCGTGGACCTGCACGCGCTCACCGTCGAGCACGATCCCGCGCGGGTGCGCCGGCTCAGCAGGCAGGCGGCGACCCTGTTCCTCGCCTCCGGGCTGGACCCGGAGAAATGCACCCTGTTCATGCAGAGCCACGTGGACGAACACACCCGGCTCTCGTACGTACTGGAGTGCACCGCCACCGACGGGGAGATGCGCCGGATGATCCAGTACAAGGAGAAGTCCGCGCGGGCGCAGGCGACCGGGGAGGGCGTACGGCTGTCGCTGCTGACGTATCCCGTGCTGATGGCCGCCGACATCCTGGCGTACGGGACCGAGGAGGTCCCGGTCGGTGAGGACCAGCGGCAGCACGTGGAGCTGGCCCGGGATCTGGCGGTGCGGTTCAACCAGCGGTACGGGCAGACGTTCACGGTGCCGAGGGCGACGCTGCCGCAGGTGGCCGCGCGGGTGATGGACCTCCAGGAGCCGACCTCGAAGATGGGGAAGTCCGGCGGGGCGGGGCCCGGGGTCGTGTTCATGCTGGACGAGCCCGGGGTGATCCGGAAGAAGGTCATGCGGGCCGTGACCGACAGCGGGGACGGCGGGGTGCTCTACGACCGGGAGGCGCGGCCGGGGGTCGCGAACCTGCTGGACATCCTGGCCGCCTGCACCGGCGGGGATCCGGCCGCCCTCGCGGAGGAGTACAGCGGGTACGGGGCGCTGAAGCGGGACGTCGCCGACGCGGTGGTGGAGCTGCTGCGGCCGGTGCAGGAGCTCCACGCCGAGCTGGCCGCCGATCCGGCGGCGGTGGAGAAGGTGCTGCGGGACGGGGCCGGGCGGGCGCGGGCGCTGGCGCGGCCGATCGTGGACCGGGCGTACCGGGCCATCGGGCTGCTGGAGCCCTGAAGGACACCGGGCCGTACGGGCCCCCGCGGGTACCGGGCCCCCGCTCGTGCGGGGGCCCGTACCGCCGTCCTCTTAGCTGTTGCCGGAGGCGAGTTCGCGGCTGCGGTCGCGGGCCGCTTCCAGGGCTGCGATCAGGGCGGCCCGTACGCCGTGCCGTTCGAGCTCGACGATCGCGTTGATGGTGGTGCCGGCCGGGGAGGTGACGGCCTCGCGGAGCTTGACCGGGTGCTCGCCGCTGTCGCGGAGCATCACGGCGGCGCCGATGGCGGCCTGGACGATGAGGTCGTGGGCCTGGGCGCGGGG
Source organism: Streptomyces sp. NBC_01006 (assembly GCF_045162725.1). Classification (NCBI taxonomy): domain Bacteria; kingdom Bacillati; phylum Actinomycetota; class Actinomycetes; order Kitasatosporales; family Streptomycetaceae; genus Streptomyces; species Streptomyces sp. NBC_01006. Next base: position 4,667,347 of record NZ_CP108700.1, on the reverse strand, counting down.
CAGGCCGAGGAGGATGCCGGCGTCGGTCATCGCCTCGACGAGGAAGTAGAAGTACGCCGGTCCGGAGCCGGAGAGGGCGGTGGCGGCGTCCTGCTGGGACTCGGGGACGCGCAGGGTCTTGCCGACGCCGCCGAAGATCTCCTCGGTGTGGGCGAGGTGTTCGGCGGTGGCGTGGCTGCCGGCCGAGATGACGGACATGGCCTCGTCGACGAGGGCGGGGGTGTTCGTCATGACGCGGACGACGGGGGTGCCCGGGGCGAGCCGCTCCTCGAAGAAGGAGGTGGGGATGCCGGCGGCGCCGCTGATAACCAGGCGGTCGGCCGGGATGTGCGGGGCGAGCTCTTCGAGGAGCTTGCCCATGTCCTGCGGCTTGACGGTGAGGATGAGGGTGTCGGCGCGCTTGGCGGCTTCGGCGTTGCTGACGGCCTCGACGCCGTAGCGGGCGCGGAGCTCCTCGGCGCGTTCGGGGCGGCGGGCGGTGACGAGGAGCTTGGAGGCGGGCCGGCCGCCGCGGATCATTCCGCTGAGCAGGGCCTCGCCGATCTTGCCGGTACCGAGGACTGCGACTGTCTGGGTCATGCCCGATTCACCTCGCCGAACTTTCTTGCACGTGTGCTGGCTTCTCCCTCCTCATCCTTGCACCCGTGCGCGGAGCGGCGAGGCGGTGTCCGCAGTGCGGTCAGGGCCCGGTCAGGGCGTACGGCGGCGGAGGGTGGCCGCGCCGAGGGCCAGGACGAGCAGCGCGCAGGCGGCGACGATCACGGCGTCGCGGACGAAGTCGGCGGTCATGTCGGTGTGGGTGAGGACCTGGGTCATGCCGTCGACGGCGTACGACATGGGCAGCACGTCCGAGAGGCCTTCGAGGACGGGGTGCATGGTGTCGCGCGCGGCGAACAGGCCGCACAGCAGGAGCTGCGGGAAGATCACGGCCGGCATGAACTGGACGGCCTGGAACTCGCTGGCGGCGAAGGCGGAGACGAACAGGCCGAGGGCGGTGCCGAGGAGCGCGTCGAGCAGGGCGACGAGCAGGAGCAGCCAGGGCGAGCCGACGACGTCGAGGCCGAGGATCCAGAGGGCGAGGCCGGTGGCGAGGAGCGACTGGACGACGGCGACGGCCCCGAAGGCGAGGGCGTAGCCGGCGATGAGGTCGCCCTTGCCCAGCGGCATGGCGAGGAGGCGTTCGAGGGTGCCGGAGGTGCGCTCGCGCAGGGTGGCGATCGAGGTCACCAGGAACATGGTGATGAGCGGGAAGATCCCGAGGAGGGACGCCCCGATGCCGTCGAAGGTGCGGGCATCGCCGTCGAAGACGAAGCGCAGCAGCGTCAGCATCAGTACGGGGACCAGCAGCATCAGCGCGATGGAGCGCGGGTCGTGGCGCAGCTGGCGCAGGACGCGGGCGGCGGTGGCGGCGGTGCGGGCGGCGCTCATCGGATGACCTCGGTCTTCGCTTCGGCTTCGGCCTCGGCCTCGTCGACGAGGCGCAGGAAGCCCTCCTCGACGGTGGCGGAGTGCGTACGGGTGCGCAGTGCGTCGGGGGTGTCCTGGGCGAGGATGCGGCCCTCGCGCATGAGGAGCAGTTCGTGGCAGCGCTCGGCCTCGTCCATGACGTGGGAGGAGACGAGGATCGTGGCGCCGCGGGTGGCGGCGATGTCGTGGAAGAGGTTCCACAGGTCGCGGCGCAGGACGGGGTCGAGGCCGACGGTGGGCTCGTCGAGTACGAGGAGCTCGGGGGTCCCGAGGAGCGCGACGGCGAGGGAGACGCGGCTGCGCTGGCCGCCGGAGAGGTTGCCGGCGAGGGCGCCCGCGTGGGTGGTGAGGTCGACGTCGGCGATGGCGCGGGTGACGGTGGAGCGGCGGCGGTCGGCGGCGGCGCGGCCCGGGTCGAGGACGGCGGCGAAGTAGTCGAGGTTCTGGCGGATGGTGAGGTCGTCGTAGACGGAGGGCGCCTGGGTGACGTAGCCGATGCGGGAGCGGAGCTCCGGGGAGCCGGCGGGGCGGCCGAGGACGTCGAGGGTGCCGGTGACGTGGGCCTGGGTGCCGACGATGGAGCGCATGAGGGTGGATTTGCCACAGCCGGAGGGGCCGAGGAGGCCGGTGATGCGGCCGCGGGGGACGTCGAAGGCGATGGAGTCGATGACGGTGCTGGGGCTGCGGCCTGTGCCGCGGCGGACGGTGAGCCCGCGGGCGTGGACGGCGGGCGGGGCAGGCGGGGCGGGCTCGCCGGGCGACGCCTGCGGGTTATTCATCATGTGATGAATAATGCTCCTGACTGAGCCGGGGCGTCAACAGGGCGGTGGCGGGCGGGGCTACTTCTTCCGCTTGGGGCGGCGCGCGGCCGGGTTGCCCGTACGGGTGCTGCGGCGGCGGGCGAACTCGGCGGTGGCGCGCTCGTACTCGGCGCGGCGCAGCTTCTCGCCGGGGGCCTCGAAGAAGCAGCGCAGGAAGTACGCGATGAGGGAGCCGATGAAACCGATCGTCTTCAGGCCCTTGAGGGCGGCCTCGTCGGAGGACGGGGCGGGACGGCGGCTGAAGGAGTCCCAGGTCTTGACGAAGGCGATGGAGCTGGCGATCGCGAAGAGGACGACGACGGAGATGCTGAGGAACGGGCCGACGTTGCCGATCTCCAGGCCCTCGTAGGAGAGGCGGAGCAGCACGGCCGCGGCGACGGCGGTGACGAGCGAACCGGCGGCCATGGCGGCGCGGCGCAGGGCGTAGCCGCCATCGTGGTTCACCCACGTGGTGCCGAAGAACCGGATCGGCTCGGGCTCGGGCCCGGCGGGGGCCGCAGGGGCCTGCGCGGCCGGCTCGGCGGGGATCTGGTCTCGCTGGTCGTCGTCGCTCACACCGGCGATTATCCCTCGCCGCGCCGGCCCTGCCGGGGTCGTCTCACGTGGCAGACGGGCGGCAGGCGGCGGACGGCCGGGGCCCCGGGGCCCCGGCCTCAGGGGCTCAGGGGCTCAGGGGCTCAGGGGCTCAGGGGCTCAGCCGCAGCGGTTCGCGACGTAGCCGTCGGTGCCGGTCTTGACGTACGCGTCGGAGATGAAGCGTCCGTTGCCGATGCAGTCCCAGATGTCCGACGTGCCGTACGGGCCCGAGACGGTCGTGCCGTCGCACTGGCAGCGGATCGAGACGCTCGCGCCGTACGGCAGGGTGTCGATGACCGAGTAGTTCGTCCCCGGGCCGCTGCGGACGTTCACGCGGTACCCCGGAGCGACCGGAAACGTCTGGAATCCCGAGTCGGCGGCCAGGCTCTGGACTTGGCTGGAATCGTTCTCCACGGACATGTGAAATCTCCCCCCACGGGTGTTGCCGTGCGCAACTCGCGCAGGGTAGCAGGACCCTTGGAGATTCGTACGGCCCATCGACTAGGCTCCGGCGGGGGTGGTTGAGCGGTGCATTCGCTGCGCGCGGACTACGTGGGCTTTCCTGAGTACGCCGGCCAGTACCGGCTGGAATCGGTGCTCGGTTCCGGCGGGATGGGCGTCGTCCATCTGGCCACCTCGGGTTCGGGGCTGAAACTCGCCGTCAAGATCGTGCACGCCGAGCACGCGGTCGATCCGGAGTTCCGGGCCCGCTTCCGGCAGGAGGTCGCCGCCGCGCGGCGGGTGAGCGGGGCCTTCACCGCGCCCGTCGTGGACGCGGATCCGGATGCCGAACGGCCGTGGATGGCCACCCTGTTCATCGACTCCCCGACACTGGCCGAGCGCGTACGGGAGCGGGTGCTGGACCCGGTCGAGCTGGCCCGGCTCGCCGCGGGGCTGGCGGAGGCGCTGCGGGACATCCACCGGGCGGGGGTCGTCCACCGGGACCTCAAGCCCAGCAACGTACTGATGGCCCCGGACGGGGTGCGGGTCATCGACTTCGGCATCTCGCGGCCGGCGGACAGCGATCTGCGGACCGAGACGGGGAAGCTGATCGGGACGCCGCCGTACATGGCGCCGGAGCAGTTCCAGCGCCCGCGGGAGGTCGGCTCGGCCGCGGACGTCTTCGCGCTGGGCGCCGTACTCGTCCACGCGGCGACGGGGCACGGGCCGTTCGACTCCGACAGCCACTACCTGGTGGCGTACCAGGTCGTGCACGCCGAGCCCGATCTGACCGGGCTGCCGGAGCAGCTCGTACCGCTCGTGGCGCGGTGCCTGGCGAAGGAGCCGGCGGACCGGCCCACCGCGGAGGAGCTGATCGCGGAGATGCGGGCGGTGGCGTACCCGACCTCCGAGGACACGCAGGTGTTCGTGCCGCAGCCGCGGCGGCCGGTCGTGGCGGGGTCGGCTGCCGAAGCCACCCATCGGCGGGAGCGGATCGCCGTCGAGACCGGTCGAGCCGGCCAGGCCGATCACGCGGGTCATGCCGGTCACGCCGGTCAGGGGCGGCGCAGGGCTCGGGCGGTGGTCGCGGCGGCGGTCGGGCTGCTGCTGACGGGCGGGGCCGTGGGCGGGTACCTGCACTTCGGGGCGGGGGCCGGACCGCCGGGGCAGATCGCCGCGAAGACCGGTCCGGCGCCGGCGAAGCCGTTCGTACCGTGGGCGGTCGCAGTGGGCGAGCCGAGGGCGGGCAATCGGACCGGGGCCTGTTCCTGGGGGGAGGCGGCGGCCCTGTACTGCGCCGGGCCGGGGGTGGCGGCGGCCCGGCTCGACCCGGCGGACGGCTCGGTGGTGTGGTCGGTGAAGGCGGCTGCCCCGGCGACCCGGACGGCGGCGGACGGTGCGCCGATGCACGGGGGCGGGCTGGTGCTCGTGGCCGCGCCGGGCGACGGGACGCTGCAGGCGCTGGATCCGGGTACGGGCGCCGAGCGCTGGCAGCACAAGCTGCCGGACGGCGCGCGGGCGGTGGCGGCGGGCGGGCAGGTGCTGCTCGTGGCGCCGAACGGGAGCGTGACGGCCCTCGACGCGGCGAGCGGGGCCGTGCGGTGGACGAAGCAGCTCGGCGGGGTGGGTTCCGTGTGGTGGGGCGACGGCGCGGCGGTGTACGTGTCGACGCCGGACAGCGGTGGCGGGAGCTCGCAGCTGCTGGCGGTGGATCCGGCGAACGGGGCGGTGCGCTGGCAGCTGCGGACGGCGGGGCGGCTGCGGCCGGTCGGGGCCGCGCGGGGCGGGCTGTACCTGCTGGAGGTCGATACGGAGGGCAAGACCGGCGCGGTGGTCCGGGTGGATGCGGCGACACAGGCGGTACGGCGGGTCCGGCTGTCGGTGCCGCTGTACGACGCGGAGGCGGCGGTGGGCGCGGACGGGGTCGTGTACGCGGCCGGGGTCTCGGGTGCGCTGATCGCGGTGGGCGCCGAGCGGGAGCAGTGGCGGCTGGAGACGGGCCTGGCCGTGACGTCCCGTCCGGTGGCGGCCGACGGCCGGATCCACCTGACGGCGCCGGACGGACGGCTGCTGGCGGTCGATGCCGGGACCGGGCGGCTGGTGGGCCAGACGCGGCCGCGCCCGGGCGACGGCCGCGACGGCTTCACGGCGACCCTGCCGGCCCCGGTCCCCGCTGCCGGCCGGGTCTACGCAACGGCCCCGGACGGCACGGTCTTCGCGGTCGACGCCGCCGACCCCACGCGGTGGTGACCGGCCCCGGCGCAGCCGGAAGCGGCGAACCCCGCCGGGGGTTCCCGACGGGGTTCGCGGTGGATCCGGTGCGCAGTGGGGGCACGGGGGGTCGTCAGACGCCCGGCCGTCGTCAGACGCCCAGCTTGCTCACGTCGCGGACCGCGCCCTTGTCGGCGCTGGTCGCCATCGCCGCGTACGCGCGCAGCGCCGCCGAGACCTTGCGTTCGCGGTTCTTCGGGGCGTAGACGCCGCCGAGGGCCGCGTGGCGGGCGGCCAGCGTGGCCTCGTCCACCAGCAGCTCGATCGAGCGGTTGGGGATGTCGATCCGGATGCGGTCGCCGTCCTCGACGACGGCGATGTCGCCGCCCGAGGCCGCCTCCGGGGAGGCGTGTCCGATGGACAGGCCCGAGGTGCCTCCGGAGAAACGGCCGTCCGTCACCAGCGCGCAGACCTTGCCGAGCCCGCGCCCCTTCAGGAACGAGGTCGGGTAGAGCATCTCCTGCATGCCGGGGCCGCCGCGCGGGCCCTCGTACCGGATGACGACGACGTCGCCCGCCTTGATCTCCTTGCGGAGGATCTTGTCTACCGCCTCGTCCTGCGATTCGCAGACGACCGCCGGGCCCTCGAAGGTCCAGATCGACTCGTCGACGCCGGCCGTCTTCACGACGCAGCCGTCGACCGCGATGTTGCCGCGCAGGACCGCCAGCCCGCCGTCCTTGGAGTACGCGTGCTGCACCGACCGGATGCAGCCGCCCTCGGCGTCCAGGTCGAGGTTGTCCCAGCGCTCGGACTGCGAGAAGGCGGTGGCGGAGCGGACGCAGCCGGGGGCAGCGTGCCACAGCTCCATGGCCTCCTCCGAGGCCGTGCCGCTGCGCGCGTCCCACTTCGCCAGCCAGTCCTCCAGGTTCTCCGAGTGGACCGTCGTGACGTCCTTGTTCAGGAGCCCGCCGCGGTGCAGCTCACCGAGGATGGCGGGAATGCCGCCGGCGCGGTGGATGTCCTCCATGTAGTACGTACCGCCGGGCGCCACGTTCGGCGCGACCTTGGCCAGGCACGGGACCCGCCTCGACACCTCGTCGATGTCGGTGAGGTCGTACTCCAGGCCCGCCTCCTGCGCGGCGGCCAGCAGGTGCAGGATCGTGTTGGTCGAGCCGCCCATGGCGATGTCGAGGGCCATGGCGTTCTCGAAGGCCTGGCGGGTCGCGATGGAGCGCGGCAGGACCGAGTGGTCGTCCTGCTCGTAGTACCGCTTGGTGATCTCGACGACCGTCCGGCCGGCGTCCTCGTACAGGGCGCGGCGGGCGGTGTGCGTCGCGAGGACGGAGCCGTTGCCGGGGAGCGCGAGACCGATGGCCTCGGCGAGGCAGTTCATGGAGTTGGCGGTGAACATGCCGCTGCACGACCCGCAGGTCGGACAGGCGTTCTCCTCGATGCGCAGTACGTCCTCGTCGGAGACGTTCTCGTTGGAGGCGTCGACCATGGCGTCGATCAGGTCGAGCTTGCGGACGGTGCCGTCGACGAGGACGGCCTGGCCGGCCTCCATCGGGCCGCCCGACACGAACACGACCGGGATGTTGAGGCGCATGGCGGCCATCAGCATGCCGGGGGTGATCTTGTCGCAGTTGGAGATGCAGATGAGCGCGTCGGCGCAGTGCGCCTCGACCATGTACTCCACGCTGTCCGCGATCAGGTCGCGGGAGGGCAGGGAGTACAGCATGCCGCCGTGCCCCATGGCGATGCCGTCGTCGACCGCGATGGTGTTGAACTCGCGCGGGATCGCGCCGGCGGCGCGGATGGCGTCGGAGACGATCCGGCCGACCGGGGCCAGGTGGGTGTGGCCGGGGACGAACTCGGTGAAGGAGTTGGCGACCGCGATGATCGGCTTCCCGATGTCCGCGCTCGCTACGCCCGACGCACGCATAAGGGCGCGTGCGCCCGCCATGTTGCGGCCGTGGGTGACGGTACGGGACCTCAGCTCGGGCATCGGGTTCACTCCCCATGAGTGCGGTGGCGTTCGCACGCCCGCCGCGACTGTGCATGACTGTGGATATGGCTCGGTTACGAGGCTACGCTCCCGGCCCGCGATGCGGACAGGTGGTCCGCATGTCGATACGGGCGGCTCATTCCTCGGTCAGGTAACGCTGGAGGGTGGGCGCCACCAGGGCGACGATGTCCTCCGGGTCGGCGGACGCGAGGGGCTCGACCTGGACCACGTACCGCAGGAGCGCGATGCCGATCATGTGGGAGGCGGCGAGCTCGGCGCGGAAGGTGGGGTCGGGGACGTCGAGGTCGGCCGCGACCCGTTCCAGGACCCGGCGCAGGACCAGCCGGCGCAGCACCGCCGCCGCGGCCTCGTGGGTGAGGGCGGAGCGGATGACGGCGAGCAGGGGCGCCCGGGTGACCGGGTTCTCCCAGATGCCCAGGAAATAGCGTGCCAGCCGCTCCCCGATGCCCTCGGGGCCCTCCCCCACGATGGCGGGGACGACCAGGGCGGGCTCCATCGTGACCTCGATGGCGGCGGCGAAGAGGTCGTCCTTGCTGCCGAAGTAGTGGTGGACCAGCGCCGGGTCCACGCCGGCGACCTTCGCGATGCCGCGTACGGAGGTCTTGTCGTACCCGCGCTCCGCGAACACCTCGCGGGCGGCGAGCCGGATCCGCTCCTGGGTGCCGGGGCCCTCGTCGGCCTCGTCCTGGCGGGGCCGGCCGGGCCCGCGGCGCGGCTTGACCGGTTCCGTCACGGCCGGCGGGTCCTGATCGGCGCGGCGCTGGAGGCCAGATGCAACCGGGTGAAGGCCAGCGCCTCGGCGAGGTCGGCCTCGCGCTCGGCGGAGGACATCGCGCGGCGGGTGTTGACCTCGATGACGACGTGCCCGTCGAAGGAGACCCGGGCGAGCCGCTCCAGCAACTCGGCACACGGCTGCGTCCCCCGCCCCGGCACCAGGTGCTCGTCCTTCGCCGAACCGTTTCCGTCGGCGAGGTGCACGTGCGCGAGCCGGTCCCCCATGCGGTCGATCATCTCGGTGGCGTCGGTCCGGGCGGTAGCGGTATGCGAGAGATCAACGGTGAAATGCCGGTAGTCGTCCTTGGTCACGTCCCACTCGGGGGCATAGGCCAGCATCTCGCGGTCCCGGTACCGCCACGGGTACATGTTCTCGACGGCGAACCGCACGTCGGTCTCGTCGGCCATCCGCCAGATCCCGCCGACGAAGTCCCGCGCGTACTGCCGCTGCCAGCGGAACGGCGGGTGCACGACGACGGTGGACGCCCCCAGCCGCTCGGCCGCGGCCTGCGCCCGCTGGAGCTTGGTCCAAGGATCGGTGGACCACACCCTCTGCGTGATGAGCAGACAGGGCGCGTGCACGGCGAGGATCGGCACCTGGTACTGATCCGACAGCCGCCGCAGGGCATCGACGTCCTGGCTGACCGGATCCGTCCAGACCATCACCTCGACGCCGTCGTACCCGAGGCGCGCGGCGATCTCGAAGGCGGTAGCCGTCGACTCCGGATATACGGAGGCAGTGGAAAGCGCGACTTTCGCACTCGGGATCCGAACAGGTTCTGCCACGGAGACAGAGTACGGTCCCACCCCCCTCCCCCGCCGTGACGATCACCACCCCACACACCGCCGCCGGACCGGTCAACGCCTCAGCAACCACGGGAACCGCGGCCACCCATCCCCCTCACCGACGGAAGGGGACACACCCGAAGCGGGGGTCAATCCAGCGGGAGGGCCTGGTGCGCGGCGACGATCATGTCGATCCGGTGCGCAAGGTCGAAATCTGCGGCGGTGAGCCGGTACCCGGCGTCGTGCGTCGTGATGGACGCCCGCAGGTGATCGATGCGCAGATCGAGGTCGGCATGATGGTGGATCCGCCGGGACCGGTCCGCGATGGTCACGATCGCCGCCACCGCGGCGTGGTAGCGGATCTCGTACACACGGGTGATCTCGTCACCCTTCCGCTCCCAGCCCGGCAGGCCTCCCAGGCGCTCCGCAATCTCCTGGTCGGACAGCGGCTTCGGTACGGCCATGTCAGCCCCCCTCGTTCACAGGCGCCAGGACCTCGGCCAGGTCCCGGCCTACCGGGGCATCGTGCCACGGACGCATCACCCGCTCCAGAGTGGCGAGTTCACGGCACATACGCGCGGACCGGGTCTCGACGGCGATCTCCACTGCCTGGCGGGCGATCTCGACCGCGTGGTCGGGATCCCTCGCCGCAGCCGCCGCCGTGGCCTGTCGGGCTAGGTACACACCACGGTCCCGGCGAGCGGTGGCGGGTACTCCGTCCAGGACCTGCGCCCAGAGCGAGCCTGCTTCCCGACCAAGACCGAGTCGTCCGTAACACGTGGCGCGCTGCACTTCCAGGTACCCCGGAGTCCTGCGACAGGCATTGCCCCAGGGCAAGTCATCGTCGACACGGGAGAGAAGTCCCCCGGCCGCATCGATGAGCCGATCGACGGCGGTCCGGTCACCCGTGAGGCTGGCGCCGTGCGCTTGCTGCTGCATGGCCATGATCCTCACCTTGGGAAAGAGTCCGTCCGATTCGTCGAGGACGGCCTCACACAGGTCGATGACCCCGCAGCCATCGCCAAGATCCGTACGGACCTGAGCCTGGTTCACCAGGCTGTACCCGATGAGGTGCGGGTCGCGGGACCTGACCGCGATCTCCTGGGTGACGCCCCTCCAGAACGCGGCAGCGCCGAGATCGCCCGCGTCCTGGTAAAGCCAGCCGACGAGCGCGGCATAGGCAGCCCCGGCGCGCAGGAGACCACGCCGTACCTCGCCTTTCGCTGAACGGATGAGCTTGTCGATCAGTTGGTACTGCGCGCTGACGGTACCGATCAGATCGTGAGGGCCGAGGTACATGTCGGCTCGGTAGTGCCCTTCGAGCTGCTGCTGGAAGTAGTCGACGAGGGCGGGGTCGACGTGCTGGGGCGCGGTCGGCCCGGCAAGGAGAGCCGCGGCGGTAGCGGATACGAACTGCCGTCGGTTCACGGCGCCCTCTTGGTGTGTCTCGGGACGGATCCAGCCGTCGGGCGTCGTGAATCCCAGATCCTCGGGCCACTGGCCGAACACGTCGTGCAACACGACAGCGGTCTCCGCAGGCGGCCAGCCCGGGCGCTCGCCCTCCCACCGCCGCCACGTGCGCGGCGACACGTCGAAGTGCCGATCGTCGAGGAGCTGCCGCCCATGTGCGGATAAACCCTTCGCGGCCTGGTCCATGGTGCGCCAGCCGACGCGAAGTCGCGCTGCCCGGAGAGCGTCATTGCGGTGGCCCATGGCCCCAGCTTGAGGTGTCATCGCATCTGTCCCCGGCCATGGCCGCCACGTGGCCACCGATGGCCGCACGATGACCTATCTGCCCCTCTTCGTGCCAGCCCATCATCGGCCCATGAACACGAACAGCGCAGACGAACGCCCCAAGCCAACGCACACAGCTCCCACTTGGCCCGCCCCGCCAGCGAACCCCAGCCCCCAGCTGGTGGCCCGTGCCAATGCCGGCTGGCAGCGGTTCCTGCGCAGCGCAGGTGAGCGGTCCGATGTCTGAGGCCTACGAGTACCAACCGCACCCCTTGCTGCGCCGTCGGGTGCGCGATGTCGCGTCCGGTGCGGAGGGCGAGCTGATGGCAGTGATCAACGAGAACGTCTCGGCCGTGGCCGCCCGGGAGTACTGGATGGATCTGGCCTACATCCGGGCCGCATCGGGCCGTGAATTCTCCACGTCGGTCGACAACGTGGAACCTGCCACGGACCCGAGCGCCAGCCGGACGGAGCCCAACACGCTCAATCCGGGACCCGCCCCCGTCCCTCATGAGCGCGCCCAGACGGCCGCCGGACGCCATGCCGACCGAAGCGCGTAGCGATCTGTCGCGTGGCGCTCGCCTGCCCGACGCCGATGGGGGGGTGGTCGCTGTCCGGCTACGGCTGGGCCGCCCCGAACCGGAGCGGGTCTGTTCACGGGACCCGGCTGGGCAGCCGGGCGTTCCCGGGACCGGGCCTTGGCGGCGCTGATGCCGCCCTGCTCAAGGCCTGTGCCCGGTGACCGTCCTTTTGGGGCTTCCCGGCAGTCCTTGTCTTTCCGGGGCGGGGCGGGCGGTCAAGGGCGGCCGAAGGCCGTCGCGGAGCGACGCGACCGCAGGGAGCGTCCTTGAGGGCCCGGCCCGACACGGAGAGACGATGGGACTGGCGGGAAACCCCAAACCCTCCCCGATGCCGATCAGTGGGCTACCGGCCCCGAAGCCCTGGTCTTGCAGGCGGCGCTTGCCTGAGCGAAATGCTGCCCGTGCCGACCCCGGGGGGCGGGTGGGCAGCCACCGCCGCGCGGTGGTGGAGCAAGGGGGTGAAGGCCCCGCCCCGGCGAAGCCCCCGAAGCCCCCGAAGCCCCGGCCGCGCCGACAGCGCCCGCCCGCGTCGCGGGCCCCGTACCCGCGTCACCGCCGCAGGCCCCGTACCGGCGCTGCCCGGGGCGTACGGCTCCGCGCCGCAGGTGCCCCGTACCGAGTCCGTCAGGACGGGAGGTGGTCCAGGCGGCGGAGGATCACGCCCTCGCGGAGGGCCCAGGGGCAGATTTCCAGTTCGTCCACGCCGAAGAGGTCCATCGCGCCCTCCGCGACCAGGGCTCCCGCCAGCAGCTGGGACGCGCGGCCCTCCGAGACGCCCGGGAGGGCGGAGCGCTGGGCGGTGGTCATCGCCGCGAGCCGCGGGACCCACTCCTCCAGGGACTTGCGGGTCAGGTCCCGCTGGACGTACAGGCCGTCCGCCGAGCGGGCCGCGCCCGCGATGCGGGCCAGCTGACGGAAGGTCTTCGACGTCGCCACCACGTGGTCCGGCGCCCCGAACCGGCTGAACTCCCCGACCGTACGGGCGATCTGGGCCCGCGCGTGCCGCCGCAGCGCCCGTACGTCCGCCGGGTCCGGCGGGTCGCCCGGCAGCCAGCCCGTGGTGAGGCGGCCCGCGCCCAGCGGCAGCGAGACCGCCGCGTCGGGGTCCTCGTCGATGCCGTACGCGATCTCCAGCGAGCCGCCGCCGATGTCGAGGACCAGCAGCTTGCCCGCGGACCAGCCGAACCAGCGCCGGGCGGCCAGGAACGTCAGGCGCGCCTCGTCCTCACCGCTCAGGATGGGCAGGTCGACGCCGGTCTCGGCCAGCACCCTGGCCAGGACCTCGTCCGCGTTCGTGGCCTCGCGCACGGCGCTGGTCGCGAAGGGGACCACGTCCTCGCAGCCCTTGTCCTCGGCGGCCTGCGCCGCCTCGCCGATCACCGAGACGAGGCGCTCGACGCCCTCCGGGGTGACCGCTCCGCGCTCGTCGAGCAGCTCCGCCAGCCGCAATTCCACCTTGTGCGAGTGCGCCGGCTGCGGGCGCGCGCCGGGGTGCGCGTCCACCACCAGCAGATGGATCGTGTTCGAACCCACATCGAGGACACCGAGTCTCATACGAGGAAACGCTACTGTGCGGCTGGAGTATGGGTGACGTAAGGGGCCCTTAGGCTTGGGTTTGTGCCAAATACGAAGAAGGCCAACAAGTCCAAGGCGACCAAGAAGACCAAGGCCAAGGCCTCGGTTGCCCGTGACGATGAGAAGGGGCTCGACTTCCCCCGGGCCTGGGTGGAGTTCCCCGACCCCGCCGACGCCGAGCAGATCTTCCGCTGCGACCTGACCTGGCTCACCTCCCGCTGGACGTGCATCTTCGGCAGCGGCTGCCAGGGCATCCAGGCCGGGCGGGCCGACGACGGCTGCTGCACCCTCGGCGCGCACTTCTCGGACGAGGACGACGAGAAGCGGGTCGCCGAGCACGTGGCGCGGCTGACCCCCGAGCTGTGGCAGTTCCACGACGTCGGCAGCGAGACCGGGTGGACGCAGCACGACGACGACGGGGAGAAGCAGACCCGCCGCTGGGACGGCGCGTGCATCTTCCTCAACCGGCCGGGCTTCCCCGCCGGGGCGGGCTGCTCGCTGCACATCCTGGCGCTCAAGAGCGGCCAGGAGCCGTTGGAGACCAAGCCGGACGTGTGCTGGCAGCTGCCGATCCGCCGGACGTACGAGTGGATCGACCGGCCCGACGACACCCGCGTGCTCCAGGTGTCGATCGGCGAGTACGACCGGCGCGGCTGGGGTCCGGGCGGGCACGACCTGCACTGGTGGTGCACGTCGGCGACGTCCGCGCACGGCGCCGGCGATCCGGTGTACGTGTCGTACCGCGCCGAGCTGACCGAGCTGATGGGCAAGGAGGGGTACGAGGCCCTCGTGAAGCTGTGCGAGGCGCGGCTTTCCTCGCTGCTGCCGATGGCACCGCACCCCGCCGACCCCGCCACCCCGTAAGCCTCAGGACGGCCCCGGCCCGCTCGGGTCCGCCGGCGGGCCAACCGTTCCTCCTGCCGAGGCGCTCGCCGTCGGGGTCGGGGTCGGCGTGGGGGTCGGCGTCGGAGTCGGGGTTTCCGTCGGCTTCGGCGTGGGCGGCGGCGTCGGGCTCGGTGTCGGCGTCGGGTCCGCGGGCTCCGGCGTGGGCGCCGGGCGGCCGCGGCCCTGGATGGAGATCACCGCGCCGCCCGGCTCCACCCCGATCCGGGCGGACCAGGCACCCACCGGCTGGGCCGCGGTGTCGACGGTGATCCACACCGTGGACGATTCACCGGGATCCAGCGTGCCCGCGGAGCGGCTCGCCCTCAGCCAGGGAGCGTCGGACCAGAGCTGCCAGTCCACCGGGGCCCCGCCGGACGCGGTCAGCGTGAGCATGGTGGTGCCCCCGTGCGAGGAGGCGGCGACGGAGAGCCGCCCGGGGGTCCCCGCCCGGTCGCCGGGGGCGCCGGTCGCCCCGGCGCTGATCACCTCGACGGAGACGTCCGAGCCGTCCGGGTCCGCGCCGCCCGGGGCGAAGCCGGGCTCACCGGTGGCGTGCGCGGTGTTGCCGGCGTTCTCGTACCCGCGCAGCGGGCGGCCGTCCTGCCGCAGGGCCGGGAAATCGGACTCGCTCGCGGAGATCCGGGTGGAGTCCGTGCCGACGGGCTCGCCGGTCTCCGGGGCGCCGCGGTACGCCGCCCACAGCGCGAGGACCGGGGCCGCGACGACGGTGGCGACGACGGTGGTGGTCACGGCCCGCGCGCGCAGCCGGTCGCGGCGGGCCGCGCGGTCCCGGGGGGCCATCGGGAAGCCGGTGCGGTCGAAGCGCGGGCCGTTCCGGCGCCCGCGGCGGCCGCCGGAACGGACCATGGCCGCGCGGACGGCGGTGCGCGGGGCGGGGACCAGCGGGAGGGCGGCGTCGATGCCGCCGGTACCGGGCCAGGGGGACGCGGCGTCGGCGCGTTCGGCGACGCGGCGGCAGCGCGGGCAGTCGTCGACGTGGCGGACCAGCTCGGCGCGCAGGGTGGTGGACAGCAGCACCTGCCCGTCGCCGTCACCGGTGAGCCGGGATACGGACGGGCAGCCGCCGGTCTCGACGACGGCGAGGGCGGCGCGGGTCCGCTCCACCTCACAGGCGGCGCCGGCCAGCAGCTCCCGGGCGAGGGCGGGGGGCGTGCCGAGGACGGCGGCGAGTTCGGGGAGGCCGAGGCGGTGGCGGACGGCGAGTTCGAGGGCCTCGCGCTGCGCGGGTGTGGTCCCGGCGGCCTCGGGCCAGGCGAGCCGGGCCAGCTCGGTGCGCCGGTACGCGCTCACGTCGAGGGAGGCGGAACGGTACGCCTCCGGCGCGCGCTCGGCGTGATCGGCGTGATCGGCGTGATCGGCGTGATCGGCGTGATCGGTGCGATCGGTGTGCTCGGTGCGATCGGCGTTCCTGCGCCCCGGCGTGCGCCGGGCGGAATGCGCTCCCTGCCGGGTCCGCCGGTGCTCGGCCAGCCGCCGCAGGCAGGCCCAGCGGGCGAGGGCGTACAGCCAGGCCCGCCGGTCGCCCTCGTGGGGACATCGGCCGGGGTACCGCTCGGCGACGGCGAGGACCTCGGCGAGGACCTCGGTGGCGGCGTCGTGGTCGCAGAGGACCGACAGGCAGTAGGTGAACAGGCCGTCCAGGTACGGCTCATACCGGAACGGGGGCGGCACCTGAGGTGCCTGGGACGGCTGGGACGGCTGGTGCGCCCGGGACCGCTGTTCTCGATCGAGGCCTTCGAGACCTGCAAGGCCTGCGAGGCCCTCGCGGTCTTCTTCGAGACCCTCGGGGCGTTCAGGGGGGCCCGTGGGAGGCGTGCGCCCGTGCGCCCGGTGTGCGCCGGCGCGCTGGGCGGGGCTCTCCTGATTGCTGCTGTTCACCCTGGCGAAGGTAGGCCGCACGCCGGTGACGGCCGTGAAGCCTTCAGCTGTTTTAGCCCTTACGGGTGAACAGATCGAACGTGTGCTGACTGCGGCCCTGACGCCGTGCCGTCCGCCGGGCCATCCGCCGGGCCGCCCGCCGCGCTGCCCGGCCGAGCGGTCGGCGCTGTCACAGGCTCCGGATACCGTGGGCCGCATGGCTGCCCGTACATCTCGTTCATCCGCCAAGGACCGGCCGTCCTACCGCTGCTCCGAGTGCGGCTGGACGACCGCGAAATGGCTCGGGCGGTGCCCCGAGTGCCAGGCGTGGGGCACCGTGGAGGAGATGGGCGGCGCGCCCGCCGTACGGACCACCGCCGCCGGCCGGGTCTCGGCGCCCGCCCTCCCGATCGCGCAGGTCGACGGCCGGACTGCGACCGCCCGCAGCACGGGCGTGGACGAGCTGGACCGGGTCCTCGGCGGCGGGCTCGTGCCCGGCGCCGTCGTCCTGCTGGCCGGGGAGCCTGGCGTCGGGAAGTCGACGCTGCTGCTCGACGTCGCGGCGAAGGCGGCCGGCGAAGCGCACCGCACCCTCTACGTCACGGGCGAGGAGTCGGCGAGCCAGGTGCGGCTGCGGGCCGACCGGATCAACGCGCTCAACGACCACCTCTTCCTCGCCGCCGAGACCGATCTCTCCGCCGTACTGGGCCACCTCGACGCCGTACAGCCCTCGTTGCTGGTCCTGGACTCCGTACAGACCGTCGCCTCGCCCGAGATCGACGGCGCGCCCGGCGGCATGGCCCAGGTCCGCGAGGTGGCCGGGGCCCTGATCCGCGCCTCCAAGGAGCGCGGGATGGCCACCCTGCTGGTCGGGCACGTCACCAAGGACGGGGCGATCGCCGGCCCCCGTCTGCTGGAGCACCTCGTCGACGTGGTCCTCAGCTTCGAGGGCGACCGGCACGCGCGGCTGCGCCTCGTACGCGGCGTGAAGAACCGGTACGGCGCCACCGACGAGGTCGGCTGCTTCGAACTGCACGACGAGGGGATCACCGGGCTCGCCGACCCGAGCGGGCTGTTCCTGACCCGGCGCGCGGAGGCCGTCCCCGGGACCTGCCTGACGGTGACCCTGGAGGGCAAGCGCCCGCTCGTCGCCGAGGTGCAGGCGCTGACCGTGGACTCGCAGATCCCCTCGCCCCGGCGGACCACCTCGGGCCTGGAGACCTCGCGCGTCTCGATGATGCTGGCGGTGCTGGAGCAGCGCGGCCGGATCACCGCGCTCGGCAAGCGCGACATCTACTCCGCCACCGTGGGCGGGGTGAAGCTGACCGAGCCGGCCGCCGACCTGGCGATCGCCCTCGCACTGGCCTCGGCGGCGAGCGACGTGCCGCTGCCGAAGAACCTCGTGGCGATCGGCGAGGTCGGGCTCGCGGGCGAGGTCCGGCGGGTGACGGGCGTACAGCGGCGGCTCGCCGAGGCGCACCGGCTCGGCTTCACGCACGCGCTGGTGCCCGGCGATCCGGGGAAGGTGCCGGCCGGGATGAAGGTGATCGAGGTCGCGGACATGGGCGAGGCCCTGCGGGTCCTGCCGCGCGGGCGTTCGCGGGCGGCGGCCAAGGAGTAAAGGGAGTGGCGGCCGAGGAGTAGCCGCTGGTGAGGGGGTCCGTACGGGGCCCCGCGGGAGTGCACCTGGCCAAGCCACGGCGGGCGCGCAGCGCACGCCGGTAGACTTTGTGCTGGTCCGCCCGGCCGTACGCAGGCGGCGCAACCCGCAACCGGAGGAGTGCAGTGGCAGCCAAGGACGGGGCAGCAGCATCCGGGAAGTCGGGCGCGAGCTCCAAGCAGGAGGCCATGATGCGCGCCTCGCTGAGCGCGGTCGCACCTGGTCAGCCCCTACGCGACGGTCTGGAACGGATCGTCCGCGGCAACACCGGCGGCCTGATCGTCCTCGGGATGGACAAGTCCGTCGAGGCGATGTGCACGGGCGGTTTCGTCCTGGACGTCGAGTTCACCGCGACCCGGCTGCGCGAGCTGTGCAAGCTCGACGGCGCGCTGATCCTGGACAAGGACCTCAGCAAGATCCTGCGGGCGGGCGTCCAGCTGGTGCCGGACGCCTCGATCCCGACGGAGGAGACGGGGACGCGGCACCGGACCGCGGACCGGGTCTCCAAGCAGTGCGGCTTCCCGGTGGTGTCGGTGTCGCAGTCGATGCGGCTGATCGCGCTGTACGTGGACGGGGAGCGGCGGGTTCTGGAGGAGTCCGGGGCGATCCTGTCGCGGGCGAACCAGGCACTGGCCACGCTGGAGCGGTACAAGCTCCGCCTGGACGAGGTCGCCGGGACGCTGTCCGCGCTGGAGATCGAGGACCTGGTCACGGTGCGCGACGTGACGGCGGTCGCGCAGCGGCTGGAAATGGTTCGCCGCATTGCCACGGAAATCGCTGAATACGTGGTCGAGCTGGGCACGGACGGACGACTGTTGTCGCTCCAGCTGGACGAGCTGACGGTCGGCATCGAGCAGGAGCGGGAGCTGGTGATCCGGGACTACGTGCCGGAGCCGACGGCGAAGCGCTCCCGCACGGTGGAGGAGGCGCTGCCGGCGCTCGACGCGCTGACTCATCCGGAACTGCTGGAGCTGGCGATCGTGGCGCGGGCCCTGGGGTACACGGGCTCGCCCGAGACCCTGGACTCGGCGGTGTCCCCGCGGGGCTACCGGCTGCTGGCGAAGGTTCCGCGGCTGCCGGGGGCCATCATCGAGCGGCTGGTCGAGCACTTCGGCGGCCTGCAGAAGCTGCTGGCCGCGTCGGTGGACGACCTCCAGGCCGTGGACGGCGTCGGTGAGGCCCGTGCGCGCAGCGTGCGCGAGGGGCTGTCCCGGCTGGCGGAGTCCTCGATCCTCGAACGCTACGTCTGACCGAGGCGTCCGGGGGCTCCGCTCCCCGGACGCCTCGGTCCTTCCCAGTCCTTCCCAGTCCTGGTCAGTCCTGCTCAGTCCTGCTCAGTCCTGCTTCAGGACGAACGAGGTCCGGGCCACCGGCATGCCCGGGGACTTGACCTCCACCACGTACGTGTCCGGGGCCGCGGCCCCCGCCGGAGGCGTCTGGCACTGGTCGGGGGCGCTGAACTTCCTGTCCCACTCCAGCGACTGCTTCGTCTCGCCCTGCGCCGGCACCCGGAAGAACGCGTTGCCCGCGCCCGACGGGCAGTCCGCCGAGGACCAGACCGCCTTGCTCGTGCTCGCCTGAAGGATGGTCAGGACCGCCTGCTTCGGGCCGAGATCGACCTTGCAGGTCGTGCCGGAGACATTGCGCGCGACCAGTTCGAGGCGGGGCTTCTCGCTCGTCTCGTACTCGTTCTTCACGCTCTTGACCTCCCACTGGAGCCCGCCCGGGGCACATGTGGGGAGGGGGGAGTCCGCCGGGACCTGGGGCGGGGCGCCACCCGTACCGCCGCTGCCGCCGGAACCGGCGCCACCGCCCGAAGCGGAACCCGTGCCCGGAGTGCCGCCCGGTTCACCGTTCTTGCCCGCGCCGCCGCCCGACTCCGCACGCCCGCCCGGTGCCTGACTGATCGCCGGCCCCGTCCCCGCCGGCCCGGGGGTGATCGACATGACGGGCTTCGGCGCCTTGTCGCCGCCCTTGCCGTTCGTACTCGACCTGCCCCCACCGGAACTGACGGTCCATACGGCGAGGAGCGCGAGCAGGGCGACGACGGACGCCAGCACAGCCCTCCGTCGCCAGTAGATGGAGGAGGGGAGCGGCCCGACCGGATTGCGCATAGATCCCACGGACGGAACTTTACGAGAGTCCGCGGCCCGATCCGCGCCCCACATGCCGCGCAACCGGCTTGTTTTGCCGATGATCATCCTGCGGGCCGACCTCCGACCGTCGAGAATCGGCCAAGAGTCCCATGCCGGACTTGATCGGCTTTGGGTACGGTCGGTGAGCATGGACTCCTCCGGCCTCTACCGCGACATCACCGACTCCGCCCGCTCCGCACCCGGCTGGGTGCGGTCGGCGTTCGAGGTCTGGACGGAGTACGGGCTGCTGCTCTTCGGCCTCCTCTTCATAGCCGTGTGGTGGCGTGCGCGCGCCGAAGCAGGCCCGCGGGCCGTCGCCCTCGCCGTCGCCGCGCCGCTCGCCACAGCCCTCGCGTACGTCGCCTCCGAGCTCGTGAAGTCCGCCGTGGACGAGGAACGGCCCTGCCGGGCGGTCGCCGGGGCGGCCGCCCCGCTCGTCGCCTGCCCGGCCCCCGGCGACTGGTCGTTCCCCAGCAACCACTCGGCCATCGCCGGCGCCGCCGCCGTCGCGCTGGCCCTCGCCGTACGCCGCCTCGCGCTGCTGACCGTCCCGCTCGCGGTGCTGATGGCCTTCTCCCGCGTCTTCGTCGGCGTCCACTACCCCCACGACGTACTGGCCGGCCTGCTGCTCGGCGGGGCGCTGGCCGCGTTCGCCGTCCCCGCCCTGACCGGTCCGATCAGTACGATCACCACCGCCATGCGGGCGAGCGGAGGCCGCGCCGCTGTCTGGTTCACCGGCCCGGGCCCCGCGCAACAGCCGTGAAACGTGTCAGGATGCCGTTGCCATGACTGCATCCACCAGCCCTTCCCCCGAGACGTCCCGCGACGCGTCCCACGCGCTGCACTCCCCGGTCATCGCCTGGTTCGAGGAGCACGCCCGCGACCTGCCCTGGCGCCGCCCCGAGGCCGGCCCCTGGGGGGTCATGGTCAGCGAGTTCATGCTCCAGCAGACCCCCGTCAGCCGGGTCCTGCCCGTATACGAGCAGTGGCTCGCCCGGTGGCCCCGCCCCGCCGACCTGGCCGCCGAGGCCCCCGGCGAGGCGGTACGGGCCTGGGGGCGGCTCGGCTACCCGCGGCGGGCCCTGCGCCTGCACGGCGCGGCCGTCGCGATAACGGAGCGGCACGGGGGCGACGTACCGCGGGAGCACGCGCAGCTGCTCGCGCTGCCCGGGATCGGCGAGTACACGGCGGCGGCCGTCGCCTCCTTCGCGTACGGGCAGCGGCACGCCGTGCTCGACACCAACGTGCGCCGGGTCTTCGCCCGCACCACGACCGGGGTCGAGTACCCGCCGAACGCCACCACCGCGGCCGAGCGGCGCCTGGCCCGGGCCCTGCTGCCCGAGGACGAGGACACCGCGGCCCGCTGGGCGGCGGCGTCGATGGAGCTCGGCGCCCTGGTGTGCACCGCCAAGTCCCCGGACTGTGCCCGCTGCCCGGTGGCCGGGCTGTGTGCGTGGCGACTGGCCGGGAAGCCGGCCCACGACGGGCCGCCGCGGCGCGGGCAAACGTACGCGGGGACCGACCGGCAGGTGCGCGGCAAGCTGCTCGCGGTGCTGCGGGACGCGGTCGGGCCGGTTCCGCAGGCCGTCCTCGACACCGTCTGGGACGAGCCCGTGCAGCGGGCCCGGGCGCTTGACGGGCTGGTCTCGGACGGGCTGGTCGAGCCGCTCGCGGCGGGGATGTACCGGCTGCCGCAGGGCACCCCCGCGGCGACCCCCTCAAGCGCCCCCACGAGCACCCCCACGAGCCCCGCCGCGAGCACCCCGGCGAGCCCCTCCACAAGCTGAGCCAGAGGTTCCGTTTATCCCGGCGAAACCCCAGCTCACGGCACTGTTACACAACCTATGGGTGTCCGTGCGCCCACCGAAGGCTGGCCCGCACAGGCCCGTGACAACCCCTCCGTAACTTCAAATCCGTAAGGCGAGAGGCAACGGACGAGCGGTTGCACGGGACGGAGGCGGTCTGAGATGGCGCACGGCGAGGTACTCGGATTCGAAGAGTACGTACGCACTCGGCAGGACGCGCTCCTGCGCAGTGCCCGGCGCCTGGTTCCGGACCCCACGGACGCGCAGGACCTCCTGCAGACCGCCTTGGTGCGCACGTACGGCCGCTGGGACGGCATCGCCGACAAGTCCCTGGCCGACGCCTACATGCGCCGCGTCATGATCAACACCCGTACCGAGTGGTGGCGCGCCCGCAAGCTCGAAGAGGTCCCCACCGAGCAGCTCCCGGACGCGAGCGTCGAGGACGGCTCCGACCAGCGCGCCGACCGCGCCCTGCTGATGGACATCCTCAAGGTGCTCGCGCCCAAGCAGCGCAGCGTCGTCGTGCTGCGACACTGGGAGCAGATGAGCACCGAGGAGACCGCCGCCGCGCTCGGGATGTCTGCGGGTACTGTGAAGAGCACTCTGCACCGCGCACTGGCCCGTCTCCGGCAGGAACTGGAGAGCCGGGATCTGGACATGCGCGCGCTGGAGCGCGGTGACCACCGCGGTGACCACACCATCAGGTACGAGGGGCGTGAGCGGTGCGCGGCCTGAACGGCCAATGCCCGAGGGGCAGAAGTTCGCTGGTGCTGATGTCGGCGGGGACGGTCGTCCTCGCCGGCACTGTGCTGTTCGCGGCCGGATGCAGCGCGGGCGGGACCGGCCTGCGCGACGGCGGGCCCGCCCACACCGACCCGGTGTCCAAGAGCGGCTCGCCGACGGCCACCCCGCCCGACCACGTCCCGGCCACGACCGGCGCGTCGGGCAGGCCCTCCAAGAAGGTCGATCCCGTCGCCCTGCTCCAGGCGGACCCCAAGGTCAGCGCCGAGGTCAAGCGGGACCTCAAGCCCTGCACGGGCAAGGAGTACCCGATCGACGTGAGCTACGGGAAAGTCACCGGGAACTCGGTCGTCGACATCGTCGTCAACGTGCTGTCCTGCGCCGACGCGCTGGGGCGGGGCTCGTACGTGTACAGGTCGGCGGGCGGGACGTACGAGAATGTGTTCTCGGACGAGCAGTCGCCCGTCTACGCGGAGATCGACCGGGGCGACCTGGTGGTCACCAGGCCGGTGTACGGCAAGAGCGACCCGCTCGCGTACCCGTCCGGCGAGGACGTGATCACGTACCGCTGGGACGGGGACAAGTTCGGCGAGCAGGACCGGGTGCACAGCGACTACAGCAACATCGACGGCGGGGCCCAGCCCGCTCCCGCCGTCACCCAGAAGAACTGACGTACCGAAGAACCGAGGCGAGGCTTCCGCATGGCCGAGACCCATGTCCTGTTCGTGGAGGACGACGACGTCATCCGTGAGGCCACGACCCTGGCGCTGGAACGCGACGGGTTCGTGGTCACGGCCATGCCCGACGGCCTGTCCGGTCTGGAGTCCTTCCGGGCCGACCGCCCGGACATCGCCCTCCTCGACGTGATGGTGCCCGGCATGGACGGCGTGAGCCTGTGCCGCCGGATCCGCGACGAGTCCACCGTCCCGGTGATCATGCTGTCGGCGCGCGCCGACTCCATCGACGTCGTCCTGGGCCTGGAGGCCGGCGCCGACGACTACGTCACCAAGCCCTTCGACGGCTCGGTCCTCGTCGCCCGCATCCGCGCGGTGCTGCGCCGCTTCGGCCACGCCGGCGGCCCGCAGAACGGCCGGCCGGGCGCGAACGGCGAGGACGACTCCGAGGAGCGCGGGGTCCTGGCCTTCGGCGACCTGGAGGTCGACACCGAGGGCATGGAGGTCCGCAAGGCCGGAGCCCCGGTGGCGCTGACGCCGACCGAGATGCGGCTGCTCCTGGAATTCTCCTCCGCGCCCGGCACCGTTCTCTCGCGCGACCGCCTGCTGGAGCGGGTCTGGGACTACGACTGGGGCGGCGACACCCGCGTCGTGGACGTCCACGTCCAGCGGCTGCGCACCAAGATCGGGCAGGACCGAATCGAAACGGTCCGAGGATTCGGATACAAGCTGAAGGCATGAGGCGCTTCACCCTCCGTACGGGGATCCGCTGGAAGATCACGCTCGCCATCGCCGCCGTCGGCGCGCTCGTCGCCGTGGCGCTGAGCCTGGTCGTGCACAGTGCTGCCCGCGTGTCGATGCTGGAGAGCGCCCGCGAGGCCCAGCTCGCCAACGTGAACGTCATCGCCCGCTTCGTCGAGGCCGGGCGCAAGCCGGTCCTGGGGGCGAAGATCAACGACCCCGAACTGCCCGCCGCGCTGCGCGAGAAGGCGCGATCGGGGCGGCGCGGGACGTACGTCCAGGAGTCGCGCAGGGGCGTGCCCCAGGTGTGGGCCGCGGTGCCGCTCGGGAACGGGCAGGTGCTGTCGCTGCACAACGAGTTCAAGGAGAGCGCCAACATGGTGCGCGACCTGGACCGGGCCCTGGTCGTCGGGTCGATCTCCGTCGTGGTCGCGGGAGCGGCGCTCGGCGTGCTCATCGGCGGGCAGATCTCGCGCCGGCTGCGCAAGGCCGCGGCCGCCGCGCAGCGGGTGGCGCACGGGGATCCCGACGTACGGGTGCGGGACGCGGTCGGGGGCGTCGTACGGGACGAGACCGACGACCTCGCACGGGCCGTGGACGCCATGGCCGACGCGCTCCAGCAGCGTCTGGAGGCCGAGCGGCGGGTGACCGCGGACATCGCGCACGAGCTGCGGACCCCGGTGACGGGCCTGCTCACGGCGGCGGAACTGCTGCCTCCGGGGCGGCCGACCGAGCTGGTGCGGGACCGGGCACAGGCGATGCGGGCGCTGGTCGAGGACGTACTGGAGGTGGCCCGGCTGGACAGCGCGTCCGAGCGGGCGGAGCTGCAGGACGTGGCGCTGGGCGAGTTCGTGAGCCGGCGGGTGACCGCGCTGATGCCGGAGGCGTCGGTACGGGTGGTCGCGGACGAGATAGTCAGCACCGACCCGCGGCGGCTGGAGCGGATCCTGGGCAACCTGCTGGCCAATGCAGCGCGGTACGGGCAGCCCCCGGTCCAGGTCGACATCGAGGGCCGGGTCGTACGGGTCCGGGACTACGGGCCGGGCTTCCCGGAGGCGCTGCTGCGCGAGGGGCCGAGCCGGTTCCGCACCGGGTCGACGGACCGGGCGGGCGTCGGGCACGGGCTGGGGCTGACCATCGCGGAGGGGCAGGCGCGGGTGCTGGGAGCCCGGCTGACGTTCCGCAACGTGGCGGCCCCGGGCGGCGTGGACCGCGAGGGCGCCGCGGCGGGCGCGGTGGCGGTGCTGTGGCTGCCGGAGCACGCGCCGACGGCGACGGGGAGCTTCCCGATCATCAAGCTGTCGGGGTAGGGGAGTTGGGGCGGTCCGGGCCGGTGGGCGCCGGTGCCGTGCCGACGGGGCCCGCTCTGGGACCGGTTCCCGGAGCCCGATCGGACCGGTATCGGACCGGCATCGGACCAGGACCGGGTCGTACGGACGTACGGGCCGGTGTTTTAGCATCCCCTGCATGACCGACGGTACGAATCCCCCCAGCAACCCTCAGCCCCAGCCCGCCCCCGGGGACGGGGGCTACGGGTTCCCGCCGGTTCCGCCGGCCCCCGCGAACGGCTACGGCTACCCGCCCGGTCCGCCGGCACAGGGCGGCGGCGGTGGTTTCGGCCCGGCCCCGCAGCAGTGGGCCCAGGGGCTCCCGGACATGGGCGCGCCGGTGCCGCCCGGCGCCCCGGGCGGCCCTGGAATCCCCGGGCCCCCCGGCCCGTTCGCGCCGCAGTCGGACCAGCCCGACTGGGAGGCCATGGCGGACCGCTCGGCGGCCGAGAGGCGCAAGAAGCGGCTGTGGATGATCGGCGGCACGGTGACCGTACTGGCGCTGCTCGCCGGCGGAGGAGCGTTCCTGCTGCTGGGCGGCGACAAGGGAGGGAACGAGGCGGTGGACGACAAGCAGTCCCCGCCCGCGTCCGAGTCGGCCTCCCCCTCCCCCAGCGGGTCGAAGAGCAAGGCGCCGGTCGACAACACCCCGACCGTCAAGGACGACCCGACGCAGATCCGGGACCGCAGCGGAAAGGCCCCGCTGAAGATGGGCGCCGACGCCGGGGTCTTCCCGATCGAGAAGCGCTTCGAGATCCGTACGAAGGGCAACGAGAACTCGTACGCCGAGTCCGAGAAGCGCGTGGTGGACACGGCCAAGAGCTTCACCGTCTCGGCCCACGTCTGGAACCGGGCCCCGAAGGGGCGCCAGATCGCCGTCAGCCAGGGCAACGAGAAGTCCTTCTCGTTCGAGCTGGGCCTGGACCAGGTGAACGGCAAGCCGACCTGGGTCTTCCGTGTCCAGACGGGCGACCAGGGCGCGGAGGCGACCGCGGTGACCGTCACCGGCGAGAGCCCGAAGATGGAGAAGACCTTCTCCACCCTGACCGGGACCTACGACGCCGAACGCAAGCAGATCGCCCTCTACGTCAACGGGAAGAAGACCGGCGAGGCCCCCGTCCCCGGGATCTTCCAGGCGCAGGGGCCGCTGGAGCTGGCACGCTCCCGCCACGAGGACAAGTGGACCGCGCCGTGGAACGGGGCCATGGAGACCGTGCAGACCTACGCCTCGGTGCTCTCGCCCGCCCAGATCGACACGCTCAAGCCGGGCCGGGTCGACGCGAAGACGAAGCCGACGGGCTCCTGGCTCCTCTACTGAGCCGGTTCGGAGATCCGGATCAGACGGTGACGCCGGCGTTGCGCAGGAACGAGACCGGGTTCACGGCCGAGCCGTAGTTCGGGGTGGTGCGGATCTCGAAGTGGAGGTGCGGGCCGCTGGAGTTTCCGGTGTTGCCGGACAGCGCGATCTGCGAGCCCTTGGTGACCTTCTGGCCGATCCGGACCTGGATCTTCGAGAGGTGCGCGTACTGCGAGTACGTGTTGTTCGCGTGCTTGATCACGATGGCGTTGCCGTACGCCGGACCGTCGCCGCCACCGTTCGGGCCGGCCTTGACGATGGTGCCGGCGGAGGCGGCCTTGACCTGGGTGCCGACGGGGCAGGCGAAGTCCTGGCCCGAGTGCTTGTGGGACCACATGGTGCCGCCCTTGCCGAAGGTGGCGGAGAGCGTGTAGCTCGACACCGGCTTCTGCCAGGCGGCGGCGGCCTTGGCGGCCTGCGCCTTGGCGGCCTGGACCTTGGCCTGGGCCTCGACCAGCGCGGCGGTGCCGGTCAGGGTGGTCTCCGGGGCGGTGTCGGCGAAGGCGGCGGTCGTCCCGGCCCCGAGTGCCAAGGCCGCACCGAGAGCGGTGGCGCCGATGGCGATACGGGTACGACGGATGCTGCTGCGCTTCGCGGACATAAGGAGACCTCCGGGCCGGGGACAAGGACGGTTCGGGCAAGAAGCCACCCGGCACGCTGGAGAGCGGATGCCGGGCTTGCCCACCCTTGGTAACCCGCGTCCCGCCGTATCCCCAAACCTCCCGATTACTACCGGCGCTCGTAGGGCCGGGAGGTGTGACGCAGCCGGTTGACCGCGCCCCAACTGGCCCGAGCCCCCGGCCCGACAGGGGCAAAACGGACATCAAGCCTACGAGACGCCCTAGTAGGTCCGTTTTGCCCTGTGCGGCTTGTCACCGCCGCAGGCCCTCCGCCACCCCGTGAGGGACCAAAGCCCCGCAACCCGAAGAGGGGCGGCCCCGGAACCTTTCGGTTCCGGGGCCGCCCCTCGGTACAGCTGCCGCTTACGCGTTACGCGCCCTTCGACAGGTCCGGGCCCGAGCCCGTGGCCTCGATCGGGGGGAGGTCCGGCAGGGCCGACTTCTCCTCGCCGCGGAAGGTGAACTTGGCCTCTTCGCCGTCACCCTCCTTGCCGACGACCACGATGTGACCGGGGCGCAGCTCGCCGAAGAGGATCTTCTCCGACAGGATGTCCTCGATCTCGCGCTGGATGGTCCGGCGCAGCGGCCGGGCACCCAGGATCGGGTCGTAGCCGCGCTTGGCGAGCAGGAGCTTCGCGTCGCCGCTCAGCTCGATGCCCATGTCGCGGTCCTTCAGGCGCTCGTCGACCTTGGCGATCATCAGGTCGACGATCTGGATGATGTCTTCCTCGGTGAGCTGGTGGAAGACGACCGTGTCGTCGACACGGTTGAGGAACTCGGGCCGGAAGTGCTGCTTGAGCTCTTCGTTGACCTTCGCCTTCATCCGGTCGTAGCCGGTCTTAGTGTCGCCGACAGCGGCGAAACCGAGGTTGAAGCCCTTCGAGATGTCCCGCGTACCCAGGTTGGTCGTCATGATGATGACCGTGTTCTTGAAGTCCACGACCCGGCCCTGGGAGTCGGTCAGGCGACCGTCCTCCAGGATCTGGAGAAGGGAATTGAAGATATCCGGGTGGGCCTTCTCGACCTCGTCGAAGAGGACGACGGAGAACGGCTTGCGGCGCACCTTCTCGGTGAGCTGGCCGCCCTCTTCGTAGCCCACGTAGCCGGGGGGCGAACCGAAGAGGCGCGAAACCGTGTGCTTCTCGCTGAACTCCGACATGTCGAGGGAGATCAGCGCGTCCTCGTCGCCGAAGAGGAATTCGGCGAGCGTCTTGGAGAGCTCGGTCTTACCGACACCGGACGGACCGGCGAAGATGAACGAGCCACCCGGGCGCTTCGGGTCCTTCAGACCCGCACGGGTGCGGCGGATCGCCTGGGAGAGCGCCTTGATGGCGTCCTTCTGGCCGATGACCCGACGGTGGAGCTCGTCTTCCATGCGGAGCAGTCGCGAGGACTCCTCCTCGGTGAGCTTGAAGACGGGAATGCCGGTCGCGGTCGCGAGGACCTCGGCGATGAGCTCGCCGTCGACCTCGGCGACGACGTCCATGTCGCCGGCCTTCCATTCCTTCTCGCGCTTGGCCTTCGCCGCCAGCAGCTGCTTCTCCTTGTCGCGGAGAGAAGCCGCCTTCTCGAAGTCCTGGGAGTCGATGGCCGACTCCTTGTCGCGGCGCACGCCCGCGATCTTCTCGTCGAACTCGCGGAGGTCCGGCGGCGCGGTCATCCGGCGGATGCGCATCCGGGAGCCGGCCTCGTCGATCAGGTCGATCGCCTTGTCCGGCAGGAAGCGGTCCGAGATGTACCGGTCGGCCAGCGTCGCCGCCTGGACCAGGGCCTCGTCCGTGATGGAGACGCGGTGGTGGGCCTCGTAGCGGTCGCGCAGGCCCTTGAGGATCTCGATCGTGTGGGGGAGGGAAGGCTCCGCCACCTGGATCGGCTGGAAGCGGCGCTCAAGGGCCGCGTCCTTCTCGAGGTGCTTGCGGTACTCGTCCAGCGTCGTGGCACCGATGGTCTGGAGCTCACCACGGGCCAGCATGGGCTTGAGGATGCTGGCGGCGTCGATCGCGCCCTCGGCGGCACCCGCACCCACGAGGGTGTGGAGCTCGTCGATGAACAGGATGATGTCGCCGCGGGTGCGGATCTCCTTGAGCACCTTCTTCAGGCGCTCCTCGAAGTCACCGCGGTAGCGGGAGCCCGCGACCAGGGCGCCGAGGTCCAGGGTGTAGAGGTGCTTGTCCTTGAGGGTCTCGGGCACCTCGCCCTTGACGATCGCCTGGGCCAGGCCCTCGACGACGGCGGTCTTGCCGACGCCGGGCTCGCCGATGAGGACCGGGTTGTTCTTGGTACGGCGGGACAGGACCTGCATGACCCGCTCGATCTCCTTCTCGCGCCCGATGACCGGGTCGAGCTTGGATTCGCGGGCGGCCTGCGTGAGATTGCGGCCGAACTGGTCCAGGACGAGGGAGGTCGAGGGGGTGCCCTCGGCCGGGCCGCCGGCCGTGGCCGACTCCTTGCCTCCGCCGGAGTAGCCGGAGAGCAGCTGGATGACCTGCTGCCGGACTCGGTTGAGATCGGCGCCCAGCTTCACCAGGACCTGGGCGGCGACGCCCTCGCCCTCGCGAATGAGGCCGAGCAGGATGTGCTCGGTGCCGATGTAGTTGTGGCCGAGCTGGAGGGCCTCTCGGAGCGAAAGCTCCAGGACCTTCTTCGCCCGCGGGGTGAAGGGGATGTGGCCGGACGGGGCCTGCTGCCCCTGACCGATGATCTCCTCAACCTGCTGGCGAACAGCCTCGAGCGAAATCCCGAGGCTCTCCAGGGCCTTAGCGGCGACACCCTCACCCTCGTGGATCAGACCCAGGAGGATGTGCTCGGTGCCGATGTAGTTGTGGTTGAGCATCCGGGCTTCTTCCTGAGCCAGGACGACAACCCGCCGCGCGCGGTCGGTGAACCTCTCGAACATCGTTTATCGCTCCTCAGAGCGGTCGGGCAGTTCGGGGTCGGTCCCCGCCCTGTCCTTCCGCATGCTAGTCCCGCGGGGCGGGACAGCTCATTCCAACTGCCGACATCCGTCCGCGATCACCCCCACGTCAGTGGGGAAAACCGGCTTCAACAGCCGACAACTGCTCCAACCCGATGGTGCGAGACGATGTTCCCGCAGGCCAGGCAGATACCCGTCACACGTGTACGCCGATGGCGAACGGAAGCCGCTCAAATCAGCGTGTCGCCCCGATCCACTAGGAATGTCTTACCCGTAAGGACTGACACTCCATGCCGGTGGCACCGGTTCCCTCCGCTACGGGCGAACACGATTGCGTCCCGAATGTGGGACTCCACCTCGACGGATGTTTACGTTCCGCATTGAACCCGGCGCTCTGCGTAACTCCCGGGCGCCTGCGGAGTTGCTCCGGGCATGGCCGCCACCGTTCCACCGCCCCGCGTCGCGCCCGAGGATTCACCCGCGGATTCGCCCCGGGACGCGTACGCGTCCTGGTACGAGGAGGTGCTCGGCTGGCCCCTCGCGGGCGGACCGCCCGCCCGGCTGGTCACCGGGGTGCGGTTCGACGTGCTGGAGCTGCCGGCCGATGCCGGGGAGCGGCTGCTGCGCAGACCGGTCGCCACGGGTCCGGTGGCCCTCGCGGGCCGCAGGATGCGGTTCCTGGTGGCCGCGGGGGGCGCGGACGAGCTGGACGGGCTGCTCGACTGGCTGGAGTGGGGCGGGGTCGCCCTGGACCTCACCGCGCTGGGCGCCGGCGGCCGGATCTCGGCCCCGGTCCCGCCGGGACACCCCCAGGGAAGTCCCCGGGGGGCCGCCGTGTGGCTGCGACCCCCCGAGCGGGGGTGTGAGGCACTGCTGCCGTCCCTGCCCGGTCCGGGGCAGGGCGCCGGTCCCCGGCACGGTGGTGCCGGGCCCGACCTCGTACGCCTGGTCGCGGCGGCGGCGACGGAATGCCACCGGGCGCGCCTGTGGCGGCGTACGCCCCTGGGGGCCCCTTCCCTCTCAGGACCGCAGGCCCTGTGGGAACGGGAGGCCGAGGGTCAGCCCTTGGCGTTCTCGTAGGCCTCGCGGATCTCCTGCGGGACGCGCCCGCGGTCGTTGACGCTCATCCCCTGGGCCTTGGCCCACGCGCGGATCTCGGCGGTGTCCGGGTTGCCGGACGTCGCGGCCGTACGGGTCTTGGCGCGACCGCCGGAGGCGCGGCCACCGGTGCGGCGGGCGCCCTTGACGTAGTCGGCGAGCGCGGAGCGCAGCTTCTCCGCGTTGGCGGTGGTGAGGTCGATCTCGTAGGTCTTGCCATCCAGAGCGAACGTCACGGTCTCGTCCGCCTCGCCACCGTCGAGGTCGTCGACAAGAAGGACCTGAACCTTCTGTGCCACCGGGATTTCCTTTCATCGAAAAGCAGTACGCGGAAAGGAAACCGCTTTTCCCTGGAAAACACAAACCCCCGGGGAGAGGTTCGAGACCGCAACGCGGCGGGAAACGTGCGCGATTCGGACATAGGCCACAGGTGCGCGGAGCACCGGAAAAGCCGCCGTGATCGTTCAGAGGTGCAGAAGCATCCGACTGTTGCCCAAGGTGTTCGGCTTCACTCGTTCGAGACCGAGGAACTCGGCGACGCCCTCGTCATAGGAACGCAGGAGCTCCATGTAGACATCCGTCTCGACCGGGGTCTCGCCGATCTCGACGAAGCCGTGCTTCGCGAAGAAGTCCACTTCGAAGGTCAGGCAGAAAACCTTGGCGACACCGAGGGTCCGCGCGGTGTCCAACAACTGTCGCAGCAGCTGATGGCCGACTCCGGCGCCCTTCAACTCGCGGTCGACCGCGAGTGTGCGTACTTCGGCCAGGTCTTCCCACATGACGTGGAGAGCGCCGCAGCCGACCACCCGGCCGTCGGAGTCGCGTTCCGCGACCCAGAACTCCTGGATGTCCTCGTAAAGGACGACCGGGGCTTTGTCGAGGAGGATCCGCTGCTGCACGTACTGGTCGAGGAGGCGGCGCAGCGCGGGAACATCGCCGGTGCGGGCACGGCGGATCGTCACTGTTTTTGCGTGTTCAGCGGAAAACTCACCCATGCCCGGACGCTATCGCCCGGGCTCGGCCCCGCGCCCGGCGGAGTCCCCTTCGGCGGGAGGGGCTTCGGAGGGCGTCGCGGCGGGGGGCTGCGCGGCGGACTCCGCGGACTCGGCGGGCGGCCCGGCGGGCGGCTCGGGCGCCGGCTCGGCGGCCGACCCGTCGTCGTACCCCACGATGCGGAAGGCGTCCCGCAGGGCGTCGCGCTGTTCCGCGGACATCATGCCGAAGAAGGCCACCAGGGCGGCCGCGGGGTTGTCGCTCGTCGACCAGGCTTCGTTCATCAGTGCGGCCGAGTAGGCGGCGCGGGTGGAGACCGCGGTATATCGATAGGCGCGGCCTTCGGCTTCCCGGCGGACCCAGCCCTTCTGATGGAGATTGTCCATAACCGTCATGACCGTGGTGTACGCGATGGACCGTTCCTGCTGGAGGTCTTCCAGTACTTCACGAACAGTGACCGGGCGGTTCCACTGCCACACCCGCGTCATGACCGCGTCTTCGAGTTCTCCCAAGGGGCGAGGCACAACAGCACGATAGTGCGGAATGTGCGGAATTGCCCGGCTATTCGGAAGGCAACGCGCCGCAAAAATACCGGGCGCGGCGTTACGCGGGAGGGGCCGCTTGCGAGAAGGCCGGGCGGGTTACTTGCCGGGCTGGGTCTGCTTGGCGGCCTCGGCGCGGGCGATCACGGCGTCGACGGCCGCGTCTTCCTTGGCCTTGTTGGCGCCGCCCTGGCTCTTCACGATCGTCACGACGAGCGCGATGAAGAAGCCGGCCATCACTACGGGGGGCACGAGCGCGGAAACGTAGTCCATGCCCCCAGCGTAGCTACCCGGCCGCGAGCCCGGCCGCCGGGGGCGGGGTGGGCTTGCGGCGCGGCGGGAACACCTCACCGGGGGTCGGGATGGGCCGCTCGGACGGGCGTTCGGACGGGTGTTCGGGGTGCGCCGGCTCCTTGGGGGCCGGCGCGGGCCGGGCGGGCTCCTCCTTGCCGTCCTTCGCACCCCTGGCCTCCCTGCCCTCCCCGGCCCCCCTGATGTCCTTGCCCCCGGACAGCGCCAGCAGGCGGGTGCGGGGCTGCGGGGTCATGGAGAGCCGACGGCGTACGGAGCGCTCGGCGATGCCCTGGCAGCGCTCCAGCAGCGCCGCCGCGACCGGGTTGGCCCGCAGGGCGCGCAGGGCGGCCAGGTCGTCGGGCGCGGGCTCGTACCCCGCGGCCAGGGCGTCCTGGAGCAGCTCCAGGTAGCCGGAGAGGCTGCCGGGCAGGGCGTCGCGGTAGCGGGCCAGGTCGGCGAGGAGGAACTCTCTGAGCCGCCCCGCCTCCTGGACCGCTTCGTCCACCGACTGCGCGAGGCGCAGACAGTCCTGGACCTCGGTGGTCGTCAGGGGTGCGGGGGCCGTGGAGGACTGGAGGGCGTGGGCGAGCGTTCGCCTGAGCACGTGCAGCTCGGCGGCGCTGAACGCCATGCCGCCGCGGGATCCGTAGGGCGTGGGCATGGGCCGAAGATACGCGCTAATCGGACAAAACCCCCTGAGCGGCATGATTCCGGGCGCGCCGACGATTACCCGTCCGCCTTGACGGCGTCAAGGAAGTCGGCCCAGGCGGACTGGGTCGTGGCCAGAACCAGATGCGCCGGGTCGGCCCGGTCGGCCACGCGGACGAGGTGGCCGGGGGCCGCGGAGACGTAGACGCAGTTGTCTCCTTCGCCGCAGTACGTGGACTTCTGCCAGGCGGGGTGAGCGGTCATGGTGTCTCCTCCGGGGGACGGCTCCGTTGCTTTCCCGTGGAGGGAAGGTAACCGGGAGGCGGCGCCGGACCGATGACTTCGGCGGAAATCGGTGCATCGCTGTTGCACAGGCGGGACAATTCACGCATCTGCGGCGCCCCCGTCAGAGGCGGGCCGTGAAGGCCCGGGCCGCCTCGTGGACCTCCTCGGGGGTCCAGGTGAGGCCGGGAGCCGTGACCGTCACTTCCGTCACCGAGACGCCCGGGACCACCGTCGGGGACCACCTGCGGAAGAGGACCGTGCCCGTCTCCTCCGCCAGGCGGACCCCCGCCTCCGTCAGGCGGTCCGCCTCGTACGGCAGCCAGACCTGGAACTGGTGCGTGTGCGGGGTCTCCGGGTTGATCCGGAACCACGGGACCGGGCCGCCGGCCAGCGCCCCGGCCAGTGCCGAGGCCACCGTGCGGGCCTGGGCCACGTACGACGGCAGGCGCGGGAGCTCCCCGTCCAGGCCGGCCAGCGCCGACAGGGCCTGCGGGAACTGGCGGAAGATCTGGCCCCCGTACCGGTGGCGCCAGATGCGCGCCTCCTCGATCAGGGCGGAGGAGCCCGCCAGGGCCGCGCCGCTGAGGCCGCCGAGCGACTTGTAGAACGAGACGTACACCGAGTCCGCGAGAGCGGCGATCTCCTGGAGCGGCCGCCCGAAGTGCACGGTCGACTCCCACAGCCGGGCCCCGTCGAAATGGACCACCGCGTCCCGTTCGCGGGCCGCGTCGACCAGCGCCCGAAGCTCCTCCCAGGTGGGAAGGAGGAAGCCGGAGTCGCGCAGCGGGAGCTCCAGCATCAGCGTGCCGAAGGGCTCCGCCAGCTCCGCGACCTCCTCCGCCGTCGGCTGGCGCGGGTCCGTCGTCGGGTACACCGTCCGCAGGCCCGAGACCAGCGACAGCGCACCGCCCTCCCACAACTCCGGATGGCTCATCGGGTGCAGTGCGACCACCGGGTTCCCGGTCCGCCCCGCCCAGCAGCGCAGCGCGATCTGCTGGGCCATGGTCCCCGACGGGAAGAAGGCCGCGTCCTCGGTGCCCAGCAGCTCCGCCACCCGCCGCTCCAGCCGGGTCACCACCCCGTCCCCGTACAGGTCGGCCGGCTCGTCCGGATCCGGCGCCGCCAGCCCCGCCAGCAGCTCCCCGACGGTCGCCTCCCGCGCGCCGGGCGAGAGCATCCGGTCCGCCGCACGCCCCGCCGCCAGCAGCCGCTTCGTCAGATCATCGTCATCCGTCATGCCCCCGATCATCTCCGACCGGCCAACACGCCCAGGGGCTAGCATGGCGGCGTATCGTCCGGTACCCCCCGCGGACTGGAACGGAAGGCCTTCCCCGCGTGAATTCATCCCAGCAACCGCGCCCCGCCCGGCTCACCGTCGGCGTCGTCGGCGCAGGCCGGGTCGGCCCCGCGCTCGCCCGCGCGCTCCAGCAGGCCGGGCACCGGCCGGTCGCCGTCTCCGGCGTCTCCGACGCCTCCCGCCGCCGCGCCGCACGGATGCTGCCCGACGTGCCGCTCGTACCGCCCGCGCAGGTGCTGGAGCTGGCCGACCTGGTGCTGCTGACCGTGCCCGACGACGCGCTGCCGGCCCTCGTCGAGGGGCTCGCGGAGACCGGCGCGGTCCGGCCCGGCCAGCTCCTCGTCCACACCTCCGGGCGGTACGGGACCGCCGTACTGGACCCGGCCCGCCGCGCGGGCGCGCTCCCGCTGGCCCTGCACCCCGCGATGACCTTCACCGGCACCGAGGTGGACGTGCAGCGGCTCGCCGGCTGCTCGTTCGGCGTCACGGCCCCCGAGGAGCTGCGGCTCGCGGCCGAGGCCCTGGTGATCGAGATGGGCGGGGAGCCCGAGTGGATCGCGGAGGAGAACCGTCCGCTCTACCACGCGGCCCTCGCCCTCGGCGCGAACCACCTGGTCACTCTCGTCGCCCAGGCCATGGAGCTGTTGCGCAAGGCCGGGGTCGAGCACCCCGACCGGATGCTCGGCCCGCTGCTCGGCGCGGCCCTCGACAACGCCCTGCGCTCGGGTGACGCCGCGCTGACCGGCCCGGTGGCCCGCGGCGACGCCGGTACGGTCGCCGCGCACATCACGGAGCTGCGCAAGCACGCCCCGGCCTCGGTCGCCGGATACCTGGCGATGGCCCGCACCACCGCCGACCGGGCCCTCGCGCACGGCCTCCTCAAGCCCGAACTCGCCGAGGACCTCCTGGGCGTACTCGCCGATCCCGAGGGTGGGGACCAGTGACCGACCTGCTGCTGATCGACACCGCCGAGGAGCTGCACAAGCTCCCGCGGACCGCCGACGGCCCCCGCGCCGTCGTCATGACCATGGGCGCCCTCCACGAAGGCCACGCCACCTTGATCCGTACGGCCCGCGAGCGGGCCGGGGAGAGCGGCCAGGTCGTGGTCACCGTCTTCGTGAACCCCCTCCAGTTCGGCGCGAACGAGGACCTCGACCGCTATCCCCGCACCCTCGACGCCGACCTGGAGATCGCCCGGGCGGCCGGCGCCGACGCCGTGTTCGCCCCGGCCGCGGACGAGGTCTACCCCGGCGGCGACCCCCAGGTGCGGGTCAGCGCCGGCCCGATGGGCGAGCGCCTCGAAGGGGCCACCCGGCCCGGCCACTTCGACGGCATGCTGACCGTCGTCGCCAAGCTGCTCCACCTCACCCGTCCCGACCTGGCCCTGTACGGCCAGAAGGACGCGCAGCAACTGGCCCTGATCCGGCGGATGGTGACCGACCTGAACTTCCCCGTCGAGGTGGTCGGCGTACCGACCGTCCGCGAGGAGGACGGGCTCGCCCTCTCGTCCCGCAACCGGTACCTCTCCGCCCAGGAGCGCCGTACCGCCCTGGCCCTCTCGCGCGCCCTGTTCGCCGGGCAGGACCGGCTCGCCGCGCAGGCCGCGCTGCGCGCCCGCGCCGAGGCCTCCCCGGCCAGTGACGGGCGGGCCACCGCCCTGGCCCGGCTCGGCGAGATCCGGTCCGCCGCCGACGCGCACGCCGTGTCCGCCGCGGGCACCGGGCTGCCGGACGCCGTACGGGCCGCCGCCCGGCACGTCCTGGAGGAGGCGGGCCGGCAGGATCCGCCGCTGGTGCTGGACTACCTGGCGCTGGTGGATCCGCAGGACTTCACCGACGTCCGCCCCGACTTCACCGGGCAGGCCGTCCTGGCCGTCGCCGCCAAGGTGGGGACGACCCGGCTGATCGACAACATCCCATTGGAGTTCGGAGCACACACGTGAGCACCCCAGGCACAGGCACCGCCGGTACCGGCATACGGCTGCACGCCAACGCCCCCGGCTGGGCCCTCGACGCCGACGTCGTGGTCGTCGGCTCCGGCGTCGCCGGCCTGACCGCCGCACTGCGCTGCGCCGCCGCGGGCCGCCGTACGGTCGTGGTCACCAAGGCCCGGCTCGACGACGGTTCCACCCGCTGGGCACAGGGCGGGATCGCCGCGGCCCTCGGGGAGGGCGACACCCCCGAGCAGCACCTGGACGACACGCTGGTCGCGGGCGCCGGGCTGTGCGACGAGGCCGCCGTACGGCTCCTGGTGACCGAGGGGCCGGACGCCGTGCGCCGTCTCATGGACGCGGGCGCCGTCTTCGACACCTCCGCCGAGACCGGCGAGATAGAGCTGACCCGTGAGGGCGGCCACCACCGCCGCCGGATCGCGCACGCGGGCGGCGACGCCACCGGCGCGGAGATCTCCCGCGCGCTGGTCGAAGCCGTCCACCGGGCGGGCATCCGTACGGTCGAGAACGCGCTCGTACTGGACCTCCTGCAGGACGCCGAAGGCCGTACGGCCGGGGTCACCCTGCACGTCATGGGCGAGGGCCAGCACGACGGCGTCGGCGCCGTCCACGCGCCCGCCGTGATCCTGGCGACGGGCGGCATGGGCCAGGTCTTCTCGGCCACCACCAACCCGTCGGTCTCCACCGGCGACGGGGTCGCGCTCGCCCTGCGGGCCGGGGCCGAGGTCTCCGACCTGGAGTTCGTGCAGTTCCACCCGACCGTGCTCTTCCTCGGTCCGGACGCCGAGGGCCAGCAGCCGCTGGTGTCGGAGGCGGTCCGCGGCGAGGGCGCGTACCTGGTCGACGCCGACGGCGTCCGCTTCATGCAGGGGCAGCACGAGCTGGCCGAGCTGGCGCCGCGCGACATCGTCGCCAAGGGCATCACGCGCCGCATGCAGGAGCAGGGCGCGCAGCACATGTACCTGGACGCCCGGCACTTCGGCGCGCAGATGTGGGAGCAGCGCTTCCCGACCATCCTGGCCGCCTGCCGCTCCCACGGCATCGACCCGGTCACCGAGCCCATCCCGGTCGCGCCCGCCGCGCACTACGCCTCCGGCGGCGTACGGACCGACCTGCACGGCCGGACCACCGTCCCCGGCCTGTACGCGTGCGGCGAGGTGGCCTGCACCGGCGTGCACGGAGCGAACCGGCTCGCCTCCAACTCCCTGCTGGAGGGCCTGGTCTTCGCCGAGCGGATCGCCGCCGACATCGCCGGCGGCGCGCCCGCCGGCAGCGGCCCCGGCATCCCGGTCCCCGCGACCGGCCCGCTCCAGCCCGCCGAGGCGCGGTACGAGGTCCAGCGCATCATGACGGACGGCGCGGGCGTGCTCCGCTCCGCCGAGTCCCTGCGCACGGCGGCCGCCGCCCTGGAGAACCTCTACACGACGGCCCTCACGGCGCTGGAGACGGACGGCAAGACCGCCGTGCCCGGCACCGAGACCTGGGAGGCCACGAACCTGCTGTGCGTGGCCCGCGTGCTGGTCGCCGCCGCCCTGCGCCGCGAGGAGACCCGCGGCTGCCACTGGCGCGAGGACCACCCCGACCGGGACGACGCCGCCTGGCGCCGCCACCTCGTCGTCCGGCTGTCCGCCACCGAGAGGCGGGCCCTGGTCGTCACCCCCACCGACTCCGCGGGCTTTCCGTCCGTACAGCACCCCCTGAGCCAGGAGCAGTCATCGTGAGCACCCCCGAACAGCACGAGCACGACCACGAGCACGCGGAGCTGCCGCTCCTCGACCAGTCCGCGGGCGGCGGCTGCGGCGACGACTGCGCGTGCGGCGACGGAGAGGAGAGCGGCCTGGACCCGGCGCTCGCCCAGCTGCTCGCCGACGCGGGCCTGGACCCGATCGAGGTCGAGGACATCGCCCACATGGCGATCTCCGAGGACCTGGACGGCGGCGAGGACGTCACCACCGTCGCCACCGTGCCCGAGGACGCCGTCGCCACCGCCGACTTCACGGCGCGCGAGGCGGGCACGGTCGCCGGCCTGCGGGTCGCCGAGGCCGTCCTGTCGGTCGTCTTCACCGACACCTTCGAGGTCGAGCGGCACGTCGAGGACGGCGACCGCGTGCAGCCCGGCCAGGTGCTGCTGACGGTCAAGGCCCGCACCCGGGACCTGCTGACCGGCGAGCGCAGCGCGCTGAACCTGCTCTGCCTGATGTCCGGCATCGCGACGGCGACCCGCGCGTGGGCCGACGAGCTGGAGGGCACCAAGGCGAAGGTCCGCGACACCCGCAAGACCACGCCGGGCCTGCGCTCCCTGGAGAAGTACGCGGTGCGCTGCGGCGGCGGCGTCAACCACCGCATGTCGCTGTCGGACGCGGCGCTGATCAAGGACAACCACGTGATCGCGGCGGGCGGTGTCGCGGAGGCGTTCAAGGCCGTCCGCGAGCAGTTCCCCGACCTGCCGATCGAGGTCGAGGTGGACACCCTCCAGCAGGTGCGCGAGGCCCTGGACGCGGGTGCGGACCTGATCCTGCTCGACAACTTCACGCCGATCGAGACCGAGGAGGCCGTCGCGCTCGTCCACGGCCGCGCGGTGCTGGAGTCCTCGGGCCGCCTGACGATGGCCAACGCCCGTACGTACGCGGAGACGGGCGTGGACTACCTCGCGGTCGGCGGGCTCACGCACTCCTCCCCGATCCTGGACATCGGCCTGGACCTGCGCGAGGAGCGGTAATGCTGCTGACCATCGACGTCGGCAACACCCATACCGTGCTCGGCCTGTTCGACGGTGAGGAGATCGTCGAGCACTGGCGCATCTCCACCGACCCGCGCCGGACGGCCGACGAGATGGCCGTCCTGATGCAGGGCCTGATGGGCATGCACCCGATGCTCGGCAGCGAGCTCGGCGACGGCATCCACGGCATCGCGATCTGCTCGACCGTCCCGTCGGTCCTGCACGAGCTGCGCGAGGTGACCCGCCGCTACTACGGCGACGTCCCGGCGGTGCTGGTCGAGCCCGGGATCAAGACGGGCGTGCCGATCCTGATGGACAACCCGAAGGAGGTCGGGGCGGACCGCATCATCAACGCGGTCGCCGCCGTCGAGCTCTACGGCGGCCCGGCGATCGTGGTCGACTTCGGTACGGCGACCACCTTCGACGCGGTGTCCGCGAAGGGCGAGTACGTGGGCGGGGTGATCTCCCCGGGCATCGAGATCTCGATGGAGGCCCTCGGCGTACGGGGCGCCCAGCTGCGCAAGATCGAGCTGGCGCGGCCGCGCAACGTCATCGGCAAGTCCACGGTCGAGGCGATGCAGTCGGGCGTGGTCTACGGCTTCGCCGGGCAGGTCGACGGGGTCGTCGCACGGATGGCCAAGGAGCTGGCCGGCCCGCACGGCGACCCGGGCGACGTCCGGGTGATCGCCACCGGCGGCCTGGCGCCGATGGTCCTCGGCGAGTCCTCGGTCATCGACGACCACGAGCCGTGGCTGACGCTGATCGGACTGCGCCTGGTCTACGAGCGCAACGCGCCGAACTTCGACTGAGGCCGCACGCGCGCCGCTCGTCCGCGACCGGCGGGCGGGCGGCGGTGTGGCGCTCGTCTCACTCCTCGCCGTTCTGAAGACTCGGGTTCGACCTGATGAATTAGCTTGAGCCCAACTCGTCGACAGGTACAGGACGGCTCATATGGCCCGTGATACGGCGTACTTGAAGGTGGCCGACTCGCTGCGGGCGCGGATCGGGGCCGAGGAGTGGCCCGTCGGCGCCAAGCTGCCGTCGCGGTCCCGGTTCGCCCGGGAGTACGGGGTCGGGCAGAGCGTCACGCAGCGCGCGCTGGAGTTACTGATCATCGAGGGGCTCCTGGAGGGCCGCGCGGGCTCGGGCACCTACCTGTGCGCGCCGCGCGAGCGGCTGCGGATAGTCCGCTCCCGGCGGCGCCGCCGGGCCGGGCTCGGCGGTGGCGGCCTGACGTGGGAATCGCACTCCGCGGCCCGTACGCCGGCGCCCGAGCGGATCGCGCAGCGCCTCGCCGTCGCGCCGGGAGACCCGTGCGTGCACACCACGTACGAGTTCCTGGCCGAGGGCCGGCCGGTGGAGATCTGCGAGTCCTGGGAGCCGATGGCGGTCACCGACGGCACTCCGGTGGTCCTGCCGGAGGCGGGCCCGTTCAAGGGCGCCGGGGTCATCGAGCGGATGCGCTCGATCGGTGTGCTGGTCGCCTCGGCGCTGGAGGTCCCGCGCCCGGCGCGGGCGAACCAGACGCAGGCCAATCTGCTCGGCATCAGCGTCGGCGAGCTGATCACCGAGATCGAGCGGACGTACTACGCGGTGGACGGCCGGGCCGTGGAGACCGCCGACATCGTGGTCGCGGACCGGCGCTCGGAGATCGCGTACGAGATCGACTTCCACCCCGGGGACCGCTGACCGGGCCGGGTCAGCGGGCTCCCTGCGCGTGGGTCAGCCGGCGCAGGGCGGCCCACCAGGGGTGCCGGGCCTCCCGTCCTTCGAGGACGGCCTGGAACTGGGCGTACGTACGGGCCGCGCGCAGGACGGCGACATCGTCGCGACCCGGCGGCGGGGGCATGGGCTCACCCAGCTGGGATGCCCGATATGTGTCGATGAGGTACTGCTCGATCGCTGTCATGACTCAACCCTGGACCCGGTCGGGCCACCCCGCACGACGATTGACGCTCCTCGTCAATCGATCCGTGTCTGTCCAGGTCACGGGCCCGGGACAGGTCAGAATGGCCCGATGAGCGTCACCATCGACATCGCCGGGCTCCCCGCGGAGCGCATCCGTTTCGCGCCCTCTGCGCTCTCCGAGCTCTGCATGACGCTGCACGCCCTCTCGCAGCCCGCCCACCACCCCGGCCTGGCATCCTGGACCACCGCCACTGCCGCCGCGCTGGATCCCTGTCTCGCGGACCGGCTGCTGGAGGGCGATTTCATGTGGCGCAGCTCCTTCTCCGACATCTTCATGGCCTTCGCGGGGATCCCCGGCGGCAGCGGACTGCCCGCCGGGACCCTGGCCGAGGAGCTCGACGTACTCGACCGGATCGACGACGAGCGGTTCGTGATGGCCGCCCTGGAGCACTGCTGGCTGGCGCTGTACAACGAGGGCGGCGGGCCCTCCCCGCTGAAGAACCCGCAGGCCAGGGCCAAGGCGCTGGAGACGGCCGCCGCGCGCGGCCCGCGCCAGCTGGACTTCTCGCTGCGGCTGCTGGACGACACGGCCTCGGTACGGGTGTGGCTGCGGCGGCTCCTGGAGGACTGCGACGAGGCGTTCTTCGCGGAGACCTGGAGGCGGATAGAGCCGCAGCAGAGCGCCGACGCCCGGCACAAGACCGAGGTCCTGCGCCGCAAGGGGCTGGCGGCGACGCTGCACGAGGTGTCGAGCGCGCTGAGCGTCGACGAGGCCGCGACCACCATCACCGCCGACAAGATGGTCCACGGCTCGGCCACCGCGACGGACCCGGAGATAGGCCCCGGGCTGGTCTTCGTGCCGACGAACTTCGGCTGGCCGCACCTGCTGGTGCTGCACGCACCCGGCTGGGTGCCGGTGGTCCACTATCCGATCCGCTCCCCCGAACTGCCCGAGCCGGGCTCGGTGGAGCTGCTCCAGCGGCGGATGGAGGCGCTGGCGCATCCGATGCGGATGATGCTGTGCCGGAGCCTGGCGCGCGCCCCGTACACGACGAGCGAGCTGGCGACGGTGCACGGGATCACGGCGCCGGAGGTGTCGCGGCACCTGTCGGCCCTGAAGAAGGCGGGCCTGCTGCACACCTGGCGCCAAGGGCGGTACGTGCAGCACCAGTTGGACCTGGGGGTCGTCGCCCGGATCGGCTCGGAGTTCATCGAGGGCATCCTGCGCTGACGGGTGGCCGGATGGCGACGGCGGCCTTTCACCGGTATGCGGAGGTCAGCACCCGGAATCAGCGAAACCTCTGGCGAGATCGGCCCCGTGGTCTATACCGTGCGTCCACCGCGCACCACTGACGCCCGACCGTCCGCCTGTCTGCCCGTACTTGTCGTGGAAGGACCTTCATGCCCTCACGCCGTATAGCCGCAGCAACCGCCGCCCTGGCCGCCGCGGCCCTCGTCTCCCCGCTGATGCTCGCCGGGCCGGCCGGTGCCACCGGCAGCCCGCAGAGCGATGCCGCGCGGGGTGACGCACTGGCCCGGAAACTGGTCAAGGACTCGACCGGCAAAGGCGCCAACAACCACCTGAAGGTCTTTCAGGCCATCGCCGACTACAACAAGGGCACGCGCGTGGCCGGCTCGAAGGGCCACGTGCAGTCCGCGCAGTACGTCGAGGCCGTGATGCGGGCGGCCGGCTACAAGGTCTCGAAGAACGAGTTCGACTTCGTGTACGTCGAGACGATCGCCGAGACGCTGAAGATCAACGGTGCGGGCGGACGCGACGTCCCGATCAAGCTCATGACGTACACGGCGAGCGGCCCCGAGGGCGGGGTGACCGCGCGGATCGCCGTCGCGCCGGTGGACGCGGACGGTACGAACGGCTGCGAGCCCGGCGACTTCGCCGCGGGCGCCTTCACCGGCAGGATCGCGCTGGTCAAGCGCGGCGGCTGCACCTTCGCGGTCAAGCAGGCCAACGCGGCGGCGGCCGGGGCGGTCGGCGCGATCATCTACAACAACACCGAGGGCGCCCTCAACGGCACCCTGGGCGACGCGAACGCGGGCAAGGTCCCCACCGGCGGCCTCTCCCAGGCCGAGGGCGAGCGGCTGGCCGCCGAGGCGACGGCCGGGCCGGTGGAGGTCACCCTCGACATCCGCCAGTTCCGGGAGAACCGCAAGACGTACAACGTGATCGCGGAGACCCGGGGCGGCGACGAGAACAACACCGTCTTCCTCGGCGCGCACCTCGACTCGGTCGCGGCTGGCCCGGGCATCAACGACAACGGGTCGGGCTCGGCCGGCATCCTCCAGGTCGCGCAGCGCCTCGCGAGCAGCCAGAACAAGATCAAGAACAAGGTCAAGTTCGCG
This sequence comes from Streptomyces sp. NBC_01006, assembly GCF_045162725.1. Classification (NCBI taxonomy): domain Bacteria; kingdom Bacillati; phylum Actinomycetota; class Actinomycetes; order Kitasatosporales; family Streptomycetaceae; genus Streptomyces; species Streptomyces sp. NBC_01006. Next base: position 4,623,521 of record NZ_CP108700.1, on the reverse strand, counting down.
TGGTGGTCGGCGGAGGAGTTCGGCCTGCTGGGCTCCGAGGCGTACGTCGGCGGGCTGAGCGACGCGCAGAAGAAGCAGATCAGGCTGTACCTGAACTTCGACATGATCGCCTCGCCGAACGCCGCGTACTTCGTCTACGACGGCGACGACTCGGACAAGGTCGGCTCGGGCCCGGGGCCGGAGGGCTCGGCGCAGCTGGAGAAGGGCATCACCGACTTCCTCGACGCGCAGAAGATCCCGCACGAGGGGTCCGACTTCACGGGCCGCTCGGACTACGGCCCGTTCATCGAGGCGGGCATCCCGTCCGGCGGTACGGACACGGGCGCCGAGGGCATCAAGACCGCGGCGCAGGCGGCCAAGTTCGGGGGCCGGGCGGGGATCGCGTACGACGTGAACTACCACGGCAAGGGCGACGACATCACGAACATCGACCAGAAGGCCCTGGACATCAACGTGGACGTGATCGCGAACGCGGTCGGCCACTACGCGTTCGACCTGGCCCCGCTGTCGAAGCCGGTCCCCTCGACCCCGACCACGGGCGGCGCCACGGGCGGCGGCCTGCGCCCGGGCCACGACCACGAAGCCGCGGAGTAGACGGAGCAGTCCGCAGGCCCGCTGCGCGGGGCGACCCCGCGCAGCGGGACCGGTCAGTCCGGCCAGGAACGCACGCCGACCGGCTGGACCAGCCAGGCGAAGTCGCCCAGGCCGCCGCGGGCGGTGAGTTCCGCCGCCTCGCCGGCCCGGGCCAGGGCGCGGACGTACCCGGCGGGGTCGGTGGACGCCAGGGCCAGCGGGGGGCGGGCCCCCGAAACCCCGAGAAGGCCCAGCGCCTCGCGCTGCGAAACCAGCACGGCCCCCGGCCCCGCGCACGCGTCCAGCGCCACGTGAGCCGTGACGTCGCAGGTACCGTCCGGCACCGGCGCGACCTCCCGCCCCCCGCGGAAACCCGTCAGGGTGCCGTACGGGGGGCGGGCGTCCCGGGTGTGGGCGTAGTCCACCGCCACCGCCAGGCCGCGCGACACCGAGCGCACGGCCCCCGCCCACGCCTCGTCCCTCCCCCGCCCGATCTCGGCCCGGCCGGGCCCCGGCCACCACCGCTCCAGCCACGCCCGGTCCGCGCCGTCCACCACCGGCCCGCGGGTCTGCGTACCCTCCCCGTCGACCAGTACGTAGTGCCCGTCCTCCGCCACGTCCAGCGGTACGTTGTCCAGCCACTCGTTCGCGAACAGCAGCCCCCGCACACCCTGCGGCGGCTCCGGCACCCACCGGATCCGCGGATCGAGCGCATCCGGCCGCTGCGCCCGCTCCACCGCCCACGCCCGCACCCGCCCCGCGAGCTGCGCCGGCAGCGCGCCCAGCACCCCGGTCAGCAGCTCCCCGCGCCCGGCCCCGACGTCGACCAGGTCCAGCTCCCGCGGATGCCCGAGCTCCGAATCCACCCACCGCAGCAGCCGCGCCACGGCTCCCGCGTACAGCGGCGAGGCGTGCACGGACGTACGGAAGTGTCCGGCCGGCCCCGGCCCGCCCGGCCGTACGTAGAACCCGCCCGGCCCGTACAGCGCGGACTCCATCGCGGTCCGCCACCGAACCGGAACCGGAACTGCGTCCTTGACTTCTCCCTCGGTCCTCATCCCCGAAAGGTTAAGCTCGGCCTCCACCTTGGGGAGTACACCTCCGTCGCACGGATCGCACCTGTGGTTGACTCCAGCACCTATCTCCTTTGCCTACTCTGGGTTACGTGCAGCGCCTCTACGACTTCCTCCGCAGACACCCGACGGGCGTCGACGGCTTCTGGGCTGTCCTCCTGTTCGGGATCGCGATGCTGCAAGTCGCCGACAACGGCGCCGACAGCGCCACCACGAAGCTGATCGCCGTCCCTTCCGTGATCGCGATGGGCCTCGTCGTTGCCCTGCGCCGCAAATGGACCCTGCCGATGTTCTGGCTGGCCGTCGGCGCCGGCGCGTACAAGCTCCTCACCCACACCGACACGAACACGGCCGACTTCGGGATGCTGATCATCCTGTACACGGTCGCCGCCTCGGCCGAGATCTCGCGCCGGATGTCCCGTACCGCGTTCGCCATCGGGATCACCGCCGCCCCGCTCTACGCCCTGCGCTTCCACGTGGACAAGGGCGACACCTCCAGCAACGTCTTCTTCACCCTGTTCGCCATCGTCCCGTTCGTCCTCGCCTGGGTGCTCGGCGATTCCCTGCGCACCCGCCGGGCCTACTACGCCCAGCTCGTCGAGCGGAACCAGCGCCTGGAGAAGGAGCGCGAGGCCCAGGCCAAGGTGGCCGTCGCCGCCGAGCGCGCCCGGATCGCCCGCGAGCTGCACGACGTCGTCGCGCACAACGTCTCGGTGATGGTGGTCCAGGCCGACGGCGCCGCGTACGTCATGGACGTGGCCCCGGAGCAGGCCAAGGAGGCCCTCCAGACCATCTCCGGCACGGGCCGCCAGGCCCTGGCCGAGATGCGCCGGCTGCTCGGCGTCCTGCGCACCGGGGAGCCCCAGGAGTCCGAGGACTACGTGCCCCAGCCCGACGTGGAGCAGATCGAGGTCCTCGTCGAGCAGGTACGGGCGGCCGGGCTCACGGTGGACTTCGAGGTCGAGGGCGCACCGCGCCGGCTGCCCACGGGCGTCGAGCTCACCGCGTACCGGATCGTGCAGGAGGCGCTGACGAACACCCGCAAGCACGGCGGCCCCGACGCCAGGGCGAGCGTCCGGCTGGTCTACTTCGACGACGGGCTCGGTCTGCTGGTCGAGGACGACGGCCGGGGGGCGGCCCACGAGCTGTACGAGGACGGCGGCGCCGACGGCGCCGGGCACGGGCTGATCGGCATGCGCGAGCGGATCGGCATGGTCGGAGGCACCCTGGACGCGGGCCCGCGTCCAGGCGGCGGCTTCCGGATCAGCGCGCTTCTCCCGCTCAAGAAGAAATGACGAGGTCGAGGTAACTGATGTCCATCCGAGTGATGCTGGTCGACGACCAGGTACTGCTGCGCACGGGCTTTCGCATGGTGCTCGCCGCCCAGCCGGACATGGAGGTCGTCGCCGAGGCCGGCGACGGCCTGGAGGCGCTGGAGGTGCTGCGGTCCACGAAGGTGGACGTGGTGCTGATGGACGTCCGGATGCCGAAGCTCGACGGGGTCGAGGCCACGCGCCGGATCTGCGAGCGGGACGAGCACCCCGATGTGATCATCCTGACCACCTTCGACCTGGACGAGTACGCGTTCTCGGGGCTGAAGGCGGGCGCGAGCGGGTTCATGCTGAAGGACGTGCCGCCGGCGGAGCTGCTGGCCGCGATCCGCTCGGTGCACAGCGGTGACGCGGTGGTGGCCCCGTCCACGACCCGGCGCCTGCTGGACCGCTTCGCGCCGATGCTGCCGACGAACACGCAGGAGCCGCAGAACAAGGAGATCGAGCGGCTGACGGAGCGCGAGCGCGAGGTCATGCTGCTGGTGGCCCAGGGCATGTCGAACGGCGAGATCGCCGCCCGCCTGGTCCTCTCCGAGGCCACCGTCAAGACGCACGTGGGCCGCATCCTGACCAAGCTGAACCTGCGCGACCGCGTGCAGGTGGTCGTCCTCGCCTACGAAACGGGCCTGGTCCGCGCCGGCGGCGCGTAGGGGGCGCAGCAGCCCGCTTCCGGGCCGCCGGTCGGTTCCTCCGCCGGTCAGGTCATCCAGCGGTCCGGGCGGGCGTCCGCGCGGGAAGTGCGGGAGCGGGCCGCCTGGGCGTCCAGCAGCTCGGCGGCCTCCGCCGCCGGGCGCAGGCGGGCCGTGACCGTGCCGTTGGCGCCGGTGTCCACATGGACGTCGGCGAGCCCCTGAACCCGTTCCCACGGGCCCTGGGTGAGCCGGACGCTCTGCACCTTGGCGTGCGGAACGATCTCCGTACGGCGGCACAGCAGCCCCTTGCGGGCGGCGAACACGTCCGCGGAGACGGCCAGGGCGTACCCCCTCCACCACACCGGGACCACCCACCGCGACCCGTCCTTCGGGGACCGGCCGAAGGCGAGGGCGGCCAGGTCCACGCCCGGCAGAACCCGGGCGACGACCGCCTGGGCGGCGGCCCGCGAGGCCACCGGGACCAGGACCCCGTTCTTCGAACCGGCCACCGCCAGCTCCACCCGGACCCAGTCCCGGCGCCGCCACAGCAGCGGCTCCACGATCCGTACGGTCTGTACCCGACCCGGCGGCACGGTCTCGTGGGCCCGGTCCAGCAGCCCGTGGTCGAGGCGCAGCCCGTCGGGGGACTCGGCGACCCGCCAGTCGAACTCGGTGAGGAACCGGCCCGCCGTACCCGACCAGAGCCCGCCCAGCACCGGCAGCATGGTCCCGATCGTCGCCCAGGGGTTCCCGCTGAACCACCACACGGCGACGGGCACCCCCAGCCCGCCGATCAGCGCACCCCACGCCGAGAGCGTGAGCAGCAGCGACACCACCAGGTCCCGGGGGCGGACGCGCAGCAGCTCCTGCTGCGGGGCCTCGCCGAGCAGGGCCGCCTCCGCGGGCGCGAAGCCGGCCGCCCGGGCCAGCAGCTCGGCGCGCAGCGCGACGGCCTCGCGCTCGTCGAGGAAGGCGAGCTCGTCCTTGTCCTCGGTGCCGATCACGTCAAGGCGCAGCTTGGCGACTCCGGCCACCCGGGCCAGCAGCGGCCGGGTCACGTCGATCGCCTGGATGCGGTCGAGGCGGATGTGCGCGGTGCGCCGGAAGAGCAGTCCGCTGCGGATGCGCAGCTCGGTGTCGGTGACCGCGTAGTGGGTGAACCACCAGCTCAGGAACCCGTACACGCCGAACACCACGACCAGGCCGGCCAGAGTGAGGGCGCGCAGGGTCACGGAGAGCCCGCTCGCCCACCGCTCGACCTGGTCGGCCTGCTGGGCGACGACGCCGACGGTCGCGGCGATCGGCACCCACGCCCGGCGCAGCGGCGTGAGCAGGTGCAGCCGGCGCTCGACGGCGGACGCGGCTTGGGATGCGGACGCGGCTTCGGGCGCGGCGGCCGGTTCAGCGGCCGATTCGGCGGTCACAGGCCCGCCGACCTTGCCTCGCCGAGCTCCGTCAGCCGGTCCCGCAGCCGCTGCGCCTCGGCCGGGACCAGCCCCGGAATCTTGGCGTCCGTGGCCGCGGCCGCCGTGTGCAGCTGTACGGAGGCCAGCCCGAAGCGCCGCTCCAGCGGCCCCGAGGTCAGCTCGACCAGCTGCATCCGCCCGTACGGGACCACGGTCTGCGCCCGCCACAGCACCCCGCGGCTGATCAGCAGGTCGTCGGCGCGCTCGGCGTACCGCCAGGACCGCCAGTTGCGGCCGAGCAGCACCCAGCCCCAGGCCAGGGTGACCAGCCATATCGCCCCCACGGCCGCCCACCCCGGACCGGCCGTCAACCCCAGCAGCACCGCGGTCCCCGCGGCGAGCGGCACCGCCCAGACCACCAGCAGCAGCCGCCGCAGCCTCAGCAGCCCGCCCGGGAGCCCCACCCACTCGGCACGGCTCGTCTCACCCGTCGTCCCCGTTTCCATGCGCTCAGGGTAGGGGGGTGGCGTCTCGGCCAGACCGGGCTCGCGGCGCTTGGTGCCGCTCCCTTATCGGCCTGGCCGACACGCCACCCCCTGCGGCTGCGAGAATGCGGCCATGACGGAGACCACGGTCGGCATCGGCGGAGCGGCGGAGAGCACCGACATGGTGCTCAACATCGGACCCCAGCACCCTTCCACGCACGGCGTGCTGCGCCTGCGCCTCGTCCTGGACGGCGAGCGGATCGTCAGCGCCGAGCCGGTCGTCGGCTATATGCACCGCGGCGCCGAGAAACTCTTCGAGGCGCGCGACTACCGGCAGATCGTGATGCTCGCGAACCGCCACGACTGGCTGTCCGCGTTCTCCAACGAGCTCGGCGTCGTGATGGCCGTCGAGCGGATGCTCGGCATGGAGGTCCCCGAGCGGGCCGTATGGATGCGGACCCTGCTCGCCGAGCTGAACCGGGTGCTGAACCACCTGATGTTCCTCGGGTCGTACCCCCTCGAACTGGGCGGAATCACCCCGATCTTCCACGCGTTTCGCGAGCGCGAGGAGCTCCAGGCCGTCATGGAGGAGATCTCCGGCGGCCGCATGCACTACATGTTCAACCGGGTCGGCGGCCTCAAGGAGGACCTCCCGGCCGGCTGGCTCGGCCGGGCCCGCGCCGCGATCGCCGACGTCCGCACCCGCATGGACGTGTACGACAAGCTGGTGCACGGCAACGAGATCTTCCGCGGCCGCACGCGCGGGGTGGGCGTGCTGTCCGCCGAGGCCGTGCACGCGTACGGGGTCTCCGGCCCGATCGCCCGCGCCTCCGGCGTCGACTTCGACCTGCGCCGCGACGAGCCGTACCTGGCGTACGGGGAGCTCCAGGACGTCCTGAAGGTGGTCACCCGCACCGAGGGCGACTGCCTGGCCCGCTTCGAGTGCCTGCTGGACCAGACGCACAACGCGCTCGACCTCGCCGTGGCCTGTCTGGACCGGATGGCCGAGCTGCCGCCCGGGCCGATCAACCAGCGCCTCCCGAAGGTGCTGAAGGCGCCCGAGGGGGCCACGTACGCCTGGACCGAGAACCCCCTCGGCATCAACGGCTACTACCTGGTCTCCAAGGGCGAGAAGACCCCGTACCGGCTGAAGCTGCGCTCCGCCTCGTACAACAACATCCAGGCACTGGCGGTGCTGCTGCCGGGGCAGCTGGTCGCGGACATGGTGGCGATCCTGGGCTCGCTGTTCTTCGTCGTGGGAGACATCGACAAGTGATAAGTCGCGGGAACTCCCGCGACTGCGCGGGCGTTTCCTGCTTAGGGTGCGGCCATGACCCCTGGCCTGTTCGACGGCTACCTGCGGCGGCTCGGTTTCACGCAGCCTCCCCGGCCCACCGCGGAGGCGCTGTTCGCGCTCCAGCGCGCCCACGTCGAGCGCATCCCGTACGAGAACCTCGGCATCCAGCTCGGCCGGCCGCCCGGTATCGACCCCGAGCTGTCCGTACGCCGCTTCGCGGCCGGGCGCGGCGGGTACTGCTTCCATCTCAACGGCGCCTTCGCGCTGCTCCTGGAGGGCCTCGGCTTCGCCGTGACCCGGCACCTGGCGGGCGTACTCGGCCCGGCGGACCGCGAGCGCCTCGACGTCAACGGCGACCACCTGGCGCTGACGGTCCGGGTCGACGGCGCGGAGTACTTCGTCGACGCCGGGCTCGGCGACGGCCCGTACGAGCCGCTGCCGCTGCGCGCCGGAACGCACCGGCAGGGGAAGTTCACGTACGGGCTGGGCCCGCTGGACGGGGACCGGCCCGGCTGGAGGTACGTCAACGACGCGGGCCCCTTCCCGGTGGTCAACGTGCTCTCCGCTCCGGCGGTGACCGCCGACTTCGAGGCCACGCACGTACGGCTGTCGACCGCGCCGGACTCGGGCTTCGTACGGACCCTCGCGCTGCTGCGGCGCGACGCCCACGGCATCGACGCGCTGCGGGGCCGGGTGCTGAGCCGGACCGAACCGGCGAAGCGGACGACCGAGCGGATCCTGGACACCCCGGGCGAGTTCTGGGCGGTGGTGGGCGGCCTCTTCGAGCGGAAGCTCGACGATCTGACTGCGGCGGACCGGACGGCGCTGTGGGACCGCGTCTGCGCGGCCCACGAGACGTGGCTGGCCACCCGGGGCTGATGTCGGTACGGGGGTGCAGACTTGGGGCATGTCCCACTCCCCCAGACGGGCCTGCCCCGCATGCGGACGCGACTGCGCCGTGACCGCAGGCCGGATCGCCCGCCACGACCCTCCCGCCGGCCGCGCCCGCGCCGATCTGATCTCCTGCCCGGGCTCCCGGGCCCGCGTGGTGCTCGGCGCCGGCGCCCCCACCCTGGACGGCTTCGCGCTCCCGCCCCTCCCGGGCCAACTCCCGCTGTTCTGAGCGCGGGACCGGCCCGGGTCGTGTCGTCGAAGTCCCGTCTGGCCGGCTACGAGATCGCGGTGCGCAGGCGGACCACGTCGATCGGCTCCGTCTCGTCGTGGGCCGTCAGGTCGATGACCTGGCCCACCGCCCGCTGTTCGGGGGTGGGCTGCTTGAAGCCCTGGTCCTTGACCGGCTGCTCGGCGGCGGCCAGGTCCGCCTGGGCCGACTCCGCCTTGTGGACCGCGAGGGCCTCCGCGCCCACCACGTCGGCCAGGTCCTCGTTCTGGACCGATTCGATCACCGCACGGGCCTGGGCCGCGGTCTTGGTGCCGAAGAAGTCGAAGCCGCCCTCGACCCGGGACGCCGAGCGGCGCGCGGCCGAGTACGGGGCCACCGCCGCGGCGGGCCGGCGCGCCGGGAGCGCGCCCGTACGGGCCTGCCCGGTCTCCAGCGCCATCGGCTCGGCGCCCTTGGCCTGCAGCATCTTCGGCCGGGCCGGCTTCGCCTCGGCCTTGCGCACGAGTGCCGCCATGGCGGCATTGGCCCGGGCGTAGCCGATGCTGGTGGGCGCGCCGCTCGACGTCCGCTCCTCGGTCACCGGCGGGAGCTCCTTCGGCGCCGCCGGGGACTCCGGGGCGGCCGAGACCTCGATGGCGAGCAGCCGGCGGCCCTCCAGGGCGCTGGCCCGCTCGGTCTCGGCGGTCGCGTACCGCCGCAGCAGCGCCGCGTGCTCACCGCGCAGCCCCGCGAGTTCGACCCGCTTGGCCCGCAGCTTCGCGTCCAGTTTGGCGCGCAGCGCCCGGGCCTCTTCGAGGTCGGACTCCAGCTCGGCTATCCGCTCCTCGGTCTTCCACTCGTCCTTGACCCGCTCGCGCGAGAGTTCGGCCACGCGGCGCCCGGCCGCGCGGTCCCAGGCGCGCATGACGACGGCGCCGGACACGCCCGCCGCCGCCGAGAGGGCCACGAGCAGGCGTAGGGGCAGGGGTTCCGCGAGCAGCCAGGCCGCGGCCGCACTGGCGACGGAGACTCCGGCCACGGTCGTCGGCGTGAGCAGCCGGTGCAGGGGTTCGGGATTGCGGTGGCGTCCACGGGGCATGGCCTGAAATTTACAGGGCGTGGAGGTCGAGTGGGGTAACTGCCCGGCAATCTGTGGCCGGGCAGTTACCCGTCATTTCTCCACCAAACCCGTAGCTACTCCTACTTCGTGAGGCCCTTCGCCTTCAGATAGGCCTTCGCGGCGTCCGCCGGCTTCTCGCGCTGGGCGTCCACCTGCCTGTTCAGCTCGACGAGGTCGGTGGTCGTGAGGACCTTGGTCAGCTTGTCGAGGGCGGCCGCGATCTCCGGGGATCCCGCGTCCTTGGCGTTGACCACCGGCAGGACGTTGTCGGCGTTCTGGAGCTTCTTGTCGTCCTCCAGCAGGACCAGGCCGAAGGTGTCGAGGGTGGCGTCCGTGGTCGTGGTGAGCGCCAGCTGGTCCACACCGTCCTTGACCGCCTGCTTGGCCTGCGGGGTGCCGACACCCTTCGGGTCGATGCCGGAAACATCGATTCCGTACGCCTTCTTCAACCCCGGCGCGCAGAAGGGGCGTACGGCGCATTCGTCGCCCGCCGCGATCTTCACCTTCAGCCCCGACTTACCAAGATCGGAAAGGGTCTTCAGGTTGTTCTTCTGGGCGAATTCCTTCGACACCGCGAACGCGTTCTGGTCGACCGCCTGGCCCGCCGGCAGCACCTTCAGGCCGAGCGGGGCCGCGAGCTTCTCCAGCCCCGCGACCGTCGCCGCGACGTCGCTCGACGCGACCGGCTTCTCCTCCGGCGCCTTCGGCCCGTTCACCTTGGCGTTGAGGAACTCGGCGAGGGTGGCCGCGTACTCCGGGACGACGTCGATCTCGCCCTTCTCCAGGGAGGGCTCGTACAGCTCGCGGTTGTTGACCGTGGTGATCGACGTGCTGTAGCCCGCGTCCTTGAGCACCTGCGCGTACAGCTCCGCCAGCACGTTGGACTCGGTGAACCCGGCCGCGCCGATCACGACCTTGCCCTTGGCGGAACCGGAGCCGGAGTCCGAGGGGGCGGAGGCGCCCGACCCGGTGTCCTTGCTCTTCTCCAGGCTGTCGCCGCCGCACGCGGCGAGGGAGGCGGTCAGGGCCGCCGCCCCCAGTACGGCGCCGAGGACGCGCGTGGACTTGCTCATCTTGTGCTCCTCCGAGGGAGTGGGAACGACCGACGAAAAACGGGGGTGGGGGGTGGAGGGTGGGGCGGACGGGGGCGGGGCGACCGGTCAGCGCGCCGCCGGGCGCGGGAAGAGCCGGTCCGCCGCCACCAGGACGCCCTCGACCAGCAGGGCCAGCGCCGCCACCAGCAGCGCCCCCGCGAAGACCTGCGGCGTGTTGTACGTGTTGAAGCCGGCGGTGATGATCCGGCCGAGGCCGCCCTGGCCGACCATGGCCGCGATCGTGGCCGTGGCGATCACCTGGACGGCTCCCGAGCGCAGCCCGGTCATCACCAGCTCGCGCGCGAGCGGCAGTTCCACCCGCCAGAACAGCTGGCCCGCGGACATGCCCATGCCCCGGGCGGCCTCCACCACCGAGCGGTCCACCTCGCGCACGCCGACGTACGCATTGGTCAGCAGCGGCGGTACGGCGAAGAGCACGAGCGCGGCGATGGTGGGCACATAGCCCGCGCTGCGCAGCGGCGAGACCATGAACAGGGCCAGCACCGCGAAGACGGGGACGGCCCGCCCGATGTTGGAGACGTTGACGGCGAGCGCCCCGCCCTTGCCGATGTGGCCGAGCCACAGGCCGATCGGGAGGGCCACCGCGCAGGCGATGGCGAGGGAGATCCCGCTGACGTAGACGTGCTCGCCGAGCCGGTGCCACACCCCGTTCTCCCCGGACCAGTTGGCTCCGTTCGCCAGCCAGTCCCAGGACTCTCCGAGCACGCCCATCGCCTCAGGCCCCCTTCGCGGTCGTCGAGGCCGCGGGAACGGGCTCCGCGGGCACCGGCTTCATCCGCCGCACCGCCCGCGGTGCGCGCGTCGCCCGCGTCCACGGCGTGAGCAGCCGCTGTACGCCGAGCAGCAGCAGGTCCGCCACCAGGGCGAGCAGGACGCACAGCACGGAGGCCGTGAGCACCTGGGCCTTGAAGGAGCTGTTGACCGCCGGGGCGATGAGGTTGCCGAGGCCGCCCTTGCCGACGATGGAGCCGACGGTGGTCAGCGCCACCGTGGACACCGTGGCGATCCGCACCCCGGCGAGCAGCGCGGGCAGCGCCAGCGGCAGTTCGACCTGCCACAGCAGCCGCGCCGGCCCGTACCCCATGCCGCGCGCGGCCTCCCGGACCTCCTCGGGGACGGCTTCCAGGCCGGCCATCGCGTTGCGGACCAGGATGGTCAGCGAGTACAGCACCAGCCCGGTCACCACCAGTGACGCCGACAGCCCGAACAGCGGCAGCAGCAGGGAGAACATGGCGAGCGAGGGGACCGTGTAGAGCAGGGTGGTCAGGCCCAGCACGGGCGCGGCCCAGCGCCGGCCGCGGCGGGCCAGCAGGGCCAGCGGGAGGGACAGGGCGAGGCCGATAAGCACCGACACCCCCGTGATCCACACATGTTGGACCGTGGCGTCGGTGAGCTCCTGGGAGCGGGACGTGACGTAGTCCCAGCAGATCCAGTCGTTCGCCACCAGGCAGTTCTGCCCGGCCATGCCCTCACCCCCTGCGCCGATCCGTACACCCGTCCGAACGGGCACGGTCAACAGCGACCATAACCCCCGCCGCCGACAATGGCCGGAAACCTTCGCACCGGGGTAATACTCCCGTCACAAACAACCCGCAGCGTGTGGGGGAGGATGGGCATGTGATCCGATTCGAGCATGTGACCAAGCGCTACCCCGACGGGACCACGGCCGTCGAGGACCTGTCCTTCGAGGTGGCGGAGGGTGAGCTGGTCACGCTCGTGGGCCCGTCCGGCTGCGGCAAGACGACCACGATGAAGATGGTCAACCGGCTCATCGAGCCGACCTCCGGGCGGATCCTGCTCGGCGGCGAGGACATCGCGAGCGCCGATCCCGTGGAGCTGCGCCGGCACATCGGGTACGTCATCCAGCAGGTCGGGCTGTTCCCGCACAAGACGGTGCTGGAGAACACCGCGACCGTCCCGCAGCTGATCGGCACCCCCAAGGCCAAGGCCCGCGCCCGGGCGGCCGAGCTCCTCGAACTGGTGGGGCTGGACCCGGCCGTGTACGGGGGCCGGTACCCGCAGCAGCTGTCCGGCGGGCAGCGCCAGCGCGTCGGCGTCGCCCGGGCGCTGGCCGCCGATCCGCCGGTGCTGCTGATGGACGAGCCGTTCGGTGCGGTGGACCCGGTGGTCCGCGAACGCCTCCAGAACGAGTTCCTGGCGCTCCAGCGGACGGTGCGCAAGACGATCCTGCTCGTCACTCACGACCTGGAGGAGGCGGTCCGGCTCGGCGACCGCATCGCCGTCTACGGCGCGGGCACCATCGAGCAGTTCGCTCGCCCGGCCGCGGTGCTGGGGGCGCCGGCCACCGAGTACGTGGCCTCCTTCGTCGGCGCGGACCGGGGCCTGAAGCGGCTCGCGGTCACCCCGGTGGAGCAGGACGACCTGGCGCGGGCGGACGGGAAAGCCCCCACCGCCGCAGTGGCGCTGGGGGCGAGTCTGCGCGAGGCGCTCGCGCTGCTGCTGCAGGAGGACTCCGGCCGGATCGGGGTCACGGATCCGGACTCCGGTGCGCTGGTCGGCGTACTGACCCCGGAGGGGGTCCACCGCGCGCTGCGCCGGGCCCAACTGCAAGAGGCCTAGCAGGCCTGGGCCGGGGAGGGGCTGGGCCGGGGCCCGGCCTCGGACCGAGGCCGGGGCTCAGGCCTGGATGCGGTTGCTCATCCACACCAGCATCGACGGGATCTCGCGGCGCCAGGTGTTGAAGTTGTGGCCGCCGCTGTCGAGGATGATCGAGGAGACCCGGTCCGGGCCCTTGACCAGCTTGATGAACTTCTTGGTGTCGTCGAGGTTGGGCTCGCCCGTCTCGCTGCTCGTGACCAGGAACGACGTACCGGTCGGCTTCTTGTGCTCGATGCTGTGCAGGACGTCCGCGCGCTTCTTCAGCTTGTCGTCGCCCTGGAACAGGTTGCCGGTCGTCGCGTCGTTCGCCGCGTCGTAGTACGCGGACAGACCCGCGGCGGCGCCGAAGGTCTGCGGGTAGTGCGCGGCGATCTTCAGGGCGCAGTAGCCGCCCGTCGAGTTCCCGATGAAGCCCATGTTCTGCGGCTTCTTGCCGACCCGGAAGGTGTCCTGGATGGCCTGCGGCAGGTCCTCGGCGAAGAAGGTCTCGGTCTGCGGTCCGCCGGGTATGTCCACGCACTCGGTGTCACGCGGCGGCGCGATGGTCGGGCGCAGCATCACCAGGATCATCGGCTTCATCTTGCCCGCTTTGGCCTGCTTGAAGGCCGTCATCGGGTAGTTCAGCCCTTTGATCAGGTTCTCGGCGGTGCCCGGGTAGCCCGTCAGCACGATGGAGGCCGGAAAGTTCTGCTCCTTGTGCTGCGGCTGGAAGTACTCCGGCGGCAGCCACACGTACCCGGGGCTCGTTATTTTCGACTTCTGCCCGGTTATGGCAACCTTCAGGATCTGTCCGCCGACCTGGGGCTGGGCGCCGCCCGGCACGTCGAGCTTCTGCTTGTCGACGACCTTGATGTCCTTGCTGCTCATGGAGTGGTCCACGACCTTGCCGACAGATGTCTGCTGGCCGAACAGGTCCGCCCACGAGCCGTAGAAGGAGAAGGACTTGTTCGCCGCCAGGCCCACGGCCGAGAACAGCGCCAGCTGGGTCGCGAGCAGGAGCCCGATCCGGCCGAGCAGCGCACGCCAGGTGCGGCCGGAGAGCCGGGGCCAGAACCACACCGTTGCTGCGAAGAGCAGCACACCGGCGATGATGGCCAGCGCCAGGACCGTATTACTGGTGAGACCCATGAGCAGTCAGTCGACTTTCTGATGGCAGGACTAGTTTTTCTCGGCGGAAGAGTGAACCCGCTCGACCCCGATGTCGTCCTAGTGGACGCACCACACTCCGGAGGCTGTCGCGGCCTTCGGCCACATGATCTCTCGCGGAGCAACGGGAAGCGATGTCTAGCAGGATAGATGGCGATAAGTCGGGACAGGTTCCGAAGCAGGTCCGCCGAATCTTCCGCGGCCCACGACCGGAGTCGGTGCCCGGGCTGGTAGGTACGGCCGTCATGATCGTCGGCCTTCTGGACATCGCGGCGGGGGTGTTCCCGCGGTTCCGGCACAGCCGGATCCACGCGGTCACCGAGGTGCTGCCCGGTTCGCTGGGCCCCTTCGCAGCCGCCCTCGCCATCAGCGCGGGCGTCCTGCTGCTCCTCCTCGCCCACGGCCTCAAGCGCCGCAAGCGCCGCGCCTGGCGGGCCGCCGTCGTCCTGCTCCCGGCCGGGGCCGCGGCGCAGTTCGCGTACCGGCACTCCGTCATCAGCGTCGTCATCGCGGCGGTACTCCTGGGGCTCATCGTGCGTCACCAGGGTGAATTCAAGGCGCTGCCGGACCCGCGCAGCCGCTGGAAGGCGCTGGCCAACTTCGTGCTGATGAGCGCCGGCTCCATCGGCCTGGGTCTCGTCATCGTCAACTCCCACCCGGGCCGCGTCGTCGGCCATCCGGGTATTTACGAGCAGATCAGCCACGTCGTGTACGGGCTCTTCGGCATCGAGGGACCCGTCGACTACGCCGGCCGGGTCTCCTGGACCGTGGGCTACTCGCTCGGCGCCCTCGGCATGCTGACCGCGCTCACCACGATCTACCTGGCCTTCCGCCCCGAGCACCCGGCCGCCCGGCTGACCGCCGACGACGAGACGAAGCTGCGCGAGCTGCTCGCCAAGCACGGCGGCCGCGACTCCCTCGGCCACTTCGCGCTCCGCCGCGACAAGGCCGTCGTCTTCTCCCCCAGCGGCAAGGCCGCCGTCACGTACCGCGTCGTCTCCGGTGTGATGCTCGCCTCCGGCGACCCCATCGGCGACGTCGAGGCCTGGCCCGGCGCCATCGAGCGGTTCATGGAGGAGGCCAAGGCCCACTCCTGGACCCCGGCCGTCGTGGGCTGCAGCGAGACCGGCGGCGAGGTCTGGACCCGCGAGACCGGGCTGGACGCCCTGGAGCTGGGCGACGAGGCGATCGTCGACGTCAAAGACTTCTCCCTCGCCGGCCGTCCCATGCGCAACGTCCGCCAGATGGTGAAGCGCATCGAGCGCAACGGCTACACCACCCAGGTCCGCCGCGTCAGCGAGCTGACCGAGGAGGAGCTGGAGCGCGTACGGGGCGCCGCCGAGGCCTGGCGCGGCACCGACACCGAGCGCGGCTTCTCCATGGCTCTGGGCCGGGTCGGCGAGGAGGGCGACGGCGACTGCTTCATCGCCACCGCCCACCGGGTCGAGGAGGGCGACACCAGCCCGTTCGGCGACCTCAAGGCCGTCCTGCACTTCGTCCCGTGGGGCAAGGACGGCATGTCGCTGGAGCTGATGCGCCGCGACCGCGCCGCCGACCCCGGCATGAACGAGCTGCTGATCGTGGCCTCCCTGGTGGAGGCGCCCTCTCTGGGCATCGAGAAGGTCTCGCTGAACTTCGCGATGTTCCGCGCGGCCCTCGCCCGCGGCGAGAAGATCGGCGCCGGGCCGGTGCTGCGGATGTGGCGCGGCCTGCTGGTCTTCCTGTCGCGCTGGTTCCAGATCGAGTCGCTGTACAAGTTCAACGAGAAGTTCCGCCCCCGCTGGGAGCCGCGCTTCATGGTCTACCGCACCAGCAGCGACCTGCCCCGCATCGGCTTCGCCGTGATGCAGGCCGAGGGCTTCGTGACGGTGGCCCTGCCCCGGCTGTTCGCGAGCCGACGCCGTCCCAAGCCGGTCCGCACCTGCGCCCACACGCACCACACCGCCCAGGTCCCGGCCCAGGCCAAGCAGGAGCGCGAGGTCCAGGTCGCCTGATCCCGGGCCCCCTGCCCCAGGAGCCCGGCCCGCCGCACGTGTGGCGGGCCGGGCTCCGCCGTTTCCCGGGGCCGCCCGGGGCCGGGGGAGCGCTCCGTTTCCCGCCTCCCGCCCGGCCGGGGCGGCCGCGTACGGCCCGGCCAGGACGGCGGCCCTACCCTGGAGCCATGAACATCGAGCGCGGGGCCACCGGCAGGGGCCGGGTCGCAGGCCTGCCGGAATGGGACCGCTGCGGGGTCATGGGCGTCGTCAACGTCACCCCCGACTCCTTCTCCGACGGCGGGCGCTGGTTCGACACCACCGCCGCCGTCAAGCGCGGCCTCGACCTCGTCGCCCAGGGCGCCGACCTCGTCGACGTCGGCGGCGAGTCCACCCGCCCCGGCGCCTCCCGCGTCGACGAGGAGGAGGAGCTGCGCCGCGTCGTCCCCGTGGTGCGCGGCCTGGCCTCCGAGGGGGTCACCGTCTCCGTCGACACCATGCGCGCCTCCGTCGCGGCCCGGGCCGTCGCCGCCGGCGCGACGCTGGTCAACGACGTCAGCGGCGGCCTCGCCGACCCCGGGATGATCCCGGCCGTCGCCGCAGCCGAGGTGCCGTTCGTGGTGATGCACTGGCGCGGCTTCAGCGACGGCATGAACCGCCTCGCCGTCTACGAGGACGTCGTCGCCGAGGTCACCGCCGAGCTCCGGATCCGCATCGACGCCGTCGTGGCCGGCGGGATCGCCCCCGAGCGGCTCCTCGTCGACCCCGGCCTCGGCTTCGCGAAGATGGCCGAGCACGACCTGGCCCTGGTCGCCCACCTCCCCGAGCTGCGCGCCCTCGGCTTCCCGCTGCTGGTCGCCGCGTCGCGCAAACGATTCCTCGGCCGGATCCTGGCCGGCGCCGCCGACGCCGCCCCGCCGCCCGCCCGCGAGCGCGACGCCGCCACCGCCGCCGTCTCCGCCATCGCCGCCCACCAGGGCGCCTGGGCCGTACGGGTCCACGAGGTACGGGCCACGGCCGACGCGGTTCGGGTGGCCCGTGCGGTGGAAGGGGCTCTGTGATCCGCCCCGCCGGTGGTGGGACCCGTACAGCAGCAGCCAGGAGAGGGGAACGGTGAGCCGTACCGACATCGAAGCCGTCGACGAGGTCAACACGGCCTTCTACGAGGCCATGGAGCGGGGGGACTTCGACGCACTGTCGGCGCTCTGGCTGGAGGACGAGATCTCCTGCGTGCACCCGGGCTGGCCGGTGCTCTCCGGCCGCGGCGAGGTGCTGCGCTCGTACGCGCTGATCATGTCCCACACCGACTACATCCAGTTCTTCCTCACCGACACGAAGGTCGCCGTCATAGGTGACACCGCACTGGTGACGTGCACGGAGAACATCCTCAGCGGCGGGCCCGCCGAGGACGGCGGAGAGCTAGGCCCTCTCGTCGGCCAGCTGGTCGTCGCCACGAATGTGTTCCGACGCACATCGGAGGGCTGGCGGCTCTGGTCCCACCACGGTTCTCCCGTGCTGACGGACTCCGACGAGGACGAGGACGAGGACTCCGCCTGACCCCTCCGGCGGGGCCCGAGGTCTTTCGCAGGTAAATTCGAAGACGGACGACGCCGACCGCACTCGGCGTAGGCCCATGGATCCGGGGAGTCCCGGACCGGAAGCACCTACGAAAGCAGGAGTGATTCGCGTGGATCGTGTCGCGCTGCGCGGCCTCAAGGCTCGCGGGCACCACGGCGTCTTCCCCCGGGAACGCGAGGAAGGCCAGACCTTCATCGTCGACCTCGTGCTGCACATCGACACCCGCCCCGCGGCGGCCGACGACGACCTGGCGAAGACCGTGCACTACGGGGTCGTCGCCGAAGAGGTCGTCGATGTGGTCCAGGGAGAGCCCGTCGACCTGATCGAGACCCTCGCCGAGCGGATCGCCCAGCAGTGCCTCAAGCACGAAGCGGTGGCACAGGTGGAGGTCGTCGTCCACAAACCGGACGCCCCCATCACCGTCCCCTTCGACGACGTGACCATCACGATCACCCGGAGCCGCGTGTGAACAACGGACTGAACGCCCAGAGCGACCCCACCGTCCAGCCGGTGCCCGCATCCGTCGTCGAGACGGTGGACGCGGCCGACACCACCCTGTCCAACCCCAAGTGGGCCGTCATCGCGCTCGGCTCGAACCTCGGCAACCGCCTGGAGACCCTCCAGGGCGCCATCGACGCCCTGGAGGACACCCCCGGCCTGCGGGTCAAGGCCGTCTCCCCGGTCTACGAGACCGAGCCGTGGGGCGTCGCGCCCGGCTCGCAGCCCTCGTACCTCAACGCGGTCGTCGCGCTGAAGACGACCCTGCCGCCGTCCTCCCTGCTGGAGCGCGGCCACGCCATCGAAGAGGCCTTCGACCGCGTCCGCGAGGAGCGCTGGGGCCCGCGCACGATCGACGTCGACATCGTCGCGTACGCCGACGTGGTCTCGGACGACCCGGTGCTCACCCTCCCGCACCCGCGGGCCCACCAGCGGGCCTTCGTGCTGGCCCCGTGGAACGACATCGACCCCGAGGCGCAGATCCCGGGGCACGGCCCGGTCGCGTCGCTGCTGGCCGGAATCGGCCTGGCCGGCGTCACGCCGCGACCGGACCTGGAACTCCGCCTGCCCGAGTAGTCGTTAACCTGTGGCGGAGGCCGAGGAACGTCGACAGAGTCTGCGGCGCGGAAAGCGGGGAACGGGCACGTGAAGCAACTGAGGCCGGCGGTCCTGGCGGGGATCTTCGCCGTCGCCGGGGTGCTGTCCTGGGCGGGCGCCCGGCTGTGGAACGCGTACGGGACCCTGCCGGGCGTCCCGCTGGCCGCACCCATCGTGCTGGGCGCCATCGCGGTCGTCCTGCTGGCGACGGCCCTGTCGCTCCGCTCCCGCCTCAAGGCGCAGCGCGAGCGCCGGCCGGGCGCCAAGGGCGTGGAGCCGCTGATGGCTGCCCGCGCGGTCGTCTTCGGACAGGCCAGCGCCCTCGTCGCGGCCCTCGTGGCGGGCATGTACGGCGGCGTGGGCGTCTTCCTGCTGATGGACTCCCTCGACGTCCCCGCCCGCCGCGACCAGACCTGGTACGCCGGCTTCGCGGTCGTGGCGGGTGCGGCCGTCATCGCCGCCGCCCTCTTCCTGGAGCACGTCCTCAAACTCCCTGAAGACGACGACACCACCCCCCAAGCCCCCTCCCGCGCCTGAGCGGGCCCGGCCGGGGCCTGGGCCGGGGCGGCCCGGTCAGCGCGCCATGATCAGGCTCATGGCCTCGTTGCGGGTGGCGGGGTCGCGGAGCTGACCGCGGACCGCCGAGGTGATCGTCTTCGCGCCGGGCTTGCGGACCCCGCGCATGGTCATGCACATGTGCTCGCACTCGATGACCACGATGACCCCGCGCGGCTCCAGGATCTCCATCAGGGAGTCCGCTATCTGCGTGGTCAGCCGCTCCTGCACCTGCGGGCGGCGGGCGAACACGTCCACCAGGCGGGCCAGCTTCGACAGGCCGGTGATCTTGCCGTCGATGGACGGGATGTAGCCGACGTGCGCGACACCGTGGAACGGCACCAGGTGGTGCTCACAGTTGCTCATGACCTCGATGTCCTTCACCAGGACCATCTCGTCGTGCCCCAGGTCGAAGGTGGTCGTCAGGACCTCTTCGGGCCTCTGGTAGAGGCCGGCGAATATCTCCTTGTACGCGCGGGCCACGCGGGCCGGGGTTTCCAGGAGGCCTTCGCGGTCCGGGTCCTCGCCGACCGCGATCAGGAGTTCACGGACCGCCGCCTGGGCGCGCTTCTCGTCGAACTCGCCGATCGTGCCCTCATCACCGGTCAGGGTCACTGGGTCGGTCATCTCTTCCTCGTTCCTGTGTGCACTGGCGCCTCACGGGCACGCAAAAGTGCCGCGCCCCCCAGGCTAGAACCTGGGGGGCGCGGCATCCATTCCGGGACGGTCCGGCCGAGGGCTACTCGGCGCGGTCCTCCGGCGCGGGGTCCTTCTCCACGGACACGGCCGGCGTGCCCGCCGAGGTGCCGTTCGCCGAGTTCGTCAGCTGGAGCTCCTTGGGAGAGAGCACCGGCGGACGGGTCGACGGGGTGCGGTGCGAGGAGCCGGTCCACGCCGGGCGGGCCGGGCGCTTCACGATCGTCGAGAAGACCTCGGCGATCTGCTCCTTGTTCAGCGTCTCCTTCTCAAGGAGCGCGAGGACCAGGTTGTCGAGGACGTCGCGGTTCTCGACCAGGATCTCCCAGGCCTCGTTGTGCGCCGTCTCGATGAGCTTCTTGACCTCTTCGTCGACCAGCGCCGCGACCTCTTCCGAGTAGTCCCGCGGGTGCGACATCTCGCGGCCCAGGAACGGCTCGGTGTTGTCCCCGCCGAACTTGATCGCGCCGAGGCGCTCGGTCATGCCGTACTGGGTCACCATCGCGCGGGCCGTCGCCGTGGCCTTCTCGATGTCGTTCGCCGCACCGGTGGTCGGGTCGTGGAAGACCAGCTCCTCGGCCGCGCGCCCACCCAGCATGTACGCCAGCTGGTCGAGCATCTCGTTGCGCGTGGTCGAGTACTTGTCCTCGTCGGGCAGGACCATGGTGTAGCCCAGGGCCCGGCCGCGGGACAGGATCGTGATCTTGTGGACCGGGTCGGAGTTCGGGGAAGCCGCCGCGACCAGGGCGTGGCCGCCCTCGTGGTACGCGGTGATCTTCTTTTCCCGGTCCGACATGATCCGGGTCCGCTTCTGCGGGCCCGCCACGACGCGGTCGATGGCCTCGTCCAGCATGTGGTTGTCGATCAGCTTGCGGTCCGAGCGGGCGGTGAGCAGCGCCGCCTCGTTCAGGACGTTGGACAGATCGGCACCGGTGAAGCCGGGGGTGCGGCGGGCGACGGCCGAGAGGTCGACGTCCGGAGCGACCGGCTTGCCCTTCTGGTGGACCTTGAGGATCTCCAGACGGCCCTGCATGTCCGGACGGTCGACCGCGATCTGCCGGTCGAAGCGGCCCGGGCGCAGCAGCGCCGGGTCGAGGATGTCCGGGCGGTTCGTGGCGGCGATCAGGATGACGCCGCCCTTCACGTCGAAGCCGTCCATCTCGACGAGCAGCTGGTTCAGGGTCTGCTCGCGCTCGTCGTGGCCGCCGCCGAGGCCCGCACCGCGGTGCCGGCCGACGGCGTCGATCTCGTCGACGAAGACGATCGCCGGGGCGTTGGCCTTGGCCTGCTCGAACAGGTCACGGACACGCGAGGCGCCGACACCGACGAACATCTCGACGAAGTCGGAACCGGAGATCGAGTAGAACGGAACGCCCGCCTCGCCCGCGACGGCGCGCGCCAGCAGGGTCTTGCCGGTGCCGGGCGGGCCGTACAGCAGCACGCCCTTGGGGATCTTGGCCCCGACGGCCTGGAACTTGGCCGGCTCCTGCAGGAACTCCTTGATCTCGTGGAGTTCCTCGACGGCCTCGTCCGCGCCCGCGACGTCGGCGAACGTCGTCTTCGGGGTGTCCTTGGTGATGAGCTTGGCCTTGGACTTCCCGAAGTTCATCACCCGGGAGCCGCCGCCCTGCATCTGATTCATCAGGAACAGGAAGACGACGACGATGAGGACGAAGGGCAGCAGGGAGAGCAGCACGCTGAGGAACGGGCTGGTCTTGTCCGGAGAGACGGTGTACCCGTCCGGGATCTGACCGGCTTCGAACTTGGTCTGGAGGTTCTGGGCGAGCTGGACGCCCTGGTCTCCGATGTAGTTGGCCTGGAACTTGGTGCCGTCGTTGTCGCCGAGCTTCTGGTCCTTCTTCAGCTCGATCTTGATCATCTGGCTGTCACCGGTGGTGAGCTTGGCGCTCTCCACCTGGCCACTGTTGATCGCCTTGATGACCTCGCTGGTCTCCACCGACTTGTAGCCGCCGCCGGAGCCGACGACGTTCATCAACACGACCACGGCGAGGACGGCCAGCACGATCCACATGACCGGCCCACGGAAGTATCGCTTCACGTCCATCCATACGGGGCGCCAGGCGCCCCGTCCCTCCTGCCCGTAGGTAAATGCTGCTGTGAGTAAAGACTGTTCTTCGGAATGTACCCCTGTATTGTCACCCGCGGCCTCGTGGGACGGCTGACAGAACTGCTTTCCCCTGCTCCAACGGCAGGAATCGTTCCAGGGTTCCCCTGAGCGGGCCCCGTCCGGGGCCCGGTCCCGTCCGGGGCGTCAGCCGCCGTAGACGTGCGGGGCGAGGGTGCCGACGAACGGCAGGTTGCGGTACTTCTCCGCGTAGTCGAGGCCGTAGCCGACGACGAACTCGTTCGGGATGTCGAACCCGACCCACTTCACGTCGATCGCGACCTTCGCGGCGTCGGGCTTGCGCAGCAGCGTGACGACCTCCAGCGAGGCCGGCTGGCGCGAGCCCAGGTTCGACAGCAGCCAGGACAGGGTCAGGCCCGAGTCGATGATGTCCTCGACGATCAGGACGTGCTTGTCCTTGATGTCGGTGTCCAGGTCCTTGAGGATCCGGACCACACCGGAGGACTGGGTCCCGGCGCCGTACGAGGACACCGCCATCCAGTCCATGGTGAGCGGGGTGGACAAGGCGCGCGCCAGGTCCGCCATCACCATCACCGCGCCCTTGAGGACGCCGACGATGAGCAGGTCCTTGCCCGCGTACTCCGCGTCGATCTTCGCGGCCAGCTCGGCCAGCTTCGCGTCGATCTCTTCCTTGGTGATGAGCACCGACTGGAGGTCGCTGCCCATGTCCTTCTCGTCCACCCGCATCACTTTCGTTTGCGGCCGGGGCTCCGGGGGTGCCCCCGGAGGACTCAGCCGTGTTTCAGCACCAATCAGCCCTGCCGGATGACAAGTCTGCCACCCTGCCGCTGGGCCTCGACCCGGCCGGGCAGGTTGATGGCGCCCTGGCCCCGCCATCCGGTGATGAGCCGGTCCACTTCCTCGATGTGGCGGGCGAAGAGGGAGCCCGCGGGGGAACCGGCCGCGACCACGGCCCTGCGCAGCACGCGGCGGCGGACGGCCGGGGGCAGGGCGTACAGCTTGGCGCACTCCAGCCGGCCGTCCTCGTCCCGTACGCCGGCCTCGGCATCGGCGGCCCAGGAGTCGAGGGCGTCGGCGTCGTCGCGGGACAGCTGGGCGGTGCGGGCCAGCGCCTCGACCACTCCCTTGCCCAGCGCCTTTTCGAGGGCGGGCAGTCCCTCGTGGCGGAGCCGGGAGCGGGTGTACGCGGGGTCGATGTTGTGCGGGTCGTCCCAGACCGGCAGCGACTGGACCATGCAGGCCTTGCGGGCGGTCTGCCGGTCGATCTGGAGGAAGGGGCGGCGGTAGCGGTGGCTGCGGCGGCCCGGGCCGCCGGGACCCCCCGAGACCTCCGGCATGCCGGACAGCGAGCGGATGCCGGAGCCGCGGGCGAGGCCCAGCAGGACGGTTTCGGCTTGATCGTCCCGGGTGTGGCCGAGCAGCACGGCGGCGGCGCCCAGGCGGTCTGCGGCCTCGTCCAGGGCGGCGTAGCGGGCGTCCCGGGCGGCGGCCTCGGGTCCGCCGTCACGGCCGACGCGCACGGAGACGGACTCCACCGGGTCGAGGCGAAGCGCGGTCATGCGGGTGACGACCTCGGCGGCGCGCAGGTCGGAGCCGGCCTGGAGGCCGTGGTCGACGGTGATGCCGCCGGCCCGGATGCCCAGCTTGGGCGCCTCGAAGGCCAGGGCGGAGGCGAGTGCCATGGAGTCGGCGCCGCCGGAGCAGGCGACGAGTACGAGCGGCAGGGTGCCGGCCGCCGCGGCGGGGGTCCCCCCGGACGGGGTCGGGGAGTGGCCGGCGGGACGGTCGGTGAGGTCGGTGAGGACGTCGTGGAGTACGCGGCGGACCGCCAGGCGTATCGCCGCGACCGCAGGATGGGGACCCATGTCCGGTGCCCTTCGGTGGAGTTCGGATGCCTCGAAGGCTGGGGGTGTGGTGCTGGAACGGCTCTGTTCGGTGCTGTTCGACGCTGCCCGGTGCCCCGGCCCCCGTGAGGAGCCCCCCGCTGGGAGCCCCCGCGAGATGAGGGTTGTCACTCAGAGTGCGTCGATGGTGACAGAACCGAGCCGTTCCCTGAGCATCGCACGCCCTTCCACGCCTCACGGTCCCTCGGACGGGTGACGCTTCTTCCCCCAGTGAGACATGTTTACGCCCCCTGAGTCACTCCCCTTCGCTTCTATTCGCCCTTGCGGTGCACCCGCGCGACCCAGTCCGCGGGCTTGGCGATCTCCGCCTTCGTCGGCAGCGTGTTCGGCGAGGTCCAGACCCGGTTGAAGCCGTCCATGCCGACCTGGCCGACGACGGCCCGTACGAAGCGCTCGCCGTCGCGGTACTGGCGCAGCTTGGCGTCGAGCCCCAGCAGCTTGCGCAGCGCGGCGTCGAGGCGCCCCGCGCCGCTGGCCCGGCGCTGCTGGAACTTCTCGCGGATCTCCGCGACCGAGGGGACCACGGCGGGGCCGACGCCGTCCATGACGTAGTCGGCGTGGCCCTCCAGCAGGGACATGACGGCGGTCAGGCGGCCGAGCACCTCACGCTGTTCGGGGGTCTGGACGAGCTCGACCAGGGAGCGGCCCTCGTCGCCCTGCTCGGAGTCGGAGCGGGCGCCGGCGAAGGACTGGGCGGCCTCGCGCAGCCGCTCCAGGACGGTCGCCGGGTCCACCTCGGTGGCGCCCAGGAACGTCTGGATCTCGCCCTCCAGGTGGTCGCGGAGCCAGGGGACGGCCGTGAACTGCGTACGGTGCGTCTCCTCGTGCAGGCAGACCCACAGCCGGAAGTCGTGCGGGCGCACGTCCAGCTCGCGCTCGACGTGGACGATGTTCGGGGCGACGAGCAGCAGCCGGCCGCCGCCCGCGGGCGAGCCCGGCAGGTCGCGCCCGGCCGGGGCGAAGGTCTCGTACTGGCCGAGCACGCGGGAGGCCAGGAAGCTGAGCAGCATGCCCAGCTCGACGCCGGTGACCTTGCCGCCGACCGCGCCGAGGACGGCGCCGCCGGTGGCGCCGGCGCGGCGGTCCTGCATCTTGCCGAGCAGCGGGGCGAGGAGCTCGCGGAAGCCGGCCACGTTGGCCTTGACCCAGCCGGCCCGGTCGACGACGAGGACGGGGGTGTCGGGGACGGTGGCTCCCTCGGGGATCATCCGGGTGAACTCGCGGACGTGGCGTTCGGAGGTCTTCGCATGCCCGCGCAGCTCCGCCACCACGGCGCGCGCCTCGTCGCGGCTGACCTCGGGACCCGGCCGCACCAGCCGGGTCGCGGTCGCCACCGCGAGATTCCAGTCGACCATCTCGGCACCACCGATGCTCGTCATGCGCCAACGGTACGTGGACCGGCGCCGCGGCGGAGCCCCTCGGATCGGCTACGAAGTGCGGGCGACGGCCGCGGCGAGCTTGTCGAGGCCCTTCTCCGCGGCCCCGGGGTCGGGGGTGTTCGCGGTCAGGAACGCGAAGGCCAGCAGTCGGCCGGAGGAGTCAACGACGGTCCCGGCGAGGGAGTTCACGCCGCTCAGGGTGCCCGTCTTGGCCCGGACCAGGCCGGCCGCCGGGGAGTTGCCGGCGTTGCGGCTGCGCAGGGTCCCGGTGAATCCGGCGACGGGCAGTCCGGTGAGCACGGGCCGCAGCTCCGGCCGCTGCGGGTCGGCGGCCTTGGCCAGGAGTCCGGTGAGCAGGCCGGTGCTGATCTTGTCGGCGCGGCCCAGGCCGCTGCCGTCGGCGAAACGGGAGCCGGCCGTGTCGACGCCGAGGGCGGCGAGCCGGCCGGTGACGGCCTTCTCGGCGCCCTCGAAGCTGGCGGGCTGCCCGGAGGCGAGGGCGGTCTGGCGGGCGAGGACCTCGGCGATGTCGTTGTCGCTGTTGGTCAGCATCCGCTCGACGAGCCCGGCGAGCGGGGTGGAGAGGGTGGTGGCGAGCGGCTGGGCCCCGGCGGGCGCCTTGGCCCTGGCGGGGTCGGCGGTGACCTTGATGCCCCGGTCCCCCAGCAGGGCCGCGAAGGAGCGGGCGGTCTCCATGGCGGGGTCCCCGACCCGGTCGACGGGTCCGGAGGTGGAGTCGTCGACGCGGCCCTCGTCGGCCGCCAGGGCGGTGACCGGCGCGATGTTGGGGTTCTCGCCGATCGGGTGGCGGGCGGGGCCGGTGAAGAGGGTGTCGTCGTAGCCGAGGCGCACGGAGTCGGTGCCGGCGGCCTTGAGGGCCTGGGCGGTGTCGGCGGCGAGGGCGACGAGGCTGCCGCCGGACCCGGCGGGGCTCTTCTTCTTCGCGGTGAGGGAGGGGTCTCCGCCGCCGACCAGGACGATCTCCCCGGGGCCGGCTCCGGGGGCCACCGTGGTCCGGATCCGGTGCTCGGGGCCGAGCGCGGCGAGCGCCGCCACCGCGGTGGCGATCTTGGTGGTGGAGGCGGGGGTCATGGCCTCGCGCGCCCCGGACTCGAAGAGAACCTGGCCGGTGGCGGTGTCGATGACCGAGGCCGTACGCAGGCTCCCGAGCGCGGGGTCGGCCAGCAGCGGCCGCAGCACCTCGGCGAGCCGCCCGGAATCCGCGGCCGCGACCCCGCTGCCCGCCGTGCGCGCGGCGCCCGGGCCGATCCCGGAGAGCACCCCGGGGGCGCTGGGCGCGGCCTGCGGCAGCAGCCCCGCGCCGCGGTCGCCGCCGTGATCTGCGCCACCCGTGAGGCCCCGGGAGGCGGCCCTGTCCCGCTCGGCCTTACGCTGGCCGGAGTCCCAAGGACCGGCGGCGGCCACCGCAGCCACCGACAGGGCGAGGCCGGCGACGGCCGACACCGCGATGAGCTGCCACGTCTTGACCAATGGCACCTCGGACCAGCCCCTTTCGCGATCACACATGTGCGTGAGGGACACTTAACCACTGCGTCTTGCCGCGAGCATGGCACCCCACCCCGGCAGGGCTGGGCCGGACGCGTTATCAGTCAACGCATGGAGGAGCAGGACGTGGAGTTCGACGTCACCATCGAGATCCCCAAGGGTTCGCGGAACAAGTACGAGGTGGACCACGAGACCGGCCGGATCCGCCTGGACCGTCGCCTCTTCACGTCCACGAGCTACCCGGCCGACTACGGCTTCGTCGAGAACACCCTCGGCGAGGACGGCGACCCGCTGGACGCGCTGGTCATCCTGGACGAGCCGACCTTCCCGGGCTGCCTGATCAAGTGCCGCGCGATCGGCATGTTCAACATGACGGACGAGGCGGGCGGCGACGCCAAGCTGCTGTGCGTGCCGGCCTCGGACCCGCGCGTGGAGCACCTGCGCGACATCCACCACGTCTCCGAGTTCGACCGCCTGGAGATCCAGCACTTCTTCGAGGTCTACAAGGACCTGGAGCCGGGCAAGTCGGTCGAGGGCGCCAACTGGGTCGGCCGCGCCGAGGCCGAGGCCGAGATCGAGGCCTCGTACAAGCGTCTTGAGGCCCAGGGCGGCCACCACTGAGTCCTCTGCTTCCGCTGAGTCCGCTCAGCCGGTGACAGGCTCGAACACGACGGGCGGTACCCCTTCACCGAGGGGGTGCCGCCCGTTCGTCATCTGGTTTCGCCGAGGACGAAACGGTTCCGCATACTGATACCCGGGCTGGTCGGGGACTGGAGGACGTGTGGCGGAGGGCGAGGGATCCGGGGGCACGGAGGACCGGAAGCCGAAATCCGACGAGGCGCACAGCGCCTTCACTCCCCCCGCCGGAATCGAGCCGGAACCGGTCGACGAGGACCAGCCGACCTCGGAGTTCGCCGTGCCGGAGGGGGTTCCCGAGCCGGCCGCCGAGCCCGAGCCCGAACGCTCCGCCTTCGCGCCCCCGGCCACGTACAGCGCCCAGCACTCCCCGCCCGCCTACACCCCCGGCGCCGGGTTCCCCGTCTCCCTGATGAAGGAATCCCCCTGGCAGGACCGTATGCGCACCATGTTGCGCATGCCGGTCGACGTGCGGCCCGTCCCGGAGGCCGTGCAGAAGCACGCCGAGGCCGGGCCCGCCGTGGGCCGCGTACTCGACCTCACCCTGCGCATCGGCGAGCTGCTGCTGGCGGGGGGTGAGGGGGCCGAGGACGTGGAGGCCGCGATGTTCGCGGTGGCCCGCTCGTACGGGCTGGACCGCTGCGAGCCCACGGTCACCTTCACCCTGCTGTCGATCACCCACCAGCCCTCGCTCGTCGACGACCCCGTCTCGGCGAGCCGGACCGTACGCCGCCGCGGCACCGACTACACCCGGCTGGCCGCCGTCTACCAGCTGGTGGACGACATCAGCGCGCACGAGTTCGAGCTCTCGCTGGAGGAGGCGTACCGGCGCCTCGCCGAGATCCGCCGCAACCGGCACCCGTACCCCTCCTGGGTCCTGACGGCCGCCGCCGGGCTGCTCGCCGGGGCCGCCTCCACCCTGGTCGGCGGTGGTGTGCTCGTCTTCTTCGCCGCCGCGATCGGGGCGATGCTCGGCGACCGGCTGGCCTGGCTGTGCGCCGGGCGCGGGCTGCCGGAGTTCTACCAGTTCGTGGTCGCCGCGATGCCGCCCGCCGCCATAGGCGTGGCCCTGAAGCTGGCCGAGATCGACGTACGCGCTTCCGCGGTGATCACCGGCGGGCTGTTCGCGCTGCTGCCCGGGCGAGCCCTGGTCGCGGCCGTGCAGGACGGCCTGACCGGCTTCTACATCACCGCCTCCGCCCGGCTGCTGGAGGTCATGTACCTCTTCATCGGCATCATCATGGGCGTGCTGGTCGTGCTGTACCTCGGGCTCCAGCTGGGTCCCTCGCCGAAGCCGGAGGAGGTCCTGCAGATCACGCAGCGGCCGCTGATCCAGATCGCGGCCTCGATGGTGCTGGTGTTCACGTTCGCGATCCTGCTCCAGCAGGAACGTTCCACCGTGTGGATCGTGACGCTGAACGGCGGGGTCGCCTGGGTGACCTTCGGAGCCCTGCACTACGCGGGCGGCATCCCGCCCGTCCCCTCCACGGCCATCGCCGCCGGGCTGGTCGGCCTCTTCGGCCAGCTCTTCTCGCGCTACCGCTTCGCCTCGGCCCTGCCGTACACGACCGCGGCCATCGGCCCGCTGCTACCGGGCTCGGCGACGTACTACGGGCTGCTGCTGATCGCCGAGAACCGGCTGAACGAGGGCCTCGCCTCGCTGGTGAACGCCGCCGCCATCGCGCTGGCCATCGCGATCGGGGTCAACCTCGGGTCGGAGACCTCGCGGCTGTTCATGCGGATCCCGGGGGCCGCGAGCGCCGCCAAGCGGCGCGCGGCGAAGCGGACCCGCGGCTTCTAGGGGGTGTCCGCCTGGCACCGCGCACGCGAAAGCCCCGGCCGACCCTCTCCGGGTCGGCCGGGGCTTTCGGACTGGCCGGTACGGGACTCAGCGCTTGGCGTGGCGGCCGCTGCGCCGGCCCGGGGCCTGCGGGTCCTCGCCGGTCTCGGGCTGCCCGCCGGAGGCGGCCGCCGCCTTCTTCTCCTTGCGGGACTTCAGCACCTCGAAGATCACCGGGATGACGGAGATCAGGACGATGCCGATGAAGATCGGCTCGACGTTCTTCTTGATGATCTCGAACTGGCCGAGCTGGTAGCCCAGGACCGTGACGCCCGCGCCCCACAGGACACCGCCGATGACGTTGAACGTCAGGAAGGTGCGGTACTTCATCGCCGTCGCGCCCGCGACCATCGGCGCGAAGGTGCGGATGATCGGCACGAAGCGCGCGAGCACGATGGCCTTGGGGCCGTGCTTCTCCATGAAGTCGTGCGCCGAGTCGAGGTTCTCGCGCTTGAAGAGCTTGGAGTTCGGCCGGTTGAAGATCTTCGGACCGAAAACCTTGCCGATCATGTAGCCGACCTGGTCACCGAGGATGGCAGAGGCCGAGATCAGGGTGCAGACCAGCCACAGCGGCTTGTCGATCGTGCCGCTCGCGACGAACAGGCCCGCCGTGAACAGCAGCGAGTCCCCGGGCAGGAACGCGAAGAGGCCCGACTCCGCGAAAACGATGACCAGGATGCCGATCAGACCGAATTGCCCGATCAGATACTCCGGGGACAGCCACTCAGGGCCGAGCGCAAGCGTGTACACGAGTTCCGGACTCTCCTGGATCGGGGGGTTTCGCGGCGGGCGTCCGCGGGTGCGCCGGACAAGACGGCGGTTTCAATTATCAACGCACAGGACCCCCTCCCGGTTCCAGGTACCGGGAGGGGGCCATGTGGGGAACATCCGACGGTCCAGGCGGTGCCCGCGGCTAGACGCTGCGGACGGCGTTCGCGAGGATCGCGTCCCGTACGAACACCGCCAGGCCGGTCCGGATCTTGTCGTAGTGGGCCGTGAAGCGCTCGTCCGCCACGTACATCTCACCCAGGCACGTGTGCATCTCGTACGAGCAGGGGTAGCAGTTGCCGTCGATCCAGCCGCGGTGCTCCTCGGCCACGTCCATGGCCTCCTCGGAGTCCGCGGCCGCACCGGAGTCCAGCAGGGCGGCGAACCGCCGGCTGATCCCGTCCGCCTCGTCCTGGAAGCGCTTCCAGTCCTCCTTGGTGAAGGCGGCCGTCCGGCGTGCGGACTCCTTGTACGCGTCCGTGTCGCCCCAGCGCTGGTGCGCCTCGTCGGCGTACTGGTCGGGGTCGAATTCCCCGAAGACCTCGAACTTCTCCTCGGGCGTGAGGTTGATGCCCATTCTCTCTGCCTCCATGGCGTGCTCAACGGCCTCGGCCATCTGCTGGAGCCGGGCGATCCGGTCGGACAGGAGGGCGTGCTGCCGGCGCAGGTGCTCCCTCGGGTTCGAGTCCGGATCGTCCAGCAGGACCGCGACCTCTTCGAGCGGGAAGCCGAGCTCCCGGTAGAACAGGATCCGCTGCAGCCGGTCGAGGTCGGCGTCGTCGTAACGCCGGTGACCCGCGGTGCTGCGGGTGCTCGGGGAGAGCAGGCCGATCTCGTCGTAGTGGTGCAGGGTGCGCACCGTCACTCCGGCGAATCCGGCGACCTGTCCCACGGAGTAGCCCATGGTTTCCGCTCCTCTGGTCGGTACGCCGTTCACTCTGGGTCCTCACGCCACGTGAGGTGCAAGTCCTCTCCGAGGGTCGTCTCCGAGGCCGGTTCAGCCGGTGGGCAGCCCTCCGGCTATCCCATCGCCTTGGTGCCGTCCAGGGACTCCCGGACGACGTCCGCGTGGCCCGCGTGCCGGGCGAACTCCTCCACCAGGTGCAGCAGCATCCAGCGCATCGACACCTTGGCGTTCTCGGGGAACCAGGGCGCCGGAGGCAGCGGGAAGGTCTCGTCCAGGCTGGGCAGGTCCCGCACGAAGGCCGTCAGCTCCGCCGTCACCTCGTCCCAGAACGCCTGGACGGACGCGAGGGTCTCGTCCCCGACGAGGCGGAAGGCCTCGTTCCAGGTCTCGGCGCTGCGCTGGCTCTCGTTGGGTCGCTGCTGGGCCATCCGCAGCCACGCCAGCTCGACCTCGGCCACGTGCTTGACCAGCCCGGACAGCGACAGCTCGCTGGCGCTGGGCCGGCTCGCCGCCTGCTCCTCGGTCAGTCCGGCCAGCGATTCGCGGATCGCCGTGCGCTGGGATTCGACGAAGAGGAGGAGCGTGCCCCGCTCGTCGCCCAGGATCTCTCCGGAGATGTGAGCCATGACCAACCGCCTTTTCCGTGGTTCTTGCCTGCTTCCTGCTGACAAGAACCACGCTACTGAGGCATGCGGTCAGATCCTGTCCTCAATGGACGTTCACTGTGCCGCGCCTTCGGGACGGATCACCGGGAGCTGCGTCTGCGGCTTCGGCAGCAGGGCCTTGGACAGGTCCTGGTTGCCCTTCTCGTCGAGCCCGTACATCGACTCGTAGATCTTGCGGACCGCCGGCCCGGACGCCCCGGAGCCCGTACCGCCCTGGGAGATCGTCATGACGATCGCGTAGTCCTCGGTGTACGAGGCGAACCAGGAGGTGGTCTGCTTGCCCTGGACCTCCGCCGTACCGGTCTTCGCGTGCATCGGGATCTGCTTCTGCGGCCAGCCGCCGAAGCGCCAGGCCGCGCTGCCCGTGGTGGCCACCGAAGCGAGCGCGCCGTCGATGTCGTCGCGCAGCTCCTCGTCCATCGGCAGCCGGCCCTGCTCCTTCGGCGCGATCTCCTTGACCGAGGTGCCGTCGGCGCTGACGACCGCCTTGCCGATGCTCGGCTGGTGCATCATGCCGCCGTTGGCGATGCCCGCGTAGATCGACGCCATCTGGATCGGGGTGACGAGGGTGTCGCCCTGGCCGATCGAGTAGTTGATCGCGTCGCCCTCGCGCAGCTGGTTGCCCTGGCGGCAGTTCTCGTACGCGATCTTCTCGGCGTACGAGCCGTCCTTCTTTCCGTCCCGGCACCAGGCGGCCTTGTTCGCCTCGAAGAAGTCCTTCTTCCACTGACGGTCGGGCACCCGGCCGGTCACCTCGTTCGGCAGGTCGACCCCGGTCGCCTTGCCCAGCCCGAACTCGTGGGCCGTCTTGAAGAACCAGTCGCTCGGGTCCTTCTTCGGGTTGATCCCGCCGTCCTTCTTCCACTCCTTGTCCGCGATGCCGTAGTAGACGGTGTCGCAGGAGACTTCGAGGGCCCGGCCGATGGTGATGTCGCCGTAGCCCTGCGACTCGAAGTTGGTGAAGGTCTGGCTGCCGACCGAGTACGAGCTGGGGCAGCCGTACCGTCCGTTGAAGGGGTACCCGGCGTTCACCGCGGCGGTCGAGGAGACGACCTTGAAGATCGAGCCGGGGGCCGCCTGGCCCTGGATCGCCCGGTTGAGCAGTGGGTAGTTGGATTCCTTGTCGGTGAGGGACGCGTAGTCCTTGGCGGAGATGCCGCCGACCCACGCGTTCGGGTCGTACGTCGGGTTGGAGGCCATCGCGACGATCCGGCCGGTCTTGGCCTCCATGACGACGACCGCGCCCGAGTCGGCCTCGTAGTTCTTGTGCGTGATCTTGTCGTACGTCTTGCGGGCTTCGAGCATCGCGTTGTTCAGCTCGCGCTCGGCGACCGCCTGCACGCGCGAGTCGATCGAGGTGACGATGTTGGAGCCGGGCGTCGGCTTGTCGGCCTGCGCCTGGCCTATGACCCGCCCCAGGTTGTCCACCTCGTAGCGGGTGATGCCCGCCTTGCCGCGCAGCTCCTTGTCGTACGTGCGCTCCAGGCCGGAGCGGCCCACCTGGTCGGAGCGCAGGTACGGGGAGTCGGTCTTCCTGGCCTTGGTGATCTCCGCGTCGGTGACGGGCGAGAGGTAGCCGAGCACCTGCGAGGTGTTGGCCCCGTCCGGGCCGGCGTAGCGGCGCAGGGCGGTCGGCTCGGCGGTGATGCCGGGGAACTGCTCGGCGTGCTCCCTTATCTCCAGCACCTGGTCCGTCGTCGCCTCGTCGGTGACGGGGATGGGCTGGTACGGGGAGCCGTTCCAGCACGGCTTGGGCGTCTTGGCGTCGCACAGCCGGACACTGTTGACCACGTCGTCCGGGTTGAGGCCCAGGACGCCGGCGAGTCGGGTCAGGACGTCCTTGCCCTTGTCTCTCATCTTGGTGAGATCGGTACGGCTGGCGGAGACGACCATGCGCGTCTCGTTGTCGGCGAGGGGCACACCGCGGGAGTCCAGGATCGAGCCGCGCACGGCGGGCTGGACGACCTGCTGGGTGTGGTTGTTCTTCGCCTCGTCCGTGTACTCCTGGCCGTTGCGCACCTGGAGGTACCAGAGCCGCCCGCCCAGCGTGAGCAGCAGGGAGAAGACGACCACCTGGATGACGACCAGGCGGTTCTGGACCCGGGGCGTGCGCCCCGTCTCCGGAATGTTGCTCAACTCAGGTCTCCCCCGGAACGCTGCCTGCCGCTGACTCGCCCGAGTCTAGAGCGAGCCCGGAAGTGGAAACGAGGCCGGAAGCGGATCAGGGCGGGACGAGGGCGGGGTCAGAGCGCGATCAGAGCCTGATCAGAAGGGGAAAGTGGTGCGGCCGTGCTGCACCGAGATCCACTTCTGGGTGGTGAAGGCCTCGATCGTGGCCTCGCCGTTCAGCCGGCCCAGCCCCGAGGCCTTCTCCCCGCCGAACGCGGCGAGCGGCTCGTCGCCGATCGTCGAGTCGTTGACGTGGATCATCCCGGTCTCGATCCGCTGCGCGAAGCGCACGCCGCGCTCCACGTCCCGGGTGTGGACCGCGCCGCTCAGCCCGTACGGGGTCGCGTTGGTCAGCCGTACGGCCTCGTCCTCGCCGTCGAAGACCACCAGCAGCGCCACCGGGCCGAAGATCTCCTGGCCCAGCAGCGGGGAGTCCTCGGGGAGACCGGCCAGCACGGTCGGTTCGACCAGGTTGCCGCGCGTAGACCCGCGCACGAGGGCCTGCGCCCCGGATTCGACGGCCTGATCCACGAGCGCGGTGAGCGCGTCGGCCTGGAAGGAGTTGATCAGCGGGCCGATGTGGGTGTCGGCCTCGTGGGGGTCGCCGGTCTTCAGGCCGCGCACCCGGGTGGTGAACTTCTCGGTGAACTCCTCGGCGACCGAGGCGTCCACGAGGATCCGGTTGGCGGCCATGCAGACCTGGCCCTGGTAGACGAAGCGGCTGAAGACGGCCGCGTCCACCGCGTAGTCGAGGTCGGCGTCGTCGAGGACGACGAGGGCGCTGTTGCCGCTGAGCTCCAGGACCGTCCGCTTGAAGTGGCGGGCGGCGACGGAGCCCACGTGCCGGCCGACCCGGTCGGAGCCGGCGAAGGAGATGACCTTCGGGACGGGGTGGGTCAGGAGCGCGTCGCCTATCTCGGCGATGTCCGTGACCAGCACGTTGAGGAGTCCGGCCGGCAGGCCCGCGTCCTCGAAGACCTTGGCGATGACCCCGCCGCCGACCACGGGTGCGTTCTGGTTCGGCTTGATCACCACCGCGTTGCCCAGCGCCAGGGCCGGGGCGACCGACTTCAGGGTGACCAGGAACGGGAAGTTGAAGGGGCTGATCACGGTGACGACGCCGACCGGGAGGCGCTGGACCCGGTTCTCCTTGCCGTCGACCGGCGAGGCGAGGATCCGGCCCTCGGGGCGGATGGCCAGCTGGATCGACTCGCGGATGAACTCCTTGGCGAGGTGGACCTCGTACTCGGCCTTGGGACGGGTCCCGCCGAGCTCGTCGATCATCGCCTCGATGATCTCCTTCTCGCGCTCCTCGGTGATGCGCAGGGCGCGTTCCAGGACGGCGCGTCTGACGTACGGGCTGGTGGCGGCCCACTCTCTCTGGGCGCGCTCGGCGCCGCGGTAGGCCCGGTCCACCTGCTCGACGGTGGCCACGGTGATGGCCGCGAGCTTCTCCCCGTTGTACGGGTTGACGTCGATGATGTCCCACGAACCGGTGCCGGCCAGCCATTCGCCGTCGATGTACTGGTGAGCCAGGTCGTCGAATATGGACATGCCATCCCTTACTGCGAGCGCGCACCCGTGCGCTGCACCGGAGACCGATCGGTCATCATGCACTGATCAGACGTCATACTACGTGCGAATCAAGACAGTTGGAGCAGGCCGCGGAGAAGATCCCGCGTCCGGTCGGCGTCGGGGCAGTCGGCCTGCAGCCGCTCCATCGCCCTTTCGTACTGCGCCACTTCCTCGTCTTTGTCCAGGTAGAGGGCACTGGTGAGCTGTTCCAGATAGACGATGTCCTGGAGGTCGGACTCCGGGAAGCGCAGCAGGGTGAAGGCTCCGCTCTCGCCCGCGTGGCCGCCGAAGGAGAACGGCATCACCTGGAGCTGCACGTTGGGCCGCTGGGAGACCTCGATGAGGTGCTCCAGCTGTCCGCGCATGACGTCGCGGTCGCCGTACGGGCGGCGCAGCGCGGCCTCGTCGAGGACGGCGTGGAAGACGGGGGCGGTCTCGGAGACGAGCACCTTCTGGCGCTCCAGGCGCAGCGCGACGCGGCGGTCGATCTCGGCCTTCGTGGCGCCGGGCATGCCGCGGCTGACGACGGCCTGGGCGTAGGCCTCGGTCTGCAACAGGCCGTGGACGAACTGGACTTCGTAGATCCGGATGAGCGAGGCCGCGCCCTCCAGGCCGATGTACGTCTGGAACCACCCGGGCAGCACGTCGCCGTAGCTGTGCCACCAGCCGGCCGCGTTGGCCTCGCGGACGAGCCCCAGCAGGGACTCCCGCTCCGCGCCGTCCGTGACTCCGTAGAGCGTGAGGAGGTCCTCCACGTCCCTTGCCTTGAAGCTCACCCTTCCCAACTCCAAGCGGCTGATCTTCGATTCGGATGCGCGGATCGAGTAGCCGGCCGCCTCACGGGTGATGCCGCGGGATTCTCGGAGTCGCCTGAGCTGAGAGCCCAGGAGGATGCGCCGCACCACAGAACCGCTTGCTTCTGCGGTCACTAGTCCTGCCCTCCCCATCGCCATGTGTACGCGTGGTCTGCGCGTGATGTGCGTCGCCGGGGCCCCCGCACCCCAGGCCCCGCAGTCTGCCACCAAAACGCATCGGTCCGTACTCGTTCTGTAACGGAATCCCGCCTGCCGGAAAAGAAGTCCGTAAGTATGCGTAGGAAGAAATGAGCAAGAACCATCACGGGAGTGGACAGGTCCGGCGCGTGCACGTGCATCTGCCCTTGCATCCAGCTTCTGCATTCGGAACGATGGTGCCGCGCACCTGCGTGCTCTTTCGCGCCGGCGCCGGACCCACCCCGCAGTTCTTTCTGGACGGAGCGCGCCGCTCCGCCCGCGAATCCCGGGAGTGCCTCGCATGGGGACGAATGGATCGACCATGCTCGAGCCGTTACGGCAGGGGCTGCCCCCGGTCGACCCCACGGCTGTCTCCGGGTCCGCCTCCTGCGCTCTGCCCGCCCGCTTCGAGGCGGTGCGGGGCGCCCGTTCGTTCACCCGGTCGACCTTGTCGCAGTGGGGTCTCGACGAGCGCTTCGACGACGTGGCCCTGGTGGTCTCCGAACTCGTCACGAACGCGCTGCGCCACGCCCTGCCGGAGGACGCCGGGGCCGGTGGCGGCGCGGGTCCGGGTTCCGGCTGTGGATCGGGCTCGGGCGAGCCGGAGCCGACGGTACGGCTGCACCTGATGCGGTGGAGCACCCGACTGGTGTGCGCGGTGCGGGACCCCAGCGAGGACCGGCCGGGCGGGTCGTTCGCGCCGGAGCGCACGCAGGAGAACTGCGACCTGGAGTCGGGGCGCGGGCTGTTCCTCGTGGACGCCTACAGCGACAGCTGGGGCTGGCACCCGCTCGCGGGCCGGCTGACCGGCAAGGTGGTCTGGGCGCTGTTCATGCTGCACGAGTAGGCGACGGGGGCGCGGGGCATTCGGCAATGGTCCGCTTCGACGAAAACTGGCCGGGGTTGATCATTGCGATCAGTCCCGGCCAGTGCACGTGCATGGCTTGATCAGCGCGCCGCTCCTCCGGCCGTCCCTCCGGCCGATCAGGCGATCAGGTGGTCGAACTCGCCGTCCTTGACGCCCAGCAGCAGCGCCTCTATCTCGGCCGGCGTGTAGACGAGCGCCGGCCCGTCCGGGAAGCGCGAGTTGCGCACGGCGACAGCGCCACCCGGCAGCTTGGCGAACTCCACACAGGAACCTTGCGAGTTGCTGTGTCTGCTCTTCTGCCAGGTCACTCCGTCGAGTTCTGCAGCTGCCATCCCGTTGTACGCGTGGTCCACAGGAAGCCCCCGATAGTGCAGATGTCAACTGCACCGGATCATAGCTGTGTTCATAAGCGCATGCATGGGCAGATGCACGTGCACGCGGAGGGTGCTCCTTTGATCACTGTCAGGGAAGAACTCGGGTGGATCAGGGGCGAATCAGACCCTTATAAAGCCTGGATCAAGCTCCGACCAGGCCGGGGCGCCGACCACCCTTCAGGTCTTCTTCAGATTTGTCCGTGCGCGTGCAGCCCTGTTCGATGGTCGGGACCGCACCGGAATTCCCGTCACCCGTAGGGGGAACGCGCATGCTCCGCAATGCCCTTGAGCCCTGGCACCTGATCCTGCTCCTCGTGGTCTGCGTGCTGGTCTTCGGCTCGAAGAAACTGCCCGACATGGCCCGCTCCGTGGGCCGGTCGATGCGCATCCTGAAGTCGGAAACCCAGGCCCTGCGCGGCGAGAGCGATCGCCCCTAGCCCGGCAGTGGCGGCCGCCCGCCGCCCATGTGCGCCCGGTCGGCGGCGGCGGTGCCGTCCTCCCAGCCCGCGTGGTCGGTGGCCCCGCGCAGCCGGGTGGTGGTGGTCCGGGGAAACATCTCGTCGGCCCGTGAGGTGACGGCTACGTCGCGGGCCACCAGGGCGGGCAGGTTGTCGGGGGCCTCGGCCGCGGTGTGCTCGGCGGTCTCGGCGAGGCGCTGGCCGAGCCGGCTGGCGTACGCGAGCAGGAAGGACTGCCGGAAGGTCTTGGTCCGCTTGCGCCCGCCGGAGCGCTGCGCGGCCTCGGCACGGGTCATGGCGGCCGTGCCCTGCACGAGCAGGGACGTGTAGAGCAGCTCGACGGCCTCCAGATCGCTCTCGAACCCCACCACGGTGGAGAACTCGAAGGCGCTGTTCCACACGGCCCGGCACCGGTTGGCGGTGGCGACGGCATCCAGCAATACCGCCTTCGCCTCCTCATAGGGGGCCTCGACTCCGATCCGGCAGGCCGCCGGCACCTGAGCGGGCCCCTTGCCGCTCGCCGCGAGCACGGCCTCGTCGACGGTGTGCCGGGCCATCAGCTCCTGCGCCTTGGCGCTGAGCGCCTCCGCCTCCTCCGGGAACGTGGTCGCCTCGGCCTTGGCGAGCAGGGCCCGGATGCGCCCGAGCATGCGGGGCTCGATGTGCGCGTGCTCCAAGGCATCGGCGGCCGGATCCCCCGGCAGGGGCCCGACCGGTTCGATGGAGGGCAGCCGGATCAGCAGCCGGAACACCTCCAGGAAGGCGGTGGCGAGGCTGAACCGATCGGTCTTCTCCCGCCCGACGAGCCGTTCCCCGTACTCCCCGTCCTCGACCCACCACACCTCGGCGTCGGTCCACCGCTCGGGCAGCCGGGCGTACCGCCGCGCCTCGGCGGCGATCAGGTCGCCGGTGATCCGCAGATGCCGGTCGCCGAGATCCCGCCCCACGAGCCGGAGCACATCGGCGGGCTGCCACCCCCGCTCCCAGGCCTGCCGTACGTACGCCTCCCCGCGCCCCAGCAACTCTCGCCCGACCCCACCCCACTGCCCGCCGTCCCCGACGAGCACGGATGCCCCGGCATCCAACCCGGCATCGTCCTGGCTGTAGAGCGCGGCCTGACAAGCCCGATCGACAATGTCTCTCACGACCCCAGCTTGTCACGCCCCCCACCCCACCCTGCCGGGGGCCAACACCACCGGAGACCGGCACATCCAGCCCCGCCGGCGTTTGAGGCGTGGGGGTCCAGGGGCGGAGCCGGCAAACCCAGCCCCGCCGGCGTTTGAGGCGCTGGGGGTCCAGGGGCGGAGCTGGCAAACCCAGCCCCGCCGGCGTTTGAGGCGCTGGGGGTCCAGGGGCGGAGCCGGCAAACCCAGCCCCGCCGGCGTTTGAGGCGTGGGGGTCCGGGGGCGGAGCCCCCGGGAAACGGAGAGAGGGCGGGGCGGGGAGAAAGCCCCGCGCAGCGGAACCGGCACCAGCCCCCAACCCACCGCCACACCGGCTCAGCCGAACCAGACTGTCAGCCCCCGGTGGGACACTCGCACCCATGAGCGACCGCACCCCCCACTGGGCCCTGGCCGAAGCCCCCAACGGCCTCTGGCACGCAATGCCGCTCACCCCCACCACCCCCAGCCCCACCACCGACGGCCCCCACCTCACCTTCAAAGACCCCGCGAAAGCGATCCGCTCCGCCCCCACCCCCACCCGCTGGATCTGGCGCAGCACCGCCGCCGTCTACCCCCGCCTGCTCGCCGCAGGCGCCCGCGTGGAGCGCTGCCACGACATCGAAGACACCGAGCTCCTCCTCCTCGCCCACGAAGGCCGCTCCGGCGAGCCCCGCTCGGCGGCAGCCGCCTGGGCCCGCCTCACCGGCGCCCCCGTACCCCCCGATCCCCCACCACAGCGCACCGCCACCCCCACCACCCAGGACTCCCTCTTCGACCCCCAGCCCACCTCCATCCCCCTCCCCCTCGACGCCCTCGTCGCGATCTACCGCGACCAGGCGACCCGCACCGCCGCCACCGCCCACCCCGACCGCATGCGCCTGCTCACCACCTCCGAGTCGGCCGCCTTCCTCATCGCCGCCGAAATGCAGCGCGCCGGCCTCCCCTGGCGCGCCGACGTCCACCGCGCCCTGCTCACCGAGCTCCTCGGCGAGCGCTACGCCGGCGGCGGCGAACCCCGCCGCCTCGCCGAGCTGGCCGACGAGATCTCCGCCGCGTTCGGCCGCCGCGTACGCCCCGACCTCCCGGCCGACGTCATCAAGGCCTTCGCCGAGGCCGGGATCCGGCTCAAGTCGACCCGCCGCTGGGAGATCCAGGAGCTCGACCACCCCGCCGTCGAGCCCCTCCTCGCGTACAAGAAGCTGTACCGGATCTACACCGCCCACGGCTGGAGCTGGCTCCAGGACTGGGTGCGCGACGGCCGCTTCCGCCCCGAGTTCGTCCCCGGCGGCACCCTCACCGGCCGCTGGGTCACCAACGGCGGCGGCGCCCTGCAGATCCCGAAGGTGATCCGAAGAGCCGTCGTCGCCGACCCCGGCTGGCGGCTCGTCGTCGCCGACGCCGACCAGATGGAGCCCCGCGTGCTGGCCGCGATCTCCCGCGACCCGGCCTTCATGGAGGTTGCCGGTCGCCCCGAGGACCTCTACACGGCCATCTCCCGCCAGGGCTTCTCCGGCGACCGGGACATGGCCAAGATCGCCGTCCTCGGCGCCGTGTACGGGCAGACCTCCGGCGACGGCCTGAAGAACCTGGCCGCACTGCGCCGCCGCTTCCCGCAGGCCGTGGCGTACGTGGACGACGCCGCCAAGGCCGGCGAAGAGGGCCGCCTCGTACGGACCTGGCTGGGCCGGACCTGCCCGCCGCCGGTCGGCGCCGACGAGGACGGCGAAGCCGGCGTACCGCAGGACCGGGCGGAGGGCTGGACGCCGAGCTACGCCTCCGCCGACACTCGGGCCCGCGGCCGGTTCACCCGTAACTTCGTCGTCCAGGGCAGCGCCGCCGACTGGGCCCTGCTGCTCCTCGCGGCCCTGCGCCAGGCCATTGCCGCCGCCGGCATGCGGGCCGAGCTGGTGTTCTTCCAGCACGACGAGGTGATCGTGCACTGCCCGGCCGAGGAGGCCGAGGCGGTGGCCGAGGCGATCCGCACCGCCGGCGACCGCGCCGGTCGCATCGCCTTCGGCGACACCCCGGTCCGCTTCCCGTTCACGACGGCGATCGTCCAGTGCTACGCGGACGCGAAGTAGAACCGACCGACCACCCTCACCCCACCCCGCGAACCTCCACTCCGCGAACCTCCACTCCGCGAACATCCAGTCCGTGGAAGTAGACGTGGAACTCCTCGCGCTCGAAGCCCTCCGCCTCGTACAGCGCCTGCGCGACGTGGTTGTCGTACGCCGTCTCCAGCTGCACCCCGGACACCCCCGCCTCCCGCGCCCGGCGCAGCACCTCGCGCAGCAGCGCCCGCCCGGCGCCGGTGCGGCGGCCGGCGGGGTCGACGTACAGGTCGCTCAGGATCCACATCGGCCGCAGGGCGAGCGACGAGAACGTCCGGTAGACCTGCGCGAACCCGACCGTGCCGGCCCCCGGCACGTCGGCGAGCAGCACCAGCGACTCGCCGCCCCGGATCCGCTCGGCGAGGTACGCCCGGGGCGCGTCCGGGTCCTCGACCTTCACCTCGTAGAAGTCGAGGTAGCCCCGGAACAGCCCGCCCGCGACGTCGAGATCACCTTCACCGGCAACGCGCAGCACCACACCCTGATCGCTCATTCCCTCAGTGTGCGGTAACGGACTGGGCGGGCAGCGTGAAGACGTGGTCCGGAGTGACGACCTTGGTGATCGCCTCACCGAAGAGGGTGCTGGGCTCGGCACCCTCGTACGAGATGTCCGTGTTCAGCATCACCGCCAGCGTGGCCTTCGCCTCCGGCAGGTACACGGCCAGCGCCTGATAGCCGGGCAGCGACCCGTTGTGGCCGATCCAGCCCTGGACGTTGAAGATGCCCAGGCCGTAGCCGGTTCCGGGCAGCGCCTCGACGACCTTCAGGCGTTCGGCCTGGGTGGCGGGCTTCAGCAGCGTGCCCGTGGCCAAGACCTTCGACCAGGTCTTCAGGTCTTCGAGATCGGAGATCATCGCTCCGGCGGCCCAGCCCCAGGAGGGGTTCCAGTCGGCCGCATCCTCGGTCTTCCCGGTCGCGGTCTGGTCGGTGTAGCCCTGGGAGTGCGGATTCGGGAACTCCGCGCCGACGGGGAAGAGCGTGTGGTGCAGCCCGGCCGGGCGGACGACCTTCTGGTTGATGTAGTCGTCGAGCCTCTGCCCGCTCTGCTTCTCGACCACCAGCCCCAGCAGGATCAAGTTGGTGTTGCAGTAGTAGAACTTGGCGCCGGGCTCGAAGAGCACCGGGTGCTTGAAGGAGTACGCGAGCAGCTCCTGCGGGGTGAAGGGGCGTCGGGGATTGCTCGTGAGGGCCTTGAAGAAGCCTTCGTCCTCGGAGTAGTTGAACAGCCCGCTCCGCATGTCGGCGAGCTCGCGCAGCGTGATCCGGTCCCCGTTGGGCACCCCGGCCACGTACTTGCCGATGGGGTCGTCCAGCCGGGCCTTGCCCTGGTCGACCAGCTGGAGCAGTGCGGTCACGGTGAAGGTCTTGGTCACGCTGCCGATGCGCATGTTCATGTCCGTACGG
Organism: Streptomyces sp. NBC_01006; assembly: GCF_045162725.1. Lineage (NCBI taxonomy): Bacteria > Bacillati > Actinomycetota > Actinomycetes > Kitasatosporales > Streptomycetaceae > Streptomyces > Streptomyces sp. NBC_01006. Next base: position 4,580,899 of record NZ_CP108700.1, on the reverse strand, counting down.
ATCGACTGGCCGGTGGCCTTGTCGGCGACACCGAAGGCCCGTACGTACGAGCCCTTGCCGGGGGCCGAGAGCGACACCATCACCCCGGGAACCTTGGCCTCGCTCATCACCTTCCGCACGGCGTCGTCCAACTGCCGTGCCACGGCGGGCGTGAGCTGTGGAAACTCCGCATCGTCGGCAACGGGAGCCGAAGCCGACACGACGGTCCCGGCCGACGTATCGAGCGCATACCCGGACCCCACCCCGAGCGGCACCACCACGAGCCCCACCGCGGCCACCCCCACCGCCGCTTTGCGCAACCGTGTAGACATGCCGGCCTCCTGCCACGCGTCGCCCAGGTCCAGCCATCCCAAAGTAGCCCGCCCCCCACCCCCCAGCGACCGCACCCCCACCACCAATCACTCTTAGTAACGGACTGAGCTTCCGTCTGGCAACACTCGGCGGCCCCGAGAAGCTCCAGGCCGGCAACGCCCCTCCGCCGATCCGACCCTTGCACCACGAGTTGTCCCCCGCCCGCGCCGGCCGATCCCGGTTCACTGTCTGATGTCGGCGGTCAGCAGCTCCAGCACCTGACGGGCCGTCCAACTGCCCGCCGCACCCGGGCAGGCGGCCAAGTAGTTCGCGATGTCCTGCTTCTCCCATGGCCCTGATTCCAGGAGTCCGCCGGCCAGGCACCGCAGGTACGCCGCGGAGGGCATGAGCACGTCCACGTCCTGGAGCCTCCACGGTGCCGTGAACGTCAGTACGGGGATGCCTTCGATCGTCCCGGGACAGATCAGGGTCTCGTAGCGTCCGGGGCCCACCTCGTAACGGCCCTCGCGAAGAACCGCCGTCAGATCGAGGTCACGTCCGGGTTCCCCGTACATCTCCTGCGCAGCGATATCGGAGATCTGGCCGACGGTGATCAGATGCGCGCGTCCACGCATACGGCCCGGAGCGGTCGGATCGTAGAACCCGCGCCCACCCGTCCACACGGCAGACTCGGTTGCGAAGTAGAGCCGGCCGGCCAACTCCACCGCGATGGACCGCTCCGGCGCCCGCCGATCCCGGCATCCCGGGTACGTACGCGTGGCGCCCGGGGGCGTACCTCCCGCGATGTACGCGGCAAGCCGGTCCATGTGCATGTTGGAGCCGTAGGAGGCGTACCAGACCCGCTCGGGCACCGGAAGTGCTCCGTCGAGCGGCGTCACAGTGTGCACGGTCATACGCGTTTTCCTCGGGGAAAGTCGTGAGGGGTTACGGGCGCTCAGCATCTCGATCGGGAGGGACGGCTGTGGAACGCGCGGGGAGGCCTGGGGGAGTTGTCCAACGAGCAGACCATGCGGCCGGGGCTGACACGCAGGAGCAGGAGGACGGCTCCCGGCAGACGGCGCACGCGCCGGGCGATCCCGGAAATAGCAAAAGCCCCAGGTCACGGCGAGTGAGTCCTGGGGCTTCTACAGAGCCGCCTTCGGGATTCGAACCCGAGACCTACGCATTACGAGGCCCCACAAGATCATCCCAACTACTGCCGGGCCGTGCCACCGAATCCTGTTCCCGCAGGTCAGGAAGGTTCGGCCCGGCCCCCGCGTGCCACCCAATCCACCCTGTGCCACCCGGTCCGCTCACGCACCGCACACGCATGAGACCGGCTTCCTGGGGTGCCGGTTACGGGTGGTCAGCATGCCAATCTGCTGATCACTCTTCGTAGTGGACTGCCTCTCGGGAGCAGCACCCTGCGCCGACGACAGGAGTTCCGATCTGCAGACACACTTCGCCAGAAGGGGGACACCGATGGGCAAGCGCTCCACAGCACGGATCATCGCCGCTCTCGCCACAACGGCCGCGCTGGCCGTCTTACCTCCCGCCGAGGCGCACGCCGGCGCCATCGGCTCGACGCCCGTGGCCACCTTCGACTACCAAGTCGGCGGCGTCACCATGAAGATCCCCACAGGCTGCATGTTCACCCACATCATCCGCGGCGACGGCAAGAACATCACCTACCAGAACGCCGGCGTCGACTGCGGCTTCGTCGGAGCCCTCAACGCAGGCTTCTGCAACTGGCGCATCGACTTCACCTACTCGGACACCGACAACAAGATCTACCGCACCTCCCGCGGCAAGACCCACACCGAGTGCAAGATCAACCCGATGCGCGACAACGCACCCCAGAAACTCCCCCGCTACGGAAAGGCGTGCGCGTACATCCACGTCAACGGTGTTCGCCGAGCCGGCCAGTGCCACCACATCACGAAGTGAGCCGCACATGACCACCCAGCCCACGCCTGAAGGCCCCGCCCGGGAAGCCAAGCGCCGTCGCACCGGCATCACCGCCTTCCTCACCGGCGCCGCCGCGTCCTTCACCTTCTTCGCCTTCTTCCCCGGCCTCCCCCACGTGATCGACTGGGGCGCGATCCTCGTCTCGCTCGCCGTCGGGGGGCTGGTCCGCTGGGCATGGCTTGCCCGCATCACGAAAGCACCCTGATCTGGGCTGAAGCTCGACCGGGTACGCACGCCCTTACGCCGTGGCGGGCCAGGCGGTCAGCCACCTCAGAGCTGCACGGCCCCCTCCATAGCCACAACACCAGAACGAATTCTGTTGCGGTTATTGCGAATGCTGCAGATAATGCGCTTAAGGGTTGCCTCATCGCGACTCAGACGCCACACGAAGGGACGGTCACACAATGAGCACGTCGACCGCTCGGCCCACGCCCCCGTCCGGGGCGAATGCCGACTTCGCGGCGCGGGCACTCAGGCCGGTGAAGCGGTCCCTCGCCCGCTCCCCGCACGCCGAACGGATCCGGTTCCGGATCGAGGACGGAAACGCCGATCTTGAGCTGCCCCGCGAGGCCGTGGAGCTACTGGCCGCGGTGCTCAGCCACATGGCCGCCGGCCGCACCGTCTCCATCGTTCCCGAGCACGCAGAGCTGACCACCCAGCAGGCCGCCGACATGCTGAACGTGTCCCGACCTTTCCTGATCGGGCTACTGGAGGCAGGAGAGATCGACTACCGGAAGGTCGGTACACACCGCCGGATCAGGGCACAGTCCCTGCTCGAATATCAGCGGCAAGACGACCGGAAGCGACGGGCGGCTGCGGATGAACTCACGGCTCTGAACCAGGAGATGGGACTGATCTGATCCCGTGGCATTCACCGTCGTCTACGACGCCTGCGTCCTGTACCCGAGCACGCTGCGCGACCTGCTGATCCGGATAGCCCAAGCCGGGCTCGTGCAGGCTAAGTGGACCGAAAGGATCTTGGACGAAGTCTTCACGAATCTGCAGACCAACAGGCCAGAGCTCGACCCCTCGAAACTGACCCGGACCCGAGAGTTGATGATGCGGGCCGTGCGGGACTGCCTCGTCAAGGACTACGAACCGCTCGAGTCGGCCCTCCAACTGCCTGACGCCGACGACCGCCACGTCCTTGCCGCCGCCATCAAGTCCCGAGCCCAACTCATCGTCACCAACAACCTCAAGGGCTTCCCGGACGAGACCCTCTCACAGTGGAACGTCGAAGCCGTAGGTGCGGACGATTTCGTTCTCGCTCAGATCGACCTGGCCGGACGCCGACAGCCTGGCGCATTCCTTCGGCGAGACGGACATCACCACCACGTTCCGGCTGGTCGACGTCGCGTCGGAGCGGACCCTGACTGTCGGAACTCTGTCCTTCGAGCAGACGACGCCGTCCATCCGCAGCTGGCAGGACCTCCCGGATGACGTCTACAACAAGAACGGGCGCACCTCCAGCGTCGACCTCGAAGCCCAGCTGTCGACCCTCTACTCCGCACACGTCCACTGCTACGACGTGCCCCGCGGGCAGAACGCGGACAAGATCGACGCCTTCGCTCGGCTGACCACGAGGGCGAACGCCTCCTTGCTGCCGGAGGAGCGGTACACGTCGGTCAAGATGTTCGACGGGTTGTTCCACAGCGACAGCAACAGGCAGCTCATGGAGAACTGGCTGCGGGGGACCGAGAACAGGAGCTCGCTCTCCGCACACCTGCTGCCGATGAAGGTCACCGAGGCGTTGGCATCCTCTCTGCGCACGCCCGGCCGGGCCGTCGAGATCGCCGAGTTCTAGATGCCTGTCCTCGCTCGCCCCTCCAGCCCCAGGTGGTGCCCCTTGCCTGTACAGCACTCGAAGGCGTCCCTTCACGCCTTCTACGCAGACGCGTTACGGAACGGCCGGAGCACCGGAGAGAAGCTGCGCGCACCCGTTCCGGCGCGATTCCTCACCCTGCTGGCTTCCGTCCCCGCCGACACTCCGCGTCGCGCTCTGGACCTCGGATACGGCGCCGGTGCGTACACCATCGCCCTGGCCGAAGCCGGGTTCACCGTTGTCGCGGTGGACCAGGCCCCGGCCGAGCCGCTGCTTCAGCGGCTCTCGGAGTACGAGGACCTGGCGGAGCGGGTCACGGTGGTGGAGTCCCTCATCGAGCAGTACGCCGTCCAGGAGGACTTCGGCGCGCTCGTCGCCAAGGACGTTCTCCACTACCTGTCACAGCACGACGTCGAAGCTCTGCTCACCCAGGCTGTGCAGAGTTCCCGCTCGGTCAACCTGCACTATCTGGAGGTCTTCACCGAGATCTTCCGGATAGACGCCCACGGAGTTCAGATCCGCATCGAGGGCGAGGCCCGGTACACACGGGAGTCATTCAGCCGCGCGCTGGAGCGGATCTACGAGGGCTGGGACGTCACCGTGAGCTGGGACGACCACACCGAGCAGGACACGCGCTCACGGCGCACCTACTTCAGAGCGGCTCGCGCGACCGTCATAGCGGCGCGCAGGTGCCCGGCTCCAGTCGGCACCGCGGCCATGAGCGGAAGGGAGACAGCGTGACCATCGCGGATTCTGGAGGCATCAGCTTCGTTGTCCCCTGCCACAACGCGGGCGACTATCTCATCGAGGCCGTGAAGTCCGTCGTCGAGCAGCCGCTTCGGCGTCCGCACGAGGTAGTGATCGTGGACGACGGGTCGAACGACGACACGACCCTCAAGGCCATCGACACCTGCGCCGATCTGCCCGGCGTACGCGTCGTCCGGCTCGAACAGCGCCAAGGCCACCACGTGGCCAGGAACGCCGGCGTGGCAGCCGCGCGGATGGAGTACGTGATGCAGGTGGACGCCGACGACCGGCTGGCCACCGACCCGCATCTCCTCAGGGAAGGGTCCTACCCGGACAGGGCGGTGGAGGCCCTGGAGTCCGATGCCGATACGGCCTTCGTGCACACGATGTCGTGGATGATCGGCGCCTTCGAGGGGTTCACCATCTCCTCATACCCGTGCCGCGAGGATCTGGTGGCGCGTAAGCACCACGTTCCGACGTCGATAGTCTGCCGGCGGGCTGACGCTCTCGAATGCGGGCTGTACGACCCGAAGGTACTCAAGTGGGGTGACTGGGCTTTCGCGGTCAACCTGCTGGCCAGCCGGTACAGGCGAGGGGCAGGCAACAACATCCACTGCGTCGCCGGCCCCTTCTACGAGTACCGAGTGCACTCTCGGTGCGATCGAGTGTCCGATGCGGAGATCTCGGAGCTCGACATGACTCTCCTCGTCGTCGAGAAGAACCTGGACTTTTTCCAGGACCGACTGGACCGGAGAGACGGGGCTGCCGCGATCGCCCTCGACCTGCTGGGTCAGAAGCCGACGCACCTCGACGACCTCCTGCACATGGCGAAGTTCGATCTCCACCAGGCCCAGATCGTCGCCGAGCAACGCGAGTTCTCTCTGTCGAGCCCGTACGAGACGCTGCGCATTCCGTAGGCCTCACCGCCGAGAGCCCGAGGCAGAGGGTGTCCGAGGCCGAAGAACCCGAAGGGGGCCCAGACCACGTGGTCTGGGCCCCCTCGGCGTGTTCCGACGCCTACTGCGGCGGCAGCTTGTCCAGCTGGGCCTGGAGCCGGGCGATGTCCGACTCGGCCTTGGCGAGCCGGCCCTTGATCTTGTCCACGACGTTGTCGGGGGCCTTGGCGATGAACGCCTCGTTCCCGAGCTTGGCCTCGGCCTGCTGCTTCTCCTTCTCGGCGGCTGCCAGGTCCTTGCTCAGCCGCTTGCGTTCGGCCGCCACGTCGATGGTGCCCGACAGGTCGAGCGAGACCGTGGCGCCGGCCACCGGCAGGGAGGCGGTGGCGGCGAAGCCCTCGCCCTCCGGCTGGAGGCGCAGCACCTGGCGGATGGCCGCCTCGTGCGGGGCCAGCGCCGTGCCGTCGAGCTCCAAGCGGGCCGGGACCTTCTGGCCCGGCTGCAGGCCCTGGTCCGAGCGGAACCGACGGACCTCCGTGACGACCTGCTGGACCAGCTCGATCTCCTGCTCCGCGGCCTCGTCGCGGAACCCGGAGTCCTTCGGCCACTCGGCGATGACGACCGACTCGCCGCCCGTGAGGGTGGTCCACAAGGTGTCCGTGACGAACGGGACGATCGGGTGGAGCAGCCGCAAGGTGACGTCGAGGACTTCGCCCAGGACGCGCGCAGAGACCTTGGCCTGGTCGCCCTCCTCGAAGAACGTCGTCTTCGACAGCTCGACGTACCAGTCGAAGACCTCGTCCCACGCGAAGTGGTACAGGGCGTCCGCGAGCTTGGCGAACTGGTAGTCCTCGTAGTACGCATCCGCCTCGGCGACGACCTTGTTCAGCCGCGACAGGATCCAACGGTCGGTCGCCGACAGCTGCTCGGTGGGCGGAAGCTCACCCTCGACCGTGGCGCCGTTCATGAGCGCGAAGCGCGTCGCGTTCCAGATCTTGTTGGCGAAGTTGCGGGACGCCTGGACCCAGTCCTCGCCGATCGGGACATCGACACCCGGGTTGGCGCCCTTGGCCAGGGTGAAGCGCAGGGCGTCGGAGCCGTACTTGTCCATCCAGTCCAGCGGGTTGACCGTGTTCCCGAACGACTTCGACATCTTCTTGCCGAACTCGTCACGGACCATGCCGTGGAAGGCGATCGTGCGGAACGGCGGCTGGCCGTCCATCGCGTACAGGCCGAACATCATCATCCGGGCGACCCAGAAGAACATCAGGTCGTAGCCGGTGACCAGGACGGAGTTCGGGTAGAACTTCTCCAGGTCCGGCGTCTGCTCGGGCCAGCCGAGCGTGGAGAACGGCCACAGGCCGGACGAGAACCACGTGTCGAGGACGTCGGTGTCCTGCGTCCAGCCCTCACCCGTGGGCGGCTCCTCGTCGGGGCCGACGCAGACCAGTTCACCGTTCGGGCCGTGCCAGACCGGGATGCGGTGGCCCCACCACAACTGGCGCGAGATGCACCAGTCGTTGAGGTTGTCGACCCAGTCGAAGTACCGCTGCGACATGTCGGCGGGGTGGATGTCGACCCGGCCGTCGCGGACCGCGTCGCCGGCGGCCTTGGCGAGGGTTTCGACCTTGACCCACCACTGCAGCGACAGGCGGGGTTCCAGCGTCGTCTTGCAGCGCGAACAGTGGCCGACGGAGTGGACGTAGGGGCGCTTCTCGGCGACGATCCGGCCCTCGGCGCGCAGGGCGGCGACGATCGCGGAGCGCGCCTCGAAGCGGTCCAGACCCTGGAAGGGGCCATGGACGGTGATGATGCCGCGCTCGTCGAGGACCTCGATGGATTCGAGGTTGTGGCGCTGGCCGATGGCGAAGTCGTTCGGGTCGTGCGCCGGGGTCACCTTGACGGCGCCGGTACCGAACTCCGGGTCGACGTGCGTGTCCGCGACGACCGGAATGCTCCGGTCGGTCAGCGGCAGCTTGATCTGCTTCCCGATCAGGCGGGCATAGCGCTCGTCGTCGGGGTGGACGGCGACGGCGGTGTCGCCGAGCATCGTCTCCGCGCGCGTGGTGGCGACGACGATGGTGTCCTCGCCCTCGCCGTACTTCATGGAGACGAGCTCGCCGTCGTCGTCCTGGTAGTCGACCTCGATGTCGGAGATGGCCGTCAGACAGCGGGGGCACCAGTTGATGATGCGCTCAGCGCGGTAGATCAGCCCGTCGTCGAACATCTTCTTGAAGACGGTCTGGACGGCCCGGGACAGGCCCTCGTCCATGGTGAAGCGGTCCCGGCTCCACGCCAGTCCCTCGCCGAGGCGCTGCATCTGGCCGGCGATCTGCCCGCCGGACTCGGCCTTCCACTCCCAGACGCGCTCGACGAAGGCTTCGCGGCCCAGGTCGTGACGGGACTTGCCCTCCTTGGCGAGCTCGCGCTCGACGACGTTCTGGGTGGCGATACCGGCGTGGTCCATGCCGGGCTGCCACAGCGTCTCGTAGCCCTGCATGCGCTTGCGGCGGGTGAGGGCGTCGATCAGCGTGTGCTCGAAGGCGTGGCCCAAGTGAAGCGAGCCGGTGACGTTCGGCGGCGGGATGACGATCGTGTACGCCGGCTTCTCGCTCTTCGCGTCCGCCTCGAAGTACCCGCGCTCTACCCAACGCTCGTACAGCGCCCCCTCTACCTCGGCCGGCGCGTACTGGGTCGGCAGCTCATGGGTAGGCGTCGGCCCGCTGTTGGGGCTCTGTGGAGTGTTGTCGGTCACGACGGCCATTCTAGGCCCGTGGCACCTTCGGCTTCGCCTGACTTTCCCCGGGCGAGCGGGCTACCACCGGGACACAAAGGTGGCCGCACGGATGAGATTCAAGTGTGACCAAGAACACGCCCGTGCGGCCGATGTTCATCGTACCCCGCCCGGCCATCGGTCTCGTACGGACAGGTGGCCCCGCCTCATGGGACCGCGGGGTCCGCGGCCCCGGCAGTAGGCGGCCGTGACTAGTCAGCGTCGTGGGCGGTTCGGTGAGGCTGCGGGCGCGGTGGGCGGCTGCGTGCCGCGTCCCGGCTGGCTGGTCCGCGATGCCGTTGTGCGTCGGCGGGCGGCTTCGGCACGGGGGTTGGGTGCGGGGTTACGGCTGGTGTGCTGGAGGCGGGTGACCAGGACGCGGGCCGGTTGGCGGGCTGTGCTCAGTTCGCGCTGGGCTGCGGCTTCCTTCAGGAGCTGGTGGGGTTGGTGGCCTCGGGCCTCCGCGTCGGCCAGGAGCGCGGCGAGGGCGGGCCAGCTGGGGTCGGTGAGGATGCGATCGGCCTGGTCGGGGACGGCCGCGCGGACATCGTGGGCGAGGATGCGGCGGGCTTCCTGCTTCGGTTGACGCTGTTTGAGTACGACGAGCGTGGGGGTGAGCGCTTGCTCGGCGGCTACCTGCAGGTGGTGGAGGGTTTGGCGGGCGGCGTCAGCTTGGTGGGCGTGGCCCTTGGCCTCGTGCCAGCGGCTGGCGATGATCCCGGCCCACAGGAGGGCTGCAATGAGGGCTGCGAGGGCGCTGCCGTCGGGGCCTGTGGCGGTGTGGACGATGTCGCGAGCCGCGTTGCGGATGGCGCGGGCGGCACGGTCTTCCGCCCGGATCTGGGAGCGCTGGGCGCGTGCGAACGCCTTTGATGCGGCGTGGAGTTCGGCGCGGAAGTGGGTGGGGGCTTTCTGGGCGGTGGCTTCGAGGAGTTCACCGAGAGCGGTGATGTGCACCTGGGCGTGGGTGTCGTCGGCGAGGTCGGTGCGGAAGCTGTCAAGGGCTTCGGTGGCGTGGTGCCACGGGGTGGCGGGGCGGTTGCGGCGGGCGGTGGGGTGTTCCTCGGGCTGGCCGGCTTCGAGGCGGGACTGGAGTTTGGGGAGGGTGAGGTCGGGGGCGATCTTCCCGCCGGGGTGGAAGATCTGTTCGCCGTCCTTGTTGAGGTCGCCGGGGCGGCCGGCGGCGTAGCCGAGGAGGTCTCCGGACGAGCCGCGCCGGGCCTTGACCGCGATGCCGTCGGCTTCGAGGTAGGCGAGGAGTTCCTCGGCCGTGCGGGCGTGGGGGATGGCGGCGCGGATGCGGTCCTGGAGCCATTCGCGGCTCGTCTGTTCCCAGCCGAGGCGCTGGGCCTTGTGCATCTCGGCCTGGGTGGGGGCGCGGGTGCCGGTGCGGTCGCCCTTCTTGAGGCGACGTAGGCCGTAGTCCTTCTCGATGTGGCGGCAGGCGTCTCCGACGCGTATGCCGCTGTCGTGGAGCTTGGGTCGGCGGCCGTCCTCGCGGACGGTGGTGGCGAGGATGTGGATGTGGTCGTCGGCGTGGCGTACGGCGATCCATCGGCAGGCCAGGTCGTCGCCTTCGGGGGCGATGCCGGCCGCGGCGACGATGCGCTGGGCGATCTCGCCCCACTCGGCGTCGGAGAGGTGGCGGTCTTCGGGGGCTGCGCGGACGGGGCAGTGCCAAACGTGGTCGGTGATCTTCTTGCCGAACTCGCTGTTGCGCAGGCGCACGGGTGCGTCGAGGTAGCGGGCGAGCTGGGTGAGGGTGGCGTTCTCGTCGCGGCCGGGGTCGGGCATGGCGAGCATGGCGAAGCCGGCCACGATGTGCCCCGTACGTAAAGGGCATGAAAAACCCCAGGTCACGGCGAGTGAGTCCTGGGGTTAATCCGAGCCGCTTTCGGGATTCGCAAGCAGCTCCACGTCTTCAGTTCTCACTCCAGTCGAGGCCGAAACGGTTGAGGTTGCCGAGATCTCGCAATCGCTCGGTGCGCTGGGCGATGAGTTCTCGAATCCGACGTGCCAGGGCGTCGCGCATGACCGTCCACGCATCCTGCTGCCTGTCCGGAACGACCGGTATCTGACGACGCAACTCCCGTTCGACATCGTCGCCGCGCGCGTGGGCCCACTGACCGTCCTGCTGCCAATGGATCACCGATGAGCGGCTGATCGCGTTCCGTAAGGAGCCGACGTTGTACCGGTAGCCCAGCTGTTTGAGGCAATAGTCCATCGCGTCGATCGTCAGGGGCCTGCCCGCCGCAATGAGGACAAGGCGGCTGGCCTCTTCGAGGTTCCGCGGGCCTGGCAGCGGGCCATGCCTGTACAGGGCGTACAACCCGCTGCCGGCCCAGCAGAAACGCCGGTCGGGAGAGAGAACCGCGTTCGCCGTCGACCTCCCCAGCTTGCGGCCGTAGTCGCGCTCTGCCAGACGCACGAAGTCCAGGACATGGACGGGCGCGCGGACAGAACAGGCAATCGCGTACATGATTTCCGCATTCCCCATCCTTCGCGGCCCACCGCATCCGCAGCGCCCCTTCTCCCATGGGGCCAAGGGGGACCCACACAAGCGGCAAACGCCCAGACTCATGCCTCCCCTCCGGTCCCGACACGGCCGGAACTCACCCTTCGCTCCAATCCGGAGACGTCGTCACCGAACCGGCCACGACGGGGCCGATGTCTTCTTCTGTGTCGGGTCCGACCGCGTCGAGATAGCGGGCAACCGCCTGCTCGTCGATGGTCTCCAGGTTGTCGCCCGAGGCGGCCTCGATGAGACCGTGCGCCTTGCGCAGCACATCGCGCGGCTTGCGGTTCGACCGGCTGAACAGGGCCGCCACGGCGGCGGGGGTGAAGGGGTGGACGTCGACGGACGCCCGGTCAGCCTTCTTCCGAGCCGCGTCGAGGTATTTCGTGAGCAGCTTGACGGCCGAGGGAAGATCCCGCAGAGCCGGCAACACCACGATCCGGTGCTTGTTGGCCTCGGAGATCTCAAAGGTCGGGAGGTCCGCGAGTTCCCACGCCGTGCCGATGGTGAGGGCAGCCCGCGGATGCATGGTCACCACGATGCTAAGCATGTCGGCCATGGGCAGCGTCTCAAGGATGATGTCGCGAAAGCGCTCGGTTTCCAGATCACGTTTGGCCTTTGCCGTAGTGGTGCTCGCGAGGTCCTCCAGTTGGTCGCAGCAGAGCAGCACGTGCTTCATCCCGGCAGCCGCCGCGAAGAGGAGGAACGTGGCGAGATACACCGATCCGTTGCGAGTCCGCGAAGCAGGCTTGACCTTGTCGAGGTAGTCCCTCGCCACGGTCGGGTCGGAGTCGCACAGGGCGAGGATGAGTTTGTCGTCGGGCGGCCCGAGGGTGCGGCCCCGCAGATCCCGGTGTTCATTGATGACGAACTTTGCCAACGTCTGCGGATCTTCGGCCGCGGTGCGCCCCACGAGCGCCCGCCGAAGGCGCTGGGCAAGGGTGAGGTCCCCATCATGCGCCCGGAAGTCGGTCGCGTACTCGACGGCAGTGAACAGGGCCGCGCTGAGGGAGCGGATCTGGGCGGTGTCGAAGCTGGTCAGCAGCCCACAGATCGGCACTTCATCGGCGTCTTCCTCATCGAGTCCGCAACTGAGGTAGGCCGTACGGCCAAAGTCCTCGTTGAGGCTCCCGGTGAGATGCTGCATCAGCACGGACTTACCAAAGCCGCGAGCGTCCGAGTCTCCCGGCCCGGTGCCGGTCGACCACAGGTAGCCGAACCGAAGGCCCGAGAACGCTGTGCCCAGCACGAACTTCTCGATGGTCTCCTGAAGTTTGTCCGCATTCACATCCGGCTCGTAGAGGAGCCCGTTCTCGCGCTCGTCGCTGCCACCGAGCCGGGCGATTCCGGTGGTCGGGAAGGGGTTGTTACGCAGCCCCCACTGCTTCTTCAGCCAGACGGGGCCCGCTGTGCGGGGGACGATGGTCATCGGTTTCGAGTCTCCTCGGTGATGTCGGTGGTCGCGGTGGTGACGTCCGGTGCGATGCTGATGACGTTGAACACCCGGCGGAGGCCACTCGCGCTGGGGATGACGAGCGGCTTGGTAGAGGCGGGGGCGACCCTCAGCGACGCCTGATCGAGGTGAATGCTCAGGCCGAGGCCCTGATGCTCGCCGGCCAGCGCCTCCCGAAGCGCCCGATCGAACTCGTCGTCGCTGATCCGCTGTTTCCAGCAGACCGCGGCTCGTAGCTGCCAGACGGGGAGGTACATGCCCCCAGCCCCATCGGCGCGCTGGTCGCGCCAGACCGCCCAGGTACCGTCGAGAGCGGCCCGCCGGACGTCCTTTCCGACGCGACGGCTGATCACTACGCTGTCGCCGCTGCCCGTCACCGTGGCGGTCGACCAAAGCCTCAAAGCCGGTGGACCAGGGGCGTAGTAACTGAAGTTGGCCAGACCGAGAAACCGGGTCCATCTGCGCAGCAGCTCGTGACTGATGTAGTCCATTTTGCAGCCCGCAGCGCTGAAGGCCACACGAGTCATGGCCTCCTCGCAGGTGACAGCGAACTGCTTGCGGCTGATCGCCTTCTGCCGAGCCTGCGCCCTCTCCTCGAACCGCCGGACGTAACTGCGGACGCTTCCACTGATGACCTCGGGCTCTTCGGTCCAACCGAGAGAACCTCGCAGCGCGGCGTCCGCGGCGAACTGGACGAAGTCCTCGAGATAGGCGCCATTGGTCCGATATTCCATGGCGTTGAACTTCAGGAGCGGGACTGTGAGATGGGCGGCAACGCTGTCCGGACGCGCGCCGATCAGGCGCAGGAACCCCTCGAACTGCGGGTGGGTTGCGACCAGCACGCCGGTAAGTGCGTTGTAAGCAGCTCGACGGTCCACGGCAACGAGCTGGGCCCAGCCCTCGCCGGCCCGGGTAAGCCGGAACGTAGAATCAGCATGCGCAAAAGCGGAGTTGGGGCCGGACGGCAGGATGTGCCGTTCCACCCATCCCAGCCGCATGAGCTCCTTTAGCACGTCGACGGTGTTGTGAACGTGCTTCTTGATGTCCGCCTTCGCCCGCTCCCACTTGTGCGGAGAGTAGGAGCCGTCCATGTCGCTCTCGCGCGCCACATCCGCCGCCCGTTGGACCAGGGCCCGTCGGACCTGCTCGAACGTCGCCCCATTGGCTACCTGACCGATGGCGACCTCTATGTACGCGAGATCCTGCAGCCGCGGGATTCCGGATCCCCCGACACTCATCCCTGCCCTCCGTGACATGCGGCGGGCAGGGTGACGCGGAGTCGAGCGGCGCACATCGGAACGATGCCGCTCGCAGGGCTCCGCGAGGTGAAACGACGGGTGGGATGCATCGGCGCTCCGAGACAGGCGAGGACGGTCAGATGTCACTCAATGTCGCCGCAATGCACTCACGCCACAAGGGAGTTGCTTGTATCGGCGTTCTCATGGGGCATGAGGGCGCCCACATCTTTATATAGCCCGCCGATTCGCGCACACGTGCCCCCGGAAGCACTGTCGGCCGGCCTGGTGGCTGGCTCGCTCGACTCGCAGCACGGCTGGCGCCACCACAGGCTGCGGCCACACTCGGATCGATGCCAAATGCGACCAGGCCGGGGATGTGCCGTCGATTCGGGGAAGGGGCCTGCCGACCGACCCCGGCCCGTTCCTGATCTCCGGAGGCGCCCCGCTCACGCAGCGCTCACGCACGGGGTTTCGATGCCCGGCCGCTGCACGCCCCCATGGGTAAAGGGCATGAAAAAGCCCCAGGTCACGGCGAGTGAGTCCTGGGGCTGATCCGAGCCGCCTTCGGGATTCGAACCCGAGACCTACGCATTACGAGTGCGTTGCTCTGGCCAACTGAGCTAAGGCGGCACCGCTGGGTAGACAAGCGTTCCCTTGGAGAGGAGCTCTCATCAGCAGCGGCGCCAAGTCTACAGGCTCGAACGGGGTGCCCCGAACCGCATTGCGTGGGGGTCGGACATGTCTCGCATATGGGGTGGATCAGGGCGTCAGCTGCACTTCTTGCCGTCCTGTGGCGCGGTGCCCTGCAGGAGGTACGTGTTGATCGCCGTGTCGATGCAGGAGCTGCCACGGCCGTACGCCGTGTGGCCGTCGCCGTCGTACGTGAGCAGGACTCCCGAGTCGAGCTGCTGCGCCAGTGCCTGGGCCCACTTGTACGGGGTCGCCGGGTCGCGGACCGTGCCGACCACCACGATCGGCGGGGCCCCCTTCGCGGTCAGGGCGCGGGCCTCGCCGGTGGCCTTGACCGGCCAGTACGCACAGTTCAGCGAGGCCCAGGCGAGGCCCGCGCCGAACACCGGGGAGGCCTTCTCGAAGGAGGGCAGGGCCGCATCCACTGCCTCCGGGCCGGCGAAGGCGGGCGGCTGGTCGAGGCAGTTCACCGCGGCGTTCGCGAACATCAGGTTCGCGTACTTCCCGTCCGGCTCGCGCTCGTAGTAGCTGTCGGCGAGGCCGAGCAGGCCGGACCCGTCGCCGTTCATCGCCGCCGTCAGCGCCTCCCGCAGCTGCGGCCACGCGCTCTCGTCGTACAGCGCCGCGATCACCCCGGTCGTGGCGAGGGACTCGCCCAGGGGGCGGGCCGGATCACCGCTGGGCACCGGCTGGGCGTCGACCTTGCGGAAGAACTCCTGGAGACGATCGGCCACCGCCTCCGGGCTGCCCTTGCCGAGCGGGCAGTCGGACTGCTTCACGCAGTCCTTGGCGAAGGAGCGCAGGGCCGTCTCGAAGCCCCCGGTCTGGTCCCGGTTCATTTCGAGCGCCGGACGGGAGGGATCCATCGCGCCGTCCAGGACGAGGCGGCCGACCCGGCCGGGGAAGAGCTCCGCGTACGTCGCACCGAGCAGGGTGCCGTACGAGGCGCCGACGTACGTCAGCTTCTCGTCGCCCAGCACCGCGCGCAGCATGTCCATGTCGCGGGCCGCCTCGACGGTGGAGACGTGCGGCAGGACCCGCTGCGAGCGGGCCTTGCAGCCGTCGGCGAACTCCTTGAACGCGGTCACCAGCTCGGCCCGCTCCGCCGCGTTGTCCGGCGTCTGGTCCACCTGCGTGAACTTGTCCATCTCCGGTCCCGTCAGGCACTGCACCGGACTGCTGCGGTCCACCCCGCGCGGGTCGAAGGAGACCATGTCGTACTGGGCACGGACGGGTGCCGGGTAGCCGATGCCCGCGTACGCCTGGAGGTACCCGATGCCGGAACCGCCCGGTCCGCCCGGGTTGACCACCAGCGAGCCCAGCCGCTTGCCGGGGCCGGTGGCCTGACGGCGGGCCACGGCGATGTCCACGTCCTGCCCGGACTCGGGGTGCGCGTAGTCAAGCGGGGCCTTCATCGTGGCGCACTGGAACCCGGGGACACCGCAGTCGCGCCAGTTCAGCTTCTGCTCGTAGTACGGGCGCAGCGCAGCCGGGACCGCGGTCGGAGCCGCCGGCAGCGCGGCACCCCCGGACGAGGAGGCAGCCGCCCGCGGGCCCCCCGAACCGTCCGAGGTGCACCCGGAGAGCAGCAGCCCGGCGGCTGCGATCACGGTTCCGGTGGTACGCAGCAGGCGACTGGTGTCCATTCCCGGAGCCTACGGCCTGCCGGGCAGCCCGGCCGGGCGGGCGCACGCCGACCGGCCGCCCGCCGCACCGTGGCGCACCGCAGGCCCGCCCGGAGCCCGCGCTCCGCAGCCCCACCTCGCCGGATCGCTCATACGGGTGAAGCGGTCAACGCGGGCGGGGCGCCGGCTCGCTCAGCCCGCGCGCAGGGACATCGTCATCGCCTCGACTGCGAGGAGCGGGGCCACGTTGCGGTCCAGCGCATCGCGGCAGGCGATGATCGCCTCGATCCGGCGCAGGGTGCGCTCCGGTCCGGACGCGCGGGCGATCCGGTCGAGGTCGGCCCGTATCTCCTCGTTGGCGATCGCCAGCGAAGTGCCGAGCTGGAGCGCCAGCACGTCGCGGTAGAAGCCGGTGAGGTCGGTCAGCGCCAGGTCGAGGGTGTCGCGCTGGGTACGGGTACGGCGGCGCTTCTGCCGGTCTTCGAGCTCCTTCATCACGCCCGCCGTGCCGCGCGGCATGCGCCCGCCGGTGCCGGCTCCGGCGCCGAGCGCGGCCCGCAGGTCCTCGGTCTCCTTCGTGTCGACCTCCTCGGCGACCTGCTTGGCATCCTCGGCGGCGGCGTCGACCAGCTCCTGGGCGGCCTTGAGGCAGCCGCCCACGTCGTCGATGCGGAGCGGGAGCTTCAGCACGGCGGCCCGGCGGGCCCGGGCGGTCTCGTCGGTGGCGAGTCGGCGGGCCCGGTCGATGTGCCCCTGCGTCGCACGCGCGACGGCCGCGGCGACGGAAGGCTCGATGCCGTCGCGCCGGACCAGGACATCGGCGACGGCGGCGACCGGCGGGGTGCGCAGGGTCAGATGCCTGCAGCGGGAGCGGATGGTGGGCAGCACATCCTCCAGCGAGGGCGCGCACAGCAGCCACACGGTCCGCGGAGCGGGCTCCTCCACGGCCTTGAGGAGCACATTGCCCGCGCCCTCGGTCAGCCGGTCGGCGTCCTCCAGGACGATGACCTGCCAGCGGCCCACGGCCGGGGAGAGCTGCGCCCGGCGGACCAGGTCGCGCGTCTCCTTCACGCCGATGGACAGCAGATCGGTACGGACGATCTCCACATCGGCGTGCGTGCCGACCAGGGTGGTGTGGCAGCCGTCGCAGAACCCGCAGCCCGGCTCGCCCCCGAGGGCGCGGTCCGGGCTGGTGCACTGGAGCGCGGCCGCGAAGGCCCGGGCGGCGGTGGCCCGCCCGGAGCCGGGCGGGCCGGTGAACAGCCAGGCGTGGGTCATCTTGGACGCGGTGGGCTGCGCCGCCCCGGTCTCGACGGCGGTGACCAGGGCGTCGGCGTCACGAGCGGCGGCGGCCAGCTGCGCCTGCACCCGCTCCTGTCCCACCAGGTCGTCCCATACGGGCATCCCGCCCACCGCCTTTCACCGGCCGTCGTTGCCTTGGCCGTCCGTACCGCTCGTCCTGCTCCTGCCGCTCCTGCGCCTGCCCCCAGTGTGGCGTGCGCCACTGACAATCCCCGTCAGCGGCGGCGCGGACCGCCCTCTTCGTCCTCGTCGTCCCGGCGCGGGCCGAGCAGCTCGTCCGCCAGGGTCGGCAGGTCGTCCAGCGGGGTCTCCTCGGCCCAGGCGGGCCGCGGCCGGCTCGGCCGGCCCTGCCCGTCCTCCTGCCCCTGCCCGCCTGGACGGCCGTCGGCGCCGAAGACCGGCAGCTCGCGGGTCGCGTCCTCGCCGCCATCCCGGAAGATGCCCGGCGGCACCCGGTCGGCCGGGCTCTCCTGCGGACGCCGGGCCGTCGGCCGCGTGGCGGACCGGGCCTGGCCGGACGGGGCCTGACCGGCCTGGCCGCTCGTACGGGACGGCCGTACGGGCGGCAGGACCGCCGTCTCGTCGGTCGGACCGGATGCCGGTACGGGCGGCAGGACCGCCGTCTCGTCCGCCGGGCCGGCCTGCGCGACGGCGGGCAGGACCGAGGTCTCCGCCGCCGGGTCGATCTTCGGCACCGGGACCGTCTGCGTCACGTCGTCCGGCTGGACGACCCGCTTGACCAGCGGGGTTTCCACCGTCACGGCGTCGTCCGGCAGCGGCTCCTTGGTCATCGGCACCTTGGGGGCGGGAGCCGCGGGAGCCGCGGGAGCCGCGGGAGCCGGCGCAGGGGCCGGAGCGGGCGCCGCAGCCGGAGCCGCGGCAGGAGCCGAAGCCGCCGCCGCGGCCTGCGCGGCCGCCGCTGCCGCCGAGGCCTCCACCTGCCGGCGCGCCTCCTCGGCCCGCAGCAGGGCCTCCTCGGCACGCCGCTGCTTCTCCAGCCGCCGCTCCTCGGCCTCGGCGCGCAGCCGGGCCTCCTCCTCGGCCTGCTTGCGCAGCCGCTCCTGCTCCGCCGCGCGGGCCTTCTCCTCGGCCTCCGCGCGCAGCCGCTCGGCCTCGGCCCGGGCGCGGGCCTCCTCCTCGGCGCGCAGCCGCTCCTCCTCCGCCTTGCGGGCGGCCTCGGCCTCGGCCTTGATCCGGGCGGCTTCCGCCTCGGCCTTCAGCCGGGCTTCCTCCGCCACGCGCAGCCGCTCCTGCTCCGCCTTGCGCGCCGCCTCTTCCTCGGCCCTGCGCCGGGCGTCCTCCTCGGCCTTGCGCCGGGCCTCGGCCTGGGCGGCCACCTCGGCCTCCGAGAGCGGGAGCATCCGGTCCAGGCGGTGGCGTACGACCGTGCTCACGGACTCCGGGTCCTGCCCGGCGTCGACCACCAGGTAGCGCCCGGGGTCGGCCGCGGCCAGCGTCAGGAACCCGGCCCGCACCCGCTGGTGGAACTCGGCCGGCTCCGACTCGAGCCGGTCCGGCGCCTCGGTGAACCGCTCGCGGGCCGCCTCCGGCGATACGTCGAGCAGCACGGTCAGGTTCGGGACGAGCCCGTCGGTGGCCCAGCGCGAGATCCGGGCGATCTCGGTCGGGGACAGGTCGCGGCCGGCGCCCTGGTAGGCCACCGAGGAGTCGATGTAGCGGTCGGAGATGACGACCGCGCCGCGCTCCAGGGCGGGCCGGACGACGGTATCCACGTGCTCCGCGCGGTCGGCGGCGTACAGCAGGGCCTCGGCGCGGTTCGACAGCCCGGCCGAAGAGACGTCGAGCAGGATCGAGCGGAGCCGCTTGCCGACCGGGGTGGCCCCCGGCTCGCGGGTCACGACGACCTCGTGGCCCTTGCCCCGTATCCAGTCGGCCAGGGCCTCGACCTGGGTGGACTTACCGGCTCCGTCCCCGCCCTCCAGGGCGATGAAGAACCCGGCGTCGGACGCCGCCTGCACCGGCTCCCCGCCGCGCAGCGCCTCGCGCAGATCGCGGCGCAGCGGTACGCCGCTGCGGTCGTCGGCCTTGGTGAGGACCACGACGGCGACGGGCAGCAGCAGGGCGCCGACCAGCATCAGGGTGAACGCGGCCCCGCCGTGTGCGAAGACCACGTCCCCGGCGGCCAGCCGGTGCGGGCCGATCGCCGCGGCCAGGAGCGGGGCGAGGACGGCTCCGACGCCCACGGCCACCCGCACGACGGCCTGCAGGTGCTCGGTGACCCGGGCCCGGCGGAACTCCTCGGTCTCCTGGTCGAGCAGGGTGTGCCCGGTGTTGGCGGCCACGCCCGCGGCGGTGCCGGCGAGCAGAGACAGGAACAGCACGGTCGCCGTGTCCGGGACCAGCCCGGTCAGCAGCAGCGCGAGCCCGGTCACCGCGATGGCCAGGGCGAGCAGCCGGCGCCGGGACAGCGCGGGCAGCACCTTGCCGGCCTGGGTGGCGCGGATGCCGAGGGCGGTGCCGCCGAGCAGGGCCAGGACGAGCAGGGAGAAGGTGGCGGGGCCGCCGCCCAGGTCGAAGGCGTGCAGGACGGCGACGGCGGCCGCACTGGCCACGGCTCCCGCGACGGCGGCGCAGGCCAGGACGAGCAGCGGAATGGCCCCCGTACGGCCCTTCTCCGGGCGGTCCCCCGTCTTGGGGGCCCGCAGGCCCTCCAGCGGCGAACGCGGGCGCGGGGTCTTCGCCCCGGGCAGCACCAGCGGGAGCAGCAGCGAGACGGACGCCGCGAAGAGGCCGGAGGCCACGTACGAGCCGAGGGCGGCCTGGTTCTCGGCGAACCAGTCCACGCCGAGGCCGAGGGCCTTGCCGACCAGGGTCGCGGCGAGCAGCACGGCGGCGGCGACGGGCAGCGCGGCGAAGGACGTACGCAGGTTCAGCCGGCGCAGCGCGTCGAGGTGGTCCGGCAGCGGCCGTACGGTCGCCCCCTCGGGCGGCGGCGCGGGCAGCAGGGCGGGAGCCGCGCTGTCCTTGGCGAGGGTCCAGAGGCGCTCGGCGACGCCGGAGACGAAGACGGTGGCCAGCAGCGCGGTCAGCGCGTGGGCCGGGATCCAGTCGAGCCAGAGCGGGGCGACGACGAACAGGCCGAGCCTGATCCCGTCGGCGCCGATCATCGTCCAGCGGCGGTCCAGCTTGCCGCCGGCCTCCTTCGGGGCGAGGAGCCCCGCCAGCGGACCGAGCAGGACGGCGCCGAAGAGCAGGGTGGCGAGGATCCGGACGCCGAAGACGGCGGCGACGGTGAGGGCCCAGCCCTGGTAGCCGCCGCCGAAGGTCTCTTCGGAGACGGCCGTCTGGAAGGCCAGCAGCACCAGCACCAGCAGGGCGAGGGCATCGCCGATGCCGCTCACCAGCTGGGCGCTCCACAGCCGGCGCAGCCTGGGGGTGCGCAGCAGGGCACGCACCGCGCGCTCGCGGGAATCCGCGGCGAGGGCTTCGTCGTAGGTGGGGTTCGCGGGGGCGGTCACGACCGTTGGCTGCTCGGCTCGCGTCATCCGCCCAGCCTATCCGCTGCGCTCGGCCGCTGAGGAGCCTGTGGATAACCGTCCGGTGTGACCCCGGCCCCACTTCGGCCGGACGGCGCCGGGCCCGTGCGATTGCGCACGGGCCCGGAACACCCCTGCCCTGCTAGTCGTCCGACGACGGGGCGGACGCGGCCGCCTTCTTCGCGACCGTCTTCTTGGCCGTCGTCGTCTTCTTCGCGGCGGTCTTCTTCGCCGTCGTCGTCTTCTTCGCCGCGGCGGTCTTCGTCGCCGTGGCCTTCTTCGCGGGCGCCTTCTTGGCCGGGGCCTTCTTCGCCGTCTTCTTGGCCGGGGCCTTCGCGCGCTTCTCCGCCAGCAGCTCGTAGCCGCGCTCCGGCGTGATCGTCTCGACGTCGTCGTCCCGCCGCAGCGTCGCGTTCGTCTCGCCGTCCGTCACGTACGGACCGAAGCGGCCGTCCTTGACCACCACCGGCTTCTCGCTGACCGGGTCCGTGCCCAGCTCCTTCAGCGGCGGCTTCGCCGCGGCGCGCCCCCGCTGCTTCGGCTGGGCGTAGATCGCGAGCGCCTCGTCCAGGGTGATCGAGAACAGCTGGTCCTCGGTCTCCAGCGACCGCGAGTCCGTGCCCTTCTTCAGGTACGGGCCGTAGCGGCCGTTCTGGGCCGTGATCTCCACGCCCTCCGCGTCCGCGCCCACGACCCGGGGGAGGGACATCAGGCGCAGCGCGTCGTCCAGCGTGACCGTGTCGAGGCTCATCGACTTGAACAGCGAGGCCGTCCGCGGCTTCACCGCGTTCTTGCCCGTCTTCGGCGTGCCCTCGGGCAGGATCTCCGTCACGTACGGCCCGTAACGACCGTCCTTCGCGACGATTTCGTTCCCGCTCACCGGGTCCTTGCCCAGCTCGAACTCGCCGCTCGGCTTCGCGAAGAGCTCCTCCGCGTACTCGACGGTCAGCTCGTCCGGCGCCAGGTCGTCCGGCACGTCGGCCCGCTGGTGGCCCTCCGCGTCCTTCTCCCCGCGCTCGACGTACGGCCCGTAGCGGCCGACGCGCAGCACGATGCTCTCGCCGACCGGGAAGGAGGAGATCTCCCGGGCGTCGATCGCGCCGAGGTCCGTGACCAGCTCCTTCAGGCCGCCGAGGTGGTCGCCGTCGGCCGGTACGACCTCCGACGCGTCCTCGGAGCCGAAGTAGAACCGCTTCAGCCACGGCACGGACTGGGCCTCGCCCCGCGCGATGCGGTCGAGGTCGTCCTCCATCTTCGCGGTGAAGTCGTAGTCGACGAGCCGCCCGAAGTGCGTCTCCAGCAGGTTGACCACGGCGAACGACAGGAAGGACGGCACGAGCGCCGTGCCCTTCTTGAAGACGTATCCGCGGTCCAGGATCGTGCCGATGATCGACGCGTACGTCGACGGGCGGCCGATCTCCCGCTCCTCCAGCTCCTTGACCAGCGAGGCCTCGGTGTAGCGGGCCGGCGGCTTGGTCGAGTGGCCGTCCGCCGTGATCTCCTCGGCCGACAGCGCGTCGCCCTCCGCGACCTGCGGCAGCCGCTTCTCGCGGTCGTCGAGCTCGGCGTTCGGGTCGTCCGCGCCCTCGACGTACGCCTTCATGAACCCGTGGAAGGTGATCGTCTTGCCGGAGGCGGTGAACTCGGCATCGCGGCCGTCCGACGCGCGGCCGCCGATCTTGACGGTGACCGAGTTGCCGACCGCGTCCTTCATCTGGGAGGCGACGGTCCGCTTCCAGATGAGCTCGTACAGGCGGAACTGGTCGCCGGTCAGACCCGTCTCGGCCGGGGTGCGGAAACGATCACCCGAGGGGCGGATCGCCTCGTGCGCCTCCTGCGCGTTCTTGACCTTCCCCGCGTAGACGCGCGGCTTCTCCGGCAGGTAGTCGGCGCCGTAGAGCTGCGTGACCTGCGCCCGCGCCGCCGACACCGCGGTGTCGGAGAGCGTGGTGGAGTCCGTACGCATGTAGGTGATGAAGCCGTTCTCGTACAGCTTCTGCGCCACTTGCATCGTCGCCTTCGCGCCGAAGCCCAGCTTGCGCGAGGCCTCCTGCTGGAGGGTCGTCGTGCGGAACGGGGCGTACGGGGAGCGGCGGTACGGCTTGGACTCGACCGAGCGGACGGCGAACGAGGTGTCCGCCAGCGCGGCGGCCAGCGCCCGCGCGTTCGCCTCGTCGAGGTGCAGCACCTCGCTCTTGAGCTGCCCGGTCGAGCCGAAGTCGCGGCCCTGAGCGACGCGCTTGCCGTCCACCGTGTTCAGGCGGGCGACGAGCGTCGAGGGGTCGGAGGCGTCACCGGCGCGGCCGGTGGAGAAGGTTCCGGTCAGGTCCCAGTACTCGGCGGAGCGGAAGGCGATGCGCTCGCGCTCCCGCTCGACGACGAGGCGGGTGGCCACGGACTGGACGCGGCCTGCCGACAGCCTCGGCATGACCTTCTTCCACAGGACCGGCGAGACCTCGTAGCCGTAGAGGCGGTCGAGGATGCGGCGGGTCTCCTGGGCGTCGACCATGCGCTGGTTCAGCTCGCGCGGGTTGGCGACGGCGTCGCGGATCGCGTCCTTGGTGATCTCGTGGAAGACCATCCGGTGGACGGGGACCTTGGGCTTGAGGACTTCCTGCAGGTGCCACGCGATGGCTTCGCCCTCGCGGTCCTCATCGGTGGCGAGGAAGAGTTCGTCGGACTCGGCCAGCAGCTCCTTGAGCTTCCTGACCTGGGCCTTCTTGTCGGCATTGACGACGTAGATCGGCTGGAAGTCGTGTTCGACGTCCACGCCGAGGCGGCGGACCTCGCCCGTGTACTTGTCGGGGACCTCGGCGGCGCCGTTCGGGAGGTCGCGAATGTGCCCGACGCTCGCCTCGACGACGTATCCCGGGCCGAGGTAGCCCTTGATCGTCTTCGCCTTGGCAGGGGACTCGACGATGACGAGTCGGCGGCCGCCCTTTGCGGTCTCGCTAGTCGGGGACAACTTGGCTCTTCTCTCCGGTCGGCACTCGGTCGCGGTACGGCGACGCTGCGGAGTGTGACGGTACAACCCGCCCCCGTGTCAAACGGCAGAAGCCCGCAACGGCCACTCGAACGGTAACCCGACAAGTGCCATTTCTGCCGCCCGGATACCGCGCCGGACCCGTAGCGATCACCGGGCCGAGTGGCCAGGGGGCCGTCTGGCCCCGCCCCCGCACCCCCTCTGACGTCCTGTTCACGACGCACATCCGCGCGGGTCGGCGCGCCGGTGACCGGTCGGTCGCCGGGCCTCTGATCAGGCTCTGATCAGGTTCGCGACCGGGCCCGCGGTCACCGTCGTACGAGGCACCAGACTCCGAGCGCCAGGGAGGTCCCGGACGCGAGGAGCGCCAGCGGAACGGCCACCGCGGGGCGCACACCATCAGCCACTGGCGCCCGGCGCGCCGCGCACGCCCCCGTCCAGCCCAGCAGAGCCGTTCCGAACAGCAGGAACACGGTCGCCGCGAAGATCGCCGGACCGCTCTCCATGCCGTTCCCCCCTTACTCCCGCCTGCTCACGGGCCGCTCTCCGGGTCCCGTACGGATCCCTCCGGATCCCCGTGGCCGGCTCGCGGCCGTACCCCTGCGCGAGAGCCTCCCACGCGCTGCGTAACGGCCTGCGAACCCCGGGTTACATGACGGTTTCGGCCACGGCCGGACGCCTCGGACGAGACCGCCGACCGGGCCGCCGAGGCGACCGGTGGAGTGGCCGGCGGAAGGGACGGCCGGGGGCCGACCGGGGGGGCCGGTCAGCCTTCGGCCGGCTCCAGGAATCCCTGCTCGACCAGGACCCGGATCGCCTCCGGAGTCCGGTCCCGCAGCACGACGGGATCCTCCTGCACCAGGTGCGCGATCGCGTCCAGGATCCGGCCCGCCGTGAGTGAGCCGTCACACACTCCGGCGAAGCCCGCCCCGACCGTGTCGACCTTGGTCGCCCGCCGCATCCCGCGGTTCTGCCGGAGCACCACGTGCTCCGGGTCCTCCGCGCCGGGCGCGCCGACCTGCTCCTGGACGACCTCCGCCGCCAGCACGAAGCGGGCCTCCAGCAGGGCCGCGTCGTCGTGGTCGCGCAGGTAGTCCTGCCGGGCGAAGTGGGCCACGACGGCGTCGCCGAGCGGCTGCTCCACCGAGTGCGGCCACTCCTCGACCACGACGGAGGGCTCCGCCACGTCGCTGCGGCGCAGCGTGATCCACCCGAAGCCGACGGCCTTGGTCTTGCGGGCCTCGAACTCGTCCAGCCAGTCCTCGTACCGCCGCGCGTACTCGGCGGGGTCGGTGCGGTGGTCGCCCGCGTCGCGCAGCCACAGCTCCGCGTACTGCGTGACGTCCTGCACGTCACGCTGCACGATCCAGGCGTCGCAGCCGCGCGGCACCCAGGCGCGGACCCGGTCGTGCCAGTCCTCGCCCTCCACGTGCTGCCAGTTGCCGAGGAACTGCGCGTACCCGCCCGGGTTGAGGTGCGCGCCGGCCTCCTGGACGAGGGTCCGGCACAGGTCGTCGCCGCCCATCCCGCCGTCGCGGTACGTCAGCCGGGCGCCGGGAGAGATCACGAACGGCGGATTCGACACGATCAGGTCGTACGTGGCCTCGCCGACCGGCTCGAACAGCGACCCCAAGAGCAGCTCGGCCTCCTGGGCGCCGGACAGCGCCAGGGTCAGCCGGGTGAACTCCAGGGCCCGGGGGTTGACGTCGGTGGCGGTGACCCGGGTGGCGTGCCGGGCGGCGTGCAGGGCCTGGATGCCGGATCCGGTGCCGAGGTCGAGGGCGCTGCCGACCGGGGTGCGGACGGTGATCCCGGCCAGGGTGGTGGACGCCCCGCCGACGCCGAGGACGACCCCCTCCTCGCGGCTGCCGATCCCGCCGGCGCCGCCGACGGCGCAGCCGAGGTCGGAGACGATGAACCAGTCCTCGCCGTCGGGTCCGCCGTACGGGCGCACGTCGACGGTGGCGTGCAGCTCATCGCCCTCCCGGCGCAGCCATCCGTCGGCCAGCGCCGCTTCGACGGGCAGCGCCCGGGCGGCGTTCTCGTACGGCTCCGGCTGCTGGAGCAGGAACAGCCGGACCAGGCTCGCGAGCGGGCCGTCGCCGGAGCCGCGCGTGGCGCGCAGGGCGGGGACCGTCTCGCTGCGGGCCAGCGCGGCGTAGGCGGGGGCGCCGAGCAGGTCGAGCAGGCCGTCGGCGGTAAAGCCGGCGGCGAGCAGGGCCGTGCGGAGTTCGGCGGCGCGGTCGGGCGAGGGAAGGCTGGTGGTACTCACCGGTCCATTGTGTCGGCTGCCGCCGCCGATGCGTATGCCGCGCGGCCGCTGATGCCGACGATGCATGCGCCAGGGCGGCCGGGTTCCTCGGAATCCGGCCGCCCTGGTCCGCGTACCGCTGCCGCGTCCGCCGGCAACGGCGCCCGCGGGCTACCTCACTTCGCCGACGGCGACGGCGCCGCGACCTGGCAGCCCTTCTGGCTGTTCATCGCCTTGTCCAGGCCGCCGGCCTTGAGCGTGCTGAGCGCGTTCTTGCCGCCCTGAGTGGCCGCTTCGAGTCCGCCGGCCACTTCCTTGAGGCCCTCGGCGAACTTCGTCTGGTCCTTCGGGTCCAGGCCTTCCATCTTCGCCTTCAGGTCGGCGTAGCCCTTGGACGATTCCTCGAAGCCCTTGATCGCCGTGCCCTGCGTCGTCTGGCCGTCCTTGACCGGCGGAACTCCCCCCTCCTGCAGGGCGGTCCCCATCGCCTTGTACGACGCGGACATGGTGCCGAACGCCGCCGAGTCGGTCGTCTGCACTTCTTCGGGCTTGCTGCTCTCGGTCGCCACCCGCTTGATGTCCGCGTTGGCGGTCTCGATCTTCTTCAGCTCCGGCTGCCACTTGTCGCAGACCTTCTTGGCCCAGGCGTTGGCCTTGTCGTCCGTCTCATCGCCGCCACAGCCGGACAGCACGAGCATCAGTACCGCACCGCCGGACACTGCGGCCGCAAACTTCTTGTTCACCGGATTGGTCCCTTCGAAGGCTCTCGGCCCGGAAGATACACGCCCGCCATCCGGGCACGCAGAAAGGCGGACAGACGGCGCGTCAGTCCGCGCCGCCTGTCCGCCGTTCGGTCGTATCTTCGAGTCCTCGGGCCGGTCGGCCCACAGGTCCCTGTGAGGGTCACCCCTCGGGTCAGGAAACCGCCGCGGGATCGGCCTGCTGGGCCACCCGCTCGGCGGGCGCGCCCTCGCCTTCGCTGTCGTCCCCGACCGTGATGCCGCGGCGCTTGGAGATGTACACCGCGCCGATGATGACGGCGATGGCCAGGGCCGCGACGATCGCGCGCACGGTGGCGCTCGTGTCGGGGCCGTAGCTGAACTGCACGACCGCCGGGGCGATCAGCAGCGCCACCAGGTTCATGACCTTGAGGAGCGGGTTGATCGCGGGCCCGGCGGTGTCCTTGAACGGGTCGCCGACCGTGTCACCGATGACGACGGCCGCGTGGGCCTCGCTGCCCTTGCCGCCGTGGTGGCCGTCCTCGACGAGCTTCTTCGCGTTGTCCCACGCGCCGCCGGAGTTGGCAAGGAAGACCGCCATCAGGGTGCCGGTGCCGATGGCGCCCGCGAGGAACGAGCCGAGCGCGCCGACGCCGAGCGAGAACCCGACGGCGATCGGGGTGAGGACCGCGAGCAGGCCGGGGGTGGCGAGCTCGCGCAGCGCGTCCTTGGTGCAGATGTCGACGACGCGCCCGTACTCGGGCTTCTCGGAGTAGTCCATGATCCCGGGGTGCTCGCGGAACTGGCGGCGCACCTCGTAGACGACGGCGCCCGCGGAGCGGGAGACGGCGTTGATGGCGAGGCCGGAGAACAGGAACACGACCGCCGCGCCCAGGATCAGCCCGACGAGGTTGTTGGGCTGTGCGATGTCCAGGCTGAGGTTCATCTCCCCGGCCTTGGCGCCGACCTCCTTGACCGCGGTGGCGATCGCGTCGTTGTACGAGCCGAAGAGCGCCGCCGCGGCGAGCACGGCCGTGGCGATGGCGATGCCCTTGGTGATGGCCTTGGTGGTGTTGCCCACGGCGTCGAGGTCGGTCAGGACCTGCGCACCGGCGCCCTCGACGTCGCCGGACATCTCGGCGATGCCCTGGGCGTTGTCGGAGACGGGCCCGAAGGTGTCCATGGCGACGATGACGCCGACGGTGGTGAGCAGGCCGGTGCCGGCCAGGGCCACGGCGAAGAGCGCGAGCAGGATCGACGTGCCGCCGAGCAGGAACGCCCCGTACACGCCGAGGCCGATGAGCAGCGCCGTGTAGACGGCGGACTCCAGGCCGACGGAGATGCCGGCGAGGACGACGGTGGCCGCGCCGGTCAGGGAGGACTTGCCGATGTCCCGGACGGGACGGCGGTTGGTCTCGGTGAAGTAGCCGGTCAGCTGCTGGATCAGGGCCGCGAGCAGGATGCCGATCGCCACGGCGACGAGCGCCAGGATGCGCGGGTCGCCGGAGTGGTTGGTGATCGCGGGGTTCTCGACGCCGAGGAGGTCCTTGTAGCTGGACGGCAGGTAGACGAAGACGGCGATCGCTACCAGGATCAGCGAGATCACGGCGGAGATGAAGAAGCCGCGGTTGATGGCCGTCATTCCGCTCCGGTCGGAGCGGCGCGGGGAGACCGCGAAGATGCCGATCATGGCGGTGATGACGCCGATCGCGGGGACGATCAGCGGGAAGGCGAGGCCGAGGTCGCCGAAGGCGGCCTTGCCGAGGATCAGCGCGGCCACGAGGGTGACGGCGTACGACTCGAAGAGGTCGGCCGCCATACCGGCGCAGTCGCCGACGTTGTCGCCCACATTGTCGGCGATGGTCGCGGCATTGCGCGGGTCGTCCTCCGGAATGCCCTGCTCGACCTTGCCGACCAGGTCGGCGCCGACGTCGGCGGCCTTGGTGAAGATGCCGCCGCCGACGCGCATGAACATCGCGATCAGGGCGGCGCCGAGGCCGAAGCCCTCCAGGACCTTGGGGGCGTCGGCGGCGTAGACCAGGACGACGCAGGAGGCGCCGAACAGGCCGAGGCCGACGGTGAACATGCCGACGACGCCGCCGGTGCGGAAGGCGATCCGCATGGCCTTGTGCGAGACGTCGGTGAGGTCCTTGGCGGGCTCGCCCTCGGCGGGGGTGGCCTCGCGCGCGGCGGCGGCGACGCGCACGTTGGCTCGGACCGCGAGGCGCATGCCGATGTAGCCGGTGGCCGCCGAGAAGATGGCGCCCACGAGGAAGAAGGCGGAACGTCCCGCCCGCTGGGTCCAGTCGTCGGCGGGGAGCAGGAAGAGCAGGAAGAACACGACGACGGCGAAGATCCCGAGGGTGCGCAGCTGCCGGCCGAGGTAGGCGTTGGCGCCTTCCTGGACCGCGGCGGCGATTTTCTTCATGCTGTCGGTTCCCTCGTCCGCGGCGAGAACCTGGCGGACCAGGATCTGCGCGACGACGAGTGCGGCAAGTGCCACGGCCGCGATCACCATGACGATGAGCCGATTGTCATCGGTGAGTACGGCTGCTGCCAGATCGGAGTTTCCGATCGGCGCGTTGGGGGTGAAGAGCCCCGTCATTCGTCCTCCTTGACGTGATGAGCTCAAGATGTGGACGGATTGTAGGTAGCTCTTCCCGATCAAAACAGTGCGCAGGAAACGGAATTGGCCTGCTCTTGCTCCTCAGCAATAGATCGCGTCACTCCACTACCCCCCGAAAGAAGTAATGGGGCAAAGGCATTGACGCCTGATCATTGATCTAGGAAATGCCGCGGGAGTATGAAAAAAGGCCCTGCTCAGCAGGGCCTTGATGAAGATCGGAAGAATCTCCGAACCGGTGGGACTACGGGAGATCGGACCCGCCGGACACGGGCCAGCTCATCCGGATGGTCCCGCCCGCCTCCCCGCTCGTCACCTCGACGTCGTCGACGAGCCCGCTGATCACCGCGAGGCCCATCTCGTCCTCGGTGTCGGTGTCCGGGTCCAGGGCGGCGTCGATGCCGGGCACGGCGCCCTCCGGGCCGCCGGCCGGTCCGGGCACCTCGTCGCCGACCTCGATGGAGAACAGCTTCTCCTCCTCGGTCAGGACCACCCGGACGGGCGCGGTCAGCCCGTTGCTGAGATGCAGACCGACGGCGCGCGAGCAGGCCTCGCCCACGGCGAGGCGGACCTCGTCGAGCACGGCTTCGTCCACGCCGGCCCGCCGCGCCACGGCGGCCGCGACGAGGCGGGCCGTCCGGACGTGTTCGGGCTGGGCGCTGAAGCGCAGTTCAACGGTGGCCATGCGCGTCCCCCTCGGACTACGGGCGTGCCTTACAGGGGCCCGGACCGCTGTCGGCCCGCGCCCCCGCTCCTCTTCGGGTCCCCCCGCGGCGCCTCGCGGCGCCGCAGAGGGTGAAACCGTCAGTCGGTGGCTGCGACGGCGTCTTCCACCGTCGTGTGGATCGGGAAGACCTTCGTCAGGCCGGTGATGCGGAAAATCTTCAGGATGCGCTCCTGGTTGCACACCAGACGCAGCGAGCCCTCGTGTGCACGGACGCGCTTGAGACCTCCCACGAGCACACCAAGCCCGGTGGAGTCGAGGAAGTCCACTCGCTCCATGTCGACAACCAGGTGGTAGCTGCCGTCGTTCACCAACTCGACCAACTGCTCGCGCAGCTTGGGCGCGGTATACACATCAATCTCGCCACCGACCTCCACGACCGTGCGGTCGCCGACAGTGCGAGTCGACAGGGACAGGTCCACGGATCCTCCAGCACCTTGCTATCGAGCGGCGCCCCCCAGGGGCCTCCCCACCCGTAGGCAGGGGAGGGATTGGCTGCCGCAATGGCATTCAATCACTTACCGGCAGGCGCGCACGACGCCTTCCGACCATTGTCCCGCACGCCGGTGACACACTCGGTTCCAATGGCCAATACTCACCGTCCCGGTCGGCCCACGGCACCCGAGGACCCTCGACCCACCCCCGGCACGGTTCTGGACCGGCTCTCACGGGGGCCTTCTCGAGCTGCGCGCATCACCCATACGGAGCACTTGCCCCCTCGGGAGGGCCGTCATGCAGTCTGGCCCGACCGCATCCGAACGGATGTCGTAGCCGCGATCCGGGCAGCGGGCATCGAACATCCGTGGGAGCACCAGGCCGCGGCCGCCGAGCACGCTCTGGACGGCGAGTCGGTGGTCGTCGCCACCGGGACCGCCTCGGGCAAGTCGCTGGCCTACCTCGCGCCCGTGCTCTCGGCCCTCGCGGACGGTGCGCAGGCCCCCAACGGCAGGGGTGCGACCGCCCTCTACCTGGCCCCGACCAAGGCCCTGGCGGCCGACCAGCGGCGCGCCGTACGAGAGCTGGCCGGGCCCCTGGGCAACGCGATCCGGCCCGCGGTCTACGACGGCGACACGCCGGTGGAAGAACGCGAATGGGTGCGCCAGTACGCGAACTACGTGCTCACCAACCCCGACATGCTGCACCGGGGGATCCTGCCCGCCCATCCCCGCTGGTCCTCCTTCCTGCGCGCGCTGCGCTACGTGGTCATCGACGAGTGCCACACCTACCGGGGCGTATTCGGCTCCCACGTGGCCCAGGTACTGCGCCGCCTGCGGCGGCTGTGCGCCCGCTACGGCGCCGATCCGGTCTTCCTGCTGGCCTCGGCCACCGCGAGCGACCCGGCGGCCGCAGCGTCCCGGCTGACGGGCGTGCCGGTCGTGGAGGTCGCCGACGACGCCTCCCCCCGCGGCGAGGTCGTCTTCGCCCTGTGGGAGCCGCCGCTGACCGACCTGCGGGGCGAGAAGGGCGCCCCGGTGCGCCGTACCGCCACGGCCGAGACCGCCGAGCTGCTGACCGACCTGGTCGTCCAGGGGGTCCGTACGGTCGCCTTCGTCCGCTCCCGGCGCGGCGCGGAGCTGATCTCGGTGATCGCCCAGGAACGGCTGGCCGAGGTGGACCGTTCCCTGCCCCGGCGGGTCGCGGCCTACCGGGGCGGCTACCTGCCCGAGGAGCGCCGGGCCCTGGAGCGGGCCCTGCACTCCGGCGAGCTTCTCGGCCTGGCCGCCACCACCGCCCTGGAGCTGGGCGTGGACGTCTCGGGGCTGGACGCCGTCCTGATCACCGGGTACCCGGGCACCCGGGCCTCCCTGTGGCAGCAGGCGGGCCGGGCCGGGCGCTCGGGGCAGGGCGCCCTGGCCGTGCTGATCGCCCGGGACGACCCGCTCGACACGTACCTGGTCCACCATCCGGATGCCCTGTTCCGCCGGCCGGTGGAGGCCACGGTGCTGGATCCGGACAACCCGTACGTCCTGGCCCCGCACCTGTGCGCGGCCGCCGCCGAGCTCCCGCTGACGGAGCCGGACCTCGCCCTGTTCGGCCCGGCGGCCGCTGAACTGATCCCGCAGCTGGAGGCCGCCAAGCTGCTGCGCCGCCGGGCCACGGCCTGGCACTGGACCCGCCGGGAGCGGGCCTCGGACCTGACCGACATCCGCGGCGGGGGCGGCCACCCGGTGCAGATCGTCGAGGCGGCCACCGGGCGCCTGCTGGGCACCGTCGACGAGTCGGCGGCCCACACCTCCGTCCACGAAGGGGCGGTCCACCTCCACCAGGGCCGCACCTATCTGGTGAAGCAGCTGGACCTGGAGGACTCGGTGGCGCTGGTCGAGGAGGCCGATCCGCCGTTCTCGACCACCGCACGCGACACCACCTCCATCTCCGTCCTGGAGACCGAGACCGAGATCCCGTGGGGCCCGGCCCGGCTCTGCTTCGGCTCCGTCGAGGTGACCAACCAGGTCGTCTCGTACCTGCGCCGCAAACTGATCACCGGCGAGGTGCTCGGCGAGGCCAAGCTGGACCTGCCGCCGCGCACCCTGCGCACCAGGGCCGTGTGGTGGACGGTGACCGAGGACCAGCTCGACGAGGCCCGGATCAACCCGGAGATCCTCGGCGGCGCCCTGCACGCCGCCGAGCACGCCTCCATCGGCCTGCTCCCGCTGTTCGCCACCTGCGACCGCTGGGACATCGGCGGGGTCTCCGTCCCGCTGCATCCCGACACCCTCCTCCCGACCGTGTTCGTCTACGACGGCCACCCCGGCGGCGCCGGCTTCGCGGAGCGGGCCTTCCACACGGCCCGCGCCTGGCTGACCGCGACCCGCGACGCGATCGCCGCCTGCGAATGCGAGGCCGGCTGCCCGTCCTGCATCCAGTCCCCCAAGTGCGGCAACGGCAACGACCCCCTCCACAAACGCGGCGCGATCCGCCTCCTCACCCGCCTGCTGTCCGAGGCCCCGCCTGCCTGAGCGCCTCGTACGAGAACCCCGGTTCGGTCAGGCGCCGGTCGGGGGTGGGCACGGGCGGGCCCGCTCGGGTGCTGATCGTCGGGGCGAAGGGGCCCGTCGCGGGACGGGCCGCCACCTCGGCCACCTCGCCCTGGACGGTGCAGGCGGTCACCGCCGCGCTCTGGGCCCCGGCGACGCGGCGGGCCGCGGCGCAGGCGGCCTCGGGGCCGTGGGTCCAGGTCGCAGCCGCCGCCAGGGCCGCCAGGTCGGCAGCCGCCGCCGCACGGTGGCGGGCCACCACGGCCTGGCCGAGCAGCAGCACCCCGCCGAACACCGCCCCCAGCACCGTCGCCACCAGCGCGGCCCACACCGTCGCCGACCCCCGGTCCCGACCCCGGCTCATGGCGGCGGCCCCACGCTGTCCTCGGCCAGGGCCACCGCCTGGGCCCCGAGCCGCACCGGCAGCCCGCCCGGGCCCGGCGCCGGCGCCGACACCCGGACCCGCCACAGGTCCCCCTCCCGCTCCAGCCCCACCTCCGCCCCCGCCGGGGCGGCCGCCCGGGCCGCCGCCTCCGCCACGCCCGGCGGCTCCGAGCGGGCCGCCGCCCGGGCTCCGGCCCGGGCCGCGTCCACACACCGGATCTGCGCGGCCGCCGCCATCAGCGCCCACACCAGCAGCGCCGCGAAGAGCACCAGCGCGGGAATCACCAGGGCGGCCTCGGCCGTCACATATCCCCGGTCACCCGGTCCCCCGTGCTTTTTCTCAGAACGGCACATCGAGTGCCTTCCCGATGGTCGACTGAAGTGCTGTGGAGACCACGTCACTCGTCACCACCTTGTACAGAACCGCCGCGAATGCACATGCCGCGATCGTGCCCATGGCGTATTCCGAAGTGGACATGCCCGCGTCGTTCGCACGACCGCTCATCGCCGACCGCAGGCGAAACCAGATGATCCTCATGACAACCTCCTGTTGATTCGGGTTCTTGACGTGATCTCAGTGGTGATCCGAGTGGTGTTTCCAGGCGCCGAGTTGAGGGCCGACGCGAGAGCCGAGTAACGGAAGTTGCTGCTGTGACTTCAGGTGGCAGAGAGAAGGCCGGAGGCCATTCCGATCACCACCGGGGCCACTCCGACCGCGAGAAACGCGGGGAGGAAACACAGCCCCACCGGAGCGGTGACGAGCACCGCCGCCCGCTGCGCCCGGGCTCCTGCCTGCCGGGCGCGGTCCTCGCGCAGGGCCGTCGCCAGGCGGGAGACCGGCTCGGCGGCCGGGGCTCCCGTCCGGGCGGCCCGCTCCAGACATTCCGCGAGCACCCCCGCG
Organism: Streptomyces sp. NBC_01006; assembly: GCF_045162725.1. NCBI lineage: Bacteria > Bacillati > Actinomycetota > Actinomycetes > Kitasatosporales > Streptomycetaceae > Streptomyces > Streptomyces sp. NBC_01006. Next base: position 4,546,522 of record NZ_CP108700.1, on the reverse strand, counting down.
CCCGCTATCTCCGCCAACCTCCCCCACGCGGCGCCCGGTTCGCCGCCGAGCCGCAGCTCCGCCCCGGCCAGCGCCAGCCGCTCGCCGACCGGACCGCCCAGTGATTCACCCACCACCTCGGCGGCCTCCACGGGCCCCGCACCGGCCGCGAGGCACGCGGCCAACAGATCGGCCGCGAAGGGGAGCTGGCGCTCCGCGTCCCTCGGATCCACCCCGGCCGGCGGCCGCGCCCGCCGCTGCCAGCGCCACACCCCGAGCGCCGCCCCGCAGCCGGCCAGCACTCCCGGCACCCCGCCGACCAGCACCCAGGCCGCCAGCAGCGCCCCCGCCGGGCCCGCCCACACCGTCACCGCCGCCCGTATTCCGGGTCCGAACACCGGCGCCCGACGCTCCGGTTGCGCCGACATCAGCGCGGTGATCCTGCGCCGGGCCGCCCGCGCCCGGACCTGGGCCGCCACCGCCGAAGCCGTGCACGCCACCGCCACCGCGAGGCACAACGCCATCCCCAGCCCGTGGACCACGAATCCGCCCATCACCGCTCCCCCGCCCGTACGATCCGCCGGCACCACAGCAGCCCCAGCACTTCCAGCACCCCGCCCGCCAGCAGACAGCCCCACCCGACCGGGGTGTGCAGCAGCACGCGCAGCGGGTCCGCTCCGAGCCCGGTGCCGATCAACAGGCCGACCAGCGGCAGCAGGGCCAGCACCGCCGTGGTCGATCTGGCACCCGCCAACTGGGCCCGCAGGGACTCCTGCCGGTCCCGCTCGGCCCGCAACGCCCCCTCCAGCCGGTCCAGTCCGGCTGCGAGCCCCGCGCCCCCGTCCACCGAGATGGACCAACAGGCGGCCATCCCGGCCAGTCCTTCCGCACCGGGCTCCCGCGACGCCTGCCGCAACGCCGCGGGGACGTCCCCGCCGAACGCCGCGGCGGCCAGCACCGCCGCCTCCGCCGGGCCGGGACCGCCCGGACCCGTGGCCGTCCGCCGCAGCGCCGCCGTCAGCGCCTGTCCGGGCTGCGCCCCCGCCCGCAGCTCGCCCACCGCCGCTCCGCACAGCGCGATCACCCCGGCGGCCCGGGCACCCCGCTCCCGCTCCCGCTGCCGGACCCGCAGCCACCGCCGCACCAGCGGCACCGCCGCCGCGCCCGCCACCAGCGGGATCACCGACGTGCCCAGCAGCGCGACCACGAGCCCGATCCCGAGGCAGGACCACTCCCGCCACCGCGCGGCCCGTACCCGCACCGCGATCAGCAGCCGCTCCCGGTGCACCGGACCGCGGGGCACCACGGGCCCGCCCCCGGCCAGCACCACCCGCGCCCGCCGGGACACCCGGTCTCCCCCGGCCAGCGCCCAGGCGGCCGTCCCCGCGCAGAGCACCCCGGCGAACAGCGGCACCGGCACCGCCGCCACCCCGTTCACCGCGCACCCCGCAGCAGCGGACGCAGCCGCTCCCAGCCCCGCTCCCGAGCGAAGCCCCGGGCGGACCAGCGCAGCGCCGGTACGGTGACCACCAGCCCGGCGGCGTCCCGTTCCAGCACGTGCACCTCGGCCACCCGGCGCCGCCCGGCCCGGTCCCGGACCAGATGGACCACCAGGGTCAGCGCGGCCGCCAACTGGCTGTGCAGGGCGGCCCGGTCGAGCCCGGCGGAGGTCCCGAGCGCCTCCAGCCGGGCCGGCACGTGCGCGGCGGCATTCGCATGGACCGTGCCGCAGCCGCCTTCGTGACCCGTGTTCAAAGCCGCCAGGAGATCGGCGACTTCCGCGCCCCGGACCTCGCCGACGACCAGCCGGTCCGGGCGCATACGCAGTGCCTGCCGGACCAGATCCGCCAGGGTGACCAGGCCCGCACCCTCCTGGTTCGCCGGCCGGGTCTCCAGCCGCACCACGTGCGGATGGTCGGGGCGCAGCTCGGCCGAATCCTCGGCCAGGACGATCCGTTCGCCGGGGCCGACCAGCCCGAGCAGGGCGCTGAGTAGCGTGGTCTTGCCGGTGCCGGTTCCGCCGGAGACGAGGAACGACAGCCGGGCCTCGACCATGTCCCGCAGCAGCCGCTGCCCGCCGGGCGGCAGCGTGCCCGCCTCGACCAGCTCGTCCAGCGTGAACGCCCTCGGCCGCACCACGCGCAGCGACAGGCAGGCCGAGCCGACCGCCACCGGCGGCAGCACGGCATGCAGCCGGGTGCCGTCGGGCATCCGGGCGTCCGCCCAGGGCCGGGCGTCGTCCAGGCGCCGGCCCGCGACGGCGGCCAGCCGCTGGGCGAGCCTGCGCACGGCATCGGCGTCGGCGAAGGTCACCCCGGTCAGCTCCAGCCCGCCACCGCGGTCCACCCACACCCGGTCCGGGGCGGCCACCAGGACATCGGTGACCTCCGGGTCGGCGAGCAGCGCTTCCAGCGGGCCGGCGCCGACCAGCTCGGACCGCAACTCGGCGGCCACGCCGAGCACTTCCGCGTCCCCGAGCAGGCGGCCCTGCGCCCGCAGGGCCGCCGCCACCCGGGCCGGGGTCGGCTCCGCCCCGCTCTCGGCGAGCCGCTGCCGCACCGCGTCCAGGAGTACGGCGCTCATGCCGCCACCCCCTGGGCGGGGCCGAGCGCCCGCCGCCAGAAGCCGTCGCAGAAGCGGGCCAGCGCGCCCCGCCCCTGCCCGCCCGGCGGTTCCCCCTCGGCGACCCGCCCCGGGAGCCCCACCTCGACCGGCACCTCCCCGGCGAGCGGCACCCCCAGCAGCCCGGCCACCGCCTCGGCGTCGAGCCCGCCCGGGCAGCGGCCCCGTACGACCACGCGGACGTCCCGGGCCACCATCCGCACGCCGGCCGCGACCCGGCCCGCGGCGGCCACCGCCCGCAACTCGCCCGGCACCACCATCAGCACCAGGTCCAGCTGGGCCAGTGCCTCGGCCACGGCTTCGTCCACCCGCCGGGGCAGGTCGACGACCACCACCCCGCCCCGGCGGCGCGCGGCGGCCAGCACCGAGCGCATCGCCGCGGGCGGCACCACCACCCGGTCCCCGCGGTCCCAGCTGAGCACCCGTAGCGCGTGCAGCTCCGGCAGGGACTCCTCCAGCGCGCCGGCGCCCACCCGGCCCCGCGAGCCCGCGAAGTCCGGCCAGCGCAGCCCCTCGGCGCTCTCTCCGCCGAGCAGTACGTCCATACCGCCGCCGAGCGGGTCCCCGTCGATGAGGATGGTCCGCTCCCCGGCGCGGGCTGCCCGGAGGGCCAGTGCGCACGCGAGGGTGGAGGCTCCGGCCCCGCCGCTGCCGCCGATCACCCCGACGGCGAGGGCGGGTTTCCCGGCCCCTTCCACCACATCGGCGATGCGGTCGACGAGCCGGCTCTCGGCGTCGGGTAGCCGGAGCACCTCCTCGGCGCCGATCTCCACCGCCCGCTGCCAGACGAGGGGGTCGTCCAGGTCCCGGCCGACGAGCAGCACCCCGCCCCGGCGCGGGGCGCCGCGCACCCGGCGGGCGGCGTCATCCCCGACGAGCACGAGCGGCGCGGACTCCCACCCGACGCCCCCATCCGCTTCCAGGGCGGCCCCGGAACCGCTTTCGCCCCTCCCGCCGCCTGCGACGCCACCGCCTCCGCTTTGCTCGGGCACCGCATGGTGCACATGCGGCTCGGCGCCCGCGGCCGCGCAGAGCCGCAGCAGATCGTCGAGCAGCAGCGGGTCCTCGGTGATGATCAGCGGCCGCCCGCCACCGGGCACAGCCCCGCCCAGGGCGCCCAATGGCCTGATTCCGCCTGCTTCCACGCGCTCCGGCACTTCACACGACTTCGATCCAGCCACGATCTCCGCCCCCTTCTCACTGCAAATCCCAGCACCGCGGACTTCGCGGCTGGAATCACCGTGGGGCCATCCGGAAAAAGACGTGGATCTTGCTCGAAAACTGTGGACAACAGGAGCCCTGTGAATAACTCCATCACCCCAACAGGTGAGTTCAGAGCGCGGCGGAACCACTACACAGAGTCACGAGTCTGAAGAGGTGAGGGCCTTCGCCACGCAGGGTCCACCGAGGAAGGAGGGCTGCAGGAATGGTCACTTGGGGCCGAAGGCAGGGACGCAAACCGCGTCCGGACATGCGACGACCCCCGCCGGGGGGGAGAGCGGGGGTCGTCCCCACGGTCCGACTCGGGGGGGGAGGAGCCAGACCGGGTTAGCACGGTCGCGAACGATCCGTGACTTCCATGGTGTACCCGAGAGCCTTCTCAGGCAAACCCACGCGCCACACCTTACGCCGAATGGTGGGCGCATATGCTCGGGGCGTGGAAATCCAGCCCTTGCCGCACTCGTCGCCCCGCACCGCAGCCTTCTTCGACCTGGACAAGACGGTCATTGCGAAGTCAAGCACTCTGACGTTCAGCAAGTCCTTCTACCAGGGCGGCCTCATCAACCGCCGAGCCGTGCTGCGCACCGCCTACACCCAGTTCATCTACCTGGTCGGCGGCGCCGACCACGATCAGATGGAGCGGATGCGTGAGTACCTGTCCTCCCTCTGCAAGGGGTGGAACGTCCAGCAGGTGCGGGAGATCGTCGCCGAGACCCTGCACGACCTGATCGACCCGCTGATCTACGACGAGGCCGCCTCCCTGATCGAGGCCCACCACACGGCCGGCCGCGACGTGGTGATCGTGTCGACGTCCGGCGCCGAAGTCGTCGAGCCGATCGGCGAGATGCTCGGCGCGGACCGGGTCGTCGCGACGCGCATGGTCATCGGTGAGGACGGCTGCTTCACGGGCGAGATCGGGTACTACGCGTACGGGCCGACCAAGGCCGAGGCGGTGCGGGAGCTCGCGGAGTCCGAGGGGTACGACCTCGCGCGGTGCTACGCGTACAGCGACTCGGTGACGGACATCCCGATGCTGGAGGCGGTCGGGCACCCGCACGCCGTCAACCCCGACCGGGCGTTGCGGCGGGAGGCGGTGGCGCGGGAGTGGCCGGTGCTGGTGTTCAACCGGCCGGTGCGGTTGAAGCAGCGGCTGCCGGGGCTGTCCATGCCGGCGCGGCCGGCGTTGGTGGCCGCGGCGGCGGTGGGGGCGGCTGCCGCCACCGCGGGGCTGGTCTGGTACGCCAGCCGGCGGCGGGCGAGCGCGCTGGCCGCTGCCGCGTCCGCCTGACCCTGACCCGGCATAAGCGCCCGCGAGCCCGCGCCTCGAACTCCGGCGGGGCCGGATACCCCAGTGGGGGCTAAGGAGGTCAGCGGGCGCCCGGCGGGAATCGGCCCTGAGCTGCAGCGATGACCACTGTCCGGTTCGCCCCACGGTGCCCCGGAAAGTAAAAAAAGTAGGTAGGGGTTCCGCTTGTCAGCGAAGCGGAGTACAAAGGAGTCAACGGCCCGCGAGACCAAAGAACATCCGAGAGGATCATCTTTAAAACGCAGTAAGGCCCACGGACCGAAGCATGAACGCCGAGCACCCACGCGACGTCGACCCGTCGATTACGGGCCAGCCGCACCAGGTAACGGGCAAAGCTCCCGGCCTGATGGGCAATCATCGAGGACGCTTGGTAACTGGGCGTAAATGCCAGCGGCGACACCAAAGCTAGACGGTGTCGCCGCAACCCTGTGCAGGGGCGATTACGCCGCGCCCCGCTGCAACGCCTCGCAGACCGCCGTCGACTCGCGGACGCCCAGCTCGATCGCGCGGCCGCAGTGCGCGATCCACGCCGCCATCCCCTCCGCCGTCCCCGAGACGTAGCCCTCGAACGCCGCCAGGTACGCGTCCCGCCCCTGCTCCGCGTGGCCGACCTCCGCCGGGCAGATCGCCTTCGGGTCCAGACCGCTGTTGATCAGCACGATCCGCTCCGCCGCCCGCGCGACCAGCCCGTTGTACGAGCCGAACGGACGCAGCGCCAGCAGCTCGCCGTGCACCACCGCCGACGTGATCAGCGCCGGGGCCGAGCCGCCCGCGATGATCAGCCGGGACAGGCCGTCCAGTCGGCCCGCCACCTCGTCCGCGCTCGGCAGCGGCAGGGTGACGAAGGGTTCGTCCACCGGCTCGCCCGCCAGCCGCGGCCGGCCCACCACGTCACCCTCGGCCGTCGACCCCGACGCCACCAGGTGCAGGCGCGCCAGCACCCGCAGCGGCGACTGGCGCCAGATGCTCAGCAGCTGCCCGGCCTCCGCCGTCAGGCGCAGCGCCGCGCCCACCGTGCGCGCCTCCGCCTCCGCCCCGAAATCGGTGCGGCGGCGCACCTCCTCCAGCGCCCAGTCCGCCCCGGACAGCGCCGCGCTGCCGCGCGCCCCGCGCAGCGCCGCCTCCGAGGTGATCTCCCCGCTGCGCCGGCGCATGACCCGGTGCCCGTAGACCCGGTCCACGGCCTTGCGTACGGAATCCACGGATTCGGCGACGCCCGGGAGCGAACCCAGGGCGACCAGCGGGTCAGAAGCGCTACTCATAAGTAGGGAGCCTACGCACTCGACGTCCATAGCACCGCCCCCTCCTTGGAGTGGTCTTCTTCACTTGGCGACACCACGCACAGCGACCTGACCGCTACTCTTGGTGAACATGAAGATCGCTTTCGTGGGAAAGGGCGGCAGCGGCAAGACGACCCTGTCCTCCCTCTTCATCCGCCACCTCGCAGCCAATGAAGCCCCTGTCGTCGCGGTGGACGCCGACATCAACCAGCACCTGGGCGCCGCGCTCGGACTCGGCGAGGACGAGGCCGCCGCGCTGCCCGCCCTGGGCGCGCACCTGCCCCTGATCAAGGAGTACCTGCGGGGCTCCAATCCGCGCATCGCCTCCGCCGACACGATGATCAAGACCACCCCGCCCGGCGCCGGATCGCGCCTGCTGCGGGTCACCGAGGACAACCCGGTGTACGAGGCCTGCGCGCGCACGCTGATGTTCGACGGGGAGCCCGTGCGACTGATGGCCACCGGCCCGTTCACCGAGTCGGACCTCGGGGTCGCCTGCTACCACTCCAAGGTCGGCGCGGTGGAGCTCTGCCTCAACCACCTGGTCGACGGCCCGGACGAGTACGTCGTCGTCGACATGACCGCGGGCTCCGACTCCTTCGCCTCGGGCATGTTCACCCGTTTCGACATGACCTTCCTGGTCGCGGAGCCGACCCGCAAGGGCATCTCCGTGTACCGCCAGTACAAGGACTACGCGCGGGACTTCGGGGTCGCCCTCAAGGTCATCGGCAACAAGGTGCAGGGCACGGACGACATCGAGTTCCTCCAGGACGAGGTCGGGGAGGACCTGCTCGTCACCGTCGGGCACTCCGACTGGGTACGGGCGATGGAGAAGGGCCGCCCGGCGGCGTTCGAGCTGCTCGAAGCGAGCAACCGGCTCGCCCTCCAGGCCCTCCAGGACGCGGCCGAGGACTCGTACGCCGACCGCGACTGGGAGCGGTACACCGCGCAGATGGTCCACTTCCACCTGCGGAACGCGGAGAGCTGGGGGAACGCCAAGACCGGGGCCGACCTGGCTGCCCAGGTCGACCCCGATTTCGTCCTGCGGGAGAGCGTCGGCGGCGGGCCGGCGGTCCAGGACCTCGACGGGCCGGCCGGCCCCGACCTCGTCAGTCCTCGCTCGAACCCTCTTCGGCCGGCTCCGCAGCCGGCTTGACCGCGGGGGCGGCCGGCTCGGCCGGCGGCCCCGCCGTCAGGAACTTCGTCCAGCCCTCCTTGGGCGCCTCGCCGACGTCGAGGCCGCGCATCCACTCCAGGACCTTCGGGTCCTGGGCGTCCAGCCAGTCGACCAGCTCGCGGAACGGCACGCAGCGGACGTCCTTCTGCGTGCACATCGACTCGATGGAGTCCTCGACGGCCTTCATGTACGTGCCGCCGTTCCAGGACTCGAAGTGGTTGCCGATGATCAGCGGCGCGCGGTTGCCCGAGTGGACCCGGTCGAAGGCCTGCTGGAGGCCCTCGCGCATCTGCTCGCCCCAGTACGCGTGCTGCGAGGGGTCGCCCTGCGTGGTCGTACCGGACTGGTTGACCAGGTAGTTGTAGTCCATGCTCAGCGTGTCGAAGGCACGGCCCGGCATGGGTACCAGCTGGAGCGGGAGGTCCCAGAGCCCGTCCGTCTTCTTCGGCCAGATCTGCTTGCTGATGCCGCTGGAGTCGTAGCGGAAGCCCATGTCCTTGGCCGCCAGCATGAAGTTCTTCTGGCCTTCGAGGCAGGGGGTGCGGGCGCCGATGAGCTCCTTCTCGTAGTCGAACGGGAGCGGCTCCATGCCCTTGAGGTCCGGCGTGTTCGTCTTCCAGCTCTTGACGAACGACTTGGCCTGGTTGATCTCGCTCTTCCACTCCGGGACGGACCAGGTGCCGACGCCGCCGTCGGGGCCACAGAAGTGGCCGTTGAAGTGGGTGCCGATCTCGTTGCCCTCCAGCCAGGCCCCGCGGACCTGCGCGGCCGTGTCCTTGACGCCCTGGAGATCGCCGAAGCCGATGTCGGAGCGGCCGGACTCGTGCTGCGGGGCCGTATAGAGGGAACGTTTCTCCTCGGGAAGCATGTACACGCCGCTGAGGAAGTACGTCATCCGGGCGTTGTACTTCTTTCCGACCTCGCGGAAGTGCGAGAAGAGCTTCTGGCTGTCCTCGCCGGCCCCGTCCCACGAGAACACCACGAACTGCGGCGGCTTCTCGCCGGGCTTCAGCTTCTCCGGCTTCCGCACGTTCGGCTGCGCACCCGTGTACGCCGTCGAACCGTCGCCGATGAGCCGGTTCACGCTCCCGGGCGCGGCTTCGGGGGCCGCCGCGCCCTTCTTGCCGTTCGGGCTCCCGGGGGACGGCTTGGCGGGTCCCGAGGTGCTGCACCCGGCGACGCCCAGCACCAGCGCCGTGGCGACCAGGCCGCCGGCGATCTTCTTCGTGGCGGCGATCATCCGTCCACCTCTCCTCGCAGTTCCATCGCGGGTCTTCCGCGCCGCAACGTCCCATGCGGTCCGCCGTGAAGATGATGTGACAAGCCGTACAAAATGATTAATCACCCCTGGGGGCTAATTTCTAGACCATTTGCTCCTATTTCCTATCGCGATCCTTTACTCTCCATTACCTTTCATTTACTGAGTGTTGAGACTCCCGCCGCTTCATCCCTCCGCAGAGGAGACGGGACCTATGACAGCCACCTCCCCCACGCCCCACGGCGGCCCACGCAAGGGGCACCGCGCCGATCTCCATGCCGACCTCTCCGCCTCCCTGACCGTCTTCCTGATCGCCCTGCCGCTCTCCCTCGGCATCGCGCTCGCCACCGGCGCCCCGCTCCAGGCGGGCCTGGTGGCCGCGGCCGTCGGCGGGATCGTGGCCGGGCGCCTCGGCGGCACCCCCCTCCTGGTGAGCGGACCCGCGACCGGACTGACGGTCGTCACCGCCGAGTTGATCCAGCACTACGGATGGCGCACGACCTGCGCCATCACCGTGCTCGCCGGCTGCTGCCAGCTCGGGCTCGCCGCGCTGCGCACCGCCCGCTCGGCACTCATGGTCAGCCCGGCCATCGTCCACGGCATGCTCGCGGGCGTCGGCGTCACGATCGCGCTGGCCCAGCTGCACATCGTCCTCGGCGGCACCCCGCAGAGCTCCGCCCTCGCCAACGTCCTGGGCCTTCCGGACCAGTTGGCGCAGCTGCATCCGGCCGCGCTCGGCGTCAGCGCCCTGACCCTGGTCGTCCTGCTCGGCTGGCCGCGGCTGCCCGGGCGGATCGGGCTCGCGCTGCGCAAGGTGCCGGCCGCGCTGGCCGCCGTGGCCACGGCCACGGCGTTCGCCGCGCTGACCGGGCTGACCCTGCCCCGGGTGGACCTGCCGTCCTGGCGCAGCCACGCCCTGCCCGAGCTGCCCGAGGGTCCCGTCCTCGGCATCATCGCGGCCGTCCTGACGGTCACCCTGGTCGGCAGTGTGGAATCCCTGCTGTCCGCGGTCGCCACCGACAAGCTGATCGCCTCGCAGCGGCGTACGGGCAACCGCCCGTCGCGCGCCGACCTCGACCGGGAACTGCGCGGACAGGGCGCGGCGAACGTCGTCTCCGGACTGCTGGGCGGGCTGCCCGTCGCGGGCGGGGCCGTCCGGAGCGTGGCCAACGTCAGGTCCGGGGCCGTCAGCCGCCGGTCGGTCATGCTGCACGGGCTCTGGATCCTGCTCGCGGCCGCCCTTCTCGTCCCGGTCCTCGACCTGATCCCGCTCGCCGCGCTGGCCGCCCTGGTGATGGCGCTGGGCGTGCAAATGGTCAGCGCCACGCATCTGCGTACGGTCACCCGGCACCGCGAGATCGCGGTGTACGTGACGACGATCGCGGCAGTGGTGCTCGGCGGGGTGCTGGAGGGGGTCGCCATCGGCATCGCGGTGGCCGTCGCGATCGCCCTGCACCGGCTGGCCCGGACCCGGATCACGGTGGAGGTGCTGGACGGGGTCCACCGGGTGTGGGCGCGCGGGCAGTTGACCTTCCTCGCGGTGCCGCGGCTGAGCCGGGTGCTGAACCAGATCCCGACGGGCGGGCGGGTGGTGGTGGAGCTGGACGGCTCGTTCATGGACCACGCGGCGTACGAGACGCTCCAGGACTGGCAGCACGCCCACCTGGTGCACGGGGGCTCGCTGGAGGTCACCGGCCGCTCCACCACCCGGATGACCGGGGCGGACCGCGCCAACCGGACCTACCTGGCGCACCAGGCGCACCAGGGACACCGGGCCGACCGCGTGGAGCAGCGCTCCCACCGCGGGAGCCATCGCGGCGGGCACCAGTGCTGCCGCCCCTGGACCCCGTGGATGAACCACTGCGACCACCGGCCGGCGGCCGAGCGTACGATCCCCGGCGCGGCCGCGGCTCCCGACGCGCTGGAGGTCATGGAGGCGGCGGCCCCGACCCCGGCCCCGCGCCGCCGCGGCGCCGGCCAACTGGCCAGCGGCATCAGCGCCTTCCAGCGGGACACCGCGCCGCACGTCCGCGAGGAACTGGCCCGGCTGGCCCGGGAGGGGCAGCGGCCCTCGCAGCTCTTCCTGACCTGCGCGGACTCCCGCCTGGTCACCAGCATGATCACGGCCAGCGGCCCCGGCGACCTGTTCACGGTCCGCAACGTCGGCAATCTGGTCCCCCTGCCGGGCGCCGAAGCCACGGACGACTCGGTCGCGGCGGCCATCGAGTACGCGGTGGACGTGCTCAAGGTGGACAGCATCACGGTGTGCGGGCACTCGGGCTGCGGGGCCATGCAGGCGCTGCTGAACTCCACGCCCGGGGCCCCGATGACCCCGCTGCGCCGGTGGCTGCGGCACGGGCTGCCCAGCCTGGAGCGGATGGCCAGCCGCCACCACGCCTGGGCCCGGATCGCGGGCCGGCTCCCGGCGGATGCCGTGGAGCAGCTGTGCCTGACCAATGTGGTGCAGCAGCTGGAGCACCTGCGGGCGCACGAGTCGGTGGCCCGGCGGCTCGCGGAGGGCACGCTGGAGCTGCACGGGATGTACTTCCACGTGGGCGAGGCCCAGGCGTACCTGCTGTCGGAGGGCGAGGACTTCTTCGACTGCCGGGTCTTCGACAGCGTGGGGCACCAGGCCGGACAGCACGCCGAAGAGCATGCCGGACACCACACCGCGCAGCACGTCGGGCAGCACGCCTGAAAGATGACCGGATGATGACCGAATCGCCGTGCCCGGCAGATCCGGATCATGGATACAAACGAACCGGTACCCTCCGGTATCCGTGTCACAGAGTGGCCCCTTCCCGCACCCTGCAGCGGGAAGGGGCCACTCTGCACGTCCGCCCGGCCGTGATATAGGTCTAAACCAATTTTCGGCTACCCCTTGTCACCAGGGCCGCTGACTGATGAGCTATGCCCGGGGACACAACGGACACCCTGGGAAAGGGAGATGTCGTGAGCAACGAAAGCCTGGCCAACCTGTTGAAGGAGGAGCGTCGATTCGCTCCTCCCGCCGACCTGGCCGCCGCCGCCAATGTGACCGGGGCTGCGTACGCACAGGCCGACGCGGACCGGCTGGGCTTCTGGGCCGAGCAGGCACGGCGGCTGACCTGGGACACCGAGCCGACCGAGACGCTCGACTGGACCAACCCGCCCTTCGCCAAGTGGTTCGCGGACGGCAAGCTGAACGTCGCGTACAACTGCGTGGACCGGCACGTCGAGGCCGGCAACGGCGACCGCGTCGCCATCCACTTCGAGGGCGAGCCCGGCGACAGCCGGGCGATCACCTACGCCGAGCTCAAGGACGAGGTCTCCAAGGCCGCCAACGCCCTGACCGAGCTCGGCGTCCAGGCCGGCGACCGGGTCGCGGTCTACCTGCCGATGATCCCCGAGGCCGTCGTCGCGATGCTCGCGTGCGCCCGCGTCGGCGCCGCGCACTCGGTGGTCTTCGGCGGCTTCTCCGCCGACGCCGTGGCCTCCCGCATCCAGGACGCCGACGCCAAGCTGGTCATCACCGCCGACGGAGGCTACCGCCGCGGCAAGCCCAGCGCCCTCAAGCCCGCCATCGACGAGGCCGTCGCCAAGTGCCCGCAGGTCGAGCACGTGCTCGTCGTACGGCGCACCGGCCAGGACACCGCGTTCACCGAGGGCCGCGACGTCTGGTGGGACGAGATCGTAGGACGCCAGTCCGCCGAGCACACCCCGCAGGCCTTCGACGCCGAGCACCCGCTGTTCATCCTGTACACCTCGGGGACCACGGGTAAGCCCAAGGGCATCCTGCACACCTCCGGCGGCTACCTCACGCAGGCCGCGTACACCCACCACGCCGTCTTCGACCTCAAGCCGGAGAGCGACGTCTACTGGTGCACCGCCGACATCGGCTGGGTGACCGGGCACTCGTACATCGTCTACGGTCCGCTCGCCAACGGCGCCACGCAGGTGATGTACGAGGGCACGCCGGACACCCCGCACCAGGGCCGGTTCTGGGAGGTCGTGCAGAAGTACGGCGTCACCATCCTCTACACCGCGCCCACGGCGATCCGTACGTTCATGAAGTGGGGCGACGACATCCCCGCGAAGTTCGACCTGTCGAGCCTGCGCGTGCTGGGCTCGGTCGGCGAGCCGATCAACCCCGAGGCCTGGATCTGGTACCGCAAGCACATCGGCGGTGACCGCTGCCCGATCGTGGACACCTGGTGGCAGACCGAGACCGGCGCCATGATGATCTCCCCGCTGCCCGGCGTGACCGAGGCCAAGCCGGGCTCGGCGCAGCGCGCGCTGCCCGGCATCGGCGCCACGGTCGTGGACGACGAGGGCCACGAGGTGCCGAACGGCGGTGGCGGCTACCTGGTCCTCACCGAGCCGTGGCCGTCGATGCTGCGCACCATCTGGGGCGACGACCAGCGGTTCATCGACACGTACTGGTCCCGCTTCGAGGGCAAGTACTTCGCGGGCGACGGCGCCAAGAAGGACGAGGACGGCGACATCTGGCTGCTCGGCCGGGTGGACGACGTGATGCTGGTTTCCGGCCACAACATCTCGACCACCGAGGTGGAGTCGGCGCTCGTCTCGCACCCGTCGGTCGCCGAGGCGGCCGTGGTCGGCGCCAAGGACGAGACCACCGGGCAGGCGATCGTGGCCTTCGTGATCCTGCGCGGCAGCGCCTCGGAGACCGACACCCTGGTCGGCGAGCTGCGCAACCACGTGGGCGCCACGCTGGGCCCGATCGCCAAGCCGAAGCGGATCGTTCCCGTCCAGGAGCTGCCCAAGACCCGCTCGGGCAAGATCATGCGGCGCCTGCTGCGCGATGTCGCCGAGGACCGCGCGGTCGGTGACGTCACGACGCTGGCCGATTCCTCGGTCATGGACCTGATCCAGAGCAAGCTGCCGTCCGCCTCCAGCGAGGACTAGGCGCGAACTGCAGCGACTGAGTACTGAGTGACGAGGGGCATCCGGCGCGTCGCGCCGGATGCCCCTTTCGCACATAAAGTGAAGATCGCCGGATACGTCCTTGCGCAACCCTGTAAAGTATTAGAAGCGTAAAAATGCAAGTCCACAGGGTGCGCCGGGAAGTCTGGTCGGCAACGAGTTCCGCCATGCCGTCCAACCACCCGGAGGTGCCCCCCGTGGCCGCGCCCAGCCCCACCGACCGCCACAGCCGCAAGTTCCTCGGCAGGCTCTCCCTGCCCGAACGGCGCTTCGTGGCCGACGCCCTGCGCGCCGAGACCGTCGGCGGCGTGCTTCTGCTCGTGGCCGCCATCGCCGCCCTGCTGTGGGCGAACATCCCCGCCCTCTCCGACAGCTACGCCGAGGTCAGCGACTTCCACATCGGCCCCGCCGCCCTCGGACTGGACCTCTCGCTCCAGCACTGGGCGGCCGACGGGCTGCTGGCCATCTTCTTCTTCGTCGCCGGCATCGAGCTCAAGCGCGAGCTCGTCGCGGGCGATCTGCGCGACCCCAAGGCGGCCGCCCTCCCGGTGATCGCCGCCGTCTGCGGCATGGCCGTGCCCGCGCTGGTCTACGTACTGGTCAACACCGCCGGCGGCGGCTCGATGGACGGCTGGGCGGTCCCCACCGCCACCGACATCGCCTTCGCCCTGGCCGTCCTGGCCGTCATCGGCACCTCGCTGCCGTCCGCCCTGCGCGCCTTCCTGCTGACCCTCGCCGTCGTCGACGACCTCTTCGCCATCATGATCATCGCGGTGTTCTTCACCAGCGAGATCGACTTCCTGGCCCTCGGCGGCGCGGTCCTCGGCCTGGTCGTCTTCTGGTTCCTGCTCCACAAGGGCGTCCGCGGCTGGTACGTCTACGTTCCGCTCGCCCTGGTCATCTGGGGCCTGATGTACAACAGCGGCGTCCACGCCACCATCGCCGGCGTGGCCATGGGCCTGATGCTCCGCTGCTCCCGCAAGGAGGGCGAGGACACCTCCCCCGGCGAGCACATCGAGCACCTCGTCCGGCCCATTTCCGCCGGCCTGGCCGTCCCGCTCTTCGCGCTGTTCTCCGCCGGCGTCTCGCTCTCCGACGACTCCATCGCCCAGGTCTTCACCCGGCCCGAGACCCTCGGCGTCGTCCTCGGCCTGGTCGTCGGCAAGGCCGTGGGCATCTTCGGCGGCACCTGGCTGGCCGCCCGCTTCACTCGCGCCTCGCTCAACGAGGACTTGGCCTGGCCCGACGTACTCGCCGTGGCCTCGCTCGCCGGCATCGGCTTCACCGTCTCGCTCCTCATCGGCGAACTCGCCTTCACCGGCGACCAGACCCTCACCGACGAGGTGAAGGCCGCCGTCCTGTTCGGCTCCCTCATCGCCGCCGTCGTCGCGAGCGTCATGCTCAAGCTCCGCAACCGCAAGTACCAGGCCCTCACCGAGGACGAGGAGCGCGACGAGGACCTCGACGGCATCCCGGACATCTACGAGCAGGACAAGCCGGAGTACCACCTGCGGATGGCGAAGATCTACGAGGCGAAGGCCGCGGAACACCGCCGCAAGGCCGAGACGGCCACGGCCGCCGCGCTCGAAGCGGCCACCGGGTCCAGCGCCGAGCGCGACCGTCCGGCATGATCTGAACTGACGCCGTGACGGGCGAAGGACAGCCGCCGCGCAGAGCGTCGACAGCAGACGACGGCAGAAGACAGAGGGAGAGAGCGATGAGCGCAGTGGACCAAGGGGCGCAAGGAGCCGAGCGCACACTCGGCCAGCTGGTCGCCTCGGCCACCGCCGAGATGTCCGCCCTGGTGCACGACGAGATCGCCCTCGCCAAGGCGGAGATCCGCGAGGACGTCAAGCGCGTGGGCGTCGGCGGCAGCGCCATCGGGATCGCAGGGGTGTTCGCCCTGTTCTCGCTGCCCGTGCTGAGCTTCGCCGCGGCGTACGGGATCCACAACCTCGGGCTCGGGCTGGCCTGGTCGTTCCTCATCGTCGGCGTGGCGTTCCTGCTGCTCGCGGGCCTGCTGGCGCTGATCGCCGTATCGAAGTTCAAGAAGGTCAAGCCGCCGGAGAAGACCATCGCCTCGGTCAAGCAGACCGCGGCGGTCGTCGCGACCGTCAAGCCGCATCCGCGGTCGGTGAGTGACCAGGCCGTGGGTGTGGCACGCTCGTCCTCATGACAGCGCCCTCACCGGACTCCAGCACTCCGCCCACCGCCGCGACGGCGGTCAGGATCGACGTGCCGGGCGGGCGAGCGGTGACCCACCGGGACGTCGCGGCCAACGGGGCCCGGTTCCACGTCGCCGAGATGGGCGACGGGCCGATGGTGCTGCTGCTGCACGGCTTCCCGCAGTTCTGGTGGACGTGGCGGCACCAGCTGACCGCGCTCGCCGACGCCGGGTACCGGGCGGTCGCGATGGACCTGCGCGGGGTGGGCGGCAGCGACCGCACCCCGCGCGGCTACGACCCGGCGAACCTGGCGCTCGACATCACCGGGGTCGTACGGTCCCTCGGCGAGCCCGACGCCGCCCTCGTGGGACACGACCTCGGCGGCTACCTCGCCTGGACCGCCGCCGTGATGCGGCCCAAGCTGGTGCGCCGGCTCGTGGTCTCCTCGATGCCGCACCCGCGGCGCTGGCGCTCGGCGATGCTCTCCGACTTCGGCCAGACCCGGGCCGGTTCGCACATCTGGGGCTTCCAGCGGCCGTTCATCCCGGAGCGCCAGCTCGTCGCCGACGACGGGGCGCTCGTGGCCGAGCTGATCCGGGACTGGTCCGGGCCGCTGCCGCCCGCGGTCGAGGACCTCGACGTGTACCGGCGCGCGATGTGCATCCCGTCCACCGCTCACTGCTCGATCGAGCCGTACCGCTGGATGATGCGGTCGATGGCCCGGCCGGACGGGCTCCAGTTCAACCGCCGTATGAAGCGGCCGGTGCGCGTGCCGACGCTGCACCTGCACGGATCGCTCGACCCGGTGATGCGCACCCGGAGCTCGGCCGGCTCCGGGGAGTACGTCGAAGCCCCTTACCGATGGCGGCTGTTCGACGGCCTCGGGCACTTCCCGCACGAGGAGGATCCGGTGGCCTTCTCGACCGAGCTGGTGAACTGGCTGAAGGACCCCGAGCCGGACCGCTGACCCGACGGGGCCTCAGCCGGCCGGCCGACCGGCTGACCAACCGTCAGTGCGACTGTCCGACGAACATTCAATTGCCCGGCGCATAGGCCAATTGGCCGCCCCGGACGGGGTTACCGACCTTGGGGCCCGGGCACAGCTCGTTGTATGGGCTGGACGCACGACTACGGTGACACCGCACGCGAACGCCGCCCGGCAGCGACGCCGGGCACGCACGGGAGGACGGGCCGGGACGGCCACGACCCCCGACTCGGGATTCCACGCATCCTGCGCCGCCGGGCCCGCTGGGTCTCGGCGCGCCTGCGGCATCCACGGACGTAGCCGCAGCCGCGCCCCGTCCCGTACGGGCCCACCCGGACGCGTACGGGCCCACCGGATCCGTACGGATCAGCGGGCCCGTACGGATCAGAGGGCGCAGCCCTGGCTGTCGACCCGCCGGTCGGAGGCCTTCCCGATCCGGATGTCGTCGCGGACCTCGTCCGCCGTCAGCGCGTACCCGGTGTTCGGATCGTCGAGCGACTTCGCGAAGACGACCCCGTACACCTTGCCGTCGGGCGTCAGCAGCGGACCGCCGGAGTTGCCCTGGCGGACGGTCGCGTACAGCGAGTAGACATCGCGCCGGACGGTGCCGCGGTGGTAGATGTCCGGGCCGTTGGCGTTGATCCGGCCGCGGACGCGCGCCGCGCGGACGTCGTACGCGCCGTTCTCCGGGAAGCCGGCGACGATCGCGTCGCTGCCGCTCGCCGCGTCCTTGTCGGTGAACTCCAGCGCGGGCGCCTTCAGCTTGGGCACGTCCAGGACGGCGATGTCGCGCTCCCAGTCGTAGAGCACGACCTTGCCGTCGTAGAGCTTGCCCTCGCCGCCGATCTGCACGGTCGGCTCGCCGACCCCGCCGACGACATGCGCGTTGGTCATGACCTTGCCGGGCGCGAAGACGAATCCGGTGCCCTCCAGGACCTTGCTGCAACTCGGCGCGGTACCGACGACCTTCACTATCGAGCGCTTCGCCGCCTCGGCGACGGGGCTGCGGGCGAGCGCCGGGTCGGGCGCCTTCACCTCGGTGATCGGCTCGTTCGAGAACGGGCTGAAGACCTGCGGGAAGCCGCTGCGCGCGAGGGTGGAGCTGAAGTCCGAGAACCAGGTGTTGGCCTGCGCGGGCAGCACCCGCGAGACGCCGAGCAGCACCTTGGAATTGCGGACTTCCTTGCCCAGGGTGGGAAGTGACGTCCCGGCGAGGGCCGAGCCGATCAGCCACGCCACCAGCAGCATCGCGACGACGTTGACCAGCGCCCCGCCGGTCGCGTCGAGCGCGCGCGCCGGCGACCACGTGATGTGGCGGCGCAGACGGTTGCCCAGATGGGTGGTGAAGGCCTGCCCGATCGAGGCACAGACGATGATCACGACGACGGCGATCACCACGACCGTGGTGGACACCTGGGTGCCGTTGTCGGTCACCCGGTCCCAGACCAGCGGGAGCAGGGACACGGCGATGAGACCACCGCCGAGGAAGCCGATCACCGACAGGATGCCGACGACGAACCCCTGGCGGTAGCCGACGATCGCGAACCACACGGCGGCGACCAGCAACAGGATGTCCAGCACGTTCACGAGGGTCACCGTCTCATGCGCGCCAGTCGAGCGGGACCTGCCTCGAACGGTCCCAGGGGCGCTCCCACCCCGCGAAATGCAGCAGCCGGTCGATCACTCCGGCGGTAAAACCCCAGACCAGAGCCGATTCGACGGTGAAAGCGGGGCCCAAGTGGCCACTCGGATGGACGGCCATGACCCGATGATCGGGATCCGTGAGATCGGCCACGGGAACCGTGAAGACGCGGGCGGTCTCGGCCGGATCCACGGCGCCGACGGGGCTGGGATCGCGCCACCAGCCGAGGACCGGGGTCACGACGAACTCGCTGACCGGGATGTACAGGCGCGGCAGCACGCCGAAGAGCTGGACGCCTGAGGGGTCGAGCCCGGTCTCCTCCTCGGCCTCGCGCAGGGCGGCGCGCAGCGGGCCGGTGGTGTGCGGATCGCCGTCTTCCGAGTCGAGTGCGCCGCCGGGGAAGGAGGGCTGGCCGGCGTGCGAGCGCAGCGTCCCGGCGCGCTCCATGAGCAGCAGCTCGGGGCCGCGGGGGCCCTCGCCGAAGAGGATCAGCACGGCGGACTGGCGCCCGCCGCCGTCCTCGGGCGGCAGGAACCGGCTGAGCTGGGTCGGCCGGACCGTCGCCGCGGCCTCGATGACGGGATCGAGCCACCCGGGCAGGCCCTGGGTGCTCACGTGCGGAGCGACGGCGCCCCGGTCCTCGTACGGGGCCCGCGGCTTGCCCTGCTGCGGCGGCGCGGCCGCCTGGGCCACACCGCTCTCGTCCCGCGCTCCGCGCGTCATAGGCACCCCTGCTCCCTGCCGTCGCCGACACCGTTGCCGTCCCGATACGGGGACAACGCAGCCCCGGGCCGGATTCGTTCCTCCGCGGGCCGCCGTGCGGCGGCCCGCGGCCGTGCTCCGTTCAGTTCCGCTCCGTGTCGCGTGCTCAGAAGGCGGTCGAGGTGGTGGAGGCGGTCGAGGCTGTCGAGCCGGTGGAGCCCGTCGCGTCCGCCGAGGCCGCCCCGCCGGCGCCCAGCGGCGGCGCCGGGAGACCCGGATAGTCGGGCGGCGGGCTCAGCCGCTGGCCGGGCTGGCCGCCCTTCTCGTACTTGAGCAGCTTCTTCGCCTTCTCCGGGTCCGTCTCGCCCTCCCCGTACGCCGGGCACAGCGGGGCGATCGGGCAGGCGCCGCAGGCGGGCTTGCGGGAGTGGCAGATCCGGCGGCCGTGGAAGACCACGCGGTGCGAGAGCATCGTCCACTCGCTCTTCGGGAAGATCGCGCAGATCTCCGCCTCGACCTTCTCCGGGTCTTCCTGCTCGGTCCACTTCCAGCGGCGCACCAGCCGGCCGAAGTGGGTGTCCACGGTGATCCCCGGGACACCGAACGCATTGCCGAGCACCACGTTGGCCGTCTTGCGGCCGACACCCGGCAGCGTCACCAGGTCCTCGATCCGGCCCGGCACCTCCCCGCCGAAGTCGTCCCGCAGGGCCTGGGAGAGGCCGAGGAGGGAGCGCGCCTTCGCCCGGAAGAACCCGGTCGGCCGGATGATCTCCTCCAGATCCTCGGGCACGGCCGCGGCCATGTCCTCGGGGGTCGGGTAGGCGGCGAACAAGGCCGGGGTCGTCTGGTTCACGCGCAGGTCGGTGGTCTGCGCGGAGAGGACCGTGGCGACCAGCAGCTCGAAGGGATTCCGGAAATCGAGCTCGGGGTGGGCGTACGGATAGATCTCGGCCAGCTCGCGGTTGATGCGGCGGGCCCGGCGCACCATCGCCAGATGCGATTCCGGTTTCTTGGCCGAACCTTTGCCCTGGGGGCTCGGCAGGGCCGTCCGGCGCTTCCCGGGCGTCTTCTCGGGGGCTTGTTCGCCCACAGCTGAATTAGGTCCGCCCGTCACTCCTGCGGACCCCTTGGCCTGTGCTCTCACCGGCTTGTTGGACACCCGGCCAGCCTAAGGCCGGGCGCTGACACCCGCCTGGACCTCAGGTAACACCACTCTGATTGGCCTCTCACCGCACAGCACACGCGTACGTCCGGCATCCTTGGTAGTGATTGATCGCACTGTTTGAGCCGTCCGGCAAAATGGGGGACCAGGTCCCCCTGAGCTGGTCGACATAGGAGAGAGACTCGTGGACGACGTTCTGCGGCGCGCCCCGCTCTTCGCGGCGCTCGATGATGAGCAGGCCGCGGAGCTCCGCGCCTCCATGGGCGAGGTGACCCTCGCACGCGGTGACGCCCTGTTCCACGAGGGCGACCCCGGTGACCGGCTGTATGTCGTGACCGAGGGCAAGGTGAAGCTCCACCGCACCTCCCCCGACGGCCGCGAGAACATGCTGGCCGTCCTCGGCCCCGGCGAGCTGATCGGCGAGCTGTCGCTGTTCGACCCCGGCCCGCGTACCGCCACCGCCACCGCCCTGACCGAGGTCAAGCTGCTCGGCCTGGGCCACGGCGACCTCCAGCCCTGGCTCAACGCCCGGCCCGAGGTCGCGACCGCGCTGCTGCGCGCGGTGGCACGGCGCCTGCGCAAGACCAACGACCAGATGTCCGACCTGGTCTTCTCCGACGTCCCGGGCCGCGTCGCCCGCGCCCTCCTGGACCTGTCGCGCCGCTTCGGCGTGCAGTCCGAGGAAGGCATCCACGTCGTGCACGACCTGACTCAGGAAGAGCTGGCCCAGCTGGTCGGCGCCTCCCGCGAGACGGTCAACAAGGCCCTCGCGGACTTCGCGGGCCGCGGCTGGCTCCGCCTGGAGGCCCGCGCCGTGATCCTGCTGGACGTGGAGCGGCTGGCGAAGCGGTCCCGCTGACCGCGGTCCGGATGTGCGTGGAGGGGTCCTGCCCGGTCGGGCGGGGCCCCTCTGTCGTCTCCGGACGGCCGTCTGCGGGTGACCGTCCCCTCGTGCGGCGCTCAGACGTCCGTCAGGGCCTCGACCGCCTGCTTCGCCTCCAGCAGGCCGGCCCCGGTGATCCGCCGGTAGACACGGATGGCCTCGACCTCACGCCCGTCGCGCACGAGCGCCCGTACCTCGTCCAGCCCGGCCGGCTCCGGCTCCTCGATGCCGAAGTGGTCCAGGACCAGGCCGAGGCGCCGCTCCAGGCGCTCCGAGCGCCGCTCCAAGGCCTTCATGCGCAGGGTCACCGTCGAGGTGATCCACGATGCCGTGGCGATCAGCGCGAGCAGCAGGAACAGCGTGGTCATTCGGGGCCCCCCGGGATCAGTCCGTGATCTTGAAGGTACTCCAGCTGCGCCCGTACGGACCATTCCGCGGCCGGCCACAGCGAGCGGTCCACGTCCGCGTAGACGTGTGCGACGACCGCCTCGGGGGTCGCGTACCCGTCCTCCACGGCGGTCTCGATCTGGGCGAGCCGGTGCGCGCGGTGGGCCAGGTAGTACTCCACCGCGCCCTGGGCGTCGTCCAGGACCGGCCCGTGGCCCGGGAGCACCGTGTGCACGCCGTCGTCGACCGTCAGCGAACGCAGCCGGCGCAGCGAGTCCAGGTAGTCGCCGAGGCGCCCGTCCGGATGGGCCACGACGGTGGTGCCGCGGCCGAGGATCGTGTCGCCGGTCAGGACGGCGCGGTCGGCGGGCAAATGGAAACAGAGCGAGTCGGCGGTGTGCCCGGGGGTCGGGACCACGCGCAGCTCCAGGCCGCCGGTCCGGATCACGTCCCCGGCGCCGAGCCCCTCGTCGCCGAGGCGCAGGGCGGGGTCCAGCGCGCGGACCTTGGTACCGGTGAGCTCGGCGAACCGGCCCGCGCCCTCGGCGTGGTCGGGGTGGCCGTGGGTGAGGAGGGTCAGCGCGATCCGCTTGCCGGCCTGTTCGGCCCTCTCCACGACGGCGCGCAGGTGGGCCTCGTCCAGGGGGCCGGGATCGATGACGACGGCTTCCGCGGAATCGGGCTCCGAGACGAGCCAGGTGTTGGTGCCGTCCAGGGTCATCGCGGAGGCGTTGGGGGCCAGGATGTTGACCGCGCGGGCGGTGGCGGGCCCTGAGGTAACGATTCCTCTGGGCTGTCCGGGCAGAGCGGCCGCATTCGTCACGGGGTGCCTCCGGGGCGGACGTGCTTGGTGAACTCGTCGTGGCCGGGCCAGCTGAGCACCAGCTCGCCGTCCTCCAGCGTGGCCTGGGCCAGTACGGGGGTCAGGTCCTGGTCGGCGGCCGCGGCGAGGGCGCCGGCGGCGCTCCCGTACGGCTCCAGCGAGCGCAGCGTGGAGATGGTGGGCGGCATCATCAGCAGCTCGCCCTTGTCGTAGCCGGCCGCGGCTTCCGCCGGGCGGATCCAGACGGTCCGGTCGGCCTCGGTGGAGGCGTTGCGGGTGCGCTGGCCCTCCGGGAGGGCGGCCACGAAGAACCAGGTGTCGTAGCGGCGGGGCTCGAACTCCGGGGTGATCCAGCGGGCCCACGCGCCGAGCAGGTCGGAGCGCAGCAACAGGCCGCGGCGGTCGAGGAACTCGGCGAAGCTGAGCTCCCGGGCGACGAGGGCCACGCGGTCGGCCTCCCAGTCGTCGCCGGTGGTGTCGCCGACGACGGTGTCGGGGGACTCGCCCGCCAGCAGGACGCCGGCCTCCTCGAAGGTCTCGCGGACGGCGCCGCAGACGATCGCCTGGGCGGTGCGGGGGTCGGTGTCGAGGCGTACGGCCCAGTCGTCCTGGCTCGGGCCGGCCCAGCCGACGAGGTGGTCCTCGTCGCGGGGGTCGACCCCGCCGCCGGGGTAGGCGTACGCGCCGCCGGCGAAGGCCATGGAGGCCTTGCGGCGCAGCATGTGCACGGCGGGTCCGGCGGGGGTGTCGCGGAGCAGCATGACGGTGGCGGCGCGGCGGGGTTCCACCGGGACGAGCGAACCGTCCATGAGCGCGCGGATGCGGTCGGGCCACTCCGGCGGGTACCACTGGCCTCCGGCGGGGGGCTGCTGCTGACCGTTCTGACCATTCGGCATGACGGGATGCTACGGGTATCCGGCCCGATGTTCGAGAGCCCCCCGGAGCGGCGGGCCGGGTCGCCCGGACCCGACCCCCGAACGCCTGACGGGCGGGAAGAGGCGGAACGGGAACGGCCCCGGCGGAACGGGAACGGCCCCGGCGGGCCGCCGGACGGAGGCTCCCCCAGCTACCGCTGGGAGGTGCCCCCAGCGCAGCGGCACGAAGCCGGTGAGGCCCGCCAGGGCCGAAGCGCGCGAGTGGCGCGTCAAGAAGGGTGCGGCGCGTCAAAAAAGGGTGCGGCGCGTGAAGAAAGGGCGCGGCGCGTCAGGAAGCGGAAACCTCTACCTGGAGCTCGACCTCGACCGGGGCGTCCAGCGGGAGGACCGCCACGCCGACCGCGCTGCGGGCGTGGACGCCCTTCTCACCGAGCACCTCGCCCAGCAGCTCGCTCGCACCGTTCAGCACGCCCGGCTGGCCCGTGAAGTCCGGGGCCGAGGCCACGAAGCCCACGACCTTCACGACGCGCTCGATCTTGTCGAGGTCGCCGATCACGGACTTCACCGCCGCCAGGGCGTTCAGCGCGCAGACCGCGGCCAGCTGCTTGGCCTCCTCCGCGGAGACCTCCGCCCCGACCTTGCCGGTCGTCGGCAGGCTGCCGCGGACCATCGGGAGCTGCCCCGCGGTGAACACGTACGCGCCCGACCGCACGGCCGGCTGGTACGCGGCCAGCGGCGGGACGACGTCCGGCAGGGTCAGGCCGAGCTCGGCCAGCTTCGCCTCGACGACGCCGCTCATGCCTTCTCCCGCTTGAGGTAGGCCACGAGCTGCTCGGGGTTGTTCGGCCCGGGCACGACCTGGACGAGCTCCCAGCCGTCCTCGCCCCAGGTGTCCAGGATCTGCTTGGTGGCGTGGACCAGCAGCGGGACCGTCGCGTATTCGAACTTCTTGGTCATGGGGGCGAGCGTAACGCGTGATGCCGAGGGCTCATGCGCAGCCCGAGGGGCGAGTGGTTAGGCTCAGACGCTGTGAGCAGGCTCCAGGTGGTCAGCGGCAAGGGCGGAACCGGAAAGACCACGGTCGCCGCGGCACTCGCGCTCGCCCTCGCGCGCGAGGGCAGGCGGACGCTGCTGGTCGAGGTCGAGGGCAGGCAGGGGATCGCACAGCTCTTCGGGGCCGAGGCGCTCCCGTACGAGGAGCGGAAGATCGCCGTCGCCTCGGGCGGCGGGGAGGTCTTCGCACTGGCCATCGACGCCGAGCGGGCGCTGCTCGACTACCTCCAGATGTTCTACAAGCTCGGTTCCGCCGGCCGCGCCCTCAAGAAGCTCGGCGCCATCGACTTCGCGACGACCATCGCGCCCGGTCTGCGGGACGTCCTGCTCACCGGCAAGGCGTGCGAGGCGGTCCGGCGCAAGGACAAGGCCGGGCGCTACGTCTACGACCACGTCATCATGGACGCGCCGCCGACCGGGCGGATCACCCGGTTCCTGAACGTCAACGACGAGGTGGCGGGGCTGGCCCGGTTCGGGCCGATCCACAACCAGGCGCAGGCCGTCATGAAGGTGCTCAAGTCCCCGGAGACGGCCGTCCACCTGGTGACTCTGCTGGAGGAGATGCCCGTCCAGGAGACCGCCGACGGCATCGCCGAGCTGGAGGAGGCCGGACTGCCCGTCGGGCGGGTCGTCGTCAACATGGTGCGGCCGCACCATCTGGACGAGGACACGCTGCGCGCCGCCGCCGGCGAGCGCCGGGCGGACGTGGCCAAGGCGCTGTCCCGGGCGGGCCTGGGCGGCGCGCGCCGCGGCGGGCTCGCCGAGCGGCTGGTGGACCCGCTGCTCGCGCAGGCCGCCGAGCACGCGAGCCGGGTGGAGCTGGAGCGCGCGCAGCGCACCGTACTGGAGCAGCTGGACGTGGCGACGTACGAACTCCCCCTGCTCGGCGCGGGGATGGATCTGGCCGGGCTCTACGAGCTGGCCTCGGAGCTGCGGAAGCAGGCGGGCGACGAATGACCGAGGCCAGAACGGCAATGAAGACCGGCGCCGGCATGGACGCTCCCCCGCGGCTGCCCGTGGACCGGCTGCTGGACGACCCCGGGACGCGGATCATCGTCTGCTGCGGCGCGGGCGGGGTCGGCAAGACCACGACCGCCGCGGCCCTCGGCGTACGGGCGGCGGAGCGCGGGCGGAAGGTGGTCGTGCTGACCATCGACCCGGCGCGGCGGCTCGCGCAGTCGATGGGGATCGACTCGCTGGACAACACCCCGCGCAAGGTCAAGGGGGTCAAGGGAGGCAAGGGGGTCGACGGCGCGGACGGCGGCGAACTGCACGCCATGATGCTCGACATGAAGCGGACCTTCGACGAGATCGTCGAGGGGCACACGGACGCCGAGCGGGCGGAGGCCATCCTCGCCAACCCCTTCTACCAGTCGCTGTCGGCCGGCTTCGCGGGCACGCAGGAATACATGGCGATGGAGAAGCTGGGCCAGCTGCGGGCCCGCGACGACTGGGACCTGATCGTCGTGGACACCCCGCCGAGCCGGTCCGCGCTGGACTTCCTCGACGCGCCGAAGCGGCTGGGGTCCTTCCTCGACGGGAAGTTCATCCGGGTGCTGATGGCTCCGGCGAAGGTGGGCGGCCGGGCGGGGATGAAGTTCCTCAACGTCGGCATGTCCCTGATGACCGGCACGCTCAGCAAGCTGATGGGCGCCTCGCTGCTGAAGGACGTGCAGACGTTCGTGGCGGCGATGGACACGATGTTCGGCGGGTTCCGCACCCGCGCGGACGCGACGTTCCGGCTGCTCCAGGCTCCGGGTACGGCCTTCCTGGTGGTCGCGGCGCCCGAGCCGGACGCGCTGCGGGAGGCGGCGTACTTCGTGGAGCGGCTGGCCGCGGAGAAGATGCCGCTGGCCGGGCTCGTACTGAACCGGGTGCACGGCAGTGGTGCCGATCAGCTGTCCGCGGAGCGGGCGTTGGCCGCCGCAGAGAATCTTGAAGAGGGCGGCATTGTCGATCAGGAGTCCGGGAATGCTGGACTTCGTGACTCGGCCGCTGAGGCTGAAGCGGCGGACGCCGGCGTGGCGGACGCCGACGCGGCGGGGGCCGATGTGGACGAGATCACCGCAGGGTTGCTGCGTCTGCATGCCGAGCGGATGCAGGTGATCGCGCGTGAACAGCGCACCCGCGATCGGTTCACCTCGCTGCACCCCGAGGTGGCGGTGGCCGAAGTGGCCGCCCTGCCCGGCGATGTGCACGACCTCGCCGGGCTACGGGCCATCGGAGAGCGACTCGCGGCCGGGGTGCCGGCCGGAGCGTAGGCGTTCGTACGGCGGATGCCTACGACGGATGCCTGCGTACGAGCGGTGCCTCCGGGTGCGGAGACAGTCGTACGCGGGACCGCGCGAGGGGACCTGCGGCCTACCCCGCTGCCGCGTACGTCTCGTACGCCTCGTACGGAACGTCGATCTCCGCCATGTCCGCATCGACATCCACGGTGAGGATGCCCGTACTGCGCTCGTACTCCGTACGGGCGGTTTCGAGCAGCCGTCGCCACGAGGTGACGGTGGGACGCCGGCGCAGCAGTGCGCGACGCTCCCGCTCGGTCATTCCGCCCCATACTCCGAACTCGACACGATTGTCGAGCGCGTCGGCCAGGCACTCGGTCCGCACCGGACATCCGGTGCACACCGCCTTGGCCCTGTTCTGTGCCGCTCCTTGAACGAACAGTTCATCCGGATCGGTAGTGCGGCAGGCTGCCTGCGCACTCCAGTCGGTAACCCAGCCCATCCCGGCGCCGTCCTCTCCCGAATCGAGGCTCCCCCACGGCGGTAGCGGCATATTCACCGCTGCCAGTTGAGGACGTTACGGAAGGCGGGCACAGTGCAACACCCCCGACGGGCCCAATCTTGAATGGTCCGAACGGACTATGGGTAAGCGGCAGATCACCCGACGGAGTGATCCGGCGACATGCCCGACCATTCCGGCAATTCGGATGGAATCGGCGGACCACGGACGAGCGACCGTCAGAGTGAGGGGCGAGATTCGGACATAAGTCCACCCCATTCGGGAAGGGTGAAAATCAAGCCGAGGGGTTGATGTCGCACCGCACTGCTGTGACAGTTGAGGACAGCTTAGGCCAAGGCATTCGCGCGTGTCCGGCGAATGAGAACGTAGGCTGCCCTCCATGGGAAAGAAGCGCTCGGGCGCCGGGCTCACGGGGCCGCAGCAGGCCGCCAAGTTCCTCGGGGTGTCCGTTCTCTCCGGAGTTGTGCTGGCCGGCATCGCGATCCCGGGCGCAGGCGCCCTGGGGCTCGCCGCCAAGGGAACGGTCGAGGGATTCGACGAGATCCCGGCCAATCTCAAGACACCGCCGCTGAGTCAGCGCACGACGATTCTGGACGCCGAGGGTGGCTTGATCGCCACGGTCTATTCACGGGACCGGCAGGTGGTGCCGCTCACGGCCATCTCCCCGTACATGCAGAAGGCGATCGTCGCGATCGAGGACTCGCGCTTCTACGAGCACGGCGCGATCGACGCGAAGGGCATCCTGCGCGCGGTCAACCGCAACGCGCAGGAGGGCGGGGCCGCGCAGGGCGCCTCCACACTCACGCAGCAGTACGTGAAGAACGTGTTCGTCGAAGAGGCCGGCGATGACGAGACCAAGGTGCGCGAGGCCCAGGAGAAGAGCCTGGGCCGCAAGATCCGCGAGCTGAAGTACTCGATCCAGGTCGAGGAGGAGCTCGGGAAGAAGAAGATCCTCGAGAACTACCTCAACATCACGTACTTCGGCCAGCAGGCGTACGGAATCGAATCCGCCGCCCAGCGCTACTTCAGCAAGCCGGCCAAGGACCTGACCCTGGACGAGTCGGCGCTGCTGGCGGGCGTGGTGCAGTCGCCGAGCCGGTTCGACCCGGTGAACGACGCGCAGGAGGCGATGAAGCGCCGCAACGTCGTCCTCCAGCGGATGGCCGACATGAAGGACGTCTCGCAGACCGAGGCGGACGAGGCGAAGAAGAAGCCGGTGACGCTGAAGGTGACGCGGCCGAAGAACGGCTGCATCACCGCGGTCAAGGGCGCGGGCTTCTTCTGCGACTACGTGCGCAACACGTTCCTGACCGACCCGGTGTTCGGCAAGACCCGCGAGGAGCGGGCCAAGCTCTGGAACCAGGGCGGCCTGACCGTGCGGACGACGCTGGACCCGCAGTCGCAGGAGTCCGTCAACGAGTCGATCAAGGACCACGTCAACCAGGACGACAAGGTCGCCACGGCCGTCACCCTGGTGCAGCCGGGCACGGGCCGGGTCCTCGCCATGGGCCAGTCGAAGCCGTACGGGTTCGGGAAGAACGAGACCCAGATCAACTTCTCGGTCGACAAGCGGATGGGCGGATCGAACTTCGGCTTCCCGACCGGTTCGACCTTCAAGCCGTTCGTCGCGGCCGCGGCCCTGGAGAAGGGCGTGTCCGCGGGCAAGACGTACCCGTCCCCGCACGACATGGAGTACCCGAGCCCGGTGGAGACCTGCGGCGACAAGCCCTGGGTCAACACCTCCCACGACCGGGTCGAGAACGAGTCGGAGTCCGAGCGCGGCCCGTACGGCATGCAGGACGCGATGGCCAAGTCGGTCAACACGTACTTCGTGGAGATGATCTCGGAGAACGGGCTCTGCCCCGTGACCGAGATGACCACCAAGCTCGGCGTGATCCCGGCCGACGGGACGAAGCTGCCGGAGGTCCCGGCGATCGCGCTCGGCACCGAGGGCATGTCCCCGCTGACCATGGCGAACGCGTACGCGACCTTCGCCAACCGCGGCGTGTACTGCACCCCCGTCGCCCTGGAGTCCATCACCGACGCGCACGGCAAGGCGCTGGCCGTGCCGAAGTCGCAGTGCGACCGCGTGATGAGCGAGAAGACCGCCGACACCGTCAACACGCTGCTGCTCGGCGTGATCGACTCCGGTACGGGTACCGCGGCGGGTCTGACCGACCGGCAGAACGCGGGCAAGACCGGTACCACCGACAGCCGCTACAACGCCTGGTTCGTCGGGTACACGCCGAACATGGCCGGCGCGACGTGGGTCGGCTCGGGCGGCGCGAAGCAGGTGTCGATGGAGAACATCACCATCGGCGGCCAGTACTACGACAAGGTCTACGGCGGCGGGCTGCCCGGCCCGATCTGGAAGCAGGCGGTCTCGGGCGCGCTGTCGGGCCGGGAGGCGCCGAGCTTCACCACGGTCGGCATCCCGGAGGGCGGCGCGCCGACGGGCGGCGGCCGGCCCAGCACCCCGAACCCGAGCCCGAACAAGCCGGGGAAGCCCGGCAAGCCGGGCGGCGACGGCAAGCCCGGCGGCCGCCCCGGCGGCCAGACGGCGGCGGGGGCCACGGGCGGCCCGACGGGCGGCGCGATCGGCGGGGCGACGGGCGGTGCGACGGGCGGCGGCACCCCGACCGACCCGTTCCCGGGCGGCGTGCTCGGCGGCCTTGAGGACTAGCGGGCATGAAGTGAACGAATGACCGAGGGCCCCGCCCGCGCAACGCGCAGACGGGGCCCTCGGTCATTCATGCGTTCATGTATTCATGTCTACGAGAGGGACCTCTTGACGGCGGCGGCGACCCGGCCGCCCTCCGCCAGACCGGCCACCTTCGGGTTCACGATCTTCATGACGGCACCCATGGCCCGCGGCCCCTCGGCGCCCGAGGCCTTGGCCTCCGCGACGGCCTGCGCCACGATCCCGTCGAGCTCTTCGTCGCTGAGCTGCTTGGGCAGGTAGGTGTCGAGGAACTCGCCCTCCGCCGTCTCGCGCGCGGCCTGCTCGGGGCGGCCGCCCTGCGCGAAGGCCTCCGCGGCCTCGCGGCGCTTCTTCGCCTCCTTGGCGATCACCTTGAGGACCTCGTCGTCGGAGAGCACGCGCGCCTCCTTGCCCGCGACCTCCTCCTTGGTGATGGCGGAGAGGGTCAGGCGCAGCGTGGACGAGTGCAGCTCGTCGCGCGCCCTGATGGCGGTGGTGAGGTCTTCCTGGAGCTTGGCCTTGAGCGTGGTCATGACCTGAGTCTGCCAGGTGGAGGGCCGGTGGCGCCCGCAGGTTTTCCGCGTCTGCGACGATGGGGCCATGCGTGCGCGTTACGGAGTACCCCTGAAGGTCACGGCGTCGATCGCGGCAGTGGGGGCCGCCGGTGTGGCCTATGCCGCCGGTTTCGAGGCCCGGTCGTTCCGGCTGCGCCGGATCACCGTGCCGGTGCTCCCCGCCGGGATGCGCCCGCTGCGCGTGCTCCAGGTCTCCGACATCCACATGGTCGGCGGGCAGCACAAGAAGCGCGCGTGGCTGCAGTCGCTGGCCGGCCTGCGGCCGGACTTCGTGGTGAACACGGGGGACAACCTCTCCGACACGGAGGGCGTTCCGGAGGTACTGGACGCCCTGGGCCCCCTGATGTCCTTCCCCGGGGTGTACGTCTTCGGGTCGAACGACTATTACGGGCCGCGGCTGCGCAACCCCGGGCGCTACCTGATCGAGAAGGTCCAGGGCCGGCACGGGCTGAACGGCAACAAGCCGGTCGTCGGCGCCGTGCACAACCCGTGGGAGGAGATGCGGGACGCCTTCGACGCGGCGGGCTGGGTCAACCTAACCAACACCCGCGGCCGCCTGAAACTGCCCGGTCTGGAGCTCGCCTTCACCGGGCTCGACGACCCGCACATCAAGCGCGACCGCTACGAGCGGGTCGCGGGCGGGCCGGAGGCGGACGCCGACTTCTCGATGGCGGTCGTGCACGCCCCGTACCTGCGGGTCCTGGAAGCCTTCACGGCCGACCGGTACCCGCTGATCCTGGCCGGGCACACGCACGGCGGGCAGCTGTGCGTCCCCTTCTACGGGGCGCTCGTCACCAACTGCGACCTGGACACGAAGCGGGTGAAGGGGCTCTCCACCCACGAGGTGGACGGGCACCGCGCCTACCTCCACGTCTCGGCGGGCTGCGGCACGAACCGCTACACCCCGGTCCGCTTCGCCTGCCCCCCGGAAGCCACCCTCCTGACGCTGACCCCGAAGGCGTAGCGGCCCCGCCGCCCCCCTCGCGAAAACCGGATTTCGTCTCCGGCCGAGGGTCCGCTAAAGTAATCGATGTCGCCAGGACAGCCCAGGCTGCAGGGCGACGATCGGGGTGTAGCGCAGCTTGGCAGCGCGCTTCGTTCGGGACGAAGAGGTCGTGGGTTCAAATCCCGCCACCCCGACTTCGTAAGACCAGGTCAGGGGCCTGATCCACTCAGTGGATCAGGCCCCTGTTTGGCGTTTGCCCCTGTCTTGGGAGCCATCTGGGAGCCGACTTCGGAATCCGGCTCCCCGGGGAGCCGGTCAGGCAGCGGCGGCGCCGGGGTCCAGGGCAGTCGTGCGCGTGCTCCGGTCGTCGAGGACGATCAAGGCGGGGCCATTCTCCTTCTCGGCCAGATGCGTCACGTGGTCGACCGCGAGAGCCGTCCTGCGGTAGACGGCCGCGGCGAGCGCCCACGTGGCCAGGTCCTGGTCTCCATCACCGGACGACGTTGAGCCGCCCTCGTGTTCCCGGGTCACCTTCCACATCGTGGTGAGCACGGCGAGCAGGGACCTTCCCGACAGGGATGCCTCGATCCGGCCGCCATCCGCGTCGTCGATCCGCTCGGGGAGCCGGAAGTGGGTGTGCCCACTGGTGTGCTCTGCGACGAAGTCCCACGTCTCCCTGTGACAGATCAGCGTCGCGGAGGCTATAGCAGCAGCCGACAGGAGGCACTCCAGGTGGGCGCGCTGGTCCTCCTTGTCTGCCTGAGCAGGCTCCTGGACCGGCTCCGCGACAGGGGTCAGGTGCGGCGCGGTTTCCGGATTTCCTGTCGTGTTCCCATGACCGTGGGCATTGCGGACTTCTTCCAGCACGCGGGGTTCCTTCCCGTCGGATCGTTCGGTCAGCTCGGCCGGCTCTCCGAGTACCTCGGGCTCGGCCGGGTCCGGCCCAGCGGGCGGCTGCACAACGGACTCGGTGGTGGCCGGAGCGCCGGCCACCAAGGCGCTCGCCACCTGAGGCGGCACCAGCGGTACCGCCTGGATGCTCTCTTCCAGGCGTCGGCCCAGGGCCTCCAGACCGCTCCGCGCCTCCGCCAGGTCGGTGAGCATCCGTTCCTGCCGCCGCCGGAGCTCACGGTTCTCCTCGCGCAGGCCCATCGTGCCTTGCGCCACTGCTTCGAGGACCTTCTGGCGTGCCTGGTCCACCGTCACGTAGAGCGCACTCAGACCCGTAGCAGGGTCCTCAAGTGTGCGCCGTATGACGTCGAGTTGACTGAGTGCCTTGTCCGTCTCGGCCCTCCGCCGCATGCAACCCCCTCTTCACTGTCGGTGATGACTCGCTCATCTCTCCCCGACGCAGTGTCAGCTAATGCGATGATTTCCAGCCGTATCACGATTCCGCTTGTGCGGGGCTGCACGCGGCCGGTACCACCGAGACCATGCACCGTTGGTCACCCCTCAACGATCGCCAGCTCGCCCTCCTGACCCGGATCAGTGAAGGCGTCGAACCTGTCACGTCGGACACGCCCGAACTCGCCCTCACCGCCAGAGCGCTGAAGGAGCGGGGGCACATCGCCATGCCCAAAGAGGACGGGACGTGGCGGGCGGAGATCACCGAGACCGGGCGCTTCTACCTCCAGCACGGCCATCACCCCGACAGGCCCGAGGCGGCACCACGAAAGTCTCGCGAGGCAACCACGTCCGGACCGAAGAAGCAGGAATCCGACCGCCCTGAGCAGAAGGCCGCTGTCGAACAGAAGCCCCCGGCACAGCGCATCGCCAGAACCCCACGGCCCTCTCCGGCCGACATCGGACGGGCGCTGATCACCGAGGTGCAGCAGGCCGGCCGCTTCCTGCGCATCCCGGATCCGGGTGAGGCGGAGCGGGCCCGGTACCGGCGGGCCTTCGATGCGGCAAGGCAGTGTCCCCCGGCCGGATACCACCTGAAGTACACCGGGCGGGCCAAGGGAGACATCAGCTTCGGGCTGCTCCGGGTGAACGGCGAGGACGACACCGAGTGGAACCGCATCAGGCTCGCACGCAGCAGGACTCTGACCGACGTCGACGATGTGATCGCGGCGGTCGAGAAGGACCACAGTGCCTTCGAAGTCTCGGAGGAGGTACTCCCCCGAGTTCTGTTTCTGCTCCGGCTGTTCGCCGAGCGCGCCTTCGCCCTCCATGGCGAGATCACGGTCTCCAGGAAACGCAAGCAGCCGAGGCCCCTGCTCACCGTCCATGGCATCACGTGCGAGATCAGCTTCCGTGAGCGACAGAGGCAGGTCCGGTACGTGCCCAAGCAGCCGGGTCAGCGCACGTACGACTGGCAGCGGGTGACGCCGGCGCACCGGTCCGAGCCTTCCGGGGAGCTTGAGTTGCGCCTGGGCATCAAAAGGGAGTGGGCCGACGCCGACAAGAGGCCGCTGGAAGACCAGATAGATGAGGTCTTCAAGGTGCTGAAGGCACGTGCGCAAGAGCAGGAGCGGGCCAGGCTGAAGTACGAGGCGGAACAGCGCCGCCTGCGGGAAGAGCGCGACGCGGAACAGCATCGGCTGCAGGAGGACCGTGCGAGGCAGGAAGCCGAGCGCCAACGGGTGGAGGCGGGGAAGCGGCAGCGGACTCAGGAGAAGTGGGAGGCCGCGGTCAGCGTGGCTTCGATCAAGGCGGTTGACGCGGCGCGGGCCGAGCAGTTCGGGACGGCTCTGGACCAGTGGCGAGCCGTCGGCGAGATCCGGGCGTTCTGCGACGCGCTGGACGAGGCCGCTGCCCAGGCGCATGACCCTGCCGAGGCAGAGAGCCTTCGGGACTGGTCGGCCTGGGGACGGTCAGAAGCAGCCCGGCTCGATCCCATCCTCGGCCGCAAGGGTCTCCGCGGGCGGAACTTCCACGCGGAGCCGACAGGTGACCAGCTTCGTCCGTTCCTCGACGGCTGGCACCCGCACCATCCCAAGAAGGAGAAGCCGCCGTCGGAGCCCGCTCCGGCCCAGCCCGAGACGCGCCCGGAGCCGGAGCTCTCGCGGGCGTTCAG
The DNA here is from genome assembly GCF_045162725.1 of Streptomyces sp. NBC_01006. Lineage (NCBI taxonomy): Bacteria > Bacillati > Actinomycetota > Actinomycetes > Kitasatosporales > Streptomycetaceae > Streptomyces > Streptomyces sp. NBC_01006. Next base: position 4,512,087 of record NZ_CP108700.1, on the reverse strand, counting down.
CGACGAACGTCTGGACCAAGGCTGGAGATATGGACGCCCAGGTCGCGCTCAATGGTGGAGGCGATGACACCGTGGCCCCGGTCGCGGAGCGCCTTCACGGCCCGCTCGACCAGTTCCCCGAGTCGCAGCACCTCCGACCTCAGGGCCACCAGTTCGTCGTGGCGCTCTGCCTTCTCCTGTCCGCACCACTCCCGCACCGTGCGCAGGGCTTCCCTCTCCGCGTCCAGCTTTCGGTCGTCCCGACGCTGGTAGCCGTACCAGGAAGATCGTTCGCGCTCCTCTTCCATGGCTCGCTGCCGCCGGTCGACCTCCGGCAGGATCTCCTCAGCCAGCCGCTGGGCGACCTGGCGTGCTACCAGCTCGGTGATCGACCAGCCCACCAGGGAGCAGCCTTTGCGGTCCTCGTGGACCATGGGGTCGTCACGCAGTCGGGCAGCGTCCATGCCAACGAGTGGCGCGGTCTCGTCAAGGTGGCCGAGCTCCAGGACGCCCGCGTCGGCCACCGCCTTCCGCAGACGTAGCCGGCCCTTGGGTCGGACGAAGCCCAGGATCATCCGGGCCGCCTCGAACTCGGCGCTCCCCCGCACTGCCCTCGATGCCTCGGCCAGGGCCAGCTCCGCCGCGTCGTCCGCCCGGAAGAGTTCGACGTCAGGCCAGAGGGCGACCAGGCAGCTGGGGCTCACCCACTCCTGCAGGCCGGCCGCGTCACCGTCCAGGAATCGCACGTGGACGCTCCCGGACCTGCCTGAGCCGCCCACCCTGACGATCTCCACCCGGCGGAGTGCACCGCCCAGTTCCTTGGGCCTTGATCGATAGGCCCAATGCTCCCCGATCTCCATTCCTCCATTGAGCCAGGTCACCGGCGGCGGCGGATGCCGAACGCCGGATCGGGGGCCTGTCCGGTTTCCGCCGTTCGATCGGAAGCGGTCTGGGAGAAGATCGTTGTCAGCGTTCTACCGAAGGGGACTACCGCACATGACCGACCACCAGGACCGGACCTGCGGGCGACCTACCCGCTCGGGGAGTCCGTGCAAGATCCGGATATCGGGTTCGGACGTGGCGTGCGGCACGCACGCCACGGAGCAGGGCAAAGCCGTGGCCGAGGCACATCGGCGTGGGTGGAGCGAGGGCTACAGGTCGGGCAGCGAGATCAGCACGAGCTTCTCCAAGTCCCAGATCGAACGGCTGGAACATCGCGTCAAGGAACTTGAGGAGCAACTGGACGCCACGAGGCGCGTCTACCAGGTCGACGGCCACCAGGTCGTAGAGGTCGGTAGGTACAGCTACCGCTGGCGTGGGAGCGAGCCGCTCGAAGTCGGTGATCGGGTGCTGCTGCCAGAGAACTACGTGAGCCGTATGAAGGACGGCCCGGGCCCTACCGCAGGCGTGGTGAGCAAGCTCGGCACCACCTACCGCGGCCAGTTGTCCGACATCGTCAGGCGCGCTCCGGCGACGGGCAAGTAGATCGGGATTCGGCTTCGACTGTAGAGGCTCTCGCCGATGGGGCAGACCCGGCCTCCTTCGGGAGGGCCGGGCCTGCGTGTTCGCAGCGGTAGACCTGTCAGCGACTACACGTCGCTCACAGAAGCCGGTCGAGAGCAGCGACAGGAGACCTCGGGCCCATCTCACGGCGGGCGGCGAGCGCTGTCTCCCACTGTTGGGTGAGGCCAGCCATGAGGCGCCGCCGCATGCCGGGCGTGACGTGGGCGTAGCGGGCGGAGACCGATCCGTCGATGTGGCCCATGCGCTCGTCCATGAGGACCTTCTCCGTGCCGAGGTCCTCCATGTGGGTGCGGTGGGAGTGGCGTAGGCCGTGCGGGGTGAGGCCCCTGGCGATGGCCGTCCAGCAGGCGTCGGCGCGACCCTGGGCGTTGCGACCCCGGACCGGTATGCCCGGGAACGGGTCGCCGAGGAGCGGAACGGGACGGGGATCCTGCGGCGCCTTCTTCGGATACCAGCCCGTCGTCGCCGGGTGGAAGAGCCAAGTGGCGAAGCCGTTGCGGCGCCAGTGGGCGGCGTGTTCCGAGGGTGCGCCGCCTCGTACGAAGCCCAGTTCGGTGATGGCGAGTTCGACGCGGGTACGGGTTGCCTCGCGCACGCGGTCGGGGTGGTTCAGGACGTTGGACACCGTGCCCGTGGAGACGCCGGCGCGGCGGGCTACGTCGACCAGCTTCGCGCCCTGGTGGCCTCCGGTGCGGGCGGTGCCCTGGCCTTGAAAGACGTACGTCCTGCCATGGCACGGGCACGACTTGGGCTTGGTACGGGCGACGTGGTCGGCCACGAGGGCCGAGAGCCAGTCGGGGGCGTCGATGGTGCGGTAGCTGTCGTCCTTGGGCGGGCAGCGGACCGTCACACCCGAGTCGAGCTCGTACAGCTGCCACTCCACACGCACCGAGCCCCGGCGGGCGAACTCGGTCTCCAGGCCGACGATTTCACCCCAGCGCATGCCGGTGTACGCCTTGAGGATCACCGCGACGAACTCGTCATCCCGGCCGGACAGCAGGGCAGCCCGCTCGGCGATCAGGAGGGCGCCGAGCGCGTCCGTGACGACCTTCTCCGGGCCGCGGTCGGCGGAGCGGCCGGCCCGCTTGCCCCTCCCTCGGCGCTTGGCGGCAGGGTTCGCGTCGATGAGTCCCTCGTCCACGGCGTCGGCGAGGATGAGGTGGAGCGTGGCCCGCCAGGTCTTGACGCTGGAGGCGGCGTAGGAGGCGCGTTCCTTCTTCTCCCACAGTGCGACGTCGGTGCGGAGGATACCGGCGAGGGCCTTGTCCTCGAAGTCGGGGAGCAGGTGCTCCTCGATGTGGCGCCGGTAGTTCTGCATGGTGGACGCGGCCAGGTCCTGGGCCTCGTACCAGCGGCTCGCGTACTCGCCGAACGTTTCCTGGCCGAGTGACGGGTCACGTACGTCGCCGCGCCGGAAGCCGATCTCCGCCTCGTCGGCGGCCCGCTTGGCCTCCCGCTTGGTGGCGAACTTGATGGTCGCTCCGGTCGAGTCGACGACCGTGTTGTGCTTTCCGGGCGCCGTCTTGTACCGGCCACGCCAGTAGTTGACGCGCTTCTCCGCGAAGCCCACTGTTCCCTCCCCTCTGGTTGCTGGTCCGCTACGCCGTGGCGCCGAAACCGTCCTGGCGGGTTCGGCGAGGCGCGCGGGCACGGAGGCCGGCAGCAGGGCGGACAGCCGTCGTCAGCGGTGGCACCGGCCGTATGGCTCGTGCGCCGAAGCTCGGGGCGCTGGGCGGCCGGGTCTCGTGGAGCCGGACGATCTCGGCGAGGTGCTCGGCGGTGAAGCGGTAGGCGCGGCCGACCCGGGCGAAGGGGATGAGGGCGCGGCTGGCCCGGTCTTTGACCCACCAGGCGGAGCAGCCGAGGGCTTCGGCTACCTCCTCCGGGCGGTAGAGACGGGGAAGGGCTGGCGCGGTGGGGTGGGCCGGGGGCACAGGCGATTGGTGCAAGGCGGATCCTCGTCTGGCGCGGCAGGCAAGCCGGCGCCGTGGCGGCGGTTCAGGAGTGGGCAGGAGATCGCGCTACGAGAGCCCGAGCGGAGGCGCTGGCACGCCGTCGGCCTGGGGTTGCTGCTACGAGGCCTGCTGGAGCAGGACGAGCGGGGAGACCCCGAGGGCGGCGGCGATGGCGACGAGGTCGTCGACGTCGCAGCGGCGCCGAGTGCGCTCGATACGGGAGAACATCGTGTTGGTCATGGGGCGGCCGAGCGCGGTCACCCGGTCGGCGAGCTCACGCTGGGCGAATCCTCGCGCAATGCGCAGGTTCTCAATGGCGGTGGCGGTCCGTTCTCCGGCGGGGCCGATTTCCGTAGGACGTCGGGGCATTTACCTGTTGTAGCTCTGGATCCCAGATTTCGGAAATCCCGGATCGGGATGTATGGCATCCTGCAGCCCGATTTCGCGCTCGACGAAATACCGACGGGCCGAACTCAGGATGGATTCTCAATCAAACCGCCACTCGCGACGATTCCAGACATTCGGGCAACACTCACACATACCTGCTGGTCACAGCCGCCCCACACCTGCGGGGGCGGCAACGTATTCGAGGCCCGCACTCAGGTCAAGGGTTTCAGGGCGCCTTCTCCTTCACGCCGGTATTCGTAGCCGACTCTTTTGCTATTCCCGGGTCGGGCCCTATCGTCGACGAAGACCGCGACCGCGATTTCGGCTGCTGCTGTTCCGTAGCCGGAATCGCTGGACTTGCGCGCGCCGGGTGTGGCTATGTTGGCCACGACCCGGTGAGGGAATACGAAACGGCCCCCGGCGCGCCAACGCCGAGGGCCGATGAGTCCCCTACCGAACCGCCCACTCCTGAACGATCGAGTCGGTGGTGGCGGGCTGCCAGGCCCTGCCGCCGCCGGGTGAGGAACGTAGATGCCCCACAGTACGGCCCAGGCGGCCGTCGACAGCCCCCTGCCCACCTCGCGTACCGCGTCAACGCCTGACGCGAAGGCGGGGCGATAGACATGGCACGCATCCGCACCATCAAGCCGGAAGCCTTCAGTTCCGAATCGTTGGCCGCCGTCAGCGTCGCCGCCGAGCGGACCTTCTACGGCCTGCTCACCCAGGCCGACAACCACGGGCGCTTCCGCGACCAGACGGCCGTCATCGCCGGCCTGCTGTGGTCCCTGCGACCCGAGCACGGGCCGATCGGGGTCGAAGACGACCTCAACCAACTCGCCATGGCCGACCTGATCTGCCGGTACGAGGGTGAGGACGGCAAGCGGTACCTGCACATCGTCACCTTCGCCAAGCACCAGAAGATCAACCGCCCCAGCGGCGTCCGCCACCCGGCCTGTCCTCACCACGACGGCGGCCAGACACCCTCGCCCTCACCGCTGGCTCACAGAGGGCTCCGTGAGGACTCCGTGCACGCTCACGCACCCCTCAGCGAGGGTTCGATAGAACGGCGCGAGTCCTCACCGAGTCAGATTTCCGCAGGTCAGAGCGGATTCGCTGAGCCCTCCGTGAGCGTGCAGGGAGATCTCCGCGAGTCGTCCGTGAGCCCTCACCGTCCGGATCTAGGACCTAGGATCATGGATCTAGGATCAACTCCGTTGGGGGGCGCGAGCGCCCCCGCACCCGAGACCGTCTCGACCCAGCAGATGGTCGCCGAGTACGCCGCCGCATGCCCCAACCGCCCGCCCAGCGCGGTGCTGGGACAGCTCGCGCGATCCGTCGCCAAGCTCATCGCCGAAGGCATCGACCCCGCCCACATCCGCGCCGGACTGGTACGGCTGCGGGAGAAGGCCCTGCACCCGAGCGTGCTGCCCAGCCTGGTCAACGAGGCCATGAACCCAGCGCAGAAGCAGGTTCCCGGTCGCCATGCTCATCAGGCCTACGCCAACCCGGCCGACGCGGAAGCCGCGTACGGAGGCGCCCTGTGACCACCGCGACCCGCGAACCGCAGCGTGCCGGAATCCTGGCGGCCCGCCTGAACGCGATCCTCGCCGCCCGGGGCATCGACCCCGACTCCGCCCCCGTGCAGCCCGCGTCCGAGCCCGTGACCGCGCTGGAACTGGCCGACCGGCGCATCCCCGCTCGGTACCGCGAGGCCACCGCCACCGACCCCGGGGTACGGACCTGGACCACCGAGGTGGCGCGCCTGGGCCGGGTCGGCCCCGGCGGCACCCGAGGGATCTCGTACGGGCCCTCGCTGCTGATCGCCGGCACCACCGGTACCGGCAAGACCCACCAGGCGTACGGTGCCGTCCGCTCCCTGCTCATGGCCGGGGTCCGGCTGCGCTGGCAGGCGGTGACCTCCGCCGACCTGCACGCCCAGCTCCGGCCCCGCAATGGGCACGACCCCGAACGGGAGATCCAGGACCTGGGGCGGTGCCCGCTGCTGATCCTGGACGACCTCGGCGCGGCCAAGCAGTCGGAGTGGACCGAGGAGCTGACGTACCGGCTGATCAACCGCCGCTACACCGAGATGCTCCCCACGCTCATCACCACCAACCTCCCCGCCCAGGCCCTGCGCGACGCCGTCGGCGACCGCGTCGCCTCCCGCCTGGCCGAGATGACCGGCCGGGTCGTCCTCAGCGGCACCGACCGCCGCCGCTCCGCCCCGCGCGCCTCCTGAGCCGCGTCGGCGACTCCAACACCTCCGCCCCCCTTCACACCACCCTCCACCGCCCGCGCCCAGCACACGGTGGAGGCCCTCTGGAAACCCCGCTTGACCTCACACGCGTACGCGCCCCTCCCCCGCACCACGGCGTGGGACCGGGCCGCGATCTTCGCCCTCGGCGCCGCCGGCTGCGCCCTCTCCTACGACGCGCTCCAGCAGATGGCTGTCGCCATCCACGTCCGCGGGTTCCTGACCTACCTCTTCCCGCTGGTGATCGACGGCTTCATCGCCTACGGCGTCCGCGCCCTCCTCGTACTGCGCACCGCGCCCTACCGCGCCCGCCTGTACGTATGGACGCTCTTCGCCACCGCCACGGCGGCCAGCATCTGGGCCAACGCTCTCCACGCCATCCGACTCAACCAGCTCGCTCCACCGGGCGGCGGCCTACGCCTGGGCGACGTCACCGTCGGCATCCTCTCCACCCTCGCCCCGCTCGCCCTCGCGGGCGCCGTGCACCTCCACATCCTCATCACCCGCCAATCCGGGACCGCACCCGACTCCGCCGTCGAGCCTCCTGCAGAACAGGACGCCGACCAGGCCACGGATCCAGATCCAGCTACCGGGGAGCAGCCTCCAGCCGGTCCACCAGCGGAGCCGAATGCCCCGCCCGACGAACCGCGCCGGACCCGGATCGGGCGTCCACCCGAGGCCGAGCTGGACGAATTGCTGGACCTGGTCCGCCCTGCCATGGACGCGCACAGAAAGCCGACCCGTGACTGGGTCCGCTCGATCATCCGGGACGCCGACCTCGGCATCAGCGGCTTACGCCTCACCCAGCTCATGACCACCTTGCGCGCGGACCACGCCGCCACCGATGGTCCTCGCACGCATCCCGAGTGACCCAAAGTCTCCGCAGGTCACAGCCCTGCTCTGGCCCGGACCAGGGCGGAGACCGCACGTCCGTCGACGAAAACCGGCCGGCATCCCGCTGTCCGGAACACGCCCTGCGCCGCCCTCAGACGGTGTTCCCCGGTCCGGACCCGGCCCTGCCGCGGACCACAGGCTCCCCGCCCATGCGGACCACCACCGCGCACGAGCCCATCAGCCCACGCATCCGGCCAGCACATGCACGACGGAAAGGCGAAGAACGCAGCCGTCACGGCAGCGGTCAGTAGCCACTCACCGACACCAGCACAGCAAGTTATCGGCCAAGACACTCTTCCCCGTTGGGGAAGGTGCCTTGGCCAGAGCCCGCCCCGGGGGTGGCGGGCCCGAACCAGCGCCGGGGGGCACTGGTCCGGGAGGTGGAAACCGGAGGCGGACCACAGCCGGAGCAGAAGCAGCCTCTGCGCCGACAGCACTCCGCACCGGTCACGTAGGCACGCCCCCTAGGCAGATCGCCCGCCCCATCGGCTCTGCTGGCCGGCCGGAAGACCTGGACACCGTCCTCGTCGCCGTCCGAAAGCACTTGGGCCGCGTCCAGGCGGCCACCAACTGCATGCTGAACCAATCCCAGGAAGGCACCGCCTTGCAGCAGCCAGACCTGCCGGAGTCCGACTCATCGACTGAATGACGCCGACTCGACAGCAAGTTGGAGGCCTGGGATCTTGAGCCTTCCCTGCCGCGCAGACGACGCACGGTCGGCCCAGGGATAAGTAGTCCTCGGCCCTGTACCGGGCCGGACCCAAGAATCAGCTCCTAGACCAAGTGGAGGCTTTCGCCGTGCCCGAGAAGGTCACGAAGGCAAAGGTCCTCGTCTACGTCGTGCGCGACGGGCACCTGCTGGTGTTCCGCCACACCGACTACTCCTACGAGGAAGTCGGCATCCAGGTCCCCGCAGGAAGCATCCGCCCCGGTGAGACCCCGGAGGCCGCCGCCCTGCGCGAGGCCCGCGAGGAGACCGGCCTGTCGGACTTCAAGATCGTCCGCAAACTCGGCGAGACCGAGTACGACATCAGCCCGTACCGGTTCGAGATCCAGCGCCGGCACGTCTTCCACCTGGAGCTCACCGAGCCGACCCCGGACCGGTGGATGAGCCAGGAGAACCACGACGGCGAGCAGGAGCCGACTCACTTCGAGTGCTTCTGGATCCCGCTGGAGGCCGCGCACATTCTCCAGTCCGGCCAGGGCGCCCTGCTGGGGCGCCTGTCCGACTAGCCAGTCATCCGGCCACAATCCGGGAAGGGCCGCCCTGAGAGCCGGGATGGTGCCCGTACGGTGCTTCGTGGCAGGGTCGACCCCATGCGGATTCTCGTGATGGGTGGCACCTGGTTCCTTGGTCGCGCGATCGTTGACGACGCACTTCGGCGCGGGTGGGACGTAACGACGTTCAACCGGGGCCGCTCCGGTGCGGTTGAGGGCGTCGGCACGGTCCGGGGTGACCGGACGAGTCCCGACGACCTGAAGCGGCTCGCCTCACAGGGGCCGTGGGATGCCGTGATCGACACGTCCAGCAGCGAGTTCCCGCCCCGTGATGTGCTCCTCGCCGCCGACATCCTGCGCCCGGCCGCCGCCCGGTGGGTGCACGTATCCACGGTGTCCGTCTATCAGGGCTGGCCCCACGACCCGCTCACCGAGGACTCCTCACTGTTGGAGTGCCCGCCGGACGCCGATGAGTCGTTCGGGTACACCGGCGCCGATGGCAGCCCGACGAAGTACGGGTTCCAGAAGGCAGGCGGGGAGGCTGCGGTGCGCGCCGCCTTCGGGAACGACGTCGTGTTCCTGCGGCCTGGAGTGATCTTGGGGCCTGGCGAGTACGTCGGCCGCCTCCCATGGTGGCTCACCCGTGCCCAGCGCGGCGGCCCGATCGTCGTCCCGGCACCGGCCGCCCAAACGATCCAGCCCGTGGACGTGCGGGACGTCGCCACCTTCGCCGTCGATCAGGCCGCTGGCACCGATGGCCCCGGCCAGGCGTTCAACATCGCCCACCCCGAAGGCATCAGCTGGGCCGACTTCATCGCCGAGTGCCTGGCCGTCACCGGTGGCACTGGCAGCCCGGCGTGGGCCGATGCGGCGGCACTTACCGCGCACGGTGTGAAGCAGTGGACAGAGCTCCCGCTGTGGCGCACCCACTCCGGAGTGTGGTCCGTTGACGCCTCCCGTGCCGTGGCGGCCGGGCTCCGCTGCCGTCCGCTCGCCGACACCATTGCCGACACCTGGGCGTGGATGCAGGCAGACGGTCGACCGGTCGAACACCCACGGTGGGACGAGCACGGAGTGGACCCGGCCAAGGAAGCCCTGATCCTCGCCGCCCTCGGCCACCGGTAGGAACAGGGAGCAGGGTCAGGGCTCGATGGCGAGGAGTCCGCTGCCTGTACCCAGCTGCCTCGGCGCCGAGAGGCGCCCGAATTCCTCGATCTGTTCGCCGAGGCTGACAGCCACCCGTGTCTCCCTGAACGCGGGGGCTGTCAGAGCCCGCCGCAAACCGCCGGTGCGCTCCAGCAGCCCCGCCACACGCTGTTCCGCCGGGATCGCCCACACCGTCTCCAGCGTCGCAGCCGCAGCGTCCAGGTCGCCCCGGAGTAGCTGCGCCGCTGCGAGGTCGGCCGCGGCCTTGCCTCGTACTGGTACCGACTGCCGGGCCGGCGGCCGGGAGGCGACCAGGTCCAGCGCCCGTCGCGCCGTCACCTCCGCCCCCGCTCCGTCACCGACAAGCAGGGCGGTGGTGCCGTTGGACATCAGCAGTCGCTCCTCGTTGAAGGCGAACTCACCGCCGACGTCATCGTGCAGGGCGTCTCGCTCGCCGCTGTCCTGCCGCGTGGACGCGACGAGCGCGCGGGTGGCCCGTTCACGGTCCCCGAGGTGTCCGTGGGCGCGGGCTTCGATGGACAGCAGCCGCCGCCTGGCAGTGTCGCCCAGACCGGCGTAGGCCAGCGCGGTCCGCGCGTGCCGTACGGCCTCCGAGGGACGGCCCGTGAAGTACGCACAGATCGCCAAGGAGCCGGTGGCGTAGGCCCGTAGAGGATCGAATCGGGCCATCTCCCCGTACAGGGCCGCCGACCGGGCGAGGCGTGCCGAGTCGTCCAGGGCGCCGAGGTCGAACGCGGCGGTCGACAGCAGCGCGCACGCCTGGCCCGCCACGATCAGCAGGTCCTGCTGCTGTACGGGCACCTTGGTGAGTCCACGTTGGTGCTCCGCCTCCGAGCGCAGGACCTTCGCCCGCCGGAACACGTCGAAGGCGCTCACGGCCCCGTACGAGCGGGCCAGGGACAGTGCGTCGTCACGGAGCTGGTCGATGGTCGTGTCGGATACGGACTGCGCGGCGGCAGCCCCCGCCTCATCGGCGGCGTCACGTGCGGTCATCGCGATTTCACTTTCGAGGTCGTACGCAGTGGAAGTCACCGATGTCGAGTTCGACAGAGCGGGCGGTGACCCGAACAGTGCCGCGGCCTCCACGTCGAAGAGCCGCTCCAGTACCCGACACGTGTCCGGCCCCGGCATGGTCTTGATCCGGCCCGAGGTCCACCGCCGGAACTGTGCCTCGGACACCGACAGGCCCTGCACGCCGGCCTGTGAGGCCGCGCGCTCGAACGCCGTGACGAAGTCCCTGTAACGCCAATGCCGCTGCTGGACTAAGACGCGCAGCAGCGTCGCCGGATCGTCCATCGGTCGCTCCCTCAAGGTCAGGAGACGGGCCACGTCGCGCCCCGCTCCACTTCGTGCCTACCTGTCAACGCCCCTGCTGCGCAATGGAATCCGAGCAGATGACATCGCGGAGCTACCTCCATGACACCTCGGTCACCCGGGCGAGGACCAGATGACACCCACCGCGTCGTGGCCGTGACACCCGTACCAGGGGGACTCTTACGTCACTTCGACGACCCCGGCGAAAGGGAGTGGACGTGAGCAGCCCCCGGCTTCCCCGACGAACCCCTGGCGCGACCAGCACGCACTACGAGGCCGTCGTGGCCCCGTACGTGGAGACTGACGCCGGCACCCCGCCGGAGCGTCGCGGTCTGCCCCGGGCCGCCGAGGCGTTCCGTAGCCGGAACGGCGATCCCTCCACCTGGAGCTCCGCGCAGTTCGACGCCTTCCTCGGCCTCGGGGGTGCCCAATGAGTCCGACCAGGGAGGCGAACGTCTGGGTCACAGAGGACACCGGGCACCGGCTCCTCGGCCAGGACGTCGCACACCCCGCCAGCGGACGTCGCGGAACCGTGGGCGCCGTCCTGATCTACGCATCGAAACTCACCGGCAGGCCGGTCAGAAAAGTGGCGCACATGCGCCCGCTGGACCACTCGGGTCGGGAATGGACCGCCGATCCGGACACCCTCCAGCTCCTCCAGCCGATCGCCCGCTCGGAACAGCCCAGCCGCACGAAGGGCTGAACAGGCTTCCCGCCCGGTGCTGATCAAGCGGTCGGCACCGGTGGGGAACGGCGCCCAGCGCGCCGTGCACGAAACCGGTCTGGTGCCATACGACACCGGACCGGCGGCACCAGAGCGGATCCAAGCTGCCCGTCCCGGGCAGTCACCCTTCCACCAAGGAGATCAGCTATGCCGAAGCCCAGGAAAGAGAAGCAGAACCACCTCATCTACGCGGACGTCGTGGACTCCAAGTCCAAGGCGGGCGTGTGGATGGGTGAGCGTGCTTCCTTCCGCGACAAGCAGGGCCGCATCCTGGAGGCCCTGAAGGACCGTACCGACTGGGTCAGTCTGGAAGGCGCGGTCATGGTCATCAGCACCGAGCCGGCCGGTCTCACGGTCATCGCGCCGAACCCGACGCTCCCCGGTGTGATCGTCCTCTCCGACGGCGGTTCCCCCGCGGCCTCCGCCCGGCTCCAGGCCGACGCCGAGGACAAGGTCCGCGCCGTCATGGCCGAGCTGGGCATCGCCGAAGAGGAAACGGCGGCCTGACCCAGTGGCCACTCCCCAGCCGCTGTGGGGGAAATACTTCCAGTACGACCGGGATGGGGAAGCTGTCCTCCTCGACCCGGTCACGCTGGAGAGTGTGCTTCTCGACTCCGGCGAGGTCTCTGACCTCGCCGGGGTCCCCCCGACCGCGACACACTTAGCCCTCGCAGGGCTCGGCTTCACCCAGGACAGCCCCTCGGCCGACCGCCGTGAAGCACTCCACCACCGCCTCCACACCCTGGGCATCGACCCGACGCCGCGCAGGATCAGCGGCCTGCGGGTGGTGCTCACCGACCGCTGCAACATGGCCTGCACGTACTGCTTCGTCGACACCAACACCGGCAAGCCGGACATGACGGAGCAGGAGCTCGCCGCCGGCCTGGAGTTCCTGTTCGCACAGAACGCCGGGCAGGAGGAGGTCTCGATCCAGTGGTTCGGCGGCGAGCCGACCATCCGTTTCGACCTCATGCAGTACGGCGACGAACTCGCCGACACTCTCGCTGCCCGCTACGGCGTCGAGCGGGTCCGGCGCACAGTCGTCACCAACGGCGCTCGCCTGACGGACGAGGCCCTCGACCACTTCGTACAGCGCGAGTACGGGGTGGGCATCTCCATCGACGGCCCTCCGGGGATCAACTCGGCGAACCGACTCCTCCTCGGCGGGCAGCCCGCAGACGACCGCATCCGCCGAAACGTCCGGCGCCTGGTCGAGGCGAAGGGCCTGCACGTCGGCTGCAACCTCACCCCGACGGCGTCGAACATCGGGCGCCTGGCCGAGAGCGTGCAGTGGATCATCGACGACCTCGGCCTCAAGTTCATCTACGTCAACACGCCCATCCCCACCGGCGGCGAGTGGCGGGTGAACGGCGCCGACTTGGCCCGGGAGCTCTACGAGGCCCGCCTGACCGCACTCGGCAAGGGCGGGATGCTCTTCTCCGTCCTCGACCGGGCCTTCCAGGCCCTCGATACCCGCCGGCCGATGCTCTTCGACCACATGCAGGGCGACCGCAGCCTCAACGCCGCCTTGCTGCCAGGCAACCGGGTCAGCGTGTGCGACATCAACTTCACCGAGCCCGAGTTCCTCCACACACTCGATGAGCTGCGGTCGGATCCCAGCCGCCTTACAAAGGCGACGAAGAAAGTCGCGCCGATCCCCGCGTGCGGCGACTGCCCGGCGCTGGCCATCTGCGGCGGCCCGTCCCGCAACGAACAGGCGCTCATCGGCGGCAGCACACCCGACCCGCAGATGTGCGCCTTCTACACCAGCACCGTGGCCATCGCGGTGTGGGACAACACGGGGGTCCAATGAGCACCCCCGTCCGTACGGCGCTGGTCTCGACGGCGGGGCACTGCGAGGTCGCGTGCAGTTTCTGCTTCCGGGCCGACCGCGCCCGCGGCTTCCTCACCACCGCGACGTACACGCGTGCCCTGTCGCGGCTGAAGGAGACCGGGGTCGAGGGCGTGTGCCTCACGGGCGGTGAGCCGACCCACCACCCGGACCTCCGGCAGCTCGTCCGCCTGGCCCTCCAGTTCGGCATGACGGTGTCCATGGTGACCTCGGCCCGCTCGGAGGCTGAGGTCACCGCCCTCGCGGAGGTCGGCCACCTTCTGACCAACGTGACCGTCTCCGCAGACTCGCAGGGCGCGATGACGCTCGGCCGCACCACCCGGAGTGCGGCCTCAGCGGTCGCGACGCTGGACGCCGTCGACACCCCCTCGAAGGTCCTTCACCTCACCTACTGGGATGTGGACGACGAGGAAGCCGCCCAGCTCGCCGACCTCGTAGCGGGAACGGGGATCGACATCCAGTTGAGCCCCGTCCTCCTCTCCGAAAGCGCCCTGCGCCGGGACAGCCGATCACTCCAGGACTCCCTGATGCAGAGGGCGCGCGACACGGCGGCACTCGACCAGTACTTCCGCCTGTCCAACGGATACCGGTCCTACCTCGACGGCCTGCGGCAGCTACAGCTGTCCAAGGAGGAGAGTCACCCCTGTCGGTCGGCCACCCTCTACATGTCGGCTGACGGCGAGGTGCGGCACTGCCCCTACGGAGCCTCCGAGGTCAGTGTCCACGCCCCACGTACCGAGATCCGGGCCTTCCTCGACGCGCCGGCCACGGACCGCGTCGTACCCGACTGCGCCGCCATCTGCCGCCCCGCGTCCCGCGACTGCGCGGCGGCCTGACCTTGGGGGTCCACGTGCAACCGTCGGTCTCCGTCACCGATCCCGACGACTTCAACAGCCACTGGAGGCAGCCGCCGAACTTCCGTATGCAGGTCCCGTTCGACTACCTGTTCCTGCCGGCGATCGACATCCTCGACCACGTCCGCCGGGACGAGGAGGTGCGGTTCACGGTCCTCGGCGAGGACGACTGGAAGGTGCGCATGGACCGCACCGCCACGTTCCGGACGGCCCCGGTCGAGGAGATCGCCACGTGGCCGTTCCGCCTGGTGCACTTCAACCTCGCCCGGTTCTACGGCGAGATCCTGACCGGCTTCCAGGACGAGGTCATGGTGCCTTGGCGCACCTATCTGTCGTCGCAGGGATTCACGTGGCAGCGGTGCGCGCCCATCCTTTTCCTGTCCACCGAAGGGGCGGCCTCGACCTACCACAACGACAACTCGCACGGTCTGGTGTGGCAGGTCCAAGGGGTCAAGACCTTCCACAGCTACCACAACCCCGACAAACACCTGTCCCCCGAAGCCGCAGTCCTCGGTGAGACCACCGCTGAGGATCCCCCGCCGCACGACGAGGCGGCCCGGCAGTCGGTGACTATGCAGCCCGGCGACCAGCTGTGGAGCCACGCCCTGACCCCGCACTGGGTCACCACCGAATCGACGCTCGCGCTCAGCGTCACCCTCTCCCACGGCGGCCTCTCCCGCCGCGGCCGATACGCCGACCGCGAGCTGGCCCTGCGCGACCACTGGGACAAGAACCCCGCCGAGCCATGGACCCTCGACCTCGGCCACACCCGGTACTGAGCGAGCCCCTGCTGCCTCACCGCCAGACAGGCGGTGGGGCAGCGGTGCGTCTACCCCTGGCTCAGGGGGTCAGTCGGTTCGGTCCCCGGAACAGGAACGCGGCCTCGCGGATCGAGTCCAGGCCGAGCATGACCATCAGGATCCGGCCCAGCCCGGCGCCGAGGCCGCCGTGGGGCGGGCAGCCGAAGCGGAAGATGTTCATGTAGTCCTGCATCGGCTCGGTGTCCATGCTCTTCTCCTCGGCCTGCTTGAGGAGCACGTCGGAGCGGTGCTCTCGCTGGGCCCCGGTGGTGATCTCCAGGCCCTTCCAGAGCAGGTCGAAGCTGAGCGTGAGGTCCGGCCGGTCCGCCGGACGCATGTGGTAGAAGGGCCGGATGCTGGCCGGGTAGTGCGTGATGAACACGAACTCGTGGCCCGTGAGCTGCTTCATGTGGGCGGCGATGGTGCGCTCACCTTCCGGGTCCAGGTCCTCCTTGACGCCTTCGGGGTCCCAGCCGCCGGCCCGCAGGATCTCCTGTGCCTCGGCCATCGTGATCCTGGGGAACGGTGCCTCCGGCACGACGACCTCGATGCCGAAGACGTCCCGGATCGCCTCCCCGTGAACCTCGGCGACCTTCGCGATGGCGTGGGCGAGCATCCGCTCCTCGAACGCCATCACGTCCTCGACGTCGTCGATCCACGACAGCTCGACGTCCACGCCGGTGAACTCGGTCGCGTGGCGTGAGGTGTACGACGGCTCGGCGCGGAAGACAGGCCCGATCTCGAAGACCCGGTCGATGCCCGCGGCCACGGCCATCTGCTTGTAGAACTGCGGCGACTGCGCGAGATAGGCGGACCGGTCGAAGTACCCGAGCTTGAACACCTCCGCCCCGGATTCCGAGGCGGTGCCCATCAGCTTCGGCGTGTGCATCTCCGTGCAGCTGTTCTCCATGGCGTACTCGCGCAGCCCCTGCTCCAGAGTCGTCTGCGCGGCGAACACCATCTGCGCGGTCGCCCGCTTGCGTACGTCGAGGAACCGCCAGTCGAGCCGGTGCTCGGGGCCGGTGTGCTCGTCGATCGGCAGCGGCGTCTCCGCCCGGTTCAGCACCTCGATCGTCTCGGGGACGATCTCCAGGCCACCCAGGTTGACCTGGGCCGCCTCGACGACGCGGCCGGTGATCCGGACGGCGGACTCAGGGGTAAGCGATTCGATGACGGCTTCGAGCGGGCCGCCGTCGCGCTTGTGGGTCACCTGGGCCATGCCGGAGTGGTCCCGCAGGATGACGAACTGCATCTTGCGTTGCAGCCGGAGTGCGTTCACCCAGCCGGAGACGGTGACGGTCTTGTCGAGGTGTGCGCGTAGGTCAGCAGCCAGTACGCGGCTAGTGGTGTGGATCATCGCAGCCCTCCAGGGGCGTCGTCATGATCCCTTGGAAGCGTGGGCGAGAAGGGTACTCGCGGTGCCACCACGCCTTTGCCACCGCCAGAAAGCGGCGGCCTCATTCAGCCCGATGACGGGGGCAAACCGGCGGGGCATTGGGCCCGGGGGCCTTTCCTCCCCGCGCTCGGGAGGGTCTTCACCATGGGCACGAGTCCGCCTTCCCAGCTACCGGCGGCTCTCTCTGCTCGCGTGATCCGCGGCTACTCGTCTCCGTCGACGCGTTGGTCACGAGGATAGGGATGCCACAAGCCCCTCGCAACGGATTCAGGGCGGTGGCGCGCCAGGTGGCCGGATGGCACCCCTGCCGAGGCCAGATAGGACGCCCCTTCTTCCATCGCTGCCGTGCAAGGCCGTCACGAGTGCGCGGGAACTACGATCGGGCCGCGAAGCCGTCCGGGCCGCTCGCGGCCTTGGACTCCCGACCAGGAGGGGACCGCCGCCGCACATGGGTAGGACTGAGTACTACAATGACCCCACCGCACCGAAGGCCAACACCCTCATCCCTGCGAGCAACCTGCTCGTCATCGACGACAACGGCGCCATCCTGCTCCAGCGCCGCCGGGACACCGGCCAGTGGGCGCTGCCCGGCGGCGCCCAGGACATCGGCGAGACCGCCGCCGAGTGCGCTGTACGCGAGTGCCTGGAGGAGACCGGCATCGTCGCCGAGATCACCGGCTTCCTCGGCATCTACACCAACCCCCGCCACATCGTGGCGTACACCGACGGTGAGATCCGCCAGCAGTACGAGAACACCTACATCGGCCGCCCCGTCGGCGGCGAACCCACGATCAACGACGAGGCAGACGGCGTCCGCTTCATCCAGCCCGCCGACCTCGACCAATACGACATCCACGCCAGCATGCGCCAGCAGATCGGCGACTACCTCGCTGGCACGTACCCCTACCTGGGCTGAGCCGCCAGCGCCGCCTCCACTGCAAAGATCCGTACGTGAGGCTGCCTGGACACCACCCGCTACATGTGGCTGGTTCCGGGACGACATCAACTCGGTGCTTCGAAGCCGTTCGGGCTGTCGCGCAGACTTGGTAGCCGGGCCGTCTCCCTCAGTCAGCTGGGTAGGAGGATCGGCTGTGCGACACGATCTCGTAGACCGGCCGATGTCTTCATAGAAGCCCCGCTGTACCAAATCTCCGGAATGATGACAGGCATGATTCCTACGTTCGATGTCGAAATTCGCCACGACTATGACGTGGCCGACCTACGGACAGACGGGTCTGGTGCAGGTTCGGGTGACAGGTTCGGTCACGCGGCCTGGAGGGCCGGTGTGGTCATGACGGTCTCGAATTCGACGGGGGTCAGCCGGCCGAGTGCGGCTTGTCTGCGGCGTCGGTGGTAGGTCCGCTCGATCCAGGTGACGATCGCGATCCGCAGTTCCTCGCGTGTGGTCCAGCTGCGGCGGTCGAGCACGTTTTTCTGCAGCAGGCTGAAGAAGGACTCCATGGCCGCGTTGTCGCCGGCTGCCCCGACTCTCCCTATCGATCCGGCCATCCGGTGGCGGTCGAGCGCCCGGACGAATTTCCGGGACCGGAACTGCGATCCGCGATCGCTGTGCAGGATGCATCCGTCGACGTGTCCACGCCGGGCCACGGCGTTGTCCAGGGCGGTCACGGCCAGGCGGGACTTCATCCGTACGTCGATGGAGTAGCCCACGATCCTGTTGCTGAAGACATCCTTGATCGCGCAGAGGTACAGCTTGCCGTCGCCGGTGGCATGTTCGGTGATGTCGGCGAGCCACAACCGGTTCGGGCCACTCGCGGTGAAGTTGCGGCTCACGAGATCGTCGTGCACCGGCGGGCCGGCCTTCTTGCCCCGGCCGCGTTTCTTGCCGAACACGCTCCACCAGCGGTTCTCCCGGCAGATCCGCCACGCGGTCCGGTCCGCCATCCGGGCCCCGGCATCGCGTGCTTCGTCGGCCAGGAACCGGTAGCCGAACTCCGGGTCCTCGCGGTGAGCGTCGAAGAGCGCGTTCGCGCGATACGCCTCAGCGAGGACGGCGTCGGCCACCGGCTTGTCGAGCCAGCGGTAGTACGGCTGTCTGGCGAGCTTGAGCACCCGGCACGTCACCGAGACGGGCGTTCCGTCCGCGGCCAGCTCTTTCACGAGCGGGTAGATCCTTTTCCCGGCAGATGCGCCTGCGACAGATAGGCCGCGGCCCGGCGCAGGACCTCGTTCTCCTGCTCCAGCAGCTTGATCCGCCGACGTGCGTCCCGCAGTTCCGCGTTCTCCTGGCTGGTGGTCCCGGCCTTGGTCCCGTCATCGATGTCCGCCCGGCGCATCCATTTCCACAACGTCATCGGGTGGACCCCGAAGTCGGTGGCGACCTGCTCGACCGTCACACCCGGGCCACGGTTCCGCGCGACCCGCACGACGTCCTGGCGGAACTCTTCCGGATAGGGCTTGGGCACAGCGACATCCTTCCCACCTGCCCTACAGGGCAAGCCACTTCAGATGTCACCCGATCGTGCGGCAGACCCGACTTGACCGCCGAGCAGGTAGCCAGTGGCTTCACTGACCACCACGGGTACGAGAGCCTCGGCCTGCCCAGTTGGCAGGACGTCGCGGAGTGCCTCAGCGCTGAGACTGAGATCCTCGCGCAGGCCAGACAGTCGAGTGCGCCGGATGGCATCAAGGAAGTACTTGACGCGATCGACGACGAGGACGGGGATGGGGTGGAGTTCGCCGAGTTCATGGCGGCGTTCTACGGGAACGACGTCGGAGTGGCTGGCCTGAGCTTGGCCCTCAGCGCGGCTCGGGGAGCCACCTTCTACTCCTGCTCCAGCGGTCTCGATAGTCACCACCATGCCGAGTACCCGATGGTGGGCGTCGTGCCTGACGCTCAGCGAGCGTGCCTGCTCGCCGAACTCGCGGAACGCGCCGGCTGCGGAATCGGACAGCAGTGGGGCCGCTGGTACCTCTACGCCGAGTCGGTGAGTGCTACGCACGCCCTTGGGCAGTTGATCCTGGAACAGCGAGACGCGTTCGACGCGCTTCCCGAGCCGAAGTGGGTCGATGGCCTTGTGGAGCAGCTCGAGAGGATCAACGACTACTGATCTGACCTCCTGGAAGCCCGCAGAGCCCGCCGAGCAAGCGTGCTACCCCTCCCTGAGCCCAGGAACTGGTCATCAGCGGGGTGCGACCTGGTCATCCTTGGTCAGAATAGGCCGCAGGTTGTCCACTCGGCTCCTGTCAGATCAACCTTGGGCTCCAGGCAGGCTGCTTGCCGCCGGAGGCACCCACAGCCGAACGGTCCGGTCGACGCTAGCGCTGGCGAGCACGGAGCTGTCCGGCGAGAAGGTGACAGCCGTCACTGCGCCGTGGTGACCGACGAGAGCGTCTCCGACAGGTTGGTGGGTGACAGGATCCCAAAGGCGGACGGTGCGATCGTCGCTGGCCGTAGCTAGTAGGCCGCCATCGGGAGAGAAAACCAGGGCCGCAACAGCATCATCATGGCCCTTCAGGGGCTTTCCTACCGGCTGGTGGGTGGGTACGTCCCACAGTTGAACCAAGTGATCATCTCCAGCGGTAGCGATCAGGCTGCCGTCGGGCGAAAAGCCCACAGAGGTGACGGAGCCACCGTGGCCGTCCAGGAGCTTGCCTGTTGACACTCGGCTCGTGGAGTCCCACAGCCACACCGTGCCGGCGTCGGTGGCGGTTGCGATCAACCTGCCGTCGGGGGAGAACGCGATGCCGGTGACGAGCCCGTCGTGGCCGGTCAACGGGTCACCCGCGGCTTGCTGGGTGGTTGGCACCCACAGCCGTACGGCGCCTCCGTCATTGGCGACGGCGAGGAGGGTTCCGGTGGGCGAGAAGACCACTGACGTGATGGGGCCGAGGTGGTCGGTCAAAGGGCTGCCCGCTGGCGTCCGAGTGGCCGCATCCCATAGACGTACCGCGCCGCCACGGTCCGCCGTGGCGATCAGGGTGCCGTCGGGAGAGAAGGTCACCGCACTCACGGAGTCACGGTGATTGGTCAGGGGCCGGCCGACTGATCGCCGACTGGCTGGGTCCCAGAAGCGCACCGTATCGTCAGCGCCGGCAGTCGCGAGTTGGGTCCCGTCCGGGGAGAACACCACAGCGCGGACCGCGTCGCGGTGCCCGACCATAGGCGCCAAGGAAATGGCTTCCCCGTTCTTGAGTGCGGTGAGGACACTTCTGCTGGCGAGCCCCCGTGCGGTCAGGAAATCAAGCCGGGTACGTGGTTCGGCGCGCTGTGTGATCAGGTTCTCGTGCGGGTCGCTTTCATGCCGCGCACGCTGTGTCGGAACCGACACTGGCAGGATGTCCTCGGCCGTCCACAGCCGCACCGTGCCATCAAATCCGGCGGTGGCGAGCAACCCGCCATCGGGGGCAAAAGCTACGGCTGTGGCCTTGCCGGCATGGCCGATTAGGGGCGCGCCGACAGCCTGCCCGGTGGCGGGATCCCAAAGCCGCACCACTCCATCGAAGTCGGTGGTGGCGAGCAGTTTGCCATCAGGGGAGAACGCTACGGCCGTGGCGGAGCCGGTGTGTCCTGTGAGGGGCGCTCCGACTGTCCGTCGGGTCGCGGGATTCCAAAGGCGCACCGTGCCGTCGTCACTGGCGGTGGCGAGCAGGTCGCCGTCAGGGGAGAAGGCGACCGATCTGACGGCGCCTGAGTGGCCCATCAGGGGTTTGCCGACTGTACGGCGAGTTGTCGGGTCCCAAAGGTGCACCATGCCGTCGAAGCTCGCCGTAGCGAACAGCCCACCGTCAGGGGAGAACCTCACCGCTGTGACGGGTCCGGAGTGGCCGGCCAGCGGCTTGCCTATGGGTTCGTGGCTGAATCGATCCCATAGGCGTACCGTGCAATCGAAGCTGGCGGCGGCCAGCAGACTGCCGTCGGGGGAGAACGCCACCTCCGTGACCGCGACATCCTCCGTGGTAAGGAACGCTTTGACCTCCTCGTGGGTGCCGGGATCCCAAAGGGTCACCTCACCGTAGTCGTTGGCCGTCGCGAGCAAGCTGCCATCGGGGGAGAACACGACCGACCGCGTGATGTTCGCGCGACCAAGCAGGGGCTCACCGACCGCTTCTTGGGTGGCCGGGTCCCAGAGCGTCACCACTCCAGATGCGCTAGCGGTTGCCATCAGGTTGTCAGCGGAGCGAAACGCCACTGACCACACGAAACCGGAGTGTGGAAGCGTCGGCGACTCGGGACGAGATCTTGAGCCCCGACCGCCCACCACGGATGCGGCCGAGTTCGCCAAATGTACTGGCGTATCGGAGAGCGACGCGTTGGGCGAGGCGTTAGCCGGGACGGGCGTCCGCATGGACTTGGATGCCGAGCGCGCGTGGCGGACCCTAACGCGTAGCTTTTCGAGTCGGGTCCACTCCGCGCGCCACCACTCGACTGTCGGATGATCTCGGCCTACTGGACGGCTGCCGTTCGAGATGCTGAGAAGTGTCTGGACGAGCGCGATGAGGAAGTCGAGGCGGGGCAGACGTTTCGCGTTAAGGGCTTCACTGATCGCGGAGGCTGACAACGTCTGCCCCGGAGGCGCGGCACGGCTGATCGCGCGTTGGGCCGGTTTGCCGCAATCGATCCGCAGCGTCTCGAGATTGGAGGCGAAGTCCTCGAGTTCGCGCTGGAACACGGCTCCCGGAGCGTCCTCGTCCGCCACGTACGTCCCCCTGATGGTCTGTGGGATTCAGCGTAGGACGCGGTTTACCGAACAGGACCGAACTCTGCCGAACATCACCATACATAGTGTGTGTTCGCTCGGCGGGCCACACGGTACGGCGATGGCCTGCGCCGATCGAGCTTGTCCGGGTCTCTTCGTGCCGTGCGGGGCGTTGCTGGCTGGGCTGGTGTGCTGAAGGCATGGACGAAAACGAAGAGACCACCGCGCCGCCCGCTCCTCGGACTCCCGCCACGTCGGAGCCGGCGCCGGAGGCGCCGATCCACGAACGGATGCTCGACCTGGCCGCGCTGCTGATCCTGATCACCATGGCGACGGGCGTCTTCATGCTCGCGGGCCCCGAGGCGTTCACCGCGGTCACCAGTGTCGGGTTGGGGCTGTTCGCGGCCTGGCGTGGCCGGCCGCCGAGACCGTGAGTCGCGGTGGAGACCCCGACGGTTGCCGATGGTCGCCTCCTGTTGATGGGGCTACGCGAGGCGACCCTCGGGCCCACGCGCGATCCATCGAGGGATCCCCGTATGGATCGGCAGGGCGGGCCGACGCCGGCTCCATCACCGAGCGGCGCACCCGGCGTCGGGACTTATCCGACGGATGCCCCCATGGATGTCCCGGCGGACTTGTGCTGGCCGCGCTCTCTCGGACCTGTCTGGCACCGCCCGTGCGTGGCCTGGGCGAGACGCCCTCGCCCTGAAGTCGGTGGTCAACCACCTACGAAGAGTGAGCGCTCTCCCCGTTGGGATCACCAATCGCGCCATGCTCAGCCACCCACAGGAATGAGGCGAACTTTCTCGACAACGGTTACATGTACCATCCAATCCGCGGTATGCTTTCGCAATGTCTGAGCTGCAAGAAGAGCCAAAGTGTGATCGCACCGGGGTCGAGCTGTTCGCGGGGGCGGGTGGCCTGGCCATGGCGGTCCATCAGGCGGGCTTCCGGCCATTGCTGTTCAACGAGTTCGCCCCGCGAGCCTGTCAGACCCTGGAGGCGAACGGGGCGAAGCCTCGGGGAGACGAGGAACGCATCCCCGAGCCTGGGGAGCCGTGGCCGCTGGTGGCGGGCGACGTCCAAGACCTGGACATGAGCTATCTGCTCGGCCGTGTCGACGTGCTCGCCGGCGGCCCTCCGTGTCAGCCCTTCAGCCTCGGGGGTATCGCGAAGGGGGACGAGGACAAGCGGAACATGTTCCCGCAGATGTTCAAGGCGATGCGCCAGATCCGGCCCAAGGCCGTGATCTGCGAGAACGTCGTGGGACTGCTTAGGCCGTCCTTCAAGCCGTATCTCGAGTACATCCTGCGTGAGATGGAGATGCCCTTCGAGCTGCGAGACCCCAATACCCCTTGGCAGAAGCACAATCAAGACCTCATGGACCTCGTCAAGGCCAGAGACAGGGCTTCGGGTGACCCGGCGGAGCGCTACAAGGTGGTGATGACGCGCGTGAACGCCGCGGACTACGGCGTCCCGCAGATCAGGCATCGCATCATCATCGTCGCCTTCCGGGAGGACCTCGGTGTCGACATCGAGCAGTTCAAGAAGGATGTACTTCCCCAGTACTCCGAGGAGGCGCTCTTCCGGGCCATGCTCGATGATTCCGACGACTCCTACTGGAGCCGCCATCCCGAGGTTCCCGAACCCGTACGCGCTGCGGCCAAGGCCAGGGCCAGGGCCGGGATCGCTAAGGGCGCCGCGCTCATCCCGGACGGATCGAAGCCCTGGCGGACCTTCCGGGACGCCATCGCCGGTATCGACGAGAACGAGGGTGATCCGCTGCCGAAGATCTCCTGGGACAGGCTCGACCGCCAGGAGCATCGCGCTGGGGGATTCACTGACCACATCGGGTGGCCCGGGGCTCGGATCTATAAGGGCCACACACCCAATGAGCTGGACCGTCCCGCCAAGACCGTGAAGGCTGGCGTGCACGGGGTCCCGGGCGGGGAGTCCGTGATGCTGACCGATGATCTGGAGACTCCCGGAGGCACTACCTACAAGCACAGGTATATGACCGTGCGAGAGACGGCCCGCGTCATGACCTTCCCCGACGATTGGAAGCTTGAAGGACCTCGTGGGGAGAAGATGCGGCAGCTCGGCAACGCGGTCCCGGTGAAGCTCGGCGCGGTATTCGCCAATGCGGTGGCCAAGGCCCTCGATACGGCGTCGGGGCCGACGACGTGATTGACGTCTTGAAGCCGCCTCAGGGTCGATGGAACGACAGGTTGCCCCCCGATCGCGCCTGGAAAGGGCGGCCGGGAAGGACCCGGAAGGCGCTGTCCGCTGAACAGGACAAAGCGGCGGGTGGTCGCCATCGGCGTGAGGTTGTCCTGGGAGACGGCCGCGTGGTTCACGCCTCGGTCTCCTTGAGGGTCCTACCCAAGACGCGGCGTATCCGCGCGTCACTACGCTGGGGCGATGGAAGGAAGTCCCCGGAGCGCTATCTGGGGGAGGTCGAACACGACAGCCGTGGGGCCAACCTCGCTGAGGGGTGGCGGCTGGCCTGGGCTAAGGGCCTTTTGCGGGAGCACGCCCTGCCGGAGGGCTCGACGGCTTCGACGCCGGCGGTCCGTGCCTCCATGAAAGGCAACCGTGGAAGGGACACAAAGCCCGAGAAGGTACTCAGGTCCCTCCTCTTCAAGGAAGGGCTCCGCTACCGGGTCAACGCACCGCCCGTCCAGGGCCTCCGACGTAGCGCGGATGTGCTGTTCCCGAAGGCAAGAGTCGCGGTGTTCGTCGACGGCTGCTTCTGGCACGTCTGTCCGGAGCATCATCGGCCGGCGAAGAAGAACAAGGAGTTCTGGACGGAGAAGTTCGCCGAGAACCAGCGGCGGGACGCCGAGACCAACCGGATCCTGGAGGAAGCGGGCTGGACGGTCATCCGGGCTTGGGAGCACGAGGCGCCGGACAAGGTGGCGCGACGGGTCATCTCAGCGGTCCGCCGTGCGACCGCCTAGCTGTGCCTACAGCTCCTCACCATGCAGTAGGTCGTCCATAGCGTCGGTCAACCTGCGTAGGACGATGCGGCCGTCACCATCGCTGTATGCGAGGACGGCACTCCCCGCGTCGAGACCGGCCTCGGCGAGGATCCCCAAGGGGATCTGCACCTGGCCGCTCGCATCGATTGTGACCTGCGCGGGTTCCCGGATCGTGAGGTGATTCTCGCACGCTGTTAACCGTGGGGGGCGGGGTGCGGAGTGGGTTCCAGCGGGGGTTTCGAGATCTATGTCCCGCGGGTACCGGTGCCGCCCATTAGGGTTGACGCCATGCTGGTGGATGCACCGGGACCGGGACCGGTGGGGGCGTCTAGACGCTGGTGGGCGCGCTTCGCGTCTGCCGGCAACGCGTTTGTTCACGACGAAGACGGGGGCCGACTGTGACCGCGAGCCAGTACATCAATGTCACGCCACACCCGCGCATCTTGAGTGTGCTGGGCGACATCGAGTTCTCTCACTGGCAGTGCCTGGCCGAGTTGATCGACAACTCCTTCGACGAGTTCCAGGCGGCCGCCGGGACTGTGGACCGACCCTCGGTCGCGATCTCGCTCCCGCCGGCGAACTCGCAGCGTGCGACGGCTGAGATCAAAGTGCAGGACAACGGCCGGGGCATGAGCCTGGAGGCCGTCACCAACGCCATCAGCGCGGGCTGGACGAGCAACGGTCGACACGGTTCCCTCGGCCTGTTCGGCATGGGCTTCAACATCAGCACCGCCCGGCTTGGTCGACGTACCACGGTACGCACCAGTCGTGCGGGCGATCCGGACTGGATCGAGGTGACCCTGGATCTGGCGCGGATCGCCAACTCCTCCGAGTACCAGGCACCGTACCGCTTGACCCCCAAGGACAATCGTGACGAGCACGGCACCACGGTCACGATCAGCGAGCTCAAGCAGGAGCAGTACGCGACGCTCTGCCGCCCTCAGACGCAGACCGTGATCAGGGAGAAGCTCGGAGACGTCTACAGCTACCTGCTGGCGGAGAAGGGCTTCCTGCTCACGCTCAACGGCAAGAAGATCAGGCCACGCCTGCCCTGTGTCTGGGATGAGAAGCGGACCGTCACCCGCCAGGGCGTGGAGATTCATGCTGTACAGAGGATCGACCGCGTTCTGAGCACGAAGAACGCGTGCATGGCGTGCGGATACTGGAGCACCGCCGATGCGGAGCACTGCGAGGAATGCGGACAGGACCGCCTGGAACTGCGGGAGCGCAGGATCTGGGGCTGGATCGGGATTCAGCGCTACCTCCACCGCACCGACTACGGGCTGGACTTCCTCCGTAACGGGCGCAAGATCATGCTCAAGGACAAGCGTGCCTTCCACTGGGAGGACGAGGACGGCATCGCGGAGCCGGAGCTGGAGTACCCCATCGACTCCGGGGCCGTGCAGATGGGCCGGATCGTCGGTGAGATCCATTGCGACCACGTCACTCCGAACTATCAGAAGACCGCCTTCGAGTTCGATACAGCCGAATGGCGTCAAGTCCTGCGCGAGGTCCGCGGAACCAGTCCCCTGCGCCCTAAGATCGCCAAGAACCTTGGGCTGCCGGAGAATCGCAGCCCTCTTGCCCTGCTCTACGCGGGCTTCCGTCGCCAGGACCCGGGGCTCAACTACCTGATCCCCGGCGATGGACGTAACGCTCTCCACGAGACGGCGGTGAAGTGGGCCGGCTTGATGCGGAAGGGCGGCTACGAGTACCAGACCGATGAGGTGTGGTACCGAGCCGCTTATCAGCACGACAACCCGATAGCGGTGGACCCGCAACCGGAGAATGACGACATCCTCCCCGGGTTCGGGGCTGGACTCCTCGACCTGGATGACGAGCCGGAAGGCGGTGCGGCGCCGGGTGCGACGGGCATGACCGCAGCTGGTCAAGAACCGCCCGAGGACGAGGTCGCACCGGCGGAGACGCTGGACCAGAGGCTCCAGCGATACCGAGACAACGCCGACCCCATCGTGGACCTGACAGGCCCGTACTACCTTGAAGAATTGGGCCGCGTGGATCTGACGGCCTGGGCGGTCCGCGGACAGAACCTCGTTACCAAGGATGAGCGGCCCGCACCTGCGATCGTCTCGATGGTCCGAGCCCCTCACCTGGATGTTTTCGTCGACACCGGCCACTCGCTCTTCCGAGAGCACGGGGCGGACATGCGTGACCTGGCGCTCGTCGAGGTCGCGGAGTTTATGCGGGTACGGGCGAACATCGTCTCGATGCCCTTGAGTGAGATCGTGGCGCAGCTCAAGAGCCACACCTCCAGTCCTCGGCTGACGCCGGCGGCGACGGCGGAGGAGTCCGAGAGGCTGCTGGAACAGGTGCGCATGGCGATGGTGGCGCCTGTTTCGGCGAACCCCGCAGTGCACTGGCTGCTGCTCACGAAGGATGAACGAGCCGATGCCGAGCGCCGGTTCGCGGTCGAGGCCGGCGGAGCGTCCCCTTGGAACGACGCGATCTCCAGCGGTGAGTTCATCCGCTATGTCCCGGCCAGTGCGGTCATCCGTATCATCCAGGACTCCCCGGAGACTTTCCTCGACGGGTGCGTCTTCAAGCGCGGGTACATCGCTCTGAGCGATCCCGGCGCTCGAGCGCTCGTCGTGGAACGACTGGTCAACCCCCTGGGGGACCTCGCGCTCCTGGAACAGCACCGTCCACGCCTCGACGTGGAGGAGCTGGCCCGGATCAGGATCAGCTGCAGACTCATCGCGCGCGACCTCGCCGACAACACATAGGGGGAGCGGAATGCGATTCCTTGACGCCGCCTCGCTGCTGGACTCGGGCCCACTGCAGTTTCCTCGCCGCATTGAACGCCTCCTGTGGCACCTGGGCTTCTCCGATGTGTCCAATATCGATGGCTCCGGTGACGAGGGAGGCGACATCCTTGCCCTCCACAAGGGCGAGACCTGGGTGATCCAGTGCAAGTGGAAGCGGCACGGAGCCGTAGGAGCCGACGCGGTGGATGAGGTCGCTCGCGCCCGGGATCACTACCGCGCCCACAAAGCCGTCGTCGTCACCAACACTCGCTTCAGCCCTGATGCTCGGAAGCGGGTGGCGAATCTGGCACGCCTAGGTCCTGGGATCCTCCTGTGGGGCGGAACTGACCTGACGACCAGCTTCGACCGGGTACCACCCCGCTTTGGGCGAGTGACACCACGGCCGTACCAGACCGAAGCACTCCAGGCACTGACCGCCGATCTCGACGCCTCGGGTCGTGCGCTCCTTGTCCTGGCCACCGGCCTGGGCAAAACGGTCGTCGGAGGCGAGATGATCGCGGCGCACCTGCGACGCGTCCCCCAGGACCAGGTCCTGGTCGTCGCGCACGCGAAAGACCTCGTCCAGCAACTAGAGCGTGCGCTCTGGCGGCACCTTCCCAAAGATATTCCGACGCGGCTCCTGACGGGTGACACCCGCCCCGACGATCTCTCGGGTCTCACCTGCGCGACGGTCGGCTCAGCGCTGTCGGCCGCTCGATTCGGATACCGCCCAGGCCTCGTCATGATCGACGAAGCGCACCACGTGGGGGAAGAGGGCCAGTACGACGAGCTGCTGGAGCTCCTCAGCTCGGCGAGGCACCTGGGCGTCACGGCGACTCCATGGCGCGGTGATAAGCACGACATCACCTATCAGCTGGGTGCCCCCAGCTTCAGCCTGGGGATCGAGGAGGGCATGCGGCGCGGCTACCTCGCTCGGGTCGACTATCGCCTGTTCGTCGACGACATCGACTGGGACATCGTCCGTGAGGCCAGCGACCACTCGTACGGACTGGCCGAACTCAACGCCAAGCTCTTCCTGCCGCAGCGGGATGAAGCCATCCGCGACGAGCTGGCCACCGCGTGGGCCGGCACGCGTAATCCCCGGGCCATCGTCTTCTGCCGCACTATCGAACATGCCGAGCGGCTCGCTGACATGCTGCG
Organism: Streptomyces sp. NBC_01006; assembly: GCF_045162725.1. NCBI lineage: Bacteria > Bacillati > Actinomycetota > Actinomycetes > Kitasatosporales > Streptomycetaceae > Streptomyces > Streptomyces sp. NBC_01006. The sequence goes on along the minus strand of NZ_CP108700.1, from coordinate 4,483,202 downwards.
GCGCACCCCTCTTTGGTCAGGTGCCCTCGCCATCCACGCGGGACTCGCCAAGAGGGAGCGGCAGAACCGCCTGCTCGCCTTCCGAGCCGGCGAAGTGCCCATCCTGACGGCGATCGACATCCTCAACGAGGGCGTCGATGTGCCGGACGTAAATATCCTCTGTTTCGCGCGAGTCACTCACTCCCGCCGCATCTTCGTTCAGCAGCTTGGGCGAGGCCTCCGCTTGCGCGAGGGAAAGGAGCGAGTCACAGTGCTGGACTTCGTCAGCGACCTCCGCCGCATCGCTGCCGCGCTCAAGCTCAAACGCGCGCTCGACGGAGACGGCGAGATCGAGACCCTGGCGAAGATCGCCCCGTCGAACATCGACTTCAGCGACCAGAAGGTGGCCACCCTCATGGATGAGTGGATCAAGGACGCTGCCAGTCTTGAGACCGCGTACGACGAGCACCGACTCCAGTTCCCCTCCACCCGCGCCCCCCAGGAGTAATCACCGTGGCCTTGCAGCATCTGCCTGCGCCCATTCGCGAGCGCCTTCTCATCGAGATCTACCAGCAGGCCAACGACATGGACTGGGAGTTCTTGAGTAACACCGAGAAGACGAATCAGTACCGGCGATGGATCGAGGACCCCAAGGTTGGCGGAGTCCTGCTCGCCTACGGGCCAGAGAAGGACGCCAGGGTCTGGATCAAGGACGTCCCCATGAAGGAGTATGCCCGAGCACAGGAAGGAATCGGGAACTATGTCCGCTACGCGGTAAATCGATTCCAGGGTCCGGAGGAAATTGTCCGTGCGGCATGTGGCAGTGGTTGGGTGATTAAGCCCGATTCGGTTGGGGAGAAGCCGAACCACTGCTATGCCGTCACTGGCGACGCCACTCGATACATTTGCTGGGGCCGCTCCGCAAACTTCCGTGACCTCGTCTGGGCCGCCCTAAACGAGGCCATCGACTCGACGGAACGGCCCGCGATCGTCATCACGACCCGCAACGGCGAGACCGTCTCCACGGCCGAGCACGCGCGCCAGGATCGCCTCGCGTTGCGTTGTGGAGCGGACCTGCGGTACCTGCATCGCGAGATGGTCCCCAACCCGGACTACCTCGGGGTGACGGACGGTGGCCGCAGCCAATTGCAGCCCACGCTCCTGGACTAGCCACCGGTCCACTCGATCAGCCTCGCCCCTGGGAGGAGGCAGGGCGGCACCGTACGCGCGGATGGCCAGTAGCACGGCGAACGCGGCGAGCCACTGGTCAGACGTCCGTTACGGCGCCCGCCCGTTCTATGAGGCTCGGCTCTTCCAAGCTGGGCCCTGGAGCCTGTGAATCCAGCAGGGCTCCAGGGGTCACACCGTCCATGTCAGTCCAGACAACTCCACGTTGCGCCGCCGCCAGCGGCCCATCAACTACTCTCCGAGCTGAGGCCATTGGTCATCCCACTTGGTCGCCACTGTCGCACATCTCGAAAGGTCGACGGCCAACGCGGCGCAGTTAGGATTTCAAATTGACGGAATGGAGATACTCCTTGTATCCGGAGTTGCAATACGGGTGGGCCAACTGCCCGTTTGCCGGGGCTCCCGTACCTCCGTCTTCTTTTCGAATCTTATGGTCGACGGTTGCGGACTTCATATGCAGGCGCGCCTCACAGATACCACACCTAGGGGCGCTCTGTAGCACGGATTCCAGGTAGACCGCGTTAGCCGTCTTCGTCGAAAAATCACGTCCATGCTCATAGTCGTCTGCATCGACAAGCTTGACGGGGAGACGATTTGTTGCGGAATCCTGAAGTTGAGAAATGATCTCGCCTTCTGATTTACCATCCCTTAGACCTTCAAAGAGGACGGTGTACAGCTTTTGAATCGGCGGAACGGAGCGTTGCAGACTACCATAGCGCCGTACGATTTGATTCAAAAAATACTTATGCTTGACCAGGAACTCTTCGAACTCCTTCCGCTTTTCTGAGAACTTCAAGAGGCGACGTTTTTCGGCGAGATCCTGAACGAAGGCTACTGCAGCCAGGAAGGCCGCCGGCTGAAAGCGTCCAGTGAAGCTGTAGAAGTACACCGCAGGGTGCAGACCTAGCGAGCCAGGGGTATTACCAGCGATTCGCTCGGATGCCCTTTTCACAACTCGCATGAACTGAATGGTGGCTGTGCCGTCGGGATCGTCGCCGAGTGGAGCGAGTTCTACCTCTCCGCTCTTCTTGCGGCGCCGGGTCCCCGTCTCATCGCGCCACATCTCCGGTTGCATGCCGTTGGTGAAGTTGACGAGTTCGAAGACCATCTTCACGCTATCTGCCGAGTACCTGCTCCCCGCAACGGGAAGATCGGCAGATTTGATAGCGAGGTCGACGTTGGGTTGGAAGATGAGGTCGTATACCTCCTTCGCGATAGTCTCGATCTCCGACTGTGTGGTTTCGTCGAACGATGACCAGTACTTGTGCCCTGTACCGGCCCGAATGAACGCACGCGCCGAAAGGGCGTTTGGCTTACGCCGCGCCTTAATCATGTCGAGCTCTGTGGGATCAATCGGCGTCGCCTGCTGATTGATCCGGAAGAACGAGCTCTCCGCCTTCTCGGCCTCCCCGTTTACCCATTGCAGGTGCAGAGAGAAGACGCTCAGATTCCGCGCTAGGAGCAGTTTTTCTTCAGAAACTGTGCGCGGATTTTTGAGGGCGAGGCTCAGGTCGCTGAACGAACCTACATTCTCCTGAATCAGACGTCGAGTCGCCTCCGCAGCTTTTCTCTGATCTTCGGGGATTACGTTATCGAAAAATTGGCGGGAGGTGTGACGGTCGCCGTAGTCATCGTGAGCCCAGGCCATAAGCGCGCTCAATCGGTGAGCGCCGTCAATAACGAAAACGCTGCCACTCTTTGGTGAACGCCAGAGGATGATAGAAGGGATGAGGTCACCTTCCAGGAAACTCCGGACAAGCGCTGCTACTTTCTCTGGCGTCCAGTTGGCTGTTTCGCGCTGGAAATCTGGCTTTCGCAAAACGCTATAGCCGATACTGTCCGGAAGTAGATCCGTAACGCGGAGCGTACTCGAGATGGCGGACGGTTGAGTGAGCCCCCCGGAATCTATTGCCTCAAAGTCTTCACGAGGGATTAGGGCATCTAGATTCACCCAATTAGGCATTCCAACTCCTAGCTGCTTTCCTACGGTGCTCTGAGCCTAGCGGCCCCTGTAGCGCATCGTGGTGGAATCAGACGATCACGTGGCTGGAGGTGCCACCCTCTACCGCAGGTTTGCCAGCGAGTTGGCCACAGGCGGCACGGCCCTTCCCGCACTCTTGGCTGGACGCATCGCGCAAACGTGACCGTGCGGTTGGCGGAGCGCCCGTGTTGGAATGTGGCCGCTGTGTGCGGCGACGTGCGGCCGGCAGCGAAGACATGGCTGCGCCGCGGCGGCGACCGAGGCTGTCCGCTATGGCTGCCCGCCAACCGAACGGCGCGGCGGAGTCCGTCGTGATCTCAGACACGCCTGCGAACATCCCCGCCGCCAACGCGTCGCAAAAGATGGCGTCTTGGCGATCAAGTCGTTGTCAGGACAGGTCGTCTGTACCAAGGGTCATCTGAAGAGTGGTCTTGCCGATGGTTATGGCAACCACCGCTGAGCAGGAACACGACATGCGTCTGCGCCCTCGTCATACCCGTTCAGCTGCGTTCGTAGCTTCTCAGCCTCGGCCTCGGCCCTGCGGAGCCGGCGCTCCAAGACATCGCGGGCCGGCGGTGCCGGGTTCTCGGGCTTCGGTGCCTCGTTGCGTGGAGTGAGCCAGCCCACGCGCTGGTACGCCACGATCACGCGCGCGTGGGGGCACGTATAGCACTGCCGTTCCGGACTCGGAATCGGCCAGCCTGACGCCAACATGCGGCGGGTGTGTTCACGTTGGTGCTCGGGTTCAAGGGTCGGGTTGGAGATCAAGAGCTGCTCGAATTCCTCGGTCATCTGCTTCACCCTGGAAGCGTCGGCCAAACGAGGCCCGTCGGCCGGCTTCCAGTCGAGGGTTGGCGCTACGACCTCTTCGAGGTGTCCGCAGTCCAGCGTGACCTTCCAGAACGCCGAGGTATGGGGCTTGTCGTGGCGCAGCACGGCCCACACTTCGGCATCGGCCCATTCGGGTGGCTCCGCCGGGTCGGCGGGGAAGCTCACCTCTCGCCGGTCTCCCCACTCGACGATGTCGCGGTAGGGGGCATGACCGGATTCGTCGTGCCAGCAGTACAGCTGTCCCGGCGGCAACGTCTCGTCATCACGGGGAGCTCGCCACTGCCTTTCGCTCGGCGGGGTGTCGTCGCCTGGTGTCATGAGCTCCTTGATGCAAGCGCAATCAAGTTGCACCCTCCAGCGGTAGTACCGGTCCGGGTCCGGTGCGAAGAACGGCCACAACACCGGAGGGATCGTCCTACGGCGATCGGCGTTGAACTTCTCGTACTCGCGCAGGACGTCCGTTCGCCGCTTCGCGCGGCCGGGCAGTCGGCGCGCTAGAACAGGTAGGCGCATATCAGCGGCGGGGTCTGCCACGTTCAGGTCCTCTCGCCATGCGAACCGCTGTGGCCGACGGTAGGGACCCTGAGATCGGCCTGGGAGGAAGATAACGCTCCCTTCGCCCGAACGGAGGAAGAAGTTGCCGACGCGCCCTCGCGGCCCGGATGGATCGCGAGTAATCATCGACGGGACAGCGCCGGTGGCTGGGAGCCGACTGGGAGCCGGTCTGCTCCCCGAGGCCCCTTGAGACTCCCCCAGACCGTTCGGGGCCACGGCGCTGACCAGGGGAATCGGCGTTCGTACTGGTGGCGATCTCGGGTGGACCTCATTCGGGACGAAGAGGTCGTGGGTTCAAATCCCGCCACCCCGACGCTGTAGTACGAGGTCAGGGCCGGTTTCCTTTGGGAAGCCGGCCCTGCTTCGTTTTGGCGTGACGTACTGCGTGTCATCCGCCGCGTACGGGGCGTGCCGGCTCGGGGAGCCGGGGGGCCACTGGGGGGCCACCGGGGGGACACCGGGGGTGGGGATGCTGTTCAGCAGTAGGTGACCACTGACGCTGAGCGGAGGTGAATGAGATGAAGGTTTACGTCAAGCCGGAGGCCAAGAAGGTCGACCAGGGCACCATCGTCGCCGCTGTCCGCTAGTAGCGACCCCATGCCACGCCTCCCGTTCGGGGGGCGTGGCATGTCCGCTCCACACATCAGTGACAGGGGAATCGGAAGCCTTATGTGCGGAATTGCAGGATTCGCCCACACGGACGGAAGCACCCTCGCGGGGTCGGCCGACGCGATTCTCCGCGACATGGCCCATGCGCTGCGGCCGCGCGGGCCGGATGACATGCAGTTCCACCACACCGGGCCGGCGTGCATGTCGTTCACGCGGCTCGCGCTGATCGACCCCGAGGGCGGGCGGCAGCCGTTCATCAGCGAGGACGGGAACGTCATCCTCGCGGCGAACGGGGAGATCTACAACTACCGGGAGTTGCGGAAGGGGTTCGAGGGGCGGGTTCGCTTTCGGAGTGAGAGCGATTGCGAGGTGCTTCTCCATCTTTATCTGGAGAGGGGGATTGGGTTCCTCGACGATGTGCGGGGGATGTTCGGGATCGCCGTCATCGACCTGCGTGAGCAGCGGCTGCTGCTCGCACGCGACCGGCTCGGCATCAAGCCGCTGTTCATCCACCGCAACCGCGACACCGTGCTCTTCGGCTCCGAGGTCAAGGCGCTCTTCGCGCACCCCGACTGCCCGCGCGAGCTCGACTGGGCGCGCGCCCTCGCCGACCAGGGGCTCAGCTCCGCGCCGGTGATGAGCGACGACGAGCCCCTGACCTGGTTCAAGGGCGTGGATCACGTGCCCTCCGGGGCCATCGTCGACATCAGCCTGCGTGGTGGGGCCACCCGCGTGCACCGGTACTGGGAGCTGCCCACGCCGGCCGAGGCCGGCGGGCTTCCCGAGAGCTTCTTCGTGCGGAGCATGGGCGATCTGCTCGCCTCCTCCGTCCGCGAGTGCCTGATCGCCGACGCCGAGATCGGCGTCTTCCTCAGCGGCGGCCTCGACTCCGCGGCCATCACCTCCCTGGCCGCGCACACCGGACTGCACACCTTCTCCGCGCTGACCGGCGCCACCGTCGTCAACAAGGACGCGCAGTACGCCCGCGAGACCGCCGACCTGCTGGGACTGCCCAACCACCAGGTCGCCTTCGGGGCCGACCGGATCCCCTCGCCCGACGAGTGGCGGCGCCTGCTCTGGCTGATGGAGACGCCGCTGTGCGGCCCCGAGCAGTTCTACAAGAGCGAGATGTACCGCTTCGCCCGCGCCGAACGCCCCGAGCTCAAGGCGATCCTGCTCGGCTCGGGCGCCGACGAGTTCAGCGGCGGCTACAGCGTCGCCCTCTCCGGCGGCGGCGACTGGGAGGACTTCGAGGGCAACCTGCGGACGATGGCCCGCCGCAAAGCCCTCGGCTCGCAGTCGGCCCTCTCCGTCTGGTGGGAGGGCACCGACCTGCCGCTGCTCAGCGACGACGCCGTCGGCGCGTACGCCCCCGGCGCGGTGGACGACCCGTACGGCTCCTACCTGGCCTGGAAGTTCCGGGACATGCAGCAGTACAACTTCTGGGTCGAGGACCGCACCGCCTCCGGCAACGGCGTGGAGGCCCGCGTCCCCTTCCTCGACCACCGCATCATCGAGCTGCTCGCGACCGTGCCGCGCGCCTACCGCAAGCGGCTGTTCTGGGACAAGCAGGTCATCCGCGAGGCCGTACGGGACATCCTGCCCGCCGAGGTGATCGGCCGGCCCAAGCTCGCCTTCTACGAGGGCGAAGGCGTGCGCCACACGCACCGCACCTTCACCCGGATGCTCGCGCAGAGCGGCGACGAGCTCGTCGAGCAGGCCCTCTCCTCGCCGCGCGCCGCCCAGTACCTCGACGGCGCGAACATCCACCGCGCCCTGCGCCGGCTGGAGCGGGACCAGGGCTCCGGCCACGTCGAACTGCTCCTGCGCGTGGTCAACCTGGGCATCCTCGACCTGATGGCCGTGGACGTCCCGGGCAGCCGGGCCCCGAGCGGCCCCGCCCCGTACGAACTGCGCGTCACGGACTTCGAGGGCTCCGAGGTCCAGGAGCTGTTCCCGCAGGCACGGATCGAGGAGACCTCGGTGTTCCGCCTCGCCGAGGGCGTCCTCGTACTCGACGACGTACAGGGCGCCAACACCTCGTACGTCGTGGTCGACGGCGGCATCCGCTTCGTCATCGACCACCTCACCCACGCGGACTGGCTGCGGCTGCTGCGTGGACTCGACGGGCGCCGGCCGCTGTCGGAGGCGCTCGCCGCCGCCGGCTGCGCACTCGACGCGATGCGGCCGCTGCTGGACGGATCGCTCGAAGCCGGCCTGCTGGAGTCCGTCGACGCCCCCTGAAAAGTAATCACGAGTGAGGTCATCCGATGACAGCCCATCTCTACTGGGACGAGGTCTGGCGCACCGACAGCGGGCGCACAGGCGACTGGTCGCGGCCGCACCCGTGGGTCGTGGACGAGGCCGCGCGACTGCAGAAGCTCGGCGCGCAGGACGTACTGGACCTCGGCTGCGGCGTGGGCCGGCACGCCCTCTGGTTCGCGGAGGCCGGATTCACCAGCTCCGGCACCGACGCCAGCGAGGCGGCGGTACGCGCCGCCCGCGAGGAGAGCGAGAGGCGCGGGTTACGGGTCGCCCTCGACATCGGCGACTTCGGCGAACTCCCCTACGCGGACGACAGCTTCGACTACGTCCTCGCCTTCAACGTGGTCTACCACAACGACGAGGCCGGCCTCGGCCGCGTGCTCGACGAGGTCCGGCGCGTGCTGCGCCCGGGCGGCATCTACCAGTCCACGATGCTCTCCAAGCGCAACGGCGAGTACGGCCGCGGCATCGAGGTGAGCCCCAACACCTTTTGCCAGCCGGGGGCCACGGACGACAAGGTGCACCCGCACCTGTACGTGGACGCCGCCGACCTGCTGCGCCTGCACCCCGGGTTCCGCCTGCTCAGTGCCACCGACGCCGAGCATGCCGTGCCCGGCTCCTTCCACTGGCACTGCGTGTTCGAGTCGGCGGGGGAGGACGTGGCGGGCACGCACCACGGCCGTTTCGCGCAGAGGGCCGGGGAATAGTGTCGAAGGCGACGCGACTGCGCGAACTGCTGGAACGCAAGGCGCTGGCCCGGATCGTCGGATCCCGGGACGCGCTGACCGCCCTGCTCGTCGAGGAGGCCGGGTTCGACGGTCTGTGGGCGTCGAGCTTCGAGATCTCCGCCTCCCGGGCCCTGCCCGACCTGGGCCTGCTGACCATGTCCGAGCTGCTCGAAGCCTGCTCGCACGTGAACCAGGCGACCAGGCTGCCACTGCTCGCGGACTGCGACACCGGCTTCGGCGGCAACATCAACGTCGTCCGTACGGTCCGCCAGTTCGAGGCGGCCGACATCGGCGGCATCTGCATGGAGGACAAGGTGTTCCCCAAGCGGAACAGCTTCCTCGGCGGCGGCCAGAACCTGGAGGACGCGGGCGAGTTCGCCGGCCGGATCCAGGCCGCCGTACGGGCCCGGACCACCGCGGACTTCACCGTCATCGCCCGCGTCGAGGCGCTCATCGCCGGGGCCGGGCTCGCCGAGGCGCTGCGCCGCGCGCACCTGTACGCGGACGCCGGCGCCGACGCCATACTGATGCACTCCAAGAAGTCCACGCCGATCGAGATCCTGGAGTTCCTCCAGGCCTGGCAGGCGCGCACGCCCGTGGTCGTCGTACCGACCACCTATCCGCACTGGGACCTCGCCGAGGCCGAGGCGGCGGGTGTCTCGATGGTGATCTACGCGAACCACGCGCTGCGCGCCTCGGTCTCCGCCATGCGCGACGTCCTCGGCGAGATCCGGCTCCAGGGCGGGACCGGCGGGGTCGAGGACGCCATCGCCCCGATGAAGGAGCTGTTCGGCCTCACCCAGGTGAACCGGTGGGAGGAGTGGAGCGCATGATCAGCGCCGAGTTCTTCTGCGCGGAGCTGGACCGCCGCGGGTACGGGTTCTTCAGCGGGGTGCCGTGTTCCTTCCTCAAGGGCCCGTTCGCGCTGCTGGAACAGCGCGACAGCTACGTCCCGGCGCCCAACGAGGGCATCGCGCTCTCCATGGCCGCCGGCGCCGAACTGGGCGGGACCCGGGCCGTGGTGCTGGCCCAGAACTCGGGGCTCGGCAACCTCCTCGACCCGCTGACCTCGCTGACCATGGCGTACGAGATCCCGCTGCTGCTGTTCGTCAGCCTGCGCGGCTGGCCGCGCGCCGAGGACGACGAGCCGCACCACGCGGCCATGGGCGCCGGGACCATCGGCGTGCTGGAGGCCCTCGGGATCGCCCACGGCATCCTGGACCCGGCCGAGGAGAGCCTGGGCGGGCTCCTCGACCGGGCGGAGCGGGCCCGGCGCGAGAGGCGGTCCTTCGTCGTCCTCGTACCGGCGAAGACCGTCGACGCCCATCCGGTGCCGGCGCCCGCGCCGGACGCGCGGATGGACCGACAGGGCGCCGTCTCCGTGATCGCCGGGCACCTGGGTGACGCGCTGGTCTACAGCACCACGGGCATGATCAGCCGGGAGCTGTTCGGGGTCGTCGACGCCGCGCGCAACTTCTACATGCAGGGCTCCATGGGGCACGCCATCGGCCTGGGCCTGGGCACCGCGCTGAACCGCCCCGACCAGGACGTCGTGGTCATCGACGGCGACGGCGCGGCGGTCATGCACCTCGGCGGGCTCGCGCTCGTCGGCGAGCGGCGGCCCCCGAACCTGACCCACTTCGTGCTCGACAACGGCGCGTACGACTCCACCGGCGGCCAGCGCACCCGCGCGACGGCCATGCGCTGGGACGAGTTGGCGCTGGCGGCCGGATACCGCACGGGCAGGGTCTGCCGTACGGCCGAGGAAGTCACCGCCCATCTGGGGGAGATCAAGGGGCGGCCGGGCCCGCATCTGGTGGCGCTGCACATCGGCAGGGGTGGGGCCACGCCCCCGCGGGTAACTTCGGCGCACACCAACGCCGAGGTCAGGGCCCGCTTCCAGGCCGCGGCGACCGAAGCCCGGAAGGACGACCTGCCGTGACCACCGTCATCGCCCATGTCAGCGATCTGCACCTGGACCTCTCGGAGCGCGCCACGCAGCGCGCGCTGACGGTCATGAACCACCTGCGCGACATGCCCGGACCCGTGGACGCCGTCCTGGTCTCCGGTGACATCGCCGACCACGCGACGGCGGACGAGTACGCGCAGGCCCGCAAGCTGTTCGACCTGCCCTACCCGGTGCTCGTGCTGCCCGGGAACCACGACCGGCGGGGCCCGTTCCGTACGGGGCTGCTCGACGCGGCGCCCGGGGACGAGGAGCTGAACCAGGTCGTCCGTACGCCCGGAGCCGTCTTCCTGCTGTGCGATTCGACGGTCCCGGGCAGCGACGAGGGTCTGCTCAGCGACCTGACCCTGAGGTGGCTGGACCGGACGCTGACCGCCGAGGGCGGGGAGCTGCCCGTGTTCGTCTGCTTCCACCACCCGCCGGTCGACCTGCACACCCCGTACGTGGACCGGGTCCGGCAGTTCGGCGAGGAGCGCCTCGCCGCGGTGCTGGAGCGGCACCCGCAGGTCGTGGCCCTGCTGTGCGGTCACGCGCACGTGGCCGCGGCCACGACGTTCGCGGGGCGCCCGCTCCTCGTGGCGCCCGGGGTCGCCTCGACCGTACCGCTGCCCTTCGAGGGCCGGCCCGCCGTGGACTACGAGCTGGCCCCGGCGCTGGCCTTCCACGTGCTCGACGACCGGCGGCGGCTGGTCACGCACTACAGGGCGCTCGGCCGGACGCATCCCGACCACTGAACCGAAGCCACTGCGAGCCACCGAGAAGCGCTGGGAGAAGGCCATGAGAAGAGTCCTGATCGCCAACCGCGGGGCGATCGCGGCCCGGGCCGTCGACACCTTCCGCGGGCTGGGCTGGTCGCCGATCGCCGTCGTCGCCTCATCGGACCCCCAGCGCCTCCACGCGCTCGCCGCGGACGGGTGCGAGTACCTCGAAGGCACCGGGCTCGCGCAGACGTACGACCACGTGGGCCGGATCGTCGAGGCGGCCCGGCGCTGCGGAGCCGACGCGGTCTATCCGGGCTACGGGGCGCTGGCGGAGGACCCGGAGCTGCCCGAGCGGCTGGCGGCGGCGGGCATCGCCTTCGTCGGGCCGACGGCGGAGGTGCTCGCGGCGGCCCGCGACAAGGACCACGCGGTCGCCACCGCCGACCGCCTCGGCCTGCCCGTACTGCCGCACGCGACCGGGAACGGGCGCATCGCCAAGCTGGTGGCGGACATCGGACTGCCGGTCATCCTCAAGCCGGTCACCGGGTGCGGCGGCCTCGGCGTGCGCATCGTGCACACCGAGGCGGAGGCGGAGCGGGCGCTCGCGCTCATGGCGGACGACGAGGGTGCCGATTGGTACGCCGAGCGGTACGTGGAGCGCGGAGCGGTGGTCGGGATCACGGTCGCCGTGGACGACGCCGGAACCGTGCACCCGCTCGGTGAGCGGGAGAGTCTGCTGGTCGACGGCAGCATGAAGCTGCTGGAGGCCTCGCCCGTCCAGGGCGTGGCCCCGGAGCTGGTGGAGCGGATGCGGGCGGACACGGCCCGGCTCGTCACCGGGATGGGGTTACGGGGCGTGGCGACGGTCGAGTTCATCGTCGGCTCGGGCAGCGGTCCGTGCGCCCGCAGTCACTACTTCCTGGAGGTCAACGGGCGGCTGCCGCTGGCCTACCGGATGTGCGAGGCGCAGACCGGCCTGGACGTGGTGGCCCTCCAGATGGAGCTGGCGCAGGGCGCGCTGCCCGCCCCCGGCCGCATCCGCGTCGACCGGGACAGGCACTGCCTGGAGGCGCGCCTGTTCATCGAGCCGTCGCCGGGCGGGGCGCCCGGCGCGATCACCGCCTTGGAACTGGCCCCCGAGCCGGGGGTGACGTACAACTGCGCGCTGGACGTGCGCAGGCCGGTCGTCCTCGACAACATCGTCACGCAGGTCCTGGCCCTGGGCGGGCGCCGCGGCGCGGCGGCCGGGGCGGTGCTGCGGGCCGTCGAGGGCAGCGGGGTGTCGGGGGTCGGAACGTGCGCGGAAGAGATAGCCGTGTGGCTGCGGGGTTCGGGGCTGGTCCCGGAACGCCTCGGCAGCCAGGCCTTGGGAGTGTGATCCGAGATGAACAGCAACGATCCGTTCTCGACCGTCCGCCACCCCGTCGACCGCGCGCTCGCGACGGCCGTCGCCGAGAGCGGGGAGGAAGACGTACGCGCGCCCTGGTACCGGGAGTTCGGGCGGACGGTCGGCGGTTTCGTACGGCGCCACCTCGACGCCCGGCCCGGCTACTTCGTGCTGAGCGGCCTGGACCACCTGGGCGAGGAGCAGGCGCGCCGGTTCACGGTCGCGGTCTCCCGGCTGGCCGGGGACCTGCTGCCGCAGGACGGCGCGGGAGCCCTGCTGCGGGACGTACGGGACCGGGGGATGCGGCTCGGCGAGGGCGCGACCGGCCGCTACTCGGACAGCCGGCAGGGCGGCAGCCTGCACACCGACGCGGCGCACCGGCCGGGGCGGCTTCCGGACATTTTCGCGCTGTTCTGCGTCCGGCAGGCCTCCAGCGGCGGGGCCCTGGTCACGGTGCACGTGAGCGATCTGCTGGAGATCCTCCGGGGCCACCCCGAGGAGCTCGCGGCGCTGCGGCTGCCGGTCCACTTCGACACCCGGGACGACACGCCGGGGGTGCCGCTCACGACCGAGCGGCCGGTACTGGAGTTCAAGGACGGCCGGGAGCGGATGTACTACCTGCGGGACTACATCGAGATCGGACACCGGCACCCGCACGTACCGCCGTTGACGCCCGAGCAGGTCAAGGCGCTGGACCTGCTGGACTCGCTGCTGGAGCGGCGCGATCTGCAGACGCACGGGCGGCTGGCACCGGGCGAGATGATCTTCATCGACAACCGGTCGATCGTGCACGGCCGGACGGCGTTCGACGAGGACCGGCCGGTGGACGGAGGGCGGCTGATGCTCCGCACCTGGATCGGACTCCCGGCGCAGCACGGGGCCGGGGCCGACGCCGATGCCGGAGCCGACACCGACGCCGGAGCCGTCCGGTGACACGGGTCGTCACCGAGCTCGAACGGCTCGGCCTCGCCGAGTTCCTGGCCGACTTCCCCGGGGACTCGGTGGACCGCCGCCAGTGGGCCGCCGGCGCCCGCGGCCTCGACGGCGAGCTGCGCGCCCTCGCCGGGTTCCTGCTGCTCGGGGAGGTCGCGGCGGCCGACCGGCTGCCGCCCGCCCTCGCCGGGGCGCTGCCGGCCCTGGTCAAGAGCGGGGTCGCGCACCAGCGCGGGGCCGAGGTCCGGCTGGTCGACGTCAGCCTGTTCCGCTCCGCCGGGGTGTGGCTGTTCGCGGAGCCGCCGAGCCCCTTCCCCGTACGCCACTACTTCGGCCGGGACTCGATCGCGCTGGCCCGGCGCACCGGCTTCCGGGCGGGGGCGCGCGTCCTCGACCTGTGCTCCGGACCGGGGTTCCAGGGGCTGGTCGCCGCCCACGGCGGCGCCCGGGCCACGCTGGTGGAGCTGCTGCCCGAGACCGCCGAAGTGGCCCGGCTCAACGCGGAGATCAACGGGGCGGCGGACCGGATCGAGGTCCTCGTCGGCGACCTGTACGAGCCGCTGCCGGCCGGGGTGGAACCGTACGACCACGTCATCGCGAACATCCCCTTCCTGCCGACCCTCGCGGCCCCGGGCGAGGAGGCCGCCCACGAGGGCGGCGAGGACGGGTTCGGCGTGGGCCGGCGGGTCCTCGCCGGACTCCCCCGGCACCTGGGCGCGGGCGGCACGGCCCATCTGACCGCGCTCCTCCTCCAGGCGGGCGAACAGCTCGTCACCGACGGCGAACTGCGGGCCTGGGCCGCGGCGAACGGGTACGGCCTGACGGTCACGCTGACCGAGCGGATGGCGGTGGACGCCGATTCCGACCTCGTCCAGACGACGGTGTCCGACCATCTGGAGACCGACCCGCAGGCCGACCCCGAGGAGCTCACCGCCGCCGCCGTCGCCACGTACGCGAGCCGCGGGGCGACGGCCGCCCGGCTGGCCTATCTGCGGATCGACGCCGGGATGGCCGACTTTCGTGTCCTCGACCGCGCGGACGGCTGAAGGTGGCTACCGTGACCGGCGCACTCGATCGCGATCGGGAAGGACGCACAGCGTGACGACGGCAGGGACGGACGGCGCGGGCAACGGCGGGACGAAGCACGGCGCGGGCGACGGCGGGAACGGCCCGAAGAGCCCCGAGCTCGTCGAGCTCGCCTCGATACGGGACGCGGAAGTCGACCGGTGGAACGCCCTCGCGGGCGACGCCGCCCTCTATTCGACCCACCGCTGGCTGCTCTACGGAGAGGAGCTGGCCGATGCCGGCTCCCGCCACCTGGTCGCCGCCTCCGGCGGCACGTACACCGTCGGGCTCCCCACCCACCGCTTCACCGGGAAGGTCCCGCACTTCTACGATCCCGCCGTACTGTTCCCCGGCGCCGCCGAGCCGGCCACGCCCGAGCGCCCGCTGCTCCTCGGCGGCACCCGCCTCGGCTACACCAGCGAGGTGATCGTCGCCCCGGGCACCGTCGAACCGCTCGCCGCGGCGGGCGTGCGGACCGTACTGGACCGGTTCCGTGCGATGGGCGCCGACGACGGCGGCCTCGCGGCCCTGCTCTACCTCACCGACGAGTCGGTGGAGCGGCTGCTGCCGCACCTGGGCCCCCGGGACCAGGTGGTGCTGATGGACGCGACCGCGGTCCTGCCCGTCGACCCCGACGGCCTGGAGGGCTACCGCAGACGCTTCACCTCACACCAGTTCACCTCCATCCGCCGCGAGATGCGCCGTTACACCGACGCCGGCTGCCGCACCGAGGTCAAGCGCCTCTCCGAGTGCCACCAGCTGCTCGGCCCGCTCTCCGCGCAGGTGCTCATCCGGTACGGGCACCCCGTCACCGACGAGAGCGAGTCGGAGCGCTTTGCCCAGCAGGCCTCGCTGTTCGACGACAACTGCCGGATCCTGGGCGCCTACCAGGGCGACCGGATGGTGGGCTTCACCCAGTACTTCTTCTGGGGGAACACCATGTACGCCCGCTCGCACGGGCTGGACGACTCCATCGCCCGCGAGGCCAAGCTCTACTTCAACCTCACCTACTACGAGGCCGTGAAGTACGCGGCGGCCCACGGCTACCACTGCGTGGACCTGAGCTGCGACGCCTTCCAGGCCAAGGTGTCCCGGGCCGCCCGGCTCCAGCCCCTGTGGGGGGTCGTCCTCGACGCCCCGTGGACCGGTCCGGTCCTGGAGCGCGTACGCGCCGAGGAGCGGGCCCGGCGCGAGGAGTTCGCCTCCCACGACCCGGGGATCGAGTCGCGGGTGGCGCAGCTGGTGGACGCGCGCGGCAGGTAGGCCCCCGAAGACGGGCCCAGGCCGGCCGCGACGCTCACCCGGCCGGTCTGGGCTCCCGCTCCTTGTCCCGCTCCCTCTCCCGCTGGTCGCGCCCGCGCTCGGCGATCGCCGCCACCGGCGGCACCGCCGCCCCGGCCGCGACCATGAGGGTGACGAGCACGGCCCACCCCAGCGGGCCCGCGCTCAGGCACAGCGCGTTCAGCACGGTCGGCGCCACCGCACCGCCGATGCCGACCCCGACGGAGAACACGCCCTGGTACTCGCCCTGCGCGTGCTCGGGGGCCAGCCCGAACGACAGCGCGTACTCCCCCGCCGTGAACAGCATCTCCCCGAAGGTCAGCGCCGCCGTGCCGATCAGGATCAGCCCCATCGCCCCGTACATCGGGACGTGCGCGGCGGCGAAGACGAGGGCCATGGCCACGGCGATGACGGGCCCGCTGCGCCGCATGGCCAGCGCCCCGTCGTGCGGGGTCTCGACCCCCTTGGCGACCTTGGTCTGGAGCAGGACCACCAGCGCACAGCTCAGCGCGAAGACCAGCGACACCGTCCAGCGCGGCGCCTTCGTGTACTCGGCGATCCACACCGGCATCAGCACCGTCATGAAGACGTCGAACATGACGAGGGTGCCCGCGAGCACGCTGACGGCGAGGAACGGGCGGTCGGCGAGCGCGTAGTGCCGGCCGCTCCCCGGCCCCTTGGGGATCGGCGGCAGATGCGGCAGCCGGGCCACCAGCACCGCGGCGACGAGGTACGAGACGACGTCGGCGCAGATCGCGATCACGTACGCGGTCCGGGTGTCGGCCTGCAGCGCCAGCCCGCCGAGCAGCGAACCGGAGACCATCGCGAGGTTCTGGAGGGAGTAGATCCGCGCCCGGTAGGCGACCCGGTCCTCACCGCCGACGTACGCGATCAGCGCCCCGCTGATCGCGGGGAAGGCGCCGCGCCCCAGGGAGATCAGGGTGATCACCACGAGGAACCCGGCCATGCCCTCCACCAGCAGCAGTGCGCCTGCGGCGGCCGCCTGGGCGACCAGTCCGGCGATGCCCACCTCGCGCGGCCCGAACCGGTCGGCGAGCCGGCCGACGAGCGGCCCGGCGACCAGGCCCGCGAGCCCGGCCGCCGTCAGCCCCATGACCACGTTGCCCGTGGACAGGCCCACGGACCGGACGAAGAACAGGACTTGGAGTGGGGCCCAGCTGCCCGCCCCGAGGTAGCGGACGAACAGTGCGGCCGCCAGGCCGCGTCTCAGGCTCCGCCCGTCGTTCGGCATCAGTGGCCCGCCGGGGCTTCGACGACGGCGGGGCGGGGGGCGGCCTCCGCGGGGCGGGGGTTGACCTCGACCCCCAGCTTGGGCGCCAGCAGTTTGCGCAGCTGCTGCGCCGCCGCCTCGGCGGTGTTCGCCCGTACGACGTCCCAGCCGTGCCGGGCCGCCCAGTCGAGCATGACGTCCCGGACGGCCGCCTGGTGGGACAGGAAGCTCTCCGGCCGGCACTCCGGATCGCGGCCGCACTCGTACGGGGTGATGTCGCCCTTCTTGCGGCGCAGCGCCTCCTCGGGGGTGACGTCGAAGAAGACGACGCTGTCCACCGGGGCCATGGCGTGCACGATCGCGTCCACGAGCTCCTGGGGGCAGCCCGCCAGCAGTTCGGTGGCGGCGTGCTTGACCCAGTAGCCGTCGAGGACGACGAGGTCCGCCTCGGCGGCGCGGGCGCGCTCCGCGGCCAGGGTGTTGAGCCAGCCGAGGAAGAGCATCCGGGCCGGGTTCGGCATCTCGGCGATGCAGACCCGCAGTTCGTCGAGGGTGGTGCCGCGCAGGAAGCGGGCCTGCGGTACCTCCGATTCCGCGAACACCTGCCACTTGCCGACGACGCGGAACGACAGGCCCTGGCTCTCGGCCCAGCTCTGCAGCCGCTTGACCTGCGTGCTCTTGCCCGCGCCGTCGGGTCCGTCCATCGCAACGATCACTGTTCAAATCCCTTCGGAAGATCCGCCACGGGCCATCGCCGTACGGAAGTCATGCGGTGCTGCCGCGGTGGTACGCGAGAGCCCGCTCGATCAGCGCCTCGGCGGCGCCGGTGTAGTCGGCCGGGTCGAGCAGCCGCTCCAGCTGCGCGGCGGTGAACTCCTCGGCCAGTTCGGGTGCCTGCGCGAGAAACCTTTCGACGAGTGGGTCCGGGGTCTCCGCGCTGTCCGCGCTCTCCACGGCCACCCGGCCGACCAGGCGCTTCGCGCCCGCCTTGCCGAGTACGGGGGCCAGTGCGGCGGCCAGCCGCTCGGTGACCACGGCCCCGCCGGTGAGCCGCAGGTTGGCCGCCATCCGCGCGGGACGCACGTCCAGCCCCTCGGCCAGCTCCGCCGCGGTGCAGGCGGCTCCGCCCACCAGCCGCAGCGCCTCGCGCAGCGGCTGCCATTCGCCGTGCCAGGCCCCGGCGGGCCGCTCGTCCTCGGCGGCGGCCGCGCAGTGCGTCAGCGTGAGGACCAGCGAGGGCACCTGGAGGGCGGCGGAGCGGATCATCGCGGCGAGCACCGGATTGCGCTTCTGCGGCATGGCGGAGGAGACTCCGCGGCCGGCCCCGGCGGGTTCGGCCACCTCGGCGAGCTCGGTGCGGGCCAGGGTCTGCACATCGGTGGCGAACTTACCGAGCGCCGCCGCGGCATGCCCGAGGACGGCGCCCGTGTCGCAGATCGGGGTGCGCAGGGTGTGCCAGGGCAGGACGGGCTCCGCGAGTCCCGTCTCGGCGGCGAAGAGGGCGATCAACTCCCCGGCGTACGTGCCCGCGTACGTGCCCGTGCCCGCTCGGGCCGGCGTCAGCCGCGCGTACTCCAGATAGCCCGCGAGGGTGCCCGCGGCCCCGCCGAGCTGGACCGGCAGCCCTCCGTCGAGCAGGGCCCCGACCCGGCGCCGTACGTCGACCACCGCGACGAGCCAGCCCGCCGCCTTGAGGCCGAACGTGGTGGGGACGGCGTGCTGGCCGAGGGTGCGGGCCACCGCCGGCGTCGCGCGGTGCGCGTCGGCCAGCCGGGCCAGCGCCTCGGCCGTCCGGTCGAGCTCGGCGCGTACGAGGCGCAGCGCGCGGGCCGTGACCAGCATCGCGCCGGTGTCGAGGATGTCCTGGCTGGTGGAGCCGCGGTGCACGTACTCCGCCGCCGCGGGGTCCTCGGCCGCGACCAGCGCCGTCAGCTCCTCGACCAGGGCGACCACCGGGTTGCCTGCGCCGCGCGCCCGTACGGCCAGCGCGGGCAGGTCTAGCGCCCCGGCCCGGGCGCACGCCGTGATCGTCTCGGCGGCCTTCGCGGGCACGGTGCCCAGCCGGGACTGGGCCCGGGCCAGGGCGGCCTCGGCGTCGAGCACCGCCTGGGCCCAGGCGGTGTCGGTGAGGGCCGCCTCGGTGGCGGCAGCGGCCCGGACCGGCGAAAGGAGACCCGTGTCCAGAGGTGTCGTGGGACGGTCCATCAGGTGGTGCTCCTCGTCAGCGAGTCGAAGCGGCGGTCCGCCCCGCGGGCGAGGCCGAGGATGCTGCGGGCCATCGCGTCGGAGTCGCCGAGGATCACCGAGTCGACGCCCGGCCGGGCCCCGGCGGCGGTCACCCAGTGCACGCCCTCGGTGGGCACGCCGTACGCGAAGCGCCGCTCGTGCGCCGCGCCGGCCGCGTCGATGACGTGGTACGGACGCTCGGTGACGGCGATCCCTCCGGTCCGGTACGGGCCGCGCTCGTCGTCGATCACGTACGGGACGCACTGGCCGGTGGCGTACAGGTACCCCAGCAGCGGGTCCTCGGTGCGCATCACATCGGGCTCGGGCAGCCGCGCGTCGATGAACGCCCGCGCCTGCACCGCGTCCCCGCCGGCCCGGCGCGAGCGGGCGGTGAAACGGCCCGCGGCCTCGTCCGCGCCGAACTCCGCCCCCGGACCGAGGACGGTCAGCACACCGGCCTCGATCAGTGCGATCGTCTCCCGGATCCGGCGCGGCGGCGGGCCGATCGACAGGTAGGCGTTCAACGGCCCGTAGCGGGCGGTCAGTTCGTCGCGGTAGTCGGCTCCGGATATCCCGCCGTGGTCGACCAGCAGCCGCACCTCGTTGCGCAGGTCGCGCAGCACGTCGAGAGCCGCCTTGTACGGGCCGTCGACGTTCCCGGCGTGCGCCTCGGCCACGTCCCGCCGCAGGTGCTCCAGCAGCCAGCCGGTGAACGCGGCGCGGTCGGCGAAGACGCGGTCCGCGCAGGGGCGGGCAACGCGGTCCCAGTCCCAGCGCCACCCGGCCGGCACGCCCAGCGCGTCGAGCAGCCGGTCGCGGTCGTACGGGGTCCAGGGACCGCTGGCGCTGCGTTCGAGCAGGTGCGCCGCGGCCTCGGGGCGGCCGCCCGCCCGCAGCAGGGCGGCGTAGTAGACGGTCTCGACCTCCTGGGAGACCAGCGGCCAGATGTCGCGCCGGAAGCGGGGCCGCCGCGGCCCCCGGCGCAGCCGGGCCACCGCCGCCGGGGTGAGGACGAGCGGGAGGTGGCGGCCGTGCGCGCCCTTCTGGTTCTCCCCGCGCGCCTGGTACGGAACCCCCCGGCGCGATCCGGCGTACAGCACGGGCTCGCGCCCGGAGCGGTGGTAGACCAGCCCGGCGTCCTTGGCCTCGTAGACCCCGCCGCGGCCCTCCGTCAGCAGGGCCATGTGGTCGAAGAAGTTGAGCCCGAGGCCGCGCAGCAGGACCGGCTCCCCGGGTGCGATCGCGTCGAGCCGGGCCTCGGCCGGGTTGCCCGGGGGCAGGTAGCAGAGCCCGCGACGGGCCGCGAACCGCGCGAAGGCCGCCTCGGCGGGGGCCGGGGAGACCGGCAGGTGCCCCTGGGCCAGGACCACCGCGTCGAGCCCGGACAGCACCGTGCCGTCGTCCAGGGTCACCCGGTCCCGCCCCCGTGCGGAGGTGTCCGCGTCGAGCCGGACGGCCCGCGCGGGGTGGGTACGGATGTCCGCGGGGCTCCGCCGGACCACGCTGCGCAGCACCCACTCCAGGTAGCGCCCGTACAGGGCCCGGGTGGGATAGCCGTCGGGACCCGGGACCTCGTCCCCGGCCGGGGAGGCGCTGCCGTGCAGGGCGGGGTCGGCGGCCCACTCGGCCAGGCCGGGACCGGGCCGCACCGGGCCGTCCATCGTCACGCTGTCATCGGTGAACAGGGTCACCTGGGAGGCGACCGTGTTCATGAGCAGGTGCCGCGACTGGTCGGAGCGCCACACCTGCCCGCTGCCCGGCCGCGGGTCGACGAGGTGGACCCGCAGCCGCACCCCGGCCGGCAGCAGCTCGTCCACGTTGGCCGCCAGCCGCTCCAGGACGGACAGCCCCCGCGGGCCCGACCCGATGACGCAGACCGTCAACCAGTGCTCCCCCTCCGGGCGTTCGTCAGTACGTGCCGAAGTACTCACGGTGCTCCCATGCGGTGATCTCGCCCGGGCCGGCGGGCCCCGCGACGGCCAGCCACTCCCCGAACCGGGCCACCTCGCTGCGCTTGAGCTGCGCCAGGCAGTCCTGGAGCGGCTTGCCCAGCAGGTCCCGGGCCAGGGCGCTGCCCTCCATCGCCGCCACCGCCTCCGCCAGATCGCGCGGCAGCGCCGCCGCCGTGGGGGCGTGCGGGTCCTCGGCGAGGGCGCCCGGCCGCAGCCCGCGCTCGATGCCGTCCAGCCCGGCGGCGAGCTGCGCGGCGAGGTAGAGGTACGGGTTGGCGCAGGGCTCGCCGATCCGGTTCTCCACGTGCGTGGACTCCTCGCCGGGGCCGCCGAGCACCCGGACCAGGGCGCCCCGGTTCTCGGCGCTCCACACGACCCGGTCCGGGGAGAGCGAGAACTGCTCGTCGAGCCGCCGGTACCCGTTCACGGTAGGGATGCAGAACAGGGCGGTGTCCGCGGCGTGTTCGAGCAGCCCGGCGACGTAGCCGAGGCCCTCGTCCGACAGCAGCGCGGCGCCGCCCTCCCGCGGCGGCGGAACGAAGGCGTTGCGGTCGGCCGCCGTGTCGAACAGCGACTGGTGCAGGTGCCAGCCGCTCGGGTCGAAGCGCTCCAGCCGGGGCAGGGCCATGAAGGAGGCGTGGTGGCCGAGGCGGGCGCAGATCTGCTTGGCGACCGTACGGAACAGCAGCATGGCGTCGGCGGCGTCCAGGCCGTTCATCGGGCTGAACGTGAACTCCAGCTGGCCCGGACCGGATTCGTGCTCGACGGTGCGCAGCGGCAGCCCGAGTCCGCGCAGGGCCCGCGCGAGCGGGGTGACGAGGTGCATCAGGCCGTCGGTGAAGGTGTCCAGGTTGAACTGGTAGCCGCTGTTGACCGGTTCCACGGCGGGCGGTTCGCCCTGGACTCCGAATCCGCCGACCGCCGCGGCGGCCCCCGGGCCGTGTTCCGCGCCGGCCAGCCGGGTCACGTACCACTCCACCTCCAGGCCGACCACGTAACTCAGTCCGCGCCCGGCGGCGCGGGCGCACTGTCGGCGCAGCACGGCACGGCTGGAGAGCGGGTGGGGGGTGCCGTCGCGCAGGTGTTCGTCGGCGATGACCCAGCCGGTGGCCGCCTCGGTGTACGGCAGCACCTTGAAGGTGAGCGGATCGGGGACGATCAGGAAATCGCCGGCTCCGGTCAGCTCGGGTATGCCGATGCCGCCGCCGGGCGCGAAGAAGTCGACGCCCACGGCGTGCCCGGTGTCGAAGACGAAGGGGCCCGGGCTCATGTCGATGCCGTTGCGCAGGGCCGTGCGGAAGGCCTCGACCGTCAGGGTCTTGGAGCGCATCAGCCCGTGCGGATCGCCGAAGCCGACCCGGACGAACTCCAGGCCCGCCAGGGTCTCTTCCAAGGCCTCCGCGGCGGCTCGCTGGTCCTCGCTCCACAGGCCGTGGCGCTCGACGAAGCCGACGCTGCCGGTGGCGAAGCGGGCGTAGCGCCGCTCGTCGGCCTCGCGGGCGGTGGTGGCCTTGGTCATGTCGATTCCTTTGCTGGTTCCGGCGATCGCGCCGAGAGCGCCGCGTAGTGGTGGTGCCAGGGCCGTGCCTGCTCCAGCTGGTACGCGGCGGCCAGCACCCGCAGGTCTTCGCCCCGCCCGCCGACCAGTTGCAGGCCGACGGGCAGCCCCTCGGGCGACAGCCCCGCCGGGACGGACACGGCGGGCTGGCCGGTCAGGTTGAAGGTGTAGGCCTCCGGGGCCCAGGCCAGCCAGGACAGGGCGCCCTTGCGGACCGGGTCGGGCGGCTCGTGCCGGTCGGCGGCGAACGGCGCGATGGCCACGGTCGGCATGGCCAGCAGGTCGTACCGCTCCATCAGGGCCTGGCTGCGGGCCCGCAGCACGGCGCGCGCCTCGTACGCCCGGGCCAGCCGGGCGGCGCCGAGCGTGCGCCCGTACCGGATGACGCGGAGCCGGCCGGGGTCGAGGCGGTCAGCGACCTCGTCGAGGTCCAGGGGGTGGGCGGCCGCCTCCCAGCCCGCGAGGATCGTCTCCAGGGCCGGGTACGGGTCCTCGAAGGGCGGCGCGATCTCCTCGACCGCGTGTCCCCGGGCCGCCAGCGCCTCCACGGCCCGCCGGGCGACTGCCGCGATGCCGGGCGGCGGTGCGGGATCGCCGAGCGAGGTGATCCAGCCGATGCGCAGGCGGGGCAGGCGCCCGGCCGCCTCCTCCGGGTCCCCGGCCGGCCCGCCGGGTGCCCCGAAGGACAGCGGGTCGGCGGTGTCGTAGCCGGACATCACCTGGGTGAGCAGGGCCGCGTCGGCCACCGTCCGGGTCAGCGGCCCCAGATGGGACAGCTCGTCCGGGCTCTGGGGCACGTACGGGATCCGGCCCAGCGAGGGTTTGAACCCGACGACCCCGCAGAAGGCGGCGGGGATGCGGATCGATCCGGCGCCGTCGGTGCCGGTGGCACCGACCCCGATGCCCACGGCCACCGAGGCGGCCGCGCCGGCGCTGGAGCCGCCGGGGGTGCGGGCCGGGTCCCACGGATTGCGGGTCGGGCCCTGGAGCCGGTTGACGCCGGCCGCGCTCCAGCCGCCCTCGGAGGTGTTGGTCTTGCCGATGACGATCGCGCCCGCCGCCCGCAGCCGGGCCACGGCCGGGGCGTCCCGGCCGGGCACGGCGTCGGCGTGCAGGAGGGAGCCGCGGGTGGTCCGGATCCCCTCCGTCGGGGTCAGGTCCTTGACGGAGACGGGCATGCCGAGCAGCGGCCGGTCCCGCCAGACGGCGTTCCCGTACCGGTGGAGCAGCCGGTCCGCGGCCTCGGCCTCGGCGGTGGCGCGCTCGCGGGCGAGCGTGAGGAAGGCTCCGATCCGGGGCTCCCACCGGTCCAGCAGCGCGAAGGTGGCGGCGAGGTGCTCCGAGGGCAGCAGGCTGCCGTCCCCGTAGGCCGCGCGGAGCGTGCGGATCCCGGCAAACGGCGGTACGGGCAGGTCGAGTGCGGCAGGCAGGTCGAGTGCGGCGGGCAGGTCAGGTGCGGCAGGCAGGTCGGGTGCGGCGGGCAGGTCAGGCGCCATGGAAATCCCGGTACCAGCCGTTGTCGAAATCGCGGACCTCCAGGCCCCGGTCGGCGGCCGCCTGGTGCAGCAGCGCCTGGATCCGGCCGGCCACCATGGCCGCCCGCAGGTCGCCCTGCCCGAACTCGGCGCCGGAGGTGCGCAGCAGCCGCAGGTCGTAGAGGCCGGGGCGGTACGCGCCTTCCAGCACGATGCCGAGCGGGACGCGCAGGGCATGCCGGACGCCGAAGGTGACGTGCCCGGTGTGGTGCTGGTCGGACCAGTTGGTGATGTCGGCCGTCATCGGCGCGAAGAACCAGTCGTCGCGGCCCGGGGACTCCTCGGTCCACGACATGCTGTGCGGCAGGTAGTGCCAGGTGTTGTAGCGCATCCGCGCGCTGTACGCGGAGAGGGTCCGGGCGAGTGCGGCCCGGTCCTCGGAAAACCTCCGGGCGAACGCGGCGCCGGGCGCGACGCAGCAGTAGAAATCGCGGGTGGCCAGGGCGATCCGGTCCTCGGCGGGGTGGCCGCTGTGCAGGACGGCGACGGACTTGGGCCCCCGGCCCATCACGACGTCGCAGTCCAGTGCCCCGGCCAGCGTCTCGAAGAAGCGGTGGAGGAACCCCTCGTACGCGCTGGTGAACCCGGCCGGCGCGGCGCGCCGTACGACGCGCTCCACGACCTCCGCGGCGTACGCAGATGCCGTCGCGGGCGCGGCCGCCACGGGGAAGGGCCGGCCCGCGGCTCCGGAGAGCAGCTCCGCCACCGGCGCCGGGAGCTCGTCCCAGCCGAGCGGTTCGGCCATGATCCGTTCGCGCTTGTGCAGGGAGGCTCCGTTGATCTCGCGGTAGAACACGGCGCCCGCGCGTAACCGCTCCGCCCGCGCGGCGGCGCAGGCGGCGGCCAGGGCGTCGAGCGCGGCGCCCGTCGGCCGGCCGGCGAGGTCCGGGACCGGGGCCCCGTACGTCTCGATGCGTTCCCGGAGGAAGCCCGCGAGCAGGTCCGGGGTGAGCTGTACCCCGTTGAACTCCTCGGCCCGGACCGGGGATCCGGAGCTGATGAGCGCGTTCATGCAGACGACGAAGGTGGCGTCCTCGGGGGCCCACCGCGCGGCCGGAGCCGCCCTGAGCGCGGTGAGCACGGAGCCCTCGGCCCCGGCGGCCAGCGAACGGCCGGGCAGATTGCTGAACTTGCCGAGGTTGCTGTAGAAGCGGTCGCCCACGTACAGCAGCACGGGGGCCATGTGGAGCAGGGCGTGGCCCACGGCGTCGATGCGCTGCCGGACGGAGTCGGCGTCCTGCTGCGCGAGCCAGCGGTGCACCTCCTCGAACTGGATCCGCTGGACGTCCTGGGCCAGCGTCCACAGCCGGCCCAGGGATTCCGGCCGGTTCTGCCACTTGAGGGTGCCGAGCGGCTCGGCCTCCTCGGGGCCGGCGGTCCGGGTGCCGGCCGGGACGACGCGCAGCCGCCCCGTCCCGGTCAGGACCAGCAGGTCCCCGCCTCCGTCGTCCGCCGTGGTGTCGGGGCCGCCGGTCGGGGCGAATCCCGCGACCTGGGACTCGGCGATCTCCGTGTACACGCGCTCGCCGAGCCCCATGGCCGCTCGGCCGATCTGCTCGGGGACCATCCCGTCGAGGGTGGCCGCTATCCGTATCGCGTCGGCGGCCAGGCCGCAGGCGCGGGCCCGTTCGGCGGCCGCTTTGACCTGGGCATCGAATCCGGGCGTCTTCAGCTGCATTGTCGTCACCTACGGAACGTCATTCGACGGCGGTTCGGGACCGGGGCGGGACGGCCCGCCCCGCGGGACCCGGGTTCAGCCGAGCGCATCGAGGGTCCATGCGGACTCGTGGCGGCTGAACCCGAGGTGCGGGTAGTACGCGACGGCGGCCGGGGCCGAGAGGAGCACGAGCTTGGCCTGCGGCGCGGCTTCCCGGGTGGCGCGGATCAGGTCCCGGCCCACGCCGCGGCGCTGGAACTCGGCGTCCACGGCGATGTCGCTCAGGTACGTGACGTACGAGCCGTCGGTGATCGAGCGCGCGATGCCGATGAGCCGCCCGTCGAGGCGGGCCGTGATCACGAGGTTGGCTCCGGCCAGCATCCGGGTGAACCGCTCGACGTCCTCGACGGGACGGCGCTCGCCGAGGGTGGACGCGCGGTACAGGGCGGTGACTTCGGTGACGTCGAGGCTGGCACCGACGACGTGCTCACACTTCCACATGCTGCTGCAGCTCCTTGCTCAGTTCGTTCAGTCGGGATTTGAGGTGGTCGCGGTTTCCGAGGAAGCGCCGCGGGTCCATGTGATCGGCGGTGACGTCCACACCGCGGGAGCCGAGGCCCTCGGCCAGGCTCGTGCCGCGCTCCCAGGCCTCGGTGGCGGCGGCCTGGACCAGCCGGTAGGCCTCCTCGCGGTCCCGGCCCCCGTCGACGAGGTCCAGGAACACCTCGGAGCTGTAGACCAGGCCCCGGGTGGCGTCGATGTTGCGCGCCATGCGCTCGGGGAACACCCGCAGCCCGCGCAGGAGTCCGGCGGCCGAGACGAGCTGGTAGTGGGCCACGGTCAGGCTGTCGGGCAGGATGACCCGCTCCACGGAGGAGTGCGCGAGGTCCCGCTCGTGCCACAGGGCCACGTTCTCGTAGGCCGCGCCGGCGTTGGAGCGCAGGATCCGGGCGAGACCGCACAGCCGCTCGCTGGTCGTCGGGTTCCGTTTGTGCGGCATCGCGCTCGACCCCTGGTAGGCGCTGGTGCGCGGCTCGTCGACCTCCCCGACCTCGGTGCGCTGGAGCATCCGCATCTCCAGGGCGAACTGCTCGACGACGGCCCCCGTCACGGCGAGCGCGGAGAGCAGCTCGGCGTGCCGGTCCCGCGCCACGACCTGGGTGGGCATCGGCTCGACGCCGAGCCCGAGTTGCCCGCAGACCCGCTCCTCCACGTACGGGGAGATGTGCGCGTACGTGCCGACGGGCCCGGAGACGGTGCCGACGGCCACGGCGGCGCGGGCGGCGGTCAGCCGGGCGATGCAGCGGTGGAGGGCGAAGGCGTGCACGGCGAGCTTCTGCCCGAAGGTGGTGGGCTCGGCGTGGATGCCGTGGGTGCGGGCGATGCACACCGTGTCCCAGTGCTCCAGGGCGCGCTCCACGAGCAGTTCGGCGAACGTACGGGCGGCATTCAGCACGTGGTCGCACGAGCGCGCCAGGATGTGTCCGAGGGCGGTGTCGACGAGGTCGTAGCTCGTCATCCCGTGGTGCACCCAGCGCGCGGAGGCGGTCGGCATCGTCTCCGTGTAGGCCGCGAGGAACGCGAGGATCTCGTGGTCGCGGGTGAGCTCCAGCTCGCGGACCCGGGCGACGGCGGGGACGGGGGCGCGGCGGATGTCGTCCAGGCTGCCCTGGTCCACGACGCCGAGTTCGGCCTGGGCGGTCGTCGCCAGTACCTCGACGCGCGTCCAGGTGGCGTATTTGTGCTCCTCGGTCCAGAGTTCGGCCAGCTCCGGGGTGGAATAGCGTTCGATCAAGGTCGGTTCTCCTCGGATCTCCCCGTCGGACGGCACGGCGGGGGACGGGGCGTGGGGGGGGAGCTCGCAATGGCTCAGGCGGTGAAGCCGAGCTCCGGTGGCAACAGGCTCGCGGCGGCGACGACTTCGGCGCGGGCCGCCGGACCGCTCGCGGACGGGGTGGCCCGCAGCGCGACCAGCGCTCCGGCCGGTCTCGCGTACCAGGCGGCCAGCGCGTTCTGCACCGCGCCGTGCCGGCTCCGCATCGGGTCCACGTCGAACGTGAGCTCCCGCGCGTACAGCCGGACCAGCGGGTGGTACGAGAAACGCACCCCGCTGCCCTTGACGAAATCGGCCTCCAGCAGGTGCTGCGCGGTCAGCCGCTCCAGGGTCTCCTCCGTGCGGTCGTCCGGCAGCCCCAGCGCGGCGGCGGCCACCCGTACCGGGAACGAGGCCATCTCCAGCAGGCTGAGCAGCCGGAACGCCCTGCGCTCCGGTGCCTCCAGCGCGGCGTAGCCGACCGCCAGGCTGTCGCGGACGCCTAGGTCGCCGACCTCCAGTTCGTCGAGCCTCCTGCGCTCCGACTCCAGCCGCCGGGCGAGCGTCTCCAGCCGCCAGTGCGGGCGCTCCAGCAGGCGCGCCCCGACGATCCGGATCGCCAGCGGCAGCCGGCCGCAGTACCGCACCAGGTCCTGCGCGGCCTCCTCCTCGGCCGCCACCCGCTCGCGGCCGAGGATCCGGGCCAGGATCTCGCGGGACTCCTCCGCGGTCAGCAGCCCGAGGCGCACGTGCCGGGTGCCGCCCAGGGTGGACAGCATCTCCAGGCTGGTCACCACGGCCGCGCAGGTCGGCGAGGCCGGCAGCAGCGGCCGTACCTGCGCCTCGTCGCGCGCCCCGTCCAGCACGATCAGCACGCGCCGGTGGGAGAGCAGCCCCCGGTACAGGGCCACCCGTTCGCCGAACTCGTCGGGCACGGCGCCGGGGGCGGCCCCGAGCGCGCGGAGCAGCTCGCCGAGCACGTCCGCCGGCTCGCGGAAGGCGTCGCCGCGCTGGAGCTCGACGTACAGCTGGCCGTCGGGGAAGGCGGGGCTGACGGCGTGGGCGACGCGGACCGCCATGGTGGTCTTGCCGACTCCGGCGGCCCCGTACAGGTTGAGCGTCTGCGGGACCGTGCGCTCCGCGCCCTCCCGGGAGACGTCGCGCAGCCGCCGGATCAGGTCCGACTCGATGCCGGGCCGGGCGAACTCGGCGAGGCGCGGCGGGAGGGTGTACGGACATCCCCGGCGCCCGGCGGCTTCGGCGGCTCCCGGACGGGGGCCGGCGGGGGCGGGCCGGGGCGGCGCCGGCTCCGCCGTGGACCGGATGGGACCGGCGAGTATCCGCCCGTGGGCTGCGCACAGCTCCTCGCCGGGCTCCACGCCGAGCTCGTCCGCCAGCAGGCGCCGGGCCTCCTGGTAGGCGGCGAGGGCCTCGCCCTGGCGGCCGGCCCGGTACAGGGCCGTCATGAGTCGGCCCCACGCGCTTTCCCTGAACGGGTGTTCCGATACGAGCGCCCTGAGCCGGGGCAGTACGTCGGCGTAACGACCCACCGCCATTTCCGCGTCGGCCCAGCTTTCCGTGGCATTCAGCCAGCGTTCAAGCAGGGCCGCCCCGTCGCCGTGTTGGAGGTATTCGGAGGGGATGTCGACGAGCGGGGTGCCGTTGGTCTGCTCCATCGCCGACCGGAACAGCCGGGCGCGCTCGGCGGGTTCGGTGGTGAGTTCCGCCTTCTGCAGGAAGGTATTGAACCGGTCGAGGTCGAGCCGCTCGGCACCGATTGCGATCGCGTATCCGGAGGCCCGGCTGACGACCGCATCGGCGCCCAGCAGTTTGCGCAGGCGGGCGATGTAGCCCTGGAGGGTCTTGCGCGCGGTCAGCGGGGGTTCCCCGCCCCACAGCTGCTGGATGAGCTCCTCCGCGGTGAGCGTGCGGGGGGCGTGCAGCAGCAGGGCCGCCAGGACGACGCGGTGTTTGGCCCGCGGAATTTCCAATAATTCTCCGTTCCGCCGTACGGTCAGCGGACCGAATACATCGAACTGGAGATCGTCCAGCATGTGATGGCCCCCGTAATGTCTCACCCACGGGAAAAGAAGCAGGGGTGGTGACCCCTGAGGGAATTCAGGCCCGGGAATCACCCTGGGCAATGTTCACGACATCGTGCCGCGCGAGTTCCGTGAAGAGCTCGACGATGTCCTGCACCACGGATTCCTGATCGATGTCATATTCCTGGGCGATCAGCGCTGCGATATCGCTCACGGTGCGCTTCCCGTCGATCTGCCGCCAGATGTGGGCGGCGGACGCGGTCAGCTCGAAGAAGTGCTCGTACCCGCCGACCACCGTCGTACCGCGGTGGTTGCGGATCTTCACGTTCAGCGGGAGCGAGGCCACGGAACCGGGGCCCACCCGCAGCTCTTTGCCGAGCGGAGCTTCGTCGAACGGCATCAGACCGACACCTCCATGGAGATCCGCTGGCAGACGGCGATGGTCTCCTCGACCCACTTGCGCGGGTGGTCCGGGTCGAAGGAGCGCATCGTCTCGATGGCCCAGTACGCGTCGAACGGCAGCAGGCCGGGATCGAGGATCTCCATCCGCCGCGCCCGCCACTTCGGCCACAGGGAGCCGAACTGGCCCAGGCTGGCCTGGAGCGCGTCCACCGAGTGGTTGAAGGCGTTCTTCGTCGCGATGACCGCGCTGTACAGATCGCCCCGGGCGATCTGGCCGGCCACGTCCTCCGTGTAGCTGTCGGCCTGCTTGAGCGAGTTCACGATCAGCACCGAGCGGTGGGCCGAGGCGGCGAGCCGCTCGCGGGTGCCCTCCAGCCACGCCCCGTCGTCGGCGGCCGCGGCGTACGGGAGCCGCTCCAGCATGGCGATCTCGTGGTAGCTCAGGGTGCGCCAGGTGCCCTGGCCGTCGGCGAACTGCTCCTGGGAGACCTTCGAGAGGACCTGCTCGATCTGGGGCGCGGTCCAGTACTCGACGTCCCACCGGCGGCCGTCGACGAACGCGCCCTCGTACTGGAGCGTGTTGGGTTCGAGCGCGACGTGGTTGGTCTCGTCGATCGTGCTGGTCCAGAGGTCCCGGGTGACGACGTGGACGTCGAGGTCGCTGGTGGGGTTGCCCCAGCCTCTGATCAGGGAACCGCTCGCGAACACCGTCTCGTACGCGTCCGGGAGCAGATTGCGGCTCTTGAGCTCGGCGATAACCCCGGAGGTGTCATACGTCATGAGGCACGGCCCTTCCCCGTCTCGGCCCGCCGCGACCGAGATCATCGGATGACGGCGTGCTCTGGTTCTCCTTGGATCGCCGCCACGGCGTCGGAACGGGCGGCACGCCCCGGAAAGGTGATCTCCGACCCCGGGGCCAATTCCGGCTCACCCGAAGAATCGGCTGGCCATGCAGAAGTACTGAACTTCGGCACGCACCAGCATATTGACAAACCTTCAGTTGAGTCCAGAACAATCTGGTGGCGCGAATTGGACTTTACATTCAGGGGTTTACTGTCTGTAAAGGGCGCATCAGGAAACGTGTACGGCCCAGTTGGGCCGCGGGAATCAACCGCGCCCGGAGGACCCGGCCGGGCCCGCGCGATGGTGGTCCCGCGCGCGGGAGCACCCGGAGGGCATGATCGATGCGGGCACAAACCACCGATTCTCGCCATACCCGACCTCGCCGCGGACTGTCGGCGGGGAAGAAATATTTGCCTTCCCGGGGTCGCGGCTGCAATCTCGCCCACCGCGAGGCCGAGGTGGAGCCGGTTCTTCACCGGCGCAAGGGCGCGAACCGGCGTACCGCCCTTATATGTTGCTTACGTATCGGTCTCGGACTCGGCGGCCAGCGAGGCGAGTTCGGCGCGGACCAGTGCGAGGAAATCGGCCGAGGGCGCCGCCTCCACCCCGCGCTCCTGCGCGACCGCCCGGAGGTGGTCGAGGACCGCGCCGAGCGTGGGCAGGGAGCCGGGCGGACGCAGCAGCCACAGGCGCCCCGGCGGCCGGCGCGGGAGCCCGAGGGCCGCGAGGCCCTCCTCGGCCTCCCGGTCGAGGTCGTGCAGATCGGGGTCCGCGAGCGGGGCGGCCTCCACGTCGGTGATGTGCCCGTGGCCGTCCAGCCGGGTCTCCACCGCCCAGTGGGTGGACCGGTCCGGGATCCAGGTCCGGGCCGCCGGGGGCCACACGTACGGGAGGAACACCCACAGCGTTTCCTCGGGCGCGGGCTCCCAGCCGAGCACCTCCAGCTCCCGCACCTCGGGCAGCCGGTCCGGCTCCTGCTCGCTGCGGCCGGTCCGGCGCAGCGCGAGCGGGTGCGGTGTTCCGTCCTCGTCCCACGAGGCCCACGAGTCCGACGCGTCCCACGACATGCGCGCAGGCTACCGCCGGAGCGGGCGCCGGCCTACGACCGGCGGAAGTCCACCTCGGCCGGTGGCTCCCCCGGCCAGTTCAGCCGGGTCGGCGCCGGCGGGGTCTCGGCGAGTACGGTCCCCCGCGCGACCACGTACCGCGGCCGGACCTGGCGGCGGACCGCCTCGGCGGGGGTCTCGGCCGGCAGCAGCACGAAGGAGGCGGGGGCGCCCTCCGCGATGCCGTACTCCGCGTCCGTCAGCCCCAGCACCCGCGCCGCGCGCTCCGTCACCATCTCGAAGGCCACCGGGATCTCGTCGGCCCCCGTGAGCTGGGCGGCGTACAGCCCGACGAGGGCGGTCTGCAGGGGGTTCGCGGTGCCGAGCGCGTTCCACGGGTCCATCACGTCGTCGTGGCCGAAGGCCACGTTGACCCCCGCCGCCAGCATCTCCTTGACCTGCGTGAGGCCGCGCCGCTTGGGGTAGCCGTCGAAGCGGCCCTGGAGATTGAGGTTGGCGAAGGGGTTGGAGACCAGGTTGATCCCGGAGCGGGACAGCAGCCGCTGGAGTTTGAAGCTGTACGCACCGCCGTAGGAGCCCATCGCCGTCGTGTGCGAGGCCGTCGCCCGCTCCCGCAGCCCCGTGCGCAGCGCGAGCGCGGCCAGCACCTCCACGAACCGGGACTGCTCGTCGTCGATCTCGTCGCAGTGGGCGTCCACGCGCAGGCCGTGCTCCTCGGCCACCGCGAAGGCGATGCCCAGCGACGCGACCCCGTCCTCACGGGTGTCCTCGAAGTGCGGGATCGCCCCGACGACGTCGGCGCCGCGGGCGACCGCCTCGCGCAGCAGCGCCTCGCCGTCCGGGAAGGAGACGATGCCCTCCTGCGGGAACGCGACGATCTGCAGGGTCATGAAGTCGCGGACCCGGTCGCGGACCTCCAGCAGCGCGTCCAGCGCGGTGAGCCCGGGGTCGGTGACATCGCAGTGCGTCCGCACGTGCAGCACGCCCTGGGCCGCCTGCCAGCGCAGCACCTGCGTGGCCCGCGCGACGACGTCCTCGCGGGTCAGGGTCCGCTTGCGCTCGCTCCAGCAGGCGATCCCCTCCCACAGCGTCCCGGAGGCGTTCGGGCGCGGCTCCCCGGCGGTCAGGGCCGTGTCCAGGTGGATGTGCGGCTCGACGAAGGGGGCGCTGAGCAGCCCGCCGTGCGCCTCGATCAGCACGCCGGTGGCCGGCGGCTCCTTCTGGTCGTCGTACGGGACCACCCGCGCGATCCGCCCGTCCTCGGCGACCTCGACGTCGTACAGGTCCTCGGTGTGTGGCAGCCGGGCGCCCCGGACGATCATCCGCATGCGGCCACCCTACGACCGTGGCCCGCGGTTTCCGGGGAAACCGCGGGCCACGACCGGTGCATCGGATCAGCGCATCTTCGCGGAGACGGACCGCGCGTCCGGAGCGAGAGGGTCAGCCGCGCCCGCCCTTGCGGCGCTGCTGCTCGCGCATCCGGTCCTCCTTCATGGCCATCGTCTGCGCCTCGCGCACGTCCTCGACCAGCATCGCCGGCTTGCTCGGCATCCCGGAGTCGGACGACCGACGGTCCTCGTGAGTCTGTTCCTTGCGCTGCTTCGCCATGATCACTCCTCACTGGAACTGGAAAACGGCTGGGTGGGACCCCGCCCACGCTGCCCCCTCCCGTCCGCCACGACCATTCGGCAGCGCCAATCGGGTTACATGGGGGGTATGACTGACAACACGGCCGTGCCCGACTGGGAGAAGCGCTTCCGGGCCCCGCGCGTCGGGCTGCCCGACTGGGCCGAGGACGCCCCGGACCGCTCGCTCTTCGTCTCGAACGCCACCGGGACGTACGAGCTCTACGCCTGGGACCGGGCCACCGGCAGCCGGCGGCAGGCCACCGACCGGCCCAACGGGACCACCGACGGGACCCTCTCGCCCGACGGCGAGTGGATCTGGTGGTTCTCCGACACCGACGGCGACGAGTTCGGCACCTGGGTGCGCCAGCCCTTCGGGGGCGGCCCCGACGAGCCGGCCACCCCCGGGCTGGAGCCCTCGTACCCCGCCGGGCTGGCCATCGGCCGGGACGGGACCTCGGTCGTCGGCCGCTCCACCGACGAGGACGGCTCGACCATCCACGTGGTGCGGCCGGACGCCACGGAGCCCGTGGTGATCTACCGGCACCGGGAGTCGGCCGGCGTCGGCGACCTCTCCCACGACGGGACCCTGATCGCGATCGAGCACACCGAGCACGGGGACGCCATGCACTCGGCGCTGCGCGTGGTCACCCTCGACGGGGCCACCGTCGCCGAGCTCGACGACTCCCGGGGCGGCACGGTGGAGCTGGGCCTGGAGGTGCTCGGCTTCGCGCCGGTCGCCGGGGACACCCGGCTGCTGATCGGCCACCAGCGGCGCGGCCGCTGGGAGCCGATGGTGTGGGACGTCGCCACCGGGGCCGAACAGGACCTCGCGATCGAGCTGCCGGGCGACGTCAGCGCCGAGTGGTACCCGGACGGCTCCGCGCTGCTGATCGCGCACAGCTTCGAGGCGCGCAGCGAGCTCTGGCGCTACGAACTGGCCGCGCGGGAGCTCGTCAGGGTGCCCACCCCGCCCGGCACGGTCTCCGGGGCGACGGCCCGGCCCGACGGCACCGTGGAGTACCAGTGGTCCTCGGCGGCCGAGCCCTCGGCCGTACGGTCCACCGCGGGCGGGGTCGTCCTGGACCCTCCGGGGTTCCGGGCGCCCGGCTCGGTGCCGGTGGAGGACGTGTGGGTGGAGGGCCCCGGCGGGCGGATCCACGCGCTGGCGCAGCGGCCCGCGGGCCACGGTACCGGCCCCTTCCCGACGATCTTCGAGGTGCACGGCGGGCCGACCTGGCACGACAGCGACGCCTTCGCGGCGACCCCGGCGGCCTGGCTGGACCACGGGTTCGCGGTGGTCCGGGTCAACTACCGGGGCTCGACCGGGTACGGCCGCGAGTGGACCGACGCCCTCAAGCACCGCGTCGGCCTGATCGAGCTGGAGGACATCGCGGCGGTCCGGGAGTGGGCGGTGGCCTCCGGCCTGGCCGACCCGGCGCGCCTCGTGCTCTCCGGCGGCTCCTGGGGCGGCTACCTGGCCCTGCTGGGGCTCGGCACGCAGCCCGAGGCCTGGGCCGTGGGGCTGGCCGCCGTACCCGTCGCCGACTACGTCACGGCGTACCACGACGAGATGGAGGCGCTGAAGTCCCTGGACCGGACCCTCTTCGGCGGCACGCCGGAGGAGGTCCCGGACCGCTTCGAGGCGTCCTCCCCGCTCACGTACGTCGACGCGGTGAAGGCCCCCGTCCACATCGCGGCGGGCGTCAACGACCCGCGCTGCCCGATCCGGCAGATCGAGAACTACGTCGAGCGGCTGGCGGCGCGCGGGGCGGCGCACGAGGTGTACCGGTACGACGCCGGGCACGGCTCGCTCGTCGTGGAGGAGCGGATCAAGCAGGTCCGGATGGAGCTGGAGTTCGTACAGAAGCACCTGCCGCAGTAGGTCCCTGCGGCGGCCCCGGCCCCGGTGATCCGGTGCACCCCCCGTACGGTGGTGGGGTGCACCGGTTTCTCCTGACCCCGCGCTGGTGGGGGATCAACGTCTTCGTCGCGCTCGCCGTTCCCGTCTGCCTGTTCATGGGGACCTGGCAGCTCGGCCGGTTCGAGGACCGCGTCGACAGCCACAAGGAGGCGGCCGCCGGGCGGCCCGCCGCCGAAGCCGCCGCGCCGCTGGAGTCGCTGCTCCCGGTGGACAAGAAGACCTCCGGACGCCTCGCCTCCGCCTCCGGCGAGTACGCCGAGCAGCTGCTCGTCCCCGAGCGGCGGCAGGGCGGCAGGAGCGGCTTCTACGTCCTGACCCTGCTCAGGACCGACTCCGGCAAGGCCGTCCCGGTGGTCCGGGGCTGGCTGCCGGGCGCGGCCGACCCGGCGAAGGCCCCGGCCGCGCCGACCGGGCGGGTCGAGGTGACGGGCGCGCTCCAGGCCTCGGAGAGCTCCACCAGCAAGGGCGTGTACGCCGACGGCGGGCTGCCGGCCGGACAGCTCGGGGTGATCGGGGCGGCCTCGCTGGTCAACCTCGTGCCGTACGAGCTGTACGACGCCTGGCTGACGGTGCAGACCCCGGCCGACGGGCTGACCCCGGTGCCCGCGCAGGCACCGAGCAACACCGGGCTGGACCTGAAGGCCTTCCAGAACCTCGGCTACACCGGCGAGTGGTTCGTCTTCGCCGCGTTCGTGCTGTTCATGTGGTTCCGGCTCTACCGCCGCGAAGTGGAGACCCTGCGCGATGCCGAGGCGGGGCTGCTGCCGCAGACCGCCGAGGCCACGGCTTCGGCCACGTCCACGGAAACGGCCACGGAAACGGCCACGGCTACGGCTTCGGCGCGTCCAGCGGAATGACGCCCGTCCGGTAGACCGTCCCCCCGCAGGCCGCGGGGATCGTCGTCTGCGTCGTCGGCGCGCCCGGCAGCACCGTGTGCGGCGTGTGCGTCACCTCCACCCCGGTCGGCTCCGGGGTCTTGGCCCCGGTCTCCGGCTCCGGGCCATCGGCACGGGCCGTCGTGCCCTGCCCGCTGTCCGGGGCGCCCACCGGGGGCTTGGGCCCCGGGTCGGGCGTGGCCGCCGGGCAGGACTGCGCCGAGGGCACCCACGCGAAGCGGACCTCGTACGCCGTGTACGGCTGGAGCAGCAGCAGCGGCGTCTCCGCCGACGGGTCGGGCAGTCCGGCCGCCGGATCCCCCGCCGTGTGGCCGACCACGGTGACCCCCGAGGCCTGGCCGGGCGTGGTGGCCGACACCGAGGCCGCCGTCACGGTGTCCGGGCCGATGACCGTGCAGCCCCGCGCCGAGACGTTGGTGACCTTGAAACTGCCGTACACCTTGCCGTCGGTCTCCGGGGCCTTGGCGCTGCCCTGCACCCCGAGCTGCTCCGCGCTGCACCCGGGCACTCCGGGCGCCGCCGCCACCGGGGGCTGCGGGCCGGTGCCGGCCCCGGCTCCGGCCGTCGCTCCCGCGGTGTCCGGGCCGGCCGTACCGCCGCCGGTCGGGGCTCCGCCCTCTTGCGGGTCGGGCCGCGCCCCGGCGCCGTTGGTCTCCGCGCCCTTGCCGGCGGCCTTGCCGGGCTGGGGCTGCGCGCCCGCACCGTCCTGGTGCGGATCGGAGGCGCCGCCACCGGCCGTGGTCCCGGGCTGCTCACCGTGCCCGGCCATGGCGGAGTGGTCGGCGGCGGAACCCTCGCTGCCGGTGATGTGCAGGTGCAGGGCCGCCGGGATGGCCGTACCGGCCAGCAGCGCGGCCGCAGCCGCCCCGACGAGAGCCTGCCGCTTGCGGGTCCTGCGTACGGGGACGGCGTGCCGCAGCCGCTCCAGTGCGCCCTCGGAGGGCTCCAGCCCCTCGACGGCTCCGTGCAGCAGGCTCCGCAGCGCCTGTTCCTCGCCCGCCCCGCCCGGCGAGGTGTGGTCGTCCATCATGACTGCGCAGCCTCCATCGCCACCCGCAGCGCGGCAATGCCCCGCGATCCGTACGCCTTGACCGAGCCGAGCGAGACGCCGAGCGTCTCGGCGACCTGGACCTCCGTCATGTCCGCGAAGTACCGCAGCACCAGCACCTCGCGCTGACGCCGCTGGAGTCCGCGCATCGCCTTGATGAGATCGTCCCGTTCCAGCTGGTCGTACGCGCCCTCTTCGGCACTGGCCATGTCCGGCATCGGCTTCGAGAGCAGCTTGAGGCCGAGGATGCGGCGGCGCAGCGCGGAGCGCGAGAGGTTGACGACGGTCTGGCGCAGATACGCCAGTGTCTTGTCCCGATCGCGAACCCGGTTGCGCGCCGAGTGGACCCGGATGAACGCCTCCTGGACGACGTCCTCGCAGGAGGCGGTGTCGTCGAGGAGCAGCGCGGCCAGGCCGAGCAGCGAGCGGTAGTGGGCCTGGTAGGTCTCGGTGAGGTGGTCGACCGTGGTGCCCGCGACGACCACAGGCTCGGCCTTCGCGGACGCGGCGCCGGCAGCGGACGCGGATCCGGACGCGGCAACGGCGGACTGGGCGGCCGCCTCCTCCCCGCTCCCCGCGGCCTCCGCGCTATCGCGGGGCGCGGGCACGCGGCCGCCCCGGGTCGGTACGGCGGAGGGCACGGCGATCGGCGCTGCGGCCGGCGGAACGGGAAGGATCACCGGGAACCCGCCGGGCGCGGGCATGCGGGAAGGCCGGAGCGGCGCACCGAGTGCGCTG
Organism: Streptomyces sp. NBC_01006; assembly: GCF_045162725.1. Taxonomy (NCBI): domain Bacteria; kingdom Bacillati; phylum Actinomycetota; class Actinomycetes; order Kitasatosporales; family Streptomycetaceae; genus Streptomyces; species Streptomyces sp. NBC_01006. The sequence continues at coordinate 4,445,176 of NZ_CP108700.1, read as the reverse complement.
CGCGCCGGTACGACGGCGAAGTCGAGAAGTGCCTCTGCCACGCCAGTTGGACACGCGTCCCCCCACCAGGGTTGTACGCGTGAGGCCGCCTCACCAGCAAAATCCCCATAGCCCTCATGCGTACCCGCTCTTCCTGATTGCCCCGCCCGTCCAGGCGGCAGTCAGGCCATCACCTTGATCAAGGGATCAGCACTGATCCTACAAAGTGAATTACGCGAATTCACCAGCGATCAGTTCCGCGATCTGAGTGGCGTTCAGGGCGGCCCCGTTGCGGAGATTGTCCGCGCACACGAAGAACTCCAGGGAGCGCGGATCGTCGAGCGAGGCCCGCAGCCGCCCCACCCACGCCGGATCCGTCCCCGCCGCGTCCACCGGAGTCGGGAACTCCCCGGCCGCCGGATCGTCCACCACGACCACGCCGGGCGCGGCCTCCAGGATCTCCCGGGCGTCCGAGGCGTCCACCTCGGCCTCGAACCGCGCCCGTACGCTCAGCGAATGCCCGGTCAGCACGGGCACCTGCACGCAGGTCACCGCCACCGGGAGCGCGTCCAGGTGCAGGACCCGGCGGGTCTGCGCCCGTACGGCCAGCTCGTGCGAGGACCAGCCGCCCGCGCGCAGCTCGCCGGACCACGGCACCACGTTCAGCGCGAGCGGGGCCGCGAAGGGACCCGCGTCCTCGCCGACGGCGCGGCGCACGTCCCCGGTCTGCTCGCCCAGGGAGGTCCCGGCGACCAGCGACAGCTGGCGGCGCAGCGCCTCGGAGCCGGCCCGGCCGGCCGCGCTCGCGGCCTGGTACGAGGACACGGTCAGGTCGGCCAGCCCGTACTCGGCGTGCAGCGCGCCCAGGGTCGCGATCATCGCGGCGGTGACGCAGTCCGGGCTCGCGACGATCCCGCGCGGGCGCACCCGTACGGCCCGCGCGTTGACCTCGGGCACCACCAGCGGCACCTCGGGGTCCTCGCGGAAGGCCGCGGACTGGTCGACGGCGACGGCTCCGCGCGTGACGACGACCGGGGCCCAGCGGGCAGAGACCTCGGCCGGAGTCAGGAACAGCACCACATCGCCCTGGCCGATGCCCTCGAAGGCGTCCTCGGTGAGGGCGAGCACCTCGCACTCCTGCCCGCGCACGGCCAGCATGCGGCCGGCCGAGCGCCCGGAGGCGATCAGGCGTATGTCGCCCCAGACGTCCGCCCGCTGGGACAGGATCTGGAGCACCACGGAGCCGACTGCTCCGGTCGCCCCGACCACGGCGAGCGCCGGAGCCGGGGTCGACCGGGTGGCGGTCATCGTCCGGTGCCTCCGTAGACGACGGCCTCGTCGCTGTCGGAGTCGAGGCCGAAGGCCGTGTGCACGGCGCGGACGGCCTCGTTGACGTCGTCCTGGCGGGTCACTACCGAGATGCGGATCTCGGAGGTCGAGATCAGCTCGATGTTGACGCCCGCGTCGGACAGCGCCTGGAAGAAGGAGGCGGTGACGCCCGGGTTCGTCTTCATGCCCGCGCCGACCAGGGAGATCTTGCCGATCTGGTCGTCGTAGCGCAGCGAGTCGAAGCCGATGGCGCCCTTGGCCTTCTCCAGCGCGTCGATGGCCTTGTGGCCCTCGGTCTTGGGGAGGGTGAAGGAGATGTCCGTCAGGCCCGTGGACGCGGCGGACACGTTCTGCACGATCATGTCGATGTTGATCTCGGCGTCCGCGATGGCGCGGAAGATCGCCGCGGCCTCGCCCGGCTTGTCCGGTACGCCGACGACCGTGATCTTGGCTTCGGAGACGTCGTGAGCGACTCCGGAGATGATGGCGTGCTCCACCTGCTCGTCCCCTTGCGGATTCTCGTTGCTGACCCAGGTGCCCGGCAGTCCCGAGAAGGACGAGCGGACGTGGATCGGGATGTTGTATCGGCGTGCGTACTCGACACAGCGGTGCAGCAGCACCTTGGAACCGGAGGCGGCGAGCTCCAGCATGTCCTCGGACGAGATCCAGTCGATCTTCCGGGCCTTCTTCACGACGCGGGGATCCGCGGTGAAGACGCCGTCGACATCGGTGTAGATCTCGCAGACCTCGGCGTCCAGCGCCGCGGCGAGCGCGACGGCGGTCGTGTCCGAGCCGCCCCGGCCGAGGGTGGTGATGTCCTTGCTGTCCGCCGACACGCCCTGGAAGCCGGCGACGATGGCGATGTTGCCCTCGTCCAGCGCGGTGCGGATACGGCCCGGCGTGACATCGATGATGCGCGCTTTGTTGTGGACCGAGTCGGTGATGACGCCTGCCTGGCTGCCGGTGAACGACTGGGCCTCGTGGCCCAGGTTTTTGATCGCCATGGCCAGCAGGGCCATGGAGATACGCTCTCCGGCGGTCAGCAGCATGTCGAATTCACGCCCGGCAGGCATCGGGGATACCTGTTCGGCGAGATCGATCAGCTCGTCCGTCGTGTCGCCCATCGCGGAAACCACGACGACCACCTGGTGGCCGTTCTTCTTGGCGTCCACGATCCGCTTGGCGACGCGCTTGATGCCCTCGGCATCGGCTACGGAGGAGCCTCCGTACTTCTGCACGACAAGGCCCACGTGCGCTCCTCGCTCAGTCCGTCTCATTGCTGGTGCAGTGTAACGAGCGGTCGCGATCCGACCGCTTCGTACCACATCATGAGACGAACAGACCGGAGTTTGAGTTCCCCCGCCCGACGGGTACCCCGCTCGGGTTCCCCGCTGTCCCGGCTCCCTACTTCCCCGGCAGGCCCAGCCGGGCACCGATTTCCTCGGCCATCACCCGTCCGGCCTGCTCGGCGAGGTCGTCCTCGGCCAGGTCCTCGTCGGTGTCCAGGCCGTCCAGGGCCTCCAGCGGCTGGTCCAGCCGTACGTGCGCGATCAGCGACTGGAGGGCGCGCAGGGTGGCCGAGGCCGTCGGGCCCCAGTTGGTGAAGTACGAGAACTGCCACCACCACAGCGCCTCCGTGACGCGGCCCGACTGGTGGTGGATCAGCCCGTGCCGCAGGTCGGCCACCACGTCGGCCAGATCGTCGGAGATCCGGTGCGCCACCGGGGCCTTGCGCGGCTCGTACGGGTCGAAGACCTCGGAGTAGACGTCGACCGGCTCCAGCATGATCGCGAACCGCTCGCGCAGGTCGTCCACGTCCGGCTCCGGACCGAGGTCGGGCTCGTAGCGCTCGTCGGGCAGGACGTCCTGGTACGCGCCCAGCCGGCCGCCCGCCAGCAGCAGCTGGGACACCTCCAGGAGGAGGAAGGGCACCGCGCTGTCCGGGTCCTCGCCCTTGGCCACCTCGGTGACCGCGACGATGAAGGACTCGATCTGGTCCGCGATCTGGACGGCGAAGTCGTCCGGATCCTGGGCCAGGGCGTGCAGCGTTGCGTCAGACATCGAGAAGTCGCCTTCCTTCAAAGGCCCGCCCGAGCGTGACCTCGTCCGCGTACTCCAGATCTCCCCCGACGGGGAGCCCGCTGGCCAGGCGGGTGACCTTCAGGCCCATGGGCTTGATCATGCGGGCGAGGTACGTGGCGGTCGCCTCGCCCTCCAGGTTCGGGTCGGTGGCGAGGATCAGCTCGGTCACCTCGCCGTCCGCGAGGCGCGCCAGCAGCTCGCGGATGCGCAGGTCGTCCGGGCCGACGCCCTCGATCGGGCTGATCGCGCCGCCGAGGACGTGGTACCGGCCCCGGAACTCGCGGGTCCGCTCGATCGCGACGACGTCCTTCGGCTCCTCCACCACGCAGATGACCGTGGTGTCGCGGCGCGGATCGCGGCAGATGTTGCACCGCTCCTCCTGCGCCACGTTCCCGCACACCGCGCAGAACCGGACCTTGTCCTTGACCTCCAGCAGCGCGTGCGCGAGGCGGCGGACGTCGGTGGGCTCGGCCTGCAGGATGTGGAAGGCGATCCGCTGCGCGCTCTTGGGCCCGACGCCGGGCAGCCTGCCCAGTTCGTCGATCAGGTCCTGGACCACGCCTTCGTACACGGACTGCCTTCTTTCGCTATGGGGGGTGGGATGGAGGGCTAGAACGGGAGGCCGGGGATGCCGCTGCCGCCGCCCAGGCCCTGGGCCAGCGGGCCGAGCTTCTCCTGCTGGAGCGCCTGGGCGTTCTCGTTGGCCGCCTGGACCGCCGCGACGACCAGGTCGGCGAGGGTTTCGGTGTCCGACGGATCCACGGCCTTGGGGTCGATCACCAGCGCGCGCAGTTCACCGGAGCCGGTGACGGTCGCCTTCACCAGGCCGCCGCCGGCCTGGCCCTCGACCTCGGCCTGGGCGAGCGCCTCCTGGGCCGCGGCAAGGTCCTGCTGCATCTTCTGGGCCTGCTGCAGCAGCTGCTGCATGTTGGGCTGGCCACCACCGGGAATCACAGGTCACTCACTCCGTCACGTCTGTCCAAGCCTGGGACAGCTTGGTCAATCCGAGCCTACGTGCTCCCCGCTCGGCGCGCCCTACGCCGTGAGGACCAACTCTTTCGAGTGAGAGACGGGGCGTGCGCGTACCTGATGGAGACCTCCTTGCGGGCGGAAAACCGGGGATTCGTCGCCCATCGGCCGCCATTCGAAGGTAGGAAGAGCATGCGCATCATTGCGCACACGCGCACCACCACACGTCAGCGCAGGCAGAGGGAGTGCCGGGTGAGCCAGCCGGAGATGCAGCCCGAGGGGCCACCCCGGGATCCCCGGGAACCCCGGGACTCCCGGGAGGAGGGCGGCGGACCGATGGCGGCGGGCGATCTGACCGGTGGGCCGTTCCCCCTCGGGGACTGGGGCGAGCCGGCCGAGCGGCTGGACGAGCTCTACCGGCGGGTCGAGGCCGATGCGCTGCGCACCGCGGAGTGGTATCTGTCCGACCGGGCGTGGAAGCGCCGGGGCGCTCGCGTACTGCGGATCGGCGCGGCGGCCGGGGCGGTGGCCGGAGCCGCGATTCCGCTGCTGGAGCTGACGGGGGCCGCGCCGGGCGTGGCCCCGTACGGGTACCTCTCGCTGCTGCTGGCCGCGGCGTGCCTGGCCTGCGACCGGTTCTTCGGCATGACGTCGGGCTGGATGCGGGACGTGGCGACGGCGCAGGCGGTACAGCGCCGCCTGCAGACATTGCAGTTCGACTGGGCCTCGGAGAACGTACGGGAGGTCCTGGGGCCCACGGAGGGCACGGCGAGCGAGGCGGCGGAGCGGTGCCTGACCGTGCTGCGCCGCTTCTCGGAGGACGTGACGGAGCTGGTGCGGTCCGAGACCGCGGAGTGGATGGTGGAGTTCTCGTCGGGGCCGGCTCCGCTGGTGATGCAGTCGCTCGGCGCCCCCTCGTCCCGGGCCGAAGCGGGCCTCCCCCCGACCCGCTTCCCCCTCCCCCCGGGCACCCGCCCCAACATGCCCCGCCAGCGCCCCCCGGAACAGCCCCGCTGACCAGGCCCGCCGACGTGTGAGGGGCCGGGGGCGAGCCCCCGACCCGGCGGCATCAGCTGAAGATGATCATCGAGCCCTGTCCGAGGCTGCGCGTCGCGGCCGCATGCAGCCCCAGCCACACGTGCCGCTCCCGCGCGAAGGGGCTCTCGTCGTACGGGATCGGCCCCGCCGGCTCCTCCAAGGACGTGGGCCGTCCCGGCGCCGCAGGCGCCACCGGCGGATTCCCGGGGTCGATCCCGATCGCCGGCGCCACCACCATCAGCTCGCGCAGCAGCCCCTGCGCCGACCCCAGCGGACCGCCCCCGGCCAACAGCTCCTCGTTGGCCAGCGGAGCCGCGAAATCCACCGGCACGTACGCCCCGGCGTGGTCGTAGTGCCACACCAGGTGCGACTGCTGCGCCGTCGACTCGAACATCTCCAGCAGCTGCTCGTAGTCCCCGCCCAGCTCGTCCACCGGAGTCACCGGCAGCCCGCAGATCTGCAGCAGGTACGCCCGCCGCAGGAAGTGCAGGGCGTCGTAGTCGAAGCCGGCCACGGGGGCCACGTCCCCGCTCAGGCCCGGCATGTACGCGAACACGGGCACCGACGGCAGCCCCGCCGCGCCCAGTGCCTTGTCGTACGCGGCGATCTCTTCCGCGAACGGGTTGTCGGGGCTGTGGCACAGCACGTCGACAAGGGGGACCAGCCACAGGTCACAGGCCACGCGGGCTCCGATCAGTCGGTGTCGCCGATCCGGCCAGCGTAGTGCGCCGAACACCCTCCGCGAAGGGCTGCGCAGAACCTGTAGCGGAACCCTTGGCGAACCCGCGGCGGTAACCGGCCCCCATCAGGCACGACCGGCGCCGGAGCCGCCCGCCGCACCCGCGCCCGAGCCGCCCGCTACACCTGCCCCGGACCCACCCTCCAGACCCAGACGTCCTCGACCTTCTGCGGCTGCCGGCCCAGCAGCTCGCTGATCATGTCCCGCAGCTCCACCCCCCGGTCCTGGAACGGCAGCACGACCGCGCCCGCCTTCCAGAACTCCAGGTCCTGCCGGGCCTGCTCCCGCCACTGCGGGGTGATCGCCGGCGGCTGAGCCCCGTACCGGACGTCCCGCAGGAGGTTCGAGAGGTGCCGCGGGGTGGCCCCGTAGATGCCGATCCGGTCGGGCCCCCACGGGCCGTTGAAGTAGCCCCCGGCCAGCCGGAAGCCGAAGTCCGACTCCACCTGCCAGTGCAGCGCGTCCGCCTGCCCCGGGTCCGGCAGCGGTACCGGGACGAGTGCTTCGCCCTCCTTGACGTACCCCTTCCAGGCCCCCGAGGTGATGAACGCCGGCACCGGCGCCCGCTCCCGTACGGCCAGCGGCAGCGGCAGCACCGGGATCAGCGCCGCCGCCACCCCGAGCAGGCCGAGCGTGCGCAGCTCGCGCGTGCGCATCCGTACGATCCGGTCCAGCGCGAGCGCGAGCAGTACGCCCAGTACGGGGGCGCACACCATCGCCACGCGCCCCTCGATCACCGACTCGAACAGCGGCAGCTTCACCATCAGCCGCCACGGCCCCGGCAGCACGACGTCCGTACGCGGGACGGGCACCCAGGGCCCGAGGGACAGCGCCAGGGTCACGGCGCCGGTGATCGCGAGCGCCCGGACGACCCTGTTGCGCCACATCCACACGCACACGGCCACGCCGAGCGCCAGCAGCGGCCAGCCGTAGAAGGCGTTCTGCTCGGTGGTGTTCAGGGAGAGCCGCCCGGCCGTCTCGGCGTCGCCGAAGAGCGAGCGGGAGGCGTACTCGACCAGGGCGCGCGGGCTGTTCCCGGCGTTGTCCCCGTGCAGCACCGAGTGGTAGCTCTGCGGGCCGAAGAACTGCCAGTACAGCGGGAAGATCAGCAGCGGTACGCAGACGCCGGCGGCGATGACCAGGCCCAGGCCCAGCGGCCGTGCGGCCGCGAGGGCGCGCCGCCGGTCGACCAGCAGGTACGCCAGCGAGAAGACCAGCATGCCGAGCGCGGCGATGAGCAGCGGCTCCTCGCCGAGGAAGATCTGGTACGTCGCGAACAGCCCGAGCAGGACCCCGTCGCGGACGATGTCGCGCCCCTCGCACAGGCGCAGGGCCCGGTCGATGATCAGCGGGAGCATGAAGAGGACGACGAAGTTCGGGTGGCCGTTGGCGTGCGAGACCATCGGCGGCGCGAACGCGGCGAGCGCCCCGCCGGCGGCGGCGGCCCAGCGGCTCTGCACGAGGCGGCGGCGGATCAGCCAGTACCAGGTCCAGGCGCTGGCGGCCATGCCGAGCGTGAGGACGAGCGCGAAGGTGACCGTCTCCCCGAACAGGAGGGTGACCGGGATCAGCGGGACGGTCAGGCCGAGCATCGTGGCGTTGGCCATCAGGTTCACGCCGTCGGGCATGCCCTGGGCCGTGGTGAAGAGTGGATTGCGCAGGTGGGTGATGTTGTCGGTGGCAACACCGACGAACCACTCCCACTGGTTCTGGTCCTGGAGCGCGTCCTTGAGGTAGCGGCCGTCGAGGTCCGCCCACAGGCCGTGGAAGACGTACGCGGAGAGGGCGATGAAGACGGCGGCGACGGCGAGGCCGCCGGCGTTCAGCCGGAGGAGTTCCGCCAGCGCGCGGCGGCGGTCGCCGACGGCGCGGCGGGGGCGCGGCGCAGGGTCCGGGGTGCGGCGCACCGGTACCTCGGCCACGTGCCAGCCCTGGCGGCGTACCCAGCGCAGTACCTCGGCGTCGATGGCCGGGCCGTCGAGGACGGAGGCGCCGAAGGCGGCCCGCGCCCGGTCCCCGTCGAAGAGGGCGAAGCCGCAGGTGTCGGCGCGGAAGCCCGGTATCCCGGGGATGCCCAGGGCGCGGACCAGGCGGTTTCCCGACCGGCCGAGGGCGGCGGCCGTGCCTTGGCCCTCTTCGCCGAGAGCCTGCTCCAGTCGGTCCAGCTCGGCCGGCGGCGTCCCGGGCCCGGCGTCCGCGAGCAGCACCCGCTCCCCGGCGCAGGCGAGCACTCCGGCGCGCAGCGCCGCGCCCCTGCCGCGGTGGTGCTCGGAGCGGATCAGCCGGATCCGGGGCTCGTCGGCCGCCGCGGCTTCGACGAGGGCGGCGGTGGCGTCGGTGGAGGCGTCGTCGACGACGACGAGCTCCCAGTCGCCGGGGCCGCTGCCGTGGCGGGCGTCGAGGTGGGCGCGGAAGGCGTCGAGCGTCGGGCCGATCCGGTGCGCGTCGTCGTGGGCGGGGATGACGACGGAGAGGCCGACGGCACCGAGCCAGGCGGGGGCTTCGGGGGCTTCGGCTTCGCCGGTTGCGGTCGTGTCGGTCATGCGCCGACCGCCTTCAGGCCCGCGGCCCAGTCCAGCCCGTGCTGGTTGTACGCGTACACGAGGCTGCGTACCTCGTCGGCGTCGGCCCGGGTCACCGCGTCCACCAGCTCGTTGTGGCCGGACCACAGTCCGGTGTGCAGATCCGGCGCAGCCTTCAGGTGCGGTACGGCGAAGACCCAGCACTGCACCCGGATACGGTGCAGGAACTCCGAGATGTACGTGTTGCCGACCAGCCCGCTCAGCTCCCTCCAGAAGCGCAGGTCGTAGCCGATCAGCACTTCGAGGGAACCGCTCTGCGCGGCCCTGCACGCCTCCTCGGCACGACGGCGCACCGACACCAGCATTTCGCCGGAGCCGGGCGCGGTGCCGCGCTCGACGAGCCGCCGGAAGATCCCGTCCACTATGAGCGTACGGGCCTCGATCATGCCCCGGTAGTCGTCCACGGAGAAGACGCGCACGCGAAAGCCCCGGTGCTGAACCGATTCCAGCAGCCCTTGGGCCGCGAGGTCGACCAGTGCCTCGCGTACGGGGGTCGCGGAGACCTCGTACTGCTCGGCGATGTGCTTGACCGTGAACTCGGTGCCCGGTGGCAGGCGTCCCGCCAGCACCTCGTCGCGCAGCGCGTCCGCGATCTGCTGGCGAAGTGTGTTGCGGGTGACAGCGCCGCTGCCTGACATAGGGGTCCGTCTCCTTCAGTGAACTTTCGGACACCTTAGGCCAGACAGCGAGGCTGAAACCGGTCGAACCTCGGCCGTTACCTGATCGGACGCCGCCGGTCAGGCCGCCGTGGTGTGCCGGTCCGCGACCGTCAGCGCCTCGTCCAGCAGGGCCAGGCCCTCCTTGGCCTCCGCCTCCGTGATGGTGCACGGCGGCACGACGTGCGTCCGGTTCATGTTGACGAAGGGCCACAGGCCGGAGGCCTTGCAGGCCGCGGCGAACTCGGCCATCGGCGCGTTGTCGGCCCCGGCCGCGTTGTACGGGACGAGCGGCTCGCGCGTCTCCTTGTCGCGTACGAGCTCCAGCGCCCAGAACGCGCCCAGGCCGCGGACCTCGCCGACCGACGGGTGCCGCTCGGCGATCTCGGCGAGCGCCGGGCCGATCACGTTGGCGCCGAGGTGGGCGGCGTGCTCGACGACACCCTCCTCCTCCATGGCGTTGATCGTCGCCACGGCGGCGGCGCAGGCCAGGGGGTGGCCGGAGTACGTCAGGCCGCCGGGGTAGGGGCGGGTGGCGAAGGTCTCGGCGATGGCGCCGGAGATGGCGACGCCGCCGAGCGGCACGTACCCGCTGTTCACGCCCTTGGCGAAGGTGATCAGGTCGGGGGTGACGTCCCAGTGCTGGGCGGCGAACCACTTGCCGGTCCGGCCGAAACCGGACATGACCTCGTCGAGGATGAAGACGATGCCGTGGCGGTCGCAGAGCTCGCGTACGCCCGCGAGGTAGCCGGCCGGCGGGGTCATGATCCCGGCGGTGCCGGGCACGCTCTCCAGGATGATCGCGGCGATGGTCGCCGGACCCTCGAAGGCGATGGTGTCGGCGAGGTGCGCGAGGGCGCGCTCGCACTCCTCGGCCTCGGTGGCGGCGTGGAACGGCGAGCGGTAGAGGAACGGGCCCCAGAAGTGCACGACCCCGGCGGCGGCCGTGTCGGAGGGCCAGCGGCGCGGGTCGCCGGTCAGGTTGATCGCGGCGGCGGTGGCCCCGTGGTACGAGCGGTACGTCGACAGCACCTTCTGCCGGCCCGTGTGCAGACGGGCCATGCGGACGGCGTTCTCGACGGCCTCGGCGCCGCCGTTGGTGAAGAAGACCTTGTCCAGGTCGCCCGGGGTCCGCTCGGCGATGAGGCGTGCGGCCTCGGAGCGGACGTCGACGGCGAAGCCGGGCGCGAGGGTGCAGAGCCGGGCGGCCTGCTCCTGGATCGCGGCGACGACCTTGGGGTGCTGGTGGCCGATGTTGGTGTTCACCAGCTGGGAGGAGAAGTCGAGGTAGCGGTTGCCGTCGTAGTCCCAGAAGTACGACCCCTCGGCCCCGGCGACGGCGAGCGGGTCGATCAGGGCCTGGGCGGACCAGGAGTGGAAGACGTGGGCGCGGTCGGCGGCCTTGACGGCCGCGCCGGCGGCCGCGATGTCTGCGGGGTTGCCCGTGGTGACGTGAGGGGTCATGCGGCCACGCTAAGAGTGCCCAGGTGGGAGGGGATATCGGCGGACTGTCTGCGGGTGGGGGCCGGGCCTCGGCAGTCTGTCGCCACAGGATGTGGCACGGAGTGCGGAACGGGATGCGGAACCAGGTGATTGACAGCACACTGTCGAAGTGACAGCCTACTGTCATACCGATGGAAGAGGCGATGAAGATGACGAAGTCCACTGCGTCCACTCCGTCCACCCGGCCGGTCCACCTCGCGGTGTACGACACGTACGCGGACTGGGAGACCGGCCACACCACCGCGCACCTGACCCAGCGCGGCCGCCGGGTCCGTACGGTCGGCTTCGCCGCCGGAGTGCCCGTCACCACCATGGGCGGCGTCCGCATCCAGCCCGACCTGGCCCTCGCGGACCTCTCGCCCGAGGACTCCTCGCTCCTCATCCTGACCGGCGCCTCGCTCTGGGACTCCGGCGACGACCTGGCCCCCTTCGCGGCGAAGGCGCGCGAGTTCCTGGCGGCCGGGGTCCCGGTCGCGGCGATCTGCGGAGCCACGGCCGGCCTGGCCCGGGAAGGCCTGCTCGACGCGTACGCCCACACCGGCGCGGCCGCCGGCTACCTCGCGGGGCAGCCGGGCTACGCGGGCGCCGGGCGGTACGTCGAGGCCGACGCGGTGACGGACGGCGATCTGATCACGGCGGGCCCGACGGAACCGGTGGCCTTCGCCCGGGAGGTCTTCGCCCGGCTGGACGTCTACGGGCCGGAGGTCCTGGACGCCTGGTACCGCCTGTTCCACGACTCGGACGCGAGCGCGTTCCCGGTGCTGATGGCGGCGGGGGAGCGCGGCGATGCCTGACGCTTCGCCGGTACGGGCCCGGCAGGACCTGCTGAGCCGCACCGCGCTCGGGGTGTTCGGCCTGAACGGCCGGTTCCTCGCGATCTCGGAGGAGCTGGCCAGACCGGCCGGGCTGACCGCGGCCTGGTGGCAGGTGCTGGGCGCGGTGCTCCGGGAGCCGCTGCCGGTGGCGGGGATCGCCCGGGTCATGGGCATCACCCGGCAGAGCGTCCAGCGCATCGCGGACCTGCTGGCGGCGAAGGGCCTCGCGGAGTACGTCCCGAACCCGGCCCACCGGCGCGCGAAGCTGCTCCGCCCGACGGAGGAGGGGCGTGCCGCCGTGGCCCGCATCACCCCGGCCCACGCCGTCCTGGCCACCCGCCTCGCGGAGGAACTGGGCGAGGCGGCCTTCACGGAAACGGTCGAGGTCCTGGACCGCCTCACGAAGGCCCTGGACACGCTGCTGGCCGATACGGCCGATACGGCCGGTGGCCGCGAAGCGACGACGCCGTAGCCGCGCGCGGCTACCTCTCCGTCTCCGCCAGCCGGTCCAACTCCTCCCCGATGACGACGCGCAGCCCGTCGTGCCGGGGACCGAGCTCGTGGCGACCGCCCCGCCAGTACTCCTCCTGCTCGTACCGCCACACCGGCATGCGGACCCGGTCGGCGGGCTCCCAGTCGTAGCGGGGCCAGATGTGGGCGTGGAGGTACGGGTCGGTGTTGCCCAGGATCTCGATGTTCACCCGCCGAAAGGCCGGGTCGAGCCGCCGGCAGGCCCGTTCGACGGCCTCGGCGAGCCGCTCCATGTCACCGAGGTACGCCATCCGGCGCGCCCGCGGGAGATCCGAAAGCCGGGTCACTGACGGGTCGTCGGTCAGCAGCACCGCGTACCCGGGGAGGAACTGCCGGTCCCCGATCACGGCGAAGCCCTGGTCGAGGCGGCGCAGGACGGTCGGATTCCCGCCCCGATGCGCGCTGCCTATGCGGTCGTTGCGCCAGTCGTCGTTGGTCATCCCGGGACCCTAGTTCCGCATCAGGCAACGTTCACCCTGCCAGGTGGCACCGAGGCCAACTTCGGCTGACAGCGCATGAAGGCAGAGAAGATGACCACACGGACCGACCGCGTCGACCATGAACTGATCCGGGCCGCGAGGCATATCGCAGCCACTCGCTGCCAGGGCGACAACCACACCACGGCGGCTGCGGCCCGCGCCCTGGACGGCCGGATCGTCACCGCGGTGAACGCCTACCACTTCACCGGAGGCCCCTGCGCCGAGCTGGTCGTCATCGGTGCGGGCGACAGCCTCCGGACCGTCTCCATCACCGACCTGCTGCCCGAAAGCTACATCTGGGCTGACCACCAGCTCGACGCCGAGCAAAGCGCACCGATCAGCACGAGCTGACACCCCGGGCGGCTACGTCCGGGGTCCCGGGTCCCGGGTCCGGGGGATGCATCCCCATGGATGGCCGACCTCTTCGGGTGTGGCTCTCAGGTCTGCCCTGTCATACCTGAGAGCTATGCGGAAAGGGGGCTCCGCAGCGGGACGCCGACGATGCCCCTCAATTCCTAACTTCGAAACCAGAGATGACGCGAGCACAGCTCCTCTGGATCGAGCGAAGGAAAAGGGACCCCGCCATGACCCGCGCCGCAGGACCCCCCGTTGGACGCCGCGCAGGACGACCCCGCGGCCGGCTGCGGCGCACCCTGCTGGCCGGGCTCGTCGCCGCGGCCGTCGTGCTCCCCGTGTCCGCCGCCGCCTCTGCCGACGTCCCCGCTCCGGCGCCCGCCGTACTCGCCGAACACGCCACGCTTCCCGACCGGTACGCCGCCCACCGCGCCGACCTCGCCGAGGCGGCCCGGATGGCGCAGGGCGCCGGCCGCACCGGCCGCGCAGCGAAACTGCACGCCATGGAGGCGGACGGCACCGCCCGGTTCCTCGCCTTCGACGGCCGCGGCAAGGGCCGGGCCGTCGAGGTGCTCGGCGATCTGGAGACCGCCGACCGGGTCGCCGTCCTGGTGCCCGGCTCCGACACCACGCTGGACACCTACCAGCGGCTGCGCGCCGGGGCCGTCGCCCTGCAGCAGCGCCTCCAGGCCGAGCATCCCCGATCCGCCGTGGTCGCCTGGCTCGGGTACGACACCCCCGGTACGGTCAGCGCGACCGTCCTGACCGCCGACCGGGCGGATGCGGCGGCCGCTGAACTGGGCCCCTTCCTCGACCGCTTGGGGCGGGCCGCCGCGCCAGGCGCCCGGCTCTCCCTGCTCTGCCACTCGTACGGGTCCGTGGTCTGCGCCCGGACCCGCACCGGCCCCGAAGTCGCCGACATCGCCCTGTTCGGCAGCCCCGGCACCGGCGCCGGCTCCGCCGCCGAACTGCCGACCGGCGCCCGGGTCTGGGCCGGGCGCGGCGGGTCCGACTGGATCGGCCATGTCCCCCATGTCCGCCTCGGCGGGGTCGGCTTCGGCACCGACCCCGTCGACCCGGCCTTCGGGGCCCGGCCCTTCGCCGCCGGCCCCGGCGGCCACAGCGACTACCTCAAGCCCGGCACCGCGTCCCTCGACAGCCTGACCCGCATCGTCCTCGGCACCGCCCCGGAGGTTCCCCATGCCTGAGCTCCGCGCCCGCTGGTCCGTCCTCGCGGACCGCATCGACGCCGGGACACCCGCCGACCGGGACCGGACCGTGGACGCCCTGCGGGCCTTCGCCATCCTCGGCGTGGTCCTGGGCCACTGGCTGGTGACCGCGCTGACCACCGCCAACGGCGGCCTGAGCACCACCAGTCCGCTGGCCCACCTGCCGTGGCTGGCGCCGGTGTCCTGGGTGTTCCAGACGCTGGCCGTGTTCTTCCTGGTCGGCGGTCATGTCGCGGCCCGCGGCCACGCCTCGGCGCGCGAGCGCGGGGTCCCGTACGGGGTGTGGGTCGGGCAGCGGCTGTCGCGGCTGTTCCGGCCGGTCGCCGCGGTGCTCGCCTTATGGGCCGTGACGGCGGCCGGGATGCTGCTCGGCGGCGCCGAGCCGAGCACGGTCCAGACGCTGGTCAAGCTCGTCCTCTCCCCGCTCTGGTTCCTCCTCGTCTTCGCCGTGCTGACCGCCGCCACGCCGCTCGTGGCCCGGCTGAGCCCACTGTGGCCGCTGGCCGTGGTGGCCGGTGTTGACGTGTGGCGGTTCGGCCTCGGCGGGCCCGAGTGGATCGGCTGGGTCAATGTGGCCGCCGGCTGGCTCGTCCCCTACGCCCTGGGCGCCGCCTGGTCCCGCGGGGCGTTCGCCCGGCGCGCCCCGGCAGCCCTGCTGTTCGGCGCCGGCGCCGCGGCCACCGTCGGGCTTGTCCTCTGGGGTGGGTATCCGGCGTCCATGGTCGGCGTCCCCGGGGCCCCGATATCGAACCTGAACCCGCCGACGCTGGCCGCCGTGGCCTTCGGCCTGGCCCAGTGCGGGCTGGCCCTGCTGCTCCGCGGGCCGCTGGAGCGGGCCATGCGTCGGCCGCGGGCCTGGGCGAAGGTGGCGCTGATGAACCTGTCCGCGATGACGATCTTCCTGTGGCACCAGACCGCGATGATGACCGTCACCGCCCTGGGGCTGCTGGCCCCCGCCGATCTGCCCGGGCTGCACACCGTGCCCGACTCCCCGCAGTGGATAGCCGCCCGGCTGCTGTGGCTGCCGGTGTTCGCCGCCGCGCTGGGCGTCTGCTGGGCCGCGTTCCGTACGTACGAGCAGGCCGGCCGGCCGAAGCGGAGCACGCCCTCCCGGACGGTCGCCGGGACGGTCACCGACTCCCGGACCGCGGCCCGCACCCTGCGGGCGCCCGAAGAGGTGATCCACCATGCCTAGGCTGGACGACGTGAACGAGCAGAGCGAGCCACCCGCCGCGGGAGTTGAAGCGCAAGCGGACTCCGGCAGGACCACCGCGCCGCGAGCCCGGCTCCTGCGGCCCCTGGTCCACGACCTGCTCACCATCGAGCGGGACCCGCTGCCCAGGATGTCCCGGCCGCGCTGGCTGGCCCGGCTGCCGCACGCGGTGGTCATCTACGCCGCGGTCTTCTTCGGGTTCCTCACCGCGCAGCAGATGGGCGAGCACTACGACGACTACGGCGGCATCCCGCTGCTGGCGGCGCTCCTGACCGGCGCGGCCATCGTCCTCGCGATGTTCCGCCCGATCGGCGGGTGGTGGCTCGGCCAGCTGGCCGCGGGCGTGGCCGCCTGGTCGATCCAGGACAACGTCGGCCCCGGCCAGACCTGGCCGTGGATGCCCTCCGGGCTCCCCGCGTTCGCACTCGTCCTGTTGCTGGTGGCCCTGCGGATGCCGCCCCGGGTGACCGTCGCCGCGGTCGCCGTCCCCATCGCGCTGACCGGTCTGGCCGAGCTGCTGTTTAAACCGGAGCACAGCCAGAGCAGCGTCCTGGCCGCACTTCTCCTCTTCGGCTTCGTCGGCCTGCTCGGTTACGCCCTGCGGGCCACCCGCCTGGCCCGCGGCAAGCTCGTCGAACAGGAGACGATCACCGAGGAGGAGCGGGCCCGGCGCACCCTGCTGGAGGAGCGCAGCCGGATCGCCCGCGAGCTGCACGACGTCGTCGCCCACCACATGTCGGTGATCTCCATCCAGGCACAGGTCGCCCCGCACCTGGTGGAGAACCCCTCCGAGGAGCTCAAGGAGAACCTGGCGGGCATCCGGGAGAACGCGCTGGAGGCCCTGACGGAACTGCGCCGGGTGCTGGGCGTGCTGCGCTCCGAGCAGCCCGACGACCCGGCGAACCCGCACCATCCCCAGCCCACCCTCGCCGAACTGGACGGCCTCGTGGACAACGTGCGCAGCGCCGGCCTGGCCGTCACCACCGAGATCGCGGGCATCCGGCGGCCCCTCACCCCGGGCGTCGAGCTCACCGCGTACCGGATCGTGCAGGAGGCGCTGAGCAACTGCCTGCGCCACGCGCCCGGATCGCGGGTGGAGGTCGGCATCGCGTACGGGCCGCGCGAGCTGCACCTGTGCATCGCCAACAGCGCCCCGACCCGGCCGGCCCCGCCCTCCCACGGCGCCGGGCACGGGCTGCTCGGGATGCGGGAGCGGGCGGGCATGCTGGGGGGCGAGCTCGCCGCCGGCCCCCGCCCCGGCGGAGGGTACGAGGTGAGCGCCGTGCTCCCGATGGATCCCGAGACGAAGAAGGACTGAAGAGGACGCATGAGCACTCCGGCCGACCCGATCAAGGTGATGATCGCCGACGACCAGATGATGGTCCGGCAGGGCTTCACCGTCCTCCTCAACGCCCAGCCCGACATCGAGGTCGTCGGCCAGGCCGTGGACGGGGCCGACGCGGTGGCCAAGGTCGCCGGACTCGGGCCGGACGTGGTCCTGATGGACATCCGCATGCCCGGGATGGGCGGCATCGAGGCCACCTCGATCATCACCGCCGCCCCGGACTCCGCCGTCAAGGTGCTGGTGCTGACCACCTTCGACCTCGACGAGTACGTGTACGAGGCGCTGCGCGCCGGGGCCTCGGGGTTCCTGCTGAAGGACGCGTCGGCCGACCAGCTCGCGGAGGCGGTCCGGGTGGTGGCGGCCGGCGAGGCGCTGCTCTCGCCGAACATCACCAAGCGGCTGATCACGGAGTTCTCCCGGATGGGGGCGCCTCGGGCGCCCTCCAAGGCGCGGATCGACGAGCTGACCGAGCGGGAGACGGAGGTGCTGTCGCTGATCGCGCAGGGGCTGTCCAACGCGGAGATCGCCGCGCACCTGGTGGTGGCCGAGCAGACCGTGAAGACCCATGTGGGGCGGATCCTGGTGAAGCTGGGCCTGCGGGACCGCACCCAGGCCGCGGTGTTCGCCTACGAGACGGGTCTGGTCCGTCCGACGGGCTACTGAGTGCCCCGGGTAGTACTTGAGGGGGAGGCCGAGATATCCCCTTCAGCGGCGACGCGGACGAGGGGGCGGCCGACCTACGGTGTGGGTATGACCGAGACGACCTCCCGGGCGAACCCCCGGACACCCGAGTTCCGGATGGCCTCCGGCCTGTTCCAGAGCGTGCGCCGGGATCTGATCACGGACGCCTTCGCGTACCGGCCGCTGGCGCCGATGCGCACCGACGGTCCGGTGACGCGGCGGCTGCCCGGGCGGATACGGCCGTACATGGCGTATCTGCCGCATGCGGTCGTCGGGTTCGTCGCGTTCTTCGTGGTGATGCTGACGTCCACGACCAGCGGGGAGTACGTCGTACCGAGCAGCTCCCTCGTGATGGGGCTGGTCGCGGCCACGCCGGTGCTGATGACCCTGGTGCGACCCGTGGGCGCGTTCTGGGCGGCCATCGCCGCCACCGGGGCGCTCGCGGTGGTCGGCTCCGGCATGAACGACGTGTGGCCCTGGACTCCGGGTGCCTTCGTCTCCTACCTCGCCACGGTGACCTTCGCCGCGATGCGGACCAGGCCCCGGGCGGCGGGCTGGATGTGGCTGATCACCCTGGGGGTCGGGATCGGGGTACCGGTCGTGCTCGGCCGGGGGGAGCCGGTCGAGATCATGCCGATGGCCTTCCTCCTGGCGGTGTCGCTGCTGGTGGTGACGGTCCGCAACATACGCAGGGAAGCGGAGGAGGAGGTCAGCGCGCAGCAGGAGGTCACGGCCGTAGAGCGGGACCGGCGGACGCTGCTGGAGGAGCGGACGACGATCGCGCGGGAGCTGCACGACGTGGTGGCCCACCACATGTCGGTGGTGGCGATCCAGGCGGAAGCCGCGCCGTACCGGGTGAAGAACCCGCCGCCGGAGCTGGAGGCGGCGTTCGCCACCATCCGGGAGAACGCGGTGGCGGCGCTGACGGAGCTGCGCCGGGTGCTGGGTGTGGTGCGCTCCGCGGACTACGAGGCGCCGGACGCCCCGCAGCCGACGCTGGCCTCGTTGGACGGGCTGCTGGCCAATGTGCGGGAGGCCGGGCTGAGCGTGGAGAAGACGGTGACGGGTGCGGTGCGGGAGCTGCCGCCGGGTGTGGAGCTGTCGGCGTACCGGATCATCCAGGAGGCGCTGAGCAACACCCTGCGCCATGCGCCGGGGGCTGCGGCCTCCGTCGAGGTCTCGTACGTACTGGGCGGGCTCGGCATACGGGTGGTCAATGCGGCGGCGACCGGGGATGTGCGGCCCTCGCCGGGCGCGGGGCACGGGATCACCGGGATGCGGGAGCGGGTGGCCATGCTGGAGGGCGAGATGACGGCCGGGGGGACCGAGGCGGGCGGGTACGAGGTGGCGGTGTTCATACCGGTGCGCGGACGACAGGGCGAGGCGCAGGACGCGACGCAGGCACCGGGGCAGTCGGCATGACGATCAGGGTGCTCATCGTCGACGACCAGATGATGGTCCGGGAGGGCTTCTCCGTCCTGCTGAACGCGATGGACGGCATCGAGGTGGTCGGCGAGGCGGTGGACGGCCGCGAGGCCATCGCCAAGGTGGCGGCGCTGCGGCCGGACGTGGTGCTGATGGACATCCGGATGCCGGTGATGAACGGGCTGGAGGCGACGCGGGAGATCGTGGCCTCAGACACGGACGCGAAGGTGCTGGTCCTGACGACCTTCGACCTCGACGAGTACGTGTACCAGGCCCTGCGGGCCGGAGCCTCCGGGTTCCTGCTCAAGGACGCCTCGGCCCGGCAGCTGGCCGACGGGGTGCGGGTGGTGGCCTCCGGTGAGGCGCTGCTGGCGCCGACGGTCACCAAGCGGCTGATCCTGGAGTTCTCGAAGCTGTCGACCCCGCCGAAGCTGGCGGACCCTGCGGGGATCGGGGAGTTGACGGAGCGGGAGACGGAGGTGCTGGTGCTGATCGCGCAGGGGCTGTCCAACGCGGAGATAGCGGACCGGCTCATCGTCGCGGAGTCCACGATCAAGACGCACGTCAGCCGCATCCTGGTGAAACTGGGCCTGCGCGACCGCACCCAGGCCGCGGTGTTCGCCTACGAGACCCGCCTGGTGACCCCGGCATAGCGGGGTCACCAGGCGGGGCGGGGTCACCAGGCGGGGCGGGGTCACCAGGCGGGGCGGCGTCGGCGGGGCGGCTAGACGGCGAGGAGTTCCAGGACGGCCCGTACGGCGTCGAGAACGGGCTGGCCGATCGCCCCGACCGTGGCGGCGATGCCCGCGACGGCCATCAGCGCCCGGTGCCGCTCCTCGGGCGGGGCCGCGCCGGAGTCGGCCGAGAGGGCCGGCAGCGCATCGTCGATGGACCGCGCGGTCAGCGGGGGCACCTGCTCGCGCAGCTCCTCCAGCAGGGCGACCAGCTCGCGGACGGCCTCGGCGAGGGCGGGATCGGCCGGGCAGGCAGCCGCGGACTCCGGGTCGTGGTTGACCATGCCGGTGTTGTGCGTACCGCCGTGCATGTTGACGGTCCGGCCGAAGTAGTAGCTGTCCCCGCTCATGCGGCTCTCATCCCCACGTTGTTGGAGCCGCCGTACATGTTCACGGCGTCGCCGAAGTAGTAGTTCCTCAGGCTGCTGATCGTCAGCCGCTCGACTCGGACGCGGAGTTCCGTGTCCGGGTTCTCGATCGCGTGGGCGATCTGGTGGACGAGCCGGTTCAGATGGCCGGTCTCCCCGGTGACCAGCGCGGTCGACTGTCCGTTCGACTCGACGGCCAGCACGAAGTGGGAGGGCGCCGTCAGCACCGCGAGCAGTTCCACGACGAGGTAGATCATGGCCACCGCGCAGGCGAACAAGACGAACCCCATCAAGCCGTCCTGGCTGTCGCGATCACGGCCGAAGGTGTCCGCCGCGGTCGCGAACAGCAAGAACGCCACCGCCGTGAGGAGCGTGATCGCCAAGCGCTTCACGAAGGTCAGCACGGCTTCTTTGCGGCGCGGATTCAGGACGAACGTGTACACGCGGGCCACGTTCTGGAGCGGGTAGACCGCCCCGCCCACCCACAAGAGCCGCTTGGTGACGGTCAGATCAAGACTGTCCGGCAGCCCGGCCGCGGTGGCTGGAGGCGCCCCCGGAGGTTGCTGCGGAAGCGGCGGCGGCGAGGCCGGCGATGCCGGCGGCCGGTGCCATGGCCTCTGTGGCTGCTCAGGCACGGGTGGCCCTGTCGCTTCCATACATCCCCCTGAGATGGAACCGCATCGGAACGAAGCCTCATTAGGCCCCCGGCGCGCCAGCCCCACAAGGCGAGTTCCGGCCGCGCGCGGGGCCTTCTTCTACAGTGAAGGGATGGGCTTTGATCCGTGGGACGCCGCGTTTGTTGCCGATCCTTACCCTGCCTACCGGGAGCTGCGGGAGCAGGGGCGGGCGCTGTGGTGGGAGGCCACCGGGCAGTGGCTCGTGCCGCACTACGCCGATGTGAGCGCGCTGCTGCGCGACCGCCGACTGGGCCGGACCTACCTGCACCGCTTCTCGCACGAGGAGTTCGGCCGCGAGGCCCCGCCCCCGGGGCACGAGCCCTTCCATGTCCTCAACGACAACGGCCTGTTGGACCTGGAGGATCCCGCCCACGCGCGCGTACGGCGCCTGGTGTCCAAGGCGTTCACCCCGCGGACCGTGGAGCAGCTCGCGCCCGCCGTGGACCGGCTCGCCCGGGAGCTGGTCGGGCAGCTCCTCGCCGACGGGGGCGGGGACCTTCTCACCGTCGTCGCCGAGCCGCTGCCCGTGGCGGTGATCGCCGAGCTGCTCGGGGTCCCGGAGGCGGACCGGGCCCTGCTGCGGCCCTGGTCGGCCGACATCTGCGGGATGTACGAGCTCCGCCCGGACGAGGAGACCGCGCAGCGGGCGGTCCGCGCGAGCGTGGAGTTCAGCGCCTACCTGCGCGAGCTGATCGCCGAGCGGCGCAAGGAGCCCGGCGAGGATTTGATCTCCGGTCTGATCGCCGCCCACGATGACGAGGGGCAGCTCAGCGAGCAGGAGATGATCTCCACCTGCGTGCTCCTGCTGAACGCGGGCCACGAGGCCACCGTGAACACCACCGTCAACGGCTGGTGGGCCCTCTTCCGCCACCCCGAGCAGCTCGCCTCGCTCGATTCCGAAAAGTTGTCCACAGCTGTGGATGAACTCATGCGTTACGACACCCCCCTCCAGCTGTTCGAGCGCTGGGTGCTCGACGACATCCGGATCGGCGACACCCTCATCCCGCGCGGAGCCGAGGTCGCTCTGCTCTTCGGGTCCGCGAACCGGGATCCCGCCCGGTTCGAGCGGCCCGATGCCCTGGACCTCGTACGGGCCGACAATCCGCATGTCAGCTTCGGCGCCGGGATCCACTACTGCCTGGGCGCTCCGCTCGCGCGGCGGGAGCTGACCGCCTCGTTCGGGGCCCTGCTGGCAGACGGCGTCCCGCCCCTGAAGCTCGTACGGGAGCCTCGGTGGCGGGACGGGTACGTCATCCGCGGTCTGGACGAACTCCTCGTGGAGTTCTGAGAGTTCACAGAATTCGGGGTGGGTACTACACCGCCAGGTCCCGGCGGCGCAGTGCCGTCAGGCCGGCCGCCAGCAGGGCCGCCGCCAGCGCGGTCAGCGCCAGCAGCGGGGCCCAGGCCACAGCCTCGGCGCCCGGCAGCTTGGGCAGGTGGGCGAAGGGCGAGAGGTTCAAGGCGGCCTGCGGGAGGTTCAGCGCCGGGCCGATCCAGCCCAGCGTCAGCGCACCCCCGGCCACCGCCCAGGCGGCCACCGCGTACCGCGGGGCGGCGCCGTGCAGGAGGGCCGCGAGGGCGCCGATCACCCAGACCGCCGGGAGCTGGGCGAGCGTCGCGCCCACCGCCGCACCCATATGGTGCCCGTGCCCGATCCCCAGGCCCAGCCCCGCCAGCAGCAGGATCAGCGCCGAGCCGCCGAACGCCACCGCCAGGTGGCCGCCGGCCCAGCGCAGCCGGCCGACCGCGTTCGCGAGCAGCGGTTCGGCGCGCTGCCCGGACTCCTCGCCGCTCAGCCGCAGCACCGCCGAGACGATGTACAGGGCGGCGATCATGCCGAGCATCCCGGCCATCGTCGCGAGGAAGGCGTCCGCGATCCCGCTCCGCCCGCCCATCCGCTCGATGATCTCGCGAGTCCGTTCGTTGTCGCCGACCAGCTGCGTGGCCCCGTCCGTCATCCCGCCGAAGACCACCCCGGCCGCCAGGAACGCCAGGCTCCACCCGATCAGGCTCCCCCGCTGGAGCCGCCAGGCCAGCGCCCCCGCACTGCCGAGCCGGCCCTCCGCCGGGCCCGGCCGGGCCGGCAGGAAGCTCATGCCGACGTCGCGGCGCCCGGCCAGCGCGTACGCCGCCGCCACCTGCACCGCCACGGCCGCCGCGAACAGGGCGAACACCCACCAGCGTTCGGCCGCGAAGGCCCGTACGTGCTCCAGCCAGCCCAGCGGCGACACCCAGGTCAGCACGCTCGAACCCCCGGCGCTCCCGGCGTCCCCGGCGGCGCGCAGCACGAACGCCGCGCCGATCAGCGCGCCCGTGAGCCCCTTCGCGAGCCGCGCGCTCTCGGTGAGCTGCGCCGCGATGGCGGCAAGGGCCGCGAACAGCATCCCGGTGGCGCCGATGCCGAGCCCGAGGGCGAGCGCACCGCCCGCCCCGCGACCGGCGAGCCCGGCCGTCACCAGCAGCGCGGCCAGCCCGTTGGCCGTCAAGGCCGCCAGCAGCGCGGCCGTCAGCGGTGCCCGGCGGCCCACCATCGCGGCGGACAGCATCTCCTGACGGCCCGTCTCCTCCTCCTCGCGGGTGTGCCGGACCACGACGACCAGGCTCATGACCCCGGCCAGCACCCCGGCGAAGACCCCGCCGCGCCATGCGGTCAGGCCGCCGATGGAGTCGCCGAAGGCCGGCCCGTACAGGGCGCGCAGCGAGCCGTTGGTGTTCATCGTGGTGAGCAGCCGGGCCCGTTCGGCGGCCGTCCCGTACACCGATTCCAGCGAGGCGGGCAGGCTGAGCACCAGCAGCGCCACGACCATGATCCAGACCGGCATCATCACGCGGTCGCGGCGCAGTGCGAGGCGCAGCAGCGTGCCGGTGCCGGCCAGTTGGTCCTTCATCGCGACACGCCCACCTTCACGCTCGCGCCACCGCCGTCGCCGTGTGCGCCGTCCGCGCCGCCCTCGGCGTCAGCGCCGTCCGCGTAGTGCCGCAGGAAGAGCTCCTCCAGCGTGGGCGGGGTCGAGGTCAGCGACCGCACCCCCGAGTCGGCGAGCGAGCGCAGTACGGCGTCCAGCTTGTCCGTATCGGCCTGGAGCCGGATCTTCAGCCCCTGCACCTCCACGTCGTGCACGCCCGGCAGGTGCGCGATGCCGTTCGGCGGGCCGGCGAGCTCGGCGCTGATCGACGTACGGGTCAGGTGCCGCAGGTCGGCCAGCGTGCCCGTCTCCACCGTGCGGCCCTTGCGGATGATGCTGACCCGGTCGCAGAGGGTCTCGACCTCGCTCAGGATGTGCGAGCTGAGCAGGACGGTCCGCCCGGCGGCGCGCGCCTCGGCGACGCAGCCCTGGAAGACCCCCTCCATCAGCGGGTCCAGCCCGGAGGTGGGCTCGTCGAGGATGAGCAGTTCGGCGTCGCAGGAGAAGGCGGCGACGAGCGCGACCTTCTGCCGGTTTCCCTTGGAGTACGTACGCCCCTTCTTGGTGGGGTCCAGCTCGAACCGCTCGATCAGCTCGGCGCGCCGGGCCCGGTCCAGGCCTCCGCGCAGCCGCCCGTAGAGGTCGATGACCTCGCCGCCGGAGAGGTTGCGCCACAGGGTGACGTCGCCGGGGACGTAGGCGACGCGGCGGTGCAGTTCCACGGCGTCGGCCCAGGGATCGCCGCCGAGCAGCTCGGCGGTTCCGGAGTCGGCGCGCAGCAGGCCCAGCAGAACCCGGATGGTGGTGGATTTCCCGGAGCCGTTGGGGCCGAGGAAGCCGTGGACCTCGCCGGTGGCGACCGAGAGGTCGAGGCCGTCCAGTGCGTGGGTGCGGCCGAACGCCTTGTGGAGTCCGGCGACGCTGATTGCCTTCGTCATGATTTTGAACGTACGCTACTTTCACAAATTTGTGAAGCTAGGGAAACGTATAAAGTCAGAAGGGTGGCGGACGACATGGATGTGCAGGCTCAGGACGTACGGAGCGACGAGGCGGCGGTCTCGCGCTTCGTGGAGCGGTTCGCCGCGCAGCTGACCGAGGCGGGAATGCAGCGGATGGCCTCGCGGGTCTTCGCGCAGCTGCTCGCGAGCGACAGCGGATCGATGACCTCGGCTGAGCTGAGCGAGGCGCTCCGGATCAGCCCGGCGGCGGTGTCGGGGGCGGTGGCCTACCTGACGCAGGTGACCATGGTCAGCCGGGAGCGGGAGCCGGGCTCCCGCCGGGACCGGTACGTCCTGCACAACGAGCTCTGGTACGAGACGTTCACCCGGCGGGACCAGGTGCTGAACCTCTTCGAGAAGACCCTGCGCGACGGCGCGGCCGGAGTCGGCACGGAGACCCCGGCCGGCGCGCGCATGGCGGAGACGGCGGCGTTCTTCGAGTTCCTGCAGGGCGAGATGCACGCGATGATGGACCGCTGGCGGGCCCACCGGGCCACGCTGGACCTCCCGAACCCGTAACCCCGCAGCGCCGTACCCGCCCCGCCCTGCGCTACCCCCGCGGCAGCGTCAGCGACCAGGCCCCCGGCCGCAGGGTCCACGTACGCCGCCGGACCGGGCCCGCCACCAGCGCGTCCGCCCGGTAGCGGAAGTCCGAGCCCGACACCGTCAGCGAGGCCGCCTTCACCCGCAGCGACGCGCCGCCGGCCAGCCGGACCGTCACCTCCATCACCCCGCCGGACGACGCCGGCACCGCCCGCAGGTCCTCCACCGCCCGGTCCACGTCCACCAGCACCTGCCCGTCCGCCTCCACCCGCAGCCGGTGCCCCACCCGGGCCCCCGGCGGGACCAGCGTCCGCACCAGCGAGCGGTACGCGCTCCACACCGACGGCCCCGACGGTCTCGGTGCCGCCCGGACGGGTGGAATCCGCAGATCCCCGAGCACCACCCCGTCACTGTCGTCCACCAGCAGGTCCCGCGTCCGCACGGCCCCGTCCAGCACCGCCCGCGCCGCCGCCACCGCCGACAGCGGAACACCCAGCGACCGCGCCAGCCCCAGCGACCCGAGCTGCCCCACCGGAATCAGCGAAACCGCCCCGTCCCCGAGCCCGCGCTCGCGGTGCAGCAGCCCCACGGCCCGTACCAGCGCCCGGTCGTCGCCGACGATCACCGGCTGCCGATGGCCCCGGCGGGCAAGGGCCCGCGCAAACTCCTCCTGCGAGTCCGGGAGGCAGATTTTCGCCGCAGCTCCCGCCGACAGAACATCCTTCGCGATCCGCACGGACTCGCCGTCAAGACGGCGGGCGACCGGGTCGATGAGCACGAGCAGGCCGCCTACCGGCGCGCCCGCATGGCTCATGGTGGGCTCTGGAGCCGACACCTCGGTCCTTCCTCGGGTAGCATCTTTGTGCAAGAGGCCCTTGCGCTATTGCGCCAGGGCCTTCGTCTATTCCGGGGTACCGGTCCGACGGCTCAGCCTGCGGTGTACATCGTCGTACGCCCCCTGACCTTGGACATGCCCCATCCGGAAGAGGTGTACGCCTGTGCCCGCTCTTGTGCTGCTCGGAGCTCAGTGGGGTGACGAGGGCAAGGGAAAGGCCACCGACCTGCTCGGTGGATCCGTTGACTATGTAGTGCGCTACCAGGGCGGCAACAACGCCGGCCACACGGTCGTCGTAGGCGACCAGAAGTACGCGCTGCACCTTCTCCCTTCCGGCATCCTCTCCCCCGGATGCACCCCGGTCATCGGCAACGGTGTCGTCGTCGACCCGGCCGTCCTGCTCTCCGAGCTGCGCGGCCTGAACGAGCGCGGCATCGACACCTCCAAGCTGCTCATCAGCGGCAACGCGCACCTGATCACGCCGTACAACGTCACCCTCGACAAGGTCGGCGAGCGCTTCCTCGGCAAGCGCAAGATCGGTACGACCGGCCGCGGCATCGGTCCGACGTACGCGGACAAGATCAACCGCATCGGCATCCGCGTCCAGGACCTGTACGACGAGTCGATCCTCGCCCAGAAGGTCGAAGCGGCGCTGGAGGGCAAGAACCAGCTCCTCGCGAAGCTGTACAACCGCCGCGCGATCGAGGCGGGCGCGATCGTGGAGGAGATGCTCCAGTACGCGGACCAGATCAAGGGCTACGTCGCCGACACCACCCTGATCCTCAACAACGCGCTGGACGAGGACAAGGTCGTGCTCTTCGAGGGCGGCCAGGGCACCCTGCTCGACGTCGACCACGGCACGTACCCCTTCGTCACCTCCTCGAACCCGACCGCCGGCGGCGCCTGCACCGGCACCGGCGTGGGCCCGACGAAGATCAGCCGCGTCATCGGCATCCTGAAGGCGTACACGACCCGCGTCGGCGCCGGCCCGTTCCCGACCGAGTTGTTCGACCAGGACGGCGAGGACCTGCGCCGCATCGGCGGCGAGCGCGGTGTGACCACCGGCCGCGACCGCCGCTGCGGCTGGTTCGACGCGCCGATCGCCCGTTACGCCACCCGCGTGAACGGCCTGACGGACTTCTTCCTCACCAAGCTGGACGTGCTGACCGGCTGGGAGCAGATCCCGGTCTGCGTCGCGTACGAGATCGACGGCAAGCGCGTCGAGGAGCTCCCGTACTCGCAGACGGACTTCCACCACGCGAAGCCGATCTACGAAAACCTCCCCGGCTGGTCCGAGGACATCACCAAGGCCAAGACGTTCTCGGACCTCCCGAAGAACGCCCAGGCGTACGTGAAGGCCCTGGAGGAGATGTCGGGCGCCCCGATCTCCGCGATCGGCGTCGGCCCCGGCCGCACCGAGACGATCGAGATCAACTCGTTCCTGTAGCAGGACCGCGGAGGGGCGGTGGGCCGTGTGGCGCACCGCCCCTCCGGCGTGTCCGCCGCCGAAAGGCCGCGGGAGCCCCCGGCCGGTAAACTGGTGCCATCAGGCCCGCGCCGTTCAGCCGCGGGAGCGCACCACTCGGTCAGGTTTCCGCGAGGGTGCGAGCACTTCTCCCGTGGACGGCACGTCGAAATACCGGACACCGACTTCGACTCCGGACACCGACTCCCCTGGATCTCGTCCTGTGGATTCCGTCGTGCCCGGATGCGGACAGATTCCCTCACTGGCACAGGAGTTGGCCCATGAGCAACGTCCTGACCCGGGCGGCGACCATCGCGTGCGCAGCCCTCCTCGCAACCACCGGCGCCTCGGTCGGCGCCACCCAGGCATCCGCCGTGCCGAAGACCCCGACCTGCCGTGTGGCCGACCTGGATCTGGCTGTCGGCGAGCCGGACGGCGCCGCGGGGTCGCTCTACTACCCCATCCTGTTCACCAACACCACAACCCATACCTGCGCGTTGCGCGGATACCCGGGCGTCAGTGTCGTGGATGCCCGGCATCGCCAGATCGGTACCTCCGCGATTCGCACCGGCGAGTCGTACGAGACCGTGTCCGTCTTCCCCAGCGAGACCGTGACCGCCGTCCTGCGCACCAACAGCCGGGGCGTCGCCCCGAGCTGTCGGCCGACGTCGACCTACGTCAAGGTCTACCCGCCGAACAGCGGTGTGGCCGAGCAGATCCCGTACCACTTGAAGGTGTGCGGACAGTTCGAGATCAGCCCGGTGCAAGCCGCGGAATGAGCCCCGACCGACGACGGAGCTAGACGGTCTGGTACCAGGCGATCAGGTCGACGATCAGGTCGATGTCCTGCCAGCCCTGGTTCCAGAAGTCGATGATGCCGCCCTTGCCGCCGGAGGTCTGGACGAGGTTCGGCACGGTCGCACCCGCCGTCCAGTTCACGGACGAGGAGACGGGCCGCTGCGGCGTGACCGCGGTGCCCTTCACGTAGTCGGGCCACGTGTTCGGGTCGGCGGTGACCGAGAGGAAGCCCGCCCCGGTGGTGTTGGTGACCGTGGTGTTCAGCACCCAGCCGTCTTTGTCGGAGTTCGTCGTATCGGCGTCGAACCGCTCGGGGAGCATCGTGCGGGCGGGCAGCGGGCCGGCCTTGCGGCCCCAGCTGTCGATGCGGGTGTCGATGACCCGGTACGGGCCCCCGAGACACACGAGGGCCGCCCTGCTGTCGGTGCTGTAGTAGCCGACCACGTCGGCCACCACGTCGGCCCGGTCCCAGCTGCCGTTGCGGATGGTGATCTTCCCGTCGGGGCCGACCGGCACGATCACCGAGTTGGCGACCGTCTGACCGGCGGAGAAGTTCAGGCTCGACGTGGACGGCGCCGCCTGCCCGCTCGGGTAGGCGGTGAGGTGCCCGGCCGCCCGCGGGTTGGTGACCGTCAGGTTGAGCGCCACGGCGGTGACGCCCTTCGGGACGCCCCCGTGCCCGGCCATGTCGACCCCGAAGCTCCCGTAGCCGGGGACCTGCCCCTTCGCCGTACCGATCCCCTCGCGGGTGTCGACCGCGCGGACCGGGTTCAGCGTGGTGTAGCCGCTGGCGACCGACGCCGTGAAGTAGCCGGTGACGTCCGCCAGCAGGTCGACGGAGTCCCAGCCGCCGTTGATCAGGTGGATGGACCCGTCCTCGCCGACCGGCACGATCACCTGGTTCGCAACGGTCTGCCCCGCGGCGTAGTTCAGGTTCGACCCGGTCTCGAAGCCGTCCTTGTCGGGCTGGACCACGACGTGGCCCGCTCCCGCGGCGTTGGTGGCGGTGACGTTGAGGACCACTTCGGTGACCCCGGCGGGAATGTCGGCGGTGCCCGCGACCTTCAGGACCACCGAGCCCCGCCCGGCGACCTTGGCCTGCGCGGCGCCGAGGCCGGCGCGGGTGTCCAGCAGGCGCGTGGGCGCGTGGGCGGTGTACTCGCTGCCCGAGGTGACGAAGTCGAGCCGGTTGACGGCCTGGACGCCGTTCGTCGTGTCCTTCACCGTGACGGTGACGGCGTACTTGCCGACCTTGGCGTACTTGTGCGTGGTGTACCGGAGGTCGGAGCCGGAACTGGAGACGGCGACCTGGTCCTTGGCGCCGTCGCCCCAGTCGATGCTGACGTCGAGCGCGGCGGCCTCGCCGGTGACGATGGTCCGCAGTTCGATCGAGTGCGCGGTGGTGCCGCGGCCCTCCAGATCGATCGCGAGGTACGCGTCCCCCACCGCGCCCTGCGCCTGCGCGGCCGGCCCGGTCCGGGCGGCGGATCCCGCCCCGGATCCCGCCCCGGACGCGGATCCGGCCAGCGGTGTGCGGACCGTACGGTCGGCCGGGCTGGAGAAGGTCTTGCCCCCCGGCAGCGACCCGCCCTTGCCCGGGTTCCCCCCGGTCGTCGCGGCCACCCCGTGGCCGGCCGGAGCGACGGGACCGGCCGCCACGGCCGGACCGGAGACGAGGCCTACGCTCGCTGCCACGAGGGCGGCGGAAAACATGAGACGGCGACGGAGCACCGTACCCCCCTTGGTCTGGTGCAGAACCCTGAACGGGTTCGAAATCCCGTTCAGCGTACAGACCGGTCAGTGGCTTGATCCACAGGGTTCTCGTCCGGAGCCGAGCAGGGCGTCGATGGCCGCTGGGCCGCCACCGCCAACTCAGCCGGAGCCGGCCATTCCAGGAATGGCCGGCTCCGGCTGCGCGAGAAGGTCAGGTCAGGTCAGCGGCTCTCGGTGAAGTAGCCGAGCAGGTCCGTGATCACGTGGTTGCTGCCGCCCCAGCTGTTGAAGACGCTCACCTTGCCGTCCCCGACCGGAGTCGTGACGTGGTTCGGGACGGTGAGGCCGGGCAGCGTGTTCAGGCTGCTCGCGTCCGTACGTGCGCTCCCGTACCCGTGGACGGTCAGGAAGCCGGCGGCGGAGGTCTCGGTCGCGGTCACGTTCAGCACCGCGCCCACCGCACCGGCCGGCAGCCCGGCCACGGTCGTGGTCGCACCCGGGGCCAGCTTGCCGGTGGTCCGGGTGTCGCCGAGGCGCTTGGGCGCGATCGGCGTGAAGAGGGCCTTGCCGTCCTTGCCGTAGTAGCCCACCGCGTCCACGACCAGGTGCGTGGAACCGGCGTTGTTGTAGAGCGTGATCGTCCCGTTCGGGCCCACCGGCACGATGGCCTGGTTGGACTTGTCCTTGCCCGGCTCGGGGTTGAGGTTCGACGTCACGGGCCGCCTCGCCGGGTCCGGGTAGGCGATCACGTGCGTGTCCGACGTCGCCCCGGTGCCGGTCAGGTTCAGCGCGACCGCCGTGGCGTCGGCGGGGATCCCGCCCACACCGGCGACCTTGACGGTGCGCGTCTGGCCACCGGCCAGCGCGCCGGCCGTCCCCGTACGGGTGTCGGCGAGACGGGTCGGGGTGACCGGGCTGAAGCGCTGCCCGATGTTCGGCTGGTAGTAGCCGACGAAGTCGACGATCAGCTTCGCCTCGCCGGAGTTGAGCCGGAACCACACGGAACCGTCGGAACCGACGGGGACGGTCACCGTGTTGGACGACGTACCGCCCGCGCGGACGTTGACGTTCGAGGTCGCCGGACGGTCCTGGCGGTTCGGGGACACGCTGAGGTGGGTGTCCTCGCTCGCGCCGGTGACGGTCACGTTGAGAACCGCAGCCGTCATTCCGCCCGAGAGCGACCCGCCCGCCGGCAGGCGCGTGGACCAGGGCTCTGCGCCGCGCAGCGACCAGAGGTCGGTCCGGGTGTCGACGATGCGGAAGGGCTCGGTGGCCACGTACCCGGACGCCGGGTACTCCACGCGCACCGTCTTGCTCACCGTGGACGTGGCGCCCTTGATGTCCTGGAGCTTGACCGTCACCTTGTACTCGCCCGGCGCGCTGTACGTGTGCTGCCCGGGGGAGTTGTAGTCACGCGACTCGAAGCCGCTGCCCTCTCCGTCGCCGAAGTCGACCAGCATGCTCTGCACCGGCCACGGCGCCACCGTGGACTTCAGGTCGAGCCCCATGGTCAGCGGGGGGACGTGCTCGTCCGGACTGTCCGAGGTCGGCAGGACCGGCGGGGCGGTGAAGTCCGCGGCCAGCGGCTTGTCTCCCGCGGTCACCTTGGTCGTCTTCTCCGTGGTGGCGGTCCGGCCCACGCCGTTGACCGCCGTCACCTTGACCACGTAGTCGCCCGGCCGGCCGTAGACGTGGGAGGCGAGGGCCTGGGGCTCGTTGCCCTGCTGAGTGACGACCGGCTGCGTCCCGTCGCCGAAGTCGACGCGGTAGCTCATCGCGGAGGGCCACTTGCTGTCCGACGAGGCCTTCACCTCCACCTTGGTCCCGACCGGCGCCCAGCTCTGGTCGATCGACATCGTGGCGCTGCTGAGGCCGTCCTGGGTCTCGTGAGCGCCGCGGTCGAGGTACCCGCCGTTGCGCCCAGTGTTGGGGACCCGCGGGTCGTCCGCGGTCGGGTAGCCGCTGAAGTCGGTGGGCAGTACGCCCGGCGCCGTCGGGTCGGCGGAGTCGATGGCCGGAGAGCCGTCCATCGTGCCGCCGCCCTCGGGGGTCGGGGTCAGGATGTCGTGCGCGCCCTGCCCCGTGCCGGCCTGGAAGGCGGCCGGGTCCTTGTACGCGGTACCGGACCAGCTGTACGCCTGCTCGGGACCGGGGTTGCCGGCGACCAGGTTGTAGTCGGCGCGGGTTTCCGCCGTCGCGCTCTGCGCGACCAGGAACGGGTTGCGCGCACCGTCCGACGTGCAGTAACTGCTGCGGGCGTAGGTGGAGACCACGTTGTTGAACGCGGCCGAGCCGGTCGAGTTCCCGCCGAGCGCCAGCGTGGCCGAGCAGAGGCCCCGGAGCGTGTTGTTGGTGACGACAGTGCCGGGCGCGTCCGTGATGCTGAGCGCCGACGCGGAGATGCCCGAGATCACGTTGCGGGCGAGCACGGTGTTCCGCGAGCCGCCGTCGATCCGGACGCCTTGCAGTGAGCTCCGGGTGATGCGTACGTCGGCACTCCCCTCGCCGACCACGACCCCGGTACCCCCGGCGACGTCCCGGCCCGCGGTGGCGATGATCCGGTCCAGCTCGACATCGCTGGACCGGCCGACCTGGAGGGGCGCGGCGACCGTGATGCCGCGGACCACTACGTGGGACGCACCGCTGATGGTCATACCCCTGCCGGAGCGGAGGCTCACACGGAGCGGGAGACCCTCTGCGTCGACCACGAAACCGATGGGCTTGCCGGGCTCGCCGGAGCGGTCGATCGTGACGGCTTCGTCGTACGCCTTCCCCGGCTTGATCCGCACGGTCTGGCCCGGCTGCACGGCCTTGACGGCCGTCGAGATCGTGCAGAACGGTACGGCCTGTGAGCCGGGTCCGCTGTCGGTGCAGTTGGAACCGTCTTGATTGTTCACGTAGAGGGAGTCGGGGGCATCGGCGGCCGTGGCCGCCGGTATGCCGAGGAGTGTGACCAGACCTGCGGTCAGCAGGACGGTCGTACGAGTGGGGCGCACCAGCAAGGGTTTCCTTTGCGGAAAGATGACCAAGGAGGCCATCTTCCGCTGTCCGAAAGCCGATGTCACCCCGGTTCGGCGCTACGCCCCCGCAGCCCAACCCGCGAAGTCGACCCAGGCCGCAGGGGCCACGGCCAGCGACGGGCCGTCGAGGTCCTTGGAGTCCCGCACGTGCACGGCGTGCGGGCAGGTGGCCACCTCGACGCAGTTGCCGCCGCTGCTGTCGCTGTAGCTCGACTTTCGCCACCGCAGAGCGTCGGTTCTCATTTCCACTCTCCCGCCAACTGCCTTATGAGGCCCAAGGATTCATCCGGACTCAAGGCCTGCGCGCGGATCTTCGCATACCGCTGAGCAAGTCGGGACACCTTGACCCGGTCGCTGACCAGCATGCCCTCGTCCTCCACCTCCAGGTAGACCACGTGGTCGTGGTCCTCGGTCTCCACCAGTTTCATCGGGCCGCAAGCTCCCGCATAGGCTCCCGTCAGTCCTCTGTCCAGGGGCAGGATCTGGACGGTGACGTTGATGCGTTCGGCGTCCTCCACGAGCGAGTTCAGCTGGCCGCGCATGATCTCCCGGCTGCCGAAGGGGCGCCTCAGTACGGACTCCTCCAGGATCAGCTCGATCATCGCCGTCGGGTCGCGATCGAACAGGGCCCGGCGCGCCAGTCGCGCCTCAACCAGTTCCTCCAGCTTGGCCTTCGGCTCCGGCGGATATCCCGCGCTCATGAGCGCGCGGGCATACGCCTCCGTCTGGAAGAGGCCGTCCACCACCAGGGTCTCGTAGGACGAGATCGTGTACGCCGTTGCCTCCATCCGGGAGAACTCCCTGAAGCGAACCGGGTACTTTTCCATCAGAACGTATTTCCGGCTCGCCGCGAAGATGCCGAGCCCCTTGCCGATGACCTGTTCCAGGCCTTCCAGCATCCGGTCGCTCACCGGTTGCGCACAGGTCTCCATGGCGCTGATCGCCGAGCCCGTGTAGCCGATCTGATCACCCAAGGCCTCTTGGGTCAGGTTCTCCCGCACCCGCAGGAGGCGGGCGATCTCGGCGATGAACTGCGTCATCGGCCGCCCTTCGTAACTTTCCTTGCTCTTCTTGCCGTTTTCCTTGGGCATAGCGAACACCCCCGAGCTGAAACGAACTCAAATGGTCTCCAGCGCATGGGCGCCATATCCCAGACTTCTCACCAATCAAGTCCGAGACCTAGAAAACCGTAGACCTGAGCCGTCACGCTTGTTCCATGAACACTGGAAGTCACTCGCCCAACTCCCCCATGCCCAGCTGGATTCCGGCCACCGGTATCGGAATTCGCAAGGCAGGAGTGCTGTTTGACGCCGTACGCGTGGACGGTGACATGGGACGGGATCTCGCCGATCTCCTCGTCACGCTCACCGGCGGTGATCCCGGGCCGATCGTCGCGCAGGCCAACGGGCGGCGGCCCGTGTACTTCCTGATCCCGGTCGGGAGCGCCGCGTACCGGGTCTGGCCGCCCGGATTCACGCGGCTCGCGTCGGGGCCGCGCAGGACCACGTACGTCCCCGTCCCGGCCCTCGAAGGCGCCTGGCCGCTGGTCTGGCGGTGTCCGCCGACGCGCGAGGACCGGTTCGTGCACGCGCTGCTGCTGTACCGCGCCGCCGGGCTCTACCAGGCGAGCTGCGAGATCTCCTCGGCCACCACCGCGCAGGCGTCGGCCGCGGGGTCGATGAGCGGGAAGTGACCGACCCCGTCCAGCAGGGTCAGGCCCACGGTCTCCCCGGCCTTGGCCGCCGCGGCCACGTACGACTCGGCCACCGACGACGGGACCACGATGTCCTCCCGCCCGTGCACGACGGCCGTGGCGATCCCGGTCGGCAGCAGGACCGCCGGGTCCGCGAACGGCAGGCGCTCCGCCCACTGGTCGGCGCCGCCCAGCAGCTGCGCGGAGGCGCCACCGCACACACCCAACTCCTCCGCGGCCACGAAGTCCGCGATGGGGGCCAGCGCCACCACGCCGCGCAGCAGCGGCGGGGAAGGCAGCCTCCAGGCAGCCGGGGACTCGGGCGGCAGGACGTGCCGGGCCGAGGCCCACAGCGCGAGGTGGCCGCCCGCGGAATGGCCGGTGATGACGGTGCGGCGCAGGTCGGCCTGCGGGAGGTGGGCCGGGGCGAGCTCCGGGAGGGCGTCCATCGCGGCGGCGACGTCGTCGAACGTCTCGGGCCAGCGGCCGGCCACGTGCCCCTCGGCGTGCTGGCGCGGAAGGGAACTTCCGCGCCGGTACTCGACGTTGGCGACGGCGAAACCCCGGCGGGCCAGGAAGTCCGCGAGCGGGGTGATGTGGTGCCGGTCGTACGGGGCGCGCCAGGCGCCGCCGTGCAGGAGGACGACCAGCGGGGCCGCGCCCCTGGCGGTCTCGCCGCGCGGGGCGTAGAAGTCGATCACCTGGTCGGGGTGGTCCCCGTACGCCCCGGTCGCGTCCGGGGCGACCGGCGGGTGGGAGAAGGCCGAGGCGGCCTCGGCGGCGTCCCGTTCGACTGCGGGGTCCGTCATCGGCTCAACCTCTCGGTAACGCGTGGGACTGGTGTTCCGGCAGAGCGGGACCGTATCAGGCCGGAACGGGAGCGTCGGTGGTGGGCGGGGGCCTTGGCCGGGATGTGCGGGGGCGGACGGGGCCGAAGCCCCGCCCGCCCGGTTGCCGTGACGTTTCGCCCCTACATCACCCGAAAATGTGACCCAGTGTCCGGGCCGCACGCTCCGCGTCGGCGAAACCGACGTACAGCGGCGTGAAGCCGAAGCGCAGGACGTCGGGGGCGCGGAAGTCGCCGATCACGCCGCGGGAGATCAGGTCGTCCATGACCGCGCGGGCGTTCTCGGTGCGCAGCGAGACCTGGCTGCCGCGCCGGTCGTGCTCGGCCGGGGTGACCGACTCGACCTTCCCGGCCGGGACGTACGCGGCCACGCACTCCAGGAAGAAGTCGGTCAGGGCGAGGGACTTGGCCCGTACGGCTTCCACCGAGACCCCGTCCCAGGCGTCGAGCGCCGCTTCCAGGGCCAGCATGGACAGGATGTCCGGGGTGCCGACCCGGCCGCGCACCGCGCCGGCCGCCGGGGTGTAGTCCGGGGTCATCGCGAACGGCTCCGCGTGGCCGTTCCAGCCGGGGAGCGGGGAGTCGAAGGCCCCCTGGTGGCGTGCGGCGATGTAGAGGTACGCCGGGGAACCGGGGCCGCCGTTCAGGTACTTGTACGTACAGCCGACCGCGAGGTCGACGCCGTGCTCGTCGAGGCCGACGGGGAGGGCGCCTGCCGAGTGGCAGAGGTCCCATACGGTGACGGCCCCGGCGGCGCGGGCCGCCGCGGTGAGGTCCGGGAGGTCGTGGAGGCGGCCGGTGCGGTAGTCGACGTGGTTGAGGAGGACGACGGCGGTGTCCTCCTCCATGGCCTCGGCCGCGTGCGAGGGGTCGACCGGTACGACCGTGAGGCCGGTCATCCGGGCGGCCGACTCGGCGATGTAGCCGTCGGTGGGGAAGGTGGAGGCGTCGACCAGCATCTGCGTGCGCCCGGGGCGGGCCAGGCGGGCAGCGCCGACCAGGGCCTTGAACAGGTTGACGCTGGTGGAGTCGCCGACGACCGTCTGGCCGGGGGCCGCGCCGACGAGCGGGGAGATCTTGTCGCCGATCCGCTCGGGAGCGGTCCACCAGGTGCCGGTGGACCAGGACTGGATGAGCTCCGTGCCCCACTCGTGGGTGATGACCTGGGCGATGCGGGCCGCGACCCCGGTCGTCAGCGCTCCCAGGGAGTTGCCGTCCAGGTAGACGACCCCGTCGGGGAGGGTGAAGCGGTCACGGAGCTTGCCGAGCTCGTCGGCGGTGTCGAGGGCGGCGGCGCGGGCCGCGAGGTCCGCCGAGGACCTCGCGCCGTACGGGGGGGTCGCGTCAGACATGGCTGCGGGCCGTCCAGAGTTCCGGGAACACGTTCTTCGTGGCGCGCTTTTCGAGCCAGGTCACGCCGGCCGAGCCGCCCGTGCCGGTCTTGGCTCCCATGGCCCGGCGGGTGGCGACCAGGTGGTCGTTGCGCCAGCGCCAGACGAGCTCCGCGACGTCCGTGAGGACCTCGCCGAGGCGGTGCAGGTCGAGCTGCGCGTCGGGGTCCGCGTACAGGGAGGTCCAGACGGCCTCGACCTCGGGCGAGGGCTCGTAGCGGCGCGAGAGGTCGCGGTCCAGGACCGCCTGCGGGACGGACAGGCCGCGGCGGGCCAGCAGGCGCAGGACCTCGTCGTACAGGCTGGGCTCCTGGAGCGCCTTCTCCAGCTCCGCGTGGACGCGCGGGGCGCCGCGGTGCGGGACGAGCATCGAGGCCGACTTCTCGCCGAGCAGGAACTCCATGCGGCGGTACATCGCCGACTGGAAGCCGGAGCCCTCGCCGAGCGCGGCGCGGTAGGCGTTGAACTGGCCCGGGGTGAGCTGGGCGAGCGGGCGCCAGGAGGCGTTGAGGGCCTCCAGTTCGCGGAGGGATCGTTTCAGCGCATCCATCGCGACGGGGATGCTGTCCTCGCGGAGGGCCTTCGCGGCCGTCTCCCATTCGTGGACGATGACCGTGAACCACAGCTCCATGACCTGGGTCGTCACCAGGAAGACCATCTCGCCCGGGTCGTCCGAGCGGAGGTGCTGGAGGTGGGTGAGGACGTCCGCCTGGACGTAGTCCTCGTACGGGGTCGTGCCGGCGAAGTCGAGGTTCGGGGTGTCCGAACCGGCTCCGGAGGCATCAAGGGTGTTCGACATCGCTGTCTCCTCGACACGTGCTTCCGGGTAGCGGTCCGCCCCTTCCGATGGGTGAGTGGAGCCCCGGTCCCCTGCTCGCATCATAGGACCGGTTGCCGGACTCCCTCTATTGGGGTGTGACTGGGGTCACAGGTGTTTTTCGGACACTACGGCATGCCGGGGCCCCGCGCGCGGGGCCCCGGCCGTCCGGATGCGTCAGGCGCCGAGGACGTCAGCGGCCGTCTCGGAGGAGTCGCGCAGGAAGGTCGAGCAGCGCTCGTACTCCTCCTTCTCGCCGATCGCCCCGGCCGCGCGGGACAGGGCGTGCAGGGCGCGCAGGAAACCGCGGTTCGGCTCGTGCTCCCACGGCACCGGGCCGTGGCCCTTCCAGCCGGCGCGGCGCAGGGCGTCGAGGCCGCGGTGGTAGCCCGTACGGGCGTACGCGTACGACTCGACGGTGCGGCCGGCGGCGAACGCCTCGTCGGCGAGGACCGCCCAGGCGAGGGAGGAGGTCGGGTGCGCGGCGGCCACCTCGACGGCGGGCGTGCCCGCGGCGATGGCCTCGCGGCCCGGCTCGTCGGGGAGGTGGGTGGGGGCGGGGCCCCCGAGCAGGTTCTGGTGAATGGACATGCCCCAAGTCTGGGGTATCGGGTCCGGGGTATCGGCGCCTCCCACGGCGAAGGGCCCGGTCCGCCGTCGCGAGACGGTGGACCGGGCCCTTCGGCGCGTGATGCGGCGGGTGTTACTTCAGCTTCGTGCCGGTCGAGCGCAGGTTCGCGCACGCCTCGGTGACGCGCTTGGCCATGCTCGCCTCGGCGAGCTTGCCCCAGGTGCGCGGGTCGTAGGTGGACTTCTTGCCGACCTCGCCGTCGACCTTCAGGACACCGTCGTAGTTGCGGAACATGTGGTCCGCGACCGGGCGGGTGAAGGCGTACTGGGTGTCGGTGTCGAGGTTCATCTTCACGACGCCGTTCTCCAGCGCGGTGGCGATCTCCTGCTCGGAGGAGCCGGAGCCGCCGTGGAAGACGAAGTCGAACGGGCTGGTCTTGCCGTACTTCTCGCCGACGCCCTGCTGGAGGTCCTTGAGCAGCTCGGGACGCAGGACGACGTTGCCCGGCTTGTAGACGCCGTGCACGTTGCCGAAGGAGGCGGCCAGCAGGTAGCGGCCCTTCTCGCCCAGGCCCAGGGCCTCGGCGGTGCGGATCGCGTCGTCGACGGTGGTGTAGAGCTCGTCGTTGATCTCGTGGGTGACGCCGTCCTCCTCGCCACCGGTCGGGGTGATCTCGACCTCAAGGATGATCTTCGCGGCGGCGGCCTTGGCGAGCAGCTCCTGGCCGATGGCCAGGTTGTCGGCCAGGGTCTCGGCGGAGCCGTCCCACATGTGCGACTGGAAGAGCGGGTTCAGACCACGGGCCACGCGCTCGGCGGAGACCTCAAGGAGCGGGCGGACGTAGCCGTCCAGCTTGTCCTTGGGGCAGTGGTCGGTGTGCAGCGCGACGGTGACGTCGTACTTCGCGGCAACGATGTGCGCGAACTCGGCCAGGGCGACCGCGCCCGTGACCATGTCCTTCTTGTACTGGCCACCCAGGAACTCCGCACCACCGGTGGAGATCTGGATGATGCCGTCGCTCTCGGCCTCCGCGAAGCCGCGCAGTGCAGCGTGCAGGGTCTGGGTCGAGGTCACGTTGATCGCCGGGTAGGCAAACTTGCCTGCCTTCGCCCGGTCGAGCATCTCGTTGTAGACCTCGGGGGTTGCGATGGGCATCTGTCCGCTCCTTGGATGTGCGGGGAGTGTGCGATTGCTGGCCCTGACCTGGGGGCGACGTAACCGTCGCGCTCATCTTTCCAGACTCCGCGCAGCACTCCACCCGTGCCGGGTGGAGTGTTTCACGTGAAACACTCCACCCGGCCGGGAAAGAGCAGGTCAGGACCTGTGCCCGGAGCCCCGGGGACCTAAGTCACCAGTTCTGCGGGGGTCAGCATGCGAGACCGAACAAGATCAAATGCGATCAG
Organism: Streptomyces sp. NBC_01006; assembly: GCF_045162725.1. NCBI lineage: Bacteria > Bacillati > Actinomycetota > Actinomycetes > Kitasatosporales > Streptomycetaceae > Streptomyces > Streptomyces sp. NBC_01006. The sequence continues at coordinate 4,405,448 of NZ_CP108700.1, read as the reverse complement.
GCGGGGTCAGCACGGGTGCGGGGTCAGCCCAGGTCGAGATCGGCGAGCCGGTAACCGGTGAGGTACGGCAGGCCCGCCTCGGCGATGGCGTCCGCGGCACCGCGGTCCACGATCGTGGCGACGGCGACGACCTCGCCGCCGGCCTCGCGGACGGCCTCGACGGCGGTCAGCGGGGAACCGCCGGTGGTGGAGGTGTCCTCGACGACCAGGCAGCGCTTGCCCTTCACGTCGGTGCCCTCGATACGGCGCTGCATGCCGTGGGCCTTCTGCGCCTTGCGGACGACGAACGCGTCGAGGCGTCCGCCGCGCGCGGCGGAGGCGTGCAGCATCGAGGTCGCGACCGGGTCGGCGCCCAGGGTCAGACCGCCGACGCAGTCGAAGTCCAGGTCGGCGGTGAGGTCGAGCATGACCTGGCCGACCATCGGGGCCGCCTCGCCGTCCAGGGTGATCCGGCGGAGGTCGATGTAGTAGTCGGCCTCCTTGCCGGAGGAGAGGATCACCTTGCCGTGCACGACGGCCTTGTCCTTGATCTGCTGCAGAAGCGCATCGCGTACGTCAGTCATGACCCCGAGCTTAAAGGCGTGCGGGCGTGCTAACCGAGCCGCCGCCAGGTCCAGGTCGTGGAGATCTCCAGCGGGTCGACCGGCGTGACCAGGCGCGGGAGGCTGTTCAGGCCGTTCGGCGGACCGGACTGGGGCTCCACGCAGACGGCCTCGGACTCCTCGTCGTAGATGACCACCCACTCCTCGCGGCTGCGGACCCTGAGCTCCAGCACGCCGGGCCAGGTGAGGGTGACGTCCACGCCGTTCGGCATGCCGAAACAGTCGTCCCAGGGGCCGGGCTTGGGGGCGACACGGTGCCCGGTGGGGATGTGGTCGGCGCCCCGCTCCTCCTGCCACTCGGCCTCGAAGTCGAGCCGCGCGTCCTCGCCGGTGCCGAGGTTGCGGCGGAACCAGGGGTGCCAGCCGGCCTGGGCCGGGAAGGAGTCGCCGTACGTCTCGACGCCCATGGAGAGCGTCAGGGCCTCGGCGGTCAGCTCGACGGTCTGGGTGACCCGACCGGGCCAGGGCCACGGGTCGGCGAGGTCGTAGACGAACGCCGCCTCGGTCTCGCTGTGGAGGACCTTGCGCCAGGGGTGCTCCCGGCCGAGGCCGTGGATGGCGTGCGGGGGGTGGTTGAGCGGCAGCCCGTGGAGGACTCCGCCGTCCCGGAACCGCCCGTTCGCGGTCCGCCCGCACCACGGCACCATGGGGAACGCGCCGAAGTGCTCCCCCTGGCGCAGCAGCTCCGTGCCGTCGATGCGCAGGCTGCTGATCCGGCAGCCGTTCTCCTGGTCGACGGTCACCTCGGCGCCGCCCGCGCTCAGTTGCGTACTCATGCGGCCGACTCTAGGTCGTGTCGTCGAACTGCGTCTGGTCGGCGCGGTCTCGCACTCCCTGGGGGTGTCCGACGGGTCAGCGGCGGCGGCGCAGGGCTCGGCCCACGACGACCGCCGAGGCCAGCGCCAGGGCGGCGGCCGGGGCGATCCAGCGCAGGCTGGCTCCGGCTCCCGAGGCAGCGGGGGCCGGGACCGGGGCGTAGCGGCCGCGCGGCGGCGCGTGGTCCACTTCCTCGGCGCTGCGGCCGATCATGGTGCGGCGGGCGTGGGCGGCCTCGGCGGGGGGCTGCGCGGCGGCGGCGAACTCGTCTACGTCCCCGATGTCGCCGATCTCCCCGATCCGGTCGAGCTCCGGGAGGCCCTCGAAGTCGCCGTCCATGAAGGGGTCCAGGGACGGGGGCGGCACCTCGGTGTCGAAGACGGACGCCGTGACCTCGTCGGTGACACCGCCGTCTTCCCCGTCAGCGCCGTCCGTGCCGGCCTCGGCCTCCTCCGCCTCGGCGATGACGTCGGTCACCGGCTCCCCCGCTCCGGCCGCCAGCGCCGCGAGCTGCTCGGCGGCCCGGTCCAGGAGCCGGCGTACGGCGGTGGCGGTGGCCTCCGGCGGGAAGGCGGCGGCCCGCCCGTCGGCGGTGCCCTCGGCGGTGAACTCCAGCCGGGTCCCGTCATCGGCCGGGGTCAGCAGCAGCGCGAGCGCCAGCTTGACGGTGCCGCTGCCGCGGATCTCGGTGCCCTCGCCGGCCACGGTGAAGCGGTCCGGATCCCGCTCGGTGACGGTCAGGGCGCCGCGGTAGGTGACGGTGTTCCCGCCGACCCGCAGTTTGAGGCGGCCGGAGACGGGCCCGGACGCCGCGTCGGCGTCCTGCTGGAGCCCGGGAACGCAGCGGGCCACCCGGGCGGGGTCGCGCAGCACGGCGCGGAGGTCGTCTGCCGGTACCGGAACGAACACCTGATGCTCCATGTGGTCGAGCCTACCGAGGCGAGACCCTCCCGTACCCGGTCCGGCACTCACGAATGGCCGGTGGTTACGAATGGCCGGTGCTCACGAATACCTCGGGTGTGGCAGCGTCGACGGCGGCAGGCCCGCCACCCGCGTCCGCTCGGCGTCGCGCGCGGCGTCCCGCAGGGACTGCGTGGACAGCGAGCGCGGCCACGGCGTGTCCCGGTCCACCCGCAGCTCGGGGACCCGCTCCCGGCCCGCCAGTACGAAGCCCCAGTCCTGCGGCGGTGCGTCCGACGTGCCGGGGCTGCGGTCGGGGCCGGCGGCGAAGCCGGAGAGCCGGCCGCCGGCGCTGTAGGGCGCGGTGCGCAGACCGGCCGCGCGCAGGGTGGCCTCGACCGTCCAGTACGTGCGCGGGCGGGTGGCCAGCGGTCCCGCGTGCACGGCGAGCCGCCCGCCGGGGCGCAGGGCCCGCGCGGCGAGCCCGTAGAACTCCTGCGAGTACAGCTTGGTGCTCGGGGTGATGCCCGGGTCGGGGAGGTCGGAGACGATGACGTCGAACCGGTCCCGGGCGGCGGGCCCGCGCAGCCAGCGGAACGCGTCCTGCGTGACGACCCCGAGGCGCGGGTCCTCGTACGCCCGGCCGTTGAGCGCGGACAGCATCGGGTCGGTGCGGGCGAGGCGGACCACGCCGGGGTCGAGCTCGACGACGGTGACGGAGGCGACGTCCCGGTAGCGCAGCACCTCGCGGGCGGCGAGCCCGTCGCCGCCGCCGAGCACCAGGACCCGGGTGTGCGGGCCGGTCATCGCGGGCTGCACGAGGGCCTCGTGGTAGCGGTACTCGTCGTAGCCGCTGACCCGCAGCCGGCCGTCGAGGAACAGGTCGAGGGAGCGCGGGGAGCCGGTGGCGGGGCCGGTCAGGACGAGCTCCTGGACGCCGGTCTGCCGCGCGACCCGGACCTCGGCGCCGTAGACGGCGCGGCGGGCGACCCGCTCGAAGTCGTCGGCGAGGACGGTCGCGCAGGCGAGGACGGCGAGCACGGTGAGGTGCGCGGCGATCAGCAGCCAGCGGGATCGGCGGCTCAGGTCGCGGCGGAACAGCCACAGGACGAGGCCCGCGCCGACGACCGCGTTGACGGTTCCGGTCAGCATGGCGCCGGTCAGCTGGCCGAGCAGGGGCAGCAGCAGGAAGGGAAAGGCCAGCCCGCCGACGAGGGCGCCCACGTAGTCGGCGGCGAACAGGTCGGCGACGGCGCCGCCCGCGTCCTGTCTGCGGATGCGCTGGATGAGGACCATCAGCAGCGGGATCTCGGCGCCGATGAGCACGCCGATCGCGAAGGAGAAGGCCACGAGCGCGGGCCGCGATTCACCGAGCCAGGCGAAGCTCGCGTACAGCGACATCGCGGAGAGCCCGCCGAGCAGCGCGAGGGCCGCCTCGATGGCGGCGAATCCGAAGGCGGGCCGACTGCGCAGCCGTTTGGCCAGCAGGGAACCGACCCCCATCGCGAAGACCATGACGGACAGCACGACGGACGCCTGGGTGACGGAGTCGCCGATGAGGTAGGAGCCGAGGGCGAGCAGCTCCAGCTCGTACACGAGACCGCAGGCGGCGCAGACGAACACGGTGGCCAGGACGAGGAGTCGGCCGGTCCGGGGCCGTACGGGCAGGGCGGCCGGGAGGGTCGCCACGCCCCGCGGCTCCGGAGCCGGGAGCACCCGGCGCGGGACGGAACGGTCGATCATGAAGCGAACCGTACGTCACCGCCCACTCACATCCCGTCACCCACATGGGTGTAAGTGGCGTACCGTTCCAGCCGGTTGGCGTAACCGAATGGGGACGCTCGCGACTTCCGCGCCCCGGAAGGCCCAGCCCAGTCCCGCACTACCGTGCTGCTGGCTCCAGGGCTCCGGCCGGTGCGCCCGTGCGCTCGCCGACCCTCGTACGAGTGGCCACCAACTGGCCTTCCTGCGGGTACGCGTGCCAGGTCCGCCAGCGCACCTGCCCCTCGTGGCGCTGCGCGAGCATGGCGGTGAAGGCGTACGGGCTGCCGGGAAAGGTTCCGGCCAATCCGTTCGGGTGATCCGCGACCAGCGCGAGCAGCTCCTGCGCCCGCCCCGCGAACGAGCCCTGCGAGAGGGTCTCGACCCGCGCGGCGAACTCGTAGTCCCAGTCACCCATCCGCTTGGCCACGCCGAGCGGCAGCGGCGTACGGCTGCCGGGCATACAGGCGACCGTCTCCGAACAGAGCACCCCACCCTCCTCCAGGAGCACCTGGTGCGAGGCTCCGAGGAGGCGCAACTCCAGCTTCGCACCCGTCAGTTCGAGGTTCAGTACGGCCAGGGCGGGCAGCCGGTCCCGACCCAGGGCCCAGGCGAGATCGGCGGCACGCGTGTCGGTGTAGGTGGTCTGGAGGGTCGTGAGCATGAGTCGGCTCCGCAAACGCGCGAGGGAGTTGGGCCGGGGCCCGCCAGCGGTAGTCAACGGGTGGGGGGACACCGGCACGGGTCCACAGGAAGTCCAGGGAGGTCCGAGGACTGGTCTACTCAACCGAGGGAATCATGAAAGGCACGGCACTCACAGCGTTTTTACCCAACTTGATTGGGTTTACATCCCCCCGGGGGCTACACAGTTCACGTGTTCAACCACGCGCGTCCCACGCGCGTGGCGGCAGCCGCCCCGGGTCAGCTGGAACCGCAGCCTCCGCCGCCGCAGGAGGACGACGATCCGCCGCAGGACGAGGAGGAACCGCAGGAGGAACCGCTCGAACACCCGCCGGAGGATCCTCCGTCCCCGCCCACCCACCACGAGGAGCCCGAGCGGGAACCGGAACCGGAGCCGGAATCGGCACCGGTCCAGGCACGGCCCACCTTCCTGATCAGAGCCACGAAGCAAACGACGACCGCCGCGGCAAGCACCCAACCGAAAACAGACATGAGTTCAAACCCCCGTTCATCGCCCGGTCCCCCCGGGTGTGAAAGGGAGATGCCCGCAGGCCACCCGGGCCAAAGCACACTTGAGCAACTCCAGAGGTTCCCCGCAGGATGACGCCCATGAGCGCACCCGTGGGCGGCAGCCGCCCCCTCCTGAACCGCCGCCTCGCGTCCTTCGGCACGACGATCTTCGCGGAGATGTCCGCCCTGGCCGCCCGCACCGGGTCGATCAACCTCGGCCAGGGCTTCCCCGACACGGACGGCCCCGCCGAGATCGCCGAGGCCGCCGCCCGCGCCGTCCTGACCGGCCTGGGCAACCAGTACCCGCCCGGCCCCGGCATCCCGGAGCTGCGCACCGCGGTCGCACAGCACCAGCAGCGCTTCTACGGCCTCTCGTACGATCCGGACACGGAGGTGCTGGTCACCGCGGGCGCGACGGAGGCCATCGCAGCCTCCCTGCTCGCCCTGCTCGAACCGGGCGACGAGGTCATCGCCCTGGAGCCGTACTACGACTCGTACGCGGCCTGCATCGCGATGGCCGGCGCCACCCGCGTCCCGGTCACCCTGCGCCCGCACGCCGGTGCGTTCACCCTCGACCTCGACGAACTGCGCGCCGCGGTCACCCCGCGCACGCGCCTGCTCCTGCTGAACACGCCGCACAACCCGACGGGCACGGTCCTGACCCCGGCCGAGCTCGCGGCGATCGCGGAACTGGCGGTGGAGCGCGACCTGCTCGTCGTCACGGACGAGGTCTACGAGCACCTGGTCTTCGAGGGCGCCCACCTCCCGCTGGCCTCGCTGCCCGGCATGCGCGAGCGCACGGTCACCATTTCCAGCAGCGGGAAGACCTTCTCGTTCACGGGCTGGAAGGTCGGCTGGATCACCGCCCCGCCGGAGCTCGTCTCCGCGGTCCGCTCCGCCAAGCAGTTCCTGACCTACGTCTCCTCCGGCCCCTTCCAGTACGCCATCGCGGAGGCGCTGCAGCTGCCCGACGCCTATTACGAGGACTTCCGCGCCGCCCTCTCCGCCAAGCGCGACATCCTCTCCGACGGGCTCACGGCCGCGGGCTTCGAGGTCTTCCGCCCCCAGGGCACGTATTTCATCACCACGGACATCACCCCGCTCGGCGAAAAGGACGGCCTCGCCTTCTGCCGCGCCCTCCCCGAGCGCTGCGGCGTGGTCGCCATCCCGAACCAGGTCTTCTACGACGACCGCGCGGCGGGCGCGACCCAGGTCCGCTGGGCCTTCTGCAAGAAGACCGAGGTCCTTGAGGAGGCCGCCGCCCGGCTGCGCGGGCTCTGAGGCCGGACGGCATCCGGGTCCGGGCGGCTCCGGGTCCGGGCGGCTCCCCGGGCCCGGGGAGCCGCGCTCGGACGGCTCCGAGTTCACCGGAGATTCCGAGGGCATTCACGCCCCCCGGAAGGCCCTGAGCTTTAGGGTGCCCGAGGCCCTCCTCGACCGGACGGCTTCCACACCACGCGCGGGAAAGACGGGGTTCATGACGGCGACGGGCAGTGTGTCGGTTTCCGTGCGGCCGCAGGAACTCCGGACCGGCAGGGTGCCCGCGGCCCTCGTCGCGCTCGGGGTCTTCGCCGCCGTCCGGATCGGCGGGGCGGTGGTGCTCGCCGTCGGGGCGTGGTGGGCCGGGCGGAGCCCCGTCCGCGTGCTCGGGTACTCCTGGGACTCCGTCTGGTACCTCGGCATCGCCGTGCACGGCTACGGCCGCACCCAGATGTGGGCCGGGTCCGGGCTGGTCCAGAGCGACTACGCCTTCTTCCCGCTGTACCCGCTGCTCGTACGGCTGGCCGGAGCCACCCCCTGGGCCGGGCTGCTGGTGGCCTGGACCGCCGCCGCGGTGGCCGCCGCCGGGGTGTACCGGGTCGGGGAGCTGGTGCTCGGCAGACGCGTCGGGGTGCTGCTGGTGGCCCTGTGGGCGGCGACCCCGCACTCCGTGGTGCTGACCCTCGCCTACACCGAGCCGCTGCTGGCCGCGCTGGCGGCCTGGGCCCTGTACGCCGTACTGCGCGGGCGCTGGCTGTGGGCCGCGGGCCTGGCGATACTCGCCGGGCTGACCCGCCCGACCGGGATCGCCGTCGGCGCCGCCGTGACCGCCGTCGCGCTGCACGCGCTGCTCGTGCGGAGGTCCCGCGCACCCGAGGTGTGGGCGGCCGCGCTGCTGGCCCCGGCGGGCTGGGCCGCGTACGTCCTCGCCGTCGGGACGCGCACGGGGGATCCGGCCGGGTACTTCACCGTGCAGCGGCGCTGGGGCTCCCGCTTCGACTTCGGCTCGTACACGACGGGCAGCATCTGGCGGGTGCTGACCGGCGGGCACGTACCGCTCGCCACCGTCGTGACCGTGGCGATCCTGGCCGCCGCCGGGTTCCTGGCGGCGCTCCTGCTGCTGGACCGGATACCGCCGGCGCTGCTCGTCTACACCGCCGTCCTGCTGCTGATCACCTACGGCGGGGCCGGCTACTTCGAGTCGAAGCCGCGCTTCCTGCTGCCCGCGTTCCCGCTGCTCATGCCGGTCGCGGCCGCAATGGCGCGAGCCCGGCCGCGCTCCGCGGTCGCTGTGACCGCGGGGCTGGCCGGGCTCTCGTACGGCTACGGGCTGTACCTGCTACTGGTCGCCCGCGTACCGCTGTGACCGGGGGCGACTAGTTGTCGTCGCCGTCCTTGTCGTCACCGTCGCCGCCGGTGGAGTCGATCTCCTTCTCCAGTCCGAGCTGCTCCACGAGCCACTTGTCGAACTCGATGGAGGCGCGGACCCAGCTGACCGTGGACGAGACGAAGTGCTCCAGGCTGACGCCGGTGCCGATCAGCATCTGCGCCTCGCCGATCAGGCGGACGGAGCCGTCGTCGTGCGTGTGGCTGTAGACCTTCGGCCACAGGGTGCGGCGGTTCCAGTCGTCGATCGACTCGAGGAGCTGGGGCTTGTCCTCGATCGCGTGCGGACGGTCGTAGAAGGTCCGCACCGAGAAGACCTGCTGCTCCTCCTCGCCGCGGAACATGAAGTACGTCCGGAACTCCTCCCACGGCGCCGCGAGGTCACCCTCGTCGTCGACGACGTACTTGAGCTCCATCTGCTCCAGCAGCTGCTTGACCAGATCCTGGTCGGGGACGACGGGGCCCGCCGGTCCTGTGGCCTGCGGATCGGGCTGCTGCCCTCCGAAGTTCGGAATCGAGGCCGGGTCGATGCTCACCGTGTTTTCCCTTCGTGCGGATGATGTCATCCTCCCCCATGGCTCCCACCCCCTGTCCACCCCCGCACGTACGATCCGCGCAGGGCGGACAGGAGTAAGCCGCCGATAAGAGGTACCTGTGCCCGCTGCCCCGCGGCCGGCTACATCGCCTTGCCGACGATCAGGTCCTCGCCCGCCACGTCGACGCGGACGGTGTCCCCGTCGCGGACCTCGCCCGCCAGGATCTCCTTGGCCAGGCGGTCGCCGATGGCGGTCTGGATCAGGCGGCGCAGGGGGCGGGCGCCGTAGGCGGGGTCGTTGCCCTTGTCGGCGAGCCAGGCCAGGGCCTCCGGGGTGACGTCCAAGGTCAGGCGGCGCTGCGCCAGGCGCTTGGCCAGGCCCGCGATCTGGAGCTCGGCGATCCGCGCCAGCTCCTGTTCGTTCAGCGCGGAGAAGACCACCAGGTCGTCCAGACGGTTCAGGAACTCCGGCTTGAACGAGGCACGGACCACGTCCAGGACCCGGTCGCGCTTCTCCTCCGGGGAGGTCGCCGGGTCCATGAGGAACTGGCTGCCGAGGTTGGAGGTCAGGATCAGGATGGTGTTGCGGAAGTCCACGGTGCGGCCCTGGCCGTCCGTGAGGCGGCCGTCGTCCAGGACCTGGAGCAGGATGTCGAAGACCTCCGGATGCGCCTTCTCGACCTCGTCCAGGAGCACCACAGAGTACGGACGGCGCCGGACGGCCTCGGTCAGCTGGCCGCCCTCCTCGTAGCCGACGTACCCGGGCGGGGCGCCGACCAGGCGGGCCACGGAGTGCTTCTCGCCGTACTCCGACATGTCGATGCGGACCATGGCCCGCTCGTCGTCGAACAGGAAGTCCGCCAGCGCCTTGGCCAGCTCCGTCTTGCCCACGCCCGTCGGGCCCAGGAAGAGGAACGAGCCGGTCGGCCGGTCCGGGTCGGCGATACCGGCCCGGGTGCGGCGTACGGCGTCCGAGACGGCCCGTACGGCCTCGCCCTGGCCGATCAGACGCCGGCCCAGCTCGTCCTCCATGCGCAGCAGCTTCTGCGTCTCCCCTTCGAGGAGGCGGCCCGCCGGGATGCCGGTCCAGGCACCCACCACGTCCGCGATGTCGTCGGGGCCGACCTCGTCCTTGACCATCGCGGACTTGGAGGTTCCGGTCTTGGAGGCCTCTTCCTCCTCCTCGGTGGCCTCCGCCAGCTCGCGCTCCAGCGTCGGGATCTCCCCGTAGAGCACCTTGGAGGCGGTGTCGAAGTCTCCGTCGCGCTGCGCGCGCTCGGCCTGGCCGCGCAGGTCGTCCAGACGCTCCTTGAGCTCACCGACGCGGTTGAGGGACTGCTTCTCCTTCTCCCAGCGGGCGGTCAGCCCCCGCAGGTCCTCCTCCTTGTCGGCGAGGTCCTTGCGGATCTTCTCCAGACGCTCGATCGAGGCCGGGTCGGACTCGTTCTTCAGCGCCAGCTCCTCCATCCGCAGGCGGTCGACCGAGCGCTGGAGCTCGTCGATCTCCAGCGGAGAGGAGTCGATCTCCATGCGCAGCCGGGACGCGGCCTCGTCGACCAGGTCGATGGCCTTGTCGGGCAGGAAGCGGGAGGTGATGTAGCGGTCGGAGAGGGTCGCCGCGGCCACCAGCGCGCTGTCGTTGATGACCACCTTGTGGTGGGCCTCGTAGCGGCCCTTGAGCCCGCGCAGGATCGCGATCGTGTCCTCTACGGACGGCTCCGCCACCAGCACCTGCTGGAAGCGCCGCTCCAGCGCCGGGTCCTTCTCGATGCGCTCGCGGTACTCGTCCAGCGTGGTCGCGCCGACCATGCGCAGCTCGCCGCGGGCCAGCATCGGCTTGAGCATGTTGCCCGCGTCCATCGCCGAATCCCCGCCGGCGCCCGCGCCGACGACGGTGTGCAGCTCGTCGATGAAGGTGATGATCTGGCCGTCGCTGGACTTGATCTCCGCGAGGACCGTCTTCAGCCGCTCCTCGAACTCGCCGCGGTACTTCGCCCCCGCGACCATCGCACCGAGGTCGAGGGAGACCAGCCGCTTGTTCTTCAGGGACTCGGGGACGTCGCCCTTGACGATGCGCTGCGCGAGGCCCTCGACCACGGCCGTCTTGCCGACGCCCGGCTCGCCGATCAGCACCGGGTTGTTCTTCGTACGCCGCGACAGGACCTGGACGACGCGCCGGATCTCCTGGTCGCGGCCGATGACCGGGTCGAGCTTGCCCTCGCGGGCGGCCGCCGTGAAGTCCGTGCCGAACTTTTCGAGGGCCTTGTACTGACCCTCGGGGTCGGGGGTGGTCACCCGCCGTCCTCCTCGTGCGTTCTCGAAGGCGTCCAGCAGCTTCTTCGCCGTCGCGCCCTGCGTGGAAAGGACCTCACCGGCCGCGCCGCCCTTGGCGGCGATCGCGATGAGGAGGTGTTCGGTGGAGAGGTACTCGTCGCCGAGCTTCCCGGCCCGCTGGTCGGCCTCGGCGAGTACGGCGAGCAGCTCGCGGGTGGGCTGCGGGGGCGCGACCGTGGAGCCCGTGACGCTGGGCAGGGCGGCCAGCAGCCGCTCGGCGCCGTTCCTGACCGCCGCCTGGTCGGCCTCGGTGGCCGCGAGGAGGTCGGTGATGTTCTCGTTCTCCTCGCCGGCCAGCAGGGCCAGCAGCAGGTGCGCCGGGGTCAGGTCCGCGTGGCCGTCCTTCACGGCGCGGCTGGTGGCGGCGTTCAGGGCGTCCCGGCTCTTGTTGGTCAGCTCGGCATCCACGTGCGACTTCTCCTCTCAGACAGGTCGGACACGGGGTTTGAGTCCCGCTCTTTGAGTATGGCAGCGTCCGCAAAGTTGAGTCTATTCCACTCAAGGGCAGAATCGGCGCCCTCCCGTACCCTCGGGCCATGGCTCTTGACGTACTCAACCCGACGCCCGAGTACCTCGCCTTCTGGCGGGAGCGGCACGTCTGCACGCTGACCACCCCGCGCCCCGACGGGACCCCGCACGTGGTGCCGGTGGGCGTCACGTACGACCCGGAGGCCGGCCTGGCCCGGGTGATCAGCAACAAGAACAGCAAGAAGATCCGCAACGTGCTGGCGGCGCAGGGGACGCAGGCGGGCCCGGCGCGGGTCGCGGTGTGCCAGATGGCGGGGCGGCGCTGGGCGACCCTGGAGGGGCACGCGGTGGTCCGTACGGACGAGGCCTCGGTCGCCGAGGCGGTGGCGCGCTACGCGGAGCGCTACGGGCGGACGCCGTCGCCCAATCCGGACCGGGTCGTCCTGGAGATCACCCTCGACCGGGCGATGGGCCGGGCCTGAACCGACGCCGGCGACCGGACGCGTCGGAACCGGCGGAACAGTTCGGTTTTCACCTTGTCCGGTTCAAGCACTGGACGCGGACATCACAACGGCGCCATCGTGGTCAGGTCCACGATGGCGCCGTTGTGTGGGGGAAGCACCTGGAGCGATCTGCAACGACGGGGGAATCGCTTCAGGCACTGCGGGGGGTGGCGGTGGTGATATCGGGTTCGAAGAGCTGGTGGTCGCGCTGATCAAGGTTGACGAAGACCATTCCGTAGCGCACCTCGCAGCGGACGGGCTGCGGCGCGCCGCGGGGGCGGCGCAGGCAGCGGTACGCCCGGACGTCCTCGTCCTCCTCGCGCGTGATGACGATGGGCTGTCCGAACAGGGTGACCATCAGCGAGTCGCCGGGGTGGGGGATGGCGGTGGCGAGGTCGATGAACTGCCAGCCGGAGCGGTAGGCAGAGGCCATTTCGCGACGGAAACCGCGGTCGTCGGGGGTCATGCCGCGCTCTCCACGCCAGCGGCGCCTGCTTCGGCGTCTGCGGGGTTCGAGCGCCATCCGCTGTCCAACGGTGCCGCGCGCCATCCGCTGTCCTCCAGCGGCGCCGCCTGGAGGTCTGCGGCACCCCCTTCAGTTCCCCCCAGGGTGACCCCGGCAAGTCCCAGACCGGCCACAGCCGAGAAGATGACGGTGGCAAGCGCCGAGCGAAGCATTCTCTTGTTCATGGTCGGCTTCGTCCTCACTTGATGAAATCCTCTCCCCCGCCTGTCAGACGATGGCTCATTCAGGCACGTCGCTGCCACAGGGACGATGCATCATGTTCTTGCATGTTCAGGACCCTGGGGGGTGGAGATTTGACCACAAACAGAATAAAAGCGACACATCCCCACTCGGTCACCGAGCTGTGCAGCGAGGGGGCACGGCTCTACACGAGCGCGCTGCGCACGGGACGTATCGCACGTGGGGATGTCAAAACGGCACCCTGCCTGCTCGATCTGGCGTTGTTGCAGCCAGATCCTGATGACGTTAATTCCCTCCGTCCGGTTCCACCGGCGGTGGCACTCGCACAGCGGCTGCATCCGATCGAACGCGAGATCCGCGACAGACGCCGCGACTCACTCGAACTGTCCGAGGCTTTCGAGCCGTTTCTCGCCATCAGTGCGCAGAATCCGGCGAGCACCCACGCCATCACCGTCCTTGAGGGCTTCGACCCCATCAACGCGGCCCTCAACCTCGCCACGGCCGAGTGCCACACCGAGATGCTGACCATCCAGCCCGGCGGCGCCCGCCCCAGCCTGGAGCTCACCGAGGCCCTGGAGCGCGACCAGCCGCTGACCGACCGCGGTGTCCGGATCCGGACCCTCTACCAGCACACCGTCCGGCACAGCCGCGGCACGCTCGCGTACGTCGACCTCCTCAAGGCCGGCAAGGTCGAGGTGCGCACGCTGGAGGAGCTCTTCGAGCGCCTCATCATCTTCGACCGGACCGTCGCCTTCATCCCGGCCAGCGACGACCGCCAGGTCGCCCTGGAGCTGCGCCACCCGGGGCTGGTGGACTACCTCATCAAGGTGTTCGAGCAGCTCTGGCACCGCGCCGTGCCGCTCCAGGAGGAAGTCACGTACCAGCACACCCGCGGGGGCATCTCGGGCGTCCAGCGCACCATCGCGCAGCTCCTCATCGAGGGGCACGTGGACGAGGCCATCGCCCGCCGGCTGGGCATGAACGTACGGACCTGCCGCGCGCACATCGCGAAGCTCGCCAGCACCCTCGGCAGCGGCAGCCGGGCCCAGCTCGGCTTCCTCATCGCCCGCTCCGGGATCCTGGAGGACGAGGGCGACTGAAACGGGCCGGGCCCCGCCCGGAATCCCGGACGGGGCCTGTGCGCACGAGAGTCGCTCTTCGGTACCCGCGGTCAGCCGGTGGTACCTGCGGTCAGTCGCTCTGGCGCTTCGGCGCGGGGCGCCAGACGACCAGGGCGTTGCCCGGCACCGGTGGCTGGTACTTGACCAGATCCCGCCGGTACGAAGCGTGCACCTGGGCCTCGCGCTGCTGGAGCACGGCCGCCGCGCCGTCCACCGCCGCCGAGAGCTCGGCCACCCGCTGCTGGAGCGCCGTGACCTGGTTCTCCAGCTCGATGATCCGCTTGATCCCGGCCAGATTGATGCCCTCGTCCTGGGACAGCGCCTGCACCGTGCGGAGCAGTTCGATGTCGCGGGCCGAGTAGCGCCGGCCGCGGCCGGCCGTCCGGTCCGGGGAGACCAGGCCGAGCCGGTCGTACTGGCGCAGGGTCTGCGGATGCAGGCCCGAGAGCTGGGCGGCCACCGAGATGACGTAGACAGGAGTGTCGTCGTTGAGCTGGTAGTGGCTCCTGCGGCGGCCGTCCATGATCATGCTCCCTTCGCGGACTCGAACAGCACGGCGCGCGGGTCCTCCGACTCCGTCGCGTCGCGGTACATCTCCAGCGCCTCGCGGGCCTTGTCCGACAGCGAGGCCGGAACGGCGACCTCCACCGTCACCAGCAGGTCTCCGCGGGTGCCGTCCTTGCGGACCGCTCCCTTGCCGCGGGCCCGCATCGTACGGCCGCTGGGGGTGCCCGGCGGCAGCTTCAGCGTCACCGAGGGGCCGTTCAGGGTCGGGACCTTGATGTCGGCGCCCAGGGCGGCCTCGGCGATCGTCACCGGGACGGTGACCGTCAGGTTGTCGTCCTTGCGGCCGAACACCGGGTGGCCGTCGACGTGGACGACCACGTACAGGTCACCGGCGGGGCCGCCGCGCTCGCCCGGGGCGCCCTTGCCGCGCAGCCGGATCCGCTGCCCGTCGGAGACGCCCGCCGGGATGCGGACCTGCATGGTGCGGGAGGACTTGGCCCGCCCGCTGCCCTTGCAGACGTCACAGGGGGTCTCGGCGATCAGGCCGCGGCCCTTGCAGTCCGCGCAGGGATCGGTCAGCGAGAAACCGCCGCCGCTGCCCCGCGAGACCTGGCCGGTGCCGACGCAGGTCGGGCACACGCGCGGCGTGCCGTTCTTGTCGCCGGTGCCCGAACAGGCCTTGCAGGGCGCCTGGGAGGACATCCGGAGCGGGACCGTGGCCCCGTCCACCGCCTCCGTGAAGGAGAGGGTGACCTCCGACTCGATGTCCTGGCCGCGGCGCGGCTGGACACGGGTCCCGGGGCCGGCGCCGCCGCGGTTGAACAGTCCGCCGAAGACGTCGCCCAGACCGCCGCCGCCACCACCGAAGCCGCCGGCCGCGCCGCCACCCGGCTGGGTGCCGCCGAAGAGGTCGCCCAGGTCGAAGTTGAACGAGCCGCCGCCCCCGCCGGGACCGGGGCGGAAGCCGCCGTTCCCGAACAGGGCGCGGGCCTCGTCGTACTCCTTGCGCTTCTTGGCGTCACCGAGGATGTCGTTGGCCTCGGAGATCTCCTTGAAGCGCTCCTCGGCCGCGGCGTCGCCCTTGTTGGCGTCCGGGTGGAACTCGCGAGCGAGCTTCCGGTACGCCTTCTTGATCTCGGCCTCGGTGGCGTCCTTCGGGACACCGAGGACCTTGTAGTAGTCCTTCTCGACGAAGTCCTTCGTGCTCATCCCCGGTGTCCCTCCTCTCGTACCGCTACTGGTTCAACATCAGCCCTTGTCGGGGGCATCCGTGTCCTTGTCCGACGGCGCGTCGGCCTCGGCCGACTCGGACTTGGGGGCCGCGCCCGGCTGGGGCTCGGCCACCGCGACCCGCGCGGGGCGGATCGTACGCTCGCCGATCCGGTACCCCGGCTGCAGGATCGCGACGCAGGTCGTCTCGGTGACGTCCGGCGCGTACGAGTGCATCAGGGCCTCGTGGATCGTCGGGTCGAAGGGCTCGCCCTCCTTGCCGAACTGCTGCAGCCCCATCTTGGCCGCGGCGGTCTCCAGCGATTCGGCCACCGACTTGAAGCCGCCGACCAGCTCGCCATGGTCCCGCGCCCGGCCGATGTCGTCCAGGGTCGGGAGCAGCTCCGTCAGGAGGGACGCGACCGCGATCTCCTTGACGGCGATCCGGTCCCGCTCGACCCGGCGGCGGTAGTTCTGGTACTCCGCCTGGAGCCGCTGGAGGTCCGCGGTGCGCTCGCCGAGCGCGGTGCGGGCCTGGTCCAGCTGCGCAAGCAGAGCGACATCCTGTGCTGCTGCGGAGTCCCCGGCCGGGGCCGCGGCCTCCTCCTTGGAGGAAGCTGCGGCATTCGGCTCGGCGGCGTCGTCAGGCGTGCCGTCGGCGGGGACTTCGGGCTTCTCCTCGAAGCCCGGGGTCTCCTCCGACATCAGGCAGCGCCGCCCTTCGGCTTGTCCTCGTCCACGATCTCGGCGTCGACGACGTCGTCTTCCGGCTTGGCCTGACCCGCGTCACCCGCGGCACCGGCTGCGCCCTGGGCGGCCTGCGCGTCGGCGTAGATGGCCTGGCCGAGCTTCTGGCTGACCGCGGCGAGCTTCTCGGTCGCGGTGCGGATCTCGGCGGTGTCCTCGCCCTTGAGCTTTTCCTTCAGCTCGGCGACGGCCGCCTCGACCTCGGTCCTGACCTCGGCCGGGACCTTGTCCTCGTTGTCCTTGACGAACTTCTCCGTCTGGTAGACGAGCTGCTCGCCCTGGTTGCGGGACTCGGCCGCCTCCTTGCGGCGCAGGTCCTCGTCCGCGTACTGCTCCGCCTCCTGGCGCATGCGGTCGACCTCGTCCTTGCCGAGCGAGGAGCCGCCGGTGACGGTCATCTTCTGCTCCTTGCCCGTGCCAAGGTCCTTGGCCGTGACGTGCATGATGCCGTTCGCGTCGATGTCGAAGGAGACCTCGATCTGCGGGACGCCACGCGGGGCCGGCGGCAGGCCGGTCAGCTCGAACATGCCGAGCTTCTTGTTGTACGCCGCGATCTCGCGCTCACCCTGGTAGACCTGGATCTGCACGGACGGCTGGTTGTCCTCGGCCGTCGTGAAGATCTCGGACCGCTTGGTCGGGATCGTGGTGTTGCGCTCGATGAGCTTGGTCATGATGCCGCCCTTGGTCTCGATGCCGAGGGACAGCGGGGTCACGTCGAGGAGCAGGACGTCCTTGACCTCACCCTTGAGGACACCGGCCTGGAGGGTGGCGCCGATGGCGACGACCTCGTCCGGGTTGACGCCCTTGTTGGCGTCCTGACCGCCGGTCAGCTCCTTGACGAGCTCGGCGACGGCCGGCATGCGGGTGGAGCCGCCGACCAGGACCACGTGGTCGATCTCGGACAGCTGGATGCCGGCGTCCTTGATGACGTTGTGGAACGGGGTCTTGCAGCGGTCCAGCAGGTCCGCGGTCAGCTGCTGGAACTGGGCGCGCGTGAGCTTCTCGTCCAGGTGCAGCGGGCCCTCGGCGGAAGCCGTGATGTAGGGCAGGTTGATCGTGGTCTCCGTGGAGGAGGACAGCTCGATCTTCGCCTTCTCGGCGGCCTCGCGCAGACGCTGGAGCGCCATCTTGTCCTTGGAGAGGTCCACGCCGTGACCGTTGGCGAACTGCTTCACCAGGTAGTCGACGACGCGCTGGTCCCAGTCGTCACCACCGAGGTGGTTGTCACCGTTGGTGGCCTTGACCTCGACGACGCCGTCGCCGATCTCCAGGAGCGACACGTCGAAGGTGCCGCCACCGAGGTCGAAGACGAGGATGGTCTGGTCGTCCTTGTCCAGGCCGTAGGCCAGGGCGGCGGCGGTCGGCTCGTTGACGATGCGCAGGACGTTCAGGCCCGCGATCTCACCGGCCTCCTTCGTCGCCTGGCGCTCGGAGTCGTTGAAGTAGGCCGGGACGGTGATGACCGCGTCCGTGACCTTCTCGCCCAGGTAGGCCTCGGCGTCACGCTTCAGCTTCTGCAGGATGAAGGCGCTCATCTGCTGCGGGTTGAAGTCCTTGCCATCCAGGTTGATCTTCCAGTCAGTGCCCATGTGGCGCTTGACGGAGCGGATGGTGCGGTCCACGTTCGTGACCGCCTGGCGCTTGGCGACCTCGCCGACGAGGACCTCGCCGTTCTTGGCGAAGGCGACGACGGACGGCGTGGTCCTGGCGCCCTCGGCGTTGGTGATGACGGTGGGCTCGCCGCCTTCGAGAACGCTGACGACGGAGTTAGTGGTGCCCAGGTCGATGCCGACCGCACGTGCCATTTTGATTTCCTCCAGCTGACTTGAGTGGAACAGACTCAACCATGCCGCATCTCCGAGCTGTCGTCAACAGAGGTGAGCGGAGGGGGCTCAACTTTTATCCGGGTCTTACGCTCACGGCGGCGCCGGGAGGCCTCGCCGTGGCCTCCTGAGGCCTCCCAGGGCCGCCCACGGCCTCCCGGGGGCCGAGCGGGCGATGCTGGGGCGGGCCCACTGCGCGGCACCGCCGAAACCGCCGGAGGCACATGCAGGGTGCCCCCATGCCGCTGCCGCCGCTCACCCTCCCCCCGATCCGGCACCTCGTACGACGGCGCCCCGCGAGCCCGGACCCCATCGTGCGCCCGGACCCCCTCGTGCGCCTGCCGACCCCACCGCGCATGCCGGACCTGTCGGCGAAGCGGGTGGTCGACCTCCTCGGGGCCGCCGCGCTGGCCGGGCTGTTCGCACTGCCGCTGCTGGTCACCGCCGCCCTGCTGTACGCGACCCAGGGCGGGCGGGTCTTCGTACGGGAGCCGGCGGCCGGGCTGGCCGGGCGGCCGTTCCTGACCTGGCGGCTGCGCACGGACGCGGCGGGCCGGCTGGGGGCGACCCTGAAGCGGTGCGCCCTGGACGGGGTGCCGCAGCTGCTGAACGTGCTGCGCGGCGAGATGTCGCTGGTCGGGCCGCGCCCCGAGTCGCGTACGGACCGGGCCGACCGGCTCCTCGTACGGCCCGGAATGACCGGATTGTGGCAGGTCAGCGCGCGATCCGACCTCCCCTGGGAAGAGATGGCGCTGTTGGACCGGCACTATGTGGAGAGCCATTGGCTGGGGATGGATCTCGCGATCCTGGCTCAGACCCCTCGGGCGGCCTACCGACACAGGCATGCCTGAGCGACACAGATCACCGCTCGCCCACCTACATTGCGGCGCGGGGAATGGGTAACCTCAAGCCTTGACTTCATAAGTTACCGCTTAGTAAGTGCCGCCCGAGGAGCCCTTCCATGCAACTCGCCGCGATCATCGTGTCGCTGGTCATCACGGTGGTGGCCGTCGCGCTGTTCGGCCGCGCCATCGCGCAGATCTACCGCTTCGTGCGCCTCGGCCAGCCAGTGCCCGCGGGCACCCGCACCGGCGATCCCACGCAGCGCACCATCACCCTGGTCAAGGAGTTCCTCGGCCACACCCGCATGAACCGTTGGGGCATCGTCGGCGTCGCGCACTGGTTCGTGGCGGTGGGCTTCTTCTCGCTGCTGCTGACGATCGTCAACGCCTTCGGCCAGCTCTTCCAGGCCGACTGGCTGATCCCGATCATCGGCGACTGGCTGCCGTACGAGATCTTCACCGAGTTCCTCGGCCTGATGACCGTCCTCGGCATCGTGACCCTGATCGTGATCCGGCAGCTGAGCCGGCCGGGCGCGGCGGGCCGCAAGTCCCGCTTCGCGGGTTCCAAGACGGGCCAGGCGTACTTCGTCGAGGCAGTCATCCTGATCGTCGGCGTCTGCATCATGACGCTGCGCGGGCTGGAGGGCGCCCTGCACGGCGTCGACGGCTGGGAGCCCGGCTTCTTCGCCTCGTACCCGCTGATCGCCGCGTTCGACGGGCTGAGCCTGAGCACGCTCCAGTACCTGACGTACTTCTTCGCGGCGCTCAAGATCGTCACGTCCTTCACCTGGATGATCACGGTCTCGCTCAACACCAACATGGGTGTCGCCTGGCACCGCTTCCTCGGCTTCCCGAACATCTGGTTCAAGCGGAACGCGGACGGTTCCACGGCGCTGGGCGCGCTGCAGCCGATGACGAGCGGCGGCAAGGAGATCGACTTCGAGGAGCCGGGCGAGGACGACGTCTTCGGCGTCTCCCAGGTCGAGCAGTTCTCCTGGAAGGGCATCCTCGACTTCTCCACCTGCACGGAATGCGGCCGCTGCCAGTCGCAGTGCCCGGCGTGGAACACGGGCAAGCCGCTGTCCCCGAAGCTCCTGATCATGTCGCTGCGCGACCACGCCCACGCCAAGGCGCCGTACCTGCTCGCGGGTGGCGGCAAGACCATGGAGGGCGAGGAGAAGGCGACGCCGGAGCAGCTGGCGGACGTTCCCGCGGCGGCGCTGGCGGAGGCGGAGCGCCCGCTGATCGGCACGGCGGAGGAGAACGGGGTCATCGACCCGGACGTCCTCTGGTCCTGCACGACCTGCGGTGCGTGTGTCGAGCAGTGCCCGGTCGACATCGAGCACATCGACCACATCGTCGACATGCGCCGCTACCAGGTGATGATCGAGTCCGCGTTCCCGTCGGAGGCGGGCACGATGCTCAAGAACCTGGAGAAGAAGGGCAACCCCTGGGGCCTCGCCAAGAAGCAGCGCGTGGAGTGGACCAAGGAGGTCGACTTCGAGGTCCCGATCGTCGGCAAGGACGCCGAGGACCTCTCGGAGTACGACTACCTGTACTGGGTCGGCTGCGCGGGCGCCCTTGAGGACCGGGCGAAGAAGACCACGAAGGCCTTCGCCGAGCTCCTGAACATCGCGGGCGTCAAGTTCGCGATCATGGGCGGCGACGAGAAGTGCACCGGTGACTCCCCGCGCCGCCTGGGCAACGAGCCGCTGTTCCAGCAGCTGGCCCAGGAGAACGTGGCCATGCTGAACATGGCGTTCGGCGAGGACGACGAGGACGAGTCGACGCGCAAGCCGAAGTCGGCGAAGCGCATCGTCTCCACCTGCCCGCACTGCTTCAACACGATCGCGAACGAGTACCCGCAGCTCGGCGGCGAGTACGAGGTCATCCACCACACGCAGCTGCTCCAGCACCTGATCGACGAGGGCCGGCTGACGCCCGTCACCCCGGTGGACGGCCTGATCACGTACCACGACCCGTGCTACCTGGGCCGGCACAACAAGGTCTACACGCCGCCGCGCGAGATCATGTCGGCCGTACCGGGGCTGCGCCAGCAGGAGATGCACCGCCACAAGGAGCGGGGCTTCTGCTGTGGCGCCGGTGGCGCGCGGATGTGGATGGAAGAGCGCATCGGCAAGCGCATCAACAACGAGCGCGTGGACGAGGCGCTGTCCCTGAACCCGGACATCGTCTCGACGGCCTGCCCGTTCTGCCTGGTCATGCTGACGGACTCGGTGAACGGCAAGAAGAACGACGGCCAGGCGAAGGAATCCGTCCAGGTCGTGGACGTGGCCCAGCTCCTCCTGGAGTCGGTCAAGGCCCCGGCCCCGACGGAAGCCGAACTGGCGGCGGAAGCGGCGGCCGCCGAGGCGGAGGCGGCAGCGGCGAAGGCGAAGGCGGAGGCCGAGGCGAAGGCCAAGGCAGAAGCCGAAGCCAAGGCGAAGGCGGAAGCAGCGGCGAAGGCCGAGGCGGAAGCCGCAGCCAAGGCCAAAGCAGAAGCAGACGTGAAGGCCGAGGCAGAGGCGGGAGCCGAGGCGAAGGCAGAGGCAGAGGCTTCGGCAGGAACAGAAGCTGCGGCCGAGGCCGAAGCTACGGCCAAGACCGAGGCGGACGCCAAGGCGACGGCCGAGTCCCCGGCGGAGCCGGAAGCAGAAGCCGCCACCGAGGCCGACGCCACCGCTGGGGCCGAGGCCGAGCCGGAGGCGGACGCCGCCGCTGGGACCGAAGCCAAGGCCCCTGCCGAGGCCGAGGCGAAGCCGGAGGCCAAGGCCTAGCGGGGCCGCAGCCCGCAACGAAACGCCGGTACGGCCGGCCCCTGCTCAGGGGGCCGGCCGTACCGGCGTTTCGGGGGTCCGGGGGCGCAGCCCCCGGTTTCGGGAAGGGGCGGGGTGGGGGAAAGGCCCCGCGCAGCGGCCCACCCAGCCACCCCACCCCACCCCGTCAGGACTGGTCGGCCCGCCCCCGCTTCAGCAGAGCGAAGCCCAGCCCAGCCGCCCCCACCGCAGCCATCCCCCCGCCGGCGGCAACGAGCATCGGCGCGTCACCCGTCGAAGCCCCGGCACCGGTCCCGACCCCCTCCGCCCCGGCCTTCACTCCGCCCTTCGGGACCACCCGATCCCCTGTCGGCTTCGCAGCCGGCTTCGCAGCCGCCTTCGGCCGCTCGGCCACGTACTTCTCGATCAGCTTCCCGTCGAACCCGTACACCCAGCTGCTCCCGCCGCCCTTCCCGTCGATGACGACGAACTTCACGCGCTTCCCGTCCTGGACGACCCGGTACGTCCAGCCGTCGTTCTGCGCGCTGGGGTGCTTCAGGTCGATCGTCCCGAGCAGGTTCCCGTTCGGCATGGAGATCTCGACGCGCTTGCCGTTCGGGCCGTCGATCAGCTTCGCGATCCGCCCGTCCGGCATGGTGATCCGGACCGAGGTCTCCTTCTTGACCTCGTGCTTCGGCTTCTCCACCAGCTTCTCCACCGGCTTCGGCGTCGGCGTCGGCTTCGGCTCGCCCTCCACCCACGAGGTCACGGTCCCGTTCGGCTGGAGGACGACGTGCAGCCCGTTGTTCTGCCCGTACGCCGGCTTGCCGCCCTTGCTGACCAGCGTGTCCAGCTTCGTCGACCCGGAGAAGATCTCGGCCTCGAAGTGGCCGTTGCCGATCTTGTAGACCTTGGCGATCGAGCCGTCCGCCAGCTTGACCGTGGTCACGAAGGCCCGCTCGACCGACGGCGCGGTCGGATCAACGACCGGCTCCGTAACGGACTTGTCCTCACGAGACGTACCCTCACCCGCCTTCTCCTCCGCCGCCTTCTCCTCCGCCGCCTTCTCCTCCGCCGACTTCTCCTCCGCCGACTTCTCCTCCGCCGACTTCCCTTCCACCGGCTGCTCGACCCCCGGCAGAACCTCCTGCTCCGCTCCGGCCGGCGAGTCCGCGAACGCGGATCCGGCCGGGAGGGCCAGTACGGCAGCCGCGCCCGCGAAGACGGCGGCGGTACGAAGGGTGGTGCGACGGGTGGTGCTGCGCATGTGGGGACTCTTCTCGTGCTCGTGGTTCGTGGTTCGTGACTCATGTCTCGTCGAGGCGACAGATACGAAGCTACGGACGCGATATCTACGCATTCCGTCGATGACGTAACGAACCCCCGCAGACTCCCCACCAACCAGGTAACTCACCAATACCGACCTAAACCGACCCATCCGGGATCCCCTAGGGGATGTCACAGCTCAGCCGCAAAGGGCCCCTATTCCGGCAGCCCGCCCACCACGACCCGCGGGACCAGGTACGTTCGATCACGTGGCTGGATTCAGGATCGGACGCGGCCGGGACAACAACCGCGCTCCCCAACAACCCCCGCGGCAGCAGCCGTACGGTCAGCAGCAGCAGCAACCGCCGCAGGCACCGTACGGTCAGCAGCCCTACCCTCCCCAGCAGCAGTGGCCTCAGCAGCCCGCCGCCGGAGGCCACGGCGAGCCCGAGTACTTCGACCCGCACGAGCAGCAGCACGGCCAGTCGTACGGCCGGCAGCAGCCCCCGTACGGCTCCGGCGGCCAGGGCGGCCCCGGCGGCGGCTCGTACGCGAACGACAACCCGGGGCACACCCAGGTCTTCGCGTACGGCGAGGACCCGTACAGCCAGGGCGCGACGTACCACGCGGGCGCCGCGGCCGCCGCGCCGACGGGCCCGCGGCTGCCGTGGAAGGAACTCCTCCGCGGCATCGTGATGCGGCCGGGGCCGACGTTCCTGCAGATGCGCGACTACGCCGTCTGGGGCCCGGCGCTGATCGTGACCTTCCTGTACGGCCTGCTCGCGGTCTTCGGCCTCGACGACGCCCGCGAGGACGTCATGAAGGCCACCCTCCCCAACGCCGTCCCGATCGTCCTCAGCGCCGGCGTGGCCTTCGTCATCTGCGGCCTGATCCTGGGCGCGGTCACGCACACCCTGGCCCGCCAGCTGGGCGGCGACGGCGCGTGGCAGCCGACCGTGGGCCTGTCGATGCTGGTCATGTCCATCACGGACGCTCCGCGCCTGCTCTTCGCCGTGTTCCTGGGCGGGGACAACATGTTCGTACAGGCGCTGGGCTGGGCCACGTGGGTGGCGGCCGGAGCCCTGTTCACGTCGCTCGTCAGCAAGTCGCACGACCTGCCGTGGCCGAAGGCGCTGGGCGCCTCCGCGATCCAGCTGGTCGCACTGCTGTCGATCATCAAGCTGGGCACGCTGTAGAGCCCAGGACCCACGACCCACGAGAAAGGGCCCCGGCGCAACGCGCCGGGGCCCTTCTCACATGTCATGTCAGGCGTCGAGAACCTGACCCTCACGCTTCACCACGGGCGGCTCGACCGACCACGGGAAGTTGATCCACTCGTCGGTCTTCTTCCACACGTACTCGCACTTCACGAGCGAGTGGGACTTCTCGTAGATCACGGCGGAGCGGACCTCGGCGACGTGGCCCAGGCAGAAGTCGTGGACGAGCTTCAGCGTCTTGCCGGTGTCGGCCACGTCATCGGCGATGAGGACCTTCTTGTCGGTGAAGTCGATCGCCTCGGGCACGGGCGCCAGCATGACCGGCATCTCCAACGTGGTCCCGACACCCGTGTAGAACTCGACGTTCACCAGGTGGATGTTCTTGCAGTCGAGCGCGTACGCCAGACCGCCGGCGACGAAGACCCCGCCCCGGGCGATGCTCAGGATGATGTCGGGCTCGTAGCCGTCATCGGCGATGGTCTGCGCGAGCTCGCGCACCGCCCGCCCGAATCCCTCGTAGTTCAGGTTCTCTCGTACGACGTCGCTCATGCCTCGTGCCTCACCTGGGTGCGGTGGAAGTTCTGGAAGGAGCGCGAGGCCGTCGGGCCGCGCTGGCCCTGGTACCGCGATCCGTACCGCTCGCTCCCGTACGGGAACTCGGCGGGCGAGCTGAGCCGGAACATGCACAGCTGCCCGATCTTCATCCCGGGCCACAGCTTGATGGGGAGGGTGGCGAGGTTCGAGAGCTCGAGCGTGACGTGGCCCGAGAACCCGGGGTCGATGAACCCGGCGGTCGAATGCGTCACCAGCCCCAAGCGGCCCAGGCTGGACTTCCCCTCCAGTCTGGAGGCGATGTCGTCGGGCAGCGAGATGACCTCGTACGTCGAGGCGAGGACGAACTCACCCGGGTGGAGGATGAAGGCCTCGTCACCCTCCGGCTCGACCATGCGGGTCAGGTCGGGCTGCTCGACGGCGGGGTCGATGTGGGCGTAGCGGTGGTTCTCGAACACCCGGAAAAAGCGGTCGAGACGTACATCGATGCTGGAGGGCTGCACCATCGATTCCTCGAACGGGTCGATGCGAACCCGTCCGCTGTCGATCTCGGCCCGGATGTCTTTGTCTGAGAGAAGCACGTCCCGAGGATACGCAGTGCGCGCGGACCACCCCCAATCGAGAGCGGCCCCGCGCGCCTCGCGGACCGTCTATCGCTTGACGGCCGCCACCCCGACGGGCACGGCATGCCTCAGCCGCGCACACCGCGGGCACCGCAACAGCCGCCCGGGCCCGATCCGGCCGGCACCGAGGTGCTGCAGCGGAAACGAAGCGGTACTGAAAACGTGCCCTTCGGCACAACGGACGACGGTGTTCTCCATCGAGTCCCTTTCCCCAACCTGCCGTACTGCGACGAATCGCCACATTAGGGGATGATCGCGACCTGCTCCAGCCGCCACTCCAGCACCGCTCCCGCACCACGGCGCACGGGTACGTTACGCCCCAACTCCCGCCCCCACGACCCTCGGTGCACCCCGCAAACAACGACGACCCCGCGGCAGATTCACCGGGGGTCGATCATGGGGTAGAGTGTCCAAAGATACCGATCCAGGCAACTGGAACGCTATGCGGATGTAGTTTAATGGTAGAACATGAGCTTCCCAAGCTTATAGCGCGGGTTCGATTCCCGTCATCCGCTCTTGAACGAAGGCCCAGGTCGCTGACCTGGGCCTTCGTCGTTGTCTAGGCCTGACCGGTAGGCGCGCACCACTTACGCACCACATCCTCCCCGTCAGGCGCGCTCGGCGGCCTTCTGCCGAGCCGCTTGCACCATCCCGTCAAGGCCGGCCGCCACCTCCTTCTGCCGCTCGTGATCAGAGTGTTGGTAGATCAACGCGGCCCTTCTCGGAGGACCGGCCGGCCCGCACCATCGTGTCCTTCAGCGTCGCCCCGGACCTGGTGGAGGGGGTGTGCCCGGTGTGACGAAGGTCGTAGAACCCACGAAGAGCAGGCCGTCCGACCGTCGACGCGGGCACCCACGACGAGGCCCGCGCACTCCATGCTCGCCTTGGCCGTCGCGGGCTGCCGAAGACACCTCGGGCGCTGACCTGTCAGTGGTCCTTCTTGCGCCTGCCTCCGATTTGGTAGGGCCGCATCATCTCGTTGTCCTCGTGCTCGACGATGTGGCAGTGCCAGACGAAGCGGCCAGGGTGGTCGAACCGGGCCTTCACACGGGTGATTTCTCCCGGGTAGGCGATCACGGTGTCCTTGAAGCCACGCTCCCAGCTCTCCGGCGGAACGGGCGAGCCGTTGAACGGTTGCCGGTCAACCACCTCGAACGCCACCTCGTGGATGTGGATCGGGTGGGCGTCCACAGTGAAGTTGTGCAGCTCCCATGTTTCGGTCGCGTTCAGCCTCGGGTTCTCCGTGACCGGGTCGGCCCAGCCGAGCAACACCGGATTGCCGGCGGAGTCGACCGTCCCGAGCATGGCCTGGACCGGCGTGTCCGGCGGAACCAGGGGATTGCTGGAGTTCACCTCGTTGAGGGAGAGCCGTCGGGTGACGCTCGACGAGCCGAGCGGCCTGATCCTGGGCAGCCGGAGCCGATCCGGCAGGACGCTCGCGTCTTCGCCCACCAGCGGGCCGACCACGAATTTCATCACCTGCCCGGTGGTGGCCGGATCCGCCACGGGGAAGGCCACGCCTGGTTCGCCCCGGCCGAAGGGTTCGTCCGCGCCCTCGTTGATGAGGTACAGCTCGGTACCTTCCGCGATACCGGTGAAGTCGACGATGACGTCGGCCCGCTCCGCGTTGGCCAACAGCAGCCGCTCCAGCTGCACCGGTTCGGGCAGGAATCCGCCTTCGTTGCCGATCTGCCAGAACGGTACGGCCGACCGGGCCGGCCGGGCGGTCGGACTGTCCGCGATCTTCAGGATCAGGAACCGGGCATTGCATCCGTTGAGGAAGCGCAGCCGGTAGCGGCGCGGTTCGACCTCGAACTTCGGCCATGTCCGGCCGTTGACCACCATCGTGTTGGCGAAGAATTCGGGGTTCCAGATGGGAGGTACATCGGTGGTGGGGACGTAGGGACCCGCGAACCCGTCGAAGAATTCCCGGCTCGTGGGGTAGAACAGCGAGCCGTCCGAGTTGAACGACCGGTCCTGGATGGCCAGGGGGATCTCGTGGTACCGGGTGCCCGGCGCATCACCGAAGGCGGGCGCCGGTCCGGGCAGAACCCCCTCGGGCAGGTCGCACTCGCCGCCGCGCAGCAGGTAGAACCCGGCGGGGCCGGCGTAGACATTGAGCCGGGTCATCCCCAGAGTGTGGTCGTGGAACCAGAGGGTCGACGCCCGCTGGTCGTTGGCGTACTGGAAAGTCGCGGTACCCGGCTCCCACTTCAGGTCGTACGCTTCGGCGAACTTCTCCCGGAACTCGTTGTAGAACGAGCCCACGGTGGCGAATCCAGCGGGAATGTTGTTCGCGCGCGGCAAGTACCACGCCTCGGTGTAGCCGTCGCTCTCCTCGGTGGAATGCCCACCGTGCAGGTGAGTGACGAGCGGCACGGGTCCGGTATACGGACCCGGCGTCGACGTGAACGTCGGCCGGGAATCGCGCCCGGTCTTGCCACCCGGCGGATTCGCCCAGTGCAGGGTGGGATCGACCGCCAGCAAGTGCGGGAGGAATCCGCCCTGGCTGTCGACGAGATCGTTCACCCAGGTGACCCGGACAGGCCGGTCGGCCTTGGCCTCGATGGTGAACGAGGGGTAGTTGAACGTGGTTTTGTCCCCGAGCGAGCCGTATCCCCACACGGTGGTGGGCGGCAGAGTGGGCGGCAATACCTGCTGGCTGAACTGCCGGACGCCGATGACGTACGTGTCGATGCCGTGCCGCTGCGGGTGGCGAGCCTTCGGCATCACCGGCGGGATCACCAGGTTGGTGACGTATTTCGGGATGGTGGTGGGGTCCAGGGTGGGGACTGGGAATGTACGGGCAGACCCGGCCCCCGGGGCCACCGCGGTCCCGTTCGGGAGTGCCACCGCCCCACTGGGTGCCGGAAGGACCAGGGCCGCCCCACCAACGGCCCCGGCTACGAGAAGTTCTCTTCGCGCGATCAATTCTCCCGCTTTCCGCAGCCCGAGGGCGCCGATCGTTTCGTCACCGAATGTTATGGTTTACTCACAGTGAGCGATCGCATGAAGCCCGGCGTGTCCTCGAACCGTCGGAGCCAACGGCGTGCGGGTGACAATCGGCGGAGCGCCGGCCAAAAATCCGTTGGCGGCACATGGCTCGTCCAGCAATCGGAACAGCCAACGGTGATGAACCCCCGGGCTACAGGTTCGTGCTCCTGATCACGTTCGGGACGAAGACGAAGAGGTCATGCCAGGCGCGTACCAGGTCGTGCAGGGACCACCGGGTACCGAATCGACGCGCGCCAAGGGTGTTCTCACGTCGGACAGGAGCTGTGTCGAGTCAGGGGCCGTGCCACAACGTGCCAGTAGGGGCGGTGAACAGCGGTCGGCAAAGGATCCGGCACGGCAACGCGACCCGCGTCTTTCGCAGCCGTTTCCGCAGGTCAGCAGCCATACGCACCCCGAAGTGCCGGGTGATTCCCAAGCTTATAGCGCGGGTTCGATTCCCGTCATCCGCTCCACGACAAAGCCCCAGGTCAGCGACCTGGGGCTTTCGCGCTGCCTAGACCTATTCATGAGTCCCGCACCACTTGTGCACCACCTTGGCGGCGACGAGGTCGCGGGCCTTCGGCTGTTCTCACGTCGTCACAGGCGGAGACAAGAACGCGTACATGGCCTGGCCGTCCGCCCGGGCGCCCTCGTCGGCCAGTTGGCGCCAAGCTGCATGCTGCGGATCGCTCAAGGCCTTCGCGAACGCGAGCTTCTTACGGTCGCCCTTGTCGAGTTGATCTCTGAGTTGCAACGGATTGGCGGGCAACGAGAGCAAGAACGCCAGATCGCGATAGTGGCGCTCCGGCGAAGCGGTCTTGATGCTCACCGCTGCAGCCTTCGCCACGATCGCCCCCAACAGGCTGGGGCGTCGGATCCGGCCCGCCCTCGACCCCAGTTGCACGCTCACAGCCTCGGTTCTCTGCGCAGCCTGCCGACCGCCCGGCACCTCCAGCGTGCGGCCGGGCGGCGTCGTTGTGAGGTCTGCACGGGGGCCGAGGTTGTCAGGCGCCAGCAGATCCACCACCAACCGCTGCGGCTCCACACCGCGCTGATAGCGGTGCAACAAGTTGCCCTGCGGCGACATGCCGGCGGGGGAGAATCCGAGCCGTTCCAGCGCCTCAACCAAACGGCGCAAGCTCTGCTGGTCCGACTGCACGTCAGCCAGGACATCCAAGTCGGCGCTCGCGGCCGGTGGGGTCCGACCGTGCTCCAGGCCGTGCAGAAGCACCATCTGCCCACCGATCAGCGACCAGGCATTCGGCACCTGCTCCGAAAGGTCGAACAGCACGCCCCACAACTCCACCAGCGGACCGGTGAACAGGTCCGACTCCAGTCGTACGCCGGGCAAATCAGCCGCCATGATCACACCTTCCGAGGCTGCGCGTAGCGAGTCAGCAGAGACTCAAGCAACCCAGTTGCGGCAGCGTCGGCTCGGCCCTCATGGCGGTCCAGCAAGTCGGCCGCCACTACTGAGACGGGGACGTCACGGCCCTGCCCGGGCGTTTCAGGCCTTGAGGTCAGGAACGACCACATCTCCGCCGGGGGGATACGTACTGAGACATTGCCCCGCTCTTCATCACGGACCATGCCGAACTCAGCTTCCAGCTTGTCGACCCTGTCGGGATGTACGTAAATCTCCGCACGGCCGAGAGCGATATAGTCCGCCCCTGCCTTCACCGCGGCGCTCACTCCCCCCCTCACCACATCCGGAGCGGCGAGCAGAACCGGCAGTACGCCCGAATGAACGCGGTACGAGCGAACCTCGGCGCGGGCGGCAAGAAGCTCCTGGAGCAGGGCCGGAGCCAGTTGCCCGTGGGCAAGGAGATTCCGCAACCGCATCCTCACCCGGGACTTCTCGGCATCGGACAGACTCACCGGCTGATGGCCGTCCAGCACTGCCAGAACGCCCCATGCATTGCGGGCCGACAGCGGTCTCCGTGAACTAGGCCCCCGGTCCTTGCGATCCCGGACACTGTCCCCGGCAACCAGCCAACGACCACCGACTCGCTGCCCTTGAAGCTTCCCGTCATGCAGCAACTGACGGACACGGGAATCATCCACCCCGAGCAGGGCCGCAGCCTCTTTCACCGACAGCAGTTCCATGAGCATCTCCTTGCGCCTCCCCTCACGAAACCAGGAGGGAACACGCAAGCAGTCTCCTACCCAGACCCCCTTGCGTCAAGCCTCACGCTTTCAGGAGCCAAGGCGCAACTGCCGAGGCAGGGACGTGCCGCACGACCCAGGCCAACGGACGCGTGCCCCATCCGTGCCCTTCTGAGCGGCGAACAGCGGTCAATACGGGTACCGGCGGACCCTCGAGGCAGCCCTTCCGGAAGACTGTTTCCGCAGGTCAGATGCCATATGGACACCCTAGGCAACATAGATTCCCAAGCTTATAGCGCCCGTTCGATTCCCGTCATCCGCTCTTGAACGAAGGCCCAGGTCACAGACCTGGGCCTTCGTCGTTGCCTAGACCTCTCGGTCCTCGCCGTGCCCTCCGCGTGCCCCAACTCGGCTGAATTCCCTGGCCAGAAGGCCCTTCACACGCCACTTGCCCGCGCCACAGGCCCGCTCGGATTCGCCCGTTCGCACCCTGTAACGCGGACGATCAACCACCCCGCCCGCGCTCCCCAGTTCGCGAGGGCACAGCACCCCCACCGACCCCAGGCGCCCCAGCTGCCGGAGGCTGCCCCATCAACCAGTGGGGCAAGGGAGAACGGCGTAGCGGCAAGCCCGCTCCAGGCACCCGGGCCGCCTCCACCGCAACGACTTCGCGTTCGTTGTCGTACAGGACCTCACCACCGCGAGGACCGCTCCAGCGGTCCGCCGTGTCGGCACCCGCCCCCAAATGCCTCCTCAACCAGCCAACTTCGCGACGACCTCGCTGCAGCATCCTGCAGCCGACGGCGAGCACTTAAAAACGCTGCGCTCGGGGTGAATCAATATCTGTCACCGCGACCTAAGAATTTAACGGATCCCGCAGGGAGAGTTTCTACCGCCACACGACAGCCGGAAATATTCAACGCACACAAGCCGCTGCAGCGTGCTACTGTCGATCTCGGTTGCAGTTTTGGTACCCAAGAACTTCAAGCTCCTCCAGTCGGACTTCGGACCGCAGGAAGCGCTTTGTATTTCCCGGTCAATTTCCGGCGGGGCATCATCGCGGCGACACGGCGTCCGCACAGTGCGGACGTTGATGTATTGCCCCAAAGGAGATATGACATGGCTACTGGTACCGTTAAGTGGTTCAATGCGGAAAAGGGTTTCGGCTTCATCGAGCAGGACGGTGGCGGCGCTGACGTGTTCGCCCACTACTCGAACATCGCCGCCCAGGGCTTCCGCGAGCTGAACGAGGGCCAGAAGGTCACTTTCGACATCGCGCAGGGCCAGAAGGGCCCGACGGCCGAGAACATCG
Organism: Streptomyces sp. NBC_01006; assembly: GCF_045162725.1. Classification (NCBI taxonomy): domain Bacteria; kingdom Bacillati; phylum Actinomycetota; class Actinomycetes; order Kitasatosporales; family Streptomycetaceae; genus Streptomyces; species Streptomyces sp. NBC_01006. The sequence continues at coordinate 4,373,911 of NZ_CP108700.1, read as the reverse complement.
TTCCCGCCTGACGCTGACACGCATTCTGCAGCTGGGGCCCGCATCCCTCGGGGTGCGGGCCCCAGCTGCATGCATTTCCCGCGGTGCGTTCACCCGCGGTATTGAGCATTGAGAGATCCGATCGACTGGCTCTCTCGGAGTTGCACCCGATTTCACCTCTTGGTTGTCGCGTCCACATGACGCCACCTTATTTCAGCGTCTGAGCCCGAACAGATTCCTGTCCGCCAGATCCGCTATCGCATTCCATTCGGCCCGTTCTCGCAATTCCGTGCGCCGCTCAGAGGCTGCGGGAATTCCTTGATACGTGCCGCATCAAGGAAGGTTCCGCATGAACCCCACACGTACGAACGAGCGCTCTTCTCGCACCCGCGGCCGCACCGGCGGCCCCGCTTTCGGCACCGGCGCCGGTTCCGGGCGGGGCAGCCGCTTCGGCTCGTCGACCCCGAGCCGCTCCGGCGCCCCGAGCCGCTCGGGCGGATACGGCCGCCGGCCCGCCGCGATCCAGGGCGAGTTCGCACCGCCGAAGACGATCACCCCCGCGCTGCCCGCCGTCGCGGCCTTCGCCGACCTCGACATGCCGGCCCAGTTGCTCACCACGCTCGCCCGTGAGGGCATAGCCACGCCGTTCCCGATCCAGGCCGCGACGCTGCCCAACACCCTCGCGGGCCGTGACGTCCTCGGCCGCGGCCGTACCGGCTCCGGCAAGACCCTGGCCTTCGGCCTCGCGCTGCTGGCCCGTACGGCCGGCCAGAGCGCCGAATCGGGTCAGCCGCTCGCGCTGATCCTCGTACCGACGCGAGAGCTCGCCCAGCAGGTCACCGCCGCGCTCACCCCCTACGCCCGGGCGGTCAAGCTGCGCCTGGCCACCGTGGTCGGCGGCATGCCGATCCACCGCCAGGCCGGTGCGCTGCGCGCCGGAGCCGAAGTGGTCGTCGCCACGCCCGGCCGCCTCAAGGACCTCATCGACCGTGGTGACTGCCGCCTGAACCAGGTCGCCATCACCGTCCTCGACGAGGCCGACCAGATGGCCGACATGGGCTTCATGCCGCAGGTCACCGCTCTCCTCGGCCAGGTACGTCCCGAGGGGCAGCGGATGCTGTTCTCCGCCACCCTCGACCGCAATGTCGACCTGCTGGTGCGCCGCTACCTGACCGACCCGGTCGTGCACTCCGTCGACCCCTCGCAGGGCGCGGTGACCACGATGGAGCACCACGTCCTGCACGTCCACGGCGCCGACAAGCAGCGGACGACGACGGAGATCGCGGCCCGCGACGGCCGGGTGATCATGTTCCTGGACACCAAGCACGCCGTGGACCGCCTCACCCAGGACCTCCTCGACAGCGGGGTCCGCGCCGCGGCCCTGCACGGCGGGAAGTCCCAGCCGCAGCGGACCCGGACCCTGGCCCAGTTCAAGACCGGGCACGTCACCGTGCTGGTCGCCACCAACGTGGCGGCGCGCGGCATCCACGTCGACAACCTGGACCTCGTCGTCAACGTCGACCCGCCGACCGACCCCAAGGACTACCTCCACCGCGGCGGCCGCACCGCGCGGGCCGGCGAGTCCGGCAGCGTCGTCACCCTCGTCACCCCCAACCAGCGCCGCGAGATGGCCCGCTTGATGCAGGCCGCGGGCATCACCCCGCTGACCACCCAGGTCCGCTCGGGCGACGAGGCCCTGAACCGCATCACCGGCGCCCAGGCCCCCTCCGGCATCCCGGTCACCATCACCGCACCGGTCTCCGAGCGGCCCAAGCGCAGCACGGCCTCCCGCGGTCGACGCGGGCCCATGTCGGCTGCCCGGCGCGCGAGCCTGCGACAGACCGCCTTTGACGCGGCGGCCTGAGAACCACGTGATCAGGACACTGACCCACCTCTACAGGAGGCACCTTTTGACGCTGGTCCAGATGCAGCCCCGCCCGGCACATGCCGATGCCCATGCCGACCTCGTCCACCCGACGGTGGACGACGCCATGGAAGCGGCCGGTCCACAGCTTTGCGACGACATGACCGTCGAGGTGGCCCTGGCCGTCATGGCCAGCGCCCGCGCGGACCATCTGCTCGTCTGCGACGAGGACGGCCTGTGCACCGGGCTGGTCACCCGTGCCCAGCTCACCACCGTCCGCGACAGCGCGGCGTACACGGACCGGACCCGTCTGCGCGATGTCCTCGGCGACCGCGGGCCGTTCACCTCGCCCATGACGACGATGGCCGAGGCCGACCACGCGATGCGATACCGCAGGCTCACCGCCCTGCCCGTCGTGGACGAACAAGGCGGCGCCCTGGGCGTCCTCGCCCTCAGCCGCTGAACCACCGCACCGTGGTCGGCCCGTTTCCCCTTCACCCTGTGAGGCATCCATGCGCTGTGTCATCGCCCGTTTCCCGTTCGACCTGACCAAAAGCGGTGTCCTGGAATCGATGAAGGGCATCAAGCCCGAGCAGGTCATCGGCGAGTCAGTGACCATCGGCCGCCGCACCTACCCCGTCAAGCAGGTCGGCCAGGTCATCACCCGCCAGGACCGCCGCGACTTCAGTGCCGGCGAAGTCCTCCGCGCCATGACCCAGCTCGGCTTCACGTGCCGCGGCGGCCTTCCCCGGACCGCCGTGACGACGCGCGTGCTCAGCCCCCTCCAGCAGGCCTCCGCGATGCTCGGCACCCCCGTGACCGCCTGACGGGTGGCCCGGCGATGCCGCCACCCGATGAGCGAAAAGGGCCCGACCGGCACACGCCGGTCGGGCCCTTTTCGCGTACCCAGGGCTTCTTACGCAGGGCCGGTTCAGTGGTCGGAGTAGCTGAAGTCCCCCACTGAGCAGGCGCTGACATCCGCGATCGAGACGCGGTACATCCCACCCGTCTCCGGGATCCCCACCGTGCCCTGAAGAATGCGGGCCACATGGAAGTGCAGGTGAGTGGTGGCCCCTCCTGGGGTGTCGTGGCGGTGAAGATCGCACTTTGTGCACCGGTCGTCCCGTCCTCTCGACCGGTAGCGCTACCGGTCGAGAAGAGCACTCACCGTCTTCCCGCCGGAGGACCGACGAGTGACAGCCGTCGCTCGGGCGAAGCGGTTGACCATGCGCCGGCCGACGGCCACCTCGATGCTCTCCGTGTGGGCCGTCAGTTGCAAGATGCAGGTTCCTCCGCCATGGCGCACGGCGTTCGTCACGAGCTCGGACACGACCAAGACCCGGCGGAGAGCTTCCCGCTGCTGACCTGCTGTGCAGGCCGCTGTGCACATCCTGGACCGACCATGTAGGTCTACCTCTCACCGACGGGCCGGAAAATCTATGACGGCCAGAGTAGACATTGGGCGGTGGGGTAGTTATGGTTTCTCTCGTAGCCCAGAGAGACCGCAGGGCCCGGCAGAGACGAACTGCCGGGCAGTAATACCGGCAAGTGCAGTGCGCAGGACGGTGCGGTGGTGGAGTTCCGAAGCCAGGGTTGTTGCAGGACGGCGACGGGGCTGACGACCGGACCGGGTGGCCCGCAGTGATCAGGGGCCGCCGTGAGCAGTACCGGCAGTCAACGCAGTGGCAGTACCTGTAAGTGCAGTACCAGCAGTGAAGTCGTGAGCAGCACCTCGGTGAAGGCGTCGGCTGCGGGCGCGCGCACCGGGAAGTTCGGCAGTGGGGTTCTAAGCCAGAGCAGATGCAGGACGGGCAACGGGGCTGGCTGCCGAAGAGTGGCGCTGACGCAGGCCACGAGCAGTACGCAGTACGAGCAGTACCAGCAGTAAGCAGTTGATCACCGAGGGAAGAACGGAGGAGCCGAGCACCATCAGGATCGCCCGGGCGGAAACCTTGAGCCCGGGTACCGCAGGACATCGATAGTGAGGTGGTCTCCGGTCAAGCAACCGCGATCCCCGCGCTCCCGGCAGCGTGTCGGCCGGGTCGGCGGCAACACAGGGTCGGCGCAGTATCAGGGCCGACAGATGGTGTAGTAGTTCCTTCGGGGCCCTGGTGCCGTACGGCACCAGGGCCCCTCCACGCGTTCCATGAGAGAGGTTCAATGACAGCAGACGACTCGTTCGGCCGTCTCGACGACGACGACTACCCCGCCTACACCATGGGCCGGGCCGCAGACATGCTCGGCACCACCCAGGGCTTCCTCCGCGCCCTCGGAGAGGCCCGCCTCATCACCCCGCTCCGCTCCGAGGGCGGCCACCGCCGCTACTCCCGCTACCAGCTGCGCATCGCAGCCCGCGCCCGGGAACTCGTCGACCAGGGCACCCCCATCGAGGCCGCCTGCCGCATCATCATCCTCGAGGACCAGCTCGAGGAAGCCCAGCGCATCAATGCCGAGTACCGCCGCGCCGCCGAATCATCCGCGCCGCCGCCCTCGGCCTGAACCGAGCGTGCCCGTCGGGATCGGCGGGCCTCGGTCGTCAAGAGAGTGCTGCTCGGGCGCGGACGCCTCCGCCAGGTCCGCCCCGGCGTCAGCGCTGCGTATGACCTGGTGGGTACCGTGCCAGTCCAGGCACATGACCGTCGCGTCGTCCTGGAGACGGCCGCCGTGGGCGTGAAGAATCTCCGCGACCAGAGCGCGGGAGGCCTCGCAGGGGTGGAGATCGCCCGTGCCCACGATCAGGGAAGCCAGGTCGACCTCCACGGCGCGGCGCTCAAGTGCGGCAGCAATCCTCCATGTCAGCGCTCCACCGGCGGCGACGAGTCGCGGGCGATGCGGGCTACTCACGCCGACCGCGAGGCACCCGCGAAGGGTGTGCCCCAACCGTGCCCTTAAGGACGGTCAACAGCGGTCAGAACCGGATCCGGGAAGGGCCTCACAAGGCGCTGGCCATGGCATATTTACGCAGGTCAACGGCCATATTGGCGAGTTCCGCGCAGTAGATTTCCAAGCTTATAGCGCGGGTTCGATTCCCGTCATCCGCTCTTACAAGAAGGCCCAGGTCAGAGACCTGGGCCGGCCTTCTTCGTTGTCTAGACCCATTCAGCCTTGCGGTGCCCTCCGCACACGCCAACTCGCAGGAATGCCCTGCTCGGAGGGTCTTTCGCGCGCCGTGCACCACGTGAACGTGAGGGCGTCTTGCATCGCTCCACGAAGCCGGGCACGTAACCGCCCACCCAGCCCCGCCGGTTCGCGACGACGGGCTCCGGCGCCCGCCGTTCGACGGAAGATCCGGCACACCGTCGGAGCCCGTGTCCGGCTCCCGACGGATGCGCCGGGGGAGACCGCCCGGGGGGTCAGCGGCCCCAGCGCAGCGCTGCCGTCTGCACCGGCGCGTCCCACAGCCGCAGCATCTCCTCGTCGGCCCGGCACAGCGTCACCGAGCACCCCGCCATGTCCAGCGAGGTGACGTAGTTCCCCACGAGGGTCCGGGCCACCTGTACGCCCCGTGCCGCCAGCACCCGGGCCACCTCCGCGTGGAATCCGTACAGCTCCAGCAACGGCGTCGCGCCCATCCCGTTCACCAGGACCAGTACCGGCCCGTCGACAGGGGCCGCGTTCGCCATGTCGTCCAGCACGGAGCCCACCGCGACCTCCGCGATCTCCCCCGCCGGCATCATCGGACGCCGCTCCCGGCCCGGCTCCCCGTGGATCCCGATGCCCAGCTCAAGCTCGCCGTCCGGCAGATCGAAGGTGGGACTGCCCTTGGCAGGCGTGGTGCAGGCGCTCAGCGCCACGCCGAAGCTGCCCGAGGCCTCGTTGACCCGCCGGGCGATGGCGGCGACCTGCTCCAGGGGAGCGCCCTCCTCCGCCGCCGCCCCGGCGATCTTCTCGACGAAGAGCGTGGCCCCCGTCCCCCGGCGCCCGGCGGTGTAGAGGCTGTCGGTCACGGCGACGTCGTCGTTGACCAGCACCCGCTCGACCCGGATGCCGTCCTCCTCGGCGAGCTCGGCGGCCATGTCGAAGTTCAGCACGTCCCCGGTGTAATTCTTGACGACGAACAGCACCCCCTGGCCGGAGTCCACGGCCTTGGCGGCCCGCACCATCTGGTCGGGCACGGGGGAAGTGAACACTTCGCCCGGACAGGCGGCGGACAGCATTCCGGGTCCGACGAAGCCCGCGTGCAAGGGCTCGTGTCCGGAGCCGCCGCCGGAGACGAGACCGACCCGCCCGCCCTGCCGTGCGTCCCGCCGTACGACGACCCGGGCCTCGGCGTCCACGTCCAGGTCCGGGTGGGCCGCGGCCAGCCCCCGGAGGGCGTCGGCGACCACGGTCTGCGGACTGTTGATCAGCATCTTCATCGTGTGCCTCCCGGTCGGAGCAGCGGCGGGTCAGCGGTCCGGCGCCGTCACGGAACGCCGTCACGGAACGCCGAGCGCCGGGCAAGCGCGTCAGCGAGGGCACGCCATACGAACAGTGTGCTGCCACGCCGCGGTCATCCGCGAGAGCTCGGGCGGCCGCCTCGGAGGAGGACCGGGAATCCGAAGCGGGCACCGGCCTCCGCAGGACCGGACCGCCCTCGCCTTTCCGGTACGGGCGACCCGTCTTACGCTGAACCGGGGGGCTCGGGGCAGTCGAATGCCGGTCTTCGGACCGGCGGGAAGCGGGCACCCATGAAGGAGCGCCTCAAAGCGCATGGGCTGATCGGCGAACTCTCTGCCGAATTCGCCGGCACCATGATCCTCATCCTCTTCGGCTGTGGTGTCGTGGCCCAGGTGGTCGCCGGCGGAGCCCTGACGGACCCCGCGGGCGGCCTCGGAAACCACGACAGCATCGCCTGGGCCTGGGGTCTCGGCGTGACCCTGGGCGTCTACGTCGCGGCAAGGCTGAGCGGCGCCCACCTCAATCCCGCGGTGACCGTCGCCCTTGCGACCTTCAAGGGCTTCCCGTGGAAGAGAGTCGCCCCCTACGCGCTGGCGCAGGTAGCCGGAGCCTTCGTGGCGGCCCTGATCGTCCGCTGGAACTACACCGAGGCGCTGGCCAAGGCCGACCCCGGTCACACCATCAAGACGCAGGGCGTCTTCTCCACGCTCCCGGCCAACGGAAACACGAACCTGCCGGTGACCGAGTGGGGCGCACTGCGCGACCAGATCATCGGCACCGCGATCCTGCTCCTGCTGATCTTCGCGGTCACGGACCTGCTGGGCACGCCTCCCGGCGCCAACCTGGCCCCGTTCATCGTCGGCCTGATCGTCGTGGCGATCGGCATGGCGTGGGGCACCAACGCCGGGTACGCGATCAACCCGGCCCGTGACCTCGGCCCCCGTCTGGCCAGCTTCCTCACCGGGTACGGAGGGGCATGGAGAGATCAGTACGGGAACTTCTACTTCTGGGTGCCGATCATCGGCCCGTTCATCGGCGGTGTGCTGGGTGCGGGTATCTACAAGCTCCTCATCGGCCGGTTCCTGCCGACCGCCGAACCGGAGCCTCCCGGACGCGTACCGGCACCGGACGAGAGCTGACCTGATCCGGGACGGCCGGGCACCGCCCGTCCCGTCCCGGACGACAGCCCCACACACGGCATCCCAAGAGGAGGCGGCACCCCATGGCTGACTTCGTCGGCGCAGTGGACCAGGGGACCACGAGCACCCGTTTCATGATCTTCGACCACGCCGGCAACGAGGTGGCGCGGCACCAGCTGGAGCACTCCCAGATCCTCCCGCGCTCGGGGTGGGTCGAACACGACCCGGTGGAGATCTGGGAACGCACCAACTCGGTGATCCAGAACGCCCTGCGCCACGGAAACCTCGACGCCTCCGACCTGGCGGCCGTCGGCATCACCAACCAGCGCGAGACGACCGTCGTCTGGGACCCCCGCACCGGACGCCCGTACTACAACGCCATCGTCTGGCAGGACACCCGTACCGACTCCATCGCCGCGGCACTGGAGCGCGGCGGCCAGGGCGACGTCATCCGCCGTAAGGCGGGGCTGCCACCGGCCACCTACTTCTCCGGCGGCAAGATCCAATGGATCCTGGAGAACGTCGACGGCGTGCGGGAGGCCGCCGAGCAGGGCCATGCCCTCTTCGGCAACACCGACGGCTGGGTGCTGTGGAACCTCACCGGCGGACCCGACGGCGGCGTCCACGCCACCGACGTCACCAACGCCAGCCGCACCATGCTCATGGACCTGGAGACCCTCGACTGGGACGACGAACTGCTCGGCTTCTTCGGCGTACCCAGGGCCATGCTGCCCACCATCAACCCGTCCTCCCACCCGGAGGCGTACGGACAGACCCGCACCTCCCGGCCGCTGCGCGAGGCCATTCCCATCACCGGTGTCCTCGGCGACCAGCAGGCGGCCACCGTCGGGCAGGTCTGCTACGCGCCCGGCGAGGCGAAGAACACGTACGGAACCGGCAACTTCCTGGTGCTCAACACCGGGACGGAACTGGTCCGCTCGCAGCACGGCCTCCTGACCACCGTGGCGTACCAGTTCGGCGACAGCCCCGCGATCTACGCCCTCGAAGGATCCATCGCGGTCACCGGCTCCGCCGTGCAATGGCTGCGCGACCAGCTGAAGATCATCGGTGACGCCGCCGAGAGCGAACGCCTGGCGCGCACGGTCGAGGACAGCGGCGGCATGTACTTCGTCCCCGCCTTCTCCGGCCTGTTCGCCCCGTACTGGCGCTCCGACGCCCGCGGCGCGATCGTCGGTCTGGCCCGCTACCACGACAACGGACACCTGGCGCGAGCCACTCTGGAGGCCATCTGCTACCAGACCCGCGACGTGGTGGAAGCCATGGAGCAGGACTCCGGCGTCCACCTCGACGTGCTCAAGGTCGACGGCGGAGTCACGGCCAACGACCTGTGCATGCAGACCCAGGCCGACGTCCTCGGCGTGCCGGTCAGCCGTCCGGTCGTCGCCGAGACGACCGCGCTCGGCGCCGCCTACGCGGCCGGGCTCGCCACCGGCTTCTGGCGCGACACGGACGAACTGCGCACCCACTGGCAGGAGTCCAAGCGCTGGGCGCCCGAGTGGTCGGAGGAACGGCGCGCGGAAGGGTACGAGGGCTGGAAGCGGGCGGTGGAACGCACGCTCGACTGGGCCAAGGTCGAATAGGTTCCGGCCGATCCGGCCACACGTGCCCGCAGCACTGAGGAGGAGACCATGGTCGATCCGGTGGCCCTCTCACCCCAAGCCCGCACGCAGTCCCTCGCCGACATGGGACGGGGCGAACTCGACGTCCTCGTCGTCGGCGGCGGCGTCGTCGGCAGCGGGGCCGCCCTGGACGCCGCCACCCGGGGCCTGAGCGTCGGACTCGTCGAAGCCCGCGACTGGGCCTCGGGTACCTCCAGCCGCTCCAGCAAACTCATCCACGGCGGCCTGCGCTACCTGGAGATGCTCGACTTCCGCCTCGTCGCCGAAGCACTCAAGGAACGGGGCCTCCTGCTCCGGTTCCTCGCCCCCCACCTGGTACGTCCGGTGCCGTTCCTCTACCCCCTGCAACACCGCGTCACGGAGCGCCCGTACGTCGGCAGCGGCGTGCTGCTGTACGACGCGATGGCCAGGGCCTCCGGCAACTCCGGAGGCCTGCCCATCCACCGCCACCTGAGCAAGCACCGGGCCCTGCGCGAGGCGCCCGCGCTGCGCTCCGACGCCCTGGTGGGAGCCATCCAGTACTGGGACGCCCAGGTCGATGACGCCCGCCACACCCTGTTCCTCGCCCGTACGGCCGCCTCGTACGGGGCACTGACCGCCAACCGCACCCGCGTCAGCCGCTTCCTGCGGCAGGGCGAGCGGGTGGTCGGCGCCGTCGTCACGGACCTGGAGAGCGGCGACGAGACGGAGGTGCGGGCCAAGCAGGTCATCAACGCGACCGGGGTGTGGACGGACGACACCCAGGCCATGGCCGGCACCCGCGGCCAGTTCCACGTCCGCGCCTCCAAGGGCGTCCACCTGCTCGTCCCCCGTGACCGCATCAACTCCCGCACCGGTCTGATCCTGCGCACCGAGAAGAGCGTGCTGTTCGTCATCCCCTGGGGCCGGCACTGGATCATCGGGACCACCGACACGGACTGGACGCTCGACAAAGCCCACCCCGCGCTCAGCTCCAAGGACGTCACCTACCTGCTGGAACACGTCAACAGCGTCCTGGCCACCCCACTGGTCCCCGAGGACGTCGAGGGCGTCTACGCCGGCCTGCGCCCCCTGCTGTCCGGCGAGGCGGCGGAGACCAGCAAGCTGTCCCGGGAGCACCTCGTCGCCCATCCCGTGCCCGGACTCGTCGTGGTGGCGGGCGGCAAGTACACCACGTACCGGGTGATGGCCAAGGACGCGGTCGACGAGGCCGTCCGAGGCCTGGACGAGAAGGTTCCCGACTGCATCACGCACCGCGTCCCGCTGCTGGGCGCCGACGGCTATCCGGCGCTGTGGAACTCCCGACACCGGCTCGCCGGGCGTTCCGGGCTCCATGTCGCGCGCATCGAGCACCTCCTGAACCGCTACGGCTCCCTGGCGCCCGAACTGCTCGCCCTGGTGGCGGCCGACCCCGCACTCGGCGAGGCACTTCCGAGCTCCGACGACTACCTGAGGGTCGAGGCCGTGTACGCGGTGACCCACGAGGGAGCCCGCCACCTGGAGGACGTCCTCGCCCGGCGCACCCGGATCTCCATCGAGTCCTGGGACCGCGGGGTGGACGCGGCGCCGACCGTGGCCCGGCTGATGGCGCCCCACCTGGGATGGGACCGGGCGCAGCAGGACCGCGAGGTCGACCACTACCTCAAGCGCGTGGCCGCCGAGCGCGAGGCCCAGCAGCAGCCGGACGACCGGACCGCCGACGCGGTGCGGCTCGGCGCCCCCGACATCATCCCGGTGAACTGAACGGCCGCACGCCGGGGGGCGGCCGCCACGGCGGACGCCGGGTGGCGGCGACGCGTCCGTGCCCCAACCATGCCCTTCAGTACGGTCAACAGCGGCTGGAACCCACGACCTGGGGCTTGTTCGTTGTCCGGGCCGTCAGTCTCCTGCCCGGCCGTCCGCACGGTCCGAACCTTGATCACTGGCTTTGCGCCCTGCTGGTCAGTATTTTCGTGCTGCCGAGGACATCACTGGAAGCACCTGCTCAGTGGCCTTGGATCCGGTGCGCGTCGGGGGGCGGAATCAAGGATGAAAGATCTTTTCATGGGCGGCGACGAGCGTGCGGCGGCGGTCCGGCTGGAGGAGCACCGGGCCGAGTTGACCGGCTACTGCTACCGCATGCTGGGCTCGTTCTTCGAGGCGGAAGACGCCGTACAGGAGACGATGGTCCGGGCGTGGCGGAACTTCGACCGGTTCGAGGAGCGGTCGTCACTGCGGACATGGGTCTACCGCATCGCCACCAACGTCTGCCTGGACGCACTCGCCGCCGACAAGCGCCGAGCCCGCCCCATGGACCTCTCCGGCCCGACCAGCGGCGCCACTTCACCAGGCGCTCCGTTGGAGGCCGCCCTGTGGATCGAACCGTGCCCGGGCAGTCCGGCGTCCGCAACCGGTGATCCCGCCGAGGCAGCGGAAGCAGCCGAGACCGTGCGCTTGGCCTTTGTCGCCGCGCTGCAGCACCTGCCACCCAAGCAACGGGCGACTCTGCTTCTGCGGGACGTCATGGCCTTCTCCGCCCGCGAGGTCGCTGACCTGCACAGCTGCACGGTCGCCTCGGTCAACAGCGCACTGCAGCGCGCGCGTGCCACGCTGGCTGTCCGCCGCGAGGCGGCTACCCCGCCGTCCGACTCCGTCCAGCAGGTGCTCGCTTCGCGGTACGCCGCGGCCTTCTGTTCGGCCAGTACCGGCCCAGCGCCGACGGAACGGGCTACGAACCCTGGGCACTCCAGGTCATCGAGGTATCCGGCGACCGCATCACTGGCATCAACGCCTTCCGTGACACCGGGCGCCTGTTCCCGCTCTTCGGCCTCCCTGCACACATAGGCGCGGATTCCTCTTCTGGCACCGTCCCCGAACGACGCCACCTCACCAGCCCGCCCCCCCGCCTCAAGGAATCCGCATGACGTGGTCAGAACGCACCGTCGTCCGCGAGGGCGTCCGCATTTCCTGCCGTGACTGGGGTGGATCGGGGCCGCCCGTCGTCCTGCTGCACGGGTTGGCCGGGCACGCGGGCGAATGGGACGCCATCGCACAAGACCTGAGCCCCCGCTACCGGGTCGTCGCCGTAGACCAGCGCGGCCACGGTGCCAGCGAGCGCCGCCCGCGGGACGTGTCCCGGGCCGCGTATGTCGCGGATACCGTCGCCGTAGTCGAACAGCTCGGCCTCCAACAGCCCGTCCTGGCAGGACAGTCGCTGGGCGGCCACGCCGCCATGCTCGCCGCCGCCGCGCACCCCGGTCTCTTCCGTGCGCTCGTCCTGATGGAGGCCGGCCCCGGCGGATCGAACCGTAACGTGCAGGCGGAGATCGCCGGATGGCTCGATTCCTGGCCCAGGCCGTTCCCGTCGCGGGAAGCTGCCGTCAGGTTCTTCGGCGGCGGTCCGGTCGGCGAGGGCTGGGCTGCCGGCCTTGTGGAGGGGGACGGTGGCTGGTGGCCGCGCTTCGACTGCGACGTGATGGTCGGGTCACTGGAGGAGAACGCCCAACGGTCCTTCTGGGACGAGTGGTCGAAGGTGACCTGCCCGACCCTGGCCGTCCTCGGCCAGTCCGGCATCATCCCGCCGGAGGAGATCGACGAGATGCTCCGGCGACGGCCGGAGACGGCGGCCGTGAGCATCCCCGGGACGGGGCACGACGTTCACCTGGAGCGACCGGAGGTCCTGCGGCACGTACTCCGCGGGTTCCTTGGAGAAGTCACATGATCTGCCATCAGCCGGATGGCGTGATCAAGATCCTGCTCACTGACCGCTGTTCTCAACAAGCGTGTGCGCAACCAAGGTGTTGGCGTGCCCGTATCCCAGGCGGTGCTCGGACTTGAGTCAGGAGACGAGCTCCATGTGCTTGGTCAGCGGCGAGGAACGGATGAGGTCGTTCCTCTCCACGATCGGGCGGCCCTACTTCTTCTCGATCGAGGGAAAGTAGCCGGCAGGGCCCTTCACGGTGTCGGCCATGTGGTGTCCCGCCTCCTGAATGAAATGATCTTGACTATGTAAATGATGGCCGATAGATGACCGGCTGACCAGCGGTTCGAGGCACGCACACGCACCTCGGTGACCAGCCTGGCCGTCACCGCAGTCAGCCACGCGAGGCCGAGTCCGGCTCCCGCGGTCAGGCAGCATGGGAGGCGTCCACGCGCCATACATTCCCAAGCTTATGGCGCGGGCTCGATTCCCGTCATCCGCTCTTCAACGAAGGCCCAGGTCACAGACCTGACCCTTCGTCGTTGTCTAGACCTATCTGCCCTCGCCGTGCCCTCCGCGCACCACTTGCACCTTCACCCGCTGTCCGAGGACGCCAAATCCGCTCGCCCGCCAGATACATCGGCGCAGCCGGACCAGGGGCTCAGCCGGGGAGGGTGAGGCGAAAGGTGGTGTGTCCGGGGCTGCTGGTGACGGTTGCGGTTCCGCCGTGGGCGGTGAGGACGGCGTGGACGATGGCGAGGCCGAGGCCGGTGCTTCCGGTGCTGCGGGAGCGGGCGTGGTCGGCGCGGACGAAGCGTCCGAAGACCTCGGACTGGAGGCCTTCGGGGATGCCTGGTCCGTTGTCGCTCACGTCGACGCAGACGCCGGTCCGATCGGTGGTGAGAGTGATGGTCACTTCGGTGCCGGGCGGGGTGTGGGTGCGGGCGTTGGCGAGGAGGTTGCCGATGGCCTGTTGGAGACGGTGGGCGTCGCCCGTGACGGTGACGGGTTCTTCGGGGAGGTCAAGGATCCAGCGGTGGCCGCGGCCCGCTGCGCGGGCGTCGTCCGTCGCGTTCAGGATCAGCAGGGTCACATCGACCGGCTCGTGTTCGAGGGGACGTCCGGCGTCCAGGCGCGCGAGGAGCAGCAGGTCGTCGACGAGGCGCGTCATGCGCTGGGACTCGCCGTCGATGCGCTCCAGGGCGTGACGGACTTCGGCCGGCACGGGGCCGTGGTGACGCAGGGCGAGTTCGGCGTGACCGCGGATGTTGGCGACAGGGGTGCGCAGTTCGTGGCTGGCATCGGCGGCGAAATGACGCAGCCGCTCCTCACTCGCCTGGCGCCGGGTGAGAGCGTCCTCGACGTGGCCGAGCATGTGGTTGAGCGCGCTGCCGACCTGGCCGACCTCGGTGCGGGGGTCGGTGTCGGGGAGCGGTCCCGGCATGGCGACCTCACCGCTGGCGAGCGGTAGCCTGGCGACCTCCGCGGCCCGGGCGGTGACCTGTTGGAGGGGGCGCAGGGAGATCCGTACCCACAGGGCTCCGGCGATGCCGGTGGCCACCAGGGCGGCGCCGAACAGCGCGGCTTCGACCGCTTCGAGGCGGTGAACGGTCTCCTCCACCGGGTGCAGCGGCAGGCCGGTGATCAGGACGTCCTGGTCATCACCCTCGACGGCCGTGACACGGTACTTGCCCAGAGCCGAAAGGCGGATGCTGTGTCCGTGACCGTCGGCCGGGACCCCTGCCAGGGTGCGCCGGTCCCCGGCGGTGAGCTGGAGGGAGCGGTCGGTCGCTTGATCGACGACGGCGGCCTGGGTGACCGTTCCGCTCAGGAGGCGGGCGCCGAAGGTCGCCTCGGCCTGGCCCCGGGTGTCGGGGCGGTTGTCGGCGTCGGGCTTGGCCTCGTGTTCCAGGCTGGCGGCGAACCGGCCTCCGGAGGCTGCGAGCTGTTCGTCCAGACGGTCCATGAGGAAGCCGCGCAGGGCGACGGCGGTGGTGATGCCGACCGCGAGGCAGGCGAGGGCGAGCAGGGTGACGAGCCCGGCGGTGAGCTGGCCGCGCAGGGTGCGGGGTACCGGCCGCCTCACGGGGTGTCCGGCTTGAGGACGTAGCCGACGCCGCGCACCGTGTGGATCATCGGGGTGCGTCCGGCGTCGATCTTCTTGCGCAGGTAGCTGATGTAGAGCTCGACGACGTGGGCGCGGCCGCCGAAGTCGTAGGCCCAGACCCGGTCGAGGATCTGGTCTTTGGACAGGACCCGGCGCGGGTTGCGCATGAGGAAGCGCAGGAGTTCGAACTCGGTCCGGGACAGGTCGACGATGGCTCCGCCGCGTCTGACCTCCCTGGCTTCCTCGTCCATGGTGAGGTCCCCGACGGTGAGCAGGTTCGCGCCCGGTTCGGCGGTCATGCCGGCGCGCCGGAGCAGCCCGCGTAGCCGGGCCAGTACTTCTTCCAGGCTGTAGGGCTTGGTGACGTAGTCGTCGCCGCCCGCGGTGATGCCGGCGATGCGGTCCTCGACCGCGTCGCGGGCGGTCAGGAACAGCACGCACACGCGGGGCTCCTCACGCCGCAGGTCGCGCAGGACCTGGAGGCCGTCGAGGTCGGGCAGCATCCAGTCCAGGACCACCGCGTCGGGCCGGAAGGCGCGGGCGGCAGCGAGCGCGGTCGCGCCGTCGGCGGCGGTGCGCACCTGCCAGCCCTCACCGGTCATGACCCCGGCCAGGACGTCGGTGACGTCGGGTTCGTCGTCGACGACGAGGATCCGCACGGGCTCACCGTCGGGGCGGTGCAGGAGCGAAGTGGTGCGAGGCTCGTTCATGGTTCCTTCAGGATCCCCCGGCCAGGGCCGGGGCAGGGCGCACCGAGTCTTTGAGTTTGCTCTGAATCCGCGCCGAGAGGGGTCGGCGGGGCCGTTTCAGAAGGTACTCAGAGGTTGGGCTGTGAGGCTGGCCGCCCATCGCCGGAGCGAGTGCCCACCCGGAGCAGCCATGACCACCACGTTCACCGGCACCCGCGCCGGCCGCGGGACGCGCCGCCGGCGCCCGTACCGCAATGCCGTGCCCTTCCTTGCTCAGCTGGCCCTCTGGGCGGGCGCCGCCGGGGTGCTCGTCCTGTGGTGGAGCGACACGACCTCGGTCGTCGGCCCGGCGGGCTGGCTCACGGGGGCAGGACGCATCACAGGACTCCTGGCGGGCTACGCCTGCGCGGTCCTGCTGGCCCTCATGGCCCGCGTGCCGCTCCTGGACCACACCGTCGGCACCGACCGGCTCGCCCGCTGGCACGCCTGGGGCGGCCGCTGCACCGTGTCCCTGGCCCTCGCCCACACCCTGCTGATCATCTGGGGGTACTCGCTGACCTCGCACGCGAACGTGGTGGGCCAGACCACCACGCTCGTCCTGCACTACCCCGACCTCCTCAAGGGCACGGCCGGGTTCCTGCTGTTCCTGGCCACCGGAGTCCTATCGGCCCGCGCGGCCCGCCGCAGGCTGAGTTACGAGACCTGGCACTACCTGCACTTCGCCACCTACCTGGCGGTCTTCCTCGTATTCGGCCACCAGCTCTCCAACGGGGCGGACTTCGTCGGCAACCGTTCCGCACAGGCCGCCTGGTACGCGCTCTTCCTCGGCGTCGCCGCGCTGCTCGCCTGGTACCGGTTCGCCGTCCCGGTGCGGCTCGGACTGCGCCACCGCCTGCGCGTCGCAGCGGTCCACGCCGAGGCCCCCGGAGTGGTCTCCGTCCACCTCACCGGCGAGCACCTGGACGAATTGGGCGGCCTGCCGGGGCAGTTCCTGCGGTGGCGCTTCCTGACGCGCGGACTGTGGTGGACCGCGAACCCCTACTCCCTTTCCGCCCCCGCGCACCCGAACCACCTGCGCATCACGGTCAAGACCGCCGGCGGCCACAGCGCCGCGCTCGCCCGCCTGGCACCCGGTACCCGGGTGTGGGCGGAGGGACCGTACGGCGGCTTCACCGTGAACCGGCGCACCTCCCCCAAGGTCCTGCTCCTGGCGGGCGGCGTCGGCATCACCCCCCTGCGCATGCTCTTCGAGACACTGCCGGGCCAGGTCACCCTCGTCTACCGGGCCCGCCGCCCCGACGACCTCGCCCTGCGCGGTGAACTCGATGCGATAGCCGCCCACCGCCGGGCCACCGTGCACTACGTCGTCGACGAACCGGCCGCATACTCCTCGCCCCTCACCGCCCGGGGCCTGGCCGCCCTGGTGCCGGACCTGGCCGCGCACGACGTCTACCTCTGCGGGCCGCCCGGCATGGCACGCGCCGCGATCCAGGCCCTGCGCGAAGCGGGCGTCCCGGCCCGGCGCATCCACCACGAGTCCTTCGCGTTCTGAGGAGAACCACCATGCGCCGAGCCGTCCTCGCCACCACCGGGATCAGCACCCTCGTCGTCTCACTGCTCGCCCTCAAACCCCACCAGGCTCCCGCCCTCGTCGGGATGCCACCCCGTTCCCCCACCGCCTCCTCGTCCCCGCGTACCCCGGGGACCTCCGCCCCCGGTACGTCCACCACGGGCACGTTCACCGGGGATCCCATCGACACCCGCTACGGAACCGTGCAGGTCGCCGCCACCCTCAGCCAGGGGAAGATCACCTCGATCACGGTCCTCCGAGCCCCCGACCGGGGCGGACGCGACCAGCAGATCTCCTCCTACGCCCTGCCCCGCCTGACCGAAGAGGCGATCGGCGCCCAGAGCGCGCAGATCGACGCCGTCTCCGGAGCCAGTTACACCAGCCAGGGCTACATCGAATCCCTGCAGAGCGCCCTGGACCAGGCCCATGCCTGACACCGCACGGGGCCTGCGCCACGCCGAACACGTCATGGGCACCGTCTTCTCCTTCGACATACGCGACCAACCGACCCCCGCCATCCACCGCGCGCTCACCGAAGCCGTACGGCAACTCCACGAGATCGACGCCGTGTTCTCCACGTACCGGCCCGACAGCCACATCAGCCGCCTCGACCGCGGCGAGATCCACCTCGACGACTGCCCACCCGAAGTCCACGAAGTCATGTCCCTCTGCGCCCAGGCCGCCCACGTCACCGACGGCTGGTTCAGCGTCATCCCCGCGGGCACCCTCGACCCCTCGGGACTCGTCAAGGGCTGGGCCACCGAAGCCGCATCGCGCCTTCTCCACGAAGCCGGCGCGCACCACACCTGCGTCAACGGCGGTGGCGACATCCAGCTCCGCGGCCAGGCGAGCCCCGGCACCCCCTGGCGCATCGGCATCGCCCACCCGCTGCACCCCGGCAGGCTGGCCACCGTCATCACCGCCGACCACGAACTGGCCGTCGCCACCTCCGGCACCGCCGAACGCGGCGCCCACATCCTCGACCCGCACACCGGCACCCCGGTCACCGCGTTCGCCTCCCTCACCCTGGTCGGACCCGCCCTGACCCTGACGGACACGTACGCCACCGCCGCGTTCGCCAGAGGCGACGGCGCAAGGGACTGGGTGGAAGCACTGGACGGCTACGAAGCCCTCGCGGTCCTGCCCGACGGCCGGGAATGGCGCACACCGGGGTTCTGCCGGTATGGGCCATGAGACGGGACTCTGAAGCGTGGCCGCCCAGGGCGGCGGCGATAGTGCGGACCTGCTCGTAGCCAGTGAGGGCGAGGAGGGTCGGGGGCTCGCCCAACCGGATGCTCTGACGTGCAGGTCAGACGCCACGCACGGGTCCATGTGCCGAGTGATTCCCAAGCTTGTGGCGCGGGTTCGATTCCCGCCTTCCGCTCTCGAACGAAGGCCCAGGTCACAGACCTGGGCCTTCTTCATTGTCTAGACCTCTCGACCCTCGCCATGCCCCAACTCGCTTGAGGATCAGCCTGCCGCGTCGACCGCGTCGTCGACCGGACCTGGTTACTGCGGCGCTCTACGGTCCGGTGCGGCGGGGCGGCGCAGGGCCAGGATCACCGTGGTGATGCCGGCGGCCAGGACGAGGATGCGGGGCATCGGCTGCATGTCGTGCGGCAGGGCACCGATGGCGACGACGGCGGCCAGGGTGAGGGCCACGATCAGGGCGGCGGTGATCAGGGCGCGGGGTTTCACTGTGGGGCTCCTTGGGAGGGGGCGGTCCGTGAGCCGTGCGCCGGGTGAGGGCGCACGGCTCACGGAGCCGGGCGGGGTGGTCGGTCAGGCGCGCGGAGGCTGAGGGGGTGGGTCGGTCAGGCGCTGGAGAGGAGGCCCTCGCGCCACAGCAGGCGGACGACGTCCTCGGCCACGGGCAGCTCGGCGAGGGTGAACCGGGTGCGGCCCAGGAGTTCGGCGAGAACCGGGGCGGCGGCCGCGGGGAGGGTCAGGACCCGGTCGGCCAGGTGGACGAGGAGGTGCTTGCCGTCCTCGACGGCGCTGAGGACGATCTCGCGGTGGACCGTAAAAACGGTGTCCGGGGTCAGGCGGTCGTCGGCCAGGACCGCCGAGACCTGGCGCAGCGGCGCCGGGAACTCCCGGATCGCGGCCTTGCGCAGGACCGCGGCGAGCTCCTCGTCGGAGGACTCCGCGAACCAGTCGGCCAGCCCCCGGCGCAGGGCGGCCACCGCCTCGACGGCAGTCCCGGGATCGCGCACGAAGTCCGCGGGGAACGTCGTACGGCCGGGCACCTCGACGACGCGGGAGAGGAGCTCGCCCACCGCCCAGTGCTCGGTCCACGCCGTCAGGCTGAGGGTGAGGTGCAGGGAGGAGACGCCCTCGCTGCGCGCCGAGTGGACCCAGCCGCGCGGCAGCCACAGCACGTCGCCGGGCTCCAGGGTGAGGACCTTCCACGGCTCGATGGCGTCCAGGCGCTCGGTGGTCCACTCGCCGCGCTCGCGCAGCCGGTCCCAGGACTCGTGGGCGAGGGGGGACGGGAGTACGGGCTCCCGGAGGGTCCAGACCTTCGTCCCCTCGACCTGCAGGACGAAGGAGTCGCGCGGGTCGAAGTGGGCGGCGAAGCCCTGGGACTTGGGCGGTGTGATGTACGCGTTGACGTGCACGGGGCGCGAGGTGTCGTGAGCCAGCTCGCGGGTGAAGCGGGCGAGGGGCTCGCTGTACTCCTGGAGGCCCTGCATCACCAGGGAGGCGCCTTCGGCGAGTTCGCCGGTCGTCTTGCGCACGTCCGGCGCGTCCGCGTACATGAGCGTGGCGCGGGTGTAGCGCTGGTCGGCGATCTGGGCGCCGTCGCGGATCACCCGGAAGTCGGGCAGCCGGCGGCCGGACGCCGCCAGCGAGGCGTCCAGGGCCTCCCAGCCGAACAGGTCCGAGAACCGGTCCAAGGCGCGGAACACCACCGGTTCGGCCGGGGGGTTGGTGCGGAAGGCCTCGGGGTCGGCGGTCAGCCTGCCGAGCGCGCTGAAGGCCGGCCGGGAGAGGGGGGAGGTGCTGGGCGTGGTCATACCGTCCTCGCTGCGGTCGGGAGGGGGGTGGGGACTTCGGGGCCGGCCTGGCGGGCCAGCAGGAGGTAGCTGCGCAGCTCGTCGAGCGTGCTCAGGCCGAGCCGGTTGTGAAGCATGTGGACGTGGGAGAAGACGATCCGGGCCGTGTACACCTGCTCCGGACCGAGCTGGTGCAGAGCCGCCTCGGACAGGGCGGCCTGCCAGGCGCGCAGGGGGCCCGGCGCGGCGGCGACGCGGGCGATGAGGTCGTGGCCGTCGGCGGTGAGGCGGTCGGCCGCGAGGACGCACTCCGCCTCCAGCGCGCTCAGCGCCGCCGCCGGGTAGCCGGCCCGCCCCGCCCAGTCCTTCCAGGAGGTGGCCCCGAACGCGGTGAAAGGGGAGACCTCGAGCACGGACGCCGCGACGGCGGTGGCCCGCAGGGCGAGCGCCGTACGCGCCCTGTCGGAGGGCCGGGTGCGCAGGAAGGCCAGGCACAGCTCGCTGGAGGTGCCGAAGAGGGACTCGGAGACTGCGATGACGGAGGCGCCGCCGTAGCGCTCGTACTCGGGGACGTACGGGCTCTCGTACACGCCCGGCGGCATCAGGTCCCGCTCCTCCACGGGGACGCCGCCCTCCCCCGCCGTGGCCAGTCGCTGGGACTGCACGGCGAACCGGGCGGGGTCCAGGGGCTTCTCACCGGGCAGGAGCGTGTTCGCGGCGGCGAGCCGCTGCTCAAGGGTGCGGGTCAGTGCGGCGGCGGCCCCGGCGGGCAGGTCGCGCACGCGCAGGCGGATGTGCGGCCCGCCCTGCCAGTAACGCATGAAGAACCAGCTGCCCGACGGCACTTCGGCCGTGGCCGGCCCCACCACGTCGGTGACGGCCCGGTCGCCCAGCGACCGCTCGGCGGACGCGAGGTGCAGGTGCCAGGAGGTCCACGTCGTCATGTCACAACCTCAGATCCAGGGGGAGTCCGTTGAAGCGGGGGGTGCCGCTGATGACCGACAGCAGCACGGTCTCGTCCGGGGCGAGGCCCAGCGGCCGCTGGACGGCGAGCCCGTCGAAGGCTCGCGCCGGGCGGGCGTAGAGCCCGTGGGCAGCGGCGTTCAGGCACAGGCCCTGGGTGATCCAGCCCGCCACGTACTGGGCGAGGGTCCAGGCGGCCGGCCCGAGTTCGGCGACCAGCTCGTGCTGGCGGACCGAGCAGAACCAGACGGCGGAGGCGTGGCGGACGTCGCAGCCGTTGCCGGGGGCCAGGTTGTAGCCGTAGTCCCGTTCCAGGGCGGCCAGGGCCCCGGGGCCGGGGCGGTGCGGCAGCAGCCGGTCTCCGGCGAGGCGGTGGACACCGTCCTCGAAGCCGTCCGTCGCCTGGATGGCAACGGTGACGTTCACCTTCTCGGCCACCCGGCGCAGCAGTTCGCCCGGCGGCGGTACGGCGGCCCAGGCGGCGGCTCCGGTCAGGGAGCCCTCCGGGACCCGGCGCGGCCGGCCCGCCATGCCGGTGAGCCCGCGCGGCATCCGGCCGGAGCCGCGCTCCCACAGCACCTCGGCCCAGGACAGGTCCCGGGCGGCGGCGCCGCCGGCGATGGCGGGGCCCAGCGGGACGGAGCCCGTGTCGCCTGCGGCGGCCTGGGCCCGGTTGACGGCCAGCAGCTCGTCCAAGGACGGGTCGGGGTGGACCGGCCCTGCGGGCGGCCCGACGGCCGCGGCCGGGGTGAGCGGCTCCGCCGGGGCGGGGACGCCCGCCCGGGCTGCGGAGTCCGCCAGGTCCACGGCGAGCGGCCAGCTCCACTCCCGGTCCGCGAGCCCGAGTTCGCCGAGGAGCTCGCCCGAGGCGGGCAGGGTGAGCCGCGCCTCCAGGCCGAACAGCTCCAGCGCCGCCGCCAGCGAGCGCAGCGAGATGCCCAGCTCGAGCTCGGTCAGGGTGCCGCGCAGCGGACCGTAGAAGGCCGGCAGCCGGGTGTACCGGCCGGCCAGCAGGATCCGCCGGGCGCCGCCCGTACCGGCAGAGGCCGTACCGGCCAGTTCCGCCAACGCGTGCCGGTGCACGTCGAGCACCCGGGGGCGGCCCGCGCCGGTGACGAAGGCGTGCACCGGGAAGAGGCTGCGTACGGAGGGCAGCGAGCGGTGCTCGAAGTACGGATTGGTCAGCTCGGCCCGCTGGAGCCCGAACGCGGTGATCAGCGCCCGCTCCACTGCCCGGTCCGCCGCCTGCGGCACCCGCCCCGCCGGAAACGCGGCGAGCTCAAGCAGCTCGGTCGTGCCGTACGGCAGCGGGGCGGCGGCCCCGCTGTCCACCCCGTCGGGGAGCGGGCCGGAGGCCTCGGCGACCTGGGCCGGGGTGGGGAACTGGGACCGGCCGGTGCCCTGCGCGTGGGCGTAGCGCAGCACGCGGCGGGACAGGGTGTCCGTCGTCATCGGGTGCGTGCTTCCTCTCATGGGAAGGGGTGGGGGTCGTAGGGCGCCTGCCGGTGCTCCTGCGCAGTGCCGCGCAGCGCGGCGGTGAGCCGGGGCAGGCCGGCGAGGCGCTGCTGGCTGTGGCCGAAGCACATCGGGAGGATCCCGGGCACGACCGCCTTGGCCACGGCCACGCCCAGGTCGGTGTGGTCGCGGGTGGACTGGTCGACGAGGACGATCCGGTCCAGGCCCGCGTCGGCGAACCGCGCCCGTACGAAGTCCAGGGCGCCCCGTACGGTGCCGCCGGCGGCCCGTACCAGGCGGTCCGGCCAGTCCGGGAAGGCCTCGTGCAGGGCGACCCGGGGGCCACCGAGGACGGCCGTGACCCGGGGCAGGGTCTCGGGCCGGTTGTACAGGTCGACGTGGTCCTCCAGCAGGTCGACCTGCCAAGGGTCGGCGACCATCGGCGAGCCCACCTCGGGGTCGCCGGGGGGCCGGGTGACCATCTGGGTGAGCTCCCACAGCGCGGCGCGCACGGCGGACTCCGGGTCGGCGCCCGAGCCGGCGGCGGACCAGCTGGCGGGGTGGCCGCCGGTCCGGTTGACGGCCAGTGCCCACACCAGGGGGATGTCGATGTCCTGGGTGGCCACCAGCAGGTGGGCGTCGTAGCCGTGGATGTCGATGGTGTCGAGCAGCCGGCGCGAGATCGGGTCGCGCAGGCTCGCCGGGTCGATGGCCGGCAGCGGCTCGGCCCGGTGCCAAGACAGCAGGAACGCGTCCCGCTCGGCCAGTTCGAGGAGGGAGTGCAGGGCCGCCTCGGTGAGCCCGGAGCCGAGGGCGCAGCCGCTGGAGGAGTCCGGGAAGTGGCTGCGGCGGCGCTCGGCGCTGTGGTCGCGGCGGGCGCCGTGGCGGTCGTGGCGGTGCAGGTACTCGTACCGGTAGAAGCCCACTTCGGCGGGGACGAGGACCGGTTCGCCCGTGTCGAGGTCGTGGCCCCACACCCAGTCCATGGGAGTGTCGGCCGTGCTCGGGATGACCCGCGACAGGGGGTGGGCGAGCTGCTCATCCGTGTAGGTGCCCAGGGAGGCAGGGTCGAGGGCGTGGTCGGCGATGTCCCGGTAGGCGAGGTTGGTGAGGACCTGCCCGTGGTGCGGGAAGCTGCCCATGCGCTCGTACGCCTCCAGGACCGCGACCGACTCGGCGCGGCCGAAGGTCAGGGCCCGGCCGTAGCCGTGCGCGGGCGATTCGGGCAGCACCGCGTTGCTCATCGCGTACGGGGCGTCGATGTCGCGCATGATCTGGAGGACCGGCCCGTAGCGCGGGTCGACCAGGCGCCGGCGCAGCGCGCCGGGGGCGAGCAGCTCGTCGCCGCCGGTGCCGCGCACCGGGTCGTCGGGCGAGGCGGCGGGGTCGTCGAGGCGCAACCGGGGCGGCCGGGCGGCCGGATCGGGAGCGGCGGCGGGTTCCGCGCAGACGGGGCAGCTGAAGGTGCGCGGGACCCGGTGGCGGGAGACGCCGCCGGCGCTCACCGCGAGGAGCTCGCCGGGGGCGAGCGGGTTCGCGGTGAGGGAGTCCAGCGCGGCGTCGACGGCTTCGGCGAGGAAGGGCAACGGCGGGCGCGCCGCGCGGCAGGGCTCGTCGAGGCGGTCGGTCAGGGGGTGGTCGACGGCGATGCGGGCCCGGGTCTCGGCGCATCCGGGGCAGCCGGAGTCGGTGCCGGGCATCCAGAGGGGGCCGACGTAGGCCTCGTTGCCGGCGAGCCGGACGGAGAGGTACGGCTCCTGCGCGTCACGGGCCCACTCATGGGTGGCGCGTTCGCGGCCGAGGTCCCACCGGGGGTGGACGGCGACGGAGCCGGCAGGCAGGCCGACGGCCCGTGCGCACCGGTCCAGGAGGCCGGGGAGGTCCGGCAGCCCCAGGAGGTCCGGGACGTGCGGGACGTCCAGCGCTGTGGTCATGCCACGGCCTCCTTCAGAAGAGAGTCGGTGTCGGCGGGGGCGTCGACGGCCGGAAGGCCCGTCACCGCGCCGTACCACAGCGGGGTTTCGCCCACGACCGGGTCGGCCGCGCGCTCGCCGTGCGGGACGAGCCGCAGCCGGGTCTGCGCGGTCAGCTCGGCCAGCTCGGCGTCGGTGGCGTGCAGCAGCGCGGTCGTGTCGGGTCCGGAGGCGACGAGCTCGCGCCCGCGCACCCTGCGCGTCTGGACGCGGGCCAGCGCGGTGCTGAGGGCGGCGACGGCCGCACGGGCAGGGCCGGAACCCCAGGCGGAGGCGACGTCCTGGCCGGTGGCGCGGTCGCGGACCAGGACCAGCGGCCAGTCCACGTCCGGTACCCGGAACAGGCGCAGCTCGACGTTGAGGAACTCGTGGTCCTCCAGGGTGCGCCAGAGCACCTGCGCGGCCTTGTCCAGCTCTTCGAAGGCGGGGGCGTCCGCGGCCGGTTCGGCCCGCTCGGCGAGCAGCCGCAGGGTGCCGTCGAGCAGCCACCGCTCCTCGGTGGTGCCGGCAGCGGCGACCTGGCCGTCGACGGTGGCCGCCTGGGCGCGCAGCGCGGCGAGGGCGACGGACACCGAGGAGGAGCGCTGGTTGCCGCCCCAGGCGGCGACGGAGCCGCCGGTGCCCTCCCGGTGCTCCGCCTCGGCGATGCCCAGGGGCAGCTGCGGCAGGTTCTCGGGGGTGACCAGCTCGAAGGGGCCGGTCCACTTCGCGGTGACGGCCTGGACGTGGGCCACGGCCTCGTCGAGGTCGGCGGCGGGGGCGGCCGGGCGGGCGGGCGTCAGGTCGACGCGGGTGGCGTTCAGTTCGGCGCCGTGGACCACGTACGCGCTCTCACCGGGGGCTCCGGCGGTGCCGGTCAGCACCCGGTATGCCAGCTGTCCGGCGAGCGCGCCGGCCAGCGCGCCGGCCGCCGCTCCCAGGGGCGCGGAGGGGGTCTTCACCCAGCCGGCGACCCGGGCGGCCACCGCCTCCAGGCGCCCGGCGGCGCCGCTGGTCTGGGGGCCGACCAGGTGGAAGCGCCCGTCCTCGCGTACGGGGACGATCGCGCAGTCCGGCGGCAGCAGCGCGGCCTGCCGGGCCACCACCCCGTCGAGCAGCTCGCCCGGGGCGAAGACGATCGCGGCATCGGCCGCCACCTCGACGCCCTCGGCCGTGAGCGGCAGGCGCCGGGCGCCCAGCCGGTCGGCGGTGGCAGCGACGGCGTCCGCGTCCCCATCGGGTACGGCGAGCACGAGCCGGCCGACTCCGGTCCGCGCGAGCCCGCGGGCGGCGGGCAGGACGGACGCGGCGGGACCGGAGACGAGGACGGTGGCCGCGCGCAGCCGCTCGAACGCCGCGTACGGGTCCTCGTGCAGCATCTCCAGGTCGGCGAGCACGTCGCGGTGGCGCGCGCGGGTGTCCGCGTCCGGTTCGGGGACGCTGAGGGCGTCCAGGTCGAGGAGCAGGCCGTTGCGCCGCCAGGTCTCCAGCAGCTTGGCCACGACGGGCCGGGCGGCCTCGCTGCCGAGCGCCGCGACGAGGGAGTTCTCACTGGCGCCGTCCTCCAGCAGCGGGACGCACACGTCGGTCACCTTGAACAGTGCCGCCGGCCCTCGCACCACGAACGACGTCCCCTCGGCTCCGAAGTAGACGCCGTCCCGCACCGGTGCGTAGTGCAGGGCGGGGCGCAGCTTCATCCGCATTGTTGCTCTCCCTGGTCCTTGAAGTGCCGGTGCCGTTCGGGTTCCCGGTCGTCGGTGGACCCGTCGCCGGGCCGTGTGTAGGTGAACCGTCCACCGGACGGTCTGCTGATCTCGACCGCCCACTCGTAGGCGTGCGGTGACGCGCCCGCGGCGGGCAGTGCCTCTTCCACGAAGCCGCTGCCGTCGCGGTCGAGGAAGCGCGGCAGAGCCCTGGTGAGCAGCGCACTGGTGAGGTCGACGTACTGCGGTTTGCGCTGCTTGGCGGTGGACCGGCCGGAGCCCGGCTCCGCGCCGCCGCCGAGGAAGGGGGCGGGCTTGAGCACGACCTCGGCCGGCACCCCGTGCCGGGCGCGCCAGCGGGTCAGCGCCAGCATCCGGTCGGCCTCGCCGGGCCCCTGCCGGACGGCCTGCTCGAACTCCTCGCCCGGGTACCAGCGGCGGCGCTGGAGGACGACGGAGCCGGCGCACAGCCGGGGTGTGTCCGGCGCGGTGGGCACCCCGCCGGGGCCGGGGCCGCCCAGGCCGCCGGGCATGCCCAGGTCGGGCAGCAGCCGGCCGCCCATGACCAGCCAGTTGGCCAGGCGCAGCGGGGGCGGCAGCAGCTCGGGGTGGCCGGTGCCGAGGGTGAGGACGTGCAGCCGGCGGCCGTCGGCGTCGGCCACGTACAGCCGGTCGAGGTCCGGGTCGTGGACGAGCCGCAGCCCGTACCAGTCGTCGGCGCGCAGCCGCCGGTCGAGGACGGGCGCGTGCGCGTTGACGCTGACCCCGTGCAGGCCGCGGTCCTCGGCGAGGACGGTGCCGTGGGCTCCGTGCCGTTCCTGGAGGCGGCGGCGCAGCCGGGGCAGGGCGTGTCCGCCGAGTTCGGCGTCGTGGCCGAGGAAGCGGCCGTAGAGCATGCCGTGGCCGGGGTAGGAGTCG
Source organism: Streptomyces sp. NBC_01006 (assembly GCF_045162725.1). NCBI lineage: Bacteria > Bacillati > Actinomycetota > Actinomycetes > Kitasatosporales > Streptomycetaceae > Streptomyces > Streptomyces sp. NBC_01006. The sequence continues at coordinate 4,346,895 of NZ_CP108700.1, read as the reverse complement.
TTGAACACCAGCCGCTCGCCGGCCGGCTGGACCAGGGCGCTGTAGGCGATGGCGTCCTGCCGGAACCGGTCGGGCAGCGGCGCGGCCAGCTCCGCCAGCCACTCGGCGGGCCACACCACTTCGGTGTCGTCCCGGCGGCCGGCGAGGTCGGCGCGGAGTTCGCCGAGCAGACGGGTGCGCAACAGGCGCAGCGGGGTGAGGCTGTCGCTGCCCGACACCACCCGCTCGTTGACCGTGCGCACCAGGTGGCGCGCGTGGTCGGTGAGGCGTACGGAGGCACCGCGGCCGTAGCGCTCCACGAACACGTCGGTGAGCACGGCGCGGATGTCGTGGAGCCGGTCGAAGGCGGACAGGAACTCCATGGCGTGCGCGAGGTCGCGCAGCTGCCGGTCGAGGCCGCTGGTGGCGACCTCGGCCGGGGCCAGGAGGTAGTTCTCCGAGACGGTGAACGCGGCGGGGCGGCGGGCCTCCTCGGTCAGCGAAGAGGTGAGGGCGCCGATGCCGCGCAGGGCGTCGGCGCGCTCGGCGTGCCCGGCGTCGGCGAAGCCGGCCACGGCGGCCCGCAGGGCGGCGTGGGGAGCGGCGGCCAGCGGGTCGTCCGCGCAGTCCTCCGGTCCGTCCGTCGTGCACAGGAGCCCGGCGTTCAGGGAGCCCAGGACGACGCCGGTGGCCTGCTCGGGGGTGGTGCCGAGGGCACGGGCGACATCGCCGGCGATCGCGCCGACGGTTCGGGGGCCCATGTCCGTGGCGTTGAGGAGCCGGCGCAGGGGTTCGGTGAGGGAGGTCGACAGCAGCCGGCTGCTGTCGTCGCCGAGCTTCACGAAGGAGATCCTGTCCGGGCCGGGGCCCGGGGAGAGGCTGGGCGACTGCCGGACCCAGGTGTCGGGGCCCGGCGGGGTCCCCTGGTCGGCGGTGCGGGCGACGTAGCCGAGCATCGCCTGGTCGAGGTGCGGGAAGGACCGGGCTCCGGTGAAGGCGACCTCGTCGGGGCGAGCGCCGTCGGGTGAGGGGACGGCCAGCCCGACCGCCGTGAAGCGGGCGAGCGGGCTGGTGCGCATCATGGCCCGGGTCACGTACTGGAGCAGCCCGCGCTCGGACTTGGCGGCCCGGGACAGGGTGCCCTCGCGGTAGCGGACGGCCGCCCGGTGGACCTCGGGGGCCAGCAGCGCCAGCGAGCGCAGCAGGTCCTCGTCCCCGAGGAGGCCGGAGAGGGTGCCGCGCTCGCGGGCCAGCGCCCGGGGGTGTTCCTCGGCCGCCTCGGCGAGGAGGCCGTCGCGCAGGACGCGCAGCTCCAGCCAGGCGAGGAACTCGGCCGGGGCCGGGTCCGGCAGCGTGGCCGGGACCCGGTCGTTGTGCACGGCCCTGCGTACGGCGACCAGTGCGGCCCGCTCGTCGGCGGGGGCCGCGCCGATCCACTCGTACAGGGCGTCGGTGCAGGCGGTGGCCCGCAAGGCCAGTTCGGCCTCCACCCGGGCCAGTTCGTCGAGGACGCCGGCGAGGGCCGGGTCGGCGAGCCGGGTGCGCCGCAGGGGGTTGACGCGCAGCATCCAGACGGGCTCGGTCCGCTCCGCCGGGGGGCGCCCCGGGGTGTTCGCGGAGACCGTGCCCGTGCCCGTGCCGGCGGCAGTGTCCGGCAGGACGATCGCCGGGCGTTCTTCTGTGACGGTCACCGGAAGTCCTTCCGGATCCGGTGCGTGCGCGCGGCGACGCACAGCAGCAGTCCGCCGACGATCCAGGCGCCCAGCACCAGGGCGACCCGGCCGAGTTCCCAACTGTGCGCGGGCTCCAGCGCGGCCATGTCGTCGGGCAGCAGCGCCGCCCGCATGCCCTGGGCCATCCACTTCAGCGGGAACAGGGCGCCGATCCGCTGCACCGTGTCGGGCAGGCCGGAGAAGGAGTAGTAGACGCCGGAGACGAACTGGAGCAGCACGAACGGGAACTGGACGGCCGCCGTGATCGTCCGCCGGTCGGTGATCAGGGAGCCCACGGCTATGCCCAGGAGGGCGGTGGCCGCGGTGCCGAGGAGGAACACCCAGGCCAGGGTGGCCCAGCGGTCGGCGGTGGTGGGCAGCGGGAAGTCGAACACGGCCACGGCCAGGGCCAGGACGGCGGCCGACTGCAGCAGCGCCAGCACGACGACCAGTACGGTCTTGGCCAGGAAGTAGCCGCCCGTCGCGAACGGGGTGCCCCGCAGCCGCTTCAGCGAGCCGTCGCCGCCTTCGAGGGCGATGCCGGTGGCGAGGACGCCGAACGCGGCGGACATGATGCCCGACGCGAGGACGCCGGCCACGACCACGTCGTGCATGGGGACGGTGTGGTCGCCCGCCTTCATCGTGAAGATCGAGCCGAAGAGCAGCATCAGGGCCACGGGCAGGGCCATGTTCATGGCCACCGCGGTGCGGTTGCGGAAGAAGACCCGCAGCTCGGCGCGAGCGCGCAGGACGCCGGTGCGGAAGACGCCCGGCAGCGGACCGCGGGCGGCCGGGGCGCCGATCGGCGCCGGGGTCTGGGCCTGGGCCTGGGCCTGGCGCGGTGCGTCGGCCGCGTCATGGAGGGTGATGGCGGTCGTCATCGGGTCCTGCTCCTTTCGGACGTGTCGTCGGTCTTGGCGTCCTCGATCAGCCGCAGGTAGCGGCTCTCCAGGGAGGGGCGGCGGATCTCCAGTCCGGGCACGTCCGTGCCCAGCCGGGCGCGCAGTTCGTCCAGGACCGGTCCGACCTCGGTGGTGGCGACGGTGCGGGTGCGGCCGTCCTCGCGCCAGGACACCTCGGTCCCTGCGTCGCCGCCGCCCAGTTCGGAGGGCGGTGCGACCTCGCGTACGCGGCCGCCCGCGAGGACCGCCACGCGGTCCGCGAGCCGTTCGGCCTCGTCGAGGTAGTGGGTGGTGAGCAGGACGGTGGTGCCCTCGTCGCGGAGCCGCTCGATCATGGCCCAGCAGTCGCGCCGGGCCTGCGGGTCCAGGCCGGTGGTCGGCTCGTCGAGGAACAGCAGCTCGGGCCGGCCCACGACCGCGAGGGCCAGGTCCAGGCGCCGGCGCTGTCCGCCGGAGAGGGAGCCCAGGACGGCCTGGGGGCGGTCGGCGAGGTCCACCAGCTCCAGCGCGTCCCTGACGGGAAGCGGGTCGGAGTAGCACAGGCCGATCTGCTCGACGAGTTCGCCGACCCGCCAGCCCTCGTGGTCGGTGCCACTCTGCTGGACGATGCCGATACGGTTGCGCCACGCGCGCCCGGCCTGGCCGGGGTCCTCGCCGAGGACGGTGACGGAGCCGCCGGAGCGGTGCCGGAAGCCCTCCAGGATCTCGATGGTGGTCGTCTTGCCGGCGCCGTTGGGGCCGAGCACGCCGAACACCTCGCCGCGGCGCACCTCCAGGTCCACGGACTCGACGGCGACATGGGCGCCGTACGCCTTGTGCAGGCCGGTGGTCCGGATGGCGAGGCCGTCCGCGTCGCCCTCGGCCTTCGCCGCCGTATCGGATGCGGGCCAGCTGAGCGGGCTCACGCCGCCTTCCTCTCCGCTGCGCGCCGCAGCCGCTCGCGCCAGCTCTCCCCGTACACGTCGTCGACGGTCTCGGCGATGGCGAAGCACAGGTAGTAGCGCTGGATGGGTGTCACGCCGAGCAGGGGGAGCCGGCTGTAGAACAGGTTGATCAGGGTCCGGTACGAGGCGAACCAGGACGGGGTCCGGTCCGCGACCCGGCTCTCGGCGACGGTCGCGTGGAACTCACTGCGGCCCTCGCCGACGGGTCCGCGGTGTCCGGGCGGGGCCGTGGCCTCGCGGTCCATGGCGGGCGCCAGCCCGTCGAGCAGGTCGGCACTGAGGTCGCCGCGGGCCGCCGCGGTGTCGAAGACCCCCATGCCGTAGGCGAAAGCCGCCCGGAATTCGGCGGCTTCGGCGCTCTCCGCGCCGTCCCGGGCCCGCTCGACGACCGCGCGCAGCGCGGGCGCGTCGGCCTCCAGCCTGCGGGCGAAGGAGGGGCGCGGGTCCTTGACGGAGCTCGCCCAGTGCAGAAAGGCCTCGGCGTGCGAGCGCAGCGAGAACACCCCGTAGGAGGGGCCGCCGGGGTGGGCCGTGCACAGCGCGGTGAAGGCCTCGGCGAGAGCTGTCACGGGAACGCCTGCGTCCCGGCCGGCTGCGAGGTCCAGCAGCCGTGCCAGGGGGGTGAACATTCGGGTCAGGGCCAGGTCGCGGGGGGCTTCCAGGGCGGCGGGCCAGGTCATGCCGGGGTGCCGGTCGAAGAACTCGACGGTGCCGCGCGGGTGGAGCGGGAGATAGGGGGGCTCCACGCGCTCCAGCCGACCCAGTTCACGGGCCTGGGCGAGGTACTGCTCGCCGGTCATGAGCTGGGGGAGTTCGTCCAGCCGCCAGTCGATGGAGCCGGCTATTTCCTGCCACGGAATTCCGTCCGGGCCGTGGGCGATGAGTTCGACGTGGGGGCCGTGCTTCCAGCCGCGGGCCAGATAGGCCACGGTGGCGTTGTGCTCGACGCGCAGAGATCGCACCACGGGTACCATCACCTGCGAAAGCCATGCGGGTTCGATCGGTGATTGCGCATGAAAGCGCATGCCGATCGTGCGCTCGTCCGGGGCGCCTTCCATGTGTGTCACCTCTCGTTCGCGGAGCTCCCTGCTCGGGTGCTCCTGAGTCCGCCGTCAGCAGCAGGATGAACCGGACGACGACGACGAGCAGCACAGCCAGCCACCCAAATTGGAGGCACCCATCTCGGGGAGGGCAACACCGTCGACGATGTCGAGGACCTCAAGGTCCTCCAGCTCGAAGGAAGCGAAGTCCTCGGCGCTCAGCTTGTCCATCCGAATTCCCTTTCATTACGCTCACGGATATTGCGGGGCAGGCGCCCGCCCCCGTCTTTCGACGGAGGGCGGAGCGCCTTGCTCAGATGCGCCTGAGGCGTACTGCCGTCGTCAGCTCAGCAGCAGGACGAGGAGGACGACGAGGAGCAGCACAGCCAGTCACCGCTGGAGGCACCGACCTCGGGGAGGGCGACACCGTCGGCGACGTCCAGGACCTCGATCTCCTCCAGCTCGAAGGAAGCGAAGTCCTCGGTGCCCAGGTTCTTGTCCATGTGAATTCCCTTTCAGGTTTCCTGTTTTCCGACCGGTCGGCCGGACAAGAAGAATCATGGCCGGTTCGAATCGGCTTCCGGAAGGGCTTGAGAGCTTCCCCTGACACAGGTAACGGGGCTGCGTGACATTCGTCATGAGACCCCTGTACGTGTACGCGCGCGCGAAGGGAGTTTGATTCCCGGGGCCCTTCCCAGGCCTGTCCCTGGCCTGTTCGCAGCGCGGCTCGTCGATGGTTTCCCAGGGCGGTTTCCCGGGGCGGTTTCCCGGGGCGGTTCCCCGGAAGGCCGGGCCCCGGCCGGCCCGGAAAGGCTGCCGGAATGACACATGTCACGACCTCGCGTGATCCGTGTCAGCGTCTCTCCGGAAAGCCTTGTCCGGGCCCCCGCCCCCGACCGAGCATGCGAGGGACCCGTCTTCACAGGGAACGAGAATGGCGTGACCGGACGATCCACTACGCAGGGGCACTACGTCACCCGGATGCTCGACGTACTCGCCCGGGCTCCACGGCAGGCCCGCATCCAGGGCCGGGCCGGCTCCCTCGACGGAGCCGCGCTCGTCCGCTCCGTGCACCGGGCCCACGACGCGCTCCGTGCGGCGGGCGCCGGGCCGGGCGCCATGGTCGGGATCCTCACCGGGCCCAACCACCCGCTGACCTTCACCGCACGCCACGCGGCCCATCTCCTGGGCGCCGGGGTGATGTACGTACGGTCGGTGAACCCCGGCTCGGACCTGCCGCTGCCGCCCGCCGAACAGGCCGCGCTGCTCGCGGAATGCGAGGTCACCGTCCTCGCGGTGGATCCGGCCCACGCCGAGCGTGGCGCCGAACTCGCCCGCCTGCTGCCGCAGTCGCCGGCCGTCGCGGTGCTCGACATCGAGACCGAGGCCGGCTCCGACACCCCGGCCGCGCTGACGCCCCGGGCCCCCGACTGCGCGTTGGTCACGTACACGAGTGGGAGCAGCGGCCGCCCCAAGGGCGTGCGCCAGTCCTTCACCGCCTGGAACCGGCTCGTGCTCCTCGACGCCGCCTCGCTCGCGGGGCGGCCCCCGGAGCGGATGCTGATCGTCACCCCGACCAGCCACACCGTCGCCGTCATGGCCGACGTGGTCCTCGCCTCCGGCGGCTCCCTCGTCGTCCACGAGCGCTTCGACGCCGCCGAGGTGCTCGCCGCCCTCGCCGCCGAGCGGATCACCCGCGTCTACCTGACCGTGCCGCAGCTGTACCGGCTGCTGGACCACCCGGACGCGGCCGGCACCGACCTGTCCGGGCTGCGCCAGCTCATCTACAGCGGCTGCGTGGCCTCACCTGCCCGACTGGCCTCCGCCGTAAGGGTCTTCGGCCCCCGCCTCGTGCAGTGCTACGGCTCCACCGAGGCGGGCAGGATCACCTTGCTGGACCAGCTAGACCACTTCGAGGAGGAACTGCTGCCCAGCGTGGGCCGGCCCTTCCCCGGGGTCGAGGTCCGCGTCTGCGACCCCGACACCGGCCGCGGGGTCCCGTCGGGCGCCACCGGCGAGGTCCAGGTGCGCTCCCCGTACGCGATGAGCGGCTACCAGGGCCTTCCCGCCGAGAGCGCCGCCGCCCTGCTGCCGGACGGCTGGCTGCGGACCGGCGACCTCGGGCACTGGGACGCGTACGGCTACCTGCACCTCGTCGATCGCATCGGGCGGGTCGTCAAGGCGGCCGGGGTCAAGGTCCGTCCCGCCGAGGTGGAACGCGCCCTGCTCACCCACCCCGCCGTGGCCGACTGCGCCGTCTTCGGGATGCCGGACCCCGACACCGGCGAGGCCGTGCACGCCGCCGTGGTGCTCCGCGTCCCCTGTGAGCCGGACGCCCTGGGCCGGCACGTCACCGAAGCCCTCTCCGCCGCCCACGCACCCACCCGGATCGTGCGGTGGCCCGAACTCCCCCTGACCGAATCCGGAAAACCCGACCTCAGACGCCTGCGCGGCGCGGCGGTCGCCGGCGCGGCCTCGACCCTCGAAGAAAGCGAGCTGTCATCGTGACGACTTCCCTCACGTCCCCCCAGGCCCATCTGGCGTTCTTCACGGACCGCGCCGCCGCCGCGATCGCGGACGGCAAGCGGGAGTTCCTGGAGCTGGGCCGCCGGGCCGGCCGCTTCCCCAGCGCCTCCACCTCCGCCGACCCGGCGGACGCCACGGCCGAGATCAGTGTCTGGTGCAGCAACGACTACCTCGGCATGGGCCAGCAGCCGCAGGTCATGGCGGCGATGCGGGAGGCCGTGGCGCGCTTCGGCGCCGGCTCCGGCGGCTCCCGCAACATCGGCGGCACCAACCACGTCCACGTCGAGCTGGAGGCGGAGCTCGCCGCCCTGCACGGCAAGGAGGCGGCGCTGCTGTTCACCTCGGGCTACACCGCGAACGACGGCGCCCTGACGGTGCTGGCCGGGGCGGTCCCGGACTGTGTGGTCTTCTCGGACGAGCTGAACCACGCCTCGATCATCGACGGCCTGCGGCACAGCGGCGCCGCGAAGCGCATCTTCCGTCACAACGACGCCGCCCACCTGGAGGAGCTGATCGCGGGCGAGGCGCCGGAGCGGGCCAAGCTGATCGTGCTGGAGTCGGTGTACTCGATGTCCGGTGACGTGGCGCCGATCCGCGAGGTCACCGAGATCGCCCGGAAGTACGGGGCGACGATCTTCCTCGACGAGGTCCACGCGGTGGGCATGTACGGGCCGCAGGGCGCCGGCATAGCCGCCCGGGAGGGGCTGGCCGACGAGATCGACGTGGTCATGGGCACCCTGGGCAAGGGCTTCGGCACCGCCGGCGGCTACATCGCGGGACCGGCCGCGCTCATCGACGCCGTACGGACCCTGTCGCGGCCGTTCGTGTTCACGACCTCGCTGCCGCCCGCGGTCGCGGCGGGCGCGCTGGCCGCCGTACGCCACCTCGTCGGCTCGGACGTCGAGCGGACCGCGCTGCACCGCAACGCGCGGCTGCTGCACGGGCTGCTGAAGGAACGGCGGATCCCGTTCCTGTCGGACGAGTCGCACATCGTGTCAGTACTCATCGGCGAGGACGCGGCCTGCAAGAAGGCCTCGGCGCTACTGCTGGAGCGGTACGGGATCTACGTGCAGGCCATCAACGCGCCGAGCGTGCGGACCGGCGAGGAGATCCTGCGCATCGCGCCGGGGGCGGTGCACGAGCCGTCGGACGTGGAGAAGTTCGTCGAGGCGCTCGACACGATCTGGCTCGAACTCGGCCTGTCGCGGACCGGCGAATGAACCCCTCCTCCTCATCGGTGGCGTCCGTCCTGGCCGAGTCGGCGGCCCGGCGGCCCGCGCATCCCGCGCTGGTCTTCGGGGACCGCTCGTACTCCTACGGGGAGCTCTGGGACGGCGCCCTGCGGTACGCGGCCGCGCTGCGCGCCCGGGGTCTGGGGCCCGGTGACAAGGTTGCGCTGCTGCTGCCCAACACCCCGGCCTTCCCCATGGCCTACTACGGGACACTCGCCCTGGGCTGCACCGCCGTACCGGTCCACGAGCACTCCCGGGCTCCCGAAATCGGCCACGTACTAAGGGACTCGGGCGCCAGGGCGCTGATCTGCGCGGGGTCCCTGCTGCCCGAGGCGGCCGTCGGCGCCCGGTCGGCGGGGGCCCTGCTGCTCGGCGTACGCGACGAGGGCGACAGCGCGGAGGAACTCCCCTGGCTCGACCGGGAAGCCGAGCAGGTGCCGCCCCTCGCCGGGATCGTCCCGCGCGCCCCCGAGGACATCGCGGTGGTCCTCTACACCTCCGGTACGACCGGCGCGCCCAAGGGCGTCATGCTCACGCACCACAGCGTGCTCATGAACATCACGACCACCGCGCGCACCCCCTTCGCCTTCGACGAGGAGGACGTGCTCCTCGGCACGCTGCCGCTGTCCCACACCTTCGGCCAGATCTGCGGGATGGGCGTGTGCTTCCACGCCGGCGCCACCCTGGTGCTGATGTCCCGCTTCTGCGGGACGCGCGCGCTGGACCTCATGGCCTCCCACGGGTGCACGGTCGTCATGGGCGTGCCCACGATGTACCTGGCCCTGCTGGACGCGGCCGGGCGCGATCCGCGCAGACCCCCGCTGAAGCGCGCCTACTCCGGCGGCTCCTCGCTGCCCCCGGCGGTGCTCCGGCGCGTCGAGGAGCTGCTGGGCGCCCCGGTCTACGAGGGGTACGGGCTCACGGAGACCTCCCCCAGCGTGAGCTACAACAAGCCGGGAACGGAACGCAGGCCCGGGACGGTCGGCCTGCCGATCCCCGGCGTCGAGGTCGGGATCGCTCCGGTGGACGCGGCGGAGCAGATCCGTCTGCTGCCGGCGGGCGAGCGCGGGGAGATCGTCGTCCGGGGGCACGGCCTGATGGCCGGCTACCTGAACCGCCCGGAGGCCACCGCCGAGGTGCTGGTCGACGGCTGGCTGCGCACCGGGGACATCGGGGTGCGGGACGAAGACGGCTACCTGCGCGTCCTGGACCGCAAGAAGGACGTGGTCATCCGCGGCGGCTACAACGTCTACCCGCGCGAGGTGGAGGAAGTCCTCCTCGGCCACCCGGCGGTGGCCCAGGCCGCGGTGATCGGCGTCCCCCACGACCGGCTCGGCGAGGAAGTCTGTGCGGTGCTGCGGACCGTGCCGGAGGTGCGGCCGGACCCGCGGCTGGCCGAGGAGATCACCGCGTGGAGCGGGGAGCGGCTGGCGCGGTACAAGTGTCCGCGCAAAGTCGCCTTCACCGGAGCCTTTCCCGTGGGCCCCACGGGGAAGGTCCTCAAGGGCGAACTGGCCGGACTCTTCGGGTAGATCACCCGGCGGACCGTCCGGGCGTGTGGCAGGATCCCCGCGCCGGCTGCGAGAAGATGCATGGACCACGCACACCAGGAGGCAACACCCGTGGAAAAGACCGCCGCCCGTCCCGTCTTCACGACCCGGCGGGACCAGCTCCGCAACGGTGGCCGGGGAGCACTGATCGGGACCGCCTTCGGCCTGATGTGGTTCGCCCTGGGACAGTCCGCCGTCCAGGGGGCCGCCCGCCCGGCCGTGCTCGCCGGCAGCCTGCTCCTGTTCGCCGCGAGCGCGGCAGCGGTGATCCGCCTCTTCCTCCTGGCCCGGCGCACTCCCGCCACCGAGAAGGGCGCGCCCCCGGCCTCGGGTGGCGGCGGCCCGAAGTTCCTCACCGTCGTACTGATCGAGGCCGCCGTCCTCGGGGCGGGCAACAACTACATACGCACCGGCCTGCACCGCCCGGAGCTGATGCTGACGTGGTCGGCCCTGGTGGTCGGCGCGCACTTCTTCCCGATGGCCAAGAGCCTGCGCGCCCCGATGCTGCGGTGGGTCGGCGCCGCGATGCTGGCCACCGTCGGCCTCGCGGCGCTGGCCACACTGCTGCCGGGTGCGACCGAAGACGTCTGGCGGTCCGTACCGGGCATCGGCTGCGCGGCCGTGCTGTGGGCGGGGGCGGCGTACACCGGCCTGCGGGCGGGCCGGAAGGCGTAGCGCCGCCGCGCGCGCGACAACGTACGCGAAGGAGCGCCCGGGGTCGGTCCCCGGGCGCTCCTTCGCGTACTGCTCAGATCCAGCCCTGTTCCACGGCGATGCGCGCCGCGTCGAAGCGGTTGCGGCCGCCGAGCTTCTTGATCGAGGCCGAGGTGACGTTGCGTACCGTGCCGGCGGCCAGGTAGAGCTCCGCCGCGATCTCCTTGACGGTGGCTCCGCCCGCCGTGAGCCGCAGCACCTGGGACTCCCGGGTGCTCAGCGGGGCGGAGGCCCCCGTGGTGACGAGGGCCATGGCGCTGTTCGCCAGGGACGGGGCCATGGTCACGCAGCCCGCCGCCACGCCCTTGAGCGTCGCGATCAGCCGGGGCAGGCCCGTATCCATGGGAACGATGCCGTGCACGCCCGCCGCAACGGCCCGGCCGACCGCCGCCGGCCGTGAACCGGACATCATCAGCGCAATGCCGCATGCCGGTACTCGGGCCCGTACCGCTGATGCGAGACGCAGTACGTCGTCACCCACCGGGGTGTCTTCCAGGAGAAGGACATCCGGCGAATGCCGGTGCACAAGTGATAGGACGTGCTGGTGATCGGTGTCCGCGGCGATGACGTCGATGCCGTCGACCGATCGGAGCGCCTCGACGAGCGCGTCGAGAAAGAGAACGCGGCTGCCGCCGACGATGACGCTGATAGCCATTGAATCCCCCTGCGCGGCTCTGGGAGCCGTGTTCTACCGCCCGGTTTCCACGGTCCAGCCACTGAGCTGTCGGGTTATTTCAAGTGCCCTGCGGCAAATAGCGATTGCCGGGGCCGGAGGTTCCGTCACGTCGGGGACGGACTGGAACAGTACGAGCTCGACCTGCTCGCCGGAAGGGCGGACCGCGACATGCTCCAGACCGTCCGTGGGCGACGCCACGGCCCTCAGCAGCGAGGCGAGGAGGAGCGGATCCGGCTGGCCACCCGTCTGCACATATGGCGAGCGCATGACAACTGTGGTCATATACATGCGAGTTTGAGTCAGTCCCAGTTGAGGTTGTACAGCGTCGCCTCGGCGGTGCCCAGCGACGCGTCGGCGTCGGGTGCGACCACGTCCCAGTTGAGGTTGGGAGCGATGGAGGCGGTGTCGCGGATTTCCCGGTTCTGCTCGATGTGGGAAGCGCCGAAGGCGATCAGCGCGGCGGCCAGACCGGCCAGGGAAGCGGCACGGGAAAAGCGACGAAAGACCAGCATGAGAATCCCCCTGAAAAGCGTGCTTGGAGCGTGAATCACCCGGCTGTTCGGCCCGGGGTGCTCCTTCGTTCTGCATCCAGCTTGCTTTACGGAAGGAGGAATCCGGAAGCGGATCGGCTGGCAGGAAGATCCACGTGGCAGGTCGGTGCCAACCTCGCAACAGACTGGGCCCAAAGTAGCCATCCACCTGCGACGTCTCATATGTTGATCACATCGGCGCGGCTCGACGAAGAGTGAGCGGCGGGGGACCGAACGAGGACACCAATGCTGGAACTACTGGGACTGGACGCGCAGACGGCGGATGTGTACGAACTCATGCTGGCGAACCACGCATGGGGTGTCGCCGAGATCGCGCGGCGGCTCAAAGTATCGACCGTCGACGTACGCGAGTCACTGGAGAGACTGACCGATCTGCGGCTTCTGCACCGCTCGGCCGCGGGCAACGAACTCCAGCCGAGCGACCCGGCGTTGGGCCTGCGGGAGCTGCTCAACCAGCGCAAGCGGGAACTGGAGAGCCGACAGGAGGCCGTGGCGCGCTGCGAAGCCGACATGGCCGTGCTGATCAACACCTACAGCGAGCTCTACACCGGCCAGACCCAACGCGTGGCCCAGCAGTTCGTGGGCGTGGAATCCGTACAGAACCGGATCAGGGAGCTGGCCTCCGAGGCCACCTCCGAGTGCCTGACCTTCAACCCGGGCGGCGCCCAGTCCCGGGCCAGCCTGGAGGCCAGCAAGCCCCTCGACCGCCAGACCCTCGACCGGGGGGTGCGGATGCGGACGGTGTACCTGGACAGCGTCCGCAACGACTCGGTCACCACCGAGTACGCGGAGTGGCTCACCAACCTGGGCGGTGAGGTGCGCACCGCGCCCTCGCTGCCCGTGCGCATGCTCATCTTCGACCGGAAGACCGTCATCGTGCCGGCCGACCCGGAGAACACCCGCAAGGGCGCGGTGCAGCTGACCGAGCCGGGCGTGGTCGTCGGCCTCTCCGCGCTCTTCGACCAGATCTGGGAGTCGGCCGCGCCCCTGGGTACCGGCCAGGACCGGGACGACCGCGGCCTGACCCGCCAGGAGAAGGAGCTGCTGCGCCTGCTGGGCAGCGGCCTCACCGACGAGGCCGCCGGCCGCCAGCTGGGCCTCTCGCTGCGCACGGTCCGCCGCATGATGGCCGAGCTGATGAAGCGCCTCGGCGCGGGCAGCCGCTTCGAGGCGGGCCTGCGCGCGGCGCAGCGGGAGTGGATCTGACCCTCCGCCGCGCGACCTGACCAACTCGCTGTCTTCCTCGTGGATCACCGCAATGCCGGCGCCGAACTCGGCCGCGCGGGGCGAGTGGCCGCTCGGGGTCCTCCACGTCCTGCGGCCAGGCGGACTCGGCGTGCCGCAGGACGACGAGATCATCCGCGAGCGCGGCACGGGCCTGTCGCAACACGTCGGCGGGGATCGGCCTGGACGGCTCCTGCGCCCAGTCGGCCACCTGCTGCCGCCAGTGCCTCGGCATCCGCCGGGCCTCGGCGAGCGCGGCACCGGTGACCGTGACCGGTGTGCGGTAGGCGTGGCCGAGCAACAGCATCCTCACAGCCAGCGGGTCGGTCCCCTCTGGGGCGAATGCGTCCGGGAGATCCGAGGCGAGGAGGTGACCACGGTCCGGGGTGCCCCCGTCCGGGGATGCCGGGCTGACCTGGCCCACGTAGATCCGGACCCCGCTGACGGTGTCCGGCACGGCGGTGCCGGTTCGCCGCGCGCCTGCGCGCCCACCGGGCCCGGCTAGGCTCCCTTGGCAGGACGGGGTCGTGGTGGTGGAGCAGGACGGAGAGGGATACGTGACGCAGGGCGCGGCCGGTGGCGGGGAGCGCGCGGCGAAGGGGCAGGCGCTGTACCGGAGGGTGGCGGCGGACCTGGGCCGGGCAATCGGCGAGGGCCGGTACGGATCCGGCGGGCGGCTGCCCGCCGAGGGGGAGCTCGCCGAACAGTACGGCGTCTCCCGGGGTACGGTCCGCCAGGCGATGGCCCTCCTGCGGACCGAGGGACTCGTCGCCTCACGGCGCGGCACCCGGAGGGTCGTGATCGGGACGTCCCGGCCGCAGAGCTTCGGCGAACTGCTCAGTTTCACCCGCTGGGCACACTCCACCGGCGAGGAGCCCGGCGGCCTGGTGGTCGCCTCGGGCACCCGGCCCGCTGACGCGGCCGAGCGCGCGCACCTGCGGCTGCCCGAGGGAGCCGAGGTCCACCAGGTACGGCGGCTGCGCACGCTGTCGGGGCGCCCGGCGATGGTGGAGCGCACCGTCTACCCGCCGGCCATCGGCGAGCTCATCGCCGGGCTGCCGCACGACACGGTGTCGTACACCCGCGGCCTGGAGGAACGGGGTGTGCTGTTCGCGGACGCCCAGCACACCATCGATCTGTGCCGGGCCGACGAGGAGGACGCCCGGCTGCTCGGCTGCCGGCCCGGCGACCCGCTGCTGCGCGAGCGGCGGTGCAGCACGGATCCGGCAGGCACCCCGATCGAGTGGTCCGAGGACCGGTACCTGCCGGAGACCGTGGCGTTCACCGTCCACAGTTCGGCCGCCGCCGGCTCGCTGGCCCGCCGCCCGGCCGACCAGGACTGATCTTCAGACGGTCCTGAGCAGGGCGGCGAGCAGCGGCCGGAAGTGCGTGAAGCCGGGGGCCGACACCTCGGGGTCCTTGCCCTCGTCGTCCCAGCGGCGCACCGCCACCCCCTCCGCGGCGTACGGGTCCGCCTCGTACGCGGCGGCCTCGGGCGCGGACATCGGACCGCCCTGCACCTGGAGGGTGTATGCCGAGGCCTCGGAGAGCCGGCCGAGGTACTCGGGCTCCACCGCGCACAGGTAGCGCTTGGCCGCCACGTGCAGCCGGATCGGCTCGGTCACCTCGGGGCCGAACCAGCCGGCCAGCCGGTCCGCCCCGGTGTGACTGTGCCGGTTGTCGGTGCCGGCCATCAACTCCGTGCCGCTGACCGGCCCCTGGAAGTGACCGATGTCGTGCAGCAGCGCGGCGGCCACCAGTGCGTCCGGCGCCCCCGCCCGCTCGGCTCGCGCCGCGGTCTGGAGCATGTGCTCCGCCATGGTCACCCGCTCGCCGAGGTAGGCCCCCGCGCCCTCGCCCGCGAAGAGCTCCGCCAGCTCGTCCAGGAACTCCTCTCCGGCCGCGGCCCGTTCGCGCCGCAGTACGGCGAGCGTGCCGGCCAAGGCGTCGAGGTCGGCGTACGCGCCTTGCAGGTGGCGGGCGCCGCTCTCCTCGAAGGCGGTACGGGCGTGCAGCAGGCGGACGTTGTCGAAGATCAGGCAGTCGCCGGGCGAGAGCCGGAAGTCCAGCTGGAGCTCGGGGCGCAGGATGATCCCGGCGAAGGTGCGGTAGGCCCGGTAGAAGGCGTCCAGTTCGCCGGCGGGCAGCCGGAGGGTGGAGATCGAGCGGTTGTTGAAGCGCACCTCGCGGATCCGGCCGTACGCGTCCACGTCGATCAGCGGACGGTCCGCCGCCAGCACGGTGCGGGCGTCGTCGAAGCGGAACGGTACGGGGGTGCGGGTCAGCACCGCGAACGCCTCCGGGTCCTCGGCACGCAGCGTCGCCGCGGCCTGGAACCCGTCCACCAGACCGGAATCTCCGCCGACCGCCTCGTTGGACAGGCAGTGCAGCAGCTGGAGGGTGGGCACCGGATCGCGGTACGGGTTGTCGGTGTGCGGGGTGATCCGCGCGCTGGTGAAGGCCAGGTTGTTGGGATCCGGCTCGACCCGTACGTCGAAGAGCCGCCCGTAGTTGGTCTCGCGGACGTACCCGAAGGTCTGTGCCACGTCGAGGACCTGGCCCTCGCGGCACGGTACGTCGCGCAGCAGGGCGAAGCCGAGTCCGACGACGGACTCCAGCACCCGGGCCTTGGCCTCCGGATCGCCGAGGTACTCCGCCCAAGCCGCCTCAGGCAGCCGGCCGTGCAGATCGGCCGCGGTCCACAACGTCTTGCCGGTCTCGGTGCGCCGGTCCCCGGGACCTGGTGCGCCGGGCCTGTTCGCGTCCAGCCACTGCGCGGAGTACACCGACCGGTGCCCGTCGGGTGCCCAGTCCACCTCGACTCCCTCGGCTGTCCGCCGGACGGCCCCGAACGCGAGGTCGGCGGGCAGTTCGGTGATCTGGAACAGCTTCTGCCCGTTGCGCGGGTCCCCGCACCGGGGGCAGCGGCAGTTGTCCCGCAGCCACATGACGGGCAGGTCCTGGACGGAAGGCGGCTCGGCCATCACTCACTCCTAAGTTGTATAGCCAACTTTTCCGGCGGAGTGAAGGTCTCAGCCGCAGATGGCCCTCAGGTGAAGCCGAGCGTTCCCGTCCGTGTCCGCTGGGGTTCGAATGGGGCGCACCCGCCGTGGGTCAGGTTGGGCTGAGGGTGGTGCGCAGCAGGTCCAGGAGGACGGTGGCTGCGGGGCTGGACAGGCCGTTCGTACGCCATGCCAGAGCGACCCGGCCGCGTAGCTGCGGCTCGGCGATCTCCAGCGTCCGCAGCCCGAAGGGCGACGCCGTGCCGGCGGGAACCACCGCCACGCCGAGACCCCGGGCAGCGAGCTGTGCGAGGGCCAGCGGAGCGGCTGCCTCGAAGGCGATGCGGGGCTGGAATCCGGCCTGCGCGCAGGCACGGTCGAGTACGCCGCGGATGCCCGTGCCGCGCGGCAGGCTGATCAGCGGGCGATCGCGCAGCTCGCGCAACGGGATGCTCGCGCGATCCGGGGGCGTGAGCACGGGGTCGTCCGGGGCAACGGCCGCGACCAGGGGTACGTCGACCACGACGTGGAGGGAGACGCCGGGCAGGGGCTCCTCGTCCGCGAGTCCGATCACGGCGATGTCGAGTTCTCCGCGGTGCAGCGCGGCGAGCATCCGCTCCGAGGTGTCCTCGGTCAGGGCGATCTCGACCTTGGGGTGGTCCTCGTGGAAGCCGGCCAAGACGGCGGCCAGGCCGAACTCGTGGGCTGCCGCGGCCGCGCCCGAGACGAGGCCGAGGGTGATCTGGCCGCGCAGCAGCCCGGTGAACTCCTCCGCGGTCTGCCGTACCGCTTCGACGGCGGCGAGCGCGGCCCGCGCGTACGGCAGTACGGCCTCGCCCACCTCCGTCAGGGTCACCGACCGGCCGGAGCGGTCGAGCAGCGGATGCCCGAGTTCCTTTTCGAGCCGGCGGACTTGGGCACTCACGCCCGGCTGCGCCAGGTGCAGACGGGCGGCGGCGCGGGTGAAGTTGGCTTCCTCCGCGACGGTGACGAAGTACCGCAGCTGCCGAACGTCCATAACTGATCATTCTAGTTGCGAGACATGCAAACTCTTGGACTTATGACGGGCCGGCCCAGAGCCTTGAAGCCATGGGGAATACGACGCACCGGAGACCGAAGGCGGACATCAGAGCCGCGATCGCGGCCGAACGCCTGGAGCTGGCGGCCGTACTGGACGGCTTGTCGGACGAGCAGTGGGACGCGCCGACCCTGTGCGGCGGGTGGCGGGTCCGGGAGGTCGCGGCCCACATGACGTTGGGGTTCCGGTACTCGCTCCCCAGGATGGCGCGGGAACTGATCGGAGCGCGAGGCAGCCTCGACCGTATGACCGATCGATGCGCCCGCAAGGACGCGGCCGCCCATTCGACACGTGAGCTCGCCGCATTCCTCGGCGCCAACGCGGACCACCCCTGGAAGCCGCCGGTCGGCGGGTTCGAGGCGGCCTTGGGCCACGACGTCATCCACGGCCTGGACATCACGGTCGCGCTGGGCCTCGGCCGCCGGGTTCCCGAGGACCGCGTGCGCATCCTCCTGGAGAGGGTCGACGCCAGGACCCTCAAGTTCTTCGGAGCCGGCCTGGGCGGCATCGAACTCCGGGCGGAAGACCTCGACTGGTCCTTCGGCACCGGAACGCCTCTGTTCGGCGCCGCACAGGATCTCCTCCTGCTCGCATACGGCCGACGGCTCCCCCCGGGACACCTCCGCGGCGAACCGTGCGATCGCTTCCTCGCTGTGCGGACGAGCGGCGATGGTGGTCGGCCGCCACGTGGTCGGAGACCTCCGAGGGAACACGACGACCGCCCGTGACCGTCCAACGATCGTCGCTCAGCGGGCGCCCGGCTGATCTGCGGCGGGTGCGGTGCGGGAGCCCGCTCAGGTCCGGTCGATGGTGTTCGTGTCGAGCGCGCCCGAGGTGATGCGGCTGGCGAGGTCGGAGAGTTTGATCCGGTGGGCACGGGCGTGGCGGCGCAGGGCGGTGAAGGCGTCGTCGGGGTCGGTCTGCCAGCGTTCCGCGAGGATGCCCTTGGCCTGTTCGATGGTGATACGGCTGTTCAGCGCCGCTTCCAGCTGCTGGTGTTCGACGGTCTGGCGGTCGATGGTGCGCTGCTGGAGGATGGCGATGGTGGCGACGTCGGCGAGGGCCTGGGCGAGGCGTACGTCGGCGGGGGTGAGGGTTCGGGTGCGCTCGTGGAAGAGGTTGAGGGCGCCGATCACGTGGTGGCGCAGGCGCATGGGCAGGGCGTGCGTGGTGGCGAAGCCGACCTCGCGGGCGCGGGCCGCGAACGCGGGGAAACCGGCGGTGGCGGCCGGGGTGTTGAGGTCGACGTTGAGCCAGGTCTGCCCGGTGCGGTGGCATTCGACGCAGGGGCCCTCGTCGTGCTGGAGGGCGAAGAGTTCCAGCAGCCGTGTGTGCTCGTCGGAAGCGGCGATGAGTTGGAGGGTGTCGCTGTGGTCGACGAGCATGACGCCCGCGGCGGAGACGTCGAGGAGCTCGACGCAGCGCTCGCACAGCCGCTGCAGGAAATCGATCAGGTCGTAGTCGTCGAGCATGGTGTCGACGGCCTCGACGACGACTTCCAGGACGCGGGTCTCGCGGTTCATGGCCTTCACTCCTTCGTTCGGCCAGATGCGTCCGGCTCCGGTTGTTCTCGAAAATGCACTCGTCGGGCGACCACGTCGGTGGCGACGTCCGCCACCGGGCGGTCGTGGCGGTAGGAGTAGGCGCGCAGGAGCAGCAGGGCCTGGGCGAGGGTGACACCGGCCTGCACGCTGATCATGCCGGTGGCCTGGTGCACGGCCGCCCGGTGGAAGTTCGAGGATTTCCCGGCAGTGGCCGACCCCTGGTCCGTGGGGGTCCTGTCGAGGATGACTGCAAGCATGGCGGCCGCCAGGAGCCGGGCGTCCAGGAGGGCCGGGGCCGTCACGGGACCGGGCGTGGCGCGCTGGAAGGTCACCGTGCCCAGGCAGGCGCCGCCCAGGTGCAGGGGCATGCAGAACACCATCCGGACACCGAGCGCGACGGCTTCCGACACCAGCACCGGCCAACGGTCCGCCGTCATCGTGTGCAGATCGGGCTCGGTCACGGAGGTGAGGCCGGCGGCCGCGTCCCAGGCGGGCCCCTGCCCGAGGGTGAACTGCAGGTCCTCGAACTGGGCGCTGACACCCGGCGAGGACCAGACCAGCTCGCTGAAGCCCTGCGACGTGGTGAGGGAGACCGCGATCCCGTCGAAGCCGAGCACGATCGCGCACCGGGTGGGGTCGCCGCCGAAGAAGTCCGCGCTGCCCGCGTCGGGACGCAGGTCGGCGAGGACGGTGGCCATCTCCGCGCTGCCTGCCATGCGTCACACCTCCCCGCCCCGGATCCCGCAGGCCGCGAGGTCATCTCCAGCGTAGACCTGATCAACACCCCCGGCGGAGCCTTCCGGAACGCCGGGCCCGGGGCGGGCCGTACCGGTGTGTGTCCGTCCGCACGGAGAAACGTCACTCCCTCAGCGATCGGGTGAATGCGCTGCGTCACGGCTTCCGGTACGCCATATGTGTTGCACCATGGGTCCCGGCCAGCCGCTCGCGGCCCGTCACCGCTGTCCGACCGCGCATCCTGCCCGGGCCGTCGCAGTCGGATCCGGGACGCCGACCCGGCCGTCCGTGATCACCCGGGCCCCGTGATCATTCGGTCCTCGCTGTCACCCGGACCCGTGGCTGCAGAGGGCGCCTCACCGATCACCCAGACCCCGTGATCGCCCCGCCCGTACGCGTGCACGGCCCGACGGCTGTGGACTCTCCGTGCGGCACCGGCCTGCGTGAAGGGCCGGTGCCGTGCCTCGGTCCGCATCCCCGTGGTGCGCGCCCCCGTACCCGTCGTGCGGCGCCGGCCACCGCGCCGGACCACGGTCATGCCCCGCCGGACGGCCGGCGGAGCAGGCCGGGCCGTCAGGCCCGGGCACGGTCGACCGGTGGTTCCCGCGCCCACCCTCGGGGTGTGGGCGCGGGGGCCACCGGCGGCGGACGGGGTGTTCCACGGCCCGGGCCCTGGTTCGACCCCACCTCGGGTTCCGGGGCTCGTTCCGGATCCTCGTCCACGACGAACCCGGTCTCACCGCGGCCGGGGGCCGGCCCCCGCTGACGGGGGTGGCGGAGCGGGAGCGCGAGGTACGGAAGTTGATCGCGGCGTACGAGTCCGGAGTCGAATCGGCCTCCGACGGCGGCCCGGGAGCACGCTGAGGGACGGCGCCGGCACGCACCTCCCCGGGCGGCCCGCCGCCATGGGGTAGGACCCGGCAACGCATCGCGTCTGCACGAGACTTCGGACTTGGCCCCGCGGACCGTGGCCGCCCACGAATGCCCGCCGGCCGGCCCCCACCCCGTCACGTCCGCCCGCGTCGACGGCCTCGGGGCACCTGAGCCGCTGATCTCGCGTGTCGAGCGGATCAGATCCAGCCTGTCGGCGCGCCCCCTGCGACAGCACAACCGACTCGCACGGGCGTGCGATACGCGCGCATTCCTGACGCCCCGTCACCCATGCAGACGCTTTTTCCGATATGTGGGCTATTACTGTGAAATATGCGTCAATACTGCCGGGTGACGGCGCATCACCGCCCCGGGCAGGGAGTCGCTCTGCGGCCCCGTTCAGGGTGAGCCTGCGCGCCGGCGCAGCTAGCGCAGCTAGGGAGCTTGCGGCCCTGAGCAGTCATCGTCGCGGGCGCTCGGAATCCTCCTTCGGGAGGACTGAGGATCGAAGCAACAAGGAAGGTCCTGTTATGGCCTTGAATGTCATCCGGTCGGCTCCACCCGACGCAAGCCCTCAACGCAGTCTGCTCAAACGCGGAGTCTTTGTCCTGCTCCCCGCAGCGCTCCTGGCGTCGGCCGCCCTGGTTCCGACACTCGCCCACGCCGCAGAAGCCCCCGTGCTGCTGGGGACCACCGCCAGTTACGGGGTCCTGGCCGGTTCGACGGTCACCAACACGAACCCCACCGTCATCAACGGCGACGTGGGCCTCTATCCGGGCACATCGGTGACCGGCTTCCCGCCCGGCATCGTCAACGGGGTGATTCGCGTAGCCCCCAACGCTGCCGCCGCTCAGGCGAAGTCCGACCTCGTCGTCGCCTACGACGACGCGGCAGGCCGGGGGCCCGGGACCATTCTCGCTTCGGACGAGATCGGCGGACTGACGCTGGGGCCCGGCGTCTACACGGCCCCGGCGTCCCCGCCGTCCCTGCAACTCACGGGAACGGTCACCCTCGACGGCCAGAACGACCCCAACTCCGTCTTCATCTTCCGGATCCCCACGACCCTGACCACGGCTTCGTCGAGTTCCGTGGCCTTCATCAACGGAGCAAATGCCTGCAACGTGTTCTGGCAGGTGGGCAGCTCCGCCACCCTCGGCACGACCACCCAGTTCAAGGGCACCATCCTGGCCATGCAGTCCATCACGCTGAACAACAGCGCCGTGATCGAAGGCCGCGCCCTGGCGCGTAATGCCGCGGTCACGATGGACAACAACACCATTACGAGGCCGGACTGCGTCGTTGGCCCGCCCGGCCCGACCGGCGCGCCCGGCCCGACCGGTAGCCCCGGCCCGACCGGCGCGCCCGGCCCCACGGGCGCCCCCGGCCCGACCGGTAGCCCCGGGCCGACCGGCGCCCCTGGTGCCCCCGGCCCGACCGGTAGCCCCGGGCCGACCGGTGCCCCTGGCGCCCCTGGCGCCCCCGGCCCGACCGGTAGCCCCGGTGCCCCTGGCGCCCCCGGCGCCCCCGGCCCGACCGGCGCCCCCGGCGCCCCCGGCGCTCCTGGTGCCCCCGGTGCCCCCGGCCCGACCGGCTCCCCCGGCGCCCCCGGTGCTCCCGGTGCCCCTGGTGCCCCCGGTGCTCCCGGCCCGACTGGCAGCCCCGGCGCCCCCGGTGCCCCTGGCGCTCCTGGCCCGACCGGCTCCCCCGGCGCCCCCGGCGCCCCCGGTGCCCCTGGCGCTCCCGGCGCTCCCGGCCCGACCGGCTCCCCCGGCGCCCCCGGCTCCCCTGGCGCCCCTGGCGCGACCGGACCCGCAGGACCGGCAGGACCTGTCGGACCCACCGGACCCGCAGGACCCGTAGGGCCCATGGGGCCCAAGGGGCCTCACGGTGACAAGGGGCACAACGGCCACGACAAGGACGAGAACGGCCCTCACGGCCACGACAAGGACAAGGACAAGGGCGAACACGGCCGCCACGACAAGGACAAGGACAAGGGCGAACACGGCCGCCACGACAAGGACAAGGACGAGGACGGCGACGACGACCACGACAAGGGCGAAGGCGACAACGGTCAGGACGACCACGACGAGGGCAAGCCGCCGTGGGCCGACTTCCTGCCGATCGGCCAGAACGGTGCCCCCGGCCAAGAGGCTCCCGGCCAACCGGCCAAGAGCGTCAACTTCACCCACGTGAGCGCCGCCACCGCTCAGCAGCCGGCGGCGGCGGTCGACTCAAGCAGCGGGACCGGCATCATGGCGGCCTCTGCGGCAGTGCTGGCATTCGTCGGAGGTTCTGTCCTCTTCACCAGGAAGAAGATGCGGCGAGGTACGGCGACCCGACAGGACTAGCCCATCGCAGACGCGACCGTCTCACGCCCCTGACCCTTCGGTTACGAGCATTCGGCCGGATCGGCGAACGATCCGTCCTCCCGTCACCGACTGCCGCCTCGGGGTCGGCGGCAGGGGCTGAAGCCCGGTCAAGCGCATAGGAAGTCGCGTCCGCCGTTCGGCCACTGAGCCCCTGGACACATCGTCCAGGGGCTCAGCGGCACTCGCGAGCGATCAGCTCCGAGACCGGCCCTCACGTCATCCCGGGCCGGCGTACGCCTCGATGGCTTCGTCGATGAGATGCCGGGTACTGCCCGGGCTCAACGCCTGGGCCTGCAGATGCGCGTACATGTCGCCGTAGAGCCGCGCGTCGGATCGTTTCTCCAGATAGAGGTCGCTGGTGAACCTTTCCAGATACACCACGCTCGCATCGGTGGCGTCGGCGAACTCCAGCAGCGAGAACTGCCCCGAGACACCCGGATGCGCACCCACATCGTGAGGGAGGACCTGCACGGTGATGTGCGGCTGGGCGCTGAGCCGGGTCAGATGGTCCAGCTGGTCCCGCATGACCTCGCGGCCGCCCACGACCCGCCGCAGCGCCGATTCGTCCAGTACGGTCCACAAGCGAAGCGGGTTGCGCGGGGCTCCCAGCCGGTCCTGGCGCCGCAGCCGCACCTGGAGCCGTGCGGCGGCCTGTTCGGCCGTGACACGAGGGATCGTTCCTGCAATGACCGCCCGGGCATAAGCCGGGGTCTGCAGCAGGCCGGGGATCACCAGCGGCTCGTAGAGCCGGATCGCGTCCGCCTCGGCCTCCAGGCCGATGTAGGCGCCGTACGGGATGTCTCCGTAGGAGTTCCACCAACCCTGTTGACCCGATTCCCTGGCCAACTGCATCAGATGGTCGACCCGCCGCTGATCCTGAACTCCGTACAGCCCGCAGAAATCGCGCACGTCGCGCGGCTTGACGAGGCGGCGGCCGTTCTCCAACAGACTGATCTTGGGCTGGGAGATCAACAGGCGCTCCGCCACCTGTTGTGTCGTCATACCGCTGATTTCCCGTAGCCGACGTAGCTCGGACCCCAGTCGGCGCCTGCTGACGGTGGGATTGACGTTGACGCCCACAGGACGCGTACCTCCGCTCGAAACCTTGCCAAGGCGAGCAGATTGGCACGGCCCGGGTCGGCTGGATCCGCTTTGGCGCCGTGTCGTGCACGGCGTTGAGCGCCGGGCGAAGAGCGGCCTCGGCTCGCATCGGATTGCACAGAAGTTCCCCGACGAGACCCAAAGCCAGTGCAGATTTCCGCGCAATATGCCAGCTGCAGAGAGACCGCCCGCATTACCGAGAAAAGTCCCTGATGTCATAGATGCTCCACGGGCATACCATGGCAGGTGGGTCATCGCACTCTCACGTGTGGCGGCCCGGAAGGGCGACCCCGGCGTGTGAATGTGCCGGGGTCGTTGTGTCGCGGCCGTCTCTGTGGGCGTCATCCGTGTGCCTCGCTTCGCGGGCGACATGATGCGGGGCGTCGCTGTGCGTGTCAGCGTGATCCGAGAGGAATCCGTACCCCACGCATCAAGAGGAGTCGCCGTCATGGACGGTACGCAGGACAAGCGTCAGGAGCCGGGCAAGGGCCGCGGGGCGCAGGAGCACCATCGCCGCCCCGGAGACCCCGCGCAGCCCCAGCCGGGCAAGCAGTCCCGCGAGAAGGGCCAGAAGCCCGGCCAGGAGACCTCACGCCGCCGCGAGGACGACCTGCTGCGCGAAGAGGACCTGCACGACGAAGGGCTCTGACCAGCGCACCACACACCCGATCCGAGGTCAGCCTGCCGCATCGGCGGCGGTGTCCTCGGGTTCGGGCGTGGTGGCGACGAGGATCTGAGCGGCCTGCGTGATGTTGTCGGCGTCGACGGCGCGGGCCATCGCTTCGCGGGCGGCGTCGGCGGTGGTGCCCGGGGGAACCACCAGCAGGGCGAAGTGGTCGTTGTGGCCGCGGGTGATGAGGACGGTGTCGTCGCCGACCGGGTCGGAGTCGAGGTGCACGACCTGGTCGTCGATGACCAGGCGGGTAGGGAGGCCGTTCCAGGCGGACGCGTCCACGCCCACCCGGGTGATCGGCCCGAGGTGCCCGGTCAACACGCTGATCAGCGCGGGCAGCTCCGTCTCGATGTCGCGCGTGCGCGGCCACCACGCGCCGTCCAGGAGCCCCTCCCGGGACCGCGTGGTCTCCAGCCGCAACAGCGCCGTGCCCGGCTTGATCGCCTCGTGGATCGCATCCGGCAGGAGCAGTGGGGGCGTGTGGGGGATGTCGGAATCAGCCATGTGGGTTCGCCCGTCTACGGGTGCGCCCGTACTGCGTCGCAGGTCGGGCGACGTGCGCGGGGCTTTCTTCCTTTCACGGTACTCCCGCCGCCCGCTCCACCGCCCGCCGGAAAATACCTGGTCAGATCGGTCAGGGCCCACCGAACAGGCGTACAGTGAATGCACCGGGAGTATTTCGCACACCGGCTTTCACGCGGGTGTCATTTCCGGCGATCGCCTAAAAACCGGGCTGCCGACGGGCAGTCCGGGGGCAGGTCCACACCATGACCAGCACCCTCGACCGGACCGCGCCCCGCGACCTCGCCGCAGAAGTCCCGGCTCGCTTGTCCCTCACCCCGAAGACCACGCTCGCCGGCCAGCTGGACGGGGCCTGGTGGCCCTGCTCCCGCGACCTCGAAGCCGAGCTCCCACTGCTCATCGCCGCCCTGGAGGAACCCTGGGGCCGCGTCACCCGTGTCACCGTGAACCCCACCCGCTGGCCCGTCGTACCGCACACGGTCGCCGTGGACGGGCACAAGCTGCACGTGGGCTGGTTCACCGAACAGGACCCCGACAAGCTGATCCTGCTCTCCTACGGCACCGGCCGCTGGGACCTTCTCGTCATCCCGCCCGAGACCGAACCCGCCGCCGCGGCCCGTCTGATGGTCGCCGCCGCGATTCCGGGCAGCATCCTCACAGCAGGCGTCCTGATGGCCAACGAAACCGTCATCGGGCGCGGTATCCGCGATGCCCGCCGCCGGGAAGCCACCTGGGAGAGCGAAGGCGGGGCCTGCATGTCCCCCTTCGGGAGCCCGATGGGCCGATCCGCCCTGCCGCAGCCCGCAAACGGCTGGAGGTGAGCTCCGTGGAGACCGTCATCCTCAGCGCGGTGATCATCCTCATGATCGGCATCGGAATGTTCTGGATCCACCTGCTGAACGCCCAGCACGACGCGCGGATCGAGGCCTACCGCTTCAGTGCCCCCCTGCCGAGGCCTCCTGGCCTGCCGGACGACACCGGTCGTCGAGCCCACCACACGGATGCCGACCGGTGAGGAACGGACCTTCCTCCGACCGGGGGCAGCGGTCGGGGCGCCACGGCGCCCCGACCCGCCGGCCTCTCGCCCACCCCGAAGGGAACCACGCCCACGTGAAGTACATCGAGACCCAGTCACTGCCCTCGCTCGGGCACGCGGAGGTACGGATCATCGCGCACACTCCCGAAGCCGCCCGAGCGGTCGCGGAGGCGCTCCGCCACTGCTTCGCCGGAGCGGAGCAGCGCAGCTACCCCGGTCTCGACGGCGCCACCCGCCTCCACCTCACCGTGGACACGGCGACACCCGCCGGTCCCGCCCGCTCCTGGCTGGCCGCCAGTAGGACCCCCGTCGGCACCGGCGCCCACTCCGACGAGATCTGAGAAGCCCCCGACCGGCCCCGGAGCCCACCCCGCACACGTACGAAAGGACGCGGTCATGGCCACGCTGCGCGAACGCAAGACCTACCGCGATCAGGTGCTCCGGGTCCTGTACGAAGCCGTCGAGGGCAACCGCCTCCTCGGCGTCACCGGAGCGCAGCTGCGTCGCGACCTCCGCGTACCCGAACAGGACCTGGCCGCCGCCTGCACCTACCTGGCGGGCGAAGGACTGATCACCGTGGACTGGGAGCCGGGCAACACCCCCGCGATGGTCACCCTCACCCACGAGGGAATCCGGCACATGGAGTCCGAGGAGGAAGAGGGGACGGCGTAAGACACGGCCTAGATGCGGGCGAACGTCTCGGTCTGGTGGGCGAACTCCTGGGCCATGGCCGCGCTGACCGTGGGCTTGGTGTCGCCGATGGTGGCCAGGTAGTCCTCGGTGGTGGGGCGGGCCCGGGTTCCGGTGTCGAAGGTGCGCTCGAACTGGACCTGGGAGACGGTACGCGCCACGTGGCCGATGTCCGCGGGGGTGAACCCCTCACTGGCGGTCGCCAGCACCGCGCTGTCGGCCTCCGCGCCCGCTCGGGCCAGGTAGCTCTCCCACAGCGCGGTCCTCGCGCGGTCATCGGGCGGGCCGATCGGCAGCACGTAGTCGAAACGGCCGTGCCGCAGGAACGCGGAATCGAGCGTGGTCACGTCGTTCGTGGCGCAGACGAGCAGCCGCCCGTCCTGGCTCCGGAACCGGACGATCGCCTTGAGCAGTTCGTTGACGACGCCGACCGCGGTCGCGTCCGCGCCGCTCCGGGTCCCCGCGATCTCCTCGACCTCGTCGATGAAGACCAGGACGTGGTCGAGCCGGGCGATCTCGTCGAATCGCCGGTTCAGCCCGCTCGCCAGCCCGTACTCGGCGGCCAGCCGGGCGGGGAACAGTTCGAGGAAGGGCCATCTCAGACGGCTGGCCACCGCGTGCGCGAACGTGCTCTTGCCGGTCCCGGGCGGACCGAACAGCATGACCGCCCGCGGCAGCTCCACTCCGTGCTGGGTGGCCAGTTCGGGATGGGCCAGCGGCAGGACCAGGCGCCGCTCGATGAGCTGCTTCTCCCTCTGCATGCCCACGACCTTCTGCCACAGTCCCCCGGGCGGCAGCTCGGCTCCGAGCGAGGAGAGCATGCTGACCGCCTGAGGGGTCACTCGCCCGCGCTTCTCGAAGAAGACCAGGCCCGGACGGGCGCCGAAGCCGCAGTTGTGCAGGGCGGTGGCACCGGTCTCGCCGTCGGGCAGGACCGCTTGCACCGTTCGCACACCACCGGCGAACAGCCGGTGCTCCAGAGCCGTGATCAGGTCGCTGCCGAGCCCCTGGTGCCGCCAGGCAGGCGCCAGGCTGATGCGCAGGATCCACGCCCGGTCACCCTCCACCCTGCTCACCGCAGCGCCGACCACCACCTCGTCCGCGGTGGCCACCACCGCCGGGTGGAGAGCCTGGAGGGCCGCCACGGCGTCCGAGAGCGGGAAGAGGGGTGGCTCCTCGACCCTGCTGCTCTCCGCATCGACTCGGATCACCGCTTCGAGATCGTCCTGGGTGTAGTCCCTGACACGCCAACCCGTCATGATCAGCTCCGACTGTTCGGCCGTACTCCCATCATCGGCCGATGTACGCGGTCCGCGCGCGCGACGTCAGTCGTGCAGGGCAGGGCCCAGGTTGATCTGGGCGAGGCGCTCAGGGTCCGTGAGGATGTCGAGCGCGACGATCTTTCCGTCCTTGACGGTGAACGCCATGAGCGACATGGGCTTGCCGTCCGCCATCGCGAGCGCCCCGGGGGTGCCGTTGACCAGGACCGGTACGGCGGCCGCGGCGAAGCGGGCGAAGGTGATCGCGTTCGAGGCGACGTCGGTCGCACCGCGCCGGACACCGCTGCGGCGCAGCGTGCCGCCGTCGGAGCGGGCCACGACATCGGGGTCGAGGAGGTCGACGAGCGCGTCGAGGTCTCCGCCGCGGGCGGCGGTGAGGAAGGCGTCCACGACCTCGCGGGTGCGCACCAGGTCGAGGTCGGGGGTGGGCGCGGCGCCCTCGACCCGGCGCCGGGCGCGGCTGGCGAGCTGCCGCGTGGAGGCGGCGGTACGGCCGAGCACCGGGGCGATCTCGACGAACGGGACCGCGAAGAGGTCGTGCAGGACGAAGGCGAGCCGCTCGGCGGGGGCCAGCGTCTCCAGGACGACCAGCAGGGCGATGCCCACGGAGTCGGCGACGAGTACCTCGCGCTCCGGGTCGATGCCGGCGAGCCCCGTCACGACGGGGTCGGGCAGCCGGACGTACCCGTCCTGGTCGTACAGCGGATCCTCGCGCCGCGAGGTGCGCGAGCGCAGCATGTCCAGGCACACCCGGCCGACGACGGTGGTCAGCCAGCCGCCCAGGTTCTCCACGGCGGAGACGTCCGAGCGGCTGAGCTTCAACCAGGCCTCCTGTACGGCGTCCTCGGACTCGCTGAGCGAACCCAGCATCCGGTAGGCCACGGCCCGCAGGTGGGGGCGGTACTCCTCGAAGCGCCGGGCCAGGGTGTCCTGCTCGCTCACCGGTCACGTCCTCGTTTCGCGATCGTCAGTGCACCCGAAGACGCTAGCCGGATGCCGCAGCGCCGGAGCGGTGTTTCACGTGAAACATCGTCCGACCCTCCCGGGGGTCCACATCATGGACAACTACGCTCGGGACATGAACGCAGAAGCCGCCGACGCGCTCGCCGCCGTGAAAGACGCCGACCGGAAGCACGTTTTCCATTCCTGGTCGGCGCAGGAGCTCATCGACCCGCTCGCCGTGGCCGGGGCCGAGGGCTCGTACTTCTGGGACTACCAGGGCAACCGCTTCCTCGACTTCTCCAGCGCCCTCGTCTACACGAACATCGGCTACCAGCACCCCAAGGTGACCGCGGCCATCCAGGAGCAGGCGGCCAAGCTCTGCACCGTCGCCCCCGGCTTCGCCGTCGACGTCCGCTCGGAGGCGGCCCGGCTGATCGCCGAGCGCACACCCGGCGACCTCGACAAGATCTTCTTCACCAACGCGGGCGCCGAGGCCGTCGAGAACGCCGTACGGATGGCGCGCCTGCACACCGGCCGGCCCAAGGTGCTGTCCGCGTACCGCTCGTACCACGGGGCCACCGCCACCGCGATCAACCTGACCGGTGACGCGCGCCGCTTCGGCAACGACAGCGCGACCGCCGGCGTCGTGCACTTCTGGGGGCCGTTCACCTACCGCTCGCCGTTCTACTCGGCCACCGAGGCCGAGGAGTGCGAGCGCGCACTGCGCCACCTTGAGGACACGATCGTCTTCGAGGGCCCGCAGTCCGTCGCCGCGATCATCCTGGAGACCGTCGGCGGCGCTCCGGGCGTGCTCGTCCACCCGGACGGCTATCTCGCCGGGGTCCGTGAGCTCTGCGACCGCTTCGGCATCGTCTTCATCCTCGACGAGATCATGGTCGGCTTCGGCCGCACCGGAAAGTGGTTCGCCTCGGAGCACTGGGGCGTCACCCCCGACCTGATCTGCTTCGCCAAGGGCGTGACCAGCGGATACGTCCCGCTCGGCGGGGTCGCCATCTCGGCCGCCATCGCCGAGACGTTCGCGCGCCGGCCCTACCCGGGAGGGCTGACGTACTCCGGGCACGTGCTGGCCTGCGGAGCCGCCGTGGCGACGATGAACGTCATGGAGGAGGAGGGCATCGTCGAGCAGTCCGCCCGCACCGGCGCGGAGCTGCTGGGGCCGGGCCTGCGCGCCCTCGCCGAGAAGCACCCGTCGGTCGGGGAGGTCCGTGGTCTGGGCACCTTCTGGGCCCTGGAGCTCGTACGGGACCGGCAGACGCGCGAGCCGCTCGTTCCGTACAACGCGTCCGGGGCGGACAACGCGCCGATGGCCGAGTTCGGGGCCGCCTGCAAGAAGGGCGGGCTGTGGCCGCTGATCGCCGGCAACCGCATCCACGTCGCCCCGCCCTGCAACATCGCCCCCGAGGACGTGGCCAAGGGCCTGCAGATCCTCGACGAGGCCCTGTCCGTCGCGGATGCGCACACGGCCTGACCTGTACGGACGCACGGTCGCCCAATCCGTGGGTGCCTGTCTTGGACGTTCCGCGCCGTTCCGAACACCACGTGAACGTGCTGGAATCCGACAGAGCACCTACGGACCGGGATGCACGTCAGTCCCGGGGCGGTCCTCCGTGACCGAACGGCGGGGAGCGGGCCGACCGCTGGACGCCGGGCGTACGGGATCCAGTCAGTCGGACTCCGTGTACCCGAAGGAATACAGCCATGAGCAAGCACGTCCTCGCGCAGAACCAGTACGGCAAGGCCGAGAACCGCATCGTCAAGGTCACCCGCAAGGGATCCGACGGGTCGTGGCACGAGATCCGCGACCTCAACGTCTCGGTCGCGCTCCGCGGCGAGTTCCGCGACGTCCACCTGACCGGCGACAACGCCAACTGCCTGCCGACCGACACCACCAAGAACACGGTGTACGCCTTCGGCAAGGAGCAGGGCATCGCCTCGCCCGAGGCCTTCGGCATCCTGCTCGCCAAGCACTTCGTCTCTTCCCAGTCCCCGATCCGCGAGGCGCAGATCCGGATCGAGGAGTACGCGTGGGAGCGGATCCCGGTCCCGACGCGCAAGGAGCAGCACTCCTTCGTCCGCAAGGGCCAGGAGGTGCGCACGGCGCAGATCACGTACAGCGAGACGACCGGCCTCCAGGTCATCTCGGGTCTGAAGGACCTGACCGTGATGAACTCGACGAACTCCGAGTTCCACGGCTACATCAAGGACAAGTACACGACGCTGAAGGAGGCGTACGACCGCATCCTGGCGACCAAGGTCACCGCGCGCTGGGCGCATTCGGCGCTGGCCGCCGACGACGCCGCGTTCGACTGGGACCGGTCGTACAAGAAGGTCCGCAAGAACATGCTGGAGGCGTTCGCCGAGACCTACTCGTACTCGCTCCAGCAGACCCTGAACCAGATGGCCGAGCGGGTGCTCGACAACTGCCCGCGGGTCAACGAGGTACGCCTCAACCTCCCCAACAAGCACCACTTCCTCGTCGACCTGGAGCCCTTCGGCCTCAAGAACGACAACGAGGTCTACTTCGCGGCGGACCGGATGTACGGCCTGATCGAGGGCACCATCCACCGCGACGGCGTGCAGCCGGTGATCGCCACGAGCGACTGGATCGTCGCGTAGCGGCTACGTGTCGAGTGGTTGGCCGATCTGGAGGTTCCACCTGCCGAGCCGCCCGGTGAGAGTGGTCACCGTGTCCGGCCGTACGTCGAGGCGCCAGAACGCGGCCGCCGGCAGCTCCAGCGCGTGCACCACGCCCGCCCGTACGACGGCCTGGTCGACCACGGCGCGATGCGTGCCCGGAGCCAGGCCGGCGAGTGCCGAGCCGACGCGGGCGATCAGCGCGGTGACGGACTCCCCGCCGGGCGGCGCGTAGTCGGGGTCGGTCAGCCATCGCTGTACGGCGGCCGGATTCCGGGCGGAGACCTCGTCCAGGGTCCGGCCCGCCCATTCCCCCGTGTCCGGGCCGTTCAGGCCCTCGTGGCCGGGGCAGGGAGCGCCGTGGCCGAAACGTATCTGCCGTGAGGCGGCGTCGAACGGGCGTGTGACGAACTGAACTCGTACCACGGCACTCTTCATAAGGGGAGCGTAAACGCGGTACGGTCTCGGACGACAACCTAAAAAAGACGACGGTATGACGGAAGTACCGGTGAAAATCCGGCACGGTCGCGCCACTGTGAATCCTCCCGGAGGGGGAGGGAAAGTCAGACCCGCCATGTCGTCGCGAGCACCACTGACCGGGACGCGTGTTCCCTCTGGAGGTACTGCCATGGCTCACTCCGCCGTGCCCACGACGGCCCCTGCCGTCGCCCCGATTTCGCTCTCCGCGCTCGCCCCCTGGGCCGTGTTCGTCGGCGTCCTGATGCTGGTCCTGCTCTACCTCGTCGGTGCCGAACAGGGCGCCACCGCGCTCTTCGAGGGCGACACCGTCCACGAGTGGATGCACGACGGTCGCCACCTCCTCGGTTTCCCCTGCCACTGATCTCCACCTCAGCGAGGGAAGAACCGAACCATGAACCCCATTTCCCCCCGCGTGCTGCTGGTCCGGGGCATGCTGGCCGGTCTGCTCGCAGGCGTGGCCGCCTTCCTCGTCGCGTACGTCCTGGGTGAATCCAAGGTCGACGCGGCCATCGCCATCGAGGAAGCGGGCCACGCCGCCCACGGCCACGGCGAGGAGGCGGCCCCGGTCAGCCGGGCCCTCCAGGCCACGGCCGGCCTCGGCACCGGCACGCTGCTGTACGGGATCGCGCTCGGCGGCATCGCCGCGCTCGTCTTCTGCTACGCCCTGGGCCGCATCGGCCGCTTCGGCCCGCGGGTCACGGCCCTGCTGGTCTCGGGCGGTCTGTTCGTCGCCCTCAACCTGGTGCCGTTCCTCAAGTACCCCTCCAACCCGCCGGCCGTCGGAGACCCCGACACCGTCGTCCGGAGGACCACCCTCTACGTCTTGATGATCGCGCTGAGCGTGCTGCTGTCCGCGGCCGCGCTCATCCTGGGCCGGCGCCTGGCGCCCAAGCTCGGGAACTGGAACGCGTCGATCGTGGCCTCGGTCGCCTTCGTCGTGGCGGTCGCCGTCGCCTACGCGTCCCTGCCCGGCATCAACGAGGTCCCGGCGGACTTCCCGGCCGCCCTGATCTGGCAGTTCCGCCTCGCCACCCTGGCCATCCAGGCCGTGATGTGGACGACCTTCGGTCTGGCCTTCGGCGTCCTCGCCGAACGCTCCCTCACCCCGGCCGCCGCCCCCCGCCAGGAAGCGCAGCCCGTGAGCTGACGCCGAGCCCGGCAACCCCACGGCCCTGACCGCCCCGGCGGCCAGGGCCGTGGTCATTTCTCCGGTCCACTCGTTCGGTCGTATCTTGCGCAATCCACGCAATGGCGGTGGGCCACCCGTCGCCAGCTGGGAAGACGTCCGCGGTGGGGTGGCGACACGCCTGTGACGCGGCGTCAGTCTTCGGCGTTGTAAGCGGTACTGAGGGGCAAGGAGGGGTTCCACTGCTCTCAGGAGTCCCGGCCGCCGGAGCCGGGCATCGGACCAGGAGGGAATTCCATGCCCCGCGCCAAGTGGGTGGTCGGCGTGCTGACAGTGGCTCTGCTGGGAGTCGGCGTAGGCATGCTGCGGAGCACCGAGGGCGCCCGGCCCGCGGCGGCCACCGCCGCCGACGCGCTGCCCTCCCGGGCGCTGGGTCTGTCCGGCCACCGCCGGCTCG
The DNA here is from genome assembly GCF_045162725.1 of Streptomyces sp. NBC_01006. NCBI lineage: Bacteria > Bacillati > Actinomycetota > Actinomycetes > Kitasatosporales > Streptomycetaceae > Streptomyces > Streptomyces sp. NBC_01006. The sequence goes on along the minus strand of NZ_CP108700.1, from coordinate 4,313,285 downwards.
TCGAGCAGCTGGAGCATGCCGGGCAGCACGCACCGGGCAAGGGGGCCCGGCCCGCGCGCGCCGCCGCCATCAGACCGCTGCGCGTCTCGCGGCCGCTGCGGCTGCACATCCCGAGCCTGGGCGTCGACCTGCCGCTGGGCGGGGACGCGGAAGAGGCCTCCTGGGACCACGGCAGCCCGGCCCCGGGCTCGGCCGGCATCGCAGTGGTCACCGCCGACGATCTGCGCCTCGCCGAGCTGCGGCGGGGGCTGACCATCGAGATCGCGCGTGCGGACCGCCGTACCGCCGTGTTCACCGTCGACCGGGTCTCGCCCGCCGGGGTCAGCGGTCGCGGGCAGCGGCCCGGACGCGCCCAACTCCGGCTGGTCAGCGGTGAGACCACCGTTCTGGCCCGGCTGACCGGCCAGCGCCGCACCGACTGAGCCGGCCGCCGCCGCGGCCTCCTGTCAGCCGAGGGGGGTGTCTTCGTCCCCCGGTCGGGGGCTTCTCCGGTCCGATCGGGGAGTTGTCCGGCGTGTCGGGGCAGACCCCTCGCATGAGCGGGACGCGGCACGCACGCACGGCACTGGCCAGGGCCCTTTCGGCAGCCTGTGTCGTGCTGCTGTGCCTTTTCGCGTCCGGTCCCGCCGTCACGACGGCCGCGGCGGCGTCGGCGGCAGCGGCCGCCGCGGTCGAACGCACCGCCTCCGGTGCGCCGAGCGAGCCGGGCACCCCCGCCGAGGGGGAGTCCGATCCCGCCGCGGATCCCGAAGTGCGGGTCGCCGTACGGCTCGTCGTGCGCGGGCTGCCGGGAGTACGGCAGCTGCCGCGTCCGGTGTTTCACGTGAAACATGCCGGTCAGGCCGTACGCGCCGACGCCTACGGGACGTACGGGCCGATGCTGTCCGCGTGGACGGAGCGGAATGTGGTCCTGCGCTGCTGAGCGGGCCGAGCAGCAGCGCACACCCCCACACACTCCCGAACACCGTGAGGTTCCGGCATGCCCATCGACCCGTACGCCGCCCTGAACGCCATGCTCCGCGCCGAGGTCACCCGCTCCACCCCGACGGCCCCGAAGCCCCCGGCCCGCGGGACCGACGGCGAGGGCTCCACCACCGCATCCGTGGCGGCCGTGGCCACCCCGGCCACCGGCTCCGAGTCCTCGACCGAGGCCTGAGCCCCGGAACGCGAGCGGGCGCCGGTCCTCCCGGGGACCGGCGCCCGCCCCGGATCTCCGGTCAGGGCTCGCGCGTGTGGTAGCGGTAGAACGCCGCCAGCCCGATGCAGAAGCCGGTGACGAAGCCGACCCAGCACGAGCGGAGGATCGAGTGGTCGGCCAGGCTGTACAGGTAACCCACGGCGATCCCGCCGAACGCGCCGTACGCCGCGGCGTGCAACTCCTGCATCAGCCGGGGGCCGACACGGGCGAGCGTGAACATGATGGCGGCGAAGACGACGCCGCACAGGATCCCGTAGAAGACGTTGCCCGCGTCGACCCCGTCCGTGTCTCGCCTCATGAAGGCCGCCCAGACTCCGTAGACGAGTCCGAGGAGCAGTGCCCGCGTCAGCTGGCCCTTGATCGCGTCGTCCGTGCCGGTCGTCCCGGTCGCCTGCCAGTGCCGCCTCGGGGCGGTGGGTGCCGCATGTGCCATGACAGGGCTCCTCTCTCCATCATCCAGGGCACACCCGCCGCTCCCGACCGGCAAGTGGATCAGTGGATCAGTGCCCGGCACCCGCCCGCCACCCGCCCGCAGCAGCACCGCTCGCGCCGCTCGCCGCCGCGGCTTTCCCTGGTGACGTGCGCACCTTCCTCTCGGCGGTACTCATCGTGCTGGTGGCCCTCCTCGTGCCCGCCGGCGCCGTCGCGTACTGGGCGGACCACGAGCTGGGCGACGCCGACCGGTACACCGCGGCGATGTCCCCGCTGGCCGAGGACCCGGCCGTCCAGGGCGTCGTCGTCACCCAGGCGGCCCGCGCCCTCGCCGGGCAGATCGACGCCGGGCCCTTCCAGGGCGGGGTCGACGCCCTGCTCGGCGAGGCCCTGCGCTCCTTCGCCGGGACCCCGGCCTACCGCACCGCCTGGGACGCGGCCAACCGCGCCGCGCACGCCGCCTTCCTCAAGGCGCTCACCACCGGCGACGGCGACGCCGTCACCATCGATCTCGCGCCCGTGATCGGGCAGGTCAAAGGGGACCTCGTTGCCGACGGCGTGCCGTTCGCCGACCGGATCCCGGTGACCCGCGTATCGGTGAAGGTCATGGAGTACGACAACCTCGGCGCGCTCCGGAAGGGCTTCCGCATGCTGCAGATCGCCGGCATCTGGCTCCCCGTGCTGACCGTGGTGCTCGCCGCGACGGCGATCGCCGTCGCCGTCCACCGGCGCCGCGCCGTGATCGCCACCGGGCTGGGGATCGCCGTCGGCGCGGTACTGCTGTGGATCGCGGTGGCCGTCTGCCGCCGGCTCACCCTCGACGATCTGCCCGCGGACGTCGACCGGGCGGCCGCCGCGGCGGTGTACGACGCGCTCACCGCGTTCCTGCGCACCACCGCATGGGTGGTGCTGGCGATCGGGCTCGCCGCCGCACTCGCCGCCTGGCTGACGGGCCGACTACGCCGCACCCCATAAGCTCGGAACGTACCAGCGCGCGCAGAACGCCCCAGAAGAAGCCGAGAAGAACCCAAGAAGAACGCAAGACCCCGGAACAGCGCAGAAGAACCGATTCACGAGCGGCCGCACGGAAGCTGAATGAGCACCGAACGCACCGAACAGATACCCTCCGGGCGCCCCCGGCACCGTCCACTGGCTCCGCCCGCCTGGCTGCTCAAGGGACTGCGGCCGAGCAGCGCCCCCATCCCCTGGGCCGCCGCCGCGCGCGCCGGGATCGCGATGGCCGTCCCGCTCGCCGTCGGCTTCGCCCTGAACGAGCCCGAGTACGGGGCCCTCGTCTCGATGGGCGCCCTGTCCGGGGTCATCGGCGACACCGCCGACGCCTACCGGATGCGGCTCCTGAACATCGCCGTGCCGCAGCTCTTCGGCGCGATCGGAGTCGCCCTGGGCACCCTGGTCTTCGGCCACGGCTGGCTCGCCGTCGGCGCCCTCACCCTGATCGCCCTCGTCTCCGGGATGATCTCCTCGATCGGCACGGTCGCGTCCGTGTCCGGACTGCTGCTGCTCCTCAACGCCGTGGTCGGCGCCGGCCTGCCGCTCCCCCGGCCCTGGTGGACGGCCCCGCTGCTGCTCAGCGCGGGCGGGCTGTTCGTCCTGCTGCTGACCCTGCTGGGCTGGCCGCTGCGCGGACGGCAGCCGGAGCGTGTCGCCGTGGCGGCCACCTACCGGGCGCTCGCCGACGCACTGGAGGCCGCGGGCGGACCGGACTACGACGAGCGCCGCCGACAGGTCACGCACGCCTTGAACCAGGCCTACGACCTGATCCTGGGCCGCCGCGCCCGGGTGCACGGCCGCAGTCCCGCGCTCGTACGCCTGCTGGCCCAGCTGAACGTGGTGATCCCGCTGGTGGAGGCCGCCCCCGCCATGCACCTGCGGGGCAGAGCGCTGCCGCCCGAGATCCCGGCGGCCGTACGAGACCTGGCACAGACCGTGGAACGCGGCAGCACCGGAAAGCCCGTACTGGAGCTGCCCGCGCCTCAAACCCCCGCCGAACGGGCCCTCGACGCGGCGCTGCGGCACGCCGCGGCCATCGTGCACCTGCCCGATCCGGACCTGCACAACGTCGACGACCGGCTCGGCCGGCCCGCCGCACTGACGGTCCGCGCCCGGCGGGCCGTGCGCGACATGATGCTGTCCAGCGCCTCCTGGCGGTACGGGCTGCGCCTCGCGCTGTGCATCGGACTCGCCCAGACACTGGTCTCCGTGGTGCCGGTCGAGCGGTCCTATTGGGTCGCACTGACCGTCACCTTCGTCCTCAAGCCCGACTTCGGCTCGGTGTTCTCCCGGGCCGTGCTGCGCGCCCTGGGCACGGCGGCCGGGCTGGTCATCGCCGCCGCCGTGCTCGCCGAAGTACCGCGCGGCTGGTGGGACGTGCCGGTGATGGTGGTGCTCGCCGCGCTGATTCCCGTGTTCTCCACCAGGGGGTACGCCTTCCAGACCGCTGCGATCACCCCGGTGATCCTGCTGCTCTCGGACCTCCTCAACCACCAGGGCTTCGACCTGATCCGGCCCCGGCTGCTGGACAGCCTGATCGGCTGCGCCATCACCCTGGTCGCCGGTTATCTGCTGTGGCCCGAGAGCTGGCACACCCGGATCGGCGACCGGCTCGCCGACACGGTGGACGATGCGGCCCGGTACGTGGAACGGGCCTTCGGGTCCCATCCCGACACGGAAGCCGGGCAGCGGGCGGCGCGGACCGCGCGGCTCCAGGCCCGGCGGCGGATCTACCGCGAGATGTCGGGCGTACGCAACGAGTTCCAGCGGGCGCTGACCGAGCCGCCGCCGACGGGGGCTCGGGCGGCAGCCTGGTGGCCGCTGGTCGTCGCCGTCGAGCGGATCGTGGACGCGACCACCGCCGCCCGGGTCCGGGTCAACCACGGAGCCGAAGCCCCCCGCGCCGAGGAGGTGGAGATCGTCATCACCGATCTGCGGGCCCTTGCCGAGGGGGTGCGCAGGGTCCGGACGCCGGCCCAGCTGCACCCCGCGGCGCTGCCGCCCGGAGACGAGACCTCCGTCCTGGCCCCGGTGCGCCACGAGCTCGCCGCGGCCCGCGCGATCGCCGCCGACGACGAGCACTGACGCGCCCCCGGCCCCCGTGGGTCCGGCTATCTCGCGTCACCCGGATGGCCCCGGGGCCGGGCCCGCGCGGCCCGGGCGGGAGAGCATCGGTGCATGAGGCCCCTCTCCCGGCGCGGCCGCGCAGCGGCCCCGGTCCTCGCCGCCGTCCTCGCGGCGGCGGCCGGGTGCGCCGATGTGGACGGGCTGCACGACGACGGCGACCTGGGCACGGTGCACGCCCCGCAGTCCCTGTGGGCGGACATCCACCCGGACCCGCCCGGCCCGGGCCAGGAGCCCGGTACGGCCGCCGTGGTCCCGGGGCTGCCCAAGGTCGCCGGCCTCAGCATGCGGGGTGTGAACGCGGTGGAGGTCGTACGGGCCGACATCACCGCCGCCACCGCCCAGGACGGCGGGACCGGGCGCCTCGTCGACCCCCGGGCGGTGCAGCGGCTCGCACTGTGTACACAGGCTGTGGACGGAGGCCCGGACTGCCCGGTGCGGCCCGCGGTGCTGCGCGACGTGACGGGCAACGGCCGCGACGAGCTGATCACCGCCCTGGACATCGACGGCCGGGTCAGCGAGCTGCGCGTCTACACCGTCCAGGACGACGGATCGATCGCCCGGATCCTGTCCCGGCGCGGGGTGCTGGAGGGCGTGGAGGTGGCCGCCGAACACCTGGCGGTCCGCGAGCCGACCTCGAATCCGGAGAAGGTCTCCGTCTCCGACTACGTGTGGGACCCCAAGGCCGGGATCATGAACCTGTCCCAGCTCACCCTCGACGAGTGCCCCGGCACGAAGGACGGCTCCACTCCGTGCGCCTCCCCGAGCCGGGGCTGAGAGGGGCCGGGCGGCCATGCGGGTGACGAGCAGTCTGCGCTGGAAGATCGCCCTGACCACCACGGCCGTGTGCTGCGCCGTCGCGGCGGTCCTCGGGATCCTCGTGCACAACGTGGTCGCCCGGCAGATCGTCGGGGAGGTCCGCAAGGACGTGGACCGGGACCTGGACTACGCCCTCGCCCAGTACCAGTACGGCACCTCCCACGGTGATGTGAACGTCGCCCTGGACCCGCCCGAGCTCCCCGAGCAGCTGCGGAAACTCGTGGCGCGGGGAGGCACCGGCAGCATGGTCGGCGAGCACGCCGGCAAACCCGTCATGTGGGCTGCGTCGCCCGCCGACGGCAAGACCCTCGCCGTCTGGCTCCCGTACGAGAGCACCCGCCACCGGCTGCGGGACATCGACACCGCGATCCTCGCCTCCGCCGCGCTCGCCGCCGGAGTCGTGGCCCTGGCCGGCCTGTTCCTCGCCAACCGGATCAGCCGCCGGCTGACCACCACGGCCGCCGTGGCCCGCCGGATCAGCGCCGGAGACCTGGACGCGCGCGTGGGGTTCCCCGCCGAACACGACGGCGAGGACGGCAAGGACGGGGCGGAGGGCACGGACGACTCCGCCGAAGACGGCGGCCGGCGCCGGCCGCGCTACCGCGACGAGGTGCGCGACGTCGCGCAGGCACTCGACTCGATGGCCCGCTCCCTCCAGAAGCGGATCGAGGCGGAGAAGCGCTTCACAGCCGACGTCGCGCACGAGCTGCGCACCCCCCTCACCGGCTCGCTGGCCGCGGCGGCCCTGCTGCCGGAGGGACGCCCCAAGGAGATGATCAACGACCGGCTCAAGGCCCTGCACCTGCTCACCGAGGACCTGCTGGAGATCTCCCGGCTGGAATCGGGTGTCGAGCGCGCCGACCTGGCCCGGGTCGAACTCGGCTTGGCGGTACGGCGGGCCGTCGCGGCGACCCGCCCGGAGGCTTCCGTACGGGTCGTCCGGGACGTGGTCGTGCTCACCGACCGGCGGCGGCTGGACCGGATCCTGGCCAACCTGCTGGTCAACGCCGACAAGCACGGGGAACCGCCGGTCGAGGTGACCGTCGAGGGCCCGGTGGTGGTCGTACGCGACCACGGGCCCGGCTACCCGTCCGAGCTGATCGAGCAGGGCCCGCAGCGGTTCCGCACCGGGGACCCGGGCCGCGGCCGGGGCCACGGGCTGGGCCTGACCATCGTGGTCGGCCAGGCGGCGGTCCTGGACATCGCCCTGAGCTTCGCCAACGCACCCGACGGCGGGGCGATGACCACGCTCAGGCTCCCCGTCGGACGCCTGACGGACGCAGGCTGAGCACACCCGACGAAGGACGTTTCACGTGAAACGCCCATAAGCGGTGGATGTTTCACGTGAAACACCCACCGCCTTGGTGGATTCAACCGGTCAACTGACCGTGCCTACCGGCCCGATCAGACGCCGATGTTCTTGCCGTCCTTGCGCCAGACGGACACGACCGCCGGGCGGACGATCTTGCCGGGGCCGTCGGGCCACACCGACTGGGGCTTCTCGACGGACGCACCGTCGATCTCGCCCGGGTGCTGGACGGCGACCAGGACGCGCTTGTCCTGGACCAGCGGGCCGCAGGTCTCGGCGCCGCGGGGGACGGTCAGGAACTGCTTCAGCTCACCGCGGCGCTCACCGGCGGTGGCGACGCCGAACAGGCCGTCGTGGGAGCCGAGCTGGTTGCCGTCCGTGGAGATCCACAGGTTGCCGTGCGGGTCGAAGGTCACGTTGTCCGGGCAGGAGATCGGGCTGACCTTCTCCTTCGGGAAGCCGGCGAAGAAGGTGGACGGGTCCTTCGGGTCACCGGCGACCAGGAACAGGCGCCAGGCGAAGCCGTCACCGGCCGGATCGTCGAAGTTCTCGGCGAGCTCCAGGATCTGGCCGTGCTTGTTCAGGTTGCGCGGGTTGGCCTCGTCCGCACCGGCCTTGCCGGCCTTGCCGCGGTCGCTGTTGTTGGTGAGGACGACGTACACGCGGCCGGTGCGCGGCGAGGGCTCGATGTCCTCGGGGCGGTCCATCTTGGTGGCGCCCACCTTGTCGCCGGCCTCGCGCGTGAAGACGGCCACCTCTTCGGCGGTCATGCCCTCGACGTGCGAGATGTTGCCGGAAGGGGAGGAGGTGAGGAGCTTGATCCACACACCGGAGCCGTCGAACTGGCCGTCGGAGGGGAGCTTGCCGGTGCCGTCGAACTCGGCGGCCGGGGAGTCGCCGGTCAGCTTGGCGACGTAGAGGGTGCCCTCGTCGAGCAGCGTGAGGTTGTGCTCCTTCGCCGCGCGCGAGTCGCCCTTCTTCATCTGCTTCGACGAGACGAACTTGTAGAAGTAGTCGAACTTCTCGTCGTCGCCCATGTAGACGACCGGGCGGCCGTCCTCGGTCAGGCGGGGCTGGGCGCCCTCGTGCTTGAAACGGCCCAGCGCGGTGCGCTTGCGCGGGGTGGAGTGCGGGTCGTACGGGTCGAGCTCGACGACCCAGCCGAAGCGGTGCGACTCGTTGGGCTCCTGGAGCACGTCGAAGCGCTTGTCGAAGCGCTCCCACTTGCGCTCGGTGGCGCCGGTGGTCACGCCGTAGCGCTTCAGGCGGGCGGCCTCGGTGGCGTCGGTGACCTGGCCGGCATTGGCGAAGTACTGGTTGAAGTTCTCCTCGCCGTGCAGCGTGGTGCCCCACGGGGTGGTGCCGCCGGAGCAGTTGTTGAGCGTGCCGAGGACCTTGGTGCCGGTCACGTCGACGGAGGTCTTCACCAGGGCGCTGCCCGCGGCCGGGCCGGTGAGCTTGAACTCGCTGGTCGCGGTGAGGCGGCGGTTGAGCTGGTGGCGGTTGACCGCGGTCAGCTTGCCGCTGCGGTGGTCCTCCTGGACGACGACGACGCCGAGGCCGTGCGCGGCCCAGGCGATCTCGACCTGCTCGCGGGTCGGGTTCGCCGGGTCGTAGCCCTTGAACATGAGGATCTCGTCGGTGTACTCGTGGTTGGCCACGAGGAGCTGCTGGCGCTCGTAGTCGCCGCCGAGCGGGAGCAGCGAGAGGAAGTCGTTGTTGTAGCCGAACTGACCGGCCTGGGCGGCGGCGGTCTGCTTGTCGGCGTTGAACCCCGGAGCACCCTTGACGATGGGCTCGCCCCAGCGGATGACCACGTTCTGCTCGTAGCCCTCGGGGACGGTGACCCGGTCGTCGGTGTTCGGCGCGATGGCCTTGAAGCGCAGACCGCGGGCGCCCGCGGCGTCGGCTGCGGCGCCCTGGGCGTCGGCGGCGGGGGCAGCGGTGGCCGAGGAGCCGTTGCTGCCGAGGGTGATCGCGGTACCGGCGGCGGACGCGACCGTGACGACGGCGGCAGAGCGCAGCATCGAGCGGCGCGAGTAGGCGCGGGCGATGACGTCGCCGACGTACTCGTTGTCGCTCTTGTTCGGCACCTCGTGGAAGCAGGCGTCGCCGCAGCGGAAGCGGCAGGTGAGGGCGGAACGACCGCCCCCATGCGAGTTGCCTATGAGCGGCAGAAGCTTGCGCACGAGTTTCCTCCGTAGATGCACGGGTGCCGACAGCATGTCGGTCGAATCCAGCCGTGACGGTAGGCGCGGGTTGCGCCGAAGCGGCGGCGCTGGAATGAACGCCCGGTGAACCGGGCACGTCGGTGCGGGAGTTCGGCAAGATGGGGTGTGTGCTGGGTGGGCCGGGCGCCACGAAGGGCGCCCCTGCCGAAGTTCCAGCCAAGCGGCCGATAACCTTACGTGTCCACTCTGGGCAGGGATCAACCGCGCAGCACGGACAAATGACGCACGCACTCATGCGAAAGGCCTGGCCCATGGGTATTCGGAGCTTGTTGCGCAAGGTGTTCGGACGGTCTGCCGAGCCGGTTCCGGAGATGACGGATGCCACTTCGGCCGCCGTCCCGAGCCAGGCGGAACGGACCCCCCTGGACGTGGCGGCCGAGCTGGTCGCCGCCTCCTTCGACAATCCGACGGTTCCCCCGCAGTCCGCTCCGCGGGACCGTGAACCGGGGACGCTTCTCACCGCTCCGGCACCGGACCCCACGGTCCCGGAGGCCCGGCGCCCCCAGCCGGAGCGTCCGGCGGTCGCGGAGCCGGTCGCCGAGCCGGTCGCCGAGCCGGCGGCCGAGGTTGTGGCGGAGCCCGAGGTCGAGGTTGCGGCGGAGGTCGTCGCGGCCGAGGCCGAGACCCCCGAGGCGGAGCCGGAGCCGGTGGCCGAGGCGGTCGCCGAGGTCGTGGCCGAGGTCGTGGCCGAGGTCGTGGCCGAGGTCGTGGCCGAGCCCGAGGTTCAGCCCGAACCCGAGGTCGCCGTGGAGCCCTTGGCGGCCGAGGTGCAGACCTCGGCGGCGGAGCCGGTGGTCGAAGTGACCGAGCCCGCGGTCGAGGCCGAAGCCGCCGTCGAGGTCGCGGCCGTGGCCGTGGCAGAGCCCGCAGCCGAGGTCGTCACCGCGCCCGAGGTCGAGGCGGTGGCGGAGCCTGTGGTCGAGGTCGTCGCCGAACCCGAGGCAGAGGTCATCGTCGAGGTCGTCGCCGAAGCAGAGCCGGTCGCCGAGGTCGTCGCCCAGCCCGAGGCAGAGGTCGTTGCCGAGGTCGAGGCGGAGCCCGAGGTCGTGGCCGAGGTCGAGCCCGAGCCCGAGGTCGTGGCCGAGGTCGTGGCCGGGGTCGTGGCCGAGGTCGTGGCCGAGGTCGTGGCCGGGGTCGTGGCCGAGGTCGAGCCCGAGGTCGTGGCCGAGGTCGAGCCCGAGGTCGAGCCCGAGGTCGAGCCCGAGGTCGTGGCCGAGGTCGAGCCCGAGGTCGAGCCCGAGGTCGTGGCCGAGGTCGAGCCCGAGGTCGAGCCCGAGGTCGTGGCCGAGGTCGAGCCCGAGGTCGAGCCCGAGGTCGTGGCCGAGGTCGTGGCCGAGGTCGAACCCGAGCCCGAGGTCGTGGCCGAGGTCGTCGCCGAACCCGAGGTCGAGGCTGAGCCGGTGGTCGAGGTCGTCGTCGACGTCGTCGTCGAGCCCGAGGCCGAAGTCGTCGCCGCCGATGCCGAAGCTCCCGCGGCCGAGCCCGAGGGGCCGGCCCACGCGCTCGCCGATGTGAAGCGGGCGGCTCCCGGGGTGGCCGCGGCCTACAAGGCCGCCGGGCAGGTGCTCCGGGGCAAGGGCAAGGCCGGTGCGCGGGCCAAGGTCTACCTGGTCCTGGACCGGTCCGGATCGATGCGCCCGTTCTACAAGGACGGCAGCGCCCAGCACCTCGCGGACCACGCCCTCGCCCTCGCCGCGCACCTCGACGACGAGGCGACCGTGCACACGGTGTTCTTCTCCACGGACGTGGACGGGACCGCCGACCTGACCCTCGACACCCACGACGGCGCCTGGGTCGAGACCCGCCACGCCGAACTCGGGCACATGGGCCGCACCAGCTACCACCGCGCCGTGGAGCAGGTCCTGGAGCGCCACCAGAAGGACGGCGGCGACCACCCCGCCCTCGTCGTGTTCCAGACCGACGGCGCCCCCGACAGCGTCCGGCCCGCCAAGCAGGCCCTCGCTGACGCCGCGGCCTCGGCACCCGGCGTGTACTGGCAGTTCGTCGCCTTCGGCGACCACGACGCCAAGGCCTTCGACTTCCTGCGCAAGCTGGACGCCGAGAACGCCGGCTTCTTCCACGCCGGCCCGGCCCCCGCCGGGCTGACCTCCGCCGCGCTGGCCAAGGGGCTGCTGCAGAGCTTCTGAGCCCTGTAGCCGCCCGCACAGGACGAGGGGCCCGGGATCCATCGGATCCCGGGCCCCTCGTCTTGCGTACGGGCTATTACCGCGCGGCGTCCGGGTGGACGGCCTCCGCGATCGGCTTGGCGTCGGCCGCCTTCGTCTCGACCGGCTTGCGCAGCGCGATGTTCAGCTCGCGCAGGCGGGTCTCCTCCAGGACGGTGGGCGCGCCCATCATCAGGTCCTGCGCGTTGCCGTTCAGCGGGAAGGCGATGGTCTCGCGGATGTTCGGCTCGTCGGCGAGCAGCATCACGATGCGGTCGACGCCCGGGGCGATGCCGCCGTGCGGCGGGGCGCCGAGACGGAAGGCGCGCAGCATGCCGGCGAACTCGCGCTCGACGGTCTCGGCCTCGTAACCGGCGATCTCGAAGGCCTTCAGCATGACCTCGGGCTCGTGGTTGCGGATGGCGCCGGAGGACAGCTCGATGCCGTTGCAGACGATGTCGTACTGCCAGGCCAGGATGTCCAGCGGGTCCTTCTCCTCCAGGTCCTTCATGCCGCCCTGCGGCATGGAGAAGGGGTTGTGGGAGAAGTCGATCTTGCCGGTCTCCTCGTCCTTCTCGTACATCGGGAAGTCGACGATCCAGCAGAACCGGAAGACGTTCTCCTCGAACTGGCCGGCGCGCTTGGCGGCCTCGACCCGGACCGGGCCCATGATCTTGGAGACCTCGTCGAACTCGCCCGCGCCGAAGAACACGGCGTGGCCGGGGACCAGGCCCAGGCGCTCGGTGAGGACCTTGACGTTCTCCTCGGTGAGGAACTTGGCGATCGGGCCGGTCAGCGCACCGTCCTCGCCCACGCGCACCCACGCCAGGCCCTTGGCGCCCAGCGAGATCGCGTACTCGCCGAGGCCGTCGAAGAACTTGCGCGGCTGCGCGGCGGTGTCCGGGACGGCCAGCGCACGCACGTGCTTGCCGGCGAACGCCTTGAACTCCGAGCCCTCGAAGACGTCGGTGATGTCGACGAGCTCCAGCTTGGCCCGCAGGTCGGGCTTGTCGTTGCCGTACTTCAGCATCGACTCGCGGAACGGGATCCGCGGGAACGGAGAGGTGACCTCGCGGCCGTTGCCGAACTCGGTGAAGAGCTCGGTCATCAGGCGCTCGATCGGCTGGAAGACGTCCTCCTGCTCGACGAAGGACATCTCGACGTCGAGCTGGTAGAACTCGCCCGGCGAGCGGTCGGCGCGGGCGTCCTCGTCGCGGAAGCACGGCGCGATCTGGAAGTACCGGTCGAAGCCCGAGATCATCAGCAGCTGCTTGAACTGCTGCGGGGCCTGCGGCAGGGCGTAGAACTTGCCCGGGTTCAGGCGGGACGGGACGACGAAGTCGCGCGCGCCCTCGGGGGAGGTCGCGGTGAGGATCGGGGTCGCCATCTCGTTGAAGCCGAGGGCCACCATCTTGGAGCGGATCGACGCGATGACGGCCGAGCGCAGCATGATGTTGCGGTGCATGCGCTCGCGGCGCAGGTCGAGGAAGCGGTACTCCAGGCGCCGCTCCTCGTTCACACCGTCGTCGGTGTTGATCGTGAAGGGCAGCGGGGCGGCCGCGCCGAGCACCTCGACCTCGACGGCCTCGATCTCGATCTCGCCGGTGGGCAGGTCGGCGTTGACGTTCTCGGCGCCGCGCGAGACGACCTTGCCGTCGACGCGGACGACGGTCTCCTTGGAAAGCTTGTCCAGGACGGCGGCCGCGGCGGTGCCGGGGCGGGCGACGAGCTGCGTGATGCCGTAGTGGTCGCGCAGATCGATGAAGAGGATGCCGCCCAGGTCTCGACGGTTGTGCAGCCAGCCGCTCAGCCGGACGTCGGCGTTGACGTCAGAGGCGCGGAGCTCGCCGCAGGTGTGGGACCTGTACCGATGCATCAGTCATCCAGTTCTTCGCGATACCAGGGTGGATTCAACCCTCACAAGGTTACCGTCCGGGCCGGGGACCGTGCTGGCGTGCCCGGCACCCCCCTCGAACAGGCACGCCGGGGGGATGACCTGTAAAGATGACCGGGTGCGTACCGAGGACGTCCTGGCCGCCATCGCGACGGGCCTGTGGCGGTGGGACAACGCCTCCGGGACGGTCACCCTCGACGGCGAGGCCGCCCGGCTGCTCGGGCTGCCCGCGGAGCCCGTCGTGCTGCCGGAGGTCGTCGTACGGTCACGGTTTCACCCGGTGGACTGGAACGAGATCAACGGGATCGTCAATCTCGCGGTGGCCGAGGACACCCTCGCGGAGGCCCGGCTGCGGATCATGGACGAGGACGGTCGGGTGCTGCGGACCGTACGCAGCCGCTCCAAGCCCGTGGAGAACCGGTCCGCCGAGGGCCACGTCGACTACGAGCTGATCGGCACCATCCAGGAGATCGCCGAGCCGCAGCCCGGCACCACCGCCGCGCACACCCCGATCACCGGCGACTGGCGGCGCTCCCGCGAGGCGTTCCTGCTGGACGCGGGGCGGGCGCTCGCCGAGGCCCGCTCCACGGCGGAGGTGCTGCGGGTCGCCGCCTCGCTCTCGATGCCCGGCTTCAGCCCCGACGGGCTGGCGGTCTTCGGGGTGGCCGGGGACCGGCTGTCGATCATCGGGCACCACGGGCATGGCCCCGGGGACGAGGCCCCCTTCACGGACATGCGGCTGGAGACGGACTACCCGGCCGCCGACGTCGTCCGTACGGGACGGGCGATCTACATCCCCAGCCCCGAGGAGTACAAACGGCGGTTCCCGGCCACCTGGCCGCTCGCCCAGCGCTTCGGCCGGGCCTCCTGGGCCTTCCTCCCCCTGATCGTCGCCGGGCGCACCATGGGCGCCTGGATGGCCGCGTTCAAGCACCCGGTGTCCTTCTCCCCGGACGAGCGGTCCGTCCTGACCACGGTGGCGCGGATGCTGGCCCAAGCCCTCCAGCGGGCCGGCGTGACCGAATCCGAGCGGGAACTCACCTCCGGCCTGCAACGGTCGATGATGCCGACGCTGGGCCCCGACATCCCGGGCATGCAGATCGCCGCGCGGTACGTCCCGACCGGCGGCGGGCTGGAGGTCGGCGGCGACTGGTACGACATGATCCCGCTGCCGTCGGGCCGGTTCGCGCTGGTCATCGGGGACGTGCAGGGGCACGACGTACGGGCCGCAGGGCTGATGGGCCAGCTGCGGATCGCGGTGCGCGCGTACGCCTCCGAGGGCCACCGGCCGGATGCGGTGCTCTCCCGCGCCTCGCACTTCCTGGCCGGGCTGTGTTCCTCGGAGGGGGCCGATTCGTACGAGGACTCCGACTTCCGCAGCCCGCGCTTCGCGACCTGCCTGTACGTGGAGTGCGACCCGGCGACCGGGCTGCTGGAGGTGGCCCGCGCAGGCCACCCCGACCCGGTGATCCGGATGACGGACGGCACGGTGCTGATGCGCCCGACCGCCGGGGGCCTCCCGCTCGGCATCGTCCCGGACACGGACTACCCGACGACGCGGTTCACGCTGGAGCCCGGCGAGACGATGATGCTCTGCACCGACGGGCTCATCGAGACCGGCGGGCACGACCTGGACACGGGCTGGGCGCGGCTGCGGGCGATCCTGGAGTCCGAGACGAACGAGCCGGACGGGACCCACGGGTCCGACGGCCTGGAGAAACTGGCCGACCTGCTGGTCCAGGCCGTGCACGGCCCCTCCTCGCACCACACCACCGGCCCGCTGGCCGACCGGCGCGAGGACGACATAGCCGTCGTCCTGCTGTGCCGGGAGGGCGCGGACTGCGGCTGCGGGGCCCCGGCGGCGCACCCGGTGCGACCGGCGCGCCGCACGATGCTGACCGTGGCGCAGGCGGAGCCGGAGCGGATCGCGGGCGCGCGCCGGCAGATCCGGGAGCTGCTGCACGACTGGGCGGACGCGGAGCAGGTGGACTCGGCGGTGCTCATGGTCTCCGAGATGGTCACGAACGTCCTCATGCACACGGACGGCGACGCGCTGCTGGTCGCGGAGGCGGTGGGCGAGCTGGGGACGCGGCGGCTGCGCATCGAGGTGGCGGACTCCAGCGACGAGCTGCCGCACAAGCGGCACCCGGGCGAGATGGCGTCGAGCGGGCGGGGCGTCCTGCTGATGGAGATGCTGGCGGACACCTGGGGCGTGGACCCGCGCGGCGAGGGCAAGTCGATCTGGTTCGAGATGGACGAACAGGCCAAGGAAGGCTGAGCCCCGGCGACCGGGAGGAGCGACCCCGGCGACAAGGCGGCACCGGAGCGCCGTGGTTGGATGCACGGGTGCTGACTCTGCTTCCCCCGCCGGTCAGGCGGCTGGCCGCCTGGTGCGTGGTCGCCCTGCTCGTCACCGGCGTGGTCGCCGTCGGCGTGTGGCTGTGCATCACCTTCAAGGCCGCCGTCACGCCCGTCCTCCTCGCGCTGCTCGGGGTCGCCCTGCTCGGTCCGATGCACCGGCGCCTCGTACGGATGGGGGTGCACCGCTCCCTCGCCGCCGCGCTCACCTGCCTCGGCGTGGTCGCGGTGTTCGGCGGGGCCGGGTACGTCGTCGTCCACGCCCTGATCGGCACCGGAGACCAGATCCTGGACTCCCTCAAGCAGGCCGGACAGGACCTCGCCGAGCGCTTCGGGCCCGCCGGCACCTCCCTGGAGGACCTGGCCTCGAACGCCAAGGCGCTGCTGGCGAAGTTCGGCGGTACGGCCGCCTCCGGCGTCATCACCGGCATCAGCGTCGTCGGCGAGATGCTCGCCACCGCCCTCCTCGCCCTCCTGCTGATGTTCTTCTTCCTGCGCGACTCGCACCGCGCCGCCGCCACCCTGCGCTCGCTCGCGCCCCGCGCCAGCGGCGACACCGTGGAGGCGATGGCCCGCCGTGCCTTCGAGGCCGTCGCGGGCTTCATGCGCGGGACCACCTTCATCGCCCTGATCGACGCCGTCTGCATCACGGTCGGGCTGCTCGTGCTCCGCGTCCCCGGCGCCGTCGGACTCGGCGCCCTGGTGTTCGTCGGCGCGTACATCCCGTACCTGGGCGCCTTCATCTCCGGCGCGGTGGCCGTCCTCGTCGCCTTCGCCGAGCGGGGATGGGTCATCGGCCTGTGGGCCGTGGGCGTGGTGCTCGCCGTACAGCTGCTGGAGGGGCACATCCTGCAACCCGTGATCCAGAGCCGGACCGTCCAGATGCACCCCGCCGTGGTCATGCTCGCCATCACCGCCGGCGCCAGCGTCGCCGGGATCCTCGGCATGCTGCTGTCCGTACCGCTGACCGCCGCCGCATTCGGTGTGGTCTCGGAGATCCGCAGGCGGTACGCGGGTGCCGAGCGCGCCGAGTAGGCGCGACCGGGGCGGACCGTACGGTGGTGTCGCCCAGCGGCACCGGGCGCTGCGCGACCGGACCCCGGTGATGTCGCCGCTCATCGTCGCCGTGGCGCCGCTGATCGGACTGGTCACCGGGGTCCTGGCCGGCCTGTACCCGGCGTGGCGGGCCTCCCGTACACAACCGGCGGAGGCCCTGTGCCGCTGGGTCAGGAGTGCTGGTCCGCCGACTTCGTGCGCTCCCGGGCGGTGGTGGGGATGGTCCCCAGCCGGCCCGCCTGGAAGTCGTCGAAGGCCTGCTGGAGCTCCTGCCGGCTGTTCATGACGAACGGCCCGTAGTGCGCCATCGGCTCCCGGATCGGACGCCCGCCGAGGAGGACGACCTCAAGGTCCGGGGTGTTCGAGTCCTGGGCCTCTTCCGCCCGCACCGTGATCGAGCCGCCCTCGCCGAAGACGGCCGTCTGGCCGGTGTGGATGGGCCGCCGGTCGGTGCCGACGCTGCCGCGGCCGGCCATGACGTACGCGAGGGCGTTGAAGTCCTCGCGCCACGGGAGGGTGACCTGCGCGCCCGGGGTGACGGTCGCGTGGATCATCGTGATCGGGGTGTGGGTGATGCCGGGGCCGGCGTGGCCGTCCAGGTCACCGGCGATCACGCGGAGCAGGGCGCCGCCGTCGGGGGTGGACAGCAGCTGGACCTGGCCGCCGCCGATGTCCTGGTAGCGCGGGGGCATCATCTTGTCGGAGGCGGGGAGGTTCACCCACAGCTGGAGGCCGTGGAAGAGCCCGCCGGACACGACGAGGGACTCCGGCGGGGCCTCGATGTGCAGGAGGCCGGAGCCGGCCGTCATCCACTGGGTGTCACCGCCGTTGATGACTCCGCCGCCGCCGTTGCTGTCCTGGTGGACGAAGGTTCCGTCGATCAGGTACGTGACGGTCTCGAAGCCGCGGTGGGGGTGCCACGGGGTGCCCTTGGGCTCGCCGGGCGCGTACTCCACCTCGCCCATCTGGTCCATCATGATGAACGGGTCGAGGTGCTGGTAGTTGATCCCGGCGAACGCGCGGCGCACCGGGAACCCCTCGCCCTCGAACCCACCAGGGGCGGTCGTGACGGCCAGCACCTTGCGGGCGGCGGTCTCCTGGGCGGGCTCGGCGACGCGGGGGAGCGTCAACGGGTTCTCCACAGTCACTGCAGGCATGGTCGGAACCTCCTTCTGCGTCGAGTTTAGTTGAAACTCGAACTTTCTGCCACACCCTCACAGAACAGAAGGGGCCCCGGGGACATTCCCCCCGGGGCCCGACGCCTCTCACCTGCACATATGCGGTTACGGCGTGACGACGACCGAGTTGATGGGTGTCAGGTTCACCCACCAGAGCTCGTCCTGATACATGGTGTAACAGGTCCCCGTACCGTTCCACCCGGTGCACAGCTTGAACTTCCAGCCGCCGGTCTGGTTGTTCTTCACGTAGTGGTAGTTGTTCTGGTTGCTCAGGTTGTAGGTCCGCGCCTCCCGGTAGGAGTTGGTCGGGCCGGTGTCGAGCGCCGCGCCCGCCCCCCAGATGCAGGCGTCGCCGGACCGGCAGCCGTAGAACGTCTGGTCCGAAGCCGATGCCGGCGATGCCGCCAGGACCCCCGTACCCAGCGCCAGGACCCCGGTGGCCGCCAGCGCGGCGAGCTTCGTGCGGATCGACATGCGTGACATCGCGTCTCCCTGGTCCGATCGGTGGAGCGGGGCCCCCGTGTCCGTCCCCCGCAGCACTGATATTCGAGACCCCCGGCGTCGGGCGCGATCCTTTCGGGCGTGCCCGAAAGGATCCGTGGTCAGCCGCCGCCGTGCAGCAGGTCCACGCCCAGCCCGGTGGCCGCGTGGAGGACCGCCTTGCCGTCCCGCTCCGTGGTGATGAGCCCGGCAGCGCGCAGCGTGCGGGTGTGCTCCGAGACCGACGGCAGGCTGATGTCCAGGTCCCGGGCCAGCTCGCTCGTGGTCCGCTGCTCGATCAACAGCTGGAGTACGGCCGCCCGGGTCCGGCCCAGCAGCGCGTCCAGCGCACCTTCCGCCCGGCCCGGTTCGACCAGGGGCAGCGGGGTCATCGCCGGATAGTGCAGGACGTGCGACCCGTCCGGCAGGTCGGCCAGCAGCGGGCGCCCCGTCCAGAACGCCGAGGGCATCAGCATCAGACCGCCGCCGCCGAGCCGGACCTCGTAGTCCGGTGGCAGGCCCACCTCGAAGGCGGTGTCCGACCAGGCCGCCGCCGGATGGATGCTCGCCAGGCACGCCTTGATGCCGTGGGCCGCCAGCAGCCGGGTGCGCCAGGCGACGTCCGCCCGGAAGGACTGACGGATCTGCGGCCACTTCGGGGCCACGACCACCTCGTACGCGCAGCGGATCGCGCCGTCCAGCAGGTCCCACGCCTCGCGGTCCTGGCCCCACAGCGCCCGCAGCCAGGACGCCCGGCCGGGGGCGCGGGCGGCCGTGCGGTGCAGCTGGTCCGCGGTCAGCAGGGGACCCGCGTCCCGTACGGCGGCCAGCCCCTCCTCCAGGCTCCGCGCGAGGGGCTCGACGAACTGCGGATTGTCGCCGTCCGGCCGCAGCAGATCGAGCAGCGGGCGCGCCCGGTCCGGTAACTCCCGGCTGATCCGGCCGCGCCAGCGGCCGAAAACGGCCTGCTCGTCCACGCGCTGCCAGGCGATCAGCGCCATCGACAGCTCCACCAGCGGCAACGGCTCGCGCGCGAAGGTGATGTTGAGCAGGTCCTCCGCCGTGAAATGCACTCGCAGCACGATCCGCCCCCGGCTACGGCGTCGATCAGCCGTACATGCGGCGCATCGCGTAGTCGACCATCTGCTCCACGGCCTTCGCGTCGAAGACCATGCGGTGGTCGCCCTCCATGTCGAGGACGAAGCCGTAGCCGGTCGGCAGCAGGTCGATCACCTCGGCGCCCGTGATCACGAAGTACTTGGACTCCTTGCCGGCGTACCGGCGGAGCTCCTTGAGCGTGGTGAACATGGGGATCACCGGCTGCTGCGTGTTGTGCAGCGCCAGGAAGCCCGGGGTCTCACCGCGCGGGCAGTAGACCTTCGACGTGGCGAAGATCTGCTGGAAGTCCTCGGCGGACAGCGACCCGGTCGTGAAGGCCCGCACCGCGTCGGCGAGCGACGGCGGCGAGGGCTCGGGGTACAGCGGCTGCTCGCCGTACCCGCCGGCCATCTGCTGCGGGGCGGCGTACTGCTGCTGCCCTGCGCTCACGTTCTGGTCGTAGCCGTACATAGGGCGAAGCCTACCGAGCACCCCCGGCGCCGTGGACGCGCATTCCCGCCAGGGTTCCGCAGGGCCGCGGACCGGCGGCCCGCTGGTGCGCGGCTTGACCCTGGTCACAGTCGCCACATCAGGGGTTGCTTCTTATTACCCGCGGGTAGCATCATGACATTACCGATTGGTATGTACGAGGAACCTGTCTTCCCGAGCCTTAACGGAGCCGTCGCCATGGGGCACTACAAGTCGAATCTCCGCGACATCGAGTTCAACCTCTTCGAGGTACTCGGCCGCGACAAGCTGTACGGCACCGGACCGTTCGGTGAGATGGACACCGAGACCGCCAAGAGCGTCCTGTCCGAGATCACCCGGCTCGCCGAGAACGAGCTGGCCGAATCCTTCGCGGACGCCGACCGCAACCCGCCGGTCTTCGACCCGGCCACCAACACCGCGCCGGTCCCGGCATCCTTCAAGAAGAGCTACGAAGCCTTCATGGACTCCGAGTACTGGCGTCTGGGCCTGCCCGAGGAGATCGGCGGCACCACCTCGCCCCGCTCCCTCATCTGGGCCTACGCGGAGCTGCTGCTCGGCTCGAACCCGGCCATCTGGATGTACTCCTCCGGCCCGGCGTTCGCCGGCATCCTCTTCGAAGAGGGCAACGAGGCGCAGAAGAAGGTCGCCCAGATAGCGGTCGAGAAGCGCTGGGGCTCCACCATGGTCCTCACCGAGCCGGACGCCGGTTCCGACGTGGGCGCCGGCCGCACCAAGGCGATCCAGCAGGCGGACGGCTCCTGGCACATCGAGGGCGTGAAGCGCTTCATCACGTCCGGTGAGCACGACATGGAGGAGAACATCCTCCACTACGTCCTCGCGCGCCCCGAGGGCCACGGCCCGGGCACCAAGGGCCTGTCCCTCTTCCTCGTCCCGAAGTTCCACTTCGACTGGGAGACCGGCGAGCTGGGCGAGCGCAACGGCGTCTACGCGACGAACGTCGAGCACAAGATGGGCCTCAAGGCCTCCAACACGTGCGAGATGACCTTCGGCGACCAGCACCCCGCCAAGGGCTGGCTGATCGGTGACAAGCACGACGGCATCCGCCAGATGTTCATGATCATCGAGTTCGCCCGCATGATGGTCGGCACGAAGGCCATCGCGACGCTCTCGACCGGCTACCTGAACGCCCTGGAGTACGCCAAGGAGCGCGTGCAGGGTCCGGACCTGGCCAACTTCATGGACAAGACGGCCCCCAAGGTCACCATCACGCACCACCCGGACGTGCGCCGCTCGCTGATGACGCAGAAGGCGTACGCCGAGGGCATGCGCGCCCTGGTGCTGTACACCGCCTCCGTCCAGGACGCGATCCAGCTCAAGCAGGCCGAGGGCGAGGACGCCTCCGCCGAGATCGGCCTGAACGACCTGCTCCTGCCGATCGTGAAGGGCTACGGCTCGGAGCGCTCGTACGAGCAGCTCGCGCAGTCGCTGCAGACCTTCGGCGGTTCCGGTTACCTGCAGGAATACCCGATCGAGCAGTACATCCGCGACGCCAAGATCGACACCCTCTACGAGGGCACCACGGCGATCCAGGGCCAGGACTTCTTCTTCCGGAAGATCGTCCGCGACCAGGGTGCCTCGCTGAACGTCCTCTCCGAGACGATCAAGAAGTTCCTGGCCGAGGCCGTCGGCGGCGAGGAGCTGGCCGGCGCCCGCGACGCGCTCGCCAAGGCCGCCGTGGACCTGGAGGCCATCGTCGGCCAGATGATCGTCGACCTCACCGCCACCGGCGAGGACGTCAAGAACATCTACAAGGTCGGCCAGAACACCACCCGCCTGCTGATGGCCTCCGGTGACGTGGTCGTCGGCTACCTGCTGCTCAAGGGCGCGGCCGTGGCCGCCGAGAAGCTGGCCGCCGACGCCCCCGCGAAGGACGTCCCCTTCTACACCGGCAAGATCGCGGCGGCGAAGTTCTTCGCCTCGCAGGTGCTCCCGAACGTCTCGGTCGCCCGCGCGCTGGCCGAGGCCGTCGACAACTCCCTGATGGAGCTCGACGAGGCCGCGTTCTAGCCTCTACGGTCACCCGCCCGACGGCCGGGCCCCACTGAGGGGTCCGGCCGTCGGCATTCACAGGTTGTCGGTGGTTCGTGGGACGCTCGTAGGCATGAGCCCGGCAGAGCAGCACAGCCACAGCAGGGGGTACTCCGTCCCGACCGGGCGGCCGTACGCCCTCAAGGAGCTGCAGGCCGCCCTGGGCAGCCTCGGCGACCACATGCGGGAGCTGTACGACGGCGCCCACCCCGCCGAGTACGAGACCGTCGCCGACGCCCTGTACACCGCCTTCCAGACGGCCGCCGGGCTCGCGCCCGCCAAGAGCTACACCGGCTGCTCCGAGCACCCCAACGGGGCCCTGGACCCCGAGGCGCCCGACGGCTGGGGCCGCTGCCTGATCTGCAACGACCGGCGCCGCCTCGGGCTGCGCGCCCAGGGCGCCCGCGGCGCCCGCGCGGCGGCCGCCGCCCCGCCCGCGGGGGAGCAACGCCGGCTGGGCTATCCCGTGCCGGACCCCCCGTACACGCTGCAGTCCCTGCGCGAGCACCTGCGCACGGTCGAGGACCGCCGCTTCCACCTGGGCTTCTCCTCTCCGCCCGAAGAGTTCGTCCGGATAGCGGACGACCTCCACCGGGCGTTCATCGTGGCCCGCGAGCTGTCCCGGCCGCGCAACGCCTCCGGCTGCTCCGAACACCCCGGCGCGCCCATCGACCCGGACGCGCCGCCCGGTGAGGCCTGTATCTTCTGCGCCGGACGCAAGAGACGCGCGCAGCGCTCCGCGACGACCCCGGAGATGCTCCCGCGCATCCGCCGGGGCGAGCGCAGGCAGCTGCAGCGCAGATTCGAGCGCCCGCCGGGCTGAGAAGCCGCCGGGAAGTGGACCACACAGCCCGCGGTCCCGGCGTTTCGGCTATCCGCCGCAGTCCGACCATGGCGAACACGACCGTCGTTAAGGTGAACCACATGAGCTCTCCCGCCCGCTTCGACCGCGGCCACACCGACGATCTGATGACCTTTTTGACGGCCAGTCCGTCGCCGTACCACGCCGTGGCCAACGCGGCCGAGCGGCTGGAAAAGGCAGGCTTCAGGCAGTTGTCGGAAACGGACGCCTGGGACTCGGGCAGCGGGGGCCGGTTCGTCCTGCGCGGCGGAGCGCTCATCGCCTGGTTCGTCCCGGAGGGCGCGACCGCTCACATGCCGTTCCGGATCGTCGGTGCGCACACCGACTCCCCCAACCTCCGCGTCAAGCCGCTTCCTGACACGGGCTCACAGGGCTGGCGGCAGATCGCGGTCGAGATCTACGGCGGCACCCTGCTCAACACCTGGCTGGACCGGGACCTGGGCCTGGCCGGTCGGCTGAGCCTGCGCGACGGCAGCGAGCGGCTGGTGAACGTGGACCGCGCGCTGCTGCGCGTCCCGCAACTGGCCGTGCACCTGGACCGGTCGGTCAACAGCGAAGGGCTCAAGCTCGACAAGCAGCGCCACATGCAGCCGATCTGGGGTCTGGGCGAGGTCCAGGAGGGCGACCTCATCGCCTTCCTGGAGGAGGAAGAGGGCCTGCCGCAGGGCTCGGTGGCCGGCTGGGACCTGATGGTCCACTCGATCGAGCCGCCGTCGTACCTGGGGCGCGACCGCGAGCTCGTGGCCGGCCCGCGCATGGACAACCTGGTCTCGGTGCACGCGGGCGTCGCGGCGCTGGCCGCCGCCTCGACTGCCGACAAGCTGGACCACATCCCGGTGCTGGCCGCGTTCGACCACGAGGAGAACGGCTCGCAGTCGGACACGGGCGCGGACGGGCCGCTGCTGGGGAATGTGCTGGAACGTTCCGTCTTCGCACGTGGGGGTACGTACGAGGACCGCGCGCGGGCCTTCGCGGGCACCATCTGCCTGTCCTCGGACACCGGCCACGCCGTGCACCCCAACTACGCGGAGCGGCACGACCCCTCGCACCACCCGCGCGCCAACGGCGGCCCGATCCTGAAGGTCAACGTCAACCAGCGGTACGCGACGGACGGCAGCGGGCGCGCGGTGTTCGCGGCGGCGTGCGAGCGGGCCGGAGTGCCGTGGCAGACGTTCGTCTCGAACAACTCGATGCCGTGCGGGACGACGATCGGCCCGATCACGGCCGCCCGGCACGGGATCCAGACGGTGGACATCGGCGTCGCGATCCTGTCGATGCACAGCGCCCGCGAGCTGTGCGGTGCGGATGACCCGTACCTGCTCGCGAACGCGCTGGTGGCGTTCCTGGAGGGCTGACGCCCGTCGTACGGGCCGAGCCGGAGCCGTACGGCCGGGACCCCCCGGCGGGCCCCGGCCGTACGACGTCGTCCCGGCGGATGCCCCTAGGCGTCCATTCCGGCGAGGACGAGCGGCAGCCGGGTGGCGCCGTCGGCCGTGACGGTCACCGGCACGCCCCAGTCCTGCTGGTGCACGTGGCAGGCCGGGTACTCGTTCGCCGGGTCGTCGTCGCACGAGGCCGCCATCGCCGAGACGTGCAGCACGCCCTGCGTGACCTCCGGGTTCAGGGCCAGCTCCCGGAACAGGTCCGTCCCGGCCCCCTCGCCGCCCACCAGCAGCTCCGGCGGGGTCGAGGACACCAGCAGCCGCGTCGACGGCCCGTAGCGGGTGTCGAGCTTCTGGCCGGTCGGCGCCTGGAACACCACGTCGAGCCGGAGCGTGCCCGGGGCGACCTCGGTGGCGGCCCGCTGCGTGCGGTGGGCGACGGCGTCGACCCGTACCGCCTCCTCCGGCAGGCGCAGCCGGGTCATCCGGTGCCTGGCGGACTCGACGACCACGATGTCCTCGCCGACCAGCACCGCGTCGCTGGGCTCCCGCAGGTCGGTGGCCAGGGTGGAGACCTGACCGGTCGCCGGGTCGAAGCGGCGCAGCGCGTGGTTGTACGTGTCGCACACCGCGACCGAGCCGTCCGGCAGCGCGGTCACGCCGAGCGGATGCTGGAGCAGGGCCTGGGCGGCGTCGCCGTCCCGGTGCCCGAAGTCGAACAGGCCGGTCCCGACGGCGGTCCGTACGGCGTATCCGTCACCCTCCTCGCCCGCGGGTTCCACGTACCGCAGGGCGCTGTTCTCGGAGTCGGCGATCCACAGCCGGTCCCCGGCGGCCGCGAGCCCGGACGGCTGGGCGAGCCAGGCCTCCAGGGCGGGGCCGTCGTGCAGGCCCTCGCTGGTCGTCCCGGCGGAGACCTCGACGGTCCCGGTCCGCGGGTCCCAGGTCCACAGCTGGTGCACGCCCGCCATGGCGATCCACACCTTGCCCCGCCACCACGCAACGTCCCACGGCGAGGACAGGTCCACCTCAAGGGCCGGACCGGAGGTCGGGGAGCCCTGCCACCACTGCCGGCCGGTCCCGGCGACGGTCTCGACGGCGCCCGTCGCGGGGTCGAAGCGGCGCAGGGCGTGGTTGACGGTGTCGGCGACGATCACGGACCCGTCGGGGAGCAGCGCCAGGCCCTGCGGCTCGCTGAAGCCGTCGGCGGTGAAGCCGCGCTCGCCGCTGCCGATGCGCCGTACGACGCTCTCGCCGTCGGGGGCCAGCTCCACGAGCTGGTGGCGCGTCGAGTCCGACACGAGCAGGTTCCCGCCCGGCAGCACGAGCGCCTTCCCGGGGAAGCGGAGGTCGGTCGCGACCGGCTCGGGCGCCACGTACGGCCCGTCACCGCGGCGCAGCGTGCCCTTGGCCGCGTGCTCGGCTTCGAGCTCGTCCACGAGCCGCGCGATGGCGTGCGCATGCCCCTCGCCGGCGTGCTGCGCGACGATGTACCCCTCGGGGTCGATGACGACGAGCGTCGGCCAGGCCCGTACGGCGTACTGCTTCCAGGTGGCCAGCTCGGGGTCATCGAGGACGGGGTGGTGCACCTCGTACCGCTCGACGGCGTCGACGACGGCCGCGTGCTCGGCCTCGTGCACGAACTTCGGCGAGTGGACGCCGATGATCACCACGGTGTCGCGGTGCTTCTCCTCCAGCTCGCGCAGCTCGTCCAGGACGTGCAGGCAGTTGATGCAGCAGAAGGTCCAAAAATCGATGATCAATGTGCGACCTCGGAAGTCGGCGAGCTTCAGGTCCTTCCCGCCAGTATTGATCCAGCCGCCCTTGCCGGTCAGCTCGGGGGCACGGACACGGGCACGGCGGGTCGCGGGCGCGGGGGTGGGCGCCGGGGCAGCATCGTTCATGTTTCAAGCTTGCCATTGGCCCATGAACACCGGATCACAGCCGTACGACGCGGTTGCCCTGCGCAGCTATGGGATCCGCTCCACCAGGGCGACCTCCGAGAATTCTCGGAGGTAGGTCATATGCCCGGTCCGGCCAGTGTGCTGTATACACATGTCGGTGCACACGTCCGCGTTCCCGGTCGGTTCGGAGGTCCACCGGCAGTCCGGGTTCAGGCACCGCGCGGTTGCGGTGGTCTCGGCCGATGGGTGGCGGCGCATGACGTAGCTCACGTACCGCAGCACGGCTTTCACGCTCACGTCGACTCCCCGGGGTGCGGGTGGTTCCTGAGCTCCACGTTGCAGTCACTGACCACGGAGCCGTCGCCTTCGAGGCGGCCCTCTCGACGCTGCGCGGCCAGGGCGGCGCAGACTCCGCAGCCGGCTGCCGGTACGGGCTCCGGATCTGTTCGCAACGGCAGCTCTACCGGGGGTTGCGCATAGGTGATCGGCTTCACGGCCCGCTCCTCGTGTCGTCCGTACGGCGACCACGCTAGGAAGGCCGGGGATCGGGCCTCAATGAACTTGCGGGGACTTGCGTCCGGTCACCCGAGGGCGTCTATGGCTGCTGTGATCAAAGCGCGGGACGGGGCGCCGTAGACAGCCAATTCTGCGAGGTCAGCGAAGGTACGGGCGTACATGCCGATCTCGTGTGGCTGAGTGATCGTGAGGAACGCAGAGACCAGCTCAACGTTGACTTGCGCCTCATCGAAGATCCAGAAATCCTCTACCGGCCACAGCGCCGTGCGGTCGGCAGTCATCGGTATCACGCCCAGGCTGACGTTCGGCAGAGTCGCCAGGGACAGAAGGTGGCCCAGCTGCCCAGCCATGGTGTCGGCGCCTCCGATCCGGTGGCGCAGGACGCTCTCCTCCAGGAGAACGGCGAAACGGTGGGGACCGGATTGCAAAATCCGCTGCTTGTCCACGCGGACCTGAACGGCTGCTTCCAGGTCATCGGGCAGCGCGCGACGGTCGCGAATCGCTGTGAGCAACGCTTCGATGTACGCACGCGTCTGGAAGGGGCCGGGGATCAGCCAGGAGGAGTAGGCGCGGAAATTCCGGGTCCGTTACCACAGCGGGAGGACCGACTCCTGAGCGCGCCGCAGGCCGGACCGCTCCATACGTCGCCACTCGACGTAGGCGCCGTCGATGTTGCGTGCTGTGGCGACCAGGTCGGCAAGTTGCTCCTCTGCGTCACAGTGCAGCGTCCAGACGCGGAGATCACCGTCGGAGGGCGCCGTACGCCCGTTCTCGATACGGCTGCACTTGCTTTCATGCCAGCCGGCCCGGGAGGCAAGCTCCCGGGCGGTAAGACCGGAGTCCTTCCGGATCTCGCGCAGGCGCTTACCCAGGGACTCCCGGGCTTGCTGGACGCTGGACGATGACGTCACGTTCGACTGCTCTGGATCAGACCGGCTGGTAGTCCTCGTGCGGGGTAGCCCGTGCCCACACGGCCGTGAACGCGGACGCACACAGTTCCACTACGGCGGGGTCTGTGACCAACTCCTCGCCAGTCATCTCTCCGTTGCCGTCGAAGTGGTTGAAGAGCACAGACGTGCCGTCGAAGAGCCACAGGTCGTTGCCGGGCAGTGCCAGGCCGGAAGCCTCCCGGCGGGACAGCCAGCGCACGCTCTCCCCGGCCTTGATGTTGTGGCCGCTGGTCAGCTCGTACTCGTAGCGCACGTACGGAGAGATCGGCTCGGAGACGATGCGCGCTCGGCGGACATCGACGCCCCGCGCCACGGACCCGGAGACCAGCTCGATCCACCAGGGCCAACGTTCCGCCGGGTCGAATCGGCTGCCCGAAGTCCACTCGGCGTAGTCCCGATCCAGCGCGTAGGCGTCCCTCATCTCCAGGTGGTACGCGCTGTGCCTCGCGGCGCGGAACAGGTCCTCAAACGTCGGCTCCGTCGCCACCGTTCACCTCCGGGAAGAACTGCATCATGCGCTTCGGGAACTCGATGACGGTCTCATGGGCGGGGACGTCCAGCTGGGCCAGCCGTTCCGCGTCCGTCACGCGCCACCCTTGCAGGATGTAGTTCCCGGTCTCGTCGTCCAAGTAGACGGTCGGGGACCCGTTGTTGGGGCTCTCCGGATCCTTGCCAAGCCGGTGCAACGTCATGGTGTCCTCCGGTCGCTCTGGTGGCGATCAACATGAACGAGCTTGCTCCGGATCACCCGGGCGTGCCAGCAACTTGCACGAACTTCTACGGGCCGGGGAGCGGAAATGCCCCCGTGCCGCCACCCTCGCAAGGGCGGCAGACACGGGGCTCAGGGGTGTTCATCGGACTTCGAGGGAGCCTTAACAGGGTCGTTCTTCCACCTTGTGGACCACGTCACCGCAGGTCAGTGCGGAACCGATGCCAAAATCGGGGCCACACCCCGGGCGCGAAAGGCGAGCTGAGGCCGGGGGCGGGCTGGCGGCCACAACGCAACTTCGCACCGACCTTCCGCGGTTCCCGGTGACGAAGTGACGGAATGACGTTCAGCTTCTATTCCACCTATAGGGACTCAGATCATCTCTTAAGGAAGTAATGGAATTCGATCGTCATTCCGTCACTTCGTCACCTGCTGCCTCCACCCCAGCGCTGCCCTTTGTCGCCCAGACGATCCGGCAGCGCTCGTTACCGTCGAACCTGACGCCCACCCTGCCTCGCCGGACTTCCACTCGATCGATTGCGAGGCCAAGGCGTTCACGTCTTCCGGCCGCATCGTCGGCTTCCCAAGCTTCACATAGCAGGCCGGCATCCAGGAGAGGAGAGATGTCCACGGAAGGGGTCGGCATCCCCAGTAGGTCCGCGCGCAGCCCCTCGATCCGGGTACGAAGTCGTCCTGCGAGCCGGTTGTACCGGTCGATCGCGTCTGCGCCGGTGAACTCGCCACGGACGTACCTGGCCTCCTCCAGGTCCGCCAGACGGGCTCCCTCGTCCACGATCTCCGCCTCGATCGCGTCCCGTTTCGCGAAAACCTCCGGGTCCTCCCTCTGCACCCAGCGATCGGCGATCACGGCGAGCAGCGGGTCCTGGGGCTCCAGGGACGGCAGGCGTGACAGGAACGCCCGGGTCACGTAGTCGTCGATGCTCTCCACCCGGGCGGAGACGCCGGAGCATCCTCGCCCCATCCGGTGGCTGGAGCACTGGTACGACGTGCCGGCCTTGCTCATCCGGGCGCCGCAGAGCCCACAGCGCGCTATGCCAGTGAGAAGCGACTTGCCCTGCTTGTGGCCGTGCCGCTTTCCCGCCAGAGGGAACGTGCGCGCTTCGAGCTGGCGGAGGATGAGCTCGCGCTCCCCGACCGTGATGATCCCCTCGCCGATGCTCACCGTTTCGAGCGTCTCCGGGTCTCGGTAGGGGGAGACCCGGTTCATGTACTTGCGTGTCCCGTCCGCCTGCTCCTCGTACTCGGTCTGCGGCATGAGTCCGGCGAAGGCCGGTGAGCGAAGGAGCTGCATGACACTGGACGAGTTCCACTCGCCTCCGCGGGCCGACTCCACCCCGTGCTCGTTCAGCAGTCGGGCGATGTGAACGAGGGCCTTCCCGGACAGTGCTTCGTCGGCGATCAGACGGGCGTAGACGGCGGTCTCGGGGTCGTGGACGAGCTTCTTCGTCTCCCGGTCCACCAGGAGCCCGTAGGGCGGCTGCCCGCCGATCCATTGCCCTCGCTGCCGCAGGTACCGCTTGGCACTGCCCACGCGCATCCCGAGATTGCGTGACTCATTGCGCGCGAGCTCCGCCAACATCGCGATGGTGACGCGGGCACTGTCGTTCTGCGTGTCGAGGCCATCCATGACAGAGACCAGCCGCCCGCCGACCCGGCCTATGTCGTCCAGCGCCTTTCCGACCTCGCCGATGCCCTTGCGGGACAGACGGTCGAGTTTCCAGACGATCAGCACGCCCACGACGCCGGCCGTGACGGCTGTGATCGCCGCGTCGAACCCCTTGCGGCTGACGTTCTTGTAGCCGGAACGTCCACGGTCGATGTGGACCTTGCGGACGGTCAGTCCGTTGCGCTCCGCCCACGCACGGCAGTCGGCTTCCTGGCGGTCGATCGCGGTCTTGCCTTCCCGGTCAAGGGACAGACGCAAGTACAGGTCAGCAGTGGTGTGTTGGTGCACGTCCCCACGCTAGCGAGGAGTGCGCACATTGGTTCAGGAAATCCAAAAATCGAGGATCACGATCCGGCCGCGCAGTTCGGCGAGGCTCAGATCCTTCCCACCCGTGTTCAGCCAGCCCCCCTTCCCGACCAGCTCGGGGGCACGGAGACGGGCACGGCGGGGCGCGGGGGTGGGCGCCGGGGCAGCATCGTTCATCCTTCAAGCTTGCCATCCGCCCGCGAACGCCCCCTCACGGCCGTCCCGCCCGGACACGGCCTAGTCGAAGAGGGAGCTCAGGCGGGGGAGGCGGGTGGAGGTCTCCGCCGTGTCGTCGAAGTCGAAGTCCCAGGACGGGTCCAGCGCCGGGTAGCTGATCGTGAAGGAGTCCGCCGGGAGCTCGCGGCCCGTGGCCGATTCGTAGGCGGCCCAGGCGATCGAGAGGGCCTCCTCGTCCCACAGTTCCAGGCCCTCCGCCGCCGCCTCGCGGACCGCGGGGTGGTCCGCCAGGCAGTCGGGGTCGGCCAGGGCCCGGGCGAAGGCCTCCTCGCCCTGGGTCAGGAGCCAGCCGCGGAAGTAGTCGAAGCCGTCGTCCGAGCAGCCGCCGTTGATCACATACGCCGCGGCCCACAGGGGGCTGCGGTAGGACTCCGCCAGCAGGTCCCACAGCACCTGCTGGGCGGCGGCTATCTCGGCCTCGGGGCAGAGCGCCAGCAACTGCGAGGCGCGCGCCGCCACCTGGTCCGGAGCGGCCTCCGTACGGGCCGTGGCGATCAGCTTCCAGAACGTGTGCTTGTCCATGGGGGAAGCCTGGCATCCCCCTCTGACATCGGACGTGCC
Source organism: Streptomyces sp. NBC_01006 (assembly GCF_045162725.1). Taxonomy (NCBI): domain Bacteria; kingdom Bacillati; phylum Actinomycetota; class Actinomycetes; order Kitasatosporales; family Streptomycetaceae; genus Streptomyces; species Streptomyces sp. NBC_01006. The sequence goes on along the minus strand of NZ_CP108700.1, from coordinate 4,282,280 downwards.
GTCAGACGGTGAGGAAGGAGTGGAGGGATTCTGTCAGAGCGGTGATGAAGGCCTCCTGCGCCTCCGGGGACACAAGGTCCAGGGAGAGGTACGGGTTCAGGTCCTCCAGCTCGACGAGGAGGAGCTCGCCGGAGGGGGCGCGGCAGGCGTCCACCCGCTGGATGCCGTGCGACAGCGTGTTCCACGCGATGAAGCCGCGGGCGAAGTCGAGGTCGGCCGCCGTGGCCTCGTACGGCTTCAGCTCCCAGCGGCGGGCCGGGTCCGGGGCGTGGAGGGCGTACTGGAAGGCGTCATCGACGAAGTAGAAGGAGACCTCGTACGCGAAGTCGATGCGCGGCTGGATGAGGTTGACCCCCGCCGGTCCGGCCGGGTGCGGGGTGAAGGTCAGGCCTATGGAGTCCGCGCCCTGCTTGGGCTTCACCGCGTACGAGGGCACCGAGGGGAGCAGCGCGAGGTCGGCGGGGTCGTCGATCGTGGGGATGACGGGGTGCCCGGCGGCCGTCAGGTCGAGGAGGTACTGCTTGCCGGCCATGTCGCCGCGGCCCGTGAGCGGGTTGTAGACGCGGGTGCCGGCGGCGAGGGCCGCCGCGCGGAAGGCGTCGTACGCCTCCTGGTAGTGCAGGACAGGCCCGCTGTTGCGGACGATCACCGCGTCGAAGTCCGCCATCATGGCCGCCGCGTCCAGCGGATGGCACAGGGCGAGCGGGAAGTGCTCGCGCAGCCGGGAGGTGAGGAAGATGTCCTCGTCGCAGTAGCGGCGGCCGCGCGCCGGGTACGCCAGGTCGGTCACATAGAGCAGAGGCATGGCGGCAACCTATCGCGGGCATCGATCCGGGCATGAAATACCTGGTTCGGGACAAAATGCTGGCCCTGGGGGACGACTACTGGATCGAGGACGAGGACGGGAGGCACGCCTTCCTCGTCGACGGCAAGGCGCTGCGCTTCCGGGACACGCTGGAGCTGAAGGACCCGGACGGGCAGATCCTGATCACGCTGCGGGAGAAGCTGCTGCGCCTGCGCGACGCGATGACGCTGGAGCGCGACGAGCGCCGGCTCGCCGTGATCCGCCGCAAGCGGCTCTCGCTGCTGCGGGGCCACTACCTCGTCACGCTGGTCGAGGGCACCGAACTGGACGTGAGCGGGCGGCTCCTGGACCGGGAGTTCAAGATCGAGTACGAGGGGGAGCTCCTCGCGCTGATCTCCCGCCAGTGGTACCGGATCCGCGAGACGTACGCCGTGGACGTGATCCGGGAGGACGCGGACGCGGCGCTGCTGATCGCCGTCGCCGTGTGCGTGATCCGCATGGCCGAGAAGGAGCGCGAGGGGCGCGAGGAGCCCGACGAGGACTGAGGCCTCGTAGCCGCCGGTCAGCGGCCCAGGCGGCGGTCCTTCAAGGCCGGGAACTGCTCCCGGGTCTCGGCCACCTTCGCCGGGTCCAGGTCGACGGTGAGGACTCCCTCGCCGGGCCCCGCCTCGGCCAGGACCTCGCCCCAGGGGTCCACCACCAGGCTGTGCCCGGCCTGCTCGACGCCCGCGTGCGTACCGGCCAGCCCGCAGGCGAGCACGTACGACTGGTCCTCGACGGCCCGCGCCCGGTTGAGCAGGGTCCAGTGGGCCCGGCGGCGGGCCGGCCAGCCCGCGGCCACGACCATCGTGGTGGCCCCGGCGTCGACGAGGCCGCGGAACAGCTCCGGGAAGCGCAGGTCGTAACAGGTGGCGATGCCGAGGACCTGCTCCGGCAGGGTCACGGTGGTCAGGGAGTCCCCGGCCGACATCAGGACGGCCTCGCCCTGGTCGAAGCCGAAGCGGTGGATCTTGCGGTACGTGGCGGCCAGCTCGCCCGACGGGGACAGGACGAGGGCGGTGTTGTAGAGGGAGCCGTCGCCCGCGCGCTCCACGACCGAGCCGGCGTGCAGCCAGACCCCGGCGTCGCTCGCCGCCTTCGACATCGCCTCGTACGTCGGGCCGTCCAGCGGCTCGGCCTCGGTCTCGAACTGCTCGTACGCGAAGGCGCCCACCGTCCACAGTTCGGGCAGCACGACCAGGTCCGAGCCGGCCTGCTCCCGTACGAGATCGGCCGCTCGGGCACGGCGTGAGGTGACCGACTCCCCGTCGGACACCGCGATTTGGATCAGCGAGGCGCGCACAGTACCACCGTCCTGGCATTCAAGCCGTCAACTCGGGCCTACGATCGTCACACGAAAGCACTGCCGGGGCGCTCACCGGCAGCGTAGTTTTGGAAGCAGTCCACACGCTTCCAGAAAACGCGCCACTGAACAGCACGCGAGGGGTCCCGTTGACCGTCCAGCCGCATCCCAGCCTCCAGCCCTATGCCGACGCGTGGACCCACTCCATCGAGGCGATATCCGAGCTGGTCCTCCCCCTGGCGGAGGGCGAGTGGAACCGGGCGACCCCGTGCCCCGGCTGGTCCGTCCGTGATGTGGTGTCGCACATCATCGGCATCGAGTGCGAGCAGCTGGGGGATCCGCGGCCGATCCACACCGTCGCGAGGGACCTGCGGCACGTGGTCGACGAGTTCAGCCGGTACATGGAGGTCCAGGTCGACGTCCGGCGGCACCACACCGCGCCGGAAATGACCTCGGAGCTCGAATACACGATCATCCGGCGGTCGCGTCAGCTGCGGAACGAGAAGCGGGATCCGGACACCATGGTGCGGGGGCCGCTGGGCGACCAGGTGACCCTGGAGTTCGCGCTGCGGCTGCGGGCGTTCGACGTGTGGATCCACGAGCAGGACCTGCGGGCGGCGCTGGGCGTGCCGGGGAACTGGGACTCGCCGGGGGCGTACGTGGCACGGGACATCCTGCTGGCCGGACTGCCGAAGGTGGTCGCGAAGCTGGCCGGGGCGCCGGCGAACTCGGCCGTCGTGATCGACGTGCACGGGCCGGTGGAGTTCATGCGGACGGTACGCGTGGACGCGCAGGGACGCGGGACGGTGGACGGGACGCCCTCGCTGGGGCCGGCCGTAACGCTGACCATGGACTGGGAGACGTACGTCCGCCTCGCGGCGGGGCGGGTCCGCGCGGGCGCCGTCGCGGACCGGGTGAAGGTCGAGGGCGACGCCGAGCTGGCGGACGCGATCCTGGCCCACTTCGCCGTCACGCCGTAGCCGCCGGGCGGGTAGCCCCCCCCCTCGGCCTCCTGAGAACCGGCGTGCGCGGTTTCTCGTCCCTGTCACGGGCGGGACAGCGCAGCAGCAGGAGGTTCCAGAGGTGTGGTCCAGATTGTCGTCCGCCGCCGTGCCGGAGGCGGAACGACTCGATTGGTTCACCGACGTCATCGCGCAGGAACTCGTTTCCCTCGCGATCCGGAGCGGGCAGCCGGGGAAGTTCTGGGCCGAGGCCTCCGTGCTGGACCTCGGCGGTGTGCAGGTGTCCACCTTCGACTTCAGTTCGCTGCACTCGCTGCGCACGGCCGCCCACGTCCGGCGCAGCGACCCCGAGCAGTACCAGCTCGGGCTCGTCGCCGACGGGACCATGTCGCTCGCGCAGAACCGCCGCGATTCGGGTCTGTTCAGTGGTGACATGGTCCTCTGGGACACCTCGCTGCCCATGGAGTCGCTGGCCCTTCCCGGGGACGGCGGCCTGATCCGGGCCGTGACCCTGTCGTTCCCGCGCAATGCGATGCCCCTGCGCGGCGCCCGGGTCGAGCGGCTGCTCGCGCAGCGCATCCCCGGCGGCCACGGCCTGGGGGCGATCCTCGCCCAGTACATGCTCTCGCTGGCGGCGCACGGCGCGGACTGCGGGCAGGCGGAGCTGAACCGGCTGGGAACGGTCGCCCTCGACCTCGTCGGCGCCTGCCTCGCCGGGCAGCTTGGCGCCGAGGACAAGCTGTCCGCCGAGGCGCGCAGCCGCGCGCTGCTGGAGCGGATCAACGCGTTCATCGACCACAACCTCGGCGACCCGCAGCTGACGCCGTCCGCCGTCGCCGCCCGGCACGGCATCTCGCTGCGGTGGCTCCAGCTGGTGTTCCGGGAGCAGGGGCAGACCGTCGCGGCCGGGATCCGGCAGCGCAGGCTGGAGCGGTGCCGGGCCGATCTCGCGGACCCGGGGCTCCTGACCAGCCCCGTCCACACCGTGGCGAGGCGGTGGGGGTTCACCAACCCCGCCGTGTTCAGCCGGACGTTCCGGGAGGCGTACGGGGTCAGCCCCACCGATTTCCGGCAGTGGGCGGTCGGGGAGGCAGGTGCGCGCAAGATCAACGAGCCCTGCGCTCCCGGCACATCCGCGGGGCTTGGTCCGGCCGTAGATTCGGCAGCCGGTGGCCGGTCGACGATGCCACCATCGCCGGCGGGCCGGGGGGTACGGGGGTCCCTCCCGCCCGTCGCCGGCGGCGGCGGGCAAGCCGGACAGAACGACAAGGGGACTCCATGAAGTTCCGTACGGGCCGCCGAGTCGGCGTTGCCCGTTCCGGGACTACGCGGGCGCCCGCCGCGGGGATTCGGCCGGGGCCGGGGACGCGGATGCGGCCGGGGATGCGGATGCGGCCGGGGATGCGGATGCGGCCGGGACCGCGGTCAGGCGGGTGCGCTCGCGGGTCAGGGCCTGGGGGCGCAGGCGGAGGATCTGGGTGAGGCCCAGGAGCTCCACGACGAAGACCGACGAGAAGGCGATCCGGTAGTTGTCGCCGGTGGCGTCCAGGAGGAGGCCGACCGCCAGCAGGGTCGTCATCGAGGCCAGGAAGCCGCCCATGTTCGTCAGGCCCGACGCGGTGCCCTGGCGCTCCGGCGGGTTCGCCGGGCGGGCGAAGTCGAAGCCGATCATCGAGGCCGGGCCGCAGGTGCCCAGGACGACGCACAAGGTGACGAGCAGCCACATCGGGGCGTGCGGGCCGGGGTAGGCCAGGGCCGAGGCCCACAGGGTGGCGGTCAGCGCGACCGTGCCCAGGGCCAGCGGGATCCTGGCCGACTGGCGGCGGCCGATGAGCTGGCCGTACACGAGGCCGAAGCCCATGTTCGAGGCCACCACCAGGGTCAGCAACCCCGCCGCGGTGGTCCGCTCCAGCCCCTGGTCCTCGACCAGGAACGGCATGCCCCACAGCAGCAGGAAGACCATCGCCGGGAACTGCGTCGTGAAGTGCACCCACAGGCCCAGGCGGGTGCCGGGTTCCCTCCAGGAGTCCCGGATCTGGCGGCGTACGAAGCCCCGGCCCACGAGCCCCGCCGACGAAGGTTCGTGGCCTTCCGGGTGGTCCCGGAGGAAGAGCGTCAGGGGGATCAGGACCACCACGCCGGCCACCGCGCTGCCCGCGAACGCCTGGACCCAGCCGACCCCGTGCAGTACGGGGGCCAGCACCAGCGTGGAGACCAGGTTGCCGGCCATGCCGACCAGCCCCGCCAGCTGCGCCATCAGCGGGCCGCGCCGGGCCGGGAACCACCGGGTGCCCAACCGCAGGACGGATATGAAGGTCATCGCGTCGCCACAGCCCAGCAGGGCGCGGGCCGCGAGGGCCATCCCGTACGAGGGCGAGAGCGCGAAGCCGATCTGGCCGGCCGTGAACAGGACCGCGCCCAGCGTCAGCACCTTCTTGGTGCCGAGCCGGTCCACCATCAGTCCCACCGGCACCTGCATGCCCGCGTACACCAGCAGTTGGAGGATGGAGAAGGTCGAGAGCGCCGAGGCGTTGACGTGGAAGCGATCCGCCGCCTCCAGCCCGGCCACGCCCAGACTCGTACGGAAGATCACCGCGACGAAGTAGACAGCGACGCCGATGGACCAGACGGCCACCGCCTTCCGGCCGCCCGGGGGATCCCGGAAGACGCCGGTGCCGCCACTGACTCCGTTCACGCCGTTGACGCCGCTCTCGCCGTTCCCGCTCACCGGCCCGTCCCCCGCACCAGCGCCTCGACCCGGCCCACGTGGCCCCGTACGGCCGCGGCCGCCGCCTCCGCGTCCCCGGCCCGCAGCGCCCGAAGGATCTCCGCGTGCTCGGCCAGCGTCCGCTCCACCCGCTCGGGGTGCGCGTGCAGCAGGGCCACGCCCATCCGCAGCTGCCGGTCGCGGAGCTGGTCGTACAGCCGGCTCAGGATCTGGTTGCCGGCGCTGCGCACGATCTCGGCGTGGAAGCCCCGGTCGGCGGCCATCATCGCCGCGAGGTCGCCCTCGGCGGCGTGCTGGCGCTGCTCCTCCAGCAGTTCGGCGAGCCGCTCCAGCAGGCCGGGCGCCGTCGGCACGGCCCTGCGTACGGTGAACTCCTCGACCAGCAGCCGGGTTTCGATGACGTCGGCGATCTCCTGCGCTGAGACCGGCAGCACCAGCGCGCCCTTCTTCGGGTACAGCTTCAGCAGCCCCTCGGTCTCCAGCCGCAGCAGCGCCTCGCGGACCGGCGTACGGGACACCCCTACGGCGTCGGCGAGTTCGCCCTCGGTGAGGAGGGTGCCGCCCTCGTAGCGGCGGTCCACCAGCACGGCCTGCTTGACGTGTCGGTACACGCGCTCGGCGGCGGTGGCGGCGGCTTGGACGGGGGGTGCGGCTGACGGCATGCGCACAGGATAGATACATGAAGGGTGCACCGGTCACCCCGTCCGGGATGTGGACGTCAACTCCGCACCGCTGCATCGAAGGGTGTACCCGGGCTTCGTCCGGCCGCAGGACGCCGGCGGGCCCGCGCGCCGGGACGCTGAGGTCATGGCCCACACCACCCTCGCCTCGCCCGATGTGACCGAGACCCGACTGCCCCTCCTCGACGTCCTGCGCGGTGCCGCCATCCTCGGCACGCTCATGACCAACGTCTGGATCTTCGCGTCCCCAGGCTCCGAGTGGGGCGTGCTCCAGGGCGGCCTGAACCCGCCCGACCCGGTCGCCGACCCCTCCGCCGCGAACATCGCCGAGAGCCTCTTCCGCTTCCTCGCCGACGGGAAGTTCCTCTCCCTGCTGACGATCCTGTTCGGGGTGGGCCTGGCCATCCAGTACGACTCCGCCGCGCGCCGCGGCGAGCCGTGGCCCGGACGCTACCCGCGGCGGGCAGCGTTCCTCTTCCTGGAGGGGACCGTCCACTTCGTCCTGGTCTTCGCCTGGGACGTGCTGATGGGGTACGCCGTCACCGCCCTGCTGGTGGCCCGGCTGCTGGCCCGCTCCGAGAAGGTGCGGCGGGCCGCGATGTGGACCGCGGGCGGTCTGCACCTGACCCTGATCGGTCTCCTCACGCTCAGGAGCCTGGCCCGGCCGGAATCCGGGCCTGCCGCGGGCCTCGATCCGGCCGCCGTCCGGCTGTACGCCGAGGGCGGCTACCTCGACCAGATCGCCTTCCGGCTCGGCCACGCCCCCGCGCTGCGCATCGAGCCCGTCTTCTCCTTCGGGCTGCTGGTCTTCCTCTTCCTCCTCGGGGTCCGGCTCCACCGCGCCGGGGCCTTCGCCGCGAGCGCCGACGGGCGCCGGATCCGGGTCCGGATGGCCGGGTGGGGTCTCGGCCTCGGGCTGCCGCTGGGAGCCGCCGCCGCGCTGGGCGGCCCCGACTTCTTCGTCCTGGGGCGCTACGGGATCGCCCCGCTGATCGCCGTCGGGTACATCGGCCTGATCGGCTGCGCCCTGGACCGCTTCCGGGTCCCGGGGGCCGGAGCCCTCGGCTCCGTCGGGCGCACCGCCCTGTCCTGCTACGTCGGCCAGAACCTGCTCTGCATGCTGCTCTGCTACGGCATCGGGCTCGGGCTCGCCGACCGGCTGGGCGGGAGCGGGCCCTGGTGGGTGATGGGCCTGTGGGCGGGGGTCGGCCTCGTCCTGGTCGCCGCGTCGCGGCTCTGGCTGCGCCGCTTCGAGCGGGGCCCGCTGGAGGCCGTACAGCACTGGGCGCTCAGCTCCCTCGGGCCCCGTCGGCCGCGCCCGTGACCTCCACCTCCAGGACGAACTCGTCGTACGGGGCCTCCTGCGGATACGGCGGCCGGATCTGCGCGAAGCGGATCCGGGCCCGCCCGCCCGGGCAGCGGCCCCGGACCACGTACGCCCGCTCCAGCGGGGCGCCGGGCAGGATCTCCACGGGCGGCGCGGGCCCGCTCACATCGCTGACGGAGACGGCGTCCGCGTCCCCGGTGACCTGCCAGGTCCACACGTACCCGCGCGCCCCGCGGCCGGTGAGCCGCAGCTCGTACGACTCACCGGCGCCGAGGACGATCTGGCGTACCTCCACCCGCGAAGACCTCCCGGCTCAGGCGGGGCCGATCACCGGCCCCTCGTGCCAGCCCGCCCTGTCCCGCCAGTAGTGCTGCAGCTGCCGGTCCGTGCGCAGGACGATGACCTCCAGGTTGAACCCGAAACTGCCCTGGAGCATCCCGGTGACGGCGAGCGCGTCGTGGCCGAAGACGGCGCTGCGGCTCCAGGCGGAGCCGGAGGCGTTGCCGCGCCACCAGTGCTCGACGCGCCCGTCGGCGCCGACCGCGCAGAGCTCGTAGTTCCCGGCGGTGTCCTCGTCGGCCGCCCCGTACTGGGCCTCGATCAGGCAGGGCGCGGAGGTGATCGCGATGCCGAAGACCTCTCCGGGGCGCCAGGCGAAGCCGTTCGGGTCGTCGCGCCACCACAGCTGCATCCGGCCGTCCGTACGGGTGGCGACGAGGTCGAGGTGGCGGCTGCGGGTCTGGACCAGGGCGGGCCCGAAGTGGGCGATGGCGGAGGCGAAGCGGCCGCCGTCGTTCCAGGTCCAGGGGGCGCCGTTGATCCGCCACCAGTGGTTCAGACGGCCGTCGGCGGTGCGGACGACCGCCTCGAAGTTGCCCGGCTTGCCGTAGTCGCTCTGGATGAACGCCGGGGTCGAGCCGATCGCGGCGTCGCCCGGCCCGAAGGCTCCGCCGTCGCGCCAGACGCCGGCGGACTGCTCGTAGTACCAGTGGCGCAGCCGGCCGCCGATGGTCACGTGCAGGGACTCCATGTTCCGGTTGTAGGTGGTCCCGGTGAAGGCGGGCTGGCCGGAGGCGTCGTTCGCGTACGACCGGGCGCGGGCCCACGGGAAGGGGGCGTCGCCCTCGCGCCACCAGTGCTGGAGGCGGCCGCCGCCGGCGGTGGCGCACAGCTCGAAATTACGGTGGGCGCGGCCGTTGCCGCTCTCGTAGACGTTGCCGGCGTGCAGGCGGCGCTTGCTCCACGGGTCGATGTTGGTGCCGCGCAGGCCGCACTTGGCCCAGTAGTCGATGTTGACCTCGCCGTAGGCGATGCGCCCGTACCCGCCGACGTGGTAGCCCGTCCCCCAGGAATTCTTGAACAGCCAGCAGCCGGCGGCGTCGTCGTAGCCGACGATCAGCACGCAGTGGCCGCCCGCGAGGCGCTCGCTCGTGCGGTGGTAGACGCCGGAGCCGAGGCCGAAGAAATCGTCGTACACGTCGAAGCAGGCGGTGAGCGGGCCGACGGTGTCGAGCCAGACCTTCTGCTGCCCGACGTCGCCGAGGCGGACGTAGTCGGTGATCCGGACGGTCCGGCCGGACCGGTCCCAGCTGGGCGTGTACTCGGCGCGCCAGGCGTCGCGGCGGTCGGCCGGGACGGTGGGCGGGGGCGGGGAGTAGGGCCAGCAGTCGGGATCGGCGAGACCGCCGTTGTCCTTGACCCAGTCGAGGGCGGTCTCGGGGTTGGAGCCCTGGCCGCAGGTGAACTTCAGACCGTCGTGGACGTCCCCCTCGGAGCGCTTGGCCCAGACGTTGTGCTCGATGCGGGCCATGGATTCGACGAGGCCCGCGGCCCCGAAGGCCCAGCAGGAGCCGCACGGGTCCTGGTCCTTGACCTTGGTGATCCAGGGCCAGCCCCAGCGGGTGCGCCAGTCGACGGCGGCCGGGCGGGCTCCGAGCCCCGCGGGCGGCGTGTCGGACAGCAGGCCGTGGGCGGCGCGGCGGCGGGTGAGGTGCGGATTGGCGCTCTCGTGGCCGATGAGGGCCCGCAGGTCGATGGCACCGATCTGCTCGGCGGGCGTGAGGTTCGCCCCGGGTTCCAGGCCGAGGGAGGGCCGGGGTACGGGCTCCTCGTCGGCGAGATGTTCGATGACGGACCAGCGCGCTCGCCGCGATACGAGCTGCGCGCGTAGCTCCCCCACCGTCTGGACAGACTCCTCCGGCATGACCGGCCCCCCAGCTGACACCGTTCGTATGCGAGACCCGGGAGCGTCCATCGGGTGGCGGGGCGCGTCAAGGGTGTCTGCACGGTCGCGCGGGCGCACGGGGGGTCGTACGAGACGCCCGTCCGCCCCCGGCGTCGGAGGGACGCCGGGGGCGGGGGGTGGGGCCTATTCCGCCGGGGCGGGGGCGGCGGCGGCCGGCATGCCGGGCAGGCCGAGGCCGGTGAACAGGGCGACCACGGTGGCGCCGAGGTCGTTGACGACGTCGTTGGCCTTGGTCTTGGCGTCGGTGGCGCGGCCGTTGGGACCGGCCGCCTTCGCGACTTCGTCGACGGAGGCCTTGAGGTGGTCGACGGCGGTGACGAGGTCCACGCGGGCGGGGTCCACGGCCGTGGGCTTCGCGGCGACGACCGGAGCGACGGCCGGGAGCGTGACGGGCTGCGCGACGGCGGCGGGCGGCTTGGCGGCCTCGACCGGCGGCTTGGCCATCTCCACGGGCGGCTTCGCCACTTCCACGGGCGGCTTGGCGGCCTCCACGGGCGGCTTCGCCACCTCGACGGGGGGCTTCGCCACTTCCACGGGCGGCTTGGCCGCTTCCACGGGCGGCTTGGCGGCCTCGACGGGCGGCTTCGCAGCCTCCACCGGGGGCTTCGCAGCCTCTACGGGCGGCTTCGCAGCCTCCACCGGCGGCTTCGCGACCTCCACGGGCGGCTGCGCCACCTCAACCGGCGGCTTCGCGGCGTCCACCGGCGGCTTCGCAGCGTCCGCCGGCGGCTTCGCAGCGTCCACCGGCGGCTTCGCAGCGTCCACCGGCGGCTTCGCAGCGTCCGCCGGGGGCTTCGCCACCGATGCCGGGGGCTCGTCCGCGGGCGGGTTCGGCAGGACCACCGGGGTCACCGACACGTTCGCCGGCGGCTTGGCCACGGCCTCCGGCACGGCGGGCGCCGCCGGCGCCGCGGGCGCCGCCGGGGCGGCCGCCGCGAAGGTCTGCTTCAGGCCGGCGAGCGCCGCGTCGATCTTCTGCTTGTGCGCGGCGAGGTCCGCCTCCGGGAGCTTCCCGTCAGGCGACTTCAGGACCTCCCCGAGGAAGTTCGTGACCGGGGTGATCAGGCTGCCGGCGGACCCCAGGGAGGCCACCTGCGCGGTGAGCGCCTCGGCACCGGGGACGGCCTTCTTCGCCACCGGCGCCGACGGAAGCGTCGGGGCGACGGCCGCACCGGCCAGGGCGGGGGAAACGGACAGCAGCGTCACGCACAGGGCGGCGGGGAGGGTGTAGCGGGTGATGCGGTGCAAGATCTCTCTCCTGTTCAGAGTGGATGGGGCAGGGGTTGTGCCCCTGTCCACTCACCGCCACCCGGTCACATTCGGCAACCGGAAACCGGCCCGCGGATCCCGGAAACACCCCCACTCACGCCCTGCCCACCGCCACGACCTGCACGGATCCCTTCACCCCATCGGCTGCGCCGACGGTGCTGCACCCTCGTGAAACCATCACCCTGCGTGACCATCGGCGGTGGCGTCGGAGGGCCCCGTTAGGGTTCCCCCATGGGGACCTGGATCGCGCCGAGCGCTGTCGAGAGAGAGCTGTACGAGGCGAAGAACGCCGGTGAGTGGGGGCGGTATCTCGACGCGCTCGCCCGCGCCGAGCTGTTCCTCCCCCAGCCCCGCGCCCAGATCGATGCCGAGCCCACGCAGGCCCGCTTCTACCCGGTCGGCCACAGCCTGCCCGTCTACACCTGCGGGATGCTGCCCGTCCCCACTCCCGAGACCGTCTTCGTGCGCCAGAGCCTCGCCTGGTTCGCCAACGCCTGGGACCACCGGGACCCCCCGTACCTGGCCGTGAACCCCGGCAGCCCCGCCGAGGCCTACCTCACCACCGGCCCCGCCGACCTCGCCCGCTGGCGGGCCCACTGGGACGCCGCCACCAGCTGGGGCCTGGCCCCCGGCGCCGTCCACGCCCTGCACACCGGCGGGCCCCTGCACGGGCCCGTCGCCCGCGGGCTGGCCGTCGGCGCCCATCTCGCCGTCACCAACGGAGAGTTCTGGAACGCGCTCGCCTACCACGGCTCCGGCTACACCCGCGAGCGCGAGCGCCTGCGCGGTCTGTGGGGCATCACCACCCGCGAGGAATGGCTCGACGTCCTGCACCGCATGCTGAACGCCGAGATCGTCAGCCCCGTCTGGGAGTTCGTCCTGCGCGTCCGCCGGATGCTCGCCTCCGACTTCGCCGGGCCCGTCGACGTCGAGCACTGGCGGCACGCCGCCGAGGCCAGCCTGCGCCGCAGCGCCGAGCGGGCCGCCGAACCGCAGCTCACCCCCGACGGGGTCACGGTCGCCCAGCCGCGCCCCACCGCCGAGGTCGAGGGCGAGGTGGCGGGCGTACAGCGCCTGATCGGCCGCATCGCCCGGTACGAGCAGCGCTTCCGGGCCGACGGGCTGCTCCCCGACGGGGGATACGTTCGGTCCGTCGAGGGCTGGGACATCGGCCGGGCCTCGCAGATGGCCCGCTGGGGCCTCGGCACCCGCTACGGCGCCGTGGAGGAGGTGGAACGCGCCGTGCTCCGCGCCGGTGAGGCGGCCGGCGAGACGTACCGCTCCTGGCAGGAGTTCTCCGCCGGGTACCTCCTCGGCCGGTGCCTGCACTTCGACGAGGAGGAGTTCGGGGAGTGGTACGACAGCTCGCTCGCCACGCACCTCACGCTGACCACCGAGCCGGCCAGCCCATGGCTCAACATCCCCTGGAAGTGAGGGAAGCCGCCGACCTTCCCCAGTAGCGGCGAATCCTTGGACGGGGCCGGAAGACCCCAACTAGCCTCGCCCGCATGACCATTGTGCTGAACGACACGGTACGCAAGCTTCTCGACTCCCCGCACCCGGCGGTGCTCACCACCCTCAACCCCGACGGCGGTCCGCAGAGTTCGGTGGTCTGGGTGACCCGGGACGGCGCCGACGTGCTGATCTCCACCGAGCAGGGGCGCCGCAAGCAGCGGAACATCGCCCGTGACGCGCGCGTCGGGCTGACCGTCTTCGACACGGCCAACCCCTTCCTGTACGTGGAGATCCGCGGCACGGCCACCGTCACCGAGGACACGGGCCGCGAGGTCGCCGTCCGCATCTCGGAGGAGTACCTGGGGCCGGGCGCCGGCAAGGAGTACGCCGAGGCCCCGGCCGAGAACGTCCGCCTCGTCGTGCGCATCACCCCGACCAAGGTGCTCGGCAACGCCACCAAGGCCGGATAGCCGCTTACCCGGCCGCGGTCACGGCAGCTGCGGGCGGACCTCCGACCAGGCGTCGACCGCCGCCGCGAGCGGGTCGCCGTCCGCGAGGTGGGGCCGTACGAGGGCCATCCACGGCAGCAGGAGCTTGATGCGCCGCAGGTGCTGGATGCGGGGTCGCGGCAGGTCGCGCCAGGTGCGGGCCTCCGCGGCCGCCTCCGCCGGGGTCAGGTCGATCAGCGCCAGGGCGTCCCGGCACAGGGCCGCCGGGTCGCCGCCGCGGCCCGGGCCGAACTGCCCGATCAGGTAGCCCCGTACGGCGGCCACCTCGACCGCGCGGTCCAGCGCGTGCGAGCCCTCCCAGTCCGCCTTGCGGTGCGTCGCGGCCAGCGCCACCGTGCCCCAGCGCAGCCGGATCTCCTCGGGCAGCCAGTCACCCTGCATCCGGCCCACGGCCAGCGTCCGCAGGGTCAGCGGATGCGGCTCGTCCAGCAGCGGGGGGCCGGTGGCCAGCCAGGCCTCGATGTCCTCCAGCGCGTGCCCGCCGGGCGGGACGGCGGTCAGCACCTGGCCCCGGGTGAGCAGCGCGACCAGGGCGCCGGTGAGGTGGACCTTGGCCACGTGCCCCGCGTCGAAGAAGGCCACGGTGCGCCCGTACCGCTCGATCCGCCGCAGCCCCAGCCGCAGTTCCCCGACGGCGTAGACCTGCCCGGCGCGCGCGACCCCGCCGAGGCAGCGGACCACGCACACCCCGCCCGTGACGTCGGCCTCCTCGACGGAGTACACCTGCAACTCGGCGATGGCCACTCCCGCCCCCCTTCCCCGGCGGGGAGGCTACCCCCTGCCGGTGTCAGAGCGCCCCGCGGAGCCCCAACCGGACGCGGCTACGCCTCCGGCTCCAGGACGAGGCGGATCTCCGTGACCTCGTAGCCGGCGCGGTCGAAGGCGGCGGCCATGGGGGCGTTGACGGTATCCGTGGTCGCGGTGATGCGCTCGGCGCCGGCGGCCGCGTGGAAGCGGGTGATCTCCGCCAGGACCTCGTCGATCAGACCGCGGCCGCGCTGCTCCGGGACGACGCCCAGGTAGCCGACGTTGCGGTGGTACGGGGTCGCGGAGGGGATGGCCATGCCCGCGAGCGTGCCGTCCGGGAGGTGGGCCAGCCGCCACCAGGAGCGCTCGCCGGGGCAGTCGAGGTAGAACTCCATGTCCGCGCGCGCCAGTTGCCCGGCTTCCATCGAGCGGAGCTCGTTCTGCGTGTGCAGGTCCAGGCTGCCGGCCGAGAGGCGGGTGAAGGCGTCGAGGAACTCCTCGTCGGTGCCCTCGCGGAAGACCAGCCGCCCGGTCGGCTCGGCAGTCCCGGCAGCCGGGGTCCACTCGTAGCGCAGCCGCTCGATCTCCCGGGTCAGCCCCGCCTCGTACGCGGCCTTCTGGCGCCAGGCGACGGCGTCGACGAGCTCGGGGCGGGTCCGCCAGTCGCCGGGCAGTGAGACGTTGTAGAGCGGGAGGTTCCCGAAGGCCTCGTGCCCGGCGGCGAGCAGCCCGGCGGCGAGTGCGGCCGGGTCGGCGACGGAGTCCCGTATCTGGAGGCAGTCGAGCGCGATGGGCCGCTCGCTGTCGGCGCGGCCCCACCACAGCGCGCGGCCCAGGACCTCGCCGTCCTCGTCCTCGGCGAACCAGATCCACTCGGGCCGGAACTGGTTCCCGGCGAGCTCCTCGCGGATCTTCTCGGCGGACAGGGCCTCGACGGGCCCGTCGGCCGGGTAGGCGAGGGCGCGGTCGATGTCGGCGGGGTCTGCGGTGGCAGCGCGGAATCTCATGTCGGTGATCATCGCCGAGGAACCGTACGTCCGGCCAGGCATTTGCCGCTCACACGCCGCTCGCGCCGAAGCCCCCCTCGCGGTGCGGTGGCGAGGGGGGCTTCGGGTGCCGGACTGCGGCCGGGTACCGCTACGACCAGGTGACGAGGCGGCGCGGGTGTTCCAGGACGGCCGCGATGTCCGCCAGGAACTTCGAGCCGAGCTCACCGTCGATGAGGCGGTGGTCGAACGACAGCGCCAGGGTGGTGACGTGGCGCGCCTTCACCTTGCCCTTGTGGACCCACGGCTGGAGCTTGATCGCGCCGACCGCGAGGATCGCGGACTCGCCGGGGTTCAGGATGGGCGTACCGGTGTCGACGCCGAAGACGCCGACGTTGGTGATGGTGATGGTGCCGTTCTGCATGTCGGCCGGGGAGGTCTTGCCTTCGCGGGCCGTGCCGACCAGCTCGGACAGGGCCGTCGACAGCTCGCCGAGGGTCTTGGTGTGCGCGTCCTTGATGTTCGGGACGATCAGACCGCGCGGGGTGGCGGCCGCGATGCCCAGGTTGACGTAGTGCTTGAGCACGATCTCCTGGGCCGCCTCGTCCCAGGACGCGTTGACGTCCGGGTTGCGGCGGATGGCCACCAGCACCGCCTTGGCGATGAGCAGCAGCGGGTTGATCCGCAGACCGGCGAGGTCCGGGTCGTCCTTGAGCTCCTGGACCAGCTTCATCGTGCGGGTCACATCGAAGGTGATGAACTCGGTGACGTGCGGCGCGGTGAACGCGGAGCCGACCATCGCCTGGGCGGTGACCTTGCGGACGCCCTTGACCGGGATACGGGTCTCCCGGGCCTCCGGGGCCGCCGTTGCCGCCGGCTGGACGGGTACCGGTACGGCCGGAGCCGGCGCGGGCACCGCCGCCTGCGGGGTGATCGCGGCCGCGGCGGCGGCGTGCACGTCCTCGCGGGTCACGACCCCGCCCTCACCGGTGGGCACCACGGAGGCCAGGTCGATGCCGAGGTCCTTGGCGAGCTTGCGCACCGGCGGCTTCGCCAGCGGGCGCTCCCCGACGGCGTGGCCGCTGCCACTGCCGTTCAGCCCGGCGGCGGCGGCCGGAGCCGCCTCCGGCTGGGCCGGTACGGCCGGCAGGGCCACCGCGGCGGTGCCGTTCTGCGCGGCCGCCGCGCCCGGCACGGCCTTGCGCGGGCGGCGCTTCGTCGAGGCCTGGGAGACCCCGTAGCCGACCAGGACGGGCTGGCGGGCCGTGGTGGCCGGCTCCTCGGCGGCCTCGGCCGGAGCCGGGGCGGCAACGGGGGCCGGGGCAGCGGCGGCAGCCGCGGGGGCCTCCTCCGCCGCACCCGTCTGCACCGAGATGATCACCTGGCCGACATCGACCGTGGTGCCCTCCTCGAACAGCAGCGCGTGCACGACACCGTCGAACGGGATCGGCAGCTCCACGGCCGCCTTCGCCGTCTCGACCTCGCAGACGACCTGCCCGTCGGTGACCGTGTCACCCGGCTGGACGTACCACTTGAGGATCTCGGCCTCGGTGAGGCCCTCGCCCACATCGGGCATCTTGAATTCGCGGATCGTCACGGGAACGCTCTCCTCAGTACGCAAGCGAGCGGTCGACGGCGTCGAGCACCCTGTCCAGGCCCGGCAGGTACTCGTCCTCCAGGCGGGCCGGCGGGTACGGGGCGTGGAAACCGCCCACGCGCAGCACCGGCGCCTCCAGGTGGTAGAAGCACCGCTCCGTGATGCGAGCGGCGATCTCCGCACCCGTGCCCAGGAACACCGGGGCCTCGTGGACGACCACGAGCCGGCGGGTCTTCTCCACCGAGGCCTGCAGCCCGTCGAAGTCGATCGGGGACATCGAGCGCAGGTCCACGACCTCCACCGACTTGCCCTCCTCGGCCGCCGCGGCCGCCGCCTCCAGGCAGACCTTCACCATCGGGCCGTACGCCGCGAGGGTGATGTCCGAGCCCTCCCGCGCCACGCGCGCCGCGTGCAGGGCGTCCGGGATCGCGTCGGTGTCGACCTCGCCCTTGTCCCAGTAGCGCCGCTTCGGCTCGAAGAAGATCACCGGGTCGTCGCTGAGGATCGCCTGCTGGAGCATCCAGTACGCGTCGCTCGCGTTCGAGGGCGAGACCACCTTCAGGCCCGGGACGTGCGCGAACAGCGTCTCCGGGGACTCCGAGTGGTGCTCGACCGCGCCGATGCCGCCCGCGTAGGGGATGCGGATGACGACCGGCATCTTGATCTTGCCCAGGGAGCGGGCGTGCATCTTCGCGAGCTGCGTGACGATCTGGTCGTACGCGGGGAACACGAAACCGTCGAACTGGATCTCGACCACAGGGCGGTAGCCGCGCAGCGCGAGCCCGATCGCCGTGCCGACGATGCCCGACTCGGCGAGCGGGGTGTCGATGACCCGCTCCTCGCCGAAGTCCTTCTGCAGGCCGTCGGTGATCCGGAAGACACCGCCCAGCTTGCCGACGTCCTCGCCCATGATCAGGACCTTCGGATCCTGCTCCAGGGCCTTGCGCAGCGAATCGTTGAGCGCCTTCGCGATGGTGAGCTTCTGTACGGCCATGACGGTCACTCCCCGCCTTCGAAGGAAGCGAGGTAGGCGGCGAACTGGGCGCGCTCCTCGTCGACGAGCGCGTGCCCGTCCGCGTAGACGTTCTCGAAGATCGCCATGGTGTCCGGGTCGGGCATGGCGCGCACGACCTCGCGCACCCGCTTGCCCAGCGCCTCGCTCTCGACCTCCAGGGCCTCGAAGAAGGCCTCGTCGGCCCCGCCGCTCGCCAGCAGGTACGTCTTCAGGCGCAGGATCGGGTCCTTCGCCTCCCAGGCCGCCGTCTCCTCGTCCCGCCGGTACTTCGTCGGGTCGTCGGAGGTGGTGTGCGCGCCCATGCGGTACGTGAACGCCTCGACCAGGGTCGGGCCCTCGCCCGCGCGGGCCCGCGCCAGCGCCCAGCGGGTGACCGCGAGGCAGGCCAGGACGTCGTTGCCGTCCACGCGGACGCCGGGGAAGCCGAAGCCCTGGGCGCGCTGGTACAGCGGCACGCGCATCTGGCGCTCGGTCGGCTCGGAGATCGCCCACTGGTTGTTCTGGCAGAAGAACACCACGGGGGAGTTGTAGACCGCCGAGAAGGTGAACGCCTCTGCGACGTCGCCCTGGCTGGACGCGCCGTCGCCGAAGTAGGCGATGACCGCGGAGTCCGCGCCGTCCTTGGCCACACCCATCGCGTAACCGGTCGCGTGCAGCGTCTGCGAGCCGATCACGATCGTGTACAGGTGGAAGTTGTTGATGTTCGGGTCCCAGCCGCCGTGGTTCACACCACGGAACATGCCGAGCAGGTTCGTCGGGTCGACGCCGCGGCACCAGGCCACGCCGTGTTCGCGGTACGTCGGGAACACGTAGTCGTCGTCGCGCAGCGCGCGGCCGGAGCCGATCTGGGCGGCCTCCTGGCCGAGCAGCGAGGCCCACAGGCCCAGCTCGCCCTGGCGCTGGAGGGCGGTCGCCTCGCCGTCGAAGCGGCGGGTCAGGACCATGTCGCGGTAGAGCCCGCGCAGGTCCTCGGTGGTGATGTCCTCGACGAAGGACAGGAACTCCGCAGCGTCGGGATTGTCCGCTGCGCTGACCCGTTCTCCCTCGGGCGTCAGCAGCTGTACGAGCTGGGGCTCGGCGTTCTGCGCGGTGGCGACAGCCTTGGCAGCGGGGGCCTTGGCGGCGCTCGCCGCGCCTGCCGCCCGCTTGGTGCCGCTGCTGCGTCGCGGCTTGCGCGCGGCAGTGCTCTCCACGGTCACGTGTTGCTCCTCCGTCGGTCCGGCTCCCGGGTTCTCCGGGGTCCAGTGCGGCTCACCTGGATCTGTACCAGCGCACAAGGGTGGGTGCGCGTCGTGTACGGATTCAGGCGTGACAGGTGCCCCGGCAAGTGCCCTGCGCAATGCACGTTACCCAGTGCGCCGCATAACTGCGAAACCCCACTTGACCTGCGTTTTTGCTTGGATTTCCAAGTAAATCGGCCGGGCGGGGAACAACCACTGGTCACAGCCTTGCAGGGGGCCGGAACAACGGCACGTTATCCCGGGTAACGACGTCAGGGAAGGGGTGAGTGTGTGAAACTGAGTTCGTGCGCGAAGACGGAAAAATCAAGGTATTCCTCCTGGACGACCACGAAGTGGTACGTCGCGGCGTCCATGAGCTCCTTTCGGTCGAAGAGGACATCGAGATCGTCGGCGAGGCGGGTACCGCCGCGGATGCCCTGGTCCGCATCCCCGCCACCCGTCCGGACGTGGCCGTGCTCGACGTGCGCCTGCCGGACGGCAGCGGCGTCGAGGTCTGCCGCGAGGTGCGCTCCCAGGACGAGGACATCAAATGCCTGATGCTGACGTCGTTCGCCGACGACGAGGCGCTGTTCGACGCGATCATGGCCGGGGCCTCGGGGTACGTGCTCAAGGCGATCCGCGGCAATGAGCTGCTCAGCGCCGTACGGGACGTCGCGGCCGGCAAGTCGCTGCTGGACCCGGTCGCCACGGCGCGGGTGCTGGAGCGGCTGCGCGACGGCAACAACGGCAAGGGCGACGACCGCCTGGCCAACCTCACCGAGCAGGAGCGGAAGATCCTCGACCTGATCGGCGAGGGCCTGACCAACCGCGTCATCGGCGAGCGGCTGCACCTGGCCGAGAAGACCATCAAGAACTACGTCTCCAGCCTGCTCTCCAAGCTGGGCATGGAGCGCCGCTCCCAGGCCGCGGCGTACGTGGCCCGGCTGCAGGCCGAGAGGCGCGCCTGAGCCCGCGCCGCCTTCGTACGGCGTGACCTCGTGACCCGGCCGTTCCGCGGGACGGTCCGTTCACTCGGGACCAACGTCCCCGATCATCGGGGCGGCCTCCTCTTTTCGGCCGGATCATCCGTACCGGAGAGTAGACGCATGTCTCCGGAGGAACTCCACGCCATCGAACTGCTGGGCCGGGTGCCGTACGGCAGGGTGGCCACCAGCATGCGCGCGCTGCCCTTCCTCGCCCTCGCCCGCCACATCGTGGTGGACGGCAAGGTCGTGCTGAGAATGCACGCGGGCTTCGGCCACCACCAGGCGTGCAACGGCAGCGTGGTGGCCTACGGCGCCGACAACTTCAATTCCGCGGACCCCCGCCTGTGGTCCGTGCAGTTCACCGGAACGGCTCGGATCGTCGAGCCGACCACCCGGGAACTCGAACTATTCGGGCCCGGGCCGCATTTCGTGGACGGCGCGGTCTTCGACCCCGTCCACATGCGAATCGAGCCCCAGTTCGTCACCGTGCACTCCCTGGCCGGAAATCCGGTCAGGGAGTATCAGCACGTCCTCTGAGCTGCGAATTCCCCTACTGGTCACCCAGGGGGTTATTCGGCGGTTCCACCGGCGGGCTCACGCTCTTCGACGGCGACGAGGACGGCTTCGACGAGGACTTCGACGGACTGCTCGACGGCGAGGTCGACGGGCTCGTCGAAGGCGACGTGGACGGGCTGGTGCTCGGAGTGAACTTGCTGCGGCTCGGCGACGTGGACACGTGGTCCTCCGACGAACGCGACGACGGCGTCTCCTGCGAGGGCGGGCTCTGCTGCTCGGACGGAGTGGTCTGCTGGCCGCTCGAAGAACTCTGGACGGCGGGCGGAGTGCTGTCGTCCTTGTTCTTGTCCGACACCGAGTTGACGGCGTACGCCACGCCGCCCGCGATCGCGACGATCGCGAGCACCGCGAACAGCCACAGCTTCCAGCGGCTGCTGCCGCGGTCGTCGTAGCCGTCGTACCCGTCGTGGCCGCCCTGCCCGCCGCCGTGGCCGCGGTTGTCGTACCCGCTCCCGCCGGGGAAGGCCGAGCCGTCGTCCGGGTTCAGCGGCGGCACCATCGGCTGCTGGAACTGCGAGGTCGTGGCGTGCGCCGCGTACGGCTGCTGCCCGCCGGTCTGGCCCATCGGCATCGCCGTGGTCTGCGCCCCGCCGCGCCCGTGGGGCAGGGCCATGGTGACCGGGCCGGTGTTCCAGGTGCCGGTGTTCGCGCCCTGGTCGTGCAGCATCTGGAGCGCGTACTGGACCAGCCCGCGCATCTCCTCGGCGCTCTGGAACCGGTCGTCCGGGTCCTTGGCGAGGGAGCGCATGACGAGCCCGTCGAGCTCCTGCGGGATGTGGTGGCCCTCCGGCAGCTGCGAGGGCGGAACCGGTGCGTCCTGCACGTGCTGGTAGACCACCGACAGCGGGGTCTCGCCGGTGAACGGGGGCCGCAGCGCGAGCAGTTCGTACAGCAGGCAGCCCGTCGCGTACAGGTCGGAGCGGTGGTCCACCGCCTTGCCGAGCGCCTGCTCGGGCGACAGGTACTGCGGGGTGCCCATGACCATGCCGGTCTGGGTCATCGTCGACTGGGCACCGTGCAGGGCGCGCGCGATGCCGAAGTCCATGACCTTGACCGCGCCGGCGTCCGTGATGATGACGTTGGCGGGCTTGATGTCGCGGTGCACGATGCCGTGCTGGTGCGAGTACGCGAGGGCTTCCAGCACGCCCGAGACGATGATGAGCGCCTGCTCGGGGCCCGGGGCCTCGGCGCTGATCAGCAGATCGCGGATGGTGCGGCCCTCGACCAGCTCCATGACGATGTACGGGACGGTATTGGGGCCGACCTTGTCCTCACCGGAGTCGTACACGGCGACGACGGCGTGGTGGTTGAGCCCGGCGACCGACTGCGCCTCACGCGTGAAGCGGGCCTTGGAGACCGGGTCCTCCGCCAGGTCGGCGCGCAGCAGCTTCACGGCGACGGTCCGGCCCAGCCGGACGTCCTCGGCGGCGAACACCTCCGCCATGCCGCCGCGGCCCAGGCGGTGGGTGAGCCGGTAGCGGCCGTCGCCGACCAGGCCGCCGGCGCCCCAATGCTCAGGACCGTCGGCCATCCCGGCGCCGTTTCCCTCGGGTTCGGGTGCCATCAGTCCTCGCCGTCGTCTCTCTCGGCCGCCGCTCAGCGGTAGGTCCATTTCGGGTGCTCCGATGAACGCTACAGCCTCGGAACAGGTCGCCGTTCGGACAATGGCGCGCCGTGGCCCCGTGGTCACGGAACGGGCACCTGGCTTGACGTGTGCTTGCCCTCCGGCAGACTGGGCGCCACATGCGCTCAGCCAGAGGCGTTGGGACACATCCCGAGGGGAAGCAACAGTCATGAGCCAGGACGGCACTCAGGGCCAGTACGCGGGCGGCTCTCTGGCCGGTGGCCGTTACCAGCTAAGGGACTTGCTGGGTGCGGGCGGTATGGCGTCCGTCTACTTGGCGTACGACTCGGCGCTCGACCGGCAGGTCGCCATCAAGACCCTGCACAGCGACCTCGGCCGGGAGCAGTCGTTCCGCGAGCGCTTCCGCCGTGAAGCGCAGGCTGTTGCGAAACTGTCGCACACGAACATCGTCTCGGTCTTCGACACCGGCGAAGGCGAAGTGACGTTCAGCGGTCCCGGGGCGGGCGACGCCGCGGTGATGCCGTACATCGTCATGGAGTACGTGGAGGGCCAGCCCCTCGGCTCGGTCCTGGAGGCGGACATCCGCCAGTACGGGGCGATGCCGGCCGACAAGGCGCTGAAGGTGACGGCCGACGTGCTGGCCGCGCTGGAGGTCAGCCACGAGATGGGCCTGGTCCACCGCGACATCAAGCCCGGCAACGTGATGATGACCAAGCGCGGCCTGGTCAAGGTGATGGACTTCGGCATCGCCCGCGCCATGCAGTCGGGGGTCACCTCGATGACGCAGACCGGCATGGTCGTCGGCACCCCCCAGTACCTCTCGCCCGAGCAGGCGCTGGGGCGCGGGGTCGACGCCCGGTCCGACCTGTACTCGGTCGGCATCATGCTGTTCCAGCTGCTGACGGGCCGGATCCCGTTCGACGCGGACTCGCCGCTGGCCATCGCGTACGCGCACGTGCAGGAGGAGCCGGTCGCTCCGTCCTCCATCAACCGCTCGGTCACCCCGGCGATGGACGCGCTGGTGGCTCGGGCCCTGAAGAAGAACCCGAACGAGCGCTTCCCCACGGCCGCCGCCATGCGCGACGAGGTCGCGCGGGTGATGTCGGCCGGTCAGACCGGGGCGCCGGCCATCGTGCCCGGCGCGCACACGGGCGCGAGCGGGGCGGGCGTGAGCTCGGCCGTGTTCCCGCCGGTGGACTCCGGGTTCCAGGCCCCGCCGGCGCAAGGCCTGCAGCAGCCGTACGCGCCGACCCCGGCGCCGTCCCCGTACGCACCGCAGACCCCGCCGCCGGTGGCGCAGCAGCACGGGCAGGGCGGGTACGCGTACCCGCCGCAGCAGCAGCCGGTCACGCACCAGCAGCACCAGCAGCAGTACGCGCCGCAGACTCCGCCGCCGTTCACCATCTCCCCGGCGACCTCCACGGCCCCGTCCGGCGGGGGCGGCGACAAGCGGAACACGCCGGTGGTCGTCGGCGCGATCGTGGTGGCGCTGCTGGCCGTCGGCGGTCTGATCGCGGCGATCTCGATGAACGGCGAGGACGACAAGGGCAAGACCGGCGACACGGCCGCGTCCTCCGGGCCCTCCACGTCCGCCTCGGGCTCGGCCAAGACCGGCTACAAGGGTCCGGACACCTCGCGCACGATCGACGCGGCCAAGTGCAAGGACCCGAGCAAGCACTACAGCGATGCCACCAAGTACACGGCGCCCGACCTGCGCTACAAGAACCTGCTCTCGGTCAAGGCGTGCATCCAGGCCTCCGGCGGCAAGTACAAGATCGTCGACAAGGACGAGGCCGTGTACGGCAAGGACACCGTGCTGGACCAGAGCCCGCGCCCCGGGGACAAGATCGAGAAGGAAGGCACGGAGTACACGCTGACCGTGTCGACCGGCAATCCGGAGTAGGCCCCTCGCTCCACCCGTAGGCCCCCGCGCGGCACGAGCAGGCCCCCCGCGCGGCACGAGCAGGCCCCCGCGCGACACACCCGGCATCCCGGGCGACCCTGATGGGCCGCCCGGGATGCCTGTTTTGCCCCATTATGTGAACCTGAGCACAACATCTCGGCTGCTCGGGACGGGAGGGGCTCCCCGTGACTCAACGCCTCCGCGCGCACCGCTGGCTGGCCGGGGCCGCAGTGGCCGCCGCCGCGCTGTCCCCCGCCACCCCTGTCGCCTCCGCCGCGTCCGCCACGTCCGCCGCCGCCTCGTCCCCGGCCGGTCGCGTCGCCGCCGTCCGGCCCCCCGCCGCGGCACTGCCGGGCAGGGCTCCCGCCGCCGCGCCGAAGACCGACGATCCCGACGCCGAGCCGGTGGCCGACGTACCGCACGAGGCGTACGAGGAGCTCGCCGGCAGCGCCGCCGGAGTCGGGCGGGAGCGGCCCGGGCGGCCCGCCGCCGAGCCCGCGAACCCGGAGACGGTGCTCGCCGCCCGCCCCCTCCCGGCGCGCCCGCGCCACCGGCCGGCCAGCCCGCAGCCGGTTCCGCCGCCCCCGCCGAGCCCCCCGCCCGTGGTCACCGCGATCGGCACCGGGCCGAACGAGCGCGCCGCCGACCTGGCCGCGCACATACTGCCGCTCGGCACCGGATTCGCCCTGATGGGACTGGGTCTGGGCTACCTCGGGATGCGGCTGCGCAAGGGCCTCTGACGCCCCCGCACCCCCGTCCCGAGCGGGAGACGGGGCCGCCCGTCCCCCTTCCGGCCTACGCCTCAGGGTGGTTGTCGCGGCCCTGCATACTCGGTATACATACTGAGTATGTCGATCCGCCACGGCCTCCTCGCCCTGCTGGAAAGGGGTCCTCGGTACGGCTCTCAGCTGCGTACCGAGTTCGAATCCCGCACCGGCTCCACCTGGCCGCTCAACGTCGGGCAGGTGTACACCACCCTCGCCCGCCTGGAACGCGACGGCCTCGTCGCACCCGGCGGCCAGGACACCGCCGGGCACACCCTCTACGCCATCACCGACTCCGGACGCGCCGAACTGCACCAGTGGTACGAGCGCCCCGTCGACCGCACCAACCCGCCCCGTGACGAGCTGTCCATCAAGCTCGCCATGGCCGTGGGCGCCCCCGGCGTGGACATCCGCGCCGTCATCCAGGCCCAGCGGCACGCCACGATCAAGGCGATGCAGGACTACACCCGGCTCAAGGCGCAGGCGCTCGCCGCGATCGAGAGCGGGAAGTCCCGCGAACGCGACGACGTGGCCTGGCTACTGGTCCTGGAGCAGCTGATCTTCCAGACCGAGGCCGAGGCCCGCTGGCTCGACCACTCCGAAGCACGCCTCGTACGGCTCTCCCTGCCGGCCGACCGGAGAGCCGAGCCCGACCCGCCCCAGGCCACAGAAACCGGCGCCGCCGGCCCCGCGACCGCCGCCGCACCGAAGCCCCGCACCTTCCGCACGCCGCGGGGCTGAAGCCACCACCGTCCCAGGGGGGACCTCCATGCCCGACCAGCAGTCCGCACCCCACATACCGTCCGCACCGTCCGCACGGCCGGTGCTCCAGCTCGACAAGCTCGTCCGCACGCACGGCAGCGGCGCCACCGAGGTGCACGCCCTGCGCGGCATCGACCTGTCCGTGTACCCCGGCGAACTCGTCGCCGTCATGGGCCCCTCCGGCTCGGGCAAGTCCACGCTGCTCACCCTGGCCGGCGGCCTCGACACGCCCACCAGCGGCCGCGTCATCGTCGAGGGCACCGACATCACCACCGCGAGCCGCAAGCAGCTGGCCGCGCTGCGCCGCCGCAGCATCGGGTACGTCTTCCAGGACTACAACCTGATCCCGGCCCTCACCGCCGCCGAGAACGTGGCACTGCCCCGGGAACTCGACGGGACCTCCGCCCGCAAGGCCCGGGCCTCGGCCCTGGCCGCCCTGGACGAGATGGGCCTCGGGCAGCTCGCCGACCGCTTCCCCGACGAGATGTCCGGCGGCCAGCAGCAGCGGGTGGCCATCGCCCGCGCCCTCGTCGGCGACCGCCGCCTGGTCCTCGCGGACGAGCCCACCGGCGCGCTCGACTCCGAGACCGGCGAATCCGTCCTCGCCCTGCTGCGCTCGCGCTGCGACGCGGGCGCAGCAGGAATCCTCGTCACCCACGAACCGCGGTTCGCCGCCTGGGCGGACCGCGTGGTCTTCCTGCGCGACGGCAGCGTGGTCGACGAGACCCTGCGCAGCCAGGCCGACTCCCTGCTCTCCGGGCAGGCCGGCCGGTGAAGTCCTCGTACCACTCCTGGATCGCGGCCATCCGGATCGCCCGCCGCGACGCCTGGCGCGCCAAGGGCCGCAGCGCCCTCGTCCTCGCGATGATCGCCCTGCCGATCGTCGGCGTGAGCGCCGCCGACCTCACCCTGCGCAGCGCCGAGCTCTCGCCCGAGCAGAAGGTCTCCCGTGCGATCGGCGCGGCCGACGCCCGGCTGAAGGATTCGGAGCTGAGCGGGCCCGTCTACCAGGACGTCGAGGGCAAGAACTCCATGCCCGTCGGCGGCTACGACAAGTACAACCCCAGGTCGGAGGCGGATCCGAACCGCCTGCCCTCCGCGATCCCGGCGGGTGCCCAGTCCCTCAAGGACAGCACCGCGCACACCAAGATCCGCACCCGGTACGGGCTGTTGGACACCGACCTGCGGGAGATCGACGCGGCCAGCCCGCTGGTCAAGGGCATGATCGAGATGAAGCGCGGGCGGCTGGCCCGGGAAGCGGGCGAGGTCATCGCCACGACCGCCTTCCTGGAGGAGTCCGGGTTCTTCGTTGGCTCCGAGTTCCGCGCCCGCGGCTCGGAGACGTGGTACCGGATCGTGGGCGCGTACGAGCTGCCCTCCGAGCTCAGGAACAGCGAGGTCCTCGCCCCGCCCGGCACCCTGCTGGCCCCGCTCGACAAGACCTTCCAGGCCGCCGGGGTCCCCGGCGTGGTCGCCACCGACACCTACCTGGTCAAGGTCGGCGGCGATGGTTTCACGTGGAACATGGTCAAGGCGCTCAACACGAAGAGCGTGCAGGTCGTCTCCCGCGCCGTGCTGCTCGACCCGCCGGCCGAGTCCGAGGTGCCGTACATCGCCCAGCAGAAGGAACTGGGCTACTACACCGCGAGGAACGGACTCCCCGCCACCGAACTGGCCGTCCTGGCCACGGTCGTGGGCCTCGCGATGCTGGAGATCTGCCTGCTGGCCGGACCCGCCTTCGCGGTCGGTGCCCGGCGCTCGCGCCGCCAGCTCGGCCTGGTCGGCGCCAACGGCGGTGACCGGCGCCACATCCGGGCCATCGTGCTCTCCGGCGGCCTCGTCATCGGCGCCGCGGCCGCCGTCACCGGCACCGCCATCGGCATCGCCCTCACCGTGGGGCTGCGGCCGTGGCTGGAGCAGAATCTCGGCGCGCGCTTCGGCGGCTTCACGCTGCGCCCGCTGGAGATCCTCGGCATCGCCCTGCTCGCCGTCGTGACCGGCCTGCTGGCCGCGATCGCCCCGGCCGTCACCGCCTCCAGGCAGACCGTGCTGGCCTCCCTGACCGGCCGCCGCGGGGTCCGCCGGGCCAACCGGGTGCTGCCCGTCCTCGGCCTGATCGCCCTCGCCGCCGGCGCCGCCATCGCCCTCTACGGCACGGCCTCCCGGATGGGCTCCACGGTCGTCGCGGGCGGCAGCGCCATCGCCGAGCTCGGCATCGTCGCCCTCACTCCGGTACTGGTCGGCCTGTTCGGGCGGCTCGGGCGCTGGCTGCCGCTGTCGCCGCGGCTCGCGCTGCGCGACGCCGTACGCAACCGGGGCCGTACGGCCCCGGCCGTGGCCGCCGTCCTGGCCGCCGTCGCCGGCACCGTCGCGGTGGCCACGTACCAGCACAGCATGGAGCTCCAGGCCCGCCACGAGTACATCGCCGACCTCCCGGACGGCGCCGGGATGGTGGCGCTCCAGGAGCTCGGCCGCAGCAAGGACATGCCCGCCGTCCGCGAGGCCCTGACGCAGGAACTCCCGCTGGCCGTACGGGCGGACGTGGACCACATCTCCTTCGGCAAGCCCGGCTGTGAGCGGTTCACCGGCCCCGAGGGCTGCGGCCGGGCCGAGATCATGCGGCCCAAGGAACAGCGCTGCCCGCTGTACGAAGCCACGGACGGGCCCGACTCGTTCAGCCCCGCGCGGAAGAAGGAGCTGCGCCAGGACCCGCGGTGCGCGTACGACCGCCACTCCACTCGGTTCGCAGTGGTCGTCGCCGACGAGAAGCTGCTGGCGGTGCTCGCGGTCACCGATCCCGGCGCCGTGTCCGCCCTGAAGGAGGGCAAGGGCGTCTCGTTCGACAAGCGCAACGTCAAGGACGGCAAGGTCACCGTCCGCCTGATCGACAACAAGGACGAGATCTACGAGCGGGGGGTCGACCCCAAGGGGGAGGACAAGGTCTTCGCCGTCCACCAGACGCCCGACACGACGGAGGGCTACGGCCTCCAACTCGTCCTGCCGCCCGCCGCGGCCAAGAGCGCCGGGCTGACGGTCCTGCCGTACGCCTCGTACTTCACCCAGGAGGGCAAGGCCACCAGCCAGCAGAAGCAGCGGGTGGCCGCGCGGATCGACCAGATCGGCGTCGAGGCCCCCGTCACCATCGAGGCCGGCTACCAGTCCGAGGCCGACATCGCCAAGCTGGCCCTCACCGTCTTCGCGGGCCTGGTCACCATCGGCGCGGCCGGCATCGCCACCGGACTCGCGCAGGCCGATGCCGAGGCCGATCTGAAGACCCTGGCGGCGGTCGGCGCGCCGCCGCGGGTGCGGCGCACGCTCAGCGGCTTCCAGTGCGGAGTGGTGGCCCTGATGGGCGTGGTGCTGGGCTCGGCGGCGGGCATCCTGCCCGCGGTGGGCCTGCGGCTCGTCCAGCGGCGGGAGACCGAACACCTCATGGAGATGAGCGGCTTCGTGAACGACTCGCTGTACGTGCCGATCGCGGTGCCGTGGGAGACCCTCGGCGAGCTGCTCGTCGTGGTCCCGCTGGGCGCGGCCCTGCTGGCCGCCCTGGTCACCAAGTCCAGCGGTGCCATGGCGCGGCGCGAGGCGGGCTGACGGTCACTGTGCGTTCTCGCCCCCGTACAGGGTGGATCACGCCCGTACGGGGGCACACCGTGTGAGTAAGACGGTGTGCGAGAGAATGACGGCATGGAGATGCCGAGGAGTGAACGGTCGCAGGACAGCCCCCCGCACGGCCTGATCGTGGGACAGGACGGGATGCCGGTCGGCGGCGCCGATGACGAGTCGCGCGAGGTCCCGGTGACGGAGATGGTCGAACAGCCCGCCAAGGTCATGCGGATCGGCAGCATGATCAAGCAACTTCTGGAAGAGGTCCGCGCCGCACCTCTGGACGAGGCCAGCCGGGTCCGTCTGAAGGACATCCACGCAGCGTCCGTGAAGGAGCTGGAGGACGGTCTGGCTCCGGAGCTGGTGGAGGAACTGGAGCGCCTGTCGCTCCCGTTCACCGAGGAGGCGATCCCCTCCGAGGCGGAACTGCGGATCGCCCAGGCCCAGTTGGTGGGCTGGCTGGAGGGCCTGTTCCACGGCATCCAGACGGCGTTGTTCGCGCAGCAGATGGCCGCGCGGGCCCAGCTGGAGCAGATGCGCCGCGCCCTCCCGCCGGGCGCCCCGACGGACGAGGAGGAAGGCCACGGCGCCATCCGCTCGGGCCCGTACCTGTAAGCGGCGACGTGACGTGAGACCCGGGGTCCCGGGGGCTTCGGCCCCGGGACCCCGGGCCCGTATAAGCACCCGGTAAGTACGGCTCACCGCAGGGGACATGGGCCGCGCATACTCGGAGGTATGACCTACGACGCGATCGTGCTGGCCGGCGGCGCCGCAAGACGACTCGGCGGCGCGGACAAACCCGCCCTCCAGGTCGGCGGGCGCGCGCTCCTCGACCGCGTCCTGGACGCCTGCGCCGACGCCGCCACCACCGTCGTGGTCGGCGGCCGCCGGCCCACCGCCCGCCCGGTCCGCTGGACCCGGGAGGACCCGCCCGGCGCCGGACCCGTCGCCGCCCTGGGCGCCGGGCTGCGCGCGACCACCGCCGAGCTGGTCCTCGTCCTCTCGGCCGACCTGCCGTTCCTCGACCGGGCCACGGTCCGGACGCTGCTGGATTCCGCCGGAGGCGACGGCGCCCTGCTGCGCGACCCCACCGGCCGCGACCAGCCCCTCGTCGCCGCCTACCGCGCCGAACCACTGCGCCGCGAGATCGCCCTCCTGGCGACCGAGCACGGCACCCTCTCCGGCCTCCCCCTGCGCGCCCTCACCGCCGATCTCGACCTGGCCAAGGTGACGGACTCTGCGCCACTCGCCTCCTTCGACTGCGACACCTGGGAGGATCTCGCGGCCGCCCGAGCCCGGATCAGGGAGCATGGAAACGTGCTGGACCAATGGATCACCGCCGTCAAGACCGAGCTGGGCATCGACGTCGCCGTCGACACCAAGATCCTGCTCGACCTCGCCCGCGACGCCGCACACGGCGTCGCCCGGCCCGCCGCCCCCCTGACCACCTTCCTGGTCGGCTACGCGGCGGCCCGGGCCGAAGCCGCCGGCGCCGACCCCGCCACCGCAGTCGCCGAGGCCTCCCGCAAGGCCGCCGACCTGGCCCTGCGCTGGGCCGCCGAAGCCGAGGCCGAGACCCGAGAGAACGGCTCAGGATGACCCCCACCGATGCCGACCACGCGCTCCGGGCCCTCGACGAGGCCCTGGCCCTGGTCAGCCGCGACCCCCGCACCGCCGACGCCCCCGGCGGCGGCCACCGCGCCACCGGCTGGCCTCAGGCCCGGGAGGCCGCCGCCCGGGCCGGCTCCGGCATCCGGCCCCGCACCCACCGGGTCCCCCTCGCCGACGCGCTGGGCGAGGTGCTGGCCCAGTCCCTGGACGCGCTCACCGACCTGCCGTCCTTCGACAGCTCCGCCATGGACGGCTGGGCCGTCGCCGGCCCCGGCCCCTGGACCGTCCGCCCCGGCGGCGGGGTGCTGGCCGGCTCCGACCGCCCCGAGCCGCTGGCCGACGGCGAGGCCGTACGGATCGCCACCGGCGCCCGGGTCCCCGCCGACACCACCGCCGTGATCCGCAGCGAGCACTCGCGCGAGTCCGGCACCCAGCTCCACGCCGACCGGGCCGTCCTCACCGGCCAGGACATCCGCCCGCGCGGCCAGGAATGCCGCTCCGGCGACCTGCTGCTGCCCGCCGGCTCCCTCGTCACCCCCGCCGTCCTGGGCCTCGCGGCGGCCGCCGGGTACGACGAGCTCACCACCCGGCCCCGGCCCCGCGTCGAGATCCTGGTGCTCGGGGATGAGCTGCTCACCGAAGGCCGCCCGCACGACGGCCTGATCCGGGACGCCCTCAGCCCGATGCTCGGCCCCTGGCTCACCCGGCTCGGCGCCGAGGTCACCGCCACCCGGCGGCTCGGCGACGACCCGGCCGGAGCCAAGGCCCTGCTGGCCGCCATCACGGACTCCGACGCCGACCTGGTCGTCACCACCGGCGGCACCGCCTCCGGCCCCGTCGACCACGTCCATCCCGTCCTGCGGGAGGCCGGCGCCGAGCTGCTGGTGGACGGGGTCGCCGTACGCCCCGGGCACCCCATGCTGCTGGCCCGGCTCGGCGACCGCACGGGCGGCCGCCATCTGGTCGGCCTGCCCGGCAACCCGCTCGCCGCCGTCTCCGGGCTGCTGACCCTCGCCGAACCGCTGCTGCGCGCCCTGGCCGGCCGCCGCCAGCGGCCCCGGTACACGGTCCCGGTGCAGGGCGACGTACCCGGCCACCCGTACGACACCCGGCTCGTGCCCGTCCTGCTGACCGACGAGCACGCCGTACCGCTGCGCTACAACGGTCCCGCGATGCTGCGCGGCGTGGCCGCCGCCGACGGGCTGGCCGTCGTACCGCCGCACGGCGCGCGCGACGGACAGGACCTGGAGATCCTGGATCTGCCGTGGGTCTCCGGAGGATGTTTCACGTGAAACTTCACGGCCACGACGCGATGGCCCGGGGCGCCGACGAGAAACTCGTCTCACGGCGCATCAAACTGCCCAGGCGCGTCGTGGAGAAGCCGCTCCGGCAGGTCGGCAAACGCCTGTTGATGGCCCTGTTCGTGCTGTTCCTGACGGTCATGATCGTGTGGCTCGACCGCGACGGGTACCACGACAACGCGAACGAGCAGGTCGACTTCCTCGACTGCGTCTACTACGCCACGGTGACCCTGTCGACGACCGGCTACGGCGACATCGTCCCGTACAGCGACAGCGCACGACTGACCAACATCCTGCTGATCACTCCCCTGCGCGTGCTGTTCCTGATCATCCTGGTCGGAACCACACTGGAGGTCCTGACCGAGAAGACCCGGGAGGAGTGGCGGCTGAACCGCTGGAGGAAGAACTTGCGTGAGCACACGGTCGTCGTCGGCTTCGGCACCAAGGGCCGCTCGGCCCTGCAGACGCTGCTGGCCACCGGCCTCCGGAAGGAGCAGGTCGTCATCGTGGACCCGAGCGCCAAGGTGATCGACACGGCCAACGCGGAGGGCTTCACCGGCGTGGTCGGCGATGCCACCCGCTCCGATGTCCTGCTCCGCGCCGAGCTCCAGAAGGCACGTCAGATCGTCATCGCCACCCAGCGGGACGACACCGCCGTGCTCGTCACGCTGACGGCGCGGCAGATGAACCGCGGAGCGAAGATCGTCGCGGCGG
This sequence comes from Streptomyces sp. NBC_01006, assembly GCF_045162725.1. Lineage (NCBI taxonomy): Bacteria > Bacillati > Actinomycetota > Actinomycetes > Kitasatosporales > Streptomycetaceae > Streptomyces > Streptomyces sp. NBC_01006. The sequence continues at coordinate 4,249,585 of NZ_CP108700.1, read as the reverse complement.
TCCGCGAGGAGGAGAACGCGCCGCTGCTGCGCCAGTCGGGCGCGGACGCCGTCATCACGAGCGCGAGCGCCGCCGGCCGGCTGCTGGGGCTCTCGGTGCTGAGCCCGAGCGCGGGCACGGTGATGGAGGATCTGATCCATCAGGGCAGCGGGCTGGACCTGATCGAGCGGCCCGTGCGGAAGGCCGAGGTCGGCAAGGGGGTACGGGAGACGGATGACCTGGTGGTGAGCGTGCTGCGCGGGCACCGGCTGCTCGCGTACGACGATCCGCACGCGAGCCCGCTCCAGCTGACGGACCGTCTCATCACCATCGTGCGGGCGGCGCCGCCCGCCTCGCCGACGGTGACGCTGGGGCCCGCGGAGTAGCTGTCCCGTCACGGAGTTGGCGTACCCTCCGGGCCATGCATGCGATCACCATCGAACAGCCCGGCGGCCCCGAGGCCCTCGTCTGGGCCGAGGTACCCGATCCGGTGGCCGGCGAGGGCGAGGTCCTCGTCGACGTCGCGGCGAGCGCCGTGAACCGCGCCGACATCCTCCAGCGCCAGGGGTTCTACGATCCCCCGCCCGGCGCCTCCCCCTACCCCGGCCTGGAGTGCTCGGGGCGGATCTCCGCCCTCGGCCCGGGGGTGTCCGGCTGGGCGGTGGGCGACGAGGTGTGCGCCCTGCTCGGCGGCGGCGGGTACGCGGAGCGCGTGGCCGTCCCGGCGGGCCAGCTGCTGCCGGTCCCGGCCGGCGTGGACCTGGTCACGGCGGCGGCGCTGCCCGAGGTGGTCTGCACGGTGTGGTCGAACGTGTTCATGGTGGCGGGCCTGCGCCCCGGCGAGACGCTGCTGGTGCACGGCGGCTCCAGCGGCATCGGCACGATGGCCATCCAGCTGGCGAAGGCGGTGGGCGCCACCGTGGCAGTGACCGCGGGGGGCCCTGAGAAGCTGGCCCGCTGCAAGGAGCTGGGCGCGGACATCCTGATCGACTACCGCGAGCAGGACTTCGTGGCGGAGCTGCGGGCCGCGACGGGCGGCGCCGGGGCGGACGTGATCCTGGACATCATGGGCGCGAAGTACCTGGCGCGGAACCTGGACGCGCTGGCCGTGAACGGCCGGCTCGCGGTGATCGGGCTCCAGGGCGGGGTGAAGGCGGAGCTCAACCTGGGCGCGCTGCTGGCGAAGCGGGCGGCCATCACCGCCACCTCCTTGCGGGCGCGCCCGCTGGAGGAGAAGGCGGCCATCGTCGCCGCCGTACGGGAACACGTCTGGCCGCTGGTGGCCGCGGGCCGGGTGAACCCGGTGGTGCACGGAACGTTCCCGATGGGCGAAGCCCCCGAGGCCCACCGCACGATGGAATCCAGCACCCACGTGGGCAAGCTCCTGCTGACCACCTGACCTGCCGGTCAGCGCTGCGGGCTCTCTCCCCGGGTCGGGAGAGAGCCCGCAGCGCTGGGCGCCCGTTACAGCGACCGCAGCAGCACCGCCGGGGACTCCACGCAGTCCGCCACGTAGCGGAGGAAGCCGCCCGCCGTGCCGCCGTCGCAGACCCGGTGGTCGAAGGTGAGGGACAGCTGGACTACCTGACGGACCGCCAGCTCACCCTTGTGGACCCACGGCTTCGCCACGATCCGGCCGACGCCGAGCATGGCCGCCTCCGGGTGGTTGATGATCGGCGTGGAGCCGTCCACACCGAACACCCCGTAGTTGTTCAGGGTGAACGTGCCCCCGGTGAGGTCGGCCGGGGCCAGTTTCCCGGCCCGGGCGAGCTCGGTCAGGCGGGCGAACTCCGCCGACAGCGACTCCGGGTTGCGGGCCTGCGCGTCCCGGACCACCGGGACCACCAGCCCGCGCTCCGTCTGCGCCGCGAAGCCCAGGTGCACGGACGGCAGCCGTACGATCTCGTTCGCCGCGAGGTCCACGGTCGAGTTGAGCTCGGGGTACTTCGCCAGCGCGGCGGTGCAGATCCGGGCCAGCAGCGCCAGCACCGAGATCTTCGGCCCGCCCACGGCGTTCATCGCGGCCCGCGCCGCCATCAGCTCGGTCGCATCGGCGTCGACCCAGCACGTGGCGTCCGGGATCTCCCGGCGGCTGCGCGACAGCTTCTCGGCCACCACGCCCCGCAGACCCTTCAGCGGCACCCGCTCACCCGCCGGCGCGGCCGCCACGGGGGCGGGGGCGGCGACGGGAGCCGGCTCCGGCGCCCGGAGCGCCGCCTCCACGTCCGAACGCAGGATCAGCCCCTCGGGCCCGGACCCGCTCAGCCCGCGCAGGTCGATCCCGTGGTCCCGCGCCAGCTTGCGCACGAGCGGCGAGATCACGGCGACGGGGCCGGTCGCCGGGAGAGCGGCAGCAGCGGTAGCCAGGGGAGCAGCGGCGACGGGAGCGGTCGCGATGGGAGCGGGAGCGGGAGCAGCGGCACCGGCCGGCGCTGCGGAGCCAGGTCGCACCCGCCTCCGACGCGCCGTGCGCGAGTGGTCCGTCCCGTAGCCGACCAGGACGTTGCCCGAGCCGGAATCCTCGGGCTCCGCCTCCGGGGCCTCCCCCGCACCCACCGCCACCGTGATCAGCGGTGCTCCGACGGGGAGTTCCGTGCCCTCCTCCCCGAACCTGGCGGTGACCACACCGCCGTACGGGCACGGCACCTCCACCATCGCCTTGGCCGTCTCGACCTCGACCACCGGCTGGTCGATGGCGACGACGTCGCCCACCGCCACCAGCCAGCGGACGATCTCGGCCTCGGTCAGTCCCTCCCCGAGGTCGGGGAGCTTGAACTCCATTACCTGCGGCATCAGTTCTCCCACTGCAGGCGGGCCACGGTGTCCAGGATCCGGTCCACACCGGGCAGATGGTGCTTCTCCAGCATCGGCGGCGGGTACGGGATGTCGAAGCCCGTCACCCGCAGCACCGGCGCCTCCAGGTGGTGGAAGCACTTCTCCTGGATGCGGGCGACGAGCTCCGCGCCCGGTCCGCCGAAGCCGTTCGCCTCGTGGACCACCACCGCGCGCCCCGTACGGCGTACGGAGGCCACGACCGTTTCCTCGTCGAACGGGACGAGCGAGCGCAGGTCCACGACCTCCAGGTCCCAGCCCTCCTCGCGCGCCGCCTCGGCCGCCTCCAGGCACACCGGCAGCGAAGGCCCGTACGTGATCAGCGTGGCGCTCGTGCCGGTACGCCGGACGAGTGCCTTCCCGATCCCCGGCACGGCCGCCGGCGTCTCGGGGTTCCACTGCGCCTTCGACCAGTACAGCCGCTTCGGCTCCAGGAAGATCACCGGGTCGTCGCTCGCGATCGACGCGCGCAGCAGCCCGTACGCGTCCTCCACGGTCGCCGGGGTCACCACGTGCAGGCCGGGGGTGGCCACGTAGTACGCCTCGGAGGAGTCGCTGTGGTGCTCCACCCCGCCGATCCCGCCGCCGTACGGCACCCGGATGGTGATCGGGAGCGGCATCGCGCCGCGCGTCCGGTTGCGCATCTTCGCCACGTGCGAGATCAGCTGCTCGAACGCCGGATACGCGAACGCGTCGAACTGCATCTCCACGACCGGCCGCAGCCCGTACATGGCCATGCCCACCGCGGCGCCCAGGATCCCGGCCTCCGCGAGCGGGGTGTCGGTGCAGCGCTCCTCGCCGAACTCCTTCGCGAGGCCGTCCGTGATCCGGAAGACCCCGCCCAGCGTCCCGACGTCCTCGCCCATGACGTGGACCGTCGGGTCCTCCGCCATGGCGTCGCGCATGGCCCGCTGCAGGGCCTGCGCCATCGTCGCCGGCTTCACGGCCACCGTGGTCACGACTGCTCCTCCGCGTCGAGCTCGGCGCGCAGCATCTCCGCCTGCTCGCGGAGCCGGCCGGTCTGCTCCGCGTAGACGTTTTCGAACAGGTCCATCGGGTCGAGCACGGGCTCGGCGTTCATCCGCTCGCGCAGGGTCGCGGCCATCACCTCGGCGGCGTCCTTGGCCTCCTGGATGCCCGCCTCGTCCAGCATCCCGCGGGCGGTCAGCTCGCGCTCCAGCAGCTCCACCGGGTCGTGCGCCTTCCATGCCTCGACCTCGGCGTCACCGCGGTAGCGGGTCGCGTCGTCGGCGTTCGTGTGGGCCTCGATGCGGTACGTGACCGCCTCGATCAGCGTCGGTCCGCCGCCGGCCCGGGCCCGCCGGACGGCCTCGGACAGCACCTCGTGCACGGCGGCGATGTCGTTGCCGTCGACGAGGCGGCCGGGCATCCCGTACCCGACGGCCTTGTGGGCCAGGGTGGGGGCGGCGGTCTGCTTGGCCAGCGGGACCGATATCGCGAAACCGTTGTTCTGGACGAGGAAGACCACCGGGGCCTGCCAGACGGCCGCGAAGTTCAGCGCCTCGTGGAAATCGCCCTCGCTGGTGCCGCCGTCGCCCACCAGGGCGAGCGCGACCACGTCGTCGCCGCGCAGGCGGGCCGCGTGCGCCAGGCCGACCGCGTGCGGCAGCTGGGTGGCGAGCGGGGTGCACAGCGGGGCGATCCGGTACTCGCGCGGGTCGTACCCGGTGTGCCAGTCGCCGCGCAGCAGGGTCAGCGCCTGGACGGGGTCGAGTCCGCGCGCCACGGCCGCGAGGGTGTCGCGGTAGCTCGGGAAGAGCCAGTCCTGCTCCTCCAGGACCAGCGCGGCCGCGATCTCGCAGGCCTCCTGGCCGACGGTGGACGGGTACACGGCCAGTCGGCCCTGCCGGGTGAGGGCGGTGGCCTGGGCGTTGTACCGGCGGCCGCGCACCAGCTCGGCGTAGCAGCGGCGCATCAGCTCGGGGTCGAGCTTCTCGGCGGCCGGCGTGCCCAGCACCCGGTACGGCTCGGGGTCCGGGAGCAGCGGGGCGGCATCCGTACGGGGCCTCCAGGCGGGCGGCGGGGTGGAGCGGTGGGATGCACCGGCACCGGGCAGCTCTTGGACCGTCATGGCGGCGTACACCTCCTCGTGGGAAGCGGGCAGGGCGACTCGGCTGTGAGGCGCCTCACCAACCGATTGTTCGGTCGATGGCGCAATTTGGCTACAGGCGGCTCCAGGCTGTGGACAAAGTGACGCCGGGGCCCTGGGATGGATGCAGGACGTCCAGGAGAGGGAGGCAGTGGGCAATGCCGGATGAACAAATGGCCGCACCGGGTTCCACGCCGGGTTCGGCGCCGGTGCCACCTGGCGGTGTGTCTTCGGCCCCACAGACCCCGCCGACCCCGCCGCGCCCCCTGGATCCCATCGACCGTTCGATCATGCGTCTGCTCCAGGCGGACGGCCGCGCGTCGATACGGTCGGTGGCCGAGCAGGTCCACGTCTCGCGCGCGAACGCCTACGCCCGGATCAACCGCCTGATCGACGACGGCGTGATCCGCGGGTTCACGGCCCGCGTCAACCACGAAAGGGCGGGCCAGGGCGCCTCCGCGTACATCACCCTGAAGATCGTCCAGAACTCCTGGCGCACGGTCCGCGAGAAGCTCCGCGAACTCCCGGGCGCGGCCCACATCGCCCTGGTCAGCGGGGATTTCGACGTCCTGCTGCTGGTCCACACCCCGGACAACCGCACGCTGCGCGAGCTGGTCCTGACCCGCCTCCAGTCCATCCCGGAGGTCCTGTCGACACGCACGCTGCTGGTGTTCGAGGAAACGGATCTGCTCGATTCCGGCCCCGGCCCGAGCGGCGCCCCGGCGATCTCCGAGGAGTAGCGGGCCCCCGGGAGACGACAGAGCCCCGGGAGGGCCGTGAGGGCCTTCCCGGGGCTCTTTACGAGACCGGTTCCGCGATTACTTGGTCTCGTAGTAGCCGAACATGTCGACGATCAGGTCGGTGGTGTCCCAGCTCTGGTTCCAGAAGTCGACGACGCCGTTGACGCCGCCGGAGCTCGCCTGGACCAGGTTCGGGACGGTCTGGCCGGCCGTCCAGTTGAGGGTGGACGACGTGGGCCGCGCCGGGGTGACGTCGGTGCCCTTGTCGTAGGCCTCCGGGTGGTTCGGGTCCGGGGCGACCGACAGGAACCCGTCCTGCTTCGTGTTGGTCACCGTCGTGTTCAGGACGTACCCCGCGATGCCCTCCTCGTCCGTGGAGATCGGCATCCAGATGTAGCCGCGGGCGTACATCGGGCCGTGGCCCCAGGCGCGGGTGTCGAGCATGCGGCGCGGCGCGAGGGGCATGAAGGCCCCCGAGCTGTCGGGGCTGTAGTAGCCGACGACGTCGACGATGACGTCCGTGCCCGCCCAGGCGCCGTTGAAGATGTTGACCTTGCCGTCGGCACCGACGGGGACGATCACCGAGTTGGCGACGGTCTGCTTGGCCTTGAAGTTCACGTTGGACGTGTTCGGGGGCTGCTGGCCGCTCGGGTAGGCCGTCAGGTGGCCGTCCTCGCGCGGGTTGGTGACGGTCACGTTCAGCGCCACGGCGGTGGCGCTGCCCGGCACGTACCAGCCGCCCAGCTGCACGCCCATGGACTTGCGGCCGCCGAGCTGGCCCTGGGGCGCGCCCTGGCCGGAGCGGGTGTCCACGGCGCGGACCGGGGTCATCGGCGTGTAGCCGCTGGCCGCGGTGCGGGTGAAGTAGCCCGTGATGTCCGCGATCAGGTCGATCGCCGTCCAGCTGCCGTTGTAGAGCTCGACGGTGCCGTCCTTGCCGACCGGCACGATCACCATGTTCGGGACGGTCTGCGCGGCCACGAAGTTGACGTTGGACGTCGTCGGACGCGTGGTGCCGCCGGGGAACACCGTCACGTGACCGGGGTTCGAGGTGTTGGTCGCGGTGACGTTCAGGGCCACGGCCGTGACGCCCGCCGGTATCTTGCCGTTGCCGGCGATCTTCACCTTGGCCGAGGAGTACGCCTGGACCATGCCCCGCGGGGCCCCGGTGCCGTCCCGGGTGTCCAGGAGGCGGGTCGGGGCGTACGGCGTGAAGTCCGAGCCGACCGTCGAGAGCGGCAGCTCGTTGACGGACTCGGCCTGGTTCACGGTGTCCGTGACGGTGACCTTGACGTTGTACTCGCCGAGCTCGGCGTAGCTGTGCTTGAGCGACACCTCCTGGCCCGGGTAGGCGTCGGTGCCGTCGGTCGTGCCGTCGCCCCAGTCGTAGGTGACCTTGAGGGTGGCGCCCGCGACACTGACGACCTGGGCGCGCAGCTCGATGCCGTGCGCGGAGACGCTCTTCGCGTCGAGGACGAGACCCAGCTCCGGGTTGCCCGCGGCGGCGGTCTCCGCGCCCTGCGCGGTGGCGCTTGCGGCAGCCTTCCCCTTGGCTGCGGGCAGGACCTTGCGGACCGAGCGTTCCTTCGGGCTGTGGAAGGTCTTGGCTTCGGCCGTACCGAGCTTGGCCAGGTCCGCTTCGGGAGCGGTCACGCCCTTGGCCACCGGCGCCGACGGCCCCCCGGCCGGACCGGCCGCCTGGGCCAGGCCCGGGATGAAACCAACGCTGGCCGCGACGACAACGGCAGCGGAAACTACAAGACGGCGACTGCGCACCGGCCCCCCATTTTCTGTTACTGCTTGAACGCGTTCGAAAGCCCGCTCATCGTACAGAGTTCGCACAGCAATTCATCAGAAAATATTCGGCAAGATCGTACGGCTCATGACGGGGAGCTAGCCGCGCACCGTCCGCAGGCCGTCCAGGGCCATGTGGACCACCGCGTCGGCCAGCTGGTCCGCCGTCGTACCGGGGTGCGGGCGGTACCACTCGACCAGCGAGTTCACCATGCCGAACAGCAAGCGGGTGGCCAGCCGGATGTCCACGTCCGCCCGCAGGTCCCCGTCCGCCGCCGCGGCCTTCAGGAGCTCCGCGACCTGGTGGTCGAACTCGCGGCGGCGCTCCAGGGCCCAGCGCTCGGTCCGGGTGTTGCCCCGTACCCGCAGCAGCAGCGTCACGTACGGGAGCTCGGCGACCAGGACCTCGACCGTGCGGCGCGTGACGTACTCGACCCGCTCGACCGCCCGGCCGCGTACCGCGCCGGACTCCTCCAATACGGCGAAGAGCCCGTCGAGCGCACGGCTGACGGCGCGCTGCAGGAGCTCCTCCTTGCCCGCCACGTGGTGGTAGATCGAGGACTTCGAGATGCCCGCCGCCTTGGAGAGGTGCTCCATGGAGGTGCCGTCGTACCCGCGCTCGTTGAAGACCTGGACGGCGACGGACAGGAGCGTCTCGGGGGTGTAGGTGTCCCGCTTGGCGGTGGTCACGCGGTCTCCTCCGCGGTGCTCTCGTCGCCGTCGTCTTCGCCCTCGGTGTAGCCGAGCTTGAACAGTGCCAGCGAGGGCGCGTAGCGGCCGCCGGGACAGCGCTCGTCGAGGTGGTGCAGCAGGTCGTACGCCCAGTCGCGGCCGAGCCGGTCGTGCCATTCGGACGGGCCCAGCGGGTAGTTGACGCCGAGCCGCATCGCCGTGTCGATGTCCTCGGCGGTGGCCGCGCCGCGCGCGACGGCGTCGGCGGTCAGGTCGATCAGCATCGCGACCGTACGGGCCACGATCATGCCGGGCACGTCGCCGATGACGGAGACCTTCTTGCCGAGCTTCTGGAAGAGGCCGACCGCCTCGGCGAGGGTCCGCTCGCTGGTGTCCTCGCCGGCGGAGAGGGCGATCCGGGTGGCCCCGCGGTAGTCGAGCGCGAGGTCGAAGTAGACGACGTCGGCGAACTCGATCGAGGTCTTGCCGTCCGCGAGCACCAGCTGGCCCTCGCCGGGCAGCTGGATGTAGGGGCCCCCGTGCTCGGTGGAGGTGACCGCGATCCCGGCCTCCTCCAGCAGCTCGACGAGCCCGGCGGCGGGACCGAGGTCGCCGACCACGGTGACCTTCTCCGGGGCCTCCTCGGGACCGGCGGTGTGCGGGGCCGCGGCCTCGGCGTCCGGGCCGTACGGGAACCAGCCGTGCCCCGACTTGCGGCCCAGGCGGCCCGACTGGACCAGCCGGCGCTGCGCGAGGGACGGGGTGAACTTGGGGCTGCGGAAGAACGACTCCCACACGGAGCGGGTGACGGCCTCGTTGACGTCCTGGCCGATCAGGTCGGTCAGCTGGAACGGGCCCATCTTGAAGCCGCCGCTCTCGCGGAGCACGGCGTCGATGGTGGCCGGGTCGGCACCCTGCTCCTCGTACACCGCGAAGGCCTCGGCGTAGAAGGGGCGGGCGATCCGGTTGACGATGAAGCCCGGGGTGTCGGCGCAGCGGACCGGCGTCTTCCCCCAGCCCAGGACCGTGCCGTACGCGCGCTCGGCGGCGGCCGGGTCGGTCGCGAAACCACTGACCACCTCGACGAGCGGGAGCAGCGGGGCCGGGTTGAAGAAGTGCAGGCCGAGGAAGCGTCCGGGGTGCGCGAGGCCGGCGGCGAGCTCGGTGACGGAGAGGGAGGAGGTGTTGGTGGCCAGCAGGGCGTCCGGCGAAACCACCTCTTCGAGCGTTTCGAAGAGCGCGCGCTTGATGGCGACGTCCTCGACGACGGCCTCGATGACGAGCGCGGCGTCCGCGAGGTCGGCGAGGGCCGAAGCCGCTTCGATCCGGCCGATCGCGTCCTCGGCCTCGGCGCGATCGAGGCGGCCCTTGGCGGCCATGCGGTCGACGCGGTCCTGGACGATGCCGACGCCGCCGGCGGCGAGCGTGGCGTTGATGTCGTAGATCAGCACCCGGTGACCTGCGAGGAGGGCGACCTGGGCGATGCCCTGTCCCATGGTGCCGGCGCCGACGACCGCCACAGTGCGGGACCGCTCGATTGCTGTCATGTCCTGATCCTCCCGCACCGGGTTATCCACAGCCCTGCCGGGCCCTCTTGTCCCGACCGATCGTTCGGTTACTCTAACTCCAGTCTGCTCTTCTTCACCCGCCCCTGCCTGATCTCAGTCTGCGACCCAGCCTGATCTTGCCCGGCTCAACGAGGAGTTGGTCCCTGATGGCCGCCGAGCTCACCGTCCCCCTGCTGTCCGACAAGCACCGGTCCACCCTGGACCAGGCCCTGGCGGCCATCCGCAGCCGCGCCTACTGGTCCCCGCATCCGGAGCACCCCAAGGCCTACGGGGAGACCGCGCCGGCCGACGGGCTCGCCGCCTTCGAGGCCGTCCGCGGCACCCGGTTCGACCTGGGCCAGCCCGGCACCGACGGCTGGACCGGCGGCGAGGTGTCCCCGTACGGCCCCGAGCTGGGCGTCGAGTACCCGCACGTCGACCCGGACGTGCTGCTGCCCGCGATGAAGGCCGGCATGGGCGCCTGGCGGGACGCCGGTCCCGAGGCGCGCGCCCTGGTCTGCATCGAGATCCTGGCCCGCATCGGCGCGCGGACGCACGAGTTCGCGCACGCGGTCATGCACACCAGCGGCCAGGCCTTCATGATGGCGTTCCAGGCGGGCGGCCCGCACGCGCAGGACCGCGGCCTGGAGGCGGTGGCTTACGCGTACGAGGAGCAGACCCGCGTCCCCGGCCAGGCCGACTGGTCGAAGCCGCAGGGCAAGAGGGACCCGCTGGAGCTCGGCAAGACCTTCACGGCCGTCCCGCGCGGCATCTCCCTGATGATCGGCTGCAACACCTTCCCGACCTGGAACGGCTACCCGGGCCTGTTCGCCTCCCTGGCCACGGGCAACGCGGTGCTGGTCAAGCCGCACCCGCGCGCCGTGCTCCCGCTGGCGCTGACGGTGAAGGTGGCCCGCGAGGTCCTCGCCGAGGCGGGCTTCGACCCGAACCTGGTGGCGCTGGCCGTGGAGCGGCCGGGCGAGGGCATCGCCAAGACCCTGGCCGTCCGCCCCGAGATCAAGCTGATCGACTACACCGGCTCGACCGGGTTCGGCGACTGGCTGGAGACCAACGCCCGCCAGGCCCAGGTCTACACGGAGAAGGCCGGCGTCAACACGGTCGTCGTGGACTCGACCTCGAACTACAAGGGGATGCTCTCCAACCTGGCGTTCTCGCTGTCCCTCTACAGCGGCCAGATGTGCACCACCCCGCAGAACCTGCTGATCCCGCGGGACGGCATCGAGACGGACGCCGGCCACAAGTCGTACGACGAGGTCGTCGCGGACCTCGCGGCCTCGGTCGGCGGCCTGCTGGACGACGACGCCCGGGCCAACGCGCTGCTCGGCGCGCTGGTCAACCCGGACGTCAAGGCCCGCCTGGAGGCGGCCGCCGGCCTCGGGGAGGTGGCACTGGCCTCGCGCGAGGTGGTGAACCCGGAGTTCCCGGACGCGGTGGTCCGTACGCCGGTGATGGTGAAGCTGGACGCCTCCAAGCCGGATCCGGAGGCCCCGTACCTGTCGGAGTGCTTCGGGCCGGTGTCGTTCGCGGTGGCCGTGGACTCGACGGCGGACGCCCTGGACCTCCTGCGCCGCACGGTGCGGGAGAAGGGCGCGATGACGGTCGGCGCCTACACCACGTCGGCCGACACCGAGCGGGCCATCGAGGAGGTCTGCCTGGAGGAGTCGGCGCAGCTCTCCCTGAACCTGACGGGCGGGGTCTACGTCAACCAGACCGCGGCCTTCTCGGACTTCCACGGCTCGGGCGGCAACCCGGCGGCCAACGCGGCCCTCTGTGACGGGGCCTTCGTCTCGAACCGCTTCCGCGTGGTGGAGGTCCGCCGCCAGGCCTGAGGCCGCGGACGGGCGGGCCCGGCGTGGCGGCGCCGGGCCCGCTTGACCCTCGACCTGGTGGAGGTCCCAGAGTCGTGGGCGTGGAGAGCGACATGCGCAGCATCGGCGAGATGGCCCGGGACAGCGGGCTGGGGGTGAGCGCCCTGCGGTTCTACGACCGCGCGGGCGTCCTCGTACCGGCATGGGTCGATCCGGTGACCGGATACCGCTGGTACGCGCCCGAGCAGCTCGGCGAGGCGCGGCTGCTGGCCCGGCTGCGGCGCTCGGGGATGCCGCTCGCGGACATCCGGCTGGTGCTGGCCGGCTGGGCCGGCGGGGAAACCGGTCTGGTGCCCCGGCTGCTCGACGGGCATCTGCGGCGGCTCGAACGCGGGCTGGCCGAAGCGCGCGAGGAGCTCTCCACGGTACGAGCCCTACTCGGACACCAGGAGACCTCCATGACCACCGCCCCCGCCACCGCCACTGCCCGGCTGACCGTGCCGGGCAGCGAGCTCGCGGCCGCACTGGACGCCGTACGCTTCGCCGCCGGAACCGACCCCGAGCTCTCGATGCTCGGCGGGATCCACTTCGACATCGAGTGCGGGGCCCTGCACCTCGTGGCCACGGACCGCTACCGGATGGCCGTCGCCCGTACGTCCGCCACCGGCCACGGCGGCGGACGGGTCCGGGTGACCGTGCCCACCCCGCTCGCGGACGCGATGCGCGCCCTGCTGACCGGCGAGGCCCCGGCCCGCCTCACCGTGGACGGGGACGAGGTGGGGCTGGAGACCCAGGGCCGCCAGGTCGCCGGGCAAGGCCTCGGCGAGGAATTCCCCGACTACCGCCGCCTCACCCGGCTGCCCGAGGGCCGCCGGCTCACCCTGGACGTACCGGCCCTGCGCCGGGCCCTCGGCGCGCAGGACGGCGAGGTGTGCGTCCTCGTCCTGACGGACACCGTGACCGTCGGCGACGAAGACTCCGCCGGTGACCGGGTGGGGGTCAACCCCGCCTTCCTGCTCGACGCGCTCGCCGCCGGGGAGGAGATGCTGCTGGAGTACGTCGGCCCGAAGGCCCCCCTCGTCCTCCTGCGCCCCGACGTCGAGGACGCCTTCTCGCTCCTGATGCCGGTCAGTCTTGAGGCATGACCTCCGGCCCGCCCCAGTGGAAGAGGGTCATGGCCACGCTGGTGGCCAGGTTGTAGCTGGAGACCTGCGGGCGCATCGGCAGGGCGACCAGGTGGTCGGCCCGTTCGCGCAGCTCGGGTGAGATGCCGTGCCGCTCCGAGCCGAAGGCGAGCAGGGCGTCGTCCGGGAGGGTGAGGGCGCGGATGTCCTCGCCCTCCGGGTCGAGCGCGTAGAGCGGCCCGGCGGGCAGGGTGTCGATCTCCACCCGGTCCACGGTGGTGGCGTAGTGCAGCCCCGCTCCGGCGCGAACCACGTTGGGGTGCCAGGGGTCGAGATCGCCGCGGGTGACGACGCCGGTGGCGCCGAACCCCGCCGCGAGCCGGACGACGGCGCCGACGTTGCCGAGGTTGCGGGGGTTGTCGAGCACGACGACGGGCGCGGTCCGGGGCTGTCGGTCGAGCCGGGCCCGCCCCTCGGCCCGGTCGGGCCGCACGGCCAGCGCCGCGACCCCGGTGGGGTGCACCCGGTTCACGAGCGCCCGCAGCTCGCCCCCGCGCACCAGCCGCCCCACCTCACCCGCAACGTCCGGAGCCAGCTCGCCGGCCAGCGCCCGTACGGCATCGGGATCGTCGGCCACGACGATCCGCACATCGGCCCCGAACCGCAGGGCGTGCTTCAACGCGTGGAACCCGTCGAGGAGTACGAGGTCCTCCCGCCCGGCGGCCTCCCGCCACTCCCGCCCGCTCTGCTCCAGCTCACTCATACCGCTGAGCGTAGTCAGCCGGTCAGCGCCCGCTCGGACCCGCCTCCGCCCGCGGCAGCCGCCCACCGGCGCCCCACCCCGCCGGAGGCCCTGGCTCCCAGCCACACCAGGAACGCCGTCGGCAGGAACACCGCGTCGGCGGCGATCATCGCCAGTGAGAAGAACGGCAGCCCCAGCAGCACGGCGATCCCCGCGTGCTCCAGCATCATCAACGCCAGCAGCACGTTCTTGATCCGCCGGTTGAACACCGTGAACGGGAACGCGACCTGCACCGCCACCGTCCCGTACGACAGCAGCATCACCAGCGTCCCGCTCCCCGCCAGCACCCCGGACAGCCCCGGCCACGGCGTGAAGTAGTCCAGCCCGAGCGGGTAGTACAGCGCGGTCCCGTCCTGCCACCGCGACCCCTGGATCTTGTACCAGCCGGCCGTCGCGTAGATCAGGCAGACCTCCGCCATGATCACCAGCAGCCCGGCGTTGTGGACCAGGTTCGCCAGGACGTCCAAGACCGCCCGCCCCTCGCCCTCCGGCTCGTACCGGTCCACCATCCACCACAGCGCGCAGACGACCCACAGCGCCGCGAAGGCCGCCAGCCAGCCGTAGCTGAACCGCTCCGTCACCGCCCCGTACGCGAACAGGGCGCCCAGCACACCCCACAGCACCGGCCCGGCCGCCCCCGCCGAGGCCGACCCCCGCAGCCGCGCGCGCCGCGCGTCCAGCGACCACACCTGCGCGCACCGGGTCAGCACCAGGTAGATCGCCATCAGGTGGATGACGTTGTCCCCGCCGTCGCCCATGAACACGCTGCGGTTCTGCAGCGACAGCACTCCGACCATGAACACCACGGACGTCGCGCGCGTCCGCCAGCCCAGCATCAGCAGCAGGCTCGACAGCACCGACACCGCGTAGACGGTCTGGAACCACAGCCCCGAGTCCGACCACATCAGCACCGAGAAGGCGTGGTTCGAGGCGATCAGCCGCTCCGCCAGCCCGAAGCTCCAGGGTCCGTCCGGCCCGTACAGCTCGCCGCGGTTCGGGAACTCCCGGAGCAGGAAGAACAGCCAGGTCGCCGAGAAGCCGATCCGGACGACGGCGCTCTGGTACGGGCCAAGTGCCCGCCCGCTGACCTGGGCGACCGCCCGGCCGGCTGCGGCCCGGGCCCGGACCGCAGCCCGCGCAGCCGCTCGCGCGGCCACCGGTGCCCGCCTCACACCGTCCACCACGGCAGCTCCCGGTAGTACGTCTGGGTGTCGGTCTTCTCGTCGCTCCACGGCGGCGCCGCGACCGCCCGCGTCGCCGAGCGCAGCTGGATTCGTACGATCTCGCCCCGGGCGATCCCGTCGTCCGCGAGCCGGTTCAGCGCTATCCGCCGCAGGTACTGCTCCGACAGTTCGCCGCGCTCGCCGATCGGCTTGTTGTCCTCGTCGTGCGAGCCGGTGAAGAAGTCCCAGGCCCGCCGCAGCTCGTTCTGCCGCGTGTGGCTCGGCAGCAGGCTGTGCCGGATCGCCGCGCCGTCCTGCGCGGACAGGTCGCGCCAGCCGCCGGCGACCGGTGCGCCGCCGGGCGGGCGGACCTCCGCCCGTACCTCCACCGCGATGTTCTGCTGGAGCGGGTTGGGGGCGAAGAGCTTCCAGTTCTGTTCGAACTCCGGATAGATCCAGTCGTCGACCGTCTGCGCGTGCTGCTTGCTCACCGTGTTGGACGGGGCGACGTGCAGGAAGACCAGCGCCAGGTGTCCGCAGGCGGCGAGGCCCACGGCCGCCAGGGCGAGGGCCGTGACGACCCGGTACGGGGCGGACAGGCCCGCGATCCCGGGAGCCAGCGCCGGCTCCGCCGGGTCGACGGGCAGCTCGGCCGCCGGGTCGACGGGGGGCTTGGCCAGGGGCTCGACCGGCGGATCCGCCGGGGGACGGGCCGACGGGACGGCGGCTGCGGCGACCGGCGGAGCGGCTGCTTCCGCGGGCTCGCGCTCGTTCGATTCCATCCCGCCCCCGATCGTCCGGCGTCCACAGGGTTTGACCTCAGAGGTTGACACCCTACGGGCCGCCGACCCACCATTGAAGAGTACGAACCGAACGATCGGTCGGTCGGGCGGTCAACAATCTCTGGCAGGGGGCCGGGATGGTGGCAGTGACCCCGGAAACGGGGCAGGACTCAGGCCTCGGGGCTGACCTCGGGGCACAGCTCGCGGCGGCCTTCGACGCCGCCGTGGCGGCCGAGGAGCGCGTCGAGCCGCGCGACTGGATGCCCGAGGCGTACCGCGCCTCGCTGGTCCGCCAGATGGCCCAGCACGCCCACTCCGAGATCATCGGCATGCAGCCCGAGGCCAACTGGATCACCCGCGCGCCCTCGCTGCGCCGCAAGGCGATCCTGATGGCCAAGGTCCAGGACGAGGCCGGGCACGGCCTCTACCTGTACAGCGCCGCCGAGACGCTGGGCACCAGCCGTGACGAGCTGCTCGACAAGCTCCACTCCGGCAAGCAGAAGTACTCCTCGATCTTCAACTACCCCACCCTGACCTGGGCCGATGTCGGCGCGATCGGCTGGCTCGTGGACGGCGCGGCGATCACCAACCAGGTGCCGATCTGCCGCTGCTCGTACGGGCCGTACGCCCGCGCGATGGTGCGGATCTGCAAGGAGGAGTCCTTCCACCAGCGCCAGGGCTTCGAGCTCCTCATGGCCCTGTCCAAGGGCACCGAGGCGCAGCACGCGATGGCGCAGGACGCCGTGAACCGCTGGTGGTGGCCCTCGCTGATGATGTTCGGCCCGCCGGACGACGAATCGGCGCACTCCGCGCAGTCCATGGCCTGGCGGATCAAGCGGCACTCCAACGACGAGCTGCGCCAGCGCTTCGTGGACATCGCCGTTCCGCAGGCCGAGGCGCTGGGCCTGACCCTGCCCGACCCGGACCTGAAGTGGAACGAGGAGCGCGGGCACCACGACTTCGGCGCGATCGACTGGGCGGAGTTCTGGGACGTGCTCAAGGGCAACGGCCCGTGCAACGAAGAGCGGATCGGCCAGCGCCGCCGGGCCCACGAGGAAGGCGCCTGGGTCCGCGAGGCGGCCGCGGCGTACGCGGAGAAGCACAGCGCACACCACGCCGTACAGAGCACGGCGACGAACGAGGAGGCAGGGGTATGACGCAGAACTGGCCACTGTGGGAGGTGTTCGTGCGCTCGCGCCGCGGCCTCTCGCACACGCACGCGGGCAGCCTGCACGCGCCCGACGCGGAGATGGCCCTGCGCAACGCCCGCGACCTGTACACCCGGCGCGGCGAGGGCATCTCGATCTGGGTGGTGCCCTCCACCGAGATCACCGCGTCCTCGCCGGACGAGCGGGACCCGTTCTTCGCCCCGTCGGCCGACAAGCCGTACCGGCACCCGACCTTCTACGAGATCCCCGAGGGGGTGAACCACCTGTGACCAGCACCGATGCCGTTCAGTCCGATGCCGCTGCGCCCGAGGTCGTCCGGTCGGCCGCCCTCGTGCTCGGGGACGACGCGCTGATCCTCTCCCACCGCCTCGGCGAGTGGGCGGGTCACGCCCCCGTCCTGGAGGAGGAGGTCGCCCTCGCGAACATCGCGCTCGACCTGCTCGGCCAGGCCCGCGTCCTGCTGTCCATGGCCGGCGACGAGGACGAGCTGGCCTTCCTGCGCGAGGAGCGGTCCTTCCGCAACCTCCAGCTGGTCGAGCAGCCGAACGGGGACTTCGCCCACACCATCGCCCGCCAGCTCTACTTCTCCTTCCACCAGCACGAGCTCTACGCGGAACTGGCGGCCGGCGACGGCCCGTTCGCCCCGCTCGCGGCCAAGGCCGTCAAGGAGACCGCGTACCACCGCGACCACGCCGAGCAGTGGACCCTGCGGCTCGGCGACGGCACGCAGGAGAGCCGCGCCCGCATGCGGGCCGCCCTGGACGCGCTGTGGAAGTACACCGGCGAGATGTTCCAGCCGGTGGACGGCGTCGACGGAGTGGACTGGGCCGCCCTGGAGGGCCGCTGGCTGGCCGCCGTGGGCGGCGTGCTGGAGCGGGCCGGGCTCGCGCTCCCCGAAGGCCCGCGCACCGGCGCCTGGGCCGCCGGGGCGGGCCGCCAGGGCCTGCACACCGAGTCCTTCGGCAGACTGCTCGCCGAGATGCAGCACCTGCACCGCAGCCATCCGGGGGCGTCATGGTGACGGACACGCCCCGTGCCGCGGCCCCTGCGGGCGGGCCCAAGGCACCGGCACCGGAGGCCACCGAGGCGATGACCCGCCTGGAGGCGGAGCTGGCCGAGCTGGCCGGCTCCGTTCCCGACCCCGAGCTGCCCGTCATCAGCCTCACCGAGCTCGGCGTGATGCGCGGGGTGCGGATGTACGAGGACGGCCACGTCGAGGTCACCCTGACCCCGACCTACACCGGCTGCCCCGCCATCGAGGCCATGTCCGCCGACATCGAGCGTGTCCTGACCGGCCACGGCATCCCGGACGTGCGGGTGCGCACCGTCCTGGCCCCGGCCTGGTCCACCGACGACATCAGCGCCGAGGGGCGGCGCAAGCTCGCCGAGTTCGGCATCGCCCCGCCCCGCCCGCACGCGGCCGGCGGGCCGGTCCCGGTCGCCCTCTCGGTCCGCTGCCCGAACTGCGGATCGACCGACACCGAACTGCTCAGCCGGTTCTCCTCCACCGCATGCAAGGCGCTGCGCCGCTGCACCGCCTGCCGTGAACCGTTCGACCACTTCAAGGAGCTGTAGATGGCCGCGTCCACGCCGTCGCCCACGTCGGGCTCCGGGCGCCCCGCGCGCCACGGCGCCTTCCACCCGCTGACGGTGGCGGCGGTCGACCGGCTCACCGACGACTCGGTGGCGCTGACCCTGCGCGTCCCCGAGGAGCTGCGCGGCGAGTACCTGCACGCCCCCGGCCAGCACCTCACGCTGCGCCGCCGTACCCCCGAGGGCACGGAGGTCCGCCGTACGTACTCGATCTGCTCGCCCGCCCCGGCCCCCGCGGGCCCGGGCCCGGCGGCGCTGCGGGTGGGCGTGCGGCTGGTGGAGGGCGGCGAGTTCTCCACGTTCGCCCACAAGGAGATCGCCGCCGGGGACGTGCTGGACGTGATGGTCCCGGCCGGGCGCTTCGTCCTGGAGCCGGCCGCCGCCCCGGCCGCCGGGCACTACGCGGCGATCGTCGGCGGCAGCGGGATCACCCCGGTGCTCTCGATCGCCGCCTCGTTGCTGGCGGAGCGGCCCGACGCCCGGTTCTGCCTGGTCCGCAGCGACCGTACGGCCGCGTCGACGATGTTCCTGGACGAGGTCGCCGACCTCAAGGACCGCTTCCCGGACCGGTTCCAGCTGGTGACCGTCCTCTCCCGCGAGGAGCAGGAGGCCGGGCTGCCGTCCGGCCGCCTCGACGAGGAGCGGCTGAAGGCCCTGCTGCCCGCGCTGCTGCCGGTCGCGGAGGTGACGGGCTGGTTCCTGTGCGGCCCGTACGGGCTGGTCATGGGCGCGGAGCGGGCGCTGGGCACGCTCGGCGTCGTCCGGACCCGGATCCACGAGGAGATCTTCCACGTCGAGGACTCGGCGGCGCCGGCCCCCGCCGCGGCCCCGTCCCACGTACGGGTCACGGCCCGCCTCGACGGCCGCTCCGGGACCTGGCCGGTCCAGGACGGCGAGTCCCTGCTGGACGCCGTGCTGCGCAACCGCGCGGACGCCCCGTACGCCTGCAAGGGCGGGGTCTGCGGCACCTGCCGGGCGTTCCTGGTCACGGGCGAGGTCCGGATGGACCGGAACTTCGCGCTGGAGTCGGAGGAGACGGAGGCCGGGTTCGTGCTGGCCTGCCAGTCGCACGCGGTGACCGAGGAAGTGGAGATCGACTTCGACCGCTGAGGCCGTCCCTTTCCTCACCCTGTGCATTTTCAACCGCGTGCTCTATCTTGACGCACCGTCAGGTCCGGACCGGCCGGGCCTGGCCGGGATCCGGTGCGCGCGGGAGGACAGGCAGTGGACTTCACCTTCACCGAGGAGCAGCAGGCCGCCGTCGAGGCGGCGAAGGCCGTCTTCGCGGACGTCGCCCCGGACGGCGTGCCCAGCCCCGCGCTGACCCCCGGGGCCGTCGCCGAGGACTTCGACCGGCCGCTGTGGGCCAAGCTCGCCGCGTCCGATCTGCTGAGCCTGGTCCTCGCCGAGGAGCACGGCGGCGCGGGGCTCGACGCGATCGCCCTGTGCCTGGTGCTGCGCGAGGCGGCGAAGGTGCTGGCCCGGGTGCCGCTGCTGGAGCACTGCGCCACCGCCATGGCCGTCCAGGCCCACGGCAGCCCCGAACTGGCCGCCGCCCTGCTGCCCGGTGCCGGGCGCGGGACGCTCGTCCTCACCGCCGCCGCACACGGCCGCAGCGGCCACGATCCTGCGGAACTCGCCGTCACCGCCCGCCGCGAGGGCACCCGGTGGACCCTCGACGGGGTGCAGACGGCCGTCCCGTGGGCGCACGGCGCCGACTGGATCGCCGTACCGGCCCACACCGGCGAAGGGGAGGCCGTCATGGCGCTCGTCCCGCGCACCGCCGAGGGGCTCACCCTGGCCGGTCAGGTCTCCACGAGCGGGGAGCGGCTGGCCGAACTCGCCCTGGACGGCGTACGGGTGCCCGCGAGCCATCTCATCGACGCCCCGGGCGCCTGGGAGCGGCTGCGCCAGCTCCTCGCCACCGGGACCTGCGCCCTGGCGCTCGGCCTGGGCACGGGCGTGCTCACCATGACCAGCCAATACACCAGCAAGCGCGAGCAGTTCGGCTTCCCCGTGGCCACGTTCCAGGCCGTCGCCGTCCAGGCCGCCGACCGCTACATCGACCTGCGCGCCATGGAGGTCACCCTCTGGCAGGCCGCCTGGCGCCTCGACGCGGCGACCGGTGGAGCAGGCGGCCCGCTGCCGAGCGCCGGGGACGTCGCCGTCGCCAAGATCTGGGCCTCGGAGGGGGTACGAAGGGTCGTGCAGACCGCGCAGCACCTGCACGGCGGCTTCGGCGCCGACACCGACTACCCGCTGCACCGCTACCACGCGTGGGCCAAGCAGCTGGAGCTCCAGCTGGGCCCGGCCGCCGCGCACGAGGAGGCGCTGGGCGACCTGCTGGCCGCCCACGCCCTCGCCTGAGGTTCGCTAGAGCACGAAGGCCGGGTTCCCGTTGTCGGTCACCATCGGGCGCCCGGCGCCGTCCCAGGCCTGCATGCCGCCGTCGATGTTCACGGCGTCGATGCCCTGGCGCACCAAGTACTGGGTGACCTGCGCGGAGCGCCCGCCCACCCGGCACATCACGTGCACGCGGCGGCCGTCCTCGGCGGCCTCCGTCAGCTCACCGAAGCGGGCCACGAAGTCGCTCATCGGGATGTGCAGGGCACCTTCCACATGTCCGGCAGCCCATTCGTCGTCCTCACGGACGTCGAGGACAAAGCCTTCGGAGGGCACCGCGGCGGCGTCCACCGAGGGAAGCGGTCCGAAGTTCATACGTCGCCTTCTCTCATCGCAGATCTGTGTCCCAACCTATCCAACGAGCGCGGCGAGCTCCGCCTCACGCTTCGCGACATCCGCGAGCAGCTGCTCCGCGATCTCCTCCAGCAGCCGGTCCGGATCCTCCGGCGCCATCCGCAGCATCGATCCGATCGCGCTGTCCTCCAGCTCGCGCGCCACCGTCGACAGCAGCTCCTTGCGCCGCGCCAGCCACTCCAGCCGGGCGTACAGCTCCTCGCTCTCGTTCAGCCGCCGTACGGCCTCCGGCACGGGACCCGCCGCCCACTCCTCGGCCAGCTCGCGCAGCAACTGCTCCTCGCCGCGCCCGTACGCCGCGTTGACCCGCGCGATGAACGCATCGCGGCGCTCGCGCTCGGCTTCGTCCCGGGCGAGGTCCGGGTGTGCCTGGCGGACCAGCTCGCGGTAGAGGCGGCGTACCTCCTCCGTCGGCCGCACCCGCTGCGGGGGCCGCACCGGCCGGTCGGTGAGCATCGCCGACGCGTCGTCGGAAATGCCCTCCGAGTCCATCCAGTCGTGGAACAGCTCGTCCACCCCGGGCATCGGCATCACCAGCGAGCGGGCGTCCCGGGCCCGTCGCAGATCCTCGGCGTCCCCGCTGCGCTCCGCCTTCGCTTCGGCGATCAGTGCATCCAGCTCGTCGAGCCGCGAGTACATCGGGCCGAGCTTCTGGTGGTGTAGCCGGGAGAAGTTCTCCACCTCCACCCGGAAGGTCTCCACCGCGATCTCGAACTCGATCAGCGCCTGCTCGGCGGCCCGAACGGCCCGCTCCAGGCGTGCCTCGGGACGCTCGTCGCCCGTCTCTTCAGTCTGCTGCTCGCTCACCCGGCCAGCCTACGGCCGGTCGGCCCGGGTCGATGTTTCACGTGAAACATCGACCCGCGACCGTGACCCCGGGCCCGTGACTCCACGACCGTGGCTCAGGACCCGGGCCCACGGCCCCGCCCCGATCAGACCCCGGCCTCCGCCGCGATCCGCCCGGACTTCACCGCGGCCACCAGGTGCGCGTGGTCGGCCTCGCTCCGGTCGGCGTACGCCACCGCGAAGGTGGCCATCGCCTCGTCCAGCTCGTCATTCTTGCCGCAGTACCCGGCCAGCAGCCGCGGATCGGCGCTGTGCGCGTGCGCCCGGGCCAGCAGGGCGCCGGTCATGCGCCCGTAGTCGTCGATCTGGTCGGGGGCCAGCGCCGCCGGGTCCACGCTGCCCTTGCGGTTGCGGAACTGCCGTACCTGGTACGGCCGCCCCTCCACCGTGGTCCAGCCCAGCAGGATGTCCGAGACCACCTGCATCCGCTTCTGCCCGGCCACCACCCGGCGGCCCTCGTGCTCCTCGACCGCGCTCTCGAAGCCCAGCCCGGGCAGGTACGGCAGCAGCACCGACGGCCGCGCCTCCTTCACCTGGAGCACCAGCGGCTCGCCCCGGTGGTCCAGCAGCAGCACCACGTACGAGCGGGTGCCGACGCTCCCGGTGCCCACCACCCGGAAGGCCACGTCATGGATGGCGTACCGGGCCAGCAGCGGCAGCCGGTCGCCCTGGAGGGTCTTCAGGTACGGACCCAGCGCGGCCGCCACGGCCGCCGCCTCGCCGTCGCCGACCCGGCGCAGCACCGGCAACGCGTCCACGAAGCGACGGGCCCCGCCTGCGTCCGCCTCGGTGGACTTGGCTGCGAACCGCGCCGAGGTGTTGTTGCGGGCCTTCTCCGAGACCCGCTCCAAGGTGCCCAGCAGGTCCCGGGCATCGGTGTGCGAGACGAGCTCCTCGTCCGCGATGGCGTTCCAGGCGTCCAGCGCCGGCAGCTTGGCCAGCAGCCGCATGGTCCGGCGGTACGCGCCCACCGTGTCGTGCGCCGCGGCCCGGCAGGTGTCCTCGTCCGCGCCGGCCACCCGCCCGGCCAGGACCAGCGAGGTCGCGAGCCGCTTCACGTCCCACTCCCACGGGCCGAACACGGTCTCGTCGAAGTCGTTCAGGTCGATGACGAGCCGGCCGCGGGCATCCCCGTACAGACCGAAATTCGCCGCGTGGGCGTCACCGCAGATCTGTGCGCCGACACCGGTCACCGGGCCCCCGGACAGGTCGTGCGCCATCAGCCCGGCCGCCCCGCGCAGGAACGCGAAGGGGTTCGCGGCCATCCGGCCGACCCGTATCGGCGCCAGTTCGGGAACCCGCCCGACGTTGGACTCCTCCACCGCCCGCACCGCGTCCGGCCGTGTGGCCGGGGCCTCGAAGTGCGCGTGCGCCGAGCGCGGAACCCGCAGCCGCAGAGCCTTGCCCGCCTCCTTGGGCGAACCCGCCACGGCCCGCGCCGCGAACCCGTCGACGGACGGGATCCGCCCGCCGGACGGCGCGCCCAGCGCCCCTGCCGGCTCCGCCACTCGCTGCTCCGGTACCAACACCATCCGTGCCGCCCCCGCCCGTACCCGTCGTACTGTCCCGGCCCGACGGCATCGATCCGCCCGGCTCCACCAACATCGATTCGGCCCGACCGTATCTAGAGCCCGGCGTCCCTGGCCAGCAGGGCGGCCTGAACCCGGTTCTCGCAGCCCAGCTTCGAGAGGATGCGGCTCACGTACGTCTTCACCGTCGCCTCGCTCATGTGCAGCCGCCGGCCCGCGTCCGCGTTCGACAGCCCCTCACCCAGCAGCGCGAGCACCCCGCGCTCCCGCTCGCTCAGCTCCGCCACCCGCCGCCGGGCCTCCTCGCCGCGCGCCGCGCCCCGCCCCGAGGCCAGCTGGTCGACCACGTGCCGGGTCGCCCCCGGCGAGAGGTACGCGTCCCCGGCCGCGGCCGCCCGGACCGCGCCGATCAGCTCGCCGGGCGCCGTGTCCTTCAGCAGGAACCCCGCGCCGCCCGAGCCCAGCGCCCGCAGCACGTTCTCCTTCTCCCCGAAGGTGGTCAGGATCAGCGCCCTGACCTCCGGCACCGCCCGCCCCAGCTCGCCGAGCGCGGTCAGCCCGTCCATCACCGGCATCTGGATGTCCAGCAGCATCACGTCCGGCACGTGCGCGCGGGCCAGGTCCACGGCCTCGCGCCCGTTCGACGCCTCCGCGACGACCTCGATGTCCGGTGCCGAGGTCAGGATCATCCTGATCCCGGCCCTGATCAGCGGCTCGTCGTCAGCGATCACCACTCGGATCACCTTGGCTGTCACCCGCGCTCCTACTGCTCGGACTGGTACGCCTGCTTGTCGATC
The DNA here is from genome assembly GCF_045162725.1 of Streptomyces sp. NBC_01006. Classification (NCBI taxonomy): domain Bacteria; kingdom Bacillati; phylum Actinomycetota; class Actinomycetes; order Kitasatosporales; family Streptomycetaceae; genus Streptomyces; species Streptomyces sp. NBC_01006. The sequence continues at coordinate 4,225,520 of NZ_CP108700.1, read as the reverse complement.
AGCTTGCCGTCCTTGAAGCAGAACCGGAAAACAGTATCGGTGGTCAGCCCCGAGTCGTCCGAGGACAGCAGCGCCAGACAGTCCGAGCCCGCCGGCCGCTCCGGGCCCTTCCGGTCCAGACCCTCGGTCATGAAGCTTTCGCCGTCGGGCAGCTTCTTGCGGACCGCCTCCTCCGACTCGCCCACCCGGACCTTGTCGTAGTCGGCCTGGCTGATCATCGCGCTGCCCGCAGAGCCCACGAGAAGCACCACCCCGGCCCCGATCACGATCACCAGCAGCACCACCGCCGCGACGGCGATCCCGCAGCCCATCGCGACGCCCCCGGCCCGGCTGCGGCCCCCCACGGCCAGCTCCTTGTCCACCGCCGCCCAGTCCATCGGCGGCGGCGCCACCGCGAACCCCCGGGCCTGGGCCTGCGCCTGTGCCTGCTGCCCGAAGTCGTCGGCGATGTCCTCGATCCCCGCCGGCTCCGCCCCGTACGGGAGCACGCCGGCCACCCGGAAGCCGCCGCCCTCGGTCCCGCCCGCGTGCACCATCCCGCCGACGAGCCGGGCCCGCTCCCGCAGCCCGGTGAGCCCCTGCCCACCCGAGACCACCGCGCCGACGCCCGGCCCGGCCGCCGGCCCGTTGGCGATCTCCACCACCAGCGAGTCGTCCTCGTACCGCAGTTCCACCGAGATCGGCGCCCCCGAAGCGTGCTTGTACGCATTGGTCAGCGCCTCCTGCACGATCCGGTACGCCGCGTGGTCGCACGCCGCGACCAGCGGCCTCGGCCGCCCCGACACGGTCATCCGTACGTCGGTCCCCGCGCCCCGCGCCGCCTCCACGATCCCGGCGATCCCGGCCACCCCGCGCGCCGCCGGCTGCGCCTCCTCGGCCGGCAGCGGCGCCTCGACGCCGTCCCGCAGGATCCCGACGACCTCGCGCAGCTCGTGCATCGCCGCGACCGAGGCCTGCCGCAGCACCCCCACCGCCTCGCGCTGGCGCTCGGTGAGCTGCGGGTCCACCTCCAGGGCGCCGGTGTGCACGGCGATCAGCGCCAGCTGGTGGCCCAGGCTGTCGTGCATGTCCTGGGCGATCCGCTGGCGCTCCCGCAGCCGGGCCTGCCCGGCGACCATCACGCGCTCGCGCATCAGCTGCCCGTTGCGCTCCTGGAGCGCCTGGAGCAGGGTCCGGCGCTGCGACCAGTAGCGGCTGGCCAGACCCGGCATCACCGTCGTCGCGAGGAAGATCAGCGTGGAGAACACGATCACCAGGACGGGCCGCTGGTCGGACCACGCCTGCACCACGCCGAAGCCGACGGCGGCGAGGAAGGCCACGGTGAACGCGGTCAGCGCCCGGCCCACCCCGACGATCCGGCGCCCCGCCGACCAGCCCAGCAGGATGGTGATCAGGAACGAGCCGGGAAGGAACGGGGAGACCGCCGACGCGACGATCAGGGTCGTGGCCGGCAGCCGGCGCCTCGCCAACGTGAGCAGCACCACAACCGCGGCGCTGGCCGCCATCCGCTCCACGCTGCCGTTGTCGAGCTCCTCGACACCCAGCCCGAGCAGCGCGATCACCCCGGCGATCACCAGATCGCCCGCCAGCATCCGCCGGGTCCACGGCTCGGGCCCCTTCAGCCAGTCCCAGCCCGCCCGCATCCTCGCCGTCGCATCCACGCGCCCGACCCTAGACACCGCCGCCCCCGCCGGGCCGCCCTCTTTCGTCGCGCCCTGCCCGACGAAAGTCGTCCGGCGGACACCAAGGCCGCTCCACCCGTCACCGTGACCGAGACCGGTGGCGGGACTCCCAACTCCCCGAACACGGCACGGGATCGCCCCGCCCGCGATCAACACCCCACCGGCGCACGGGAAATGCGAAACGGCCGCCACCGCTTTCGCGATGACGACCGTTTCGTCGATGTGGGCGAGGGGGGATTTGAACCCCCACGTCCCGAAGGACACTGGCACCTGAAGCCAGCGCGTCTGCCGTTCCGCCACTCGCCCGAGCAGCTCCCCAGTGGATCTTCCCTTTCGGTCCGTTCCCCTGGCGACGTCGAAACATTAGCACGTCGGACGGGGTGGATTCACATCGCTTTCCCGGCACCCCCGGACCCGGTTCCGATTGCCCCTCCCGCACCGCGCTCCCGGTGCGGGACACTGTCCCCTGAGCGCCCCTACGATCCCTTGTGAGTACCAACACTCATGCGCATGGGACCCAGGGGGAACCAGCCGAATCCGCCACGCGTGGATACGATCAGTAAGCAGTACAGGGCGACAACGACGGAGGAGGTGCCCCATGGGAGTCCTGAAGCGGTTCGAGCAGCGACTCGAAGGTCTGGTGAACGGCACCTTCGCCAAGGTGTTCAAGTCCGAGGTCCAGCCCGTCGAGATCGCCGGCGCCCTCCAGCGCGAGTGCGACAACAACGCGACGATCTGGAACCGGGAGCGGACGGTCGTCCCCAACGACTTCATCGTCGAGCTCAGCACCGGCGACTACGAGCGTCTGAGCCCCTACTCGGGGCAGCTCGGCGACGAGCTCGCGGGCCTCGTCCGCGACTACGCCAAGCAGCAGCGCTACAGCTTCATGGGACCGATCAAGGTCCACCTGGAGAAGGCCGACGACCTCGACACCGGGCTCTACCGGGTCCGCAGCCGCACGCTCGCCTCCAGCACCTCCCAGGCGGCGCCGCAGGCCGCCCCCCAGAACCAGCAGGGCGGATACGGCTATCCGCCCGTCGCCGCACCGCCGATGCCGGCCGGACCGCCCCCAGGCGCACCCGCGCGCCGGCCGGGCGCCGCGGGGCCGGCTCCCGTAGCCGCCGGAGGCGCCACCCGGCGCCACTGGATCGAGATCAACGGCACCCGCCACCAAATCTCGCGCCCCACGCTCGTACTCGGCCGAAGCACCGAAGCCGATGTGCGGATCGACGACCCCGGCGTCTCGCGCCGGCACTGTGAGATCCGGACCGGAACGCCCTCGACGATCCAGGATCTCGGGTCCACCAACGGCATCGTGGTGGACGGGCAGCACACCACCCGCGCTACGCTCCGCGACGGCTCGCGGATCGTCGTGGGCAGCACCACCATCATTTACCGGCAAGCCGAAGGGTGAAGCGGGGGCAATGTCAGAGCTGACCCTGACGGTCATGCGGTTGGGTTTCCTGGCCGTTCTGTGGCTGTTCGTCATCGTGGCCGTCCAGGTCATCCGCAGCGACCTCTTCGGTACGCGCGTCACCCAGCGCGGCTCGCGCCGCGGCGGGAACGCGCCCGGAGCGCCCGCGCAGGGCGGCGGCGGCCGCCAGGCCGCCGCGCCGCCACAGCAGCGCCAGCGCCGCGGAGCGCCTACCAAGCTCGTCGTCTCCGAGGGCACCCTCACGGGCACCACGGTCGCCCTCGCGGGGCAGACGATCACGCTCGGCCGGGCACATGACTCAACGATCGTGCTGGACGACGACTACGCGTCCAGCCGCCATGCCAGGATCTACCCCGACCGTGACGGCCAGTGGATCGTCGAGGATCTCGGGTCCACCAACGGCACGTATCTCGACCGGACCCGGCTGACCACCCCGACGCCCATTCCGCCGGGCGCCCCGATCCGCATCGGCAAGACCGTCATCGAGCTGCGGAAGTAGTACGAGAATGAGCGAGCGGAGCGAGCGAGCCGCGGCAGTCCGGACCACCCAGGACACGGACCCGAGCGCGCTCCCGACCGGAGGGTGGGCAGTGTGGCTCGAGACCGGTTGTACCCGGAGGAATCGACTGGGCAGGTGCGCATGAGTCTGTCCCTGCGGTTCGCCGCCGGATCCCACAAGGGCATGATCCGCGAGGGCAACGAGGACTCCGGCTATGCCGGTCCCCGTCTCCTCGCGGTCGCCGACGGCATGGGCGGCCAGGCCGCCGGCGAGGTCGCCAGCTCCGAGGTGATCTCCTCCCTCGTGCAGCTCGACGACGATGTCCCGGGCTCCGACATCCTCACGTCGCTCGCCACGGCCGTGCAGCGCGCCAACGACCAGCTGCGCGTCATGGTCGAGGAGGACGCCCAGCTTGAGGGCATGGGCACCACCCTGACCGCGCTCCTGTGGACCGGCCAGCGCCTCGGACTCGTCCACGTCGGCGACTCCCGCGCCTACCTGCTCCGCGACGGCGTCCTCACGCAGATCACCCAGGACCACACCTGGGTGCAGCGCCTCGTCGATGAGGGCCGCATCACCGAAGAGGAAGCCACCACCCACCCGCAGCGCTCGCTCCTCATGCGGGCGCTCGGCAGCGGTGACACCGTCGAGCCCGACCTCTCCATCCGCGAGGTCCGTACCGGCGACCGCTACCTCATCTGCTCCGACGGGCTGTCCGGCGTCGTCTCCCACCAGACCCTGGAAGAGACCCTCGCCGGCTACCACGGCCCCCACGAGACCGTGCAGGCCCTGATCCAGCTCGCCCTGCGCGGCGGCGGACCGGACAACATCACCTGCATCGTCGCGGACGTCCTCGACACCGACAGCGGCGACACCCTCGCCGCCCAGCTGAACGACACCCCGGTCGTCGTCGGCGCGGTCGCCGAGAACCAGCACCAGCTCTTCGACGGCAACGCCATGCAGACCCCGGCGGGCCGCGCCTCCGGCCTGGGCCGCCAGGCCCCCCCGCCGGCCGGCGCCTTCGGGCCCCCCGGCAGCGGCGAGGCCCCCGGCTACGGATACCCCGACCAGAGCCAGGGCGGCGGCGCGTACGGCAGCTTCGGCGAACCCGACCCGTACGACGACGACTCGCGCTACGAGGACACGTACGACCACCCCCGCCGGCGCCGCAGCAAAGGGCGCAAGTGGACCACCCGCACCCTGATCCTGCTGATCGTCGCCGGTGTGGTCGGAGGCGGCCTCTACGCCGCCCACCGCTGGACCCAGACGCAGTTCTACATCGGCGTCAAGGGCGAGCACGTGGCGCTCTTCCGCGGCATCAGCCAGAACCTCGGGCCGCTGGAGCTCTCCAAGGTGGAGACCGACCGCACCGACATCGAACTGAAGTACCTGCCGCCCTTCAAGCGGAAGCTGGTCGAGGCCACCATCACCGAGACCAGCCTCGACGGCGCCCGTCAGAAGATCGACGAACTCGGCGTCCAGGTCACCGCGTGCAAGAAGGACGAGGAGCGCCGCGCCGCGGAAGCGCAGAACCCACCGGCACCCGGCCCCAGCCTGACTCCCACGGAGCAGTCGCTGGTCGGCCTCTGCGGCAAGCAGTAGTACACACCCGCGGGCACAGGGGGCCTGCCACACCATGAGCGTAGTCACCAACACGACCACCATCGGCGCCATCGAGCTGCCGAGCCGGCGGAACACCGAGCTCCTGCTGCTCGCGTTCGCCGTGGTCATCCCGATCTTCGCCTACGCCAACGTGGGCCTGTCGATCCACGGCAAGCTGCCGCCGGGCATGATCGCGTACGGAGGCGGCCTGGCCGTCCTCGCCGGCATCGCCCACCTCGTGGTGCGCCGCTACGCGAAGTACGCCGACCCGCTGCTGCTGCCGATCGGCACGCTGCTCAACGGGCTCGGCTGCGTCCTGATCTGGCGGCTCGACCAGTCGGAGCGGCTGCAGAACCTGGCCAAGCGCCAGTTCGGCCAGTTCTCCGAGTCGGCCCCCCGCCAGATGATGTACACGGCGCTCGCGATCGCCCTGTTCGCCGCCGTGCTGCTGCTCCTCAAGGACCACCGCACCCTGCAGCGCTTCACGTACATCTCGATGGCCGCCTCGCTGGTCCTGCTGATCCTGCCGGTCATCCCGGGCCTCGGCGCCGACGTCTTCGGCGCGAAGATCTGGATCAGCGTCGCCGGCTTCTCCATCCAGCCCGGCGAGTTCGCGAAGATCGTCATCGCGATCTTCTTCGCCGGCTACCTGATGGTGAAGCGCGACGCCCTCGCGCTGGCCAGCCGCCGCTTCATGGGCCTCTACCTGCCGCGCGGCCGCGACCTCGGCCCGATCCTGATGATCTGGGCGATGAGCCTGCTCGTCCTCGTCTTCGAGAACGACCTCGGCACCTCGCTGCTCTTCTTCGGCATGTTCGTGATCATGCTGTACGTGGCCACCGAGCGCACCAGCTGGATCGTCATCGGCCTCGTCATGAGCGTGGCCGGCGCGGCCGTCGTCGGCGCGACCGCCAGCCACGTCAAGGCCCGTGTCACCGCCTGGCTCGACCCCTTCGCCTGCTACACGAAGTCGGGCGCCTGCGAGCAGGTCGGCCAGTCGATCATGAGCTTCGGCTCCGGCGGGGTGCTCGGCACCGGCTGGGGCCAGGGCAACTCCGACCTCATCGGATTCGCCGCCAACTCCGACTTCATCTTCTCCACGGTCGGCGAGGAGCTCGGCCTCGCGGGCGTCATGGCCTTCCTCCTGCTCTACGGCCTGATCATCGAGCGCGGTGTGCGCACCGCACTCGCCGCCCGCGACCCCTTCGGCAAGCTCTTCGCCATCGGCCTCTCCGGCGCCTTCGCCCTGCAGATCTTCGTGGTCGCCGGCGGAGTCATGGGCCTCATCCCCCTGACCGGTATGACCATGCCCTTCCTCGCGTCCGGCGGCTCGTCCGTCCTCGCCAACTGGGCCCTCATCGGGATCCTCATCCGGATCAGCGACACCGCACGCCGCCCCGCCCCGGCCCCGGCTCCGTCCCCCGACTCCGAGATGACCCAGGTGGTCCGCCCGTCATGAACAAGCCCCTGCGTCGCATCTCGATCTTCTGCGGGCTGCTCGTCCTCGCGCTGCTGATCCGCACCAACTGGCTCCAGTACGTCCAGGCCGACGAACTCAGCACCCGCAAGGAGAACCGCCGGGTCCAGATCGCCCAGTACGCCACCCAGCGCGGCAACATCATCGTCGCGGGCGGCCAGGCCATCACGGGCTCCGCCGCCACCGACGGCAGCGACTACAAGTACAAGCGGGTCTACAACGACGGCGCACTCTGGGCACCGGTGACCGGTTACGCCTCCCAGGCCTTCGGCTCCACCCAGCTCGAATCCCTCGAAGACAAGATCCTCACCGGCAACGACGACCGGCTGTTCTTCGACCGCACCGTCGGCATGTTCACCGGCGAGAAGAAGGCCGGCGGCAACGTCGTCACCACTCTGCTGCCCGAGGCCCAGAGGGCCGCCTTCGAGAAGCTCGGCGACAAGACCGGTGCCGTCGCCGCCATCGACCCGCGCACCGGCGCCATCCTCGCGCTGGTCAGCACCCCCTCGTACGACCCCTCCGTCTTCGCCGGCAACTCCAAGACCGACGAGAAGAACTGGGTCGAGCTGAAGGACAGCCCGGAGAAGAAGCTCGTCAACCGGGCCCTGCGCGAGACGTACCCGCCCGGCTCGACCTTCAAGGTCGTCACCGCCGCGGCCGCGCTGGAGCACGGCGTCGTCACCGACATCAACGCGCCGACGGACACCCCCGAGCCGTTCCTCCTGCCGACGACGCAGACGCCGATGGTCAACCATGCCAAGGGCTGCGAGAAGGCGACCCTCAACTTCGCGCTCCAGGTGTCCTGCAACTCCGTCTTCGCCAACATCGCCGACAAGGTGACGAAGGACAAGATGCTGGAGACCGCGCAGAAGTTCGGCTTCAACAACGACAAGATCGACACCCCGGTCCGGGCGTTCGCCAGCGTCTACGACAAGAACATGGACCGGCCGGGCAACTCGCTCTCCGCGATCGGCCAGTTCAACACCGCCGCCACCCCGCTCCAGATGGCGATGGTCGCCGCAGCCGTCGCCAACGACGGCAAGCTGATGAAGCCGTACATGGTCGACCAGCTCACCGCGCCGAACCTCGACGTCATCGAGAAGCACGAACCGCAGGAGATGAGCCGCCCGCTCTCCGCGGCCAACGCGCAGAAGCTCCAGCAGATGATGGTCAACGTCGTCGAGAACGAGAACGGCACCGGCGGCAAGGCCAAGATCAAGGACGTCACCGTCGGCGGCAAGACCGGCACCGCCCAGCACGGTGAGAAGAACGCCAAGCGCCCCTACGCCTGGTTCATCTCCTACGCCAAGACCGACAAGGGCTCCCCGGTCGCCGTCGCCGTCGTCATCGAGGACAGCGAAGCCTCCCGCGAGGACATCACCGGTGGCGGCCTCGCGGCCCCCGTCGCGAAGGCCGTCATGGAAGCCGTGCTGAAGAACCAGAACAAGGGCTGACGGAGGAGCGCAAGGGCCGACAGCAGCGCAAGAGCCGAACCGGAGTGATCCACATCACCGTTCCCGCCCGGATCCGAGCGTACGGTACCGGTCCGGTATCAGCCTGTGGTCACGAACCGATCACCGACGATCGGCCGGTAGCCTTTGCGCGAACAGCACACCGCCGGACCACACACGGGTGCGGTCGGGACTGACGGAGAGGGCTGCAACGTTATGGAAGAGCCGCGTCGCCTCGGCGGCCGGTACGAGCTGAGCCACGTGCTCGGCCGCGGTGGCATGGCCGAGGTCTACCTCGCCCACGACACCCGGCTCGGCCGTACCGTCGCCGTCAAGACCCTGCGCGCCGACCTCGCCCGCGACCCGTCCTTCCAGGCCCGGTTCCGGCGCGAGGCCCAGTCGGCCGCTTCGCTCAACCACCCGGCGATCGTCGCGGTCTACGACACCGGCGAGGACTACGTCGACAACATCTCCATCCCGTACATCGTGATGGAGTACGTCGACGGCTCCACCCTGCGCGAGCTCCTGCACTCCGGCCGCAAGCTGCTGCCCGAGCGCACCCTGGAAATGACCATCGGCATCCTCCAGGCCCTCGAGTACTCGCACCGCGCCGGCATCGTGCACCGTGACATCAAGCCCGCCAACGTGATGCTCACCCGCACCGGCCAGGTCAAGGTCATGGACTTCGGCATCGCCCGCGCCATGGGCGACTCCGGCATGACCATGACGCAGACCGCGGCCGTCATCGGCACCGCCCAGTACCTCTCCCCGGAGCAGGCCAAGGGCGAGCAGGTCGACGCGCGCTCCGACCTCTACTCCGCGGGCTGCCTGCTGTACGAACTCCTCAGCGTCCGGCCGCCGTTCATCGGCGACTCCCCGGTCGCCGTGGCGTACCAGCACGTACGGGAAGAACCGCAGCCGCCGTCGAACTTCGACCCCGAGATCACGCCCGAGATGGACGCGATCGTGTTGAAGGCGCTGGTCAAGGACCCCGACTACCGCTACCAGTCCGCCGACGAGATGCGCGCCGACATCGAGGCCTGCCTCGACGGCCAGCCCGTCGCGGCCGCCGTGGCCATGGGCGCGCCCGGCTACGGCTACCCCGATCAGGGCCACGGCTACGGTCACCAGGGCTACGACCAGCCCACCACGGCCCTGCGCACGGCCGACGCGGGCCAGACCTCGATGCTCCCGCCGATGCCCCCGGGCGAAGGCGGCGGATACGGGTACGGGGACCAGGGCCAGGGCGGCTACGACCAGGGCGGCCACGGCCGGCGCCCGCAGAAGAAGAGCAGGGCCTCGACGATCCTGCTGGTCACGGCGGGCATCCTCGTCCTGGTCGGCGCGATCCTCATCGGGCGCTCCCTCTTCAGCGGCGGCGCCGACAACCGGCCCAGCGTGCCCAAGCTCATCGGCCAGACCTTGGAGCAGGCCCAGAAGACCGGCGACAACGTCGGGCTCAAGGTCGAGAAGGAAGCCGACGAGGCCTGCGACAACCAGCCCAAGGGCAACATCTGCTCGCAGAACCCGGCGCCCGACACCAAGGTCGACAAGGGCTTCACGGTCAAGGTCAAGGTCTCCTCGGGCGCGCCGGACCTTCCGGTGCCCAACGTCCTCAACCTGAAGTTCGAGGACGCGGAGAAGGCGCTCAAGGACAAGGGCTTCGCCGTCGAGAAGAAGACCCAGGAGTCCGAGCGGCCCGCCGGCACCGTCCTGGACCAGGACCCGAAGAACGGCACGGCCCAGAAGGGCTCGACCGTCACGGTGACCGTCGCCAAGGAACAGGCGAAGTCCGAGATGCCGGACCTCCTCGGGAAGACCCGGGAGCAGGCGATCAAGGCGCTGAACGACGCCAAGCTCAAGCTGGGCAGCCAGACGGAGGTCGACTCCCCCGGAGCCGCGCCGAAGACGATCGTCCAGCAGCAGTTCCAGCCGGGCGAGCAGCTCGCGGTGGGCACGACGGTCAACGTCCAGATCGCCAAGGCCTCGCAGCAGACCCAGGTCCCGCAGCTGATCACCAAGACCGTCGCCCAGGCCAAGGCGGACCTGGCGAGCCGGGGCCTGAGCCTCCAGGTCATCGCGGGTCCGACGGACGACAAGGCGATCGTCATGATCACCGACCCGCCGGCGGGCACCCCGGTCGAAGCGGGCCGGGTCATCAACGTCCAGACGGTGGCCGGCCAGCAGAACGGCGGCAACAACGGCGGCGGCAGCATCTTCGACGGCCTGACGGGCGGCCGGAGCTAGTAGGCCCCTTTCCCCGCGGAGACACGGGAAAGCCCCTGTGAGCGGCTCTGAGGCCGCTCACAGGGGCTTTCCCGTGTCAGCGCACCGGCGCCGTCAGCGCAGTTCCGCCGGGAGCGTGCGCTGCGCGTCCACCTTCTCCGTGCGCACCAGCTCGCCCCACACGATGTAGCGGAACTTCGACGTGTACACCGGTGTGCAGGTCGTCAGCGTGATGAAGCGGCCCGGCGCCGTCCGGCCCGACTCCTTCGGGACCGCGGAGATCACGTCCACGTTGTACTTCGACGTCTGGCGCAGCTCCGCGAAGACCTTGTACACGTACCAGGTGTCCCGCGTCTCGAAGACGACCGCGTCGCCGTTCTTCACCTTGTCGATGTTGTGGAACTTCGCGCCGTGCCCGTCCCGGTGCGCCGCCAGGGCGAAGTTCCCCGACGCCTCCCAGGGCAGGGCCGCCTTCACCGGGTCCGTGTAGTACCCGGCCACGCCGTCGTCGAGGACGTCCGGCGCCGTGCCCTGCTTGACCAGGACCTCGCCGTTCTTCATGGCCGGTACGTGCAGGAAGCCGATGCCGTCCTTGGTGTCCAGCGCCCCCGGCGCCGCGGCCCCGTTCGCCCCCGGGCCGGTCTGCCACTGCTGGCGGATCTCGTTGCCGCGCGCCGACGCCTGCCGGTCCGCGAGCACGTTCGTCCACCACAGCGAGTACGCGACGAACAGGCCGAGGACGAGGCCCACGGTGATCAGGAACTCGCCCAGCAGGCTCAGGAACCCGGCGAGCACACTGCGGCTCGGGGGCGGCGACGCGGCACGTGACACTGCTTGTTCGTCCTTACGGGCTGGCCAGCGCGGGCGGAGCACCCTGGCTGCGGGGGCGTTCGTCGGTCATCCTGCCCCATACGATCATCCGGTAGGTGCTCGTGAACTCGGGGGTGCAGGTCGTCAGCGTGATGTACCGGCCCGGGGCGGTGAAGCCCGAGCCCTCCGGCACCGGTTTGATCACCGAGACGTTCGTCGGCGGGGTCTGCGCCAGCGACGAGGTGATCTCGTACGTGTAGTACGCGTCCCGCGTCTCGACCACGACCGGGTCCCCCGGCACCAGCCGGTTGATGAAGCGGAACGGTTCGCCATGGGTGTTGCGGTGGCCCGCCAGCGCGAAATTGCCCTGCTTGTCGGCCGGCATCGCCGTCTTCAGCGCGCCGTCCCCGTAGTGCCCGACCATCCCCTTGTCGAGCACCTTCGGCTTGCTGACCCCCTCCGCCACCGGCACCTTCACGTCCAGTTTCGGGATGTGGAGGATCGCGAAGCCCTCCCCGGGCTCGAACGCCGAGATCTGCGGGGCGGCGGCCCCGCCGGGGTCGCGTTCCCAGTTCTTCTGCAGCGAGCCGGCCGCCCCGTTCGCCGTCCGCTCCGCCAGTACGTTCGTGTACCAGAGCTGGTAGGCGACGAACAGCAGCATCACCACGCCCAGCGTGATGAACAGCTCCCCGGCGAGCCGGCTCAGGGCGACCACCGGGCCGCCCGACGCGGGCCGCCTGCGCCGACGGCCCCCGCTGCGCCTGCGCGTGCGCTTCGCCGCCTCCTGAGCTGCTCTGCGCCGCGCGGCCCGGCCCTCCGTGGGCGCGGACGGCGCGACCGCGGTCACGCGACGGCCTTGCCCACCACCGGGGCCAGCCCCACCGAGCGCTCGACGGCCCCCGCGTCCCCGCAGCGCACCAGCCAGTTCGCGAGCATCCGGTGGCCCCACTCGGTCAGCACCGACTCGGGGTGGAACTGCACGCCCTCGACGTCGTGCTCCCGGTGCCGCAGCCCCATGATGATCCCGTCTTCGGTGCGCGCGGTCACCTCCAGCACGTCCGGCAGGGTCCCCGGCTCGGCCGCGAGCGAGTGGTAGCGGGTCGCGGTGAACGGCGACGGCAGCCCCGCGAAGACGCCGAGGCCCTCGTGCACCACCGGCGAGGTCTTCCCGTGCAGCAGCTCGGGAGCCCGGTCCACGACGCCCCCGTACGCCACGGCCATGGACTGCATGCCGAGGCACACGCCGAAGACCGGGACACCGGTGTCGGCGCAGTGGCGGACCATGTCGACGCAGACGCCCGCCTGCTCCGGCGTGCCCGGTCCGGGCGACAGCAGCACGCCGTCGAAGCCGTCCTGTGCGTGGGCGAGTTCGACCTCGTCGTTGCGCAGCACCTCGCACTCCGCGCCGAGCTGGTACAGGTACTGGACCAGGTTGAAGACAAAGCTGTCGTAGTTGTCGACAACCAGAATGCGCGCGCTCACGGAGTGGCTCCCGATCCCTCGTCCACCGTTACGTCGTTGAACGGGAGGAGCGGCTCGGCCCACGGGAAGACGTACTGGAAGAGCACGAAGACCACTCCGAGGACCAGTACGAGAGAGATCAGCGCGCGAACCCACGCGTTGCCCGGCAGATGCCGCCAGATCCAGCCGTACATGCCGTCTGTTTCCTATCCGTCCACGATCGACCACCGCACCGCGGGGGCGGTACGCCAACAGACTAAAGGCAGCGGCCCGGCCGGGTGGGTCAGCTCGGCAAACCCTCCGGCCGCCCCTGGGCGAGCGTGCGGGTCCCGGTCAGCTCCGCCCAGACGACCAGCCTGTGGCTGTGGCCCCACTCCGGGTCGCAGGTCGTGAGCGTCAGGTACCGTCCGGGTCCGGTGAAGGGCGACCGGCGCGGCACGGGGTCGACCACCCCGATGTCGGTGGGCAGGGTGCGCAGCGGCTCGCCGCGGACCGTGTACGTGTACCAGGTGGTCGCGTCCTTGAGGATCACGGCGTCCCCGGGGCGCAGCTCGGGGAAGTCCTTGAAGGGGTCGCCGTACGTCCGCCGGTGGCCCGCGACCGAGAAGTTCCCGGTGCCTCCGAGGCGGCCGGTGCCCGCGTAGTGGCCGAGGCCCTTCTTCAGCAGCTCGGTGCCGGTGCCCTCCAGGACCGGCTTGTTCCAGTCCGGGCCGAAGCGAGGGACGTACATCTCGGCGAAGGCCCGGCCCGGCGGGTATCCGGGCTGCTCCTGCTCCTGCTCCGGTGGCGCGGGCTGCGGGGTGGCGGCGGGCGCGGGGGCCGGCGCCCCCGCCGAGGCCCAGCGGTCGCGCATCCGGGCCATCTCCCCGTCCATGGCCCGGTCGGCCTTGACCCCGGTCCACAGCAGGACGTACGCCACGAACAGCACGATCAGCGTGCCGGCCGTCAGGCACACCTCGCTGAACGTCCGCACCACCAGGCGCAGTACGACGTCACGGCGTACTGCTCGCGGAGGCGGCGTCCAGCGGCTTCGCATAGTGGAGGTCCACTGTGCCGGAGTAGCCGGGGAGTGTCAGCTCCTTGTGCTCGTCCACTTTCCAGCCCAGTCCGTACGCCGACACGTACAGCTGGTAGTTCTGCAGGGCCGGGGAGGCGGCGAGCGCCTTGCGCAGCGCGGCCGGGTCCCCGACGGCGCTGACCTTGTACGGGGGCGAGTAGACGCGGCCCTGGAGGATCAGCGTGTTGCCGACGCAGCGCACCGCGCTGGTGGAGATCAGCCGCTGGTCCATGACCTGGATGCCCTCGGCGCCGCCCTGCCACAGGGCGTTCACCACGGCCTGGAGGTCCTGCTGGTGGATCACCAGGTCGTTGGGCTGCGGCTCGGGCACGTTGGGGATGCGGGCGGTGGCGTTCGGCGGGGCGTCGTTCAGGGTGACCGTGAGCCCCTTGCCGGACAGCGGCTCGGTGCCCGAGGCGACCCGCAGGGCGGCCAGTTTCGCGTCCTCGGCCTTGGTGCTGCCGTCGTCGCGGTCGGCGAGGGCGTCCACCCGGCCGCGGGCGGCCGCGGTGCTCTGTTCGAGCAGCGCGTTGTTCTGGCTGCGCTCGTGGATGAGGTCCGAGAGCTTGAGGAGCGAGGCGTCCGTCCGGATGTTCGTACCCTTGGAGGTGTTGAAACTGGTGACGAAGATGAGACCGGCCAGGGCGAAAACGGCGGCCGTCAGCAGCCGGACCGCTCTGGCCCGGCGACGGGGACCCGCGGAGGAGTCGTCGGAATTGCTCAACGTACCCTTCTCCTTCAACGCCACAGGTCCACTACGCTAACGGACGCCCGGGGCAGGCAAGGTCCCCAGCGCATCGACAGGAGAGCCCCTCGTGCCGAAGTCACGTATCCGCAAGAAGGACGACTACACGCCGCCGCCGGCGAAGCAGGCGCAGACCATCAGGCTGACCAACCGCAGCTGGGTCGCCCCGGTCATGCTGGCGTTCTTCCTGATCGGTCTCGCGTGGATCGTCGTCTTCTACGTGACCGAGACCCAGCTGCCGATCGAGGCACTGGGCAACTGGAACATCGTGGTCGGATTCGGCTTCATCGCGGCGGGATTCGGCGTGTCCACGCAGTGGAAGTGACCGGCCCCTGATCACGCGCCGGCAAGCACAGGCGCACCGGGTCCGACAAGCTCTCCCCATGAGTTATCCACAGCGTCATCCACACCTGAGGAAAAGACAGAAGATCTGTGGATAACTCTGTGGAGCGTTGACGCCGGTGTGATCAGGTGAGTTCGGCCGTACGCACCAGTACCACCGCCGCTGCCAGCAGGAACGCCGCTCCACAGGTCCCCCACTGGACCAGTGTGCGCGTCCTGCCGGCGGCCGGTCCGACCATGCCCAGACCGACCAGCAGGCCGGTCACCAGGCCGCCGATGTGGGCCTGCCAGGACACGGACAGGCTGCCGCCGAAGGGCACGAAGGTCAGCACGAGCATGAGCACGACCATGGTGATGACCGGCCGCATCTCGTAGCGCAGGCGGCGCACCAGCACGACGGTCGCGCCGAGCAGACCGAAGATCGCGCCGGAGGCGCCGAGGGTCGGCGTGTTCGGCGCCGTCAGCAGATAGACGAGGGCGCTTCCGCCCAGACCCGCCAGCAGGAACACGGCGAGGTAGCGGACCCGGCCCAGGGCCGCCTCCAGCGGGCCGCCGATCACCCACAGGGCCAGCATGTTGCCCCCGATGTGCCACCACTCCACATGCAGGAACACCGAGCTCATCAGCCGGTAGTACTGGCCGGTGGAGACCCCTTCGACGGGGCCGCCGAAGTATTCGACGTACCGCCCGAGCAGCTCCAGCTGGACCACGACCGCCGGAGCGAGCAGGCCCACCAGGAACACCGCGGCGTTGATCCCGATGAGGATCTTGGTGACCAGGTGCGGATCGGCGGCGACCACCCCGCCCGCGACGGTCCGCGGCGCGTTCGCGGCCGGGGCGTGCCCCGTACCGGAGCCGTCACGGACGCATTCGGGGCACTGGAAGCCGACCGAGGCGCTGATCATGCACTCGGGGCAGATGGGGCGCTCGCAGCGCGTGCAGCGGATCCCCGTGTCGCGGTCCGGGTGGCGGTAGCAGCCCGGCAGACGGTCGGTGTCCATCGGTCCCCTCGGTCAGCGGCGGGACGGGCGGTGCGCCCCGCCGGTCGTCCGGCTGTGGCCCCATCGGTTGCCACGCATGCAGGACGGACGGGCGGGGCGGAAAGGTTCCCGGGGCGACGGCTCGGGGGTCAGCGCTTCTCGACGACGACGGACTGGATGATCACGTCGTCGAGGGGGCGCTCGGTGCGCGGGTTCGTCCCCAGGCCGGCGATGTCGTCCACGATCTTCTGGCTGGCCTTGTCGGTGACCTCGCCGAAGATGGTGTGCTTGCGGGTCAGCCAGGCGGTGGGCGCGACGGTGATGAAGAACTGGGACCCGTTGGTGCCCGGGCCGGCGTTGGCCATGGCGACCAGGTACGGCTTGGTGAAGGCCAGGTCGGGGTGGAACTCGTCGGCGAACTGGTAGCCGGGGCCGCCGGTGCCGTTGCCGAGCGGGTCGCCGCCCTGGATCATGAAGCCGCTGATGACGCGGTGGAAGACGGTGCCGTCGTACAGCGGATCGGTGGTCTTCTGGCCGTCGGTCGGACGGGTCCATTCGCGGGCGCCCGTGGCCAGCTCCACGAAGTTCTTGACCGTCTTCGGAGCGAAGTTCGCCAGGAGCTCGATCTCGATGTCGCCGTGGTTGGTCTTCAGGGTGGCGTAGAGCTTCTCGGCCACGGATCTGCCTTCCATAGTCATCACTGTCGGTCCAGATCCTCCCACGGAGCGCTGCGCGGCACAGAAATCCTCCACCCGTATGCCCTGTCACGCATGCCGCCCAGCGGTATGGCAGGCATGATCCGACAAAGGGTGGAAAGGTGAACTGTGTCCGCCACCGAGGAGGAGGATCCTGTGACCCGCAAGGACAGCGTGCACCTGGCCGCCGAAAGCGCCAGGGACACGGCGAGGCACGCAGCGGAAGCGGTGGCGCCGTACGCAGCGGCCGCCAGGGAAGCCGCCGTGCAGTACGCGGCCGAGGCGAACGAGCGGCTGGCACCGAAGGTCTCGTACGCGACCGCCGAGGCGGCCCGCCAGGCCCGTACGGCGTACGACGCGCATCTGCACCCGAGGATGAGGGCGGCCCGCACGCACGTGCCCCCGAACGTGGACCGCGCGGCGACGATGGCCGTGCACCACACGCGCCGTGCGGCGCGGCAGGCGGCCGACTACACGCAGCCGAGGCTGGAGAGCGCGCTGGCGGCGGCCCAGCCGGTGGCCGAGGAGGCCGCGTCCCGGTCGACCGCGGCCCTGGCGGCGCTGCGCGGCCAGGTGTCGGCCAAGGAGATCCAGAAGCTGGTCAAGCGCCACGAGCGGCGGTGCCGGACCGGCCGGGCGTTCAAGTACGTGGCCGTGGTCGGCCTGGTGGCCGGCGCCGCGTACATGGCGTGGCGGTGGTGGGACCAGCAGTCGAACCCGGACTGGCTCGTCGAGCCTCCGGCCGCCACGGAGCTGTCGCGCGAGCGCGAGCAGGCCAGCTTCGACGACGAGCTGGCGGCGAAGGAGCGCGAGGTCTCCAACGGCTCGGCGGACGAGTGAGCCGGCTCTGACCGCATGGCGAGAGGGCCCGGATCCGTGGGATCCGGGCCCTCTCGCCGTCTGCGGTCAGTGGGGGAGGGTGAGCACCTGGCCGGGGTGGACGAGCTCGGGGTTCGAGCCGATGACCCCCCTGTTCATCGCGTAGAGCTCGCGCCAGCGGGCCTCGTTGCCCAGTTCCCGGCGGGCGATCGCGGAGAGCGAGTCGCCCTCCCGCACGGTGTACGTACGCTTCTTGGCGGCCGGCATCGGCTTGGGCGCCGGAGCCGCCGGCACCGCCTTGTGCGCGGCGGACGTGGGCGTCGGGGTGTGCGGCGCGGGCTTCGGCGGGGCCGCGGCGGCCATGCGCTCGGCGGCGGCCTTGGTGGCCGAGACGGCGTCGGTGTACTTCGCCGCGTAGTCGGCGGACGCGGCCGCCGCGGCCTTCTCCGCGGCCTCGTGCTTCTTCTTGTCGGACTTGAGGAAGTCGAAGAGTCCCATTGGTCTGTACGCCTCCGGCGTGGTGTCGCCCCCTGGCTCGGTGCCTTCCCCCACTGTCGGACAGTCGGGGCCGCCCGGCCCTGTGACAGGGCCAACCGGGGGACCCCGGCGGGGCCCGCCCTGCTGTTACCGTCGACGGATGCCCGAGCTCGTCCTCCCCTCCCCCCGCCTGCACGCCTCCTGGCTCGCCGCCCGCGAGGAATGGGGCCCCGACGCCCACATGGACGGCGCCGGACTCGGCTCGGAGGACGACGTGGACAGTCCCGAGGGCTTCGCCGCCTGGACGGAGCGGCTGCGCGGGTACGGGGACCGGACCCGCCCCGTCGAGCAGGGCCGCGTGCACGCCACGTACTGGTGGATCGCCGAGGACGACACCTATCTGGGTGCCATCGACCTGCGCCACTACCTGAACGGCTTCCTCCTCGACGCCGGCGGCCACATCGGCTACGGCATCCGGCCCTCCGCGCGCCGCCGCGGCCTGGCCGGCTGGGCCCTCCGCGCGGTCCTGTACGAGGCCCGGCTCCTGGGGATGGACCGGGTACTCCTGACGTGCGACCCCGGCAACACGGGGTCGGTGCGCACGATCGAGCGGTCCGGCGGCGTCCTGGAGGACGTACGCGACACCCTCGTGGGCCCCAAGCGCCGGTACTGGATCGACCTCTAGCCGGGGCGCCGACGCGCGCACCACACCACGCAAAGAGGCCACCTGACCTGCGTTTCCGCTGGTCAGGTGGCCTCTGGTGCTGTGGAGCTTAGGAGATTCGAACTCCTGACATCTGCCTTGCAAAGGCAGCGCTCTACCAACTGAGCTAAAGCCCCGAAAAGATGGACGCGACCGCCTCCCGTGAAGGTGTGGCCGTTCCGCAGAACAGAGTACCGGGTGTACCCCCGCATCTCGCAAAATTATGGGGGCTCCCGCCACGCGACCACGCTCCGTAAGATGCTCGCGAGGTTCGCACCAGCGAAGTAGGGGAGTAGTAAGAGTGGACGCTGTTCAGCAAGAGGCCACGGCCAGAGCCAGAGAGCTTCAGCGCAGTTGGTACGGGGAGCCGCTGGGCGCTCTCTTCCGCCGGCTCATAGATGACCTCGGCTTGAACCAGGCCCGCCTCGCTGCCGTCCTCGGACTGTCGGCGCCCATGCTGTCCCAGCTGATGAGCGGCCAGCGGGCCAAGATCGGGAACCCGGCCGTGGTGCAGCGCGTACAGGCCCTCCAGGATCTCGCGGGCCAGGTGGCGGACGGAAGCGTCAGCGCGGCCGAGGCCACCGACCGGATGGACGAGATCAAGAAGACCCAGGGAGGCTCCGTCCTCAGCAACAGCGGGCAGACCACGACCAGTTCGGGCGCGCCCACCGTCAAGCGCGTCGTCCGCGAGATCCAGTCGCTGCTGCGCTCGGTCTCCGCGGCCGGCGACATCATCGACGCGGCCGACTCCCTCGCCCCCAGCCATCCCGAACTGGCAGAGTTCCTCCGGGTCTACGGCGCGGGCCGCACCGCCGACGCGGTCGCCCACTACGAGTCCCACCAGAACTGACGCGGGAACGCACGCACGAGACGCACGCACGAGACGGGGGACGGGCGCAGCGATGGGTGAGATCTTCGCCGGTCGGTACGAGCTGATCGATCCGATCGGACGCGGTGGCGCGGGCGCCGTGTGGCGGGCCTGGGACCACCGGCGCCGCCGGTACGTCGCCGCCAAGGTGCTCCGGCAGAGCGACGCCCACACCCTGCTGCGGTTCGTCCGCGAGCAGGCCCTGCGCATCGACCACCCGCACGTGCTGGCCCCCGCCAGCTGGGCGGCGGACGACGACAAGGTCCTGTTCACGATGGACCTCGTCGCAGGCGGCTCCCTCGCCCACGTGATCGGGGACTACGGCCCGCTGCCGCCCCGTTTCGTGTGCGCGCTGCTCGACCAGCTCCTGTCGGGGCTGGCGGCGGTGCACGCGGAGGGCGTCGTCCACCGCGACATCAAGCCCGCCAACATCCTGATGGAGGCCACCGGATCCGGACGGCCGCACCTGCGGCTGTCCGACTTCGGCATCTCGATGCGCAAGGGCGAGCCGCGCCTCACCGAGACCGACTACGTGGTCGGCACCCCCGGCTACTTCGCCCCGGAACAACTGCTCGGCTCCGAACCCGACTTCCCCGCCGACCTCTTCGCCGTCGGGCTGGTCGCCCTCTACCTCCTACGGGGCAGCAAGCCCGATTCCCGGGCCCTGGTCGAGCACTTCCTCGCCCACGGCACCCCAGGCGCCCCCGAGGGCGTTCCGGCGCCGCTCTGGGACGTCATCGCGAACCTCCTCCAGCCGGACCCCCACAGCCGTTTCAAGACCGCCACAGGGGCCCGCAAGGCCCTTGCCGAGGCCGTGGAGCTGCTCCCGCAGCCCGCGCCGGGCGAGGACCCGGTGGAGGTGTTCGACCAACTCGGCCCGCTCCCCGCCGGTTTCGGGCCCCAGGGGCCGCAGAGCACGGCCGCGGTGACCCCCGAGTCGCCGACCGCGGCGGGGGTCCCGGCGCAGGCACAGGCGGCCGCGGCTGCGCCCGTGCCGGCCACCCCGGCGGGGTTCGGGCCGCCGCCGCCGGCCGGGGTGTTCGGGCCCTCGGAGACGGGGAGCTTCCACCTCCCGCCGCCGGTGCGCTCCGATGCCCCGGGCGCCCCCGGCACGACCGCCGCCACCGCCGTCGCCACCCCGTACGCGGCGCCCCCGCGGTCCGGCCGGATCGGCCCGCCGTCGGCGAAGGCCGCCGCCGGGATCCTCACCGCGGCACTGCTCTGCTTCGCCGTGGGCGTCTGGGCGCTGACCCGGATCTGATCCGGACCGGACCCGGATCCGATCCGGATCCGGTTCGCCTTACGCGGTCCGCCCGTGACGCCGGCCCAGCAGGAACCATCCGCCGAGTACGAGCAGCAGTACGGTCCCGGTGCCGAAGCCCGCACCGGCCACCACCCGCATCACCGAGCGCCCGTCGGCCGCCGCCGCGGCCTCGGGGGCGGTGAGCCCGTCCCTGGCGGCCGCCCGTTCGTCCGCGCCGACCCCGAACCCGGCCGCGGTCAGGCTCTCCTTGTACGCGGGCCCCTTGGCCGGGCCGCCGGTCACGTCCATGCGCAGCGTCAGCGGGACCGGGCTCGCGTCCTCCGTGAACTCGCCGACCTTCGCGCCCAGGGTCACCGCGATGTAGTACCAGCCCGCCAGCCGGACCCCCCGTACCTCGCCGGTGTCCGAGAAGCGGTTCTCGTACGCCACCGGCGCCGTCTTCGGCAGGGTGACGCCCGCCTGCTTGCCGGCGTACGGGATGTCCTTGTCCTCGACCAGGCCCCGGTACGGGCTGTACAGCGCGACACTGAGCCCGCCCGAGGCCGACCCGTACGACTTGGTCATCCTGGCGCCGGCGAGCTCGGCGCTGAGCCCCAGCTGCTGTCCCCAGTCGAGCGGGACCCGGTAGAAGCGGGTCTGCCCGGGCCGCAGGTCGTCCCGCCAGACCCCGCTGCCCAGCGCCCGGGCGTCGTTGAAGCCGGTGCCCCCGCTGCGCGCCACCGGCTCGCTGCCGGGCAGCGTCGGCGAGGCCGAGGGCCAGACGCTGGGCGCGGTGGTGGGGGTGCTGCCGGCGGCGAGGCCGGGCTCGCGCTGGAGCAGCAGTTCCACCGGCCACGCGCCCGGGTCGGAGTCCTTGGCGGCGGTGCGGGTGACCTTCGCGAAGTAGACACCGGCGCCCTGGCATTCGGCGTCCTCCGCCAGCCGCCGGACCCCGACCGCGCCGAGGGGGACCGGGTCGTAGCCGAAGCCCGCCCGGCCGGGGTTGTTCGGGCAGCGCCCGCCCTCCTTGGTCATGATCTCGACCTCCAGGCCGTCGCCGTAGCCGACCTTGGCGCCGCGCGGGGGCTGGAGAACGGCCGAGAAGTAGGCGCTGGAGGCGTCGTCGAGATTCAGCCGGTAGACGCGCTCGCCCGGCCCGATGGTGTCCGCGTAGGCCTGCCCGGCCGCCACGAGCGGGGCGTCCGCGCTGCTGGGACTGCCCTCGATCCTCTTGGCGCCCTCGGCGCCCTGATACCCCGCCGCCGGCTGCGGAGGCGCCGTGGCGGCCTGCACCGCCCCCGGAAGGCCCCCGGCCAGCGCCAGGGCCGCCGCCCCCACCAGCACCGTCGTCCGTACCCGCCCCATCACGCCACCCCGATTTTGCTAGCGCAAGCCAAATCTTTGCAGAACGTAATTTTTCGTCACAGAACAGCACAAAGCCCCGGCCGCAGCGGCAGCCGGGGCTTCATGAGATCAGCTTTCGGTCTCACACACCGGAACCAGAGGGCACGGAGTCAGTTGCCTCCGTCCACAGGTCCTGCTCGGCGCGGTCCGCCTGGATCTGGCGGTACACGAGGAGCCCGCCGATGGCGGCCAGTGCGACCAGGAGCAGCTTCTTCACCGCGCGACCTCGTCTTTCATTGACGTTGGGGACTTCTGACGGCCAACAATACACACGCACCGATACCGTTCGGTGACCTGGGAAGCCCTCAACTGACCCTACGAAGAAGACCCCCAGGCCGGGGGCCTGGGGGTCTTCTTCACTGTGGGGCTAACAGGATTTGAACCTGTGGCCTCATCCTTATCAGGGATGCGCTCTAACCAACTGAGCTATAGCCCCATCCGCGCTGCGCGCTGACTCCTGAAGATTAGCGCACAGACACGGTCCCGCCAAAATCCGTTCCCCGGGGCAGTCCCCGCAGGTCAATCAGCGGTCATTCGTCCTCGGCGAGCGTGAGCTCCACACCGCCGACGAAGCCCGCCGACAAGTTGTAGATGAACGCGCCCAGCGTCGCCAGCGCCGTCGCCAGCACCACGTCGATGACCGCGATCACCGACGTGAAGATCAGAACGCGCGGCAGCGACAGGAACGACTGGAGGTCGAAGCCGTTGCTCTCGTTCGACCCGGTCGCCTCGCTGATGGTGCCGCCGACGGTCGAGAAGACGCCCATGGCGTCCATGACCATCCACAGCACCGCCGCCGCCACGATCGTGCACACGCCCAGCGCGATCGACAGCAGGAAGCTGACCTTCATCACCGACCAGGGGTCGGCCTTGGCCACCCGCAGCCGCGCCTTGCGCGTCCTGGGCGTCGTACGGGCCCCCGTACGCGGCTTGCGCTGCGCAGCGGCGTCCCCGGCGCCCCGCGGCGCGCCCGGGGCCGTGGGCGCCGCGTACGCCTGCGGCGGGTGGTACGGCTGCTCCGTCGGCCGGCCGGCCGGCGCGGCGGCCGGCGCCGCCGGCGCGGGCGCCGGGGCGGCCTTCTCCTGCTTCGGCTTGCGGGTGTCCGTCACGGTCCTCCCCTTGACCTCGGCGGACTCGGCGCCCCCGTCCGGGGAGTCCGCGGCGGGGCCACGGGTACCGTCCTCCCCAGTCTTGGCCGGTCCGGCGCCCGTGGCTCCACTCACGACTTACTCCTCGTGCTCCCCGGCCGAGGGCTGCGTGCCCTCGGCGGCCTCGGCGGCCTGTCCTTCGGCTGTCTCGGTCTCCTCGACCTCGTCAGCATCCTGACCGGCCTCGGCGTTACGAGCGATACCGACCACGGCATCGCGCTTGCCCAGGTTGATCAGCTGGACGCCCATGGTGTCACGGCCGGTCTCCCTGACTTCGTTGACTCGCGTACGAATCACACCACCGCCGAGCGTGATGGCGAGAATCTCGTCCGTCTCGTCGACGACGAGCGCCCCGACGAGCGATCCGCGGTCCTCCACGATCTTGGCGGCCTTGATGCCCAGACCGCCACGGCCCTGGACGCGGTACTCGTCGACCGGCGTCCGCTTGGCGTAGCCGCCGTCGGTCGCGGTGAAGACGAACGTACCCGGCCTCACCACGCTCATGGAGAGCAGTTCGTCACCTTCGCGGAAACTCATGCCCTTCACGCCCGAGGTGGCGCGGCCCATCGGGCGCAGCGCGTCGTCGGTCGCCGTGAAGCGGATCGACTGCGCCTTCTTGCTGATCAGCAGCAGGTCGTCCTCGGCGGACACCAGCTCGGCGCCGATCAGCTCGTCGTCGCCACCGTCCTCCGTCTCGCGGAGGTTGATCGCGATGACACCACCCGAACGGGGCGAGTCGTAGTCCTTGAGCGCAGTCTTCTTCACCAGGCCGCCCTTGGTGGCCAGGATCAGGTACGGGGCGGCCTCGTAGTCGCGGATCGCGAGGATCTGGGCGATCTTCTCGTCCGGCTGGAAGGCCAGCAGGTTCGCCACGTGCTGCCCGCGGGCGTCGCGGCCGGCGTCCGGCAGCTCGTACGCCTTGGAGCGGTAGACCCGGCCCTTGTTCGTGAAGAACAGCAGCCAGTGGTGCGTCGTGGACACGAAGAAGTGGTCGACCAGGTCGTCCTGCTTCAGCTTCGTGCCGCGTACGCCCTTGCCGCCGCGCTTCTGCGAGCGGTAGTCCTCGGTCTTGGTGCGCTTGACGTAGCCGCCGTGGGTGATCGTGACGACGATGTCCTCTTCGGCGATCAGGTCCTCCATGGACATGTCGCCGTCGAAGGGGACCAGCTTGGAGCGCCGGTCGTCGCCGAACTTCTCGACGAGGGCCGCGAGCTCCTCGCTGACGATCGAGCGCTGCTTCTCCGGCGAGGCCAGGATCGCGTTGTACTCGTTGATCTTCGCCTGGAGCTCGTCGTGCTCGGCGACGATCTTCTGCCGCTCCAGGGCCGCCAGGCGCCGCAGCTGCATCTCCAGGATCGCGTTGGCCTGGATCTCGTCGATCTCCAGCAGGCCCATCAGGCCCTCGCGCGCGATCTCGACGGTGTTGCTCCGCCGGATCAGCGCGATGACCTCGTCGATCGCGTCCAGCGCCTTGAGCAGGCCGCGCAGGATGTGCGCCCGCTCCTCCGCCTTGCGCAGGCGGAACTTCGTACGCCGGACGATGACCTCGATCTGGTGCTGCACCCAGTGACGGATGAACGCGTCGACCGACAGCGTGCGCGGCACGCCGTCCACGAGCGCCAGCATGTTCGCGCCGAAGTTCGTCTGGAGGTCGGTGTGCTTGTACAGGTTGTTCAGCACGACCTTGGCGACGGCGTCGCGCTTGAGCACGATCACCAGGCGCTGGCCCGTCCGCGACGAGGTCTCGTCGCGCACGTCGGCGATGCCGCCGATCTTGCCGTCCTTCACCAGGTCGGCGATCTTCTGCGCCAGGTTGTCCGGGTTCGTCTGGTACGGAAGCTCCGTGACCACCAGGCACTGGCGGTTCTGGATCTCCTCGACCTCGACCACCGCGCGCATCGTGATCGAGCCGCGCCCGGTCCGGTACGCCTCCTCGATGCCCTTGCGGCCCACGACCAGCGCGCCCGACGGGAAGTCGGGGCCCTTGATCCGCTCCAGGAGCGCGTCCAGCAGCTCCTCGTGCGAGGCGTCCGGGTGCTCCAGCGCCCACTGGGCGCCGGCCGCGACCTCGCGCAGGTTGTGCGGCGGGATGTTGGTGGCCATGCCGACCGCGATACCGGCGCTGCCGTTGACCAGCAGGTTCGGGAAGCGGGCCGGCAGGACGGTCGGCTCCTGGTTGCGGCCGTCGTAGTTGTCCGTGAAGTCGACGGTCTCCTCGTCGATGTCCCGGAGCATCTCCATGGCCAGCGGCATCAGCTTGCACTCGGTGTAGCGCATCGCGGCCGCCGGGTCGTTGCCCGGGGAGCCGAAGTTGCCGTTGCTGTCCACGAGCGGCATGCGCATCGACCACGGCTGGGCCAGGCGGACCAGGGCGTCGTAGATCGAGCTGTCGCCGTGCGGGTGGTACGTACCCATGACGTCACCGACGACGCGGGCGCACTTGTAGAAGCCCTTCTCGGGCCGGTAGCCGCCGTCGTACATCGCGTACAGCACGCGGCGGTGGACCGGCTTGAGGCCGTCCCGTACGTCGGGCAGCGCGCGCGAGACGATGACGGACATCGCGTAGTCGAGGTAGGAGCGCTGCATCTCCGTCTCAAGCCCGACGGGCTCGATGCGCAGCACGGGCTGCTCCTCCGCGGGATTCTCTGCGGTGGGGGTGGTTTCGTCGGCCATTGCTGGTCAGAAGTCCTTTCAGGCGGTCAGCGGAGGCCGACTCAGATGTCGAGGAACCGAACGTCCTTGGCGTTGCGCTGGATGAAGGAGCGCCGGGCTTCGACGTCCTCACCCATGAGCACCGAGAACAGGTCGTCGGCCTGGGCCGCGTCGTCGAGGGTGACCTGGCCGAGCACGCGGTGGTCCACGTCCATGGTCGTGACGCGCAGCTCCTCGGCGTTCATCTCGCCCAGACCCTTGAAGCGCTGGATCGAGTCTTCCCTGATCCGCTTGCCGTTCTGCTTGCCCAGTTCGACCAGGGCGTCGCGCTCGCGGTCCGAGTACGCGTACTCGAAGTCGTCCCGGCCCCACTTGATCTTGTAGAGCGGCGGGCGCGACAGGTACACGTGCCCGGCCTCGACCAGCGGCCGCATGAAGCGGAACAGGAAGGTCAGCAGCAGGGTGTTGATGTGCTGGCCGTCGACGTCGGCGTCCGCCATCAGGATGATCTTGTGATAGCGGAGCTTGGCGATGTCGAAGTCCTCGTGCACACCGGTACCGAAGGCACTGATCAGCGCCTGGACCTCGGTGTTCTGGAGGATCTTGTCGATACGGGCCTTCTCGACGTTCAGGATCTTGCCGCGGATCGGCAGGATGGCCTGGTACATCGGGTTGCGGCCGGACTTCGCGGAGCCGCCGGCCGAGTCACCCTCGACGATGAAGATCTCGCACTTGGTCGGGTCGTTCGACTGGCAGTCCGACAGCTTGCCCGGCAGCGAGGCGCTCTCCAGCAGGCCCTTGCGGCGGGTCAGATCGCGGGCCTTGCGGGCCGCGACGCGGGCCGTGGCCGCCTGGATCGACTTGCGGATGATGTCCGCGGCCTCGACCGGGTTGCGGTCGAACCAGTCGTTGAGGTGCTCGTGGACGACCTTCTGCACGAAGGTCTTGGCCTCCGTGTTGCCCAGCTTGGTCTTCGTCTGGCCCTCGAACTGCGGCTCGCCCAGCTTGACCGAGATGATGGCCGTCAGACCCTCGCGGATGTCCTCGCCGGCGAGGTTGTCGTCCTTCTCGCGGAGCAGCTTCTTGTCGCGCGCGTAACGGTTCACCAGACCCGTCAGCGCGGCCCGGAAGCCCTCCTCGTGCGTACCGCCCTCGTGCGTGTGGATCGTGTTCGCGAAGGAGTACACGCCCTCCGTGTACTGCGAGTTCCACTGCATCGCGATCTCGACCGAGAGCATGCGCTCCTTGTCCTCGGCCTCGACGTCGATGACGGTCGGGTGGATGAGCTCGCCCTTGCGCGAGTTCAGGTACTTCACGAAGTCGACGATGCCGCCCTCGTAGTGGTACTTGACCGTGCGCGCCTGGGGCTCCTCGGCCTCGGCCTCGGCGGAGTCCGCGCCGACGGTCGCCTTCGCCGACTCGCGCTCGTCGGTCAGCGTCAGGGTCAGGCCCTTGTTGAGGAAGGCCATCTCCTGGAAACGGCGCGAGAGCGTCTCGAAGGAGTACTCGGTCGTCTCGAAGATGTCGCCGTCGGCCCAGAAGGTCACGGACGTGCCGTGCTCGTCGGTCTCCTCGTTCTGCGCGAGGGCCGCCGTCGGGACACCGAGCTTGTAGTCCTGGGTCCAGCGGTAGCCGTCGGTCTTGACCTCGACCGCCACCTTCGTGGACAGGGCGTTCACGACGGACACACCCACACCGTGCAGACCGCCGGAGACGGCGTAGCCGCCACCGCCGAACTTGCCGCCCGCGTGCAGGACCGTCAGTACGACCTCGACCGCCGGCTTCCCCTCGGACGGCACGATGCCGACCGGGATGCCACGGCCGTTGTCGATGACCCGCACACCGCCGTCGGCGAGGATCGTGACGTCGATGGTGTCCGCGTGCCCGGCCAGGGCCTCGTCGACCGAGTTGTCCACCACCTCGTACACGAGGTGGTGCAGCCCGCGCTCACCGGTCGAGCCGATGTACATGCCTGGCCGCTTGCGGACCGCGTCCAGGCCCTCGAGGACCTGGATCGCACTGGCGTCGTACGAGGCGGTGACCTCGCCGTTCTCGCCGGCTGTGGACTGGTTGTCGTTGGGGTTGCCGGAATCGGCCACGAAGCGCCCTTTCTGGCACAGCACAGGCCGTACTCCGGGCCAGCAGGCATGCAAGCAGGAGCGGCTGCGTCGATCTGCGTTGTCAGCGTTTGTCAGCGAGATCCCGCCCGAGGGCGGGATTCGCTTCAGTCTACCGGTACCACGGACATGAATGGGGGTTTGCCGGTACCTGAGTCCGCATGTGCCGCCCTGAACCTCCTCTCTCCGACTCCCCATATCCGGGAAGGGGCTCAAAGAGGCTCACGCGGGCGTCCAGCGCTTCGGCCTGTCAACCTCCCGCTACCGTGAGGGACGCCACGCGATCCGGGGCTATCCGTACGTGTCCCCCGGACCCGTACTGCCCGGCGCGCGCAGCGGTCCGTACCGCTTCGGGCGCCCGCCCGGGCCCTGGACCTTGATCATCCGGACGGTGCCCTGGCCCAGGTCCGCGTTGAGCCGCGCCACCAGCTGCGGGGCCAGCAGCTTGAGCTGCGCCGCCCAGGCAGAGGAATCACAGCGCACGACCAGTTCACGGTCCTCGTACCGGTCCGGTTCACAGTGCGCCGCGATCTCCGGCCCGACGATCTCCGGCCAGCGCTCCATCACGCCCGCGACCGCCATCGGCATCTCCCAGCCGCGCTCGGTGCGCAGCCGGTCCAGCGCCGCCATCAGCGGCATCGGGTCGCGGCCGTCCGCGCGGGCGCCCGAGCGCAGGCCGGGGCGGTACTTGTTCTTCCCTCCGGCCGCGTTGCCCCGGGCCCGCGCCTGCTCGCGGGCCGCGGCCAGTGCCTGCCGGGCGAGGTCCACGCCCGAGGGCTCGGGGACCTTGCGGGGTTCCGTCGTACGAGGCTCCGTCGTACGGGGTTCCTGCTCGTCGCCGCCGCTCACAGCCGGGTCACCTCACCGCCGGACACCCCGAACCGGGTCCCCGCCAGCACCCCCGGAACGTCGTCGTCCACCGCCGCCGTCACCAGCACCTGCTCGCCCGGGGCCACCAGCTCCGCGAGCCGCTCCCGGCGCCGCGCGTCCAGCTCGGCGAACACGTCGTCCAGGATCAGCACCGGCTCGGCGCCCTCCGAGCGCAGCAGCTCGTACGAGGCCAGCCGCAGCGCCAGCGCGTACGACCAGGACTCGCCGTGGCTGGCGTACCCCTTCGCAGGGAGGTCGCCCAGGCGCAGCAGCACGTCGTCGCGGTGCGGGCCCACCAGGGTCACGCCGCGCTCGATCTCCTGCTTGCGCACCTCGGCCAGGGCGGCGAGCAGCACCTCGTACAGGGCTTCGCGGGTCCGGGCCCCGCCGCCTTCCACGCCTTCCACGGCGTCCCCGGCCTCGCCGGCGGCCGAGGACTTGTACGCGAGCCCCAGCGGGCCGCCGCCGGGCGCCAGCTGCTCGTACGCCTTGTCCGCGAGCGGCAGCAGCGTCGCGATCAGGTCGAGGCGCTGCGCCAGCAGCTCCGCGCCCGCGCGCGCGAGGTGCTGGTCCCACACGTCGAGGGTGGAGAGGTCCATGGAGCGGCCGCCGTGCCGCCGGGCCATCGCCGCCGACTTCAGCAGGGTGTTGCGCTGCTTGAGCACCCGCTCGTAGTCCGACCGGACCCCCGCCATCCGCGGCGAGCGGGCCGTGACGAGCTCGTCGAGGAACCGCCGGCGCTCCCCGGGGTCCCCCTTCACCAGCGCCAGGTCCTCCGGCGCGAACAGCACCGTCCGTACGATCCCCAGCACGTCCCGGGGCCTGACCTGCGAGGACCGGTTGATGCGGGCGCGGTTGGCTCGCCCCGGGTTCAGCTCCAGCTCGACCAGCTGCTGGCGCGCGCCGTGGGTGACGGCCGCCCGGATGACGGCGCGGTCCGCGCCCATCCGGACCAGCGGGGCGTCCGAGGAGACGCGGTGGCTGCCGAGCGTGGCCAGGTAGCCGATGGCCTCGACCAGGTTCGTCTTGCCCTGGCCGTTGGGGCCCACGAAAGCCGTGACGCCCGGGTCGAGGGGGACCTCGGCCCGGGCGTACGAGCGGAAGTCGGCCAGTGAGAGATGCGAAACATGCATACGGCGCCGACCTCCCCCGGCTTCCTGCTGCTCTGCTCTGTGCTTCTGTGTACCGCCATGTGCCCCTGTGGAGCAGCTGTGGAGCGGCTGTGGACTAGACCTTCTCGACCGCGTGGCCACCGAACTGGTTGCGCAGCGCGGCGATCATCTTCATCTGCGGCGAGTCGTCCTGGCGGGACGCGAACCGCGCGAAGAGCGAGGCGGTGATCGCGGGCAGCGGCACGGCGTTGTCGATCGCCGCCTCCACCGTCCACCGGCCCTCGCCCGAGTCCTGCGCGAATCCGCGCAGCTGCTCCAGGTGCTCGTCCTGGTCGAGGGCGTTCACGGCCAGGTCCAGCAGCCAGGAGCGGATGACGGTGCCCTCCTGCCAGGAGCGGAAGACCTCGCGGACGTCGGTGACCGAGTCCACCTTCTCCAGGAGCTCCCAGCCCTCGGCGTAAGCCTGCATCATGGCGTACTCGATGCCGTTGTGGACCATCTTCGCGAAGTGGCCCGCGCCGACCTTGCCGGCGTGCACGGCGCCGAACTCGCCCTCGGGCTTGAGGGCGTCGAAGATCGGCTGGACGCGTGCGACGTGGTCCTTTTCGCCGCCGTACATGAGCGCGTAGCCGTTCTCCAGGCCCCACACGCCGCCGGAGACACCGCAGTCGACGAAGCCGATGCCCTTGGCGGCCAGCTCGGCGGCGTGCTTCTCGTCGTCGGTCCAGCGCGAGTTGCCGCCGTCGACGACGACGTCGCCGATCGAGAGCAGCTCGGCGAGTTCGTCGACGGTGGACTGCGTCGCCGCACCTGCCGGGACCATCACCCACACGACGCGGGGGGCCTGCAGGCTGTCCACAAGTTCCCGCAGGCTGTGGACATCGGCAAGGTCCGGGTTGCGGTCGTATCCGATGACGGTGTGGCCTGCGCGGCGGATGCGCTCGCGCATGTTGCCGCCCATCTTGCCGAGACCGACGAGACCAAGCTCCATCAGGTGGTTCCTTAAGCGTTGTGGCCGTCTGTGCCGGGTTCCCCTGAATCACCGGGGGCACACCCAGGCTCCGAGCCTACGCCGGGCGCTGCCGCGGGGCGCCACGGGCGCTCCAAGGACGGCCGTACGAGGCGCCGGACGGCTGTGCGGCCGACTCGTCGTACGGGTTCTGCGTAAGGGCTGTGCGTACGGGGGGCGAACGCCGTCGGGCCCGGCCCCGCGCCTGCGAGACCGGGCCCGACGTAAGCGTGCGTCAGCCGGACAGACGCACCGGCATGATCAGGTACTTGTACGCCTCGTCCGCCTCGGCGTCGACCGCCGGACGGCCGCTCAGCAGCGCCGGCTTGGTGGACGTGGTGAAGCTCAGCTGCGCGGCCGGCGAGTCGATCGCGCTCAGGCCGTCCAGCAGGAAGGTCGGGTTGAAGGCGATCGAGATGTCGTCGCCCTCAAGCTTGGCGTCCACACGTTCCACAGCCTGTGCATCGTCGGAGGAGCCGGCCTCCAGGATCAGCACGCCCTGCTCGAAGCTGAGGCGGACCGGGGTGTTGCGCTCGGCGACCAGGGCCACGCGCTTGACGGCCTCGACGAACGGGGCGGTCTCGATGACGGCGATGGAGTTGAACTCCGTCGGGAACAGCGTGCGGTACTTCGGCAGGTCGCCTTCGAGCAGGCGGGTGGTGGTGCGGCGGCCGGCGCCCTCGAAACCGATGAGGCCCTCGCCCGCGCCGGAGCCGGACAGCGCCAGGGTGACGGTGTCACCGCTGGTCAGGGACTTGGCGGTGTCCAGGAGCGTCTTCGCGGGCACCAGGGCCACGGCGGAGGCGTCCGGGTTCTCCGGCTTCCACAGGAACTCGCGGACCGCGAAGCGGTAGCGGTCGGTGGAGGCCAGGGTGACGCGGTCGCCCTCGATCTCGATGCGGACACCGGTCAGCACGGGCAGCGTGTCGTCGCGGCCGGCGGCGATGGCGACCTGGGCGGCGGCGGAGGCGAAGACCTCACCGGGCACCGTGCCGGTCGCGGTCGGCATCTGCGGCAGCGCCGGGTATTCCTCCACAGGCAGGGTGTGGAGTGTGAATCGCGAGGAGCCGCAGACCACGGTCGCCCGTACACCGTCTGTGGAAATCTCCACCGGGCGGTTGGGGAGGGCGCGGCAGATGTCGGCGAGCAGCCGGCCGGAGACGAGGACGGTGCCGTCCTCCTCGACGTCCGCCTCGACGGAGACGCGGGCCGAGACCTCGTAGTCGAAGCCGGAGAGGGACAGCGTGCCCTCCTCGGCCTTCAGCAGCAGGCCCGCGAGAACGGGCACCGGCGGCCGGGCCGGGAGGCTACGGGCAGCCCAGGCCACCGCCTCCGCGAGTACGTCGCGCTCCACCCGGATCTTCACCGGAACCGCCTCCTGCTGTTGCTCGCTCGTCTGCCGGCCTTCGTTCTCGGCCCGATGCCTCGATGCCCTCGATGGCTCGGAGCCTCGGTGCCGGGCACCAGTCTGACGTACGGCGCCGACAGTCGGTGCTGCCGGAGGTCAAGTCGGGAGCGAGGTGTCGGGGAGGCGTCCCCACCGAGTTGTGCACAGGACCCGCTTGAAAACCGAAACCGGGCTAACTCTCTATGGGGGTAGTAGTAGGGCCTGTGGAAACGGTGGATAAGCCCGTTCTCGCAGGTCAACCCGCGTTTTTTATCCACCGACCCTGTGGGTGACACCGGTGGACAACCCCGTGTCTCTGTGGAGAACAAAAACTTCTGCACAGGCCATCCCCAGGTGACCCCGACTACTCCACAGGTGTGTCCCCAGGTTTCCCCCAGTACTCCACAGCCCAAACGTCGACTTCCGTGTGACGGCTTTCACTCCGGGTGGTGACGGGAGGTGGAACGTTGCCGAACAGTGGACAGCGGTGTGGGTAACTCGTCGGATCCTGT
Source organism: Streptomyces sp. NBC_01006 (assembly GCF_045162725.1). Classification (NCBI taxonomy): domain Bacteria; kingdom Bacillati; phylum Actinomycetota; class Actinomycetes; order Kitasatosporales; family Streptomycetaceae; genus Streptomyces; species Streptomyces sp. NBC_01006. The sequence goes on along the minus strand of NZ_CP108700.1, from coordinate 4,192,737 downwards.
GCACAGAGTGCGGGAACCTGTGGGTCGGCGGTGGACAGAGGAGTGGACGACCCTGTGGACGAAAGTTCTGTCCACAGCCTGTGGATGACGCTTGCGCACAAATCCACAGGGGGCTGACCAGTGCTGATGGTGCCTCATCCCGCAGCCCTGTGGACAAATTGTGGGTGACGGAAGCAGTCCCCAGCCTGTGGACGGAAGAAAGTCGGGAAATCTGTGGATGAGTTGCTCCACAGGGGGCGTATTCGAACAGACCAGGGGCGCGCGGACGAAGAAGGGCGCCCCCGAAGTACCCCGGGAGCGCCCTCTGGAAGCGTTTGAAGAGGCTCAGCCGGGCCCGCCGGCCCGGCTGAAGAGGCCCCTGGCTCAGCCGTTCTTGATGCGGTTGGTGAGCTCGGTGACCTGGTTGTAGATGGACCGCCGCTCCGCCATCAGGGCCCGGATCTTGCGGTCCGCGTGCATGACCGTGGTGTGGTCGCGGCCGCCGAACTGCGCCCCGATCTTGGGCAGGGACAGGTCCGTGAGCTCCCGGCACAGGTACATGGCGATCTGCCGGGCGGTGACCAGGACGCGGCTGCGCGAGGAACCGCACAGGTCGTCCACGGTGAGGCCGAAGTAGTCCGCGGTGGCCGCCATGATGTCCGTGGCCGTGATCTCGGGGGCGGAGTCCTCACCGCCGGGGATCAGGTTCTTGAGGACGTCCTCGGTCAGGCCCAGGTCGACCGGCTGCCGGTTCAGGCTCGCGAAGGCCGTGACCCGGATCAGCGCCCCCTCCAGCTCGCGGATGTTGCGCGAGATGCGGGAGGCGATGAACTCCAGTACCTCCGGCGGGGCGTTGAGCTGCTCCTGTACGGCCTTCTTGCGCAGGATCGCGATACGGGTCTCCAGCTCGGGCGGCTGGACGTCGGTGATCAGGCCCCACTCGAAGCGGTTACGGAGCCGGTCCTCCAGGGTGACGAGCTGCTTGGGCGGCCGGTCGGAGGACAGCACGATCTGCTTGTTGGCGTTGTGGAGCGTATTGAAGGTGTGGAAGAACTCCTCCTGCGTCGACTCCTTGCTCGCGAGGAACTGGATGTCGTCGACGAGCAGGATGTCCATCTCGCGGTAGCGCTTGCGGAACGCGTCGCCCTTGCCGTCGCGGATCGAGTTGATGAACTCGTTGGTGAACTCCTCGGAGCTCACGTACCGCACCCGGGTGCCGGGGTACAGGCTCCGCGCGTAGTGCCCGATGGCGTGCAGAAGATGCGTTTTGCCAAGGCCCGATTCCCCGTAGATGAAGAGGGGGTTGTACGCCTTGGCGGGCGCCTCGGCGACGGCCACCGCGGCGGCGTGCGCGAAGCGGTTGGACGCGCCGATGACGAACGTGTCGAACAGGTACTTGGGGTTGAGCCGGGCGGTCGGCTCCAGCGGGCCCGAGGTCGAGCCGCCCGACGGGGACGGGGGCGGCGCGGGCCGGCCGGGCGCCGGGCGCGGGGCCGGCTGCTCGTACTGCTGCTGCTCGTACTGGTGGGACTGGTGGGACTGCTGGGTCTGGCGGGGCTCGTACTGCTGCTGCTCGTACTGCTGCTGGTCGAAGGAGCCCTGCTCGTACCCGCCGGAGTCGGACTGCTGGAGGTAGCCCGGCTGCGGGGAGGCGTACGGATCGCGCTCGGGGAAGCCGCCGAGGCGCGGCTGCTGCCAGCCGTAGTCGTCCTGCTGGCCGCCGCGGGGCCAGGAGCCGGGCTCGGGGCGCGACTGCTGGTAGTCCGGGTAGGCGGGGCGGGCGGTCGGGAGCTGGTCGTCGGAGGGTCCGCCGGCGCCGTTGTGGCCGCCGCCGCGCGGGCCGCCGTACGGCTCGTACGGCTCGGGGCGCTGCTGGGGGGATGCGGGCAGGGGCGCGGGCTCGCCGGCGGAGTCGTCCACGGTGATCGCGATACGGATGGGTCGGCCGCACTCACGGCTGAGCGCATCGCTGATCAGCGGGGCGAGCCGGCCCTCCAGGACGCGCTTGCCGTATTCGTTGGGGACGGCGAGCAGCGCGGTGTCGGCGACGAGGGCCAGGGGCTGGCAGCGCTCGACCCACTGCTTGTCCTTGGGCTCGATCGACTGCTGTCCCTCCCCGAGGAGCTTCTCGAGCACCCTTGGCCACACTGCGGCAAGATCGGCAGGTACGTCAGCCACAGAGCACGCTCTCTCACAGGGGTCCCACGAATGTGTGGTTCTTTGGGACGGTCGGGACAAAAAATCCGGGATCAGACAACGGTAGTCAGGCCGACGGGTACGGTTCAAGTCGTTGTCCACAGCCTGTGCACAGTGTGGGGGCACGTCGCCTCGGTTTGACCGGATGGCGTAGCCGCGCGTACCGTAACGAGGTCGAGTTGTCGATGGCTGCTGCCGCCTGCCTACCGATGGGCGAAGATCACCTTTTGTGATCGTTTAGCGGTGCCACTCGGGCGAACACGCGAGTTTCCTCGTGGGCGCACGGTGACAGCCAGGCGATGTCCCGCCACAACGATTCATTCTCTGGAGCCCCCGAGTGAGCAAGCGCACCTTCCAGCCGAACAACCGCCGTCGTGCCAAGACCCACGGCTTCCGTCTCCGGATGCGTACCCGTGCCGGTCGCGCGATCCTGGCGAACCGCCGTAGCAAGGGCCGCGCCGCCCTCTCCGCGTAACAACGCGCAGGTCGTGACGTCGTGCTGTCTCCCGAAAATCGGCTGAGGCGGCGTGAGGACTTCGCGAGCGCGGTACGCCGAGGCAGGCGGGCAGGTCGCCCGCTCCTCGTCGTCCACCTACGTACAAGCGGTGCAACGGACCCGCACGAGCCGGGGGAGATCGATCCCTCGACGCGTGCGGGTTTCGTCGTCAGCAAGGCCGTGGGTGGCGCCGTCGTCCGTAACCGGGTGAAGCGCCGTTTGCGCCATCTTGTCCGCGAGCGGCTCTCCCAGCTGCCCGCCGGTAGCCTGGTGGTGGTGCGGGCATTGCCCGGAGCGGGTGACGCCGGTGCCGACGAACTGGCCCGGGACCTGGATGCCGCTCTGACGCGGCTCCTGGGAGGCGTGGCTCGATGAAGTACCCGCTGCTCGCATTGATCAAGCTGTACCAGTGGACGATCAGTCCGCTGCTCGGGCCGGTGTGCCGTTATTACCCCTCGTGCTCGCACTACGGGTTCACGGCCATCGACCGGCATGGTGCGGTGAAGGGGACGGTTCTGACCGGCTGGCGGATCCTGCGGTGCAATCCGTGGTCCGCCGGTGGTGTCGATCACGTCCCACCCCGTAAACGCCCGCGTTGGCACGAGCAGCTGCGCAGTGCGTTGCGTAGATCTCGCAATGCTCAAGGAGCCTGATTAGTGGACACGATTGCCAGTCTGTTCAGCTTTATCACCACGCCCGTGTCGTGGGTCATCGTCCAGTTCCACAGCTTGTACGGTGCGATCTTCGGCCCGGACAGCGGCTGGGCCTGGGGCCTGTCCATCGTGTCCCTGGTGGTCTTGATCCGCATCTGCTTGATCCCGCTCTTCGTGAAGCAGATCAAAGCGACGCGTGGCATGCAGGCGCTCCAGCCGAAGATGAAGGCGATCCAGGAGCGCTACAAGAACGACAAGCAGCGCCAGTCCGAAGAGATGATGAAGCTGTACAAGGAGACGGGTACCAACCCGCTCTCCTCGTGCCTTCCGATCCTGGCGCAGTCCCCGTTCTTCTTCGCGCTGTACCACGTGCTCTCGGCCATCGCCAACGGTCAGACGATCGGTGTCATCAACCAGTCGCTGCTGGAGAGCGCGCGTCAGGCGCACATCTTCGGCGCCCCGCTGGCGGCGAAGTTCACGGACAGCGCCGAGAAGGCCGCCTCCCTGGGCGCCTCGATCACGGATGTCCGCATCGTGACCGCGGTCATGATCGTCATGATGTCGCTGTCGCAGTTCTACACCCAGCGCCAGCTCATGCAGAAGAACGTCGACCTCTCGGTCAAGACGCCGTTCATGCAGCAGCAGAAGATGCTGATGTACATCTTCCCGCTGATCTTCGCCGTCATGGGCATCAACTTCCCCGTGGGTGTTCTCGTCTACTGGCTGACCACGAACGTGTGGACCATGGGCCAGCAGATGTACGTGATCAACCAGAACCCGACCCCGGGAAGCAAGGCTCAGGACCAGTACCTGACCCGTCTGCTGAAGCACGTCAGCACGCACGGAGACGTCAAGGGCCGGGGCAAGAAGAAGATCGTCGCGGCGATCGTGGCCAAGGGCCCGGACCGCAACGACAACGAGCGCAAGTTCATCACGGCTCTCACGAAGCAGGGACTGGCTGCGCAGGCGGACGGGTCTGTGATCAAGAGTGCCGAGGCCACGGCCGACGCGGACGCGGCGAGCGGCGGTGCCGCCAAGCGGCAGCAGCCGAAGCGGCAGACGAAGTCGCAGCGCCAGACGCCCCCCAAGCCCTCTTCCAAGAAGTAAGAAGGAGTCCCTCCCGTGACGGAAGGCACCACCACCGCCGCCGCTGAGAGTGGCGACACCCTGACCCGCCTTGAGCAGGAGGGTGAGATCGCGGCCGACTACCTGGAAGGTCTGCTGGACATCGCCGACCTGGACGGGGACATCGACATGGACGTCGAGGCCGACCGGGCCGCGGTGTCGATCGTCAGTGACTCTGCCAGCCGTGATCTCCAGAAGCTCGTGGGGCGCGACGGTGAGGTCCTGGAGGCTCTGCAGGAGCTGACCCGCCTCGCCGTGCACCGCGAGACCGGGGACCGCAGCCGGCTGATGCTGGACATCGCGGGCTTCCGTGCGAAGAAGCGCGAGGAGCTGGCGGCGCTCGGTGCCCAGGCGGCGGCGGACGTGAAGGCGTCGGGTGAGCCGCTGAAGCTGGCGCCGATGACGCCCTTCGAGCGCAAGGTCGTCCACGACGCCGTGGCGGCTGCCGGTCTGAAGAGCGAGTCGGAGGGCGAGGAGCCGCAGCGCTTCGTCGTCGTGCTCCCGGCCTGACCGCAAGCCTGAGTGTTCGGCCCCGTCTGTGTCGCAGACGGGGCCGAAGTTTGTCAGCCTGGCAGTGCCGGCCTGGGCGGTGCCAGTTCGAGCAGTGCGTTTTCAACGATCCATGCGGTACGGAAGGACGGTCCCCGTGACGGAGGCAGCGGAGCTTCCCCCGGCGCCTGAAGAGGCGCGCGCGGTGTTCGGCGAGTTTTTCCCGGAAGCTGTGCGGTATGCGGAGCTGCTGGCGGACGCGGGGGTCAAGCGCGGCCTGATCGGCCCGCGTGAGGTGCCGCGCCTGTGGGAGCGGCACCTGCTGAACTGTGCGGTGCTCTCGGAGGTGGTGCCCGAGGGCGTCACCGTCTGCGATGTCGGTTCGGGCGCCGGCCTGCCCGGCATTCCGCTGGCTCTGGTGCGGCGGGATCTGAAGATCACGCTGCTGGAGCCTCTGCTGCGGCGGACGACCTTCTTGCAGGAGGCCGTGGAGCTGCTGGGCCTGGACCATGTCACGGTGGTGCGCGGCCGGGCCGAGGAGATGCTGGGCAAGGTGCAGCCGGTGCACGTGGTGACTGCGCGAGCCGTGGCTCCGCTGGACCGGCTGGCGGGCTGGGGCGTGCCCCTGCTGCGTCCGTACGGGGAGATGCTGGCGCTCAAGGGCGACACCGCCGAGGAAGAGCTGGTGGCGGCGAAGACCGCACTGGCGAAGCTCGGTGTGGTGAAGACCTCGGTGCTGCAGGTGGGCGAGGGCGTGGTGGATCCCCTGTCCACCGTCGTGCGGGTCGAGGTCGGAGAAAGCCCCGGCGGGGTGAGGTTCGCGGCCAAGCGGGCTAAGGCCGCTCGTACCAGCCGGACCCGTCGGCGTCGCTGATTTCCGGGGCATTGAGCCCTATAGGTATGGATTTCGGAGTGTCGTAGCGGCCCGAAGACCCTGGCTGGGCAGTGTCCGGGCATCGTGTTTCACGTGAAACGTCGCTCTCTGCTGCACGGAATCATCAGCCGCGGTCGTGCGGCTGCGTCCCCTCGTCACCGTAAGGGCGAAGGGGGGACGGAGTTGTCCACAACGGTGGATTCATCCACAGGAGTACGGGCCCCGCTGGTTCGCGACCCGGGTGTCATGGCAGGCTCTGTTCATCGCGAGCCTGAAGTCGAGGAGAGTGACACCGTGCGGTCCGACGCCAACCTCGCGGGGCCGATGGCCGACCCGGTCCCCGGTCCCCGCTCTGAATCAGCGAGCGACGATGTTTCACGTGAAACATCGTCGCCCCTTGTAGACAATGACACGCCCATCGGCCGTGCCGCCCAGCTGGCGGTCGAGGCGCTGGGGCGCGCTGGTGAGGGGCTACCCCGCCCGGCGCAGACGCGGGTCATCGTGGTCGCCAACCAGAAGGGCGGCGTGGGCAAAACCACGACGACCGTGAACCTGGCGGCCTCGCTGGCCCTGCACGGTGCGCGGGTCCTGGTGGTCGACCTCGACCCGCAGGGCAACGCGTCCACGGCGCTCGGGATCGACCACCACGCGGATGTGCCCTCGATCTACGACGTGCTCGTGGACAGCCGGCCGCTGCTGGAGGTCGTCCAGCCGGTGGTGGACGTGGAGGGGCTCTTCTGTGCTCCGGCCACGATCGACCTGGCGGGTGCGGAGATCGAGCTGGTGTCTCTGGTGGCTCGCGAGAGCCGGCTCCAGCGGGCCATCCAGGCGTACGAGCAGCCGCTGGACTACATCCTGATCGACTGTCCGCCCTCGCTGGGGCTGCTGACGGTGAACGCCCTGGTGGCCGGCGCAGAGGTGCTGATCCCGATCCAGTGCGAGTACTACGCACTGGAGGGTCTGGGCCAGCTGCTGCGCAACGTCGACCTGGTACGGGCCCACCTGAACCCGACGCTGCACGTGTCGACGATCCTGCTGACGATGTACGACGGCAGGACCCGCCTGGCCTCGCAGGTGGCGGAGGAGGTGCGCACCCACTTCGGCAAGGAGGTGCTCCGCACGAGCATCCCGCGTTCGGTGCGCATTTCCGAGGCGCCGAGTTACGGCCAGACGGTGCTCACCTACGATCCGGGTTCGAGTGGTTCTCTTTCCTACCTGGAAGCTGCGCGAGAGATCGCGCTGCGGGGGGCCGGAATTTCGTACGACGCCCAGCACGCCCATCTGGGCGCGGGCATGAACAGCACGCAGAGTGTGGCGGAGGGGATCCAGTGAGTGAGCGACGTAGGGGTCTGGGGCGGGGGCTCGGCGCGCTGATCCCCGCCGCTCCCCAGGAGAAGACGCCGCCGGTGATCGGTGCCGGCTCGACGTCTCCGTCGGCGGTGCCGATGTTGCCTTCGGAACGCGGGGTCGCGGCGGCGAAGCTGGCTTCGCTGGCGCAGGCCGATGCGCAGGCCGATGTTTCACGTGAAACATCGCTTGCGGCGATGACTGCGGTTGCGGTGGCGGATGAGCCGGATGCGGTGGAGCCCGAGGCCAATGTGGTGGCCGGGGCGACGTTCGCCGAGCTCCCGATGGACTCGATCACGCCGAACCCGCGGCAGCCCCGTGAGGTGTTCGACGAGGACGCGCTGGCGGAGCTGGTCACCTCCATCCAGGAGGTGGGTCTGCTCCAGCCGGTGGTGGTGCGGCAGTCGGCTCCGGGCCGCTACGAGCTCATCATGGGCGAGCGTCGCTGGCGGGCCTGCCGGGAGGCCGGTCTGGAGCGGATTCCGGCGATCATCCGGGCGACGGACGACGAGAAGCTGCTGCTGGACGCGCTGCTGGAAAACCTGCACCGGGCGCAGCTGAACCCCCTGGAGGAGGCGGCCGCGTACGACCAGCTGCTCCAGGACTTCAATTGCACGCACGACCAGCTGGCGGACCGGATCGGGCGTTCGCGTCCGCAGGTGTCCAACACGCTGCGCCTGCTGAAGCTCTCGCCGCCGGTTCAGCGCCGGGTGGCCGCGGGTGTGCTGTCCGCCGGACATGCGCGAGCCCTGCTGTCGGTGGAGCACTCCGAGGCCCAGGACAAGCTGGCGCACCGGATCGTGGCCGAGGGCCTGTCGGTGCGTGCGGTCGAGGAGATCGTCTCGCTGATGGGCTCGGAGCCTGACGGCCCCGTGAAGCCGAAGGGTCCGCGGGCCGGCGCCCGGGTGGCTCCCGCGCTCAGTGAACTGGCGACGCGGCTGTCGGACCGGTTCGAGACGCGCGTGAAGGTGGATCTGGGCCAGAAGAAGGGCAAGATCACCGTCGAGTTCGCCTCGATGGAGGATCTGGAGCGGATTCTGGGGACATTGGCGCCGGGCGAGGGCCGGGTGTTGGAGCAGGGTCTGTCCGGGGAGTGACTCCCCGGCCGCCGAGGGGCGGATCGTGCCGGTGTGAACCGGCGCGGTCCGCCCCTTTGCCTTGTTGCGGTTTCGCCTGATTCGGGCTGTGGATACGATGCGCTCATGGGGCGTCGGTTGGTACCACTCACGCTGGACAACCTTCAGGACCTACCTCGGCGTTGCCGGTCCTGTGTGTTCTGGGAGTTGGATCCCGTCAGCGGTGAGGCCGCCGTGAAGGCGGGGACTCCGGCGCTGGAGAAGGAGGCGTGGATCTCCGCCGTCCTGCTGGAATGGGGTTCGTGCGGACGCGTGGTCTACGTGGACGAGATCCCGGTGGGATTCGTGCTGTACGCGCCGCCGGCGTACGTACCGCGGGCCACGGCCTTCCCGACGAGTCCGGTCTCCCCGGATGCGGTCCAGCTGATCACGGCGTGGATCATGCCGGGCTATCAGGGTCAGGGTCTGGGGCGGGTGATGGTCCAGACGGTGGCCAAGGACCTGCTGAGGCGCGGGTTCCGGGCGATCGAGGCGTTCGGGGACGCGCGCTGGGAGGGCCCGGCATGCCTGCTGCCGGCGGACCACCTGCTGGCCGTGGGCTTCAAGACGGTGCGGCCGCATCCCGTCCACCCGCGACTGCGGCTGGAGCTGCGCTCGACGCTCTCGTGGAAGGAAGACGTGGAGCTCGCGCTGGACCGGTTGCTCGGTGCGGCACGCAAGGAACCCGCGCTGCGCCCGCTGTGATGTGCGAACGGGGCCGCCCCTCAAGGGGGCGGCCCCGTTTCACGTGAAACATTCCCGGCGGCAGCCGGGTGGAGCTTCCAACCGTCAGACGGTCGGCTTGATGGTCACGAAGCCATCGAGGTCACGCAGGATGGCGGCCTTCGGCTTGGCACCCACGATGGTCTTGACGACCTCGCCGCCCTGGTAGACGTTCAGGGTCGGGATGGACATGACGCCGTACTTGGCGGCCGTGTCCGGGTTCTGGTCGATGTTGAGCTTGACGATCTCGATCTCGTCGCCGTACTCGGCCGCGATGGCCTCCAGGGACGGGGCGATCTGGCGGCACGGGCCGCACCATTCGGCCCAGAAGTCCACCAGGACAGGCTTGTCGCTGCTGAGGACCTCGGCGTCGAAGTCGGCGTCGGTCACGTTCTTGAGGGTGCCGGCCACTGCGGCCTCCTAATTCTTGCTGCGGGGTGTGGGGTGTGGGGATGGGCGAGGGGTCAGACCGTGGCGTGCGCCTTCTCGGCGTCCGCGAGGGCGGAGAGGAAGCGCTCGGCGTCCAGGGCAGCGGAGCAGCCGGTGCCCGCGGCGGTGATGGCCTGACGGTACGTGTGGTCCACGACGTCGCCTGCGCCGAACACGCCGGTGAGGTTGGTGCGCGTCGAGGGGGCTTCGACCTTGAGGTAGCCCTCCTCGTCGAGCTCCAGCTGGTCCTTGAACAGCTCGGTGCGCGGGTCGTGGCCGACGGCGATGAAGAGGCCCGTCACGGGGAGCTCGGAGGTCTCACCGGTCTTGGTGTTGCGCAGGGTCAGACCGGAGAGCTTCTGCTCGCCGTGGATCTCGGCGACCTCGCTGTCCCAGGCGAACTTGATCTTCGGGTCGGCGAAGGCGCGGTCCTGCATGGCCTTGGAGGCACGCAGGCTGTCACGGCGGTGCACGATGGTGACGGACTTGGCGAAGCGCGAGAGGAAGGTGGCCTCCTCGATCGCGGTGTCGCCACCGCCGACGACGGCGATGTCCTGGTCCTTGAAGAAGAACCCGTCACAGGTGGCGCACCAGGAGACACCGCGGCCGGACAGCGCGTCCTCGTTGGGGAGCCCGAGCTTGCGGTGCTGGGAGCCGGTGGTGACGATCACGGCCTTGGCGCGGTGCACGGTGCCGGCGGTGTCGGTGACGGTCTTGATGTCACCGGTGAGGTCCACGGACACGACGTCGTCGGGGACGAGCTCGGCGCCGAAGCGCTCGGCCTGGCCGCGCATGTTGTCCATGAGGTCCGGACCCATGATGCCGTCCTGGAAGCCGGGGAAGTTCTCGACCTCGGTGGTGTTCATCAGCGCGCCACCGGCAGTGACCGCGCCTTCGAAGACCAGCGGCTTGAGCGAAGCGCGTGCGGTGTACAGGGCGGCGGTGTAGCCGGCCGGCCCGGAACCGATGATGATCACGTTTCGTACGTCGCTCACGGGTTTCTTCCTCGTCTCTGTGGACTGCACGCTGCTTGCCGAAGGGGCCGTGTGTTGTCTCACCCCACCCAACGGATCCTACGGCGCATGCATTCCCGGCCCGCTCCCTCGCGGTCCCGAAGGTGTCAGCTTCGAGGATATGTCCTGGTCAGCAACGGTTTATCGGGGGCGGTCGACGGGGTGTTCGTGCACTGGACGCCCACGAGGTAGGCGTCCACCCGGGCAGAGTCGCCGGGGTGCGGCAGGACGAGGAGGAAGACCTCGGTGCCCTGGTAGCTGCCCCGTTCGGCCGCGAGCGGGGTGTCGGGGCGACCGGTGGCGTCCTGGACACAGGCCGGTACGGAGGAGGCGGTCGTGCGGTTGCCGTCACCGGGGGCCAGGCCCGGAGAGGGCGTGGTGTTCTCCAATCCGTACGTGTTGTTCGGCTGTTCCTCCTGCGGGACGGTCTTGGCGCCGGATCCGGAGGCCAGGAGCCGGTGCACGTTGTCTTGGAGCCCCTGCGCGGTGTACGTGCCGTCGACGGGGGTCGCGGCTGCCGTGCTCGTCGCGGATCTGCGGGCGGCGGTGTCCGGGGAGCCGGTCCCGAGCAGGTTGCCCGCGAGGAAGATCCCAAGAGCGCAGGCGGCCGCTCCGGCCAGGCCGGCGATGACGGCGATCCGGCGGCGGGCGCGACGGCGCCCGGGACCGGTTGCTCCGGCCGGGTGACCGGCGGGCCGCCCGGAGCCCGGACCCGAGGGCGCGGCAGGCGATGTTTCACGTGAAACATCGGGGTCCGGGACGGGCTCCGCTCTGGGCGCGGTGGAGTCGAGGAGGGCTTCGGCGGCGAGGGCCGCGTCGATGCGCCCGGCGATGTCGGAGGGCATCCGGGGCGGTCCCGGCAGGGTGCCGAGGAGCCCGCGGATCTCCTCCAGGGAGGCGTGGACGTCGGCGCACAGCGGGCAGTCGCCCAGATGGCGGCGTACCTCGGCGCTCCGGACCGGGGAGAGGAGCCCTTCGGTCAGGTCGGAGATCTCCGAGACGTCAGGGTGCCGGATCGTGCCGGTTGCGGGAGTCACGTTCGTCCACCTCCGCCCTTCACCGTGTCTGCGTCTGGCGCTGGCTGACTGGGGTCTGCCGCTGGTGGGACGGGTGTCCCCGGCGTCCGGTTCCTTCCCCGCTCGGCGGCGGTGTTATCCCCGGCATTCGAGCGCAGATGAGTGAGCATCGGGAGGAGCTTCGCCCGGCCGCGCGCACACCGGCTCTTCACGGTGCCGGTGGGGACGTCGAGGATACGGGCGGCCTCGGCGACGGGGTATGCCTGCATGTCGACGAGGACCAGGGCGGCCCGCTGCTCGGCCGGGAGCGTGCCGAGGGCGGCCAGGAGCTGCCGGTGGAGGTCCTGGCGCTCCGCCGGTGCCTCGGCGGACTCGTGGGGCTCCAGGAGGCGCTCCAGGCGCTCCGTGTCGTCGAGGGGCGAGGTCCTGCGGGAGGCGGCCTTGCGGGCCCGGTCGAGGCAGGCGTTGACGGTGATGCGGTGCAGCCAGGTGGTGACGGCCGATTCGCCGCGGAACGTGTGGGCGGCCCGGTAGGCGGAGACGAGGGCGTCCTGCACCGCGTCGGCGGCTTCCTCGCGGTCCCCGAGGGTGCGCAGGGCCACGGCCCACAGCCGGTCGCGGTGCCGCCGAACGAGCTCCCCGAAGGCATCGGGATCACCGGCGGCATGCAGCGCCAGCAGCTCCTGGTCGCTCCGGTCGTCTCCCCTGGCTGAGTGCATCACACCTCCCTCCGGAAGGGAGCGTACGGGTCGGGCGGGCTGAATACGAGGGACCGCTGCGCAGTTGGCGCAGCGGTCCCGTATCGGTGGCGGTCTGGTCCTATTCGGCCGTACCGAGCACCTTGATCTCGTTGATGCCACCCCGGTAGCCGTCCCCGCCACCCTCGGAGGGCAGTGCGGTGATGTGGACCAGCACGTAGCGGGTCTTGATCGGAGTGTCCCGCGTGGCCTGCAGGTTCTTCCCCGCGTTGCCCAGTTTCACGAGTTCTTGGGGGAAGCCGGAGATGCCGCGCGGCGAGGTGGCCTCGGGGGCTGCGGCGCGGACCTCGACCTTGTGCCCCGCACTGCGCATGTCCACGTCGATGCCCGTCACGTCCTGGACGCTGCCGAGGTCGACGACGATGCCGCTGCCGTCCTCGTAGTCGTCCAGGTTGCCGAACTTTCCTTCGTAGCCGTAGAAGATCTTGGTGACCCACGCGGTGTCGTGGTTGCCGTCGACGGCCTTGTCGGCATCCTCGGCCTTGATCGGTTCCTTGCCGAAGACGAAGGCGCCGGCGATGTGCAGCGGCTTGCTCTCCTTCGGCTTCTTCTCGTCCTCTTTGGTCTTGGTGGACTGCGAGTTGCCGGTGCCGCCGCTGCCCCCCTTGACGTGGTCCAGGAGGGTGTCGGCGAGCTGCCAGCTGCCCAGGCCCAGGGCGGCGATGAGCAGAGCGGCCACACCCCACTTCAGGACGCGACCGGTGCGGCTCTGCAGCGGGGGCGGCGGGACAACGATGGGGCGGGTGGCCGACGCGCCCGGGTGAGTCGGCGGACGGCCGTAGCTGCCCTGCTGGTAGGTGGTGTGCTGGTAATCCGGCGGAGCGGTGAAAGCGGGCTCCGGCGGCCGGATGCGGGGCATCGCGGCGACCGCCTTCGCCAGTTCCTCCGGTGTGGTGCAGGGCGGCTCCTGCCGGGAAGCGGTGGCCCCGTCGTTGGCGAGGGCGCGCATGGCGAGCTCCCCCAGCCCGCGGTGCACTCCGGCACGGACCTGGTCGGGCGCGATCAGGCCGACGCCCTTGGGCAGGCCCGTCAGTCCGTACGCGTCGTCCTCGTACGGCCAGCGCTGGGTCAGGGCGGCGTACAGCAGTGCGCCGATGGCCTCCGTGTCCGCGCGCTGCGGGGTGTCGCTGGTGATGCCGCGCAGGGCGGCGTTCACGGCGAGCCCGCGGATGCGGTACTGGCCCGTGGAGGTCCGCAGTATGGCGCTGGGCGTCAGCCGCAGGTGGGCCAGGCCCTCGCGGTGTGCGGCGGCCATGGCCTGGGAGACCTGCGTGACGAGCTGGTAGGCCTCGTGGGGCTCCAGGGGGCCCGCGGCGAGGATCGCGGTCAGCTCGGTGGCGTCGGGCAGCCACTCGTGGACGACGTAGACGAGGTCGTTCTCCTCCACGGCGTCGAGGACGTGGACGAACCGAGGGTCGCCGAGCAGCGCGGAGGAGCGGGCGGCGGCCAGGACGGAGCGGGCCCGGGGGTGGTCGGCGGGCAGCAGGTGGACGCCCACGGCACGGCGCAGCTTCTCGTCCATGGCACGCCAGCTGCTGAATCCGTCCAGACGGGTGACGCACTCTTCGAGGCGGTAGCGCCTGGCGAGCTTGTGGCCGCTGTGGAGTTCGGGGGCGGCAGCAGGGGCCGCTTTCCTGCGTTCGCCGTCCTTTTCGGGCATGGGTCCGTCCGCGGCTCGTCCGTTCTGGGTGTCCACCCCGTCGGCCATGGCCTGTGCCGCATCTGCGGCCGGCGGCTTGTCGCCGCCGTTGTCGGCCACGTCGACGGCAGCCGTGCTACGTTCCGCCACCGTCGTTCCTGCCTCCCCATCCGTTACGCGCTGTCGGCCAGTCTGCGAAGCCATGCCAATTGTGCCCACAGTCCGGCGCTATGCACGACACGCGAAGGGCCCCGACGGTTGTGCGCATCAGCGCCCCATGCGCCCGCGGACCATTCCGACCATGGCGTTGAGCTCTTCGATGCGCATCCGCTTGGCTGCCACGAGGAACACGGCGCCCAGGGCGATTCCGCCGGTGACCAACGCGACGAGGGAGCCGGTGACTCCGCTTCCGAGCCACTGGGTGACCGCGTAGGCGGCTGCGCCCGCCACTGCGGCCGCGGGGACGCAGGCGCCGGTGAGGCGGGCGTAGGTGCGCATCACGTGGGCGCCGTCGAGGTCGCCGCCCAGCCGGGTGCGCAGGCGCCGCCAGGCGACGCCGACGCCGACGGTATAGCCGAGGCCGTAGGCGGCGGCCATGCCCACGACGGCCCAGCGTGCGGGGAGCACGAAGAACGCGGCGGTGGAGACGGCCGCGTTGACGCCGGCGACGATGACCGTGTTGTAGAAGGGCGTCCGGGTGTCCTCGTAGGCGTAGAACCCGCGCAGGACGACGTACTGGACGGAGTACGGGATGAGTCCGAGGCCGAAGGCCATCAGGACGTAGCCGATGTTCTGGGCTCCGGATCCGGAACCGGCGTACAGCAGCGTGGCCATGGGGACGCCGAGGGCGAGGAACGCGAAGGCGCAGGGCACGATCGCGACGGCCGAGGTGCGCAGTCCGTAGGAGATGTCGTCGCGGACGGCGGCCGCGTCCCCGTCGTGGGCGGAGCGGGAGATGCGCGGCAGCACGGCCGTCATGACGGAGACGGTGATGATGGCCTGCGGCATCTGCCACAGCAGCAGCGCGTAGTTGTAGGCGGTGATGCCGGTGCCGGGGTGGCCCTGCTTCTCCGCGACGGATCCGGCCCAGGTGGCCAGCTGCGTCACGACGACGAGGCCGATCTGGTTGGCCAGTACGAAGAAGAACGTCCACTTGGCCAGGCCGGCGGCCTTGCCGAGGCCGTGGCCCCGCCAGTCGAAGCGCAGGCGCGGCCGGAACCCGGCGTCGCGCAGGTAGGGCAGCATCGCGAGGGCCTGGACGGTGAGGCCCAGGAGGGTGCCGAGGCCGAGCAGGCGGACGCCCTCGGGGGTGACGGTGGTCGCGCTGACACCCGAGGTGGTGAAGCCGCCGAAGGCCCAGATGAAGGCGCCGAACGTGGCGATGACGACGATGTTGTTGAGGACGGGGGTCCACATCATCGCGCCGAACCGGCCGCGTGCGTTCAGGATCTGACCGAGGACCACGTGCACGCCCATGAAGAACATGGTCGGCAGGCAGTAGCGGGCGAAGGCGACCGCGACCTCCATCTGCTGGGGGTCGGACGCGAGCTTCGGCGACATCATCGTGATGAACACCGGCGCCGCGAGGACGCAGATCGTGGTGATGGCGGCCAGCAGCACGACGACGAGCGTCAGGAGGCGGTTGGCGTAGGCCTCGCCCCCGTCGTCGTCCTGCTTCATGGCCCGCACCAGCTGCGGGATGAAGACGGCGTTGAGCGCGCCGCCGCCGACCAGCACGTAGATCATCGTCGGCAGGGTGTTGGCGATCTGGTACGTGTCGTTGAACGTGCCGACGCCGATGGCACCGGCGATGACGAGGGTCCGCAGGAAACCGGTGATGCGGGAGACGATCGTGCCGGCGGCCATGACGGCGCTGGACTTGAGGAGGCCCGAGGCGCGGCCGGCGGGCTTGCTCGGCGCCGGGGCCGCGACGGGGGCGTCCTCCACGGGAGTGCCGGAAGCGCCCTGCTGGTCCCGGTAGAGGTGCGCGAAGGCGTCGGGCGCGGGCTTCTCGTCCGCCGCCTTGGTGACCAGGGAGTCCACGCCGACGAACTGGGTGGTCGTCGCGTGGTCGCCGTAGGGCAGGTGCCTGGAGGGCCCGTCCGGCTCGGGCGGCGGGGTCTGGGCCCAGACCTGCGGGTCGGGGGCGTGCGCGGGGGCCTGCGGGGCCGCGTAGAGCGGTCCGGGCTCCTGGTAGGTGCCGGGCGGCGGCGGAGGGTGCGAGGCCCGGTCGTAGAGGACCTCGGCGACGGGGTCCTGGGCCGACAGGTCCTGGGACCGGTACGGGTCGTAGTCGTACGCGTCCTGGACGTACGGGTCACGGTCCGGCGCGGGCGCAGGCACGGGGACCTGCCCGGCCACCGGGGTGCCCGGGACAGCGCCCTGGTAGGGCGCGGGCCCACCAGTGCCCTGCGCGCGGTCACCGTCGTACGGCGCGTTCATCGAAACCCCACCTCATCGTCCCCAGGCCGACCGGCCACGGCATCGCTCAACGGTCCACTGTCTCACCCGTGCCGGACGGCCCGGTGCTTTGCGGTCCGGTGTCCGTGGTCTCGTCACTCGGCTGCGTGCTCTCCTCGGCGGCCGCACGGGCTGCGACGCGCTTGCGGCTGGCGTACATCTTGATGCCCGCCAGGACGAGGAGGAGCACGCCACCGGCGATGACGAGCATGACGGTCGGGGTGATCTCGGTGGCCTCCACGGTGAACTTGCGCGCCTTGCCGTAGGGCACGCCGTCCGTGGTGAAGAGCTGTGCGGTGACCTCGACGGGGCCGCTCGCGGTGGCGTTGGCGGTGAACTTGACCGTCTGGCTGTGTCCGCCCGTGACGGTCACTTCCTGCTCGGCCTGGCCGCTGTCGCCGAACATCAGGCGGGTGGGGTTGGCGGACTTCACTCGCAGGACGAGGTTGTGCACGTCCTGGACGAGGCTGTTCTGGACGCTGACCGGGATGGTCGCGCTGTGTCCGGACAGGGTGGCATCGGACTTGGGGACGACCTTGACCTTCTCGGTGAGACCGATCAAGTACTCCTGCACCTGGTCCCGGTAGAGCCGCGCCTCCTCGGGGCGGCCGCGCCAGGAGGTGGACATCTCGCGGTTGGTGGTGTTGCCGAAGGGGATCTCCACGCGGTCGGGCGCGCTGAGGATCACCTTGAAGTGGTCCAGGGTGTTCTGGGTGGTGCGGATCTTCTCGAAGGCGGAGACCGGCAGCTCCGTCTTGCGCAGCGCCTCGGGGTACTGGCCGGCGCCCGGGACCTGGGTGTTGACGCCCGCGTCGGGCTTGGCCGCGGCCGCGGCGTCGAGGTCGGCCGGCTGGGTCCAGCGGCCCGCCTGCAGGCCCCGTACGGCGGCCGCCATCGTCTGTACCTGGCTGGTGGACGGCATCCGCTGCGGGGTGACGACGAAGCTGCGCTGGTTGTCGGTCTTCTGCAGGTTCAGGGCGAGGCTCTGGGCGAGGAAGCGCTGCACGGCCAGCGTGGCGTTCCCGGCGTTCAGCATGTCGCCCTCGAAGGCGGTGGACAGGTCGGCGTCGGCGACGACGGCGGTGGTGCCCGCGCCGATGGGACGGGCCGCGGAGGGCGTGTAGCCGAGGGCGCCGGTCTCCTGGAGGCTGTCGCTGCGCGTCAGGACGTTGTGGGCGCCCGCCGAGGTCGCCACGTTGACGATCGACGGGTCGATGGCGCCGTCCAGGGGCCAGGAGAAGTCGGTGGACGGGGTGACGTGCAGGACGGTCTCCACGGCCTGCTTCGCCTTGTCGGTGGCCGGCCGCAGCTGACCCAGGGTGCCCGAGACGTCCTTGCCCTGGTGGGCGAGGGAGGCGATGTCGGGGTCGGCGAACGGCAGCGCGACGATCTTCTTGCCCTGGACCGCGGTTTCCAGGGAGCTCAGCCACTGCTCGGCGACGGCCTTGTTCTTGCCCTGGACGATCCGGCCGTCGGGTGCGCGGTACCGGTAGCCCTTGGTCATGGCGTCGACCGTGTAGAGCAGGTCGGGGTCGATGACCCAGGTGACGGGCAGGTCCTTGCCGAGGGCGACCATCTGCTGGAGGCGCCCGCCGGGCTTGAGCTCCTCGGCTAGGGAGTCGTCGAGGAAGACGGGGGTCTGCAGCTCGTCCGAGCCGGTCTCCGCGGTCAGGCGCGTGGTGGAGATCAGCGGCCACAGGTACGTGAGCTGGGAGCGCTTGGCGGCGGCCTCGGGCTGCCAGGGCAGGAAGGTCCGCTTGATGCCGAGCACCTGCTCGTACTGGCGGCTCTCGGTCTCCCCGGACAGCGAGACGCCGATCTGGTAGACGCCGTCCTTGTCCAGCTCCAGCTTGTTCACCGGGATGGTGAGGGTGAAGTCCTGCTTGACCTTGGACGGCAGCGAGGGGATCTTCACGGCATAGGCCGGGTCGATCTCGCCGGGATCCGTGCCGGCCCGGAACCCGGCGCGTTCCGCCGCCTCGTCGATGGAGGCACGGTCGCCCAGGGCGGGCCCGACCCGCAGACCCACATGCGCGCCGGTGATCGTCTCGCGGCCGTTGTTGACCACGCTGCCGGAGATGGTGAGGGTGTCGCCCTTGACCGGGGCCGCGGGGGCCATCCCGTCCAGCTGTACGTCGACGGTGCCCGCCTCGGCGGCCTGGGCGGTCTGCGGGGCGGGCGAGTAGACCAGAGCGGCGAGCACGGGGGTCCCGGCGAGCAGAACGACTGCCCGCCGCAGCCAGCGACGCCGGGCAGGTGCGGGGGGTGCCCCCTGGATGTCTGCCGCCTCGGCCACGCGCTAGCCCGTCCCTCGAAGTGTCAGTGGTCGTCGTTCGTGCGTCCACGAATGGTAACGAGACCCGCTGTGCGCGAGTGCCGCGCCTTGCTCCACATGATCGGGGCCGCCCCGGGGGCCCCGCATGCCGGGGCGGCCGTAAACGCGGGAGCCCTCGCCGGGCGGGGCACGTACCCTTTTCTGTTGTGCCGAACGCCAACGAAGACAACCCCAGTGCCCTGAGTCAGGTGCAGCTCCGCGCGGTCAGTGAACTGCTGCGGGTCGCTCCTGTCGCCGACGAGCTCGGCCGCCGGTTCCAGGAGGCCGGCTTCCGCCTTGCCCTGGTCGGCGGGTCCGTACGCGATGCGCTGCTCGGGCGTCTCGGCAACGACCTCGACTTCACCACCGACGCCCGCCCCGAGGACGTCCTGAAGATCGTCCGGCCGTGGGCCGACTCGGTGTGGGACGTCGGCATCGCCTTCGGCACCGTCGGAGCCCAGAAGGACGGCTTCCAGATCGAGGTGACCACGTACCGCTCGGAGTCGTACGACCGCACCTCGCGCAAGCCGGAGGTCTCTTACGGCGACTCGATCGAGGAGGATCTGGTCCGCCGTGACTTCACCGTGAACGCGATGGCGGTCGCGCTGCCGGAGAAGGAGTTCGTGGACCCGCACGGGGGCCTGGAGGACCTCCAGGCGGGCGTTCTGCGCACTCCCGGCACCCCGGAGGACTCTTTCTCCGACGACCCGCTGCGGATGCTGCGTGCGGCGCGCTTCGCCGCCCAGCTCGACTTCGAGGTCGCCCCCGAGGTCGTGGCGGCGATGAAGGCGATGTCGGACCGGATCGAGATCGTCTCGGCGGAGCGGGTGCAGGGCGAGCTGAACAAGCTGCTGCTGTCCGCGAACCCCCGCAAGGGCCTGGGTCTGCTCGTGGACACCGGGCTGGCCGACCACGTGCTGCCCGAGCTGCCCGCCCTGAGGCTGGAGAGTGACGAGCACCACCGGCACAAGGACGTCTACGACCACTCGCTGATCGTGCTGGAGCAGGCCATCGCGCTGGAGCACGACGGCCCGGACCTGGTGCTGCGGCTGGCGGCCCTGCTCCACGACATCGGCAAGCCGCGCACCCGCCGGTTCGAGAGTGACGGCCGGGTCTCCTTCCACCACCACGAGGTGGTGGGCGCGAAGATGACCAAGAAGCGCATGACCGCGCTGAAGTACTCCAACGACATGGTCAAGGACGTGTCCCGGCTGGTGGAGCTGCACCTGCGCTTCCACGGCTACGGGGACGGCGAATGGACCGACTCCGCGGTGCGGCGCTACGTCCGCGACGCCGGCCCGCTCCTGGACCGCCTGCACAAGCTCACCCGGTCCGACTGCACCACGCGCAACAAGCGCAAGGCCAATGCCCTCTCCCGCACCTACGACGGCCTGGAGGAGCGCATCGCGCAGCTTCAGGAGCAGGAGGAGCTCGACGCCATCCGGCCCGACCTGGACGGCAACGAGATCATGCAGGTCCTGGGCGTCGGTCCCGGGCCGGTGATCGGCAAGGCCTACGCGTTCCTGCTGGAGCTGAGGCTGGAGAACGGCCCGATGGAGCGCGACGCCGCAGTCGCCGCCCTCAAGGAATGGTGGGCGACGCAGGCCTGATCCGCGGTCGGCCGGGTCGATGTTTCACGTGAAACATCGACCCGGCCGACGCTTCCGAGGTGTCTGACGCGTCACGATTGCGCGCCCCGCCGCATCAGGTAGACCGCGGTCAGCGCGTAGAGGACGGCCACGCTCACGATCAGCGTGACGGAGCGCCCGTCCGAGGGGAGCACCAGGGCGGCCACGGCGGCCGCACCCACGAACGCGATGTTGAAGAGCACGTCGTAGACGGAGAACACCCGGCCGCGGAAGTCGTCGTCCACATGGGACTGGATGGCCGTGTCGGTGGAGATCTTGGCGCCCTGCGTGGCGAGGCCCAGCACGAAGGCCGCGGCCAGCATCGGACCGGGCGTGAAGAACAGGCCGAGCGGGGGCACCAGGACCGCCGCCCCGGCGGAGCAGGCCGTGATCCAGCCGCGGGTGCCCAGCCGGCCCACCATCGAGGGGGTGACGACGGCGGCCGCGAAGAATCCGGCCCCGGAGACGCCGACCGCGATGCCCAGCAGGGCGAGGCCGGCGGACTCGCTGTCCGACCAGGAATACCGGCAGAGCATGAGCAGCATCACGAACAGGGCCCCGTAGCAGAAGCGCATCAGGGTCATGGCGGTGAGTGTCTGGGCCGCCTCCCGCCGCGAGGCCAGGTGCCGCAGTCCTTCGACCATGCCCCGGACGGTCAGGGCTATCCCCTGGACGACCGAGGGGTGGACCCGTCCGGCGGGGTGGTCCGGGCCGAGCAGGCCCACGGCCAGGCGCAGCGAGACCAGGGCCGCGCACAGATAGAGCCCGGCGCCGAGCAGCACGACCAGGGCGTTGGAGTCGGAGGCCAGCAGCCGGACGAGGAAGGCGAGCCCCCCGCCGGCAACGGCCGCGAGCGTCCCGGCCGTGGGGGAGAGCGAGTTGGCGGTGACCAGCTGGGCGGGGGCGACGACGCGGGGCAGGGAGGCCGCGAGCCCGGCCAGGACGAAGCGGTTGACGGCGGTGACCGACAGGGCCGAGGCGTAGAAGAGCCAGTCGGGGACGTGCGCGACGATCAGCACACCGGTGACGCAGGCCAGGAGCGCCCGCAGGAGGTTGCCGTAGAGGAAGACCTGGCGGCGGCGCCAGCGGTCGAGCAGCACCCCGGCGAAGGGGCCGATCACCGAGTAGGGCAGCAGCAGGACCGCCATGGCCGAGGCGATGGCCGCGGGCGAGGTCTGCTTCTCGGGGGAGAACACCACGTACGTGGCGAGCGCCACCTGGTAGACGCCGTCGGCGGCCTGGGAGAGCAGCCGTACGGCGAGCAGGTTGCGGAAGTCCCTCAGGCGCAGGAGTACGCGCAGATCACGTACGACAGGCATGAGGGCAAGGGTCACATACGCGGAGGGTCCCCGGGCACATTGCCCGGGGACCCTCCGCGGAAGAACAGTCGAAGACCAGGTGTCCGAAGACCCGTGGGTTCCGACTTAGCGCTCGACCTCGCCCTTGATGAACTTCTCGACGTTGGCCAGGGCCTCGTCGTCGAAGTACTGCACCGGCGGGGACTTCATGAAGTAGCTCGAAGCCGACAGGATCGGGCCACCGATGCCGCGGTCCTTGGCGATCTTCGCGGCGCGCAGGGCGTCGATGATGACACCGGCGGAGTTCGGGGAGTCCCACACCTCAAGCTTGTACTCGAGGTTCAGCGGGACGTCGCCGAAGGCGCGGCCTTCGAGGCGGACGTAGGCCCACTTGCGGTCGTCGAGCCACGCCACGTAGTCGGACGGGCCGATGTGGACGTTCTTCTCGCCGAGCTCACGGTCGGGGATCTGCGAGGTGACGGCCTGCGTCTTGGAGATCTTCTTCGACTCCAGGCGGTCGCGCTCCAGCATGTTCTTGAAGTCCATGTTGCCGCCGACGTTGAGCTGCATGGTGCGCTCGAGTCGGACACCGCGGTCCTCGAACAGCTTCGCCATCACGCGGTGCGTGATGGTGGCGCCGACCTGCGACTTGATGTCGTCGCCGACGATCGGGACACCGGCCTCGGTGAACTTGTCGGCCCACTCCTTGGTGCCGGCGATGAAGACCGGGAGGGCGTTGACGAAGGCGACCTTGGCGTCGATGGCGCACTGGGCGTAGAACTTCGCCGCGGCCTCGGAGCCGACGGGCAGGTAGCAGACCAGAACGTCGACCTCGCGGTCCTTGAGGATCTGGACCACGTCGACCGGGGCCTCGGCGGACTCCTCGATCGTCATGCGGTAGTACTTGCCCAGGCCGTCCAGGGTGTGGCCGCGCTGCACGGTCACACCCGCGTTGGGGACGTCGCAGATCTTGATGGTGTTGTTCTCGCTGGCGCCGATGGCGTCCGAAAGGTCGAGGCCGACCTTCTTCGCGTCGACGTCGAACGCGGCGACGAACTCGACGTCGCCCACGTGGTAGTCGCCGAACTGGACGTGCATCAGACCGGGGACCTTGGCCGCCGGGTCGGCGTCCTTGTAGTACTCGACGCCCTGCACCAGCGAGGCGGCGCAGTTGCCCACGCCGACGATGGCTACGCGAACCGAACCCATTCCGGTTGCTCCCTGTTTGTTCTCGGACGAGGCCTGCGAGATGCAGGCCTCACTTTGCAGTTTCGTCGGGCGGACCGGGTCGTCTCTGATCCCGTCCCGCCCGCTCACTCTCGATGAGCTCGTTCAGCCAGCGCACTTCGCGCTCCACGGACTCCATGCCGTGCCGCTGCAGCTCAAGCGTGTAGTCGTCGAGGCGCTCCCGCGTACGGGCGAGTGAGGCGCGCATCTTCTCCAGGCGCTCCTCCAGCCGGCTGCGGCGGCCCTCAAGGACCCGCATGCGCACTTCCCGCTCGGTCTGACCGAAGAAGGCGAAGCGCGCGGCGAAGGACTCGTCCTCCCAGGCGTCCGGGCCCGTGTGGGACAGGAGCTCCTCGAAGTGCTCCTTACCCGCTGCCGTCAACCGGTAGACGATCTTGGCGCGGCGCCCTGCGAGTGAAGTGGCGAGAGCGTCTTCCGGGGCGTTGCCCGGTTCTTCGATCAACCAGCCGTTGGCGACCAACGTCTTGAGGCAGGGATAGAGCGTTCCGTAGCTGAATGCCCGGAACACCCCAAGCGAGGTGTTGAGCCGCTTGCGGAGCTCGTACCCGTGCATGGGGGATTCGCGGAGCAGGCCGAGGACGGCGAACTCGAGGATGCCTGAGCGCCTGCTCATCCGCCTGCCTCTCCCTCGCCCCTGAGTTTTATACCGAGCTGATGTATCGACTCGATACATCCAGACGATAGAACGGGCCGTCTTCGGCGACAAGGGGTGACGTGGTGACCGGCATCACATCACCAATTCGCACTAGGCGAGTTGCCTGATTTGGGGTGAACTTCGGCACTGTTCGGGTTTTGAGCGTGCGTAGTCTGTGGGCCATGACAACGGGGGAACCGGAATTCACCTGCCGCTTCCAGGCCACTCGCCTGCCCGAGGAGTAGTCGTTCGATGAGCGAGCACCGCCGCAAACCGCCGCAGCCCGAGGGAGGCGGACGTGCCGCGACCCGTCGGGCCGCCCAGCAGCGCCCTGGCCGGGGTGCCGGGCCCGCACGCGACGTACCCACCGCGTCGCCCAGCGGACCGTACGCAGAGCCGCCCGGCCACAGCGGCCGTGCCGACGCACGCCGGGCCACCTCCCGCGGATCCGGGGGGCGCGGACGCGGCGCCGCCGGCGCCGGCGCGGGCCGTGGCGCGGGCCGCCCGGACAAGCGGCTGATCAACTACCCGCGCTCCGACAAGAACGGCTGGCAGCGGTTCGTACCGTCCTGGAAGCTGGTCTGCGGCACGGCCCTCGGCTTCTTCGCCGTCGTCACGGCGGGTGCCGGCATCGGCATCGCCTCGGTGAACACCCCCGACCCGAACAAGGCGGCCCAGGCGCAGAACAACGTCTTCTTCTGGGCGGACGGCACCCAGATGGTGGCCACCGGCGGCTCGATGAACCGCCAGATCGTTCCCATCGACAAGATCCCCAAGTCGATGCAGAACGCGGTGATCTCCGCGGAGAACGAGTCCTTCGAGACGGACAAGGGCGTCGACCCGATGGGCATCGCCCGCGCCGTGTGGAACATGGCCAAGGGCGGCTCCACCCAAGGTGGCTCGACCATCACCCAGCAGTACGTGAAGAACACGTACCTGGACTCCGACCAGACGCTGAAGCGGAAGGTCACCGAGCTCTTCATCTCGATAAAGCTGGGTGTGTCCGAGGAGAAGGACACGATCCTCGCCGGCTACCTCAACACCGCCTACTACGGCCGTGACGCCTACGGCATCCAGGCGGCCGCGCGGGCCTACTTCGGCAAGGACTGCAAGGACCTCACCCCGTCCGAGAGCGCCTTCCTGGCCTCCGTGCTCAAGGGTCCCAACCTCTACAACCCGGACGGCGGCGTCGGTACCGCGGCCACCCCCGAGAAGAACACCGAGCGGGCCAAGGAGCGCTGGGCCTGGGTCCTGGACCGCGAGGTCGCGGTCGGCCGGATGCAGAAGGCCGATCGGGACCAGTTCACGGAGTTCCCGAAGATCGTCGACTCCGAACAGGCCCGCAGCCTGTCCGGACAGACCGGCTACCTCGTCGACACGGCCAAGAAGTACGTGATGAAGGTCACCGGCCTCACGGCCGAGGAGATGGCCCGCGGCGGCTACCAGATCAAGACCACCTTCCAGAAGCCCAAGGTGGACGCCCTGGTCAAGGCCGTCGAGGACACCCGCAACAACTTCCTGGACGAGAAGGCCCGGCCTGAGTACGACACCTTCGTACAGTTCGGGGCCGCCTCGGTGGACGTGAAGAGCGGGGCGATCGTCGCCCTGTACGGCGGGCCTGGCATGGACAAGAAGTACTTCAGCAACAACGCGGACACGCTCGGTGTCCCGGTCGGCTCGACCTGGAAGCCGTACGTCCTGGCGGCCGCGATGCAGTACGGCACCCAGAACTCGCACAGCCAGGGCATCTCGGCCGACAGCAAGTACAACGCGAACGACCTGACCGTCATCAACAACCGCGACGGCAAGCCGCTGCGGGACGCCTCGGGCAAGCCGTTCAAGCAGAAGAACGAGAGCACCTACCCCTACGGCTACGTGACCCTCAACGAGGCGATGGAGAAGTCCATCAACGTGCCGTTCGCGCAGCTCGTCTTCGACGTCGGCCACAACAAGGTCCGTGAGGTGGCCGAGGCCACGGGCATCCTCAAGGACTCGATGAACCCGAACAACGACGCCTCGTTCGCCCTCGGCACCTCGACCCCGAGCGCCATCCGCATGGCCGACTCGTACGCCACCTTCGCCGCCTCCGGCACCCACCACGATCCGTTCTCCGTGACCAGCGTCGAGAAGGACGGCAAGGAGCTGCCCGGCTTCGGGGCCCCCAAGGAGCAGCGGGCGATGGACGACTCCATCGCCGACAACGTCACCAAGGTGCTGGAGAACGTCGTCGACAACGGCACCGGCACCAAGGTCAGGAAGCTCGGCTTCACCCGGCCCGCCGCCGGCAAGACCGGAACCACCGACCAGAACAAGTCGGCCTGGTTCGTCGGCTACACCCCGGAGCTGTCCACCTCGGTCGCCCTGTTCCGCACCGACCCGAACTCGAAGGACAAGAAGCTCATCTCCATGAACGGCGTGGGCGGCGTCGACTCCATCCACGGTGGCGACATCCCGGCCGCGATCTGGACCGAGTACATGAAGGAAGCCCTCAAGGGCGCCCCGGTCAAGGAGTTCCCGGAGGCCGAGAAGATCGGCGTCACCGCGGACGCCTCCGGTGCCCCCTCGCCGTCTCCGTCCTTCGCACCGTCGCCCTCCCCGTCGATGCCCTCGCCCTCGGCGAGCTCCTCTCCGCCGGTCTCCCCCTCCCCGTCGAAGGGCGGCAAGCCGACTTGCAAGCCGTGGGAGCTGTACTGCATCCCGGACACCAGCGGCGGCACCAACAGCGGCAACACCAACGGGGGCCCCGGCGGAACCGGCGGACCCAGCGGTTCACCGTCGGGGACGCCATCGGGCAAACCGGGCCGTCCCGGCGGCACCAGCTGGGGGACCTCGATGGGAACCTCGGGCTGACCCCGCCTCCCCCTGCTCCGACGAGGGCCGTCGCACACCGTGCGGCGGCCCTCCCGCATGTCCGGCCCCGTACGGCAGGATGAGCGCATGACGAAGGTGCACGAGGACCGACCCGTACTGCCCACCCAGCAGGACGAGGTCGCCGCGGCGGGCAGTGAGTTCCTCGGCGGCCCGATGGGCCGCTACGCCCGGCTGGGCGGCCACTGGCTGACCCCGGTCCGCGTCGTGGTCCTCGTGGCCCTCGGGATGTTCGCGCTCGGCATGGTGCAGAAGCTGCCCTGCTACGACTGGGCGTGGTTCCGGGGAGCCGGCTCCCAGTACACGCACGCCTGCTACTCCGACATCCCGCACCTGTTCTCCGTACGCGGCTTCGCCGACGGGCTCACGCCCTACTTCGACCGCCTCCCCGGTGACATGGAGTACCTGGAGTACCCGGTCCTCACCGGCCTCTTCATGGAGGTCGCCTCCTGGCTGACCCCGGGCAGCGGCTCCATGCAGCACCGCGAACAGATGTACTGGATGGTCAACGCCGGGATGCTGATGGCCTGCACCGCGGTCATCGCCGTCTGCGTCGTGCGCACCCACCGCCGCCGGCCCTGGGACGCGCTGCTCTTCGCCCTCGCGCCCGCCTTCGCGCTCACCGCGACGATCAACTGGGACCTGCTGGCCATCGCCCTGACCGCCGCGGGGATGCTCATGTGGTCCCGCGGCCGCACCCTGCTCTTCGGCGTCCTCATCGGCCTGGCCACCGCCGCCAAGCTCTATCCCGTCCTGTTGCTCGGCGTGCTGTTCGTGCTGTGCTGGCGGGCCGGGAAGTGGCGGGCGTTCGGCTCCGCCGCCCTCGGCGCGGCCGTCTCCTGGCTCCTGGTGAACCTGCCCGTCATGATCTACGCCTGGGACGGCTGGAAGAAGTTCTACACGTTCAGCCAGGAACGCCCGATCGACTTCGGCTCCGTGTGGTTGCTCATCTCCCAGCGCTCCGGGAACCCCCTGCACGACGCCAACACGTACGCGACGGGCCTGACGCTGCTGCTGTGCGCGGGCATCGGCGTGCTGACGCTGACCGCCCCCCGCCGCCCCCGCTTCGCGCAGCTGGCCTTCCTGGTCGTGGCGGCCTTCATCCTGGCCAACAAGGTCTACTCGCCGCAGTACGTGCTGTGGCTCATCCCGCTCGCGGCGCTGGCCCGCCCGCGCTGGCGGGACTTCCTGATCTGGCAGGCCGGCGAGGTCGTGTACTTCCTCGGGATCTGGCTGTACCTCGCCTACACGACCAGCGGGGACAAGCACCAGGGCCTGCCCGTGGAGGGCTACCAGCTGGCGATCGCCGCCCACCTGCTGGCGACCCTCTACCTCTGCGCCGTCGTCGTCCGCGACATCCTGCTGCCCGATCGGGACGTCGTACGCCGCGACGGATCGGACGACCCGTCCGGCGGCGTCCTGGACGGGGCCGAGGACGTGTTCGTGCTCTCGGACGCAGCGAGGGCGCCGCAGGACGCGGCGCCCTCGGAGGGACAGCGGGTGGAGTGGGGCATGGCCCGCAAGGACTGACCGGTCAGGCGTCGAGCACCCGGTCGAACTGCGTGGTGGTGTGGCGCAGGTGTGCCACCAGCTCGTCGCCGACCTTCGGCTCGGGGGCGTCCGACGGCACGAACAGGATCGACACCTGCATGTGCGGGGGCTCCGCGAACCAGCGCTGCTTGCCCGCCCACACGAACGGCGACAGGTTCCGGTTCACGGTCGCCAGACCGGCCCGGGCCACGCCCTTGGCGCGCGGCATCACCCCGTGCAGGGCCTTGGGGGCCTCCAGGCCCACCCCGTGCGAGGTGCCGCCCGCGACGACGACCAGCCAGCCGTCGGAGGCGGCCTTCTGCTGGCGGTAGCCGAACCGGTCGCCCTTGGCGACGCGCGTGACGTCCAGGACGGCGCCGCGGTACTCGGTCGCCTCGTGGTCGCCCAGCCACAGCCGGGTGCCGATCCGCGCCCGGAAGCGGGTCTGCGGGAACTGCTGCTGGAGCCGGGCCAGCTCCTCGGCCCGCAGGTGGCTGACGAACATGGTGTGCAGCGGCAGCCGGGCCGCGCGCAGCCGGTCCATCCAGCCGATGACCTCCTCGACGGCGTCCGAGCCGTCCGGGCGGTCCAGCGGCAGGTGCAGGGCGAAGCCCTCCAGGCGTACGTCCTCGATCGCCGCGTGCAGCTGGCCCAGGTCCTGCTCGGAGATGCCGTGGCGGCGCATCGAGCTCATGCACTCGATGACCACGCGGGCGCCGACCAGGCCGCGGACCCCGTCCAGCGAGGACACCGAGCGGATCACCCGGTCCGGCAGCGGCACCGGCTCCTCGCCCCGCCGGAACGGGGTGAGGACGAGCAGGTCGCCGCCGAAGTAGTCCTTGATGCTGGCGGCCTCGTACGTGGTCCCGACGGCCAGTACGTCGGCGCCCAGCCGGGTCGCCTCCTCGCACAGCCGCTCGTGGCCGAAGCCGTAGCCGTTGCCCTTGCAGACCGGGATCATCCCGGGGAACTGGTCCTGGATCTGCTTCTGGTGCGCACGCCAGCGCGCGGTGTCGACGTAGAGCGTGAGCGCCATGCCCGTCCGGAGCCTCTCTCGAAAAAGCTGCCTGTGCAGCGGTGCGGTGTGTGGGGGATGCGGCAGCGGGTCAGCGGCGCGACATGTAGATGTCGAGCGCCTTGTGCAGCATCTTGTTGAGCGGGAAGTCCCACTCGCCGACGTACTCGACGGCCTCGCCGCCGGTGCCGACCTTGAACTGGATCAGGCCGAACAGGTGGTCGTTCTCGTCCAGCGTGTCGCTGATGCCGCGCAGGTCGTAGACGCTCGCACCGAGCGCGTACGAATCGCGCAGCATGCGCCACTGCATCGCGTTCGAGGGCCGCACCTCGCGCTTGTGGTTGGCGGATGCTCCGTACGAGTACCAGACGTGCTGGCCGACGGTGAGCATCGTGGCGGCGGCCAGCGGCTCCCCCTCGTGCTTCGCGATGTACAGCCGCATCCGGTTCGGGTCCTCGGAGTTGAGGGCCGTCCACTGGCGCTGGAAGTAGCTGAGCGGGCGCGGGCGGAACTTGTCGCGCTCGGCCGTGATCTCGTACAGCTCCTGCCAGACCGGCAGGTCCTCGTAGCCGCCCTGGACGACCTCGACACCGGCCTTCTCGGCCTTCTTGATGTTGCGGCGCCACAGCTGGTTGAAGCCCTTGAGGACGTCGTCCAGCGAACGGTTGGCGAGCGGCACCTGGAAGACGTAGCGCGGCTGCACGTCGCCGAAGCCGGCGCCGCCGTCCTCGCCCTGCTGCCAGCCCATGCGGCGCAGCTTGTCGGACACCTCGAAGGCGCGGGGCTCGATGTGCGAGGCCTCCACGTCCCGCAGGCGCTTGACCTCCGGGTCCTGGATCCCGGCCTTGATGGCGGCGGAGTTCCAGCGGCGGATGACGACGGGCGGACCCATCTTCACGGTGAAGGCGCCCTGGCGCTTGAGGTGGGCCAGCATCGGCTGGAGCCACTCCTCCAGATTCGGGGCGTACCAGTTGATGACCGGGCCCTCGGGAAGGTACGCGAGGTACCGCTTCACCTTGGGCAGCTGCCGGTACAACACGAGGGCGGCACCGACCAGTTCGTCGTTCTGGTCGAACCAACCGAGGTTCTCGGAACGCCACTCGTTCTTCACGTCGGCCCACGCCGGGACCTGGCAGTGGCTAGCCGAGGGCAGGCTCTGGAGGTATCCCAGATGCTGCTCTCGGCTGATGGTCCTCAGGGACAGGCTCATGCGGGGCGTCTCCTCGGCGGCTTCGCTGGCTATGGCGCGAAGCCTACTGCGACAAGGGCGCCACCCATCTGGGGGACGGGCCGGGCCCGGGCCGGTGTGTGGCCGGCGCCCTGTCGCCGAGGTGCCGCGGTCAGCCCGCCCAGCCGCCGAAGAGACCGCCGTGCGCCATGCCGAGGTAGAAGCCCACGGCCGAGGCGCCAAGCCCGATGATCAGTGCGAAGCGCTCGCGTGTCGTCTCCGAGATGAACTGTCCGTACGCGCCGGTCAGGATGCCGACGAGCCCGGTCCACGAGCTGAGCAGGTGCAGATTGTCGAAGAACCCCGTGACGAACGCCACGGCGCCGAGCACCACCGTGGCCACCATGAGGGTGTCCTGCAGGGGGTGGGGCTTGCCATCGGTCGCGAAGAGCGAGATGGAGGACTGGGATCGCATTGCCTGTGCCATCGGAAGGCACCTCCTGGCTGAAGCAGAGCGGTGCACGGGCGCCTCCGGCAGGGGCCGGGGGCATAGCACCGAGCACACCCGATGAATACAGAGTGTGGCCTCCTCCCGCCGGATTTCAACCGGAAGGAGTCGAGCAGGTAGTCTGTACAGCTGCGCGGTGTCTGCTCACAGACGCCGTGCGCACGCATCACGACCCT
Source organism: Streptomyces sp. NBC_01006 (assembly GCF_045162725.1). Lineage (NCBI taxonomy): Bacteria > Bacillati > Actinomycetota > Actinomycetes > Kitasatosporales > Streptomycetaceae > Streptomyces > Streptomyces sp. NBC_01006. Next base: position 4,162,038 of record NZ_CP108700.1, on the reverse strand, counting down.
CCTGCCACGGAACGACCGTGGCCGCTGAGTCCAAAGGAGGTGGGTTCCACATGCGTCACTACGAAGTGATGGTCATCCTCGACCCCGATCTCGAGGAGCGCGCTGTCTCCCCGCTGATCGAGAACTTCCTTTCTGTCGTCCGTGAGGGCAACGGAAAGGTCGAGAAGGTCGACACCTGGGGCCGTCGTCGTCTCGCTTACGAGATCAAGAAGAAGCCCGAGGGCATCTACTCGGTCATCGACCTTCAGGCCGAGCCTGCGGTCGTCAAGGAGCTTGACCGACAGATGAACCTGAACGAGTCGGTTCTCCGGACCAAGGTCCTTCGCCCCGAGACCCACTGAACTTCGGTTCAGCGGTAATCGGGACCGAGTAGCACAGCAGCCCAGCAGCAATCCCCGCCGAGAGGTTCATCCATGGCAGGCGAGACCGTCATCACGGTCGTCGGCAATCTCGTCGACGACCCCGAGCTGCGCTTCACCCCCTCGGGTGCGGCGGTCGCGAAGTTCCGTGTCGCGTCCACCCCCCGCACCTTCGACCGTCAGACCAATGAGTGGAAGGACGGCGAGAGCCTGTTCCTGACCTGCTCGGTGTGGCGGCAGGCGGCCGAGAACGTCGCCGAGTCCCTTCAGCGAGGCATGCGCGTCATCGTGCAGGGCCGGCTGAGGCAGCGGTCGTACGAGGACCGTGAGGGTGTCAAGCGCACGGTCTACGAGCTGGACGTCGAGGAAGTCGGCCCCAGCCTGAAGAACGCCACGGCCAAGGTCGCCAAGACCACCGGTCGCGGCGGTCAGGGTGGATACGGCGGTGGCGGCCAGCAGCAGCAGGGCGGCGGCGGTGGCTGGGGCGGAGCCCCCAGCGGCGGCGCCCCGCAGGGCGGCGGAGCTCCCTCCGACGACCCGTGGGCGTCCAGCGCGCCGGCCGGCGGCCAGCAGCAGCAGGGCGGCGGGGGCGGCTGGGGCGGAAGCTCCGGCGGCTCCAACGGTGGCTACTCGGACGAGCCCCCCTTCTAGGGAAGCTCGCATCCCCACTTCTTGATCACACAGGAGAGACACAATGGCGAAGCCGCCTGTGCGCAAGCCTAAGAAGAAGGTCTGCGCATTCTGCAAGGACAAGACCGCGTACGTGGACTACAAGGACACGAACATGCTGCGGAAGTTCATTTCCGACCGCGGCAAGATCCGTGCCCGCCGCGTCACCGGCAACTGCACGCAGCACCAGCGTGACGTCGCCACGGCCGTGAAGAACAGCCGTGAGATGGCGCTGCTGCCCTACACGTCCACCGCGCGATAAGGAAAGGGTGACCGACTAATGAAGATCATCCTGACCCACGAGGTCTCTGGCCTCGGCACCGCCGGCGATGTCGTCGACGTCAAGGACGGTTACGCTCGCAACTACCTGGTCCCGCGTGGTTTCGCGATCCGCTGGACCAAGGGTGGCGAGAAGGACGTGGCGCAGATCCGCCGCGCCCGCAAGATCCACGAGATCGCGACCATCGAGCAGGCCAACGAGGTCAAGGCCAAGCTCGAGGGCACGAAGGTCCGTCTGGCCACCCGCTCGGGTGACGCCGGCCGTCTCTTCGGCTCCGTGACCCCGGCTGACATCGCCACGGCGATCGAGGCTTCCGGTGGTCCGAAGGTCGACAAGCGCCGCGTCGAGCTGGCTGCCCCGATCAAGACCCTCGGTTCGTACCAGGTCTCCGTGCGTCTGCACGCCGAGGTCGCTGCGAACGTGGGCGTCGAGGTCGTCGCCGCCTAAGTGCTGCGAGCGAAGGGCCGCACCCCTGTGGGGGTGCGGCCCTTCGTCGTTCCCGGGGATCGCCGCTCCATGTTTCACGTGAAACATCGGACGCTCCCTCGCGTGTTTCACGTGAAACATTGGTCCGCAGTCAGCGGGTCGCCCCCGCGACCAGCCAGCGGCCTGAGCGGGCCCGCAGCTGGAGGGTGGCCATCCGGACCAGCATCATCAGCGTCATGGCCCACCAGAGCGCGGTGAGACCGCCGCCGAGGGTCGGGACGAGCAGGGCGGCCGGGGTGAACACGGCGAGCGTCAGGAGCATGGCCCAGGCCAGGTAGCGACCGTCGCCCGCGCCCATCAGCACCCCGTCGAGCACGAAGACGATGCCGCACACGGGCTGGGACAAGGCCACGACCAGCAGGGCCGGCAGCAGGGCGTCCTCTACCACGGGGTCGCCGGTGAAGAGCGGGATGAACAGCGGGCGGGCCGCGACCACCAGTGCGCCGAGGACGATGCCGGAGGCGATTCCCCACTGGACCATGCGGCGGCAGACGGCCTTGGCCCCTTCGGTGTCGCCGGCGCCCAGGTAGCGGCCGATGATGGCCTGCCCGGCGATGGCGATCGCGTCGAGGGCGAAGGCGAGCAGGCTCCAGAGGGAGAGCAGTATCTGGTGGGCCGCGATGTCCGCGTCGCCGAGTCGCGCGGCCACGGCGGTCGCGATCATCAGGACGGCGCGCAGGGACAGCGTGCGCACCAGCAGCGGTACACCGGCCTGGGCGCAGGCCCGGATGCCCGCGGGGTCGGGGCGCAGGGACGCGCCGTGCGTACGGGCTCCGCGGACGACCACGAAGAGGTAGGCGGCGGCCATGGCGCATTGGGCGATCACCGTGCCCCAGGCGGAACCGGCGATGCCGAAGCCGGCTCCGTACACGAGGGCGGCGTTCAGGCCCGCGTTGAGGGCGAAGCCTCCGATGGCGACGTAGAGCGGTGTACGGGTGTCCTGGAGGCCGCGGATGACGCCGGTGGCGGCGAGCACCATCAGCATGGCCGGGATGCCCAGGGCGGAGATCCGCAGATAGGTGACCGCGTACGGGGCGACGGTGTCGGAGGCTCCGAAGAGGGAGACCAGCCAGGGCGCCGTCGGCAGCAGGACGGCGACGACGGCGGCGCCGATCAGGAGGGCGAGCCAGATGCCGTCCGTGCCCTGCCGGATGGCTGCCCGGAGGTCTCCGGCGCCGACCCGTCGGGAGACGGCCGCGGTGGTGGCGTAGGCGAGGAAGACGAAGACGCTGACGGCGGTGGTGAGCAGGGCCGCGGCGATGCCGAGGCCGGCCAGCTGGGGAGTGCCGAGGTGCCCCACGATGGCGCTGTCGGCCATCACGAACAGGGGTTCGGCGACGAGCGCACCGAAAGCCGGGACGGCGAGCGCGAGTATCTCGCGGTCGTGCCGTCCCGGGGCAGCCTTCAGCGGGGCGAGGGCCTGTGTCATGCGCTCAATCTAATCTTCCACAGGTAATGGATGCAATGGTCTTTGGATCCTTACCGATGAGTTGGTTCACACGTTCTCGGCACCCCGTTGGAGGCGTTCTCGAAACTGGGGCCAAGAATTTTCTCCCCCACAGCCCGTGGAGGAAGAAACTGCAGGTCAGGGTGGGTGGTTGGGTGGGGCAGGTGATTTTGTCCACAGCGCCGTCCCCCGGTCCGTGCACAGCTTCCGGCGACTTACCCACAGCATTGGGTCGGTCATCCACATCTCATCCACACAGCCTGTGGATAACAAGATTGGCTGACGTCGCTCTCGGCCCTACCGTTGTGCGTTGCCCGACTCGCCGACAGCGGATTCGGGTGCCCCACATGTCAGAGCCGTGTCGTAGAAAGAGTGGCACGGCGAGGTCCGCGTTGCGGACGGGAGGAGGCGGCCCGGTGAGTATGCCCGAGCCCATGGACGACCCCTGGGCCGACAGCGGTCCGGGTGACCGTCTGCCCGCCCGTCCGCGCCGTAACAGCGACAGCCGGGGCCGCGGGGACGAACAGCACGAGCGGGGCCGCGAGGGCGGCTCCTGGGACGGCGGTGGCGGCGGCTTCGAGCGCGTCCCGCCGCAGGACCTCGACGCCGAGCAGTCGGTGCTCGGCGGCATGCTGCTGTCCAAGGACGCGATCGCGGACGTCGTCGAGGTCATCAAGGGCCACGACTTCTACCGGCCCTCGCACGAGACGATCTACCAGGCGATCCTCGACCTGTACGCCAAGGGCGAGCCGGCCGACCCGATCACCGTCGGCGCCGAACTGACCCGCCGGGGCGAGATCAGCAAGGTCGGCGGTGCCTCCTACCTGCACACGCTCGTCCAGTCCGTGCCGACCGCGGCGAACGCCGAGTACTACGCGGAGATCGTCCACGAGCGGGCGGTACTGCGCCGCCTGGTCGCCGCCGGTACGAAGATCACGCAGATGGGATACGCGGCGGACGGCGACGTCGACGAGATCGTCAACAGCGCCCAGGCCGAGATCTACGCCGTCACCGAGCAGCGGACCTCCGAGGACTACCTGCCGCTGGGCGACATCATGGAGGGCGCGCTCGACGAGATCGAGGCCATCGGCTCGCGCAGCGGCCAGATGTCGGGCGTCCCGACCGGCTTCACGGATCTCGACTCGCTGACCAACGGCCTGCACCCGGGCCAGATGATCGTCATCGCGGCCCGCCCCGCCATGGGTAAGTCCACCCTCGCGCTCGACTTCGCCCGGGCCTGCTCCATCAAGAGCAACCTGCCCAGCGTGATCTTCTCCCTCGAAATGGGACGCAACGAGATCGCGATGCGCCTCCTGTCGGCGGAGGCCCGGGTCGCCCTGCACCACATGCGCTCCGGCACCATGACGGACGACGACTGGACCCGGCTGGCCCGCCGGATGCCGGACGTCTCCGCCGCCCCGCTCTACATCGACGACTCCCCGAACCTGTCGATGATGGAGATCCGCGCGAAGTGCCGGCGCCTCAAGCAGCGCAACGACCTCTCGCTCGTGGTCATCGACTACCTCCAGCTCATGCAGTCGGGCGGCTCGCGCCGCCCCGAGAGCCGCCAGCAGGAAGTCTCGGACATGTCCCGAAACCTCAAGCTGCTGGCCAAGGAGCTAGAGGTGCCGGTGATCGCGCTGTCCCAGCTGAACCGTGGTCCCGAGCAGCGCACCGACAAGAAGCCGATGGTCTCCGACCTGCGTGAGTCGGGCTCGATCGAGCAGGACGCCGACATGGTCATCCTGCTCCACCGCGAGGACGCCTACGAGAAGGAGTCGCCCCGCGCGGGTGAAGCGGACCTGATCGTGGCGAAGCACCGTAACGGCCCCACGGCGACGATCACGGTCGCCTTCCAGGGCCATTATTCGCGGTTCGTGGACATGGCCAACACGTAGCATCCGATCATGGATGCCGTATCTGAAGACCTGGATCTGCTCCCCGCGACCCGGCGTGCGCTGAGGCACCGGATCGCCGTCGCGCAGAGCGAGGGGCGGGCGCCGTCGGTGGTGGCGGCCGTGGCCCGCGGTGGCGAGGTGGTCTGGGAGGGCTCCCGGACCTCCGTCGAGGGGCACGGGCCCGACGGGAACGTGCAGTACCGGATCGGGTCGATCAGCAAGACCTTCACGGCGGTTCTGGTGATGCGGCTGCGGGACGAGGGCCTGCTGCACCTGGAGGACCCGCTGGAGAAGCACCTGCCGGGGACGGGCGCCGGAGAGGTGACGATCACCCAGTTGCTGGCCCACACCGGTGGGTTGGCGGCGGAGACGCCGGGCGAGTGGTGGGAGCGCTCGCCCGCGGCGCTGCGGCCCGAGCTCGCGGACGTGCTCGGTGAGGATCCCTTCCGCTTCCGGCCCGGCCGGCGCCACCACTACTCCAACCCGGGCTACACACTGCTGGGTTCGCTCATCGAGGCCGTGCGCGCGAAGCCGTGGGACGAGGTGCTCCGGGCCGAGGTGCTGGAGCCGCTGGGTCTGGACCGTACGACGGCGCAGCCGCATGCCCCGCACGCGGGCGGCTGGGCGGTGCACCCGTGGGCCGACGTGATGATGGCCGAGCCGCCGGAGGACCTGGGGCTGATGGCCGCGGCCGGACAACTCTGGTCCACGACACGAGACTTGGCGCGGTTCGCGGTGTTCCTCGCCCGGGGTGACGAGCGGGTGCTGAGCGCGGAGTCGGTACGGGAGATGCGGACGCCGGCCGCGCCGCCGGAGCCCGGTCTCGCCGAGCTCGGCTACGGGCTCGGCATGCAGCTGACGGACGCCGGTGGGCGCAGGCTCGCTGGCCACAGCGGTTCGCTGCCGGGGTTCGTCGCGGGGCTGTGGCTGAGCGAGGCGGACGACGTGGCGGCCGTGGTGCTGGCGAACTGCACGTCGGGGCTGCCCGCCTCGACGGTGGCCGCGGAGCTCGTGGCGATCGTCGCGGACGCGGAGCCGCCGTTCCCGCAGCCGTGGCGGCCGTTCAGGGAGGCCGATCCGGTCGCCCTGGAACTGTGCGGCCCCTGGTACTGGGGTACGTCGCCGCAGGTGCTGCGGCTGAAGGCGGACGGGTTGCTGGAGCTCGCGCCGGTGGGTGCGATGGGTCGGGCGGCCCGGTTCCGGGCGGAGCCCGACGGCAGCTGGACCGGACTCTCCGGCTACTACGCGGGGGAAACCCTGCGGGCAGTCCGGCGCGAGGACGGCTCGGTGAGCCATCTCGACCTGGGCTCGTTCGTGTTCACGAGGGAGCCGTACGACGCACAGGCCCCGGTGCCGGGCGGGGTGGACCCGCAGGGCTGGCGGGGCATCGGCTAGGCCGTGTCTTTCGGATCAGGCCGGGCCGGCAGGCTCAGGCCACGAGTTCGCGTTCCAGCGGGGTGCGGAAACGCGGGGTGATCCGGGCGTCGCCCACCCAGCGGGCGAGGCGGGCGGCCTCGGCGGCGACGGCCTCCTCGGCGGCGCAGCCGGGGTCGCCCAGCAGCCGCCAGACGATTTCGCCGTCCGCGCGCTGGGCCCAGCCGCCGACGATCTCACCGTTCCACCACATCGTGGGGCCGATATTGCCGGCGTAGTCGAAGAGTGCGGGCCGGTGGGCGGGGTCGAGGTGGAAACCCCGGTCGGCCCAGCCCATCGCGCTGGGGTCCAGGCCGGGCAGCAGCGCGGCCCAGGGTTCCGGAGCGGGTTCGGGAGCGGTGTCGCCGGGGCCGACCAGGGCGGTTCTGCCGTCGTCGAGGCGGACCTGGTCGGGGCCGACGGCGACGAGGGCCTTGCGGACGTCGGTGAGGGTCCAGCCCGTCCACCACTTGAGGTCCGCCTCCGTGGCCGGTCCGTAGGCGTGCAGCCAGCGGCGGGCGATCTCGGCGCGGGCCTCGGCAGGCGGTACGGCGGGCCAGGGCTCGGTGTGCACCCAGCGGAACTGGCTGGAGGTCCACGATCCGCGCGGCCGGTCACGGCGGATCCGGCCGTCGGCGGCCAGGAGCCGGATCACACGGCTGGCGACGCCGGTCTCGGCCTCGTACTTCTTGCCCCGGCCAACGGTGATCTTCCGGCGTAGTGCGGGCACGGCCGCGGAGAGCTGGCTGCCGGTGCAGGGGCCATGGGCGTCGAGGGCGTGGAGCGCGGCGGCCTCGGCCCCGGCCAGCCAGTGGGCGTCGAGGCCCTGGCCGTCCTCGTCGAGGTGCTTGAGCAGGGTGCGCCGCTCCTTGGCGGCGATGCCCCGGGCGGTGGAGGAGTCCACGTACGGGGCGAGTTCGCCGGAGACGGCGAAGAGGGTCCTGCGCATGCTGAGCAGCCGGACGAGAGAGATGTCCTCGTAGAGCGCCTGCTCGACGACGGCGGGGCCGCCTTCCGCGAGCCGGGCGCGGGCCGAGAGGAACAGGGTCGCGGCGTCGGTGGCGTGCAGGGCGACGACGGCGTCCGCGGCCTCGGCCACCGTGGCGGCATGTACCGAGGGAGCCAGGCGGTGTCTGCGCCCGAGCCGGTGGCGGCGCTCGGCGGTGGTCACGAGGGGGAGGCTGGGGCTCATCCTCCCGATCGTAGGCCGGGCCGCCGACACCGGCCCGGCCTGCCGTGTGGGCGATCAGAGGGAGAGCTTGAACCCGACGTGGGACGCGGTGAACCCGAGCCGCTCGTAGAAGCGGTGGGCGTCGGTGCGGGTCACGTCGGAGGTGAGCTGCACGAGCTGGCAGTTTTCACGGCGGGACTCTTCGATGGCCCATTGGATGAACCGGGTCCCCAGGCCGCTGCCGCGCTCGTCGGCGTGGACCCGAACGCCTTCGATGATCGAGCGGGTGGCTCCCTTGCGGGACAGCCCGGGGACGATGGTGAGCTGGAGGGTGCCCACGACGCGTCCCTCGCGGACCGCGACGACCACCTGCTGGTGGGGGTCGGCGGCCAGACGCTTGAACGCAGTGATGTACGGAGTCAGGTCGTCGGGCGACTCGCGAGTGGCGCCGAGCGGGTCGTCCGCCAGCATGGCGACGATGGCGGGCAGGTCCTCCTCGGTGGCGGGGCGGATCGCCGGCTCGTCGGGATCGGTCATGGAAAGGTTCCTTTCTCGGCCCGCCGCTCTCAGCCCGCTGCCACGGTGAGCGGGGCCCAGCGTCGCGTCCAGTCGCCGGGCAGTCCCGGGATGTCGCGGGTCATGACGGCGTTGAACGCCACGGAGCCGAGCCCGCGGTCCTTGAGCCAGGCGAGCAGCTCCTCGTGGCGTACGTCGATGTCGGTCCGCAGCGGCCGGTCGGTGGCCGCGGCGAGTGCGGTGACGAGTGCCTGGGCGCCTGCCGTGTCGCGGGCGATCAGTGGCCCGATCACATGGGTCTCCATGTTGGGCCAGATCGCGGCATAGCCGACGAGCTCGCCCCGGCTGTCCTCGGCTACCAGCAGCCGGTCCGCGAAGGCGGGAAGCCGCGTGATCATGTGCGTCCGGTCCGTGCCGAAGACCTCGGTGTCCAGCCGGACGATCCGCGGGATGTCCTCGCCGGTAGCCGGCCGGACGGCCACGGAGCCCGCCTCAGGCACCGGGTCCGACGGCCCTCGGCGGAAGGTACCCCGGAGCATTTCCGCACGGCCGGTGGTGTCGAAGCCGAGCTCCTCGTAGAGGGGACGGCCGTAGGGAGTGGCGTGGAGGGTGAGCGGGATGCCCTTGAGTAGGTCGTCGCAGATGTACGTCATCAGCCGGCGACCCAGGCCGCGACGGGCATAGCGCTCGGCGACGAGGACCATTCCGATGGCGGCCAGCTCCGGGCCGGCGTGGGTATGCCCGTACGAGGTGACGACGCAGGCGGCCGCGAGCCCGTGTCCATCGGGTGCATCGATGCCGTAGCCGCTGCCCGCGGCGAGAAGCAGCCCCCACTTGTGGTCCTCGCGCGGCCACCCGCGGTCTTCGGAAAGGTCAGCGCAGCTGCGGAGATCATCCACGGTCAACGCACGGATCGGCAGGTCGGTGAGGTGTGGTGGTGTCACGGGCCCAGACTGGATCATCAGCCGGGGGGCGTCCAGAGGATTTGGGGTCGATGTTTCACGTGAAACATCGCCAAGCCTCTCCCCGGGGCTTCCATGGCGAGGTGGCTTGGTGGGACCGGGCGATGTTTCACGTGAAACATTCGCTGCATCTGTATCTGCATCCGCTTCGCCCCGCCGGGAGGTGCCTTCGGCGAAATGAACGGGCTAGCCTCGTCTGCCATGACCCTCCTTCACCTCTTCGATCTCGACGGGACGCTGATGTACGGATCGGCGGCGCCGGTCGAGATCTCCCGACAGCTCGGCCTGAGCGCGGAGATCGCCAAGCTGGAGCGGGCGTTCGGCGCGCAAGAGATGGGGCCGCACGAGTTCTCGGTGGCGGCGCATGCGCTGTGGGCGGAGCTGACGCCCGGGCACGTCCGGGCGGCGTTCGACGGAGCCCCGTGGCTGGCGGGGATCCGCGAGGTGTGGCGGGAGATCAGGGAGCGCGGGGACTACTGCGCGGTGGTCTCGCTGTCGCCGTCGTTCTTCGTGGAGCTGCTGCTGGAGTGGGGCGCTCATGCCGCACACGGATCGGTCTTCCCGGAGGTGCCTTTCACCCGGCCCGTGGAGGCGGCCGGGATCATGACGCCTGAGGGAAAAGTCACGGTGGCGGACCGGCTCTGCGCGCAGTTCGGGGTGAGCCGGGCCGACTGTGTCGCGTACGGGGACTCGGCGACCGACGCGGTGCTCTTCGACGCCGTTCCGGTGTCCGTTGCGGTCAACGCACGGCCGTATCTGGCGGAGCGGGCGACATACGTCTACGAGGGCCGGGACCTGCGAGAGGCGTATCAGCTCGTCGGGGCGGCACGCCCGGAAGTCCAAGCATCTTAAGAGGAAAGCGGGTTCGAAACGCGGACTTTCCGGGTTTTCCCGCGAGTAGTTGGGGCGGCTGGCAGGCTCTGAGGCCCGGAACCACGGATTCGAAGGCCGTGGCGTGCTTACCGACCGAGATGTTCGAAGCGAGGCATCGCATGGACGCTCTGCCCACCAGATCGGCCAGACGGACGGCCCGGATACCGTCCGGGGGCGGTGCGGTCGAGCCCTCCCCGGACGCGGTGCTCATCCGCCGCACCCTTCAAGAGATCGCACCCATCGCCGACAGGGTGACCTCGTACTTCTACGCCCTGGTGTTCACCGGGCACCCGGAGGTCCGGGGCATGTTCCCGGCCGCCATGGACGCACAGCGAGACCGGCTGCTGAAGGCATTGCTGACCGCCGCCGAGCACATCGACGACCCGGAAGTGCTCGTCCCGTATCTGCGTCGGCTGGGTACCGGGCACCGGAAGTACGGGACGATGACCGGGCACTACCCGGTGGTGGGTGAGGCCCTCATCGGCGCGCTGTCCCGGTACGCGCAGCAGACCTGGGGGCCGGAAACGCAGGCCGCGTGGGTGCGGGCGTACACCGTGATGTCCCAGACCATGATCGACGCCGCGGCGGAGGACGAGGTGAAGAGCCCCGCCTGGTGGCATGCGGAGGTGGTCTCGCACGATCTGCGCACCCCGGACATCGCGGTGCTGACGGTCCGCCCCGACCAGCCGTACCCCTTCCTCGCGGGCCAGTACACGAGCCTGGAGACCCCGTGGTGGCCCCGGGTGTGGCGGCACTACTCGTTCGCCTCGGCGCCGCGCGCCGACGGGCTGCTGTCCTTCCACGTCAAGGCCGTTCCTGCGGGCTGGGTCTCCAACGCGCTGGTGCGGCACGCCCGGCCCGGCGACGTGCTGCGGCTCGGGCCGCCGACCGGGTCGATGGTGGTGGACCACACCACCGACAACGGGATGCTGTGCCTGGGCGGCGGGACCGGCATCGCCCCGATCAAGGCGCTGATCGAGGACGTGGCGGTGCACGGTGAGCGCCGCCCGGTAGAGGTGTTCTTCGGGGCGCGCAGCGACGGCGACCTCTACGACAAGGACACCCTGCTGGGGTTGCAGCGCTCGCATCCCTGGCTGTCGGTGCGCCCGGTGGTCGGAGAGGGACTCGCGGGCCAGCTGCCCCAGGCGATCGGCGCACACGGGCCGTGGAGCTCGTACGACGCGTTCGTCTCGGGGCCGCCCGCGATGATCCGCAGCGGGGTGAGCGAGCTCAAGCGGATCGGCATACCCGGCGACCGGATCCGCTTCGACGCGGTGGAGGAGCTGGTGGGCGCGGGGGGCTGAGACCAGGGCGACCTGCCGGGGCCCGGGCCGAAGCGACCCGGGCCGAACAGACCGAAGACCGGGCCGGGATCAGCCCAGGTCGGGGGCGTGCATGGCGCGTACGCCCTCGATGTTGCCGTCGAGGTAGTGGCGCAGGGACAGCGGGACGAGATGCACGGCGGCGATGCCGACCCGGCTGAAGGGCACGCGGACGATCTCGTACTCGCCGGCGGGCTCGTCGACTTCGGGGCCGTGCCGCTGGCTGGGGTCCATGGACTCGAGGTGGCAGACGAAGAAGTGCTGCACCTTCACTCCGGTCACCCCGCCGTCGGCGATGTGCTCGACGGTGTCGACGAAGCAGGGCACCACATCGGTGATCTTCGCGCCGAGTTCCTCGTGGAGCTCTCTGTGGAGGGCGTCGACGACGGTGGCGTCCGAGGGCTCCACTCCCCCGCCGGGGGTGAGCCAGTACGGATCGACGCCGGGCTTGGTGCGCTTGATGAGGATCAGGTCGCCACCGTCGAGCAGGATCGCGCGGGCGGTGCGTTTGACCACGGGACGTTCGGTCATGGGAGAAGAGTGGCCCAGACTGCGGTGTCTGAAACGCGTGTCGGCGAAACGCGCCGCACACCGGAAGCGGAGGCTCACCAGTGGGCGGCGGCGCGCAGCAGCCGGTCGTGTGCACGGGCGAGGTGGGCGAGGGCGAGACTGCCGGTCCGTACGACGAGGAACCAGGTGCGCAGCGGCGGTACGGGCGGCTCCAGCAGGGCGACGATCTGCCCGCGGTCGAGGGCGTCCTGACACAGGTACCGAGGCAGGACGGCCAGTCCGGCTCCGGCCCGGACGCATTCCAGTACGGCCCGAAGGTCGGGGGCGACGACGGTGGCGGCCTCGGGCCGGGTGCCGGGCCGGGTCTCGAAGACCGCGGCCCAGTAGCGGGCGACGAGCGGCAGCGTCTCGTGGACCTCGACGAGCGGAATGCCGTCGAGGGCGGCCGGGCCGGCCTCGCGCAGCCGGTCCGGATCGACGAGGGCGGCCCAGTAGGGCGCGGCGACCAGGACGTGCTCCTCGTCGCACAGGGCGGTCGCGCTGAAGAGTCCGCCGCGCGGGCGGGCGGTGGTCACGACGAGGTCGTGGTGCCCGGCGGCGAGCCCGTCGAGGGCCTCCTCGGCGCCGGCCTGGAGCACGGTGCGCAGGGTGTGGCCCTGGCCGACGAGCGGTGCGAGGGCGGGCAGGACGCGTACGCACAGGAACTCGGGCGGACCGGCGAGGTGCAGGGTGCGTAACGCGCCGGCGGCTTCGCGTTCCGCCTCGGCTATCCGCAGCAGGGCGTCGAGGTGCGGGGCGGCCTTGTGGGCGAGTTCGTCGCCGACGGCGGTGGGGGTCACCCCGCGGGCCCTGCGGTGGAACAGCGGTCTGCCCAGCTGGCGTTCGAGGGTGCGGATCTGCGAGGTGACGGCGGGCTGCGACAGCCCGAGGAGCGCGGCGGCCCGGGTGAACGAGCCCGCCCGGTGCACGGCGACGAAGGTGCGCAACAGGGCCAGGTCCATGAAGGCCCCTCTCGGTGGGGGCCTTCAACTATAAATATGCCGATAGGCCCCTGTCGTTACCGTGATTGGACTCTGACGTTGAGTCAACTAGCCTTGTGCGCGTGGTTCTTCGCGCGGAACCCGGGGCGGTCCGAGCCACTAGGGGGGAGGCTCGGACCGTCCTTGTTCCGGCTGCTCAGACGCCCGTGCCCGCCGCGTCGAGGGCCCGCAGCACGTCCGCGACCAGGTCATCGGTGTCCTCGGCCCCGGCGGACAGGCGGATGAATCCCTCCGGCACCGGGTCGCCGCCCCACCGTCCGCGCCGCTCCGCGGTGGACCGTACGCCGCCGAAGCTGGTGGCGTCCTCGACCAGGTGCAGGGCGGCCATGAACCGTTCGGCGTGCGCTCGGTCCGGCAGGGTGAAGGAGACGACGGAGCCGAAGCCCCGCATCTGCCGGGCGGCCGTCTTGTACGACGGGTCCGCGGGCAGCCCGGGGTAGCGCAGCCCGGTGACGTCCGTACGGTCGGCCAGCGCCTCGGCGACGGCCAGCGCGTTGGCCCACTGGCGCTGGGCGCGCAGCTGGATGGTGGCCAGGGAGCGGTGGGCCAGCCAGGCCTCCATCGGGCCCGGGATCGCGCCGACGATCTTGCGCCAGCGCCGGACGGCGGCGGCGAGCCCCGGGTCGCGACAGACGACGTAGCCGAGCAGGAGGTCGCCGTGGCCGGTGAGGCCCTTGGTGCCGCTGGCGACGGAGAAGTCCGCGCCGAGTTCCAGGGGCCGCTGGCCGAGCGGGGTGGCGAGGGTGTTGTCGACGGCGACGAGGGTGCCGCCCGCATGAGCGGACTCGACCAGGCGGCGGATGTCGCACACGTCGAGCCCGGGGTTGGACGGGGTCTCGATCCACAGCAGCCTGGCCCCGTCGACGACGGCGAGCTGCGCGTCGTCGCCGGTCGGGGCGGTGCGGACGTGGATCCCGTACGCCTCCAGCTGCTCGCGGACCAGTGGCAGGGCCTGGTAGCCGTCGTCGGGCAGGACGACGGTGTCGCCGGTGCGGGCCTGGGAGAGCAGGACGGCGGAGACGGCGGCCATGCCGGAGGCGAAGACGACGGTGTCGACGCCGTCCTGGCCGGGCGCTTCGAGTTCCCCGATGGCCCGCTCCAGCAGGGTCCAGGTGGGGTTGGTGTCGCGGCCGTAGGTGTACGGGCCCGCCACATCGCCGGGGAGGTGGAAGTGGGCGGCGAAGACGGGGCCGGGCAGGGGCGGTTCGTTCTTGACGGGCTCGGGCAGCCCGGCGCGCACGGCTCGCGTGCCGTCGCCGATCCCGTCCGCCGTGGCGGCTCCGGACCCCGATCCTGCTCCTGCTCCTGCTCCTGTTCCGGCCGCCGTCGGATCGTCGGCGTGTTCGGTCATGCGGTGTGCTCCTTCACTGCCTCGCGTACGGCGTCCAACAGGCCCGCGCTCGCCGCCTCGACGAGTTCCAGGCACTGCTCGAATCCGTCGAGGGAGCCGTAGTAGGGATCCGGTACATCGGCCTCCGCGGCCGTCGCCGCCGGGTCGTAGGAGCGCAGCAGCCGTACCTTGGCGGCGTCCTCGGGGGTGGGTGCGAGACTCCGCAGCTCCCGCAGGTGCCCGGCGTCGAGCGCGATGACGAGATCGAGGCCGGCGAACCAGGAGGCCCGGAACTGCCGGGCCCGGTGACTCTGCTCGTACCCGGCGGCCTCCAGGACGGTGACGGTGCGCGGATCGGCGCCGTCCCCCTCGTGCCAGCCGCCGGTGCCGGCGCTGTCCACCTCGACCAGGGCGTCGAGACCGGCCTCGGCGACGCGGGCGCGGAAGACGGATTCGGCCATGGGGGAGCGGCAGATGTTGCCCGTGCAGACGAAGCACACGCGGTACATGGCGGTGCGCTCAGTTCTTGTCGGGCAGGGCCATGTTCACGGCCCAGGAGACGACGGAGATGATCAGGCCGCCGAGCAGGGCCGTCCAGAAGCCGTCGACGTGGAAGCTGAGGTCGAGCTTGCCGGCCAGCCACGAAGTCAGCATCAGCATCAAGGCGTTCACGACGAGGGTGAACAGCCCGAGGGTGAGGATGAACAGCGGCAGCGAGAAGAACTTCACCACGGGCTTGACGATGATGTTGACCAGGCCGAAGACCAGTGCGACCAGGATCAGTGCGAGGGCCCTGCGGCCCAGGGAGCTGTGGTCGTCGAGCGTTATGCCGGCGAGCAGCCAGATGGCGACGGCCAGGGCCGCCGCGTTCGCGAGCGTCTTGACTACGAAATTCGTCATGTGTCTGATCGTGGCAGAGAAGATCCCGGTGGGACATCAGCAGATCAGCGGATGCCAGGGAACGTGAGAGAACAAGGGGCACAACGACGATGAAGGCCTTCCGGCTGGACGAGCTCGAGGCGGAGCGGCTCGCGAACGACGGCGCCTATCTGCAGTTCCTGCGCGAACGGAACATGTCGGTCGGGTTGTACGCGCTCGACGCCGGCCAGAGCGACCCGCAGCAGCCGCACCGCCAGGACGAGGTGTACTTCGTGGTGAGCGGCCGAGCCTCGATCACGGTCGGGGAGGAGACGACGACGGTGGCGCGCGGCAGCGTCGTCTACGTCCCCGCCGGGGTGGTGCACAAGTTCCACCACATCACCGAGGACCTGCGGGTCCTGGTGGTGTTCTCCCCTCCGGAGGCCTAGCCGGCAGACCCCGTCCCAGGGTCGGCCGCCCCGATTCCCCTAGGGGGCGGATCAGGGGAGTCCGGGGGCTCGCGGGCCCCCGGGCGGTTGGGCGGCCTCCTAGCATCGAGAGCAGGAAGTCACGGCTCAGGAAGAGGTTGAGGACATGGACGGGATCCGAGAGACATTCGCAGGCATGCCCTGGTGGGTTAAGTGGGTCGCGATCCCGCTTCTGGTGCTCTTCGTCTTCGGTGGCGTCATCACCAGCATCCTCGGTGCCCTGATCTCGTTCGTCTTCAAGCTGCTGCTCTTCGCAGCCCTCGTAGGCGGCCTGGTCTTCATCGTGAAGAAGTTCACCGGCAGCGGTACGAAGTCGTCCTCCCGCGACTGGTAGGTCCCCGGGCCCCGGGTCAATCCCGGGGATTAACCCGGGCGGGGGAACGTGAGGTGGCAAACCGCCCACACCGCGGGAATCGGCGGATAGAGTGGCAATCTGTGCCGTTCCCTGGGTATCGGACGCCGGTTATGCCGCCCTGACCTGCGGTTTTCTCCAGTGTCAGCCGAGTGCGACCCCCAGGAGCCGCGGCGCGTGCGGGGGCGGCCCCCGCAGGGCGGGCCCTCCCCAGGCCCGCCGCCACGCCTGGGGGTGAGCTTTGTCTTCGGTTCACAATGCCGGTGTGCCGACGCTGATCGGTTCGGTGCAGCGCGCGTTGAGGCTGCTCGAAGCAGCGGGTTCCCATAGCGAGGGAGCCCCGGCGAAACAACTGGCGCGCGAGGCCGGGCTCCCGCTCCCCACCGCGTACCACCTGCTGCGTACCCTCACCCATGAGGGCTATCTGCGGCGCGAGAGCGGCGTGTTCGTGCTCGGCGCGGCCGCCGGGCGGCTGGCGGGCGGCGGGCTGCAGCAGAAACGTCGCAGCATGATCGTCGACTCCCTCGCGCACTTCCGCGACGCAGTCGGGGCCCCCGTCTACTTCGCGGTGTTCCGTGAGGGTGAGATCGAGCTCGTGGGTGTCTCGGACACCCCGGCCAGCCCCGCCGTCGAGGAGTGGGCCGATTTCCGCGCGACCGGCCATGCGCACGCCATCGGACAGTGCCTGCTGGCCCAGCTCGACGAGAAGACGCGCAGGGACTATTACGAACGGCACCCGGTCGAGGCCGTCACCCGGTACACCGTCCGGGACCAGAGCGCCCTCGAACACCGCATCGGCTCCCTCGGACGCATGGAGCCGGTTACGGAGCGTCAGGAGTACGCACTGGGCACCGTCTGTGCAGCCATCCCCATCACCGCGGGCGATACCGCCGCAACCATGGCGATTTCCCTCCCTTTGCACCAGGAGGAACGGTTGCTTTATGTGGTCGATCGGCTACGGAGTGAAGTAGGCGCGCTGTTGAGCACCCTCTCGTTCTCTATCAGTATCTGAAAACTCACTCCTTGTGATCTGCATGAGCTTCCACCACCCTTGTCAAGAGGGCCCTGGGGGTTCATTCCTGGCCACTTCCACTACAGCGGGGTAGTCCATGCGCGAGTCGGTACAGGCAGAGGTCATGATGAGCTTCCTCGTTTCCGAGGAGCTCTCCTTCCGGATCCCGGTGGAACTCCGGTACGACACCCGTGACCCCTACGCAGTGCGCCTGACGTTCCACCTTCCCGGAGACGCCCCCGTGACCTGGGCGTTCGGGCGGGAGCTACTCCTCGACGGCATCAACAAGCCGTGCGGCGACGGTGATGTGCACATCGCCCCCACCGATCCCGAGGACCTGTCCGACGTCCACATCCGGCTCCAGGTCGGCTGTGACCGGGCGCTGTTCCGCGCCGGCGCCGCGCCGCTCGTCGCGTTCCTCGACCGTACAGACCGGCTTGTTCCGCTCGGTCAGGAGCGAAACCTCGGCGACTTCGAGGAGAACCTCGACGAGGCGCTGGACCGGATCCTGGCCGAGTCCCAGCAGAACGAGCAGAACGCGGGCTGAGCGGGTCGGCCGTACGAGCCGAGCGGACCGACCGTACGAGCCGAGCGGACCGTACGCGCCGAGTCGCCCCGGGCCCCCGAGCCACCCGGGTCTCTCAGCGCTTGCGCCGCCGCCCCCGGCCGCCGCGGACCGGCCCCGAAGCCGCTGCTCCGGCCGGGGATCCCGGCCGGTCGGCGGAGACCACCAGCGCGGCCAGCGCCGTGGTCACCGGAACCGAGGCCACCAGGCCGATCGACCCGACGAGGGTCCGTACGATCTCCTCCGCGACCAGCTCGCTGTTGGCCACCGAACCCATGCTGCTGTTCGCGATCGAGAACAGCAGGAGCAGGGGCAGCGCCGCGCCCGCGTAGGCCAGGACCAGGGTGTTGACCACCGATGCGATGTGGTCGCGGCCGATCCTGATGGCCGCACGGTACAAGGAGCGGGACCCCATCGACGGGTCGGCCTGGTGGAGTTCCCAGACCGCCGAGGTCTGGGTGACCGTCACGTCGTCCAGGACACCCAGGGATCCGATGATGATGCCCGCGAGCAACAGGCCGCTCATGTCGATCTCCGGGTAGAGCCCGTGGATCAGCCCGGTGTTGTCGTCGGTGTTCCCGCTGAGGAACGCCCAGTCGACGAACACCGAGCCCAGCAGCCCGATCAGCAGCAGCGAGACGAGCGTGCCCAGAACGGCGACGGAGGTACGGGCGCTCAGGCCGTGGCACATGTAGAGCGCGATGAGCATGATGGCGCTGGCTCCGACGACCGCGACGACCAGCGGGTTCGAGCCCTGCAGGATCGCCGGGAGGATGAAGAGGGTCAGCACGCCGAAGCTGACGACCAGCGCGATCAGCGCGAACAGGCCCCGCATCCGCCCGACGACGACCACCGCCACCGCGAAGAACGCGGCCAGCACCGCCAGGGGCAGCTTGCGGTTCACGTCGACCACGGAGTACTGGAGATCCCGCGGGGCGTCCGGCGCGTAGGCGACGACCACCTCCTGGCCGTCCTTCAGCTGCCGTGGTGCGCCCGGCTGGATGATCTCGAAGAAGGTGCGGCCCTTGTCGGGTCCGGTGGTGACCTCGATGGTGGCCTTCTTGCACTCGCCGGTCTGCGCGGCCTTGGCCTCGCGTCCCTCCGGGGTGGAGACGCTGCCGGTGGCCGGCACTTGCGAGGCGTTCACGGATTTGCAGTCGACCTGCTCGAGCGCGGTGACGACGCCTTGCTGGGTCTGCCGGTCGAAGCCCACCCCGGAGCGCTCGTGGGCGGGGGCACCGCCCGGCCAGAGCACCACCATGCCGACGAAGACGGCGACGGCGAACGGGATCAGGACCGCCGCGATGACCTTGCGCAGGTGCTTCGAGACGGGGGCCGCCGGTCCGTGGCCGTGGGAATGACCGTGGGAGTGGCCCTGGTCCGGGATCCGGGCATGCTCGTGGTCATGCCCGTGGCCCACGTGTGCGTGGTCGGTGTGACCCGTGGGCTCGGTGGGCTCGGTGGGAGGCTGCGGCGAGGACGTCACCGGCAGATCATCGCAAGAGTTGAGGGGGCCCACTGTTCAGCACGCCACAGATGACGCTAGCGTGGGGGCACCTTTGCACAACGCGGGAGCTCGGAGCACCGGGCTGAGAGGGCGCTGATCACCGTACGCGCAGCACATATGCGTACGGGAAGAGGCTGCGTCGACCGCCGAACCTGTTACCGGGTAATGCCGGCGTAGGGAGATCAGGTCTCATGACCATTCATGACGCACGCACGCCTGCCGTCAGCCAGGACGGCGACGGCCACACCGAGCGCCAGCCGGGCTGGCACAAGGGCTACGTGGCGGGCTCCCGCCCCGACATCCGGGTGCCGGTCCGCCAAGTCCACCTCACCAACGGCAAGGACGTGACGCTCTACGACACGTCCGGGCCGTACACCGACCCGCAGATCGAGACCGACGTACGGCGCGGGCTGCCGCCGCTGCGCGAGAACTGGATCATCGGCCGCGGCGACACCGAGGAGTACGCGGGCCGCCCCGTGCGCCCCGAGGACGACGGCATCAAGCACACCTCGCCGCGCGGTGGCCTCAAGAACCTCGACGCGGTCTTCCCGGGCCGCCCGCGCCAGCCCCGCCGAGGCCGTGGCGGCGCAGCCGTCACGCAGCTCGCGTACGCCCGCCGCGGTGAGATCACCCCGGAGATGGAGTACGTCGCGATCCGCGAGAACGTCTCCCCCGAGGTCGTCCGCGAGGAGATCGCCGCCGGCCGAGCGGTGCTTCCGGCGAACGTGAACCACCCGGAGATCGAGCCGATGATCATCGGCAAGCGGTTTCTGGTGAAGGTCAACGCCAACATCGGCAACTCCGCCGTCACCTCCTCCATCGAGGAGGAGGTCGACAAGATGACCTGGGCGACCAAGTGGGGCGCCGACACGGTCATGGACCTCTCGACCGGCCGCAACATCCACACCACCCGCGAGTGGGTGCTGCGCAACTCCCCGGTCCCGATCGGCACCGTGCCGCTGTACCAGGCGCTGGAGAAGGTCGACGGCCGTGCCGAGGACCTGACCTGGGAGATCTACAAGGACACGGTCATCGAGCAGGCCGAGCAGGGCGTCGACTACATGACGGTCCACGCCGGCGTGCTGCTGCCGTACGTACCGCTGACCGCCCGCCGCAAGACCGGCATCGTCTCCCGCGGCGGCTCGATCATGGCCGCGTGGTGCCTGGCGCACCACAAGGAGAACTTCCTCTACACGAACTTCGAGGAGCTCTGCGAGATCCTCGCGGCGTACGACGTCACGTACTCGCTGGGCGACGGCCTGCGTCCCGGCTCCATCGCGGACGCCAATGACGCGGCGCAGTTCGCGGAGCTGAAGACGCTGGGCGAGCTGAACACGATCGCCAAGCGGCACAACGTGCAGACCATGATCGAGGGCCCGGGCCATGTCCCGATGCACAAGATCAAGGAGAACATCGACCTTCAGCAGGAGATCTGCGAGGAGGCGCCGTTCTACACGCTCGGCCCGCTGACCACGGACGTCGCCCCGGCGTACGACCACATCACCTCCGGCATCGGCGCCGCGATGATCGCCTGGTGGGGCACCGCGATGCTCTGCTACGTCACGCCGAAGGAGCACCTGGGCCTGCCCAACCGCGACGACGTGAAGACCGGCGTCATCACGTACAAGATCGCTGCGCACGCGGCGGACCTGGCCAAGGGGCACCCGGGCGCCCAGGAGTGGGACGACGCCCTGTCGGACGCGCGGTTCGAGTTCCGCTGGGAGGACCAGTTCAACCTGGCCCTCGACCCGGACACGGCCCGTGAGTTCCACGACGAGACGCTCCCGGCCGAGCCGGCCAAGACCGCGCACTTCTGCTCCATGTGCGGTCCCAAGTTCTGCTCGATGAAGATCTCCCAGGACATCCGCCGTGAGCACGGCGGCGACCTGAAGGCCGATGAGATCGAGGCGGGCATGGCGGAGAAGTCCGCCGAGTTCGCGGCGAGCGGCAACCGGGTGTACCTCCCGCTGGCCGACTGACCCGCCCGTGGCGGCCGGCGCTGCTCTGGGGAGGTTGAGGGGGCTTCCCAGGGCAGTGTCCCGGCGTGACGCGATGTTTCACGTGAAACAAGGACGGACGGCCCACTGCGGGCCGCGGCGCTACTGCGTGCCGCCGTCCGGGCTGCTGAAGTCCGGGCTGGTGAAGTCCGGCGGGGTGTAGCCGGGGCGGGGGCCCTGTGAGGGGGACCCCGGGCTGGTGAAGTCGGGCCGGGTGTATCCCAGGTTGGGGATGCGCCCGGCCTTCGGCGTGTGCGGGGCCGGATACGCCGGCGCCGTGCTCGGATCGGCCAGCGCGTCCCGCAGGAACGGCAGGATGCCCCGCTCCAGCAGGGCATGCCGCCAGGCCTCGCGGGCCCGCGCGACCTCGTCGGGTATCGCGTCGGACTCGTCCTCGGCCACCACCTCGGTCGCCCGGTTGCGGACGGCCGTCACCAGCAGTCCGATCACCGCGAACAGCAGCGAGACCACGGTCAGCGCGCCGAACAGCCAACCCGCCGTCAGCATCGTGTTGGCGAAGGCCGGTTCGGGTTCGACCGCCTTCAAGACGTAGCCCACGAGCAGGAAGATCAGCATGGCGGTGCCGGCGAGGACCGGTGCCAGTACCGCGACCACGGCACTGACGCCCGCGCCGTCCTCGCCCTGCTGACCGGCACCCTGGTCCCCGGCCGAACCGGGGGTGGACAGGACTTCATCGCGCCGCTCTCCGCGGAGTTTCACGTAGTGGTCGTACTCGGCCGCGGCCGCGGCCGTCAGCAGCGCGCTGGCCCCGATGGCCATCGTGCGCAGTTGTTCGGCGTTGAGGCGCTCGCCGAGGGTGGCGAGCTCGGGCCGTTCGTGCGCGGTGCGCAGCGCCTCGTCGAGGAGCCGATCGAACTCGGGTCGGTCTTCGGTCAGCAGGTGCGGAGCGCTGTTCATGTGCATCCCCCGATGCTCCGTAGGGACCGGTTTGCCCGCGTAGACCCGGGCGCCGGCACAAACGGAGGAGAGCCTGCTACGGATAGGGCGATGGTAGAGCGCCCATGCCACGCCGTGACAGGGGCTTTCCTGAAATTACCCCCGTTCTGATAACCCTCAGTCGTTCAACGGGAGTTGCACGACCAGCAGTTTGCCCGCCATCGTGACCCCGCCGTCCATGGCGATGGCGAGTCCCTCCGCGTACACGTGGGGGCCGTTCACGGCCTCCGGTCCGCGCGACTCGTCGCCGTCCTCGGTGCCCACCTCGCCCAGCAGGTACGGGATCGGGCTGTGTCCGTGCACGACGCGGCCACCGCCGTAGGTGTCGAGGAGTTCGCGTACGGCCTGGGGGCCGGTCTCCTCGTCGCGGAAGGCGAACCGCTTGGTGAACTTGCGGAACAGGTCCCAGGTGATGTCGGCGTCGTTGCGGTTGAGCAGCTCGTGGATGGTGTCGTTGACGTCCTCGATGGAGTCGCCGTAGTCGAGGTACGCGGTGGTGTCGGAGTGCAGCAGCAGGTGCCCGTCCTCCAGCACGGCCGCGTCCAGCCGCTGCATCCACTGCAGGTGCACGTCCTCCAGGCGCTCCATGTCGGTGCGCTGGCCGCCGTTGAGGAGCCAGGCGGCCTGGAAGGTGGCGGTTCCCGCGCCCGAGGCGACGGGGGTGTCGCCGAACCGCTTGGCGCCGATGAGCAGCAGTTCGTGGTTGCCCATGAGGGCCTTGCAGTAGCCGCCCGCGGCGGCGGCCTCGGCGGACAGTCGCATGACGAGGTCGATCACGCCGATGCCGTCGGGGCCGCGGTCGGTGAAGTCGCCGAGGAACCAGAGGCGGGCGTTACCGGCCGACCAGCGGCGGTCGGCGTCGATGAGCCCCTGGGCCTGGAGTTCGTGGACGAGCTCGTCCAGATAGCCGTGCACGTCGCCGACCACGTACAGCGGTCCGGGGCCCGCGGCCGGGGACTCCTGGGGAACGTACTGGACCTGGACGGTGTCGCCCGGTCCGCCGCGGCCGATGATCGGCAGATCGCGGTGGGTGGGGGTGTAGCCCTCGTCGAGATCGTCCCCGTCCGCCGGGGCCGGTCCGCCAGCGGCGGGGTCCTGGCCCATGGGCGGCTGCGGGGGTACGGAGGGCTGTGGGGGCAGAGGCGGGTGAGGGGGCACCGGCGCGCCCTCCCCGTAGTACGCGGGGTACTCGCCGTACACCGGGGCCTCTTCGGGAAGCGCGCCGGGCACTCCGTACGGGACGGGCTCGGTGACCGGAACTCGGAAGTCCCGCAGCGTCTCCGTCCGCATCGCGGGTCCCTGACCGGCCCCCTGAGTCATCGACCCCTCCACCACCGTCGCGCTGCCGTACACCTGCGGACCCCTGGCCTCCTGGGCGGAGGGTCCGTGATGTCGTGCGCCCATCATAGGAATGCGGCTCGCGCTCTGTGACGCACCAGGGGTGGTGAATCCTGGGCGGAACCAACAGTTCCTGCCGCTTTCTACCGAAATGGGTGTTGCGAAAATCCCCGGCGGGGCCATTGGCCCCGCCGGTATCGCGCTGCGGCGGTCAGTCCTTGGCCGGTGAACGGGGCGGGCTGACGGTCGTACGGGGCTGCCTGCGCTGCGAGGACGTACGGACGATCAGCTCGGTCGGGACCACCTGTTCGACCGGGCGGCCGGTGTCGACCCCCTCGATGGCGTCGATCAGCAGCTGTACGACGGCGGTGCCGATGCGGCGCGGTTTGAGGGAGAGGGTGGTGATGGGCGGTTCGGTGTTCGCGTACACGGTGGACTCGCTGCAGCAGACGAGCAGCAGGTCCTCGGGGACGCGCAGGCCGTAGCGCCGGGCGGCGGCCAGCAGATCGGTCCCGTTGGGGTCGAAGAGCCCGTAGACGGCGTCGGGCCGGTCCGGCCGGGCGAGCAGCCGGTCCGCGGCGACGGCGCCCGCGCACGGATCGTGGGCGGGGTAGGACTCGTAGACGGGGTCCTGGCCGACGCGCTCGCACCAGTTGAGGTAGGCGGTGGTGGACAGCCGGGTGTAGGTGTCCGTGGTCGTGCCCGTCAGCAGCCCGATCCGGCGGGCGCCGGCGGCGGCGAGGTGGTCGAGCAGGTTGAGTACGGCGGCCTCGTGGTCGTTGTCGACCCAGGCGGTGACGGGGAGGGAGCCGGCCGGGCGGCCGTCGGAGACGACGGGGAGGCCTTGGCGGACCAGTTCGCTGACGACGGGATCGTGGTCGGAGGGGTCGATGACGACGGTGCCGTCGAGGGCCACGTTGGACCACACGTCGTGTCGGGAGGTGGCGGGGAGGATGACGAGGGCGTAGCCGCGGGCGAGCGCGGCGGAGGTGGCGGCCCTGGCCATCTCGGCGAAGTACGCGAATTCGGTGAAGGTGAAAGGTTCATCCCCGTACGTGGTCACGGTCAGGCCGATGAGGCCCGACTTGCCGGTACGGAGGGTGCGGGCCGCGGCGGAGGGGCGGTAGCCCAGCCGATCGGCGACCTCGCGAACGTGGCGGCGGGTGGCGTCCGGCAGCCGTCCCTTGCCATTGAGCGCGTCGGAGACGGTCGTGATCGAGACGCCCGCCGCGGCGGCCACGTCCCTGATGCCGGCCCGGCCCTGTCGGCCGGCGGCCCGCCGGGTGGTCTCGGTCCGGCTCACCTGATGCTTCCCTGCTGCTGTCATGGCGAGCCGATAGTAGGGCTCGGCGGGGTGGGTGGTCCGGGTGCATATGCACGCGTTGACAGGCACGATTCTGCATGGTTCGCCACCCCCAATGACCTTGGAAATGAAGAAATTTGAGTGCGGAGAGTAAGCAGGGCGTTTGTCGGCGGGTACGGGCATGCCAAAACGGTGTGGTCTCGGGACGGTCTCAACTCACCTGTACGAGGGATGCGCGCCACGGCGCGGGCCACCGGCGCACGCATATATGCGTGCGCTCCCCCGCAATCCTGGCGCCGCCCATTTTCGGGAGAGCGGAATCCTCATAAGGTGAGCAGTATTGAGTCGACGGCGACGTCGTACGGGACGGTCGAGGAGGACCTGCGGTGAGCGAGAAGAGCCCGAAGCTGCGCGCCGAGCTGGACGGCATTCCCACCTACAAGCCCGGGAAGCCCGCTGCCGCGGGCGGGCCCGTCGCGTACAAGCTGTCCTCGAACGAGAATCCGTACCCGCCGCTGTCCGGGGTGCTGGAGACCGCGATCGCGGCGGCCGGACAGTTCAACCGCTACCCCGACATGGCCTGCACTGGCCTGGTGAACGAGCTCGCCGAGCGGTTCGGGGTGCCGGTAGAGCACATCGCCACCGGCACCGGCTCGGTGGGTGTGGCCCAGTCGCTGATCCAGTCGACGGCCGGCCCCGGCGACGAGGTCATCTACGCCTGGCGGTCCTTCGAGGCCTACCCGATCATCACGCAGATCTCGGGTGCGAAGTCCGTTCAGGTGCCGCTGACCGACGGGGACGTGCACGACCTCGACGCGATGTTCGACGCGATCACCGATCGGACCCGGCTGATCTTCGTCTGCAACCCCAACAACCCCACCGGCACCGCGGTCCGCCGCGCCGAGCTGGAGCGGTTCCTGGACCGGGTCCCCTCGGACATCCTGGTGGTGCTGGACGAGGCGTACCGCGAGTTCGTCCGCGACATCGAGGTGCCGGACGGCATCGAGCTCTACCGCAGCCGCCCGAACGTCTGCGTGCTGCGTACGTTCTCCAAGGCGTACGGCCTGGCCGGCCTGCGGGTGGGCTTCGCGGTGGCGCACGAGCCGGTGGCTGCGGCGCTGCGCAAGACGGCGGTGCCGTTCGGTGTCAGCCAGCTCGCGCAGGACGCGGCGGTCGCCTCGCTGCGCGCCGAGGACGAGCTGATGGGCCGGGTCGGGGCGCTGGTGGGCGAGCGCGCCCGGGTCCACAAGACGCTGCTCGGCCAGGGCTGGACCATGGTGCCGGACACGCAGGCGAACTTCGTGTGGATGCGGCTGGGGGAGCGGACCGCCGAGTTCGCGGCGGCCTGCGAGAAGGCCGGTGTGGTGGTCCGGCCCTTCGCGGGCGAGGGCCTGCGGGTCACGATCGGTGAGCCCGAGGCGAACGACATCTTCCTGCACACGGCGGAGGCCTTCTTCAAGGAGATGTAGCCATCGGGGACTGCGCGGGCTCTGAGCGGCTACGCGAGTTCCACGCGGATCGGGTCGCCGTCGCGGACGGTGGACAGCAGGCGGGGGTCGCCGTCGAACGAGCCGAGCACATTGCACGGGCTCGCCAGGCGGCTCTCGCCTCCGCGCGAGATGGGTGTGGGGCCGTAGGGCAGCGCGAGTGCGTCGCCCTCGGTCCAGAACGCGACCGTGCCCGGGTCGACGACCTGCCGGGCGTCGTGTTCCAGCGCCGCGGAGACGCCGGTGTCGAAGTAGACCTCCTCGCCCCAGGTGTTGGCGGAGGCGGAGATCGGAAGGGCCTCGGCCAGCGCCTTGCTGGTCGGGGTCTCGTCAAGGGTTGCCGTGAGCTGGCCCGCGGGCCAGGAGATACGAATCCTCATGAGCGGCATTCAACAATCTGTTGAATGTGTTGGCTAGAGGGACCCCCGCCTGAAACGCGTCGAAGCCGGTGCGACATAATGCTTGTGAATGTGAACGCGTTCACAAGCGTGTCCTGCTTCATCCCGTATTGGGCGGAACACGCCAGGCAAACTGCGGCAGTGACCACGGCGCACCGAAGGAGACGACGACGTGGACGTAGCTTTGGCGCCAGAGACGTTGGCCCGATGGCAGTTCGGCATCACCACCGTCTACCACTTCCTCTTCGTCCCGCTGACGATCTCGCTCGCCGCGCTCACGGCAGGCCTTCAGACCGCCTGGGTGCGTTCGGGGAAAGAGAAGTACCTCAGGGCCACCAAGTTCTGGGGCAAGCTTTTCTTGATCAATATCGCCATGGGTGTCGTCACCGGCATCGTGCAGGAGTTCCAGTTCGGCATGAACTGGTCCGACTACTCGCGCTTCGTCGGTGACATCTTCGGGGCGCCGCTGGCCTTCGAGGCGCTCATCGCCTTCTTCTTCGAGTCGACCTTCATCGGCCTGTGGATCTTCGGCTGGGACAAGCTGCCGAAGAAGATCCACCTGGCTTGCATCTGGATGGTCTCGATCGGCACCATCCTCTCCGCGTACTTCATCCTCGCGGCCAATTCCTGGATGCAGCACCCGGTCGGCTACCGGATCAACGAGGAGCGGGGCCGGGCCGAGCTCACCGACTTCTGGCTGGTCCTCACGCAGAACACCGCGCTGACCCAGTTCTTCCACACCATCACGGCGGCCTTCATGGTCGGCGGCGCCTTCATGGTCGGCATCTCCGCCTTCCACCTGGCCCGCAAGAAGCACATCCCCGTGATGCGGACCTCGCTGCGGCTCGGCCTGATCACGCTGATCATCGCCGGCATGGGCACCGCCATCAGCGGTGACCTGCTCGGCAAGGTGATGTTCAAGCAGCAACCGATGAAGATGGCCGCCGCGGAGGCGCTCTGGGACGGCGAGGCGCCCGCGCCCTTCTCCGTCTTCGCCTACGGAGACGTCGAAAAGGGCCACAACAAGGTCGCGATAGAGATCCCCGGCCTGCTGTCCTTCCTGGCCAACGACGACTTCACCTCCTTCGTCCCCGGCATCAACGACGTCAACAAGGCCGAACAGGAGAAGTTCGGGCCCGGCGACTACCGGCCCAACATCCCGGTCGCCTACTGGGGCTTCCGCTGGATGATCGGCTTCGGCATGGCCTCCCTCGGCGTCGGCGTACTGGGGCTCTGGCTCACGCGGAAGAAGTTCATGCTGCCTCCGGGGCTGCGCACCGGCGAGGACGAGGTCCCGTACCTGGTCCTCTTCAAGAAGGCGCTGAGCCCCCGGTTCACCACCTGGTACTGGATCGTCGCCCTCTGGACCATGGGCTTCCCGCTCATCGCCAACTCCTGGGGCTGGATCTTCACCGAGATGGGCCGTCAGCCCTGGGTGGTCTACGGAGTCCTGCGCACACGCGACGCGGTCTCGCCCCACGTGTCCCAGGGCGAGGTGCTCACCTCGATGATCGGCTTCACGCTCCTGTACGCCGTGCTCGCGGTGATCGAAGTCCGGCTGCTGGTGAAGTACGTGAAGCTCGGTCCGCCCGAGCTGACCGAAGCCGACCTGAACCCGCCCACCAAGATCGGCGGGGACGACAAGAACCCCGACCGGCCGATGGCCTTCTCGTACTGAGGGAGGGGACCGCACCATGCAACTCCATGACGTCTGGTTCGTGCTCATCGCCGTCCTGTGGACCGGCTACTTCTTCCTGGAGGGCTTCGACTTCGGAGTCGGCGTCCTGACCAAGCTGCTCGCCCGCGACCGCACCGAGAGGCGGGTCCTGATCAACACGATCGGGCCCGTGTGGGACGGCAACGAGGTCTGGCTGCTGACCGCGGGCGGTGCCACCTTCGCCGCCTTCCCCGAGTGGTACGCGACCCTCTTCTCCGGGTTCTACCTGCCGCTCCTGGTCATCCTGGTCTGCCTGATCATCCGCGGTGTCGCCTTCGAGTACCGGCACAAGCGGGACGAGGAGCGGTGGCAGACCAACTGGGAACACGCCATCTTCTGGACCTCGCTGATCCCCGCGTTCATGTGGGGCGTGGCCTTCGCCAACATCGTGCGCGGAGTGAAGATCGACGAGCACATGGAGTACGTCGGCAGCCTCTTCGACCTGCTCAACGTCTACTCCCTGCTCGGCGGACTCGTCACCCTCACCCTCTTCACCTTCCACGGAACGGTGTTCACCTCGCTCAAGACGGTCGGGGACATCCGGGAGCGCTCGCGCACGCTGGCGACGCGACTGGGCGTGCTCACCGCCGTGCTGGCCCTCGTCTTCCTGATCTGGACCCAGGTCTCGCGCGGTGACGGCAAGAGCCTGATCGCCATGGCCGTCGCGGTCCTCGCACTGCTCGGGGCCCTGGGCTTCAACCTGGCGGGCCGCGAGGGCTGGTCGTTCGCCCTGTCCGGGATCACCATCGCGGCCGCGGTCGCGATGCTCTTCCTGACGCTCTTCCCGAACGTGATGCCGTCCTCGCTGGACGAGGCCTGGAACCTCACGGTCACCAATGCCTCGTCCAGCCCGTACACCCTGAAGATCATGACCTGGTGCGCGGGAGTGGCCACGCCGCTCGTCCTGCTCTACCAGGGCTGGACGTACTGGGTGTTCCGCAAGCGGATCGGTACGCAGCACATCGTCGATGCGCACTGATCCCTGACCCTGCTCTGGGGGATGTTT
This sequence comes from Streptomyces sp. NBC_01006, assembly GCF_045162725.1. Taxonomy (NCBI): domain Bacteria; kingdom Bacillati; phylum Actinomycetota; class Actinomycetes; order Kitasatosporales; family Streptomycetaceae; genus Streptomyces; species Streptomyces sp. NBC_01006. Next base: position 4,132,777 of record NZ_CP108700.1, on the reverse strand, counting down.
CACGTGAAACCGATCGACCCGCGCCTGCTTCGGTACGCCCGCTCCACCCGCCTCTTCCTGGCGGCCGTGGTGGCCCTGGGACTTGCCGGGGCAGGGCTGGTCGTCGGTCAGGCGATGCTGATCGCCGAGATCGTGGTCGGCGCCTTCGAGCAGGGGCTGGACGGGGAGGCGCTGCGGACGCCGCTGCTGCTGCTCGCGGCGGTCGCGCTGGGGCGCGGTCTGCTCGCCTGGCTCACGGAGCTGGCGGCCCACCGGGCCAGTGCGGCGGTCAAATCGCAGCTGCGGGGCCGGCTGCTGGACCGGGCCGCGGATCTGGGACCCGGCTGGCTGAGCGGGCAGCGGACCGGGTCGCTGGTGGCGCTGGCCACCCGGGGTGTGGACGCCCTCGACGACTACTTCTCCCGCTACCTGCCGCAGCTGGGGCTCGCGGTGGTCGTCCCGGTGGCGGTCCTCGCCCGGATCGTCACCGAGGACTGGGTGTCGGCGGCCATCATCGTGGTCACGCTGCCGCTCATTCCGCTGTTCATGGTGCTGATCGGCATGGCCACCCAGTCCCGGATGGACCGCCAGTGGCGGCTGCTGTCCCGGCTGTCGGGGCATTTCCTGGACGTGGTGGCCGGGCTGCCGACGCTGAAGGTCTTCGGCCGGGCCAAGGCCCAGGCCGAGTCGATCCGCAAGATCACCGACGACTACCGGCAGGCGACGGTGCGGACGCTGCGCATCGCCTTCCTGTCCTCCTTCGCGCTGGAGCTGCTGGCGACGCTGTCGGTGGCGCTGGTCGCCGTGACCATCGGCATGCGGCTGGTCCATGGGGAGCTCGACCTGTACACCGGGCTGGTCATCCTGATCCTGGCGCCCGAGGCGTATCTGCCGCTGCGCCAGGTCGGGGCGCAGTACCACGCCGCGGCGGAGGGGCTGGCGGCCGCGGAGGAGATCTTCGAGGTGCTCCAGACCCCCGTCGCCGCTTCCGGCGGCGTGGCCCCGGTGCCGGCCGTGGGGCTGCGGATCGAGTTCGACGGGGTCGCGGTCCGCTACGAGGGCCGGCGCGAGGACTCACCAGGACCGGTCTCGCTGGCGGTCGGACCCGGTGAGTGCGTCGCACTCACCGGACCGAGCGGGGCGGGCAAGTCCACGCTGCTCCGGGTGCTGCTGGGCTTCGTCGAGCCGACCGCGGGGCGGGTGCGGATCGGGGGCGTGGACCTCGCCTCGCTGTCGCTCGAACAGTGGCGGGAGCGGATCGCGTGGGTGCCGCAGCGGCCGCACCTGTTCGCCGGGACGATCGCGCAGAACGTACGCCTGGCACGGCCGGACGCGTCCGCAGACGCGGTGGCCGAGGCACTGAAGGACGCTGGGGCATGGGAGTTCGTGGCCGCGCTGCCGCGCGGTGTCGACACGGAGCTCGGGGAAGGCGGGGTCGGGCTGTCCGCCGGACAGCGCCAGCGGCTGGCACTGGCGCGGGCGTTCCTCGCGAACCGGCCGGTGCTGCTGCTGGACGAGCCGACCGCCGCTCTCGACGGCGAGACCGAGGCTGCCGTGGTCGAGGCCGTACGACGCCTCGCGGTGGGCCGGACCGTGCTGCTGGTCGTCCACCGGCCGGCGCTGCTGGCCGTGGCCGACCGGGTGGTGCGTGTGGGCGCGACGGGGGTCCTGCCGAGCGCGTCGGGGGTGCAGCCGACTTCGTCCGGCGTCCGGCCCGGGAGGACCACGGCCGGGGCCTCCGACGGCCTCGGCGGGGAGCGCAACGGGCCCTCCGGCCCCGGGGAGTGGATCCTCGGCAGCGCCCCCGAGAGGGCGGCCAGGACCGGCGGCGCCGACTCGGGCGGGGGCGATCCGCTCCGGCGGGTGCGGGCGGTGGCCAAGGCGTGGCAGGGGCGGTTCCGGCTCGGCCTGCTGCTCGGGGCACTGGCCGTCGGGTGCAGCGTCGGGCTGATGGCCGTCTCCGGATGGCTCATCTCGCGGGCTTCGCAACAGCCGCCCGTGCTCTACCTGATGGTGGCCGTCACGGCCACCCGGACCTTCGGGATCGGGCGGGCCGTGTTCCGGTACGCGGAGCGGCTCGTCTCCCACGACGCCGTGCTGCGGATGCTCGCCGACGTGCGGGTGTCGGTGTTCCGCCGGCTGGAGCGCATCGCGCCCGCCGGGCTGCGCGAGCAGCGGCGCGGAGACCTGCTGGCCCGACTGGTGGCCGACGCCGACTCCCTCCAGGACTACTGGCTGCGCTGGCTGCTGCCGGTCGGGACCGCGGTACTCGTCGGCACCGGCTCGGTCGCCTTCACCGCCTGGCTGCTGCCCGGGGCGGGGGCCGCACTCGCCGTCGGGCTGCTCGCGGCCGGGGTCGGGGTGCCGCTGGTCAGCGGGGCCTGCGCCCGGCGTGCGGAGCGGCGGCTGGCGCTGGCCCGGGGAGAACTCGCCACCCGGGTTGCCGATCTGCTGACGGGGACCGCCGAGCTGACCGTCGCCGGCGCGCTGGCCGGGCGGAAGGACACCGCGAAGGAGAGCGACCGGACGCTGACCGGCATCTCCGCGCGAGGGGCCGCCGCCACCGGGCTCGGGAGCGGGCTGACCGCCCTCGTGTGCGGGCTGACCGTGGTGGTAGCCGCGGCCCTGGCCGCCGACGCCGTGCACGACGGACGGCTGTCCGGGGTGGCCATGGCCGTGGCCGTGCTGACCCCGCTCGCCGCCTTCGAGGCGGTCAACGGGCTTCCGCAGGCCGTCCAGTACCGGCAGCGGGTGCGCCGCAGCGCCGAGCGGATCTACGAGGTCATCGACGCTCCCGTACCGGTCGCCGAGCCGGAGCGGCCGGCCGCGGTACCGGCCTCCCCGTTCCCGCTGCGGCTGACCGGACTCGCCGCCCGGCACCCCGGACAGGAGCAGGACGCGCTGCGCGGACTGGACCTCACCCTGGAGGCCGGCCGGCGGATCGCCGTCGTCGGCTCCTCGGGTGCGGGCAAGACCTCGCTGGCGCAGGTCCTGCTGCGGTTCCTGGACCCGCACGAAGGCACGTACAGCCTCGGCGGCACCGACGCACGCACGCTCGACAGCGACGAGGTCCGCCGGATGGTGGGCCTGTGCGCGCAGGACGCGCACCTCTTCGACAGCTCGGTACGGGAGAACCTGCGGCTGGCCCGGACCGGGGCGAGCGAGGAGCAGCTGCGGGAGGCCCTGGCGGCGGCCCGGCTGCTGGAGTGGGCCGAGGGCCTCCCGGACGGGCTGGACACCCTGGTCGGCGAGCACGGCGAGCGGATCTCCGGAGGCCAGCGCCAGCGGCTGGCCCTGGCCAGGGCGCTGCTCGCCGACTTCCCCGTCCTGGTGCTCGACGAGCCGGCCGAGCACTTGGACCTGGCCACCGCGGACGCCCTGACGGCGGACCTGCTCGCCGCGACCGAGGGCCGCACCACCGTGCTGATCACGCACCGGCTGGCCGGCCTGGAAGCGGTCGACGAAGTGCTCGTACTGGAGCGCGGAGCGGTCGTACAGCGCGGCACGTACGCCGAGCTGGCCGCAGCCGAGGGTCCGCTGCGCAACCTGCTGGAGCGGGAGCGGTCGGCCGACCGAGCCCTGGCCGACTTTCCCCGGTAAAACGGACTAACTAGTCTCAAGGGCATGTCAGCGCAGGAGTCGCAGGAACCGCCGGAGTCACCCCCCGGAACACCGGACCCGCTGGAGGCAGCCACCCAGGCCACCCGGAGTCTGCAGGGCCTCTCCACCGAGCTCACTGCACGGGTGCCACAACTGCTGGAGGCCATGCGCTCCGTGGGCACCGGCCTCGAACTGCACTCCACCCTGGACCGCATCTGCGAGACGGCGGCCGAGCTCGCGGACGCCCGGTACGCGGCGATCGGGGTCGTCGACACCGAGGGCCGCGGCCTGTCGGACTTCGTCACCTTCGGCATCGACGCCGAGACGGCCCGGAACATCGGACACCGGCCGGACGGGAAGCGGGGCCTGCTCGGCGCGTTGATCTCCCATCCCGACACGGTGCAGCTCGCCGATCTCACGAAGGACCCACGCTCGGCCGGGTTCCCGCCGCACCACCCGCCCATGAAGACCTTCCTCGGCGTCCCGATCCGGGTGCAGGGGGAGATCTTCGGCAATCTGTACCTCGCCGAGAAGAACGGCGGCGGCCGGTTCAACGACTACGACGTCCACATGGTCCGGGTCCTGGCCACCGAGGCGGGCATCGCCATCGGCAACGCCCGGCTGTACGAGGCCGCCACCCAGCGGGAGCGGTGGATCGACGGCTCGGTGGCCGTCACGACCGCCCTGCTGTCGGGCGGGGACGCGGACGACGCCCTCTCGGTGGTGGCCGAGCAGGCCCGCCACCTGGCGGATTCCGCCGCCGGAATCGTGATGCTGCCGGCCGAGGAGGGCGGCATGGAGATCGTCGCCGTCTCCGCCGAGAGCGCGGCCACCTCGCTCGGCCTGGTGATCCCGGCCGAGAGCCCGGTGGTGGCGAAGCTGCTCGAAGGCGAGCCGGTCTTCGTGGAGGACGCTGCCGGCGACCCGCGCATGATCAGTCGGCTGACCAGCCAGTACGGGCCCTGCATGATGCTGCCGCTGCACAGCGGCGGGCGGGTGCTGGGCGCGCTGGTCACCCCGCGGGCCCGAGGCAAGAGGCCGTTCAGCGAGGCCGAGCGGACACTGGCCACCCAGTTCGCCTCCCAGGCTGCGCTCGCGCTGATGATGGCCGAGGCACAGCGCGACCGGGAGCGGCTCGCGGTGTTCGAGGACCGTGACCGGATCGCCCGGGACCTGCACGACCTGGTCATCCAGCGGCTGTTCGCCACCGGGATGATGCTGGAGGGCGCCCAGCGGCGCTCCGTCGTCCCCGAGGTCGTCGACGGAGTCGGAAAGGCCGTGGACGAGCTGGACGTGACGATCCAGGAGATCCGCACCGCGATCTTCGCGCTTCAGCAGGGACCGGCCGAGGCTCCGTCGGGGCTGCGCACCCGGGTCCTGAGGGAGATCAACATGGCCGCGGTGCCGTTGGGCTTCAAGCCGGCGCACCGCTTCCTCGGGCCGATCGACACGGTGGTCGGCGAACTGGTGGGCAAGAACCTGATCGCGGCGCTGCGCGAGGCCCTGTCGAACGCCTTCCGGCACGCGGAGGCGTCCCGGATCGAGGTGGTCGTGGACTGCACCGGCACTCTGGCCGACGGGAGGCCCGGGGTGCGGCTGGAGGTCGCCGACGACGGGGTGGGCATCCCCGAGGGCGGCCGGCGCAGCGGGCTGCGGAATCTGCGCCGGCGGGCCGAATCGCTGGGCGGGTCGAGCTCGTACGGCCCCGGCATCGGGGAGGACGGCACCGGGACCACCCTGGTGTGGGAGGCCCCGCTCTGACGTCCCTGGGTTCGTCCGGGCGCTCGTCCTAGCGCCGCTGCGCGGCGCGATCCGCGAGGATGCGCTCGATGACGACGGCAACGCCGTCCTCGTTGTTGGCGACCGTACGGCCGGAGGCGGCCGCGATCACGTCCGGGTGGGCGTTGCCCATCGCGTACGAGGTGCCCGCCCAGCGGAGCATCTCCACGTCGTTCGGCATGTCCCCGAAGGCGACGACCTCGGCCGGTGAGATACCGCGCTCGGCGCAGCACAGCTCCAGGGTGCTGGCTTTGGAGACCCCCGGTCCGCTGATCTCCAGCAGAGCGGTCGGGCTGGAGCGGGTGATCGACGCGTAGGCGCCGGCGGCCGAGCGGGCGAGCGCCAGGAACTCGTCCGGGGCGAGCTCGGCATGGTGCGCGAGGAGCTTGAGGACCGGAGCGGAGGTGTCGTCCGCCTCCTCCTCCAGCAGCTTCTCGGCGGTGGCCACATGGGCACCCGGGTCCTGGAAGAAGGGCGGGTACAGCGGCTCGTAGTTGATGCCGGTGGTCATCTCGACCGCGAAGGAGGTGCCCGGCGCGGCGGCGCGCAGCGTCTCCACGACCGTCAGCGCCGTGGCCCGCGGCAGCGCGCGGACCTGCACGAACTCCCGACCCGCGTGGAGATCGACCACCGCGGCCCCGTTCGCGCAGATCGCCAGGCCGTGGCCGTGGACGTGGTCGCTGACCACGTCCATCCAGCGGGCCGGGCGGCCGGTCACGAAGAAGACCTCGACCCCGGCCTCCTCGGCAGCGGCGAGCGCGGCGACCGTGCGGAGCGAGACGGATTTGTCGTCGCGCAGCAGGGTGCCGTCGAGGTCGGTGGCGATGAGCCGGGGAGTGGGGGTCTGCCCGTCCGGGCGCTGGGGAGCCGAGGTCACGGATCCATCTTCACCCATGGCCTTGCGACAGCCGACCAGAGTGAGCCGGGCTCCTGCACCGGATGGCGATGTTTCTCCCCCGGGCGCCGGCGGGCGGGTGCCCGGGGTGAGCCGGCGACGGGCGATGTTTCATGTGAAACATGAGCGGGGCCGTAGTCTCGAACGCATGAGTCTGCGTCTGAGCACTGTGATCCTCCCGGTACGCCCGTGGCGTGAGGGCGGCCGTGACCAGTGGGTGCGAGCCGAGCGGCTCGGATTCCACACCGCATACACCTACGACCACCTGACCTGGCGGTCCTTCCGCGACCGGCCGTGGTTTGGCGCGATCCCGACCCTGACCGCGGCGGCCGCCGCCACCGAGAAGATGCGTCTGGGCACGCTCGTCACCTCACCGAACTTCCGGCACCCGGTGACGCTGGCCAAGGAGCTGATGTCGCTGGACGACATCTCCGGCGGCCGTTTCACCCTCGGTATCGGCGCCGGCGGCAACGGGTTCGATGCCTCCGCCCTGGGACAGGACCCCTGGACTCCGCGTGAGCGCGCGGACCGCTTCGCGGAGTTCGTACCGCTGCTGGACCGGCTGCTCACCGAGGATGCGGTCAGCGAACGCGGCACCTTCTACTCCGCCGACGAGGCCCGCAACCTCCCCGGCTGTGTGCAGCAGCCGCGACTGCCCTTCGCCGTCGCAGGGAACGGCCCGCGGGGCATGAAGCTCGCCGCCGCCCACGGCCAGGCCTGGGTGACGACCGGCGATCCGAAGCTCTTCGAAGAGGGCACCACCGAGCAGTCGGTGGAGGCCATCCGCGGCCAGCTGGCCCGGCTAGACAAGGCTTGCGCGGAGATCGGCCGCGCGTCCGAGCCGATGGCGAAGATCCTGCTGACCGGCTTCACCCCGGACCGCAACACGATGCTCGACTCCGTCGATGCGTTCGTCGACTTCGCCGGCCGTCACCAGGCGCTCGGCATCACCGAGATCGTGATCCACGCGCCGATCCCGGACTCCGAGTTCGCGGCCGACGAGAACGTCTTCGAACAGATCGCCACCGAGGGCCTGGCCCAGCTGGACAGCTGAAACGGAGAGGATGCCCCCGTCGCCGCCGGGCGACGGGGGCATCGCACTCAGGACCGCAGGTTGTCGAGGGCGGACTGGGCGCGCTCCAGCAGATCCTCCGGAACCCCCTCGGGCATGGCCCGGAGTTCCTCGACCAGTACCGAGAGCCGAGCGGCTCCCGCCTCGGCGCGACCGATCTCCTCCTCGGTCCAGGCGGCGTACTGCACGCACTGGAGCCGGTCCCCCAGATGGTCCGGACCCAGCTCCGCGTACAGGTCGCCGGCCCGGGCAGTCAGCTCGATCTCCTCCAGCCGCAGCGCCTCGGTGTCCACCTCGGCGCGGTCGGAGCCCTCACCGTCCCCGCTGTCCTCGCCGCCGTCATCCTCGTCCGCTGCCTGCTCGTGCGAGGTGACCCGCCAGTCGAGCACCTGCGCCAGCTGCAGCCAGGTCTGGGCGAGCTCGGCCCGCAGCTGCTGGACGGCCCCGGCCTCGCCCGTCTCCGCGTTCTCGGCCAGCGCGGTCTCCAGAACCCCGGCGGCCTGGTCCATCAGGTCCCGTGCCCGCGCCCACGCCGCCGCACCGGTGTCTCCGCGAGGCGCCATCCAGGCCAGGGAGCGCAGGATCCGCACCTCGGCGATCGGGGCATCCCCCGTCACCCGGAACAGCTCCAGGGACCGCTCGTACGCGGCGAGTGCCTCCTGGTCCAGGCGCGCGGCGGACAGCTGTTCCGCCGCCGCCTGCGCCAAGGCGGCCTGCGGGCGGGGGTCCTCCCACCCCTTGGCCACTTCCGCCGCCAGCAGGTACTGCTCCGCCGCCGCCCGGGAGTCGTTCAGCTGCCGCAGCAGATCGCCGAGGAACTCCCGTACGGAGACGGCCTGTCCCTCGCCGTGCTCCAGCAGATCGGGCAGGGTCGACTGCAACACCTCCGCCGCGTCGGCGTGCCGGCCCTCCCGCGCGTACGCCCGGGCCAGCACCAGCCGGGCCTGCGCCCCGCCGTCGGCGGTCAGACCCGCCTGGTCGAACCAGTGCGCCGCGGTGAGGGCGTGCTCGGCCGCTTCCGCCGCCGCGTCGGCCCGGCGCAGCAGGATGTCCGCGAGGGTGAGCCGTACGACGCCCTGCGTCTCGGCCTCCGTCACCTCCGCGGAGTGCTCCAACGCGGAACGCGCCGCCTCCTCGGCCTCCTCGGGCCGCTCCACCGACATCAGCACACCGGCCCGCAGCACCAACGCGTCCACCGCCTGCCAGGGCAGGCCCGCCGACACCGCCCGCGCCGCGGACGCGGCCAGCAGCGGCAGGGCCCGCTCGGGCTCGCCCTGCGACAGCGCGACGCGGCCCAACATCTCCTCGGCCTCGGCCGCCAGATCGGGCAGATCCTGCGCGTACGCAGAGACGAAGGCGCCGAGTTCGGCCGCCAGCTCGCCGTGCCCGTGGTCCTGGCCGGGCTCGTGGAGGTGCTCGTGCTCGGGGCCCGCCTCCAGCGAGCGCAGGTACGACTCCACGCGGATCGACGACAGCTCCGCCAGCGCGATCCGGCGCCCGCGCAGCGGCTCGTCCGCGTCCAGCGCCTCGGCGGCCTTCAGGGCCACCACCAGCAGCTCCCGGATCCGCTGCGGCTCGGCCCCGGACTGCGCGGCCGCGCTCGCCAGCCGCAGCTCAGCCAGCGCTGCGCGCTCTGCCTGGCCGAGCGAGCGGTAGCGGTCGCGGACCGCCTCCAGCAGCTCCGCGGCGTTCCCGGCCCCGCCGCGGGCCGCAGTCAGGGCCCGCTGGTCCGCCACATCGGCGGCGAGCAGCAGGTCCACCTCGTCCTCCGGGCGCGCGTCCACCCGTGCGCCGACCTCGGCCCAGAGCACGTCCGCGGCCGGATGCCGCTGTTCCCGAGCCTGTCGGGCCCGCTCCACCAGCTCCTCGAAATCGGCCGCGGGCGGCGCCGGCACGATCGCGGCCGCAGGGGCGTCCGCAGCGGCGGCCGGCTGCGGCAGCGCCGTGCTGCGCACGCCCAGCGGCAGTACGCCGACCAGCGGCTCCCGCCCGATCCGGGCGAGGAAGCGGTCGGATACCCGGGTGGTGCCGTTGCGGGCGTCGAAGCGCCGGGCGATCTCCAGGGAGCTCGCGCGCAGCACGTCGTACAGCTCGGAGACCGTGTGCGGGACGCCGTCGTACGGGACGGCCGGGCTCTGGCCGTGCCCCAGCTCCGTCAGCCGGCGCAGCAGTACGAGGATGCCGCCGTGGAAGGCCATCTGGTCGTCGACGTTGACCAGCGGATTCATGTGGGCGGCGTGCTCGGCGAGGATCTCCAGGCCGCGCGACTCGTTGCCGCTCAGGGCGCAGAACTCGATGTGCTTGGCGATGGAGGGCAGCAGGCTCTCGTTGCCGCGGGCCATGCGGTAGCCGCGTACATGGTGCGCACGGGCCTCGTTGAAACGGCCCAGGCGCAGCAGCGGCAGCAGCGAGGTGGCGAGCAGCCGGTGGGGTTCCTCGGCGCAGGTCCGCTCGCCCGCCAGGACGGGCTGCCAGAGCTCCAGGGCCCGGGCGTCGTCCCCGCGCAGCACGGCGTACGCGCCCTGGCCGTTGAGCTCGCAGGCGTGGCAGTCGCTCATGTCGTCGCGGTCGGCGGCCAGCCAGGCCTGGTGGGCCCGCTCGGCCCGGTCGTCCTGGCCGATCGCGTCGGCGAGCCACAGCTCGGCCTCGCGGACCGGCCGCTCGCTGTAGCCGGCGATCCGGTAGCGGCGCTCCATCTCGTCCAGCCAGCCGACGGCGGATTCCAGCGGGATCTCGGGGGAATCGCTGATGGCCGTGGCCACCCACTTGAACTGCCAGAACAGCGAATGGGCGTCCCACCGGCCGAAGGCGCCGGGGTCCTTGTCGTACTCCTGGAGCAGCCGGGCGAAGGGCACCAGCATCTTGGAGGACTCGGCGCTCCAGAGATAGGCGTTGATCAGGTTGTCCAGGGCCGTGCGGAACAGCGCCCCGTCACCGATCGCCTCCGCCGCACCCACGAGCGCCTCGGCATGCGCGTTGCGGGCGGCTCCGTTCGGGGAGTTCCTGTTCTCGGACAGGCCCTGCTCGATCTCCTCGCGCGTCAGCATGGTCACTTCTGTCCCTCCGGGGAGTCGGTGGAGTGGGTCGCCCATTCCAGGAGCCCGAGGAAGGCCCGGTTGAGCAGCGTGGAGTCGGCGGGGCGCAGCGGCCGCTGGGACATCAGCAGCGCCTGCCCGTACAGCGATTCGACGGCCGTGCCGGTCAAGGCTTCGTCGGGCAGGGCCGAGATCCGGCGGATCAGCGGGTTGTTGTGGTTGAGCACCAGGCGGGCGCGCGGCGCGGAGCCGCGCAGGGCGCCGAGGATTCCGCTCCACAGGGAGTCGGCGCTGTCCAGCGCCGCCGTACGGTCGCGCTCCTGGCGGGCCTGGCGGTCGTCGAGGTAGAGCGCGGGGACGGATACGGGCTGGAAGGCACGCAGCACGACGTCGCAGCCCTGTGCCTCCAGTCGGGTGCGCGCCGTGGACAGGAAGGGCGCGAGGGCCAGTTCGGCGGAGGTGGGGACCGGGTCGAGCCGCTCGGTGACGGCTCCGGCGTCCAGTTCCGCGACCTTGAGGTCCGGCCGCACGGTGGGCAGCAGGGCGAGCAGATCGGCGTCGTACGTGTATCCGGCGTTGATGACGCCGAGGCCGTGGGCCGCCGCGATCGGGGCGATCTGGCGGAACTCCTCCACGGTGCGCGTGAAGTGGATCTCGCTGTGGGCGGCCGTGAACTCCTGGAGGCTCATCGAGCCCTCGCTCGTCTCGAACGGCAGCCAGGGCAGCATCAGGCCGAGCAGTTCGGCGTCGTGCCGGGCGAGGGACTTCACCCCGAGGTGGTGGACGCTCAGGAAGGCGGCCAGGCGCTCCGGTTCACTCGCGGCGAGCTCGGCGAGCCAGGCCCGGACCCGGGCGCCGAGGGCCTCGCGTACCGCGGACAGGGTCTCGTCGTCGTACAGGTTCTCGCGGGAAGCGGTGGGCCGCAGCGTGTCCGTGTCGATGACCGCGCGGACGAAGAACGCCCAGTCCGGCAGGAGGTTGTCGGCGTGGTCCGTGAGCAGCATGCCCTTGAGGTGGACGCGGTGTCCGGCCCGGTGGGCGGGGCTGGTCGGCTCGGGCAGGACGTACGCCACTCCGCGCACCCCGGCGACGGGCAGGTCGAGGTCGATGCTGTCGAGCGGGGTGAAGCCGAAGAGCTGTGCGCAGTGGCCGGCGAGCGCGACGCGGCGCGCGGCGGGGGTGGGGAAGGGGCGGTCCCACACGGCGGGCCGGTCGGTGATGCTCCGCGGCTCGCCGCCCTCGCCGCCCTCGCCGCCCTCGCCGCGCTCGTCGCCCTGGCCCTCGCCTTCGGTGAAGGTGATGTCGTACGGGAGCAGGGAACCGTAGTCACGGGCCAGCTGCTCGACCTTGGCCGGGACGGTCCACTCCTCGGCTCCCGGGCGGGCCTGCAGGATGACCGTGGTGCCGAGCTCCCGGCGGGCCTCGTCGGGCAGTTCGCGGACGGTGTACGAGCCGTCGTCCGTGGCCAGCCATTCGACGGGCGCGGCCTGGGGGTCGCGGGCGGAACGGGTGATGACGCGGATCTGGCGGGCCACGACGAAGCAGGCGAGCAGGCCGATGCCGAACTGGCCGAGGAACTCCCGGCGGGTGGTCTCGAGGCCGTGGTCACCGCCGCGCTTGGAGCTGCGGCCGATGGTGGCGAGGAGGGAGTGGGCCTCGGCGGCGGTCAGGCCGATACCGCTGTCCTCGATGGTCACCCGGCCCGCGGACGCCGACAGGCGGATGCGGATCTCCGCCTCCGGGTCGAGTGCCTGGCGGGCGGTGACGGCGTCCACCGCGTTCTGCAGCAGCTCGCGGACGTAGACGCGCGGGCTGGAGTAGAGGTGGTGGGAGAGCAGGTCGACCAGGCCGCGCAGATCGACTTGGAAGCTGTTGGCGGAAGGGTCGGAGTGGGTGGAGGAAGGGGATGTGGACGTCACGGGGCGTCACCTCGCGTGCTCGCATGGATGGTTCGGCGATCGCGAGGTACCCCCCTCACGGATCGGAATGAGGAACAGAGTAGGGGGATGATCTGACAATCTCGTCCTGAATTCCCGCGCTAGGAGAAGCGCAGGAACTGCGGCGGTACGGCGTCCGCCAGCCACACCCCGTTGGCGCTGACGCGGAAGACGTGCCCGGCCGCGCGCATCGCCCCCGCGTCCACGGCGAGCACGACCGGCCGGCCGCGCCGCGCGCCCACGCGGGTGGCGGTCTCCCGGTCGGGGGACAGGTGCACGTGGTGGCGGGCCATGGGACGCAGGCCCTCGGCGCGGATCGCGTCCAGGGCGGCGGCCACGGTGCCGTGGTAGAGGTACGCGGGCGGTTCGGCCTCCGGCAGGTCCAGGTCCACGGGAACGGTGTGGCCCTGGTTGGCGCGGATGCGGGTGCCGTCGACGGCGAACCGCTGCTTGTCGTTGGCCGCGACGACGTGGTCGAGCTCGGCGCGGCTGATGGGGAAGCGGTGGGCGGCGGCCGCGCGGAGGAGATCGTCGATCTCCACCCAGCCCTGGGGATCGAGCACCAGTCCGATGCGTTCCGGCTGATGCCGCAGATGTTTCGAGACGTATTTGGACACCTTCACGGTGCGTCTGTCGTCCATGAGCCCAGCTTGCCCGCTCGGGCAGGGGTCGAGCAGGGATTTATCGGCGCTCCGCCGGAGCGGGGCACGGTGGGACACCCTCTATCGCGTTTCCAAGATACGGAATACATTTTCCGCTGTACTGCTGCCCCAGGGGGAGAACCCATGACAATCCACGCTTCCCTGCCGCGCCGTGCGGTCGCCGAGCTCGTCGGCACCGCCGGCCTTCTCGTGGTCGTGATCGGTTCCGGTATCCAAGCCGCCGACCTCAGCCGTGACACCGGCGTCGCCCTCGTCGCCAACTCGCTCGCCTCGGCCATCGGCCTCGGCCTGATCATCACCCTCCTGGGGCCGCTGTCCGGAGCCCACCTCAACCCGGTCGTCACCCTCACCTCCTGGTGGGCGCGCCGGACCGGTGGCGAGGGGCTCGGCGGCCGGGAGGCCCTCGTTTACACCGCCGCCCAGACCGCCGGCGCCATCGGCGGGGCCGTCCTCGCCGAGGTGATGTTCGGCCGCACCCCCGGCACCTTCTCCACGCAGGTCCGCGGTGGCGGCCACCTGCTCGTCGGCGAGATCGTCGCCACCGCCGGGCTCGTCCTCGTCATCCAGGGGCTGGAGCGGATCGGGCGTCCGAAGCTGATTCCGGCCGCGGTCGCCGCGTACGTCGCCTCCGCGATCTGGTTCACCTCGTCCGGCTCCTTCGCCAACCCGGCGGGCACCATCGGGCGCGCCTTCAGCGACTCCTTCACCGGGATCGCCCCGCAGTCGCTGCCGGGATTCGTCGCGGCCCAGCTGGTCGGCGGCGTGCTGGGCCTGGCCCTCGCCGCGCTCCTGTACGGAGGCACCCGGCGCGGCGCGCAGGAGTCGCCGGCCGGTCCCGTCAGAGTCGCCGGCCCCACCGGCACCATCGGCAGCACCGGCCCCGTGAACCCCGCGTACGAGGCCATCGGTTGAGCTGCCCGCACAAGCTTCCACAGAGCCGTCCACAGAGCCGTCCACAGAGTTGCCCACAGGCAACACCGACTTGTCCACAGCTGGTTGGGTCGGATTTGAGGGCAAACGAGCGATCCGCCCTGTGGACTACTGACCGGGTGCCGGCAGCCGTTACCCGCCGCCCCGGCGGGCCAGCTCGTTCATCGTCCGGGCCTGGAGCTCCCGCTCCGTCGCGGCCCGGACGAACTCCCCCACGTGCTCGGCGCCGACCAGATCCTGCACCGCCCGTACGGTCTCCGCCGGCAGGGCCACCGGCGCGGGTCCCGAGGGCTGCGGGGCTCCGGCCGCCCCCAGGTGGCGCTGCAGGTGCCGGGTGGCGAACAGCCGCATCGCCCGCGCCAGCTCGGCGTCCACCGTCTGCTGGGCCAGGGGGCGCAGTCTCCGTACCATCGTCGCCGCCTCCGCCGCGTCCGCGTCCGTCGGCGGGACCTCTCCGAGGTAGCGGGCGAAGACGTGCTCGGTGGTGAACTCCAGGAACCGCGAGGCGATGTGCTCCACCTGCCCGCGCAGCTCCCGCAGGTGCCCGGTGATCGCCGACAGCGGCACCCCGGCCGCGTACAGCTCGGCGGCCACGGTCAGCTCCTGCGGGGAGGGCACAAGGAACTCGTCCGGGCGCCCCGGGATCGCCTCCAGCACCCCCAGCTCGCACGCCTCGCCCACGGCGTCGTCATCGGGACGGCCGCCGAACCGCTCGTTCAGTTCGGCCCGGCTGATCCGGGCGGCCTCCTCGTCGGTCCACGGCCCGTGCACCTCGGCGACGAGCCCGAGCACCCCGCCGAGCCCGCGGCCGGCGTCCCAGGCCTCCAGCAGTTCCTTGATGGAGGCCAGGGTGTAGCCGCGGTCCAGCAGATCGGCGATCTGGCGCAGCCGCGCCAGATGCGTGTCCCGGTAGACGTTGGAGCGACCGCGCCGCTCAGGCTTCGGCAGCAGCCCACGGTCCTGGTACGCCCTGATCGTGCGCACCGTCGCCCCGCTGTGGTGCGCGAGATCCTCGATCCGGTACTCGGCCACCGCCTGTTCTGACAATCCCGGCTCCCTACGACATGGCGGCTCGGCCGACCGCGGCCGCCGCGGCCCGGGCGGCAGGCGAAGCCGCAAGGTACTCGACCGCCCTGCGCAGCGAGCCCTCCTGCGAGGGATGGTACGACCGCCGGAAGGAGCGGGATATGGCCGTGCGGGGCCCTGTCGCGCTCACAGCCGGGGCTCCAGTTTCGCGAGCCGCCGCAGGGCGCCCGGCGCGAACCGGGACATCCACAGCGCGCCCTTGGACTCCGGGGTCACCGGCACCACGGCCTCGTTGCGCACCACGGCCCGCACGATCGCCTCGGCGACCTTCTCCGGCGGGAAGTTGCGCAGTCCGTACAGCCGCGAGGAGCGCTCCTGGCGGCGCTTCTCCTCCGCCGCGTCCACCCCGGCGAAGCGCGAGGTTGCGGTGATGTTGGTGTTCACGATGCCGGGGCAGATCGCGGAGACCCCGATCGACTGCGAGGCGAGCTCGGCGCGCAGGCACTCGCTCAGCATCAGGACCGCGGCCTTCGAGGTGCTGTACGCGGGCAGTGTCTTGGAGGGCAGGTAGGCGGCGGCGGAGGCGGTGTTGACGATGTGCCCGCCCTGGCCGCGCTCGGCCATCTGCTTGCCGAAGATCCGGCAGCCGTGGATGACACCCCACAGGTTGACGTCAAGGACCTTCTTCCAGTCCTGCGAGGTGGTCTCCAGGAAGGGCCCAGACAGGCCGATCCCGGCGTTGTTGACCAGGACGTCCACGATGCCGTACTCGGCGGCGGTCTTCGCCGCGAGCTTCTCCATCGCCTGCTCGTCGCTGACGTCGACGCACTCGCCCCAGGCCTCGGGGGCTCCGACGAGCCGTGCCATGTCGGCCGTGCGGGCCGCGCCCTCCGCGTCCCGGTCCACGCACACCACCCGGGCCCCGGCCTCGGCGAACGCGAACGCGGTGGCCCGGCCGATGCCGCTGGCGGCGCCGGTGACCAGTACCAGCTGGCCGCCGAACCGATCGGCGTACTTGCCCGGAGCCTTCTGCTCCGGCGCCCGGGTGGCGGGCTCCTCCCGGGCGGTGACGAATTCCGTGATCCACGCGGCCAGCTGGTCGGGCCGGGTCCGCGGCACCCAGTGCTTGGCGGGCAGGGTGCGCCGCACGAGGTCGGGGGCCCACCGCTCCAGGTCGTCGTAGAGCCGCTCGGAGAGGAAGGCGTCCCCGGTCGGGGTGATCAGCTGGACGGGTACGTGCGCGTACGCGTCGGGACGCGGCCGGCGCAGCCGGGGCCGTACGTTGTCGCGGTAGAGCCAGGCTCCGTGCGCGGCGTCCGAGGGCAGCGAGGCCGTCGGGTAGGAGCCGGCCGGGACCTTCTCCACGCGCTCCAGCATCCGCGGCCACCGCTTGCCGAGCGGCCCGCGCCAGGCGAGCTCCGGCAGGACGGGGGTGTGCAGCATGTACACGTACCAGGACTTGGCGCCCTGGCCGAGGAGCTGCGCGGCCCGGCGCGGGGTGGGCCGGGTCATCCGCTTCTTGATCCAGTGCCCGAAGTGGTCCAGGGAGGGGCCCGACATCGAGGTGAAGGAGGCGATCCGGCCCTCCGTACGGGCGACCGTCGCGAACTCCCAGCCCTGTACGGAGCCCCAGTCGTGGCCGACCAGGTGCACCGGGCGGTCCGGGCTGACCGCGTCCGCCACCGCCAGGAAGTCGTCGGTCAGCTTCTCCAGGGTGAAGCCGCCGCGCAGGGGTACCGGCGCCGTGGAGCGCCCGTGGCCGCGTATGTCGTAGAGCACCACGTGGAAGCGGGACGCCAGCCGCTCCGCGACCTCCGACCAGACCTCCTTGCTGTCCGGGTACCCGTGCACGAGCACCACGGTCGGCCGGTCCGCCTCGCCGAGCTCGACGACGCACAGCTCGATGCCGCCGGTGCTCACCCGGCGCTCGCGCGCCCCCGTGAGCCCCGGCCCCTTGCTCCCGCTCATGCCGCTCATGCTGCCTTCTCCTCGGCCCAGCGCCGCACGTGCGGCAGATCGTCGTCCAGCCAGAACGCGCTCTCCCCGGGGTCCCGCGAGTCGGTGACGACGAGGATCTCCTCGAATTTCGCGCCGGTGCCCCGGAACCCCAGGTGCGGTTCCACCGCCCACAGCCCGGGCTGCGGCGGGTGGTCGGAGAAGCGGTACGGGCTCCACAGCGGGGACCAGCCCTCGCGGTGTCCGTGCAGGGCGTCGGAGGCCAGCCCCTTGAGGGACTGCGTCCCGAACCCGAAGGCGGTCGGGGACCAGCGCCGCTCCCTGACCCGGTCTATCTTGTGGGCGATCACGCCGAAGGGGTAGGCGCGGTGCCGGTTGGCATACCCCTGGCGGATCATCAGCCGATCGACGTTCTCGTAGATCTCGCGCAGCGGGCGGCGCTCGCGGACCTGCTCCAGGATCAGCTCGCGGTGCACCCGCAGATCGGACATGAGCCGGTCCTGCACGGGGTTCAGCCCGAGGCTGCCCGAGTAACCGATGTCGGCCGCGTACCCCTTGTACACGGGCGCCATGTCGAGGATGAACGGCATCCCCGGCTCCAGCTTCCGGTTCGTCGGGAAGAACTGGAGCGGGATCTTGAAGTTCGCGAAGGCGGTGCGGTCCCCGAACCACGCGAACGGCAGGTGGAACCAGTCCCGCACCCCGCGCTCGCGCAGCCATTCGCGCTGCATCCGCGCCGCCTCGCGCTCGGTCACCCCAGGCCGCAGCTGCGCCGCGACGGTCTCCGCGCACTCGTACGAGAGGCGTTGCACTTCCCTGAACCCGCGCAGGTACGGCGAGAGTTGCGCGGTGCGTTGCCTGGTGTCCGCAGCCATGACAGCCGTCCGTCCGTAGAGCCGTACGCGCTACGCGCCCGTAACTTGACACTGATGAATGTGACAATGACCGGAGATCACGTCAAGGGTCGTGCACGGACCTGTGGACAACTTGTCCGATCCACCGCGTACGGTCCGCTTCGTCGGGCCTCTATGACCGGTCCGCATCAGCCTTTCGTCAGGGTGTGTAGTCCTGAAGGCGGAGACGGGATGACGCTCCAGGTCTGACGATCGGCGCGGTCCGCGCCACTAACGTCGAAGCCGTGACTGTCATCGCGACCGAAAGCCTGAGCAAGCGGTACCCCCGAGTGACCGCAATCGACCGGCTCTCCCTGGACATCGGGCCCGGAGTGACCGGCCTCGTGGGTGCCAACGGAGCCGGCAAGTCCACGCTGATCAAGATCCTGCTTGGACTGTCCCCCGCCACCGAGGGCCGCGCCGCCGTGCTCGGACTCGATGTCGCCACCCATGGCAGCGCCATCCGCGAACGCGTCGGCTACATGCCCGAGCACGACTGCCTGCCGCCCGACGTCTCGGCTACCGAGTTCGTCGTGCACATGGCGCGCATGTCCGGGCTCCCGCCGACCGCCGCCCGCGAGCGGACCGCCGACACCCTGCGCCACGTGGGCCTGTACGAGGAGCGCTACCGCCCCATCGGCGGCTACTCCACGGGCATGAAGCAGCGGGTCAAGCTGGCCCAGGCGCTCGTCCACGACCCCCAGCTGGTCCTGCTCGACGAGCCCACCAACGGCCTCGACCCCGTCGGCCGCGACGAGATGCTCGGCCTGATCCGCCGGGTCTACACGGACTTCGGCATCTCCGTCCTGGTCACCTCCCACCTCCTCGGCGAGCTGGAGCGGACCTGCGACCACGTCGTGGTCGTCGACGGCGGCAAGCTGCTGCGCTCCAGCTCCACCAGCGACTTCACGCAGATCACCACGACCCTCGCGGTCGAGGTCACCGACACCGACACCTACCCGGACGGCACCGCCGCCCTGCGCAAGGCGCTCGCCGAAGCCGGCCTGACCCTGCACGCGGGCGAGGAGCAGGGCCTGCCCGGAGCCGGCCACATCCTGCTTCTGGAAGCCACCGGCGAGCAGACCTACGACATCGTGCGCGACACCGTCGCAGACCTCGGCCTCGGCCTGGTCCGCATGGAGCAGCGCCGCCACCACATCGCGGAGGTCTTCCGCGACAACGACCAGCAGCAGCTCGTCCGGAAGGGAGCCGGTTCCGATGGCGCCTGACACCTCGACCCAGATCCACAACATCGGCTACCGGTCCTACGAGGGAGCCCGGCTCGGCCGCGCCTACGCCCGCAAGTCGCTGTTCTCGCAGTCCCTGCGCGGCGCCTACGGACTGGGCAGGTCCGCCAAGTCCAAGGTCCTGCCGATGCTCCTCTTCGCGGTGATGTGCGTCCCCGCGCTGATCATCGTCGCGGTCGCCATCGCGGTGCCCGGCTCCACCAGCCTGCCGATCAAGTACACGACGTACGCCCTGACCACCCAGGTGATCATCGGCCTCTACCTCGCCTCGCAGGCACCGCAGTCGGTCTCCCGTGACCTGCGCTTCAAGACCGTGCCGCTCTACTTCTCGCGGCCCATCGAGCGCGTCGACTACGTCCTCGCCAAGTTCGCGGCGATGGCCTCGGCGCTGTTCATCCTCACCGCCACCCCGCTGCTGATCATGTGGATCGGCTCGCTGCTGGCCAAATTCGACTTCGCGGACCAGACCAAGGGGTTCGCCCAAGGACTGGTCTCCGTGCTGCTGCTCTCGGTGCTGTTCGCCGGCCTCGGTCTGATCATGGCCGCGCTCACCCCGCGCCGCGGCTTCGGCGTCGCCGCCATCATCGCCCTGCTCCTGATCCCCTACGGCGCGGTGACCGCCGTCCAGGGCATCGCGTACAACACCGGGTCGACCGGTGCCATCGAGTGGATGGGCCTGTTCTCCCCGATCACCCTGATCGACGGCGTGCAGACGGCCTTCCTCGGCGCCACCTCCGCGTTCCCCGGCGGAGACGGCCCCTCGGCCGGCGTCGGCTTCGTCTACCTGCTCGTCGTCCTCGCCCTCATCGCCGGCTCCTACGCCGCCCTGATGGCCCGCTACCGGAAGGCCGGGCTGTGACCACCATCGACATCGACCACACCTCCCGCTGGTTCGGGAACGTCGTCGCCGTCAACGACGTGACCATGCACGTCGGCCCCGGCGTCACCGGACTCCTGGGACCCAACGGCGCGGGGAAGTCCACCCTCATCAACATGATGGGCGGCTTCCTCGCCCCCTCCACGGGCACCGTCACCCTCGACGGCGCACCGATCTGGCAGAACGAGCAGGTCTACAAGCAGATCGGCGTCGTGCCGGAGCGCGAGGCCATGTACGACTTCCTCACCGGCCGGGAGTTCGTCGTCGCCAACGCCGAGCTCCACGGCCTCGACGACGCGGCCGCCCAGCGGGCGCTCGCCACCGTCGAGATGGAGTACGCCCAGGACCGCAAGATCTCCACCTACTCCAAGGGCATGCGGCAGCGCGTGAAGATGGCCTCGGCCCTCGTCCACGACCCGTCCGTGCTGCTCCTCGACGAGCCGTTCAACGGCATGGACCCGCGCCAGCGCATGCAGCTCATGGAGCTGCTGCGGCGCATGGGCGACGACGGCCGCACCGTGCTCTTCTCCTCCCACATCCTGGAGGAGGTCGAACAGCTCGCCTCCCACATCGAGGTGGTCGTCGCCGGACGGCACGCCGCCTCCGGAGACTTCCGCAAGATCCGCCGCCTGATGACGGACCGCCCGCACCGCTACGTGGTCCGCTCCTCCGACGACCGGGCCCTCGCCGCGGCCCTGATCGCCGACCCCTCCACCGCGGGCATCGAGGTCGACCTCAAGGAAGGCGCCCTGCGCATCCAGGCCGTCGACTTCGGCCGCTTCACCGAGCTGTTGCCACAGGTCGCCCGTGCGCACGGCATCCGGCTGCTGACGGTCTCGCCCTCCGACGAGTCCCTCGAGTCGGTCTTCTCCTACCTCGTCGCGGCCTGAAGGAGCTGGCACCCATGTACAACCCCACCGTCGCCCGGCTCACCTACCGCGCGCTGCTCGGCCGCCGCCGCGCTCTGATCCTCTGCGGGCTGCCCGTCCTGCTGATCGTCATCTCCATCGCCGTCCGCGCCTTCACCGGCCTGGACGACAAGGTCGCCGCCGACCTGCTGGGCGGCTTCGCCCTCGCCACCATGGTTCCGCTGATCGGCGTCATCGCCGGCACCGGTGCCATCGGCCCCGAGATCGACGACGGCTCGATCGTCTACCTGCTCTCCAAGCCGGTGAAGCGCCCGACGATCATCATGACCAAGCTGATCGTCGCCATCGGCGTCACGATGGCCTTCTCGGCCATCCCGACCCTGATCGCCGGGTTCATCCTCAACGGCAACGGCCAGCAGATCGCCGTCGCGTACACCGTCGCGGCCCTCGTCGCCTCGATCGCCTACAGCGCCCTGTTCCTGCTGCTGGGCACCGTCAGCCGGCACGCGGTCGTCTTCGGCCTGGTCTACGCCCTGATCTGGGAGTCGCTCTTCGGCAGCCTGGTCTCCGGCGCGAAGACCCTCAGCGTCCAGCAGTGGGCCCTGGCCCTCGCCGAGAAGGTCGCCGGCGAAGGCTACGTCGACGCCACCGTCGGCCTGCCCACCGCGGTGATCCTGCTCTGCGTGGTCACCGTGGGCGCCACCGTCTACGCCGGCCAGAAGCTGCGCCGCCTCACCCTGGCGGGCGAGGAGTAGACCCCGGCCGTACGGGCTTCACGCCCGGTGCCCCGCCCGGCCCACAGGCCGGGCGGGGCACCGTCGTACGGGGCAAAATCAGGGCATGGTCGAGCACGTCGAGCCCGAGCCGTCCAGGCCCGTACGGTCCTGGATACGCTCCTCGCCGGGTACGCACATATGGCTGCTGCTCCTCGCCGTCACGAGCATCATCGTCGTGATCGCGCCCGACCACCTCGAACACGTCCTGCTCCACCGTCACAGCAGCAACATCCACGAACTCACCCGGCACCCCGTGCGGGCCCTGCTCTCCAGCGCCTTCTGGATCGAGAACCCGGCCTCGCTCGCCCTGTACGCCGTCCTCTTCGAGCTCTTCCACGCGCCAGTGGAACGCTGGCTCGGCACCCTGCGCTGGCTCGCCATCGTCGCGACCGCCCACATCACGGCCACCCTGGTCAGCCAGAAGATGGTCCTGATGGCCATTCAGGACCACCGGGCCCCGCACAGCATGGTCCACGTCGTCGACGTCGGCGTCAGCTATGGCCTCGCGGCCTCGATCGGGGTCCTCACGTACCGGCTCCCGAACCCGCTGCGCTGGCTCTACCTCGCCGGTGTCGTCGCCTTCTTCGGGCTGCCGCTCCTCACCGGAGGCACCTTCACCGACTTCGGGCACGCCATCTCGCTCTCCGTCGGCCTGCTCGCCTGGCCACTCACCCGCCACCCGCACCCCAGGCATGTTTCACGTGAAACAGAGCACCGGGCCGACGACGGCTGACCCGCGGAAATTGACTGGTACGGGACCTGCGCCCCGGGCAGAGTGAGTCGTGCGGGGAGCAACAAAAAGGTCCGGAGCAGCCACTTCGAGCGCGCCTCACGGCGCGGGCTGTTCCGGACCTTCCCCGTTCCCGGGCGGGCCGTCAGGCGGCGCCCAGCAGTCGCTCCAGCACCACCGCGATGCCGTCCTCCTCGTTGGAGGTCGTCACCTCGTCGGCCACCGCCTTGAGCTCCGCGTGGGCATTGGCCATGGCCACCCCGTGGGCCGCCCAGCCGAACATCGGGATGTCGTTGGGCATGTCGCCGAAGGCGATCGTCTCCGCCGCCTTCACACCCAGCCGGCGCGCGGCCAGCGACAGGCCGGTGGCCTTCGTCAGCCCGAGCGGCAGGATCTCCACTATCCCCGGACCGGCCATGACGATGTCGACCAGGGAGCCCACGGTCTCCCGGGCCACCTTGACCAGCGCGTCGTCGCCGAGCTCCGGGTGCTGGATGTACAGCTTGTTCAGCGGAGCCGTCCACACCTCCGCGGTGTCCGCCAGGTAGACGGCCGGCAGGCCCTCCTGCACCTGGTAGCCGGGGCCGAACAGCACGTCGCCGTCCACCCCGTCCCGGCTGGCCGCGAGCGCCAGCGGACCCACCTCGGCCTCGAGCTTCGACAGCGCCAGACCGGCCAGCTGCCGGTCCAGCGTCACCGAGGTCAGCAGCCGGTGCGCCCCCGCGTCGTAGAGCTGCGCGCCCTGCCCGCACACCGCGATCCCCTTGTAGCCGAGATCGTCCAGCACGCCCCGGGTCCAGGGCACGGCCCGGCCGGTGACGATGATGTGCGCCGCGCCCGCCGCGGTGGCCGCGGCGAGCGCTTCACGGGTGCGTTCCGAGACGGTGTCGTCGCCACGCAGCAGCGTGCCGTCGAGATCGGTCGCGACGAGCTTGTACGGGAACGGGGCCGGACTCACTTGGCGATCGGCTCCAGGACCTCGCGGCCGCCCAGGTACGGGCGGAGCGCCACCGGCACGCGCACGGAACCGTCGGCCTGCTGGTGGTTCTCCAGGATCGCCACGATCGTGCGCGGTACGGCGCACAGCGTGCCGTTCAGCGTCGAGAGCGGAGCGGTCTTCTTGCCGTCGCGGTAGCGGATCGACAGGCGGCGGGCCTGGAAGCCGTTGCAGTTCGAGGCCGAGGTCAGCTCGCGGTACTTGCCCTGCGTCGGAATCCACGCCTCGCAGTCGAATTTGCGCGAGGCGGAGGCGCCCAGGTCACCGGTGGCGACGTCGATCACCTGGAAGGGCAGCTCCAGGCTGGTCAACCACTGCTTCTCCCACTCCAGGAGGCGCTGGTGCTCGGCCTCGGCGTCCTCCGGCGCGACGTACGAGAACATCTCGACCTTGTCGAACTGGTGGACGCGGAAGATGCCGCGGGTGTCCTTGCCGTACGTACCGGCCTCGCGGCGGAAGCACGGCGAGAAGCCGGCGTACCGCAGCGGCAGCTTGTCGGCGTCGATGATCTCGTCCATGTGGTACGCGGCGAGCGGGACCTCGGAGGTGCCGACCAGGTAGTAGTCGTCCTTCTCCAGGTGGTACACGTTCTCCGCGGCCTGGCCGAGGAAGCCGGTGCCCTCCATGGCGCGCGGGCGGACCAGCGCCGGGGTGAGCATGGGGATGAAGCCGGCCTCGGTGGCCTGGGCGATCGCCGCGTTGACCAGGGCGAGTTCCAGCAGGGCGCCGACACCGGTCAGGTAGTAGAAGCGCGAGCCCGACACCTTGGCGCCGCGCTCGACGTCGATGGCGCCCAGCGACTCGCCGAGCTCCAGGTGGTCCTTGGGCTCGAAGCCCTCGGCGCCGAAGTCGCGGATCGTGCCGTGCGTCTCGAGGACGGTGAAGTCCTCCTCGCCGCCGACCGGGACGTCCTCGTGGACGATGTTGCCCAGCTGGAGCAGCAGCCGCTTGGCGGCCTCGTCTGCCTCGTTCTGCTCGGCCTCGGCGGCCTTGACGTCCGTCTTGAGCTGTTCGGCCTTCTTCAGCAGCTCTGCCCGCTCCTCCGGGGAGGCCTTGGGGATGAGCTTGCCGAGCGACTTCTGCTCATTGCGCAGTTCGTCGAAGCGCATTCCGGAGGACCTGCGACGCTCGTCGGCGGAGAGCAGTGCGTCGACGAGGTCGACGTCCTCTCCACGGGCGCGCTGCGAGGCACGGACACGGTCAGGGTCTTCACGGAGCAGCCGGAGGTCAATCACCCCTCCAGGCTACCGGGCTGGGCTTCCTGGGCTCACACCGATATCACGCTGCGTGTCGCTATGTCCCAATTGTGGAGAATGGAAAACCTGGAACCCGCTGGCTGGAAGTGACCCTTCCGGGGTGGTCAATAAAAGCGGCCCATTCCCTGAAAAGGGGCACAGGTGCGGTATCCGGGCAGCCTCTGAGCAGGGCGGGAAGGCCTCCCTTGTCCACAGAAATTGTCCACCGCGGGGACTTGTCCACAGGCTGTGTGCCGGATCTGTGGACACGGAAATAGATCAATCCCCACCCGCTGCCCGTCGGGGCGATTCAGGGTTCAAACCACCCTCACACACTCATTCGGGTGGGAATGGCTCGCTCCAAAGAGTTGATCGGCGATGCGGGGGTGACGCCGTTCACCTTCCGCTCCCCAGCGCGAAACCTGGGTGCCCCGACCGATTTGTCGACCTTGTCGCGTCGTGATGTCGACTAGTCCACAGGTCCCCATCTCTGCCTGTGGATAACTCTGTGGACAGTGGATGAAGGGCTACGCCCGGCCGTCGAGGCAGCGCGTCAGCCAGTCGGAAGCGGCCATGAAGTCCCCGTCGGAGGTTCCGGGCCGCGGAGCGCGCACATCACCCTGAGCGACACCGGCGCGCGGATAGGAGCCGAGGAAGCGGACCTGGGGGCAGGTGCGCTTGAGCCCCATGAGCGCCTCGCTGACCCGGCGGTCGGAGATGTGGCCCTCGGCGTCGACCGCGAAGCAGTAGTTGCCGATGCCCTCGCCCGTCGGCCGGGACTGGATCAGCATCAGGTTGACCCCGCGGACGGCGAACTCCTGGAGCAGCTCCAGCAGTGCACCGGGGTGGTCGTCGCCGAGCCACAGCACGACGGAGGTTTTGTCGGCGCCGGTCGGCGCGGCCGGCCGGGCGGGCCGACCGACGAGCACGAACCGGGTCTCGGCGTTCTCCGCGTCGTGGATCTCGGTGACCAGCGGGACGAGCCCGTACGTGGCGGCCGCGAACTCGCCCGCGAAGGCGGCGTCGAAGCGGCCCTCCTGGACCAGCCGGGCCCCGTCTGCGTTGGAGGCGGCCGACTCCCACACCGCGTCGGGCAGGTTCGCCCGCAGCCAGTTGCGCACCTGGGGCTGGGCGACCGGGTGCCCGGTGACGGTCTTGACGTCCGACAGCTTGGTCCCGGGCCGCACCAGCAGCGCGAACGCGATGGGCAGCAGCACCTCGCGGTAGATCATCAGCGGTTCGCCGGAGGCCAGCTCGTCCAGGGTGGAGGTGACCCCGCCCTCCACCGAGTTCTCGATCGGCACCAGGGCGGCCGCGGCCTCCCCGTTGCGTACGGCGTCCAGGGCGGCCGGGACCGACACCATCGGGACGAGCTCCCGGGTCGCGGCTTCCGGCAGTGTGCGGAGGGCGGCTTCGGTGAAGGTGCCCTCGGGACCGAGATAGGTGAAGCGGGTGGCCGACATGTGATCAGCCTAATGCCGGGTCCCCGACCGCCGGGCTGCTGTTCATCCTTCGAGCAGCCGCTGCCCCACGTACTCCCCGTCGCGGGGGCCGGGCGGAACCGCGTACAGCCCGCTGGACTCGTGCCGGATGAACGCCGACAGGGCGTCCCCCCGGTCCAGCTTGCGCTGGACGGGGACGAAGCCGCGCAGCGGATCGGCCTGCCAGCAGATGAAGAGGAGCCCCGCGTCCGGGGTGCCGTCGGCGGCGATCCCGTCGTGGAAGGAGAACGGGCGCCGGAGCATGGCCGCCCCGCCGTTCTGCTCGGGGGCGGAGATCCGGGCGTGCGCGTTGGACGGGATGACGGGCTTGCCGTCGGGGCCGATCTTGTCGAGGGCCATCTTGGTGGTCTCGGTGCCGCCGGTGAGGGGCGCGCCGGTGGCCTTCGTACGGCCTATGACCTGCTCCTGCTGGGCCAGGGACTGCTTGTCCCAGTCGTCGAGGAGCATCCGGATGCGCCGGACTACGGCGTACGAGCCCCCACCCATCCAGGCCTGCTCGGCGGGCCCGGGGCCGGCGGCGGGGACGAAGATCCGCTTGTCGAAGTCGGGCTGCGCGGGCTTCGGGTTGCCGGTGCCGTCGATCTGGCCCATGAGGTTGCGGGCGGTCATAGGTGCGGCGGTGGCGCCGGGGGACCGGTTGAAGCCGTTCATCTGCCAGCGGACCCGGGCGGCCTCCCCGGCCTCCTTCTGGAGGGCGCGCAGGGCGTGGAAGGCGACGAGCCCGTCGTCGGCGCCGATCTGGACCCACAGGTCGCCGTTGCTGCGTTGGGCGTCGAGCCGGTCGGCGGAGAAGTCGGGCAGCGGGTCGAGCGCGGTGGGGCGGCGGGCGGCGAGCCCGGTGCGCTCGAAGAAGGAGTGGCCGAAGCCGAAGGTGATGGTGAGGGAGGACGGCCCGGCGTCGAGGGCGATACCGGAGTCCTCGCCCGAGGCGGGCTTGCCCGCCATCAGCAGGCGGGCGGTGTCGGACCAGCGCCGCATCAGGGCGGCGGCCTCCTTGCGGCCGGCCCCGGGAGCCAGGTCGAAGGCGAGGACGTGGCCCTTGGCCTGCAGCGGGGTGGTGATGCCGGCCTGGTGCTCGCCCTGGAAGGCGACGTGGGTGGCGCCCAGGGAGGAGAGGCTCCCGGCGGACCCGGAGGCGCCGGGAGGGGAGTCGTCGAATGCGGAGTGCACGAGGGCACCGCCGGTGGCGCCGAGCGCGAGCCCGGCGGCGCCCGCGGCGCCGACGGTGCCCAGCAGCCGGCGCCGGGAGATCTCGATGTCGGGGTTGCTCTCGGTCACGCTGGTCAGCCGATCTTCACGTTCTTCTGCACGGTCGTCTGGTCGATGTCGGAGGTACGGACGGTCACGTCGAGCCGCCATTCCCCGGCCAGCGGCAGCTGGACGCCGGACGCGCTCCAGTGTCCGGGGGCCGCGCGCTCCGGAAGGAGCGGCAGGGGGCCGATGTCCTTGGCGGGGAGGGTGAAGGCGACCTTGATCTCCGGGATGTCGAGAGGCTGCCCCTCGGGGTCGTCGACCCAGACGTGGAGGGAGTTGGCGCCGACCCGGCCCGGGTCGAACTCGATCCGGACCGATCCCTTGCCGTTCTGGCCGCCGGTGTCGAACGGCAGAGTGATCTTGATGGCGCGGTTGGGGACGGCGGTGGCCGCGGAGTCCCGCCCGCTCGCCTGCTCGGCGGTCCGGCCGGGTTCGGTGCTGGTGAGGACGGTGGTCACGGCGAGAAGGGCGACGGCGACCCCGGCCTCGGCGAGGACGGAGCGTCGCAGCCCCGCCCGGGCCGGATCGGCGTCGCGGACCTGCTTCTCACGGGCGTTCTCCCGGGCGGCTCGCTGCCGGGCGAGCTGGGCGGCCCGCTTGGGGTCCGCGGGTACGGTGACCGAGGCCGGCGATGTTTCACGTGAAACATCGCGTTGCCGGGCGATCTTGGCCGGTTTCCCGGCGGGGGCATCGGTGAGCCGTGCGGTCCACGAGCGGGAGACGTAAGCGACGGCGACGAGGACGGCGACGAGCCCGACCTTCAGCAGCAGGAGCTGTCCGTAGCTGGTACCGGTGAGGGCCGACCAGCTGCCGATCTGGCGCCAGGACTGGTAGACGCCCGTGACGGCGAGGACCAGGACGCTGACGAACGCCACCCGCGAGAACCGCTGGACCGCCTCGCGCTCGATGCCGGGGACCTTGTGGAGGGCGACGAGCAGCGCGGTGAGTCCGCCGAGCCAGGCGGCGACGGCCAGCAGGTGCAGGATGTCGGCGGGCATGGCGATACCGGGCTGGATGCCGGTCGAGGCGTGCTCGGACAGGGCCCAGGTGGCGGCGATGCCGCCGGCCACGACGGTCCCGCCGATGCCGAGGCCGAAGAGCAGGTCGTTGGCCTCCTTGTCCGCCCCCGGCTCCTTGTCCGCCCCGCGGTCCTTCTCCTTGCCCTTGCGCTTGTCCGTCTCCCCGGCCTCGGCGGTCCTGCGGGCATAGGCGCCGAACAGCACGGCGATGAACAGCGCGGCGGCGCCGAGGAGCAGCAGGCGGGAGACGAGGGAGGCGCCGGTCTTGGTCTCCAGGACCGCCTTCAGACCATCGAGGTCCAGCGCATCGGCGAACTTCCCCGACCCCGTGTACGGGGTGCGGAGCACCAGCATCACGAGAGTGGCGGCGGTGAGCGTGACCCACGCGCGCACGATGAGCTTCTGCAGCGGGCGCTGCGCTGCGCCGCGCCGCCAGCACAGCAGGATGAAGGCCGCGCCGCCGACGAGGACGGTGAAACCGGCGTAGGCGGCGTAGCGCGCGATGTCGTACGCGATGCCGACCGGTCCGCCGCCCGCCTTCGCGGTGGGCAGGGCCACGCTGGTCGCCGAGGGGGCGCCGATGGAGAAGGTGAAGGCGCCGGAGACGGGGTGGCTGTCGGCGGATACGGCCTGCCAGGCGACCGTGTAAGTGCCGTCCGGCAGCCCGGAGTGCAGCGCGGTGCCGTAGCGGATGGTGGTTCCGCTGCACATGTCGCGCAGTTCGCCGGTGTCCACCCGCCTGCCCTGCGGGTCCATGACGCGGATGGAGTCGTCGCCCATGGCGACCTGCTCCGAGAAGGAGAGGGTGACCTGGGCGGGGGCCGTCGCGACCACCGCCCCGTCCTTGGGGTCGCTCGCGGTGAGTGCGGCGTGTGCCGAGGCCGGGCCGGCCGCGGTGAACAGGGCCGCCAGCAGGGCTGCGAGGACCAGCGCGAGCCGCGGCAGGAGTGCCGGGGCCCGGACGCGGGCCGGGGAGGGGGCGATGGCCGTCATGGCGTGTCAGTACCTCGGTCCGTCAGTGGGCGCTGGTGTTCTGGGCGTTGTACGTCCGCTCCTTGACGTCCAGCTCGACCTTGACCGGGTCGGCCTTCTCGAAGCGCAGCTCGACGGTGACCTTGTCGCCGACCTTCGGCGTGCTCTTCAGCCCCATGAGCATGACGTGGCTGCCGCCGCGCTCCAGCCGGAGCTCACCGTTGGCAGGCACGTCCATGGCCGCGACCTGCTGCATCTTCTGGTCCTTGGTCTCGTGGATCTGCAGATCGTCGGAGATCGGGCTGGTGACGGCCGTGAGCTTGTCGGCCGTCTTGGACTCGTTCTTGATGACCATGAACGCGCCGGCCATCTGGTCGTTCACGGGCTCCGGCATGAAGGCGCCGCTGACCGTCATCTTCGGCTTGTCCGCGCCGGCCTTGGCGTCGGAATCCGAGGAGCAGCCCGATATGGCGAGCGCTGCCGTCAGGGAGAGCGCGGCGGCGAGGGTGCGGGTGGTGCGGGTGTTCACGGGTTCTCTCCCTTGGCGATCTTCGGCAGGTCCTTGGTGTAGTCGTCGACGGTGGTGCCTTCGCCGTAGAGGAGGTATCCCTCGTCGGTCTTGGGCGAGAACGCGATGACCTGGGCGCCGTGCATGGAGACGACGGTGCCGTCGGCCTCCTTCTTCGGTGCCTCGATACCGATGCCGAGCTTGCGCGCGGCTGCCTGGATGGTGGCGAAGTCCCCGGTCAGTCCGGTGAAGGACGGGTCCTGGGCCTTGAGCCACGCGCCGAGGGAGTCGGGGGTGTCCCGTTCGGGGTCGGTGGTGACGAACACGACCTGGAGGTTGTCCTGGTCGGCCTTTGGCAGTGCCTTCTTGGCGACGGCGATGTTGCTCACCGTCAGGGGGCACACGTCGGGGCAGTGGGTGTAGCCGAAGTAGATGAGCGTCGGCTTGCCCTTGGTCTGTTCGCGCAGGTTCCACGGCTTGCCGCTGGTGTCCGTCAGGACCAGCTCCGGCTTGTCGAAGGGGCGGTCGAGGACCGTGGCCTTGCCGGCCTTGGTCTGGCCGCCGGCGATCTGGGTGACCGTGTTCGGCTTGGCGGTCTCACCGCCGCAGGCGGTGAGGGTGAGCGCGGCCGCCGCCACGAGGGCGGAGATCGTCACACGAGTGGTGCGCATGGAGAGATGTCCCTGGGATCGGGGATGCGGTGCGGGCGGGCCGGCCTCGAAGGAGGGCCGGCTGCGCGCGTTCTGGACAAGGGGATACGGCCTGCGGCCGTTCCGGGTCAGGAGGCGCGGCGACGCGAGGCGACACCGAAGGCGACACCGCCGAGGCCGACGACGATGCCCGCGACGCCGAGGGCCCGCGCGGTCGTGTCGGAGGTGCTCTTGGCGGCCTCGTCGTGGGCCTTGTCGTCCTTCGCCGCAGCGGCGTTCTTGTCGTCGTGGTGGTCGTCGGCGGCCTTGGCCGCGGTCAGCTTCAGGACGGGAGCCGGGTTCTGCGGCTCCGCCGCGCCCGCCTTGGTCTCCTCGATCCAGCGGACGACCTCGTTGTTGTCGTACGTCTGGATCGCCTTGAAGACCATCTGGTCGGCGTTGTCGGGCAGCTTGCCGACGGAGACCGGGAACTGCTGGAACTTGCCGGGCTCGATCTTGCCGCCGCTCCAGGTCACCTTGGTGACGACCTCGTTGACCTGCTTGCCGTGCACGGTCAGCGGCTTGTCGAGCTTGGTCTTCTCGACGTTGGAGGTCCAGCCGGGAATCTCCTGCGGCATGACGGACGTCAGCGGCTGGTCGACGGGGAAGTTGACTTCCAGCTGCGTGGTCGAGGCGTTGTCGCGCTCGTTGGGAACCTTGAAGTTGAGCGTCGCGTAACCACCCTTGGCGGCTTCGCCGATGGGCTGCACGCCGACGTGCGCGAAGGCGGTGCCGGACAGGACGAGGACGGCGCCGGCGGCAACGGCGGCGGCGAAGGAGACGCGAGAGGTCTTCATGGCGGAAACACTCCACAGAGGCAGGGGTGACGGTGGCTCCGCGTGCGGGTGCGCGCGGAGTTCGCGGCACCGGTGCTTCCGCCGGTTGCTCCGGGGAGGGGGTGCCGCGTCAGGCTGCGAGGGCGAGCGCCGTACGGGGCGGCCCGCGCCTGATCACCGTGTGCTGGAGTGCGTCCCGGCCGGTGTGCGCGGCGGGTTCGGCAGCGGTACGGACGACCCGCGGGGCACCGGCGGGCGTGCCCGCGAGCCCGGAGCCGAGGGCCCGTACGAAGGCCAGCGCGGCCCGCAGCGGACGTACCGGATCGGCTTCGGCGGAGCTGCGGGACAGCTCCACGAGCCGGAACAGGGCGGCGTCGCCGCGCCCCAGCAGCCAGCCCGCGGCCAGCGCGGCCAGCAGGTGCCCGACGAGCATGCCGGTGCTGAACAGGCCGGTGGCGGGCGCCGCGGCGGCCTGCGCGAGATGCGCGTGGCCGGCATGGGCCGTTGCCGCTCCCTGCGCCGCGGCCTGGGCGGCCATGGCGGCCGGATCCAGTCCGGCGGTCTCCAGGATCTGCCGGGCGTCGGCCGGGCTCAGCGGTACGGAGTTGCCCCCGCAGACCAGCCGGGCGGCGAGCGCCGCGAGCGAGGTGTCCGCGGGGGCGGGTGCCTGGGCCGCGGCGGCGCTGTGCTGGCCGAGGCCGAACACCGCGTGCAGCCCGAGCTGTCCGAAGGCGAGCCCGGCGGCGATGCCGGGCAGCGAGCGCCGGCGGCCCGCCAGCGGGGCGGCGACCGCGAACACGGCGAGGAAGGCGATGACGAGGGCCCACCAGGGCACCGCGGCGCAGGACGCCAGGGCGTGCCCGGCCGCGGACAGCACGACGCAGACCGCGGTGAACACCGCGGCCCGGATCAGCCGGAGGCCGGCTCCGGCGGGCGTCGCGTGGGGGACAGTCATGGCCGGGCCATCATCGCACTGCCCTCACAGCGTCCATACGGCAGGTCCGGAAGGTCGTGAGTGCCCCTGTACGAGGGCTTCACCTCGGGCGTCCCGGCCCGGGCGGAGGCCCGTACGCCGCCGCATACACCGCTGCTTCGGAGTGCCGCATCGGCCGAATGAGGGCTGCGGCGGCCGCCGGGGGCTTACGCCCCGCCGCGGGCGGCAATACGTAACCGTATGAGCATCTGGTGGTCTCTCCACTTGAGGCGCGAAGCCGCGAGCGTGCCGCTCGCCAGGCGATTGCTGCTGGGGACGATGGAGACCGCGGGGGTGGATCCGGACATCTCCTTCGATCTCTCGGTGGCACTGAGCGAGGCCTGCGCGAACGCGGTGGAGCACGGCGGTCCGGCGGCCGAAGCCGGTGCCGGCGCGGAATCCGTCCCGGAGGCGTGCGCGGCGTACCGCGTCACGGCGTACCTGGACGGGGACTGCTGCCGCATCGAGGTGACCGATTCGGGCCCGGGTTTCCCGGCGGCGACGGTCTCGGGGCGCAGACCCCCGCCGGCCGGCCCCTCCGAACCCTCGGAGAGCGAGCACGGCCGGGGCCTGTGGCTGATCGCGGAGCTCGCCGACCACGTCAGATTCCGCAACCGGCCGGGCCAGGGCGCGGTGGTCAGCTTCGACAAGATCCTGAAATGGCGTGAGGGAGCGCTGCTGAAGGTGTCGTAGCGGCGGAGGGGCTCCCGGATACGCCGATGGACGGGACTCGCGTACGAGATCCCGCCCATCGGAGGCGAACTCAGGGCCGGCCCGGAAGCCGGCCCGGAAGCCGGCTGTGAAGGACCGGCAGGGCGTCAGCCCTTGAGGCGCGCCATCCACGCCTCGACCTCGGCCGACGCCCGGGGCAGCCCGGCCGACAGGTTCCGGTTGCCGTCCTCGGTGACCAGGATGTCGTCCTCGATCCGGACGCCGATGCCCCGGTACTCCTCGGGAACGGTCAGGTCGTCGGCCTGGAAGTACAGACCGGGCTCGACGGTGAGGCACATGCCCGGCTCCAGCGTGCCGTCGACGTACGCCTCGGTGCGCGCGGCGGCGCAGTCGTGGACGTCCATGCCGAGCATGTGGCCGGTGCCGTGCAGGGTCCAGCGGCGCTGCAGGCCGAGCTCCAGGACGCGCTCGACCGGGCCCTCCAGCAGGCCCCACTCCACGAGCTTCTCGGCGAGCACGTGCTGCGAGGCGTCGTGGAAGTCGCGGAACTTGGCACCCGGCTTGACGGCGGCGATGCCGGCTTCCTGGGACTCGTACACCGCGTCGTAGATCTTGCGCTGGATGTCGGTGTACGTGCCGTTGATCGGCAGCGTGCGCGTGACGTCGGCGGTGTAGAGGGAGTGGGTCTCCACACCGGCGTCGAGCAGCAGCAGGTCGCCCGAGCGGACGTCGCCGTCGTTGCGGACCCAGTGCAGGGTGCAGGCGTGCGGGCCGGCGGCGCAGATGGATCCGTAGCCGACGTCGTTGCCCTCGACGCGGGCGCGCAGGAAGAAGGTGCCCTCGATGTAGCGCTCGGACGTGGCCTCGGCCTTGTCCAGGACCTTCACGACGTCCTCGAAGCCACGGACGGTGGAGTCGACGGCCTTCTGGAGCTCGCCGATCTCGAACTCGTCCTTCACGGCGCGGGCCTCGGAGAGGTAGACGCGCAGCTCCTCGTCGCGCTCCTTGGTGACCTTGTCGGTCAGGGCCGTCTCGATGAGGGAGTCGTGGCCGCGGACGCCCCGGACCGGGCCCTCGGCCTCGGCCAGCTCGTCGGCGAGCTTGCGCACGTCCCGGGCCGGGATGCCCAGCAGCTGCTCGGCCTCGGTGAGGGAGTGGCGGCGGCCGACCCACAGCTCGCCCTGGCCGGACAGCCAGAACTCGCCGTTCTCGCGGTCGGAGCGGGGCAGCAGGTAGATGGTGGCGGTGTGGCCGGTCTC
The DNA here is from genome assembly GCF_045162725.1 of Streptomyces sp. NBC_01006. Classification (NCBI taxonomy): domain Bacteria; kingdom Bacillati; phylum Actinomycetota; class Actinomycetes; order Kitasatosporales; family Streptomycetaceae; genus Streptomyces; species Streptomyces sp. NBC_01006. The sequence goes on along the minus strand of NZ_CP108700.1, from coordinate 4,098,658 downwards.
GCCCGAGGGCTCGAGGACCAGTACGCCGTTCTCGGTCTGGTCGCCGGTCAGGTACGCGTACTCGGTCGAGGCGCGGAAGGGGTACTCGGTGTCGTTCGAGCGCGTCTTGAGGCGGCCCGCGGGCACGACCAGACGCTCGCCGGGGAAGCGTGCGGACAGCGCGGCGCGGCGGGCGGCGGTGTGCGCGGCCTGGGCGATCGGCTCCAGCCCGTGCAGCTCGGTGTCGGCCCAGCCCGTGCGCATGCTCTCCGCGAGTTCGTCGCTGACGCCCGGGTACAGCCCGTTCTTGCGCTGCTTGTGCTTCTTCTGGGGCTGCTCTTCTTCCGGGGTCTCCGGGGTGAGCTCGTCAGCCACGTCTTCTCCTCAGCTACGACACGTACGACAGCTACTACAGGACCGGGTACGGACCGTATCCATCGTATGTGCGAGGGGAAGACGCCCGGCAGCGGGTGTGATGAATCAGTCAAAACGGGCAGCGAGCAGGACGATGTCCTCCACTCCGTCCTCCGTGGCGGCCATCGCGGCGGTGGTGGCGGACACGGCGGAAGCCTCCGGGGCGGGGGTCCGGCCGACCGGTGCGACTGCGGGATCGTCCGAGGGCAGCACCGTCCGCAGGATGTGGTCACAGATGGCCGCCGGGTCGTCCCGGATGCTCCGGGGCACCCCCGCGGCGGCGGCGTGCAGCCGTGCGTAGGCCCGGTCCATGGGGTCGCCGGTCCGCCGCAGCAGCCCGTCGGTGTACAGCAGCACCGTTTCTCCAGGTGCAGGTTCGATCTCCACGCTCGGCGCCTCCCAGCACGACAGCATCCCGAGCGGCGCGGAGAGCGTGGTCTCCACGTACTCTGTGCGGTGCTCGCCGATGAGCAGCGGCGGGGCGTGACCGGCCCCGGCCAGAATGATCTTCCTCCCCTGGCTGCCCGCGTGCGAGGTCCCTGCGGGTTCGCAGTACGCGAAGAGCGCCGTCGCGCAGCGCGCGGGTTCGGTCAGACGCAGCAGCAGTTCCAGGTCGGACAGGACCGCCACGGGGTCCTCCCCCTCCATGACGGCGTACGCGCGCAGCGATGCCCGCAGCCGTCCCATGGCGGCGACGGCGCTGGGCCCCGCGCCCGTGACGGAGCCGACGGCCAGCCCCAGGGCGCCCTCGGGCAGCGGCAGCGCGTCGTACCAGTCACCGCCGCCGAGCGGTCCGGTGTGGTGGCGGGCCGCGAGCTGGACCCCGGGGATCCGGGGGAGCCGGCTGGGCAGCAGCTCCTCGGCGACCGTGGCCAGGCGGCTGCGGGACCGCTCCACCTCCAGCATCCGGGCCAGGTGCTCGGCGGCGTGCCGGACGTAGAGCCCCGCGAGATCGCGCTGGCGTTCGCTCGGCTCGGCCTGCTCGTCGTAGAGCCAGACGGCCGCGCCGAGCCGGCCGGTGGCCTCGGCGGTCAGCGGCAGCGCGTAGCTCGCGGCATAGCCGAGCCGGGCGGCGACCTCGCGGTGGCGGGGGTCGACCGGGGTGCCGTACCCGCCCGGGCCGGGGGCGGCGTCGGGTTCGGGCTCGGGTTCGGGGAGCACCTCGGAGCCGCCCCGGGCGTCGGGGAGTCCGTCGAGGATCCGGCCGTACGAGGTTGCGGCGCGCGGGATGGTCTCGATGTGCCCGAGGTCCGCGCGGCCGAGGCCGAGGCCGATCGTGGTCGTCGGGCCGAGGCCGTCGGAGGGCTCCAGGACGATCAGGCCGCGGCGGGCGCCGACGAGTACGGCTCCGGCGCGCAGGAACTCCTGGAGGGAGGAGTCGAGATCACTGGCGCGGGCGAGGCGCTCGGTGAGCTCGTGGAGGGTGGTCAGGTCGGAGACCATCCCCGCCAGCCGGTCCTGGATCAGCGTGCTCGGTCCGGGTACCGCTGCCGCAGCCGGTGCGGGGGCGGTTCGGGCGGGCGTGGGCGCCGCAGTTTGCGGGGCCGCGGTAACTGCTGGATCGATTCCAGCCACTTTCGGCAGATGCGGGGCGCTCATGGCGTCCGCCTTTCCACCTGGTGCGATTCGCCATATAGCATCGCAAACCCCCAGATCGTGCTGCGCCGCCATCAATGAATCCACATCTACACGCACACGAGGATCGATGTCCAGCATTGCCCAGGTGGGAATCCTGGTGTCCGTGGGACGGCAACTCACTGTCCAGCCAAGGCTAGAACTTGGCTGGAAAAAGCCGGAAGCGGACGGTTTTTGCGATCGACTGGTCGGGCGCCGGAGTGGCTTCGGGTACCTAATCGGTGGTGCCCGGGGAGAGTTGGCGCAGCCCGGCGGTCGCCGGGAACCGCTCGGCGCGGTCCGTCGTCCTTAGCGGCGGCAGCCGGTCTCGGCATCGGCGCGGGTCGCGTTCCGCCCCCGCCGGACGTTTCATGGACCCGTAAGAAAACTGCACGAACCGTGTGAACCTGCTTCAAGGCGGACAGTGACGCGAAACGTGTACGTGTGGTGAAACACCGGTTACATGGTGTGATGTGGCCCTCGGCGTTCAACGGAAAGGAACGAGCGCTCATGCGCGAGATCCTCGGAAGGCGTCTCCAGCGGCTCCGCAATCGCTTGAAAACCCTTCGCTCCACCCCCGGGCAGAGCGGTGATCCGGCCCTCCTCGACGCGGCGCTCACCTGCGCCACCGACTGGCAGTGGCCGGTGCTGCCCGGCGTCGGCCGTTCCGGCGCCGACAGCAACCGGTGCGCCTGCCCCGACCCCGACTGCGTCGTTCCCGGCGCGCACCCCTTCGACCCCGGGCTGCTCGCGGCCACCACCGACCCCCGGATGGTGTCCTGGTGGTGGACCAACCGGCCCACCGCTCCCGTACTGCTGGCCACCGGCGGGTCCGCACCCTGTGCCGTGAGCCTGCCGGCCAACGCGGCCGCGCGGGCCGTCGTACGGCTGGACGCGCAGGGGATGCGGCTCGGCCCGATCGTGGCCACGCCCACCCGTTGGGCGCTGCTGGTCGCGCCCTACTCGCTGGAGCGGCTCGGCGAACTCCTGTACGCCAAGGACCATGTGCCCTCCGCGCTGCGCTTCCACGGCGAGGGCGGCTACCTGTTGCTCCCACCCTCCCCCGCCTCCGGCGGCGGGCAGGTGCGGTGGGAGCGCGACCCCGCGGACGCCGACGGCCTCTGGCTGCCGGAGGTCGAGGCGGTCGTGCACGCGCTGGTCGAGGCGAGCAGCGGGGCCTCTGGCGGCGGCAGCCGACTCGCGTACTGATCCGGTGCTCCGGGCACCCGCCGATCACTCGTTCGGGTGTCAGCGCGACGCGTTTACAAGGGAATTGGGCGCGGGGATCTCCGCGCCCCATTCCGGGATCGCTATCTTCGCCGAATGAATCTCCGCTTGATCGGTATCAGCGCCGGTGTGCTGATCATCTTGTCGCTCCCGCTGGCGGGAGCGATCGCCGGACCGGATTTCGCCGGTCAGGATGACGGAAAAGGCGGTGGGCTGCTCTCCTCGCTCGGACTGACCGATCCGGAGGGCGGATCGCGTACGCCGAAACCTGCCGCCGGGTCCGCGCGGCAGGCCGAGCCGCCGCGGGCCGGGGAGCCGCAGGCGGGGCAGCCGCACGCGCAGCAGCCGCGGCCCGGCCCGTCCGCGCAGCCCCGTACGGATTCCCGGTGCGGACCCGAACTCTCTTCCCCGCAAGGCCTGGAGGCGCAGACCTGCGTCCTGGCGGGCGAGGGCCGGACCTGGGGCCGCAGCTACTACCGCAACACCAGCGGGCGCGCACTGGACGCTGTTCTGACGGTGATGGGGCCCGCGGGGCGCACGGTGCAGATCCGCTGCGCGGTCGGGGCCGGCGACGAGCCGGGGCTGTGCGAGACGCCGCGTGAGGACTCTGCAGGGGCGCCGGACGCCTACTCGGCAGTTGCGGAGTTTGCAGTTCCGGATGATGAAGGCCAGCTGCTGCTGAGGTCCGGGAGCAACTCACCGGCACCGGCCGACGGTTGAGCGACGGCGGAAAAGCAAGGGCCCGGTCGCTGGCGACGGGGGATGCACCAGCGACCGGGCTACAAGAACGGTAACAAGAGATCGCCTGTTCGCAAATTCGATCTCTGATATTCAGACACCGATTTGCAGGCGATTAGCGGGAGTTGTGACCCCAGTCACCGGCCCTGCGGGTGCTCGGCGGTCAGCTGAGCGTGACCTGGCGGTTGGTCAGTCCGCCGCGCGCCCGGCGCTCATCCGCGGTCAGCGGGGCGTCCGCGGCCAGGGCCGTGGCCAGCCGCTCCGCGAACTCCGCCGCGGGCTTCTCCACGTCGTCGGCGGTCACTCCGGTGGGCAGGTCCCAGACGGGGACCATCAGACCGTGCGCCCGGAACGAACCGACCAGTCGGGTGCCTTCGCCGAGCGAGGAGGTGCCCGCGGCGTGCAGCCGCGCGAGGGCGTCGAGCAGCTTCTCCTCGGGGTGCGGCATGACCCAGCGCAGGTGGTTCTTGTCCGGGGTCTCGCACCAGTAGGCCGCGTCCACGCCGGCCAGCTTGACGGTGGGGATGGCGGCGGCGTTGGCCCGCTCAAGGGAGGCAGCGATCTCCGGGGAGGCGTTCTGCGCGCTCTCCGCATCCGGAATCCAGAATTCGAAGCCGCTGTGCACAACCGGCTCGAAAACGCCGTCCGTGTCCAAGAGATCCTGAAGTCGCGGACCCTCGGCGGGAACGCGCCGGGCCGCGACCGGCGTACCCGGTTCGGCGACGAGCGCGCGCTCCAGGGTGTCGGCCATGTCCCGGGCGAGGTCCCCGGTGGTCGAGTCGTTCTGGAGGCCGAGCAGGACGGACCCGTCCTCGCGGCGCAGCGCCGGCCAGGCCATCGGCAGTACGGTCACCAGCGTGACGGACGGGACGCCCTCGGGCAGGCCACCCTTGAGCGTGAGCGGGATGGTCGCCGCGGGCACGAGCTCGCGCAGCGCCACCCAGTCGCACTCGCCGGGCAGGCCCTCGAAGGGGCGCGCCACGTGCTCGGTGACGGCGTGTGCGGCGGCTGCGCCGTGGCAGGCCTTGTAACGGCGCCCGGATCCGCAGGGGCAGGGCTCGCGTGCGCCCACCACCGGGATCTCCCCGTTCTTGAGCTGCGGCTTTGCAGTCTTCGCTGCGGGGCGCTTCTTGGCCATCGTGGGTGTCTCCCGGTTGCGGCGGTACGGCGTTGTGTCTCGGCGCGAGCCTAGCCGTTCGTACCGCCGCAACCGGGAGGGTGCGGCCGGGAGCACGGTCGGCGTGCGCTCCCGGCGGCCGCTCGTTCGGATGGCCGGTGTTGCGGTCGGGGATCCGGGTCAGGGATCCGGTCACGGATGGAGGTCGTCGAAGGCCGTGCTGAAGTCGATCGCCGGGGGCGCAACGCGCGTAGCGAAATCCTCGTGCCGGGCCCCGCACGCAACCGTCACCCATACGGTGACCTCGCCTGCCGCACCGTCCCGGACACCCCAGTCCTGGGCGAGGGCGCTGATGATGTTCAGCCCCCGGCCGCCGCGCGCGGTGACCGAGGGCGTGGCCGGAACCGGGCGGGTGGGACCGCCCCCGTCCGTGACCTCGACCGTCAGCCGCCCCGCCTTGTCGATGCGCCACGCGGCGCGTATCTCCCCGTCCCCGATCTCCCCGGCGCCCAGTGGTCTGCCGTGCCGGCAGGCGTTGCTGAGCAGTTCGGAAAGGATCAGGACGGCGTCGTCCACGACCGATTCGGACACCCCGCTCATACGCAATTGCTCACGCATGCGGCGTCTTGCCTCACCCACGCCCGCAGGACCATGGCATACGTCCATGCGCGAAGACGTGGGCACCTCCTGTGCCACCACCAACGCCACCCCCGGAACCTCCTTAGCCCCACGCCATGGTCTGGATGCCCCAATGGCCTGGACCGGAAACCGACCAGGCGGAGGCCCCTGACGCATTCATGTCGGTCGATTGCGGAGCGGATGCGCCGGTGCACACCCTGTCACGCACGTGACGCGCGGGACGGGTGGGCAAAAGGGGACGTCAGCGCCCGAGCTGTGACAGAACTTGTCGCGGCCTGTTCGTGATGATTGCTTCCACACCCAGATCAGCGCAGAGCTGAACGTCTTCCGGATCGTTCACGGTCCATACGTGTACGGAGTGGCCCGCGCTCTGGAGCTTGCGGATGTACCCGGGGTGGTTGCGCACGATGCGCATCCCGGGACCCGCGATCCGCACCCCGGCCGGCAGCCGCCCGTCGCGCATCCGAGGCGAGATGAACTGCATCAGGTACACGGTCGGGATCGTCGGCGCGGAGGCCCGCACCCGGTGCAGGGAGCGCGCGGAGAAGCTCATGACGCGGACGGGGTGCGGACCCTCGGGGGGCGGCGCGTCCAGCCCGAACCGCTTGAGGAGGAAGAGGAGGCGCTCCTCCACCTGTCCGGCCCAGCGGGTCGGATGCTTCGTCTCGATGGCGAGCTGCACCGGCCGGCCGGCGTCCGAGACCAGCTCCAGCAGCCGCTCCAGGGTGAGCACGGAGGTGCGCTCGGGGTCGGCGTCCCAGTCCGGGGACTCCTCGCGGTCCTTCCAGGAGCCGAAGTCGAGCGCGGCGAGGTCGGCCAGTTCGAGGGCGGAGACGGCGCCGCGGCCGTTGGAGGTGCGGTTGACCCGGCGGTCGTGGACCAGCACCAGATGGCCGTCGGCGGTGAGCCGGACATCGCATTCGAGGGCGTCGGCGCCGTACTCGATGGCCTTGCGGTAGGCGGCCAGGGTGTGCTCGGGGGCATCCTCCGAGGCGCCGCGGTGGGCGACGACCTGGATGGGCGGCAGTGCGTGGGTCACCGGGTCATGGTGCCACCGAGAGGCCCCCGGATGTCGGGCTCCGCCGTGCGGATGCGCCCGGAATGCCGGACATAAAGAATGAGGAGGACGCACAGGTCCGGCTTACAGTGCTCTGACGGGTCATGGGGAAGGCTTTTCCCAGGAACTTGTGCGGCACGTCGAACGTTCAGTCGGGCCGAATCGCCAGTTTTTCTGAAGCCGTGTGTGACGAGGAGAAGAGCGCTGTGAGCACCGAGAACGAGGGCACCGCGGCCCCGACGCCCCCCGCGGCCCCGTCCGCACCCCCGGTGGCCGCTCCTGCCCCCGAGACGCCTGCACCCGCACCGGCCGCGGAGGCCCCGGCGGCGGAGCCGGTCACCCAGCAGATCCCGCCGACGCCCGCGCCCGGCACGGAGCCGACCCAGCAGATCCCGCCCACCCCGGCCCCCGCACCGGCCCCGGGCTACGCCCAGGCTCCCGCGCCGCAGGCCCCGGCCCCGGCCGCTCACGGCGCCGAGGGCTGGCCGCCCCCGCCGCCGGCGGTCCCGGCATACGGCTCGGGCGGCGGCCACGACGGCGGAACCTGGGGTGTGCCCCCGACCGCCGACGGCTTCCCGCCGGCCAAGCCGAAGGGCAAGGGCGGCATGATCGCCGCCGTGCTCGTGGCGGCCCTCCTCGCCGGCGGCGTCGGCGGCGGCATCGGCTTCTGGGCCGCCGAGCGCAGCGAGAACGGCGTCGGCTCGACCACGGTCACCGCGGGCAACACCCCCAAGGACCTCAAGCGGGAGGCCGGCTCGATCGCGGGCCTGGCCGCGGGCGCGCTGCCCAGCGTCGTCACCATCGAGGCCTCGGCCGGCGACGGTGAGGGCGGTACCGGCACCGGCTTCGTCTACGACCAGCAGGGCCACATCCTCACCAACAACCACGTGGTGGCCTCCGCCGCGAACGGCGGCAAGCTGTCCGCGACCTTCTCCGACGGCAAGAAGTACGAGGCCGAGGTCATCGGCCGGGCCCAGGGCTACGACGTGGCCGTGCTCAAGCTGAAGAACCCGCCGTCCGGCCTCAAGCCGCTGGCGCTCGGCGACTCCGACAAGGTCGCGGTCGGCGACTCGACCATCGCGATCGGCGCCCCCTTCGGCCTGTCCAACACGGTCACCACCGGCATCGTCAGCGCCAAGAACCGCCCGGTGGCCTCCGGCGACGGCTCCGGCAGCAAGAACTCGTACATGAGCGCGCTCCAGACGGACGCCTCGATCAACCCCGGCAACTCCGGCGGTCCGCTGCTCGACGGGCGCGGCGCGGTCATCGGCATCAACTCCGCCATCCAGTCGGCCGGCAACGGCGGCTTCGGCGGCGGCCAGGCCGGGTCCATCGGCCTCGGTTTCGCCATCCCGATCAACCAGGCGAAGAACGTCGCCGAGTCGCTGATCAAGACCGGCAAGCCGGTCTACCCGATCATCTCCGTCTCCGTGGACCTCCAGTCCAAGACCGACGGCGCCAAGATCTCCGAGCAGGGCGCGCCCGCCAACGACCTGGTCGACCCCAACGGTCCGGCCGGCAAGGCGGGCCTCAAGCCCGGCGATGTCATCACCCGGTTCGGCGACAAGCCGATCGACAGCGGGCCGACCCTCATCAGCGAGATCTGGACCCACAAGCCGGGCGACGTGGTGAAGCTGACCTACCTGCGCGACGGCAAGCCGAACACCGTCGACATCACCCTCGGCTCTCGGGTCGGCGACAAGTAACGACGGCCAACGGCTGCCCCGGTACGCGAGGGACCGGGATCGCTGGCTTGATGGAGAGGGGCCGTGGGCGCGAATACGCCTACGGCCCCTCCCAACGTCCGCTTATGCTTCCCATGTGTTCGATTCGCGGCACATACGCACTTTCCACGAGGTGGTCGCCTCCGGGTCCTACTCGGCGGCCGCCCGTGCTCTGGGGTACACCCAGCCCGCGATCACCCAGCAGATGAAGGCGCTGGAACGCGCCGTCGGCACCCCGCTCTTCACCCGGGTCGGCCGCAAGATGCAGCTCACCGAGGCCGGCGAGTCCATGGCCCGGCACGCCGAGTCCATCCTCGGCAGTCTCTCCGCCGCCGAGGCGCAGCTCAAGGCGTACGCCCGCCTGCGCACCGGGCGGGTCCGGCTCTGCGGTTTCCCCAGCGCCAACGTCACCCTGGTCCCCGAGGCCCTGAGTGACCTGGCCAAGGACCATCCGGGCATCCAGGTCGAGCTGTTGGAGGGGGAGCCCCCGGAGTCGCTGCGCCGGCTGGAGCGCGGGGAGTGTGACATCACCCTGGCCTTCACCTATCCCGGGCTCCACGAGGAGATCCCGGAGGAGGTCGCCGAGGTCCGGCTCCTGGAGGACCAGCTGACCGTGCTGCTCCCGACCGGGCACCCGCTGGCCCGGCGGCGGGCCGTGCACCTGGCCGACCTCGCGGAGGAGCGGTGGATCGCCGGCTGCCCGCGCTGCCGGGCGAACCTGCTGCACGAGTGCGCCGAGCTGGGCTTCGTGCCCGACATCCGGTTCGCCACGGACGACAACCTGGTCGTGCAGAGCATGGTCGGACAAGGGCTCGGCGTGGCGATGATGCCCGCGCTCGTGCTGCCCTCCCTCTCCCTGAGCAAGGTGTGCGGGCGGCCGCTCCAGCCCGCCGCCCGCCGGCACATCGCCGCGTACGTCTACCGCGATCATCTGCGCATCCCGGCGACCTCCGTGGTCCTCAACGCGCTCAAGCAGGTGGCTTCGAACCGCGTCGGCTGCTGACCGCCGGGCGGTCTCTTCTCCGAATTCATAAGCAGTGCTTGGGATTTCAGGTGAGAACTGTCGTTGGACGTGATGGGTTGGCTGTTCGACGCTGCCCATATGACCACCACCACGCCGGCCCGTACGACCGCGAGGATGGCCGCCCTCGTCAGTGAGATCCGTACGGTCGTGGACCGGGGGCTGGCCCCGGACCTGACCGCCTACCTCGTCGGCGAGCGCGTCGCCCCGCACCTGGGCACGCCCGATCTGCTCACTCCCGAGCAGCGGGAGGGGGACCCCGACCGGTACCGGCAGCACGTCCTGCACGCCGAGCCGGACGGCAGCTTCTCGGTGGTCGCGCTGGTGTGGATGCCCGGTCAGGAGACCGCCATCCACGACCACGTCTCCTGGTGCGTGGCCGGGGTGCACGAGGGCGAGGAGAGCGAGCTCCGCTACCGGCTGGCCCCCGCGACGGGGGACACCTGCGCCCGGCTGGTGGCGACCGAGCACGTGGTCAACGGCCCGGGTGAAGTCTGCGGATTCGCCCCGCCCGGCGATATCCACAAGGTCTACAACTCCTGTCGCACCACGGCGATATCCCTGCACGTCTACGGAGCCGATGTCATCCGCCTGGGCAGCAGCGTCCGCCGCGTCTACACGCTTCCCACAGACTGATGGCGCTGCTCAACCGCCCCGTACGCGGGGCGGACGCCGAAGGTGCCGGGCATGTTTCACGTGAAACATCCTCGTCCTGGCCGGGGTTGGGGATGGCGGCGGCCGGAGTGCTGGTGGCGTGGGGCGTGCACCGACTGGTGCCCGCAGTGCCCATGCTGACCGCGTCGGTGGTGCTCGGCATCGCGGTGGCCCACCTCCCGGGCATACGCGAGGTCGTACGCGGAGCAGCCCGCCCGGGTCTCTCGCTGGCGGGTCGACGGCTGATGCGGATCGGCATCGTCCTGCTGGGCCTCGGCCTGGGTCTGGACCAGGTGCTCCGGCTGGGCTGGGCCACGGTGGCGATGGTGGCCGCGGTGGTCGCCGCCACCTTCTTCGGCACCCTCTGGCTGGGCCGCCGGCTCGGGCTCCCGGGCGACCAGCCACTGCTGATCGCCACCGGGTACTCGATCTGCGGGGCCTCGGCCATCGGCGCGGTGAGCCAGGTGTCGGGCAGCGACGAGGAGGACGTGGCCGCGTCGGTGGCGCTGGTGACCCTGTGCGGGACCCTGGCCATCGCGGTCCTCCCTCTCCTCCAGGGCCCGTTGGGGCTCTCGGACCCGGCCTTCGGGCGCTGGGTCGGCGCGAGCGTCCACGACGTCGGCCAGGTAGTGGCCACCGCCCAGACCGCGGGCCCGGGCGCGCTCGGCGAGGCCGTCCTGGTCAAGCTGATGCGGGTGGCCCTGCTGGCTCCGCTGGTGGCCGCGGTGGCCTTCTCCGTACGGGCGCGCCGGCAGGGCGTGCGCATGCCCTCGGGACGCCGCCCGGCGCCGGTCCCGCTGTTCGTGGTCGGGTTCCTGGCCGCGGCCGGGCTGCGCGCCACCGGGGTGCTGCCCGACGCGGCACTCGACTGGGCACACACGGCGCAGGAACTTCTGCTGGCGGCGGCCCTGTTCGGGCTGGGCAGCGCGGTGGACCTCCCCCGGCTGGCCCGGACCGGCGGGCGGGCCGCGGTGCTGGGGCTCGGGGCCTGGCTGGTGGTGGCCGGGGTCTCGTACGCGGGCGTGCTGCTGACGGTATGACGCCAGCGGGTGCGCTCCTGTGGTCCATCGAAGGGAGTTGGCCAATTCCTGGCCGGAACCGACCGAACGTTCTGACCGTCTCCTGACTTCTCGTGCCGCACGTGCGACCCTGCGGCCGATCCGCACCGACAGCTCTTCACCCCCACCCTGCCCGTTCCGACGGGACCGGGCACGGCAGAAGGAGTCCTGCGTGAATCGTCATCGCACGGCAGCATCGGTCCTCATGGCGGCGGGCGCCCTGATCGCGGGCGCGCTGACGGCGGCCGCCCCTTCGGCAGCAGCCGACTCCCCGGCCTCGTTCAAGCCGCAGCACACCCAGGGCTTCTGGACCGCCGAACGGATGCGCGGCGCCACCCCGCTGGACGTGACGGCGGCGCCGGGGACCGGGCGGGCGCCGGCCGCGGCCGCCGCCGGGCCCACGGTGGTCGCCCCGACGGCGGCATCCGCCGCAGCGGCCTCCCCGACGTCGTTCCCGCAGGCGGGCGGCGCGTGGACGGGCGGCGGGGGGGTGGTCAAGACCTCGGGCCGGGTCTTCTTCACCTTCGGCGACCGCACGGCGTCCTGCTCCGGCGACTCGATCACCAGCGCCAACGGCAGCACGGTCATCACCGCCGGCCACTGCGTGAAGTACCAGGGCGCCTGGCACACCAACTGGATCTTCGTACCCGCGTACGAGAATGGGAACGCGCCCTACGGGCAGTGGTCGGCCACGAAGACCTTCGCGACGGACCAGTGGGCTGCCAGCGAGGACATGAACATGGACGTCGGCCTCGCCGTCGTGGCCCCGCTGAACGGCCAGAAGCTCAGCCAGGTCGTCGGAGCCCAGGGGATCCTGTTCAACGGCGGCTACAACAAGAAGATGTACTCCTTCGGGTTCCCGGCGGCCGCCCCGTACGACGGCACCAAGCTGGTCTACTGCAGCGGGAACACCGGCAAGGACTTCCTGCTGACCAAGGACCACAGCCTGGGCTGCAACATGACCGGCGGCTCCAGCGGCGGCCCCTGGTTCCAGGACTTCGACGAGGCCACGGGTCTGGGCACCCAGGTCTCGGTGAACAGCTTCGGCTACACGTTCCTGCCGAACCGGATGTTCGGCCCGTACTTCGGCAACGAGGCGAAAGCAGCCTACGACAAGGCCCAGAATTCCTGACCCAGCCGCCCCCCACCTGCCGGTACTCTGTACCGGCCAGGTGGGTTGCCCGAGCGGCCTAAGGGAACGGTCTTGAAAACCGTCGTGGCAGCGATGTCACCGTGGGTTCAAATCCCACACCCACCGCCAGCTCAGCGAACGCGCTGATCAGAAGGGGCGCCCCTCACCAGGGGCGCCCCTTCGTCATACGGCCTGTTTCACCCCGGCAGCACAGCCCGCCAGTCGTTGCTCATGTGCCACTGGCCGGGCGGGTACTCGAAGCGGGTCTCGCCGAGCAGTACGAAGCCGGCCGTGCGGCAGACGGCGTTGGACGCCCCGTGTTCGGCGGACGGGAAGGCGTGCAGGTGGCGGCGCGTGCCGTGCGCGGCCGCGTGGGCGATGAGCGCGCGGGCCGCCTTCGCTGCGAGGCCGCGGCCCTGGAACTCGGGGAGGATGCCCCAACCGGTCTCGTAGACCTTCTCGTCCTTCCATACGCGCTCCCAGAAGGCGATCGTGCCCACGCTCTCGCCTTCGGCGACGATCCGGAACACCCGTCCGGCCGCCGGCTCGCGGGCGCTGAGCGCCAGGTACCGCTGATGGCGGTCCTTGAGCTTGGCTTCGGTCTCCGGGCCACCGAGATGTTCGGTCATGACGGGCTCGTTCTTGCGCAGCAGCAGCCAGAAGTCGCCTTCTGCCCAGGGCACGAGTTCCAGGGTGGTGTCCATGCCGCCACGGTAGGCGCAAGACGCTCGCTAGGCCCTTTGAGTGGTGTTTGTCGGAAGATCGGCGCGGGTGGTGGGGGCGCTGCGGTTGCGACCACATCATGACGAATGTATGCAGATCCGCCCGTCGGAACATCGCGAAACGAAGGACCTCGTCATGGCTCACCGCATCACCGTCACGTCGATCTGGACCGCTGTCGTCGCCGTCGTCGTCGCGCTCCTCGCCTCCCTCGGGTTCGGCGCCAAGGCCGCGCCGGCCGCCGCCTCCACCGCCTCCGCTCCCGCCCCCTCCCGCCGTGCGGCCGTGGCCGTACGCCGGACGGCCCGGCCGATGGGCCGGCGGAGCTGGCGGGCGATGATGCGGGGCGGTTCGCTCCCGCCGACCATCAAGCAGCGGATCCACGCCGAGGCGCACGGCAAGGCCCCGTCCGTCCGCCGCTCGACCACCGCCGCCGCGTCCCTGGCCGGGAGCACCGCCGGAGTCGGCCGCGAAGAGCTCGACCTGGTCGCGTAGCGCCCGTACGGCGTCGTGCGCTACGCGCAGTAGGCGGTAGGCGGTAGGCAGTAGGCGGTAGAGACCAGTAACGGCAGCAGCAGGCGCTGGAGCCCGGTCGGCAGGTCGCGGCCGCGGATCGCGCCGGAGGTGTGCCCCCGGAGTGGGGCACGGTGGGATGGCCCCGGCGGGCGCCGGGGGCGTGCAGGGGGCGTGAAGCCTGGCATTGCAGGGTCGCAGGCCCGGGAGACGGTGGGGTTCCCGGACGGAGCGGCCCTTTTCGGCATGTCCGGCGTACATGAGTTTGAAGGAACGTTTCAGCTCAGATCTGGCGGTGGTTTCGGCGGCCTCCGGCGCGCTGACCAGCGGCGTTGGGCTGCGATTGAGGTTTATCCGATGTTGCTCATACTTGCGGGGGAATCGTGGACTCCGGGCTGGTTCGGCGGGGATTCGGTGGGCAACTCTGGTGTCGCGACGTCGTCACCACGCAACGAACGAGGCGGTCGGCCAACTGCCTTGGAGCAAGTCCCACTTCGCTTTTCTGGAGGATTCAGACATGGCAAGCATCCGTACCGCCCGCGTCATCGCCGCCGTCGCCGCTCTCCCCCTCGCCGTTGCTCTCTTCGGTGGCGTGGCCTCGGCCGACAACGGCTCCTTCGCGAACGACGGATCGAATGCGAGTGTCGCCAGCATCATCGGCAGCGGTGTCGGCGGGAACAACAGCGGTAACTCGTCGACTTCCCAGCAGGTGGCCACCGGCTCCGGTGCGTCCAACCAGAACAACACCGCGCAGGTCAACGGCTCGGCCTTCACGGCGATCCAGCAGGGCAACGTCGCGCTCAACTTCCACCCCTGGTGGTAGACGCTCCCCGGGTCCTCTGAGTCTTGAGGGCGCCTGTGCCACCGGACCGGCTGGGGTCCGGTGGGGCAGGCGCCCTCGCGCGTCCGTGCGCAGCCCCTCCCGGACTCTCCCGACCTTGACATCCACAGTGAATCTGACGGACAGTCAGGTTCACTCGATGATGTGATGCCGGGAGGCCAGCGCCGTGCACCTCGCCCCGACCGAAGGCCAGTTGCGGCTCCGTGCCGAACTGCGGGAGTACTTCCACGATCTGCTGCCGGACGGGCCCCCCGAGGACCCCGCCGGCCAACGCGCACTGCTACGCCGCATCGGCGCCGACGGACTGCTCGGCCTCGGCTGGCCCGTCGAGTACGGCGGCCAAGGACGCGGCCCCGACGAGCAGTTCGTGTTCTTCGACGAGGCCTACCGGGCCGGCGCCCCCGTCTCCATGGTCACCCTCAACACCGTCGGCCCGACCCTGATGAAGTACGGGACCGCGGAGCAGAAGGGCTACTTCCTCCCCCGGATCCTCAGCGGCGAGATCGTGTTCGCCATCGGCTACTCGGAGCCCGAGGCGGGCACCGACCTGGCCTCGCTGCGCACCCGCGCCGTACGCGACGGAGCCGACTGGCTCGTCGACGGGCAGAAGATCTTCACCTCCAACGCCCAGAACGCCGACTGGATCTGGCTCGCCTGCCGCACCGATACCGACGCCCCCAAGCACAAGGGCATCTCGATCATCCTGGTGCCCACCGACGCCCCCGGCTTCTCGTGGACCCCGATCGACACGGTCGGCGGTCTCACGACCACGTCGACGTACTACGACGGGCTCCGCGTGCCCGCCGGGAACCTCGTCGGCCCCGAGCACGGCGGCTGGGGGCTGATCACCAACCAGCTCAACCACGAGCGCGTGGCCCTCGCCGCCATCGGCATGCAGGCCGAGGACTTCTACACGAGCGCGCTGCGCCACGCCCGCACCCCCGATCCGGCCACCGGTGAGCGCCCCGCCGACCGGCTGTGGGTGCAGTCCCGGCTCGCCGAGGCCCACGCCCGGCTGGCCGCCGTACGCCTCCTCAACTGGCGCCTCGTCCAGGACGTGGGCGCCGGCACCCTGGCCCCCGGCGACGCCAGCGGGGTGAAGTTCCTCGGCACCGAGTCCACCGTCGAGGTGTACCGGATGTGCCAGGAGGTGGTGGGCGAGGAGGCGCTCGTACGGGGGCCCGCGGCGTTCGCCGGCGGCGAGCTGGAGCGGATGAACCGGGCCGCGCAGATCAACACCTTCGGCGGCGGGGTCAGCGAGGTCCAGCGGGAGATCGTCGCCATGATGCGGCTCGGCATGAAGGGAAGGAAGCGATGACCGCCACGCCGGAGCAGGCAGCGGGTACGGACGCGGGAGCGGGCACCGAGGAGGCCGCCCGGTTCCACGCACTGCTCACGTCCTTCGAAGGGCGGCCCGCCGCCACCGCGGGCCAGGGCAAGGACCCCGTCAACCAGCCGATGATCCGCCACTGGTGCGAGGCGATGGGAGATGCCAACCCCGCCTACACCGGCCCGGACGCCATCGCCCCGCCCACCATGCTCCAGGCCTGGACGATGGGCGGGCTCTCCGGGCACGGAGACCGCTCCTCCGCCTACGACGAGCTCCTCGCCCTGCTCGACGGCGCGGGCTGCACCTCCGTCGTGGCCACCGACTGCGAGCAGGAGTACCTGCGACCGCTGCGCCCCGGCGACGCGGTCACCTACGACGCCGTCATCGAGTCAGTCTCCCCGCGCAAGACGACCAAGCTGGGCACCGGCCACTTCGTGACCACACGCATGGACGTCCGCGCGGACGGCGAACTCGCCGGAACCCACCGCTTCCGGATCCTTAAGTACGCGCCCGCCGCCCCGCGCGAGAAGAAGCCCGCGGCCCGGCGTCCCCGCCCGGTGGTCAACCGCGACAACCAGGGCTTCTGGGACGGGGTCGCGGACCACAAGCTGCTGATCCAGCGCTGCACCGCCTGCGGGACCCTCCGTTTCCCCTGGCTGCCCGGCTGCAACGGCTGCGCGAGCCTGGACTGGGACACCGTCGAGGCCTCCGGCGCCGGCACGGTGTTCAGCTACGTCGTCATGCACCACCCGCCCTTCCCCGCCTTCACCGCGCATGAAGATGCCGCTGCCGTGGTGGGGCCGTACGCGGTAGCCCTCGTCGAACTCGCCGAGGGCGTCCGGATGGTCAGCAACATCACCGGCGTCCCGTACGACAAGGTCCGCATCGGGATGCCCGTGCACCTGGAGTTCCTGCGGGCCGACGAGGACCTGGAACTGCCGGTCTTCCGAGGGAGCGAGGGCTGATGGACTTCCACCCCACCGAGGAGCAGGCCGCGGCGGCCGGCCTCGCCGCGCGGATCTTCCGCGATCTCGCCACGCACGAACGCCTCGCCGCGGCCGGCACCGGCAGCGACGCCGAGCTGTGGAAGGCCCTCACCGCCGCCGGACTGACCGCCGCCGTGGAGGACGTCGGCCTGCTCGGCCTGGTGCTGCTGCTGGAGGAGCAGGGCCGCACCACCGCGCAGGTCCCGTATGCCGCCACCTGCGCGTACGGGATCCTGCCCGTCGCCGCGCACGGCAGCGCTGAGCAGCGCGCCCGGCTGCTGCCCGCCCTGGGCTCGGGAGAGGCGGTCGCCACCGGCGCCTTTCCGGCCCGCGGCCGCATCACCGCCTCGCCGGACGGCCGGCTGACCGGGACCGCCCCCGTCGTGCCCTGGCTGCGCGATGCCACCCACGTGCTGGTTCCGGACGCCGACCGGACCCTGTGGCTCGTACGGACGGACGCACCCGGCGTCGGGACGCCCGAGGTGGAGACCACCGCCCCCTGGTCGGCGGGGCGGCTCACCCTGGCCGGGACCGAGGCCGAACGGCTCGGCGACGGCCGGGCCTACGAAGAGGTCCTGGCCACCGCCCGCACCGCCTTCGCCGGGCTCCAGGCGGGGGTCTGCGCGGGCTCCCTGGCCCGTGCGGTCGCGTACACCTCCACCCGCGAGCAGTTCGGCCGGCCGCTCTCCACGAACCAGGGGGTCATGCTGCGCGCGGCCGACGCCTACATGGACACCGAGGCGATCCGGGTCACCGCGTACGAGGCGGCCTGGCGGATCGACGAGGGACTTCCGGCGGGCGAGCACGCCCTGACCGCGGCCTGGTGGGCCTCGGAGGCGGGCACGCGGGTCGTGCACGCGGGCCAGCACCTGCACGGCGGGATGGGCGCCGACCTGGACCATCCCGTCCACCGGCACTTCCTCTGGGGGCGCCAGCTGGACGCGTACCTGGGCTGCGGCAGCGAGCTGCTGGCCGAGCTGGGCGCGCTCCTGTCCGACCACGCAGCACCCGAGGGGGACGACGCATGAACGTCGGCGACACACTGGCGCCGCTGGAGATACCGGTGACGCGCACACTGATCGTCGCGGGCGCGATCGCCTCGCGCGACTACCAGGACGTCCACCACGACGCCTCGCTCGCGCGCGAGAAGGGCTCCCCGGACATCTTCATGAACATCCTGACCACCAACGGTCTGGTCGGCCGGTACATCACCGACCGCCTGGGGCCGGGCGCCGTCCTGCGCAAGGTGGCCATCCGGCTCGGCGCCCCCAACTACCCCGGGGACACCATGGTCCTGACCGGCACCGTGGTCGCCGTCGATGGGGACCGGGTGGAGATCCGGGTCGTCGGCGCCAACGGCATCGGCCACCACGTCACCGGCACGGTCACGGCCACGGTCGCGGACACCGCGGAGGTGGTGGAATGAGCGTCCGGCACCGCGACGCGCTCGGCGGGCGCGCCGCCATCGCCGGCATCGGCGCGACCGAGTTCTCCAAGGACTCCGGCCGCAGCGAGCTGCGGCTCGCCGTCGAAGCCGTGCACGCCGCCCTCGACGACGCCGGGCTGACCCCCACCGACGTCGACGGCATGGTCACGTTCACCATGGACACCAGCCCCGAGATCACCGTGGCCCAGGCGGCCGGCATCGGGGACCTCTCCTTCTTCTCCCGCATCCACTACGGCGGCGGCGCGGCCTGCGCCACCGTCCAGCAGGCCGCCCTCGCCGTCGCCACCGGGGTCGCGGAGGTCGTGGTCTGCTACCGCGCCTTCAACGAGCGCTCCGGCCGTCGCTTCGGTTCCGGCGTCCAGCAGCGCGAGCCCTCGGCGGAGGGCGCGGCGCTCGGCTGGTCGCTGCCCTGGGGGCTGCTGACCCCGGCCTCCTGGGTGGCCATGACCGCCCAGCGCTATCTGCACGCCTACAACCTGACCCCCGAGGCCTTCGGCCATGTCGCGGTCACCGACCGCCGACACGCGGCGAACAACCCCGCCGCGTACTTCCACGGCAAGCCCATCACCCTCGCCGACCACGCCGCCTCGCGCTGGATCGTCGAACCGCTCCGGCTGCTGGACTGCTGCCAGGAGACGGACGGCGGCCAGGCGCTGATCGTCACCAGCACCGAGCGCGCCCGGGACCTGCGCCACGCGCCCGCCGTGATCACCGCAGCCGCGCAGGGCGCCGGCCGCCGCCAGGAGGCCATGACCTCCTTCTACCGCGACGACCTCACCGGGCTGCCGGAGATGGACGTGGTCGCCCGGCAGCTGTGGCGGACCAGCGGACTGCGGCCCTCGGACATCGACGTCGGCATCCTCTACGACCACTTCACCCCGTTCGTCTTGATGCAGCTGGAGGAGTTCGGCTTCTGCAAGCCCGGCGAGGCCGCCGATTTCGTGGCCGCGGACGCGCTGCCGCTCAACACCCACGGCGGCCAGCTCGGGGAGGCGTACCTGCACGGCATGAACGGCATCGCCGAGGCGGTCCGCCAGCTGCGCGGCACCTCCGTGAACCAGGTGGCGGGCGCCGCCCGTGCCCTGGTCACGGCAGGGACGGGGGTACCGACGTCCGGTCTGATCCTCGGCTCCGAAGGCTGAGCCCGGAGCCGCGCGCCGGTCCCCCGCCGGCCCTCGGCCGGGACCCGCGGCCTGCCCCCTCCTCCACCTTCAGGAGGTGGGGCAGGCCCCACCCCTACAACCTGAGATGGATCCAGCTTCGGCACTTGCGGCCGATCCCAGGTCCGGACCGCGCTTCTAGCGTGGAGCCATGACCACGCCTGTGTGCACGCTCGCCTCGAACCCGACGCCGTACCCGTCGTTCTCGGCGTACGTCCGGACCCGCGGCTCGGTCCTGATGCGCACCGCGCGCTCGCTCACCGCCAACCCGTGTGATGCCGAGGACCTGCTCCAGACGGCCCTCGCCAAGACGTACGTCGCGTGGGACCGCATCGAGGACCACCGCGCCCTCGACGGCTACGTCCGGCGGGCCCTGGTCAACACCCGTACCTCCCAGTGGCGCAAGCGCAAGGTTGACGAGTTCGCCTGCGACGAGCTCCCGGAACCCGAGGAGACGCCCGCATCCGACCCCGCCGAGGCGCAGGCGCTGCGCGACGCGATGTGGCGAGCGGTGACCCGGCTTCCCGACCGGCAGCGCGCGATGGTCGTCCTGCGCTACTACGAGGACCTGAGCGAGGCGCAGACCGCCGAACTGCTCGGGGTCTCGATCGGCACGGTCAAGAGTGCCGTCTCGCGCGCCCTGGTCAAGCTCCGCGAGGACCCGGAGCTCACCCCGGTCCGCTGAACCAGCCCATGTTTCACGTGAAACATCGGTGTTTCACGTGAAACGTCGGCGATTGGTTGCCGTGTTTGTACCCCCGGGTAGTGACATGCCGACCGGTACGTGCGCAGAATCGGCAGCATCCGTAGCCGCCGCAGCGCCGCAGCGCTCACCGGGAGGACGCTTTGCTGAGCACCATGCAGGACGTACCGCTCCTCGTCACCCGCATACTCCAGCACGGGATGACGATCCACGGGAAATCCCAGGTCACGACCTGGACCGGGGAGGCCGAGCCGCACCGTCGCAGCTTCGCCGAGATCGGTACCCGCGCCACCCGCCTCGCCAACGCCCTGCGCGACGAACTGGGCGTCCAGCAGGACGACCGGGTGGCGACCCTGATGTGGAACAACGCGGAGCACGTCGAGGCGTACTTCGCGATCCCCTCCATGGGTTCCGTACTCCACACCCTCAACCTGCGCCTGCCTCCCGAGCAGCTGGTCTTCATCGTCAACCACGCGGTCGACCGGGTCGTGCTGCTCAACGGGACCCTGCTGCCGCTGCTGGTCCCGCTGCTGCCGCACCTGCCGACCGTCGAGCACGTGGTCGTCTCCGGCATCGGTGACCGCTCCGGCCTCGAAGCCCTCGCGCAGGAGCGCGGCTTCCGCGTCCACGACTACGAGGAGCTGATCGCGGACCGCGCGACCTCGTACGACTGGCCGGAGCTGGACGAGCGCCAGGCCGCCGCCATGTGCTACACCTCCGGCACCACCGGCGACCCCAAGGGCGTCGTCTACTCCCACCGCTCGATCTACCTGCACTCCATGCAGGTCAACATGGCCGAGTCGATGGGCCTGACCGACCGCGACACCACCCTCGTCGTGGTCCCGCAGTTCCACGTCAACGCCTGGGGCCTGCCGCACGCGGTGTTCATGACGGGCATCAACATGCTGATGCCGGACCGGTTCCTCCAGCCCGCCCCGCTCGCCGAGATGATCGAGCGGGAGAAGCCCACGCACGCCGCGGCCGTCCCCACCATCTGGCAGGGCCTGCTCGCCGAGGTCACCGCCAACCCGCGTGACCTGACCTCGATGAAGCAGGTCACCATCGGCGGCGCGGCCTGTCCGCCCTCCCTGATGGAGGCCTACGACAAGCTCGGCGTCCGCCTCTGCCATGCCTGGGGCATGACCGAGACCTCGCCGCTGGGCACCATGGCGCATCCGCCGGCCGGCCTGAGCGCCGAGGAGCAGTGGCCGTACCGGATCACCCAGGGCCGCTTCCCGGCGGGCGTCGAGCCGCGCCTGGTGGGCCCCGGGGGCGACATCCTGCCCTGGGACGGCGAGTCGGCGGGCGAGCTCGAAGTACGTGGCACCTGGATCGCGGGCTCCTACTACGGCGGAGCCGCCGGCGAACCGCTGCGCCCCGAGGACAAGTTCAGCGCGGACGGCTGGCTCAAGACCGGCGACGTCGGTGTGATCAGCCCCGACGGGTTCCTCACGCTGACCGACCGGGCCAAGGACGTCATCAAGTCCGGCGGCGAGTGGATCTCCAGCGTGGAGCTGGAGAACGCGCTGATGGCGCACCCCGAGATCGCCGAGGCGGCGGTCGTCGCCGTCCCGGACGAGAAGTGGGGTGAGCGCCCGCTGGCCACCGTCGTCCTCAAGGAGGGCGCGACCGTGGACTACGACGGGCTGCGCGTCTTCCTCGGCCAGTCCATCGCCAAGTGGCAGTTGCCCGAGCGCTGGACGACCGTGGCGGCCGTCCCGAAGACCAGCGTCGGCAAGTTCGACAAGAAGGTCATAAGGAAGCAGTACGCGGACGGCGAGCTGGACGTCACCAAGCTGGACTGAAGCTCAGCCCTGGCCGGCCTTCGTCAGCCAGGGCCGCAGCAGCCTGCTGACGGCCGGCATCGCCAGGTAGGTCATCAGCGTGCTGAACACGACGGCGAAGGCGGCCGTCCGCAGGACGAAGTGCACGTTCACCAGGTACGGCCCGAGCACCGCGTTGCCGACGAGCGAGATCGGGAAGATGGCCAGCCCCGAGCTGATCGCCATCTTCCAGCGCGGCGGCGCGGGCCGGGTCGTACCCGGCTTGGCGAACCAGGTCTCCATGCCGTGCAGTTCGCGCCGGGCTATCTCGGTGTGGTGGTGGCCCAGGCAGTTGGAGAACCACTGGGCCCGCTCGGCGGAGTCCTGCCACCGCTGGAAGGCCTCGTGGTCCTGGAAGCGGTGGACCAGGAACCACGGCCCGCCGTCCGCCGCCGGACGGAACAGCCCGTACCCCAGATGCCCGGGGAAGGTCGCGGCCGTCTCCAGGATGCCGTGGGCCCAGGCCTCGAACGTCTCCTCGTGGCCCGGCTCCACCTGCCGGGCTATGAGCAGGTTCACCTCCCCGTTGTCGGCGGGGACGGTCTGCTCGCTCGTGTCGATGATGGCCATCGGGCCAGGATGACTAGTTCGTGCCGATCTTGGCGAGCAGATCCACGATGCGGCCCTGGACGTCCGCCGTGGTGGCCCGCTCGGCGAGGAAGAGCACGCTCTCCCCGGAGGCCAGCCGCGGCAGTTCGGCCGGGTCGATCCCCGTGGCCGTGTAGACCACCAGCGGGGTCCGGTTGAGCTGCCCGTTGGCACGCAGCCAGTCCACGATCCCGGCCCGCCGGCGCCTGACCTGCATGAGGTCCATGACCACCAGGTTGGGCCGCATCCGCGTCGCCAGCTCCACCGCGTCGGTGTCCGCGCCCGCCCGTGCGACCTGGAGGCCGCGCCGTTCCAGGGCGGCCGTCAGCGCCGTCGCGATCTCGTCGCGCTCCTCGATCAGCAGCACCCGGGAAGGGTGCTGCTCGCTGTCGCGCGGCGCGAGCGCCTTGAGGAGGACGGCCGGGTCGGCCCCGTACGCCGCCTCGCGCGTGGCGTGCCCCAGCCCGGCCGTGACCAGTACGGGGACCTCGGCGGCCACCGCGGCCTGGCGCAGGGACTGCAGGGCGGTCCGGGTGATCGGCCCCGTCAGCGGGTCCACGAACAGCGCGGCGGGGAACGCGGCGATCTGCGCGTCCACCTCCTCGCGGGAGTGCACGATCACAGGGCGGTAGCCGCGGTCGCTGAGCGCCTGCTGGGTCTGTACATCGGGCGCCGGCCACACCAGCAGGCGGCGCGGGTTGTCCAGGGGCTCCGGAGGCAGCTCGTCGTCCACGGGCAGCGGTACGGGCCGGTTGACGACCTCGACGGCGCCCCCGGGCCCGTCCAGGGGCTCGGGGCCCTCGTCGGCGCCCGCCTCGGGGGCTCCTATCGCGAACGCCCGTCCCTGGGGCGCGGGCTCGGCGAGCCGGCGACGGCGGCCGGAGCCGCCCGTACCGCCCGCGCCGTTGGTGGATCCGGAGTCGATGGAGATGCCCTGGCCGAGGGTGCCGAGGGCGCGCACGCTGATCGGCTGTGCGGCCTCCGCCGGGGCGTCCTGGGGCTGCCGGGCCCCGGGCACGGCAGCCGGGCCGGCGGCTTCCTCGTCCTCGGGAGCGGTTCGGGCCGCCGGGACCGGCCAGGCCGGAGTGGCGGGCAGCCCACGCCGCCGACCGGTCGGCGGTACGGGCTCCTCGGCGGCCGCGGCCGGCTGCGCGTCGGGGTCCGCGGGCTCGGCAGCGGGCGCACCCAGGACCCGGCGCCCGCGCCGCCCGGCCGGGGCATCGCCCTCGGCCTCACCGGGAGCGGGGGCCGGACCGGCCATGGCGGGGCTCTGCGCGGGGGCCGCAGTCGGGGCCGGGGTCGGGCCGGCGGGCAGCGCGAAGCCGCCCTCGGGGGCGATGGGCCGTACGGGGGCCTGCGGGGCGGCGGCCGGAGCCGGGCCGAGGCCCTTCGCGGGTACGGGACCGCCGGGTTGCGGCGCGGCGGCCGCACCCAGCGCACGCCGCCGCCCGGCGGGATGCTCGGTCACCGGAACCGGCGGCACGGCGGACATCGGCGGTACGGCGGACATCGGCGGTACGGGCGGCACCGGCGCGCCCGGCGGCACCGGGGCCGCACCGGGACCGCGACCGGATCCGGGAGGCCCCTGCGGCACCGGCGGGAGTGCGGGCATGGCGGTCCCCTGCGGGGGCACGGGCCGGCCGGGGCCGCCCTCGCCGCTGCCCGTTCCGCTGCCGTCGCCGTCGCGGCCGCGCCGGCGCCCGGTGCCCAGGCCCGCCGGGTTCACCGGGGACTGCGCGAGCTCGGGAGCCGCGGCGTCGACGGCACCGGCCTCGCCCGCCCGCCGTCGCCCGGAAGGCAGCGCCAGCGCGCTCCCGCCCTCGGCGGGGCCGTTCGCCTTCGCCTCCTCGGCCGTGTCCTCCAGGAACGCGTCCACACCGCGCCGGGCCCGCCGGCCGGCGGGGCCCTTGCCCGCGCCCTCGGCGGCCGCCGGCTCCTTCGCGGGCTCGGGCTCGGGCTTCGGCTCCGGCAGCGTCACCGTTCCGGCTCCCGCGCCCAGCGGCAGCTCCAGTACGTACGCACCGCCGGGCGCGCCCGGCACCTCCACCGTCTGCAGCACACCCCCGTGCGCGGCCACGACGCCCCGCACGATCGGCTCGTGCACCGGGTTGCCGCCCTCGTACGGTCCGCGCACCTCGATCCGTACGACGTCGCCCCGCTGCGCGGCGGCCACGACGATCGTCGAGTCGCTGTACCCGCTGCCCTGGCGGGTCTTGCCGGTGGCGTCCACCCCGGCGACGTCCGCGACCAGGTGTGCGAGGGCGCCCGCGATCCGCTCGGCGTCCACCTCGGCCTCGATGGTCGGCGCGTGGACGGCGAACTGCACGCGGCCCGGGCCGATCAGCTCGACGGCGCCGTCGATGCCGGCCGCGACGACCCCGTCGATCAGGACCTTCTTCTTCTTGAGCTTCTCGGTGCCGGCGTCGAGCCGCTGGAAGCCGAGCACGTTGTCGACCAGCGCGGTCATCCGGGAGTATCCGGCGGCCAGGTGGTGCAGCAGCTGGTTGGCCTCGGGCCACAGCTGTCCCGCGTCGTCGGCGGCCAGCGTGGCCAGCTCCCCGCGCAGCTCTTCCAGGGGCCCGCGCAGGGACTCGCCGAGGACGGCCAGCAGCTGGGCGTGTCGGGCGGCCAGGGCGTCGTAGGGCCGCCGGTCGGTGAAGGTCATGACGGCGCCGACGAGCAGCTCTCCGTCCCGTACGGGCGAGGTGGTCAGGTCGACGGAGACGGGCTGCCCCGCCTTGTTCCACAGCACCTGGCCGCGCACCCGGTGCTTGCGGCCGCTGCGCAGGGTGTCGGCGAGCGGGGATTCCTCGAAGGGGAACGGCGAGCCGTCGGCGCGCGAGTGCTGGATCAGCCCGTGCAGCTCCCGGTTGCCGAGGTCGGTGGCGCGGTACCCGAGGATCTGGGCGGCGGCCGGGTTGACGAGGACGACCCGTCCGTCGGTGTCCGTGCCGACGACGCCCTCGGCGGCGGCCCGAAGGATCATCTCGGTCTGCCGCTGCGAGCGGGCCAGCTCGGCCTCGGTGTCCACCGTCTCGGAGAGGTCGCGTACGACGAGCATCAGCAGCTCGTCACCCGTGTACGCGGGCTGCGGCTCGCGGTAGGCGTCGCGGCCGTCGAGATGGGCCGCGGTGACCTCGACGGGGAACTCGGTGCCGTCGGTGCGGCGCGCGACCATCCGCTTGGGCTTGGCCCGGCCGCCCTCGTCCTCGCCGGGCCGGCGCATGGAGCCGGGGATCAGCTTGGAGTCGAACTCGGGGAGGAGGTCCAGCACGCCGCGGCCGACGAGCCCGGTGCCGGGGCTCTCCATGACCTCGAGGGCGATCGAATTCGCGTTGACGACCGTGCCGTTGGCGTTGACGAGCAACAGCGCGTCCGGAAGAGCGTCGAGTATTGCTGCGAGGCGAGCAGCGCCTCGGGATGGCCTGCTGCTCACGACGAGCTTCCTCCCTGACCACAACTACCGGCATGTCACGGGAGGAGTCTAAGGGCACGGCCCCGGCCTGAGGTGGCGGATGTTCGGTGGATACCGTGCATCCTTCGCATCCTCCCAGGTCAGGAGCGCCCACCCGGAAGCACAGGTTCCAGGTTGTTCCAGCGGGTGATCTCGCATCCGTTGGTCCGTTGGAACGTCGCGTCCACCCTGTGGCCTTGCCAGGTTCCGGTGATGTGCGCGGTGGCCGGGCCGCCGTCCTGCATGGTGCAGATCTCCCGTTTGGCGGCGGGGGCGAAGGGGTACTTGTCCTGCTTCGCGAGGGCGTCGAGCCGGTCGCAGGCCCGTTCCGCCTCGGGGTGGTTCCCGCCGACCGGGTTGCACTCCAGCAGGTACTCGCCGTTCGCCCGGGGGTTGCCGGTGGCGGACACGGTGATGGTGAGGCGGTCGGGCGTGGCGAGCAGCCGGCTCAGCGGTGTCAGCGGGGGCAGCGGCCCGGCGGCCGTGGCCGCCGAGGCGGCCAGGGCGGAGGTGACGGCGAAGGCGGCGAGACGCAGCATGGGCACTCCAGGTCGTCCGTACGTCGTACGCCTGACCAACGACGCGCGCCCGCCGACGTTGCGTACGGGCGGGCGTACGGACGCCTGCGTGGGAAGGGGCGTGCCGGGAGGCTTAAGGCTTTGCTCTGGTGGCGGCTGTCCTTGTACCGTGGGAGCGGATTGGTGAGCGGCCCGGTGGCTGTGTCATCATCTGCACGCACCTTCGTACGCGAGGGTGTGCTGGAGGCGTCGCCTAGTCCGGTCTATGGCGCCGCACTGCTAATGCGGTTTGGGTCTTAAAGCCCATCGAGGGTTCAAATCCCTCCGCCTCCGCACCTGCCGAAGCCCCGGTCCTCACGGACCGGGGCTTCGGTGCGTTCCGGGGTCTTGCTTTGACGCCTTCCGGCCATGGCGAGCTGCGCCCCAACCCCGCCCCGACATCCGTGCGAACCCATTCAGATGATCTTCGTCTGGGGCGTTTTCGCAGGTCAGGCGTGGTTTGGCTAATGGATTTCGCGTCCCGCCGAGGTCCATGTATTGTTGTTCTCGCAAGGCCAGCGGGGCGCAAAACCCCGGGAAGCCCAAGCACTCGTAGCTTAACGGATAGAGCATCTGACTACGGATCAGAAGGTTGCAGGTTCGAATCCTGCCGAGTGCACAGCCGAAGAGGCCCCCCGGTTCACCGGGGGGCCTCTTGCGTTGTCCCGGTCCTTCTTGGTGGGGAGGGGGGTCTCGGGGATGTTCCGGGGTGGGGGTCGGTCCTGTGGGGGATGAGCGGCGGCCCGGGGGTGGATACGGTCCTCGGAGACGGTCCGGAACGGGTCGGGCCGCGAGAGGGGGACTGTCATGGGACTGTTCGGGAACGCGCACACGGTCGATCCGATGTCGGCGCAGCGGGACTACGCGCGGCTGCTCGGGCAGGGGGAGCAGGTGCATGCCGCGTACCTGTTGATACGCGACACGATCCTGTTCACCGACCGGCGGCTCGTGCTCGTCGACAAGCAGGGGCTCACGGGGAAGAAGGTGGAGTACCACTCCATCCCGTACCGGAGCATCACGCACTTCTCCGTGGAGACCGCCGGGCATTTCGATCTCGACGCCGAGCTCAAGATCTGGCTCTCCGGGAGCGCGGCGCCGATCGAGAAGACGTTCACCAAGGGTGTGGACATCTATGAGGTGCAGGCCATCCTGACCCAGTTCGTCGCCCGGTAGCAGGGTCACAGGACGCGGGGGAGGCCCGTGACCGAGAGGGTCAGGGCGTAGAGGGACGTGGTGGCGGTGATGAAGAGGCGGTTGTTCTTCGGGCCGCCGAAGGCGATGTTCGAGACCGGTTCGGGGACGCGGATGCGCCCGATCAGGGTGCCGTCCGGGGCGTAGCAGTGCACGCCGCTCTCCATCGCCGCCGCCCACAGGCGGCCCTCGTCGTCGAAGCGGATGTTGTCCACCCCGGGGCACTGCGTGAAGACGCGGTCGGATGTGAGGGTGCCGTCCGCGGACGCTTCGAAGGCGCGGATGTGGCCTGCGCGGGTGTCCGCCGCGTACAGCTCGCCCCCGTCCGGGGAGAAGACCACGCCGTTCGGGCCGAGGAACCCGTCCGCCGCGAGCCGCACCTCGCCGGTCGCCGGGTCGGCGCGGTAGAGGTTGCAGGCGCCGATCTCGCTCGGTGCGCGCAGGCCCTCGTAGTCGCTGGTGATGCCGAAGTCCGGGTCGGAGAACCAGATCGAGCCGTCCGAGCGCACCACCGCGTCGTTCGGGCTGTTGAGCCGCTTGCCGTCGAAGCGGTCGGCGATGACCGTGAGGGTGCCGTCCGGTTCGGTGCGGGTGACGCGCCGGTTGCCCTGCTCGCAGGTGATCAGGCGGCCTTCGCGGTCCAGGGTGTTGCCGTTCGGGTGGCCGGCCGGGGACCGGAAGACGGAGACCGCGCCGGTCTCCTCGTCCCAGCGCAGCATCCGGTCGTTGGGGATGTCGCTCCACACGAGCTGCCGCCAGGCCGGTAGGTACAGCGGGCCCTCCGCCCAGCGGCAGTCGTCGTGGAGCCGTTCGAGCCGCATGTCGCCGTTGGCGCAGCGGCCGGTGCGGAATCGTTCGTCCAGGATCTCGTACAGGCTGAGGTCGGCTATGGATGACATTCTTCCCCCTGCTGAGTTACGTGCCGAATGTGGTTCGGTCTTCTGATGACATTGCAGGATCCTGTACCGTCAGCGCAAGGGATTCCAGGGGATGTGGGAGGAAGATCGCGTGGACGACATCGACCGGGCGCTCGTCCTGCGCTTGCAGCAGGACGCGGGCCAGTCGTACGCCGCCCTCGGCGCCGCCGTGGGGCTGTCGGCCGGGGCCACCCACGAGCGCGTACGCAAGCTGCGCGAGCGCGGGGTCATCAGGCGCACCACGGTCGAGGTGGATCCCGCGGCCGTCGGGAGCGGGGTGCTCGCCTACGTGATGGTCGACTCCAACGCCTGGATGGGGGATTCGAAGGCGGCCTTCGAGGCGATCGCCGAGATCCAGGAGGCGCACATCATCGCGGGGAGCGCCTCGGTCCTGGTGAAGGTGCGCACGGCCACGACCGGGCAGCTCCAGGACGTCCTGCGCCGCCTCTACGCCATCGACGGCGTCAGCGGTACGCACGCCACCGTCGTGCTGGACACCTTCTTCGAGCGGCCCCTCCCGCTGTGACCTGGCGGTGCACCGGGATCCGGTGGCATGACGGCCTCCCCGCCATCGGGTGGTGCGCCGAGGGACGCGGTGAGCGCAGCAGCCCGCTCGTCTACGGGCAGCGGCTGGCGTTCGCGGCCCGCGGGGAGCGGCACTGCCTCGGTGTGCGGCGGGCCGGGAAGCGGACCCCGTGCCCCACGGGCGCGACCGTGCCCGGCCGGGCCGCGAACGCCCAGTGTCCCGAATGCGCCCGCCTGGACCGGTCGTTCTCGGTGGCCGCCGACACCAACGCCGCCGATCCGCGCACCTATCGCGTCTACCTGGCCTGGTTCGGGCCAGAGATGGTCAAGGTCGGCATCACCGCCGAGGAGCGCGGCCCGGCCCGGCTGCTGGAGCAGGGGGCGGTGACCTGGACCTGGCTGGGGCGGGGGCCGCTGATGGCCACCCGCCGTACCGAGGAGCTGCTGCGGGCCGCCCTCGGGGTGCCGGACCGGATCGCGTACGCGCGCAAGCGCGCCGTACGGGGGCACCTGCCGGCGGCGGCCGACCGGGCCCGGGAGGTCGCCGAGCTGCACGCCCGGGCCGCGGCCCTGCCGGGGTGGCCGGAGTCGCTGGAGCGGCTGGAGTGCGAAACCGCCGATCACGCCGGGCCGTTCGGGCTGGACGGGCTGCCCGCCCCCGCGCGGGTGGTCACCGCGATGGTCCCCGGCGGGGCCGTCGTGGGCCGGCTCGCCGGCGCGGCCGGTCCCGATCTCCACTTCGAGGACGGGCTCGTGGTGGACACCCGGCTGCTCGCCGGCTGGGAGCTCACCGCCCCCGCCGCGGATGACACGACCGCCGTGCCCGTCGCCGAACTGCCGCCGCTCGCCGCCCCCGGCGGGCAGGACGGGCTGTTCTGACCAAGGTCAAAACTTGGATCCCTTTGGGCTCCCGGGCCCCTTTCCGGTGGACATGCCGGGGGCCAGCCGCCGAGGGTGGTGGGCATGAGCATCCAGCCCGTACCCGCTTTCGAACCGCCGTACGTGATGGCGGTTTTCAGCAACGTCCGCACCCCTGACGACACCGGATACCCGGAAGTCCTCGACCGGATGAACGAGATCGTGACCGCCAACCCGGGCTTCCTCGGCTACGAGTCCGCCCGCACCCCCGGCGGCCTCGGCATCACCGTCGCCTATTTCCGCGACCACGAGTCGCTCACCGAGTGGCGGCAGGACCTGGAGCACCAGGCGGCCATGAAGAAGGGCCGCGCCGACTGGTACGAGAGCTACACCCTGCACGTCGCGACCGTCGAGCGGAGCCACGGCTTTGCCCGCAACGGCTGACGCGGTCCGCGCCTTCCGCGAGCGGCTCGGGCTGCCCGGACTGGTCGACGTCCACACGCACTTCATGCCGGAGCGGGTCCTGGCGAAGGTGTGGGACTACTTCGACGCGTTCGGACCGCTGAACGGCGTCGAGTGGCCCATCACCTACCGGCACGAGGAGGAGCAGCGGGTCGCGCTCCTGCGGGAGTTCGGGGTCCGGGCCTTCACGTCCATGCTCTACCCGCACAAGCCGGCGATGGCCGCCTGGCTCAACTCCTGGTCCGCCGACTTCGCCGCCCGTACCCCCGACTGCCTGCACACCGCGACCTTCTTCCCCGAGGACGGGGCCGAGGCCTACGTACGGCAGGCCGTCGAGGCCGGGGCCCGGGTCTTCAAGGCGCACCTGCAGGTCGGCGGGTACGACCCGAACGACGACCGGCTCGACCCGGTCTGGGGGCTGCTCGCCGAGACGGGCATCCCGACCGTGATCCACTGCGGGTCGGGGCCGGTCCCGGCCAAGCACACCGGCCCCGAGCCGGTCGCCCGGCTGCTGGCCCGCCACCCCCGGCTGCCCTTGATCATCGCGCACATGGGCATGCCCGAGTACGCCGACTTCCTGGACCTCGCCGACCGGTACGCCGCGGTGCGCCTCGACACCACCATGGCCTTCACCGACTTCTCCGAGCGGTTCCGCGGCTTCCCGCAGGCAGAGCTCGGGCGGCTCGCGGACCTCGGCGACCGGATCCTGCTCGGCACCGATTTCCCG
Source organism: Streptomyces sp. NBC_01006 (assembly GCF_045162725.1). NCBI lineage: Bacteria > Bacillati > Actinomycetota > Actinomycetes > Kitasatosporales > Streptomycetaceae > Streptomyces > Streptomyces sp. NBC_01006. The sequence goes on along the minus strand of NZ_CP108700.1, from coordinate 4,067,482 downwards.
AACATCCCCTACCCGTACGAGCACCAGCTGGAGGCCCTGGAACGGCTCGGCCTCGGCGACGACTGGCTGCGCGCGGTCTGCCACGACAACGGAGCCCGGCTGTTCCACCTGGTCTGAGGGCCGGCCGGGGGCGCCCGGGGTTTCTCAGGGAATTCACAGGTAGGGACAAGAACGCTCTCAGAGGCCGCGGCCAGCGTGGTCGCATGACTGCGACGACCACCTCCCATGCGTCCACGTCCACCAGCAACCCGACGGCCCTCGTCCGGCCCGACGGCGGCCCCTGCCGGGTGCTCGTCGTCGACGACGAGGCCTCGCTCTCGGAGCTGCTCTCCATGGCCCTGCGCTACGAGGGCTGCGAAGTCCGCAGCGCGGGCGACGGGGCCGGCGCGGTCCGGGCCGCGCGGGAGTTCCGGCCGGACGTCGTGGTCCTCGACATCATGCTGCCCGACATGGACGGACTCGCCGTCCTCGGACAGCTGCGCCGGGAGATCCCGCAGCTTCCGGTGCTCTTCCTGACCGCCAAGGACTCCGTCGAGGACCGCATCGCGGGCCTGACGGCGGGCGGCGACGACTACGTGACCAAGCCGTTCAGCCTGGAGGAGGTCGTGGCCCGGCTGCGCGGCCTGGTCCGCCGCTCGGGCGCGGCGCAGGCCGCCCGCGGGGGATCCGTCCTGGCCGTCGGCGATCTGCGGCTCGACGAGGACAGCCACGAGGTGTCCCGGGGCGGCCGGGAGATCCACCTGACCGCCACGGAGTTCGAGCTGCTGCGCTACCTGATGCGCAACCCGCGGCGCGTGCTGAGCAAGGCGCAGATCCTGGACCGGGTGTGGTCGTACGACTTCGGCGGCCAGGCCAACGTCGTCGAGCTGTACATCTCCTACCTGCGGCGCAAGCTGGAGAGCGGCCCCGGCCTCCCGTCGATGATCCACACCCGGCGCGGCGCCGGCTACCTGATCAAGCCGGCCGAGTAGTGGCCCTCCGCCTGCCCCGGCCGGTTCGCGCCTTCCGCCCACCCCGCCTCTTCCGCCCGGTCCGCACCTGGTCCCTGCGGGCCCGGCTCGTCGTCTCGGCGGTGGCGCTGATCGCCGTGGTGGGCACGGCCATCGGAGCCGTCACCACCCTCGCGCTGCGCTCGTACCTGGTCGACAAGCTCGACGACCAGCTGAGGGTCTCCGTCGAGATGGGCACCCGCAAGCCCCTCGGGGAGAAGGCGATCCGCGACAAGGACGACAAGTTCGTCCTGGCCCCCGGGTCCCCGCTGGGCGCCGCCGGGATCCGGCTCCTCGCCGACGGCACGGTCGCCAGCACGGCACGCAGCGCCGCCATCGGCGGGCCCGGGTACGACCACATCCAGCGCCTGACCGCGGCCCAGACCGCGGCTCTGGCCCGAGCCGGCGGCGAGGCCGCTGCACACCGGATGCCCGGCCCCGTGAACCTGGACCTGCCGGACCTCGGCGCGTACCGGGTGCTCACCGCCCCGGACGGGAGCCTCGTCCTCGGCTTCCCGCTCGCCGAGGTCGATTCCACCGTGAGCACGCTGATCGCCGTGGAGGTCTTCGTCACCCTCGCCGGACTGATCGCGGCCTCCCTCGCCGGACAGGCCCTGGTCGGGGTCGCCCTGCGCCCGCTGCGCCGGGTGGCGGCCACCGCGACCCGCGTCTCCGAACTCCCCCTGCACAGCGGCGAACCCGCTCTCCACGAGCGGGTCCCGGAGGCCGAGGCCGACCCCCGTACCGAGGTGGGCCAGGTCGGCGCCGCCCTCAACCGGATGCTGGGGCACGTCTCCTCCGCCCTCATGGCCCGCCAGCAGAGCGAGACCCGGGTCCGGCAGTTCGTCGCGGACGCCAGCCACGAACTGCGCACTCCCCTCGCCTCCATCCGCGGGTACGCCGAACTGACCCGCCGGGGACGGGAGGAGCCCGGTCCCGACACCCGGCACGCCCTGGGCCGCATCGAGTCCGAGGCGACCCGGATGACCGGACTCGTCGAGGACCTGCTGCTGCTCGCCCGGCTCGACGCCGGCCGCCCGCTCAGCTCGGCCGACACCGACCTCGCCCCGCTCGTCGTCGACGCCGTCAGCGATGCCCGGGTCGCCGGACCCGAGCATCACTGGCGCCTTGAGCTGCCCGACGAGCCCGCGCCCATCCGCGCCGACCCGGCCCGGATCCAGCAGGTCCTGGTCAACCTGCTCGCCAACGCCCGCACGCACACCCCGCCCGGCACCACCGTGACCGCCCATGTTTCACGTGAAACATCCGCCGTCCGGCTGCGGATCGAGGACGACGGGCCCGGTATCCCGCCCGCCCTGCTCCCCCACGTCTTCGAACGGTTCGCCCGCGGCGACGCCTCCCGCTCCCGGGCCGCGGGCTCCACCGGCCTGGGGCTGGCCATCGTGGAGGCCGTAGTGACGGCGCACGGCGGACAGGTGGACGTTCAGAGCGAGCCGGGGCGCACCCGCTTCGAGGTCCTGCTCCCGCTCGCCCCGGACCAGCCCCCGCAGACGGGCCCCCGGTCGGCCCCCCGGAGGGACTCACAGGCGGACTCGCCGACGGACTCACAGCCGGGGCACTCACAGACGGGGCACAGGCTCACCACACAGCGGTGACAGCCCGGCCGGAGAGAGTCGGTCCATGCGAACCGACACCTCCTCCGGCGCCCTTCCGGCACGGGCGCACCTCGCGCCCGTGCCCGGCGAGCCCGTACTCGACGTGGTGATCCCGGTCTTCAACGAGGAGAAGGACCTCGGCCCGTGCGTGCGCCGACTCCACGACCACCTCACCCGTACGTTCCCGTACCCGTTCCGCATCACGATCGCCGACAACGCGAGCACCGACCGCACCCCCGAGGTCGCGGCCGCCCTCGCCGCCGCCGTCGACGGCGTACGCAGCACCCGGCTGGAGGAGAAAGGCCGCGGCCGCGCCCTGCGGACCGTCTGGTCCCGCTCCGAGGCGCCCGTCCTCGCGTACATGGACGTGGACCTGTCCACCGACCTCAACGCGCTGCTGCCGCTGGTCGCCCCGCTCATCTCCGGGCACTCCGACCTCGCCATCGGCACCCGCCTCGCCCGCTCCTCGCGCGTGGTGCGCGGTGCCAAGCGGGAGTTCGTCTCCCGCGCCTACAACCTGCTCCTGCGCTCCTCCCTCGCCGCCCGCTTCAGCGATGCCCAGTGCGGGTTCAAGGCCATCCGGCGGGAGGTCGCGGAGCGGCTGCTGCCACTGGTGGAGGACTCGGGCTGGTTCTTCGACACCGAACTGCTGGTGCTCGCCGAACGGGCCGGGCTGCGGATCCACGAGGTGCCGGTGGACTGGGTGGACGACCCTGACTCCACCGTCCACATCGTCAGCACCGCCACCGAGGACCTCAAGGGCATGTGGCGGGTGGGCCGGGCCCTGGCCGTCGGCGCACTGCCGCTCGACCGGCTCGCCCGCCCCTTCGGCGACGACCCGCGCGACCGTAGCGCCCTGCCCGGAGTGCCGCGCGGGCTGGCCCGCCAGCTCCTCGGCTTCTGCGTCATCGGGGTGCTGTCCACGCTCGCCTACCTCGCCCTGTACTCCCTCTTCAGGCTGGGCGCCGGACCGCAGCTCGCCAATGCCGGCGCCCTGCTGGTCTCCGCCGTCGCCAACACGGCCGCCAACCGGCGGCTCACCTTCGGGGTCCGCGGCCGCGACCGGGCCGTGCGCCACCAGGCCCAGGGCCTCGTCGTGTTCGGCGTCGGACTGGCCCTGACCAGCGGATCGCTCGCCGCCCTCGGCGCCGCCACCGCCGACCCCTCCCACAGCACCGAACTGGCCGTACTGATCACGGCCAACCTCGCCGCGACCGTGCTGAGGTTCCTGCTCTTCCGCGCCTGGGTCTTCCCCGAGCGGCGAGCCATTCCCGCGAAGGACGACACCCGATGACCACCGCCGTACCACCCATGGACTCCCCGTTCCCCGAACGGGCCCCGACCGCCCCGACCGACCCGACCGCTCAGAGCGCCACGGCCGGAGCCAGTGCCGCGACCGCAGGGCGCCCCCGCTGGGAGCGGCCCGCGTACGTGGCGCTCCTGCTGGCCACCGCCGTCCTGCTGCTGTGGAACCTGGGAGCCAACGGCTACGCCAACTCCTTCTACTCCGCCGCCGTCCAGGCGGGCAGCGAGAGCTGGAAGGCCTTCTTCTTCGGCTCCTCCGACGCCGGGAACTCCATCACCGTCGACAAGCCCCCGGCCGCCCTGTGGCCCATGGCCCTGTCCGTCCGGCTGTTCGGGCTCGGCGGCTGGCAGATCCTCGTCCCGCAGGCCCTGATGGGCGTCGGCACCACCGCCGTGCTCTACGCCGCCGTGCGCCGCCACTTCGGGCCCGCGGCCGCGCTGCTCAGCGGCACGGTCTTCGCGCTCACCCCGGTCGCCGCGCTGATGTTCCGCTTCAACAACCCGGACGCGCTGCTCACCCTGCTGCTGACCGTCACCGTCTACTGCGTCCTGCGCGCCCTCGACGGCGCCCACACCAAGTGGCTCGTCTGGGCGGGCGTCGCGGTCGGCTTCGCCTTCCTGACCAAGACCCTCCAGGCCTTCGTCATCCTGCCGCCCCTCGCCCTCGTGTACGCGGTCTGCGCGCCGACCCGGCTGCGCCGCCGACTCGGTCAACTGCTGCTCGCCGGAGCCGCCATGGTCGTGGCCGGCGGCTGGTGGGTGGCGATCGTGGAACTCTGGCCCGCGTCCTCCCGCCCGTACATCGGCGGCTCGCAGAACAACTCCTTCCTGGAGCTCACCCTCGGCTACAACGGCCTCGGCCGGATCAACGGCAACGAGACCGGCAGCGTCGGCGGAGGTGCCCGCCCCGGTGGCGGCGGAGGCGGCGGGGGCTGGGGAGAGACCGGCATCGACCGGCTGTTCTCGGCCAACATCGGCGGACAGATCTCCTGGCTGCTTCCGGCGGCCCTCGTCATGCTCGTCGCCGGACTCGTGATCACCTGGCGGGCCCGCCGGGCCGCCGACTCCCTGGAGGGCATGGCCCGGGCGGCGTTCCTGGTGTGGGGCGGCGCCCTGCTGATCACGGCGCTCGTCTTCAGCTACATGCAGGGCATCTTCCACGAGTACTACACCGTGGCGCTGGCGCCGTTCGTGGCCGCGCTGGTCGGCATGGGCGCGGCCATGCTCTGGGAGGAGCGGGGCAGCAAGGCCGCCGCGCTCACCCTGTCCGGCACCCTCGCCCTGACCGCGTGGTGGTCGTACGTCCTGCTCGGCCGGTCCACCGGATACCTGCCGTGGCTGCGCTGGACCGTCCTCGTGGCCGGCCTCCTCGCGGCCGCCGGGCTGCTGCTCGGCGCCCGGCTCGGCCGCCGGTTCGCGCTGGGCGCGGCGGGGCTCGGGCTGGCGGCCGCGCTGGCCGGTCCGCTCGCGTACTGCCTGACGACGGTGGACTCCACGCGCGGCGGGTCGATCGTGACGGCCGGGCCCGCGGTCGCGGGCGGCCGGGGCGGCATGGGCATGGGCATGCGCTTCGGCGGCGGTGAACTCCCGCCGGGCATGGCCCCGCAGGGTGCGCAGCAGGGCGGCCCGCAGCAGGGGCAGCAGGGCGGCGGCCAGCAGGGCGGCGGCCAGCAGGGCGGGCCCCGGCAGTTCCCCGGCGGCCAGGGCTTCCCCGGAGGCCAGGGCGGCCAGGGGGCCGTCGGTGGGCGCGGTGCACGCGGGACGGAGAACTCCGCGGGCGGCCCCGGTGGCGGCGGCTTCGGCGGCCTGCTGGGCGGTACGAAGGCCAGTAAGGAGGCCACGGCGGCCCTGCGCGAGGACGCGGGGAAGTACACCTGGGCGGCAGCCGCCGTCGGCGCGCAGAACGCGGCGAGCTACCAGCTGGCCTCGGGCGAGCCGGTGATGCCGATCGGCGGGTTCAACGGCAGCGACCCGTCCCCGACGCTGGCCCGGTTCCAGGAGTACGTACGCTCCGGCAAGATCCACTACTTCATCGGCGAGGGCGCCCGCGCCGGCGGCGAGGGGCAGACCGGACAGGCCGCGCGCGGCGGCCAGGGCGGAGGCCCGGGCGGCGGCACCAGCAGCGCCATCACGAGCTGGATCCAGGCCAACTACCGGTCCACGACGGTCGGTGGCGCCACCCTCTACGACCTGACCGCCCCCCTGAACGGCACGTCCGCCCCGTCCTGAACCTGCCGAAACGCGAGAGGCACCCTCTAGCATCAAGTGGGCGGACCGGGCATTCCGGGCTGATCCAGCTGTTGTGAGGAGGGTGCCTCCATGGTGACCGCGGCCGATCCCGGCGATATCCGGACCAGCGTGTGGCTGGCTCCCGGGCACTCCGCACCCGCCAGGCGCCGCAGTGAGGCGCCCTCCGGCCTCGACCGGGACCGGATCACCGGAGCCACCGTCCGGCTGCTCGATGCCGAGGGGCTGGCCCGGTTCTCGATGCGGCGGCTCGCGGCCGGGCTCGGGGTCACCGCGATGTCCCTGTACTGGTACGTCGACACCAAGCACGATCTGCTCGAACTCGCCCTGGACCGGGCCCTGGGCGAGCTCCCGCTGCCCCGCACCGCCCCGGCCGAGCCGGTCGCCCCGGTAGCTCCGGTCCACGAGGGCTGGGCCGGCCGGCTGCGGTCGCTGGCCTGCGGCTACCGGCGGCTGCTGGCGGAGCACCCGTGGGTGGCGCCGCTGACCGCCGCGTACCCGAACATCGGCCCGCATGCGCGGGCCTTCGACTCCGCCCTGCAGAGGGTGCTCGACGCCACGGGTCTGGCGGGTGGCTGCCGGACCGGCGCGCACCTGGCGGTGTCGCAGTTCCTGCACGGCTGCGGGGGCGCCGCCCGGCGGGCGCCCGACGGGGACTTCGTGCTCGCGCTCGACGTCCTGATCGCGGGCATCGAGGCGCAGGCCGCCGCCCGGCCGGCCCGGCCGGGGGCGTAGAAAACCCCCGCCGGGAGCCGCTCCCCGGGGGAGGGGCAGCCCGGCGGGGGTCTGCGGGTACCGCGCGGTGTCGCTATCGCGCTGAAGCCGCCGCTATTCGGCCGGGGCCGTCGCCACGGATGCCGACGACGTCGGAGCGGATGCCGAAGCCGTCGGGGCGTGGGCGGCCGGCTTGGACTTCAGCGCGACCTCCTTGATGAACACCACCAGGACGAGCGCGAGCAGCGCGAACGGCGCCGCGTAGAGGAAGACGTCACCGACGCCGTGCCCGTACGCGGACTCGACGACCGTGCGGAACGGCGCGGGCAGCTTGTCGAGATCGGGGATCCCGCCGCCGGCGGTGCCGCCGTGCCCCATCGCCGCCGCCTTCGGGCCGAGTGCGGCCAGCCCGTCCTTGACGTAGTGGGTGACCCGGTTGGCCATGACCGCGCCGAGCGCCGAGACGCCCATGGCGCCGCCGAGCGAGCGGAAGAAGGTGACGACCGAGCTGGCCGAGCCCAGGTCCTCGGGGGCCACCTGGTTCTGCGTGGCGAGGACGAGGTTCTGCATCATCATGCCGAGACCGAGGCCGGTCAGCGCCATGTAGATCGCGATGTGCCAGTACGGGGTGTCGTACCGCAGGGTGCCCAGCAGTCCGAGGCCGGCCGTCAGGAGGACGCCGCCGGAGACGAGCCAGGCCTTCCACTTGCCGGTCTTGGTGATCACCTGACCGGAAACCGTGGAGGAGACGAAGAGCCCGCCGATCATCGGAATCGTGAGGATTCCGGACATCGTGGGGGACTCGTTGCGGGCCAACTGGAAGAACTGGCTGAAAAACACCGTGCCGGAGAACATCGCGATGCCGACGAACAGCGAGGCGGCCGAGGCGAGGGTGATGGTCTTGTTGCGGAACAGGCGCAGCGGGATGATCGGGTCGCTCGCCTTGGACTCGACGAGGATGAAGAGCAGGCCGAGTACGAGGGCGCCGCCGGTCATCGCCGCGGTGGTCCAGGACACCCAGTCGTACGAGTCGCCGGCCTGCGTGACCCAGATCAGGAGCAGGGACACGGCCCCGCTGATCAGGAACGCGCCGAGCCAGTCGACCTTGACGTCGCGGCGGACGACCGGGAGGTGCAGGGTCCGCTGGAGGACGATCAGGGCGATGATCGCGAACGGCACGCCGACGTAGAAGCACCAGCGCCAGCCGAGCCACGAGGTGTCGGTGATGACACCGCCGAGCAGCGGGCCGCCGACGGTGGCGACGGCGAACACCGCGCCGAGGTAGCCGCTGTACCGGCCGCGCTCGCGCGGCGAGATCATCGCGGCCATCACGATCTGGGCGAGGGCGGAGAGGCCGCCGACGCCGATGCCCTGGACGACGCGACAGGCGATCAGCATGCCGGTGTTCTGGGACAGGCCCGCGACCACCGAGCCGAGGACGTAGATCACCAGGGATATCTGGACCAGCAGCTTCTTGCTGAAGAGGTCGGACAGCTTGCCCCAGAGCGGGGTCGCGGCGGTCATCGACAGCAGGGCGGCCGTGACGACCCAGGTGTACGAGGACTGCGTGCCGCCGAGGTCGCTGATGATCTGGGGCAGGGCGTTGGAGACGATCGTGGAGGACAGGATCGCCACGAACATGCCGAGCATCAGCCCGGACAGCGCCTTCATGATCTGCGGGTGGGTCATGGGGGCGGGGGAGCCGGAGCCGGAGCCGGGGGTGGACGCGGGGTCGGACGTGGTCTCCGACCGGCTGCCTCCCTGCACACCGGTGGGTGCGGTGGTCGCCATGTGTTTCCTTTGTCTAGAAGCTCGATCGGAGCCGGGTCAGCAAGGTGTTGAGTACGTCGATGTCGTGCGGGGACCAGTCGGCCAGTGCCTTTTCCAGCGCGTCGGTGTAGCGGGCGCCGAGTTCGGCGAGGAGGGCGTGGCCGGCCGGGGTGAGCCGCAGGATGCGGCAGCGGCCGTCGCCGGGGTCGATGTCGCGGGTGATCCACCCGCGGTCGGCGACGTGGGCCACGTGGCGGCTGGTCACCGAGATGTCGATGGCCATGAGGTCGGCGAGGCGGCTGAGCCGCATTTCGCCGTGGCGGTCGAGCAGGGTGAGGACGGCGGCCGAGCCGGGAGGGCAGTCCGGGGGGAGCCGGCGGGCCAGGTCGCGTTTGACGGCGCCGATGCCGGTGAGCTGGCGGGCCAGCTCCTCGTAGCGGCTGGTGGGGGTGTGCGCCGCGTGCGGCGCCGGTGGTGCAGGTGTCACAGGTGACGCAGGTGCTGCGGGTGGCGCTTGCAGCGTCTGGGCTTCGGCGGTCATGGGGCTCCCTCCCCTCCTCATGTTGTTGCTTAGGGCAACCATAGAAGCGATTGGTTGCTACAGGCAAATGAATAAGGGGGTGGGGGCGGTAAAGGAATCGGAAAACCCGCTAGGGTCCTGAGCCATGGCTGCGAACCACAACTCACAGGGACCCGAGGGCAACTACGACCCCGCGGGCAGCACTCAGATGTTCCGGGCGTTCGTCGAAGAGGCCGCGCCGGCCGGGCCGGGGCCGGTGGCTCCGGGGTCTCGGCGGCGGCAGGCCGCGCAGGGCTCGGGGTCGAAGACCGGGCTGTGGCTGGGGGTCGGGATCGCCGCCCTGGTGCTGATCGGGGTGGTGGCCTGGCTGGCCCTGTAGGGGCCCTTACCTCCAGGTCGCCGTGGCCTTCTGGGTTTCTACGTGCATGCCCAGGGGGACCCGCCAGGAGTCGACGCAGACCGTGTAGGTCTGCGTCTTCGCCGTGCCCCCGGGGATGGGGGCGGGGAGGGGCTGGGTCGTGGTGATCGTGGCCCAGTCGATGCCCAGCGCGCCGATGATGTGCGTCGAGAACGTGACCGTGCCGGAAGTGGCCGGTTTCGTTCCCGTGTTGGTGAACGCCACCGTGACCTTCTCGCACCAGCGGTCCGCCGCCTGGGTGCGCGTCGGCGGGCTCAGGGTCAGGCTCGCCGGAGCGCTCGGGGCTGTCGTCCCGGGTGCCGTCCCCGGTGCCGTCCCCGGTGTCGTCCCAGGGTCGGGTGCGGGGGGTCGTGGGGTGGGCGATGCCTGCGCCGGCGGGGGCTGGGGCGGCTGTGTGATCCCGGGCGGGGAGCTCGGGGATCCGCCTTGGGCGGAGGCCGCGGGGCTCCTCGGGTCCGGGGTACCGGGCGACGTAATCCTCGTCGGGGGAGGGGAGCCGTCGCTCAGCTGTTGGAGCTCCAGCGGTGACCGCGGCGCCACGTTGTCGCCCGCCCGGCGTTCCGGGCCCGGGGCCACGGCGCCCGCGGCCGCGTAGCCGTCTCGTGCCGGGCCGCCGCATCCCGTCAGGCATGCGGCGGCCAGAGAGCAGCACAGGGTGATGAGGGTGAGCGTTCGGCGGTCCACTCGCATCGCCGTAGTTTTACTGACCCTGCGTCAGGTGGGAACCCTCTTGCGCGCGGCTACTCGCCGATCAGGCCCACCCGCAGCTGCGCCAGCGTGCGCGTCAGCAGCCGGGAGACGTGCATCTGGGAGATGCCGACCTCCTCGCCGATCTGCGACTGCGTCATGTTCGCGAAGAACCGCAGCATGATGATCTGCCGTTCCCGGGGCGGGAGTTTGGCGAGCAGCGGCTTCAGCGACTCGCGGTACTCGACGCCCTCCAGCGCGGTGTCCTCGTACCCGAGCCGGTCCGCGAGCGAGCCCTCGCCGCCCTCGTCCTCGGGAGAGGGTGAGTCGAGCGAGGAGGCGGTGTACGCGTTGCCCACGGCGAGGCCGTCGACGACGTCCTCCTCCGACACCCCGAGTACGGCGGCCAGTTCCGGCACCGTAGGCGAGCGGTCGAGCTTCTGGGCGAGCTCGTCGCTGGCCTTGGTGAGGGCGAGGCGCAGCTCCTGGAGGCGGCGCGGGACGCGCACGGACCAGGAGGTGTCCCTAAAGAATCGTTTGATCTCGCCCACGACGGTCGGCATCGCGAACGTCGGGAACTCCACGCCGCGTTCGCAGTCGAACCGGTCGATCGCCTTGATCAGGCCGATCGTGCCGACCTGGACGATGTCCTCCATCGGCTCGTTGCGGCTGCGGAAGCGGGCGGCCGCGTACCGCACCAGCGGCAGGTTCAGCTCGATCAGGGTGTCGCGTACGTACGCCCGTTCGGGGCTGTCCGCGTCCAGGGCGGCAAGTCGCTGGAAGAGGGAGCGGGAGAGGGTGCGGGTGTCGATGGCTTCCGAGCGGACAGGCGCTGCAGGCACAACAGGCGCTGCAAGTGCTGCCGGCGCTTCGCTCTTTTCGAGCGTGAGCACCTTGGAGCTGCCCTGGTCTACGGACATGCCACCCCCTTGAGGTCGCGGACGGTCGCGTACGGCGCGCCCGTCGGAGGAACGCAGCCTCCACCTGAATACCGGAGGCGGGGCTGCGGCAAACGCGGTTCCAGCAGAATGTCACATGTCGGCAACACGCTGTAGCGCCAAGTCGACATATATCTCCAGCGACAGAGTGGAATGAGCCCATTCTGTGGGGAAACGGCGGAGCGGGCTCCACCCGTTCCAGCTACGCCTCGATCCTGTTTGCGGATCGGAGCCGGGCGAAGCTGCGGGCGAGCAGTCGCGAGACGTGCATCTGGGACACGCCGAGCTCCGCGCTGATCTGGGACTGCGTCAGATTGTTGTAGTACCGCAGGAGCAGGATCCTTTGTTCACGCTCGGGCAGCTGTACGAGGAGGTGGCGGACGAGGTCGCGGTGCTCGACCCCGGCCAGCTCCGGGTCCTCGTAGCCGAGGCGGTCCAGCAGCCCCGGCAGCCCGTCGCCCTCCTGGGCGGCCTCCAGCGAGGTGGCGTGGTAGCTGCGGCCGGCCTCGATGCAGGACAGCACCTCGTCCTCGGTGATCCGCAGCCGCTCGGCGATCTCGGGGGTGGTGGGCGTGCGCCCGTGCAGGGTGGTGAGGTCCTCGGTCGCCGCGTTCACCTGGACCCACAGCTCGTGGAGCCGGCGCGGCACGTGGACGGTGCGGACGTTGTCGCGGAAGTACCGCTTGATCTCGCCCACGACGGTGGGCATGGCGAAGGTCGGGAACTGCACCCCGCGGTCCGGGTCGAACCGGTCGATCGCGTTGATGAGGCCGATCGTGCCGACCTGGACCACGTCCTCCATCGGCTCGTTGCGGCTGCGGAAGCGGGCGGCCGCGTACCGGACGAGCGGAAGGTTCGCCTCGATGAGGGCCCCGCGCACCCGGTTGTGCTCGCTCGTACCCGGCTGAAGGCCCTTCAGCTGCCCGAACAGGACCTGGGTGAGAGCCCGGGTGTCCGCGCCCCGGCTCTGCGGTCTCGGGGGCGCTGGAGGCTCCTCAGGGGGCTCCTGCTGGGGTGGCACCTGAGGCGCAGTACTGGCCGGCACGGTCACGCCACCCCTTCATGTCAACTCATCCGTCAAAAGCGGTCATAGCATCACAAGACATGTGCACTGTGTGCAAGCACCGTATATCGCCGTGTTGAGGGCAAGTTGGGCATAATGGGGTGTTTTGGGTGAGGGTATTGCGGGGCGCGGGAACGCGAAAGCCCCCCACCCGTCGGAGTGGGGGGCCGGTCGTTTCGGAAGGCCGCGTCAGCGTACGGGTTCAGCGCACCAATTCGGTCATGAACGCGCCGATGCCGTGGGCCGCGTCCGATATCCCCTGGAAGCCTATTTTGACGATGTCGGCCGCCTTCACCGGCTGGGTGATGATCACGAAGAGCACGAACACGACGAGCCCACCCATGATCATCTTCTTGGTGTCCACGAGCGGTGTCGGCCTCCCCAACCGGTCCTGCAAAGTCCGGTGAGTCTATCCGTTTGTCTTCGGACACTCACCAGGCCTTTATGGACCAATGGCCCGGCGGTCCGGGTCCTTTGCCGCGGCCCGGGAGGGCGGGGGTGGCGCAGTATTGAAGACGAGCCCACCGGTTCTGGCAGGAAATCGGTGGGTGAGGGACAGGGCCTCACTGCGGGGTCCGGGCCGCAAGCTTCCCCCTGACTGCGGTTCGGACTGGCAGGTTCCGTCCTCGTCGGGGGAAGTGGCTTGTCCCCCCGATGCCACTTCCCCCGCCCGTACGTCGAAGGCCCCGACCCCTGGTCGGGGCCTTCTTCGGGTTCTGAGGCTCTTCCGGTTTCGGCTACTGGATGGCGCCGAGCAGGCCCAGGACGGGCTCCGCGGGGGCGATCACGGGTGCCAGGTCGTTCGGCAGCTCCGTCAGCCGGCCGAGCTTGTCCAGCTCGTTGAGCTTCCCGCCGATCTCCTGGACGGAACCGGGCGTGGCCCCCTGCGGCATGCCCGGGGCCGCCTGCGGCAGGTCCGGGAGGGTGATCGGGGCCATGGGGGCGGCGGAGGCGGCGGGAGCGGCGAGGCCCGCGGCGGCCCCCGCGAGGGCGAAGGCGGCGAGCATGCGCTGGGTCTTGGTCATGCCGTGACAACGGCCGAGCGGGCACCCGGTCACGCGGCCGTCATCCGTAAAGACGCGTCGGGGCGCGGCGGGGCGCGTCGGGACGCACCGAGGTGTGCCGGGAAAACGCCGAGAGCCCCGTCCCTTGCGGGGCGGGGCTCTCGAACGAAGCGGTAGTGGAGGGATTTGAACCCCCGATGGGTTGCCCCATACTCGCTTTCGAGGCGAGCTCCTTCGGCCACTCGGACACACTACCGAGATGGATCCTAGCCTAAGGATCGGCATCAAATGAAATCGGCCCCCGAGGGGTCCCTCAGCGGTCGCGGAAGAAGTCCGTCAGCTGCCGCGCGCACTCCTGCGCGAGCACGCCGCGGATCACCTCCGGGCGGTGGTTGAGCCTGCGGTCCCGTACGAGGTCCCAGAGCGACCCCGCGGCACCCGCCTTCTCGTCGTCGGCGCCGTAGACGACCCGGGCCACCCGCGACTGCACGAGCGCGCCCGCGCACATCACGCACGGCTCCAGGGTCACCACGAGGGTGCACCCCGGAAGCCGCCATTCCCCGAGCCGGGCGGCCGCCCGGCGCAGCGCCAGCACCTCCGCGTGCGCCGTGGGGTCGCCGGTGGCCTCGCGCTCGTTGTGCCCGGTGGCGAGGAGCTCCCCGTCCGGGCCCAGCACGACGGCGCCGACCGGCACGTCGCCGGCCGGCACCGCCCGGGCGGCCTCCTGGAGCGCCAGGCGCATGGAGTCCCGCCACGGGTCCCGTACGGGATCGGGGCCGTGCAAGGGGTGGTGCGTGGTGATCACTAGCGGACGGCCTCCAGCACCTCGGTGGCGCCGAGGGACTCGGCGATCTCCGAGAGGGCGTCCCCGTCGAGGGTCATCAGTTGTTTGTTGCTGACGCCGAGGTCGTCCAGCAGCCGGGGGTCGCCGAGCGGGCCGGCGGGTACCGGTTCCGCGCCGGGCGATTCCTCCTCGTCCTCGTCGTCGGCATCGGTGAACGCGGTGGTCGTGTCCTCCTCGCCGTCCTCGGTGCCGTCCAGGTCCAGTTCGTCGAGTTCGTCGTCCTCCTCGTCGCTGCCCAGCAGCTCGTCGGTCAGCATCGAGCCGTAGGAGCTGCGGGAGGCCGCGGAGGCGTTCGATACGTAGTACCGCGGGTCCTCCTCGCCGTCCACGCGGACGACGCCGAACCAGGCGTCCTCCTGCTCGATGAGGGCGACCACCGTGTCGTCGTCGACAGCGGCGGCACGGGCGAGATCGATCAGATCACTGAGGGACTCGACGTCGTCGAGTTCCATGTCGCTCGCTTCCCACCCGTCTTCGGTGCGCGCGAGCAGTGCGGCGAAATACACCGTGACTCTCCCACTGGTCATAGGCGTGCCGGTTGGAGGTCCCCCCGGCCGGAGGTGGGGAGGGTTGGAACGGCTGTCCTGCTCGCCGTTTCGTACCCCGCCCAATCGGCATCGTGGCAGAAAGCGCGGCTTTGCGAGAGGTCTTCGGCGCTTGCGTCGTTCCGCGCCGTGCGCTCAGCGGGTTGTACGGGGGCTGCCGCGGCGCGCTACGGCGGCCTCGCGGCACGCACGGGATCCCGGCCGGCTCCTCGGCGCGGCGCCCTCCGGTGCCTGCGAGCCGAGGGGGTGCCGGATGGTGCCCGGGTGCCGAGCAGGTGCCGTCCGGTGCCGGGGCTGCGGGCGGGCGGTCACCAGCGGAACGTGCGCATGCGCATCTGCTGGCGCATGCGGGCCGCGCGGGCGCGGCGTGGCTGGACGCGGTCGCGCAGGGCCTGCGCCTCCATCAGGTCGCGCAGGAACTGCGCGCGGCGCGCCCTGCGCTGCGCCGCGGTCTCCGGCTGCTGCGGCGCGTCGTTCTCTCGGCTCGGCTGCGTGTCGGGCATCCGCCACCACCCCGGCTGGTCCGGTCGTCCTCCTCCGCCGGCGCGAAGCAGACCCCCCGCACCCCACCTTCCCCCGGATGGGGCGATTGATGCCACCCCTTCGCAGCTCAGAAGGGTTGCTGCGTTGTCAGGCATCGTCCGACAGCGTCGGGACCACCGCCACCGGGCCGTGCGCGTGGTGGAGCACCGCGTGGGCCACCGAGCCGATCATCAGGGACCCGACGCTGCGCCGCGGGTGGTGGCGGCCCACCACCACCAGGGCCGCCGACCGGGAGGCCGTCACCAGCCGCTCCGCCGCGTCGCCCGGGACCGCCGCCTGCTCCACCGGCACCTGCGGCCACCGGGCCCGGAACGGCTCCAGCCGCTCCGTCTGGGAGCGCAGCATCTCCCGCTCCGCGGGCACCGCGTCCCCGTCGTCGGCCAGGCCCTCGGGCGGGATCACCTGGAAGGGGCTGTCCACCACCATGTTCGGCGCCGGCGGGATCGCGTACGCCGAGACCACCTGGACGGTGGTCCCCCGTGCGGCCGCTTCCGCGAAGGCGAAGGCCACGACGTCGTCCGCCGTCTCCGCGGCGTGCAGGCCGAGCACCACCCGCCCCGCGGACGGCCCGGTAGTGGCATCCGCCCCGGCGCTGCGCGCCGCGTGCGGGACCACCACCACCGGGCACGCCGCCGAAGAGGCCACGGCGCGGCTGTTCGAGCCGAGCAGCAGCGCCGCGAAGCCGCCGTGGCCCCGGGAGCCCATCACCAGCATCCGGGCCTCCTCCCCCGACACCCGCAGGGCCTCCGGCACGGAGCCCTCCAGCGACTCGTACCGCACCTCGGCCGGCAGTTCGGCGGCCCCGGCGAGGATGTCCCGTACGCGCTCGCCGACGGGGTCGGCGTACTGCTCCGGCTGCGAGGGGTCGGCGAGGGAGGAGCGGCGCGCCGCGTACAGCTGGGCGCTGTCGGGCAGCACGTGCGCGACCACGAGGGCGGCGGTGTGCCGGAGCGCCTCGGTCCGCGCCCATTCCAGCGCTCTGAGGCTGTCCTCGGATCCGTCGACCGCCGCGACCACCGGTGCGTTGCTCATCCGTCCAGCGTGCTGGGCGCCCGGGCGGGTCGCATCCGCAGGGCGACCGGAGGGCAACCGCAGGGCGGCCGGAGCGGATCCGGAGAGCATCCGGAGCGGATCCGTGGGCGCGGCTGCCGGTTCGGACGCACGGGGGTGCGCGCACCGCGTAGCCTTTTGACCGTGGGTCGCGAAAAAGTGCGGCCGTTTTTGCAGGTCGCAGGTCGAAACCCGGCAGCTGAGCCTTGGAGGATGTTGTGCGTTTGCAGGTCGTCGATCACCCCTTGGTGGCGCACAAACTGACCACCCTGCGCGACAAGCGCACCGACTCCCCCACCTTCCGTCGGCTCGCCGACGAGCTGGTGACCCTCCTCGCGTACGAGGCCACGCGCGACGTGCGCACCGAGCAGGCGGACATCGTCACGCCCGTCGGCCCGACCACCGGCGTGAAGCTCTCGCACCCGCGCCCGCTGGTCGTGCCGATCCTGCGCGCCGGCCTCGGCATGCTGGACGGCATGATGCGGCTGCTGCCGACCGCCGAGGTGGGCTTCATGGGCATGGTCCGCAACGAGGAGACCCTGGAGGCCTCCACGTACGCGACGCGCATGCCGGAGGACCTCTCAGGGCGGCAGGTCTACGTCGTCGACCCGATGCTCGCCACCGGCGGCACGCTCGTCGCGGCGATCCAGGAACTGATCAAGCGCGGGGCCGACGACGTCACCGCCGTGGTGCTGCTGGCCGCGCCCGAGGGCGTCGAGGTCATGGAGCGCGACCTCGCGGGCACCCCGGTGACGGTCGTGACGGCCGCGGTGGACGAGCGGCTCAACGAGCACGGCTACATCGTTCCGGGCCTGGGCGACGCGGGCGACCGCATGTACGGCTCGGCCGAGTAGGACCCGGGCCAGGAGCAGGACCCGGCACCGACGCCGACGCCGGTACGGATGCCGAACAGCCGGCCGCCTTTTTCCGAGGCGGCCGGCTGTTTCGCGTTCAGGTTCAGCAGGTCTTGGCGGGCGCGGGCTGCGGGTTGGCCAGCAGGTACAGCTCCTTGTCCGCGGCCTCCTTCGGACTGAGCTCCTTGAAGGCGTCGCCGAGGATCAGGTCGATGTCCGCGCCGTCGCGGGCGTCGGTCTGCTGCGTATCGCCTTCGAGCTGGGTGCCCAGCACGGAGAAGGCCGCCTTGTCGGTCTTGGGCGAGCCGAGCAGTATCCCCGTCCCGGGGACCTTCTTGTCGAAGTCGGCGGGCGCGTTGCCGACCTTGCCGACAGTGAAGCCGCGCTTCTTCAGCTCGTCGCCGACCGCCTTGGCGAGCCCGGCGCGCGGGGTCGCGTTGTAGACGTTGACCGTGATCTCGCCGGGCTGGGGCAGGGCCACGGCCGGTTTGGCGGCGGCGGGGCTGGCGGCCGCCGCGGCGCCCGCCCTGGGCTTCGGGGTGGCGCAGTCCTTGCCCGCGGCGGCCTGGTGTTTGCCGCTGCCGCCCTCACCGCGGAACACGTTCATGAGCTGCACGGATCCGTAACCGAGCAGGGCCAGACCGAGGACTGCTCCGAGCACGGTGAAGACGATGCGGCGGCGTCGCCGCGGTCGCCTCATGCGGGGGTAAGCCGCTCCCGTGACGCGGTACTTTCCGCCCATGCCGGGGGGAGTGAGCATGCTCATGGGCGCAGCGTAATACCGCCCGCCTGTGATGCCCACCAAATGATCTGTTGATAGGGCAAGACCGACCCGAAAGGCGCAATTCTGGCGAACCGGAAACCCAAGCGGCGCCCGGGCTGTAGCGCTTCTCGGGCTCGCCTACGGCGTGTTCCGGCTCAGTAGTCCATTTCGAGTACGCGCGCGTGCAGCACCTGGCGCTGCTGCAGGGCCGCGCGCACGGCGCGGTGCAGCCCGTCCTCCAGGTACAGGTCGCCCTGCCACTTCACGACGTGGGCGAAGAGGTCCCCGTAGAACGTCGAGTCCTCGGCGAGCAGCGTTTCGAGGTCCAGCTGCCCCTTGGTCGTCACCAACTGGTCGAGCCGGACCGGGCGCGGGGCGACATCCGCCCACTGCCGGGTGGTTTCCCTGCCGTGGTCGGGGTACGGCCGCCCGTTTCCGATGCGCTTGAAGATCACACGGAAAGCCTACCGGGCCGGTGCCTGCGGGCGCAGCCTTGCCAAGCAGGTGCAAAAGTGACATGCAGGGCTATTTCGGGAGTGATGTATGAGCGAGAGCACCGACCCCGCGTCCCCGGCCGACCAGATCGCCGCCGGGTACGCCTTCACCGGACCCGCGCTCGAACTGGGTGCCCTGCTCTGGGACGGCACCTGTCTGCCGGAGCGGCAGATCCGCATCCCGCTGTCGATGCTCAACCGCCACGGCCTGGTCGCGGGCGCCACGGGCACCGGCAAGACGAAGACCCTCCAGCTCATCGCCGAGCAGCTGTCGGCGGGCGGCGTCCCGGTGTTCCTCGCCGACATCAAGGGGGACGTATCCGGGATCTCGGTACCGGGCACGGCCAACGAGAAAGTCGGGGAACGGGCGAAGGAAGTCGCCCAGCAGTGGGAGGCGACCGGATTCCCGAGCGAGTTCTATTCGCTGGGCGGGATCGGACCGGGCATTCCGGTACGGGCCACCGTGACGGCTTTCGGCCCGGTGCTCATGTCGAAGGTGCTCCAGCTCAACCAGACCCAGGAGCAGTCGCTCGGCCTGATCTTCCACTACGCCGACGCCAAGGGACTGGAGCTGATCGACCTCAAGGACCTGCGGGCGGTCGTCGCCTTCCTTGTCTCCGACCAGGGGAAAGCCGAGCTCAAGGGCATCGGCGGGCTGTCCACGGTGACGGCGGGGGTGATCCTGCGCTCCCTGACCGCATTCGAGCAGCAGGGCGCCTCGGAGTTCTTCGGCGAGCCGGAATTCGACACCGGCGAATTCCTGCGGACGGCGGCCGACGGGCGCGGGCTGGTCTCCGTACTGGAACTCCCGGCCGTCCAGGACAAACCGCAGCTCTTCTCCACCTTCCTGATGTGGCTGCTGGCCGACCTCTACGGCGACCTGCCGGAAGTCGGGGACCTGGAGCGGCCGAAGCTCGTCTTCTTCTTCGACGAGGCCCACCTGCTGTTCAACGGCGCCTCGAAGGCCTTCCTGGAGTCCATCACCCAGACCGTGCGGCTGATCCGCTCGAAGGGAATCGGCGTCTTCTTCGTGACGCAGACCCCCAAGGACGTGCCGGCGGACGTGCTCGCGCAGCTCGGCAACCGGGTGCAGCACGCGCTGCGCGCCTTCACCCCGGACGACGCGAAGGCGCTGAAGGCCACCGTGAAGACCTTCCCGAACTCCGCGTACGACCTGGAGGAGCTGCTGACCCAGCTCGGCACGGGCGAGGCGGTGATCACCGTACTCAGCGAGAAGGGCGCCCCGACCCCGGTGGCGGCCACCCGGCTGCGCGCCCCGCAGTCGCTGATGGGCCCGATCGACGCGGCCGCCCTCGACGCGGCGGTGAAGTCCTCGCTCCTCTATCCGCGGTACGCGGAGCCGGTCGACCGTGAGTCGGCGTACGAGAAGATCAGCGCCGAGCAGGCTGCGGCCGAGGCGGCGGCGGAGGCGGCCGCGGCCGGGGCGGAGGCCGAGAAGCAGGCCAAGGAGGCCGCGAAGGCGGCGCGCAGCGCCCCGAAGCCGGATCCGTCGCTCGCTCAGCAGGTGGTGGGGAGCGGGCTGTTCCGCTCGCTGGCCCGGTCGATCGGGACCCAGGTGGGGCGGGAGATCTCGCGGTCGCTGTTCGGGACGGCGAAGCGGCGCAGGTGAGGCACCCTCTGCTTGGTACGTGACGGATTCCGGCGGCCGGATCCGCCGCCGGGGTGCCGCCGGAGGCTTCGGCGCTGACAGACTTCGCCCCATGCGGACCGAACTCACCGACACCACGTCCAGCAAGATCGACCGGGCCCTGCTCGATGCCCGCCGGGCCATCGGCAGCCCCACGATGGGCCTGGTGCTGACGCTCGTCATCGCCACCGACGAGGAGAACGCGTACGACGCCGTCCGCGCGGCCTCCGAGGCCTCGCGCGAACACCCCTGCCGCATCATCGTGGTGATCAAGCGCACCTCGCGCGGCTCGCACAAACTCCGCCAGACCCGGCTGGACGCCGAGCTGCGGGTCGGATCGGATGCCGGGACCGGGGAGATCGTGCTGCTGCGCCTGCACGGGGCGCTCACCGAGCAGGCGGGCTCCGTGGTCCTCCCGCTGCTGGTGCCGGACGCGCCGGTGGTGGTGTGGTGGCCGGCCGAGGCCCCCGCCGACCCGGCGCGCGATCCCCTCGGCGCGCTCGCGCAGCGCCGGATCACGGACGCGGAGGCCGTCGCCGACCCGGTGGAGGTGCTGGACCGGCGGGCCGCCGCGTACGCCCCCGGGGACACCGACCTCGCGTGGACCCGGCTGACGCCGTGGCGGGCGCTGCTGGCGGCCGCGATGGACCAGAAGCCGCTGCCGGTGACGGGCGCGGCGGTGGAGAGCGAGGCCGACAATCCGAGCGCCGAGCTGCTGGCGCGCTGGCTGCACGACCGGCTCGGGGTGCCGGTGGAGCGGATCACCACGGACGGGCCCGTGATCACCCGGGTTCGGCTGGCGACCGCGGCGGGCGAGATCACGGTGGACCGCCCCGACGGGGCGCTGGCCACGCTGATGCTGCCGGGCAGCCCCGACCGCAAGGTGGCCCTGAAGATCCGCAGCAAGGCCGAGCTGATCTCGGAGGAGCTGCGCCGGCTCGACGCGGACGAGGTCTACGCGTCGGCGCTCCGCAAGCGCCCGGCCCCGTCCCCGGCCGCGGCCGCGCTCTGACCGGCTAGCCGCCCTTCTCCGCCTTGGCGGCCTTGGCGGCGGCCTTCATCTCCTGTTTGTGGGCCCGCACCTTCGCCAGGGACTCCGGCCCGGTGATGTCCGCCGCCGAGCGGTAGACGTTCGCCGGGCCGTAGCCGCCGGCCGCCTCGCGCCAGCCCTTGGGCCGTACGCCGAGCTGCTTGCCCAGCAGCGCCAGGAAGATCTGGGCCTTCTGCTCGCCGAACCCGGGCAGTTCCTTGAGCCGCTTCAGCAGCTCGTCCCCGGTCCGTACGTCGCGCCAGATGGCCTCAGCGTCCCCGTCGTAGTGCTCCACCAGGTACGCGCACAGCTGCTGCACCCGCTTCGCCATCGACCCGGGGTAGCGGTGCACGGCCGGCTTCTCGGAGAGCAGCGCGGCGAAGGCCTCGGGATCGGCAGCGGCGATGGCATGGGCGTCCAAGTCGTCCGCCCCCATCCGCCGGGCGATCGTGTACGGGCCTGAGAACGCCCACTCCATCGGCACCTGCTGGTCGAGCAGCATGCCGACGAGCGCCGCGAGCGGGCTGCGGCCGAGGAGCTCGTCGGCCTCCGGCTGCTGGGCCAGCCGCATCGTGATGTCCATGGATCCAGCCTCCCGCGCGGCCGCCTTCCCCGCGCGGTCGGCACACCGCGGCCCTAGCGTGAGAACCGCGCAAAACCGACGAAACGACACAGGAGTCGATCGATCATGGCTGAGTTCCCGGAAGGCGCTCCGTGCTGGGTGGACGCGATGTTCAAGGACGTGGAGGGTGCGAAGACCTTCTACTCCGACGTGCTGGGCTGGACCTTCGGCGAGTCGTCCAGTGAGTACGGCAACTACACGCAGGCGTACTCCGACGGCAAGGCGGTGGCGGCCGTGGTCCCGCCGATGCCGGGCGCAGACGCCCCGTCGCAGTGGTGTCTGTACTTCGCCTCGCCCGACGCGGCGGCCACCGCCGAGAAGATCAAGTCGGCCGGCGGCGAGCTGATGATGGAGCCGATGAAGGTCGGCACCTTCGGCACGATGGCGATCGCCAAGGAGCCGAGCGGCGCGGTCTTCGGCGTCTGGCAGCCGGGCGAGCACAAGGGCTTCGAGAAGATCGGCGAGCCGGGCGCGTACGCCTGGGCCGAGGTCTTCACCCGCGACCCGGCCAAGGCGGACGGGTTCCTCCCGAAGGTCTTCCCGTACTCCGCCCAGAAGATGGAGCCCGGCGACGACCCGGAGGCGGCCGGGATGGACTTCAAGATCTTCAGCGTCGCCGGCAGCGAGAACCCGGTCCTCGGCCGGATGCGCATGGGCGACGAGTTCCCGCCCGAGATCCCCCCGTACATCCAGGTCTACTTCTCGGTCCCGGACTGCGACGAGGCCGTGGCCAAGGCCAAGAAGCACGGCGGCAAGCTCCACTTCGGCCCGATGGACAGCCCCTTCGGCCGCTTCGCGGCGGTGACGGACCAGCAGGGCGCGGCGTTCGCCGTCATCGACATGTCGAAGACGACGGGCGAGATGCCGCAGATGTCGGACGCCTAGCCGACCCCTCCGGGCGGGCGGGGCCACCCGACGGGCGGCCCCGCCTCCCTACGCGTAGAGGGGCAGGCCCTCGGTGGAGATGGTCCATTCGGCGACGGTGACGTCCTCGCCGTAGACGAAATCCTTGCGGGTCGCGTAGCGCGGTCCGGCGGCGGTCGGGTGGATGTCCGACAGGACGGCGCCCGTCCCGGTGCGGGGGTCGAAGATCGCGTATACGGGGATGCCGAGCAAGGGGTAGTCCCGCATCTTGCCGATCCAGTCGTTGTCCGGGTTGGACCGGGAGACGACCTCGATGGCGGCGATAAGGGTCCGGGGGTCGAAGGAACCCTGACCTTCCATGTCCACCTCGGCGATCAGCATGATGTCCGGTAGCCGCAGGATGCCCTGGGGCTCGTCCTCGACATCCGGGGCTCCTGTGTGGGCGAGCAGCCCATCCGGCATGAGTTTTTCCAGACGTCGGCTGACCCGGGCCGCTGTCAGCTCATGGGGGCTGCTGGGCGCCATCATGTCGTGGACAATGCCTTCCTTGGTGATCTCGAACTTGCCAGGAACGGTGTCGTCCAGCGACTGAACGGCATTTCGCATGGCCGGGTACCAGTGCACTTCCCGCCGTACATCGTGCGGAGCGATGGTCATAGAGCCCACTCCTCGTCTGTGCCCTGTGGTCCGGGTCCGAGTCATCGCTTTCATGCTAGGCCGCCCCTTCAGGGTGCGTCCGGCAGCCTTTGCAGGTGCCGGGGGTCGGGGCGCGGAAGGCGCGGTCGCATTTCTCGCAGGTCTGGAAGGGGTCCGGCGGGACGAAGGGGTCTCTGCGGGCCGGCGGTGCCAGGACGGGCGGGAGCTGGGTCCTCAGGCGGTGGGCGATCAGGCCCGCCGGGTTGCGGGGGTGGTCCGGGAGGTTCGCCGCCAAGGCGCTGGTCACCGCTTGATGGGTGGCGCCGCGCTCCAGCCAGGCCTCGACGCCGCCCGCGAGGCGTCGGACGTCCCGGGCGCCGAGGAGCAGGCGGGGGTCGGCCCGGCGGAGTTCGGCCAGGAGCTCCTCGGCCAGCTGGCGACGGGCCGGGTTGTCCGCGTTGCGGGGCGCCGGGAGGGTTGCCTGGGCCCGCGGTGGCGGGGCGGGCTCGGGCTCCGGGGCGGGAGCCGGGGCAGGTTCCGGTTCCGCGGCGGGTTCCGGCTTCGGGGCGGGGATTCGCTCGGGTGGGGTGACGGCCTTCGGGTCGTTGCAGAACACCGTACGGGTGACGATCCGCCCGTCCGGGAGCTTCTCCTGGAGCCGCCGCAGGTACCCGTACGCCTCCAGCTCGCCCAGCGCCTTGCCGATCGCCTTCTCCCCGAGGGGCAGCTGCTTGGCCAGGGCTTTGATGCCGACCGGGGTGCCACGGGGCACCGACTGGATGTACGAGGCGAGGGCCCGCGCGGTCATCGACAAGTGCGGGTGCCGGATCAGGTCGTTGCTGACGACCGTGAAATTGCGGGTCTGTCGGACGTTGGCGTGTTGAACGCCGTACGCGGCGCGCGAGGGCGCGTTAGAGTGCTGGAAAGCCATTGGGAAGCTGGATCCTTCTCGTGGTCAGGCCCTCGTCGGGATTGCGAGTCCCGGCGGGGGCCGTCCTGTGTCTGGAGTTGTCGCGGCGAGCATATGCCAGGCAACCCGCCTGAAATCCAGCCGAGTTGGGTCGGTTCACCCGTGTGAGTGAGCGGCGCTACGGGGAGGCTGGAGGGGTAGGGCCGGAGTTCTTTCTCTTGGTTCTTCCAAAGAAAAGCATCGTGACGCGCCGGGTCGCGCCCGGGCGCGACCCGGCGGCGCGAGCAGCCCGCACGTATGTCCACGACTTTGTCCAAAGCTGTCGAGACTGCCTCAACGTGAGTGACGGGTAAGGCGCGTTGAGGAGGTGGGTGCGCATGGGCGTGGACAGTGACGGTACGGAAGAACACAGCTGGTCCGTGGACCCCGAGGACGAACAGGGCGCGGCGGTGGTAGCGGCGCTCGGCCGTCAGATGCGGGCGCGGCGCGAGGCGATGGGTCTACGGGTCGCCGACCTGGCGGCGACGATCACGTACGGCGAGGCCCTGATCTACAAGGTCGAGGGCGGCAAGCGGATCGCCAAGCCGGAGTACTTGGACAAGCTGGATGACGCGTTGAGGGCCGGCGGCTTGGTCCGGGCCATGGCGGAGGATCTCTCTCGGGTCCGGTACCCGAAGAAGGTCCGGGACCTCGCGCAGATGGAAGAGAAGGCCGTCGAGATCGGTGTGTACAGCGTTCATGCCGTTCATGGCCTGCTTCAGACCCCGGAGTGGGCGCGCGCCATGTTCGAGATGCGGCAGCCGGCGTACTCGCGAGCCGAGGTCGAACGGTTCCTGGCCGCACGTATGGCGCGCCGGTCGATCTTCGACCGTGATCCAGCTCCGGCGCTCAGTTTCGTCCAGGAAGAGGCCACGCTGCGCCGTCGCATCGGGGGCACAATGGTCTGGCGGCAGCAACTTGAACACCTGCTGGAAGTCGTCCAGTTGCGGAACCTTGCGTTTCAGGTGATGCCGATGGACTGTGAGGTCCACGCGGGGATGGACGGCGGGATCGAAATGCTGAAGTTCGGGGACGGCTCGGCGGTAGGGCGCTCTGAAGGCGCGTTCTACGGGCGGCCCGTGTCCGACGCCAAGCGGTTCCGGATCCTTGAACTGCGGTATGGAATGATCCGGGCCCAGGCTCTCCCGCCACGGGAGTCGCGGGCCTTTGTCGAGCATTTGCTGGGAGAGACATGATCCACGAATTGGCCTGGTCCAAGAGCAGCTACAGCAGTAGCAACGACATCAACGACTGCGTCGAGGTGGCGTGGGTCAAGAGCAGCTACAGCAGTGGGTCCGAGGGTGACTCCTGCGTCGAGGTGGCCGCCTGTCCCGAAGCCGTGCGGGTGCGGGATTCCAAGGTCCTCGACGGGCCGCAGCTCGCCCTCACGCCCCAGGCCTGGGCGGGCTTCGTTTCGTACGCGCGCCAGGGTTAGGACTTTCGCCCCCGGGACATTCGGAGGATCGTGGGGAGTGAACCTTCTCCATACCGGGAGGCGCGTCATGCGCAAGGTCATGGATTGTAGGGAGTACCCCAGTGAGATCGGGTGCACCCTGACGATCACGGGTGAGGAAGACGAAGTCATGGGGGCGGCCGTCCAGCACGGGGTCGCCGTACATGGTGAAGAGGACACTCAGGAGTTCCGCGACGCGCTGCGCGGCATGCTGAAGCCCGAGGTGCCGCAGCACGCGTGACACACGAAACCCGCAGAGGCGAGCCGCACGGGTGGTTCCGGCTGGCGGATGCGACGGGTGGGATGCAGGTCGGGGCCGGGATGCCTACGGTCGATCTTGAGCGGTTCCCCCTGACCGCGCGAGGTCACTACCGAAGAGGTCGAGCAACCCCATGAGCCTGAGCATCCGCAACCAGATCGCCGGTACCGTCACCGCCGTCACCGCCGGGGAGGCCATGGCCACGGTCAAGGTCCGTCTGGAAGGCGGGCAGGACATCACCGCCGCCATCACCACCGATGCCGTCAAGGACCTCGGCATCGCCGAGGGGTCCTCGGTCAAGGCGCTCGTCAAGGCCACCGAGGTCGCGCTGGCCACCGGCGCCGTCGACGGCATCAGCATCCGCAACCAGCTGGCCGGCACCGTCTCCGACGTCGCCACCGGTGGTGCCATGGCCTCCGTCAAGGTGGACGTGAACGGCGGCGGGCTGACCGCCGCCATCACCAAGGACGCCGTCGAGGCGCTCGGCCTGGCCGCCGGGTCCTCCGTCGTCGCGCTGATCAAGTCGACCGAGATCTCGCTCGCGACCGCCTGAGCCGAGGAGGGCCGCCTAGAGCCCGAGGTTCGGCGGCGACAGCGAGCCGAACCACACGTGCGTGACGGCGCTGACGTAGCGCGCCCCGCACCGGTCCGACGGGACCACCAGCTGCGCGCCCGCCTCGTCGAGGTCCTCCCCGTCGAGCCGGGTCGCCAGCAGCACCGGGCTGTCGCCGAAGTCCGCGTCGAGCTCGGCCCAGGACAGGACGGTGTGGTGCCCGTCCCCGCCGCTGACCGCCAGTAGGAAGCGGCTGCGGTCCTTGCGTCGGCGCGCGTCGAAGGACGGCCCGGCGCCCGCGACCACCTCGCGCAGCAGCGCACCTTCGAACACATGGTGCTGCGGACCGTTCGTCGCGCAGTCGAACGTGACCTCGGCCCGGTGCTGTGCCCAGTCCCGCAGGTCCGCGACGCTCAGGGTCGCCGGGTGGTCCAGATCTCCGTGCAGCATGAGTTTGGCCATGTGCGGATTGTGCCCGGGGCCCGTCATTCCGGAACCTCATCTGCAAGGTTGATGGCTTGATACAACCCGCAGATGTGGCTTCATCGCGTGTTCTGCCCCTGTAGGTCCTGCAATCTCTGGTTCACCTTCCGCCAGACGATGTCGCGTGTCACCGGCATCTCCGTGAACCGCACCCCGGTCGCGTCCCGCAGCGCGTTCGCGAACGCCGGGGCCACCGGGTTGAAGGGGCTCTCGCTCATCGACTTCGCGCCCAGCGGGCCGATCGCGTCCGAGGTCTCCATGAAGTGCACCTCCGTACGCGGGACGTCCGCGTACTGCGGGAGCCGGTAACGGCGGAAGGCCGCCGTGGTCACCTCCCCGCGCTCGTCCACCCGTACGGTCTCGAACAGCGTCGCGCCCAGCGCCTGGGCCACGCCGCCCTCCACCTGGCCGCGGCACTGCATCGGGTTCATGACCTTGCCCGCGTCGGCGGCGTGGACGGACCGGAGGATCTTCATCTCTCCCGTGTCCGGGTCCACGGCGAGGCGGAACCACTGCGCGTTGAAGGCCACCGAGCGCGGCGAGCCGCCCCAGTGGCCGTCCGCGGCCATCTCGTCGAGCTTGCCCTTGTCGTACGCGGCCTCGTACAGCTCCTTGAGCGTGACGGTCCGGCCCGCGCAGTCGAAGGACTCCGCCGACAGCTTGCACAGGTGCCGGGCCACGCCCGTGTGCCGGGCCGCGAAGGTCTGGAGCCGCTCCGCGAGCGAGTTCGCCGCCAGCATCACCGCCTTGCCCGCCACCACCGTTCCGGCCGAGCCGAACGCGCCGGTGTCGTGGCGGACCACGTCCGTGTCGGACTGGCGGACCGCGATCCGGTCCACCGTCGTGTTCAGCGCGCCGGCGGTGATCTGCTTGTGGACGGTGGTGGTGCCGTTGCCGAACTCCGCCGTGCCGACGGCGATGTCGTACGTGCCGTCGCGGAGCAGGCTGACCCGGGCGTCGGCGAAGTGGCCGCCCGGCGGGCCGGTCGCGATCATGGCGACGGCCGATCCGGTGCCGGTGAGCCAGCCCTCCGGCACGTCCTCGTGGCTGCGGTCCTCGGCGATGGCCCCCCGCACGACGTCCATGCACTGCTTCATCCCGTACGAGGCGATGAACAGGTCCTCCTCGTGGCCGATCGGGGTCACCATGTGGTCGCCGGCGCCGATGACGTTCTTCTCGCGCAGGACGAGCGGGTCCATGCCGAGCTTGACGGCGAGCTCGTCCATCACCGATTCGAGGGCGAACAGGACCTGGCCGAGGCCGTAGCCGCGGAAGGCGCCCGCCGGTACGCCGTTGGTGTAGACCGAGTACGCCTCCACCTCCTTGTTCGGCGCCTTGTAGACGGCGAAGGACTCGCCGACGCTGTGGAACATGACCGCCGGGCCGTGGTTTCCGTAGGCGCCGGTGTTGGAGAGCACGCGGATGCGCAGCGCGGTGAGGGTGCCGTCGGCCTTGGCGCCGATCTTGATGGTGATCTTGAAGGGGTGGCGGGTGGTGGCACCGTAGAACTGCTCGGCCCGGGTGAATTCGAGTTTCACCGGGCGCCGCAGCTTCAGGGCGGCGAGGACCACGATGTCCTCGGTGAGCATCTCCTGCTTGCCGCCGAACCCGCCGCCCACGCGGCCCGCGACGACGCGGACCTCGTCCTCACCCAGGTCGTACAGGGCGCACAGCGCCCGGCGGGTCAGGAACGGGGCCTGGGTGGAGGAGCGGACGGTGATCCGCTCGCCGCCGCCCTCCTCCTTGGGTTCGAAGTACGCGACGCTGCCGTGCGTCTCCAGGCTGGCGTGCTGCACGCGCTGGGTCTGAAAGGTCTCCTCGTAGACGACGTCCGCCTCCGCGTACCCCTTCTCCATGTCGCCGATCGTGCCGTGCACCTCGCCGCACACGTTGTTCTCGGCGCGGAAGATCCCCGACTCGGGGCCCTTGGGGTGGATGACGGGGGCGCCCGGAAGCATCGCCTCCTCCGGGTCGATCACGTACGGGAGCTCCTCGTACGTGACGACCACGCGGCGGCAGCCCTCCTCGGCGGCCTGCTCGCTGTCGGCGACGACCGCCGCCACGCGCTGGCCGACGAAGCGGACCACGTCGTCCAGGACGCGGGTGTCCATCGGGTCCTCGGTCGGATGCTCGTGGCGGGCGGACGAGTACAGCCTGTCGGGGGCGTCGTGGTGGGTGAGGACGGCGTGCACGCCCGGGACCTGGAGGGCGTCGCGGGTGTCGATGTCGACGATGCGGGCGTGCGGGTGCGGGGAGCGCAGCAGCTTCATGTGGAGCAGCCCGGGCACCTCGACGTCGAAGGTGTAGCGGGCGGTTCCGGTGACGACGAGGGGGCCGGCGGGGGCGCCGAGGCTCCTGCCGACGGCCGCACCCTGTTCGGGGGTTTCGGTGTGCTTCACCCCGCGTACGGCGTCCTCGATGGCGCGGTAGCCCGTACAGCGGCAGATGTTGCCCTTGAAGGCGCGCGGGAGGTCCTCCAGCTTGCCGTCGTCGTGGTCGGTGCCCTGCTCGGCCTGGAGGGCGGCGGTGGTCATCAGGAAGCCGGCCGTGCAGAACCCGCACTGGAAGCCCTGGGCGTCGAGGAACTGCTGCTGCGCCGGGTGGAGTTCGCCGCCCGGCTCGGCGAGGCCCTCGACCGTGGTGACGGAGCGGCCCTCGGCGCGGACGGCCGGGTAGAGGCAGCTGTGCACGGGCCGGCCGTCGACGTGGACGGTGCAGGCGCCGCAGTCGCCCTGGTCGCAGCCCTTCTTCACGCCGAACCAGCCGCGCTCGCGCAGGTAGGTGCGCAGGCACTGGCCGGCGCGGGGCTCGGTGTCGAAGCGCTCCTTGTTGATCTCGATCTCGAAGCTCATCGGGAAACCTCCTCCTCCTCCTCCTCCGGCTCCAGCTCCAGCTCCGGCGACGCCGACGTGAGTTCGCGGCGGATCTCCTCGGCCAGGCGCAGGGTCATGTGGCGCCGCCAGTCGGGCAGTCCGTGGATGTCGTCGAACCACTCGTCCGGCCTGACGGCGGTGTCGATCGCCTCGCGCAGCTCGGCGGCGGTCGGCGGCAGTGCGAACCAGAAGCGGAAGGGGCGGGTGGTGGCGGCGGTGACCGTGAGGGCGAAGGAGCCGTCCTGGGGGTCACGGGTGCCGATGACGAGGGCGCCGGAGCGGCCGAGCCCGTAGAGGGAGGCCTGTCGGAAGGCCGTGCGGCAGGTCAGCGAGCGGGCCGGGACGCGTACGGAGCGCAGCAGCTCGCCCTCGCGCAGGTCCTTGACCCCCGCGCCGCGGATGAAGTCGGTGACGGGCATGCGGCGGGTGGCGCCGTCCTGGCCCTGGAGGAGGACGGTGGCGTCGAGGCCCGCGGCCAGGGAGATGACCGGGCCGGCCGGGAGGCCGTTGCAGAGGTTCCCGCCGACGGTGGCCATGTTCCAGATCTTGAAGCTGGCGAGGAAGGCCCGGCAGCACTGCTCGATCAGCGGTGCGGCGGGGGTGGTGGTCGCGGCGGTCGCCGGCTGGGAGCGGCCGAACCGGGACAGCTCGGTGATCGTGCAGGTGGCGGCGATGTCGAGGTCGCCGTCGGGCTGCCAGGACAGGGGCGGCCAGCCCATGCGCGAGAGGTCGATCAGCCGGCGGATGTGGGGCTGGGGCTCGGAGAAGAGGTACGTGCCGCCACCGAGCCAGGCGTCGCCGGGGCGCCAGGGTTCGCGGCGGCGTGCGTCGCGCACGTCGAGCACGGTGTTGAGATCCAAGGTGAGCCACCCCCTCCACTCGGGACACCCGGGGAACCGAGCGTTTCCAGTCAGTGAAGCAACGGGGGCGGGCCCGGGACGACTGTGGCCGAGCACGGAAACCGCTGGACTCAGGACGGTTCGTCCTGGAGGATCAACCAAGAGGCTGACTGGGGTCTTGCCCTTGCATTTACGATGGTGACTCTCGTATTCGCCTCGCGAATGTGGGTTACCACCCACCGCAAGGAGCCCCGCATGCACGTCCTCGACCTGCTCCAGTCCGACAACCTCGGCCTCACCCTGCTCTGGGGCGAGGACGCCCTTCTCGGCCAGGAGGTCAGCGGGGTCACCGCCACCGACCTGGAGGACCCGCGCCGCTTCCTGGGCCCCGGCGAGCTCGTACTCAGCGGCCTGGTGTGGTGGACCGACGGCGACCTGGTGAAGGCGGATCGATTCGTCTCCGCGCTCGCCGAGGCCGGGGCCACCGCCCTCCTCGCCGGCGAGGAGACCCACGGCCGGGTCCCCGACGAACTGGTGGCCGCCTGCCGGGCCCACCGCGTACCGCTCGTGGCCGTGCCCGCGCAGACCAGCTTCCGCGCGGTCACCGAGGCGGTCTACCTGCGCCAGTGGGGCGACCTCAGCCGCCGCCCGACCCGGCTCTTCGCGCTCCCCGAGAACGTGCGCGCCGAGCTCAGCCGCCTCCTCGAAGGCGGCGCGGGGCCCGCCGAACTGCTGGACCGGGCCTGCGCGCACCTGGGCAAGGTCGCCTGCTACCTGCTGACCGCGAGCGGCCGCACCGTCGCCCGCACCCCCTCCGCGCCCGCGATCCCGGCCCAGCGGGCGGGCGGCGGAGCGCTGCGCGAGGGGCTCTCGCTGCGCATCGAGTCCGAGCGCACCCCGTAC
This sequence comes from Streptomyces sp. NBC_01006, assembly GCF_045162725.1. Taxonomy (NCBI): domain Bacteria; kingdom Bacillati; phylum Actinomycetota; class Actinomycetes; order Kitasatosporales; family Streptomycetaceae; genus Streptomyces; species Streptomyces sp. NBC_01006. The sequence goes on along the minus strand of NZ_CP108700.1, from coordinate 4,036,006 downwards.
GACGCCTGGCTGCTGCACGTGCCGGACGCGGACGCCGCGCCCCCGCGGGTGCTCCACGAGATCGCCGAGGTCTTCGCCCAGTACCGCGACGGCCGGGCCCGGCGCGCAGACACGGTGCGCGCCGCCGCCGGCCGGGAGCTGGCCGTACTGCTGGAGGCGGAGGAGCAGGCCACGGACCCGGGGGCCCTGGAGGAGGCACTGGCCGCGGCCGGGCTCCCGGCGGGGGGCCCGTACCGGGTGCTCACGGCGACGGACGGGGACGCCCTGGCCGAGGCGCTGGCCCACCTGGAGGACGTCCCGTACGCGGTGGGGCGCTCGGTCGCGGTCCTGTACGAGGACCAGGACGCGGCGGTCGACGTCCCGGGCCGGCTCCGCCCGGTCTGGCCGCTGATCCAGGCGTGCGGCGGCCCGGAAGCCGATCTCCGGCTCGGTGCGGGTGCGCCGGCTTCGGGCGCCGAGGCGCTACGCGCGTCGATGCACCAGGCCCGCTTCGCCCTGACGGCGACGGACGAGACCGTTCCGGTCCGCGCGGTGGAACAACTGGACACCCTGTCCGCCCTGTTGTCGGGGGTCCCGCAGGAGGTCCGGTCGGTCTACGCGACGCGGACGCTCGGGGCGCTCGGGGACGGGATGCTGCGCGAGACGCTGGAGGTGTTCCTGGCCAACAACTGCTCCTGGACGCGCACGGCGGAGGCCCTGCACCTGCACGTCAACACGGTGCACTACCGGATCGAGCGGGTGGAGTCCCTGACGGGCCGGGACCTGTCCCGCCTGGACCACAAGCTGGACCTCTACGCGGCGCTGCGCTGCACGTAGCGGTTCATGACCCGGGCTCAGGGGACGTCGACGTACACCTCGGTCGACTTCACCCGGGCGGTGACGCACACCCCGACCGCGATCCCGAGCTCCTCGACCGACTCCCGCGTCACCACGGACACCACCCGGTGCGGGCCCGACTGGATCTCCACCTGGGCGGCCACGTCGTCGAGCCGCACCGCGGTGACGATCCCGACGAAGGAGTTCCGTACGGAGGTGGCCGTTCCGTTGCCCGCCGGCGGCTGCGGCCGCGGCTCACCGGCCCGCGCTTTGGCGAAGGCGGCGAGCGTCACCCCGTCGAAGGAGCGCGCCCCGTCGGCCGTGCGGCGCACGGCCAGCCGCCCCCCGTCGGCCCAGCGGCGGACGGTTTCGGCGCTCACGCCCAGCAGCCCGGCGGCCTGCCCGATGGAGTACGACGACACGCCCGCACCCTACAGCTGCCCGGTGGCCTGGGCCTTGGCCTTGGCCTGGACGGCGGCGGAGTAGCGGACGGTGAAGAGCATCGGGACGACGAACCCGGCGGCCTGGACGAGCGTGGCGGACGTCGAGTGGCCGTGGCCGGCGTGGGCGAGGGCCGCGAGCGCGCCGGCGGTGACCGCGAAGGCCGCGGTCCACACGGCGGTGATGACGACGTTGGTCCGGATGAACGGCCGCAGGCCCCAGACCTCGCGCGGGGTGGTGCGCTTCGCGATGCCCAGCGTGAACGGCTTGCCCACGAGCAGCGAACCCCCGGCGATGAGGGCCAGGGTGGCCGAGGAGAGGGCCGCCGAGTAGTCGTGCACGCCCGAGTGCGGGTCGGCGAAGGCGATGACCGTCAGGGCCGCGAAGAACAGCGCCGAGCCGAGTTCGATGATCAGCGCGTCGAACCCGGCACCGGCCAGGCGCTGCTCGACGGTCACCGCGACGGCCGCCACGAGACCGGCGAGCGCGCCCCACTGCCACTGGGCGGACGGAACCACCGCGAAGACGATCCACGGAAGGAAGGTGCGTACGTACGACATCGGAAACCCCCGGGCTTGGCTGCTGACATTCCTGTTCTGACATGTCGAAAGTAGATGTTCCAGTACTGATATGTCAAGGATGGAATGTAAGGTGAAGACCATGAGCCTTCGACACGCCCTCCTCGGACTCCTGTCAGAGCGCCCGGCCAGCGGTTACGACCTGCTCAAGCGCTTCGAGACCTCGCTGGCCAACGTCTGGCCCGCCACCCAGAGCCAGATGTACACAGAGCTGGCCAAGCTCGCCGACGCCGGAATGATCAGCGTCTCGGCGGAAGGCCCGCGCGGGCGCAAGGAGTACACCCTCACCGACGAGGGCCTGGCCGAACTGCGCCACTGGCTGACGGAGATCAAGCCCCAGCGCAACACCCGCAGTGACATCCTGCTGAGGGTCTTCTTCCTCGGCGTGCTCACCCCCGAGCAGGCGCGGGGCTACCTGACCGAGCTGGCGGAGCTGTCCGAGCAGGAGTACGAGGACCTGCGGCGGCTGGACGCGTCGATCGACTGGGGCGACGATCCGCTCTCGGTCCACGGCAGGATCGCCCTGGAGTACGGCCTGCGCTTCAACGCCATGCGCCGGGAGTGGGCCGAGTGGGCGGCGGGCCAGATCCGTTAGGGGGTGTCTTCCCGGTTCCACGCACGGAGTTTCTCCGGATTGCGGACCGCCCAGATGTGCGTGATGCGGTCGGCGGCGAGGTCGAACGCCGCCACGGTCACGGTGGTGCCGGCGTACTGGGCCACCAGGCCCGGCCGGCCGTTGACCGTCCGCTCCAGGAGCATCAGCCCGGGAGCCTTGGCGGCCATGTGGATCAGGTACTGGGCGATGCGCTCGCCGCCCTCGACCGGGCGGAGCGCGGCGCCGACCAGTCCGCCGCCGTCGGCGACCATCGTGGCGTCGGGGTCGAGGAGGCCGACGAGGGCCTTGATGTCCCGGGCTTCCCACGCCTCCTTGAAACGCCGCACCAGGCCGGCCTGCCCGGCCGTCGCGGTCGCGGCCGTCTCCGCGGGGGCCTGTGCGGCGCGAACGCGTCGTCGTGCGGAGGTCGCCAGCTGCCGGCAGGCGGCCGGTGACCGGGCGATGATCTCGGCGATCTCGGCGAAGGGGTACCGGAAGACGTCGTGGAGGACGAACGCCACGCGTTCGGCCGGTGTCATCGACTCCAGTACGACGAGGAAGGCCATGTTCACCGACTCGTGCAGGGCGACCCGGTCGGCGGGGTCGGCCGGCCCGCCGATCCACTCCGTACGGTCGGGCAGCGGCTCCGGTATCCACGCGCCGACGTAGCGCTCGCGGCGGACCCGCGCGGAGCCGAGCAGATCCAGACAGATGCGGCCGGCCACCGTCGTCAGCCAGGCGCCGGGCGACTCGACGGCCTCCTGCTGTCGCGGCGACAGCCCGTACCAGCGGGCGTAGGTCTCCTGTACGGCGTCCTCGGCCTCGGTCAGCGACCCGAGCAGCCGGTAGGCGAGGGCGATGAGGTGGCGCCGCTCGCCGAAGATCGCGCGCGGGTCCGGATCGGAGGTGCTCACGGCAGCGACCGCTCCCTGTTCCTCTGGTTCGCCTCACATTTCGCGGGCCCACGTCGTCGGACTGTCGAGACAGTACCGAGCCACCGCCGCGAGGCAGAAGAGGGGACCGCACCATGGCCACCGGGACAACCGCAGACCGGAAGACCACGGACGAGATGACCGCAGACCGGACGAGCGCGGACCGGACGACCGCGGACCGGCGCACCCGCACTTTCCTGCGGGTCGCGATCGCCCTGCAGACCCTGGCCGTCTTCTTCCAGGCGGCCACCGCCGGACTGCTGCTGTCCACGTCCTACGGCGAGACACTGCACGGCGTCGGAGCGCGCGTGATGTACGGCGCATCGATGCTGTACGTGCTCGCCGCGATCCTGGCCTGGCGCCCGGGCGGCGGGACTCCCCGCCCCATCCTGTACGCGTCCGGCTTCCTGGTCCTCGCCTCGGTGCAGGTGGTGCTGGGCATCGCGCACATACCGTCGCTCCATGTACCCCTGGGCGTCCTGATGTTCGGCCTGAGCGTGCTAGCGCTGGGCCGGGCACTGCCGACCGCCCGCCGTTCGCAGCGCCGGGAGCGGGGGCTCTAGGCCGTCCCTTCCGGGGGCGTCCGGCTGAAAGTCGGCACGGGGAACGTCGAAGGGCCCGGTGAGGCACTGGCGGAGGATAGGAGATTCGAACTCGTGAGGGGTTGCCCCCAACACGCTTTCCAAATGTTCGTACGAGTACGAATGAGACCGGAACTGAGACCGGTCTCGGGTCCGGAGCCAGCTCAGGGACCCGAGCCGTGGCGGACCACGACGTCAGCCGAGAAGCCGGCGTGCCTCAGCGGTGCGGCTGCCTCGATCATCCCCGTGAGTGCGGTGTGCGCCGCTTGGTCGCTCCGGCGGTTGCCGTCGATCTCGGCGAGCGCCCCGCGACCCTATGCGCGTTGCTCACCTCAGTCACCGAGCTGAGCGATTGGAAATCGACAATCACAGGGCGCAGCCGATCGGTTCGGCCGTCGGCTGGGCTCCTGCTGTCCTCGGCCGGTCAGGACGAGGCCCCTGTCCCTCCAGGATCTGGACACCTCTCGCCCGTAATTGCTGATGGAGGGCGTGCCGGAATCACGGCATCCTCGGGCCTTGGCCGTATCTGCTCTGAACTGCTGATTGCCCTGTGATTACGGCGGTACGAGTAGTCGAGATACGGCACCTGGAGGCAGAGCAACGGGTGATCGGTATCCGTGCAGGTGGTGATCGGCCGTGATCGGTGTCCGTTGCGTATCGCGTTCGCAATGATCGGGCGGGTATCGCAGGCTCGGGCGTAGTTTTCCAGTCGTTCCCGGAGGATCGCGCGTGTCCTATGCCCGAAGCCGCCACTCTGGCATCAGGGAGCGCCAGGACCCCGAGGGTGGCGAGATCTACGGTTCCTCCCACCGCTTTCCGGACGGTTGAGTTCTTGCTGCACGACCGAAGATCCGTTTCCGCACCAACTTCCCGGAGGGGGAACATCTCGTGTTACGAGGCAAGCTCGGACGCAAGGTAGGGGCGCTCAGCATCAGTGCCATCGCATTCGCCGGCGTAGCAGCCGCAGCGCCGGCCCAGGCGGCGCCGACCGGTGCCAACACGGTGTACGCCGACTGTTCAGTGGGCTCGTACGGCAAGAACTCGGACGGCGTGTGGATCTCCTGCGGTGACGTCGTGGGCGGTCAGGCTCGCGGCCGCGGCGACTGCACGGGCGCGCCGGACATCTACACCAGCTGGGTCTCGGGCTGGCAGTCGTCCCAGAACGGGTGGTGCTGGTTCAGCATGCGGGGCGCCATCATGGAGACCCGCGCCTCCTAGTTCCTGACCGGAACCGCAGCTCACCGCGGGGCGCTCCGCGATGACAACTCCGCAGATCCCAAGAGAGGTTGTTTCCGGAACATGCGCACTGCGGTTTCCACTGCACCTCAAGCCGGAGGGCCGCTCGAACCGGTCCTCCGGCTTGAGGGCGTTCACAAGATATACGGGGCAGGCGAGACGCGTCATGTCGCGCTCGATGCCGCCACGGTCGACTTTCACGCCGGGACGCTGGCCGCAGTGGTCGGTCACAGCGGCTCGGGGAAGTCCACACTGCTGAACATCGCGGGTGGCCTGGAGCAGGCAACGTCCGGGACCGTCACGCTCGCCGGACATGTTCTGACCAAGATGGGGCCCGCTGAGCTGACCCGGACTCGGGCCGGTCTCGTGGCTTACGTCTTCCAGGAGTACAACCTGATCCGCACTATGACGGTGCTGGAGAACGTCTGCCTTCCGCTGGAACTGTCAGGGATGCCGCGGAAGGAGGCGCGCAAGCGCGCGGTCGAGGCACTGGAGAGGACGGGCGTCCCCCGCCACACCCGGAAGTTCCCGGATCAGCTGTCCGGCGGTGAGCAGCAACGGGTGGCGATTGCGAGGGCCATTGCCGACCATAGGCCCTTGGTACTGGCCGACGAGCCCACCGGGGCCCTGGACTCGGCGAATGGCGAGCACGTCATCGGGTTGCTGCGGGAGGTCGCGGCCAGTGGCGTCGCCTGTGTGATCGCCACCCACAACCCGGAGGTGACGGCCGCAGCGGACCAGGTGGTCCGTCTACAGGACGGCCGTATCGTCGCGGCAGGTGCCCCTTGAGCCGCGTCAGCCACCGCCGCCTGGCGTGGATGCTCGGCTGGCGTCTGGCGAGCCGTAGCCGATTGCGCACGCTTCTCGTCTGCCTGGCCATCGCTCTGCCCGTCGCCGTCGGCTCGGCGGTGGCCGCGTTGAGTGCCACCTCCCGTGTCTCGATCAGCGAGGCCAGGGCCGTGGCATACGGCACCGCCGATGGGCGGATCAGCACTCTCTCGGGAGAGCAGAAGGAGAACGCGGCCGACCCGGCTGCTTCCACCGCGCAGGTGGCGGCCCTGTTACCCGACGACACACGCCTCGCCTACGACATCGACGTCATCGGCCTCGTGGTTCGTGGCCCGGAGGGGCAGCAGAGCACCGTCGACGGACGGGCGGTCGACCTGGCTGATCCGCTCACTGCCGGCCTGTACCGCAAGGACCGTGGTGCTCCTTCCACCCAGGACGGGACCATCGTGCTGTCGTCCGCGCTGGCGAAGGCGGTTGGCGTCACGGACGTCGGACAGCAGGTCTCGGTGGGCGAAACGCGGTTCACGGTCTCGGGCCTGGTATCCGACCGCAACGGTCTGAGTCACCGGCTGTTCGCCCTGCCACCGGGCGGAGCCCGGACCGCCGCGGCGCTGTCATCGGCCAAAGATGTGGGGAGCCCGCGATGGTTCGTCGGGTTGCCGCCGCAAGCCGACCTGCCTTCGGCGTCCGGAAAGCTGCGGAGCACCGGCTACGCGTACACGCCCAGTAGCCAAGCCGCGGCCATCGCCGAGCAGAGCGACGCCACGGATTCCACCGCTCTGCTCGTCGGATTTGGGCTGCTGGCAGAGATCAGCCTCCTGGTGACCGCAGCCTTCGCCGTCGTCGTGCGAAGTCAGCGCCGGCACATGGGTCTGCTGGCCGCCCTCGGCGCTCCGGTCCAAGTGAGTTCCGCGTTCTTCCGATCGCACGCGCTGTGCGTATCCGTATTGGGATCCTTCGTCGGCGTCGCGGTCGGGCAGGGCGTGGCCCACGTGGCTGCGCCGGCGTTGGCGGAGCGCGCGGGCGCTGACTGGGGGGCAGTGGACGGCGCGTGGCTCACGTCGCTGATCCTCGTCGTGACGGCCGTGGCTGTCACGGTCGTCGTATCGACGCTGCCCGCGCGTGCGGCCCTGAAGGAACATCCCACCGCCCTGTTGAAGGCGGTTCCGCCGGTTCACAGCAATCGTCAGTTGCACCTGCGTACGGCTGCTGCCGGCTGCCTTGTGGCAGCGACGGTTACCGGTCTGGCCGCGGCGGTGGCAGGTGCCGGCGCGCTGACCGCAGTCCTGGGGGTCGCGGTCTTCATCTTCGGTATCACGGGCACGGCCATGTCCCTGTCTGCGGCGGCCACCCGCCGCGCGGACACCGCGTACCTGCCCCTGCCCACACTGCTGCGGTCCGCCCTGAGGTCCCTGCTCGCCTTTCCCGTTCGGGCCGCCACCACGCTGATTGCGCTGGGTGTCGTGGCCGCCGTTTCCACCACGGTCCTGGTGGCCTCATCCTCCGTGGCCCAGAAGCAGCGGGACGAATATCAGGCGTCGCTGCCGCAGAACGCCGCTCTCATCGTGACCCCTCGGGCTCTGAGCGATGCGGAGCGGGCTGCGCTGAGGGGCTCCGCCGGGGCTGCCGAGGTGTCGACCAGCTACAAACGCGCGGCCATCGGGCGGGACGGGAAGCAGGTCGCGGTATCTCCCCGGACGGACTTCCTCGGCTGCATCAGTGACCGCGGGCTGTTGAAGTACGGGCAGAACGACTGGCACTCCTGCTACGCGGCCTCGGCCTCGCAGATCCCCTTCCCGACGGTCGGGATCGCGGATGCCGCAGCCGCGCAGGTTCTGGCCGGGACGCTGACCGATGAGCAGCGAAGCCGGTACGAGAGCGGGGAGGCGGCCGTCGCGGTCACCCCGGCGGGACTGAAGGACACAGTGGACCTGGTGGCCCAGGCCCGCAAGAAGGACGGCTTCGTTCTTGAGACGACTGCGACGCTGTCCCTGATTCGACCGCAGAGCACCGGAGGCGAGGAGTATCAGCAGCTCCCCGCGGTCCTGGTCAGCCCGGCAGGTGCACGGAAGTCGAAGATCATCCCCGTTGGCCCCGACACCTACCTTCTCCACGGCGACTCCAAGCTCAAGCAGCAGGAGGTCCTCCGCGGCCTTCCTGCGGACACGCAAGCGGACTCGACAGTCGCAGTGGAGTCCGGTCCCTCGGTCGTCAGCGCGGTGCAGAGGCTCCAGCCGATCGTGGCAGCCATCTCCGCGCTGACCACGATGGTGATCGTCGCTGCGATGGTCAGCCTCTGGACCTCCGACCTCAGGGGCGAGTACCAGATGCTTGGCGCGGTGGGCGCCAGCGCCTGGTGGCGCCGTCGACTGGCCTCCTCCATGTCCGCCTTGCTGATCGTGGCGAGTGGAATCATCGGAACTGGATGGGGCATTGCGGCTTCCGTGGCCTTCCTCACCGGAATGGAGACCGACATCTCCATCCCCGCGGGATGGCTGGCCCTCACCGTTGTCGCGGCCGTGGTCACAGCCGCCGTCATGGGAGGAGCGCTGGTACCCCGCCACGCCCGAGCGCAGCGGCAAGCCTGATCCAGGCAACAGTGCCCGCTGGATGCGCGCACGGGTGCAAGGAGGCTGATCCGTGCGGCCGGAAGGCCGGGTTCCGGACCGCGTCATCGACCAGATCATGGGTTGGGAGCCGGGAACGTCTGCCCGGATGCGTGCGCGGTACCTGCACGTGCCCGACGCCATGCTGAAGGACGTGGCGCAGAAGATCGCGGAGGCCATCTGGGGGCCCGCGGAGAAGGTCTTGCGGACAAAGACGCAGGACAACGAGACCTGAGGAACGTCGAAGGGCCCCACCGCAAGCGGTGGGGCCCTTCGACAACGTGCCCGGTGAGGCACTGGCGGAGGATACGAGATTCGAACTCGTGAGGGGTTGCCCCCAACACGCTTTCCAAATGTTCGTCCGCCCGTCCGGCTGAGGTCGTACTTGTCCTGACCTGCGGCGGAGCGTTCGACTCGGCCCCGTCCGAACAGCCTTGGATGGGGGCGAATGAGACCAGAACTGAGACCGGCTACCAAGCGATCGGCTGGTGGCTGTGCCCCCAAGCCCGCTCGAGTGTGGTGTCAGGCGCCGTCACGGGTCGCGGGCCGCAGATGGGCGGGCAGGGAGCAGGCTGCCGTTCCGCCTGGGAGGCGGTGGCGGTTCATGGCCACGGCCCGGTACACGAGCCGGGCGGTCCAGTTGAGCGGGGGCATTGCCATGGTCTGTCCCGCGAGCCGCCAGGAACGGCGCGGGCTCTGCTTCATCAGGTCGGCCACCGCATCCGCGCCGCCGTGCACGACCGCAGTGCGGGGCTCGATCCACAGGACCTCGCGGTCGGCTTGTTCGGCGGTGACGCCCAGTGTGTCCAGGTCGGCGAACTGCCAGGGGGTGATGTCGGCGTCGGTGTCCAGCAGGCGCACGGCGGTGTTGACGGCTTTGGTGCAGAAGCCGCAGTCGCCGTCGAAAAGCAGGATTGGACGTTCGGCCATAGGGATTCTCCTTTGCCTCCTGAGCTGCTGACGCCGCCTTCGGCGTGCGCACCCTCGTGTGCGGCTTCCTGTCGGCATTACTGCCGACTTTGTGTGAGTCCCGTCTCGTCCATCTGCCCGCGCCGTCGGAGTGCGGCCGCCCCGGCTTGCTCGCCAACGTGCACCGGCTCGGCCTCCTGTTCGGGCGTGGAGGGTGTGGGGACTGCTGGTTTGGTGATGTGGAACTGGAGGGTGGAGCCGAGTGGCAGGCACAGCAGGAGAATTCCTCCGGCCATGGCGAGGGCGAAGCTCCACAGACCCATCATCAGGGCGATGGAGAGGTGGAAGAGGAGGCCGGCGCCCATGGCCCACCATCGCAGGCGCTGCGGCAGCAGCAGGGAGATGGCGAGGGAGCCCTCGATAACCAGAGGCAGCCAGGTCATCAGCGCCACTCCGAGCGGGGTGCCAATGACAGGTGTGACAAGCGTGTCCAGCCATGGGGCGGGGCCGAAGTCGAGGTTGGTGCCCCAGTACCACATGGCGGTTCCGTCCTGCCATTCGCCGTGGGGCAGTTTGGCGACGGCGGCCTGGAAGTAGACGACGATCATCTGGAGGCGCAGCATGACCAGGCCGCCGGTGCCGATGAGCGCGAGCAGTTGGGTGGCGCGCGTCTGCGGCGTCCGCGCTTGAGGTTGTGCCCAGTGCCAGCGCCGCCTGTCCCCGAGGGCCGGGAGGACGAACAGGACGGAGAGGATCAGGGCGATCTGGTCGCCGCCGTCGACGATCGCGATGCCGGAGAAGACGCTGTAGTTGATGTAGGCGTGAGGCAGTGCGGTGAGCTGGGGACGCCAGCCCGATGCGACGACCAAGAGGGCGATGACGCACGCCCATTTGATCCAGGTCAGGTGCGTGTAGTTGTCCGGAGAAAGGCAGAAGATGCTGGCTGCGGTGGTGGAGGTGCAGGCCGGGTAGTCCCCGATGGTGGCCACGGGCCGGAACAGGGTTTCGGCACTCGACGCAGCCAGGGTTCCGGCGGTGCCCAGGGCAACGAGGGTGCGGGCGAGGCCGTAGACGTTGGTCCAGGGCAGCGGGATGCGTCGTTGGTTCACGGGCACGTCACATCCCAGACAGCGATGCGCTCGGGGGTGTGAGGCTCAGGGGAGAGGTGACGCCAGGCCCAGGGGACCGGCCGCATCTCCGCCACGGCGGCGCGTCCGCACAGGGTTGGGTCCGGCGAGGGGTTGCTCGTCGCCGTTGCCTGGGCTGCTGCTCTCTTCAGGCAGTCCGTCACCGAACGCGCTTCCGCGCACAGGGTCCACGTGACGTTCTCCTGGTGGAGCAGCAGGGCTACCTCGATGCCCTGGGATCTGGAGGCGCGGTCGAGCCCGAAGGCGTTCGACGGCTTGGAGTGCGGGGTGAGCGCCGCACTGTGCCACTGGCCGCCGGTCATGCGGTAGGGGGCGTACTGAGGGTCCTTTGCGGACTTGGTGAAGAAGGCCCAGCCCTGGGGAGCAATCACGGTCGCCACCTTCCGGGTCTTGCCCTGCCCGGGAAGGGAGATGGTGTTGTGCGGCAGGAAGCTCTGGGCCACGTAGAGGCAGATGACGACCCAAGCCGCGGTCGTCGCCGTGACCCAGGTGCGGGGCACCGTGACCGAGTGGTCGGGAGAGTGGGAGTGCAGCTGAATTCTGTTGGTGAGACGCATGGGACGGGCGTGCCCTTGACTGGTCGGCGAAGCCTTGTGGCCTGCGGGAAGCGGAGGACGAGGGGCGGCGGGCCGGCCGCCAGGCGCCTTGGAGGCCGGCCCGCCGCTGTGCGCCGCGCTTAGGCCGCCAGGACCTGCGTCAGCCCGGCGATCTGCTCGTCCTTCGTCAGGGAACTCCCGCCGTTGGCCGGCGAGGACCAGAAGTTGAGCGCGTTCACGATGTTGCCCGCCGCCTGGAGATTGACGGCGACGGCGACGTTGACCGCGCCACCGAGGTTCACGGCGACCAGGACGTTGACGGCGAGCACCACGGTCGCGCACTGAGCGGTTCCGGTTCCGATGTCGCCGGCGTTGGCCGCCTTCGACGATGCCAGCGACTGCAGGATCTTGCCGGCCTCGGCGACCCCGCTTTCCACCTGTCGCGGGTCGCCGGAGCGAAGCTTCGCCGAGAAGGAACCGAAGAACTCCGGCCGCTCCCTCTGTATCCGGTCCAGGACCCCGGATACGGCCTGCCGCTGCTCGGCAGTGCTGTTCTTTTCGCGGAGCGCCGCGACATCCACGAACTTGCCGGAGTCGGCAAGTTCTGCTGCTACGGAGCCCTGGGCGAAGGCCAGGCCTTCGAAGAGGGCCCGGCCGTCCTGGGCGGCCTCGGCGGTGGACGCGGAGGCTAAGGACGAACCGGCCTGGCTCGCTACGGGTGTGGCCACGGCCTGCTGGGCTACGACACCGCCGAGCCCGAGGATGGTTACGGCGGCGATGGCGACGCTTGTGCGCCTGTGCATGTATAGCTCCCTGTTTCTCGTGATGTTCCAGTGGTTACTCATCGCAACCGTGGATCATGAACGAGTGAAAGCTACAAGTGTTCGATGGCAGGGCAACGTTCTTTATGGGGCGACGTCAGGCGATCAAGCCAAGTGCCCACAGTTGCGTGTAGCTGACAGCAGCCTGGGCATACGGATCACCAACCGATATGGTTGTTCTATCTCGATGCAAACAAATCCAGTGACGTGATCCACAGAGAGGATCGATGTCGATGTCGACGCATCCCGCGCCGTCTGCCAGCCTCACGCGACGCGCGGCCTTAGTCGCCGCGCCCTTCGCCGTCGGGGCATTGGCCACCTCAATCGCGTTCTTGCTGCTCCGGGACTCGTTCCCCGACAAGATCGCCACTCACTTCACCCTCGACGGCGCCGCCGACGGCTACAGCTCACCCGCCACAACACTTGGCCAATACATGCTGTTGTTCGTGATCGAAGCCGTCGGCACGATGGCCGCGGGCTTCTCCTCCAGGTCGGCCCTGACGACGGTCAGGTCGCTGGCCGTCTTCGCCTCCGGCCTGTCCGCCGCTACCGCCTACGCCTTGGTTGCCGTCATGCGGGCCGTCAGCGTTTCCGACGGACACGGCATCCAACTGCCCTTCTATCAACTGCCTGTAGCCATCGCAGTCGGTGCAGCAGTGGGCGCTGTGGTCTGGCTTGTCTCCCGGAGGCGGGCATGAACCGCCCTTTTGCTTCGCACCCGGTAATGGTTTGGCATCGCTTCCTGGCCAGCGGCTGGATGCTCGCCACCGGCGTTGTCTCGGCTGTCGGCCTGACTGTCGTCGCGGTCGTCGACCGCCCGCACAGGGCCATCGCCCTGTGGCTCCTGATCGTCTCCGCGGCTTTCCTGGCGACCGGAGCCATCCGCGTCACCGTCTCTGCCTACGGCGTCACCGCCGGCTCCGCTGTGCTTCCCTTCCTGCGCCGGCGATTTCCCCTCGAACGCATCGAGAGCGCCTCCGCCCGCTGGACCCGGCCCACTGAGATCGGGGGATGGGGCTACCGCTGGAACCCGGGCCTCAGCTCCATATCGCTGCGCGAAGGTGACGCCCTATGGCTCACCCTGACAGGCGGCAACCAGTTCGTGATCACCATCGACGACGCCGGCACCGCCGCTGAACTCACCAACGATCTCCTGGCTCACGGACGCAAAGGTCCCTGACATGCTGGTCACCATCGACCCGTCCTCACCCCAGAGCCTCGCGGAGCAGATCGCCGCCTCCGTACGCCGCAGCATGGCCGACGGCAAGGTCCGCAGGGGCGACCGCCTGCCCTCCGCCCGCGCCTTGGCCCGCACCTTGGACATCAACATGCACACCGTCCTACGCGGCTACCAGATTCTCAGGGACGAGCGGCTCATCGAACTCCGCCCCGGACGCGGCGCAGTCGTCACCGCCGAAGCCTCCGGTCAGGCCCTGGTCATCGACGCATGCCGACACTTCATTTCCCTCGCTAGAGGAACAGGCATGACAAGGCCCGACATCCTCCAACTCATCGCCGAACAGCTCGATCCGACCACCTGAACAGAGGCGTTCCTGTCCGCAGCGAACACGGCATCGGTCGGGTCTGTCGGCTGGACAGACCCGACCAGGGCTCGCCTCACCTGCCGCGTCGACGAGGAAGGCTCGATCGGAAGGAGCGCCTGACTGAGCCGGGTCCTCAGGCGGCCCGGCGGCCTCACGATCACCGCACGCTGGCCAGGAGACGTCGAGGGACCCACGTGGAACACGGAGGCGGTTCGGGCAGCGGGGCCCCGCCCGGACAGCCCTGGACGGGGCCGAATGAGACCAGGGAAGCGTGGTTGATCAGGGTGTACCGAGCTTCACGCTGAGGCAGTCGTTCGAGTCCACCGCCATCCCGGTCGGGGTGTAAGCGATGACACCGTGCTCGGTCCCAGCCAAGGCCCGCATCGCGGTGCAGCGCTGACCGGCGTCGCCACTGGTGTACTCGATGACGACTGAGTCCCTGCGGTCGGCTGGGTCTTCTTCATCAGGATCTGGAAGAAACTCTTGGACGACGCGGGCGTGCGAGACGGCCGTCTCCATGACGCACGCCACACCGCCGGGACCGTGCTCCTGCTTCTGGGAGTCCCCGATGTGGTGGTCGACGCGATCATGGGCTGGGAGCCCGGCGGCTCGGCGCGGATGCGCGCCCGGTACATGCACGTGACCGGACCCATGCTGAAGAACGTCGCCAAGCAGATCGGTGACGCGCTCTGGGGCGCTACCGAGGAGGCGGCCCCGGCCACCGGCTCGGACCCCGCTGCGGGGGCCGCAGACCCCAACTGAGACGGAAACTGAGACGGAGAGACGCGAAGGGCCCCACCGCAAGCGGTGGGGCCCTTCGACAACGTGCCCGGTGAGGCACTGGCGGAGGATACGAGATTCGAACTCGTGAGGGGTTGCCCCCAACACGCTTTCCAAGCGTGCGCCCTAGGCCACTAGGCGAATCCTCCGCCGCAAACAATACAAGACGTTGAGGGGTGCTCGCGAACGTGATCGCCGGCGGGGGATCCGGGCGGCGACCTGGGCGGGTTCCCGGTCGGGTCCGGGGCGGGGGCGGGGTCGATTCCGGGGGCTTTCATCCGCTAGGGTGGGGCCCAGCCCCTCACGTGGCGCTATCTCACCCAACTCCCCCAGGGCCGGAAGGCAGCAAGGGTAAGTGGGCTCTGGCGGGTGCGTGGGGGGCGCTTTGCGTTCCGGGGCGGCCTGCGCGGCCGTCGGCGGGGCGTCTTTGTCGGTGGACCCGGATAACCTCGTAGACGTGTCGTCCCTTGCGTTGTACCGCCGCTACCGCCCCGAGTCGTTCGCCGAGGTCATCGGACAGGAGCATGTCACTGTCCCCCTGATGCAGGCCCTGCGGAACAACCGGGTCAATCACGCGTACCTGTTCAGCGGGCCGCGAGGCTGCGGCAAGACCACCAGTGCGCGCATCCTGGCGCGCTGCCTGAACTGTGAGCAGGGTCCCACTCCCGAGCCCTGCGGCGAGTGCCAGTCCTGCAAGGACCTGGCGCGCAACGGGCCCGGGTCGATCGACGTCATCGAGATCGACGCCGCCTCGCACGGTGGCGTGGACGACGCCCGTGACCTGCGGGAGAAGGCCTTCTTCGGGCCCGCCTCCAGCCGGTACAAGATCTACATCATCGACGAGGCCCACATGGTCACCTCGGCGGGCTTCAACGCCCTGCTGAAGGTGGTCGAGGAGCCTCCGGAGCATCTGAAGTTCATTTTCGCGACCACCGAGCCGGAAAAGGTCATCGGGACCATCCGGTCCCGGACGCACCACTACCCGTTCCGGCTCGTGCCGCCCGGAACGCTGCGCGAATACCTGGGTGAGGTCTGCGGGCGCGAGGGGGCCAAGGTCGAGGACGGCGTGCTGCCACTCGTCGTGCGGGCCGGCGCCGGATCCGTGCGTGACTCCATGTCCGTCATGGACCAGCTCCTCGCCGGTGCCGGTGAGGAGGGTGTGACGTATGCCATGGCCACCTCCCTGCTCGGGTACACCGACGGGTCGCTGCTCGACTCCGTCGTCGACGCCTTCGCCGCCGGGGACGGGGCGGCCGCCTTCGAGGTCGTCGACCGGGTGGTCGAGGGCGGCAACGACCCGCGCCGCTTCGTCGCCGACCTGCTGGAGCGGCTGCGGGACCTGGTGATCCTGGCCGCCGTGCCCGACGCCGGGGAGAAGGGGCTCATCGACGCCCCCGCCGATGTCGTCGAGCGGATGCAGGCCCAGGCGTCGGTGTTCGGGGCCGCGGAGCTGAGCCGCGCCGCCGACCTGGTCAACACCGGGCTCACCGAGATGCGCGGGGCCACCTCGCCGCGGCTCCAGCTGGAGCTGATCTGCGCCCGGGTGCTGCTGCCCGCCGCCTTCGACGACGAGCGGTCCTTCCAGGCCCGGCTCGACCGGCTGGAGCGGAGCGGGTTCACCCCCGGCGCCGGCGCCGCGGGCATGGCCGTCGCCCCGGCCGGCGGGCCCGCCATGGGCTACGTGCCCGGGCCCGAGGCCCACGGCATGGCCCCGGCAGGCCCCGGCGGGGGCGTCGCCGCCGCGCGGGCCGCCGCCGGCGTCGTACGGGCTCCCGAGCCGGATCCCGCAGTCGCGCCGGCGCCCGCTCCGGCTCCGGCTCCGGCTCCCGCCCCGACTCCCGCTCCCGCGCAGGCTCCCGCCGCCGCGGCCGGGGCGTGGCCCGGGGCCGCGCAGCCCGGCGGCGGAGCCGCCCCCGGCGCCTGGCCGGGAGCCGCTGCCGCCGCCCCTGCCACCCCCGCCCCGGCCCCCGCACCCGCCGCCGGTGCCTGGCCGAGTGCCGCCGCGCCCGGTTCGGGCCAGCCCGCTGCGGCCGCCCCCGCCCCGGCTCCGGCCGCCCCGGCCCCCGCGGCCGCGGCCGCAGCCGCTCCCGCCGCCGCCCCCTCGCCCGGCATGGCCGCCGGCGCCGGGCAGGTCCAGGCGATGTGGCCCGGCATCCTGGAGGCCGTCAAGAACCGCCGCCGCTTCACCTGGATCCTGCTCAGCCAGAACGCCCAGGTCACCGGCTTCGACGGGACGACGCTCCAGCTGGGCTTCCCCAACCCCGGAGCCCGCGACAACTTCGCGAGCAGCGGCAGCGAGGACGTGCTCAAGGCGGTCCTCGCCGAGCAGTTCCAGGTCAACTGGAAGATCGACGCCGTGGTGGGCGGAGGCGGCGGTCAGCCCGCAGCCGCCTCGGCCCCGTCCTCGTACTCCGCCGCGGCCGCCCCCGCCTACAACCCGCCGCCCGCAGCCCCGGCCCCCGCCCAGCAGCCGGGTCCCGCCCCGCAGCAGCAGCCGTACCAGCCGCCGCAGCCCCCGGCCCAGCAGGGCGGTTCCGCGCCGCAGCCCCCCGTACGGCAGGCACCGCCGCCGGTCGCGCCCGAGGACGACGTACCGGAGGAGGACGATCCGGACCTGGTCGACAGCGCCCTGACCGGACACGACCTCATCGTGCGCGAGCTCGGAGCCACCGTCATAGAGGAATATACGAACGAGTAGGGCCGTCTCATTGGGTGGCCGCACGAAGGGCATCGCGCCACGCGGGCTAGGCTGCAGGGCGTGAAGGTCCTCGTCATCGGCGGCGGCGCCCGCGAACATGCCCTGTGCCGCTCTCTGTCCCTCGACCCCGACGTCAACGCGCTGTACTGCGCTCCCGGCAACGCCGGCATCGCCGAGGTGGCGGAGCTGCGCCCGGTCGACGCCCTCGACGGCGCGGCCGTGGCCCGCCTCGCCACCGAACTCGAAGCCGACCTGGTCGTCGTCGGCCCGGAGGCGCCCCTGGTCGCCGGCGTCTCCGACGCCGTCCGCGCCGCCGGCATCCCCGTCTTCGGCCCGTCCGCGGAAGCGGCGCAGCTGGAGGGCTCCAAGGCGTTCGCCAAGGACGTGATGGCCGCGGCCGACGTCCCGACCGCCCGCAGCTACGTGTGCACCACCCCGGAAGAGGTGGACACGGCCCTCGACGCCTTCGGCGCCCCGTACGTCGTCAAGGACGACGGCCTCGCCGCCGGCAAGGGCGTCGTGGTCACCGAGGACCGGGCCGCCGCCCGCGCGCACGCGCTCGGCTGCGACCGCGTCGTCATCGAGGAGTACCTCGACGGCCCCGAGGTCTCCCTCTTCGCCATCACCGACGGCGTCACCGTGCTGCCCCTCCAGCCCGCGCAGGACTTCAAGCGCGCGCTCGACGGCGACGAGGGCCCCAACACCGGCGGCATGGGCGCGTACTCGCCCCTGCCCTGGGCCGACCCGAAGCTGGTCGACGAGGTCATGGAGACCGTCCTCCAGCCGACCGTGGACGAGCTGCGCCACCGCGGCACCCCGTTCTCCGGGCTCCTGTACGCCGGCCTCGCGATCACCTCGCGCGGCGTCCGCGTCATCGAGTTCAACGCCCGCTTCGGCGACCCCGAGACCCAGGTGGTCCTGGCCCGGCTGCGCACCCCGCTCGCGGGCGTGCTGCTGCACGCCGCCAACGGCACCCTGGACACCGAGCCGCCGCTGCGCTGGAGCGCGGACGCGGCCGTCACCGTCGTGATCGCCTCCCACAACTACCCGGAGACCCCGCGCACCGGGGACCCGATCGAGGGCCTGGCCGAGGTGGCCGCCGAGGACGGTCCCGACGCGTACGTCCTGCACGCCGGGACCCGGCGCGAGGGCGAGGCGGTCGTCAGCGCGGGCGGCCGCGTGCTGTCGGTGACGGCGACCGGTTCCGATCTCGCACAGGCCCGCGAGAAGGCGTATAAGGCCGTCGCGCGGATCCGGCTGGACGGCTCCCAGCACCGTACGGACATCGCCGCCAAGGCGGCCGAAGGCCGCTGAGCAGGCCGAGCGGCGGGACTTCCGCCCCGCGGGCCCGGTGCGCACCCAGGTGCGCCCGGGCCCGCGCGCATGTCCGGGCGCGAGTGCATCCGGCCTCGTTCGAACGCAGCCACCTTTACCCAAAGCCATTCCATCGGGTGATGGTCACCCGGTCCGGCTGACTGCCGCTCGCTCCCCAACTAGGGTGCGATGCCAAGCATTCCGGCACTTGGCCCACCGGCATTGCGGTGTCAGTGGCGGGTGTCACAGTGGGGGAGTGAGCAAAACCGCCGCAGGGCAGAGGGGGTGAGGTCCGGCCGTGTCCGGAACCGGTTCGATCGTGGAAGGGGGCGCGCCGTCCGCGCGTTCCCGGGCCCTGGCCGTGCTGCGCGTGCGCAGCCGGGCACTGGCCCTCGGGGTGCTGCCCGCCGCCCTCGCGGTGGTGCTGCTGAGCGCCCGGATGACGGGCCGGCTGGCCGGTGACCCCTGGCCCGCGGTGACGCTCGTCGTGTGCGTGGTCGCCGTACTGGTGCTGCTCGTCGGCGGGGTGTTCGCCGCGGTGGTGCTGCGGGCGAGCCCGGCCGTGACGCCGACGGTGCCGCTGCCGGAGTCCGCCGCGCCCGACCTGTACCGGATGGTGCGGGATCTGGCCGACCGGATGGACGTGCCGGCGCCCTCGGCGATAGCCCTGACTCCGGACTGCGACAGCTGGCTGGAGGACCGTACGCATGCTGCGCACCGGCGCAGCGGCATATCGGGCGGGCGCGAGGCGGAGCCGGGCGCGGCTCCCGTGCTGGTGATCGGCTCGCCGTTCCTGTGGTGGATGCGGGTCGCCGAACTGCGGGCGGTCCTGGCGCCGGTCGTCGCCGGTACGGGTCCTTCGGCGCATCCGGACATAGCCGATGCCCGGGGCTTCGTGCGCGGGCTCGACGCCGCGGTGGACGTGGGCAGCCGGCCCGGCCTCGGCTGGATCGGCCGTCCGGCCCGGCTGCTGCTGAGGCTGTGCCAGGCGGATGCCGCCGAGATGGAGCGCGGGGTCGCGGCCGCCGCCTCGGATCGCGCACAGGGTGTGGACTACGGGCTGCGCATCGTCGCCCAGGAGCAGGTCGGCCTCGCCTACGCGGGCTGGGACCGGCTGCTGACCCGGGTCGCGCTGCCCGCGTGGCGGATGGGCCGCTGGCCGGCGCACCTCGACGCCGGGGTGGTCTCCGCGCTGACCGAGCTGTCCCGGCGGGACCGGCTGGCCGAGGGCTTCACCTCGCGGCTCGGCGAGCGGCCCGCCTGCGATCTGCTGGAGCGGCCCGGGGTGATCGACGAGGCGGCTTCGCTGCTCGCCGCCCGGCTGTTCCACGGCGGTCCGGCCGAGACCGGTCCGGACTGGTCGCCGGTGGACTGGGCGGCGTATCCGGAGGAGGTCGTGGACCGCAAATGGCGTGCGGAGGCGGCCCGGCTCCATGTGGCGCTGGACGCCCTCGCCGTACCGGCCGGCCCGGGGCCGACGCTGGACCGGGTGCTGCGCCACCTGACGGACGACGCCGGGGAGTGCGCGGCCGCGGAGGCGCTGGCCGGCCGGCTCAGCGGTGACCTGGCCAGGGAGGAACGTTCCGCAGGGGCCGGCGCAGGCGCGGACGGCGGTGGCGCCGCGGTGGCGCGCGGGGCGGACGCCGTGCCGCTGTTCCCGCTCCAGCCGCCCCGCAGCGGGCGGGATCTGCTCGCCGACCACGTGACGGCGATGGTGTGCGCGGCGGCCGTCGACTCGGCCGACGCCGCGCCGGGGCTGGACTGGCTGGACGGCCCGGTCCTCCTGGTCGGCGGCGAGCGGCGCGCGGACCTGGCCCCCCGGGTGCTGAGCCTGGTGGAGGACGGGGACCCGGAGCCCCTGCGCGACTGGCTCGCGGAGCTCGGCGTCCGCCCGGAGAAGCCGGTCCGCCTGCTCTGACCGGGCCGGCCGCCGCGACCGCGGCCGCGCCCGCCACCGCGCCCGCGGCCGGCCCGGCGGGCCCTGCACTCCGCGCCTCCGGATGTGGCGAACGGTGACGGAATGAGTGCGTTATGTGATGTGCTGGGACCGGTAGCGGTTCGATGTCCTGAAACCCTGCCGTGTCAGCGTGTTCAGGGACCGTTCGGGGGAGCGAGGGAGGGGAGCGACATGGGTGGTGCGGACCAGATCCGGCGTTGGGAATCAGGTGCGCTCGCGCACGCGGTGACCGATCCCTTCGGCCAGGGCCCGCTGCCGTGGTTCCGGGGCAGCGAGCTGTACTTCGACGACACCGGCCAGGTCGTGCCCTGGTACGTGGACCCGGCGCTCGCCCCCGGCCAGATCCCCCGCGCCCGCGGCAACGGCGGCCCGCGCACCGCCGACGACGTGCACCGGCAGATCAAGGGCTTCGCCTCCACCGGGGCCGTCGCACCCGGCGAGGCCATCGACTTCCACATCACCGTGGACCCGCCCCAGCAGTTCTCCGTCGACGTCTACCGCATCGGCCACTACGGCGGCGACGGCGCCTCCAAGATCACCACCAGTCCCCGGCTCTCGGGCATCGTCCAGCCGGCCCCCCTCACCGCCGACCGCACCGTCTCCTGCCACCACTGGTGGCTCTCCTGGCGGCTGCAGGTCCCCTCCTACTGGAGCGTCGGGGCGTACGTCGCCGTCCTCACCACCGCCGACGGGTACCGGTCCCACATCCCCTTCACCGTCCGCGACGACCACCCCGCCGATCTGCTCCTGCTGCTGCCCGACATCACCTGGCAGGCCTACAACCTCTACCCCGAGGACGGGCACACCGGCGCGAGCCTCTACCACGCCTGGGACGAAGCGGGCCGGCTGCTCGGCGAGCAGGACGCGGCCATCACCGTCTCCTTCGACCGGCCCTACGCCGGCGCCGGCCTGCCCCTGCACGTGGGGCACGCCTACGACTTCATCCGCTGGGCCGAGCGCTACGGCTACGACCTCGCCTACGCCGACACCCGCGATCTGCACGCCGGCCGCGTCGACCCCACCCGCTACCGCGGCCTGGTGTTCCCCGGCCACGACGAGTACTGGTCGGCCCCCATGCGCCGCACCGTCGAGCGCGCCCGCGACCACGGCACCTCGCTCGTCTTCCTCTCCGCCAACACCATGTACTGGCAGGTCGAGCTGGGCCCCTCCCCCTCCGGGGTCGACGACCGGCTCCTCACCTGCCGAAAACGCCGCGGCCCCGGCCGCCCCAGCCTCTGGCGAGAGGTCGACCGCCCGGAGCAGCAGCTGCTCGGCATCCAGTACGCGGGGCGGGTCCCCGAGCCCGCGCCCCTGATCGTGCGCAATGCCACGCACTGGCTCTGGGACTCCACCGGCGCCGTCGAGAACGACGAACTCCCCGGACTGGTCGCCGGCGAGGCCGACCGGTACTTCCCGCGCACCCAGCTGCCCGAGCACCAGGACCGGATCCTGCTCGCGCACTCCCCGTACCGCGACAGCGAGGGCGCGAAGCGCCACCAGGAGACCTCCCTGTACCGGGCCCCGAGCGGCGCCCTGGTCTTCGCTTCGGGCACCTTCGCCTGGTCCCCGGCCCTCGACCGCCCCGGCCACGTCGACGAACGGGTCCAGCGGGCCACCGCCAACCTCCTCGACCGGATCTGCAAACGGGACTGAGCCGGGCCGACACTCCGCAGGGCACCCCGCCGCGCACCCCCTGAACCGGGCACCTGCCCTCGTGCGGGAGAATGGGGCTGCGCTCGTACAGAACCACAGGGAGACCCCGTGTCCGGATTCGTCGAAAAGCCCGAGCCGGTTCAGGTGCCCGGCCTCGTCCACCTCCACACCGGCAAGGTGCGCGACCTCTACCGCGGCGGCGACGGCAACCTCGTCATGGTCGCCAGCGACCGCATTTCCGCGTACGACTGGGTGCTCCCCACCGAGATCCCGGACAAGGGCCGCGTCCTGACCCAGCTCTCCCTCTGGTGGTTCGAGCAGCTGAGGGACCTCGTCCCGAACCACGTGATCGGCACGGACCTGCCCGAGGGTGCCCCCGCCGACTGGGCCGGCCGCACGCTGATCTGCAAGAGCCTCGACATGGTCCCGGTCGAGTGCGTGGCCCGCGGCTACCTCACCGGTTCCGGCCTCGCCGAGTACGAGAAGACCCGTACGGTCTGCGGACTCGCCCTCCCCGAGGGGCTCGTGGACGGCTCCGAGCTGCCCGCCCCGATCTTCACGCCGGCCGCCAAGGCCGAGGTCGGCGAGCACGACGAGAACGTCTCGTACGAGGAGGTCGCGCGCACCACCGGCGCCGAGACGGCGGCGCTGCTGCGCCAGACCACCCTGGCCGTGTACGGCCGGGCCCGGGACATCGCCCGCGAGCGCGGGATCATCCTGGCCGACACCAAGTTCGAGTTCGGCTTCGACAAGGAGGGCACCCTCGTCGCCGGCGACGAGGTGCTGACCCCGGACTCCTCCCGCTTCTGGCCGGCCGACCAGTGGGAGCCGGGCCGCGCGCAGCCCTCCTTCGACAAGCAGTTCGTCCGCAACTGGCTCACCTCCCCCGCCTCCGGCTGGGACCGCACGGGCGAACTCCCGCCGCCGGCCCTCCCGCAGGAGGTCGCCGAGCGGACCAGCGCCAAGTACATCGAGGCGTACGAGCGGCTCACCGGCCTCTCCTGGGCCTGAGACACGAAGAAGCCCCCGGTCACAGGACCGGGGGCTTCTTCGATGGAGCGGACAACGCGACTCGAACGCGCGACATCCACCTTGGCAAGGTGGTGCTCTACCAACTGAGCTATGTCCGCAGGTGCGCCGTAACGCGAGAACTACTATACCCAACCTCGCTCGCGTGCGAGACGCACTGCCGTGTGCCGGTTCTCGGCGCCCAGCTTCGTCGCCGCCGACGACAGGTAGTTCCGTACGGTCCCGGGCGAGAGCGAGGCCCGCTCCGCGATCTCCGCGATCGGCGCCCCGTCCCCCGCGAGTTCCAGTACCTCGGCCTCGCGCGCGGTCAGCGGGGAGTCCCCCGCGCTGATCGCGTCGGCCGCCAACTCCGGGTCCACGTAACGGCCTCCGGCGTGCACGGTGCGGATCAGCTCGGCCAGCCGCTGCGCCGACACCGTCTTCGGCGCGAAGGCCCGCACCCCCGCCGCGAGGGCCCTCTTCAGGTGCCCGGGACGGCCGTGGCTCGTCACGATCATGGTCTTGCAGTGCGGGAGTTCGGCCCGCAGCGATGTGGCCACACTCACACCGTCCGCCCCCGGCATCTGCAGGTCCAGCACCGCCACGTCGGGCCGGTGGGCGCGCGCCATCGCGAGGGCCTCCGGCCCCGAGGCCGCCTCCGCGACGACCAGCAGATCGTCCTCCAGGGCCAGCAGCGCGGCGAGCGCGCCGCGGATCAGGTGCTCGTCGTCGGCCAGCAGTACGCGTACGGGGCTCATGCCCGCGCCTCCAGTCCTCGCAGTCGTCCGTCCGGGATCCGGGCCAGCAGCCGGAACCGGCCGCCGCCGACCGGGCCGGCCTCCAAGGTCCCGTCCAGCGCCGCGAGCCGCTCCCGCAGGCCCGCGAGTCCGGAGCCCGGCGGTCCGGCCGGCACCTCGGGGGCCCCGTCGTTCTCCACCACCAGCGTCAGCGCGCCGCCGTCGGGTGCCGTGAGCCGGATCACGCAGCTGCGGGCGTCCCCGTGCCGCAGGACGTTGGTGGTCGCCTCCCGGACCACCCAGCCCAGCGCCGACTGCACTTCGGGGCGCAGCGCACTGCCCGCCTCCACCTCGACGCGGCAGTCCATTCCGGCCGCGCCGAGCACCCCGCGGGCGCCCTCCAGCTCCACGGTGAGATCCGCCTCGCGGTAGCCGCGTACGACCTCGCGCACCTCGCGCTGGGACTCGGCCGCGATCCGCTGGACCTCGATCATCTGGTCCACGGCCTCCGGGCGTTCGCGCCGGGCGAGCCGGACGGCCAGCTCGCTCTTGAGCGCGATCACCGCGAGATTGCGGCCCATCACATCGTGCAGGTCGCGTCCGAAGCGCAGCCGCTCCTGGGCGACGGCGAGCTGTGCCTGGAGCTCCCGGGCCCGGTCGAGCTCGTACACCGTCTTCAGCAGCCATGAGGAGAAGCCGCAGGCCAGGACGAGCAGGCCGCAGGTGAGGAGGACGCCGATCCCGTAGCCGGTCGCCTCCCCGACGGGATGGCCCACCGCCAGGGCCACGGCCACCGCCGCGGCGCCCGCGGCCGGGGCCACGCAGAGCATGTGCCGGACCCGGGTCAGGGCCAGCGTCAGCGAACCCGAGGCGAACGCGACCGTGTTGACCACGAGGGCGGGGGCGACGCCCGCCTGGGAGAGCGCGCCGGCCGAGCGCAGGACCAGTACGGCGACCGCCAGCGCGGCGGTCAGCGCGGCGAGGGCCACCGCCAGGCGTACGGGCCGCTCGCGCCGGCCGAGCACCCAGTCCAGCGCCCTGGAAGCCACGAATCCACTCAGCGCGATCTGTGCGCACAGGGGCAGGAGCAGGGCGCCCGCGACGGCGCCGGGACCCTCGGGGGCGAGGCCGAAGAGCACCGCGAAGGATTCGAGGAGCATGAAGAAGTGCAAGGACCAGCGGGTGTAGAGCTCGACCTTGGCCGCACTGCTGCGGTTCCTCCACCACCCCGTCAGCTTCGACACGGTCCCAGCCCCCCGATGACGTTGGTCGACACCAGCCGACGTCCACACGTCCACGGTAAACGCATACGACAAAGGCCCTGATCATCGATCAGGGCCTTTGCTCGCTGAGCGGACGACGCGACTCGAACGCGCGACATCCACCTTGGCAAGGTGGTGCTCTACCAACTGAGCTACGTCCGCATGCTGCTCCGACATGAATGCCGTCGCGATGCGTGCATCACTCTACCCGATCCACCGGAGTGGTCTGTAAAGCGTTGCAGAGCGGGTGACAGGGATCGCACACTGCGCCTTCCCCCTGGAAGGGGGATGTTCTGCTACTGAACTACACCCGCACGACCTTCGGGGCTTTGACCTGCGGTCTGGCCCCTCGGCGTGATCCACACACTAGCGGACCGGAGGGGGTGGATGGCAAATCGGCCCCCGGCGGGCCCCGTTAGAGGGCCCCGGGCAGGCCTCAGTGGGCCTCGTTGTACGCCGCGTACACCCGCTTCGGGATGCGGCCGCGCGGCGGCACGTCGAGGTTGTTGGACCGGGCCCAGGCGCGGACGACCGCCGGGTCGGGGGCCAGGGAGGTGTGCTTGTACGCCTTCCCGGAACGGGCCTGCCGGCGTCCTGCGGCCACGAAGGGCTCCAGGCTCTTCCGCAGTTTCTTTGCGTTCGCCAGATTGAGGTCGATCTCGTACGACTTACCGTCCAGGCCGAACGTGACCGTTTCCGCCGCTTCTCCGCCGTCGATGTCGTCGGAGATCGTGACTACTACGCGCTGCGCCACGGATATCGGTCCCTTCGTGCGACGCCGCTCACCCGTTGGACGTGCGGTGATGTCGCCTGTGTGGATGTTTCGGAGCAATGCCTCATTCCGTCCCGGGTCGTACGGCAAAAAAAGCCGCTGCCCCGGTGGAATCCTTTGTACCTTGATTCTCATTGCATTGCGAAGCCCAGTTAATTATCTCCGCGTGTCCCGCCGCAATGCCGGGCGCGTGGTTTTCCGGTGGATTTTGCGAAGCGTTGGTGAAGCCGAAACGGGTGTGTGATCGCGCACCCGAACGCGCCCCGGAGATATCTACCCGCGTAGAAATTTCGGCCGGGTACGCTGAGGGAACCGCCTTCGCACCAACCACCCATCGGGAGTGCCAGTGGCACGCGTCGTAGTCGACGTCATGCTCAAGCCGGAGATCCTCGACCCTCAGGGCCAGGCGGTGCAGCGTGCACTGCCGCGCCTGGGATTCGAGGGCATCGCCGACGTCCGCCAGGGGAAGCGCTTCGAACTGGAAGTGGAGGGACCGGTCGACCAGGCCGCCCTCGACCGCATCCACAAGATGGCCGAAACGTTCCTCGCCAACACCGTCATCGAAGACTTCACCGTGAAGGTCGAGGCCTGACGGTGACCACTCGCATCGGAGTCGTCACGTTCCCCGGAACGCTCGACGACCGTGACTCGCTGCGCGCCGTCCGCCTCGCGGGGGCCGAGCCCGTCTCGCTGTGGCACCGCGACAAGGACCTGCACCAGGTCGACGCGGTCGTCCTCGCGGGCGGCTTCTCCTACGGGGACTACCTGCGCGCCGGAGCCATCTCCCGGTTCTCGCCGGTGATGGAGACCATCATCGAGCAGGCCAAGGCCGGCATGCCGGTCCTCGGCATCTGCAACGGCTTCCAGATCCTCACCGAGGCCCACCTGCTGCCGGGGGCGATGCTCCGGAACAACCACCTGCACTTCATCTGCCGTGACCAGAAGCTGCGGGTGGAGAACGCGGAGACCGCGTGGACCGGCGACTACAGCGCCGGCCAGGAGATCTCCGTACCGCTCAAGAACGTGGACGGCCGGTACGTGGCCGACGAGCGCGTCCTCGACGAGCTTGAGGCCGAAGGCCGCGTGGCCTTCCGGTACGTGGACGTGAACCCGAACGGGTCGCTCCGCGACATCGCCGGCATCACCAACGCCGCGGGCAACGTGGTGGGGCTCATGCCGCACCCCGAGCACGCGGTCGAGCCGCTGATCGGGACGGGCCGCACCGACGGCCTCCCGTTCTTCACCTCGGTCCTGAAGAAGCTGGTCTCCGCATGAGCCTCGACACCGTCAAGAACGCCACCGAGACGCCGGACGCCTCCCAGCCCTGGAAGGAACTCGGCCTCAAGGAGGACGAGTACGCCCGCATCCGGGAGATCCTCGGCCGCCGGCCCACCGGCGCCGAGCTCGCCATGTACTCGGTCATGTGGTCCGAGCACTGCTCGTACAAGAGCAGCAAGGTCCACCTGAAGCAGTTCGGCGAGAAGGTCCCGCAGAACGACGCCATGCTCGTCGGCATCGGCGAGAACGCCGGCGTCGTCGACGTCGGCCAGGGGTACGCGGTCACCTTCAAGGTCGAGTCGCACAACCACCCGAGCTACATCGAGCCCTACCAGGGCGCGGCCACCGGCGTGGGCGGCATCGTCCGCGACATCCTCGCCATGGGCGCCCGCCCGGTTGCGGTCGTCGACCCGCTGCGCTTCGGCGCGGCCGACCACCCCGACACCAAGCGCGTCCTGCCGGGCGTGGTCGCGGGCATCGGCGGCTACGGCAACTGCCTGGGCCTGCCGAACATCGGCGGCGAGGTCGTCTTCGACGCCTGCTACCAGGGCAACCCGCTGGTCAACGCCGGCTGCATCGGCGTGATGAAGCACGAGGACATCCACCTCGCCAAGGCCTCCGGCCCCGGCAACAAGGTCATCCTCTACGGCGCCCGCACCGGCGGCGACGGCATCGGCGGCGTCTCGGTCCTCGCCTCCGAGACCTTCGACGACTCCAAGCCCACCAAGCGCCCCGCCGTGCAGGTCGGCGACCCCTTCCAGGAGAAGCTCCTCATCGAGTGCACCCTGGAGATCTTCAAGGAGAAGCTGGTCGCGGGCATCCAGGACCTCGGCGGCGCCGGGCTCTCCTGCGCCACGTCCGAGCTGGCCTCCGCCGGCAGCGGCGGCATGCGCGTCGAGCTCGACACCGTCCCGCTGCGCGACGCGACGCTCTCGCCCGAGGAAATCCTCATGAGCGAGTCGCAGGAGCGCATGTGCGCGATCGTCGAGCCGCAGTACGTGGACCGCTTCATGGAGATCTGCGAGAAGTGGGACGTCATCGCCACCGTCATCGGTGAGGTGACCGACGGCGAGCGCCTGGAGATCTTCTGGCACGGCGAGCAGATCGTGGACGTGCCCCCGGGCACCGTCGCCCACGAGGGCCCGGTCTACCACCGCCCGTACGCGCGCCCCGAGTGGCAGGACGCCCTCCAGGCCGACGACGCGGGCAAGCTGCCCCGGCCGCAGACCTCCGATGAGCTCCGCGCGCAGGTCCTGGCGCTGGTCTCGTCCCCGAACCAGGCCTCGAAGTCCTGGGTCACGGACCAGTACGACCGCTTCGTCCAGGGCAACACGGTGCTCTCGCAGCCCGAGGACGCGGGCATGGTCCGCATCGACGAGGAGACCAACCTCGGCGTGGCCATGGCCACCGACGGCAACGGCCGCTTCGCGAAGCTCGACCCGTACACGGGTGCGCAGCTCGCGCTGGCCGAGGCGTACCGCAACGTCGCCGCGACCGGCGCCAAGCCGCTGGCGATCTCCGACTGCCTCAACTTCGGCTCGCCCGAGGACCCGGGCGTCATGTGGCAGTTCGCCGAGGCCACCCGCGGTCTCGCGGACGGCTGCCTGGAGCTGGGCACCCCGGTGACCGGCGGCAACGTCTCGCTGTACAACCAGACCGGTGACATCGCGATCCACCCGACCCCGGTCGTGGCGGTCCTCGGTGTGATCGACGACGTCAACCGCCGTACGCCGATGGCGTTCGCGGAGGCCGGCCAGCTGCTGTACCTGCTCGGCGACACCGCCGAGGAGTTCGGCGGCTCGGCCTGGTCCCAGGTCGTCCACGACCACCTCGGCGGCATGCCGCCCAAGGTGGACCTGGGCCGCGAGAAGCTGCTCGGCGAGATCCTGATCTCGGCGTCCCGCGACGGCATGGTCGACGCGGCGCACGACCTGTCCGACGGCGGCGTGATCCAGGCGCTCACCGAGTCCTGCCTGCGCGGCGGCAACGGTGCGCGGATCGTGGTGCCCGAGGGCCTGGACGCGTTCACCTTCCTGTTCTCCGAGTCGGCGGGCCGGGCCATCGTGGCCGTCCCGCGCAGCGAGGAGCTCCGCTTCACCGACATGTGCGGTGCGCGGGGGCTGCCCGCCACCCGCATCGGCGTGGTGGACGGCGAGGAGATCGAGATCCAGGGCGAGTTCACGATTCCGCTCGCGGAGCTGCGTACCGCTCACGAGGCGACGATCCCGGCGCTGCTCGCCTGATCCCGCCCGCGCTCGTACCCGAGCCCCCGTCCGGAGTCCTCCGGGCGGGGGCTCGGGCGCTCGGGCCCCGGCCCGCTGTCGGCCCCGGCGGATAGGGTCGGGCCATGCCACCCGCCAAGAAGAGGGCGCGTACCTACGACGCCGCGAAGATCCGTGCAGCCGTCACCGCGCAGTTCGGGCATGTGGCCGATGCAGTAAGGGAGTTGGGCGACGAGCAGCTCGCGCGGCCCAGCGGGGTCGGCGCGTGGAGCGTCGCCGAACTCGCCGCGCACATCGCGTGGATCGCCGAGTCGCTGGCGGTCGGGCTGACCCGTTCCCCGGCCGCCGTACCGGAGCTGACGGCCGTCGAATGGCCCTCCGCCACCGCCTCGCTCGCGGGGAAGATCGCCGAGGCGGCCAGGGAGACCCTGGAGGGCGCCCCGCTGCCCGAGCTGTACGAGCGCGCAGGCGCCCGTATGGCCGAGGAGCTGGCGGCGAACCCGGGCAGTCGGGTGCTGGACCTGTGGATCGGGGACATGACCCTGGCCGATTTCCTGGTCACCCGGACCGTGGAGCTCGTGGTGCACACCGACGACCTCAACCGGGCCGCCGGCCTGGACGTCCCGATCGAGCGGCAGGCCCTGGCGGCCTGCACCCGGCTGCTCGCCGACGCCCTCGCGCTGAAGGCCCCGGGCGGCTCGGTGGAGGTGCGGATCCCGCCGTTCGCGGTGGTCCAGTGCATCGAGGGGCCGCGGCACACCCGAGGCACCCCGCCGAACGTGGTGGAGACGGACCCGCTGACCTGGATCCGGCTGGCCACCGGGCGTACGGACTGGACCGCGGCCGTGGAGGACGCGCAGGTCAGGGCCAGTGGTGAGCGGGCCGACCTGTCGGCGCTGCTCCCCGTCATGAGCTGAGCCGGTCCGAGGGGAACCGCCTCCGAGGGGAACGGCCTCCGCATGGAACCGCCTCCGCGGGGGATCCGTCCCAGGGGTATGCGCACGCTACGGCACCTCCCCGCTGCCCTCGTCGCCCTCCTGACCCTGGCCGCCGCCACCGCCTGCAGTGACGGCGGTGGTACGCGCGGCACCCACCCGGGACACGGCTCGGCCGGGACCTGGTTCGTGCAGAGCCTGACCGTGGGCGGGAAGACCCTCACGGCGCCCTCCACCGCGCGGGTCACCTTCCCGCAGGCGGAACCCGACCAGGCCACCGGCAACTACGGCTGCAACGGATTCACCGCCGCGGTCACCCACGACGGCGCGAGCGCCATCACCGTGAAACCGGGCTCCACCACCGCCATGGCCTGCGAGAACACGGAGTTCGAGACGGCCTTCGCCAAGCTCCTGACCGGCCGGCTGACGGTCGACCGGCAGCCGAACCGGCTCACCTTGAAGACCGCCGACGGGAGCACGATCGCGATGAGCTCAGAGCCCCCGGCCCCGGACGCCCCGCTCACCACCACCGCGTGGACCGTGACCTCCCTGGTCAGCGGCGAGAGCGCCGCCTCCTTGCCGGCCGAGGCGGCCGGCAAGGCGGTCTTCACCATCAGCGCCGACCTGGCCGCGAGCGGCAGCCTCGGCTGCAACCGGTTCAGCGCCAAGGCCGCCGGTGACGGAGCCCAGCTCACCTTCGGGCCGCTGACCACGACCCGGATGGCCTGCGAGGGCCCGGTGGGCGAGGTCGAGCGGAAGCTGACCGAGCTCTTCGCAGCCTCCCCGCTCACCTGGCGCATCAAGGGCGGGACGCTCACCCTCACCGCGCCGGACGGCACGGGCCTGACCGCGACGGCCGGCTCGGCCGCGGAGTGACCCGGCGCGACACCCGGAATCCGCAGGTCAGCCCGGGTACGGCAGCAGCCCCGCGTCCACCTTCTCCCAGGCCGCGCGCAGCTCCGCCAGCCGGGCCGGCTCCAGGGCCGCCTTGTCGGCCTGTTCGCGGACGTCCCCGGCCAGGTTGAACAGCTGGTCCTTGCCCGTCTTGCCGCGGTAGTACTTCCAGTCCCCGCGGCGCAGGGCCCGCTCCCCGCGCACCCGCCAGAACAGGTTCCGCTCGGCGGTCTTCTCGCCGCGCAGCAGGTATCCGGCCAGGCTCACCCCGTCCAGCGGGTGGGCCGGGTCCGGCCGGGTCCCGGCCAGCTCCAGCAAGGTCGCCGTCCAGTCCGGGGTGAAGACCGGGACCCGGCTGACCTGGCCTCCGTCGATCCGGGCGGGCCAGCGCACGATGTTCGGCACCCGGATCCCGCCCTCCTGGAGGGAGGCCTTGTTGCCGGAGAGCGGCCAGTTGTACGAGAAGCGCTCGCCACCGTTGTCGCTGGAGAAGAAGACCAGGGTGTCGTCCTCCTGACCGGAGCGCTTGAGGGCCTTCAGTACTTCGCCCACCGAGCGGTCGA
This sequence comes from Streptomyces sp. NBC_01006, assembly GCF_045162725.1. Lineage (NCBI taxonomy): Bacteria > Bacillati > Actinomycetota > Actinomycetes > Kitasatosporales > Streptomycetaceae > Streptomyces > Streptomyces sp. NBC_01006. The sequence continues at coordinate 4,004,401 of NZ_CP108700.1, read as the reverse complement.
GGTCCTCCACCATCTGCCGGTACTTCTCCACGGAGCCGCCGTCCTCGTGCCACAGCGCCCGGGCGTCGCCCGCCTTGATCCGGCGCTCGACCTCGGCGCTCTCCGCGGTGTCCCCGTCGGCGATCCACGGCCAGTGCGGGGTGGTGAAGTTCAGGTTCAGCAGCCAGGGCTTGCCGCCGTGGTCGCGGGAGACGTACTCGGCGGCGCGCTCGGTGATGATCCGCGTGTAGTAGCGCAGGTCCTTGTAGGTGGCGTCGCCCTCGTAGAGGTCGTACTCGCCGCCCAGGCCCAGCTTGGAGTAGTACTCCAGGGCCCCGCCGAAGTTCCCGAAGAACTCGTCCCAGCCCGACCTGGTCGGGCTGTAGTCGGGCAGGTAGCCGCAGTGCCACTTGCCGATGAGCGCGGTCGCGTAGCCGGAGGCGCGCAGCAGTGAGGCCAGCGTCGGGTGGGTGGGCTCCAGTCCGGCGCTCTTGTCGGCGATGGGCTCGGCGAGCCCGCCCTCGGTCCGGCCCGGGTAGCGGCCCGTGTACAGGCTGAACCGGGTCGGCGAGCAGGTGGCGGAGCCGGAGTAGGCATCGGTGAACCGGACCCCCTGGCGGGCCAGCCGGTCCAGGTTCGGGGTCTTGATGTGCGGGGAGCCGTACGAGGACAGGTCGGCCCAGCCCAGGTCGTCGCCGAGGATGAACAGGATGTTCGGGCGCCGGGAACGCCGGCCGCGGGCGGCCTGGAACGGGCGCTCCTCGGGGCCGGTCCCGGCGGCGTCGGAGGCCGCGGCCGGGCCGGCCCCGAGCCCCACCGCGGCGGCCGCCGCACTCACTCCGACGGCGCTTCCGAACGCCCGGCGGGACAGACTGCTGTTGTACGAAGACACAGGTACTCCAAGACACGGCTCGGCGGCCCCGCCCCGGGCGGGCGCGGGACGGCGCGCGGCACGGCAGGGCGGGGCTGGGCGGAGCGAAAGGGAAAAAGGAGAGGGAGAGTTGTGACTACGCAGAACAGCGACAGATGGCGCTCGCGACACGGACCAGGTCTACGTGGCGGCGCTCGACGAGGGTGACGGAGTGGTCACCGAGAGGCTGCATGGGGCGAGAGCCTGTACGAATACCTTCGTAGATGTCAACAAAGCTCCGAATAGCGAGACAGAGTCGTACAGTCACCCTCTGTGCTGTGAGATTTCCCGGCCATCCCCAATTCGGACCAGTGGTCGATCTCGCCTACACTCGGAAGCGTGCCTCGTGGTGATGGACGACTCAACCACGACCTGCTCCCCGGCGAAAAGGGCCCCCAGGACGCTTGCGGCGTCTTCGGTGTCTGGGCTCCGGGTGAAGAGGTCGCCAAGCTCACCTACTTCGGACTGTATGCGCTGCAGCACCGTGGACAAGAGTCCGCGGGAATCGCTGTGAGCAACGGTTCCCAGATCCTCGTCTTCAAGGACATGGGCCTCGTTTCCCAAGTCTTCGACGAAACCTCTCTCGGCTCGCTCCAGGGTCATATCGCGGTCGGTCACGCCCGCTACTCGACCACCGGAGCCTCCGTCTGGGAGAACGCGCAGCCCACTTTCCGCGCGACCGCCCACGGCTCCATTGCCCTGGGTCACAACGGCAACCTGGTGAACACCGCCGAGCTCGCCGAGATGGTCGCCGACCTCCCCCGTCAGGACGGCCGCGCCACCCAGGTGGCGGCCACCAATGACACCGACCTGGTCACCGCCCTGCTGGCCGGCCAGACGGACGACGACGGCAAGCCCCTGACCATCGAGGAGTCGGCCACCAAGGTCCTCCCGAAGGTCAAGGGTGCGTTCTCGCTCGTGTTCATGGACGAGGGAACCCTCTACACCGCCCGTGACCCGCAGGGCATCCGCCCGCTGGTCCTCGGCCGCCTTGAGCGCGGCTGGGTGGTCGCGAGCGAGACCGCCGCCCTCGACATCTGCGGAGCCAGCTTCGTCCGCGAGGTCGAGCCGGGCGAGCTCATCGCGATCGACGAGAACGGTCTGCGTACCTCTCGCTTCGCGGAAGCAAAGCCCAAGGGCTGTGTCTTCGAGTACGTCTACCTGGCGCGCCCGGACACCGACATCGCCGGCCGGAACGTCTACCTCTCGCGTGTCGAGATGGGTCGGCGCCTGGCCAAGGAAGCCCCCGTCGACGCCGACCTGGTGATAGCGACGCCGGAATCCGGCACGCCCGCCGCCGTCGGCTACGCCGAGGCCAGCGGGATCCCGTACGGCTCCGGCCTGGTCAAGAACGCCTACGTGGGCCGGACCTTCATCCAGCCCTCGCAGACGATCCGCCAGCTGGGCATCCGCCTGAAGCTCAACCCCCTCAAGGAAGTCATCAGGGGCAAGCGCCTGGTGGTCGTCGACGACTCGATCGTCCGCGGCAACACCCAGCGCGCCCTGGTCAAGATGCTCCGCGAGGCCGGCGCGGCCGAGGTCCACATCCGGATCTCCTCGCCGCCGGTGAAGTGGCCGTGCTTCTTCGGCATCGACTTCGCCACCCGGGCCGAGCTGATCGCCAACGGCATGACGGTCGACGAGATCGCCACGTCGCTCGGCGCGGACTCGCTCTCGTACATCTCGCTCGACTCGATGATCGAGGCGACGACCATCCAGAAGCCCAACCTCTGCCGTGCCTGCTTCGACGGCGAGTACCCCATGGAGCTGCCCGACCCGCAGCTCCTGGGCAAGCAGCTCCTGGAGAGCGAGCTGGCCGGCGGCACCGACGCCGCCGACGCGCTCCGGCGCCCGTAGCGCCGCGACCCGCGACCCCGGCTCCACCTGCGCCGGGCCCTGTCTTTACGAGTGCTTCTCCCAGGGCCCGGCACCACCCGCAGTAACGACACGAAAGCTCTCTCCTGTCATGACAGAGAAGACCACCGGTGCCAGCTACGCAGCCGCGGGCGTCGACATCGAAGCCGGGGACCGCGCCGTCGAGCTCATGAAGGAGTGGGTGAAGAAGACGCAGCGCCCCGAGGTCCTCGGCGGCCTCGGCGGATTCGCCGGCCTCTTCGACGCCTCCGCCCTCAAGCGCTACGAGCGCCCGCTGCTGGCCTCCGCGACCGACGGGGTCGGCACGAAGGTGGACATCGCCCGCCAGCTGGGCGTGTACGACACCATCGGCCACGACCTCGTCGCGATGGTCATGGACGACATCGTCGTCTGCGGCGCCGAGCCGCTCTTCATGACCGACTACATCTGCGTGGGCAAGGTCCACCCGGAGCGTGTCGCGGCGATCGTGAAGGGCATCGCCGAGGGCTGCGTCCTCGCCGGCTGCGCCCTGGTGGGCGGCGAGACCGCCGAGCACCCGGGTCTGCTGGGCCCGGACGACTTCGACGTGGCGGGCGCCGGAACCGGCGTCGTCGAGTACGACCGCCTGCTCGGCGCGGATCGCATCCGTACGGGTGACGCCGTCATCGCGATGGCATCGTCCGGCCTTCACTCGAACGGGTACTCGCTGGTCCGGCACGTCCTCTTCGACCGCGCCGGCATGTCGCTCGACCAGCACGTGGACGAGCTCGGCCGGACCCTCGGCGAGGAGCTGCTGGAGCCGACCAAGATCTACTCGCTGGACTGCATGGCTCTCACCCGTACGGCCGAGGTCCACGCCTACTCGCACATCACCGGCGGCGGACTCGCGGCGAACCTGGCCCGGGTCATCCCGGACCACCTGCACGCCACGGTCGACCGCACGACCTGGGCGCCCGGCGCGATCTTCGACCTGGTCGGCAAGGCCGGTCAGGTGGAGCAGCTGGAGCTTGAGAAGACCCTGAACATGGGCGTCGGCATGATGGCCGTGGTCCCGCAGGAGTCGGTGGACGTGGCGCTGACCGCGCTGGCCGACCGGGGCGTGGACGCCTGGGTCGCCGGCGAGATCCTCGACCGGGGCGACCGTACCGAGGGCGCGACCCTCACCGGTTCCTACGCGAGCTGAGCAGCACTGAACCCGGTCCGGGGCGATGCCCCGGACCGGGTTCAGTGCTTTTTGCGTTTATGGCTTTCGTGCAGACGCGAAAGAGACGCGGGAGAGCGTCAAGCGCCGCGACGCTGTGCCGACGGGCCGGACTCTTCGTCCTCGTCGTCGTCATCATCGCTGTTGTACAGATCCGCGTACTTGGCGTACGGGTCGTCGTCGTCCAGATCGTCATCGACTTCGACCGGCTCGCTGACAGGCAGCAGCGGTTCCGTCGGCGATGCGCCCAGCTCATTGGCCAGACGCGAGAGGTCAGTCCCGCCGCTGTTGTACTTCAGCTGGCGGGCGACCTTTGTCTGCTTGGCCTTGGCCCGGCCGCGCCCCATGGCTCGACCCCCTCGGTGACGGGGCTCGACGGCCCCAGAGTCTGACACGCGTTCATGGTTCGGATCGGGCTCTCCGTGGAGAGACCGTCCGTAGGGGTTTAACGGTACCTGCTTCCGCGGCCATACGGTACGCCGCCCGCATGACGTGCCCCGGTGCAGGACCAATGAGGCGCCCCGTCCTCGCTGGTCAGCTGCGATTTTAACCCTTTCCTGGCGGGCGACCCGCCGAAGTGCAGTGAGTTCCGTCTCGCCGCAACCCCGGCGGGCGCACGTCAGGGGTCGTTATGACGGGTCGACAGCCGGGGACGAGCCCTTCGAGGCCTTCGCCGCACGGGCGTCCGCCATCCGCTGCTCGGCGATCCGGTCGGCCGCCGCGGCCGGCGGGATCCCGTCCGCCTTCGCACGAGCGAAGATTTCCAGCGTGGTGTCGAAGATCTTCGTGGCCTTCGCCTTGCAGCGGTCGAAGTCGAAGCCCTGCAGCTCGTCGGCGACCTGGATGACCCCGCCCGCGTTCACCACGTAGTCGGGCGCGTAGAGGATCCCGCGGTCCGCGAGGTCCTTCTCCACGCCCGGGTGGGCGAGCTGGTTGTTCGCGGCGCCGCAGACGACCTTCGCCGTCAGGACGTTCACCGTCCCGTCGTTCAGGGCCCCGCCGAGCGCGCAGGGGGCGTAGATGTCCAGGCCCTCCACGCGGATCAGCGTCTCCGTGTCGGCGACCGCGGTGACCTTGCCCGGGTGCTTGTCGAGGATCCGCTGCACGGACTCTTCCCGCACGTCCGTGATGACGACCTCGGCGCCGTCCTCCAGCAGGTGCTCGACCAGGTGGTGGCCGACCTTGCCGACGCCCGCCACGGCGACCTTGCGGCCGCGCAGGGTCGGGTCGCCCCACAGGTGCTGGGCGCTGGCCCGCATGCCCTGGAAGACGCCGAAGGCGGTGAGGACCGAGGAGTCGCCGGCGCCGCCGTTCTCGGGGGAGCGGCCGGTCGCCCAGCGGGTCTCGCGGGCCACGACGTCCATGTCCGCCACGTAGGTGCCGACGTCGCAGGCCGTGACGTAGCGGCCGCCGAGGGACTCCACGAACCGGCCGTACGCCAGCAGCAGTTCCTCGGACTTCAGTACGTCGGGGTCGCCGATGATGACGGCCTTGCCGCCGCCGAGGTCGAGACCGGCGAGGGCGTTCTTGTACGACATGCCACGCGAGAGGTTCAGCGCGTCGAGGACGGCCTCCTCGTCCGAGGCGTACGCGTGGAAGCGCGTACCGCCGAGGGCGGGGCCCAGGGCGGTGGAGTGGATCGCGATGACGGCCTTCAGGCCGGAGGCTCGGTCCTGGCACAGCACGACTTGCTCGTGGCCGCCCTGTTCCGTGCGGAACAGGGTGTGCAGGACGCCGTCGGTCATTTCGGTCACGGTGGTGACTCCCATGGAAGAGATGCGGCGGAATGACGCCCGCCCTGCGGGTGGGGGAGGGCGTGCTGGGAGCAGAGTAAGACCTGCGGGCCGCGCGTAGGCGACCTGTCCGGAGATCGGAACACTCCGGGGGTACGGGAGCCTCCCGCGGCGGCCCCGGCGCGGGCCTGGCGCGGGGTCGGCGGGCGGCCCGGCGAGTAGCTCCCGGCGGGGCGGGGGAGTACGAGAGCGTGAGCGAATCCTCCGACCCCAAGCTGCCCGCGGCGCGCTCGGCGCCGACCGTCCCGTACGCCTCCTACCTGCGCGTCTACGAGCCCCTGGCGGCCTTCGCGGAGCCGGAGCGCACGCACTGGGCCTCGTACGCGAGGCGCGGCGTGGTGGCGACGGCCCAGGACGAACTGCGTCGCTCCCTCTCCGACTTGGTCCGGGTCCCGGTGGTCGGGGTGCCGGCGCAGGAGAGCGCGGACGCTTTCACGGCGGAGGTGGACGGGGTGCTGCTGGTCTGCCCGTGGCGGACCAGACTGCGCGGCTGGCTCGCGCTCCAGGAGCTGGCCGACCAGTTCCCGCAGCCGGTGCTGGACGCGGCGCTCCCGCCGGGGGCGCGGCGGCGGGCGGCCGAGGAGTACGAGCGCTGGCGCGAGCGGAATCCGGACGCGCGCCCGTGGATCCGTACCGCGGTGTGGCAGGTGCCACTGCGCTGGTTCGTGCTGGTGGCCGACGAGGAGCGGGAGTACCTGCCGGGCGAGCGGATGCGCTACCGGACGCCGATGGTGCAGGCCCGGCGGCGGCTCGCGCGGGCGCTGCGGATCCTGCGGGCCGCCGAGGGGTACGCGGGGCTCGCGGAGGGGCTGGTGGACGTCGGCAGCTGGCTGGAGGAGTTCCACCCGCGCTCGATGGTCGAGCTGGACTACGCGGGGCTGGTCCACGCCCTGCCGGCGGACCGGCTGCGCGCCGACCGCTCGGCCCGGGACGTGGCGGTGGGGATCGCGGCGCTGCGGGCCGGGGACGAGGCCGCGGCGGCGGCGGTCTACGCGGAGCTGGCGGAGCGCTGGCGGGAGGTCCGGGAGAGACTGTTCGCGAACTGACCCCGGACCGATCCCCCAGGTTCTTGATCGCGACGCATTCGGGCCTTAGTTCCAGGACCTACGTCCCGATACGGGCCATTGGCTCAAGCGTGACGGACCGCACTATCTACACCCTTGCGCCCTTCCCCTACCCTCGTGCCAAAATAGGACAAGGAGTCCGGGGAGGGTTCCTTCCACCCAACTTTGGGCGGAATGCTCGGCATTGCACTCTACGGGGGGTCCTGATGACTCCTGATCGCTCTGTGACTGATCGTCACAGTGGGGTGACTGTCCGTTATGGGACGGTCCATCGGCTTCCGCCGCTGATGAACACCTCGGAGGGCAATTCCATCGGTTTGGCCGTCGAGGCTGGACGGATGGTGTAGTTGTAGTGCCGAGGACAAGCCGTTCGTCCTATAACCGACTCGGCCCGCGTATGTCCATTTCGGGCAACGCGGGCCAAGGTGCAGAATTTAGAGGAAAGAACCGAGATGGTTCGGTTCTCCCGAGGAGGCCGCTCATGACCGCTCGCACCCCTGATGCCGAGCCGCTGCTGACCCCGGCTGAGGTTGCCACGATGTTCCGCGTGGACCCGAAGACGGTCACTCGCTGGGCCAAGGCTGGCAAGCTCACGTCCATCCGCACCCTGGGTGGACACCGCCGTTACCGCGAGGCCGAGGTTCGCGCACTGCTCGCGGGTATTCCGCAGCAGCGCAGCGAGGCCTGAGGTCGCGCAAGCACCCCGCTTTACCGGGCTTGAATCGGGTCCCCCAATCCGATGAAACCCACAGGGCTTCAAACGCCTGGACCTGCCCCAACAGGTCCTTGTCGTCGGATCGCGCTGGACTCCGCCGGGTCCAGCGCGATCCTTTTTTCATGCCCGGGGAGGGGTGGAATCGGGCGCGCGCGGGAGGCCGGCAGGGTGGGTGCCATTGCACATATTAAATTGAGCACGCGTATGGGTGCGATAAATGTGCGAGTCTCAAAAACTCATGTGGTGACTCCCGTCACAGGCTGTGACTCTTGTACAACCCGCAATGCACCCGTAAGGGGACGTGCGTCGCAGAGTGCCTCATGCGGACGGGGGATTTTCCCGGCAGGCGTCCAGGGGGGCGGGGTTCTCGGGGGGCCCGGGGTTGCTGCGCCTCCCGGAGGGTCAAACGCAGCAGGGCCCGCATCCTTTGGGATGCGGGCCCTGCTCTTCTTGCGAACCTGACGGGACTTGAACCCGCGACCTCCACCTTGACAGGGTGGCGAGCTAACCAACTGCTCCACAGGTCCTTGATTTGCGGCCGCTGGGCGGCTGCGAATCAGACTGTACCCCAGCTCAGGGGGTGCAGTCGAACCCGATCAGCGGGCCGGGCCCGGGGCCGCCGCGTCCACCGCCTTCACGATCCGTTTGTCGGAGATCGGATACGCCGTCCCGAGCGCGTGCGCGAAGTAGCTGACCCGGAGTTCCTCGATCATCCAGCGGATGTCGGTGACCGCGGACGGCACCGGCCGGCCCTTCGGCAGCTGCTCCAGCAGCCACGCGTACTCGTCCTGCATCTCGTGCACCTTCTGCATGCGCGTGGTGTCGCGCTGGGCGCCCGTCGGCATCTGCTGGAGGCGCCGGTCCACCGCCACCAGGTAGCGCATCAGGTCCGGCAGCCGGCGCAGGCCCGTGAGGGTCACGAAGCCGGCCGGTACGAGGGCCGCCAGCTGCGTCCTGACGTCCTGCACGTTCGCCACCAGGGCCAGGCTGTTCGTGGCCTTCAGACGGCGCTCACAGGCCTGCCAGGCGGCCAGCACCTGCTGTACCTGGGCCACCGTCCGCACGGTCGTGTCCACCAGGTCGGCGCGGACGGCCTCGTAGAGGGCACGGAAGGCCGCCTCGTCCCACGCCGGGCCGCCGTGGTCGGCGATCAGCTTGTCGGTCGCGGCGGTCGCGCAGTCGTCGAACAGCGCCTGGATGGAGCCGTGCGGATTGCGGGACAGGGCCAGCTTCTGCTGGTTGGTCAGGTGGTCCGAGGCGAACTTCGCCGGGTTCACCGGGATGTTCAGCAGGATGAGCCGCCGCGTGCCCAGCCACATCGCCTGCTGCTGCTCGGCCTCCGTGTCGAAGAGCCGTACGGACACGCTCGTGCCCTCGTCCACCAGCGCCGGGTACGCCTTCACGGGCTGGCCCGCCCGCCGGGTCTCGAAGACCTTGGTCAGCGTGCCGATCGTCCAGTCGGTCAGCCCGGTGCGCTCCAGCGACTCCCCGCCCGCGCGCTCTGCGGTGGCCGCGGCGGCCTTGGAGAGGGCCTGGCGGGCCTTCGGCTTCAGCTTCAGCCGCAGGGCCTCCAGGTCCTTGTCCTCGGCGAGGTTCTTGCGGCGCTCGTCGACGATCCGGAACGTGATCTTCAGGTGGTCCGGGATCCGGCTGAGGTCGAAGTCCTCGGCGGTGACCGGGACCCCGACCATCCGCTGGAGCTCGCGCGCCAGCGTCACCGGCAGCGGCTCCTGCAGGGGCACTGCCGTGTCCAGGAAGCGGGTCGCGAAGTTCGGCGCGGGCACGTAGTGCCGACGGATCGGCTTCGGCAGCGACCGGATCAGCTCGGTGACGACCTCTTCCCGCAGGCCCGGGATCTGCCAGTCGAAGCCCTCGTCGGTGACCTGGTTCAGCACCTGGAGCGGGATGTGGACGGTCACGCCGTCCGCGTCCGCGCCGGGCTCGAACTGGTAGGTCACCCGGAACTTGAGCTGCCCCTGGCGCCAGGAGTCCGGGTAGTCGGCCTTGGTGACCCCGGCCGCCTTCTCGGTGAGCAGCATCTCGCGCTCGAAGTCGAGGAGTTCGGGCTCCTCGCGCCGCTTGTGCTTCCACCAGGAGTCGAAGTGCGCCCCGGAGACCACGTGGTCGGGGATCCGCTGGTCGTAGAAGTCGAAGAGGGTCTCGTCGTCGACCACGATGTCGCGGCGGCGCGCCCGGTTCTCCAGCTCCTCGACCTCGGTGAGGAGCTTGCGGTTGTCGGCGTAGAACTTGTGGTGCGTGCGCCAGTCGCCCTCGACCAGCGCGTTGCGGATGAACAGCTCGCGCGAGACCTCGGCGTCGATCCGGCCGTAGTTGATCTTCCGCTGGGCGACGATCGGCACGCCGTACAGCGTGACCTTCTCGTACGCCATGACGGCCGCCTGGTCCTTCTCCCAGTGCGGCTCGCTGTACGTGCGCTTGATCAGGTGCTGGGCGAGCGGCTCGACCCACTCCGGCTCCACCTTGGCGTTGACCCGGGCCCACAGCCGCGAGGTCTCCACCAGCTCCGCCGACATCAGGAACTTCGGCTGCTTCTTGAAGAGCGCCGAGCCCGGGAAGATCGCGAACTTGGCGGACCGGGCTCCCAGGTACTCGTTCTTGTCGGTGTCCTTGAGGCCGATGTGCGAGAGCAGGCCGGCCAGCAGCGAGATGTGCACGCTCGTCTCGGGGGCGTCGCCCTCGTTGACGTGGATGCCCATGCCCTTGGCGACCGTACGCAGCTGCGAGTAGATGTCCTGCCACTCGCGGATCCGCAGGAAGTTCAGGTACTCCTGCTTGCACATTCGGCGGAACGAGGACGAGCCGCGCTCCTTCTGCTGCTCGCGGACGTAGCGCCACATGTTGAGGAACGAGAGGAAGTCGCTGGTCTCGTCCTTGAAGCGGGCGTGGTTCTGGTCGGCCTGCGTCTGCTTGTCCGAGGGCCGCTCGCGCGGGTCCTGGATGGACAGGGCCGCCGCGATGACCATGACCTCGCGGACGCAGTTGTTCTTGTCCGCCTCGACCACCATGCGGGCCAGGCGCGGGTCCACGGGGAGCTGCGAGAGCTGGCGGCCCATCTGGGTGAGCCGCTTCGTGTGGTCCTTCTCGTTCGGGTCCAGCGCGCCGAGCTCCTGGAGCAGCTGCACGCCGTCGCGGATGTTGCGGTGGTCCGGCGGGTCGATGAAGGGGAACTTCTCGATCTCGCCGAGGCCGGCCGCGGTCATCTGGAGGATGACGGAGGCCAGGTTCGTACGCAGGATCTCGGCGTCCGTGAACTCGGGACGGGCGTCGAAGTCGTCCTCGGAGTACAGCCGGATGCAGATGCCGTCGCTGGTACGGCCGCAGCGGCCCTTGCGCTGGTTGGCGCTGGCCTGGGAGATCCGCTCGATGGGCAGCCGCTGGACCTTGGTGCGGTGGCTGTAGCGGGAGATCCGGGCGGTGCCCGGGTCGATCACGTACTTGATGCCGGGGACGGTGAGGGAGGTCTCGGCGACGTTGGTCGCGAGAACGATCCTGCGGCCCGTGTGCTGCTGGAACACCCGGTGCTGCTCGGCGTGCGAGAGGCGGGCGTAGAGGGGGAGGACCTCGGTGAACCTCAGGTTCCGTTTGTTCAGGGCGTCCGCCGTGTCGCGGATCTCGCGCTCGCCGGAGAGGAAGACCAGGACGTCGCCGGGGCCCTCGGACTGGAGCTCGTCGACGGCCTCGCAGATCGCGGTGATCTGGTCGCGGTCGCTGTCGTCTCCCTCCTCCTCCAGGAGCGGGCGGTAGCGGACCTCGACCGGGTACGTACGGCCGCTGACCTCGACGATCGGCGCGTCCCCGAAGTGCCGGGAGAACCGCTCCGGGTCGATGGTCGCCGAGGTGATGATCACCTTGAGGTCGGGGCGCTTGGGCAGCAGCGTGGCCAGGTAGCCCAGCAGGAAGTCGATGTTGAGGCTGCGTTCGTGGGCCTCGTCGATGATGATCGTGTCGTACGCGCGCAGCTCGCGGTCCGTCTGGATCTCGGCGAGCAGGATGCCGTCCGTCATCAGCTTCACGAAGGTCGCGTCCTGGTCCACCTGGTCGGTGAACCGGACCTTCCAGCCGACGGTCTGCCCGATCTCGGACTTCAGCTCCTCGGCGATCCGCTCCGCGACCGTGCGGGCGGCGATCCGGCGGGGCTGGGTGTGGCCGATCATGCCCCGGACGCCGCGGCCCAGCTCCATGCAGATCTTGGGGATCTGCGTGGTCTTGCCGGAACCGGTCTCACCGGCGACGATCACGACCTGGTGGTCGCGTATCGCCTCGGCGATCTCGTCCTTCTTCTGGCTGACGGGCAGGTTCTCGGGATACGTGACCTCCGGCATCCGCGAGGCACGGCCGGCCAGTCGCGCGGCGGCCTTCTCGGCCTCCGCGGCGATCTCGTCGAGCACGGCCTGCTTGGCCTCGGGCTTTCGGATGCGGCGGGCGCCTTCGAGGCGGCGGCCGAGGCGGTGCGCGTCACGGAGGGAGATCTCACCGAGAAGCGTCTGCAGGGCGGCGAAGGAAGTAGACATACCTGATCGAGGATCTCACCCGCGGGCGCCGGGTGGCGAACGCATTTGTGCCCCCTCCCCGTACCATTTCGGGACGAGATCGCCTGAACCCGACCAGCCGACCGAGTGAGAGGACCGCCATGTCCCGCGCCCGTGGTGTGTGGTGGCTGCTCGCTGCCGTGCTCGCGGTGCTGGTGGGGTGTGCGGTGCCCGCGGCGGCGCTTCCGGTTCTGGGTTCCGTTTCTGTTCCGGTCTCGGGTGCGGTGGCCGCTTCGGTGTCCGTTTCGGTGCCCGTTTCGGGTTCCGGCGCGACGGCTGCTCCGGCGCACGCCGTGGCCTCCGTGGCCTCCCTGGCCTCCGCCGAGAGGGGGCCCTCGTGCGATCCCGGGAGCCGGGACCACGGGCGGGCCCCGGGCGTGCCGCCGCGCGGCGCCGGGGAGCACGCGCACGCCCCGGTGGGGCGGCTCGCGGTGGAACAGGCCTGGGCGGACCGGGCGCCGCCGGTGCGGGTACTCGTACGGGGGCCGGACCAGCCGGCTCCGGGTCCGGTGGAGCTGTCCGTGATGCGGGTGTAGAGGACCGGCCCCGCCGCCGGTCCGATTCACCACCCGTAGCTCTGGAGCACCCGTATGTCCTCTTCCCGTCCGCGTTCCTCGTCCTCTTCCTCTTCCCCGTCCTCCTCTTCCTCCGCTTCCGCGCGCAAGCGGTTGCTGATCTCCGCCGGGGTCGCGGTCGCCGCCGTCACCCTCGGGATCGTGTCCTGGCAGGCCACCGCGCCCGAGGACAGGCCCGCCCGGACCTCCTCCTCCGCCGCGGCCGCGCCCAAGGGCTCCGACGTCCATGCCGAGCTGGCGAAGCTGGCCCGCCGCGAGTCCGGCGACAAGCTGGCCGCAGGCCGGGCGGACGCCCCCGTCGTGCTGATCGAGTACTCCGACTTCAAGTGCGGCTACTGCGGCAAATTCGCCCGCGACACCGAGCCCGCACTGGTGAAGAAGTACGTCGAGGACGGCACCCTGCGCATCGAGTGGCGCAACTTCCCGATCTTCGGCGCCGACTCCGAGGCCGCCGCCAAGGCCGCCTGGGCCGCCGGGCAGCAGGACCGCTTCGCGCAGTTCCACGCGGCCGCTTACGCCGACGGAGCCAAGGAGAAGGGCTTCGGCCAGGCGCGGCTCCTGGAGCTGGCCCGCGAGGCCGGGGTCCCGGACCTGGAGCGGTTCCAGCGGGACATGGCCGGCGAGGCCGCCGCGGCCGCCCTGCAGAAGGACCAGGAGGAGGGCTACCGCATCGGTGTCACCTCCACCCCGTCCTTCCTGGTCAACGGGCAGCCGATCGCGGGCGCCCAGCCGCTCGACGCCTTCGCCGCGGCGATCGCCAAGGCCAAGGCGCAGGCCGAGCCGCAGGCTGCGCAGTGACCGGCGTCGGCGACATCGGGTACCTGGCCGCGCTGCTGGGCGGGCTGCTCGCGCTGCTCAGCCCGTGCAGCGCGCTGCTGCTCCCCGCGTTCTTCGCGTACTCGATCGACTCGGCCTCGCGGCTGCTGGCGCGGACCGGGATCTTCTACGCGGGCCTCGCGAGCACCCTCGTACCGCTGGGTGCGGCCGGCTCGTACGCCGGACGGTTCTTCCACGGCAACCGCGACGGGCTCGTCCTGGCCGGCGGTTGGCTGATCATCGCGCTCGGGGTCGCGCAGATCCTGGGCCTGGGCTTCGCCTCGAAGCGGATCTCGGAGCTGTCGGGGCGTATCCGGCCGACCACCGCCGTCTCGGTGTACGCGCTGGGCGCGGTGTACGGGCTGGCCGGGTTCTGCGCCGGCCCGATCCTCGGCAGCGTCCTGACGGTGGCGGCGGTCAGCGGCAGCCCGGTCTACGGCGGCCTGCTGCTGGCGGTGTACGCGCTGGGGATGGCCGTACCGCTGTTCCTGCTGGCGCTGCTGTGGGAGCGGTTCGACCTGGGCCGGCGGCGCTGGCTGCGCGGGCGGGCCGTCCGGGTGGGCCGCTTCGAGCTGCACACCACCTCGCTGCTGTCGGGGCTGTTCTTCATCGCCCTCGGCGCGCTGTTCCTCGCGTACGACGGGGCGAGCGCGCTGCCGGGGCTGCTCGACGTGGACGACTCGTACGCGGTGGAGCAGTGGGTCCGCTCGTTCGCGGACGCGGTCCCGGACTGGGCGCTGCTCGGGCTGGTGGCTGCGGGCGCGGCGGCGGTCGGCGTCGCGCAGTGGCGCCGCGGCGAGCGCCGGGAGGGGGAGAACGGGTAACGCAGAAGGCCCCGTCCGATGGACGGGGCCTTCTTGTGGTGGCTGGGGCCGGGGTCGAACCGGCGACCTATCGCTTTTCAGGCGATCGCTCGTACCAACTGAGCTACCCAGCCACGAGACCGTTTCCGGCCTCAGCGATCCTGACGGGACTTGAACCCGCGACCTCCACCTTGACAGGGTGGCGAGCTAACCAACTGCTCCACAGGACCTTGCAGTGTGCGAGACCAAGTCTTGCACACGGTAATGCGTACCCCCAACGGGATTCGAACCCGTGCTACCGCCTTGAAAGGGCGGCGTCCTGGGCCACTAGACGATGAGGGCTAAAGGCCCGCCTGGGCGCTTTCCAGCGCGTCGGGGACGTGAGAAGCATATGGGATCCGGGGAGCTATCGCCAAAACGGTTTCTCCCCCGCATGCGGCAGGTGCCCCCACCGGAGGGACAATGGCCCGGTGCTGGAGATGACGCGCGAGGAGTTCGAAGAGCTCGTCGCAGAGGCCCTGGACCGCATCCCGCCGGAGCTGACGCGGCTGATGGACAACGTGGCGGTGTTCGTCGAGGACGAACCGCCGGCGGACGATCCCGAGCTGCTCGGTCTGTACGAGGGGACCCCGCTGACCGACCGCGGCGAGTGGTACGCCGGGGTGCTGCCGGACCGGATCACGATCTACCGGAACCCCACGTTGCGGATGTGCGAGGACCGGGAGAGCGTGATCGCGGAGACGGAGGTCACCGTGGTGCACGAGATCGCCCATCACTTCGGGATCGACGACGAGCGGCTGCACGCGCTGGGCTACGGGTGACCGGGCCGCAGCGGCGTGGCGGGGGCGACCCCGCCGAGGCGATCGATCCGGACGTCGACCTCCATGTGCCCGGGCAGCGCGCCGAACGGCCCGGCCCGGTGCTCGCCGCGATCGCCGCGGGCGGCGCGCTCGGGTCCTCGGCGCGGTACGGGACGGCGCTGCTGTGGCCGGCCGGGCCGGGGGGCTTCCCGTGGGCGACGTTCTGGACCAACGCGATCGGCTGCGCGCTGATCGGGGTGCTGATGGTGCTGATCAGCGAGGGCGGCCGGTCGGCGCCGCATCCGCTGGTCCGGCCGTTCTTGGGGGTCGGAGTGCTCGGCGGGTTCACCACCTTTTCCACGTACGCGGTGGACTTCTCGCGGCTGCTGGAGGAGGGGGAGCCCGGGACTGCGCTGGCGTACGCCGGGCTCACGGTGGTCGCGGCGCTGGGCGCGGTGTGGGCGGCGGCCTCGGCGACCCGTTTCGCGGCCCGCCTCGCGCTGCGGGGGCGGGCGTGACCTGGCTGCTGGTGGTGGCGGGTGCGGTCGTCGGGGCGCCGCTGCGCTATCTGACGGACCGTGCGGTGCAGGCGCGGCACGACTCGGTGTTCCCGTGGGGGACGTTCGTGGTGAACACGGCCGCCTGCCTGGTGCTCGGGCTGCTGACGGGGGCGGTGCTGGCCGGTGCGGCCTCGGCGCGGCTGAACCTGCTGCTGGGGACCGGGCTGTGCGGGGCGCTGAGCACGTACTCGACGTTCTCGTACGAGACGCTGCGGCTGTACGAGCGCGGCTGGCGGTTCCTGGCGGCGGCGAACGTGGCGGCCTCGGTGCTGGCGGGGCTGGGCGCGGTGACGCTGGGGTCGCAGGTGGCACGGCAGTTGTTCGCCTGAGCCGGCCGGCCGGCCGGCCGGCCGGCCGGTGGGCCGGCGGGCGGGTGGGTGCATGGGTGGTGGGCGGGCGCGCGTGGCCGGCGGATTGCGGACAGGCGGTGTCCCCAAGGGCGTGTCCCTTACGGGGCAAAGGGAGTTGGGCACATTGACCCGCTCTCCGCGGACCCTGACCGTCCACCCCCGGCTGCCGCCGTGGGACCCCCAGGAGGTGCCCCGTGCGCCAGTTGTCCGCTTCCCTCCGGCTGGCCGCCGCCGTGCTCGCGGTCGCGGCCACGGCGGGCTGCATGAGCGTCGGCGAGGACGGCGCGAGGCCCGGACCCTCCTCGTCGGCGGACCGCAAGGCGGCCGCGGAGGCGGCCGGAGGTTCCGCTTCCGGCAGGGGTTCGGGGGTCCGCGGCAACAGCCACGGTTCGAAGCCGGGCGCGACGGGTGCGGAAGGGAAGCCGGCCGAGGACGGCAAGGCGTCCGGTGCCACCGGGGCCTCCCCCAGCCCGGGCGCGCCCGCCGGTCGGCCCGGGGCTCCCTCGCCGTCGGCCGGTCCGGGAGGCGGACCCGGCGGCCAGGGGCAGCAGCCGACCTCGGGCGGATCCGGAAGCAGTGGTTCCGGTGGGACGCAGATCACTCCGCCGCCCGCCCAGTCGCCGACCCCGCCGCCAGTGACTTCGCCCACTCCGCCGGCCCCGACGCCCCCGGCTCCGGAGCCCTCCGCGTCGGCCACCTAAGGGCGGCCGACGGCTCCCGGGGGGTGGTGCCGGACGGGTGCCGGTCCTCCGGATCTGGGGGATCGTCGCAGGTCAGGGGGGTTCTGGTCGGAGCGACTTGCCAGACCCGGGGGAGGGTGCGTATGGTTATAGATCGTTTGATCCCATTGCCCGGCGCCGAATCCGAAGAGCGCCGTGTGGCGCGTACTCTCCCTAGCCGTGGCTGACCGCATTGAGGCGGTCGATTTGCGATTCACGGAGTTTGGGCGCGTGCCGAGACTCCGGAAGGTTTCGCATTTCGCATGTCCATTTCCAGTTCTGACCGTGCCGTCATGCCCGAGAACGACTCGAACGAGATCGTCGACGCCGTCGAGGCCCTTGTGGTCACCGAGGCGATCGAGGCCGCTGAAGCGGACGAGATCATCGAGGCCCTTGAGGCCGACGTGACGACCGACCAGTCCATCGACGCCGAGGCGGACGACGCCGACGCCGAGCCCACCATCACCTTCGGCGACCTCGGTCTGCCCGAGGGCGTCGTGCGCAAGCTCGCGCAGAACGGTGTCACCGCCCCCTTCCCGATCCAGGCCGCGACCATCCCGGACGCCCTGGCCGGCAAGGACATCCTCGGCCGCGGCCGCACCGGCTCCGGCAAGACCCTCTCCTTCGGTCTGCCCACCCTGGCCCGCCTGGCCGGTGGCCACACCGAGAAGAAGAAGCCCCGCGCGATCATCCTCACGCCGACGCGTGAGCTCGCGATGCAGGTCGCGGACGCCCTCCAGCCGTACGGCGACGTGCTCGGCCTGAAGATGAAGGTCGTCTGCGGCGGTACCTCGATGGGCAACCAGATCTACGCCCTGGAGCGCGGTGTCGACGTCCTCGTCGCCACCCCGGGCCGTCTGCGCGACATCATCAACCGCGGCGCCTGCTCCCTGGAGAACGTCGAGGTGGCCGTCCTCGACGAGGCCGACCAGATGGCCGACCTGGGCTTCCTGCCCGAGGTCACCGAGCTGCTCGACCAGATCCCCGGCGGCGGCCAGCGCATGCTCTTCTCCGCCACCATGGAGAACGAGATCGGCACCCTGGTCAAGCGCTACCTGTCCAACCCCGTCACGCACGAGGTCGACAGCGCGCAGGGCAACGTCACGACCATGACGCACCACGTCCTCGTCGTGAAGCCGAAGGACAAGGCGCCGGTCACGGCCGCCATCGCCGCCCGCAAGGGCCGCACCATCATCTTCGTCCGCACCCAGCTGGGCGCCGACCGCATCGCCGAGCAGCTCGTCGAGGCCGGCGTGAAGGCCGACGCGCTGCACGGCGGCATGACGCAGGGCGCCCGTACCCGCGTCCTCGCGGACTTCAAGGACGGCTACGTCAACGCGCTCGTCGCGACCGACGTCGCCGCCCGAGGCATCCACGTCGACGGCATCGACCTGGTCCTGAACGTGGACCCGGCCGGCGACCACAAGGACTACCTGCACCGCTCGGGCCGTACCGCCCGTGCCGGCAAGTCGGGCGTCGTGGTCTCCCTGGCCCTGCCGCACCAGCGCCGCCAGATCTTCCGCCTGATGGAGGACGCGGGCGTCGACGCCTCGCGCCACATCGTCCAGGGCGCCGGCGCCTTCGACCCGGAGGTCGCCGAGATCACCGGTGCGCGTTCGCTCACCGAGGTCCAGGCCGACTCCGCGAACAACGCCGCCAAGCAGGCCGAGCGTGAGGTCGCCGACCTCACCAAGCAGCTGGAGCGTCTGACGCGCCGTGCCGCCGAGCTGCGCGAGGAGGCCGACCGCCTGGTCGCCCGTTCCGCCCGCGAGCGCGGCGAGGACCCGGAGGCCGCTGTGGCCGAGGTGGTCGAGGCCGCCGAGGCCGAGGTCGCGGCAGCCGTCGCGGCCACGCCGGCCGCCGAGGAGCGTCCGTCCTTCCAGGCCCGCGACGACCGCGGCAACTACGAGCGCCGCGACAACCGTCGTGACGACCGTGGCGGCGACCGCGGTGGCGACCGTGGCGGCTTCCGCCGCGACGACCGTCCGTCCGGTGGCTTCCGCTCCGGTGGCGACCGTCGTGACGACAACCGTGGTGGCGGCTTCCGCCGTGACGACCGTCCGTCGGGCGGCTTCAACCGTGACGACCGCGGTGGCGACCGTGGCGGCTTCCGCTCCGGCGGCGACCGTCCGTCCGGTGGCTTCCGTTCCGGTGGCGACCGTCGTGACGACAACCGTGGTGGCGGCTTCCGCCGTGACGACCGTCCGTCGGGCGGCTTCAACCGTGACGACCGCGGTGGCGACCGTGGCGGCTTCCGCTCCGGTGGCGACCGTCCGTCCGGTGGCTTCCGCTCCGGTGGCGACCGTCCCTCCGGCGGCTTCCGTCGCGACGACCGTCCGTCGGGCGGCTTCAACCGTGACGACCGCGGTGGCGACCGTGGCGGCTTCCGCTCCGGTGGCGACCGTCCGTCCGGTGGCTTCCGCTCCGGTGGCGGCGACCGCCCGTACGGCCGCCGCGACGACAACCGCCCCTCCGGCTCCGGCTCGACCGGCTCCTTCGGCGGCCGCCGCGACGACAAGCCCCGCTGGAAGCGCAACGGCTGATCTGACTGACTGACAGGGCCCCCACGACACCGTCGTGGGGGCCCTGTCCGCGTTTTGCGACCCGCGCCGGGCCCGGTCAGCCGATACTCGATCGGCTGACGGTTGGTCTCCGGCTATGCTCTGGGGTGAGCACACGCGGGCCATTAGCTCAATTGGCAGAGCAGCGGACTTTTAATCCGTTGGTTGTCGGTTCGAGTCCGACATGGCCTACAGCTCACGAAGCGCCCCACCCGATCCCTCGGGTGGGGCGCTTCGGGTTTCAGGACCAGCCCGGGTCTTGGGGGGCTGATACCGACCAGCCCGGGTCCTTGGGCGGGGACGCGAGGCTCTGGGCCTGGCCGGCGGTGCCGGTGGCGATCACGGCGATCAGGGCGGCGGCGGTGACGGTGATCAGAGTGACGAACTTGCGACGCATGGTGACGGTGCCTCTTATCGGGCCGATGCGGATGCGGATGCGGGCGGGGCGGGGGTGGTTGGCCGGATCTCTCGTTCCGGCGTGCCGCCATCGTGCCGAGCCGGGCAGGGCCGTGTCGCCGGTTTGAGCTGGCACAAAGCGATCTGACATATCCGTGCCAGCCCGCTCGCCGTGTCCGCGTGATGGACGGTGTTTGTGCGGGCGCTGGCCGGTATGGACAATCCAGGGTGCAAGATCGGCCCGTCGGAGGGGCCGCAGACCGCCAGCGTTGTCGGTTCAGGTTCACAGTCGTGCTGCCGCTCCGAACCGCGAGCTGGGGGGCTCCTCTTGTTGGTTTCTCTTGGGCTGACCGAACGTTCCGACGCGCTCTACCGCCTCGTCCTCCGACGGCCGGACATCGCCGTCGCCGACGTCGCCGCCGAACTCGCGCGGTCCGAGGACGACGTACGCGCGGACCTGGAGGAGCTGACGCGGCTTTCCCTCCTCGCGCCCTCCTGGGGGACCGACGGGCGGCTGCGGGCGGTGAACCCGAAGGCCGCGCTCGATTCGCTGCTCGCCCACCAGCAGGCGGAGATCGCCCAGCGCCACCGTGCCCTCGCCGAGAGCCAGGCCGCCGCCAGCGCGCTGCTGTCGCAGTACGCCGAACTGCATCCGGCCCAGCCCGCGCACGAGGCCGAGCGGTTCCTCGGGGTCGAGGCGGTCCGCGCCAAGCTCAGCGAGATGTCCGCCCGGACCCGCCGCGAGTCGATCAGCTTCCATCCCGGAGGGCCGGTCCCCGCCGCGCAGTTCAAGGCCAGCGAGCCGATCACCGAGGACCTCATCGCGCGCGGCGTGAAGATCCGGACCGTCTACCAGGACGCCATCCGCAACGACGCCGGCAGCCTGGAGCACGCCCGCTGGCTGACCGAGCGGGGCGGCGAGGTGCGGACGGCCCCCTCGCTGCCGATGCGCATGGTCATCGCCGACCGGGAGTTCGCGCTGATGCCGATCGACCCGGCGGACAGCGCGCAGGGCGCGGTACTGCTGCGCGAGCCGGGCGCCGTCGCCGCCTTCTGCGCGCTGTTCGACTCGGTGTGGGAGACGGCCACCCCGTTCGGCGAGCCGCCCCGGCGCAGCCTCGAAGACCCCGGCTCGCAGCCGCGCGAGCTGCTGCGCCTGCTGGCCCAGGGCTATACGGACGAGGCCGCCGCGCGCCGGCTCGGGATCTCCCTGCGCAGCGAGCGGCGGCTCATCTCGGAGCTGATGGAGAAGCTGGACGCGCAGAGCCGCTTCCAGCTCGGGCAGCGGGCCGTGGAGGAGGGGCTGCTCTGACCGCGGTTCAGCAGCCGCAGGCCGCGCCCTCCCCGACCGGGGCCGTCAGCGGGTCCGGCGGCGACTGGCGGGTGCCGGCGGAGTCCTCGACCGGGAAGCCCTCCCGGGACCAGTACTCGAAGCCGCCGAGCATCTCCTTGACCTGGTACCCGGCGCTCGCGAAGGCGTACGCCGCCCGGGTCGCGCCGTTGCAGCCCGGGCCCCAGCAGTAGGTGACCACCACGCTGCCGGGCGCCACCAGTTCGGCGGCCCGCGCCCCGATCTCGTCGGTGGGCAGGTGCACGGCGCCCGGGATGTGGCCCTGGGCCCAGGCCTCGGCGCTGCGGCTGTCGACGAGGACGAAGCCCCCGGCGCCGGATTCCACGTCCGCGTGCACGTCGGCGACGTCGGCCTCGAAGGTGAAGCGGCGGTGGAAGTGGGCCGCGGCGGTGGCCGGGTCAGCCGGCGGAACGCGCAGCACCTTCGACGACACGGAGACGGTCTGAGTGGTCATGGTCGGTGTGCTCCTGAGGACGGGGGCGGCGTACGGCCGCCACGGCGATGAGGGTGAACAGGGCCGCGGTGGCTGCACCGGGGCCGATGAGCAGGACGGGCAGGTCCCAGCGGGCGGCCCGCCCGAGGGCGAGCACCGCGAGGGCGATCAGTCCCGCGGCCACGAGCCCGCCGCGCCGGGTCCGGCCGGTCAGCTCGGTCCAACGGGCGGCGGTGGCGTGGAGGTTGGTGCGGCAGTACGTCCAGCAGAGCGCGGCGGAGCCGAGCCCGAGAGCGGCCGCCGCGGCCGGGGGCGGCGCCTGCGCGGCGGTGGCCGGCGGAGCCAGCAGTACGGCGTACAGCGCGGCCGCGAGCGCGATGCCGAGCAGGGTGCCGCCCAGGGCCCGCCGCCGGGGCAGGGCGGGGACCGCCCCTTCGAGGCCGACCCAGCCGAAGAGCAGGGGCACGGCCACCAGGAATGCGCCCCACCCTTCGCCGCCCGGCCCCGGCAGCGGCCCGCCCAGCGCCCGCCAGGAGACGGCCAGCGCCAGCACCGCGGCCAGCCGGAGCCGCCGCCCCGCCGGGGACAGCCCGTGCGGGACGCACCAGGCGTACGCGGCGGCGCTGCACAGCACCCCGAAGGCGACCGCGTACGCCCGCCAGCCGGAGTCCCCGAGCGCGAACTCGGCGGCCCCCAGGGCCACTCCCGCCTGCCCGGTGGCGAAGCCGCCGAAGTAGAGCGCGGTGGCCGCGCGGGCAGGCCCCGGGCCGAGCCGGTCCCGTACGAAGGCCACGGGCCCGGAATCCTCCGTACCGCCGGCGGCGGAGACCAGCAGGCACCAGCCGGCCAGCACCCCCGCCACGGCAACCCCGGTCCAGGGGCCGGGCCGCGTGCCGAGGGCCGCCGGCAGCAGCAGGGCCCCGGCCCCGAGGACGGCCCCCAGCACCTTCGCGGCGCCGCCGGACCAGGTGTCCCTACGCGTCACGACAACTCGTGGAAGAACAGCGGGGTGGCCGCCGGCAGCGCCGCGCCCGGCGCCAGCAGCCGCCCCTCCACGCCGTCCCACACGGGCATCCGCGTGCCGAGGTCCACCGGCAGGCCCAGGTGCCCGGCGAGGAACGCGGACCAGCCCGGCATCAGCGGCGCCGCGGTGACGGCTACCGCGGCCAGCAGCTCCACGTGCACCGCGAGCCGCCCGGCGTACTCGGCGCGCGGTCCGGCGGCCCGCAGCAGGGCCAGCTGCCGCAGGTCGGCGTCGGCCCGCTCGATCACGGTGGCCAGGACGTCGGCGGCACGCTGCGGGGAGAAGGCCTCGGCGCCGAGGGCGGCCGCGATCTGCCCGGGCAGCGCGGCGCGTTCGGCGGCCAGCGGGCCGTCGGCGGGCCCGGCGGCCGGTACGACGGAGTCGAAGTCCTGGGCGAGCAGGTCCAGTACGGTGTCGGTCCACCGCTCCAGGCCGCCGGCGAGGACGGTGCTGAGGGTGTCCGCGAACTCCTTCATGGAGAAGTTGTTCTGCGCCCGCTCCGGGCCGGTCAGGCACAGGTGGAAGCGGAGCGCGTCCGCGTTGACCCGGCGCAGGAACTCGCCGCCCCAGATCGCGTGGCCGCGGCTGGTGGAGAACTTGTCGCCCTCCAGCCGGTAGAACTCGTTGATGACCACCTGCGCGGGCAGGGTCAGTTCACCCTGGGCGAGCAGCAGCGCCGGCCACAGCACGGCGTGCGAGAACGAGCAGTCGAAGCCGATGAAGTTGACGATCCGGGTCTCGGGGTCGGTCCACAGCCGCTCCCACTGCGAGCGGTCGCCGTTCGCCTCGGCGACCCGGGCGGTGCCCGCCGCGTAGCCCCAGATACCGCTGAACCAGGTGTCGAGGATGTGGCCCTCCCAGCCGGGCAGCGGGACCGGGATGCCGTAGTCCGCCTCGCGGCTGATCGCCGTGTCGGGCAGATCCCGCTCGAACAGGCCGTCCAGGTAGGAGATCAGGCGGGGCCGCCACTCCGCCTTGGCCTGCGCGTCGGCGTAGTACGCCCGGAGGCGCTCGCGGTAGCGCTCCAGGGGGAAGACGATGCGGCGCATGGTCGTGGTCTCGGGGGCGTTCCAGCAGGCGGTGCACCGGGGGGCGGCGAGCCCGGCCGGGTCCTGGGGCAGTCCGCAGGCCTCGCAGTACACGCCGTCGGAGGGCGCGGCGCAGAACTGGCACTCGCCGCGCACCTCGGCCTCGTACAGGTACCGCTCGCAGGGCGCGCAGTGGAAGACGGGCAGCTCCTGCACCTCCAGGGCGCCGGACTCCCACAGTTCGAGGAAGAAGCGCTGCACGAACTCGGTGTGGGTGGAGTCGGTGAGGGGGCGGGTGAACCAGTCGTGGTGCATGGCGCCCAGCGAGAGGGTCTCCTCCATGCGGTCGCCGAAGAGCTTCGCGGTCGGGTACGCGGTGGAGCCGATCTCGGCGGCCCGGCGCGGTACGTAGCAGGAGTGCTCGTCGGAGTAGCCCACGTAGCGCACGTCGTGGCCGCGCTGGCGCAGGTGGCGGGTCAGGACGTCGGCGCCGAGGAAGGGGCCGGAGAGGTGGCCGAGGTGGAGGTCGCCGTTCGGGTTCGGCGGGGCGCTGGTGACGACGTACGAGGTCATGAGGCGTGGGTTCCTTCGGGGACGGTCAGGGCGGAGGAGTCGAGGGGGGCCGCGGTGTCGAGCGGCGGCAGGGCGGCGGAGGCGGCGGCGACGACGCGGCTGCGCGGCGGCAGGTCGTCGAGGACGACCGAGTGCGCGCCGATCCGGGAGTCGGCGCCGATGGTGACGGGGCCGAGGACGCTGGCCCCGGTGCCGATGACGACGCGGTCGCCGACGACGGGGTGGCGGCGGGATCCGGAGGGGCGGCGCAGGTCCTTCCACCAGCCGACCGAGCCGAGCGTGACCTGGTGGTAGAGCATCACGTCGTCGCCGATGCGGACGGTCTCGCCGATGACGACGGCGGTGCCGTGGTCGACGAAGAAGCGGCGGCCGATCCGGGCCCCGGGGTGGATCTCGATGCCGGAGACGGCGCGGGCCAGCAGGGACAGGGCGCGGGCGCTGACGCGGTGGCCGCGGCCCCAGAGCCAGTGCGCGACGCGGTAGGTCCACAGGGCGTGGATGTGCGGGTAGAGCAGTACCTCGACGCGCGAGGTGGCGGCCGGGTCCTTGGCGAGGACGGTCCGCACGTCCTCGCGCAGCACCTCGCGCAGCGGCCGCCGCACTTCGGTCTCCGGGCCGGTCTCACATGTGGTCATACGGGGCCTCCGGACGGATCGGGCGGCCCGCGAGGAAGCGCTGTGGCCGGTACGGCTCCAGCAGCTCCTGCACGGCCTTGCCGGGTACGGCCCCTCCCTCGACGATCTCCTTGGCGGCGAGCTCGGCTACCGCGGGCGCCAGCTTGAAGCCGCCGCCGCTGAACCCGAGGGCCAGGTACAGCCCGTCGGGGCCGGCCGCGCCCACGACCGGGCGCTTGTCGGGGGTGTAGCCGTCGAGTCCGGAGCGGGTGCCCGCGAGCGGGGCGGTGGCGGCGGCCGGGACGCGGTCCGCGATCGCGGCGATCGCGGACTCCAGCTCGGCCTCGGTCAGCGGCTCCACGTCGCGGCCCAGTTCGGTGTCGGGCTTGCTGGGGACGCCGAAGTAGAAGCGGTTGAGGCCGTCGGGCCGGAAGTAGCTGCCGGTGGTGTCGTCGATGCAGGTCGGTACGGAGGCCGCCGACCCGCGCCGGCCGGCCCCCGGGAGCTCGGCCTGGGCCAGCCCGATCCGGCGCGCGGTGACGGGGATGTGGATGCCGAGGTGCTCGGCCGGGGCGGAGCCCCAGGCGCCGCCGGCGAGGACGACCAGCGGGGCGTCGATGCGGCCGATGGAGGTGAGGACGCCGGTGACGGTGCCCGCGCTCTCCAGCACCTTCATGGCCCGGATGCCCTCGGAGGGGGACACGCCGAGCCGGTAGGCGGCGGTGAGCAGCGAGGCGGAGGCGGCCATCGGGTCGGCGTAGCCGCCCTCGGGCTCGTACGCGGCGAGGGCGACGCCCTCGGTCCGCAGGCCGGGGTAGATCTCCTTCAGTTCGGCGGCGTCGATGACCTCGACGCGGCGGTATCCGGCGGCGTCCGCGGAGGCGGCGGCGTTGTGGCGCAGGTCCTCGGCGTGGTTCTCGCCGACGATCATGACGAAGCCGGTGCGGCGGTAGCCGCAGTCGCCGCCGATGACGTCCGACCACTGCTCGAAGACGGGCAGGCTGCGGGCGGCGAGCCGGGTGTCGGCGACGGCCGTGTGGTGCAGCCGCAGCAGCCCGCCGGAGCGCGAGGTGGCGCCCTGGGCGTTGACCCGGCCCTGGTCGCACAGGACGATCCGGCCGATGCCGGCGAGGGCGAGCTGGTGCGCGATGGCCGCGCCGATCACCCCGCCGCCGACCACGATGGCGTCGGCGTGCGCGTGGACGATGGGACTCATGCGTCCACCTGCCGGTCCGCGGCCGCGGCCGTGGCAGGGCCGGAGCCCGGGTCCGTGATGCCGAACTCGGCGGCCCACTTGGCGCGGTCGCGGGCCACGGCGTCCGAGCCGCCCCACCAGATGGTGACGAAGCGCAGCCGGACGTCGCCGTCGTTGGTCAGGTCGTGGTCCTGGAGCGGGGTGATGAACACGGTCTCGCCGGCGCGCACCCGGCGGGTCTCGGCGCCGATCCGCATGACCCCGCTGCCCTCGACGATGAAGAACATCTCGTTCTCGTCGTGGTCGTGCGGGGTGGAGGTGGCGCCGGGCGCCACGTCGACCCAGGCGCCGCCCCAGTTGGGCTCCTCGACGGCCTCGGGCCAGGGGAAGATCCGCCGGCCGCTGACGTTGTACGGCTCCTCGAAGACCATGTCGTCCTCGTGGGCGGTGAAGATGTGCATCGCGTACGGGTCCAATCAGGCGGCGACGGGCCGGCGCAGGCGGGTGCGCAGGTCGCGGTGGATGGTGTCGGCCTTGGCGGCCATCTGGCTGAAGGAGGTGGCGCTGCCGATGCCGTGCCGCCACTCGGTGAGTCCGTCGAGGTAGATCCCGACCTCGCAGTCGTCGGTGGTACGGGCGCGGTAGGCGCGGGTGACCTCGGGGCGGCCCTGCGCGTCCAGGCGCAGGTGGGGGACGAAGGCGGCGAGCTTGCGGGGCAGGGCGGTCTCGCGGTAGCCGGTGCAGACGATCACGGCGTCGGCCTCGATCAGGCCGCTCTCGCCGGTGAACACCTCGCCGGTGCGCAGCAGCACCCGGCCGTCCGGGGTCTGGTCGACGGCGGTGATCTCGGTGCGCTTGTGCATGTGCAGGCGCTGCCGGCCGGTGAACCGGTCCTGGTAGACGGCCTGGTAGAGGGCGGTGGAGACGTCGGGGTCCACGGCCGCGTAGTTGGTGGCCCGGGCCTGGTCCAGGGCGCGTTCGCGCTGCTCGCCTTCGAGCCCGTAGAAGTAGTCGGTCTCGTCGGGGAAGTACACCTCGTTGCTGAAGTGGCCGAGCTCGTACATCCGGAAGCCCGCGTGCCGTACGACCGAGTGGATCTGTGCGTCCGGGTGCTGGGCCGCCAGGTGCAGGACGATCTCTCCGGCGGTCTGGCCGGCTCCGATGACGGCGATGCTGCGCAGTGGGCGGTCGTCGAGGGCGGCCAGTCCCGGCAGCAGTTTCGAGGCGTGGAAGACCCGCTCGCCCAGGTGCGGGCGCAGCAGCTCCGGTACGTACGCCTCGTGGCCGGTGGCGAGCGCGATGTTGCGGCCCTCCACGGTGTGCAGGGAGCCGTCGCGGGTGTCCCGGGAGAGCACGCGGGCGGTGCGGACGCGGCCGTCGGCGCCCGTGACGGGCTCGATGCTCAGCACCTCGCGGTGGTATTCGACGGGGCTTCGGACCTGGCCGGCGGCCCACTGCACGTAGTCCGACCACTCCAGGCGGCTGACGTAGCCGCCCATCAGCGTGAACGGGTAGAAGCGGCCGCTCTGCTGGAGGTAGTGGGGGAAGGTGAAGCGGGAGCGGGCATCGCGCGGGGTGGCGAAGTCGCGCAGGAAGTGGTGCTGGATGTCGGTGCCGGGCAGGACCAGGTTGGGCTGCCAGGCGGAGTCGGCGGCCTTCTCCAGGTAGCGCGCGGCCAGCGGGGCGGCGCCGGTGGCGTCGTCGTGGTCCTCGACGGCGGCGGCCAGGGCGATCCCGGAGGGGCCGAACCCGGCCACCACCAGGTCCTGGACCGTGGTGTCGTGCGTGGTCATCGGACACCCGCCGTCGTCGCCAGGCCGAGCGCGGCAAGGGCCGCGGTCAGGGATTCGCGGATGATCCGGCCGGCCTGGTCGATCTCGCCGGCCGAGCAGTTCAGCGGCGGCAGCATGCGTACGACGCAGTCGTCACGGCCGCCGAGCTCGATGATCAGGCCGCGGCTGACCGCCTCCCACTGGACCTGCTTCGCCAGCTTGTCGGCGGGCAGCCCGGTCTTCGGGTCGGTCAGCTCGACGCCGGTCATCAGGCCGAGGCCGCGTACGTCGGCCACGTACGGGCTGAGCTCGCGCAGGCCCTGGAGGTGGACCATCAGCTGGTCGGCGCGGGCCCGGACGTTCTCCAGGACGCGCTCGCGCTTGACGACCTTCATGGTGGCGACGCCGGCGGCGAACGCGGGCTGGTTGCCGCGGAAGGTGCCGGAGTGGGCGCCGGGCTTCCAGACGTCCAGCTTCTCGTCGTAGAGGATCACGGAGGCCGGCAGGCCCATGCCGGACAGGGCCTTGGAGGCGCACACGACATCGGGCTCGATGCCGTACTGCTCGAAGGCGAACCAGGTGCCGGTGCGGCCGCAGCCGCTCTGCACCTCGTCGACGATGAGCGGGATGCCGAGCCGCCGGGTGACCTCGCGGATCCGCTGGACGAACTCGACCTCGGCGGGGATCACCCCGCCCTCGCCCTGCACCAGCTCCATGATCACGGCGGCCGGCAGGGTGATCCCGCCGTTGACGTCGGTCAGCGCCTTCTCCAGGAACGCCGCGCAGTTGACCTGGCAGTTGTCGCGCTTCAGGCCGAGCGGGCAGTTGTGGCAGTTGGAGTACGGGAAGAAGTGCACGCCCGGCATCCGGCCGCGGACCGGCTCCTTCTGCTCGACGAGCCCGGTGACGCTCAGCGCGGCCAGGGTCGCCCCGTGGAACCCGCCCTGGAAGGTGATGATCTCCTCGCGGCCGGTGGCGGTCTTGCACAGCTTGAGGGCGGCGTCGACGGCGTTGGCACCGGTCGGCCCGCAGAAGTGGATCCGGGTGCGCTCGCGCATCGGCTCCGGCAGCATCCCGATGGTCAGGTCCGTGAACTCGTCCTTGACCGGGGTGGGGAAGTCCAGCCCGTGCACGAACTCGTCGAGCTGGCGGTGGGCGGCCGCGAGCGGCTCGGGGTGGTTGTGGCCCAGGGAGAGCACGCCGGCGCCGCTGAGGAAGTCGAGGAAGACGTTCCCGTCGAGGTCCTCCACGTAGGAGCCCTTGCCGCGGCGGATCGCCATCGGCAGCTTGCGCGGGTAGGAGCGGGAGTTGGACTCGCGGCCGGCCTGGCGGTCCAGCAGCTCGGCGCTGCGCGGACCGGGCAGCGGGCCGGTGATCACGGGGGCGGTGTAGACCCGCGGGGCCGAGGCGACCGGGGTGTCGATGGTGGCAGTCATGGGGAACGGGGACCTTTCCGGTCAGGCGGCGGCGAGTACGGCGCTGCGGTCGGCGGCGGTGGTGGCGGCGCCGGTCAGGCGGGCGGTCAGGGCGTCGGTGAGGGTCGCGGCGCGCAGCGACAGGAGGCTGAAGGAGCCCGCGTCGCCGATGCCGTGGCTGGACTCGCACAGGCCGTTCAGGAAGAGCGGCGGGGTCCCGTCGGCGACCGGTTCGAGCGCGTAGTCGGCGGACACCTGCAGGCGCCCGTCCGGCTCGGTGGAGAAGAGCTTCGCGATCGGGGCCATCAGCGGCGGGCACAGCTCCTCGTGCGGGCCGGGGCCCATGTTGCGGAAGCCGGTGGCGAGGACCGCGAAGTCCACGCTCTCGCTGATCCGCTCGCCGGTGGTCCGTTCGACGAAGTCCAGGGCGATCCGGTCCCCG
Source organism: Streptomyces sp. NBC_01006 (assembly GCF_045162725.1). NCBI lineage: Bacteria > Bacillati > Actinomycetota > Actinomycetes > Kitasatosporales > Streptomycetaceae > Streptomyces > Streptomyces sp. NBC_01006. The sequence goes on along the minus strand of NZ_CP108700.1, from coordinate 3,974,908 downwards.
CCCTCCGGGGTCACGCCCACGGCCTCGTGGTTGCCGCGGACGAACACCTTCTGGTCGCCGTCGAGCTCCTGCTCGTAGATCGTCATGTAGAGATCGCGCAGCACGTCGCCGTCGGCGGAGGAGTAGTTCGTGCCGTGCATGTACGCGTCCAGGGCCTTCTTGCCCTCGCGGGAGGCCCGGAAGTAGTACTCGGTGAACTCGGGGAAGTAGCCCTCCTCGCTGAAGGGGCTGGTGTCCTTCAGCCGCAGCGAGTGTGAGCGGGTGTACGTGGTCACCTTGGTGCGCGGGAACCGGCGGTGCAGGTCCAGGGCGAGCTCGACGGCGCTCTGGCTGCCGCCGATCACGGCCACCGACTCGGGGGCGGGCCCCTCGCCGGTCAGCTCCGCCAGCTTCGGCAGGTACTGGGTCAGGTGGAACACGCGCGGGGTGCGCAGCGTGTCGTACGGGGCCGGCACGTACGGGGTGCGGCCCGGGCCCATCACCAGCGTGCGGCCGAGGTAGCGGCCGCCCGACATGGTGGTGACCTCGTAGAGGCGCTCGCCGAACTCCTCGACGATCTCGACGCGCGCGGCCCGCTGGTTGCAGTCGACCAGGTGCGAGAAGAACCCGGCGGCCCAGCGGATGTAGCCCGCGTACTCCTTGCGGAGCGGGAACTCCGAGGGGAGGTTGAGGTGGCGCAGCAGCCGGCCCTGCTCGTGCAGGTAGTTCAGGAAGGTGTAGCGGCTGCGCGGGTTGCGCAGGGTCACCAGGTCGCGGCTCGGGTGGTTCTGGATGTCGGAGCCGTCCAGCAGCATCCCGGGCTGCCACTCGGGGCTCGGGCGGGCCTCCAGGAAGCGGGCCGTCAGCGGCGATTCGCGCTCCTCCAGGGCGATCGCGAGGGCCAGGTTCGCGGGGCCGAAGCCGATGCCGAGGATGTCGTGGACGGGAGTCGTGCTCGCACTCATCGGGTGGTCTTCCTTGCCTTGACAGTGGTGAGGGTGGGGTTTCCGTCGAAGTCGATGCGCAGGCCGGTGATCCGGTCCGCGGCGTGGACCCGCTGGTCGGTCCGGTACCAGAGCGGGATCAGCGCCAGGTCCGCCATCGCGGTACGGTCCGCGCGGCGCCAGGCGTCGGCGCGCTCGGCGGGGTCCGTGGAGGCCCGGGCGCGTGCCACGAGGGCGTCGAACTCCGGGTTCACGTAGCGGCCTTCGTTGTCGCCGTGGGCCGTGCCCTCGGCGTCGGGCGCCGTGCACGAGGAGTGCAGCAGCGGGAAGAGCATGTTGTCGGGGGTCGGGTAGTCGCAGGCCCAGCCGGCCCGGCAGAACCCGGCCGCCGCGATCGAGGTGCGGTGGTCGACCAGCCCGCGGGCATCGGTGCGCAGCAGCTCGATCCGCCAGCCCAGGACCTCCTCCAGGCCGCGGGCCAGCGCCTTGACCCAGTCGTCGTGTCCGGCGCCGGTGTTGTACGCGAACTCGACGCGGCTGCCCGGTCCGAGGCCCGCCCGCAGGGCGGCCGCGCGGGCCCGCGCGGGGTCGAAGACCGACCAGCCGGAGTCGGAGCCGGAGTCCGGGGCGTCGGCGCTCAGCTCCGCGAGCGGGGTGTGGGCCTTGCCGAACCAGGGGGAGAGCAGGGAGTGGGCCGCGCTGCGCCGCCCCTGGAAGTACGTGTCGATCAGCCCCTGGCGGTCGATGGCCGCGGACAGGGCCCGGCGGGCGTCCAGCGAGTCCATCGGCGCCTGGTGGCAGAACGGGATCAGGTAGAAGAGGCCGGCGCCCTCCTGCTCCAGGAACCCGTCGAGAGCGGCCGCCCCGGCGGTGCGCGCCGGGGGGATCCGGGCGTAGTCGTAGTCGCCGGCCAGGAAGCGTGCGTACTCGTCGTCCAGGCCGGTGACCGCGTCGAGGATGTCGATGTGCACCTCGCGCACCTCGGGCGCGGGCCCCGCCCACAGGTCGTTGCGCTCCAGCCGGATGGCCACCCCGTGCTCCCAGGGACCGGCCATCTTGAACGGACCGTTGCCGACCGGGAGGTCGTTGTACTGAGGGTTCAGCGCCGGGCCGGCGCACTCCGGCACCGGGCTGAAGATCGGCTGGAGGGTCTTCAGATCGAACTGCACGTCCGGCTCGGTCAGTTCGACCACCAGCGTGGTGTCGTCCACCGCCGTGAAGGAGCGCACGCCCGCCAGGTGGTACGCGGTCTCCGTGTTCGCCTCGGGGTCCAGCGCCCGCGCCCAGCCGCGTACGAAGCTGTGCGCGGTGACCGGCTCGCCGTTGCTGAACACCGTGCCGGCGCGCAGCGTGAAGGTCCAGGTGGTGGCGGTCGGGTCGCTCTCCCAGGACCGGGCGGTGGCCGGGATCGGCGCGCCGTCCTCGTCGAGGGCGAGGAGTCCGGTGAACAGGGCCTTGCAGACGAGGATGCCCTCCCCTTCCTGGGCCTTGTACGGGTCGATGGCGGTGGGCTCCGTGATTCCCATCCGGAACACGGGGTCGTTGGCGTGCACGTGGGGCTCTTTCCGCGGTCGGTGGAGTGTGGAGTGGAGGGGTGCCGGGCGAAGTCCCGGGCGGTGGGCGATGTTTCACGTGAAACGGCAGGCGATGTTTCACGTGAAACACCGCCCCGGTCGGGGCGCGCCGGTCAGGCGGCCGGTACGACGACCACGTCGAGCCGCTCGTCCAGGTCGGCGGCGATCCGCTCCACCCGGTCGATGTCGGCGGCGCTCCGGTAGGGCGCGGCCACCGCGAGTGAGCCGGCGATCTCGTACCACCCCTCGGGGGCGCGCCGCAGCCGGTCGCCCGGCTTCGAGGCGGGGATGTACGAGCGGAAGTACGGGGAGTGCGTCGCGTCGCCGGGGTTGTTGCGGACGAGGGTCCCGGTCCGGTACGCGAACTTGATGCAGGTGGCGGCGCGCGGGGCCGCGGCCCGGAGCACCTCGCCGTCCAGGAGCGCGCCGAGGGCGGACGCATCGTCCCCGGCCAGCACGGCCTTGGCGTAGAGGCGGACCGCGTCGATGCCGTGGACCTCGCGCAGGTTGCGGTAGTTCTGGCCGCCGCTCATCCGGGTGGCGAACTCCACGACCCGGTAGCGGCCCTCGGAGTCCTGCCGGAACTCGGCGTTGAACAGGCAGTGCCGCACGCCCAGGCCCGCCACGATGCCTTCGGCGACCGCGACCAGCTCCGGCTCCTCCTCCGGGGTGCGGAACGGGAGGGTGTAGAAGTCCTCCTCGAAGTACGGTCCCGGCATCTGCATCTTGTTGGTGACGCCGACCAGGTGGAACGTGCCGTCCAGGACCACCCCGTCGAGGGTGACCTCCTTGCCCGGGAGGAACTCCTCCAGCAGCGCGATCTCGGGGCCGTCGCTGGGGAAGTAGCCGCCCCACTCCTCGGCGAGACGGGCCACGTCGGTCAGCGCCCGCTCCAGCTCGGCGCGGTCGCGGACCAGGCTGACACCGATGCTGGCGGCCAGCGCGCTCGGCTTGACGATGAACGGGTACGTGAAGGCCTCCGCGGCGGCGAGACCCGCCTCGACCCCGGTGACGCCCGCGAACTTCGGGCCCGGCAGGCCGTGCCGCTCCAGGAAGGAGCGCTGGAGCTGCTTGTCGCGGGAGATCAGGTCGGCCTCGGGGCGCGGCCAGGCGTGCCCGAGGAGCTGGTTGACCCGGGAGGTGACGGCGATGTCGCTGTCGTAGAAGGTGATCGCCGAGGCGATGCCCAGCCGGCGGGCCGCGGTCGCGCAGAACTCGGCGAGTTCCGCCCCCTCCAGCTCCTCCGGGATCGGTACGACGTTCGCGAACCGGCCGTCGTCGGCGGCCTGTGCGACCCGGGTCGCCAGGTGGATCTCCAGACCCATCCGCTCCAGGGTCTCGATGTGCTCGCGGTGCCACGCGTACGTGTTCCGCATGATCAGCAGGATCTTCATGACGCGGTCTTTCCATGGGAGACGGAGGGGGCGGTGGTGGTGACGACGGTGACCTTCTCGGTGAGCCGCTCGGCGGTGGCGACGGCGGCCTCGGTGTCCGCCCCGGTGACCAGCACCTGGCCGACCCGGTCCCAGTTGCCGCGCAGCTCCCCGACGGTGTCGCCGGGCCGCACGGTGGTCTCCACGTCGATGACGTCGGGCAGCGCCCTGGCATCGTCCGCGCCCTGGATCTCCACGACCGTGCCCGGCTCGGCGGACAGGAAGCGGGTGGCCGCCGCGTGGCGGGGGACGGGGCGCTCGGTGAGGGCGGGGATCAGTCCGAACTGCCAGGCCACGATCCACTCTTCGAGGTCGATGCCGTAGGCCGAGACCAGCAGGTCGAAGATCCGGTCGCCGCCCATGCGGTTGTGGCTCTCGATGATCTGCGGACCCGTCGGGGAGAGCCGCAGCTCGGTGTGGGCGGCCCCGTCGGTGAGGCCCATCGCGTCCAGGAAGCGGGCGACGGCCTCCTCGACCCGCCGCTCGTCCGCCGGGTCGAGGCGGGCCGGCAGGGCGTGGCCGAGCTCGATGAACCCGCCGCCGGTGAGCTTCTCGGTCACCGCGAGCACGATGTGCCGGCCGGCGAACGAGAAGCTCTCGACGCTGTACTCGGGACCGGGGATGTACTGCTCGGCGATGAACCGGCCGATGGTGAAGAACGCCCCCCACTGGAGGTCGGTGCGGGCCCGCAGGGCCTCCACCCCGGCCCAGGCCTCGGCGGCCTGCTCCGGCCCGTCGATGCGTACGACGCCCAGGCTGGCGGTGGCGTCCACGGGCTTGAGCACGAACGGGTAGCCGTGCTCGGCGCCGAAGCCGGTCAGCGCCTCGGCACTGTCCACCTCGGCGGCGGCCACCGACAGGGCCCGCACCTGCGGGGAGGGGGACGCGGCCAGGTGGCGGCGCATCGCGTGCTTGTCGCGCAGCAGCTCGGCGACCTCCTCGGAGGTGTTGCCGAGCCCCAGGTGGTCGCTGATCCGGCCGGCCGGGACCAGGCCCGGCTCGGTGATCGAGGCGACCCGGGTGAACCCGTACGCCTGCTGCGCGGCCTCCACCAGCGGACGGGTGACGTCCCAGTCGGTGTAGTCGGCGATGAGGACGGCCTCGGCCAGCTCGGCGGCCTCGGGCACGAACTGGTCCTTGTGCTGGATCAGCACGAAGCGGATTCCGAGGGCCGCCGCCTTGCGCAGCGTCTGTATCCGTCCGCCGACGACGAGAAGCATGTGTTCGGTCATGGCCAGAACACTGCAGCAGAATTCCGGGCCGAGAAATGGATTCTGGCTGGCACAAGCATGCCCGGCACGAATGACGCAGCAGCCGCCCTCCGGATGCTCAGGCAGGAATGTGCCAGCCCCCTTTGTGCCAGCACTCAGCCCTGGGCACGGCCTTGACCGGCGGGTTTCATGGTGATCGCCACCGCATCGGTGATGCATCCCCCGATCGAGAAGGAGCCCCCCATGGCCGGCGAGGACCCCTTGCGCCGACGATTGCAAGACCTGCCCAGAAGCGCCTGGGTGATCTTCTCCGGAATGTTCCTCATCAAATTCGGCAATTTCCTGAACGTATTCCTGGTGCTCTTCCTGGTCGCCCAGGGATTCTCCGCATTCCAGGCCGGTGTGGCCCTCGGCGTCGTCGGAGTCGGCGCCTTCATCGGCAACGCCGTGGGCGGCACGGTCGCCGACCGGTTCGGCCGGCGCACCGCCATCGCCGTGTCCATGTTCGGCAGCAGCGCCGCCACCGCCCTCGTCCCGCTGACGGACGGGCTGTTCGCGACCACCGCGCTGGTCGGGCTCGTCGGCGTCTTCGCCCAGCTGTACCGGCCCGCGGCCGGCGCGCTGCTCGTCGACGTGGTCCCCGAGAAGCAGCGGGTGACGGCCTTCGCCGTCCTGCGCCTCGCCATCAACGTCGGCATGGCGGTCGGCCCGCTCGTCGGCGGCCTGCTCAGCGGGGCCTCGTACACGTACGTCTTCCTCGGCGACGCGCTGTTCTCCTTCGCCTTCGGCGTGCTCGCGCTGAGCACGCTGCCGGGCGGGCGCCCGCCCGTGGAAGCCCCCGCGCCGGAGGCGGCCGAGGGCAAGGGCAAGGGCGGCTACCGGGAGGTGCTCTCCGACCGCCCGTACCTGCTCTTCCTCGGCTCGATGGTCGCCGCGACCTTCGTGTACGGGCAGTCCACCGCGACCCTCCCGCTGCACGTGACCGACGCCGGGTTCGACAACAAGGTGTACGGCCTGCTGCTCGGCCTCAACGCCCTGCTCTGCGTGGTCATCGAACTCCCGCTCACCAAGCACACCGAGCGCCGCAACCCGCGCCGGGTGATCGCCGCCGGGCTCGCCCTGCTGGGCGTCGGCATGGCCCTCACGGGCGCGATGCAGGCCGTCTGGCTGCTGGCGCTGACCGTGGTGGTGTGGACGGTCGCCGAGACCGTGTACACGCCGATCGCCAACGCGTACCCCGCCGAGTTCTCACCGGCCCACCTGCGCGGCCGCTACCAGGGTGCGGAAGGCATCGCCCACACCCTCGGCGGCGCCCTCGGCCCGGCCGTCGGCGGCCTCCTCTACAGCATCTCGCCGCCGCTGCACTGGACGGCCTGCGCGGCCGTCGCCGCCCTCGGCGCCCTCCTGATCCTGGGCGCCGACCCGGGCAACCGCGGGGAGGTGAGCACCCCGCAGCCCGCCGAGACCCACGAACCGGCCCCGGCGGCCTGACCTCTTCCGGCACCGGATCCGCCGTCCGTACCCGCGACACCCGCACCTGCGACACCCGTACCCGCCCAGCCCACGCGAAAGGCACCTCCGCATGACCACCCGCACCGCAGCCGGCACCGACGTCCACCGGATCGACATCCCCTCCGCCACCGAGGACCCCGCCGCGTACGTCTCCGCGCTCCTCGAAGTCGCCGGCGAACGCGACGCGTTCGACGTGCTCGCCAAGACCCCCGTCTGGGCGGCGCGGCTCTTCGCCGACCTGTCCACCGAGCTCGCCGAGACCGTCCCCGAGCCGGGCGAGTGGCCCGCCGCGTTCATCGTCGGCCACCTCTTCGACGTCGACATCGTCTACGGCTTCCGCTGGCGCCTCGTGGCCACCGAGGACAACCCCGTCTACCCCGGCTACGACGAGCAGCTGTGGGCCCCGCTGCCCCGGCTCCCGTTCCGCCAGATGCTCGACGCCTGGACCGGCCTGCGCGCCTCCAACGTCGCCCTCCTCGCCGCGCTCTCCCCCGAGGACTGGCAGCGCACCGGCCGCCACGGCGAGCAGGGCGGGGAAACGATGGAGGTCATGATCCGCAAGGTCATCGGCCACGACATCGCGCACATCAACCAGATCTACCGGGCCATCCGCCTCGTCCGCGAGGCCGCCGGCCTCGACGTCGCCGAGCTGGACGCCACGTACGAGTCGCTGGGCCTGCGCTGAGCCCGCGTCTCCTTCCGTCCACCGCCTCCAGAGAGAGAACACCGTCGTGACCACCGTCGCCCACAAGCCCGCCCCCGACACCATCACCTCCGTCGGCCCCGACCTCCGCGACACCCTGCGCGAACAGCGCTACGCCCTCGTGTCGGCCGCCGACCTGACCCTGTCCCCCGAGCTCGCCGCCGCCTTCGACGGCCTCCAGGCCTCCTGGGGCCGGCTCACCCCCGACACCCACTTCGGCGGCGGCGACCGCGCCGTCCGCACCCGCCGCTACAGCGACTTCACGTACGTGCCCGCCACCGGCGAGCTCGCCCCGCTCGACCACGTCGCGTACTACCAGAGCGAGGCGATGAACGCCTTCGTCGGCGGCATCGAGCGCCACTTCGGCGACGTCGAGGAGGCCACGTACCGCAACCCGCTCTTCCAGGCCCTGGTCCGCTACGACTTCGACAACCTGCCGATCGAGGACGAGTACCGCGACCGAGCCTGGGTCTGCCAGATCCACCAGATCCGCATCGAGATCAACCCGGGCAAGTACAACGAGCTGGTCCCGGAGGGCATCCACTCCGACGGCTACCCCTGGGCCGGCCTGCACCTCATCTCCCGCGTCGACGTGGAGGGCGGCCACAGCACCGTCTTCACCTGGGACGAGGAGCCGCTCGCCAAGGGCACCTTCCTCACCCCGCTCGACTCGCTGATCTTCGAGGACCGGGCCATGAAGCACCACGTCACCGGCCTCAGCGCGGCCGAGGACAAGGGCGGCTACCGCGACGTCCTCGCGATCTCCTTCTCCCTGCCCGGCTCCCCGTACGAGACGCTGGTCTGATGAGCGCCGCAGCTCTGGCGCTCGACGAGCCGCACGTACTGGTCGGGCCGTACGGGTCCGATGCTCCTGCCGCCGCACCGGCCGTCTCCGAGCCCATGACGGCGGCCGACATCCCGCAGGTGATCGAGCTGCTGCGGGCCGCGCCGCAGGCCGCGTACTGCGAATGGGAGGACGAGCGGCTGCTCTCCGGGCACCTCGCCCACTCCTGCGACCTCTGCCGGGTGATCCGCACCCCCTCGGGCCGGGTCGTCGCGGCGCTGCTCGCCGGCTCGTTCGGCGTACGGGGAAGCATCAGCCACGCCGTGGTCGACCCAGGCCACCGCAGGCTGGGGCTGGCCCGGGTGCTGGCGGTCGACACTCTCGCGGCCTTCCGCCGCCGCGGGGTCAACCGGATCTTCCTCGCCGTCCTCGACGGGAACGAGGCCGCGACCGCCCTCTGGACGGGTGTGGGCTTCCGCCCGGCCCTGGGAGAGAGGACCTTCGAGTGCGATCTGTAGCGACCGACCCCCCGGCCCCGGCGCACCACGCCGCGGCCGGGGCCGCCGGGGCGGGGGCCGTCCGACCGGCCGCCCCCGCCCCGGCCGGGCCGGCCGGCGCGCCCCGGGCGCCCCACACACCCCGGGGAGCCTGGGCCGCGGGCTTCGGGCAGGCCGTCCCCGTGATGCTCGGATACGTGCCGGTGGCCTTCGCGTTCGGCGTGCTGGGCCACACCGCGGGCCTGCCCTGGTGGGCGATGGTCGCCATGTCGGCCTTCGTGTACGGAGGTTCCTCGCAGTTCGCGGCCCTCCAGCTGCTGGCCGTCGGAGCCGCCCCGTACGCCATCGTCCTGACCACCTTCGTGGTCAACCTGCGCCATCTGCTGCTGTCCGCCGCGATCGCGCCCCGGCTCGCCGGGTGGCGCCGACGCGAGCAGGCGCTCTTCGCGTACGAGCTCACCGACGAGGCCTTCGCGGTGCACTCCGCCCAGTACGCGGACCGCGCGGAGCGCCCCAAGGCGGAGGTCTTCACCTTCAACACCGCCGTGCACGCCTCCTGGGTGGCGGGCACGCTCGCGGGCGTGCTGGCCGGGGACCTGGTCACCGACGTGGAGGCGCTGGGCCTGGACTACGCCCTGCCCGCCATGTTCATGGCCCTGCTGGCGGCCGGGATCATCGCCGACCGGCGCGGGCTCGCCGTCGCCGCCGTCGCGGGCGCCGGCGCGGTGGGCCTGACCCTGCTCGGCCTCCAGTACTGGGCCGTGCTCGTCGCGGCGGCCGTCGCGGCCACCTTCGGCCTGGCCATCGCACCCCGCGAGGGACACACGGACGCCGCGGCCGACGGCCCGGACCATCGCGAAGAGGAAGGAGCACCGGGCCGATGAGCGACCTCGCGCTCGCCCTGACCATCGCCGGCATGGCGGCCGTCACCTTCGGCCCCCGCCTGGTGCCCACCCTCTTCCTCGCCGCGGCCGCCCTGCCCCGGCCCGTCGTGGTCTGGCTGCGGCAGGTGCCGCCCGCGGTGATCGCGACCCTGCTCGCCCCGTCCCTGTTCGCACCTTCCGGCACGCTGGACCTCGGCCCCGGCAACTACGGCCTCTGGCTGGCCGTGCCGACCCTGCTGCTGGCCTGGCGCACCCGGAACTTCTACCTCACCATCGCCTTCGGCATCGGGTCCCTGGCCCTGCTCCGCCTGGCCACGGGCTGATGCCAGCCGTCTTTCCAGCCTTCCATACCGCTCTGACCTGCGGATATGTAGGTCCTGAGGGTGGCGGGAAGGTTAATTGGCGTAGCCCCTCCCCGCGATGACGTAGAGTTGTGTTTACCGACGCGGGGTGGAGCAGCTCGGTAGCTCGCTGGGCTCATAACCCAGAGGTCGCAGGTTCAAATCCTGTCCCCGCTACTCAGTACGAAGGCCCGGTTCCCTTGGGAACCGGGCCTTCGTCGTTCTCGCCCGTCCTGCCGCCCTCGTCCCCGTCCTGCTGCCCTCTTCCCCGCCCTCACCCGATCGGCCCCGGCCGGGTCGCCGTCGGGTCCCCGCTGCCGCCAGCCTTGAGGGGCGATGCGGCGGCGGCCCGCACCCGCGCGAGGGACCGGGCAGGAGAGCAGCGTGTTGGGGCTGGGGCGGCAGCAAGGCGGCGACGAGGACCCGGGCGGCACCGGCAGCGGTGCGGCCCGCAAGGTGGTCCGCGCGCTCCCGGCCGTGCTGATCGCGGTCGGACTGGCCTTCGACCTGCTGACCCCGCCCAGCTACACCGGGTCCCCCTTCTTCTCCGCGGCCCCGCTGATCGCCGCTCCGGTGTCCTCCCTCCGGGGCACGGTCCTCACCGGCGTACTGGCCTCGCTCGCGGTGGTCCTGCTGCACCTCCTCAACGGCACCACCTGGAAGGTCGAGGCGCTGACCGAGCTGGTCACCGTGATCACCGTCGCCGGGCTCGCGATTCTGATCAACCGGGTCGTGCGACGCAGCGGTGAGCGGCTCGCCTCGGCGCGCGGGATCGCCGAGGCCGCCCAGCGCGCCGTCCTGCCGAAGCCCGCGGAGCGCATCGCCGGCCTGCACGTCTGCGCCCGGTACGAGGCCGCGCAGGCCGACGCCTTCATCGGCGGGGACCTGTACGCCGTCCAGGACACCCCCTACGGAGTGCGGCTGGCGGTGGGAGACGTACGGGGCAAGGGGCTGGGGGCGGTGGAGGCCGTGGCGGTGGTCCTCGGGGCCTTCCGGGAGGCGGCGGAGACGGAGCCCACGCTGGAGGGACTGGCCCAGCGGCTGGAGCGGGCGCTGGCCCGCGAGGGCACCCGGCGCGACGGCCTGGACTCGGTGGAGGGGTTCACGACCTGCGTGCTCGGCGAGATCCCGACGGGCGCGCAGGTGCTGAGGCTGGTCAACCGCGGCCATCCCGAGCCGCTGCTGCTGCACGCCGACGGGCGTCTGGCGGTCCTCGCCCCGGCGGAGCCCGCGCTCCCGCTCGGCATGGGGGAGCTGGCCGAGGGTCGGCCGGACCGGACCGAGGAGTGGCCGTTCCCCGCCGGGACCACTCTGCTCCTCTACACGGACGGGCTGACCGAGGCCCGCGACGCGGCGGGGGCCTTCTACGACCCGGCGGCCCGGCTGACCGGCCGCGTCTTCCCCGGACCGGGCGAGCTGCTCGGTGCGCTCAGCAGCGATGTGCGCCGGCACACGGGCGGCGGGGCGACGGACGACATGGCGCTGCTCGCGGTGGGCCGGCCGGGGGCGGGCGAGCCGGAGCGGAGACGTACCGTTCCCGTGGTCGCTCCGTGACGGTGCGTAATGGAAAAGGTGTGCCCTGAAAGGTTTATGACGGCCCGTCAAGGTGCTGGCCTGGCTGGAGAGATGTGGATCTTGCTTGATTTTTGCCCGAGTTGATCCATATAGGCGGCTTTAGTCATGGCCAAGGCTGCGCTGAGGGTGGCTGATTAGTGCCACCGATCCATCGCAACAGCTTGGAATCACTCCCCTCCGTATATTACCGTTCGATAACGCAGCGCGGTCGTCCCAGCCGTCGCAAGAGACGGCGCCGTGCGCGTGCGTGTCCCCCTGAGGAGTGTGGCCCGGTGGCCTCCAACTCGCCTGCCCCCGAAGGCATAGAGCTCCAGGAAGAGCCCACCGCGGGCGCCTGGGGTGAGTGGAACCCCACCGAGGACTCGGCCCGCCCGCCCCGCGGCAAGCACCGGGTCGCCAAGCAGCGCGGGGGACTTGCCCGCAGCTCCACCGTGCTCGGCGTCGGTGTGATCGCGGCCGTCGGCGCCGGCGGGATCGCCACCGCGCAGGACCGGCCCCAAGTCGCCATCTCGATGCCCTCGTTGCCCGACTTCGGCATGGGCGGCGGCGGGGGCGACGGGCACCGGCACGCGGAGGCCGAAGGCCCCGCGGCGGGCACCGGGGCCTCCGCGAAGTCGACCGGCATCATCGCGCAGCAGGCGGCTCAGCACACCGACGCAGGCACCACCCTGGTGGGCCGCATCCTCCAGCAGGCCGAGTCCCAGGAGAGCGCCGCCGAGGCCCAGATCCGGGCGCAGGCCGAGCGGGAGGCGCAGGAGGCCGCCGCGGCGGAGGCAAAGGCAAAGCGGGAGGCCGCCCAGAAGGAGGTGGAGGACGCCCGCCTGGCCGCCGAGAAGGCGGCGAAGGAGGCCAAGGAGGCCGCCGACGCCAAGGCCGAGCAGGAGCGGACCGCCAAGCTCGCCGGCAGCTACTCCCTCCCGACCTCCGCCTACACCCTCACCTCGCACTACGGCGACGCCGGTTCCATGTGGTCCTCCGGCCACCACACCGGGCTCGACTTCGCCGCCCCGACGGGCACCCCCGTCAAGGCCGTCGGAACCGGGAAGATCACCTCGGCGGGCTGGTCCGGGGCGTACGGATACCGGATCGTGCTGGAGCTGGAGGACGGTACGGAGATCTGGTACTGCCACCTGTCCTCGATGTCGGTGACCTCCGGCTCGGTCGCCGCGGGCGACACCATCGGCCGCGTCGGCGCCACCGGCAACGTCACCGGACCCCATCTCCACCTGGAAGTACGCACGGGCGGCTCGACGATCGACCCCCTGGCGTGGCTGGAGTCCAAGGGCCTGAGCGTCTAGCGGGCGGTACGAAGACCCGCTCCAGGGGTTCCAGGGGCGCGAGGGGGACCGGGCGGGGCGGAAGGAGATCCTCCAGGACCGCGGCCCGGGCCAGCGCGGGCCCCGCCGTCGCCTTGCGCAGCCACAGCCGGCGCAGCAACTCCCGCTCCCGGCAGGCGAAATCGGGCACCCCCGCAGGTCCCCCGTGCCGGGCCCGGTGCCGCAGCAGGGCCAGCGCGGCCGCGTCCGCCTCGTACAGGGCGACGGCCCGGCCCGCCGCCCGGCCCCCGGTGGACCGGGCCAGTGCCCGGGCCAGCGACCGGGCCGGCATCGACACCAGGGCCGGCACCTCGGCCGGGCGCAGCCAGCCCGCGGCCGCGTACACCGCCAGCTCCCCGGCCACGGCCCGCAGCCGGCGCCGCCTTATCCGCACGGCCAGCCACACCAGCAGCCCGAACACCGGGACCATCACGCAGCCGTAGACCACGTAGAACCCGTACTCCCCGAACCGCGACGAGCTGTTCCACAGCGCGTGCAGGCCCATCGCGGCCAGCAGCCCGAGCAGCGGCAGCCCGATCCGGCGCACCCGGCCCGCGGCGAGCGCGGCCGCGCCGAAGCCGAGCCCGGTGAGCACCGTGAACAGCGGGTGCGCGAACGGCGAGACCACGATCCGTACGAAGAAGGTCGCGGCCGTCACCGAGTCCAGGGCGGCGGCGCCGCTCTCCACGTCCTCGCCGAACGCGTTGCCGAGGTAGAGGACGTTCTCGGTGCACGCGAAGCCGGTGGCGGTGAACCCGGCCACCACGAACCCGTCGGCGGGGCCGGTGAACTGGCGTCTTCGGAACACGAACACCAGCAGCAGGGCCACCGCCTTGGCGCTCTCCTCGACCACCGGGGCGATCGCCACCGAGCCGAGCCGGTCGGCGGCCGAGGCATCGGCGGTGGCCGCCGTTATCCACTCGGTGGCGAAGTTGTTGGCCAGTATCGCGATCAGGGCCGCGGTGCAGGCGCCCCAGCCGAAGCAGGACAGCAACTGCGCCCAGGGGCGGGGCGCGGCCCGGCCGAGCCACCGGAAGGCCGCCAGGAGTGGCGGCACCGGCAGCACGGCCAGCCCGAGGCCGACGAAGAACCCCGCGGTACCGGTCTGCTCCCGCACGAGTTCGAGGATCGCCGGCCCCGACAGCGACAGCACGGCGAGCACGCACGCACGGACACCGCGGACAGCGCGGACGCCGCGGACAGCAGGGAGCGCTCGGAACACACGATGACTCTAGCGAGCCGCTCTGACACGCGGAGTGACGTGTCCGGTTTCTCTACTCGTTCGGGGAAACGTTGCCCCGGCGGGCGAAGAGCAGATCGTGCACGACGTGCCCCTTGTCGAGGCCCTGTCCCTCGAACCGGGTGAGCGGCCGGAAATCGGGCCGCGGCGCGTAGCCGCCGTCCGCCTGGGTGTTCTCGAACTCCGGGTGCGCGGTGAGCACTTCGAGCATCTGCTCGGCGTACGGCTCCCAGTCGGTCGCGCAGTGCAGTACGGCCCCGGGGGCCAGGCGGGTCGCGGCCAGGTCGAGGAACTCGGGCTGGATCAGCCGCCGCTTGTGGTGGCGGGCCTTGGGCCACGGGTCCGGGAAGTACACGCGCAGGCCGGCGAGGGAGTCGGGCGCCAGCATCTCGCGGAGCAGGATGATGGCGTCGCCGTTGGCGACGCGGACGTTGTCGAGCCCGCCCCGCTCGGCGAGCGCGAGCAGGTTCCCCTGGCCGGGGGTGTGCACGTCGGCGGCGAGGATCCCGGTCGCGGGGTCGGCGGCGGCCATCTGCGCGGTGGCCTCGCCCATCCCGAAGCCGATCTCCAGGACGACGGGCAGCCCGCGCCCGCCGAACAGCTGGTCGAGATCGATGACGGAGTGTCCGTCGATGTCGAGACCCCACGTCCCCCAGAGCCGCTTCAGGGCCTCGCCCTGCCCGGTGGTGACCCGGCTGCGCCGCGGCTGGAAGCTCCGGATCCGCCGCTCGTGGTGCGAACCGGCCGGATCGGGGGCGGGGCCGTCGGGAAACCGCGGCTCGGTCCGCCACTTCGGGGGCACGTAGGAATTCGCCTCCGGCACGGTCTCCGGGGCGCTGGGCTGGGGGGTGAGGGACTCAGACACAATGCCCAGATTCTACGGCCCCGGCCCCGGACCGGCCGCGCCGGCGTGTGCGGCGCGGGGTCGGGGGCGGGGCCTGCGCGGGGGGCCGGGGCGGAGCCGGGAGCGGGGTCCGGAGCGGAGCCCGGAGGCAGCGGTCCGGCGGACTGCGCCGCCCTACGACGTGCGGAGCGACGACAAGGCCCGGCGGGCGATTTCGCGGCCGATCGGGAGCGAAGCCGTCGCGGCCGGCGACGGCGCGTTCAGGACGTGCACCGTGCGCGGGCCCTCCTTGATCAGGAAGTCGTCCACCAGCGTCCCGTCCCGCAGCACGGCCTGCGCCCGCACCCCGGGCCCGGCCGGGGCCAGGTCCGCCGCCGAGACCGCCGGCAGGAGCCGCCGTACCGCCTCCGTGAACGCCTGCTTCGACACCGAGCGGCGGATCTCGCCGACCCCGTACCGCCAGTGCCGCCGGGCCATCCGCCAGGATCCCGGCCAGGCCAGCTCGTCCGCGAGGTCCCGCGGCCGGACCACGCCCCACCCGTACCCCTCGCGCGCCAGCGCCGGCACCGCGTTCGGCCCGACGTGGACCCCGCCGCCGATCCCGCGCGTCAGGTGCACGCCGAGGAAGGGGAACGCCGGGTCCGGGACCGGGTAGACCAGCCCCCGGACCAGCGAAGGCCGCGCCAGGTCGTAGTACTCCCCGCGGAACGGCACGATCCGCATGCCCGGGTCGTCGCCGGCCAGCCGGGCGACCCTGTCGCACTGCAGGCCCGCGCAGTTCACCAGGACGCGCGAGCGGACCACCAGCCCGGACGTGGTGCGGACCGCCACCCCCGACGCGCGCCGCGAGATCAGGTCCACCGCCCCGCCGTAGACGATCTCCGCGCCCGAGGACTCCGCGAGCTGCCGCGCCACCTGCCCGTAGTCCACGATCCCGGTGGTGCCGACATGGATCGCGGCCAGGCCCTGCACCTCCGGCTCGTACTCCGAGATCTGCGCCGGGCCCAGCTCGCGCACCGGGATGCCGTTCTCCCGGCCCCGCTGCACCAGCGCGTGCAGCCGCGGCAGCTCGTCACGCCCGGTGGCGACGATCAGCTTCCCGGTGACCTCGTGGGCGATCCCGTGCTCCGCGCAGAACTTCACCATCTCGGCGGCCCCGCGCACCGCGAAGCGCGCCTTGAGCGATCCCGGCCGGTAGTAGATCCCGCTGTGGATCACCCCGCTGTTGCGGCCCGTCTGGTGCCGGGCGGGGCCGGACTCCTTCTCCAGCACCACCACCCGCGTCCCCGGAGCCAGCTGCGCCAGGGCGTGCGCCGTCGACAGGCCGACGATGCCACCGCCGATCACCAGCACATCGCAGTCGACCCTGCCCGCGCTGCCCGCGCTGCCCGCGCTGCCCGCGCTGCCCACGCTGCCCACGCTGCCCATGCCGCCGCCCAAGCCGCCACCTCCCACCCCTGCATACTGCACCCCGCCACTGACAATGCGGCCACGCGGGTCTCCGCCTGCGACGCCGGCGGCTCTCTGCCCGAGCCGTCGGCAGCCCTACGCCCGTGCCACCGACTGCTCTACGCCTGCGCCACCAGCAGCGGCCGTGCCCGCTCCCGCAGCTCCGCCACGCGCGGCTCGTCCCCGTACGGTTCGAGCCGGTGCAGCAGGTCCCGTACGTACTCGGTCGTCCGCGCCGAGGAGATCCGGCCCGCGACCTCCACCGCCCGGGTGCCGGCCGCGCACGCCGCGTCCAGGTTGCCCGACTCCAGCTCCGCCACCGCGCTCACCACCAGCCGCAGCCCGTGCGAGCGCACGTACTCCTCCGTCGGGCGCGACAGCGCCTGCTCGGTGAAGCGCCGTACCTGCCGCGGCAGCTTGAGGTCCCGGTAGCATTCCGCCGCATCCGCCGCGAACCGGTCGTACGAGTAGAAACCCAGCCAGGTCGGATCCGGGTCGCCCTCGCGCGCCCGTTCCAGCCAGCCCTCCGCCGCCCGCAGCGCCGCCCCGGCGGCCGCCGAATCGCCCGCCTTCGCGTGCGCCCGCGCCTCGACGAGCCGGAAGAAGCTCATGGTGCGCGCCGTGGCCAGGCCGCGGTTGCGCTCCACGGCCGCCTGCGCCAGGTCCACGCCCTCGTCCGGGAAGTCCCGGTACGTCGCCTGGAGCGACATGGAAGCCAGTACGTACCCGCCCAGCGGTACGTCGGCGGCCGCGCGGGCCAGGCGCAGCGCCTGGATGTAGTAGCGCTGGGCCGCCTCCTGCTGGCCGGTGTCGAAGGCCATCCACCCGGCCAGCCGGGTCAGTTCGGCGGTCGCGCCGAACAGCGCGCGGCCCACGTCGTCGCTGTACGAGCCGAGCAGCAGGGGCGCCGCGTCGACGCGCAGGCATTCCGGGACCATCGACGAACGCCAGTCCCCTCCGCCGTACTTGGAGTCCCAGCGGCGCGCGTCCTCGGCCGCCTCGCGCAGCTTGGTCACGTCGCTGTGGCCCACGCGCTGCGGCGCCGGGTCGTACAGCCCCACGGCCGCGGCGGGCGCGGAGGCGGGTACTGCCGCCGGTACGGCCGCCTGCCCGGGCGGGGCGTGCGGCGTTTCACCCGAAGACTGCGCGGGCAAACCCGTTGACGAAGAAGACGGCGAAGACGAAGAAGACGGCGAAGACGAAGAAGACGGCGAAGACGAAGAGGAAGGCGACGAGGACATCGGCGAGGGCGACGCCGTGCCCGCCGCCGCCGGCTCGCGCGGCGCCACGGTCTCGCGGGGCGGGGCCGCGGGCTCGCGCGCCACCGAACCGTCCGCCGGAGATATCAGCCAGCGCGAGGCGGGCGTCGCGTACGCGGACACCGCGAAGGAGCCGGCCAGCGACTGCCAGATCCCGCCACCGCCGCCGGCACCGCCCCTGCGGCCCGCGAGGTCCAGCCGGTACAGATCGGTGGCCGAGCGCACCGCCTCGCCCACGTCCCGCGGGAAGGCCAGGCCGACCTCGGGCGCGGGGTCCGCGTCCGCCAGCCCGATCTCGTGCAGCGGCACCGGCCGCCCCAGCTTCGCGCCGATGGCGGCGGCGATCAGATGCGGGGCCGCGCCCTGCGGCACCATCCCCTTCGACACCCACCGGGCCACCGACGTCTTGTCGTAACGAAGCGTCAGGCCGCGCTGTGCGCCGAGGTCGTTGACCCGCCGGGCCAGCCCGGCGTTGCTGATGCCGGCGAGGGCGAGGACGGCGCCGAGCTTCTCATTGGGCTCGCGGAGCTCCCTGGACATGCGCCACCCCTCGTCACACGCGGAACGCACACAACGCATACGCCGCCGGGGCATAGTTGCCCGGCATTTCGTAAACCCAGCGTAGTTCCCCGCCTCCCAAGCGTTAAGGCCCCGACTTCCGTATGGCGGGATTGTTGTCCGCCCGCACAGTCGGGGCGGGGCCCGCGCCGCGGGCGCACGCCCCCTCCCGTGCTCCGTGCGTGTGGCCGTGCGCCCGCCCGTGCGCTCTGGCCGGTCAGCGGGCCCGGCGATTCGATGTGCCCTGCGTGGGTCGGCCCGCTGCGTGGATCCGGCGGGCCGGGGGATGCCGCCGCCTCAATCCCCGCGGGTGGCGGAACGGTCCGGGGGGCGATTCCCGCCTCCCGGACCGCGCCCGCGGGCCGGCGCGGCCGGGCGCCCCAAGGGCGTGCGGCGGCGCCACGTGCGGGCTCGGTGCGCCCGCAGTGTGCTCGTGGTGCGGCCGCGGTGCGGCCGCGGTGCGGTCGAGGTGCCGTCGCGGTGCGGCCTCGGCGTGGCCTCAGTACGGCCGAAGAATGGCCGAAACCGACCTATGGGGCGGTGGGAACGGAACGCCAAATACCGCGTGTCCGCGGCGTGTTCGTTTGCATGTGCGCCCTCATGGATCACTCTCGCACGCCTGTCTCGTGGCAGCATGGACCCCGAGCCACCCGGGGTCCCGTCGGCCGCGCCCTCAGCGCTGACCACGACGTTCCCGCCCCGGTCATTTGCCCACAGGCTGGGGAGGCGGCGGTGCGCTGGTTGGTCGGCTGGAGCAGTATCGCCGCGAGCTTCGGCACGGCCGGCCGCGTCTTTGGCCAGGGCGGATCCGGCCCCGCCGGCTCCTACGGCCCCGGCGGTCCCGGCGGCCCTGTGAGCGGCGGCCTCGCGGACGCCGACGCCGCCCACCCGGACGACCCCGCCGCCGAACGCACCGTCGTCCCGGTCGGCGCCCAACTGCTCTGGGGAGACCCCGACCCCCTCTGGGCCGTCGGCGACTGGCGCCCCGACGAGATCCGCACCCTCGCCGCCGACCCCGCCGACCCCTTCACCCGGCTCGCCGTCCTCGGCTGCTGCGGCGCCACCGACACCGAACTGCGCAGCGCGCTCCTCGCCGCCCGCGGCGGAGCCCTGCGCCACCTGACCCAGTGGTCCGGCAGCTACACCGCCGTAGTCCAGACCGGCCGCCGCATCACGGTCGTCGGCGACCTCGCGGGCGCCCGGCCCGTCTTCTACACCCCCTGGGCGGGCGGGACGGCGTACGCCACCGCCGCGCTGCCGCTCGCCGACCTCATCGAGGCGCAGCTCGACATCGGCCACCTCGCGGCCCTGCTGGCCTGCCCCGACAGCCCGGAGGCACTGGGCGACGGCACACCGTACGTCGGCGTGCGGCGCATCCCGCCCGGACACGCGCTGATCCTGCGCGAGGGCTCGCGCGAGATCACCGGGTACGAGCCGGTGGCCTCCCTCGCGGTGGCGGCGCCCACGGCCGACCCCGAGCACGCGGTGGAGGGCGTACGCGAAGCATTGGTGGATGCCGTGCGCGCCCGGCTCACGGCTCCGCGGCATGCCCCCGACACGCCGCCCCACGACCCCGGCCCGGTGCCCGGAATGGGCCCCGCCGACCGGCGCGCGGCCCGGGGCGCACCCGCGCCCGCGCCCGGCGTGGGCGCCGACCTCTCCGGAGGCAGCGCTTCCGCGACACTCGCGCTGCTCGCCGCCGGCCTGCCCGGGGCGCCCGGCACGGTGACGAGGCAGTCCGGCGGCCGGCTGCTGGCCGTCACCTTCAACGACCTGGCCACCCCCCAGGGCCGCGAGGCCGAACTCGAACGCGCCCGGGCCATCGCCGCCAACCCCCGGCTGCACCACGTCGTCGTGGCCGCCGCCGAGGAGGCCCTCCCGTACGCCGACCTCGACGGCCCCCTCACCGACGAACCCGGCCCCTCCCTGGTCACCGCCGCCCGCGAGCGGCGCCGGCTGGCGGCCGGCTCGGCGGACCACTTCGTCGGACACGGCGCCCGCCAGGTCCTCGACGCGCACCCGGCCCGGCTCGCCGACCTCCTGATGGACCGCCGCAGACGCCACCTGCTGCGCCCGGTCGCCGCGCTGGCCCGCTCGGCGCCGGGCGACTCGGCCCTGTCCCTGCTGGTCCCGTTCTCCGTCTACTCGGCGGCCCGCCGCCTCGCCCGTACGCCGTACCGCGCGGGCATGGAGGCGGCGGCGGTCCGGCTGCGCGAAGGGGCCGTCGAGGGCGGCGCGTCGAACCCGGTGGACGCCTCGCTGGCGGCCCTGACCTGGTCCCGCCCGGGCCCGGCGGCGGGCTGGCTGACGGGGGAAGCGCTGGCGGAAGTATCGATCCGTCTGGCAACCGCCGCAGGCCGCCCGCCCCTCTCCCTGCGCCCCGGCGAGGCCCGGGCCCGCGCCGCGCTGACCCGGCACGCGGCGGACCACCGGGTCTTCGAACAGGCCGTGGAGGTCCGCAGCCAGCGCCTGCACGCCCCGTTCCTGGACAACCAGGTCGTACGGGCGGCCCGCGCCCTCCCGGAATCCCTGCGGGTCCAGCCCGGCGCCCGGGCGGCGATCCTGCGCACCGTCCTCTCCTCGGCGGGCGTACGCGAACTCCCGCCGGGCTGGGGCGCCCCGACCCACACCCCGAACGAAACGGCGACCCGAGTGGGCCTGAGGGCGGCGCTGCCCTCGCTGCTGTCCCTCTTCACCGCCCCGCTCCTGGCGGACGCGGGCCTGATCGAGGCCCGGGTGGTCCAACAGGCCCTGCTGGACGCGGCGGAGGGCCACCCGGTCCCCCTGGACGGCCTGGCGGAACTCGTCTCGATGGAACTGTGGCTGGGCCGCCTCCTGTCCCGCCGAGGCACGTGCTGGACGGGCACGTCCACCCCCCGCCGCAGAGCGGTCCCCCAAGGAGTCCCCACCCCCCGCCCCGCCCTGTCCTGACCCACCGGCGCGTGTCCGGCACCTGCCCACCGCCAACCCGCGATCGGGCCCCCGCCAACAGCGGCGCGGCACCCCCAAGCCCCGGCGGATCCGGCACCCCGGCCGCACATCTATCCCCTGAACGGCCCCACGGGCGAGGGCACATGGCACCCCTTTGGGACGTGAGGCCCGGGGCGGTGCCCCACCATCGCAGCGGCACCCGCTCCCGGCCGGGGCCCGGCCGCCACCCCGCAGCGGCGTACCAGGCGCTCGCCTGCCCACCGCCAGTCCGCTGGTCCAAGCCCCGTCGCCGTCTGAGGCGCGGGGGCCTGCCCGCGGCAGCGGCGCGGCACCCACCTACCGGCGCCCGTCGCGCCAGCGCCGCTGGTGACTCCGGTGCTGAGTCCCAGGCGCGGCGCGGCACCCGCCCACCGGCAGTCCCGCCGGCGCCTGAGGCGCGGGCTCCGGGAAAACCCTCCGGCACCCCCGGCAGGGGCAAGGCAGAATTGCCCGGTGCGGTATCTCATCCTTGGCGTCACCGAGGCGCGCGACGAGACCGGCGCCCCCCTCCCCATCGGTGGCGCCCGCCTGCGCGCGCTCCTCGCCGCCCTCGCGCTCCGCGCCGGCGGCCCGGCCGCCACCGTCGCCGACCTCGTCGACGACATCTGGGGCGACGATCCGCCCCAGGACGCCCCCGCCGCGCTCCAGGCCCTCGTCGCCCGGCTCCGCCGGGCCCTCGGCGGCCGGGACGCCGTCCCCGCCGGCCCCGCCGGCGGCTACCTCCTCGCCGTCGCCGACCGCGACGAAGTCGACCTCCACCGGTTCACCCGCCTCGCCCGCCAGGGCGCCGGGCAGCTGGCCGCCGACCCCGCGACCGCCGCCGTAACCCTCCGAACCGCCCTCGCCCTCTGGCGCGGCCCCGCCCTCGCCGACCTCCCCGAGCCCGCCCGCACCGCCTACGCCGCCACCCCCGAAGCGCACCGCGCGGCCGCCCTCCGCGCCCGGATCGACGCCGAACTCCGCAGCGGGGCCGCCGACCCGGCGTCCCTCCTCCCGGAGATCGAGGCACTGATCCGGGAGCACCCGTACGACGAGCCCCTGCGCGCCCAGCAGCTCCGCGCCCTCCGCGCGTCCGGCCGTCCCGCCGACGCCCTCGCTGCGTACGAGGACACCCGCCGCACCCTTGCCGAAGCCCTCGGCACCAACCCCGGCCCCGAACTCACAGCCCTCCACACAGAACTCCTCGACCCCCCAAGCCCGACACCCCCCACGACGCCCCCACCCCCGGCGCCAGCCGCGCCCGCGCCTCCGGCGCACCCGGCGACGCCCCCACCCCCGCTGCACCCCGGGTCCCCAGTGCCAACCGCGTACCCGGCAACTCCGTTGGCCACAGAGGCGGCCGCGCCCGCAGTGCGTCCCGCAGCGCCCGCCTCCCCGGCACTCGCCGAGACGCCGGCGTACCCTGCATCCCCTGCCGCTCCCGCGGTACCGGCGCCTCCACCCGTACCCGCGCTTCCGGCCGAATCCGCGCCCCCGGTACGGCCGGTGCCTCCAGCCGCGCCCGCATCTCCGGCGCATCCCGCACCCCCAGCGTTCAGGGCGGCGCCGCCTGCAACCGCGCCCGCACCCCGAGCGGTGTCCGTGCCCTCGGCGTCCGCGGACCCCGTGCACCCGGCGGTGCCCATGCACCCTGCCTTCCCGGCGGAGCCGCCGGCGCTCGCGCGCCCCGCGCCCCCGGCGGCAACCGCACCCCCCGCCCAGCCCGGCGAGCGCGCCGGGAACCTTCGGCCTCGGCTTACCTCCTTCGTCGGGCGAGAGCCCGAGCTTGCGGGGCTTCGCCGGGATATGGCCCGGCTGCGGCTCGTCACCCTCACCGGGCCCGGCGGGTCCGGGAAGACCCGGCTCGCCGAGCACGCGGCCGCCGACCACCCCGAACCCGGCTGGCTCGTCGAACTCGCCCGCCTCGACCACCCCGCCGCCGTGCCCGGCGCCGTCCTCAGCGCCCTCGGCCTGCGCGAGAGCACCCTCGTCGCCCGCGACAAGGCCCCCGCCGACGAGCCCGCCGCCCAGCTCGTCGAGCACTGCGCCAACCGCAGCCTGCTCCTCGTCCTCGACAACTGCGAGCACGTCATCGGCGCCGCCGCCGAACTCGCCGAACACCTCCTCACCCACTGCCCCGGCGTCCGGATCCTGGCCACCAGCCGCGAACCCCTCGGCGTACCCGGTGAAACGGTTCGCCCCGTCGACCCCCTGCCCCCCGACCCCGCGCACCGCCTCTTCGCCGACCGCGCCGCCGCCGTCCGCCCCGGCTTCACCCCCGCCGACGACCCGGCCGCAGTCGCCGAGATCTGCGCCCGCCTGGACGGGCTGCCGCTCGCCATCGAGCTGGCGGCGGCGCGGCTGCGGCTGCTCACCCCGCGGCAGATCGCCGACCGGCTGGACGACCGCTTCCGGCTCCTGACCGGCGGCGCCCGTACCGTACTGCCCCGCCAGCAGACCCTGCGCGCCGTCGTCGACTGGTCCTGGGACCTGCTCGACGACAGCGAGCGCACCGTCCTGCGCCGGCTCTCCGTCTTCGCCGGCGGCTGCGACGTGGCCGCAGCCGAAGCCGTCTGCGCCGACCCCGACGCCGCCGACACCCCCGACGTCCTGGACCTCCTCGGCTCCCTCGTCGACAAGTCCCTCGTCGTCGCCGCCCCCGCCCCCGACGGCATGCGCTACCGCCTCCTGGAGACCATCCGCGAGTACGCCGCCGAACGCGCGGCCGCGCACCCCGCCGACCGCCGCGCCGCCGCCCACCGCCACGCCGCGCACTTCCTGGCCCTCGCCGAGGAGGCCGAGCCCCTCCTGCGCGGCGCCGCCCAACTGCCCTGGATCCGGCGCATCGAGACCGAGCTCGACAACCTCCGCGCCGCGCTCCTCCACACCGTCCACACAGGCGCCGTCGAAACCGGCCAACGCCTCGCCCTCGCCCTCGGCTGGTTCTGGTGGCTGCGCAACTACCGCACCGAGGGCGCCGAATGGACCGCCCGGCTCCTGGAGACCAGCTCCGCCGAGCCACCGGAAGGCACGCCCGCCTACTGGCGCTTCATGCGCCTGCGCATGCTGCACGTCTTCCTCATCGCCGACGGCAACGCCCCCAAGGACCTCCGGACCCCGCAGAGCATCGCCCTCGCCGAGCGCGTACGCCAGATCTTCCGCGCCGGCGGCCCCGAGACCGCCCGTTTCCCCGGCATGCTCTGGCCGATGACCAGCCTCCTCACCGGCAACTCCGTCGACTTCCGCGACGGACTCGACGAGACCGTCGACAACTGCCGCCGCCACGGCGAGGACTGGGAACTCGGCGTCTCCCTCATGCTCCGCACCCACATGGGGATCGACATCACCGGCGGCCTGTCCACCGTCGACGCCGACCTCGCCGAACTGCACGAGATCGCCGACCGCGTCGGCGACCGCTGGACCCGCTCCCAAGTGGCCAGCGCCGCCGGCGAGGTCGCGCTCTCCCGCGGCCGCTACGACTGGGCCCGCAGCGAGTACGAGGAGTGCCTGCGCCTCGCCCGCGAGGTCGGCGCCCACATGGAGACGCCCTTCGCCATCGCCCGGATCGCCGAGTCCGCCTTCTGCTCCGGAGACTTCGCCGGCGCCGAGCAACTCCTGGCCGAGGCGGCCCGCGAAGCCGAGCGTTACGGCGGGATGCACGAGATCCAGGCGTACGGTGGCATGCTCACGGCGCTCGTCGCCCTCGTCGCCGGCGACCTCGGGCGGGCCCGTACCGAGTGCGAGCTCGCGCGCGCCGCTGCCGGAAAGATGTCCGGACCCCCGCAGCTCGCCGCCGGACTCGGCAACATCGACGCCGTCCTCACCGGCCGCGAGCACGGCCCACAGGCCGGCCTCGCCAAGCTCGCACCGGCCCTGGCCACCGCCGTCGCCGCACGCTGCGCCGAGCGCGTCCTTGCCTCGCTCACCGACACCGCGGCCGTGCTGCTGTCCGCCTCGGGGCGCACCGCAGAGGGAGTACGGGTGCTCGCCGCGGCCACCGCCTGGCGCGCGGGCCACCCGCGCTCGGTCCCGGAACAGGCCGCCGTCGGCGGACTCCCGGCCGCCGCGCGCTCCGTGCTCGGCGCCGACCGCTACACGGCGGAGGAGGCGGCGGGCGCGAAGCTCTCCCCGGCCGAGGTCGCCACCCTCGTCACCCAGGCCACCGAGGCCACCCAAGCCACCGAGACCACCCGGGTCACCGGCAGCTGATCACGGCGTCGGCCCAGCTCGCCAGGGTCGGCAGGCTGCCCTGCCCGGCCTGCTCCACCACCAGCCGCAGCGTCTTGCGCCCGGCCAGGGAGACGTCGACAGCGGCGGCCGGATCCCCGAACCCGAGCGCGTCCGACCGCCACAGACGCTGCCCGTCGGCGTACACGGAGAACCGCACCGTGCCGTCGGTGAACAACGACAGGTCGTCCACCCCGGCCCGCGCCGAGAACGCGGTGCACTGCCGGTTCAGGGTGATCTCCACCGAGGAACGGGAGTTCACCGTGATCCCCTGCGCGAACCGCCGGTCCGCGATCCGCAGCCCCCACCGCTGCCACACCCAGCTGCTGCGCCCGGTCTGCAGCTCGGGACCGCTGTGGTCGCCGAACGCCGCGTGCCCGAGCCCCGCCAGCCGGAACCCCTGAGGCGGCTTCGGTACGGACGGCGACGGCGAGGGGGACGGCTTGGCCGGGCTCGGGGTCGGGGACGGAGTCGGCGAGGGCTTCGGCGCCGAGGACTCGGGCGGAGCCGGAGCCGGAGCCGGGGCCTTCGGCTTCGAGGGTGAGGGGGTCGGCGCAGCGGGAGTCCTGCCCGGCTCGGAGGGTACGGAGCCCTGCGCGGCCGGCGGCTCCGCACGCGTCGGCGCCGGTGTCCGCGGAGCCGGGACCAGCGGCACGACGGGCGCCGCCACACTCGGCGCGAGCTGCGCCGCGGCCCCCGGCCCGGGATCGTCCCCGGCCAGCGCGAACACCACCCCCGCGGCTGCGGCGACCGCGATCCCGGCGGCGATGGCGGCCTTGACCGGCAGCCCGAGCACCTCGGAAGCCACCGCACCCCCGACCCCGGACCCGGCACCCCCGGCAGCCCCACCAGCAGCTCCAGCTCCCGCAGTCCCACCGGCAGCCCCGGCACCACCCGCAGCCCCCGCCCCGGCCCCCGCCGTCGACCCGCCCGCGGCCGCGGCGGCAGCCCCCGCGCCCCCCGCGACGACGGCCCCGCCGGCCACCACACCGGCCGCCTTCGCCGCGTACCCGGCGGCGAACCAGCCGATGACCGCGACGGGCAGCAGCGCGGGAATGCCCGCGTTGACGTCCTTGAGCTCCCCGGCGGCCAGTCGGCACTTCGCGCACTCCTCCAGGTGCCCCCGCAGCCCCCGCTCCGCCCGCATCCGCAGCCCGCCGCGGGCATACGCCCCCAGCCGGTCCGCGTACCGCGCGCAGTCCCCGCCCGCACTCAGCGCCGAGCTGACATGCGCCTGCAGATAGGCCTGCTTGAGCCCCTCCCGGGCCCGGCTGGCCAGCACCGCCGTCGCATTGGCGCTCAGCCCGAACAGCGGGGCGATCGCACTCGGCGAGGCGTCCTCGACGGTGGTGTGCCACAGCACGGCCTGCCAGCGCTCGGGCAGACTCCGGAAGGCCTGCATCGCCAGCGACTGCTCCGCCTCGCGCATCGCCCGGACTTCCGCGCCCAGTTCGAGGGTGTCGTCCCCGGACAGGCCGGACATGCCACCGCCGACCTCGGTCCCCGCGGCAGCCTGCTCCGCGAACACCGCGAAGTCCTCGACGAGATGCTCCCGCCGGGAGGTCTTCGCCCACGCCGCAGCGACCCGGCGCACCGTGGTCAGCAGGTACGCCCGCACCGACTGGTCCGGCCCGGCCCCGCCCCGTACCGCCTGCAGCGTCCGCGCGAACACCTCGGCGGTCAGGTCGTCGGCCGTGTGCGCATCGCGGCAGCAGGTCCGCGCGTAGCGCCGTACGGAATCCGCGTGCCGGAGGAACAGCTCCTCGTACGCACCGTCGTCGCCCCCGCGCATCCGGGCGATCAAGTCCCCGTCGGACGGAGGCAGATCGGCACCGGAATACCCCGAGCCCGCGTGCCGCCCGCGCCGCGGCTCGCGCTGCGCAGGGACCTGGCGTGCGGCCGGGCTCTGCGCCTCGACCTCGCCGCCGGCACCGCCGAGCGGCTCTTCCCGACCGTCAACGCCCATCGCGGAAGCCCCCGCACGCCACACTCAACCGGTACACCGTTCAAGCGTGTCACACGGGGGGCGCGCGCCGGACCCGTCTTCCCACCATCCACTCGTCCGGGCAGCATCCGGTGAAACCCCGTACCGACCCTCACTCTTTCGAGACAGAGGCCGTTCGGAGGACCGTTCGACGAACAGGTCGGCGAACCGGTCGGCGGGTGGGACGGGCAGCGGCAGGCACCCCCACAGGGGCGTCCGCGAGGACCGTGCCCCGTACGGCTCAGGCCGTCCGGGACCGCAGCCCTTCGAGCAGGATGTCGAGCAGCCGGGACGAAGCCGCCGCCTGCTGCGCCGCGTCGGGCAGCGCCGGAGCGGCCGTGGCTATCACCAGCAGCACATCGGCCACCGTGACATCGCCGCGCAGCTCACCCGCCTCCCGGGCACGGTCGACCAGCCGGCCGACCACCTCCAGCAGCGCGCCCGCGCCCGCGTCCTCCGAGGGCTCGTCCTCGGTCGGAGTCCGCGAGCCCACGACCCGCAGCTCGGGGGCCCCGCCGGTCACGCCGGCCTGGCGCTGGTGCGGAACCCGCGCCGCCGGCTCTTCGACCTCGTCCTCGGCCGCCGACCCGACCCGCAGCACCTGCGGCGGCAGCAGCCGCCCGGCGCCCGAGGCCACGGAGGTGCGAAGGAAGCGCGACAGCGCCTGCCACGGCTCCTCCTCCTGGCCCAGCGCGGCCTGGGCCTGCTCGGTCAGCCTGGCGGTCTCCTCCTCGGCTATCCGGCGGACCAGGACGTCCTTGCTCGGGAAGCGCCGGTACACGGTGCCGACGCCGACGCGTGCGCGTCGCGCCACGTCCTCCATCGGAGCCCCGTAGCCCAGCTCGCCGAACACCTCGCGGGCCGCGCGCAGCACGTGTTCGAGGTTGCGCTGGGCGTCGACGCGCAGCGGCGTGGAGCGGCCCACGCCGTGCGTCGTGGCGCCCGTCATCAGGCGGCCGTCGCTCTCACCCGAGAGCGCGGTCGCAGAACCATGGAAATCGGAAATATGCATATGTATCCCCCGGTGATCATTTGTCTCCCCCCGGAGACACTCCCCGCCTTCGTGTCGAGGTGGGCCACGGTCATGTGGGCCCCGGTCTTACTCCTCGACGAGATACGAACATAGTTGAGCCAGAGTCAATTCAGAAGAGGCAGCCCCGGACGGACCACCGCCCGATCGGAGCATTCACCCCCACTTTTCCGATCCAAGCCCCCGGAATCACCCCTTCCGTACCACCTGACCTGCGGAACTCCACCCCCACTCAAGCCATCCGGCAGCCCCGTACCGGCACCCCCTCCGGTCACACAATGTGTCAGGCCTGTGGACAAACTCCCGGCCACGTTGCGTCATGGGATGGTGAAGGCTGCTAACTCCCGGGGCACGACCCCCGGTACCCCGCCCCGCACGCGCATCCTCGTCGTCGGCGGCGGCTACGTCGGCATGTACACGGCGCTCCGGCTCCAGCGAAAGCTCAGAGCCGGCGAAGCCGAGGTCACGGTCGTCAGCGCCGAGCCGTACATGACGTACCAGCCCTTCCTCCCCGAGGCGGCCGCGGGCTCCATCTCCCCGCGCCACGTCGTCGTGCCGCTCCGCCGCATCCTCGACAAGTGCCGCATCGTCATCGGCGAGGCCCAGCGCATCGACCACGCCAAGCGGACCGCGACCGTCGCCACCCTCGCCACCGAGGACGAGGGCACCGGCGCGCTGGA
The DNA here is from genome assembly GCF_045162725.1 of Streptomyces sp. NBC_01006. Lineage (NCBI taxonomy): Bacteria > Bacillati > Actinomycetota > Actinomycetes > Kitasatosporales > Streptomycetaceae > Streptomyces > Streptomyces sp. NBC_01006. The sequence goes on along the minus strand of NZ_CP108700.1, from coordinate 3,945,935 downwards.
GATCGAGTACGACGAACTCGTCCTCGCCCCCGGATCCGTGTCCCGCACCCTGCCCATCCCCGGACTCGCCGACTACGCCATCGGATTCAAGACCGTGGAAGAGGCCATCGGCCTGCGCAACCACGTCATCGAACAGATGGACATCGCCTCCTCCACCCGCGACCCCGCCCTCCGCGACTCCGCCCTCACCTTCGTCTTCGTCGGCGGCGGCTACGCGGGCGTCGAGGCCCTCGGCGAACTGGAGGACATGGCCCGCTACGCGGCCCGGTACTACCACAACATCAAGCCCGAGGACATGAAGTGGGTACTGGTCGAGGCCAGCGACCACATCCTCCCCGAGGTCGGCCCCGAACTCGGTGTCTACACGGTCCGCGAACTGCGCCGCCGGGGCATCGACGTACGCCTGGAGACCCGGCTCGACTCCTGCGAGAACCGCGTCGCCGTCCTCAGCGACGGCGCCCGCTTCCCCACCCGTACCGTCGTGTGGACCGCAGGCGTCAAACCGCACCCGATCCTCGCCGCCTCCGACCTCCCGCGCACCGAACGCGGCCGCCTCGCCTGCACCGCCTTCCTCACCGTCGACGGCGTCGAACACGCCTGGGCCGCCGGCGACGCCGCCGCCGTCCCCGACATCACCGCCAAGGAGGCCGACCGTGAATGCGCCCCCAACGCGCAGCACGCCGTCCGCCAGGCCAAGGTCCTCGCCGACAACCTGGTGGCCTCCCTGCGCGGCGAGCTCCTGACCGAGTACGCGCACAAGTACGCGGGCTCCGTGGCCTCCCTCGGCCTCCACAAGGGCGTCGCCCACATCTACGGGCGCAAGCTCAAGGCCTACCCCGCCTGGCTGATGCACCGCACCTACCACCTCAGCCGGATCCCCACCTTCAACCGCAAAATGCGCGTGCTCGCTGAATGGACCCTCTCGGGCCTCTTCAAGCGTGAGATCGTCTCCCTCGGCTCACTCGAACACCCCAGGGCAGAATTCGAACTCGCCGCCGGACACGGCCACAGATTCCCCCCGCCCCCACCCGCCCCCAACCCCCCGAAAGGCAGCCAGGGCTGACGTTGTCAGTGCGCTCGGCCACACTGGACGTGTGACCATAGGTGGGCCCACGCCTGCACACAGTGACATTCACGGCACAGCGACCACTTGCGACACCACGAGGCTTGAACGCAGTGAACTTCACGCGCTGGAGCGCCCGTTTTCCCGGAACGCAGCGCCGCGCCGCCGCCCGGTCCGAGCACGCCGCCGCCCAGGCCAAACGGGGTGAGGGCGCCGTCCCGGCAGCCCGCGGCGCCGCGGCCCGCCCGGCCACGGCGCCGGACGGCGGCCCCGCGGACCCCACGGTCTCCGGCACCGGGACGGGCTCGGGCAACGGCCCGGGCACCGGCCCGAGCACCGGCCCGGGCAGCGGCGTCCTCGCCGCCGTGCCCTCCCTCGACGAGCTCTCCGTACGGGAGGTCCTCGGCCGGCTCCCGGCCCTCGTCGCCCTCGTCCACGGCCCCGAACACCGCGTCGCCTACGTCAACGACGCCTACACCGCCGGATTCGGCCCCCGCCCCACCGGCGCACCCGCCCACGACGCCCTCCCCGAACTCGGCGAGCTCGGCCTCCTCCCGCTCCTCGACCAGGTCCAGCGCAGCGGCAAGCCCCGTACCGCCAAGAACCGCACCGCCCCCGGCGGCACCAGCTCGTACACGGTCACCTGTACCCCCGTCGAGTTCCCCAAGGCCGCCACCGAAGGCGAAGCCGACCCCCACCACACCGGGGTCCTGATCCACCTCGCCGACGTCAGCGACCACGCCGAAGCCGTCGAACGGCTGCGCGCCAGCGAGCGCCGCCAGCGCGAGGCCGCCGTCACCCTCCAGCGCTCCCTCCTCCCGCAGGAACTCGAACAGCCCGACGACCTCCGCATCGCCGCCACCTACCAGCCCGGCGGCACCGAGGCCGCCGTCGGCGGCGACTGGTACGACGTCATCACCCTCGGCGCCGGCCGCACCGCCCTCGTCATCGGCGACGTCATGGGCCGCGGCGTCCGCGCCGCCGCCGTCATGGGCCAGCTGCGCACCGCCGTCCGCGCCTACGCCCGCCTCGACCTGCCCCCGCACGAGGTGCTCCAGCTCCTCGACGGGCTCGCCGCCGAGATCGACGCCAGCCAGATCGCCACCTGCGTCTACGCCGTCCACGACCCCAACGAGGGCCTGCTCGCGTACGCCTCCGCCGGCCACCTCCCGATCCTCGTCCGCGACGAGGACGGCACCGTACGCCGGGCGGCCGACCCCACCGGGCCACCGCTCGGCACCGGCGGTTGGCTGCACACCTCCGGCACCATCGCGCTGGGCCCCGGCTCCACCGCCGTCCTCTACACGGACGGCCTCGTCGAACGGCGCGGGGAGGACATCGACGAGGGCGTCGCCGCCCTGGAACGCGCGCTCTCCGGCGCCCAGGGCACCCCCGCGGTCATCTGCGACCGCCTGATGCGCGCCCTCGGCGTGGACGCCGACCACGACGACGACGTCGCCGTCATGGTCCTCCAGCAGCCGAGCCGCACCGGGGCCGACGCCGAGCTCTTCCACAACGCCGCGCTGGAACTCCTCGGCGGAGTCGAGGCCGCCCCGCGCGCCCGTGCCTTCGCCTCCGGAGTCCTCGCCTCCTGGCGCTTCCCGGTCGAGCTGTGCGACCTCGGCGTCCTCGCCGCCAGCGAGCTCGTGGCGAACTCCCTCCAGCACGGCACCCCGCCCATGCGGCTGCGGCTGCGCCGCACCGACCGCCGCCTGATCATCGAGGTCACAGACGGGGACGACCACCTCCCGCGCCGCCGCCGCGCCGAACCGGCCGACGAGACCGGCCGCGGCATCTCGATCATCGCGACCATCGCCTCCTCCTGGGGCTCGCGCCGCACCCCGGGCGGCGGCAAGGCCGTCTGGTGCGAGTTCGCCCTGCCGGACAAGTAGCGGATACGCGAAAGGCCCGGTCCACGGGGGACCGGGCCTTTCGCGTATCTCGTATCGCTTCGCTCCTACGCGGGCACGCGCGCGGGCTCGGCGGCCGGCACGACCACCGCCGGCACCGCCTCGCCCTTCAGCAGCGACGGCTTGTCCTGCACCGCGCTCAGCTGCTTGCCGAGCCGCAGCGACAGCCACGCGATCCCCAGCGAGACCACGACGAACACCCCGATGTAGAGCATCGGCACACCCGCACCCAGCGGCACGCCCAGCGGCCCGAGAGCCAGCGCCATCTGCTTGACCAGCGCGAAGGCCGAGTTGTACTGGCCCACCGAACCCTCCGGCGCGAGGTCGGCCACCAGCGGGGCCAGGGTCGGCGACAGCATCGCCTCGCCGATGCCGAAGAGCGCGTACGTGGTGATGAACGCGGCGGCGGCCATCATCGCGCTGCCGTGTCCCAGCCCCGAGAACCCGGCGATGACCCACGCCACGGTCCAGATCAGGCCGACCAGCGCGATCACCCGGGACCGGCGGCGCTTCTCGACCAGCTTCAGCACGACGAACTGCGCCACGACGATCGCACCGGTGTTGGCGGCCAGCGCGAAGCCGAGGGTGGACGGGGAGATCCCGGCGGCCTCGGTACCGAAGGCGGCGAGACCGGATTCGAACTGCCCGTAGCAGGCGAAGAAGATCACGAAGCCCAGGACCAGCAGCTTGACCATGGCCTTGTGTTCGAGCAGCCGCTTCCACGCACTGCCCGACCGGGACTCGTCCCGCGGCACGGCGTCCTTGATGCTCGGCGCGTGCGGCATCCGTACGGTGAGGATGACCCCGGCCAGGACCAGGAACATCACGGCCTCGATGCCGAACAGCAGGGTGAAGCTGGCGGGCCGGCTCTCGTCGACGATCTGGCCGCCGATGAGGCCGCCGATGCCCAGACCCAGGTTCTGCATGAAGAACTGGAGCGCGAAGGCACGCGTCCGGGTGCCCGGCGTCGAGCACCACACGATCATCGTGGCCAGCGCGGGCTGCATGACGGCCTGCCCGGCGCCGAGCGCCAGGGCGGACAGCAGGATCGGCACGATCCCGGTGGACAGCCCGAGCGAGAGGGCGCCGGCCGAGGCGGCGACGGCCGCACCGATGACCACGGGGACGGGACCTCGGCGGTCGATGACCCGACCGGTGAGGGGCAGCGCGACCAGGGCACTGACGGCGAAGGCCACGAACGCGCTCGTGGCCGCCATGGAGCCCAGACCTCGCACCTGCGCCACGTAGATGTAGAGGAACGGAACCGTGAAACCGATGCCGAACGCGGTCAACGCGTTGCCGGCCTGGATCCGCCGCATCGCAGCGCCCATCACCTTGGTCACTTCTCACCTGCCTTTGAGAACTGAAGCCCGAAGACTTCATACCTAAACTTCGATCCTTAACTCTACACATCGAAGGAGTTAGACGCCAACGGGCCCGTGCGATACTTCGAACCATGGGTGACACCCCCGACGGCACCGCGCCCGTCCACGAGCCGAGCCTCGACGAGCAGATCGCCGTCTATCAGCGCGAGTTCCAGGACCTCGATCCGCAGGTCGAGAAGGTGGTCTCGGCCCTGAGCCGGCTGAACCGCCGCATGAACGTCGCGTACGGACGGCAGACCGCCGCTCTGGGCATCAGCAACGCGGAATGGGAGGTCCTCAAGGCCCTCGTCATCTCCGGAGCCCCTTACCGGATGGGCCCGAGCGAACTCGCGAAGCAGCTGGGCCTCACGCCGGCGGCGATGACCCACCGGATCGACCGCATGACGGCGGAGGGACTGGTGACGCGCGAGCGGGACGAGTCCAACCGGGTCCGCGTGATCGTGGAGCTCACGGACGAAGGCCGCAGCAAGTGGCTCGACGCCATGCGGGCGGCCACGGTCTTCGAGGAGGACCTCCTCCAGGACCTCTCCACGGCGGAACGGGGAGTGCTGGGCGACATGCTCACCCGGCTCCTGGACCGCGTGGAGGACCTCCAGTCGCGGAGCTGACCGGCGCCTGAGCTGTGGGGTTGACACCGACCCCGTGGATCCGTAAGGTTCTTCGAGTTGTCCCAGAGCCGGAAGGTTTTGGCGACGGCACCTCCCGCCGCCTCGTTGCGGCACCCAACTCAGCACGATCTCCCACCGGGAACGAATTCGGCATGCCCGAATTGATTTCCGAAGGCCGATTATGAATCGGCCGGGAAATCCACTAGAGTTCTGGGAGTCGGAAGGGCCCAACAGCCCGGAAGGCAAACCCCGCTGACTGGGGGTCAGGCCCGAAAGGATCTGATAGAGTCGGAAACGCAAGAACGAAGAGCGAAAGCCCGGAGGAAAGCCCGAGAGGGTGAGTACAAAGGAAGCGTCCGTTCCTTGAGAACTCAACAGCGTGCCAAAAATCAACGCCAGAAGTTGATACCCCGTCCACTTCGGTGGATGAGGTTCCTTTGAAAAAGACCTGTGAGGTCGCCTTCGGGTGGTGCTTGCAGGCAACAACACAGCGAGGACGCAGTGGTCAGTCGGTCATATTCCGACATGACTGACCCGCTCTAAGTGTGTGTGTACCGGATTACCGGTAAACATTCATGGAGAGTTTGATCCTGGCTCAGGACGAACGCTGGCGGCGTGCTTAACACATGCAAGTCGAACGATGAAGCCCTTCGGGGTGGATTAGTGGCGAACGGGTGAGTAACACGTGGGCAATCTGCCCTTCACTCTGGGACAAGCCCTGGAAACGGGGTCTAATACCGGATAATACTCCTGCCTGCATGGGCGGGGGTTGAAAGCTCCGGCGGTGAAGGATGAGCCCGCGGCCTATCAGCTTGTTGGTGGGGTAATGGCCCACCAAGGCGACGACGGGTAGCCGGCCTGAGAGGGCGACCGGCCACACTGGGACTGAGACACGGCCCAGACTCCTACGGGAGGCAGCAGTGGGGAATATTGCACAATGGGCGAAAGCCTGATGCAGCGACGCCGCGTGAGGGATGACGGCCTTCGGGTTGTAAACCTCTTTCAGCAGGGAAGAAGCGAAAGTGACGGTACCTGCAGAAGAAGCGCCGGCTAACTACGTGCCAGCAGCCGCGGTAATACGTAGGGCGCAAGCGTTGTCCGGAATTATTGGGCGTAAAGAGCTCGTAGGCGGCTTGTCACGTCGGATGTGAAAGCCCGAGGCTTAACCTCGGGTCTGCATTCGATACGGGCTAGCTAGAGTGTGGTAGGGGAGATCGGAATTCCTGGTGTAGCGGTGAAATGCGCAGATATCAGGAGGAACACCGGTGGCGAAGGCGGATCTCTGGGCCATTACTGACGCTGAGGAGCGAAAGCGTGGGGAGCGAACAGGATTAGATACCCTGGTAGTCCACGCCGTAAACGTTGGGAACTAGGTGTTGGCGACATTCCACGTCGTCGGTGCCGCAGCTAACGCATTAAGTTCCCCGCCTGGGGAGTACGGCCGCAAGGCTAAAACTCAAAGGAATTGACGGGGGCCCGCACAAGCGGCGGAGCATGTGGCTTAATTCGACGCAACGCGAAGAACCTTACCAAGGCTTGACATATACCGGAAAGCATTAGAGATAGTGCCCCCCTTGTGGTCGGTATACAGGTGGTGCATGGCTGTCGTCAGCTCGTGTCGTGAGATGTTGGGTTAAGTCCCGCAACGAGCGCAACCCTTGTCCTGTGTTGCCAGCATGCCCTTCGGGGTGATGGGGACTCACAGGAGACCGCCGGGGTCAACTCGGAGGAAGGTGGGGACGACGTCAAGTCATCATGCCCCTTATGTCTTGGGCTGCACACGTGCTACAATGGCCGGTACAATGAGCTGCGATACCGTGAGGTGGAGCGAATCTCAAAAAGCCGGTCTCAGTTCGGATTGGGGTCTGCAACTCGACCCCATGAAGTCGGAGTCGCTAGTAATCGCAGATCAGCATTGCTGCGGTGAATACGTTCCCGGGCCTTGTACACACCGCCCGTCACGTCACGAAAGTCGGTAACACCCGAAGCCGGTGGCCCAACCCGTAAGGGAGGGAGCTGTCGAAGGTGGGACTGGCGATTGGGACGAAGTCGTAACAAGGTAGCCGTACCGGAAGGTGCGGCTGGATCACCTCCTTTCTAAGGAGCACAGTACCGATTGCAGACAAACGTTCTGCACGGTCAGCTCATGGGTGGAACGTTGATTAGTTGGCACGGTTTTCCGGATGGATCACGAGTACTGCTTCGGCGTGGAAAGTGAGTCACTGACGGAGGATCGTGCTTGGCACGTTGTTGGGTCCTGAAGGTACGGCCGTAAGGTCATGTCTTCAGTGCCGGCCCCAGTGAACTCGCCAGCTTGTCTGGTGGGGTGATGGGTGGCTGGTCGTTGTTTGAGAACTACACAGTGGACGCGAGCATCTGTGGCCAAGTTTTTAAGGGCGCACGGTGGATGCCTTGGCACCAGGAACCGATGAAGGACGTGAGAGGCCGCGATAGGCCCCGGGGAGCTGCCAACTGAGCTTTGATCCGGGGGTGTCCGAATGGGGAAACCCGGCAGTCGTCATGGGCTGTCACCCACTGCTGAACACATAGGCAGTGTGGAGGGAACGAGGGGAAGTGAAACATCTCAGTACCCTCAGGAAGAGAAAACAACCGTGATTCCGGGAGTAGTGGCGAGCGAAACCGGATGAGGCCAAACCGTATGCGTGTGATACCCGGCAGGGGTTGCGCATGCGGGGTTGTGGGAATGAGCTTGATCGGTCTGCCGGCCGGTCGGCGAGTCAGAAACCGTTGATGTAGTCGAAGGACATGCGAAAGGTCCGGCGTAGAGGGTAAGACCCCCGTAGACGAAACATCAGCGGCTTGCTTGCTCATCTCCCAAGTAGCACGGGGCCCGAGAAATCCCGTGTGAATCTGGCGGGACCACCCGCTAAGCCTAAATATTCCCTGGTGACCGATAGCGGATAGTACCGTGAGGGAATGGTGAAAAGTACCGCGGGAGCGGAGTGAAATAGTACCTGAAACCGTGTGCCTACAAGCCGTGGGAGCGTCGCTGTATGTGCTTGCACATGCAGTCGTGACTGCGTGCCTTTTGAAGAATGAGCCTGCGAGTTAGCGGTGTGTAGCGAGGTTAACCCGTGTGGGGAAGCCGTAGCGAAAGCGAGTCCGAATAGGGCGATTGAGTTGCACGCTCTAGACCCGAAGCGGAGTGATCTAGCCATGGGCAGGTTGAAGCGGAGGTAAGACTTCGTGGAGGACCGAACCCACCAGGGTTGAAAACCTGGGGGATGACCTGTGGTTAGGGGTGAAAGGCCAATCAAACTCCGTGATAGCTGGTTCTCCCCGAAATGCATTTAGGTGCAGCGTCGTGTGTTTCTTGCCGGAGGTAGAGCACTGGATAGGCGATGGGCCCTACCGGGTTACTGACCTTAGCCAAACTCCGAATGCCGGTAAGTGAGAGCACGGCAGTGAGACTGTGGGGGATAAGCTCCATGGTCGAGAGGGAAACAGCCCAGAGCATCGACTAAGGCCCCTAAGCGTACGCTAAGTGGGAAAGGATGTGGAGTCGCAGAGACAACCAGGAGGTTGGCTTAGAAGCAGCCACCCTTGAAAGAGTGCGTAATAGCTCACTGGTCAAGTGATTCCGCGCCGACAATGTAGCGGGGCTCAAGCGTACCGCCGAAGTCGTGTCATTGCAGCAATAGGGCCAACGCCCGCTGTGATGGGTAGGGGAGCGTCGTGTGCCGGGTGAAGCAGCAGCGGAAGCTAGTTGTGGACGGTTCACGAGTGAGAATGCAGGCATGAGTAGCGATACACACGTGAGAAACGTGTGCGCCGATTGACTAAGGGTTCCTGGGTCAAGCTGATCTGCCCAGGGTAAGTCGGGACCTAAGGCGAGGCCGACAGGCGTAGTCGATGGACAACCGGTTGATATTCCGGTACCCGCTTTGAAACGCCCAATATCGAATCAGGCGATGCTAAGTCCGTGAAGCCGTTCCGGACCCTTCGGGGAAAGGAAAGTGGTGGAGCCGACGAACCAGACTTGTAGTAGGTAAGCGATGGGGTGACGCAGGAAGGTAGTCCAGCCCGGGCGGTGGTTGTCCCGGGGTAAGGGTGTAGGCCGAGGGGTAGGCAAATCCGTCCCTCATTAAGGCTGAGACCTGATGCCGAGCCGATTGTGGTGAAGTGGATGATCCTATGCTGTCGAGAAAAGCCTCTAGCGAGTTTCATGGCGGCCCGTACCCTAAACCGACTCAGGTGGTCAGGTAGAGAATACCGAGGCGTTCGGGTGAACTATGGTTAAGGAACTCGGCAAAATGCCCCCGTAACTTCGGGAGAAGGGGGGCCATCACTGGTGATCGGATTTACTCCGTGAGCTGGGGGTGGCCGCAGAGACCAGCGAGAAGCGACTGTTTACTAAAAACACAGGTCCGTGCGAAGCCGTAAGGCGATGTATACGGACTGACGCCTGCCCGGTGCTGGAACGTTAAGGGGACCGGTTAGTGCACTTTCGGGTGTGCGAAGCTGAGAACTTAAGCGCCAGTAAACGGCGGTGGTAACTATAACCATCCTAAGGTAGCGAAATTCCTTGTCGGGTAAGTTCCGACCTGCACGAATGGCGTAACGACTTCTCGACTGTCTCAACCATAGGCCCGGTGAAATTGCACTACGAGTAAAGATGCTCGTTTCGCGCAGCAGGACGGAAAGACCCCGGGACCTTTACTACAGTTTGATATTGGTGTTCGGTTCGGCTTGTGTAGGATAGGTGGGAGACTTTGAAACCCCAACGCCAGTTGGGGTGGAGTCGCCGTTGAAATACCACTCTGGTCGTGCTGGATGTCTAACCTCGGTCCGTGATCCGGATCAGGGACAGTGTCTGATGGGTAGTTTAACTGGGGCGGTTGCCTCCCAAAGGGTAACGGAGGCGCCCAAAGGTTCCCTCAGCCTGGTTGGCAATCAGGTGTTGAGTGTAAGTGCACAAGGGAGCTTGACTGTGAGACCGACGGGTCGAGCAGGGACGAAAGTCGGGACTAGTGATCCGGCGGTGGCTTGTGGAAGCGCCGTCGCTCAACGGATAAAAGGTACCCCGGGGATAACAGGCTGATCTTCCCCAAGAGTCCATATCGACGGGATGGTTTGGCACCTCGATGTCGGCTCGTCGCATCCTGGGGCTGGAGTCGGTCCCAAGGGTTGGGCTGTTCGCCCATTAAAGCGGTACGCGAGCTGGGTTTAGAACGTCGTGAGACAGTTCGGTCCCTATCCGCTGTGCGCGTAGGAATATTGAGAAGGGCTGTCCCTAGTACGAGAGGACCGGGACGGACGAACCTCTGGTGTGCCAGTTGTCCTGCCAAGGGCATGGCTGGTTGGCTACGTTCGGGAGGGATAACCGCTGAAAGCATCTAAGCGGGAAGCCTGCTTCAAGATGAGTATTCCCACCTCCTTGAGAGGGTAAGGCTCCCAGTAGACGACTGGGTTGATAGGCCAGATGTGGAAGCCCGGTAACGGGTGGAGCTGACTGGTACTAATAGGCCGAGGGCTTGTCCTCAGTTGCTCGCGTCCACTGTGTTAGTTCTGAAATAACGAACAGCTGTGTTCATGCCAGCGTTCAAATTTCATAGTGTTTCGGTGGTCATAGCGTTAGGGAAACGCCCGGTTACATTCCGAACCCGGAAGCTAAGCCTTTCAGCGCCGATGGTACTGCAGGGGGGACCCTGTGGGAGAGTAGGACGCCGCCGAACAATCATTGTAGAAAGCCCCGTACCGGGTATCCGGTACGGGGCTTTTCTGCGTTCACGGGGCTTCCGACAGAGCCGGTCGCTATCCTGGCCACGTTCCCCTGGAGGCACGATGACAGCACAGCACCTCGAAGACGACGGTCCGCTCATCCCCCAGCCGGCCATGACGCGCGAAGCCCTGCGGGACGCCGTGCGCCGGATCGACATGGCGCACCTCGCCGAGTTCGACAGGGAATGCCATGCGGCGTTCGACCGCGCCGCGGAGACGGGTGCCATCAACCCGCTCCGCTTCTTCTTGATCAAGTGGGCCACGCACGTGGCCATCCACCGCCGGCCCGCCCGCGCCGCGGCGCTGCTGGAGGCCGAGCGCACCGCCGGCGACCCGGCCGCCACGGAGGAACAGTTCCGGTCGGCCATGGAGACCAGCAGCCGCATCCTCGCCGAGGCCCAGCGGGAGATCGGTCAGTGACCCTGCGGGGTGAGGGAGTGGAGAACGAGGCCGGCTGGGCCTGGGAGTGCGATCCGAGCCGGCTGTGGGTACTCGGAGACATGCCCGCGGAGCAGCAGGAGCTGGTGGCCGTCGTCATGGAGGGCCTGGTCGACCTGGCGTCGATGGCCATCGACCCCAAGGACGGCAGCCTCTACGAAGACCCCAGCCCCATGCGCCTGCGTACGTACGAAGACGAGCACCTGATGCTCTGGTACCAGACCATCCCCCACCGCAGCCGCGTCTACCTGAAGCGCGTCAACCTCTGACCTCGAAGTTCACTGACCGGCGCGCTCATCAGCCACAGCGAGACCGGTACGGACGCGGAGCGACCACACCGGCCGGCACCACATCGCGGCAGCAGCTGCTCCCCCGCCCGCCCATGCCCGGTGGTGTGTTCGCCTCACGCACCCGTCATTCGTGACGGCGGGGGTACGGCGCCCCGGCCGACTCAGGCCCGGCAGTCGGCCGACCGTGCGCAAGAGGCCGCCCCTCCCCTGCCGCTGGCCGTCTTTTGGCACGCCGTACCGGCCGCGGCCGGCTGCGCTCGCGGCCACGCATGCCATGTGACAGTTGCCGTGTCTGTAGGCCCGCCTGGCCCGCCTCATCTGCCCATCGACCCGAGCCGTAGGGGAGGCACATCGGAGGTCCGGCACATGATCAATGTTGATGGGTTCGGGGTTCCGGCACAGACCTTGGGGAGCTGTCGCGGGGCACGAGGCCGGGTCCGTCAGCGTTCACGCATCCTGGTCCACCACCAGCCGTCCATTGCCCACTCGATGTAGTCGGGCTCCGGCAAGGTGCGGCGCTCGAATTCCTCATCGATGCGCGTGATCAGTCGACCCAAGTCCCGTTTGGCTCCAGGAGGAAGGTGCAGCATCGCCCGCTCCAGATCGTCACGAGCGTCTTCCACCTCTATCCCAGGCGAGCAGGCCTCGGAGGCGTTCATATAGCGGCCAGGTTGCTTGAAGGCCCACTCGAAGCGAGAGAGCGCATTCGCGACCGAGTTGGGCCACATCTCCTGGTCTTCGACCCGACGGATCGCTGTACGAGTTCGCGCGGAGACACCGTGGACCCTCAGGGCCGGATACTGCCATCGTGGCCGCCACCGCTCTGCGCGGACGGCCTTGGGACGCCTACGCGGCATCGCCCTTGGAGCGCGAAGCCGGTGAGACCGGGTAGCCGACTGGCGTTGACTGCATCGATCCAGGTGGAGAGCGGAGCCGAGGCGGTCGGTGAGGATCTCGCCGAAGTCGCGGACATGTCCGGCTGCCGTGTCCAGTTCGGGGCAGCGGGCCAGGATCTCCTTCAGGCCGGTCCGGGCTTCCTCGGTCAGGGTCGCGGGGGGACGGGTGAGGCAGCCGGTCACCTGCCGCACTGTCGGCGGCAGTGGCGGTGCACCGGATGGAGCCCCGCGCAAAGTGGCAATGTGCGCGCGGACCATGCCTAGGTGACACGAGCGTGCTCGGCGACCAGCTCGCCGTGCAGTCGGGTGACACCGGTGCATCCTGCGGCGAATCGCCGCTCCGGTTGCGCTCGGCCCGCCGACAGGCGGGTCTCCGGGCCGATCGCCTCCAGCAGCGTGCCGCTGGGCGACGGGCTCCGCAGGTAGTCGCGGTGGGCGGCGTCGCAGGCCTCCACGTCCGGCCGAGGCCCTGCCACAGATGGAACCGGTCGGTGAGTAGGTCTGGCCGCGACGGATCGCGAGGTCGTGCATGCCCAGCACACGCGGAGTACTGAACCGTGGATCGGGCAATGCCATGCCCCTGCGTAACAAGGTCATCCGCCCCGCGCCGAAGCCCAGCTGGGCCGACAGCCTGCCCGCCCGGCCAGTGCGAGCCCCACCCGCTCCCGGGCGCGGTTGAGCCGGGTCGTAAACCGTGCGTACGGGGCGGTCAACCGTGAGAACGGCTCGGCGAACATCCGGCGCGGGCAGTCCGCCGCCCCACAGATGAAACGCCGGACCACCGATCGGATCACGAAGCCCTGCTCAGGAAGCGGAAACGAGAAGCGGCTGCAGTCCGGACACTCCGCCTCGACCTCCACCTCGCCGATACCGTTGAACACGAGCGAGTCCCAGAACGATGCATCGACGGCATCACCCGGGCCGCAAGAGCTCTCCGTAACGTGGATGCGGCAGCTCGGTGCCGAGGACGAAAGCGTGATGGAGGGGCGTGCACGTGATCGGTACCGGCGCCATCGACGTCTTCCTCGGCTTGGAGACGCGGCCCCCGCGATGCCTCACACCCTGCGGGGAATCAACGGTGAGGCGAACCGGCTCCACGGCCTGGTGACCCAGATCCATCCGTCGCTGGAGCGGGTGCGGGGGCCGCAGTTGCAGCACCCGGCGGTGCTGGCCCTGCTGGAGCGGTTCGGGTCACCGGCCCAGATCCGCAAGGGCGGCCGGCGCCGCCTGGCCACGCTGCTGAGGCCGCAGGCCCCACGGATGGCCGAGCGGCTGGTCTAAGACGTCTTCGCCGCTCTGGACGAGCAGACCGTCATCGTTGCCGGACCGAGGCGGCAGCGCTGATCGTCCCGGGCCTGGCCGGGTCCCTGACCTCGGTGCTTGACCAACGGAAACTGTCGGCCGGACAGATCGAGGAACTCCTGAAGGCTCACCCTCTTTCGAACGGTGCTGGGGGCTGGAGGAGTCCTTCGGCCGGCGGAACAACCTGGGTGGCGGACAAGGTCGGCGTGAGGCTCAGGCAGCTGACGTTCCCGCGGTTGGCTCAACGGGCGCGGCGACTGCTGGGGAGCCCGGGGCCCGGTCACGGGCCCTGGGCCGCGCTCGTTTTGACACCTCGGAGGGCCAGTTGTAGAGTCGAACGGTTGCCTGGAACTGCACAAGTTCGGCAGCCATCAGCAAGACCCCCCTCGTACCCACGGAATCGAATTCTGCGGGTGCGTACTCGACTCCTCATCCAGGAATCTGAAGCCGGGAAATCCGGTGGAAAACTTCTGATAGAGTCGGACTCGCCGGAAAGGGAAACGCGAAAGCGAAGACCTGGAAAGCAAATCCCGCTTCGACCGGGAGTCAGGCCCGAAAGGATCTGATAGAGTCGGAAACGCAAGAACGAAAGAACGAAAGCCCGGAGGAAAGCCCGAGAGGGTGAGTACAAAGGAAGCGTCCGTTCCTTGAGAACTCAACAGCGTGCCAAAAATCAACGCCAGAAGTTGATACCCCGTCCACTTCGGTGGATGAGGTTCCTTTGAAAAAGACCTGTGAGGTCGCCTTCGGGTGGTGCTTGCAGGCAACAACACAGCGAGGACGCAGTGGTCAGTCGGTCATATTCCGACATGACTGACCCGCTCTAAGTGTGTGTGTACCGGATTACCGGTAAACATTCATGGAGAGTTTGATCCTGGCTCAGGACGAACGCTGGCGGCGTGCTTAACACATGCAAGTCGAACGATGAAGCCCTTCGGGGTGGATTAGTGGCGAACGGGTGAGTAACACGTGGGCAATCTGCCCTTCACTCTGGGACAAGCCCTGGAAACGGGGTCTAATACCGGATAATACTCCTGCCTGCATGGGCGGGGGTTGAAAGCTCCGGCGGTGAAGGATGAGCCCGCGGCCTATCAGCTTGTTGGTGGGGTAATGGCCCACCAAGGCGACGACGGGTAGCCGGCCTGAGAGGGCGACCGGCCACACTGGGACTGAGACACGGCCCAGACTCCTACGGGAGGCAGCAGTGGGGAATATTGCACAATGGGCGAAAGCCTGATGCAGCGACGCCGCGTGAGGGATGACGGCCTTCGGGTTGTAAACCTCTTTCAGCAGGGAAGAAGCGAAAGTGACGGTACCTGCAGAAGAAGCGCCGGCTAACTACGTGCCAGCAGCCGCGGTAATACGTAGGGCGCAAGCGTTGTCCGGAATTATTGGGCGTAAAGAGCTCGTAGGCGGCTTGTCACGTCGGATGTGAAAGCCCGAGGCTTAACCTCGGGTCTGCATTCGATACGGGCTAGCTAGAGTGTGGTAGGGGAGATCGGAATTCCTGGTGTAGCGGTGAAATGCGCAGATATCAGGAGGAACACCGGTGGCGAAGGCGGATCTCTGGGCCATTACTGACGCTGAGGAGCGAAAGCGTGGGGAGCGAACAGGATTAGATACCCTGGTAGTCCACGCCGTAAACGTTGGGAACTAGGTGTTGGCGACATTCCACGTCGTCGGTGCCGCAGCTAACGCATTAAGTTCCCCGCCTGGGGAGTACGGCCGCAAGGCTAAAACTCAAAGGAATTGACGGGGGCCCGCACAAGCGGCGGAGCATGTGGCTTAATTCGACGCAACGCGAAGAACCTTACCAAGGCTTGACATATACCGGAAAGCATTAGAGATAGTGCCCCCTTGTGGTCGGTATACAGGTGGTGCATGGCTGTCGTCAGCTCGTGTCGTGAGATGTTGGGTTAAGTCCCGCAACGAGCGCAACCCTTGTCCTGTGTTGCCAGCATGCCCTTCGGGGTGATGGGGACTCACAGGAGACCGCCGGGGTCAACTCGGAGGAAGGTGGGGACGACGTCAAGTCATCATGCCCCTTATGTCTTGGGCTGCACACGTGCTACAATGGCCGGTACAATGAGCTGCGATACCGTGAGGTGGAGCGAATCTCAAAAAGCCGGTCTCAGTTCGGATTGGGGTCTGCAACTCGACCCCATGAAGTCGGAGTCGCTAGTAATCGCAGATCAGCATTGCTGCGGTGAATACGTTCCCGGGCCTTGTACACACCGCCCGTCACGTCACGAAAGTCGGTAACACCCGAAGCCGGTGGCCCAACCCGTAAGGGAGGGAGCTGTCGAAGGTGGGACTGGCGATTGGGACGAAGTCGTAACAAGGTAGCCGTACCGGAAGGTGCGGCTGGATCACCTCCTTTCTAAGGAGCACAGTACCGATTGCAGACAAACGTTCTGCACGGTCAGCTCATGGGTGGAACGTTGATTAGTTGGCACGGTTTCCTAAACCCTCTGTAAGTACTGCTTCGGCGTGGAACACAGTGAGGTGGCGGTGATCGTGCTTGGCACGTTGTTGGGTCCTGAAGGTACGGCCGTGAGGTCATGTCTTCAGTGCCGGCCCCAGTGAACTCGCCAGCTTGTCTGGTGGGGTGATGGGTGGCTGGTCGTTGTTTGAGAACTACACAGTGGACGCGAGCATCTGTGGCCAAGTTTTTAAGGGCGCACGGTGGATGCCTTGGCACCAGGAACCGATGAAGGACGTGAGAGGCCGCGATAGGCCCCGGGGAGCTGCCAACTGAGCTTTGATCCGGGGGTGTCCGAATGGGGAAACCCGGCAGTCGTCATGGGCTGTCACCCACTGCTGAACACATAGGCAGTGTGGAGGGAACGAGGGGAAGTGAAACATCTCAGTACCCTCAGGAAGAGAAAACAACCGTGATTCCGGGAGTAGTGGCGAGCGAAACCGGATGAGGCCAAACCGTATGCGTGTGATACCCGGCAGGGGTTGCGCATGCGGGGTTGTGGGAATGAGCTTGATCGGTCTGCCGGCCGGTCGGCGAGTCAGAAACCGTTGATGTAGTCGAAGGACATGCGAAAGGTCCGGCGTAGAGGGTAAGACCCCCGTAGACGAAACATCAGCGGCTTGCTTGCTCATCTCCCAAGTAGCACGGGGCCCGAGAAATCCCGTGTGAATCTGGCGGGACCACCCGCTAAGCCTAAATATTCCCTGGTGACCGATAGCGGATAGTACCGTGAGGGAATGGTGAAAAGTACCGCGGGAGCGGAGTGAAATAGTACCTGAAACCGTGTGCCTACAAGCCGTGGGAGCGTCGCTCATTGGGTTTACCCAATGGGTCGTGACTGCGTGCCTTTTGAAGAATGAGCCTGCGAGTTAGCGGTGTGTAGCGAGGTTAACCCGTGTGGGGAAGCCGTAGCGAAAGCGAGTCCGAATAGGGCGATTGAGTTGCACGCTCTAGACCCGAAGCGGAGTGATCTAGCCATGGGCAGGTTGAAGCGGAGGTAAGACTTCGTGGAGGACCGAACCCACCAGGGTTGAAAACCTGGGGGATGACCTGTGGTTAGGGGTGAAAGGCCAATCAAACTCCGTGATAGCTGGTTCTCCCCGAAATGCATTTAGGTGCAGCGTCGTGTGTTTCTTGCCGGAGGTAGAGCACTGGATAGGCGATGGGCCCTACCGGGTTACTGACCTTAGCCAAACTCCGAATGCCGGTAAGTGAGAGCACGGCAGTGAGACTGTGGGGGATAAGCTCCATGGTCGAGAGGGAAACAGCCCAGAGCATCGACTAAGGCCCCTAAGCGTACGCTAAGTGGGAAAGGATGTGGAGTCGCAGAGACAACCAGGAGGTTGGCTTAGAAGCAGCCACCCTTGAAAGAGTGCGTAATAGCTCACTGGTCAAGTGATTCCGCGCCGACAATGTAGCGGGGCTCAAGCGTACCGCCGAAGTCGTGTCATTGCAGCAATAGGGCCAACGCCCGCTGTGATGGGTAGGGGAGCGTCGTGTGCCGGGTGAAGCAGCAGCGGAAGCTAGTTGTGGACGGTTCACGAGTGAGAATGCAGGCATGAGTAGCGATACACACGTGAGAAACGTGTGCGCCGATTGACTAAGGGTTCCTGGGTCAAGCTGATCTGCCCAGGGTAAGTCGGGACCTAAGGCGAGGCCGACAGGCGTAGTCGATGGACAACCGGTTGATATTCCGGTACCCGCTTTGAAACGCCCAATATCGAATCAGGCGATGCTAAGTCCGTGAAGCCGTTCCGGACCCTTCGGGGAAAGGAAAGTGGTGGAGCCGACGAACCAGACTTGTAGTAGGTAAGCGATGGGGTGACGCAGGAAGGTAGTCCAGCCCGGGCGGTGGTTGTCCCGGGGTAAGGGTGTAGGCCGAGGGGTAGGCAAATCCGTCCCTCGTTAAGGCTGAGACCTGATGCCGAGCCGATTGTGGTGAAGTGGATGATCCTATGCTGTCGAGAAAAGCCTCTAGCGAGTTTCATGGCGGCCCGTACCCTAAACCGACTCAGGTGGTCAGGTAGAGAATACCGAGGCGTTCGGGTGAACTATGGTTAAGGAACTCGGCAAAATGCCCCCGTAACTTCGGGAGAAGGGGGGCCATCACTGGTGATCGGATTTACTCCGTGAGCTGGGGGTGGCCGCAGAGACCAGCGAGAAGCGACTGTTTACTAAAAACACAGGTCCGTGCGAAGCCGTAAGGCGATGTATACGGACTGACGCCTGCCCGGTGCTGGAACGTTAAGGGGACCGGTTAGTGCACTTTCGGGTGTGCGAAGCTGAGAACTTAAGCGCCAGTAAACGGCGGTGGTAACTATAACCATCCTAAGGTAGCGAAATTCCTTGTCGGGTAAGTTCCGACCTGCACGAATGGCGTAACGACTTCTCGACTGTCTCAACCATAGGCCCGGTGAAATTGCACTACGAGTAAAGATGCTCGTTTCGCGCAGCAGGACGGAAAGACCCCGGGACCTTTACTACAGTTTGATATTGGTGTTCGGTTCGGCTTGTGTAGGATAGGTGGGAGACTTTGAAACCCCAACGCCAGTTGGGGTGGAGTCGCCGTTGAAATACCACTCTGGTCGTGCTGGATGTCTAACCTCGGTCCGTGATCCGGATCAGGGACAGTGTCTGATGGGTAGTTTAACTGGGGCGGTTGCCTCCCAAAGGGTAACGGAGGCGCCCAAAGGTTCCCTCAGCCTGGTTGGCAATCAGGTGTTGAGTGTAAGTGCACAAGGGAGCTTGACTGTGAGACCGACGGGTCGAGCAGGGACGAAAGTCGGGACTAGTGATCCGGCGGTGGCTTGTGGAAGCGCCGTCGCTCAACGGATAAAAGGTACCCCGGGGATAACAGGCTGATCTTCCCCAAGAGTCCATATCGACGGGATGGTTTGGCACCTCGATGTCGGCTCGTCGCATCCTGGGGCTGGAGTCGGTCCCAAGGGTTGGGCTGTTCGCCCATTAAAGCGGTACGCGAGCTGGGTTTAGAACGTCGTGAGACAGTTCGGTCCCTATCCGCTGTGCGCGTAGGAATATTGAGAAGGGCTGTCCCTAGTACGAGAGGACCGGGACGGACGAACCTCTGGTGTGCCAGTTGTCCTGCCAAGGGCATGGCTGGTTGGCTACGTTCGGGAGGGATAACCGCTGAAAGCATCTAAGCGGGAAGCCTGCTTCAAGATGAGTATTCCCACCTCCTTGAGAGGGTAAGGCTCCCAGTAGACGACTGGGTTGATAGGCCAGATGTGGAAGCCCGGTAACGGGTGGAGCTGACTGGTACTAATAGGCCGAGGGCTTGTCCTCAGTTGCTCGCGTCCACTGTGTTAGTTCTGAAATAACGAACAGCTGTGTTCATGCCAGCGTTCAAATTTCATAGTGTTTCGGTGGTCATAGCGTTAGGGAAACGCCCGGTTACATTCCGAACCCGGAAGCTAAGCCTTTCAGCGCCGATGGTACTGCAGGGGGGACCCTGTGGGAGAGTAGGACGCCGCCGAACAATCATTGTAGAAAGCCCCGTACCGGGTATCCGGTACGGGGCTTTTCTGCGTTCACGGGCATGCCGACCTGTGATTGGATCCGGGGCATGAGTGAGTATGTGATGCGTGCGGTACGGGCGGACGAGTGGGAGAAGGTCAAGGAGCTGCGGATCACCGCGCTCAAGGACCCGGCCGCACCGGTGGCCTTCCTGGAGACCTTGGACCAGGCCGAGGCCAGGACGGACGAATTCTGGCAGGACCGGGCGAGCGGGGCTTCGCACGGGCGGAATGCACGGCAATTCGTGGCCGAGGCACCGGACGGGCAGTGGGTCGGGTCCGTGACCGTGCTCGTCGAGGAGGGCGGGACCACCGACTTCTTCGAGCGTGCCGTCGAGCAGACCCAGGGGCACCTGGTGGGTGTGTTCGTACGTCCCGAGCAGCGGGGTACCGGGCTGACCGAGGGGCTCTTCGCTGCCGCGCTGGACTGGGCCTGGTCGCTGGAGGGGCCGGCGCTGGAGCGCGTACGGCTCTTCGTGCACGAGGACAACGCGCGGGCCGCGGCCTTTTATCGGCGCTTCGGGTTCCGCGCGACCGGGGAGGTCCTGCCGGTGCCGGCTGATCCGGGGGCGAAGGAGTTCGAGTACGTGGTGCCACGTCCGTAGGGAGCGCGTCTAACCGTACGGGTTGAGTGCCCGGAAGCGGACGGTTTGGCTGCGACGGTCGAACCAGAGGGTGGTGTGATGGCCGCCGCCGTCGCGGTCCAGCTCCTGCGACCGGATCCACTGCGGGTTCTTCGGGCCTTCGCCCTTGAGGGGCTTCTCGAACCACGAGGAGAAGCCATCGGCCGGCTCTTGGGAGACGAAGGCGTGGGCCGCCGTCAGTTCGGCCAGTTTCCCCGGCGCCAACCGGGCGAAGCCCGAGATCACGAGCTCCGGTGACGGTATGCCGCTCCGGTCGTTGTCCCGGCTGCTCACCCACTTGGCGTCGGTGAGCGGGCCGAGGAGCGGGAACGCCTGCTCCAGCGGTGCGGTGTCGGTGTGCCAGTCCTTCTTGGCCCCGTTCGGCACCTGACGCAGGGCCCACCAGGCGGGTAGGACCGCCAGCCCTGCGCCTATCCCGATCAGCTTCCGTCGTTCCAACGCGGTCCCCCCATGATTGATCACCAGCAAGTGCGCGCTCTAGTGCTGGAGCGCGGCTGCCTCCGGCCAGCGGGCGCGGGCCTGTTCGCGGCTGCGGCACAGGGCGAGCAGGGGGAGGGTCTCTTCCTGGAGGAGCTCGGGGAGCTGGGGGATCGGCGCCACGGCCGCGACGTCCTCCAGGACCAGCGTGAGTGGTGGGTCGAGCCGGCCGTGGGATGACCGTGCGGCCATGCGGCGGCCGTGCTCGACCACGCTCGCGGCGAGTGCGGTGAGCAGCGGCATCGCACCCGGGTGGGTACGGGGATCTTCCAGCGATTCGCCCACCAAGTAGAGGGTGCCCCCTTCGGCCACGAACGATGCGAGGGTCAGTGCATCTGTTCGGTTCGGGTTGCAGGCCTCGCGGATGTGGATCGACGTGAGGCAGGAGAGGGCACGGGCCGTCAGGTGCTGGGCCTGCTCGCGGCGTTCGGGGTGGGCGGTGAGGGCGCTCTCCAGTTCGCCGGCGGCTCCGGGGGCGGCTTGGGGGTGGGTGCGGAGGATGCGGACCGGGTCCTGGGCGCTGTTGCCCTGGGCCCAGCGGTGCAGCTGCTTGAACGGGCGGTCGTCGAGGGCCGCGGCTTGCAGCCAGCTGCGCAGGAGCGTTTCCGCCGTGTCGGCGATGGCCGCGTCCATGCGGGCCTGGGGGCGTACGGGGGCCAGGAGCGCGATCGCGCGGGCGGCGGCGGTGTCGCGGTCGGCGCAGGCGTCGGCGGGGTTCCAGTGCATGCGGGCCGGGGTGTCGCAGAGGTGCGAGGGGTCGTAGAGGAGGACCGGGCCGAGTTTGGCGCGGGCGTCCTTCGTTTCCGCCCAGAGGGCGGGGGAGGAGGTGAGGACGAGGGCCGCACCTTCCGCTGCCGCCAGGGCTTGGAGGGCCAGGGGGTGGCGTTGGGCCGGGAGGCCGTAGGCCATGTGCGTGTTGCTGTTGGGGGTGCTGGGGGTGCTGGCCCCGGGCCCCGGCGCCTCGAACGCCGGCGGGGCTGGATGTGCGGCCGGGGCTGGGATGGGCAGCGTGGTGGGGTGGTGCGGCCCGGGCCGGAGGTACGGCTCGGCCGGGGTCGGGATCGTGGGGCCGGAGCTGCTGGGGGCTCTGCCCCCAGACCCCCGCGCCTCAAACGCCGGCGGGGCTGGATTTGCCGGCTTGGCTGGGCCGGGCGGATCGGCTGGGTTGGCCGGCTCAGCAGGGTGGCCCGGCTTGGTGCGGCGGGACTTCGTGCGGGCGATCACGCCCATCACGAAGATCGTCAGCACGAGCAGGATCAGGAGTTGGCTGATGAAGAGACCCCAGAACAGGCCCCAGCCCGAGAGGGCCGACGGGGCCGTGTCCGGCCAGGCGCCTGGGATGTCGTGCGGTTGAGCTATCAGGGAGCGCACCGCGCCCGCGGTGCGGGTGAACGTGACCGTGTCCGGCCAGGCGCCCTTCGAGAAGAGCGCGGCCAGGCCCGTGGACGTCCAGACCAGGGTCGCCAGGCCCAGGAGGAACGCCAGGAGGGCGATCAGGAGGGCGTCCGGGATGCCGCCTGGTTTGCCGTTCCGTTCGTCGTGCATTTACGCCACCGTTGTTGCCGAGCCCGGGCCGCCGTTGCGGTGGCGTTCCATCAGGAGGGCTCTTTCCTCCGCCTCCAGTTCGGCTGCCAGCAGGTCGTCGGGGAGCTGGGGCCCGGACGAGGACTCCGTCATGGCGCGGTCCGTGTAGACCAGGGGGCGTTCCGCCTCCGTGATCAGGTGTTTGACCACCTGGACGTTGCCGTTGACGTCCCAGACCGCGATGCCTGGGGTGAGGGTGGGGATGATCTCCACCGCCCAGCGCGGGAGGCCGAGTACGCGGCCCGTGGCCCGGGCCTCGTCCGCCTTCTGGGCGTAGATCGTGCGGGTCGAGGCCATCTTGAGGATGGCCGCGGCCTCGCGGGCGGCCGCGCCGTCGACGACGTCCGAGAGGTGGTGGACGACGGCGACGAAGGACAGGCCGAGGCGGCGGCCGAACTTCAGGAGGCGTTGGAACAGCTGGGCCACGAAGGGGCTGTTGATGATGTGCCAGGCCTCTTCGACCAGGAAGATGCGCTTCTTGCGGTCCGGGCGGATCCAGGTGTGTTCCAGCCAGACGCCCACGATCGCCATCAGGATCGGCATGGCGATCGAGTTGCGGTCGATGTGGGAGAGGTCGAAGACGATGAGGGGGGCGTCCAGGTCGATGCCCACGGTGGTGGGGCCGTCGAACATGCCGCGGAGGTCGCCGTCGACCAGGCGGTCGAGGACGAGCGCGACGTCGAGGCCCCAGGCCCGGACATCGTCTATGTCGACGTTCATGGCCTCCGCGGACTCGGCCTCCGGGTGGCGGAGTTGTTCCACGATGTCCGTGAGGACCGGCTGGCGGTCGCGGATCGTGTCGACGACGTACGCGTGCGCGACCTTGAGCGCGAAGCCGGAGCGTTCGTCGAGGCCGTGGCCCATGGCGACTTCGATGATGGTCCGGAGCAGCGCGAGCTGGCCGGTCGTCGTGATGGCCGGGTCGAGGGGGTTGAGGCGGATCCCGTCGTCGTTGGCGGCGATGGGGTCCAGGCGGATGGGGGTTATCCCCAGCTGCTGGGCGATGAGGTTCCACTCGCCGACGCCGTCCTCGCCCTGGGCGTCGAGTACGACGACCTGGCGGTCCCGGAAGCGGAGCTGGCGCAGTACGTACGTCTTCTCCAGGGCGGACTTGCCGTTGCCGGACTCGCCGAGGACCAGCCAGTGCGGGGCCGGGAGCTGCTGGCCGTACAGCTGGAAGGGGTCGTAGATGTAGCCCTTGCCGCTGTAGACCTCGCGGCCGATGATGACGCCGGAGTCGCCGAGTCCGGGGGCGGCGGTGGGCAGGTAGACGGCCTGCGCCTGCCCGGTGGAGGTGCGTACGGGCAGGCGGGTGGTCTCGACCTTGCCGAACAGGAAGCTGGTGAAGGCGTCCGTCAGAGCGGACATGGGATCTCGCATGGGCGGCACTTCCCTCCAGCTAGCGTCGGATGCCGGTGGCGAACGGCAAGGTGTTGACGAAGGCGCGGTGGTGCTCGCGGTCGCACCATTCCAGCTTCAGGTAGGACTTGCCCGCCGAGGCGCGGATGGTGCGCTTGTCGCGGGCCAGGGCCTCCGGGGATCGCGAGGACACCGTGATGTACCCGACCAGGTTGACTCCTGCCGCACCGCTGGCGAGATCTTCACCTCTTTGGTCGAGCCGGCCGTGGGCGGCGATGTCGCGGGGGTCGACGGTGCGGTTCATCTTGGCGGCGCGGCTGGCGTCGGCCTCGTCGTTGGTCTTCTCGGTGAGCATGCGCTCGATGGCCACCTCGGTGGGCTCCAGATCCATGGTGACGGCGACGGTGCGGATCACGTCCGGGGTGTGGACGAGGAGGGGCGCGAGGAAGTTGACGCCGACCGGGGTCATCGGCCACTCCTTCACCCAGGCCGTGGCGTGGCACCAGGGGGCGCGGGTGGAGGACTCGCGGGTCTTGGCCTGGAGGTAGGTGGGTTCCACCGCGTCGAGTTCGGCCGGCCAGGCGTTGCGCTTGGTCATGGCCTGGATGTGGTCGATGGGGTGGTCCGGGTCGTACATGGAGTGCACGAGGGAGGCGAGGCGGCCCTGGCCGAGGGGTTGGCGGACGCGGATGTCGGCCTCGGCGAGGCGGGCGCAGATGTCGGTGAGTTCGCGGGCCATGACGATGGCGAGGCCGGCGTCGCGGTCGAGTTTGCGGCCCTTGTGGGGGGTGCCGGCGCGGGCGATGGTGTGGGCCTCGGCGGCGAGTTCGCGCGTGTAGTGCATGCAGGCGACGAGGTACGCGCGGTGCTGCTCGGAGGAGGTGGAGACCATCGACTGGAGCTGGTCGTACGAGTCGCGCAGCCAGACGGGGGCGTGGGTGTCGCCGCGCTGGGCGACGTCCTTGGCGTGGGCGTCCGGGTCGGCGGGGAGCGTACGGGCGAGCATCTGGAGGCGGGTGACGAAGCCGTCGCCGTTGGCCACGTGCTTGAGGAGGGTGCCGAAGCGGTCGACGAGGGCTTCCTGGTCCTCGCTGTCGCGCAGGCCGACGCCGGGGCCCTCGATCTCGATGGCCGCGGTGACGGTTCTGCGGTCGGCGTGGAGGAGGACGGCGATCTCGTCGGGGCCGAAGGGGGCGGCGAGCCAGTTGATCCGGCCGATGCCGGGGGGCGGGCCGACCTCGACCTCGCGGCCGTCGGCGGCGCGGACGCCGGCCTCCATGGCGGAGGAGCGGTACGTGGTGCCGCGGCGCAGGGTGCGCTTGTAGCTGCGGTTGATCTCGAACCACTTGTAGAACGTGCGGCCCTTGTACGGGACGTACACGGCGGCGAGCGCGAGCATGGGGAAGCCGGCGAGGCTGACGATGCGCAGGGTGAGGCCGGGGACGAGCAGGCCGCTCATCATGCCGAGGAACGCGCCGACGATGATCAGGGCGATCTCGCCGCTCTCGCGGTTCTTGCCGACGATCGCGTTCGGCCGGGCCCGGCCGATGAGATACGTGCGGCGGGGCGCGATCGGGTGCAGCTGGTGTGACTGGGTCGTCAACGCCCGTCACCTCCTGTGTTCCTCGTACTCGAGCTCGTGCGGGGCGGGGGTGTGGCGGAGGGGATGGATCCGCCGCCGGCCCCGCCGCCGGAGGTGGGGCGGCTGCTGTGGGCGGCCACGCCTCCGGAGAGGGGGTTGGCGGGGCGGGGGGCGCTGGAGCCGCCGCCGTCACCGCCGCCGCGGTGGGCGCCGCGGCTGCTGTGGGTCTTGATGCCCTGGGATACGAGGGTGGCCGGGGAGCTGATGACGGCGGCGGCCTGGGCGCCGTCGGTGGCCTTGCTGCGGTTGGAGCGGGCGGAGGCGATCTCGTCGCCGAAGCCGGGGACGAAGCGGTAGATCATCGCGGAGGCGAAGATCGCCAGGAGGATGATCGCGAGGCCGGAGACGACGGCGGAGAAGGCATTGGGGCCCTTCTCGCCGGCGAGGGCTCCGGCGAGGCCGAGGACGATGACGATGACCGGCTTCACGAGGATGACGGCGATCATGATGCCGGCCCAGCGGCGGACGTGGCCCCAGAGGTTGCGGTCGACGAGCCCGGCGTAGACGACGACGCCGAGGAGGGCGCCGACGTAGAGGAGGGCGGCCCGGATGAAGAGTTCGAGGAAGAGGACGCCGGCGGCGAGGACGGTGACGAGGGAGACGACGATCAGCATGATCGGGCCGCCGCCGATGGAGTCGCCCTTCTTGAGGGCCTCGATGAAGGAGCCGAAGAAGACGTCGGTCTGGCCGCCGCTCGCCGAAGCGATGACCTCTGTGACGCCGTCGGTGGCGGAGACGACGGTGTAGAGGATCAGGGGGGTGAAGGCGGAGGCGAGGACGGTGAGCCAGAGGAAGCCGACGGCTTCGGAGATGGCGGTGGTGAGGGGGACGCCGCGGATGGCGCGCTTGGCGACGGCGAAGAGCCACAGCACTAGCGTGAGGATGGTGGAGGCGGCGAAGACGACGGCGTACTGCTTGAGGAAGGCGCCGTTGGTGAAGTCGACGTTGGCCGTGCCGTTGATCGCTTTGCTGAGCTCGGTGACGATCCAGGCGGCAGCGTCGGCGCAGCCCTTGGCCAGGGAGGCGAGGGGGTTGAGGGCATCGGCCGGGTCGCTGGGCGCCAGGCCTGTGCGGGGGGCGCCGGTGGCGCCGCTGCCGCGTTCGCAGTAGTCCTTGGCCGGGCCTCGGATCAGGTCGCACGGGTCGTTGCTCGGCTGCGGGCTGGGCGGCGCGGTCGGGTCGGGTGTGGGAGCGGCGACCGCGCGGGTGGCCAGGAGGACCGCGGTGGTCTGCAAGGCGGCTACGACGGCTGCGAAGGACAAGCCGCGACGGCTAGCGTGCATAGGTGAGCCCCCCGAACTGCGACACGGCGGCGGCCATCTCCTCGGCGGAGGCAGCCCTCTGGTCCCGGCCGACCGGGGCCGGGCCGTCCTTCTGCGTGAAGTCGGCGACGCGCCAGTCGCCGTTGATCCAGCGGAGCTCGAACGTGTTGGTGTACCAGCTCTCCGCGACCGGGTTCTTCGAGCCCTCGCCCGCGAGACCGAACAGGGTCGAGTGCCAGACGGAGATGGTCGCGGCGTTGGTGGAGAACTTCTCCACCTTGGTCCCGACAGGGCTCGTACGGGAGATGAACTGGAAGCCCTTCGGGGCCTTGCCGGCGGCATCGAGCCCGATGCGCGCCAAGAACTGCCCGTCCGTGTAGACCTGGTCGAGGTCGTTCTGGCGCGCGGCGGCCACGTTCGGCACGTACACGGCCTGGACGATTGCCTTTCTGCGGGCGCTGTCGAACATGCCGTCAGAGCCCAGCGCCACCGCGAAGTTGGCGGCGGCGGACTGGGCTCCCTGCTCGTTCTGTGCGAACCCGGAGGGGATTTCGCCGTTCTTGCCGTCTACCGGGCGGGTGCCCGTGGCTGCCGTGGAGGAGGCTGCCGGTGGGGCTTGGTCGGCCGGGGTCTCGGGGGTGTCTCCGGATTGGTTGGCGAAGGCGATCGCGGCGATGAGGAGGACCACCACGCCGACCACCGTGACCAGGCCGCGGGAGGCGCGTGGGGTGCGGCGGGGCGGGGTGCCGTAGGGGTCCGAGGCGGACTCCGGGAGGCGGGTGCGGGTCTGGCCCGTGCCGCCGATCTCGCCGTACCCGCTGCCGCCGGCGCCGCCGCCGTACTGGTCGTCGTTGCTCATTCCGTGTCCGCCCCCTCCGCCTCGTACGACGGTAGCGCTGGTTGTCATCAGGTCCGGCAGCCGGTGGGCGGCCCGGCTAGACGGCCATTCCGTAGACGATCGTGAAGAGGGTGCCGAGGGAGCCGATGATGAACACGCCGGTGAGGCCGGCGACGATCAGGCCCTTGCCCTGCTCCGCGCTGAACGTGTCGCGCAGTGCGGTCGCGCCGATGCGCTGCTTGGCCGCGCCCCAGATGGCGATGCCGAGGCAGAGGAGGATCGCGACGGCCATGACCACCTCGACCATGACCTTTGCTTCATTGCCGAGACTGCCGAACGGCCCCCAGTTCGGGGCGATTCCGCCGATGATGGTGGTGATGTCGCCCTTTTCGGCTGCCAGGATCATGTAACTCACCGCCCCTGTATGGGTAGTTCCGGTAGCCCGTGCCCGACGGCAGGGGTCACGCACTATCTTCGCTGATGAAACCGCCGTCGTACGTCGACTTGACGGCTCTCTTTACTCGATCTCCTGCCCTTTGACCCGCCCGCGCGCTCTGACCTGGGCACGGGCGGCGGGTACGCGGGAGAACATATGGTCACTCTGTGTATCACGAGGGGTGACCCCGGGCACATGATTGCCCACTCGGCGTGCGGGGGGCTGCCCGGGTGGCCGCCGTTCGGCGCAGCGTGCGGGCGTGTCGTTGGGCCGAGTCGCTGACATTCGTCCGACATTCCGTCAGTCGTTCCATCCAGACGGCGGGTTGCGGGGGATGCTCCAGGCCGTTCGGTAGGGCGACGCGAGGAGTGGACGGATGGGTTCCGCAGTAAAGGCCGGTCGGCGTGCGTGGTTTGCCGGTGGTTTCGCAGTTCCGCTGGTGATCGCGCTCGCGGGCACCTCGGTTCCGGCGATGGCTGCCACTGAGGGGACGGGCGCGGCGATCGCGCCCGGCTGGAGCAGCAGCAGGTGTCCGGAGCCGGACGCGAGGACGCTGCCGGCCAAGGCCCCCGGCAAGGCGGCGAAGGCCGCGAAGGCCAGGAAGGCGGCCAAGCCTGCGAACCCGTGCGCCGGGCCGAAGGGCGACCGGGGTCCCCAGGGACCCAAGGGCGACCGGGGACCGCAGGGGCCCAAGGGTGACCACGGGCAGCAGGGGCCGAAGGGGCAGCAGGGGCCGAAGGGGCCGCAGGGGCCGAAGGGCGACCGCGGGCCGCACGGTCCGCACGGGCCGTGCGAGGACATCGACACGACCCTGGGGGCGAGCGACACGGAGTTCAGCGCCGTGCTCCACCGGGGGAGGACCTTCCTGGGCGTACGGGGAACCGCGCCGGTCGGCTCGTACACCTGGAGGGACCTCACGACGCAGCTGAACCCGGGGCATCCGCGGAACGCGTGCGGGGTGTCGGTCGGCACCGTGGGCTTCACGGTGTACGTGAAGGTGCTGACGACCACGGGCGACGTCTTCGAGAACCAGTGCACGTACACGCCGGAGGCCGTGCTCACCTGCCCGTCGGGCTGGACGGCCATCATCAGGCCGTGAGTCGAGGCCGGTACCGGTGACGGTGCCGGCACCGGCCTCGATGCCGGCTCAGGCGGCCCAGTGGGCGGGGCGGACCAAGGTCGACGGGATCTTGGTCGCCGCGTCGCCCCGGGCCGCGCCCAGCTGGGGCTGGGTCAGGAAGAGGGCGTCGCGCAGGTCCGCCCCGCGCAGGTCGGCGTCGCGGAAGTCGGCGCCGATGACGTCGGCGAGGCGCAGGTCGGCGCCGCTGAGGTTCGCGGCGATCAGGTAGGCGCCGCGCAGGTTGGCGCCGCGCAGGTCCGCACCTGCGAGGCGGGCGCCCATGAGGTCGGCGCCGCGGTGGTTCTTCTTGCGGGCCGGGGCCTTGGCGCGGGCCAGTTCGCTGGCGCGCAGGAGGTGCGTGTTGATGCGCTGCCGGAGGGCGCCGACGTCCAGGGTGGTGAGGGCGTCCGCGTCGGCCGCGGTCCACTGGGCGGTCTCGGTCTGCGCGCGGCGCAGGTCCGCGTGGACCGGGGCGGCCGCGGGGAGGGCGAGTGCCTCGGTGACGTAGAAGAGCAGCTCGTGCAGTTGCCGCAGGACCGGGAAGACCTCGTACATCGCGCCGGCCGTGCCGGGGTGCGTACGCCAGTCCCGGCCGCCGAAGGTCACCTGGGAGACCTGCTGGCCCGCGCCGAAGCAGTCGAAGACGGTGCAGCCCTGGAAGCCCTTGTCGCGCAGCCGGGTGTGGATGCCGCAGCGGAAGTCCTCCTGGAGGTTCTTGCAGGGGGTTCCGGCGGCCTTGTTCACGGCGAAGTCGTTGGACTTGGCGAAGGGCAGGGCGACGCAGCAGAGCGCGAAGCAGTTCGAGCAGTCTGCTTGCAAGACGGGGAGGACGGGGAGTGCGGGGGTGCCGGGTATGGCGGGTTTGGCGGACACCCCTCCATTGTGACCGGTCGGGGCGCCGGGTTCCCAGGGGCCTGGCGGGACGGGTTACCTATCGGTAGCGTGCCGGCCATGGCGATCACCGAGGCGTTCTACGAGCGGGTCGATGCCGGCCGTTTCCTGGCCACCGAGTACACGCGCGGGCCGTGGGACCCGGGCTCGCAGCATGCCGGGCCGCCGGCCGCGCTGCTCGGGCGGGCCGTGGAGGAGCGGGAGGGCGCCCGCGCGGACATGCGGATCGCGAGGATCACGTACGAGATCCTGCGGCCCGTGCCGATCGGCGTGCTGGAGGTCACCACCTCGGTGCTCCGGGCCGGCCGCAGCACCGAGGTGGTCGAGGCCGCCCTCGCCCCGGCCGGGGCCGCGCCGGTGATGCTCGCGCGGGCGCTGCGGATCCGGGTGGCCGGGGAGGCCGTACCGGGCGTGGCGCCGGGGCCGCAGCTGCCGCCGCCCGGGGAGGTGGGGCCGACGCCGTTCTTCCCGGTGCCGTGGGAGACCGGCTACCACTCGGCGATGGAGACCCGGTTCACCGAGGGCGCGTTCGTCGAGTTGGGGCCGGGCACCTGCTGGATGCGGATGAAGGTGCCGCTCGTCGCAGGGGAGGAGCCCAGGCCCCTGGACCGGGTGCTGGTCGCCGCGGACTCGGGCAACGGGATCAGCTCGGTGATGGACTTCGGCCGGTACGTGTTCGTCAACAGCGACCTGACCGTGCACCTGCACCGTCACCCGGTGGGCGAGTGGGCCTGCGTGGAGGCCCGTACGAGCGTGGACGCGGGCGGGATCGGGCTCGCCGACGCCCGGCTGCACGACGAGAAGGGGCCCATCGGGCGCAGCGCGCAGAGCCTGTTCGTCGCACCGCGTTCCTGACCTCGCGTTCCTGACCCCGCGAGAGGGGTCAACCCGCCTGCGGGGCAAGGGAGTCGGTGTGGCAGGCTCGTGCCGGTGGAGCCCCTGAGAGATGTCGACCCCGCCCGCATCGGGGCGCACGCGCTGCTGGCCCGGCTCGGTGCCGGGGGGATGGGCCAGGTGTACCTCGGGGGCGCTCGCCCGGCGGCCGCCTGGTGGCGGTGAAGGTGATCCGGGACGAGATCACCGGGCACCCGGAGGCCCTCGCCCGGTTCCGGCGCGAGGCCGAGACCGTACGGGCGGTGCGGTCGGCGTACACGGCGAACCTGATCGACGCCTCGCTGGCGGCGCCGCCGTTCTGGCTGGCGACGGAGTACGTGGCGGGGCCGACGCTCGCTCATGCCGTGGCGGAGCGCGGCGGTTTGCCCGCGGACACCTGCCGGCGGCTGTTCGCGGCCCTCGCGGAGGGGCTGGCGAGCGTCCACGCGTACGGGGTGACCCACCGGGACCTCAAGCCGCAGAACGTCATCCTGGGCGCGCAGGGTCCGCAGCTCATCGACTTCGGCATCGCGCGCGGTGTGGGCGAGACGGCCCTCACCCAGGACGGCCAGGCGCCCGGGACCCCGGGGTACACCGCGCCCGAGGTGCTGCTCGGGGCCGGGGCGGGGGCCGCCGCGGACGTGTTCGCGCTGGGCGCGACGCTCGCGTACGCGGCGACCGGGCGGCCGCCGTTCGGTACGGGCGTGGCGGCGACGGTGGGCTACCGGGCGGTGCACGAGCCGATCGACGTGGCCGGGGTGGAGCCGGGGCTGGCGGCGCTGATCGAGGCGTGCGCGGCGAAGGACCCGGCGGCCCGGCCCGCTCCGGCGGAGGTGATCGCCAGGTGCGGGGTACGGGACGCGCTGATCGACGATCCGGTGTACCCGTTGCTGGGGGCGCTGGGCGAGGCCGTGCCGGTGCACGAGATGCGGACGAGGGGCCCGGGCCTGCCCCCGGGCTACACCCCGACGCACGCCGCGGTTCCCGTACCGGGGCGGCGGGTGGGGTGGCGTTCGCCGCGGGCCGCGGCGTCCGTGGCAGTGGTCGCAACCCTGTCCCTGGCCGCCTGGATGCTGGTTCCGTCCGACGGGAAGGGCGAGGAGGGCCGGGGGCAGGACCGGGGCAAGGACGCTGTTGCCGCGCCCTCGGTGCCGCAGGGCGCCGCCGCCAAGCCGCCCGCCGAGTACATCGAGGGCAATCAGATCTCGCACTACTTCTGGCTGCCCTCCACCGACCCGGAACGCGCCGCACACGGTACCGGCGCCTGCAACATCGGGGCGGAGCAGAAGCCGCCCGGCGCGGACCTGCAGACCGGCGCCGAGGTCTCCGGGAAGTCCGTGACCATCAGCATGCGCGTGAAGTACGCCGAGACCAGCCGGACCAAACCCGATCCGTACTACGTGTCGGTGGCGATCCGGTCCCCGCACGACCTCGATCCGCAGACCGGGAAGCCCTTCCCCATGGACAACCGGGCCGTGGGCTTCACCAGCAAGCCCATCGACATCTACGGCAAATGGAACACGGGCGAGTTCCTGACGCTCAGGTACCCGGACGACTTCTCGGAGCACGTGAACGGCAAGACGCGCCCCGGTGTGCCTCTGGCGAACGACCCGGGGGACTGGACGGTGGTCTTCTACCACGTCGAGGATGACCCTGCGAAGTACGCGAGTATCCACTGCACGGGCTTCCAAGCGGCCTAGTGGATCCGACGACACGGGCGAATCACACGTTAAAGCGACGGGGATGGGGGAGTGTTGACGGGTGCGCAGATTCTGGATGGCAGGCGGGATCGGGATCGGGCTCTGTCTGAGCTTCCTCGTGCTGATCGTGGTGGGGACGTACTCGGCCGCGGCCGGCCTCGCCGGAGCCGGGGCGGCCGGGGGCCGCGCGCTCGGGCTGGCCAAGGGGGCCGTACCCGCGAAGTACCAGAGCCTGGTGCAGAAGTGGGGAACGCTGTGCCCGGCCATGACCCCGGCGCTGCTGGCCGCGCAGCTGTACTCGGAGAGCGGCTGGGATCCGAGTGCCGTCAGCCCCGCCGACGCCCGCGGTATCGCCCAGTTCATCCCGGGCACCTGGGCCGGGCACGGCATCGACGGGGACGGTGACGGCGACCGCGACATCTGGGACCCCAACGACGCGATCCCCTCGGCGGCTTCGTACGACTGCGAGCTGGCCAAGGACGTGGCGGGTGTGCCGGGGGACGCGACGAGCAACATGCTCGCGGCCTACAACGCGGGGGCGTACGCGGTCATCAAGTACGGCGGGGTGCCTCCGTACAACGAGACCCAGGGGTACGTGAAGGCCATCACGACCCTCGCGAAGAGCTTCGAGCGGCCCATCGGTCGGGTCGCGCCCTCGCAGCAGGCGGCCGGGGCCATCTACTTCGCGCAGAAGCAGTTGGGGACCCCGTACCTGTGGGGCGGGAACGGGACGCCGGATCAGGACGGGCGGTTCGACTGCTCGGGGCTGACCAAGGCCGCGTACGAGTCGGTGGGGATCGAGCTGCCGCGCGTCGCCAACGACCAGTACAACGCGGGGGCGCATCCGTCGCGCGATGAACTACTCCCCGGCGACCTGGTGTTCTTCTCCGATGATCTGACGAACTCCCGGGCGATCCACCACGTCGGCCTCTACGTGGGCGGCGGATACATGATCAACGCCCCGTACACCGGTGCCGTGATCCGCTTCGACAAGATCGACACCCCGGACTACTTCGGGGCGACGCGTGTCACCAAGGACGGGGCCGCGGCCCTTCCCGACCGGAGCGCCGACGCCAAGTCTTCCTAGTCGCAGCCCCCTTGCCCACGCTGAGTTAACCCAAGGCCCTGAGCTGCGACGACGAGTCTCTCTTCGGTAACGTTGCCGTGATCATTCCGTGGAGAGTGGAACGTGATGTTCAGAACGGGCGTTCCATGGGCGCAGGCTTGATCAACGGGGGGGTTCAGGGGCGCACACCGGCGTGCGCCCGAGGGGAACCGAGCAAGGGCTAAGGGGCCGTATCGCCATGGCTGGACTCACAACCGGTGGGCCGAACGTGGACGTAAGCCTGCTGTACGACATCAACGGACTGGCGCGGCACGCTCCGGCCGCGGTCGACCGGGCCGTCGGCCTCGTCGGCTCGTACGGGATCCCGCTGGCCCTGGTGCTCCTCTTCCTGTGGTGCTGGCACGGTACGCGCCGGCAGGACGAGGCCACGGCCGCCGAGTCGTTCGCCGCCCTCGTCTGGGCTCCGCTCGCCGCCGCGCTCGTCCTCCTCGTGAACGTCCCGCTGCGCGCGTTCGTCGCCAGGCCGCGGCCGTTCGTCGCGCACAGCGGCCTGGACGTGCTCGCCCCCTACTCCGGTCCCGGTGACTTCTCCTTCGTCAGCGGCCACGCCGGCCTCGCGATGGCCCTGGGCGTCGGCCTGTTCATCGCCCATCGCAAGCTCGGGCTCATCGGGATCGGGCTGGCCCTCGCCGAGGGCCTCTGCCGGGTGTACCTCGGCGTCCACTACCCCACCGACGTCATCGGCGGCTTCGCGCTCGGCACCGCCGTCGTCCTGCTGCTCGCCCCGCTCGCGATGGCGCTGCTGACCCCGGTGGTGCGGGCGGTGGCCCGCTCGCCGCGCGCCGGCCGGCTGGTCCGGGCCAAGCGCCGGGCCCTGCCGCGCCCGGTGGACCTCGCGCAGCCGCCGGCCCCGCACGAGAGCGACCTCGCCGCGTAGCGGTCCCGGATCCGGCTCAGGGCCACCCGTCTCAGGGCCACCCGTACGCGTGCCATACGGAGACCAGGACCGCCGCCAGCAGGCACAGGCCCGCCGCGCCGAAGCACAGGCGGACCGCCCTCGGCCGGCTGCGCGGGCTCACGGCTCGCCGCTCTCCGCGCCGTGGCCCTCCGGGTCCTCCTCGCGGCGGTACCGCGAGCGCAGCCACAAGCCGGTGGCCACGGCCGCCGTGGTGGTCGCCCCGATGGCCAGGGCCACGTCGGCCGGGCCGTCCGCCGAACCCGTCGGGCGGGCCGAGGCCGCGGCGGCGGGCGTGAGCGCGATGAGCAGGGCCCAGAGGAGGGCGGCGACGCGGGGTGCGGGTCCTGGCATGCATCCAGGGCATCCGCTCCCGGACGGCCCGGCCAGCCGGGCCGTCCGAACGGGCGACCCGCCGGGCTTCCCGGTCAGGTGGTGGTGTGCCGGTCCGCGTCCTTGCGGGCCAGATCGCGGGAGCGGCGGGCCGGGCCTCTCCAGCCGCAGGTGCACGCGGCCAGGCAGAACGACCCGCGTTCGGCGGTGCTTGTGGTGTGCCCGGTGTGCCCGGTGGGTGGCCGCTCCGTGGGACGGGAGTGCGGCGCGACGTCAAGCGGAGGGACAAGCGACGCTTTGCTCTGCGAATCCACACCACCACGGTACCCGGACCGCGCAGGGCCCCGGGACCGAGGCGGCCGTGACGGGAAACCCCGGACCTCGTTAACCGGAGCGGGTGGGGGCCTCGGGCAAGCAGCGGTCATGCGTTGGGGGTTGGCAGGCGATGGTGGTGCACCAGCACAGGCGGCGCGGGCGGCGGCGCGGACGCGCGGGTGAGGTGGTGCTCGCCCTCGGCACGGCCGCGATCCTGGCCGCGGCCAGTGGGTGCGCGGGCGCGGCCAAGGGCGACGACCGGCCCCCCGCAGACCCGGCCGCGACGGTACGGGGAGCCGCGGACCGGCTGGCGAAGACCGGCAGCGCGCAGGCCCGTACGGCCATGGAGATGGCCACGGGCGGGACCCGGGTCACGATCCGCGGCGAGGGCGGGGTCGACTTCAAGAACCGGATGGGCCAGCTCCTGGTGATGCTCCCGGCGGACGCGGCCGGCAAGGACGAGCACCGGCCCATCACCGAGCTGCTCGTCCCCGGGGCGCTGTACATGAAGAACAGGGGCGCCGGGGTGCCCGACGACAAGTGGGTGCGGGTCGACACGACGACCCTCGCCGACGGGAACCTCGTCACGGGCGGGGCCACCGATCCGCTGGCCGCGGCCGAGCTGCTGCGCGGCGTACTGGAGGCGACGTACGTGGGCGAGACCGAGGTGGCGGGCACCAAGGTGCGGCACTACCGCGGGACCATCGACATCGGCCAGGCCGCGAAGAACGCCTCACCGGCGGTCAAGGGGGCACTGGAGGCGGCGGCGAAAGGGTTCACCAAGGACGCGGTCCCGTTCGACGTCTACCTCGACGAGGAGGGCCGGCTGCGGAAGGTCCGGCACCGCTTCAGCTACGTCAACAATGGCGTGATCGATGTCTCCTCGACCACGCTGCTCTACGGGTTCGGGACGCCGGTGAAGGTCGTATTGCCCGCAAGCGGGGACA
This sequence comes from Streptomyces sp. NBC_01006, assembly GCF_045162725.1. Taxonomy (NCBI): domain Bacteria; kingdom Bacillati; phylum Actinomycetota; class Actinomycetes; order Kitasatosporales; family Streptomycetaceae; genus Streptomyces; species Streptomyces sp. NBC_01006. The sequence goes on along the minus strand of NZ_CP108700.1, from coordinate 3,909,844 downwards.
TTTACGCCGGGAAGATCGCCGAATAGCCGGCCGGGCGGTGCCGGGGCGGCGCGATCGGGCCATGGCCCGGTATCCGGAAATGGTCCATCCGTGTCATGCGCACAGCGCCCCGCCCTCCCTACGCTGAGACGGCCCCTGACCGATGACGGCAGATCGAGGTGACACGCGTGACTCCCGCAGGCGGTACGACGGTGCAGGACCACGTGGCGCTCGCCGAGATCGAGCTGTGCGGCGAGCTGATCATCGCGGCGTCCGCGGCGGACGAGGAGCGGCTCAGCCAGGACCGGATCGACGAGGTCCTGATGGGTCTCGGGCTGTAGCCGCCGCCGTACCGGTCAGGTGCGCAGCAGGCGGGCGATCGCCTTCGTCGCTTCCTCGACCTTGGCGTCGATCTCGTCCCCGCCCTTGACGGCCGCGTCGGCGACGCAGTGCCGCAGGTGCTCTTCGAGCAGTTGGAGCGCGAAGGACTGGAGGGCCTTCGTGCTCGCCGAGACCTGGGTGAGTATGTCGATGCAGTAGACGTCCTCGTCGACGAGCCGCTGCAGACCGCGGATCTGGCCCTCGATGCGGCGCAGCCGCTTGAGGTGCTCGTCCTTCTGGTGGTGGTAGCCGTGCACCACGCCGGTACCGGGGCCGGTACCGGGACCGGTACCGGTACCGATCGCCGTTTCCGGGCCGGTGGTGACGTCGGCTCCGGAGCCCTCCGCCTCGATGGCAGTCATGAGTCCTCCCGTGGTCCGGATCGAGGGGGTGCATACCCCTCATGGGTATAGGGTACTGGGCCCCGGACGGAGCGGCAGGGGCCCGTGGTCCTCACTCTGCCTGATGGAGGAGACTGGGTAATCGCCCGGAACCGCCGGTTAGCCCTGGCCGGGGGTTGCGCCTAGCATCAGCCTGACCGAATCCAATGCACCCCGAGGACCTCACGTGCGATTTCGTCTGACCCCCAGGGAGACGAGCTTCTACGACATGTTCGCCGCATCCGCGGACAACATCGTCACGGGCTCCAAGCTCCTGATGGAACTGCTCGGAGCGGACTCCTCCGCCCGGGCCGAGATCGCGGAGCGGATGCGGGCAGCCGAGCACGCGGGGGACGACGCCACCCACGCGATCTTCCACCAGCTGAACTCCTCCTTCATCACGCCGTTCGACCGCGAGGACATCTACAACCTGGCCTCGTCGCTCGACGACATCATGGACTTCATGGAGGAGGCCGTCGACCTGGTCGTCCTGTACCAGGTGGAGGAGCTCCCCAAGGGTGTCGAGCAGCAGATCGAGGTGCTGGCGCGCGCGGCCGAGCTGACCGCCGAGGCCATGCCGCACCTGCGGACGATGGACAACCTGACCGAGTACTGGATCGAGGTCAACCGCCTTGAGAACCAGGCCGACCAGATCCACCGCAAGCTGCTCGCACAGCTCTTCAACGGCAAGTACGACGCCATCGAGGTGCTGAAGCTCAAGCAGATCGTCGACGTGCTCGAAGAGGCGGCCGACGCGTTCGAGCACGTCGCGAACACGGTGGAGACCATCGCGGTCAAGGAGTCCTGAACCTCGTGGACACCTTCGCTCTGATCGTGACCATCGGTGTCGCGCTCGGTTTCACGTACACCAACGGTTTCCACGACTCGGCGAACGCGATCGCGACCTCGGTCTCGACCCGCGCGCTGACCCCGCGCGCCGCCCTCGCGATGGCCGCGGTGATGAACCTCGCCGGTGCCTTCCTGGGCAGCGGGGTCGCCAAGACGGTCAGCGAGGGGCTGATCGAGACGCCCACCGGCACCCGGGGCATGTGGATCCTCTTCGCGGCGCTGGTCGGCGCGATCGTCTGGAACCTGATCACCTGGTACTTCGGTCTCCCCTCGTCCTCCTCGCACGCCCTGTTCGGCGGCATGGTGGGTGCGGCGCTGGCCGGTGGCACCGAGGTGATCTGGTCGGGTGTGGTCGACAAGGTCGTCATCCCGATGTTCGTCTCGCCGGTCGTCGGTCTGCTCGTCGGCTACCTCGTGATGCTGACCATCCTGTGGCTGTTCCGCCGGGCCAACCCGCACAAGGCCAAGCGCGGCTTCCGTATAGCGCAGACGGTGTCCGCGGCCGGCATGGCCCTCGGCCACGGCCTCCAGGACGCGCAGAAGACGATGGGCATCGTGATGATGGCCCTGACCATCGCGGAGCTGCAGACCGAAGGCGCCGAGATCCCGGTCTGGGTCAAGATCGTGTGTGCCGTGATGCTCTCGCTGGGTACGTACGCGGGCGGCTGGCGCATCATGCGGACCCTCGGCCGCAAGATCATCGAGCTGGACCCGCCGCAGGGCTTCGCCGCCGAGACCACCGGTGCCTCGATCATGTTCGGCTCGGCGTACCTCTTCCACGCGCCGATCTCCACCACCCACGTGATCACCTCGGCGATCATGGGCGTGGGCGCGACCAAGCGGGTCAACGCGGTCCGCTGGGGTGTCGCCAAGAACATCGTGATGGGCTGGTTCATCACCATGCCGGCCGCGGCCCTGGTCGCCGCGCTCAGCTTCTGGATCGTGGACCTGGCCTTCGTCGGCTAGGCCGTCTCTTCCGGCGGCGATCGGAAACGAAAGCGGGCCGGCTCCCCCCACCCAGGGGGAGCCGGCCCTTTTCTTTCGCCTTGCGGTGGCACCGCCATGCAGCACCGCAGGACGTTGTTCACATCCGGGCTTCGGTTTAGCCGAAGCGGCCCGAGATGTAGTCCTCGGTCGCCTGGACGGACGGGTTCGAGAAGATCCGGTCCGTGTCGTCGATCTCGATCAGCTTGCCGGGCTGGCCGACCGCCGAGAGGTTGAAGAACGCGGTGCGGTCGGAGACGCGGGCGGCCTGCTGCATGTTGTGCGTCACGATGACGATCGTGAAGCGCTCCTTGAGCTCGCCGATCAGGTCCTCGATCGCGAGGGTGGAGATCGGGTCCAGGGCCGAGCAGGGCTCGTCCATCAGCAGGACCTCCGGCTCGACCGCGATGGCGCGGGCGATGCACAGACGCTGCTGCTGGCCGCCGGAGAGGCCGGAGCCCGGCTTGTTCAGGCGGTCCTTGACCTCGTTCCAGAGGTTCGCGCCCTTCAGGGACCGCTCCACGATGTCCGTGAGCTCGGACTTCTTGAAGCTGCCGTTCAGACGCAGACCCGCCGCCACGTTGTCGAAGATCGACATGGTGGGGAAGGGGTTCGGACGCTGGAAGACCATGCCGACCGTGCGGCGGACCGCGACCGGGTCGACGCCGGTGCCGTACAGGTTCTCGTCGTCCAGGAGCACCTTGCCCTCGACGCGGCCACCGGGGGTGACCTCGTGCATGCGGTTCAGGGTGCGCAGGAAGGTGGACTTGCCGCAGCCGGACGGGCCGATGAAGGCGGTCACGGAGCGCGGCTCCACGGTCATCGAGATGTCATCGATGGCCTTGTGGTTGCCGTAGAAGGCGGACAGTCCGCTGACGTCGATTCGCTTCGCCATGAGGGGTCACTTCGCTTTCAGGGGGTCGCGTCAGCGACCGGTCTTCGGGGCCTTCCAGCGGGCGATGCCGCGGGCCACCAGATTGAGGATCATGACGAAGGCGATCAGGACGAGCGCTGCGGCCCATGCCCGGTCGTAGGAGGCGTCACTGCCGACCTTGTACTGCTCCCAGATGTAGAGCGGGAGCGAGGACTGAGCACCTTCGAAGGGGTTCGGGTTGATCAGCTGGGTACCGAAGACCAGCAGCATGATCGGCGCGGTCTCACCGGCGATGCGGGCGACGGCCAGCATGACGCCGGTCGCGATGCCGCCGATGGCGGTGGGGAGCACGACCTTGAGGATCATGCGCCACTTCGGCACGCCGAGGGCGAGGGCGGCCTCGCGCAGCTCGTTCGGGACGAGCTTCAGCATCTCCTCGGTGGAGCGGACCACGACGGGCATCATCAGGATCGACAGGGCCATCGAGCCGGCGAAGCCGGAGGGGCCGAAGCCGAGCGCCAGGTTCCAGGTCGTGAGGATGAACAGACCCGCGACGATGGAGGGGATGCCGGTCATGACGTCGACGAAGAAGGTCACGGCCTTGGCGAGCGAGCCCTTGCCGTACTCGACCAGGTAGACGGCGGTCAGCAGGCCGATCGGCGCCGCGATCAGGGCGGCCAGGGCGACCTGCTCGATGGTGCCGAGCAGCGCGTGGTAGACGCCGCCGCCCTCCTCGAAGCTGGTCACGCCGTTCATCGAGTGGGTGAGGAAGTCGCCGGAGAGGGCCTTGACGCCGCGGCTGACGGTGGTCCAGATCAGCGAGAGCAGCGGGATGACCGCGAGGACGAAGCTGACCCACACGAGGGAGGTCGCGATGCGGTCCTTGGCCTGGCGGCGGTTCTCGACGATCGCGCTGGAGGTGTACGTGATCACCACGAACAGGATCGAGGCGATCAGGCCCCACTGGACCTTGCTGTGCAGGTCGGCGACGACGCCGATGCCGCAGCCGAGGGCGATCGAGAGGACCGCGGTGCCGGCCGGGGCCCAGCGGGGGAGGCCGCCTCGGGTGAGGCCGGCGGGAGCGGCGGACTTGCGGGCCGGGGCGGGCCGCTGGTCCTGGATTGCGTGGCTCATCAGGCGTTCGCCCCCGAGAAGTCCTTGCGGCGAGCGATGATCAGGCGAGCTGCACCGTTGACCAGCAGGGTGAGCAGGAAGAGGACCAGACCGGAGGCGATCAGCGCGTCGCGGCCGAACTCGTTGGCCTCGTCGAACTTCGCGGCGATGTTCTGCGCGAACGTGCCGCCGCCCGGGTCCAGGATGTGCCCGTTGATCAGGAAGCTCGGGGAGAGGACGGTCGCGACGGCCATGGTCTCGCCCAGCGCGCGGCCGAGGCCGAGCATCGAGGCGGAGATGACGCCGGAGCGGCCGAAGGGCAGCACCGACAGGCGGATGACCTCCCAGCGGGTCGCGCCGAGGGCCAGGGCGGCCTCCTCGTTCATGCGCGGGACCTGGAGGAAGACCTCGCGGCTGACGCTGGTCACGATCGGCAGGATCATGATCGCGAGCAGGATGCCGACGGTGAAGAGCGAGCGGGCGACGCCGACCTGGGTCTTGTCGAAGACGTAGGTCCAGCCCATGTACTCGTCGAGCCAGAGGTTGAGGCCTGCGAGCTGCGGGACGAGGAAGAGCGCGCCCCAGATGCCGTAGATGATCGACGGCACGGCGGCCAGCAGGTCGACCACGTACGCGAGGGGCGCGGCCAGCTTGCGCGGCGCGTAGTGCGAGATGAAGAGGGCGATGCCGACAGCGATCGGAACCGCGATGGCCATCGCGATGATCGAGCTGACGACGGTGCCGAAGAGCAGGACGGCGATGCCGAAGACGGGCGGGTTGGCCGACGCGTTCCAGTCGAAGGTGGTGAGGAAGTTCCCCTCGTTCTTCGACAGTGCGATCGAGGCGCGGTAGGTGAGGAAGATGGCGATCGACGCCATGATCACCAGGAGCAGGATGCCGGAGCCCTTGGAGAGCCCGGCGAAGATCTTGTCACCGGCTCGGCCGGTGGACCTTGCGCTCTTGGCGACAGGCGGAGCCTGGTCTATCTGGGTGGGTGTGGTGGAAGCCATGATCTTTCCGGTCTGGGTGGGGGGAAGGCCCCCTGGCGGCGGTGCACCGGATCCCCTGGGTGGAGGGGAGGGTCCCCGGGTGCCGGGCAGTTCGGACGGGAACTGCCCGGCACCGGGGTTTCAGCGATTAGGCCAGCGAGTTGACGACTTCGCGGACCTTGGCGTTGATCTCGGCCGGGATCGGCGCGTAGCCGTTCTCGGAGAGGACCTTCTGGCCCGCGTCCGAGGCGGTGTAGTTCAGGAAGGACTTGACGGTGGCGAGCGTCTCGGGCTTGTTGCCCTTGTCGCAGACGACCTCGTACGTCACCAGGACGATCGGGTAGGCGCCCTCGGCCTTGGTGGTGTAGTCGAGCTTCAGCGCCAGGTCGGAGCCGGTGCCGGCGATCTTGGCGGCGGCGATGGCCTTGGAGGCGGTCTCGGAGGAGGCCTTGACCGGGGCGGCGGCGCCCGTGTTCACGTCGACCGTCTTGATGCTCTGCGAGGAGGCGTAGGACAGCTCGAAGTAGCCGATCGCGCCGTCAACGGCCTTCACCTGGGAGGCGACACCGGCGGAGCCGGTCGCGGCCTGGCCACCGGGGGCCGGCCACTTCTTGGCGGCCTCGTACGTCCAGGCCTCGGGAGCGGCGGCCTTGAGGTACTTGCCCAGGTTCTCGGTGGTGCCCGAGTCCTCGGAGCGGTGGAAGGCCTGGATGGCGGTGGAGGGAAGCGTGACGCCGGGGTTCAGCTTCTTGATCGCCTCGTCATCCCACTTCTTGATCTTGTCGTTGAAGATGTTGGCGAGGGTGGGGGCGTCCAGCGTCAGCTTGTCCACGCCGGCGACGTTGAAGCCGACGGCGATCGGGCCGCCGACCATGGGCAGGTTGATGCCCTGGCCACCGGTGCAGACCTTCTTCGACTCCTCGACGGCGTCGGGCTTCAGCGCGGAGTCCGAGCCGGCGAAGCCGACGGTGCCCTGGTTGAAGGCGACGATGCCCTCACCGGAGGAGGAGGACTTGTAGTTGACCTCGACGCCGGAGCAGGCGGCCATGTAGTTCTTGACCCACAGGTCCACGGCGTTCTTCTGGGCGGAGGAGCCGGAGGCCAGGAGCTTGCCCTTGGCGTCGTCGCACTTGATGTCGCCCGCGGCGGCGGCCGACGGCTTGCCGCTGGCGGCGCCGCCATCCTTCGTGTTGTTGTCCGAGCCGCACGCCGTGAGGACCAGGGCGCCGGACACGACAAGCGCCCCGAGGGCGGAGGCACGAAGCATGTTCTTGCGCTGAAGCTTCACTTTTCGGGTGTTCCTTCCAGAAGCCGCCGGCCGCTTTCTGCAATCGGGGCGGCGTGCGAAGAGGACTACGTCGGATTGCACGGCGTGTCATTCGATCTGGTGGACGACGCGCTCCGTGCACCACCGAAATTAGGCAGATCAGGTGAAGCGGCCGACCGGGGCAAGTGAACGGACGGTGAACCGTGGCGGACGGCCTGGTGTGGATGGTCGGGTTTGCTCCGGAGTGTCATCCGCCGTTGTCCCGTCGTTACCGTTATGTGACCCCCGCCTGGGCGGTTCCCCGGGTCCGGCGCGGACCCGGGGGTGGCTGAATCTTTTCGGTCGCCACCCGGTTAGGGGGCGGCGACCGTCACGGGCTGCCACAGGCCCTGGAAGGTGAAGCGGGCCGCCTCCACCTCGTGTCGCTGGTCGGCGTGGAGGACGCCCAGGGCGTACGCCGTCGCCGGGGCGATGCGCGGGGTGCGGGCCGCCGTCGCCGATGCGGCCGCGGCCTCGGCGGCGTCGCGGTGGCGGTCCAGGGCCTCCCCGGCCGCCGCCAGCCGGGCCACGTCCTCGCCCAGGGCCTCCCGGGCGTAGCGGTGGACCCGCAGCAGCCGGCGCACCTCGTGCCAGGAGCCGTCGTGGTCGGCGTTGTACGGCTGGGACTCGGCGGCGTGCGGCAGCGCCGAGACGGCCCCCGCCAGCCGGGTGTGGGCCACCTCCGCCAGCGGGATCAGGACCTCGTCCACCCGCCCGCGGGCCGCGACCGGGTCCAGCGGCACCTCGGAGGCCAGTACGGCCACGGCGTCCGCGACCGCGTGGAACCGGGACGAGCCCAGCGCCTGCAGGGTCGCCGAGTGGGCGCGGGTCCGGGCCAGCGTGAGCTGCCGCTCCAGCAGGGCGCCGGCGCGCGCCGAGCCCACCGTGAGCGAGCCCGCGGCGCCCCGGGGTGCGGGCACCTCCGGGGAGCCCGAGAGCCGGTGCAGCGCGTCCAGCAGCCGGGTCAGCCGGGCGGCGTACGCGTGCTCGTCCGCCAGGGTCGAGGACAGCCACACCAGCTCGGTGCGCAGCCCGTCGGCCCATGAGGACTCGGTCACCACTCGGAAGGTGGACAGGGACCCGCTGATCCGGCGCGCAGCCCCCCGCAGGCTGCGCGCCGCATCGCTGCCCTCCGCGGCGTCGGCCCCGCTCTCCTCGTGGAGGCGCAGCCCGCGCAGGAAGGCGGTGGCCTGGGCCCGCAGGTACGTGCCGAGCACGTCACCCGCGGAGCCCTCTCCACGCGCTGTCAGGTCATGGTTTGGCAGAGCCACGCCGGCGCCTCCGGGCGTCTATGAGCATCTCCTGAACGTGCCGCAGCGGCTGGCCTTCGTGGTCCGTGCTGTGCCGGGTCCATTCGCCGTCCGGGCCCAGGTGCCAGGAGGACGTGGCGTCGGACATGCCGGTCTCCAGCATCCGGTCCAGTGCCGCGCGGTGGGCCGGGTCGGCGACCCTGACCAGTGCCTCGATGCGGCGGTCGAGGTTGCGGTGCATCATGTCGGCGCTGCCGATCCACACCTCGGGCTCGCCGCCGTTGCCGAAGGCGAAGACCCGGGAGTGTTCCAGGAAGCGGCCGAGGATCGAGCGGACCCGGATGTTGTCCGAGAGCCCGGGGACCCCGGGGCGCACGGCGCAGATGCCGCGGACCCAGATGTCGACGGGCACTCCCGCCTGGGAGGCCCGGTAGAGCGAGTCGATGAGTGCCTCGTCGACGATCGAGTTCATCTTGAGGCGCACGTACGCGGGGCGGCCGGCCCGGTGGTGGGCGGCCTCCTTGTCGATCCGCGTGATCAGGCCGTCGCGCAGCGAGCGCGGGGCCACGAGCAGGCGGCGGTAGGTCTCGCGGCGCGAGTAGCCGGACAGCCGGTTGAAGAGGTCGGAGAGGTCCGCGCCGACTTGCGGGTCGGCGGTGAGCAGGCCGAGGTCCTCGTACAGGCGGGCGGTCTTGGGGTGGTAGTTGCCGGTGCCGACGTGGGAGTAGCGGCGGAGCGTGTCGCCCTCCTGGCGGACCACGAGCGACAGCTTGCAGTGGGTCTTGAGGCCCACCAGGCCGTACACGACGTGGCAGCCGGACTCCTCCAGCTTGCGGGCCCATTTGATGTTGGCCTGCTCGTCGAAGCGGGCCTTGATCTCGACGAGTACGAGGACCTGCTTGCCGGATTCCGCGGCGTCGATCAGGGCGTCCACGATCGGGGAGTCACCGGAGGTCCGGTACAGCGTCTGCTTGATCGCGAGGACGTCCGGGTCGGCGGCGGCCTGCTCCAGGAAGGCCTGCACCGAGGTGGAGAAGGAGTCGTACGGGTGGTGCAGCAGCACGTCCCGTTCGCGCAGCGCGGCGAAGATGTCGGGCGCGGACGCGGACTCGACCTCGGCGAGGTCGCGGTGGGTGCCGGCGACGAACTTGGGGTACTTCAGCTCGGGCCGGTCCAGGGAGGCGATGCCGAAGAGGCCGGTCAGGTCCAGCGGGCCGGGCAGCGGGTAGACCTCGGCGGCGGAGACGTTCAGCTCCTGGACGAGGAGGTCCAGGACGGCGGGGTCGATGGACTCCTCGACCTCCAGGCGCACCGGCGGGCCGAAGCGGCGCCGCATGAGCTCCTTCTCCAGGGCCTGGAGCAGGTTCTCCGCGTCGTCCTCCTCGACCTCCAGGTCCTCGTTGCGGGTCACCCGGAACATGTGGTGGTCCAGGACCTCCATGCCGGGGAAGAGCTCCTCCAGGTGCGCGGCGATGACGTCCTCCAGGGGGACGTAGCGCTGCGGGGAGGCCTCCAGGAAGCGGGAGAGCAGCGGCGGGACCTTGACGCGCGCGAAGTGGCGGTGGCCGCTGACGGGGTTGCGGACGACGACCGCGAGGTTCAGCGAGAGCCCCGAGATGTACGGGAAGGGGTGCGCGGGGTCCACGGCCAGCGGGGTGAGCACCGGGAAGATCTGGTTCCGGAACAGCGTGAAGAGGCGGGCCTGCTCCTTCTCGGTGAGGTCCGGCCAGCGGATGAGGTGGATGCCCTCTTCGGCGAGCTGGGGGGAGATGTCCTGCTGGAAGCAGGCGGCGTGCCGGGCCATGAGCTCGCGCGAGCGGGTCCAGATCAGGTCCAGCACCTCACGGGGCTGGAGGCCTGAGGCCGAACGGGTGGCGACGCCGGTCGCGATGCGCCGCTTGAGGCCGGCGACGCGGACCATGAAGAACTCGTCGAGGTTGCTCGCGAAGATCGCCAGGAAGTTGGCGCGCTCCAGGAGCGGGGTCGCCGGGTCCTCGGCCAGCTCCAGGACCCGCTCGTTGAAGGCCAGCCAGCTGCGCTCGCGGTCGAGGAAGCGCCCCGGGGGCAGCTCGTCGCCGTCCTTGTCGTCGTAGGCGTCCAGGTCGGCGTCGAGATCGGGCGCGAGGCCGGGCTCCAGACCGGAGTGCGGGCGGTGCGCGGCTATGGAGCCGATCCGCGCGGGCTTGGCCGCCGGGCCGGGGGTGGCCGCGGAGGCTTCGGCGGAGGTGTGAGACGGGTGCTGGGCAGGGACCTCGGCGGGGCCTGCGCTGGGCTGGGGGCTCATGACTCCATTGTTCCGCGCAGGGGGCAGGACAGGCGCGTCGGACGGGGTCGCCGTCAGTCGGAGTCGGGGCTGCATGCGGGGAGAGTCGCAAGCGCGCATGAAGGTCCGGTGAATGGCGCATGGCTTCCAGGCTCCGGGTGGTGCACGAGTACGTCTTTTACGTCGTTTCCGCGCCCGGAATGCTCCGGCACGTCCCCTGTGTCCCCGGTGTGCGCCCGGAGCGCGGGGCCTGTCCGTGGACAGGCCCTCGCTCTCCGTGTCACCCGACCGCCCTCGGGCGGAGCGCTCCGCCCGCCCTCCGTCAGCTTTCCGTGCGGTACATCAGGTCGACCTCGTGGGTGCTGAAGCCGAGGCCCTCGTACACGGCGAGAGCCGCCGGATTGTCGGCGTCCACGTACAGCATCGCGGTGGGCAGGCCGGCCCCCGCGAGGTGGTGCAGGCCGATCGCGGTGAGGGCCTTGCCGAGGCCGCCGCCCTGGGCGCCGGGGCGGACGCCGAGCACGTAGACCTCCCCGAGCCGCTCCTCGGCATGCACCTTCGTCCAGTGGAAGCCGATCAGCTCCCCGTCGCGCTCGGCGAGGAAGAAGCCCTTGGGGTCGAACCAGGGCTGCGCGATCCGGTCGTTCAGGTCCCGCTGGGTCAGCGAGCCCTGTTCGGGGTGGTGGGCGAAGGCGGCCGAGTTCACCGCGAGCCAGGCCGCGTCGTCCTGGCCGGGCACGAAGGTCCGTACGGTCACCCCGGCGGGCAGCACCACCTCGGGCAGCGGGGGCCCGTCCGGGCCGAGCGGGCGGCGCAGCTGGCGCAGCTCCCGGAACAGGGTCAGGCCGAGCACCTGCGCGAGGTGGCGGGCGGCCGACTTGCCGCCGTGTGCCCACACCCGGATCCGCTTGCCCGAGGCGGCCAGCAGGGCCGAGCCCAGGGCCCGCCCGTGCCCGCGCCCGCGCAGCGCGGGGTGGACGACGAGCTCGGCGGCGGGGGCCTCCACCGGATCGGTGTCCTCCAGTTGCCCGTATCCGGCGAGCCGGCCCTTCTCGGTGAGCAGGAAGTGCCGGATCCCCTCGCGGCGCCCGCCGCGCAGCTGGAGGCGGCCCTGCTCGGACACGGCGGTGGTGCCGTCCGTCCGCGCCGCGTCCTCGATGAGGGCGAGCACGGCGTCGGCCTGTTCCTCCGTCAGCTCGTCGAGGGTCTCAATCTGGCGTCCCGGCTCCAGGGCCGCTGCTGCGTCGTCAGTCATGCGTCGAGCCTACGACCGCGGGAGGCGCCCGCGGTGGTGTGCGTGCAGCGGGCCGACGGTGAGCCGTCTCCTACGTGTAACCAGGCCGACACCCGTACCCCCTGTCGTGCTACGCGCGTTGACCATAGGCTGCCGCAGACCTCCCGAGTTTTACCGCTGTCCAAAAGGGGACTAAATGTCAGCGACGCCACAACGGCACCGCCGAACCCGCCGGTTGACCTTCGCCGCCTTCGCCGTCACGGCCGGTGCCGGAGCGATGGTCGCGGCCGCACTGCCGGCCGGTGCCGCGAGTGGTGGCGGTGCCGGCAAGAGCCGCACCGTCGACGTGCAGATGCTGTCGTTCAACGACTTCCACGGCACGCTGGAGCCCCCGCAGGGCTCGTCCGGCACCGTGACCGAGCGTCAGGCGGACGGCACCACCAAGGCGATACCCGCCGGTGGCGTCGAGTACCTGGCGACCAGCCTGCGCGAGGCCCGCAAGGGCCACGAGTACTCCGTCACCGCCGCGGCCGGGGACATGATCGGCGGCAGCCCGATGCTGTCCGGTCTCTTCCACGACGAGCCCACCGTCGAGGCGCTGAACAAGCTGAAGCTGGACGTCAGCAGCGTCGGCAACCACGAGTTCGACGAGGGCAAGACCGAGCTGCGCCGCATGGCGTACGGCGGCTGCCACCCGGTCGACGGCTGCTTCGAGTCCGGCAAGGACTACACGGGCGCCGAGTACAAGTACCTCGCGGCGAACGTCACGGACGAGAAGACCAAGCGTCCGCTGCTGAATCCGACCTTCATCTGGAAGAAGGGCGACGTGAAGATCGGCTTCATCGGCGTCACCCTGGAGGGCACTCCGGACGTCGTGACCGCCGACGGGGTCAAGGGCCTGAAGTTCGGCGACGAGGTCGAGACGATCAACAAGTACGCCGCCGAGCTGGACAAGCAGGGCGTGAAGTCGATCGTCGCGCTGATCCACGAGGGCGGCCTGCCCGCCAGCGGCGCGTACAACTACGACTGCAACGTCCCGGGTGCCGGCGCCGGCGTCTCGGGCGCCATCGTGGACATCGCGAAGAACATCGATCCGAAGGTCGACGCGCTGGTCACCGGCCACACGCACCAGGCGTACGCCTGCAACATCCCGGACCCGGCGGGCAACCCGCGCATGGTGACCTCGGCCGCCTCCTACGGCCGCGCGTTCACGGACACCACGCTCACGTACGACCGCCAGACCAAGGACATCGTCCGCACCGCGGCCCTCGCGCCCAAGCCGGTCACCAAGGCCGTCACCCGGGACCAGCCCAAGGCCCCGGACATGACCGAGCTGATCACCCGCTGGAACGCGCTGGCCGCCCCGGTCGCGAGCCGTCCGATGGGCTACATCTCGGCGGACATCGCGGGCCGCGGCTCCGAGGCGCCCGAGAAGCCGCTCGGCGACGTGATCGCCGACTCGCAGCTGGAGGCCACGGCTCCGGCCGCCAAGGGCGGCGCGCAGCTGGCCGTCATGAACCCGGGCGGCATCCGCGCCGACCTGGCCTACAAGGCCGCGGGCGGCGAGGGCGACGGCGTCGTGACGTACGGCGAGTCCTACACGGTCCAGCCGTTCAACAACCTGATGAACGTGGTGGACCTGACGGGCGCGCAGCTGATCACCGCGCTCCAGCAGCAGGTCAGCGGCCCGGTCAACGGCCCGAACCCGAAGATCCTGCAGGTCTCGAAGGGCTTCACGTACACCCTGGACATGACGAAGACGGGCGCGGACCGCATCGTCGTGGACTCGGTGAAGCTGAACGGCGCGGCGATCGACTCCGCCAAGACCTACCGGGTCGCGATGAACGAGTTCCTCGCGGGCGGCGGTGACGGTTTCACCGTCCTGAAGGACCACAAGAACAAGCTGGTCGGCGTGCCCGACCTGGAGGCCTTCAACGCCTACCTCGGGAAGTCGACGGAGGCGGCCCCGCTCGCCCCGCCGGCGGCGGACCGCATCACCGTGATCAAGTAACACCTGCGCGCAGTCAGCCCGAAGGGGCGGTGGGCCTTCCCGGCCCGCCGCCCCTTCGGCGTGTCCGCCCCGGACCCCCGTACCGGGGCGGAGCGGTCAGAGGTCCGCGAGGAACTTGCGGACGGCCTCGTGGAACTCCTCGGGGTGGGTGAACGGCAGGAAGTGGTCCCCGTCCACAGGTGTGTACGAGGTCCCCGGCCGGCGGGAGACCATCGCGTCGGCCGTCTCCTGGCGGAGCGTCTGGCTGCGGGTGCCGTGGACCAGCAGCGCCGGGCAGCGGCTGCCGAGCCAGGCGTCCCAGTGGTCGCCGCGGCAGGCCTCGGCGGAGTCGATCATGTCCTGCGGGTGGAACGGCAGCCGCCAGCCCCCGTCGGGGAGCGGACGCAGCGCCCGCTCGACGAACTGGGAGCCCACCGGCCCGGCCGCGGCGAGGAGTTCCTCGCGGGTGGGGGCGGTGTAGCGCATGCCGTGAAGGAATCCGAAGAGCGCTCCCGCCGTGTCGGGTTCGATCTCCACGGTGGCGTCCACGGCGACGAGGGCCGCGATCCGGTCGGGGTGGGCGGCGGCCAGGTGGTAGGCGTTGAAGCCGCCGAGGGAGTAGCCGAGGAGGGCCGCGGGGGCGTCCAGGCCGAGGTGGTCGAGGAGCGCGACGGCGTCCGAGAGGTAGCCCTCGCGGGTGTACTCGGCGGCCCGGTCGGAGTCGCCGTGGCCGCGTTGGTCGGGGGCGATGACCCGCCACCCGTCGCCCAGGGTGTCGGCGAGGCCGGCGAAGGCGAGGCCCTCGGACATGCCCCCGTGCAGGGCGAGCAGCGGGCGGCCCGGGCCGCCGAAGTCCAGGTACGACAGCGCGCGGCCGTCGATCGTCAGCGTGTGGCGCATGGCTTGGATCTCCCCTGTGAGTCATGCGGTGACGGTGCGGTACGGGGACGAGCCTGCCAGGATTTGGGCAAGTGCGCAATACGTTTGTCTTGGGCGCTTGCCCAAAATGGGGCGCGGGGCCGGGGTGCGCAAAGGGCGCGCGGATACGATCCCGGCATGGGAAATCGCGAGGACCTGCTGGCCGGAGCGCGCCGCTGCCTGGAGGAGAAGGGCTACCTGCGCACGACCGTGCGCGACATCGCCACGGCCTCGCAGGTGAGCATGGCCGCGATCGGCTACCACTTCGGCTCGCGCGAGGCCCTGCTCAACCTCGCCCTCTTCGCCGCCATGGACGAGTGGGCCGCCACGGCCTCCGCCCGGCTCGCGGGGGAAGGCGACACCACCGAGGCGCGCTACGCCGACATGTGGGACCGCAAGATCCGCGACTTCGGCGAGACGCGCTGGCTCTGGACCGCCTCCGTCGAGGCCTTCGTCCACGCCCAGTCCTCGCCCGCGCTGCTCGCCACCCTCGCCGAGAACCAGCGTCAGGCCCGCCGCATGGTGGCCGCGCAGCTGCGCGGGGTCCCCGAGGACGCGGTCCCCGAGGAGGACGTACGGTCCCTCGGGTCGGTGCACATCGCGCTGCTGAGCGGGGTGATGGTGCAGACGCTGACCGACCCGGAGCAGGCGCCGACGGGCCGGGAGCTCGCCCAAGGCCTGCGCGCCATGGCCGAGTTGCTCGAAAGGTAGGGGCTACCGGAGGGTAGTAAACCCGCGTCCCGCACGCCAGAATCCCGGGGGCACCAGCCGACGGTGGCTGGGAGCCGTCACCGGGTCGGCAAAGGGGCGGGCATGGCACTGGATCGTCGGGCATTTCTGGTCGGGGCGATGGCGGCGGGCGCCGGCGCGGCCGTGGGACTCGGAGCGGCGGGGCCGGCCTCGGCCCGTACGCTCGGCACACAGGACTGGATGGCCGGGCTCGGGGACTCCACCGCCCTCCAGCGGATGACCATCCCCGGCACCCATGACTCCGGCGCCCGCCAGGGCGGGCTCTTCGTCGCCTGCCAGAACACCTCGATCGCCGAACAGCTCGACTCGGGCATCCGGTTCCTCGACGTCCGGTGCAGAGTCACCGGTGGATCGTTCGCGATCCACCACGGCTCCTTCTACCAGGGCCTGATGTTCGGGGACGTCCTCGTCGCCTGCTGGAACTTCCTCGCCGCGCACCCCTCCGAGACCGTGCTGATGCGCCTGAAGCAGGAGTACTCGGAGGACAGCGACGCCACCTTCCGCGCCGTCTTCGACGACTACCTCGACAACCGGGGCTGGCGCCCCCTCTTCCGGATCGCGGACTCGCTGCCCGCCCTCGGCCAGGCCCGCGGCAAGGTGGTCCTGCTCGCCGACAACGGCGGTCTGCCCGGACTGCGCTACGGCGACGGCAACGTCTTCGACATCCAGGACGACTGGAACGCCGAGCCGTTCGCCAAGCGCGGGAAGATCGAAGACCAGTTCCGCCGGGCCGTCCAGCAGCCCGGCAAGCTCTTCGTCAACTACGTGAGCACGTCCGCCTACATGCCGCCGCGCTGGAACTCCGACCGGCTCAACCCGCAGGTGCACTCGTTCGTCGACGGCGGGGAGCTGGCCGGCCGGACCGGGCTGGGGATCGTCCCGATGGACTTCCCCAATACCCGCTCCGGGCTCGTCGCCTCACTGATCCGGCACAACTGACGGCTGCTCCGGCGGCGGCGCCGGAGCGCCCGGGATGCGGAGCACCGCCTCCGTGCCCGGGCCGCCGGCCGGCGCCGCCCGCAGCTCGACGCTGCCGCCCGCGCGGCGCACCGTACGGTCCACGATCGACAGGCCCAGCCCGCTGCCGGGCAGGGCGCGGGCCGAGGAGGAGCGCCAGAAGCGCTCGAACACGTGCGGCAGGTCCTCCGCCGGGATGCCGGGCCCGTGGTCGCGTACGGTCAGTTCGCCCGCCCGCAGCGAGACCTCGACCGTGCCGCCCGGCGGGCTGAACTTCACCGCGTTGTCCAGGACGTTGACCACCGCCCGCTCCAGCGCCGCCGCCTCGCCCCGTACGTACCAGGGCGCCACCTCGTCGGTGAAGTGCAGCTCGGGGCCGCGCAGCCGGGCGCGGGACAGCGCGCTCTGCGCGATCTCGTGCAGGGCCACCACCTCCAGCTTGGCGGGCGGGGCCGCGTCCGGGCGGGACAGCTCCTGGAGGTCCCCGATCAGCGCGGCCAGCTCCGTCATCTGCGCCTTGACCGAGGCCAGCAGCTCCTTGCGGTCCTCGGGCGGAATGGCCCGGCCGGTCTCCTCGCTGCGCGCGAGCAGCTCGATGTTGGTGCGCAGCGAGGTCAGCGGGGTGCGCAGCTCGTGCCCGGCGTCCGCGATCAGCTGGGCCTGCCGCTCCTGGGAGGAGGCCAGCGCCGCCGTCATGGAGTTGAAGGACCGCGACAGGCGGGCGATCTCGTCGTCGCCCTCGTCGGGGATCCGTACGGTCAGGTCCTCGGTCCGGGCGATGTGCTCGACGGCGCCCGTCAGCTCGTCCACCGGCCGCAGCCCCGTACGGGCGACCCACAGGCCGGCGACGCCCGCGCCGGCCACCCCGATGCCGGAGACCAGGATCAGCACCCAGGCCAGGGTGGACAGCGGTTTGTCGATGTCGGCCAGCGGCCGGGCCACCGAGACCGCGAAGACCGGGGCGCCGGGCTGGGTCTGCGCCGCGAAGGTGTAGACGCGCATCCCGACGCCGTTGTCGGTCGTCGCGTCGTGCAGCGCCTTGGCCTTGCGGCCCGCCGCGACCTGCTTGTCCGTATCGGTCACCGGCAGGTCGGTCTGCCCGCTCACCCAGCAGTGGCTGCCGTCCGCGGTGACGATCTGGACCGTGGCGTTCAGGTTTTCGGCGATGTCCTGCTGGGCCTGCGTCGGCGGGCGGGCCGGGCAGCCCTGGCGCAGCCGTTCCAGCACCTGCGCGGTCGGGTTGGTGGCCATCAGGGACTGGTTCAGCTGGTTGCCCAGCTGCGCCTGCACCATCACCCACGAGACCGCGGACACGGTGGCCACGGCCAGGGCCACGGCCGTGCTCACCAGCAGGGCGATGCGGGAGCGCAGGGGGAGCGCGCGGAATCTGGCGGCCGGGCTCACTCGGGCCCCCCGGAGTCGCCCGCCCCGGTGGTGCGCAGGACGTAACCCACCCCGCGCACGGTGTGCACCAGGCGGGGCTCGCCCCCGGCCTCGGTCTTGCGGCGCAGGTACATGACGTACACGTCCAGGGAGTTGGAGCTGGGTTCGAAGTCGAAGCCCCAGACGCTCTTGAGGATCTGCTCGCGGGTCAGGACCTGGCGCGGGTGCGCCAGGAACATCTCCAGCAGCGTGAACTCGGTGCGGGTCAGCTCCACCTGGCGCCCGGAGCGGGTGACCTCGCGGGTGGCGAGGTCCATGCGAAGGTCGCCGAAGGCGAGCGTGTCCGTCTCCTCGTGGTCGTCGGCGCCAGGGCGCGCGGTCGCGTAGGCGCTGCGGCGCAGCAGGGCGCGGACGCGGGCGAAGAGCTCGTCGAGCTCGAAGGGCTTGACGAGGTAGTCGTCGGCGCCCGCGTCGAGGCCGGTGACGCGGTCGCCGACGGTGTCGCGGGCGGTGAGCATCAGGATCGGGGTGGTGCTGCCGGAGGCGCGCAGCCGGCGGGCCGCCGTGAGGCCGTCCATCCGGGGCATCTGGATGTCGAGGACGATCAGGCCGGGATCGTACGAGGCCGCCTTGTCGAGGGCGTCGAGCCCGTCGACGGCGGTCTGCACGGCGTACCCCTCGAAGGCGAGGCTGCGGCGCACGGCCTCCCGCACGGCCGGCTCGTCGTCGACGACGAGGATGCGGTGCGGGTCGCCTTCGGCCGGATTCATCTTCGCTCCCCCAGGAGTGTTCGTGGTCGGTCGTACCAGGCTCGCATGCGAGGCCTGGGCCGTTTAGAACGACGTCCCGAAGCCGCTGGTGCCGTTGTTGCCGCTGTTGCTGTTGCTGTTTCCGGCTCCCCCGGGGCCGCCCTTGCGGAGGGAGTCGAGGTCGGCCTTGATCGTGTTCACCGGGATGGCGAAGCCGAGGCCGACGCTGCCGGCGGAGGAGCTGTCGCTGGAGGGGGAGTAGATCGCGGAGGGCATGCCCACGATCTCGCCGTTCATGTTGACGAGGGCGCCGCCGGAGTTGCCCGGGTTGAGGGAGGCGTCCGTCTGGATGGCCTTGTACGAGGTGGTGTTCGATCCGGTGTTCCCGTTGAACTGCTGACCATCGTACGAGAACGGCCAGCTGCCGCCGCCGCCACCGCGCTGGCGCTGGGGCGCCTGCTGCTCGGACTTGGGTACGTTGACCTCGCGGTTCAGGGCGGAGACGATGCCGCTGGTGACCGTGCCGGTGAGGCGGTCGGGGGAGCCGATGGCGACGACCTGGTCGCCGACCTTGAGGTTGTCGGAGTTGCCGAGCTTGGCCGGCTTGAGGCTGCTCGCACCCTGGAGCTTGATGAGGGCGAGGTCCTTGTCGGGGTCGGTGCCGACGGTCTTGGCGGAGTACTTCTTGCCGTCGCTCATCGTCACCTGGATCTCGGTGGCGCCGTCGACGACGTGGTTGTTGGTGACGATCTCGCCGTCGGCGGTGACCACGATGCCGGAGCCGGTGCCCTGGCCGGAGCCGGTGCTGGTGTCGATCCGGACGACGGAGGGGCTGACCTGCTCGGCGACGCCGGAGACGGTGCCGGTGCTGGACTGCGAGACGTTGGTGCCGTTGATGCCGCCGCCGGTGCGGTCCTGGCCGGCGAGCAGCTGCTGCACGCCGGCGGCGGTGCCGCCCCCGATGATGGCGGCGGCCAGCGCCACGGCCGCGAGCAGTGCGACGGGCCGCTTGGCCCGGGCCGCGTGCGCGGGCCCCGCGGGGGGCGTGGGTGCCATCGCCATCGGCGGCTGGTGCGCTTCGTGCCACCCGGGCGCGGCCGCCGCGGGCGCCGCCGGCGGCGGGTACGCGGGCGGCGGCGGGTAGTCCCCGTGGCCGGCGCGCGGGGTCGGGCGGTTCTCCTGCGGGTACTCGCCGTCGCGGCGGAAGCTCTCGGTCATGACTACGACTCTGTCCCCGGATCATGAGAGCTTCCTGAGTCCCCCCTGAGAAGCCCGACAGAACCGCGTATGCCCGAAATAAGCCCGCACGGGCCCGCCAGGGCTGCGGTAGCCCGGCCAGGAGCCGACGGACGGAGTCTCCCCCAGCTACCGCTGGGAGGTGCCCCCAGCGCAGCGGCCCGAAGCCCGGGAGGCCCGCCAGGGCCGAGTGGTGCGAGGGGCGCGTGAAGGAGGAGTCAGCGGCAGCCGCAGGAGCGGCGGATCACCAGGGCCGACGGGAACTGCTTCAGGCGTTCGCGGCGGGAGCCGGCCACGCGCAGGGCGTCGTCCAGGACGAGGTCCACCGCCGCGCGGGCCATCGCCGGGCGGTCCGAGGCGATCGTCGTCAGCGGCGGGTCCGTCAGGGCCGCCTCCTTGACGTCGTCGAAGCCGGCCACCGCCAGCTCCCCCGGTACGTCGATCCGCAGCTCCCGCGCCGCCCGCAGCACGCCGATGGCCTGGTCGTCCGTGGCGCAGAAGATGGCCGGCGGCCGGTCCGGCCCGGACAGGACCTCCAGCGCCACCCGGTACGCGTCGTAGCGGTTGTACGGGGCCTCGAAGAGGCGCCCTTCCGTCGAGCGGCCCGACTCCTGCATCGCCCGGCGCCAGCCCTCCACGTGGTCGGCGACCGGGTCGCCGACCGACGGGGTGTTCTCCACCCCGCCGATGCAGGCGACGTACTCGTGGCCGTGCTCCAGCAGGTGCCGGGTGGCGAGCTGCGCTCCGCCGATGTCGTCCGTGACGACCGCGACGTCGTCGATGGCCTCGGGCCGCTCGTGCAGCAGCACCACCCGCGCGTCCCACGCCTCGATCTCCGAGGCGGCGCGCTCGCTCATGCCCTGGCTGACCAGGATCAGGCCCGAGACCCGCATCCCGAGGAAGGCCCGCAGGTAGTGCACCTCGCGCTCGTCCCGGTAGTCGGAGTTCCCGACCAGGACCATCTTTCCGCGCTCGGCGGCGGCCTGCTCGACCGCGTGCGCCATCTCCGCGAAGAACGGCTGCCGCGCATCGGGGACGATCATGCCTATGAGGTCCGTGCGCCGCGACGCCATCGCCTGCGCGACCCGGTCCGGGCGGTAGCCCAGCTCCTTGATCGCGGCGAGTACACGCTCGCGCGTGGCCGGGGCGACCGGCCGGGGTCCGTTGTTGATGACGTAGCTCACGACGGCGGTAGACGTACCCGCAAGTCGTGCAACGTCATCCCGCGTCACCTTGGCCACGCTCGGGAGTCTACGCGGGGTGACCTACCTCTGGGCAGGCCGTCCTGCCGACTGGGCGATCACAGGAGGTTCCTCCATACGGGGGACGCCGGCCGGGGCCTGGGCCGCCGCCTGCGCCGCGGCCTTGGCGGCCGCCTGGGCCGCTGCCTGGGCCGCCGCTTCCGCAGCCGCCCGCTCGACCTTCTCGGGCGTGACGAAGCGGTAGCCGACGTTGCGGACCGTACCGATCAGCGACTCGTGCTCGGGGCCGAGCTTCGCGCGCAGCCGCCGTACGTGGACGTCCACCGTCCGGGTGCCGCCGAAGTAGTCGTACCCCCATACCTCCTGGAGCAGCTGGGCGCGCGTGAAGACCCGGCCCGGGTGCTGGGCCAGGTATTTGAGCAGCTCGAACTCCTTGAAGGTGAGGTCGAGGACCCGCCCCTTCAGCTTCGCCGAGTACGTCGCCTCGTCGACCGACAGGTCACCGTTGCGGATCTCCATCGGGGAGTCGTCGGAGCCGAGCTGCTGGCGGCCGGTGGCGAGGCGCAGCCGCGCCTCGACCTCGGCCGGGCCCGCGGTGTCGAGGAGGACGTCGTCGATGCCCCAGTCGGCGGTGACGGCCGCGAGGCCGCCCTCCGTGACGACGAGGATCAGCGGACAGCCGGGGCCGGTGGAGCGCAGCAGCTGGCAGAGCGAGCGCACCTGCGGCAGGTCGCGGCGGCCGTCGACGAGGATGACGTCCGCGCCGGGGGTGTCCACGAGGGCCGGGCCCTCGGCGGGCGCCACCCGGACGCTGTGCAGGAGCAGGCCGAGGGCGGGCAGCACCTCGGTGGACGGCTGGAGGGCATTGGTCAGCAGCAGGAGAGAGCTCATGCCCGACCACCTGCCCAGGTCGGGCGTTCGTGCACGGTTCGCTGGTCCATCACGTCGGTTCCTCCTCGGTCCCGTCGAGGACTTTCGCGGTACTGCTTCGTACGTGGTGCGTGGTGCTGGTGCGGTGTGGTGGTTCGCCGGTCCCCGCGCCCTGAGGTCCGTACGGACACCACTGTTCTCGGTCCGTTCAACGTTCTGAAAGCACAAAAGGACCCGGGGGCAACGTTGCCCGGATCCTCTCGCCAGCAGAATAGCCCACCCGCCGTTGCATGGCAGAGGCTCGGACCTTCTCGCTCCTGTGGTTCCTGCCACCCTTACGACCAGCGTATGCCCCGTTTTCACCGGATCGATGGATGTACGGGCGACCGCCCGGGCGCATGCGGGGCGCGTGGAGGCACACCGGATCCGGGGGCCGGAGGGTTCATCATGGATGCCGACGGTAGAGAGCGGACGATAGGAGCTGCAGTGGCAACCGGAACCATCCGCTACTGGGCGGCGGCCAAGGCCGCGGCCAAGACGGCGGAGGAGCCGTACTCGGCGCGGACACTGGCCGAGGCGCTCGACGCCGTGCGGGAGCGCCACCCCGGTGAGCTGACCCGGGTCCTGCAGCGCTGCTCCTTCCTCGTGAACGAAGAGCCCGTGGGCAAGCGCCCGCACGATGCCGTTCCGCTGACCGAGGGGGGCACCGTCGAGGTGCTCCCGCCGTTCGCGGGCGGGTGAGCGGAAACCGATGAGCACTCCCGAGGAACAACAGCAGCAGGGCCGGCAGGAGGACCCGTACGGGACCCAGACCTGGCAGTCGGACACCTGGGAAACCGGCTACCAGCCGGTGCAGCCGCCGCTGGGTGCGCTGCCGGGCCAGCCGGTGGCACCGGAGGGCTGGTACCGCGACGAGGCCCCGCAGCCCGCCGCGTCGTGGCCGGAGGCCTCCGGCGCCGCGGCCGAGCAGCCCGCGTACCAGCCGCCGGCCGCGCAGTCGGCGCCGCAGCCGGTCGCCCCCGAGGGCTGGTTCCGCGACGAGGCCCCCGCGACCGGCTGGCAGCCGAGCGGCGTCCGCGACGAGGCGCCCGCCGCCGGCTGGGCGCCGGGCGGCGGGTCGTGGACCGAGGGCTCCGCCGCGGAGCAGACGGCCTACCTCCCGCCCCAGAGCGCCGCCCCGGCGGCCGACGCCGCCGATCAGACGGCCTTCCTCCCGCCGTACCCGGGCCCGGCCGCGCCCCAGCCGGCCGCCGGTACGCCGTACGAGGGCTTCGTCGTGGACGACCGTCACCCCGCCGGTACGCCGTACCCGGCTTCCGCTGCGGGTGAGAGGCCCGCCGCCGCGCCGGCCGCCGAGACGACGTACCTCCCGCCGTACCCCGGCCCGGGCGGGGCCGAGCCGCAGGGCGCCGCCGCTGCGGCCGAGACCGCCTATCTGCCGCCCTACCCCGGCCCTGCCCAGGCCGAGGCGCAGGCGCAGGCGCAGATGCAGGCGCAGATGCAGATGCAGGCGCAGCCCGTGGCTCCCGAGGGGTGGTTCCGGGACGAGGCGCCCGCCGCCCCGGCCCCGGCCCCCGCGCCGGCCGGCGACTGGGCGCAGAGCGGCTCCGGCGCGGCCTGGGCCGAGGGGTCCGCCGCCGAGCAGACGGCGTACCTCCCGCCGCAGGCCGCCGCCCCGGCGGGCGCCGCCGCCGAGCAGACCGCCTTCCTGCCGCCGTACCCGGGCCCGGCCGCGGCCGAGCCCCGGCGGGCCGCCGACGCGGCGGAGACCTCCTTCCTGCCGCCGTACCCCGGCCCAGGTTCCGAGGGGCCCGTCGCCGCCCCCGCCCCCGCCGCTGCCCCGGCGGCTCCCGCCGAGGGCGAGGATCCCTCGTACTCTCCGCCCACCCTCGGGGGGAACACCCTGCGGGCCGTCGATCCGGCTCAGGCGCGCGCCGAGGGGCGGTCGCCGATCATCGATCCCGGCCCGCAGCCGGCCATACTGACCGCCGCGCTCGGGCTGCTGCTGGCCGGTGCCGCCGCCGTCGGGGATCTCGGTCTCCTCGCGCCGCTGATCGTCCTGCAGGGGCTCACCGCGGCCGGCTGGTTCCGGCTCAACGGCATGTGGCCCGCGCGGCAGGGCATCGCCCTCGCCTTCTTCGGTGCCCTCGTCGCCGACGCGGCCGTGCTCGCCGTGGACGACACGTACGGCCCCGGCGCGATCATCGGGACCCTCGGCGCCTGGGTGCTGCTCACGCTGGTCCTCCAGCTGCGCAGCCACGCCGACCCCGACGAGCGGATGTACGGGCTGATGGCCTCCGTGGCCTCCGCCGCGCTCGCCATCGTCTGCGCCGGCTACCTGGCCGCCGACTCCGCCGCCGTCAGCGTCGGGGCCGCGTCCGTCGCGGTCGCCGTCTTCACCCGTGCGCTGCCGCTGCCGACACCGGCCTCCGTCGGCGTCTCGCTGGCCGCCGCCACCGGAGCCGGCATCGCCGTCGGCGGGCTGACCTCGGTCGGGGTCGGCGGGGCGCTGCTCGGCCTGGCCGCCGGGGTGTGCGCGCTGATCGGGCTGCGGGTGGCCGCGTACGACTACCCGTCCAAGTTCGTCCACATGACGGCCGGTGTCGCGCTGCCGCTGGCGGCCGCCGCTCCCGCCGTCTACCTGATCGGCCGGGTGGTCGGCTGAGGCAGGGCCTCCGCCAGGGCCTCCGCCGACCCTCCGCCGGCCCCTCCGTCAGGCCCGACTCTCCGGGCCTGACGGCCCCCTGACGGCCGGCCATGGTCAACTGGAACACACGTACTGGTCTACAGGGGGAGGGGCACGTGCGGTTCCTGCGCGTCGTTGTGATCATCGGAGTGGTGCTGGGGGCGCTGTTCGCCGGCGCCGATCGCTGGGCGGTGAACTACGCCGAGAACCGGCTGGCCGAGCGCATCCAGGCCCACCAGGGGCTCGCGGGGTCCACGGAGGTGGACATCCACGGGTTCCCGTTCCTGACCCAGGCGCTCAGCCGCGACCTCGACCGCGTCGACGTGCGGCTCAAGGGCGTGGAGGCCGTGTCGGACGGCCGTAAGACGCGGCTCTCGGAGCTCGACGCCAGCTTCCGCAGCGTGAAGCTGAACGGGAACTACAGCGGGGGCACCGCGAAGCAGGCCGAGGGCACGGCCCTCGTCACGTACCGGGACCTGACCGAGGCCTCGCAGACCGGCGTGACGGTCACGTACGGCGGGGCGCCCGGCAAGGTGAAGGTGACGGCGGCCGTGGAGGTCCTCGGCAAGCGACTCGCCCCCAGCGTGGTGTCGACGGTCACGCTCGTGGACGCCCCCGGCGGCGGCAAGATGGTCCGCGTCCGGGCCGACGAGGTACCGGGCGGGGGCCTGCCCGGGATCGAGGGCGCGGTCCGCAAGAAGACCGACTTCGACCGCCGGCTCGACAGCGGCCTGCCGTCCGGGCTCAAGCTGACCGCGCTGACCTCGGACGAGTCCGGCGTACACCTCACGCTGAGCGGCTCGGACGTGGTGCTGGCCGGATCGTGAGACGCTGCGGTCCGATCCGCAGAAGGGCGGGCCGCACGAGGGCCCCCGGAGGCGGTGCGGCAGCCGCCCGGGGGCATGTCATCCCACTATTCGGACGATCCTGTCTCGGTATATGACACACCGGTGACAGGGCGGCCGATTCGTCCCTACGATCCATGGCTATGAAGCATCAGCAGGCGGACCTCACGAAGCGACGGGCAGTAGACCTGTGTCGCGTCGCCGCCATGCTCTGTCGATCCATGTGACCTGTGAGCGCTTCCGCTCCATCAGCCGGACGACCGTCCTTCCCGCGTGACCGCACCGCAGCCGCCCCCTCCTGCCCACTGACGCCTCCCCGCGCAGTGCCCGAGGAAGCCGCCCGCAGCGGTACGCACCAGCAGAATCCGCAGAACCTGCAGAACCCGCAGACCGCCCCGCGCCACCTGCACCTGCACAGCACGCCCCGCCGCACACTGCCCCGGAGGAGATCACCATGAGCCGCAGCGACGTCCTCGTAGACGCCGACTGGGTCGAGGCCCACCTGAACGACGCCGACGTCGTCATCGTCGAGGTGGACGAGGACACGTCCGCCTACGACAAGAACCACATCACCAACGCCGTCCGGATCGACTGGAAGCAGGACCTCCAGGACCCGGTCCGCCGCGACTTCGTGGACCAGGAGGGCTTCGAGAAGCTCCTCTCCGCCAAGGGCATCTCCAACGAGGACACGGTCGTCCTCTACGGAGGCAACAACAACTGGTTCGCCTCCTACGCCTACTGGTACTTCAAGCTGTACGGCCACCAGACCGTCCGCCTCCTCGACGGCGGCCGCAAGAAGTGGGAGCTCGACTCCCGCGACCTGGTCGACGGCACCGAGGTCCCGAACCGCCCGGCCACCCAGTACAAGGCCCAGCCGCAGGACGCCTCGATCCGCGCCTTCCGCGACGACGTCGTCTCCGCGATCGGCGTCCAGAACCTGGTCGACGTCCGCTCGCCCGACGAGTTCTCCGGCAAGCTGCTCGCCCCGGCGCACCTCCCGCAGGAGCAGTCGCAGCGCCCCGGCCACGTGCCGAGCGCCCGCAACATCCCGTGGTCGAAGAACGCGAACGACGACGGCACGTTCAAGTCCGACGAGGAGCTCACCGCCCTCTACCAGGCCGAGCAGGTCGACCTGTCGAAGGACACCATCGCGTACTGCCGCATCGGTGAGCGCTCCGCGCTGACCTGGTTCGTGCTGCACGAGCTCCTGGGCCAGGAGAACGTCAAGAACTACGACGGCTCCTGGACCGAGTACGGCTCCCTGGTCGGCGTGCCGATCGAGCTCGGCGCCAACAAGTAACCACCACCACGGCCGGGTACGCGACGCCCTCCGTAGTACGACCTCTCAGGACAGGACAGAGAACATGTGTGGAGCACAGATCGGCGGGCCCGACCTCGCCACGCTCAAGCCCGGTGAGACCGCCATCCAGGGTCAGGTGACCAAGGACGGCGAGCCCGTCAGCGGGTACGTGCGCCTGCTCGACTCGACCGGCGAGTTCACGGCCGAGGTCCCGACCTCGGCGACCGGCCAGTTCCGCTTCTACGCGGCGACCGGCTCGTGGACCCTGCGCGCGCTGGTTCCCGGCGCCCAGGCGGACCGCGCCGTGGTCGTGGCCGAGGCCGGCGGCGTGACGGACGTGGCGATCGCGGTCTGAGCACCGCACGCCTGAATGACCGGCCGAAGGGCCGCACCCCAGGGGGTTGGACGCCACTGGAACGGGGTGCGGCCCTTCGCGCCGTCCGCCTCCCGGTCCTACCCTTGAGGCATGTACGCCCGGCGGCGCCGCATCTACTTCGTCCTCATGGGCGGATGCATCTTCCTCTTCGTATCCGCCTGGTCCTTCGTACGGCTGTTCTCGGTCGAGGCGGCCGTGGCCCTGTGCGTGGTCGCCATGGTCATCCCGCCGGTCGCCGCGATGATCGCGAACCGGCGCGGCCCGGAGGACCGCTGGTGGGACGACCCCTCGGGCGACCCGAAGTCCGACGAGTGGTGGGACGAACTGGACGGAAAACGGCGCCACGAGGATTGAAACCTCGCGAGACGTAAACGTGATCGAATTCCTTACAACCGCTCTCCCCCGGGGTGGGTCATGGCTACGCGCGGGTGATCGCACCCGCATGCCACGTCCTGCGGGGGGAACCTTTGGAAGACGAACAGAACATCCCTGAGCGGTGGAAAGAGGGGGAGAGCCGCCCGGATTCGGGCACCTCGGACCCCGCCCCGGCTCCGGCCGACCTGCCCGCCACCCCGGCCGCACCGCGCCGCCGGGGCCGTACCCCGCTGCTGATCGCCGGCGCCGTCGTACTCGGTGTCCTGGCAGGCACGGTCACCGGCTACGCGATCCAGTACGACCGCGAGCCGACCCCGCTGCCGCCGCTGGCCCAGCAGAAGCTCCCCGAGCCCAAGCCCGTGGCGCCCGACGAGGCGACCACGCACAAGACGATCAACGCCAACCGCTGGCACCAGAGCGATGACGACCTCACCAAGGTGCTGATCGGGGTGCCGAGCGGGGCGAAGGTCGTCCAGGGGCCCGGCTACGACACGCTCGACTCTTTCGCGACGACCTTCGAACGGCCGGACGCGGCCCTCAGTGATTTCGCGCACGACGGCTTCCGCCGCCTCGCGACCGAGGTGTGGGAGGAGAACGACCGGTTCACGGAGATCCGGCTGGTGCAGTTCAACACCTTCGCCGGCGCCGAGGAGTTCCAGAAGGAGCAGTCGGCGTACATGTCCGAGAAGAGGTACGCGGGCAACAGCGGGGTGAGCCTTCCCGGCGTTCCCGCGGACATCGGGCACGTCTGGGTGCACTCGGAGCTCGACGAGGAGCCGGGGTACCTCCCACAGCGCAAGTCCCGGGCCATCGTTCGCCGCGGCGACATCGTCATGGACATCTTCTACGAGGACCAGCGCGGCAGGAGCATCCCCGAGAGCGATGTCATCGACCTGGCCAAGCGACAGCTGGAGCGACTGTGAACGAGCCGCAGAACGACACGGCCCCGGCCCCGGCCCCGGCTCCGGAGCCCTCGCCCACGGCGTCGCACGAGGCGCCGGAGCACGCCCGCACGGCCGGCCGCAAGAAGGCCTCTCTCGTCGCGGCGGGCGTGGCCGTCGCCGTCCTCGCGGGCGGCGGCATCTGGGCGGCCTCCGCGCTCGCGCAGGCCGACCGGGACGCGCCCACCGCCTACTGGGTCGCCGACGGCGAGCGGATGCCGAAGACCGAGGAGCGCGCGCAGGTGCCGCCGAACGCCCTCACCGGCAAGCTGCTCCCGGTCCCGAGCGGCTTCTCCCTGGGCCCGGACCTCGACGCCGACGGCAACGACTTCTACGTTTCCGGCGCGCAGGCCGTGGAAAGCCTCGACGAGGCCCGCGAAGGGCTCTCCACCTCGGAGCGCAAGAAGCGCGGCGACATGCTGGCCGGCCTCAAGCTGAAGGGCCTGGCCGGGCGCGGGTACACCGGCCGCCAAGGTGACCTGGTGATGGAGGTCCGCATCATGCAGGCCGACCCGCAGGCCCTGGGGGCCTTCTCCGAGGTCACCAAGAAACTCCTCGAATACACCGGCGACGGCCGCGAGGCGCCGAAGGTGGACGGCTTCGCCGACGCCAAGTGCTCGCTGGTGGCCGTCGGCGAGGAGAAGAAGGAGAAGATCGACTCTGTCTACTGCGTGGCGGTCCAGGGCGACGTGCTCGTCAATTTCCGCGCGTACGGGCGGATGCCGCTGCCGACCTCCGAAGCCGTCGGGTTCTTCAAGGACCAGCTGAGCCACCTGAAGTCCCCCGGGGAGTCCGCGTGACCGAGCAGCAGACCAGCACCGAAGCCGCCCCCGAGGCCCGGACCCCCGAGGCCGCCGAGCCCCGGACCGCCATGGCTCCCGGGCCCCAGGCCCCCGTGGCCCCCCGGGCGGCGGATCCCGAGGTGCCCGCCGCGCCCAAGGACCGGCGCAAGCTGTACACCGCCCTGCGCTGGACGGCCGCGGTCGTCGCCTTCGCCGGCTTCGGCGCGGGCACCGCGTATGCGATCGCCCGGCCCGAGCGCACCGACATCCCGGGGCTCTCCACCAAGGACGACGGCCGCTGGGAGTACCCGGCCCTGGCCAAGCCCACACCGCCCCCCGGCGCGCCGCTGCCCTTCGCCAAGGACAACGCGGACGGCATCCACTACGCCGGCCTGACCGAGTTCCTCCTGCCGGCCCCGAAGGGCTCCTCGCCCGACTCCGCGCTGAAGCTGGAGAAGGACTCGGTGGTGTCCCCGGACACCTTCCTGGAGGAGTACGACCCCGCCGCCCGCGAGAAGCTCAAGCAGGGCTTCACCGACAACGGTCTACGCCAGATCGTGGCCCGCGGCTGGACCACCCCGGACGGCGTCCGTACCCGGATCTACCTGCTGCGCTTCCACTCCTCCGGGTTCGCGGACGCCTTCAAGGGCTGCGCCGCCGACATGAACCTGAACGGCGTCAAGCGGTTCGAGGTCGACAGCTCCTGGGCCAAGGCCAAGACCGGCAAGGCCCAGCCGGACCTCCGCAGGGTCTCGGTCCGAAAGGAGTCCACCCCCTTCGGCGACGAGCAGACAAAGGCCGGCTGCATCCAGTCGGGCGACGTGCAGGCCGTGATCCTCCAGGTCCGAAAGGGCGAGGTCCCCACCGTCCCCCTCCACCAGACGGTGATCCTGCAGAACCAGCTGCTGGGCTGACCACCTGCGGGAAAGGCCGTGCGGCCTACCTCACGGAGTGCTCCGGTCCCCGGGCCAGTAGGCTTGGGGGCCGGCCCCGTACACGCCCACATCACTTCGAGGAGCACCCCGTGCTTGAGGCAATCTTCACCTCCCTGCTGGTCCTGGTCTGCGTCGGCGTGCTCGCCTTCAGCGGCCTCGCAGTGAAGAAGCTGTACCAGGGCCAGCGCTGATCGTCCGATCGGCCGCCCTCCCGGACCCGGAACCCCTCCCCACAGATCGCCTGAGCAGCCACACATGATCCAGATCCCGTCCGACCTGAACCCGGGCCTCGTCCCCCTCGCCTTCCTCCTCGGTACGTGGGAGGGCGCGGGCGTCTTCGACTTCCCCGGTGAAGAGAAGTGCAACTTCGGCCAGGAAGTCGTCTTCAGCCACGACGGCCGGGACTTCCTGGAGTACACCTCCCACAGCTGGGTCCTCGACGCCGAGGGCAACAAGGTGCGGCCGCTGGAGTCCGAGTCCGGCTACTGGCGCATCGACAAGGACCGCAAGGTCGAGATCGTCATGGTCCGCGACCAGGGCGTCGTCGAGGTCTGGTACGGCGAGCTCGCCGACCAGAAGCCCCAGATCGACCTGGTCACGGACGCCGTCGCCCGCACCGCCGCCTCCGGCCCGTACAGCGGCGGCAAGCGGCTCTACGGCTACGTGAAGAGCGACCTGATGTGGGTCGGCGAGAAGGCCACCCCGGACGTCGAGCTGCGCCCGTACATGTCGGCCCAGCTCAAGAAGGTCGTCACCCCGGAGGAGGTCGCCGAGATGGCGCGCAACCTCCCGGACATGCCGGACGACGGCATCGCCTTCTTCCGCTGACGGAAACCGGCGGGAACAGCGTGAAAGGGGACCGCGGGCTCGGCCCGCGGTCCCCTTCGCGCGCTTACACTGGCCGGGTGGGGAGCATCGGAGACACCGAGAGTGCCGACTGGAAGACCGACCTGCGGCAGCGCGGATACCGGCTGACCCCGCAGCGCCAGCTCGTGCTGGAAGCCGTCGACAGCCTGGAGCACGCGACGCCGGACGAGATCCTCGCCCAGGTGCGCAAGACCGCCTCCGGGGTCAACATCTCCACCGTCTACCGCACGCTGGAGCTCCTGGAGGAGCTGAAGCTGGTCTCGCACGCCCACCTCGGGCACGGGGCCCCCACGTACCACCTCGCCGACCGGCACCACCACATCCACCTGGTCTGCCGCGAGTGCACCGAGGTGATCGAGGCGGACGTGGACATCGCCGCCGAGTTCACCGCGAAGCTGCGCGCCACCTTCGGCTTCGAGACCGACATGAAGCACTTCGCGATCTTCGGGCTCTGCAAGAAGTGCGCCGCCAAGCAGCAGGACGCCCCGTCGTAGGCTTGGTGGCATGACCAGCAGCCCCTTGCTCCATCTCCCCGGCGCCGTACCGGCCGAAGGCCGCGACGAGGGCGTCGCCGCCCACTACGGAGAGCTGTACGGCGAACAGCGCGCGCTCGCCGACGGCCGCGGTTTCGTCGACCTCTCGCACCGCGGAGTCGTCACCGTCACCGGACCGGAGCGGCTGAGCTGGCTGCACCTGCTGCTCACCCAGCACCTGACGGAACTCCCGCCCGGGCAGGCCACCGAGGCGCTGATCCTCTCCGCCAACGGGCACATCGAGCACGCGCTCTACCTCGTCGACGACGGCGAGACCGTGTGGGCGCACGTGGAGCCCGGCACCCAGGAGGCGCTGATCGCCTACCTGGAGTCGATGAAGTTCTTCTACCGCGTCGAAATCGCCGACCGGACCGCGGACTTCGCCGTCGTCCACCTGCCGGCCGGCTCCATCGCCGAGCTCGCCAAGGAGCACCCCGTACGGGAGACCCCGTACGGCCGCGACGTCTTCCTGCCCCGCGCCGAGCTGGAGGCCTTCGCCGCCGCGCACGCGCCCGCCGCCGGGCTCCTCGCGTACGAGGCCCTGCGCGTGGAGGCGCACCGGCCGCGGGTCGGCCTGGAGACCGACCACCGCACCATCCCGCACGAGCTGGGCTGGATCGGCACCGCCGTGCACCTCCAGAAGGGCTGCTACCGCGGCCAGGAGACGGTGGCCCGCGTCCACAACCTGGGGAAGCCGCCCCGTCGGCTGGTCTTCCTGCACCTGGACGGCTCCGAGGTGCTCCTCCCTGGGCACGGCACGCCGATCCGGCTCGCCGCCGACGGGGAGGAGGGCCGCCAGCTGGGCTTCGTGACCACCGCGGTCCGCCACCACGAGCTCGGCCCGATCGCGCTCGCGCTGGTCAAGCGGAACGTGCCGGTCGACGCCCCGCTGCTGGCCGGGAAGACGGCCGCCGCGCAGGAGGTCGTCGTAGCGCCGTAGTCGCGTTTCAGATGTCGATGACGATGGTGAACGGGCCGTGGTTGGTGAGGGAGACCCGCATGTCCGCGCCGAACCGGCCCGTCTCCACCGTCGCCCCCAGCGCGCGCAGCTGCGCGACGACCTCGTCGACCAGAGGCTCGGCGACCTCGCCCGGCGCCGCCGCGTTCCAGGTGGGGCGCCGGCCCTTGCGGGCGTCCCCGTAGAGCGTGAACTGCGAGATCACCAGCAGCGGCGCGTTCACGTCGCTGCAGGACTTCTCCGCCTCCAGGATCCGTACGGACCACAGCTTGCGCGCCAGCTGCGCCGCCTTCTCCGGCGTGTCGTCGTGGGTCACCCCCACCAGCACGCACAGCCCCTCGCCGACGATCTCGCCCACGGTCTCGCCGGCCACGACGACGCTCGCGCCGTCCACCCTCTGCACCACTGCTCGCATACCACCTGTGTACCAGGCGTGCACCCATCAGGGGCCGATCGGGTGGCGTGGGACTGCACCGGCACCACGGAGAGTGGCACGATGCACGCAGGCGGTGCTTCCCTCCGGTCCCACGGGCCGGGGAGACCCCATGCACCGGTCGAGGGGACGGACATGTTCACATGAATTCTTCTGGTACCTCCGTACCTGCATCACCCGCACCTGCATCACCCGCGGCCACTCCGACGGGCGCGGTCAGACCACCCGCGCAGCGCACGGGCGGGGAGCAGGCGCCGACCACGCCCGCCACCGCGCTCGGGCTGCCGGAGCTGCGCACGCTGCGCCGCGACGCGCAGCGCGACGAGGCCGATCTGAGCTACGTACGCAGACTTCTCCAGGGCCGGATCGACATCCTGCGTGCCGAACTGGCCCGGCGCAGCGACCCGGAGGCACCGGTGACCCCGGAGCCGCCGGTGGTCGACCGGCTCTCGGAGATCCTCGCCGACGCGCCGTCCAGACGCAGCGCCTCGGCCCGGCACGTCACGCTCTGCACTCCGCACAGCGAGGAGTTCCGGCTGCTGGCGGCGGAGATGCTCTCCGATGTGGAGCTGTCGGACTTGGCCGCCCGCACCGACGGCGAACTGCACGACGCGATGGGCCGGTTGGTGCGGTACGAGCAGCAGGTCTCGCGGCGGCGGCAGCAGTTGCAGCGCACGGCGGACGACTGCAGCGCGGAGATCACCCGGCGCTACCGGGAGGGCGAGGCACAGGTGGACGACCTGCTGGTGTAGCCAGGCGGCCCGGGACCGTAATTCGGGCGACGGGGGCCGGGGCGGCGATTAGCGTGGCCGGTTATGAGTGCTGACGTGCGGCCGATCGCCGAATCCGAACTCCCCGAGTGGCTCGGAGCCGTGAACACCGGCTTCCTGCGCCCCGACCGCGTCACCGAGTCCGACATCGCCCAGCGCGCCAAGCACGGCGACCTCGGGCGCACGCTGGGCGCCTTCGACGCCTCCACCGGCCGCTGCGTGGCCACCTTGCGGTCCTTCGCCCAGGAGCTGACCGTCCCGGGCGGGGCGACCGTGGCCGCGAGCGCCGTCACCAACGTCGCCGTGCTGCCCACGCACCGCCGGCGCGGCCTGCTGACCCGGATGATGGCCACCGAGCTGGCGGCCGCGCAGGCGCGCGGCGACGTCGTGTCCACGCTGATCGCCGCCGAGTACCCGATCTACGGGCGGTACGGGTACGGGCCGGCCGCCTCGATCGCCGAGTGGGAGATCGACGTGAGCCGCACCGGGCTCGACCCGCGCTGGTCCGGGCCCGCGGACGGCGGCCGGATCGAGCTGGTGGACGCGGCCGGGGCGCGCACGATCGGCCCCGGGCTGCACGAGCGGCTGCGGGCGGTCTCGCCCGGCACGGTCGACCGGAACGCGCGCTGGTGGAGCCTGACCACCGGGCTGGAGGAGGTGTCCTCCCGCCCGTACAAGGACAAGTTCTACGCCGTGTACCGGACGGCGGAGGGCGAGCCGGCCGGCCTCGCCGTGTATGCGTCCGACGCGCACTGGACGGACGCGAAGGTGCCGCTCAACACCGTGCAGGTCAAGGACCTGATCGCGGTCACGCCGCAGGCGCAGCGCGCGCTGTGGCACTTCCTGTGCTCGATCGACTGGGTGCTGAAGGTGCGCACCGGCTTCCGGGCCCCCGACGACCTCGTCGCCCGGTTGCTGCCCGACCCGCGTGCGGCCGCGATCGTGACGGCCTCGGACTTCCTGTGGGTGCGCGTGCTGGACGTCGTACGGGCGCTGGGCGCGCGGACGTACGCCGTGCCCGGGGTGCTCGTACTGGAGGTGACGGATCCGGCGGGTCCGGCCGCCGGGCGCTACCGTCTGGACGCGGGCACGGGGGAGTGCACGACCACGGAGGAGCCGGCCGACCTGCGGCTCGACGCGTCGGCGCTGGGCTCCCTGTACCTCGGCGACGAGTCGGCGGTGCGGCTCGGCGCGCTCGGGCGGATCGCGGAGGAGCGGCCGGGGGCGCTGGCGCTCGCGGACGCGGTGTTCCGCACGGCGCGCCGCCCGTGGTGCCCGGACGTCTTCTGAGAGCGATGGAACCGATGACTTCGATTGTGGAAACCCTGCGGGCGGCGGGCTGCGTCTTCGCGGAGGAGGAGGCGGAGCTGCTGACGGCCGCCGCCGAGGACGGCGGGCACCTGGCGGACCTGGTGGCCCGCCGGGCCGGCGGCGAACCGCTGGAACACGTCGTCGGCTGGGCGGAGTTCTGCGGGCTGCGCATGCGGGTGGGCGAGGGGGCCTTCGTACCGCGCCGGCGCACCGAATTCCTGGTGCAGGAGGCCGTGGCCCTGGGCCGGCCGGACGCCGTCGTACTGGACCTGTGCTGCGGGGTCGGCGCGCTGGGCGCGGCGGTGGCGGCGCAGCTGGGCCCCCGGGTGGAACTGCACGCGGCGGACATCGACCCGGCGGCGCTGGCGTACGCGCGGCTGAACGTGGCCCCGTACGGCGGGCAGGTCCACGAGGGCGACCTGTACGCGGCGCTGCCGGACTCGCTGCGCGGGCGGGTGGACCTGCTGCTGGTCAACGCCCCGTACGTGCCGACGGAGGAGATCGGGCTGCTCCCGGCGGAGGCCCGCGACCACGAGCCGCTGACCTCCCTGGACGGCGGCCCGGACGGCCTGGACATCCACCGCCGGGTCGCGGCGGGGGCCCTGCCGTGGCTGGCCCCGGGCGGCCGCCTGCTGATCGAGACGAGCGCCCGCCAGTCCCCCCGCACGGCCTCGGCCCTCTCGGCGGCAGGCCTGGCAGTCCGCGCCACCACCTCGGAAGACCTGCACGCAACCCTGGCAATCGGCACCCGCGCGGCCTAGGGGGGCCGGGGGCGGCTCGGGTGTGGGGTCCCGTTGGTGGGGGTGGCGCCGTACGCTGGCCGGGTGACGCTTGAGGACCTCGTACGGCTGCGCCGGGCTCGGGACATGATGGACCGCGAGTACGCGCGGCCCCTCGACGTGGCCGAGCTCGCGCGGGTGGCCCTGATGTCGCCGGGGCACTTCTCCCGCAGCTTCCGGGCCGCCTTCGGGGAGACCCCGTACAGCTACCTGATGACGCGCCGCGTCGAGCGGGCCAAGGCGCTGCTGCGGCGGGGAGACCTGACCGTGACGGAGGTCTGCTTCGAGGTCGGCTGTACCTCGCTGGGGTCGTTCAGCTCCCGCTTCACCGAGCTGGTCGGCGAGAGCCCGAGCGCGTACCGGGCCCGCAGCCATGAACCGGGCGCGGCCATTCCGGCGTGCATCGCCAAGATCCTCACGCGGCCGGTCAGGAACGGCCCGGCCGAGAGCGGCCCGGAAGCGGAATCCGTCTCCCGCGCTTAGCGTCGGTGGCATGGAAATCAAGCTGTCCCAGTGCTTCATCGCGGTCGACGACCACGAGAAGGCGCTCGCCTTCTACCGCGACGCCCTAGGCCTTGAGGTGCGCAACGACGTGGCGTTCGAGGGGATGCGCTGGGTGACCGTCGGCTCGCCCGCGCAGCCGGACGTGGAGATCGTCCTCGAACCGCCGGCCGCCAACCCGAACGCCGCGCCCGCCGACAAGCGGGCGATGGCCGAGCTGCTGGCCAAGGGCATGCTGCGCGGCGTGATCTTCTCCACCGACGACGTCGACGCCGCCTTCGAACGCATCCGGGCCGCCGGCGCCGAGGTCCTCCAGGAGCCGGCCGACCAGCCGTACGGGGTGCGCGACTGCGCCTTCCGCGACCCGGCCGGCAACATGCTCCGCTTCAGCCAGCCCCGCGCCCGTGGGTGATTTTGCAAGCAGGTGCTTGCAATAGTTAGCAGGGTCGGGCAGGATCGGGGCATGGCATCGCTCAACGTCGGAAATCTCGGCGAATACCTCCGTGAGCAGCGGCGGCAGGCCCAGCTTTCGCTGCGGCAGCTGGCCGATGCGGCGGGGGTGTCGAATCCGTACCTGAGCCAGATCGAGCGCGGGCTGCGCAAGCCGAGCGCGGACATCCTCCAGCAGCTGGCCAAGGCGCTGCGGATCTCCGCGGAGACGCTGTACGTGCAGGCCGGGATCCTCGACGAGCGCGATCGCGACGAGGTCGAGACGCGGGCCGTCATACTCGGCGACCCGTCCATCAACGAGCGGCAGAAGCAGGTGCTGCTCCAGATCTACGACTCGTTCCGCAAGGAGAACGCGGCCGAGACCGAGGCCGACCCGGCCGACCCGGCCGATCCGTCCGACCCGTCCGGCGGGGACGACGCGATGCACCCTACGAACTGAACTGTGATCCGGGAGGACCAGCCACCATGGCCATCGCCGATGACCTGAAGAAGACCCTCACCGACCCGACGCCGCTCTACTTCGCCGCCGGCACCGCCGACCTCGCGGTGCAGCAGGCCAAGAAGGTGCCAGGGCTCATCGAGCAGCTGCGCGCCGAGGCCCCCGCGCGCATCGAGGCCGTGAAGAACACCGACCCGAAGATCGTGCAGGACAAGGCGCGCGAGGCGCAGGAGGCGGTCGCCGCCAAGTTCGCCGAGGTGATGACCGCGATCGACCCGAAGAAGCTCGGGGAGAGCGCGCAGGACCTGGCGCTGCGCGGGGTCGGCGTGGCCGCCGAGTACGCGGTGCGCGCCAAGGAGACGTACGACAAGGTCGCCGAGCACGGCGAGCAGGCCGTACGGACGTGGCGCGGCGAGGTCTCCGAGGAGATCGTCGACATCGCGGTCGCCGTCGAGCCCAAGCAGGAGCAGCAGCCGGAGCAGGAGGCCGCCGCCGCCGACTTCTCGGCCGATGAGAAGCCCGCCGCCCGGCGGAACACGGCGCGCAAGAACAACGTGAAGAAGGCCGCCGTCGTCGCCGGCGACGAGAGCTGAAACCGTGACGGCGGGCCGGGCACCAGTGCGGTGTCCGGCCCGTTGTTGTTTGCGAAGGCCGCTCTGCCGGTAGCGTGGAGGCAGGCGGCATCAGGCGTGCAAGCGTGAGAAGGCGGTCAGGCGATGTTGATGAACGGGTTCGATAACGGAGTGCTTCCGTTGCTCGGGTTCGCCATGCTGGCGCTCGCCGTCGTGGCCTTCGTCTTCGCGCTGCTGGCGCGTGAGGACGCGTACCGCGCCGCCGACAAGCAGACCAAGACGTTCTGGCTGGTCATCCTCGGGGTCACCGTGCTGGTGGACTTCTTCCTGGGGATGCTGTTCCTGGAGATCGCCGGCCTCGTGGCCACCATCGTGTTCTTCGTCGACGTGCGCCCCGCCCTCAAGCAGGTCTCGGGCGGCGGCCGGGGCGGTCGGCGCAGCGGCGGGAGCAGCAGCGACGGTCCGTACGGCCCGTACAACGGCGGGCGCTGAGCCCGTCAGGATTCGTTGCGCGAGAGCAGGACCACGGCCACGTCGTCGGTGAGCTCGCCGCCGTTGAGGTGCCGGGCCTCGGTGACGGAGGCCTCCAGCAGGCCCTCGCCGCTCAGGCCGCGGTCGAGGTGCCGGTTGATCATCTCGACCATCCCGTCCTGCCCCAGCCGCTCCTTGCCCTCGCCGATGCGGCCCTCGATCAGGCCGTCCGTGTAGAGCATCAGGCTCCAGGTGCCGCCAAGCTCGACCTGGCGGCGTGGCCAGCGGGCCTTGGGCAGCAGGCCGAGCGCCGGGCCGCTGTTCTCGTACGGGAGGAGCCGCGCGCGGCGGCCCGGCCGGGATATCAGCGGGGCCGGATGGCCGGCCAGGCACAGGCCGGCGCGGCGGCCGTCGGGGGAGATGTCCACCGTGCACAGGGTCGCGAAGATCTCGTCGCCGGGGCGC
Source organism: Streptomyces sp. NBC_01006 (assembly GCF_045162725.1). Lineage (NCBI taxonomy): Bacteria > Bacillati > Actinomycetota > Actinomycetes > Kitasatosporales > Streptomycetaceae > Streptomyces > Streptomyces sp. NBC_01006. The sequence continues at coordinate 3,871,398 of NZ_CP108700.1, read as the reverse complement.
TCCACCTCCAGGACCTCCTGGAGGGTCGACAGCAGGTCGTCGCCGCAGAGGCCGGCCAGGGTCAGGGCGCGCCAGGCGATGCGCAGCTCGACGCCGAGGGCGGCCTCGTCGGGGCCGTGGCCGCAGACGTCGCCGATCATGGCGTGGACGGTGCCGTCGGGGGTGCGGACGGTGTCGTAGAAGTCCCCGCCGAGGAGGGCGCGGCTGCGGCCGGGGCGGTAGCGGGCGGCGAAGCGGAGATCGGAGCCTTCGAGGAGGGGGTTGGGGAGCAGGCCCCGCTCCAGGCGGGCGTTCTCCTGGGCCCGAAGTTTCGATTCTGCGAGCTTGTACTGGGCGATGTCCGCCCGCTTTCTCTCCACGGCGTAGCGGATCGCCCGGCTCAGCAGGCGGCCGTCGAGCTCGTCGCGGAAGAGGAAGTCCTGCGCGCCGACCCGTACGGCCTCGGCGGCGCGCTCGGCGTCGGCCTCGGCGGTGAGGACGAGGACGGCGTGGCGGGGCGCGATCCGGAGCACCTCGCGGAGGGTGTCCAGCTGGTCGACGACGGCGGTGCGCGCGCCGCCCGCCGTCGTGGATCCGGTGGCGGGGAGGGAGAGGTCGAGCAGGATGCAGTGCACGTCGTGGGTGAGCAGGCGTGCGGCCTCGGTGAGGTTGCGGGCGGTGCGGAGGCGGATGCGGTGCCGGTCGGCGTCGAGGATCTCGGGGACGGTGAGTCCGCCCGCGGGGTCGTCCTCGATCACCAGCAGGGTCAGTGACGCCTGGGGTGCGGTGGCGTGCGCGGCCGGCGGCGGGGTTGCCTGCGGGATCGACTGAGGGGTCGCCTGCGGGATTGCCTGAGCGCTCTCCGTGGCGGGGGTGTCCCTCTGCCGCGGTACGGGTACGGCCATCGTCTCCGGTTCCTTCCCTCCCCCCGAGGGTGCGTCCGGCAGACCCTAGCGGGCCGTGGCCGGGGAGCGGAATGGCGTTCCGGGCCAGGGCCGCTGTCATATGCCGTTATCGCGGGGGAAAGTCCGCCTCACTGGGTGCCCACTGAATGAGAAACGTCACGGCGTCGGTGATCGCCGTCCCGACCAACGAGACGCAGCCCGCCCCTCCGGGGTTCCCTCACCGCGGGGCCGGGCCCGTGCTCCGGGGCCGCGCCCCGGCGGGCGGGGCTCCGGGCCCGTTACGGCCGTGAGCAGCGGTTACGCGTCGGGGCGGACCACTGCCTTGATCGGCATCGAGCCGGCTCCGGCCAGGGTGACGTTGCGGCCCGGGCGGGGGGCGTGGATCATCGCGCCGTCGCCGACGTACATCCCGACGTGGCTCGCGTCGTCGAAGTAGATGATCAGGTCACCCGGCCGCATGTCCTTGATCGCGACCTTCGGCAGCAGCCGCAGCTGCTCCTGCGAGGTGCGCGGGATGCCCTTGCCCGCCGCCCGCCAGGCCTGCGAGGTGAGGCCGGAGCAGTCGAACGAGTCCGGGCCCTCGGCGCCCCACACGTACGGCTTGCCCATCTGCGCCGTGGCGTACTGGAGCGCCTTCTTCCCCGACTCCGACGCCGAGCTGTTGATCTCCTTCAGCACGCCCGTCGAGAGCCACGCCGTCTGGGCCTTGTACTGGGCTTCCTGCTCCAGCTGGATCAGCCGGGCCTTCTCCTCGGCCTCCAGCTTGCTCTCCAGCGACTCGGCCGACTTGATCTTCTCCTCGATCTGCTTCTTCGAGGTCTCCTGCTTGATCCGGTTGGCTTCGAGCTTCTCCCACTGCGCGGTCGCGTCCTTCGCGTACTGCTGCAAGTCGCTCTGCGTGCGGTTCATTTCGGACAGCAGGTCCGCGGTCGCCTTCTCGCCCTGGCGGATCCGGTCCGCCCCGTCGAGGAACTGGCTCGGGCTGTTGCTCAGCGCCAGTTGGGCGCCGGCCGGCATCCCGCCCGAGCGGTATTGGGCGCGCGCGGCGGCCCCCGCGCGGTTCTTCAGCGCCGTGATCCGGTCCTGGCCGGCCACCACCTGCTTCGCGATCTCGACGATCTTGGCGGACTGCGCCTTGGCCTCGCTCTCCGCGAGGTTGTACGCGTCCGTCGCCGTGCCCGCCTGGCGGTACAGCTCGTCGATCTCCTGGCGCACCTGCTCAAGGGACTTGGCGCCGGGCTCGGGCATCGGTGCCGCCTGCGCCACGCCCGTCATGGCCGACACCGCCAGCAGCGCCGTCGCACACAGCAGCGTGAGAGCGGACGCGCCCCTCCATCGCCTGCGCTCCACGGTCCCCATGGTCCCCCCAAGGTGCCCCGAGTCGGATCCGTATCAGATCTGACTATTCGTCAGTAACATTGCCCTGCCTTCGGGATGGTGCCACGAGTGGGTGAATTCCAACACCCTCGCGGATGTCGTCCCGATCTTGGCTCTTGTCCTGGCTCGGCCACGGCTACGGCCTCGGCTACCGGCCGCGGCTACCGGCCGCGGCCCCGGCTGCCGGCCCCGCCCAGTCCCCCAGACCCATCCCCGACGACTCAACGGGCCACCCCGGCATCCGGTTCCCCGCCCCGCCACATTCACCCCGCCGGGCGCAACGCCTCCCAGCGCACCGTCAGTTCCCCCTGCCGCCACCGCCCCGGCCCGTCCGCCAGCGGCCAGTCCGCGGCCAGCGCCCGCGCCGTCCGGATCCAGCGCTGGCGCGCACCGTACGAGGCGTACGGGGCGGCCGCCGCCCACGCGCGGTCGAAGTCACGCAGGAACGCGTGCACCGGTTCCCCCGGCACATTGCGGTGGATGAGCGCCTTCGGCAGCCGCTCCGCCAGATCCGAGGGGCGCTCCAGGGAGCCCAGCCGGGTCGCGAACGTCACCGTGCGCGCCCCCTCGGGCCCCAAGGCGACCCACACATGGCGGCGTCCGATCTCGTCACAGGTGCCCTCGACGAGCAGCCCGTCCGGGGTCAGCCGGGCGCACAGCCGCTCCCACACCGCCGCCACCTGCTCCTCGTCGTACTGGCGCAGTACGTTCGCCGCGCGGATCAGCGTCGGCCGGGCCCCGCCCTCCAGCGGCACCTCGAACCCGCCGTGCCGGAAGCTCAGCCCCTCCCGCTCGTACGGCTTCGCCCCCGCGACCCGCGCCGGCTCGATCTCGATGCCGACCACCCGCACCCGCGGCGCCGCCTCCCGCAGCCGGGCCAGCAGCTCCACCGCCGTCCACGGCGCGGCCCCGTAGCCGAGGTCCACCGCGACCGGGGCCTCCGAGCGCCGCAGCACCGGTCCGTGCGTGGCCGCGATCCAGCGGTCCATCCGGCGCAGCCGGTTCGGATTCGTCGTCCCGCGCGTCACCGTGCCCACAGGGCGGCGCGGGGGCGGGGCGGCGGAGCGGGAGGACATGCGCCGAGCGTAAGCGGAGGCCGCCCACCTGACGGAATCCGCCCCCGGGCAGGCCCTCGACGCAAACGCCGGGGAAAAAGGCGCGCTCCCCCGGAATGCGGGACGCGGCCATCCGGGTTGCACTCCTTGAAGGGCGCCCCGTGCGCTCCTTCCGTCATGCCCTGCACGTGCCCTGTCCGCGAGAGGAACTGCTCCCTTGAGCCAGTACGTGTCCCGCCTCGGCGGCAGCATCGGCGGCCGCATCGCCGCCGCCCGCGGCACCCGCCACGACCCGCCGCGCCTGCGGCTGCCGGCCGTCGGCCACCACCGCAAGCCGCGCCGCGTCGCCATGCTCAGCGTGCACACCTCACCGCTGCACCAGCCCGGCACCGGCGACGCCGGAGGCATGAACGTGTACATCGTGGAGCTGGCCAAGCGCCTCGCCGCGATCAACATCGAGGTCGAGATCTTCACCCGCGCCACCGCGGGCGGCCTGCCGCCCGTGGTCGAGCTGGCCCCCGGGGTCCTCGTACGGCACGTGGACGCGGGCCCGTACGAAGGCCTCGCCAAGGAGGAGCTCCCGGCCCAGCTGTGCGCCTTCACCCACGGCGTCATGCAGGCCTGGGCCGGCCACCGGCCCGGCTACTACGACCTCGTCCACTCCCACTACTGGCTCTCCGGCCACGTCGGCTGGCTCGCCGCCGAGCGCTGGGGCGTCCCCCTCGTCCACGCCATGCACACCATGGCCAAGGTCAAGAACGCCGCGCTCGCCGCGGGCGACACGCCCGAGCCCGCCGCCCGCGTCATCGGCGAGACCCAGATCGTGGCCGCAGCCGACCGGCTCATCGCGAACACCACCGAAGAGGCCGACGAACTCGTCCGGCACTACGAGGCCGACCCCGGCAAGGTGGCCGTCGTCCACCCCGGCGTGAACCTCGACCGTTTCACCGTCGGCGACGGCCGCGCCGCCGCCCGCGCCCGCCTCGGCCTGCCGCAGGACGCCGTCATCCCGCTCTTCGCCGGCCGGATCCAGCCGCTCAAGGCCCCCGACATCCTGCTGCGCGCGGTCGCCGAGCTCGTCGACCGCGACCCCTCGCTGCGCCGGAGCCTCTTCGTCCCGGTCGTCGGCGGGCCCAGCGGCAGCGGGCTCGCCAAGCCGGAGGGGCTCCAGAAGCTCGCCGCGAAGCTCGGCATCGCCGACATCGTCCACTTCCACCCGCCGGTCCGCCAGGACGCGCTCGCCGACTGGTTCCGGGCGGCGTCCGTGCTGGTCATGCCCTCGTACAGCGAGTCGTTCGGGCTCGTAGCGATCGAGGCCCAGGCCACCGGCACCCCGGTACTGGCCGCCGAGGTCGGCGGGCTGCCGGTCGCCGTCAACGACGGCGTGACGGGGATCCTCGTACCCGGGCACGACCCGGTGGACTACGCGCGCGAACTGCGGCGCTTCGTCGACGAGCCGGGGCTCGCGGACCGGATGGGCGCCGAGGCCGCGCGGCACGCGCAGTTCTTCGGCTGGGACACGGCGGCGAGCGGCACGGCGGACGTGTACACAGCGGCGATGCATGATCACCGCCGTCGCGTACGCTCCCACCATGGCTGACACCGCCGCGATCATCGAGAGCACGCTGACCGAGGCCGGACTGGGCTGGGAGAGCCCCGAGTCCGGTTCGTACGTCGTCCAGCTCCCCGGCACGCGCAAGCTGTCCACCACCTGCTCGCTCCGGGCCGGGCGGCACTCGCTGTCGGTCAACGCGTTCGTGATCCGCCACCCGGACGAGAACGAGGCGGGCGTCCACCGCTGGCTGCTGGAACGCAACCTCAAGCTGTACGGGATGGCCTACGCGGTCGACCCGCTCGGCGACATCTACCTGACGGCCCGGCTCCCGCTCTCGGTCGTCACCCCGGAGGACCTGGACCGGCTGCTCGGCACGGTCCTGGAGGCGGCGGACGGCGCGTTCAACACGCTGCTGGAGCTGGGCTTCGCGAGCGCGATCCGGCGCGAGTACGAGTGGCGCGTCTCGCGCGGCGAGCCGACCCGCAACCTGGACGCCTTCAAGCACCTGACGCAGCCGACGCGGACGTCCTCCTAGACCTCGACGACGGCCGGGGCGGCCGGGGCCGGGACGGCCGGCGCGGCAGACGGTGCCGGTGCGGGTGTCGATACCGGTGCCAGTGCCGCTGCCGGTTTTGGTGCCGTGACCACGGACCCGGGCTCGCTCTCCGCCAGTCTCCGCATCAGCAGCCAGTAGCCCACCGCCGCCACCGTGCCCAGCAGCGCCACGGACGCCCAGAGCCAGCCCGCCCCCCACCGGTCGATCATGAACCCGGCCATCAGCGGAGCCACCAGCGAGGCCACCGCCCAGGACATCGTGTACATGCCCTGGTAGCGGCCGCGCCCGTGCAGCGGGGAGAGCCGGGCGACCAGGCCCATCTGGGTCGGGGAGTTGACGATCTCGGCCAGCGTCCACACGCAGACCGTCAGCCCCAGGCTCCACACGGACCCGGCGAAGGCCGTCAGCCCGAAGCCGTACCCGGCCAGCAGCGCCGAGAGAACGAGCAGCTTCTGCGGGTCGCCCTTCTCCAGGAACCGGGTGACCGGGATCTGGAGCAGCACGATCAGCACCCCGTTGACGGCGATGACCAGACCGTAGTCCCCGGTGGAGAAGCCGCCCGTGCCCATCGCCAGCGGCAGCCCGAACGAGCCCTGCGTGAAGATCAGCGAGATCAGGAACGACAGCCCGACCACGCCCATGAAGCGCCCGTCCCGCAGCACCGTCCCGAGCCCGATCTCCGGCTCGGCGGCCGCCCGCTCCGCGGCGGTCCGCTCCGGCCGCGACTCGGGCAGCTTCACGTACACGAGGACCGCGCAGACCAGCGTCAGCGCCGCCTCGCCGAGGAAGCCGGCCAGGTAGCTGTACTCGGCGACGAAGCCCGCCGCCGTCGCCGAGACGGCGAAGCCGAGGTTGATCGCCCAGTAGTTCAGCGCGAAGGCGCGGACCCGGTCCTCCGGCCGCACGATGTCCGCCATCATCGCCTGCACCGCCGGGCGCGAGGCGTTCGAGGTCATGCCGACCAGCAGCGCCACCGCCGCGATCGAGGCCGGCTGCTCCATGAAGCCGAGCAGCGCCACCGAGAACGCCGTCGAGGCCTGGGCCGCCAGCAGCGTGGGGCGTCGGCCGAGGCGGTCGGTCATCACGCCCGCGCCGAGCGAGGAGACGACCCCGCCGAGCCCGTGCAGGGCCACCACCAGTCCCGCGAAGGAGGCCGAATAGCCCCGGTCCACGGTCAGGTACAAGGTCATGAAAGTGGCGACGAAGGCCCCGAGCCTGTTCACCAGGGTGCTGGTCCACAGCCACCAGAACTCGCGGGGGAGGCCGGCCACGCTCTCACGTGCCGCCCGTCTGAGACTGGCAACGGACATGACGGATTCCCCCCGGTGATGTAAGTGGCTCTGCTGCTCACCGCACCCTACGGGCGGGGGGTCCGAGAGGGCCACCGGATTGACGCGCACCGTCAATCCGCGGCCGTGGACGCGCGCGCGAGCGCTCCCGTACGTCCATTAGGCTCGTACGCATGGCCGACGCACCGTACAAGCTGATCCTCCTCCGCCACGGCGAGAGCGAGTGGAACGCGAAGAACCTGTTCACCGGCTGGGTGGACGTCAATCTCAACGAGAAGGGCGAGAAGGAGGCGGTCCGCGGCGGTGAGCTGCTCAAGGACGCCGGCCTGCTCCCCGATGTCGTGCACACCTCGCTCCAGAAGCGCGCGATCCGCACCGCGCAGATGGCGCTTGAGGCCGCCGACCGCCACTGGATCCCGGTCCACCGCTCCTGGCGCCTGAACGAGCGCCACTACGGTGCGCTCCAGGGCAAGGACAAGGCCCAGACCCTCGCCGAGTTCGGCGAGGAGCAGTTCATGCTGTGGCGCCGCTCGTACGACACCCCGCCGCCGGCCCTTGAGGACGGTACGGAGTTCTCCCAGTCCGAGGACCCGCGCTACGCGACCATCCCGCCGGAGCTGCGCCCGAAGACGGAGTGCCTGAAGGACGTCGTCGTCCGCATGCTCCCGTACTGGTACGACGGCATCGTCCCGGACCTCCTCGCGGGCCGCACGGTCCTGGTCGCCGCGCACGGCAACAGCCTCCGCGCGCTGGTCAAGCACCTGGACGGCATCTCCGACGCCGACATCGCGGGCCTGAACATCCCGACCGGCATCCCGCTCGCCTACGAGCTGGACGCCGAGTTCAAGCCCCTCAAGCCGGGCGGCACCTACCTCGACCCAGCCGCTGCGGCCGCCGCCATCGAGGCCGTCAAGAACCAGGGCAAGAAGTAGTCCTCACGCACGAACAGGCCCCCTGCCCGCCGGTTTTCGGCGGGTGGGGGGCCTGTTGGCGTTCGGGGGCGGGGCAGGCGGGGGCGGAGCGGGGATCTTGGTCGCTCGGGTGGACCAACCGGTCACCTGCGCGGGCTCATTATCGGTTCGCCGGGGTGCGGAGTGCGGAGGGTGAGGGTCCGATGGGCTCGCGGGCCGACCGGTCCCGCATTCCCTCGTCCTCCGCGAGAGCCTCGGCTCCCCGCGGGGAAGGAACTCGCTCCGTGAAGAAGAAGCCCGTTTCCCAGCGCTCCCGTGCCACCCGCCGGGTGCTCCTCGCCTCCGCCCTGGCGGCGGTCGCCCTCTCCGGCCAGATGCTCACGATGGCACCCGGCGCACTCGCGTACGACGGCCCCCACGGCGCCGGCGACAGCGATCGCCCCCACGGCGCAGGCGAGAGCGAGCGGCCCCACGGCGGGGGCGACGACTGGCCCAAGCCCAAGGAGCCGCAGGCGCCCCACGTCATCCACGGTCTGCGGGACTTCACCGCGGACGGGTTCTTCACGCCGCCCGAGGGCGTCACCTCGGTGCACGTCCAGGCCTGGGGCGCCGGTGGCGGCGGGGGCGGCGGCGGTGGCGGCGCGAGCTCGGAGCTGACGGGCGACGGAGGCCAGGGCGGTGGCGGCGGCGCCGGCGGGTTCACCTGGTGCGTCATCAAGGTGAAGCCCGGCCAGAGCTACACGGTGGACGTGGGCGCCGGCGGCGCGGCAGGCACCGGCGGTCCCGGTGCGCCCGTCGCCAACACCAACGGAGGGCCGGGCGGCACCGGCGGGACCGGCAGCCCGACGACGCTGACCTCATCGGGCGGCATCCAGCTCAGCGCCACGGGCGGCACCGGCGGTGGCGGCGGTGGCGGCGGCACCGCCACGACGGGCACCCCGGGTACGGGCGGCGCCGGCGGCACCGGCTCCTGCAGCAGCCTCGACGTGACGAACCGCAGCGGTGCGAACGGTCAGAGCGGCGCCCAGGGCGGTGCGGGCGGGTCCGCCGTCGACGGCATCGTGCAGCTGCCGTCGACGAACACCGGCGCGGGTGGCAACGGCGGTGCCGGAGGTACGGGCGGCGGCACCGTAGGCGGCCCCGGCAGCCCCGGTGGCCTGGGCGGCAACGGCTACCTCGTCGTGTTCTGGTAGGTCCGGCCGAGAAAGCCGAGAAAGCCGAGAAAGCCGAGAAAGCCGAGAAAGCCGAGAAAGCCGAGAAAGCTGCGAGAGGCCCCCTGCCTGCGGATCTCCGCGGGCAGGGGGCCTCTCCCTGTTCCTGTGCCGTGCCGGCCCGGTTCGGCCGGGTCAGCCTCCGCACTGGCAGGGCGCGCCGGACTGGCAGCCGCAGCCGCAGCCCGAGCCGCAGCCGCAAGCCGCGAGCAGCGGGAGCCGCAGCGGTTCAGGCCGCGGTTGCTGCTGCTCGTGTTCCGGGGTGATGGGGACGGGGGAATCGGGCATGGATCCTCCTCGCAGGCGGCGTGCGTGGCGTCTTACTGCTTCTCAGAGCCTCTTACTGCCTTCGCCCTCATTCATGCCCAGCCGCACCGGCGCGTCAACGGCGCACTGGTGCAGAACGGCTCAGACGCCCTCGACCACCGTCGGCGTCTGCAGCTCGTCCGCGTGCTCGCCCGTCACCAGGTAGACCACGCGCTTGGCCACCGACACCGCGTGGTCCGCGAAGCGCTCGTAGTAGCGGCCCAGCAGGGTCACGTCCACCGCGGTCTCGATGCCGTGCTTCCAGCGGTCGTCCATCAGGTGCTGGAACAGGGTGCGGTGCAGCTGGTCCATCTCGTCGTCGTCCTGCTCCAGCTGGAGGGCCAGGTCGACGTCCTTCGTGATGATGACTTCGGCCGCCTTCGCCATCAGGCGCTGCGCCAGCTGTCCCATCTCCAGGATGGTCGCGTGCAGGTCCCGCGGTACGGCGGTGTCCGGGAAGCGCAGCCGGGCCAGCTTCGCCACGTGCTGGGCCAGGTCGCCCGAGCGCTCCAGGTCGGCCGACATGCGCAGCGAGGTCACCACGATGCGCAGATCGGTGGCGACCGGCTGCTGGCGGGCCAGCAGCGCGATGGCGCGGGCCTCCAGGTCGTGCTGGAGGTCGTCCACCTTCTGGTCGGCGGCGATGACGCTCTCGGCGAGCTTCAGGTCGGCGTCGAGCATGGACGTCGTGGCCCGCCCGATCGCGGAACCGACGAGCCGGGCCATCTCGACCAGGCCTTCTCCGATCGAGTCCAGTTCCTCGTGGTACGCGTCACGCATGGGTTGTCCCTCTCTTGCCTGCTGCCTCTGCTGCCTCTGCTGCCCGTGTGGGACGGGCCGGGGCGGCCTCGTGCCCCCACGTTGACACGTTGGGGCGCAAACGCGTCCGACTCCGGCATCACAAGTGAATCAACCCCGTCGCCACGGTGAACTCTGGGCGACGAGTGTTCGAGGTGCCACCCGAACGGCTGTGGAAGTGCCGTCGAGCCTGCTTAACCTTGAGGCATGGACGTGAACGCGGCGGTCGCCGCAGCTGCAGCGATCGCCGGTCTTTGCACCGGTGTGATCGCGATGCTGGCGTTCCGCTGGAGCGAGCGCGACCAGGCCCGCCCCACCCGGAGCTCCATGCGCCCCGACATCAACGCGGTGCTCCCGCCCGGCGTGGACACCGTCCTCTCCGTGCTCCGCTCCTCCGCCGTCGTACTCGACGAGGGTGACGCGGTGGTCAAGGCCAGCTCGGCGGCGTACGCCCTCGGACTGGTACGCGGCGGCAAACTGGCCGTCGAACCCATGCTCCACATGGCCCGCGACACCCGCCGCGACGGGGAAATACGCCAGGTCGAGCTCGACCTGCCCCGGCGCGGCACCGGCCGCGGCGAGGCCCTCGCGGTCTCGGCGCGCGTCGCCCCGCTCGGCTCACGGCTGGTCCTGCTCCTGGTCGAGGACCTCACCGAGGCCCGCCGCATCGAGGCCGTACGGCGCGACTTCGTCGCGAACGTGTCGCACGAGCTGAAGACGCCGGTGGGAGCAATCTCCCTGCTGTCCGAGGCCGTCATGGACGCCGCGGACGACCCCGAGGCGGTCAGCCGCTTCGCCGGCCGCATGCAGATCGAGGCCACCCGCCTGATCAACCTCGTACAGGAGCTCATCGACCTCTCCCGGGTGCAGAACGACGACCCGCTGGAGGACGCGGAGCCCGTACGGGTGGATACGCTGGTGGCCGAGGCCATCGACCGATGCCGCCACACGGCGTCCTCCAAGCAGATCACCATGGCCGCGGGCGGCACCGCCGACCTGCGCGTCTGGGGCAACCGCGGCCAGCTCGCGGCGGCCCTCGGGAACCTGGTCGAGAACGCCGTCAACTACAGCCCCGCCCGCACCCGCGTCGGCATAGCCGGACGCAAGGTCGCGGCACCTGGGGGAGACTTGATCGAGATCGCCGTGACCGACCAGGGCATCGGCATCCCGGAAAAGGACCGCGAGCGCATCTTCGAGCGCTTCTACCGCGTGGACCCGGCCCGCTCCCGTGCCACGGGAGGAACCGGCCTCGGCCTTGCGATCGTGAAGCACGTAGCGGCCTCACACGGCGGGGAGGTGTCCGTATGGAGCTCGGAGGGTCAGGGCTCCACGTTCACCCTGCGCCTGCCGGAAGCAGCCGCTCCGGCACCTGCACCCGCGGTCGCCCCGGCCGCGGATCCCGCCACCGCACCAAGCCACCCCACCCCCGCCTGAACCACGCTTCCCAAAGAACCACGCCAGCCATTCCTGCCCCGGAGGTCCTTCCGTGACCCGAGTGCTCGTCGTCGAGGATGAGGAATCCTTCAGCGACGCCCTGTCCTACATGCTCCGCAAGGAGGGCTTCGAGGTCGCGATCGCCGCGACCGGGCCCGACGGGCTCGACGAGTTCGAGCGCAACGGCGCCGACCTCGTCCTCCTCGACCTGATGCTGCCCGGCCTGCCCGGCACGGAGGTCTGCCGGCAGCTGCGCGGCCGCTCCAACGTGCCCGTCATCATGGTGACGGCCAAGGACAGCGAGATCGACAAGGTCGTCGGGCTGGAGATAGGAGCCGACGACTACGTCACCAAGCCCTTCTCCTCGCGGGAGCTGGTCGCCCGCATCCGCGCGGTCCTGCGCCGCCGCGGCGAGCCGGAGGAGGTCACCCCGGCCGCGCTGGAGGCCGGCCCCGTACGGATGGACGTCGACCGCCACGTGGTCACCGTCGCCGGAGCCAAGGTGGACCTCCCGCTGAAGGAGTTCGACCTGCTGGAGATGCTGCTGCGCAACGCGGGCCGCGTGCTGACGCGCATGCAGCTGATCGACCGGGTCTGGGGCGCCGACTACGTCGGTGACACCAAGACCCTGGACGTCCACGTGAAGCGCCTCCGCGCCAAGATCGAGCCGGACCCGGGTGCGCCGCGCTACCTGGTCACGGTCCGCGGCCTGGGCTACAAGTTCGAGCCGTAAACCGACGGTGTCGCCCCGGCCCGGGGCCGGCCGGAGGCCGGCGCAGCGGCCCGAAGCCGGTGAGGCCCCCAGGGCCTCGCCGCGTGAGGGTCGCACGGGGGAGGGGTTCGAGCCGGACCCGGGTGCGCCGCGCTACCTGGTCACGGTCCGCGGCCTGGGCTACAAGTTCGAGCCGTAAACCGCAAACGGGTGCACGTACGGTGCAGACACAAACGAGAGGGCCCCGTCCGCTTCAGCGGACGGGGCCCTTCGTACGTGGTGCCGCGGGCTCAGTGGCCGGCGCTGTGCGAGGGCGAACCCGACGGGGTGCCCGAGGCCGCGCCCGACGGGGTGCCGGAAGCGGCGCCCGAGGGGGTCGTGGCCGGGGAGCCGGACGGGCTGCCGGAGGGGGTGCCCGAGGCGCTGCCCGACGGCGTGGCGCCGGGGGCGGCGACCGGGGCCTCGGTCGGGCCGTAGCCCGCGTACATGCCGGTGGCCGGGACGACGAAGGCGGCGATCTCCACGTCACCCGCGTTGCTCAGCTGGAAGACGACCGGCTGCGCGTTGCCGTTCTGCACGGCGTCGCCGCCCTCGACCACGGCGGAGGCGTTGCCCTTGCCGCCCAGCACCACCGAGCCGCCGGCCGGCACGGTGATCTTGGCCGCGCCCTCGGCGGGCTTCAGGACGACCTTGCCCCTGCCACCCGGGAGGGTGATGGCGTCAACCGTCTGCGGCTTGATGCCGGTGTTGAAGAGCGTCGCGGAGACGACGGCCTTCTTCTCCTTCTCGCCCTGGGTGATCACCAGCGCGTTCTGGATCTTGATGTTGCCCTTGGTGACGGCGGCGTTGTCCGGCTTGATCTGGAGCGTCTCCGCGTTGCTGCCTGCACCGCAAGCGGCCAGCGAGGCGATCGAGAACACGATGGCGGTGGCGGCGAGGGCGCCGCGTCGAAGGCTGCGGCTCACGGCGGCGGCAACTCCTTGGACGTACGGAACGGAAGGGTGGGCAGTCTCGGAGCGGCCGAGGTAAAGCCGCCCTAAGGGTGTGTCAGCGGGCTTAGGTTACCGAGCCGCCGCCCCGCCCCCGCACCCGACCCTCCGCAGCGCACGGGCCGCCCTGCACCGGCCCCGCGATCTTGCATTCCCCGACCGTTCGCCCCGGCCGTTCACCCCGCCCTTCCGCTCGGCACTTCCCGCGCCGTTCATCTGCCGATCATGTGCCGCCCGCATATCGCCCGCAGGACCCTCGGTGATCAAATTCCGGGATTCCTTCGAACGGCCCTCGGTGATCAATTCCCGATTGGGCCGGAACCGCTCCGTACGGGTGGTCGCCAGTCGAACGGAGTAGTTCGGTTTCCCGGCTTCGAAACCGGCAAAACGGGACGTACGTCACACTGGTGGGACCCGTGCCCGGGTGTAGCGTGGCCGTTTCGCCCGGTCCGCACAGCGCCTCCGACCTGCGAATACCCCCCTCCGGAAGCCCTTCGCAGCACGTTCCTGTCGCTGTTGTCAAGCCCCGAGATGTGCCCTGACCTGCGAAAACGCCATTCATAACAGTCAGTTCTCGTGTTACCCTGGATAGCCACGGAAGGGGTACCTGTCACATGACGTTCAAGGTTGGCGACACCGTGGTCTATCCCCATCACGGGGCCGCGCTGATCGAGGCCATCGAAACTCGCCAGATCAAAGGCGTGGACAAGACCTACTTGGTGCTCAAGGTCGCCCAGGGCGACCTGACGGTTCGTGTGCCTGCGGACAATGCGGAGTTCGTCGGCGTTCGCGACGTAGTCGGCCAGGACGGGCTGGACCGGGTCTTCGAGGTGCTTCGTGCACCGTATGCCGAAGAGCCGACGAACTGGTCCCGGCGCTACAAGGCAAATCTGGAGAAGCTCGCTTCTGGCGATGTCATCAAGGTCGCCGAAGTGGTGCGTGACCTGTGGCGTCGTGAGCGTGAGCGCGGGCTTTCCGCGGGCGAGAAGCGCATGCTCGCGAAGGCGCGCCAGATCCTGGTGAGCGAGCTCGCGCTCGCGGAGAACACCAACGAGGACAAGGCAGAGGCCCTCCTCGACGAGGTTCTCGCGTCCTGACGCGAGAAATCCTTCACACAGTTGTGCCGCGGTGCCCGATGACATGCCCTCTCCTCCACGGGAGGGCTGTTGCCGGGCGCTGCGGCATGTCTGTACCCACACCTTTTCTGCACTTTTCCCACCGGCGTGCCGGGTCCTGACAGCCTGCCCGACCAGCCTGCTCGACCGGTCGTCACGGAAGGGGCGAGGGCGTCGCACCCGGCACCCTTCAGGCCATACCCATGTCGGCCGAAGTCACAAACCTGGCTCGGAGCTACTGATGTCTGACGAATCGCGCCCCCACCGCACCGCCGCGGTGATCCCGGCCGCCGGCCGGGGGGTACGCCTCGGCCCCGGCGCCCCCAAGGCCCTTCGGGCCATCGGCGGCACCCCCATGCTCATCCACGCCGTCCGCGCCATGGCCCGCTCCCGGGCCGTCTCCCTCGTGGTGGTCGTGGCCCCGTCCGACGGCGCCGCCGAGGTGCGCCGGCTCGTCGACGAGCACACGCTGCCCGACCGGACCGAGATCCTGGTCGTCCCCGGCGGCGAGACCCGCCAGGAATCCGTGAACGCCGGCCTCGCCGCGCTCCCGGCGGACGTCACCTCCGTCCTCATCCACGACGCGGCCCGCCCGCTCGTCCCCGTGGACACCGTCGACTCCGTCATCGAGGCCGTGCGCGAAGGCTCGCCCGCCGTGGTGCCGGCGCTGCCGCTGGCCGACACCGTCAAGGAGGTCGAGCCCGGCAGGCCCGGCGAGGCCGAGCCGGTCGTCGCCACCCCCGAGCGGGCCCGGCTGCGCGCCGTACAGACCCCGCAGGGCTTCGACCTCGCGACCCTCGTACGGGCGCACGAGGCCATCGCCGTCAACGGCGAGGGCGCCACCGACGACGCCGGAATGGTGGAACAGCTCGGCGTCACCGTCATGGTGGTCCCCGGCCACGAAGAGGCCTTCAAGGTCACCCGCCCGCTCGACCTGGTCCTCGCCGAGGCCGTACTCGCCCGCAGGAGGGCCACCGATGCCTACTAGCCCCGCCGGTTCCGCCGCCCCGCTGATCCCGCTCGTCGGGATCGGCACCGACGTGCACGCCTTCGAGGCCGGGCGCGAGCTGTGGTGCGCCGGGCTGCTCTGGGAGGGCGAGGACGGCCTCGCCGGCCACTCCGACGGCGACGTCGCCGCCCACGCCGCTTGTGACGCCCTCTTCTCCGCCGCCGGCGTCGGCGACCTCGGCGCGCACTTCGGCACCTCCCGCCCCGAGTGGTCCGGCGCCGCCGGCGTCACCCTCCTGGCGGAGGCCGCCCGCATCGTCCGCGCCGAGGGCTTCGAGATCGGCAACATCGCCATCCAGGTGATCGGCGTACGCCCGAAGATCGGCAAGCGGCGCGAGGAAGCGCAGAAGACCCTCTCCGCGGCCGCCGGAGCCCCGGTCTCCGTCTCCGGCACCACCACCGACGGCCTCGGTCTCACCGGCCGCGCGGAAGGCCTCGCCGCCATCGCCACCGCACTGGTGTACCGGACGAATCCGTAAAGCGGAGGACACCGCTTCCGCAACAAAGCACCCCCGCGCCCCGAAAGGGTCGCGGGGCACTGCTACAGGCCCACTACCCTGGATGCCGTGACTATTCGCCTGTACGACACCAGCGCCCGGCAGATCCGCGACTTCACCCCGCTCGTTCCGGGCTGCGTCTCGATCTACCTCTGTGGCGCCACCGTCCAGGCGGCCCCGCACATCGGGCATGTCCGCTCGTACCTGAACTTCGACATCGCGCGCCGCTGGTTCACCTACCGCGGCCTCGACGTCACCTTCATCCGCAACGTCACCGACATCGACGACAAGATCATCTGGAAGTCGGCCGACCAGGGCCGCCCCTGGTGGTCCATCGGATACGAGAACGAGCGCGCCTTCAACGACGGCTACAACGCGCTGGGCTGCCTCCCCCCCACGTACGAGCCGCGCGCCACCGGCCACGTGCCCGAGATGATCGAGATGATGCGCGGCCTCATCGAGAGCGGTCACGCCTACGAGGCCGACGGCAGCGTCTACTTCGACGTGCGCTCCTTCCCCGGGTACCTGGAGCTGTCGAACCAGAACATCGACGACCTGCGCCAGCCCGCCGAGGAGGGCATCACCGGCAAGCGCGACCCTCGCGACTTCGCCATGTGGAAGGCCTCCAAGCCCGGCGAGCCCGACTGGGAGACCCCGTGGGGCCGCGGCCGTCCCGGCTGGCACCTCGAATGCTCCGCGATGGCGCACAAGTACCTCGGCAGCGCCTTCGACATCCACGGCGGCGGACTCGACCTGATCTTCCCGCACCACGAGAACGAGATCGCCCAGGCCAAGGCCTTCGGCGACGAGTTCGCGAAGTACTGGATGCACAACGCCTGGGTCACCCTCTCCGGCGAGAAGATGTCGAAGTCGCTCGGCAATTCCGTCCTCGTCTCCGAGATGCTCAAGGTCTGGCGCCCCATCGTCCTGCGCTACTACCTGGGCACCCCGCACTACCGCTCGATGATCGAGTACAGCGAGGAGTCGCTGCGCGAGGCCGAGTCCGCCTTCGCGCGCATCGAGGGCTTCTACCAGCGCGTCATCGAGAAGGCCGGCAAGACCGTCGACCCGGCCTCCGAGGTCCCGCCGGCCTTCGCCGAGGCCATGGACGACGACCTGGGCGTGCCGCAGGCGCTCGCCATCGTCCACACCACGGTCCGCCAGGGCAACAGCGCCCTCGCCGCCGACGACAAGGACGCCGCCATCGCCCGGCTGTCCGAGGTACGGGCCATGCTCGGCGTCCTCGGCCTGGACCCCCTCGACCCGCACTGGGCCGGGGAGTCCGACCGCGGCGAGGACCTCCACGGCGCCGTCGACACCCTCGTACGCCTCGTCCTGGAGCAGCGCGAGTCCGCCCGGGCCCGCAAGGACTGGGCGACCGCCGACGCCATCCGCGACCAGCTCCAGCAGTCGGGCCTGGTCATCGAGGACAGCCCCACGGGACCGCGCTGGTCGCTCGGCCCGCGCTGAGCCGCCGCCGCCCGGAGCAGTCCGACTGTGCCGCCCGGCGTCCCGGGCGGCACACTCTTCATACGTACATATCGCAGCATCAACGAAAACAGGTAGAGGTCATGGCCGGGAACAGCCAGCGCAGGAACCGCCGCACGTCCAACAAGAAGGGCGCCACGGTCGGCAGCGGTGGCCAGCGGCGCAAGGGCCTGGAGGGCAAGGGCCCCACGCCCAAGGCCGAGGACCGCAAGAAGCACAAGGCGAACCGCATCAGCAACGCCATGGCCCGCCAGGCCGCCAAGCGCCGCCCCGCCCCCCGCCGCGGCGGCCCCAAGGGCACCAGCGAGATGGTCGTCGGCCGCAACCCGGTCTTCGAGGCGCTGCGCGACGGCGTTCCCGCCACCACCCTCTACGTCCAGCAGTTCATCGACAACGACGAGCGCGTCCGCGAGGCCCTCCAGCTCGCCGGCGAGCGCGGCAACATCAACCTGATGGAAGCCCCGCGCCCCGAGCTCGACCGGATGACCAACGGGCTCAACCACCAGGGCCTGGTCCTCCAGGTCCCGCCCTACGAGTACGCGCACCCGGAGGACCTCACGACCGCCGCGTACGACAACGGCGAGGACCCCCTCATCGTCGCCCTCGACGGCGTCACCGACCCCCGCAACCTCGGCGCGATCGTCCGCTCCGTCTCCGCCTTCGGCGGCCACGGCGTGGTCATCCCCGAGCGCCGCGCAGCCGGCATGACCGCCGGTGCCTGGAAGACCTCGGCCGGCACCGCCGCCCGTACCCCGGTCTCCCGCGTCACCAACCTGACGCGCGCCCTCCAGGACTACAAGAAGGCCGGCATGACCATCGTCGGCCTCGCCGCCGAGGGCACGCACACCGTCAACGACCTCGCCGAGCTCGCGGGCCCGGTCGTCATCGTCGTCGGCTCCGAGGGCAAGGGCCTCGGCCGCCTCGTCGGCGAGAACTGCGACTACCTCGTCCGCATCCCGATGCCGGGCGGCGCCGAGTCGCTCAACGCCGGTGTCGCCGCGGGCGTCGTGCTCTACGAGGCGGCCCGCCGCCGCGCGACGACGCCCCGCACCTGATCCGCGGATCCACGGGGCCGCGGGCCCGCGGATCCAGGGATCCATTGATCCACTTGGCTCATCGGGCGTGACCCGTGAGCGTGCCACCCCGCCCGTTTCGGGCGGGGTGGCTTGATCTTGACGGGTCTCGGACACATCCCTCCCGTCAAGGCAGTGTCCTAAACACTGATCACTCGGTTAGATGAGTGTGGACACCAGAACGTCAGGGTTCGACGACCAGCCCGCGCTGAGCATGGTCAAGGTGCCGTGCGACCCCGCACAGGTCATCGTCAACCACGCCAGCTTCCGCGTGCGGCTCGCACCGAGCCCGAGCGCGCGTTCCAAGCCCGCGAACGCCCCCGGCCGCGTGCCCGTCCTCGGCGGCGCCGTGGTCGCCGCCGCTGCCGGCGCAGGCCGCCGCCGGGCCCCCGTCGTCTGGAGCGGCAAGTCCGCCCCCGGCGACACCGCCGCCATGGGCGGACTCCTCCAGGCCGTACGCGAACACGGGCGCGGACACGGCGGCTTCGACGACGTGGATGCCGGCGCCACCCAGACCATTCCCCGCGTCGACCTCGCCCGCGACCTCGCCGAGGACACGCTGGCCACGCCGACCGTCATCGGCCAGCGCACGTACGGAGACCCGGACGAGACCCGTCCGCTGACCCCCGTACGCGACCTCCCCTACGACCCCCGGTACGCGGGCGGCGGCGGACCGTACGACGGCCCCGGCGCCGACTCCCGCCGCAACCCCTCCGACACCCGCGGGCAGTCCTCGTACTACCCCGGCCGCAGGATGAACCTCGGCGTCGTACTGCTCCCGCTGCGCGTCTTCCTCGGCTTCATCTGCATCTACGCCGGCATGGGCAAGCTGTGCGACCCCGTCTACTTCGACGGCGGCGAACGCGGCTCCATGGTCACCTGGCTGCGCACCCTCCACCCCTGGGCACTCGCCGAACCCCTGCGCGACTTCGCCCTCGCCCACCCCGTCGGGGCCGGGCTCAGCGTGGCCTTCCTCCAGGTCATCGTCGGCGTACTGACCGTCCTGGGCCTGTGGCAGCGGTTCGCCGCCTGCATCGGCGCCCTGCTGTCGGCCGCCCTGCTGATGACCGTCAGCTGGAAGACCGTCCCCGCCTACGACGCCCCCGACATCATCTACCTCGCCGCCTGGAGCCCGCTGATCATCGCCGGCGCCCCCGTCTACTCCCTCGACGGGCGCCTCGCCGGCGAGGCCTGGCGGACCCTCGGACCGCGCTCGGAGATCTGGCGGCTGCGCCGCCGCGTCCTGCGCCGCGGAACCATCATGGCCACCGTCGTCTGCGGACTCACCCTGCTCACCGGCTCGCTCCTCGGCGGCGCCGTCCGCTCCACCACCGTGGTCACCGTCCCCGGACCCGGCCAGGCCCCCAGCAACTACCTGCCCGGCTCCCCGCTCCCGCAGGCCCCGGCCGGCAAGCAGCAGCGGCCGCAGCAGCAGCCCGCCACCCAGCAGCCCTCCAAGGCGGCCGAACCCACCGCCAGCGCCTCGGCGCCGACCGCCAAGTCCGGGCGCGGGAGCACCGGTTCCACCGCCAAGGAGACGGCCGGCACCGGCTCGCAGTCGCCGACCGCGACCCGCGGCTCCGGCAGCGGCCAGAACTCGGGCAGCACGCCCAAGCAGTCCACCCCGAAGCCGCCGTCCTCCAGCACCGGCAGCGGAGGCGGCAGCGGCGGCGGGGACGCCCCGCCGAAGAAGCCCGGACTGGTCGGCGGCCTCCTCGGCTGACGACGGTACGGAAAGGGGCCCGGCGCGCACACAGCGCGCCGGGCCCTTCTCCGTACTCCGCCTTCTGCGTCTTCTGCGCCTTCTGCCGTACGAGGGCCTCAGGAGCCGCTCTGGGCGGCCAACTCCCGCGCCGCCTCGGTCAGGTCCTTCGCCGTGTCGATCGCCCGCCAGTAGGCCCCCTGCGGCAGCGGGAAGCCCGCCAGCCGCCGCTCCCGGGCCAGCCGCGGGAAGGTCGTACGCTCGTGGTCGCCCAAATCCGGCAGCAGCGCCGCGAATTCGGGACCGAAGACGTACACGCCCGCATTGATCAGATACGGCGAGGGCGGCGACTCGATGAAGTCCAGCACCTGCCCGAACTCGTTGGTCTCCACCGCCCCCCACGGGATCCGCGGCCGGGCCAGCGCCAGCGTCGCCGTCGCCCCCCGCTCGGCGTGGAACTCAGCCATCTCGCGCAGCGAGAACCGCGTCCAGATGTCACCGTTCGTCGCGTACCAGGGCCGGTCCGGGTACGGCAGATGGCGAGCCGCGTACTTCAGCCCGCCGCCGCGCCCCAGCGGCTCCTCCTCGACCACCGTGGTCACCCGCAACGGCAGGTCCGCCTTCGCCAGCCAGTCCTGGAGCACCTCCGCGAGGTGCCCGCACGACACCACGGCGTCCGTCACCCCCTCGGCCGCCAGCCAGGCCAGCTGGTGCCCGATGATCGGCACCCCGGTTCCCGGGATCTCCACCATCGGCTTCGGCCGGTCGTCCGTATACGGACGCAGCCGCGAACCCTGGCCGCCCGCCAGCACGACCGCCTGAACAGGCGCCTGAGCGAGGGAGGCCGGGTACGCGGCCGCGGAAACGGAGGAGCGGGACACGGGGGGTGCGTCGGTCATGGCCGTCAGGGTAGAGGCCCCGGCGCGGGGGAGAACGGCGACGCCCGGCAGCCGTCAGCCCATCGAGGCGACGCCGGTCGCGTACGCGGTGTCGCAGACGGGACGCGCGAAGGACTGCGCCTTCGTCGGGCCGTACACGTCCACGGCGGCACGCCCCAGCGCCCGCGCGATCCCCACGCAGTGCTCGGCCAGCGACGGGCGCCGGTCCACCTCCTGCTGAAGGTGCGTCAGGACGTCGCCCGGGGTCTCGCCCTGCTGGAGCTCGCCCAGCAGCTTTTCGCGCAGCACGTCCTGCGCGGCGCGCGGCTTCGCGGGGACGGACACGTCCTCGGCGGAGGCGGTCAGGATCTGGGAAGGCGTGTTGTCCGCCCAGGGGACCATGGTGACCGCGAGGGTCCCGGACAGGACCAGGACGACGGGCAGGACCAGGGCGAGGGAACGGCCGATACGGCGGGCAGAATGGGTCACGAGGGCGAGAGTAGCGCTCGGTGAAGATTTGGCGACATTTAGTCACCCGGTCGGGGGATGGTTCGACGTGGCTTTTCGAATTAAGGGTTGACGGGTGGGCCCGAATGGCCCGGTCTGCCCCGGATGGCGGACGCGGATGGGGGACGCGGACAGGGGCGCCCCCGGGAAGGAGCGCCCCTGTCCGTACTCACTCGCGACTCGCTCGCGACTCACTCGCGCACGGGGTCAGTCGGAGAGACGCTCGCCCGACGAGGTCGAGAAGACGTGGATCTCGCCGGCCCGCGGCACCACGTGCAGTGTCGAGCCCTTCTCCGGCACCTGGCGGCCGCCCACGCGCACCACGATGTCCTGCGCGCCCTCGGCCTCGGTCGTGCGGCCGTAGACGTAGCCGTCGGCGCCGAGCTCCTCGACGACGTTGACGACGATCGTCAGGCCGCCCTCGGTGCCGATGTCGAAGTGCTCCGGGCGCACGCCGACCGTGACGGTGCGGTCGCCCGCGTCCGCGGCGGCGGACAGCGCCTCGCGCGACACCGGGACGACGCGGTCGCCGAACTTCACGCCGCCTTCGGCGATCGGGACCTCGACCAGGTTCATGGCGGGGGAGCCGATGAAGCCGGCGACGAAGAGGTTGGCCGGGCGGTCGTACATGTTGCGCGGGGTGTCGACCTGCTGGAGCAGACCGTCCTTGAGGACCGCCACCCGGTCGCCCATCGTCATGGCCTCGACCTGGTCGTGGGTGACGTAGACGGTGGTGATCCCGAGGTCGCGCTGGAGCGCCGCGATCTGGGTGCGGGTGGACACGCGGAGCTTGGCGTCGAGGTTCGACAGCGGCTCGTCCATGAGGAACACCTGCGGCTTGCGCACGATGGCACGGCCCATGGCGACGCGCTGGCGCTGGCCGCCGGAGAGCGCCTTCGGCTTGCGGTCGAGGTACTGGGTGAGGTCGAGCATCTTCGCCGCGTCCTCGACCTTCCTGCGGATGGTCGCCTTGTCCTCGCCGGCGATCTTGAGCGCGAAGCCCATGTTGTCGGCGACGGTCATGTGCGGGTAGAGCGCGTAGTTCTGGAACACCATCGCGATGTCCCGGTCCTTGGGCGGCAGGTGCGTGACGTCGCGGTCGCCGATGCGGATGGCGCCGCCGTTGACGTCCTCCAGGCCGGCCAGCATGCGCAGCGAGGTGGACTTGCCGCAGCCGGAGGGCCCGACGAGGACGAGGAACTCGCCGTCCTCGATGTGCAGCTCCAGCTCGTCGACGGCGGGCTTGTCGCCGCCGGGGTACAGCCGGGTCGCCTTGTCGAAGGTGACAGAAGCCATGGTGATGAATCCCTTCTACCGGCAGGAACGTGCCGGACGATCCGAGTGGAAGGTCTAGTCCAGATACGAGGACTCCGCCCGACGCTACCTCCCCGTTCCCCGTCCTGTCAGCACCCCGGCGACCGTGACTTCCGCCTCTGTCGGAGCCGTCTGCTTGGCTGCGCCCATGAACGTCCACGACTTGATCCGCGTCCTGCCCGACATCCCCGCCCTCCGCGCCCGCTGCCGGGCCATGGCGGCACTGGAGTTGCTGATCAGCGGCAAAACGGAGTACCGCTACTTCTCGTACGACACCGTGTGGGGCCCGGGGGTCGAGGCCGCTCTCATGAACAACGGCGCGGGTGACGAGTACGCGATCCTCTTCACGCCCGACGGGGTCTTCGGCCGCGGGTTCGACCACGAGTCCTGGATGAGCCCCTACACGAACGAGGACATGGAGCTGTGGCCCGGACTCGTGGACACCCTGCCCGAGGTGTTCCGGCCGCTGCTCGCGGAGCCCGCCTTCTGTGACGACGAGGTGCAGGTGGCGACCGTGGTGTTCTGGCGGGAGAGCGCCGACACCGCCTGGCGGGCGGGGCCGGTGGAGATCCCCGCGGACACGGACGACGGTACGGGCCACCTCTTCCGCGTCCTGGCGGCGGGCACCGCGGAGGCCTACCGGGAGTTCGCCGAGGCCTACTACGAAAGGGCCCTCGACCCGGCGGCGGTCCGGCACGTCTGGGACCTCCGCCCCCTCACGGAGACCGTCCTGAAGGCCCTCAACCCGGACCTCACCCCCGCCCGGGCGGCCTCCCTGGTCGGCCGTATCGGGTACCCCGTGGGCGGGACAACGTGATGGCCCGGGGGATGGGGCGCTGTGTAAAGTGAGGGCGGTTACGCCTCCTTAGCTCAGTCCGGCCAGAGCAACGCACTTGTAATGCGTAGGTCGTCGGTTCGAATCCGACAGGGGGCTCCGTCCCAGGTCAGAGGGTTTCTGGTCGAGGGAATCGGATGGAAGTGGAAGGCCCCGGGCTCTTGTGGTCCGGGGCCTTTCGTATGGGCGCGGAGGCGTCAGTGGCGGCCTGAGATGCGGTTGGCCAGGCGGGCCAGGGGGGTTGTGGTCGGGGTGTGGGTCGCCGATTCGTGGCGGTCGGCCTCGCGGTAGGCCGCGTAGAGGGCCTGGACGCCGAGCCAGCGGAAGGGTTCCGGTTCCCAGCGGCGGACGCGGTGGTTGACCCAGGGGAGGGTGGTGAGGTCCGTGGAGCTCCCCAGGACCAGGTCGCGGAGCGTGCGGGCCGCGAGGTTCGAGGTGGCGACGCCCGAGCCGACGTAGCCGCCGGCCCAGCCGAGGCCCGTCGTGCGGTCCAGGGTGACCGTCGCGCACCAGTCGCGGGGGACGCCGAGGACGCCCGACCAGGCGTGGGTGATCTCCACTCCCGTGAGGATCGGGAAGAAGGACGTCAGGAGCGCGGTCAGGGAATCGATCGTCGACTGCTGCGTGGTGCCGTCCGTGTCCGTGCGGGAGCCGAAGCGGTACGGGACGCCACGGCCGCCGATCGCGATGCGGTCGTCCGCGGTGCGCTGGGCGTACATGTAGGCGTGGGCCATGTCCCCGAGGGTGCAGGCGTCCGACCAGCCGATGCGGGACCACACCTCGGGCGGAAGCGGGGCCGTCGCGATCATCGAGGAGTTCATCGGGAGCCATGAGCGCTTCTGGCCCTTGAGGGCGGCGGTGAAGCCCTCGGTGCAGCGCAGCACGTACGGGGCGCGGACGGTGCCGTACGGGGTGATGGCCCGGCGGGGGGCGATTTCGGTGACGGGCGTGGATTCGTGGATGACCACGCCGAGGCGTTCGCAGGCGGTGGCCAGGCCCTTGACCAGCTTGAGGGGGTGGATGCGGGCGCCGTGCGGGGTCCAACTGGAGCCGACGGCGTCGGCGATGTCGATGCGGGCGCGGGTGTCGGTGGCGTCGTAGAGCTCGCGGTCGCTCTCGCCGAAGGCGAGTTCGGCGGCGTGGAAGGCCTTGAGGCGGCTGAGCTGGGCGGGGGTGCGGGCGACTTCGAGGACGCCGCCGCGGTGGATGTCGGCGTCGATGTCCTCCTTGGCGGCGGTGTCGATGA
The DNA here is from genome assembly GCF_045162725.1 of Streptomyces sp. NBC_01006. Classification (NCBI taxonomy): domain Bacteria; kingdom Bacillati; phylum Actinomycetota; class Actinomycetes; order Kitasatosporales; family Streptomycetaceae; genus Streptomyces; species Streptomyces sp. NBC_01006. The sequence goes on along the minus strand of NZ_CP108700.1, from coordinate 3,846,658 downwards.
CCTCGGTGACGGTCTCGTTCATGGCCTGCTGGAGGCGGAGCGCGGCCTGGCGGCCGTGGAGTTCGGCGTAGCGGTCGCGGCCGGCGATGCCGTTGTAGAGCCAGCCGCCGTTGCGGCCGGAGGCCCCGTAGCCGCAGAACTTCTGCTCCAGGACGGTGACGCGGAGGTCGGGGGCGGCGGTCTTGAGGTAGTAGGCGGTCCACAGGCCGGTGTAGCCGCCGCCGACGATGACGACGTCGGCCGTGGCGTGGCCGGTGAGGGGGGCACGGGGTGGCTGCTGGGTGGCGGTGCGGTCCGTCGCGTACCAGAAGGAGATGCCGCCGTTGATCGTCATGGGGAGTTGGTACAGGGCGTTGTGGAGGGGTGTCCAGGTACCGGATGTCGGGTTTTGGGGTGGGGGAGGTGGCCTTTTGGCTGATGTGGCGGGGGTGGTGGGGTCCGTAGGGTGCCGGTGGGGAGTTTGTACCGGTTGTGAGAGGTTTGGTTGATGGTGGGCATACGTAGGACAGGGCGTGTGGTCGGGGCGGTCGCGGCGGCGGCCCTGTTCGGCGGAGCGGTGGCCGGGTGTGGCGCCGGGGAGGGGTCGGGGGCCGGTTCCGGTTCCGGCGCCGCCGGGGTGGTGCGGACGAGCCCGATCGCCGGTCGGCTGGCGAAGCTGCCGGCGCGGGTCGACGGGGCGAAGATCGTGGTCGGGGACGCGGCGGCGCCCCGTACGGCGCAGGTGCTGGTGGACCCGCGGTGCGGGTACTGCGCGAAGTTCGAGGGGGCGGGCGGTGAGGTGCTGCTGAAGCTGGCCGCGGAGGGGAAGGTCAAGGTCGAGTACCTGTTGGCGTCGTTCCTGGACCGGGGCGGGGCCAGTGGTTCGGTGCGGGCCGTGAACGCGCTGCGGGCGTCGGTGGAGGCGGGGAAGTTCGCGGAGTACCAGGCGGCGGTGTTCGCGAGCCGGCCGAAGGCGAAGTTCACGGACGGGCATCTGCTGGCGATCGCGGCCGCGGTGCCGGGGCTGCGCGGGGAGGCGTTCGACCGCGCGGTGGCGGAGCGGACGTACGAGGGGTGGGTCGGCGAGGCGGAGAAGGCGTTCGAGGCGACGGGGGCGCAGGGGACGCCGATGGTGCTGGTGGACGGCCGGCCGGTGGGGTCGAAGGACGGGGCGATGTTCGACGCGGCGGCGTTCGCGCAGACGCTGAAGGCCGTCGGTATCGGCCCGGCGGACGCCCCCTAGGGTGCTCGCATGATCCGTAGCGCCGTCGTCGAAGACGTTCCCGTCATCCATTCCATGATCCGCGAGCTGGCGGAGTACGAGAAGGTGCCGCACGAGGCGCGGGCCACGCAGGAGCAGTTGCGGGAGGCGCTGTTCGGGATGCGGCCGGCGGCGTTCGCGCACATCGCGGAGACGGAGGACGGGGAGGCAGTCGGGTTCTCGGTCTGGTTCCTGAACTTCTCGACGTGGCGCGGGGTGCACGGGATCTACCTGGAGGACCTGTACGTACGGCCCGGCGCGCGCGGCGGCGGGTACGGGAAGGCGCTGCTGGCGGAGCTGGCGCGGATCTGTGTGGAGCGCGGGTACGAGCGCCTGGAGTGGGCGGTGCTGAAGTGGAACGCGCCGACGATCGCGTTCTACGAGGCCCTGGGCGCGCGGCCGCAGGACGCGTGGTCGGTGTACCGGCTGACCGATGAGCCGTTGAAGAGGCTCGGCTCGGCGCAGGGCTGATGCCGCTGCGCCGGGCCGGGGTACGGCTCAGGCGGTGATCTTGGCCGTGAAGGAGTCGAGGTTGGTGCGGGTGCGGTCGATCTTCTCGGCGAGGGTGAGGGTCTCCTCGTACCGGCCCGCGCGCAGCTTCGGCTGTCGCTTGCCCCGGACGTAGAGGGAGCAGGCGAGGTCGGAGCAGACGTAGATGCCGACGGTGTTGCCCTCGCGGCCGCGGGCCCCGGCGAGGGGCGCGACCAGGAGGGAGACGCCGGAGGCGGCGTGGCCGGTGAGGCAGATCTGGCAGACGCTGGACTTGAGGGCGCTGGTGCGGCTCGTGCCCGGGACGCGCAGGGTGATGCCGACGGGGGTGCCGTCGGCGTCCTGGCGTACGAGGTGGGCGCGCAGCGGTGCGCCGGGGTCGACCCAGCCGAGGAAGTCGAGGTCTTCCCAGGGGAGTTCGCTGAAGTCCAGCGGGAGCTTGAGGCGCGCTGCCTCACCCTTCGTGCAGTTCACGAAGGACGAACGGATCTGTTTTTCGGTGAGCGGGTCCACGTCGGTGGACGGTACGTGCGGATACGGCCCGCTGTCATCCGATATTAGCGGCGTGGGTCCGGTGCCCCTCAGGGTTCGAGGACGACCTTGCCGGTGGTGGCGCGGGTCTCCAAAGCGTGGTGGGCGGCGGCCGCTTCGGCGAGCGGGTAGCGCTGGAGGGCGGGCCGGAGCCGGCCTGCGGCGGCTTCGGCGAGGGCGCGGGTTTCGAGCAGGCGCAGGGGGTTTTCGCCGCCGGCGCGCCGGAGCATGGCGGGGCCGAGGACGTTCTCGGTGGTGACGGCGCGGGCGGTGAGGCGGGCGCGGTCGGCTTCGGTGAGGGGGATGGGGCCGGCGGACCAGCCGAAGACGAGGTGGCGGGCGCCGGGGGCGAGGAGGTCGAGGGCGGCGCGGGCGGTGGGGCCGCCGACGGAGTCGAAGAGGACGGTGGCGCCGGCCGGGTGGGCTTCGCGTACGGCCTGCGGCCAGTCGGGGGCGGTGTAGTCGAGGGCGAGGTGGGCGCCGTTGGCGGCGGCCAGGGCGGTTTTGGCGGGGCCGCCGGCGAGGGCGATGACGGTGGCGCCGGCGCCCCGGGCGTACTGGACGAGCAGGGTGCCGATGCCGCCGGCGGCGGCGGGGACGAGGACGGTGGAGTCCGGGCCGAGGTCGGCGAACTGGAGGATCCCGAGGGCGGTGCGGCCGGTGCCGATCATGGCGACGGCCTGGGCGGGGTCGAGGCCGGGCGGTACGGGGTGCAGGCGGTCGGCGTCGGCGACGGCGTACTCGGCGTAGCCTCCGGGCGCGAAGCCGAGGTGGACGACGACCTGGCGGCCGAGCCAGGCGGGGTCGGTGCCGGGGCCGAGGGCGTCGACGGTGCCGGCGACCTCGCGGCCGGGGATGGTCGGGAGCTCGGGCAGGGCGTGGACGGGGGAGTCCATGCCCTGGCGCAGGGCGGTGTCGAGGAGGTGGACTCCGGCGGCGGCCACGGCGATGCGGACCTGGCCGGGGGCCGGTACGGGGGTCTCGGTGCGCTCGTGGACGAGGTTCTCGGCGGGGCCGAAGGCGTGGAGGCGGATGGCGCGCATGGTGTCCATGCCGACAGGCTCTGACCTCAAGCGCGGTTGAGGTCAAGGCCCCGGCGGGCGTTGTCAGTGGGGCGGGGGACGATGGGGGGATGGCGCGCAAACAGCAGCAGGGGCAGCAGGAGCAGCCGGGCCTGCAGGGTCGGCGGGACACGGTGAAGGCGGCGCGGCGGCCGGAGGTGCGGCTGCCGGAGCTGAGCCCGTGGCAGGGCGGTGAGCTGGAGCCGGACGGGGACTACGACGGGCTGGAGTTCGCGGACCTGGACCTGGCGGGGCAGGAGGGCATCGGGGCCCGGTTCATGGACTGCGCGCTGCGGCGGTGCGCGCTGGACGAGACGGGGCTGGGGAAGGCCCGGATCCTGGACTCGGTGCTGGAGGGGGTCCGGGGGGTGGGGACGGACCTGTCCGGGGCTTCGCTGCGGGACGTGGAGCTGGTGGAGGCGCGGCTCGGCGGCGTGCAGTTGCACGGGGCCGTGCTGGAGCGGGTGGTGTTCCGCGGGGGCAAGATCGACTACCTGAACCTGCGGCAGGCGCGGCTCAAGGACGTGGTCTTCGACGGGTGCGTGCTGGTGGAGGCGGACTTCGCGGGTGCGGTCCTGGAGCGGGTGGAGTTCCGCGGGTGCGCGCTGCGGGGAGCCGATTTCACGGGGGCGCGGATGGCGGACGTGGACCTGAGGGGGGCCGCGGAGCTGGACATCGCGCGCGGGGTGGAAGCGCTGTCCGGTGCGGTGATCAGCCCGCCTCAGCTCTTCGACCTGGCCCCGGCCCTGGCGGCCCAGCTGGGCCTGCGCGTGCTCGCGTAGCCCCCCCCGCGGGGGCGGGGGACGACTCAGGCCGGGACGCGGGGGAAGCGGGCCTGGAGGGTCCAGATGGCGGGGTTGTCGGCAAGGCCGTCGTGCATGTCGACGAGGTCGGCGACCAGGTCGTGGAGGAAGTCGCGGGCCTCGCGGCGCAGCAGGCGGTGGCTGAAGGTCAGCGGCTCCTCCTCCGGCGGCATCCAGTCGGCCTCGATGTCCACCCAGCCGAAGCGGCGCTCGAAGAGCATGCGGTCGGTGGACTCGGTGAAGTCGAGTTCGGCGTACTGGCGGTGGGCGGAGCGGCTGCCTCGCGGGTCCTGGTCGAGCTGCTCGACGATGTCGCAGAGCGCCCAGGCGAAGTCCAGTACGGGCACCCATCCCCAGGCTGTGGACACTTCCCGGTCCTTGATGGTGTCGGCGAGGTAGACGTCCCCGCAGAACAGGTCGTGGCGCAGGGAGTGGACGTCCGCCGAGCGGTAGTCGGTCTGCGGGGGGTCCGGGAAGCGCCGGGAGAGGGAGTAGCCGATGTCGAGCACGTACCCGATGGTGTCACGGGTGCGACCCGATGGTGTTACCGGTGCGGTCCGGTCAGCGGACGTTGACGGCGGTCCAGGCGGCGGCGACGCGGCCGTATTCCACGCTGGCGGGGCCGTAGAGGTCGGCGGCGGCCGTGAGGGTGGCGGTACGGGCGCGGGCGTAGTTGGTGGTGGAGGTCATGTAGGTGCTCAGGGCCCGGTACCAGATGCGGACGGCCTTGTCCCGGCCGATGCCGAGCAGCTTGGAGCCGTCGTAGGTGGGGGAGTCGTAGGAGATCTTGTTGATCTCCTTGGGGCCGCTGCCCTCGGCGAGGAGGTAGAAGAAGTGCCGGGCGGGGCCGGAGGCGGCGTACGGGTCCAGGGTGCCGATGTCGCGTGACCAGTAGTCGCGGGAGTGGCCGTCGAGGCTGGGGTGGTCCATGCGGCGCAGGGGGCCGTCGGTGAAGACGCGTTCGCCGATGAAGTAGTCGCCGACGTCGGTGGTGTTGTCGGCGAAGAACTCGATCGCGGTACCGAGGATGTCGGCGGTGCCCTCGTTCAGGCCGCCGGGTTCGCCGGAGGAGCCGAGGCCGGCGGTGGAGGCGATCACGCCGTGGGTGAGCTCGTGGCCGACGATGTCGAGGGTGGCGAGGGTCCTGCCGGTGGCGGGGTCGTCGCCGTAGTTGGCGCAGAAGCAGCTCGGGTCGAAGAAGGCGTTGGGGTAGTTGCTGCCGTAGTGCACGCGGGAGGTGACGCCGGTGCCGTCGCCGCGGATGCCGTTGCGGCCGAGGACGCCCTTGTAGAAGTCCCAGGTGACGGCGGTGGCGTAGTGGGCGTCCACGCCGGCGGACTGGCGGTCGGCGGGGGTGCCCGTGCCGCCCCAGTCGTTGTCGGGGTCGGTGAAGAGGGTGCCGCCGCCGGTCCGGTTCATGGCGTCGAGGGTGCGCTGGTTGCCGCGGGTGGTGTCGCGGAGCTGGTAGGCGCTGCCGGTGAAGTAGGTGGTGAGGGGGACGGTGCCGGCGTGCTGGCTGTGGCCCGTGCCGGTGGCGGCGACGGGTCCGGGGCCGATTCCCGTTCCGACACCGGCGCCGACGGCGGCGTACGGGGGCTCGGCCGCGGTCGCGGCCGTCGCCGGGGCCGTCACCGCCGTGGCCGTCAGGACGGCGGCCGTCCCGAGGAGGACGGCGAGGCGGGTGCGGCGAGAGGACGTGGGGTGGGTCACTCGGGCTCCTTCGCGGTGGCCGGGGTGGCGGCGCGAGAGAGCGTGACAGGGCGCGGCCTGTCTTTGGCAGGTCTACGACAAGGATTCCCGGGGATCCCGGGACGGTTGACCGAACACGCCCCGCACGGTGTCCGGATCCCGCCCCCGGCAGGCCCGTTACGGCAGGAGGCGCTGCTCCTTGGCCACCGAGACCGCTCCCGCCCGGGTGTCCACACCGAGCTTGTCGTAGATGCGGCCCAGGTGGGTCTTGACCGTGGCCTCGCTGATGAACAGGGCCCGGGCGATGTCCCGGTTGCCCAGGCCCCGGGCCAGCTGGCCCAGGATGTCCAGTTCGCGGTCCGTCAGCGTCGGGCGCGAGCCCCGCATGTGGGCCATCACGCGGCTCGCCACCGGCGGGGAGAGCGTGGTGCGGCCCGCCGCCGCCGAGTGGATCGCGGCGAACAGCTCCTCCGGGCGCTCCGCCTTCAGCAGGTAGCCCGTGGCGCCCGCCGCGATGGCCCGGGTGACGTCCGCGTCCGTGTCGTACGTCGTCAGGACCAGTACGTGCGGCGGGTCGGTCACCGCCGTGATGCGGCGGGTGGCCTCGACCCCGTCGATGCCCTCGCCCAGCTGGAGGTCCATCAGCACCACGTCCGGGCGCAGCTTCGCGGCCAGGGCCACGGCCTCCTCGCCGCTGCCCGCCTCGCCCAGGACCTCGATGTCGGGCGCGCTGCCGAGCAGCGCCAGCAGGCCGGCGCGGACCACCGCGTGGTCGTCGCAGAGCAGGATCGTCGTCATCGGGCTCGGGCTCGGGCTCGGGCCGGTTCCGGTTACGGTCGTCATGCGGGGGGCTCCAGGGGGATGGCCGCGGAGAGGACCGTGCCCTCGCCGGGGGTGGATTCGAGGGTCAGGGTGCCGCCGAGCTGGCGGACGCGGGCGCGCATCGCCGGGAGCCCGTGCCCGCGGTCCCCGGTCGCTCCCGCCCCGCGCGGCTCGGTGAAGCCCTCGCCGTCGTCCGCGACGTCCAGGACCACCTGATCGCCCAGGAAGCTCAGGGTCAGGGCCGCGGTCCGGGCGTGCGCGTGCTCCCGTACGTTGGCCAGCGCGCCCTGCGCGATCCGCAGCAGCGCCGACTGGACCCGGTCCGGGAGCGGGGCCGGCGCGCCCTCCAGGTGGAAGCGGACCTCGATGTCCGGGCCCGCGTCGAGCGCGCGCAGCGCGTCCGCGAGGCCGCCGCCCCCTTCGAGCTCCGGCGGGGCCAGGTCGTGGACCAGGCGCCGCGCCTCCGCCAGCCCGCGCGCCGCGATGCCGGTGGCGGTACGGACGTGCGCGCGGGCGGTGGCCGGGTCGCTGTCCCAGGTGCGGTCCGCGGCCTGGAGCAGCATCTGCTGGCTGGACAGGTGCTGGGCGAGCGTGTCGTGGATCTCCATCGACAGCCGCTGCCGCTCGGCGAGGGTGCCCTCGCGGCGTTCGGTGGCGGCCAGCTCGCGGCGGGTGCGGATCAGGTCGTCGATCAGGGCGCGCTGGGACTCGGCCTGGCGCTCCATGTGGACGAAGACGGCGGTGGCCAGGGCCGCGATCGCGGGCGGGGCCAGCAGCAGGTTCGGGTCGAACTCGCGCGAGAGCTGGAGCTGGGCCGCCACCACGAACACCGTCAGCAGGGCCACCAGCACGATCGCCGCGCGGGGCGGCAGCGTGCGCAGGGCGGTGAAGAAGAGGGGGACGGCGCACCAGGCGAAGCTGGGCGCGAGGACGACCAGGACCACCCAGACCGCCACCACCAGCCCGAGCCAGAGCAGCCGGCGCACCGTGGGCGCGGCCCCGAGCGCGGGGCCGAGTACGTACAGCAGGGCGAGCGTGATGCTGAGGGCGAGGATCCACGGGGTGCTGGGCGAGCCGGGGTGGCGCAGCAGGAAGCGGGCGACCGAGGCGCCGAGGAGCAGGAAGAACGCCGTGTGCATGACGGCCGCCAGGGCCCGCGTGTCCGCCTTCCCGGGCGTACCTGCCGCACCCGGCATCCCCGGCACCCCGGGCGTACCCGGCACCCCCGGCGCCTGTGGCGGTACGCGGCTCACGTGGCTCACAGCGGGCTCCCGGGTCGGTGTCTGGCTCCTCCATCGTGCCTGGTCGTACGCGATGGCGCCGACCAGCCAATCCGCACCCGTACCCGCTCCGCATCGACCGATCGGTTGACCCCGGGGTCAACCGGTGCGGCAGCCGTCGCGAGCCGGTACGGGGACCGGCCGGGGCCTTCTGCGGCCCCAGGCTTGGAGCAGCAGAACGAGCCGACGTACTCAGCCGACGCACCCAGGAGCAGCAGACATGAACACCCGCACCCGCGTTCTCACCGGTACCGCTCTCGCCGTCGCGCTCGGCGCCGGGACCTTCGGCGCGGTCAGCGCCGGCGCCGCGCAGGCCGAGACCGCCCCGGCCGCCGCTGCCGTCGCCACCGCGAAGAAGGACGGCGGGGCGGACGAGAAGAACTTCACCACCACGACCCACCTCACCGTCGACGCCGCCACCCGCGCCGCCCAGGCCGCGCTGGACGCCGCGCAGAAGGAGAACCAGAAGGTGACGGTCGCGGTCGTGGACCGGGGCGGCAACACCATCGTCACCCTGCGCGGCGACGGCGCGGGCCCGCAGTCCTACGAGTCGGCGCAGCGCAAGGCCTTCACCGCCGTGTCCTGGAACGCCCCGACCTCGGTGCTCGCGGGCCGCCTCGCCCAGACCCCGAACCTGAAGGACATCCCCGGCACCCTCTTCCTCGGCGGCGGCACCCCGGTGCAGGCCAAGGGCGCCCCGGTCGCCGGCATCGGCGTGGCCGGCGCCCCGAGCGGCGACCTGGACGAGAAGTACGCCAAGGCCGGCGTCGACTCCCTGGAGAAGTAATCACCCCGAAGCAAGGCATCGGGCCCTCATAGGATCGGGCGCGTGGAACACCGCCGCGCACCCTCCCGCCTCGCCGCCGCCCCTGCAGCCGCCGCTGCCGTCCTGCTCGCCCTCACCACGGCGTGTACGGCCGGCACGGTGCAGGGGCGGCCCGGTGCGTCCGGGCTGCGCGATCCGTACTTCCCCAAGGCCGGCAACGGCGGCTACCAGGTCGAGCACTACGACCTGGACCTCGACTACGACCCCGCCGACGGGGAGTTGAACGCCACCGCCGTCATCACGGCCCGCGCGGAGCAGGGGCTCAGCTCCTTCAACCTCGACCTCGCGGGCCTGGAGGTCGAGGACGTCACCGTGCAGGGCGAGGGCGCCCGGTACAACCGCACCGGCCGGGAGCTGACGGTGCGTCCCGCCAAGGACCTCAAGAAGGGCGAGGTCTTCCGTACGGAGATCGACTACCGCGGCAGGCCGAGGCCCATCGCGGACGCGGACGGCTCCAAGGAGGGCTGGATCAGCACGGCCGACGGGGCCGTCGGGGTCGGCGAGCCGATCGGGTCGATGGCCTGGTTCCCCGGGAACCACCACCCCAGCGACAAGGCCACGTACGACATCACCCTGACCGTGCCCAAGGGCTACGAGGCGGTCTCGAACGGCGAGTTGACCTCCCGGACCGACACCCCCGGCGGGCAGACGGAATTCGTGTGGCACAGCCCGCAGCCGATGGCGAGCTACCTGGCCACCGCCGCGATCGGGAAGTTCAAGGTGACCACCGGCCGGACCCCCTCCGGGGTCGCCCTGTACGAGGCCGTCGCGCCGGCCGAGGCGGCCGCGAGCGCCCCGGCGCTGGCGCGGCTGCCGGAGATCGTGGAGTGGGGCAGCCGCAGGTTCGGCCCGTACCCCTTCGGCACTGCCGGGGCGATCGTGCTGCCGGCCGAGTCCCTCACGTACGCGCTGGAGACGCAGACCAAACCCGTCTTCTCCGGAGCGCCCGACGAGAATCTCGTCCTGCACGAGACGGCCCACCAGTGGTTCGGCGACTCGGTGTCGCCGAAGTCCTGGAAGGACATGTGGCTCAACGAGGGCTTCGCGACCTACGCCGAATGGCTGTGGTCCGAGGACCACGGCGGCACCACCGCCCAGCAGCACTTCGATGCCTTCCGCACGGGCGACACCGCGGTGGACAAGGAAGCCGACTCCGACTGGGCCGCCTTCCCGCCCGCCGACCCGCCCAGCGCGAAGGACATCTCCGAGACCCCGGTGTACGTCCGGGGCGCGATGGTCCTCCAGCGGATCCGGCAGGAGGTCGGCGACGAGAAGTTCTTCGCCATGCTGCGGGGCTGGGCCACCGACCACCGGTACGGGAACGCGAGTACGGCCGACTTCACCGCGTACGCGGAGCGGTCGACGGGGCACGACCTGAAGAAGGTCTGGGACGTCTGGCTGTACGGGGAGGACCGGCCGAAGTAGGCGCTGCTACAGCGCCTTGCGCAGCACCGTGCAGTCGCGGCCGTGCTCGCGGTCCCGGGCGTGGCGCAGCGCGGTGTAGCCCCGGGACTGCCAGAACGCCAGGGCGGCGGGGTTGTTGTCGAGTACGGCGAGCCGTACGCCGGTCCGGCCCGCGGTGCGGAAGCGATTCTCGACGAGGGCGGCGACGGCGCTCCCGTACCCCGCGCGGTGCGCGGTGGCGTCGATGAGCAGCAGGCCGATCCACGGGTCCGGGTCGCCGGAGGCCGGGTCCGGGTGGTGGGCGAGGGTGGCGGCCAGGCCGACCAGCCGGCCGGCGGAGCGGGCCAGGAGCACCTCGGCGCCGTCGTGGGCGAGTTCGTCGGCGAGGGCCGCGGCGACCTGGTCGACCGTGATGCGGTCCGGGTCGGGGAAATCGCCGCTGAGCTCGAAGAAGGCGCGGTTGGTCGCGTAGAGGGCGGCGATCTCGGTGAGGACCGGGCCCGGCAGGGCGCCGTCCACGGGTGCGAGCGGTTGCAGGATCACCCGCTGAACGTAGCGAAGCCCCTCCCCGGACGGCCGGGAGGGGGCTTCGGCTGCGGCGCTTTCGGCCGGTCGGGCTCAGACGTTGACGCCGAAGTCCTGGGCGATGCCGGTCAGGCCGGAGGCGTAACCCTGGCCGACCGCGCGGAACTTCCACTCCGCGCCGTTGCGGTAGAGCTCGCCGAAGACCATGGCGGTCTCGGTGGCCGCGTCCTCGGAGAGGTCGTAGCGGGCGATCTCGGCGCCGCCGGCCTGGTTCACGACGCGGATGTACGCGTTGCGGACCTGGCCGAAGTTCTGGCTGCGGGCGTCGGCGTCGTAGATCGAGACCGGGAAGACGATCTTGTCCACGTCGGCCGCGAGGGTGGCGAGGTTGACGTTGATGGACTCGTCGTCGCCGGAGCCCTCGCCGGTGCGGTTGTCACCGGTGTGGACGATGCTCTGGTCCGGGGTGGACTTGTTGTTGAAGAAGACGAAGTGACCGTCGGAGACGACCTTGCCCATCGCGTTGACCGCGATGGCGGAGGCGTCCAGGTCGAAGTCGACACCGGTCGTCGTACGGACGTCCCAGCCGAGGCCGACCGTGACGGCGCTGAGGCCGGGGGCCTCCTTCGTGAGCGAGACGTTGCCGCCCTTGGACAGGCTTACTGCCATTTTGACTGGTGTCCCTTCCTCTTCGTGTGGCCGCGAGATCGTGGCCAAGGTACCGCTGACCTACATAACGCGGGGAGGGGGCCGGTAGGTTCCGCGCGGCGAAATACGCGCGGTGAAATCGCGCGGTGAAATACGGGTGACGGGCATCGCGCGGGGCGCGATCATAGGGAGCATGCCTGGTCCCCATGTCATTCGCGGTTCGGTCGTGCTCCCCGAGGCGGAGCTCGCCTGGCGCTTTTCGCGGTCCTCGGGGCCGGGCGGGCAGCACGTGAACACCTCGGACTCGCGGGTGGAGCTGCTGTTCGACGTGGCGGCGACGAAGGCGCTGCCGGACGTCTGGAAGGAGCGGGCGCTGGAGCGGCTCGCGGGCCGGCTGGTGGACGGGGTGCTGACCGTACGGGCCTCCGAGCACCGCTCGCAGTTCCGCAACCGGGAGATGGCGTTGGTCCGGATGGCGTCCGTGCTCGCGGAGGCCACCGCCCCGCCGCCGAAGGCGCGCCGCGCCACGAAGATCCCCCGGGGGATCAACGAGCGTCGGCTGCGCGAGAAGAAGGCCCGGGCGGAGACCAAGCGCGGCCGCACCGGCCGCGACTGGTAGTCCAGCCTGAGCCTCAGCCCGCCAGGTGGCGGTAGCGGCCGCGGAAGTACGTCAGCGGCGGGGAGTCCGGGGACGGGAGCGCCGCGGTCAGGACGCGGCCGATGACCAGGGTGTGGTCGCCCGCCTCGACGCGGTTCTCCGTACGGCATTCGAGGGTGGCCAGCGCGCCCGTCAGCAGCGGGGCCCCCGAGACCTCGCCGCGCCCGTGCGGCAGGTCCGCGAAGAGCAGCCGGTCGCTGATGCGGTTCTTCATCGAGAAGCGGCTCGCCACCTGCACCTGGTGGTCGGCGAGCACCGAGACCGCCCACAGCGGCTGCTCGGCCAGCAGGTCGTCCATCCGGGAGCCCTCGCGCAGGCTCACCAGCACCAGCGGCGGGTCCAGGGACACGGACATGAAGGCGGTCGCCGTCATGCCGATGTCCTCGCCGGCCGGTCCGGTCGGCGTCAGGGGCGGCTCGTGCGCGGTGATCAGGCACACGCCCGCCGTCAGTCGGGACATCGCGGCCCGGAACTCGTCGTTGCTCACGCCCTCAGAATGAAGGGTGGCGGGGGGCGGCATGGGTACAGGGGTCGTCTTCGGCACGTTCGGAACGCTAGTCTCGCCCTCCCGCGCCGCACATCGGGCCCGAGTCCGATCCGCGTCCCGGCCCGTCGACCTAGGCCTCCCCGGGCCCGGGCGTATCGTTTGCTCCCGGGAATGCAGGGGAGCGCCTCCAGGTGACACAACCCCCACCGTCCATCTTTATTCATCTCATGTGACTTGAGTCACAGAGGGCAAGATTTGTTGACCCTGTGTACCTGCCGCACAGCTCACTGTGATTCAGTGGACGGGACACCGCAACGAAACGCCGATGACAAACCTGGAGTTGCTGTCGAGGTCTCGGGGAGAGCGAGCAATGGAGACCGAGTCGGAGCCGTACGTCCGTCTTGCGACCCTGCGGCAGCTCCATCAGGTGGTGGCCGAGCTCAACACGGCCAGGAGCCTGGCGGACACCCTGCAGACCGTCGTGGACGGCATCGTTGTGGGCCTCGGCTACGAACTCGCCTGTGTCAACCTCGTACGCCCTGACGGGGATCTCGTCGTCGCCGCCCTCGCGGGCGACCCCGCCGCCGAGGCGCTCATCACCGGCCGCGTCGGCTCCCGCGCCTCCTGGGAGCGCCGTCTGACGATGGGTGAGAGCTGGGACGGGCTCCGCTTCATCCCGCACACCGAGGGCTGGGTCCTCCTGGAGGACGACGTGCCCCAGTGGCACACGGACGGCCCCGACCCGCGCTTCGCGGACGAGTGGCACCCCGAGGACCGCCTCTACGCCCCCATGTACGCGTCCGGCGGGGAACTTCTGGGTGTCATTTCTGTGGACAGACCGCGCAACGGACGCCGCCCCGGCGCGTGGGGGCGCGAGGCGCTCCAGATGTACGCCTTCCAAGCGGCGATTGCGATCAGCAACGCACGGCTGCGCGCGAACATGCAGCGGGCCCTGGTCCGGCTGGAGCGTGAACAGCAGGCGCTGCGCGCGAGCGAGGAGTCCTTCCGGCAGGCCTTCGAGTACGCGCCCAGCGGCATGGCGATCGCCGAGATGGGCGGGGACCAGCACGGGCGGCTGCTGCGGACCAACGACGCGCTGTGCCGGCTGCTGGGCCGGCCCGCCTCCGTACTGCGCCGGTACTCCTTCTCCGACCTGGTCCACCCGGAGGACATCGGGACCCTGCTGCGGACCTCCGCCGAGGGCGGCCGGGCCGAGCTGCGGCTCGGGCGGCGCGACGGCACGTACGTATGGGTCTCGCTGCGCAACTCCGTCGTCGCGGACGCCGCCGACGGGCCGCGCTTCCTGCTCACGCACGTCGAGGACATCGAGGAGCGCAAGCGCCACGAGCTCCAGCTCGCCCACCGGGCCAGCCACGACTCGCTGACCGGCCTCCCCAACAGCGCCGAGCTGCGCTCCCGCCTCGGCGCGCGGCTGTGCCGCAGGCCGCAGTCGGTCCGCGCGACCGCCGTGGAGGCGCTCGACGCGGCGTACGAGGGGCACGGGGCGAACGGGGCGCACGGGGGCCACGGCGGGCACGCGGGCGGCGGGATCGAGGCGGGTGGTGCCGTCGGGGAGCACGGCTTTCGGCCCGACGCCTACCCCGAGCCCTTCGAGTACCCCGGAGCCCCGGCTGTACCCGCTCCCGGGGTCCCGGGGGTGCCCGGGCCCGGCGGGCCCGGCGCGGGACCGTACGACCACCACGTGCACACGGTGGCTCCCGCGACGGACATCGACGACGGGACGAAGGGGCTCGCGGTGCTCTTCTGCGACCTCGACGGATTCAAGTCGATCAACGACCGGTTCGGGCACCACACGGGTGACGCCGTCCTGATCGAGGTGGCCCGGCGGCTGACGACGGGCGTCAGGGACGGTGACACCGTCGCTCGGCTGGGTGGTGACGAATTCGTCGTCCTCGCGGACGGACTGGGCGCGGCCGACGCCGCCGACCTGGCCGTCCGGCTGCGCAACGCGATCATCCCGCCGATCCGGGTGGACGGCCGCGCGGTCCGTGTGGGCGCGAGTTTCGGGATCGGCTGGGCCAGCTGCGGCATGTCGGCGGACGAGGTGCTGCGCTCCGCCGACCAGCGGATGTACATCGAGAAAAGGTCCCGTTCCAAGGCGCATCGCCGGGCCGGCTGAGGCGATCGGCCGCTCGTGGGTGCACGTGTTCGGGGTAGGCTCCCGTGGGTCGAAAGGAGTGACCTGCGATGACGACGCCCGCGAACCACGGCCCGAACAGTGGGGCGAACAAGCCCGAGGACGACGATCCGTTCGGCTATCTCTACGCGGACGGCCAGGCCGCCGGAGCCACCCCGCCCCAGTCGGGCGGTGGATACGGCTACCCCGGCCCGACGGTCGGTGGCCAGCCCGGCGTGCAGCCCGGTGTCCCCCGTACCTCGTACAACCAGGTGCGCACGGTCGGTGAGCGGACGTACGGCGGCCAGCGCGGCGCCCAGGTTCCGCCCCAGCCGCAGCAGCCGGCCTACCAGGCCCAGTACCAGGCCCCGGAAGCGCTCCAGGCGGGCGGCTACGGGGTTCCGCCGCAGCAGGGGCAGACCACGGCGACGATCCCGGCGCCGGGCGGCCACGGCGGCGGAGGCGGCCGTTCCAGCCGCAAGGGCATGCTCATCGCGGCGGTCGCGGTGGTCGCCGCGGTCGCGATCGGCATCGGTGCGGCCGTGACCTTCGGCGACAAGGACAAGGACAAGAACGACAAGGGCGGCGCGGCGGGCGGGCAGCAGTCCGCGCAGCCGCAGAACTCCTCGTCGGCCCAGCCGAGCCCCTCGCAGTCCCCGGAGGCCCCGCTGCCCAAGGCGGACGCCTCGGGCGCGGGCATGTCCCTCACGGGTGGCGCGCACCTGGAGGCCACGGTCCCGGGCGCGAAGAGCGCGGGCGGCCAGTACGTGGGCGGCCTGAACGCCGCCGGAGCGGCGGCGACTTGGACCGTGGACGTGGCCAAGGCGGGCCAGTACAAGCTGAAGATGGTCTACGGGGTGCCGGGCAAGGACGCCAGCACCACGCTGACCATCAACGGCGAGGCCCAGTCCCGGCCGATCAACATGAAGAACTTCTCCGGTGCCAAGCCGGGCGAGTGGGACAAGGGCTGGACCAACACCTGGTCGCTCGTGACGCTCAAGCAGGGCACGAACACGGTCAAGATCTCGTGCGAGGCCGGGAACCAGTGCGAGGTCAACCTCGACCAGCTCTGGCTTGAGAAGGGCTGATCAGCCTTCCCCGCGGCGACACGACCTAGCACGCCGTCAGCTTCACCGACCCCCGTACCTCATCGTAGGTGCGGGGGTCGAAGTCTCCCGCCGTCGGGGCTTGGACCGTGGCTGCCGAGAGGGCTACCGCTCGGGTCAGGCGGGCCGGCCAGTCCAGGCCCTCCGTGAGGGCCGACAGCAGTCCCGCCACCGCGGAGTCGCCGGCTCCGGTCGGGTTGCCCGTCAGGGCGCGCGGCGGGGCCGCCCGCCAGGTGCCCTGGGCCGTGGCCGCCAGCAGTCCGTCTGGGCCGAGTGAGGTCACCACGGCGTGCGCGCCGCGCCGGCGGGCGTCGCGCGTGGCCTGGAGCGGCTCGCGGGAGCCGGTCAGCTCGGCGAGTTCGGCGGCGTTCGGCTTGATCATCTCGGGCCGGGCGGCGACCCCGCGGCGCAGGGCCTCGCCGCTGGTGTCCAGGAGGACCGGGACCCCGGCCGCGCGGGCGGTCCGTACGAGCACCGCGTACGCGCCTACCGGCACGCCCGGCGGGAGGCTGCCGCACAGGGCCACCGCGGCGGCCCCGGCCAGCAGCGCCTCGTAGCGGTCGAGGAAGGCGGCCCATTCCGCGGAACCGATCAGCGGGCCCGGCTCGTTGAACTGCGTGGTGTCGCCCGAGGCCGCGTCGACCACGGCCAGGGTGCGCCGGGTGGTGCCCGCGCAGGGGACCAGAGCGTCCGTCAGCCGAGCGGTGTCGGCGAGCAGTTCGCGTACGACGGCGCCCGTGCGCCCGCCCGCGAAGCCGGTCGCGGTGACCTCGTGACCGAGCGCGGCGAGCACCCGGGCGACGTTGAGGCCCTTGCCGCCGGGCCGCTCGGTCACGGCGGTGACCCGGTGCGAGGTGTGTGGAATCAGCTTCGGTACATGGTGGGTGACGTCGAGTGCGGTGTTGAGCGTCACTGTGAGGATCATGGCAGGCCCCGGTCTCGGTATGTGCCGGGATCATGCCAAACAGCAGTACGGGCGGCCCAGTCCCGCGGGCCGCCCGTTTCCCTCCGTACCTGCTCGGACCAGCAGCCGGAGCCGCCCTCAGACCGGCGGCTCGACGATCCACTCGCCGCGCCGCATGACGCCCTTGACGTCGAACGCGGCGTCCAGGACGACCAGGTCGGCGTACTTGCCCGGCTCCAGCGAGCCGACCTCGTCGTACAGTCCGATCAGCTTGGCGGGATTGGCCGAGATCGCCTGGACCACGGACTCGACGGGCAGCTTGTCCAGGGTCACCGACCGCTTGAACGCGGTGTCCAGGGTCAGCGTGGAGCCGGCGATCGAACCGCCCTCGACGAGGCGGGCCACGCCCTCCTTGACCTCGACCTCCAGCGGCCCCAGGTGGTAGATCCCGTCGCCGAAGCCCGCCGCGTCCATCGCGTCGGTGATCAGCGCCACGCGGTGCGCACCCGCGTGGTGGAAGGCCAGCTCCAGCATCGCCGGGTGCAGGTGGGTGCCGTCGTTGATCAGCTCGACGGTGACCCGCTCGTCCTCCAGCAGGGCGGCGATCGGGCCGGGGGCGCGGTGCTCCATGCCGGGCATCGCGTTGTACAGGTGGGTGGCCACGGTCGCGCCCGCGTCGATGGCCTGGCGGGTCTGCTCGTACGTGGAGTCGGTGTGGCCGATCGCGGCGATGACCCCGTGCTCGGCGAGCAGCCGTACGGAGTCCAGCCCGCCCGGGAGCTCGGTGGCGAGGGTGAACATCCGGGCGGCGCCGTGCGCGGCGTCGATCAGCTTGCGGACCTCGGCCGGGTCGGGGTCGCGCAGCAGGTCCTCCTTGTGCGCGCCCTTGCGGCAGGGGTTGATGAACGGCCCCTCGAAGTGGATGCCGGCGATCTCGCCCGCCTGCGTCAGCTCGGCGAGCAGCCCGGCACGGCGGGCCAGTTCGTCCAGGTCGCCCGTGACGGTGGAGGCGACGAGCGTGGTGGTGCCGTGCTCGCGGTGGGTCCGTACGCCCTTGAGGACCTCCTCGGCGGTGCCGGAGGTGAAGGAGGCGCCGCCTCCGCCGTGGTTGTGCATGTCCACGAAGCCGGGGACGAGCCAGTGTCCGGTCAGGTCGACGATCCGCGCGCCCTCGCCGGCGCTGCCGGCGATGCGCTCGCCGTCGACGATGACGCGGCCGCCCGCCACGGTCCCGGTGGGCAGGACCACCCTGGCGCCGGAGAGGACGGTGCTGTGTGCGCTTCCGGACATCAGGCAGGTACCTCCGTGGCGAGTAGGTCCCAGGCGAGCAGCCCTGCGCCCAGGCATCCGGCGGTGTCCCCGAGGGCCGCCGGAACGATGTCGGGCAGCCGCTGGAACGTCACGCGCTCCTCGACGGCCGTCCGTAGTGGTGTGAACAAGGTTTCCCCCGCCTCGGCGAGCCCGCCACCGATGATCAGCGTGCGCGGGTCCAGCAGGGTGATCGCGGTGACCAGGCCGTCGGCGAGGGCGCCGACCGCGGCCAGCCACACCTCGTGGGCGCGCGGGTCGCCGGACTCGACGGCCTTGGCGCAGTCAGCGGCGTCCGCGGACGGGTCGCCGGAGGCGGCCGCCCAGGCGCGGCTGACGGCGGACGCGGAGGCGAGGGTCTCCAGGCAGCCGTACTGGCCGCAGCCGCAGGCGGGGCCGCCGGGGCGGACCACGATGTGGCCGATCTCGCCGGCGTAGCCGTGGGCGCCGGCCTCGATGTGGCCGGCGATGCCGATGGCGCCGGCGATGCCGGTGCCCAGGGGGACGAACAGGAAGCGGTCGGCGCCCCGGCCGGCGCCGATGCGCCCTTCGGCGAGTCCGCCCGTGCGGACGTCGTGGCCCAGGGCCACCGGGATGCCGCCGAGCCGTCTGCTGAGCAGCTCGCGCATCGGTACGTCGCGCCAGCCCAGGTTCGCCGCGTAGACGGCGATCCCGTTCTCGGCGTCGACGATGCCGGGGACGGCGACGCCGGCCGCGCTGGCGGGTACGCCGAAGCGCTCGCGGCCGACCCCGGACAGTTCGGCGGCGAACTCCAGGATCGTCTCGACGACGGCGTCGGGTCCCCGGTCGCGGCCGGTGGCGCGGCGCGCCTCGTACAGCAGCCTGCCGTCGTCGGCGATGAGGGCGGCCTTCATCCCGGTGCCGCCCACATCGAGGGCGATGACGTGCTTCACGGCGTGTTTCACGGGTTTCACAGGTGACAGTCTCGCGTGCTCGGCGGGGAAAGGTCTAGTCCATTGGAAGGGATTGTTGAGTGGCCATACAAAATCGAAGCCCTTGGTCGGGCCACGAACCGGGCGCCGTGCGTTCCGGATGTGGACGAGCCGCCAAAGTGGTGTAGACCTTACGTGGATCGTACGTACAACAAGGGGTGGATCGAGAACTGTGAAGGGCCGTTACCTGAGCCTGGCCGCGACCGGCGCCGCGCTGAGCCTGACCGCCGCGGCACTGACGGGCTGCGGAGCCGTGGGGAACCTCACCGGGGACAACGAGGTGACCCTGCGGGTCGTGGCGGCCGACTACGGGGACAATCCGCAGAACTCCTCGGCGGGCTACTGGAAGGACCTCGCCGCGGGCTTCCAGAAGGACCACCCCGGCGTCAAGGTCGAGGTCAGCGTCTACTCCTGGTCCGAGGTCGACGCCAAGGTCGCGGAGATGGTCAAGGCCGGCAAGGCCCCCGACATCGCGCAGATCGGCGCCTACGCCGACTACGCGGCCGCCGGCAAGCTCTACACGGCGGAGGAGCTGCTCTCCGTCAGCACCGAGGCCGACTTCCTGGCGCCGCTCGCGGACGCCGGCAAGGTCCGGCGGGTCCAGTACGGGATGCCCTTCGTGGCCAGCACCCGCCTGCTCTTCTACAACGAGAAGCTGCTGACGGACGCCGGAGTCATGCCGAAGGACGCCAAGGGCGGCTGGCAGCCGAAGAGCTGGGCCGACCTGGAGGCCGCCGCGAAGAAGCTCAAGGCCGCGGGCGTGCCGACGCCGCTCGCGCTGCCGCTGGGCCGCGAGGAGGCGCAGGCCGAGACGATGATGTGGATGCTCGCGGGCGGTGGCGGCTACACCGACAACGAAGAGGCCTACTCGATCGACTCCCCGGACAACGTCAAGACGTTCGAGTTCCTGCGCGACAAGATGGTCGGCCAGGGGCTGACCGGACCGCTGGAACCGGCGAAGACCGACCGGCAGGCGGCGTTCGACGCCTTCACGCGGGGCGAGGTCGGCATGCTCAACGGCCATCCCACGCTGCTGAAGCAGGCGGCGGAGAAGGGCGTGAAGTTCGGCATGGTGGCCATGCCGACCGCCGACGGGACCGACCACCCGACGATGGGCGTCGCGGACTGGGTGATGGCCTTCAAGAACGGCCACCGCAAGGAGTCCGGGAAGTTCCTGGACTACCTGTACGAGGCGAAGAACGTGACGGCCTTCACCAACAAGTACGACCTGCTGCCGGTCACGACGACCGGCTACCGGGCGATGGACGCCAGTACGGGCGGCTCGGCCATGCAGCTGAAGACGTTCCTGCAGGCGCTGCCGAACGCGCGGCTCTACCCGGTCGGCAAGAAGTCCTGGGCCGGGGTGAGCGAGGACGTCAAGCAGAACATCGGCAAGAGCGTGCAGCCGGGCGGGCAGCCGGCGAAGGTCCTGGAGGACATCGCGGAGTCGGCGCGCAGGGCGGACGCGCACTGAGAGGCGTCGGCCGAGGGGCATCGGCCGCGGGGCGTCGGCCGCGTGGCCGGCGCCGAGGGGCGTGGGCCGGGTGGGTGTCACAGGGCGGCGTTAATCTGGCGGTATGACGGACGACGTGGGGCTGACGGCCACCGAGGCCGCGGTGCTCGCGTACGAGGGACGCACCTGGCCCGGGCCCGGGGCCAAGGAGCGGGCGATACGGGAAGGGCTGGGGCTGACCCCGGTCCGCTACTACCAGCTGCTCAACGTGCTGATGGACGACCCGCGGGCGCTGGCCCACGCCCCCGGCACCGTCAACCGGCTCCGCCGCATCCGCGAGGCGCAGCGGGCCCGGCGCTGAGGGACGGCGCCGCGGGACGGACACCCCAGGCCTTCGCGAGGCCCTCGCGCGCCGTAGCCGTGGCCCGGCGGGGCCGTTAGGGTCGTCCGTATGGGGAGCCATCCGCACGACTTGCCGATGCCCGTCACCGCTGCCGGACGCGAGGGCCTCGAAGCCCTGCTCCGCGCACCCCGCCGTTCCGTCGTCGCGCTCGACTTCGACGGCACCCTCGCCGACATCGTCCCCGACCCGGACCAGGCCCGGGCCCACCCCGGTGCCGTCCCGGCCCTCTCCGCACTCGCCCCCGAGGTGGACTCGGTGGCCGTGATCACCGGCCGGCCGGCCGGTGTCGCCGTCCGCTACGGAGGCTTCGCCGGTGTCCCCGGGCTGGAGCACCTCGTCGTCCTCGGCCACTACGGCGCCGAGCGGTGGGACGCGGTGACCGGCATCGTCCACGCGCCGGCCGAGCACCCGGGAGTCGCCGCCGTACGGGCCGAGCTGCCCGGGTTCCTGGACTCCATCGGCGCCTGGCGCGGTACCTGGATCGAGGAGAAGGGCCGGGCGCTGGCCGTCCACACCCGGCGCGCGGACGACCCGGCGGCGGCCTTCGCGGCGCTGCGCGAACCCCTGACCGAACTGGCCGCCCGCCACGGGCTCATGGTGGAGCCGGGCCGGGCCGTCCTGGAGCTGCGGCCGCCGGGCATGGACAAGGGCGTCGCCCTGACGGAGTTCCTGGCGGAACGGGACGCGGAGGCGGTCCTCTACGCGGGCGACGACCTCGGCGACCTCGCCGCGTACTCCGCGGTGGAGAAGCGCCGGGCCGACGGTCTGCCGGGGCTGCTGGTGGCCAGTGGTTCGGTGGAGGTCCCCGAGCTCGCCGCCCGGGCCGACCTGGTCCTGAACGGCCCGTCCGAGGTGGTCGGCTTCCTGGCCGCCCTGGCCGAAGCCATCCGCGGCTGACAGGGCCCCGCAGGGCCGGTCCCCTACCCGGGAGGGCCCCGCACAGCGGCTGCCGTTAAGCCTCGCGCAGGGCGGAGAGCTGGGCCGTGAACCAGTCCGTCGGGGGGAGGGCCGTGGCGGCGGCGGCCAGGCGTTTCGTGCGCTCCAGCCGCTCACCCGCCGGCATGGAGAGCGCCGCGTGCAGGGCCTGCGCCGTCGCCGTCACGTCGTACGGGTTCACCGTCAGCGCGTCCTCGCGGAGCTCCCCGTACGCCCCCGCCCCCGTCGACAGCACGAGCGCGCACCCCGCGTCCGACACCACCGGGATCTCCTTCGCCACCAGGTTCATCCCGTCCCGTACCGGGTTGACCAGCGCCACGTCCGCCAGCCGGTACGCCGCCAGGGAGCGGGCGAAGTCGTCCTTCACCGACACCAGCACCGGCTGCCAGTCCGCCGTACCGAACTCCTCGTTGATCCGCTCCGCCAGCTCCCGTACCGCCTCCGTGTAGGACCGGTACACCGCCAGGTCCTGCCGGGACGGGTACGCGGACGCCAGGTGCACCACCCGCCCGCGCCACTCGGGGTGCACCGTCAGCAGCTCCCGGTACGCGAGCAGCCCGCGCACGATGTTCTTCGACAGCTCCGTCCGGTCCACCCGGACGATCGTCCTGCGGTCCCCGACGTCGGTGCGCAGCGCCGCCAGCTTGTCGTTCACCTCCGGCCGGTGCGCCAGCGCCCGCAGCTCGTCCCCGTCCACGCCCAGCGGGTACACGGCCACGTCCGTGTACCGGATGTGCGCGCCCCTCCTCTGGTGCTGCACCCTGCGCCGCGGGTCCCCGATCGGGCGGGCGATGCCGCTCGTGTCGTCGATGTGCGCGCCGGCCAAGAAGCTGTCCGCCCACGCCCAGGTGTGGAAGCCCACGATGTCCGCACCGAGCATGCCCCACACCAGCTGCGAACGGATGTCGTCGGGGAGCATCTCCAGGAACTCCGGCGAGGCCCACGGGGTGTGCGTGAAGTGGCTGATCTTCAGATCGGGCCGCAGTTCGCGCAGCTCACCCGGGACCAGCGCCAGGTGGTAGTCCTGCACGAGCACCGCCGCGCCCTCGCCCGCCTCCTCGGCCAGCGCCAGCGCGAAGGCGTGGTTGTACGCGACGTACGAATCCCACTGACGGCGGAACTCCGCGTCGAAGACCGGCTCGCGGGGGATGTCGTACAGGTGGTGGTGGGTGAACCACAGCACCGAGTTCGCGATGCCGTTGTACGCGTCGTCGTACGTCGTGGGATCGATGTCCAACATCCGGACACCGGGCTCGGAGACGCACCGGCGGACCGCCTCTCGGTCCGCGTCCGACAGCGCCGCGCAGATCCACAGCGCCTCCGGCTGGCGGGCGAGGGCGGCGGAGAGGCCGGAGACGAGTCCGCCCCCGCCGCGCCGGGCCGTGAGGGTGCCGTCGTCGTCGAGTGCGTAGGAGAGCGGGCCGCGGTTCGCTGCAACGAGTACCTGGGAAGCCATGCGGCGAACCTAGCCCGGGGCCCGCCCGCTCAAACGTCAGTTCCCTCACGCCACCCGGCGGCCGGAGTACTCCTTCACCCCGGCCATCGGCGGCCGCTCCTCGGTGTCCACGGCGTACGTGCGCGGCGTGAACCCCTCCGGGCCGCGCTCGAACTGCGTCAGCTCCGGCCGTACGAGATGCCCGCGCGAGAGCCGCAGCTGCGCCGTCCGGTAGATCGCCGCGGCCATGCGGCCCAGCGCCTGGCCGTCCTGATGGCGGTGGAGCCGTACGCCCACGTCCACCTGGGCCAGCGCGTCCAGTCCGACGGTGTGCAGCGCGTCCACCAGCAGGCCGAGCTCTACTCCGTACCCGACGGGGAAGGGCAAACGTTCCAGCAGGGCCCGGCGCACGGCGTACTCGCCGCCCAGCGGCTGGACGAAGCCGGCCAGCTGCGGCCAGTGGAGATTGAGGAGCGGACGGGCGACCAGCTCGGTGACCCGGCCGCCCTGGCCGGGAGCGTCCCCGAGCGGGCGGTCGTACATCGCCTTGACGAACTGCACGTCGGGCTCGGTCAGCAGCGGGCCCACGATCCCGGACACGAAGGCGGAGGAGAAGTCCCGCAGGTCCGCGTCGACGAAGCAGACGACGTCCCCGGTGGTGGCCAGCAGCGAGCGCCACAGCACCTCGCCCTTGCCGTGCACGGCCGGAATCCGCGGCAGGATGTCGTCGCGGTGCACCACCCGGGCGCCGGCCTTGGCGGCCACCTCGGCGGTCCGGTCGGTGGAGCCCGAGTCGATCACGACCAGTTCGTCGACCAGCGGCAGCGGCAGCCCGTCGATCAGATCGCGCCGGATCACCTCGACGATCGCGCCGACCGTCTCCTCCTCGTCGAGCGCGGGCAGGACGACGCTGACCGTGGTGCCCGCCGCCCGCTTGGCGGAAAGCAGCTGGTCGAGCGGTCGGTCGGCCGCGGACCAGGAGCGGTCCGCGAACCAGCGCTCCACCTCTTCCAGCACGTTCAGCACTCCCTGGTCGTCGCTCGCTCCCCGGCGGTTTCGGCCGAAAAGTGATCCATCTCGCGGTTCGGACGGCTGTCTCAACCACCCGGACCTTCAGTTACAGTCTTGAACAACGCGAAGGACCACCGCATGCCGGGGGTCCCCGCGCACAAACGCCCGGACGCGCCGCAGAGCGCGCGGCCCGGTGCCATACCGCTCATCCAGAGGGGCAGAGGGACACGGCCCGTTGAAGCCCCGGCAACCCTCCAGTCGGTTCTCGCGCTTGCTTGCTTGCGGCAGCGAGGTCCCCGGCTAGGGAAGGTGCCAATTCCGTCTCATGGCGAAGTGCGCCATGGGGAAGATGAGGAGAAAGGGCCTCGCCATCATGGCTGCACAGACTGTTGCCACCTCTGTCGATCTCGGACCTGCCACCGGCCTCTCGTGTCGTGAGTGCGGTACCCGTTTCGAACTCGGACCCATCTTCGCCTGCGTCGAGTGCTTCGGTCCGCTGGAAGTCGCCTACGACCTTCCCGCCGGTGACCCCGAGGCCCTGCGCGCCGCGATCGAGGCCGGCCCCAACAACATCTGGCGCTACGCCCCGCTGCTGCCCGTCCCCGCGGACGTGGCCTCCAAGCCCAGCCTGAACCCCGGCTTCACCAAGCTCGTGGACGCGGCCAACCTGGCCAAGGAGCTCGGCGTCACGGGCAAGCTGTACGTCAAGGACGACTCCGGCAACCCGACCCACTCCTTCAAGGACCGCGTTGTGGCCATCGCCGTCGAGGCCGCCCGTGCCTTCGGCTTCACCACCCTGTCCTGCTCCTCCACCGGCAACCTGGCCGGCGCCGTCGGCGCCGCGGCCGCCCGGGCCGGCTTCCGCTCCTGCGTGTTCATCCCGCACGACCTGGAGCAGGGCAAGGTCGTCATGGCCGGTGTGTACGGCGGCGACCTCGTCGGCATCGAGGGCAACTACGACGACGTCAACCGCTTCTGCTCCGAGCTCATCGGCGACCCGCTCGGCGAGGGCTGGGGCTTCGTCAACGTCAACCTCCGTCCGTACTACGGCGAGGGCTCCAAGACCCTCGCGTACGAGATCTGCGAGCAGCTCGGCTGGCAGCTGCCCGACCAGATCGTGATCCCGATCGCGTCCGGCTCGCAGCTGACGAAGATCGACAAGGGTCTGCAGGAGCTGATCAAGCTCGGGCTCGTCGAGGACAAGCCGTACAAGATCTTCGGCGCGCAGGCCGAGGGCTGCTCCCCGGTCTCCACCGCCTTCAAGGCCGGCCACGACGTGGTCCGCCCGCAGAAGCCGAACACCATCGCCAAGTCGCTCGCCATCGGCAACCCGGCCGACGGCCCGTACGTCCTGGACATCGCCCGCCGTACGGGCGGCTACGTCGAGGACGTCACCGACGAGCAGGTCGTCGAGGCCATCAAGATCCTCGCGCAGACCGAGGGCATCTTCGCCGAGACCGCGGGCGGCGTGACCGTCGGCGTGACCAAGAAGCTCATCGAGAACGGGCAGCTCGACCCGGCGCTGACCACGGTGGTCCTCAACACCGGTGACGGCCTCAAGACCCTGGAGGCGGTGGCCGCGGACAGCGGGCAGACCGCCACCATCCGCCCGAGCCTGGACGCGTTCCGCTCCGCCAACCTGGCCTGATCTCCCCCTGACACCCGGAAAGGCAGTAGCGCCATGAGCGTCAACGTCCGCATCCCCACCATCCTGCGCACCTACACCGGCGGCCAGGCCGAGGTCTCCGCCGAGGGCGCGACCCTCTCCGAGGTCATCGCCTCCCTGGAGGCGAGCCACCCGGGCATCGCCGCCCGCGTCCTGGACGACCAGGGCAAGCTGCGCCGCTTCGTGAACGTCTACGTCAACGACGACGACGTGCGCTTCGAGGGCGGTCTGGACGCGGTGACGCCGGACGGCGCGGGCGTCTCGATCATTCCCGCCGTCGCAGGCGGCTGCTGACACGCGAAAGCCCAGAATTACCCCCTCCGGTAAAAGCGGAGGGGGTAATTCTGCTTGGTTGGGCGCGGTAGAGTTGGGGAAGTCCCCTCCGCTGTTCTTGCCCGCCGCATATGAGCGGGTCGCGTGATGGTTGACATTGAGTCAATGTGCAAGTGCGGTATGGGGCTTTGGCGAGATATGCCGGGTCCGAGTTGCCCGGGAATATGCCAACTTTTCACTCTATTTCAATGTATCCCCGTGTCCAGATTTCTCGTCGGATTGACCTGTTGCAGACAGCAGCGGTGCGGATACATTCAGCCCCGGTCGAGGCGTTCCGGCGCAAGTTCTGACCCGGGACCGCGAAGTGCGGTCCTGCGCAAGGGCCAGTAATAGGGGAGTTAGGCATGGCTCAGGGCACCGTCAAGTGGTTCAACGCGGAGAAGGGCTACGGCTTCATCGCGGTCGACGGTGGTGCGGATGTGTTCGTCCACTACAGCGCCATCCAGATGGACGGGTACCGCACCCTTGAAGAGGGTCAGCGGGTCGAGTTCGAGATCTCGCAGGGCCAGAAGGGTCCGCAGGCGGACATGGTCAAGCTCGCCGTCTAGCCCCGGCGCGATCGACCAGCGACGCATTACGTACGAGGGTCCACATCCTGGAGGAGGGATGTGGACCCTCGACGCATGTCCGGCCCCGCCCCCCCCCGGGCCGTGTGCCCGAAGCCGCTTGCGCCCGCCCGTCGCCCGACCGCCACCCCTCAACGAGGCTTCTTCGAAGCCGCTTGCACTCTCGGGGGTCGAGTG
The DNA here is from genome assembly GCF_045162725.1 of Streptomyces sp. NBC_01006. Taxonomy (NCBI): domain Bacteria; kingdom Bacillati; phylum Actinomycetota; class Actinomycetes; order Kitasatosporales; family Streptomycetaceae; genus Streptomyces; species Streptomyces sp. NBC_01006. The sequence continues at coordinate 3,819,807 of NZ_CP108700.1, read as the reverse complement.
CTAATCATTGGCGTTAGCACTCTCCTGGTGAGAGTGCTACTACACAGGACCGGGTCGGTGAGGCCCGCAGGGTCCGGCGGGAAGGAACCGCCGGGCACGCAGGCCGTCCGTCGCGGGCGCGGGCGCGGTCCGGAGCAATCCAACCCTCCCCTCGTACCGACGGTGCAGGGGGAACCCCAGTCCTGGAGGACCACTTCAGATGGCCAAGATCATTGCGTTCGACGAGGAGGCCCGGCGCGGTCTCGAGCGCGGGATGAACCAGCTCGCCGACGCCGTCAAGGTCACCCTTGGCCCCAAGGGTCGCAACGTCGTCCTTGAGAAGAAGTGGGGCGCCCCCACGATCACCAACGATGGTGTCTCCATCGCCAAGGAGATCGAGCTCGAGGACCCGTACGAGAAGATCGGCGCCGAGCTGGTCAAGGAAGTCGCCAAGAAGACGGACGACGTCGCGGGCGACGGTACGACCACCGCCACCGTGCTCGCCCAGGCGCTCGTCCGCGAGGGCCTGCGCAACGTGGCCGCCGGCGCCAACCCGATGGCCCTCAAGCGCGGCATCGAGAAGGCCGTCGAGGCCGTCTCCGCCGCCCTGCTGGCGCAGGCCAAGGATGTCGAGACCAAGGAGCAGATCGCTTCCACGGCCTCCATCTCCGCCGCCGACACCCAGATCGGCGAGCTCATCGCCGAGGCCATGGACAAGGTCGGCAAGGAAGGCGTCATCACCGTCGAGGAGTCCCAGACCTTCGGTCTGGAGCTTGAGCTCACCGAGGGCATGCGCTTCGACAAGGGCTACATCTCGGCGTACTTCGCCACCGACATGGAGCGTATGGAGGCGTCGCTCGACGACCCGTACATCCTGATCGTCAACTCGAAGATCGGCTCGGTCAAGGACCTGCTGCCGCTCCTTGAGAAGGTCATGCAGTCCGGCAAGCCGCTGCTGATCATCGCCGAGGACGTCGAGGGCGAGGCCCTGTCGACCCTGGTCGTCAACAAGATCCGCGGCACCTTCCGCTCCGTGGCCGTCAAGGCCCCGGGCTTCGGTGACCGCCGCAAGGCCATGCTCGGTGACATCGCCATCCTCACGGGCGGCACGGTCATCTCCGAGGAGGTCGGCCTCAAGCTCGAGAACGCGGGCCTGGACCTGCTGGGCCGCGCCCGCAAGGTCGTCATCACCAAGGACGAGACCACGATCGTCGACGGTTCGGGCGACAGCGACCAGGTTCAGGGTCGCGTCAACCAGATCCGCGCCGAGATCGAGAACTCCGACTCGGACTACGACCGCGAGAAGCTCCAGGAGCGCCTCGCGAAGCTGGCCGGCGGCGTGGCCGTCATCAAGGCCGGCGCCGCGACCGAGGTGGAGCTCAAGGAGCGCAAGCACCGCATCGAGGACGCCGTTCGCAACGCGAAGGCGGCCGTCGAGGAGGGCATCGTCGCCGGTGGTGGCGTGGCCCTGCTCCAGGCTTCCTCGGTCTTCGAGAAGCTCGACCTGTCGGGTGACGAGGCGACCGGCGCCAACGCCGTGAAGCTCGCCCTGGAGGCCCCGCTCAAGCAGATCGCCGTCAACGGTGGTCTTGAGGGTGGCGTCGTCGTGGAGAAGGTCCGCAACCTGACCGTCGGCTGGGGCCTGAACGCCGCGACCGGCGAGTACGTGGACATGATCGCCGAGGGCATCATCGACCCGGCGAAGGTCACCCGCTCCGCGCTGCAGAACGCGGCGTCGATCGCGGCCCTCTTCCTCACCACCGAGGCCGTCATCGCCGACAAGCCCGAGAAGGCCGGTGCCCCCGCGGGCGGCGGCATGCCGGGCGGTGACATGGACTTCTGATCGGCCCCTGGCTGATCGGCTGTTCTTCGACCGAGGGCGGCACTCCCCGTACGGGGGGTGCCGCCCTCGGTCGCTTCCGGAGCGCTAGAAGCCGGTGGTGTCGAGCGCGAACCCGAACGGCTCGGGGATCTGCAAGGGCTCCCCGAAGGACACCGTCGTACGGGAGCGGTATCCGTGCGCGGAGGGGTCCCAGAAGCAGGTGATCTCCGAGTCCTGCATGTCGACGACCAGGTAGACGGGCACGAGCCGGCCGTACACGTCGAGCTTCTCGTTCCAGTCCGCGTCCCTGGTGGAGACGGACGTGAACTCCCCGACCAGCGACAGCGCCGCTCCGTCCGCGTGCAGCCCCTCCTCTTCGAAGGCCGCCTCGTCCGCGACGTACAGGTCTGGTCCGTAGCCGCGCTGCGCTGCCGGGAACCGGAAGAGGAAGGGCGAGGTGTCCGCGAACTGTCCCTCGGGAACGTGGGCCTGGAGCTGCTCGCGCAAAAGACGCATGCGGCGGGAGTAGCGCAGCTTGGAGAACGGCGACACGATGATCTTCCCCCGGATGAGCTCGGCCTTATAGCCGTCTGGCGTGTCCATCTCCGCAACCGTGCGCAGGAGCGTCTCGAATGTCGGCGGTGCCGCCTGCTCTATCGGTGTGGCCCGTTCAATCATGATCGTCACCGTTGTCCTCCGCGTGGCGTGCCGTGCACTGGGCGTGAGCCCCGTTCCAGGCTAGCGGCGCGTGGGTGGCCGCGCCCGGGTGCCGAGACGGATCACCACCCAACAGGGCGGTTTGGTTGACTGGGGGGATGAGCGAGCTGTTCGTGAAGATCTGCGGGTTGAAGACCGGGGCGGACGTCGACGTGGCCGTGGCGGCCGGGGCCGATGCCGTCGGGTTCGTCTTCGCCGCCGGGAGCCCCCGTACGATCGGCGCCGCCGAGGCACGCGAGCTCGCGGCGCGGGTACCGGACTCGGTGCTGACCGTCGGGGTGTTCCGGGGGCAGCCGGTCGACGAGGTGCGGCGGCTGGCCGAGGAGAGCGGCGTACGGGGAGTGCAGCTGCACGGGGACGAGGGCCCCGAGTACTACGAGGCGCTGCGCGCCGAGGGCCGGACCCTGCTGCGGGCCACCGCCGAGCACGTGAAGCGCTGCGGGGAGTACGGCGAGGACCTGCTGCTGCTCGACGCCCCCGACCCCGGCTCCGGCAAGCCGTGGAACTGGGGCTCCGAGGAGTTCGCCGCGCCCGAGGGCCGCTGGCTGCTGGCCGGCGGGCTGACCCCGGGGAACGTCCGGGAGGCCGTGGCGACCACCGGCGCCTGGGGCGTGGACGTCTCCAGCGGGGTGGAGCGGGAGCGCGGGGTGAAGGACCCCGCCCTGATCCGCGCCTTCATCGAGGCCGCCCGCGGCTGACGCCGGTACGCCGCAGTCAGGACGCGCGCCAGACCGTCATGTCCGCGGAGATCCAGTCGGGCAGGCCGTTCAGCCGCACGACCGACTTGATCTGGATCACGAGCAGCGCGATGTCTCCCGAGGGGTGCCGCACGCAGATCTGGGTGCCGGGCGCCACTGCGGCCAGCGGGAGCGTGTGCTGGGTGGAGGCCTTCGTGAGGAGGCTGCACGTGTCGAGGTTGCCGGTGCCGGGGTCGGCGTACAGCTGGACGAGTACGCTCGCGTCGCTCGCCAGCTCACAGCTCTTCTTCTCGCAGTCCAGGCGGATGTCCCCCGTACGGTCCTCCCGCTTGACCGGGTCCTTGATGCCGATCGAGTTCTTCTCGTCCAGCCAGACCTGGGGGTAGGGAACGGGCGCCGGAGGCTTGGAAGCCTTGGGCGTACTTGATGCGGATCCACCGGCTCCGGTGGATCCGGCGGTGGCCTTGCCGCCGCTCGCCGGGCCGGGGGACGTGGCCGCGGCCGCGCTCCGTTCGCGCGCCCGGTCCGCCGCGTCCATGACCGTCCAGGCCAGACCGGTCAGCAGGGCTGCCGACGCCGTCACCGCCGCGGTGACGATCAGAGCGGTACGCCGTCTGCGCTTACGCTCCTCCTCCGGCGTGAGGGGCGTCGTGATCGGCGGCTGCCAGGCCATCGGGGACGGCTGCGGCGGCTGCTGATCCAGGGCCCGCGTGTGGACCGAGGTGGGGTGCGGTACCGGAGCCGGGACCACCGGCTCCGGCCCCGCCACCTCCCGCCAGACGGCGGGACCACCGCCCGCGTCCGCGTCCTTGCCCAGCCGCTGCCTGCACCACGCCACGATCTCCGCCGGGGTGGCGCGATCGTCCGGATCGGCCGCCAGACACCGGGCGATCAGCGGGCGCAGCGATTCCGGCAGCCGGGACAGGTCGGGGTCGGAGTGCACGATCCGGAACAGCACGCTGACGGAGGGGCCGTCTCCGTACAACGGCTCGCCCAGCGCGGCGAACGCCGCCGTCTGGCCCAGCGCGAAGACATCGGTGGCCGCCGTGGTCTCGCCCGCCAGCGCCTGCTCGGGGGCCATGTACTGGGGCGTGCCGATGGCGCTGCCCGTGGCGGTGGGCGAGGTGGTGCCGGACGCCAGCGAGATGCCGAAATCGATGACCCGGGGCCCGTCGGCGGCCAGCAGTACGTTCGACGGTTTCAGATCGCGGTGCACGATCCCCGCAGCGTGGATGACCTCCAAGGCCTCGGCCACCCCGGCCACCAGCCACAGCACAGCGGGCACCGGCAGCGGTCCGCGCCGGGCCACGGCCTCCGACAACGAGGGCCCCGGCACGTACACGGTGGCCAGCCAGGGCGGCGCCGCGTCCACGTCGGCGTCGATCAGCTCGGCGGTGTACGCACCCCGGACCCGCCGGGCCGCCTCCACTTCCCGGCGGAACCGCCGCCGGAACGCCGGGTCCTCGGCCAGCTCCGGCCGCACCACTTTGATCGCCACGGGGCGGCCGCCCCGGGTGTGCGACAGGTAGACCCGGCCCATGCCGCCCGCGCCGAGCCGGGCCGCGAGGCGGTAGCCGGCAACGGTCTGCGGATCGTCTTCCCGCAGGGGCTGGAACACCTCGGTCGCGCTGTTCATCGGTCTCCCCCCGACTCCCCCGATCAACCGATGAGTTGATCGCCCTCACCCTAAGAGGCGGGCAGGGAGGCGAAGCGGCCGGGCGCCCGTCAGCCGGCCGAGGCGGTGCCGTCCTCCTCGACGGCCTCGACGCCCGGCAGTGCGTGCAGGGCAACGAGCTGGGCGGGGCTGAGCGGGGCGGCGAAGCCGTGCAGGGTGGAGTCGAAGACGTGGACCGGGGTGACACCGACCTGCCGCGCCACGTCGGCCGGGTCGAGGTCCCTGCTCACGGTGACGATGTACGTGGGGTGGTCGGCGGGGGCCGCGTACGGGACCGGCTCGCGCACGGCGGCCGTGGCCGCCGACGCGGGCAGGGCGGCGAAGGCGGCCAGGACGACGACGGCTGCGGGCAGGGCCCGGCTCAGGCGGGTGCGCATGGGGCGAGGCCATCACGTACAACGGCGCAGGTCAACGACGTCTACGGGGGTGGCGGGGGCACCGGGGGCGCAGCGGTCGTGCGCTCGCTGGTGTGGGGGCGGGCCATACGGGTGATCTTGCTGGAGGGCCGCGGGCCGCACGGGCCGGGACCGCGCGGGGCGCGGCCTTGACGGCACAAGGGAACAACCCTTTCTGTAGCTTGTGCGACAGGCCGTACGGGCGCGGGCGGCGGACGATCCGCCGGGCGGGCGGCGGCGGTTCAAGACGCACCGGGGTGGCACCGATGGAAGAGAAGGCCGCCCCCACAGAAGCACTCGTCGTCGTCGGGGCGGCTCTCTCATGCCGATCCTCAGCCCCCCTTCAGGGAGTTCCTTCCATGCGCCTGCTCGCACGCCTGGCCGCTGCCGCCCTGCTCACCGTGCCCCCTGTCGCCGCCGGTACGGCCGCCGCCGACACCCCGGAGCCGACGCCGGTACCGCTGCACACCTCCGCGAGCGCCGTGCCCGGCCAGTACATCGTGACGCTGGAGAAGGGTCAGGACGCGGCGAAGGTCGCGACGAAGCTGGGCCTGAAGCCGACGTTCGTCTACTCGAAGGCGATGACCGGCTTCGCGGTCCCGCTGACCCAGCTCCAGTTGCAGATCGTCCGGGTGAGCCTCGGTGTGAAGTCGGTCGAGGAGGACGCCGCGGTCCAGTCCGTGCCGCAGCCGACCCGGACGCCGGGTACGCGGGCGCCGTCCTCGACGTGGGGCTTGGACCGGATCGACCAGAAGGAGTTGCCGCTCGACAACACCTTCACCACCCAGGGCAACGGCGCCGGGGTGACCGCGTACATCCTCGACACCGGCATCGACTACGCCCACACCGAGTTCGGCGGGCGCGCCACCTTCGGCTACGACGCCATCGGCGACGGGCGGCTCGGCGCGGACTGCCAGGGCCACGGCACGCACGTTGCGGGCACGGTTGCCGGCAAGACGTACGGGGTCGCGCGCAAGGCCAACCTGGTCAGCGTCCGCGTCCTCGGCTGTGACGGCAAGGGCACGTGGTCGGGGATCATCGCGGGCATGGACTGGGTGGCGAAGAACGCCAAGCAGCCGGCCGTCATGAACGGCTCCCTGGGCGGGGACCTGTCGCAAGCCGTCAACGACGCCGCGACCGCGCTCTCCGACGCGGGTGTGCTGCCGGTGATCGCTGCGGGCAACTCCGCGAAGGACGCTTGCCTCGTCTCGCCCGCGTCCGCCGCGCGCGTGATCACGGTCGCTGCATCCAACCAGTGGGACGAGGAGACCGACTTCACCAACTACGGCAGCTGCGTCTCCCTCTACGCGCCCGGGCAGGCCATCGTCTCCGCGAAGCTGGGCGGCGGCAGCGTGGCGCTCGACGGCACGTCGATGGCGGCGCCGCACGTCGCCGGTGTCGCCGTCCTCTACAAGCAGGCACACCCGAACGCGGACCCGGCGGAGCTCAACGAATTCCTGGACACCGAGGCCACCAAGGACGTCCTGAAGAGCATCAGCAAGACCAGCCCGAATGTGCTGCTGAACACCGGCGGTCTCTGACCGGCAGAGGTTCCGGCGAACTCGGCCCTGGCCCGATCGCGGATAGGCTGCGGGCCGGGGGGATCATGGACACGCCACTGCCGCTCGTGAAGCGGCTCCGGGACCACGTACGGCTCGCCGCGGCCTGCGCGTTCAGCGCGGTCGCGGTGCTGTACGCCGTCCTGTGCGTGAAGCTGACCGTCGTGGACATGACCGACGGCGTGTGCGACTTCGGCGGCTGCCCGCGCGGGCTGGGTTCGCTGGTGCTGTGGGCGCTGGCCGCCGGGCTGGCCGCGGGCGGCCTGTGGTGGTCGGCCGTGAAGGGCCGCGGGTACCGCTCCGGCGTCGGCTGGACCGTGGCCGTCGCCGTTGCGCTCGTCGCGCTGTGGCCCGGCTGGCTCGGTTTCTCGTGGCTGCGCGGCCCGCACATGGACCTCTTCTCGTACCAGGTCCCGCAGAGCGCGGAAGCCGGGAAGCCGCTCGGCTCCTGGGCGGGGGACCCGGCCACGGGGTTCGTGATCCGGGCCCGCGCGGACGGCGTGACCGGCTACAACGGGGAGGGCCGCCACGGCTGGGGCCTCCCCGCCCCGGCCGGCGGCGCGGTGTGCGCGATGAGTACGGACACCCCCTCGGACACCGGTCTGCTCACCTTGACCACAGCGGGGAGCGGCTGCGGCAACCGCCTCGTCGCGGTGGACATCACGTCGGGCAAGCAGCGCTGGACCAAGGACATCCCGAAGCTCGTCGGCAAGCCGTCAGCGGGCGGCTCCCTGGCCGTGACCGCGACCGCAGACGCCGTAGTCGCGTATGACCTGGTCACCGGTGCCGAGCGGTGGCGCTCCCCGCTGCCTGCGGGCGCCTCCGCCATGGAGGTCGCGGCCGGCCCCGACCGGGTCCTGCTCCTGGCCCGGACCGACAAGGGGGTCGAGCTGTTCGCGCTCGACGCCCGCAGCGGTGCCCTCACCTGGCGGTTCGTGATGCCGGTCGGGTACGAGTCCCCGAGGATCGTGTCGGCGTCCCCGGCCGCCGCCGTCGGTGACGGGCGCCTGCTGGTGTTCGACGACGCGGGCCGCCCGCGCGGGGAGTCGGAGGCGCCGTACGTCCCGACCACGGGTGGGGCGGAGTGGCTGGTCGCGGGCGACGTCCTGTACGCGTCGGTCCCGGAGCGGGAGCAGCGGGAGCTTCTGGCGGCGTTCTCGCTGAAGGACGGCCGCCACCTGTGGACCCGCGCCTTCGACCACGACTGGCGGATCCGCGCCCTGGCCGCCGACCGGACCGGCCGGATCGCCGTGGTCACGGAGGGCGCGTACACCCACCTCTGGCACCTCGATCCGGGCACCGGGAAGCCGGCCGGAGAGTCGACGGTCCTGCGAGGGCTCCGGCTGGGCGAGTCGTTCGCCCTCTACGGCAGGACGTTCGTCAACCTCGACGACGACGCCCGTCTCCCGCCGATCTTCGACGTGGCCCCGACGATCGGCTGGTGAGTCAGCTCGCGTAGTCCTTCAGGGCCTCGGTCCTGAGCGTGATGCCGACCGGGTCCGGGATCTTGACCGTTTCGCCGTACGGGAAGGAGCGGCTCTCGCGGTACGAGCCACCGCTGGGATCACTGTGGACGGTCACCGCGCAGTTCTGCCGGTCGATGAGTAGGTAGACCGGGATATCGGCCGCCGCATACCCGTCGCGCTTCTCGCTGCGGTCACGCCGGTCGGTGTCCGCATCGGGGGAGGTCACCTCCATGACCATCAGGGTGCCTGCGGGATCGGCCCATTCCCCCTGGCCGGCGAAGTGCGCGACGGGTGCGAGAACGCCGTCGGGGCGGGCACGTCCGGCGCGATAATGCTCGACTACCAGACCCTGCTCGGGGTGTAGGTCGAGTTCGGGCCGCTGCTGCATGCACTGGCGGAGCAGCCACATGAAGATGGCTCCGTGGTCACCGTCGGGCACTGGCTTGACCTCTAGCCTTCCCGCAATGAATTCGAGCGTCACGGTTTCGGGTGCGCCGTGCTCAAGTGCTTCGAAGTCATCGAGGGTCATCTGGGGACGCCTGGTGGAGCGAGCGGACATGGGATCGCCTCCTCGACTCCATGGTGCCTTGCACGCCCGGCGAAGGACCTTGTGAAGCGCCATGTGTGACTCCGTTCAGCTACGGCCTGGCATACGCTAGAGGCATATGCCAGATCGTGTCCGCCCGGTCGCAGATGGTTAGCCCGATGGTGTGACCGGCAGGTTCGACGGGTCAGAGGCTGGTGATGAACGCCGTCCAGGCCGGGCCGTTGAAGGTGAGGTGGGGGCCGTCCGGGACCTTGGAGTCCCGGACGGGGACGAGGTCGGGGTGGCCGTCGGCGACTTCCAGGCAGCTGCCGCCGCTGCCGTCGCTGTACGTGGATTTGCGCCAGGTCGCCATCTCCAGGCAGTCGCCGCCGCTGCCGTCGCTGTAGCTCGACTTGTGCCAGATGGCGACTGACAGGTCGTACTCAGGCATGCTGGTCATGCGCGTAATCCTCCGCTACAGACTCGATCAAGGCCAGCGATTCGTGTGGTGGCAGCGCACTGGCCGTGAGCAGATCGTAGGTCAGGGAATGGCGGTTGACCTCGGCTGGATCATCAAATAGAAGCCCCGTTCCGTTGCCTTGAGAGTAGGCGAGTGGGGGCGCGTCCTCGAAGGCCATCAGCTTGATGGAACCGCCGGTGGAGGCGTGGGCGCCCGCGCTGAACGGGAGTACCTGCACGATGATCCGGTGTGACCGGATCAGGTTCGCGATGTGCCTCAGGGCTTCGGCCATCACCGCCGCGCCGCCGACCGTCCGTCGGAGTACCGCCTCGTCAACCACACACCAAAACAATGGTGTTGTTGGATCAGTGAGGAGGGCTGCGCGGGCCAGCCGGTTCGTGACCAACTCTTCGATGGTCTCCACTGTCGCCGTTGGCTGGTAGGCGCGGCATACGGCCCGCGCGTACGCCTCCGTCTGCAACAGACCCGGGATGATCAGCGGGGCGTACTCCCGGATGGCCTTCGCCAGAGCTTCGGCCTCGGCCGCCGCCGCGAAGTGGTCCGGGTACTTGGACTTGGCCAAGGCCCCGCAGTTGCGGGCGAAGAAGCCGTTCGTGTCGAGGATCTCGTCGATCTGCCGGGCGAATTCGATGTGCATGCGCCGTGTGCCCGCTTCGAGTTGGCCGATGAACGAGCCGCTGACGAAGAGGGGTTCGCCCAGTTCGGCCTGGCTGAGGCCGGCGCGTTCGCGGGCCACGCGCAGTTCGGCGCCGAGCAGGGCGCGGGGTGAGGAGGATGGGTCTAGGTTCTTGCCTGCCATGGCAACTCTCCTGGCAACACGTGCCGTTGTTGAGGTGTCCGTATGGAAAGGCTAGCGAGACCGCCGCCACTCTGTGTGTCGAAGCTGAACACTCAGAGTAGAAAGGTGACATGTCATGGTGCTCTCTCCACAGGAGCGGATGCAGGCGGCCGAAGAGGCCGTCCGGCAGCTGAAGGAGTCCCTGGCCGGGGTGGGGGTGCTGTTCCCCTCGCTGGACGTGGAGCGGGTCTCGGCCGCCGGTACGTACGGTCTGCCGCTGGTCGACCTGGGCCGCTGCAACCTGGACACCGCGCTCCGGCTGGCCGCCGTGCTCCACGAGCGGGCCAACCCGTGATCGGGGACGCCGCCGCCGAGTGGGGCTTCGAACTCGGCTGGAAGCTCCGGGGACTGGAGCACGTCCTGCTCGGCAGTGGATGGAAGCGTGACGGGCGGCCGAGGCCGTCCGCTTCGGGCGTGCAGCGGTTCACGCTGATCCACTGGCCGGTGGGGGAGAGCGCGCGGTTCGAGGATGCCCGCTACGACGGGCTGAAGGCGCGGCCGCCGCAGGGCTGCGCGGTCGAGGAGATCGGCGGGCGCTTCGGGCTGCGGTGCGAGCGGCCGGGTGCGCGGCTGCTGGACGCGGTGGGCGAGCTGTGCGGGGAGATCCGGGCCGAGTACGGGCTGCTCATGACCGACCTCGGGATCGAGAAGCTGTGGGAGTGGTCGGCGGACGGCACGGACGGCTGGGGCGCCGAGATCGTGGGCCAGCTGCTCCTGATGGCCGCCGAGCGGGGCCCGCGCCTCGGCTACGGCGTCGATGACCTGGTCCGTTTCCTGCGGACCGCGGCCGGGTCGTGCCGTGACGGGTCGGGCCCCGCGGGGGTGGTCAGGCCTTGACCGTGGCGAGGCGTTTGCCGCAGAGGGCCGTCAGGTCCTCCGGGTCGGAGGTCAGGACGGTGACGGGCCCGGGCGCCGCGAGCGCGGTGGCGGCGAGCATGGCGTCGATGGCGTGCTTGTGCCCGTGCAGTCCCGCTTCGCGGAGCAGATCGGCGGCACGGTGGGCGATCTCCTCCGTGACGGGTTCGACCACCACGCGGGACAGTGCCCACTTCAGTGCCGGCACGTTGATCTGAGGGTGGATCACTTCGGCGAGGGTGGCCGTGCTGGTGATGACGCGCAAGTCGTCGGCGAGGGCGAGGGCGAGTCACCGCGTGATCATGCGGTCCCGCAATACGGCCTTGGCGAGTCCCTCGCTGTCGAGCACGAGCGTGCCGGCCGGTGTTGCCGCCTGGCGGGTCATGAGGCCTTCCTCTCCGGCTCGCTGTCGGCCGTCTGCTCGGCGCGGGCACGCCGCTGGATCTCGCGCGTGGCCTCGATCTCTTCCTCGGTGAGGGGCCCGTGCTCCGCCTCGGCGACGGCGATGAGCTCGGCCAGGTTGTCGCGCTCGATCTGGCGGGCCACGGCGGCGGTGACGTAGGCGGACAGGCCCGAGGGGCCGCTGCGGGCGCGAGCGGCCTCGGCGACGTGGCGGGGCATCGAGATCGAGTACTTCTGGGTGGGCTCGCTCATGCCACCCATGCAACTTCCGATGCCACCGCCGTGCCCGGCGTGTGGGGTGAGGGAATACATGTGCATAGGCTGCTGGCATATGCGGACTCCTGAAGCGGTCATCGCAGTGTGTTAGCTCGATGGTGTGATCATGCGCCGAGCTTCAGGCGGGGACCGGGCCGTCCGTGCGCAGGCGGGCGTGGAGGTGTTCGTCGTGCCAGCCGTCCGCGTGGAGGAGGGCTCCGCGCATGGTGCCCTCCAGGGGGAATCCGGCCTTTTCCGCGATGCGGCAGGAGGCCGGGTTGGCCACGGAGTGGGTGATGCGTATGCGGTGCAGGCCGAGTTCCTCGAAGGCCCAGCGGCTGACCCGGGCCACGGCCCCGGCCATGACGCCGCTGCCGCGGCCCGCGGGCAGCAGCCAGTAAAGGATCTCGCCGCTTCCGCCGGGCAGATCGAGGTCGGCCAGGCCGATCAGGCCGGCGGCCGGGACGCCGGCGGCGGGGGCGACCGCCCAGATCGCGGCCTTCTCAGCCTCCCAGTTGGCGCGGTAGCGCGCGATGCGCTCCTCGGCCCGGGCCTCGGTGAACCCGCCCGTGCGGTTCCAGTGCTGGATGTCCGGGTCCGTGCCGGAGGCGACCAGCGCGGGGGCGTCGTACGGCTCCCAGGGCCGCAGGAGCCACCCGCCGGGGAGGCCGAGCACGGTCCGGGGCAGCGCGCTCATCCGGCCGGGCGGGACGACGGGGGGTATCTCCATGCCGGAGAGTATGCCGAGGCTCCTGCTCAAGAGCCCAGCGCGTCCTCGATGTTCTGCTGCCAGTACGTGACCGTCAGCGAGCTGTCGTAGTAGACGCCCTTGGCCGGCAGGGACGGGGTGGCGGGCGCGCCGCCGCTGCTGTTGGGCGTGCGGCCCTGGAAGGCGATCGTGAGCTTCTGTCCGGTCGTTCCGCCCTCGCCGCTGCCGTCGGCCGCCGCCAGCATGGCCGCCGCGTGGCCCGACTGGCCGGGCGCGAGGGACACCACGGCCTGGGGGTGGGTCTCCTGCCGCGGGGCCGGGGCCCACTGCATCTCGTCGAAGCGGAGGACCGGGTAGTACGTCAGGTCGCAGGGCTTCGAGCCGGTGTTCTTCACCGAGATCAGCATGTGGTTGAGCGGGCGGGCGACCTGCTGGACGGTCACTTCGGTGTTGGAGCCGTTGCACAGGACGCGGCTGCCCGCGGCGGCGGCCGGGTCCGACGAGCCGCCCTTCGCGTCTCCGGAGCCGGAGCCGGAGCCGGAGTTGGAGCCGGTGTTGGACCCGGAGCCGGTGCCCTTGCCCGTGCCGGTACCGGTCTTCGTGGAGCCCGGGGCGGGGGTGCTCGGGGCGTTGCTCGTGGCACCCGTCGGCGAGGGGGTCGCCGTGGTGGAGTCCGAGGCGGTCGCGGCTCCTCCGTCCTTGAGGCCCGTGCCGTTCTGGCACGCGGTGAGGGCGAGCGCGGCGAGGGCGACGGCGGCGGCACCGGCGAGACGTCGGGTGGTGCGGGGGGTGCGGGCGGTGCGGAGCGCGGTCATGGCTGATTCCCTTTCATATGGCCCGGCAGGGGCGGCGGTCCGTCGGGACCGGCGCCGGGAGCCGTGTGCTTGGATGACCTCAGCCTGTGCGGTGATCCGTCCCAGCCGCGACACCCGAGGGGCGGTCAGGGACGCTGGGATGCTGAATGGGCTCTGAGCTGCTGGAACAGCCTGTTGCTGGGATGCGGGACGGGACACGGGGTGGGAGGAACAGTGTCGGAAGACACTGCTGATGCCGGGTTCGCCCGGCTGCTGCGAGAGCTGAAGGACCGGTCCGGGCTCAGCTACGGAACGCTCGCCAAGCGGCTCCACATGAGTACGTCGACCCTGCACCGGTACTGCATCGGCGACGTCGTCCCCGCGGACTACGCACCGGTCGAACGGCTCGCCCGCCTCTGCAAGGCATCGCCCGAGGAACTCGTCGAACTGCACCGGGCCTGGGTGCTGGCGGACGCCAACCGGCCGCGCAAGGGCGGTGAGCCGGGCGTCAGGACACCGAGCGCGGAGGCGCCTGTAGAGACGCTTCCGGTGGAGTTGGCGGAGTCGGCCGAGTCGGAGGACCCGGCCGAGCCGCCTGCCGAGTCGGCCGGCCCTTCCGCGCCGCACGGGCGCCGCCGGATCCGTGCGGCCGTCCTCGCGGGGATCGCCGTGGCCGTCGTGGCCGGGGCGGTGGCGCTCACCGCGTACCTGCCGACACGCGACGGCGACGTCCGGGAGCGCCCCGCCGGTGCCGTGTCCCTCGCGGACGGCGCCGGGCAGCGTACGGACGGCGGGACGACGGCGGCGCCCGAGGCGGCACGGTCGGGAGCCTCGCCGTCGGACTCGCCCTCGGACTCCGCGCCCGCGGCCGGCACCGCCCCGACCGCCCCCACCGCGAGCCCGTCCTCGGCCGGTCGCGGCGGCGACACCGCGTCCGGTACGCCGGTGAAGGTGACCACCCAGCCCTACACCTGGGAAGCACCGTGCGGCCAGCACTACCTGATCGAGAGGGCTCCGGCCCAGGTGGCCCCGCCGCCCCTGGAACGGGACGCACCCGCGTGGGTGGGGGCGGTCGGAGCCGTGTCCGCGGGCGAGCAGTACGTCACGCTGACCCTCCAGGGCGCCGGCAAGGAAACCGTGGTCCTGGACAGCCTGACCGTCCGTATGGCCGGCAAGCGTGCGCCGCTCGCCTGGAACGACTACGCCATGGGCTACCCGGGCGTCGGCTGCGGCGCCGGCGTGCCGACGCGCTCCTTCACCGTCGCCCTCGACGCCGTGCGCCCGGCCGTCGTACCCGAGGCGGGGCAGCCGAACTTCCCGTTCAAGGTGAGCGAGTCCGAGCCGGAGGTGTTCTACGTCAAGGCAGGCGCCTCCGCGTACGACGTGAGCTGGTACCTGGAGCTCGCCTGGTCCAGCGGGTCCCGCCACGGCACCGTCACGATCGACAACAACGGAAAACCTTTCCGTACCAGTGGTCACAACGGGCGGCCCGGCTACGAGTTCCCCCTCGGCGGCGACGGCTGGGTCCCGGCGGGAACGACTTCCTGACCCGCCCCGGACCGCCACGCCGTCAGGTCATCGCCGGTTCCTTGTCGGCGTCCGCGGTCGGGGCGGCGTCCGCCGCGGGCTGCGGGTCGGTGTTGAGGTCCGTCAGCATCTGGCGGGTGAAGCCGAAGAACCAGGTGGCGGCGAAGCCCACCAGGTAGCCGACCGCGAGGCCGCCCGCGTAGATCGCGATGGTGACGCCCGCGCCGGATTCGCCGTCCAGCAGCGGGAACAGGGCCCAGCCCGAGGGGCCGATGGCGGTCGAGCCGAAGGCGACGCCCAGCTGGTTGAAGAGCCCGACGAACGCGCCGCCCGCCGCGCCGCCCACGCAGGCGGTGACGAAGGGGCGCCCGAGGGGGAGCGAGACCCCGTAGATCAGCGGCTCGCCGACGCCCAGGAAGCCCGCCGGGAGCGCGGACTTGATGGTCGTCCGCAGGGACCGGTTGCGCGGGAGGCGGCAGTACACCGCGAGCGCCGCGCCGACCTGGCCCGCGCCCGCCATGGCGAGGATCGGCAGGAGGGCGGTGTGGCCGGTCTGCTCGATGAGGGTGGTGTGGATGGGGATCAGGGCCTGGTGCAGACCCAGCATCACCAGAGGCAGGAACAGGCCGCCGAGGACCAGCCCGGCGAAGGCGCCGCCGCCCGCGAGCATCCAGGTGGCGAAGGAGCCGATGGCGGTGGCGACCTCACCGGCCAGGAACATCAGGCCGAAGATCGTGACCAGTCCGGAGACCAGGACGGTGAGGGTGGGGGTGACCAGCGCGTCCAGCGCCTCGGGGACCCACCTGCGGCACAGCCGCTCCACGTGGACGGCGAGGAACGCGGCCGCCAGGGCCCCGAGGACCCCGCCCTGGCCGGGGGAGAGGTGCTGGCCGAACGCGTCGATCTTCGCCACGCCCGGGAAGACGATGATCGCGGCGACGGCCCCGCCCAGGATCGGCGTACCGCCGAACTCCTTGGCCGTGTTGTAGCCGACGAACACCGCGATCAGCGACATGAACCCGGAGGCGATCGCGGCGAGCGCCGGGACGACGGCCGGCAGCCAACCCGTGTTGAGCAGCACGCCGTTCAGGCCCGCGATGATGCCGCAGCCGATGAGCGCCGGGATCAGCGGGACGAAGACGTTCGCGATCCGGCGCAGGAACAGCTTGACCGGGGTGCTGTTGCGGGCCTTCTGCGCCTGCTTCAACGCGGCGCCCTGGGCCGCGAGTTCCTCGGCGGTGACGGCCGTACGCGGCGGGTGCCCGGCCGCGCGGCCCTCCTCGACCAGCGCCTCGAACTCCGGGGTCACCCGGGCGACGGTCCCCGGTCCGAGCACGATCTGGTACGTCGTGTCGTCCTCGACGACGCCCAGCACCGCGGGCAGCGCCCGCAGCCCCTCGTCGTCGACCAGGGAGCGGTCGTGCAGCGCGATGCGCAGCCGGGTCATGCAGTGTGCGATCGAGCTGATGTTGTCCGGGCCGCCGACCAGGGGGAGGATCGCGGCGGCGGTGGCGCGGTTCTTGTCAGTGGACATGTGGTGATCGCCTTGCGTCGGGGAAACGGGGCAGTCAGGAGGGGCGGGAAGGGCAGGAGGGGCAGTTGGTCAGCGAGCCGAAGTCGGGGCCAGGGCCAGGGCCTCGCGGAGGTGGCCGCCCGCGGCCGTGAGCAGTCCGGCCGCCGCCGGGCCGTCCACGCCTCCGAGCAGGACGAGCACGGCCTGCTTGACCTCGCCGCCGGTGGCGTCGAGCGCGGCCTCGATCTCCTCGTCCGGCGCGCCGGTGGCCAGCGCCACGATGCGGCGGGAGCGGGCGCGCAGCTTCTCGTTGGAGGCGCGCAGGTCGACCATCAGGTTCCCGTACGTCTTGCCGAGCCGGATCATGGTGATGGTCGAGATGAGGTTCAGTACGAGTTTCTGCGCGGTACCCGCCTTCAGCCGGGTGGACCCGGTCAGCAGCTCGGGCCCGGTGACCACCTCGATGCCGTGCTCGGCGGCCGCGGCGAGCGCCGATCCGGCGTTGCAGGACAGGCCGACGGTGAGCGCGCCGCGCGTACGGGCGTACTCGACGGCGCCGATCGCGTACGGGGTGCGGCCGGAGGCGGAGACGCCGATGACCGTGTCGTCCGGGCCGATGTCCAGCGCGGCGAGGTCCTCGGCGGCCAGCTCCTCGGAGTCCTCGGCGCCTTCGACCGACCGGACCATGGCGCCGGGCCCGCCCGCGATCAGGCCGACGACCTGCGCCGGGTCGGTGTTGAAGGTGGGCGGGCACTCGCTGGCGTCCAGTACGCCCATCCGGCCGGCCGTGCCGGCGCCTGCGTACACGAGCCGCCCGCCACGGGCCATCCGTACGGCGATGGCGTCGATCGCGGCGGCGATCCCCGGCAGCTGCGCGGCGACGGCGGCCGGGACGGTGGCGTCACCGGCGTTCATGGTGCGGGCGATGTCGAGGGTGGACTGCCGGTCGATCTCCGCCAGTTCGGGGCGGAAGGCCTCGGTGGTCAGGGTGTCGAGCTGGGCGCGGAGCGCGGCGTGCGAGCTGCCGGCGTGCGAGCTGTCGGTGTACGAGCCGGTCATGGGCGGGGGCTCCTGGCGGATCGGCGGGGGGCGAGCGCCTCGTACGAGGCGGCGAGCGCGGGGGCGGCGGTCTCGTACGTCTGCTGCGCGACGGCGACGAACAGGCAGTCGACGACGAGGAGTTGACTGGTCCGGCTGGACATGGCTGCGGGGCGCAGCCGGGTCTCGCGGGCGGCGGAGGTGGCCAGTACGAGGTCGGCGTAGTGGGAGACGGGGGCGTTCGGGCGGCCGGTGAGCGCGATGGTGGTGGCGCCGCGCCCGAAGGCCGTACGGAGGGGGTCGATCACGTCGCCGGTGGCGCCGGAGTGGGTGATCGCGACGGCGGCGTCGCCGGGGCGCAGCTGGACGGCGCCGGTGACGGCCAGGTGGGGGTCGGCGTGGGCGTGGGCGACGAGGCCGATGCGCAGGAGCTTCTGGGCCAGGTCCTGGCCGACGAGGGCGGAGGCGCCGACGCCGTAGATGTCGATCCGGCGGGCGGTCGCGAGCGCGGTGACGGCGGCGGCGAGCGCGGCGAGGTCGAGTCCGGCGGCGGTGTCGGCGAGGGTCTGGGCCTCCTCGTGGGCCAGTTTGGCGACGACGTCGGCGATGGGGTCGTCGACGGCTATGTCGGCGGTGACGGCCGGGGCCGCGCCGGACTCCTGCTGCGCGGCGAGCGCGGCGAGGGCGAGGCGCAGGTCGCGGTAGCCGGGGTAGCCGAGGAGGCGGGCGGTGCGGACCACGGTGGCCTCGCTGGTGCCGGTGCGCGCGGCGAGCGCGCTGACGGTGAGGCGGGAGCAGCCGGCGGGGTCGGCGGCGACGGTTTCGGCGACGGCCCGGACGGAGCGGGTCATGGAGGGGCCGAGGCTGCGGACGCGGGCCCGCAGTGGGACTGCGGAGGCGGTCGCGCCGCCTTCCACGGCGTCGCTGAAAGTTACTTTCGGGTCGGCGCTCATTCTTGAAATCTATTTTCGGCCCGGGTGGGGGTCAAGGCACCATTCGGTACCGGTGTGGAAGGACCTTCACCACTTGGCCCATACGGGGCCACAATGGGCCCATGGACCACGCGACCCCACTGGAACAGGCGCTGCACGTCGCCCGTGCACTTGTTCTCGCCGATCTCGCCGCCGGCGAGGTCGCCGACGCCGATGTCGTCTCCCTCGTCGAGGACTCGGTCACGCACCGTCGGTGGTGGGTGGAGCAGTGGCCGGAGGGGGTCGACTACCTTCCCGGACTCGTCGCCCAGGACGTACAGGACGCGCTGCTGGAGAAGTACGGCCGCTGGCCGCTGTGCCCGGTCTGCTCGCACGGCGATCCGCACGCGCTGGACGTGGACCCGGAGTTGGGACCCGATCCGCACTGGGTGTGCGCCAAGGCAGGGGTGAAGGTCGCCGCGGTCGGCGCCCTCGGCCCCGTGTTCGGCGCCGGCCGGTGAGCCGCCGGTGACGCTCTACATCGACCCGCCGACCTGGCCGGGCCACGGCCGCATGTGGTCGCACCTGGTCAGCGACGTCTCGTACGAGGAACTGCACGCCTTCGCGGCGTCGATCGGCTGCCCGGCGAAGGCGTTCGAGCGCGACCACTACGACGTGCCGTCGCACCGCTACGCGGACGCGGTGGGCGCGGGCGCGGTGGAGATCGGCAGCAAGGAGCTCGTACGCCGCCTGACGGACGCGGGGCTGCGCCGGCCGAAGGGGCGCCCGGCGGCGTAGCGGCCGGGCTCGGCTCGGCGGTGCCCGGCCGGGTCAGGGGTCAGCGGGTGGCGGCCCGTGCGGTGGCTGCGTCCGGTGCCTGCGGGGTCGACGACGCGATCACCCGGGTCGGGGGCTGCGGTGTGCGGGTGTGGAGGCGCAGTGCGATCGCGGCGAGGGCGATGGCCGTCACCGTCATCGCCGCACCCGCCCAGGCGGTGGCGGCGAAGCCGCGGCCGGCGTCGATCACCGTGCCACCGAGCCACGGGCCGCCCGTGTTGCCGAGGTTGAACGCCGCGGTGGTGGTGGCTCCGGCCAGGGTCGGGGCCGCGCCCGCCACGTTGAACATGCGGGCGTTGAGCGCGGGCGCCGTGAAGAACGCCGAGACGCCCATCAGGAACGACAGCCCGACGGCCGCCACCGCCGACGACGCGAACAGGGCGAGCGCGACGAGGAAGACCGTCGACGCGGTGATCCCCCACAGCATCACGCCGAACAGGTGCGCGTCGGCGATCCGCCCTCCGATCGTCGTGCCGACGAGCGCGCCGACCCCGAAGAGGCCGAGGATCCACGGCACCCACCCCGCGTCCAGCCCGGCGACCTCCGTCAGCAGCGGCGACAGGTAGCTGAAGGCGCAGAAGACCCCGCCCGCCGCCAGCGCCGTCACGCCGATCGACAGCCACACCTGGCGGTCGCGGTAGATGTGCAGCTCCCGCGCCAGGGTGGGCCGTACGGCGGGCCGCGGGATGTCCGGGATCAGCGCCAGGATGCCGACGAGGGCGACCGCCGAGGCCGCGGCGACCGACCAGAACGCGGACCGCCAGCCCAGGTGCTCCCCGAGGAAGGCGCCGGCGGGGACGCCGAGGACGTTGGCGATGGACAGGCCGCCGATCATGACGGCCATGGCGCGGGCCCGCTGGTCCTTGTCCACCATCGCGATGGCGACGGCCGCGCCGACCGCCCAGAACCCGGCGCAGGCGAGCGCGGAGACGATGCGCGAGGCGAAGAGGAGCTCGTACGAGGGGGCCAGCGCGCCCGCGACCTGCCCGAGGCCGAAGAGGCTGATGAGGGCGATGAGGGTGGTGCGGCGCGGGAGCCGCAGGGTGGCCACCGCCAGCAGCGGCGCCCCGATGACCATGCCGATCGCGAAGGCCGATATGAGCAGGCCGGCCTGCGGGATGGTGACGTCCATGTCCTGCGCGATGGGCGGCAGCAGCCCCGAGAGCATGAACTCGCTGGTCCCGAGCGCGAAGACGGACAGGCCGAGGACGTACACGGCGACGGGCATGCGGGAGCGTGCGGCGGCGGAGGGCATGTTCTGCACGAACCGCCGCGAAGCGGATCTCATTCCCCGGCAGCCGGGTCGGCGGTGGGATCGGCGGCCGGGTCGGCGCTCAGAACGGCGAGCTCGGCGGCCAGGTTGCGGCGGGCCGGGGCCTCCCAGTGCGCGGTGCCGTACGGGGTGCGGAAGAGGCGGGGCAGGCCGAGCAGCTGGCGCAGTACGGCGGCCCGGCCGGTACGGAAGGCCTCCTCGGGAACGAAGCCGTACTCGGCGCGGACGGCGGCGACGTACGCCGCGTACGCGTCGGGCGCGCCCGCGAGCACGGCCAGGTCGGCGTCGCAGAGCACCTCGCCGTCGGTGTCGCCCGGGGCGGGGTCGTGGGTGACGGTGAGCCGGACCAGGCGTGCCACCTCGGCGGTGCGGGCCGCGTCGATGCCGAGCTCGGGCAGGGCGCGCTCGGCGAGGGCGGCGCTGCGCTCCTCGTTCTCGGAGCGGTCGGGGCGGTAGACGGCGTCGTGGAACCAGGCGGCGAGCTCGACGGCGGCGGGGTCGGCGGCGTGCGCGGCCAGTACGTCGATCCGCGCGAGTACGTCGGCCAGGTGGGCGGTGGTGTGGTAGCGGCGCTGGGGCTCCGCCCAGGCGGCGAGGAGCCGGTCGGCGTAGGGGGCGGGGTCGCGATCGGCGGCGGCGCCGGCGGCGGTGGTGGTCGCGTGCCAGCGGGCGCGGAGCGGGGCGGTGTCGGGCGCTGCATCGGGGGCGGTGTCGGGCGCGGTGTCCATGCGCACATTGTGCGGGTGGCGTGATTGTGCTGGTGGAGGGTGGGCGGAGGCCCGTACTCTAGATATTGGACTAGACCTATTTTCCATACCAGCAGCTTTCCGGAGGAGTGGGGCCCAATGAGCAACCGTGCAGTCCTGGAGGTGATCGCCCTCGACGCGGAGGACGCGGTCGCGGCCCAGGTGGGTGGGGCGGACCGCCTCGAACTGGTCACCGACATGGCCGCCGACGGGCTCACCCCGCCGCGCGAGACCTTCGCGGCGATCAGGGCGGCGGTCGACATCCCGCTGCGCGTGATGCTCCGTACCACCGACGGTTTCGCGGCGGGCTCGGCCGCGGATGTGGAACTGCTGGCCGGGCAGGCGCGGGCGCTGCGGGCGGAGGGGGCGGACGAGTTCGTCCTCGGGTTCCTGGACCGGGCAGGCGGCCCGGACCTGGCCGCGATCGAGGCGGTCGTGGCGGAGCTGGGCGGCTGCAAGTGGACCTTCCACCGGGCCATCGACCGGGCCGCGGACCGGGACCAGCTGCGCAAGGCGCTCGCGGAGCTGCCGGGGTCCGCCGGGCCGGACACGTACCTGACGGCGGGGTCGCCGGCCGGGGTCGAGGCCGGGCTGCCGGTGCTGCTGGCCGAGGCGGCGCGGCGGGGGGAGCCGGGGTACACGGCGCAGATCCTGGTGGGCGGCGGGCTGGCGCTGTCCCATCTGCCGGAGCTGCGCGCGGCGGGGATCGACGCGTTCCACATCGGCGGCGCGGCCCGCCCCGACGGCTGGTCGGCCCCGGTCTCCGCGTCGGCGGTGGCCGACTGGCGCGCGGCCCTGTCCTGACGGCCCTGTCCTGACGGCCCTGTCCTGACGGCCCTGTCCTGACGGCCCTGTCCTGACGGCCCGGGCCTGGACCGCCGGCGGGGTGGGCCCGCCGGCGTTCGGGCTCCGGCTACGCCAGCGCCGCCGGCAGCGGCTCCGCGTGGAGCAGCGTCAGGCCGGAGACGGCTCGGGTGAGGCAGACGTACAGGCGGCGCAGGCCCGTCCGCTCGTCCGGCTCGCCCGCCACGATCGCGGCGGGCTCGTCCAGGACCACGTAGTCGTACTCCAGGCCCTTCGCCAGCGACGCCGGAACGAGGGTGAGGCGCGACTGCGCCGTCGTCTCCTCGCCGGGCGACAGGTACGCCATCCCGGCCGCCTCCAGTGCCTTCGCCAGCTCCGGGATCCGGGCGTCCGCCGCGATCAGGCCGATCGAGCCCTCGTGGCCGAGCGAGGCGCGGCAGGCGTCGATCACCGAGGCGGCCAGGTCCGACGGGTCCGCCGCCGGTGCCACGACCAGCGAGCCCGGCGTCTCACGCACCGACGAGACCGGGGCCAGCCCCGGCGAGATCGACGGCAGCAGCCGCGAGGCGTACGCGATCACCTCGCGCGGTACGCGGAAGCCCGCCGTCAGCTCCTCCAGCACCGCCTCCGGCTTGCCCAGGTGCGCCAGCGCCTCGTCCCAGCCGCGCGTGGCCCACGGGGTCGTGCCCTGCGCGAGGTCGCCCAGGACCGTCGCGGAGCCGGTCGTACAGCGCCGCCCGACCGCCCGGTACTGCATCGGCGACAGGTCCTGCGCCTCGTCGAGGACGACGTGGCCCAGCGAGTGCGTGCGTTCCACCAGGTCGGCCGCCTCGTCGATCAGGACCAGGTCGGCCGCCGACCACTTCGCCGACTTCACGCTGCGGAAGGGCTTCGCCCACAGCAGCAGCTCCTGCTCCTCGTCCGAGAGCACCCCCTGCGCGTGCTCCGCCAGGAACTCCGGGTCGGACAGCAGGCGCAGCACCAGCTTCGCCGGGTCCACGGCCGGCCACATCGCTTTGACCGCCGCCTTCACGGCGGCGCCCCGGGCCACGGCGTCCTGGACGCGGTCGTCCGGAGCCTCGCCCGCCTGCTCCATCCGTACGAGCACGGTGTGCGCGATCCGCTGCGGCAGCGCGTCGCGGGCGGCGCCGTAGCGGATGTCGCGGTCGAGGAGTTCCGCCACGATCTCCTCCAGCTCGTACGCCGGCACCCGCCACCGGCGCGAACCGCGCACCACCATCAGCGGCTCGGCGGGCGGGCTGACGTGCGAGCGGACCGCGCGGCGCAGTACCTCCGCCATGCGGGCGTCGCCCTTGACGACGGCGGTCGCGGCGGCGTCGGCGCCGCGGATCTCCAGACCGTCGCGGGAGACGAGGTCCTCGACGGTGGCCTGCTTGACCTCCAGCTCGCCGAGGGCCGGGAGGACCTGTTCGATGTAGTGCAGGAAGGAACGGTTCGGCCCGATGACCAGCGTGCCGGTGCGGGCGAGCCGCTCGCGGTGGGCGTACAGCAGGTACGCGACGCGGTGCAGGCCGACCGCCGTCTTACCCGTGCCGGGGCCGCCCTGCACACAGACGGAACCGGACAGGCCGGAGCGGACGATCTCGTCCTGCTCGGGCTGGATCGTCGCGACGATGTCGCGCATGGGGCCCACGCGCGGGCGCTCGATCTCCTGCTGGAGCAGCTTGCTGACGGCGGCCCTCTCGGAGGGGTCGGAGAGGTGCTCGTCCTCGTACGCGGTGAGTTCGCCGCCGGTGTAGCCGAAGCGGCGGCGCAGCGCGATGTCCTGCGGGTCGTTCTTGGAGGCCCGGTAGAAGGGCTGGGAGACGGGCGCGCGCCAGTCGATCACCATGGGGTCGCCGTCGGCGTCGTGGACGTGGCGGCGGCCGATGTAGAACTGCTCGCCTTCCGCGCCTTCGGCGAGGTCCGCGCCGGGGGCGTGCAGGTAGTTGAGGCGGCCGAAGAAGAGCGGGGTGTGCGCGAGGTCGGCGAGGGCCTTGATCCGGTCGTCGATCTGGGCCTGGAGGACGATCGCGTTGACCCAGTTCGCGGTGACGTCGCGGATGTCGAGGGCCTCGACGTCCTCGCGCATGGCGCGGAGCGCGGCGCGGGAGGCGGTGAGGTGGGCCTGCTCGCGGGCGAGGGGGTGGGTGGCGGTGCCGGTTTCTGGGTCGGTCTCGGTCTCGGTCTCGGAGTCGGCTTCGGGGGCGTGCGCGGACACGGAAATGCCTCCAGCTGCTGATCGGTACGGAACGATGCCCGCCGGTTTCCGACCGGAAGGCGGCTCTCCCCGAAACGGCGGCGGGAGGCGGCAAGAGCGGAGATTGTAGTCAGCGGGTGGCCGGGACGCGAACGGATTCAACCGGGTGCAGGTCCCTCCGGAGGGGTAGGCCCGTACGGGTGTCATACCGGGGAGTGTCAGACCTCGGGCAGAGCCACTAGGGGACGGCATGGGCCGGGAGGAGTAGGCGGGAGGGCCTGCGGTTCCACCTGCAGACCGATGTGATATCCGGGAAGAGAACGCACCATGGATACATGAGCACCGCAACCTTCACCCCGATCCGGGGCGGCCGCCCTAGCGGCGCCACCGCCACTTCCGATTCCCCTCCCCGCCACCTGGTGGGCAATGCCCTGCGCGCCGCGAAAGTCTTCGCGGCTGCGGCCGTCAGCGTGGTCGTCCTGGGCGAGTACGCCGAGGACGCAGGCGTCATACGCCGCTGACCCGCGGCCCCGCTCCGCCTGGCCGGATAGCGGCGGGGCGGCCGCGGTGATCCACTAGGGTCACGCGCGTGACCCGGAGTCTCCATTCCAGCCCCCCGACGTCGCCCCTGGTCGGCGTGCTGGTCACGGGCTCGCTCCTCGTGCTCGGCGTGCTCTGCATCGTGGTGCGGATCCCGATCGCCGACGGCCTCGCCGCCGGTTTCAGTGCCGGTTTCAGCGCAGCCGAGTGGCGGCCTCCCGCCGCGTACCCGCCCTTCGCGGCGATCCTGTTCACCCCGGCCGCCTGGCTGCCCGCGGGCGTCCTGAAGGCCGTCTTCGTGCTCGGCAACGCCGGCCTGCTCGCCCTGCTGATCCTGATGTCCTGCCGCCTCGCGGGACTGCGGGCCCGGCCCGGGCCCGTCCTGGCCGCCACCATCGCCGGGCTCTGGGTGGAGCCGCTGTTCCAGAGCCTGCTCGCCGGGCAGATCAACCTGGCGCTGGCCTGCCTGGTCCTGTGGGACCTGCGCCGGCCCCGCGCCGCCCTCGGCAAGGGCTTCGCGCTGGGCACCGCCGCCGGGATCACCCTGACCCCGGCGCTGCTCATCCCGTACCTGCTGCTGACCGGCCGGATCCGGGCCGGGCTGACGGCACTGGGCGCCCTCGCCGGTACCGCCCTGCTCGGGCTGCTGGTTCTCCCGCAGGCCTCCGCCGAGTTCTGGGCCCGGCACCTGCCCGCCTCCGGCCGGGCCCTGCTGCCGGACTCGCCGCACCTGTGGGTCTGGTCCGTCCCGCTGCTCGCCCTCCTGGCCCGGACGGCGGCCCGCCACCGCCCGAAGCCCCCGCCGGACCTCGTCCTGATCCCGGTCCGGGTCCGCAGATCACCCCTCGGGCAGCAGGATGTCCGTGTCGTCGACCGGGCGGTCAGTCCGTCGGGCCGTCGGTCGTCAGGAGTTCGTCGGCGTCCATGATGCGGTAGGCGTAGCCCTGTTCGGCCAGGAAGCGCTGGCGGTGGGCGGCGAAGTCCTGGTCGATCGTGTCGCGCGCGACGACCGAGTAGAACCGCGCCTCGTGGCCGTCCGCCTTCGGGCGCAGTACGCGGCCGAGTCGCTGTGCCTCCTCCTGGCGGGAGCCGAACGTACCGGACACCTGGATGGCGACGGTCGCCTCCGGCAGGTCGATGGAGAAGTTCGCCACCTTCGAGACGACCAGCACGCTGATCTCGCCCTCGCGGAAGGCGTCGAAGAGCTTCTCCCGCTGCGCATTGGAGGTCTCGCCCTTGATGACGGGCGCGTCCAGGTGCTCGCCGAGCTCGTCGAGCTGGTCGATGTACTGCCCGATGACCAGGGTCTGCTCGCCCCGGTGCTTGGCGACGAGCGCCTCGGTGACCTTCCGCTTCGTCGCCGTCGTCGCGCAGAAGCGGTACTTCTCCTCCGTCTCGGCGGTCGCGTAAGCCAGCCGCTCGCTCTCGGTCAGGTTCACCCGGACTTCGACGCAGTCCGCCGGCGCGATGTAGCCCTGCGCCTCGATCTCCTTCCAGGGCGCGTCGAACCGCTTCGGGCCGATCAGCGAGAACACGTCCGACTCGCGGCCGTCCTCCCGGACCAGCGTCGCGGTCAGGCCGAGCCGCCGCCGGGCCTGGAGGTCGGCGGTGAACTTGAACACCGGCGCCGGCAGCAGGTGCACCTCGTCGTAGAGGATCAGGCCCCAGTCCCGGGAGTCGAACAGCTCCAGGTGCGGGTAGACGCCCTTCCGCTTCGTCGTCAGGACCTGGTACGTGGCGATGGTGACCGGCCGGATCTCCTTGCGGGTGCCGGAGTACTCGCCGATCTCCTCCTCCGTCAGCGAGGTCCGCTTGACCAGCTCGTGCTTCCACTGGCGGGCCGAGACGGTGTTCGTGACCAGGATCAGCGTCGTCGCCTTGGCCTTCGCCATGGCCCCGGCGCCGACCAGCGTCTTTCCGGCGCCGCAGGGCAGGACGACCACGCCCGAGCCACCGTGCCAGAAGCCCTCGACGGCCTGCTGCTGGTACGGCCGCAGCGCCCAGCCGTCCTCGACGAGGTCGATGGCGTGCGCCTCGCCGTCGACGTACCCGGCGAGGTCCTCGGCCGGCCAGCCCAGCTTCAGCAGGGTCTGCTTGATCTGCCCGCGCTCGGAGGGGTGCACGGCCACGGTGTCGGGGTCGAGCCGGGCGCCGACGAGCGGGGCGATCCGCTTGGAGCGCAGGATCTCCTCCAGCACGGGCCGGTCGGTGCTGGTCAGGACCAGCCCGTGCACGGGGTGCTTGGAGAGGGTGAGGCGGCCGTAGCGCGCCATGGTCTCGGCGACGTCGACGAGCAGCGCGTGCGGGACGGGGTAGCGGGAGAACTCGACGAGCGCGTCGACGACCTGCTCGGCGTCGTGCCCCGCGGCCCGCGCGTTCCACAGGCCGAGCGGGGTGATCCGGTACGTGTGGATGTGCTCGGGGGCCCGCTCCAGCTCGGCGAAGGGGGCGATGGCCCGCCGCGCCGCCCCGGCGAGCTCGTGGTCGACCTCGAGAAGCAGTGTCTTGTCGCTCTGGACGATGAGAGGCCCGTTCACAAACGTCCCTTTCCTGCGGGGGGTGCCCGCCCGAACGCGGACGGCCAAACCTCCAGTCTGCCGTATCCGCCCGGTGGGGGGACAGCCATCGCCGCAGGGCCGCGTACGAGCCGCTGCGCGACTGCGGCCCGCCGGCCAGTCGTCGACCTCGAAGGACTCGTCGGAGACGCGGAGGACGACGACCGCGTGCGCGGCGAACCGCACCCGGCACCCGCTCTCGGCCGAGCTGACCAGCTCGCGGTCATGACCGACCTTGCTGGTGCGGGACCGAGAGCTGGCGTGGAGGGGCGGCGATCTGGAGGGCGTGGTCGAGCAGAACGCCGGTCTGCGCAGTCAACTGCACGGGCAGGTACGGGGCGGAAATCCGGGCGACGGTGGGCGGGACGGTTCGTAGGGTCGGGGGATGGATGATCGACTTGGTTTTGTGCCGGATGGGTTCGACGTGCCGCTCACGTTCGTTGGCGACGGGTTTCGGTTGGAGCCGTTGGGGGAGCGGCACAATGCGCGTGATCTCGCCGCCTGGAGCGGGAGCATCGCGCATGTGCGGGCCACGCCCGGGTTCGAGGGGCGGGGGTGGCCGCCGGTCGAGGGGATGTCCGCCGAGGCGAACCTGGCCGATCTGGCGCGGCACGCGCGGGACTTCGCGGACCGGAAGGGGTTCACGTACAGCGTCCTGGACGGGGACGAGGTCATCGGCTGCCTCTACATCTACCCGGGGAAGGACGCGCCGGAGCGGGTGGGCGTCAGCTCCTGGGTGCGGGCGGACCGGGCGCCGCTCGACAAGGTGCTGTACGGGGCCGTCACGCGCTGGCTGGCCGAGGTGTGGCCCTTCGAGGCCGGGCGGATCGACTACGCGGCCCGGTGAACGCCGAAGGGGCCCGGCACTTGTGTGCCGGGCCCCTCCTGCGTCGGTGTCAGCCGCGGACGGCGCGGCGGCGGTGGGCGCCGAGCCAGGCGGCGCCGCCGCCGAGGGCGACGAGGACGGCGGCCAGGCCGGAGTACAGGCCGGTGTTCGAGTCGGCGCCGGTGTGCGCCAGGGAGCCCGTGGCGCCGGTGGCCTTGGTGTTCGAGTTCGCTACGACCGCGGTGGCGGAGGCCGAGGCGGACGCGGACGCGGACGGCGACGGGCTCGTGGACGGCTGCGTCGTGGCGGACTTGCTCGGGGTCGGCGCCGGCGACGTGGTCGCGGTGGCCGGGGCGAGCTGGAACTTCGTCTCGGCGCCCGCGAACTCGTAGGTGTTGCCCTCGGCCAGTCCGATGCCGGCCTGCAGGGTGATGTCGGTGGCCTTCTTGAAGTCCGTGTTCGGGCCGAGCGAAGTCCGCAGGTGCACGACGCGCTCGCCGGCAGCGGCGCTGAAGCCCTTCGGGATCGTCGGCAGGTCGAAGTTGTACGGGTCGGAGGTGTTCACGCCCTGCCACTTGCCGTCGACCAGCATCTCAAGCTGGAGGTTGGGCACCTTGACGTTGGAGCCGAAGTTCACGCCCAGCGACGTGCGCAGCGCCGTGCCGAACTCGCCGTCGCCGGTGAGCCGGTAGCTCAGGTCCATCTCGCGGCACTGGAGCGCCGGGACGCCCTTGCAGTCGCCGGCGTTCTTGAACGAGGTCTCCAGCTTGCCCTTCTTGACCGACGGGTCCGTCTTGAAGGTCAGGGAGGCGGTGTGGCCATCCGCCACCTCGCCCGAGTAGCTCGTGGCCGTCAGCGTGAAGTCGCCGTTGGTGGTCGGGTAGCTCTTGCCGAGGCCGAGCGTGACCTTCCAGGTCATCTTGGCCCCTGCGGGGATCTCGAAGCCCTCGCCGGTCGGCTTGCCCGCCGGGTGGAACATGCCCTGCCACTCGCCGTCCTGGTGCCCGATGAAGGACTCGGTCGCCGGCGCGGTCACGCCCTCGACCTTGAAGACGACGTCGCTCTGCTGGAGCGGGCTCGCGCCCGCGCCCTCCAGGAGCATCCACGGGTGGAAGGAGCTGGGCTTGTCCGCGGGGTTGGCGACCGTCAGCTCGAAGGTCTCCGTCGCACCGCCGCGGGTCAGCGGGCCGCTCGGCGCCGGGGCACCCATCGTGATCGTCAGCGCGTGCAGGTTCTCGGCGGCCGGGGCGGCGTACGCCGACAGCGGCATCAGGACGGTACCGGCGACGGCGGCGACGACGGCGGTGGCGGCCGCGGAGCGGAGGGTGCGGTGGGTGGCGGTGCGAGCGGACATGGTGGACTCCCCCCAAGGAATCACGAAGGCAGGCGAGCAGCGCAGAGCGGTGGCGGCCGGCGGAACAGACGGAAGAGGCGTGCGAGATGCCGCGGCAGAGCGCCGGGGCGGGTGGTGCTGGGTGTCGCTCTCGCGCCGGTTCGTATTCCCTCGGCCGCTGCTGCGATGAACTGATCTTCACACACCGTGGATCACCAATCCATCGTCCGTCTGTCACCGCTCTGCAACAGGAACCGGAGACCCGCGCACCCCTTTTGAACTGGGAAAACGATGGCTCGCATTCCGCTTTGGCGGTGCGGATCCGCTACGCGCCCAGGTGCTCCAGCGACCCTGCCGGATACGGCGTCTCCACGGGCAGCAGAGCCCGCGCCGCCGCCTCCTCGCCCGACCGGACCAGGCCGTGGATCTCCCGGGCCAGCGGGGTCACATCGCGGATGGAGACCGTCCACTCGTCGGCGTACGCGCGCGAGGCCGGCCCGGACAGGCCCAGCTGGAGCGAGCGGTGGGCCAGCGGGTTCAGGTGCAGGTCGCGCTCCGGGTCCCACTGGACGCGGGCGGGGGCGTCGCGCAGGGCCCGCCGCCAGGCCTCGTGGTCGGTGTGCGTGCCGCGTTCGTAGTGCGACAGGCAGGCGTGGCGCAGCGCGTGGTCGAAGCCCTCGCGGGTGATCTCGACGGCCAGCACCGTCTCCTGGTCGGCCTTGGTGGCCCAGCCGCAGCGGTACATCATCCACAGGAA
This sequence comes from Streptomyces sp. NBC_01006, assembly GCF_045162725.1. NCBI lineage: Bacteria > Bacillati > Actinomycetota > Actinomycetes > Kitasatosporales > Streptomycetaceae > Streptomyces > Streptomyces sp. NBC_01006. The sequence goes on along the minus strand of NZ_CP108700.1, from coordinate 3,789,776 downwards.
CGACGGCTTGATCCACGTCATCCGCTCCCGCTTCCAGGCGGGCGGGAACCGGCCGTCGCGGGCCGCGGGCAGCCCCAGCGCGGGCGCGTACGCCTGGTAGACGGTCACCGTGGTGTCGGTGTGGGCGGCCCTGATCTGCCGGTGGTCGGCTCGTACTTCCTGCATGCGGCAAGGGTGCTCGGTGGGAGCCCCTCGCCGCGAGCCGTTTTACAGGTGCTCCTCCGCCAGCTCCGCGACCCCCGTGATCCGGTGCAGGGCGTACGTCCGGACCTCGTCCGCAGTGTGGTCGTAGCCGGTGACGAAGCCGCCCTCCACCCGGACCGGGGCGATGACCCGCTGGCTCGCCGCGCCGTCCGCGTTCACGTACCCGATCCACACCGCCGACCCGGTCAGCGCGGCCGCCTGCACCGTGGCCAGGGTCTCCGCCGCGCTCGTACGCGGGAGTTCGCCCGGGACGACGGATGCCGCGGCCGGCTCCTTGCGCACCGCCGTCGCGGCCAGATCGCCCGCGCGGATCGCCCGTACGGCCGCCCCCAGCAGGGTCGCGTCCGGGACCGGCGGCCCGTCCGGCACCGGGACCGGCGCCGACCGCGCCGGCGTCCGGTGGGCGTCGGCCCGCGCCACGACCACGTCCCCGGTCAGCGACTCGGCGGCCGGCGCGTAGCCCATCGCCCGCAACCCGTCGAGCAGCGCGCCCGGTTCGGCCTGCGCCGCCAGCACCGTCGGGGCGAGGCGCCGCAGCCCCAGCCCGGCGGAGCGCCGGTCGGCCAGGATCTCGTTCAGCATGCCGTCGTCGTCGCAGCGCACGTACGAGGAGGCCACGCCGACCCGCAGGTGCCCGTGCCGCCGGGCCACGTCGTCGATCAGGTACGCCAGCGGCTGCGGAACCGGCGTGATGCTGTGCTCGGCGAGGAAGGCGTGCAGGTCGGAGGCGGTCTGCCCGGAGTCCAGGGCCCGCCGTACGGAGCCGGGCGTGAAGCGGTAGACGGTCGCCCCGCCCTTGGACTCCACGTCCGCGAGGACGGCCAGCACATCGCCGAGGGCCCGGCGCAGCGGCCCCGGGGCCACCGCCGTCAGGTCGGCCTGGAGCAGTACGTGGTCCACCGGCTCCGGAAACAGCGGCGCCAGCAGCGGCGCCGGGTCGCGGTGCTCCAGCAGCGCGCGGCCGTGCGCCGCGAGCGCGCCGCGGCCGGTCACGCCGAGCACCTCGGCCTCGGTCAGCGTCCACCGCGCGAGGTGGGCGCGCAGCGCGCTCGTCCCCCGTACCGGCCGCTCCCAGCCGAGCCGGGCGAGCAGCGTGTCGGTGTCGGCGGAGCCGCCCTCGGGCAGGGCGGCGAGGAGTTCGAGGACGCGCCGGCGCACCTCGGGGGCGGCGGAGCGGTCGAGTTCGGGGCCCAGCGCGGACAGGGTGCGGCCCTTGGCGTCCTGATCGCCGACCAGGCCGGCGGTCCGGGTGGCCGCCAGCCAGGCGCCGGCGAGGGCCGTCCACCGTTCGGCGGGCGGGAGTTCGACCCAGTCGTCGAAGGCGGGGGTGGGCGCGTACCGCTCGTCCGCCTCCCCGTCGCTGGCCAGCAGCCCGGCCGCGTAGGCGAGTTCGATCCAGAACGCGGCCGCCGGCTCGGTGGCGTCCAGGGTGGCCGCGGTCCGCTTCAGGTCCCGTACGGACAGTCCGCCGGCCCGCAACACCGGCGGGCCGGCGTGCTCCCAGGACTTCACCAGCTCCTCGACGGTGGCCAGCGCGGCCAGCGCCTGACCGGCCGCGTTGGCGTCCACAAGCTGTGGACGGTGCTCGCGGTCCGCCGGCACCTCCGGGGCCAGCGGCTCCGTCTCCCGGTGCGCGAGGCCGCCGCGCAGGTGCAGCGCCACCTCGCGGGGCAGTACAACGGTCCGCGCCGACGCGGGCAGCAGCAGCCCGCGGTCGCGCAGCCAGCGCACGGGCGGGGTCGGGTTCGGCGTGACCTCCCCGTACGGAGGCCCCCACACGAGCCGGCCGAGCACCTGGTGGGCCTCCGCGGGGGCCTCGTCCAGCAGCGCCGACATCCGCTCCGGGTCGGTGAACAGGCCGGTCAGCGCCGTCACGGCGGACACCGGGTCGTGCGTGGCGGGCAGCCCGGCGGCCGCCACGATCTCCTGGATCCGCGTCGGCGACATCCCGGCGGTGGCCTCCGCGACGGTCGGCCCGAGGCCGGTCGGGGAGGGCCGGCCGGCGGACGGCGCGAGCAGCTCGCGGGCGGTGCGGACCAGCCGCAGCCGCTCGTCGTCGCCCCACACCAGGGCCTGGTCGCGCAGGGTGGTCACGGCGCGCGGGAGTTCGGCGCGGGCGCCGTTGTCCCCACCCCCGGTGGTGCCGTGCTCGCCGGCCAGCAGCGACTCCAGCACCGGGTACGGGCACGGGTCCGGGGCCACCGCGAGGGCCTCCGCGGTCTGCAGGGCGAACCGGTCGAGCCGGTCCAGCGCGCGCACCACCGAGGCCCGGGTGCCGGCCCGGGTGGCCAGCTGCGTCATGTCACCCGGCACCGGTCCGAGCAGGTCCGGGCGCGCGTGCAGCAGGGTGGCGAGCGACGCGTCGTCGCGGGCGCGCAGCGCCTCGGCGAGGGAGCGCGGGGCGCTGCTCGCTGTGGCGCTTCCCGCAGCACTGCTGGGCTCAGGCAGCTCAGGCACGGTCGCCTCCATGGTCGCGTCGGCCGGTCCCCATCCGGCCAACGGTATCCGCTGAGCCCTCGGCCGCTCCACGGGCGCACGCGCTACCTTTCCGGTGGGTGGTACGGGAGGAGCCGGGCATGGGGATCGAGAGCGACCATCTGGTCTACGAATATCTGAGCCGGGTCGGGGACTTGGCGCAGCGGCGGCAGCTGTCCTCGGGGGACCGGATGCGGCTGGTGGCGGGTTTGCGGGACGAGATCGACCGGCGGCGCGCCAAGTACGAGCCGGAGACCCCGGCGGCCGTACGGCGGATCCTGGAGCGGATCGGTACGCCGGAGGAGGTCCTCGACGGCATGGGCGCGTCGCCGGCCCCCCAGACGCGGGCGGCGACCCCCGAACCCGCTCCGTCGGTGCCGACCCAGCGGGGGCCCGGCCGGCTGCGCCGCAAGGTCGTGCCGGAGCCGCGCCCGGCGGACAGCGCGCCCGCGCCGCCGCACCTGGCGGGGGTCGACGAACTCGGCGCCGACGGCGGGGCGGAGCCCGACTGGTGGCGCGTCGCGCCGGGCCCGTTCGGCGCGGGGCCGCAGGTGGAGGGCTTCGCGGGCGGGATCGAGATCCCGGAGCTGTTCAGGAACCCGGTGGAGGAGAAGCCGGAGGCCGCGGCCGGTCCCGCCGGTGCGCCCGCCGCCGAGGGCGGTTCGGCCGTACGGGGCCTCGTACGGTTCCTGAAGCAGCGCCGGCAGGCCAGGGCGCAGGCCAAGGCGGCGGCCGCGCCCGGGGCCGATCCGCAGGCGGCGGCCGCCGCCCCGCGCCCGAAGCCGCACGCCTTCCTGCTGCTGGCCGCGGCCGTGCTCGTGGCGGGTGCGGTCACCGGCTCCTGGCTGCTGCTGATCGGCGGCTGGCTGCTCGCGTACGCCTCGCGGGTGCTGGGGCCGGCCGAGCGCAAGGCGGTCGTGTTCGGGCTGCCCGGGACCGTCTTCGCGGGTGCGGTGGTGTGGCTGTGGGGCCGCCTGGAGGGCCGCTGGGGCGCGCCGCTGACGGACGAGGGGCTGGGCGGGGTCTTCCAGGGCATGTGGCCCTGGCTGGCCCGGGGCGCGGCCGTCGCCTCGGCCCTCTACCTGGCCTGGCGCTCCCGCCGCCGCTGAAGCTCGTGCGGGCGGGCAGGCGCTGACATGTCACCGGATTTCACCGTCCGGTAAGGCAAGGCTAAGTCTCTGTTCCCGTCCGTCGGCCCCGGCTCGGCACAATGGGTGCATGAGCTCCGAGACCCCCGCCGTGCCCGCCGCGTCCGCCCAGCTGACGGTCGGCTTCGACCTCGACATGACCCTCATCGACTCCCGCCCCGGAATCAAGGCCGCCTACCAGGCGCTTTCCGCCGAGACGGGTACGTTCATCGATGCCGACGAGGCGGTCACGCGGCTCGGTCCGCCGCTGGACGAGGAGCTCGCGTACTGGTTCCCGGAGGCGGAGATCCCCGCCATGGCCGACCGCTACCGCGAGATCTATCCCACACACGCCATCGAGCCGACCCCGGCGATGCCCGGCGCCCGCGAGGCGATCGAGGCCGTCCAGGCGCTCGGCGGCCGCGCGATCGTCGTCACGGCCAAGCACGAGCCCAACGCCCGGCTGCACCTCGCGCACCTCGGCATCGAGCCGGACGCGGTCATCGGCTGGCTGTGGGCCGAGGCCAAGGCGGGCGCGCTGCGCGAGTACGGGGCGCAGGTCTACGTCGGCGACCACGTGGGCGACGTACGCGGCGCCCGTACGGCCGGCGCGCTGTCGGTGGCGGTGCCGACCGGCCCGTGCCCCGAGCCGGAACTGCGGGAGGCGGGCGCCGACGTGGTGCTGCCGGACCTCACCGCGCTGCCGCAGTGGCTCGCGGAGTACGTCCGCACGCACGCGGTCTGACCCGCAGGCCTGAGCCCGCAGGTCCGACCCGAGGGGGCGTCAGGCCTGGGACGCGCGGGCGGCCCGGCGCTGGGCCGCCGCCGAGCGCAGTACGCCCGCCGCCGAGATCAGGAAGCCGACGCCCATCAGCATGCACACGGCCCACGCGTACGACGGGAACGGGTCGACGTCCAGGAACAGCGGGGCCATCGTCGCGAGGGTCGCCACGGCGCCCACGATGAACACGATGCCACCGGCGCGCACCAGGCCGTCGCCCGGCCGCGCTTCGTCGGAATGAGGAGTAACAGTCACCTCACCAGGGTAGTTCCCTGGCCGAAGCAGCCGACAGCGCAGCCGAAATGCGAAGAGCCGGCGAAGGACCGGGGAACGTCTTGTCTCCTGTGAAACGCCCACTAGCCTGGATACGGCGGGTCACCATGACCCGCTGCGCTGTTGTCCGGACCCGCCGCGCGGCGTACCGGACCCCGACGAGCACAAGGACAGAGGACGGACGTGCCTACCGGCAAGGTCAAGTGGTTCAACAGTGAGAAGGGCTTCGGCTTTCTCTCCCGCGACGACGGCGGAGACGTCTTCGTCCACTCGTCGGTGCTCCCGGCCGGGGTCGACGCCCTCAAGCCCGGCCAGCGCGTCGAGTTCGGCGTCGTCGCCGGACAACGCGGTGACCAGGCGCTTTCCGTGACGGTGCTGGACCCGGCGCCCTCGGTCGCGGCCGCTCAGCGCCGCAAGCCCGACGAGCTCGCCTCGATCGTGCAGGACCTCACGACCCTGCTGGAGAACATCACTCCGATGCTGGAGCGCGGCCGCTACCCCGACAAGGTGCACGGCACGAAGATCGCCGGCCTGCTGCGCGCGGTGGCCGACCAGCTCGACGTCTGAGCCCGTACGCACGACGGTGCCCCGGCCCTCCGAGAGGGCCGGGGCACCGTCGTAGGTACGTGAAAACGGCCTACGGGAAGTCCAGTGAACCCGGCGCGATGGCCGGTACCAGACCCTCCGCCGCGGCCCGCGTCAACAGCCCGCGCACCGCCGCGTACCCGGCATCGCCCAGGTCGGCGGTGAACTCGTTGACGTACAGCCCGATGTGCTGGTCGGCGACGGCCGGGTCCAGCTCCTGCGCGTGGGCGCGGACGTACGGGCGGGAAGCTTCCGGGTCCTCCCATGCCATCCGGACCGACGTACGGGCCGACTCGGCCAGCGCGCGCAGCGTCCCGGCGCCCAGCGAGCGCTTCGCGATGATCGCGCCGAGCGGGATGGGCAGGCCGGTCGTGGACTCCCAGTGCTCGCCCATGTCGGCCAGGCAGTGCAGCCCGTACTCCTGATAGGTGAACCGGGCCTCGTGGATGACCAGTCCGGCGTCGACCCGGCCGTCGCGGACGGCCGGCATGATCTCGTGGAACGGCAGCACGACCACCTTGCCCACGCCCTCGGGCAGCACGTCCGCGGCCCACAGCCGGAACAGCAGGTAGGCGGTGGAGCGTTCGCTGGGCACGGCGACGGTCCTGCCGGCCAGGTCCACCCCCGGCTCACGCGTGAGGACGAGCGGCCCGCAGCCGCGCCCCAGCGCCCCGCCGCACGGCAGCAGCGCGTACTCCTCCAGCACCCACGGCAGCACGGCGTACGACACCTTCAGCACGTCCAGCTCGCCGCGCTCGGCCATGCCGTTGGTGATGTCGATGTCGGCGAAGGTGACGTCGAGGGCGGGCGCGCCCGGCACCCGGCCGTGGGCCCAGGCGTCGAAGACGAACGTGTCGTTCGGGCAGGGCGAATAGGCGATGGCGAGCGGTTCGGCGGGCCGTTCGGACGGCTGTGCAGCGGGCCGTTCAGCGGTGCTCATGGCGTTCTCCCCAGGTGACGAGTACGGGCCCCAGGGCGCGGAATCCGGCGGTGAGCGCGGCCAGCGCGTCCCCGATCCGCCAGGCGTCGCGGTCGCGGGGGCCGACGGCGTTGGACACGGCGCGGATCTCCAGTACGGGCAGCCCGTGGGCGGCGGCCGCCTCGGCGACGCCGAAGCCCTCCATGGCCTCGGCCCCGGCGAGCGGGTGCCGGGCGGCGAGCCGGGCCGCGCCCTCGGCGGTGCCGGTGACGGTGGAGACGGTCAGCACGGGCGCGAGCAGCGACCCGGTGGCCTCGGCGGCGCGGGCGGCGAGCTCGGCGGGCGGCAGGTGGACGCTGTGCCCGAAGCCGAGCTGCTGTACGTCGAGGAAGCCGTCGGGGGTCTCGGCCCCGAGGTCGGCGGCGACGACGGCGTCGGCGACCACGAGGGAGCCGACCGGGGCGGCGGGCTGGAACCCGCCGCCGATGCCGGCGGAGACGACGAGGGAGTACTCGGCCAGCGCGAGGGCGGTGGCCGTGGCGGCCGCGGCGGCGGCCGGCCCCACCCCGCCGACGAGGACGTCGACGGCGAGACCGGGCAGATCGCGCCGGGAGAGGAGGTATCCGCCGGGTAGGGCGCGCGGCTCCGGCGTCACCGGGTCCGGATGAGGGGTGGGCCCGGTCAGGCCACTGGCGACGGAGTCTGCCTCCGCCGCCACCGCGGTCACGATGAGCGCGCGCACCGTCGGTACGTGGCTACTTGAGCTTGACGTTGTAGGCCCAGACGGCGAGCGGCTTGCCGTCCTCGCCGACCTGGACGATGTTCAGCTTCTTGGAGGACGGGGCCTCGCCCTGGCCACCGGTGGCGAAGAGGTCGGCGCCCGGGAAGCTGCGGTAGGTGTTGGAGGAGGGCTCGGTGATCGGCTGGCCGTCCAGGACCGCCTGCCACCGCTTGCCGTCCTCGACGACTTCCGGCTCGACGCCGAGACGCAGGGTGTCCCCGCGGCCGTAGTCGATGGTCTTGGCGTCCTTCATGTCGGTGAGGCACTCCTGGACCTTGTCCATGGAGAGCTCCTTGGAGTCGGAGCAGACGGCCTCGGTGGACACCGACGACGTGCCGACCGTCACGGTCGCCAGCGGCGTCGGCTTGTCGCAGGCGGAGAGAAGGAGGAGGCCGGCGGACACGGCTCCGAGGGCCGCGACGCTGCGGCGGCCCCTACCCGAGAAAAGCGGTGCGGTCATGAGCCGAAGGCTATCGGGCCACCCCGCTCCGCCGCCGCACGGGGGTGTCCGTGGCCTGCCGCGCGGCGCGCGGCCGGCCCGGCCGGCCCGGTTTGCCCGGCATGAACCCACTGGAAATCCCCGCCGGACACGCCCTACGCCACTCGGGGGCGGGCGGAGCCCGACGGGTGGTGCCGGGGGGCGGAGAGGCGGCCGCGCAGGGCCATCACGGTGCCCGCCGCGACGATCGCCGCGGCCACGGCCATCCCCAGGACCCCGTTCAGCGGCAGCACGATGCCGATCGCGCCGCCCAGCACCCACGCCATCTGGAGCAGCGTCTCCGAACGGGCGAACGCGGACGTCCGTACGGCCTCGGGCACGTCCCGCTGGATCATCGCGTCCAGCGACAGCTTGGCCAGCGCCTGGCAGAAGCCCGCCGTGGCCCCCAGTACGGCCATGAACAGCCCGCTGAAGAACACCGCGGCCAGGATCGCGACCCCCAGGGTCACCGACAGCACCGCCGCGATGATCGTCTCGGGTGCCCGAGCCCGCAGCCACGCACCCGCCGCCGTCCCGCAGGCGTTCCCGACGCCCGCCGAGACGCCCACGATGCCCAGGGAGACGGCCGCGCTCTGTCCGGCGAGCGGGTGCTCGCGCAGCAGGAACGCCAGGAAGAAGATCAGGAACCCGGACAGTGCGCGCATCGAGGCGTTCGCCAGCAGACCGCACAGCACCGACGGGCTCACCGTGCGCAGGCCGGGCTTGCGCGAGTGCGGTTCGTGCGTGGACAGCCGGGCCCGCCGCTCGCCCTTGGCCTCGTCCACCTTGTGGGGCAGCGAGAACGCCGCGAACGTGCCCCAGACGAAGATGGCGCAGGCCCCGTACAGCGGCCACGGCGGCCCGATGGTGTGCAGCCCCGCCGCGACGGGCGCCGCCGCGCCGGTGGCGAGCAGGCCCGCCAGGGTGACCCGGGAGTTCGCCTTGACGAGTGAGAAATTCGGCGGGAGCAGCCGCGGCACCACCGCGCTGCGGACCACCCCGTACGCCTTGGACGCGACCAGCACGCCCAGCGCCGCCGGGTAGAGCTCCAGCCCTCCCGTGGCCACCGCGCCCGACATCATCACCGCGAGCAGCGCCCGCGCGAGCATCGCGCAGGCCATCGCGGCCCGCCGGCCGTGCGGCAGCCGGTCCAGCGCCGGGCCGATCACCGGGGCCAGGACGGTGAAGGGGGCCATGGTGATCGCCAGGTACAGGGCGACCCGGCCGCGTGCCTCGTCCGTGGGTACCGAGAAGAACACCGTCGAGGCCAACGCCACTGTGATCATCACATCGCCGGCGCCGTTGATGGCGTGCAGTTCGATCAGCTTGCCGAGACCCGATTCGCCGGCCCCGTGCGCGTGCGTGGCCCGCCGGATCCCGCGCGCCGTACCGGTGAAGGGGCGCTGCAGGGCACGCCCGACGGCCCGGCCGGCCCGCCTGGCCGGTCCCGAGCCGTCGCGGGACGACCGTACGGGTGCCACACCCGCCATAGTGCCCCACGCGCCCCTCACGGTCCCGTCCCGGCGCGTTACGGGCACCCGACGGATCGCCGTCGGGCCGGCGTCGGGAGGTCGTAGGGGCGATGTCGGCACAGGGTCGCGTCCGCGAATCGGACCTTGCATGTGGGCCCAAGGCGTCGAAGGAGGTAGCGTGCGTAGCGCGCCACCGGCGGTTGCTCTCGGCCGCGCGCCTCTTCGCCGTCCCGCAGAATGGATGGCAGGTGGGTGCGCCCGAGGCCGATCGGGTGCGGACGTCGACGCGGCCCTCTGGTCCGCTCCGCCCGCACCACGTACGGACAGGACCGACGGGTCGTTCAGGACGACAGTACGGACGGCGCACTCGTGAGACGGCGTAGGAGAGAACGAGACCTGTGAGTGCTGCGACGACGCGAAGCCGTACCCCCGACCGCCTGTGCGCCGAGGCGGTAGACCTCGCCCGCACGGCGGCCGAGGAAGCCGCCGCTCCCTCCGTGGTGGGCGAGCACGTCTCCGCCGTCGCGGAGGGTGACCGGGTCGTCACGCACTTCTTCGAGTGCAAGGACCCGGGCTACCGGGGCTGGCGCTGGGCCGTCACCGTCACGCGCGCCTCCCGCGCCAAGAACGTCACCCTCGACGAAACGGTGCTGCTTCCCGGTGAGGACGCGCTGCTCGCACCCGAGTGGGTGCCGTGGAGCGAGCGGCTGCGCCCGGGTGACATGGGCCCCGGCGACCTGCTGCCCACCGACGCCGAGGACCTGCGGCTGGAGCCGGGCTGGTCGGGCGAGGACGCGCCGCCGCCGAACTCGGTCGTCTCCACCGAGATGGCCGAACTGGTCGAGGCCGAGGACGCCGACGTCACCGACCGCGCCGTGGTCCCCGTACGGGGCTCCATCACCTCCGTCGCCGAGGAGCTCGGCATGCGGCGCGCCCGGGTCCTGTCCCGGTACGGGCTGCACAGCGCCGCCGACCGCTGGGACGAGTCCTTCGGCGCCAAGACCCCGATGGCGCAGGCCGCGCCCGCCTCCTGCGTCTCCTGCGGGTTCCTCGTCGCCATCGGCGGCTCGCTGGGCCAGGCCTTCGGCGTCTGCGCCAACGAGTTCGGCCCGGCCGACGGACACCTCGTCTCGCTCTCGTACGGCTGCGGCGGCCACTCGGAGGCCGCGGTCATGCCGAAGCCGCTGCGCCCGGCGCCGCCGGTGCTCGACTCGATGGCCACGGACGAGTTCCCGCTGCGCCCGGCCCCCGACACGGGCTCGGTCCCCTCGGCGGACCTCCCGGCCGCGGACCTCGGGCACTCGTAGCCGTACGCGGCGAGGAGTGCGGGCCGCACGGCGGGGCGCCGGCCCCGCACCGGCGGCGTACCCTCGGCGCATGGGGGAAGACGGCATGGTGGGGCTGGACGGCCGGGTGACCGGCACGGTGGGCCCCGGGCTCGTGGGCGAGGTGATCGTCCGCATCCGGGGCGGCGCGGAGCACTTCCTCGCCCATCCGGCGCACGGGACGGGCCGGCTGGAGGTCGGGACGGTCGTGACCGTCGTCGAGTACCTGCCGCCGCGCACGGTGTACGTGATGGCGGCGTACGACAACTGAGCCCCGGCGCCACCTGCGCGGATGTGGTTCGTATCAAGATGGCGACAAGAAAGCACCAGCGTCTTCTTAACGGCCCGCCACAGGAGCACACTCGCCCTCGTCAGTGTCGAACGGCACTGCGATAAGGGGGCGTTGCCGATGGCTATCGGCGTCGTGGCGGGAATCGTTCTCGCCGCAATCCTGGCTTTGATCGGCCTGTTCAAGCTCATGTGGCGGGTGGCCGAACCCAACGAGGCACTCGTCATCTCCGGCTCCACGCACCGCACCGAGGGCATCGGCGAGGGCATGGGGTTCCGGATCGTCACCGGGCGCGGAACCCTCGTGGTCCCCGGTGTGCAGGCGGTGCGCAAGCTCTCGCTGGACCTCAACGAGACCCAGCTGAACGTGGACTGCGTGACCCACCAGGGCATCCCGCTGCGGGTGAAGGGCGTCGTGATCTTCAAGATCGGCGACGACCTCGTGTCCATCGCGAACGCGGCACGCCGCTTCCTGGACCAGCAGAAGATGATGCCCGAGCGGGTGCACATCGTCTTCGCGGGCCATCTGCGGTCCATCGTGGGCGGGTTGACGGTCGAGGACATGATCCGCGACCGGGAGAAGCTGACGGGGCAGACCCGGGCGGCCTGCGGTACGGAGATGGAGAAGCTCGGCCTCATCGTCGACTCGCTCCAGATCCACGAGATCGAGGACCCGACCGGCTACATCAAGAACCTGGCGATGCCGCACGCGGCCGCCGTCCAGCGGGACGCGCGCATCGCGCAGGCCGAGGCGAACCGTTTGGCCACCGAGGCCGAGCAGACCGCGTTCGCGCGGATGGCGGAGGCCACCCGCGACAGCGAGATCCTCCAGGCCGGCTACCAGGCCGAGCGCGACAAGGCCGCCGCGACCGCCCGCCAGGCGGGCCCGCTCTCGGAGGCGGCGGCCCGCCAGGAGGTCGTCGTACAGGAGACCCGGGTCGCCGAGCTCGAAGCCCACCGGCGCGAGCAGCAGCTCCAGGCGGACGTACGCAAGCCCGCGGACGCGGCGGCGTACGAGACCCGCACCCGCGCCGAGGCCGAGCGCGACGCCCGCATCTCGGCGGCGCAGGCCAAGGCCAAGGAGACCGAGCTGGCGGCCGCGGCCGAGGCCACGCGAGTGACCACGGCGGCGACCGCGGACGCGGCGGCCACCGAGGCCCGGGGTCTGGCGGCCGCGAAGGCCACCCGGGCGACCGGTGAGGCCGAGGCCGCCGCCACCCAGGCGAAGGGCCTCGCGGTCGCGGCGTCGGCGAAGGCGAAGGGCCTCGCCGAGGCCGACGCCATCAAGGCGCGGGCCGCCGCACTGGCCGAGAACCAGGAGGCGGTCGTCGCCCAACAGCTCGCCGAGAACTGGCCGGCGATCGTGGAGGCGGGCGCGGGTGCCTTCGGCAACGTGGAGCACATGGTCCTCCTGAACGGCGCGGAGGGCATGTCGGAGATGTTCGCCAAGGCGCTGACCATGGGCGGCACGGGCCTGGGCCTGGCCCGCCAGCTGCTCTCGTCGATGTCCCAGCCGGCCGCCCCGGACACCACCCCGGTGAACGGCATGACGGCGGCGTCGGCGTCGTCGGCGGCTCACCAGATCCCGATCGCGGACGCGTAACCCGCCCGGCGCGAGCCCGACCCGTCGTCCGGGTTAGGCTCGCGCCCATGAGGCTGTTCGCCGCGTTGATGCCGCCCCAGCAGGCCGTCGAGGAGCTGCGCGAAGCAGTGGCGCCCCTCCGGGACGACCGGCTGCGCTGGACGGGGGAGGCGGGCTGGCACTTCACCCTCGCCTTCATGGGCGAGGTGCGTGAGGAGCTCCTGGTGGACCTGCACGCCCGCCTGGCCCGCGCCGCCCACCGCACCGCACCCTTCGGCCTGCGCATCCACGGCTCCGGGCACTTCGGCGACCGCGCCCTGTGGGTCGGCGCGGCCGGCGGGCTCGACCCGATGCGGATGCTCGCCGAGCGCGCCGACGCCGCCGCCCGCCGGGCCGGGGTGCCGATGGAGCACCACCGCCGCTACACCCCCCACCTCACCCTGGCCCGCAGCCGCACCGGCGCCGACATGCACCCGTACGTCGACGCCCTGGCGGGCTTCGAGGGCACGCCCTGGCAGGTCGGGGAGCTCAGCCTGGTCCGCAGCAACCTCCCGACGGGAGGCGTCCCCGGGGAGCAGCCCCGCTACGAGGTGGTCGAGGCCTGGCCCCTGGCCGCCTGACGCCCCTCGGTACGGGAACCCCGGGCGCCCGCGTTACGCTCGACGGGTGGATCCCAAGACCCGAAACCGTGTGATGGCCGGTGTACTCGTGCTGATGTTCGTCGTCGTGGCCGTGGCAGCCGCCGTGGGCCAGTAGCCGCGCCCCGGGCGGCAGCCCGTCCGCGCGGGGCCTTGCCTGGAGTGGACTCCAGGCAGTTGGCTTGGGGTTCATGAAGTACACACAGCTCGGACGCACCGGACTCAAGGTCAGCCGACTTGTACTCGGCACGATGAACTTCGGTCCGCAGACAGACGAACCCACCAGCCACTCGATCATGGATGCCGCGCACGGCGCTGGCCTGAACTTCTTCGACACCGCCAAGCAGGCACTTTAACGCCAGCTTGAGTCGGAGGTGGTCGCCGCCCAGGACGAAGGGACGACGACCACCGTACGTACAGCTGCCTGATCACCAGGCGAAGGCCTCCGGGGACGGCCCCGGGCCCGGGAAGATCTCGTCCAGCCCGGCCAGCACCTCTTCGCCCAGCTCCAGTTCCAGCGCGCGCAGGGCGCTGTCGAGCTGCTCGGCGGTGCGCGGGCCGACGATGGGGCCCGTCACGCCCGGCCGGGTGAGCAGCCAGGCCAGGGCGGTTTCGCCGGGCTCCAGGCCGTGCTTGTCGAGCAGGTCCTCGTACGCCTGCACCTGCGCCCGTACGGAGCTGTTGGCCAGGGCGTCCGCGGAGCGACCGGAGGCGCGGCGGCCGCCCTCGACCTCCTTCTTGATGACGCCGCCCAGCAGCCCGCCGTGGAGCGGGGACCAGGGGATGACCCCGAGGCCGTACTCCTGCGCGGCCGGGATGACCTCCATCTCGGCCCGCCGCTCGGCGAGGTTGTAGAGGCACTGCTCGCTGACCAGGCCGACCATCCCGCGCCGGGCGGCGGTCTCGTTGGCCTGGGCGATCTTGTAGCCGGGGAAGTTGGAAGAGCCCGCGTAGAGGATCTTGCCCTGCTGGATCAGCACGTCCACGGCCTGCCAGATCTCCTCGAAGGGGGTCCGGCGGTCGATGTGGTGGAACTGGTAGACGTCGATGTGGTCGGTCTGGAGCCGCTTGAGGCTGGCCTCGACGGCCCGGCGGATGTTCAGCGCCGACAGCCGGTCCTCGTTCGGCCAGGTCTCGCCCTCGCGGGACATGGAGGCGTAGACCTTGGTCGCGAGGACCGTCTTCTCCCGGCGGCCACCGCCCTGGGCGAACCAGGTGCCGATGATCTCCTCGGTACGGCCCTTGTTCTCACCCCACCCATACACATTGGCCGTGTCCACGAAATTCAGACCCGCGTCGAGGGCGGCGTCCAGGATGCCGTGGCTGGTCGGTTCGTCTGTCTGCGGACCGAAGTTCATCGTGCCGAGTACAAGTCGGCTGACCTTGAGTCCGGTGCGTCCGAGCTGCGTGTACTTCATGAGACCCAAGCCAACTGCTTCGAGTCCACTCCAGGCAAGAGCGGCCCGCGCAGCCCTCGGTTTATGCGACAACGCGCATAGTCGCGTTGACTCATGTACGGCTGACCACCGCCGTCCGTACGCTCTTGGTGGTCGGCCCTCATACATGCATCGACCAGCCGGTAGAAGCCCTCGGCGGCGTCCGGGGAGACGAGCAGGAGCCGGATGTCGTCGACGATGATCAGGTCGATGGACATCAGCAGAAGCATCGCTGAGTAGTTCGGCGGTGTCGAGCTGGCGGCGTCGGAGGAACAGATCGCCGAGGGCATGCTCAAGAAGTCGGCCGAGTTCGCAGCCTCGGGCAACCGGGTCTACCTCCCGCTGGCCGACTGACCCACGCCGTAGGCGCCAGAAGCTGCGCTGCAGACCCGCGACCCAGGGGGAGTCGCGGGTCTGCCTGTTTCAGCGTGCTGTCTCTGCCTCACCAACCGCGACACGGTTCATGGCTGCCCACAACCCCCAGAAGCCCCGTTGCTGTGGGCAGTTGTGCCGACTCCGAGTGCTTTGCCACGTGCTCGTCTATCGTTCATTGAGGGCGCAGCGGGAGGGGATACTGCATGCTGAACGAGGCTTTGACCGCCATTGCAGCGGCAGGCGGTACGGCAGTCGTACAGGCCATCGGTACAGATGTGTGGATGCTTGTGCGGGGTCGGGTTGGGGTCTTGCTGGGAAGGGGTGACGCCACCCGCGAACAAGCAGTCTTGACTCGCTTGGACCGTACAGCTGGCGAGCTGGAGCAGGCGCCCGACGGACACGACGCTATCCATACGCGGCTCGAAGACTCCTGGCGGACTCGGTTCGAGGACTTCCTGGACGAGCTGCCCCCGGAGGCACAGAACGAAGCCCTACAGAGCTTGCGTGACGTCGTGGCTCTCGGGGGACTTGGTCGTGGGAGTACATCCGCGGGGCAGCAAGGTCTGGCGGTCGGTGGAGACCTCCAAGTGCAGGCCCAACACGGTTCAGTGGCGGGCGGTGTGCTCAACGTTGAAGGCGGCCTGCACATGGAACTCCCTCAGCAGCCGGCGGCGGATCAGGGCTGACTGCTGCCGGCGGTACACAAGGCCTAGAAGTCGCTGCGGACACTTCGATCTTCGCTAACGCAGGCAGTCTCGCAGCGGGTTATATAGCTCAAGTTGTTCTCAATGGTCAGCCACGTGAGACAAACCGCTGGCCCCTTTTGGTTGGTAACATTCCGCGCGAGGCTGAATGTTTTCAGCGGCGCGATCAACTTGATCTGTTGAACGCGTCCAATGGCGACATTCAGGTGAAGTTTTTGATGGGTTCGGGTGGAGTGGGGAAAACCCAACTCGCCGCATACTACGCCAGGCAGGCTTTGGCGGAGAATCTATTCGATGTTATTGTGTGGGCCTCTGCGGCCAGTCGCGAGAGCGTTCAATCCGCTTACAGTCGGGCGATCTGCGATATCTCGGGGGTGGACGGTAGTGATCCTGAGAGCACCGCTAACAGATTCCTGAGCTGGGCGCAGACCACTTCTCTTAGGTGGCTGGTTGTACTTGATAATGTAGCTGGACCGGGTACCCTCAGTGGCCTGTGGCCTCCGAGTAGCGCAACCGGCAAGGTTCTAGCAACTACTCGTCGTCGAGATTCGGCACTGTCTGGCCCGTCCTGCAAGCGTATTGATGTGGGCCTTTTCAAGCCGACAGAAGCGGTCAGGTATCTAACGAGTAAACTAGCGGCTCATGGCCGAGAGATTGACCTAGAAGAGGCTTCTCTCGTTTCGCTAGATCTCGGCCATCTGCCATTGGCACTCGCTCAATGCGCCGCCTACCTCGTCGATGTAAACATGGAATGCGCGAGCTACCGTTCGCTCCTTGCTGATAAGAGGCGCTCGCTCAGTAAATTGCTTCCGGACTCAACTAGTCTTCCGGATGATCACCAAACCACTGTTGCCGCTACGTGGTCGCTTTCTATTGAGCAAGCAGATTCCCTATCGCCGTCCGGGTTGGCCCGTCCTGCGCTTCATCTTGCAGCCATTCTCGACCCCAGTGGTTTTCTTGGGGATGTTTTTGTTACTCGGGCTGGCCTGGAATACTTGTCCAGGAACAGGACTGTCACGATCTCTGGCAATGCGCAGGACGGGGAAATTGAGGTCCATGATGCTCGGGGTGCACTCCAAAATCTGCGCAAGCTTAGCCTGATAGAAATCGGTGATGGCGTGGATGGTGAGTCTGCTCTGATCAGAGTGCACGCCCTCGTTCAGCGCGTAGTCATTGAGGAATTAGAGCCGGAGGCGCTCGCTGAGGCGGCCCTGGCTATGGCTGATGGCCTGCTGGAACTTTGGCCCGATGGTTCAGCTCAATCGGGTGATGTCCAAGCGCTGCGCTCTAGTGCGGAAATATTGCGTCGTAACCACGGTTCGGTACTTATTGATGAGTGGTGTCACGAACTTCTCTTCCGGCATGGTCAGAGCCTCCTTGAAGCAGGTCTGGCAGCTTCCGCTATTGATCACTTTACCGATCTGCGGGCGGCAGTCGAAGCAATCGATCCCGATCACTCGGATTTGTATTGCATACGGCTTCACCAGGCAGACGCTATGGACCAGGCTGGTGACTTGCCCGGTGCCTTGGCAGAATATGAATCACTCCTAGTGGATGAGACTAGGAAGCAAGACGATGACGCCGAAGATGTCCTCCATGTGCGGAGCGTAATAGCCGAGTTCCTGGGTGGTGTCGGTGATTCGATTGCGTCTGTTCGAGCTTTCGAGGAACTCCTTCGCGACAGAATTCGGGTCCAGGGGGCTGATAGCGAGTGGACCCTCGACACCCGTCGAAGGTTGGTTGCGGCTCGCAGTCGCGCAGGTGATTTGGCTGGCGCATTCGCGACTTGCGAGGAATTGCTAGAAGATGAAATTCGACTCTATGGTCGAGATCATCCACATACACACCATACTCGGATGCATCTCGCGGATGAGGTTGCTGCATCAGGTGACATGGATGGTGCGATCATCCTGCTGTGCGAGGTTATACGAGACGTTGCTCGAATTCATGGGGAGTGTAGCGAGGAAACATTCGCTGCGCGTCATCGTCTGGGTGACTTTTATGCGGAGGCCGAGTCATTTGCGCGAGCCGTTGGAGTGTTCGAGTCGCTTCTAGTGGACCAGAGGAAAGCGTTGGGGGCTGGGCATCCAAGTGTGCTGGAGATCCAAGCTCATTTGGCGGATGCTATTGGTGCAGGTGGGGACCCGGCGGCAGCTGCTGTGATCAGCAAGGAGATCCTAAAGGTGAATCTGATAGAAAGGGGTCCGCGACACCCTAATACTCTTGATGCGCAAGGGCTCCTGTGGCACTGGAAGGGGCGAAGCGGCGAAATCGATGTGGCGGTATCTGGCTTCTCAAAACTGCTTGTGGATTGTGAAATGACCCTCGGTCGAGATCATCCCCAAACCATTTCAGCGGTTATGCGTTTCGCCTCGTGGTTGCGTAGCTCTGGGGATATGGCGTCTGCTCTGCTGGCCTACAGGCGGCTTGCTGAAGATCGTGCTCGGGTGCATGGGAAAGACGATAGTCGAACCTTGCATGCTCGGGATTGCCTTGCCTTTCATGTGCTTCTGATGGGGGAGTCTGAGCAGGCGCTGGCGCTTTTCCGTGCTCTATATGCGGATCAGGTCCGCCTGATGGGACAGGGGCATCCGGATGCGGTTCACACTCTGGAGCACATAGAGGACCTAGAGGCTTGAGTTTTTTGGGCTCTGCAGCTTCCTTTCAGGTCCTTCTACTGCGATCCCAGCTTTCCCGTTCTGGAAACTGCCAGCCCTTGCACCGACCCAGTGATGGTCGAGAGCATGGGATCTGACCACAGACGGGCACAGCGAGGGGACACGGCGTGAAGGTCAGGAAGCTTGTAACGAGCTGTGAGAACGGGGACTGCCCAACGCTGTACGCGACGGACAGGGGGACACTCCTTGTCCAGGGGGAGACGCCGACTGACCACGGGTTGGCAGTCCCCGCGCACGAGACGTTGGTCGAGATCCCCATGGAACTCATCCGGAAGGCCATCCGTGATCAGCTCATCTAGCAACCTGACGAAGCGGTTCAAGACCTTCGAGCGAGAAGCGTTCCGGCTGGAGATCCTGGACGACTACAACGTGCCGTCGAGCGCAGAGAACCTGCGCTCGTTCCTCGCGGGTGAGGCGCAGCCGGAGGACTACAACGAGGGGTGGGTCGAGACCGTCCGATCCGCCACGCAGGCCGGCAAGCGGATGTACCGGGTGCACACCGTCTCCCGACCGCTGACGGACTACCTCCGCTACGAGCTCGGCTGGGGGTACATGAAGAACATGACGGGCGGTGAGGAGTTCTTCATCTTGGACATCACCGAGAAGCCGAACCCCCTGGAAGGGGTGCCGGACTTCTGGCTGTTCGACGAGACTTCCCCGGTCGTCATGAACTACGACGACACGGGTGCGTTCATCGGGCCGGATTTCCTTGATGCCGGGCGTGCGGCGGACTTCGTCCGCTACCGGGATACGGCTCTCGCTCACGCCGAGCCGTTTTCCGAATGGTGGGCGAAGTACGGCGGGTGAACAGAACCGAACTGGGATCGGCGCTGCGGGCGCTCCGGCAGGCGTCCGGGAAGGAAGCCAAGGCCGTCGCACGCAGCGCCGTCATGTCCACCGCCAAGCTGTCGAAGATCGAGAACGGCCACGTGGCGCCCAGCGTGGTGGACGTGGAGCGCATCCTTACGGCCTTGGATGTGTCCGAGCAGGTCAAGGCCGAGTACATGGCTGTGGCGCGGGCTCAGGCCACGGAGGCGACGGCCTGGCGGCTGTTCCGGCGTATGGGATTCCACCGGAAGCAGGAGGAGATCCGGGCTCTGGAAGCCTCGATGAAGCTCCTGCGGCTGTTCCAGCCGTCCCTGGTCCCTGGGCTGTTGCAGACACCCGAATATGTACGCGCCGTGTTGCAAGGCAAGGGACTGAGCGAGGACCAGCTTGCCCGCACCATCGGAGCTCGGATCGAGCGTCAACGGGTGCTGTACGACACTGGCAAACAGCTCCGCTTCGTCATCACGGAACCCGTGCTGCGCTGGCGTCTTCTCCCGCCCGAGATGATGGCCGGACAACTGGACCGCATCGCCTCCGTCTCCCGCCTGCCGAATGTGGACGTCCGAGTCGTCCCCCTGGACCGTCCGCAGACCGACGTCCCGGGGCACTCCTTCGTCATTCGGGACGACCGCATGGTGACGGTCGAGACCACGCACGCCGAGGTGATCGTGACCGATCCCAGAGATGTCGCCCTGTACGTCGACAAGTACGAGCGCTTCGCCTCAGTGGCCACCGTCGGCGACGCAATGCGAGCGATGCTCGCTGACATCCGGGACGGATTCTTGCGTGAACGGGAAACGGGCTAGATCCCGCTGGTCAGCGGCTGGACCATCGTCTCCACCGATTGAGCGAGCGGGGAGGCGCACGGCGTGAGCAGAGCGAAGACGACGATGTCGGGGCCGATGTACCTGTCGTTGCCGAACGTGCCGCCGAAACCGGCGGACGGGTGTGGCGTGTGTAGGGCCCTGGTCGCGCAGCGGCAGAAGGCTCGGGATCTGGGCGATCTGTCGGCGGCGACGGACGCCGACGTGGAAATCCGCGACCATCCGCACCGGACCCGGAGGCTGCGATGACGCGTTCGGTCGTGCGGTACGTGGAACACCGCATCAGTCGGCACCTGGGGACTGACGTGACCTTCGAGGCCGAGTGCCTGCGCTGCGGCTGGCAGGCGCCGGCATCGGATGACGGGGCAGCGGTGGACATCGAGTGCATGAGCCACACAGGCCGAACGGGGCACCAGGGTTTCCGCCGCTGGTGCACGTCCTTCGCGTGGGTCGAGCGCACGGGATAGCCCACGGTCTCATCGTGGGAGGCCGTGCTTCGCGGCGAAGCTAGGCTCCCGCGCATGACCAACGATCTCGGCTACACCTGCTCATGCTGCGGCGAGTTCCACGCGGAGCTTCCGATGGGCTACAGCACCACAGCTCCCGATATATGGGACGAGAGCTTCGAGGGCCGGCCCGACAGCCTGCTCTCCTCGGACCAGTGCGTGATCAACGCCGAGCACTACTTCGTCAGGGGTCTGATCGAGATACCGGTCATCGGCAGCGATGAGGTGTTCTCGTGGGGGGTCTGGGTTTCGCTCAGTCGGGACAACTTCTCCCAGGCTGCCGACATGTGGAACACGCCGGGACGCGAAGCGGAGAAGCCGTACTTCGGCTGGCTCACCACCGAGCTTCCGATCTACTCGCCCAGCACTATCAACCTGAAGACGAACGCTCACACCCGCCCGGTCGGCCAGCGCCCCTTCATCGAGCTCGAACCCACTGACCACCCTCTCGCAGTCGAGCAGCGCACCGGCATCACTCTCGATCGCGTACGTCAGATTGCCGAAGCCGTCCTCCATGGAGACGGCGAGAACGGCTGACCGACAAAGCTGTTCGGGTCGGCGGCGAAGGGGTGGGGTGTGACTCCCTGAGCCTGGCAAGGCAGACCGCCACGTCTTGGCAGCTGAGATCCTGCCATGGTTTCGAAGGCCGTCAGGCACCAGCGACGCGAGGCAGGGGCGAAGAACATGCAGGTCAAGTCGCCCCGCCCGGTCCCGCTGGCGGTCGGAGACCGCACAAGAGCGAAGTCTTTTGAGTTGGTCCTTCGTGGCTTCGCTTTCTTGGGGGCGCGTCGCGCCCCACCTGGTTAGCCCTTGGGCTTCGTCTTTGGTCCCCTGCGGAGCCGCTCGGTAGAAGCAGCTTCGGACGATGGCGGCCTGCCAGCCGCCCATTGCCTCTGGCGTTGAGGGCGCTGCCGCGCCCCGCTCCTCTTCGCCGCTGTTCCTCATGCCGCTCTCTGCTGGCGGCCCCGGCAGGGGCCGCACTGTGAAGCCAAATAGATAAGAGAGGCAACGTACGTTTCCGCAGTTCAGAGGCGTTGTGGGTACACGTGAGACGTGTGTGGGCTACACGCGGGAGCGGCGCCTATCGGTCCTGGTGGATGCGGCACGGCACCGGGGCGCCCTTCCTCTTCTGGAAGAGGTGAGGAGGGACAACGAGGCAAGCGGCTCCGGACCGGGGTGACACGAGGTCCAACCGCTTCGCTCGGATGACGGCATTGGTCGCGCTCTGGTCCGACAGGGGCTGGTCATCCTTGCCCAGTAGAGCGGCCAACTTCCCCGGACCGAAGCTCGCGTGGCCCTGGCAGTCGGCCCACCCGAGGGCGGCGAAGTGGACGCGGTAGGCGAGCTGGTGCCGGGAGTCCTGGGCCATGCGCCGGTACTCGTGCTGGGAGATCCCGCCCCAAGGGCGGCCGGTGCCGAAGTGGATAGCCACTGAGCGCGGCTCCTTCCTGTGCGGCGCACGGGTGCGCCAGTAACCCCCGCCGGACGGCGGGACATGTGCCTCCCTTTCTTCGCGGGGGTGGACCGGCCACATCGGCACGGTCCTCACAGGGCGTCCAAGGACTCAGGCCTGGGACTCGGTTTCGTGCAGTCGGGAGCGACGGCGGCGACCTGGCAGGAATCCTACAGAACGAAGGAGGGCCCGGGATGGGGCCCTCCTTGTCGTACAGCGGCGAGGCGGTCAGCTTTCGCTGTGTACCGCCGCCAAGTCGCGGACGCGGCGCTTGAAGTCCATCGGGATCAGGATCTGCACGCGGCCTTTCCCCTCCTGCCACATGCCGTCATGGCCCTCCGGGGACATGGCTGCCACGGCGGTCATGGGTGGGAGCTTCTCGGCGTGGATTACCGCCTTGATGCCAGCGGCCCGAAGTTCCTTGCCCTTCTCGTGTTGGGTCGACAGCTTCGCCCAGCGTTCCCGGTAGGTCTCGCCTGTCGGGATCTCTTCCCAGGTGTCGGGGCGGGTGGGCTGGGCCATGAGTTGCTCGCGCCGTGCGTCCAGCCGCCTGTACGTCTCCCGGTATTCCTGCTTGCCCAGCTCGCTGGAGTAGAGACCGGCTTCGCGGTCCTCCCGGAGTTCTGCCAGAGCGCGGTTGACCTCTTCGATGTCCCGCGTGAAGTCGACGCCAGGGCGGAAGACCTTCCGTACGATCTCGACGTTGCCGGCTGCGCGCAGGAAGACTTCCTCCACGGCCCCCTCAAGGACATGGGCCGCGATGCCCTTACTGCCCGTGGGACACGGCTTGTGCGTGGTCCGCGAGGCACACCGGTAGTACGGCCAGTTCCGCCCCGGGCCGAGGTACGCCGGTTCTCCGCAGGTACAGAAGGCGACCCTGAGCATCGGGGAGCCGCCCTTTCGGTTGCCGTTGCGCTTGCTGGTGTTCTCGTCCAGCTTCTTGTTCGCCAGCTCCCACTCCTCCTGAGTGATCAGCGGCTCCGCGCGCTGGAGAGGGCGGCCCTCCGCGTCACGGACGACGCGGGCTCGCTTCGTCTTCTGGCCGCCGATGACAACTTCCTCCGTCACCTCCATCTGACCGAGAACGTTCAGGGAGCGCACCACCTTGGCTGTGTTCGCGGCGGTCCACCGGCCGCCCTTCGGGGGCTTGCCGTTCCTGATCAGCTGAGCGTCGAGCGATACCGGAGTCTTGGTCGGGTCCTCGTTGAGCCACTGGGCGATGCTGTTCGCCGACTCGCCCTCGATAAGCCTGCGGACGATCTCGCGCAGCGTCCCGGCGGTGTCCGTTCCGTAGTCGTCCAGGACCAGCCGCCAGCCGTCACCGGTGTCCTGTTTCTCCGCCCGGTAGCCGTACGGGATCCGGCCGCCGCGCCAGCGCCCCTCCTTCACCAAGTGGTTGTATGAGGACTTCGCCCGGGCCTTGATGGCTTCGAGCTCCCCTTCCGCGAAGGAAGCGATCAGGCTGAACAGCAGCTTGCCCATCTGCGTGTTCAGGTTGATCCCGTCCTCGACGGTGGCGACCTCCTTGCCGTGCTTCTCGCACCACTCCACGAGCGTGTGTACGTGGAGTACACGCCGTGAGAGGCGGTCGAGCTTCAGCGCGCAGATGATGTCGTACTCGTCGGCCCGGGACTCGTCCAGCGCAATCCGGTGCTCGATCGAGCTGACCTCTTTGCCGATAGTGGACGGCAGCCACTTGCTGAACTCCGGGCGCTTCCACGGCTCGACACCGCCGGATACATCGATGTCCTCGACCCACCCGACGACGACGTGCCCTTCCTGGTCGGCCCATCGTTGAATCGATCGGCGCTGGCGCTCCGGCGATGTGGTCTCGTCCGAGATCTTCGACAGGCGGACCACGCCCAAGACTCTTGCCACTTGCTCTCCCCATCCCCTGTGGTACTTGGGCATCGACGCTAGGGCCCGCGTGGGCGTGGCGTCAAAATGGATTGTTCGGTACCGCCAACGTCTACGGCTGGGGCGAGAACAAGGGCCGCACCGAGGAGATCCTCGGCACCTGGTTCGCCCAGGGCGGCGGTCGGCGGGACAAGACCGTGCTGGCCACCAAGGTGTACGCGAACATGGCCGGCGAGGGCGACCCGTGGCCCAACTACGACCGGCTCTCGGCGCTGAACATCCGCCGGGCCGTCGAGGCCAGCCTCAAGCGGCTCCAGACGGACTACATCGACCTCTACCAGTTCCACCACGTCGACCGCCGGACTCCGTTCGAGGAGATCTGGCAGGCCGTCGACGTGCTGATCCAGCAGGGCAAGGTGCTGTACGCCGGGTCGTCGAACTTCCCCGGCTACAAGATCGCCCAGGCCAACGAGACGGCCGCCCGGCGCGGTTCGGTCGGGCTGGTCAGTGAGCAGTGCCTCTACAACCTCGCCGAGCGGCGCGCCGAGATGGAGGTCGTCCCGGCGGCGCAGGAGTACGGGCTCGGGGTGGTCACGTGGTCCCCGCTGCACGGCGGGCTGCTGGGCGGCGTCATCAAGAAGGAGGTCGAGGGCGGCCGCCGCGCCTCCGGTCGCTCCGCGGACGCCCTGGCCAACAGCTCCGTACGGGCGCAGGTGCAGGCGTACGAGGACCTGCTCGACAAGCACGGCCTGGAGCCCGGCGAGACGGCGCTGGCGTGGCTGCTGACCCGGCCCGGGGTGACGGGGCCGATTGTGGGTCCCCGTACGGCGGAGCAGCTGGAGAGCGCGCTGCGGGCACTGGAGCTGGAGCTGTCGGACGAGGTGCTCTCCGGCCTGGACGAGATCTTCCCCGGCCCGGGGGCCTCGCCGGAGGCCTTCGCCTGGTGATCCGGCCGAGGTGACGGCACGACCGGTCCGCGCCCCGGTGGGGGTGCGGACCGGTCACGGACCGGGGCGCGGATCAGTCACGGGGGAACTCGGAGGTGTCGAGCTTCAGGCCCTCCACCGCGTCCGTGAGGTCGATCTCGCCCCCGAAGGCGATCTTCGTCTCCGTGGCGTAGTCCCCGTCCTTGGGCTGGGTGTGGAGCACGCAGCGGCGGGTGTACGGATCGACGATGAGGTACGCGGGCACTTCGGCGGTGGCGTACGCGGCCTTCTTGGGGCCGTAGTCGTTCGCCGCGGTGCCCTTGGAGATCACCTCGGCGACGAATTCCACGTCCTCGTGGCGCCAGTGGGCCGCGTCGTCCTTCGCGGCATCGGTACTGAGCAGCGCGACGTCCGGCGCGAACCCGTTCAGGTGGCCCGGGAAGTCGATGCGTACGTCCGAGAAGGCTTTCACTCCCATGCCGAACTCGTCCTCCAGTGCACGGACGATCCTGCGGATGATCTCCCAGTGCGTGTCCCGCTGCGGCGACATGTAGACGGTCCCCTCGACGATCTCGACCTTCAATCCCTCGGGGACGGGCTCAAGCGCCTCGAACATCTGGTCCAAGGTCTGCTCGCTGCTGATGTCGGCCATCTCGATCCTGTCGGTCTCTACGACGGTCATCGTGGCGCTCCTCCGCGCTGCCGCGCAGTCGCGGGCAGCCGCCTGGTACAACGATACGCACGGGGAGCGGGTCACGGCGGGAACGCCGGGTGCGGCCCTACGGGGTGTCAGAGGGGTCGGTAGGGGCCGCCGATGCCCCAGGCCTGGTGCAGGACCGCCGCGAACTCCCCGGCCAGGCGGTGCTCGCCCGAGGCGTTGGGGTGGGTGCCGTCGTACGTGTCGTGCGCGATCTCGTACGAGGCCGGGCGCGCGGCCAGCAGGATCGGCGAGGCGTCGGTCGACAGGTCGGCGACGGCCTTCGCGAGGAGCTCGTTGAATCGGGCCACCTCGGCCGCGAACGGCGCGTCGGACTCGGCCCGGACGTTCGGGATGACCGGGAGCAGGACCATCCGGATGTCAGGCCGGGCCGCCCGCGCCTCCGCGATGAAGCGGCGGGCGTTGGCCGCGGTCTCCTCGGCGCCGGTGTAGAAGCCGAGGTCGATCAGGCCGAGGGAGACGAGCAGGACGTCGGGCTCGCCGGAGCGGACGGCGGAGCCGATGAGGGGGGCCATGTGCTGCCAGCCCTCGCCCCAGCCGGCGAGGTGGCGGCGGGCCGGCTCCGGGAAGCCGGGGTCGGCGTACGCGTGGCTGGTCGGCTCGTTCGAGCCGGTGTCGAAGAGCGCGGTGCGCGGGCCGACGATCTCGTACGGGCCGCCCGGGACGGCACCCAGGTGCTGCCACATCCGGTAGCGCCAGGTGTAGTCGCCGGCGCGTCCGATGGTCATGGAATCGCCGACGAACATGAAACGCATCCGGTCATCATCGCGGATCACGCGCCGGGAGCCCCTGTGATGCCGGACACGCGGGGCGGGCTGGCACGCTTGGGGTATGCGCCTGCTGCCGTTGACCGCCGTCATTGCCCTTGTCGTGCTGCCGGGTTCGGCCGCCGCGGCCGCCGAGTCGGCGCCCGCCGGCGCCTCCGGGTTCACGATCACCGATCCGCGGATCAAGGAGTCGAGCGGGCTGGCGGCGAGCCGGATCCACCCGGGCGTGTACTGGACGCACAACGACAGCGACGACGGCCCGTACGTCTACGCGGTGGACTCGGCGACCGGCAGGACCGTGGCCCGGGTGACGCTGACGGGCATCGGCACCCCGCGCGACGTCGAGGCGATCTCGCTGGGCCCGGACGGGCAGCTGTACGTCGGCGACATCGGGGACAACCTGAACGGGACCTGGGACCACGTCTGGATCTACCGCTTCCCGGAGCCGAAGCAGCTGGCCGATGTCACGGTCAAGGCCGAGCAGTTCACGGTGAAGTACGCGGACGGGGCGCGCAACGCGGAGGCGCTGATGGTGCATCCGGTGACGGGCCGGGTGTACATCGCGAGCAAGAGCGAGGACAAGGGCGGGCTGTACGAGGGGCCGGAGAAGCTGTCGGCTTCGGGGACGAACGTCTTCCGGCGGGTCGCGGACCTGCCGTGGGTGACGGACGGGGCCTTCTCCCCGGACGGCGGCCGGCTGACGCTGCGCGGCTACTTCTTCGCGAAGACCTATCCCTGGAAGGACGGGAAGCCGGAGGGCGAGGGCGAGCGGGTGGACGCCCCGTGGCAGGGCCAGGCCGAGTCGGTGACGTACTCCGCGGACGGCTCGACGCTGCTGTTCGGATCGGAGGGGGAGTCGAGCCGGGTGGTCGCGGTCCCGGTGAAGCCCGCGTCCGGTGGTTCCGGTACCCCCGCCCCGGCGAAGCCGGGCGCGACCCCGGCCGCCGGGGCCCCCGGCCCTGCGGGTGAGCAGGGCGGGGGCGGCTTCACGAAGGGCGCGGCCGTCCTGGCCGTGGGCACGGTCCTGGTCCTCGGAGCCAAACGGCTCCTGCGCCGCAGGCCGCGCGACTGACGACAGGGCCTCAGGCCGCCGTCACCAGCTCGCGGGGGCGGGGCGACGGGACGAACGTGACCCCGTTGCGGCTCACGCTCAGGCGGAGGTTGCCGACCCGGGACAGGATCACCGCGATCGTCGCGGCGGCGGCCAGGGAGACGAGGCCGCCCGCGGCCATGCCGACCCGGGCCCCGTACGTGTCCGTCACCCAGCCGACGACCGGCGCACCGATCGGGGTGCCGCCCGTGAACACCATCATGTACAGCGCCATCACCCGTCCCCGCATCTCGGGATCGGTGGCCATCTGGACGCTCGCGTTCGCGGTGACGTTGACCGTCAGGCCGAACATCCCGATCGGCACCAGCAGCGCCGCGAACAGCCAGAACCCGGGCGCGAAGGCCGTCACGACCTCCAGTACGGAGAACAGGACCGCCGCCGCGACCAGCAGCCGCAGCCGCGAGTGCCCGCGCCGGGCCGCCAGCAGCGCACCCGCCAGGGAGCCCGCTGCGATCAGCGTGTTGAAGAGCCCGTACGTGCCCGCGTCCCCGTGGAACACGTCGCTGACGAACGCCGACAGCCAGATCGGGAAGTTGAACCCGAAGGTGCCGATGAAGCCCACCAGCACGATCGGCCAGATCAGCTCGGGGCGCCCGGCGACGTACCGCAGACCCTCCCGCAGCTGCCCCTTGGCGCGCGGCCGCGGCTCGACCGGGTGCAGTTCGCGGGTCCGCATCAGCAGCAGGCCGGCGACGGGCGCGGCGAAGGACAGCCCGTTCAGCAGGAAGGCCCAGCCGACGCCGACGGCGGTGATCAGCACACCGGCGATCGCCGGGCCGACCAGCCGCGCGGACTGGAAGTTCGCCGAGTTCAGGCTGACGGCGTTGGCGAGCTGCTCCTTGCCGACCATCTCGGAGACGAACGTCTGCCGTGCGGGGTTGTCCACGACGGTGACGAGGCCGAGCAGGAAGGCCGCGAGGTACACGTGCCAGACCTGGACGTGTCCGGCGAGGGTGAGCGCGGCCAGGGCGACACCGGTCAGGCCCATCAGGGTCTGCGTGGCGATCAGCAGCGGCCGCTTGGGCAGCCGGTCCGCGAGTACGCCTCCGTAGAGGCCGAACACCATCATCGGCAGGAACTGCAGCGCGATCGTGATGCCGACGGCTGAAGCCGAGCCGGTCAGGGACAGGACCAGCCAGTCCTGGGCGATGCGCTGCATCCAGGTGCCGGTGTTGGATACGGCCTGTCCCGTGGCGAAGAGCCGGTAGTTCCGGATCTTCAGAGAGCTGAACATCGAGTTGTTCTTGCCCGTGGAGCGTGTGGAGCATGTGGAGCGCGCGGCGCGCCCGGTGGTAGTGGTGGATGTATGGCCGGGTGCGGAATCTGCTCCGTTTCCCGTACTCAAAAGCGTTCGCCTCCTGGCGTCGTTCCTTACAAGTGCGCGAGCTTCTCCAGGACGGGCGCGGCCTCGCGCAGCTTGGCCCATTCGTCCTCGGTGAGCTCGGCCGCGAGCCCGGCCAGGAAGGCGTTGCGCTTGCGACGGCTCTCTTCGAGCATCGCTTCGGCCTCCTCGGTCTGGGTGACCACCTTCTGGCGGCGGTCGTCCGGGTGCGGCTGCAGCCTGACCAGACCCTTGGCCTCCAGCAGCGCCACGATGCGCGTCATCGACGGCGGCTGGACGTGCTCGCGCCGGGCCAGCTCACCGGGGGTGGCCTGGCCGCAGCGGGCGAGGGTGCCGAGGACCGACATCTCGGTCGGGCTCAGCGATTCGTCGACGCGCTGGTGCTTGAGGCGCCGGCCCAGCCGCATGACGGCGGAGCGGAGGTCGTTCACGGCGGCAGCGTCGTCGCCATGGGTAAGGTCGAGCATCTCTTTAGACTACCTCATTACTCTCTCTAAGGAACGCCACTGAAGCGTGTCACTCGTACGGGTGAGTCGGCGGCGGAAAGTGACACGCGTCCACGTCCTGTGCCACGACCCTTTCGGCATGGGGACACACGTGCTGAGCATGCGCATAGACGGGGAGCTGCTCGACCGCCTCCGGACTCATGCCGCGAAACGCGGAATGAGCGTCCAGGACTATGTCGTCCGGACGCTCATTCGCGATGACTTCGACGAGCGCTTCAAGGCGGCCGTCGACGAGACGGAGAAGTTCTACGGGCTTACGTGAGGCCGAGCGCCGGCATCGCGTAGTAGAAGACGAACACCGCAGACACGACGTACAGGGCCGCCGGGACCTCACGGCCCCGGCCGGTCGCCAGCCGCAGCACGCAGAAGGCGATGAAGCCGAAGCCGATGCCGTTGGTGATCGAGTACGTGAACGGCATCATCACCATGGCCAGGAAGGCCGGGACGGCGATGGTGAAGTCGCTCCAGTCGATGTCCCTGACCGAGCCCGCCAGGATCAGGAAGCCGACCGCCACGAGGGCGGGGGTGGCCGCCTGGGACGGGACCATGGTGGCGAGCGGGGTCAGGAACAGCGCCACGGTGAAGAGGCCGCCGGTCACGACGTTCGCCAGGCCCGTACGGGCGCCTTCGCCGACGCCGGCCGTGGACTCCACGAAGCAGGTGGTGGCCGAGGACGAGGTGGCGCCGCCGGAGGCGACGGCCAGGCCGTCGATGAGCAGCACCTTGTTGATGCCGGGGAAGTTGCCGTCCTTGTCGATCAGCTTGGCCTCGTCGCCGACGCCGAGGATCGTGCCCATCGCGTCGAAGAAGCAGGACAGCAGCACGGTGAAGACGAAGAGGATGCCGGTCAGCATCCCGACCTTGCCGAAGCCGCCGAACAGGCTGACCTGGCCGACGAGCCCGAAGTCGGGCGCGGCCACCGGGTTGCCCGGCCACTCGGGGACGGTCAGGCCCCAGCCCGAGTCGGGCAGCCCGGCGATCAGCTGGACGGCGACGGCGACGACGGTCATGACCACGATGGAGATCAGGATCGCGCCGGGCGTCTTGCGGATCAGCAGGGCGAGGGTCAGCAGGACGCCGACGATGAAGATCAGGACGGGCCAGCCGTGCAGGTGGCCGCCGGTGCCGAGGGTGAGCGGCACGGTGGTGTGCGCGGCGTCCGGGATGCGGGTGACGAAGCCCGAGTCGACCAGGCCGATCAGCATGATGAACAGGCCGATGCCGATCGCGATGCCCTTGCGCAGGCCGATCGGGACGGCGTTCATGACCCGCTCGCGCAGGCCGGTCGCGACCAGCAGCATCACGACGAACCCGGCCAGGACCACCATGCCCATGGCGTCGGGCCAGCTCATGCGCGGGGCGAGCTGGAGGGCGACGACGGTGTTCACGCCGAGGCCGGCGGCGAGCGCGATCGGGACGTTGCCGATGACGCCCATGAGGAGCGTGGTGAAGGCCGCCGTCAGGACGGTGGCGGTCACGAGCTGGCCGCTGTCGAGCTGGTGCCCGTACATGTCCTTCGCGCTGCCCAGGATGATCGGGTTCAGCACGATGATGTAGGCCATCGCGAAGAAGGTGGCGAAACCGCCTCGGACCTCGCGGGCGATCGTGGAGCCGCGCTCGGAGATCTTGAAGTGGCGGTCCAGGGCGGACCCGCCGCGGGGGGCGGGGTCCGGGAGGGTGGGCGCGGGGGCGGGGGCCGACGTGCTCATGCGGTCCTCTGGGTCTTCATCGCGGGGGCATTGGGTGATTCATACGAAGAAAATGGGCCATGCCCACACCGTTTCAGTATGAACACATGAACGAAAGCCCGTCCATCTCCGCGCGTAGACCCCGTTTCGGCGCACCTAGACTTGGGGGCATGGCGAAATGGATTGCGAAGCACGAGGCGCCCGCGCCCCTTGAGGGCCCGATCGTCGCGACCGTCACCGGCGGCACGATCCTGTGGTTCGTCATGTTCCTGGTCCAGCTCCCGTTCTACGGCTGGTTCGCCGACCGGGACCTGCTGTGGTGGGTCTGGTGCTGCGCGGCCGGCGGGTTCCTCGGCCTGATCGGCCTCTGGTACGTCCGGGGCCGCGACGCCGCGCTCAAGCGGCACGCCGCCGCACTGGCCGCGCAGGACGAGGAGAGCGGCACCTCCGACTGAGGGGGCCCGGGGTGACCAGAGGGACCAGGGGACGATTCGGGTCATCCCGAAGTCGGATCTTCGGACTTCTCGGCGGGTGAAGCGCTAGAACCCCCTTTACCGTCGAAAGCATGACGCAGCGGGCAGACATCGAACCGGGCGGTTCCGAGCCGGGAGCCGGCGGGCCCGGCGGCGCGGCCATCGACGCGGGAGCCGAGCTGGATCCGGTACACCCGGTCCGGCCGCCCGCACCCCGGTTCAAGCCCGCCGGCCTGACCACCGCCGAAGTCGCCGAGCGCGTCGCCCGCGGAGCCGTCAACGACGTGCCCGTGCGCAGCAGCCGCTCCACCGCAGACATCGTCCGCGCCAACGTCTTCACCCGGTTCAACGCCATCATCGGCGTGCTCTGGGTGGTCATGCTCATCGTCGCGCCGTTCCAGGACAGCCTGTTCGGCTACGTGATCATCGCGAACACCGGCATCGGCATCATCCAGGAGATGCGGGCCAAGAAGACCCTGGACGGCCTCGCCGTCATCGGCGAGGCCAAACCCAGCGTCCGCCGCGACGGCCGGACCGCCGAGATCTCGACCTCCGAGATCGTCCTCGACGACGTCATCGAGCTCGGTCCCGGCGACAAGGTCGTCGTCGACGGCTCGGTCGGCGAGGCCGAGGGCCTGGAGATCGACGAGTCCCTGCTCACCGGCGAGGCCGACCCCGTCCTGAAGAAGCCCGGCGACCCCGTCATGTCCGGGTCCTTCGTCGTCGCCGGCGGGGGCGCGTTCACCGCCACCAAGGTCGGCCGCGAGGCCTACGCCGCCCAGTTGGCCGAAGAGGCCACCCGCTTCACGCTCGTCCACTCCGAACTGCGCTCCGGCATCTCCACCATCCTCAAGTACGTCACCTGGATGATGATCCCGACCTCGATCGGCCTGATCATCAGCCAGCTCGTCGTCAAGGACAACAACCTCAAGGACGCCATCGCCCGCACGGTCGGCGGCATCGTCCCGATGATCCCCGAGGGCCTCGTCCTGCTGACCTCCGTCGCCTTCGCGATCGGCGTCATCCGGCTCGGCCGCCAGCAGTGCCTCGTGCAGGAGCTGCCGGCCATCGAGGGCCTCGCCCGCGTCGACGTGGTCTGCCTCGACAAGACCGGCACCCTCACCGAGGGCGGCATGGACGTCACCGAGCTCCGACCGCTCGGCGGCGCGGAGCCCGCGTACGTCAAGAGGGTGCTCGGCGCGCTAGGCGAGTCCGACCCCCGCCCCAACGCCAGCCTCCAGGCGATCATCGACGCCTACCCGGACAGCGCCGAGTGGCGCTGCACCGAGTCCCTGCCGTTCTCCTCCGCCCGCAAGTACAGCGGCGCCAGCTTCAGCGAGGGCGACGGCGAGAACAACACCTGGCTGCTCGGCGCCCCCGACGTGCTCCTCCCGGCCGGCGACCCGGCCCTCGACGAGATCAACGGCCTCAACGAGCAGGGCCTGCGCGTCCTGCTGCTCGCCCGGGCCGCGCGCGAGCTCGACGACCCGGCCGTAGG
This sequence comes from Streptomyces sp. NBC_01006, assembly GCF_045162725.1. NCBI lineage: Bacteria > Bacillati > Actinomycetota > Actinomycetes > Kitasatosporales > Streptomycetaceae > Streptomyces > Streptomyces sp. NBC_01006. The sequence continues at coordinate 3,757,158 of NZ_CP108700.1, read as the reverse complement.
CGACGGGGTCAAGCCGACCGCCCTGATCGTCCTGGAACAGCGGCTGCGCCCCGACGCGGCCGACACCCTGCGCTACTTCGAGGACCAGAAGGTCCACGCGAAGGTCATCTCCGGAGACAACGCGGTCTCGGTGGGCGCGGTGGCCGGCAAGCTGGGCCTGCCGGGCGCCGAGAACACGGTCGACGCACGCAGGCTGCCCGCCGAGCGGGCCGAGATGGCCAAGGTCCTCGACGAGAACGCCGTCTTCGGGCGGGTCACCCCGCAGCAGAAGCGCGACATGGTCGGCGCGCTGCAGTCCAACGGCCACACGGTCGCGATGACGGGCGACGGCGTCAACGACGTCCTGGCCCTCAAGGACGCCGACATCGGCGTGAGCATGGGCTCGGGCTCGGAGGCCACCCGCGCGGTCGCCCAGATCGTCCTCCTGAACAACAGCTTCGCCACCCTCCCCTCGGTGGTCGCCGAGGGCCGCCGGGTCATCGGCAACATCACCCGCGTCGCCACCCTCTTCCTCACGAAGACCGTCTACTCGGTGCTGCTGGCGATCCTGGTGGTCTGCTTCCAGGTCGAGTACCCCTTCCTGCCCCGGCACCTGACTCTGCTGTCCACCCTCACCATCGGCATCCCGGCCTTCTTCCTGGCCCTGGCGCCGAACAAGGAGCGCGCGAAGCCGCACTTCGTGAAACGGGTGATGCGGTACGCGATCCCGGGCGGCGTGATCGCGGCGGCGGCCACCTTCGTGACGTACATGATCGCCCGCCACCACTACACGGGCCCGGAGGCCCTCCAGGCCGAGACGAGCGCGGCGACGCTGACGCTGTTCCTGACCTCGATGTGGGTCCTGGTGATCATCGCCCGCCCGTACACGTGGTGGCGGGTGGCCCTGGTCGGCGCGATGGGCGGCGCCTTCCTGATCGTCCTGGTCGTCCCCTGGCTCCAGGACTTCTTCCAGCTGAAGCTCGTGGGCACGGAACTCCCCTGGACCGCGGTCGCCATCGCGGTCGCCGCCTCGGCCCTGATCGAGTTCACCTTCCGCTGGGTCAACCACAGGTTCCCGGCGTAGCGCGCGGGGCGCGGCTTCACGCTTGCGAGGGATGGGCGGGCGCTCCCCATGCTGACCATACTGTTTATATGGCTACAAAGAAGATCACGATTACCGTGCCCGAGGAGCTCCTGGAGTCCATCCGGACCCGGGTCGACTCGCGCGGGGTGTCGGCCTACATCGCGGAAGCCGCAGCGCACGCGGATGCGATGGACAAGCTCGGCGAACTGTCGGCCGCATTGGAAGAGGAGTACGGGCCTCTGACCGCAGAAGAGCTGCGCGCCGCAGACGCGTGGCTCGACGAGATGGACGCCAAGCACGAGGCGCTGAGATCCGGAGGCGAGGAGGCCCGCGGTCAGGGGAAGGCAGCAGCATGACGCCACGCCCCCGACCCGAGGTGCTTCATGAGCGCAGGTTGTTCGTCCTTGACTCCGAGGCTCTGTCCAAGGCTGTTGGCGGGGACCGGGTCATGCTTGCCCGCATCAACAAGGCCTGGCAGTCCAAGTCCCCTGTCGTCACGTCGGCACTGACGACCTTGGAGGCCTGGGACCCACGACAGGCCAGGATGGCGCGGCTCTGGGAGCGGGCGATGTCCCGTATCGCGGTCGTCCACACCGACGAGACGATCATCGCGGAGGCCCGCTCCCTCCTGAAGGGAGCGGGCCTGCACGGCCACAAGTACGCCATCGATGCGGTGCTGGCCGCCGTCGCCCTGGCCCAAGCCAGGAGGGGCGGCCAGGTGACTGTCCTCACCTCGGACGTGGACGACCTGGAGCGGCTCCTGGCGGGGCATCCCGTCGTCGTTGCACCCGTCTAGTCGAACCAGCGGTCGCGGGCCAGTTCCGGGGTGCGGGAGGGGTCTTCCAGGAGGGCGGCCACCTCGAAGCGGCGGGGCCACTGGGCCGCCGACCAGGCGAGACCCGCGGCCACGCCCTCCAGGGTGGCGGCGTGCAGGGTGCCGTCCGGGGTGCGGCGCCAGTCGAGTTCCACGCCGCCCGCGATCAGCTCCTCGTGCTCCAGGTAGGTCGCCGGGGTCGAGGGGCCCAGGAGGATCCGTACCGACTCCGGGACCTCGTGCTCCTCGCCCGGCGTCGTGACCTCCGCCGGGACCGTCTCCGAGAGGCGGCGGACCTGGAGCAGCTCCGCCAGGTCGGCCGCGCGGGCCGGGGCCACCGGGAGCAGGGGGAGCCCCTCGGTCAGGGGCAGGAGGTCCGGGGCGTCCGCGATCACGGCGTCCGTCGCGTCGACCACGACGGCCTCGCCGTCCACCACCGCGCGCAGCTCGTCCGGGAGCGTGACCTGCTCGGGGTCCAGCTCGGCCAGGGCCCCGTACAGGGCGTGCAGCTGGCGGTCCGACACCTCGCGGTCCGGGTCGGCGAGCCGGCCCAGGAGCTCGGCGGCGCCGCCGGGTTCGTCCAGCAGGGCCGGCACGGTCGTGCGTACGCCGAGCGCCCGCAGGACCTGCTCGTCCTCGAAGCCTGTCGCGTCCGCCGGGGTGTAGAGGCCCGCCAGCAGCGGGTCGCCGCCCGCCGCGCGCAGGCCGGCCGGGCGGCGGCCGTCGAGCACGGGGTGGTCGCGCAGCCACCAGGCGGTGTACGGGCGCACCGACTGCGTGGTGCCGTCCGGCAGCAGCACCCGTACGGGCTGGGTCAGCGCGTCGCGCAGCGGCGGCTGCGCGAGCATGGCCAGGGCCTGGGGCCAGCAGTCGTCGTCGACCAGGTCGAGGTCGCGGACCGCCACGAGTTCCGTGGCCACGGGCGGCAGCGGGGTGTCCGGGAGCTGGTCCAGTACGTCCTCGCACCACACGTCCACCGCGTCCAGCAGCCCCGCGTCGTCCGGCTCGGCGAAGTCCCCGTCGCGCGGCTCCAGTTCGTCCGGGTCGAGGACCACGTCCGTGGCGCGGACCAGCTGGAAGGTGGCCAGCACCCCGCAGGCGGTCAGCGGCTGCGCGCCCCACTTCCCCGCCAGCTCGCCGTCCACGTACGGGACTTCGTCCTCACGGATCACCGAGGCCAGCGGCGAGCCCGGCAGCAGCAGCTCGCCCGCGGGCGTGAGCTCGCCGTCCTCGTCCGGCAGGGCCAGCGCGCCCAGCCACGGTTCGTCGCCCGGCGCCAGGTCGGCGTCGCGGACCAGGCCCAGGACCACCTCCGCCAGCTCGTCGGCGTCGAGGGCGTCCTCGTCCCAGATCTCCCCGGCGTCGAGGGAGGCGGCCACCGCGGCCCGCACCTGCGGGGTCGTCAGAACGGCGCGCGGCGTGGCCGGGAGCGCACCGAGGCGCTCCAGCAGCGGGTGCGCGGCGTCCGGGTGGGCCACCTTCAGCCCCATCCGGGCCAGGTCCTTCGGGGTGTCCGCGTCGGGCAGCAGTACGTGCCGGGGGCCGATCGTGGTCCGCCCGTCGGCCAGCGGCACCGGCAGGCCCGAGAGCCGGTCCGGATCCACCCCCGCCAGGGTGTCGTACAGCCGGTGCCACCACTCGGGGGTGCGCTCGATGCCCGCGATCCGCTCGATGGCGTCGCCCAGCGGCAGCCGGCCCACGCCCAGCGTGCGCAGCTCGGGCCGGCGCTCCAGCCCGGCGGGCAGCAGGGTCGGCAGCACCTCGGCGAGGACCCGTACGGTGTCGGCGCCCGCGCCCTCCACCACCTCGGCCTCGAAGGGGCGCAGGGCGGAGCGCTCCTCGGCGTGCTCGGCGGGGGCCGCCGGGGCGAGGAACGCCGTACGCGGCAGCCGCTGCAGCACGGCCGCGCGCAGCGCCCCGTCCAGCGGGCCCTTGCCGAGCGGCCCGGGTACGAGGGCCACCAGCTCGGTGCCCACCGGGTCCCAGACGCCCAGCAGTTCGGCGTACGCGTCGGCCGCGCGCTCCACCAGGAAGTCGGTCAGCGGCCCCGGCGCGGGGTGCCGGCGCGCGGTGTCCAGCGGCAGCGTCGCGATGAGCAGGGCCGGAATGCCCAGCGGCTCGTCGGTCGGGGTCGGCGCGTGCACCACGCTCGCGGTGGCCGGCCGTACGGGAGCGCCCTCGGTGTCCACGGGAACGGCCCAGGACACCGTCCAGACCGGCCGCAGCCGCTCCTCCACCGGTCGGTCGGCGAGCAGCGCCCGCTCGATGGGGCCGCTGTGGCGGACGGTGCGCCAGCGGCGGGTCTCGCCCTTGGCGCCCGCCACTCCGGCGCCTCCCGCCGCGTCCTCGATGACGGTGTACGGGCCCTCGTCGCGGCGGCGGAGCGTACGGGTGCCCTCCTGCGGGGTCTCCACGACGATCTCGGCGAGCCCCGGCAGGGTCAGCAGCAACGCGTCGTCGATGCCGGCCAGCAGCCGCTGCACCAGGTCCCCGGCGGCGGCGTCGCGCAGCGGGAGGACGACCACGGTGTCGTAGCCCTCGGGGGCGGTGCCCTCGGCGGGCAGCGGCAGCCGCAGCAGCGGGACGTGCCCGTCGCGGCGGCGCAGTTCGTCGCCGAGGCCGGGGCTGCCGTTGGCGGCGTCGCGGGCCAGCTCGCGGGCCTCGGCCAGGGACCAGCGGACCCCGCCGTGGCGGCCGAGTACGGCGGGCTCGTCGGACACCGCGAGGACGGCCGCGAAGCCGACGCCGAAGCGGCCCACGGTGTCGGCGGAGCCGCTCGCGCCGGTCGAAGCCGCGGGCTCCCGCTTCGCGGAGGCCCGCAGGGTGCTCAGCGACTCCACGCCCGTCGCGTCCAGCGGGGCACCGGTGTTGGCGACGGCCAGCACGCCGTGCCCGCCCTCGCCGGAGTGCAGGGTGAGCCGCAGCCGGCCGGGCACCTGGGCCCGGGCCGCGGCGTCGGCGGCGTTCTGCGCCAGTTCGACGACGAGCCGGTCGCGGTAGCCGCCGAGGGCCAGGTCCTCCTCGGCGTTGGCGTCCTCGCGGAAGCGGGCCGGGCCCGCGCCCCAGGAGTCGAGCACCCCGCGCCGCAGCCGGGCCGTGCCGAAGGGGTCCGCGCCGCCCTGGGCCGCCGTCACTCGCACGCTCACGCCGCTGCCTCCATGCTGTCCTGCACCGCACCGCATTCGCCGAGTGCCGAATGCCGAGGCCCTGAAGGTATCGCGTGCGGGTCCCGGCGGTCGGGGCGGCCGGGCCCACGGCGGAGCCCCTGGCGACGCGGGGTCGCCAGGGGCTCGTACGCTGCCGGTCAGGGCGTGATCAGAGCTGCTCGATCACGTAGTCGATGCACGCGGTCAGCGCCTGCACGTCCGCCGGGTCGATCGCCGGGAACATCGCGATACGGAGCTGGTTGCGGCCGAGCTTGCGGTACGGCTCGGTGTCCACGATGCCGTTGGCGCGCAGCACCTTGGCGACGGCGGCCGCGTCGATGTCGTCCGAGAAGTCGATCGTGCCGATGACGGCGGAGCGCTTGTCGGCGTCCACGACGAACGGGTTGGCGTACTTCGACGCCTCCGCCCAGCCGTACAGGTGGCGCGCGCTGGCCGCCGTACGGCCGGTCGTGAACTCCAGGCCGCCCTGGCTGTTCATCCACTCCAGCTGCTGGTTCAGCAGGAAGAGGGTGGACAGGGCAGGGGTGTTGTACGTCTGGTTCTTCAGCGAGTTGTCGATCGCCGTCGGCAGCGAGAAGAACTCCGGGATGTGCCGGCTGCCGGAGGCGTGCACGCGCGCCGCCCGCTCCAGGGCCGCCGGGGAGAACGCCGCCAGCCACAGGCCGCCGTCGGAGGCGAAGGACTTCTGCGGGGCGAAGTAGTAGACGTCGCTCTCGGTGATGTCCACCGGCAGACCGCCGGCGCCCGAGGTCGCATCCACCAGTACGAGTGAACCGGCGTCGGCGCCCGCGACGCGCTTGACCGGCGCCGCCACACCCGTCGAGGTCTCGTTGTGCGTGTACGCGTACACGTCGACGCCCGCTTCGGCCACCGGCTCGGGGTGCGTGCCCGGCTCGGAGGAGATCACGGTCGGCTCGTCCAGCCACGGCGCGAGCTTCGCTGCCTTGGCGAACTTGGAGGAGAACTCGCCGAACGTGAGGTGCTGGGACTTCTGCTCGATGAGCCCGGCGGTCGCGATGTCCCAGAAGGCGGTGGAGCCGCCGTTGCCCAGGATCACCTCGTAGCCCTCGGGGAGGGAGAAGAGGTCCCGGATGCCGTCCCGCACCGAGCCGACCAGGTTCTTGACCGGGGCCTGGCGGTGGGAGGTTCCGAGCAGGGAGGTACCGGTGGCGGCGAGGGCGTCCAGCGCCTCGGTCCGCACCTTGGAGGGGCCCGCGCCGAAGCGTCCGTCGGCGGGCTTGATGTCAGCGGGAATCTGGATCTCGGCCACGAGCGGAGCGTATCCGGTCCCGGTCCACGCCTTGGAGGCGCGTCCACCCGATGAGACGAGTCCGGCCGGTGGCAGGGTGGGGCCGTGACGTCACCCGGGGAACTCGAACGGTCATTGCGGGAGAACCTGCGCGGGGAGGTGGACTTCGGGGCCGCGGCCCGCGCCCTCGTGACGATGGACGCCTCGAACTACCGGCGGGTGCCGGTGGGGGTGGCCCGGCCGCGCGACGCCGAGGACGTGGCGGCCGCGCTGCGGATCTGCGCGGAGGCCGGCGTACCGGTCGTCCCGCGCGGCGGCGGGACCTCGATCGCCGGACAGGCCACGGGCATCGGCGTGGTGCTGGACCTGACCCGGCACATGAACGCCCTGGTGTCGCTGGACCCGGCCGCCAAGACCGCCGTGGTCCAGCCGGGGCTGGTGCTCGACCGGCTGCGCGAGGCGGCCCGCCCGTACGGGCTGACCTTCGGCCCGGACCCCTCCACGCACTCCCGCTGCACGCTGGGCGGGATGATCGGCAACAACGCGTGTGGGGCCCACTCGGTGGCCTGGGGGACCACCGCGGACAACGTGGCGGAGCTCGCGGTCACGGCGTACGGGGGCGCGGCGTACCGGCTCGGGACGGGCTGGGCGGGAGCCCCGGCGGGTCTGCGGGAGCTGGTGTCGGGGAACCTGGCGGTGCTCCGTACGGGGATGGCGGGAGGTTTCTCGCGGCGGATCTCCGGATACGGCGGGCTGGACGCGCTGCTGCCCGAGCGGGGCGTGGAGGTGGCCCGGGCCTTCTGCGGGAGCGAGGGCACGCTCGGGGTGGTGACCGAGGCCGTCGTACGCCTGGTGGAGGCGCCGCGCGCCCCGGCGCTCGCGGTCCTCGGGTACGCCGACGAGAGCGCGGCGGCGGACGCGGCGGCCGGGCTGCTGGGGTTCGGGCCGCTGACGGTGGAGGGCATGGCGGCCGACCTGGTGGGCTCGGCTCGCGGGCTCCCCCGGGGCGGGGGGTGGCTGTTCGTCGAGATGCGGGACGAGGGGGCGGCGCGCTCGCTCGTACGGGCCGCCGACGCGGTGGACTCGGTCGTGATCACGGACCCGGCGGGGCAGCGGGCGCTGTGGCGGATCCGCGAGGACGCGGCCGGCACGGCGACGCGGATGCCGGACGGTTCGATGGCGTGGCCGGGCTGGGAGGACTGCGCGGTGCCGCCGGCACGGCTGGGGGCGTACCTGCGGGAGTTCCGGGCGCTGCTGGCCGAGCACGGACTGCGGGGGACTCCGTACGGGCACTTCGGCGAGGGCTGCGTCCACGTACGGATCGACTTCGACCTGGCGTCGGGGGCGGGGGTGGCCCGCTTCCGGGCGTTCTCCTCGGACCTGGCGGACCTGGTGGTCTCCCACGGCGGCTCGCTCTCCGGGGAGCACGGGGACGGGCAGGCGCGGGCGGAGTTCCTGCCGAGGATGTACGGGGCGGAGGTCATCCGGCTCTTCGGCGCGTACAAGGACGTGTGGGACCCGGCGGGCGGGATGAACCCCGGGATGCTGGTCCGCCCGGACCGGTCGGACGAGAACCTCCGCTTCGCGGTGCTGCCGGCGACGCCCTTCGCGGGGGAGGTGGCCCGCTGCGTGGGCGTGGCGAAATGCCGGTCGACCGCGGCGGCCGGTCCGCAGGTGATGTGCCCCTCGTACCGGGTCACGGGGGAGGAGCGGCACTCCACGCGCGGCCGGGCGAGGCTGCTGCACGAAATGCTGGCCGGGGAGATCGTGACGGACGGCTGGCGCTCGCGGGAGGTCGCGGAGGCGCTCGACCTCTGCCTGGCCTGCAAGGGCTGTCGCAGCGACTGCCCGGTGGGCGTGGACATGGCTTCGTACAAGGCGGAGTTCCTCCACCGCCACTGGGCGGGCCGGATCCGCCCCCTGGCCCACTACACCCTGGGCGGACTGCCTGCGTGGCTCCGCCTGATCGCGGCGCTGCGGCTGCCTCCCGTTGTGAACGCGGCCGCCCGCCGCTTCCCGGTCCCGGGCCTGACGAGGGAACGCCCGCTGCCTCCGCTGGCAGGCGAACCTTTCACCCGCTGGTGGCGCCGAACGGGTCGCCATGGTGCGGCGCCGTTGTCGGGGGCTCTGCCCCCGAGCCCCCGCGCCTCAAACGCCGGCGGGGCTGGATGCGCCCGCGTCACGCTCTGGCCGGACACCTTCACCGAGCACCTCGCTCCCGAGGTGGGACGAGCGGCCGTCGCGGTCCTGCGGGACGCAGGCCTCACCGTGTCCCTCCCCCCGAAGGGGGTCTGCTGCGGGCTGACCTACATCTCCACCGGCCGCCTCGACCGAGCCCGTACCGTCCTGCGCCGCACCCTCGACGCCGTGGGAGACGTACGAGGATCCGTAACGGTCCTCGAACCCAGCTGCGCCGCCGCCCTCCGTACCGACCTGCCCGCCCTCCTCCCCGACGACCCCCGCGCGGAGCGCCTCGCGGCAGCCGTCCGCACCTTCGCCGAGACCCTGGAGGAGTGCGCCCCGCAGTGGCAGCCGCCCCGCCTGGACCGACCCGCCGTCGGCCAGACGCACTGCCACCAGCACGCCGTCCTGGGCGACGCCGCCGACCGCCGGCTCCGCGAGCGGGCCGGCCTCGGCGGCGAGCTCAGCGGCGGCTGCTGCGGCCTCGCCGGGAACTTCGGCTTCGAGCCGGGCCACGAGGAGGTGTCCGAGGCCTGCGCCGAGGAACAGCTGCTCCCCGCCCTGCGCGCGGCCCCGCCCGGGGCCGCGATCCTGGCGGACGGGTTCTCGTGCCGTACGCAGATCGCCCAGCTCGCCGGGGTTCCCGACGGGAGCCGGGCCCGCCACCTCGCCGAGCTCCTCGCGGAGGGCCTGTAAGCCAACACACGCCGCCGTGGCCCTTACGCACCCCTTAGTCTGGATGAATGCCCGCAACCTCGCCCAAGTCCGACCACGCCCCGGCGCCCGCCGACCTCACGACGGCCCCGGCACTCCCGACGACCGCCGGTACGTCCCGTCTGGGCTCGTCCCGTTTCGGCCCCGTCGCACTGGTCATCGCCGCGGGCGTCTCGGTGCAGTTCGGCGCCGCCCTCGCCGTCATGATCATGCCGGGAGCGGGCGCCGCGGGCGTGGTCACGCTGCGGCTCGCGGCCGCCGCGCTGGTGCTGCTGCTCGTGTGCCGCCCGAAGGTCCGCGGGTACTCGCGCGCCGACTGGGGCACGGTCGTCGCCTTCGGCATCGCCATGGCCGGCATGAACGGGCTCTTCTACCAGTCCATCGACCGGATCCCGCTCGGCCCGGCCGTCACCCTCGAAGTGCTCGGCCCCCTCGTCCTGTCGGTCGTCGTCTCGCGCCGCCTGGTCAGCCTGCTGTGGGCCGCCCTGGCCCTCGGCGGTGTCGTCCTGCTCGCCGGCCACGGCGGCGGCAGCGGCTTCGGCGGCCTCGACCTCCTCGGCGCGGCCTTCGCGCTCGGAGCGGGCGCGATGTGGGCGGCGTACATCGTGTTCAGCGCGCGCACGGGCCGCCGCTTCCCGCAGGCGGACGGGCTGGCCCTGGCCATGGCGGTGGCGGCGGTGCTCTCGCTCCCGCTGGGCGTGATCGAGGCCGGCTCCGCGCTCCTGGTGCCGAGCACGATGGCGCTCGGCCTCGGCGTCGCCGTCCTGTCCTCCGTCCTCCCGTACACCCTGGAACTCCTGGCGCTGCGCCGCCTGCCCGCCCCGACGTTCGCGATCCTGATGAGCCTGGAACCGGCGATCGCGGCCACGGCCGGGTTCCTGGTCCTGAACCAGGCGATGTCGCCGATCGACGCACTGGCGATAGCGCTGGTCATCGCGGCGAGCATGGGCGCGGTCCGCTCCCAGACCCGAAAGGCCGCCGCCGTCTAGGGACACTCCCTAGGGGTGGAGGTCCCCGGCTCCGTACCGGGCCGACATCGCCTCCAGCGTGTTCCGGATGCGGGTCCGCAGGGGTGGTGGGGAGAGGACCTCCGCTTCCGCGCCCAGGGCCAGGAACTGTTCCTCCGCCTGGGCGTGCGACTCGATCGGCAGTACCGCCCGGGTCCACCCCGCCAGGTCCGGATCCGGTGCGCCCCCGGCGGCCAGGGCCCGCGCCTGGACCCCCGTCAGCCGCGCCGCGCCCCGCGGGGAGAGACGTACCAGCGCCTCCTCCGGACGGAGCCGCGCATGGAACTCCTCCTGCGTCCTGCGCCAGTGCTCCGCCAGCTCGAAGCCCTCCGGCAGCCGGCACTCCCGCGCCGTCTCCCGTACCGACAGGATCTGGTCCACCCGGTACGTCCGCGGCTCCGCCGCGCCCTCGGGCCGCTGCGCCCCCGCCACCAGGTACCAGCGCCCCGCCTTCAGCACCAGCCCGTACGGCTCCAGCCGGCGGTCCACCTCCCGCGGCTCCTGCCACCGCCGGTAGCGGACCTCGATCACCCGCCCCCGCCACACCGCGTCCGCGACCTGCGCCAGGTACGGGGTCTCCTCGTGCTCCGCGTACCACCCCGGCGCGTCCAGGTGGAACCGCAGCCTCATCCGGTCCGCCTGCTCCCGCAACTCCGCCGGCAGCGCCGCCCGCAGCTTCAGCTGCGCCGCCGACAGGGCGCGCCCGAGCCCGAGTTCCGCCGCGGGCCCCGGCATTCCGGTCAGGAACAGCGCCTCCGCCTCGCCCGTGCTCAGCCCGGTCAGCCGGGTCCGGTAGCCGGCCAGCAGCTGGTAGCCGCCGCTGTGCCCGGCGTCCCCGTACAGCGGGACGCCCGCCGCGGCCAGCGCCTCCGCGTCGCGGTAGACCGTGCGTACGGACACCTCCAGTTCCTCCGCGAGCTCGGCGGCGGTCATCCGTCCCCGGGTCTGGAGCAGCAGCAGGATCGACAGCAAGCGGCTCGACTTCACTGACACAGGATGTCAGTGAAGCGGTCCTACGGTCCTCGCATGAACGACTTCGACTTTCTCCTCGGCACCTGGGACGTCACCAACCGATGGCGCACCGACTTCCTCGACCCGGACGGCGAGTGGGAGGAGTTCCCGGCCGTGTCCCGGGCTTCCCGCCATTTCGACGGCGCCGCGAGCTTCGACGAGATCGAGTTCCCGACCAAGGGTTTCGCCGGTCTGACCCTGCGCCTGTACGACCCGGCGAGCGAGCAGTGGTCGCTGTACTGGGCGAGCCGCCGCACCGGAACCCTCTTCCCGCCGGTCACGGGCCGTTTCGCGGACGGCGCCGGCGTCTTCGAGGGCGAGGACACGCATGCCGGCAAGACGGTCCGCGTCCGGTTCGTGTGGTCGGGGACCGCCTCCGGCTCCCCCAGCTGGGAGCAGTTCTTCTCGCTCGACGAGGGCGCGACCTGGCTCCTCAACTGGACGATGGACTTCGCCCGTCACGCGTGACCTCGCACGCCCGCCCCGCCGGCCACGGGGGTGCTCGGCGGGGCGGGCGTGGGGCTGGCGCGCGCCCGGCGCTCAGCCCAGCGGCAGGTCCAGGTAGGACGGCGTGGCCTCCGGGGAGGTGAAGGCCAGCGTCGAGCGCGGCAGGTTGGCGTCCCCGTAGAAGGGGTCGCGGGCGTCGATCACCAGCATCAGCCGGTGCCCGCGCGGGACGTCGTACGCCGTCGCCTGGAGCTCGATGTCCGCGCTGACCAGACTGTCCGGCGGCGAGTCGAGGTCCGCGTACGGGGCGTGCGTGACGATGTGCGCCGTACCGTCGGGCGCCACCGCGAGCAGGTACGCGACGAACGACGAGTCGGGGTTCGCGGCCCGGTACGTGACGCGCAGCCGCGGCGTGCCGCGCAGCCGGGCGGTCTCCGCCTCCGGGTCCGCCGTCCAGACCGCGGCGACGGTGCGGTCGATGTCGCCGGTCCGGTACGCCTTCGGGCGGCCCGCGATCTCGTCGTACCCGGAGCGCACGATCTCGTCGGCGACGGTCGCCGGGGTGTCCACCCCGCACAGCACGCCCGCGCTCCAGCCGGCCTCGGGCCGCTCGGTGAGCTCCCCGCCGCTCACCAGGTGCAGCCGGCGCACCTGTTCGGTGACGGAGTCCCAGGTGGGGCGGGGTTCCAGGGTCTGTCCCCACATGACCTCGCTGAGCACCTGGCCCTCGTCGGCGATGCCGTTGTCGATCCCCCTCAGATGGTGGTCGAACCAGCGGTGGGCGTTGGTCCAGATCCGGTTGGGCAGCCCGATCATGCCCGTCATCTCGGGCCCGGAGTGGTCGCCGATGGAGAGGTCGAGGCGCTTGGGGCCGGTGAGCTCGTTGAACAGCCTCAGCGTCTGGTTGCCCGGGAAGAGCGTCTCGTGCCAGGCGTGCGAGAAGTAGACGGGAACCTGGCGCCGGTTGAGCTCCTTGATGTGGGTGAACGGCGAGCGTTGCTCGGCCCAGCGCAGGGTGCCCTGGATGTCGCGGTTGGCGAGGACGTTCTCGAACACGCTCTGGGTCTGCGGGCTCAGCCGGGCCTTCGAGGCCGCCTTGAGCAGCGCCTCGACGGCGGCCACGTGCCGGGTCCGGTTCTCGTAGAAGGCCTCGCCGAGGTCGCCCCAGGTGCTGAGCGCGACCACCGCGTCCACGCGCGTGTCGTGCGCGGCGACGAGCTGGCCGATGCCGGAGCCGTACGAGTCCCCCAGGAAGCCGATCTTCGTGACCGGGCCCGCGGTGCGCTCGATGAGGTGGTCCAGGGCCCGGCTGCCGTCGGCGACGTCGAGCGGGCCGGCCACGTCGACCTGCCCCTCGGAGCCGGCGAAACCGCGGGCGCTGTACGCGAGGACGTTGTAGCCGCGGGCCGCGAAGACGCTGGCCTGGACGGCGTACGGGAGCCAGCCGTGGTTCGTCCACGGCGAGGGCATCACGATCACCGGCCGCGGCTGGACCCCGTTGTGCCGCCACAGCGCGGCGTCGAGCAGGTCCCCGTCGGAGCCGGCGACCTTGATCCGGCCGAAGACGGCGACGGAGCGGGTGTCGGCGACCTCCGCGGCGCGGGCGGGGGCGAGGCCGGTGACGTCGCCGGTCTCCAGGGCGGCGACGAATGCGGTGAGGGCGGTCGCGTCGAGTTCGGGATAGAGCGAGAAAGCGGCTGAGATCACGTCGGTTCATCCTCTTCGTCGAGTGACGTTCGGCGAGTGACTTCTTCGAGTGCCTGCTTCGCGAGTGCCTTCGGCGCGGGGGGACTTCGCGGGGGACGAAGCGTTCAGTATCGAGGCGACATCGGCCGGGTTCCGCCGCTTTCCGGCATACGGCCTGAATCGCCCCCTCCGGGCCCGCGGCGGTTCTGCCCGCCGACCAGCGCCGGGCCGGCGGCGAACGCCAAATCGCCTTCCCTCCGCGCCGGTTGGCGGCGGTGGCGCGAAGGGGACGCTCCCCGGCCAAATCATGCAAGCATGCTTGATTGTTTTGCGCGCGGCTGCCAGTCTTCCCCTCACGCCGAAAGGGGAGCCCGCCGTGCTCGATCCGTCAGCTGTCGCCGTCTTCGCCGATCTGCGCGAGGAAGGCCTCGCGCTCGAAACCCTGGTACGGGACCTGCCCGGCGCCGGCTGGGCCGAGCCCACCCCCGCACCCGGCTGGACCATCGCCCACCAGATCGCCCACCTGCACTGGACCGACCGGGCCGCGCTGGTCTCCCTCACCGACCCCGAGGGCTTCGCCGCCCTGGTCGAGGAGGCGGTCAAGGCCCCCGACTCCTTCGTGGACGAGGGCGCGGCGGAGGGCGCCGCGCTGCCGCCCGCCGAGCTGCTGACCCGCTGGCGGGCCGGGCGCAGCGCCCTCGACGAGGCGCTCGCCGCGGCCTCGCCCGACGCCCGCTTCCCCTGGTACGGGCCGCCGATGAAGGCCGCCTCCATGGCCAGCGCCCGCCTCATGGAGACCTGGGCGCACGGCCAGGACGTCGCCGACGCCCTCGGTGTACGCCGCACCCCGACCGCGCGGCTGCGGCACGTGGCGCGGATCGGCGTACGGGCCCGCGACTACGCCTTCGCGGTACGGGGACTGCCCGCGCCCGCCGGGGAGTTCAGGGTGGAACTCGAAGCGCCGGACGGCGGGGAGCCCTGGACCTACGGGCCGCAGGGCGCGGCGGACCGGATCACCGGCCCGGCACTCGACTTCTGCCTGCTGGTGACCCAGCGGGCCCACCGCGCCGACCTGGCCCTGACCGCCACCGGCCCGGACGCCGACCGCTGGCTCGACATCGCCCAGGCCTTCGCCGGACCGGCGGGCCCCGGCCGCGCACCGGGGGCGGCTCGATGAGCGGCGGCCGCGGCGCGGGCGCGGGCACCCGGCGGCCGCTGCGCATCGGCAACGCCTCGGGGTTCTACGGGGACCGCTTCAGCGCCTTCGAGGAGATGCTGACCGGCGGGCCGCTGGACGTGCTGACCGGCGACTACCTCGCCGAGCTGACCATGCTGATCCTGGGCCGCGACCGGCTGAAGTCCCCGGACCTCGGCTACGCCAAGACCTTCCTGCGGCAGTTGGAGGAGGGCCTGGGCCTCGCGCGCGAGCGGGGCGTACGGATCGTCGCCAACGCGGGCGGCCTGAACCCGGCGGGACTGGCCGACGCGATCCGCCTGCTCGCCGCCAAGGCCGGGCTGGCGGTGTCGGTCGCCCATGTCGAGGGCGACGATCTGATGCCGTTCGCGGAGGGCGCGCTGACTGCGAACGCCTACCTGGGCGGCGCCGGCATCACGGCCTGCCTGCGGGCGGGCGCGGACGTGGTCGTCACCGGGCGGGTCACCGACGCGGCCCTGGTCAGCGGGTCGGCGGCCTGGTGGTTCGACTGGGCGCCGGACGAGCACGACCGGCTGGCGGGGGCGGTGGTGGCGGGGCACGTCCTGGAGTGCGGAACCCAGGCCACCGGCGGCAACTACGCCTTCTTCACGGCGCACGACGTCCGCCGCCCCGGGTTCCCGCTGGCGGAGATCGCGGAGGACGGCTCGTCGGTGATCACGAAGCACCCGGGCACGGGCGGGGTCGTCTCGGCGGGCACCGTGACGGCCCAACTCCTGTACGAGACCCAGGGTCCCCGCTACCTCGGCCCGGACGTCACGGCCCGCCTGGACACGGTCCGGCTGTCGGACCTCGGCGCCGACCGGGTGGCGATCACGGGCGTCGTGGGGGAGCCCCCGCCGCCCACCCTCAAGGTGGGGGTGACCCGCATCGGCGGCTGGCGCAACGAGGTGGTCTTCGTCCTGACGGGCCTGGACATCGAGGAGAAGGCGGCGCTGGTCCAGGCGCAGTTGGCGGACGCCCTCTCCCAAGTGGCCACGGCGGACTGGACGCTGGCCCGCACGGACCACGAGGACGCAGGGACGGAGGAGACGGCGAGCGCGCTGCTGCGCCTGGTGGTCCGCGACCCGTCGCCGGACCGGGTGGGCCGCACCCTCACCTCGGAGGCCATCGAACTGGCCCTGGCCAGCTATCCGGGCTTCCACGTGACGTCCCCGCCGGGCCCGGCCCAGCCGTACGGGGTCTTCACCTCGTCGACCATCCCGTCGACGGCGGTCCCCCATGTGGCGGTCCTCCCCAACGGCACCCGCCAACCGGTCCCCCCGGTCTCGTCAGCCCCGTCGGCGTCCGAGGCGCATGGGTTCGGGGGCGGGGCCCCGGCCGGGTCCGGGGCGGAGCCCGGGGACGGGGGTCCGGGGGCGGAGGCCGTGCTCACCCGCACCACACCGCCGGAGGCACCGGCAGGGCAGGCCACCCGCCGGGTCCCCCTCGGCACGCTGATCGGCGCCCGCAGCGGCGACAAGGGCGGCGACGCCAACATCGGGGTGTGGGTGGAATCCGACGGGGCGTGGGAGTGGCTCCACGCCACCCTCACGGTGGACACCCTGAAGGCGCTGCTCCCCGAGACCGCAGGTCTCCCCGTCACCCGGCACGCACTCCCCAACCTCCGCGCCCTGAACTTCACCATCACCGGAATCCTCGGCGACGGCGTCGCCTCCGCCCACCGCTTCGACCCCCAGGCCAAGGCACTCGGCGAATGGCTCCGCGCCCGCCACCTCGACATCCCGACGCACCTACTGTCCGCCCCGGAGGGGACCGGCCCATGACCCGCCTCCGCACCACCGTCGACCCGCACGCCCCCGAGCACGCGCAGGCCCGTACCGCCGCGCTGGAACGCCTCGCCGAGCTGGACGCCGAGCACGCCAAGGCCCTACTCGGCGGCGGCGAGAAGTACACGGCCCGCCACAAGGACCGCGGCAAGCTGCTCGCCCGCGAGCGCATCGAGCTGCTCCTCGACCCGGACACCCCGTTCCTGGAGCTGTCCCCGCTCGCAGCCTGGGGCAGTGACTACCCCGTCGGCGCCTCCATGGTCACCGGCATCGGCACGGTGGAGGGCGTCGAGTGCCTGGTCACCGCCAACGACCCCACCGTCCGCGGCGGCGCCTCCAACCCCTGGACCCTCAAGAAGGCCCTGCGGGCCAACGAGATCGCCCGGCAGAACAACCTCCCCTGCATCAGCCTCGTCGAGTCCGGCGGCGCCGATCTCCCCTCCCAGAAGGAGATCTTCATCCCGGGCGGCGCGATCTTCCGCGACCTGACCCGGCTCTCGGCCGCCGGCATCCCCACCGTCGCCGTCGTCTTCGGCAACTCCACCGCAGGAGGCGCGTACATCCCGGGGATGTCCGACCACACCATCATGATCAAGGACCGCTCCAAGGTGTTCCTCGGCGGTCCGCCGCTCGTCAAGATGGCCACCGGCGAGGAGAGCGACGACGAGTCCCTCGGCGGTGCCGACATGCACGCCCGCACCTCCGGACTCGCCGACTACTACGCCCTCGACGAGCACGACGCGATCCGCCAGGCCCGCCGCGTCGTCGCCCGCCTGAACCACTGCAAGCCCCACCCCGATCCGCAGCCCGCCGAGGAGCCGAAGTACGACCCGGAAGAACTCCTCGGCATCGTCCCCGCCGACCTCAAGACCCCCTTCGACCCCCGCGAGGTCATCGCCCGCATCGTCGACGGCTCCGACTTCGACGAGTTCAAGCCCCTCTACGGCACCAGCCTGGTCACCGGCTGGGCCACCCTCCACGGCTACCCGGTCGGCATCCTCGCCAACGCCCAAGGCGTGCTGTTCAGCGCCGAGTCGCAGAAGGCCGCCCAGTTCATCCAGCTCGCCAACCAGCGCGACATCCCGCTCCTCTTCCTCCACAACACCACCGGCTACATGGTCGGCAAGGAGTACGAGCAGGGCGGCATCATCAAGCACGGCTCGATGATGATCAACGCGGTCTCCAACTCCCGCGTCCCCCACCTCTCCGTCCTCATCGGCGCCAGTTACGGAGCCGGCCACTACGGAATGTGCGGCCGCGCCTACGAGCCCCGTTTCCTCTTCGCCTGGCCCAGCGCCAAATCCGCCGTCATGGGACCGGCCCAGCTCGCCGGGGTGCTCTCCATCGTGGCCCGGCAGTCCGCCGCCGCGAAGGGGCAGCCATACGACGAAAGCGCTGCTGAGGCCGACGCCAAAATGCGCGCCTTCGTGGAGGCGCAGATCGAGTCGGAGTCCCTGCCGATGTTCCTGTCCGGGCGGCTGTACGACGACGGCGTCATCGACCCGCGCGACACCCGCACCGTCCTCGGCCTGTGCCTGTCGGCCGTCCACAACGCCCCGGTCGAGGGCGCCCGTGGCGGCTTCGGCGTCTTCCGGATGTGAGCCCGCACATGACCCAGCAGCCCTTGAACCAGCAGCCCCTGACCCCGCGGCCGCTGACCTCCCTCCTCGTCGCCAACCGCGGCGAGATCGCCGTACGGATCTTCCGTACCGCCCGCGCCCTCGGCCTCGCCACCGTCGCCGTCCACTCCGACCCCGACGCGGACGCCCTGCACGTACGGGAGGCCGACGCGGCCGTGCGCCTTCCCGGCGCCGCCCCCGCCGACACCTACCTGCGCGGCGACCTCGTCATCGAGGCCGCCCTCGCCGCCGGCGCGGACGCCGTCCACCCCGGCTACGGGTTCCTCTCCGAGAACGCCGGCTTCGCCCGCCAGGTCGCCGCCGCCGGACTCGCCTGGATCGGCCCGCCGCCCGAGGCCATCGAGGCCATGGCCTCCAAGACCCGGGCCAAGGAGCTGATGCGCGCCGCCGGGGTCCCGCTCCTCGACCCCATCGATCCCGCGGCCGCCACCGTCGCCGACCTGCCCCTCCTGCTCAAGGCCGCCGCGGGCGGCGGCGGGCGCGGCATGCGCGTCGTACGTGACCTCGACACCCTCAAGGAGTCCCTCGACGCCGCCTGTGCCGAGGCGGCCTCCGCCTTCGGCGACGGCGAGGTCTTCGCCGAGCCCTACGTCGAGCGCGGCCGCCACGTCGAGGTCCAGATCCTCGCCGACTCCCACGGCACCGTCTGGGCGCTCGGCACCCGCGACTGCTCCCTCCAGCGGCGCCACCAGAAGGTCATCGAGGAGGCCCCGGCACCCGCCCTGCCGGACAGCCTGCGCGAGAGTCTCCACGCGGCCGCGGTGGCGGCCGCCCGCGCGGTCTCCTACGAGGGCGCGGGCACCGTCGAGTTCCTCGTCGCCGCCGACGGACGCCCCTACTTCCTGGAGATGAACACCCGGCTCCAGGTGGAACACCCCGTCACCGAGGCCGTCTTCGGCCTCGACCTCGTCGCCCTGCAACTGCGCATCGCCGAGGGCGCGGCCCTGCCGCTGACGCCCCCCGAGCCCGCCGGGCACGCCGTCGAGGCCCGCCTGTACGCCGAGGACCCCGCCCAGGACTGGCGTCCCCAGACCGGTGTCCTGCACACCCTCGCCGTGCCCGGTGGGGGTCCCCCCGGCGAAGCCAGGGGGAAGATCCGCGTGGACACCGGCTTCGCCGACGGGGACACCGTCGGTGTCCACTACGACCCGATGCTCGCCAAGGTCGTCGCCCACGCCCCCACCCGGGCCGAGGCCGTCCGCGCCCTCGCCCACGCCCTGGCCGGAGCCCGCATCCACGGGCTCACCACCAACCGCGAGCTCCTCGTACGCTCCCTGCGGCACCCGGAGTTCGCCGAGGCACGGCTCGACACCGGGTTCTACGAGCGCCACCTCGCCGCCCTGACCGAGCACACCCCGGACGCCACCCTCGCCACCCTGGCCGCGGCCCTCGCCGAAGCCGCCCCGGCACCGGGCGCACCACTCGCCGCCCGCCTCGGCGGCTGGCGCAACGTCCGCTCACAGCCCCAGACCCGCCGCTACACGGTGGCCGGCACCGAGTACGAGGTCCAGTACCACCCCGTGAACCACCCCGGCACCCGGGTCCTGTCCGCCGAACGGCACCTGGTCACCCTCGAAGTCGACGGGATCCGGCGCCGGTTCCACGTGAAACAAAAATCGAACGGCGCGGAGATCTACGTCGATTCGCCGCTCGGCGCCTTCACCCTCACCCCCGTCCCCCGGTTCGCCGATCCCCAGGACCGCACCGAACCCGGCTCCCTGCTCGCCCCCATGCCCGGCACCGTCGTCCGCGTCGCAGAGGGCCTCGCCCCCGGCGCCGCCGTCACCGCCGGGCAGCCCCTGCTCTGGCTGGAGGCCATGAAGATGGAGCACCGCATCGTCTCGCCCGCCTCCGGCACGCTCACCGCGCTCCACGCCACCCTCGGCCACCAGGTCGAGTTCGGCGCCCTGCTCGCCGTAGTCCAGGAGGAATCGCCAGCATGAGCCCCGCCACCAGCACCGTCGAGACCGAGGAACACAGGGCCCTGCGCGCCGCCGTCGCGGCACTCGGGCAGCGGTACGGACGCGAGTACCTCTCCCGCGTAGCCCGCGAGGGCGGCCACCCCGACGAGCTGTGGGCCGACGCCGCCAAGCTCGGCTACCTCGGCGTCAGCCTCCCCGAGGAGTACGGCGGCGGAGGCGGCGGCATCGCCGAACTCTCCATCGTCCTGGAGGAGCTGGGCGCCGCGGGCTGCCCCCTGCTGATGATGGTCGTCTCGCCCGCCATCTGCGGCACGGTCATCTCCCGCTTCGGCACCGAGGCCCAGAAGCAGGCCTGGCTCCCCGGACTCGCCGACGGCAGCCGCACCATGGCCTTCGGCATCACCGAACCCGACGCCGGCTCCAACTCCCACCGCATCACCACCACCGCCCGCCGCGACGGTGACGAGTGGGTGCTGACCGGGCGCAAGGTCTTCATCTCCGGCGTGGACATCGCCGACGCGACGCTCATCGTCGGACGCACCGAAGACGCCAGGACCGGAAGCCTCAAACCCTGCCTGTTCATCGTTCCGCGCGACACCCCCGGCTTCTCCCGCTCTGTAATCGACATGGAACTCCAAGCAGCGGAAAAGCAGTTCGAACTAACCCTGGACGAAGTACGACTGCCCTCATCCGCGCTGGTGGGCGACGAGGACGCGGGCCTGCTCCAGCTCTTCGCGGGACTCAACCCGGAGCGCATCATGACCGCCGCCTTCGCCATCGGGATGGGCCGCTACGCCCTCGCCAAGGCCGTCGACTACGCGAAGACCCGCCAGGTCTGGAAGGAGGCGATCGGTGCCCACCAGGCCATCGCCCACCCCCTCGCGGCGGCCCACATCGACCTCGAACTCGCCCGCCTGATGATGCAGAAGGCTGCCCACCTGTACGACGCGGGAGACGACATGGGCGCCGGCGAGGCCGCGAACATGGCCAAGTACGCTGCCGCCGAGGCCTGTGTGAAGGCCGTGGACCAGTCCGTCCACACCCTGGGCGGCAACGGCCTCACCCGCGAGTACGGACTGGCCTCCCTCATCACAGCTTCCCGCGTCTCCCGCATCGCCCCCGTAAGCCGCGAGATGATCCTCAACTTCGTCTCGCACCAAACCCTGGGCCTACCCAAGTCTTACTAACCTGGGCGGCCGAAGCTCCCCGGCACCGCCCCCGGCCGCCCGACCCCGTCGGCCCCGCCCCCGGCACCCGGGTAGCCCGCCGGGCCGCCGGGGGCGCCCACGATCCGCACAACCTCCGGAGGACATGGCATGACCCGCCCCGTCGGCGCCGCGCGAGCGCTCGGCATCACCACCCTCACGCTCGACTCCCCGGCCAACCGCAACGCGCTCTCCGCGGACCTCGTCGGCGAGCTGCGCGCGGCCCTCGCCGCGGCGGCGGCGGACCCGCAGACGCGGGCGATCGTCCTCACCCACACCGGCAACACGTTCTGCGCCGGCGCCGACCTGAAGTCCCCCTGCGACCCGGCCGACTTCCTCGCCCTGCTCCGCGAGATCGCCGAGCTGCCCAAGCCGGTCGTGGCCCGCGTCACCGGACACGTCCGGGCCGGCGGCCTCGGCCTCCTCGGCATCTGCGACATCGCCGCCGCCGGGCCCGCCTCCACCTACGCCTTCACCGAGACCCACCTGGGCGTGGTCCCGGCCGTGATCTCCGCGCCGCTGCTCCCGCGCCTGGACCCGCGCGCCGCGGCCCGGTACTTCCTGACCGCCGAGGCCTTCGACGCCGCCGAAGCCGCCCGGATCGGCCTGCTCACCCTGCACGGCGAGGACGTGGACCAGGTCCTCGCCCCCGTGCTCACGGGCCTGCGCAAGGCCGGCCCGGAGGCCCTCACCGCGACCAAGGAACTGCTCACCGCCCCGGTACGGGCCGTCCTGGCGGCCGACGGCGCCGCGCTCACCGAGCTGTCCGCACACCACTTCGGCTCCGCCGAGGCCCGCGAGGGCATCACCGCCCGCTTCGAGCGCCGGGACCCGTCATGGGCCCTGTGACCGACGCGCGGTCCACCGAGGACGACCGGCCCGCGGCCGAGTCCCAGCCCGGCCCCAAGCAGGCCCGCAGCCGCGTCACCCGCCGCCACCTCCTGGAGGCGGCAGTCGCCTGCCTCGCCGAACAGGGCTGGGCCGGCTCCACCGTCGCCGTCGTCGCCGAACGCGCCGGGGTCTCCCGCGGCGCGGCCCAGTACCACTTCCCGACGCGCGAGGACCTGTTCACCGCCGCCGTCGCGTACGTCTCCGAGGAGCGCTCCGCCGCCCTGCGCGATCTCTTCCAGGCCGGCCCCGCCGCCCGCCCCGCCGTGGTCGAGGCCCTCGTCGACCTCTACACCGGAGCCCTCTTCCGCGCCGCCCTCCAGCTGTGGGTCGCCGCCTCCAACGAGGAACAGCTGCGCCCCCAGGTCACCGAACTGGAGGCCCGCGTGGGCCGCGAGACCCACCGCATCGCCGTGGAACTCCTCGGCGCGGACGAGTCCGTCCCCGGCGTGCGCGAGACCGTGCAGGGCCTCCTCGACATGGCCCGGGGCCTCGGTCTGGCCAACGTCCTCACCGACGACACGGCCCGCCGCGCCCGCGTGGTCGCCCAGTGGTCCCGGATCCTGGACGCCGCCCTCGGCTGAGGCCGGGACCCCCGGAACAACGAGGGCGTCGCCTCCCGCGCATACGGGAGGCGACGCCCTGACCGGCGTACGTGGCGTACGAGGTGTACCTGGCGTACGAGGAAGACTCAGGCCGTGTCGGCGATGTCGGCGTACCCCTCGATCTCGCGCGGGTCGCGCCGCCCCGGGCCGATGTAGCGCGCCGACGGCCGCACCAGGCGGCCCGTGCGCTTCTGCTCCAGGATGTGCGCCGACCAGCCGGCGGTCCGGGCGCAGGTGAACATCGAGGTGAACATGTGCGCCGGGACCTCCGCGAAGTCCAGCATGATCGCGGCCCAGAACTCCACGTTCGTCGCCAGCACCCGGTCGGGGCGGCGCGCGTGCAGCTCCTCCAGCGCGGCCTTCTCCAGTGCGGCGGCCACCTCGTAGCGCGGCGCGTCCAGCTCCTTGGCGGTACGCCGCAGCACCCGGGCGCGCGGGTCCTCGGCCCGGTACACGCGGTGCCCGAAGCCCATCAGCCGCTCGCCCTTGTCCAGGGCCTTCTTCACGTACGCCACGGCGTCGCCGGTGCGCTCGATCTCCTCGATCATGCCGAGGACGCGGGAGGGCGCACCGCCGTGCAGCGGCCCGGACATGGCGCCGACGGCGCCGGACAGCGCGGCGGCCACGTCCGCACCGGTCGAGGCGATCACGCGCGCGGTGAACGTCGAGGCGTTCATGCCGTGTTCGGCGGCCGAGGTCCAGTACGCGTCGACGGCCTTGACGTGCTTCGGGTCGGGCTCGCCGCGCCAGCGGATCATGAACCGCTCGACCACGGACTCGGCCTTGTCGATCTCGCTCTGCGGCACCATCGGCCGGCCCTGCCCGCGCGCGGACTGGGCGACGTACGACAGGGCCATCACGGCGGCGCGCGCGAGGTTGTCGCGGGCGGTCCGCTCGTCGATGTCGAGCAGCGGTTTCAGACCCCACACGGGGGCGAGCATGGCGAGGGCGGACTGCACGTCGACGCGGATGTCACCGGAGTGCACGGGGATGGGGAAGGGCTCGGCGGCGGGCAGGCCGGGGTTGAACGCCCCGTCGACCAGCAGGCCCCAGACATTGCCGAACGAGACGTGCCCGACGAGATCCTCGATGTCGACCCCGCGGTAGCGGAGCGATCCGCCTTCCTTGTCCGGTTCGGCGATCTCGGTCTCGAACGCGACGACCCCTTCGAGCCCGGGTACGAAGTCGGACATCAGGCGGCTCCTCAGATAGTGCGAACACGCGCGGCTCCCGGCGTGACTCGCGGTCCGGCGCGGTCATCCCCGTTGATGCCCGGCACGGCCGTCGGTCACCCGCATGGGGACCTCCGGACCGGCCCCAAGATTTTGGCTGTTCCGGATGGCAGGCGGAAGCGTGACATACGGCACACTGCCGCGAGCCCTCCTGCGGCAGGATGGCACGCGTGACCGACCAGGACATTGACCCCGCCACGATGCGCAAGCAGTACCGCTCGGAGATCGTCCACGAGGACGGCCTCGCCGAGGACCCCATGCGGCAGTTCGCCGAGTGGTTCCAGCAGGCCGCCGACTCGCACCTCTTCGAACCCAACGCGATGGTGGTCTCGACCGCAACCCCCGACGGCCGCCCAAGTTCCCGCACGGTGCTGCTGAAGCAGTTCGACGAGCGGGGATTCGCCTTCTACACCAACTACGGCTCGCGCAAGGGCCGCGAGATCGACGCGAACCCGCACGTCGCGCTGCTCTTCCCCTGGCACCCCATCTCCCGCCAGGTCATCGTCACCGGCACGGCCTCGCGGATCGGCCGCGACGAGACGGCGGCGTACTTCCGCTCCCGCCCGCACGGCTCGCAGCTGGGCGCCTGGGCGAGCGAGCAGTCCCGGGTGATCGGCTCCCGCGCCGAGCTCGACCGCCGCTACGCCGAGCTCGCGGAGCGCTATCCCGAGGGCGAGCAGGTCCCGGTCCCGCCCGAGTGGGGCGGCATCCGGGTCGTCCCCGACGGGATCGAGTTCTGGCAGGGCCACGAGAACCGCCTCCACGACCGGCTCCGCTACGTCCTGGAGGACGGGAAGTGGCGCCTGGAGCGCCTCTGCCCGTAGCGGCCGCCGTCACCCGCGCTGAAACGCGCAGAGACGCGCAGAAAACGCAGACGACCCGCGAGCTCGGGTTTCTCTCCTGCAGTGAGAGAAGCCGGCCGGACGTACCGGCGAGCTCGCGGGTCGGGTGACTGCTTGGGATTGGCGCCTGGCTACCCGCCGGGCACCGCACTGGGTGCGTGCGACGACGGGCCCTTAGCCCGCAGCCACCTCACGCGTCCGGTTTCCGTACATTTCGGGAACCACCTCCCTTCTCGTGTACAGCAGAGCCTAGAACCGCTCCCCGAGGTCCTCAAGTGATTTATTTCGGGGCGATTCAGGGAATGCGGTGTGGGCTGCGTCACGTTCCAGTTGAATGATCTGACGTGCCGCACACGCGAACACCTGCAGGGGGTGCCAGGTGAGTGCTTCCGGACGTGGTGAGACCACCGACGATCTGCTCGCAGCGCTGCTCGACGGGATGGACGCCGCCCTGTGCGCGTTCGACTCCGACGGCGTGATCACGCACTGGAACCGCGAGGCCGAGCGGATCCTCGGCTGGAGCGCCGCCGAGGCGGTCGGGCGCAAGGGCTTCGCCGGATGGGCCGTGCGCGCCGCCGATGCGCAGGACGTGGAGGAGCGGCTCATGGCCGCCCAGGACGTGCCCGGGCGGCAGGTGCACGAGTTCGCGCTGCTGACCAAGGAGGGCGGGCGGGTGCTCGTACGGACCCAGTCCGCCGGGGTGCCGGGGGCGGACGGGAAGCCCGCCGGGGTGTACTGCGCCTTCAGCGAGGTGCACGCCCAGATCGACCTGGAGCGGTCCATCGCGCTGAGCGAGGCGCTGATGGACGACGCCTCCTGGGGTGTCGTCCTCGTCGACGTGGACCTGCGGCCCGCCGTGGTCAACGCGCACGCCGCCCGGGCCTTCGGCTCGGGGCGCACCGCCCTGCTCGGCCGGCCCCTGGGGGAGCTGCTGGCCCAGGGCGTCGAGGAGCTGGAGGGGGCGCTGCAGCACGTGCTCGCCGAGGGCTCGCCGCCGGCGCCCATGGAGCTGTGGGTGTCGGTCCGCACGCCGGAGGGGGTGCGGCGGCGGTGCTGGCGGTCCGGGTTCCTGCGGCTGGGCTCCCCGCTGGCGGAGGAGCCGGTGCCGCTCGGGGTCGGCTGGCTGTTCCAGGACATCACCGAGGCCCGCCAGGCCGCGCTGGACACGGCGCAGCTGCGGTTCCGCGCCGGCCAGCTGCACCGCTCGGGCCGGGCGGCCGCCGAGTGCGAGGACCCGGCCGAGGCGGCCGCCGTACGGCTGGACTTCGCGCTCGCCGGATTCGCCGAGCACGCGCTGCTCGACGTACTGGAGCAGTCGGGCGACCCGGACCGGCGCAGGCTCGTACGGATGGCGGCGTCGCCGCCGCTGCTGCCGGGGGCGGAGGCGATTCCGGCCCGGTACGCGCCCGGGCACCCGGCGCTCCAGGCGCTGGACCGGATCGGCTCGGTCCGTACGAGCGCTCCGCGCGGTGAGGCGGCCGGGAGCTGGGCGCGGGAGCGGCAGTGGCCGCAGGACGCGGCGCACGTGCTGTGTACGGTGCTGCGCAGCCGCGGGCGGACCGTGGGGGCGCTGACCTTCGTACGGGCCGCCTCGCGGGCGGCCTTCGAGCAGGCGGACGCGGCGTACGCGGAGGAGGTCGCGGCCCGGGTGGCGGCCGACCTCGACCTGGCGGCCCGGCCGAGGCCGGGCCGGGACGAGGACACCCCGTAAGAGCCCCGGACGCCCCGGACGCCCGTGGGAGGTGTCGCTCAGTGGCGGAAGAAGATCCGGTCGCCGTACTCCTTGAGGACGCGGCCGTTCCATTCGTGGCCGCCGTCCACGTTGCCCGAGCGCAGCAGCGGGGGCTCCATGCCGCGGGCGGCGAGCTCGCCGGCCGCCGCCGCCATCACGGCCTGCATGATCGCGCTGGTCACGACGGTGGAGGCGGGCGCGAACGGCGCGTCGATGCCGTCGAGGCTCAGCTCGGCGTCGCCGACCGCGATCTTGCTGTCGAGGACGATGTCGCAGTGGTCCTTGAGGAAGGTGCCGGAGACGTGCCGCGACTTGGTCCCCGTCGCGTACGCCACGGAGGTCACGCCGATCACCTTGAGGCCGATGGCGCGGGCGTTCATGGCCATCTCGACCGGCAGCGCGTTGCGCCCGGAGAGGGAGATGATCACGAGCACGTCGCCTTCGGTGGCCGGGCTGCTGTCGAGGACGGCGCCGGCGAGGCCGTCGACGCGCTCCAGGGCGCTGCCCAGGGTGGCCGGCATGACGTCGATCCCTACGGTGCCGGGGACGGCGAGGAAGTTCACCAGCGCGAGCCCGCCGGCCCGGTAGACCACGTCCTGCGCCGGAAGCGAGGAGTGTCCGGCGCCGAAGGCGAAGAGCCGGTTCCCGGCGGCGACGGCCTCGGCGATGACGGCGCCGGCCTCGGCGATGTGCGCGGCCTCCTCGTCCCGCACCCGCTCCAGGAGTCCGATCGCGGCGTCGAGGAACTGACCGGCCAGCTTGCTCTCGCTCATACGCCGATGGCCCTTCCAGAGGTGGGGTTCGTCCGTGTCCGCCGCTCACCGTGCGGTCTGGACCAAGGGCGTGTCAATACGAACGTCAATCCTGGGGCCGGGCCGCCCGGGGATGTCCTGGGCGGGCTTGACGTCCGGCACGGGACGGTTGTCGGCGCGATGCGTCAGAATTGGGTCCAGGGCCAGCGCACGATATCCGAGGGGCACGAATGTCCGGACTGATCGATACCACGGAGATGTATCTCCGCACCATCCTCGAGCTGGAAGAGGAAGGCGTGGTCCCCATGCGCGCCCGCATCGCCGAGCGGCTCGACCAGAGCGGTCCGACGGTGAGCCAGACCGTGGCGCGCATGGAGCGCGACGGCCTGGTGGCCGTGGCGAGCGACCGCCACCTGGAGCTGACGGAGGAGGGGCGGCGGCTGGCGACGCGCGTGATGCGCAAGCACCGGCTCGCGGAATGCCTCCTCGTCGACGTCATCGGCCTGGAGTGGGAGCAGGTGCACGCCGAGGCCTGCCGCTGGGAGCACGTGATGAGCGAAGCGGTGGAGCGGCGGGTGCTGGAGCTGCTGCGCCACCCGA
The DNA here is from genome assembly GCF_045162725.1 of Streptomyces sp. NBC_01006. Taxonomy (NCBI): domain Bacteria; kingdom Bacillati; phylum Actinomycetota; class Actinomycetes; order Kitasatosporales; family Streptomycetaceae; genus Streptomyces; species Streptomyces sp. NBC_01006. The sequence goes on along the minus strand of NZ_CP108700.1, from coordinate 3,729,419 downwards.
CGGAGTCGCCGTACGGGAACCCGATCCCGGGGCTGGAGGAGCTGGGCGAGAAGGCCGAGGCGGACCCGTTCCTGGAGGACGGCATGGTCAGCCTGTCGGAGCTGGACCCGGGTGCGGACGGCAAGACGGTGGTCGTGCGCCGGATCGGGGAGCCGATCCAGACGGACGCCCAGCTGATGTACACGCTGCGGCGGGCGGGCGTGCAGCCCGGCTCGGTGGTCAGCGTGACCGAGTCGCCGGGCGGGGTGCTGGTCGGCAGCGGTGGCGAGGCCGCCGAGCTGGATACGGAGATCGCCTCGCACGTGTTCGTGGCCAAGCGCTGACGGCCTGCGCGCAGGCCGTCACGCGGCACTGTCGGTGGTAGACGGGGGTGGAAGTGGGCGGTCCCGGCGCCTTGCGGCGCCGGGACCGATCCTCCCCTTTGCTGACCTGGAGCCCCGAGCTCTCAAGGTCATCCCCTCGGACCGTCTTCCCCGAGCGGCCCGCCTCCCTGTTGAAAGGATCTCCATCGGCGGCGGGGGCCAATCCTTGAGCAAGGTCACTCGAAAGAGCGGTGTTGAAGACGAGAACCCCGTTTTCGAATACGGGTTCGATAGTCTGACCGCGAGCGAAGGGGGTGCATCTGCCGTGGTACAGCGCATCGATGTGACAGGGGCCGACGGTGTGCGCCTGGCCGCCTGGGAGTTCCGGGAATCGCCCCCCACCGCGCCCCCGGATCCCGACGTGCCCCGGGTGCTGTTACTCCACGGTCTGATGGGCCGCGCCTTCCACTGGGCGGGCACCGCCCGCTGGCTCTCCGAGCACCGCCGCGTCGTCGCCCTCGACCAGCGCGGCCACGGCCAGAGCGAGCGCCCCGCCGCCGGCCCGGGCGCCTCGACCCCCCTGGGGCGCGACGCCTTCGTGGCCGATGCCGAGGCCGTCATCGAGCAGCTCGGCCTGGGCCCCGTGACGCTGATCGGCCACTCCATGGGCGCCCTCACCGGCTGGCAGCTCGCCGCCCGCCGCCCCGACCTGGTCGAGGCCCTGGTCATCTGCGATATGCGCGCCTCCGCCCTCGGCGAGGCCTCCCAGCAGGAATGGGAGGAATGGTTCCGCCGCTGGCCCCTCCCCTTCCCCACCCAGGACGCCGCCCGCCGCTGGTTCGGCGAGGACGACCCCCGGGTGGAACGCCCCGACCCCGGCCGCGGCTCCTTCTTCGCCGAGGTGATGCACCAGGCCCCCGACGGCTGGCGCCCCCTGTTCTCCCGCCGCCAGATGCTGACCGCCCGCGAGACCTGGGTCCACGACGCGCACTGGGAGGAGCTGGCCCAGGTCCGCTGCCCGACCCTGGTCGTCCGCGGCCTCGACGGCGAACTGGGCCGCGCCGAGGCCCAGGAGATGGTCCGCGTCCTCCCGGCGGGCCAGTACGCCGAGATCCCCGACGCCGGCCACTACCTCCACTACGACCAGCCGGCCGCCTGGCGCGCCGCCCTGGAACCCTTCCTGGACCGGATCAGGAGCGCCGCCCGCTGAATAACGCGGGAGGGAGTGGCGGGCAGCAGCCCGTCACCCCCTCCCGTACGCGGATCACGCACGCCCGCCGCTCAGCCCACGCCGCTCAGCCCTTGCTGACCGCCAGCAGGATCTCCGGAAGGGTCCTGGCCACCGTCGGCGCCGCCAGGCGCAGGCCCGCCCACGCCGCGAACGTGCCCCAGGCCGCGCCCAGCGGCAGCAGGATCCAGGTCAGGGACTGCTGGTCCGTCACGTTGAGGAAGACCGTCAGCGCGATCACCGGCGAGCAGATCACCGCCGACGCGAGCATGCCGCCGAAGATGCCCGCCCAGGCGAGCCCGGCCTGACCCGGCACCACGTTCTTGAACGCGCCGTCCGTCGGGATCGAGTACGGGAACCGGACCGAGGCCAGCGCGCCCGTGCACAGCATCGAGCCGAGCAGCCCCAGAGCCACCCCGAGAGCCGCCGGGAAGCCGCTCCAGTCGTGCACGAGTGCCGCCGTGACCGCCATGAGAACGACCGTGTAGGGGACGGTCACCAGGGCCAGGGCGTACGCGCGGGCCCGCAGCTCCTCGAACGCCTCCCGCGGGGTCGAGATGGTCTGCGCGACCATCCAGAACGCCGAGGTGTCCTGCCCGAACTGGTTGTACATCTGCATGCCGAGCATGCCCGCGCCGAAGCAGGCCAGGTACAGCGAGCCCGTGCCCTGGAGGGCGTTGAAGACCGGCACGATCACGCCGACCGCCAGGGCCGTCACCCACGCCGACTTCGTCTTCGGGTCGCGCACCACGTACCGCAGCGTGCGCTGCATGACCGCGCCCGTCCGCCCGCCCGGCAGGAACGCCCAGGCACCGGCGCCCGACGCGGACTCCCGCTTCCCCGCCGGCTTCGCCGCCGCGATCGTCGACCCGTCCGGGGTGACCATCAGCGTGGTCAGGCTCCGCTCCCAGAACCGCAGCAGCAGGACCAGCGCGAGGACGGTCAGGGCCAGCTGGCCCGCGGCCACCCCGTACGCGCCCTTGCTCGCCGAGTCCACCATGCCGACGGCCGTCGCGGGCGGCAGCCACCGCACCACGGCCTCGGCCGGCTCCAGCTGCGCCAGCCCGCCCGACTGGAACAGGCGCTGGCTGGCGAAGTTCGCCAGCTGCGCGCCGATCGCGATCAGCAGACCGCTGAGCAGTGCGAGGTCGCGCCCCTTGCGGCTGGTCAGCAGCCGGACGTTGGCCGTGGCCACCGCGCGGGCCAGCGCGACGCAGCCCAGCACCAGCAGCGGCACGGCCGCCACGGCCGCCACGATGCCCGCCGCGCCCCGCGCGACGGCCACCACCGAGCCCACCGCCAGGCAGACCGTGAACAGCGGGCCGATGCCGACCAGCGAGGAGGCCAGCAGGGCCCGTACGAGCGGCCGCGGCCGCAGCGGCAGCATGACCAGCCGGCTCGGGTCGAGGGTCTCGTCCCCGCTGGGGAAGAACAGCGGCATGAACGTCCAGCCCAGCGCCAGGATCGCCGCGAGCAGCACGACGACCGTGCCCGCGTGCGCGTTCCCGTGCAGCACGGCCAGGCCGATCATCGCGAGGCAGGCCACCGCCAGCGACAGCGCCAGCGAGGTGAAGTACGCGGCCTTGCGCTTCGACGAGCCCTTGAGCCCGTTGCGGATCAGCGAGAGCTTGAGGCGGACGAAGACCGAGGTCAGGTCGACCGCGGGAGCGGCGGCCGGGGCCGCTGCCGGGGCGTGCCCGTCCGCCGGGGCGGAGGCGGAGGCGGATGCGGCGCTCATCGGGCCGCCTGCCCGCCGAGCCAGTCCAGGGAGTCGCCCGCGTCGCGCCCGCCCGCACCGACCAGCTCCAGGAACGCGGCCTGCAGCGAGGGCGCGTCGCCCCGTACGTCGGCCAGCGGGCCCGCGGCGCGGATCCGGCCGGCGGCCATCACGGCCACCCAGTCGCACAGCGACTCGACCAGCTCCATCACGTGGGAGGAGAAGACGACCGTGGCGCCCGAAGAGGTGTACCGCTCCAGCACCCCGCGGATGGTCTGCGCCGACACCGGGTCCACACCCTCGAACGGCTCGTCCAGGAAGAGGACTTCGGGGTTGTGCAGCAGGGCGGCGGCCAGGCCGATCTTCTTCCGCATGCCCGTCGAGTAGTCCACGACCAGCTTGTGCTGCGAGCCCGCGAGGTCCAGGACGTCCAGCAGCTGCGTGGCCCGCTTGTCCGTCTCATCGCCCGGCAGCCCCCGCAGCCGGCCCATGTAGCCGAGCAGCTCGCGGCCCGACAGCCGCTCGAAGAGCCGCAGGCCCTCCGGCAGCACGCCGATCCGCGACTTCACCTCGACCGGGTCGCTCCACACGTCGTGCCCGGCGACGAGGACCCGCCCCATGTCCGGGCGCAGCAGCCCGGTCACCATCGACAGCGTCGTCGTCTTGCCCGCGCCGTTCGGCCCGACCAGGCCGATGAACTGGCCGGCGGGCAGCTCCAGATCGATCCCCGCGACCGCGACCTGGTCGCCGAAGCGCTTCCACAGGCCTTCGACCCGTACCGCCGCCCGTCCGGCGGCCGGCGCGGATCGCGCGCCGCCCGGTCCGTCCGCCCCACCCGTCGCAACTGCCTGGTCCGGCATGTGCGCCTGCCTCTCGTCCTGTCCCCGTGGTCTTGCCCTCCTCACGATAGGAGGGCGGGGAGAGGCTGGGCAGTTACTTATGTCATGAGTTTCCGGGCATGAACGTCCCGGCCCTGACCTGCGATCCCGGGGATGTCGGTCAGGCGCCCCGCCGGTCCCGGTCCGCCGCCGCCTCGCGCCCGCAGGCGTACGCCAGCGCCGCGATCAGCTCCTCCGTGTCCGGCAGCCACCGGTTGGCGGGGGTGGGCCGACGCGCCCACTGGACCGAGCCCCGGCCGCCGAAGCGGGTGGGCGGGGCGGCCACGTACTCGCCCTCGCCCCGCGCGGCCAGATCGATCGAGGCCGGCGACCAGCCGAGCTTGTGCACCAGGTCCGGCACCTTCGCCCCGGCGCCCGGCAGGACGAAGAACAGCATCCGGTGGTCGGGCGTCAGGGCGACCGGTCCCAGGGTGCGCTCCATCCGCTCCAGGCGCGCCAGCGCCAGGAACCCGGCCGAGTCCGGCACGTCCAGCGCGTCGAACGTCCGGCCCGTCGGCAGCAGGATCGAGGCCTCGGGCCGCTTCGCCCAGATCCGCCGCACCTGTACCGCGCTGCCCGTGGCCAGCGCCGCCCAGTCCTTCACCGTGGGGTGCGCGCCGGGCGCCGGGCAGTCCTGTGCCCCGCAGGAGCACACCTCCCGCCCGTCCGCGGACTCCAGCCAGGTGCCGGCGAAGACGTCCCAGTGCCGTTCTTCCGCGTACCGCACGGCATGGTCCAGCAGCTGCTCGCCGCGCTGCTTGGGGATGGGTGCGGTCTCCGTGACTCCGATGGTCTCTTCCACGCCCATCACAACTCCCGGCGTCACTCGGGGTTACGGGCGTAAACCGGCCGGTGGGCGGAGCATCGATCCTGCATACGGGGCGCACTGGAGCACGCATGGGGGCGCGTAGGAGGTCGAGGCGCCGCAGTTGGGTAGCGATACGACGCAGAGCGGATGATTCTCCGCAACTCAGGCGGGAAGTGATCATTCCAACGATCACCCGCGGCTACTGGGGGTTTTCATGGCAGCCAGGCCTCTCGTCGCGCGCCAGCCGAATGAACGGCTTCAGGCGCTCATCCAGGAAGCCGGGTGCTCGAACGCCGGGCTCGCCCGGCGCGTCAACATGTGCGGGGCCGAACACGGCCTCGATCTCCGCTACGACAAGACATCCGTGGCCCGGTGGCTGCGCGGCCAGCAGCCGCGCGGCCGGGCGCCCGGCATCATCGCCGAGGCGCTGGGGCGCAAACTCGGCCGGACCGTCACCATCGACGAGATCGGCATGGCCAACGGCAAGAACCTCGCCTCCGGCATCGGCCTGCAGTTCTCCCCGACCGTCATCGGCGCCATCGAGCAGGTCAGCGAGTTGTGGCGGAGCGACGTCGGCCGGCGCGACTTCCTCTCGGGCTCCAGCGTGGCGGCCTCGGCGCTCGTCGAGCCGAGCCGCGACTGGCTGATCACCGGCGCCGACGCGCAGGTGGCGCGCAGCGGCGGCTCGCGCGTCGGGATGCCGGACGTGGAGGCGGTACGGGCGACCACCGACGCCCTCAAGGACCTCGACCACCGCTTCGGCAGCGGGCACGTGCGGCCCGTCGTCGTGCACTACCTCAACTCCGTGGTGTCCGGGCTGATCGGCGGCTCGTACCGGGAGCCGGTCGGGCGGGCGCTGTTCGCGGCGGTGGCGAGACTGACCGAGCTGGCCGGCTACATGGCGGTGGACACCGGCCAGCCGGGCCTGGCGCAGCGCTATTACATCCAGGCGCTACGACTGGCGCAGGCGGCGGGGGACCGGGCGTACGGGGGCTACGTGCTCGCGGCGTCCATGAGCCACCTCGCTGCGGAACTGGGCAATCCGCGGGAGATCGCGCAGCTCGCGCGGGCCGCGCAGGAGGGGACCCGCGGGCAGGTCACGCCGCGGGTGGAGGCGATGTTCTACGCCGCCGAGGCGCGCGGGCACGCGCTGCTGGGCGACACCCGGGCGACGGCGGTGCTGTCCTCGCGGGCGGTGACCGCCCTGGAGCGGGCGGAGCCGGAGTCGGGCGACGACCCGGTGTGGATCCGGCACTTCGACGCGGCGTACCTCGCGGACGAGCTGGCGCACTGCCACCGGGACCTGGGGCAGGCGGACGCGGCGGCCCGGCAGGCGGAGGAGGCGCTGCGGGGGCTCCCGGCGGGCAAGGCGCGGCGCCGGGCGATCGGGCTGCTGCTGCTGGCGGTGGCGCAGGTGCAGCAGCGTGAGGTGGAGCAGGCGTGCCAGACGGCCGCGAAGGCGGCCGACCTGCTGTCGGGGCTCCGCTCGAACCGGGGCGCGGAGTACCTGGACGACTTCCGGAGCCGGCTCGCCCCGTACCGCGACGAGCCGGCGGCCCGCGAATTCACCGCTCGCTTGGAGGTGGTGGCGTAGGTGACCTCCGGTGGCGGGGGGTGACCGGGTAGCGTGAGCCGACGATTCGGAATACCGGAGTAGTCGGCGAAGGAGTCCCGGTGACGGAGAGCGGACAGGGCGGCGGCCCGCAGGCGGGTACGCCATGGGGCCCCGACCCGGCGTACCCGCAGCCCGCAGACGGCTACCCGCCGCCGCCCGCAGACGGCTACCCCCCGCCACCCGCGCCGGCGTACGGCTACCCGCCCGCGCCGGGGCAGCCGCATCCGGACCAGGCCCAGCCGGGCGGGCCGGGCCGGCCCGCGTACGGGTATCCGCCCGTGTCGGGCGAGGCGGTGCCCGGGCACGTGGTGGGACCCGGCTACGAGGGACCGGGGGATCCGCACGGGCACGGCTACCCGCCGCTGCCCGAGGCGGTCACCCAGTACATCCCGCCGGTCCCGGCCGGGCCCGGGCAGGACGAAGGCGCGACCCAGTACATCCCGCCGGTACCGGCTGCGCCCGCGCATGGCGAAGCCGCCACGCAGTACATTCCGCCCGTACCGGCCGGACCCGGGCCGGACGAGGGTGCGACTCAGTACATTCCGCCCGTACCGGCCGGACCCGGGCCGGACGAGGGTGCGACCCAGTACATTCCGCCCGTACCGGGCGGGGCCGCGCACCATGAGGCCGCCACGCAGTACATCCCGCCCGTCACCGACGGGTTCGACGCGCTGTTCCGCGAGGAGGGCGGCGCCGATGCCGGGCACACGCGGCAGTTGCCGCCCGTGCAGGAGCCGGTGCTCCGGCAGCCGCCGCCGCGGGGGTACCCGCCGCGCGGGCAGCGGCCCGGACCGCCCCAGCCGCAGGCCCAGCAACCGCAGCAGCAGCCGCAGTACGCCCCGCCCCCGCCCCCGCCCCCGCCGGAGGCGACCCGGCGGGTGCCGGCCTGGGTGATCGCCGCCGTCGTCATCGGCCTGGCCGTCGTCGGGCTCGGCGTCGGCGCACTGCTCAGCGACGGCAAGAAGCAGAACAACGATCCCGCGGCCGCGGCCGCGACCCCCAGCGCCGGAAGCTCGGCCGCGGCGGGCGCCGAGGCACCCGTGGATCCGGCCCGCTCCCAGGCCGTCCAGCTGGACAAGCTCCTCGCGGACAGCAACGACAGCCGCGCCGCCGTGATCCGCGCCGTCGACGACATCAAGGGCTGCCGCAACCTCGGCCAGGCGGCGTCCGACCTGCGCGACGCCGCCCGCCAGCGCGAGGAGCTCGTCACCCGCCTCCAGGACCTGAAGATGGACCAGCTCCCCGACAACGTGAAGCTGGCCGCCTCGCTCACCAAGGCCTGGCAGTCCTCCGCGGCCGCCGACAACAGCTACGCGGCCTGGGCGGACGACACCGCCGGCGACAAGAAGGGCTGCAAGGACGGGCAGGCCAAGGGCACCGGCAACGCCAACGAGGGCAACAAGGCGAGCGGCGAGGCGACCAGGGCGAAGGAGTCGTCCGCGGGCCTGTGGAACGCGATCGCGGCCAAGTACGGCCTCACCAAGCGGGACAAGTCCCAGCTGTAGTCGGACGCAGGGCGTTCCGCGGCGGCGTCACGCCGCGCGGGGCGCCTGCTCCAGGGTCTCCGTCATGTCCATCGACTGCTCGCCGCCCTGCTGGGCGACCAGCCGGCCCGACTGGACGACCTGGAAGTTGACGCGCCCGTTCACCATGCGCGGGAAGCCGGCGACGGCGCGCATGTCCCCGTAGCGCCAGCTCAGGTCCGGGGTCAGCCCGCCGGTCCTGACCGGCTCCGCCTGGTTCAGCATGCGCGACATCTTGCGCGCCGTGATGTCCTCGTCGGGCTTGAACCGCTTCAGGGTCTCGCTGAGGACGGTGTACGCGATCCAGGTGGTCTGCGTCCCGCTGTCGTCCGGGTCCACGGCGTCGTTGCCGAAGGCGTGGTCGGAGATCACCTTCCGCATCGGCTCCCACAGCGCGTCCGTGGACACCGGGTACCAGCTCGTGACGTACGCGCCCTCGAACGGGCTCTCCCTGCCGCCGGTGCGGTCGACCACGGCCTGGCTGACGCTGCCGAGGACCGAGGAGATCTGCGGGTTCTTGTGCTTGCTGTCCTCGCGCCGGAACGCGTCGAAGAACGTCTCCGTGCGCTCGCCGAGCACGGCGGTCACGCAGCCCCGGTCCTTGCCGCCGGAGGAGTTGGCCAGGGCCTCGCGGGCCTGTGCGATGTAGTCCGCGGAGTCCTCGGCGGCCCGGATGTCGTTGGCCTCGGGCGCCTTGTTGAGCTTCAGGCCGGCGTTGAGAAGGATGGGCATGGAGTCGCCCGCGAGGGTGTCCGGGCGGACGATGGCCACCTGGCTGCACGCCTTGCCCAGCTGGTGTCCGGCACCGGCGAGGAGGACGGGCTGGCCGCCGTTGACCGGGTAGGAGAGGGTGCTCTGGAACTCCTCGGAGGAGACTCCGTACCCGCCTATGAAGGGGATGCCCTCCGCCTCCAGCGGGGCCATGAAGGCGCGTCCGTGCTGGCTGTACGAGCCGACGACCGCGACGGCCTTCTCGTCGATGGCCTTGCGGGCGCAGTCGGCGGCGCCGTTCGGGGTGTTCTTCTCGTTGCAGGTCAGTACGCGCAGTTTGTGCCCGTTGATACCGCCCTTGGAATTGACCCAGGCCTCATAGGCCTTGGCCATTCCCGGCATTCCGGGCATATTGGTCGCCTTGGTGTCCTGTGGCGCGAAGGTCATGACCGTGATGGTGCTTCCGGAGCCCCCCGAGCCCCCGGGGAGTACCCCGCATCCGGCGACGAGACAGGTGCCCATCGCCGTTGCCGCCAAGGTGCGGGTCAGGGAAGCCGTGCGTCGCCATTCGGTCATGTCCACGCACGCTTCCGCCCCAGGGGTAACTGGAGAGTGAGATGGACACAACGCGGGGTGACGGGAAGGTGAATTGCCGGGGATGGATTGCGCACAGGTGCTTCAAGATCGCGCAAGCCGTGAACGTAACATCGCAAGCGTGACATTCGCCCAAGGTTCGAAGAACTCTTCCCGCCGCGGTGGCCGCTCCTCCACCATGGGCGGCATGCCCCTGAACGACATGCCGTGGTGGCGCTGGCGCAGCAACGTGCGCTCGGCGCTTCACATGCTTTCCGACCCGGTCTTCCACGAGGAGACCTGGCTCGCCGGTGTCGAGGGGTACGGGGACGTCACCGACGCCGTGTACCGCCTCGTCGAGGACACGTGGCTCGACAGCTGGTCGGCCGACAAGTACGTCGGCACGATATTCCGCGACCCCCAGGAGGCCACGCTCGTGGACCTCGCGGTGCTGCGGGTGCTGCGGATCCTGCACCAGGTCGGGCCCGACGCCCCCGTCTCCGCCTACCTGGAGCACCACGCCTGGCCCGAGGCGGTACGTGCCGCGCGCGAGGCGCACGTACGGCTGGCGACGGCGGACGGGGACGAACCGGACGAGCCGCCGACTTCGCTGGAAGTGCTGAGGATCCTGACCCGCGCGGCGTGAGCCGCGGGGTGTGAAAGGCTGTGGGGTCATGAGCGACGACCCGCAGGCCCAGGCCCCCCAGCAGTACGTATTGACCCTGTCATGCCCGGACAAGCAGGGCATCGTGCACGCCGTGTCCAGTTACCTGTTCATGACCGGATGCAACATCGAGGACAGCCGGCAGTTCGGCGACCACGACACCGGCCTCTTCTTCATGCGGGTCCACTTCTCCGCCGACGCTCCGGTGACGCTCGACAAGCTGCGGGCCAGCTTCGCCGCGATCGGCGACTCGTTCCGGATGGACTGGCAGCTGCACCGCTCCGACGAGCGCATGCGGATCGTGCTGATGGTGTCGAAGTTCGGGCACTGCCTGAACGACCTGCTGTTCCGTTCCAGCATCGGAGCGCTCCCGGTCGAGATCGCGGCGGTGGTCTCGAACCACACCGACTTCGCCGAGCTGGTGCGCTCGTACGGCGTCCCCTTCCACCACATCGCGGTGACGAAGGAGACGAAGGCGGACGCGGAGGCGCAGCTGCTGGCACTGGTCCGGGCCGAGAACGTCGAGCTCGTGGTGCTGGCCCGGTACATGCAGGTGCTGTCGGACACCCTGTGCAAGGAGCTGAGCGGGCGGATCATCAACATCCACCACTCCTTCCTGCCGAGCTTCAAGGGTGCGAAGCCGTACCACCAGGCGCACGCGCGCGGTGTGAAGCTGATCGGTGCCACCGCGCACTACGTGACGGCCGACCTGGACGAGGGCCCGATCATCGAGCAGGAGGTCGAGCGGGTGGGCCACGAGGTGACGCCGGACCAGCTGGTGGCGATCGGGCGCGACGTGGAGTGCCAGGCGCTGGCGCGGGCCGTGAAGTGGCACAGCGAGCACCGCGTGCTGCTGAACGGCACCCGTACGGTCGTCTTCGCGTAGGGGGCCCCTAGGCCCCGGGGCTCCGCCGGGTTGAACCGGCGGAGCCGTGCGGGACCTTGCCGACGCGGCCTAGAGGTGGCTCAGGGAGGCCGCCGCGAAGAGGACGTCGCGGATGGCCTCGCGGTCGCCGTGCTGGCCCACGGCCGCCTCCTCCGGGGAGATGTGCCCGGCGGCCAGCTGGCAGAACTCGGCGCCGTCCAGCGCGATCTGCGCCACCGTGTGCTCCGGCGACGGCTTCGCCGCCGGGGAGTCCAGGGCGATGTCCCAGCTGCCGCCGCCCGCCCCCTCGATCTCCAGGTGCAGGGTCCGCCCCGGTGCGCCCGCCGCGACCAGCCCGCGGGCCGGTGCCGCCAGGCCCGCCCGGCGCCGGTGGGCCAGCGCGCTCGGCAGCAGCCGCGCCGCCAGGTCGATCATCCGGTTCAGGTGGGGCCCGGACGGCGGGTCGTACGGGTAGTCCACCGCCTCGGCGATGTCCCACGCGTGCACCCAGCACTCGAAGGCCCGCTCCAGGAACGCGTCCCCGAGCGGCAGGGCGAAGGGCCCGTAGTCCACCGACAGTTCCCCGACGCCCCGGCCCGCGAACGACACCGTCCGCACGAGCGTGTGGCCCTGCTCCCGCCACGGCTCGCGGATCTGGCGGGTGATGGGCTGCTCGGCGGAGCTCCAGAAGTGCTCGGTGCGGCCCGTCGCGCCCGACGGTGCCTCCGGGCCCAGCGGGTCGTCCAGGCCCAGCGCCGTCGCGACCAGCCCGTCCACCGTCAGCAGGTGCCCGATCACGCCGGCCACCGTCGTCCGGCGCGACTGCCGCCGCTCCTCCTCGAACCACTTCAGCCGTACGGGGGTCTGCCACTCCGAGTCGCCGAAGTCGCGCAGCAGCGCGTCGAGCCGCGCGGTCTCCGTGTCGTACGGGTTCGCCCACGCCGGCACCGGGATGCGGGCGGGCCGCCTGCCGAGGCAGTCCTCCAGCACCCGCGAGCGCAGCAGCGGCTTGAGGTCCAGGTTGTCCTCGGGGTGCAGCAGGCCCACGGCGTCGCGCAGCCGCAGCGCCTCCTCGGCGCACTGCGCGCACTCGGTGAGGTGGTCCTCGACGGCCTGGGTCTCCTCGGCGGAGCAGGCCGCGAGGGCCCAGGCGCCGAGCAGGGACTTCAGTACGGCGTGGGTGCGCGGCGGCTGGGGCGGCTCGGGTACGGCGGGAGGCTCGGGCAGCGGCTCCGGTGCGTGCCGCGGATCGAGGTCGTCGGCGGCCCCGCGCGGACCCGGTATGCGCGCCGGACCGCCGCGGCGCTGCTCCTCGTATCCCTCGTGGGGCGGGTCTGCGGGGCCGTTCATCGGGGCGTTCCATATCCTGGCGGGCCGTATCCGGGCGGAGCGGTGTCCTCCTGCGGGAGGACGTTGGCGGTCGACAGCAGTTGGAGGCCAAGGCGCAGCCGGCGCCGGGCCTCGTCCTCGCTGATGCGGAGGTCGGCGGCGGCCTGCCGGTAGTCGCGGCGCTTGAAGTACGCGAGCTCCAGCGCGGCGCGCAGCGGCGCGGGCATGGACGTGACGATGTAGTCCGCGCGGGCGGCGGCGCTGGCACTGCGCACCTTCTGTTCGAGTTCCTCGCGCGAGCCGCGGCCGAGTTCGGCCTGGCGCAGCCGGGCCACCGCCTGGCCCTGGGTGATCCGGGCGACCCAGGAGCGCATGGAGCCCTGCTTGGGGTCGTAGGCGTCGGGGTTCTCCCAGATGTAGCCGAACACTTCGCGGGTGATCCGGTCCGCCGCCGTCTCGTCGCCGAGGACCCGGTTCGCCAGGCTGTGCACGAGCGAGGCGAAGCGGTCGTACAGCTCTCCGAGCGCGGCGGCCTCGCCGCGGGCGAGGCGCTGCTGCATACGGCGGTCCCAGCGAGGTGGTACGTCCTTCGGCATAACTGCCCCCAGCCGTGTGTCGACGCCTCGAATGTAGTCGCCGGAGGCGGGTTCGCGCCCGTTTTGGGGGAACGCGGCCCTGGAAGAGCGCTCTGCGTGATAGGCGCGGTGCGGGGTGTGAACGGTGGGGCCGGGTGCGGCACATGGGCACAGGTGTGCGCGCCCCGCCACGCTTCCCGTGCGCGGGTTCGATGCGGCCACCTGCTTGCCGACTTCGCTTAACGAGCAGGCCACGTAGGCCTTACGCTCCTGCCTTGTCTTGAACTGAACTCCACCGCACATGTGAAGGCGGAACGCCGCATATGGACAGCGCAGAATACGAGCGCAAGATCGCCGCCCGGTTTGCCACGTTCGACCAGGACGGGAACGGATACATCGACCGCGAGGACTTCAGCGCGGCCGCGAGGGCCGTGCTCGCCGAATTCGGCACCGCCGCGCGGTCGGACAGGGGCCAGGGCCTCTTCGCGGGGGCGGAGGCCTTCTGGCAGGGGATGGCCGGCATCGCGGACGTCGACGGGGACCAGCGGGTGACCCGCGAGGAGTTCATCACCGGGGCGGCGAAGCGGCTGCGGGACAACCCGCAGAGGTTCGCGGAGATCGCGCGGCCGTTCCTGCACGGGGTGATCGCGGTGGCGGACGAGGACGGCCGCGGCACGACCCCGACGGCGGCGGCCCGCGTCCTGCGCGTCTTGGGCACCCCGCCCGAACTGGCCGCCCAGATCGCCACGACCCTGGACGCCGACGCCGACGGCCGCATCACGGAGGACGAGATCCTGACGGCCTTCGCCGCGTACTGCGGCGTAGAAGCCCCCGACGCATAACCGCGGCCGGAGCCGTAGTCCGCAGCCGCGGCCCCGCCGGCGCTGCGGGGCCGCGCGTTACGGGGCCGCCGTGCCCGCGCGGGCCAGATCCTGGTCCGCGGCCGCCGCCGGGGCTCCCGCGGCTCCGCCCGAGTGCAGCGGCGGAGCCGGGCGGGCGCGGCCGATGTCCTTCAGCCGCATGGCCGGGCGTTCGACCAGGTGCCAGGAGAGCACCGCCGCGATCAGGGTGCCGCCCGCGGCCAGTGCGAGGTAGACGCCGAAGCCCCAGCGGGCACCGCCGAGCGCGGCCACCGCCTGCTCCACGACGAAGCCGTAGATGTAGATCCCGTACGAGTAGTCGTGCTTGCTGCCGACCCGCCGGAACGGCTTGGGCAGCCGGATCGCGAGCCACAGCAGCAGGTAGGCGAATGCCGGCACGCCGACTACGTAGAACCAGCCGTAGTGCAGGGTGGCCAGCAGGGTCAGGCCGGCGAGGACGCCCAGTGGGTCGCTGACCGGGATCCGCTCCTTGTACCCCTCGATGAGCGCTCCGAGGACGAAGGCGAAGCCGAGGTAGAAGACCCAGTTGACGACGAAGCCGCCGACGATCGGCACGTCGGGCATCCCGTTGCGCATCGGGATCTCCGTCGCGTTGGTCAGGGGGTCCGTGAGCGCCTCGGTCAGGACGAACCAGCCCAGCACCGCCGCGACCGCGAGGACGGCGCGCCGTGCTCGGACCACTCCGCCGGCCCGCGCCCCGGCGAGGACGAGCAGGGCGACGCCGAGGTAGCAGAGGACCTCGTACTCCAGCGACCACAGTGCACCGTCGAAGCTGCGGTTGTGGGTCAGCCCCTTGTTCATGGCGCCGTCCAGCACACCCGATATGCCCCACTGGTGCACCCGGATGGCGAAGTTGGCCCGGATGTAGTCGAAGGGGCTCTCGCCGTGGTTCCAGAAGTCCGTCAGGCCGCCGTGCTGGCGCCAGTACAGGAACGGCGCCACGGCGAAGGCCGTCACCAGCAGGCATACCCACAGGCCCGGCAGCAGCCGCAGTGCCCGGTGCCACAGGAAGCGCCCGATCGGAAGCCGGTTGCCGCTGCGGGTGACGAGGATGCCGGACAGGATGAAGAAGCCGAAGACGGACATCTTGCCCAGGTCGGTCTGTCCGGAGGCGAAGCTGTAGCCGAACTCGCGGGACCCGAATCCGAGGATGCGCGCGTGGGACAGGACGACGGCGGACGCGAGGAGCAGCCGCAGCAGCCCCAGGCTGTTGTCCCGGCCGGAGAACAGTTCGGCGACGGTGCCGTGAGACCACCGGACACGGCTCAGGGGGGTATCGCGGACTCGCATGACGCCTCTCGCGAACGGGACCCGGAGGGGCGCTCTGCTTGTGTGAAAAGGACAAATAATTGTGACACGCGGCCCGTGTGCGCACCGATGGGTCGTCCTGAATGAGACATCCGCCACTGACGGTCCAGGGGGTGTCCTACGCGAAGCGCTCGCGGAGTTTGTATTTGAGGACTTTGCGGAGGGCTTCGTTGCGGGGGAGGGCTTCGACCAGTTCCAGTTGTTCCGGGAGCTTGTGGGGGGACAGGCCCTGGGCGCGGAGGTGGGCCGTCAGGTGGGGGAGGGTCAGGGGGGTCGCGCCCGGTGGCTGTTCCACGACCGCGCAGACGCGTTCGCCGCGCTCCGGGTCCGGGAGGCCGATCACGGCCACGTCGCCGATGCCCGGGAGCAGGTGCAGGAGGTCCTCGATCTCCTTCGCGGAGATGTTCTCGCCCTTGCGGATGATCACGTCCTTGCTGCGGCCGGTGAGGACGAGGTAGCCGTCCGGTGTCAGGTGGCCGAGGTCGCCGGTGATCAGGTAGCCGTCGGCGTCGAAGACCTCCGCCGGGCGGGCCTCCCGGTTCAGGTAGCCCCGGCAGACCGCCTCGCCGCGCAGCCGGACCTCGCCGTCCGTGTCCGGGGGCAGGGGTTCGCCGTCGGGCGTCGTGATGCGGATCGACATGCCGGCCGGGGGGCGACCCTCCGTCGTGGCCAGGTGCTCCGGGGTGTCGTCCGGGGCGCCCATGGTGATCATCGGGACCTCGGTCATGCCGTAGCCGTGGGTGAGCTGGCAGCCCAGTTCGCGGACGACCGCGTGGTAGATCTCCGGCGGCTTCGGGGCGCCGCCGCCCGCGAGCAGGCGCAGGGTGGGGATGAGCTTGGACCCCGGTTCCTTGCGCTGCTCCGTCAGGAACATCGAGTAGAAGGCCGTCGAGCCGCCGGCCACCGTGACCCCGTGGCGCCGGTAGCCGGCCAGCGCGTCCGGCATCGCGAACTTCTCGAAGAGGACCGCGGGGAAGCCGTACAGGAGCAGCATCACCAGGTAGTCCGGGCCGCCTATGTGCGCGTACGGGAAGGCCATCGAGCCGACGTCGGCCGGGCCCAGGTGCAGGGCGTGGGCCAGGCAGGAGCCGCCCGCGATCAGTGAGCGGTCGGTGTGCAGGACGCCCTTGGGGTCGGAGGTGGTCCCGGAGGTCCAGTAGATCCAGCGGACGGACGTGCCTTCGGACGGGGGTGCGGGAAGTACGGCGGGGTCCGCGGCCGGGAGGGAGTCGTAGGCCTCGAAGACGCCGCGCGCGCCGAGGCGTTCGGCCATCGCGGTGTGGTCGAAGCCCCGCCAGACGCCCGGGACGGCGAAGAACTCGGCCTTGGACTCGCGCAGCGCGAAGCCCACCTCACGGTCGCGGTAGAAGGGGATCACCGGGGTCTGGACGGCCCCGATCCGGGCCAGGGCGAGGCAGAGCAGCACCGTCTCGATCCGGGTGGGCAGCTGCCAGGCGACGACGGTGCCGGGGCGTACGCCCATCTCGTACAGCCCCGCCGCGACCTGCTCGGAGCGGTCGCGGAGCTCGGCGAAGGTGAGCTTGCGGTCGTCGTCGGCGGAGGCGTGGGCGGGGTCGTCGGCTGGGTCGTCGGCCGCCTCGATCAGCACGGTGGCGCCGGGGCTCAGCGCGGCCCGCGCCGCGACCAGCTCCCACAGGGTGGGGGAGTGGCTCAGCCGTATCGCCGTGTCCTTGGTGTCCGCCATCCCCAGCCTCCCGTAACTGACGTGTCGTCAGATGCAGCGCAGAGCGTAGGCCTCCGGCGCTTGTCGGTCCAGGGGTGGCGGAGCTAGCTTGGAGGCGAAATCGTTTCTGACGATCCATCAGATTCACGCTCGGATCCACTCAGGATCCACTCAGGCACTCATCCGGCTTGCGGCGAGGGGAAACCATGGAACTGCCTCGGATCATCAGCGTCGACGACCACGTCATCGAACCCGCGCACCTCTTCGACGTCTGGCTGCCGGCCAAGTACCGCGACCGCGGACCCAAGGCGCTCACCGCCGGGATCGGCGAGCTCCAGTACACCGGCGGCAAGTACGTGATCTCCATGGACCCCGACGGCCCGCCGACCGACTGGTGGATCTACGAGGACCTGAAGTTCCCGTACAAGCGCAACATCGCCGCCGTCGGCTTCGACCGCGACGACATGACCCTGGAGGGGATCACCCGCGAGGAGATGCGGCGCGGCTGCTGGGATCCGAAGGCGCGCCTCGCCGACATGGACCTCAACCACGTCGAGGCCTCGCTCTGCTTCCCGACCTTCCCGCGCTTCTGCGGCCAGACCTTCGCGGAGGCCCACGACAAGGAGGTCGCCCTCGCCTGCGTGCGCGCGTACAACGACTGGATGGTCGAGGAGTGGTGCGGCGACAGCGGCGGCCGGCTCATCCCGCTCTGCATCATCCCGCTCTGGGACATCGACCTCGCCGTCGCCGAGATCCGGCGCAACGCCGCCCGCGGGGTGCGCGCCGTGACCTTCTCCGAGATCCCGACGTACCTGGGGCTGCCCTCCATCCACTCCGGCTACTGGGACCCCTTCTTCGCCGTCTGCCAGGAGACGGGCACGGTCGTCAACATGCACATCGGGTCCAGCTCCCAGATGCCCGCCGCCTCGCCCGACGCCCCGCCCGCCGTCCAGGCCTCGCTCAGCTTCAACAACGCCATGGCCTCGATGATGGACTTCCTGTTCAGCGGGGTACTGGTGAAGTTCCCGACGCTGAAGCTGGCGTACAGCGAGGGTCAGATGGGCTGGATCCCGTACGCCCTCGAACGCGCCGACGACGTCTGGCAGGAGCACCGCGCCTGGGGCGGGGTCCGCGACCTCATCCCCGAGCCGCCGTCCACGTACTACTACCGGCAGATGTTCTGCTGCTTCTTCCGCGACAAGCACGGCATCGCCTCGCTCGACGTCGTCGGCCGCGACAACGCCACCTTCGAGACCGACTACCCGCACGTGGACTCGACCTTCCCGCACACCAAGGAGGTCGCCCTCGACCACGTGAAGGGCCTCGACGAGGAAACCGTCTACAAGCTGATGCGCGGGAACGCCATCCGCATGCTCGGCCTGTCCATGGACGAGAACCGCTGATGGATCTGACGTACACGCAGGAGGAGCAGGACTTCCGGGCCCGGCTGCGCGAGTGGCTCGGCAAGACCCTGCCCGAGCTGCCCGCCAAGCCGTCCCCCGACGACTGGCCCGGCCGGCGCGCCTACGACTGCGGCTGGCAGCGCAGGCTGTACGACGCCGGGTACGCCGGCTTGCACTGGCCCGCGGACGCGGGCGGGCGCGGGGCCACCCCCACCCAGCACCTGATCTTCCTGGAGGAGACCGAGCGCGCCGGCGCCCCGTACGTCGGCGCCAACTTCGTCGGACTCCTGCACGCCGGCCCGACCATCGCCGCCGAGGGCACGGCCGCGCAGCGGGCGCGCTGGCTGCCGCCCGTACTGCGCGGGGACGAGGTGTGGTGCCAGGGGTTCAGCGAGCCCGACGCGGGCTCCGACCTGGCCGCGCTGCGCACGCGCGCCGTGCGCGACGGCGAGGACTACGTGATCACCGGCTCGAAGATCTGGACCTCGCACGCGGAGGCCGCCGACTGGTGCGAGCTGCTCGTACGGACGGATCCCATCAGTGCGGAGACCCCCAAGCACCGCGGGATCTCCTGGCTGGCCATGCCCATGGACGCGCCCGGGATCACCGTCCGGCCGCTGCGCACCCTCGCCGGATCGACCGAGTTCGCGGAGGTGTTCCTCGACGAGGTCCGGGTGCCCGTCGCGAACCGGGTCGGGGAGGAGAACGACGGCTGGCGCGTCACCATGGTCACCCTCTCCTTCGAGCGGGGGACGGCCTTCGTCGGCGAGGTCGTGGCCTGCCGCCGCACCCTGGGCGAGCTCGCGCGCACCGCGAAGGCGAACGGCCGCTGGGACGATCCGGTGCTGCGGCGCCGGCTCGGGCGGCTGTACGGGGAGTTCGGCGCGCTGTGGCGGCTCACCCAGTGGAACGTCAGCGAGTCCGAAGCCTCGGGCGGGGTGCCGGGCGTCGGCGGCTCCGTCTTCAAGCTCGCCTACTCGCACGCGCGCCAGGAGCTGTACGACGCCGCCGCCGAGGTGCTGGGGGCGGACTCCCTCGCGCTGGACGGGGAATGGGCCCTGGACCGGCTCTCGTCCCTCTCGTACACGATCGCGGCGGGCACCTCGCAGATCCAGCGGAACATCGTCGCCGAGCGGATCCTCGGCCTCCCGAAGGGCCGGTGAGGGCCGTGGACTTCCGGTTGACGGACGAGCAGCGCGACCTGCGGGCCGGTGTACGGGAGCTGCTGGCGGGCCGGTACGGGCGCGAGGCGCTGCGGGCCTCGGTGGACGCGGGCGGGGCCCTGGACCGGGGGCTGTGGCGGGAGCTCGGCGAGGCCGGGTTCTTCGCGCTGCGGCTCCCGGAGGAGCGGGGCGGGGTCGGGCTGGGGCTGCCCGAGGCGGTCCTCGTCTTCGAGGAGGCGGGCCGGTCGCTGCTGCCGGGGCCGCTGGTCGCCACGCACCTGGCGGCGGGGACGGTCGCGGGGGCGGCCGAAGGGCGGGCGGTGGTCACGGCGTTCGACCTGGGCGGGTCGCTGGTGGCCCACCTCGGTGAGGCGGACGCGGTGCTCGCCGCGCCGTTGCTCCTTTCGGGTGAGCCGGTGCCCTCGGCGGACCCGCTCACCCCGCTGTACAGGGTGGCTTCGCGGGCGGCCGGCGGGGAGGCGTACCGCGACGAGGGCGCGCTGCTGACGGCCGCCCTCCAGGTCGGCAGCGCACTGCGCACGGTGGAGCTGGCGGTGCGGTACGGGCGCGAGCGCGAGCAGTTCGGGCAGCCGATCGGGGCGTTCCAGGCGGTCAAGCACCTGTGCGCGCAGATGCTGGTGCGGGCCGAGGTGGCCCGTACGGCGGTCTACGCGGCGGCGGTGACGGCGGACCCGGCGGAGGTGGCCGGGGCCAAGCTGCTGGCCGACGAGGCCGCCGTACGCAACGCCCGCGACTGCCTCCAGGTGCACGGCGGGATGGGGTTCACGTGGGAGGCGGACGTGCACCTGCACCTCAAGCGGGCCTGGGTGCGCGCCGAGCAGTGGCGGACGGCGGGGGAGGCGGAGGAGCTGCTGGCGGCCGAACTGGCGGCGGGGCCGGGGGCGGAGCCGGCGGCGGCTTCGATGTAGCTCCCTGGCATGTAGCTCCCTGTCACGAAATGGCGCGGGACGGGAGCGGGGTGGGGCACGGTCGGGACAGCCCGGGACGCATGTCCGATTACGGAGAGTTGATATCGGTTTGTGTCCTTGGCCCGGCTCATTGCGGCCCGGACTCCGGGGCCTGCTCCGGTACGCTCCCGGGAATGCGAGCGGCCCAGCAGCGCGAGCGACGCGCAGTATGCACCACGCCTACTCCTTCGCGCTGGAATATGCCCGAAGCGCTTGTTGTGGTGACTGTATGTCAACCATGCTGCTTCGTAAGGGGATCACACTCGGTGATCCCATCCTGTCGCGAGGCGAAGTGTCCGCCGGTTCGGATGGTGTGAGCGGTGCAGGTGCTTCAGGTACAGCTGGAGGTAGGACCGGACCCCGCCGAGGTCGGCCGGGCCCGCCGCTGGGCGCGGTCCCGGCTGGCGGGGTCGGGCATAGGGGACGACGAACCGCTCGCCGAGACGCTGATCCTGCTGATCTCCGAGCTGGTCACCAACGCGGTCGTGCACACCGGCTGTCCGGCCGTCCTGCGGATGCTCTTCGGGGAGCCGGGCGTTCGGGTCGAGGTCGCCGACGCCAGCGCCCGCGGTCCGGCCCGCAGGCAGGCCGCCGGGGACGACACGGGCGGGCGCGGGCTGGAGCTGGTGGACGGACTGGCCGACCGCTGGGGGTGGCAGCGCGAGGGAGCGGGCAAACGGATCTGGTGCGAGATCGACCGCGCCGACAAGCCCGCGGACTGCCGGTCGACGTGGGAACCGCGCGTGTACCTCTAACGAGGTGTTGACGGTTCGTCAACTGTTGATCACCCTTGTACTGAGCGATTCGTCGCGAGGGGACGCCAAGGGCAGACCTTGACGAGTGCGGGTCGTGGGGTGGCGGCTGCCGTGCCGCGCTCGGGGCGTGCACGACCGTACGCCGCCACCCACTGGTTCTCGTGCGGCCCTACCGGGGCGGCGCGACCAGGCCCATTTCGTAGGCCTTGATCACCAGTTGCACCCGGTCCCGGGCGTCCAGCTTCGTCAGCAGCCGGGCCACGTGCGATTTCGTCGTGGCCACCGTGATGAACAGGTCCTGCGCGATCTCGCCGTTCGACCGGCCCCGCCCCACCAGGGTCAGCACCTCCTGCTCCCGCCCCGTGATCGCCGGGACGCGCTCGGGAGCGGGCGCCGGGCCCGCGACGAAGTCGGCTATCAGGCGGCGGGTGACGCCCGGCGCGATGAGGGCGTCGCCCGCCGCGACCACGCGGACGGCGGCGAGGATGTCGTCCAGCGCCATGTCCTTCACGGCGAAACCGCTGGCGCCGGCGCGCAGCGCCCCGTACACGTGCTCGTCCTCGTCGAAGGTGGTCAGGATCAGCACGCGGGCGCCGCCGGGGTCGGCGGCCGTGAGCCGGCGGGTGGCCTCGATGCCGTCCATCTCCGGCATCCGTATGTCCATCACCACCACGTCGGGGGCGAGCTCGGCGCTCATGCGGACCGCCTCGGCGCCGTTCGCGGCCTCGCCCACCACCTCCAGGTCCGGGGTGTCGGCCATCAGGACGCGCAGCCCCGAGCGGACCAGGGGCTGGTCATCGGCGAGCAGTACCCGGACGTTGCCGATGCCGCTCATGCCTTCTCCTTCCGTTCCTGCGGTGCGGGTCGTTCCGGCTGCGGGAGGGGGAGGGCCGCCGTGACGCGGAAACCTCCGCCGTCGCGGGCTCCGGCCTCGAAGCGGCCGTTCAGCAGGGCGGTGCGCTCCCGCATGCCCGTGAGGCCGAACCCGGGGCCGGGTGCGGCGCCTTCCGGGAGGCCGCGCCCGTCGTCGGTGATCTCCAGGGCCAGTTCGTCCCGTCCGTACGCGATCTCCACCCGGCAGCCGTCGGCGCGCGCGTGCCGGACCACGTTGGTCAGTGCCTCCTGCACGATGCGGAACGCGGCCAGCTCGATGTCGCCGGGCAGCGGCCGCCGCTCCCCCGACCACACCACGTCCACCCGTACGCCCGTATCGCCCGCGGTGGCCGCGGCGAGCCGGTCGACGCCGTCCAGGCCCGGCGCGGGCGCCAGCGACGCGGGCTCCGGTGACGCGGGCTCGCTGCGGCGCAGGGCGACCAGCGTGCGGCGCAGCCCCGCGAGGGTCTCGCGGCTGGTGGCCTCGATGGCCCGGAGCGCCTCGCGGGCCTGTGCGGGCTGCGTCTCGATGACCCGGCTGCCGACCCCGGCCTGGATGGCGATGACGCCGATGCTGTGGGCGACCATGTCGTGCAACTCGCGGGCGATGCGCAGCCGCTCGTCGGTCAGGGCCTGTTCGGTGGCCCGGGCCTGCGCCTGCGCGGCGGCCTCGCGGCCGCGCCGTACGGAGTCGCCCATCAGCCAGGCGAGGACGACGATCGGCAGCTGGCTCTGGGTGAGGACGCCGGCGGAGCCGGTCGCGGGCAGCGCGAACTGGGCGGTGAGCAGCAGCAGGACGGTGATGCTCACGGCCGACAGGGTCACCCGGCGCGAGCGGGTGGCCGCGACCGCGCCGAGCGCCACGGCGGCGGGCAGCACCGTGACGAGGGTGAGCTCGGGGCTCCGGCCGAGGAAGAGCACCAGGTACGTGCCGAGGAGCATCAGGGAGAGGGCGGTGAGCGGCGTCCGCCGCACCAGGAGGGCGCCGGTCAGCGCGAAGGCGATCGCGAGGAGCGGCCCCACTTCGAAGATCCGGTCCCCGACGCCGAGGGGGACGCGGAATGCGAGGTTCCACAGTACGAGGGTGCCGAGCGCGGCGCCCGTCCACAGGGCCGCGACCCGCCACCGAAAGGCCGGCCGACCCCCGCCCACCTGCCCTGATGAGATGTCCATGCCGCGACCCTAACGGCCGCTCCGGGTACGGACATCGGCCTGCGGGATGCATCCCGCAGGGGGGTGTGGGGGCCGGTGGTAACGCGGCATTCCGCTTCGAGGACAATTGGGGACGCACTCGACGTTACTGAGCAGTAGGAGCAAGCGCGTTGAACCAGGACAGGCGCCGCCAGGCCGAGGACTTCCTGCAGCCGGACGAGCGGTTGATCGCCGTATGTGCCTGCGAACCGGGTCCGGGCGTGCCGAGCCCGCCGGAGGACCTGCTCGCGCCGCCGGAGCCGGCGGCGCTCGGCCGGCGGATCGAGGAGAAGCTCCCGCGCCCCCTCCAGCAGTTCTTCAAGGCCCGCGCGCACGACGAACGCCGGGACGACCCGGCGGCCGACCGGCGCCCGGACCCGGCGGACGGCCCCGGTATGGAGGGTGGCTGGCAGAGCGCGGCCGGCCGGTTCCTGATCGGCCGGGCCAACGCGCGGGGCGCGGCGACGGACGTCCTCGTCGTGACGGACCGGCGCTGGTTCGGCCTGACGGACGTCTCGCCGCTGTGGCAGTCGACGCCCACGATGAAGCAGTTCTGGGAGGTCCCGCGGTCGGCGGTCACCGTCGTCCGCGCGAACGCGACGGGCCTGCACCAGAAGGGCCGCATGCACATCGAGTTCGCCGACCTCTCCTGGGTCGCCGTAGTGGCCCAGACTCCCGCCGAGGCCCCCGCCTTCGCAGCCGCCGCCGCCCGCTACCGCTGAGACGCCGGCTACGGGCTGGGGGTGGCCGGGTGCCGCAGGGGGGGCTAGGTGGAGGTGGCGTACGAGCAGTACGCGCCATTCGGGGTGGAGCCCGTCGCGGAGCACGACGCTGCACCCTTCAGAGTGAGCGGCTGGGCAGCCAGTAGGGTGCGTGGGGTGAACACTTCCTCCGCGCTGCCGCGTTCGTTCCGTCTCCTCGTGACGGGCGGTGGGACTGGCGGTCACACCTACCCGGCCCTTACGGCGATCCGGACTTTGCAGGGCCGCCTCGCGGATGCGGGCAGCACGCTGGACGTCCTGTGGATCGGAACTGCGGAGGGTCTTGAGGCGCGTGTCGCTCCGGCGGAGGGGATCGCGTTCAGGACGGTGGCCACGGGGAAGATCCGTCGTTCGGCGAACCCGCTCAAGATGATGTCCGCCTCGAATGTGAAGGACATGGCCCGGGTGCCGCTCGGTGTGGCCCAGGCCCGGACGATCGTGTCCGAATTCCAGCCGGACGTCGTTCTCGCGACGGGTGGGTACGTTGCGGTCCCGGCCGGGCTGGCCGCGCGGCTGTGCCGCCGTCCGCTGGTCCTGCACGAGCAGACCGTCCGGCTGGGCCTGGCCAACCGCAAGCTCGCGAGTTCAGCGACGCGTATCGCGGTGTCCTCGGAGTCCTCGCTGGCGGTGTTGCCTGCCAACGTGCGCGAGCGTGCGATCGTCACCGGGAACCCGGTGCGGCCGGAAGTGCTGGGCGGCCAGGCGGACAAGGCGGTCGAGGCACTGAACCTGTACGGGTTCGACCGGCGTCTGCCGACGGTCTACGTCACCGGTGGGGCGCAGGGCGCGCAGCAGATCAATGCTGTGATCCGGGACGTGCTGCCTTGGCTGCTGAGTCACGCGAACGTGATCCACCAGTGTGGTCCGGGGAACGTCGATGAGCTGCGGGTGGCCTCTGCCGGGCTGGACCCGGTTCTCGCGGGCCGGTATCACTTGACCGGGTTCGTCGGTCCGGAGCTGCCGGACGTGCTGGCGCTGGCCGACATCGTGGTGTCCCGCAGCGGGGCCGGAACTTTGGCTGAGCTGACCGCACTCGGCAAGGCGGCGGTGTTCGTCCCGCTCGCCACGTCGGCCGGCAATGAGCAGGCGCACAATGCCCGTCATCTGGCCGACGCGGGTGCGGCACTCGCTTTGCTCGGCGAGGTCACCGGACAGGCTCTGCAGAACGCGGTGGGCCCGCTCCTGACCGACCCCGCCCTGCGGGCGGCGATGGCGGAGCGGGCTCGGGCGCATGGGCGGCCGGATGCGGCGGACAGGCTCGTGGACGTGGTGCTGTCCGCCGCATCCGGCTGATCATCCGCATTACGGGCGGCGTCGTCCGATGTGCAGGGCTGTGCCGGCCTCGATCATCACGGCGCAGTCGTTGAACGTGTCCTCGTCCTGGCTCATCGGGTCGGGAACGTCGCGGCCGGGGAGGTAGAGGCGGAGTTTGTGGGTGTTCTGGCCGCCGTCGATGGCGCGGAGCGTGCCGAGGACGGCGGCGTCCATCGCCAGGACGTCATCCGCCCAGTCCAGGTCCTCCAGGGTGATCTGCTGTCCGCGGTGGTGGGTGAGGTCGTGCCCGAACCGGCGGGCGGCGTTGATCATGGACGGGTTGGCGGGCTGGTCCTGCCATTTGCCGATCAGCCCGGCGGAACGGACGGTTACCGCCGCCCCGCCCCTGCGGGTGAGCGCGACCTGAGCGAACGGGCTTCGGCAGTGGTTCCCCAGACATACGGTCAGGATCTTGCGCATCACGATCCTCCGACGGACTTGAGGGCCTGTTCGAGCGAGGTCACCACACGGTCGATGTCCGTCTCGGTGAGGTGCTGGTGGAACGGCAGGCTGAGGATCTCCTCACCGGCTTGCTCGGTGGCCGGCAGGCAGCGGTGCCAGGCGGCGAACGCGGGCTGGAGGTGGTTGGGCGGGTAGTGGACACCCACTCCGATGTCCCGGCCCCGGAGGTTGGCGAACACCTCGTCCCGGTTGGGCACACGGACCTGGCACAGGTGCGGCACGGCGTGTTCCACGTCGACATCGACGAGCGTCACGCCGTCCAGCGGGGCGAGTGCGTCCCGGTAGGTACGCCACAAGTGCCGGCGGGCGTCCTCGGTGGCCTGGAAGCCGTCGAGCTGGACCAGGCCGACGGCGGCGTTGATGGCTGAGAGCTGGTAGCGCAGGCCGAAGCCGTCCACGCGGTAGCTGGTGGTGTTCGCGCGCTCGCCCTGGGACTGGACCACGCCCAGGAGCCGGATCCGCCGGATCGTGTCGGCTTCCGCGGGCGTGCGGGGGATGACCATGCCGCCCTGGCCGCAGGTGAGGTTCTTGACAGGCCCGAACGAGAAGCAGGTCAGCGCCCCGTCCGCCCCGACACGGCGTGTGCCGTGTCGGGAGCCGAAGGCGTGCGCCGCGTCCTCGATGACGACGACGCCTCGTTCATCGAGCTCCTCCCGGATGACGCGGAGGTCGATGGGTCGGCCGCCGAACAGGACCGGGAGGACGGCGGCCGTCTTGTCGGTGACGGCATCCATGAGGAGCTGGTCACTGACACACAGGGTGGCGGGATCGATGTCGACGAACCGCGGGGTGGCCCCGACGGCCAGGATGGCCTGCACGGTCGCGCAGAACGTCATGGACGGCACGATCACCTCGCGGCCGGGGCCGATCCCGGAGGCGAGCAGGGCGGTGTGGAGGGCTGCGGTGCCGGAGGCGACGGCCACGGCCTCGGGGACGCCCAGGAAGTCGGCGATCCGCCGCTCGAACTCCTCGGTGACGTCGCTGTGTCCGTACTGCCCACCTTCCAAGACGCCCGCGATCGCTGCGGTCTCCCGCCCGTACAGGTGCGGGCTGGCATTGCGCCGGGCATCGGGCCTCGCTGATGCGGTCATCGTGCTTCTCCCTTCACTGCGGTCGTGCGCTCAAGCTCGGCGACGTCGCCGACGGCCAGGGTCTCGATGTAGTTGGTCAGGAACACGCCGGCCCGGTAGGTGAGGCGGCTGTGGTCGACCGGCAAGCCGAACAGGCCGTTGACCATCTGTCCGACGAGGTCCGCTCCGGCTGCCTCGGTCAGGGGGAAGCCGCCGGCGATACGCAGGTTCAGCTCGGTGATCGTGATCGTGCCGTCGCCGCAGACGAATCCCTGGACGCAGCAGACCCCTGAGGCGTCGACGGCGCTCAGCGTCTGCACCACGAGGTCGCGCACGTTCAGGTCATCGAACGTGGTGGACACCGCGGCGAGGCCCGCCTTGACCAGATCCCGGCGGCGCAGAATGACCGAGGCGCGTCCTGTCCGGTCCACCAGGCAGTCCGCCGTGAACTCGCAGCCGTAGATCCGCTCCTGCACGATGGGCTCGGGGACGAGCTCGCACAGAACGCGCGCGTGCTCCCGGCGACGGACGAAGTGGACGTTTTGCGCGCCATGGCCGTGCCGGGGCTTGACGACCAGCTGGGTGCCGTCCGGAACCTGGTCGATCTCCTGCGGCCGCCAGGTGCGCGGGGTCGCGATGCCGTGCTCGTTCAGCACCTCGTGGAAGAGGGCCTTGTCCGTACAGGCGCTCACCGACCAGGCATCCGGGAGCCATAGGCGTACGCCCTGGGCGTCCAGTTGGTCCACCATGCTGGTCAAAGGCGCCAGGTCCGGCTCGATACCGGCCACCACTGCCTCCACCGCAAGCTCCCGGCACAGGCGGGCCATGACGCCGGGGTAGTCGGGGTCACTGGCGAGAGGGATGACCCGGGGTACTGCGGAGGGCAGCAGGAACCCGGGGGCCAGCGGGTTCGCGTCGGCCGCGACGACCGTGTGGCCCAGGCGCATGAGGCTGCGGGTCAGCCCGAAGCCCGGGTTGGCGCCGACACCGGTCACCAGGATCCTGCGCGGGATGTGCCGGTCAGTGGGCATGGGCTTCCTCGCCTGCGGGTGCGGCCGTGTCCGTGGCTCGGGCGGCGTACGGGGTGCGCGTCATCGGGGCCCAGCGGTCGGGGTTGCGCCGGTACCAGTCGACGGTTTCGGCCAGACCCTCGTCGAGGTCGCGGGCCGGCCGGAAGCCGAGAAGGGCGACTTTGTCCCAGAGCATCGAGTACCGCAGATCGTTGGCCTGCCGATCGGGAATGTAGGTCACCGAGTCCCAGTCCTTGCCGCACAGGGCCAGGAGTTTGGCGGTCAGGTCCCGACCCGTGAGGTCCGTGCCGCCGCCCAGGTTGTAGATCTCGCCCGGCTCCCCTTCGCACAGCACGAGTTCGACGCCCGCGCAGTTGTCCTCGACGTGCAGCCAGTTCCGTACGTGTTGACCCTGGCCGTGCAGGGTCACCTTCTCGCCCCGCAGGAGTCGGGTGATGAAGAGGGGGATGATCTTCTCGGGGAACTGGTGGGGCCCGTAGTTGTTCGAGCTGCGCGTCACGCAGACCGGCAGGCCGTACGTCTGGAAGTGGCTCAGGGCCACGAGGTCGCTGGCAGCCTTCGACGCGGCGTACGGGACGCTGGGCTGTACGAGGTTGTCCTCGCTCGCCGAGCCTTCGGGAAGTGATCCGTACACCTCGTCCGTCGAGACGTGCACGAATTTCTCGATCCCGTGGCGTCCGGCGGAGGCGGCGAGGGTCTGCGTGCCCAAGACGTTCGTCGTGAGGAAGTTGGCGGCCGTGGTGAGAGAGCGGTCGACGTGGGACTCGGCGGCGAGGTGGACGACGGCCGTGTGCCGGGCCATGAGCTCGTCCACGAGCGGCCCGTCGAGGATGTTGCCATGGACGAATGCCAGCCTCGGGTCGAGGAAGGCCTCCCCCAGGTTCTCGGTGTGCCCCGCATAGGTGAGCGCGTCCAGCACGGTCACCCGGGACACGTCGTCCCGGCGCAGTATCCGCCGGACGAAGTGCGAACCGATGAAGCCGGCACCGCCGGTGACGAGGACTTCGTACATCTGACACCCACTTTGGTCGTGGACCGGGAAGGGACGGCGGATCCCCGCGACTGCGGGGTGCGTGCCTTTCGGCGAGCCGCCGCCTGCATCCAGAGAACCGCCGGACCTCAGGTGCGCGGGAGGCGAACTAGGGGGGCGAACAACGCACATCCGGTTCCCGCGCGTCGCCCTCGCGTCCTACGCTCGGATCCCGCACCCGCGGCATCCACGCCGCAGGACACCGGCTGGCATGAGGGGGCTCGGTGGCGCCCACGAAGGACCGCCAGGGCCATCCGAACGAGGATCTGGCCCGGCTCGTCAAACAGGCGGGAGCGAGCCACAAGTCCCTGGCCGCGCAGGTCAACAAGCTCGGAGCCGCGGCCGGTGTACCGCTCAAGTACGAACACACCAGTGTCGCCAGATGGGTGAATCTCGGAATGATTCCGCGCGGCCGGACGCCGGAGTTCCTGGCCGCTGCGCTGGGCGAACGCCTCGGCAGAGCGGTGAGCGTGACCGAGATCGGCATGTACAGCAGGTCGGGCGGAAACCCTGACGTGGGGTTGGATTTCGCCCGCGACCCCGTCGATGCGATCCGTGTCGCCGCGACCTACTGGAGAACCGTGGACCGCTCCCGCCGTCAGCTCATCAGCAACGGCTTCGCCATCGCCGCCTTTGCCACCCCGGTCACCCGCTGGCTGGCCAAGCCGACCGACGCCGCGACCGCGCACGAAGGCGGCCGACAGGTCGGACGCAGCGACCTCGCTGAGCTGTGGAAGGCAGCCGATGAAGCCCGGCTGTGGGACTCTCGCTTCGGCGGCGGGAACTGGAAGGCCAGCTCCGTCACCGAATGCCTGCGCCTGAACGCCGCACCGCTGCTGACCGGCACCTACACCGAGACTATCGGGCGTGAGCTGTTCGCGGCGACCGCTGAGCTGTCCCGGGTCGTGGGCTGGTCAGCGGTCGACACCGGCCACCACGATGTCGCCCAGCGCCACTTCGTCCAGGCCCTGCGCCTGGCACGGGTCGGCGGCAACGTGGAGAGCGGCTGCTACGTGCTGGCCACCATGGCCCTGCAGACCTTCCTGCGAGGCTACCCCGACCAAGCCGCTGACATGGCCGAAGGCGCCTACGAGCGCGGTCTCGGACACGCCGCACCCAGAGTGCTGGCCTTCGCGAAGCTGGCCGAGGCCCGCGCTCACGGGCGAACCGGAAACGCCAAAGCGGCCAAAGCCGCACTCGGCCGGACCGAGGAGCTACTCGACTCCATCCGACCGGGCAGTCACGACCCGGAGCAGCTCGCCTACATGACCCACGCCCGGCTCGCCGCCGACGCCACAGAAGTACACCGCGACCTCGCCGACCCCAAGGGCGCCTTCGCCTGGAACGAGCTCGCCGAGCCCATGCCGGCGGACCGCTTCACCCGCGCCACCGGCATCCGCATGGCCGTCCTGGCCACCAGCCACCTCCAGAACCGCGAACTCGAACGCGGCCTCACCGCCGCGAACACCTCGCTGCGCATCCTCAGCAACGTCCACTCCTCCCGCGCCCACAGCTACCTCCACGACGTCACCCGCGCCCTCACACCCTGGAAGGGGCACCCCGAGGTTGCCGACCTCATCCAGCGCACCCG
This sequence comes from Streptomyces sp. NBC_01006, assembly GCF_045162725.1. Taxonomy (NCBI): domain Bacteria; kingdom Bacillati; phylum Actinomycetota; class Actinomycetes; order Kitasatosporales; family Streptomycetaceae; genus Streptomyces; species Streptomyces sp. NBC_01006. Next base: position 3,699,146 of record NZ_CP108700.1, on the reverse strand, counting down.
CACCGGGCTGCCCGCCGCAGCATGATTCCGGCGGACGACCGCTGGGTGGATCACAGCGCACGGCAGGTGTCCGTGGCGCTGCCGCCAGCGGTTGGTCCTGCGGGCGGCGAGGCTGGAGGGGCTGGTCGAGCGGGCGCGGGTTCGGGGCCGTTGCCCCGGCCGGGGGCCGGGGCGACGGGCGGGCTCGCTTACGCGGGCTGCTCCGGTGTGGTTGCGGTGATCACCGCGAAGGTGCCGCCCTGGGGGTCGGCGAGGACCGCCATCCGGCCGGCCGCCATGTCGAACGCCGGGGCCCTGACGCTGCCGCCGGCCCGGACCAGGGCCGCCTGGACGCTGTCCACGTCGTCGACGTGGAAGTACGGAAGCCAGTGCGGCGGAACCTCGGCCGGCAGCGCGGCGAGGTCCATCATCCCGCCGACCGCGCGACCGCCGACCTTGAACTCCGTGTACCCCTCGGCGCCCGGCATCTGCGACTTCTCCGTGCTGATCGGCAGCACGGCGGAGTAGAACGCGGCGGCGGCCTCGGTGTCGCCGGTGCTCAGTTCGTTCCAGATCAGCGCGCCGTGCTCGTTGACGATGCCCGCGCCCGCGAACGTGCCGTACTGCCAGAGGCCGACGGCGGCGCCGGTCGGGTCGGTGATGACGGCCATCCGCCCGAGGTCCATGACGTCCATCGGGCCCATCATCACGGTGCCGCCCGCGTCGGTGACCGACTTGAGGGTGGAGTCGATGGCGTCGGTGGCCAGGTACGTGGTCCACACGGTCGGCGGCATCGGGTCCGGCACCGTCCCGTCCGGGTTGGAGGCGCGCATGATCCCGGCCACCGGCTTGCCCTTGAGGGTGCAGACGGAGTAGCCGCCGGTCTCCGCCGGACCGACCTCCCCCTGCCAGCCGAAGAGGTCGCGGTAGAAGTCGAGGGCGGCCTGCTGGTCGGGGACCATCAGGTCGATCCAGCAGGGGGTGCCGGACGTATAGGGGCCGTTCATTTCGGGCACGGATGCCTCCGGGGCTGGCGATGAGGGGTTGGACGGCCCCTCCCTACCCTGCCCCCGGCGGCCGAATCGGGCCGTACGGCTGAATGTGTTCAGAGGACGGCCACCGGGGCGACCGGGGTGCCCACGCCGCCGACGAAGGGCTCCGCCATGGCCGACAGCAGGAAGCTGTAACGGTTCTCTTCTGCACAGGCTGTGGACAACCTTTCGAGGTTCCAGTTCTGGCCCTGGTGCATGCCCATCTCCACCAGGTCCAGCGCGTGCACGGGCAGCCACAGGTTCTCGATCTCCGGCGGGAAGATCTCGAAGGTCAGGGTGTCATTGGCGACGGCCGCCACGTCCCGCGCGTGGAACCACTCCGGCGTACGGACGGACAGCCCGGGCGAGGGGAAGCCGTAGCCGTGCTTGTCTCCCGCCAGGTAGACCTGGATCTGGCCGGTGCGGACCAGGACGACGTCGCCCGCCCGGACGGTGACCCCGCCGAACTCCTCCGCCTCCGCCAGGTCCTCGGGGGTCACCGCGTGGCTCCCCGGCAGCCGGTCCAGGCCCTTCGCGCGGGCCACGTCCAGCAGGACCCCCCGCGAGACGATGGGGGTGGCCTTGTCGATGCCGCTGAACTCGGCGCGCGCGTGCGCGGTGATCGTGGACGCGGGACGGCCGTTGTAGATGCGGCCCGAGTGCGAGACGTGCGTCAGGGCGTCCCAGTGGGTGGCCGACTGGAGGCCCATCGTCACGGCGTCGTCGCTGCACGCCACCGTGCCCGGCCCGAAGAGCTCCTGGTTGATCTGCACCATCGTGTGCAGCGGGTTGACCCGCCCGGGGATCAGACCCGCCTGCACCCCGTCCTCCTTCAGGGGGAGCGCAAGCGGGATCCGCAGACCGGTGCGGACCTCGGCGGCAGCCGCCCGCACCACCTCCGCCGTGATCAGGTTCAGGGTGCCGATCTCGTCGTCGGCGCCCCAGCGCCCCCAGTTGTTGATGCGCTTGGCGATGTCGTGGAACTCGGCGGGCAGGGTCATGGCTTCCATCAGCTCCTGGGGTGCGCTGGGGCAACTAACGGCAACTAGGGCTTGTGCCTGGGCATCTGACTGGTCATAGAATCTAACGGACCGTCAGAAAACGCGGGAAGGGGTCGGGCGTGGGGAACTTCTTGGCCGGCAAGGTCGTGGCCGTCACCGGCGCGGGCCGGGGCATCGGGCGGGCCGTGGCACTCGCGGCGGCCGCCGAGGGCGCCAAGGTCGTCGTCAACGACTACGGCGTCGGCATCGAGGGCGGGGAGCCGACGAGCGAGATAGCCGACGGCGTGGTGAAGGAGATCCAGGCCGCCGGCGGCGAGGCCGTCGCCGTCGCCGACGACATTTCGACCATGGCGGGCGGCCAGCGCATCGTCGACACCGCCCTCGCCCGGTACGGCCGTATCGACGGCGTCGTGTGCGTCGCCGGCATCCTGCGCGAGCGGATGCTGTTCAACATGTCCGAGGAGGAATGGGACCCGGTCGTCGCCACCCACCTCAAGGGCACCTTCACCGTCTTCCGCGCAGCCTCCGCCGTCATGCGCCGCCAGGGCTCCGGCACCCTCATCGGCTTCACCAGCGGCAATCACCAGGGGTCCGTCGCCCAGGCCAACTACAGCGCCGCCAAGGGCGGGATCATCTCCCTCGTCCGCTCCGCCGCGCTCGGGCTGGCCAAGTACGGGGTCACCGCCAACGCCGTCGCACCCGTCGCCCGTACCCGGATGTCGGCCAACGTGCCCATGGAGCTGAAGGAGATCGGCGAGCCCGAGGACGTCGCGGCGCTCGTCACCTACCTGCTCTCCGACAAGGCCGTCGCCGTCGGCGGCGAGAAGATCACCGGGCAGGTCTACACGATCGCCGGCCCGAAGATCGCCGTCTGGGCGCAGCCGCGCGAGCTGCGCGCCGGCTACGCCGAGGGCTCCTGGACCCCCGAGAAGATCGCCGACTTCCTGCCCGGGACGGTGGGCACCGACCCGATGCCGATGCTCGCGCAGCTGGAGGCCATGGCCAAGGCGGCGGCCGCCAAGGACCGCCCCAACGCGTAGGGAGCCCGGACGACATGGACTTCAGCTTCGGGGCCGGGGACGAGGAGCTCCGCGCCCGCGCCCACGCATGGCTCACCGGGCACCTGGTGGGTCCGTACGCGGACGCCCTCGGCCTGGGCGGGCCCGGCAGCGAGCACGAGGGGGTCGAAGCCCGGCGCGCGTGGGAGCGCGAGCTGGGCCGGGGCGGCTGGATCGGCCAGGGCTGGGAGCTGCCGTCCGGGGCGTACGGGCAGCAGCGGCTCTCGCTGACCGGCCAGGTCGTCTGGGCCGAGGAGTACGCGGCGCTGCGCGCACCCGGCCGGGTCGGCCACATCGGCGAGAACCTCCTCGCGCCGACCCTGATCGCGTACGGGTCCCAGGAGCAGCGGGACCGCTTCCTGCCGGGCATCGCGCGCGGCGAGGAGCTGTGGTGCCAGGGGTACAGCGAGCCGGGAGCCGGCTCGGACCTCGCGGGGATCCGTACGACGGCGGTACGGGAACATCGTCCTGAAACGGACGGCCTGCTGCGGGTCACCGGGCAGAAGATCTGGACCTCGCTGGCCCAGGACGCCGACTGGTGCTTCGTCCTGGCCCGGACCGAGCCCGGCTCGCGGCGCCACCGCGGACTGTCGTTCCTGCTCGTACGGATGGACCAGCCGGGGCGGGTCGAGGTCCGGCCGATCCGCCAGATGTCGGGGACGAGCGAGTTCAACGAGGTGTTCTTCGACGGGGCGGTGGCGGCGGAGGTCGTCGGCGGGGAGGGCAACGGCTGGACCGTGGCCATGGGGCTGCTCGCCCTGGAACGCGGGGTCTCGACGCTCGTCCAGCAGATCGGGTTCGCGGCGGAGCTGGAGCGGGTGGTGGGGGCGTACGTCTCCTCGGGGGGCGCGTACGCGGCTTCGGGCACACCGGACCCCGTACTGCGCGAACGCCTCGTACGGCAGTGGGCCGAGCTGCGCACGATGCGCTGGAACGCCCTGCGGACCCTCGGCTCCACCGGCGACCCGGGCGCGCCGAGCGTGGCCAAGCTGCTGTGGGGCGGCTGGCACCGCCGGCTCGGCGAGCTGGCGGTGGCGGTCCGCGGAGCCGGGGCCTGCGCCGGGCCGGCGGACTGGGCGCCCGGGACCCCGTACGAACTCGGACTCGACGAGGAGCAGCGCCTGTTCCTGTTCACCCGCGCCGACACGATCTACGGCGGTTCGGACGAGATCCAGCGGAACATCATCGCCGAGCGCGTGCTCGGCCTGCCTAAGGAGTCCAGGTGAGAGGCGTCGTGTTCGACGGCAAGCAGGCCCAGGTGGTCGAGGATCTGGAGATCCGCGATCCGGGGCCGGGGGAGGTGCTGGTCGCGATCACGGCGGCCGGGCTGTGCCACAGCGACCTGTCGGTGATCGACGGGACGATACCGTTTCCGCCGCCGGTGGTCCTGGGCCACGAGGGCGCGGGGGTGGTGGAGGCGGTCGGGGCCGGTGTGACGCATGTGGCGCCGGGCGATCACGTCTCCCTGTCCACCCTCGCGAACTGCGGGGCCTGCGCGGACTGCGACCGGGGCCGGCCGACCATGTGCCGCAAGGCGATCGGAATGCCTGGGCAGCCGTTCTCGCGGGGCGGGAAGCCGCTGTTCCAGTTCGCGTCCAACTCGGCCTTCGCCGAGCGGACCATTGTCAAGGCCGTCCAGGCGGTGAAGATCCCGGCCGACATCCCGCTGACGTCGGCGGCGCTCATCGGCTGCGGTGTCCTGACCGGCGTGGGGGCCGTGCTGAACCGGGCCCGGGTCGACCACGGCGAGTCGGTGGTCGTCATCGGCACGGGCGGCATCGGGCTGAACGTGATCCAGGGCGCGCGGATCGCGGGCGCGGGCACCATCGTGGCGGTGGACGCGAACCCGGCGAAGGAGGCCGTGGCCCGGCAGTTCGGGGCCACGCACTTCATCGACGCGTCAGCCGTACCCGACTCCTCGGCGGCGGTGCGCGAGGTCCTCCCGACGGGCGCGGACCACGCCTTCGAGTGCGTGGGCAACGTCAAGCTGATCCGCCAGGCCATCGACCTGCTGGACCGGCACGGGCAGGCGATCCTGCTCGGGGTCCCGGGGTTCAAGGAGGAGGCGTCGTTCATGGTCTCGTCCATGTACCTGGACAAGACCATCATGGGCTGCCGGTACGGCTCCTCCCGCCCGCAGCGGGACATCGCCCTGTACGCGGAGCTCTACCGGCAGGGCAAGCTGCTGCTCGACGAACTCGTCACGGAGACCTATCCGATCGAGGACTTCGCGAAGGCCGTGGACGACGCCCGGCACGGCCGGGTGGCGCGCGGAGTGCTCACGTTCTGACGCGTACGACGGGAAGGCCCCGCCTCCGGCCGGAGGCGGGGCCTTCCCGTCGTACGCGGGGCTACTCGGTGGTGAGGCGGCCGAAGCGGCCCTTGTGGAAGAGGAGCGGGCCGTCCTCCCCGGCGGCGCCCATGGCCTCCACCCGGCCGACCACGATCAGGTGGTCCCCGCCGGTGTGCACGGCGTGGATGCGGCAGTCGATCCAGGCGGGAACGGCGTCGAGCTGAGGTGACCCCGTCACGGGGGCGGGGGTGTGCGCGACCCCGGCGAACTTGTCGGCGCCGCTGACGGCGAAGGCCCGGCACAGCTCGCCCTGCTCGGCGCCCAGGACATTGACGCAGAACACCCCGGCGCGGGCGATCCGCGGCCAGGTGGTCGACGTACGGGCCACCATGAACGTGACCAGCGGCGGGTCGAGCGACAGCGAGGCGAAGGACTGGCAGGCGAATCCGGCCGGGCCGTCCTCGCCCTCCGCGGCCGGGGCGGTGATGACGGTGACCCCGCTGGCGAAGTTCCCGAGCACGGCCCGGAACTCGGCGGGGCTGACGGGTGCACGCTCGTCGTCGCCGACCGCCCGCAGATCGGGGCGCGGCAGCGCGTCGACGTGGCCGGCGTCCGGGTCCTGCTCCGACGGGGCGGAGGTGGGGGAGCCGACTGACCTGAGGTATCGGACGACGGTGGCCGCCATCCCTGCGTGTCCCATCACGTCAACGATTGAAGCTGACGGTCCGTCAGATGGGAAGGGGTGTGGGCGGGTGACTCGGAAATGGGAAGGGTGTATCGTCCCCATCGATTGAACATGTTCAATTCTTGTGGGGGTGGGGGTCATGGCGATGCCAGAGGTGCAGGGCGCACCGGACGCGCGGGGCGGGACCCGGACGCGCCTGTCGACCGGGTCGGAGCTGGCCTTCGCGGCGCAGTTCATCGTGGCGGGGGCGGTCTTCCTCGCCACCTCCGGCATGCGTGACGACCACGGCCTCGGCATCGGCTCCGCCGTCTTCGCCGCGATCCCTTTGATGCTGCTCGCAGTGGTCCTCGCCGCGTACCTGCACCGGGTGCTGTTCGTACTGCCGGTGATGGCGCTGACGCGGCCCCTGGGCAGCCCGTGGTGGGCGGTGCCCTGGGCCGCCGTGATCACCGCGGGCTACACGCTGTGGGCCGGTTCGGGCCTGGACCTGCCGTACGGCTGGACGGCGCTCTGGATCGCCGGCCCCGGGGTGCTCCCCGTGGCGGCGGCCTCGTACGCGCACCACCGGTCGCTGGGGTGGACCGGGATGGCGGCCCGGGTCGGCGCCGTCACCGGGATCGCCCTGCTCGTCTGTGGGGTCGGCGCGTTCCTCCAGGAGCGGACCGGGTTCGCCGCGTACGAGCCGCCCCGGCTGGAGCGGGACCGGTACGTGGGCCAATGGATCGGCGACGGGGGCGCGCGAAAGCTGCGGCTGAGCGAGAACGGCGAGGCGGTGGCCGACAACATGCCGCTGGCCGATCCGAACGCCGGGCCGTGGGACATGTGCTCGGGGACCGGGACGTGGAAGTTCGAGCCGAAGCGCGAGTCCGGCGGCCTCTTCCACCGCGGGCCGCGGGACCGGGTCACGCTCACGATCCCGGGCTGTGGCCGCCTCGACGCCTGGCAGGTGGCCGGCACGGCCGAACGGCCCGAGCTGTTCTGCGTCATCGGCGATCCGGACGACCTCCACCCCCGCTACGCCGTCACCCTGCACCGCGTATAGCGATGGCGGGCCGGGCGGCCCGGGCCGGGGTCGCGCCGTTCGCCCGTACGGGTGAATCCGTCGCCCCGCCGGGACCCGTACGGCGGACAGCCCCGCGGGAGGTGGGCATCGTGGCCCCCGGCCCGATCCACCCGTCCCCCAGGAGGACTCCCATGCTCGGCACCGACTTCCGTCTCGGATCGCCCGTCTGGCTCGACCTCGGCAGCCCCGACACCGACGGAGCCGCCGCGTTCTACGGCGCCGTCTTCGGCTGGCAGTTCGTCTCCGCCGGGCCTGACGCCGGCGGCTACGGGTTCTTCCACGCGGACGGGAAGACCGTCGCCGCGCTCGGGCCGCTTACCGAGGAGGGCGCGCGTTCCGCCTGGATGATCCACTTCAAGGCCGACGACATCCAGGCCACCGTCTCGGCCGTGAAGTCCGGCGGCGGGAAGATCCGCATGGAGCCCATGGACGTCATGGGCGAGGGCTGGCTCGCGCAGGCCACCGACCCGCAGGGCGCCGAGTTCGCGCTCTGGCAGCCCGGGAAGACCGCCGGGCTGGGGATGGTCTCCGAGGAGAACACCCTGGTCTGGGCGGAGCTGCACGTACCCGACCCGGCCACGGCCGTCACCTTTTACAACGGCGTCTTCGGCTGGCGCAGCCAGGACATGGAGGCGCCCGGGATGACGTACCGCGTGCTGAGCCTGAAGGACGGCGACCAGCAGCAGACCTCGTTCGGCGGGGTCGCGCCGATGGGCGACGGCGCGGGCGGCGAAGGGGTCGAGAAGCCGCGCTGGGTGCCGTACTTCAACGTCGCGGACGTCGACGCCACCGTCTCCGCGGCGAGCGGGAACGGCGGGTCGGTGCTCATGCCGGCCGCGGACGTGCCCGACGTCGGCCGGATCGCGTGGGCGGCGGACCCGTCCGGCGCCGTGTTCGCCCTGCTGAAGCCGAACCCCCAGATGTGAGGCGTCGGTTGACCGTCAACGTCCGAGGTACTTGGGCGAGCGGCGCTCAACGAAGCTCGCCACACCCTCGTTCGCGTCGGCGGTGGACATGTTGATCTCCTGAGCGGTGGCCTCGGCGGCCAGCGCGGCCGCCCGGCCACCGTCCAGGGAGGCGTTGACCAGCTGCTTGGTCAGGGCGAGGGCGCGGGTCGGGCCCTGCGCGAGACGCTCCGCCCACTCCCGGGCGGTGGCCTCCAACTCCTCGGCCGGGACCACCCGGTTGACCAGGCCGAGCCGCTCGGCCTCGGCCGCCGGGACGGCGTCGCCGAAGAACATCAACTCCTTGGCCTTCTGCGGGCCGACGAGGCGCGGGAGCAGGTAGGCGCCGCCGCCGTCGGGGACCAGGCCGCGGCGTACGAACACCTCGATGAAGCGAGCCGATTCGGCGGCGATGACGAGGTCGCAGGCGAGGGCGAGGTGGGCGCCGATGCCGGCGGCCGTGCCGTTGACGGCGGCGAGGACCGGCTTCTCGCAGTCGAGCACGGCGGTGATCAGGCGCTGCGCGCCGAGCCGGATCATGCGGGCGACGTCGCCGGCGATGCGTTCGCCCGGCGTCGCGGGGGCGCCGCGGAGGTCTGCACCCGCGCAGAAGCCCTTGCCGGTGGCGGTGACGACGACGGCCCGCACGCCGGGGTCGGCGGAGGCCTCGCCGAGCAGCCCGATGACGCGCTCGCGCTGGTCCCAGGTGACGGCGTTCATGGCCTCGGGCCGGTTGAGGGTGATCCACGAGACGCCGCTCTCGATGCGGTGCAGGACTTCGTCGGACATGGGTTGCACTCCCGTTCGGTGGTGATGGGGCGAGTACGGGCAACCGCTGCGCGGAGCCGCGCCTCGAACGCCGGCGGGGCTGAAACGGCGGCGGCGGCTCAGCGGCAGATGGCGAGCGCGTCCAGCGCCACCGCCCCCTGCCCCCGCGGAAGCACCATCAACGGGTTGATGTCCAGTTCCGAGAGCACACCCCCCAGCTCCAGCGCCATCCGCTGCACCCGCAGCACGACCTCCACCAGCGCGTCCACGTCCGCCGGCGGCGCCCCCCGCACCCCCTCCAGCAGCGCGTGCCCGCGCAGTTCGGTCAGCATCGCCCGCGCCTGGTCCTCGCCGAACGGCGGGACGCGTACCGCCGCGTCGTGCAGGACCTCCACCAGGACCCCGCCCAGGCCCACCGTCACCGTCGGGCCGAAGAGGTCGTCCTGGGTGACGCCGACGACCATCTCGACCCCCCGCTCCACCATCTGGCAGACGAGGATGCCGTCCAGCGGGACGTTCTCGTAGCGGGCGATGTCCGTCAGCTCCCGGTACGCGTCCCGGATCTGGCTCGCCGAGGTCAGGCCGATCTTGACCAGGCCCAGCTCCGTCTTGTGCGCGAGCTGCGGTCCCGAGGCCTTCATCACCACCGGGTAGCCGACCAGCCCCGCCGCCCGTACCGCGGCCGCCGCGCTGGTCACGAGCTGCTCGCGGGGGACCCGTATCCCGTACGCCCGCAGCAGCTGCTTCGCCGCGTGCTCGCTGAGCTGCTGGCCCGGGCGCATGAGTGCCTGCGCCTTGCGGTACGAGGGGGACGGGGTCCGCGGCGCGTCCTCGAAGGGGGAGCGGTACGCGGCCGTGAACCGGTGGTGGCCGAGGTAGGCGCGGACGGCGGTGATGCAGTTGCCGAACGTACGGAACGTGGCCACGCGGGAGGAGCCGAGCAGGGTGGTGCGGTATGCCTCCTCGGTGCCGACCGGGGAGCCCCAGATCACGCAGACGAGCTTGTCCGTGGCTTCCGCCGCGTCCACCAGGTCCTGGGCGAGCTTGTCGCTCATCGGGGGGAAGGGGCCGGTGATCGGGCAGATCAGCACGCCCACCGCCGGGTCGGCGAGGATGGCGTCGATGATCTTGCGGCCGCGCCAGTCGCCGACCGGGTGACCGCCGTTGTCGACGGGGTTGTCGACGTTCAGGTACGGCGGTATCCACTGGTGCAGCTCGTCCTGCTTGGCCCGGGAGAGGGTGGGCAGGCTGAGCCCGGCCTCGGTCGCCAGGTCGGAGAAGTGGGCTCCGGTGCCACCGGAGATGGAGTACACGACGACCCCGTCGGCCAGCGGTCTGCGGGCCCGGGCGAGGAGGGCGGCGGTGTCCTGGAGCTCGTCCAGCCCGTCGACGCGGATGACGCCGAACTGGCGCATCGCGGCGTCGACGACGGTGTCGGCGCCGGTCAGCTTCCCGGTGTGGGAGGCGGCCATCCGGGCGCCGGTCTCGGTGCGGCCGACTTTGACGGCGACGACGGGGACGCCGTTGCGGGCGGCCCGGTCGGCGGCCAGGAGGAACTGGCGGCCGTCCTTGAGGCCCTCGACGTAGCAGGCGATGGCGCCGACCTCGGGCTGCTCGGCGAAGTAGGAGATGAAGTCGGAGGTTTCGAGGTCGGCCTCGTTGCCCGTGGGGGCCCAGTGGGAGAGCCGGATGCCCAGCTCCTGGAGGGTGTAGACGGGCCGGCCCTGGTGGCCGGACTGGGTGATCAGCGCGATCGCCGGGCCGTCGAGGTCCTCGCGGAACTTCTCGAAGGCGTTGAGGTTGGTGTTGGGGCCGAGGAGGCGCAGGCCCGACCGCCGGACGGCGGCGGCGAGCCGCTCCTGTGCGGCGGCGCCCGCGTCGCCGGTCTCGGCGAAGCCGGAGGCGAAGGCGACGGCGAACTTCACCTTGGCCTCGGCCAGTTCCTCGATCACGGGCAGCGGATCGCCGACCAGGAGGACGGCGAGGTCCACCTGCTCGGGCAGCTCGGCCACGGAGGCGTGGCAGGCCAGCCCGAAGACGGTGGGGCGGGTGGGGTGCACGGGGTGGATCCGGGCGCCGACGCGCTCCGCCCAGGCGATGAGCTGGCGGGTGATCCCGGTGTTCGGTCTGCCTTCTGCGTCGGAGGCGCCGATGACGGCCACGGACCCGGGCCGGAAGAACCGGTCGAGGTCGGGGACATCGGCGTGCAGGGGCCGTCCGCTGACGTCCACCGCGACCGCGTCCGCGGCGGACGGCGCCGCCGTGGAGTGGACGGCCGTCCTGGGGGTCTCCCCGCAGGCCTCGACACGTGCGCGGAAGTCGGTGGTGAGGGTGCCGTGAGTAGATCCAAGCATCGTTCCGCCCGCTCCTGCTCGATGAACCTCAATAACTGACGCGTAGTCAGATTACTGAACTGACGTGCCGTCAGGAACAGTGCTGCGCAGGAAAGCTGGTGGAGGTGGTGTGTGGAACGGTGACAGATCCCGCCGGGAGGGGTCCAGGGCGCGTTTTCGGCCGCTGACGGGGTCGGTGAAGCCGGTGAAGTACGGGCCGGGGCCGCCCGGGCCTGAGCCTGGGCGGTCCCGGACGGCCCCGGACGGTCAGGCGAGGGGGTCGACCGGGCGCAGGCCCGTGTCCGGGAGGGGGGTGACCGGCGGCAGCCCGGTCCGGGGGCCGAGGCGGCGGGAGGCCACCTTGGCGATCTTCTCCGCGTCCAGGGCCATCTCGCGGAACATGCCGCTGATGGGGTTGGTGAAGCCGGTGAAGTAGAGGCCTGGGGCCTGCGCGGGGGAGCGGGTGCCGTGCGTACGGGGGCGGCCGTGCCCGTCGAGTACGTCCAGATGCCCGACCAGGCCCTCCAGGCCGCGGCGGTATCCGGTGGCCGCGACCACCGCGTCCGGGGTGATGCGGGAGCCGTCGGCGAGAACCACGTCCGCGCCGTCGAACGAGGCCACGGCGGCGACCGGTTCGACCCGGCCCGCGCGTACGGCGTCGATCAGGCCGACGTCCTGGACCGGGACCGCGCCCTCCTTGACCCTGCTGTAGAGGCCGGTGCCGGGGCGGGGGAGTCCGTACGCCGTCAGGTCGGGGACGGAGGCCTTGGCGATGAGCGCGCAGAGCCGGTCCACGAGCCGTACCGGCAGCCGCCGCACCAGGATCCCGCTGCGCTGCGCGGGCCAGCCCGCGGTGGAGCGGCGCACGATGTGCGGGGCGGTGCGCACGGCGAGCCGCACCCGGGCGGCCCCGCCCTCGACCAGGTCGACGGCTATCTCGGCGCCGGTGTTGCCGGTGCCGACGACGAGCACGTCCCGGCCCTCGTACGGGGTGGCGTTGCGGTACTCGCGGGCGTGCAGCAGCTGCCCGGTGTACGTGCCCCGGCCCGGCCAGTCGGGGAGCGCGGGCGTGTGGTTGAACCCGGTGGCGACGACGACGGCCCGGGCGTCGAGCACCCGCCCGCCGGTGGCGTGCAGCAGCCAGCCGTCCCCGCCGGGGGCGGGGTCGATCCGGGTCACCTCGACGCCGGTGACGACCTCCAGCCCGTGGAACTCGGCGTACCTCTCCAGGTACCGCACCACGTTGTCCCGCGACACCCACCGCCCGAACCGGCGCGGCATGGCCAGCCCGGGGAGGGCGGAAAGCCGGCGGGTGGTGTGCAGGTGGAGCCGGTCGTAGTGCCCCCGCCAGGAGGCGCCGACCGCATCGGACTTCTCGACGACCACCGCGCGCACCCCGCGGGCGCGCAGCGCGGCGGCCGCGGCGAGGCCGCCGGGCCCGGCGCCGATCACGTAGACCGGGCGGGGCTGGGTGGAGGACATGTCGGGGGGTGTGGGGACTCCGGGCATGAGGAGTGAGCGTATCGACACACAGCGTTGATGGGTCTCGGACAAGGAGGGAATCGATTGCGGATCGATCACGGGGCGGTTGGACGGCGGGCCGGGGGAGAGGGGCGGGCGGCCCCGGGGTGGCTGCCGGCGGCGCGCCTCACATGGGGTACGTCCGGAACGTGACCTTGGCGCGCTGCTCGTCCGTCCACAGGACGCGCACGTCCAGGGAGTCGTGCCCGCGCCGGTCGGGGCGGTAGGTGTTGAGCTGGAGCCCGTACGAATCCTCCGTCACGCCGTCGGGGCTGGGCCGGCAGGCAGGGTTGCACCGGTCCCCCGGGAGCGAGACCAGCCACGCCCGGGCCTCGCTCCGCGGCATGTCGAACGAACCTTCCCACTGGCTGATGTAGCCGCCTTCGAGTATCTCGATGCAGGCCTCCCCGGCCGTCCCGGACGGCAGGGCGGCGCCGAACTGCGACACCGCTTCGGAGCAGGGGGCGGGTTGCGTTCCCCAGGTGCCGCCGCCGGCGAACGCCCACAGGAACACCCCGAACCAGACGAGCGGGGGCCCGAGGCCCGAGAGCAGGGCGAGACCGATCAGCCGCTTCGTGCTCCGCCGCATCGGGGGCGACGGCGGTACGTGGGCGCCCCAGGCGGGCTGCTGCCCCGTGGTCTGTCGGGCGTCGTGGCTCATCGTGCGACTCTCCTCGAAATTTCGAACACGTTCAACGTCGGGGACGCCCACGAAGGGGTGGGTGGTTCCGGGTGGTTCCGGGTGGTGCCGCGTGGTTGCGCGCGCTTCCGCGTGGTTCCGGTTCGGGGCCTTGCGGGATCGGCGGGGATCCGGTGAACTGACGTACCGTCAGATCGAGGAAGGGGTGGGCCGATGCAGACCATCTGGCTCAGTGGGGCCGAGTGGCTCGCCGTGCTCCGGATAGGGCTCGGCCTGTGGTGGCTGGAGAGCTGGCGGCACAAGGACAAGAAGGGCTGGTTCGAACGCGGCACCGGCATCGCCTGGGCCGCGGACGTCGCCGGCAAGCACCGCTGGCCGTTCGTGAAGGGCGGCTTCGAGAAGGTCGTCCAGCCGCGCCCGCGGCTGATGGCGTACGTCGTCGTCTACGCGGAACTCGCCCTCGGGCTGGGGCTGGTGATCGGATTCCTGACCCCGATCGCGCTCGTCGGCGGGCTGCTGCTGAACCTGCTGTATCTGGTGCTGATGATCCACGACTGGGCCGAGCAGGGGCAGAACGCGATGATGGCCCTGATCTCGCTCGTCGCGCTCTTCGCGATGGCGTGGCAGACGTGGTCCGTGGATGCGGCGATCGGACTGTTCCTGTGAGTTCTGTGAGTGCTGTGAGTCCTGTGGCCGCGCCGCGTTACGACCTCCCCGAGACCGACGACTTCACCCGCCCCTACTGGGACGCGGCCGCCGAGGGCCGGCTCCTGCTGCGCCGCTGCGCGGACTGCGGGCGGGTGCACCACTACCCGCGCGAGTTCTGCCCGTACTGCTGGGCCGGCGAGGAGCGGGTGGCCTGGGAGCCCGCGAGCGGCCGCGCCACCCTCTACACGTGGTCGGTGATCCACCGCAACGACCTCCCGCCGTTCGGGACGCGCGTCCCGTACACCGCGGCCGTGGTGGACCTGGCCGAGGGCCCGCGCATGATGACGGAGGTCGTCGACTGCGACCCGGCGGAACTGCGGATCGGCATGCCGCTCGAAGTGGCCTTCCGCGAGGCGGCGGAGGGCGTGTGGGTGGCGGTGTTCCGCCCGGACGCCGCCTGACGCAGTCGCCTTCAGGGCCAGAGCAGCTCGCGGGTCCAGGCGGTGGCGCCCGGCGAGCGGCGGTAGCGCAGCCGGATGTGGCGGCGGGCCGGGTCGCCCTGGAAGAACTCGACCTCGGTCGGGTCGAGTACGTACCGGGTCCAGGTCGGGGCCGGAGCGTCCGGCTCCGACCCGGCCCGCTCCCAGGCCGCCTCGGAGACGCGCCGCAGCTCGTCCACGCTGTCGAGCACCTCGCTCTGCCGGCCGGTCAGCGCCGCCGCGAGCGCGCCCCGCGAGCGGACCGCCAGGTCCGCCCGGCTCTCCTGCGGCCCGCGGGCGGTGACCCGGCCGCGGATCCGGACCTGCCGGGCCACGGCCGGCCAGTAGAACCCGAGCGCGGCGTCCGGGTGCCCGGCGAGCTGCCGGCCCTTGGCGCTGGTGGCGTGCGAGGCGAAGTGCCAGCCGTGCCCGTCGGCGTCGTGCAGCATCAGGGTGCGTACGTCGGGCCGCCCGTCGGCGTCCACGGTGGCCAGGCTCATCGTGTGCGGCTCCGGCTGCCCGGCCGCGGCGGCGTGCAGGAACCACTCCCGGAACAGTGCCAGCGGCTCGGCGGGCGCGGCGTCCGGATCGAAGCCGGGCAGCGGGCCGTCCCACACCCGCAGCGAGTGCAGGGTGGCGTGGAAGTCGTCGCTGCTGCTGGTCTCACTGGTCATACCGCCCATCGAACCATGGGGACCAGCTTCGGCATTCGCCGGATTCGGAGCCTCCGCTCTTCCTATGATGTGCAGCCTTCAACGACTTGAGGTGGGGGCCCATCATGCGCAACGGCGGTAGTGGTAGAGCGAGCGGGGCGAGCGGGGCGAGCGGGGCGAGCGGTACGAGCGGGGCGAGCGGGATAGGTGGGAGGGGGCGCGGCGGGGTGCTCCGGCGCACCGTGGTGGCCCTCCTGGTCGCCTGCACGGCGGCGGCCTGCGGCCCGGCTGAGGGCGGGGGCCCGGCGGTGTCGCTGCCGCCGAGACCATCGGCGAGCGTGTCGGCCTCGCCTACGTCGACACCGACGCCGTCCCCGGCCGTGACGGCCACACCGTCCCCGACCGCGACACCGACCCCGACCCCCACGCCCACTCCCGCCGCGCAGACGGCGGACGCCAAGCCGGCTCCGACCCGTACGCTCTCCTCCGGCTCGACCGGCAGCACGCCGAAGCCGCCCGCCACGAAGGCGCCGACGCAGGCGCCGACGAAGGAGGCGAGCCATCCGGCGAGCGGCACGTGCGAGATCGTCTCGAACGCCGGGAACTGCTACAAGGCGGGCCAGTTCTGTCGCAAGGCAGACCTGGGCCGCTCGACCCACGCCGAGAACGGGCGCCTGATCTACTGCCGCCTGGATGGAAGCCAGCCGCGCTGGCAGTACTGAGCGGCGGGGGCGGTCTGTTGGCCGGGGTCGGGAGGGGCGGGGTCCCGGCAACCGGCATCAGAGGGAGTCCGGGGGTTTCCCGACAGTCCACTGTCCTTCCGGTGCGGTCCGGGCCGTCAAGGGCGCTCACTTCGTTCGCGTCGCTTCGCGATGGCCTTCGGCCACCCTTGACTGCCCGGCCCGCCCCGGAATGCCATAAGACTGTCGGGAAGCCCCCGAAGGAACGGTCAGGGGGGCAGGTCCAGGTTCGGGTCCCTCAGGGATGCCGATCTCACCACCCGGTTCAGCCGTCCTCTCCAAGGGGCACCGTGCACCCCTTCCCGCACCCCGGCAGCCCAACCTGCACCAGACAGCGACGAGATGCCCATCCCGTCCCGGTCGGGCGGGATGCGCATCAAATCGCTACGCGCTTCGCCCGGCATAGCGTCCGACGACCGCCTGTGGCTGGACATAAGCCGCCCACGGCCGGCATGGAGGGCCGTTGGCCTGCGACAGCAGGTCATTTGTCCCTTTTGGTGGCCAATCCGGACCCTCAAAGGGCCTTGTCGGAGTGGGAGGTTGAGAAATCCGGCATCAGACTCCCTCACACCCCCTTTTCCGCCCCCTCTCGCTCTCTTTCCAGCCCAGAGAGCGTGCAGACGCCCGAAAACCCGCCCACGGAACGACCCGACACGGAAGGACAGTGGACTGACGGGACGCCCCCGGACACGCCACCGACCCCGAATGACAGGAGCCCGGCCCTTGGCGTCCCGGTCGACCTCACCCGACCCCGAATCAGGGGTCCCGACCCCGGCATCCGGTCGACCTCACCCGACCCCGAGCCGACAGCCCCCGCCCACCCGACCCCACCCCGCCCGGTTCCCCCCTACCCCCGCCCCAGGATCAGCGTCCCCGACGAGCAGAACCAGCCCCCCGTGCCCGACGCCAGGGCCACCTCGGGGCGTCGGCCCCCCGGTTTGCTGACCTGGCGGTCCGGGCCGGCCTCGCCGCGGAGTTGGCGGACCGCCTCGACGATCAGGAACAGGCCGCGCATGCCCGGGTGGCAGGCCGACAGGCCGCCGCCGTCGGTGTTGACCGGGAGTTCGCCGTCGCGGAGCAGGCGGCCCTTCTCCACGAAGGCCCCGCCCTCGCCCTTCGCACAGAAGCCGAGGTCCTCCAGCGTGACCAGGGTCATGTACGTGAACGCGTCGTAGATCTGCGCGACGTCGACATCCGCCGGGGTCACCCCCGCCCGCTCGAACGCCGTGCGGCCCGAGACCGCCGCCGGGGACACCGTGAAGTCCTCCCACTCCGACATCGTCGTGTGGGAGACCGACGTGCCCGAGCCCAGGATCCAGACCGGCTCCTTCGCCGTGTCCGGTACGTAGTCCGCCGCCGCCAGCAGCACCGCGCAGCCGCCGTCCGAGCGGATGCAGCAGTGCAGCTTCGTGAACGGGTCCGCGATCATCTCGCCGGACAGGACGTCCTCCACCGTGATCGGGTCGCGGAACATCGCGTCCGGGTTGGTCGCCGCGTTCGCCCGCGCCTGGACCGCCACCGAGGCGAGCTGCTCCAGCGTCGTCCCGTACTCGTGCATGTGGCGTCGCGCGGCCATCGCGTACTTCGAGACCAGCGTGTGCCCGTACGGCACCTCGAACTGCAGCGGCCCCCGGGCCCCGAACGACAGGTTCGAGGTGCGCCGCCGCGCCTTGATGTCGGCCCGGGCCGTCGAGCCGTAGACCAGCAGCACGGCGTTGGCGTGGCCCGCCGCTATCGCGTCCGCCGCGTGCGCCGCCATGACCTCCCAGGTCGAGCCGCCCACCGAGGTGGAGTCGACCCAGGTGGGGCGCAGCCCCAGGTACTCGGCCACCTCGACCGGCGCGAGGACGCCGAGGCCGGCCGAGGCGAAGCCGTCGATGACGGAGCGGTCCAGGCCGGAGTCGGCCAGGGCGCGGCGGGCTGCCTGCGCGTGCAGCGCGTACGGGGTGGGGCCGTCCACCCGGCCGCAGTCGGAGAGGGCGACGCCGACGACGGCGACCCGGCGGCGTCCGGTGCGGGGTCCGGTGCGGGGTCCGGTCGTGGGTCCAGGCGTGGGTCCAGGCATGCGTCAGACCGTACATCTGACATAGCGTCAGTTTCTAGGCCGCGCCGCACACCCCTCGCGATACCCGCGCGCCCCGCCCCCTGTGCATCTGCCGCCGCCCGCCCTAACATGACGGCCCGTCAGATACGGGGAGGAGCCCGACGATGGATGCCGCCTTCACCGCGGAGCAGGACGAGATGCGCCGCACCCTGCGCGAGATCCTGGGCAAACGCTGCGGCCCGGACGAGGTCAAGGCCGCCGTCCGCACCGCCGCCGGACACGACCGAGAGCTCTGGCAGCAGCTCGCGCAGCAGCTCGGCCTGCCCGGCATCGCCGTCGCCGAGGAGTACGGGGGCGTCGGCTGCACCCCCGCCGACCTGGCGCTGGCCTGCGAGGAGACCGGCCGGGCGCTGCTGCCCTCGCCGCTGCTGGCCACCGCCGCGCTCGCCGTACCGCTGATCACCGCCCTCGGCACCGCCGCCCAGCGCTCCGCGCTGCTCCCGGCGCTCGCCGCCGGCGGGCTCACCGCCGCCCTCGCCGTCCCCGGCCCGGCGCTGTCCACCGCCCTCGCGCTGACCGGCGACAACGCCCCCGGGGAGTGGGCCGGCGGGGGACGCGCAGGCGGGGTTCAGGCCCGGCCCGGCGAAGACGGCGGATGGAGGCTGTACGGGGAGGCCGCCCAGGTGCTCGACGGGCACAGCGCCTCCCTGCTGCTGGTCGCCGCGCACACCGGAGGGTTCGCCCGGAGCCGGACCCTGCTGTTCCTCGTACGGGAGGACGCGGCCGGACTGGCCCGGTCGCGGCAGACCACCCTGGACGAGACCCGGTCGCAGGGCCGCGTCCAACTCCGCGACACCCCGGCCGAGTTGCTCGGCGCCGACACCGACAACGCCACCGACGAGGCAGTCCTCGCCGCGCTGGCGTCCACCGGGCGCACCGCCGCCGCCGTCCTCGCCGCCGAGGCGGTCGGCGCGGCCGGGCAGGCGCTGGCCCGCACGGTGGAGTACGTACGCCAGCGCGAGCAGTTCGGACGGCCCATCGGCTCGTTCCAGGCGGTCAAACACCGGCTCGCCGACCTCTACGTACACGTCCAGGCGGCCCGCTCGGCGGCCTACTACGCCGCCTGGGACCCGCAGCAGGGCGGCCTCGCCCTCGCCCAGGCCCTGGAGGCCCTGCGGATCACGGCGGGCGAGGCGATCCAGCTGCACGGCGGCATCGGCTTCACCTGGGAGCACGACGCGCACCTGTACTTCAAGCGGGCGGCGGCCGACGAGCTGCTGTTCGGCCCCGTCCACCGGCTGCGGGCGCACGCCGCCCACCGCGCGGGCCTGTTCACCACCCCACAAGAGAAGGTGGCCGTCTGATGGCAGTGGCAGTCGGCGTCAAGCTGATGCAGAAGGTCTCCTCGACCATGCTGTTCGCCAAGATCGCTCCGCATTTCATCCCGGCCATGGACAAGGCGGTGCACAGGCTGACCCGCGGCAAGGTCATCCTCAGCGCCCAGATGCTCCCCGGCGTGATCCTGACCGCCAAGGGCGCCAAGACGGGCGAACCGCGCACCACGCCGCTCGCCTGCATGCCGGAGGAGGGGGGCGTCAGCTGGCTCCTGATCGGCTCCAACTTCGGCCGCCCCGGACACCCGGCGTGGACCGCGAACCTGCTCAAGCACCCTGACGCGGACGTGAGTTGGAAGGGTCAGGACATCGCCGTACGGGCCCGGCTGCTGGAGGGGGCGCAGCGCGCGGCGGCGTGGCAGGCCGTGCTGGGGTTCTGGCCGCCGTACGCGACGTACCAGGCGCGCATCGAGCGCGAGATCCGGCTGTTCCGCCTGGAGCGTCGCTGATTGCGGCGGGCGGCCGGTGAGAGAGCGGAAGAGGGGTGCGGGGGAAGGGGTGTAGCGCGGGACCGGGAAGTGCGGGCAGGGGCAGGTGCGGGGACAGCGAGGGGTGGGAGGGCGGCGGACCCCGGGGAGGGTCCGCCGTTACTTGGTCGGCTTCTTCCCGGTGATGCCCAGGTGGACGAGCAGCGCCAGGTTCGGCTTGAGCTCGGCCTGCTTGACGCCCCAGGTCTGGAAGCCCTTCTGGTGCGAGGCGACCGCGGCCAGCATCGCGACCAGCGAACCCGCCATCGCCGCCGGGCTGACGTCCTTGTCGACCTTGCCCTTGGCCTGGAGCTCCTTCATCGACTCCGTGAGGGAGTTGGTGACGGAGTTCAGGATCTTCATGCGGATCTTGTAGAAGCGCTTGTCGCCCTCGGCCGCGCCGAGGTCGACGACCCGCAGGATCGCGTCGTTGCGCCGCCAGAAGTCGAGGAATCCCTCGACGAGTTCCTCGGCGGCCTGCCAGCCGGCCTTGCCGACCCAGTTGCGGCCCTCGACGAGCGCCGTCAACTGCGCGCCCTCCGTGGCCATGTGCTCGGCGATCTCCAGGACGGCGCCCTCGACGTCCGGGAAGTACTGGTAGAAGGTCGCGGGGGAGGTGCCGGCCTTGCGGGCGACGTCGATCACCTTGACGTCGCGGTACGGCGAGGAGCTGAGCATCTCGCTGAGGCAGTCGAGCAGCTTCTGCCGCGTCGCCTGACCGCGCCGGCCGGCAACGCGGCCGTCGACGGTGCGTACTTGTCCTGTCATGCCGTCAGCTTACCGAGGGGTGATCTGCGCGCGATTCGGCCGCCTGCAAATGGGGTTACGTGACCCCTGGCCTGGGTGAAGGCCGCGCCCCGGGCCGCCGCGGGCGGCGGTTTCCGGGTCACGGACGTGCCGGTTCCGGGCGATGGACGTGCCGGTTCCGGGCTCATCCCGCACAGATCCGGTGCGAATTCCGCGCGGGCGAAGCCGTCGTCAAGGCCGGTTCCGGGCCGGTTCCGGGCCGATTCCGAGGCGAATTCGCCTCGGACCCACCCCGCCCGCTTCCTCTCGAAATCCCCCGATTAGTCTTATCAACAGGCTGTGGACAAGTTTTCGGGCAGATCATGGCTGAGGGACACAGAGGGGCACAACGGAAGGAACCGGGCCATGGCCGCATTCGCGGAGGGAACACCCTGCTGGGTGGACGCCTCGCTGCCGGACGTCGAGGCCGGCAAGCGCTTCTACGGTGAGCTCTTCGGGTGGACTTTCGCCGCCGGAGCCGGCCCCGAGTACGGCGGCTACACCCAGGCCTACAGCCGCGGCCGCAACGTCGCCGCCCTCGCCCCCAAACCCGACGGCCGCATGCCCACCGTCTGGGGGATCTACCTCTACACCTCCGACGCCTACGCCTGCGCCGCCCGCATCCGCGCCTCCGGCGGCCAGATGGTCATGGAGCCCCAGCCGGTGGGCCCGTACGGGGGCGCCGCGCTGGCCGCCGACCCCGGCGGGGCCGTCTTCGGCCTGTGGCAGCCCGGCACCCACCACGGCTTCGAGGCCCAGCAGGAGCCGTACACGTACTGCTGGAGCGAGCTCTACACCCGCGCCCGCGACGCGGTCGACGTCTTCTACGCCAACGTCTTCGGCTACGTCCCCGAGGACCAGGACGACGCGGGCAGCGGCGTCGAGTACCGCCTGTGGTCCCCGCCCGGCAGCCGGCCCGGGGCCGAGACCGCCGTCATGGGGCGCAGCCTGATCACCGACGCGTTCCCGGAGATCATGCCGGCGCACTTCCTCGTGTACTTCGCCGTCCCGGACGTCGACCAGTCCGTCGCCACGGTCAAGCGGCTCGGCGGCCGGGTCACCGCCGACCCCTTCGACACGCCGCACGGGCGGATCGCGGTCGTCGCCGACAACCAGGGCGCGGTG
The DNA here is from genome assembly GCF_045162725.1 of Streptomyces sp. NBC_01006. Classification (NCBI taxonomy): domain Bacteria; kingdom Bacillati; phylum Actinomycetota; class Actinomycetes; order Kitasatosporales; family Streptomycetaceae; genus Streptomyces; species Streptomyces sp. NBC_01006. Next base: position 3,677,494 of record NZ_CP108700.1, on the reverse strand, counting down.
TTCGCCCTGCTCTCGGAGCCCCGTACCGGTCCGCTCGGTCAGTGACGCCCTCCCGGGTCCTCCCGGGTCCTCCTGGACTGTGACGACGCGCCCTGCGCGCGGGCCTGACAGAATCGGGGTTGCGCGACTCCGGGCGGCGCCCGGGGTGAGACGCTGCACGGGGCCGACCGCCGTGCCGGCGCGCGTGCAGGTGGGAACGGGCCCGGCAAAGGCCCGTACGGGGATTGTGAGGCGAGTGGTGGAGCAGCTGACGCAGCACGACCCGAGACGGATCGGCCCCTTCGAGGTGCTGGGACGGCTCGGCGCCGGCGGCATGGGGCTGGTCTATCTCGCACGGTCGGCATCCGGACGCCGGGTGGCGATCAAGACGGTGCGGACCGAGCTCGCCGAGGACCAGCTGTTCCGGGTGCGCTTCACCCGTGAGGTGGAGGCGGCGCGCGCCGTGTCCGGCTTCTACACCGCGGCCGTGGTCGACGCCGACCCGCGGGCCGCCGTGCCGTGGCTGGCGACCGCGTACGTCCCGGCGCCCTCCCTGGAGGAGATCGTCAACGAGTGCGGGCCGATGCCCGCCCAGGCCGTACGGTGGCTCGCCGCCGGCATCGCCGAGGCCCTGCAGTCCATCCACGGGGCGGGCCTCGTCCACCGCGACCTGAAGCCGTCCAACGTGCTCGTCGTCGAGGACGGCCCGCGCGTGATCGACTTCGGCATCGCGAGCGGCGTCTCCAACACCCGCCTGACCATGACGAACGTCGCCGTCGGCACGCCCGCGTACATGTCGCCCGAGCAGGCGAAGGACTCGCGCAGCGTCAAGGGCGCCAGCGACGTCTTCTCGCTCGGCTCGACCCTCGTCTTCGCCGCGACCGGGCATCCGCCGTACCACGGGGCCAACCCGGTGGAGACGGTGTTCATGCTGCTGCGCGACGAGCCCAACCTGGAGGGGCTCCCGGACGAGCTGCGGCCGCTGATCGACTCCTGCATGCAGATGGACGCGACCCAGCGCCCGACCCCGGCCGACCTCCAGGCGCAGCTCGCCCCGCACCTCTTCGACGGCGGCGACGACAGCGGTACCGCCTCGGCGTGGCTGCCGGGCCGGGCCGTCGCGATGATCGAGGCCCGGCGCGCCGGGCAGCGTACGGCGGCCGCGCCGGTCCCGGCGCCCGGCCGTTCCCCGGGGCGCGGCTCCGACGCGGCGACGCACCGCCGGGAGCCGCGCGGCGGCGCCGGTGGGCCCGCCGACCCCTGGGTCGACCCGCGCACCGGCCAGGCCCTGCCCCAGCGTCCGCAGCACCCGCCGCGGCCGGTCTCCCCGGCGCCGTCCGGCGAGCCGGTCCGGATCGGGGCTCCCCGGTGCCGATCGGGCCCGGGCCGCGCGCGGCCGCCGCGGCGCCCGCCGCGCACGCGGCCGCCGCCGACTCGGCGACCGGCTGGGTCCGCCCGCCGGGCGGTGGCGCGGCCGCCTCCTCCCAGGCCCACGCCCCGGCGTCCTCCTCCGCGTCGGCCGTGGTGCCCTCGCCGAGCGCGGGCCCCGACAGCGGCCGCTGGCGGCCCTGGCGCTTCCGCATGTCGAACGAGGTCTGGGGCACCCCGACCGTCGCCGGAGACCTGCTGTACGTGACCTCCTTCGAGGTGCACGCGCTGGACGTGGCCAGCGGCCGGCGCCAGTTCAAGACCCGCGACGTCGCCTGGTCCATGGCCGTCTCGGACGGCCGCATCCACGCCTCCGACGGGCCCTCCCTCTACGCGCTCGACGCCGGCGACGGCTCCGAGCGCTGGCGGCTGAACACCGACGCCTGGGTGTACGCGCTGCGCGCCGACCGGGGCACCGTCGTCACGGCCACGCGCGGGGGCGGCGTACAGGGCTGGGAGGCCTCCAACGGCCAGAAGCTGTGGGAGCTGACCGGCGCCCAGAGCGACTTCGAGACCCCGGAGGCGGCCCCCGTCCTCCACGAGGGCACGGTGTACGTGTGGCAGGACGCGCGGCTGCGGGCCCTGGACGCCCGCAGCGGCCGCGAGGCCTGGTCGTACCCGGTCGGCGACGCGGCCTCCTGCGGCAACGTCCCGGTACGGGTCACCCCGGCCCCGGACGGCAACGTCTACATCGCCGCCGGCACCCGCGTGCTGTCCGTGGACCGGGCCTCGGGCCGGGTCCGCTGGCACTTCGAGGCCCCGGCGGTCTTCCTGGCCGCCCCGGCGTTCGCGCCCGGCGCGGCGGTCACGGGCGGCGGGGTCTACCTCGCCGACTACCTGGGCACCGTGTACGCCCTCGACGCGGCCACCGGCCAGGACCGCTGGCGGATCGCGACGGAGGCACGGCAGTCCTCGGACCCGGTGGTGGTCGCGAACGGCAACGTCCACCTGGGTGCCGGCAGCGCCCTCTACACGCTGGACGCGGTCACCGGCACCCCCAAGTGGCGCTTCGCCGCGGGTGGCGAGATCACCGGCCTGCCGGCGGTCGCCGACGGCCGGGTGCACTTCGGCTCGGCCGACCACTGCCTGTACACCCTGGACGCGGCGGGCGGCCAGCTGCGCTGGAAGCTGGCCACGGGCGGGGAGATCACGGGCGCCCCGGTGGCCGAGGCGGGCGTGGTCTACGCGTGCAGCAAGGACCGCTGCGTGTACGCCCTGGATGCGGCCAAGGGCACGGGCACCCGTACGGCCGGGTGAGGGTTTTCGGGCCCCTCCGGGTCGCGTGCGGCACCGGGAGTGACAGGATGGACCCCATGAGCAACGTTTACTTCGACATCAACATCGACGGCCAGCCCGCCGGCCGCATCGTCTTCAGCCTCTTCGACGAGGTCGTCCCGAAGACGGCCCGGAACTTCCGTGAGCTGGCCACCGGCCAGAACGGCTACGGCTACGCGGGCTCCGGCTTCCACCGCGTCATCCCGCAGTTCATGCTGCAGGGTGGCGACTTCACCAACCACAACGGCACCGGTGGCAAGAGCATCTACGGCGAGAAGTTCGAGGACGAGAACTTCCAGCTGAAGCACGACCGCAAGTACCTGCTGTCGATGGCGAACGCCGGCCGCAACACCAACGGCTCGCAGTTCTTCATCACCACCGTCGTCACCCCGTGGCTGGACGGCAAGCACGTCGTCTTCGGCGAGGTCGTCGAGGGCTCCGAGATCGTCGACGCGATCGAGAAGCTCGGCTCCCCCTCGGGCTCCACCCGCGGCAAGATCGAGATCGCCGCCTCGGGCGTCGTCGAGGCCTGATCCACCCCGCACCACCGCCGTACCGGCTGGTCGGCCCCGCCCCCTCACCGGGGGTCGGGGCCGCCGCCATGTCCGGGTACACGGACAGGGCGGGGCCGTCAGAGCCTGCGGACCCCGTGCCAGCTCCAGCCCGCCCCGAGGACCGTCTTGCGCAGCGGGTCCTTCAGGTCGCGGGTGTCGAGGCGGAACGACTCGACCTTCTGCCGCTGGCCGTCGGGTCCGCGTTCGAAGGTCCACTGCTTCTGCCTGTGGCGGATCGGCCCGCGGCCGTGCTCGCGCTGCACGGTCCGTCCCGGCGGGGCCCCGGCCCGGGTCACCGCCCACTGCTCGTCCATGGCCCGCACCTCGCGCACCTCGGGGAGCAGGCGCATCCAGACCTTGAAGGTCCGCTCCACCTGCCGGCGGTTCAGGCCCGTGCCGGTGGCGGGTTCCATGACCTTCCAGTCCGCCACCAGATCGGCGCCCCCGCTGCCTGCCTCGTGGACGCTGAACACCACACCGGTGCCGTTCAGCGCGAGCAGCGCGGCCCGCAGCTCCGTGGTGGGGATCGCGGTGGCTCCCGCGTCGGCCCGGACCGTGCCCATGTACCTGTCCCAGAGACGGCCCATCGCTAGGCCCCTGTCCCGGTGTCGAGGCTGACCGTGCGCAGGAACTCCTGGAAGTCGCCCACGACGCCTTCCTCCTGCGCCGCGGTCGAGGTCAGGATCAGCCGGATCACCGCACGCCGGTGCGTGTCCTTCCGGTCCAGCACGGCCAGGTAGACGTGCGACTGGACGAGGTCGCGGCGCACGCCGGCCCCGACGGCCGACAGGGTCAGCCGTTGGGCCAGGCCGGGCGAGGCCTCGGAGCCGAGCTCGCGGCGGCTGGTCACCACCACCGACTCGGCGGCCTGGCGCAGCCGCTCCACGGACTCGTCGCCCATGTCGGTCAGCGTCGCCTCGTCCGGGCGGAAGTCCCCGTCGATGGTGATGTTGGCGGTGAACCCGTCGTCCGGCCGCTCGTACAGCGCGATGAACGCCACGCCCGGCGCGCCCACCTCGTCCGGAGGGGCGGCTTGCCAGCCTTCGGGCAGGCTGAACTCGATCGGCACCGGCAGGGTCGTGGGCATTTCAGGCCCTCCTTCCACAGGGGGAGTACAACAGTCGATCAGTCGAACCAGCTGGTGACTTCGTCCTTGACGGAGCCGGCCGTATCACCCACCCAGTCGGCCGCGTCGACCGCGGCGTCCTTGACCTTGCCCGGGTCGACCGTGAACTCGCCTCCCACGGCGCCGCCGAGCCCGAGGGCGAGGCCCGCCTTGCCGCCGAAGTGGTACTTGCCGTCCTCCCCCTTGCCGAAGTCCCATTTGAATTCCGCGCCCGCGCCGTACCAGCCCTCGGCCGTGGCGCCGGCGCCGAGCCCGGCGACCTCCCCGCCCGTGGCGACGCTGCCCTTTTCGCCCGCAAACGCCTTGAAGTTGCCGTTGAAGCCCGTCTTGCCCAGCGTGACGCCGGCGGAGGCCTCGCCGCCCGCGAATCCCTCGGCGCGCCCGTAGCCGCCGACGATCCCGTAGTTGGCGTGCCCCTCCAGCATCGCCCGGATGCCCGCGGACGCCTCCACCTTGCCGACGAGGCCCTTGTCGGTGAAGCCGTAGTTCGCGGACGCCCTGGCTCCCAGGTACATGTCGTCGACCCCGGCGAGCGTGAGCGACCCGTTGTTGTACTCACCCTTGTAATTCATGTGGAAGAGGTCGGCGTAGAGCTTGATCGACCCCTCCTTGCCGTACTTGGTGCCGGTGAGCTTCAGGCCCGCGTCGGGTCCGGTGAAGGTGAAGCCGTCGTCTTCCTTGGGCTTGTCCCCGGTACCGTCGTCGAGCTTCTTGGCGGCCTTGTCCAGGTCGCCCTCGGCGTAGCGGTTGAACCCGTTGAGCGTTTCGTCGTTGCCCTTGCCGAAGATGTCCCGGTTGCTGTCGATGACGGCGGCGCTGAGGGCGGTCTTGACGTTGGTGTCGAGCTCGGAGACGGCCTTCACGCGGTCGTCGATGTGCTTCTGCCACTTGGTGACGGCGTCGCTGATCGTCTTCTGGCCGTCGGGGTCGTGGTGGTACGCGCTGCGTTCGGAGGGCGTGAGCTTGCCCCAGTCGAAGGCGACGTGGCCCTGCTCGGAGACCGTCATGCCGGCGGCTATCGCGTCGTCGCGGGCGCTCTCCAGCTTCTTCTTCAGGTCGGCGAACTGGGTGTGCGCGTCCCGCATCAGGCTCGCGATCGCCTTGGCCTGGGCCTGCGCGGCCGTGTACTCGTAGCGGGTCGCCGCGAAGTTCGTATGGGCGGTCTGCTGGCTGACTCCGTTCCAGGTCTCCCCGCCCACGGCGATCTTCTGGACGGTGTCGCCGTAGCGGGTCTCGACCTTCTTCAGCTCGCCCGCCATTTCATCCCATTTGCCGGCTGCCGTCGTCAGCAGGCCCAGGTCCGTGGTCATGACTTCGTAGTAGGTCAGCACCGGATCCCCTCACAGCTTTCACAGTGTTTTCACCATCGACTGCGCCGCAAGGAACCGGACATGGTGCGCCTCCCCGTTGGCCGGGTTTGATCATATGCATGGCAACTGTGAACGAGGCAAGCGGTGATAGCGTGGCCCGCCGTTGTCCAGGGGAGGGGTTTCGAGCCATGGTGGCTGGACGTCGGATCAGGTTCACCGCGGTGCTGGTCGCCGTCGTGTTCGCGCTCACGGGATTTTCGTCCAGCGGGCACGGGCACGGCTCGAAGAGCAGCGGCAGCGGCAGTGGCGGTGGTTGCTCCAGCTCCAAGAAGCGGAGCAGCTACAACAGCAACAACAGCAGCACCAACAACAGCAGCACCAACAACAGCAACGGCGGCGGGAAGTCGACCCCCTCGCCGAGCAAGAGCGCCGGCCCGCCCGCACACGCCCAGGTCGTCACCTGCGCCGGGCCCGGCAGCCCGAAGGCCGTCCTCAAGGTCACCTCGGACGTGGACACCTCGCGCCTCATCGACGTCCCCGTCGTCTTCCAGGGCGCGTCCGGAGTCGTGGAGCGGACCTCCGTCCGGGTCTCGCTCAAGGCCCGCGAAACCCAGACGGTCACCGCAGCGATGGTCCAGAAGGACAAGGCGGCCGAGGTCACCAGCTGCGTCCTCGGCACGATCAACTAGCGCACCCGTTAGCGCACCCGTGGCTCCGGCGCCGCCGCCCGGCGCCCCGTGAACAGGTCCGCCTGCCGCTCCGGGGGCAGGTTCCCCAGCGCGATCAGCGCCGGAGCCTGCGCCAGCGCCTGCGCCAGCGCGGCCTGCTTCGCCGACCACAGGGCCCGTACGGTGCCCTGCACGGCCTCCGTCGGATAGCCGGCCAGCGTCCGCGCCGCCCGTAGCGCCGCCGGGAGCAGCTCCCCGGGCTCGGCCAGCTCCGAGACCAGGCCGATCTCGTACGCCCGCCGCGCGGAGAGCCGTTCCGCCGTCCCCATCAGGGACATCCGGGCGGCCTCCCCGAACGGCATCCGCTGCGCCATGTAGACGGCCTCGTACGCGCTGACCATCCCGTACGTCGTGTGCGGGTCGAAGTACGTCGCGGCCGAGGAGGAGACGATGAACTCCGATTCGCCCAGCAGGTAGAAGGCCCCGCCGCACGCCATGCCGTTGACGGCGGCGATCACCGGCTTCCACAGGTCGTTCGCCTTCGGGCCGATGGCCACCAGCGGGTCGTCCACCGAGTACGGGGAGGACGGCTGCGGGACCTCCACCCCGCGGTCGATGCCCGTGCAGAAGGCCGCCCGCCCGGCGCCGGTCAGCACCACCGCCCGTACGTCGTCCTCGTACCGGAACTCCCGCCATACCGCGCCCAGTTCGGCGGCCGTCGCCAGGTCGATCGCGTTGTGCTTGCGCTCCCGGTCCAGGGTGACGACCGCGACCCCGCTCGCCTTGTCCCGCTCCACCCGCAGCGTCACGGCTTCTCCAGGACCCAGCGCGGCACGGACGCCCCGCCGACCTTGGTGAACGCCACCTGGACGCGGGCGCCGATGCGCAGCCGGGCCGGGTCCATCGAGTTCAGCGGGGCGTCGGCCGAGGTGACCAGGTTCCCGGCGAGGCGGATGTGCGGGGCGTCGGCGAGCTCCACGAGGATCACGTTGTACGGGGCCTGCGCGGCGTACGCGGGCAGCAGTGGCGGATGCGGCAGGACGTACGACCAGATCCGGCCCCGGCCCGACATCGGCCGCCACTCGGAGTCGAACGACTGGCAGTGCGGGCAGCACGGGCGGGGCGGGAAGCGGAGCCGGCCGCAGTCGGTGCAGGCCTGGACGCGGAGTTCGCCCCGGGCCGCGTACTCCCAGAAGGGGGCGCCGTCCTCGTCGGGGACGGGCAGGAGCAGCTCGTCCGCGGAAGCGGAGGTGGTGGTCATGGGGTCAGCTCCTCAGCAGGATCGCGGACGTCGGGACACCCTCGCCCGCCGTCACCAGGCAGGTCGCGGCGTCCGGCACCTGGGCGGTGGAGATCCCCCGGAGCTGCTTGACGCCCTCGTTGATCAGGTTGAAGCCGTGTACGTAGGCCTCGGACAGCCCGCCGCCCCCGGTGTTGATGGGGAGCCGGCCGCCCATCTCCAGGGCCCCGCCCTCGGTGAACGCGGCGCCCTCGCCGCGCCCGCAGAAGCCGTAGCCCTCCAGGGACAGCGGGATGAGCGGGGTGAAGGCGTCGTAGATCTGGGCCACGTCCACGTCCTGCGGCCCGAAGTCGGCCTGCTTCCACAGGTGCCGGGCGGCGGTCCAGGCGGGTCCGGACAGCGGGTCGTCGTTCCAGTAGTTGACCATGCCGTGGTGCTGGGCCGGCAGGCCCTGGGCGACGGAGTGGACGTACACGGGCTTCCGGCGGCAGTCGCGGGCCCGCTCGGCGGAGACGATCACGCAGGCCAGCGCCCCGTCGGTCTCCAGGCAGTTGTCGAAGAGGCAGAGCGGATCGCTGATCATGCGGGAGGTCATGTACATCTCGCGGGTCAGCGGGCGTTCGTACATCATCGCGGCCGGGTTCTCGTTGGCCCGGTTGCGGCAGGCCATCGCGACGTTGAAGAGGTGGTCGCGGGTGGCCCCGTACTCGTGCATGTAGCGCCGGGCCAGCATCCCGATCTCGTCGGCGGGGCGCAGCAGTCCGAAGGGGCGGGTCCACTGGCCGGGGGTGGGCAGCTGGACCGCGGTGTTCTTCCAGGGGCGCGGGCCGGAGCCGCGTTTGCGCGAGCGCCAGGCGACGCCCACGCTCGCCTGCCCGGTGGCGACGGCGGCCGCGAGGTGGCCGACGGTGGCGCAGGAACCGCCGCCGCCGTAGCCGATCTTGGAGAAGAAGGTGACGTCGCCGGCGCCGATGGCCTTGGCGACCTCGACCTCGTCGGTCTCCTCCATCGTGTACGAGGAGAAGGCGTCGACCTCGGAGGGCGCTATTCCGGCGTCCGCGAGGGCCGCGAGGATGGCGCGGCAGGCCAATTCCTTCTCGGACTCGGGGAGTCGTTTGGCAAAGGCGGTCTGGCCGATCCCGACTATCGCCGTAGCGTCCTTGAGTGTTGCCGCCATCGCCACCTCCGGAGCTGCACCAGTACTGACAGCCGCGAAGGCTACAGCTAATCTGACGGATAGTCAGCTATCGGGAGGGGTGTGCGATGACCGAAGCCGCGCGGGGGGATCTGCGCTGGGGCAGCATCGCGGGACTGGTACGCGCGGCGGCCGCACGGTACGCCGACCGCGAGGCCGTCGTCGACGGGCGCGTGCGCATCAGCTACGCGCAGCTCGGCGAGCGCGTGGAGCGGGCCGCGGCCGCCGCGATCGGCGCCGGGGTCGAGCCGGGGGACCGCGTCGCCGTATGGGCCCCCAACACCCTGGAGTGGATCGTCTCCGCGCTCGGCGCGGTCTCGGCGGGCGCCGTCCTCGTCCCCCTCAACACCCGTTTCAAAGGCTCCGAAGCCGCGTACGTCCTGCGGCGCAGCCGGGCCAGGCTCCTGTTCGTCACCGGCACCTTCCTCGGCACCTCGTACGTGGCCTCCCTGCGCCGCGCCGCCGCCGAAGGGGAGGGGCACGGGCCGCTGCCCGGGCTGCCGCACCTCGAACAGGTCGTCGTGCTCGCCGAGGACGCCCCGGACGACTTCCGCACCTGGAAGGAGTTCCTGGCCGGCGGGGACGGGGTCGGCGCCCCGACCGTGCGCGAGCGCGCCGAGTCGATCCGCCCCGACGCCCCCTCCGACATCATCTTCACCTCGGGCACCACGGGCAGCCCCAAGGGCGCCGTCATCACCCACGCCCAGTCGCTGCGCTGCTACGACGTGTGGAGCGAGCTCGCCGGCCTGCGCGAGGGCGACCGCTACCTGATCGTGAACCCCTTCTTCCACACCTTCGGCTACAAGGCCGGCATCATCGCCTGCCTGATGCGCGGCGCCACGATGGTCCCGCAGCCCGTCTTCAACGTGGACACCGTCCTCGCCAACATCGCTGCCGAGCGGATCTCCGTACTCCCCGGCCCGCCCACCCTCCACCAGTCCCTCCTCGACCACCCGCAGCGCGACCACCACGACCTGTCGGCGCTGCGCCTGGTGGTCACCGGCGCCGCCGTCGTCCCGCTCCAGCTCGTGGAGCGGCTCCGCGGCGAGCTGCACATCTCCACCGTGCTCACTGCGTACGGGCTCTCCGAGGCCAGCGGCATCGTCACGATGTGCCGCCGCGGCGACCCGGCCGAGGTCATCGCCTCGACCTCGGGGCGGGCCATCCCGGACACCGAGGTGAGGGTCGCCGACCAGCACGGGCAGGCCTCGCCCGCCGGCACCGCGGGGGAGGTGTGGGTCCGCGGCCACCACGTCATGCAGGGCTACTTCGAGGACCCGGCCGAGACCGCCGAGGCCGTAACCCCCGACGGCTGGCTGCGCACCGGCGACGTCGGGGTCCTCGACGCCGAGGGCAACCTGCGCATCACCGACCGGATCAAGGACATGTTCATCGTCGGCGGGTTCAACGCCTACCCCGCCGAGATAGAGCAACTCCTCGGCCTGCACCCGGACATCGCCGACATCGCCGTCGTCGGCGTCCCCGACCCGCGCCTCGGCGAGGTCGGCAAGGCGTACGCGGTGCGCCGCCCGGGCGCCACCCTCACCGCCGACGACCTGATCGCCTGGTCCCGCCGGGAGATGGCCAACTACAAGGTCCCGCGCGAGGTCGAGTTCGTCACCGAACTCCCGCGCAACGCGAGCGGAAAGGTCGTGAAGCGCGAACTCCGCGCCACGAAGTAGGCCGTACGGGGGAAAACACCGGCAATTCCTGCCGCAGACCGGAGTCCCACGGTGGGTCCATCCGATAGGTAGCCGGTCGTGATCATCGGCTACCGCAGGACCACGACCGCCCGCTGCCGATCCGCCGGCGGGACCGTATCTCCGACAAGGCATGAAGGGGGGAGCCCGTGTCGACGAGACGGATCCTCCGAATGAACCGATGTATGACGCAGCGCAGGACGCGTACCGCGCGCGGCTGGTCGCGTGCGCTCCTGCTCGCACTGACCGTGACCCTCACCGCGGCTGCGCCGGCCGCCGCCGCGGCGCCCGCCGAACCGCGCCCCAGCGCACCGGCCTCGGTCGGCGTCCCCTCGCCTTCGGGGGGCGAAGGGACGCTGTCGCGGGCCGAAGTGAAGCAGCGCGTGGACGTGAGCGCGCTGCCCCGTCCCCGGCGCACCACCGAGCCCCAGGTGCGGCCCTACCTCGCGCCTCCGAAGCGGCGGACGCCCGTGGGACCGATGCGCCAGCCGAGTCTGCCGGTCACCACCGCGCTGCTGACCCCGAAGGGCGCGACGTCACCGAAGGCGGTGCCTTCCTCGGCCGTGGTCGAGCGGCTGAAGACCTTCCCCACGCTCGGGAACGGCGACAACGACGTCGCGTCCCAAACCGCACCCTCCGACACCAATCTCGCGGTCGGACCGACGTACATCGTCCAGTTCGTCAACCGCGCCGGCCAGATCTACGACAAGGCCGGCAACGCGGTGGGATCCCCGTTCGACCTGGGCACCTTCTTCGGGTTCGCGGCGGACACGGGCGGTGACCCGCGCGTGCACTACGACGCGGGATCCGGCCGGTTCTTCGCCTCGTACGAGGGGCTCCTGGCCGGCGGAGACGAGAACGACGTCGCAGTCAGCGACACCTCCGACCCCCGGGGACACTGGACCGTCTACAACATCGGCAGCAACACCTCCAACGTGCTGCAGGACCGGCCGCTGCTCGGCTACACCAACGACAAGGTCACGCTGGGCTGGAACAACTTCGACCGCAATCAGCCTGAGCCGCTGCCGTTCCTGGGCGCGGTGAACGTCGTTGTCAACAAGGCGGACCTGCTGGCCGGCGGCACGATCAGCTTCACGACATTCGCGCAGGACACCACCCTGGACGACGCCGTACCGGCCACCTCGCTGTCGGCGATCAACGACCAGCTCTCGATGAAGCACGAGGGCACCGACGTGATGGTGACCACGATCACGGGCGTGCCCGGCGTCAGTGCGGTCAACCGCACCGTGAACACCATCGCCATCGGAGCGGCCGACCCGCCGCCGGCAGCGGCCCAGCCGCCCGGTGGGGATGCCACGATCGAGACCAACGACGACCGGATGTTGTCGGTCGCCTGGCAGAACAACCGTCTCTGGGGCGTCTTCAACGTCAGCTGCACCCCCGTCGGAGACACCGCGGTCCACGCCTGCCAGCGCTTCATCCAGATCGCGACCGGCGGGACCCAGAGCCTGTCGACCAACCTCAACCTCGGCCTCGTGGGCGGAGACATCTACTACGGCTCGCTGACCCTGAACGACGAAGACGACCTGTTCGCAGGATTCACCGCCTCCTCGTCCACCCTCTTCGCGGGCGGGGTCGCGATCGGAGTGCCGGGCGGGAACTTCCCGTCCACCACCTTCGGCGACTTCTACGCCGCGGGCACGCAGGCCTACACGTGCGCCTGCAATGGCGACCCCCGCTGGGGCGACTACTCGGGCACCGCGCGCGACCCGAGCAACCCCAAGGACGTCTGGACGGTCCAGCAGATCGGAGCCACCGGCAACACCGGGATCTTCGGCGGCGACTGGGGCACCGCCATGGACCGCGTCACGCTGTCCCCGCCCACCGTCACGAGCGTCACCCCGAACCACGCGCCGGAACTGGCGCAGTGCGTGAACACCGTGACCGTGCGCGGCACGGAGTTCCCGACGAGCGGCACCACCGTCGCCTTCGGTTCCGTGGCCGCCACGAACGTGAACGTCACCGGGCCGGAGGAGCTGACCGCGCAGGTGCCCCCGCAGGTACGGGGCACGGTGGACGTCACCGTGACCACGCCCAACGGCACCAGTCCGGTCACCGCCGCCGACCGCTTCACCTACGACGCGGACACCTCCGCGCCGACCGTCTCCGCGAGCACCTCACCGGCACCGAACGGGGCAGGTTGGAACACTGCCAGCCCGGCCACCGTCAACATCACGGCCGGTGACGGGTCCTGCGGCTCCGGTATCCAGAAGATCACCTACAGCGCGAGCGGCGCTCAGCCCATCGCGTCCACCGTCGTGTCCGCAGCGAACGCGGCCGTCCCGATCACGGTGAACGGCGTGACCACCGTGACGTACACCGCCACCGACAACGCGGGCAACACCTCCGCGCCGCAGACGATCACGGTGCGGCTCGACACGGTGGCTCCGGCGATCGCCATCGTCCGTCCGGTGGCCGGCACGTACCTGTACCGGCAGTCCGTCACCGCGTCCTACACCTGCACGGACGCCACCTCCGGCGTGGCGAGCTGCGTCGGCACGGTCCCCAACGGCAGCCCGGTCGACACCTCCACCCTCGGCTCGCACACGTTCACGGTGAACGCGAAGGACGTCGCCACGAACCCGGCCACGAAGAGCGTCAACTACACCGTCGCGTACCGGATCTGCCTGCTCTACGACCCGGCCCGGCCGGTCCGCCTGCTCGGCCAGGTCGTGATCTCCCTGCGGATCTGCGACGCGAACGGCAACAACCTCTCCAGCTCCGGCATCACCGTGACGGCCACCCGGATCACCGGCCCCGTCACGAGGACCGTCGGAACCCGGATGCTCTACTCCCCGCTGGCCTCCGGCTACAGCCTCCCCGTCAGCACGAACGGCCTGCCCAACGGCAACTACAACCTTGAATTCACCATCAGCGGAGCGGACACCACGACCCACGTGGCGCCCTTCACCCTGCGCTGACCCGCGGTACCCGTCGGCCCGGCCCCCGCTGCGGTGGCCGGGCCGACGTGCGTCAGGCGGCCGGCTTGCGGGCCAGGAGGAGGCGCCAGCGGGGGGTGCCGTCGGCGCGGCGGCCGAAGTGGTCCAGGGGGGCGGTCTCCACCGTGAAGCCGGCCGTGCGCAGGTCGGCGCTGACACCGCCCAGGGGGAAGGTCCGGTAGTACATGACGAACGGCGGCCGCCACACGGCGTTGCGCACCCGCATCGCGGCGTCGAAGCCCGTCACCGCCCACCACGCGGGGGAGGTCGGCGGGATCGGCGCCCCGATCGGGAACGCGAAGAGGCCGCCCGGGCGCAGTGCGGTGTGGACGCCGGAGAAGAGGGCGGGCCGCTCGGCCGGCAGGAAGTGCCCGAAGGCCCCGAAGCTGACGGCCAGGTCGTACGAGTCCGCCAGCTCGGGCGGCAGTGCCCGCGCGTCGGCCCGTACGAGATCGACGCGCTCGTCGGGATGGGCCCGCGCGGCCCCGGCCAGCATGCCCGCGCTCAGGTCCACCCCGGTCACCCGGCCCCGGCACAGCCGCCGCAGCATCCCGAGCCCGGCGCCGGTCCCGCAGCACACGTCGAGCCCGGCCCCGAAGGAGCCCTCCCGCTGCGCGAGCGTCTCCTCGACGGCGTCGAGCATGCGGTCGGGGGTGCGGAACGGGGTCTGGTCGAACTTGGGCGAGAGCAGGTCGTACCCGCGCTCGACGGACGAGAGGGCCTGGACGGCGAGCTCGCGGACGGTGGGTCCCTGTGAGGTGAACACGGGCCCAGCCTAGTGAGAGGGGGGAAGACCCTGCGGATCACCGAGCTGCTGGAGTTCCTGCACAAGGGCACGGCCAGGCCGTCCACGTGGCGCTGCGGCACGGCACGGCCCTCACATACATCCGGAAGATCGAGAGCGGCCGGTCCTTCCGGAGCCCCGCCCGCATCGGCGCGCGGGCCGCCCTGCACTCCACCGCCATCGGCCGGTCCGTCCTGGCCCACCTCCCGCCGGACGAGGCGGAGGCGCTGCTGCGGGCCGCCGGAACCCCGGCCCCTGCGCCCTGCCCCCCTGCCCGGACGCGGGCATGCGACGGCGGCCGCGGTGGCTCCCCCTCCGGGCCACCGCGGCCGCCGTCCTTGTTGTGCTTCCCCGTTGGTCGTGCTCCCGTGGGTCCCCCGTGACCCCAGCGGGTCGTGCTCCCCCGTAGACCACGGCGGGTTCCCCCGAATCCCACCGTGGCCCCTGTGCTCCCCCGTTGCTACCGGTCCCCCGTATCCCCCGTGGAACCGGCCCCCCCGTCCCCCGTTATCCCCCGTGGGACGTCTTACGGACGCGGACCCGACGCGTGGTTGTCCATCGCCACGATGTCCTCGGCCGAAGTCGGCTTCTTCTCCTGCGGCTTGATCTCGATGCCGGAGGCGTGGTTGTCCATCGGCGTGATGTCGACGCCCGGTGCAAGACTGTCGTCGAGCGGCTTGATCTCGATGCCGGACGCGTGATTGTCCATCGGCCTCATGTCGCCGTCGTTCGGCAGGATGTTCTCGTTCGTCGTCATCGGTTCTCCTGATGGATGGGTCGGGCCCGTTCGGCGATTCCCCCGCGGACCGCCGAACGGGTGGTCCTCCAGCCGACTCTCGCGCCCCCCGACGCGGTGAGTCGATGTACCTATCGTGGCGGGCGGCGATAAACGAACGATGAATGCCTCGTTCATCCGCCGATCAGCGGTCGATCGGCGGGAGATGGGCGCAGCTCAGGCCGCTATCTCAGCGGCCAACAGGGCTTGCACCTCGGCGAGTTCCGCCGACTTCAGTTGCTTGAACACGACCTCCGCGTCCAGCCAGCACACCCGCGCCCGGTCCCGCTGCCCCAGCCTGCGCAGCGCCTTGCCCAGCACCGTCAGCACCGTCGCCCGCCGCCACTCCCCGCCGATCCCGCGCAGCGCGATGGCCTGCTCGGCGTGCGCGGCGGCCAGCGTGGGCCGGTGCGCGGCCAGATGGGCCACGGCGAGCCGGAAGTGAGTCACGCCCTCCCACAGCGGCTGCCGGTTGTCGTGGAACAGCGACAGCGCCTCGGTGAGCTGCTCCTGCGCCTCGCCGAGCCGGCCGGCCTCGGTGAGGGCGATGCCCAGCGCGTAGCGGCCGTTGGCCAGGCGCAGCGTCAGGCCCATCCGGTCGTATATGGCGATGCCCTGCTCGGCGAGGTCGATGGCGCTGGTCAGCCGGCCCAGTTCGACGTGGATCCGGGAGAGGTTGCACAGCGCGCTGGCCTCGCCGATGTGGTTGCCGTCGGCGCGGAAGTTCTCGATGGCCTCCAGCAGGTAGCGCTCGCCGTCGGCGTGCCGGCCCTGGTAGAGGGCGATGATCCCGCGGTCGTTGGGCGCCCAGCAGCTGGGCAGCGGGTCGCCGGCCTCGCGGGCGAGGTCCATGGCCTGGCGGGCCTCCTCGTCGGCCTCGCCGAAGCGGCCCGCGACCAGGTGGACGTTGGTGAGGGTGGTCCGGGCCCGGCCCTCCGCGTGCGGGTCCTTCGCGGCGTGCGCGGCGTCGCGCAGGGCCACGGCGGCGGACTCGTACTGCTTGGAGTTGGCGCCCGACTCGGCGAGGTCCTTGGCCGCCCACAGCAGGTCGACGGCCCGGCGCAGTACGTCCGCCTGCCCGGTCGTGCGTACGGAGGCCTGCCGGACGCACGCCAGCAGCGGGTCCGCCTCGGCGTACAGCCAGTCCAGGGCGGCGCGCGGTTCGGCGAAGCGCAGCCCGGGGTAGTGGGTGGCGGACAGGTGGGCGGGGAGCCGGTCGCCGGGGCGCTCCACCGCGTACACCGCGGAGGCGGTGGCGAGGTAGAAGTCCAGCAGCCGGTCCAGGGCGGCGTCCCGGCCGGTCGGTGGCTGCTCGTCGCGTTCGGCGCAGGCGCGCGCGTAGAGGCGTACGAGGTCGTGGAAGCGGTAGCGGCCGGGCGCGGCCGATTCGAGGAGGGAGCAGTCCACTAAGGCTTCGAGGAGGTCCTCGGTGTCGTACTCGGGCAGGTCGAGTACAGCGGCCGCGGCGGCCAGCGAGATGTCGGGCCCGTCGGCGAGGCCGAGGAGGCGGAACGCCCGCTGCTGCTCGGGCTCCAGCTGCCCGTAGCCGAGCTCGAAGGTGGCCTTGACGGCGAGGTCGCCGGCCTGGAGCTCGTCGAGGCGGCGGCGCTCGTCGGCCAGCTTCGCGGCGAGGACGGACACGGTCCAGGTGCGGCGGGCGGCCAGCCGGGAGGCGGCGATGCGGATGGCGAGCGGCAGGAACCCGCAGGCACCGACCACGTCGAGGGCGGCCTGGCGTTCGGCGCCGACGCGCTCCGTGCCCACGATCCGGGTGAACAGCTGGAGGGCCTCCTCGGGACTCATCACGTCGAGGTCGACGAGATGGGCCCCGGCGAGGCCCGCCATGCGCACCCGGCTGGTGACGAGCGCGGCGCAGCCGGCGGTGCCCGGCAGCAGCGGGCGGACCTGGGCGGCGTCGCGGGCGTTGTCGAGCAGGACCAGGACGCGGCGGCCGTCGAGCGTGGAGCGGTACAGGGCGGCCCGTTCGGCGGCGGAGTCCGGGATGGCCGTGTCGGGGGTGCCCAGCGCCCGCAGGAAGGAGCCGAGGACGGCGACGGGCTCGGCCGGCCGCGGCTCGGTGCCCTGGAGGTCGGCGTAGAGCTGACCGTCGGGGAAGTGCGGGCGGGCGGCGTGCGCGACGTGCACGGCGAGGGTGGTCTTGCCGACGCCGCCGATGCCGGCGAGCGCGGAGACGGCCATGACCTGGCCACCGGCGCCGGACAGGATCTCGCCGAGCTCACTGACGAAGGTGGCGCGGCCGGTGAAGTCGGCTACGGTGGCGGGCAATTGGGCGGGCCTTACGAGTGCGGGCGCGGCGGCCGGGGCCGGGTCCTCGGCGCAGGCGAGTTCGGCGTCCGCGCGCAGGATGCGCTGCTGGAGCGCGGAGAGTTCGGGCCGGGGGTCGACGCCGAGTTCGTCGGCGAGGAGCCGGCGGGTGTCGGCGTACACGGCGAGTGCCTCGGCCTGCCGGCCGCTGCGGTACAGGGCGAGCATGAGGAGCTCGCGCAGCCGTTCGCGCAGCGGGTGGGCGGCGGTGAGGGCGGTGAGCTCGGAGACGGCCTCGGCGTGGTGGCCGACCTCCAGGTCGAGGTCGAGGCGGGTCTCCAGCAGCTGGAGGCGCCATTCGGCGAGCCGGGTCCGCTCGGTCTCGGCGTGCGGACCGGGGACCCCGGCGAGCGGTTCGCCGTCCCACAGGTCGAGGGCGCGGCCGAGCAGCGTACGGGCGAGGATGCGGTCGCCGGCGCCGCGCGCCTGGTCGGCGTCGGCGGCGAGGCCGCGGGCGACGCCGAGGTCGAGGGCGTCGGCGGGGGTGTGGATGGCGTAGCCGCCGGACTCGGTGACGAGCATGCCGGGCGCGAGGACCTTGCGCAGGCGGGAGGCGTACGTACGGATCGTGGCGAGGGCCTGCTGCGGGGGGTCCTCGCCCCAGATGGCGTCGATCAGTTCGGGCGCGGTGGCGGTGCGGCCGCCGCGCAGCAGGAGCGCGGCGAGCAGGGCGCGCTGCTGGGGGGTTCCGGAGGGCAGGGCCTCGCCGTCGCGCCAGGCGCGGATGGGGCCGAGGACGGCGAAGCGGCAGGGGTCGGGCGCGGCGGAGTCGTCGGCAGCCGGGGCGTGTGCGTCGGCAGGGGTGGGCGCGGCGGGCGTGCCTGCCGGGGAGCCGGTGACGGGCGCGTCGACGGGGGTGTCCGGGGCCTGCGTGCCGGCCCGGGCGTCCGCGGTGCGAGTGGTCGTGAAGCCAGGCCGAACCCCGGTCGTGGCGTCCGGCGCGGCAGCGGAGTGGCGCCGGGCTGCCTCGGGGTGGTTCCGCTGGTGCGGGATGGCCGGTATGCCGTCCATCTGTCGTCCCCCCTGCCTTCCGTCGGTGTAAGGGCCAGTCTGCCCTGTCTTGCGCTTACCCGTCAGCCCGTGTCGGACCGATCACTCGCCAACTAGCTGACGGTTCGTCAGATCGGCGCTACCGTAGTCCGCATGGAGACCTTCCCGAAGATCATCTCGGTGGACGACCACACGGTTGAGCCTCCCCACGTCTGGCGGGACCGGCTCCCGTCCAAGTACCAGGACACCGGCCCCCGGATCGTCCGCGCGCCCCTGAAGGAAATGACCTTCCTCGGCGGGAAGTTCGCTCCCGTCATGGGAACCAAGGGTGACGACGGTCCGATCGGCGACTGGTGGGTGTACGAGGATCTTCACCGACCCCTCACCCGCCTCGACACCGCCGTCGGCTACGACCGCGACGAGATCAAGCTCGAAGTCATCACGTACGAGCAGATGCGCCCGGGCTCCTTCTCGGTTCCCGAACGCCTCGCGGACATGGACGTCAATCACGTCCAGTCGGCCCTCTGCTTCCCGACCTTCCCCCGCTTCTGCGGCCAGACCTTCACCGAGGCCAAGGACCGCGAGCTCGGGCTGCTCGGCGTACGGGCGTACAACGACTGGATGGTGGAGGAGTGGTGCGGCCCGGACGCCCGCGGCCGCCTGATCCCGCTCACCCTGATCCCCCTCTGGGACGCCCGGCTGGCCGCCGCCGAGGTGCGCCGCAACGCGGCGCGCGGCGTGCGCGCGGTCGCCTTCTCGGAGATACCGCCGCACCTGGGCCTCCCGTCCATCCACACGGACGAGTGGGACCCCTTCCTCCAGGCGTGCGACGAGACCGGCACGGTCATCGCGATGCACATCGGCTCCTCCTCGCGCATGCCGTCCACCTCGGCGGACGCCCCGCCCGCGGTCGGCTCCACCATCACCTTCGCCAACTGCTGCTTCTCGATGGTCGACTGGCTGATGAGCGGCAAGTTCGAGCGCTTCCCGAACCTCAAGATCATGTACGCGGAGGGCCAGATCGGCTGGATCCCGTACATCCTGGAGCGCGCGAACGTGGTGTGGGAGGAGAACCGCGCCTGGGGCGGGGTCGCGGACAAGGTGCACCGCCCGCCGTCGGAGCTCTTCGCGGAGCACGTCTTCGGCTGCTTCTTCGACGACCCCTTCGGCCTGAAGAACCTGGACTCGATCGGCGTCGCGAACGTCCTCTACGAGACCGACTACCCGCACTCGGACTCGACGTGGCCGAAGTCCCGGGAGGTGGGAGAAGCCCAGATGTCCCACCTGGACCCCGCCGTGGTGGACCGCATCGTCCGCGGCAACGCGATCGACCTGCTGGGCCTGACGCCGGAAGGGCTGTGGCCGGGAGCGTAGGGGGCACCCCGGGGTCCCCTTGCGGCGAAGGCGAACATCAAGGCATGCTTCGCCGGAGCAAAGTGGGAGGGGCGGTGGCGGTGGACAAGCGGACCGTGGTGACCGGGGTGTTGTGCGCGGTGGCGGCGCTGGGCGCGTCCGCTGTCATGACGAAGGTGGTGCCGGCTGCGGAGGGCCGGCCGGAGGCGCACGTCAAGGCGGCGGCCCCGGCGAACCCCTCACCGAGCGCACCTTCGCGATCGCAAGCGGCGAAGCAGCCGCAGCTGAACACCTCGGGAACACCCCGGCCGGGCAGCCCCGCCGCCTTCACCGGCGCCCTGTTCGAAGGCGGCGTGCAGGGTGACCACTTCTGCACCGCCACCGTCGTGCACAGCCCGGGCAAGAACATGATCGTCACCGCCGGGCACTGCCTGCTCGCCGGGAAGCCCGATGGCGGGGGAGCGGTCTTCGCACCCGCGTACGCGAACGGCGGGGCCCCGTACGGCGCCTGGACCATCGAGGAGGTCTTCGAGGACCCCCGCTGGTCCGAGGGCTCGGACGACGACTACGACCTCGCTTTCGCCCGCCTCGCCCCGGACGCCTCGGGCCGCAACATCGAGGACGTCACCGGCGCCGCGACCCTGGACACCTCGGGCCGCTCGGGCGAGGAGATCACCGTCACCGGCTACCCGGCGGACCGCAAGGTCCCGCGTACGTGCACGGCGTCGGCTATCCGCGAGACCCCGGCGGAGCAGCGCTTCGACTGCGCGGACTTTCCGGGCGGTACGAGCGGCAGCGCCTGGCTCGCGAAGGACGGCAAGATCATCGGGATCCTGACGGGCGGCGACACGGACGACGTCTCGACGAGCACGATCCTGGGCGAGTACGCGGCGACGCTGTACGCGAAGGCGACAACGGCGACGCGCTGAGCCGGCCGTGACGCGCTGAGACGGAGGTGACCGCGATGCGGTCGGGTCGGTCGGCATCATGCACGTCCGCTTCCGTCAACACCGCTTCGAGGGCCGGCCCTCGGCCGCGCCCGGTCACCGGCCAAGACCAGCCACCTGGGGAAAGCTCGAAATTCGCTCCATCGGGGCCACGACCCGTACCGCACCACGGAACTGACGGTCCGTCGATGAAGTAGGACCGGGTTCGGTGCGATGGCGCGTGGCCGTAAACAATCGGCCACTCAACCGCCCGAAGGGCTGGATCGGTATCACCTCGCACGGCGCCCGCGAGGCGGCGGGACGCGGCCGCCTGCCATCAAGAGAGTCGGTCCGGGCGTCGCTTGTTGAGCCGGATAGGTGATCTTCGTGATCCGGGTGTACTCCTCGCCGGTTCGCGTACGCAGAATGCTTTTGCCGCCCGGCGTTCGCCGCGTGCCGTGGGCCCTGAATCTCTGTGTGAGTTCGTGCAGTTGGAGGTAAGACCGCCCATGGCGGCGAATGGAAGCCCCACCGTCAGAAGGCTCCGCCTGGGTGCGGAACTTCGCCGGCTGCGTCGCGCCTCGGGCATGACGTCCCAGCAAGTGGCGGGTCTGTTACTGGTATCCCAGTCCAAGATCAGCCTTCTGGAGACGGGCCGTCGCGCCATCAACCCCCGTGACGTGCGCGACCTGTGCGAACTCTACGGGGTCACCGACCAGTCGTTCGTCGCCTCGCTGATGCGGATGGCGAAGGAATCGGGCCGGCAGGGCTGGTGGGTCGCCTACGGAGACGTCCCCTACGGCGTGTTCGTCGGGATGGAGACGGAGGCCGCCTCCATTCACTCGTACGAGCCACTGGTGATGCCCGGTCTGCTGCAGACCCCGGCCTACGCCGCGGCGGTCATCGGGGAAACGAATCCCCACATCACGGCCGAGCAGGCCGCCACCCGTCTTGAGGTGCGGCTACGGCGCCAGCATCGCGCCCACCACCCCGCCCGCCCCTTTCGGTTATGGGTCATCCTGGACGAATCGGCGTTACATCGCACCGTCGGCACCGCCGACGTCATGCGCGAACAGCTCGAACATCTGAACTGCATCAGCACCCAGCCGCACATCACCGTGCAGATCCTCCCGCACACCGCGGGAGCCCACCCCGGTCTCTCGGGGCAGTTCTCCATCCTCACGTTTCCCGACGACGCGGGGGTCGTGTACCTGGAGCGTTTCACCAGCGATCTCTACCTGGAGAAGCCCGCGGACCGCCGGCCCTACCACTTGATGTACGACCACCTCCAAGCACAGGCACTCGGTCCCGAACAGAGCCGCCGTTTCATCCGCGACACCATCTCGATCTACGCGCGACCCTCGTGAGCGGCGGGCGGCGTCGACGCTCAGCCAGGAGCCCCGCCTTCCCATCCGGCCAGGGCTCCGCAGGCAGTGCACGTCGCGCTGCCGACGGGTTCTCGTACCGGTGCGGCAGGCTCCGGGACTTCCTGCTGGAAGAGCCAGGGGGCATTCGCGTTCCGGTCCAAGACGTACCTGAAGTGCTGCTGGCGCCTCAGTTCGAGGGCGTCCTTGTGTCGCATGCGGCCCACGCCCGACGACGCCAATGCGCTCCAGAACGCACCTAGTACTGCACAGATCAGCACGAGCTTCACCAACATGTCTGCCACAGCGGGTCCCTTCCGGTGACGGATTCGCGCAACGGGGCCCGCGGTCGGGCCCTCGGCAACATCTCCACATAACGCAGCGGCATATGCAGAGTTATGCCCCGCGCTCTCATTCAAGCCATGTGCAGCACCCTGTCGGGTTGCAGTACTTTCCTATTTCCATGAGGTGGCCCGGTGACGGCGGGCCGGAGGGAAAACTGGCGGCCCGACGGCACCGTGGTCGCCGTCCCCACCCCGACCCAACCCTCGTCATCACTGCCCTGAGCTGCGGCGAATCGTGGTTCCGACGGTTCGGCGCGACTGCCGAAGTGATAAAAGGAAACGGTCCGTACGCGTGCGCTCCGCCATCATCACCCGCATGGCTCACACCCGACCCGGTGCCGGAAGCGTTGGTTGGACTATGACAACAGCAAACCTCAGTGCAATCTTTCGGCGGTTTCCGGAAGGGGATGATCTCGCCGTTCGTCCCGTGGTGGCGGCCCGGATGGGTAAGTGGACATTCACACCGGCTTCAACGGACCGTACCCAGAGCGAGACTGCGGCTCTACATCATGAAGGTCTGACAATCGAGCTGAATGACTCGTCCTCGATCTTCGAGGATTTCCTGGAAGTGATCAGCTCGATCCACCACGAGTTCAACCGACGGTCGCACGGCGTGGCGATGTCCGGGATGTGTGCGGACGACCGTTTTAGGCAGGACTCCCGTGTATGAGGCATATGACCATCTCGGCTGGAACGCCTTCCCGATCCAGCCGGATGCCCGCCTGTTTCGGCCGGGGCCGGAACCCGAACAGCACATCGGCATCGGGTACCCACCGCTTGGACCGGCCCAGGAGAACGGCGCATGGGATCCGGCGGAGGAGCTCGCCTGTCTGCTTCAGGGAGGCATGGCCGGCGACCAGACGGAGCACTTCGACCGGGTCGGCTTCGGCGAAGTAGACGACGCGATGAGCACCACCGGGCTGGTGGCCGGACAGCCGGGCATCGGGCCGCAGGGCATCGGGTCGACGGAGGCGGCGGCGTCCGGCGGACACCACCGCCGGACCGCCCGGGCGAAGGCGTCGGCCGTGGCCCTGATCCGAACGGGCAGCCTGTGCACATCCGTGCTGGTCGCGCTCATCGCCGCCGTCGTGAGCATCTTCAGCGGGCTCGCCATCTGCGACGCCCTACGGCACAGCGCCGTACCTCACACCGGCCACGACGTCGTCAGCTGGTGGCCGCTGCTGATCTACGGCCCCTGGATGGTCGCCTCTCTGTCCATCCTCAGAGCGGCCCTGCATCAGCGCCGTGCCGTCCACTCCTGGTCGATCGTCCTGCTGTTCTCGACCCTGGCCACGCTCCTGTGCGTGGCCCAGGCGCCGAGGACGCTCCCCGCCCAGGCGGCGGCGACCCTGCCCGCCATCGCCGCGCTCGCCTGCTTCCAACAGCTCGTCCGTCAGATCACGCTCACCCGACCGCCCCGCCAGCGGGCGCCGCGGCACCGCAACTCCAGGCCCGCCCCCGCTCCCAGACTCCACTACGGGGCATGACGGTCACGTCCGGGACGTCCGGCCGGCATCGGTCCGCCGCCCGTGTGAGGTTCCGCGCCTGGCGGACGGTCGCCGGGCGCGGTCGAGGACGGTGCACGCCGTGACGACGTCTGCGCCGACAGGGAGGGAGTCGGCGCTACGGCGTACGGGGCCGGGAACGAACGCGCGACAGTCTCTGACCGCATGGACAACGTGGTCCTTCCCAGAGCCCGCCGTAGTGATCGTTTACACCTGAGGAACGACAACCGAATCCGATAAGTCACGGGCGGTCCGCAATCCGGTCGCGACGGCCTTCGAGCACCGTCCCGTGCACGCGAAAGCCCGCCCGGACACCTCACTTACACACATGGAGAAGAGGACAGCAGCCATGGCGTACGAGCCCTCATACGCTGAACGAATCCGGTACAAGCGGCTCCAGGACGCCGCCTACCAGGCAGGCCTGGACGCCGTCACCAATCTCCAGGCAGCCCTCGCGCTGGCAGGAATCGTCCTCCCCTCCCTGGCCAACGACGGGCCCGTGGGGGCCCGTGGGTTCGTCCGGCTCGGCGGATGCAGCGTCGACGTCGCCAACCAACTCGCCGAGGTGATCGCTGCGGGCGCCCACACCCTGCAGGAGCAGCGGATGTGAGTCCGGTCCCGCACCGCGCCTCGTACAGACCCACCGCAACTTCCCCACTGCCAGGCGGACTTCAGGAGGTCCTTGCATGAAGTGGCGAGATTCCTCGCAAACTCCGAAACCACAGGAGGCACTCGACCCCTACCGCTTCCCCGGCGTACGGAACTTCGATGACGTCCCGGACCCGGACCCCGACACGGAGCCGGACCCGGATGCGGATGCGGAGGAGCGGCCTCGCGGCCGAATCAGCGCAGCACACCACCGGCGCCTGGCCCTGCACGCCGCGCTGACCGCGGCCGGCATCCCCCCGGTCGCCGGAGACCTTCACGCCATCGAAGTCGTCTCCGCACTGGACGGCGTCACCAACGCGGCCGTCCGACGATGGATCTCCTGCGCCCGATGACTCGCCTCACCGTACGGTCTAGTTGCCCACCAGGCCGAGGTGGACGGGCTCGGCCGGCGCGTCGGCCAGCAGCTCGGCGAGCCGCGGCGGCCACAGGGGCTCCCCGAGCGAAGCCAGGGCCTGCTGCGAGAGCCACCGCCAGTGTGCGTCGGGCGACTCGGGTACGGGATCGCGGTGCGGGCCGGTGGTGACGTAGATGTGCTCGTGCTGCCGTACGGGAATCCCCTGATGGGTGAAGTCGTGCTCCCAGGTGCACAGCAGCCGCTGCGGCACGAGATCGGTCCACCCGGTCTCCTCCCGCAACTCCCGCCGCACGCACTCCTCGGGAGTCTCCCCGGGATCGATCCCCCCACCGGGCGGCAGCCAGTGAATCCCGACCTCGATGTTGTTCTCCCGGAAGAGGAACACCGACCCGGTGGGGGAGAGGACGACAATCCGCGCTGCCTGCCGAGGAGTTCGCATCACCTCAGCGTACGACGGGAGGGGCCGACCCCGGCACCCCGACCGGCTCTCCCGGCCCACCGCGCCCCGGGCTTCCCGTCCCTTGACCCCGCAGTGCGAACGACGTGCGGTCCCGCCACGCCACGCCGTCGTGGACCATGAGGTCGACCGACGAGATGCGGGTCTTGAGGGGGAGCGAGCGCGCCAGGTCGGCTTCGATCTCGTCCAGGACGTCCGCCGCCTGTCGCTGCGCGACCGTCAGGTGCGGTACGACGTCCGGGAACCGGCCCCCGTACGGCTGGGCCTGCGGCCAGCGGTCGGCGATCGCCCGGGTGAGCTGCCGCAGCGTCGTAGCCGGCTCGGGGGCCAGGTACAGCACGTCCGGGAAGCGGCGGCTCTCGGCGAACCGGACGTCGAAGGCCCGGTGGCTGCCCACGATCTCGGCGAGCGCCGCCTGGACGGTCGCGTCGATGAGGTGCTCGTGGAGGAACGGGAAGAGCACCGTCACGTGTGCCGGGATCCCGGCGGCGGCCGAGGGGTCCAGCCGTTCGCGCCATGCGTGAACGGCTGGTTCGGCCGCGGGGATCTTCACGATGAGGCCCGTCTGGCCCGCCTCGTACCGGCCGGTGTCGGACGTGGTGTCGGTGGTGTCGGGTGCCATGACACGGGATGGTGCCATCCGGTGCCCGCCCCGCTCTACGCCGCCTGCAAGGCCAGAGTCGGGGAGAGGCGGGCTGCGCGGACTGCCGGGTAGAGGCCGGCCAGGGTGCCTATGGCCAGGGTTGAGGCGAAGCCGCCCGTCACCGCCCAGAGGGGGACCACCCAGGGGAGGTCGCCCGCTCGGGCGTAGGCCGCCGTGGCCGCCGCGCCGAGGGCGATGCCCGCCAGGCCGCCGAGGCCCGACAGGAGCAGGGACTCCGTCACGAACTGGATGCGGACCTGGCCCTTGGTCGCGCCCAGCGAACGGCGCAGGCCGATCTCGTGGCGGCGTTCCAGCACCGAGATGATCATGGTGTTCGCGACCCCGACCCCGCCCACCAGCAGGGCGATCCCGCCCAGGCCGAGGAGAAGGGTGCTGAAGGCCCCTTCCGTCGCGGCCTTCGCCTGGAGTGCCGCCGACGGGTCCGTCACCGACACCGTGCTCGGCGACTGCGGGTTGGCCGTCGGGGCGATCAGGCCGCGGACCGCCCCGACGCGGTCGTCCGCCGAGCGCTCGTAGATCGCCGTCGGATGGCCGTCGAAGCCGAGCAGCTGCTCCGCCGCCTCCCAGCCGATCAGCGCCGAGCGCTCGATCTCCGGGGCCAGCGGGATCGGGTCCAGGATGCCGATGACCGTGAAGTACCGGCCGCCGATGAACACTTGCTGCCCCGGCTCCGTGATGCCCAGCCGCTGCGCCGAGACGTTCCCGAGCACCACCGACGGGTAGCGTCCGGTGGCCCCGTTCAGCCAGGTCCCCTTCTGCATCCGGGCGCGCAGGACCTCCAGCAGGTCGTCCTTCGCCGCCTTCAGGCCGATGCCGCCCGTCTCCTCCTTCGGGATGTTCTCCGACCGCCGTACGGACTGCGCGACGTCGCCCGTCGTACCGACCGACTCGACCCCCTCGATGCGGGAGATCATGCCCGGGGCCTCCTTCGGCAGCTTCGTGTCCTGCCCCGAGAACATCGACTGGCCCTCCGTCGCCACCAGCATGTTCGTGCCCAGCTTGTCGAGCTCGCGCAGCAGCTTGGCCTGGCTGGACGAGGACACCCCGACCACCGCGATCATCGTCGCGATGCCGATCGCGATCCCGAGCGCGGACAGGAACACCCGCATCGGGCGCGAGCGCAGCCCGGCGGAGCCGACGTGCAGTACGTCCCGCGGGCCGAGGCGGGCCGGGGTCAGCTTTCGAGAGGCCCTCACCGACGCCCTCACTGCTCCCTCGCCCCCGCCCCCGCCGTGTTCCACACGTCCGCCACGATCTCCCCGTCCCGGATCCGCACCTGCCGCGGCAGGCTCGCCGCGATCTCGTGGTCGTGGGTGATCACGGCGATGGTGGCCCCGTCCGCGTTCAGTTCGTGCAGCAGCTCCATCACCGACTGCCCCGAGGCCGAGTCCAGCGCGCCCGTCGGCTCGTCGGCCAGCAGCAGGTCCGGTTCCCCGGCCACCGCCCGCGCGATCGCCACGCGCTGCTTCTGCCCGCCGGACAGCTCGTGCGGCCGGTGTTCCATCCGGTCGCCGAGGCCCACCCGCTCCAGGGCCCGCGCCGCCCTCCGGCCGCGCTCGGCCCGCGAGAGGCCGGAGTACAGCAGCCCCTCGGCCACGTTCGCCCGCGCGCTGATGCCCGGTACGAGGTGGAAGGACTGGAAGACGAACCCGACATGGCGTGAGCGCAGCGCCGACAGGGCGCGGTCGGACAGCGTCGCGATGTCGTGCCCGGCGATGGCGACCGCGCCGGCGCTCGGGCGGTCGAGGGTGCCGACGATGTGCAGCAGGGTGGACTTCCCGGAGCCGGACGGGCCGACGATGGCGAGGAGTTCACCGTTCAGGACGGTGAGGTCCACCCCGCGCAGGGCCTTGACCCCGCCGGGGTACTCCTTGGTGACGCCCGCCAGTTCCACGACGGCGCGCGCGTGCCTGTTCTCGGCCGTGGCCACTGCCGTCGTCATTGCTTCGGGATCCCCACCTGCATGCCCTCCTTGAGGGCGTCCCCCTTGACCTCGACGCGGCCCTGCCCGAACATGCCGAGCTCGACCGGGACTTCGCGGACCGCGCCGCCCTCGACCACCTGCACGCCGAAGCCCCCGCCGGACAGCGCGAGGAGTGCGTTGACCGGTACGGAGAGGACCCCCTTGCGGGTCTCGCCGGTGAGCCGGACCGACACCGGGGACTGGTCCGGGCCCTTGATCTCGGAGGCGTTGTCCAGGGACACGTTCACCTCGACCTTCGGCTTCCCGCCACCGCCCCCTCCGCCGCCCCCTCCACCGCCCCCGGGGCCGCCGCCGCCCGGGTCGTCCGGGTTCGCCGTGCTGCCCACCGAGTCGATCTTCCCGGTGGCCGTACCGCCACCCGGCAGGTTCACGGTCACCTTGTCGCCCGTCTTCGCCGCGCCCGCCTTGGCCACGTCCAGCTGGAAGCGGACCATCCGCTCGGTCCCGGTCAGCGTCATCACCGGCTTGCCGGGGGCCGGCTCGTCGCCGACCGCCGTGTCGTTCTTCTGCACCCGCTGCGGCCCGGCCGCGAAGGCGATGTCCTCCTTGCCGACCTCGCCCGTCTCCGCCGCCTTGTGCGCCTTCTGCCAGCGCTTGACGGCCGTCGCCGTACCCGCCGTGAAGGTGCCGTCCTCCGGGTCGAGCCCGGTTCCGTACCCGAGGGCCTGGAGGTTCCGCTTGAGCTGCTTGACGTCCTCGCCCTTGTCCCCGGTCTTCATCTGCCGGTACACGGGCGTGCTCCCGTACATGAGCCGCACCGGCTTGCCGTTGACCTCGTACAGCCTCCCGTCCCGCTCGATCGCCGTACCCGCGCCCGCGGCCCAGGTCAGCACGCCGGGGCCGCCCGCGGCGAGCTTGCGTTCCTGTGCGTAGCCGAGCGTGCCCTCGACCGTGTGGCCCGAGCTGAGGTCCCCGCGCGTGACCGGGGCCGTCGCCTGCGGCAGCCCGTCCGCGCGCCGGTCCTTCGAACCGTCGGAGTCCGACCGCGGCTGGGCGGCCGTCACCGCGTACCCGCCGCCCGAGACGGCGAGTACGACGGCCAGCGAGCCCAGCAGCCACCTGCCGCGCCGCCTCACGCGGTTTCGCACTTCTTCTGGGCGTCCTGGAAGGCCTGCTCCTGGCCCTCGGGGATCTTGGTCGCGCTCATCGCGCTCCCGTTGAACTCGGGGTCGGGGATGTTCACCCCGTTGTCCCGCATGCACTTGGCCCACTTCAGGGCCTTGTCCTTGTCCTCCTGCGAGACCTGGCCCGTCCCGGGGGCCTGCATCCCGCACGCCTCGAAGGCCTTCTTCAGCGCCTCCGGGTCCTCGCTGCCCGAGCCCAGGGTCATCCCGCGCGGGTCCTGGCCGGGCTCCGGGTCGGGCGCGTCCATGCCGTGCTCGCGCAGGCACTTGCGCGTCTTGAGCGCCTTGTCGGCGTCGGCGCCGCCGGCCTGCCCGCCGCCACCGCCGCTGCCGCTCGACGCGTTCGAGGACGTGTCGTTCTTCTTCCCGTCCTTGCCGTCCTCCGCGTCCGAGCCGACACCGCCCGTGCACGCGGTGACGAAGAGGGTCAGGCCGGTGAGCGCCGCGGCCGTGGTCATGGTCATGGATCGATTCATGCGCCAGACCCTCCACCCGAGGCGGGTTTCGCTTCTCTCTCCGATCTTGCTTATGACGAGGAAATACGAGATTCCGGTAAAGAGGGCGGCATGCGAGTTCTGGTGGTGGAGGACGAGGAATTCCTCCGGGAGATGATCGCCGACGGGCTGCGCCGCGACGCGCTGGCCGTCGACGAGGCAGGTGACGGCCTGGAGGCCCTGCGGCGCCTGCGCCTCGGCGAGTACGACGTCCTCGTCCTCGACCGCGACCTGCCCGGCCTGCACGGGGACGAGGTCTGCCGCCAGGTGGTGCGCGAGCGGCTGCTGACCCGCGTCCTGATGCTGACCGCCTCCGGGACCGTACGGGACCGGGTCGAGGGGCTCGGCCTCGGCGCCGACGACTACCTCACCAAGCCCTTCGCGTACGACGAGCTCCTCGCCCGCGTCCTGGCGCTGGGCCGGCGCACCCGGCCCGCCCTGCCGCCGGTGCTGGAGCGGTGCGGGATCGCCGTGGACACCGCCCGCCGGAGCGCGAGCCGCGACGGGCACCGGCTCGCGCTGTCGCGCAAGGAGTTCGCGGTGCTGGAGGCGCTGCTGCGGGCGGAGGGGGCCGTGCTCGGCAACGACGACCTGATCGAGCAGGTGTGGGAGGAGGACACCTCGTACAGCACCAATGCCGTACGGGTGACCCTCAGTAAGCTGCGGGCCAAGCTGGGCGAGCCGCAGCTGATCGAGACGGTGCCGGGGGCCGGCTACCGGATCGCGGGTCCGGGCGCTGGTCCGACCGGCGGTCGCACCGATCTGATCACCGATCCGCGATGAGAGCAGTGCTCCATTCCGAGCGCGCCCGTCTCACCGCGCTCTACGGCTCCCTGCTCGTCCTCGCCGGTGGCGGGCTGATCGCCCTGATCAACGTCCTGCTGCGGGGCGGCCTCTACACCCGCATCAGCGGGGCCGTCACCACCGCCGTCCCCGGCACCGCCTTCGAGCGCGCCGCCGTCGAAGGCCATCCGCTCAAGGCGGTCCCCGCCCAGCGGCTCCCGCCCGGCGCCGCAACGCCCACCCAGGAGCAGCTCCGGACGTGGGCCGCCACCCGCAACCTCTCCACCGCCGTCGAGGCCGCCACCCTCCACGAACTGCTGGTCGTCTCGCTCATCGCCCTCGCCGTGTTCGCCGTACCGTCGATCTGGCTGGCCTGGTGGATGGCGGGCCGCGTGCTGCGGCCCGTCGGTGTCATCACCGAGACGGCCCGCCGCCTTTCGGGGGAGAACCTGCACGAGCGGATCGGCCTCAAGGCCCCGCCCGGCGAACTCAAGCGGCTGGCCGACACCTTCGACGGCATGCTCGACCGGATGGAGAGCCTGGTCGGCGCGCAGCGCCGGTTCGCCGCCAATGCCGCCCACGAGCTGCGCACCCCGCTGGCCGTGCAGCGGGCGGCCGCCGAGATCGGACTGGCCGGGGATCCGCCGCCGGAGAAGGTGGCCCGGATCCGGTCCAAACTGATCGGCGTCGCCGAGTCCAGCGAGCACCTCGTCGAGTCGCTCCTGCTGCTCGCGGTATCGGAGGAGGGCCTGGAGACCACCGCCGCGGTGGACCTCGCGGCCCTCGCGGAGGCGGAGCTGTCGGAGGCGGGCCTGGCCGGCGATCGGGGCGCCGGGCCGACCGTCGTACGGAGCCTTGAGCCGCTGGGCGTGGTCGGCGATCGGGCCCTGCTGGGCCATCTGGTGCGGAACCTGCTGGCCAATGCCGTACGGCACAACCGGCCGGGCGGGCGGATCAGCGTGAAGACCTCCGCCGACGGGGCGCTGACGGTGTCCAACACCGGGCCGGTGATCGAGCCCGCCGACGTGCCGAGGCTGCTGGAGCCGTTCCGGCGGCGCGCCGAGCGGCAGCACACCGCGGGGGAGGGCGCCGGGCTGGGGCTCTCGATCGTCGCCTCGATCGCGCGGGCGCACGGCGCGAAGCTGGTCGTGCGGGCCAATCGGGGGCAGGGCGGGGGATTGACGGTCCGAGTGCGCTTTTCGGTCACACCTGCGCCGCACCGGACGGCGTCGCCTCAGGAATCCTGATGATCGCGTGTGTACCGTCGGAGGTATGAGCAAGCACCCCCGCGCCGGCTCCCGCATTCCCCACTCGCTCCGTACGCTCCGCGGCCTTCGTACGCCCCGGCGCGTCGCCCTCGCCGCCGCCGTGGGCCTGCTGGCCTTCGGGGCCGGCTGGGTCTTCACGGTCCAGGAGGACGACCCCGCCGCCACTGCCTCGGCCCGGACCGGGGACCGCCCGGGGGACGCGGCCCGTACTCCGTCCTCGGGCGCCACCTCCGACTCCGCCACCTCCGACTCCGCCCCGGCCGGCGGAACCACGCACGCCACCCGCGGGGCCCGCGGCGCCCCCGGGGCACCTGGCGCCCCAGGAGCACCCGCGGCCTCCGGAGCAGCCGGAGCGTCCGGAGCGCCCGCGGCTTCCGATCCCGACGACGGCCTGTCCGAGGTCAGCGACGAGACCCGGGCCCGGATCCCGGCCGACGCCCGCCAGCTCCTCCTCGTCTCCGGCAAGGCGAGGGACTCCTCGGAGTCCACGGCGACCCTGTACAGCCGCCCGGCGGCCGGCGCCGACTGGGTCCGGGCCACCGAGAGCTGGCCCGCGCACAACGGCGCCAGCGGCTGGAACTCCGCCGAGCGCGAGGACGGGGACCTCACCACTCCCGCGGGCGTGTTCACCCTGGGCGACGCCGGCGGTCTGCTGGAGAAGCCGCCGGGCACCAAGTTCCCGTACGACCACAACCGGCTCTTCGTCCCCACCGGCCGGGGCGTGAACGGCGAGTCCCTCGCGGGCGCCTTCGAGTACGTCATCGCGATCGACTACAACCGTCGCAAGGGGTTCTCCCCGCTGGACCTGGTCAAGCCGGAGGGCGAGGACAAGGGCGGCGGCATCTGGCTCCACGTCGACCACAACGGCCCCTCGCAGGGCTGCATCGGCATCTCGAAGGAGGCCATGAAGAAGCTGCTGACCACCCTGGACCCGGCGGCGAAGCCGGTCGTCGTGATGGGCCCGGCGGGCTTCTGACGCGGATGACGGTCAGACGGGCCGGTCGGCGACCGGCCGGAGCACAGGGGCGGCGGCCACCCGCCGCCCCCGCAGCAGCAGCCCGATGTACGCCAGGTCGAAGACACTGCACATGATCCCGAGCCCGAGGATGAACGGCGAGTCCTCGACGACCCCGAACAGCAGGGTCGGGGCGAGCGTCCCGAGCCACTTCGCGACGGCGATGACGAGGGACTGTCCGCGCGGCCCGCGCCGGTCGGCGTAGAGGGCGATGAACAGCCCGGACATCAGCAGGTTCTGCAGGAACGCCGCGTACCGGGTCGCGTCGTGCGTCCCGAACTGCGCGAGGAACAGCCACTGCACGGCGAAGCCGCTGGCGAACACGAGCAGGCTCCACGCGGCGAAGAGCGGCCGCGTCACGAACTCGGGCAGCTCGGCGCGCCCGAAGCGCAGGTAGGTCCAGATGATGACGACGTCGGCGAGGGCCCACACCACGTTGACCACGCCCTGGGGGGACACCCCGGCGCGGAACTCGCCCACGGCGTAGGTCGCCTCCCACGCGAAGTTCAGCGCGAGCGCGGCCACCGGCATGGCATACGTCCGGTCCCGCAGCCCGACCCGGATCGCCTCGACGTACACGACGGTCCACGCCACTCCGCTGACCAGCGTCAGAAAAAGATCCACCCGCGGCACCCTAACCAACCAGCCGCCCCCGGCACATCCCCTCCGGACCACTCGCTCGCCGAGCCCGTTTCCGGGGTCATGGGTTGAGGTCCAGGATGCGCACCGGCTCGCCTTCCCAACGTTTCGGCGAAGTCGTGGCGACGACCGCTCCTTCCGGGCGGTCGGGGGTGGGCTGGGCCGCGAACTGGCTGTGGGCTGCTGCCCAGGTCTCCTGGCGTGCGACGGCCAGGGCGGCCGGCAGGTCGAGGTCGAGGATCGTGATGCCGGGCAGGGCGGCGAGGTGCTCCGCCGTGCCCGGCCGGGCACGGTCGGCCTCGACCAGCGCGCAGGAAGGGGCGTACAGGAACCAGCCCGCTTCGGCATGCGCGCGGTGGATGAGACGGG
Source organism: Streptomyces sp. NBC_01006 (assembly GCF_045162725.1). Lineage (NCBI taxonomy): Bacteria > Bacillati > Actinomycetota > Actinomycetes > Kitasatosporales > Streptomycetaceae > Streptomyces > Streptomyces sp. NBC_01006. Next base: position 3,643,872 of record NZ_CP108700.1, on the reverse strand, counting down.
ATGCCAGCACGTTGCCCTGACCTGCCGCTACCATCGCCGTCTCGTCCAGCACGATGTGCACTTCCGTCACCGCCTCCTCGCCTCGGCCAGGCGCCGGTCGAGCTCGCTGTCCAGATCCCGTTGCTCGGCGTCCGAGGGGGCGTAGCCATTCCAGGCCTGCAACGCGACACGGGCCTGCTCGGCGCGCTCCGCCCGCTCGGCCGGGGTCAGCAGGGTTTCCGCAAGGCGGGCGAGGTAGGCCCGCAGGGACAATCCCTCCGCAGCCGCTATGGCGGCGAGTCTGTCTTTGGCTTCCTCGGGGATGCGGATGTTTGCGTCGGGCATGGTCGTGCTCCTTCCCATACCCCACAAGGTACGGGTACGTACCCGTACCCGCAAGCGAGTGGTGCGCCCGGGCTCCGCCGAACCCCTTGCCTGACGGTCCGTCAGCTACGACGATGGCCCCCGGCGCCGGCGGGAGACGGACCGGCGGCCGCGGCCCGCTCGGCGGGCGAGGGCGGAAGACGAAGCGGAGGCGGCATGGCGCGCGTGTTTGCGGAGGGCCGGCTGGTCTACGGGATGCAGCTCCCGATCCAGTCGCAGAGCACCATCTACGCCGAGCCCTGGGAGGCCGCGGCCACCGCCGCCGACCTCGCCGAGGTGGCGCGGGCCGCCGACCGGGCCGGCTTCGGGTACCTGGCCACCTGCGACCACGTGGCCATCCCGCGCCGCCTCGCCGGCCCCATGAGCACCGTCTGGTACGACCCCGTCGCCACCCTCGCCTTCCTCGCCGGGATCACCGAGCACGTACGGCTGCTCAGCCACGTCGCGATCCTCGGCCTGCGCCACCCCCTCCTCAGCGCCAAGCAGTACGCCACCGTCGACCACCTCAGCGGCGGCCGGCTCATCCTCGGCGTCGGCGCGGGCCACGTACAGGAGGAGTTCGAGGTCCTCGGCGTCGACTTCGCCGGCCGCGGGGCCGTCCTCGACGAGACCCTGGACGCGCTGCGCGCCGCCCTCGGGCCCGAGGAGTACCCGGAGTTCGAGGGCGAGCTGTTCTCCTTCAAGGACCTCGGCCAGCTGCCCCGCCCGGCCCAGGCCCGCATCCCGGTCTGGGTCGGCGGCTCCTCGCCCGCCGCCGTCCGCCGGGCGGCCGTGCGGGGCGACGGCTGGCTCCCGCAGGGAGACCCGCGCGACAAGCTCCCCGCGCAGATCGCCCGGATCAAGGAGCTCCGCGCGGCGGCCGGGGTCGCCGACCCCATCGAGTTCGGCGCGATCACCGAGGCGCTGTACGTCGGCGAGCCCGGCTGGGACACCGGCCGGCGCACCCTCACCGGCAAGGCGGAGGCGCTCGCCGAGTCCCTGCGCGCGTACAAGGCCCTCGGCGTGGACCAGATCCAGGTCCGCTTCCGCAGCCGCGACCGCGCCGAACTGACCGACCAGATCACCGCTTTCGGGGCCGAGGTGGCCCCGCTTCTCAACGACTGAACGCCTCAACGACTGAACGCCTCGACGACTGGGAGTACGGGCATGGGCAAGCTGGACGGGCGCGTCGTCGTCATCACGGGCGCGGCGCGCGGCCAGGGCGAGCAGGAGGCCCGGCTCTTCGCCGCCGAGGGCGCCAAGGTGCTCCTCTGCGACGTGCTGGACGAGCAGGGCGCCGCCGTCGCCAAGGAGATAGCCGGGGAGGCGGGCGAGGACCGCGCCCGGTACGCACGGCTGGACGTGAGCCGGGAGGAGGACTGGGCCGCCGCCGTCGCCACCGCGAAGGAGGCCTTCGGCCCGGTGGACGGCCTGGTCAACAACGCCGGGATCCTGCGCTTCAACGAGCTGGTCTCGACCCCGCTGGAGGAGTTCCAGCAGCTGATCCAGGTCAACCAGGTCGGCACCTTCCTCGGCATCAAGGCCTTCGCCCCCGAGATCGAGGCGGCCGGCGGCGGCACCATCGTCAACACCTCCTCGTACACCGGACTGACGGGCATGGCGTACGTGGGCGCGTACGCGGCGACCAAGGCGGCGATCGTCGGCCTGACCCGGGTGGCCGCGCTGGAGCTGGCCGCCAAGGGCATCCGGGTCAACGCGATGTGCCCGGGCGCGGTGGACACCCCGATGGCCAATCCCGGCCTGCTGGACCCGGCGAACATGAGCGACGAGGCCCGGGACGCGATGGCGGAGCTCTACGGGCGGGTCGTGCCGATGGGGCGGGTGGGCCGGGCCGACGAGATCGCCAGGCTGGCCCTGTTCCTGAGCAGCGAGGACTCCTCGTACATCACCGGCCAGCCGTTCGTCATCGACGGCGGCTGGATGGCGGGCGTCAGCATCCTCTAGAGGTATCTGATGGAGTGTCAGGTATTGACGCTCCCGCTTCCGCGGTGGAACAGTCGACTCATCGAATCTGACGACACGTCAGAAATTAAAGGACGGTGAACCCCCTTGGAATTCGGGCTCTTCGTGCAGGGATACGTGCCTGAGGCGCGGTCCAAGGTCGACCCCGAGGCAGAGCACAAGGCGCTGATCGAGGAGACCGAGTACGTCATCCAGGCCGACAAGTCCGGCTTCAAGTACGCCTGGGCCTCCGAGCACCACTTCCTGGAGGAGTACTCGCACCTGTCGGCGAACGAGGTCTTCCTCGCCTACCTCGCCCACGCCACCGAGCGCATCCACCTCGGCTCCGGCATCTTCAACCCGCTCGCCCCGGTCAACCACCCCGTCAAGGTGGCCGAGAAGGTCGCGATGCTCGACCACCTCTCCAAGGGCCGCTTCGAGTTCGGCACCGGCCGCGGCGCGGGCAGCCACGAGATCCTCGGGTTCCTGCCCGGCATCACGGACATGAACCACACCAAGGAGATCTGGGAGGAGACCATCGCCGAGTTCCCCAAGATGTTCCTCCAGGAGGAGTACGAGGGGTTCCAGGGCAAGCACTGGTCGCTGCCGCCGCGCAAGATCTTCCCCAAGCCGTACGGCAAGGCCCACCCGGCCATGTGGTACGCCGCCGGCTCCCCCTCCTCGTACGCGATGGCCGCGAAGAAGGGCCTCGGCGTCCTCGGCTTCAGCGTCCAGAAGGTCTCCGACATGGAGTGGGTGCTGGAGCAGTACAAGACGGCCATCCAGGAGGCCAAGGCCATCGGCGCGTTCGTCAACGACAACGTGATGGTCACCTCCACCGCGATCTGCGCCGAGACGCACGACAAGGCGGTGGAGATCGCGGTCAACGCGAACATGAACCGCTTCCAGTCGCTGGTCTTCCGCTACCACGACACCTTCCCGCGGCCCGAGGCGATCCCGCAGTGGCCCGAGACGCTGCCCGAGTACAACGCGGAGATCATCGAGCTGCTGATAGCCGAGGAGCTGCTGATCTGCGGGGACCCCTCCGAGGTGCTCGCGCAGTGCAAGCGCTGGGAGCAGGCGGGGGCCGACCAGCTGTCGTTCGGCCTGCCGACCGGGGTCTCGTACGAGGACACGATGACCACCATCAAGCTCATCGGCGAGCACGTCATCCCGAAGATCGACACCGACCCGGTCCACCGCACGACGCGCTTCCGCGAGGCCGTCTGACCTCCGGCGGCACCCGAACGGGGACGGCGTCTTCCCGGACCGCCGTCCCACACCGGCCCCGGCCGGAGGCAACCGGGCCGCGGCCGACCCGGCGGCCCCCGGCCGGGGCACCAGATCCGGCCCCGCAGGCGGCACCGCCGCCGGCGGGGCTGACAGCGTGAAGGGACGTCATGCTCGACCACCTGATCAAGGGCGCCACCGTCGTGGACGGCACCGGCGCCCCCGCCCGCGCGGCGGACGTCGGCCTGCGCGACGGGCGGATCGCCGTCATCGCCGAGCCGGGCACGCTCACGGAGGAGGCCCGGACCACCGAGGACGCCACCGGGCTCGTCCTGTGCCCCGGCTTCGTCGACCCCCACACGCACTACGACGCCCAGCTCTTCTGGGACCCGTACGCGACCCCCTCCATGAACCACGGCGTCACCACCGTCGCCGGCGGCAACTGCGGGTTCACCCTCGCCCCGCTGCACCCCGACCGCCCCGAGGACGCCGACTACACCCGCCGCATGATGAGCAAGGTCGAGGGCATGGCCCTCAAGGCCCTGGAGGAAGGCGTCGACTGGACCTGGTCCGGCTTCGGCGAGTACCTCGACGCCCTGGAGGGCCGGATCGCCGTCAACGCCGGCTTCATGGTCGGCCACTGCGCGCTGCGCCGGCACGTCATGGGCGCCGACGCGGTCGGCGGACAGCCCACCCCCGAGCAGATGCAGCAGATGCTCGACCTCTTCCACGACGCCATGGACGCCGGCGCCTGGGGCCTGTCCACCACCCAGTCCGCCACCCACTCCGACGGGGACGGCGCCCCCGTCGCCTCCCGCCACGCCAAGCCCGCCGAGCTCCTCGCGCTGTCGAAGGCCGTCGCCGAACACGAGGGCACCCAGCTCGAAGCGATCGTCGCGGGCTGCCTCGACCAGTTCGCCGACGAGGAGATCGACCTCTTCGTAGAGATGAGCGCCGCCGCCGGCCGCCCCCTGAACTGGAACGTCCTCACCATCGACGCCGCCGTCCCCGAACGGGTCCCGCGCCAGCTCATACCGAGCGAGCGCGCCCGCAAGGCCGGCGGCCGCATCGTCGCGCTGACCATGCCGATCCTCACCCCCATGAACATGTCGCTCGGCACCTTCTGCGCGCTGAACCTGATCCCGGGCTGGGGCGAGGTCCTCGCCCTGCCCGTACCCGAGCGGATCGCGAAGCTGCGCGACGCCGGCGTGCGGGCGCAGATGCTGCGCCGCGCCGACAGCAAGGAGGCCGGGGTCTTCCGGCGCCTGGCCGACTTCGGCCGCTACGTCATCGGGGACACGTACAGCAAGGAGAACGAGGGCCTGTCCGGCCGGGTCGTGAACGACATCGCCGCCGAGCGGGGCCAGGACCCCTTCCAGTGCCTGGTCGAGATCTGCGCCAACGACGAACTGCGTACGGTGCTCTGGCCCATGCCCACCGACAACGACCCGGCGAGCTGGGCCCTGCGCGCCGAGACCTGGCAGCACGAGGACGTCATGCTCGGCGGCTCCGACGCCGGCGCGCACCTGGACCGCATGTGCGGGGCCCCGTACACGACCCGCTTCCTCGGGGACTGCCTGCGCGGCCGCAAGCTGGTGCCGCTGGAGCAGGCGGTGAAGATGCTCACCGACGACCCGGCGCAGCTGTTCGGGCTGCGCGAACGCGGCCGGATCGCCGAGGGGTTCCACGCGGACCTGGTGCTCTTCGACCCGGAGCGGATCGAGGCCGGGCCCGCGACGCTCGTCCACGACCTGCCCGGCGACAGCCCGCGGCTGGACGCCCGCGCGATCGGGATCGCGTCCGTACGCGTCAACGGCGTGGAGACCATCCGCGACGACCAGGTCACGGGGGCGATCCCCGGGATCGTGCTCCGCTCGGGCCGAGACACGAGGACGGTGAGCACCCGTTGAGCGAGCCCCGGCAGCAGAAGCTCTACATCGGCGGAGAGTGGGTCGAGCCCGCCGGCGGGCACTACGACGTGGTCAACCCGGCGGACGAAACGGTGGTCGGGCTCGCGCCCGAGGCCTCGCGCGCCCAGGTCGAGGAGGCGGCGCGCGCGGCGGCGGAGGCCTTCGAGACCTGGTCCCGTACGGCTCCCGAGGCGCGTGCGGCCGTCCTGGACCGGGCCGCGGACATCATGCAGCGCGAGTACGAGCCGTGGTCGGCCCTCGCCCGGGCCGAGACGGGCGCGCCGACCGGGATCGCGCGCGGGATGCAGGTCGGGGTCGGGGTCGCGCGCTTCAGGCGGTACGCGAAGGGCGCACTCGAACCGGTGGAGCGCGGGCTGGCGCCGCAGGTCACCGAGGCCGGGCCGATGGGGAAGGCGAGCATCCTGGGGGCGCTGGAGGTGCGCCAGCCGGTCGGCGTGGTCACCTGCATCACCTCGTACAACAACCCGTGGGCGAACCCGGCGGGCAAGGTGGCCCCGGCGCTGGCCATGGGCAACACGGTCGTGGTGAAGCCGGCCCCGCAGGATCCGCTGTCGGTGTTCAAGATGGCCGAGGCCCTGCACGAGGCGGGCGCCCCGGCCGGCGTGGTGAACGTGGTCTGCGGTGCCTCGGTCGAGGTCGGCGAGGCGGCGGTGGACTCCCCGTACGTGGACATGGTGTCCTTCACCGGCTCCACGGGCGTCGGGCAGCGCATCGCGGAGGTCTGCGGCCGTTCGATGAAGCGGCAGCTGATGGAGCTCGGCGGCAAGGGCGCGGCGATCGTCTTCGAGGACGCCGACCTGGACGCGGCGGTGATGGGGATCGGCACCACCTTCTCCTTCTACTCCGGCCAGATCTGCACGGCTCCGACCCGGGTGATCGTGCACCGGTCGGTGTACGAGCGGCTGGTGGAGAAGCTGACCGGCTACCTGGCCTTCATGAAGGTCGGCGACCCGGCGGTGGCGGGCACGGTGGTGGGCCCGGTGATCTCGGCGGCGCACCGGGACCGGGTGGAGTCGTACGTCGAGCTCGGCCGCAAGGAGGGCGCGCGGATCGCCTACGGCGGCGAGCGGCCGGTGGTCGGGGACGGCCGCGGTTTCTACGTGGCGCCGACGCTGCTGGTGGACTGCACGAACGACATGCGGGTGGTCCGGGAGGAGATCTTCGGCCCGGTGGTCGTGGTCGTGCCCTTCGACGGCGATGAGGAAGAAGCGGTCCGGCTGGCGAACGACAGCGATTTCGGGCTGCTGAGCTACGTGTGGTCCGGGGACGCGGCGCGCGCCTTCCGGGTGGCGCGGCGGCTGCGGGCGGGCGGGGTCGGCGTGAACACGATCGGCCGGAACATGGAGGCCCCGTTCGGCGGCTTCAAGCGTTCGGGGGTCGGCCGGGACGTGGGCTCGTACGCGCTGCACGCGTACAGCGAGATGCAGTCGATCGTCTGGACGACCTGAGACGGCCTGAGACGACCTGAGACGCGGGTCACACGGGAAAGTTCAAAGTGGCACAAAAGGGGTACACCTGCGGTTTCCGCATTCCGGAACACGGTGTCCGCCCCCTGTTACACAGGGGGCGGACGCGTATGTGAACCTTGAATTGCATGCCAGTTAACGGCGACAACCTCGGTAATCCAAGGTGTTCCCGCCGGTAGCGGGTCGGACTCAATCCCTCCGGATATGGAAACCGCAGCCTCTAACGTCCTGACCCATGACACAGCTGGACGTGCGGCCTCGGGTCGGAGACACGGTGAACGGCGTCGCCGGCGGCGAGGGCGGTGAAGCCGGCGACGACGTACGCGGCAAGGGCCTCGGCAAGGGCTCCGTGGGCCTGGTGGGCAGCGCCGTCATCGGCATCTCCACCGTCGCCCCCGTCTACTGCCTGACCTCGACCCTCGGCTCCACCGCCGGTGAGGTCGGCGTCCAGATGCCGGCGGTCTTCCTGGCCGGCTTCCTGCCGATGCTGCTCGTGGCCTTCGCGTACCGCGAGCTCAACAAGGCCGTACCGGACTGCGGAACCTCCTTCACCTGGACCGTCAAGGCCTTCGGCCCGCGGATCGGCTGGATGTGCGGCTGGGGCCTCGTGATCGCCACGATCATCGTGCTCTCCAACCTGGCCGGCGTCGCCACGTCCTACTTCTGGCTGCTCGCGGGCGAGATCACGAACAACCCGTCGATCGCGGCCCTGGACGACGACAAACTCGTCCACATCGCCACCTGTCTCACCCTGATCGCCGCCGCGACCGCCATCAGCTACCGCGGCATGACCGCCACCAAGGGCGTCCAGTACACCCTGGTCGCACTCCAGCTCGCGGTCCTCGCCATCTTCGTCGCGATGGCCTTCCAGAAGGCCTCGGCCGGCAGCTTCGACACCGGCCTGGACTTCTCCTGGCAGTGGATGAACCCCTTCGCGGTCGAGTCCATGGGCGCCTTCACCGCCGGACTATCCCTCTCGATCTTCATGTACTGGGGCTGGGACGCCTGCCTGGCCACCAACGAGGAGACCACCGGCTCCGCCAAGACCCCCGGCCGCGCCTCGCTCATCGCGATGGTCGTCCTGGTCGGCTCGTACCTGGCCACCGGCATCGCCGCCCAGATGGCCGTCGGCTCCGGCACCGCCGGCCTCGGCCTCGGCAACCCGGAGACCTCCGGCAACGTCTTCGCCGCCCTCGCCGGCCCGGTCATGGGCCCGATGCTCGGCATCCTGCTCTTCGTCGCGGTCCTCGCCTCGGCGACCGCCTCGCTCCAGACCACGTTCATCCCGGTCGCCCGCACGGTCCTCGCCATGTCCACGTACGAGGCCCTGCCGGCCTCCTACGCCAAGGTCCACCCGCGCTTCAAGACCCCGGGCCGCGCCACCGTCATGGCGGGCGTCGCGACGGGCGCGTTCTACACCGTGATGACCCTGGTCAGCGAGAACGTCCTGACCGACACGATCTTCGCGCTCGGCCTGATGATCTGCTTCTACTACTCGCTGACGGCCTTCGCCTGCGCCTGGTACTTCCGAGGCGAGCTGCGCCGCTCCACCCGGGACCTGTTCTTCAAGGGCGTCTTCCCGGTCCTCGGCGGCCTCCTGCTCGCCGCCGTCTTCCTCAAGACCCTGATCGACATGTGGAACCCGTCGTACGGCTCCGGCTCCACCGTCCTCGGAGTCGGCAGCGTCTTCGTCATCGGCGTCGGCCTCCTGGCCCTCGGCCTGGTGATCATGCTGGTCACGGAACGCCGCAGCCCGGCCTTCTTCCGCGGCGAGATCCTGACAAAGTCCACTCCGGCCCTGGTGGTCCAGGGCTGACCCTGCCCCACACTGAGGTCGTCCCCCCCGCGGCCCGGACCGATCCCCCCGATCCGGGCCGCGGACCCAAGGAACGCGGACCGGCGGCTCAGCCCAAGACGTACTGCTCGTCGCCGAACTCGGCAACGATCTTCAGCTTGCCGCCGAGTGCCCGCACATAGGCGGCGAGGGTCTCGACCTCGCTGCGTTCGAGCTCGCCGCTCTCGATCCTGGAGACGCGCGCCTGAGTGACCCCCATGGCTTCCGCGACCTGGACCTGCGTGGCATGCTGCCGCTTGCGAACCTCGGCCAGGCGGTGCGCGCGGACAGCGGCGACCATCTGCGCTGCGCCCCGGTCGATCTCGGCCTTCTCGGCGGGGGAGAAGGCGAACTCCTCGACGAGATCGTCCCAGCGGGCGGCCTTGGAAGGTCGGTCGGGTGTCTGGCTCACTGCGGGTCCTCCTCCAGCTGTGTCACGTAATCCTCGTACGCCGCCTCGGCCTGCGGGATCGCAACGCGGTACCAACCCTGCCACTCCCCGGCTTTGTCCCCGCCGACAAGGAACACGGCGCGGCGCAACGGGTCGAAGACGAACAGCAGCCTGACTTCGCTGCCTCCGGCAGAGCCGGGGCGCAGCTCTTTCAGGTTGGCCAGCCGGGACCCCTTGACGGTGTCCACAAGGGGGCGGCCTGTAGCAGGGCCTTCCCGCTGCAGGGCAGTGATGGCCTTGCTGATCTGAATGAGCGTGGGCCGGTCGTGCTGGCGCAGCTGGTGCAGCCACGACAGAACAGGCTCCACGATGATCACTTCCCAGTCCATGGACCGACGATCCCCTTCCAGTATGACGGGTGTGGCATATTACGCAAGCGTCATACCGGGGGAGCGTGGAAAGCTTGGACGGTCACCCCAAAGGGGGGCCCGGTGGTGACCCGGGGTGGCGGCGGGTCGTTGGGTACTGCATGAACGTCATGAAGCGCCGCCTCGCCGCCCTGGTCCTCACCAGCGGCGCCGCCTTCGCCCTGAGTCCCCTCGCCGCCCACGCAGACACGAAGGGCCCCACCATCGAGGGGCAGCCCGTGACCAAGCGCATCACCGAAATCGCCAACCACCCCGGCCAGGCGGTGGACGACACGAAGACGGCCCTGGCCGTGACCACCTCCGCCGCCGGCTCCGCCACCCACGCCACCGACACTTCCCTCGCGGGCGCGGGCAACGCCTTCGACGGGCTCCCGAAGACCCCGTCGGTGCGCTGACAGCGGCCCGTCGCGGCGGGCCCTCAGGGGAAGTTGATCGTAGAGCAGGCCATGATCCTGTGGCTGCTCAACACCTTCAGCACGTTCACCCTCGGCGTCCTCCTCGTCGGCGGCTTCGTCGCCCTCGCCGTGGCCGGCAGCCTCGCCGCCCGCCGCCGCTTCCCGCACCTGGCGGGCGGCGAGCACAACGAGATGGTCGGCGTCGCCCTCGGCATGTTCGGCGCGATCTACGGCATCATCCTCGCCTTCGTCGTCGTCACGCTCTGGACCCAGCTGGAGAACACCCAGACCGTCGTCGCCACCGAGGCCACCGACCTCGCCCTCGTCGTACGCAGCGCCGAGGCCTTCCCGCCGGTCGAACGCACCCGCGTGGAGCGGGCGGTGGGCGACTACGTACACGCCGTCGTCGACGTCCAGTGGCCGATGATGCGGGAAGGCCGGCCCAGCTACGACGCGACCTCCGAGCAGACGCACCAGCTCTACCAGGCGCTCCAGGCGTACGAGCCCACCGGCGCCCGCAGCGAGACCTTCTACGGGGAGGCCGCCGGCCGCCTCAACGACGTCGCGGCGCTGGCCCAGTTCTGGCCGCGGTAGACGGCGTGGCCGAGTGCCTCCGATCGGCCACCACGATCCGGCCGCCGGTTGTAATCTCGGCCACCCAGGAGGTGCGCATGCCAGAGAACTCTGCCCCACCACCGGGATTACCGGAGCCGTCGGAGCCGTCGGAATCACCTGAGCCACCGGAGCCACCGGAACCATCCGGAGGTGCGCCGGAAAGTCCGGACCCGCAGGCGGACCCGCCCGCCCCCGCGCAGGCATCGGGCGACGGCGCCCGGTGGAGACGCTTCCTGCCGCTGGGCGACGGGAACTTCACCGCCACGTACATCGTCGCCCCGGTGCTGGTGGCGGCCATCGGACTGGGGATAGCCGCCGGCTTCGGTTGGATCGGCGACCTGTTCAAGGACGAGAAACCGCCCCTGTACGTATCGGGTACCCGATCGCCCCTGGCCGCCGTCACCACCATGCCGGCCACTCAGCCGTCCGCAGCCTCCTCGCCGCCCGCGGCCGCGGCGGCTGCCCCTTCGCCGACGCCTTCGGCCGTGCCGTCGGCCGGGCAGCCGGAGGCGGAGAAGCAGGGCATCACGTATCAGCAGGAGTACCTGTGCCCGTGGCAGGCGTGGGTGGTGAACAAGCCGCCCAGCGCCTTCGGGACGCTTCCCGTGGGGAAGGACAATCGGCCCGATCCCGCCCTCATCAACGAGCGCACCGCCGCGGACCCGGGCATCACGCACCTGGTCATCGATGTGCAGCCCGTCGACAGCAGGCCGATGCTGGTCAAGGAACTCCGCGTCAAGATCCTCAAGCGGCGCCCGGCGCCTGCCGCCACCACGGCGACACTGGTCGGCCTGCAGAACGGACAGTGCGGGGAGGGCCCGGCGACCTTGGAAGCCGCGGCCGACCTCGACGGGACGGCCGATTTCGCCACCGTGAGGGTGACGGAGGGCGATTCGCTGCCCCAGGAACTGGTGGACGGCAGAACGCTCCACATCGACCTCAGGGTCCGCACCCGCGCCTGTGACTGCGTTTGGGTCCCGGAGATCGTCTGGGGGCAGGACGGCGAGGTACACAGGACGGAGTTCCGAATCGACGGAAAGGACTTCCACACCGCCGCCACCACGGGACTCCAGCGCAGGGCCTGGACGATGGACCTGAACACGATGGCCTGGTCGGAAACGACCTTCGACGAGTCGATCCTCAAATAGGGGCTGGGTGGGGGCTTCGGGGGCGGGACTTCGCGGCTCGGGGTCGGGTGAGGTCGACCGGGATGCCGGGGTCGGGCTCCCCTGGTTCGGGGTCGGTGGTGTGTCCGGGGGCGTCCCGTCAGTCTTATGGCATTCCGGGGCGGGCCGGGCAGTCAAGGGTGGAGCGTAGCGACATCGCGAAGCGACGCGAACGAAGTGAGCGCCCTTGACGGGCCGGACCGCACCGGAAGGACAGTGGACTGTCGGGAAACCCCCGGACTCCCTCTGATGCCGTCCGGCCGGAGCTCAGGCTCCGGTGACCCCGCTCAGGAATGCCGTCCAGGTCGCGGGGTGTACGGCCAGCTCCGGGCTCGCGGTCAGCTTCGAGTCCCGGACGTGGACGGCGTCGGCGCATGCGGCGACCTCGACGCAGCTGTCGCCCTGACTACCGCTGTACGTCGACTTGTGCCAGGAGAGGGCGACCTCCACGCAGTCGTCGCCCTGGCTTCCGCTGTAGCTGCTCTTGAACCATCGCAACGGGGAGCTGTTCACAGGGATCCTCGCATTCGCATCAACAGGCCCACGCTGTCAGCAGGATTGAGGGCCTGGATACGAAGTTTGGCATACCGCTGATGGAGGAGGCTGATGTCTTTTGGGCATGAGATGACGAGGCCTGACTGCTGTCCCTCGCTGTAGCCCAGCCACTCGTTGTCGTCGGTTTCCAGGAGTTGGAAGGGGCCATCGGTGCCCGCGTGAAACGGCTGGATCGTCGGCATGATCTGGATGTCGACGTTGGGCAGCTTCGCGCACTCCAGCAGGTGGTCGATCTGTTCGCGTGTGACATCCGGTCCGCCGGTCTGCCGTTCGATCACCGCCTGCTCGATGATGAAGCTGAAAGCGATGTACGGGGTTCGGTGGAGAAGCTTCTGTCGGTCGGCGCGGGCCGCTATGCGCGCCTCCGCCTCGGCCGACGTGGCCAGCGGAGGGACGTTGTCGATCTGGGCGCGGCCGTAGGCCTCTGTCTGTAACAGTCCGGGAATCGACCGGCACTCATACGTATTGAGCGCGACGGCGACGTCCTCCAACTCCGCCCACCTCGTGAACCACTTCGCCAGACCTCGCTTCCGATTCAGCCGATTCGCGGCGATGAGGATGACGCCGAAGGCGTCCAGGGCCTCCTCCGACCGGTTCACGAACTTCACCGACGGGTGTCGTCGGCCCTGCTCGACCGAGCCGACGTACTGGACCGAGTACCGGACTCGCTCGGCCAGTTGCTCCTGCGTGAGTTCCGCGCGTTTGCGGAAGGCCTTTACGGTTGCCCCGAAGTTCCGCAGGTCGCTGTCCGGCTCGGCCTCGCCGTCACCGCTGTCCTCATGGCTCGCCATCGCGGTCACCTCCCGGACGCCAGGTTCACGGGCGGTGACCGCTACTGTCCAGATCGTGAACTCGTACAGATGAAAAGTAGCGGTCGACTTTCTGGGAACTGCCCCGCTCACCCGGCACGTTGCTCCCATGACCGCACCCTCGGGCTCCGCCCAGACTCTCGTACGCGTGTTCACTCAGCGTTTCAGCAGCACCCGGCGGGGTGCCCGCCTCGCGCGGTGTCTCGCCATGGTCGAGCTGCACGACTGGGGGATCCCGCACCGCACCCCGCTCTCCGAGGACGCGGAGCGGATCGTCGCCGAGTTCACCGCCAACGCCGTCATCCACGGGCACGCCGCCGGCCGGGACTTCGAGCTCAGGCTGACGCTCCTCGGGGGCGTGCTCCGGATCGAGGTGTCCGACGCCCGCCGGGAGCGGCGGCCCGCGCTGCAGCCGCACGCGTACCAGGCCGAGGGCGGCTACGGCCTGCGGATCGTCGATGCCGTCGCCGCCGACTGGGGGGTCACGGACCGCGTGATCGGCAAGACGGTCTGGGCCGAGCTGCGCACCTCTTCCGGGTGATGGCGGTCTCGTTAGTTTCGAAGTAACTTCAAAGTTATGGCCACCGAGAACGCTGCCGTGAACTTCTCCGAACTGGTGAACAAGAACAAGCAGACCCTTGCCCGGCTCAAGGAATCGCCGCGTCTGCTGCTGCATCGCAGAGATGGTGAGGACCTCGTCCTCACCACCGCCGCGCGGGCCGAGCAGGACCAGACTGTGGTGTCGGCCGCCACCCGAATGCTGGTCGCGATGGCGCGGCGGGAGCCAGGCAGTATGGAGCTGCTCCTCGACATACTGCCGGACGCGTTTCCTTGGGTCCGTTTCCTGCCCGAGTCCGACGTCCACGCGTTCGCCGTCGAGCTCGTGGACACCATGCGCGCCGCCGATTCCCTCGGCAACAGTGCGTCTGTCGCGCAGATGCTCACCGCGTGGCAGCATACGGCCGAGGTCTACTCCGACCCCGAACTCCTGGCCGCGCTGACCCGGGATCATGACGCCGACTACGGCCCGGTACCCGACCCGCGAGCGTGCGCATGACCGCCGGTCGTGGTGACCGTGCCGCACCGCCTGCACCTCTGGGCCAGTGGGAAGTGCGCTTCGCCGATGCGGCGTCGGCCAAGGGCTGGGAGAGCCTGACCCAGCAGGCCTGCGAGAACACATACCGCGCCTGGATCCTCATGCGCACGGATCCCATGCCGCTCGCCGAGCAGACCTGCGAACAGTGGCAGATCGAAGTGACCGGTGGCGGACGAATCTGGTACCTCGTGGACATGGCCCGCGACACCTGTTGGATCACGGTCGCCGGCACCGGGCACCCGCGGGCCACCGATTCCCGGTGAACGGGCAGGGTTCGCTCAGGCCCGCCGGCCCGGGGCCTCGGCGGCCTGATCGTGGACGGCAGCCATGGGCCGCGTGATCGGCAAGACGGTCTGGGCCGAGCTCGGGCGACGGTGATATCTTTTTTGGGAATCGTATATACGCCCAGCCTGGAGGCCGTGATGTCCCGAACGGTGATCGACCTGGACGACGAAGCCCTGGCGGAAGCCGCCCGGCACCTCGGCACCACGACCAAGCGGGACACCGTGAACGCCGCTCTGCGGGAGATCGCCGATCGACGCCGCAGAGCAGCGGCGGTGGAGCGGATGCGGCAGATGGTGGTCGATGGCGAGATCGACTTCTCCGGCATCGAGGGCGGCGACGACGCGGGCGGCGTGCCCGAGCCGGGACGGCGATCGGCCGCGTGAGCGAGAGCTTCCTGATCGACACGAGCGCGCTCATCCGTTTCTACCGCCGGCAGGCCGCTCCCGCATGGGACGAGGTGGTCACCTCGGGAGTGGTGGGGCTGTGCGAACCGGTTCGCCAGGAGTTCCTGCGTGCCGTCGGGGGTCGCCCGGCCTACTACGAGGCCGATGGTCTGCTTCGGGAGACCTTTCCGTACTTCGTGGCCCGCGACTCCGTGTGGGAGGAGACCGCGGCACTCCAGCAGAGGATGGCCGACGAGGGCTGCCACCAGTGCGCGAGCCCGGTCGACCTGCTCGTCGCCGTCACCGCGCAGCATCACAAACTGACCGTCCTCCACCAAGACGCGGACTTCGAGACCATCACCCGCATCACGGGGCAGCCCGTGCGGCGCATCGCGGACTGAGAGCGCCGCCGCTCGCATGCGTGCCGCCGACTTCAGGGGCGCCAGCGGGGAGCTGTGTCGTCCGGGTGGTCCGGGCTCGCGAAGTGGAAGGGGACTCCCAGGTGGTCGGCGAGGGCCGTGCCGGAGCGGGTGGCCACCGCGGCGGCCGTGCCCCGGTAGACGGTGGCCAGCTGGTGTTCCCCGGCCGGGGCGTCGGTGACGGCCAGCAGGACCACGAACCAGTCGTGGACCGTGTCCCCGTCCCATACGGCCTCGATCGCCACCACGCGCCCGGGGAATCCGGCGGCGCGGGCCGTCAGGGAGTCGAGGTCGACCGGGGAGTCGGGGGTGCGGGCCACCCGGTCGCCGAAGTGCTCGTAGCGGGCGCCGACCAGGTCCTGGGTCTCCTTGAGGCCGAGCCCCGAAGCGCGGCCGGCCTCCCAGACCGCCCGGACCGCGTACATGTACCGGTCCTGGAGGACGTACCCGTCGGCCTGTTCGCGGACGCCGGCCGGGAGGCTCTCCCAGTGGATGCTCATGCGGACCCGTCCGGGACGCCGTCCGGGACGAAGACGCTGACCCGGTAGGACGTCGGGTGGGTGAGGCGGCCGCAGAACTGGTCGATCCGGAGGGTCTCGGGGTCGGTGACCTCGCCGTCGGCGATGAGGCGGTGGATGTACTCCTTCATCTCCGCGTGCTCCTGCGTCGAGAACAGCGGTTCCCAGTGGCCGGGGACGGCCTTCGCCCGGCGGTGGGCGCGTTCCCGGCTCCGTTTGCGCTTCTGCTGGCCCGGCATGTGGATCAGCCCCCTTTCGGGGGCCATCGTCGGGCCGGGTGCGCGCCCTCGTCGAACGATTTACAGGTACTGCGCCATGTCGTCCAGTACGCGCAGGATCTCGGGCTCCTGCGCCGGCGGGAGCTGGACGACGACCTCCTCGATGCCGAGGTCCGCGTAGTGGGCGAGCTTGCCCGGGTTCGGGTGGACCGCGTACGGGACCACCTGGAGGTTCTTCGGGTCGCGGCCCGCGGTCTCCCAGACCTGGCGCAGCACCGGCAGGGATTCGGTGAGGCCGCCCCCGCCGATGGGGAGCCAGCCGTCGGCGTGGTCGGCGATGGCCGCGAAGAGCTTCGGGCCGGCCGAGCCGCCGATCAGGGTGCGGGGGCCGTGGAGGAGGTGGCCGGAGCCGAGTTCGCGCGGGGGCAGGGCCGGCTTGGGGTGGGCCATGCTGGGCTGTACGGAGGAGAACTCGCCGACGTACGCGGTGGGTTCCGGGGCCCACAGGGCGCGCATCAGGGCCATCCGGTCCCGGACCAGCTCGCGGCGGGTGCGCCACTCGACGCCGTGGTCGGAGGCTTCCTCGACGTTCCAGCCGTACCCGATCCCGAGGGTGAAGCGGCCGCCGGAGAGGTGGTCCAGCGTGGCGATCTGCTTCGCGAGGGCGATGGGGTCGTGCTGGGTGACGAGGGTGATGCCGGTACCGAGGGCGAGCCGCTCGGTGACGGCGGCGGCCTGGCCGAGGGCGACGAAGGGGTCGAGGGTGCGTCCGTACATCTCGGGGAGTTCGCCGCCCATGGGGGCGGCGGTGTCGCGGCCGACCGGGATGTGCGTGTGCTCGGGGAGGTAGAGCCCGGCGAACCCGCGCTCCTCAAGGGCGCGGGCGAGGCGGACGGGGGAGACGGTCTGGTCGGTCAGGAAGACGGTCGTGGCGATCCGCATGGTTGGGGGCACCTCCGTGGCTCTTCGGTGGAGGGCCACGCTACGGCCTGCGCGTCGGATTGTTGAGGGGGCGTCAGTCGTTGCCGACGGGATAACGGGTCTGCCAGCCGGGGGAGGAGACCTTCGGGCCGTGCAGGGAGGGGCCCTGGGTCATTTCGAGGGCGAAGTCGTCGGCGAGTTCCAGCAGGGCGGCCCGGCCTTCGAGGTCGGCGAGCCAGGCGCCCGGGAGGGCGGTCTCGCCGTGCAGGGCGCCGAGCAGGGCCCCGCAGAGGGCGCCGGCGGCGGTGGAGTCGCCGCCGTGGTTGACGGCGAGGCGCAGGCCGTGCGGGATGTCTTCGGCGACGAGCGCGCAGTAGACGGCGACGGCGAGGGCCTGTTCGGCGCGGTGGCCGTCGCCCCCGGCCTCGCCGGGGGCAAGGGCCAGGGCGGCGACGGAGTCGGCGGAGGGCGGGCCCTGCGGGACGGCCGCGAGCGCCCGCTGGAGGGCGTCGGTGACGGCCTGGTGGCCCGGGCGGGCGCCGAGCAGGCCGAGGGCGCGCTGGACGGCCGCGTCGAGGGAGTCGCCGCGGGTCAGGCCGTGGACGATGACGGCGAAGGCACCGGCGGTGAGGTAGGCGGCGGGGTGGCCGTGGCTCTGCGCCGCGCACTCGGTGGAGAGCTGGAGGACCAGGCCGGGCTCCCAGCCGACCAGCAGGCCGAAGGGGGCGGAGCGGGCGGCGGCCGCCGCGTTGCGGGCGGTGGGGTTCTTCGGCTGGTCGAGGGTGCCGAGGGCGTCGTCGGCGAAGCCGGTCAGGCAGGCGCGGTCGGGGCCGCGGCGGACGTAGAGCCACTCCTGCTGTGCGAGCCAGCCGTTGTCCAGGCGGCGCTCGTCGGGGCCCCAGTCGTGCTGGGTGGCGGCCCAGCGCAGGTACGCGCGGTGGATGTCGGTCGGCGGGTGCCAGGCGCCGGTGTCCCGGCGTACGTGGGCACGGATCAGCCCGTCGACGGTGAACAGGGTGAGCTGGGTGGCGGCGGTGACCGTGCCGCGGGGTCCGTACGGGCCGGGGGCGGGTCCGGTCAGGCCCTGTGGGCCGTGGGCTTCGCGGATGGCGTCGAGGGGGAGCTTGGCCACGGGGGCCGCGAGGGCGTCGCCGACGGCGCAGCCGAGGAGCGCGCCGCGGACGCGGCTGCGGAAGTCCTGCTGCTCGGCCCGGCCCCAGAGCCCGGCGAATGTGGCCCGCCCCCCGAGCGTCCCGCCGGGAGCGCGGCCGCTCACGGCCTCGGGGCCGCGCCCGACGCGGGCCGCGATCCCGGCCGCGGCCGCTGCCCCGCCCACGACTCGGGCCGCGCCCGCGGCTCCGGCTCCGGCTCCGGTGCCGGTGCCGGCTCCGGTGCCGTCCCCGGCCCGGACTCCGGGCTCGACGCCGAGCCCGGTCCCGGGGCCGCTCCCGGTGCCGGTCCCGTTCCCGAGCCCGGTCCCGGTGCCGGCCGGTATCGAGTGCTTCTCGGTCGTCGTGTCGTCCATCGCGATCCCCCTGCCCCGCCCCGGCATGCTCTGGCGCGCACTGTAATGGACACGTCTGATCGAATCCGGAACCAGGGCGTCCAGCAGGCCGTATGCGCGCGGAGAACGGCTGGAATCCGTACCGCGTTCCCCTGACATCTCGTTCACATCCGGTCCGAAACGGCCGACAGATGCCCAGGTGGTGCCCCTTGATCGACAAGTGGCACGTTTTGCCACTCGCCTTGGAGCCGGTCGGTTCAGGCCATGTCTCGTTCATGCAGAGTTCTCCGGCGGCCAACAGCCTCAAGGGCATGAAGAAGGCACTCCTCGCCGCGACCGCCGTCGCCTCCGCGCTCACCGCTTTCCTGGTCGCAGCCCCCGCCGCCACCGCCGCCTCGGCCTCCACCGGTTGGGACCTCCCCTGGACCGGCCACCACCACAGCCGCACCTCCATACCCTTCACCGAGGCCACCGTCACCGCCGGCGCCGACGGCCGGTTCACGCTGAAGTGGAACGCCCCGGGCACCAAGCGGGTCGAGATCAAGGCGAACGGCAAGGTCGTCGCCAAGGGTGGCGCCCAGGGCACCGCCGTCGTGTCGGGGCTGCCCGCCGCCGACCGCCAGTGGTTCGACTTCAAGCCCGACCGCGGCGAGGGCCTGCGCCTCGCCGACCGCCTCATCAAGCTCGACGGAGCGGTCAACTTCCGCGACGCGGGCGGCTACCGCACCACCACCGGCCAGTGGGTCAAGATGGGCGAGGTCTACCGCTCCGACGCCCTCAACAGGCTGACCGCCGTCGACCTGGCCAAGCTCCAGCGCCTGCGCGTCAAGAACGTCTTCGACCTCCGCATGGAGAGCGAGCGCACCACCGACCCCGACAAGGTCCCGGCCGGTGCCAAGTACACCGTCGCCGACGTCTTCGCGGGCTCCGGCTCCTTCCAGACCCTGCCGAAGTCCCCCGACGAGGCCGTCAAGGCCATGGTCGACGCCGAAAAGGCGATGGTCAGCGGCGAGGGCGGCAAGAAGGCGTACAGCCAGGTCTTCGAGGGCCTGGAGCGCGACCGCGACCGCGCCGTCCTCTTCCACTGCACCGCCGGCAAGGACCGTACGGGCTGGGCGAATGCCAGCCTGCTGACCGCCCTCGGCGTGCCGAGCGACACCGTCATGGCCGACTACCTGGCCAGCAACGACTACCGCAAGGCCGCCAACGACGCCGTCCTGTCGCACCTGCCGGCCCCGCAGGCCGCCGTCTACAAGCCGATGCTCGACGTGCGCGCCGAGTACCTGAACTCCGGCTACGACGAGGTCAAGGCGAAGTACGGCACCTTCGACCGCTACCTGAAGGACGGGCTCGGCATCGACGCCCGCGAACTGAAGCAGCTCAAGAAGGACCTCCTCGTCGGCTGAGCCGATCCGAGCGGGAAGAGGGCCCGGCCGGGATCACCCCCGACCGGGCCCTTCCCCCACCCCCACTCCTACTCCAGGACCGGCAGCAGCTCCGGAAGGTGCCCGTCCGAGGCGCGTGCCGCCTCCTGGCGCTCCTGCGGCACCTCCCCGTACAGCGTCGTACGGGCCTTCGCGGGCCGGCCCGCGGCCTCCGCGACCGCGATGAGGTCCCGTACGGACTTGTACGAGCCGTAACTCGATCCGGCCATCCGGGAGATGGTCTCCTCCATCAGCGTGCCGCCGAGGTCGTTGGCCCCCGACCGCAGCATCTCGGCCGCGCCCTCCGCGCCCAGCTTCACCCAGCTCGTCTGGATGTTGGTGATGTGCGGGTGCAGCAGGATCCTGGCCATCGCCGTCACCGCGCGGTTGTCGCGGACCGTCGGACCGGGCCGGGCGATGCCCGCCAGGTACACCGGCGCGTTGGTGTGGATGAACGGCAGTGTCACGAACTCCGTGAAGCCGCCAGTCTGTTGCTGGATCCGGGCGAGCGTACGGAAGTGCCCGAGCCAGTGCCGCGGCTGGTCCACGTGCCCGTACATCATGGTCGACGAGGACCGGATGCCCAGCTCGTGCGCCGTCGTGATCACGTCGATCCAGTCCGCCGTCGGCAGCTTGCCCTTGGTCAGCACCCAGCGGACCTCGTCGTCCAGGATCTCCGCCGCCGTGCCCGGGATGGAGTCCAGCCCAACCTCCTTGGCGGCCGTCAGCCACTCCCGTACGGACATCCCCGTCCGCGTGGCCCCGTTGACGACCTCCATCGGCGAGAACGCGTGCACGTGCATCCCCGGCACCCGCTTCTTCACCGCCCGCGCGATGTCGAAGTACGCCGTCCCCGGCAGGTCGGGGTGGATGCCGCCCTGCATGCACACCTCGACCGCGCCCACGTCCCACGCCTGCTGCGCCCGGTCGGCGACCTGGTCCAGCGACAGCGTGTACGCGTCGGCGTCCGTACGGCGCTGCGCGAACGCGCAGAAGCGGCAGCCGGTGTAGCAGACGTTCGTGAAGTTGATGTTCCGCGTGACGATGTACGTGACGTCGTCGCCCACCACCGACTTGCGCAGGTCGTCCGCGATCCGGCACAGCGCGTCCAGCGCCGGGCCGTCCGCGTGCAGCAGCGCCAGCGCCTGCGCGTCGGTCAGCCGCGTCGGATCGTCGGCGGCCTGCGCGAGCGCCGCCCGCACGTCGGTGTCGATGCGCTCGGGGACCATGCCGGGGGCCGCCGCCTCGCGCAGCGCCTCCCAGTCCCCGTAGACGTGGTCGAAGTCCTCGCGCCGGTCGGAGGTCCGGCCCTCGGTGTCGATGCTGGCGTGCAGATCGGTGCGACCGTACGAGCCGAACCCTTCGTCCGGCTCCTGCCAGGGACGGCCGACGACCTCGGCGTCCGGGTTCGCGAGACCCGTCTCGGGATCGGCCAGGGCCCGTACGTGCGGCAGCAGCCGCGGGTCCAGCCACGGCTCGCCGCGCTGCACGAACTCCGGGTACACGCAGAGCCGCTCGCGCAGCTCGAAGCCGGCCGCAGCGGACTGCTCGGCCAGTACGTCGATCTGCGGCCAGGGCCGCTCGGGGTTCACGTGGTCGGGGGTCAGCGGCGAGACGCCGCCCCAGTCGTCGATGCCGGCCCGGATCAGCCGCGCGTACTCCCCGTCGACCAGGTTGGGCGGCGCCTGCAGGCAGCCGGAGGGGCCCATGATGTGCCGGGCGACGGCGACCGTGGCGACGAGGTCGTCCAGCTCGGCATCGGGCATGCCGCGCATCGCCGTGTCCGGCTTGGCGCGGAAGTTCTGGATGATCAGCTCCTGCACGCCGTGGTACGAGCGCGCGACCCGGCGCAGCGCGAACAGCGACTCCGCCCGCTCCTCGTACGTCTCCCCGATCCCGATGAGCAGCCCGGAGGTGAAGGGCACGGAGGACCGTCCGGCGTCCTCCAGCACCCGCAGGCGTACGGCCGGCTCCTTGTCGGGGGAGCCGAAGTGGGGGCCGCCGGGTTCGGACCACAGGCGGGTGGCCGTGGTCTCCAGCATCATGCCCATCGAGGGCGCGACGGGCTTGAGCCGCTGGAAGTCGGCCCACGACATCACACCCGGGTTCAGATGGGGCAGCAGCCCCGTCTCCTCCAGGATCAGGATCGAGATGGCCCGTACGTAGGAGATCGTGTCGCTGTAGCCCTGGGCCTCCAGCCACTCCCGCGCCTCGGGCCAGCGGTCCTCGGGCTTGTCGCCGAGCGTGATGAGCGCTTCCTTGCAGCCCAGCGCGGCGCCCCGGCGGGCGATGTCGAGCACCTCGTCGGGGGACATGTACATCCCGTGGCCGGCCCGGCGGAGCTTGCCGGGGACGGTGGCGAAGGTGCAGTAGTGGCATTTGTCGCGGCACAGGCGGGTCAGCGGGATGAACACGCTCTTCGAGTACGTGATGACGCCGGGCCGCCCGGCGGCCGCGAGGCCGGCGTCGCGGACCCGGGCGGCGGAGGCGGCGAGGTCTTCGAGGTCCTCGCCGCGCGCCTGGAGGAGCACGGCCGCCTCGGCCGCGTCGAGCGCGACGCCGTCGCGGGCCCGGCGGAGCGCCCTGCGCATCGCGTTGTCGGTCGGAGTCATGCGGTGAGCATACGATCCGACGCCAGGCCGCCGAGGGGGCTGCGGGCCGTCATCGCATCAGCTCACCGGCGTTGACCAGCAGGGACTGGCCGGTTATCGCCCGTGCCCGGTCGGAGGCGAAGAACACGGCGGCGTCGGCGACGTCCCCGTCGGTGGCCAGGTCGGGCAGCGCCATCCGCTCGGTCAGCCGCGCGTGCACCTCGGCCTCGGGAACCCCCTCGGTGTGCGCGGTGAAGGTGACGAACGCCTGCACGGGCGGCCCCCACATCCACCCGGGCAGCACCGTGTTGACCCGGATCCGGTGCGGCCCGAGCTCGCGGGCCATGGAGTACATGGCGGAGGTCAGAGCCCCCTTGGAGGCGGCGTAGGCGGCCTGCTGCACCTCGTTGGGCGCGGCCACCGCGGACTGCGTGCCCACGATGACCACGGATCCGCCCCGCTGCTTGAGCGCGGGCAGGCAGGCCCGGGTCATCCGCAGCGTCCCCAGCAGATTGACGTCGATGATCTGCGACCACGTCCCGAAGTCGGCGTCTTCGAGCCCCCCGAAGTACGAGTCCCAGGCGGCCACGTGCACGACGGCGTCGATCCCCCCGAACCGCTCCTGCGCGAGGGCGGCGAGCGCCGCGCACTGCCCCTCGTCGCGGATGTCGGTCGGCAGATGGGCCGTGTGCGCGCCGTCGGGGTCGATCTCGGCGGCGGATTTGGCGAGGTTGGCCTCGGTCCGCGCCCCGAGCACGGCGTTCCCGCCGTCCCGTACGACGGCGGCGGCCACCTGGTGCCCGAGCCCGGCCCCGACGCCGGAGACGAGGACGGTCTTCCCTTGCAGCAGCATGCGCGTGCCTCCCGGCGGGCCGACTCTGTCTGACGCTGCGTCAGATTAGGGCGTTGCCGCGGGGGAGGGAAGGGGTGGGCGCCACAACCGTGCTGTTCGGACCGGCTCCCGGAAACGTGCGTCGCGGTGGCGCGAGAGCCGGTTCCGCTCGTGGTCAAAGACCAAAGAACCGGGGGAAAGAACCAGACCAAACCCCTCCAGCCTCCCCGTTCGAGCGCCATCGCTCGGTCGGGTGAATCTGTCCAACTCGACTGGATTTACGTGGGGTTGGCTGGCATATGCTCGCCGCGACAACTCCAGACATGAGACGGCCCCCGGCGGGACAGCGAATCCCGGCCGAGGGCCTGATCCACGAGGAAGCGATCCCTTCCTGATGGCCTTCCAGAAGCTTAGCGCGGGCATGCCCGCATCACTCCGTACTCCGCGCGGAACCGCCCGATCCAGTGGCTTTTCCGGCGTCAAGCACGACAAGCTCCCCCTCCCGGGCAACTTCACCGTCGTGAGCAACCAGCTCGCCCAGCACGGGCAGTTGTCGCTCCTCACGGTGGGTGCCGGCCTCCACATCCAGTCGCTCCCCGAGGGCGCCCAGGTCAGCATCCGGGCCCTGGCCGAGCGCTTCCCCGATTCCGAGTACCGCATCGGACGGGCGCTGGGGGAGCTGGAGGCGGCGGGATTCCTGAGCCGCACGCGGCTGCGGACGGCCGACGGCAGGGTGGTCACCCGCACCGTGTCGTACAACGTCCCGCGGGCCGAGACCCCGCCGGGGCTGGAGCTGGATCCGGAGCCGGAGCCCGACCCGGAACCCGTACCGCCCGCGCCCGTACCGCCCGCGCCCGGCCCGGAGCCCGTCGTCGGGCCGCCGGGCGACCGCGACGGCGTACGGGAGCCGGTACCGGAGCCCGTCCGGCAATCGCAGCCCGCCCCGGGGGCCCGGCGGGAGGCCGCGAAGCTGCTGGCCGGACTGCGGATCCGCGAACCGCGCCTGCTGCTCGCCGAGCGGGACGTCGAACGGCTCGTGCCCGGTGTCGTGGAGTGGCTGGAACGCGGGGCCGCGCCCGAGGCGGTACGGCGCGCCCTCACCGCCGACGTGCCGTCCGACCTGCGGAACCCGGCCGGACTGGTCGCCTACCGACTGCGCTCCTGCGTCCCGGCCCCACTGCCCCCGCTGCCCCCGCACACCGGGGCACCCGGCGGCCCGCCGCCCCCCGACAGCCCCCGGTACCCCTTCCAGACCTGCGACGGCTGCGAACGCGCCTTCCGCGCCCCGGCACCCGGCCGCTGCCGGGACTGCGCGGTCGACCCGCCGAAGGCGAAGGCCGCCTGAAGGTGCACGGGGCACCCATGCGTCAAAGGATGGAACTCCGCACGCCCCCTCCCTATCTGACGTCACATCAGCTAGACCGTTCGGCATGACGACGGAACAGACGGAACACCAGAGCCGAGACACCCGTCCCGAGACCTATGCCGACCTGGCGGCGGTGGGCCCGTACGGGGTCCGCCCCGGCCATGCGCTGATCACCATGGTCGAACCGCACCCGGGCCACGAGTACGCGTACAACCGCTGGTACGAGGACGACCACTACTACGCCGGCGCCATGGCCATGCCCTGGATGTACGCGGGCCGCCGCTGGGTCGCCACCCGCGAGCTCCAGCAGCTGCGCTACCCGGAGAAATCGGCGGTCGCCCAGCCCGTCACCGCCGGGTGCTACATCTCCACGTACTGGGTCACCGAGGGCCGCTACGACGAGCACATGAAGTGGACGGTCGGCATCAACAAGCGGCTGGGTCGCGACGGCCGCGTCTACCAGGACCGCACCCACGTCTTCACGGCCTTCCAGGACCACGAGGCCACGGTCTACCGCGACGGGGCGGCGGGCCCCCGGGACTTCCACGCCCTCGACCATCCGTACGCCGGTCTGGTCCTCCAGGTCGTCGACGCCGACGGGCCCGAGCAGCGGGCGGAGCTGCTGGAGTGGCTGCGTTCGCGCGCCCTGCCGAAGCGGCTGCACGGCTCGCCGGCCGCGATGGTGACGGTCTTCCGGCCGACCCCGCTGCCCGGCGACCGGATGACGTACGTCAAGCAGGTCGAGGGGGTCGACACCCGGCTGACGCTGCTGTGGTTCCTGGAGGCGGATCCGCGTACCTGCTGGGACCGGTTCCAGGGCCTGGACGCCGAGGTGGCCGAGGCCGGAGTGGGGCGGGTGGAGCTGGTGGCGCCGTTCATCCCGACGGTGCCGGGAACGGACCGGTACGTGGGGGAGCTCCGCTAGGGGGTGTCCGGGACGGGCGGGATCCGGCCCCGGACATGACCGAGCCCCCTCGGCCGGGACGGCGGGCCAGTCGAGAGGGCTTCAGTCAGTGGTGCGGGTAATGCAGTCCTTGCGCGTGGTGCAGAGGAGGGATCAGCAGGGCCGTACGTCGTGACGTTCAGACGAGGCGTCCCAGCCGGCCCTCGGTGACGTCGGCGACGAACGAGGTCCAGGAACCCGGCGCGAAGGTGAGGGACGGACCGTCCTGCACCTTCGAGTCGCGGACCGCGATGGCCTCCACGACGGGGGACTTGACCTCGACGCAAGCGCCGTTTCCGCCGGAGTAGGAGGACTTGATCCAGTTGTCCGTGGCGCCCTGACGAATAGCCATGTTTCTCTCCGGTTCAGCGAGTTGTGCCAGTGAGGTGTCGGCCATTTCGCTTCCCTGACCGACGTGATCGACGCTACCGGCACCTTCCGACAGGTGAAGGGGTCATTCACCCGACCGAGTGGCATATTCCATTCAGGACTTCTGTGGCTGGGGAGTGACGGTGTACGGTACCGACCCCCCTCGCCACCTGCCCGGTTTTCTCCCCTTTTACCTACTTCCCCTTGCTCGCGTACTGGCCGATGATCTCCGCGATGAACTGGCGCGTCTGCTCCACGTTGAGGGCCTGCGCGCGCAGGTGCTCGTACATGACGCTGTACTTCTGGACGTCGTTGGCCTTCTCCAGGTACAGGTCGCTCGTCACGCCCTCGATGTAGACCACCGTGGAGTCCGACGCGTCGGGGAATTCGAGGATCGCGTACTGGCCGTTCACGCCCGGGTGGGCACCCATCGAGAACGGCATCACCTGCACGGTGATGTAAGGCTGTTCGGACTGCTCTATCAAGTACTCAAGCTGTTTGATCATCAGCTGGGGATCGCCCACGTGCCGGCGCAGCGCGGCCTCGTCGATGACCGCCCACAGCCGCAACGGCCCGACTTCCGGATTGTTGTTGTCCGTTTCGGAGAGCCGTTTCTGCCGGTGCATGCGCACCTGGACGCGCTTCTCGACATCGGCCGGAGCGGTCTCGGGCAGCGCGCCGCGGATGAGGGCCTGGGCGTACTCCGGGGTCTGGAGCAGGCCGGGCACCATCTGGGGTTCGTAGGTGCGCAGGCTGGCGGCATCGGTTTCGAGGCCGATGTACACGCTGTACGGGATGTCGCCGAAGGCGTGCCACCAGCCCTGCTGGCGGGAGTCCTTGGCCATCTGCATGAGGGAGTCGACGAGCCGGCGGTCCTCGACCTCGTACACGTCGCACAGGTCGCGGACGTCGCGCTGGCTGATGGAACGGCGGCCGTTCTCCAGCCGGCTGATCTTCGACTGGGAGACGAGCAGGCGTTCGGCGACCTGCTCGGCCGTCATGCCCTTGTCCTCGCGGAGCTTGCGCAACTCCATGCCCAGTCGGCGGCGTCGGACGGTGGGATTGACATTGGACGCCACTTGAACGGCACCTCCGCCTTCTTCTGGTTCTGTCTCTCTGCGTGTCTGATGGTGAGCAGACTGCCACCGAAGGGCGGGGCGGCGCCGGAGAACGGCACGGAAACGCAGACGCGCGGGATGGCGGGGCCGGCGGACCGGCCCCGCCATCCCGCGCGCTGGCGGCTTCCGAACCGGGTCATCGGGGACACCGGTTGCGGCGATGGCGGTTCGGTGGAGCGGTGAATCGGTAAAGCCGTGGTTCAGTGCGCGGCCACACCGGCGCGTGCCATCGCGCCCGTCCGGCGCGCCTGCATCGGTACGCCGTTCGCCGTGGCCCGGGCGGCCGGCGGGGCCGCCGGTGCGCGGTCACGGCGCGGCTGTGCAGCCACACCGTTCTGGACGTCCATGACGGCGTGCGCCACGAGACCACCCATCGGGTCGTGCCGGATCAGATCCCGCAGCCGGGACCTGGACGACCGCCCCTCGTTGCCGGGGTACAGGTGCTTGCCGAGTCCGACCGCGTGGGCCAGTGCGGCGAGCGCCGCGGTCCGCGGGTCCGGCGGTACGCCGGTGCGGATCGCACTGTCGAGCCGGGCACGGATCTCCCGGCTGATCGCCGTGTCGGTCGCCTGGTAGCGAGTCGTCGGCAGCACTCCGCACATCTGGCCCGCGACGGCATGGACCATGCCGCAACGCTCCAGATGAGCGAGGTAAATCTGGCGGAGCCCCAGCCGGGGTCCGCCGATCCAGTGGACGGCCCGTACCGGGCTGCCGCGCCTGCGCAGCAGTTCCAGTGCGGAGTCCAGGGTCGGATCTCCTGTCGGCCGTGGCATCACCACGGCGATACGATCCCCGTCAGGGGCTATCCGTCCTGCCAGAGCCAGCTCTACTAGCTGTGCCCCGGCCAGGCCGAGGTCGAGCGACTGCGGCTGCGCCGTGGTACCCGTGGTCGGGTCCAAAGCGAGCAGCAGAAGCTCCTCCGGAATTGTTCTGCGGCTCCTGCCCATCCATGCCTCCCCGCGTGGATGAGTGACAGGGTGACGCCTCTCACATTCATCTGTCGAGAGCGCCTGGTCGCTTTGTGGGGGAACCGGCAACTATGTCGTTCTCGTCTAGCACGGGGGCGATGCCCCCTAGACGGGACACTGTTAGACATTCGGACAGCCGAACGTGGTGGCGATCGAGGAGGAACTGGTGGCGGGCGAGTCCCCCGACAAGTCGGTTGATG
The DNA here is from genome assembly GCF_045162725.1 of Streptomyces sp. NBC_01006. Taxonomy (NCBI): domain Bacteria; kingdom Bacillati; phylum Actinomycetota; class Actinomycetes; order Kitasatosporales; family Streptomycetaceae; genus Streptomyces; species Streptomyces sp. NBC_01006. Next base: position 3,615,593 of record NZ_CP108700.1, on the reverse strand, counting down.
AAGGAGCGTCGGGGGCGGCGAGGTCCTCCGCGGAGCGTGACCCGAGGCTGTCGGTGTTGCGGCCGCGGGAACCCGAGTCCGGGACCTCCGCTGCCGCCTCCTCCGCTCCCCCGGCCGAGGGCCGGGATCCGCTGCGCGAGGCGGTGGCGGCGTGGGTGGCCACGACCGAGGACGAGGCCGGCGGGTCCTCCGGAAGGGTGGACTCGGACGCGACGCCGGCCGACAACGAGCGGACGGCGGTCTTCCGCGCCCCGAAGCCGGCCGAGCGGAAGCCGGCCGAGCCGAAGCCTGCTGCCGCGGAGCCGAAGCCGGAGCCTGCAGCCGAGGATCCGGAGCCGGCCGCCGAGGAGCCGGAGTCCGTTGCGGCCTCGGCCGAGGCCGGTACGGACACTCAGGCGCCGGCCGCCGCTCCGAAGCCGGACTCGGCTCCGGCCAAGGCCGGTACGGACGCCGCAGCGCCGACCGCTCCCGAGTCGGGCTCGGCTCCGGCCTCCGACGAGGGCGACGAGACCGCTGCGAAGCCGACCGCTGCGAAGCCGACGGCCGCGAAGCCGGACGCCGCTGCCGGGACTTCGGCCGAGAAGCCGGCGCACGACAGTGAGCGCACCGCCGTCTTCCGGGCCGTGCGGCCGGGGGCCGGTACGCAGGCCCCGGCGTCCGCCGCCGGGAAGCCGGTCGGCGGCGGGCGAGGCCCCGCAGCAGGTTCCGCTTCGGACGGCGCCAACGACGGCACCACCGCCAAGGGTTCCGGTTCCGGTGCCGCTTCGGCCGGCTCCGATCGCCCGGCCGGGAGGCCGGATCAGGCCTCCACCGTCAAGCCCTCCGGCGCGGACGCGCCGGTCGCCGCCGATACGCCGGCCAAGCCGTCACCGGCGCATGACAGTGAGCGCACCGCCGTGTTCAGGGCCGTGCGGCCCGGTTCGGCGCAGGGTGGCTCGGGTGCTGCCGCCGCAGGTTCCGGTTCTGGTTCCGGTTCCGGTGCTGCGGCGGCCGCTGCGAAGCCGGCTTCCGCCGATGCCCCGGCGGGTGAGCCGGATCCGGCTTCCGCAGCCACGTCGGCCGGAGCCGCACGCCCGGATTCCGCTTCGGAGTCGGGCGCCGGCAAGCCGGCCGCTGGTGACGGATCGGCCGAAAGGCCTGGTCCGGGTTCAGGTTCTGATTCCGCGCGCAAGCCTGCTGCCGCCGCCGACGCGCCGGCCAAGCCGTCGGCGGACGACAGCGAGCGCACTGCCGTGTTCCGCGCCGTGAAGCCGGGTTCGGCTCCCGCCAAGGGTGGTTCCGGCTCCGAGGCCGCGGGTTCCGGTTCGGCGTCCGCGGCCGACGCGTCGGCCAAGCCGTCGGCGGACGACAGCGAGCGCACCGCCGTGTTCCGGGCGCCGAAGGTGGACTCCGGGTCCGGGTCCGCGTCCGGCGGCGCGGGCAAGGGTTCCGACGAGGCCGCGGACAGCGAGCGCACTGCCGTGTTCCGGGCCGTGAAGCCCGACGCCAAGGCCCCTGCCCCGGCGTCGCGGAAGCCCGCGGGCTCCCCGCCGGTGCCGCCGAAGGCGGTCGGCGGGGAGCGGGCCAGCACGTTCGTGCCGCTGCGGAAGGAAGACGGCCAGGCTCCGAAGCCGGCACCGGCGGCCCCCGCGGCAGCGGCTCCGGCTCCGGCCCCCGCCGCGGCCCCCGTACCCGTACCCGAGCGAAGCGAGCGGACCACGCAGCAGCCGCTGCCGCCCAAGCCGCCGCTCGACATGCTCGCGGACCTCACCAACAACCCGCCCCCGCCGCCGAGCCCCATGCGCACGGCCGTCCGGCGGGTCAAGATCTACGCCCCGCTCGTCGCGCTCCTCGTGATCGTCCTGGCCGTCGTCCAGCTCGTGCGCCCCATGCCCGAGCCGAAGCTCACGATGACCGCGAAGTCCTCGTACACCTTCGACGGCGGCAACCCGGTCCTGCCCTGGCCGAAGGAGGGCCAGGGCTACATGGCCGCCGCAGGCCTCGGCACCGTCGGCAGCTTCGGCGAGCAGAAGCCGGTCGCCATCGGCAGCGTCGCGAAGACCATGACGGCGTACGTGATCCTGAAGAACCACCCCCTCAAGAAGGGGGAGAAGGGTCCGCTGATCGACATCGACAAGACGGCGGTCGACGACGGCGCCAAGAGCTCCGAGGGCGAGTCCACCGTCGGCACGCTCAAGGCGGGCGACAAGATCAATGAGTACGACGCCCTCGCCGCGATCATGATCCCTTCGGCCAACAACGTCGCGCGGCTGCTCGCGCGCTGGGACTCCGGCGGAGACCAGGAGGCGTTCGTCAAGAAGATGAACGAAGCCGCCAAGGAACTCGGCATGACCAACACGACGTACACCGACCCCTCGGGTCTGGACGCGACGACGGTCAGCACCGCCGAGGACCAGGTCAAGCTCGGTCTCAAGGTCGTGGAGATGCCGGAGCTGGTCGCGATCACCAAGCTGCCGGAATGGACCGACCAGTACGGCAAGAAGTGGCGCAACTACAACACCCTCATCCCGGGCAACGGCGCGCTCGGCATCAAGACCGGCTCCACCACCAAGGCCGGCGGCAACCTGCTCTTCGCCGCCGAGAAGCAGGTCGGCAACACCAGGCAGCTGATCGTCGGCGCGGTGCTCGGCCAGTACGGCGTCCCGATCCTCGACACGGCGATCGCGGCGAGCAAGCAGGTCATGCTGGCCACGCAGAAGTTGCTGGTGAACGCGCCCGTCGTGAAGAAGGGCGACGTCGTCGGGTACGTGGACGACGGTCTCGGCGGCCACACCCCGGTCGTCGCGACCGCCGACGTGGAGGCGGTCGGCTGGCCGTCGCTCACCGTCAACGTCAAGCTCACCGCCGGGGACGGCAAGCTCCCGCAGACCGCGAAGGCGGGCACCGAGATCGGCGTGCTGACCGTCGGCGAAGGGGCCAGCCAGGTGAAGGTGCCGGTGGCACTGCAGAGTGACCTCGCCGCGCCGGGCATCGGCAGCAAACTGACCCGTGTCGGCTGATCGCCCCCGCGATACCGCGTGATTCCGGCGCCCCGGGCAACCCCGGGGCGCCGCCGCGCGTCTAGCGACCCGGGAACGGTACGCAGAAGTTCGATCGATGCTCCGGTGAACCCGGGGAGTCCGGGGAGTCCAGGGAATCCGGGGAGTAGTGCAGTGACCACCGCCGAGCAGCAGAGCCAGGGCGACCGGAGTACACCGGCGGCCGCCGCCGGATCCGGTGCGTCCGGCGCCGGTGACCTGCCCGAAGCCGCGCCCGGCGGCATAGGGGCGGCCCCGGCCGCGACGGCCGCCCCGGCCTCCCTCGTCTCCCGTTCCCTCGGCGGGCTGCGCCACCACCCGGTGCTGGTCGCCACCGCCGTGGCGGCGCTCCTGCACGTGATCTGGTTCTTCAGCTTCGCCAACAGCGGCGGCGACCTGGCCGCGCAGGACGCCTGGGCCGAGTTCGTCGGCCGCCATCCGGACTCGGCGTACAACCTCGCCTGGTACGGCGGCATGCACCCCGTCTCGTACAGCGTGGTGTCCCCGTACGTGATGCACATGATCGGCGTGCGGACCACGATGATGGTCGCCGGTACGGTCTCGGCCGGGCTGCTCGCGCTGATCCTGACCCGCAGCCGGGGCACCGTCCGCGAGCCCCTGTGGCCGGCTCTGGCCGGGGTGTACGGGCTGCTGTGCAACGCCCTGTCCGGCCGCGTCACCTTCGGGCTCGGCGCGATGTTCGCGCTTGCCGCCGTCGCCGCCGTCTTCTGCTGGCCCCGCAAATGGGCGGAGCGGCGCTGGGCCAAGGCGGCCGTGGCGGCGCCGCTGGCCGGGCTCGCGACCGCCTCCAGCCCGGTCGCGGGGCTCTTCCTCGGGGTGATCGCGGCCGCCCTGTTCCTGAGCGGGCGGCGCCCGGGGGCGTACGCGCTGGGCCTCGCCCCGGTGGCGGTCGTCGGGCTGTCGGCCTGGCTGTTCCCGTTCTCCGGGACGCAGCCGATGAAGCTGGGCTCGGCCGCGCCGCCGTTCCTCTTCGGGCTGGCGGTCCTGTTCCTCGTACCGAAGCGGTGGAAGACCGTCCGGATCGCCTCCGCCGTGTACGCCTTCGGGGTACTGCTGACCTGGGCGATCGACTCGCAGGTCGGCTCGAACGTCACCCGGCTGGTCATGCTGTTCGGCGGGGCCGTGCTGCTCGCGGCGCTCCCGTACGCGGTCCCGCGCAGCCGGCACTGGTACGCGGTGCTGTTCGCGTTCATCGGGATCAACGTCTGGATCACCGCCAACAGCATCACGGACATCGTCCGCACCACCCCGGTGGCCGCCTGGAACCGGGAGCTGGCCCCGCTGGTCGACCAGCTGAAGAAGGCGGGCGCCGAGCGCGGCCGGGTCGAGGTGGTCCCGGCCAGCAGCCACCGCGAGTCCTCCGCCTTCCCCGCGTACGTCAACCTCGCGCGCGGCTGGAACCGGCAGGCGGACCTGGAGCGGAACCCGCTCTTCTACGACGACACCCTCACGGCCGAGAGCTACCGGGAGTGGCTGGACCGCTGGGCCGTGCACTACGTGGTGCTGCCGGCCGACAAACCCGATTCGGGCGGCGAGGACGAGGCGAAGCTGGTGAGCGAGGGGCTCCCGTACCTCCAGCAGGTGTGGGGGGACCGGAACTGGCGGCTGTACAAGGTCGACGGGCCGACGGACCTGGTGTCCGGGCCGGCCACCGTGGTGCGGGCGGGCGCGGACCAGCTGGTCGTGGACGTGAAGGCGGCCGGGCGGGTGCTCGTGCGGATCCCGCACTCGCCGTGGCTGGGGCTGGTGGACGGGGCGGGCAAGCCGGTGCCGCCGCCGCAGGAGACGTTCGCGTCGAAGGCGCGCGGCGGGGGCGGGGGCGGCGGCTCGGGCACGCTGCCGAAGGAGTACGCGAACACGGCGGGGTGCCTGTTCAAGGCGGCTCCGGACACGGCGGGCGACGTGTGGACGGAGCTGCTGGCGCCGGGGCCGGGGGTGTACCGGGTGGCCGCGAAGTACCAGCTGCCGCGGGGGACGCCGTGCCCGGAGGAGCTGACCCGGTGGCTGGCGGGGCCGCTGGAGCGCCCGGCTCCGCCGCGTCCTTGATCGGGAGTTTTTACGGTCGGTCCGGGTGCGTTGCTCCGCATATCTGCATACCATCCCAATAGTCCGATTGGGTGCTTCCCGAGGGAGTTGACGACGGGATGAGCAAAGAGCAGCAGAGGCAGGATTTCCGAGAGGCCTTCCAGGGCCAGGAGCCGGATCGGCCGCCGCGTCCGGCAGGCCACGGCTTCGACGGTCTCGTGCGGAGCAAGGTCAAGGGCGGAGCGCACACGAAGGCAGCCCTGAAGCGGGCCGGCGCCCCACAGGGTGACCGCATCGGGGAACGCAGCAGAGGCCTGAGCTGATCCCACGACCCACGTCGCCAGCCCTCCCGGTTCCGGCCGGGAGGGCTTTCGTACGCCCTTCACCAGGGACTTTGGTCCTTCATGGGGTCGCGCCCAAGTATCCGGACAACCGTTACATTGCCGACGGATGACCAAAACATGACCCTCGCAACGTCGGGTTTGTCGCCGGGACGGGCCGGGCCGGACCGGACCGGACCGAGACCGCGGGCGACGCCGACCCGAGGGGAACCCACCATGCGCGCCACCTTCCGTACCGCTGCCGTCGCCGCCGGTGCCATCACCGCACTGGCCCTCCCGACCGCCCAGGCCTTCGCTGCCGGCGCACCCGCCGCGCCGTCCGGTCCCTCTGCCGGCGCGGAAGGGGTGAAGCCCTCCGCGGACGGCGTCGTGCTGATGGCGGGCGGGGCCGGCCTGGCCGCCGCGGGCGCCGCCGGCCTCGGCTTCTCGACGCTGCGCCGCCGCCGCACCGAGGGCTGATCGCGCCCGCACCGCCCTTCCCCGTCCCGGAGAACACCATGCCCAGCACCCTCATGCCCCGCACGTGCCGCGCGATCGTGACGACGACCCTGACGCTGTCCGTCACGGGAGCCCTGGCCGCCTGCGGTGCCGGCGGCACCGAGCTCCCGCCGGACCCCAAGGTCGGCAACGCGTCCGCGGCGGCCCCCGTGGCCGGCACGACAACCGCCCTACCTCCGTCGAAGCCGACCGGCATGAAGATCGACGCGGCGGGCGTGGACGCGAAGAAGATGGTCGACCTCAAGGTGGACCCCGCCACCGGCGAGCTCGGCGTCCCCAACGCCGACACGGACGCGGACAACCCCGGCTGGTGGACCGAGGGCGCGACCCCGGGCGAGAAGGGCGTCTCCGTCCTCGTCGCCCACTTCGACACCAAGCACGGCCCGGCGCTGATGAAGGACGTCAAGAAGATCAAGCTCGGTGACCTGATCGAGGTGCCGCGCGAGGACGGCAAGACCGCGAAGTTCAAGATCCGCGAGATCGAGGACGTCAACAAGAAGGACTTCCCGACCGACAAGGTCTACGGCGAGACCCGGCGCCCCGAGCTCCGCCTCCTCACCTGCGGCGGCGAGATCAAGGACGGCCACCGCACCAACAACGTCATCTTCTACGCCGACCTGGTGGCCTGACCGTGGCCTGACCCCCACCACCACCGCGGCACGCGAAAGGGCACCTACTGATCCAGTAGGTGCCCTTTTCCCATGTGCCCTCGGCAGGATTCGAACCTGCGACACCGGCTTTAGGAGAGCCGTGCTCTATCCCCTGAGCTACGAAGGCGGGGGCTTGTCGGAAACGTTGCCGGAAATCCCGGAGGGATCGCGCGAACTGCCTCGACAAACATGCTGGTCAGATGACGTGCACACACCCAGGTGGAGATGCCCTCGCGGACACTTTCCCGGGCACACGCCTGGTAGTCGTCTGACCGCTGACAGCCTAGCGGATCGTGCTGGGAGTGGTCGCATGGATTGTCGTGGTCGCGGGGTTGAGACGAAGGCATGGTCGCGACCTGGGGTTTCTGAGCGTCTGGGGTGGTGGGTGGCGACGGTGGGTCGGCCGCCGACACGGCCGCGGGCGCGTGCGGCGTCCAGGCCTTCGCGGGTGCCGGAGACGATGAGCTCGCGGATGAACTCGGCGGGGGCGGTGAAGACGTGGAAGACGAGACGGCATGCGCATGGCGATGGCGGGTGAGGGGGGTGCTGGCCCTTCTTCGCGCTGGTGGTTGTCTGAAATCGGTCCAGCGGTGATCGTCCTGGCGAGGGGTGAGTGCCCCCGGTCAGTAGGCCAGTGAGGTCAAGTGGTCGGGGTGGTGGGCGGCGACGTCGTGGGCGGCTTGGACGAAGGCGGCGACGGCTGCGCATCGGGAGGTCTCCGGCCAGGCGACCATGACCGCGCTGGGGCTGAGGCCGGTGACCGGCCGGTACGCGATGTCCGGGCGCTGGTGCCGCTCGGTGGTGGAGAGTGACAGGAACGCCACCGCCTGGCCCAGCGCGACCACCTCCAGGAGTTGCTCGACGCTGGCCACGAGCGGCCCCTCAGGAGGGTCGGTCGGCGCCAAGCCTGTGTGGCCATCGCCTGCTTCCGCTCCGTCGCATCCGGTGTAGTAGGCGGTGGTTGAGGGGGCGGCCCCTTTCCAGCGTGGGATCGGTTCGCCCTTGAGGTCGGTCAGCCGCAGTCGCCGGCGTCCGGCCAGGCGGTGCGCGGCGGGGAGGACGGCCAGTCGCGGCTCGACCACGAGTGTCTGGGAATCCAGCCCTTGACCGTCGAACGGGCTGCGCAGCAGCGCTACATCGGCACGGCCGTCCCGCAGCATGGCGATCGGCTCTCCGCTGCCGCCGACGACGACTTCAGGCGGCGGCAGATGCGAACCCGTTCCCCGGTAGGCGGCGAGGATCTCCCGCAGCAGCCCGGCATCGCCTCCCGGTTTGACCGCCACGACGAGCTGGGGTGTCGGCTGACCGGCCCGGCGTGCTCGCCGGGCCGCCGCGTGCACCGCGTCGACCGCGATCCGGGCCTGGTCGAGCAGCACCTGACCGGCGTTGGTCAGCCTCACCTGCCGGGTGGTGCGCTCCAGCAGGCGTACCCCGAGCCGGGACTCCATCTGAGCGATCGCCTTCGACAGCGGGGGCTGCGCCATCCCCAGGCGTTGCGCGGCCCGGCTGAAGTTCAGTTCCTCGGCGACCGCGATGAAGTACCTCAGCTCCCGCACCTCTAGCTCACTCATATCCGTGGACTATAGATCCAGAGTCTTCTGGTCTTTCCCTGCCGCCGGTGGGTGAGGGGAGGCTGGGTGCCATGACGACTTCGCAGAAGACTGCTCTGATCACCGGCGCGAACAAGGGGATCGGCAAGGAAACGGCGCGCAGGCTCGCAGCCCTCGGCATCACCGTGCTGATCGGCGCCCGCAACGCCGAGCGTGGCGAGGCGGCGGCCGAGGAGCTTCGCGCGGGCGGCGCCGACGTACGGTTCGTTCCGCTGGACGTCACCGACGAGACCTCGGTCCAAGCCGCCGCCAAGCACATCGACGCCACGTTCGGCCGCCTCGACATCCTCGTCAACAACGCCGCGATCGCCGCCGGACCGCAAAAGCCGAGTGAAGCCCCGGCCGCCACCGTCCGGCAGGTCTACGAGACCAACGTGTTCGGCGTCATCGCGGTGACCCACGCCCTGCTCCCCCTGCTCCGCCGCTCCGCCGCCGCACGCATCGTCAACATGTCCAGCGAACTCGGCTCCCTCACCCACATGGCCGACCCGGGCAGCCCGTGGTCCGCCTACTACTCGATCCTCCTCCCTTACTGCACCTCGAAGAGCGCGCTGAACGCGATCACCGTGCTCTACGCCAATGAACTGCGCGCCGAAGGGATCCTGGTCAACGCGGTGAGTCCCGGCTACTGCGCGACCGACCTCAACCGCCACACCGGGATGCGCACGGCGGAGGAGGGCGCGACCGTGGCGGTTGACCTGGCGACGGCGGGCGAGGACGGCCCGACGGGCACCTTTCGGGCCGAGGACGGGCCGATTCCCTGGTGAGACTGACCTCTTGCGCGGGTGCAGAGCGACGGGCTCGCCGACGTAGTTGAAGGCGTGGAACGGCTGGATGGGCGAGAGAGCGGCGTCCCAGGGCGAATCGGAGATGGCTCTCTCCTGCCTCCGGGGGCTACGACCACCCTCTGAGCGTGACCTGGGGGCCGCCGTGCAGGAAGGCCAGTAGGGCGCTGCCCGTCGTGTGGACGAATTCGCCCGGCAGGTCATCGACGTGGGCCCAGCGGACCTGGGAGTGCTTGTGGGGTTCGCGGTTCTCGGGCTCGCCGGTCCATTCATGAGTGGCGAAGACGACCGTGAGGTAGCCGTTGGGAGCCTCGACACCCCAGGCGCCGTGGATGACGTGAACGACCTTGAGCGAGTCGGCCTTCACCGTGAGGCCGGTCTCTTCGTAGAGCTCGCGGACCGCGGTTTCGGTGATGGGTTCGCCCGGCTCGCTCTTGCCGACGGGTAGGTCCCACAGGCCGTGGCCGAACTTGGCGTTCTCGCCGCGCTGGAGGAGTACGACGCGATTGGCGGCCCGGTCGTGGACGATGACCGCCGCGACCAGCAGGGTCATCGAGGCGAACGCCGGCTTGAGGGCCTGGGAGGGGCCGTTGGTCTGCTGAGTCACAGGGTTCCTTCGTCGGCGTGCAGCAACTACGCATCATCTTAAGGCTCGTGGAGCGAAACTTATAAAACTGACGCCTCGTTTGCGGTAGCCTCCTTATAACTTCCAGTCCAGTCACCGGAGGCTCCGTGTCCTATGGCGTCCATGCCCAGCTGGCGGCGCTCGGAACGAAGTTGGAGTACCTGCATCCGGCTCTGTACGCCGGCGAGGCGGCGCGGCGAACGGCCACCCCCAACCACCCGGCGAACACTGCCGGGACGCGCGCCTATCAGGAGCACGTGCGGATGCTGCGGGAAGCGCATATTCGCCACCAGGGGTGGAAGCGGCTTCTCCACGACCACCTCGAACTCGTCTGCAACCCGGAGAAGACGCTCGCCATCGGCACGATGGTCGGCGACGCGGCCACCGGTAGCGCGAGCCTCCGCCCCACCAACCTCCACAAGAGGGGCGCCGCCACGGAGCGCGCCGCCGAACACAACGTGCAGCTCGGGCTCTTCCCGCCGCCCGTCGATCCGAACGAGGTCCTCCTCGACGAAGACGAGGCCCTGAAGCTCAAGACCTGGTTCCTGGTTTCGTACCGGGTGAAGGCCGAGGGTGGGGTGCGGATCCACAGCGAGCTGTCGCTGCCCGGCCAGGTCGATCGCGGGTTCGTCGTGAAGTGGGAGCAGCGGATACTGCTGCCGGTCATCGAGATGGACGAAATCGAACTGTCGGACGAAGATGGACCCGACGAGATCGACATCTCCGTCGAGTTTCGCTGAGGCCCATCACGTGGGGTGGCCGTGATACTGGCCGCCCCACCCGCACCATCCGGATCCCGAGGCAGTCTCACCATGGTGACCCCGTCCCGCATCACGCTGGCCCGAAAGCGCCGGGGCCTGACGCTCGCCGAGCTTTCTCAACTCGCGGGGGTCTCGCTTCAGAGCCTGTCCAACTATGAGACCGGCCGGACGGCACCCCGAAGTACCACCGTGGAGCGACTCGCAGGCGCGCTCGACTTCCCGGGAGACTTCTTCACCGGTCCGGAGATCGACGAGCTGCCCGCCGAGGGCATCTCGTGGCGTGCTCGCAGCAAGACTCCGGCCCGCACTCTCGACGCCGCGCGCGCGGCCGGAACGCTGGCCGCGCTGCTCTACGACTGGATCGAGGAGCGCTTCCGTCTGCCGGTCGCCGACATTCCCTCTCTCGGCAAGCCCGACCCCGAGACCGCGGCCGAGATGGTCCGCACGACGTGGGGGCTGGGGAGCTCCCCGGCACCCAACATGGTGCACCTCCTGGAGGCGCACGGCGCCCGAGTCTTCTCGCTCGCGCCCGACTACGCGGAAGTCGACGCCTTCGCCGTCTGGCGCGGGAGGACTCCCTTCGTCTTCCTGAACACGATGAAGTCCGCCGAGCGCAGCCGCTTCGACGCCGCCCACGAACTCGGACACCTCGTCATGCACGGCACCGACAGAGAGTGTGCCGGTCCTGAGGCCGAGCGGCAGGCGAACGACTTCGCCAGCGCCTTCCTCATGCCCGCTTCGAGCGTGCTGGGCCACATGCCGGCCGGGGCCCACGTCGATCAGATCCTCAAGGGAAAGGCCATCTGGAACGTGTCCGCGATGGCCCTGACCTACCGCATGCACGACCTCGGACTGCTCACCGATTGGCAGTACCGTTCCGCCTGCACCGAGCTGAGTCAGCGGGGCTACCGCAAGGCGGAGCCAGAAGGTATGAAGAAGCGGGAGACATCCCAGGTGCTCACCAAGGTCTTCCAGGGCCTGCGGTCCACGGGAATGAAGCCGGCGGCGGTGGCCGCCGAGCTGGGCCTCACGCCGGACGAGATGAACAAGATGCTCTTCGGCCTGACCATGACGATGGTCGACGGCGGCGGCCAGCGGGCCGCATCGGAGCCTCGGCGTGCCTTGTCCCTGGTGCCCTGAATGGCCGATGCCCGAGACGGGCTGACAGCGCTGTCTCGGGCATCCGGTGACCTGGGTGTCGACGGTGTCGACGATGGGGCTCTGAGCTGCAGCGATGGGCTGAGCGTTTCGAGAAGGGGAGCGGAGCGTTTTCGGTAGCTTCCGCGCTAAGCCTCTGACCTGGGCTTCCAGGGTTTCCGTCAAGCCCCACGAAGGCGCCGCAGTCCTCCACGCAGGTGGCGATCGGTGCGAGCCGGGCGTCGATACCGGGGCGGGCGGCGGTGGTTATCGGCCATGATCCGGCGGAAGGGGGGCGTCCGGGTGGGGCGGGCTGGGAGACTGCGAGCGTGGACGACTCGGTGAGCAGCACCATCTCCGGCGGCACCTTCAACGGCCCCGTCTTCATGGGCCGGGACGTCAAGGTGGTTCACCATGGGCCCATGGCCCCGCCCGTGCCCCGCATGCTGCCCTTCGGCCCCGACGGGTTCGTCGACCGCGAGGCCCTGCGGGAGCGGCTCGACGGGCTCCTCGCCGGGCGGGACGGCCAGGGCGCGCCGCTCCTCGTACTGCTGCACGGCACCGTCGGCGTAGGAAAGACCGGGCTGCTCCTGCACTGGGCCCAGCAGCACAAGGATGCCTTCCCCGGCGGGGTGTTCTACGCCGACATGAGCCCCCGGGGGCTCGCCGCCCCCACCGACACCGCCGCCGTGCTCGAATCGTTCATCGGGGTGCTCGGCACGCCCCGCGCCGAACTCCCGGCCACCGAGGACACTTTGGCCGCCCGCTTCCGCAGCCTGACCGCCGAGCTGCCCTCGCTCGTCGTCCTAGACGGGGTCCTCTCCGCCGCCCAGGTGGACGTGGACCGGCTGCTGCCCGGCCATCCCGGCAGCATGGTGGTGCTGACCAGCAGGTTCCGGCTCGGCGCCTTCGGCGGGCGGCTGCCGGTGCGGCTCGTCGTCCCCGAGCTGGACGAGGAGGCGTGCGCCGAGCTGTTCCGTACCGTCGCGGGGGAGGACGTACCGGTACCGGCCGGGGACGCGCTGCGTACGGTGCTGCGGGCCTCGGCCGGGCTCCCGTACGTCGTCCGCATCGCCGCGGCCAGCGCCGCCGATCCGGCGTTCGACGGGGTCGAGGGGCTGGCGGCCCGGGTCGCACGGGAGAACATCCTGGAGGCGCTCGAAATGCCCCGCCGCCTCTTCGACCTCGCCTACGAGGCCCTCGACCCCGAAGTGCAGCGCGGATTCCGCCTCCTGGGGGTCCACCCCGGTCCCGAGTTCGCCGACGCGCTCCTCGATGAGCTGGCGCCCGGCGTACGAGGCCCCCTGTACGCGGCCGGCCTGCTGGAGCGGTCCGGGCCCCGGCGCTCCAGGCTGAACGGGGTCGTCCACGGCCACGCCCAGATCCTGGCCGCCCCCGATCCCTCCGACGTGCCGCGCGTCATCGACTGGTACCTGCGCCGGGCGGTCGCCGCCGAGCTGCGGATCTCCGGGCGCTGGCGGACCGGCGCCCTCTTCGCCGAACCCGGCCCGCTCACCGGCGTGTTCCGCGACAAGGGCGAGGCCCTGGAGGCGCTGGAGCCCGACCGGAACAACCTCCTCGCCGTCGCCGAACTGCCCGGGATCGAACCGGTGCAGCTCTGCCTGCTCGCCGAGGCCGTCCACGGGCTGTTCCTCGACCGCGGCCACCACGCCCTGTGGATCCGCATCGCCCGGCTCGCCGCCGACGCCGCCGGCCGCACCGGCGACGGACTCCTCCTCGCCCGGATGCACTTCGAGCTGGCCTTCGCCCTCACCGACCGCGGCTCCGCCGAGGACCTCGAAGAGGCCCGCACGCACTACGACGCGGCCCGCGAGAGCGCCCGCCGCGCCGGAGGGCACGCCCGGACCGAGTCCTCCGCCCTGGAGGGGCTCGGCCGGATCGCGGCCCTGCAGGGCGATCCGCAGACGGCCGCCGAACTGTACGGGCAGGCCCTGGCGGCCCTCGGAGACCTGGAACACCCGCGCGGCCGAGCCCTGTTGGAGTACCACCAGGGCAACGCGGCGAGCGCGGCCGGCCGGCACGAACAGGCCGCCGCCCACCTGGCCGAGGCCCTGCGCGGCTTCCTCGCGCTCACCGTGCCGGACACCGGGAACGCGGCGAAGACCCGGCTGCGCCAGGCCATGGCACGCCTCGCGGCCGGGCGCCCCGAGGAGGCGGTCGAACCGCTCACGGCCGCCCTGGAGGCCTTCGCCGCGCCCACGCTCAACCGGGCCGACGCCGTGCTCGTACGGGGAGACGTACGCGCGGCCCTCGGCGACCCGGCGGCCGCGCGGGCCGACTGGCAGGAGGCGCTTGAGCTGTACGGGTCACTGCGCAGCATCCGGGCCGAGGAGGCCCGGATCCGCCTCGCCCGGGGCGCGGCGCAGGCGCAGGACTGAGCCGGCGCCGCCGACCCGGAGCGTGAACTCCGCCTCCGGGTCGAGTCCTTCGCCGAGGAGGGCCAGCAGCGCCGACCCCGCCGGCGCCGGATCCACCCCGCCCGGCACCTCGAACTGCCTCCCGTCCCGCAGCAGCAGCCGCGCCCCGGGCCCGGCGACCAGGGCGCATCCCGGGTTCCGGGCGAGCACCGCCGCCGGATCCGTCCCGACCCGCGCCACCAGCACGTCGGCGAGGCGGCGCAGCCGGGGATCCGGCTCGGCGGCGTCGGCCACCGCGTGCACGTCGGGGCCGAGGTGGGCGGCGGCCCCGCGTTGCAGCTCGGCCGGGTAGCGGCGTACGGCCACCTCCCGGCCGGTGACCCGGGTGTCGACGTACAGCGCGGGACCCAACGGCGCGCGCGGCGGCCCGGGTTCGGGTACCGCGACGGGCCGCGGCACGCAGGCGGACTCCGGCTCGGGCAGGGCGAGATGGCGGTAGCAGAGGGCGCGGAGCAGGGCCAGGGAGCGCCCGGGGCGCGAGGTGATGCGGGCCGCCGCCGACGGCAGGGCGACGGCCCCGTCCAGCTGGGCGGCCAGCGGGGTGACCGGATCCAGGCGGGGGAGCCGCTCGCCGAGCCAGGCCATGGGGGAGCCGGGGGCGACGGTGTCCGCGCCGAAGGAGGCGAGCAGCCCCGGCAGCCCGCGGGCGGCAGCGTACAGCGAGAGGGAGCCGTGGTCGCCGAGGAAGGCGTCCGCGGCGCAGATCGCCGCCTTCCAGGTGTCCCCGGCGGGCGGCGGCAGGAGGAGCCCGGCGCGCAGGCAGGGCTCCAGCCAATTCCGGATCTGCCAGCCGCCGTGGCCGTACCAGGCATTGGGATGGACGGCGGCCAGGACGCGGTATTCGTCGTACGGCAATTCGGCGAGGGCCCGGCGTACGGAATCGGCGGCGGCACCCAGGACGGAATCCGGCCCCCAGGTGGAGGTGATCAGGAGGAGTTTCTGCCCGGGTCGGATTCCGAGGGCTTCGCGGTATTCCGTACGGAAGGGCGCGGAGGCGTCGAGCTGGTCCGCGCAGGGGTCGCCGGCGACGTGGGCGTACGGGGCGGCCTCGGGGCAGTCGCGGAGCAGGCGGGCGTGCTGTTCCTCATGCGAGAGGACGATGGCGGACGGGACGACCTCCCCGTCGTGGAGCAGCCATTCGGCGGACAGCCCGAACACGGCCTCGGATTCCGGATTCCTGCTGAGCTTTTTATTGTATCCGGCCCCGTGCGGGGCGCCTATGAGTGGTGCGGAGATCTCCTCCAGATCTCCACCGCGACTGGTGCTCACCGCCAGATCGAATTTCTCCGCCAGTGCCCTTTCCCAGGGAATGAGGAAAAGCTCGTGCGCGGCGGCGAATTCCGCGACCCCGCCGTCCAGCTGCGATGACCCGGTGCAGGTGAACACCACGCGCACGCGCGGGTCGCCCTCGAAGACGGTGAGCACGTCCAGCAGCCGCGTCGCCGAGGTGACGTTGTGGATGACGCCGAGGACCGTGCGCGTGGCCGGCACCGTGAGCCACCGGTGCTCCGGGAGCCCCCGCTCCGTCCCCACCCGCACCCTGCCCCCACTTCCCCGATCCGTTCCCGCCGCCGCCAGCCTACGGCTAGCCTGGGCGGGCGACTGGCCCGCCTCCTCGGGCGTACGGACACCGAGCTCCGCTCCTCGCGCGCCGAGCTGCTGCTGGCCCGCGCCGACGGCGACGAGGCGGCGGTGGAGCAGCTCGAAGAGGGCTGGCGGGAGCGCCTGAGGACGGTCCTGGAGGCCGATCAGGGGGCCGTACGGGAGCTCACGGAGCTGCTGGACGAGGTGAACCCGGGCTGGCGGGATGCCGAGCAGGCCCCGTCGATCTCGATCAGCATCAGCGGCGGCACCTTCAACGACAAGGTCTTCCAGGGCGGCCGGGATTTCAACATCAACGTCTCCGGACGGCCCGATGGCCGGGGGAATTCCGCCTGATTCGGTTTGAGGTCGAACACCCCGGTCCATGGGACACCCATGGAATTCCTTCGCCCCGCCGGCTGGGAGGAGGCGCTCGCCGCCAAGGCCGAGCACCCCACCGCCGTGCCCATCGCCGGCGGCACCGACGTGATGGTCGAGATCAACTTCGACCACCGCCGGCCGGAGTACCTCATGGACCTGAACCGCATCGGTCCGCTGCGGGAATGGGAGGTCGGCGAGGACGTCGTACGGCTCGGCGCGTCCGTCCCGTACACGCAGATCATGGAGCACCTGCGGATCCCGCTCCCTGGCCTGGCCCTCGCCTCGCACACCGTCGCCTCCCCGCAGATCCGCAACCGCGGCAGCGTCGGCGGCAACCTCGGTACGGCCTCCCCGGCGGGTGACGCCCACCCGGCGCTGCTCGCGGCCGGCGCGCAGGTGGAGGTGGAGTCCGTACGGGGCTCCCGGCTGATCCCGATCGACGCCTTCTACACCGGGGTCAAGCGCAACGCCCTCGCCCCGGACGAGCTGATCAAGACCGTGCACGTGGCCACCGCCGACGGGCCCCAGCAGTTCTCCAAGGTCGGCACGCGCAACGCCATGGTCATCGCCGTCTGCGCCTTCGGCCTGGCCCTGCACCCGGCGACCCGGAGCGTCCGTACGGGCATCGGCTCGGCGGCGCCCACGCCGGTCCGGGCGAAGACGGCCGAGGAGTTCCTGGCCGCGGCCCTGGACGAGGGCGGGTTCTGGGAGTCCCGCAAGGTCATCACCCCGTCGATCGCGAAGCAGTTCGGTGATCTCGCGGCCGCGGCCTGCAACCCCATCGACGACGTACGCGGCACCGCCAAGTACCGCCGGTACGCCGTGGGTGTCCTGGCCCGCCGCCAGCTCCTGTGGACCTGGGAGGAGTACCGCGGCAGGACCGCGTAACGGCAGGCCTCAGACGCCCATCGGGGTGTGCAGCTCCACGACGACCTCCACCTCGACCGGCGCGTCCAGCGGCAGCACCGCCACGCCCACCGCGCTCCGCACGTGGATGCCCGCGTCGCCGAAAGCGGTGCCGAACAGCTCGCTGGCCCCGTTGACCACGCCCGGCTGACCGGTGAACCGCGGATCGCTGGCCACGAAGCCGACCACCTTGACCACCCGTTTGACGGCGGACAGGTCACCGGCCACGGAGGCGATGGCGGCGAGCGCGTTCAGCGCGCACTGCCGGGCCAGCGCCTTGGCCTGCTCCTCGGTGACCTCGGCGCCGACCTTCCCGGTCAGCAGCAGCGCGCCGTCGGCCATCGGGAGCTGGCCGGAGGTGTACACGTAATGCCCGTTGACCAGGGCGGGCACGTACGCGCCCAGCGGGGCGAGGGTCTTCGGGAGGGTGAACCCGGCCGCGGCGAGCCGCTCTTCGGGGGTGCCGGTCGTCATCCTGTGTCTCCTGGGTCTCGTCGGCTCGGTCGGCTCGTCGTCGTGTGGCCATGGGCGGTCGTGCGGGGCCGGGCGGTCTCAGGGGCGGGTGATCCGGATCTGGAAGCTGCCGTTGCGCAGCTCGCCCACCACCGAGATGCTGACGCCGGCCTGCTCGTCGGTGAAGGTCTCGCCCGGCCGGAACGGCGCGTCCGACAGCTCCCCGTGCACGTTGGGCCGCCGGGTGCAGCCGCCGCTGCCGATCGCGCTGTCGGAGACGGTGACGGGCCCGCGCCCGGTGTCCACCTGGGAGTCCACCTTGTAGATCAGTACGCCGGGCTTGCAGACGGCCTCGTCGTTCCCGGCCCGGGTGCGCACCTCCACCGCGTACCCGGAGGTCTCCGACAGCGGTACGAAGGCCAGCTTCGTGCCGCCCTCCACGGCGAGCGGGGTCAGGGTGTGGTCGCTGACGCCGGATTTCGCGGCGCAGCTGATCTGCGAGCTGTCCAGCCAGCCCAGCTTCCACTTGTGCCAGCCCAGGAGGTCGTTGTTGGCTCCCCAGTCCTCGCTCATGATGTCCCAGTGCCCGACCGTGCCTCCGCCGTCGGTGGTGTAGAGGTCGGGCAGCCCGAAGACGTGCCCGTTCTCGTGCGGGAGCACCCGGTAGCCGGTCTCCCGGTAGGTGCCCGAGCCGTCGTCCTGGCGGCTGTAGACGAAGGACGTGTTGGCGAGCGGTACGCCGTCGGCCATCGGGGCCTCGGCGTTGCCGGAGAAGGTGACCGAGAGCACGGTGTCCAGGGCGGACGGTCCGGCGTTCGGCGTGACCAGGACGTTGACCAGGTCGTAGCGGCTGAAGTCCACCTCCGCGTCGGCGGCCTTCGCGATGTGCTCGACGAGCTGCCGGTAGCCCGGCTCGTACGCGGATCCGCGTTCGATCCCGTACGCGGCGAACGGCATCGGCATCCGCAGCCAGGTCCTTATCGGCGCCTCGGCCCGGTACGTGAGCCGGCCGTAGGAGCTGGCGCGGAACCAGTCGGAGGTCTGGGGGAAGAACTCCGCCATGCGGTCCAGCGCGGTGCCCTCGCCCTTGGCGTCCGGGAAGTCGATCATCAGGTTCAGCGCGCGGATCTCGCCGGTCGAGCGGGAGTACCCGGGCGGGGTCGGCAGTCCCTCGGACATCTGGACGCCCATCGCGCCGGTGATCCGGCAGGGCGCCAGAGCGGACTCGGCGCTCGTGGCCACGGGCCCGGCCGCGGAGTGGCTGCGGCTGGATATCCCGGTGCTCGCAGTGGCCGTGACACCGAGGGCCAGCACGGTGAGGCCGATGTACGCGCCGGCGCGGCGTGGTGTGCGT
Source organism: Streptomyces sp. NBC_01006 (assembly GCF_045162725.1). NCBI lineage: Bacteria > Bacillati > Actinomycetota > Actinomycetes > Kitasatosporales > Streptomycetaceae > Streptomyces > Streptomyces sp. NBC_01006. Next base: position 3,597,010 of record NZ_CP108700.1, on the reverse strand, counting down.
ATCCGGTGGCGGGTCTGCGGCATGGAGATCGCCTTCGGGTCCGCGGCAGCCGGCCGGGCCCGGACTGCGCTCTGTGCGATCACCCTCCGTCGGCTGCGGCGCGCCCGCGCGTCGAGTACGTCCGAACGGGAACCGTGCTGTGGCCCAGGTCACACAAGAGAGTGAAATAACCGGGGACGCAATCCCCGTTTGTACGTGAGTCCCGCAAAGCGGGGACCGACTCCCCGTTTGGGGAGCGGGTACGAGACCCAGGCCAGGAGGCCTCGCATGAAGCGCCCCACCACCCCGGCGGCGGTCCTGTCCGCCCCGGCGGCGGCATTGGACCTGCCGGCGGACCCGTCCGCGGACCAGGTGGACCGGGCGGACCCGTCGGCCACGGCACCCGCCCGGGTCCCGCGGCCGCGCGCGGACGCGGTCCGCAACCGCGAGCGGATCCTGGTGGCGGCGCGCGAGGTGCTCGTGGAGCAGGGCGCGGTGGCGCCGTTCGACGAGATCGCCCGCCGGGCGGGAGTCGGCAACGCGACCCTCTACCGGCACTTCCCCGACCGTGCTGCCCTGGTGCACCACGTCGTGCTCTTCGTCATGGACCGGGTCACCGTCCAGGCCGAGGACTCCCTCGTCGAGGAGGCCGACGCCTTCGCCGCGCTGTGCCGCTTCACGCACGCCGCGGCGGACGAGCGGATCGGCGCCCTGTGTCCCATGCTCGCAGGGGACTTCGACCACGAGCACCCCGAACTCATCGCGGCCCGCGAGGCCTTGGCGGAAGCCGTCGAGAAGCTGGTGGCCGCGGGGCAGGGGGCCGGGCTGGTCCGCACGGACATCGGCGTCGGCGACCTGATGATCGCCCTCTCCCAGCTCAGCCGGCCGCTGCCGGGCATCACCTGCATGGACGTGGACGGGTTCGTCCACCGTCATCTCCAGCTGTTCCTGGACGGGTTGCGGGCGCCGGCCCGCTCCGAACTTCCGGGCGAGGCGGCCACGCTCGAAGACCTGCGGCAGAAAACCATGTGACGCCCCGGGTCGCGCCCGCTAGCGTCGTAAACCCGTCTAAACAGTCTCAAAGATCACGTTTCAGTCATTCCACACAGTAAGTGGGTACCCCCATGCCGAAAACAGCCGCGCCCGCGCCGCTGGCTGCCGATCCCAGTCGCTGGAAGGCACTCGTCTTCATAGCCCTGGCCCAGCTGATGGTCGTCCTCGACGCGACGATCGTGAACATCGCCCTCCCGTCCGCCCAGACCGACCTCGGCATCTCCGACGGCAACCGGCAGTGGGTCATCACCGCGTACGCGCTGGCCTTCGGTGGACTGCTGCTCTTCGGCGGCCGCATCGCCGACAAGTGGGGCCGCAAGAACGCCTTCATCGTCGGCCTCATCGGCTTCGCCCTGGCCTCCGCGCTCGGCGGCGCCGCCAACGGCGAGGCGATGATGCTGGGCGCCCGCGCCCTCCAGGGTGCCTTCGGCGCACTGCTGGCCCCGGCCGCGCTCTCCCTGCTGGCCGTCATGTTCACCGACGCCAAGGAGCGGGCCAAGGCCTTCGGCATCTACGGTGCGATCGCGGGCGGCGGAGGCGCCGTCGGCCTGATCCTCGGCGGCTTCCTCACCGAGTACCTGAACTGGCGCTGGACCTTCTTCGTCAACATCCCGTTCGCGATCATCGCGGCCGTGGGTGCCTGGATGATCATTCGTGAGCCCGTCGGCGGCCGCAACCGCGCGCCGCTCGACATCCCCGGCGTGATCCTGTCGACCACCGGCCTCGTCGCGCTGGTCTACGGCTTCACCCGCGCCGAGTCGGCCGGCTGGTCGGACGCCCTCACCGTGACGATGTTCGTCGCCTCGGCGGTGCTGCTCGCCGCCTTCGTGCTCGTCGAGTCCCGCGTGAAGTCCCCGCTGCTTCCGTTGCGCGTCCTGCTGGAGCGCAACCGCGGCGGTGTCTACCTCTCGCTCGGCCTGGCCGTCATCGCGATGTTCGGCCTGTTCCTCTTCCTCACGTACTACCTCCAGGTCGTGAAGGGGTTCTCGCCGGTCAAGACCGGCTTCGCCTTCCTGCCGATGATCGCGGGCATGATCACGGGCTCCACCCAGATCGGCGCCCGCCTGATGACCCGGGTCGCGCCCCGGCTGCTGATGGGCCCGGGCTTCCTGCTCGCCGCCACCGGCATGCTGCTGCTGACCCAGCTGGAGGTCGGGTCCTCGTACCCGGCGCTGATCCTGCCGGCGCAGCTGCTGCTGGGCCTGGGCATGGGTACGGCGTTCATGCCGGCCATGTCGCTGGCCACGCACGGGGTGAACCCGGCCGACGCCGGTGTCGCCTCCGCCATGGTCAACACCTCGCAGCAGGTGGGCGGCGCCATCGGCACCGCCCTGCTGAACACGATCGCCGCCTCGGCGACCACCGCGTACCTGACCGACCACGCGGCCGAGGCCGCGGCGGGCGGCCCGGCGGCGAAGCTGATCCAGGCCCAGGCGATGGTCGAGGGCTACTCCTCCGCCATCTGGTGGGCGGTCGGCATCCTCGTCGCCAGCTCGACCATCGCCCTGACGCTGATCACCACGGGCCGGCCGGGCGCCGGCGGTCCGGTCGCCTCCGGCGACGGCGCGGGTGCGGACGCCGACGTGAAGATCCCGGTGATCGCCCACTGACGCGGCTCGGGGAACCCCGGGAATGACTGACGACCCCGTGCCGTTCGCATGCGAACGGCACGGGGTCGGTCTTTTTTGTCCGCGTTCAGCCCGTCCCGCCGGGCCCGGTGACGTCCTCGCCGATGGTGAACCCCTTGGCGGGCCCTGAAGGGATGGTGGTCCCGGTTCCGTAGGAGGCCCTGACCTCGTCCTGGTAGACGGCGCTCTCGGGGTCGGGCGCACTCAGCACGGTGACGGTGCCGCCGGCGTCGTAGTCGTCGATGAGCACGTAGACCGCGATCCCCGCGCGCGCGTACTCGCGCCGCTTGCGGGTGCGGTCGCGCGTGATGTTGTCACTCCCAGGGGAGACGACTTCGACGATCAGCTGGACCGCGGTGGCATCGATCCCGAGGCCGTCCTCGGTCACGTGTTCCTCTGCGTCGTCCAGGGAGATGAACAGATCGGGGATCCACGCCTTGCGGTGGTGGATGACGTTCATGTCCTGGTACGCGGCGAACTCGCCTCGTGGCAGGAACGTGTCCAAGGCGCGGCGAAGCCGGTTCGCGATCCGGCCGTGTGAGTAGCGACCCGTGGGTGACACCTCGATGAACCCCTCGACGATCTCGGCGTGGTAGCCCTCGGGGAGTTCCATGGCCTTCCATACCTGCCACAGGACGTCGTCCAGGCCCGACGGGGACGTCGTGACCTTCGGCATTACGGCCTCCAGCGTCTCGTGTGCGAGAGCGGTCATGGTGCAGCACCTCCTCTCAGTCTGGGCGTCGCCGACCGGGCGGCACAAGCGACCCTCCGAAGCCAGGAGGCGGCCGACCATGCCGCAGGGATATGCCCACCCCTCATTCGGACGGGTGAGGCGAGGCTGCGAGGGCGGGTGCGGGTTTGGGCTGGATGGGTCACTTGTCGCGTATCGAGCGATTCGCTGGCCGGGGCAGGCAACCAGAAGGGGGCGAGGGTCGTCTTCAAGGGCGGAGTGCGCAGGTCACGGCACGTACCGCGGAGTGTGATGACGGTCACGTGAGCGCGGTGGCGGAGCAGGATACTGCAAGATCCCCAAAAAGAGGGACCAGCGTGGGAATTCTGTCCCGATTCCAGTCGTTGTTTCCTTCGGAAGCGGGCACTCGGGAGAGTGTCCAGGGACGCAGAGCCGCGTTCCAGCAGCCGCACCGCGACCTAACTCATTGCAAGGGAGCACGCATGGCAACCCGCGCCGTCGCCCGTCGTCAGTCCAGGGGCAGCGCCCGCGCTGTGGGCGGGGAGATCGCCGACCGCGACCTGGTGGGCATGTACCTGGACGAGATCGCGCGCACCCCACTGCTCGACGCGGCCAAGGAAGTGGAGCTCTCGCAGATCATCGAGGCGGGCGTGTACGCCCAGCAGATCCTCGACGGCGAGACGGAACGCGAGGGCGAGAGCCCGGCGCGCGAGGAGCTGGAAGCGCTGGCAGCGGAAGGGGAGCGGGCCAAGGAGATCTTCATCCGCTCCAACCTGCGCCTCGTCGTCGCCGTCGCCCGCCGCTACCCGCGCAGCGGCCTGCCCCTGCTCGACCTGATCCAGGAGGGCAACGCCGGCCTGGTGCGCGCCGTCGAGAAGTTCGACTACGCCAAGGGCTTCAAGTTCTCCACGTACGCCACCTGGTGGATCCGCCAGGCCATCACCCGCTCCATCGCCGACCAGTCCCGCACCATCCGCCTCCCCGTCCACCTGGTCGAGGAGCTCGGCCGGATCCGCCGCGTCCAGCGCGAGTTCAACCGCGAGAACGGCCGGGACCCGGAGCACGCCGAGATCGCCGCCGAGTTGGACTCGACGGAGAAGCGCGTGGGTGACGTACTGGACTGGGCGCGCGACCCGGTCAGTTTGAACATGTCCGTGGACGACGAGGGCGAGACGCAGTTCGGCGACCTCCTGGAGGACACCTCCGCGATCTCCCCGGAGCAGTCCGTCCTGTCCCTCCTGCGCAGCGAGGAGCTGGAGGACCTGCTGGGCAAGCTGGACCAGCGCACGGCCTCGATCATCAAGATGCGGTACGGCATCGACGACGGCCGCGAGCGGACCCTGACGGAGGTCGGCAAGCAGCACGGGCTGACCCGCGAGCGCATCCGCCAGATCGAGAAGCACGCCCTGCTGGAGCTGAAGCGGATGGCCCGCGACACGGGCTTCGACGCGGTGGCCTGATCCGGCCCGCGGCCGAGCCCCGCGGCGCGGCCGCCCCCTGAACGAGCCCCCGGTGCCTATCCCCCCCAGGCGCCGGGGGCTCCCTCGTGTCCTACCCGACCCCGCTCACCCCTGCGGGGGCACGGCCGCGGTGAGCCGGGACGCCAGCGCGCGGGCCGCGGCGGCCAGGAAGTCCGGGGTGTGCACCGTGAAGGGGAGTGCGGTCAGCGCCAGCCGGGCCGCCACCCACTCCGGGGAATCCCCGCTGGAGAACCGCACCCGGCAGCCCCCGTCCACGGGCTCGGCGTACTGGCGCAGCCACCCCGGCAGCACCTCGGCCGCGGCCGCGAACGACACGTCCACCGCGTACGTCTCCCCGCCGTGCAGCCCGCGCCGAACGAACTCCGCCGCGTCCATCGGCAGCTCCCGCGGAGTGAACCGGGCGCCCGTGGCGAACGGCTCCGCCACCCGGTCCACCCGGAACGTCCGCCAGTCCCCCCGGTCCAGGTCGTACGCCACCAGGTACCACCGGCTCCCCGTGCTCACCAGCCGGTACGGCTCCACCAGCCGCCGGGAGTCCGCCCCGTCCCGTGCCCGGTACGCGAAGCGCAGCCGCTCCGGCCCCGCCACGGCCGCCGCCATCGTGGTCAGCGTGCGCGGATCGATGCTGGCCCCGTCCCCGCGGGTCACCGCGATCGTGGCCGACTGCAGGGCGCCCACCCGGCGCCGCAGCCGCCCCGGCAGGACCTGTTCCAGCTTCGCGAGGGCCCGTACGGACGCCTCCTCGACCCCCTCGATCGCGTGCCCGGCGCCCGCCCGCAGCCCCACCGCGATCGCCACCGCCTCCTCGTCGTCCAGCAGCAGCGGAGGCATCGCGGCCCCCGCCACCAGCCGGTACCCGCCCTCCGCGCCCAGCGTGGCCTCCACCGGGTACCCCAGCTCCCGCAGCCGCTCGATGTCGCGCCGGATCGTGCGCGGGCTCACCCGCAGCCGCTCCGCCAGCTCGCTCCCGGGCCATTCGCGCGGGGTCTGGAGCAGGGAGAGCAGGGTCAGCAGCCGTGCCGGGGTGTCGGTCATACGATCCACATTGCCATGGGAAATAGGACACCATCTGACCTAGATCCCGTCTAAGTTTCTCTCCATGACCACCGAGACACCCAGCCCGACCGCCGACCGCCGCCGTTGGCTGGCGCTCGCCATCGTGATGACCGCGTCCTTCATGGACCTGGTCGACGTCACGATCGTCAACATCGCGATACCCAGCATGCGCCAGGACTTCGGCGCTTCGACCAGCGCGATCCAGTGGATCACCGCCGGCTACGCGCTCGCCTTCGCCGCCGGCCTGATCACCGGCGGCCGTCTCGGTGACATCTTCGGCCGCAGGCGCCTCTTCCTCGTCGGCGTCGCCGGCTTCACCGCCGCCTCGCTGCTCTGCGGCATCGCGGCCGACCCCGCCATGCTCGTGGCCTCCCGCCTGCTCCAGGGCGGCATGGCGGCGATGATGGTCCCGCAGGTCCTGGCGATCATCCACGTCACCTTCCCGCCCCAGGAGCGCGGCAAGGTCTTCGGCATGTTCGGAGCGATCGTCGGCCTCGGCGCGGTCTCGGGGCCGATGCTCGGCGCGCTGCTCACCGAGTGGAACCTCTTCGGCCTCGAATGGCGCACGATCTTCCTGATCAACCTGCCCGTCGGCATCGCGGCCGTCATCCTGGGCCGCAAGTTCATCTCCGAGTCCAAGGCCCCCCAGGCGCTGCGCCTGGACCTGGTCGGCGTCGTGCTCGCCACCCTCGCGCTGGTCCTGCTGATCTTCCCGCTCACCCAGGGCCGGGAGAACGGCTGGCCGCTGTGGGGCTTCGTCTGCATGATCGCGTCCCCGCTCGTCTTCGCCGCCTTCATCGCGTACGAGAAGTACAAGATCAAGAAGGATGGCTCCCCGCTCGTCGAGCTCTCCCTCTTCAGGGTCAAGAGCTTCGCCGGCGGCATCGCGGTCCAGCTGGCCTTCGGCCTGGCCACCGGCATCTTCTTCCTGGTGTGGACGCTCTACATGCAGATGGGCCTCGGCTGGACCCCCCTGCACGCGGGCAGCACCGGCATCCCCTTCTCCATCGCCGTCTCCGTCGCCGCCGGCCTCTCGGTCGAGAAGTTCGTCCCGCGGTTCGGCCGCAAGGTGCTCCAGGCCGGCGCGCTGGTCATGGCCGCGGGCCTGCTCCTCTACATCTGGGAGTCCTCGCGCTACGGCATGGGGATCGGCTCCTGGCAGATGGCCGCCCCGCTGGTCGTCATGGGCATCGGCATGGGTCTGATCGTCGCCCCGCTGAACGACACCATCCTGTCCCAGGTGCCGCGCGAGCACGCCGGCTCGGCCTCCGGCCTGATCAACACCACCGGCCAGATGGGCAACGCGCTCGGCCTCGCCCTGACCTCGGTCGTCTTCTTCGGGTCGATCGAGGACGACAGGGTCCTCGGCGCACCGTACGTCGACGCCTTCCGCGGCGCGCTGTGGTGGGTCGTGGCGGTGCTCGTCGCGATCTTCGCGGTGATGTTCGTGCTGCCGCGCAAGCAGATCCCGATGGACCAGCGCGAGGGCGGCGAGCAGGACGCCCCGGCCGCGCCCGAGGCGGTCCCGGCCGGCTAGCCGGCTCCGGCACCTTTCCGACGGGCATGTCCGCTTCTGTTGGCGGGCATGCCCGTTTGCTTTGGTTCATGCTGTTTGCGTCGTACAGTGGGGCGTAATCCGCAGAAACGGGCGTGAATCCACATGTACGCACCGGAACGCCAACAGGAGATCCTCCGGCTCGCCCAGGAGGCGGGCCGCATCGACGTCCTCTCCCTCGCCGACCGCTTCCAGGTCACCGCCGAGACCGTACGCCGCGACCTCAACGCCCTGGACCGAGCCGGCCTGGTCCGTCGCGTGCACGGCGGGGCCATCCCGGCCGGCCGCCTCGACTTCGAACCGGACCTCACCGAACGCGAGGCCACCCGAGCCGACGAGAAGGACCGCATCGCGGCCGCCGCACTCGCCGAACTCCCCGAGGGCGGGAGCATCGTCCTCGACGCGGGCAGCACCGTCGCCCGCCTCGCCGCCGCCGTCCCCGTCGACTCCGCCCTCACCGTGGTCACCCACGCGCTGCCCGTAGCCTCCCGCCTCGCCGACCACGCAGGCATCGACCTCCACCTCGTCGGCGGCCGCGTCCGCCACCGCACCCGGGCCGCCGTCGACGCCTGGGCCCTGCGCGCCTACGCGGAGATCCGCGCCGACGTCGCCTTCCTCGCCGCGAACGGCTTCTCGGCGCACGGCCTCTTCACCCCCGACCTCGCGGAAGCCGCCGTCAAGCGGGCCGCGATGGCAGCCGCCCGCCGGGTGGTGCTGCTCGCAGACTCCTCGAAGGCCGGCCATGAGCACTTCGCGCGCTTCGGCTCCTTCACGGACGTGGACCTCCTGATCACCGACCAGGGGCTCGCCCCTGCCCAGCAGGCGGCCATCGAGGCCGCCGGTACGGAAGTCGTGCTCGTATGATCCTCACCGTCACCCCGAACCCCTCCCTCGACCGGACGTACGAGGTCCCCCCGCTGGAGCGCGGCGCGGTGCTGCGCGCCACCGGCGACCGCGTCGACCCCGGGGGCAAGGGGGTCAACGTCTCCCGCGCGGTGGCCGCCGCGGGAGTCCTCACGACGGCGGTCCTCCCGCTCGGCGGCACCCCGGGCGCACTGATCGCCGAACTGCTGGGCGTACAGGGCGTGGACGTCACGGCGGTGACGGTCGCCGGCCAGACCCGCTCCAACATCGCGCTCGTCGAACCGGACGGCACCCTCACCAAGATCAACGCACCCGGCCCCGAACTCACCGCGGAGGAATCGGCCCTCCTGCTGGAGACCGTCCGTACCGCCGCCGGCCACCCCGACTGGATCGCGGCCTGCGGCAGCCTCCCGCGCGGCCTGGCACCCGACTGGTACGCCGAGCTCGTCGCCAGCGCCCGCGAGGCCGGCGCCCGGGTCGCCCTGGACACCTCGGGCCCGGCGCTGACCGCCGCCCTGCCGGCCCGCCCGGACCTGGTCAAGCCCAACGCCTCGGAGCTCGCCCAAGCGGTCGGCCGGCCGCTGGCCACCCTCGGCGAGGTCACCCGGGCGGCCCAGGAGCTCCGCTCCCGGGGCGCGGCCGCGGTGCTGGCCTCGCTCGGCGCGGACGGCCAGCTCCTGGTGAGCGCCGAGGGCACCTTCCACGGCACGGCCCCCGTGGCCGTCGTCCGCAGCGACGTCGGGGCGGGCGACGCCTCCCTGGCCGGCTTCCTCATCGCGGGCGGGACCGGCCCCAAGGCCCTCGCCTCGGCCCTGGCCCACGGCGCGGCCGCGGTCCAGCTCCCCGGCAGCGCCATGCCGACGCCCGCGGACCTGCGCCCCGAGGCGGTCCGCATCACCGGGAACCCGTCCCCCGACCTCCGTCTCTCCGCTCCCGCCGTCCCCTAGGCCGTCATCTCACCCGCGCGCGCAGCTCCATCGCCCCGCGGGCGGCCGCCTCGCTCTCGTACACCTCGCACATGTGTCTCCCGTCCGGAGTCGCCGTGTGCTCGACCTCCCACAGGCTGAGCTCGCTCCCGTCCAGCAGTACGAACGAGTGCTCGTACAGGTTGAATCCGGCTCCCCGCCCGTCCGCCGTGAACGGCCGGGTGCCGAACGCCTGGGTGATCTGGTGCGCGTACGCCGACCTCAGCAGCAGCGCCGTCCCCTCGCCGGGACGGTCCGGGTTCTCCGCCCGCCGCAGCACCCGGCGGGCGTGGTCGGCGGACTCCTCCACCGCGTACTCCCGGTGCCGCTGCGCCGGCGTGGTCGTCGCGAACAGCGCGCTCAGCCCCACCACATCGGTGTCCGGCTCCTCCTCGGCGGCGGCGAGCGCCGGATCCAGCGCCGGGTCGAAGGCCGCCTCCGCCGGGGCCTCGCCGAACAGTCGGGCCACGGCCAGGCAGGCCTCCGCCTTGCTCATGAAGACCTCGTGCCGGATCGTCCGGTCGCCCACCAGCCGGTACACCAGCTCCCACAGCGACGCCGAACCGCCGTCGGACAGCAGGTACGTGTGCCGGTGGGTCTCCCGCCACAGTCCCGCCGCCGGGCTGTGGTGGGTGGCGTACAGCGAGGAGCTGTGGGCGAGCGCCGAGCCGAGGCGCTCGACCAACCGGTCCGGCAGGTCGAAAGAGTTGAGGGCGCGGCCCAGGAGTCGCTCGAGGTGCGCCTCGGTTGTCTCGTACGGATCGCTCAAGGTGGGTCTCCAGGCCGTCGCAGCTTGTGACTTCGCGGAAGCTCAACGTAGCCCCTGGCTCTGACATCACGTCCGGGGTTCGGTAAAACGTCCGGGAAGCATCCGGGGTTCCCGCCACCCCTTCAGGTCAACTTGTCCCGGGATGAGCATGGTTCGGCCGGGTCTGTGCCGGAGCGCGGGAACATGGCCCGTATGGCAACGAAAACAGTGGGCCTTCCCCGCCAGCAGGGGCTGCCCCACAGCAGACACGAGGGCGAACCGGAGGCCGGCCCGCGGGCGTTGGCCTGGCTGCTGGCGCTCACCGGGGCCGCCGGGGTGCTGGCCTCCTGGGTGATCACCCTCGACAAGTTCCTCCTGCTGGAGGACCCGGACTTCAAGCCCGCCTGCAGTCTGAACCCCGTGGTCTCCTGCGGCAGCGTCATGAAGAGCGACCAGGCGGCGGCCTTCGGCTTCCCCAACCCCCTGCTGGGGCTGGTCGCGTTCGGGGCCGTCGTGTGCGTCGGCGCGGGCCTGCTGGCCGGCGCCCGCTACCGCGGCTGGTTCTGGCTGGGACTGAATGCCGGGATGCTCTTCGGCGTCGGCTTCTGCACCTGGCTGATGGTCCAGTCCCTGTACGAGATCAACGCGCTCTGCCTGTGGTGCTGTCTGACCTGGGCGGCCACCCTGCTGATGTTCTGGGCGGTCACCGCGTACAACATCCGTACGGGTGCGCTGCCCGCGCCCGGCCCCGTACGGACCTTCTTCACCGAGTTCGGCTGGGCCCCGCCCGCCCTGCACATCGGCGTGATCGGGATGCTGATCCTCACGCGGTGGTGGGAGTTCTGGACCGGGTGACCGTGGCCGCCCGGCACGCCCGAGGGCCCCGGCAGCTGGAGGCTGCCGGGGCCCTCGTCACATCGCTCCACGGGCGCAAGGGGCCCGGACCGCGGAAGAGCAGGGGAGCGGAGATCAGCTGCCGATGGAGCCGTTGCCCGACAGGACCGGGATGTTGTCCAGGATGTGGGAGAGCGACTCGTCGCCCTTGGCCTGGGTGGAGTTCTCGGTGCACTGCTGGTTCATCGGGTTGGACAGGACATTGATGTCCTGGACGCCGACGTTGAGGGCCGCGAGGATCGACTGCGCGTTGACCTTGACCGGCAGGCCGATGCAGGGCTTGTTGAGGGTGCCCTGGACCAGGCCGAGCTGCGGGCTCATGTCACCGGCGGTCTTCTGGTTGCCGTAGATCTGCGAGGCACCGTTCCCGTTGACGGTGTTGATCCCGTTGTCGTTGCCGATGGCCATGGCCGGGGCCGCAACAGCAGCGCCCGCGCCGACGGCAGCGGCGGTGACCGCGGCAGCAGTCATGATCTTCTTGAGCATCATTGGTCCTTTTGTCGCACGAGTGCCCGCTAGTGGAGCGCCCTGGTCAACTGCCTTCCCGGCGGTTGGTTCCGCTGCTTCACTCAAACGGCCCGTTCGGTCCGAGGATTTCCCCGCCCCGGGTGAGTCTTCTGCGGACGCGTGCGCGAAGCCCGTACGAAGCGCCCAGGGACGGCCGGGCCGCTCCGTTCCGGTTGCGCTCCGTAGGAGGTGTTCGCACGGTGGGTGAGGAAGCGGATCGCTCGGGTCCGCCTCTGTGCGACCACCGTAAGGAACCGCCATGCACCCCACGAAGCCGTCACGCATCCGCGTCCTCGTCCCGTCGGCCCTCGCCGTCGTCATACTCTCCGGCGCGGCCGCCCCCGCGGGCGCCGCGGACGGTGACACGGCCGCCGCCGTCACGAAACGAATCGCGGCCGCCCAGCAGCAGATCGACCGCCGCGCGGCGGCTGCCGGCCCGCTGGACGACCTCCTCGCGGGGCTCAACGCGACCCTGGACGGACTCCTCAAGTCCCTCCAGACCCTCCTGCCCGGGGTGACGCTCCCGCCGATCAAGCTGCCGACCCTGCCGAGTCTTCCGGCGATCCCGGACATCCCGGCACTGCCGATCCCCTCCGTCCCCGAGATCCCGGAGATTCCCGGGATTCCGGAGATCCCCGAGATCCCCGAGATCCCCGTCTCCAAGCCGGCCACCCCGGTCTCCAAGCCGGCGCTTCCCGTTCCGGCGGTGCCGGTGGCGCCCGCGGCGCCCGCCGTCCCGGCAAAGCCGGTAGTGGTCAAGCCGGCACCGGTACTGCCGGCCAACCCGGTCCTGACGCCGGTGGAGATCGTGCCGGAGGTCCCCGGCCTCCCGTAGCGGGCGGGCCTAATAGCAGATGACGGCCCGAAAACCGTGCGTGGTTACGACTATTGAGCTGAACAGGTCTGATTGCGCGCGGGGCCGTGTCGTCCGGGAGGCTGGACCGTTTCGCTCGGTGTGAGCCCCGCGTCGGGGCAGAACATCGAACAGAAGGTGCACTTCCCATGAACTCTGCCAAGAAGGCCGCCCTGGTCCTGGCCTCCGCCGGTCTCGCTGCGGCTGGTGCCGCCGGCTCCGCCATGGCCGACTCGTCGGCCGAGGGCGCGGCCGTGGGCTCCCCCGGTGTCCTCTCGGGCAACCTGGTCCAGGTCCCGGTTCACGTTCCGGTCAACGTCTGCGGCAACACCGTCAACGTGATCGCCCTGCTGAACCCCGCGTTCGGCAACGTCTGCGTCAACGACTGACGTCAGTCGGCGCACCTGACCGTGGGCGCCACCGGCCTCGCCGGTGGCGCCCACGGTTTTTTCGTTCCCACGGTTCCCGCAAATCCCGCGGATCCCGCCGGGGGCGGGGGACCCGACCGGCTCAGCGGGCCCCGCCGTTGAGCTTCACGCCGCCGAGGAGCGGGGACGCCTGCGTGGCCCCGTCCGCCACCTTGAGCACCTCGCCCGGCGCATCGTTGCGGACCTTGTTGACGCGCTGCGCGGTGTCCACGACCTGGGTGACGGTCTCGCCCTGTTCGGCCACCCCGTTGCTCAGGGTCTGCGGGAGCGACTCGGTGACCGGGGCGAGCGAGTTGACGGTTTCGGTGGCCCCACTCGTCAGGCTCATGGGGGGCATCGCGGCCGGCGCGGCGGCCGCGAAGGCGGGGGCGGAGGCACCGAGCGCGGCAACGGAGCCGGCGATGACCGCGGCGACCTTCGTGAGCTTCATTATCGAAATCCTCTTCTTTCGTGGACAGAGGCGTCGGCGGCGACCGTCGCGCCGCTTTCGCCCTGCGTAACGATTCCCCGCCGCTCCGGAAACGCGTACGGCAACGGCCGGAGAATCCGACGAGGGATTCTCCGGCCGATATTTCTTCCGATTACCGGTATTGCCCGTCAGGCGGCCCGGGACCTCCGGTACAGAATGGCGCCGCCCAGGATCAGCGCCGAGGCGAGGGCCGCCGCCGCACCCGGCTGACCCGCGCCGGTCTCGGCGAGCTCCGGCGCCGACACCTGCGCGGGGGCGGGCGTCGGAGCGGGTACGGGCGCCGGAGCGGCCGGCGTCACCGGGACGGGTGCCGGTGCGGGCGCCGGCGCCAGGTGGATCGGGGTGTCACCGGCGGGGGCGGCCGGCGGCTGGTCGGCGGGACGGACGGCCTCGGGCGCCGGCGCGGGTGCGGGAGCCGGGTGCTCCACGAACTGGCTGCCGTGCGGCGGCGCCGGTACGGGGGCCTCCTCGGCGACCGGCGCCGGGGCCGGGAGCGGCCGGGGCGCCTCCTCGACCGGGGCGGGCCCCGGAGCCGGCGCGGGGAGCGGTACGGGCGCCTCGTGGACCGGGGCCGGCAGGGGCGCCGGGGCCGGCGCCGGCTGCGGCGGCGCGGGTACCTCGTGGACCGGGGGCTTCGGGGCCGGGTGGGGGATGGGCTTCGGGGCCGGGTGGGGCCGCGGCTGCGGCCGCTGGGGCGCCGGGGGAGCGTGGTGGGCCACCGGCGCCGGGGCCGGGAGGGCGTGCGGATGGTCGTCGCACTCCTCCTCGTCCGGGCCTCCGTACCCGCCCTCGTGCCGCGACTCCTCGTGCCGGGGGGCCGCGTGCCTGGGAACATGGCGGCGGGCCTCCTCGTGGCGGGGCTCCTCGCGGCGCTGCTCCGGCAGCGCGTGCCGGCCGCCCTGGTGCTCTTCGAGGTAGCGTTCGAAGGCCTCGGCGTGTTCGGGGCTGACGTAGCGCTCGTAGTCCTGGCCCGCGTGGTGGGTGTCGGAGCCGGTCGTGGTGGCGCAGGTGTTCCCCATCGCGGGGTTGAGCGCCGCACCGCCGTCCACGCTGTTGCCGCACACGTTCGGCGAGAGGGTGATCGGTACCGAGACGCTGTTGCCGGACAGCACGCCCGGTGAATGCGAGGCCTCGGCCATCGCCCCCGGGTGCGCGTAGGCCGCGCCGGTCACGATCGACAGCAGGCTCGAGGCGGCCGCCGCCGTGAGCACCCCCTTGCCCAGTACCTGTCGGCTCAGTACCTGTCGCATGGGTCCTTCCCTGTCTACCGGCTCCCGCCGGTGCTGAATCGAAGGTGGCCTCGGAGTGCACCGCCGTGCACTCCGAGGCCACCCCGAGGAGGTTTGCCCTGGCGGGCAGGCGCTTCGTCAGGCGTTGACGCAGGTGTTGCCGAACGCGGGGTTCAGCAGGCCGACCACGTTGACGGTGTTGCCGCAGACGTTGACCGGGACGTGCACGGGAACCTGGACCAGGTTGCCGGAGAGCACGCCGGGGGAGCCGATGGCCTGGCCATCGGCGACCGAGTCGGCCATGGCGGGCGAGGCGGCACCGGCGGCCATGAGAACGCCGGCGGCCAGCACCACTGCCTTCTTGTACGTCATTTGTTTTCGATCCTTCCCGCAGGGGCGTGTCCACTGCAGAAATAACAACGAGTGGGTCCGGGAAAAGAAACCGGAGATTTTCGCAGGCGGCTCCGCAATTCACCCACGCGTACGCCGCCCGGAATTCTCGGAGGATTTACGCGTTATTCGCGGTGCAGCCGAGCCGTGCAGCCGAGCCGTGTGGACAAGCGGCGAGGCCGCCGCGACCCGGAGGGTGCGGCGGCCTCGCTTGCGCGGGCTGCTGTCAGCTGCCGGCGGAGGCGTTGCCCGACAGGACCGGGATGTTGTCCAGGATGTGCGAGAGCGGCTCGTCGCCCTTGGCCTGGGTGGAGTTCTCGGTGCACTGCTGGTTCATCGGGTTGGACAGGATCGGGATGTCCTGGACGCCGACGTTGACGAGCGCGAGGATCGACTGGGCGTTGACCTTGGCCGGCAGCGCGATGCAGGGCTTGTTGAACGAGCCCTGGATGAGCGCCATCTGGGGGCTCATGTTGCCGTAGGTGGCCTGATTGCCGTAGATCTGCGAGGCGCCGTTGCCGTTGACGGTGTTGATGCCGTTGTCGTTGCCGATCGCCATCGCCTGCGGAGCCATGGCCGCACCGATGCCCACGACCGAGGCTGCGGCAGCCGCAGTGGCCATCATCTTCTTGATCATTGTCGTCCCTATTTTTGCTGGAATGCCCGGTAGTGGAGCACCCGGCTCAACGGCCGGGCCCGCGTTCGGGTTGCGTGGCTTCACCCGGATGCCTGGGTTTCGAGCGATCCGATTGACGTTTGGGCTGACAGTCGGACGGATGGTCAGGCGTTGACGCAGGCGTTGCCGAACGCCGGGTTCAGCGCGCCGACCACGTTGACCGTGAGGGCGCAGACGTTCACGGGGACGTTGACCGGGACCTGGACCAGGTTGCCGCTCGCCACGCCGGGGGACCCTGCCGCGATGCCCGCCGCCGCCGAGTCCGCGGAGGCGAGGCCCGCGCCGCCCATCAGCGCCGCGGCGCCGGCGACCGCCAGGGTGGTGGCGCGCATCAGCCTCTTGTTCATCTCCGTTTTTCCTTTCGGGTCGAACGATGGTGCACCGCATAACGACCCGCCGCCTGCGAGGGTGCGTGTTATCGCCCAAAAGGCCGTACGAGCGAGTCCGGCGTGATTTCCGGCTCGATTTCTGACAAAGTTCACTCCTGTTTTGTCCCCTTGATCGAAAATGGAGACAGGGTCATGGGTTCGTCCCGCAGAATCCTCGGCGTGCTCGGTCTGCTGTCCTGCCTCGTACTTTCGGTGAACGTCCCCGCGGCGTCCGAGGCCGCGGCCGCACCACCGGGCCCAGCCACTCCGGCCGCACGGGAAATGGCCAAGATCCCCTTCGCTCAGCGTTACCAGGCCGTGCAGCGCGGCGGACTGGTCCGCGCCTCCAACTCCTCCATCGCCTGCCTCCGGGAGGAGACGCCGGACGTCGAGCCGTGCGCCGAGGTGAAGCGGGGCGCGGCGGGGGTCAACAGCGATTTCGACATGTTCTACAGCGAGGTCGACAAGGACCCGGACACCTACAACTCCACCCGGGCCGACCTCAAGGTCCCGCAGGGCGCGAAGGTCTCGTACGCCCGCCTGTACTGGGGCGGGAACCTGCGGGTGGGCGAGCAGAAGCCGCCGGAGGACAACGGTCGGGTGCTGCTCGCCGAGCCGGGCGGGGCCTACAAGGAGGTCCTCGCCGACACGGTGATCGGCCACCGGACGGACGCGGGCAGCGATGCCTACCAGGCCTCGGCCGACGTGACCCCGCTGGTCCGCAAGGGCGGCGCCGGGATGTGGACGGTGGCCCAGCTGAACATCGCGATGGGCCACTCCGAGGTGGGTGCCTGGGGCGGCTGGACGCTGGTCGTGGCGTACGAGCACCCGCAGGAGCCGGTGCGCCGGATCTCGCTGTGGGACGGCTTCGAGTCGATCGCCGCGGGCGCCGGCGCGGGGGCCGGGGACACGGTCGAGATCGCCGGGCTGGACGTGGCGGCGGGGTCGGCCGGGAAGGCCGGCGTGGTCGCGTACGACGGGGACCGCGGGACCCTCGGTGACTCACTCACCGTGACGTCCGACAGTGGCCGCCGGGTCAACATCAGCGATGCTGAAAATCCTTTTAATGATGTCATGAATTCCACGATCACGGAATTCGGGGATCCCTCGTTCGTGCGACAGCCCGAACATATGAATAATCTCGGATATGACGCGGACGTGTTCGACCTGAGTCCCGCCCTGTCCGGTGGCGCCCACAGCCTGAGCTTCAGGTTCACGGGCGAAAGCCAGGGTCAATTCCTCGGCGTGCTCTTCGTTCAGACAGACGCCCGCCGCTGAACGTAGGAGACCACTCCGCGTGCCGACACAGCCTTCCCCTGCGCAGCCCTCCCCCGCGCAGGCTCCGATTCCCCGCCCCCTGTCCGTCCTGCACCTCGTCCAGCCCGTCGACGGCGGTGTCGCCCG
The DNA here is from genome assembly GCF_045162725.1 of Streptomyces sp. NBC_01006. Lineage (NCBI taxonomy): Bacteria > Bacillati > Actinomycetota > Actinomycetes > Kitasatosporales > Streptomycetaceae > Streptomyces > Streptomyces sp. NBC_01006. The sequence continues at coordinate 3,579,772 of NZ_CP108700.1, read as the reverse complement.
TGTCGTCGTCGACCTCGTCCGCGCCCAGACGGCCGCCGGCCTGCGGACCGCCGTCGGCTGCCCGCGCGGCGGACAGCTCGCCGACGCCGCCCGCGCGGCCGGTGCCGAGGTGCTCACCTGGCGCGCCGGCCGGGCCCCCGGTCCCGACCTGCCCGCCGAAGTCCTCGGCGCCCGGCGGGTCGTCGGCCTGTTCGGGCCCGACGTCCTGCACGCCCACAGCGCCAAGGCGGGCCTCGCCGGGCGGCTCGCCGTGCGCGGGGCCGTGCCCACCGTCTTCCAGCCGCACGCCTGGTCCTTCGACGCCGTCGGCGGGGCCACCGCCGCGCTCGCCCTGCGCTGGGAGCGGTTCGGGGCCCGCTGGGCCGATCGGGTGCTCTGCGTCAGCGAGGCCGAACGCCGGGCCGGGGAGGCCGAGGGGATCACCGCCCACTGGTCGGTGATCCGCAACGGTGTGGACCTGGACCACTTCCGCCCGGGCGACCCCGACCGCGACGCCGACCGGGCCCGGGCGCGTACCGAACTCCCGTTGCCCGCCGCCTTCGTGGGCGACGGGCCGCTCGCCGTCTGCGTGGGCCGGCTCTGCCAGCAGAAGGGCCAGGACATCCTGCTCCGGGCCTGGCGGGAGGTGCTCGGCAACGTCCCCGAGGCCCGTCTCGCGCTCGTCGGCGACGGCCCCGACACCGAGCGGCTGCGTCGCAGCGCCCCGCCCGGAGTGCTCTTCGCGGGGACCGCCCCCGACATCCGACCGTGGCTTCGGGCCGCCGATCTCGTTGTACTGCCGTCGCGGTGGGAGGGCATGGCGCTCGCCCCGCTCGAAGCCATGGCCTGCGGTCGACCGGTCCTGGTCTCCGACGTCAGCGGTGCCCGGGAGAGCCTGCCGCCCGGCCAGGGACGGCTCTGCCTGGTGCCGCCGGAGGATCCGACGGCCCTGGCCAAGGCCCTGGGGCGGCTGCTCGCCGATCCGCGGCTGCTCGCCGAACTCGGGGAGCAGGCCGGGCAGCACGCCCGGACCGACTTCGACGTGCGGCGGACCACGGACGCGGTCACCGGCCTGTACCACGAACTGCTGGGCAGGCCCCGGCCCTTGAACCAGGAGCGCATCAGCCGATGACGATGGACAGCGCACCCGCCCGGCACACCGGGCAGGGCGGCACGGGGCCCGCCGGCACCGCAGCCGTCCGACGGTCCGTGACCGCCATCCACCCCCCACGCCGGCCCCGGGCCGACCAGGCCAGGCCCCTGCTGCGGCCACAGCGGGTCCGGCGCCGCGACGGGATCCTCCCGCTGCTGGCCGCCGACGCGCTGGCCGCCGTACTCACCACGACGGCCCTGTCCGCGCCCGGGACGGCGGTGCCGGCCGGGGCGGCCGCCCCGATGGCGGTGCTGGCCGCCGCGCTGCACGCGCAGGCCGGGCTGTACCGGCCGCGGCTCGCGCCCTCCGCGCTGCTGGAGCTGCCCGCGCTGGCCGGCCGGGCCGCCGTCCTGTGGTGCGCCTTCGCCGCCGTCGTGGCCGCCGCGGCGCCGGGCCGGGCCCTGAGCTGGCCGGCCCTGCTGGCCGCCGTCTGTCTGCAGACCGTACTGGCCTGCGCCGGGCGCGGGTTCGCCAACCGGCTGCGCCGCCGCGCGGCCCGCCGCCGGCCCGCCTCGGCCCTCGTCGTCGGCCCCGGCGCCGGGGCGAGCGCGGTCGCCGCCGCCCTGCACGGGCGCCCCGAGTACGGGCTGCGGCCCGTCGGGCTCGCCGCCACCGCCGACCCCGAGGAGGGCGGCGGCGCCGTACCGGTGCTCGCCACGCACGAGGACATCCGGCGCGCCGTCATCCAGAACTCGGTCCGGCACGCGGTGTTCACCCGCCCGCCGGAGGCCGACGAGCGCACCGCCGCCCTGGTCCGCCTCTTCCACGACCACGGCTGCCGGCTCTGGCTCGCCGACCCGGCCGGCACCGCCAAGGTGACCGGCATGCGGGTGGCCCAGCCCGCCGACCAGCTGTGGGGGCATGCCGTACAGCCGCTGCTGCCGCGCCTGTCGCGGCCGGTGGAGCGCTGGGTGAAGCGGGCCATCGACGGGCTGCTGGCCGCGCTCGCTCTGATCGCCGCCGCGCCCGTCATGGGCGTGTGCGCGCTGGCCGTACGGATCTCCGACGGGCCCGGTGTGATCTTCCGGCAGGAGCGCGTCGGCCTGTACGGGCGCTCCTTCACGCTGCTGAAGTTCCGCACCCTGCGCGCCGACGAGCACGAGTCCGCCACCCGGTGGACGGTCGCGGGCGACAACCGGATGAGCCCGATCGGCTCCTTCCTGCGCAAGTCCTCGCTGGACGAGCTGCCGCAGCTGTGGAACGTCGTACGGGGTGACATGAGCCTGGTCGGACCGCGGCCGGAACGGCCGTTCTTCGTGGCGAAGTTCAGCAGCGTGCACCCCGGCTACGAGGCCCGGCACCGGATGCCCGTCGGCATCACCGGGCTCGCCCAGATCAACGGCCTGCGCGGGGACACCTCCATCGAGGACCGGGCCCGCTTCGACAACCACTACATCGACACCTGGTCGCTGTGGCAGGACCTGTGGATCCTCGCCCGCACCGCGGCCTCCTTCTTCCGCTTCCGGCTGGGAGGCAGCTGATGAGCCTCGCGGTATCGCCGTTCGGCGCCCGGCCCGACGCGTCGGGGCTGCTGCGGCGGCACTGGCCGCTGCTGCCGCTCGCCGCGACGGTCCTGCTGCTCCTCGCCCCCATCGCGGCGGGCGACGCGAGCACCTCCGGCAAGGTCGGCCCGGCCGACGCCGCCTCGCTGCTGCTGGTCCTGGTCTGCGCGGTGCAGGCGCTGCGCGGCCGGGTGCGGGAGCTGACCCCGCTGGGCGTGCTGGTGCTCGGAGTGCCCGCCGTGGGGCTGGCGGTGGCGACCGCGACCGCCGGGGACCCGTACGCGGCGCTGCCCGGGTTCGTGCGCTACCTCCAGGTGTTCGTGCTGGTCCCGGCGGCGATCGTGCTGCTGGTGCGCGACGCCGGGGAGTTCCGGCTGGCCGCCGGGTGCTTCGTGGTGCTGGCGCTGGTGCAGGGCGCGGTGGGGGTCGTGCAGTTCGCGACCCACACGGGGGCCTCGTACCAGGGCGAGGACATCCGGGCCGTCGGCACCTTCGGGCCGGGCGACGTGATGGGCATGGCCACGGTGGTGGCGTACGGGCTGGTCGTGGCGACCGCGGCGGCGCTGGCTCCGGGACTGCCGGGCAGGGTACGGCGGATGGCGGGCGGCGCGGCCCTGGTGCTGGTGGTGCCGCTGGTGCTGTCGTTCAGCCGGGGCGCGTGGATCGCCACGGTCGGCGCGGCGGTGCTGGTGATGCTGCTCGCCGGGATCCGGCGGGCGCTGAAGGTGCTGCTCGCGCTGGCCGCGGCCGGGGTGGTCCTGGTGGGCGGGCTCGGGGTCGGCTCCGAGATGGTCGCGGAGCGGCTGACCTCGATCACGCAGGTCTCCAGCGCCCCCGACCAGTCGGTGACCGACCGCTACACGATGTGGGCCGCCGCCGAGTCGATGTGGCGCGAGCGGCCGGCGGTCGGGGTGGGCCTCAAGGGCTTCCCAGCCAACCGGGACGGGCACTCCTCGCTGGGGCTCTCCTCCGGCAGCGACACCGCCGGCGCGGGGCAGGCGTACATCCGCCAGCCGCTGCTCTCCCCGCACAACATGTACCTGCTGGTGCTGAGCGAGCAGGGGCTGATCGGGCTGACCGCGCTGGCGGGCGGCTGGGCGGCGCTGCTCGTCGCGGGTCTGCGGCGGTGCGTCACCGGCGGTTCCGCGCTGCGGGACTGCGGGCTGGTCGCGATCGGGCTGTTCGTCTGGCAGCTGACCGACTTCCTGTACGCGGACATCGGCGGGCCGTCCACCGTCCTGACCGGGGTGATCATCGGCCTCGCGGGCTGGTGGGCGCTTCCGTCCCGGGGGGACGTGGGTCCGGACGCCGCCGGCTCCGGACCGGCTGCGGGCGGGCGCACCGGCCTCGCGGCCGGCCTGCGCGCCGTACCGGGTGCGGCCGGCCGGTGACGGACACGACGCCCTGGCGGCGGCCCGCGGCCGCGGCGACCGAAGTCGCCGCGGCTGCGGGCCGTCCGCCGCGCCCGGCCCGTTCGCGCGCGGCAGGCCTCCCCGGGGCCCTCGCCGGCGGAGCCTCGCAGGGCGGGTCGGGGCCGGCTCCGCTGGGGCGGTTCCTGGCCAAGGCCGCCGCCGTCACCGCCGGACTGACCGCCGCCGGGGCGGTGTTCGGGCTGTTCCGGGACCAGACCATCGCGCACCTCTTCGGGGCCGGGCACGACAGCGACGCCTTCCTGATCGCCTGGACCGTGCCCGAGATGGCCTCGACGCTGCTCATCGAGGACGCCATGGCGCTGCTGATGGTGCCCGCGTTCAGCCAGGCCCTGGCCCGGCGGGCGGCCGCCCGCGCGGGGCTCACCCGCAAGGAGGCCCGCGCGCAGGACCCCGTACGGCTCCTCGTGGGTGCGACCCTGCCGCGGCTGACGGTGCTCCTGGCCGCCGTCGCGTCCCTGCTCGTCGTCGCCGCGCCGCTCGTCGTAGCCGTGCTCGCGCCAGGACTGCCCGACCCGGCGCTGGCCGTGGAGTGCACCCGGATGACCGCGCTGACCGTGCTGTCCTTCGGGGTCGCGGGGTACTTCAGCGCCGCGCTGCGGGCGCACCGCTCGTTCGTGCCGCCGGCCGCGATCTACGTGTCGTACAACGTCGGCATCATCGGGACGATGATCACCCTGCACGCGGTGTGGGGGGTGCGGGCCGCCGCGGCCGGGGTCGCCGCGGGCGGGCTGCTGATGGTGCTCGTCCAACTGCCCGCGTTCATCCGGAACGTGGGCTTCGGGCCGCCCCGCGCCAAGGGCGCGCCGCGCAGCCAGCGCGACCGGGACCGGCCCACCCTCATCGCGTTCGGCCTGATCGCCCCGGTGATCTTCTTCGCGGTGTTCCGGCAGTCGCAGGTGCTGGTCGAGCGGTTCCTGGCCGCCTCGCTGCCGCCCGGGGCCATCTCGCACCTGAACTACGCGCAGAAGGTCGCGCAGATGCCGATGGTGCTGTCGCTGATGATCTGCACCGTCACCTTCCCCGTCGTCGCCCAGGCCATGGCCGGCGGAGAGCGCGAGAAGGCCCGGCGGCGCGTCGAACAGGACCTCGCACTGGCCTCCCTCGCCGTCCTCATGGGCAGCGCCCTCGTCATCGGGTACGCGCCCCAGATCATCCAGGTGCTCTTCGAACGCGGCGCGTTCACCCACCGCGACACCCTGGCCACCGCCTCCGTCATGCGGGTCTACGCCCTCGGACTCCTCGGCCACTGCCTCGTCGGGGCGCTGTCCCGGCCCTTCTTCTCGACCGCCCGGCCCACCTGGTTCCCGGCGCTCGCGATGGGCGCCGGACTCCTCGTCAACATCGTGGCCGGAGCCTTCGCCGTCCGCTGGTGGGGCACGTACGGCATCGCCGCCGCCAACGCCGCCGGCATCTCCACCGCCGCCGCCCTGCTGCTCACCGGGCTCGGCTCCCGGATCATCGCCATCCAGGTCCGCCGGGTCGCGCTCAGCATCGGCCGGCTCTCCGTCGCCGCCGTCGGCGCCTGTGGCACCGGCTGGATCGCCGGGCCGATGATCCCCGACCCGCTGCTCAGCGCCGCGCTCGGCTGCCTGCTCGTCCCCGCCATGTTCGGCGCCTGCGGCATGGCCATACGGGCGCTGGAAATCACCGCCCTCCCCGCCCAGATGACCCAGATGACCCAGAGGTTCCGCAATGCCCGCTGACACCCGCACGGCGCAGGCCGCCGCGACGGTCCCCGCCCGCCGGACCGCCTCGCCGTGGGTCCTGATGTACCACTCGGTCGCCGAGTTCACCGACCCCGCCGAGGACCCGTACGGCATCACCGTCACCCCGGCCACGCTGGAGGCGCAGCTGCTGTGGCTGCGCTCGCGGGGCCTGCGCGGGGTGTCCGTCGGCGAACTGCTCCGGGCCTGCGCGGCCGGGCGCGGCGCCGGGCTCGTCGGGCTGACCTTCGACGACGGCTACACCGACTACCTGACCCGGGCGCTGCCGCTGCTGCGCCGCCACGACTGCACCTCCACGCTGTTCGTGCTGCCCGGACGGCTCGGGGTGGACAACGTGTGGGACCCGCTGGGCCCGCGCAAGTCCCTGCTGACCGCCGAGGGCATCCGCGAGGTCGCCGCCGCCGGGCAGGAGATCGGCTCGCACGGGCTGCTCCACCAGGACCTCACCGCGGCCGCCGACGACATGCTCCAGCAGGAGCTGCGGGGCAGCCGGGAGCTGATCCGGGAGCTGACCGGGACCCTGCCGGAGGGGTTCTGCTACCCGTACGGGCACCTCGACGCGCGGGTCGTCGAGGCGACGCGGGCCGCCGGGTACGGGTACGCGTGCGCCATCGACCCCGGCCGGCTGGCCGGGCCGCACGCCCTGCCGCGCACCCACGTCAGCCAGGCGGACGGGCCCGGGCGGCTGTGGATCAAGCAGCTGCGGCACCGGGTGCGGGAGCTGCGGCGGGCGGTGCGCCCGTGAAGTCGCTGCGGGCGCTGCACATCATCACCGGGCTCGGGGTCGGCGGCGCCGAGCAGCAGCTGCGGCTGCTGCTGCGGCACATGCCCATGCGCTGCGACGTGCTGACGCTGACCAACCCGGGGCCGGTGGCCGAGGGATTGCGGGCCGACGGGATCCGGGTGGTGCACCTGGGGATGCGGGGCAACCGCGATCTGGGGGCGCTGCCGAGGCTGGTGCGGTTCATCCGGCGCGAGCAGTACGACCTCGTGCACACGCACCTGTACCGGGCCTGCGTGTACGGGCGCCTCGCGGCCCGGCTCGCGGGGGTCGGGACGACCGTGGCCACCGAGCACTCGCTCGGCGAGGGCGAGATCGAGGGCCGGCCGCTGACGGGCGGGGTTCGGGCGCTGTACCTGGCCAGTGAGCGGCTGGGAGCGGCGACCGTGGCCGTGTCGGACACCGTGGCGGCGCGGCTGGAGGGGTGGGGGGTGCCGGCCGCGCGCGTGCACGTCGTACCGAACGGGATCGAGGCCGTCCGCTTCCGCTTCGACGAGGGGGTGCGCCGGGCCACCCGGGCCCGGACCGGGCTGCCGGAGCGGGCCTTCGTGGTCGGCGGGGTCGGCCGGCTGGTGCCGGGCAAGCGGTTCGACTCGCTCGTGCGGGCGGTGGCGGCGCTGCCCGGGGCGCACCTGCTGCTGGCCGGGGAAGGACCGGAGCGGGCGGCGCTGCGGCGGCTGGCCGCGGAGCTGGGCGCGCAGAGCCGGATCCACCTGCTGGGGGAGCGGGACCCGCTGGGCGACAGCGCGGACGGGCGGACGCCCGGGATCCCGGCGTTGCTGGCCGCCATGGACGTGTTCGTGTCGCCGTCGCGGGAGGAGGCGTTCGGGCTCGCGGTGGTGGAGGCGCTGGCCGCGGGGCTGCCGGTGCTGCACGTCACCTGCCCGGCGATCGACGACCTCCCGGCCGCGGAGGCGCCGGGGGCGCGGCGGATCGGGACCGGGACGGAGGAGCTGGTCGCCGCCCTGCGCGGGCACATGGAGGCGGGCGCGCGGCGCCTGCCCCAGCCCCCGGTGGCCCGCCGCTACGACATCGCCCGCAGCGCGGAGCGCCTCCTCGCGGTCTACGCCCTGGCCCTGTCGGGGTCCCGGCCCGCCCCTGCGCCCGGGGGCGCCTTGATCGACGCACCACCGACGGGGTCCCCCGAGCCGGGGCCCGAAACCACTCCCATCCCTCCAGGAAGGCACGTACATGGCTGACACCGCCGATCAGACGAAGGCCGAGAAGAAGGCCGACCAGAAGAAGGCCGATCAGAGGAAGGCCGATCAGAGGAAGTCCGACCGCCGCCGTCGCAAGGTGCGGCTGCTGCCGCCGCCCGCGTGGTGGCCGTTGCCCGCCGCCGCCGTGCTGGGGCTGGCCGCGGGCGGGGCGTACGGGGTGCTGAAGGCCCCCGAGTACGCCGCCACCAGTTACGTCGTCGCCGTCCCGAACGAGACCACCGAGCCGGCCACCGCCCTCGGCTTCGCCCAGGCGTACGCCCGCATCGCCACCAGCAGTTCCACCCTCGCGTACGCCCAGCCGCGCGCGGGCATCAGCGCCGGCCGGCTCCGTGCGCAGGTTCGCGCCGAGACCTCCCCCGAATCGCCGATGATCGCCATCACGGGGATGTCGAAGAGCGCGACCGAGGCCGCCGACATCGCCAACGCCGTCGCCGACGCGCTCTCGCTGAGCAGCAATCAGGCCGCCAAGAACACCGGCGTCCAGCTGCTGCTGTTCAACCAGGCCGTCGCGCCGAGCGAGCCCGCCTCGCCGTCCGCCGCCATCAGCGGGGCCGTCGGGCTGTGCGCCGGCGGACTGCTCGGCGGGCTGTGGCTGCTCACCCGGCCCGCCGGCCGCACCCGGCGGCCCGAGGAGCAGCCCGTTTCCGGGCGCGTCGTCGAGGAGTACGCCTCCCTGCCCGCGCAGGGCGACCACACCGAGACCAAGGAGAAGGAGTCCGTGCGATGACCACGGGCTCCACCGGGGCCCTGTCGGTGACGCTGTGCCGCGACCCCCGGCAGTTCGCCGCGCTGGAAGAGCCGTGGAACCGGCTCTTCCGGGCCTGTCCCACCGCCACCCCCTTCCAGAGCCATGCCTGGCTGCACTCCTGGTGGCTCTCGTACGGCCGGGACGGGCGGCTGCGGATCGTGCTCGTACGGCGCGGCGAGGAACTCGTCGGCGCGTGCGCGCTGATGCTCGTCCACCGGCCGCTGCCGCTCCTGGTGCCGCTCGGCGGCGGCATCACCGACTACTTCGACGTCCTGGTGGCGGCCGAGTACGCCGACCAGGTCGTCCCGGCGCTGGCCCACGGCCTGCACCGGGCCGCCCGCGGCGCGGTCGTCGACCTGCGCGAGGTACGGCCCGGGGCCGCCGCCGAGGCGCTGTACGGCCAGTGGCCGGGGATCCGGAGCAAGCTCACCGACTCCACCTGCATGGAGCTGCCCGCGCTGCCCTTCGACGAGCTCGTGAAGCGGATGCCGGCCTCCGGGGCCCAGCGGGTCCGGGCCAAGCTGCGCAAGACCGACGCGGCCGGGATCGAGGAGCGCGAGGTCACCGAGCAGGAAGTGCCGTGCGCCGTACGGACGCTGCTGCGGCTCCACGAGAAGCAGTGGCGCGGGCGCGGGGTGACCCCGGAGCACCTGAGGCCCCGTTTCGCCGAGCACCTGACCCGGGCCACCCGGCGGATGGTGCGGGTCGGCGAGGGCCGGCTGACCGAGTTCTGGCTGGACGGGAAGGTGGTGGCCGCCAACGTCACCCTGCTGTCGGGGGCGTTGAGCGGCGGCTACCTGTACGGGGCCGATCCGGACCTGCGGACCCGGAAGGTGGACGTGGCCACGCTGCTGCTGCGCTACGAGGCGGGCCGCGCCCTGGCGGAGGGCCGACCGGTGGTGAGCTTCCTGCGCGGCAACGAGCCGTACAAGAACCACTGGCGGCCCGAGACCGTCGTCAACCAGCGGTTCCTGCTGGCCAGGACGGCGCTCGGGCCCCTGCTCCGCCTGCACGAATCGCAGGTGACGGGGCGCGAGCGGGCGGTGGACGCGCTGCGCGAGGCGCTGCCGGCCGCCAGGGACTGGCGGGCGCGGCTCAACGAACTGCGGGTCCGATGACGGTTCTACCAGGGCCAGAAGCCGGAGTCCTTGCCCCAGCCGATCGTGATGCAGACCGACTGCTTGCCGACCAGCTTGGAGAGCCACTCGCCGAAGTTGATCGGCACGCACCACTCCGTGGTGTTGGCGGGCGGATCGGTCGGCTCGGGCTTCGGCACGACCGGGACCGGGACCGGCGGCAGCACCGGCGAAGGCTCCGGGACGGGGACGGGGACCGGGACGGGGTCCGGGCTCGGGCTCGGGTCCTGCGGGGTCTGCGGCGACGGGACCGTCGGCGAGGGCACGGGATCGGGAACCGGCTCGGGGGAGGGGCTCTCGGGAGCCGGGACCTGCGGGCTCGGCTCGACCGGCTCCGGGGACACCGGAACGGGGACGGGGACCGGGACCTCGGGCGACGGTACGGCCGGCGAGGGCACGGGCACCGGCTCGGGGACGGGCACCGGGGCGGGCTCGGGCACGGGGCTCGGGCCGGGGCTCGTGCTCGGAGTCTCGGGCGACGGGACCGGCACCGGGATCTGCGGGCTCGGGACCACCGGCGAGGGCACGGGGACTTGGGGGGTCGGGATCTCGGGCGTCGGGATCGAGGGGGTCGGCACGACCGGGGTCGGGATCACGGGCGTCGGAACCACCGGCGTCGGGATGACCGGCGTCGGAACCACCGGGGTCGGGATCACCGGACCCGGCCGCTCGGGTGCGAGCGCCGCCCGGAAGGCCCTCGCGGACCGGGGGTTCTGCTTGCACTGCCACACGCCGTGCGGGCAGTAGTCGGTGATGGTGTGGTAGAGCGGCTTGTGCTGCTCGATCCACTTCAGCATGCGCTGTACGTACACCGGGTTGTCCCCGTGCCGGAACAGCCCCCACTCCGGGTACGAGATCTCTTTGCCGTGCGCTTTCGCGAAGTCGACGTGCTGCTGGAGCCCGTACGGCTGGCTGACCATCTCGTCGAAGGTCTTGCCGGGAGCCTGGTCGTACGAATCCATGCCGACGATGTCGACCACGTCGTCGCCGGGGTAGCACTTGGTCCAGCCGATCGCGTCCGACCCGCGGTTGGGGGCGAAATCGAACTTGAACTCCTGTCCGGGGACGGACCGCATCGTGTTGACGATGCGGTTCCAGTACTCCTTCCAGCCCTCCGGGTCCGGCGCGCAGCGGTGCGTGTACGTGGCGCCGTTCATCTCCCAGCCGAGCACGATCACCGTGTCCGGGACGCCCAGCTCCACCAGCCGGTGGGCGAGCCTCTCGAAGTGGTGGTCGAATTCGCCCTCCGCGCCCGCCCGGATCAGCCGGGCCACCTCGCGGTCGGGGACGCGGTCCTCGTTGTGCTGCTGCATGGGCACGTTGAGGACGAAGAGCCGCTCCGGCTTGGCCCGGCGCCACTGGGCCCAGGCCTCCAGGAAGTCGGGGTTCTCGATGCGGGCCCACCGGTCTCCGGGCAGATAGGTGTGCCCGACCCGGATCTCCTTGCCGCCCAGCCAGCGCGACAGCTGCGGGATCCGGGCGACTCCGGTCTGGCCGGAGTCGAGAAACGCGCCCATGGCGATGTCGGAACCCTTGGGCTGCTCCTTCTCGGGGGCCGCGAGCGCGGCCCCGGTGGCGAGCAGTCCGGCCGTCACCGTACCGATGCAGGTGCTCGCCAGTCGGCGGTGTGGTCTGGGCATGGCGTCTCCCGAACTTTCCTGAATCGGTGTGCTTGTCAAAGACGTTAGGCATCACATCTGACGAATGGCCTGTCCGGTGACCGCCGCCTAGGCCATTCGCAGCTGCGTATCCTCCCCGCTTGGTCCGACTAGGTGAAAGACACCGTTCCCATGCACGCGTTCGACGGCCATGTGCCCGCAGTAGTGCTCAGACTCGATCGGAATCCGTTCCACCACGGAACCCTCGGCGCCGTCAGATCGCTCGGGCGCAGGGGCGTGGAGGTCCATGCCGTCGTCGAGGCCGGGGGAGGTCCCATGGGGCGTTCGCGCTACCTGCGCGCCGTACATCCCGGGCCGACCGGGGGGTTGGACCCCGAGGCCCCGGAGACGCTGCTGGAGTGCCTCGTCGGCGTGTCGGAGCGGATCGGCAGGCCGGCGGTGCTCGTGGCGATGGACGACCTGAGCGCCATCGCCGTCGCGCGGATCGCGCCGATGCTCGACGGGCGGTTCCGGATCCCCCATCAGCCCGACGGGCTGCCCGCCCGGGTGGCGGACAAGGCGGAGCTGTCGCGGCTGTGCGCGCGCTGGGACGTTCCGCACCCCGAGACGGTGATCCCGGCGAGCGGGGCCGAGGCGGCGGAGGCCGCGTGGCGGCTCGGCCTGCCGGTGGTGGCCAAGTGGAGCCGGCCCTGGCTGCTGCCCGCGGGCGCCGGACTGCGCAGCACCACGCTCGTGCACACCGCCGCCGAGGCGCGCCGGCTGTACGAGCGCACGGAGGAGGCCGGGAGCCGGCTGCTGCTCCAGCGGTTCCTGCCGGCCGGGACGGACACCGACTGGTTCTTCCACGGCGCGTTCGGCCGGGGCGGGCACCCGCTGCTCGCGGGGTCGGGCCGCAAGGAGCTGTCCTGGCCGGTGCGGACGGGGCTGACGGCGGTGGGGCGCTGGCTGCCGGATCCGGCGGTGGAGGAGGCGGCGCTGCGGCTCGCCCGGCGGCTGGGCTACCAGGGGATCCTGGACCTGGACTTCCGCCGGGACGAGAAGGGCTGCTTCCGGCTGGTGGACTTCAACCCCCGGCCGGGCGCGCAGTTCCGGCTGTTCACGGATGCGGGCGGGCTGGACGTGGTCCAGGCGATGTACCTGGACCTGACGGGGCAACGGGTCCCGGAGTCCGCGGGCGGTCCGGGCCGGGTGTTCGTCGCGGAGAACTACGCCCTGCTGGCGGCGGTCCGCGGCCGCCAACTCCCGTGGCGCTCCTCGGCGGGCGGCCGGGACGCCGTCCCGGCTCCGGCGCGGGCCGAGGACGCAGGGGCCGGGGCCGGGCAGGGCCGCACCGCGGGCGAGCGGCCCGGGCCCGCACGGGTGGCTCCGCGGGCGGAGCGGGGGCGGGTGGAGGCGGCCTGGTTCGCCGCCGACGACCCGATGCCGTTCTTCGCGATGCTCGCGGCGTTCCTCGGCCGGGGCGCGGGGAAGGGCGCGCGCGCCCTGCGCGGCGTCCCGGCGCACGGCCGGCGCACGGCACGCGCCGTGGTGCGCGCCCCGCGCCAGCGCGCCCGCGATCTGACCCCGCCGGCCGCCCCGGCCGCCCCGGGGACCCCGGCCGCCTCCGCCGAACCGGACGAGCTGGTGACCCGATGACGCCCCGCCACCCGCCTCCGCCCCCGCCCACCGCTGGAGGCTCGGGCAGGGGCTCGGGGCCCATGAGACTGGAGGGACAGCGGTGACGCGGATGGACGATCTCGTCGTGGTCGGCGCCGGACCGTACGGGCTGTCGATCGCCGCGCACGCGGCGGCGGCCGGGCTCGGCGTACGGGTGCTCGGACGGCCCATGGCCTCGTGGCGGGACCACATGCCCGAGGGCATGTACCTGAAATCGGAGCCCTGGTCCTCCAACCTGTCCGCGCCCGGCGGCCGGCACACCCTCGCCGCGTACTGCGCCGGCCGCGGTATGGCGGCCGAGCACGGCAGCCCGCTGCCGATCGACGTGTTCAGCTCGTACGGCATGTGGTTCGCCCGCCGCGCCGTGCCCGAGGTGGAGGAGGTGACGGTCACCGAGGTCTCCCCGCAGGGCGACGGCTTCCTGGTCCGCACCGCCGAGGGGCCGCCGCTGCTCGCCCGGACGGTCGCGCTCGCCGTCGGGGTGATGCCGTTCGTCCACCTCCCCGGGCCGCTGCGGGAGCTGCCCCCCGGGCACTGCTCGCACAGCAGCGGTCACCGCGACCTGGCCCGGTTCGCCGGCCGGGAGGTCGCCGTGATCGGGGCCGGGCAGGCGGCCCTGGAGACCGCCGCCCTGCTGGCGGAGAACGGGGCCCGGCCCTGCCTGGTCGCCCGCCGGTCCCGGCTGAACTGGAACACCGCGCCCCAGCCGCTTCAGCGCCCGGTGCTGCGCGCCCTGCGCGATCCGCACAGCGGCCTCGGCACCGGCTGGCGCAGCTGGGTGTGGTCGGAGCTGCCCTGGGCGGTGCGCCGGCTGCCCGCGCCGACCCGGGAGCGGATCGCGGCGACCGCGCTCGGGCCCGCCGGGGCCTGGTGGCTGCGGGACCGCTTCGAGCGGAGCGTCCCGGTGCTGCTGGGGCACCGGCTGCACCGGGCGGTGGCGGTGGGCGAGCGGACCCGGCTCGGGCTGACCACCGCGGCCGGGGAGTCCGTCGTACTGGACGTCGCGCACGTCGTCGCGGCCACCGGGTTCACCCCGGACCTGGGGCGCCTGGAGCTGCTGGACGCCCGGCTGCGGGCCGCCTTGGACACTGTCGGGGACGGCGGCACGCCGGAGCTGAGCGCCGGTTTCGAGTCCTCGTGGCCGGGGCTGTTCTTCGCGGGGCTGCTGACGGCTCCCTCATTCGGCCCTTCCATGCGATTCGTGCACGGTGCGGGGTTCACGGCGGGGAGACTGGTCGCAGGAGTCCGAAAGCGCCTCGGCTCCCCGGGCGGGCCGGCGGGCTCCACCGGGACCGTACGGCCCGACCGGGCCGGTGCCGGGCATCCGAAGACGTCTCTGCGGTGAGGTCGAGAGGGGACCGCGATGAGTGCGGAGCAGCGAGCACAGGGCGGCCGTGGCTGGGTGCGCATTCCCGCGAGCCGGGCGGAGCAGCCCGGCGCGGCCAGGCCCGGTGCGAGGCCCGCGCCGAGGCCCTCGGCCAGGGCCGCCGCCGCCTCGCCGTACGCCCCTCCCGCCCACACCCCTCCCGGGCACGCGGCACCGGACCAGCCGACGATCTACCTCTCCCTCGTCAAGCGCTGGCAGGAGGCCGGGCGCACCCTTCCGGGGCATCCTGACGAGGAGTGGGAGCGGCTGATCTCCCAGCCGTGCTGGCCCGGCCGTTAGGTGGTGTGTCTCGTGGCAGCGGCGGAGCGCGACAGATCCGGGCAGGGCAGCCGGGACCCGGTGACGGGGCCCGGCGAGCGGCTCGCGCTGAACGGCATGGGCAGCTTCGAGTGGGACCTGGCCGCCGGGACGCTGACGCTCGACGAGTCCGGGCTCGTGGTCTTCGACCTGGAGCGGGGGGAGTTCGACGACACCCCGGAGGGGCTGGGGCTGCGCATCCCGGCCGACGACGGCGCCCGGCTGGCGGAGTCCACGCAGGCGGCCCTGGACGGCGGCATGGAGACGTACGGCTCGTACTTCACCGTGCAGCGGCGCGACGGCGTCGACCAGTGGACGCACACGCAGGGCCGGATCCTGCGCGACGCCGACGGGCGGCCCCGGCGGATCGTCGGGATCGTCCGGGACGCGACCGCCGAGCTCGCCCACGCCACCGTGTTGCGGAAGCTGGAGTCGGCGCGGGCCCAGCAGGCCACGATCGTGCAGCGGACGACGGAGGCCCTGTCGCGGGCGGTGACGGTCGACGACGTCACGGCCACGCTGACCGGGGCGGGGGCGCTGGAGCGGCTCGGCGCGGACGGGCTGGCCCTGGGGCTGGTCGAGAACGGCGCAATCAAGATCATCGCGCTGAGCGGGGAGTCGCTGGAGATCCTCAGCGAGCGGCAGTTCACCCGGCTGGACGGCTCGCTGCCGCTGTCGCAGGCGGTGCTCACCCGCAAGGCGCGGTTCGTCACCTCCCTCACCGAACTGGCGGGCGAGTTCCCGCTGCTCGCGGACTACCTGCGCCGGATCCGCTTCGACGCCGCCGCCTATCTGCCGCTGATCGCGCAGGCCAAGGCGATCGGCGGGCTGGTGCTGTTCTACCGGCGGCGCAGCGAGTTCAGCCCGGAGGAGCGCAACCTGTGCCTCGGCCTGGCCGGCATCGTGGCGCAGTCCCTCCAGCGGGCCCTCCTGTTCGACCAGGAGCGGGAGTTCGCCACGGGCCTGCAGGCCTCGATGCTGCCGCGCCGGATCCCCGAGATCAGCGGCGGGGAGATCGCGGTGCGCTACCACTCCGCGTGGAGCGGGCGGGAGGTCGGCGGGGACTGGTACGACGTGATCGCGCTGCCCCGCGACCGGGTCGGCATCGTCGTGGGCGACGTACAGGGCCACGACACGCACGCGGCGGCGATCATGGGCCAGCTGCGGATCGCGCTGCGGGCGTACGCGGGGGAGGGCCATCCGCCGTCCACCGTCCTGGCCCGGGCCTCCCGCTTCCTGGCCGAACTGGACACCGAGCGCTTCGCGACCTGCATGTACGCACAGGTGGACCTGGAGACCGGCGGCGTACGGGCGGTCCGCGCGGGCCATCTCGGGCCGCTGATCCGGCACACGGACGGGCGTACGGGCTGGCCCAACGTACGGGGCGGTCTGCCGCTCGGGCTGGCCTCGGTCTTCGAACAGGAGGACTTCCCCGAGACCCGGCTCGACCTGGTCCCCGGGGAGACGCTGGTGCTGTGCACCGACGGCCTGGTCGAGGAGCCCGGCACCGCCATCACCCAGGGCATGGAGGCCCTCGCCCACGCCGTGCGCAGCGGCCCGCAGGAGGCGGGGGCGCTCGCCGACCACCTGTCGGACCGGCTCTGGGAGCGCTGGGGCTCCGGGGACGACGTGGCCCTGCTGGTGCTGCGCCGGGCCCCCGACCCGGGCACCCACCGGGCCCCGCGGATCCACCAGTACATCCACCAGGCGGACCCGGAGGGCCTCTCGGAGGCCCGCTACGCCCTGCGCCAGGCCCTGCGCGACTGGGGCATGCCGGAGCTCGCCGACGACGTGGAACTGGCCGCCGGGGAACTGCTGGTCAACGCCCTGCTGCACACGGACGGCGGGGCGGTGCTGACCATGGAGGTGCTGCCGGAGCCGGTCCGGCGGATCCGGCTGTGGGTCAAGGACCGCTCCAGCGTCTGGCCGCGCCGGCGCACCCCGGGGGAGGCCGCGACCACCGGGCGCGGGCTGCTGCTGGTGGACGCGCTGGCCACGCACTGGGGCGTGGAGTCCCGGGGCGACGGCAAGGCGGTGTGGTGCGAATTCGACGTCGCGGGCAGCGTGCGCAGCATGGGGTGATCGCGCGATCACCCCGAGTTGTGGGATGTCGGGTCCGGAGTGATGATGCGGTCCATGGAACGGACGACCGACGACCACACGGACCGGGATCCCGCCGTGCACCGGCTGAACAAGCGGCCGGGCAGGGGGGCCACGACCGCTCTCCTCACGCTGCTCCTGCTGGCCGTCGGCGTACCGACGGCCGTGCACCGTACGGCCGGACGCCCGCACGCGGATCCCGGTTGCCGGACCGTCGCGTTCATGTCGATGACCGGCGTGGCCCCCGCCTGCCGGTAGCGGCGGCTACCGGCCGCGGGTGGGCCGGGTCGGCTCGGCTCGGCTGCGGCTCCGCGGTGGCTCAGCCGTGCTTCTCCTCCAGCCAGATGTCCCGCCCGGTCTCCGCCAGGTAGGCCACGCTCAGCTTGAACCCGGAGTGCAGGCTCGCCGCCTGGAGCCTGGCCTGCGCGCCGGCCGCGCCCGGGTGCACGTTCACCAGCTCCAGCGAGGCGGACGCGGACCAGTCGTGCTCCACTCCGTCGCAGACGGCCTCCTCGCCGCCGAAGCCCAGGCGGGTCGAGTCCTGGGTGAGCGTGACCTGGATCTGCACTCCACGGGGTGACGAGGGCTCGCACCTGTAGGTCCCGAAAAGGGTGACGTGGCCGCTTTCGGAAATGTGACCGATTTCCCGTACGGAAATCTGATTTTCGTGGGAGTGGGCGTTGGCCGGTGCGGTGAATGCGGTGGCGGCGGTCAGTGCGGAAAGCACCGTCACGGCCAGGCGGCGGGCGGAAACTCGCATGAATCCTCCATGGGGGCTGGGTCGACACAAAAGCGCCGAAACGCATTGTGCTGGCAGATGGCGGGCAACTCCTTCCGCACACTCGTGTCGGTGTGTGCAATTGCCCGCTCGGGCGCGTGAGACTGGCCGGAATACCTCACCGAAGGTCCCCGAAGGGATCACGCATGCGTCAGTCCGCTTCCGTCCTCGCCGCCGCTCTCCTGCCCTTGCTGCTGTTCGGTGCCACGGCCTGCTCCGGCGCCCCCGAGGGGGCCGCGCTCGCCCCCGCCGCTGCGCCCGCCGTCCCGGTCGACGACGGGGCGCCCGGGGCCGCGGAGGATCCGGCGGCCGGGGCCCCGGGGGCGGCCCCGGCCGCCTCGAAGGATGCCCATGTGGGCGACTCCGTACGGGTGCGAGGCCGCCAGGTGGGCCGACACCTGCAGGCCGTGCTCAACGCGTACGTCGACCCGGCGGTCAGCGTGGAGAAGGACTACGCCCCGCCCGCGGGCAAGCGCTGGGTGGCCGCCTCGATGTCGTTCGTCAACGTCGGCGGGGACTCGTACGGGGACCTCGGGCAGATGTGGGCCTACGACAGCGCGGGCGGTCGCCACGGGGTGGTGCCGACCGGTGAACTGACCACCGGAAAACCGCTCGTCTTCGATTCCCTCGCCGTCGGCCAGCGGGCCGAGGGATGGGTGGTGTTCGAAATCCCGGAAAAGGCGCGCATCGTGCGGCTCCGGTACCAGGACGCGAACGTGCAGGCGAATTCCGGAGAAGGATTCTGGGTCGTCTAGCCCGCCCGGGTGAAAGGCCGAAAAGGCGCGGCGGAGAGAGCACTAGGGTGCGGCGCATGACTTCAACTCAAGCCGAAACCGACCGGTCCCATCTCGGCACCCTTTCCGTGCTCGCCTGGATCGGTGACCCCTCCGAGGGCCACGACATCCCGTACCTGCTCGCCTACACCCTCGGTGACGGGCCGCAGGGGCGCGAGGCCGGCGAGGCGGCCGCCCGCGGGCTGCTGGAGGAGATCGGCCTGCCCATCGGTGACGTGGTCATGGACGGCACCCGCAACCCGGCCGGCTTCCCCGTGCAGATCGTGCTCGCGGACAACCAGGTCGCGCTGACCCTGCCGGGGCTGAACGCGACCTGCACCGCCCCGGACGAGTGGGTCGCTGCGGCCAACGAGAGCGGCCAGGCGTACTTCCTGTTCGCCACGCGCGCCTGGCCCGAGGCCGTCCCGGGCCAGCCGGTCGACCCGAAGACCCTCCAGGAGTTCGCGGGCGACGAGTCCGTGCTCACGGGCAGCGCCCACTGCGTGCTCGCGGTGCGGCGCCTCCAGTAGGGGCGCTTCCCGGGATCCGCTCCCGGGGGTCCGCTTCCCGGGATCCCCGGGGATCCCACTCCCTGCTCCGGCCGCCGGGCTCCCAGCCCGCCCGGTGGCCGGCCGCGCCCCTCAGGGGCGCTCGAAGGCGAACTTCAGCGAGCGGACCCGGTTGTCGAAGTTCGAGCCCGCCAGGTCCGGCAGCCCCACCGCCCGCAGCCCCACCGGCCGGGTCAGCAGCTCGCGGAACAGGGCCTTCATCTCCACCCGGGCCAGGTGCGCGCCCAGGCAGAAGTGCGGGCCGCCGCCGCCGAAGCCCAGGTGCGGATTGGGCGAGCGGGTGATGTCGAAGGCGTCGGGGTCGGGGAAGAGCGCCTCGTCGCGGTTGGCGGAGGCGTAGTACAGCACCACCTTGTCGCCGGGCCGGAACAGGTGCCCGCCCAGGGTGTGTTCGGCGGCCACCGTCCGGCGGAACTGGATGATCGGCGTCGAGTGGCGGATCATCTCGTCCACCGCGCCGTCCGCGTACGTCTCGAAGTCCCCGAGCAGCAGGTCCCGTTGGGCGGGGTGGTCGGTGAGCAGGGTCAGCCCGTGGGTGATCGCGTTGCGCGTGGTCTCCACCCCGGCCACCATCAGCAGCGAGAAGAACGCGCCGAGCTGGCGGGCGTTCAGCGCCTGATCTCCGGCTGCCCCGTTGACGTTCGCGCTGACCAGGGCCGAGATCAGGTCACCGGTGGGGTTCTTGCGCCGCTCCCGGCCGATGCCCGCGACCATCCGCTGCATCTTGGCCAGGGCCCGCAGCCCGCGCCCGGGCATCCGCAGCCGCGAGGCCAGGCCCCGCTCGACGCCGATGTTCTCCGAGGCGTGGTTGACGCGGTCGGCGATCTCGGCGCGGTAGCGCTCCGGGATCCCCATCATGTTGCAGATGACCTCCAGCGGCAGCCGGGAGGCCACGGCCGTGACGAACTCGTCGGGCTCCTGCGCCAGTACGTCGTCCACGATCCGGGCGGCCACCGCGTGGATGTCCGCCTCGGCCGCCGCCAGCAGCCGTGGGGTGAACGCCCGCTGCACGATCTTGCGCAGCCGGGCGTGGTCCGCGCCGTCCAGGTTGACCATCGAGTCCCCGAACAGCGCCCGCACCCACCGGGCCGGCTCGGGCGTGGTCACCCCGGGCGCGCTGGCGAACACCTTGGGTAGCCGGCTCGCCTCCTGCACGTCCGCGTGCCGTACGAGGGCCCAGTGCCCGCGGCCCTTCCCCTCGGGCACGTAGACCGGGGAGTCCAGGGCCCGCAGCCGGGCGAACGCCGCGAGCCGCGCCGCCGGGGGCTGCTGCCAGAACGCCGGGTCGGCGAGCTCCCCGTACTCCGCCACCGTCGCGCCCGTGTCCGCGTACCGCTGTACCGGGACGTTCATCGTTTCTTCTCCCTGTCGCCGGCGCGCTCGCCGTGGCCGCCGCGGCCGCGGAGCCCGCCGTCCTCACGCACCAGAACGCTCGCGGTGGGCCAAGGTCACGCCCACCGCGACGGAGGCCGCGGCGACCAGCCCGGCCCACAGCACCGCGTGCGCGCCGGTCCACGCGCAGGCGAGGATCGCCAGCGCCGTGAGCGGCAGCACCAGCTGCTGGGCGATACCGCGCTTGAAGTGGCGGGAGTGCAGGAGCCAGACGAAGGCCAGGAAGAGCGCCGCCGGGATGCACACCGAGAGGTTCGCGGACAGGGCCGAGATGTGGGCCTCGCCGACCGCGTGCTCGATCGCCACCTCGATGCCGGCGCCGATGGCCGCGGCCGACGCGAAGATCACGTAATGCCCGTACCCCCACGGGATGGCCTCGCGGTTGCTCTGCAGCCGGTCGTGCGCGGGGACCGCGAAGTAGATCCACCAGGCCGCGAAGACCAGCAGTAGCCCGCCGGCGGCGATCGGCAGCAGCTCGCCCAGCGCCTCGTGCTCGTCGATCGCCGACTGGACCGCGACCGTGCTGGCGGCGATGGTCTCGCCGAGCACGATGATGGTGAACAGGCCGTACCGTTCGGCGATGTGGTGCGGATGCCACTGGGTCTGGTAGCTCCGCTCGGCGAGGAGCGGAATCAGCAGCTCCACCATCACGAGCACCAGGAACAGCCATCTGCGGGACTGCTCGGGCGCCCAGAGCAGCGCGACCCAGCCGACCTGGCAGACCAGCAGGCCGATCGCGTACGTGAGCGCGGTGCGCCGGGCCGGGCCCTGCTCCCCGGCAGCGGCGCGCAGCCACTGCGCGGTGAGCGCGAGCCGCATCACCACGTAGCCGAGGACGGAGATGGTCCAGTCGTTGTCGTTGAAGGCGCGCGGGATCCCGGCCGAGTAGATGAGCACACCGGAGATCTGCACCAGGGTCGCGATCCGGTACGGCACGTCGTCGACGTCGTAGGCGGAGGCGAACCAGGTGAAGTTCATCCAGGCCCACCACACCCCGAAGAACACGAAGAGGTAGCCGGTGATGCCGGCGCCGACATGGCCCTCGGCGAGCGCGTGGACGAGCTGCCGGCCGGCCTGCGCCACGGCGACGACGAAGCAGAGGTCGAAGAACAGCTCCAGCGGGGTCGAGGCCCGGTGGCCCTCGTCCCGGCTGCGGGAGGTCATCGGTACGTAGGTCATACCGCACAGGACAGCAGCCGTACGCCGGTCGGCAGGCGAGGCGCGCGGCGCCGACGGGGCAGCGTCCCCCCTGACCTACGGACTGTGGGCGAGGGGACTTGTCCTTGACGCCCGCGCGAGGTTCTCCTCTGACGCCGGAGGGCGGGCGGGGCGGAGCCTGGAGGGGTCAGGACCCTCAGGAGTCTTCTCAAACCCCCCGGACATGCCATGAGTTCCGCGACGCAGGAGCTGGCAGCTTCTGGGCGTTCTTCATCGGCTCCTACGCCACCTGCCTGGCCGTGTGCCGGTGGTTCCACGCCCGGCCGGGCGCCGAGGCTCCCAGCTGACCCGGGGCCGGGGCCGGGGCCAGGGCGGGAGCGGAGTCGCAGGCCCGGGTGGGGGCGGCCGTACCCTGGAGGTATGAGCAGCGCCCCCGCCTCCGACCCGCAGCCCCCGCAGGCCTCACAGCCCGAGCCCCGGCCCGAGGCCGCTCCCGCGGCGCGGCCCAAGCCCCGGCTCGTCTTCGACGACCCGCTGGACCAGCAGTCCTCGGACGACACCGACCGCGGGTGGGGCGAGCGGCCGGCCTCCGCCGGGAGCGCGGCCGATCTGGCCCGCTTCCTCGACGAGAAGCCGCCGCACCACGTCTGACCTGCTAGTACCCCTGCCCGGGGTTGCCGTACGGGCCGCCCTGACCGCCATACCCGCCTTGGCCGCCCTGGCCATTCCGGCTGCGCTGGGCGATGAGCTCGTCGCGGATCTCCTTGAGGACCACCAGCTCGGTGATCTCCATGGTCTCCTGGACGCCCTCCTTGGCCCGGCGGCGCTGCTCCATCCTGGCCAGGTACTTGGCCATCGGCAGCACCATCAGGAAGTAGACGACCGCGGCGGTGATCAGGAAGGTCAGGGCGGCGTTCAGCACCGAGCCCCAGAGGATGTTCACGCCGATGGCATCCCCCTTCGCGTCGATGCCGCAGGGGCCCTTCAGGCAGGACGTGTAACCGTCCAGGCTCTTCGTGCCGACGGCGCCGACCAGCGGGCTGATGATCCCCTTCACCACCGAGTTCACGATGTTCGTGAACGCGGCGCCGATGACGACCGCCACCGCCAGGTCGACCACATTGCCGCGCATCAGGAAGGCCTTGAAGCCTGCCAGGACGCTCTCCTTCTTCTTCTCGCTCACCACTGAGCCTCTCTTCGAATCCGCCGAACATGGAGCCAACGGTTCCGAAAGCTACGGCAGTCCGGGCACGGCGTGTCCAATCGGGGCCTGACTTGAGGTGACTTGACTGCACTTCAGTCCGATTCAGCACAACGTCACCGCCAGTCGTGCCACCGCGCCCGCCCCGACGAGGGCTCGCGCGGTATCCCGGGGCACCGACAGGACCACCAGTGCCCCGGCGTCCCCCGCACCCTTCTCCGGATCGGGCACTTCGGCCACGCGGGCGCCCGCGGCCACCACCCGGGGCGAGCCCGCGCGCTCCGCCGCGACCACGTCCACCCGGTCCCCGGGCCGCAACAGCCGCACCGTCGCCGCGTCCGCGATGCGCACCGGCGCCGACACCCACCGCACCGCCGCCGGCGCCGGTTTCACCTCCGGCGGCGCGGCGCCCCGCGAAGCCTGGGCCTCGGCCGCGCCCACCACCGCCAGCGCGGCCGCCAGGACGGCCAGGCCGGCCGACGCGGCCCGCCGCCGACGCCGTACGGCGCGGCGCAGCCGGTCTGCGCCCCGGCCCGAGCGAAGCGGGGGAAAGGCCGGTACGGGGCGCGCGGGGGGACACGTGGAAGAGAGGGAAGAGGGGGAAGAGGGGGAGAAGCACGAGGTCTTGGACATGACGGTCACCACCGGCGAATCGAGTTCCGATGCCCGGACCCTGCGCCCGGACACCCCTCACGATCCGCCGCCCCGCGAAACCCCGCTCACGCCTGTGGACAATCCCCAGCCTGTGGAAAACCTCGTCACCCACACGAGTGGGCCGCCGTCAGGCTCCGGCGATCTCCTCGCGCAGGACCAGGGCCAGCAGCCCGGGGAACCGCGCGTCGAACTCCGCGCGCCGCAGCCGGTTGACGCGCCCCCGCCCCTGGTCGCGCTGTTCCAGCAGCCCCGCCGCGCGGAGCACCGCGAAGTGGTGACTGAGGGCCGCCTTGCCCACCGGCACGTCGAAGGTGCCGCAGCTGCGCTCCCAGTCGGCCGCGCCCGCCAGCTCCCGTACCAGCCGCAGCCGCACCGGGTCGGCGAGGGCGGCGAGGGCGGTCTGGACGGGTACCTCGTCGGGGTGGGTGTGCTCGGGTTCGGCCCGGTGTCCCATCGCGGTCCCTCCCTGGATGTCGGCGCGACCTTGCGGAATGTTCGATGAAAACCGTACATTCGTGGTGCGCAGTGTTCGCATTTCATTGAACAGTCTAGCCGGAGGTACCAGCCATGCACGCAATCGAGTTCCAGGAGACGGGCGGACCCGAGGTGCTCCACATCGCCGAGGTCCCCGTACCGGAGCCGGGCCCGGGCGAGGTGAGCATCGACGTCGCCTATGCCGGAGTCAACTTCGCCGACGTCCTGGCCCGGGCCGACGGCTACCGCGTCCCGGCCCTTCCCTTCCGCCCCGGCCTGGAGATCTCCGGCCGGATCCGGGCCGTGGGCCCCGGCGTCGACGGCCTGCGCCCCGGCCTGGAAGTCGCCGCCCTCACCTCGCACAGCGGCTACGCCGAGGTCGCCGTCGCCCCCGCCGCCACCGTCTTCGCGCTTCCCGAAGGCATCTCGCTGCGCACCGCCGCCACCCTGCCGACGGTCCTGCCCACGGCCCAGGGCCTCGTGCACCGGGTCGGCCGGCTGCGCGCCGGGGAGACCGTACTCGTCCAGAGCGCGGCGGGCGGCGTCGGCACGGTCGCCGGCCAGCTCGCCCGGCTCGCCGGGGCGAGCGCCGTCTACGGGGTCGTCTCCCGCCCCGAGAAGGCCGAGGAAGCCCTCAAGTACGGCTACGACGAGGTGTTCGTCGGCGACGGGTTCACCGAGGGCGTGCGCCGAGCCACCGGCGGCCGCGGAGTCGACCTCGCCCTCGACCCCGTCGGCGGCGACACCTTCCGCCGCAGCCTGGACTCCCTCGCGCGGTTCGGCCGCCTCGTCGCCTTCGGGAACGCCGGCGCAGCCGCCCCGTGGCAGATCGGGCAGTCCGAGCTCAACCCGCGCGGGCTCTCCGTCGGAGGCTTCTCCGTCCTCACCCTCGCCCAGGACGACCCCGAAGCGCTGCGCGCCCTCGCCGCCGATTCCTTCCGCCTCGCCGCGAGCGGCCGGATCGAGCTGCCGGTCACCGCCGAGTTCCCGCTCGACCGGGCGGCCGAGGCGCACCGGCTGCTGGCCGGACGCGCCACCACCGGCAAGCTGCTGCTGCGGGTCGCGGGCGAGTGAGCACCGGGTCGCTACGCGCCGGTCCTTACGCGGCGCAGCGCGGCACCGGGTCGGCGGCCCGCTGGCGGTGCACGCCGCCGTCGGGGCCGATGGCGTACAGGGTTCCGCCGCCGCCGCCGCTCGCGAAGACGAAGGCGTCCTCGGTCACGGCAGTTCGATGCCGAGGTCCCAGCCGTCGTGGGCGTGGGTGCACAGGCAGGCGCGGGATTCCGTCGCGGGGAGGGCCGACACCGCGTCGAAGAGGACCTCGCGCAGGCGGCCGACGTTCTCGCCGAACACCTTCAGGACCTCGGTGTGGGACACGCCCTCACCCGTCTCCGCGCCCGCGTCCAGGTCGGTGACCAGCGCCATCGACGTGTAGCAGAGCCCCAGCTCGCGGGCGAGGACCGCCTCCGGGTGGCCCGTCATGCCAACGACCGACCAGCCCATCGCCGCGTGCCACTTCGACTCGGCGCGGGTCGAGAAGCGCGGGCCCTCGACCACGACCATCGTGCCGCCGTCCACCGGCTCCCACTCCCGGCCCCGCGCCGCCGCCAGCGCCGCCGAGCGGCCCACCGGGCAGTACGGGTCGGCGAAGGTCGTGTGCACGACGTTCGGCACGCTGCCGTCGGGCAGCGGCTCGCCGTCGAAGAAGGTCTGGGCGCGGGACTTCGTACGGTCGACCAGCTGGTCGGGAACGAGCAGCGTGCCCGGACCGTACTCGGTGCGCAGGCCGCCGACCGCGCACGGGCCGAGCACCTGGCGCACGCCCACCGAGCGCAGCGCCCACAGGTTGGCCCGGTAGTTGATCTTGTGGGGCGGGACCTTGTGGCTGCGGCCGTGGCGCGGGAGGAAGGCGACCTGGCGCCCGGCCAGCTCGCCGATGAAGAGGGAGTCGCTCGGGGGCCCGTACGGGGTGTCCACCTGGACCTCGGAGACATCGTCCAGGAAGGAGTAGAAGCCCGAGCCGCCGATGACACCGATCTCTGCGTTAGCCATGCGGCCACCCTAACCGGGCATGCGTAAGGCCCCGCCGCCCGGAAGGGGCTGCGGGGCCTTACGAAAAGCGGACGAGATCAGAGATCAGGCAGCCGACGTGGAGCTGGAGCTGGAGCCGGTGCTCGTGCTCGACGTCGAGGACGACGACGAAGCGGCCGGGGCGGCGGCGGGCGTCGACGGCTTCGAGGCGGCAGGGCTGCTGCTCGACGAAGCGCCGCGGCTGTCGTTCCGGTAGAAACCGGAACCCTTGAAGACGATGCCGACCGCGGAGAACACCTTCTTCAGGCGTCCGTGGCAGTTCGGGCACTCGGTCAGTGCGTCATCGGTGAACTTCTGCACGGCCTCAAGGCCCTCACCGCACTCGGTGCACTGGTACTGGTAGGTCGGCACGAATTTCCTCCTGGCACTCTGACTCGATGAGTGCTAACGACGTTCCATGGTGACGTATTCCGGCCGATCAGTCCACCGTCACCGGCACGCGGTGACCGACACCACGCTCGTTCACCCGCGCAGCAGGGACCTCCGGAGCAGCGGCGGCAGGCGATGCCGCCGACGAGTTGATGATCCGGCTCGGGGCCTTCGGGGCCAGGCTCGACCGCAGCGCGAGCAGGGTCGCCAGCGCCAGCACGGTGCCCGCCATGGGCACCAGGAAGCCGTACGAGGACCCGTGCGCGTCCGTCAGGCGGCCGGCCAGGGTCACGGCGGTGGCCTGACCGAAGGCGACGGCGCCGGTCAGCCAGGTGAAGGCCTCGGTCCGGGCGTTCGCCGGGATCAGGGACTCGATCATCGTGTAGCCGGTGATCAGGGCCGGGGCGATGAACAGGCCGACGACCAGGCCGAGCGCGCCCAGCAGGATCATCGAGTGCGCGGTCCACAGGACCGAGGCGGCCACGGTGAGGCCGGCGTAGCCGAGCAGCAGCCGGCGGCGCGGGCCGATCTTCCAGGCGATGGCGCCGCAGGCGATGCCCGCGGTCATGTTGCCGGCCGCGAAGACGCCGTACAGCAGGCCGTTCGCGCCCGGGTTGCCGATCTCGTTCGAGAAGGCGGCCAGCGACACCTGCATGCCGCCGAAGACGGCGCCGATGCCCAGGAAGGCCACGATCAGGACGCGCAGGCCCGGGAAGGACAGCGCGGAGGCGTGCTTCTCGCCCCCGGCCGGGGCGGCGTGCGCCTTCGGCTGGGTGGCGCGCTGGGCGGCGAAGACCAGACCGCCGGCCAGCGTGAGCGCGGCCTCGGTGATCAGGCCGGCGGCCGGGTGGACGCCGGTGCACAGCGCGGTGGCCAGCACCGGGCCGACGACGAAGGTGAACTCGTCGGTGACGGACTCGAACGCGGCGGCCGTCGGCAGCAGCGGGGAGCCTTCGAGCTTGGCGGCCCAGCGGGCCCGGACCATCGGTCCGACCTGCGGGACGGAGGCGCCGGCCGGGACGGCGGCCAGGGCCAGCGCCCACACCGGAGCGCCCAGCAGCGCGAGCGCCACGAGGGTGCTGACGGCGGCGGAGTGCATGAGGACGACGGGGACCAGGACGGCGCTCTGGCCGCGGCGGTCGGTGAGCTTGCCCATCACCGGGGCGGACAGCGCCATCGAGACGCCGGTGACGGCGGCGACGATGCCGGCGCTGCCGTAGGAACCGCTGGTGTGCTGGACGAGGAGCAGGATGCTGATGGTCAGCATCCCGAAGGGGAGTCGTGCGGCGAATCCCGGGAGGACGAAGCCGATGGCGCCGGGCGTGCGCAGGAGCTGCCCGTAACCGGGGCGGGCGGACTTGTCGGTCGTGACCGCGGATGTCACGGCCTGGCCTTTCCGCTGCCTGGTAGAGCGTCCCCGTCTGCGGACGGTGTGCCGCCTCGTGAGCGACCGCACCCGTACATGTGGGAGCCCCGAGAGCTGTCCTCTTGCGCAGAACCGAGTGATACCTGGGCGCCCACTGCGGGAGGGAGCCACGGCCGCTTTGCGGTCGCGCCAGCTCTGCGTCAGGCAGAGTTGGTTCGATGTGGTGTGCCTTTATCGTACAGGCAGACCGGGTATGTGTCCTGTGATTCCGGCGACATCCGGTGTCTTCACCTGCGATTAACTGGAAGTTCGCATTCCGGGGCCCATGGAAGCGGGGTGAAACGGCCCGCAAACCCCGAAAACACAGAATTAGAACGACACTCTAACGCTCTGTTGAAGTCGGGTGCGGGCCGCGAAGGCGCTGTTCAGCCCCCGTTCGAGCCCGTCCCGAGCCATCCGGCCAGCTTGCCGCCCCGCGCCACCGCCCGCAGCCGGGCCTCCGCCGCGTCCCGTACCGGATCCGTGGCCACCACCAGCAGCTCGTCCCCGCGCCGCAGCACCGTCGACGGCAGCGGTACGAAGCTCTTCGCGTCCCGGACCACCAGCGTCACCGACGCCCCCGGCGGCAGCCGCAGCTCGCTCACCTCGACGCCGTGCATCCGCGAGGCCTCCGGGATGGCGAAGGACAGCAGGTGTCCGCGCAGCTTCTCCAGCGGCGCCGACTCGATCCCCAGATCGGCGGCGCCCGCGTCGGAGTCGCCGAGCTCCAGCTTGCGCGCGAGCCAGGGCAGGGTCGGCCCCTGGACCAGGGTGTAGACGACGACCAGCACGAAGACGATGTTGAAGACGCGGTCGCTGCCCTCGATCCCGGTCACCATCGGGATGGTCGCCAGGATGATGGGCACGGCGCCGCGCAGCCCCGCCCACGACATCAGGGCCTGCTCCTGCCAGGGCAGCCGGAACGGCAGCAGGCTGACGAAGACCTCCAGTGGCCGCGCCACCATGGTCAGCACCAGCCCGATGATCACGGCGGGCCAGAAGTCCTGGGCCAGCTCGTGCGGGGTGACCAGGAGCCCGAGCAGGACGAACATGCCGATCTGGGCGATCCAGCCGAGCCCGTCCGCGAATCCCCGGGTCGCCGGCCAGTGCGGGAGCTTCGCGTTCCCCAGCACCATCGCGGCCAGGTACACGGCGAGGAAGCCGGAGCCGTGCGCCATCGCGCCGGCCGCGTACGCCGTCACCGCGATCGCCATCACGGCGATCGGGTAGAGGCCGGAGGCGGGCAGGGCCACGTGCCGCAGGCCGTACGCCCCCAGGAAGCCGACCGACAGGCCGATCGCGACGCCGATCGCCAGCTCAAGGGCGATCTTGCCGATCAGGACGTACCACGGGTCCACCGGGCCGACCGTCGCGAAGGCGACGACCAGGATGACGACGGGGGCGTCGTTGAAGCCCGACTCGGCCTCCAGCACACCCGTGATCCGGGAGGGCAGCGGCACCTTGCGCAGGACGGAGAAGACGGCCGCGGCGTCGGTCGAGGAGACGACCGCGCCGATCAGCAGCGCCTGCCGCCAGTCCAGTCCGACCAGGTAGTGCGCGCCCGCGGCCGTGACGCCGACGCTGATCGCGACGCCGACCAGCGACAGCACGATCGCGGCCGGCAGGGCCGGTTTGATCTGTTTCCACTTGGTGCCCAGACCGCCCTCGGCGAGGATCACGACGAGCGCGGCGTAGCCGATGACCTGGGTCAGCTCGGCATTGTCGAAAACGACGTTGCCTATGCCGTCCTGGCCTATCGCTATGCCTATGCCGAGGTAGATGAGCAGGCTGGGGAGGCCGCTGCGTGAAGAGATGCGTACCGCCGCGACGGCGACGAGCAGCACGAGCGAGCAGACCAGCAGGAGCTCATTGAGCGTGTGGACGGTCAGCGGGCGGCCCTTTCCTCAAGTCGCCCGGCGGAACGTTCCTCCAGGCGACAAGTCCGGCAAGATCGGCAGGTACTTCGTTACCTTACCTAATATTTGACGCGCCCTTTACGCGATAACCACATTGTGAAACCCCTGCTCGGCCCTGTCCTCGTCACCTCGACCCCTGGCGGATCAACGGACCCGGTCCTGCGCCTATGGTTGCTCCCAGCACTCCCAGGACCACCCTGCCCCTCTAAGGACAGCGATGCCCGCCAACGAAACCGCTCCTCCCGCCAAGAAGAGGGGACGACGCGCCCGTCTGATCGTGCTCGTGCTGGTCCTGGCTCTCCTCACGGGCTTCGGCTACGGGACGTACTGGGGCATGGACAACGTCCGCGCCTCGTTCCCCCAGGCCACCGGCACCCTCAAGGTCCCCGGCCTGACCGGCACCGTCGAGGTCAAGCGCGACTCCCACGGGATTCCCCAGCTCTACGCCGACAACGACGACGACCTCTTCCGCGCGCAGGGCTTCGTCCACGCCCAGGACCGCTTCTGGGAGATGGACGTCCGCCGTCACATGACCTCCGGCCGGCTCTCCGAGATGTTCGGGCCCGACCAGGTCGAGACCGACGCCTTCCTGCGCACGCTCGGCTGGCGCCAGGTCGCGCAGGCGGAGTACGAAAAGAAGCTCTCGCCCGAGACGAAGAAGTACCTCCAGGCCTACGCCGACGGGGTCAACGCGTACCTGAAGGGGAAGTCCGGCAAGGACCTCTCCGTCGAGCACTCCACCCTCAAGCTCAGTGACGACTACCAGCCCGAGCAGTGGACGCCGGTGGACTCGGTGGCCTGGCTCAAGGCGATGGCCTGGGACCTGCGCGGCAACATGCAGGACGAGATCGACCGCGCGCTGATGTCCAACAAGCTCACGCAGGCGCAGATCGACGAGCTGTACCCGCCGTACCCCTTCGACCGCAACAAGCCGATCGTGGACGCGGGCAAGATCGACGGCGGAAAGTACGCCCCCCAGGGCGCGGCCGCGGGCTCCACGGGCACCGGCTCGGGATCCGGCAAGGGCTCCGGCGGCTCCGCCGCCACCGGCTCGCAGGCCTCGACCGGCGCGCAGGGCTCCACCGCCCCCGCCAACCCCACCGGCCTCGCGGACGACACCACCGCCCAGGGCGCCAGCGTGGGCCTGCGCAACTCGCTGACCTCCCTCGCCAAGACCCTGGACAAGGTCCCCGCGATCCTCGGCCCCAACGGCAGCGGCATCGGTTCGAACTCCTGGGTCGTCTCCGGCCAGTACACGACCACCGGCAAGCCGCTGCTCGCGAACGACCCGCACCTGTCCCCGCAGCTGCCCTCGGTCTGGTACCAGATGGGCCTGCACTGCCGCACGGTCTCCAACCAGTGCAAGTACGACGTCGCCGGCTACACCTTCTCCGGCATGCCGGGCGTGGTCATCGGCCACAACGCCGACATCGCCTGGGGCATGACCAACCTCGGCGCCGACGTCACCGACCTCTACCTGGAGCAGGTCAAGCCCGAGGGCTACGTCTACGACAACAGGGTGGTCCCCTTCACGACCCGTGAAGAGGTCATCAAGATCGCGGGCGGCAAGAGCAAGAAGATCACCGTCCGCACCACCAACAACGGCCCGCTGATCTCCGACCGCAGCGACGAGCTCGGCACGGTCGGCAGCCGCGCCCCCGTCTCCAGCTCGGCCCCCGACCGCGGCAACGGCTACGCCGTCGCCCTGCGCTGGACCGCCCTGGACCCCGGCAAGTCGATGGACGCGGTCTTCGCGCTCGACCGGGCCAAGGACTTCGCGGGCTTCCGCGCCGCCGCCCGCGACTTCGAGGTGCCGTCGCAGAACCTGATCTACGCCGACAACAAGGGCCCCGCGGGCAACATCGGCTACCAGGCCCCGGGCCGCATCCCGATCCGCGGCGCCGGCGACGGCCGCATGCCGGCCCCGGGCTGGGACTCGAAGTACGCCTGGAAGGGCGGGAATGACGGCAACGCGGGCTACATCCCGCAGGACGAGATGCCGTACGACTACAACCCGGCGCGCGGCTACATCGTCACCGCGAACCAGGCGGTCGTGGAGAGCGGGACCGGCGCGGGCAAGTACCCGTACGTCCTGACCACCGACTGGGGCTACGGGGCCCGCAGCCAGCGGATCAACGACCTCATCGAGGCGAAGACCAAGGACAACGGCAAGATCTCCACCGACGACATGCGCACCATGCAGATGGACAACAGCAGCGAGATCGCCGCGCTGCTCACCCCGATGCTGGCCAAGATCGAGGTCTCGGACCCCGACGTGCGCTCCGCGCAGAAGCTGCTGGAGGGCTGGAACTACACGCAGGAGCCCGACTCGGCGGCGGCCGCGTACTTCAACGCGGTCTGGCGCAACATCCTCAAGCTGTCCTTCGGCGACAAGATGCCGAAGGAGCTGCGGATCGAGGGCAGCTGCATGAACGTCCAGGAGGAGAGCAGCGGTCCGGTCGACGACCTGGCCAAGACGGTCCGCGAGTGCGGTGCGCGCGACGCCGACTCTGCGCAGCCGGACGGCGGCGACCGCTGGTTCGAGGTGGTCCGCCGCCTGGTCAAGGACGAGAAGTCGGCGTGGTGGCAGACGCCGGCCGCCCGCAACCAGCCGGCGACCGCCACCCGCGACCAGCTGTTCGCGCGGGCCATGAAGGACGCCCGCTGGGAGCTGACCGCCAAGCTCGGCAAGGACCAGTCCACCTGGACTTGGGGGCGCCTGCACCAGCTGACGCTGAAGAACCAGACCATCGGCACCGGTGGCCCGGGCTTCATGCAGTGGCTCCTCAACCGCGGCCCGTGGAACCTGGGCGGCGGCGAGGCCACCGTGAACGCGACCGGCTGGAACGCCTCCAGCGGGTACGGGGTCACCTGGGTCCCGTCGATGCGGATGGTCGTGAACCTCAACGACCTGGACAAGTCGCGCTGGATCAACCTGACCGGCGCCTCGGGCCACGCGTACCACGACAACTACACGGACCAGACGACGATGTGGGCCAAGGGCGAGCTGCTGGACTGGCCGTTCGGCAAGGAGGCCGTGGACAAGGCGACGACGGAGACGTTGACGCTCAAGCCGTGAATCTGACCACCCCCGACGGGGTGGCCACCGCCTGAACGGGGTGGTCGTGCGGTTCCTCCGGGACCCGCGCGACCACCTCTTCGTCGTAGAGGAGCACGACCAGCGCGGGATGCGCCCCGGCGCGCGCCAGGCGCGCCAGCACCCGGTCGTACGAGCCCCCGCCGCGCCCCAGGCGCATCCCGCGCCCGTCGACGGCCAGCCCGGGCAGCAGGACGGCGTCGGCGCCGGTGACCGCGTCCGGCCCGAGCCGGGGCCCGGACGGCTCCAGCAGCCGCATCTTCCCGGGGTGGGCGGCCTCGGCCAGGCTGCCGGGGCCCTCGTACGCGGCCCAGTCGAGGTCGTTGTCGGGCAGCAGGACGGGCAGCAGCACCCGCTTCCCGGCGGCGCGCAGGGCGTCCAGCAGATCGCGGGTGCCGGGTTCGGATCCGACGGAGACGTACGCCGCCACCGTCCGGGCATCGGCCAGCTCGGGCAGTTCACAGGCGGAGCGGGAGAGCGCGCGGGCCGACGTACGCAAGGAACCGGGGGACAGGGCCCGGCGGGCGGCGAGGAGTTCCCGGCGCAGCCGGGCCTTTTCGGACGAGTGGGGCGGGTTCTCTACCACAGCTGACTCTGATTTCCTTTCAAATCGGGGCAATGCCGGATCTATTTACCGGAATCAAACCCGAAGTGGTCTGCGCGACCCACTATCGTTCTGCCCATGACTCAGTTGCACCCTGTGATCAAGAAGGCCGTGATCCCGGCCGCAGGTCTCGGCACCCGCTTCCTTCCGGCGACCAAGGCGACGCCCAAGGAAATGCTCCCGGTCGTGGACAAGCCGGCCATCCAGTACGTGGTCGAGGAGGCCGTGTCGGCCGGCCTGGACGACGTCCTGATGATCACAGGACGTAACAAGCGCGCACTCGAAGACCACTTCGACCGCAACTACGAGCTGGAATCGGCCCTCATCGCCAAGGGCGACGACGACCGGCTCAAGAAGGTCCAGGAGTCCAGCGACCTGGCCACCATGCACTACGTCCGCCAGGGCGACCCGCGCGGCCTCGGCCACGCCGTCCTGTGCGCCGAGCCGCACGTCGGCGACGAGCCCTTCGCCGTCCTCCTCGGCGACGACCTGATCGACCCGCGCGACCCGCTGCTGCGCCAGATGACCGACGTCCACGCCCGCAGCGGGGGCACGGTCATCGCCCTCATGGAGGTCGACCCCGCCAACGTCCACCTGTACGGCTGCGCAGCCGTCGAGGCCACGGACGACGAGGACGTCGTCAGGATCACCGGGCTCGTCGAGAAGCCCGACCCGCAGGACGCGCCCAGCAATTACGCGGTCATCGGTCGGTACGTCCTCGACCCCGCGATCTTCGACATACTGCGGGAGACCGAGCCGGGCCGCGGCGGGGAGATCCAGCTCACCGACGGCCTGCAGAAGCTGGCCGCCGACGAGACCGTGGGCGGCCCGGTGCACGGCGTGGTCTTCCGGGGCCGCCGCTACGACACCGGGGACCGCGGGGACTACCTGCGGGCCATCGTCCGCCTCGCGTGCGAGCGTGAGGACCTGGGCCCGGAGTTCCGCACCTGGCTTCACCGTTACGTCACGGAGGAGATGTAGGACCTTGAGCAGCCGCGCACCGCAGGACTCCGGCCGGGCCGCCCAGCGCCTGTGGTCGGTCGACGAGCACCTCGCGGACGTCCTCGCCGCGATCCGGCCGCTGGAGCCCATCGAGCTCCAGCTGCTCGACGCCCAGGGCTGTGTCCTGGTCGAGGACGTCACCGTGCCCGTCGCCCTCCCGCCCTTCGACAACAGCTCCATGGACGGGTACGCCGTCCGCACGGCCGATGTCCAGGGCGCGAGCGAGGAGTTCCCCGCGGTGCTGACGGTGATCGGGGACGTGGCGGCGGGCAGCGGTGAGCTGCCCACCGTCGGCCCCGGCCAGGCCGCCCGCATCATGACCGGCGCCCCGCTGCCCCCGGGCGCGGAAGCCGTCGTACCGGTCGAGTGGACCGACGGCGGTACGGGCGGCGGCGCGGCCGCCGGCATGACCCCGGCCAGCGCGGCCCCCGAGGGCGCCGGCGGCGAGGTGCGGGTGCACCGGGCCGCCGAGGCGCGGGCCCACGTCCGCGCGCGCGGCAGCGACGTCCAGGCCGGGGACCTCGCGCTGGCCGCGGGCACGGTGCTCGGGCCGCCGCAGATCGCGCTGCTCGCCGCCATCGGGCGGGGCACCGTACGGGTGCGGCCACGCCCGCGCGTGGTCGTGCTGTCCACCGGAAGCGAGCTGGTCCAGCCGGGCGAGTCGCTGGCCGCGGGGACGATCTACGACTCGAACAGCTTCGCGCTGGCCGCGGCCGCGCGCGACGCCGGGGCGATCTCCTACCGGGTCGGGGCCGTGGCCGACGACGCCGAGACCCTGCGCTCCACCATCGAGGACCAGCTGATCCGGGCGGACCTGCTGGTCACCACGGGCGGCGTGAGCGTCGGCGCGTACGACGTGGTCAAGGAGGCGCTGTCCTCGGTGGGCGCTACCGACGAGGAGGCAGACGGCGGGCGGATGGACTTCCGCAAGCTCGCGATGCAGCCCGGCAAGCCGCAGGGCTTCGGCACGATCGGCCCGGACCACACCCCCCTGCTGGCCCTGCCCGGCAACCCGGTGTCCTCGTACGTCTCCTTCGAACTGTTCGTGCGTCCCGCGATCCGCGCGCTCATGGGCCTGGCGGACGTCAGCCGGCCCAGCGTGCGGGCCGCCCTGAAGGCCGACAAGGCGCTGGGCTCCCCGGCCGGCCGCCGCCAGTTCCTGCGCGGCAAGTACGACGCGGAGAGCGGCACGGTCAGCCCGGTCGGCGGATCGGGCTCCCACCTGATCGCGGCACTGGCCCACGCCGACTCCCTGATGGTCGTACCGGAGGACGTCACCTCGGTGGAGCCGGGGGCCGAGCTCGAAGTGGTCCTGCTCGGCTGAAGTACGGCCGGTGCGGGTAGCGTGTTGCACCACACAGGCCCTTGCGGGGCCCGGAGCGGGAGCGGCACGAACCTATGGCAGCGTTTTCCCGGGGGGAGACCCCCGGACCCCCTGAGCACAGCAGGCTGACGCACATCGACGAGGCCGGCGCGGCCCGGATGGTGGACGTCTCGGAGAAGGACGTCACGACGCGGACCGCACGGGCCAGCGGGCGCGTGCTCGTCTCCGCGCGGGTGATCGAGCTGCTGCGCGGCGAGGGCGTGCCGAAGGGCGACGCCCTCGCCACCGCGCGCATCGCCGGGATCATGGGCGCGAAGAAGACCCCCGACCTGATCCCGCTCTGCCACCCGCTCGCCGTGTCCGGCGTGAAGGTGGACCTGTCGGTCGCCGACGACGCCGTCGAGATCCTCGCCACCGTCAGGACGACCGACCGTACGGGCGTCGAGATGGAGGCGCTGACGGCCGTCGCGGTCGCCGGGCTCACCGTGATCGACATGGTGAAGGCCGTCGACAAGGGCGCCGTCATCACGGACGTCCGGGTGGAGGAGAAGACCGGCGGGAAGTCCGGCGACTGGACGCGCGCGTGAACGCCCCGCGCGGCGGAGACGCCTTCAGCCACGTGCCCGTACCGGCCGGGGGCGGGGCAGTCGCGGCCGCGGGACCGGATGCGGCGGGCGGGGTGCGGGAGCCCGAGCGCGCCCCGCGCGGGCTCGTGGTCACCGCCTCGAACCGTGCCTCGGCGGGCGTGTACGCCGACCGGGGCGGGCCGTTGCTGGCCGAGGGGCTGGAGAAGCTCGGCTTCGCGGTGGACGGCCCACGGGTCGTCCCCGACGGGGATCCGGTCGAGCGGGCGCTGCGCGAGGGCGTGGCCGCCGGGTACGACGTCATCCTGACCACCGGCGGTACCGGCATCTCGCCGACCGACCGCACCCCGGACGCCACGGCGCGGGTGCTGGACTACGAGATCCCGGGCATCCCGCAGGCCATCCGCGCCGAGGGCCTGGCGAAGGTACCGACCGCGGCCCTGTCCCGGGGGCTGGCGGGCGTGGCCGGGCGCACCCTGATCGTGAACCTGCCGGGCTCGACGGGCGGGGTGCGCGACGGCCTGGCCGTCCTGGCCCGGATCCTGCCGCACGCCGTGGACCAGATCCGGGGCGGCGACCACCCCAGACCGGCGCAGCCCTACGGGAGCGCGAGCTGAACGGACCCTCCTGGCCGGTGGTGCTCAGCGA
Organism: Streptomyces sp. NBC_01006; assembly: GCF_045162725.1. Classification (NCBI taxonomy): domain Bacteria; kingdom Bacillati; phylum Actinomycetota; class Actinomycetes; order Kitasatosporales; family Streptomycetaceae; genus Streptomyces; species Streptomyces sp. NBC_01006. The sequence continues at coordinate 3,542,998 of NZ_CP108700.1, read as the reverse complement.
CGGCGACGTCACGCTCCGGCCGATAAAACTGCGGGACCAGGGCGCCTGGCGCGAGGTCAACCGGCGCAACCGCGACTGGCTCCGGCCGTGGGAGGCGACGATTCCGCCGCCCGCGCCCTGGGGGCCGGTGATCCACCGCCCGACGTACCGCCAGATGGTCCGCCATCTGCGGGCCGAGGCGAACGCGGGGCGGATGCTGCCCTTCGTCATCGAGTACCAGGGGCGGCTGGTCGGCCAGCTGACGGTCGCCGGGATCACCTGGGGCTCGATGTGCGCGGGCCACGTCGGCTACTGGGTCGACCACGAGGTGGCGGGCCGGGGCGTGATGCCGACGGCGGTCGCGCTCGCCGTGGACCACTGCTTCACGAAGGTCGGGCTCCACCGGATCGAGGTGTGCATCCGCCCGGAGAACGGGCCGAGCCGGCGGGTCGTGGAGAAGCTGGGCTTCCGCGAGGAGGGGCTGCGGCCCCGCTACCTCCACATCGACGGCGCGTGGCGCGACCACCTCGTGTACGCGCTGACGGCGGAGGAGGTCCCGGAGGGGCTGCTGCGCCGCTGGCACCGGGCTCGCGCATAAACGAATATCTGTTCGAATTATCGGGGGGCGGAACCGATTCGCCCATAACCTGATCCGAAGAATCACAAAAAAAGTCCGTGATATCAGCCGGTTCGCGCGACACACCGGCCCAATTGGCGGATCCGCCCGGCCGCGCCCCTCTACGGTGTGAGGTGTGAGCAGCAGCGGCCTCATCTACGCAGTCATTGTCGGGGCCTGGGCCGCCTACTTGGTGCCCATGTGGCTCCGGAGGCAGGACGAGCTGAACGAAGCCCGTCCGACGGAACGCTTCTCCACTGCCATTCGGCTGCTTTCCGGCCGGGCGGGAATGGAGCGCCGTTACGCCAAGGGGCTGCGTGAACGCGGCGACCAAGAGGCCGGTCCCCAGCACCGCGCGGACCCGGACGCCGCGACGGAAACGGTGAATTCCGTGGACGCCGACGCCCGGGCCGTCGCCGTACCCCCGACCAGGGCGGAGCCGAGGTCGGCCGTCGCGGAGCGGCACCGGCGCGAGCAGCGCCTCCAGGTGCTCGCGCGCCGCCGGCGCACCACCGCGCTCCTCTTCCTGATCTTCACGCTCGGCGCGATCGTCGCCGCGGTCGGCGGCCTGGGCTACCTCTGGGCGCCCGCCGTGCCCGCCCTGCTGCTGAGCGCGTACATCGTGCACCTGCGGGTCCAGGAGCGGCGCCGCTACGAGTTCACGATGGACCGGCGGCGCGCCGAGGCCGCCGCCCGGCAGCTGCGCGAGAACCGTCCGCGCCGCCGCGAGCCCGAGGCGGCCGCGGGATCCGAACCGGACCCCGCGCCACCGGTCTCCCCGCAGGAGGCCGGACGGCGCGCGCTGGTCGAGCAGACCGACCACGCCGAGTGGGTGGACCAGCAGCGCGAGCGCGAACGCGGCCCCGCCCGCGGTGACAGCTGGGAGCCGGTCCCGGTCCCGCTGCCGACGTACGTGACGGCCCCGGTCGCCCCGCGCGCCACCGGCCCGGTGACCCCGGACGCCTGGAGCGCGACCCGCTCCAGCACGGCCGAGCCGACGGACCCCCGGCTGCGGGCCCAGCCCTCGCCGGCCGCGAAGCCCGAGGCGAAGCCGGACCAGAAGCCGCACCCCAACGCCCGCCCCCGCGGCCAGGGCCGCGGCCGCACGCCGCTGTTCGACCAGTACGAGAGCGACGAGCGCCCCCGCGCCGCGAACGAGTGACCGGACCTGCGCGGACGCTCCCCGGTATCGGTTTTGGAGCACCAGCGCGGGGATGCTAATGTTTCACACGTCGCAAGGGCCTGTGGCGCAGTCTGGTAGCGCACCTCGTTCGCATCGAGGGGGTCTGGGGTTCAAATCCCCACAGGTCCACAAACGACAGTTTCCGAGTAGCTCTCGGAAACGTCCCGAGATCCCGTCCGGTCGAAAGACCGGGCGGGATCTCGGCGTTTGCGGGGTGTTTGCGGGGCGCGCCCCGGGCAGGGCCCGAACGGGCCCTGCCCGGCAGCCGGTTGATCAGCCGGCCGCCCGGTCCAGCAGGGGGGCCGCCCAGGCCGGGAGGGCGGACGGCGACGGGCGGGCCGGGCGCGGGTCCGTCGTGATGCCGATGCCGCCCGCCGGATCGCCGTACGTGAAGCTCGCCGACCACCACAGCCAGGAGCGGACGAACAGGTTGGCGCTCCACGCCAGGGCGAGGGCACCGTGCTGGGCCGGGGTCTCGTACCAATAGCTGGTCAGCACCACGGCGCGGGAGACCGCCTCGTCCGTGTCGGCCGGACGGGAATCGGCGGACAGCCCGGCCGCCAGTACGGACGCGGTGAACCGGTTGTCCGTGAGCAGCCCGCCGGCGTCGCGGACGACGGCGTCCACGAGGTCCGGCGGGAGGGCCAGGGCGTACCGCTCCAGCCGGGCCGGCAGTTCGGACAGCGCCGGATCGGCGGCCGTCTCCGGCCCCGGGACCACCCGCAGGTCGCTCAGCAGCCGGGCGTCCGCCGCCCCGGCGGCCAGCGCGTGCACGTAGGCGAGCGCGCGCAGGGTCTGCCAGCGGCACAGGGTGTCCAGCTGGGCGATCCGCGAGGCGCGGAAGGCCAGCCGCACCGGCCAGTCGGCCGCCCGGACCTCCTGCCCGAGCGCCCGCAGCTCCGCGGGCACCGGGGCGGGGAAGACCAGGCTCTGACCGGGGTCGTAGGACGGCTTCGAGCGGTAGCCCGGCCACTGCTGCGCCCCGGTGGGGTCTTCGCTACTCATTGACCTCATCCGGTTTCGGGGTTCGCCACTTCGCCGCGTCCTTGCCGTCTCGCGGAGTGATGTAGTTCGAGATGTCCTTCTCCTCGACGTGGTAGGCGTGGATCATATGGTCCTGGCGGATGATCACCACCGGGTTGCCGTCCCCGTCCCTGAGGCCGCGGTCGATGATGATCCGGGCCCCCGACGCATCGTCCACGTAGTTGGCCGGCGCGCTCAGCTGGCCCTTCAGGTACTTCTCCAGCTTCGCCTCGTCACCCCCGATGCCCGACAGGTAGTGGTTCTCCTTGCCGCTCTCCGCCTCGTTGAGCTGGTGGTCGACGCCCTGCGCCGTCCGGGTGCTGTCCGAGTAGGGAGCCAGCCCGAACGGGTCGCACCACTGGTGCGGGTTCGAGACGTACGCCGAAGGGTTCTGCGCCGGCGCGAGGCCCAGCGGGTCGGGGCTCAGGTAGCGGGCGGTCTCGGGGTCGTACGTACGGAAGTAGTTGTAGTGCAGACCTGATTCGGGGTCGAAGTACTGGCCGGGGAAACGCAGCGGGGTGTAGGCGGTGGCGTCCCGGTTCCAGGCCGTGGACCCCCACAGGGTCGACCGGCTGCGCCAGGCCAGCCCGCCCCGCTCGTCGACGAGTTCGGTGGGCGTGCCCACCAGGTCGGTGACGATGGCGTAGAACCGTTCGTCCACCACCTCTTGGGCGGCCGTCAGGATCCGTTCCGTCTGCGCCAGCGGCTGCAGGCCCCGGTGGTCCCAGGTCACGGTGACCTCGTGGGCGCCGTCCGCCGTGGTGGTGGCCTGCTCGCACAGTACGTTCCCGTCCCAGGTGAAGACCGTGCGCTCGGCCACCCCCAGGCCGTCGACCGTCATCCGCTCCTTCGCCGTGCGCCGGCCCAGCGCGTCGTAGGTGTACCGCCAGCGGGTCCCGTCGGGGGTGGTCACGGCCGTGATGCGGTCGTCGGCGTCCCACTCGTACCGCCAGGTGTCGGGCTTGCGTGAGAGCCGGGCTTTGCGGCGCAGCACCACCCGGCCCAGGGCGTCGTACTCGTGGCGGACCCGGCCCGCGGTGATCAGCCGGGTGCCCTCGTAGGAGCGGGGGCCGGTGGCGTCCTGGCCGCCGGGGTGGGAGCCGGGCCAGGAGGCGGAGGACTGGTTGCCCGCCTCGTCGTAGGCGTAGCGCTCGGTCCAGTTCTCCGCCCGCACCGCCGTCACCCGGCCGCGCGGGTCGAGGCCGAAGGTGCGCGGACCGGCCAGCAGGTCGTCGATCGCGGTCAGGACCCCGTCGGCCCGGTAGGTGTACCCGCGGCGCTGGAGGACGCCGCGGCCGGCGCCGGTGAGCAGCTGGTCCGTCAGCCGGCCCGCCCCGTCCCAGGCGTTGCTCAGGGTGACCACGTCGCCGTAGGTACGGGTGAGCTCGCGGCCCGCGGCGTCGTGGGTGAAGCCGATCCGCCGCCCCGCGGTGGTCAGGGCGTCCGGGCGGCCCGTGTCTTCGTACGACCAGGCGGCGGTGGCCCCCGTCGGTGTGGTCCGGCCGGTGCGGCGGCCCGCGGCGTCGTAGGCGTAGGTGAGCCTGCGGCCGTCGACCGTCTCCTCCAGCAGCCGGCCCGTCCGGTCGCGCAGCCGGGTCAGTACGGAGTCCCCGCGCACCGCGACCGCGAGCTGGTCGAAGACGTCGTACTCGTACGTCGTCACCTCGCCGGCGGCGTCCTTGCGGAGGGCCTGGCCCAGCGCGTTGCGCTCGTACGCGATCGTCTGCCCGAGCCCGTCGCTGCGGCCGATCAGCCGGCCGGCGGCGTCGTACGCGTACCCGAGCGCGCGGCCGTCGAAGTCCGTCTCCGCGACGAGCCGCCCCGCCGCGTCGTACGCGTATTCCCAGGTCAGACCCTGCGGGTTGCGTACTCCCGTGAGCCGCAGCCCGGCGTCGTACGTGTATTCGTGGCGCGTGCCGTCGGCGTCGGTACGGGCGGTGAGCACGTCGAAGTGGCTGTACTCGAAGCGCACCGGCCCGCCGCCCTGACCGTCCGTACGGGTCAGGCAGTTGCCCTCGCCGTCGTAGGTCCAGGAGCGGTGGCCGCCGTCCGGGGTGCTGCGGTGCAGCGGCTTCCCCTCCACCGACCACCGCATGCGCGTGACCGCACCGAGCGGGTCGGTGACCGCGGTCGTGCGTCCGAAGGCGTCGCGCTCGTACGCCGTCGTGCCGCCCTGCCGGTCGGTGACCTCGACGGGCAGCCCGGCCCGGTCGGTGCGGACCCGGGTCACCGCGCCCAGCGCGTCGGTGACCTCGCTGACGTGGCCGCGCTCGTCGTACGCGATGCGGGTGACGGACCCGTCGGGCCGGGTGACCGACGTGCGGTTGCCGCGCTCGTCGAAGGTCTGGCGGGTCACGGTGCCGTCCGGGGCGATCACCTTCACCGGGCGGCCCAGCGCGTTGTACTCCGCTCGCGCCTCCCGGCCGTCCGGGCGGACGACCGAGACGAGCAGGCCCTGGTCGTCGTACGTACTGTGCGTGGTGAGGCCGAGCGGGTCGGTGCTCGACGTCTGGCGGCCCCGGCTGTCGTACGTGTAGCGGGTGACCGCGCCGAGCGGGTCGGTCTCGGCGAGGACGCGGCAGCGCTCGTCGAAGAGGTAGCGGCGGGTGTGGCCGTCGGCGGTGGTCATGCGCGTCACCCGCAGGCCGGTCGTCGTGTCCACCTCGTCGTAGCCGAAGGTGAGGGCGAAGTGGCCCGCCTCGCCGGCCTCCGCGACACAGCGGTCCCGGTCGTCGTACGCGTACTCGTAACGGCTGCCGTTGGTGTCGGTCCAGGAGGTGATGCGGGCACGGTCGTCATAGGCCAGGCGCAGCGGCAGGCCGGAGGAGTTGGTGATCTCGGTCAGGTGGCCGTCGGTGTAGCCGTACGAGAGGACGCGCGGGCCGCCGCCCAGGTGCAGGGCGGTGATCCGCCCGCCGGCGGTCTCGAAGCGCAGGCGGTAGCCGCCGGAGTGGGCGATGCCCAGGGGGGTGCCGTGGGCGTCGTACTCGAAGGCGATCAGGTTGCCGTTGCGGTCCTCCAGCTGGGAGATCGGCGCGATGCCGTTCTCGGCGCCGTCCGCCGGCGGGCCGAAGCGGCGGGTGTGGCCCGTCGCCGGGTCGGTCAGCGTCCAGTCGCCGTCCGGGGTCCGCTCCAGCGGGTGGTGCGGCGCCGACGCGGACAGGGGCAGGACCGGGAGGCCGGGCGCCGGGTGCGGGTAGCCGACGACGAGGCCGTCCTCGGTCACCAGGACGACGCCCTCCGCATCGATCTCCAGGTGCTGGTCGACCGTGGACGACCAGGCCGGACCGAACCACCGGCCCGCCGTGTAGCCGGATTCCGCGCGGCGGGTGAAGACCAGGGGAAGGGCGCCGGGCAGGACCACGTCCGTCTGCGGCAGGAACATCCGGCCGGTGGCGAGGTCGACGGGGTCGGTGTACTTGCTGGGCTTCTCCAGGTCGGGCCGCTCGCCCGGGTGCGGGCCGTGCTCGCCCAGACCGGTGCGGCCCGGGCCCTTCTTGACGTCGTCGAGGTGTTCGAGGTCCCTGACGCCCTTCGCGCCCGCGCCGAGCTCGCCCAGGCCCTTGTCGGCCAGGAGCTGCGGGATCAGCTTGCCGACGCCCTCGGAGGGGTCCTTCATGAACTCGTCGAGCATCTGCTTGCCCGCGCCCCACGGATCGTTGACGGCGGTGACCAGGCCCGCGGCCGTGGAGTTCAGGCTGGTGAGGTACTCGGCGGGGTGGGTGATGTTGTAGATGTCGTACGGGTTCAGCGCGCGGGCGAAGTTGACCATGTCGGCCGTGCCCTTGACGACACCGCCCGCGAGGTGGGTCCGGGCGAGGTCCAGATAGTCCAGGCCGTCGCCGAGCTGCTTGGCGTACGAGGGCTTCGGCGGAGCCGCGTCGCGGGCCGCGCGGACCGCCGTACCGGTCGTCTGCGCGACCTCGTTGCGCTGCTTGCGCGCGCTGTCGAGCTTGTCCTGGGCGGCCGTGGCCATGGCCTTGCCGGGGTCCTGGAACTCCCCGGTCGGCTTCGGCGGCAGCGGGTCCTTCTTCGCCTTGACGGCGTCCTTGTAGCTCTCGATCTGGTCGTTGTGCGCGTTGCGGGCGTCTGTGGAGACCTTTTTGGCCTTCTCGTAGTCCTCCAGGGCCTCCTTGGCCTGGCCCTGTGCCCACTCCACCGTGTCCGAGAACCGGCTCATCGCGTCCGCGGCCTTCCCGAAGGCCTCCGCGGCCTTGAACCACCGCGGCGGCTCCTTGGCCACCTTCTCCCGGAAGGTGTCCGCGGTCTTGCCCTTGAGCCCGTCGGGTTCCGCAATGCCCTTGAGACCGTTGCCGACCAGCGTGAACGAGCGCTCGAAGTCGCTCAGGTGCGAGACCTGCGCCCGGATCTTGGAGACGCTGCCGTAGACCAGCTTCTTCGGGTCGTCGGTCTGGCCGAGCTCCAGCTCGGAGACGTCCGCTCCCAGCTGGTTGGCGGCCGAGCGGCTCTTGTCGCGGATCCAGTCGCCCGCTTCGTCCAGGCCCACCTCGTCGGCGAGTCCGGCCAGCTTGTCGCCGGTCCACTCGATCGCGTCGCCGACGTCCTCGGCGCGGTCCTCGACCCAGTCCTCGACCGGATCGGGTATGAAGTCGCCGATCCCCATCAGCCGTCGCCCCGCTTGCCGTCGGCCTGGTCCAGCAGGTCCTTCAGCGAACCGATCTTCCCGGTGGAGGTCACCGTGTCCTTCGTATCCGACCAGGTCTTCTTGATGTCCTCGGCGCCCTTCTCGAACGACTCGGCGCTGTAGTCGGGCTTGTAGACGTCGGCCGAGAAGATGTCGCCCCAGCCCTTCTGCGCTATCTCCTCGTCGGTGGCGTGCGGGTTGCCGTACGCGGCGTTCACGGCGACCTTGAAGGCGCCCTGGACGTACTGGTCCTCCTCCCACACCGTGCCGGCCGCGATACCGAGGGACTGCGCGAGGGTGCTGGCGTTCTGCACGAGGCTCCGCACGCCCCATTCCCAGCGCTCGCAGAAGTCCTCGAAGTCCTTGGACAGGCCCATGTGGCCCGCTTCCATCCCCGTCATGGCGAGGTCGCTGAAGCCCGCGCCCTGGGAGGCGCCCGCGGCGTCCGAGGATTCGCGCAGCTCCGAGATCGCCGAGCGCAGGCCGTCCTGTACCGCCTTGACCGCGTCGGGGGAGACTTCGAGGTCCCCGTCGCCCGCCATCAGGCGGCTCCCTTGCGGTCGATGTCCACGGCGTAGGCGTCGGGGACGATGCCCGACACCGGCGGGAAGAACATCGAGCCGTCCTCGTCGGCCACGTTGACGGCCACGCCCGCCGGTCCGTCGACCATCGGCACCACGGCGTCGGTGAGACGGGCACCGAGGATCGAGAGGTACTCCCACGGGCGGTCGGCGTCGGCGCGCGCCATCGCGAACCGGGCCAGGGCATCCTCGTCGGTGAAGGCGTAGAACCAGCGGATGCCGCCCATGACGGCCGACATCAGGCCGTCGTGGGATCCGTCGTCGCCCACCGCGATCGGGACGAACAGGGCGGCACGGCGGAACTCGCCCACCAGACGCGCCGGGTCGCCCCCACCCCCACGAATCGCGGCAATCTCTGCGGTCAGTTCCACGACGCACAACCCCCTTCGCGAGATCGGATCTCGCAGAAGGACACGTCCCCCGCCCCCTGACCGGTTCCTCGCGCGGGGCGGGCTCGGGTTACGGCTGGAGCGGCTTGGCCATACAGCGGCTGGAGTCGTAGGTGCGGTAGTGGCCGAACTTTCCGGTGAGGGCGTAGCCCGAGGAGAAGTAGAGGGCTATCGCTTCCGGCTGCTGGTCTCCCGTTTCCAGGACCATGCGGGTGCGGCCGGCCGTGCGGGCATCGGCTTCCAGTTCGGCCAGGATGCGGCGGGCCAGGCCCAGGCCGCGGGCCTCGGGGACGACGTACATGCGCTTGAGCTCGGCGTCGCCGTCCGAGTAGCCCTCGTCGTTCTCTTCCTGGCCGCGCCAGCCGCCGCTGGCTATCGGTGCGCCGGTGGCGTCGTACGCCAGCAGGTACAGGCCGTTCGGCGGGGCGAACATCGCCGGGTCGAGCGGTGTGACATCGCCCTCACCGCCGTAGCGCGCCTGGTATTCGAGCTGGACCTGGTCGTTGAGTTCGAGCGCGTCCGGGTGGTCGTACGGCAGGGCGCGGAGCTGGATCCCGTGAGACATCAGAACATCGTACGGAACGCTCCCGTTATGGTGCGGGGATGCTCACTGTGACCTCCGTGAATGTGAATGGGATCCGTGCCGCCGCCAAGAAGGGGTTCTCCCCGTGGCTGGCCGGGTCGGACGCCGACGTGGTCTGCCTGCAGGAGGTGCGGGCCGAGGAGGGGCAGATTCCGGAGGAGGTCCGCACGCCCGACGGCTGGCACACCGTGTTCGCGCCGGCCGCCGCCAAGGGGCGGGCCGGGGTCGCGCTCTACACGCGCCGCGAGCCCGAGCGGGTGCAGGTGGGATTCGGGAGCGAGGAGTTCGACACGAGCGGGCGCTACCTGGAGGTCGATCTTCCGGGTGTCACCGTCGCCAGCCTCTACCTGCCCTCCGGCGAGGCCGGGACCGAGAAGCAGGACGAGAAGTACCGGTTCATGGGGGAGTTCCTCCCCTATCTGAGCGCCTTGCGGGCGCGGGCGGCCGCGGACGGGCGGGAGGTCGTCGTCTGCGGCGACTGGAACATCTGTCACCAGGAAGCCGACCTCAAGAACTGGAAGACCAACCGGAAGAACGCCGGCTTCCTGCCGGAGGAGCGGGAGTGGCTCGGGGAGGTGTACGGCACTGCCGGGTACGTGGACGTCGTACGGAGTCTGCACCCCGACACCGAGGGGCCGTACTCCTGGTGGTCCTACCGCGGGCGGGCCTTCGACAACGACGCCGGGTGGCGCATCGACCTACAGGTCGCGACCCCGGGGCTGGCCGCCAGGGCCGTGAAGGCGTTCGTCGAGCGGGCCGAGACGCACCCGGAGCGCTGGTCCGACCACGCGCCCGTGACCGTGGTCTACGAGCTGGGGTCCTGAGCCCCCGACGGGGCCCCGGCCGGAGCCCCCGAGGCCAGGAGGCGGTCCATCGCCATGGTGAGCTCCGCCTCCACCACGCTCTTGGCGAGGGGGCGCAGCCGCGCCAGTGCCTCCTCGCTCAGGTGGGTCGAGATCAGCTCCGTGAACAGGACCGCCATCTCGTCGGCGTGCTCGCGGACCCGGCGGCCCGTCTCCAGCACCGCCGAGAGCGGGATCCCCTCGCGGACCAGCGCCGAGGAGACGTCCAGCAGGCGGCGGCTGACGTGCACGATCTCGTCGCCGTCGGTGGCGAGGTAGCCGAGGTCCAGGGAGGCCGCCAGGTTCTCCGGGGTGACCTCGCCCTCGAAGTAGTCGGCGAGGGCCTCCGGCGTCAGTCGTACGGGGGTCTCCTCGGACCAGCCGATGCCGAGCAGTTCGCCGAGCTGGCCGACGTCGCGCCCGTTCTCGAAGGCGGCGGTCAGCTCGGCGATGCCGCCGAGGGTGTGGCCGCGCTCCAGCAGGGCGGCGATGGTGCGCAGCCGGGCCAGGTGGTGGTCGTCGTACCAGGCGATCCGGCCCTCGCGGCGCGGCGGCGGGAGGAGCTTGCGTTCGCGGTAGAAGCGCAGGGTGCGGACGGGGATGCCGGCCGCCTCGGCCAGTTCCTCCGTACGGTATTCACGCACTGTCGTCCCCGCTTCCGTGTCTTCCACAGGCGCAGCCTATGGCGTACCGACAGTAACTTTCCGGGCGCGACCTCTACCCATGAGTACGGAGCTGCTCTAGTCTCCCGATTGTGCCAGTGATTGCTGGCAGTGTTGCGCTGTGGGGCTGCGGAAGGCGGCGGGCATGAGCGGTGGCATGGGTGGGCGCGAGCACGTACGAGTGGCGGTGATCGGGTCCGGGTTCGGCGGGCTGGGCGCGGCCGTACGGCTGCGGCGCGAGGGGATCACGGACTTCGTCGTCCTGGAACGGGCCGATTCCGTGGGCGGGACCTGGCGCGACAACAGCTATCCCGGGTGCGCGTGCGACGTTCCCTCCCATCTCTATTCGTTCTCCTTCGCGCCCAACCCCGACTGGCCCCGGACGTTCTCCGGGCAGCCGGCCATCCGGGCGTACCTGGAGCACGTCGCCGACACCTTCGGGCTGCGCCCGCACGTCCGGCTGAACTCCGAGGTCCGGCTGATGCGCTGGGACGCCGACCGGCTGAGGTGGGAGATCGAGACCTCGGCCGGGGAGCTCACCGCCGACGTCGTGGTCTCCGCCACCGGGCCGCTGTCCGACCCGAAGATGCCGGAGATCCCCGGGCTCGCCGAGTTCCCCGGCAAGGTCTTCCACTCCGCGCGCTGGGACCACGACTACGACCTGCGCGGCAAGCGCGTCGCCATGATCGGCACCGGCGCCTCGGCCATCCAGATCGTGCCGGCCATCGCGCCCGACGTACGGCGGCTCACGCTGTTCCAGCGGACCCCGCCGTGGGTGATGCCCCGCACCGACCGGGCCATCAGCGGCGCGGAGCGCTGGCTGCACCGGCAGCTGCCGTTCACCCGGACGGCCCGCCGGGGGCTGCTGTGGGGGATCCGGGAACTCCAGGTCAGCGCCTTCACCAAGCGGCCGAACCAGCTCGGGCTCATCGAATCGCTGGCCAAGGCCAACATGGCGCGCTCGATCAAGGACCCGGCGCTGCTGGCCAAGCTGACGCCCTCGTACCGGATCGGCTGCAAGCGGATCCTGCTCTCCAGCGACTACTACCCGGCGCTGGCCCGGCCCAATGTGGACGTGGTCGCCTCCGGGCTCCGGGAGATCCGGGGCAACACGCTGGTCGCCGCCGACGGGACGGAGACGGAGGCCGACGCGATCGTCTTCGGCACCGGCTTCCACGTCACGGACATGCCGATCGCGGACCGGGTGGTGGGCGCGGAGGGACGGACGCTGGCGGACCACTGGAAGGACGGGATGCAGTCGTTGCGCGGGGCGACGGCGGCCGGCTTCCCGAACTGGATGACGATCATCGGGCCGAACACCGGGCTCGGCAACAGCTCGATGATCCTGATGATCGAGTCGCAGCTGAACTACATGGCGGACTACCTGCGTCAGCTCAATGTGCTCGGTGGGCAGGTCGCGCTCGCACCCCGGCCCTCGGCCGTGAACCAGTGGAACCGGCGGGTCCAGACCCGCATGGAGCGCACCGTGTGGAACACCGGCGGCTGCACCAGCTGGTACCTGGACGCGCAGGGGCGCAACACGACGGTCTGGCCGGGCACGACCGGCGAGTTCCGGAAGGAGACGCGGAGCGTGGACCTGTCCGAGTACGAGGTCATCCGGCTCCGGGACGCCGAGCGCGTCCCCGGCGCGGCCGCACACGCGGAGGGCGCCGCGTGAGCCGGCCCGCGTACGTCACCTCCGGGCGGTACGCCCCGCCCGTCGCTCGGCGCGAGCTGGTCGCGGTCTCCGCCGACGGGGCGCGGCTGCACGTGGAGGAGCACGGGGAAGAGGGCGCACCGGCCGTGGTGCTGGCGCACGGCTGGACCTGCTCCACCGCCTTCTGGGCCGCGCAGATCCGGGAGCTCGCCAAGGACCACCGGGTCATCGCCTACGACCAGCGCGGGCACGGGCGCAGCCCCGCCGCCTCCCGCTACGGCACCGACGCCCTCGCCGACGACCTCGTCGCCGTCCTTCGGTCCACCCTGGCCCCCGGAGAGCGGGCGGTCGTCGCCGGGCACTCCATGGGCGGGATGACGATCATGGCCGCCGCCGGGCGGCCGGAGTTCGCCGAGCACACCGCCGCCGCGCTGCTGTGCAGCACCGGCAGCGCCCGGCTGGTCGCGGAGGCGCTGGTCGTGCCCCTGCGCCCCGGGCGCGTACGGACCCGTATCACCGGCGCGGTCCTCGGAGCACGCGCCCCCCTCGGGCCCGTCACGCCGGTCGCCAAGCGGGTGCTGAAGTACGCCACCATGGGCCCCGGTTCCGCGCCCGACAAGGTCGAGGCCTGCGCCCGTATCGTGCACGCCTGCCCCACCGGCGTCCGGTACGCCTGGTCCGAAGTGCTGGCCGGGCTGGACCTGGAGGCGAACCTCGCGGCGCTCACCGTGCCCACCGCCGTGATCGGCGGCAAGAACGACCGGCTCACCCCGATCGTGCACGCCCGGGGGCTCGCCGCCGCGCTGCCGCACTGCGTGGGGCTGACCGAGCTGACCGGCATGGGGCACATGACCCCGATCGAGGCCCCCGAGGCCGTCACCGCCGCCGTACGCGAGCTGACCGTCCACCTGACGACCCCGACGAACGAGCTGAAGGAGAAGACGCCGTGAGCGCGAGCAGGAGTCTGGAAGGCCAGGTCGCCGTCGTCACCGGTGCGGCACGCGGGGTCGGTGAACTCCTCGCCCGCAAGCTCTCCGCGCGCGGCGCGAAGGTGGCGCTGGTGGGCCTGGAGCCCGAGGCCCTCAAGGAGGTCTCCGAGCGGCTGCACACCGACAGCGACCACTGGCACGCCGACGTCACCGACCACGAGGCCATGGCCCGGGTCGCCGAGGAGGTCAAGCAGCGCTTCGGCAAGGTCGACATCGTCGTCGCCAACGCGGGCGTGGCCGCCGGCGGTCCGTTCGCCGACTCCGACCCCGAGGCCTGGCGCCGGGTGATCGAGGTCAACCTGATCGGCGGCGCCGTCACCGCCCGCGCCTTCCTCCCCGTACTGGCCGAGAGCCGCGGCTACTTCCTCCAGATCGCCTCGCTCGCCGCGATCACGCCGGCGCCGATGATGAGCGCGTACTGCGCCTCCAAGTCCGGCGTCGAGGCCTTCGCGCACTGCCTGCGCGCCGAAGTCGGCCACAAGGGCGTCGAGGTGGGCGTCGGCTACCTCTCCTGGACCGACACCGACATGGTGCGCGGGGCCGACCAGGACGAGGTCATGCGGGAGCTGCGGCAGCGGCTGCCGTGGCCGTCGAACCGCACGTACCCGCTGGGCCCGGCCGTGGACCGGATCGTCGCCGGCATCGAGCGGCGCTCGCCGCACGTGTACGCGCAGTGGTGGCTGCGCGGGATGCAGGGCGTGCGCGGCTACCTGCCCGGGATCATCGCGACGGTCGGGCAGCGGGAGATGAAGCGCTTCGAGCCCAGGCTGACGAGCGTCTCCCGGGGACTGGTGGGGGCCGGGGGCGCCGCCGACGAGAAGGAGCGGACGCTGGGCACGGAGCGTCATTGATCGAAATGCGCGCTTTGTCCCCTCGTGCAAATCTGGTCGCAGCCCGGTCCCCTACACCCCTCCAGGAGTGAACAGCATGGGCATCAAAGACCAGTTCCAGGACAAGGCGCGCGAGCTCAAGGACAAGACCGACGAGGCCGGCAGGAGCGCGAAGGACGAGGCGTCCAAGCGCGGTGCACACGCCTCCGAGCCGGCCAAGAAGAAGGACAAGGTCCACGACGAGCTCGACGACAACTGGGACTTCTGACGCCCGGACGTCCTGAGCGGGACGGGGCGCGGTCCGTGAATCCACGGACCGCGCCCCTCCTGCGTGTCCCGATGCCCCTACTTCCCCGGCGGCCCTACGGCCTCGGCGGCAGCTTCGGACGCCGCAGGTCCGGTACGTCCGCGTACCCGGGCGGCACCGCGGCCGGCTCCTGCTCCAGCAGCTCCAGCGCCAGGAACACGGCGTCGTCCAGCTGCGCGTGCCGCCCCTCCGCCCAGTCGAGCGGGGTCCGCAGGATCGCGAGGTCCGGTTCCACGCCGTGGTTCTCCACCGACCACCCGTACTCCGGGAACCAGGCGGCGTTCATCGGCACCGTGATCACCGTGCCGTCGCCCAGGGTGTGCCGGCCGGTCATCCCGACCACCCCGCCCCACGTGCGCTGGCCGACCACCGGCCCGAGCCCGAGCAGCTTGAAGGCCGCCGTGATCATGTCCCCGTCCGAGGAGGTCGCCTCGTCGGCCAGCGCCACGATCGGACCGCGGGGCGCGTTGGAGGCGTACGAGACCGGCTGGGCGTTGCGCGTCAGGTCCCAGCCGAGGATCGAACGGGTCAGCTTCTCCACCACCAGCTCGCTGATGTGCCCGCCCGCGTTGCCGCGTACGTCCACGATCAGTGCGGGCCGGGACATCTCCATCCGCAGGTCCCGGTTGAACTGCGCCCAGCCCGAGCCGCCCATGTCGGGGATGTGCAGGTAGCCGCACTTGCCGCCGCTGACCTCGCGGACCACCGCGCGCCGCTTGGACACCCAGTCCTGGTAGCGCAGCGGCCGCTCGTCGATCAGCGGCACGATCGCCACCCGCCGGGCCAGGCCCCGGCCCTCGCCCTCGGCGGGCTTGAAGGTCAGCTCGACCGTGGTGCCGCCGGCCGCCGAGAGCAGCGGATAGGGCCCGGCCACCGGGTCCACCGGCCGCCCGTCGACGTGGGTGAGGACGGCGCCCTCCCGGATGCCGGTGCCGGCGAGCGGGGAGCGGGCCTTGGAGTCGGAGGACTCGCCCGGCAGGATCCGCGCGAGCACCCAGCCCTCCTCGCGCGGGACGAGGTTGGCGCCGAGCAGCCCGATGGGCCGGTGGTAGTGCGGCGGGCCCTCGTTGCGGCGCGCGGGGGAGACGTACGCGTGCGAGGTGCCGAGCTCGCCGAGCACCTCGCGCAGCAGGTCCGCGAACTCGTCGGGCGAGGCGACCCGTTCGACCAGGGGGCGGTACTGGCGCAGCACCCCGTCCCAGTCGATGTTGCACATGCCCGGCTCCCAGAAGTACGCGCGGATCAGCCGGCCGGCCTCCTCGAAGGCCTGGCGCCACTCGGCGGCCGGGTCCACCTCGTGCAGGATGCGCCGCAGGTCCAGGTAGACGGTGGAGTCGCTGTCGCCGGACTCGGTCGACGGGACCGCGCGCAGGTCGCCGTCGTCGTTGACGACGAGCCGGGTGCCGTCGCCGCTGACCGCGAACCAGTCCAGCCCGGAGGCCAGTTCGCTCTTGCGTGCCTTGGTGATCTCGAAGTGCTCCAGCGTGGGCTTGCCGCTGGTGTCGGTCGGGTTGGCGAAGGTCTCGCCGAGCGCGCCCGAGATCGGCCAGCGCAGCCACACCAGTCCGCCGCCGCTGACCGGGTACAGGGCCGAGTACTTCGACGCCGTCACCGGGAAGGGGGTGACGCGGCTCTCCAGCCCCTCCACCTCCACCATGACCGCGCCCTCGCCCTCGGTGGGCTCGCCCTCGCCCGGGTCGAGTCCGCCCGCCGCCGGGCGCCCGTCGGGGGTGAACGCGAACGGCGAGGGGGTCGCCGAGGACAGCGGCACCAGGTACGGGCGGCAGCCCAGCGGGAAGGACAGGTCGCCGGTGTGCACGTCGTACACCGGGTCGAAACCGCGCCACGAGAGGAAGGCCAGGTAGCGGCCGTCGCGGGTGAAGACCGGGTTCTCGTCCTCGAAGCGGCCGTTGGTGACGTCCACGACGGAGCGCGGACCGGGGCCGGAGATCCGGGCCATCTTGATCTGCCGCAGCGAGCGCCCGATCCCCGGGTGCGACCAGGCCAGCCAGTCCCCGTCGGGAGAGAACGCAAGGTCGGTGACGGGCCCGTTGATGGACCGGATCAGCTCGGTGACTTCCGCGTCGGACCCCTCGCTGCCCGCGGCGTCCGCCTCGTCGTCGGACACGGTGATGAGCAGCAGCCGCCCGTCGTTGGAGGCGATCGCGAGCCGCTCCCCGTCCGGATCGGAGAGCAGTTCCAGTACGCGGCCCAGCTCGCCGGAGGCCAGCCGGCGCGGCTCCCGGTCCCCGGAGGCCCGCGGGAGGTAGGCGATCTCGATCGCGTCCTCGCCCTCCGCGTCCGTCACGTACGCGACGCGCCCGCTGCTGCCGAGCATCTCGGGCAGCCGCACCCGTACGCCCGGGGTGTCGGCGATGGTCCGGGCCGGTCCGTCGCGGTGGGTGAGCCAGTACAGGCTGCCGCGGATGACGACCGCGCTGGCCCGCCCGGTGGCGTCGACGGAGAGCGAGTCGACGTGGCTGGCGGCCGGGACCTGGTACGTACGGCGGCCCGCCCGCGGACCGCCCAGCCGGATCCGGAGCCGGCGCGGGACGGCCTCGGGGGCCAGCGAGTCGACGAGCCAGAGGTCCCCGCCGCACTGGTAGACGACGCGGGAGCCGTCGCTGGAGGCGTGCCGGGCGTAGAACTCCGCGTGGTCGGTGTGCCGGCGCAGGTCGGTGCCGTCGGGCAGGCAGGAGTAGAGGTTGCCGATGCCCTCGTGGTCGGAGAGGAAGGCGATCCGGCCGTCCACGAACATCGGGGCGTCGAGGTGGCCCTCGATGTGTTCCAGCAGCCGCTTGCCGTGCAGCCACAGCCGGCCGGTGGCGCCGCCGCGGTAGCGCTTCCAGGCGGCGGGCTCGTGCGGGGGCTTGCCGGTCAGCAGCAGGGTGCGCCGCTCGCCCGCGCCCTCCCCGTCGGGGGCGTCCTCGTGGACGGCGATGTCGGAGACCGGGCCCCAGGGGAGCTTGCCGCCGGGCGAGCCGTCGGTCGGCACGCTGTAGGCCCAGGCGTAGTAGGAGAAGGGCTGGCCGTGCGAGGACACGGCGAGGATGTCGCTGTGGCCGTCCTTGTCGGGCGGGGTCCAGCCGCAGACCCGGGTGTCGGTGGCGCCCCAGTAGGTGAGCTGGCGGGCCGGGCCGCCGGCCACCGGGGCGAGGTGGATCTCGGGGTCGAGGCTGCGCCAGCTCGTGAAGGCGATGTGCCGGCCGTCGGGGGAGAACCGGGGGTGGCCGACCCTGGTCCGGTCGACGGTGATCCGCCAGGCCCGGCCGGGCGTTTCGTCTTCGGGGACCAGCGGGGCGACCCAGAGGTCGTCCTCGGTCGCGAAGCACAGCAGATCGTCGTGGAGGTGCGGGAAGCGGAGGTACGCGCCGTCGTGACTCACCCCACAATGCTTTCCGCGCCGAGGGGGCCTGGCAACTCGTACAGGTGATCCATGCCCGCGACAGGTGACCCACGCCACGCGCCGAAACGAAACGGAACGGTTTCGTTTCGTTGGCGGCAGGGGTATCGTCATCGGTGTACGAAACAGTTTCGTTCGGATGGGAGGTGCCGGAGATGTCCGAAGAAGTCTCGCCGGAGGTCTCGTCGCGACGCAGCCGGATCACCCCCGAGCGGGAGGCCGAGCTCCACGAGGCGGTCCTCGACCTCCTGCGCGAGGTCGGCTACGAGGCGCTGACCATGGACGCGGTCGCCGCCCGTACCAAGTCCAGCAAGGCCACCCTCTACCGCCAGTGGGGGAGCAAGCCCGAGCTGGTCGCCAAGGCGCTGCGCTGCACCCAGCCGATGTCCCTGCGGGAGATCGACACGGGCAGCCTGCGCGGGGACTTCGGGCTCATGGTCCAGCACTCCGACGACGCGCAGATGGCGAAGGACACCGCACTGATGCGGGGCCTGACCCATGCGGTCCACGAGAGCCCGGAACTCCACAAGGCACTGCGCGAACTGCTGGTCGACCCGGAGATCACCGGTCTCCAGGCGATGCTGCAGCGGGCCGTCGACCGGGGAGAGATCGCCCCGGACTGTCCGGCCCTTGCCTTCGTACCGCACATGCTCATCGGCGCGTTCATCGCGCTCCCGCTGATCGAGGACCGGTCCGTCGACCGCGCCTTCCTCGGTCACTTCATCGACGCCGTGGTCTTCCCCGCCCTCGGCGTCTGAGTCCCGCGACTCCTTCCCGCTGCTCCTGACACGCCGCTCTCGTCGTCGGGCCGGCTCTCCACGCCCTGATCCGTCCCGGATCCACCACGACCTGAACGGGAGAACCGCCTCCGTGGCTACCTTCCTCTACCGACTCGGCAGGGGCGCCTTCCGGCGCCGCGGCCTGGTCGCACTCCTCTGGGTGGCACTGCTGTTCGCCGCCGGCTTCGGCGCGGCGACGGCGTCCGCACCCAGCTCCGGATCGTTCTCGATACCCGGCACGGAGGCCCAGAAGGCCTTCGACGTGCTGGACAAGAAGTTCCCGGGCATGGCCGCCGACGGCGCCACCGCCCGCATCGTGGTCAAGGCGCCCGCGGGCTCCTCGGTCAACGACGGGAAGAACAAGACCGAGGTCGAGAAGATCGTCTCCGACCTGAAGGACGGTCCGGGCAAGGCCCAGGTCGCCTCGGTCACCGATCCGTACGAGGCCCACGCGGTGAGCCAGGACGGCTCCACCGCGTACGTGAGCGTCAAGTACACCGTCAGCGGCATGGAGCTGAAGGACGAGGCGCGCGACGCGCTCAAGGACTCCGGCACCGCGGCCAAGGCCGCCGGGCTCACCGTCGAGATCGGCGGCGACGCCCTGATGACGGCCCCCGAGACGGGCTCCGGCGAGATCGTCGGCATCCTGATCGCGGCGATCGTGCTCGTCATCACCTTCGGCTCGCTGATCGCGGCCGGGCTGCCGCTGCTGACCGCGCTCATCGGCGTGGGCATCGGCGTCTCCTCCATCACCGCGCTCGCCAACGTGCTGGACCTCGGCTCCACCACCTCCACCCTCGCGATGATGATCGGCCTCGCGGTCGGCATCGACTACGCCCTCTTCATCGTCTCCCGCTACCGCGCGGAGCTCGCCGAGGGCCGGGAGCGGGACGAGGCCGCGGGCCGGGCCGCCGGAACCGCCGGCTCCGCCGTCGTCTTCGCCGGTCTCACCGTGGTCATCGCCCTCGTGGGCCTGGCCGTCGTCAACATCCCGATGCTGACCAAGATGGGCTTCGCGGCCGCTGGCACCGTGGTCATCGCCGTCCTCGTCGCGCTGACGCTGGTCCCGGCCATCCTGGGCTTCGCGGGCAAGAAGGTCCTGCCCGCCGGTACGAAGAGCAAGCTGTTCGGCAAGGGCAAGCCGGCCGGTGCCGAGCCCAAGGCCAACGGCGGCACCCGCTGGGCCCGCTTCGTCCTGCGCCGCCCGGTCATGGTGCTGCTGGTCGGCGTGATCGGCCTCGGCGCCATCGCCATCCCGGCGAGCAAGCTGGAGATGGGCCTTCCGGACGACGGCGCCCAGCCCGTCTCCACCACCCAGCGCAAGGCGTACGACCTGCTGTCCGACGGCTTCGGCCCGGGCTTCAACGGCCCGCTGATGGTCGTCGTGGACGGGGACAAGGCGCTCGCCGACAAGACGGTGGACCGGATCAAGGGCCTGGGGGGCGTGGCCGCGGTCATGCCGCCGATGCCCAACGAGGCCGGCGACGCCTCGATGATCACCGTCATCCCGAAGGACCGTCCGTCCTCCACGCAGACCGAGGACCTGGTCCACACGATCCGTGCCGGCAGCGGTGACGACGTCATGGTCACCGGCGCGACCGCGATGAACATCGACTTCTCGCAGAAGATGAACGACGCGCTGCTGCCCTACCTGGCGCTCGTGGTCGGTCTCGCCTTCCTGCTGCTGATGGTGGTCTTCCGCTCCATCCTGGTTCCGCTCAAGGCGGCCCTCGGCTTCCTGCTCTCCGTGGTCGCCGCCCTCGGCGCCGTCGTCGCGGTCTTCCAGTGGGGCTGGCTCGGCTCGCTCTTCGGGGTGGAGCAGACCGGTCCGATCATGAGCATGATGCCGATCTTCATGGTGGGCGTCGTCTTCGGTCTGGCCATGGACTACGAGGTCTTCCTCGTCACCCGCATGCGTGAGGCGTACGTCCACGGCGAGCGCCCGGGCCAGGCCGTCGTGACCGGCTTCCAGTACAGCGCGCGGGTGGTCGTGGCGGCCGCCGTCATCATGATCGCGGTGTTCTCGGGCTTCATCGGCGCCAGCGAGCAGATGATCAAGATGATCGGCTTCGGCCTCGCGATCGCCGTCCTCTTCGACGCCTTCGTCGTCCGCATGGCGATCGTCCCGGCGGTGCTCGCGCTGCTCGGCCACAAGGCCTGGTGGCTGCCGCGCTGGCTGGACCGGCTGCTGCCCAACGTGGACGTGGAGGGCGAGAGCCTGCGCAAGCACCTCGAAGGTTCCGCCGACTCCTCGGAGGGCCCGGACAAGGACCGCGAGCTGGTCAACGCCTGACCCCGGCCCCGCTCCGCATCGGCCCGGCCCCGCACCTGATCCCAGGTGCGGGGCCGGGCCCGTTCTGTGCGCAGGTCCCGTTTCGTCCGGGCCCGTTACGCCTGCCGGGTGACGGCGGCGTTCGTACGGCGCAGGAAGCGGCGCAGCGCGGCGATGTCGAACTGGATCACCGCGACGCCCTCGGGGGAGTGGAACTCGACGACCGCCTGGACGCGGCCGCAGGGCCAGACGCGTACGTCGCCGGTGCCGGTCGGAGCCTGCAGGCCTGCTTCGAGGAGGGCCCGGGGGAAGACCCACTCGTTGTCGGTGCCCTCGGGGGAGAGCCCGGCGGGGAAGACGATCCGTACGGCGAGCGGCTCCGCGGCGGCGAAGCGCAGGGCGACCGGGATCTTCCGGAAGAGCGGGTCGTCGCTGATCACGCGGGCGGTGACGCGGTCCTCGACGGAGGCGACTGCGGTGGCGGCGACGGCTGTGGCGACGGCGGTGGCGGCTGCGGCCGCGGGGGGATTCTCGGCGGTGGCTGACACGACAAGACTCCTCGAATCGGAACATACAAGTCCGTATTGCCCCCAGCCTCGCACATTCCCACGAATCCGCGCGGAGGTACTTGTGGCGTCGACGCTCTTGCCAATGGTTCGCAATTGGGCACTATTCTTGAGCGGTTAAAGATTTTGCCAGCTCAAAGACCGCAGGAAGCGGAGCAGCCCCATGCATGTGCCCGACGGCTTCATCGACGCCCCCGTCTCCATCGCCGCAGGTGTCGCCGCCGCGGGCGCGGTGGCCGTGAGCCTGCGCGGCGCCCGCCGGGAGCTCGGGGGCACCTCCCAGGCCGAAGGCTCTGGGGGAGAAAGAGCCGCGCCGCTGGCCGGGCTCGTCGCCGCGTTCATCTTCGCCGTCCAGATGCTGAACTTCCCGGTCGCCGCAGGCACCAGCGGGCACCTGCTGGGCGGGGCGCTCGCCGCGATCCTCGTGGGCCCCTACACGGGTGTGCTGTGCGTGTCCGTGGTGCTGCTCATGCAGGGCGTCCTGTTCGCCGACGGCGGGCTGACCGCCCTCGGGGTCAACGTCATGACCATGGCCGTCGTGACCGTGGTCGTCGCGTACGCCGTCTTCCGCGGGCTGTTGAAGCTCCTGCCCGACACCCGGCGCTCGGTCACCGTCGCCGCCTTCGCCGGAGCACTGCTCTCGGTGCCCGGCGCGGCCGTCATGTTCACCCTCCTGTACGCCCTCGGCGGGACCACCGACGTCCCGCTCGGCAAGGTGTTCACCGCCATGGTCGGCGTGCACGTGCTGATCGGCATCGGCGAGGCCGCGATCACCGCCGCGACCGTGGGCGCCGTACTGGCCGTACGGCCGGACCTGGTGCACGGGGCGCGCGGGCTGTCCGCGCCGCTGAAACTGCGCGTCGGCGGCGAGCTGGTCGACGCCCCGGTGGCGGCTCCGGTCGCGGCGCCCGCCGCCGCCCGTTCCACGAAGCCCGTGTGGATCACCGGCCTGGTCACCGCCCTCGTCCTGGCCGGCGTCGTCTCCTTCTACGCCTCCGGCAGCCCCGACGGCCTGGAGAAGGTCGCCGCCGACAAGGGCATCGACCAGAACGTGAAGGAGCACGCCACCGCCGACTCCCCGCTCGCCGACTACAGCGTCAAGGACGTCGACGACGCCCGTCTCTCCGGCGGCCTCGCCGGGGTCATCGGCGTCGGCGCGACCGTCGCCGTCGGCACCGGGATCTTCTGGACCGTACGCCGCCGGCGCGCGGAGGACCTGACGGCCGCCTCCACCACCTCGACCGCTTCCACGGCGGTCTGAGATGGGCGCGGGCCACGCCCACAAGCTCTACCGGCACGGGCACTCGCCGATCCACGCCCTGCCGCCGCACTGCAAGCTGGCCGCGGCCTTCGCCTTCGTCGTGGTCGTCGTCTCCACACCGCGCGAGGCGGTGTGGGCCTTCGGCCTGTACGCCGTCCTCATCGCAGCGGTCACGGCCGCGGCCCGGATCCCGGCCGGCTTCCTCCTGCGGCGGCTGCTGATCGAGGTCCCGTTCGTGGCCTTCGCCGTGCTCATGCCGTTCGTGGCGCAGGGCGAGCGGGTGGAGGTGCTCGGCATGTCGCTCAGCGTCTCGGGCCTGTGGGGCGCCTGGAACGTACTGGCCAAGGGCACGCTCGGGGTCGCCGCGTCCGTCCTGCTCGCCTCGACCACCGAGCTGCGGGCGCTGCTGCTCGGGCTCCAGCGGCTGAAGCTGCCGCCGCTGCTGGTGCAGATCGCCTCCTTCATGATCCGGTACGGCGACGTGATCACCGACGAGCTGCGGCGGATGTCGATCGCCCGGCGCTCGCGCGGGTTCGAGGCGGCCGGGATCCGGCACTGGGGCGTGCTGGCCAAGACCGCCGGAGCCCTGTTCATCCGCTCCTACGAGCGCGGCGAGCGGGTCCACCTCGCAATGGTCAGCCGCGGCTACGCCGGCTCGATGCCGGTGATCGACGAAGTCGTGGCCACCCGCGCCCAGTGGGCGTACGCGGCCGTACTCCCGGCGGCGGCGCTCGCCGTCTGTCTGATGGGATGGATCCTGTGACTGCCTCTCCCCCTGCCCCCGCTTTTCCTGCCTCCCTTGAGGTCTCCGGCCTCGCGTACGCCTATCCGGACGGGCACCAGGCCCTCTTCGGCGTGGACCTGACCGTGGGACAGGGGGAGCGGGTGGCCCTGCTCGGCCCGAACGGCGCCGGCAAGACCACGCTGGTGCTGCACCTCAACGGCATCCTCGGCGGCGGGGTCGGCACCGTGACGGTGGCCGGGCTGCCGGTCGAGAAGCGGAACTTCGCCGAGATCCGGCGCCGGGTCGGCATCGTCTTCCAGGACCCGGACGACCAGCTGTTCATGCCGACGGTGCGGGAGGACGTGGCCTTCGGCCCGGCTGCCGCCGGAATGCGGGGCGCGGAGCTGGAGGCGCGGGTCCGCGAGGCGCTGGAGCAGGTCGGCATGGAGGCCTTCGCGGACCGGCCGCCGCACCACCTGTCGTTCGGTCAGCGCCGCCGGGTCGCGGTGGCGACCGTACTGGCCATGCGGCCGGAGATCCTGGTCCTGGACGAGCCCTCGTCCAACCTGGACCCGGCCTCGCGGCGCGAGCTCGCCGACATCCTGCGCTCGCTGGACGTGACGGTGCTGATGGTGACCCACGACCTGCCGTACGCGCTGGAGCTGTGCCCGAGGTCCGTGATCCTGAGCGAGGGGGTCATCGCGGCCGACGGGCGCACGCAGGACCTGCTGTGCGACGAGGAGCTGATGCGGGCGCACCGGCTGGAGCTGCCGTTCGGGTTCGACCCGCGCTCGGTGTCGGTGGCATAGGCCGTCGGTGGCGGTGGCATAAGTCCGACCAGGTGATTGTTGGACCGCTCGTGGAGATCCAGGGTGAGGTGGCGGCGGGCTTCGAGGCCGTCCGGGACGCTTTCGTACGCAACTTCGAGGTGCTCGGGGACCGGGGCGCGGCGGTGGCCGTGTACCGGGACGGCCGGAAGGTCGTGGACCTGTGGGCGGGCCCGAAGGACGTGGAGGGCGGCGACGCAGGCGAGCCCTGGGCGGCCGGCACCGCGCAGGTGGTGCGCTCGGCCACCAAGGGCGTGGCCGCCGTCGTACCGCTGCTGCTGCACCAGCGGGGGCTGCTGGACCTGGACGCCCCGGTGGGGGCGTACTGGCCGGAGTTCAAGGCGGGCGGCAAGGAGCGGGCGCTGGTACGGGACCTGCTCGCGCACCGGGCGGCCGTGCCGGCACTGGACGTTCCGCTGACGCCGGTGGAGGCTGCGGACGGGCTTTCCGGGGCGCGTGCGGTCGCCGGGCAGCGGGCCTTCTGGGAGCCGGGTTCCGCGCACGGCTACCACGCGCAGACGTACAGCTGGCTGCTGTCGGAGCTGGTGCTGCGGGTGACCGGGGCCTCGCTGGGCCAGTGGCTGGCGCAGGAGGTCACGGGCCCGCGGGGGCTGGAGTTCTGGATCGGCCTGCCGGCGGGGGAGACGGGGCGCGTGGGCCGGGTGGGGCCGGTGGAGCCGCCTGCGGAGAGGGCGGGCGGGCTCAGGACGCGTCCGCGGAGAAACGTTTCGGATGCCTGGGCGGACCCGTCCTCGCTGACCCGGCGGGCGTTCGCGGCGATCACTCCGCTGCCGGACGAGAACGCCCCGGAGTTCCGGGCGGCCGAACTTCCGGCTTCGGCGGGCATCGGCACGGCGCGCGGCCTGGCGGGCGTGTACGCGGCGCTGCTGGGCGACACGCAGGACGGCCCGGGCCTGTTCACCCCGCAGACGCGCCGTCTGGCAGGTACGGAGCTGTCGTCCGGGCCGGACCGGGTGCTGGTGGTCAACACACGCTTCGGCCCGGGGTACATGCTGCACAGCCCGGCCTCGCCGCTGCTGTCGGCGGGGTCGTTCGGGCATCCGGGGCGCGGCGGGTCGCTGGGCTTCGCGGACCCGGAGGCCGGCGTCGCCTTCGGCTACGTGACGAACGCCCACGCCAAGTCGGTCACCGCCGACCCCCGGGCCCAGTCCCTGCTCCGCGCCGTCCGCGCCTCGCTCTGACCGTCCCCGGGGTCCCGGCCGCGGGCCGTCCCCGGGGTCAGGCCGTCCCCGGGGTCCCGGCCGCGGCCGGGACCCTGGAGCGTCAGGAGGCGTTCAGGACCGCTGCGACCAAGGGGCCCGCCGCGTCGCCGCCGTGGCCGCCGGCCTCGACCATCGCCGCCGCGGCCACGTCCCCGCTGTAGCCCGTGAACCAGCTGTCCGGGCTGCCCGCGCCGTCGACCTCCGCCGAGCCGGTCTTGGCTCCCTTGTCGGAGCCGCCCACCGAGCTCATCGCCTGCGCCGCCGTGCCGCTGGTCGCCGTCTGCTTCATCATCCGCACCAGCTGCTGCTGGACCGACGGCTTCATCTGCCGCGCCGCCTGGGCGATCGGCCGTCCGTCGAGCTCCGGCGCGACGAGCAGCGGCTGGTGGAAGCTCCCGCTGCGCGCGGTGGCGGTGAAGGAGGCCACGTTCAGCGGGTTCATGGTGATCCGGCCCTGCCCGATGTACTCGGCGGCCGCCTCCGCGCCCTTCGCCTCCGGCACCTGGCCGTCCGTCGAGCGGATGCCCGTCTTCCAGTTGTCCAGCCCGAGTCCGAAGACCTCCCGGGCCTCCTTCGCGAGCGCCCCGTCGTCGTCGACGTCGTCGATCTGCTTGATGAAGGCGGTGTTGCAGGACTTGGCGAAGCTGGTCGCGAAGTTCGCGCCGGGCAGTTCGAAGTTGTTCAGGTTGTGGAAGGAGCGGCCGCCCCAGGAGGCCTCCTTGGTGCACTCCGCCGGTCGGTCGGCCGCCGCCTTGCCCCGGTCGATCAGCATCGCCGCCGTCACGACCTTCATCGTCGAGCCGGGTGCCCGCCGCCCCTCCATCGCCGCGTTGAAGCCGTCCTTGCGGTTGTTGGCGACGGCAAGGATGTGCCCGTTGCCCGTCTGGACGGCGACCACCGAGGACTCCGGGTACTTGGCGACGGCCTTCTCGGCCGCCGCCTGCACCTTGGCGTCCAGGTACGTCTTCAGCGTGCTCGGCTCCCCCTCCACCAGCGTCAGCAGGGTCCGCTTCGGCGCGTCCTGCGCGGCCGGCTCGATCCACAGCTCGGCCCCGGCCTTGCCGCCCACCTTGCTGCCGTACGTCTGGCGCAGCTGGTCGAGGACCGGCCGCAGAGAGGGGTACTTCTCGGCGCTGAGCTCCTCGCCGTTACGGTCCACGGCCTTGACCGGCGGGGCCGCGGGCGTGCCCGCGCGCAGCTTCTCGTCCTTCTGCAGCTGCGGGTGGATCACCGAGGGCTGCCAGTCGACGAGGGGCTTCCCGCTGGTCAGCCCGCGTACGACGGTCAGCTTGGACTCGTACGCGAGCGGCTTGGTGACGCCCTCGTAGGTGATCTCCGCGGCGACGGCGAACGGGATGGTCGTGCCCGTCTGCGCCCCCGGAGTGATCACCGCCTTGGACACGTACGCCTTGGCCCGGTAGTCGGCCACGGCGCTCTGCGCGGCCTGCACGTTGTTCGTCAACTCTGCTGCCGCCGGCGCGTCCCCGGCCGCCCAGGCGGCGAAGAAGGCCTTCGCGGTCTGCGCCGCCTCCTTGTCGGTGACGGGCCCGCTGCCCTTCTCGGCCTTCACGGCGGTGTCGCCGCCCTTGCCGCCATCCTTGCTATCGCCGTCCCCGACCAGCGCGTACACCCCGTACCCGGCCCCGCCGAGCATCGCGAGGAACACCCCGCCGACGATGGCCCCCTTCGCCGCCCCGTTCACGTACATCCTCCCCAGATCCCCGTCGTTCTCTGAACGTGTTCAAAGAACCTCTGGTGCGGACCTTACGCTGTGCCAACGAGACGCGTACGGCTTGTTACCAGACCGGAACAACCGGCGGGTCAGCTGACCGCCACCTTGGTTCCGTCAGGGAGCGTGCACCAGGTTCCGCCGTAGGGCTGGCTCGTCACCGTTCCGCCCTGGTCGGTGCACTCCGCGGACGTGATGGTCGGAGCCGCCGCCTGGGCCGCAGTGGCACCGAGGGCGCTCGCACCGGCCAGGGTCGCCGTGGCGAGAGCGAGGCCGAGCAGTCGTCGTATGCGCATGGCTCTTCACCTCCTCCTTCCAGCATGGGCGCGGCCCGCCACCCCTGCGAGCGGTGACGGGCCGCGCCCATGCGGACCTGCGGCGCCTAGACCCAGCTGTCCAGCCACATGCGGCCGCGCCAGGAGTCCATCGGGAGGGACTGGCCCGTGTAGATCGGCCAGAAATAGATGAAGTTCCAGATGATCAGGAGGACCAGCACGCCCGCCGCGATCGCGCCCAGCGCGCGCCTGCGTTCCGTCGATCCCGACGGGCCCAGCAGGGCGCCGATCATCATCGCCACCGCCAGGCACAGGTACGGGACGAAGACCACCGCGTAGAAGAAGAAGATGGTCCGCTCCTGGTAGTTGAACCAGGGCAGCAGGCCCGCACCCAGCGCGCACGCGATCGCGCCCGCCCGCCAGTCGCGGCGGAAGAACCACCGCCACAGCACGTACAGCAGCGCGAAGCAGCCCGCCCACCACAGCAGCGGGGTGCCCAGGGCCAGCACCTCGCGGGCGCACTTGCCCGCCTCCGTCGCCGGGCAGCCGTCCGTCCCCGGGTCGGGGGACTCGTAGAAATAGGAGACGGGCCGGCCCAGCACCAGCCAGCTCCACGGGTTCGACTCGTACGTGTGCCCCGAGGTCAGGCCTACGTGGAACTTGTAGACCTCGGTCTCGTAGTGCCACAGACTGCGCAGCCACTCCGGCAGGAACGACAGCGCACTGCCCTGGTCGTTCTTGGCCGCCCAGTCGCGGAAATAACCGCCCTTGCCGTTGTCGGGGGACAGGATCCAGCCGGTCCACGAGGCCAGGTACACCGCGATCGCCACCGGCACCGTCGACAGGAAGCCCGGCAGCGCGTCGCGGCGCAGCATCGCCGCGTACGGGGCGCCCGCCCCGGCGGTGCGGCGGGCGGCCGCGTCCCACAGGACGGTCAGCACGCCGAAGAACGCCAGCACGATCAGGCCGTTCCACTTCGTGCCGAACGCCAGGCCCAGACAGACGCCCGCCAGGATCCGGTACGGGCGCCAGCCCAGGCGCAGCGTCTCGGCGACGGTGACGTCCGGGCGGGTGCGCCCCTCCTCGTCCACCGGGAGCGCGTCCGCGAGTCTGGCCCGCGCCCGGTCCCGGTCGACGAGCAGCGCCCCGAAGGCGGCCAGGACGAAGAACATCAGCACCAGGTCGAGCAGCGCGGTCCGGCTCATCACCAGGT
Source organism: Streptomyces sp. NBC_01006 (assembly GCF_045162725.1). NCBI lineage: Bacteria > Bacillati > Actinomycetota > Actinomycetes > Kitasatosporales > Streptomycetaceae > Streptomyces > Streptomyces sp. NBC_01006. The sequence goes on along the minus strand of NZ_CP108700.1, from coordinate 3,514,440 downwards.
GCAGGCCGTCCACCGCGAGCAGCGCGCCCGCCAGGCAGCCCAGGAAGGTGGAGCGGAACAGGCGCCGCCCGATCCGGCACAGCATCAGCACCGAAAGCGTGCCGAGCACCGCCGTCATGAACCGCCAGCCGAACGGGGTGAAGCCGAACATCCACTCGCCGAGCCCGATGACCCACTTGCCGACCGGCGGGTGCACGACGTACCCGGGGTCCAGCGGGACGGAGATCCCGTCGGGGTTGGCGAGGATCGACTTGTCGATGTCCTTGGGCCAGCTCGCCTCGTAGCCCTGCTGGATCGTGGCCCAGGCGTCCTTGGCGTAATACGTCTCGTCGAATATCACCGCCTTCGGGCTGCCCAGGTGTACGAAGCGCAGCACCCCGGCCACCAGCGCCACCAGCACCGGCCCCGCCCACGCCAGCACGCGCTGCCAGGTGCCCGCCGCGGAGAGCGGGACGCCGAGCGCCGTCCACAGCTGCACGGAGGGCCGGGCGTACGGGGGCACCAGGCGGGCGCGCACGTCCGGACTCGGGGCGTCCGCGCGCCCGAGGCCCGGGCGCCGGGCGTCGGCGGGCGGCGCGTAGCCGAAGCTGCGCAGGCGGCGCAGCCAGGTGGACGGCTGGTCTACGCGCCCCGCCGGAGGGGCGGGCGGGGCCCCCGCGGGGCTGGGCGGCGGCGTCGCGGTACTGGTCACCGGGTCATCGTAGGGAACGCACCTGTGCGAACCCCAGCGCCGGGGACCGTCGGTGCGTGTGCGGGGCGGGACGGACGGCGTGTGCCCGTGGGACGGATGACGTGTGCCGGGTGGGACGGCTGAGAGGATGGGCGGGTGACGACTGACCAGCCCACCGGCTCCGAAACCCCCGCTTCCGCCTCCGCTTCGGCCTCCGCTGCGGCCTCTTCTCCGGCCTCTTCTCCGGCAGGTTCCGCAGGCGCGGCGGGTTCCGCGGGCGTGCTCGTGCTCGCCGGCACCCCGATCGGCGATCTCGCCGACGCCCCGCCGCGGCTCGCGGCCGAGCTGGAGCGGGCCGACGTGGTCGCCGCCGAGGACACCCGGCGGCTGCGCCGGCTGACCCAGGGGCTCGGCGTGCACACCACCGGGCGCGTCGTCTCCTACTTCGAGGGCAACGAATCGGCGCGCACCCCGGAGCTGGTCGAGGCGCTGGAGCAGGGCAAGCGGGTGCTGCTGGTGACCGACGCCGGCATGCCGTCCGTCTCCGACCCCGGCTACCGCCTGGTCGCCGCCGCCGTGGAGAAGGACATCAAGGTCACCGCCGTGCCCGGGCCGTCCGCGGTGCTCACCGCGCTCGCCCTGTCGGGGCTGCCGGTGGACCGCTTCTGCTTCGAGGGCTTCCTGCCGCGCAAGGCGGGCGAACGCCTCGGCCGGCTCCGCGAGGTCGAGGGCGAGCGCCGCACGCTCGTCTACTTCGAGGCCCCGCACCGGCTCGACGACGCCCTCGCCGCGATGGCCGAGGTCTTCGGCGCCGACCGGCGGGCCGCGGTGTGCCGCGAGCTGACCAAGACGTACGAGGAGGTCAAGCGCGGCGGGCTCGGCGAGCTGGCGGCCTGGGCCGCCGAGGGCGTACGCGGCGAGATCACCGTCGTCGTGGAGGGCGCACCGGCGGCCCGGCCCGGCGATGTGGACGCCGAGGAGCTGGTGCGCAGGGTGCGCGTGCGCGAGGAGGCCGGGGAGCGGCGAAAAGAAGCCATCGCGGCGGTCGCGGCCGAGGCCGGAGTACCCAAGCGGGAGGTCTTCGACGCGGTCGTGGCGGCAAAGAATGCGGCTCAAAAGATGCTGTAAGACGGTAAAGAGCTAACCTGAAAAGCAAAGCTCAGACCGCGCACCGGGCGTCTTGGGGCATGAGTCGCCCAAAGACCGTCCAACAGTAGACAGGGCCTGATGCGCTCCCGCCCATTGAGGCGTCCACTGGCAATGGCACCAGTGGAACAAGAGGAGCTGGCATGAGTGAGATCGCAGACACCTCGGTACCCGTCCCCGTCCCCGTCCCCGCAGTGGCCGTACCCGTCTCCGTGCCGAAGCCTGGTGTGCACACCGTGCACGAGGCTTACTCCTTCGCGTGCATGAAGTGCGGCTACGGCTGGGAGCAGGGCTACGAGATCGAGCACCACGTCGACGGCAAGGGCCAGCCCTTCATCATCTACACCGTCCAGGGCGAGCGGGTCCCTTCCCCGCTGTCGAACCCGACCTGCCACAACTGTGACGGGCACGTGGTGCGGATCATGCGCGAAGGCCAGGTGTCCTCGGTGCTCGGCACGATCGACAAGCTCTACCACCACCGCATCTCGCCCGGGATCGCCGGCCCGGTGCCGGCCGGCGCGAACGTCCCGCGGGCCCCGAAGCAGCGCAGGACCCCGCAGCCCCACGTCCCCGGATCCGTCCCGGCGGACGAGGCCGGGGAGCGCGGGGGCTGGCTCTCCCGGCTGATGAGGCGCCTGCGCCGGTCATGAGGACCCGGTCATGAGGACCCGGTCATAAGATCGGCCCCATGAGCACTGCCGCCAAGGACGCCTCCAAGGACACCCCGCCGCCGCTGCCCGAACCACTCCGGGTGGCGGTGGCGGACTCCCACACCCACCTGGACATGCAGCGCGGCACCGTCGAGGAGGGCCTCGCCAAGGCCGCCTCGGTCGGGGTGACCACCGTCGTCCAGGTCGGCTGCGACGTGAAGGGGTCCCGCTGGGCGGCCGAGACGGCGGCCGCGTACGAGAACGTCCACGCGGCCGTCGCCCTTCACCCGAACGAAGCGCCCCGCATCGTGCTCGGGGACCCCGACGGTTGGTCCCGGCAAGGGGCGCGGGCCGGCGGCGGCGAGGCCGCGCTCGACGAGGCGCTGGCCGAGATCGAGGAGCTCGCGAAGCTCGCGCACGTCAAGGCCGTTGGCGAGACCGGCCTCGACTTCTTCCGCACCGGACCCGACGGCATGGCCGCACAGGAGCGTTCCTTCCGCGCCCACATCGAGATCGCGAAGCGGCAGGGCAAGGCCCTGGTCATCCACGACCGCGAGGCCCACGCCGACGTCCTGCGCATCCTGCGCGAGGAGGGCGCGCCCGAGCGGACCGTCTTCCACTGCTACTCCGGAGACGCGGAGATGGCGCGCGAATGCGCCGCCGCCGGGTACTACATGTCGTTCGCCGGGACCGTCACCTTCAAGAACGCCACGCCGCTGCGCGAGGCCCTCGCCGTGGCCCCGCTGGAGCTGGTGCTCGTCGAGACCGACGCCCCGTACCTCACCCCGGCGCCGTACCGCGGACGGCCCAACGCGCCGTACCTCATTCCGCTGACCGTACGGGCGATGGCGGCGGTGCGGGGGATCGGCGAGGACGCGATGGCGACCGCCCTGGCGGCGAACACGGCCCGCGCCTTCGACTACTGAGCGCCGCCAGGGACGTCCGGCCGCTCGACACGCTGGGTAGCCGCCCGACTTTGGTGAGTGACGGACGTCCGCTAGGGTGCCGTGCCCGAACCGATGGGGCCGGACCAGTGGAGCGAGCGTCGTGAGCGAGAGTCCTTTCACCGGGGTGTACGGGTACAAGGCCGTCGCCCCGGACCCCGAGCCCGCCGTACTGCCCGCCCCGCGCACCGGGGACCGGCGGGCCGCCCGGCGCCGCAAGAGCGCCGAAGCCGCAGCCGCGCCCGCCGCCCCGACCGGACGGCGCCGGGCAGTCCCCGCCGGCGGCATCGACCTCGTCGCGCCCGTCGGCTTCGGACCCGGCACGGGCCGCCGCCGCAGCCCGGACCCCGGCCCGGGCCTGCCGCTCACCGGCGCCCCCACCGGGCGGCGGCGCCGCGGTGTCCCCGCCGGGACCGCCGCAGGCCGCGACAGCTGGCGGCGGATCGTCCCGCAGGCCCTGGTCGTCGCCTTCCTGGCCGGCGGCACCACGGCCTTCGTCGCCGCCGACAAGTCCGTACGCCTCACCGTGGACGGAGAGCCCCGGACCCTGCACACCTTCGCCGGCGTCGTCGAAGAACTCCTCGCCGCCGAGGGCCTCGGCGTCGGCCCCCACGACCTCGTCGCCCCCGCCCGCACCGAGGCCCTCGACGACGGCGACGAGATCGTCGTCCGCTACGGCCGCCCCCTGCGCCTGACCCTCGACGGACAGAGCCGCCAGGTGTGGACCACCGCCGGCACCGTCGAGGGGGCGCTGCGCCAGTTCGGCGTCCGCGTCGAGGGCGCCTACCTCTCCGCCCCCCGCACCGCCCCCGTGCCCCGGGCCGGGCTCACCCTCTCCGTCCGCACCGAGCGCAGCGTCACCTTCATGGCGGACGGCCGCGAGAGCACCATCCGCACCAACGCCGCCACCGTCCAGGAGGCCCTCGGCCAGGCCGGGATCACCCTCCAGGGCCAGGACACCACCTCGGTCCCGCCCGCCTCCTTCCCGCGCGACGGCCAGACCATCACCGTGCTGCGCATCACCGGCACCCGCGAGGTCCGCGAGGAGCGCATCCCCTACGAGATCGAAAGGACCGAGGACGACGGCCTGTTCGCCGGCACCGAGCTCGTCGAGCGGGCGGGACGGCCCGGAGCGCGCCGGGTCACGTACGTCCTGCGCACGGTCAACGGGGTCCGGCAGAAGCCCCGCAAGGTCGCCGAGGAGACCGTCCGCGAGCCCGTCACCCAGCTCGTCAAGGTCGGCACGAGGCCGCTGCCGGCCTCCGTGGCCGGAGCCGACGGCCTCGACTGGGCGGCACTGGCCCAGTGCGAGTCCGGCGGCCGCCCCTCCGCCACCGACGCCTCGGGCACGTACGGCGGCCTGTACCAGTTCGACGTCCGCACCTGGCAGAGCCTCGGCGGCTCCGGCCGCCCCCAGGACGCCCCGGGCCAGGAACAGACGTACCGGGCGAAGAAGCTCTACGTACAACGGGGCGCGACCCCGTGGCCCCACTGCGGCCGTAGGCTCTATCGCTAGCTCCAGCAGCACACTCGGGTTGCCCGATCGAGCGGGGGTGACCCTTCGTGCGCGGTGTCGTTGACCGGACGACAGCACCGGCGACACGGGGGTGGGCGTTGAGGCGGAGGGTGCCGCTCGCCGAGCACGAGACTGCCCGTACCGCGTGCGCCCGTGGCCTGCTGCGGGCGGGTGTGGACGAGGAGAGCGGTGAGCCGCAGGCGGTCTCCGTGCTGACGGAGCGCGTCGGCTGGGCCGTCGCTCTGACGACCGACATGGTGACCGGGCTGTTGGCTGTCCACTGGAACGCCGTTGATGTGGCAGTGCTCACCTCCGGGAAGGACGGCGGAGGCCGGAAGCTGCCGTCGAACGCGTGGATGGCGCTGCGGCGTCTGGGCTGGACCGCTGCGCCACCCGAGGGCACGTGCGCCAATGACCGGATCGTCCGCATGGCTCAGGAGCAGGCCGGGCGCACTCTGCGATCCGCTCAGTGGCGGGCCGAACTCGTTGCCGGTGTCCTCGGGTCATGGCCCGCGGATCCGTCCAGGCGGACGGCAGACGAGTGGGTCCAGGTGCGAGCCGCTGTGCCTGGCGGGCAGCACGTCTCCTCGGGTGTCATCAAGAGGCACACTCGGCAGATCGCCACCTTCCTCAAGGCCAACGGACGTCTTCCTGCGGATGTGTTCGAGTTGGAGAGCGCGCCGCGGACGGCGCGGATGCTGCTGCTGTCAGCGTGTGACGGGCAGCAGGCCGGCATCGAACGGGCTGATGTGCCGGGACCGTGCGCTGCTGCGTTTGCAGCTCCCCACCCGGCCCGACCCGCGGTCGTACCGGGACTGGACATGGGTGGCCTGCCCCGTCATCCTGCCGCCCACCGTGCCCGCGCGTGCGGTGCTGCACCTGCCGACCCTGCGTCTGGACCAGGGACGCGTCCGCGTTGATCTCGCCTACACCCACGCCGTGCCCAAAGCAGCCCGCACAGGACACACGGTCGCGCTGGGTGTGGACTGGGGTCTGAACACCCTGCTGTCCTGCGGAGCCGCGCGGCTGCACGACGACGGGCGGATCACCACACCGGGCGCCGGGGCCATGTTCCGGGCAGCCGGTGTCCTTGCCAAGCAACACCGTCTGCGACGGCAGGGCGAACGACTCCAAGCCAAAGCTGATCGCTACCGGCAACTCACGGGCGGAGATGAGCAGCACGCCCTGACCGCACGACACGCCATCCTGAACGACGAGATCCACCGGGTCGCCGCACGTCGATCGAACCTCAACGAGGCACTGGCCTGGGCCGCCGCCAGATGGGCGGTCGATCAGGCCGTCACTGCCGGGGCGAGCGTCATCTACGTCGAAGACCTGCGGTCCATGGAAGCGCGCGGCATGGGCCGAACCCACAACACGCGCATGGCCCAGACGGTGCGTGGCCAGATCACCGATCGCATGCGGCACCTTGCCACAGAGGCGGGCATCGCCGTGGTCACCGTGCCTCCGAGGAACACCTCCAGGCACTGCCCGCTGTGCCTTGCTCCGCTGCGGCACCGCAAGGCCCCCGACGTGCCCACCGTCCCCGGCTGGAAGTGGGCACTCTGCCCCGGCTGCGGCTGGCAGGGGGATCGGGATCAGGGCGCCTGGCAGCGCATTGCCGCCAGGGGCCTGGCCCACCAGGCCAAGACGGCGACCGATCGCACCACGGGCACCATGGTCATCCGCACCATCGTGGACAGGCTCGAAGCGGGCGCTGTCATCACACCCGCCGCCACCGGCCGGACCTCCCGGCGGGACCGGTCCAAGAAAGGCCCCACCCGGCCCAAGCCGACACGTCCGGCGCCCAGGCGACGCCGGACACCCTCCCCTGCCGGGCCTTCGGACCGGGCAGGCCAGCGTCCGGAGGGACACGCTCACACGGACCGGCTCCGGCTGCCCCGCGCAGCCCGTCGGCACCAGGGCGTGACGACGATCAGCCCACCTCCCCCCGGACTTCGCCCGGGGGACCGCGCAGCCGGCCGACATCGGCCGCGAGGAGCAGCGCTGGGCGCGGGATTCCACCTCCACGCCCACGCCACCCCTCCGCGGTGGGAACAGGTCCTCCCACCGGACACCCCGGTCCGGCTCGGGATCACCCAGCGGATCTGAGACGCTTTACCGGTGAGCACCGCAGAGCAGCAGCCCGAGAGTACGAGCAGCACGACCTCCGACGCCCTTCTCGGACCGGCAGACATCCGTGAGCTGGCCGCCGTACTCGGCGTACGGCCGACGAAGCAGAAGGGCCAGAACTTCGTCATCGACGCCAACACGGTGCGCCGCATCGTGCGCACCGCCGAGGTACGGCCCGACGACGTCGTCGTCGAGGTCGGGCCGGGGCTGGGGTCGCTGACGCTCGCGCTGCTGGAGGCCGCCGACCGGGTCACCGCCGTCGAGATCGACGACGTCCTGGCCGCGGCGCTGCCCGCCACCATCGAGGCGCGGATGCCGGGGCGCAAGGACCGCTTCGCGCTGGTGCACTCCGACGCGATGCTGGTGGAGGAGCTGCCCGGGCCGGCGCCGACCGCGCTCGTCGCGAACCTGCCGTACAACGTGGCCGTGCCGGTGCTGCTGACCATGCTGGACCGGTTCCCGACCATCGAGCGCACGCTGGTGATGGTGCAGGCCGAGGTCGCCGACCGGCTGGCCGCCAAGCCGGGCAACAAGGTGTACGGGGTGCCGTCGGTCAAGGCGAACTGGTACGCGGACGTGAAGCGGGCCGGGTCCATCGGCCGCAACGTGTTCTGGCCGGCGCCGAACGTGGACTCGGGCCTGGTCTCGCTGGTGCGGCGGGCCGAGCCGATCAAGACCACCGCCACGAAGGCCGAGGTCTTCGCCGTCGTGGACGCGGCCTTCGCGCAGCGCCGCAAGACGCTGCGCGCCGCGCTGGCCGGCTGGGCCGGCTCGGCGGCGGGCGCCGAGCAGGCGCTGGTCGCCGCCGGGGTGTCCCCGCAGGCGCGCGGGGAGTCCCTGACGGTGGAGGAGTTCGCGGCGATCGCCGAGCACAAGCCCGCGGCCGAGAGGCCCGCGCTGTGAGCATGCCGAAGAGCGTGACCGTACGGGTCCCCGCCAAGGTCAACGTGCAGCTCGCGGTGGGCGCGGCCCGGGCGGACGGGTTCCACGACCTGGCCAACGTCTTCCTCGCGGTGTCGCTGTACGACGAGGTGACGGTCACCGCGGCCGACACCCTCACCGTCACCTGCGCGGGTCCGGACGCGGACCAGGTCCCGCTGGACCGTACGAACCTGGCGGCGCGGGCGGCGGAGATCCTCGCGGCCCGCCACGGCCTGTCCGACGCCGTCCACCTCCACATCGCGAAGAACATCCCGGTGGCCGGCGGCATGGCGGGCGGCAGCGCCGACGGCGCCGGCGCCCTGCTGGCCTGCGACGCCCTGTGGGGCCTGGACACGCCGCGCGCGGAGCTCCTGAAGATGTGCGCGGAACTCGGCAGCGACGTGCCGTTCAGCCTGGTCGGCGGAGCGGCGCTCGGCACCGGGCGCGGGGAACTCCTCACCCCGGTCGAGGCGGGCACCTTCCACTGGGTGTTCGCGGTGGCCGACGGCGGGCTGTCGACGCCGGCGGTGTTCCGCGAGTTCGACCGCCTGGCCGAGGGCCGGACCGTCCCGGTCCCGGAGGCCTCGCCGGCGCTGCTCGCCGCCCTCGCCTCGGGGGACCCGGACGCCCTCGCAGCGACCCTGGCCAACGACCTCCAGCCGGCCGCGCTGTCGCTGCGCCCGCAGCTGGCCGCGACGCTGGAGGCGGGCACCTCCGCCGGAGCCCTGGCCGCGCTGGTCTCCGGCTCCGGCCCGACGACGGCGTTCCTGGTCCGCGACCCGGAATCCGCGCTCAAGGTGGCCGCGGCCCTCGAAGCCTCCGGCACCTGCCGCACGACCCGTACGGCCACGAGCCCGGCCCCGGGGGCCACGGTCCTGCCCTCCTGACGCTCCCGAGTACCCAGGGCGAAGTGAGTATCCGCGCTCTGTTCCCGCCCGGGTCCCGGGCGGGAACGTGCACCCATGGGATACGCCGCACACACCGCCAAGGACCTCGCCGAGGCCACCCCCGGGAGCCGGGACCGGTACGTCGACCTGCTGCGGGTCGCCTCGCTCGGGACCGTGCTCCTCGGGCACTGGCTGATGGCCGCCGTCAGCAGCGACGGCATAGGGAACCTGCTCGCCCTGGTCCCCGCGCTCCAAGTGCTCACCTGGGGCCTGCAGATCATGCCGGTGTTCTTCTTCGTCGGCGGGTTCTCGCACGCGCTGTCGTACCGGTCCCTGGCCAGCCGCGCCGACGGGCGGCCGGTCTACGCCGCGTTCCTGCGGGCCCGGCTCCAGCGGCTGCTGCGGCCCACCCTCGTCTTCGTCCTCATCTGGACCGCCGGGGCGCTCGCCGTACAGCTCGCCGGCGGCGGGGAGGGGAAGCTGACCGGGGCCGCCCTGCGGCTGGTCACCCAGCCCCTGTGGTTCATCGGGATCTACCTCGCCATGGTCGCGTTCACCCCGGCCATGCTGAAGCTCCACCAGCGGTGGGGCTGGGGGGCCTTCGCCCTGGCGGTCGGGTCCGCGGCCGCCGTCGACGTACTGCGCTTCGCGCTCACCGTCCCGTACGTCGAGTTCCTGAACTTCGCCTTTGTCTGGCTCGCCGTCCACCAGCTCGGCTTCCTGCGCGCCGACGGCCGGATCACCCGGCCCGGGCTGCTGGCCGCCGCCGGGCTGACCGGCGCGGTGCTGCTCGTCGCGTACGGGCCGTACCCGCTTTCCATGGTCGGGATGCCGGGCGAGAAGGTGTCCAACATGGCCCCGCCCACCCTCGCCCTGCTGGCGCACGGGATGTGGCTCGTCGGAGCCGTGGAGCTGCTCAAGAGGCCCGCCGCCGCCCTGCTTGCCCGGCCCCGCGTCTGGCGCTGCGTCGTCGCCGCCAACGGGATCGCGATGACCGCCTTCCTCTGGCACCTCACCGCCATGCTCGCCGTGTACGCCGCCCAGCTCGGCCTCGGCCTGCGCCTGCCCGAGCCCGCCACCGCCGCCTGGTGGGCCCAGGTCCCCGTCCGGCTGCTGGCCGCCGCCGGGCTGACCGGCGTACTGGTCGCCGTCTTCCGCCGGTTCGAGGCGCCCGGTCGCGGCGGCGGCCGGCCCGGGTCCGGGCCCAGCGCCGCCCTCGGCATCACCCTGTGCCTGCTCGGCGTCCTCGGGCTGTCCATGACCGGGCTCGGCGGGCTGCTGGAGGGTCACAGTGCCACCCTGATCGCCCTCCCGGTCACCGCGCCCGCCGCCATCGGCATGGCTCTGGGGGGCTGGCTCCTGGTGGAGCGCCCGGCGTCGGCTCGGAGGGTTAGGCTGAGGGGCTGATCCACACCCTTCCCTGGAGCGCGTCTGATGGCCGTCAATCTGGTCAATGTCGAGGCAGTCGGCAAGGTGTACGGAACCCGTGCCCTGCTCGACGGCATCTCCCTCGGCGTGTCCGAGGGAGACCGGATCGGTGTCGTGGGCCGCAACGGCGACGGCAAGACCACCCTCATCCGCATGCTCGCCAAGCTGGAGGAGCCCGACACCGGCCGGGTCACCCAGAGCGGCGGCCTGCGCATGGGCGTCCTCACCCAGCACGACTCCCTCGACCCCGCGGCGACCATCCGCCACGAGATCATCCGGGACATGGCCGACCACGAGTGGGCCGGCAACGCCAAGATCCGCGACGTTCTCACCGGGCTCTTCGGAGGCCTCGACCTCCCCGGCTTCGGCCAGGGCCTCGACACCGTCATCGGCCCGCTCTCCGGCGGCGAGCGCCGCCGCATCGCGCTCGCCCAGCTGCTCATCGCCGACCAGGACCTCCTCGTCCTCGACGAGCCCACCAACCACCTCGACGTCGAGGGCATCTCCTGGCTGGCCAAGCACCTCCAGGAGCGCCGCTCCGCCCTCGTCTGCGTCACCCACGACCGCTGGTTCCTCGACCAGGTCTGCACCCGCATGTGGGACGTCCAGCGCGGCTCCGTCTTCGAGTACGAGGGCGGCTACAGCGACTACGTCTTCGCCCGCGCCGAGCGCGAGCGCATCGCCGCCACCGAGGAGTCCAAGCGGCAGAACCTGATGCGCAAGGAGCTCGCCTGGCTGCGCCGCGGCGCCCCCGCCCGGACCTCCAAGCCGCGCTACCGCATCGAGGCCGCCAACGAGCTCATCGCCGACGTGCCGCCGCCGCGCGACAAGTCCGAGCTGATGCGCTTCGCCAACGCCCGCCTCGGCAAGACCGTGTTCGACCTGGAGAACGTCAGCGTCCAGGCCGGTCCGAAGGTCCTGCTCAAGCACCTCACCTGGCACCTGGGCCCCGGCGACCGCATCGGCCTCGTCGGTGTCAACGGCGCGGGCAAGACCTCGCTGCTGCGCGCGCTCGCGGAGGCGGCCCGTACGCAGGGCGACGTGCAGCCGGCCGCCGGGTCCGTCACCGTCGGCAAGACGGTCAAGCTGGCGTACCTCTCCCAGGAGGTCGGCGAACTCGACCCGTCCCTGCGGGTCCTGGAGGCCGTACAGCGCGTGCGCGACCGCGTGGACCTCGGCAAGGGCCGCGAGATGACGGCCGGTCAGCTGTGCGAGCAGTTCGGCTTCACCAAGGAGAAGCAGTGGACGCCCGTCGGCGACCTCTCGGGTGGTGAGCGGCGCCGGCTGCAGATCCTGCGGCTGCTGATGGACGAGCCCAACGTGCTCTTCCTCGACGAGCCCACCAACGACCTCGACATCGAGACCCTGACCCAGCTGGAGGACCTCCTCGACGGCTGGCCGGGCTCGATGATCGTCATCTCCCACGACCGGTTCTTCATCGAGCGCACCACCGACACGGTGATGGCCCTGCTGGGCGACGCGAGCCTGCGGATGCTGCCGCGCGGCCTGGACGAGTACCTGGAGCGCCGGCAGCGGATGATCGAGGCGGCCGCTCCGGCCCCCGCCCCGGCCGCCGCCAAGTCCTCGGCCTCCGGCGACTCCCGCGCGGCGAAGAAGGAGCTCCAGAAGATCGAGCGGCAGCTCAACAAGATGTCGGACCGCGAGACGAACCTGCACGCGCAGATCGCCGAGAACGCCACCGATTTCGACAAGGTCGCCAAGCTCGACGCAGAGCTGCGCGAACTCATCGCGGACCGGGACGAATTGGAGATGCGCTGGCTGGAGCTGGCCGAGGAGGCCTAGATTCCGTCGGCCGAAGACGTCAACTGGCCGGATAACGGCGTTGTCACGGGCCGGTCCTCCCTTGGGAACAGGGGCTGGACCGGCCCGATGTAAGAGCGTTGTCAGTGATAGAAAGGTCATCCCCCTACGCCACCCGACGCCGAAGGTATGCGCTGATGACCGAGCCGCCCCAGCCGCCGAACCAGCCGCCCACACCTTCCGGTTACGGTCACCTGCCCGGCCCGCCGCAGTCCGGATGGGGGCACCACCCAGCGGTAGCTGGGGGAGGGTACCCGCAGCAGGGTGAGAACCCGTACGCGCAGCAGCCCCCGACGCAGCCCATGCAGCCGATGCCGCACCAGCCCGGGCCGCAGCAGGGCCATTTCCCGCCACCCCCCGGCATGCCCACCGTCGGCATGCACCAGGCCGGTGGCGCGCCGCAGCCGCCGAAGAAGAAGACGGCCGTCGTCATCGCCGCGGCCGTCGCCGGCGTACTCGTCCTCGGCACCGGCGGCTACTTCGCCTTCTTCAACGGCGGGGGCGAGGACCCGAAGAAGCCCGTCGCGCAGAGCTCCACCCCCGCCGACGGCAAGCCCTCCGCCGAAGCGGACAAGGGCGACGGCAGCGGCAACGGCTCCCAGGGGGCCGAGGACCTCAACGCCGGCCGCAAGCAGGGCGAGGACAAGGTCCTCTGGCTCAAGACCGCCAAGATCGACGGCCCCGGCATGGGCGTGGACTCCACCGGCCAGTGGATCGTCGGCGACACCGTCGTCAAGAGCGCCTGGAAGAACCTCACCGCGTACGGGGTCACCGACGGCAAGGAGAAGTGGACGCTCGCGTTCCCCACTCCCATCTGCTCCGTGACCAAGCAGACCACCGCCGAGTCCAAGACCGTCGTCATGTTCAAGGACGGCGACGGCGACTCCGCGACCTGCAACCAGATGAAGCAGGTCGACCTCAAGGCGGGCAAGGAAGGCTGGACGAAGGAGGTCCCCAAGGAGGGACTCTTCGACATCATGACCAGCCCCACCCTGGGCATCACCGGCGACACCGTCGCCGTCAGCCGCAGCGGCACCGCCAGCGCCTTCAAGGTCAGCACCGGAGACAAGCTCTTCGGCAGCGCCACCGCCGAGGGCTGCAAGCCCGACTCGTACGTGGCGGACAAGGGCAAGATGATCGCCATCTCGACCTGCTACGACGACGACCTCTCCAGCGAGGTCTCCGACGCCGACCCGGTCACCGGCAAGAAGACCTGGACCTTCAAACTGCCGACCAAGTACAAGGTCGGCGCCGTCTACTCGCTGGACCCCCTCGTCCTCGACATCGGCAACGAGGAGAAGAAGGAACGCGCCATCGTGGTCCTCGGACCCGACGGCAAGCAGCGCGCCACCGTCAGCGGCGAGGGCCACTTCGCCACCGAGTGCACCAACGGCATCTTCCGCTCCGTCGAGGTCTGCTCCTCCACGGCCGTGGACGGCAACACCCTCTACATGCCGACCGTCGCCGAGTCCGGCAAGGCCAACGAGATCGTCGCCTTCGACCTGGGCACCGGCAAGGTCAAGTGGCGCACCCCCGCCGGGGACGGCCGCATCCTCACCCCGCTCGGGACCGCGAACGGGCAGCTGCTCGCCTACCGCAAGGCCGAGTCCGACCAGGGCGGCGAGGTCGTCTCGATCCCGGCCGCCGGCGGTACGCCCACCGCGCTCCTGCGCAACCCGTCGGGAGCCGCCGCTCCGATCGAGAGCTCCTTCTACCACCCGCTGATCGACTACGTGGACGGCCGGTTCTTCATCGGCGTCACCATGCTTTCCGCCAAGGGCACGGACGAGAAGCTCCTGATGGTCTTCGGCAAGTGAACGAGCCCACCGAGCCGCCCACCGAGAGGCAGTAGCAAGCGATGAGTACCCCGCCGCCCCCCCACCAGCCGCCCGCCGGCGGCTTCGGCGCGCCGCAGGAGCCCGCACCAGGGGGCTTCGGAGCGCCGCCGCCGGTGCCGCCCGCGCCGCAGGCCGCCCCGCAGCCGCCGCCGATGCCGCCGGCCGCCCCGCAGCAGCCGCCCGTACCGCCGACCGCGCAGCCGACCGTGCCGGCAGCGCCCGGCGTACCCGATCAGGGGCAGCCGGCGTACGGCTATCCCCAGCAGGGGTACGGCTACCCGCAGCAGCAGCCCCCCGCCGGCGCCGGCGCCCCGCCGGCCTACGGCGCGCCCACGGCCCCCATGTACGCGGCCCAGCCCCCGGCCCCGGCCGGCGCGGGCGGCGCGGCCGCCGGCGGCAACGACAAGCGCACCCAGCTGATGATCGTGGGCGCGGCCCTGCTGGCCATCGTCCTGATCATCGCGGGCGGCTTCTGGTACGTCTCCGGCGAGGACGGCGGCAGCGACCAGAAGCCCGCCGCGGACGGCACCACCGGCGGCGACAAGCCCGGCCCCGGCACGCCCGGTTCGGAGAAGGCGCCCGCCAACACCAAGTCGAAGCCGCTGTTCAACCAGCCGAACCCGACTCCGGAAGAGGTCGTCACCGTCGCGGGCTCCTGGCTCACCGACTCGACGTACATCAAGTCGGACGTGGCGAAGGTCGTCGGCTACAACACCGTCGACGGCGCCAAGAAGTGGGAGATCCCGCTGCCGGGCGAGCTCTGCGGCGCCACCAAGCACGTCAGCGACAACAAGACGGCGGTCCTCTTCCGGCCCGCCAAGCCCACGCCCGAGAACAAGTACCCGGCGTGCACCGAGGTCGGCGTCATCGACCTGAACGCCGGCAAGCTCGTCTGGTCCGGCAACGCCAAGGGCGCCACCACCGGCGACAAGCCCGCCTCCTACTACGAGGTCACGATCAGCGGCCAGACCGTCGCCGCGGGCGGCACCAGCGGCGGCGCCGCCTGGAACCTCGCCGACGGCAAGTCCCTGTGGACGCCCAAGGTCGACGGCGAGGGCTGCTACGACAGCGGCTACGCCGGCGGCGAGGCCCTCGCCGTGATCCGCAAGTGCGGCCGCGGCGACAACCAGACGCTGTACGCGCAGACCCTGGATCCGGCCACCGGCGCGCAGACGTCCTCGTACAAGCTCTCCCCGGGCATCGAGTGGGCGTCCATCGTCTCCACCAAGCCCCTGATCGTCGCCGCCGACGTCGGCAAGACCGCCAAGAACGCCACCGGCGTCAGCGACCTCTTCGTCGTCGACCCCAAGGGCGAGCTGAAGGCGCGCATCTCGCTCGCCTCCGGCACCTTCGGCGGCAAGTGCGGCGGCACCGAGGTCGAGAAGTGCGCCGGCTTCGTCGTCGGCAACGGCAAGGTCTACCTGCCCTCGATCGAGCACCAGGGCAAGGAGGAGGTCGGCCGCACCAACGAGCTGCTCTCCTTCGACCTGGAGACCGGCAAGCAGACCACCGACCGTGCCGACGCGGGCGAGCGGTACACCATGTTCCCGCTCCGCATGGACGGGTCGAACATCATCGCGTACAAGGAGCCCCCGTACGACAAGGGCGGCCAGGTCGTCAGCATCGACGGTACGACGATGAAGGAGACCGTCCTCATGGAGAACCCGGCGGAGAAGGCCAGCCGCACCGCCGAGACCGGTTTCTCGCCGGACTACTCCGAATACCGCTACCACAACGGCAAGCTCTTCATCTCCCGGACGACGGCCAGGAAGCCGTACTCCGACAAGGGCGATCCCGAGTACCTGTTCGTCTCCTTCAGCGCCAGCTGATCCCCGGCCGATCCCGGCCGTTCACCGCAGCGGGCCGAAGCCCCCGGAAGGTCCGCCTTCCGGGGGCTTCTGCGCGGTATCCGCCGCGCACCGTCGAACAAGCGTGTAGCTTGCCGGGTCAGAAGGGTCGGGGGTGGGTGCGCGATGGGCGTACGGGTCATGGTGCTCGACGAGCACCGGCTGCTGGCCGAGGCGCTGGCCTCGGCCCTCAAGCTGCGCGGGCACCGGGTGCTGGCCGCGGCCGCCCCGGCCGCGGGCGCCGCCGAGCTGGTCATCAGCCGGGCGCCGGAGGTCTGCCTGCTGGGCACCGCGACGCCCGCCGAGCCGGGGGTCTTCGAGCCGGTCGTCCGCATCAAGCGGGAACGGCCGCAGATCGCCGTGGTCGTCCTCGGCCCGGTGCCGAGCCCCCGCGGGATCGCGGCCGCCTTCGCCGCCGGTGCCTCGGGGTACGTACGCCACGACGAGCGGATCGAAGGGGTGGAACGGGCGCTGGCCAAGGCCCGGGCGGGGGAGGTCGCGATCTCCCCGCAGCTGCTCCAGGGGGCCTTCGCGGAGCTGCTCAACCCCGCCGCCCAGCCCGACGACGAGGGCAGCCGGCTGCTGCGGCTGCTCACCCCGCGCGAGGTGGAGGTGCTGGTCCGGGTCGCCGAGGGCGAGGACACCCGGCTCATCGCGGCGGGCATGGAGATCGCGCCGAGCACCGCCCGTACGCACGTGCAGCGGGTGCTGATGAAGCTGGGCGTCGGCTCCCGGCTGGAGGCGGCCGCGCTGGCCGCCCGGACCGGCCTGCTCGACCGGGCGGGGCTGCCGTCGGCGGCCGCCGATTTCCCCGTGGGGCCGTAATCCGGTAAGCCAGTGACCGGCATGTGCACGCGCCCGCGTGCATCCCCCCGCGAGAGGCAGTAGACGAGTGAGCGAGACGGCGACTTCCAAGACGGCGGCTTCGGAAACGGCGACTTTCAAATACATGGTCACCGGCGGCGCCGGATACGTCGGCAGCGTCGTCGCGGCGCACCTCCTGGAGGCCGGGCACGAGGTCACCGTCCTCGACGACCTCTCCACCGGCTTCCGCGAGGGAGTCCCGGCGGGCGCCGCCTTCATCGAGGGCCGGATCCAGGACGCCGAGCGGTACCTGGACCCCTCCTACGACGCGGTGCTGCACTTCGCGGCCTCCTCGCAGGTCGGCGAATCCGTCGCCAACCCGGGCAAGTACTGGGAGAACAACGTCGGCGGCACGCTCGCCCTGCTGGCCGCGATGCGCGGGCACGGGGTGCGCAAGCTGGTCTTCTCCTCCACCGCCGCCACCTACGGAGAGCCCACCGAGGGCCTGCTCACCGAGGACTCGGTCACCAAGCCCACCAACCCGTACGGCGCCTCGAAGCTGGCCGTCGACCACATGATCGCCGGCGAGTGCGCGGCGCACGGCGTCGCGGCGGTCTCGCTGCGCTACTTCAACGTGGCCGGCGCGTACGGGGAGTTCGGCGAGCGGCACGACCCCGAGACCCACCTGATCCCGCTGGTGCTCCAGGTCGCCCTGGGCGAGCGGGCGTCGATCTCGGTGTTCGGCGAGGACTACCCGACCCCGGACGGCACCTGCGTACGCGACTACATCCACGTCGCCGACCTGGCGGAGGCCCACCTGGCCGCCCTGGAGGCCGCCACCGCGGGCGAGCACCTGATCTGCAACCTCGGCAACGGCAACGGCTTCTCGGTCCGCGAGGTCGTCGAGACGGTCCGCAAGGTCACCGGCGCCGAGATCCCCGAGGTCGTCGCCCCGCGCCGGGCCGGCGACCCGGCGGTGCTCGTCGCCTCCGCGCGCACCGCCCACGAGCGGCTCGGCTGGACCCCGGCCCGCTCGGACCTCACCGGCATCATCACGGACGCCTGGAACTTCACGCGCAAGCACCGTTCCTGACGCGCCTCCCCGCCTCCCCGCCTTCACCCGCGCCCCCCGCACCCGACCGTGCGGGGGGCGCGGTGCGTACGGCGCCGTGCGTGCCGCGGCGTGCGCGGGGAGCGCGGAGGAGTGGGGAGCGCCGTGGGCGGGCGCGGTGCGCGGGCGCCCGGCGTGCACACGCCGGGCGAAAAGGCCCCCGTGCAACTGCCCGTGGCACGGGCCTGCCGGAATCCGTCTTCCAGACCGTCTGCATGGTCGAATTCAGGCCATGAAAAACCTGGTTCGAGCCTGCCCAGCCGGAAAATGGCTCGGAAAACTTCTGCTATTCGGCCAACCGCGAGCCGCCCCCCGTTCTACGCTGATGCGTGACACCGGTGGGGGCCGGTGTTGATTCAGGGGTCGAGACACGCCGGGTACGGCGTCCGGTCCGGGGTAGTGCAGAGATGTCTCGGCGGCGGCCGCGGCAGCTGCGGATCACCCGGTCCGGGCGCCGTACCCGCAGTCGTCCGTTCCCCGACCCTTGGGGGTTTTGTGGTTCGCATCCGGGTTCTCGTGGTCGACGATCACCGCATCTTCGCCGAATCGCTCGCAGCCGCGCTCGCGGCCGAGCCCGACGTGGACGTGTCCGCGGCCGGCAGCGGCCCCGCCGCGCTGCGCTGCCTCGAACGGGCGGTGGCCGAGGGCCGCCGCTTCGACGTCCTGCTCGTCGACGCCGATCTGGGCGCCGCCGCCGGGGCCGTGCCCGCCCAGCGCGAATCGGGCTCCGGTCCACCGCCCGGCGCGGACGGGATCGCGCTGGTCGCGGGGGTACGGGTGTCCCATCCCGGGGTCCGTACCGTCGTGCTCGCCGAGCGCGACGATCCGCGCCGGGCCGCGCACGCCCTTCAGGCAGGGGCCTCCGGCTGGGTGGCGAAGGACTGCTCGCTCTCGCGGCTGCTGGCCGTCATCCGCGGGGTCCTGCGCGAGGAGACCCACCTCCCGCCGGCGCTGCTGACCGGAGTGCTCCGCGAACTGACCGCCGCGCGCAAGCACCGTACGGACAGCGAGCGGCTCGTCGAGTCCCTCACGCCGCGGGAGCACGAGGTGCTGCGCTGCATGGTGGCGGGGCTGGGCCGCAAGGACGTGGCGGCGCGGCTGTTCCTGTCCCCGCACACCGTCCGTACGCACATGCAGAACGTGCTGGGCAAGCTCGGGGTGCACTCCACGCTCGCGGCGGTGGCACTGGCCCGGCGGGCCGGGGTGCGACCGGCCGACCTAGCCGGGGATGTTGTCGAACGGAGCGGTCAACTGGCGTAGCAGCGCCGCGAGATCGCCGCGCTGGGCCTGGGAGAGCTGAGCGAGGATCGCCCTCTCCTGGGCCAGCAGGCCGGCCAGGGCCTGGTCGGCGCGGTCCCGCCCCTCCGGGGTGAGCCGGACCAGCACTCCGCGCCGGTCGTTGGGGTCGGGCAGCCGCTCGACGAGGCCCTTCTTGGCGAGCCGGTCGATGCGGTTGGTCATGGTCCCCGAGGTGACCAGCGTCTGCGTCAGCAGCTGGCCGGGGGAGAGCTGGTAGGGCGCGCCGGCGCGGCGCAGCGACGTCAGGACGTCGAACTCCCAAGGCTCCAGGCCGTGCTCGGAGAAGGCCAGCCTGCGGGCGCGGTCGAGGTGACGGGCGAGTCTGCTGACGCGGCTCAGTACTTCGAGCGGTTCCACGTCGAGGTCAGGGCGCTCCCGCCGCCATGCCGCTACCAATCGGTCGACCTCGTCCTCCATGCGGATCAGTGTAAGGGGTCTGTCGACGTGAAGTCTCTTCAAATCGAGGATCTCGGGGATAGATATCTCGACCTCATGAATCTTGACATCGAGATATATTCTGAGCGACGATGGGCATGGAGGGTGCCGGAACCGCTTCCGCTTCCGCCCGCCCCGCCAGTAGGGAGGCTCGAACATGCATTCCGATATCGCGTCGGCAAGGATCCCCGCACCCACCGCCCAGGCCGCGCCCACCTGGGATCCCCAGCAATATCTCCGTCACGCCGGACACCGAACCCGTCCGTTCCTCGACCTGCTGAACCGGATACCCGAGCTCCCCACCCGCCCCGCCCGGATCGCCGACCTCGGCTGCGGCCCCGGCAACGTCACCGCGCTCATCGCCGAGCGCTGGCCCGATGCCGACATCACCGGCTTCGACCTCTCCCCCGAGATGCTCCGCCGCGCCACCGACGAGTACGCGGGCGAGACCTCCGGCGGTGGCCGCCTCGACTTCCGCCACGGCGACCTCGCGAGCTGGCTGCCCGAGGAGCCCTACGACCTGATCGTCTCCAACGCGGCCCTCCAGTGGGTCCCGAGCCACCCCGGCTCCTTCGCCGCCTGGATCAACGGACTGCGCCCCGGCGGCACCTTCGCCTTCCAGATCCCCGCCAACTTCACCGCCCCCAGCCACGCCCTGCTCGCCCGGCTCTGCGACACCCCGCGCTGGCGGGACCGCCTGGCCGGCCACGGCGCCCGCTACATCCACCTCCTCGAACCCGCCGAGTACCTGGCCCGGTTCATCGAGCTGGGCTGCACCGTCGACACCTGGGACACCACCTACCACCAGCTGCTCACCGGCCCCGACCCGGTGCTCGACTGGGTCAAGGGAACCGCCCTGCGGCCCGTCCTGACCGCCCTCGGGGACGACCGGGGAGCCGTGGAGGACTTCCTCGCCGAATACCGCGACCTGCTGCGCGAGGCCTACCCGCCCGGGCCGCGCGGCACCGTCTTCCCGTTCCGCCGCATCTTCGCCGTCGCCCGTAAGGAGCTCTGACCGTGCTGAGCGCAGTCGACCACGTCCAACTCGCGGCGCCTCCGGGCTCGGAGGACCGGCTCCGCGCGTACTACACGCACGTCCTCGGCATGACCGAGGTGCCCAAGCCGCCCGTCCTGGCCGCCCGCGGCGGCTGCTGGTTCGCGGCCGGGCCGGTCCGGCTGCACCTGGGCGTCGAGGAGGACTTCCGGCCCGCCCGCAAGGCGCACCCGGGGCTGCGGGTGACGGGGATGGAGGCGTACGGGCGGAGACTGGCGGAGCGCGGGGCCACGGTCGTCTGGGACGACAGCCTGCCGGGGCACCGCCGCTTCTACTCCGAGGACCCGGTGGGCAACCGGCTGGAGTTCCTCGAACCCCTCGGCTGAGGGGCAGCGACGCGACGGCGCCCCGCCACCGGATCTCCGGTGACGGGGCGCCGTCGCGTCGCGCTTCGCGCCGCCGCTCAGCTCTTGCGGTGGCCGACCAGCCGCGGCTTCGACTCCAGCCCGTCCAGTCCGTGCCAGGCCAGGTTCACCAGATGCGCCGCGACCTCGGCCTTCTTCGGCCGGCGCACGTCCAGCCACCACTGCCCGGTCAGCGCGACCATCCCGACCAGCGCCTGCGCGTACAGCGGGGCCAGCTTCGGATCGAACCCGCGCGCCTTGAACTCCAGCCCCAGGATGTCCTCGACCTGCGTGGCGATGTCACTGATCAGCGAGGCGAACGTACCCGTCGACTGGGCGACCGGCGAGTCCCGGACGAGGATGCGGAAGCCGTCCGTGTACGACTCGATGTAGTCGAGCAGCGCGAACGCCGCCTGCTCCAGCAGCTCGCGCGGATGCCCGGCCGTCAGCGCGCCGGTCACCCCGTCCAGCAGCTGGCGCATCTCCCGGTCCACGACGACCGCGTACAGGCCCTCCTTGCCCCCGAAGTGCTCGTACACCACCGGCTTGGAGACTCCGGCCTTCGCCGCGATCTCCTCCACCGACGTGCCCTCGAAGCCCTTCTCCGCGAACAGGGCGCGGCCGATGTCCAGCAGTTGCTGACGCCGTTCGGCGCCCGTCATCCGGACCCGGCGGCCACGCCGGGGCTTGTCGCTGCTGGAACTGCTGCCGTCGATCGCCACGTCCCCCATCATGCCGCGTTCGACGCGTTTTCCCTGCGCCGGGCGTCGAGGCGGTCCTTGGACGGCCAGCGCACGTCCGTCGCCCAGCCCGCCAGCTCGAACCAGCGGATCAGCCGGGCGCTGGAGTCGACCTGGCCGCGCAGCACGCCGTGCCGGGCCGACGTCGGGTCCGCGTGGTGCAGGTTGTGCCAGGACTCCCCGCACGAGAGCACCGCCAGCCACCACACGTTGCCCGAACGGTCACGCGATTTGAACGGGCGCTTGCCCACCGCGTGGCAGATCGAGTTGATCGACCACGTCACGTGGTGCAGCAGCGCGACCCGTACCAGCGAGCCCCAGAAGAACGCCGTGAACGCACCCCACCACGACATCGTCACCAGACCGCCGACCAGCGGCGGGATCGCCAGCGACACGATCGTCCACAGGACGAAGTCACGCGAGATCCGCCGGATCGCCGGATCCTTGACCAGGTCCGGGGCGTACTTCTGCTGGTTGGTCTGCTCCTCGTCGAAGAGCCACCCGATGTGCGCCCACCACAGCCCCTTCATCAGCGCCGGGACGGTCTCGCCGAACCGCCACGGCGAATGCGGGTCGCCGTCGTGGTCGGAGAACTTGTGGTGCTTGCGGTGGTCCGCCACCCAGCGCACCAGCGGGCCCTCCACCGCCATCGAACCCATCACGGCCAGCACGATCCGCAGCGGCCGTTTCGCCTTGAAGGAACCGTGGGTGAAGTACCGGTGGAAGCCGATGGTGATCCCGTGGCAGGCCAGGAAGTACATGAACACCATCAGGCCGAGATCCAGCCAGCTCACCCCCCAGCCCCAGACCAGCGGGACCGCCGCCAGCAGCGCCAGGAAGGGGACGACGATGAACAGCAGCAGGGCGATCTGTTCGACGGAGCGCTTGCTCTCGCCTCCGAGGGTCGCGGAGGGCACGGGGGAATCGGAATCGGAGGCCGCCGAGGCGTCCTTGATCAGCTCGGGACTGGTGGTCATGAGGGTCCCCTGGGGGGTGAGGAATCGGCGGGCGCCCCTGGCGCCCACCCTGGCTACGGATCCGTAACCTACGGCAACGTAAGTATGGCAAAGCCGGAGCCCGGGGCAAGGGGAGCACGGCCGGGCCCGAGGCGCTCTCAAGGGCGCTCGCAGCAGCCCGCGCGCCGCCTGGTGAGACGTTTAGCGAGGCACGAGGCCCGGACACCTATCCTGGTGTCGTCGGACAGCGCGGTCCGCACGGGCAGCCGAGCTGCGCACCAGGTGGGGGACGCCCACCGGGCCCCTCCCAGCGACAGCCGGGGGAGGAGTCCGGGTACGCCCCCGCGCACCTCGGAGCCCACCTCCCAGTAGCGCTCGAACACTGCAAGGAGCCGCACCTGTGAGCAGTGCTGACCAGGCCTCCTCCACCCCGGCCAAGGCCCCGGCCACCGCCGTCGCCGCCGCCAACGCGGAGCTGCGGGCGGACATCCGCCGCCTCGGCGACCTCCTCGGCGAGACCCTCGTCCGCCAGGAAGGGCAAGACCTCCTCGACCTCGTCGAACGAGTGCGCGCCCTGACCCGCACCGACGGCATCGCTGCCGCCGCACTGCTCGGCGACACCGATCTGGAGACCGCCGCCAAGCTCGTACGGGCCTTCTCCACCTACTTCCACCTCGCCAACGTCACCGAACAGGTGCACCGCGGCAAGGAACTGCGCGCCCACCGCGCCGCGGAGGGCGGGCTCCTCGCCCGCACCGCCGACATGCTCAAGGACGCCGACCCCGAGCACCTGCGCGAGACGGTCAAGAACCTCAACGTCCGCCCCGTCTTCACCGCGCACCCCACCGAGGCGGCCCGCCGCAGCGTCCTCAACAAGCTGCGCCGCATCGCGGCCCTGCTGGAGGAGCCCGTCGCCGGCGCCGGCGAACGCCGCCGCCACGACCTGCGCCTCGCCGAGAACATCGACCTCGTCTGGCAGACCGACGAGCTGCGCGTCGTACGCCCCGAACCCGCCGACGAGGCCCGCAACGCCATCTACTACCTCGACGAGCTGCACGCGGGCGCGGTGGGCGACGTACTGGAGGACCTCGCCGCCGAGCTCCAGCGCGTCGGCGTCGAGATCCCGGCCGGCACCCGCCCGCTCACCTTCGGCACCTGGATCGGCGGCGACCGCGACGGCAACCCCAACGTCACCCCCGACGTCACCCGCGACGTGCTGATCCTCCAGCACGAGCACGGCATCACCGACGCCCTCGAACTGATCGACTTCCTGCGCGGACTGCTGTCGAACTCCATCCGCTACACCGGCGCCACCGAGGAACTCCTCTCCTCCCTCCAGGCCGACCTCGAACGCCTCCCCGAGATCAGCCCGCGCTACAAGCGGCTCAACGCGGAGGAGCCGTACCGCCTCAAGGCCACCTGCATCCGGCAGAAGCTCGTCAACACCCGCGAGCGCCTCGCCAAGGGCACCCCCCACGAGGAAGGCCGCGACTACCTCGGCACCGCCGAGCTCCTCGCCGACCTCACCCTCATCCAGACCTCCCTGCGCGAGCACCGCGGCGCCCTCTTCGCCGACGGCCGCATGGACCGCACCATCCGTACGCTGGCCGCCTTCGGCCTCCAGCTCGCCACCATGGACGTCCGCGAACACGCCGACGCCCACCACCACGCGCTGGGCCAGCTCTTCGACCGCCTCGGCGAGGAGTCCTGGCGCTACGCCGACATGCCGCGCGACTACCGGCAGAAGCTGCTGGCCAAGGAGCTGCGCTCGCGCCGCCCGCTGGCGCCCACCCCGGCACCGCTCGACGCCGCCGGGCAGAAGA
This sequence comes from Streptomyces sp. NBC_01006, assembly GCF_045162725.1. Lineage (NCBI taxonomy): Bacteria > Bacillati > Actinomycetota > Actinomycetes > Kitasatosporales > Streptomycetaceae > Streptomyces > Streptomyces sp. NBC_01006. The sequence continues at coordinate 3,490,073 of NZ_CP108700.1, read as the reverse complement.
CCCTCGGCGTCTTCTCCGCCATCAAGGACGCCTTCGAGAAGTTCGGCCCCGAGGTCATCGAGTCGTACATCATCTCGATGTGCCAGGGCGCCGACGACGTCTTCGCCGCCGCGGTCCTCGCCCGCGAGGCCGGCCTCGTCGACCTCCACGCAGGCTGGGCCAAGATCGGCATCGTCCCGCTCCTGGAGACCACCGACGAGCTGCGCGCCGCCGACGTCATCCTCGACGCCATGCTCGCCGACCCCTCCTACCGGCGCCTCGTCTCACTGCGCGGCGACGTCCAGGAGGTCATGCTCGGCTACTCCGACTCCTCCAAGTTCGGCGGCATCACCACCAGCCAGTGGGAGATCCACCGCGCCCAGCGCCGGCTGCGCGACGTCGCCCACCGCTACGGGGTGCGCCTGCGCCTCTTCCACGGCCGCGGCGGCACCGTCGGCCGCGGTGGCGGCCCCTCCCACGACGCGATCCTCGCCCAGCCCTGGGGCACGCTCGAAGGCGAGATCAAGGTCACCGAGCAGGGCGAGGTCATCTCCGACAAGTACCTCGTACCGTCGCTGGCCCGCGAGAACCTGGAGCTGACCGTCGCGGCCACCCTCCAGGCCTCCGCCCTGCACACCGCCCCCCGCCAGTCCCACGACGACCTCGCCCGCTGGGACGCGGCCATGGACACCGTCTCCGACGCCGCCCACGCCGCGTACCGGGAGCTCGTCGAGGACCCGGACCTGCCGGCGTACTTCTTCGCCGCCACCCCCGTCGACCAGCTCGCCGACCTGCACCTGGGCTCCCGGCCCTCGCGCCGCCCCGACTCCGGCGCCGGCCTCGACGGCCTGCGCGCCATCCCGTGGGTCTTCGGCTGGACCCAGTCCCGCCAGATCGTCCCCGGCTGGTACGGAGTCGGCTCGGGCCTCAAGGCCCTGCGCGAGGCGGGCGGCGAATCCGCCCTCGCCGAGATGGGCGCGCGCTGGCACTTCTTCCGCAACTTCCTGTCCAACGTCGAGATGACGCTGGCCAAGACCGACCTGCGGATCGCCCGCCACTACGTCGACACCCTCGTCCCGGACGACCTCAAGCACGTCTTCGCCCGCATCGAGGCCGAACACGAGCTCACCGTCCGCGAGGTCCTGCGCATCACCGGCGGCCACAAGCTCCTGGACTCCAACCCGGTCCTCCAGCAGACCTTCGCCGTCCGCGACGCCTACCTGGACCCGATCTCCTACCTCCAGGTCTCCCTGCTGGCCCGCCAGCGAGCGGCGGCCGCCCGCGGCGAAGACGCCGACCCGCTCCTGGCCCGAGCCCTGCTCCTCACGGTCAACGGCGTGGCGGCAGGCCTGCGCAACACCGGCTGAGCGCTCTCGGGGCCCGTACCGGCCCGGAACACGAGGAAGCCCCCGCACCGGCCGGTGCGGGGGCTTCCTCGTGTCGTGTCCGTCAGGAGTTGTAGGCGGACTGGGCGCGCTCCAGGCCCTCCGCGATCAGGCACTCCACGGAGTCCGCGGCCCGGTCCACGAACCAGTCCAGCTCCTTGCGCTCCGTGGACGAGAAGTCCTTCAGCACGAAGTCCGCGACCTGCATACGGCCGGGCGGGCGCCCGATGCCGCAGCGGACGCGGTGGTACTCCGGCCCCATCGACTTCGTCATCGACTTCAGGCCGTTGTGCCCGTTGTCCCCGCCGCCCAGCTTCAGCCGCAGCGTCGGGTAGTCGATGTCCAGCTCGTCGTGGACCGCCACGATCCGGTCCACCGGCACCTTGTAGAAGTCGCGCAGCGCCGTCACCGGCCCGCCCGACAGGTTCATGAACGACATGGGCTTCGCCAGCACCACCCGGCGGTTCGCCGGCCCCGGCGGGCCCATGCGGCCCTCGACCACCTGCGCCCGCGACTTGTGCGCCTTGAACTTCCCGCGCATCCGCTCGGCCAGCAGGTCCACCACCATGAACCCGATGTTGTGGCGGTTGCCCGCGTACTCCGCCCCGGGGTTACCGAGGCCGACGATCAGCCACGGCGCCGCGTCGTCCGACATCCATGCTCCTTAACGAGGACGACCGCCGTCCCGCTCCCAGTGGAGCCGGACGGCGGTCGATCAGCAAGTGCTGAGGGGGAAGGGCGAGGCTCAGGCCTCGGCGCCCTCGGTGGCGGCCTCGGCGGCCGGCTCCTCGGCCTGCGGGGCGACGACCTGCAGGACGGCGGTGTCACCGTCGACGGCCAGCGTGGTGCCGGCCGGCAGGACCAGGTCCTTGGCGTGGATGGAGGCACCGGCCTCCAGGCCCGCGATGGAGACGGTGACCTCGGTCGGGATGTGGGTGGCCTCGGCCTCGACCGTGATGGTGTTGAGGAGGGTCTCCAGCATGTTGTTGCCGGCGGCCAGCTCGCCCTCGGTGACGACGGCGACCTCGACGGTGACCTTCTCGCCCTTCTTGACGATCAGGAAGTCGACGTGGGAGATGGAGCGCTTCAGGGGGTGCTTCTGCACGGCCTTCGGGATGACCAGCTCGGTGCCGTCGCCCTCGATGTCCAGGGAGATCAGGACGTTCGGGGTACGCAGCGCCAGCGCCAGGCCGTGGCCCTCGACGTTGACGTGCTTCGGGTCGTTGCCGTGGCCGTAGATGACACCGGGAACCATGGCGTCGCGACGGGCCTGGCGGGCAGAGCCCTTGCCGAAGGTGTTGCGGAGCTGGGCGGAAAGCTTGACCTCGGACATGCTCACTCCTCGTGGGGTGACGGAAATGGACGACGGTCACCCGGCCTGAACGGCCTGCTACGAAGAGCGCGTCGATAACGGAGCACCGACACCGAAAAGGTGCGGCCTCCCTCGCCGAGCAACTCGTAGAGTCTACCCGGCGCGGAGGCCGCACCCAAAAGGATCTCTGTACTACCGGTTACTGCTGCTCTTCGAACAGGCTGGTGACCGAGCCGTCCTCGAAGACCTCGCGCACCGCGCGCGCGACCATCGGGGCGATCGACAGGACCGTGATCTTGTCGAGCTCCAGGTCGGACGGGTCCGGGAGGGTGTTCGTGAAGATGAACTCGCTGACCTTCGAGTTCTTCAGACGGTCCGCGGCCGGCCCCGACAGGATGCCGTGCGTGGCCGTCACGATGACGTCTTCCGCACCGTGCGCGAAGAGCGCGTCGGCGGCGGCGCAGATCGTGCCACCCGTGTCGATCATGTCGTCGACCAGGACGCAGACGCGGCCGCGGACTTCACCGACGACCTCGTGGACCGTCACCTGGTTGGCGACGTCCTTGTCACGGCGCTTGTGCACGATCGCCAGCGGCGCGTCCAGGCGGTCGCACCAGCGGTCGGCGACGCGCACGCGGCCGGCGTCCGGGGAGACGATGGTCAGCTTGGTGCGGTCCACCTTCGCGCCCACGTAGTCCGCGAGGACCGGCAGCGCCGACAGGTGGTCCACCGGGCCGTCGAAGAAGCCCTGGATCTGGTCCGTGTGCAGGTCGACCGTCAGGATGCGGTCCGCACCCGCCGTCTTCAGCAGATCGGCGACCAGGCGGGCCGAGATCGGCTCGCGGCCCTTGTGCTTCTTGTCCTGGCGGGCGTACCCGTAGGAGGGGATGATCACGGTGATGGAGCGAGCCGACGCGCGCTTGAGCGCGTCGATCATGATCAGCTGCTCCATGATCCACTTGTTGATCGGAGCCGTGTGGCTCTGGATCAGGAAGCAGTCCGCGCCACGAGCCGACTCCTGGAAGCGGACGTAGATCTCACCGTTCGCGAAGTCGAAAGCCTTGGTCGGCACGAGGGCAACGCCCAGCTGATGCGCAACCTCCTCGGCCAGCTCGGGGTGGGCGCGGCCGGAGAAGAGCATCAGCTTCTTCTCGCCGGTCGTCTTGATCCCGGTCACAGCACAGTCTCCTCAGACGTGTTGAAAGCTGCTCGCCCCCGTGTGCGTCCGTCCCGCACACGGTGAGCCAGCCGAATTGCGTGCACCTATCACGGTACGCCCTGCCGGGCCTACCTGTTTCCGGTCAGTTCACCTCAACGAGGCCTCAGCGGGGGTCGGAATCCTCCTGGACCACCGACTGGGCCGCCGAAGCCGCGGCGCTTCCCGGACGCTTGCGAGCCACCCAGCCCTCGATATTGCGCTGCTGGCCGCGGGCCACGGCCAGTGCACCCGGCGGCACATCCTTCGTGATCACCGAACCGGCCGCCGTGTACGCGCCGTCCCCGATGGTGACGGGAGCCACAAACATGTTGTCCGAGCCCGTCTTGCAGTGTGAGCCGACCGTGGTGTGGTGCTTGTGCTCGCCGTCGTAGTTCACGAACACGCTCGCCGCGCCGATGTTCGTGTACTCGCCGATCGTCGCGTCGCCCACGTACGACAGGTGCGGCACCTTCGTGCCCTCGCCGATCGTCGCGTTCTTCATCTCCACGTACGTGCCGGCCTTCGCCTTCAGGCCCAGGTTCGTACCGGGACGCAGGTACGCGTACGGGCCGACGGACGCCGACTCGCCGATGACCGCCGTGTCCGCCACCGTGTTGTCCACCCGCGCCCGCGGGCCCACCTGCGTGTCCTTGAGCCGCGTGTTCGGACCGACCTCGGCGCCCTCGGCGACGTGCGTCGCGCCGAGCAGCTGCGTGCCCGGGTGGATCAGCGCGTCCTGCCCGAAGGTCACCGTCACGTCCACGAAGGTGCTCGCCGGGTCGACGACCGTCACGCCCGCGAGCATCGCCTGCTCCAGGAGGCGGGCGTTGAGCAGCGCGCGGGCCTCGGCGAGCTGGACGCGGTTGTTGATCCCGAGGATCTGGCGGTGGTCGGCGCCGACGGCCGCGCCGACGCGGTGACCGGCCTCGCGCAGGATGCCGAGCACGTCGGTGAGGTACTCCTCGCCCTGGCTGTTGTCCGTACGCACCTTGCCGAGCGCGTCCGCGAGGAGGGCGCCGTCGAAGGCGAAGACCCCGGAGTTGATCTCCCGGATGGCGCGCTGGGAGTCGGTGGCGTCCTTGTGTTCGACGATGGCGGTGACGGCGCCGCTGCCGTCCCGGACGATGCGGCCGTAGCCGGTGGAGTCCGGCACCTCGGCGGTCAGCACGGTGACGGCGTTGCCGTCGGCCTCGTGCGTCCGCGCGAGCTGCTTCAGGGTCTCGCCGGTCAGCAGGGGGGTGTCGCCGCAGACGACGACCACGGTGCCGTTCTGCTGGCCGCCGAGCTCTTCGAGGGCCATGCGGACGGCGTGGCCGGTGCCGTTCTGCTCGTACTGGACGGCGGTGCGGACGCCGGCGTCGATCCCGGCCAGGTGCGCGGTGACCTGCTCGCGGGCGTGGCCGACGACGACCACGAGGTGTTCGGGGTCCAGCTCGCGCGAGGCGGCGACGACGTGGCCCACGAGCGAGCGCCCGCAGATCTCGTGCAGAACCTTGGGAGTGGCCGACTTCATGCGGGTGCCTTCACCCGCTGCGAGTACGACGACGGCTGCCGGGCGGTTGGCGCTCACGGGTGTGCCCTTCGGCTTCGGGTGGTGGACCCGTGAAGGATACCGGGGGGCCGCACCCCGGAAACGAAGCCGGGTCCCGACCGACCGGTCAGGACCCGAAGTGACAGAAGCTCCCCCGCCAGGACTCGAACCCGGACATAAGGCACCAAAAGCCTCAGTGCTGCCAATTACACCACAGGGGATTACTCCCGACTAAACCGGACATTACGGCTTTCCGGTCGAGTCGACGGCACTACTATGCCGTACCACCACCCCTCGACGCGACGGTAAAGATCAGTGCCTTGCCTCGCGTTCGGTCCGCCGGAATTCGGTTCGCCGGCGGGCCGGGGGCCCTGCGTACGCTGGACGGCATGACCAGTACGGGGGAAGAGCGGGGCGGGGCCGGGCGCGACGGGCCGTGGTGGTGGGAGCGGCCGCGGGGGGCCGTGCTCGACGTGGGGCTGGCGGCGGTGTCGGCCGTCGAGTGCGCCGTCGAGGGGGTGCCCTTCGCGCACGAGGCCGGGCTTCCGGTGCCGGTCGGGGTGCTGTTCGGGCTGCTCGTGGGGTCCACGCTCGTACTGCGGCGGCGCTGGCCGATCGCCGTCGTGCTGATCGGGATCGCCGTGTCGCCGGCCGCGATGGGCTTCCTGCTCGGGGTGGTCGGGCTCTACACGCTCGCCGCCTGTGAGGTGCCCCGGCGGATCACCGCGACGCTGGCCTCGATGTCGCTGGTGGCGACCTTCGTGGTGATGTACGTGCGGACCATCGGGGACCAGGGGGCCTCGCGCTCGCTGGTCATCGTGCTGTCCGTGTTCGTGGCGGTGGCGCTGACCGTGCCGCCGGTGCTGCTCGGCCTGTACATAGGGGCGCGGCGACGGCTGATGGAGAGCTTGCAGGAGCGGGCGGATTCCCTGGAGCGGGAGCTGTCGCTGCTCGCGGACCGGGCGGAGGAGCGGGCCGAGTGGGCCCGTACGGAGGAGCGGACGCGGATCGCGCGGGAGATGCACGACGTCGTGGCGCACCGGGTGTCGCTGATGGTGGTGCACGCGGCGGCGCTGGAGGCGGTGGCGGCCAAGGATCCGGAGCGGGCGGCGAAGAACGCCGCGCTCGTGGGGGACATGGGGCGCCAGGCGTTGACGGAGCTGCGGGAGATGTTGGGCGTACTACGGGCGGCGGAGTCGCCCAAGCGGGCGCCCACTGCTGCCGCGGTGGTGCCGGTGGCCGCGCTGGTGGGGAGTTTCGAGGACGGGCCCGGGCCTTCGCTGGGCGAGTTGGAGGCGCTGGTCGGGCAGTCGCGGGCGGCCGGGATGGTCGTGGAGCTGGACGTCCGGGGCGCGGGGGCGGGGTATCCGGCGGAGGTGGAGCAGACGGCGTACCGGGTGGTGCAGGAGGCGCTGACGAACTGCCACAAGCATGCGCCGGGAGCGCGGGTGGTGGTGCGGCTGGCTCATCGCGAGGGTGAGGTGGCCATGCAGGTGGAGAACGGGCCCTGCGGGGCGGACGTGGACCGGCCCGGCCTGCCGAGCGGCGGGAACGGGCTGGTCGGCATGCGCGAACGGGTGCTCGGCCTGGGCGGTGTCTTCGTGTCCGGCCCGACGGACGAGGGCGGCTTCAAGGTCTCGGCGGTGCTGCCGTACACCCCCTAGGACCGACCGGCGCGGTGCATGCGGCGGCCGGGTCCTGACACCGTCTACGGGGCCGTGGTGAGGCGGGTGGGCTGGAGGCCCGTGAGGAGGAGGGTGAGGGCTTCGTCCACGTCCGCGCCCAGGTACCAGTCGCCGGTGTGGTCGATCCCGTAGACGCGCCCCTCGCGGTCGATGGCGAGGTGCGAGCCGCCGTCGGAGTCGGTGCCGAGCGGGCAGAGCTGGGTGGACAGGGCCCGGCCCAGGTCGGCGAAGGTACGGGCCAGGTGGAGGCCGGTCAGGGGGTCCAGGCGGACCGGGACGGGTGCGGTCTGGCGGCCTGGCCCGGGGGCGGTGACGGTGAGCCCGCCGAATTCGGCCCAGGCTTCGACGGCGGCCGGGAAGACGGTGTGCCGGTGGCCGGCCGGGGTGGTGTGGTCGCGCAGGGCATCGGCCCAGAACTCGGCCTGCTTGATGTCCCAGCGGCCGGGCTCCCAGCCGGCGGTGCGCAGGGCGGTGTCCACGGCGGCCGGGAAGCGGGTGGCCGAGGAGCGGTCGTAGGAGGCGGAGGAGGTGGTCATGGTGGCGGAGGTCAGGCCTTTTCTGACGCGGGGGTGAGGTCGACGGCGCGGACGCCGAAGTGGGCGAGGAGGGCTTCGCAGGAACGGCAGGGGGGTGCGTAGCTGCCGTGCAGCGGATCGCCGTCCTCGCGGATGCGGCGTGCGGTGATCTTGGCGTGTTTCAGGGAGCGGCGGGCTTCGCTCGCCGCGAGGGGTTTGCGGGAGGCGCGCTTGCTGCGCGCGCCCTCGACGGCGGTGAGGTGGCGGGAGAGCAGGATCGCCTCGGGACAGCGGCCGGTGAAGCGTTCCCGCTGGCCGCTGGTGAGGGTGTCGAGGAAGTCCTGGACGAGGGGGTGCAGGGCGGGCGCCTGGTCGGCCTTGCCCGCGGTGCCGGTGAGGGTTTCGCCGCGTACGGAGAGGGCGGCGGCGACGGTGGGGAGGATGCCGTCGCGGCGGAAGCGCAGGACGGGCGCGTTGGGCCGGCCGTCGGTGCTGCTCCAGCGCAGGCGGGGGTCTCCGGCCGCGGAGGTTCCGCCGGCCGGCCGGTCGGCTGCCGGGTCGCCCTGGTCGCCCCGTCCCGAGGCGCCGTCGGCCGTGTCCGTGCGTGTCGCCGTGTTCTGCATGGTCGCGTCTTCCCTCCCGTGGCGGCGGTGGTGGCCGCTGTCGCGCACGCCCCCGTGCTGAGGGGACAGCCTGTCAAATGTCCCCTGTCGTGTGGAAGCGGGGTCGAATATTCGTATCAATTCGGATGTTCCTGGCCCTCGCGCGGGTGCGGGGGTCGCGGGCGGGTGACGCTCTTGCCCGACCACATAGGCTGTGGTGAACCAGCCAGATCCAGCAGGGGGCTACCGCCATGACGACAGGTCGGCTCGGGCAGCAGGCCGCGCCACCCAACGCCGCGTACTCCGGGCAGGTCGTGCATTTCCCGGACCCGGTCCGGGCCGCTCGGCATCCCCACGGGGTACGGATGGACGGGGACGGACATCCCGACTTCTCCCCGTACGCGCGCGCGGCGGTGGAGATCGCCGAGCCGCCGGAGGGCTTCGGCGTGGACGAGTTGCGGCTGACGGACTGCGTGTCCGCGAACGCGGCGATGCACGCGGCCGGCCATGCGCTGTGGGACACCGTCGGACCGGTGGCGACCCCGCACGGCTGGACCTGGCACCACGTGGCCAGGACCCGGCGGATGGAGCTGGTCCCGGTCGAGGTGAAGGCCCTGCTGCGGCATCACGCGGGGCTGGCGACGGCGCCGGTCGACCACGGCAAGCGCGGGACACGGCCGTTGCAGGAGCTGCGCCCGGTGCACCTGGGGCTGCCGAAGACGGTGGTGTCGGTCTCCGAGGAGGCGGTGCAGGGCGTCGAGGAGGACCTCGGCTACCGGCTGCCGGAGGCGTACCGCGCGTTCCTGAAGGCGGCGGGCGGCTGCGCGCCGGTGGGCGCCGGGCTCGACGTGGACCTCGGACTGCTGGTGGACCAGCCCTTCTTCACGGTGCGTGAGGAGGCGGCGGTCAACGACCTCGTGTACGTCAACAAGTGTCTGCGGGACCACCTGACGAAGGACTACCTGTGCGTGGCCTTCGTCCAGGGCGGCCTGCTCGCGGTGAAGGTGAGGGGCGAGGGGATCGGCTCGGTCTGGTTCTCCCCGTACGACGACGCCCGCGACCAGGACGGCTGGTCGGTGCAGGAGCGCGTGGAGCGTCTGTTGCTGCCGTGCGGTGCCGATTTCGATGCCTTTCTGGAGCGGTTGGCGGGCAATCCGCCGGAGTTGGAAACGGTGGCCGGTCTGATGGTGGACGGCGGATTCGCACGCTCGGTTCCCGTGTCCGGTGCGGCACCGGTGGAGGGGTGACGGCGCGATGGTGACGTTTGCGCAGGCGCAGGAGCGCGCCGAGGAGTGGATCAACGGGGACGTGCCCGCGTACCAGCACCGGGAGGTGCGCGTACGGGAGTTCGGACTCGGGTTCGTGGTGTGGGCGGAGGACCGCGCGGCCGGTCCGGTGTCCGGTGGCGGCCGGCAGCGGCTGGTCATCGCGCGGGACAGCGGTGAGGTGACGCTGTGGCCCGGGCTGCCGGTGGGTGAGGTGATCCGCCGGTACGAGGAGGAGTACGGGGCCGCGGCCGCGCCGGTGGCGGAGGCCTCTGTGCCTACGCCGCGGATCGACTCGGAGCAGACCTCGTTCATGCTGAGTCCGCCGGAGTGGCTCCAGGAGGCGGCGGACCGGGCGGGGATTCCGCCGGCGGCGACGCCCCTGCCGACGCCGGCTCCTGCCGCGGCCGAGCCCGCGCCTGCTCCGGAGCCTGCTGCTCCGCTTCCGGCTCCGGCTCCGGCTCCGGCTCCGGCTCCGGCTCCCGCCCCCGTTCCGGTGGAGGCGGTTCCGCTGCGCCGCGAGGTGCCGTACGAGCCGACCGCGAACGACGGGGTGCCGGCCGGGGCCACGCCGTGGGCCGGGACCGATGTGAACCCCGGTGCGGACGACGTGTCCGTACCGCTGCCCGCGACGGTGTTCGCGCCGCCGCTGTCGGGCTCGGACCTGGAGGACATGGCGCCGCCGTCCGGTGCCTCCTCGGAGGCCAAGACCGCGCTGATCCCCGGGGGCAGCCGGCTCCCGAAGACCGCGATCGCCCCCGCGCTGGACCTCGGGCGGGACGCGGGCGGCGGCTCGGATTCCGGGTCGATCGCCGATGCGCCGACGAGCAAGGCCCAGGTCTCCCGTCCGGGTACGGCGCCGGCGACGCCGCCGGGTCCGCCTGGTGCCCCCGGTGCTCCCGGTTCGCTGGGGCGTGGGCTGGATCATGCCGCGACGATGCTGGCGGGTCCGGCCGTGACGGGTCAGCCGCCGGCGCCTCCGGGTCCGCCGGGTGCTCCGGGTGCGGGTCAGCCGCCTGCGCCTCCCGGTCCGCCCGGTGCTCCCGGTTCGCTGGGGCGTGGGCTGGATCATGCCGCGACGATGCTGGCCGGTCCGGCCGTGACGGGTCAGCCGCCGGCGCCTCCGGGTCCGCCGGGTGCTCCGGGTGCGGGTCAGCCGCCTGCGCCTCCCGGTCCGCCCGGTGCTCCCGGTTCGCTGGGGCGTGGGCTGGATCATGCCGCGACGATGCTGGCCGGTCCGGCCGTGACCGGTCAGCCGCCCGCGCCTCCCGGTCCGCCCGGTGCTCCCGGCGCCGGTCGGCCGACCGCGCCCCCCGGTCCGCCGGGGGCTCCCGGTGCTCCCGGGGGCGGGCTCGACCATGCCGCGACGATGCTGGCCGGTCCGGCCGTCACGGGTCAGCCGCCCGCGCCTCCCGGCCCGCCCGGGCAGCCGCAGGCCGGTCCCGGTCCCGCGGCGCAGCCTCCGGTGCCCACCGGCGCGCCCACCGTCGGCCCGGGCTACCAGGCCGTACTGCGCTACCGCGCGCCCGACGGCTCCGAGCAGCAGCTCATCCGCCGTTCCGCGCCCGGTACCCCGCACCCCGAGTGGCAGATCCTGTACGAGCTGCGCGCGATGAACGTGCCGCCGCAGCAGGTGCTGGAGCTGCACACCGAGCTGGAGTCCTGTGAGCTGCCGGGCGGTTACTGCGCGCGGATGATCCGGGAGACCTGGCCGCAGGTGCGGATCACGAGCGTGGCCCCGTACGGCAAGGACCACGCGGGCCGTCAGCAGGGCATGCGGCATCTGCTGACCCATCAGGGTGAGCTGCACCAGGTGGCCGACGGTCCCGCGCGCCCCGCGCCGGTACGGGTTCCGGTGCAGCAGGTGCCGCTCCAGCCGGCCATTCCGCTGGATGCCATCGGTGCGGAGCTGGCCGGGGCGTTCGGCCCGCAGGGCGTGTTCCGCTTCGATCAGCGCGCGGTGTCGCGCCAGGGTGTGCCGGAGATCGTGGCGCAGACTCTGATGTGGGCGGGTCTGCCGACGGACTTCGGGCCGTTCTTCTGGGCGCAGGCGGTACCGGGCCAGCCGGTGCCGACGCTGGCGGAACTGGCGGCGCAGCGGCAGGTGCAGCCGGCCTCCGACGCGGGCTCGTACCTGGTGGTGGGCAGCGACTTCGGCAAGGCGCTGTGCGTGCAGTACGGGACGGCGCACATAGTGGCGGTCCCGGTGGAGGCCGGTCCGGGCGGTGCGCCGGTGCCGCCGCAGTTCGTCAATTCGAGCCTGCCGCAGTTCGCGCGGTCGCTGGCGATGCTGGGTCACATGTGGCGGCTGCGCCAGCATCTGACGCCGGAGCAGGCAGGGCGCTGGACCGTCGATTTCCAGACGAATCTGGCCGGGCTCGACAGTGCGGCGCTGGCGTCGCCGGAGAGCTGGTGGTCGGTGCTGCTGGAGCAGATGTGGGACGGGCTGCTCTGATCGGACGATCGGGCGGATGGCCGGGCCGGGACCCTCGTAAGGGGTCCCGGCCCGGCCATTCCGGCTTCTGGCCGCAAATGGCGCATCCTTGACAGGAATCCCCCCGAGAGAGGCGCTTCCAGGATGACTGCTCCCATGTCACCTCACGGCCCGGGCTTCGCGACCGTACGAGGTCGCGGCTACCGCGTGGAAGAGGTCGACCGGTATCTGGCCCGGCTCTCCGGCAGCAGGGACGAGGCGTGGGAGCGGGTGGCGCGGCTGACGGTCCTCGCGAAGCGGATGGAGGCGGAGGCGGAGCGGCTGCGCGAGACGGTGGCCGCGCTGGCTCCGCAGACGTACGACGAGCTGAGCGAACGGGCGCGGCGGATCCTGCTGCTGGTGGAGGAGGAGGCGGACACCGTACGGCGGGACGCGCGGGCGGACGCGGTGGACGCGACGGGCGCGGCCGAGGCGTACGCGGACCGGGTGGCGGAGCTGGCGCGGCAGGACGCGGAGGCGGTGCGCGAGCAGACGGAGGTCCGGGCGCGGCAGGGGCTGCTGCGGGCGGGCCGGGAGGCCGACGCGGTCCGGGCGGAGGCCAGGGACGAAGCGGCGGAGTGGCGGGCGCAGGCGCAGGCGGCGCTGACGGAGATGCGGCGCCGGTCGGACGCGCTGCTCGCGGACCGCGAGCAGGAGCACGTGGAGCGGTGGGACGCGGCGGAGCGGGAGCTGGCGGCCCGGGAGACCGATCTGGAGGCCCGGCACGCGGAGCTGGAGCGGTACGCGGAGGTCCGGCTGGCGGAGGCGCGGCGCGGGTACGCGGAGGCGGAGGAGGTGGCGCGGCACGGCCAGGAGGACGCGGAGGCGCGGGCCGCGGAGCAGCTGGCGCAGGCGCGGGTGCAGGAGGAGCGGACCGGCCGGGAGACGGAGCGGATCCTGCGGGAGCACGCGGAGGCACAGGACGAGATGCGGGCGCACATGAACCACGTCCGCTCCAGCCTGGCCGCGCTGACGGGCCGGGCCCCCGCCGAGGGCTGACGGCCGGTCGTTTCGGACCGGCGGCCGGGCCGGTCAGGGTTTGTGGCGGGCGTAGTAGCGGGCCACGCGGGCGCGGTTGCCGCAGGCCGCGGCCACGCACCAGCGGCGCCTGGGGTGCGCCGGGAGGAACAGCAGGACGCAGTCCGCCCCCTCGCACTCCCGTACGCCCCGCACCCGGGGGTCCGTCAGGAGCTCGGCCGCGGCGTCGGCCAGCTCCGCCGCGAGCCGCCGCGCCGGGGTGCCCGTACGGTGCGGGGCCGCCGCCAGGCCGGTCTCCGCGGTCCAGGCGAGCTCGCGGTGGGCCGGGGCGCCCGCCGAGGCCTCGTTCAGCGCGCGCAGGGCGCCGGCCGGGGGCCGCTCGCCGCGCCGCGCGGCCGCGAGCGCCGCGCCGGCCGCCTCCCGTACGGCGTGCACGGCCGCCACCTCCGCCGGGCCCACCTTCCCGACCGGCCCGAGCCGGCCCTCCTGGACGGCCAGCCAGGCCGCGAGCCCCTCCGGACCGGCGATCAGATCGCCCGCGTCGGCGGGCCGGGTGTTCAGCAGGTCCAGCGCGAGGGGCTCGCCCGTGAGCGGAAACGGCGGGTTCGGCGGGTTCGGCGGGTTCGCGGTCATGCCGCTAATGGTAGGTGAAGCACTTGACCCATTAGAAGTCCGGGGTAAGACTAATGGGAACTAGGCCATTGGAGGCATGTGATGCTGCTCGTTCACCACCGCACCGCCGACGTGCACGGGGTCCGCGTCGCCTACCGCGAGAGCGGCCCGGCCGACGGACCGGTCCTGCTGCTCCTGCACGGATTCCCCACCTCCTCCCACCAGTTCGCCCGGCTGATGGACGCCCTCGGCGACACCCCGTACCGGCTGATCGCCCCCGACCACCCCGGCTTCGGCCGCACCGAGGCCCCGGCCGGGTTCACGTACGCCTTCGACCGGCTCGCGGACGTCGTGGAGGGCTTCACCGACGCCCTCGGGCTGGACCGCTACGCGCTCTACGTCTTCGACTACGGCGCCCCCGTCGGGCTGCGGCTCGCCGTGCGCCGGCCCGACCGGGTGACCGGCCTGATCGTGCAGAACGGCAACGCGTACGAGGAGGGGCTCTCCGACGCGGCACGCGAGTTCGCCGGACTCCGGCGGGAGGTGCCGGGCGACGAGGAGAAGGTGCGCGGGCTGTTCAGCCCGGAGGGCATCCGCTTTCAGTACGAGGCCGGCGTCGCCGATCCCGGCCTGGTCTCCCCGGACGGGCGGACGCTCGACCTGCACTACGTCGGGCTGCCGGGGCGCGCCGAGGCCCAGGCCGACCTCGCCTTCGACTACTCGTCGAACTTCGCCGAGTACCCGGCCTGGCAGGCCTGGCTGCGGACCTCCGGGGTCCCCGTGCTGGTCGTCTGGGGCGCCGGGGACCCGTTCTTCATCCCGGCGGGGGCGAAGGCGTACCTGCGGGACGCGCCGGAGGCCGAGGTGCACCTCCTGGAGGGGGCGGGGCACTTCGCGCTGGAGACGCACCTCGGGGAGATCGTCCCGCTGATCGAGGAGTTCCTCGCGAAGCTGCCGTGACCTACTGGCCCGCAGGCTGAGCCGGCGCCGGCGCCGACTCAGGTGCCGGAGCGGCCGTCGGCGCGTGGCGGTAAGGGTCGCTGCGCAGGCCGCGGGAGGTGACCACCACCGTGAAGGCGGCGGGCGCGGTGGCCGACAGCGGAGCGGTCAGGGTGCCCGTCGCCGGGTCGTACTCGGTCGCCAGGGCGGTGGAGTCGAGCTCCACCCGGGCCTCCGGGCCGAAGCCGCCGCCCTCGACGAGCAGCGCGGCGCCCGTCACCGTCACGCCCGTGATCACCGGGTTCGCGCGCGTGGCCATCTTGTTCACCAGGTACGCCCCGGCCGGGGCGCCCGTCAGCGCCCAGATCTCGGCGGGGAGGCGGGGGAGTCCGCCGCCCACGTCGGAGAGGAAGAACAGCACCACGTACAGCATGGTGACCGCGCTGAGCGCCACGTACTGGAGGTCGACGAGGTCGGTGCGTCCGCTGTCGTTCGCGATCAGCTCGCGCAGCGGCCGTTGCCCGGAGCCGGTCGGTTTCGGGGCGGGCTTGGCCATGCTGCCGTTCTCGACGCGGATCCCGACGACCGTCTTCGCCGCGATCAGGGCCACGTACGGGCCCCCGAGCAGCGGCAGGTACACCGTGGTCAGGGAGGACAGCGGGCCGTGCTCCGAGGTGAACCAGCCGACGCCGCCGCCCGCCGTGAGCCCGTACGCGAGGATCGTGAGCAGGAGCCAGACCAGGATCACCGTCCAGGCCAGGGCCAGGGTGGTGGAGGTGGAGAGGCGGCCGTCGCGGCCGGTGACGAAGCCCGGACGGCGGCGCAGCCGCAGGCCGATGGGCCCGGCGATGGCGGCCAGTAAGACCAGTGCGAAGAGTGCGGAAGCCATGTCGTCCCCCCGGAACGGATCTCGGATGCAGGACTCCGAGGTCTACTCCGTTGACCGGGGTCATGACAAGCGGGACCCGGGCGCGGCCCGCTACTTCCCGCCCGGCTACTTCCCGCCCAGCTACTTCCCGCCCCGCTCCTTCTCCTGGTGCTCCTCCAGGATCGGGAACCGCCGCGGCGCCACCAGCAGCAGGACGAGCAGCGCCGCCACGGCCGCGGCGGTCGCGCCGACGAAGACGTGGTCCACGGCGGCGGCCACCGCCTGGCGCAGGTAGTCGGCGGCGGCCCGCGGGAGCAGGTCCGGCCGGTCGAGGGCCTTGGACACGTCGTCGAGGTGGTCCGGCAGCCCGGACATCGGGGCGTGCGCCAGCCGGGAGGCGATGGTCGCGTTGGCGACGGCCCCGAGCAGCGCGGCCCCCAGGCTCTGGCCGACCTGGCGGCAGAACAGCACCGAGGCCGTCGTCGTACCGCGCTCGGACCAGCCCACGGTGGACTGGACCCCGACGATCAGCGGCAGTTGGAAGAGGCCGAGGGCCGCGCCCAGCAGCAGCATGATCAGCGTGGGCTGCCAGGGCCGGGCGGGATACGGGAGCAGTGTGAACGAGAACAGGATCACGGCGGCGAGCGAGCTCCCGACGGCCGCAGAGTTGCGGAAGCCTATGCGCCGGTAGACGTGCTGGCTGAAGGCGGCGGAGACCGGCCAGGTGAGGGTCGTCGCGGACATGACGAGTCCGGCGCTGACGGCCCCGAGGCCGAGCACGGACTGGGCGTACGTGGGGACGAAGACCATCGGGGCGATCATGAGCACGCCGAGTGAGCCGAGGGCCAGGTTCACGGCGGCGATGGTGCGCCGGCGCCAGACCCAACCCGGGATGATCGGCTCCGCCGCCCGGCGTTCGATCCGGACGACGACGGCCGCCAGCAGCGCGCTCGCGCCCAGCAGTCCGAGGGAGGGCGCCGACAGCCAGGGCCAGGCGACCCCGCCCTGCACGAGGGCGAAGAGCAGCAGTCCGCCGCAGGCGAAGACGCCGAGGGCGCCCGCCCAGTCGATCGGGCCGCGGCGCCCGGGGGACCGTACGGGCTCGACGAGGTGGCGGGCGAGCATCCACAGGGCCAGTCCGCCGAGCGGCAGGTTGATCAGGAAGATCCAGCGCCAGTCGGTGTACGAGGCGATGAGCCCGCCGAGCGCCGGGCCGGCCACGGCGGAGGCGGCCCAGACGGAGGACATCCGCGCCTGTATCCGCGGGCGGTCCTTGAGCGGGTAGAGGTCGGCGGCCAGGGTCTGCACGGTGCCCTGGAGGGCGCCGCCGCCCAGCCCCTGGACGAGGCGGAAGGCGATGAGGGCGGCCATGTTCCAGGCGAGCGCGCACAGCAGCGAGCCGACGATGAACAGGGCTATGCCGAAGAGCAGTACGGGCTTGCGCCCGAGGGTGTCGGAGAGCTTCCCGTAGACGGGGAGCGTGACGGTGACGGCGAGCAGGTAGCCCGCGAAGAGCCAGGAGAAGACGGAGAAGCCGCCGAGGTCGCCGACGATCTGGGGGACGGCGGTGGAGACGATCGAGCTGTCGAGGGCGACGAGGGCCATCGCCAGCATGAGGGCGCTGACCAGGGCGGTACGAGGCTTCCGCCCGCCGGGAGCCGACGCGTCGGCCGCCGGTACGGCCCCGGTGCGCTCGCCCGTGCCCTCCTCTGCGCCCACCAAGATCCTTTCACCGTGCACGTATCCGCGGGGAACACCTTCTCATCACGGGGTATCCGGCGGTATCCCCCCGGTAGCCCCCAGAGCTGATCCGCCAAAAGATGCAGAACCCCTAGGGGTTGCTCCTCACAAGGGCCCAGGGGTCATTCGTCCCGGCGGAGGAGGAGGACGGCCCGGCGAGGTCCTTAACTGGTTCCTACGGGCAGGGGTGGGGTTAACCCCCCGGTGGATACGGCGATGGGCACCAGCGCGCCGGCCGCCTCCGCCCCGCAGACTTCACGACGGCAAGACAGCCGAATCCGGCCACATGCGCGGCAGCGCGAGCAACGCATCAACGAGGGGAAGCACCGTGACAACGGCTATGACCGAAACCAGGCACGGGGGTACTGGAGGGCATGAAGCCGTCGCCGCCCGGGCGCGCAAGGTCGTCAAGGCCTACGGCGCCGGGGAGACGCGCGTGGTCGCCCTCGACGAGGTGGACGTGGACATCAAGCGCGGCCAGTTCACGGCGATCATGGGCCCCTCCGGCTCCGGCAAGTCCACGCTCATGCACTGCCTCGCCGGTCTCGACACCGTGACCAGCGGGCAGATCCACCTGGACGACACCGAGATCACCGGGCTGAAGGACAAGAAGCTCACCCAGCTGCGCCGTGACCGGATCGGCTTCATCTTCCAGGCGTTCAACCTGCTGCCCACGCTCAACGCCCTGGAGAACATCACGCTCCCCATGGACATAGCGGGCCGCAAGCCCGACGCGGAGTGGCTGAACCGCGTCGTCGAGACCGTCGGCCTCGCCGGTCGCCTCAAGCACCGCCCGACCGAACTCTCCGGCGGCCAGCAGCAGCGCGTGGCCGTCGCCCGCGCCCTCGCGGCCCGTCCGCAGATCATCTTCGGCGACGAGCCCACCGGAAACCTGGACTCCCGGGCCGGCGCCGAGGTCCTCGGCTTCCTGCGCCGCTCGGTGGACGAGCTCGGCCAGACCATCGTGATGGTCACGCACGACCCGGTGGCCGCCTCGTACGCGGACCGGGTGATCTTCCTGGCCGACGGCCGGATCGTGGACGAGATGTACGCGCCCACCGCCGACCAGGTGCTCGACCGGATGAAGGACTTCGACGCGCGCGGGCGGACCTCGTGAGCGCGGGCACCGTACTGAAGACCTCGCGGCGCAACTTCGTCGCGCACAAGGGGCGGATGGCGCTCTCCGCCGTAGCCGTCCTGCTCTCCGTCGCCTTCGTCTGCGGCACCCTGGTGTTCACCGACACCATGAACACCACCTTCGACAAGCTGTTCGGCGTCACCAGCGCCAACGTCACGGTCACCCCGAAGGCTGCCGAGGGCGGCGAGGACAACCCGAACCGCGGCAAGCCGGAGGTGCTGTCCGCCTCCGCCGTCGAGCAGGTCGGGAAGGCCGAGGGCGTCAAGAGCGCCGAGGGCGCCGTCGTCTCGATGTCCGTCACGGTCGTCAACGCCAAGAACGAGAACATGGGCTCGACCACCGGCGCCCCGACCATCGCGGGCAACTGGAACGACAACGAGCTCAAGTCCATGAAGATCACCTCCGGCCAGGCCCCGCGCGGCCCGACCGAGATGATGGTCGACGCGGACACCGCGAAGAAGCACCACCTGAAGCTCGGCGACGAACTGCGCACCATCGCCATCACCGGCGACATCCGCGCCAAGATCAGCGGTATCGCCACCTTCACCGTGACCAACCCGGGTGCGGCGATCGTCTACTTCGACACCGCCACCGCGCAGGAGAAGCTGCTCGGCGGCCCCGGCCTCTTCACCCACGTCAACGTCACCGCGAAGGACGGGGTCAGCGACACCCAGCTGAAGGCGAACGTCGCCAAGGCCGTCGGCGCGGACACGTACAAGCTCCAGACCGCCAAGGAGGCCGCGGACGCCAACCGCAAGGACGTCGGCTCCTTCCTCGACGTCATGAAGTACGTGATGCTCGGCTTCGCCGGAATCGCCTTCCTCGTCGGCATCTTCCTCATCTTCAACACCTTCTCGATGCTGGTCGCCCAGCGCACCCGCGAGATCGGCCTGATGCGCGCCATCGGCGCCGACAGCGGCCAGGTGCTCAAGTCCGTGATCGTCGAGGCCTTCCTGCTCGGCCTGGTCGGCTCGATCCTCGGGGTCGGCGCCGGTGTGGGCCTGGCCGTCGGCCTGATGCAGCTCATGGGTCAGATGGGCATGCACCTGTCCACCGACGACCTGACCATCGCCTGGACCACCCCGGTCGTCGGCCTGGTGCTCGGCATCATCGTCACCGTCGTCTCGGCGTTCATCCCGGCCCGCCGGGCCGGCAAGGTCTCCCCGATGGCCGCCCTGCGCGACGCCGGCACCCCCGGCGACAAGAAGGCCGGCCGCATCCGGGCCGCCGTGGGCCTGGTCCTCACCGGCATCGGCGGCGCGGGCCTGTTCCTCGCCGCGGCAGCCGACAAGGCCGCCGCCGGCTCGCTCTGGCTGTCCCTGGGCGTGCTGTTCACCCTCATCGGCTTCATCGTGATCGGCCCGCTGCTCGCCGGCCTCGTGGTCCGGCTGCTCTCCGGCATCGTCCTGCGGCCCTTCGGGTCCGTCGGCCGCCTCGCCGAGCGCAACGCGCTGCGCAACCCGCGGCGTACCGGCGCCACCGCCGCCGCGCTGATGATCGGACTGGCGCTGGTCGCCTGCCTGTCGGTGGTCGGCTCCTCGATGGTGGCCTCCGCCACCGACGAGCTCGACAAGTCGGTCGGCGCGGACTACATCGTCCAGTCCCAGACCGGCCAGCCGATCATGCCGCAGGCCGAGCAGGCGCTGCGCGCCACCAAGGACCTCGACCACGTCACCGCGTACCGGGAGGTGGAGGCGAAGGTCACCGCCCCCGACGGCTTCGTCAAGGACGGCGGCATCAGCGTCAACGACCCCACGTACGCCCAGGACGTCCGGCGCAAGATGATCGCCGGCGAGCACGCGGCGGCGTACGGCAAGGGCGCGATGTCGGTCGGTTCGCTCTTCGCGGACGAGCACCACGTCAAGGTCGGCGACGAGCTGACGGTCGCCTTCACCGGGGGCCGGAGCACCAAGCTGAAGGTCGCCGCGATCACCTCCGACGAGGGCAACCTCGACAAGGGCGTGATGTACATCAGCACCGCGACCGCCGAGCAGTTCCTGCCGGCCGACCGGATGCCGCGGCCGTTCATGCTGCTGGCCAAGGCCGCCGACGGGAAGGCGGACGCCGCGTACACCGCCGTCAAGGGCGCGCTCGCGGAGTACCCCCAGTACCAGGTGCAGAACCAGACCGACTACAAGAAGTCCCTCAAGGACCAGGTCGGCCAGCTGCTGAACATGGTCTACGGGCTCCTCGGCCTCGCGATCATCGTGGCGGTCCTGGGTGTCGTGAACACCCTGGCCCTCTCGGTGGTCGAGCGGACCCGCGAGATCGGCCTGATGCGCGCCATCGGCCTCTCCCGCCGCCAGCTGCGCCGCATGATCCGCCTGGAGTCCGTGGTCATCGCCCTCTTCGGCGCCCTGCTCGGCCTCGGCCTGGGCATGGGCTGGGGAGCCACGGCGCAGCAGCTGCTCGCCCTGGAGGGCCTGAAGGTGCTGGAGATCCCCTGGCCGACGATCATCGGCGTGTTCGCCGGGTCGGCCTTCGTGGGCCTGTTCGCCGCACTGGTCCCGGCCTTCCGGGCAGGGCGGATGAACGTACTGAACGCGATCGCGAGCGAGTAGCCGGCTCAGCGTTCGTTCGGGGGACCGCCGGTCCCGGTCAGCCCTTCGGGGGCCGACCGGGACCGACGGCGTTCCCGGGCCGGCGCTCCTCGCGGTGGCCGCAATCCCTCGCGCGGGGGACCGGGGGGCGTCGTAGGGTGGGAAGCCCCGGCCCGTGAGACGTGTCGGGTCCTTCGCGTTGCCCCTTCACCGGACGGAAGCCTCCTTTCATGAGCCTGCACGGACTGCTCGACGCCGTCACCCGGGACCCGGCCCTCGCCGAGGCGGTCACCGCGGCCGGGGACGGCAACCGCATGCACGTGGATCTCGTCGGACCCCCGGCAGCACGGCCCTTCGCCATCGCCGCGCTGGCGGCCAGGACCGAGCGGACCGTGCTCGCGGTCACCGCCACCGGGCGGGAGGCCGAGGACCTGGCCGCCGCGCTGCGGTCCTTCCTGCCGCCCGACGAGGTCGCCGAGTACCCGTCCTGGGAGACCCTTCCGCACGAGCGGCTCTCCCCGCGCAGCGACACCGTGGGCCGGCGGCTCGCCGTACTGCGCCGGCTGGTGCACCCGAGCAAGGACGACCCGGCCGCGGGGCCCGTCTCCGTGGTCGTCGCGCCGATCCGGTCCGTGCTCCAGCCGCAGGTCAAGGGGCTCGGAAACCTGGTCCCGGTGAGCCTTCGGCACGGCGACAGCGCCGATCTGGGCGAGGTCACCGAGGCGCTCGCCGCAGCCGCGTACGCCCGCGTCGAGCTCGTCGAGAAGCGCGGCGAGTTCGCCGTGCGCGGCGGCATCCTCGACGTGTTCCCGCCCACCGAGGAGCACCCGCTGCGCGTGGAGTTCTGGGGCGACGAGGTCGAAGAGATCCGCTACTTCAAGGTCGCCGACCAGCGCTCCCTGGAGGTGGCCGAGCACGGGCTGTGGGCCCCGCCCTGCCGGGAGCTGCTGCTGACCGACGAGGTACGGGAGCGGGCCGCGGCCCTCGCCGAGGCCCACCCCGAGCTCGGCGAACTGCTGAACAAGATCGCCGAGGGGATCGCGGTGGAGGGCATGGAGTCCCTCGCGCCGGTCCTCGTCGACGACATGGAACTGCTGATCGACGTCCTGCCGGCCGGGTCCATGGCCGTCGTGTGCGACCCGGAGCGGGTCCGCACCCGGGCCGCCGACCTCGTCGCGACCTCGCAGGAGTTCCTCATGGCCTCCTGGGCCGCGACCGCCGGCGGCGGCGAGGCCCCCATCGACGTCGGCGCGGCCTCGCTGCGCGGGATCGCGGACGTACGGGAGCACGCGCGCGAGCTCGGCATGATGTGGTGGTCGGTGTCCCCCTTCGCGGCGGACGACGCCGCCTCGGCGGCCGACACCCTGGGGCTCGGCATGCACGCCCCCGAGGCCTACCGCGGCGACACCGCCCGGGCGCTCGCCGACACCAAGGGCTGGATCGCCGACGGCTGGCACACCGTCTACCTCACCGAGGGCCACGGCCCGGCCGCCCGCACCGTCGAGGTGCTCGGCGGCGAGGGCATCGCGGCCCGCCTGGAGGCGGACCTGCGCACCCTGGAGCCGTCGATCGTCCACGTGGCGTGCGGCTCCCTCGACAACGGGTTCATCGACCCCGCCCTCAAGCTCGCCGTCCTCACCGAGACCGACCTGACCGGCCAGCGCACCGCCACCAAGGACCTCGGCCGGATGCCGACCCGGCGCCGCAAGGCCATCGACCCCCTCACCCTGGAGGTCGGCGACTACATCGTCCACGAGCAGCACGGTGTCGGCCGCTACATCGAGATGGTGCAGCGCACCGTCCAGGGCGCCACCCGCGAGTACCTCCTCGTCGAGTACGCCCCCGCCAAGCGCGGCCAGCCCGGCGACCGGCTCTACATCCCCACCGACCAGCTGGAGCAGGTCACCAAGTACGTCGGCGGCGAGGCCCCGACCCTGCACCGGCTCGGCGGCGCCGACTGGACCAAGACCAAGGCGCGCGCGAAGAAGGCGGTCAAGGAGATCGCCGCCGACCTCATCAAGCTCTACAGCGCCCGCATGGCCGCCCCCGGCCACACCTTCGGCCCCGACACCCCCTGGCAGCGCGAGCTGGAGGACGCCTTCCCGTACGCGGAGACGCCCGACCAGCTCACCACCATCGCCGAGGTCAAGGAGGACATGGAGAAGTCCGTCCCCATGGACCGCCTCATCTGCGGCGACGTCGGATACGGCAAGACCGAGATCGCGGTCCGCGCGGCCTTCAAGGCGGTCCAGGACGGCAAGCAGGTTGCCGTCCTCGTCCCCACCACCCTCCTCGTGCAGCAGCACTTCGGGACCTTCTCCGAGCGCTACAGCCAGTTCCCCGTCAACGTGAAGGCGCTGTCCCGCTTCCAGAGCGACACCGAGTCCAAGGCCACCCTGGAGGGGCTCAAGGAGGGCTCGGTCGACATCGTCATCGGTACGCACCGGCTGTTCTCGCAGGAGACCAAGTTCAAGGACCTGGGCCTGGTCATCGTCGACGAGGAGCAGCGCTTCGGCGTCGAGCACAAGGAGCAGCTGAAGAAGCTGCGCGCCAACGTGGACGTGCTGACGATGTCCGCGACCCCGATCCCGCGCACCCTGGAGATGGCGGTGACCGGCATCCGCGAGATGTCGACGATCACCACCCCGCCGGAGGAGCGCCACCCGGTGCTCACCTTCGTCGGCCCGTACGAGGAGAAGCAGATCGGCGCGGCCATCCGGCGCGAACTCCTGCGCGAGGGCCAGTGCTTCTACATCCACAACCGGGTCGAGTCCATCGACCGGGCGGCCGCCAAGCTGCGCGAGATCGTGCCCGAGGCGCGGATCGCGACCGCGCACGGCCAGATGTCCGAACAGGCCCTGGAACAGGTCGTCGTGGACTTCTGGGAGAAGAAGTTCGACGTGCTCGTCTCGACGACGATCGTCGAGTCCGGCATCGACATCTCCAACGCCAACACCCTCATCGTGGAGCGCGGGGACAACTTCGGCCTCTCCCAGCTCCACCAGCTGCGCGGCCGCGTGGGCCGAGGGCGCGAGCGCGGGTACGCGTACTTCCTCTACCCGCCGGAGAAGCCGCTGACCGAGACCGCGCACGAGCGGCTCGCGACGATCGCCCAGCACACCGAGATGGGCGCCGGCATGTACGTGGCGATGAAGGACCTGGAGATCCGCGGCGCGGGCAACCTGCTCGGCGGCGAGCAGTCCGGCCACATCGCGGGCGTCGGCTTCGACCTGTACATCCGCATGGTCGGCGAGGCCGTCGCGGACTACCGGGCGGCGATCGAGGGCGGGGTGGAGGAGGAGCCGCCGCTGGAGGTCAAGATCGAGCTGCCGGTCGACGCGCACGTCCCGCACGACTACGCGCCGGGCGAGCGGCTGCGCCTGCAGGCGTACCGGTCCATCGCGTCGGCGAACTCCGAGGCGGACATCAAGGCCGTACGGGAAGAGCTCCACGACCGCTACGGCAAGCTGCCCGAGCCGGTGGAGAACCTGCTGCTGGTGGCGGGGCTGCGGATGCTGGCGCGGGCCTGCGGGGTCGGCGACATCACCCTCCAGGGCGTCAACATCCGCTTCGGGCCCGTGGAGTTGCGGGAATCGCAGGAGCTGCGGCTCAAGCGGCTCTACCCGGGCTCGGTGCTCAAGCCGGCCACCTCGCAGGTGCTGATCCCGCGGCCGAAGACGGCCCGGGTGGGCGGCAAGCCGCTGGTCGGGCGGGAACTGCTGTCCTGGACCGGGGAGTTCCTCACCACGATCCTCGGTTCTTGAGACGTACGCGGCCGGGGACCTCGGGGTCCCCGGCCGCGGCGCGGGCCGTGAAGGCTCAGACCGTCTCGGCCGGTCCGCCGTCGCCCAGCTTCGACAGGTCCAGGACGTCCGCGCCCTCCGGCAGGGCCGTGTCGACCGGCGTGCCGAAGCCGGAGAAGAGGACCTCCCCGGTCTCGTCCCCCGAGACGGTGGACTTGAGGACGTACGGAGTGCCCTGGGTGGCGATGTAGTCGGTCTCCGTGCCCTCCTTGGCCGCCGTGATGACCGCCAGCGCCTGCTTTCCGTCGATGGTGACCGTCTCGCCCTTGCGGGCCAGCGGGTTGGGCCGGCCGCCGCCGTCCGTCAGCTTCTCCAGGTCGCAGAGGTGCTTCATCGCGGAAGCCTTGGCGTCGGAGACCGGCATCTTCAGCCAGCGGTCGGCGAGCATCGTGACCATCGCGTCCGTCTGCCTCTTGGGGGCGTGCTCCTTCGCGGCCGTCCCCCGCCAGTAGTCGGCGTCGCCCTTGAAGTGGATGAGGTCCGTGGACTTGATCAGGTCCACCTTGCCCATCCCGTCGTACCGGACCGTCCCCTTGCAGCTGCCCTTCTTGTCGAGGGTGAGGTCGAACTCGACCGGGCTGCCCTCCTCGTGCATCTTCGCGACGACACGGGCCGATTCGACCTTGCGCATGGCCTCGTGCGCCTGGCTCAGGATCTCGGCACCCGACAGGTCCGCGAGCATGCCGGTGCCCTTGCCCGCCCCCTTGCCCTTCGCGGCCGGCGCCGGCGTGGCCCCGGCCGAGGCCGGCGCGGCGGCCCGGGCGGCCCGGCCGATGTCGGCGGCCTTGCTCCCGCCGACCGGCGCGCAGGCCGTCGTCAGTCCGAACAAGGCCGTCGTGGTCAGCACCGACACGCCGATGGTCCGGCTTCGCATGTGGATTCCCCCCTGGAACAACAACTCGACTGCCGAGGGTAGTCGCCGCCGGTCAGGGGGCGTCCACGATTTCCGCGCGCCCCCCGCGGCCCGCGCCCGCCGGGAGCTGTGCGGCGACCCTGCAACGGTTGCGCGCATCCCCTCACTGGCGGCCGGAAACGCTGTATACGCTCAGACCCGAAACTTCGTCGACACGGTCCGTCAGGAGCAGCGATGCACGGCCCCGGCCTCCCGCCGCAGCAAGGCCCCCAGCCCAGTACCGGGGGAGTCGTGGCACTGCGCGTGCTGTTCGCCCTGCTGCCCGTCCTGAGCTGCGGCTTCCTGGGCTGGGGCACGATGCTGCGGCTCGCGGTCGTCACCCGCAGGCCCCGGGACTGGTGGCTGCTGGCCGTCAACTGCGTGCTCACCGTCGGCTGGGTCGCGCTGATCGGCGCCGACCCGACGCCCGAGACCAACGGCTGGCAGGGCAATACGGGCGCCTTCGGCGTCATCATCACCGGGTTCCTGACCTGCGTGTACTTCCTCGTCGCCGATATCCAGCACCACTCGGCGGCACGGGCGGCGGCCATGACCGCCCCCTGGTACCCGGCGCAGCCCGCTCCGTACGTACCGCAGCAGCAGCCGCAGCGCCCTGCGTACGGGTACCCGCCGGTGCAGCAGCAGACGCCCACGCCGACCCCGGCCCCCGCCCCGGCCACCCCGCCGCGGATCGGGCAGGTCCGCGCCGAGCTCGACGAGCTGAGCGAACTGCTGCGCAAGCAGACGCCGCACCCGCACCCGAACCCGCAGAACCCCACCGCGCAGAACCCGAACCCGCACGCCCCCGGCAACGACGGTGAGGACCCGGCCCGGTGACCGAGGGAGACCGGATCATCGGCGAGCGCTACCGGCTCGCCTCCGTCCTGGGACAGGGCGGCATGGGCCAGGTCTGGACGGCGTACGACCAGCGGCTGGACCGCCGCGTCGCCGTCAAGCTGCTGCGCCCCGACAAGGTGGCCGGCCCCGGCTCCGTCGCCGACGAGCTGCGCCGCCGCTTCGTGCGCGAATGCCGGGTCACGGCGCAGGTGGACCACCCGGGCCTGGTCACGGTCCACGACGCGGGCAGCGACGGCGACGAGCTGTTCCTCGTCATGGGCTACGTCGAGGGCACCGACCTCGCCGACCACCTCGCGCAGCACGACCCGTACCCCTGGCCGTGGGCGGTCGCCGTGATCGCGCAGCTGTGCGGGGTGCTGTCGGCCGTGCACGCGGTGCCGATCGTGCACCGCGACCTGAAGCCGCGCAACGTGATGGTCCGCCCGGACGGCACCGTGCTGGTCCTGGACCTCGGCGTCGCCTCGGTGATGGACACCGACACCACCCGCCTCACCAGCACCGGCACCCCGATCGGCAGCCCGGCGTACATGGCGCCCGAGCAGGCGATGGGCGGCGCCGTCGGCCCGTACACCGACCTCTACGCCCTCGGCGTGCTGCTGTACGAACTCCTCAGCGGCAACGTCCCGTTCGCCGGGTCCACCGCGCTCGGCGTCCTGCACCGCCACCTGTACGAGCCGCCGGTCCCGGTGCGCCGGCTGCGCCCGGAGGTCCCGCACCAGCTGGAGGCGGTCCTGCTGCACCTCCTGGCGAAGGACCCGCAGGACCGGCCCGCCTCCGCGCAGGCCGTGTACGAGTCCCTCACGTCGCTGCTGCCCAAGCAGGGCACCCCGGCGGGCGCGCTCGACCCGACCCGCCCCTTCCTGCGCCCCCAGGCCCCCTGGCCGGACCGCGCCTCCACCATCCCGCCGCAGCCGACGTCACCGCCCACGCCGCAGACACCGCAGACGCCGCCCAAGCCGGACATCCCGGCCGCGGTGGACGAGGCCCGCAGCCTCCTGGAGCAGGGCCGCCTCACCCAGGCCGGGGACATCCTCGGCGGGATCCTGCCGGCCGCGGCGGCCGAGCACGGCGAGCACTCCACGGTGGTCCGCTCGCTGCGCAAGCAGTACGCGGCCACGCTGATGGACGACGGCCAGTACCGCCGCGCCCTGCCCGAACTGCGCCGCCTCGCCGACGAGTTCCCGGCGGGCGACCCGCAGTCCCTGCGCTTCCGCTACGACGCGGCGCAGTGCCTGGAACAGCTCGACTCTCCGGGGGCGGCCCTGGCCGAATACCGCTCGCTGCTCCCGCTGTTCGAGAACCACTACGCCAACCCGGACCCCGGCCTCCCGCTGGAGGTCCGCCGCCGGATAGCCCAGCTGCTGCTCTCCCTGGGCGACCGGCCGGCGGCCCACGACACCCTGGTCCGGCTGCTGTTCGACGCGGACCGCGTCCACGGCCCGAACCACCCCTTCTCCACGGAGGTCCGCCGCACCCTCCACTGGCTCAGCCAGGTCCGCTGAGGCCCGCGGCTCAGGCCCTGGCCGCGGCGAGCTCCGCGGGTGCGCCGGCCTCCGGGCCGTCCGGACCGGCGATGCGGCCGGTCCGGGGCCTGCGGCGGCGCTCCGCCACCAGCAGCCCGGCCAGGACCAGCAGGGACACGGCCGTGACCGCCGCGCCCGGGACGAGGCCGGGAGGGCGGAAGGAGCAGGAGACGGTGGTCGTGGCGGGGGTCAGCGGGACGGAGACCAGGCCCAGGTAGGGCGTGGCGGGCCGGCCGTTGCAGGTCCAGCCCGCGATCGCCGGGGAGGAGAGGACCGCCGTGCCCGTGGTGCCCGCCGGGACGGTGGCGCCGACGGTCGAGGAGCCCACCCGCAGCTGCGTCGGAGCCGTCGCCCGCAGGGCGGCCACCGCCGGGTCCAGGCGGGCGCGGTCCAGGCAGGACAGGGCCCAGCGCGGCGGCGCGGGAGCGTCGAAGACCAGCGCCGAGGAGGCTCCCCGGGAGGCGCCCAGCGGCTGGAGGGCCGCCCGGTTGCGCGGGGCGTTGCCGTTCAGCCGGAAGGCGCGGCCGTCCGCGAGGCGGGCCGTCGCGTTGTACTCCGGGGCCCACAGGTAGGCCTCCGTGCCCGCGCGGCACACCCCGGGCGCGACGGGGTCCTCGTACACCTTGGCGCCCAGCAGCAGCTCCTGGTTGGCGAACGGGGGCCCGTCGGCCGCCCCGTACGAGGGCACGGGCCCCGGCGGGCGGATCGTGACCAGCGGCGGGACGTCCTGCGCGCTGCTGATCGTGCCGTCGGGCCGCAGGCGGGCGCCGACCGCGAAGACCGCGTCCGTCACCGGGTTGTCGATGCTCTGCACGTTGCGCCCGCGCGAGGTCCAGCCCGCACCGAGGGCCACCATCGTCCGCGTGAACACGTCCGGGGTGTGGCTGCTGTAGTACGCGCCGCCCTCCCCGCCCAGCAGCAGCGGATCGTTGCCCGTCAGCGCCGGCCGGCTCGGGTCCGTGCGGTACGCGGGCCAGCCCTCGGCGCCGGCCAGCGCCGCGGAGCGGGCCGTGTGCGCCGTGCCCCACGAGGGGTAGTCGTCCAGTCCGCCCAGCTTGCCCTTGTGCCCGAACGCCGTCGTCGCGGCCGCCTGCCCGATCAGTACGAGCGCCAGCACCCCGGCCGCCGGGAGGACCAGCCGGCGGTGGCGCAGGGACCACCAGGCCCCCGCCGCCAGCGCCAGGCCGCCACAGAACAGCCCGAGGCCCCACGTCGTCGCCAGCGTGCTGCCGCCGGCCGCCACGGCCGCCGCGGCCAGCACCGCCGCCCCCGCCGCCAGCGCCCGCGGCTTCGGCAGCCCGGCCGCCAGCCCGGTCCACGCGGCGATCACGGCCACCCCGGCCAGCACGAACGTCTGCCGGTACGGGCTCCCGTTCGGGGTCGCGAAGACGTGCCAGGCCAGATGCGTGGGCGTCCACTGGAAGGAGACCAGCACGGCCGACGTCAGCCCCGCCCACCACATGCGGGTGCGCAGCGCCGCCGCCCCGTGGAACGGCAGGGCCGCCACCAGCAGCAGTGTCCCCGTGCCCACGAACAGCGCCGGCGAGGAGAAGGAGTACGTCGCGGGCAGGATCCGCGCGAACAGGTCCGGCCAGGACACCGGGTCGAACTGCCGCGTCCACCCCGGGTACGCCTGCTTCGAGCTCAGGAAGAGCGGCACCAGCACCGGCGCGGACACCGCGATGCCCAGCAGGGTCGTTCCGCCGCCGCGTACGAGGACCGCCAGCCGCCCCCGTACGCCCTCGCGCGTCAGCACCACCCGTACCAGGAGCACCAGCGCCGCGCCCAGCGTCGCCATGTACGCCGTGTAGAAGTTCGCCGTCCAGCAGAGCGCCACCACGAGGACGGCGGCGGCGGGCCGGCGCCCCCGCAGCGCCCATTCACCCGTCAGACACAGGAGCGGGAACGCGATCAGCCCGTCCAGCCACATCGGGTTGTACGAGGCCTCGATCACCGACCAGCCGCACAGCGCGTACGAGGCCGCCAGCAGGCCCGCCGCCCACCACGGCCCGCGGCGCTGCGTGCGCAGCAGCCAGGCCATCGCCGCCGCGGCCGCGGCCATCTTCAGCACGGTGACCACGTACACCGCGAGGTCGATGTCCTCGCGCGGGAAGAGGCCGACGAGCACCGCGAACGGGCTGGAGAGGTACGTGCCGAAGTCGGGCAGGAAGCTCGTGCCGAAGCCGGACTGCCAGTTGAACAGCAGCCCGCCCTCCGCCCGCCCGTGCAGGAGGTCCCACAGGTGCGCGTGGAAGGGGACGAACTGGTTGCCGAGGTCGTTGATGCTGCGGTGGCGGTGTCCGTACGGGAACACGCGGGCGACCGCGTCCCCGGCACAGACGGCCACGACCGTGATCAGGGCGGCGAGGGCCGAGCCGCGCAGGCTCAGGCGGCGCGGCGAGCGGTGCGGTGTCGACATGGTGGGCCGACTTTGGCACCGCCGGTGGACCACAGGGTTGCCACCGGGTGGCTGCGACATCAACAGACGCGTACCCCAACACCCCGGGAATCGTTGGTCGAAGCAGTGGCTCGGATCCCCTTGACTGCATACCATCGATCACCGCACGGCCCTTGTGCACCGACGCACAATCTCCCGGCCCTGGAGGCTCCTTTGCACCGTCGCACTGCGCTCTCCGTCTCCGCCGCCCTGCTCGTGGCGGCCCCCCTGCTGACCGCCTGTTCGGGCCAGGCCCGGCCCGGCACCGCGGCCGTCGTCGGCGGCGAACGCATCACCACCTCCGCGCTCCAGGCCCAGGTGAACGATGTCCGCGCGGCGCAGAACGAAGCCGGGTCCACCGCCGCCCAGCTGATCCAGTCCTCTCCCGGCCTGGAGCGGGTCAAGCTCAACAAGATGATCCAGACCGTCGTGCTGGAGCGCGCCGCCGAGGACGCGGGCGTGAGCGTCAGCGAGAAGGAGGTCCAGGACTTCCGCAAGGCCCAGCTGGAGAAGGCGGGCGGAACGGAGAAGCTGGCCGCGGCGGCCCTGGAGCAGGCCCAGCTGGCGCCCGGGCAGCTCGACGCCGACGCCCGCTTCAAGCTGCTGCGCGACAAGCTCTTCGACCACTACGGCAGCCAGGACAAGGCCGTCGGAAAGCTCGCGTCCGCCGCGAAGACCCTGCACATCGAGGTGAACCCGCGCTACGGAGTCTGGGACGCGCAGCAGATCGTGCTCGGCGACCAGGACACCCCCTGGATCGTCCAGCGGACCCGGCCCGAGCAGGCCCCCGCCGGAGCCTGAGCCGCCGGTGCGGAGGTAGGTTCGGAGGGTGACCGACCACGCCGCCGAACCCGCCCCCGCCGTGCCCGCCCCGGCCGGACCCGCCCACGCCGGACCCGCCGACGCCACGGCCGCCGGCCGGATCGTCCTGCTGACCGCGAGCCACCGGGTCGCCCCCGGCCTGCTGTCCTGGCCGGCCTGGCAGACCCTGCACGCCGCGGACCGGGTGCTGTGCGCCGACCCGGGCCACCCGCAGCTGCCGTACCTGCGCGAGGCGGGCGTCGAGGTCGCGCACGAGGCCCCGGACGCGCACGCGCTGGTCGAGGCCTGCGCCGGCGGCCGCACGGTCGTGGTGATCCCGTCCGGCGAGGGCGACCGGCGGCTCACCGACGGACTGGCCCGGCTCGCCGGCTCCGGCCGCGTCGACATGCCCGACCTCGAACTGCTGCCCGGCTCGTACGACCTGCCCGGCGCCCGCCTGCTCGACCTCGTGCAGGTGATGGACCGGGTCCGCCGCGAATGTCCCTGGACCTCGCGCCAGACCCACGAGGCACTGGTCAAGTACGCCACGGAGGAGGCGTACGAACTCGTCGAGGCCATCGAGGACGGGGACCGGGACGCGCTGCGCGAGGAGCTCGGCGACGTACTGCTCCAGGTGGTCTTCCACGCGCGGATCGCCGAGGAACATCCCGACGAGCCGTTCTCCATCGACGACGTGGCCGGCGGCCTCGTCGAGAAGCTGATCCACCGGCACCCGCACGTCTTCGGGGACGCGGACGCGCAGACCCCGGAGGACGTCAGCGCGCACTGGCAGCGCACCAAGGCGGTCGAGAAGCAGCGGGAGTCGGTCACCGACGGGATCCCGCTGGGCCAGCCCGGACTCGCGCTCGCGGCCAAGCTCGCCGGCCGGGTCCGCGCGGGCGGCCTGGCCGTGGAACTGCCCCGCGGCGAGGGCATCGGGTACGAGCTGCTGGAACTGGCCGCGCGCGCCGAGGCGGCGGGCATCGACCCCGAGACCGCGCTGCGCGCGGCGGCCCGCACCTACCGGGACGCGATCAGGGCGGCCGAGGGCGTCGGCGAGTAATCCACGGCCTAGCGGGGGGCGCGGCCCGACGGGTTGTGCCAGTGCGGCTCGGGGCGGCCGAGGAACCACTCGCCGAAGCCCAGGGGCCGGCCGCCCGGGCCGTGGCCGGTGCCGGCGGCGGGCACGGTGTCGTGGAAGATCCGGCCCGGCAGGGCGCCCAGCTCCTTCAGTACGTGCACGGTCTGCTCGACGAAGGGCGCCGGCCCGCTGAGGTAGACGTCCTGCTCGGGCCACATGGCCCGGTGGCCGAGCGCGGTCGCCAGCCGCCCGGTGGCCTGGTTGCGGTGCTGCCCGGGGGCGGGCGTGATGTAGGTGACGCCGAGCCAGCCGAGGGCGGCGGCGTACTCGTCGATCAGCGGGCGGTCGTACAGGTACGCGGCGTCCCGGGCGACGACGAAGAGCCGTACGTCCTGGTCGGGAGGCTGCCCGGCGAGCTCCTCCACCATGGCCCGGATCGGCGCCCAGCCGGTGCCCGCGGCGATCAGGCTGACCGGGCGGTCGGCGCGGCGCAGCGTCAGCTGCCCGCCGGCCGCGCCGAGCCGCAGCATCTCGCCGGGTCGGGCCTCGCGGACCAGGACGGTGCTGAGCCGGCCGTCCTCGATACGGCTGACGTGCAGGTCGAGGGTGCCGTCGGGGCGCGGGGCGTTTCCGATGGAGTACGTGCGCCAGGTCCTCGGGACCCGTTCGCTGCTCACGCTCGCGTACTGGCCGGGGAGGTGGGCGAAGGGGGCGTGCGGGCGCAGGGTCAGCACCCCTATGTCCTCCCCGTACCGGAGGTGGCGCACGATCTCGGCCTCCCACCACGGCGGGTCCTCGCTCGCGGCGGCCCCGGCCATCATGGCGTCGGCGATCACCTGGTACGCCTCGGACCAGGCCTTCTCCACGGTCGGGGTCCAGGACTCGCCACAGGTCCGGGCGAGCGCGGCGAGCAGGCTGGCGCCGAGGGCCGCGTAGTGCTCGGGGCCGGCGAGGAACTTGCGGTGGTCGCGGCCGAGGTCGTGGAGATAGGGGAGCAGGCTGTCGTCGTCGAGGTGGGCGACCACGTGGGTCAGCGCGGCGAAGAGCCGGTCGCGCTGGCGTTCCATGTCCTCGGCGGAGGCCGGGAAGAGCTCACGGATCCCGGGGTTGTGCCAGAAGAGGTGGGAGTAGAAGTACTTGACCGCGTGCTCGGCCCTTCTCTCCACCACCGCGAAGCTGCTCTTCAAGATCCTCACATCCACAAAACCGAAAGTAGGAACGCCGGGGAACGCGAGGTCAAGCGATGGCGGATCTACGGACAGCCGCGGCGAACCACCCATATGGGATGGCGGTGGGCCCGCGGGATACGGTCAGCGGGTGCATGAGCCGACCTCCGCAGCCTCCGCAGCCCCCGAAGACAGCACTCCTCCCCAGGGCCCGACCCTGTTCGACTGGGAGTTCGCGACCGATCCGTACCCGGCGTACGCCTGGCTGCGCGAGCACTCCCCGGTGCACCGCACCAAGCTCCCGAGCGGGGTCGAGGCCTGGCTGGTCACCCGGTACGCCGACGCCCGCCAGGCCCTCGCCGACCAGCGGCTCAGCAAGAACCCGGCGCACCACGCGGAGCCGGCGCACGCCAAGGGCAAGACCGGGATCCCGGGGGAGCGCAAGGCGGAGCTGATGACGCATTTGCTCAACATCGACCCGCCGGACCACACGCGGCTGCGGCGGCTGGTGTCGAAGGCGTTCACCCCGCGCAGGGTGGCCGAGTTCACCCCGCGGGTGCAGGAGCTGACCGACCACCTCATCGAGCAGTTCGCGAGCAGGGGGGAAGCGGACCTCATCCACGAGTTCGCCTTCCCGCTCCCCATCTACGCCATCTGCGAGATGCTCGGCGTACCGCGCGAGGACCAGGACGACTTCCGCGACTGGGCCGGGATGATGATCCGGCACGGCGGCGGCCCGCGCGGCGGGGTCGCCCGTTCCGTGAAGCAGATGCGGACCTATCTCGGTGAACTCATCCACCGTAAACGGGATGATCTGGGCAATGACCTGATTTCGGACCTGATCCGCGCGAGCGACCATGGTGACCACCTGACCGAGGCCGAGGCCACGGCAATGGCCTTCATCTTGCTGTTTGCCGGATTTGAGACGACCGTCAACCTCATCGGCAACGGCGTCCACTCCCTCTTCATGAACCCCGGTCAGCGCACCCGCCTCCAGGACTCCCTCGCCGCCGGCGAGAGCGGCCTGCTGGAGACCGGCA
This sequence comes from Streptomyces sp. NBC_01006, assembly GCF_045162725.1. Taxonomy (NCBI): domain Bacteria; kingdom Bacillati; phylum Actinomycetota; class Actinomycetes; order Kitasatosporales; family Streptomycetaceae; genus Streptomyces; species Streptomyces sp. NBC_01006. Next base: position 3,455,712 of record NZ_CP108700.1, on the reverse strand, counting down.
TCGAGGAACTGCTGCGCTACGACGGGCCCGTGGAGCTGGCCACCTGGCGGTTCGCCACCGAGCCGCTGACCCTCGGCGGCCAGGACGTCGCGGCCGGCGATCCGGTGCTCGTCGTCCTCGCCGCGGCCGACCGGGACCCCGAGCGGTTCGCCGATCCGGACACCCTCGACCTCTCCCGCACCGACAACCAGCACCTCGGATACGGGCACGGCATCCACTACTGCCTGGGTGCTCCGCTCGCACGACTTGAGGGACAGACGGCGCTTGCGACTTTGCTGACGCGTCTACCTGATCTGGAACTCGCAGTTCCGCCCAACGAGCTTCGCTGGCGCGGGGGTCTGATCATGCGTGGCCTGCGAACTCTTCCCGTCAAGTTCACACCCCGAAACCCCTGAACGCTCCCTGACCGTAAGTCAGCCCCCGTCAAGAGTTGTTACTGACGTGCTAAGAAGGCTAGGTTCTGCCGTTACCCAGCCGTTATGCGAAAGGTGCAGCTCATGCGTTCCGGGAACGGCCGCCACAGACGCCCCCGCCAGGTACCCGCGATAGTCGTCACCGCCGGGGTCACCGGTTCCGCGTTGGCCCTGCCGCTGCTCGCCGCCACCGGCGCGAGCGCAGCAGACACCTCCACGTGGGACAAGGTCGCCGAGTGCGAGAGCGGCGGCTCCTGGAGCGCCAACTCCGGCAGCGGGTCCTACGGCGGACTTTCGTTCACGCAGGAACAGTGGAACGCATCGGGCGGCCTCGAATTCGCCGCGCGCCCCGACCTCGCGAGCCGCTCGCAGCAGATCGCCGTCGCCGAGCGCGTGCTGGGCACCCAGGGCGCCCAGGCCTTCGGGCACTGCTCGGAGTCGGCCGGACTGACCCAGCACGGCCCCGCGGCCGCCGTGGACCCGGGCCTGCCCGGCACGCTCGGCCCGATCGCCCCGAGCGCCTCGCGCCCCGACGACTCGGTCCCGGCCGGCGGCTCCGGCGCGAAGGCGCGGGACTTCGGTGCCCCGACCCCGGCTCCGGACCCGGTCTTCACGATTCCGCCGGCGCCGCTCGCGCCGAACAGCGGACTGCCCGTCATGCCCGATCCGGACGCGCCGTCCACCTCGCCGAGCGCCCCGGTGCTCCCGGGCGACCCGACGACCCCGGGCACCCCGACGGCGCCCGCCGACCCGACGGCCCCGGGGAGCCCGACCACGCCCGGCAGCCCGACGGACCCGAAGGCTCCGGTCAACCCGGCCGACCCGACCGCCCCTACCGCCCCGTCGGCCCCGGGCCTTCCGGGCGCCACCACCGACCCGGCCGGCATCCCGGACCCCTCCGGCACCGGCAAGCACCGTGGTACGCCCGCTCTTGAGGTGCCCGTCAGGTCTGACGCGGCGTCGGAGCCCTCGTACACGGTCCAGGCGGGCGACAGCCTGGCGACCATCGCGTCTGCCAAGGGGGTCAAGGGCGGCTGGAACGCGCTCTACCAGGCCAACGAGCAGGTCATCGGCAATGACGCCAACCTGATCAAGCCCGGTCAGAATCTGGATCTAAGTTAGAAATAGCGGCACTTCGGACACCCGTAAAAGGCTGAATGTCCGTTATCTGCAAGTGAGACATGTGTCTCTTCAGGTCAACTGGCGTGTCCCGCCTGGAGCCTTCCGCAAACCCCGTCCTCACCTGCGCAAACGCCCATGAGGGGGGCGCAAGTAGGGGCCGTTTCTCCCCGGTGTTCCTCGTTGAACATCGGGGAGAGACCTGTCTACCTTCTGAGTCGCCCGCCACCGCGGGCTCCTTCGACCGCATCGCCGAATCCTGCCGGCGGACGGAGGAAACACTCGTCGCGTCAAGCGCCGAAGGCAGGAGCGGGGGAACCAAGGTAGGCGCCGGGAGCGGCCGTTGAGAGACGGCCGGGGAACCGGCTAGGGGTTAAGTCGTGCGCCAGTCGCACGGCCGGGCACTCATCAGCCCGAACCCGACAGCTCACCTCGCAGGCGTCGGTGAGGAGAACTCCATGCTGAATTCCGGCAAGGGCAAGCACCGTCGCGCCACCGCCATCGAGCGGACCGCTCGCATCGTCACGCTCGCCGGCGTCGCCGGTGTCGCCGTCGCCGCCCCCCTGATGGCGGCCGGCTCGGCCTCCGCCGCCACCGGTTCCGAGTGGGACCGCGTCGCGCAGTGCGAGTCCGGTGGCAACTGGTCCATCAACACGGGCAACGGCTACTACGGCGGCCTGCAGTTCTCGTCCTCCACGTGGGCCGCGTACGGCGGCAAGGCGTACGCCGCGCAGGCCAACCAGGCCTCCAAGTCGCAGCAGATAGCCATCGCCGAGAAGGTCCTCAAGGGCCAGGGCAAGGGCGCGTGGCCGTCCTGCGGCGTCGGCCTCTCCAACTCCTCTTACACCGGTGGTGGTACGACCGACACCCCGAAGAAGACGGAGACGAAGACCGAGACCAAGAAGACCCAGCCGAAGAAGACCGAGCCGAAGAAGGAGACGAAGCGCGAGACCCCCGCCCCGGTCACCCGCTCCGAGCGCTCCGAGGCCCCGGCCCCGAAGACCGGCAACGGCTCGTACGAGGTCAAGTCCGGCGACACCCTGGGCACCATCGCCGAGGCCAACGGCGTCAAGGGTGGCTGGGAGAAGCTCTTCGAGCTCAACAAGGACATCGTCTCGGACGCCGACCTGATCTTCCCGGGTCAGAAGCTGAAGCTCAGCTGAATCCTGCAGTAACAACCGCGGCCGCCCGTGCGGCGCCGCGGCAGCCCGACCGCCCGGCGCGTCTTCCCCTCACGCGCCGGGCGGCGGCGTTTCCCGGGCCCGGACCGGCTCCGGACCGGCCCGTGACCGGCCCCGGTCCGCTCCGATGTGCCGTCAGGCGAGAGCCCTATGTCCCGGAAGGCGGGTATTCGGGCCCTTTTTCGTCCCAGGAGGCGGGCGGTCGGCCGACCGAGTGCCCGGAGGCGGTTAGGCTCTAGTCGGCGGGGCCGTCCCACGGCCCGACACGCCACCGCACACCCAGCGTCACATCCCAGAAGGAGATGCTCGTGCCGTCCATCGACGTCGTCGTAGCCCGGGAAATCCTGGACTCCCGAGGCAACCCCACGGTCGAGGTCGAGGTGGGCCTCGACGATGGCAGCACCGGCCGTGCTGCAGTTCCGTCCGGCGCCTCCACCGGTGCCTTCGAGGCCATTGAGCTCCGCGACGGTGACCCCAACCGCTACATGGGCAAGGGTGTCGAGAAGGCCGTCCTCGCGGTCATCGAGCAGATCGGCCCGGAGCTCGTCGGCTACGACGCCACCGAGCAGCGCCTGATCGACCAGGCCATGTTCGACCTGGACGCCACCGACAACAAGGGCTCGCTCGGCGCCAACGCCATCCTCGGCGTGTCCCTCGCCGTCGCGCACGCCGCGGCGGAGGCCTCGGACCTTCCGCTCTTCCGCTACCTCGGCGGCCCGAACGCGCACCTGCTGCCCGTTCCGATGATGAACATCCTGAACGGCGGGTCGCACGCCGACTCCAACGTGGACATCCAGGAGTTCATGATCGCCCCGATCGGCGCGGAGTCCTTCTCCGAGGCGCTGCGCTGGGGTGCCGAGGTCTACCACACCCTCAAGAAGGTCCTGCACACCAAGGGCCTCTCCACCGGCTTGGGCGACGAGGGCGGCTTCGCCCCGAACCTGGAGTCCAACCGCGCCGCGCTCGACCTCATCGTCGAGGCCATCAAGCAGGCCGGCTACACCCCGGGCAAGGACATCGCGCTCGCGCTCGACGTCGCCGCGTCCGAGTTCTACAAGGACGGCAAGTACGAGTTCGAGGGCCAGTCCCGCTCGGCCGCCGAGATGACCGAGTACTACGAGGAGCTCGTCTCCGCGTACCCGCTCGTCTCCATCGAGGACCCGCTGTACGAGGACGACTGGGCCGGCTGGAAGGTCATCACCGACCGCCTCGGCGCCAAGGTCCAGATCGTCGGCGACGACCTCTTCGTCACCAACCCGGAGCGCCTGGCCCGCGGTATCGAGGAGGGCTCCGCGAACGCCCTGCTCGTGAAGGTGAACCAGATCGGTTCGCTGACCGAGACCCTCGACGCCGTCGAGATGGCCCAGCGCAACGGCTTCAAGTGCATGATGTCGCACCGCTCCGGTGAGACCGAGGACGTCACCATCGCCGACCTCGCCGTCGCCGTGAACTGCGGCCAGATCAAGACCGGCGCCCCGGCCCGCTCGGACCGCGTCGCCAAGTACAACCAGCTGCTGCGCATCGAGGAGATCCTCGACGACGCCGCCGTGTACGCGGGCCGCAGCGCGTTCCCGCGCTTCAAGGGCTAATCACGCTCCTGCTTCCGTACGTCCCCGCACTCGGTCCCGTACCGTGTGCGGGGACGTATTGCGTAGCGCGTACATAGGGGAGGCGGGATCAATGGCCGGGAACCGGGATCGGTTCTCCACCTTCTCCACCGCGACCAGGCTCAAGCAGCTCGGCGAGCGGACCGCCGCCCACGTCTACCGCTCGCAGACGCGCCGTCAGGTCCGCCGCAGCCGGCTCACCGGCCGCGCCGCGCTCCTGGTGCTCGTCCTCTGTACGCTGGTCGTCGCCCTCGCGTATCCGATGCGCCAGTACGTCTCCCAGCGCTCGGAGATCGCGGAGCAGCGGCGGGCCGCCGCGGCCGCGGGCCGGCGCCTCGAACGCCTCCGCGACGAGAAGGCCCGCTGGCAGGACAACGCGTACGCGGAGCAGCAGGCGCGCAAGCACCTGCACTTCGTCCGCCCGGGCGAGGTCAGCTACATCATGACCGACCCCGGGGCCGGGGCCGCCGAGCGGCACCGCACCGGAACGGCCGGATCCGGCCGGCCCTGGTACTCGAACGTCTGGGACGGGGTCGACAAGGCCGACCGTCCCGGCGAGTGACCGTACCGCCCGCACCGCCCGCCGCAGCGCGGCACCACCCATCCACGAGAACGAAGAGACTTCCTCCAGGCATGCAGACGCCCCCGCCCCAGACCGACCGGACCGAGCCGACCGACGCGGACATCGACGCGTTCCAGCAGCAGCTCGGCCGCCCGCCGCGCGGGCTGCGCGCCATCGCCCACCGCTGCCCCTGCGGCCAGCCGGACGTGGTGGAGACCGCCCCGCGCCTCCCCGACGGCACCCCCTTCCCGACGCTGTACTACCTCACCTGCCCGCGCGCGGCCTCCGCGATCGGCACGCTGGAGGCCAACGGCGTCATGAAGGAGATGCAGGCCCGGCTCGCCGAGGACCCCGAGCTCGCCGCCGCCTACCAGGCCGCGCACGAGGACTACATCCGGCGCCGCGACGCCATCGAGGTGCTCCAGGGCTTCCCGAGCGCCGGCGGGATGCCGGACCGGGTGAAGTGCCTGCACGTGCTGGTCGGCCACTCGCTGGCCGCCGGGCCCGGGGTGAACCCGTTCGGCGACGAGGCGCTGGCGATGCTGCCCGAGTGGTGGGCCAAGGGCGCGTGCGTCACGCCGTGCGCGGAGAAGAACGCGGAGAAGAAGGAGTCGGACGGGTGACCCGCGTCGCCGGCATCGACTGCGGTACGAACTCCATCCGCCTGCTCGTCGCGGACTGCGACCCGCAGACCGGCGAGCTGGTCGAGCTGGACCGGCGGATGACGATCGTCCGCCTGGGCCAGGGCGTGGACAAGACGGGCCGGCTGGCCCCGGAGGCGCTGGAGCGCACCTTCGCGGCCTGCCGCGAGTACGCGGCGGTGATCAAGGAGCTGGGCGCGGAGCGCCTGCGCTTCGTGGCGACCTCGGCCTCCCGCGACGCCGAGAACCGCGAGGAGTTCGTCCAGGGCGTCCTCGGCATCCTGGGCGTCGAGCCCGAGGTGATCTCCGGCGAGCAGGAGGCGGAGTTCTCCTTCATCGGCGCCACGAAGGAACTGGTCGGCCACGAGCACCTGGAACGGCCGTTCCTGGTGGTGGACATCGGCGGTGGCTCGACCGAGTTCGTGGTCGGCGAGGAGCACGTACGGGCGGCCCGCTCGGTCGACGTGGGCTGCGTCCGGATGACCGAGCGCCACCTGGTGGTGGACGGGGCGGTCACCGACCCGCCGACCGCGGAGCAGATCGCGGCCATACGGGCCGACATCGAGGCGGCGCTGGACCTGGTAGAGCAGACGGTCCCGCTGACCGAGGCGCGCACGCTGGTGGGCCTGGCCGGCTCGGTGACCACGGTCGCCGGGATCGCCCTCGGGCTGCCGGAGTACATCTCCTCCGCGATCCACCACGCCCGGATCCCGTACGAGCAGGTCCGCGAGATCACCGATCGCATGCTGACCTCGGTGCACGCCGAGCGCGCGGCGATCCCGGTCCTCCACCCGGGCCGCGTGGACGTGATCGGCGCGGGCACCCTGGTCCTCCTCGCCATCATGGAGCGCACCGGAGCCACCGAGGTCGTCGTCTCGGAGCACGACATCCTCGACGGCATCGCGATCAAGACCGCAGAAGAAGCCGAGGCCGACAAGAGGCGGGTCTGACCTGCTTGATCGCTGAACGACGGTGCTCTGGTCGGCTGACCGGAGCACCGTCGTCGTGCCGGACTCAGATGTTGCGGTAGACGTCGCGCCGGTCGCCGACCTTGACGACGAGGATGACAAGCTCGCCGTCCAGGACCTGATAGGCGATCCGGTAACTGCCCACCCGGAGCCGGTAGAGGCCGGACGGTCCGGTGAGCTTCTTGACGTCGGCGTCCTCGCGGTACGGATCGTCTCCCAGCACGGTCAGTGCGGCGAGGATGCGCATCGCAGCCGGCTTGTCGATCGCCCGAAGCTGCCGTTGCGCCGCGGTGGTGAACCGGAACGCGTACTTCACGCCGCTCCGTCACCCCGCTCGCTGAACAGGTCGGCGAGCAGCTCGGCCATGGTCACGGTCGGCCCGCCTTCGGCCAGCACGGCCTCCGCCTCGCGTGCGAGCAATTCGTCGGCCGCCTCTTCGAGCGCGTTGAAGTCCGCGATGGGAACGAGGGCGGCCACCGGGGCGCCGTTACGGGTGATTACGGTCGGAGCACCCTGCTCTGCCCGGTTGATGTGGTCCGCGAGATGGGCACGGGCTTCGCGCACGGTCACAGCGTTCTCACTCATGACAGAATTGTACGCGCGGGCGTGTACACGCGCCTATCCGGCGCCAAATCGGTGCGGGTTCACCAGATGCTCGACGGCATCGCCTGGTCCATCGCCTGACGGAGGGCTGTTTCGAAGGCCTGGAGGTCCTTCGAGGGGCTTTCGGAGGGGCTTACGGGGGCCTTAGGTCCCCTCGCCCGCAGAAAGTTCGTGAAGTTCTTCACAAGGAAAAGAGGCCTGATGGGTCGCGGGAAGGGTCCTTCGGGGCGCTCTGCGGGCCATCGGGCCTCTTTCGTCCGAGCGTTCGTGCGAAATGAGGGCGTGGTCCGGCCTCGTCGGTAGGTATCCACCAACCCGGTGGTCTACTCCGCTTACGGGCCTGGAGGCCAGTTCAGGACGGGTGAACAACGAATCCTGTTACACCCTGGTTCCCGTTTCGCGCCATGACCTCCGTCACGTGGGCCGCGCAGTGTAGCAGAGGCCCTCCATCACCTTGTGAAGGGGCTCACGAGCGTCACCCCTTGGGGTGCTGGATACTCGTTCCATGAGCACCACGGAGCGTCCCAGGATCCTCGTTGTAGGAGGTGGGTACGTAGGCCTGTACGCGGCCAAGCGGATCATGAAGAAGATGCGCTATGGCGAGGCGACCGTCACGGTCGTCGACCCGCGGTCGTACATGACCTACCAGCCCTTCCTCCCCGAAGTGGCCGCAGGCAGCATCTCGCCTCGGCACGTCGTCGTCCCGCTGCGACGCGTGCTGCCCAAGGCAGAGGTTCTCACCGGCCGGGTCACCAGCATCGACCAGGACCGCAAGGTCGCCGTCGTCACGCCGCTCGTCGGCGAGGCGTACGAGCTGCCTTTCGACTACCTGGTGATCGCGCTCGGCGCCGTCTCCCGCACCTTCCCGATCCCCGGCCTCGCCGAACAGGGCATCGGTATGAAGGGCGTCGAAGAGGGCATCGGCCTGCGCAACCACGTCCTTGAGCAGCTCGACAAGGCCGAGTCCACGACGGACGAGAACGTCCGCCGCAAGGCCCTCACCTTCGTCTTCGTCGGCGGCGGCTTCGCCGGTGCCGAGACGATCGGCGAGGTCGAGGACATGGCCCGCGACGCCGCGAAGTACTACACCACCATCAAGCGCGAGGACATGCGCTTCATCCTGGTGGACGCGGCCGACAAGATCCTCCCCGAGGTCGGGCCCAAGCTCGGCACCTGGGGCAAGGAGCACCTCGAGTCCCGCGGCATCGAGATCTACCTCAACACCTCCATGGACTCCTGCGTGGACGGCCACGTGGTGCTGAAGAACGGCCTTGAGGTCGACTCCGACACCCTCGTGTGGACCGCCGGCGTCAAGCCCAACCCGGTGCTGGCCCGCTACGGCCTGCCGCTGGGCCCGCGCGGCCACGTCGACACCGCCCCGACCCTCCAGGTCCAGGGCACCGACTACATCTGGGCCGCGGGCGACAACGCCCAGGTCCCGGACATCGCCGCCCGCAAGGCCGGCGTCGAGAACGCCTGGTGCCCGCCGAACGCCCAGCACGCGCTGCGCCAGGCCAAGGTCCTCGGCGACAACGTCATCTCGGGCATGCGGGGCTTCCCGCAGGCCGAGTACTCGCACTCCAACAAGGGTGCGGTGGCGGGTCTCGGCCTCCACAAGGGCGTCGCGATGATCGTCATGGGCAAGACGAAGATCAAGCTCAAGGGCCGGCTCGCCTGGTACATGCACCGTGGCTACCACGGCATGGCCATGCCGACCTGGAACCGCAAGATCCGCGTCTTCGCCGACTGGACCCTCGCCATGTTCCTCAAGCGCGAGGTCGTCTCCCTCGGTGCGCTGGAGACCCCGCGCGAGGAGTTCTACGAGGCCGCCAAGCCGGCGCCGGCTCCGGCCGCCACCGCTGCCCCGGCCGCGAAGGCCAAGGCCTCCTGACCCGGGCCTGACCGGCAACTCCTCCAGCACGTCCCCGAAGGGGCCGTCCGCCATCCGTGGTGCGGGCGGCCCCTTCGGCATGCCCCCCGTAGCCCTGTTCGGAGTGTCGTCCGATTGAGGGCAGCACGAAATGGGTAGGCCGATCGGTCGGATCATTACTGGAGGTGCCTACGATGACCGAAGCCGCGCCGCGGCTGGCCGCTCTTGCCGAAACCCTGCTGGGCGCCCCCCTGCCCGTCCGGATTCGCGCCTGGGACGGCAGCGAGGCCGGGCCGCCCGCCGGACCCACCCTGGTGCTGGCCAACCGGCGCGCCCTGCGCCGCGTGCTGTGGCGGCCGGGTGAACTGGGCCTGGCCCGGGCCTGGGTGGCCGGGGACCTGACCGTTGAGGGCGACCTCTTCGAACTGCTGGACCGGGTGGCCGGGCTGCTCTGGGAGCGCGGGCCCGCCGCCGTCCCCGAGGCCCCGCCGGCGGTCCGCCGCTCCGGTCTCGGCAAGCTCTCCGCCCTGCGCCCCCACCTGCCGCAGCTGCCGGAGCGGGCCGCGGGCGCCGCCGGGCCCGCCGCGCTGCTGCGCGATCCGGAGGCCCGGGCCGCCCTGCGCGACCTCGTCACCCTGGCCCGGCCGTGGCCGGCGCCCGCGCCGCCGCCGGAGGAAGCCCCCCGCCGCGGCGGCCCGACGCACACCAGGAGCCGGGACCGGCAGGCGATCAGCCACCACTACGACGTCGGCAACGAGTTCTACGAGCTCGTCCTGGGTCCTTCGATGGTGTACTCCTGCGCCTACTGGAGCCCCGGCTCCACCCTGGAGGAGGCCCAGCGGGACAAACTCGACCTGGTCTGCCGGAAGCTGGGCCTCCAGCCCGGACAGCGGCTCCTCGACGTCGGATGCGGCTGGGGCTCCATGGCCCTGCACGCCGCCCGGGAGTACGGGGTCCGGGTCACCGGCATCACCCTCTCGCGCGAGCAGGCCGTGTACGCCCGCAAGCGGGCCGCGGAGGAGGGCCTGGCCGACCGGCTCGACATCCGGATCCAGGACTACCGGGACGTCAAGGACGGCCCGTACGACGCCATTTCGTCCATCGGCATGGCCGAGCACGTCGGCGCGGAGCGCTACCGCGAGTACGCCCGCACCCTGCACGCCCTGCTGGCGCCCGGCGGCCGGCTGCTGAACCACCAGATCGCGCGCCCGCCGGAGCCGGACGAAGAGGCGTACCGGATCGACGAGTTCATCGACGCGTACGTCTTCCCCGACGGCGAACTCTCCCCGCTGGGCACGACGGTGGGCGAGCTGGAGCGGGCCGGGTTCGAGGTCCGCGACGTGGAGGCGCTGCGCGAGCACTACGCGCTGACCCTGCGGGCCTGGGTGGCCCGGCTGGAGGAGCGCTGGGAGGAGGCCGTACGGCTGACCTCGCCGGGGCGGGCCCGGGTCTGGCGGCTGTACATGGCGGCCTCGGCGCTGGGCTTCGAGCACGGCCGGCTCGGCGTCAACCAGGTCCTCGCCGTGAAGCCAACGGCGGGCGGGCGCTCGGGGCTGCCGCTGCGACTGCGCACCTGGGGCGCGTGACCCCGTACGACAGCGGGAAGGGCCCCGGGGCGTGTGCCCCGGGGCCCTTCCGTGTCCCTGCGTACCGCTTGTGCGCTACTCGCTGCTGGCCACCCGCTACTCGGTCTTGATGGCGGTCAGCATGTTCAGCCGGGCGGCGCTGCGGGCGGGCCACATGGCCGCCAGGACGCCGACCACGGCGGCCAGCAGGAGGAAGATGCCGATCCGGTCCCAGGGGAGGACCAGGGCGTAGTTCGGGACCCCCTTGGCGATGGTGGTGCCCACCGCCCAGGCGAGGAAGATGCCGATGGCGACACCGAGGACCGCGCCGAAGAGCGAGATGACCACGGCCTCCAGGCGGATCATGTTCTTGACCCGGCTGCGGTCGAGGCCGATCGCCCGCAGCATGCCGATCTCCTGGGTCCGCTCGAAGACGGACATCGCGAGGGTGTTGACCACGCCGAGCACCGAGATGATCAGTGCCATGCCGAGCAGTCCGTACATGATGTTCAGCATCGTGTTGATCATGCCGCCCATCTCGTTGCGCATGTCCTCCTGGGTGGCGACCTTGATCGCCGGGTTCTTGCCGAGGGCGTCGATGACGGTCTGCTGCGCGGCCTTCGAGCCGCCGTCGGTGGTGTTGACGTACACCTCGCGGATGTACTGCTCCTCGCTGTGCGAGGCGAGGATCTTGTTGTCGAGCACGTACGGGGAGAGCAGGCCCTCCAGGTCCTTGTAGACCGCGCCGACCTTGAGCGTGCCCTTCTGACCGTCGTCGTACTGGACTTCCAGCGCGGAGCCGACGGAGAGGTTCTGCTTCTTCGCCGTGGTCTCGGCGACGGCCACCTCGCCCTTGGCGAGGCTGTCCATCGAGCCGCTGAGGGTGTCGATGTTCAGCATCTGGCCGATGGCGGAGGGGGTGACGCCGGAGGCGGAGCGGAACTCGCCGCCGATCCTCAGGTAGCCGTCCGCCTGGGGGGAGACCGCCTTGATGCCGGGGGCCTTGGCCAGGGTCTCGGCGACCGACTTGTCCAGGCTCATGCCCTCGGCGGCCATGGAGACCTTGTAGTCGGCCTTCAGCTTGTCCGTGCTCATCCGGTCGATGGCCTGGCCCATGGTGATGCCGAGCACCGACAGGGTGGTCACCAGGGTCAGGCCGATCGCCAGGGAGGCGGCGGTGACCGCGGTGCGGCGCGGGTTGCGCACGGCGTTCTGCGCGGCCAGCTTGCCGGGGATGCCGAAGACCTTCTGCAGTGCGGGCCGGAGCGCCCCGATCACCGGCTTGGAGAGCAGCGGGAGCACCACGATCAGGCCGATGAGCATGAAGAACGCGCCGGCGCCGAGGATCAGGCGGCCGTTCGAGCCGCCCTGGTTCACGCCGAGCAGGACCAGGCCGATGCCGGCGAGGCTGATGACCGAGCCGAGGACGTTCCGTACGACCAGGGACTTCGCGGTGGCCGGCAGGTGGGCGCTGCCCATGGCGGCGACCGGGGCGATCCGGCCGGTGCGCCAGGCGGGCAGCAGGGCGGCGAGGGTGGTGACGAGGACGCCGATGACCACGGCCGCGATGACGGTGCCGGGGGCGATCACGAGGTCGCCGGCCGGGAGCTTGGCGCCGAAGGCCTCGATCGCGGAGCGCATGGCGACCGCCAGGCCGGTGCCGGCGACCAGGCCGACGACGGCGGAGACGACGCCGACGACCAGCGCCTCGGTGAGGACCGAGCGCATGACCTGGCCGCGGTTGGCGCCGACGGCGCGCAGCAGGGCCAGCTCCTTGGTGCGCTGGGTGACCAGCATGGTGAAGGTGTTGTAGATCAGGAAGATGCCGACGAAGAGCGCGATGCCGGCGAACGCGAGCAGCATCTGGTTCATGTTGGACATGCCCCGCTCGACGTCCTTCGCCTGCTCGGCGGCGAGGGCGGCGCCGGTCTGGGCCTTGGTGCGCTTGGAGTCGAGCAGCGGCTTGATGTCGGTGAGCAGCTGGTCGGCGGAGGTCCCGGCCTTGGCGGCGACCGACAGCTCCTCGTAGAAGCCGGGCTTGAGGTACAGCTCCTGGGCGACCGCGGTGTCGAACAGGACCAGGCTGCCGCCCGCGCTGACCGCGCCGTCCTCGGTGGTGAAGACCCCGGAGAGGGCGTACTCCTTCACCGGGCCGTTGGTGGCGACGCGGACCTTGTCGCCGACCTTGTACTTGCCGGTGTCGGCGGTCGCCTTGTCGAGGGCGATCTGGTCGGCCTTGGCCGGGCCGGTGCCCTCGGTGAAGGCGTAGCGCGGGTCCTTGCCGTCCTTGACGGGGGCGTAGTTGGAGCCCTTGTTGGACCAGCCGGAGCCGATCAGCTCGCCCTTCTCGTCACCGACGCCGGCGAAGCCGGAGACGCGGCCGGAGACGGAGTCGACGCCCTTGAGGGCCTTGACCTTGTCGAGGGTCTGCTGGCTGAGGCCGACCTCGCCCTCGCGCTGGCCGTCCTCGCCCCGGCCCTGGCCGTACGAGGTCACGGAGACGGCGACGCCGTCGTAGCTCTTGGCGGACTGGCTGGAGAGGGCCTTGCTGAGGGTGTCGGTGAAGACGAGGGTGCCGGAGACGAAGGCGACGCCGAGGACGACGGCGAGCACCGTCATCAGCAGCCTGGCCTTGTGCGCGAGCACGTTGCGCAGCGCGGTACGGAACATGGTGGAGGAGTCCAGGTGGTAAGGGGTCAGCGGGGACGGGGAGGGAACGTCCCTCAGCTGGTACGGCCCTTGGCGTCGAAGGCCTTCATACGGTCGAGCACCCCGTCCGCGGTGGGGCTCAGCACCTCGTCGACTATGCGGCCGTCGGCGAGGAAGATGACGCGGTCCGCGTAGGAGGCGGCGACCGGGTCGTGGGTGACCATGACGACGGTCTGGCCGAGCTCGCGGACGGAGTTGCGCAGGAAGCCGAGGACCTCGGCGCCGGAGCGGGAGTCCAGGTTTCCGGTGGGCTCGTCACCGAAGATGATCTCGGGGCGGGAGGCCAGGGCGCGGGCCACGGCCACGCGCTGCTGCTGGCCGCCGGAGAGCTGGGTGGGGCGGTGGCCGAGGCGGCCGGAGAGGCCGACCATCTCGATGACGGTGTCCAGCCACTGCTTGTCGGGCTTGCGGCCCGCGATGTCCATCGGCAGGGTGATGTTCTCCAGCGCCGTCAGCGTCGGCAGCAGGTTGAACGCCTGGAAGATGAAGCCGATCTTGTCCCGGCGCAGCTGGGTCAGCTGCTTGTCCTTGAGGGTGCCGAGCTCGGTCTCGCCGATGCGGACGGAGCCGGCGGAGAAGGTGTCCAGACCGGCGACGCAGTGCATCAGGGTGGACTTGCCGGAGCCCGAGGGGCCCATGATCGCGGTGAACTGGCCCTGGCCGAAGTCCACGGAGACGTTGTCCAGGGCGACCACCTGGGTCTCGCCCTGGCCGTACACCTTGGAGAGGCCGGTGGCCCGGGCGGCCACGGCCTGGGTGGTGTGCGGGGCGTAGTTCATGGTGGTCACGGAAGCGACTCCTCGGGCTGCGGACCGGGGTGCGGTCTGCGGATCGGCGGGACGCTCCCATCGTCGCCGTGCGCACCCCCGCGGGGGATCAGCCGAGGTGCCCGTTCCCTGGCCCACTGGAGTCTGACCACGGGGCGGGCCGCCTCCTCCTCTGGTATGACGGCCGCCCCTGGGAGGTGTCCGGGGCGGCTTCAGGAGCCCGGGGTGGCGGGGAGGGTGGCGCACGGGGTGGCGGGCGGGTGGCGGAGGCCATCGAAATCCCGTCAATCCCGCATCCCGGGTGATCGCCGCCCGTAACGGGCCCACCGTGTGTTCTGGGCTCTGACGCCCCCTCAAGCGCCAATAAAATCAGACAACATCGGATAGACGGCCCACTGCTGACCAGGGTGATCCGGATAGGCTCGGCGCAGCGTTCAGTGCTTTTGTACGGGAGCCGCTACGCCCTGCCCGGATGGTGGAATGCAGACACGGCGAGCTTAAACCTCGCTGGCTTAGGCCGTGCCGGTTCAAGTCCGGCTCCGGGCACGAGTACGTTCCGCACGTACCAGAACACACGAACGGCGGGGGCGCCCAGAGGGCACCCCCGCCGCCCTGTTTTCCCGCGGCTACCGGATCACGATCCGTTCCCCAGGGTGACCCGCAGACGGTCCGGTGTCGACTGCCCGTCGGCCTGCAGCAGCGTCACGTTGATCCAGCCCTTGTGGCCTTCGGGGAGTGCGGAGTAGTAGACGTCCCGGCCCGTCGCCTGAGGGGCGAGGGTCCTGACGGACTGCCAGGGCAATTCCTTCCCCTCATAGGTCACGGACGTCACCTTGGTGCCTGCTTCGGCGGCGAACACGATGTACGCCTCCGAGAACCCCATGCCGGGGCCGAAGAGCGCTTCCAGCCGGGAGCCCGGCTCAGGAGCGGGCTCCGTGACCGCCGCGCAGGCGATCTCGTTCATCGCGCCGGAGGCGCTGATCTGCGCGAAGCAGACCTTGCCCCCGTCCGTCTCCCAGACGTAGGACGCGGCCGCACCGGCCTGCCGGGCGAGACTCAGTCCCCCGCTGGTGGGTGTCGAGCCGGACGCCCTGGCCTGCTGCGCGAGGAGCGAGGAGAGCCGGGGCAGGTCGAGCGTCGGGGAGGGCGACGCGACGGGTGCCGAGGCGGCCGATGTCTGCGGAGCGGCGGCGTCGCCCTGCGCGCCGCCGCAGCCGGTCGCGAGCAGCAGGGCCGCCGCCGTGAGGAACAGGCGAGCCCGTCCACCCGCGGCCGGGCTCAGCATGAGCCGACCTGATTGCACGCCTTCACATCGAGGGAGACCATCGTGGCCGGCTTGGAGGGGAACGTGTAGGGCTGCCAGGTGGTGACGTCGAACGTCCCCCACGACTTGGAGGTCACACTGCCGTCCTTGTGTACGTAGGTCGTGTTGTACTTCGTGAGCTTGCCCGACGGGATGTACCCGAACAGCTCGCCCTTCTTCAGTCCGATCTTGCTTCCCTCGGCCGCGGTGGCCGTGCTCGTCTTGGTCTGGGCGTCGGTCCACGTGTAGTCGCCGTTGATGCCCAGCGAGACCTCGACGCTCCCTTCGGCGACCAGGGGGATGCTCGCCTTTCCGCCAGCCTTGATCGCGGCCGTCCAGCCGAACTTGCTCGCGTACTGCTCCATGGTGGTGTACATGGCGGCGTAGGTGTAGGTGAAGGTCAGCTCCTGGTCCTTGGCCACCTCGCGGACGTTCGCTCCGGTCGTGTAGTCGGTGTACGGGTCATCCGACAGGATGACGGTCGCCGAGTTCTCGACGTCCTTGCCGCCGTCGGGCACCACGACACCCTTGGGAAGCTTGGGCGGCAGCGGGTGACAGCCGTCGCAGTAGTGGCCTCCAGCAGAGGAACCGCGAGTGCTGCTGCTACCACCGGTCTTGCCTCCGCCTCCGCCTCCGCCTCCGCCTCCGCCTCCGCCACGGGGGTAGTCCGGCGGGCGCGGGGAGGGGTCTACGAGTTCGTCCAGGGAGCAGTACTTGATGTCGTACTGGCAGGAGTTCGGCATGGAGCCGAGTTCGGTGCCCGCCGGGTCCGTGAGGCTGACCGGGTTGTTGTTGCCGTACTGGTAGGCGTTGTGCTGGCGCGGGTCGTCCGCCACGAAGAGCGGGTCGACCGAGACGAAGCGGCCCAGGGCCGTGTCGTACTCGCGGGCACCGAGGTGCACCAGGCCGGTCGCGACGTCGTTCGTACCGCCGACGAAGCCCTTGTCACCGGTCCAGCCGGACGGCTGGGTGCCGCGGGCGCCGCCGAAGATAGCGGTCTTGCGGCGCGTGACGATCTGCGCCGCGTCTGCCGTGACCTGTGTCGTGCCCGTGCCGTGGTGGTCGGTGACCGTGAAGGTCAGCTTCGCGCCCGTCCGCACCGCGACTGTCTGGGATCCGGCCGTGTAGTAGCGGGTACCCGTGACCGTGCCCGACTTCGACAGCCGCAGCTCGTTGCCGCCCGGAAGGTAGAGCGTGGTGCCGGTGGTGTCCTTGGCGACCAGCCGCTGCCCCTCCGTGTCGTAGATGTAGCCGGCGAGCTCGGTGCTCCCCGTCACGACCGACGCCAAGTGGCCCTCGTCGCTCCAGTTCAGCGTCTGCTGGGGGGCCGTGCCGATCTTGCGGGTCTTGGTGTTGCCGGAACCGTCGTAGGTGAACACCTCGTCGTGGGCGTTGGTACCGGTCTGAGTGACCTTGGGCAGGTCGTGCTTGCCCGCGGTCGGGGCGGAGTAGGTGCGCAGCGTGTCGGCCGTCGGACCCGAGGCCGTCTTGTGCTGGGTCTCCGTCTTGCGGTTGCCCATCACGTCGTACGTGTACGAGGTCCAGTACGCGTCCTGGCCGCCGACGACCGTGGCGGAAGGTGCGGTCGCGCACAGCTCGCCGGTGTTGGTCCAGGCCTCGGAGATCCGGCCCAGGGCGTCGAGTGCCAGGCACTGGGTGTCGGTGGTGCGTCCCGTGTCCTGGCCGTAGGCGGTGCCCACGGAGGTGATGTTGCCCGACAGGTCGTAGCCGTACTTGGTGTCCTCGATCCGCTGCGGCGCGACCTCGCGGTCGGTGGTGCTGCGGGTCAGGGCGCCGGTGTGCTCGTCGTACTCATTGCTCGTCCACAGGTGCCGGCCGAAGTCGCCCAGCTCGGTCCGCGTGTTGCGGCCGTAGTGGTCGTACGTCATGTCGGAGATCAGGGCGTCGGCGCCGGCGCCCATGGAGGTGAGCAGGCCGGACTGCGCCGCGTAGGTGTTGGTGACGGTTTCCGCCGGCAAGTCGCCGATGGCGGGCTGCTTGGTCCACATCACCTGGCCGGTGTTGGCGTTGTACGAGGTCGTCCACTTGTAGACGCCTGCCAGCGCGCCCTCGCTGTCCGGGACGGTCAACTGGGTGAGGACCGGCTTGTAGAGGCTGTTGTACGAAGTGACCGCCGACTCGTAGGCCTTGCCCCCGACCCAGCGCGTGGACTTCGACAGCTGGCCCTTGGCCACCGTGTCGTACTCCCACGAGGTGAGCGTGGTTGCGCCGTTCTTCACAGCGGTCTTGCGGCCCAGCGCGTCGTAGTCGGTGTGCAGCGTGATGCCGCGCGCCACGCTGGTGACGTCCGTGACGCGGTCGCCCTGGTCGTAGGCCGTCTTGGCCGTGCCCTTGTCGGGGTCGTCCGTCTGGATCTGGCGGCCGCGGACGTCGTAGGTGTACGTCCACTTCGCGTTCGACGGGTCGGTGATCGAGGAGGCCCGGCCACGCTTGTCGAACCCGTACAGCGTCGACTGCGAGGTCGTGCGCGCCGCGTTCGTGTACTGCTTCAGCTCGACGGTGCGGCCCAGCGCGTCGACGACCGAGGTGGCCGCGGTGCCGCCCTGGGGCGGGATCACCGTGGTGGTGTCACCGGTGTAGGTGGTCGTGACCCGCTTGGTCTCGTCGCCGAACCGCTTCGAGACCACGGCCGTCGTACGGCCCGCACCGTCGAACTCCGTGTCCGTGGACGCGGGGTAGTTCAACTGCTGTCCGGTGACGAGTACGGGCTCGGCCGCTCCGGTGGCGAAGTAGCTGCCGGAGTTGCGCCACGCCAGGCCGCGGGTGTCGAAGAAGGTCTCCGTCACCAGGCGCCCGGCGCGGTCGGGGGAAGCCATCTGGGTCTGGACCGGGCGGAGCATGCCGTCGTAGAAGCTGTACTGGCTCTGGTAGGTGGAGTCGTGGCCGAGGGTCTTGGTCGTGACGACGATCGGACCGTCGTTGCGCACCAGGTAGTCGAAGCTCTTGTTCGGGGAATCCGGGTAGGTGACCGCGGACCGGCTCGCCATCCACACCTTGGAGGTCCGGCCCAGAGGGTCGTACGCGGTGGTCGTGATCTTGCCGTTGGCGTCGGTCACCTGAGTGGGCTGGCCCCGCAGCGGGTCCATGACGGTGGTGGCGGTGTGGTTGAGGGGGTTGGTGACGACCACGCTGGTCGGCGCCTCGCCCGTGGCCGGGGTGTATGCGGTCCGGGTGACCTTGTCGTAGGCGTCCGCGGCGGTGAGGCCGCGGCCGTAGACGTCGAAGTCGGCCGCCGGGGTCGAGCTGGTGGTGTCGTAGCCGTTGCCCGCGCCGTTGATCCGGTCGGTCTTGGTGATGTCGCCCTTGGTCGGCGCCGCGTCGAGCACGCCGCCGTCGTAGTAGGTGCGCACGTCGTCGATGACGTCATCGGGGCGGGAGACGGCGGCGCCGCAGGTGGCGGCGACCGTCTCGACGCGGCTGACCTTGTCGAGGATCGCGCCGGCGCCGGTGCGGGCGTAGCTGGTGGTGGTGCACTTCTCGTCGCCGGTCTTGGCCGTGTCGCCGGTCGAGGACTCGCTCGCAACCATGCCGTACGCGTCGAACGTGCGGGTGAGGTCGACGGTGCGGGTGCCGCCGGTGACGGTGGTGCGGGCCGACTCCTTCTCCACACCGGTCTGGTACGAGACCAGGTCCGGCAGGCCCGTGCGGGCGCGCTTGGCGATCTGCGCGGAGCGCCACGGTGTGTACGAGGTCGCGGAGACCGGCTTCGACGTGTCGTCGCCGTTGTACGTGACCTTCTCGCGGGCCATGCCCGCGAACTCCTCGCGGTCCGTGACGGACGCACCGGCCGAGTCCAGGACGGCCTTGCCGTCCAGGCCCCGGAAGAAGCGCTCCTCCGTCAGCGTGCGCGGATCGTCGGCCGCGCCGGTACGGGTCTGGACCCGTCCGTAGCCGCGGGCGACCGAATAGGTGAGGTCCCCGGCCTTGGCGAACTCGTCGGTGCCCTTCGTCCAGGCGGCGCCGTCGAGGTAGGAGTAGGAGGTGACCTTGTCGGGGGTGGAAGCCAGGTTGTCGCCCTCGACGACCTGCGTGACCACGTACGTGTTGAACCAGTCCGGCTTCGCGTCGTTGCCCTCGTACGCCCACTTCACCTGGTAGCAGCGGGTGGTGTTCGAGCCGTCGGCCGGCGGGAGGGTGCTGCTCGTGCACTCGGGCTGGGAGTAGGTGACGCCGATGGTGGCGCCGGTCTCCGTGGTGAGCTGGTACAGGCGCAGGCGGATGAAGGGCGCGAGGCCGTCGCCGGTCTTGTCGACGCGGTTCGCCTTCTGCTCGCCTGCGAAGGTCACCGGGGGAGTGGAAAGGGTCCCGCCCGCCTTGCCGGTGCGCTGGACGGACTTGAGCCACATCGGCGTGGAGACGCCGTCACCGGAGGCGGGGAAGTCCTGGGCCAGGGCCCAGCTGTCGACGTCCTTGTAGGCGCCGCCGGTCAGCAGCTTCGTGGTGATCGAGGCCAGCCGCTTGCGCGTCCAGAAGGTCGCCGCGAACTGGTCCTTGCACTCGGTGGCGCCGTCCTTGCAGTACTGGTCGAACGGGACGTCCGGCCAGTTCTTGGCGTTGGTGTCGTCGAAGGTGCCGCAATTGGTCAGGCAGCGCTCGGAGACGTCGAACTTCACCTGGCCCATGGCCTTGCCGGTGTAGACGGCGTCCTTGCGCAGGCCGTAGTCGATGTGGTCGAGCCAGCCGCCGCGGACGTACGGGGTGACCGTGGACTTGCCCGTGGTCTCGGAGACGTTGCGGCCGTAGTTGTTCTTCTCGGTGTTCCAGTAGTACGCCATGGCGTTGTCGTGCGGGTCGACGACGTAGTCGAGCTGCCAGCGCCACGCCTGCTGGCACCAGGCGGACGCGAACGAGGCGTTGTAACAGGGCTCGCCCGACTGGTTGCCGAAGACCGGGACGGTCCAGGCGGAGTTCGTCGTCGGGTCGTCGGCGGCGGCCCCGTTGTCCTTCCAGCCGGGAAGGCGGTTCAGGCCGAAGAAGTACTGGGTGCCGTCGGCCGTGGTGATCTTCCAGTGCTCGCCGTCGTTGTCGCCGTTGGTGGCGCCGGTGAGCTTCTCGATCTTCGAGCCGGTGTTCCGGGCCTCGTGCCAGCCCTTGCCGGCCTCGTAGACGAGCTCGGTGGACTTGCCACCCAGGGACAGCGTCGCGTTGTCGTTGTACCAGCACACGTCACCGACACGCGTCGTGTTGGTGCCGCCGGTCTTGTCGTCGTTGCAGGACTTGTACCGGCGCTCGATGAAGCCCGGTTCGTACGTCCAGCCGTCGCCGATCCAGCTCGGCTGGTTGTTGGAGGCCGCCGTGCGACCGTCCACGGACTGCGAGTTGTAGTCCAGGGAGATGGTGGGCTGGATACCGCCCGGCACGGCGGGCACGTTGACCGGGTAGGACCAGCTGAAGCTGCCCGTCGAGGCACCGGCGGACCAGGAGCCCGAGGCCTGCAGCGACGTCGCCTTGTAGTCACCGCTGCCGCCGGAGTCCGCCGCGACGGCGGCCATGACGGTCGCCGTTCCGACGCCGACCGGGGCCGACAGGGTGCCGGCCTTGGCGTCGTTCGTCGTCCGCAGCGGTGTGCGGGTCCGGCACTTGGCGTCGTCCGGCGTGGTCAGCGCGCAAGCCGGCAGTTCCACCAGCTGCAGGCGCCCCGACCAGTCGCCGCCGTACGCGCGGCGGAAGCCCGAGTAGTCGACCTTGACCTGAGCGGGACCGGCCTTGCCCACGCCGTCCGCACGCTTCACGGACAGCAGGACGCCGTCGACGCCGGCCTTGCGGGTGGCCTCGCGGTCCGCGACCGACACGCGCAGCTTGGACGGCGCCCCGGCCGTCGGGTCCGCACCCGGGGCCTGGAGCCCCTTGGCCCATCCGCCGACCCCCCCGGCCGGCGGCAGTGGGGCGACCGAGACGGGCAGATCGCCGGCCTTCTTCAGGCCGCGCAGCTCGACCTCTGCGGTTCCGGCTTTCGGCCATACGACCTTGGGCGCCCCCTTCCAGGAGTTCGCCGCGGCGGCGTCAGCCTTCCTCGTGCCCCCGGACTTCGCCTTGGCCACCGGAACGGCCGATGGCTGCTTCAGTCCAGGAAGTGGAATTCTTCCATCCGTATTTACGGCCACCGCAGTGCCCGGTAGTACGCCTATCGCGACTGTGGCGGCAATGGCCGCCGCGAGTGCGCGCGCGTAGGAAATCGACACACCTGCCCCTTCTCTTCACGATCTCTCCATATGGGAAAGACGTCGCAGGCTAGCAACGAACACCTGCTCGAACGAGGGTAATTGAGCTGGATCTGAGCAGGTGGGGATGTGTCGCCGGGGCAAGTGTCGAAATCATCGGAAATCTATTACGCGACCTGCGTAAATGCCGCATAAGCCGCGGATTATCGAATGTGTGAAAAGGGTTTGCCTGCGATGGATCCGACGGATTATCGGCGGTTCTGCGCAAAGATTTCTTTGGAGGGTCGCGCGAAGGCGCCGACCTGTCCGCCCGCGGTCTCGGCGTCGCCACCCATCGGCAGACCTGGAGGGCTCGCCCGGCACCGACGGGTGCTGGGCAAAGATCCTCCCTGAGCAGTAGGGTCAGATTTTTGCTAACGCATTACTCTTGTCGCAAGGCCGCGCACGGTGGCCATGGAGGAGTGAGATGAGGAGCAGCAACCCGGTCTTCTCGCGACGGGGGTTCAGCCGCGACAGCGGGGGCTACGCGGGCTTTGACGCGCAGCACCAGCAGGCCGGGGCCAACCCGTACGCGACGAATCCTTACGCCACGGACACGACCACCGGCATGCCGCAGGCGCCCGCGCGCGCCGACGTGATGACCATGGACGACGTCGTGAGCCGTACGGCCATGACGCTCGGCACGGTCATCCTCACGGCGACGATCGCGTGGATCGCCATGCCCGTCGACCCGGCGAACGTCAACAAGTCGTATGGCATCGCTGTCGGCGCCGCGCTCATCGCGCTCGTCCTCGGGCTCGTCCAGTCCTTCAAGCGCAAGGCCTCCCCGCCGATCATCCTCGGCTACGCGGCCTTCGAGGGCTTCTTCCTCGGTGTCATCAGCGCGGCCACCAGCACCTACTTCGGCGCCGGTGTGGTCATCCAGGCCGTGCTCGGCACGCTGTGCGTCTTCGCCTCCGTGCTGTTCGCGTACAAGATGCGCTGGATCCGCGTCACCCGCCGCTTCTACGGCTTCGTGATGGCGGCCGCCATGGGCTTCATGCTGCTCATGGTCGCGAACCTGCTGTTCTCGGTCTTCGCGGGCGGTGACGGCCTCGGCTTCCGCAGCGGCGGCCTCGGCATCCTGTTCGGCGTCGTCGGCGTCATCCTCGGTGCCTGCTTCCTCGCCCTGGACTTCAAGCAGGTCGAGGACGGCATCACCTACGGCGCCCCGCGCGACGAGGCCTGGCTGGCGGCCTTCGGCCTCACGCTGACCCTGGTGTGGATCTACCTGGAGCTGCTGCGCCTGTTCCAGATCCTCTCCGGCGACGACTAGTCGTACCGGCCGTCGTACCGGCGCAGAAGACAGGGGGAAGGCCCCGCGAGCTCACCGCTCGCGGGGCCTTCCCGCGTCTCGGAGGGGGTACGGGATCGGGGACGGAGGGGTCGGGGGTGGGGTCAGCCGGGTCAGCCGAATTTGCGGGCCGCCCTGCGGAGGTCGTACTCGTGGATGATCGCCTTGGCCTGGCCGTACGAGAGTTCGTGCGCGCCGCGCAGCCAGCTGACCTTCTCCTCGAACCGGACGAGGGAGGGGCCGTCGTCCACGGTGCGGAGCCAGTCGGACACTTCACGACCGGTGGTCAGGGGGATTCTGTCGATCATGTTGCGGTGGGTCTGCTCGGAGAACTCTACGGACATGGGCGCCTCCGGAGGTATCGCCGTGCTGTGCTGTTCTCTTCACGCCACCGTGCCGGAGAGTTCGCCCGTTGGCAATGGCGCCGCGGCGGCGCGTAAGGTCGGCCGGGTGCTTGATACTTCGCCTCTGACCGCCGCCGTGGAACGTTTCGCCGACCGGCTGCGGGCCATGCCGCAGAGCCGTCTCCAGCAGGGGGCGGCCGCCGAGGCGCTGGAGCTGGCCCGGGAGCTCTCCGTACGGGCCCAGGCGCTGGAGGCGGCGCCGCGGGGTGCGGGGGCGGCTCCGGCGCGGGAGATGCCCGACGCGGGGGTGTTCGTGGTCGGGGACCAGGTGGCGGTGGCCGGGCTGGACCTCGCGGAGGCGCTGCGCGCCGCCGCCGAAGGACCGGCCGCCGAAGGGCCGCTGGGGCTACCGGAAACCGCGAAGGCCCCGTCCGGGATGGTGGACGAGGCCGTACGGCTGGTGGAGCAGGCGGAAGCCAGAGCGACGCGGTGATCAGAGCGACGCGGTGATCAGAGAGACGCGGTGATCAGAGAGACGCGATGACGCGGTCCGCGAGGATGTAGACGTTGTTGTCCGGGTCCTGGGTGTCACCGCAGGAGAAGGTCAGCGCGTAGGCGCCCGAGATGCCGGAGCCGCCCAGCAGGACCGGCGCGGTGCCCGAGCGCAGTGCCTCGGCGAGGCGCTCCGCCGTCTCCCGGTGGCCCGGGGTCATGCACAGCGTGGTGCCGTCGGTGAAGACGTACACGTCGAGCGTGCCGAGCGGGCCCGGGCGGACGTCCGCGAGGGCCGTACGGGCCTCCGCGAGCTCCTCCAGGCGCGAGACGGTGCGCTCGTGGTCGGCGCCGGGGGCCGGGGCCTGGACCGGTACGAAGTCGGGGTGCGAGGGGTGGCGCCGGCGCGCGGCGGCCAACTCGGCCGAATCCTCGGGGTAGTCGTCGGCGGCTTCGTCGCCGAGCACCGGCTCCAGACCCACCAGGTCGGCCTGGCGCGGCAGGAAGACGGCAGGGCCGTCCTCGCCGAGGCCGGGCAGGCCGCCGAGCAGCGAAGGCGCGTCGGCGGCGTCACGGGCCTCCTGCGCGGCCCAGAAGGCCCGAGCCTCGGCGAGCTCGCGCTCGCGCTCCTCGGCCAGGGCCTCGGCCACGGCGGCTCGTATCTCGGAGGCGGGGGAATGCACGGCACTGCGGGCGTGCGGGACGGTCGTGCCGCGGGTGTGGGCGGGCGTCGCCAGCTCACCGCGGAGGGCCGTCACCTGCTTGCGCAGGCCGTGTACGGCGTGCAGCGCAGCAGCGCCCACGGTCGCGGCGGCGGCCGTGGTCAGCAGCAGGGCAAGAGACATGGCGCTCACTGACTAACTCCTGATTGATTCGATCCCCCGACTTCCTACATCAGAGTGTCCTGACCTGGGAATGGCGTGCAGTGCATTACGTCACGAATTGGACAGGGCTTTGGTCACATCCAGGCCCTGCAAAACTGCCCTGACCTGCGGAAACACCAAACCCTCAGGACAAAGGTCACATCCTGGGGGAGATTCGGTCACAGGTCGGCCGCGACGGGATTAGATTCGGCGTCAGTACGCCGCAAGGGATCAAGCGGATCCCTTGCGGCGTCTGGACGGTGAACCTAGCTCAGGCGCTCGATGACCATCGCCATGCCCTGGCCGCCACCCACGCACATCGTTTCGAGGCCGAACTGCTTGTCGTGGAACTGGAGGCTGTTGATCAGCGTGCCGGTGATGCGGGCGCCGGTCATCCCGAACGGGTGACCGACGGCGATGGCGCCACCGTTGACGTTCAGCTTCTCCAGCGGGATCTCCAGGTCCCGGTACGAGGGGATGACCTGGGCCGCGAAGGCCTCGTTGATCTCGAACAGGTCGATGTCGCCGACGGTCAGGCCGGCGCGCTTCAGGGCCTGCTTCGACGCCTCGACCGGGCCGAGGCCCATGATCTCGGGGGAGAGGCCGGTGACTCCGGTGGAGACGATCCGGGCCAGCGGGGTCAGGCCCAGCTCCCGCGCCTTGGTGTCGCTCATGATGACCAGCGCGGCGGCGCCGTCGTTGAGCGGGCAGCAGTTGGCGGCCGTGATCAGGCCGTCGGGGCGGAAGACGGGCTTGAGGCCCTGGACGCCCTCCAGGGTGACGCCGGCGCGCGGGCCGTCGTCCGCGGAGACGACCGTGCCGTCCGGGGTGGTGACCGGGGTGATCTCCCGCTCCCAGAAGCCGTTCTTGATGGCGGCCTCGGCGAGGTTCTGCGAGCGGACGCCGAACTCGTCCATGTCCTGGCGGGTCACGCCCTTGATCCGGGCCAGGTTCTCGGCGGTCTGCCCCATCGCGATGTAGGCGTCGGGGACGAGGCCGTCCTCGCGCGGGTCGTGCCAGGAGGAGCCCTCGCTCTGCGCGACGGCGGCCGTACGGGCCTCCGCGTCGGCGAAGAACGGGTTGTGGGTGTCGGGCCAGGAGTCGGAGTTGCCCTTGGCGAAGCGCGAGACCATCTCGACACCGGCCGAGATGAAGACGTCGCCCTCGCCCGCCTTGATGGCGTGGAGCGCCATGCGGGAGGTCTGGAGGGAGGAGGAGCAGTAGCGGGTGATCGTGGTGCCGGGCAGGAAGTCCATGCCCATCTGCACGGCGACGATCCGGCCGAGGTTGTTGCCCTGCTCGCCGCCCGGGAGGCCGCAGCCCAGCATCAGGTCGTCGATCTGGCGCGGGTCCAGCTCGGGGACCTTGGCGAGGGCGGCCTGGATGATCGTGGCGGTCAGGTCGTCCGGTCGCACGTCCTTGAGGGACCCCTTGAAGGCGCGCCCGATGGGGGAGCGGGCGGTGGAAACGATGACTGCTTCGGGCATCGGGGCTCCAAGGGGGGTGAGTTGCGGCTCGTTGCGGGACCGCAAGCGAAGTTACCGGCCCGTACGGTCGAGGTCACCGACTTGGGCATGTGATGCCGGTCGCTCCGCAGGTGGAACGCGTGGGGCCGTGCTTCTGTTCCGGGCCCTGGCCCCGCGCCTCGAACGCCTGCGGGGCTGGATGTGCCCGGCGGGGCCGGACCGGCAGGTCCGCCGGACCGGCGGGTCCGCCGGGCCGGGGGTCAGCTTGCGGACGGGGAGTCGGCGCGGGGGGGTAGGGCCGTGTCCGAGGGGTGGGGGGTCGGGGGGGCCGCCAGGTCCTCGGCCGGGACCCGCCTGCGGCGGCGGTGCTTCAGCAGGGCCCACGGGCCGCGGGCCTGGGTGACCTCGGTGCCCGCCTGCCCGGCGGCGGCCGACGCCGCCTTCGCCACCGGCAGCATGTCCTCGTTCCGCGCCACCTCCAGGCGGTCCGACTCCGGCCACAGCGACAGCGTCGCGCACAGCGTGGGCAGCACGGCCATGGCCGCCGTCGCGTAGCCCTCCGCCGACGGGTGGTACGAGTCCGGGCCGAACATCTCGCGCGGGTTCGCCGCGAATTCCGGGCCCAGCAGGTCCCCCATGGAGACCGTACGGGCTCCCAGGGCGACGACCCCTATCGTCTGGGCGGCGGCCAGCTGGCGCGAGACGCGCCGGGCCAGCCAGCGCAGCGGCTGGTACACCGGCTCGATGGTGCCCAGGTCGGGGCAGGTGCCGACCACCACCTCGGTGCCCGCGAGCCGCAGCCGGCGTACGGCCGAGGTCAGGTGGCGCACCGACTGCGTCGGCGGCATGCGCCGCGTGACGTCGTTCGCGCCGATCATGATCACGCACACGTCCGGCGGCGGCGGCTCCCCGTCCAGGAGCAGCCCCGCCTGGCGGTCGAGGTCGTCGGACATGGCCCCGGAGACGGCCACGTTGCGCAGCTCCACCGGCCGCTCGGCCACCGCCGCCAGCCCCGAGGCCAGCAGCGCGGCCGGGGTCTGTCTGGCCCGGCGCACGCCGAGCCCGGCGGCCGTGGAGTCGCCCATCATGCCGAGCCGCAGCGGCGCCTGGCCCGGCTCCGCACCGGCGGCGGCCGACCCCGCGAACTCGCTCCCGTACAGCCCGTCCGCCCGCGGCGGATCGCCGAGCCCGGTGCCCACCGTCCGCTTCGCGAACTGGACCTCCGCCAGCACCAGCCCCACGGCGGCGGCTCCGACCAGCCCGAGCCCGCCTCCGCCGTACGCCGCGCCCGCCGCGATCCGGCGGGCCGTCCTCGCTCTGGACACCCCTTGAGCCACCTCCCTTTCCCGTCCGGTCTCGATGACCTTCCTGCCCCGTAGTGCCGGTCGGCCAATCCCTTTCCGCTTAGTCTGGCGGGACCTCCCGGAGAACCCGTGGAGTCCCCTCCCTGGAGAACATGGTGCAATTCCACGACTCGATGATCAGCCTCGTCGGCAACACCCCGCTGGTGAAGCTCAACCGTGTGACCGAAGGCCTGCAGGCCACCGTCCTTGCCAAGGTCGAGTACTTCAATCCCGGCGGATCCGTGAAGGACCGGATCGCCGTCCGGATGATCGAGGCCGCCGAGCAGAGCGGTGCCCTCAAGCCCGGCGGCACCATCGTGGAGCCCACCAGCGGCAACACCGGTGTAGGACTCGCCATCGTGGCCCAGCAGAAGGGCTACAAGTGCATCTTCGTCTGCCCTGACAAGGTGTCCATGGACAAGATCAACGTGATGCGCGCGTACGGCGCCGAGGTCGTGGTCTGCCCGACCGCCGTCGACCCCGAGCACCCGGACTCGTACTACAACGTGTCCGACCGCCTCGCGCGCGAGCCCGGCGCCTGGAAGCCCGACCAGTACAGCAACCCGAACAACCCCCGTTCGCACTACGAGACCACCGGTCCCGAGCTGTGGGAGCAGACGGACGGGAAGATCACCCACTTCGTCGCGGGCGTCGGCACGGGCGGCACGATCTCGGGTACGGGCAACTACCTCAAGGAGGTGTCCGGCGGCAAGGTCAAGGTCATCGGCGCCGACCCCGAGGGCTCGGTCTACTCCGGCGGCTCCGGCCGCCCGTACCTGGTCGAGGGCGTCGGCGAGGACTTCTGGCCGACCGCCTACGACCCGAACGTGACGGACGAGATCATCGCGGTGTCCGACAAGGACTCCTTCCAGATGACCCGCCGCCTCGCCAAGGAGGAGGGCCTGCTCGTCGGCGGCTCCTGCGGCATGGCGGTCGTCGCGGCGCTGAAGGCCGCCGAGGGGCTCGGCCCGGACGACGTGGTCGTCGTCCTGCTGCCGGACAGCGGCCGCGGCTACCTCAGCAAGATCTTCAGCGACGAGTGGATGGCGGGACACGGCTTCCTGGAGGAGGCGGGCCCGGCGGCGCGCATCGGCGACGTGCTGAACGACAAGGAGGGCGGCATCCCCTCCCTGGTCCACATGCACCCCGAGGAGACCGTGGGCGAGGCCATCGAGGTGCTGCGCGAGTACGGCGTCTCCCAGATGCCGATCGTCAAGCCCGGCGCCGGCCACCCGGACGTGATGGCCGCCGAGGTCATCGGCTCGGTCGTGGAGAAGGAACTGCTGGCGGCGCTGTTCGCGAAGCAGGCCTCGCTGTCGGACCCGCTGGAGAAGCACATGAGCCGGCCGCTGCCGCAGGTCGGTTCGGGCGAGCCGGTGTCGGAGCTGATGTCCGTACTGGGCGAGGCGGACGCGGCGATCGTGCTGGTCGAGGGCAAGCCGACCGGTGTGGTGAGCCGTCAGGACCTGCTGGCGTTCCTCGCCAAGGGCGCGAAGTAGCCGAAGTACCGCAAGGAATGGCCGAAGTGCCCGTCGCACAAAAGGTACGGGCCCGTCATGTGACGGCAGCACCGGCTTAACACGCCTCCGGCACAGTGGTGGTTGTCGGCAGGGAACGGAAACGTCCCGGCCGGCACCACCGAACGGCGTTGGCGTACTTCCGGAGCGGCTCCCGGACCGCGCGAACGCCACGGACGCGGACGGCCCTGACCCGGCCCGTGTCCTTCGCGGGGACCGCCGTCGTCCCGCCCCTCGCACTCGCGAGGGTGCGGCGGTCCCCGCGCACACTTCTTCCGGCGTTACTCGGCCCGGTCGCGGGGGCGCAGGCGCTTCGTCGCGTGGACGAAGTTCACGCCGAGCACGCCCGCCCAGGCGACCAGCAGGCCGCTGAACCCGGCCTGCGCGGCGCCGATGGCCGACAGCGGGATCGCCAGGACCAGCGTGATGACGGCGAAGCCGAAGCGTTCGCCGAAGCCGCCCTCCATCGGGGACGGCCCGGTGGCGTGGCCCGCGCGGGCGGCGGCCAGGCGTTCCTCGGCCAGCCGGCGCCGGATCTGCGTGTCGACCTTCTCCACGAAGGAGTCCACGAGCGCGGTCTCGTAGTCCGGCCCCAGCTCGCGCCGGGCGTCCAATGTCGCGTCGAGTTCCTTCTTCAGCTCCTGGGACTCCATGCGCCCAGCGTAGGAACGGCCGGCGGCCGCGGCACTGGGGTTAGCCCCCGTATCAGTCCCCGCATCAGTCCCCGTATCCGCCGTATCCGCACTGCCGTCCCGCCCTGGGGCGCCCCGGGGCGTCTCGCGGAGCGGTCCGCGGCTTGCCGTGCTGCATAACCGCATGCAGAGTGCTCGATGACTGAATAATCACGGGGACGGAGGGGTCGGGATGAGTGACAGCCCGGCAGCGCGGCTGCAGAAGCTGTTCGAGGGGCACCGGCTGACGCCCACCCAGCGCCGGATCGCCCACTGCATGGTGCGCGGGGCGGCGGACGTGCCGTTCCTGTCGAGCGTGGAGCTCGCCGAGCTGGCCGGGGTGAGCCAGCCCTCGGTGACCCGGTTCGCGGTGGCGCTCGGCTTCGACGGCTATCCGGCGCTGCGCCGGCACCTGCGCGAGGTGGCGCCCGCCGAGCGCGCCGCCGCGGCCGCGCAGGAGGACGCGTACAACGAGTACCAGCAGGCCGTCCAGGGCGAGATCGAGAACCTGCGGCAGCTGTCGGCCATGCTCGCCGATCCGTCGCCGGTCGAGGAGGCGGGGCGGGTGCTGGCCGCCTCCAGCCCGCTGCCCGTACTGGGGCTGCGGGCGGCGTCCTCGCAGGCGCGCGGGTTCGCGTACTTCGCCGCCAAGGTGCATCCGGACGTACGGCTCCTCGACGAGGGCGGCTCGATGCTCGCCGACCGGATCGACGCGGCCGCGGGGGCGGGGGCTTCGGCGCTGCTGTGCTTCGCGCTGCCGCGGTATCCGCGGGAGGTGGCGGAGGCGCTGGACCACGCGCGGGAGGCGGGGCTGAAGGTGGTGACGGTCGCCGACTCGGCCTTCGCGCCCGTGGCCCGCTCCTCGGACCTGCTGATCCCGGCCCCGGTCGGCACGGGCCTGGCCTTCGACACGGCGTGCGCGCCGATGCTGCTGGGCCGGGTCCTCCTGGAGGCGATGGCGGACGCCCTCCCCGACGCCCAGGCCCGCCTGGAAGCCTTCGACGCCCGCGCGGCGTCCCGCGGCCTGTTCGTGGAGTGACCCCCCCCCGCGTGACCCCGGGACTTTGACGACACGACCTAGAGCAGGGCGTCGCGGAGGGGGCCGCCCGATTCGGCGACGATCTCCGTGAGGGACTGGGCGGGGCGGACCTCCGCGAAGCGGACCCGGGCCTGCGGGGTGACCGTGAAGCCGTGCACCGCCGGGCGCGGGAGGCTGTTGTAGCCGTAGTGGGCGGTGAAGAAGTACGCGCCGGTGTCCGGGACGCCGATCAGGTCGCCCGGGGCCAGCGGCGGCAGCTCCCTGGCCGTCGCCAGGAGGTCCCCCGCGAAGCAGGCCGGCCCGGCCACGTCCTGGGGGACCGGGTCGCCGTCCTTCGGGGCCCCCTTCGCGTCGTACGGCAGGATCCGCAGCGGCCACTGGGCCGGGGCGTACACCGTGCGGGTCGCCAGCTGCACCCCGGCGTGGGTGAGCGCGATCGGCCGGGCCCCCGTGGTCTTGGTGTACTCGACCCGCGCCAGCACCAGCCCGTGCTTGGCCAGCAGCGACCGGCCGAACTCCGTCACCAGCCCGTACCCGCCGTCGAAGAGCGCGGGCACCGCCTCGCGCAGCGCGCCGACGTACTGCGCGTACGTCGGACCCTCCTCGTCCGAGGCGAAGTTCACCGGCAGGCCGCCCCCGATGTCGAGGGTGTCGACCTGGCGGCGCCCCACCGCCGCGTTGATCTCCTCGGCCAGCGCGTGGAGGTCGCGGACCCCCTCCGCGATCAGGGGGAGGGGGACGCCCTGGGAGCCCGAGTGGATGTGCAGCCGGGTCAGCCACGGGCGGTCCGCGTAGGCCCGCACCAGCCGGGCACGGGCTCCCGGGTCGCGCAGGGCGATGCCGAACTTCGAGGTCGCCGTGGCCGTGGACAGGGCGTCGATGGCGCCCGCCCCGGTCTGGGGGTTGATCCGTACGCCGATCGGGGAGCGGGTCGGGCCGGAGCGGGTCGGGCCCGCGCCGACCAGCGCGTCGAGCCGTTCCAGTTCCTGGAGGTTGTCGGCGTTGACGGCGACCCCCAGCGCCAGGGCCTCGCGCAGCTCGGCCACCGTCTTGGCGGGGGAGTCCAGCACGGTCCGCCCGGCCGGCACCCCGGCCGCGCGGGCCAGCGCCAGCTCGCCGGGCCCGGCCACCTCGCAGCCGATCCCGGCGTCCGCCAGCAGCCGCAGCACCGGCACGAGCGGGCAGGCCTTCACCGCGAAGGCGTGCAGGACGGGGGTGCCGGGCGGCAGGGCGGCCGCGAAGGCGTCGGTCAGGGCGGCGGCGGAGGCCCGGATCCCGGCCGTGTCCAGCAGACAGACCAGCGGCGGCACGTCGTCGGCCCCGCCGACGAGTCCCTGCTCCACGGCGGCCCGTACGGCCAGGTCCCGGCGCCCGGCGGCGCCCTGCTCGTGCATCTCGGCGGCCATGTCCGCCAGCCAATCATCCGGCGGGTCGGCCCGCAGCTGTTGACTGAATCTATTCAGGAAGTCAGGATGTGAATAGATTGACCAACACCGGAGGAGGCACCGCCATGTCAGGACCCCGCCCCGTACGTGCTGCGCGAGGCACCGAGCTCAGCACCCTGGGATGGCAGCAGGAAGCCGCCCTCCGGATGCTCCAGAACAACCTCGACCCCGAGGTCGCCGAGCACCCCGACAAGCTCGTCGTCTACGGCGGCACCGGCAAGGCGGCCCGCGACTGGCGCTCCTTCGACGCGATGGTCCGCACCCTGCGCACCCTCAAGCAGGACGAGACGATGCTCGTCCAGTCCGGCCGCCCGGTCGGCGTGATGCAGACCCACGAGTGGGCGCCGCGCGTCCTGCTCGCCAACTCCAACCTGGTCGGCGACTGGGCCAACTGGGAGGAGTTCCGCCGCCTGGAGTCCCTCGGCCTGACCATGTACGGCCAGATGACCGCCGGATCCTGGATCTACATCGGCACCCAGGGCATCCTCCAGGGCACGTACGAGACCTTCGCGGCCGTCGCGGCCAAGAAGTTCGACGGGACCCTCGCCGGCACCATCACCCTCACCGCCGGCCTCGGCGGCATGGGCGGCGCCCAGCCGCTGGCCGTGACGATGAACGACGGCGTCGCGATCTGCATCGACGTCGACCCGCGCGCCATCGAGCGCCGCATCGAGCACCGCTACCTCGACGTCAAGGCCGACAACCTCCGCCACGCCCTCCAGCTGGCCGTCGAGGCCCGCGACGCCCGCAAGCCGCTCTCCATCGGCCTCCTCGGCAACGCCGCCGAGCTGCTCCCGCAGATGCTCGCCGAGGGCGCCCCGATCGACATCGTGACGGACCAGACGAGCGCCCACGACCCGCTCGCGTACCTCCCCGTAGGCGTCGACTTCGACGACATGGCGGCGTACGCGGCCAAGGACCCGGCAGGGTTCACCACCCGCGCCCGCGAGTCCATGGCGAAGCACGTCGAGGCCATGGTCGGCTTCATGGACGCGGGCGCCGAGGTCTTCGACTACGGCAACTCCATCCGCGGCGAGGCCCAGATCGCCGGCTACGACCGCGCGTTCGCCTTCCCCGGCTTCGTCCCGGCCTACATCCGCCCCCTCTTCTGCGAGGGCAAGGGCCCCTTCCGCTGGGCGGCCCTGTCCGGCGAGGCCTCGGACATCCACAAGACCGACAAGGCGATGCTGGAGCTCTTCCCCGAGAACGAGTCCCTCCACCGCTGGATCAAGATGGCCGGCGAGCGCGTCCACTTCCAGGGCCTGCCGGCGCGCATCTGCTGGCTCGGCTACGGCGAGCGCGACAAGGCCGGCGAGCGCTTCAACGAGATGGTGGCCGACGGCACCCTCGCCGCCCCGCTGGCCATCGGCCGCGACCACCTCGACTGCGGCTCCGTCGCCTCCCCGTACCGCGAGACCGAGGCCATGCTCGACGGCTCCGACGCGATCGCCGACTGGCCGCTGCTCAACGCCATGGTCAACGTCGCCTCCGGCGCCTCCTGGGTCTCGATCCACCACGGTGGCGGCGTCGGCATGGGCCGCTCGATCCACGCGGGCCAGGTCACCGTCGCCGACGGCACCAAGCTCGCGGGCGAGAAGATCCGCCGCGTGCTCACCAACGACCCCGGCATGGGCGTCATCCGCCACGTCGACGCGGGCTACGACATCGCCGAGACCGTGGCGGACGAGCGCGGCGTCCGCGTCCCCATGCGCGAGGGCGAAGACGCGTGAGCGACAACCCCGCCGGGGCGGCCTCGTTCCACAGCATGTGGAACGAGCTCGCCCCCATCGGTCGCAACGCCGAATCCGGCGGCTACCGCCGCTACGCGTGGACCGGGGCCGACGCCGACTGCCGGACCTGGTTCCAGGCCCAGGCCGAGGCCCGCGGCCTCGCGTACGAGACCGACCGCAACGGCAACCAGTGGGCCTGGCTCGGTGACCCTCTGGCCGGTGACGCCGTCGTCACCGGCTCCCACCTGGACTCCGTGCCCGACGGCGGCGCCTTCGACGGCCCCCTCGGCGTGGTGTCCTCCTTCGCGGCCCTGGACGAACTCCGCAGGAGGGGCGCGGAGTTCACCCGGCCGATCGCCATCACCAACTTCGGCGACGAGGAAGGGGCCCGCTTCGGCCTCGCCTGCGTCGGCTCCCGGCTCGCCGCCGGGCAGCTGACCAAGGAGAAGGCGTACGAGCTCCGCGACGCCGACGGGATCAGCCTGCCCCAGGCCATGGAGGCCGCCGGGTACGACCCCCAGGCCATCGGGGCCGACCCCGAGCGCCTCGCCCGCATCGGCGCCTTCGTCGAGCTCCACGTCGAGCAGGGCCGGGCCCTGGACCTGTCCGGCGACGCCGTCGGCATCGCGTCCGCGATCTGGCCGCACGGCCGCTGGCGGTTCGACTTCCGCGGCGAGGCCAACCACGCAGGCACGACCCGTCTCGTGGACCGCCGCGACCCGATGCTCACGTACGCGTCGACCGTCCTGGCCGCCCGTACCGAGGCGGCCCTCGCCGGCGCCGTCGCGACCTTCGGCAAGATCTCGGTCGAGCCGAACGGCGTCAACGCCATCCCCTCGCTGGTGCGCGGCTGGCTCGACTCCCGCGCCGCCGACCAGGCGACGCTGGACACCGTGGTCACCGCCATCGAGAAGGCCGCCCGCGAGCGCGCCGACCAGGACGGCATCGACCTGGCCGTCGTACGGGAGTCCTTCACCCCGGTCGTCGAGTTCGAGCACGCCCTGCGCGACGAGATGAACCGCATCCTCGGAGGCTCGGTCCCCGTCCTGGGCACCGGGGCGGGACACGACGCCGGAATCCTCTCCGCCGCCGTCCCGACCGCGATGCTGTTCGTACGGAACCCCACCGGGGTCTCCCACTCCCCGCGGGAGTTCGCCCCCGAGGACGACTGCGTGGCCGGTGTCCTCGCGCTGGCCGACGTACTGGAAGGACTGGCCTGCCGGTGAAGACGTACTGGTTGGAACACGCCTGGCTCGGCACGCACGTCGAGCCGGGCGTGGCCCTTGAGACGGGCGCGGACGGCCGGATCGGCGCCCTGCGGACCGGGGTCGAGACCCCGCCGCCGGGGGCCGAGGTACTGCGCGGCCTCACCGTCCCGGGACTGGCCAACGCGCACTCCCACGCCTTCCACCGGGCGCTGCGCTCGCTGGTCCAGGTGGGCTCCGGGACCTTCTGGACCTGGCGCGAGTTCATGTACCAGGTCGCCCAGAACCTCACCCCCGAGACGTACTTCGACCTCGCTCGCGCGGTGTACGCGGAGATGGCGCTGGCCGGCATCACCAACGTCGGCGAGTTCCACTACGTGCACCACGCGCGTGGCGGCGCTCCGTACGCCGACCCCAACGCCATGGGCGAGGCGCTGATCGAGGCGGCCGCGGCGGCCGGCATCCGGATCACGCTGCTGGACACGGCGTACCTGTCGTCGGGCTTCGGCGAGGCTCCGAACCCGCACCAGCTGCGGTTCTCGGACGGGACGGCCGACGCCTGGGCCGAGCGGGTCTCGGCCCTCAAGCCGCGCGGGCACGCGCTGATCGGGGCGGCGATCCACTCCGTACGCGCCGTGCCGGCGGACCAGCTGGCCACCGTCGCCCGCTGGGCGCAGGAGCGGCAGGCCCCGCTGCACGTCCACCTCTCCGAGCAGACCGCCGAGAACGAGGCCTGCCAGGCCGCGCACGGGCGCACCCCGACCCAGCTGCTGGCCGACCACGGGGTGCTCGGCCCGCGGACCACCGGGGTCCACAACACCCACCTGACGGACGGGGACATCGCGCTGCTGGGCGGTACGACGACCGGTACGTGCATGTGCCCCACGACGGAACGGGACCTCGCCGACGGCATCGGCCCGGCCGGGCGGCTCCAGCACGCGGGCAGCCCGCTCTCGCTGGGCAGCGACAGCCACGCGGTGATCGACCTCTTGGAGGAGGCCCGCGCGATGGAGCTCGACGAGCGGCTGCGGAGCCGGACCCGGGGGCACTGGACGGCGAACGCGCTGCTGACGGCGGCGACGGCCGACGGCCATGCCGCCCTCGGCCTGGCCGATGCGGGGCGCCTGGAGGCGGGTGCGCTCGCGGACTTCACCACGATCGCGCTGGACTCCGTCCGTACGGCGGGGCCGCTGCCGAGGCTCGGTGCCGAGACCGCGGTCTTCGCCGCCACCGCTTCGGACGTCCGCCACACGGTGGTCGGCGGCCGTCACATCGTCCGCGACGGCGCCCACACCCTGGTCCCCGACGTCCCGTCGGCCCTGGCCGAATCGATCGCAGCCCTCCGCGGCTGACGCTGTCGTCGGAACGAACCCGAAGGGAACCATGAGCACCACCCTCGTCACCAACATCGGCAGTCTCGTCACCAACGACCCCGCCCTCGGCGACGGTTCCCCCCTCGGGATCATCCGGGACGCGGCCGTCGTCATCGAGGACGACAAGATCGCCTGGGTCGGTCCGGCCGATCAGGCCCCGGCCGCCGACTCCGCGTTCGACGCGAACGGCCGCGCCCTGATCCCCGGCTTCGTCGACTCTCACTCCCACCTCGTCTTCGCCGGCGACCGCACCGCCGAGTTCAACGCCCGCATGTCCGGGCGGAGCTACTCCGCAGGCGGCATCCGGACCACCGTCGCCGCCACCCGCGCCGCCACCGACGCCGAGCTCGAAGCGGGCCTCGTCCGGCACCTCGACGAGGCCCGCCGCCAGGGCACCACCACCTTCGAGACCAAGTCGGGCTACGGCCTCACCGTCGAGGACGAGGCCCGCGCCCTGCGCATCGCCGCCGCGCACACCGAGGAGGTCACCTACCTCGGCGCCCACATCGTCTCCCCCGACTACGCCGAGGACCCGGCCGGCTACGTCGACCTCGTCACCGGCGAGATGCTGGCGGCCTGCGCCCCGTACGCCCGCTGGGTGGACGTGTTCTGCGAGAAGGGCGCCTTCGACGGCGACCAGGCCCGCGCGATCCTCACCGCCGGCGCCGCCGCCGGGCTGATCCCGCGCGTCCACGCCAACCAGCTGTCCTACGGCCCCGGCGTGCAGCTCGCCGTGGAGCTGGAGGCCGCCTCCGCCGACCACTGCACCCACCTCACCGACGCCGACGTCGACGCCCTCGTCCAGGCCGCGGACACCACCGTCGCCACCCTGCTGCCCGGAGCCGAGTTCTCCACCCGCGCCCAGTGGCCCGACGCCCGCCGCCTGATCGACGCGGGCGCCACCGTCGCGCTGTCCACGGACTGCAACCCGGGCTCCTCGTACACCAGCTCCATGCCCTTCTGCATCGCCCTCGCCGTACGCGACATGCGGATGACCCCCGACGAGGCGCTCTGGTCCGCCACCGCCGGCGGGGCCCGCGCCCTGCGCCGCACCGACATCGGCCGGATCGCCCCCGGGGCCCGCGCCGACCTGGCCCTCCTGGAGGCCCCGAGCCACGTCCACCTGGCCTACCGGCCGGGCGTTCCGCTGGTTTCGGCGGTCTGGCAGAAGGGCCTGCGCACGCACTGACGAACGGTCAATCCGGGCCTGTCCTTTGTCTTCCCTCCGTAAGGCCCCGGGCGTACCTTGAGCCACCGATCTGATGTGCCGTCAGAAATCCGTGGCCCGAGGGGAAGACGAAGGTGTCCGACCGGAAACGCTCCACCGCGCTCGCGCTGGCCTCCGCGCTGGCCGCAGCGGCGGTCCTGCTGGCCGCCCCCGCGGCCCATGCCGACGTCGTCGACGTCGCGTACGACTGCAAGACCCCCATCGGGGACAAGTCGGCGGTCTCGCCCATCGACATCAAGGCCGTCAAGGAGGGCGACGGGTACAAGCTGACGATGTCCTTCCAGAAGGGCGTCTCGTCCAGCCCCGTCGAACTCGGCAAGGGCGCCATGAGCCCCAGCGCCGTCATCCTCGTCGGCGGCGCCGAGAAGGCGTCCGTGCCGGTCTCGGGATCGCCCAACCCCGAGGCCGTGCCGGCCAACACCCCCATCAAGATCACCGACCTCTCGGGCACCTACACCCCCAAGAAGAGCGGCAAGGTCACCTTCACCGCGGGCGTGCTCACCATCAAGGCGCTGGGGACCACCACCACCTGTACCCCCGGCAACAGCCCCAAGCCCTCCCTGGAGCTGGACGTGACCGGCGGCGCGCCGTCCGGGGGCTCCGGCGGTACGGAAGACACCCTCCCGCAGACCGGACCCACCGACTCCGCCCTCGCCCTCGGCACCCTCGGCGGAACGGTGCTGCTCACCGGCGCCGCCGGCGTGCTCTGGCTGACCCGGCGCGGCCGGCGGGCCCGGTCCTGAACGGAGCACACCCGGCCATGCCCGTGCTCCACACCCCCACCTCCACCCCCACCCCGGTCCAGCGCCTGTGCACCGCGTTGCTCGCCGCGGCCCTGCTGCTCGGGGTCGCGGGCGCCGCCACTGCCGCGCCCGTCACCGCCGCCGCGTCCGTCACCGCCACGCCCACCGCAGCCGCCGCCGACGAGCCCGGCTGGACCGCCGAGCCCGCCGCGGGAGGCGCCGCGCCGACGCGCCCGTACTTCTACCTCGCGGGCCCCGCCGGCACCGTCCTGGAGGACCGGCTGGCGCTGACCAACACCTCCGACCAGGAGCACACCGTCACCCTGCGCGGGGCCGACGCCTACAACGCGGCCGACGGGGCCCTCGCCGTGAGCCCGCCCACCCCCGCGGCCGCAGGCCGCCAGAGCGGCGCAGCTCCCGGCGCCGGCTCCTGGATCAGCTTCGGGGCCGCCGCCACCGTGAAGATCCCGCCCCGCACCCGCGCGGTGGTCCCCTTCACGGTCACCCTGCCGCCCGCCGCCCTCCCCGGCGACCACCCGGCCGCCGTGATCGCCGCCGCGGACGGCCACGAGGCGGGCGTACGGGTCCACCTGCGCGTCGGCGGCCCGACGCTGGCCGCCCTCACGGTCGAGGACGTCTCCGTACGCGGCAAGGGCGCCCGCGCGGTCGTCGCGTACACCCTGGTCAACCGCGGCAACGTGGCCCTCGCCCCCGAACTGGCCCTGCGCGCCGAGGGGCTCTTCGGCGAGGTCCCGGGCCGCACCTCCCGCGCCCTGCCCGTGGAACTGCTCCCCGGCCAGCGGGTGTCGCTGACCGAGCCCTGGCCCGGAGCCCCGGTCCTCGACGAGGTCGCCCTCACGCTCACGGTCACCGCCCCCGGCGCGGCCCCGGCCACCGCCACCGCCTCGGCGTGGTTCGTGCCCTGGGGGATCGCGGGCGGGGTCGGCGCCGGGCTGCTCGGCCTCGGCGGGGTCGTTCTGGCCGCGCTGCTCCTCGTACGCGGCAGGCGGGCCCGCGGCGGACCACCGGCGGACGAGGAGCCCGTACCCGCCGGGAACCGGGCACCGGAACACGAGCTGACGGGAGCATCCAGGTGAGCGCGACGGTCGGCGGCAAGGCCATGGCCCTCATCGCGACGGGGCTGGCGCTGTGCGCCCTGATCCTGTTCCCGGCCCCCGCCCCGGCGGCCCCCGCCGACGAGGGCAGGCCCGCCGTGGCGCTCTCGCTCCAGGAGGCCGCGAAGGGCACCGAGATCACCGTCACCGGCACCGGCTGGCGCGCCAAGACCCTGGTGATGCTGCTGGTCTGCGGGCAGAACATGATCGGCGGCACCAACAGCTGCGCCAACGCCGACGGGGCCGCGGTCTCGGTCGGCGACGACGGGCGCTTCACCGCCGAACTCGCCGTGGCGGCACCCCCCAAGCCCTGCCCCTGCGTGGTCAACGTGACCTCCGTCAACGGGGACCAGTCCACCGTCGCCGCCCCGCTGAAGATCACCGGCCACCCGGTGGCCGAGCTGCCGGCGGAGTCCGGCACGGCGCGCCTCGCGATGCTCACCGGGGTCCGGCTGGAGGGCGAGGACGGGGTGCTGACCTGGTTCGGCGCCCCGCCCGTCCGGAAGTTCACGGTCACCGTCGGCAACCTCGGCTCGGCCCCGGTCAAGGACCCGGTCTTCCAGCTCGGCACCGCCCACGGGGTGTTCGCGCCGCTGTGGGAGGAGGTCCGGTGGAAGGGCACGATCCCGCCGGGCGGCAAGGCGGAGGTCCGGCTGGACGTCAGCCTCGCGGCGGGGGCGCACGGGGACTACACCGTCTCCCTCAAGTACGGCGACAACGTCGTGGCCACGCAGCCCTGGGGCGTGGACCGCCCGTACGGGGTGCTGCTGTTCTGGGGCCTGCTCCTGCTGGTGATCCCGGCCGCGGTCTTCCGTATCGGCATGGCCGTCGTCGACAAGGTCCGCCCGCGCGGCCCGGCGGCGGGCGGCGGTCGCCACCGGGGCGCGAGCGCCCCGGAGCAGGGCGCTTTCGAGGCCGGTCCGGCGGCCGCGCCGGACTCCCCCCAGACCACCACGGTCCTGCCGTGGTTCACCCCGGACAGCGCGCCGGGGCCGAGATCCCCACACGCACCACAGGCGTCCGCACCGTCTGAGAACAGCCCGACGACGAAAGGACCTTTGTGAAGACCCAACGGAGGGTGAGCGCGGCCGTGATCGCGCTGCTGCTCGGCGGCGCCGGCATAGCCATCGGGGCCACTCCCGCCCAGGCGGCGGA
The DNA here is from genome assembly GCF_045162725.1 of Streptomyces sp. NBC_01006. NCBI lineage: Bacteria > Bacillati > Actinomycetota > Actinomycetes > Kitasatosporales > Streptomycetaceae > Streptomyces > Streptomyces sp. NBC_01006. Next base: position 3,415,160 of record NZ_CP108700.1, on the reverse strand, counting down.
GACCAAGTTCAACGTCAAGTGCGTGCCGCCGGCGGGCGGCGGCGACCCGGTGGAGGGCGAGACCACCGCCAAGGTCAGCGCTCCGGCCTCGGCGAAGGTCGGCGACGAGGTCGACGTGTCCTGGGAGACCGTGAAGCCGGCCTCGAACAACACGGACCTGATGGACATCCCGCAGGACTCGGTCCAGCCCACCGGCTGGATCACGGTGGGCGGCGGGGGCGGCGAGCTGAAGGTCGTCGGGGAGAAGAAGAACCCGCCGATCCCCAAGAAGGCCCCCATGCAGATGTCCACGATGAAGGGGAAGCTGAAGCTCACCAAAGCGGGCAAGATCACGCTGACCCCCGGCAAGTACGACGTCGCGGTCACCTTCTCCTTCGGCACCTTCGTCACCAAGTGCGCACCCACGGGCGCCGTGGGCGTCGGGGCCACCATCGACGTGGCGGCCGGCACCAGCGGCGGCACGACGAACGGCGGTGCCACGAACGGCGGGGCGACCAACGGCGGTGCCACGAACGGTGGTGCCACGAACGGGGGAGCGACCAACGGCGGAGCGACCACCGGCGGCACCACCGCCGGTGGCGGCGGCCAGACCGACTTCCCCGGCAAGCCCGTCGAGGTCGCCTTCGACTGCGGCCCGGTCGTCCCCGGCGGCATCAAGACCCCGGTCACGATCAACGCCAAGAAGAACGGCGGCAGCTACGACCTGACCGTCAAGACCGCCAAGGGCGCGATGGCCAGCCCGATGGCCCTGCCGGCAGGCGCCCTCAAGCCCTCGATGAACATCAAGCTCGGCGGCGCCGACAGCGGCATGGTCAAGGTCTCCGGCCCGGCCAACGCCGAGCCGATCCCGGACAAGGCCCCGGTCAGCCTCAGCGACATGACCGGCACCTACAAGCCCGGCAAGACCGGCAAGGTCACGCTGAGCCCGGACCAGCTGACGATCGACGTCACGATGGCCCCGGGGTCCACGCCGATCAACGTGCCCTGCAAGGCGGCCAGCAGCGGCGTCTCGCTGGAGCTCGACACCACCGCCCAGGAGGGCGGCTCCGGCTCGCCGGCCACCACCGGCTCCACCGGCTCCACCGGCTCCACCGGCTCCACCGGCTCCACCGGCTCCGCCGGCGCCTCGGGCGGCCTCGCCGAGACGGGCGCCGGGGACGAGGGCGGGATCAAGGCCCTGGCCCTGGTCGCCGGCACGGTGATCCTGCTCGGCGGCGCGGTCTTCACGTTCACCCCCTGGCGCCGCCTGCGCGGCACGCGGTAACCCGTACGAGGGAATGACGCAGGGCCCGACGGAGGCGACAACACGGCGGCCCGGCACACCAGGAGGTGTGCCGGGCCGCTGCGCGCTTCAGAGGGGGTGCGTCAGTGCACGCCGCCCATCAGCACCTGGACCTTCTTGCGGTACGCGTACACCGCGAAGCCGGCCAGGGCCGCGGCGAGCGCCTGGAAGGCGATCACCCAGGTGCCGTTGAGGTCGACACCGCCGATGGACAGGAGGCTGGTGATGCAGTCACCGGCGGTGACCGCGAGGAACCAGACACCCATCATCTGCGAGGCGTACTTCTGCGGGGCCATCTTCGTGGTGACCGAGAGGCCGACCGGGGAGACGCACAGCTCACCGATGGTCTGGATCATGTAGATCGAGACCAGCCACATCGGGGAGACCTTGGTGCCGTCGCCGGCCATGCCCATCGGGACGATGAAGACGAAGAACGAGGCACCGATCAGGACCAGGCCCATCGCGAACTTCACGATGGTGTTCGGCTCCTGGTTCTTGCGCGCCAGCCACACCCACAGCCAGGCGAAGACCGGGGCCAGGGCCATCACGAACAGCGGGTTCAGCGACTGGTACCAGGTGGCCGAGAAGTCGAAGCCGAAGACGGTGCCGGCGGTCTTGTCGTCCGCGAACAGGGACAGCGTGGAGCCACCCTGGTCGTAGATCATCCAGAAGACGGCGGCGGCGATGAAGAACCAGATGTACGCGGTCATCTTCGACTGCTCGGCGCCCGACAGGTCCTTGTCGCGCTTGATGCGCGTCAGGACGGCGATCGGGATGAACAGGCCGGCCAGGGTCAGCGGGACCAGGGCCCAGTTCAGGGTGTACGCGCCGAGGGCGACCACGGCACCGTAGAAGACGGCGATCCCCAGGACCGCGAACGCGACCTTGGTGAGGACGGCCTTGCGCTCCTGCGCGGACAGCGGGTTCGGGACCACGCTGCTCTTCGGGCTCAGGTGCTTGGTGCCGAGCAGGAACTGGGTCAGACCCAGGCCCATGCCGACGGCGGCGAGGGCGAAGCCCAGGTGCCAGTTGTGCTCCTTGCCGACGGTGCCGACGACGAGCGGGGCCACGAAGGCACCGAGGTTGATGCCGATGTAGAAGAGCGTGAAGCCACCGTCACGGCGCGGGTCCTCCGGGCCGTTGTACAGGTGGCCGACCATCGTGGAGATGTTGGCCTTCAGCAGACCGGAGCCCGCCGCGACGAGGATCAGACCGACGAAGAACATCGCCTGGCCGGGGAGGGCCAGCGAGAGGTGGCCCGCCATGATCACGAAGCCGGCGATGGCGACCGTCTTGCGGGCGCCCCAGACACGGTCACCGAACCAGCCGCCCGGCATGGCCATCAGGTAGACCATGGAGACGTACACGGAGTAGATGGCCGTGGTGGTGGCCGCGGTCATGGCCAGACCGCCACCCTGGCTGCCCGTGGCGGCGTCGGCGCCGCCCGAGACCAGGTAGTACACCAGGAGTGCACGCATGCCGTAGTAGGAGAAACGCTCCCACATCTCGGTCATGAACAGAGTGGCCAGGCCACGGGGGTGGCCGAAGAAGGTCTTCTCGGTGGACGGGTCCGCCGAGCCCCTCGTCAGGCTGGAAGCCATGGTCGATCCTTGCTTGCTCGGGACGCTTCGCTTCGTGAGCGGAACAGCGCCCGGGTGGGGGGTGGCCGGCACCGGCGACGGGTTGTCCCACCCCACGCCCAGGGGTCTGCCCCCGTCCTTGAGGAAGGGGGCAGGGGACATCCGTAACCGGGATCCACGCCCCGTCACGCATCCTTCGCGCGCGGGGCCCGGCCCACAGGTCATTCACTGTCACCGAACGCGATGAGGCAGGTCGTCAAGACCCCCTGATCGATCCGGACAGAATCGAGACCTTCGGCGCGCTTTTCGGCACAAAGGTCTCAGAGGTAGTGCATAAGGCGTCTCGCCACCATACGACACGACACTGTGGCGTATGAAAGGACTTGAGAGATGGATCACAAGGCGAGCCGGGAACCGTTTCGCCACATTCGAAGGCCCCCCTCCTTCATAAGACCAGATCGGCAGGGGTGTGCAGGCACGCCCCTGCACGCACCCGCCGCGGACTACCATCACCCACATGACGCGTGTACTGCTCGCCGAGGACGACGCATCCATCTCGGAGCCCCTGGCCCGCGCCCTGCGCCGGGAGGGGTACGAGGTCGAGGTCCGGGAGGACGGCCCCACCGCCCTGGACGCGGGACTTCAGGGCGGCGTCGACCTCGTCGTCCTGGATCTGGGCCTGCCGGGCATGGACGGCCTCGAAGTCGCCCGCCGGCTGCGCGCCGAGGGCCACGGCTTCCCCATTCTTGTGCTCACCGCCCGCGCGGACGAGGTCGACACGGTCGTCGGCCTGGACGCCGGCGCCGACGACTACGTGACCAAGCCCTTCCGCCTCGCCGAACTGCTGGCCCGGGTCCGGGCCCTGCTGCGGCGCGGCGCCAACGAGGCGACCCAGGCCCCCGCCACCCACGGCGTGCGGATCGACGTCGAATCGCACCGCGCGTGGATGGGGGAGGAGGAGCTCCAGCTCACGGCCAAGGAGTTCGACCTGCTGCGGGTCCTGGTCCGCGACGCCGGCCGGGTCGTCACCCGGGACCAGCTGATGCGCGAGGTCTGGGACACCACCTGGTGGTCCTCCACCAAGACCCTCGACATGCACATCTCCTGGCTGCGCAAGAAGCTCGGCGACGACGCCGCGAACCCCCGCTACATCGCCACCGTCCGCGGGGTCGGCTTCCGCTTCGAGAAGAGCTGAGCGGCCTCCCGGACCATGCGCCGCCGCCTGATCAACTCCACGCTCGCCGTGGTGCTCGTCGTCATCGCCGTCTTCGGGGTCTCCCTGGTGATCGTCGAGACCCGGACGATCACCAGCAGCGCCCAGGACCGCATCGAGTCCGAGGCGCTGCGCCTGGTGGGCATCGTCGAGTCGAGCGTCCTGGAGCACAAGCCCATCGACGGCCAGGCCCTCGCCGAGCAGCTGGACATCGGCAGCCACGCCCGGATCACCGTCCCCGGGCAGCCGCCCGTGGAGGTCGGCGACCGGATCCCCGACAGCGTCATCCGCGGCACCGCCAAGGGTGAGCAGGGCGAGACCGTGGTCGTCGAGGAGTCCCGCTCCACGGTGACCCGGGAGGTCGGGCGGACCCTGGCCGTGGTGGGCGCGGTGGCGCTGCTCGCCGTCGTGGCGGCCGTACTGCTCGCCGTACGGCAGGCCAACCGGCTGGCCTCCCCGCTCACAGACCTGGCCGAGACCGCCGAGCGGCTGGGATCGGGCGACCCGCGGCCCCGGCACAAGCGGTACGGGGTCCCCGAGCTGGACCGGGTCGCGGACGTACTGGACTCCAGCGCGGAGCGGATCGGCCGGATGCTGACCGCCGAGCGGCGCCTGGCCGCGGACGCCTCGCACCAGCTGCGCACGCCGCTCACGGCGCTGTCGATGCGGCTGGAGGAGATCACGGTCACCGACGACCTGGAGACCGTACGGGAAGAGGCGACCATCGCCCTGACCCAGGTGGAGCGGCTCACGGACGTGGTCGAGCGGCTGCTGACGAACTCGCGGGACCCGCGGACGGGCTCGGCGGTCCCCTTCGACCTGGACGAGGTCGTCAAGCAGCAGGTGGAGGAGTGGCGGCCGGCCTACCGCAGTGCGGGGCGGGCCATCGTGCGCTCCGGCAAGACGGGCATGCGGGCCGTCGGCACCCCCGGCGCGGTCTCGCAGGTGCTGGCGACCCTCGTGGAGAACGCACTGATGCACGGTGGCGGTACGGTCGCGCTGCGTACCCGGGTGATCGGGAACCAGGCGGTGCTGGAGGTCACGGACGAGGGACCGGGGGTTCCGCCGGACCTCGGCAACCGGATCTTCGAGCGGGCGATCAGCGGGCGCAATTCCACCGGGATCGGTCTGGCGGTGGCCCGGGACCTCGCCGAGGCCGACGGCGGGCGCCTGGAGCTGCTGCAGACGCAGCCGCCGGTGTTCGCGCTGTTCCTGAGCCGGACGGCGCCGGAGCGGCCGGCCCTGGAGCAGACGGTCCGCTGAGCGGGTGTTCCCCCCGTTACTTGCGGGCGGGCTCGGGGGCGCGGGTCCCGGCCGCCCCGCCGCGCGGCGAGGCGACCACGGAGGCGGGGGCGGGGACGGGCTCCGCCTCCGGCAGGGCCGTGAACACCCAGGTCCGGTACGACCAGAAGCGGAACACGGTGGCCGTGCCGATGCCGATGAACTTGAACACGTTCGTGGCGAGCGGTCCGTCCCAGCCGAACCCGTACGTGGCGGTGTACAGCACGCCGTTCTCGATCACCAGGCCGATCACGCTGAAGGCCACGAACAGCGGCAGCTCGCGGGAGCCGCCGGTGCGGGCGCGGTCGCGGTAGGTGAAGTACCGGAAGCCCAGGTAGTTGGTGATGATGGCCACGACGGTGGCTATGACGCTCGCCCGGACGACCTGGAGGTCGGTCGTGTGGCGGATCAGGTTGAAGACGCCCAGGTTGACGAGCACACCGACGCCACCGACGGCCCCGAACTTCGCGACCTCGCGGGCGAGGCCCCGTACGCGTTCGAGCGCGGAACCCTGCTGCGGCGTGCTCATGTGATCGATCAGTCCTGTCGTCACCGCCCCGGTCGGGGGCGTCCGTGGAGGCGTCTGCCGCCTTCGGTCAACCCGCCCATGCTAAGTGTCGCCCCAGGGGCCCGTCTGTGCCTTCGCACACCGTGCGACGCACTGCACACAGCACGGCACACGGGGCGTGAATGCTACGCGCGTCGACCAGAACGGGCCAGGGTCACGTCCGGATGGCGGAATACCGGCGGATACCCTGGAGAGGTGACGTTCCCGGTAGTCGGCATGGTCGGCGGCGGTCAGCTCGCCCGCATGACCCACGAGGCGGGTATCCCCCTCGGCATCAGATTCAAGCTTCTCAGTGACACCCCACAGGACTCGGCGGCCCAGGTCGTGAGCGATGTCGTCATCGGCGACTATCGCGATCTGGAGACGTTGCGCGCCTTCGCGCGCGGCTGCGATGTGATCACTTTCGACCACGAGCACGTGCCCATCGAGCACCTTCGGGCCCTGGAAGCGGACGGCGTCCCCGTCCGCCCGGGGCCCGACGCGTTGATGCACGCCGCCGACAAGGGGGTGATGCGCGCGAAGCTCGACGAGATCGGCGCCCCGAGCCCCCGCCACCGGATCGTGAGCGATCCGGCGGACGCGGCGGCCTTCGCGGCCGAGGTGGGCGGCTTCCCGGTCATCCTCAAGACCGTGCGCGGCGGCTACGACGGCAAGGGCGTGTGGTTCGTCCGCAGCCAGGAGGACGCGGAGGCGCCCTTCAGGGCGGGCGTGCCGGTCCTGGCGGAGGAGAAGGTCGACTACGTCCGCGAGCTCGCGGCCAACATCGTCCGCTCCCCGCACGGCCAGGCCGTGGCCTACCCCGTGGTCGAGTCCATCCAGGTCGACGGCGTGTGCGACACGGTGATCGCCCCCGCCCCGAACCTCTCCGAGGCCCTCGCGGGCGAGGCCCAGGCCCTCGCCCTGAGGATCGCCAAGGAGCTCGGCGTGACCGGCCACCTGGCCGTGGAGCTGTTCGAGACCACCGACGGCCGGATCCTCGTCAACGAGCTGGCGATGCGCCCGCACAACAGCGGCCACTGGACCCAGGACGGCGCGATCACCTCCCAGTTCGCCAACCACGTACGGGCGGTCCTGGACCTCCCCCTGGGCGACCCGCGCCCCCGGGCCCGCTGGACGGTCATGGCGAACGTGCTCGGCGGGGACTACCCCGACATGTACGCGGCGTACCTGCACTGCATGGCCCACGACCCGCAGCTCAAGATCCACATGTACGGCAAGGACGTGAAACACGGCCGCAAGGTCGGCCACGTCAACACCTACGGCGACGACCTGGACGATGTGCTGGAACGCGCACGCCACGCAGCCGGCTACCTCAGGGGAACGATCACCGCATGAGCACCTCCACCGCAGGTCCCGTCATCGGCATCGTCATGGGCTCGGACTCCGACTGGCCCGTCATGGAGGGCGCCGCGCAGGCCCTGGACGAGTTCGAGATCCCCTACGAGGTCGACGTGGTCTCGGCGCACCGGATGCCGCGCGAGATGGTCGCGTACGGGGAGCAGGCCGCCGGGCGCGGCCTCAAGGCGATCATCGCCGGGGCCGGCGGCGCCGCCCACCTGCCCGGCATGCTCGCGTCCGTCACCCCGCTGCCGGTCATCGGCGTCCCGGTCCCGCTGAAGTACCTCGACGGCATGGACTCCCTGCTGTCGATCGTCCAGATGCCCGCAGGGGTTCCCGTCGCCACCGTCTCCGTCGCCGGGGCGCGCAACGCCGGGCTGCTGGCCGTACGGATGCTGGCCGCCCACGACCCGGAGCTGCTCGCCCGCATGAAGGACTTCCAGCAGGAGCTGAACGACCAGGCCACCGAGAAGGGCAAGCGGCTGCGGGCGAAGGTCACGGGCGCGGACTCCTTCGGATTCGGCAAGTGAGCGCCGCGCAGCGCCTGAGCGAGGCGCGGGAGCTGCTCGCCGAGCACCCGGTGGTCGACGGGCACAACGACCTGCCGTGGGCGCTGCGCGAGCAGGTCCGCTACGACCTGGCCCGGCGCGACATCGCCGGCGACCAGCGCGGCCGGCTGCACACCGACCTCCCCCGGCTGCGCGCCGGCGGGGTCGGCGCGCAGTTCTGGTCGGTGTACGTGCGCTCCGACTACGCGGGCGACACGGCGGTCAGCGCCACCCTGGAGCAGATCGACGCCGTCGCCCAGCTGATCGAGCGTTACCCGGCGGACCTCGTACGGGCGCTGACGGCCGACGACATGGAGGCGGCCCGCGCCGACGGCCGGATCGCCTCGCTGATGGGCGCCGAGGGCGGCCACTCCATCAACAACTCGCTCGCCACGCTGCGCGCCCTGCACCAGCTGGGCGTGCGGTACATGACGCTCACGCACAACGACACGATCGACTGGGCGGACTCGGCGACCGACGAGCCGCGCCACGGCGGTCTCAGCGACTTCGGCCGCGAGGTCGTCCGCGAGATGAACCGCGTCGGCATGCTCGTCGACCTCTCGCACGTCGCCGCGACGACGATGCGCGACGCGCTCGCCGTCTCGGCCGCGCCGGTGATCTTCTCGCACTCGTCCTCGCTGGCGGTCTGCAACCACCCGCGCAACATCCCGGACGACGTGCTGGAGCGGCTGCCGGCCAACGGCGGCGTCGCGATGGCCACGTTCGTACCGAAGTTCATCCTCCCGGCGGCCGTCGAGTGGACCCTGGCCGCCGACGAGAACCTGCGCGCGCACGGCTTCCACCACCTCGACACCACGCCCGAGGCGATGGCCCTGCACCGGGCCTTCGAGGCCGAGCGCCCGCGCCCGGTGGCCACGGCCGCCACGGTCGCCGACCACCTGGACCACATGCGCGAGGTGGCCGGCGTCGACCACATCGGCATCGGCGGGGACTACGACGGCACGGCCTTCACCCCGGCCGGGCTGGACGACGTGGCCGGCTACCCGAACCTGATCGCGGAGCTGCTCACGCGCGGCTGGTCCCGGGCCGACCTGGCCAAGCTGACCTGGTCCAACGCCGTACGGGCGCTGCGCGACGCGGAGGCGGTGGCGCGCGAGCTCTCGGCGTCCCGCGGCCCCTCGAACGCGGTGCTGTAGCCCCGCCGGCGACACGGCGGCGGGCCTGCCCGGCGGCTGCGGCGAGGGGTGTGACCTGCGGGTGACACCCGAACGCCACATCTGCCGGGCGGCCCGGCCGCCTGGCGTGTCACGGTGGCAGCATCTCTCTCCCTGCTGCCGCCGAGACCGGAGCCGAACGCCATGGCCGACCTGCAGGATGAACCGAACGCCGCCTATGCGGCGCACACCGCGTACGCCGCCGAAACGGTCCCCGTGGGCCCCGGCTCCGCCCGAGCCGAGGACACGCCCGCCCCGGTGGCGGGCAGCGCCCTGGAACGGGCCGTCGCGCTGCTGTCCGTACATCCCGTCGCCGACGGGTACAACACCCTCGTATGGACCCTGCGCCAGAGCCCGTACCACGACATCGAAACGCCCGACAGCGGTGTCGACACCGACATCCCGAGGCTGCGCGCCGGCGGGGTCGGCGCCCAGTTCTGGTCGCTGCTGCCGCCGCGCGAGGCCGCGGGCGCCGACCAGGTGGTGTCCGACACCCTCGACCAGATCGACGTGGCGCTGGCCCTGATGCGCCGTTACCCGGACGGCCTGTGCCTCGCGCTGACCGCGGACGACATGGCCGATGCCCGCAACCGGGGCCGGATCGCCTCGTTCCTGGGCCCCGTACCCGGACGTACGCTGACCGATTCGCTGGGCGCGCTGCGCGCCTTCCACGCACTGGGCGTACGGATCCTCGCGCCCGCGGGAGCGCCCTGGGCCCGGGAGGAGCTGTCGCCCTTCGGCCACGAGGTGGTCAAGGAGATGAACCGGCTGGCGATGCTGGTGGACCTGACCGGCTGCACGCCGGAGGTGGCCTGCCAGCTCGCGGGTGCCTCCAAGGCCCCGGTGGTCGTCTCGCACACGGCGGCCGCGGCGCTGAACCCGCATCCGGGGAACGTGACCGACGAGGTGCTGCTGGCCCTGCGGGCCGCGCAGGGTCTGGCGATGGTCACCTTCGACGCCGCGCAGACCGGGGACTCCCTGCACGCGGTGGCCGACCACGTGGAACACGTACGGGCCGTCGCCGGCCCGGACTGCGTCGGCCTCGGCGCCACCTTCGGCACCGAGCCGGGCGTCCCCCGGCCGACGGGTCTGACCGATCCCTCCGGCTATCCGCGGCTGGTCGCGGAACTGCTGGAGCGGGGCTGGTCGGAAACCGACCTGGCCCTGCTGACCTGGGGCAACGCCCAGAGGGTGCTGCGCGGCGCGGAGTTCACGGCCCGCGCCGCCCAGCACCGCAGACCGGCGTGATCCAGGCCCCCGGTCCAGGTCCCCGGTCCGGGTCCCGGTTCAGGTCCCCGGTTCCGGTCCCTGGTCCGGGGTTCAGGCCCGCGGGCGGCCCATCGCGCGGTACGTCCAGCCGGCCGCGCGCCAGCGGTCGGTGTCCAGGGCGTTGCGGCCGTCGAGGATCAGACGGTCGGTGACGACGGCGCCCAGCTCCACCGGGTCGAGGTCGCGGAACTCGCGCCACTCGGTGAGGTGCAGGACGACCTCCGCGCCGCGGGCCGCCTCCAGCGCCGAGTCCGCGTACCCGAGCGTCGGGAAGACGCGGCGGGCGTTGTCCATGCCCTTCGGGTCGTAGACGGTGACCTGGCCGCCCTGGAGGTGGATCTGCCCGGCCACGTTCAGCGCGGGGGAGTCGCGTACGTCGTCGGAGTCCGGCTTGAAGGTGGCGCCGAGCACCGCGACCCGCTTGCCGAGGAAGGATCCGCCCACGGCCTCGCGGGCCAGCTCGACCATGTGGCCGCGGCGGCGCATGTTGATGGAGTCGACCTCGCGCAGGAAGGTCAGCGCCTGGTCCGCGCCGAGCTCGCCCGCGCGCGCCATGAAGGCCCGGATGTCCTTGGGCAGGCAGCCGCCGCCGAAGCCGATGCCGGCGCGCAGGAACTTCTTGCCGATGCGGTCGTCGTGCCCGATGGCCTCGGCCAGCTTGACCACGTCGCCGCCGGCGGCCTCGCAGACCTCCGCCATCGCGTTGATGAAGGAGATCTTGGTGGCGAGGAAGGAATTGGCGGCGGTCTTGACGAGCTCGGCGGTCGGGAAGTCGGTCACCACCAGCGGGGTGCCCTCCGCCATGGGCGTCCCGTACACCTCGCGCAGCACCTTCTCGCCGCGGTCGCCCTGGACGCCGATCACGATCCGGTCGGGGTGCAGGGTGTCCTGTACGGCGAAGCCCTCCCGCAGGAACTCCGGGTTCCACGCCAGCTCGACCTCGTCGCCGGCCGGGGCCAGCCCGGCCAGCTTCGCGGCGAGCCGCTCCGCCGAGCCCACGGGCACGGTGGACTTGCCGACGACCAGGACCGGCCGGGTCAGGTGCGGGGCGAGGGACTCGATCGCGGAGTCGACGTAACTCATGTCGCACGCGTACTCGCCGTGCTTCTGCGGGGTGTTCACGCAGACGAAGTGGACGTCGCCGAAGGCGCCGACCTCCTCCCAGGACTGCGTGAAGCGCAGCCGCCCGGTGGAGCCCGGCAGGCCCTCGACGTGCGCGGCGAGGAGTTCCTCCAGCCCGGGCTCGTACATCGGCACCCGGCCCGCGGACAGCATCTCGATCTTCTCCGGCACCACGTCCAGCCCGAGCACCTCGAAGCCCAGCTCCGCCATCGCCGCAGCGTGGGTGGCGCCGAGGTAGCCGGTGCCGATCACAGTGATCCTGAGGGGGGCCATGGGTGCTCCAGAGGTGCGGGGCCGTTTGCGGCCACTGAGCATAGTCGGGCCGGTCCGGGGGGACGTTCCCCAGGAGACCCGGCTGTCACGCAGCTCACGTACCCCGTACATATCGCTGCCGGGACGCCGGACACTAAGATTTGGGTTACTTAACGGTAGTTAGCATCACGCATCACACTTGGGGAGTGAGAGTCTTGGCGGGTTCTGCCGACTTCGACCTGTACCGCCCGGCCGAGGAGCACGACATGCTCCGCGAGTCCGTCCGCTCGCTCGCCGAGGCGAAGATCCTGCCGTTCGCCGCCGCGGTCGACGAGGAGGCCCGCTTCCCGCAGGAGGCCCACGACGCGCTCGTCGCCAACGACCTGCACGCCGTCCACGTCCCCGAGATCTACGGCGGCGCCGGCGCGGACGCGCTGGCCACCGTGATCGTGATCGAGGAGGTGGCCCGCGTCTGCGCGTCCTCCTCCCTGATCCCGGCCGTGAACAAGCTCGGCTCGCTCCCGGTGATCCTCTCCGGCTCCGAGGACCTGAAGAAGAAGTACCTCGGCCCGCTGGCCAAGGGCGACGGCATGTTCTCGTACTGCCTCTCCGAGCCCGACGCGGGCTCGGACGCCGCCGGCATGAAGACCCGCGCCGTGCGCGACGGGGACTTCTGGGTCCTCAACGGCGTCAAGCGCTGGATCACCAACGCGGGCGTCTCCGAGTACTACACGGTCATGGCCGTGACGGACCCGGAGAAGCGCTCGAAGGGCATCAGCGCCTTCGTCGTCGAGAAGTCCGACGAGGGCGTCTCCTTCGGCGCCCCGGAGAAGAAGCTCGGCATCAAGGGCTCCCCGACCCGCGAGGTCTACCTCGACAACGTGCGGATCCCGGCCGACCGCATGATCGGCGCCGAGGGCACCGGCTTCGCCACGGCGATGAAGACCCTCGACCACACCCGCATCACCATCGCCGCCCAGGCGCTCGGCATCGCCCAGGGCGCCCTGGACTACGCCAAGGGCTACGTCCAGGAGCGCAAGCAGTTCGGCAAGCCGATCGGCGACTTCCAGGGCGTGCAGTTCATGCTCGCCGACATGGCCATGAAGGTCTCGGCCGCCCGTGCCCTGACCTACCAGGCCGCCGCCGCCTCCGAGCGCGGTGACGCCGACCTGACGTACCTGGGCGCGGCGGCCAAGTGCTTCGCCTCCGACATCGCCATGGAGGTCACCACGGACGCCGTCCAGCTCCTCGGCGGCTATGGCTACACCCGCGACTACCCGGTCGAGCGCATGATGCGCGACGCGAAGATCACCCAGATTTATGAGGGAACGAATCAGGTTCAGCGGATCGTCATGGCGAGGAACCTGCCGTAGCAGGGTTTTCGCAGGTCAGCCGCCTTCTCCGGTGATCCCGGAGCGGCGGTCGGCTTCCGCTCCGTTCGGGCCCGAAGGCCCCCGGCGTGATGCTGGGGGCCTTCCCTCACGGCGCGGACCAGGAGCGTGCCCGTGGTGCGCTTGTCCTCCTCAGGGGCCGGGAGCACAGCAGCAGTCACCTCGGGAAACCCGTACTCCTTGAGGAGCGAGCACCAGATATCGGGCTGGTAGTCCCACCGCTTCACGATGGCGGGGTCTTCCTCGGGGCCGCGAGGGATGTACGACGCTTGGCACCCGTAGCAGCCTTCGACGGGCGGCCGCTGAGAGAAGGCGAACACCCCGCCCGGCTTGAGGGTGGCGTGAACGATGGGGAGCAGTAGGCCGGGGTCGGTGAACCAGGCGACGCCGAAGACGCTGAACACGGCGTCGAAAATGGTGAAGGTCTCGCCGAGGTAGGCCAGGGCCTCGCCCTGGTGCAGTTCCATGCCGCCCACGTCCGGCCACCGCTCCCGGGCCTTGTCGAGCTGCTTCGCGGAGATGTCCACGCCGATGGCCTTGATACCGAGGGTGGCAAGGTGGGCGAGGTTTCCACCGGACCCGCAACCGAGGTCGAGTGCGGTGTCACCCGGGTTGAGTGCCAGTACCTCGGCGCCGGGGCCGTGGTCGGCGTACTGGGTCCAGTTGAACCAGGTGGTTTCACCCTTGGCGTTGGTCTGCCTTCGCTGGGGCTTGCTCTGCGAATAGGTGTCCCATGCGGCGCTGCGAGCGTCAGTCATCGGTGTCCGTTCTCGGTCATGGCGACAGCCGCCCGGCACGATACCGGGCGGCTGACGCGGGGGACCGGCTAGTTGCTGACGGGGCTGTCAGAGCACCCGGCGTAGGACTGGGTGCAGTCGGCCGCGCCGTCGAGGGGCCAGAACTCGGGGTCGGTCCGGTATCCGGCCTCGCGGATCACGCCGGCCGTCCGGCGCATCGCGGCCCGGCCCTCTGCGGGGTTGTGGCCGCTGTTGCGGTCCGGGAAGTGGTGGATGAACCCGCCGCCGAGCGCGTCGCAGAAATCGGCGTACGGCTTGGTGTGCAGCACGAACGCGTGCCAGAACAGATCCACGCGGAGGCTGGGGGTCACCTTCTCCGTGGTGGTCGCGGCGACGGCGAGGAACGCGGCGAGCTGCTCCACGCCCCGGTTGCCCTGGTCGTCGGTGACCTCCGGCCAGTAGTCCTCGCGGACCATGGTGATGAGGTCGGCCCGGAGGCTGGAGCCGATCAGGTTCAGGGTGCTGCTGGTGTTATGCCGGGTGATCGTCACTGTTGTGCCTTCCTTGTCGATACGGAACCTCGGGGGCACTTGCAGGGGGGTGCCGGACGCCATGAGGCTGAGAGGTCACCGCGTCCGTGAGCTAGATGTTCCTGCCGCCGGAAGGGCAGAGCGACGACACTTCGGGCGTCAGCTCGGCGTCTCTCGGCAGGGCGGCGTCATTGACGCCCCCAGGGGCGTCAAACCGGTGCCATTACACGGGGGTTGGGTCTAGCTTTGACGTCGTGACGACGACCGCCGTGGTGCCCAATGACGTGCTGCGGGCCGTGCGTATCGGCTTGCGCTTGAGCCAAGACGACTTTGCCAAGGCCTTGCGCCGGGCAGGGGAACAGCTGGGAGAACCCAACGAAGCGTCGAAGCGTCTGGTGCAGCGCTGGGAGTCAGGCACGAGCAAGACACCCCGAGGCGTGTACGCGAGGGCGTTGGAGCGGGTCACCGGCCGACCCGTCGAGGCCCTGGGGTTCTCCCTGCCCGTGCCGATGGCGAGGGTCCACGCAGACGGGACAGGAGGGCACGACATGGATACAGGGGCAGAGGGTGTCACCTACGCCGTAGGGGCTCAGTCGGCTGCACCGAGCGTCGCGGAGACGTTCGCGGGGGTATGGCTCAGCCGATACGAGTTCTACTCGTCCAGCCGGGGAGACACGTACGAGGGCAAGCACTACGTCGTGATCGTCCAGCACGGCAACCGGCTGACCGCTCATAGCTTGCCGGGGGCGTCGTCGAACCCGGACAGCCCGCTCACGCTGGATCTGACCGTTGACCGCAACGTGGTGACCGGGTCATGGGTGGAGCAGACCGCTTCGGACGGCTATTACAACGGGGCCCGCTACCACGGGGCCGTTCAGCTCCTGGTCGAGCCGACCGGGCGACGGATGGCCGGGAAGTGGGTCGGCTTCGGGAAGGACTTTGACGTGAACACGGGGCCGTGGGAACTGCGGCTTGTGGACAAGTCCACATCGAAGGCGACGTTGGAGCGATACAGCCGCGCCCCCGAGTAAGGGCCGGACAGCAGATAGCCCACAGCCCGTGAACGGCCCCCGGCGTTGTGTCGGGGGCCGTTCGTGTTGCTGCTATTTGTCACCCACATGGGTCTAGACAGGGGGCTGTCCCCGGGCCGGGGTGGTGGGGTGGGGGCACGATCGGCTGGGGTCGTGGTTTCAGTCGTACGGCCCGCACGTGTGGTGAGGGGACGGAACGCCAGTGACGGACAGCGCAGGCATACCGGGCGGCACCGAAGCGGCCGGAGGCTCCTCGAAGTCTCCGCGCGGCCGCCGGCGCCGCCTGCTGCGCTGGATCGCGCTCGGGCTGGCCCTGCTGGTCCTGTGCGGGGCCGCGGCCGGCTGGTGGCTCTACCGCAAGCTCGACGGGAACATCACCGAGGACACCTCCGCGGCGGCCGAGCTGGAGCGCTACGAGCGCGAGCGCCCCACGCACGCTGTCGGCGGTTCGCAGAACATCCTGCTGATCGGCTCGGACTCGCGCTCCGGCAAGGAGAACGCCCGCTACGGGCAGGACCGCGGCACCGAGCGCTCGGACACCGCGATCCTGCTGCACCTGCCCGCGGACCGCAGGAGCGCCACCGCGGTCTCGATACCCCGGGACCTGATGACCTGGATCCCGGCCTGCCTGACGGCGGACGGGAACCGCAGCGCCGAGCGGCTCGCGCAGTTCAACTGGGCGTACCAGTGGGGCGGGGCCGCCTGCACGATCCGTACGGTCGAGAAACTCACCGGAATCCGGATCGACCACCACATGGTGGTGGATTTCGGCGGGTTCAAGAAGATGGTCGACGCGGTCGGCGGGGTGGAGATCTGCCTCAAGCAGCCGATGGACGACTCCGAGGCGAAGCTGAAGCTCCCGGCCGGCCGGCAGACCCTGCACGGCGAGCAGGCCCTCGGCTTCGTCCGCGCCCGCTACAGCCTGGGCAACGGCAGCGACACCGAACGGATGGAGCGCCAGCAGCAGTTCCTAGGCTCGCTGGTCAAGAAGGTGCAGAGCACCGGGGTGCTGCTGAACCCGGGCCGGCTGTACCCGCTGCTGGACGCGGCGACCTCCTCGGTGACCACGGACCCGGGACTTGCCTCGCTGCGCGGCCTGTACGAACTGGTACGGGGCGTCCGGGACATACCGGCCGAGCAGGTCAAGTTCCTGACGGTGCCCCGCCGCCCGTACGCCGCCGACCCGAACCGGGACGAGCTGGTGCAGCCGGAGGCGGCCCAACTCTTCGAGCAGCTGCGGATGGACAGGCCGCTCACGGTGACCCCGCCGACGGCCGAAACCGAACAGGCCCCGGAGACCGGCCGCGCCGCCGAAGGCGAGGCCTCGGCGCCCCCGAAGGGAACCGGATCCGCCCCCGCGCCCGTCCCCACCTTCACGGGAACCACGGCGGGTACGGCCGATTGCCGGTAAAGCAATCCCCAAAGCCGGTGTCCGAACCGAAGGCCTTGAGGGGTTTGCCCCGTTATAAGGGGAGTGGAATTTGTCACCACCATGGTTTGCAGTTGACCAGGGCGGATAGGGTGAGCGATCCGGTGCCCCGGCCAGAAAAGAGGCCGTGCACCAGCAGCCGGATCGTTGACCGGGCGTCTTGGGGGAGACGCGTCGCGAGGCACCGACGGAGGATTCGAGCAACCGTGGATGCGCAAAGCCGTGGGCGGGCAGACGAGATCGACCCCGCAGACCAGTGGGTGCTCAACCCCCGCACTGGCAACTACGAACTGCGACTGGACCGTTCCGCTGCGCAGCAGCAGCCCTCCGTCGCCGCACCTCGCAGACCGTCGTCGGCCCGCGCCGGTGCGCCGGGCGCGCCGGCGGCACCCAAGGCCCCCAAGACCCCCAAGGCCCCGTCCCCGGCGGTGCCCTCGCCGCGGCGCGGCGAGGGTCCGCCCGGGCGGCGCGGCGGCCGGCCGCGCAAGGGCGGCGGAGGTGGCGGCGGCCGGCGCAAGAAGATCCTGGTCGTCATCGGCGGCACCCTGGCGTTCCTGCTGGTCGGCGGTTCGGTCGGCGCGTACCTCTACTACGACCACCTGAACAACAACCTCAACGTCACCGACGTCGGCGACGCGGGCACGGGCGGGTTCAAGAAGGATCAGCCCATCAACATCCTGGTCATCGGCACCGACAAGCGCAGCGGCGCCGGCAACGAGGGCTACGGGGACGCGGACAGCGTCGGCCACGCCGACACCACGATCCTCTTCCACGTCTCCAAGGACCGCAGCAACGCCACCGCGCTGTCCATCCCGCGCGACCTGATCACGAACATCCCGGCCTGCCCGACGAAGCAGCCGGACGGTTCGACGAAGACCATCCCCGGCGAGAAGGGGACCCGGTTCAACATCAGCCTCGGCCAGGAGGGCCGCGACCCGGGCTGCACCATGCGTACGGTGAAGGAGATCACCGGGATCACCGTCGACAACTTCATGATGGTCGACTTCAACGCGGTGAAGGTGCTGAGCACGGCGGTCGGCGGCGTTCCGGTCTGCCTCGCGAAGCCCGTGGACGACAAGGACTCCAAGCTCAAGCTGGACGCCGGCGAGCACCGGCTGCAGGGCGAGCAGGCCCTGGCCTTCGTACGGACCCGGCACTCGTTCGGCAACCACGGAGACCTCGACCGGATCAAGACCCAGCAGCAGTTCCTGGGCTCGATGATGCGCGAGATGAAGTCGAAGGAGACGCTGACCAGTCCGAAGAAGTTCTTCTCCCTCGCGGAGGCGGCCACCAAGTCGCTGACCGTCGACTCGGGCATAGGGTCCATCGACAAACTCACCAACCTCGCCGGTGAGTTGAAGGACATGGACCTGAAGAACATCACCTTCACCACGCTCCCTGTGCTCGACAACCCGGCCGAGCCCGAGGGCAAGAAGGCGACCGTCGTCATCGAGCACGGGTCGGCCGATCCGCTGCTGAAGATGATCCAGGGGGACGTCTCCCTGACGGAGGTCGAGAAGAAGGAGCAGGCGGCGAAGGACGCGGCCGACGCGGAGGCCAAGGGCAAGGCGGACGCCCTGCTCCAGGGCAACCGCGCCCCGGCCGGCGACGTACGGGTGGACGTCTACAACGGCGGAGGCCCCAGCGGCTCCGCGTCCACCACGCTGGCCTGGCTGCAGAACAGCAAGGGCGTGAACAAGGCCAGCAACCGGGGCAACGCGCCCGCCAAGGTCGACACGACCCAGCTGGAGTACGCGCCCAACCAGGCCGACCAGGCCCGGGCGCTGGCCGACATGATGGGGCTGCCGGCCACGGCGCTGAAGATGGGTTCGGCCGACGCCGCGCCCAAGACCCCGATGAAGCTGACGCTCGGCGCAGACTTCAAGGGGGCGGGGGTCTCGCTGAACGCGCCGCAGAAGGCTCCGGATGACATCCAGCGGGTCGAGGCCGACAAGGCGATCTGCGCCAAGTAAGGCGGCCGAGGCAGGCAGGGACGCAAGGCCGCGGGCGCGCGGACGGGCCGGCCGGGAGCCGGCCCGCCGGCCGCGGCGCCGCACCACGGCAGGGCAGGCGAGCCGAGCACGACCGAGCAAGGCCAGCAGCCGGGCCAGCAGGGCCGGTGGAACCGACACAGGCACCGACACAGGCACCGACACAGGCACCGACACCGGCACACCACGACACGAAGTGAATCTTGAGGGGGACGTGTGAGGCACAGCAGCGTGCGAGGGGAGGGGGCGCCCGCCCGGTCCGGTGAGATATCCGGCGGCGGGTCCGGCGGGTCCGGTGCGTCCGCCGCCGTCCCCGGACCGAGAGGCGGGGCCGGCGACGGCGCCCCCCAGCGCCGCGGCCGGCGGCGGGTGCTGCGCTGGGTGTCCTCCGTACTGTCGCTCCTCATACTCGTGACGGCGGCGGGCGGCTACCTCTACTACCGCCACCTCAACGGCAGCATCAAGACGGACGTCCTGAACCTCGGCGAGAACAAGCTGGGCGGCTCCAAGCCCAACGCCTTCGGCCAGACCCCGCTGAACATCCTCCTCATCGGCTCCGACGCCCGTGACGACGCGGCCAACCAGGCCCTCGGCGGGGCCAAGGACACCTTCGACGGCCCGCCCCTCGCGGACGTGCAGATGCTGCTGCACCTGTCGGCCGACCGCAGCAACATGTCGGTCGTCTCCATGCCGCGCGACACGATGCTGATGATGCCGAAGTGCACCGAGCCGGGCGGCAAGGTCCACCAGGCCAGCAGGGGCCTCGTGCAGACCAACGAGTCCCTCAGCCGGGGTGGGCCGGGCTGCACCGTCGCCGCCTGGACGGAGCTCACGCACATCCCGATCGACCACTTCATGATGATCGACTTCAAGGGCGTGGTGACGATGGCGGACGCCATCGGCGGCGTCCCCGTCTGCGTCCAGCAGAACGTGGAGTCGCGCACCCGCGACGGCAAGGGCTCCGGCCTGAAGCTGCCCGCCGGTACGAACACCATCCAGGGCGAGCAGGCCCTGCAGTGGCTGCGCACCCGCTACGGCTTCGAGGACGGCACCGACCTCGGCCGCACCCACGCCCAGCACATGTACATGAACTCGATGGCCCGCGAGTTCCGCAAGAACGCCAAGCTCAGCAACCCGGTGAAGCTCAACAGCCTGGCGCAGGCGGCCATCAAGGCCATGGTCGTGGACCCCGGCCTGGACAAGATCGACAAGCTGTACGACCTCAGCGTGGAGCTCAAGAAGGTCCCCACCGGGCGGATCACCATGACCACCATGCCGTGGGTGTACAGCGCCCGCGAGGAGGGCCGGGTCGAGCCCAAGCCGGTCGAGGCCGAGGCCCTGTTCCGGATGGTCCGCGAGGACATCGCGCTCGACGGCAAGGGCTCCGGGAACCCGAACCCGGACGGCACCCCGTCCTCGCCGGCCGCCTCCCCCTCGACCGCGCCCCCGTCCCAGCCGGCCGCCGATCCGGCCGCGCCCCCGGCGAAGATCGCGGTGAGCGTGCGCAACGCGACCGGCGGCAAGGACGGCGCCCAGACCCGGGTCAAGGGCCGGGCCGACGAAGTCGCCGCCATCCTGGTCGGCAAGGGCTTCACCAAGGCCCTCTCCACCACGCAGACCGGGGCCGAGGACACCACCGTGGTCCGTTTCTCCAGCCCCGAACTGGCGGGTGACGCGGCGGCCGTGGCCACCGCGCTCGGGCTGCCGGCGAGCGCCGTGGAGAAGACCGAGGACGTCACCGGGATCGTGCTGTTCGTCGGCAAGGACTGGCGGACCGGCAACGCGCCGACCCCGCCGCCGCCCGCCCCGACCAAGGCCCCGGACTCGGCCCGTCCGCTCAACGGCGACGACGACAAGGAGTGCATGGCGATCCAGCCGGGCTTCACCTGGTAGGACCCGTACACCCTGGTAGGACCCCTGCACCCCGGTAAGACCCGTACACGACGAAGGGGCCCGGTGGCGACAGCGCCACCGGGCCCCTTCACACGTACGTACGCGGCCTGCTCAGACCCCGCTGGCCAGGTCCCGGTGCACCGCCGGGCGGCGGCTCGCGATGACCTTGGCCGCGAGCGAGCGCGGGCTGGTCAGGAAGCCGAAGCCCCAGGACATGTGCATGGTGGCCATGGCCACCGGGATCTGCGCCCGGGCCTTGAGGGAGAGCCCCTTGCCGGCCGGGATCGAGCCCACGGCGACCGCCGCGAGGTAGCCGGCCGGGACCACGAACCCCCACGGGCTGACGGCCGCGCCGACCACGACACCCGCGGCGATCGCGCACAGGGCGGTCGGCGAGGCGAGGTAGCGCAGGTTGATCGAGCCCGAGTGGTAGCGGGCCACCACGTGACGCCAGCGGCCGTAGTCCTTGTACTGCTTGGCGAGCGCCCGTACGGAGGGCCGCGGCCGGTACTGCACCTTCAGCTCGGGCGAGAACCAGATGAGCCCGCCGGCCTCGCGGATGCGGAAGTTCAGCTCCCAGTCCTGGGCGCGGATGAACTCCTCGTTGTAGCCGCCCGCCCGCTCCAGCGCCTCGCGGCGGAAGACACCCAGGTAGACGGTGTCGGCCGGGCCGGCCTTGCCTCCGGTGTGGAAGGCCGCGTTGCCGACGCCGATCTTGGAGGTCATCGCCGCTGCGACGGCGTCCTCCCAGGCGTTCTCGCCCTCGGCGTGCATGATGCCGCCGACGTTCTGCGCACCGGTCTCCTCCAGGAGGCGGACCGCGGTGGCGATGTAGTTCGGCGAGAGCATGCCGTGGCCGTCGACGCGTACCACGATCGGGTGACGCGAGGCCTTGATGGCGGCATTGAGGGCGGCCGGGGTGCGGCCGGAGGGGTTCGGAACGGTGACGACGCGGGCACGTTTACCGGATGCGGTCTCGCGTACGAGCTCGGCGGCGATCTCGTCGGTGCGGTCCGTGGACGGCCCCAGCGCGATCACCACCTCCATCTCACCGGCGTACTCCTGTCCGAGGATGTGGCGGACGGAGTCACGCAGATGGCGCTCCTCGTTGAGCACCGGCATGATCACCGAGACTGCGGGCTGCTGGGCGGGCATGTGGTCCTTCAAGGTCGGGTATCGGTGTCACGTTACCGCGTACGGGGGAAACGGGTGCGCGCCGCATGATCGGTAGGGACAGCAGCTGATCGTATGGGCCTACTGTTCTGACGATCTGCCCGATGTGTCCGGCCCTGATGCGCCGGACCCTGATGTGTCTGGTTCGTTCCCGTCGGCCCTGCTGCCCCCGCGGAGGTGTCCCCCGTGCCCCAGCCGCACCGTCCCACCCGACCCGCCCGGCCCCCGGGGCCGCAGCGCGCGCGGCGCGGCGGTGCTCCGGACCGGCGCCGGGGGGACGACCGGCCCCGGTGGGGGGTACGGCTGGCGGCCGGGCTGGCGGTGGCGGTACTGGGCTCCGGGGCGATCGGGCACGCGGTGATGACCGGTCTGGACACCGGGATCGAGCGGGTGGACCCGTTCAAGGACATGAAGAACCGGCCGCAGGCCGGACACGGACTGAACTTCCTGCTGGTCGGCACCGACGGACGGGACAAGATCACCCCCGCGGACAAGCGCGAGTACCGCCTCGGCGGCGCCCCCTGCCACTGCACCGACACCGTCATGCTGGTGCACCTCTCCGCCGACCGGGAGCGGGCCAGCGTGGTCAGCCTGCCCCGCGACAGCTACGCCGAGCTGCCCGAGCACCGCGACGAGTCCAGCGGGAAACAGCACGGGCCGCACCCCGTGAAGCTGAACGCGGCGTACGCGGAGGGCGGGCCGCAGCTGACCGTGCGGACCGTCGAGAGCATGACCCGCGTGAAGATCGACCACTACCTGGAGGTCGACTTCACCAGCTTCATGAAGACGGTCGACGCGATGGGCGGCGTGGAGATCTGCACGGCCAAGGCCCTGCGCGACCAGAACACAGGCCTGGACCTGCTGCCCGGCAGCCACCGGCTCAGCGGCGGACAGGCCCTGCAGTACGTGCGCTCGCGCCACGTGGACGGAGCCGCCGACCTCGGCCGGATGCAGCGCCAGCAGCGGTTCGTCGCGGCCCTGATCAAGCAGGCCACCGGCGGCGGGGTGCTGCTGAACCCGGTGAAGTTCAAGGAGGTCAGCGCCACGCTGCTGGGCTCGGTCCGGGCCGACCGGGGCTTCGGCTCGGAGCAGATGCTGGCCCTGGGACAGGCCCTGCGCGATTTCACCCCGGCGTCGTCGGAGTTCGCCTCGGTCCCGATCGGGAACCCCTCGTACCCCGTCAAGGGCATCGGCTCGACGGTGAAGTGGGACGAGCCGAAGGCCGCGAAGCTCTTCGAGGCGCTGCGCCTGGACCGGCCGCTGGCCCCCGCCGTGCCGGGGCGGCAGCCCGTGGGCAGGCCGCAGCAGCAGCCCGCGGTGCCGGTGGACGTACCGCCGCAGCAGATCCGGGTGCAGGTGGAGAACGGCACCCGGATCGACGGGCTCGGCGGGCGGGTGGACGCGGCGCTGCGCGCCACCGGCTTCGACACCACCCGGGCCCCGGGCAACGGCGCGAGCCGCGACGTCAAGCGCACGGTGGTCGCGTACGACCCGCGCTGGGACCGCTCGGCCCGTACGGTGTCCACCGCGCTGCCCGGCAGCGAGCTGCGGGCGGTGGCGGGCCAGGGGCGGACGGTGCTGGTGATCGCCGGGGCGGACTACCGGAAGGTGGTGCCGGTCCGGCCCGAGGACCCGAACCAGGGCCAGTACGGGGTGGTCACGGGCGACCAGGTGATCTGCGGGAACTGACGGGTGTCACGGGAACTGCCGGACCTCAGTCGTCGTCGAAGCCCTGGGCCGCGCGCTCCTCGCGCAGAGCCATGATCGCCCGGCGCCGGGCCAGCCGGTGCGTGCGGCGGATCTGGGCCTCCTGGTTGCGGCGCCGGTCCTGGTCGGTCTCGGGGAGCACCGGCGGGACCGTGCGCGGCTTGCCCTCGGCGTCCACGGCGGTGAAGACGAGGTACGCGCTGCCGACCTGGGTGGCGGGGGTGGACTCGTTCCACCGCTCCGCCAGGACCCGTACGCCGATCTCCATGGAGGAGCGGCCGGTCCAGTTGCACTGGGCCTTCACGTGGACGAGGTCGCCCACGCGGACCGGGGCGAGGAAGGCCATCTCGTCCATGGACGCGGTGACGGCGGGGCCGCCGGAGTGGCGCCCGGCGACGGCACCCGCCGCGTCGTCCACCAGCTTCATGATCACGCCGCCGTGCACGGTGCCGAGGAGGTTGGTGTCGTTGGCCGTCATGATGTGGCTGAGCGTGGTCCGCGAGGCCGAGATCGGCTTGCCCTGGGGTTCGCCGGCCGCCCGGCCCGGTATCTCTGTCATGCGCCTACCTTAAAGCCGACGCGCAGGCATCAGCTCTGCAACAGCACCGGAACGAAGCTCCGCCCGGACTGTCGGGCACCGTATCCGGCCAGGCATCCTAGGCGGCATGAGTGAGTGGCCCGAGGGGCGCAACGACAGCGGCGACGACCGGTACGGACACGGCAGCGCGCAGGCGCAGCCCGAAGGTGCCCGGCGGATGCCGCACGTCCAGCGCCGGCAGCAGCGGCCGGTGCCGCCGCAGCAGCAACCGCAGCGACCGGCGCAGCCGCCGGCCCGGCCCGGGCAGCCGCCCGCGTACGGGGTACCCCCGCAGCAGGCCCCGAGCCACGACACGTACGGCGGCTTCGACAGCGGCTACAACACCGGCCAGGTCTACGGGCGGCCGCAGAGCAACCCGGCGGGTCCGGGCGGCCCGGGTGCGCCCACCGGCCCCGGAGGCCCGGGGGGTCCCGGCGGGCGGCCGGGTCGACCGGCCGGACCGGCCCCGGACTGGCGCAAGCGGATCAAGATCGGCTCCATCGTGCTCGTCACGGCGCTGCTCGCGACGACCATCGGCACGTACTTCTGGGCCGACTCCAAGGTGCGCCGCGAGGTCGACCTATCCAAGGTCATCGAGCGCCCGAAGGAGGGCGACTGCACGACGTACCTGGTCGTCGGCTCGGACAGCCGCGAGGGCCTGTCCGACGAGCAGAAGAAGAAGCTCCACACGGGTTCGGCCGAGGGCAAGCGCACCGACTCGATGATGATCCTTGCGGCCTGCTCCAGCGGGAACACGATGATCTCGCTGCCGCGCGACTCGGACGTGGAGGTCCCGTCCTTCGTCGGCTCCGAGTCCGGGAAGAAGTTCGCGGGCACGGGCAAGCACACCAAGCTGAACGCGACGTACGCGGACGACGGCCCGGAACTGCTGGTGCGGACCGTGGAGTACAACACGGGCCTGCGCATCGACCATTACGCGGAGATCGGGTTCGCCGGGTTCGCGAACATCGTGGACGCCCTCGGCGGTGTCGACATGAACATCGAGAAGGGCTTCAAGGACGAGAAGTCGGGCGCCGACTTCAAGGCCGGCGAGCAGACCCTCAACGGCAGCCAGGCGCTGGCCTTCGTACGGACCCGGTACGCGTTCGCCGAGTCGGACCTGGCGCGTACGAAGAACCAGCAGAAGTTCCTGTCGACGCTGGCCAACCAGGCGGCGACGCCGGGCACGATCCTCAACCCGTTCAAGCTGTACCCGGTGTTGGGCGCGGGCCTGGACACGCTGGTCGTGGACAAGGACATGTCCCTGTGGGACCTGGCCGACATGTTCTTCGCGATGAAGGGCATCAGCGGCGGCGAGGGCGTGTCGATGAACATGCCGATCGCGGGCGAGCGCGGCGGCAACCTGCTCTGGGACAAGGCGAAGGTGCAGCAGCTCGTCAAGCAGATCCAGAACGACGAGAAGGTCACCGTCACGGCCAACTAGCCGGACACGACGATGCCGCCGACCCCGTGGGGCCGGCGGCATCGTCGTGTCGTACGCCGTTACCGATCGGAGGAGAAGCGGACGGCGGCGGAGGGCAGTTCGGCCCCGCACCACACCCGCGCACCCGCGCGCAGTTCGTTGTCCGAGCCGACGACGGCCCCGTCGCCGAGGACCGCGCCGTCCAGTACGGTCCGCATCCCCACCGAGGCGCCGACGCCGATCAGGCTGGCGCGTACCTGGGTGTCCGCGGCGATGACCGCGCCGTCGAGCACGATGGAGCCGTCGACGACCGCGCCCGCCCCGATCCGGGCTCCGGCGCCCACGACGGTGCCCCCGGACAGCTTGGCTCCGGCCGCCACCTCGGCGCCCGGGAGCACCAGGGACTCGCCGCGCGGGCCCGGGACGGCCGGGGAGGGGACGACTCCGCGTACCAGGTCGGCGGAGGCCTGGACGAAGGACTCGGGCTTGCCGAGGTCCAGCCAGTACGTGTTCTCGGTGACGCCGTGCAGCCGGGCCCCGGAGGCGAGCAGGCCGGGGAAGGTCTCGCGTTCGACGGAGACGGGGCGCCCGGCCGGGATGGAGTCGATCACGCTGCGGCGGAAGACGTAGCAGCCGGCGTTGATCTGGTCGGTGATGATCTCCTCGGGGGTCTGCGGCTTCTCGGTGAAGGCCAGCACCCGCCCCTCGGAGTCGGTGGGGACCAGGCCGAACGCGCGCGGGTCCTCGACGCGCACCAAGTGCAGGGAGACGTCTGCGGCGGCCGCGCGGTGGGAGTCGACGAGCCCGGCGATGTCGAGGCCCGTGAGGATGTCGCCGTTGAAGACGAGGACGGGCGAGTCCGGCCCGCCGGTCAGCCGCTGCGCGGCGTTGCGGATGGCTCCGCCGGTGCCCAGCGGCTCGTCCTCGACGACGTACTCGAGCGAGACGCCGAAGGCGGAGCCGTCGCCGAAGTACGGCTCGAAGACCTCGGCGAGGTAGCAGGTGGCCATCACGATGTGCGTGACACCGGCGGCGGCTGCCCTGGCTATCTGGTGGGCGAGGAACGGAACACCGGCCGCGCGCACCATCGGCTTGGGGGTGTTGACCGTGACGGGGCGCAGCCGCGTCCCCTGCCCCCCGACCAGCAGGATGGCTTCCAAAATTGTTTCTCCCCACCCGGTTCGGGCCCTATGAGGGTCCCAAGTTAGCCCATCCGCGTCAGCGCCCGCCCGAGGCCCGAACGAGACGAGACCCACACCACTCGGCTCCTCCCGGGCGCCGTCCTACTCGGCGGTGTGGGTGACGCGTTCGGATTCGACGCGCTGGGTCAGGGCTTCCGGGGAGAGGCGGTCCAGGTTGCGGCACAGGACCACGGAGCCGCCCGTGGCCAGGGAGGCGAACAGGCCGGCCGAGAGGCCGTCCCACGTGTCGTAGCCCAGGCCGGAGAGCAGCCGGGAGCCCGCGGTGAGGCCACGCTTCGCCGCGTCCTCGCGGGCGCGGTCGACGAGCTGCGCGTGCGTGAACTCCTCACCGCCGACGATCAGCGCCGGACCGTCGGCTTCCACCGGGACGAAGGGGGCGAAGCGGTCACCTTGGCCCGGTACTTCCACCGCGTAGTCCGCGAACCCGGCGGGCGGCTGCGGGAAGCGCCCGCCCAGCGGCCGCAGCGCGAGCGCCACGCGCTCGCCGTCGCACGCCAGGGCCTCCTCCAGCGTGTCCGGTCCGCTGACGACGAGATCGGCGTCGTCCGGGCGTCCGCCCACCGAGGCCACGACCCCGACCGAGTCACAGGCGAGCAGCCACACGGCGCTCTGCCAGTGCGCGGGGAGCAGCAGCGCGAGCCGGTCGCCGGGCTCGGCGCCCAGATCGCCCTGGAGCAGATTGGCGGTCTTGGCCACCCAATTGGCGAAGGTGGCGACGGACAATTCGACGCGTTCGCCCGTGGCGTCGTCGTAGAACGTGACGAGCGGGCGGCCCGGATCGGCGGCGAGCGCGGATCGCAGCAGGTCGGCAGGGGTGCGGTCAGTGGCGTTCACCCGCCCCAGCCTACGCGGGCCCCTCGCCCGTACGGAGGGCATCGGCTCCTCCGTACGGGCGAGGGACGCGCGGGCCGCATCGGACGGGCCGTCAGTTCTCCGATGGCGCTTCGTGGTGACTGTGCTCAGCATCGCTTTCATGCGTGGATTCCTTGCTTCCTCGATCGGTGTCGCGACGGCTGCCGCCCTGGCGGCCCTGCCGCTCGCGCTCTCCACTCCGGCCCTGGCCGCGCCTTCGCAGGGCGCGGCCACCGCCCCAGTCGCCCCCGCCGGGTCCACCCAGTCGCTGCCGCTCGCCCCCCTGGGCCCGGCGGCCGACCGGTCGCCCGGCGTCCCCGGCATGAGCACCTCGCCCCGGCTGCCCGAGACCCAGGGGCTGCCGCCGCGCGAGGTCAAGAGGTTCTCGCTGGTCGGCGTCGTCTGGGACGACGTGAACACCCAGTTGTCCGGCCGGGTCCAGGTCCGCACCCGCGCGGTGGCGACCGGGACCTGGTCCGACTGGCAGGACATCGAGACCCACAACAGCGAACACGCCCCCGACCTCGACACCCGGGAGAGCGGCTCCGGCCGGGTCCGCGGCAGCACCGCCCCGCTGTGGGTCGGCGACTCCGACGGCATCGAGGTCCGCGTCCAGGCGGAACCCGGAACCGGAGCCCCGGCCCCGGCCACCCGCGCGGGCGCCCGGCTCCCGTCGGGCATGCGGATCGAACTCGTCGACCCGGGCGCGACGGACCCGGTGACGGTGGTCGACGCCAAGAACGGCGCGTCGGGCACCGCCGACGAGCCCGAGGGCGACGACAAGGGCGACGTGGTGGCCCTGCCGGGCATGACCATGGAGACGGCGGAGTCCTCGTCCGTCAACGTCCCGCTGGCCGCGCTCGGCGCGAAGGAGATCACCGCCCTGGACAAGGCCGACTCCACCGCCGACGCCGTCCTCGCCAGCGAGGGCACCCTCAGCGCGGCGGCCCGCCCGTACATCGGCCCGCGACCGCGGATCGTGACGCGGCTGGGCTGGGGTGCGGACGAGTCCCTGCGCGAGCCGGGCTTCGTCTACACGAGCACGGTCAAGGCGGCCTTCGTCCACCACACCGCCTCCGGGAACAACTACGCCTGCAAGGACGCCCCGGCGGTGCTGCGCAGCCTGTACCGCTACCACGTGGTCAGCAGCGGCTGGCGCGACCTCGGCTACAACTTCGCCGTCGACAAGTGCGGCACGGTGTACGAGGGCCGGGCGGGCGGA
The DNA here is from genome assembly GCF_045162725.1 of Streptomyces sp. NBC_01006. Taxonomy (NCBI): domain Bacteria; kingdom Bacillati; phylum Actinomycetota; class Actinomycetes; order Kitasatosporales; family Streptomycetaceae; genus Streptomyces; species Streptomyces sp. NBC_01006. The sequence goes on along the minus strand of NZ_CP108700.1, from coordinate 3,386,374 downwards.
GTCGCCAAGGCGGTGCTCGGCGCGCACACCATGGGGTTCAACACGGACAGCATGGGCGTCGCGGTGCTCGGCACGTACACGAGCACCAACCCGCCGGCGGCCGCGGTGAAGTCGGTGGCGCAGCTCACGGCGTGGAAGCTGGGGCTGTTCAACAGGGACCCGCGGGCGAAGACCACCCTGAAGTCGGGCGGCGGCAACCGCTTCAAGAAGGGCACGAGCGTCAAGCTGAACGTGATCTCGGGCCACCGCGACGGCTTCGCCACGGAATGCCCGGGCAAGCTCCTCTACGCGCAGCTCCCGCCCACCCGCACTTCGTCGGCCAAGCTCCAGGGCCGCCCTTAGACCGTGTCCCGCGGGGCTACGCTCAAGGCATGGCCGGCCGCTTCGACCCCCTCACCCGCACCGCCGTCCGCGGTGGCCGCACCGGCGTGCCCGCACCCACCGAAGCCGGTGCACCCGCCGCGGGCGCCCGGGCCCGGGAGTGGGCTCCCGGCAGGGGGGTCGATCTCGGGCTCACGCTCGGGCCCCTGCGGCGCGGCCCCGGCGACCCGACGTTCCGCACCACCCCCGACGGCTCCGTCTGGAAGACCAGCCGGACCCCGCAGGGCCCGGCCACCCTCCGCGTGGCCCTGAGCCCCCGTACCGGCACCGCTCACGCCGAGGCCTGGGGCCCCGGCGCCGAGTGGATGCTCGACGGCCTGCCCGCCCTCCTCGGCGACGGCGACGACCCCGCCGCCTTCGTCCCCCGCCACCGCCTCGTGCACGCCAGCCACCGCCGCCGCCCCGGGCTGCGCCTCACCCGTACCGGCCTGGTCCTGGAGTCCCTGATTCCGACCGTCCTGGAGCAGAAGGTCACCACCGACGAGGCGTACCGCGCCTGGCGCCGCCTGGTGTGCCAGTACGGGGAGCCCGCCCCCGGCCCGGGCAACGGCCTCCCGCAGGGCCTGTACGTGATGCCCGCCGCCCGGACCTGGGCGCTGATCCCCTCCTGGGACTGGCACAAGGCCGGCGTCGATGCCAAGCGCTCCGCCGCGATCGTCCGGTGCGCCCGCGTGGCGAACCGCCTGGAGGAGGCCGCCGCGATGGAGCTCCCCGAGGCCGCCGCCCGGCTGGAGGCCGTCCCCGGCATCGGCCCGTGGACCTCCGCCGAGACGCTCCAGCGCAGCAACGGCGCCGCCGATGCCGTCACCACCGGCGACCTGCACCTGCCCGGCATCATCGGCTACGCCCTCGCCGGGAACCGGGACGCCGACGACGCCGAGATGCTGGAGCTGCTCGCCCCGTACGCCGGCCAGCGCCACCGCGCGGCCCGCCTCGTCCTCCTCGCGGGCCACGTACCGCCCCGCCGCGCCCCGAAGATGCGCAAGACGGACATCGGAAAGCTCTGAACCGGCCGGCGGACGGACGGGTCAGCGGAGCTCGATGAACTCCTCCGCCGACCGGGCCGGGCGCTGCGCCGGAGCCGCCGCGGCATGGCCCACCGCCACCGCCCCCATCGGATCCCAGCCCTCCGGCAGCCCGAGCACCTTGCGCACCACGTCCCGGCAGAACATCGTCGAGGACACCCACGCCGAGCCCAGCCGCTCCCCGGCCAGCGCGACCAGGAAGTTCTGCACGCCCGCGCCCATCGCGACCACGAACATCTCCCGCTCCGCCGCATCGCGCCGGGCGTGCCCGTAGTCGTGCGCCCCGTCCGTCACCATGCACGGGACGACCAGGTACGGGGCAGCTCGCAGCACATCGCCCCGCCGGACCCGCTTCGCGATGGACTCCTCGGACTTGCCGTCCCGCCGCAGGTCCTCGACCCAGGCGTCGCGCATCGCGTCCAGCAGCTCCAGCCGCGCCCCGGCCGACTCCAGCAGGACGAACCGCCACGGCGTCGTGTGGTGCGGGGCCGGGGCCGTCACCGCCGCGGCCACCGCGCGGCGGACCGCGCCCGGGTCCACCGGCTCGTCCGTGAAGGCCCGTACGGTACGCCGCTGGGTCACGGCTTCCCGTACCGCCTCCGAGGTGCCCAGCCGGAACATGTCGTCGGCCGGCGCGCGCACCAGGTCGGCCGCCGTCGAACCCTCGCCGAGTACGTGCCCCAGCCCGCGTACGACGGCCACCGGCAGCCCGGTCGCCTTGCCCTTGACCAGGTCCCCCGCCGCGGCCAGCTCGTCCGCCGTCGCCACTATCGTCGCGCTCAGCGGATTGCCGTGGGCGTCCGTACCGCCGCGCAGGTCGTCTAGGACCCGCACCCCGGCCGAGCCGATCGCCACGTCCGTGAGCCCGGAGCGCCAGGGCCGTCCGAAGGTGTCGGTCACGATGACGCCTACGTCCACGGACAGCAGCTCCCGCAGCCCGGCGCGGATCGCGGCGGCCGAGGCGTCGGGGTCCTCGGGCAGCAGCAGGACGGTGCCCGGCTCGGTGTTCGAGGCGTCGACGCCGGCCGCCGCCATGACGAGCCCCTGCCGGTTCTCGACGATCCGCAGGGCGCCCCGGCGCGCGACGACCCGTACGGTCTCGGCGTCTATGGCGTCCTCGCGGGACTCGGCGCGGACGATCCGGCCCTCCGCCTTGGAGACGATCTTCGAGGTGACCAGCAGGACGTCCCCGTCCCGCAGGGCGGGACCGGCCGCCGCGATCAGCCGCGCGAGGTCGTCGCCGGGGCGGACCTCCGGGATCCCGGCGAGGGCGCGCACCTCGTACGAGGGAACAGCGGGGACGGCGGTGTCGCTCACCGGGAGGTCTCCGCCAGCGCCAGCGCGGCCCGGGCCATCTCGGTGGTGGCGGCCAGGTCGGTCATCATCAGCGGCACCGCGCGGCAGGCGATCCCGGCGGCCTCCACCTCGGCGACCGCGTCGGCGTCGGAGCTGTCCACGAGCCAGCCGTCGAGCAGTTCGGCGCCGTAGTGCCGGGCGACGGCCGCGGCGGTGGACTCGACGCCGACGGCGGCGAGCACCTTGTCGGCCATCCCGCGCACGGGCGCGCCCCCGACGATGGGGGAGAGGCCGACGACGGGAGCCTCGGCGGCGGCCACGGCCTCGCGGATGCCGGGCACGGCGAGGATGGTGCCGATCGAGACGACCGGGTTGGACGGGGGGAAGACGATCAGGTCGGCGGCCGCGATGGCCTCCAGTACGCCGGGCGCGGGCTTGGCCTGCTCGGCGCCGACGGGTACGACGGCCTCGGCGTCGAGCGAGGCGCGCAGCCGGACCCAGTACTCCTGGAAGTGGATGACGCGGCGCTCGCCGGTCTCGGGGTCGGTGACCGCGACGTGCGTCTCGACGCGGTCGTCGGACATGGGCAGCAGCCGCACCCCGGGCTGCCAGCGGTCGCAGAGCGCTTCGGTGACGGCGCTCAGCGGGTAGCCCGCGCCGAGCATCTGTGTACGGACGATGTGGGTGGCGAAGTCGCGGTCGCCGAGGCCGAACCATTCCGGTCCGACCCCGTACGCCGCGAGCTCCTCCTTGACGGTGAAGGATTCGTCGGTGCGGCCCCAGCCCTGGTCCTCGTTGATGCCACCGCCGAGGGTGTACATCACCGTGTCCAGATCGGGGCACACCTTCAGCCCGAACAGGTGAATGTCGTCACCGGTGTTGCCGATGACCGTGATGTCCGCGTCGGGGACGGCGGCCCCCAGGCCGCGCAGGAAACGGGCGCCGCCGATGCCGCCGGCCAGAACAACAATGCGCATGCGGACAGTGTGTCAGTCAGCCGCAGGCTGTCGTTGAGGGGTGGCGGTCGGGCGACGGGCGGGACTGTCAGCCGGCCGCGCGGGATCAGACGGAGAGGGCCTCGGACCGGGCCGGGGAGCAGCTGTGCATCGGCATCTCGGTCAGGCCCGGGAAGTAGACGTGCAGGCTGACGGCTCCGTCGAGGGTGTCGTTGACGACCTCGTGGGCGTAGCCGGGGGCGAAGACGCGCTGGGCGCCGGAGCCGAGGGTGAGCGGTCCGCGCGGGCCGTGCTCGGTGAGCTCGCCGTCGAGCACGGTCATGACACCGGAGGAGGCGCCGTGGTCGTGGCGGCCGCTGCCCTGGCCGGGGACCCAGCTGAGCAGCCAGACCTCGTAACCCGGGCCGGTGCGCAGCCGGTGGTACCAGCGGGTGGTGGCGTCGTACTCGACCAGGTGCTCCCACTCGGCGCGGTTCGCGGCGATGGAGCGGGCGAGGCCGACGAACTCGGCGACGGTGGCCGGGTGTTCGCGGGCGGGCTGGAGGAGGTGCTGGACGGAGAGGATGTCGCCGGCGATCTGGAGGTCGCTCTCGACGGTGACGGGAGCGGTGAGGGGGGTGCTGAGCGGCGTGCTGTTCATCGTGGGGGAGTCCTCGACGGATGTCAGTCGTGCTGGCGGTCGCTGTGGGGGTGGCCGGAGCTCAAGGGAGCCGAAGCTCCGAAGGCATCAACAGCTGCAACAGCAACAGCGAACCTGGGCAGCACTCAGGAACCCACGAATGGGGGTCCGGGTGGCGGCCGAGGTCACTGACATGGGGACAAGGAGACCGGGTCGAGGGCCCGACTGTCAACCCAATGCCACGTATGGCCGCAAAAGTTTCATCTGATCCGGTTGCCGCGCTGGGAGAAAGGTTTGTGCAAACCGATGGAGGGGAGGTGGCGCTCCACATCCCGCCGTAGCCACTCCGGCCCGGCCCAAACCCGACGCGCCGCCCCGTGATCGAAATGTGATCTGCGCCGCTTCTTTGGCTTGATCGCAACCGCACTGTGGAGTGGTACGTCGATTGCGGGTGAACACGAGGCCTGTGGGGCACCGGTTGCATGTGTCACGATTTTTGGCGATATGAACACTTTCTGCATACGCTTGGTTCCGCAGAGTGAATAAGGGGCCCAATAGCAGACCTCGGCTTGACTGCCCGGGAGCGGCCCACTTGTAATTTCACTCGTGTCGTTACGTAGCGATGAGTAACGGCAACACCACGGGGACGCACAGACAGAGCGAGGGGCGCACATGACCGAGCTGTTTCAGGAACTGCTGGTCGAGGAGGCGGACGAAGAGCTCGGATGGCAGGAGCGCGCTCTGTGCGCCCAGACCGACCCCGAGTCCTTCTTTCCCGAGAAGGGCGGCTCCACCCGCGAGGCCAAGAAGGTCTGCCTCGCCTGCGAAGTCCGCTCCGAATGCCTTGAGTACGCACTCGCCAACGACGAGCGATTCGGCATCTGGGGCGGCCTCTCCGAGCGCGAACGCCGACGGCTGAAAAAAGCCGCCGTCTGAGCACGCAGCGCAACACGGCGCAACGCACGGCAACGCACGGCGGTACGCGGAACAACGCACGGCACGCAGTACGGAACACCGCGCCGAACATCGCGCAGAACAGAGCAACGAGCAGAGCAAACGGTCCGCCTCCTGCACCTTCCCCGCAGGAGGCGGACCGCTGTGTTTCCAGCCGTTAGTGTGGGGCGCTGTCCAGCAGCCTCCGGGAGCACACCACCCCCGGATCCACTCCCCGGACCGCGTCCGGGGGGACCCCCAGGCCGGAGGGCCAGTAGAGCGATGTCCCTGCACAGCCAGTCGACGGCCTCCCACCAGGCTGCCGCCACACCCGAGTTCCCCCGGCACGTCGTCACCGCGGTCCTCGTCGCCCACGACGGCGCCCGCTGGCTGCCCAAAACGCTCGCCGGCCTCCTCGGCCAGGAACGCCCCGCCCAGAACCACGTCGCCGCCGACACCGGCAGCGCCGACGACTCCGCGCGCCTGCTCGGCGAGGCCCTCGGCGAGGACCGCGTCCTCCACCTCGCCCGCCGCACCGGCTTCGGCGCCGCCGTCGACGAAGCCACCCGCAGCGCCGGCACCCTGACCCCCGAGGACCTCCCGTACCTCAAGCGCCCCAGCGGCTGGGACCCCGTCAGCCGCACCTGGCGCGACGACGCCTACGACCTCCCCGAGCTCCCCCACGGCGACCCCGTCCAGTGGCTCTGGCTGCTCCACGACGACAGCGCCCCCGAGCCCGACGCCCTCACCGAACTGCTCCGCGTCGCCGACGAGAACCCCGACGCCGCCGTCATCGGCCCCAAGCTGCGCGGCTGGTACGACAAGAAGCAGCTCCTCGAAGCCGGCGTCACCATCGCCCGCAGCGGTCGCCGCTGGACCGGCCTCGACCGCCGCGAGCAGGACCAGGGCCAGCACGACCAGGTCCGCCCCGTCCTGTCCGTCTCCACCGCCGGCATGCTCGTACGCCGCGACGTGTACGAAGCCCTCGGCGGCTTCGACCGCCGCCTGCCGCTCATGCGCGACGACGTCGACCTCTGCTGGCGAGCCCAGAGCGCCGGCCACACCGTCCTCGTCGCCCCCGACGCCGTCCTGCGCCACGCCGAGGCCGCCGCCCGCGAGCGCCGCACCGTCGACTGCGCCGGACGTACGAGCTCCAGCCCGCACCGCGTCGACAAGGCCGGAGCCGTCTACACGGTCCTCGCCAACAGCTCCGGCGGCGCCCTGCCGTACGTCCTGCTGCGCCTGCTCGTCGGCACCGTGCTCCGCACCCTCGCCTACCTCGTCGGCAAGGCCCCCGGCCAGGCCGTCGACGAGATCACCGGCCTCCTCGCCACCCTGCTGCGCCCCGGCCGGATCCTCGGCGCCCGCCGCAGACGCGGCCGCCCCGCCGTCCCCGCCAAGGAACTGCGCCCCCTGTTCCCGCCCCCGGGCGCGAGTGTGCGGGCCAACGCCGAACAGCTCGCCGGCTACTTCGGCGCCGACCGCGACACCGACACGGCCGCCGTCGGCCGGCACGGCGGAGCCGTCGAATCCGGCCCCGGCGGCGACGACGCCGACTACCTGGAGATCGAACAGTTCGCGCGCCTCAAGCGGATCGCCCGCAACCCCGCGCCCGTCCTCTTCGCCCTCCTCCTGCTCGTCTCCGTCATCGCCTGCCGCGCCCTGCTCGGCGGCGGCTCCCTCATGGGCGGCGCCCTCCTGCCCGCCCCCGACAGCGGACTCGCCCTCTGGCGGAGCTACACCGACGACTGGCAGCCCGTGGCCGCCGGCTCCACCGCCGGAGCGCCCCCCTACCTCGCCGTCCTCGGCGCCTTCGCCACCCTGCTGTTCGGCTCCACCAGCGCCGCGCTGACCCTGCTGCTCGTCTGCTCGGTCCCGCTCGCCGGGCTCACCGCGTACTTCGCCTCCCGGCCGCTCGTCGAATCCCGGCTGCTGCGCGCCTGGGCCGCCGTCGCCTACGCCTTCCTGCCCGCCGTCACCGGCGCCCTGGCCGGCGGCCGCCTCGGCACCGCCGTCCTCGCGATCCTGCTTCCGCTCATCGCCCGCTCGGCCGTCGCCGCCTTCGCCTTCGGCGCAGCCGAAGGCGAGCGGGCCGGCTGGCGCCCGGTGTGGACGTACACCCTCCTGCTGACCCTGGCCACCGCCTTCACCCCCGTCGTCTGGCCGCTCGCGGCCGTCCTCGGGACCGCCGCCCTGGTGCTGCGCCGCGCCGAGTGGAAGGCGTGCGGCCTGCGGCTGCTCGCCACCCTCGCCGTCCCGCTCCTCGTGCTCGCCCCCTGGTCGCTGAGCCTGCTCACGCACCCCGCCGGGCTCCTGCGCGAGGCCGGCCTGCCGTACGGATCCGGCTCGGCCACCGCCCTGGACCTGCTCGGCATCAGCCCCGGCGGCCCCCGGACCGCCGGCGGCCTGCTGCTCATCGGCATCGTGCTCGCCGCCCTGGCGGCCCTGCTGCGCAGCGAGCGGCAGTTCGCCGTCCGCACGGCCTGGGCCACCGCCCTCGCCGCGCTGCTGCTGGCCGTCGTCGTCAACCGCACCGGCTGGGCCGGGCCCGCCACCCTCGTCTACGGACTGGCCCTGCTCGCCGCCGCCGTCGTCGGCGCCGACGGCGCCAAGGAGCGGGTCGCCGCCAGCAGCTTCGGCTGGCGCCAGCCGCTCGCCGCGCTGATCGCGCTCGCCGCGGCCGCCGGCCCGCTGCTCGGCGCGGCCGGCTGGATGATCAGCGGCGCCGACGGCCCGCTGGAGCGGCGCGACCCCGTCCAGGTCCCCGCGTTCGTCGCCGAGGAGAGCGGCACCCGCGACCAGGCCCGCACCCTCGTCCTCGGCGGCACCTCGCCCGCCACCGTGTCCTACACCCTGGTCCGCGGCTCCGGCGGCCGCCTCGGCGACGCCGAACTCGCCGCCGCGGCCGGCAGCAGCCCCCAGCTCGACAAGGTCGTCTCCAGCCTCGTCGCCGGCTCCGGCGCCGACCAGAGCGACCAGCTCAGCGGGTTCGCTATCCGCTACATCCTGGTCCGCGACGGCGCCCCGCAGCAGATGCGCAAGGTCCTCGACGCCACCCCGGGCCTCAGCCGCCTCAGCCAGCTCGACGGCAGCGCCCTGTGGCGGGTGGACCGCCAGGTCGCCCGCGCCACCATCGTCTCCGGCAAGCCGGGCGAGGCGCCGATCCCGGTCGCCTCCGGCCCCGTGGAGGTCCACACCAAGATCCCGGCGGCCGAGGCGGGCGGTGCCGGTCGCGTGCTGCGCATCGCCGACCGGGCGGCCCCCGGCTGGCAGGCCACCCTCGACGGCAAGCCCCTCAAGTCCAAGACCCTCGACGGCTGGGCCCAGGGCTTCGAACTGCCCGCCGCCGGCGGCCACCTCGACCTCGTCCACGCGGACGCGTTCACCAGGACCGCCTGGCACTGGGCCCAGGGCCTGCTCGCGCTCGTCCTGCTCGTGATGGCCCTGCCGGGCCGCCGGGCGCGCCTGGACGACGACCTGCCGGAGGAGGAGACCGAGGCCGAGCGGTCCGCCGCGGGCGAGGCCGGCGAGGGCCGCCGGGCCCGCCGGCTGCGCGCGGAGGCGCAGCCGCAGCCGGCCGCGGCCGCCGCCGAGGAGCCCTCGGGCGCGGTCGCCGACCCGTACGCGCAGATCCCGGCGCAGCCGGTGTACGGGGAGGACGCGTACGCGTACCAGGCGTACGGAGACCAGGGCTACGCGTACGAGCAGCAGCCCCAGCAGCCCCAGCAGCCGTACGTGCCGGCGCCCGCCCAGGCCCCCGGCTACGAGCAGTACCCGTACCCGCAGCAGGGCTACGAGGACCCGCAGGCGTACCCGCAGCAGCAGCCCCGGCAGCCGTACCCCTACCCGCCGTACGAGCAGCCGTACGACACCTACGGACAGCACGAGCCGCGTCCGGACGGGAGCCCCCAGCAGTGAAGCAGCGCGCACCCCTGACGCTGGCGGCGGTGGCCGCGGCCCTGGCTGCCGTCACCGGCGTCGGCCACCTCACCGCCCCCGCCGCCCCGGCCGCCGACGCCAAGCCGGCGGCCGCCGCCCGGATGCCGGTGGAGCGCTCCGCGCTGGTCTGCCCGGCGCCCAGCTCCTCGGACATCGCGGAGACCACGTACACGGCGGTCACCCCCGGCGCGGCCGGCGCAGCGGGCAAGGGCGCGGCCCGCCTCCTCGGCGCGACCAAGGAGGCCAAGCAGGTGCTGGAGCTCAAGGAGCGCGGCAAGCCGGCCGGGGCGAGCGCCTCCGGCGCCGGGGCGCCCGCGCTGACGGGCGTCGCCGACGGGATCCTGGCCCCCGGCTGGACCGCGCAGCAGACCACGATGGTCGCGGTCGGCCGGGCGCGCGGCGTCCTGGGCCTCGGCTGCACCACGCCCGGCACCGACTTCTGGTTCCCCGGCGCGAGCACGGCCAAGGGGCGCGAGGACTACGTGCACCTCACCAACCCGGACGACACCGCGGCCGTGATCGACATCAAGATGTTCGGCCCGGACGGGGCGGTCAAGTCCGACGGCGGCACCGGCGAGAACATCCGGATCGACCCCAAGTCCACCAAGGCCGTCTCGCTGGCCTCCCTGGCCCCCGGCATGCAGCTCCCGGACGTCACCGCCCATGTGACGACCCGTGCGGGCCGGGTCGGCGCCTCCGTGCAGGTCGGCGAGGAGGGGGTGGGCGCCGACTGGCTGCCGGCCTCCGCCGACCCGGCGGGCTCGCTGGTGCTGCCCGGGATCCCGGCGGACGCCACCTCCGTACGGCTGGTGGCCTTCGCGCCGGGCGAGGAGGACGCGGACCTCACCCTCAAGCTGGCCGGGCCGAACGGCTCGATCAGCCCGGCGGACAACGAGCAGCTGCACCTCAAGGGCGGTATGACCGCGAGCGTCGACCTCAAGGACGTGACCCGCGGCGAGGCGGGCTCGCTGGTGCTGGTCCCGGCCAACGGCAAGAAGGCCGTGCCGGTGGTGGCCGCCGTACGCGTGGTCCGCGGCAGCGGCGCCAAGCAGGAGCTGGGCTTCGTCCCGGCGACCGTGCCGGTCGGGACGCGGGCCACGGTCGCCGACAACCGGGCCGACGAGAACGCGACGGTGCTCTCGCTGACGGTGGCCGGAGGCACGGACGCGAAGGTCAAGGTGACGGCCTCTGCGGGCACCGAGGCCGGGGAGCCGGCCTCGAAGGAGTTCACGGTCAAGGCGGGCACGACGCAGGCCGTGTCGCTGGCCCCGGCGGGGGCCAAGGGCGCCTACGCGCTGACGGTCGAGACGGTCTCCGGCGGGCCCGTGTACGCGGCCCGGACGCTGACCCTGCCGCACGAGGGGATCCCGATGTTCACGATCCAGCCGCTGTCGGACGACCACGCGATGGTCTCGGTCCCCAAGGCCGCCCAGGACCTCACGGTCCTGACCGACTAGCGACTCCTGCGAGAGGTACGGCCGGACCGCCCGTCAGTCCTGGCCGTACCGCGGGTCCACCGTCTCCGGCGACAGCCCCAGCAGCTCCGCCACCTGCTCCACCACGATCTCGTGCACCAGCAGCGCCCGCTCGTCCCGGCTCTTCGTCCGGATCTCCACCGGCCGCCGGAACACCACGACCCGCGGCGGCCGCCCCGTCCCGTCCGCCTCCGACACCGCCCCGAGCGGCACCGCCTCGTCGTTCCAGCCGGCGTCCGGACCGCCCGGCGGCCCCGGCACGTCCGCGACCACGAACTCCACCTCCGCCAGCTGCGGCAAGCGCCGCTCCAGCCGTTCGACCGAGTCCCGTACCAGGTCCCCGAACAGCTCCGCCCGGCTCGCCGACAACGGCACCTGCGGCGGAGCCAGCGGCCCCCGCATCCCCCGCCCGTGCCGGTCGCGGCGGCGCGGCCGCGGCTCGGCGGGAGGCTCGGCGGAACGGGGCGGACTGGGGGGCAGGGGGCTGTCGGTCACCCCCGCAGCGTAGCCCTCGCGACCCCTGTCACCCGGGCGTTTCCGGACCCGCCGCGCCCCTCCGCAGGCACGACACGGGGGAGTGGGCCGGGGGAGAGTCGTCGCGGCCCGGTCAAGAGTGCGGTACCGTCCAACGTCGTGAGCCTTGTACGTCGCTGTTCGCGCACCGCGTGCGGCCGCCCTGCCGTCGCGACACTGACGTACGTCTACGCCGATTCGACCGCAGTCCTCGGCCCGCTCGCCACCTACGCGGAACCCCACTGCTACGACCTGTGCGCCGAGCACTCCGAGCGCCTGACCGCCCCGCGCGGCTGGGACGTCGTGCGCCTGACCGACGGGTCCGCGCCCTCCCGTCCGAGCGGCGACGACCTCGAAGCGCTGGCCAACGCCGTCCGCGAAGCGGCCCGTCCGCAGGACCGCGCCGCCCAGGCCGGCGGATCCGGCCCGGGCAGCGGTGGCAGCGGCAGCGGCACCGGGGAGACGCGCCGCGGACACCTGCGCGTCCTTCGTTCGCCCGACTCCTGACATCACATGGTCTGAAAAGCCGCTCCGCGTGCAGGTAGGTTTGCTCCACCGCACAGCACCTCAGGAGGGCAGGCAGTGGCCGCAGATCTTTCGAACATCGTCAAGGCGTACGACGTACGTGGTGTCGTGCCCGACGAGTGGGACGAGTCGCTGGCCGAACTGTTCGGGGCTGCCTTCGTCGAGGTCACCGGCGCGACGGCGATCGTCGTCGGTCACGACATGCGGCCCTCCTCGCCCGCCCTGTCCGGCGCGTTCGCGCGCGGCGCCGCAGCCCGCGGAGTGGACGTCACCCTGATCGGGCTGTGCTCCACCGACCAGCTGTACTACGCCTCCGGCACGCTGGACCTGCCCGGCGCGATGTTCACGGCCTCGCACAACCCGGCCCGCTACAACGGCATCAAGCTCTGCCGGGCCGGCGCCGCCCCCGTCGGCCAGGACTCCGGCCTCGCCACCGTCCGCGAGCTCGTCGAGCAGTGGTCCGAGCAGGGCGCCCCGGCCGTCGCCGAAGGCACCGCCCCCGGCACGATCACCGAACAGGACACCCTCGCCGGCTACGCCGACCACCTCAAGGGCCTGGTCGACCTCAGCGCCATCCGCCCGCTCAAGGTCGTCGTCGACGCGGGCAACGGCATGGGCGGCCACACCGTCCCGACCGTGTTCGAGGGCCTGCCGCTGGACGTCGTCCCGATGTACTTCGAGCTCGACGGCACCTTCCCCAACCACGAGGCCAACCCCCTCGACCCGAAGAACATCGTCGACCTCCAGGCCCGCGTGAAGGCCGAGGGCGCCGACCTCGGCCTCGCCTTCGACGGCGACGCCGACCGCTGCTTCGTCGTCGACGAGCGCGGCGAGGGCGTCTCCCCGTCCGCCGTCACCGCCCTCGTCGCGGCCCGCGAGCTGGCCCGCAACGGCGGCACCGGCACGGTGATCCACAACCTGATCACCTCCTGGTCCGTCCCCGAGGTCGTCCGCGAGCACGGCGGCACCCCCGTCCGCACCCGCGTCGGCCACTCCTTCATCAAGGAGCAGATGGCCAGATCCGGCGCCATCTTCGGCGGCGAGCACTCGGCGCACTACTACTTCAAGGACTTCTGGAACGCGGACACCGGCATGCTCGCCGCGCTCCACGTCCTCGCGGCCCTCGGCGGCCAGGACGGCCCGCTCTCCGAGCTGGTCTCCTCGTACGACCGCTACGCGGGCTCCGGCGAGATCAACTCCACCGTCGCCGACCAGGCCGGCCGGCTCGCCGCCGTCAAGGCCGCGTACGGCTCCGCCGAGGGGATCACCCTCGACGAGCTCGACGGCCTGACCGCGAGCTCCGCCGACTGGTGGTTCAACCTGCGCGCCTCCAACACCGAGCCGTTGCTGCGCCTCAACGTCGAGGCCCGCGACCCCGAGACCCTCGCCAAGGTCCGCGACGAGGTCCTCGCCCTCGTCCGGGCATAACCGCCCTGTCACGGCCGGGCCGCGCGACGTGCGGCCCGGCGGTACGCTGACCTCGCCCAATCCGCATGTTCGAAGGGAACCGCCCCATGCCGCTCGAAGCCGGCCTTCTGGAGATCCTCGCCTGCCCCGCCTGCCACTCGCCCCTTGAGGACAAGTCGGCCGACGAAGCGGCCCCCGAGCTGATCTGCACCGGCCAGGACTGCGGCCTCGCCTACCCCGTCCGCGACGGCATCCCGGTCCTCCTCGTCGACGAGGCCCGCCGCCCCGCCTGAGGCCGCCACCCGGGCCGTGGGTCCCGGGCCGCACAGGCATCAAGGGGCGCCCGTCGCAGCGCCGGGCGCCCGAGCAACCGAGTCGCCCGCCCTTCTGATATCAGCCGGAGGCCGCAATGCTCGACGAGTCGCTCCTCGACGCACCGGACGAGCTCGCCCGCGCCGACCGCCGCGGCCTGCTCCGAGGCGCCGCCGAGGCCGGGGCCAGAGTCCGCACCGCGGCCCGGCACGCGACCGAGGCGGGCCTCGGCGACCTGCGCCCCGACGGCCGGCCCCGCGCCGTCCTCATCGCCGGATCAGGCACCGCCGCCACCGGAGTCGCCGACCTGCTCGGCGCCCTCGCCGGAGCCTCCGCACCCGTCACCCGCCTGCACCCCACCGGCGTCGCCCACGCCGCGGGCGCCCTGCGCTGGGCGCTGCCCGGCTGGGCCGGCTCCGTCGACCTGCTGCTCCTCGCCACCACCGACGGATCCGAGCCCGGGCTCGCCCTCCTCGCCGAGCAGGCCTACCGGCGCGGCTGCACCGTTGTCGCCGTCGCGCCCGAGCGGTCCCCGCTGGGCGAGGCCGTGGACGGCGCGCACGGGCTCCTCGTACCGATGGCCAAGGCCCCGTACCAGGAGTACGACGAGTCCGCCGCGGCCGGCCCCGGCGCCCTGTGGGCCCTGCTGACCCCGCTGCTCGTGCTCCTCGACAAGGTCGGGCTGATCACCGCCGCCCCCGAGACCCTGCAGCGCGTCGCCGACCGGCTCGACCGCACCGCCGAGCGCTGCGGACCGGCCATCGCCACGTACTCCAACCCGGCCAAGACCCTCGCCGCCGAGCTCGCCGACACCCTCCCGCTCATCTGGAGCGAGGGCGCCGGCGCCGGACCGGCCGGCCGCCGCTTCGCCGCCACCCTCGCCGAACTCGCCGGCCGCCCCGCACTGGCCGCCGACCTGCCCGAGGCACTGCCCGCCCACGGGGTCCTGCTCGCGGGCTCCTTCGCCGCCGGCGCCGACCCCGAAGACTTCTTCCGTGACCGGGTGGAGGAGCCCCAGGCCCTCCGTGCCCGCATCGTCCTGCTGCGCGACCGGCCCACGGGAGGCCTCACCGCCGCCCCGGCCGCGCGCGAGCTCGCCCTCAGCCACGACACGGCCATCAGCGAGCTCGAACCAGAGGAAGGCAGCGAACTGGAACAGCTCGCCGAACTCCTCGCCGTCACGGACTTCGCCACCGCCTACCTGGCGCTGGCGACCAGGGGACACGGCTGAGCACACCACCGTGCCGGCCCTTCATCCAGGAAGACGGACGAAGATGGACCGCCTGACGAACACGATCCGCCCCTACGCCTGGGGATCGACCACCGCGATCCCAGGGCTCCTCGGCGTCGAACCCACCGGGGAGCCCCAGGCCGAGATGTGGATGGGAGCCCACCCCGGCGCCCCCTCCCGCCTCGACCGCGGCGCCGGCGAGACCACCCTCGCGGACGTCATCGCCGCCGACCCCGAGCGCGAGCTCGGCGCGGCCGCCGTCACCAAGTTCGGCCCCCGGCTGCCCTTCCTCCTCAAACTCCTCGCGGCCGGCGCCCCGCTGTCCCTCCAGGTCCACCCCGACCTGGAGCAGGCGGAGGCGGGCTACGCCGACGAGGAGCACCGCGGGATCCCGGCCGACGCGGCCCACCGCAACTACAAGGACCCCAACCACAAACCCGAGATGATCTGTGCGCTCACCCCCTTCGACGGCCTGTGCGGGTTCCGCCCGCCGCTGGAGGCCGCCGAACTGCTCGAAGGCCTCGGGGTGGACTCGCTCAAGCCGTACGCCGACCTGCTGCGGGCCCACCCCGAGGAGGCGGCCCTGCGCGAGATGCTCACGGCCGTACTGACCGCGGACCGCGCCGAGATGGCCCGTACGGTCGCCGAGGCGGGCGCCGCTATCGAGCGGCTCGGGGGCCCGTACGCGCCGTACGCCCCGCTCGTCCACCACTACCCGGGCGACCCGGGCGTGATCGCGGCCATGCTGCTCAACCACGTACGACTCCAGCCCGGCGAGGCGATGTTCCTCGGCGCCGGCGTCCCGCACGCCTACCTCGACGGCCTCGGCGTGGAGCTGCTGGCCAACTCCGACAACGTGCTGCGCGCCGGGCTCACCCCCAAACACGTGGACGTGCCCGAACTCCTGAAGATCGTGCGGTTCGAGCCGGGCGACCCGGCAGTACAGCGCCCCGAGGGCAACGGCGAGGAGGTCTACGAGGCCCCCATCGACGAATTCCGGCTCTCCCGCTTCGCCCTGGCCCCCGGCGCCGCCCCCCACCTCCTGCCGGACGCCGCCCCGCAGATCCTGCTCTGCACGGCGGGCCGCCCGAAGGCCGGCGAAGTGACGCTGTCCCCCGGGGAATCGGTCTTCGTCCCGGCCGGCGAAAAGGTCGAACTGTCCGGTATCGGCACTGTTTTCCGTGCCACCGTGTCGGTCTGACGTGGCGTCCGCCGCTACGGCTGCAACAATGTGCCGCCGTAGCGCGGCTCCCCGGGCAGGGGCGCCGTACCGAGGAAGGGACTCCGGAAACCCATGAGCGCGTCAGGCGGTACCAGGGCGATCGTGGCGGCACTCGCCGCCAACCTCGCCATCGCTGTAGCCAAGTTCGTGGCCTGGTTCTTCAGCGGCTCGTCGTCGATGCTCGCAGAAGGCGTCCACTCGCTGGCCGACTCCGGGAACCAGGGGCTGCTGCTCCTCGGCGGGAAGAAGGCCCAGCGCGAGGCGACGCCGGAACACCCCTTCGGATACGGGCGCGAACGCTACATCTACGCCTTCCTCGTCTCCATCGTGCTCTTCACCGTCGGCGGCATGTTCGCCATCTACGAGGGCGTCGAGAAGGTCCAGCACCCGCACCCCATCAAGGACTGGTACTGGCCGATCGGGGTGCTCATCTTCGCGATCATCGCCGAGAGCTTCTCCTTCAAGACGGCGATCAAGGAGTCGAACGAGCTCCGCGGCACCCTCACGTGGACCCAGTTCATCAGGCGCGCCAAGGCCCCCGAGCTTCCCGTGGTCCTGCTGGAGGACTTCGGCGCACTCGTCGGCCTGGTCCTCGCCCTCGGCGGCGTCGGCATCGCCCTCGCGACCGGCGACGGCGTCTGGGACGGCATCGGCACCCTCTGCATCGGCACCCTGCTGCTCGTCATCGCGGTCGTGCTGGCCGCGGAGACCAAGTCCCTGCTGCTCGGCGAGGCCGCGGGCACGGAGGACATCGAGAAGATCAAGGCCGCGCTCGTCGACGGCGACGTCGTCACCCGCGTCATCCACATGCGCACCCTGCACCTCGGCCCGGAGGAGCTCCTGGTCGCCGCGAAGATCGCCGTCGAGGGCGACGACACCGCGACGCAGGTGGCGGACGCGATCAACGCCGCCGAGGCCCGGATCCGCGAGGCGGTCCCGATCGCCCGCGTGATCTACCTGGAGCCGGACATCTACAAGGCGGAAGCCGCCGCGAAGGGCTGACGCACCCGCACACGTACGAAGGTCCCCGCCGCGCGCAAACCGGGCCCGGCGGGGGCCTTTCTCCGTACGGGGTGGGCCGGCTACCGGATCTCGCGGAGCACGAGGGTCCGATCAAAAGACCGAAAGGCCTGAATCCGGTCGGCCGGACGGCCCCGGTTTCGCGGTGGGATCTTCCCCGGCCCACTGGGGCGAGCTCGGCCGATCGGTGTAGATTCGTCATCAGTGTCAGGCGTCGCTGCTGATGGCGGTCGGGCGGTCCTCGCGACCGGCCGAGGGGAGAGAGGACCCCCGACGGACTGAGCGCCCGGTGCACCGCCCCCACAGGCGATGCGCGGCTCAGCCGTACCCACCCTCTCGACCCATGAGGAGCAGCACCCATGGACTTCAAGGTCGCCGACCTTTCCCTCGCCGCCTTCGGCCGCAAGGAGATCACCCTCGCCGAGCACGAGATGCCCGGCCTGATGTCGATCCGCCGCGAGTACGCCGCGGCCCAGCCGCTGGCCGGCGCCCGCATCACCGGCTCGCTGCACATGACCGTGCAGACGGCCGTCCTGATCGAGACGCTGGTCGCCCTCGGCGCCGACGTCCGCTGGGCCTCCTGCAACATCTTCTCCACCCAGGACCACGCGGCCGCCGCCATCGCCGTCGGCCCGAACGGCACCCCGGAGAACCCGCAGGGCGTCCCCGTCTTCGCCTGGAAGGGCGAGACGCTGGAGGAGTACTGGTGGTGCACGGAGCAGGCGCTGACCTGGCCGAACACCCCCACCGGCGGCCCGAACATGATCCTCGACGACGGTGGTGACGCCACCCTCCTCGTCCACAAGGGCGTCGAGTTCGAGAAGGTCGGCTCCGCCCCGGACCCGTCCACGGCGGACTCCGAGGAGTACGGCCACATCCTCACGCTGCTGAACCGCACCCTCGGCGAGACCCCGCAGAAGTGGACGCAGCTCGCGTCCGAGATCCGCGGAGTCACCGAGGAGACCACCACCGGTGTCCACCGCCTGTACGAGATGATGGCCGAGGGCACCCTGCTCTTCCCGGCGATCAACGTCAACGACGCCGTCACGAAGTCGAAGTTCGACAACAAGTACGGCTGCCGCCACTCCCTCATCGACGGCATCAACCGCGCCACCGACGTCCTCATCGGCGGCAAGGTCGCGGTCGTCTTCGGCTACGGCGACGTCGGCAAGGGCTGCGCCGAGTCGCTGCGCGGCCAGGGCGCCCGCGTCATCGTCACCGAGATCGACCCGATCTGCGCGCTCCAGGCGGCCATGGACGGCTTCCAGGTCGCGACGCTGGACGACGTCGTCGAGACGGCCGACATCTTCATCACGACCACGGGCAACAAGGACATCATCATGGCCGGGGACATGGCCAAGATGAAGCACCAGGCGATCGTGGGCAACATCGGCCACTTCGACAACGAGATCGACATGGCCGGCCTGGCCAAGGTCGAGGGCATCGTCAAGGACGAGGTCAAGCCGCAGGTCCACACCTGGACGTTCCCCGACGGCAAGGTCCTGATCGTCCTCTCCGAGGGCCGCCTGCTGAACCTGGGCAACGCGACCGGCCACCCGTCGTTCGTGATGTCGAACTCCTTCGCGGACCAGACCCTGGCCCAGATCGAGCTCTTCACCAAGCCCTCGGAGTACCCGACCGACGTCTACGTGCTGCCCAAGCACCTCGACGAGAAGGTCGCCCGCCTCCACCTCGACGCCCTCGGCGTCAGGCTCACGACGCTCCGCCCGGAGCAGGCCGACTACATCGGCGTCAGGGTCGAGGGCCCGTACAAGCCGGACCACTACCGCTACTGATCCCCGGTCGATCCCCGCGGATCCGCAGCACCGAGCAGGCCCCCGGCACGTACGCCGGGGGCCTGCCCCATGAGCACGACCCGTACGACCCGTACGACCCCGTACGACGCACGCAAGGACGGCACCCCATGCCCCGCGGCCGCTACTCGCTCCACGACCCGCACGACCACACGCCCCTCGGCGAGGAGCACTTCCACTGCGCGCCCGGCCCCTCCGGCTGGCGCTACGTCTCCCAGCTCACCGGCCCCGACGGCGACCACCGCGGCTCGGTCGACCTCGCCATCGACGAACTCGGCCGCCCGATCCGCCTCGAAGCCAACGCTTCGAGCTGGCAGGTCCGCGGCGCCGCCATCGACGGGGTCACCTGGGTGCGCTCCGACCCCGCCGGAACCGAGGCCACCGAGGGCAACGTCCCCGCCGCGGGCTTCACCGGCACCTCGCCCGCCTTCCTCGTCGCGACGGCCCGCCTGCTGCGGCTGACCCCCGGCGCCCCGGCGACCCGGGTCCGGCTCGTCGCGCTCACCGACCCGGTGCTGGCGCCCCGTACGGTCGACCAGGCCTGGGCGCTGCGGGGGCGGGCCGAGCACGCGACGGACAGCGGACCGCTCGTGGTGGACGAGTACCAGGTCACCGCCCTGGACACGGGCGAGGTCCACACGGTCCACATCGCCGGGGACGTCGTCCTCGCCGCCCCGGGCATCGAGCTGGAGCACCTGGAGACCCCGCCCTCGACCTTCGAGGACCAGCAGGCCTAGGCGGGCGGCACGAACCCGGTCCGCCGTACGGGCTCCACGGGCGCGGCCGGAGCGGTCGGCGGGACGACGGCAGGCGCGGCCGCCGGCACGACGGGCATCACCGGCATGACGGGCGGGACAGGCGCGAAGGGCGTTATGGGCGGAACGTACGAAGGCGCGCCCGGACCGAAGGCGCGGGCCGCATCCCGGGCCTGCCGCTCGTGCACCACCGCCATCAGGAACGCGGCGGCCGGCACCCCCACCGGCGCCGGCGCTCCCGTACGCGCCACCAGATCGTCGGCGAGCCGCACCGCCATGGCGGCGCCCACCTGCGGGTCCAGCTGGTTCATCCGCGTCAGGTACTGCCGTATCGCCAGCCACAGCCCGTCCGGTACGGCCGACAGGTCCAGCCCGGAGAACCGCCCGGCCAGCCACGGCGGCGGCGCGGGCACCGGCATCACCCGCGCCCCCGGCACCCGCTCCCGTACGACCAGCGCCCCCGCGAACACGTCCCCCAGCCGCCGACCGCGCGCCGAGACGAGCGAAGCGATGCAGGCGATGGCCCCGAAGGTCCCCAGCAGCTCCACGACCCCCATCGCCCCGCGCACCAGCGCGTGCCGGAACCGGATCGGCCCGCCGTCGTCGCGCACGACGCGCAGCCCGCAGGCGAGCTTGCCGAGCGAACGCCCGTGGGACAGCGTCTCCACCGCGATCGGCACGCCGACCAGCACGAGGACGAAGCTCGCCACCGCCACCGCGGCCTGCGCGGCCGGATCCAGCGAGGCGGTCGCGAGGGTCAGCCCGATCGAGATGAGCAGGTACCCGGTGAGGTACACGAGCAGGTCGAGGAAGATCGCCAGCGCCCGGCTCGGCAGCCTCGCCGGCCGCAACCCCAGGACGACCGCGTCCCCCGTCACCAGATCGCTCACCCTGCGCACCTTTCCCGTGACCGGACCCGCCCCTTGGTCATCCAGTCTGCCAAGCTGACCACGGTAGAAGTAAGCAGAAGCAGAAGCAGAAGCAGAAGCAGAAGCAGAAGCAGAAGCAGAAGCAGAAGCAGAAGCAGAAGCAGAAGCAGAAGCAGATCAGGGTCCTGGGGCAGGGGAGCGGTAACCGGATGGATCTCGACGTCTTCGTCACGGCCCACCGGGCGGAATGGGACCGCCTGGAACAGCTGCTCGGCCGCGGCCGCAGGCTGACCGGCGCCGAGGCGGACGAACTGGTCGCCCTCTACCAGCGGGCCTCCACGCACCTCTCGCTGATCCAGTCCAGCACCCCGGACCCGATGCTCACGGGCCGCCTGACCCAGCTCGTCGCCCGCGCCCGCGCCACCGTGACGGGCGCCCGCCGCGCCGGCTGGCGCGACGCGGCCCGCTTCTTCACCGCGGGCTTCCCGGCCGCCGTGTACCGCAGCCGCCGCTGGTGGATACCGACGGCGCTGATCTCCACGGCGGTCGGCATCCTCCTCGGCTGGTGGATAGCCACGCACCCGGAGGTCCAGGGCGCCATCGCGGCCCCGGAGGACCTGAAGGCGCTCACGAAGCCGGGCGGCGGGTACGAGACGTACTACTCCAGCAACCCGGCGGGCTCCTTCGCCGCCCAGGTCTGGACGAACAACGCCCAGGCGGCCGCGATCTGCCTGGTCCTGGGCGCGTTCCTGGGGATACCGGTGCTCTGGATCCTCTTCGTGAACATGCTCAACCTCGGGACGGGCATCGGCCTGATGGCCTCGGCGGGCCGCCTAGACGTCTTCCTCGGCCTGATCCTGCCGCACGGCCTGCTCGAACTGACCGCCGTCTTCGTGGCGGCGGGCACCGGCCTGCGCCTCGGCTGGACGGTCATCGACCCGGGCCCGCGCACCCGCCGCGCCGCCCTCGCCGAGCAGGGCCGGGCCGCGCTGGGCATGGCGATCGGCCTGGCGGTGGTCCTGTTCGTATCGGGCCTGATCGAGGGCTTCGTGACCCCGTCCGGCCTCCCGACCTGGGCCCGCATCACCATCGGTGTCGCCGCCGAAGCCCTGTTCCTGGCGTACGTCTACGTCCTGGGCGGCCGGGCCGCGCGAGCCGGCGAGGTGGGCGACGTAGAAGCGGCCGACCAGACGGCCACGCTGCCGACCGCGGCCTGACGGCGGCCGATGTGCGTCGGACCCCGTTCAGCTGCTAGTCTCCTGGTCGTCCCGCAGCGACTGTTGACACCGTCGCCGTGGGGAGGTAGATTCGAACGGTTGCCTCGAACTGGACAAGTTCGGCAGCGATGGTTTAAAGTCTCTCTCGCCCTCAAAGGAATTGAATTCCCGCGGGGCATGGTCGACTCCTCATTCAGGAATCCGAAACCGGGAAATCCGGTGGAAAACTTCTGATAGAGTCGGAATCGCCGGAAAGGGAAAGCGCGAAAGCGAAGACCCCGGAAAGCAAGCGGAACTGACTCTGATAGAGTCGGAAACGCAAGAACGAAAGCCCGGAGGAAAGCCCGAGAGGGTGAGTACAAAGGAAGCGTCCGTTCCTTGAGAACTCAACAGCGTGCCAAAAATCAACGCCAGAAGTTGATACCCCGTCCACTTCGGTGGATGAGGTTCCTTTGAAAAAGACCTGTGAGGTCGCCTTCGGGTGATGCTTGCAGGCAACAACACAGCGAGGACGCAGTGGTCAGTCGGTCATATTCCGACATGACTGACCCGCTCTAAGTGTGTGTACCGGATTACCGGTAAACATTCATGGAGAGTTTGATCCTGGCTCAGGACGAACGCTGGCGGCGTGCTTAACACATGCAAGTCGAACGATGAAGCCCTTCGGGGTGGATTAGTGGCGAACGGGTGAGTAACACGTGGGCAATCTGCCCTTCACTCTGGGACAAGCCCTGGAAACGGGGTCTAATACCGGATAATACTCCTGCCTGCATGGGCGGGGGTTGAAAGCTCCGGCGGTGAAGGATGAGCCCGCGGCCTATCAGCTTGTTGGTGGGGTAATGGCCCACCAAGGCGACGACGGGTAGCCGGCCTGAGAGGGCGACCGGCCACACTGGGACTGAGACACGGCCCAGACTCCTACGGGAGGCAGCAGTGGGGAATATTGCACAATGGGCGAAAGCCTGATGCAGCGACGCCGCGTGAGGGATGACGGCCTTCGGGTTGTAAACCTCTTTCAGCAGGGAAGAAGCGAAAGTGACGGTACCTGCAGAAGAAGCGCCGGCTAACTACGTGCCAGCAGCCGCGGTAATACGTAGGGCGCAAGCGTTGTCCGGAATTATTGGGCGTAAAGAGCTCGTAGGCGGCTTGTCACGTCGGATGTGAAAGCCCGAGGCTTAACCTCGGGTCTGCATTCGATACGGGCTAGCTAGAGTGTGGTAGGGGAGATCGGAATTCCTGGTGTAGCGGTGAAATGCGCAGATATCAGGAGGAACACCGGTGGCGAAGGCGGATCTCTGGGCCATTACTGACGCTGAGGAGCGAAAGCGTGGGGAGCGAACAGGATTAGATACCCTGGTAGTCCACGCCGTAAACGTTGGGAACTAGGTGTTGGCGACATTCCACGTCGTCGGTGCCGCAGCTAACGCATTAAGTTCCCCGCCTGGGGAGTACGGCCGCAAGGCTAAAACTCAAAGGAATTGACGGGGGCCCGCACAAGCGGCGGAGCATGTGGCTTAATTCGACGCAACGCGAAGAACCTTACCAAGGCTTGACATATACCGGAAAGCATTAGAGATAGTGCCCCCTTGTGGTCGGTATACAGGTGGTGCATGGCTGTCGTCAGCTCGTGTCGTGAGATGTTGGGTTAAGTCCCGCAACGAGCGCAACCCTTGTCCTGTGTTGCCAGCATGCCCTTCGGGGTGATGGGGACTCACAGGAGACCGCCGGGGTCAACTCGGAGGAAGGTGGGGACGACGTCAAGTCATCATGCCCCTTATGTCTTGGGCTGCACACGTGCTACAATGGCCGGTACAATGAGCTGCGATACCGTGAGGTGGAGCGAATCTCAAAAAGCCGGTCTCAGTTCGGATTGGGGTCTGCAACTCGACCCCATGAAGTCGGAGTCGCTAGTAATCGCAGATCAGCATTGCTGCGGTGAATACGTTCCCGGGCCTTGTACACACCGCCCGTCACGTCACGAAAGTCGGTAACACCCGAAGCCGGTGGCCCAACCCGTAAGGGAGGGAGCTGTCGAAGGTGGGACTGGCGATTGGGACGAAGTCGTAACAAGGTAGCCGTACCGGAAGGTGCGGCTGGATCACCTCCTTTCTAAGGAGCACAGTACCGATTGCAGACAAACGTTCTGCACGGTCAGCTCATGGGTGGAACGTTGATTAGTTGGCACGGTTTTCCGGATGGATCACGAGTACTGCTTCGGCGTGGAAAGTGAGTCACTGACGGAGGATCGTGCTTGGCACGTTGTTGGGTCCTGAAGGTACGGCCGTAAGGTCATGTCTTCAGTGCCGGCCCCAGTGAACTCGCCAGCTTGTCTGGTGGGGTGATGGGTGGCTGGTCGTTGTTTGAGAACTACACAGTGGACGCGAGCATCTGTGGCCAAGTTTTTAAGGGCGCACGGTGGATGCCTTGGCACCAGGAACCGATGAAGGACGTGAGAGGCCGCGATAGGCCCCGGGGAGCTGCCAACTGAGCTTTGATCCGGGGGTGTCCGAATGGGGAAACCCGGCAGTCGTCATGGGCTGTCACCCACTGCTGAACACATAGGCAGTGTGGAGGGAACGAGGGGAAGTGAAACATCTCAGTACCCTCAGGAAGAGAAAACAACCGTGATTCCGGGAGTAGTGGCGAGCGAAACCGGATGAGGCCAAACCGTATGCGTGTGATACCCGGCAGGGGTTGCGCATGCGGGGTTGTGGGAATGAGCTTGATCGGTCTGCCGGCCGGTCGGCGAGTCAGAAACCGTTGATGTAGTCGAAGGACATGCGAAAGGTCCGGCGTAGAGGGTAAGACCCCCGTAGACGAAACATCAGCGGCTTGCTTGCTCATCTCCCAAGTAGCACGGGGCCCGAGAAATCCCGTGTGAATCTGGCGGGACCACCCGCTAAGCCTAAATATTCCCTGGTGACCGATAGCGGATAGTACCGTGAGGGAATGGTGAAAAGTACCGCGGGAGCGGAGTGAAATAGTACCTGAAACCGTGTGCCTACAAGCCGTGGGAGCGTCGCTGTATGTGCTTGCACATGCAGTCGTGACTGCGTGCCTTTTGAAGAATGAGCCTGCGAGTTAGCGGTGTGTAGCGAGGTTAACCCGTGTGGGGAAGCCGTAGCGAAAGCGAGTCCGAATAGGGCGATTGAGTTGCACGCTCTAGACCCGAAGCGGAGTGATCTAGCCATGGGCAGGTTGAAGCGGAGGTAAGACTTCGTGGAGGACCGAACCCACCAGGGTTGAAAACCTGGGGGATGACCTGTGGTTAGGGGTGAAAGGCCAATCAAACTCCGTGATAGCTGGTTCTCCCCGAAATGCATTTAGGTGCAGCGTCGTGTGTTTCTTGCCGGAGGTAGAGCACTGGATAGGCGATGGGCCCTACCGGGTTACTGACCTTAGCCAAACTCCGAATGCCGGTAAGTGAGAGCACGGCAGTGAGACTGTGGGGGATAAGCTCCATGGTCGAGAGGGAAACAGCCCAGAGCATCGACTAAGGCCCCTAAGCGTACGCTAAGTGGGAAAGGATGTGGAGTCGCAGAGACAACCAGGAGGTTGGCTTAGAAGCAGCCACCCTTGAAAGAGTGCGTAATAGCTCACTGGTCAAGTGATTCCGCGCCGACAATGTAGCGGGGCTCAAGCGTACCGCCGAAGTCGTGTCATTGCAGCAATAGGGCCAACGCCCGCTGTGATGGGTAGGGGAGCGTCGTGTGCCGGGTGAAGCAGCAGCGGAAGCTAGTTGTGGACGGTTCACGAGTGAGAATGCAGGCATGAGTAGCGATACACACGTGAGAAACGTGTGCGCCGATTGACTAAGGGTTCCTGGGTCAAGCTGATCTGCCCAGGGTAAGTCGGGACCTAAGGCGAGGCCGACAGGCGTAGTCGATGGACAACCGGTTGATATTCCGGTACCCGCTTTGAAACGCCCAATATCGAATCAGGCGATGCTAAGTCCGTGAAGCCGTTCCGGACCCTTCGGGGAAAGGAAAGTGGTGGAGCCGACGAACCAGACTTGTAGTAGGTAAGCGATGGGGTGACGCAGGAAGGTAGTCCAGCCCGGGCGGTGGTTGTCCCGGGGTAAGGGTGTAGGCCGAGGGGTAGGCAAATCCGTCCCTCATTAAGGCTGAGACCTGATGCCGAGCCGATTGTGGTGAAGTGGATGATCCTATGCTGTCGAGAAAAGCCTCTAGCGAGTTTCATGGCGGCCCGTACCCTAAACCGACTCAGGTGGTCAGGTAGAGAATACCGAGGCGTTCGGGTGAACTATGGTTAAGGAACTCGGCAAAATGCCCCCGTAACTTCGGGAGAAGGGGGGCCATCACTGGTGATCGGATTTACTCCGTGAGCTGGGGGTGGCCGCAGAGACCAGCGAGAAGCGACTGTTTACTAAAAACACAGGTCCGTGCGAAGCCGTAAGGCGATGTATACGGACTGACGCCTGCCCGGTGCTGGAACGTTAAGGGGACCGGTTAGTGCACTTTCGGGTGTGCGAAGCTGAGAACTTAAGCGCCAGTAAACGGCGGTGGTAACTATAACCATCCTAAGGTAGCGAAATTCCTTGTCGGGTAAGTTCCGACCTGCACGAATGGCGTAACGACTTCTCGACTGTCTCAACCATAGGCCCGGTGAAATTGCACTACGAGTAAAGATGCTCGTTTCGCGCAGCAGGACGGAAAGACCCCGGGACCTTTACTACAGTTTGATATTGGTGTTCGGTTCGGCTTGTGTAGGATAGGTGGGAGACTTTGAAACCCCAACGCCAGTTGGGGTGGAGTCGCCGTTGAAATACCACTCTGGTCGTGCTGGATGTCTAACCTCGGTCCGTGATCCGGATCAGGGACAGTGTCTGATGGGTAGTTTAACTGGGGCGGTTGCCTCCCAAAGGGTAACGGAGGCGCCCAAAGGTTCCCTCAGCCTGGTTGGCAATCAGGTGTTGAGTGTAAGTGCACAAGGGAGCTTGACTGTGAGACCGACGGGTCGAGCAGGGACGAAAGTCGGGACTAGTGATCCGGCGGTGGCTTGTGGAAGCGCCGTCGCTCAACGGATAAAAGGTACCCCGGGGATAACAGGCTGATCTTCCCCAAGAGTCCATATCGACGGGATGGTTTGGCACCTCGATGTCGGCTCGTCGCATCCTGGGGCTGGAGTCGGTCCCAAGGGTTGGGCTGTTCGCCCATTAAAGCGGTACGCGAGCTGGGTTTAGAACGTCGTGAGACAGTTCGGTCCCTATCCGCTGTGCGCGTAGGAATATTGAGAAGGGCTGTCCCTAGTACGAGAGGACCGGGACGGACGAACCTCTGGTGTGCCAGTTGTCCTGCCAAGGGCATGGCTGGTTGGCTACGTTCGGGAGGGATAACCGCTGAAAGCATCTAAGCGGGAAGCCTGCTTCAAGATGAGTATTCCCACCTCCTTGAGAGGGTAAGGCTCCCAGTAGACGACTGGGTTGATAGGCCAGATGTGGAAGCCCGGTAACGGGTGGAGCTGACTGGTACTAATAGGCCGAGGGCTTGTCCTCAGTTGCTCGCGTCCACTGTGTTAGTTCTGAAATAACGAACAGCTGTGTTCATGCCAGCGTTCAAATTTCATAGTGTTTCGGTGGTCATAGCGTTAGGGAAACGCCCGGTTACATTCCGAACCCGGAAGCTAAGCCTTTCAGCGCCGATGGTACTGCAGGGGGGACCCTGTGGGAGAGTAGGACGCCGCCGAACAATCATTGTAGAAAGCCCCGTACCGGGTATCCGGTACGGGGCTTTTCTGCGTTCACGGCCCGTTCGGCGTGGATCGTGGATGCGGTCCCGCCCCGCATTCCTTACCAGTCGGCCGGGTAGCTCTTGAGGCTACTGGTGTCGAGCGTCCAGCGGCCGGCTGTGACGGTGTCCCCGAACGCGTAGGGGACCTTCTTGCGGTAGCGGGTGCCGTCGGGTCCCTCTGAGGGGTCGCTGTGCACCGTGACGGTCTTCTTGTCCTTGCGGGGGTCCACGACGACGTACAGAGGGACTCCCATGCGCGGGTAGTCGTGCAGCTTGTCGCGGATGTCGGTCAGGGAATTCGTGCGGGACACGACCTCCACCACCATCAGGACATCGCGGGAGTTGACGACCTTCGCCGTGTCGTCGGTGTCCTCTTCCGCGATGACCATGAGGTCGGGGACCTTGGTCAGCCCGGTGAGCGGATCGCCCATGTTCGTGTCGTTGAGGGCCATGACCTCGGGTGTCTGGGCCTCGATCTGGCGGCGCAGCCGCACCACGTTCAGCCCGTGGGGAGCCGTGGGGCTCATCATCGTGAGGAAGATCTGACCGTCGGTGGTCTGCACCTTCCACTGGTCTTCCTGGTGCTCGGCCAGCTCCGCGAGTTGCTCCGCGAAGTCGTGCATGCGGCGCATCTGCTCGGGGGTGAGGTCGGCCATGGTGATCCTCCTGGTGGGTGCCCCGACCAGCGTATCCAGTCGGGCAGCCCTTAATGGCCCGCTCATACCCTGGCGGGAATTGTCCGGTGGGAGGGGGCGGCGGACGATCAGGGCCTCACCACTTATGAGGAGGCACGTCATGTCCGGTTCCACGGCGTCCACTGCCGAGGTCATCGAGCGCTTCAACCAGGTCTTCCAGCAGCGGGACCCCTCCGGGCTCGCCGCCCTGGTCGGCGCGGACTGTGTCATGGAGGGGCTCTCGCCGGCCCCCGGCGGAACCTGGGTGGAAGGGGCCGAGGAGTGCATCCGCTTCTGGAGCGACTTCGCCACCGACCCGGCCAACGACTTCGAGGTCGAGGACGTCGTCTGTGCGCAGGAGCTGTCGGTGATCCGCTGGAAGCTGGTGTTCGGACCGGGGGAGAAGGACTACGTCCGCTGCGTCAACGTGATGCGGGTACGCGACGGTCTGATCATCGAGGCCCTCGGGTACGCCAAGACCGGCTGAGCCCCGAGGGCCGTGCGCTACAGGCGGCCCGCGGCCTTCAGGGACAGGTAGGCGTCGGCGAGGGCGGGGGCCAGGGTGGTCGGGGTGGCGTCGACCACGTGGACTCCGTGGCGGGACAGCTGGTCCGCCGTGCGGCGGCGGGTGGCCTGGGACTGGGTGCCGGCCGCGGCCTCGTAGACCGCGTCGAGCGTGCCGCGGGACTTGGTCATCTCCTCGACGCGCGGGTCCGCCACCGAGGCCAGCAGGACTGTGTGCCGCTGTGTGAGGCGGGGGAGGAGCGGGAGCAGGCCCTCTTCTGTCGGGGCGGCGTCCAGGCTCGTCAGAAGGACCACCAGGGAGCGGCGCGGGGCGTTGCGGAGGATGGTGGAGACCAGCGTTCGGGTGTCGGTTTCGACGAGCTCCGGTTCCAGCGTGGCCATGGCGTTGACGAAGGCGGGGAGCACGTCGCCGGCCGAGCGGCCCTGGACCTGGGCGCGGGTGCGGCGGTCGTGGGCCAGGAGGTCGACGCGGTCGCCGGCGCGGGAGGCGAGCGCGGCCAGCAGAAGGGCCGCGTCCATGGCCGAGTCCAGGCGGGGGGCGTCGCCGACGCGGCCCGCCGAGGTGCGGCCGGTGTCCAGGCAGATCAGGATGTGCCGGTCGCGTTCCGGGCGCCAGGTGCGGACGGCGACCTTGTTCTGGCGGGCGGTGGCCCGCCAGTCGATGGAGCGGGTGTCGTCGCCGGGGACGTAGTCGCGGAGGCTGTCGAACTCGGTGCCCTCGCCGCGGGTCAGGACGCTTGTACGGCCGTCCAGTTCGCGCAGGCGGGCCAGGCGCGAGGGGAGGTGCTTGCGGCTGGTGAAGGGCGGCAGGACCCGGACCGTCCAGGGGACGGTGTGGGTGCCCTGGCGGGTGAGCAGGCCGAGCGGCCCGTACGAGCGGATCGTCACGCGGTCTGCCCGCCGGTCCCCGCGGCGGGTGGGGAGCAGCCGGGTGGTGATCCTGCGGCGTTCGCCGGCCGGGATGGCCAGGGTGTGGCGGGAGGCGTCGGTCTCGGTGCCCGGGAGCCAGCTGCTGGGGGGCCAGGCGTCGCGGACACGGGCGCGCAGCGGGCGGGTGCCCGGGTTGGTGACGGTGAGGTGGACCTCGGCGGGCTCGCCGAGGCGGACTGAAGTGTCGCCCGAGCGGGTGAGGTTGAGCCCGCGGACCGGGGCCGCGAGGGCGTAGTCGACGGCGCAGGCCAGGGCGAGGGTGCCGTTGACGGCGAGCATCCCCGTCCAGCTCGGTTCGAGGAGGCCGACGGGGAGGCTGCCGAGGGCCGCCAGCAGGGCGGCGCGTCCGGTGAGGGCCATCAGCGCGGGACGGGGACGTGGGACAGGATCGCGGTGATGACGGCGTCGGCCGTGACCCCTTCCATCTCGGCCTCCGGGCGGAGCTGGACGCGGTGCCGAAGGGTCGGCAGGGCGAGGGCCTTGACGTCGTCGGGGGTGACGTAGTCGCGGCCGGTGAGCCAGGCCCAGGCTCGGGCGGTGGCCAGCAGGGCCGTCGCGCCGCGCGGGGAGACGCCGAGGGTGAGGGAGGGGGATTCGCGGGTGGCGCGGCAGACGTCGACGACGTACCCGGCGATCTCCGGGGAGACGGACACCTTGGCGACGGCCTCGCGGGCGGCTTCGAGCTCGGCCGGGCCGGCGACGGGGCGCAGGCCGGCGGCGTGCAGGTCGCGGGGGTTGAAGCCGGCGGCGTGCCGGGTCAGGACGCCGATCTCGTCCTCGCGGGAGGGGAGGGGCACGGTGAGCTTGAGGAGGAAGCGGTCGAGCTGCGCCTCGGGGAGGGGGTAAGTGCCCTCGTACTCGACGGGGTTCATGGTGGCGGCCACGAGGAACGGTTCGGGCAGCTTGCGCGGGGTGCCGTCGACGGTGACCTGGCGCTCCTCCATGGCTTCGAGGAGGGAGGACTGGGTCTTGGGCGGGGTCCGGTTGATCTCGTCCGCGAGGAGGAGGTTGGTGAAGACCGGGCCGTTCTGGAAGGAGAACTCGGCGGTGCGGGCGTCGTAGACGAGCGAGCCGGTGACGTCGCTGGGCATCAGGTCCGGGGTGAACTGGACGCGCTTGGTGTCGAGTTCGAGGGAGGCGGCGAGGGCCCGTACGAGGAGGGTCTTGGCGACGCCGGGTACGCCTTCGAGGAGGACGTGGCCGCGGCACAGGAGGGCGACGACGAGACCGGTGACGGCCGAGTCCTGGCCGACGACGGCCTTTCCGATCTCGGCGCGGATCGCTTCCAGGGAGGAGCGGGCGCTGTCCGTGGTGGCCGTCATGAGGTGCGGACCTCTCTTTCGAGGGCGTCGAGGTGGTCGGCGAGCGCGACGAGCGCCGCGTCGGTGGTGGGTGTGGTGCCGAAGAGGAGGCCGGTCAGGTCCTGGTGGCTCTCCGTCAGGCGGGCGGACACGGCGGGGAGCAGGGCCGCGGGGTCGTGGGCCTGGGCGGGCGGTACGCCGACCAGGGCGGCCAGGCGTTCGCGGGCGGCGGCGCGCAGCACGGTGGCGGCGCGGTCGCGGGCGCCGGCCTTGCGGTAGAGGCGGGCGCGGCCCTCGGTGGTCTCGGAGGCGCGGATGGCGACGGGCAGTTGCTCGGTGACGAGGGGGCCGAGCCGGCGGGCGCGCCAGAGGGCGGCGAGGACGGCGGCGGCGAAGAGCTGGAGCAGGGCCCAGCTCCAGCCGCGGGGGAGGAGGTCGAGGAAGCTCTGCTCCTGGGCGGGGTCCTCGTCCTGGACCTCGGCGAGGGAGGGCAGGTACCAGACGAGGTCGGGGCGGGAGCCGAGGAGTTGGAGGGCGAGGGAGGCGTTGCCCTCGGAGGCGAGCTTCTTGTTGAGGAGGATCGTCTCGGAGCCGAGGAGGACGGTGTCGCCGCCCTTGGTGCCGGTGGGCAGGACGAGGAGGGTGGGGTGGCCGCCGCTGGGGTAGCAGGCCGTGGCGGTGGCTCCGTCGGTGGTGTAGCGGTGGTCGCCGCCGGTGGTGGCGCGGCCGGCGGAGACGGCGGCGGGCAGGGGGCAGCCGGGGTCGAGGTCCTGGTCGAAGGCGGTGCCCTTGGTGCGGGCGGCGGGGGCCAGGTCGGGGAGGCTGAGGCTGCCGGGGGCGAGCAGGACGGTGCGGCCGCCGGAGAGGTCGATGGCGGAGCGGATGGCGCGGCGTTGGGTCTCGCCGAGCCGGTCGGGGTCGGTGACCAGCAGGGTGGTGCCGGGGTCGGCCGCGGCGGCGGCCTCGCGGGCGGTGGTGACGACGCGGGTGGTGACTCCGCGGGCCTGGAGCAGCTCGGATATGGCCCGGCTGCCGTCGGGGTCGGCGGAGCGGGGGTCGAGCCGGCCGTGCCGGCTGCCGGAGGCGAGGGCGGCGAGCGTGACTGCGGCGACGAGCAGGATCCCGAGGCAGATCAGGAAGCCCCGCCCACGCCGCCATGCGGCGCGGGGGGTCGTACGGGGCGTGCTGGTGGCCGGGGGGCCCGGCGGGGCCGGGGTGGGGGCGCTCATGACCGGGGGCCCGTCAGGAGGGGCTTCGCTTGGGTCAGGGTGAGGTCCAGGGTGCGCAGGTGGGCGTACATCTCGGCGGTGGCGGGGCGGGCGCCGTACGTGACGTCG
This sequence comes from Streptomyces sp. NBC_01006, assembly GCF_045162725.1. Classification (NCBI taxonomy): domain Bacteria; kingdom Bacillati; phylum Actinomycetota; class Actinomycetes; order Kitasatosporales; family Streptomycetaceae; genus Streptomyces; species Streptomyces sp. NBC_01006. The sequence goes on along the minus strand of NZ_CP108700.1, from coordinate 3,354,348 downwards.
TCGAAGGTGCGGGCCGCGGTGCGGAGGGCTTCGGCGTGGTCCGGGAGGGAGGCGGCGGCTTCGGCGGCCGCCTCGTCGGCGGTGCGGCCGGGGCGGGGGTCGAGCACGGTGCGCTCCTCCAGGGAGCGCACGACGGCGCGCATGCGCTCCTGGACGGCTTCGGTCCAGCGGCCGGCGGCGGCGTGCGCGTCGGCGGCGGTGCGGTGGTCGGCGGCGCTGCGCAGGGCGCCGTCGAAGACCCCGGCCGCGGTGGTGGCGGTCCGGCGGGGGGAGCCGAGCCGCCACCACAGGGCGGCGACGGCGAGGACGACCAGGGCGGCGATCGCGACCAGGCCCAGGGTGCCGCCGGGGGTGGCGCCCGAGGCGTGGTCGAAGAGGTTGCCGACCCACTCCCAGAACCGGTCCAGGGCGCGCTGGAGCAGGCCCGGGTCGTCCTGGTGGTACAGCGGCTTCGACAGTTCGCGTTCGGCCGCCTCCCGGGCGGGGTCGCGCGGTGTCGTCACCGGTGGTTTCTCCGCGGCCGGCAGGAGCGCCGCGGAGCGTGTGATGAGGCCCCCCGTACTCATCATCGGTGCGTCAGCCTCCGGTCGGCGGTGCGGCCGGGTCCGAGCCGTAGTTCTCCAGGCCCGCCGCCCGGGCGAGCTCCAGGTCGAGGGCCTCGCGGCGGATGCGCTGGTCGACGTACAGGAGGACGGTGACGCCCGACTGGATCGGCATGGTGATGGTCTGCGCGATGACGGCGCCGATCGCCGAGAGGATCAGCGGGGCCCAGCCGGTGGCGGCGGTGCCGTTCTCCAGGCCCGTCACTCCGCCGTCGGCGAGGCCGATCGCGAGCCCGACGGCGGTCAGCGGCCAGACGATGACGGCGGCGACGAAGGTGGTGATGAGGCCGGTCAGGGCGGTGATGCCGAAGATGCGCCACCACGAGCCCTGGACGAGCCGCGAGGAGCGGCGCAGCGAGGTGGCCACGCTGCTCTTCTCCAGCATCAGCGCGGGCGAGGCCAGGCTGAACTTGATCCCGAGCCAGAGGATGAGCGGAAGGGCGGCGAAGCCGCCGAGGAGGCCGAGGCCGATGCTGCGCAGGGCGATGCCGGGCAGGATCAGCACGCCGACGAGGAGGGCGCCGCCGAGGCCCAGCAGGAGGGTCAGCCCGAGCAGGCGGAGCAGCTGGGGGCGGGCCTCGCGCCAGGCGGCGGCGATCGTGGAGCTGTGGCCGAGCACGGCGCGGCTGAAGATCATCGTGAGCATGGCGGTGGCCACGATGGTGCCGATGAGCTGGATGAAACCGTTCGCGACCAGGGCGAGCATGCTGCTGCCGAGGGTGTCGACGAGCTCGCTCAGGTTCGGTTCGTCGTTGGAGGGGGCGGGCAGGTCGGAGAGCGTGTACTTCTGCACGAGCACGCTGATGACCTGGACGACGGTGGCCACGACGAGGGTGATCGGCAGGACCGAGCGCCAGTGGCTGCGCATGGTGGCGACGGCGCCGTCGAGGATCTCGCCCAGGTCCAGAGGGCGCAGCGGGATCACTCCGGGCTTGGCGGCCGGGGGCTTGCCCCACTGGCCGGGGCCGCCGGGGTAGGCGTACTGGCCGCCCGCCTGGCCGCTCTGGGGGCCCGCGTACGATCCCCAGCCCGCGCCCGGCTGCGGCTGCCGGCTCGGCTGCTGCGGTGCCTGCGGTGCCTGCGGTGCCTGGGGGGTGCCGGGGCTGGACCACTCGCCGGGCGGCGGCTGCTCGGCGGACCACTTCGGCCCGCCGGCGGGCGGCTGCTGCGCGGGCGGCTGGGCGCCCTCGGTGCCGCCTTGGCCGTCGGGTGCGCCCGGCCGCTCGCCGTCGGACGGGGATGGTCCGGGCACGGCCCAGCCCGGAGAGTCGTTCATCGTCGCTCCTTCACGTGCACACTGCGGGGCGGGGGGCGCCAGGGGGTGTCTTGTGGGCCGGGCCGGGCTCGCGGCGTCCGGTGCCGCGCCTCGCCGCGTTCTCGTCGGTCGCCGACGCTCCGCGTCGACTCCCTCCTCCGCCTTGCGATCCACGACACCGGACGCCGCTCCCTGATCCGGCCCGACCCACAAGACACCCCCTGTTCGGCTGCCATCGTGCCACGTGGGAACGTTGAGCGGACCGGCCGTCCCCCCGGATCTTCGGCGGCCCGCGCCGTTAATTGTCGCCCGGATCCGGGGCAGACTGGTCGCCCTGATCTCCACGCAGGTCCGAAGGGCGAATTCCAGCCCTTTTGGCTGTGGGACAGCTCACCGCCAGGTAACGATTAGCTAATGGGATGATGTCAAGCATGAAGGGACGAGTCCTTGTCGTCGACGACGACACCGCGCTGGCCGAGATGCTCGGCATTGTGCTGCGTGGAGAAGGTTTTGAGCCGTCGTTCGTAGCGGACGGCGACAAGGCACTGGCTGCCTTCCGCGAGGCGAAGCCGGATCTCGTGCTGCTCGACCTCATGCTTCCCGGACGGGACGGCATAGAGGTCTGCAGGCTGATCCGGGCCGAATCGGGCGTGCCGATCGTGATGCTCACCGCGAAGAGCGACACGGTGGACGTGGTCGTGGGCCTGGAGTCCGGGGCCGACGACTACATCGTCAAGCCGTTCAAGCCGAAGGAGCTGGTGGCCCGCATCCGGGCCCGCCTGCGCCGGTCGGAGGAGCCCGCGCCCGAGCAGCTGGCCATCGGTGACCTGGTCATCGACGTGGCCGGGCACTCGGTCAAGCGCGACGGCGCCTCGATCGCCCTGACCCCGCTCGAGTTCGACCTGCTGGTCGCCCTTGCGCGCAAGCCCTGGCAGGTGTTCACCCGTGAGGTGCTGCTGGAGCAGGTCTGGGGCTACCGGCACGCGGCGGACACCCGCCTGGTCAACGTGCATGTGCAGCGGCTGCGCTCCAAGGTCGAGAAGGACCCGGAGCGCCCCGAGATCGTCGTGACGGTGCGCGGTGTCGGCTACAAGGCCGGACCGAGCTGACGTGCCGCCCGGCAAGCCCCACAGCGGCTCCCGCCGAGGAGTCCTGCGGGGAGGCCGGCAGCTCCGTCAGATGGCCGACGGAGCGCCGGGCGGCCCTGTGCTGCGGTTGTTCGTACGTCTCGTACGACGCCCGCTGCTTCCGGCTGTCCGGCTGTGGCGTCGCAACATCCAGCTGCGCGTGGTCGCCGCGACGCTGCTGATGTCGCTGGCCGTGGTCCTCGCGCTCGGGTTCGTGGTGATCGCGCAGGTCAGCAAGGGGCTCCTCGACGCCAAGGAGGAGGCCGCGCAGAGCCAGGCCGCGGGCGGGTTCGCCGTCGCGCAGGAGAAGGCCAATACGCCTTCGGCGGTGGACGGGCCCGATGCCACCGACAACAAGGTCGGGCGGGACGCCAGTACCTGGATGAACTCGCTGGTCAAGCAGCTCGCCAGTGGCGGCCAGACCGCCTTCGAGGTGGTCGCGCTCGGCGCCGGCCCCGATGCGGGCGGGCAGCCCGGCGGGCAGCCGAGCGGGCCGTTCGTCTCGGGCGTCAAGGGCGCCCGGGCCTCCGGGAACGTGGACCCGACGGCGAGCGTTCCCGTGGCACTGCGCCGGGACGTCAACCACGCGACCGGGACCTTCAAGACCTTCTCGCAGATCCGGTACACCGCCGGATCCGGGGACAAGGCGCCCGAGCCCGCGCTGGTCGTGGGCAAGCGGCTCACCGACATCAACGGGGACCCGTACGACCTGTACTACCTCTTCCCGCTCACGCAGGAGGAGGAGTCCCTCAACCTCATCAAGGTCACCATCGCCACCGCGGGCGTGTTCGTGGTCGTGCTGCTCGGCGCGATCGCCTGGCTCGTCGTACGGCAGGTCGTGACGCCCGTGCGGATGGCCGCCGGGATCGCCGAGCGGCTCTCGGCCGGGCGGCTCCAGGAGCGGATGAAGGTCACCGGCGAGGACGACATCGCCCGTCTGGGCGAGGCCTTCAACAAGATGGCGCAGAACCTCCAGCTCAAGATCCAGCAGCTGGAGGACCTGTCGCGGATGCAGCGCCGGTTCGTCTCGGACGTCTCGCACGAGCTGCGCACGCCGCTGACGACCGTACGGATGGCAGCCGATGTCATCCACGACGCCCGGGTCGACTTCGACCCGATCACCGCCCGCTCCGCCGAGCTGCTCGCCGGGCAGCTCGACCGCTTCGAGTCGCTGCTCGCGGACCTGCTGGAGATCAGCCGGTTCGACGCGGGGGCCGCGGCCCTGGAGGCGGAGCCGATCGACCTGCGGGACGTCGTACGCCGGGTCATCGACGGCGCCGAGCCGCTCGCCGAGCACAAGGGCACCCGGATCCGGGTGCTGGGCGACACCCAGCCCGTCATAGCCGAGGCCGACTCCCGGCGCGTGGAGCGGGTGCTGCGCAACCTCGTCGTCAACGCCGTGGAGCACGGCGAGGGCCGCGATGTGGTGGTCCGGCTCGCTTCGGCGGGCGGGGCCGTCGCGGTGGCCGTACGGGACTATGGGGTCGGGCTCAAGCCCGGCGAGGCCACCCGCGTCTTCAACCGCTTCTGGCGGGCCGATCCGGCGCGGGCGCGTACGACGGGCGGTACGGGCCTGGGCCTGTCCATCGCCGTCGAGGACGCGCGGCTGCACGGCGGCTGGCTCCAGGCGTGGGGCGAGCCGGGCGGCGGTTCGCAGTTCCGGCTGACCCTGCCGCGGACCGCCGACGAGCCGCTGCGCGGCTCCCCGATCCCGCTGGAGCCGGAGGACTCCCGGTCCAACCGGGCCAGGGCCGCGGCCGACGCGGCGGGCGCGAAGGCGTCCCCGAAGGCGCAGCAGGGCCCGGGCCGGGGCGACCGGTCGCCGATACCGCCGCGGTCGGCGGTCGCCGGTGCGCTGCCGGTGCCGGCGGACCCGACGGCCCTGCCGGGCAGCGGGGCCCGCGTCGTGGCCCGCCCGGCCGATCCCGATCAGGCGGCGGCGGACCGGGCGGCGGCGGAGCGCGCTGCCGACACCGAAGTCGACGCCGCTGCCGACACCGGTGCGGACACCGATGCCGACGCCCAGCAGGCAGCAGCAGCACAGGAGGATGGCGCAGGTGGACGCTGAGCCCGCACGGGTGCGCAGGGACGGCCGCCGCCGGTGGCGGGCGGTGCGGGCGTACGCCTTCGGCGCGGCCGGGCTGCTGCTGGCGGGCTGCGCCTCCATGCCCGACCACGGCGAGATCCGCGAGGTGAAGGCCTCGCAGGGCGTCGACTCGCAGGTACGGGTGTTCGGCGTGCCGCCGGCCGACAAGGCCGGTCCTGCCGACATCGTCGACGGCTTCCTTGAAGCCATGACCAGCGACGACCCGCAGCTGCAGACCGCCCGCAAGTACCTCACCGAGGAGGCGGCGAAGAACTGGAAGCCCGGTTCCGCCGTCACCGTGCTCTCCGCGGGCATCGACCGGTTCTCCGTGGGCAACGAGAAGGACGCCCCGGGCCCCCGCTGGAAGATGACCGGCAAGAAGCTCGCGACGGTGGACGAGCGCAGCGCGTACCAGCCGGAGCCCTCGGGCCGCCGCTACGAGGAGTACCTCCAGCTGGTCCAGGAGAACAAGCAGTGGCGGATCGCGACGCCGCCGAGCGGCCTCGTGCTCAGCGAGTCCGACTTCCAGCGCATCTACATGCCGGTCAACAAGTACTACTTCGCGGGCGGCAGCCTCGTCGCCGACCCGGTGTACGTGCGCCAGCGCAGCGATCCCGACTCGCGGATGGACCCCACCACGCAGACCGTGCAGTCGCTGCTGGCCGGTCCGTCCAAGTGGCTGGGGCCCGTGGTCACTTCGAGCTTCCCGACCGGCACCGAACTGCGGGAGGGCACCAAGTCCCTGGCGTACGACGGGCAGAACGTGCTGAAGGTGCCGCTCAACGACAAGGTCGACAACGTCGCGCAGCCGCAGTGCGAGAAGATGGCCGCGCAACTCATGTACACCGTGCAGGATCTGACGTCCTCTCGGATGGCGCGGGTCGAGCTGCTGCGCTCGGACCGGTCCTCGCTGTGCTCGGTGACCGAGGCGGCCGCGGCGACGATCGCCCACCGGCCGTCGAGCCCGGAGTACCAGTACTACGTCGACGCCGAGAGCCGGTTCGTCCGGATGAAGCTCGACGTCACCAGTGAGGACCAGCAGTACCGGCCCGAGCAGGTGCCGGGGCCGCTGTCCCCCAGCGCCGGGAACCCCGGGTTCAAGGTCGGCTCCGCGGCCGTCTCGTACGACGAGAAGCGCGCGGCGGTGGTCTCCGAGGACGGGCACGGGCTGTACCTGGTGAACCTGACGACGGCCGGGCCCATGCCGCAGCCGGTGCTGACCGGCAAGGGCGCCAAGCCGAACGGGCTGGGCACGCCGAGCTGGGACGCGGCGGGCGATCTGTGGATCGCGGACCAGGATCCGCAGAATCCGGAGCTGTACCGGGTGCCGGGCGGGACCGGGGTCCCGCAGAAGATCGATGTGTCCGGGCTCGACGGCGGGCGGATCACCGCGCTGAAGGCGTCGCCGGACGGGGTGCGGATCGCGCTGCTGGTGCAGTCCGGGAACAGCAAGAACCTGTACATCGGGCGGATCGAGCGGCCCGAGGGCAAGGCCGACGCGGTGGCGGTGTCGGTGCGCGAGCTGCGTCCGGCGGCCCCGCAGATGGCGAGCGTGACGGCGCTGAGCTGGGCGCCGCGCGGCCGGCTGCTGGTGGTGGGCCGGGAGAACGGCGGGGTCGTGCAGGCCCGGTACATGCTGGCCGACGGGTCGATGGTCGCGGCGAGCCTGCCCGGGGCGACGGGGCTGGACGCGGTCGCGGCGACGGAGGACGAGAAGAAGCCGGTGGTCGCGCACTCGGACGAGGACGGCATCGTGTGGCTGCCGCCGGGGGCGCAGTGGCGCACGGTGGCGCCGGGCGGCCGGGCCCCGGTCTACCCCGGCTGACCTGCCCTTTCGCTCCCGTTTTCGGGGTCCGCCGCACGTTGTCCACAGGGGTGGCGGGGTGGGCGGCCGGCCCGGCACAGTGGGCGGATGCGGGGGTGGTGGCAGGAGCTCGCCGGGCTGGTCCTGCCGGCCGACTGCGGCGGCTGCGGGGCTGCCCGGGTGCTGTTGTGCGCCGGCTGCGCGCAGGCGCTGAGCGGTGCCGCTGAGGGCCGTGTGCGGCCGTCTCCGCGGCCCGCGGGGCTGCCCGTGGTGTACGCGGCCGCGGTGTACGAGGGCGCCGTACGGGAGGTCGTACTGGCGCACAAGGAGCGCGGGGCGCTGCCGCTGGCCGGGCCGCTCGGCGCCGCCCTGGCGGCGGCCGTCGAGGGGGTCGTCGCCAGGGCCGTCGAGGGGGCCGCCGGCGCGGCGGCGGGGGAGGAGCTGGTCCTCGTACCCGTGCCCTCGGCGCGGCGGCAGGTGCGGGCGCGCGGGCACGACCCGGTGCGCAGGACCGCCCTGGCGGCCGCGGCGCGGCTGCGGCGGGCCGGTGTACGCGCGCGGGTGGCGTCCGTACTGCGCCATGTCCGGCCTGTGGCCGATCAGGCGGGCCTGGGGGCCCGGGAGCGGCGGGAGAACCTCACGGGGGCGCTGGGGGTGTGCCGCGGGGTCGGTGCGCGGTTTCCGGCCGCGGCACGGATCGTGCTGGTGGACGACTTGATCACCACGGGGGCCACGCTCGCTGAGGCGGCCCGGGCGCTGCGGGCGGCGTCGATCGGACCGGTGGCGGGGGCGGCCGTCGTCGCCGCACCGGCAGGATCCTTCGTAAGAAATCGGTCGACAACCCGTACAGAGCAACGCTCTTGTGAATAGATTTGGAACTCTCGGGGAAGGCGCATCGTTGCAGGTAGTAAGAGAGAACAGCCACCTGAACGGAGGTACGGTCCGGTAGCGGGTGCCGACAACCGGCATGGAGGGATATGTTCGGTTGTAAGGAACTGGCGAGTCCTGGCCACACGCACCGGATCAGGAGGTGAATGTCGCCAAGTCCGTGGCTCCGGTGTTCACCGGGGCCTGGTGCGAAAGGGAGACGCTTCGCCCCATGAGGCGGAGCTATCCGGGAACGGAGTTCTGCGTGGACATCGTCGTCAAGGGCCGCAAGACCGAGGTGCCCGAGCGGTTCCGCAAGCACGTGGCAGAGAAGCTGAATCCCGAGCGGATCCAGAAGCTCGACGCCAAGGTGATCAGCTTGGACGTCGAGGTGTCCAAGGAGCACAACCCGCGCCAGGCCGACCGTTCCGACCGCGTGGAGATCACCCTGCGTTCGCGGGGTCCCGTGGTCCGCGCCGAAGCCTCCGCCACCGATGCGTACGCGGCGCTCGACCTGGCACAGGAGAAGCTGGAGGCGCAGCTGCGCAAGCAGCACGACAAGCGCTACACGCGCCGTGGCAACGGCCGGCTCTCGGCGGCCGAGGTCGCCGACGTGGTTCCCGGCGCGGCCCGGCTCAACGGCAGCGGCCAGCCGGTCACGGAGGAGCCGGGGGACGAGATCCCCACCACCCGGATCGGATCGCTGGAAGTACAGGGCGAAGGCCCGCTCATCGTCCGCGAGAAGACGCACTCCGCGGCACCCATGCCGCTCGACCAGGCGCTGTACGAGATGGAACTGGTCGGTCACGACTTCTACCTGTTCGTCGACTCCGACACCAAGATGCCGAGCGTCGTCTACCGGCGCCACGGCTATGACTACGGCGTGATCCACCTCAACGCCGACGAGGCCTCCAGCTCGGCCGAGCCCGGTGCCGGTGCGGGCGGGGCGCTCGGCGGCTGATGCCGCGTCCTGATTTTCGGTGAAGTGCCCCCGGGGACGCCGAGGCGTCTCCGGGGGCCTCTGTATGACTCGTATACGCCAGGTGGCCGTCGCAGGCTCCCCGCCGGGTGGCGCGGGCATGGAATCATGGCGGGCAGTCAACCGGCGGGAGTTCCCGTCCGGTTGACCCGGCAGCTCGGTACATGCAGGGGGAGGAACGATGGCGGACAGCTTCGGGCCGGTGCGCGGTGATGACGGCGGCGAGCCGATCCGGGTGCTCGTCGTCGACGACCACGCCCTGTTCCGGCGCGGGCTGGAGATCGTCCTCGCACAGGAGGAGGACATCCAGGTCGTCGGCGAGGCGGGGGACGGCGCGGAGGCGGTGGACAAGGCGGCGGACCTGCTGCCGGACATCGTGCTCATGGACGTGCGGATGCCCCGGCGCGGCGGGATCGAGGCGTGCACCTCGATCAAGGAGGTGGCCCCCTCCGCGAAGATCATCATGCTGACGATCAGCGACGAGGAGGCGGACCTCTACGACGCGATCAAGGCGGGCGCCACCGGATACCTCCTGAAGGAGATCTCGACCGACGAGGTGGCGACGGCGATCCGCGCGGTGGCCGACGGGCAGTCGCAGATCAGCCCGTCGATGGCGTCGAAACTCCTGACCGAGTTCAAGTCGATGATCCAGCGGACGGACGAGCGGCGGCTGGTGCCGGCGCCGAGGCTGACGGACCGCGAGCTGGAAGTGCTCAAGCTCGTGGCGACCGGCATGAACAACCGCGACATCGCGAAGCAGTTGTTCATCTCCGAGAACACCGTGAAGAACCACGTCCGCAACATCCTGGAGAAGCTCCAGCTGCATTCCAGGATGGAGGCCGTGGTCTACGCGATGCGGGAGAAGATCCTCGAAATCCGCTGAGGCCGACCGGGGGCGGAACCGGCTCCGGCTCCGGTTCCGCCCCCGGCTCCGGTGCTCAGAGCGCGGCCAGTTCCGCCGTCACCGCGGACGCCTGTTCGGCAGTGGCCGCGCGCTCGACGCGGACGGCGTCGCAGCCCACCCACTCCGCTGCCTCGCGCAGCGCCTCGGCCATCGGTCGGGCCGCCTTGAGGGTGGTCAGGGAGAGCTGCCGGGCCACCAGCGTGCCGCCCTCGCGGGCCGGGTCGACCCGGCCCTGGAGCCGCCCGCCCGCCAGCAGCGGCATCGCGAAGTACCCGTGGATCCGCTTGGGCTTGGGGACGTACGCCTCCAGCCGGTGCGTGAAGTCGAAGATCCGCTCCGTGCGCGGCCGGTCCCAGACGAGCGAGTCGAACGGGGAGAGCAGGGTGGTGCGGTGGCGGCCGCGGGGGGTCGTCGCCAGCGCGGCCGGATCGGCCCAGGCCGGCTTGGACCAGCCTTCGACCGCGACGGGGACCAGCCCCGAGTCCGCGATCACCGAGTCGACCTGCTCGCCCTTGAGCCGGTGGTAGTCCGCGATGTCGGCGCGGGTGCCGACGCCCAGGCTCTGTCCGGCCAGCGCCACCAGGCGGCGCAGGCACTCGCGGTCGTCCAGGTCGTCGTGGAGCAGTGCGTCCGGGACCGCCCGCTCGGGCAGGTCGTAGATCCGCTTCCAGCCGCGGCGCTCGGTGACGACCACGTCACCGGCGTCCAGCAGCCACTCCACCGCGATCTTGGTCTCGGACCAGTCCCACCACGGGCCGCCGTTCTTCGCGCCGCCCAGCTCCGTCGAGGTCAGCGGGCCCTCGGCCCGCAGCCGGTCCAGGACCAGCCGGCAGGAGGCCTCCTTGTCCTTCATCTTGTGCCAGCGGTAGCCGTGCGCGCGCTTGATCCGGCGCCGGAACGCGAAGTGCGGCCACTCCTCGATCGGCAGGATGCAGGCCGCGTGCGACCAGTACTCGAAGGCGTGCCGGTCGGACCAGTACGCCTTCTCCACCGCCGGCCGGCCCACCGCGCCCAGGCGCGCGTACGGGATCAGCTCGTGCGAGCGGGCCAGCACGGAGATCGTGTCCAGCTGGACGGCGCCCAGGTGGCGCAGGACGCCCCGCACCCCACCCCGGCGGTCGGGCGCCCCGAGGAAGCCCTGCGCGCGCAGGGCGATCCGGCGCGCGTCGTCGGCGGACAGGGGAAGGGAGGCTGCGAGCGTCATGGGCCGAGCCTAGGACCTGCCACTGACAGCGGGCAGGTACGGCAGTGAGGGGGTCAGGCCGAGGTCCGCGGGCAGCAGGGCGCCGACCCAGGAGTCCCGCGCGGTGCCGCCCCGGAGCACCGCGGCCCGCAGTACGCCCTCGAAGCGGAAGCCGGTCTTCTCCGCGACGGCCCGGGAGCCCGTGTTGCCGACCTCCGCGCGCCATTCCAGCCGTACGGCGCCCACCTCGGTGAAGGCCCAGCGGGAGACGGCGGCGACGGCCTCGGCCATGTAGCCGCGGCCCCGGTGCTCCTTCGCCGCCCAGTAGCCGATCTCGTACGAGCCCTGCCCGCGCACGTGCACGCCGACGGCCGCCACCAGCGGACCGTCCGCCCCGAGACGGACGGCGAAGCTGTACGCCGTGTCCTCGCGCCAGCCGGCCGGGACGGTCTCCAGGACGAAGCCGCGCGCGTGCTCGCGCGAGTAGGGGGAGGGGACCATCGTCCAGCGCTGGATCTCCGGGTCCTGCACCGCGGTGTACACCTCCTCCTCGTCCGCCGGGACGAAGGGGCGCAAATGCAGTCGGGCCGTGTTCAGTGTCGTGGGCTCCATGTACGGATTCTGCGCGGCCGGGGCGGGTCGGGCGAGCAGTTTTCGGGCAAGACGTGTCGAGGACCCCGGCACCTTCCAGGTACCTCGTACGTTCTCATTAGGGCGCCCGTGCCCTGCGGGATACGGCGGGCCTCCCGGCGCGGCCGCGTCCTCGCTTACGATGGCCGTTGCGGTGGGGCCCACCCTCCGTGCCCGTGTACGAACCAGTGCCAGGCCCGACCGGCAAGGAGACAAACCTCGGTGTCCGTCTTCAACAAGCTCATGCGTGCAGGCGAAGGCAAGATCCTGCGCAAACTGCACCGCATCGCGGACCAGGTCAACTCCATCGAAGAGGACTTCGTCAACCTCTCCGACGCCGAGTTGCGGGCGCTCACGGACGAGTACAAGCAGCGCTACCAGGACGGCGAGAGCCTGGACGACCTGCTGCCCGAGGCGTTCGCGACCGTCCGCGAGGCCGCCAAGCGCGTCCTCGGCCAGCGGCACTACGACGTCCAGATCATGGGCGGTGCCGCGCTGCACCTCGGCTACGTCGCCGAGATGAAGACCGGTGAGGGCAAGACCCTCGTCGGCACGCTCCCCGCGTACCTGAACGCGCTGTCCGGCAAGGGCGTCCACCTGATCACGGTGAACGACTACCTCGCCGAGCGCGACTCCGAGATGATGGGCCGGGTGCACAAGTTCCTCGGTCTCGAGGTCGGCTGCATCCTGGCGAACATGTCCCCGGCCCAGCGCCGGGAGCAGTACAGCAGCGACATCACGTACGGCACGAACAACGAATTCGGCTTCGACTACCTGCGCGACAACATGGCGTGGTCGCAGGACGAGCTCGTCCAGCGCGGCCACAACTTCGCCGTGGTCGACGAGGTCGACTCGATCCTGGTCGACGAGGCCCGTACCCCGCTGATCATCTCCGGCCCGGCCGACCAGGCCACGAAGTGGTACGCCGACTTCGCGAAGCTGGTCACCCGCCTGAAGAAGGGCGAGCCCGGCGAGCCCCTCAAGGGCATCGAGGAGACCGGCGACTACGAGGTCGACGAGAAGAAGCGCACCGTCGCCATCCACGAGGCCGGTGTCGCCAAGGTCGAGGACTGGCTCGGCATCGAGAACCTCTACGAGTCGGTGAACACCCCGCTCGTCGGCTACCTGAACAACGCCATCAAGGCGAAGGAACTGTTCAAGAAGGACAAGGACTACGTCGTCATCGACGGCGAAGTCATGATCGTCGACGAGCACACCGGCCGTATCCTCGCCGGCCGCCGCTACAACGAGGGCATGCACCAGGCGATCGAGGCGAAGGAAGGGGTGGACATCAAGGACGAGAACCAGACCCTCGCCACGATCACCCTCCAGAACTTCTTCCGCCTGTACTCCAAGCTGTCGGGCATGACCGGTACGGCCATGACCGAGGCCGCCGAGTTCCACCAGATCTACAAGCTGGGCGTCGTCCCGATCCCGACCAACCGCGACATGGTCCGCAAGGACCAGCCGGACCTGATCTACCGGACCGAGGTCGCGAAGTTCGCCGCCGTCGTCGACGACATCGCGGAGAAGCACGAGAAGGGCCAGCCGATCCTCGTCGGCACCACCTCGGTCGAGAAGTCCGAGTACCTCTCGCAGCAGCTCTCCAAGCGGGGCGTCCCGCACGAGGTGCTGAACGCGAAGCAGCACGAGCGCGAGGCCTCGATCGTCGCCCAGGCCGGCCGCCGCGGCGCCGTCACGGTCGCCACGAACATGGCCGGCCGCGGTACCGACATCAAGCTCGGCGGCAACCCGGACGACCTCGCAGAGGCCGAGCTGCGCCAGCAGGGCCTGGACCCGGAAGAGCACATCGAGGAGTGGGCGCACGCGCTGCCCGCCGCGCTGGAGCGCGCCGAGGCGGCCGTGAAGGCCGAGTTCGAAGAGGTCAAGTCGCTCGGCGGGCTGTACGTGCTGGGCACCGAGCGGCACGAGTCGCGCCGTATCGACAACCAGCTGCGCGGCCGCTCCGGCCGTCAGGGCGACCCGGGCGAGTCCCGGTTCTACCTGTCGCTGGGCGACGACCTGATGCGCCTGTTCAAGGCGCAGATGGTGGAGCGCGTCATGTCGATGGCGAACGTGCCGGACGACGTGCCGATCGAGAACAAGATGGTGACGCGCGCGATCGCGTCGGCCCAGTCGCAGGTCGAGACCCAGAACTTCGAGACGCGCAAGAACGTCCTGAAGTACGACGAGGTCCTCAACAGCCAGCGCGAGGTCATCTACGGCGAGCGCCGCCGTGTCCTGGAGGGCGAGGACCTGCACGAGCAGGTGCGCTTCTTCATGGACGACACGATCGACGCGTACATCGCGGCCGAGACGGTCGAGGGCTTCGCGGAGGAGTGGGACCTGGACCGGCTGTGGGGCGCCTTCAAGCAGCTCTACCCGATCAAGGTCACCGTCGCCGAGCTGGAGGACGCGGCGGGCGACCGCGCGGGCATCACCGCCGAGTTCATCGCGGAGTCCGTCAAGGACGACATCCACGAGCAGTACGAGGAGCGCGAGAAGGCGCTGGGCTCCGACATCATGCGCGAGCTGGAGCGGCGCGTGGTCCTGTCGGTCCTGGACCGCAAGTGGCGCGAGCACCTGTACGAGATGGACTACCTGCAGGAGGGCATCGGCCTGCGGGCGATGGCCCAGAAGGACCCGCTGGTCGAGTACCAGCGCGAGGGCTTCGACATGTTCAACGCCATGATGGAGGGCATCAAGGAGGAGTCCGTCGGCTACCTGTTCAACCTGGAGGTCCAGGTCGAGCAGCAGGTCGAGGAGGTTCCGGTACAGGACGCGGCGCCTTCGCTGACCAAGGAGCCGGCCGGTGTGCGTCCGGAGATCCGGGCCAAGGGTCTGGACGCCCCGCAGCGGCCGGACCGGCTGCACTTCTCGGCCCCGACGGTGGACGGGGAGGGCGGGGTCGTCGAGGGTGACTTCGACGCCGACGAGGCGGGCGACGGCATGACGCGTGCCGAGCGCCGCAAGGCGCAGAAGGCCGCGGGCGGCCGCCGCCGCAAGAAGTAACCCCCGCCCGTAAGGGCACCCCAGCCGGGCCGGACACCACGCATGGTGTCCGGCCCGGCGGCGTTTCGTGGTCACGCGAGGGGGCTCATTTCGATGGCCGCGCAGCGCCAGCGGAGGTCCGGGCCCTGTTCCAGGCGGAAGGCCATCGCCGTGACGCGGTCGCCCGTCGCGATGCGGGCGAAGGCCTCGATCACGCCCGGGCCGGGGTGGCAGCGGCCGCACTGGCGCAGGACCGGGCGGAGCCGGTCGCGCAGAGGGGCGGCGGGGGCCAGGGTGACCAGCTGTTCGTACGCCGGGCCGACCGTGTGGCCCAGCAGCGAGTGGACGGGGCGCTGGCCGCTGACCACCGCCAGCAGCCGCTCCGCGAACCAGTCGTGCGGGCCGCGCGGGGTGCGGGCGGGGTGGGGGCGGCGCTGGTCGTGGCGGCCGGGGGGCCGGGTGGTGTTCCTGGTCATGGCGGTCGTCCCCGAGAAGTCCGGGCCCGGTGGTACCGGGCGGTAACTTGGTAGGGGACTTCTACGGTCCGCGGATACCCTCCGCAAGCAGCTCCCGGGGGCGGGAGGGGCGGGCGCGTCTTCACCTATCCGGGTGGGCGGCCGCGTGGCCCCCGGCCGCTCCCGCGGCGCGCGGGGGCGCGCCGTGGACGGATTCCGGTCGGCGGGCGGGAGTCCGAAGGGGGACCGCCGCCGTCACCCGGCGCAGTCCCGTCAAGTCGTATCCTGAGGGCGTTTCCGACTACCGAAAGCAGCCGGCCATGCGCGTGTACGTCCCCCTGACCCTCCCCGGGCTCGCCGAGGCGCACAAGGCGGGTGAGCTGGGCCCCGCCCCGCTGCGGGCGTACGCCGTCACGCCCGGGCTGCGCGAGTGGTACGTGTCGGACGACCTGGAGGAGCTGGAGTACGCGGCCCTCGGCCGGGCCGCGGCCGCCTCCCTGCGGATGCTCGCCGCGGACGGGGGCGCCCCGCGCAAGCGCGTCGTCGTCGCCGTCGACGTGGACGACAAGGCCGCCGCCGCGACCCCCGGGGTCGACGAGGCCACCCTGGGCCAGGTGACCCTCGCCGCGGCCGTACGGCTCTCCGTGGCCGCCGCCGTGCACGTGGACGCCGATGACGCCCTGGGCGACGTGACGGCCGCCGCCGACGCCCTGGAGGCCGCCGACGCCGGGGACGACGACGCGCAGTTCACCGTGGACGGCGCCGAGGACCACGAGCTGCTGTGGTTCGGCGTCCAGGAGATCCCGGGGCTGCTGAAGTGAGCGCTGCCGAATTGAGCACCGCGGCCACCCCCGTCGTCCCGCTCCACATAGTCTGGGACTGGAACGGCACGCTCCTGCACGACATCGACGCCGTCATCGCCGCCACCAACGCCTCCTTCGCCGAGTTCGGCTTCGCGCCGATCACGCTGGAGCGCTACCGCGAGCTGTACGTCGTACCGGTGCCGAAGTTCTACGAGCGGCTGATGGGCCGGCTGCCCACCGACGCCGAGTGGGAGGTCATGGACGAGACCTTCCACCGCCACTACTGGGCCGCGGCCGACGCCGCCGGGCTCACCGACGGGGCTCGCGAGCTGCTGCGCGACTGGCAGGCGGACGGGCGCACGCAGTCCCTGCTGTCCCTCGCGCCCCACGAGAAGCTCGTACCCCTCGTGCAGGCACACGGCATCGACCGCCACTTCCTGCGCGTCGACGGCCGGATCGGGCCCTCCCACACCAGCAAGGCAGGACATCTCGTACGCCATATGGCCGCCCTGGAGCAGGCGGGTGTGACCGCCTCCCGTACGGTCCTCGTGGGGGACGCCGTGGACGATGCCCTGGCGGCCCGGCACATCGGCGCGCGGGCCGTCCTCTACACGGGTGGTTCGCACAGCCGGCGCAGTCTGGAATCGGCAGGGGTCGAGGTCGTCGACACGCTGGCAGAGGCCGTATCCGCTGCTCGCCGTCTGGCCGAATAAGTACGCCCAGAATATGCCCCCGTCACTGCGCATATCGTCAAAGTTCGAGACCTGCTTTTGTACAGATCCAGCGCGTGACGGACAGGGGGTCCGGCGAGATAGCCTGGTACCCGTGATCAGCGCGATAGTCATCGGAGGCGTCGTAGCCTCCGGCCTGCGCCCGGCGCACGACCGTGCCCGGGCCTTCGCTGATCCCTGCTGCCGGGAGCCTCAGCCGATCATGGCCAGTTCCCTCCCGGTCGGCTCTCACCACGGCACAGCGCCGATCCCCTGCGGTCACCCCGCGTCGCGGCGCCATGCCATTCCTTCCTTCACCTACGTCACGCAATGGCGCGCGACAGGAGCCAGAGGACATGCAGACCAAGCTGGACGAAGCAAAGGCCGAGCTGCTCGCGCGGGCGGCCCGGGTAGCTGAGCACAGCCCGGCCGGGGGGCTACTTCCGACTGGGTCCGAGCAGGGGGAGCGTCCCGACCGGGACACCACTCTCGCCTACCTCCAGCGCTACTACCTGCACACCGCCCCAGAGGACCTCCTGGACCGGGATCCGGTCGACGTGTTCGGAGCGGCACTCTCGCACTACCGGCTCGCCGAGAACCGGCCGCAGGGCACCGCGAACGTGCGCGTGCACACCCCGACGGTCGAGGAGAACGGGTGGACCTCCAGCCACTCGGTCGTCGAGGTCGTCACCGACGACATGCCGTTCCTCGTGGACTCCGTGACGAACGAGCTGTCCCGGCAGAACCGCGGCATCCACGTCGTGATCCACCCGCAGGTCGTCGTCCGCCGTGACGTCACCGGCAAGCTGATCGAGATCCTCGGCCCCGACTGCGACGCACACGGCCCCAAGACCGCGCGCCCCCACGACTCCCTCGTCGAGTCCTGGATCCACGTCGAGACCGACCGCGAGACCGACCGCGCCGACCTCAAGCAGATCACCGACGACCTGCGCCGCGTCCTGTCCGACGTCCGCGAGTCCGTCGAGGACTGGGAGAAGATGCGCGACGCCGCGCTGCGCATCGCCGACGACCTCTCCGACGAGCCGACCGCCGGCGACCTGCGCGAGTACGAGCTCGAAGAGGCCCGCGAGCTGCTGCGCTGGCTCGCCGACGACCACTTCACCTTCCTCGGCTACCGCGAGTACAACCTCGTCGACGGCGACGCCCTGGCCGCCGTGCCCGGCACCGGCCTCGGCATCCTGCGCTCCGACCCGCACCACAGCGGCCAGGAGGACGACCACCCCGTCTCGCCGTCCTTCAACCGGCTGCCCGCCGACGCCCGCGCCAAGGCCCGCGAGCACCGCCTGCTGGTGCTGACCAAGGCCAACAGCCGCGCCACCGTGCACCGCCCCTCGTACCTCGACTACGTCGGCGTCAAGAAGTTCGACGCCGAGGGCAACGTCGTCGGCGAGCGCCGCTTCCTCGGCCTGTTCTCCTCCGCCGCGTACACCGAGTCGGTCCGCCGCGTCCCGGTCATCCGCCGCAAGGTCGCCGAGGTCCTCGACGGCGCCGGCTTCTCGCCGAACAGCCACGACGGCCGCGACCTGCTCCAGATCCTGGAGACCTACCCGCGCGACGAGCTGTTCCAGACCCCGGTCGACAAGCTCCGCGAGATCGCCACCTCCGTCCTGTACCTCCAGGAGCGCCGCCGGCTGCGGCTGTACCTGCGCCAGGACGAGTACGGGCGCTACTACTCGGCGCTCGTCTACCTGCCGCGCGACCGCTACACCACCGGCGTGCGGCTGCGCCTGATCGCGATCCTCCAGGAGGAGCTCGACGGCAGCAGCGTCGACTTCACCGCCTGGAACACCGAGTCGATCCTGGCCCGCATCCACTTCGTCATCCGCGTCCCGCAGGGCAAGGAGCTGCCCGTCCTGACGGACGGCGACGTCGAGCGCATCGAGGCCCGCCTCGTCGAGGCCGCCCGCTCCTGGGCCGACGGCTTCGCTGACGCCCTGGTCGCCGAGGTGGGCGAGGAGCGCGCCGCCGAGCTGCTGCGCAAGTACGGCACCTCCTTCCCCGAGGGCTACAAGGCCGACCACAAGCCGCGCGCGGCCGTGGCCGACCTCTGCCACCTGGAGCGGCTCTCCGCCAGCGACCGGGAGTTCGCGCTCTCGCTGTACGAGCCGGTCGGCGCCGGCCCCGGCGAGCGCCGGTTCAAGATCTACCGCACGGGTGAGCAGGTCTCGCTGTCCGCGGTCCTGCCCGTGCTCCAGCGCCTGGGCGTCGAGGTCACCGACGAGCGCCCGTACGAGCTGCGCTGCAGCGACCGCACCAACGCGTGGATCTACGACTTCGGCCTGCGGATGCCGCTGCCCGCCGGCAACGGCGACGCCTACCTCGGTGACGACGCCCGCGAGCGCTTCCAGGACGCCTTCTCCGCGGTCTGGCAGGGCGACGCCGAGAACGACAACTTCAACACCCTGGTGCTGTCCGCCGGGCTCACCTGGCGCCAGGCCGTGGTGCTGCGCGCGTACGCGAAGTACCTGCGCCAGGCCGGCGTGAACTTCAGCCAGGACTACATGGAGGACACCCTCCGCAACAACGTCCACACCACCCGGCTGCTGGTCTCGCTCTTCGAGGCCCGGATGTCGCCCGGCCGCCAGTCCGCCGGCACCGAGCTCATCGACGCCATGCTGGAGGAGCTGGCCGGGGCCCTGGACCAGGTCGCCTCGCTCGACGAGGACCGGATCCTGCGGTCCTTCCTCACCCTCATCAACGCGACGCTGCGCACCAACTTCTTCCAGCTCAACGAAGCGGGCGAGCAGCACTCCTACGTGTCGATGAAGTTCGACCCGCAGGCCATCCCGGAGCTCCCGGCGCCGCGCCCGGCGTACGAGATCTGGGTGTACTCCCCGCGCGTCGAGGGCGTCCACCTGCGCTTCGGCAAGGTCGCCCGAGGCGGCCTGCGCTGGTCCGACCGCCGCGAGGACTTCCGTACGGAGATCCTCGGCCTGGTCAAGGCGCAGATGGTCAAGAACACCGTCATCGTGCCGGTCGGCGCCAAGGGCGGCTTCGTCGCCAAGAACCTGCCGGACCCGTCGGTGGACCGCGACGCCTGGCTCGCCGAGGGCATCGCCTCGTACAAGATCTTCATCTCGGCGCTGCTCGACATCACCGACAACATGGTCGGCGGCGAGGTCGTGCCGCCGAACGGCGTGGTCCGCCACGACGAGGACGACACCTACCTCGTCGTCGCCGCCGACAAGGGCACCGCGACCTTCTCCGACATCGCCAACGGCGTCGCCGAGTCGTACGGCTTCTGGCTGGGCGACGCGTTCGCCTCGGGCGGCTCGGCCGGCTACGACCACAAGGGCATGGGCATCACCGCCCGCGGCGCCTGGGAGTCCGTCAAGCGGCACTTCCGCGAGCTGGGCCACGACACCCAGACCGAGGACTTCACGGTCGTCGGCGTCGGCGACATGTCCGGCGACGTGTTCGGCAACGGCATGCTGCTCTCCGAGCACATCCGCCTGGTCGCCGCCTTCGACCACCGGCACATCTTCATCGACCCGACCCCGGACGCGGCGACCTCGTACGCCGAGCGCCGGCGCCTGTTCGAGCTGCCGCGCTCCTCGTGGGCCGACTACAACGCGGAACTGCTCTCCGCGGGCGGCGGCGTCCACCCGCGCTCGGCGAAGGCCATCCCGGTCAACGCGCAGATGCGCGCGGCCCTCGGCATCGAGCCGGGCGTCACCAAGATGACCCCCGCCGAGCTGATGCAGACCATCCTCCAGGCCCCCGTTGACCTGGTGTGGAACGGCGGCATCGGCACGTACGTCAAGGCGACGTCCGAGACGCACACCGACGTCGGCGACAAGGCCAACGACGCCATCCGCGTCAACGGCGCGGACGTCCGGGCCAAGGTCATCGGCGAGGGCGGCAACCTCGGCCTGACCCAGCTCGGCCGGATCGAGTTCGCCCGGATCGGCGCCGGCGGCGAGGGCGGCAAGGTCAACACCGACGCCATCGACAACAGCGCGGGCGTGGACACCTCCGACCACGAGGTGAACATCAAGATCCTGCTGAACGCGGTCGTCGCGGACGGGGACATGACCGTCAAGCAGCGCAACAAGCTGCTGGCGGAGATGACCGACGAGGTCGGCCACCTGGTGCTGCGCAACAACTACGCGCAGAACGTGGCCCTCGCCAACGGCATCGCCCAGGCCCCCAGCCTGCTCCACGCCCAGCAGCGCTTCATGCGCCGCCTGGAGTCGGCCGGACGGCTGGACCGGAACATCGAGTTCCTGCCCACCGACCGGCAGATCCGCGAGCTGCTGGGCGCCGGCAAGGGTCTGACCCAGCCGGAGCTGGCCGTCCTGTTCGCCTACACCAAGATCACGGTGGCGGACGAGCTCATCGCCACCGAGCTGCCGGACGACCCGTACCTGCGCCGCCTGCTGCACGCGTACTTCCCGGGCGCCCTGCGCGCGAAGTTCCCGGAGCAGATCGACGCGCACGCGCTGCGTCGCGAGATCATCACGACGCTGCTGGTCAACGACACCGTCAACACCGGTGGTTCGACCTTCCTGCACCGCCTGCGCGAGGAGAGCGGAGCCTCCACGGAGGAGATCGTCCGGGCGCAGCTCGCGGCCCGCGAGATCTTCGGCCTGGCCGAGGTGTGGGACGCGGTCGAGTCGCTGGACAACAAGGTCGCGGCCGACGTCCAGACCCGGGTGCGGCTGCACTCGCGGCGCCTGGTCGAGCGCGGTACCCGCTGGCTGCTGAACAACCGGCCGCAGCCGCTCCAGATCACCGAGACCATCGAGCTGTTCTCCGACCGGGTGAGCGAGGTCTGGGCCGAGCTGCCCAAGCTGGTGCGCGGTGCGGACCTGGAGTGGTACCAGTCGATCATGGACGAGCTGATCGGCGAGGGAGTTCCGGAGGAGCTGGCGGCCAAGGTCGCGGGATTCTCCTCGGCCTTCCCGACGCTGGACATCGTCGCGATCTCGGACCGCACCGGCGTCAACCCGCTGGACGTCGCCGAGGTGTACTACGACCTCGCCGACCGCCTGAACATCACTCAGCTGATGGACCGGATCATCGAGCTGCCGCGGGCCGACCGCTGGCAGTCCATGGCCCGCGCCTCCATCCGCGAGGACCTGTTCGCGGCGCACGCGGCGCTGACCGCCGACGTGCTGGCGGTGGGCAACGGCAACTCGACTCCCGAGGACCGCTTCAAGGCGTGGGAGGACAAGAACGCGGCGATCATCAGCCGGGCGCGGACGACCCTGGACGAGATCCGGGGCTCGGACGACTTCGACCTGGCGAACCTGTCGGTCGCGATGCGGACGATGCGTTCGCTGCTGAGGGCGCACGCCTAGTCCCTGCGGGGCAGTGACGGAAGAAGGGCGGCCCGGGCTTCGGCCCGGGCCGCCCTTCCGCGTCCCCCGTCGGTCGCTGCGCCGCCTCAGCGGCCGGAGGTGAACCTCTCGTACGCGTCGCAGACCTCGGCGGCGGGGCCGTCCATGCGCAGCACGCCGGACTCCAGCCAGATCGCCCGGTCGCAGGTCTCGCGGACCGTGCCGATGCTGTGGCTGACGAGGAAGACGGTGCCGGCCTGCTCGCGGAGCTCCTCGATGCGGGCCTGGCTGCGGCGCTGGAAGGCTGCGTCGCCGGTGGCGAGGGCCTCGTCGATCATGAGTACGTCGTGGTCCTTGGCCGCGGCGATGGAGAAGCGCAGCCGGGCCCCCATGCCGGAGGAGTACGTCCGCATGGGCAGGGAGATGAAGTCGCCCTTCTCGTTGATGCCGGAGAAGTCGACGATGCCCTGGTAGCGGTCGCGGATCTGCTGCTTGGACATGCCCATCGCGAGGCCGCCGAGGACCACGTTGCGCTCGCCGGTCAGATCGTTCATCAGGGCCGCGTTCACGCCGAGGAGCGAGGGCTGGCCGTGGGAGTAGATCCGGCCGCGGGCCACGGGCTGGAGGCCGGCGATCGCGGCGAGCAGGGTGGACTTGCCGGAGCCGTTGGTGCCGATCAGGCCGATGGCCTCGCCCTTGTACGCGACGAAGGTGACGCCCTTGACGGCGTGCACCTCGCGGATGCCGGGGGCGGGCTTGCGGGAGAAGATCCGGCTGAGGGCGGCGGTGGCGCCGCCCTTGCGGTTGCCGGCGCCGTGCACCTTGTAGACGACGTGGACCTCGTCGGCGATGACGGTGGGGACGCGGGTGTCGGGGACCGGTGTCGCCGGCGTCGCGGGTGTGGTCGCGGGTGCGGTCTTGGTGTCAGCCACGTCCGTACTCCTCCTCGGCCTTCCAGAAGTAGATGAATCCGCCGACGCCGGCGAGCAGGGCCCAGCCGACGGCGATCGCCCACACGTGGTGCGGGAGCGCGTGCGCGTTGAAGCTGTCGATCAGCGAGTAGCGCATCAGGTCGATGTAGACGGCCGCCGGGTTGGTCTTGAGCACGACGGTGACCCAGTGCGCGAGGTGGTCCTTCTTGAGCATCGAGTCGATGGACCACATGACCCCGGACGAGTACATCCAGGTACGCAGGATGAACGGCATCAGCTGGCTGACGTCCGGGCTCTTGCTGCCGATGCGGGCCATGACCATGGCGACGCCGGCGCAGAAGACGGCCATCAGGGCCAGGGTCGGCGCGGCCATCAGCCACTTCAGGGACGGGGTCTGACCACAGGCGAGCAGCAGGAGGACCAGCGCGCCCATGGTGACCAGCAGCTGCTGGAACAGCTGGACGACCGTGGACAGGGGCAGGCTGGCGCGCGGGAAGTGCAGGGCGCGGACCAGGCCGAGGTTGCCGTGGACGGCGCGGGTGGAGGCGTTGATGGAGCTGCCGATGAAGTCCCAGACGAAGACGCCGGTGATCAGGAACGGGATGTAGTCCGGGACGTCGTGGCTGGCGTTCAGGACGATGCCGAAGATGAAGTAGTAGACGGCAGCGTTGAGCAGCGGGGTCACCAGGTGCCAGACCTGGCCCAGCTTGGCCGTGCTGTACGTGGCGTGCATCCGGGCGGTGGCGTACGCGGTCACGAAGTGGCGCCGGCCCCAGAGCTGGCGCACGTAGCT
This sequence comes from Streptomyces sp. NBC_01006, assembly GCF_045162725.1. NCBI lineage: Bacteria > Bacillati > Actinomycetota > Actinomycetes > Kitasatosporales > Streptomycetaceae > Streptomyces > Streptomyces sp. NBC_01006. Next base: position 3,330,924 of record NZ_CP108700.1, on the reverse strand, counting down.
CGGGAGCGAGGGGCGGGCGCCGCTGACGGTCAGGCCGTGGGTCGCCGCCAGATCGGCGAGCGCGGCCGATGTCGTCGCCGGCTCGGCGGGGTGGGTGGTCACTGTCACGGGGGTCGCTTTCGACGGGGGTAGGGCGTCGGGTGGCGATGGGACGGGTCCGTATCGTCGCTACGGCGAGATTAGGGGGCAGTGCGACGGAACGCAACCGTATCGTCGTGACGGGTGGGTGACGGCGTGCGCGGCTATGCTCGGTGCATGACCTCCACGGACCCCGTCGCCGCACCTGCCTCCGCTCCTGCCGCCACCGCCCGCCGGGCCCCCGCCGGGGCCGCCGTCCTGCGCGAGGACGTGACGGAGGCGATCCGGGCCGCGGTGCTGGAGGAGCTGGCCGCGGTCGGGTTCTCCCGGATGTCCATCGAGGGGATCGCGCGGCGGGCGGGGGTCGGCAAGACGGCCGTGTACCGGCGCTGGAAGTCGAAGCTGCACCTGGTGCTGGACCTGGTGGGGGCCTTCGCGGTGGACGGCCTGCCGGTGCCGGCGACGGGCTCGCTGTACGGGGACGTACGGGCCCTGCTGGAGGTCATGTCACATGTGCTGCGGCACCCGGTGGCGTCGGCGGTGATCCCGGACCTGCTGGTGGAGGCGGCGCGGAATCCGGAGATCGCGGATGCCGTGCGCGGCGCGCTGCTGGAGGGGGAGCGGCGGATGGCGGAGGGGATCGTGTCGGAGGCCGTTGCGCGCGGCGAACTGACCGAGGGCACGGATCCGGGACGGGCCTTGGACCTGGCGATCGGGCCGCTGTACTGGCGGCAGGTGGTCGTGCGCGATGCCGTCCCGGCGGCATACCTCGACGACCTGGCCAGGTCCGTGGTGGCGGGGTTGACCGCCTCCGCCGGCTGACGGCTTCGCTACGGCCAGAGGCTCACGGTCAGCGTGGGCTCCTGGGCGAGGGGCGGGGCCGCGGGGGCCGGGTGGCGGTCCTCCAGGGGCGTGATCGGGGGGATCGCCGTCGGCTGGTTCAGGAAGACCCGGCGGACCACGCGCTCCGCCGCGTGGCCGTCGTCGTACGAGCAGAAGCGGGAGCGGAACGCCGAGCGCAGCTGCGCCGAGCGCGAGCCCTGCCAGTGGCCCGTCGTGAAGATGTCGACCAGCTCGTCCTGCGTGCGGGCGATCGCCCCCGGCGGACAGGACCGCAGGTCGAAGTACGTGCCGCGGGCGGCCTCGTACGCCTCCCAGTCGTCCGCGTGGATCACGATCGGCCGGTCCAGCGCCGCGTAGTCGAACATCAGCGACGAGTAGTCCGTCACCAACGCGTCCGAGGCCAGGCAGAGTTCCTCCACCGACGGGTACGCGGAGACGTCGACCAGGCGCGGGTGGCGCACCGGCCGGCCGGGCACGTCCGCGTACGTCAGGTGCGTACGCGTCAGGATCGTGAAGCGCGGGCCCAGATCCCGCAGCACCCGCTCGAAGTCCAGGTGTTCGGGCCGGCTGCGCCGGTAGTCGCGGTGGGTCGGCGCGTACAGGATCGCCGTCGAGCCGAGCGGGATGCCGAGGCGCTCGCGCAGCGTCACCACGTCGTCCAGGGTGGCCCGGTGGAAGGCGTCGTTGCGCGGGTAGCCGTACTCCAGCGTGGTGTACGAGGACGGGATCGCCTTCTCCCACACCAGGGTGGAGTGGCGGTTCGCGGACAGCAGGTAGTCCCACTGGTCCGCCCCGCGCAGCAAGCCCGCGAAATCCGTCGTCGGGGTGGCCGCCGGCCGGTCCTGGAGGTCCAGGCCGACCCGCTTGAGCGGGGTGCCGTGCTGGGTCTGGAGCAGGACCTGGCCCGGCCGCTTGACCAGGGCGCGCTCGAAGTTGACGTTCGTGGTGAGGTACGTGGCCCTGGCCAGCGCCGTCCAGTACGCCGCCGAGCCCGGCCGGAGCGCGGCCGTCTCCGCCGGGAGCGTCGCCGCGTGCTGCGGATCGCAGATCCACGCCGTCCGCATCCGGGGCGCGAGCTCGCGCAGCTTGGCCTCGATGGCCGCCGGGTTGCAGGCGTAGCCGCCGTGCCAGTACGCGGAGAACACCGCCAGCTCCGGGCGCAGCGGCAGGAGCCGCTGGCCGCGGTAGTGCAGCCGCAGCGCGCTCTCGCGCAGGCCCCGCCACAGCGACACCCCGGCGCCCTCCGCCGCCAGCGCGGCCGAGCGGAGCACCGACAGCGTGCGGTACGTACGGCGCACGCCCAGCCGCATCAACAGGTGCCGGATCCGGTCGGTGCGCGACAGCGACAGCGGGGGCGAGCCGACGGCCCGGTAGCGGCGCAGCAGCGCGCAGGCCCGGTGGAAGAACTCGGCCCGGCAGGCGCGCGGGAGGCGGCGCGGGTCGGCGTACAGGGCGCAGAAGTGCTCGGCCATCCGCCGGTGCACGGTGGGGCGCCAGCGTTCCAGCTCGGGGCGGGTGCCGAGGTAGCCGAAGACCCGGTCGTACTGGTCGAAGATCTCCAGGTGGCTGCGGCTGGTGGTGGTCAGGATCGAGCCGGTGCGCCGCTGGCGGTAGTGCACGCACACCCGGTCCAGGACGGCGATGGACTCGGCGGCCAGCAGCGCCGGGTAGGTCCAGGGGGTGTCCTCGTAGAAGCCGGGCGGGAACTCCAGGCCCTCGCGCTCCGCGTACTCGCGGCGGTACGCCTTGTTCCACACGACCATCAGCATGCCGAGCAGGGCCGGGCGGTCGGCGAGCCGGAAGCTGGCCGGGCCCTCCTCGGACAGCCGGTGCGCGAGGCGGTTGCGTACGAGCTCCCCGGTCCAGAAGGTGCGCGCGTAGTCGTAGACGAGGACGTCCGGGGAGCCGGTGTCCTTGAGCCGGTCGGTGATGGCCTGGAGGGCGCCGGGGGTGAGGGTGTCGTCGCCGTCGAGGAAGAGCAGGTAGTCGCCGGTGGCCCGGGCCAGACCCGCGTTGCGGGCCGGGCCCAGGCCGAGGTTGTGCGCCAGGTGCACGGCGGTCACCCGGGGGTCCCGGGCCGCGTACTCGTCGATGATCGAACCGCAGGCGTCCGGGGAGGCGTCGTCGACCGCGATCAGTTCCAGATCCGGGAACGACTGGGACAGGACCGAGTCCAGACTCTCCTGGAGGTACGCCTGAACCTTGTACGCGGGCACGATGACGCTGAACCGGGGCACGGCACATCCAGGGGTCGGCGCGGGCATTTTGCCAAGGAACCCCCGGCGTGGCGATCGGGTTACGCAGCGTGTGGCATTCGGGTTACCCAGCGTCAATGCCGCACGTCAACAGGCGTGTCCGTGCACCCTACTTGATCGCTCCCGCCATCACCCCCGAGACGAACTGCCGCTGGAAGGCGAAGAAGACGACCAGTGGGACGAGCATCGACAGGAACGCGCCGGGGGCCAGTACGTCGATGTTGTTGCCGAACTGCCGTACCTGCTGCTGGAGGGCGACCGTGATGGGCGGGTGCGCCGAGTCCGCGAACACAAGCGCCACCAGCATGTCGTTCCACACCCACAGGAACTGGAAGATGCCGAGCGAGGCGATCGCCGGAGCGCCCAGCGGCAGCACCACCCGGGCGAACAGCCGCAGTTCGCCCGCTCCGTCGAGGCGGGCCGCCTCCAGCAGCTCGCGCGGGATCTGCGCGAAGAAGTTGCGCAGCAGGAAGATCGCGAACGGCAGCCCGAACGCGGTGTGGAACAGGACCACTCCGGCCGTGGTCTCGAACAGCCCGATGGCGCCGAAGAGTTTCGAGACCGGGATCAGCGCCACCTGTACGGGGACGACGAGCAGCCCGACCACGACCAGGAACAGCCAGTCCCGTCCCGGGAACTCCAGACAGGCGAAGGCGTATCCGGCGAGCGAGCCCAGGGCGACCACGAGCAGGGTCGCCGGGACCGCGATGGCCACGGTGCTGAGCAGGGCGCTGGTGATGGTGTCGTTGGCCAGCAGCCGCTCGTAGTTGTCGGCCGTCAGCCGGGTCGGGGCGGTCAGCGCCTGCCACCAGCCGCCCTTGTTCAGGTCGGTGGGGGAGAGGAAGGAGGAGATCAGCAGTCCGAGCGTGGGGATCAGCCAGAACAGCGCGGCCAGGACCAGGAACACGCGGACGGCCCCGGCCGCGGCCCCGGCGGCGAGCCGGCCGGCCCGGGCACCGGCCCGAGCAGCGGTACGGGCCCCGGTGCGTGCCTCCGGGCGGGCCTGCGCGGCGGCGCTCATCGGGTCCTCTCCTTCCGCAGCCTGCGGATGTTGTAGAGCATGACCGGGACCACCAGCACCAGCAGCAGCACCGCGATGGCGCTGCCCAGCCCCGGATCGGCGTCGGTGCCGAAGGAGGTGCGGTACAGCTGGAGGGCCAGGACGTTCGCGTCGTCCTGCACCGAGCCGGGCGCGATCACGAAGACCAGGTCGAAGATCTTCATCACGTTGATGACGAGGGTGACGAGGACCACCGCCAGCAGGGGCGCCAGCAGCGGCACGGTGACCCGGCGGAACACCTGCCACTCGTTCGCCCCGTCCACCCGCGCCGCCTCCAGCAGCTCCCGCGGTACGGCGGCCAGCCCGGCCCCGATCAGCACCATCGCGAAACCGGCCCACATCCATACGTACGCCCCGATCACCGCCGGGGTCACCAGCGTCGGGCCGAGCCACTCCACCCCCGCGTACGCCTCGCGGAAGTTCGACGCGGGCAGCCGCAGCAGCGCCCCGTCGGCCTTCGCGGACAGGGTGAACGTGCCGTCCGGACGGGCCGTCGCCGAGTCGACCACCCGGCCGTCCTTGACCGCCTCGACCCGGATCCCGGCCAGCCCCGACTCGCTCGGGTCGACCGCGTTCGTACGGCCGCCCCCGCCCCGGGTGAAGTCCTGCCAGGCCGTCCCGGTGACCTTGCCGGGCTCGGCGGGCGCGGCCCTGGCCGTACGGGTCCCCCCGGGCAGGTCCTCCGGGGCCACGCCGACCAGCGGGAGCAGCACCGGCACGCCCGCCCGTACGGGATCACGGGTCGTGAAGCCGCCCGCGTCGGACCCCGTGGCCGGGACCAGCGGGGAGTCGCGGCCGGGGCGGGCCTTCGGGAAGGCCGAGGACTCCGCGAAGGTGTCGTGCACCCCGACCCAGACCGCGTTGGCGATGCCCCGGTCGGGATCGTGGTCGTACACGAGCCGGAAGATGATCCCGGCCGCCAGCATCGAGATGGCCATCGGCATGAAGACGAGCAGCTTGAACGCCGTGCCCCAGCGCACCCGTTCGGTGAGCACCGCGAAGATCAGGCCGAGCGCGGTGGCGGTGGTCGGGGCCAGCACCACCCACAGCGCCGTGTTCCTCAGGGCCGTGCGGATCGTGTCGTCGTGCAGGATCTCCGTGTAGTTGCCGCCGCCCACGAACGTGTCGCCGGTGCGGTCGAAGAAGCTGCGGTAGAGGGAGTAGCCGATCGGGTGGACGACGAGCGCGCCCAGCAGCACCAGGGTGGGCAGGAGGAACGCCGCCGCGACGAGGCGGCGGCGCCGGGTCTCCGCGGACCGTGTCGTCGCGGTGGCCTTGGCCCTGGTGGGCGTGGTGGCCTTGGCTGCCACGGGATCAGTTCCCGTAGGCCTTGGCCGCGTCCGCCTCCAGTCTGGCCTGGGTGCCCGCCACGTCCGACGGGTTCGCCAGGAAGTCCTGGAGCGCCTTCCACTCGCCGGCGCCGGGGGTCCCGCCGAACGCGGCCGGGGCCTGGTCCGACATGTCGAAGCGGAAGTCGTCGCCCGCCGCGATCAGGGCCGTGGCGATGCCCCGCTGGATGGAGTTCGGATAGGCGCCCGGATTCACCGCCTTGTTCGGGGAGATGAACCCGCCCTCGCGGGCCTGGATCTCCGCCGCGTCCGGGGACGCCAGGAAGGTCAGCAGCGCCTGCGCGCCCTTCGACGGCTTCAGCGCGACCGCCACGTCACCGCCCGAGATGACGGGAGGCTTGGCGCCGACCGCCGGGAAGTCGAACACGAGGGCGTCCTCGCCCACCTTCGCCTCCGTCTGCGCGATGTTCACCGCCACGAAATCGCCCTCGAAGACCATCGCGGCCGCCGGGCGGTCGCCGCCGGTGAAGGTCTGCGTCACCGACTTCGGGAACTCGGTGGACAGCGCCCCGCTCGCCCCGCCGGCCAGGAAGTCCTTGCGCCCGAACAGCTCGCCGAGCGTGGTCAGCGCCTGCTTGACACTGTCGTCCGTCCACTTGATCTCGTGCTTGGCCAGCTGGTCGTACTTCTGCGGACCCGCCTGGGAGAGGTAGACGTTCTCGAACCAGTCGGTGAGGGTCCAGCCGTCCGCGCCGGCCACCGACACCGCCGGGGTGCCGGAGGCGGAGAGGGTGTCGGCCGCCTCCAGCAGTTCCTTCCACGTCTTCGGGGGCTGCACGCCCGCCGCCTTGAAGGCCTTCGCGTTGTACCAGATCAGCGACTTGTCGGCGGCTTTGTAGTACACGCCGTACTGGGTGCCGTCGACCGCGCCCAGCTTCTTCCAGCCGTCCGAGTAGTTCGCGTCGAGCTGCGCCTTGGCCTCCGGGCCGACCGGCTGCACCCACTTGTTCTGCACGGCGGCGGTCAGCGCCCCGACCTGCGGGAGCAGCGCCACGTCCGGCGGCTGTCCGCCCGCGATCTTCGTACCGAGGAAGGTGACGATCGGGTCCTGGGCCGGGACGAAGGTGACCGTGGCACCCGTACGCTTCTCGAACTCCTTCAGGACCTTCGTGAAGTTCGCCTGCTCCGGACCCGTCCAGACCGCCGCGACCTCCAGCTTCTCGCCGGGCAGCTTCGGTAATGCGACCGGAGGCCGGGCCTGGGGGGACGACTCCCCGCCCTGCGGCGGGTCGGCCTTCCCGTCCCCGCCGTCCCCGCAGGCGCCGAGGGCCAGCGCGCCCGCGGCCGCGAGGGCCGTCCAGGCGGCGGCACGGCTCCTTCTCCGGTCGCCCGTGCGGCTACGGTTCTTCGTACGGCTCGTTCCCTGCCTTCGCATGGCTCTGCCCCCGATGCCCGTGGTGTGCCCGTGGTGTGACTCGTCCCACAAGGTCTACGCCGAGCCGCGCACCCCCGCAATACCGCGTCGGGCCGCGGCGCGGACTTCCGGACCGGCTCAGGGGGAGGGCGGGAACAGCACGGGTATCGCCGAGACCAGGTGCGAGGCCCGGTCCAGGGCGCTCGCCAGCAGCGCCAGGTCGGTGGGGCCGTTGCCCAGCTCGCGCACCGGCCGGCGGGCCGGGGGATCGCCCATCCGCTCCCACTCCACCGGCACCACGGTCGGCCGCTGCGTGGCCGTACGGGGGATCCGGCCGGTCACCCGGCCGCCCTGGAACGGGACCGTCCGCCCGTCGGCGTACCGCAGCCGGCCGCGGCCGGGGCCCGGCTGGTCGGGGCCCTCCAGATCGATCCGCAGCGGGTTCGTACGGGCCAGCTCGGTGTCGGCCGTACGGTCGGGGCGGGCGCTGGTGGCCACCAGGTGCACCCCGAGCCGGGCGCCGTCGCGCGCCACCGCCTCCAGCGCCCGTACGACGGATCCGGCGGCGGGCCGGCCCGTACTGCCGAGCCCCGGCGCGACCAGCGCGTCGAAGTCGTCCACCAGCACCACCAGACGGGGGAGCGGGCTCGGCCCCGCCGGGTCGGTGCGCACGGCGGAGGCGCGCAGCCGGAGCGTGCCGGTGCGCTGCGGGTCGAGGTCGCCGACCAGTTCGCCGGGGCTGGGCCGGCGGGGCGTGACCATCCGGTCGGAGACCTCCCGCCGGGCGTGCCACTCGGCGAACGGGACCCCGTCCAGCAGCTCGGCCCGGCGCTTCAGCTCGGCGCCGAGGGCCTGGGCGAACTCCCGCATGCGGACGGGGTCGGAGGCGACGAGGTGCGCGGAGACGTGCGGGAGCTCGGTGCAGGGCTGGAGCCCGTCGCCGCGCTCGCCGCCGGCCCCGTCGAGGAGGACCAGCCCGAGCCGGTCGGGCCGGGCGGCCGCGGCGAGCGAGGCGGCCACCGAGCGCAGCAGCTCCGTACGACCGCTGCCGGCGGGCCCCTCGATCAGCAGGTGCGGGCCGTCCTGGACCAGCTCGGCGCCGACCGGGCCGCGTCGGCCGCTGCCGAGCACGAGCTCGGCGCGGCCGCCGACCCCCTGCCCCTGGTCGGTCGTGGCGGCCCAACGGGCCATCAGGGAGGCCGGGGTGGCCCGGGCGAGGCCCAACTCGTCCAGCAGGCGGGCGGTGTTGGGGAGCGCGGCGGCGAGGGCCGGGCGGGGCCCGGCGGGGGAGGGCTCGGCGCGCAGCGGGGCCAGCGCCCGGGCGAAGCGCTCGGCCCAGGCGGCGGAGACGGCGTCGGCGGTGGCGGTGGTCCCGGGCGGGGACGGCTTGCCGCCGGTCACCGTGAACGTCCGTACGGTGGTGGCCACATCGCCGCTGAGCAGGGCGGCGGAGCCGCAGCCCCGGAAGGCGGGGCTGCTCGCGCAGGCGGCCTCGTACGTCTCCGCGAGCGGGGAGCCGGGCGCGGCGGCCGGCGTCTCGGCGAGCACGAGGAGGTGGATCCCGGCGGCCGGGCCGTGGGCGGCGAGCCGGCCCGTGAGGTCGCGCAGCGCGCCGGCGCCGGGATCGCCGTCGACGACGAGGAGCGTGTACGGGCCCTGGTGGGCCTCGCCGACGGGGCTTTCGCCGACCGGGCCCTCGTCGAGGCGGCGGGTCAGCTCGGCGGTGCGGGCGGCGGCCTGGTCGCGGTCGTACGCGAGGAGCAGGCGGCAGTCCTGGCCGTGCGCGGGCCGTACGTGCGGCAGCCAGCCGAGCCAGCCCCAGTCGGCGCGCCGCTCGGCGAGGCCGCGCGCGCGGTCGGCGGCGAGCAGCACGATCTCCAGCTCGCCCGGCCCGTGCAGGCCGGCGAGCTGGGCGACGACGGAGCGGGCGACCCCGGTCAGGCGGGCGCGGGGCCCGGCGATGCCGAGCGAGCCGACCTCCTGGAACGCGACCCGGCTCCCGGCCCCGAGGCCGACGTCGAGCCGCCCCCGGCCCCGGGACCAGAGCCGCCGGGTGGGCCCCAGTGCGGCGAGCAGCAGTGCGGCGGGATCGTCGGCATCGGGCGCGGCGGCCGCGACGGCTTCGGCGGCGGCGCTCCCGTACCCGGGGTCCTCTTCGCCCCGCACCCACTTCCGGGCCCAGGCTCCGAGCCCCCGCATCCGCGCCCGCTGCCCGCCGCTGCCGGCCTCGGCCTGCCCCGTACCGGGCGCCCCGACGCGCATGCCGCCCCCCGGAACGCCCCATGACCCGCCGGAGTCGGGGCCGCCGGCCCACCGGCCCCCGACCCCACCGGTCCCGGCCTCCCGTGCCGCCTGGGGTCCGCCTGCTCCACCCCATGCCCCGGCTGCGCCGGTCTCCCTACCCGTGCCGGGCGCGGCTGCGCCGCCCCATCCGGCCCCGGCTGCGCCGGGTGCTGAGCCCGACTCTGCTGCGGCCGCGCCGCTCCATCCGGCCCCGGCTGTGCCGGCCTCCCGCGCCGTGTGCGGTGCGGCTGCGCCGCCCCACCCGGCCCCGGGTCCACCGGTACGGCCGGCCCCGGCTGCGCCGGGCTCCCGTGCCGTACGGGGTGTGGCTGCGTCGGCGCCGGAGGCGGAACCGGGTGCGGAACGGCCGCGCCCCGCGCCGGCCCACGTGTCGCCGGACGGCGTGCCGGGCGATCGGCCGGAGTCGGGACCGCCGGTCCACCCGGCGCCCGAGGCGCCGGGGTGGGACGGCGAAGCCGCGTCGGGGCGCAGCCCCGGGCGGTGCTCGTCGGGGTCGGGGGCGGAGCCCCCGTTTCGGGAAGGGGCGGGGTGGGGGGAAGACCCCTGCGCGCCGCCGGGCCCACCGCTCCACCCCGCGCCGGAGGCGCCGGCGGCCGCACCGGGCCCCCGGCCCGAGCCGGCTCCCCGACGCCCGTCGCCATCGCTAGGGCGCCCCGCACCGGGACCGCCCTCGCCGGGGTGACGCGTGCTGGAGCCGGGCTCCCGGCCCGAGCCGGCCTCGCCGTAGTGCCCGGCACCGGAGTCGGCACCGGCCGCCGCCGGGAGGGACAGGTGGCCTTCCAGGTCCGGGACCACCCGGAGCGGGGCCGGGGTGTCCGGGGCCAGTCGGAGTGTCGATTCGCCGATGCGCAGCAGCGCCCCCGGCGCCAGCGCCACCGGCCGCGCGCCCACCACGGCGCCGTCCACCGTCGTGCCGTTCGTCGAGCCCAGGTCGGCCACGGCCACCCGCCCGTCCGGCATCACCGTCACCGCGCAGTGCAGCCGCGAGACGTCCGGATCGTCCAGCGGGACATCCGCGTCGGCCGAGCGCCCGATCCGGATCGCTCCCGGGTGCAGCAGGTGCACCCCGCCCGCGTCCGGCCCCGCCACCACGTGCAGCTGCGCGCCGTCCGTCCCGTCCGGCAGGACGTCCCCGTCCGGCAGGACGCCCGGCACCGGCGCATGCAGCCCCAGCACCGCCCCGTCCACCAGCGGCGGCTCCCCGAGCACCCGCCGCTGGAGGTCGAGCCGCTCCGTACCGGCGTACAGCACGACCGTGCCGCCGGTGTCGGGCCCGCCGACGGTCGCCGCCAGCCCGGAGGCCACGGCGGCGAGCGCGGTGCCCACGGGCGCGGTGACGAGCACGTCACAGCCGGCGGGCGCGGTCTGGTGGCCGCTGCGCGACCCAAGGACGGTCAGCCGGATCTGCATCGCCGTCAGCGGTCCCTTCTGCGCGGTGCGCGGTGCGTGCGCCCGGCAGGGGTACGACGGGGCATGGCTGCCCCGATCAACCCCCCACCCGGCACGGCGCGTCGTCCGGTCAGGTCTGCCCGGAACGCGGGCTCCCGTCCCGGCCGTTCCGTACGGGTGCATCCTCGCACCTGTCACTGACAACACGCCCGGCACCCGGCAACAAATGATCTTGAATGATCACACCCCTGCGCGTGTCGCGTACACGCCCGGGCGCGGAGCCCGGCCGAAAATCCGCGAACGGCCGCGGAAAATCGCCCCCGGCATACCCCTCAAACCTCACCCTTCGTACAAATGTGCGGCAACCAACCTCCGGCACCCCGCGTCTTCCCCGGAGACACCCCCTAGAGTGGGCCGGAAAACGAACCGCAAGACGAACCACAGCAGGACGACAGCAGGGAGCGCGAGACGTGCGGCCAGTCGGCAGCAAGTACCTGCTCGAGGAGCCGCTCGGACGCGGCGCCACGGGCACCGTCTGGCGTGCCCGCCAGCGGGAGACCGCCGGCGCGGAGGCAGCCGTCGCCGGGCAGCCCGGCGAGACCGTGGCCATCAAGGTCCTCAAGGAGGAGCTGGCCCAGGACGCGGACATCGTCATGCGCTTCCTGCGCGAGCGCTCGGTCCTGCTGCGCCTGACGCACCCCAACATCGTGCGCACCCGCGACCTCGTCGTCGAGGGCGATCTGCTCGCCCTCGTCATGGACCTGATCGACGGCCCGGACCTGCACAAGTACATCCGGCAGAACGGCCCCTTCACGCCGGTCGCCGCGAGCCTGCTGACCGCCCAGATCGCGGACGCGCTCGCCGCCAGCCACGCCGACGGCGTGGTCCACCGCGATCTGAAGCCCGCCAACGTCCTGCTCGACGAGCGCGGCGGCCAGATGAAGCCGATGCTCACCGACTTCGGCATCGCCCGCCTCGCCGACTCCCCGGGCCTGACGCGCACGCACGAGTTCGTCGGCACCCCCGCCTACGTGGCCCCCGAATCCGCCGAGGGCCGCCCGCAGACCTCCGCCGTCGACATCTACGGCGCCGGCATCCTGCTCTACGAACTGGTCACCGGCCGCCCGCCGTTCGCCGGCGGCACCGCCCTCGAAGTCCTCCACCGCCACCTCAGCGAGGACCCGCAGCGGCCGCCGAACGTGCCCGAGCCGCTCTGGATCGTCATCGAGCGCTGCCTGCGCAAGGAGCCGAACGAGCGCCCCAGCGCCGAGAACCTGGCCCGCGGACTGCGCGTGGTCGCCTCCGGCATCGGCGTGCACAGCGCCCCCTCCGAGGTGGAGGCCGCCCTCGGCGTCGGCGCGCTGCTCGCCCCCGACCCCTCGCCGGCGCCGGTCCCCGCGACCCCGGCCGGTGGCGACGCCGTCGCCTCGCCGATGGGCGCGTACGACCCGAACGGCATGACCAGCGTGCTCCCGCCGGTCGGCGCGGCCGACGCCACCTCGGTCCTGCCCAGCACGGGCGGCCACGGCGGCCCGGGCGGGCCCGGCGCGGACCCGACCTCGGTCATGCCCCCGGTGCAGCGGCCGGACCAGCCGCACCCGTGGCAGTCGCAGATGCAGGCCGCGCGCGACCGCAACGAGCAGACGCAGATGCAGTACCTCGACCCGAACGAGGACCCGCTGCGCCGCCGTCCGCAGCGGCAGGCGCCCCCGCCCCCGCAGCAGCGACCCCAGCAGCCCCCGCAGTACCGCCAGGGCCCTCCGCCCCCGCAGTACCAGCAGCAGCCGCAGTACCAGCAGCCGCCGCAGCAGCCGTACTACCAGCAGCAGCCGCCGCCCCAGCAGTACCAGCAGCCGCAGCAGGCCCCGTACCAGCAGCAGCCCCAGCGGCAGCCCCAGCCCCAGCGGCAGGCGCCCCCGCAGCAGCAGCCCCCGCAAGCCCCGCCGCCGCGCGCCCCCCGGGAGCCGCGCGAACCGCGCCCCCGCAGCGCCAACCCGGTCAAGATCCCGGGCCTGGGCTGCCTCAAGGGCTGCCTGGTCCTGATCCTGCTGTTCGTGGTGGCGGGCTGGCTGGTCTGGGAGCTCACCCCGCTCCAGGAGTGGGTCGGCACCGGCAAGGGCTGGTGGGACCAGCTGTGGACCTGGGGCTCCGACATCGTCGACTGGGTCAGCGCGATCGGCGACTCCACGGGCAGCGGCGGCTCGGGCAGCGGCACGCCCTGAACCGGGGCCCCGTAGCGCCGACTTCGGGGACCGATTCACAGGTTGGGTTGTGGATTTGTCGACTCCTGGGACGTGATTTCGCCCCCAGAAGTGAAGGTCGCCGCGTTCCGGGGCGTTCAACCCCCATCCGGCCGCGTAGCTTTGGTGCGTACGCCAGCCGCTGAGGGAGCAGTCGTGGCACGGAAGATCGGCAGCCGGTACACCGCGCACCAGATCCTGGGGCGCGGCAGCGCGGGCACGGTGTGGCTGGGCGAGGGGCCGGACGGGCCCGTCGCCGTCAAACTGCTGCGCGAGGACCTCGCGTCCGACCAGGAGCTGGTCGGACGCTTCGTCCAGGAGCGCAGCGCGCTGCTCGGCCTGGACCACCCGCACATCGTCTCCGTCCGCGACCTCGTCGTCGACGGCAACGACCTGGCCCTCGTCATGGACCTCGTACGCGGTACGGACCTGCGCACGCGCCTCGACCGGGAGCGGCGGCTCGCCCCCGAGGCGGCCGTGGCGATCGTCGCGGACGTCGCGGACGCGCTGGCGGCGGCGCATGCGGCGGGGGTCGTGCACCGGGACGTGAAGCCGGAGAACGTCCTGCTGGACATGCAGGGGCCGCTCGGGCCCGGAGGCTCGCATCCGGCGCTGCTGACCGACTTCGGCGTGGCCAAGCTGATCGACTCGCCGCGGCGGGCGTCCGGGGCGCCGGGCGCGCGGGCCTCGGCCCCGACGACCCGGATCATCGGCACGCCGGACTACCTGGCTCCGGAGATCGTGGAAGGCCTGCCGCCGCGGGCGGCGGTGGACATATATGCCCTGGCCACCGTGCTGTACGAGCTGCTGGCCGGTTTCACGCCGTTCGGCGGCGGGCACCCGGGCGCGGTGCTGCGGCGGCACGTGACGGAGACGGTGGTCCCGCTCCCCGGGATCCCGGACGAGCTGTGGCAGCTGATCGTGCAGTGCCTGGCGAAGGCGCCGGCCTCAAGGCTGCGGGCCTCGGAGCTCTCGGCCCGGCTGCGGGACCTGCTCCCGCTCCTGGCCGGGATGCCGCCTCTGGACGTGGACGAGCCGTACGAACCGGACCCGGATCCGGAGCCGGCGGAGTCCGTCTCGGAGGCGGATCCGGTCCGGCGGCGGGGCGTGGTCCCGCTGGTGCCGGGCTCCGCGACGGACTCGAACCGGGACACGCACACCTCGATGCGGGTTCCGGGGCCGGACGAGCTGGCCGGGGGCGCGCTGGGCACGGCCCGGGTGCCGCGCCCCGCGGGCGGCCACCGGCCGGGGTCGGCCCGCCACCGTGCGGAGACGGCCCGCAAGCGGCGGCTCGCCCTGACGGCGGGGGCCGTGGCGTTGGCCGCCGCGCTCGGCGTGGGGACCTGGCTGGCCGCGTCCGGGGACGAGGCGCCGCCCCAGGACACGAAGCACTCGACCCCGTCGAAGCCGAAGCCGTAGCCGTACCCGGCCCGCTCGCCGGACCGGACCGGCGAGCCGGCCGGGGCCGCTGCGCCGGCCGGGGTTACGCCTCGACCAGTTCCGGGTGCCAGCGGCGGGCCACCGACGGGTGGGCCCGGGTCCAGCCCTTGAGCTCGTTGCGGCCGTACTCCGCGTGCAGCGGGTTCGACGCGTCGTGCGCGACCCCCGGCGCCGACCGCAGGTACTCGCCCGGCACCGTCTCGATCACCGCGTCCAGCCGCGGGTTGTAGAAGAACGGCACCGAGTACCGCTCCACCGCCCCCGGCGGGCTGACCACCCGGTGGTCCGTGGCCACCAGGTACCCCTCCGTCGCGATCTCCAGCAGCTCGCCCAGGTTGACCACGAACGCCCCCGGCAGCGGCGGGATGTCCAGGAACCCGTCCCCCTGCCGTACCTGGAGCCCGCCCACCGAGTCCTGCAGCAGCAGCGTCAGGAATCCGTAGTCCTTGTGCGCCCCGACGCCCTGGTCGGTACCGGAGGGGGCGGATCCCGGGTAGCGGATCAGCTTCGTGTGCAGGTGCGGCCGGTCCGCGAACGCCTCGTCGAAGAAGTCGGACGGCGCGCCGATCGAGGTCAGCAGCTCCTGCAGCAGCCGGTGGGCCACCGCCGCCAGCCGGGCCTGCCACTCCAGTACCACCGGCCGCAGCTCCGGCAGGGCCGCAGGCCACTGGTTCGGGCCCTCCAGCCACAGGTACGCCGGGTCGTCCGGCCCCAGCGCCGGCGCCGGGCGCTCGGCGCCGACGTCCAGCTGGTCGCGCCAGTCGGAGGCCCCGCCGGTCAGCTCGTGTCCGATGCGGGTGTACCCGCGGAAGTGCGGCGAGTTCAGATTGCTCACCGCGAGCCGGTCGGCCTCGGGCAGAGCGAAGAAAGCCCTGGTCAGCTCAAGGATGCGGGCGGTCTCTGCCTCGGTGATCCCGTGCCCGGTGAGGTACAGGAAGCCCGTGTCCCGGGCCACGGCGTGCAGCTTCTTCAGGAAGTCGCCCCGCTGGGCCGGGTCGTCGGCCTGGGACAGGTCGATGACGGGAAGGGCGGGAACTGCGGAATCGGCAGAGAGATCGTGGTGCGCGGACGGCATGACGGCTCCGTTTCGGATGTCACGGGGTCCTGTTCCCCAGAGGTGTCGGGGCAGCGGATGGGGAGGGCCGCCGGCAGGGATGGCGCCGGAGCCGCTTGGGCCGCGTACAGGACCAAGTCGGATCGGGGTGGATCAGGCTTGGGGATGGTCCGGCGGCAGACAGCTGGTCGTCGTGACACGCATGTGGTCCACATGGCGGCGCTTGACGAGGAGCAGAGTCATACCGTGAGGGTACGCCCGTTCCCCCACTCGTCAGAACGGGTGATCCGGCCTGCCCGGACAGTGCCGCCCGCGGACCGGCTACGCTGGACCCGTGGCAGTCGTCGATGTTTCCGAAGAGCTGAAGTCCCTCTCCTCGACCATGGGGTCGATCGAGGCCGTCCTGGACCTCGACAAGCTGAGGGCAGAAATCGCCGTGCTCGAGGAGCAGGCCGCCGCGCCGTCCCTGTGGGACGACCCGGAGGCCGCTCAGAAGATCACGAGCAAGCTTTCGCACCTCCAGGCCGAGGTCCGCAAGACCGAGACCCTGCGCGGCCGCATCGACGACCTCGCGGTGCTGTTTGACCTCGCCCAGGAGATGGACGACGCGGAGACCCTCGCGGAGGCGGAGACCGAGCTGGTCTCCGTGCGCAAGGCGCTGGACGAGATGGAGGTCCGCACCCTGCTCTCCGGCGAGTACGCCGAGCGCGAGGCGCTGGTCAACATCCGTGCCGAGGCCGGCGGCGTCGACGCCTCCGACTTCGCCGAGCGTCTCCAGCGCATGTACCTGCGCTGGGCCGAGCGCCACGGCTACCCCACCGAGATCTACGAGACCTCGTACGCGGAAGAGGCCGGCATCAAGTCGACCACCTTCGTCGTCAAGGCCCCGTACGCCTACGGCACGCTCTCGGTCGAGCAGGGCACCCACCGCCTCGTGCGCATCTCGCCCTTCGACAACCAGGGCCGCCGCCAGACCTCCTTCGCGGGCGTCGAGGTGCTGCCGGTCGTCGAGACCAGCGACCACGTCGAGATCGACGAGGCCGAGCTGCGCGTCGACGTGTACCGCGCCTCCGGCCCCGGCGGTCAGGGCGTCAACACGACCGACTCGGCCGTGCGCATCACGCACCTCCCGACCGGCATCGTGGTCTCCTGCCAGAACGAGCGCTCGCAGATCCAGAACAAGGCCAGCGCGATGAACGTGCTCCAGGCCAAGCTGCTGGAGCGGCGCCGCCAGGAGGAGAAGGACAAGATGGACGCCCTCAAGGACGGCGGAAGCTCCTGGGGCAACCAGATGCGGTCCTACGTCCTGCACCCGTACCAGATGGTCAAGGACCTGCGGACGGAGTTCGAGGTCGGCAACCCGCAGGCGGTGCTCGACGGCGAGATCGACGGCTTCCTGGAGGCCGGCATCCGCTGGCGCAAGCAGCAGGAGCAGACCGCGTAAGCACGCATTGACACGCGTTGACGCACGAAGGGCCCGGACACCTCAGGTGTCCGGGCCCTTCGTGCGTCAACGATCGGGACGCGGCGAGGGAGCTACGCCGTCTGCTGTGCCAGCAGGGCCACAGCCGCGACAAGGACCACCAGGAGCACGATGAGCGCCAGGGGGTTCAGGCCGCCGAAGGGGCCCTCCTGCTGCTGGAGGCGCTCCCGGTTGGCCCGGCACACCGGGCAGCGGCCCTGGCTGACGGGCGCGGCGCAGTTCGCGCACACGAGCCGGTCATACGTCATGCGCTCTCCTCCTCTCGTCCCCTTGAACAACGAACGTCTTGAACAACGCCTGAAGGAACGACTGCGTTCCCCTACCACTGTGCCAGCTCTGGCGACATTCGGCGCGGCCCGTCCGGGCAATCACGGACGATCGCGGAACGATCCCCTCCCGGACCAGGGGATATATCGGGCAACTCCGGACGCCGGGCCCCCACCCCCCGCCCGTTCGCGTATGGTCACGCACACCGACTCCGCACACCTACTCCCGGCGACCGTGGTGCACCCGTGATCCGATTCGACAACGTCTCCAAGTCCTACCCGAAGCAGAACCGCCCCGCACTCAGAGATGTCTCCCTGGACATCGCGAAGGGCGAGTTCGTCTTCCTGGTCGGCTCCTCCGGCTCCGGCAAGTCCACCTTCCTGCGGCTGGTGCTGCGCGAGGAGCGGGCGAGCCACGGCCAGGTCCACGTCCTCGGCAAGGACCTCGCCAAGCTCTCCAACTGGAAGGTCCCGCAGATGCGGCGCCAGCTGGGGACCGTGTTCCAGGACTTCCGCCTGCTCCCCAACAAGACGGTGGCCGAGAACGTCGCCTTCGCCCAAGAGGTCATCGGCAAGCCCAGGGGCGAGATCCGCAAGGCCGTCCCGCAGGTCCTGGAGCTCGTGGGCCTCGGCGGCAAGGAGGACCGCATGCCCGGCGAGCTCTCCGGCGGTGAGCAGCAGCGCGTGGCCATCGCCCGCGCCTTCGTCAACCGGCCGGCCCTCCTCATCGCGGACGAGCCCACGGGCAACCTCGACCCGCAGACCTCGGTCGGCATCATGAAGCTGCTGGACCGGATCAACCGGACCGGCACCACCGTGATCATGGCCACGCACGACCAGCAGATCGTGGACCAGATGCGCAAGCGCGTCATCGAACTCGAACAGGGCCGACTCGTGCGCGACCAGTCGCGCGGCGTCTACGGCTACCAGCACTGAAAGGCCCTTGAGACGTCATGCGCGCCCAGTTCGTCATGTCGGAGATCGGCGTCGGTCTCCGACGCAATCTCACCATGACCTTCGCGGTCATCATCTCCGTGGCCCTGTCGCTGGCCCTGTTCGGCGGCTCCCTGCTCATGCGCGACCAGGTGAGCAAGATGAAGGGCTACTGGTACGACAAGGTCAACGTCTCGATCTACCTCTGCAACAAGAGCGACGCGGAGGACAACAGCGAGAGCGGGAGCAAGGCCTGCGCCAAGGGCGCGGTCACTCCCGAGCAGAAGCAGCAGATCGAGACCGACCTGAAGAAGATGGACCTCGTCGAGACGGTCCACTACGAGTCCTCCGACGAGGCCTTCAAGCACTACAAGGAGCGCTTCGGGCACACCGCGCTCGCCTCGGTGATCACCCCGGACCAGATGCCGGACTCCTTCCGGGTGAAGCTCAAGCAGCCCGAGAAGTACAAGGTCATCACCACCGCCTTCGCGGGCCGCGACGGCGTCCAGTCGGTCGCCGACCAGCACACCGAGCTCGACAACCTCTTCACGATGCTCGGCTACCTCAACGTGGCTGCCCTCGTCATCATGCTGATCATGCTGATCGTGGCCCTGCTGCTGATCGTCAACACCGTGCGCGTCTCCGCCTTCAGCCGGCGGCGGGAGACGGGGATCATGCGGCTCGTGGGCGCCTCCAGCTTCTACATCCAGGTGCCGTTCATCATGGAGGCCGCTTTCGCAGGCCTCGTCGGCGCCGTGCTGGCCTGCATCATGCTCGGCGCGGGCCAGTACTTCGTCATCGACCACGGCGCCTCGCTGCGGACGAAGATGGAGCTGATCAACTTCATCGGCTGGGACTCCGTGTTGACGAAGCTGCCGTTGGTGCTGGTCATCGGGGTGCTGATGCCCTCGCTGGCCGCCTTCATCGCATTGCGCAAGTACCTGAAGGTGTGACAAGCGCCCCGTGTGAGGTCCGCCCAACCCGCCGTGCCTCCACGGGGCTTGTCCTAGACTCGGCGCCATGCCGGGACTGCCCGCTTTCTGTCTTCGGCCCCGCGACCTGCGTCGCGGGGCCGCTTTGACGTTGGCCTTCATCGCAGCCGTGGGCGCCGCGGCGGGCACCGGCTGCTGGGACCGCGCGGACGCCGTCGGCCCCGCGGGCGCCGGGTTAACGGCCGCCGGTACGCAGAACCCCGCGGCCGCCCCCGAGGCTCCCCGGGACACCGCGACCGCCGACCGCGAGGCCGTCGCCCGCGCCGCGGCCGAAGCCGCCGCCGAGGGCAAGTCCGGCAAGAAGGCCGCCCAGGAGGTGGTCAGCCGCAGCGGCGACCGCTGGGGCATGGTCTACGACCAGGGCGAGTACGCCGCCTTCACGGACGACCTCGACGGCCGCTGGACCGGCGTCGGGCTCTGGATCGAGAACCGCCGGGACGACCGCATCGCCGTCGAGAAGGTCCAGCCCGACAGCCCCGCCGCCCGGTCCGGCCTGCGCGCCGGCGACCGGCTCCTGAGCGTCGACGGCCACCCCGTCACCGGCCTGCGCGTCTGCGACGTGGTCGCCCTGCTACGCGGCGGCGCCGGCACTCCGGTCGTCCTGCACCTCACCCGGGACGGCGCCGACCTCACCGAGACCCTGCGCCGCGAGCAGCTGCACACCGAGCCCGTGACCGTACGGGAACTCCCGGGCGGGATCACCGTCATCAAGGTCGCCTCCTTCAGCCGCGGATCGGGCGAACAGGTCCGGGCCGCCGTGCGCGCGGCCCCGCCCGGCGCCGGCTTCATGCTCGACCTGCGGGGCAACCCGGGCGGCCTGGTCACCGAGGCCGTGACGGCCGCCTCGGCGTTCCTGGACGGCGGGCTGGTGGCCACGTACGACGTACGGGGGACCCAGCGCGCCCTGTACGCGAGCCCGGGCGGGGACACGACGAGACCCCTGGTGGCACTGGTCGACGGCGGCACGATGAGCGCGGCCGAGCTGGTGACGGGCGCCCTCCAGGACCGCGGCCGCGCGGTGGCGGTGGGCACGAGGACCTTCGGCAAGGGCTCGGTGCAGATGCCGACGCCGCTCCCGGACGGCTCGGTGGCGGAGCTGACGGTGGGTACGTACCGCACCCCGGCCGGTCGCAGCCTCGACGGCAGCGGCATCACCCCGGACCTGGCGGCGGGCGACGGGGTCGAGGAACGGGCCCGCACGGTATTGGGTGGCCTCGGGGTGGGTCCGTAGTGCGAAAATGACCGCACTATGGCTAAGGAAAAAGGGCGCAAGCTGATCGCCCAGAACAAGAAGGCGCGGCACGACTACACGATCATCGACACCTACGAGTGCGGTCTCGTGCTCACGGGCACCGAGGTCAAGTCCCTGCGCCAGGGCCGTGCCTCGCTGGTGGACGGATTCGTGTCGGTGGAGAGCGGCGAGGCCTGGCTCTACAACGTGCACGTGCCGGAGTACAGCCAGGGCACCTGGACCAACCAC
The DNA here is from genome assembly GCF_045162725.1 of Streptomyces sp. NBC_01006. Taxonomy (NCBI): domain Bacteria; kingdom Bacillati; phylum Actinomycetota; class Actinomycetes; order Kitasatosporales; family Streptomycetaceae; genus Streptomyces; species Streptomyces sp. NBC_01006. The sequence goes on along the minus strand of NZ_CP108700.1, from coordinate 3,310,404 downwards.
AGCGCCCGCCGCAAGCGCAAGCTCCTCCTGCACCGCGAGGAGATCGACAAGCTGGACTCGAAGACCGGCGAGACGGGCAACACGATCGTGCCGCTCTCGCTGTACTTCAAGGACGGCCGGGCGAAGGTCGAGATCGCGCTGGCGAAGGGCAAGAAGGAGTACGACAAGCGCCAGGCCCTGCGGGAGAAGCAGGACACGCGCGAGACGAACCGGGTGATCTCGGCCGTGAAGCGCAAGGAGCGCGGTCAGCTGTAATCTCCTGGCATCCCGTGGTCCACTTCGCGTACCATGGCGTCAGCACCGCCCCTCCGGGGTCGGAGCAGCTTGTAAACAAAACATGGGGATGATCGGTTTCGACAGCGGATGTCGATGCAGGGGAAGCGAGCCGAGGAAGCGGCAATGATCTCGCTAACCACATGTCGCAAAAAATAATCGCCAACTCCAAGAGCGATAACTCCCGCTTCACCCTCGCTGCCTAATAACAGTGAGCTGAAGCCTCTGTGAGGAGCGTCAGCCCGGAAGTGGTCCCGGTCCGGATCCTGGCGTCAATTAGGGATCTAAACCTCTAGCCCCGGTCACGGGGGTTGGAGGGAAACCAAACAGTGACTGAGCCCGTCGGAGACTTGTCCGTGTGATCTCCGGGGCCGAGAAAAGCGCAGCGGACTGCGCTCGGAGAAGCCCTGCTTCTGCACCGTTGGACGCGGGTTCGATTCCCGCCATCTCCACTCATCCCATGTGGGCGAAGGCCCCGCAGCCGCCAGGCTGCGGGGCCTTCGTCATGCCCGGACCGTCCGCGGCGTCAGTAGCGATAGCGCGCCTTGAGCACTTTCACTTCTTTTTCGTCCGCCCGGTACACGAGGCGGTGTTCGTCGTCGATGCGGCGAGACCAGTAGCCGGACAGTTCGCCCTTCAGCGGTTCGGGCTTGCCGATGCCGGTGAGCGGGTCGCGCTGGATCTCGCCGATCAGACGGGTGATCCGGCGAGCCATCTTCCGGTCGGACGAGAGCCAGAACAGGAAGTCCTCCCAGGCGGCCGGGTCGAAGTGAACGCTCCTCACTCCTCGCCTCCGGCCAACTGCCTCAGCTCGTCCATGCTCTTGGCGACCGATGACGCGCCCTCGCGGTCGCGCGCGACGGCTTCCATCAGCCGCTGGGCGTTGGCGGGGGAGCGCAGCAAGTAGACGGTCTCCTGCCACGAGTCGTAGTCGTCGGCGGACATGAGGACGGCATCACCGTTCTTGGAGGTGATCCGCACCGGGGCGTGGTCGGTGTTGACGCGTTCGATCAAGGGGAACAGGGTCGCCCTGGCTTCGCTGGCGCTTATGGACATGGTCCGCTCCTCCGGTTGTGGTACGAGTTCACGGTACCTGAGTCGTACCGGAAAGTCGTACCGTCGAGAGGGTCGGGAGGACCAAGAGGGTCAAAAAGGCCGCTGCGGCCGGGAGGGCGTAAGGGGTGGTGGGGCCGAGCTGGTCCACCAGGGTGCCTGCCGTGGCCGAGCCCAGGGCTATGCCCGCCAGGATGGCCGTCACCGCCAGGGTCATCGACTCGTTGAGGCGGCCCTCGGGGGCGAGGGCGTGGACGCGGGACATCGCCGTGACCATCGTCGGGGCCGTGGCCATGCCCGCCAGGAGGAGGGCGGCGGCCAGGAGGGGGAGGGAGCCCGTGGCCGCCGCCGCCCAGGGGAGGGTCAGGGCCGCGGTCAGGGCGATCAGGCAGGTCCGCAGCGTGCGCGGGCGCAGGGTGCCGTAGAGCAGGCCGGCCGCGCAGGAGCCCGCCGCCTGGAGGGCCAGGACCAGGCCGGTGGCGGCGCCCAGGCCGCGGGCGCCGAGGTGGGCGATCGAGGTGACCTCCATCGAGCCGAACAGCACGCCCAGGGGAACGAACAGCGCCAGCAGCGGCATCAGCCGGCGCAGCGGGGCGGGGGCGTCGCCGGGCCGGGCCGGCGGCGGCTGCGTGGCCCGCTGGGAGGTGAAGACCAGCATGCCCGTCAGCAGCAGGGCGGCCGCCGTGAGGGTGCCCGCCTCCGGGAAGGCGGCCGAACAGAGGAACGCCGCCACCACCGGGCCCAGCATGAAGCACAGCTCGTCGGCGGCCTGCTCGAACGACATCGCCGTGTGGTGCGCGGCGGGGGAGTCGCGCAGCAGGTGCGTCCAGCGGGCCCGGGACATGCCGCCGATGTTGGGGGTGGTCGCGGTGGCGGCGTACGAGGCGAACAGGGTCCAGGCGGGGGCGTGGCCGCGGACGCACAGGACCAGCGACACCGAGCCGAGCACCGCGATCAGCGTCGCGGGGACGGCGATCCGGGCCTGGCCGTACCGGTCGACCAGGCGGGCGGTCCACGGCGCGACCAGCGCGGTGGCGGCCATCCCGGTGGCGGTGACCGCACCGGCGAGGGCGTACGAGCCGCGCTGGCCGGCGATCATCATGACCGCGCTGATGCCGAACATGCCCATGGGCAGGCGGGCCAGCAGGTTCCCGGCCGTGAAGGCCCGGGTCCCGGGACGGGAGAAGAGGCGGGCGTACGGGCCCTGCGGGCGGGGTCGGCGGCGGTGCGGTGCGGGGGCGATCACGAGCGTAGAGCCCGTCACGGTCATCAGCGGCGGCATGATCCAAGGCTCCGCCGCGGGGTACGGCGGCGTCCAACACCTGTTCCGGAGCCATTCACCGGCTTCCGTTGTTAGTCTCCCCGGGTGATACCCCGTGATGTGGAACCCCGGCTGCTGCGCGGGTTCGTCGCCGTGGCCGAGGAACTGCACTTCACCCGCGCCGCCGCCCGCCTGTACGTCGCCCAGCAGGCGCTGAGCCGCGACGTCCGGCGGCTCGAAACCACCCTCGGCGCCGGGCTGTTCGTACGGACGACCCGCGCCGTCGAGCTGACCACCGAGGGGGAGCGGCTGCTGCCCCTGGCCCGGCGGGTGCTGGCCGCGCACGAGGCGCTCGCCGCCGCCTTCGCCTCCGTAGGCCCCCGGCCGCTGCTCGTCGACCTCAACACCGACGGGCCGAGCACCGCCCGCACCGTGCTGGAGCGGGCCCGCGAACTCGCCCCGGACTGCGAGCTGATGGCCCGCTTCGAGAGCGGGCTGACGTACGCCGCCGCGGAGGTCGCCGCCGGCCGCCTCGACGTGTCCTTCGGCTACGCCGACGGGCTCGACCCGGCGCTGCGGGCCCGCCTCGCGCACCGGCCCGTACGGTACGAACCGCTCGCGGTACTGCTGCCCGACGGGCACCCGCTGGCCGCGCGGGCCGACGTACCGCTGGACGCGCTGGCCGGGGAGACGGTGTACGCCGGGGCCGGCAATCCGCGGACCCTGGAGTGGACCGGGCTCGCCCGCGAGCTGTTCGACGGCCGCGGGATCGCACTCGCGCCGCCCGCGCCCGTGGCCATGGGGAAGGACGAGTTCCGCCGGGTCATGGCCAAGACCCGCCATCCGGTCCTGGTGACCGTGGACTTCCTCGACCTGCCCGGGTGCGCGAAGCGGCCGCTGATCGACCCGGTCCCGCTGTCCCCGCTGTCGATGGTGTGGCGCAAGGGTTTCAGCCACCCCGGGCTCGACGCGCTGCACCAGGCCGCGGCCGCCCTCGCCGCCGGGCACGGCTGGCTCGACGTGCCCCCGGCGAGCTGGCGCCCGGCCGCGCTCACAGGCGGCCCCGGCGGCGGGTGAGTGCAAGGTTTCCCACCGGTCATCCGGCGGGGACCGGGGCCGAAACGCGCCGTTCCTACGGTCGTCACCACGGACGCGACAGCTGTGGAGGCGTGTGATGACCGGAACGACCGCACCGCGCAAGGGGGGCCGCTGGATCGAGCGGTGGGAACCCGAGGACGAGGGCTTCTGGAAGGAGTCCGGGGAGCGCATCGCCCGCCGAAACCTGCTCTACTCCGTGCTCAGCGAGCACATCGGGTTCTCCGTCTGGACCCTGTGGTCGGTGATGGTGCTGTTCATGGGCCCCGCGTACGGGATCGACCCGGCCGGGAAGTTCTTCCTCATCGCGACGGCCACGTTCGTGGGCGCGTTCGTCCGGGTGCCGTACACCTTCGCCGTCGCACGCTTCGGCGGCCGGAACTGGACCGTCGTCAGCGCCCTGCTGCTGCTCGCGCCCACCGCGGCCGCGCTGGTCGTCATGGAGCCGGGGACCTCGTACGGCACCTTCCTGGCCGTCGCCGCGCTGACGGGCGTGGGCGGCGGGAACTTCGCCTCCTCCATGACCAACATCAACGCCTTCTTCCCGCTGCGGAAGAAGGGCTGGGCGCTCGGCCTGAACGCAGGCGGCGGCAACATCGGCGTGCCCGTGGTGCAGCTCGTCGCCCTGCTGGTCATCGGGACCGCCGGGGCCGGGCACCCGCGGCTGCTGCTCGCGGTCTACCTGCCGCTGATCGTGGCCGCGGCCGTGCTGGCCCTGCTGCGGATGGACAACCTGGCGCCCGTACGCAACGACGGCGGCGCCGTCCGCGAGGCGGTCCGGGACGCCCACACCTGGATCATGGCGTTCCTCTACATCGGCACCTTCGGGTCCTTCATCGGCTACAGCTTCGCCTTCGGGCTCGTCCTCCAGACGCAGTTCGGCCGCACCCCGCTCCAGGCCGCCTCGCTCACCTTCGTCGGGCCGCTGCTCGGCTCGCTGATCCGGCCCGTCGGCGGCGCCCTCGCGGACCGGTTCGGCGGCGCCCGGATCACCCTCGCCACGTTCGTGGCGATGGCGGCCGCGACCGGGGTCGTCGTATACGCCTCGGGCGAGGAGTCGCTGCCCGTCTTCCTCGTCGGATTCGTCGCGCTGTTCGTGCTGAGCGGGCTCGGGAACGGCTCCACGTACAAGATGATCCCCGGCATCTTCCAGGCCAAGGCGCTGGCGCGGGGCATGGACGGCGAGGCGGCGGCCGCGTACGGGCGCCGGCTGTCCGGAGCCGCGATGGGGCTCATCGGAGCGGTCGGCGCACTCGGCGGACTCGGCATCAACCTGGCCTTCCGGGAGGCGTTCTCGACCTCCGGGTCCGGGACGGCCGCCTTCGTCACCTTCCTCGGCTTCTACGCGGCCTGCTGCGCGGTGACGTGGGCGGTATACCTTCGCCGGCCCGCCCCCGCGGTGCTCCCGGCGGCCGGTGCCGGGGCGAAGCCGCAGCTCACGTCGGTGTAACGGCGGTTTACGGGCACGAAATACGGCGGAACCGAGCCCGACACGCCGACTTGACAGGCTCGGTTCCGTTCTCGCGACACGTGATCGCGCGAAGTGACGACGACCCCACTGGGCAAGGCAGGTCACCATGGACGACACCCGCACAGCCGCCGCCCCGACGGCCGCTCCCGCGGCGGGTCCGCTCGCGGGGTTCACCGTGGGGGTCACCGCGGCCCGGAGGGCGGACGAGCTGATCGCCCTGCTGCGCCGGCGGGGGGCCACCGTCGTGCACGCCCCGGCGCTGCGGATCGTGCCGCTGGCCGACGACAGCGAACTGCTCGCCGCCACGAAGGAATTGATCGGCTGCGCGCCGGACACCGTGGTCGCCACCACCGCGATCGGCTTCCGCGGGTGGATCGAGGCCGCCGACGGGTGGGGCATCGGCGAGGAGCTGCTGGCGCGGCTGCGGGCCACCGAACTGCTGGCGCGCGGGCCGAAGGTGAAGGGGGCCGTCCGGGCCGCCGGGCTGGTGGAGACGTGGTCCCCGCAGTCGGAGTCCCTCGCCGAGGTGCTCGACCGGATGCTGTCCGGCGGGGTCGCCGGGCGGCGCATCGCCCTCCAGCTGCACGGGGAGCCGCTGCCCGGGTTCGTCGAGGCGCTGCGGGCCGCCGGGGCGGACGTGGTCGTGGTCCCGGTGTACCGGTGGATGGCCCCGGAGGACCTCGCGCCGATGGACCGGCTGCTGGACGCGGTGGCCGGGGGCGGGATCGACGCGGTGAGCTTCACCTCGGCTCCGGCGGCGGCTTCGCTGCTGTCGCGGGCGCAGGAGCGGGGGATGACGGAGGCGGTGCTCGCGGGGCTGCGGGGGGACGTGCTGTCGGCGTGCGTGGGGCCGGTGACGGCGCTGCCGTTGCAGGCGCGCGGGGTGGACACGGTGCAGCCGGAGCGGTTCCGGCTGGGGCCGCTGGTGCAGCTGCTGTGCCAGGAGCTGCCGGGGCGGGCCCGGGTGCTGCCGGTGGCGGGGCACCGGGTGGAGATCCGGGGGCACGCGGTGCTGGTGGACGCGGAGCTGCGGCCGGTGCCGCCGGCCGGGATGGCGCTGCTGCGGGCGCTGGCGCGGCGGCCGGGGTGGGTCGTGGGGCGGCCGGAGCTGCTGCGGGCGCTGCCGGGGGCGGGGCGGGACGAGCATGCCGTGGAGACGGCGATGGCGCGGCTGCGGGGGGCGCTGGGGGCGCCGAACCTGATCCAGACGGTGGTCAAGCGGGGGTACCGGCTGGCGCTGGACGCGGGTGAATGCGCAGGCGGCTCCGCCGGCTGACCGGTCCGGGTGCGGCGCCGTTGCCGGGGCTCCGCCCCGGGCCCCGCGCCTCGAACGCCGGCGGGGCTGGAATTGGCGGGGCCGGATGCGCGTGCCGAGGTTCGTTCGTTAGCGTGCCCTGGTGATCATTGACGGGGTGGAGATGCGGGGCGTCGAGGTCGGGGACGCCGCAGGGCTGGCCGACACGCTGACGCGCAACCGGGCGTACATGGCGCCCTTCGAGCCGTGGCGGTCCGAGGTGTTCTTCACCGAGGCGGGGCAGGCCGTCCGGATCGAGGCGCTGCTCGCCGAGCGCGACGCCGGGCGCACCGCGTCCTACGTGCTCGTCGAGACCGGCTCCGGCACGCCCGTCGGCATGATCAACCTCGGCAGCATCACCCTCGGACCCTTCCGCAGCGGAGGCATCGGCTACTGGATCGACCGGGCCCGGCACGGCAAGGGACTGGCCACCGCCGCCGTAGAGGAGGTCTGCCGGATCGCCCGCGCCGAGATCGGGCTGCACCGCGTCGAGGCCGGGACCCTGGTCGACAACGTGGCCTCGCAGCGGGTGCTGGCCAAGGCCGGGTTCGAGCAGTACGGGCTCGCACCCCGCTACCTGCACATCAACGGCGCCTGGCGCGACCACCGCCTCTTCCAGCGCCTCCTCCACGACGACCCGCCCCTCTGAGCAGATCCCTGGCCCCCGTACGGGGGGTTCCGCATCGCAGCAGCGCCCGGCACTCTGAGAAGCACGCGCACCCCTAGCCAAGAGGCGGTGACGGGCATGTGGTTCGAATCCGGGCGGGTGTGCCTGGACCTGGTGGCCACCTTCGCCGCCCCCGCGGGCGCCGAGGAGATCCGAGACGGCGACGAGCTGCGGCTGTGGCTCGCCGGAGCCGGGCTCGTGCCCGACCGGACGCCGATCGCCCGGGTGGGCCCCGACTGGGTGGAGGCCTTCCGGGCGCTGCGCCGCGACGTGGGGAGCCTCGTACGGGCGGAGCTCGCCGGGGCCGGTCCCGACGAGGGCGCGCTGGCCCGGGTCAACGCGCTGGCCGCCGGTCCACCCCCGGGACTGTGTGCCGTACAGGACCAAGAAGGGCACCTCGTGCGGGAGTTGTGCGGCGGCGTGGAATGCGGTGCGCTGCTCGCCGCCGTCGCCCGGGACGCCGTGGAATTGCTCACCGACCCCGGCGAGCGGGACCTGCTGCGCTCCTGCGAGGGGGACGGCTGCACCCGGGTCTACCTGGACACTTCGCGCGGGCACCGGCGGCGCTGGTGCTCCAGTGAGCTGTGCGGCAACCGGGAGCGGGTCGCCCGGCACCGCCGCAGGGTCCTCGCGGCCCGTCCCGGGTAGCGATCGGGTGGCGACGGAGCGGCGGCCGGGCAGTGATCTTCGCCCGGTCACCGGAACGGGCGTGCGGACAGGGTCCCGCTTCGCGTACGGTTGACGGTCGCCCATGCACGTCAGAAGGGGGCCTTGGTGGCCGCGCAGAATGCCGCTGTCGACAGCACGGCGGATTCCGTCCGCGATCGGGAGATCGCGGTCGAGCAGACGCATCTGGACCAGGTGTACCGCCGCCTCGAAGAGAAGATCGACGAGGCCGAGTTCCTGATGAACGACGCGGCCAAGCGCGGTCAGGTCGGCACGCCCGGCGCGCTCGCCGAACGCGACGCGCAGGTCTTCCGGGCGGGTATCCACCTGAACCGGCTGAACAACGAGTTCGAGGACTTCCTCTTCGGCCGGATCGACCTGGTCCTCGGCAAGGACGGGGAGCGCGGGCCCGACGGCGCGTACACCTCCGTCGAGCCCGCCGAAGACGCGATCCGCGGGGACCTCACCGCCGACATCGCCGAGACGCTCCACATCGGGCGCATCGGAGTGCTCGACGCCGACTACGCGCCGCTGGTCATCGACTGGCGCGCGCCGGCCGCCGCGCCGTTCTACCGCTCCACGCCCAAGGACCCCGGCCGGGTCGTGCGGCGCCGCGTCATCCGCTCCAAGGGCCGCAAGGTGCTCGGCGTCGAGGACGACCTGATGCGCCCCGAGATCACCGCCTTCCAGGACGGCCGGGAGTTGCCCGCCATCGGCGACGGCGCCCTGATGGCCGCGCTCGGGCGGGCCCGTACGCACTCGATGCGGGACATCGTCTCCTCCATCCAGGCCGAGCAGGACATGGTGATCCGGGCCCCCGCGGCCTCGGTCGCCGAGGTCGCGGGCGGGCCCGGCACCGGCAAGACCGCCGTCGCCCTGCACCGCGCCGCCTACCTGCTCTACCAGGACCGGCGCCGCTACTCCGGCGGCATCCTGATCGTCTCGCCGACCCCGCTGCTCGTCGCGTACACCGAGGGCGTGCTGCCCTCGCTCGGCGAGGAGGGCCAGGTCGCCATCCGGGCGCTCGGCTCGCTGGTCGACGGCGCCGAGGCGACCACGTACGACGAACCGGCCGTGGCCCGCGTCAAGGGCTCCTCGCGCATGCGCAAGGTGCTCCACAAGGCCGTACGGGGCGCGCTCGAACTCGGTGACGCCCCGGAACGGCTGCGCGTCGTGGCCTTCGGGCGGCGCCAGGAGCTGGAGGCCGACGAGCTGAACCGGATCCGGCAGAACGTGCTCAGCGGCACCGCTCCGGTGAACCTGCTGCGCCCGCGCGCCCGCAAGCTGCTCCTCGACGCCCTGTACGCGAGATCGGGCGGGGCCGGCCGGCACAGCGATCCGGAGCTGGCGGCCGAGCTGCGCTCCGCGTTCGACGAGGACATCTCCACCGAGGACGCGTTCATCGACTTCCTGAACGCCTGGTGGCCCGAGCTGACCCCGCGCGGGGTGCTCGCCGCGATGGCCGACGAGCGCCGGCTGGGCCGCTGGTCGCGGCGGGTCCTCAACCCGCGCGAGACCCGCCAGCTGGCGCGCTCGCTGCGCCGGGTGGGCCCGGACGGCAAGGGTCCGCTGTCGGTGCACGACGTGGCGCTGCTGGACGAGCTCCAGCTGCTGCTCGGCGCGCCCGCCCGGCCCAAGCGCAAGCGGCAGCTCGACCCGCTCGACCAGCTCAGCGGGCTGGAGGAGCTGATGCCGACCCGCGAGGAGACCCAGTGGGAGCGGGCGGAGCGGATCGCGGCGGAGCGCACCGAGTACGCGCACGTGATCGTGGACGAGGCGCAGGACCTGACGCCGATGCAGTGGCGGATGGTGGGCCGCCGCGGCCGGCACGGCACGTGGACGGTGGTCGGCGACCCGGCGCAGTCCTCGTGGACGGACCCGGAGGAGGCGGCCGCGGCGCGTGACGAGGCCCTGGGTTCCCGGCCGCGCAGGCGGTTCACCCTGACGGTGAACTACCGCAACCCGGCGGAGGTCGCGGAGGTCGCGTCCCGGGTGCTGCGGCTGGCGATGCCGGGCATGGAGCCGCCGACGGCGGTCCGCTCCACGGGCCTGGAGCCCCGCTTCACGGCCGCCGGCGGCGATCTGGGCGCGGCGGTCCGCGAGGAGACGCGCAGGCTGCTGGAGCAGGTGGACGGCACGGTCGGCGTGGTCGTGGCCATGGACCGGCGCGCGGAGGCCGCGGGCTGGCTGGCGGACCTGGGGGAGCGGGCGGTCGCGCTCGGCAGCCTGGAGGCCAAGGGCCTGGAGTACGACGCCACCGTGGTCGTCTCCCCGGCGGAGATCGCGGAAGAGTCCCCGGCGGGCCTGCGGGTGCTGTATGTGGCCCTGACCCGCGCGACGCAGCAGCTGACGGTGGTCTCGGCGGGCCGCGACGAGCCCGGCGAGGACGGGGTGCCGGCGCTGCTGAAGCCGTAGGACCCGGTCAGACCCGGATGGCCCGCGGCGCTGTGCCGGTCAGACCCGGATGGCCTGCGGCCACATGCGTGGTGAGACGAGGTCAACTCCCGGGAGGGGGATCGCTTCCGGCGATCCTTTGTTAGCCTGGGTACGGCACCGGCTCGATCCAAGCCCCCGGGCCCAACCTTCGTCGCTTAGAGCGACCACTTGCCGCGAGGCGAGCATGGCGGGTCGGTGTCATAGACGTTCATACAGGTCCGCGCCCCTCGGATTCCGAGGGGCGCGGACCTTTTTCGTACGGGCCTACGCTTCCGCACACCTGATCTATCTCGTATGGTGGAAGTGTCTTTCCGAAATTTGTAGCTGGTTACCTTGTACTGGCTGGTAGGTGGGACGATCGGACAACAGGTCCTGCCGCACCTGCCGTGCGTGGGGCCCTGTGTGTGTACAAAAAACCAGGGACAGAAGAGGAACACGGCCATGGCAACGGCGCCCAGCGTCTCGTACTCGATGACGGTCCGCCTGGAAGTGCCCGCGAGCGGAACCGCGGTCTCCCAGCTGACCACCGCCGTGGAGTCTTCCGGTGGGTCGGTCACCGGCCTCGACGTGACCGCCTCCGGTCACGAGAAGCTCCGTATCGACGTCACCATCGCCGCGACCTCCACCGCGCACGCCGACGAGATCGTCGGCAAGCTGCGCGGCATCGAGGGCGTCAGCCTCGGCAAGGTCTCCGACCGAACCTTCCTGATGCACCTCGGCGGCAAGATCGAGATGGCGTCCAAGCACCCCATCCGCAACCGCGACGACCTCTCGATGATCTACACCCCGGGCGTCGCCCGCGTGTGCATGGCCATCGCCGAGAACCCCGAGGACGCGCGCCGCCTCACCATCAAGCGCAACTCCGTCGCAGTCGTGACGGACGGCTCCGCCGTACTGGGCCTCGGCAACATCGGCCCGATGGCCGCGCTGCCCGTCATGGAGGGCAAGGCGGCCCTCTTCAAGCGCTTCGCCGGCATCGACGCCTGGCCGATCTGCCTCGACACCCAGGACTCCGACGAAATCGTCGCGATCGTCAAGGCCATCGCCCCGGGCTTCGCCGGCATCAACCTGGAGGACATCTCCGCGCCGCGCTGCTTCGAGATCGAGGCCCGCCTGCGCGAGGCCCTCGACATCCCCGTCTTCCACGACGACCAGCACGGCACCGCCATCGTCGTCCTCGCCGCCCTCACCAACGCACTTCGCGTGGTGGGCAAGGCAGTTGGGGACGTCAAGGTCGTCATGTCGGGCGCCGGCGCGGCCGGTACGGCCATCCTCAAGCTGCTCCTCGCGGCCGGCGTGAAGAACGTCGTCAGCGCCGACATCCACGGTGTCGTGCACGCGGGCCGCACCGACCTGGTCGACGCGGCCGCCGACTCCCCGCTGCGCTGGATCGCCGACAACACCAACCCCGAGGGCTACACGGGCACTCTGAAGGAGGCCGTGGTCGGCGCCGACGTGTTCATCGGAGTCTCCGCCCCCAACGTGCTGTCCGGCGAGGACGTCGCGGCCATGGTCGAAGGTGCGATCGTGTTCGCGCTCGCGAACCCGGACCCCGAGGTGGACCCGGCCGTCGCCCGCCAGACCGCCGCCGTCGTGGCCACCGGCCGCTCCGACTTCCCCAACCAGATCAACAACGTGCTGGTCTTCCCGGGTGTCTTCCGCGGCCTGCTGGACGCCCAGTCCCGCACCGTGAACACGGACATGATGCTGGCCGCCGCGACCGCGCTCGCGGACGTCGTCGGCGAGGACGAGCTCAACGCCAACTACATCATCCCGTCGGTGTTCAACGACAAGGTGGCCGGCGCGGTCGCCGGAGCCGTCCGCAAGGCCGCCTCGGCGATCTGACGCGGAGTCGGGCGAAGCCGCGCCGGGTCCGGCCGCCGCTGTGACGGCCCTCACGGCTTGCCGATCCCGGCGCGTCGCGAGATGCGGGCCCGGCGGGCCGCCTCTAGGGTTGCGGGGATGCCCGCGAGGTCCGCGGTCCGCATCCACCAAGTGCGGACGGAGCGTCACCGCGGCGTGACTGTGGCGCTTTTCGTGTGACCCTGGCGGGTGCCGGATTGGCTTTCCCGCCGCTGGTGGGGGCAGGATGCGTAACCGGGCGAGAGGGTCTGACGTTCAGACCCGGGTCCGGGGACTGTCCGAGGGCCCTGGCAGCATCGGCTTCGATCTCACGCCTCTAAGGCAAGTTGAACACGGGAGTACAACATGAACCGCAGTGAGCTGGTGGCCGCTCTGTCCGAGCGCGCCGAGGTGACCCGCAAGGACGCCGACGCCGTTCTGGCCGCGCTCGCCGAGACCGTCGGCGAGATTGTCGCCAAGGGCGACGAGAAGGTCACCATCCCCGGCTTCCTGACCTTCGAGCGCACCCACCGTGCCGCTCGCACCGCGCGCAACCCGCAGACCGGCGACCCCATCCAGATCCCGGCCGGCTACAGCGTGAAGGTCTCCGCGGGCTCCAAGCTCAAGGAAGCCGCCAAGGGCAAGTAAGTCCTGCCCGTACCGGGGCCCGTAGGGGCCCTCGGAGCGGCAGAGCAGTACGCAGTACTGGCGAAGGGCGGCCATCCCCGGGCGGGGAGGCCGCCCTTCGGCCTGTCCGGGGTCGCGCCGGGGTCCTGCCGGGCTTCCCGCCGGGTCCTCCCGGGCCGCGGCGCCGTACGGGCCGGCGAGGGCCTCGTACGGGCCGGTGAACGGCCGCGTACGGGCCGGTGGGCGCATGCGAAAGCCCCCCGGACCCTGGTGGGCCCGGGGGGCTTTCGGTCGGCCGTACGGCTCAGACGAGGTCGCCGCCCGGGAGCTCGACCTTGGCCCCCAGCTCCACGAGCTTCTCCATGAAGTTCTCGTAGCCGCGGTTGATGAGGTCGATGCCGTGGACCCGCGAGGTGCCCTCGGCCGCCAGCGCCGCGATCAGGTACGAGAACCCGCCGCGCAGGTCGGGGATGACCAGGTCGGCGCCCTGCAGCTTCGTCGGGCCGGAGACGACCGCCGAGTGCAGGAAGTTGCGCTGCCCGAACCGGCAGGCGCTGCCGCCCAGGCACTCCCGGTACAGCTGGATGTGTGCACCCATCTGGTTGAGCGCGGAGGTGAATCCCAGACGGGACTCGTAGACCGTCTCGTGGACGATCGACAGGCCCGCGGCCTGGGTCAGGGCGACCACCAGCGGCTGCTGCCAGTCGGTCTGGAAACCGGGGTGCACGTCCGTCTCGAGCGCGATCGCGTTGAGCGGGCCGCCCGGGTGCCAGAAGCGGATGCCCTCGTCGTCGATCTCGAACGCGCCGCCGACGCGGCGGTACGTGTTCAGGAACGTCATCATCGAGCGCTGCTGCGCCCCGCGGACGTAGATGTTGCCGCCGGTCGCCAGCGCCGCGGAAGCCCAGGAGGCGGCCTCCAGGCGGTCCGGGAGCGCCTTGTGGTTGTAGCCGCCGAGGCGGTCGACACCGGTGATCCGGATGGTCCGGTCGGTGTCCATGGAGATGATGGCGCCCATCTTCTGCAGGACGCAGATGAGGTCCTCGATCTCCGGCTCCACCGCGGCGTTGCTCAGCTCGGTGACGCCCTCGGCCAGGACGGCCGTCAGGAGCACCTGTTCGGTCGAGCCGACCGAGGGGTAGGGCAGGCGGATCTTGCAGCCGCGAAGGCGCTGCGGGGCCTCCAGGTACTGGCCGCCCTCGCGCTTCTCGATGGTCGCGCCGAACTGGCGGAGCACGTCGAAGTGGAAGTCGATCGGCCGGCCGCCGATGTCGCAGCCGCCGAGGCCCGGGATGAAGGCGTGGCCGAGGCGGTGCAGCAGCGGACCGCAGAACAGGATCGGGATGCGCGACGAACCCGCGTGCGCGTCGATGTCCGCGACGTTCGCGCTCTCGACGTGCGTCGGGTCGAGTACGAGCTCACCCGGCTCCTCGCCGGGGCGAACGGTCACCCCGTGCAGCTGGAGCAGCCCGCGCACGACACGGACGTCGCGGATGTCGGGAACGTTGCGGAGCCGGCTGGGTCCGCTGCCGAGCAGAGCGGCGACCATGGCCTTGGGCACGAGGTTCTTCGCACCGCGGACACGGATCTCGCCCTCGAGCGGGGTACCGCCATGGACAAGTAGTACGTCGTCTCTGTCTGTGCCGGTCATGAATCTCGCGTTCCGGAGAGGGGCTCCCCCGGCGAGGCCAGAGGAGGGTGGGCAGGGGGCCAGGGAAAAGGGTAAGGGGCAGCACCCCCTTGTTCGTAAGGCTGACGCGGCCGTAGGACTGTCATGAATTAGCCACAACACCCACAGTGCCCACCTCATGGCGGAGTGTTGCATTCCGCCAAGGCCGAGGGGCGCGCGCTCCTCCCTGCTGCCGTGCGCCCTGAGCTGCGTGAGATCCGGTGCGCCCGCCCGCTCCCCCTGAAGGGCGATTGTGCGAGATCATGTCGGCATGACCGAGGTGTCCTCCCTCACAGGGCGGCTGCTCGTGGCCACCCCCGCCCTCGCGGACCCGAACTTCGACCGCGCGGTGGTGCTCCTGCTCGACCACGACGAGCAGGGCTCGCTCGGCGTGGTCCTCAACCGGCCCACCCCCGTGGGGGTCGGTGACATCCTGCTGCCCTGGGCGACCCTGGCCGGCGATCCCGGGGTCGTCTTCCAGGGCGGGCCGGTGGGCCTGGACTCGGCCCTCGGCGTGGCGGTCATCCCCGGCGAGGAGGGGCCGCTCGGGTGGCGCCGCGTGTACGGGGCGATCGGCCTGGTCGACCTGGAGGCCCCGCCGGAGCTGCTGGCCGCGGCCCTCGGCTCGCTGCGGATCTTCGCCGGCTACTCGGGCTGGGGCCCGGGCCAGCTGGAGGTCGAGGTCGGCGACGGCGCCTGGTACGTCGTGGAATCGGAGCCCGGGGACGTGTCGTACCCCGATCCCGAAAGGCTGTGGCGGGCGGTGCTGCGCCGCCAGCGCAGCGAGCTCGCGATGGTCGCCACGTATCCCGACGACCCGTCGCTCAACTGACCCGCGCACGGGTCGGTACCCTGGCTTTTATGAGCACTCTTGAGCCCGAGCGCGGGACTGGTACGGGGACCCTCGTAGAGCCGACGCCGCAGGTGTCCCACGGCGACGGCGACCACGAGCGCTTCGCCCACTACGTCCAGAAGGACAAGATCATGGAGAGCGCGCTCGGCGGGACCCCCGTCGTCGCGCTGTGCGGCAAGGTGTGGGTACCGGGCAGGGACCCGAAGAAGTACCCGGTCTGCCCCATGTGCAAGGAGATCTACGAGTCCATGGGCCCCGGCGGGGACAAGGACAAGGGCGGCAAGGACAAGTAGGTCCGGTCCGGTTCGGTCCGTTCGGTCCGAGCTGTCCGGTCCGTTCGGCCCCTCCTCGGCGGGACCGAGGCCCTCGAAGGCCCCCTGATGCGCTGATGCGCGTCCGGGGGCCTTTGCCGTGCGCGGGGGGCGGACTAGGGTCGGCCGCACACGGGCGCCGGGCGCCCTGTGAAACGCGCGTTGCGCATCGCGCAACGGCTGGACGGTGGAGGGGCGGAGGCCATGCCCGAGTTGATTCCGGAGCCGCGGTACGCGCGATTCGCCCGCGACGCCGGCGAGTGCGTACTGGACGATCCGCTGCTCCACGTCGGCCCCGGAGCCGAGGGCACCGCCCGCTGGCTGCGCCGCGAGCTCGGCGCTGCCACCGGCTGGGAGCTGCCCGCGCCGGCCGCGGGGGAGGCGGGGGAGGCGGGGGACGCGTACGGCGGGCGTACGGTGATCCGGCTGGTGCTCCGCCCCGACCTGGCCCGCAGCGTCGGCGCGGAGTCGTACGAGCTGCACGTCGCCCAGCGGGAGGTGCTGCTCGAAGGCGCCGACCCGGCGGGTCTCTTCTACGCCGCGCAGACGCTGCGCCAGCTGCTCGGGCCCGAGGCCCACCGGCGCGCGCCCACGGCGCCGGGCCGCGCCTGGCGGCTGCCGGTGGGAGGGATCCAGGACGCGCCCCGCTTCGGCTGGCGCGGCATGATGCTGGACGTGGCCCGGCACTTCATGCCGAAGGACGGGGTGCTGCGGTACGTCGACCTGCTCGCCGCGCACAAGCTCAACGTGCTGCACCTGCACCTGACGGACGACCAGGGCTGGCGGGTCGAGATCAAGCGCCACCCGCGGCTCACCGAGGTCGGCGCGTGGCGGCCGCGCAGCCGCTGGGGGCACCGGGCCTCGCCGCTGTGGAACGAGACCCCGCACGGCGGCTTCTACACGCAGGACGACATCCGCGAGATCGTCGCGTACGCCGCCGAACGGCACGTGCGGGTGGTCCCGGAGATCGACGTACCGGGGCATTCGCAGGCCGCGATCGCCGCGTACCCGGAGCTCGGCAACACCGACGTCGTGGACACCGGCGCGCTGGAGGTGTGGGACGACTGGGGGATCAACGAGAACGTGCTCGCGCCGACCGAGGCCGTACTGCGCTTCTACGAGGGGGTCTTCGAGGAGCTGCTGGAGCTGTTCCCGGCGGAGGTCTCGCCGTTCGTGCACGTGGGCGGCGACGAGTGCCCCAAGGAGCAGTGGCGCGCGTCGGCGCTCGCGCAGGAACGGATCCGGGAGTTGGGGGTGGACGGGGAGGACGGGCTCCAGTCCTGGTTCATCCGGCACTTCGACGGCTGGCTCGCGGAGCGCGGCCGGCGGCTGATCGGGTGGGACGAGATCCTGGAGGGCGGGCTCGCGCCGGGGGCGGCGGTCTCCTCGTGGCGCGGGTACGCGGGCGGGATCGCCGCCGCCGAGGCCGGGCACGACGTGGTGATGTGCCCCGAGCAGCAGGTGTACCTGGACCACCGTCAGGCGGGCGGCGCGGACGAGCCGATGCCGATCGGGTACGTGCGCTCGCTGGAGGACGTGTACCGCTTCGAGCCGGTGCCGCCGAAGCTGTCGCCGCAGGCCGCGTCCCACGTGCTGGGCGCACAGGCCAACGTGTGGACCGAGGTGATGGAGAACCAGGGCCGGGTGGACTACCAGGTGTTCCCGCGGCTGGCGGCCTTCGCCGAGGTGGTGTGGTCGCGGCTGCCGGAGCCGGGTGAGCGGGACTACGCGGGCTTCGAGGCCCGGATGGGCGGGCACTACCTGCGGCTCGACGCGCTCGGCGTGGACTACCGGCCGCCGGGCGGGCCGTTGCCGTGGCAGCGGCGGCCGGGGGTGCTCGGGCGGCCGATCGAGGGGGAGCCCCCGAACGTGTGATGTGGGCGGGGCGGTCGGGGGGTGAATGGGGGGGGCGACGGGGGCGGCAGCGGGTGGCGGGGGCGGCGGAGGGCGGCAGGGGGGGGGCAGCAGGGGGTTGGCCGGCGGTGGCCGGAACCTTTCCGCACTGTTTCGGCACCGATCGGAATCCTTCGGACTTCTGCGGAACTCTTGAGGGTTCCGGGACGTCCTTCGTTCTTGGGGGCGGTCGGGAACTCTTGCTCTATTTCGGGGGATTCGGTGGATCCGAATCGATTCGGTTGATTCGGTGGATACGGGGGAAACCGGACGTCCGGAAGCTCCAGGGGGCGCCCGCCGGACCCTCGCGCCGGGCGGTGGGGAAGATGTGCCAGAGTTGCCACGTCCCGGCGGTGAGCACGTACCGTACGGCGGACAGGCGTGAGCGCCGGGACCGGGACATCGGGAAGGGGCAGCTGGGTTGACCACGCACGCACCGCATGCACTGCATTCATCTCAGGGGCCGCAAGCGGCGCAGTCCGTGACGCTGCCGGCCTCGCTCGACGAGGCCGTGGCGGCACTCGCCGCCATGCCCGCCGCCGTGCCCGTCGCCGGCGGCACCGACCTCATGGCCTCCGTCAACGCCGGGCTGCTGCGGCCCGCCGCGCTCGTGGGCCTGGGCCGGATCAACGAGATCCGCGGCTGGCAGTACCAGGACGGGCACGCGCTGCTCGGCGCCGGGCTCACCCACGCGCGGATGGGACGGCCGGATTTCGCCGCTCTGATCCCCGCGCTGGCGGCGGCCGCGCGGGCCGCCGGGCCCCCGCAGATCCGCAACGCCGGCACCCTCGGCGGCAACATCGCCACCGCCGCGCCGACGGGCGACGCACTGCCCGTACTGGCTGCGCTGGAGGCGATCCTCGTCATCCACGGCCCGGGCGGCTCGCGCCGGGAGATCCCGGTCTCGCACCTGCTGGCCGGCCGCGAGATGCTGCGGCCCGGCGAGCTGATCGGCTTCGTACGGGTGCCGCTGCTGCACGCGCCGCAGGTCTTCCTGAAGGCCACGGGGCGTACGGGCCCGGGGCGTGCGGTGGCATCCGTGGGGCTCGTACTGGATCCGGCGCGCCGTGGTGTGCGCTGTGCGATCGGCGCGGTCGCGCCCATGCCGCTGCGGCCGCTGGAGGCCGAGCAGTGGGTGGCCTCGCTGATCGACTGGGACGGGGGGCGGACCCTGGCCCCCGAGGCCCTGGAGGCCTTCGGCGAGTACGTCGCCGCCGCCTGCGTCCCCGACCAGGGGGAGCCCGTGGCACCCGGGGTACTGCATCTGCGGCGGACGGTCGCCGTGCTGGCACGGAGGGCCCTGGGGAGGGCGCTGAGCTCATGAGTGGGAACGAGAACGTGAGCGGAACGACGGGGGACGCGGGTCCCGCGGGCCACACCGGCACGAGCTGGGGCTGGGAGCCGGTCGCGCAGGGCGGCGAGTACGACTCCGACGCGACGGCTTTCGTGAAGCTGCCGCAGGACATGCTGGACGCGCTCGGCACCGGGGAGCCGCTCGCGGCGCCCGGGCACGGCTACGTGCCGCCGCCGATGATCGTGCCGCTGGGTTCGGCGAGTGCGGATCCGGCGGCGACGGGGACGTGGACGATTCCGGCGCAGTGGCCGGAGGCGGGCACGGCGCCGCACACCGGTGGCGGTGCGGGTGCTTCCGGTGGTGCGGGTGCTTCCGGTGGTGCGCCGACGCCCGCGCCGGTCGGCGGGCCGATCCCGGCTTCGATCCCGATTCCGGCCTCCGTGGCGGCGGCGTTCGAGGGCGCGGGTCAGGATCCCGTACGGGTCTCGGGCGGCGAGCCGGGTCAGGCGCCGGGGCAGGTGTCGGGTCAGGCTCTGGCTTCGGCCGAGGGGGCGCACGATTCCGGTGCGACCGCCGAGTGGCGGTTCCCGGAGGCGGTCCAGGACTCCGAGCCCGTGACCACCGGCCAGTGGACCCTGCCGGAACTGCCCGAGCAGACCGGGGAATTCCGCCTCGGTGCCGCGGCGGCCGACTGGAGCCAGGCCCCGGCGACGCTGCCGGGCGGCGCGGCGGCCCCCTGGGCGACCCATCCCGACTTCGAGGCGGCGGCGGCCGCGCGTCCGGGTCCGGATGCCGCGATGAGCTCGGGCGTGCTGCCCGAGGCGCGGCCCGACGCGGGCGACACCGGCACCTCGGGCGCGGGCCTGCGGCGGCTCGGCGGCCCCGGTGTCGGCGGCCCCGGGCGCGGCCCCCGCGTACTGGGCGGACCCGGTGTGGGCACGCTCCCGGAGGCGCCGGAGCCGGAGCCGGAGCCGGTGCATCCGGCTCCGCACGACATCGAGGCCGCCCACGGCCCGGCGTCGGCGCCGGTCACGGCGGAACGGCAGCATCCGGGGGCGGAGGCCGCCGAGGTGGCTTCGCGCGCCGACGCGGATCGGGAGCGCGCGGCGACGCCCGTCGCGGCTGCCGAGTACGCGCTGTCGGGCGGTCCCGGGGTCGGCGGCGTCGCCGGTGGCTTCGGGGAGCCCGGGGACACCGACGGGCACGGGTTCACGGCATCCGGCCACGGGCACGGCCCCGCCGGGGCGGAGTCCGGGCCGGGCAGCGAGCACGGGTTCACGGCGGAGCCCGCCGCGGGGCCCGCCGACACGGACGGGCGGGGTCTCGGGGGCGGCTTCGGCGAAGCCGGGGCTCCGGGAACGCCGAGTGCGGACACCGCGGACATCGCTGTGGCGATGCCGGATGCGGGAAGCGCCGAAGGTTTCCCGGCCGAGGGGCCGACGTACGAAGAAAACGCGACTGCCGAGGCCGTCGCCCATCACGAGCACCCGCTGGCTTCCTACGTCCTGCGCGTCAACGGCGCCGACCGGCCCGTCACCGGTGCGTGGATCGGCGAGTCCCTGCTGTACGTGCTGCGCGAGCGCCTCGGCCTCGCCGGCGCCAAGGACGGCTGCTCGCAGGGCGAATGCGGGGCGTGCGCCGTGCAGGTCGACGGCCGGCTCGTCGCCTCCTGCCTGGTACCGGCCGCGACGGCGGCGAGCAGTGAGGTCCGGACCGTGGAGGGGCTCGCCGGGGGCGGGGAACTCTCGGACGTGCAGCAGGCGTTGTGCAGGTCGGGTGCGGTGCAGTGCGGGTTCTGCGTGCCCGGCATGGCCATGACCATCCACGACCTGCTGGAGGGCAACCACGCCCCCAGCGAGCTGGAGACCCGGCAGGCCCTGTGCGGGAACCTGTGCCGCTGCTCCGGCTACAAGGGCGTCATCGAGGCCGTCCGCGAGGTCGTTGCCGAGCGTGAGGCCTCGGCCGCGGCCGACGCGCCCGGGAGCGGTGTCGGGAACGGGCACGGGAGCGGGGCCGGGAGCGGCTCTGGCGCGGAGGCGCGTATTCCGCACCAGGCGCCGCCCGGCGAGGGCGGGATCCACCACAACGGAGGCATGGCGTGAGCGGGCACGACGCGGCCACGGCCACGACGACGGTATCGGTCTCCACGGGCGCCTCGGCCGCCGCGCCGCCCGAGGCGGGCGAGCAGGAGGTGCCGCGCGGAATCGGGGCCTCCGTGCCCGCCGCCGACACGCGCGCCAAGAGCGAGGGCACCTTCCCGTACGCGGCCGACCTGTGGGCCGAGGGCCTGCTCTGGGCCGCAGTCCTGCGCTCCCCGCACGCCCACGCCCGCATCCTCTCCGTCGACACCTCCGCAGCCGCCGCCATGCCCGGCGTGCGCGCCGTCGTCACCCACGCAGACGTCCCCGGCGCCACCACGCACGGCCGCCGCATCGCCGACCGGCCCGTCTTCGCCCACGACGTCGTCCGCCACCACGGCGAGCCCATCGCCGCCGTCGCCGCCGACCACCCGGACACGGCCCGCCTCGCCGCCGCCGCGATCGCCGTCGAGTACGAGCTGCTCGACGCGGTGACGGACCCCGAACAGGCCTTCGGCGCCCCCGCCCTGCACCCCGACGGCAACCTGATCCGGCACATCCCGCTCCGCTACGGCGACCCGGAGGCCACCGGCGAGGTCGTCGTCGAGGGCCTGTACCGGATCGGCCGCCAGGACCCCGCGCCCATCGGCGCCGAGGCCGGGCTGGCCGTGCCGCGGCCCGACGGCGGCGTGGAGATCTACACCGCCTCCACCGACCCGCACCTGGACCGCGACCTGGCGGCGGCCTGCTTCGGCCTCGAACCCGACCGGGTGCGCGTCGTCGTCACCGGCGTCCCGGGCGCCACGGCCGACCGCGAGGACGCGGCCTTCCAACTTCCCCTGGGCCTGCTCGCCCTGCGCACCGGCTACCCGGTCAAGCTGGCCGCCACCCGCGAGGAGTCCTTCCTCGGCCACACCCACCGCCACCCGACGCTGCTGCGCTACCGCCACCACGCGGACGCGGAGGGCCGGCTGGTCAAGGTCGAGGCCCAGATCCTGATGGACGCGGGCGCGTACGCCGACTCGTCCTCCGAGTCGCTGGCCGCGGCGGTGGCGTTCGCCTGCGGCCCGTACGTCGTGCCGCACGCCTTCGTCGAGGGCTGGGCGGTCCGTACGAACAACCCGCCGTCGGGCCACGTACGGGGCGAGGGCGCGATGCAGGTCTGCGCCGCGTACGAGGGCCAGATGGACAAGCTCGCGGCCGCCCTCGGCATCGACGGCGCGGAGCTGCGCCTGCGCAACGTACTGGCGACGGGCGACCTGCTCCCGACGGGCCAGACGGTCACCTGCCCGGCCCCCGTGGCGGAACTCCTGCGCGCGGTACGCGACTACCCGCTCCCCTCGCTCCCCAAGGACACCCCGGAGGAGGAGTGGCTGCTGCCGGGCGGCCCGGAGGGCGCGGGCGAGCCGGGCGCGGTGCGGCGCGGGGTCGGGTACGGCGTGGGCATGGTCCACATGCTCGGCGCGGAGGGCACGGACGAGGTCTCGACGGCGACGGTCAAGGTCGTCGACGGGGCGGCGACGGTGATCTGCGCGGCGGTGGACACGGGGCAGGGTTTCGCCACGCTGGCCCGCCAGATCGTGCAGGAGACGCTGGGCGTGGACGAGGTCGTGACGGCCCCGGTCGACACGGACCAGCCGTCGGCGGGCCCGGCGGCGCACGGCCGCCACACGTGGGTCTCGGGTGGCGCGGTGGAGCGCGCGGCAAAAATGGTCCGCACGCAACTCCTCCAGCCGATGGCCCACAAACTGGGCATGTCGACGGAGCTCCTTCAGATCCAGGACGGCCGAATCACCTCGTACGACGGCGCGTTCTCGACGACGGTCGCGGAGGCGATGGCGGGCAAGGAACTCTGGGCGACGGCCCAGTGCCGCCCCCACCCGACGGAGCCCCTGGACGGCGACGGCCAGGGCGACGCCTTCGTGGGCCTGGCGTTCTGCGCGATCCGCGCGGTGGTGGACGTGGACATCGAACTGGGCTCGGTGCGGGTGGTCGAACTCGCGGTGGCCCAGGACGTGGGCCGCATCCTCAACCCCCGCCAGCTGGAGGCCCGTATCGAAGCGGGCGTCACGCAGGGCGTGGGCGCGGCACTTTCGGAAAACCTCCGGTCGGTGTCGGGTCTGGTCCGCCACCCCGACCTGACGGGCTATGCGCTGCCGACTTCGCTGGACGCGCCGGTGGTCCGGATCGTCAAACTGGTCGAAGAGCGGGACGTGGTGGCCCCGTTCGGCGCGAAGGCGGCGAGCGCGATCCCTGTGGTGACGGCCCCTGCGGCGGTAGCCTCAGCCGTACGTGCGGCCACGGGCCGCCCGGTGAACAGGCTCCCGATCCGCCCCTCGGCGGCGGTCGCGACGCCCAACTCGTGACCGTGTGACCCGCATTGCACGTGCAACCCCGAGGTTGGGACTGTCGGTACCGGTCGCTAGAGTGATCGGTAAGACGTAGTACGTGCGCGATTGAACGGGTGCGAACGGGGAGGGGCCGCGGCGGAAGCGCCGCGACCCCAGGGATTTCGGGGAGTCGGGGAGGCCATCGTGGCAGAGAAGACACCGGACGGTCTGGCGGGGCTGACCGGCCTCGGTTCGGGCCTGGCGGACGCGATCAGGAAGCAGGCGGCGTCACAGAAGGCCGCGGCCGACCTGAAGATCGAGCACGACACGCTGTCGGAGTACCAGAAGATGGTCGACGACCTCCTGGACGACCTCACAGGCTCGGCCGCGGACCACAAGAAGCTGGCGACCAACACCCTGCCGGCGGCCAAGCTCGGCTCGGGCTTCCCGGAGGCCGACGCCCTCTTCAAGTCGTACACGACGGTCGTCTCGGAGCTGGAGAAGCTCTCGCAGGGCTTGGCGGGGCAGATCGAGGGCCTGGGGATTGCGATCCTGATGGCGGGCAAGGGCTACAGCGGTGTGGACGAGGACACACAGCGACGCATGGCGGCCATCGCCAAGCAGGCGAAGGAAGCGTACGTGCCGGAGCGCGACCCGTATTTGGAGGAGCAGCGCAAGCTGGCAGCCTCGAAGCACCCTGGCTCCGAGACTCCTGCTACGGGTGGCAACGCGACGGGGGGTAACTACTGATGGCGACGAATTTCGAGGGCTACTCGCACCAGAAGCTGCGCGAGATGAGGGCCTCGCTGGACCCGACGGCGGTCAAGGACCGCGCCGACCGCCTGCAGAAGGCGTCCGAGGACATCGCGAAGATCGCGGAGAAGCTCAAGAACCACCGGGTCACCGGCTGGGAGGGCGAAGCGGCAACGAAGTTCCAGGAATGGGTGGGCCGGGCGGGCAACGCGACGCTGCGGCTGAGCGAGTACAGCGCGACGGGCGCCAAGTGGATGGGTGACACCGTCCAGAAGATGATCGAGGCGCGGGACATGCCCGCGTACGACACGAAGGCCGCCGAGAACCTGGAAGCGGCCCGCAAGGCCCACAACGACCCGGACTCGCAGCAAATTGCCAGCCAGGAGCGGAGCAAGCTCGACGCGGATCACCGCGAGTCGATCAGGTTGATGAACAACCTGGCGCAGTCGTACGAGCTGTCGTACGGCGAGATGAACAAGGCGGAGATCCCTACGTTTCCGCCGCCGCCGGGGGACTTCGTGCCGCCAAATGTCTATGAAAGCCAGGACATGGCGCGGCCGGGATCCGGCGGAGGCGTTGGATCTGCCAGCTCCTCGCACTCGTACACGACCGCGTCCTCTGAGGCCCCATCGAACGAGCCGAGCTCCGTGCCGGGGCACCAGCCGAAGGCGGACGGCACCCCGCCCCAGACGACAGGGCCGCACCTGCCCGGGATCCCGGACCGTAACGTGGACGTGGACCTCGACCACGTGGGGACCCTGCCGCCGCCCACGACGACCTTGCCCCCGACGACGGGCACGCCGATCCCCAACCTCCCCGTAGGCCCCGGACCCGGCCCCGTCACGCCCATCCCGCCCGTGGGTCTCCCGCCGATCACCGGCAAGACGATTCCCGGACTCGGTCCTGGCCCCGGTCCATTGCCGAACCTCGGTCCGGGCGGTAGCGGCCTCAGCAAGGTCAACCCGATCTCCGGGCTGCCTCCGCGGGATTCCGGCATCATGGGCGGCCGCCAAGTGCCGACCAGCGGCCCCAACGCGGGTATCCCGCGCGGCACGGTCATCGGTACCGAAGGCACGCAGACTGGCCGCGGCATGATGGGTGGTCCGCACGGTGGTGGCGGTGCCCACGCCGGCGGCGTGAGCGGTTCCCCTGCGGCTCGTCGGCTGGCCTCGGAGCCGGGCGGCATCGTGGGCGGCCGCCAGGCTGTGGCAGGCGGCCGCATGGCCACCGGCGGTCAGCCGTTCACCCAGGGCGGCTCGGGTCTCGTACGCAGCAGCGGCGGCGCCATGGGCCACGCGGGTGCGGGTACGCATACTCCGGGCAGGCGACGTGAGGACCAGGGCGGCGAACGCCCCGACTACCTGGTCGAGGACGAAGAGACCTGGCAGGGCAACCGTCGTGTTGCTCCGCCGGTGATCGACTGAGTAGAACGGACGTTGTACGAGATGCACATGCGCAAGGCGACCGCGGCCCTGGCAGGCCTGCTGCTGGCCGGGGTCGCCGCAACCCCGGCCCATGCGGAGACCATTCGCTCGCAGCAATGGCATCTCGACACGATGAAAGCCGAAGACATCTGGAAGATCAGCACCGGTAAAGGTGTCACCGTTGCGGTGATCGATAGCGGTGTCGACCAGATCCCGGAGCTCGAGGGCCAGGTCCTACCGGGCAAGAATTTCCCTGTCGGTGATGTAGAGACTGGCCGAGACAACGATTACAACGGGCACGGCACCGGTGTCTCTTCCATGATCGCCGCAACTGGAAAGCACCCGACTGGCGATGGAGCATACGGTCTTGCGCCTGGGGCTAAGATCCTCCCGATCCGGGTGGGCAGCGTGCTGGACGGGGTGAGTACCCCCTCCTGGGTCGATGCCATTCGGTATGCGGCTGATTCCGACGCCAAGGTCATCAATATCTCCCTGGCCATTGCCGGTACGCCGAAAGACGATGAAGCCCGTCGTGAAGCAGTGAAGTATGCGCTTTCCAAGGGGAAGCTGATCTTTGCCGGTGCCGGCAATGACGGGGATACGGTCAACGAGGTCATGTACCCCGCCGCAACCCCCGGAGTAGTGGCGGTCGGCGCGGTGGACGCCAAGGGCGAGCCGACGAAGGAATCCCAGCACGGCCCGCAGATCGATATGGCTGCCCCGGGCATGGACATTGTCACCGCATGCAAGGGCAAGTCAGGGCTGTGCAAGACCCACGGCACCAGCGACGCGACCGCCCTCGCCTCCGCCTCCGCCGCCCTCCTCTGGTCCGCGCACCCGGACTGGACCAACAACCAGGTCCTCCGGGTCCTTCTGAACACCGCAGGCAAGCCGAAGGACGGTTCTCAGCGCAACGACTACATCGGCTACGGCATCGTCCGGCCGCGGATCGCCGTTCCCACGCCCGGTGACCCCGGGCCGGCGGATGTCTACCCGCTCCCCGACCTGGCTGCGGCGGATGGGAAGAATTCCCCCGCCCCGTCGGCTGACGGCAAGAAGCCGGAATCCGCCGCTCCCCAGGCCGAAGCCGAGAAGGACGCGGGCAGCGGCCTCCTCTGGATCGGGCTCGGGCTCGGGGCCTGCGTCCTGATCGGCGGAGCCGTGACGGCCGTCGTCGTGCGGCGCAGGAACGCCTGACGGCGGTCTGTGCAGCTGCGTCGGACGGCCTCGGCCCTGGTCGGCCTTCTGCTGGCCGGGGTCGCCGTGGCCCCGGCCGCCGATGCCCACACCGCTCGGCCGGAGCAGTGGCATCTCGATGCCATGAAAGCCCAGGACGTCTGGAAACTCGGCACCGGCCAAGGCGTCACCGTAGCCGTCATCGACACCGGCGTCGGCCGGATCCCCGAGCTCGACGGCCAGGTGGTCCAGGGCAAGGACTTCTCCCACGGCTACGAGGGCGACGAACGCACCGACTACGGCGATCACGGCACCGGGATCGCCGCCCTGATCGCCGGCACGGGCAGGCGCCCGTCCGGCGGCGGGGCGTTCGGGCTGGCCCCCGGGGCCAGAATCCTTCCCCTCCGCGTCTCCGAGGGCGGCGGGAACCTCCGCCTCCATCAGTCGATCGCCGAGGCGATCCGCTTCGCGGCGGACTCGGAAGCCAAGGTCCTGAACATTTCCTTCGGCGGCCCGGGCAGGAGCGAGGAACTCGACGCCGCCGTCCGGTACGCCATGGACCACGGCAAGCTCATCTTCTCCTCCGTCGGCAACGACGGAGAGGGACCCAACGAGGTCATGTACCCCTCCGGCTCACCCGGAGTGGTCGGCGTCTCCGCCGTCGGCCCGGACGGTGTGGCGACCGAGGAGTCCCAGCACGGCCCTCAGGTGGACCTGGCCGCCCCCGGCGTCGACATCGCCACCGGATGCGCCGGTGACTCCCCTGACTCCGCCGACTCCGGTCTCTGCGTCAACCACGGCACCAGCGAAGCCAGCGCCCTCGCCTCCGCCTCCGCAGCCCTACTCTGGTCCGTCCACCCCGACTGGACCAACAACCAGATACTCCGCGTCCTGCTGAACACCGCTGCGAAGCCGGACCCCGTCCACGGCATCGAGCGCAACGACCACCTCGGCTACGGAGTCGTCCGCCCCGTCATCGCGCTGACCGCCCCCGGTGACCCCGGTCCCGCGGACGTCTACCCGCTCCCCGGTCTCGCCGCGGCGGCTGACGGGATAGCATCCCCAGCCCCGGGCCAGCCCAAACCTGTACCGGCCCCGGTGTCCGCATCCCACGTACAGAACAAGACAACTGGCAACAGGCTCCTTCCCTGGGCCGTCCTCGGGATGGGAGCCTGCCTGCTCGTTGCCGGAGCCGTAACCACACGCGCACATCAGCGTGTTAGACGCTGATGTGACACAAGGAGAAAAGCACGCCATGTCGTTCGACGAGGAATGGTCCGCCGCGCGCGCCACGGCCGCCGCCGCCAACGTCTCCATGCGGCTCAACCACGTACCCGTCGAGCCCGGCGGCAGCGGCAGCGGCGGCAGTGGCAGTGACCTGGAGCTCAACCAGGATCACATCGGCGCCATCGGCACCGAGGCGTACAAACTGCACTCGCGGCTCCAGACGGACGGCAAGCACGCCGCCACCGCCACCGGCGAGGCCGCCGGGGCCCTCACGAAGGAGGGCTTCGTCAGCGGGGCGGCGCTGCTGAAGGTCAACGCCGTGTGGGAGAGCCAGGTGAAGACGCTGGTGGCCGCCTGCGCGAACGTCTCCAACGGGCTCAACTACTCGCTCTCCTCCCACGCCAAGGACGAGGAGCAGTTGCACGCCGACTTCACCACGTCCGCGATCGACAAGTACCTGAAGTAGGCGGCGCCTCCATGCTGACGTACGAGAACGTGATGAACGCGCCCCTGGACAAGCTCCAGACGGCGGCCACGGACTGGAAGGCCATGGCCGACAAGCTGGACGAGATGGCCGAGGCGGCCCGCAACGGAATGAAGGCCAAGGCCGACAAGGCCGAGTGGAGCGGGGTCACCGCGGGGGTCGGGCGGGCGTTCGTCGACAAGACGGCCAAGGAGTTCGAGGACGCGGCCAAGGAGGCCAAGGGCGTCCACCAGCTCCTCAGCGACGGCCACAGCACCATCAAGACGGCCCGGGACGCGCTCAAGAAGGCCGCCGACGAGGAGGCCCCGGCCGCCGGGTTCCGCGTGGACGCGGCCGGCAAGGTCTCGGCCGTCCCGATGGACCCGAAGACCGAGTACGCGGCCCGGCACGACCCGGACTACCCCGAGTTCAAGCGCAGGCAGGAGGAGAACCGCAAAGCCTGGCAGGCGAGGGTGGACCGGCTCGTCGAGGACTGCGCGGACGCCGACGACTCCCTGGCTCGCGCGCTGCGCGCGAACGTCTCGGACGACCACGACTTCACCGCGCCGAAGTACACCACCCTGGACGGCGAACAGGCCGACCGGGCGGCCGAGCTGATGAAGAAACTCAGCAAGGAACAGGGCGGCGTCGTCCGCAACCCCGAGGCGCTGCGCGAGCTGGAGGACCTGCTCGACGACAACCGCAACGACGCCGAATTCTCGACGGACTTCTATCGCAGGCTCGGCCCCGAAGGCACGCTCGAGGCGTACGCGAAGCTGTCCATCGACGCGTCGACCCTGGGCGAGGCGGGCAAGGACCGCCTGGCGATGGTCGGCAACATCCAGAACGACATGGGCGCGATGCTGGGGCTCGCCACGCAGAAGAGCTCGCCGAACCACCTGGATGCGGCGTGGACGACCGGCCTGATGAAGGCCGGCCGCAAGGAGATGCAGGTCACCGGCGATCTGACCAGCAAGATCTACGGTTACCAGGCGCTGGGGGCGCTGCTCCACGAGGGCAGGTACGACAAGGACTTCCTGACCTCGGTCGGCCGGGACATGGTCGCGTTCGACCGTGAGAACCCGAAGGCCTGGGAGCACGGTTCTCCGTACGATCCGAAGACGGTGCTCAGCCAGGGCAAGGACGGCAGCCGGGGCTTCTACCCGCTGACGGGCCTGATGGACGCGATGTCCCACAACCCGGACGCGGCGACGGCGTTCTTCAACGAGCCGGTCCGCCAGGACAGCAACGGCGACGGCATCGTCACCACGGCCGACAAGGTCGTGTCCGGCCAGCACGGCAAGGCGCGGGGCATGGTCGACTACATGCTGGACAAGGAGCCGTGGGCCGACGCCTTCGACCGGACGCCCACCCACCCCTACGGCGAAGCGGGCCCGGCCCAGGACGCCCTCGGCAACGCCCTCGAAGCGGCGGTCTCGGGCCGCGTGCCGGGCGACGAGGACGCGAAATCCATCCCCCACACCAAGGAAATGGCGGCGGTCATGGAACGCGTCGTCGAGAAGATCGGCGACGACCCGTCCCTGGTGGCGCAGGACCCGGACGACAAGGACAAGAAGCCGAGGCTGGGCGCCCTGGCGGGGCACTTCGGCAACATGGCGGCGGAATACGTCCCGGACCTCCAGGCGTCCGCCGAGAACGGCGGGAACCAGATCAAGGTCACCGGGGACATGGCCGAGTTCAACAAGGCGACGATGTCCCGTTTCCTCGGCGCGGTCGGCCAGGATCCGGAGGCGTATGGCGCCATCACGAATGCCAACCAAGCGTTCACGGCGGTCCTCATCGCCGACGTGGTCCAGCATCCCGGCGACAACGGCCTCCTGGACGCGGCCGTGGAGAACGCCGTGCAGCCCGGTGGCCAGATCGCGGGCATGCTGACGGAGGCTCGCGCCCAGAACATGCACGCCGAGACCGCCCACACGAACGAGGAATACGTGAAGGGCGTCGAGGACGGAGCCAAGTGGATCAACCGCGGCATTTCGGCGGCCGGCGGTAAGTACCTCGAAATGGTGCCGGTCGCCGGTGATGTCGTGGAATGGGTCCAGGAGGACGTCACCGAACTCTTCGTCGAGGATGCCAAGGAGAAGGGAAAGGAGAAGACCGCCAACACCGAACAGGCCGTGGCGAAGATGTACGCGGAGGCCGAACGCCGGACGAGCGATGCGGCAAGCAAGGCCGTGCTGCACGCGGCTGCCGGCTCGGGTCTGTCCGAGAAGGAGATCAACACGCTCTCGGGTGTGGCGTCCAAGGAATCGGCGGTCGCTCATTCGGTCGGCCGCGACTTGGTGGACAGTTCGAAGGGAACGTCCTGATGCCCGTGGCGACGCCGGGGAGAGCTGACGGCACGCCGCACTGGGCCGTGAGGTGGGCGGGCCGATGTACGTTCAGCTGACGAAGGAAGACGGCCAGGACTTCCCCCACAAGGAGCTGAAGTGCGCCCCCTGATGGTTTCCACCGTCCGCCTCGCGGCACTCGCGGTGTTCGTGACCCTGGTCGCAGGATGTACGACGTCAGAACCCGAGCCCAAGGCGTCGCTTTCGGCGAAGCCTCCGGAAGTGGATCTGACAGAGGCATGCCCTGGGCTGATCACGGATGCCGCTGGTAAGGCGCTGACGGACGTCCTGCAGTCCTCGCATCTGGTCAATGACGACGCCCAGACCGTCGGTGTCACAGTCATGGGCAAGGCTCTGGAGGACTTCTATCGCGCGGGGCCGAAGGCCGGGGAGGTCGCCGCTCCCGCGTGCACCGTCACCGGAACCGTGGGCAGGGGGAAGCGGGTCGGGGAGATTAGCCTCGCCGCCAACAGCGGGAACGCCGGCGCGCAGGGTAGTGACCAGACCGGTGTCCGGGTGACGCGCGCCGACAGAGAGCGAGGCGTGGCCTTCGACTGTGCGAGTACCCGTGTCGGCTCCACACGCGACATGCCGCTGCGGATCAAGGCCGTCTACAAAGACCGGTATCAAAGCAGCAGGGGAGATGCTGTGCTGGGTGAGGACTACCTGGTCCTCGCCCACTCCGCCGCGGTCGCGATCGCCAAGGAGCTGGGATGCGAGAACAACGGCGGACTACCCGAAGGGTCCTCTGCCCTCCCGAAGCCGTGACGTACCACTGCCGGATGGCAGCGCGAAGGCCGCTCAGGGGTTCCTGAGCGGCCTTCGGAGAAGCCGTGGCGGGAATTGAACCCGCGTGCCTCGCTTTGCAGGCGAGTCCCTCAACCACTCGGGCACACGGCTGTGGGGTGGTTATGGGTGTGACCGTACGGGTGGGATGCGGGGCGGGGAAGGTGTGCGCGGCGGGTGCAATGTGATTGCCATGCTGCGTTTACGGGCCGCGGGTCCTAGGTCTCGGGGATGAGCGCGGGATACGTCCAATTGACAGGGGCGCAGCCGAGGAGAGGGGCTTACTCTGGGGCGATGAGTGCCCTTGGAGCCCGTGTGTCGCAGCGCAGTGTGCCGGTCCCGCCGGAGTCCGAGGGCGGGATTCTGGGGTCGGCGTACCGGGCGCTCAGCTTCGGGATCATTTCCGTCGTCTTCCTCATCGCCTTCGAGGCGACCGCCGTCGGGACGGCCATGCCCGTCGCCGCGCGGGAGCTGGACGGGATCGGGCTCTACGCCTTCGCCTTCTCCGCGTACTTCACCACCAGCCTCTTCGGGATGGTCCTGTCCGGGCAGTGGGCCGACAGGAAGGGGCCGCTCTGGCCCCTCGCCGTCGGGATCGCCGCCTTCGCCGCGGGGCTCCTCCTCGCAGGGACCGCCGTGGACATGTGGGTGTTCGTCCTCGGGCGGGCCGTGCAGGGGTTCGGGGGCGGGCTGGTCATCGTCGCGCTGTACGTGGTGGTGAGCCGGGCCTACGAGGAGCGGCTGCGGCCCGCGATCATGGCCGCCTTCGCGGCGAGCTGGGTGGTGCCGTCCATCGTCGGGCCGCTGGCCTCGGGGGCCGTGACCGAGCACCTCGGCTGGCGCTGGGTGTTCATCGGGATACCCGTGCTGGTCGTCGTACCGCTGGTCGTGGCCCTGCCGGCGATACGGCGCACCGCGTCCGGGCCGGTGGATCCGGACGCGCCGCCCGCCGCCTTCGACGGGCGGCGGATCCGGCTGGCGCTCGGGATCTCCGCCGGGGCGGCGCTGTTGCAGTACGCCGCCCAGGACCTCCGGTGGCTGTCGCTGCTGCCGGCCGCCGCGGGCGCGGGGCTGCTGGTGCCCGCCGTACGGGGGCTGCTGCCGCGCGGTACGTACCTGGCCCGGCGCGGGCTGCCTTCGGTGGTGCTGCTGCGCGGGGTGGCGGCGGGGGCGTTCATCTCGGCGGAGAGCTTCGTGCCGCTGATGCTGGTCACCCAGCGGGGGCTGAGCCCGACGCTGGCCGGGTTCTCGCTGGCGGCGGGTGGGCTGACCTGGGCCGGCGGCTCGTGGCTGCAGTCGAAGGGGCGGATGGCGCCGTACCGGGAGCGGCTGATGGTGGCGGGGATGGTGCTGGTGGCCTTCGCCATCGCGGCCGCGCCGGCGGTGCTGATCGAGTCCGTGCCGGTGTGGACGCTGGCGGTCGCCTGGGCAGTGGGGTGCCTGGGGATGGGGCTGGTGACCGCTTCGACGAGCGTGCTGCTGCTGGAGCTGTCGGCGCCGGAGGAGGCGGGGTCCAATTCCGCCGCGCTGCAGATCTCGGACGCGCTGGCCAATGTGGTGCTGCTGGCGGCGGGGGGCGCGGCGTTCGCCGCGCTGGGCGGGGGAGCGGTGGGGGCGGTGGGTTCGGCTTCGCATGCCGTTGCCGCCGAGGGGGCGGCCACCGCGCACCCCGCCGCGTTCGCCGTGGTCTTCCTGCCGATGGCCTGCGTGGCGCTGGTGGGGGCGTGGGTCGCGACCCGGCTGTATGTGCGAGGGCCGGAGCCGGTGGCCGCGCGCGCGTGAGCGGGCCGCCGCCCGGGCCGCGTCCCCGGCCGGGCTCGAAAAGGTGGTGAGGGGCGGGGGAGCGGGTGCGTACGCTGCGCGGGTAGAGAACTTGATCATTCGGCTTGATCGTGGCGACTTGGCCGAACTCGCCGATCTTGCAGATGCCCTGTGGGCGTGCACCTGAGGAAGTGGCGCGCGATGCCGTGCGGCAGTACCTGCGGGCGGAGCGGGCGCGGGTCGGGAGCGAGGCCGCGCGGTTGGCGCAGCGGCACGACGCGCTGTTGAAGCGGCTCGGCCAGTGAGCGGCACCAGCGGAAGCAACAGCAACAGCAACAGCAACAGCGGAAGCGCAGGCATGGGGGTGCGGTACCTGACCCTCGCCGAGGTGGTCGGCCTGGCCGGGCTCGCCTGCCTGGAGCAGAGCGTCGAGCTGCGCGCCCCTGGGCTGCTGGAGTCCGCCGTGCACCGGCCGCGGGCGCTGGGGGCACCTCCCAGCGGTAGCTGGGGGAGTTCGGTACGCCCGCGTACGAGGACCCGTACGAGCAGGCCGCCGCGCTGCTGCACGGGATCGCGATCAACCACCCCCTCGTCGACGGGAACAAGCGGACGGCCTGGCTCGCCGCCGCGACCTTCCTGGCCGTGAACGGCATCGACCTCGCCGACGTCGACCAGGACGCCGCGTACGACCTGGTCATCGATGTCGCCGCCGGCGACGAGGCCGATGTCGCCCGCATCGCCGAGCGGTTGCGCCGGATGTGACGCTCGCCGCACCCGCCGAGGTCACGGGCCTGTCCCTCCCCGAGGGGTCGGCCGGCCCCGGTAGGGTGGCCCGGTTGTCCTACGTACGACCGCCGCCGAGAGCCCGAACCGGAGACCGTGACTACTACCGCCTCCCACCACCTCTCACCCGCCTTCCCCGGCCGTGCCCCCTGGGGTACCGCCAGCAAGCTGCGCGCCTGGCAGCAGGGTGCGCTGGACCGGTACATCCAGACCCAGCCCCGCGACTTCCTCGCGGTCGCGACGCCCGGCGCGGGCAAGACGACCTTCGCGCTGACGCTCGCTTCCTGGCTGCTGCACCACCACGTCGTGCAGCAGGTGACCGTCGTCGCGCCGACCGAGCACCTGAAGAAGCAGTGGGCCGAGGCCGCCGCCCGGATAGGCATCCGGCTGGACCCGGAGTACTCCGCCGGGCCGCTGAGCAAGGACTACCACGGGGTCGCCGTGACGTACGCGGGCGTCGGCGTACGCCCGATGCTGCACCGCAACCGCTGCGAGCAGCGCAAGACCCTCGTCATCCTCGACGAGATCCACCACGCCGGTGACTCGAAGTCCTGGGGCGAGGCCTGCCTGGAGGCCTTCGACCCGGCGACCCGGCGGCTCGCCCTGACCGGTACGCCCTTCCGGTCCGACACCAACCCCATCCCCTTCGTCACGTACGAGGAAGGGAACGACGGGATCCGGCGCTCATCCGCCGACTACACCTACGGCTACGGGAACGCCCTCGGCGACGGCGTCGTGCGGCCCGTGATCTTCCTGTCCTACAGCGGCAACATGCGCTGGCGCACCAAGGCCGGCGACGAGATCGCCGCCCGCCTCGGCGAGCCGATGACCAAGGACGCCATCTCCCAGGCCTGGCGCACGGCGCTGGACGCGCGCGGCGACTGGATGCCGAACGTGCTGCGCGCCGCCGACCAGCGGCTGACCGAGGTCCGCAAGGGCATCCCGGACGCGGGCGGGCTCGTCATCGCCTCCGATCAGGACTCGGCGCGCGCGTACGCCAAGCTGATCCGCGAGATCACCGGCACCAAGGCCACCCTGGTGCTCTCCGACGACACCGGCGCCTCGAAGAACATCGACACCTTCAGCGCCAACGACGACCGCTGGATGGTCGCCGTCCGCATGGTGTCCGAGGGCGTCGACGTACCGCGCCTCGCGGTGGGCGTGTACGCCACGACGATCTCGACGCCGCTGTTCTTCGCGCAGGCCGTCGGCCGCTTCGTGCGCTCGCGCAGGCGCGGCGAGACCGCCTCCGTGTTCCTCCCGACCATTCCTTATCTCCTGGGCTTCGCCAACGAGATGGAGGTCGAACGCGACCACGTCCTCGACAAGCCCAAGAAGAAGGGCGAGGAGGACCCGTACGCCGAGTCCGAGAAGGAGATGGACGAGGCGAACCGGCAGGAGGACGAGGACACCGGCGAGGACGAGCAGATGTCCTTCGAGGCGCTGGAGTCCGACGCCGTCTTCGACCGGGTGCTCTACGACGGCGCCGAGTTCGGCATGCAGGCGCACCCGGGCAGCGAGGAGGAGCAGGACTACCTCGGCATCCCGGGGCTGCTGGAGCCGGACCAGGTGCAGATGCTGCTCCAGAAGCGGCAGTCGCGGCAGATCGCGCACAGCCGCCGCAAGCCGGACGCGGAGGCGGACCTGCTGGAGCTGCCGGCCGACCGGCG
The DNA here is from genome assembly GCF_045162725.1 of Streptomyces sp. NBC_01006. Classification (NCBI taxonomy): domain Bacteria; kingdom Bacillati; phylum Actinomycetota; class Actinomycetes; order Kitasatosporales; family Streptomycetaceae; genus Streptomyces; species Streptomyces sp. NBC_01006. The sequence goes on along the minus strand of NZ_CP108700.1, from coordinate 3,274,897 downwards.
GCCGGTGGTCTCGCACAAAGAGCTGCTGGAGCTGCGGAAGTCGCTGAACACGATGGTGGGCGCGTACGTCCACCAGAGCGGCAAACCGCACGGGGTGATCCACACCGAGCTGCGGCGCGTGTGCGGCGGGCCGCCGAGCGCGGAGGCGACGGCGGGTCAGCTGCGGGAGCGGATCAAAAAGGTCCAGGAGTGGGCCACCCGGATGCGGTGAACCCGTTGGAGTTTCGTACGGGGACGCCGTCACGCTCCGTGTCCGGGACCGGGCGCGGGGGCGGCCGCGTACGGGGCGCGGAACCCGTGATCCGGGTCGGCCGATCGCACAGGCCCCGCCGGTCGGCCGAGGTAACGAAACGACCCCGGCGGCGATCGTTAACCGGCACAAAGGGGTAGTTGGCGCCCGGATTCTGGACGAGCCCTTCCGCTGAGCGGACCCGCTCGCTAATGTCCCCGCATCGAACGCCCCGTGGCAGAGCCGCCGCGGGAGCGCAGCCGGTGCCATGGCCGCTACCGGCGGCCTCTCGTGCGTCGCCGTGGGACCGGCGCCGTATCCACCCCGAGAGTCACCGCCGCTCACCGAGAGAGGGAGAGGCGTCGTGACCGCGGAAACCTCCCAGACTCTGGACCGAGGACTCAGGGTCCTCAAACTGCTCGCCGACACCGACCACGGTCTGACCGTCACCGAGCTCTCCAACCGCCTCGGTGTGAACCGCACCGTGGTCTACCGCCTGTTGGCCACCCTGGAGCAGCACGCCCTGGTCCGCCGCGACCTCGGCGGCCGGGCCCGCGTCGGGCTCGGCGTGCTGCGGCTCGGACGGCAGGTGCATCCGCTCGTACGCGAGGCGGCCCTGCCCGCGCTGCGGTCCCTCGCCGAGGACATAGGCGCCACCGCGCACCTGACCCTCGTCGACGGCACCGAGGCCCTCGCCGTGGCCGTCGTGGAGCCCACCTGGACGGACTACCACGTGGCCTACCGGGCCGGCTTCCGCCACCCGCTGGACCGGGGGGCAGCCGGGCGGGCCATTCTGGCCGCCCGTCAGGGCACGCTCACCGAGCCCGGATACACGCTGACCCACGGAGAGCTCGAAGCGGGCGCCAGCGGCGCGGCAGCCCCGCTCGTGGGCATCACGGGGCTGGAGGGCAGCGTGGGAGTCGTGATGCTGGCCGACGCCGTGCCGGAGCGGGTCGGCCCGCGCGTCGTGGACGCGGCCCGCGAGGTGGCCGACGCCCTGCGCTGAGCCGTACGCACGGGACGTACGCCGACACCCGGCTCCTGGCCTCCGGGCCGGACCGGGTGCGCTTGCCCATGCCCCGGAGAGCGCCCCGGCGGCGTACGGGAGGCCGTCCCGCCGCGTCCCGCACGGTGGGGCGCGGGGGCGGCGGGGGCGCCCGATACATTGGCCGGGTGCTCTCTCGTCTCACACGTCTGCCGCGTCCCGCCGCCCTGGCCATCTGCGCCGTGCCCGTGCTCGGGCTGTTCGCCGCGGCGGCCTTCGCGCCGCTGCCCTTCGTGATCGCCCAGCCGGGCCTCACGGCCGACGTGCTCGGCGACCGCGACGGCAAGCCCGTGATCTCCGTGACGGGCGCCCCGACCCGGCAGACCACCGGCCAGCTCCGGATGACCACCATCCAGGCCACCGGTCCCTCCACCACCGTGACCCTGCCCGAGCTCGTCGACGACTGGTTCGACAGCAGCCGTGCGGTCATGCCCAAGGAGGCGGTCTACCCCACCGGCGGAAGCGACAAGGAGATCGAGGCGCACAACCTGGAGCAAATGGCCGCGTCGCAGTCCACGGCCACCCAGGCCGCCCTCGGCTACCTCCACAAGGACCCGAAGGACGTGAAGGTCCAGCTGAACCTCGCCGACGTGGGCGGCCCGAGCGCCGGCCTGCTCTTCTCCCTCGGCATCGTCGACAAGCTCGACGGCGACGGCAGCGGCGGCGACCTCACCGGAGGCCGCACCATCGCCGGTACGGGCACCATCAGCGCGGACGGCAAGGTCGGCGCCGTCGGCGGCGTGGCCCTGAAGACCCAGGCCGCGCGGCGCGACGGGGCGAGCGTGTTCCTCGTACCGGAGGCGGAGTGCTCCGACGCGCAGTCCGAACTCCCCGAGGGGCTCCGGCTGGTCCCCGTCAGTTCCCTGACGGGTGCGGTGCAGGCGCTGCGTGCGCTGACCCGGGGAGAGCCGGTTCCGTCCTGCTGACGTCCGTCGGCGCGCCACCGCCGATGGCCTGCTCCGGCAGGCGCTCCATCGTCCGCCAGGCCGGGAAGACCAGAGGCGAGAGCGTGACCACCAGGTAGGTGCCGCCGAACAGCAGCAGCGTCCGCGTCGCCCCGAACCCGTCGACCAGCAGGCCCGCCGCGAGCCCGCCCAGCGGCATCGTCAGCTCGCAGCCCGCCGTGGTCACGCCCGAGACGCGGCTGCGCAGCTCCTCCGGGATCCGCTCGTAGACCACGGTGGTCAGGATCGGGTTGAGCATGCCCGCGCCCAGCCCGGACAGCGCCATCGTCACCGCGAGCGGCAGCGGGGTGTCGGTGAAGGCGGCGACCGCGTACCGGGGAGCCCCGCACAGCAGGAAGGCCACCGTGAACACCGCCCTGCGCGGGAACCGCTCCCCCCACACCCCGTAGAGCAGGGCGCCCAGCAGCGCGAAGCCGCCGAAGACGGAGACGAGCAGGCCGACCGCCGTGGCGCCGCCGAGGGACTCACGGCCGTGTACGGGCAGCAGGACGGCGGACCAGCCCTGGTCCAGGCCGTTGGTCATCATCACCATCACGGTGATGCCCATCAGCAGCCGGGCGCGGGTCAGGAAGGCCCAGCCCTCGGCCAGTTCGGCCCGGTAGCCGGCGAAGGAGATCTTCCCGGCGGCCGGCTGCGGCTCGGCGGCCGGGACCCCGCGCAGGAAGGCGCCGACCAGCAGCGCCGAGACCGCGAAGGTGGCCGCGTCCAGCAGCAGGGCGGACTCGGCCCCGAAGACCGCGATCAGTACGCCGGCCAGCGCGGCCCCGATCATCCGGGCTCCGCGCGAGACCGCGTCGTACAGGCTCGCCGCCCGGGTCAAGGGGGTGCCGGCGTGCTCGGCGAGGTTCGGCAACAGGACGCCGCGGGCGGTCAGGCCCGGCGTGTGGACGAGGCCCCCGACGGCCATCAGCGCGCACAGCATCCAGAACTCCAGCACGCCCGCGTAGTGCAGCAGCGGGATCGCGCCGACCGATACGGCGCAGACGAGGTCGGAGGCGGCCGAGACCCGGCGGCGGCCCAGCCGGTCGATGACGGGGCCGCCGACGAGGGCGGCGACGACGACGGGCAGGGTGGCGCAGAAGGCGACGACCCCGGCCCGGCCGGCGCTGCCCGTGGTCTGGAGCACGAACCACGGAACGCCGATCAGGGTGAGCGAACTCCCGGCTATGGAGATGGTGTTGGCGGCCAGGACCGCCGCGAAGGGCCGCCGGCTCATGCGGCGGCGGCGCTCTCGGCGCGCGGGAACGCGTGCGTGTGGAAGCGGACCGTCTCCGTGCCCTCCGCCGGCGGCAGGTCGCGGTAGCTGTCGATCAACTCGTGGAGCTTGTGGATGAGTTCGAGGCTCTGCGCGGCAGTCAGGCGCAGCGTGAAATCGCTGATGTCCGAGGCGCGCCGCCACTCCTGGGACCAGGCCTGGGCCGTGCCGAGCCAGGTGCTCATCTCCTGCGTGTGGATCGTCGCGATCTCGTGCAGGAAGAGGTCGGCCGCGCCGCGCGTGGCCGGGTCCTCGGCGTACAGCAGCTGCTCGTCGAAGCGGGTGCCGTCGTGGGCGGCCCGCCACCAGCGTTCACGGCCCTTGCCGTGCTCCGGCGCGTCCTCGACGAACCCGTGCGCGGCGAGCTGGCGCAGGTGGTAGCTGGTGGCGCCGCTGGACTCCCCGAGCCGCTCCGCCAGTTGGGACGCCGTGGCCGGACCCTCGTGGCGCAGCATGGCCAGCATGCGGATGCGCAGCGGGTGGGCGAGGCCGCGCAGGGAGCGGGCGTCGAGCGTACGGACTTTGGGCTCTTCGGGGTTCCGCTCTTCGGGCATGGGTCGACCGTAGAGTTGCAAAGACTTCTATGCAAGGACTTATTTGCAACGTGTTCTTTGGAATCGAGCGTGGGAGCCACTCGAAGGGATCACCCCTCCTGCGCCGCCTGCTCCACCAGGGGGATCACCCGCAGCGGCACCGGGTTCTCCATGACGATCGCCGTCGAGGCGCGCACGATCCCCTCGAACCCGACCACCCGGTCGATGACCCGTTGCAGATCGGCGTTGGACCGGGCCACGAGCCGGCACAGCATGTCCCCGTGCCCGGTGGTGGTGTGCAGCTCCAGTACCTCCGGCACGCCGTTCAGGTGTGCCCGTACGTCGGCCCCTTGGCCCTGCTTGATCTCCAGCGTCGCGAACGCGGTCACCGGGTACCCGAGGGCCGCCGGGTCCACCTGGGGGCCGAAACCGCGGATGACACCGTTCGACTGGAGCCGGTCGAGCCGGGCCTGCACGGTGCCGCGGGCCACGCCGAGCCGGCGCGAGGCCTCCAGGACCCCGATCCGGGGCTCGCGCGCGAGCAGGACGATCAGCCGGCCGTCGAGTTCGTCGATCCCCATGGGTGCCTCCCGGGCGCGGGGGTGGTCATACTGCACAGATCTCTCAGCCATCCTCCGCCTCGACTGGGCAGCCTGTACAGCCAAACAGGAAACTATTGCGCAGCTTGTGGATCGGCGGGACTCTGCGCTCATGACTGAGTCTCTGGCGAACCTCGAAACCATCCCCCACACCGCGCGTGAGGCAGACCCCTTCCCCGTGAAGGGCATGGACGCGGTGGTCTTCGCCGTGGGCAACGCCAAGCAGGCCGCGCACTACTACTCCACCGCGTTCGGCATGAAGCTCGTCGCCTACTCCGGACCGGAGAACGGCGTCCGCGAGACGGCCAGCTACGTCCTGACCAACGGCGCCGCGCGCTTCGTCCTGACCTCGGTCATCAAGGCGACGACGGACCACGGCCGCTTCCTCGCCGAGCACGTCGCCGACCACGGCGACGGCGTGGTCGACCTCGCGATCGAGGTCCCGGACGCACGGGCCGCGTACGCGTTCGCCGTCGAGCACGGCGCGCGCGGCCTGGACGAGCCGTACGAGGTGAAGGACGAGCACGGCACCGTCGTGCTCGCCGCCATCGCCACGTACGGCCAAACCCGCCACACGCTGGTCGAGCGCAAGGACTACACCGGCCCCTACCTGCCGGGCTACGTCTCCGTCGCCCCGCTGGTCGAGGGCCCGGCCAAGCGCACCTTCCAGGCCATCGACCACTGCGTGGGCAACGTCGAGCTCGGCCGGATGAACGAGTGGGTCGGGTTCTACAACAAGGTCATGGGCTTCACGAACATGAAGGAGTTCGTGGGCGACGACATCGCGACCGAGTACTCGGCGCTCATGTCGAAGGTGGTCGCGGACGGCACCCTGAAGGTGAAGTTCCCGATCAACGAGCCGGCGATCGCGAAGAAGAAGTCGCAGATCGACGAGTACCTGGAGTTCTACGGCGGCGCCGGCGTCCAGCACATCGCGCTCGCCTCGAACGACATCGTGGCGACCGTACGCTCGATGCGCGCGGCGGGCGTGGCCTTCCTGGACACCCCGGACTCGTACTACGACACGCTCGGCGAGTGGGCGGGCGAGACCCGCGTGCCGGTCGAGACCCTGCGCGAGCTGAAGATCCTCGTCGACCGCGACGAGGACGGCTACCTGCTGCAGATCTTCACCAAGCCGGTGCAGGACCGTCCGACGGTGTTCTTCGAGATCATCGAGCGGCACGGGTCGATGGGCTTCGGCAAGGGCAACTTCAAGGCGCTGTTCGAGGCGATCGAGCGGGAGCAGGAGAAGCGGGGCAACCTGTAGGTCGCGGTCCGGGGTCCGGGGGTTCTGCCCCCGGACCTCCCCCTCGCTGCGCTGGGGGGACCGCCAGCGCCTCACCCACCGGCGGGGCCGGGTTTGGGCGACGGCGACGGCGACGGCGACGGCTTGGCCGCCTTCGGGAGGTCCGGGGCCACCCACGGCTTCGTCGGCTGCATGTTCTCCGGACCGCCCGCCGGCGGCTGGCCGATCGTGGCGAGGGCCGCCTTCGCCTGCTGGACCCGGACCGGCGAGAACCGCGGGTTCGTCCGCAGCGCCTCCTGCAGGTGCCGCCGGGCCCCGGCCTCATCGCCCAGGCCCCGCTCGATCATCGCCCGGTGGAACGCGAACTCCGCACTGCGCATCCCCCGGTCCGTCGACTTCTTCGCGTACTCCAGCGCCGCCGTGTCGTCACCCGTCTTGTGCAGCGCCCACGCCAGCGCGTCCGCCACCTCCATGCCCTTGTGCCGCGACCACTCCTGCGTCAGCCGCCGCACGGCCGCCGCCGGATCCCCGTGGTCCGCCTCGAACAGGCCCAGCACCACCGCCTCGTTCACCCCGTCCGCCGCGCCCCGCGCAGCGGCCGTACGCAGCATCCCGTACGGCGCCTTCGCCTCGTCCCCTCGCCCCAGCGCGTCCAGCAGCTCACCCAGCTCCAGCGCCAGCCTCGGCACCTGCGCCCGGCCCAGCGCCATCCGGTAGTCGCGGACCGCCTCCCCGCCCCGGCCCAGCCCGGCCAGCGCCCTGGCCCTGCCGCCCAGCGCCTGCGCCTGCGCCGGGTCCGCGCGCAGCGCGCCCTCGTACTGGCGCAGCGCCTCCGCCGCGTCGCCCCGCTCCCACGACAGCTCCCCGAGCCGGAACAGGACGTACGCCTTCTCCGCCGGCGCCTTCGCCGCGCCCCCCGCGTGCTCCATCGCCATCGTCGCGTCCTCGCGCCAGCCGCGGTCCCGGTAGACCTGTGAGGCCCGGATGAACGCGGCGAGTCCCGGCCTCAGGTCCAGCAGCCGTTCCATCGACCGCTCGGCGGCCTTGTAGTCGCCCAGGCCCGTGTACGCGTCCACCAGCACCGGGTACGCCGTCCACCGGCTCGGCGCCTGCGCCCGTACGAGCTCGCCCCACTTCCTGCCGGTCCCGAAGTCGCCCCGGGCATTGGCCAGCGTCCCCATGGCCGTCATCGCGTCGAAGTTGCCCTTCTCGGCCGGGCGCAGCTCCAGCGACCGCTTCAGCGCCTTCTCGGCCTTCGGATACCAGGCCGGCTCCGCCGTCCGGCGCGCCTGCTCCAGGTACGCCGCCCCGAGCACCGCCCAGGACGCGTCGTCCTTCTCGTGTCCCGCGACCCACTTCTCCCGGTCCGCGACCAGCGCCGTCAGGTCCACAGCCGCCGCCGGCGCACCCATGCCGACCGCCGACGCGGCCCGCTCGGTGGGCCCCGGCGGGCGGGCGTCGTCGCCCTGGCGGGCCGGCCGGATCACCAGTGCCCCGGCGATCAGCACCACCGCGACCCCGGCCGCCACGAGCGTCTTGCGGCCGGTGAAGGTCACGGGTGGCGCGGGCTGCTGTGCTTCCTCCTCGATGCGGGCGGCGCGAGCAGCACGAGCAGTACGGGCGATACGGGAGATACGCGCGGTACGGGTGGCACGGTCCATGGGGTCACTGTGCGTCAATATGAAGAGTTCGCCGAGGTGTCCGAAGCCCGTCGCGGCCGTGTTCACACCGATGGCCCCCGGTGCCACGCTGGGCTCATGGATGTCATGGATGTCATGGACGGCGCCGGGGAAGACGATCTCTCCCCGCGTCTGCGCGCGAGCCTCCTGGAGGGGCTCCCGGCCGAGGCCCTCCTCATCGACCCCGAGGTGACGGCCTCCTACGCCACCGATATGGCCGCCTTCTGCGCCGCCGGCACCCCGGCGGCCGTGGTCCTGCCCCGCACCGTCGAACAGGTGCAGCACGTGCTGCGCACCGCCACCGCCCTGCGGATCCCCGTCGTCCCGCAGGGCGCCCGCACCGGCCTGTCGGGCGCGGCCAACGCCTCCGACGGCTGCATCCTGCTCTCCCTCGTCAAGATGGACCGGATCCTGGAGATCAACACCGTCGACCGCATCGCCGTCGTCGAACCCGGCGTCGTGAACGCGGTGCTCTCACGGGCCGTCGCCGACCGGGGCCTGTTCTACCCGCCCGACCCCTCCAGCTGGGAGCAGTGCACGATCGGCGGCAACATCGGCACCGCGTCCGGCGGCCTGTGCTGCGTCAAGTACGGGGTCACCGCCGAGTACGTGCTCGGCCTCGACGTGGTCCTCGCCGACGGACGGCTGCTGCGTACGGGCCGGCGCACCGCCAAGGGCGTCGCCGGATACGACCTCACCCGGCTCTTCGTCGGCTCCGAGGGCAGCCTCGGCGTCGTCGTCCAGGCCGTGCTCGCCCTGCGCCCCGCGCCGCCCCGGCAGCTCGCGCTGGCCGCCGAGTTCCCCTCGGCCGCGGCCGCCTGCGCGGCCGTCTGCGCCGTCATGGAGGCCGGACTGACGCCCTCGCTGCTGGAGCTGATGGACCGTACGACCGTCCGTGCCGTCAACGCGCTCGGCAAGATGGGGCTGCCCGAGACCACCGAGGCCCTGCTGCTGGCCGCCTTCGACACCCCGAACGCGCCCGACGGCCTCGCCGCCGTGGGGGAGCTGTGCCGGGCCGCCGGGGCCACCGCCGTCGTCCCCGCCGAGGACGAGGCCGAGTCCGAACTGCTGCTCCAGGCCCGCCGGATGTCGCTGACCGCCCTGGACGCCCTGCGCCCCGCGACGATGATCGACGACGTCTGCGTACCGCGCTCGCGGCTCGCCGAGATGCTGGACGGGACGGCCGCCATCGCCCGCGCGTACGACCTGCTCATCGGAGTCTGCGCGCACGCCGGCGACGGCAACACGCACCCGGTGGTCTGCTTCGACCCGGCCGACGAGGACGAGACGCGGCGGGCCCGCGAGTCCTTCGACGAGATCATGGCGCTGGGACTGGCCCTGGGCGGGACCATCACCGGCGAGCACGGGGTCGGGGTCCTCAAGAAGGAGTGGCTCGCGCGCGAACTGGGACCGGTGGGGATGGAGATGCAGCGCGCGGTCAAGCAGGCCTTCGACCCGCTCGGCCTGCTCAACCCCGGCAAGCTCTTCTGACCGTACGCCGGGTATGGAGGGCGCGGGGTGGACGAGACGGAGGTGGCGGATCCGCATGATCACAGGTCCCCGTCCGCCGACTCGTCCGACGGCCACGGGTCCCGCATCCACAGGTCGTCGGCCGGGGTCGGCGCGAGCAGTTCCGCCAGCGCGGCGTCCAGGCCCAGCCGATCGGCCTCGGTGCCGGGCGGGACCACGCGCAGCGTGCGCTCCAGCCACGCCGACACGGCGGAGGACGGGGCCTCCAGCAGGGCGTCGCCGTCGGGGGAGGTGAGCGCCATGCAGAGGACGGCCCTGTTGTCGACCTTGGTGGGCCAGATCCGGACGTCTCCGTGGCCGCACGGGCGGAACACCCCCTCGACCAGCAGCTCGCGGGCGAAGGTCCAGTTGACCGGGGTGCTGGAGCCGGTGTGGAAGGTGATGTGCACCGCGTACGGGTCCTCCGTCAGGTAGACCAGCCGGGCCGGGACGGCGACGCTGCGCTCGGGGGACAGGACCAGCTTGAGTTCCAGCTCGCGCTCGACGACGGGGTGGTGCATGGCGGCCTCACTTCGGTTCTTCGGTTCTCCGGTTCGTGGTGCGGGGCCGGGTTCGCGCCCCACACCCGGTGAGAGCGCCGATGTGCCCGGGTATGACGCGACTTCGTGCACCGGATCGGGGATTGGCCGGATCCTGTTGGGTGACCGAAAACGGCCGTAGGGTGCGACGTTCGCTCAAAGGCTTGGATTCTCCCGTTACCGGACCTGTCGGGGCACGGTTCTTGGCTATGGTCCTCCCCTTGCACAAGCCTCAAGCCACGATCGGAGTTGGGGACATTGACGGCCTCCCCTGGTGACGGCGAGCACGCGGCCCGCGAGGGCTACTACCCCGATCCGTCCATCCCCGGGTTCGTCCGGTACTGGAACGGCCTCAACTGGGTTCCGGGTACGAGCCGCCCTGCCCCCGCCGCCCCCGCCGCCGCCCCTGCCCGGTCCGACGAGACGGGGCCGGTGTTCCTGGACGAGACCGGCGTGACCGAGGCGCTGCCGGAGTCGGAGCCCGAGCCCGAGCCCGAGCCGGAGCCGGCCGCCCCCGCGGGGCCCGCGGCTTCCTGGCAGGCCGACCCCCTGCACCAGTCCGGCTTCGGCGGGCCGCGCGACCACCGGGTGTCCTGGGGCAGCCCGGGGCAGCCGGAGCCCGACGGGGGCCACGCGCCCGCCCGTTCGGCGCCGGCGGGGGCCTCGACGGGCCGCGGGCCGCGCCCGGAGCCGCTGGAGGCGGCCGAACGGGCGGAGCGCGGGCCGGGGGTGTCCTTCGCCCGTACCGCGGAGCGGTTCCCCGCGCAGGCCGCCGTGCGGGGCTCCGCCGAGAGCGTGGGCATCCTGTCGGCCCGCTCCCCGGCCGCCCCGGTCCCGGCCCCCTTTGCCGTCGAGCCCGAGTGGCCCGCCGCCCCCGGCACCGGCGCCGGCCCGTCCGGCCTCACCTCGTCATGGCCGCAGACCCCCCTCCGCCGCGACCCGGCACCCCGCCCGGAGCCGGAGATCCCGGCCGGCTGGGACCCGATGTCCCGCCCCGAGCCGGAGGCCCCGGTGGACCCCGCCCCGTGGTCGCAGGCCCCGCCCCGCCGCGAGCCGGCCGCCCGGCCCGAGCCGCAGGCCCCGGCGGACCGCGCCCCGTGGTCGCCGGCTCCGGTACGCCGTGACCCGGCGCCGGACCCCGAGCCCGAGGCGCCGGCCCGGCGCGACCGGGCCGCCCGGCCGCAGCCCGAGGCGCCGGAGGCGCAGTCGGCCGCGCAGTCCTCCCCGGCGGCCCGCCGCCCCGGGTCCACCCCCGCCCCCCGCCGGGCCGCCACCCCCGCCGAAGCGGATCACGGCCTCGAAGCCGGTCCGGCGCCGGCGGCCGGCCGCGAGGTACCCCGGGTCACCGAGCGGGCCGTGTTCGAGCGGATGGCGGAGCGGGCCACCCGGCCCGCCGGGCTCGTACGCCGGGCCGTGGCCCGCGCGCTGGACACCCTCGTACTCGCCGCGGTCGCGGTGGGCGCCGCCCGGCCCCTCGTCCCCGCGGCCACCGACCACCTGGAGGCCAAGGTCGACGCGGCCAAGGGCAGCGGCCGGACCACCACCGTGTGGCTGTTCGACACCACCATCGCCGGATACCTCGGCCTCGTCCTGGCCGCCGTACTGCTCTTCGGGGTGTTCTACGAGGTGCTCCCCACCGCCCGCTGGGGCCGCACGCCCGGCAAGAAGCTCCTCGGGATCCGGGTGCTGTCCGCCGCCACCCTCCACCCGCCCACGTTCGGCGCCGCGCTGCGCCGCTGGCTGGTGTACGCGATCCTCGGGCTCCCCGGCAGCCTCTGGTGCCTCGGGGACCGGCCCCGCCGCCGGGGCTGGCACGACCGGGCGGCCAAGACGTACGTGGCCCGCTGACGCCCGCCCGTGGGCCGGCGGGAGGTCCTTTCCCCCGAACGGACGCCGTCCCGTTGCGGGGTTCGCGGAGCCGGGTTCGACTCGGGCCATGAGTACCGATCAGCCGCCGCCGGGCCAGCCGCCCGAGGACGACCCGTTCCTCAAGAAGCCCCAGGAGCCGACGCCTCCGTCGGGCGGTTCGCCGTACGACCGGCCCCCGGGCGGCCCGCCGCCCCAGCCGCCTGGCGGCCCGTACGGCGGTGCGGGCGGTGGCGGCGGATACCCGCCCCCGCCGCCACCCACGCCGCCCGGAGGCCCGTACGGCGGGAGCGGCGGCTACGGCATGCCCGACCCGCTCGCCGGCATGCCCCCGCTGGCCGACTTCGGCAAGCGGCTCGGGGCCCGCATCATCGACGTCGTCATCGTGCTCGTGCCGCTGTTCCTCATCCAGCTGGCGTTCGGCACGAACCGGTACACCGTCGAGACGAACAAGGGGGAGGACGTCAGCGAGGTCTTCACCAAGTCGTACAGCGGCAGCGGCCTGGCGATGACGCTGATCTCGATCGTCCTGTTCGTCGGCTACGACTGGTGGTTCGCCCAGAAGGACGGCAGGACCATCGGCAAGAGGGCGCTCGGGCTGCGCGTCGCGATGCTCAACGACGGCAGCGTCCCGAAGTCGGGCGCCTCGCTCGGCCGCGCCGCCGTGCTCTGGCTGCCGGCGCTCATCTGCTGTCCCTGCCTGTGGGAGATCGTGCTGATCGTGTCGATCCTCGTGGACAAGCCGTACAAGCAGGGCCTCCACGACAAGGCGGGCAAGACCGTGGTGGTCAGCGCATAGCGGCGGGGCGCACCGGCGTACGGCAGGAGCGCGTACGACTCAGTGGTGCACCGGCTGTTCGACGGCGGCCGTCCGGGGCTCAGGCACCCGGGCGGCCGCCGTCGCGTCCGCGGGGACCGGCTCGGGCGCGCTCCCGGGGGCGGAGGGGATGATTCCGGGGGTGACTCCGGGCGTGATTTCGGTAACACCGCGGGAAACGCGGGGGGTACGGGCGGCGGCCCGGGCCGTCCCGGCCGGAGCCGCGTGCCGGCCGCGCCGGCGGGGGCTGGCCGTGGTGAGCGCGACGAGCAGTCCGAGGGCGAGTGCGGCGGTGGCGATGACGGCGATCCCGCGCCCCGTGCTCGTCTGCGAGAGCAGAAGCATGGCGATGGTCGACACGACGACGGTGGCGGACCCGTAGAACAACTGGGCTGCAGTCGGACGCGGCATGGCGGTATCCGTCCTCAAGGCCGGGAGGGGGAGTCTGCTCAACTAGGTCGCGCGTCAGGCGACTCTATGTCGGGGGATTCCCGAGCGGAACCGCCAGTAAGCGTGACCTAACCCACGGTGCCCGGCGCACGGGGGGCGTACGGGATCACTCGCCCGTCACACGGTGGGGTCGGGACGCGGCCTTCGTCCCATCTGGCAGAGGAACGTCCGTATACCGGAACTCCCTGACCGCATAGTGCAGTTGTAAGGAACAAGTCAAGGTCTGTCTTTTCCCTCGACTCTCCGGTCAAATGTCGTCACTTGAGACGCGCGCCGCGCGGAACCCCCCACTCCAACGGAGATGTTCCGACCTGTGTCGCGGCCGCGGGAGGGGAACGACATCAAGTGACCAGCAATTCCGCTCGCAGACGAGCGCTGCGCGCCGCAGCCGTCGGTGTGGCCCTGGCCGCAACCGCGGCTTCCGGCGCCTTCCTCGTCACCGCCCAGGCTTCCGAGGCGCCGTCGACCGCGCCCGCCTCGGACCGGCAGGACCCGTCCGCCTCCGCTAAGGAGTCGGTCCAGCACAACCTGAAGGGCCCGTTCAGCGACCAGCAGGCGCAGGCGCGCGAAGCCGCCCTCGACCAGGTCCTGTCCGGCAAGAAGACCGTGGAGCAGCGGGGCGCCTCCAAGGTCGTCAAGCTCGACGACAAGAAGTACGTCGAGCTCGGCCGCGAGAAGACCGACAAGATCTTCACGATCCTCGTCGAGTTCGGCGACCAGGTCGACAACACGACCATGTTCGACCCGGACGGTCCGGACGGCCCGAAGCCCGCGGCGCCGAAGTACGGCGGCAACCCCGGTCCGGCGCGCAACCAGATCGCCGAGCCGGACCGCGCCACGAACAACAGCACCGCCTGGCGCAAGGACTTCAGCCGCGACTACTTCCAGGACCTGTACTTCGGTACCGGCCAGGGCAAGAACTCGCTGAAGACCTACTACGAGAAGACCTCCTCGGGCCGTTACTCGGTCGAGGGCCAGGTCGCCGACTGGGTCAAGATCCCGTACAACGAGGCCCGTTACGGCTCGAACTACTGCGGTCAGACCAACTGCGCCAACGTCTGGGACACCGTCCGTGACGGTGTCAACGCGTGGGTCGACGCCCAGAAGAAGGCCGGCAAGACCGACGCCGAGATCAAGGCCACGCTGGCCCAGTACGACCAGTGGGACCGCAACGACTTCGACGGCGACGGCAACTTCAACGAGCCCGACGGCTACATCGACCACTTCCAGATCGTCCACGCGGGCGAGGACGAGTCGGCCGGTGGCGGTGTCCAGGGCACCAACGCGCTGTGGGCGCACCGCTGGTACGCCTACGGCACCGACGCGGGCAAGACCGGCCCGGCGAACAACAAGGCCGGCGGCACCCAGATCGGCGACACCGGCATCTGGGTCGGCGACTACACGATGCAGCCGGAGAACGGCGGCCTCGGCGTCTTCGCGCACGAGTACGGCCACGACCTCGGTCTGCCGGACCTCTACGACACCTCCGGTGGCGGCGACAACTCGGTGGGCTTCTGGTCCCTGATGTCGGCCGGCTCCTGGCTCGGTGACGGCAAGGACTCCATAGGCAACCTCCCGGGCGACATGACCGCCTGGGACAAGCTCCAGCTGGGCTGGCTGAACTACGACACGGCCAAGGCCGCGACGAAGTCCACCCACAAGCTGGGCGTGTCGGCGTACAACACCAAGGACAAGCAGGCGCTGGTCGTCGAGCTGCCGAACAAGCAGGTCAAGACCGACATCGTCGCTCCCGCCGAGGGCTCCTCGCAGTGGTGGAGCAACATGGGTGACGACCTCAAGAACACCCTCGCCCGCTCGGTCGACCTGACCGGCAAGTCCTCCGCCGCCGTGTCCCTCAAGGGCTGGTGGGACATCGAGAAGGACTACGACTACCTCTACGCCGAGGCGTCCACCGACGGCGGCGCCACCTGGACCGTCCTGAACGGCACCGCCAACGGCAAGGCCATCCCGGCCGACGCCGCGGGCAACGCCGGTCTGACCGACGCCTCCGCCGGCTGGCAGGACCTGAACTACCCGCTCGACGCCTACGCCGGCAAGAAGATCGACCTGCGCTTCCGCTACCAGACGGACGGCGGCGCGGGCGGCAAGGGCTTCACCGGTGACGCCTTCAAGATCACCGCGGACGGCCAGACCCTGTTCACCGACGGCGCCGAGAACGGCGACAACGGCTGGACCGGCAAGGGCTTCTCGCGCATCGGCGCCGGCTTCACCAAGGACTACCCGCAGTACTACATCGCGGAGAACCGCCGCTACGTCTCGTACGACTCCACCCTCAAGGTGGGCCCGTACAACTTCGGCTTCACCAACACGAAGCCGGGCTGGGTGGAGCACTACCCGTACCAGGACGGCCTGCTGATCTGGCTGTGGGACAAGTCCCAGAAGGACAACAACACCAGCCAGCACCCGGGCTCGGGTCTGATCCTCCCGATCGACGCCAACGCCAAGCCGATGAAGTGGTCGGACGGCACCCTGCTGCGGAACAAGATCCAGCCGTACGACGCGACGTTCAGCGCGTACTCGACGGACGCCTTCACCCTGCACAAGAACGGTGAGGCGCTGTTCCTGAAGCCGAAGCCCGCGAACCTGGTCTTCGACGACCACAAGGGCAAGTACTACTACGACGAGAACCCGACCGGTTCGGTGAAGGTCACTGACACCAACACCAAGATCAAGATCGTGAAGGAGCCGTACGACGGTCTCCAGATGACGGTCGAGGTCGGCCCCGCCGCCAAGTAATTCGCTAAACCTGCAGGTCAAAGCATGATCGGCCGTCGCCCCCTAGCGGGCGGCGGCCGTTCGCGTTTAGATGCGGGTGCGAGTTTTTCTTATTGACGGGGGAGCTGAAGATCATGCCCGGTGGAGGTTTCGTCAGATTGCCAGGCGGCAGCGTGGTGGTCGCACTCACGCTGCCGCGGCCCTGCGGCGAGGGCGGGAACGTCCGCGTCCTGGTGCACGCCGCGAACCGGGCCCGCGCCCTGACCAGGCTGCGGAACCTCGGGATGCGGGCGGTGTACCTGCGCGGCAACGCACAGCCGCCGACCCCGGACGAGGTCACGGCCGTCCTGCACCACCCGGACGGCCTGCTGTGGCGCGGCGCCCCGGACCGGGCGCAGGAGCTCTGGCACCCGATCCGGGCCCTGCTGGGGCACTAGCCGGCCCGGCAGGCCCTTGGTGACGGCCTTGCGGGCTCCTAGCGGGGGCTCTCGCCGATCAGCTTGACGCCGGCCGAGCGGAGCTCCTCCAGCGCCCTGGCGGCGGTGTGGGGGGCCACGGCGACCGACAGGTCCAGCAGCACGCGGGTGGTGAAGCCGGCGCGTATGGCGTCGAGGGCCGTGGCCCGCACGCAGTGGTCGGTGGCGATCCCGACGACGTCCACCTCGCTCACGCGCTGGTCCCGCAGCCACTGGGTGAGCGGGGTGCCGTTCTCGTTGGACCCCTCGAACCCGCTGTACGCGGCCTCGTAGGCCCCCTTGTCGAAGACGGCGGTAACGGCTCCGGAGGCGACGGCGGGGGCGAAGTTCGGGTGGAACCCGACGCCCTCGGTCCCGGCGACGCAGTGGACCGGCCAGGAGGTCTCGTAGTCCGGCTCGGCCGGGGGGCGGGCGAAGTGCGACCCGGGGTCGATGTGGCGGTCGCGGCTGGCGACGACGTGCCGGTAGCCGGCCGTGGACTGGCCGATCAGCTCGGTGATCGCGGCGGCGACATCGGCCCCGCCGGTGACCGCGAGGCTGCCGCCTTCGCAGAAGTCGTTCTGTACGTCGACGACGATCAGTGCGCGGTGCATGTCGCGTGTCCTTCGGTTGTCGTGTCTGCCGCTGCGCGGGCTCTTCCCCCGCCCCGCCCCTCCCCGAAACCGGGTGCGCCGCCCCGGTCCGTGGGGCACCGCTCGGGTCTAGGCGTACTCCGTCGGGATGACCGGCTCGCCGCGCGAGAGCTGCGTCGCCGAGAGCGGGAGGCCGGCGCAGGCCTCGCGGTGGCGGTCGCGGGCCGCCTCCAGGGGCTCGCGGGCGACCACCTCGCCCGCCTTCACCAGCTGGACGAGGAGCTGGGTGTCCGAGAGCGCCGCCGGCACCGCGCCGGTCCCGACCACCTCCGCCTCCGCGACCCCCTCCGCGTCCACCCGCCGCGCCGCCCACTTGCGGCCGCCGATCGAGGTCTTCCCGCCCGTGGACTTCTTCGCCACCGGCACCAGCGGCGCCTTCGGGTCCGCCGACGTGGCCCGCGCCACCAGCTTGTAGACCATCGAGCACGTGGGGTGCCCGCTGCCCGTCACCAGCTGCGTGCCGACCCCGTACGCGTCCACCGGAGCCGCCGCCAGCGAGGCGATCGCGTACTCGTCCAGGTCCGAGGTCACCACGATCCGCGTCCCCGTCGCCCCGAGCTCATCGAGCTGGTGGCGCACCCGGTGCGCGACGAGCAGCAGGTCGCCGGAGTCGATCCGGACCGCCCCCAGCCCCGTACCGGCCACCTCGACGGCCGTCCGTACGGCCTCCGCCACGTCGTACGTGTCCACCAGCAGCGTGGTCCCGCTGCCCAGCGAGGCCACCTGGGCCTGGAAGGCGTCCCGCTCGGTGTCGTGCACCAGCGTGAAGGCGTGCGCCGAGGTCCCGACCGTCGGGATCCCGTACCGGAAGCCGGCCGCCAGGTCCGAGGTGGAGGCGAAGCCGCCGACGTACGCGGCCCGCGAGGCGGCCACCGCGGCCAGCTCGTGCGTGCGCCGCGCGCCCATCTCGATCAGCGGCCGCCCGCCGGCCGCCGAGGCCATCCGGGAGGCGGCGGCCGCGATCGCCGAGTCGTGGTTCAGGATCGACAGGATCACGGTCTCCAGCAGGACGCACTCGGCGAAGCTGCCCTCGACGCGCAGGATCGGCGAGCCGGGGAAGTAGACCTCTCCCTCCGGGTAGCCCCAGATGTCGCCCGAGAAGCGGTACGAGGACAGCCAGTCCAGCGTCCGCATGTCGACGACTGCACTCTCGCGCAGGAACTCCAGCACGGCCGCGTCGAAGCGGAAGTTCTCCACCGCGTCCAGGACGCGGCCGGTGCCCGCCACGACCCCGTAGCGGCGCCCCTCGGGCAGCCGCCGGGTGAAGACCTCGAAGACCGACCGGCGGTCGGCGGTGCCGTTCGCCAGGGCGGCCTGCAGCATCGTGAGCTCGTAATGATCCGTGAAGAGCGCTGTCGACGGCACGTCCACCGGCAGGCCCAGGTCCGCAGGGTTCATGCCTCGGATGCTAGCGCACATTTCGTCAAAGTGACGAGATCTCGGGACCCGTTTGTGCGACCGGCCGGTAGCAGTGGCAGCATGGGACAAGTGAGTGTTGCTCCCATTGAGATCGAACGCACCGAGTCGGCCGAAGAGACCTTCGCTGTCCCCGAACCCGACGTCCCCTGGGTGACCCTGGTGCACAACGACCCGGTCAACCTCATGAGCTACGTGACGTACGTGTTCCAGGCGTACTTCGGCTATTCGAAGGACAAGGCGCACAAGCTGATGCTCGACGTCCACCACAAGGGTCGGGCGGTCGTGTCCAGCGGCAGCCGCGAGGAAATGGAGCGCGACGTGCAGGCCATGCACGGCTACGGCCTGTGGGCGACCCTCTCCCAGGACCGCTTCTGATGGGGCGCTCCGCCGGGATGTTCGAAGCCCTGAAGGGCGGCGGCGCCGCCATCGCGCTGGACGAGATCGAGATCTCCATCCTGCGCTCGCTGGCCGTGCAGCTGCTGGAGCTCATCGGACCGGGCGCGCCCGAGCCCGAAGAGGACGCCGACCCGCTGGCCGTGCTGTTCGCCGAGGGCAACCAGGGGCCCACCGAGCGGCCCTCCGACCCCGCGCTGATCCGGCTCTTCCCCGACGCCTACGGCGGCCCCGGCGCCGAGGACCAGGGCGTCGACCCGGCCGAGCTGGCCGCCCGGTCGGCGGAGTTCCGCCGGTTCACCGAGAACGACCTGCGCACCCGCAAGCGGGAGGACGCGCTGGCCGTCGTACGGAGCCTGGACGGGCTGACGCCCGGCGGCGAGGGGACGGCGCTGCTGGAGCTCACCGGAGAGCTGCCGCTGCGCTGGCTGGGCGCGCTCAACGACCTGCGCCTGACCATCGCGGCCCGGCTCGACATCACCGAGGACGACGAGAGCGCGATGCTCTTCCGGCTGCCGGACGACGATCCGCGCAAGCCGATGGTGATGGCGTACCTGTGGCTGGGTGGCCTCCAGGAGACGCTCATCGAAACGCTCTGAGCCCCCGCAGTGAACCAACGGAGCAGCCGCCGAAGCGAACGCCGTTCGCTCAGCGGACGCTCAAATCCGGATAACGATCAGATCACCGCGATGCGGTGATCTGACGCGTTTCAGGACCTATGTCCTGAATTTATTATGCTCCAGGTCACTTTTCCACGCCTCCGGCACCCATAAGCCCGTGATAAATCTTCACGACCGCCGACGGGGCGCCACCCATGTCCCCCGGCCTGCTTGAACCGGCTGACCGCCGGGTGCAACTCCATCCGTATCCGGGGGGATCGAGGACCCGATCCGCTGCCTTCGCAGGCGCGGGTCGGCGTGGAGAAAGGCGCACCAACACATGACCTCTGTGCAGGTCGAGCAGCACGACAGGACGCCCGGCGAGGGCGCCGCGGCCGAGGGTGGCGAGGGATACCACCGCGCACTCGGAGCCCGCCAGATCCAGATGATCGCGATCGGCGGAGCCATCGGCACCGGCCTCTTCCTGGGCG
This sequence comes from Streptomyces sp. NBC_01006, assembly GCF_045162725.1. Lineage (NCBI taxonomy): Bacteria > Bacillati > Actinomycetota > Actinomycetes > Kitasatosporales > Streptomycetaceae > Streptomyces > Streptomyces sp. NBC_01006. The sequence continues at coordinate 3,255,419 of NZ_CP108700.1, read as the reverse complement.
CCGGCAAGGCGATCTCGAAGGCCGGACCGAGCCTGATCCTGGCCTACGCCATCGCGGGCCTGGTCATCTTCTTCATCATGCGCGCCCTCGGCGAGCTGCTGATGTACCGCCCGGTCTCGGGCTCCTTCTCGGACTACGCCCGGGAGTTCCTGGGCCCCTTCTGGGGGTACGCGACCGGCTGGACGTACTGGCTCTTCTGGGTGGTCACCGGCATCACCGAGGTGACCGCGGCGGCCAAGTACATGTCGTACTGGACCCACGACAGCTTCCCGCAGTGGGCCTACGCGCTGATCTTCACGGTCATCCTCTACGCCGCCAACCTGATCTCCGTGAAGCTCTTCGGTGAGCTGGAGTTCTGGTTCTCCATGGTCAAGGTCACAGCCATCGTCGGCATGATCCTGATCTGCGCCGGCATCCTCACCGTCGGCTTCTCCGACGCCGCCGCCACCGCGTCCGTCTCCAACCTCTGGAGCGACCGCGGCTTCTTCCCCAACGGCATCGGCGAGACGCTGATGACGCTGCAGATCGTCATGTTCGCCTTCCTCGCGGTCGAGCTGGTCGGTGTCACCGCCGGCGAGTCCAAGGACCCCGAGAAGACCCTGCCCAAGGCCATCAACACCGTGCCGTGGCGCATCGCCGTCTTCTACGTCGGCGCGCTCATCATGATCATGTCGGTCATCCCGTGGTCCAACTTCAAGGCGGGCGAGAGCCCGTTCGTGCTGGCCTTCGAGAAGATGGGCCTGGGCGTCGGCGCCGCGATCGTCAACTTCGTCGTGCTGACCGCCGCGCTCTCCTCCTGCAACTCGGGCATGTACTCCACCGGCCGCATGCTGCGCGACCTCGCGCTCAACGGCCAGGGCCCGAAGTTCTTCACCAAGCTCACCAAGAGCGGCACCCCGCTGGTCGGCACCACCTTCTCCGCCGCGCTGATGCTGGTGGGCGTCTGGATCAACTACGTCGCCCCGGGCAAGGCCTTCGACTACGTCGTCTCCTTCGCCACCATCTCCGGCATGTGGGCCTGGATCATGATCCTGGTCTGCCAGATCCGCTACCGCGCCAAGGCCGACCGCGGCGAGCTGCCGCAGTCCCCCTTCCGGGCCCCCGGCGCCCCGTGGAGCAGCTGGTTCGCCCTGCTGTTCATCGGCATGGTCATCGTGATGATGGGCATCGACAAGGACTCCCGCGTCTCGCTGTACTGCGCGCCGCTGTGGGGCCTGATCCTGGGCGTCTCGTACCTGGTGCTCAAGAAGCGCAACCCGGCCGGAGCCGCCTTCAACAAGGCCGGCGGGGCCGACAAAGCCGCAGAGCCGGTCGCCTGACCGATCCTGTCCAGCATCCGGGCCCTCCCGTACCACACCTCGGTACGGGAGGGCCCGTCTGCTTATCCTGTCGACCATGCTGACCCTCACCCAGGCGCTGTACGACCGGATCGTCGAGCACGCCCGCAAGGACCACCCCGACGAGGCCTGCGGCGTCGTGGCCGGACCGGCCGGCACCGACCGCCCCGAGCGGTTCGTCCCGATGCTCAACGCGGCCCGCTCGCCCACGTTCTACGAGTTCGACTCGAAGGACCTGCTGAAGCTCTACCGCGAGCTCGACGACCGGGACGAGGAGCCCGTGATCGTCTACCACTCGCACACCGCGACCGAGGCCTACCCCTCCCGTACGGACGTCACGTACGCGAACGAGCCCGGCGCGCACTACGTCCTGGTCTCGACGGCGGACACCGACGGCATCGGCGAGTTCCAGTTCCGCTCGTACCGGATCGCCGAAGGCGTCATCACGGAGGAAGAAGTGCAGGTCGTAGCGGGCTACTGACCACGATGTGAGCGGTTGGCGTCCACGATGCGGGATCACACTCCAAACGGGGGACCGGGAATCGTTAACATGACCGCATGGTTCCCCACGACGTGAGCATCGAGACGCCCGGCAGGCTGCTGCTCGTGGCGCGGCTGCACGTCGACCTGTGCCGTCTCGCCAGCAGCATCTGTCCTGCCGCCTGAGCACCACAGCCCCTCGCGCGGGGGCCCTTGCGCCGCGCGCCCTTACGCCCCTCCCGCCTTACTTCACCACTGGAGCCTGCCATGGCCATCGAGGTCCGCATCCCCACCATCCTCCGCACCTACACCGACGGCGAGAAGGCCGTCAGCGGTGAGGGCACCACCCTGTCCGAGCTCTTCGCGGACCTGGAGACGCGTCACAAGGGCATTGAGGAGCGCATCGTGGACGGCGGCAAGCTGCGCCGCTTCGTGAACGTCTACCTCAACGACGAGGACGTCCGCTTCCTGGACGGCATCTCCACCGCCCTCAAGGACGGCGACAGCGTCACCATCCTCCCGGCGGTCGCCGGCGGCTCCGTCTGATGCGCTACGACTCCCCGCTGGCCGCGGTCGGCAACACGCCGCTCGTCCGGCTGCCCCGGCTGTCGCCCTCGGACGACGTCCGCATCTGGGCCAAGCTGGAGGACCGGAACCCGACCGGCTCGATCAAGGACCGCCCCGCGCTCCACATGGTCGAGCAGGCGGAGAAGGACGGCCGGCTGACCCCCGGCTGCACGATCCTGGAGCCGACGTCGGGCAACACCGGCATCTCGCTGGCGATGGCGGCCAAGCTCAAGGGCTACCGGATCGTGTGCGTCATGCCGGAGAACACCTCGCAGGAGCGGCGTGACCTGCTGGCCATGTGGGGAGCCGAGATCATCTCTTCGCCGGCGGCGGGCGGGTCGAACACCGCGGTCCGGGTGGCCAAGGAGCTGGCGGCGGAGCACCCCGACTGGGTGATGCTCTACCAGTACGGGAACCCGGACAACGCGGGCGCGCACTACGCGACGACGGGCCCCGAGATCCTGCGGGACCTCCCCTCGATCACCCACTTCGTGGCGGGCCTGGGCACGACCGGCACCCTGATGGGCGTGGGCCGCTACCTGCGCGAGCACGTGCCGGGCGTGCGGATCGTCGCGGCGGAGCCGCGGTACGACGATCTGGTCTACGGCCTGCGCAACCTCGACGAGGGCTTCGTCCCGGAGCTGTACGACGCCTCGGTCCTGACCACCCGCTTCTCGGTGGGCTCGGCGGACGCGGTCACGCGCACCCGCGAACTCCTCCAGCAGGAGGGCATCTTCGCGGGCGTCTCCACCGGCGCCGCCCTGCACGCGGCGATCGGCGTGGGCCGCAAGGCGGTCGCGGCGGGCGAAACGGCGGACATCGTCTTCGTCGTGGCCGACGGCGGCTGGAAGTACCTGTCGACGGGCGTCTACACGGCGAAGACCACCGAAGAAGCGATCGAAACCCTGCAGGGCCAGCTCTGGGCCTGACCCCTCCGGTGGCCCGGGGCTGAGCCCCGGGCCCGGGGCTCAGCCGTCACCTCGCTGAGCCGTCACCCGGCCGAGCGTCACCCGGACAGCAGCTCCGCCAGGATCGCGGCGTGGCTCGCGGCGGGGTCCTTGACCGCGGTCAGCAGGGTGAGCGGGCCCGCCCCGGCCAGCGTGCGCAGGCGGGCCAGTTCCGCCGCCGCCTCCGGCTCCGCCAGCTCCGCCTCGTAGCGGGCCCGGAACTCCTGCGCCGAGCCCCCGCCCCCGTGGAACCACGTGCGCAGCTCCCCGGACGGGGTCACCGCCTTCGGCCACCGGTCCACCGCGGCCGCCGCCTTCGACAGACCCCGCGGCCACAGCCGGTCCACGAGCACCCGCACGCCGTCCGCCCCCGGCTCCGGGGGGTCGTACACCCGCCGCACCCGCACCATCAGCCGCCACCTCCGAGTCCCTTGACCTCGTCCCACACCGCGGGATCCAGGACTCCCAGCCGACTGCGGAACTCCCACACCCACACCTCCTCCGGCCGGTCCGCTTCCAGGAAGCCCGCCCGGCCCTGCGCCCCCACCGTCCCCGGCGGCAGCGGGATCACCCCGGCCCGCCGGTCGTCGTACTTCCCGGTGATCCACGCGACCCGCGCCCGGTGGGCCCGTACGGACGACGCCGCCAGCACCAGGCACAGCCGCCCGTCCGCGAGAGACCACAGCTCACCGGCCCGCGGCTGCGGCGCCGCGCCCGGCCCGTGCGGCGGCGGGTCCCGCCGGGCGCGCCCCGGCCGCCGCCCCGCCACCAGCACCACCAGCACCACGGCCACCACCGCGACCGCCGCGGGCCACCAGGACGTGTCCATATTCCGAAGGTAGCCGCGCCCCCGCACCCCGGCACGGCAGTGCACCGGCACGCCCGTGCCCACCGTCGCTCCCCCGGGTGACAGCACAGGTGATTCCCCCCACAACGGCCTGCCGCGGAGGAGCGACCTGACGTTTCGCGCCTTACGCTCGACCCACGCACGGCCCGCATTCCGTCCACGGACCGTCCCCGGAGGTTCTCGCTCCATGAAGCTCACCGTCGTCGGCTGCTCGGGGTCGTTCCCGTCCGCGGAATCGGCCTGTTCGAGCTACCTCGTCGAGGCCGACGGCTTCCGGCTGCTCCTCGACATGGGCAACGGCGCCCTGGGCGAGCTGCAGCGCCACGTCGGTCTCTACGACCTCGACGCGATCTTCCTGAGCCATCTGCACGCGGACCACTGCATCGACATGTGCGCGTACTTCGTCGCCCGCTTCTACCGCCACGAGGGCGGCCGCTGCGGCACGATCCCGGTCTACGGCCCCGACGGCACCGAGAAGCGCCTGACGACCGCGTACGAGGACGTCCCCGACGAGCGCTCCATGAGCGAGGTCTTCGACTTCCGGACCCTGAAGTCCGGCAGCTTCGAGATCGGCCCGTTCAGGGTCCGCACCGAGCGGGTCTGCCACCCCGTCGAGGCCTACGGCATCCGCGTCGAACACGGCGGCCGCTCCCTGACGTACTCCGGCGACACGGGTGTCTGCCCCGAGCTGGGGATGCTGGCCGAGGGCACGGACCTGTTCCTGTGCGAGGCCTCCTTCACGCACGGCAAGGAGGACGTCCCGGACCTCCACCTCAACGGCCGCGAGGCCGGGGAGTTCGCGCAGGGCGGCAAGGTCGGCCGGCTCGTCCTGACGCACATCCCGCCGTGGACGGACGCCCGCCAGAACCTGGCCGACGCCCGCGCGGTCTACGACGGCCCGGTGGACCTGGCGTACGCGGGCGCCGTCTACGAGGTCTGAGCACGGCTCTCGGCCGTACGCACGAGGAAGCCCCCGCCCTCCCGGAAGGGAGAGCGGGGGCTTCGCCGTACGCGGTTCTTCTTACTTGGCCTCGGCCTTGAGCAGCTCGGCGAGCTCCTCGTCGGACTCGCGGCCCGGCGTCGGCAGGTTGAACTTCGTGATCGCGAAGCGGAAGACCACGTAGTAGACCGCCGCGAAGCACAGGCCCACGACCGCCAGGCCCAGCGGGTTGGTGGCCTTGCCCAGGTTCAGCAGGTAGTCGATGGCGCCGGCCGAGAAGCCGAAGCCGTCCTTCATGCCCAGACCCCACGTCAGCGCCATGGAGACACCGGTCAGTACCGCGTGGATCGCGTACAGGACCGGGGCGATGAACATGAACGTGAACTCGATCGGCTCGGTCACACCGGTGACGAAGGAGGTCAGCGCGAGGGAGAACATCATGCCGCCGACGACCTTGCGCCGCTCGGGGCGGGCGCAGTGGACGATCGCGAGGCAGGCCGCCGGAAGGGCGAACATCATGATCGGGAAGAAGCCGGTCATGAACTGTCCGGCGCTCGGGTCACCGGCGAGGAAGCGGGAGATGTCGCCGCTCTTGCCCTGGAACTCGCCGGCCTGGAACCACGGGAAGGAGTTCAGCAGGTGGTGCATGCCGACCGGGATCAGCGCACGGTTGGCGACACCGAAGATGCCCGCGCCGACGGCGCCGGAGCCGACGAGCCACTCACCGAAGCTGTGCAGACCCGTGCCGAGGACCGGCCAGATCAGGCCGAAGACGATACCGATGACGAGACCGGCGAAGGCCGAGAGGATCGGGACCAGACGACGGCCACCGAAGAAGCCCGCCCACTCGGGCAGCTTGGTCCGGTAGAACTTCTGGTAGATCAGGGCGACCACGATGCCCATGACGACACCGCCGAGCACCTTGGCGTCGACCGGGGCGTCGATCATGACGACCTTGCCGTCGACCGCCTTGGCTATCTTCGGCAGGTTCGAGTCGGTGAACGTGGCGAGCACGTTCTTGAAGACCAGGTAACCGGTCACCGCGGCGAGCGCGGTCGAGCCGTCGGACTTCTTGGCGAAGCCGATCGCGATGCCCACGGCGAACAGCAGCGCCATGTTGTCGAGGATCGCGCCACCGCCGGCGGACATGTATCCGGCTATCTTGGTCAGGAACGTCGGCAGCGAGGGATCGCCGAGCATGTCCTTGTCGCCGAGGCGGACGAGCAGCGCGGCGGCCGGGAGCACCGCAACGGGGAGCATGAGGCTCCGGCCGATGCGCTGCATGACGGCCATCACGCCCGCGCCCTTCTTCTTTTCCGCAGCGGTGGCTGTGGACATGAGGTTCCTCCAGAAGGCAAGGCGCCGCCCAGCGAGTGCAACGGGGGATGGCGGCGTCTCAAAATGGGGGTACGCGAGCTCCGGACCGGGCTTGCGTGGTCTACACCAATGGGTGGTGTAGACCAGTTGTAGCATGGTCGGGGATAGATAAGGAACCTTCGATTTCCTGTGGTCTACGCCACATCTCGCCCGCGGGGGCGGCCGGGCGTGCGGTACCGGCCCCCGAACGGCCCGGAACAAGCGGAAGGCCCCCGGATCCGTGGATCCGAGGGCCTCGCGCTACGCAGGGGACCGTTATGCCTTCGTGTTGTCCGCCTCCATCGCCGCGATCTCCTCGTCGGACTCCCGCCCCGGGGTCGGGATGTTGAACTTCGTGATCGCGAAGCGGAATACCGCGTAGTACACCGCCGCGAAGCACAGGCCGATCGGAATGATCAGCAAGGGCTTCGTCGCCAGGCCGAAATTGATGACGTAGTCGATCAGCCCCGCCGAGAAGCTGAAGCCGTCGTGCACCCCCAGCGCCCACGTCACCGCCATCGACACGCCCGTCAGCAGGGCGTGGATCGCGTACAGCACCGGCGCGACGAAGAGGAACGAGTACTCCAGCGGCTCCGTGATGCCCGTGACGAAGGACGTCAGGGCGACCGACAGCATCAGACCGCCGACCTCCTTGCGCCGCTGCGGCTTCGCGCAGTGCGTGATCGCCAGCGCCGCCGCCGGAAGCGCGAACATCATGATCGGGAAGAAGCCGGTCAGGAACAGCCCCGCGTTCGGGTCGCCCGCCAGGAACATGTTGATGTCACCGTGCACCGTCGTCCCGTCCGGCTTGGTGTAGCTGCCGAACTGGAACCACACCGGCACGTTCAGGAACTGGTGCAGGCCGATCACCAGCAGCGCGCGGTTGGCCACGCCGAAGATGCCGGCGCCCCAGGAACCCAGCCCCACCAGCCAGTCGGAGAAGGACTCCAGCGCGCTGCCGACCGGCGGCCAGATCCACAGGCAGATCGCCGCGAACCCGATCGCCACGAACGACATGAGGATCGGCACCAGCCGACGCCCGTTGAAGAAGCCCAGCCAGTCGACCAGCTTCACCCGGTGGAAGCGCTGCCAGAACCAGGCGGCCAGCAGGCCCATGATGATGCCGCCGAACACACCGGGGTTCTGGTACGTGAACTCCACGAAGGTGTCGTTCGGCCCGATGCAGCCGCCGCCGATGGACCTGGTGCCGATCGGACACTCGTTGGGGAAGGCGTGCAGCACGCCCCGGTAGACGAGGAAGCCCGCCACCGCCGCGAGGGCCGTCGAACCGTCCGCCTTCTTCGCCATGCCGATCGCTACACCGATGCAGAAGAGCAGCGGCAGGCCGATGTCCGCGTTCAGCAGCGCGCCGCCCGCGGCCACCATCACCTTCGACACGATCGTCCAGTTCAGGCCCTCCTCACCCAATACGCCGGGCTGCCCCAGCCCGTTGAGGAGTCCGGCCGCGGGCAGCACCGCGATCGGCAGCTGAAGGCTGCGCCCCATCTTCTGCAGGCCCGGGTACAAGCCGCTCCACCACTTTGGCTGCGGTGCTGCTGCGGCACTGCTCGCGCTCATCGGCGTCCTCCCTGGCGGGCCCGTTTGGGCAGGTGCGTCCCGTGCGGCACACTGGTGTAGACCACTTGTGATGCGGTCGCATTCACCCGCCCGGAGGGCAGGTTGCTGCTGATCGTCATCATTCGGCAGAAGCTGGACCCACGCTCGCGTAGCTGGGCCAACAGTGGGCTACCGTGACAAAGCGGATCGCGCTGGCTGGACCAGGACCGCCGAGACTCGTTCTTCGTAGAACTCAGGGAGAAACACATGGCCACCAAGGCTGAGAAGATCGTCGCCGGGCTCGGCGGCATCGAGAACATCGAAGAGGTCGAGGGCTGCATCACCCGCCTGCGCACCGAGGTCATCGACCCCAGCAAGGTCGACGAGGTTGCCCTGAAGGCCGCCGGCGCCCACGGCGTCGTGAAGATGGGCACCGCGGTCCAGGTCGTCATCGGCACCGACGCCGACCCGATCGCCGCCGACATCGAAGACATGATGTGAGCTGAGCTCCCGCTCGAACCTCCGCCAGACCCCGTACCGGACCCACCCGGACGGGGTCTTCGCGTACCCGGCTCTCGCGTACCCGGCCACCGACTAGGCTCGGACGCATGTCTCGCATCGACGGCCGTACGCCCGAACAGCTCCGCCCGGTCACCATCGAACGCGGATGGAGCAAGCACGCCGAGGGCTCCGTCCTCATCTCCTTCGGTGACACCAAGGTCTTCTGCACCGCCTCCTTCACCGAAGGCGTCCCGCGCTGGCGCAAGGGCAGCGGCGAAGGCTGGGTCACCTCCGAGTACTCGATGCTGCCCCGCTCCACCAACACCCGCGGCGACCGCGAATCCGTACGCGGCAAGATCGGCGGCCGCACCCACGAGATCTCCCGCCTCATCGGCCGCTCCCTGCGCGCCGTCATCGACTACAAGGCGCTGGGCGAGAACACCATCGTCCTGGACTGCGACGTCCTCCAGGCCGACGGCGGCACCCGCACCGCCGCCATCACCGGCGCCTACGTGGCCCTGGCCGACGCCGTCGCCTGGGGCCAGCAGAAGAAGCTGATCAAGGCCGGCCGCAAGCCCCTCACCGGCACCGTCGCCGCCGTCAGCGTCGGCATCGTGGACGGCGTCCCGCTGCTCGACCTCTGCTACGAGGAGGACGTGCGCGCCGAGACCGACATGAACGTGGTCTGCACCGGCGACGGCCGCTTCGTCGAGGTCCAGGGCACCGCCGAGGGCGAGCCCTTCGACCGCAAGGAGCTCAACGCCCTCCTGGACCTGGCCGCGGGCGGCTGCGCCGACCTGGAGGCCATCCAGCTGGGCGCGCTCCAGCTCTAGCGAGAACCGCCGGGGCTGCTGGTGCGTCCCCCTGCATACGGGCGCACGGTGTCAAAGCCGTGCGCCCGTCCTCACATCTCGTATCTCGTATCTCGCATCCGTGTCGATTCCTGGGAGACCCGAACCATGAACCCGAAGCACCGCATAGCGGCCGTCGTGCTCGCCGCGGCTCTGGCCGTCCCGGCGCTGACGTCCTGTGACGCGATCTCGACGGCGATGGACTGCGCGAACACGGCGGTGGCCATCACCGACGGGGTGGGCGACCTCCAGCAGGCGGTCTCCCAGGCCGGCAACAGCCCGCAGGACGCCCAGAACGCGCTGAACCAGATCGAGACGAACCTCAAGAAGGTCGGCGACCAGACGGACAACGCCGACCTGAGCAAGGCCGTCTCCTCCATGACCACGGCGGTGAAGAACGTCCGCACGGCCATCGAGAACGGCAACGCCAACCCGGACATCCAGCCGGTCGCCGACGCCGCGAAGGAACTCTCGAAGGTCTGCACCCCGGGCTGACCCGAGCCCGCTCCCGGCCGGCCGGAATAATGGGGTCCATGACCAGCCGCCTGATCCTCGCCACCCGCAACGCGGGCAAAGTCGCCGAGCTCCACGCCATCCTGTCCGACGCCGGCCTGCCGTACGAGCTGGTCGGCGCGGACGCGTACCCGCAGATCCCGGACGTCAAGGAGACCGGCGTCACCTTCGCCGAGAACGCCCTCCTCAAGGCGCACGCCCTGGCCCGGGCCACCGGACTGCCGGCGATCGCCGACGACTCGGGCCTCTGCGTGGACGTCCTGAACGGCGCCCCCGGCATCTTCTCGGCGCGGTGGGCGGGCAAGCACGGAGACGACCGGGCGAACCTGGACCTCCTGCTGGCCCAGCTCGGGGACATCGCCGACGAGCACCGCGGAGCCCACTTCGCGTGCGCGGCGGCCCTCGCCCTCCCGGACGGCACCGAACGCGTCGTGGAGGGCCGCCTCCTCGGCACCCTCCGCCACGCCCCGGCGGGCACGGGCGGCTTCGGCTACGACCCGATCCTCCAGCCCGAGGGCGACACCCGCACCTGCGCGGAACTCACCGCGGCGGAAAAGAACGCCATCTCCCACCGCGGCCAGGCCTTCCGCGCCCTGGTCCCCTTCATCCGCGCCCTGGTCGCCTGAGGCTGGTACAAAAAAATGGCCTGCGAATCGATCTTTCGATTCGCAGGCCGTTGCTGTGCGGCGGAAGGGATTCGAACCCTCAAGCCGTTTCACGGGCCACAGATCCTAAGTCTGCTGCGTCGCCGTTGCGCCACCGCCGCTAGCCGCCTGCCATGATAGCGGCAGGCGGCTGTACGAAAATGCGCAAGATCAGGAACTCGACCGGCGGGGGCCTCCTCGGCACCATGTGCTGGTGATCGCGTGGCAGTTGGGGCACAGCAGCCTGAGGTTCTCCCGGCGGTCGTCGCTCCAGTCGCCGTTGACGTGGTCGATCTCCAAGGTCATGGGGCGCCCGGTCCACTCGGGAGGGGTTCCACACCGGTCACAGCACTCAGGGACGCCGATCTCGTGCAGCGCGCGACGCAGCGTCTTGGTGCCGGTTCTCCGCTGTCTGTCATGCCGGACGAGTATTTCGTCCGGCGTTTTGGCGGTGGGCGATGGCTTGCCGCGCTGGTGGGCTTGTCCCAGGAAGTGGGCAGTGCTGAGGCCCTCGTCCGCGATCCATGCCTTCAGGCGTGCGCGCTGATGATGGTTGTCCGGCCGGCCGAGGATGCGAAGGGACTCGGAGAGTGAGCGCGAAGCGTCCACGGCGTGCCGAAGCTCCGCCGCCGTCGGCCGGGGCGGTCGGCCAACGGCGGGGAAGTGGGACACGTCGATACCGTGGTCGGCGAACCGCTTCAGAAGGTAGGAGGCGAGCCGGGAGTACGGTCGCGTGCCCAGGCGGGCGATGACCTCCTCGATGTTCGAGCAGAGCCGGGCCGCCTCGGCCAGGGCTTCCTTCGTGTAGCGGTTGGCGGTGGTCATCGTCGCACCTTGCCTCGGCCGCGGTATGTATCAGTCGTGGAGTGGCAGTTGGGGCAGAGGAACCGCAGGTTCTCTCGCCGGTTGTTCCGCCAGTTGCCGTCGATGTGGTCGACCTCCAGGGCGAGCGGCTCGCCCAGCCAGACCGCCTCGATGCCGCAGAAGGCGCAGCACTCGCTGGCCCCGGCCTCCAGGAGGGCGCGCCGCAGCCGGGAGTTGGGCGTTCTTGTGGCCTGCGGCGAGGCGTCCTCGCAGAGGATCTCCTCGGCTGTGCGGCGGCGTCTGTTGTCCCGCATTCGCTCCGTCCGCCTCGGGCCGGTGAAGTGCGAGGTGTCGATGCCGAATGCCTTCACCTTGCGGCTGATGTGCGCGTGGTGTCCGCCCACGGCCTCCAGGCCGAGTCGGTGGAGCACCTCGTACATGTTGCTGGAATCGGCCACAGCCTTCTCAAGGACCTCCTTGGTCCACTTCATCCCCTCCCGCTCGAAGTGTGATGTGTCGATCCCCAGCTTCCGCATGCGGACGCGGACGTATTCCCGGGACCCACCCCGCGGGTCCGCCCCCACTTTCTCCACCACCTCGCTCAGCGTTCGCGACGTACGCGCCGCCTCCGTCAGGCGTTCCCTCGTGTATTGGCTCGTCGCCATCCGACGCCCCCTCCGCTTCCGGCCGCGTGTGCGGCTCTCGTATGGAGTAACGGGGCGATAGTCGGACGGTTACGGCTTGTTTCGTCCGATAAGCGGAGCGGCCCGCACCGGGTTGTTGGTGCGGGCCGCTCGGGGGCTGGGGGTCGGGTCAGATGCCCAGGTCCTTGATGATCTTGGCTACGTGGCCCGTGGCCTTGACGTTGTAGAGGGCGCGTTCGACCTTGCCCTCCTCGTCCACGATCACCGTGGAGCGGATGACGCCGGTCACCGTCTTGCCGTACAGCTTCTTCTCGCCGTACGCGCCGTAGGACTCAAGGACCTTCTTCTCCGGGTCGCCGACCAGGGTGACCTTCAGGTGCTCCTTCTCGCGGAACTTCGCCAGCTTCTCCGGCTTGTCCGGGGACACGCCGATCACGTCGTAGCCGGCCTCGGCCAGCACCGACAGGTTGTCCGTGAAATCGCAGGCCTGCTTCGTGCAGCCCGGCGTCAGCGCCGCGGGGTAGAAGTACACGATCACCTTGCGGCCCTTGTGGTCGGCGAGCGAGACCTCGTTGCCGTCCGCGTCGGGCAGGGTGAAGGCGGGGGCGGTGTCGCCCGGCTGGAGTCGCTCGCTCATGTCAACAGTCTCCTCGGGAGGGGATCGGTACGGTCCGAGACTAAGCTGACAGACTGTTCATGGTGGGCTACGCCCCCTACTCGACCCGACGACGACGGAGGCAGCGCGGTGCCCGTGCCCGAAGCCAGGACCCCCGCACAGATCGAGGCGGACATCGTCCGCCGTCGCGAGCAGCTCGCCGAGACGCTCGACGAGATCGGCGTGCGCGTGCATCCGAAGACGATCATCGGGGACGCGAAGGCCAGGGTCGCCTCGACCGTGGACCACACCGCCGGGCGTGCCGTCGTCGCCGTGAACCGTCTCCTGACGGACGTACGGGAGGGCCTGCGCCACGAGGACGGTGCCCCGCGCTTCGAGCGGATCGTGCCGGTCGCGCTGGTCGCGGCCGGTGTGATCGGCCTGCTCGTCGTATCGGCACGGCGCAAGCGCTGATGACCCTGCGGCGTACGGGCCGGTCGCGGGCGGGTAGGTTCGTGGCGTGAGCGACGACACCAAGACCACCACCCACGACAAGCTGCCCATCCGCATGCTGCACGACCGTGTGCTCGTGAAGTCCGACTCGCCGGAGGGCGAGCGGCGCTCGGGCGGCGGCATCCTGATCCCGGCGACCGCTGCCGTGGGCAAGCGGCTGGCCTGGGCCGAGGTGGTCGCGGTCGGGCAGAACGTACGCAGTGTGGAGCCGGGCGACCGGGTGCTGTACGACCCCGAGGACCGGGCCGAGGTCGAGGTGCGCGGTGCGACGTACGTGCTGATGCGCGAGCGGGACCTGCACGCCGTGGCCGCGGAGCGGCTGGAGGGGTCCAAGGACTCCACCGGGCTCTATCTGTAGGAGAACGGTTTCCCGCGAAGGACCGACGTCGAAGGGCCGGTGACCGGTGTCACCGGCCCTTTCGCATGGGCTTTGCTACGGTGGTGGGGAACCCCGACGAGACGCGCCGTACCGGGTAGCCGTGGCTGGACGACAAGACGACGCACCCCGTTCGCTCTCGTTCCGGAGGTGCCTGTCATGGCCTGGGTTCTGCTTCTCGTCGCCGGTCTGCTCGAAGTCGGCTGGTCGATCGGTATGAAGTTCACGGAGGGCTTCACCCGGCTGTGGCCCAGTGTGTTCACCGGGGCCGGGATCGTCGCCAGCATGGTGCTGCTCTCGTACGCCGCCAAGACGCTGCCCATCGGTACCGCGTACGGCGTATGGGTGGGCATCGGCGCGGCCGGCGCCGCCGTGCTCGGTATGGCGGTGCTGGGTGAGCCCGTCACCGCCGCCCGGATCTTCTTCATCTGCCTGCTGCTGGTCGCCGTGGTGGGGCTGAAGGCGACCTCCGGTCACTGATCCGCCGCCCCCCGGGCGGGGCTACTCCAGGTATTCCGAGGGCGGGCGCCTGCGCAGGCCGCCCGTCACGCCGCCCAGGGCGCCCGCCGTGGAGCCCGACGTTGAGCCCGACGTGGAGCCGGCGGTCGTCCCCGTACTCGTTCCCGTACTTGTTCCGGTACTCGTTCCGGCGGAGGTGCCCTCGTCCGTCTGACCTCCCGTGGTGTCGCCCTCCGTGGTCCGGCCCCCGGTGGTCTGGCCCTGGGTCTGGCCGCCCTGGTCCTGGCCGCCGGTGGGCGGCGTCGGCCGGCCCGGGCGGTTCGGCCGGCTCGGCGGCGCCGGGGATTCGGGGGTGCTCTCGTCCTCCGACGGCTCCGGGCTGCTCGGGACGAACGGCGGCGGGGACGGGGCCGCGCCCGGCTGGAGATCGAGGTCGAAGTCCAGGGGGTCGCTGTTCTCCAGGGCCGTCTTCGTGTACTGCGCCCAGATCCGGGCCGGGTACCCGCCGCCCCCGATCCTGGCCTCGCCGAGCGCCCCGTACAGGGATTCCAGGGTGCCCGTATCGGGGTCCTGGCCCATCATCGAGACGACCGTGACCAGGTCCGGGGTGTACGCCGCGAACCAGGCGGAGCGGTCCAGTTCGCCGGTGCCCGTCTTGCCGGCGGCCGGGTGCCCGGCGGCGAGGGCGGCCGTACCGGTGCCGTTGTCGACGACGCTGACCAGCATGGACGTGGTGGTGTCGGCGGCTTCGCGGCTGATGGCCTGCTTCGGGGTGCGGTCGGGCAGGTGGACGTCGTCGTCGGCCTTCTCGATCTTCTCGACGAGGGTGTACGGGGTGTAGCGGCCGTGGTCGGCGAGGGTCGCGTAGGCCTGGGTCATGTCCAGGACGCTGGCCTGCATGGTGCCCAGCGCCATGGCCGGGCCGGCGTCGAAGTTCGGGGTGTCCGCGGGGATGCCGAGACCGATCGCGGCCTGCTTGACCTTGGCGGTGCCGACGTCGACGACCATCTGCGCGAAGACGGCGTTGACGGAGAGGTCGGTGGCGGTGTTGACGGTGATGTTCCCGTACGAGATCTGCCCCTCGTTCTCGGGGGCGTAGGGGGTCCGGGTGCCGACCACGCGGCGCTTGTTGTCGCCGTCGTAGATGGTGTTGGGGGTGATCAGGCGGCCGTCCTGGGTGCGGGAGTCGTTCTCGACGGCGGCCGCGAACACGAACGGCTTGAAGGTGGAGGCCACCTGGTAGTCGTGCCGGGTCGCGTTGTTGACGTACTGCTTGGTGTAGTCGATGCCCCCGTACATGGCGACGACCTTGCCGGTGGCCGGGTCGATGGAGACCCCGCCGGCCCGTACGACGCGGTCGGCCTTGCGCTTCTCCGGGTCGAGTTGGCTGACCATCTTCTCGTCGACGGCGTCGACGAACGCGTTCTGCCGGCGCTTGTCGATCGTCGTGGTGATGCGGTAGCCGCCCTCGGCGAGGGTCTTCTCGTCGAGGATCTTGTGTTCGACGATGTAGTCCTTGACGGCCTCGACGAGGTAGCCGCGCTGGCCCGAGAGCCCGGCGGCCGGGCGGACCTTGCCGGGTTCGGGGAAGCGGATGGCGGCCCGTTCGGCCGCCGGCAGCCACTGCTTCTTGACCATGCCGTCGAGTACGTAGTTCCAGCGGGCGAGCGCGCGGTCGCGGCTCTGGGGGTGGGCGACGACGTCGAAGGCGCTGGGGGAGTTGAGGAGGGTGGCGAGGTACGCGCCCTCGGCGGGGTTGAGTTCGTCGACGTCCTTGCCGTAGTAGGCCTGGGCGGCGGCCTGGATGCCGTACGCGTTGCGGCCGAAGTAGCTGGTGTTGAGGTAGCCCTCCAGGATGTAGTCCTTCGACTTCTCGCGACCGAGTTTGATCGCGATGAAGAACTCCTTCACCTTGCGCTTGATGGTCTGTTCCTGACCCAGGTAGTAGTTCTTGACGTACTGCTGGGTGATGGTGGAGCCGGACTGGGTGCCCTTGCCGGTCGCCGTGTTCCAGGCGGCGCGGACCATCGCCTTGGGGTCGACGGCCCGCTCGGAGTGGAAGTCCCGGTCCTCCGCGGCCAGTACGGCTTCCTGGACGGTGCGGGGGATCTGCGAGAGCGGGACGTTGACGCGGTTGACCTCGCCGTCGCGGGCGAGCTGGGAGCCGTCGGCGTAGAGGTACAGGTTGGACTGGGCGGTGGCGGCGGCGTTGGCGGGCGGGATGTGGACCAGCAGGTAGCCGGCGACGAAGGCGCCGACGATCAGCAGGGCGAGCAGCAGGAGGGCGCCGAGCACCATGCGCCAGGTGGGGACGAGGCGGCGCCAGCCGGTCCGCTTCCGTTTCCGCTCCGCCTTCTTGGCGGCTCGGCGGGCCTGCCTCTCACTGGCCGGCTTCTGCGGTTTCTGCGGCTGCCCTGCCGGCGGCGGCTGCGTGGGCCGCCCTGAGGGGGTGTCCGGGTCACGAGGGGTCCAGCCCGGTGGTGGTGACTGGTCGCTCATCGCCAGAACTCCTCGACGCCGTACGAAATATCCACGTCTGTACCTCATGCTGTCTACCCGATTGGCCGCTCGTTCCGCGTCGGACGGGCATAAATCGGTCGCGTGGATCGCCCCTCCGCACTAAGCTCGCGCGCTTTGGCCGACGTAGGAACGACCGGGGAAAACGGAGGGATACGGTGCGCCAGGGAACGGCTCGTGGAACGGCGCGCGAAGTGGAGCGTGGAACGGCGCGTGGAACGGCGCGTGGGGCGTGGCTCTATCCGGCCGTCGCGGCGGGCGGGTTCCGGCGCTACGCCACCTACGGGACGGCGACGGCGGCGGGGGTGTTCACCAACACCGTCTTCGGCTTCGTCCTCGCGTACACGTACGTCGCGTTGTGGGACGAGCGGCCCGGGCTGGGCGGCTACGACCAGGCGCAGGCGCTGACCTTCGTCTGGGTGAGCCAGTCGCTGCTCGCCGCGGGCGCGCTGATCGGCGGCGGCTTCCAGGAGGAGATGCAGGAGCGCATCCGGACGGGTGACATCGCCGTCGACCTGTACCGGCCGGCCGACCTCCAGATGTGGTGGCTCGCCGGCGATCTGGGGAGGGCGGGCTTCCAGTTGCTCGGGCGCGGGGTCGTGCCGCTGCTCGCGGGGGCGTTGGCCTTCCAACTGGCCCTGCCCGCCGACCCGCTGCGCTGGCTGCTGTTCCTGGTGTCGGTGGTGCTCGCGCTGCTCGTCAGCTTCGGGGTGCGGTACCTGCTGGGGCTGGCCGCGTTCTGGCTGATGGACGGGACCGGGATCAACCTGATGGCCGTCGTGGTCACGGTCTTCTTCTCCGGGATGCTGCTGCCGCTGACGGTGTTCCCGGGCGGCTTCGGGGAGTTCGTCCGCGTCCTGCCGTGGGCGGCGATGCTCCAGGTGCCGCTGGACGTGCTGATGGGCGTGCACGCCGGCGCCGGGGGCGCGGTGCGGGCGCTGGGCTTCCAGTCGGCGTGGGCGCTCGTACTGCTGGGCGCGGGGCGGCTGTTGCAGTCGGCCGCGACACGGAAGGTGGTCGTCCAGGGTGGCTGAGCTCGAAGCCGGGGCCGTGGAGGCTGTGGCGGCCGTGGAGGCTGTGGCGGTGGCTCCGGCGCGGCCCGGAGGACCGGCGGACGTACCGGTGGACGTGCCGCTGTACGTGCCGGTGCGGAACCGGGCCGTGGAGGGGCTGCGCGGCTACGGACTGATCGTGGCGATGTGGGTCCGGTCGACGATGGCGTACCGGACCTCGTTCCTCCTCTCCACCTTCGGGAACGCGGCGATCACGCTCCTCGACTTCGTGGCGATCTGGATCATGTTCTCGCACGTGGACGTGCTCGGCGGCTTCGCGCTGCCCGAGATCGCCCTGCTGTACGGGTCCTCCTCGGCCTCCCTGGGCCTGGCGGACCTGCTCCTCGGCAATACGGACCGGATCGGCGTCCGGATCCGCGACGGCTCCCTCGACACCATGCTGGTGCGCCCGGTCCCGGTGCTCGCGCAGGTCGCGGCCGACCGCTTCGCGCTGCGCCGGGTGGGGCGGATCGGGCAGGGGCTGGCGGTGCTGGCCTGGGCGGTCTCGGAGCTGGACGTGGAGTGGACTGCCGGGAAGGTGCTGCTGGTGCCCGTGATGGTGCTGGCCGGTGCGGCGATCTTCGGGGCGGTGATGGTGGCCGGTGCGGCCTTCCAGTTCGTCGCCGGGGACGCGGCGGAGGTGCAGAACTCCTTCACGTACGGCGGGAACACGATGCTCCAGTACCCGCCGACGGTGTTCGCGAAGGACCTGCTGCGCGGGGTCACGTTCATCGTTCCGCTGGCCTTCGTGAACTGGCTGCCGGCCCTGTACGTACTGGGGCAGCCGTATCCGCTGGGGCTGCCGGGGTGGGTGGCGTTCGTGAGCCCGCTGGTGGCGGTGGTGGTGTTCGTACCCGCGTCGCTGGCGTGGCGGGCGGGACTTCGTTCGTACCGGAGTACGGGGAGCTGAGCGGCGTGGGCGGGAATGTACTGATCGAGCTGGACGGGGTCGAGAAGGTCTTCGACGTACGGCGCCGGGTGAGTCTGATGCGCCGGGAGAAACGGCAGGTCAGGGCCGTGGACGGGATCAGCTTCCAGGTGGCGCGGGGCGAGGTGGTCGGCTACATCGGGCCCAACGGCGCCGGGAAGTCGACCACGATCAAGATGCTGACCGGCATCCTCACCCCGAGCGGCGGCCGGCTGCGGGTCGCGGGCATCGACCCGGCGCGGGAGCGGATGCGGCTGGCGCACCGGATCGGGGTGGTGTTCGGGCAGCGGACCACGCTCTGGTGGGACCTGCCGCTGAAGGACTCGTACGGGCTGATGCGGCGGATGTACCGGATCCCGCCGGCCCGGTTCAAGGAGAACCTGGAGCGGTGCGTGGAGCGCCTGGACCTCGCCGAGCTGCTGGATGTACCGGTACGGCAGCTGTCGCTGGGGCAGCGGATGCGCGGGGACATCGCGGCGGCGCTGCTGCACGATCCGGACGTGCTGTACCTGGACGAGCCGACGATCGGGCTCGACGTGGTGAGCAAGGCGAAGGTACGGGCGTTCCTGCGGCAGCTGAACGCGGAGCTCGGCACGACGGTGCTGCTCACGACGCACGACCTCCAGGACATCGAGCAGCTGTGCGAGCGGGTGATGGTGATCGACCACGGGCGGCTGATGTACGACGGCGCACTGGCCGGTCTGCACTCGATGGGGGAGGGCGGCGGCGAGCGGACGCTGGTGGTGGACCTGGAGCGGGAGCTTCCGGAGATCAGCGTGGCGGGGGCGCGGGTGGTGAAGGTGGACGGGCCGCGGCAGTGGCTGGCGTTCCCGGCGGGGGCTTCGGCGGCGCCGCTGGTGGCGGAGGTGGCGGCGCGGTATCCGCTGCTGGACCTGTCGGTGCGGGAGCCGGACATCGAGGACGTGATCGCGCGGATGTATGGCCAGGGCCAGGGTTAAATCAGGGATGAGCGGGGGCCGTTACCAGGGTTGGGCCATACAACTCTTCCGTACGACTACATAGGCTGTTCCCCATGACTGACGAGCGGCCGGAGAAGCCGTTGCCGGAGCTGAGGGCGTCGGACGCCGACCGCGACCGGGTGGTGGAGCGTCTGCGGGACGCCGTCGCCGAGGGCCGGATCGACATGGAGGAGTTCGAGGAGCGGCTGGAGGCGGCGTACACGTCGAAGACGTACGCGGAACTGGAACCGCTGACCCGCGATCTGCCGGCTCCGGGCGGGCACCCGATACCGCTCGCGGCTTCGGCCCCGGCCCCGGCGGCGGCCGACGGCTCGTGGGCCTCGCGGATCGGCGGCGGCGGCGTACCGGCGTCGGCCTCGGCGGCGGTCGCGGTGATGTCCTCGTTCCAGCGCAAGGGCACCTGGACGGTGCCGCCGCGGCTGGACGCGGTGGCGTTCTGGGGCAGCGGTGACCTCGACCTGCGCGAGGCGAACTTCGCGGAGCGCGAGGTGGTGATCAACTGCATCGCGATCATGGGCGGCATCCAGATCACGGTCCCGCCGGGCGTGGAGGTCGACGTACGGGGCTTCGGCTTCATGGGCGCCTTCGACCAGCGCGGCGACACCTCGGGCCCGGTGGCCCCGGGCGCCCCGAGGGTGGTCGTGACGGGCCTGGCCTTCTGGGGCGGGGTGGAGGTCAAGGTCAAACCCCCCAAGCGCCCGAAGCCCCTCAAGGGCGGCCCGAACCTCCGCAAGGAGCTCTAGGGGGCGTCTGCGGGCTCCGGCGCCGGAGCCGGCTCCGGCTCTCGGTGGGCGGATCGGCGTGCCGGGAACTCCTGAGGGGTCCCGGGAGTCGGATGCTATGCAGACAAAACCGGCGCCCGGGGGAAGGGAGGAACACGTGGACCACCGCACCAAGGCCGTAGCCACCGGCAGAGGCGCCAGTACCGGCACCGGCGGGTTCGTGTTCAACGAGGCCGACGAGGAGCGCCGCCGCGGCGTCCGCCGCATGAAGACCACCGCGACGGGCCTGCTGATCCTGGTCGCCCTGGTCTACGTACTGACCACCTGGGCGGAGCACGCCGGGGCCGGCGGCTGGGCGGGCTACGTCCGGGCCGCCGCCGAGGCCGGCATGGTCGGCGCGCTCGCCGACTGGTTCGCCGTCACCGCGCTGTTCCGGCGCCCGCTCGGCCTGCCCATCCCGCACACGGCGATCATTCCGACCAAGAAGGACCAGCTCGGCGTCTCCCTCGGGGAGTTCGTCGGCGAGAACTTCCTCTCCCCGGACGTGGTCCGCGCCCGCCTGCACGCCCTCGGCATCGGCGCCCGCCTCGGATCCTGGCTGGCCGAGCCCGCGCACGCCGACCGGGTCACGGCCGAGCTGGCCACCGCGCTGCGCGGGGCCCTGACCGTACTGCGCGACTCCGATGTGCAGGCGGTCGTGGGGGAGGCCATCACGCGGCGGGCCGAGACCGCCGAGATCGCGCCCGGGATCGGCAAGACCCTGGAGAAGGTCGTCGCGGACGGCGGGCACCGCCGCGTCGTCGACCTC
The DNA here is from genome assembly GCF_045162725.1 of Streptomyces sp. NBC_01006. Taxonomy (NCBI): domain Bacteria; kingdom Bacillati; phylum Actinomycetota; class Actinomycetes; order Kitasatosporales; family Streptomycetaceae; genus Streptomyces; species Streptomyces sp. NBC_01006. The sequence goes on along the minus strand of NZ_CP108700.1, from coordinate 3,234,481 downwards.
GTCTGCGCCAAGGCCCACGACTGGCTGGTGACGCACGGGGAGTCGGTGATGGGCGCGGTCCAGGGCGGCGCACCCGGCTGGACCCCGAGGTTCGTGGACCGCAAGGTCGGCGAGCGCGTGTACAAGGAGCTGCTCCGCTTCCTGACCGAGATGCGGGACATGCCGGAGCATCCGGCGCGCGGGGCGGTGGACCGGTTCCTGACGGACTTCGCGGCCGACCTCCAGTCGGACACGGACACCCGGGCCCGGGTGGAGCGGCTGAAGTCCGAGATCCTCCAGCGCGGGGAGGTGCAGGACGTGATCGCCTCCGCCTGGACCGCGATCCGGGCGATGATCATCTCGGCGGCGGAGGACGAGCACAGCGAGCTGCGGCTGCGGGTCCGGTCCTCGCTGCTGTCGCTGGGGGCGCGGCTGGCCACGGACGGCCGGCTCCAGGACAAGGTGGAGGGCTGGATCGAGGGCGCGGTGGTGTACGTGGTGACCACCTACCGCACCGAGATCACCTCGCTGATCACGGACACCGTGGCCGGGTGGGACGCCGAGCACACGTCGCGGAAGATCGAGGCCCACATCGGCCGGGACCTCCAGTTCATCCGCATCAACGGCACGGTGGTCGGCGCCCTGGCCGGGCTGCTGATCTACACGGTGTCCCAGGCCCTGGGGGCGTAGCGCCGGACACCTCTTGGGGGCGGCTGAGGCGCGGCTCGGCGACGACGGCTCAGGTGCTGCTCGGCGACGGCGCTCAGGTCCGCTCGGCGACGACGGCTCAGCCGCGGTCGGCGACGACCCAGGAGGCGGTCGCCACGACCGCCGCGGCTCCGAGGACGGCAGGCCAGGCCCCGACCTTCTTGGCCAGCGGGTGCGCGCCCGCGAAGCCGGCGAGGTACAGCGCCCCGAGCCCGGCCGCCGCGGGGGTACCGCCGCGCCGGTGCCATTCCCGCCCGGCGGCCAGTCCGGCGGCGCCGAGCACGACGCCGCCCAGCGGGCGCTTCTTGGTCCACCGGGCGACGGCGTACCCGCCGACCAGTCCGGCTGCCGCCACTGCGGAACTCGGTACGCGCGCCATGCCCAACTCCTCAAGTCGTCTGATCTCACGTGTATTACTTGTACTGTCACGAGGCTAACGCGGGGGCTTGACCACCCGGCGGGCGCCCAGCGCCCCCAGAACGAGCACCGCTCCGCCGATCACACCGTCCGGTACGGCGTCCTTGACGGCGCGCGGCAGCAGCGCCACCACGCCCAGGACGAGGAGGAAGGCGAGCAGGCACCGGCCGGCCGCCCGAATCAGTCTGTCCACGGGCTGCTCAACGCGGCTGTGCGGTCCCCGACACGGAAGACGGGGAGGGGATTTGTCGCACACTCGCCGGATCCGTGCGATACGTGCCTTCGGGAACCCGACCGGCATAAATTGGCTCTCCCACCCCAAACGGTAAAACGGGAAGAAAGAGGAGCTCGGACATCGTGATCTGCTACGGACAGGCCGTCCTCGACCTCGCGGACGAACTGGTCGACGCCTATGCCGACGTCTTCTCCGCCCCACCGTGGAACGAGGACGCAGAAACCATTCGCCAATTCGCGGTCCGCCTCCAGGCCGACACCCGGCGCAGGGGTTTCCGTACGGCTCTCGCCCAGTCCGCGACCGGCATCGACGGCTTCGCCACGGGCTGGCTCACCCCGGCGGCCTTCCCCAAGGACCGCGGGTACGCCCAGGTCTCCGCGCAGCTCGGCCCGGCGCGGGTGCGGGAACTCCTGACGGGTGCGCTGGAGATAGACGAGCTCGCCGTACGCCCGTACGCGCGCGGCCACGGCACCGGCCGCGCCCTGCTCACCGAGATCACCGCCGACGCCCCGGACCACCGGGCCTGGCTGCTGACCTCCCGCCTGGCCACCGACACGGTGGCCACGTACCGCCGCCTGGGCTGGCACGAGGTGGCCGCCCGCCCGGGCACGCAGACGGGCGTGATCGTCTTCCTCTCCCCGGACCACCCGGGCCGCTGACGTGCTCCCCGGGCGGGGTGTCGGTGCCCCCGGACCGGGCATACCGCCGGCATGATCACAACGCAGCAGACGACCGACCAGAGCCGGCCGCCGAACCACCGGCCGCCCGGGCACGCGACGAGCCGGCGGGCCGACCGGACATCCGGGCAGTCGGACAGCCACGCGCCACCAGCTCGCCGCATCCGGGATCCCGGACGGCACGATCACCTCCCGCACCCGCCCGGGCGGGCCCTGGCAGCGCTTACTGCCCCGGTTCTACCTCCTCCAGACCGGCCCCCCGGACCACCGCCAACGCGCCCTCGCCGCCGTCCTGTACGCCGCCGAGCCCGCTGTGGACCCGCTCTCCGGCGAAACGGCCGTCCTCACCGGCGCCGCCGCCCTGGCCCTCCTCGGCATCCGCGACGTCCCGCACACCCCCGCCGACGTCCTGGTCCGCGCCCCGCGCCGGCTCACCGGCACCCCGGAGGTCCGCCCGCTGGCCACCGCCCGCTGGCCGCGCACCATCGCGGTCTCCGGCATCCCGAGCACCCGCCCGGTGCGCGCGGCGGCCGACTTCGCCGCCCGGTCCGAGGACCCCGACCGCATCCGCTCGACCCTGGCCCATGTCGTCCAGGCCGGCTGGTGCCACCCGCAGGACCTGCACGCGGAGCTCCGCGCGGCCCGCCTCCTCACCCGCCCGGCGATCCGCGCCGCCGCGTCGGAACTCCTCGCGGGGGTCCGCTCGATCGCCGAGGCCCTGGCCCGGGACACCCTGACGGCGACGGACCTCCCGACCCCGCTGTGGAACGCCCGCCTGTACACCCCGGACGGCGCCTTCCTGGCCAGCCCCGACGCGTACTGGCCGGACGAGGGCGTGGCCCTGGAGATCGACTCGGCGGAGTACCACTACACCCGCGACGCCTGGCACGCCACCCTCCACCGCCGCCTGCGCCTGGAGTCCCACGGCATCCTGGTGGTCAGCGCAACCCCGTCGATGATCCGCGACACCCCGGAGGAGGTCATCAAGGCCCTCCGCACCCTCCTCACCCTCACCACCCCACCCAAAGCCCAAGCCCGCGGCCACGTCCAATTGGAGCTTCCCGCGGCGTGACAATGAGGGAGTGGAAGCCCTGGAGAGCACTCCCGAAGTACGCGCGCGCATGAGCCGGCAGAAGAGCAAGAACACCGGCATCGAGATGGCCTTGCGCAGCGCACTGCACGCGGCGGGACTGCGCTACCGGGTGCACCGCCGTCCGGTGAAGGGTGTGCGCCGAGAGGCCGACATCGTCTTCGGCCCGGCGCGCGTGGCGGTCTTCGTGGACGGCTGTTTCTGGCACGGATGCCCGGAGCACGCGACATGGCCTCGCCGCAACGCGGAGTTCTGGCGGGCGAAGATCGAGGGAAACCGTGCCCGCGACCACGACACGGACCGCCGACTCGCGGACTCCGGCTGGCTGGCGGTCCGCGTCTGGGAACACGAGACGGTGGAGGATGCGGCGGCGCGCGTTCATCAGATCGTGATGGCGCGCCGCCGTGACGAGCAGGTTCGAAGCACGCGGCGGACTCGACTCGACAGCTCAGGCGCGGAACTGACGGTGCGTGTGGTTGAGGGGTTGGCAGGCTAACGGATCGCCTCGCGCTGAATCTGTTTACCAGTGGCTTCTTCGATTAGTTGCACTATGTTCTCCAGACGTTCGTCAAGAAATCTCGTGTAGTCGTCATGGAGAAGGCCGCTGGCCTCCTGGCTCGCTATGGCGTGAGAAGCGAGGACATCGTGAAGTCGCTGCTCTCCGTATGTCGTCTTCATTTTTTCGATGTACACGCTCGGAGCGTTACTCGAAATGATACGGTTCGTCTCTCCGTCGATAATGGAGCGATTCAGCATCAGTTCGGCACTCTCTGATTCTTGCTGCTTGGCCAGGAAGGCCTTTGGGAAGATGTGATGCGATTCCGCTTCGTGAGCACGCGTAATTGTCATGCTCTGCCCCGTATGGAAATCTGCTGCTTTGTTTTTGATAAGCAGGCATATCAATCCTGAATACAGCGCTTTGCGACGAACCGTGGCTGTTCGCAGCGTCGTCGCATTGATGTGAAGTTCATCTATGACTTCTGGTGCATCTCCATCGCCGGTGGTGATCCAGTTTGCGAGACGGGAGTAATCGGCCCCCATTTGACTGTTGGCGCCTTGGTCGTAGTTGGTCGTGAAGATGCTCGCCCAGAAGAACTGTTGCAGCCGACGCAGGGCTTGGGATCTCTCCAGCGGCTTAAGGTCTTTTTGTTTGTCCCAGACGGCAGCCATGGGGGTGAGGAGCATTCCGTAAGGAAGCCACTTCTGAGATGTGACTCCACAATCCGACTGGATCATGTCGATCACGCCGGCGAATCCCGACGTGACGCTTTTCCAGTGGTCCTTTATGTCGTCGCCAGTCAGCTTCTTGAGGACATCTGATCGCTGTGCAGTGCCGCGCACGCGCAGGCAAATGGCCTGGAGTACGTTATATGGATCGATCCGAAACTCTTTAAGCGCCCGATGGTTCGATTCTGCTTCGTCCCAAAGATCTCGAAGGTTTACGCCCTGAGGGAAGAATCGTGCTGTGAGGAGCTCGAAGGGGCCGAGCGGCTTTCCGGTCCGGTTCAAGGTCTCGAAGATCGTGCACACCGCGTCCATCGAGGTGGAGCTGGGTAGCGTTAGAACTGGTAGGCCGTACGTCTTCAAAGGGCTGATGTACTTGTCGCGCATCTCTCGGTAGAGGCTTTTCGCCTCTCTTGCCGTCAGCGGTACTTGCGGGTCGTTTCCTATGGCGTCAGCATAGTCGTCCAGCCAATCGTCGAATTTGTGCACTTCGGAGATCGGTAGATGCGAGGGTGTCAATTGTTGACTACGGCGGCCCGTTTTTGCTACTGCGGGCATCGAGAATATTGCTTCCTCGAAATCGACGTCAGGCACTTCGCGGACGCTTTGTGAGTAGACGTCGACGAATTCGTCTACCTTGATGAAGTAACGCTCGTCGCCTGATCCGGTCAGGGCCTGATAGAGAGATGTGAGACGCTGTTGCCCGTCGAGAACCAGAACCGATGGTGGATTATTCGATGTATTGGGGGCGCCGTCGAAGCTACGACTGGCGAAAGGCTGGCCATCTCCTTGTTCCCAGAACAGGAGAGTTCCGACAGGGTAGCGTGACATGATGGAGCCGATGAGTTCGGCGGTACGAGCGGAATCCCATACGAAGTCGCGTTGGAAATCGGGGAGTGCGATCTCACGATTCTGAATGCGTGTCACGATATTCAGCACCTGGAGCGGGTTGGTCTGGAATATCGGGTCAGATTCGTACGCGCTGGTCATGGGTTCCTTCGTCATTGAAACGTTCTGTCGACTGCGGTGGTGGCCGGTCTTCTTAACCGGTGGTGCCGTGGCATTCGGCGTAGGGCTTGCCCGAGGTGCACCAGCAGGGGGTGTTGGGGGTGGGGGGCCAGGGGGTGGCTTTGCCTCGGGCGGCCAGGGTCGTCGCGTACTCCGGGAGGAGGGACGGGGAGGCCGGGGAGGTTTTCTCGGATGCCGCGAAGGCCTCGTAGGAGGGGACGCTGGCCGTGACGATGCCCAGGTTCGTGGTGCCCGAGGCGGCCAGGGCGCGGAGCGAGGACTCGATGTGCGCCAGGTGGGCCTCGTGCGAGGGGTACTCCGCCGCCAGGGTCGGGTACGAGGTGAGGAGTTCGGCCAGTTCGCGGGCGGGCCAGTGCAGGATCGCCACCGGGAACGGGCGGGAGAGGGCGGCGCGGCGGTCGCCCAGCTCGGCGCGGAGGCGGGCGATCTCGGCGCGCAGCTCGGCCGGGTCGTCGGAGCCGAGGGCCCAGATGCGCTTGGGGTCGTGCAGCTCGTCCAGCGGGATCGGGCCGATGTGGCGGGTGTCGGCGACCATGTCCCACTCGTCGTGCGGGAGTCCGAGGAGGCGGCGGACCCGGTGGCGGCCCGTCAGGAGGGCCGTGGTGGCCTGGGTGAGGGGCGCGTCCTCCGTGATGAGGAGGCCGGCGGCCTCGGTGAAGCACTCCTCCGAGGCCGTCAACTCATCGTGCGTTTCCAGGGTTTCCGCGATGACCTCCCAAGGGGCCGGGTCCGCCGGCGCCGCCGCGCGGATGCCCTGGATGAGGGCGCGGGCCTCGGGCTCGTGGCCGTACTCCCACAGGTTCGCCGCCTGGAGCGCCTTGATCAGGTGCGGATCGGCGGGTGAGGAGGCGAGGAGTTGGTCGTACAGCGCGCTGGCGCGGTCCCGGGCGTCACCCAGTTCGAGGTGGGCCGCGGCCTGGAGGAGCAGGGGCTCCTGGTCCTCGGGGTAGCGGGTCGCCGTGCGGATGAGGCGCTCGGCTTCGGCGATGTGCTCGGCAGGCGTGTCAGGGCGCATGGTTCACACCGTACTGCCCTGGTCTGTTGACGGGGGAGGTCTTAAGGTGCGGCCCGTGCGGGATCAGATGCGTGTGGTGGTGCAGGGGGGCGGCCGGCGCGGGCGGCGAGCCGGTCTCGCCGGGGTGCTGTGGGGGGCCGCCGAACTGGCCGTCACCGTGGGCGTGGTGGTGTTGTTGCTGGTGGTGCACCAGGTGTGGTGGACCAACCGGCAGGCCCTCGCCTCCGCCCGGGAGGAGGTTCGGGAATTGGAGAGGCAGTGGATCCTTCCTCCGTCCCCTTCCCCTCTTGATTCCGGTCCCGGTCCCGGTCCCGGCCCCGATTCTGGTTCTGGTTCCGGATCCTCTGTGGTTCCGGTTCCTTCCTCGTCGCGTTCTGCTTCCCCGTCCGGGGCGCCCGCGCGGGAGGCCGCGTACGGGGTGCTGCGGATTCCGCGGCTCGGGGTCGTCGTGCCCGTCGCGGAGGGCGTCGACAAGCGGGCCGTGCTGGACAAGGGGTACGCCGGGCACTACCCCGGGACCGCGCAGCCCGGGGCGCGGGGGAACTTCGCGCTCGCCGGGCACCGCAACACCCACGGCGAGCCGTTCCGGTACATCAACCGGTTGCGGGCCGGGGACGAGCTGATCGTCGACGTGCGGGGCCAGCGGTACACGTACGTGGTCGGCAAGACCCTGGGGGAGACCGCCGAGCGGGACACCGGGGTGATCGCGCCCGTGCCGCGCAGTACGGTCCGGCCGGACTACGGGTACGGCGAGCCCGGCGCGTACATCACGCTCACCACCTGCACGCCCGAGTACACCTCCAAATATCGGCTCGTGGTCTGGGGAACCTTGAGGAGATAGATCGCGTTCTTGGGTGTGGTGGGTACGGAGCGGATCTGGGGAGGGGGCTCGGCAATGGCAAGGCTTGATCGTCGGCGGCTGCTGATGTCCCTGCTCCTGTTCGCCGGGGTCGTCGGGCTCCTCGGGCTGTTCGCCGGGGAGGGTGGGCTGGGCGCCGTCGTGGTCGCCCTCGCCGCCACCGTCGCCGTGGGCGCCGCCGCCCTGGCCGCCCGGCTCGTACGGCCCGTGCCGCCCCACCGCATACGCACCGCGATACGTGATCGCGAGCAGCGCACGGCGTTCCTGCCGCAGCGCGATCCCGATGCCTCGGGCCGGTCGCGGCCCAGGGCGCCCGGTCGTCTCGTCCTGACGGCCGCGTAGGGGCATCCTTCCTCCTCATCTCCCTTTCGTTCTGTCGGCTTGCCCCTCGTGGTCGTCGCGCCGAAATGCACCTCTTTCGACGTTGACGAGACCCCTCGGAGGGCCCGCGTGTCCGTTTTCACCCGCCTTGTTGAAGAGCTGGGCCGGCTCTTGGAGCCCGTACTGGCCGAGTCCGCGACCGCTGCCGCGATCGTGCTGTTCACCGTGCTCGTACGGCTCGCCCTGCACCCGCTGAACCGGGCCGCGTTCCGCGGTGCGACGCCGGTGGCCGGCTTGCTGCCCGTGCTGCTCCAGCTGCCGGTGTTCTTCCTCATGTACAAGGCCTTCTCCTCGTCCGGCCCGCTGCTGGACCACCGGCTGTTCGCCGCGCCGCTCGGGGCCCATTGGACCGACGCCCTCGGGGCGGGCGGCTTCCTCGGGGCGCAGGGGCTGGTGTTCCTGGGGCTGTTCGCGGCCATCGCGGCGGTCGCCGCGTGGAGTGCCGTACGGGGGCGGCGGGCCGCCGCCGAGGCGCCCGCCCCGGTCGCGGCCGCCAACGTGAGCGCCGAGCAGCAGGAGGCGTTGCGCAAGCTGGGCGGCGTACTGCCGCTGCTGTCCTTCGGGACGCTGATCACGGCGGCCGTGGTGCCGCTGGCGGCGGGGCTGTACCTGGTGACCACCACCGCGTGGTCCGTGGCCGAGCGGGCCTGGCTCCAGCACCGCAAGCGTTCCAGTCTGTGAACAGGGTCTTGCGGATTGGGTGGGCATCTTGGAGGATCAACCAATTCTCCGATGGCCGCAACCCATCGGCAGGCCCGGGCTCGCCCATGGGCCGACCACCCACGACCACGGGAGAATGCCCATGAAGCTGCTGCGTGTCGGACCGGTCGGGGCAGAGCGCCCCGCGCTGCTCGACCAGGACGGGTCCCTGCGTGACCTGTCCGGCCTGATCACGGATGTGGACGGCGCGCTGCTCGCCGACGACTCCGTGCTGTCCCGGGTACGGGACGCGGCGGCGTCCGGCGAGCTTCCGGTCCTGGACGCGGAAGGCCTGCGGATCGGTGCGCCGGTCGGCCGGATCGGCAAGATCGTGGGCATCGGGCTGAACTACTTCGGGCACGCGGCCGAGATCGGCGCGGAGCCGCCGGCCGAGCCCATCCTCTTCCTCAAGGCCGCGGACACCGTGGTCGGCCCGGACGACACCGTGCTGATCCCGCGCGGCAGCGTGAAGACCGACTGGGAGGCCGAGCTCGGCGTCGTCATAGGCGCCACCGCCCGCTACCTGTCCTCCGCCGCGGAGGGCCTGGCCCACGTGGGCGGATACACGCTGGTCAACGACGTATCGGAGCGCGAGTTCCAGATCGAGCGCGGCGGCACCTGGGACAAGGGCAAGAACTGCGAGACGTTCACCCCGTTGGGCCCCTGGCTGGTGACCGCCGACGAGGTCGCGGACCCGCAGGACCTGGACGTGAAGCTGTGGGTCAACGGCGCGCTCAAGCAGGACGGCAACACCGCCGACCAGATCTTCCCGGTCGGCGAGGTCGTCCGGTACCTGAGCCGGTTCATGACGCTGTACCCGGGCGATGTCATCGTCTCCGGCACCCCGGCGGGCGTGGCCATGGGCCAGCCGGAGCCGAAGCCGTACCTGCGGGCCGGTGACGTCGTGGAGCTGGAGATCGAGGGCCTCGGGCGTCAGCGCCAGGAGTTCAAGGGCGCGTAGCCGTCACGCGTTGACGCGTTCACGCGTAAGGGGCGGGACCGTCATCCGCGGTCCCGCCCCTTACGTGTCAGCCCTTCGTGGACGCGCGGCGGCGGCGGTTGGCGAAGACCAGGCCGGCGCCCGCGCCGAGCACGGCGGCGGCGCCGCCCGCGATCAGGGCGGTCTCGGTGCCCGTGCTCGCGAGCGCGCCGCCGGAACCACCCGCCGTGGTCACCTGGGTGTTGCCGGCGGACTTCGTGCCGGTGGTTCCGGTGGTTCCGGTGGCGGTCCCCGTCCCCGTCCCGGTCTGCTGGGCGCCGGTGCCGTCCTTGCCCGCGTCCGGCTTGCCGGTCTGCGCGTCGCCCGCGGCCTTGTCCTTGTCGCGGGCTGTGAACTGTCCGGTCTTCAGGAACTCGGCGCGGTCCGCCGGCGTGCCGTTGATCGCGGTGATCGCGGCCTTCTTCAGCTCCGGGCCGGCCTTGTTCAGCATCGCCCAGATCAGGACCATGTTGTCGTCGTCGCGCAGCTCGTGCTGCGTGGTCGTCACGAAGGTGCGCAGCTCCGCCGGGGTCGGGTTCCCCTTCAGGAGGTCGATGATGCCCTCCTTCAGGCCCGGGCCGGCCCCGTCGAGCATCGCGAACAGCGCCACCCGGTCGTCCACCGCCCGGATCTTGTGCTGCCCCGTCGCGACGAACTCGCGGACCTCCTCCGGCGTCCCGCTGTCCATCAGCCGGTTGACCGCCTCGGTGATGCCGCGGCCCGCTCCGGGGAGCATCCGCAGCATCTCGACCCGGTCGTCCTCGAAGCGGGCCGTGTGCTGCCCGTGCCGGAGGAACTCGGTCAGCGCGGCCTGGGTGTCCGTCTTCAGCGCGGCCTTGCCGGCCTTCTGTACGGCCCGGCCGCCCGCGTTGATGATCTGCGAGACCCGTACCCGGTCGTCGGTGAACTGCTCCCGGGCCCACTCCACCTCAAGGAACTTCCGCAGGTCCGCGGCCGATCCCTTGAGCGCCTTCTCGGCCGCCTCGCGTACGCCCGGACCGCTCGCCGGGTCCGCCAGGATCGCCTGGACGGCGGCCCGGTCCTTCGCGGCCTGGGGGTCATCGGCCGCCTTCTCGGCCTTCTTGTCCGCTTCCTTGTCCTCCGGCTTGTCCGCCGCCTTGCCCGCCGGCTCGTCCGCGGCCCGGTCCGGCGCGGTCGGAGCGCCCGGAGCGGCCGGTGCCGAGGTGTCGGCGGCGAAGGCCGGAGACGCGAGCAGGACGGCCGGGGCTATCGCGGCGGTGGCGACGGCCGATGCGATCCGGGGCAGCTTCACAGACAGGTTCCGTTCTTCACACATGTGATGATCTACAACCTGTGCAGCATAGATCGCATTCGACCCTCAAACTGTCCATTTTCAGGACATGACGGCACTCAGGTCGACGGTCACCCCGTCCCGGGACGAGATCCGCGCAGCCTCCAGCACCGCCAGGCACTGCGCCGCCTCGTGCGCGGTGACCGGCGCCGGACCGCCCTCGCGCAGAGCCGCCTCCACCGCCGCGTAGTACGCCGGGTAGTCCCCCGGTACGGTCGGCACCGGAGCACCGCCGCCGGTCAGCGGGGACTCGCCGGAGCCCACCCGGCCCCACAGGTGCTCGGGCTCCTCGCCCCACGGGGTGTCCCCGACGCCCGGCCGATGCCCCTCGCGCAGGGCCGCCTCCTGCGGGTCGAGCCCGTACTTCACGTAGCCCGCGCGGGAGCCCAGGACGCGGAAGCGCGGACCCAGCTGCGCGGTGGTCGCGCTGACGTAGAAGTGGGAGCGGACCCCGTTCGCGTGCGTGACGGCGATGAAGGTGTCGTCGTCCGCCTCGGCGCCGGGGCGGCGCACGTCGGTCTCGGCGTACACGCGTACGGCCGGGCCGAACAGCACCAGCGCCTGGTCGACGACGTGGCTGCCGAGGTCGTACAGCAGGCCGCCGATCTCCTCCGGGGCTCCGGACTCGCGCCAGCCGCCCTTGAGCTGCGGGCGCCAGCGCTCGAAACGGGACTCGAAGCGCTGGATCTCGCCGAGTTCGCCGCCGGCGATGAGGCGGCGCAGGGTGAGGAAGTCGTTGTCCCAGCGGCGGTTCTGGAACACGGACAGGAACGTGCCGGTCTTGTCGGCGAGGGCGGCGAGCTCACGGGCCTCGGCGGCGGTGGCGGCGAGCGGCTTGTCCACGACGACCGGGATGCCGGCGCCGAGCGCGACCGTCGCGAGCGGGACGTGGGTCTTGTTGGGGGAGGCGATGACGACCAGGTCGAGGGCGGGGGAGAGGTCCCAGAGCTCCTGCGCCGTGCCGACGGTCCGGACGCCGGGGTACGCCTCCTGCGCCTGGGCCTGCCGGCCGGGGTCGGAGGTGACGACCGTGTCGAGGACGAGCCCGTCGGTGGCCGAGACGAGCGGCGCGTGGAAGACGGAGCCGGCGAGTCCGTAACCGATGAGGCCGACGCGGAGCGTGGAGTTCGACCGCGTGGGGGCAGCGGAAGGGGAGGCGTTCATGCGTCCACTTTGGCAACAGTGTTGCTTAAGTGCAAGGAGGGTGGACAATGGAGAGGTGGACTGGCCTAACGGGAGCAATGGAAGCGGCGCGAACCTACCGGCGCTGCGGGGCCACAACGACGCGCTCGTACTCGCCCTGCTCCGCGAAGCGGGTCTGGAGGGCCTCGCCCGCACCGACCTCGCCGCCCTCACGCGTCTCACCCCGCAGGCCGTCAGCAAGATCACGGCGCGGCTGCGTGAGGAGGGGCTCGTCGCCGAGGCCGGCCGCGGCGCGTCCACCGGGGGCAAGCCGCGGACGCTGCTCCAGCTGGCCGCCGGCGCCCGGCACGCCGTCGGGGTGCACGCCGACCGCGACGAGCTGCGGGCGGTACGGGTGGACATGCTGGGCACCGTCATCGAGCGGTTCCGCGGTCCCCTGGACTTCGCGGCCGGACCGGATGCCGTCGCGGACGAGGTCGCACGGGTCGTGGACCGGCTGTGCGGGGACGCGGGCGCGAGGTCCCTGCTGGGCGTGGGCGTCGCCGCGCCGGGACCGCTCGACTGGCGGGCCGGCGTACTGGGCCGGGTGACGGGGTACCCGGAGTGGGAGGGGTTCCCGCTGCGGCAGGCGGTGGCGGACCGGCTCGGGCCCGACGCCCCGCCGGTGCTGCTGGACAAGGACACCAATGCGGGGGTCGCGGTCCCCGGCCGCCGGGCCGTCGGAACCTCCCTTTACCTGCACCTCAGCACCGGCCTGGGGGCCGGGCTCCGGCTCCGCGGCGAGGTCTTCCGCGGGGAGCGTTCCGCGGCGGGGGAGTTCGGGCACCAGGTTCTGATGCTGGACGGTCCGCCCTGCCGGTGCGGGGGCCGCGGGTGCGCGGAGGTGCTGTGCCTGGACGCGGTGGCCCGCGGGGACCTCCCGGAGGCGGCGCGGATCCTGGGCGAGGGCGCCGCGAACGTGGTCGCGCTCCTGGACGTGGACCGGGTGTGGCTGGGGGGACGGGTGGTGGACTCCGCACCGGAGGTGTTCACGGTGGGCGTTCGCCGCGTCCTGGAGGCCCGCACCCTGGGCGGCCCGGTTCCGGAGGTCGCCGCGTCCGAGGACGGTGTCGCCGAGGGTGCGGCGGAACTGGCCCTGGCCCCGCTCTTCGGCCGCGTGGGCTGAACCCGCGTGGGCTGAACCCGCGTGGGCTGAACCCGCGTGGGCTGAACCCGCGTGGGCTGAACCCGCGTGGGCTGAACCCGCGTGGGCTGAACCCGCGTGGGCTGAACGCCCCGCCGGGCCATGCCGTATCCGGGGTGGCCGGGGCCGCTGCGCGGGGCTTTCTCCCCGCCCCGCCCTTTCTCCGTTTCCCGGGGTGCGGCCCCGGACCCCGTTCGGGTGCGGCGCCGTTGCGGGGGCGCGGCCCCCGCGCCCCCGCGCCTCAAACGCCGGCGGGGCTGAATCGGAGGATCCGGGCCTGCTCAGGTTCGACCTCGACGACGTCGGCTCCGCCGCCGGCCGCGCCGCGGAGCTCGCCGACCCCGACGGGCACCGACCCCCGCGGAGCGGGCGGAACTCGGTGTGTCGGCCGCGCGGCTGCCCTTCGTCCTCGGCTGATCCGATCAGGCGTAAGGCGGCAGGCGGCAGGCGTGGCGGGGGGAGGGGGGCGTGGGCGCGTGGGAGGGTGCCGGGAGGCCGGGGTGATTGTCGCCTCGTCCGACGATCGGTCCGTTCGGCCTGTTCGGCCTGTTCGGCCTTCAGTCGGTCCGGCCCGTTCACCGTCCCCCCCGTCCGGCGAGCAGCGAAGCGAAGGTCTTCCATGCGACTGCGCAAAGCCCTTGCCCTCTCCGCCGTCCCCGTCCTGGCCGCCGTCGCCCTCTCCGCACCGCTCGCGGCCGCGGACGTCGGCAACGGCGGCGGCGCCCGCCCCGCGCCCGCGCTGCCGTCCCGGATCGAGGCCACCTGCGGCGACGGGAAGAGCAGCGCCTTCCCCATCGGCGCGCGGATCCGCGGCGGGCCGGCCGTGTACCGGACGGGCGGCGGGCCGCAGACATGGTTCCTGGACCTCACCAACACCACGAACTCCGAGTGCACCGCCATCCACCCCGTCGTGGTGTTCACGGACAAGGCCCGCGCCCTGCTCCCCGCCCACTTCCGGATGGAGTTCGAGGCCCCGGGCGGCGCCTTCCCCGTCAGCCTGGAGCGGAGCGACCGGGACGAGATCATCGCCGTCTTCGACGGGGGCGAGGCCTTCTCCGGCTTCGCCGTCCGGGCCGGCGGCTCCCTGACCGTCAAGGTCAGCCTGGCGTTCGCCCCCGGCACGCCCGCCGGCGAGGTCCTCGCCGACGCCGCCCTCGTGCAGCGCAAGGCCGACGACGGCGACTGGGTCGGCGAGGCGGGCGGCTACCGCTTCTCCGTCGAGGGCCCCGAGAGCGAGTCGGGCGACGCCGGGTCCCTCGCCGACACCGGCCCCCGCAACCGGCTCCTCGGCATCGGCGGGGTCGCCTCCCTCGCGGCCGGCGCCGGCCTCCTGCTGGCCGCCCGCCGCCTGCGCGCCCGGACCGAGTCGCCCGCCGCCGACACCCCCCGCAACTCCGGTACGCCCGGTACCCCGGCGCGCTGATCTCCGTACACCCGGCCCGCGTACAGTCCCAGGGTGGAAGAACAGAACCTGCACCACCGCCCCGGCTCGCCCGTCCGTTCCGGCATCCCGGAGCACGGCCGCATCCCCAAGTACTACGCCGTCAAGGCCCTCATCGCGGACCTTCTCGACGACCTCGGCGAGGGCGGTCTGCTGCCCACCGAGCGGGATCTCGCCGAGCGGTACGAGGTGTCCCGCGAGACCGTACGGCAGGCCCTGCGCGAGCTGCTCCTGGAGGGGCGCCTGCGCCGCTCCGGCCGCGGCACCGTCGTCGCCGGCCCGAAGCTCGAACAGCCCCTCTCCCTCGCGAGCTACACCGAGGGCGTACGGCGCCAGGGCCGCCGCCCCGGCCGTAACCTCATCGGGCTGGAGCAGTTCCCCTGCCCGCCCGAGCTGGCCCCCGGCATCGGAGCCGAACCCGGCGAGCCCGTCTGGCACCTGGAGCGCGTGCTGCTCGCCGACGACGAGCGGGTCGGCCTGGAGAGCACGTACATCCGGGTGGCGCGGGCGCCCCGCCTCGACAGCGAGTTCCAGCCCGACTCCTCCTTCTACGGATACCTCCTCGACCGGCTCGGGATCTCCTTCGGGGACGCCGACGAGAAGCTGGAGACCGTCCTCGCCACCCCCCGCGAGGCCCTCCTGATCGGCACCCCGCCGGCCCTTCCGATGCTGCTCATCCACCGGTTCTCGCGGGACCAGGACGGGCGTCCGCTGGAGCGCGTGCGTTCGCTCTACCGTGGTGACCGGTTCAGCTTCACGACCCACCTGCGGCCCGAATAGTCCCGAGCGGATCAGCGCAAGGCGGCGAAAAGGGGCGTATGGACGTCACGAGAAGGTAACGGGTCTAGTCCAAGCGTCGAGGGCTGTTCACCGTCCCGTTGCCGTCGCGATCCCCCCGGTCCACGGGGCACGGCCACCGTGGGGCATGTGAGAGTCATAGTCGTCGGAGGCGGCGTGGTCGGCACCATGCACGCCTGGCAAGCAGTCGAACGCGGCCACGAGGTCGTCCAGATCGAGCGAGAGGCCGAGGCCCGCGGCGCGTCGCTGCGCAATTTCGGCCAGATCTGGGTCAGCGGGCGGGCCGGGGGCGAGGAGCTCGACACCGCCCTGCGGGCCCGCGAGCTCTGGGAGCGGATCGGCGCGGAGGTGCCCGGCCTGGGCTTCCGCGCCATCGGCTCCCTCACCCCGGTGCGCAACGCCCGTGAGTACGCGGTCGCCGAGGCGGCCGCCGCCCGCCCCGACGCCGCCGCCCGGGGCTACAAACTGGTCACCGCCGTGGAGGCCCGGGAGATCAACCCCGCCCTGCGCGGCACCTTCGAGGCCGCCCTGTGGTGCGAGCGGGACGCGGCCGTCGAGCCGCGCACCGCCCAGCTCCACCTGCGCGAGGCCCTCAAGGCGAGCGGCCGCTACACCTTCCTGCCCGGACGGGAGGTGCGCGAGGTCGTCGGCAACGGCGCCGTCCGCGACGACCACGGTGACGTCCACCAGGGCGACGCCGTCGTCCTCGCCACCGGCGCCTGGCTGTCCGGCATGGTCCGCGAGCTGGTCCCCGACCTGCCCGTGCGCCGCGTCCGGCTCCAGATGATGCAGACCGCCCCGCTCGGCGAGAAGCTCACCACCTCCATCGCGGACGCCGACAGCTTCCGCTATTACCCCGCGTACAAGAGCGACGCCCTCGACGCCCTCAACGCCGAGCAGGCGCAGGCACCGGTCGCCGCCGCGCACAAGATGCAGCTGCTGATGGTCCAGCGCCAGGACGGCGGACTGACCATCGGCGACACCCACGAGTACGAGCACCCCTTCGCGTTCGACACCCTCGAAGACCCGTACGAGTACCTCACCGAGGTCGTCGAGTCCTTCCTGGGCCGCCCGCTGCCGAAGATCCGGCACCGCTGGGCGGGCGTGTACGCGCAGTGCACCGACACCACCCGCGTCGTCCACCGCCAGCAGGTGGCCGACGGCGTCTGGCTGGTGACCGGACCCGGCGGCCGCGGGATGACCTGCTCGCCCGCCATAGCCGAGACCACCGCGAACGAACTGGGCTGGTAGAGAACATGAGCAACAGCAACAGCAGTGCCGACCGCCGCAACCTCGTCGTCCTCGACATGGCCGGCACCACCGTCGCCGACGGCGGCCTCGTCGAGCGGGCCTTCGAGCTCGCCGCCGAGCGCATCGGCGTCGAGCCGGGCACCGCCGACCACGAGGCCAAGCTCCAGTACGTCCGCGACACCATGGGCGAGTCGAAGATCTCCGTCTTCCGCCACCTCTTCGGTACGGAGGAGATGGCCCAGCGCGCCAACTCCGCCTTCGAGGAGGCCTACGGCGAGCTCGTCGACGGCGGGCTCATCGCCCCGATTCCCGGCGCCCGCCAGACCATCGAGAAGCTCCGCGCGGACGGCCGCACCGTCGTACTGACCACCGGCTTCGCCCGCGTCACCCAGGACGCCATCCTCGACGCCCTCGGCTGGCAGGGCCTGGCGGACCTCACCCTCTGCCCTGCCGACGCTGGCGGCCGCGGCCGCCCCTACCCGGACATGGTGCTCGCCGCGTTCCTGCGCACCGGCGCCGCCGACGACGTACGGGACGTCGTGGTCGCGGGCGACACCGCGTACGACATGCTCTGCGGCCGCCGCTCCGGCGCCGGGATCGTGGCGGGCGTCCTCACCGGCGCCCACGACCGCGCGGCGCTCACCGAGCACGGCGCGACCCACGTCATCGAGTCGATCGCCGACCTGCCCGCTGTCCTGCTGGAGTCGGCGTGAGCGGCATCCGCTTCGAGGGGGTCAGCGTCGAGTACGGCGGCAACACCGTGCTGGACCGCCTCGACCTGACCGTCGAGCCGGGCGAGGTCATGGCCCTGCTCGGCCCCTCCGGCTCGGGCAAGACCACGGCGCTGCGCGCGGTCGCCGGCTTCGTACGGCCGGCCGCGGGCCGGGTGCTGATCGGCGGCCGGGACGTCACCGCGCTCCCGCCGCACAAGCGCGGCATCGGCATGGTCGTCCAGCAGTACGCGCTCTTCCCGCACATGCGGGTCGAGGACAACGTGGCCTTCGGCCTCAAGGCGCAGAAGGCACCCAAGGCCGAGATATCCGGGCGCGTCGCCGAGGCCCTGGAGATGACCGGCATGGCGGCGTACGCCAAGCGCTACCCGCGCGAGCTCTCCGGCGGGCAGCAGCAGCGCGTGGCGATCGCCCGTGCGCTGGCGATCCGGCCCGGCGTGCTCCTGCTCGACGAGCCGCTGTCCGCGCTCGACGCGCAGCTGCGCTCGGGAATGCTCGCCGAACTGGCCCGGCTGCACCGCGAACTGCCCGACGTATCGATTCTGTACGTCACCCACGACCAGGTGGAGGCGCTGACGCTCGCCGACCGGATCGCGGTCATGGACAAGGCCCGGCTCCAGGACTGCGGCACTCCGCAGGAGCTGTACCGGGCGCCGCGCACCGAGTTCACCGCGTCGTTCGTCGGCAACGCGAACCTGATCCCGGTGACCGTCGCCGAGTCCGGGGCGCTCTTCGCGGGGCGGGCCCTGGAACTCGACCGCGGGCGCGCCGTCCCCGGCGCGAGCGCCACCCTGTGCGTACGGCCGCACCTGCTCGGTCTCGGCGCCGGTCCCAACGCGCTGAGCGGGACGATCACCGAGGTCCAGTGGCGCGGTTCCACGCACCGGCTGTACGTGGACATCGAGGGCCACCGGGTCAAGGCGGACCTGCCGGAGCTGCGCGAGACCCCGGCGCTGGGCGACCACGTCACCCTGCACTTCGAGCCGCGGGACGCGGTCCTGCTGTCGGCGGGAGTCTCCGATGGCTGAGGTCCCCGCACCGTCCGCCACGACCGTCCCGCACCAGACCGCGCACCAGACCCAGCACCGGACCCGGACCCGGACCCGGACCCGGCAGCAGACCGTACGGAGCTCCGCGCCGGGCGGGCCCGCCGGCCCGGCCGGAGCCCCCGGCAGCACCGGAGGCTCCGCGGCCCACGCCGCGCGCGGACCCCGCTCCGTACCCGGCTGGCTCTGGTCCCTGCCGCCCGTGGCCGCGCTCGCGCTGGTCTTCCTCTACCCCCTCGCCCTGGTCGTCCAGCAGTCCTTCAGCCCCGAGAACGGCGGCGGCGCCTTCGACGCGTACGCCTCCGTCTTCCGCTCGCACTCCTTCCGCGAGGCGCTCGGGACCACGGTCTGGCTGGCCGCCGGAGCCACCGTCGGCTGCCTCGTCCTGGGCTTCGTACTCGCGCTGATCATCGCCTTCGTCCCCTTCCCCGGGGCCAAGGCCGTCGCGAAGTTCATCGACGTCTTCCTCTCCTTCCCCTCCTTCCTCATCACCCTCGCCCTCCTCTTCATCTACGGCACGGTCGGCATGGCCAACGGGCTCTGGACCGACGTGAGCGGAAGCGCCGAGGGGCCGTTCCACTTCCTCACCACCCCGTGGGGCGTGCTGCTCGCGGAGATCACGTACTTCACGCCCTTCGTGATGCGCCCGCTGCTCGCCGCCTTCTCCCAGCTGGACACCGCCCAGCTGGAGGTGGCTTCCTCGCTCGGCGCGAAGCCCGCCCGGATCATCCGGCGCGTGATCCTGCCCGAGGCCCTCCCGGCGCTCGCCGCCGGCGGCAGCCTCGTCCTGGTCATGTGCCTCAACGAGTTCGGGATCGTGCTGTTCACCGGGGCCAAGGACGTCACGACGCTCCCGATGCTCGTCTACGGCAAGGCGATCCTGGAGTCCGACTACTCGGCCGCCTGTGTGGTCGCCGTCGTCAACATCGCGATTTCCGTCGGCCTGTTCGGCCTCTACCGGGTGGTGAGCAAGCGTGCTGGTGCATAGCAAGACCGGCCGCTGGGCCGCCTGGGGCCTGTTCGGCCTCCTCTTCCTGCCCCTCTTCGCCCTGCCCCTGCTCGTCGTGGTGACCGCGTCGTTCTCCACCCACTGGTCCGGGGCCTTCCCCTCCGGCCCGACGACCGAGAACTACGCTTCCGCCGTGCAGGGCGAATCCCTCCAGGCGCTGACCACCTCGCTGGTGACCGCCCTCGTCGCGAGCCTGATGGCGCTCACCGTCGGGACCTGGGCCGCGCTGGCCGCCGCCCGGCTGAAGCGGCGCGGGAAGCGGTCCCTGGACGCCCTGTTCATGCTGCCGGTCGCCGTGCCGTCCGTGGTCGTCGGCCTCGCCGTCCTGGTCGCGTTCAGCAAGCCCCCGCTGCTGCTCAACGGCACCAGCTCAATCGTGATCCTGGCGCACACGATTCTTGTCACGGCGTTTGCCCATCAGTCGGTTTCGGCCGCCATCGTTCGTCTCGACCCCGCGTACGAACAGGCGGCGGCCTCCCTGGGCGCCCGTCCCGCGTACGTGCTGTGGCGGGTCAAGCTCCCGCTCCTGCTGCCGTCCCTGACGGCGGCCGCCGGACTCTGCTTCGCCCTGTCCATGGGCGAACTGAGCGCCACGATGATGCTCTACCCGCCGGACTGGATGCCCCTCCCGGTCCGGATCTTCACCGCCACCGACCGCGGTTCGCTCTTCGGCGGTTCCGCCGTCGCCGTGGTCCTGATGGCCACCACCCTGCTGGTCCTCCTGGCCGTCTCCCGCATCCGCACCAGAGCCACGTACCGCTGACTCCCTTTCCCCGTAAGGAAGTTCTTCCCCATGTCCAGAAACCCCAACGGTCGTCGCAGCCTCCTCCGTGTCACCGCCGCCGTCACCGGCAGCCTCGCCCTCGCCGGCGGCCTCACCGCCTGCGGCGGCTCGACCACCCCCGCCGAGTCCAAGGACGGCGGCGAGAAGGTCGTCACCGTCTACAGCGCCGACGGCCTCAAGAGCGAGAAAGGCGACGGCTGGTACGACAAGGTCTTCGCCGAGTTCACGAAGAAGACCGGCATCGAGGTCAAGTACGTCGAGGGCGGCTCGGGCGAGATGGTGCAGCGCGCCGTCCGCGAGAAGACCAACACCCAGGCCGACGTGATCGTCACCCTCCCGCCGTTCATCCAGCAGGCGGACGGCAAGGGCCTGCTCCAGGCCTACAAGCCGCAGGGCTCCGACAAGGTCAACGGCGCCAACAAGGCCGCCGACGGCAAGTGGACCTCGGTCGTCAACAACTACTTCGGCTTCATCTACAACAAGAAGGAGCTGACGGAGGCGCCCAAGACCTGGGAAGAGCTGCTGGACGCCAAGTACAAGGGCAAGCTCCAGTACTCCACCCCGGGTGTCGCGGGCGACGGCACCGCCGTCCTCGTCAAGGCGATGCACGACTTCGGCGGCAAGGAGCCGGCGCTGGAGTACCTGAAGAAGCTCCAGTCCAACAACGTCGGCCCGTCCTCCTCCACCAGCAAGCTCGCGCCGAAGACCGACAAGGGCGAGCTGCTCGTCGCCAACGGCGACGTCCAGATGAACTTCGCGCAGTCGAAGTCCATGCCGAACCTGGGCATCTGGTTCCCGGCCAAGGACGGCGGCAAGCCGACCACCTTCGCCCTGCCGTACGCGGCCGGCCTGGTGGACAAGGCCCCGCACACCGAGAACGGCAAGAAGCTCCTCGACTTCCTGCTCAGCGAGGAAGCCCAGAAGCTGGTCAGCGAGGTCGGCGGCGGCTTCCCGGCGCGCACCGACGTCAAGCCGACCGACGCCAACGCCGTCGAGCTCACCAAGCTGATGACCGGCGTCGAGGTCTTCGAGCCGGACTGGGCCGACATCGACAAGAACCTGGCGAGCTACGTCGACGCGTGGAAGTCGGCAACCGGCAGCTGATTGGTCGCCTCCTGGTCACCCACGACCAGGAAAGTGACGCTTGCATAACGGGTCTGGACCGAAGGCCGCACCTTCGGTCCGGACCCGGCGCATGTCCGCACGCATCCGTGCCCGCACGTCCGCACGCAAGTCCACCTGCGCCTTCCCCACGATTACTCCCGGAGGAGTACGTGCCCACTGTCCTGTCAGGACGCGCCCTCGCCGTGACCGCCACCGCCACGGCCCTGCTCGCCACCGCCCTCGGCGCGCACACCGCCACCGCCGAGACGGCCGCCACCGCCGCCACCACCGACAAGGTCCTCGTCATCGGCATCGACGGCACGGTCCTGGACCGCGTCAAGGCCGCCAACGCCCCCAACCTGCAGGGCCTGATGGCCCAGGGCCTCACCGCGAAGAGCACCCTCTACGCGAACCCGATGGCCGCCACCTCCTCGGGCCCCGGCTGGTCCACCATCGCCACCGGCGTCTGGCCCGACAAGCACGGTGTGAAGGACAACACCTTCACCGGCAAGAACTACACGGCCTACCCCGACTTCCTGACCCGTATCGAGAACGCCAAGCCGTCGCTCAACACGTACGCGGCCGCCGACTGGGAGCCCATCACCTCCACCGACGCGGGCGGCCCGATCTTCTCCGCCAAGGTCGACAAGCGCCTCAGCCTCAAGGGCGACCGCGACGGCTACGGCACCGAGGACCCGAAGATCGCCGCCGCGGCCTCCGCCGAACTGCAGGGCCAGAACCCGGACGCCGCGTTCGTCTACTTCGGCCAGGTCGACGGCGCCGGGCACTCGTACGGCGCCGCCAGCCAGCAGTACCTCGACGCGATCGGCCGCGTCGACGTGATGGTCGGCCAGCTGCTCACCGCCGTGCAGAACCGCCCCACGTACGCCCAGGAGAACTGGAAGATCCTGGTCACCACCGACCACGGGCACACCGACGCGGGCGGCCACGGCGGCTCCACCATCCAGGAGCGCGGCACCTTCGTCATCGCCAAGGGCGCGGGCATCCCGGCCGGTTCGGTCCGGGGCGACGTCAAGCTCGTCGACGTGGCGGCCACCGTGATGGCGCAGGTCGGCGTCGACGCCGGCTCGGCGATCGACGGCATTGCGCTGAACGCCCCCGACGACAACGACCCGTTCGACACCCTGCGGCCGAACCTCCAGGCCCGCGTGGACGAGACGGGCATCCCGGCGGGCGTGAAGGGCTTCACGCACACCCCGCCGGCCGGCTGGTCGATCGACAACTCCAAGATGGGCACCGGCGGTGTCACCGAGTGGGCCGGCTGGGCCTTCGCGACCGACGAGTTCTGGAGCCAGTCCCAGCGCGACCAGTGGCGCGAGCTGAACGTCCGCTCCCGTGACGTGTTCGCCGTCGCCGACTCCGACGAGTGGGACGACAAGTCCCACACCGGCTCCTACGACTCCACCCTCATCACTCCCAAGTGGGCCGTGACCGGCGGCACCACGAAGAACCTGACCTTCCAGACCCACTACCACCACGAGGCCGGCCAGACCGCCCAGGTCCTGGTCTCCTACAACGGCGGTGCGCCCACGGTCGTCAAGAGCTACACCGCCGACGCGGTCGCCAAGGCGGAGTCCCTGACCCTCCAGGTCCCGGCCGGCGCCACCGACGTCCAGGTCCGCTTCCGCTACGCCGGCACCAACAACTGGTACTGGACCGTCGACAACGTCAAGCTCGGCTGATCCACGCAGCCGGGCAGGGGTCCGGGCTGTGGACGCCCTCGGCGTCCGCGGCCCGGCCCCGATAGGGTGGTAGAGACCACAGGCCACAGGTCGGCGGTCACAGGTCAGAGGTACGGCCACCGAGAGCGGAGAACAATCCAGTGGCAGAGCGCAAGCCGATCGAATCCTGGCTCACCGACATGGACGGGGTCCTGATCCACGAAGGCACCCCGATCCCCGGCGCCGATGCCTTCATCAAGCGGCTGCGCGAATCCGGCAAGCCCTTCCTGGTCCTGACGAACAACTCCATCTACACCCCGCGCGACCTCCAGGCCCGCCTCTCCCGCATGGGCCTCCACGTCCCCGTCGAGAACATCTGGACCTCGGCCCTCGCCACCGCCAAGTTCCTCGACGACCAGCGCCCGGGCGGCACCGCGTACGTCATCGGCGAGGCCGGACTGACCACCGCCCTGCACGACATCGGCTACATCCTGACCGACCACGAGCCCGACTACGTG
Organism: Streptomyces sp. NBC_01006; assembly: GCF_045162725.1. NCBI lineage: Bacteria > Bacillati > Actinomycetota > Actinomycetes > Kitasatosporales > Streptomycetaceae > Streptomyces > Streptomyces sp. NBC_01006. Next base: position 3,211,187 of record NZ_CP108700.1, on the reverse strand, counting down.
GTCCTCGGCGAGACCCGTACGTACAGCTTCGAGGCGATGACGAAGGCGGTCCGCCTGATCAACGCGGGCGCCCGCTTCATCTGCACCAACCCCGACGAGACCGGCCCCTCCACCGAGGGCCCGCTGCCCGCCACCGGCGCCGTCGCCGCGCTGATCACCAAGGCCACCGGCAAGCAGCCGTACTTCGCCGGCAAGCCCAACCCGCTGATGATGCGGACCGGCCTGAACGCCATCGGCGCGCACTCCGAGAGCAGCGCGATGATCGGCGACCGGATGGACACCGACGTCCTGGCCGGACTGGAGGCCGGGATGCAGACCTTCCTCGTGCTGACCGGACTGACCTCCGCCACGGACACCGAGAAGTTCCCGTACCGGCCGACCAAGACCGTCGACTCGATCGCCGACCTGGTCGATCTCGTCTGATCCGAACGGGTCAAGCGCGCGGCGCTCCGGATGCGGAGCGGTGCGCCGCGCGTGAACCTCCTTGTTGAGGAGGTTCACCATGCGCAGTGCTCTGTTCGCTCTCCGTGTCACCGGGGTGGCCGTCGCCCTGACGGCGCTCACCGCCGTGTCCTCGCCCACCGCCCTGGCGGCCGGCGAGGAGAAAAGCGGCAGCGTCTCGGTCGATCCGCGCCAGGCCGAACCGGGGGCGCAGGTCAAGCTGCGCGTCCACGGCTGTGAGGACAAATGGGCGACCGCCAAGTCCGCCGCGTTCGTGTCGGAGGTCCACCTGTCCTCCGGCCGCGAGGGGGACAAGTCGCTCTCGGGTGACGCGATGATCAGCTCGCAGGCACAGCCCGGCCTGCACGACATCAAGGTGAAGTGCGACGGGGGCGAGGACCGCCTGCGCGGCACCGTCGAGGTGCTCCGCCGCCGCGACGACCGCGAGAAGGAGCGGGAGCGCGACCGGCCGAACCCCCACCAGACGCCCGTCTGGCCCGTCCACGCGGGCGGCGGCGGGATGTCCGCCGAGCTCGCGGCGACGGACCGGGCGGTGCGGGCGGCCGAGGCGGCGCAGGACCAGGCCGCGGCGGCGAGGAAGAACCACGGCGGCCAGGGCCCCGGCCTCCCGCACACCGTGGTCGGCGCCGTGCTGGCCGCCGCGGCCACGCTGGCCGTCGCGTTCCGGGCGCTGACCCTGCGCCGGCGCCGCAGCGGCGAGTGAGGGCACGCCGGTGACGGGCTCGGGGGAGCCGAGGTCCTCCGGCGGCGGGCGGCTGCTGACCTTCGCCGCGTGGTCCGTGCTGGTGCTCGGCCTGTGGCTGTGGGGCCGGGAGATCACCGGCGTCCCGCCGAGCCCGTCGTCCGCACCGGCCGGCGGCTCTGCGCTCCCGGTCCCGGGGCTGCCCGCGGCGCACACCCCGCTGGCGGCTTCCCTCCCCGCGCGGGTCGACGTACCGTCGATGGGCATCCAGGCACCGGTGGTCTCCCGGGGCCTCGACGCCCAGGGCGCGATCGAGCCGCCGCCGTACGACCGTCCCGGCACGGTCGGCTGGTGGGGCGGCGGGGCCAAGCCCGGCGAGGCCGGGGCCGCGCTGCTGGTCGGGCACGTGGACACGGCGTCGAAGCCGGCGGTGTTCTACGGCCTGAGCACGGCGCGGCCGGGGGACACGGTGCGGGTGGTCCGGGCGGACGGTTCGGTCGCCGAGTTCACGATCGAGGAGGTACGGGTCTACGAGCGGGCGCGCTTCGACGCGCACCGGGCGTACGGCCCGCGGATCAAGGGCCGGGCGGAGCTGCGCCTGGTGACCTGCGGGGGCACGTACGACAAGGCGGCCAAGGAGTACACGGCGAACGTGGTCGTGTCGGCCTACCTGACGGGAGGGGTCCGGCCCGGCGCGCCGGCGTGAGAGCACATGACGAAGAAGCCCCCCGCAGCTTTCGCTGCGGGGGGCTTCTTCTCGTCTGTGCGCCGCCAGGGACTCGAACCCCGGACCCGCTGATTAAGAGTCAGCTGCTCTAACCAACTGAGCTAGCGGCGCCTGCTGACAGAGAAAACTCTACCCCACCTCCAGTGGTGCTCGTGACCAGCCGCGCCCACCTTGTCCGATTAACCCATGTTTGAGGGGTTTATCGTGCACGATATGTCTGGGCTGAGCCGAATCTGATGCCCCGACAGATGTGGGGCCCGCCTGACCAGCGACGAGCAGGGGAGTGGACGGAACCGCATGACGATCCAGCCGCCGATGCATGTGCAGATGCCTGCGCCGATGGAGCCGGCAGCGATGCCGATGCCGGTGCCCGCTTTCGAGGAGTACGAGCCCGCAGGCGACTGCGTCTGCCTGGGCTGCGCGCAGCGCCGCCGTGCCCTCGCCCGCGCGCGGGCCATACCGCTCCGGGACGGCGGCCACCCGGCCGCGCGCGGCGCCCGCCGGGCGCTGGTGCTCGCCACCGCGGCGGGCGTGGTCCTCGGCGGTGGCGGCTCGGCGGCCCTGGCTGCGGCCACCCCGGTCCCCGGCCCGGGGCCGGTCTCCATCGACACCCCGGGCTCCCCGCAGGGCGGCCGGTCCCCGCTGCACGGACGCCCGGCCCCGGCGAAGCCGGCGGGCGCGCCGGGTGCGCCGTCGGCCCTCAAGCGGACCGACCGGACGTCGATCATCACGCGGGCGAAGCTGTGGCTGGACGCGAAGGTCCCGTACAGCATGTCCACGTACTGGTCGGACGGCTACCGGCAGGACTGCTCCGGCTACGTCTCGATGGCCTGGAACCTTGGTACGAACGAGTGGACCGGCAGTCTCGACAAATTCGCCACCAAGATCACGAAGGAGGAGCTGCTGCCGGGGGACATGCTGCTCTTCCACAACCCCTCGGACCCGACCAACGGCTCGCACGTGGTGCTCTTCGGGGGGTGGGTCGACGAGACGCGCACGCACTACGTCGCGTACGAGCAGACCCGCCCGAACACGCGCACGGGGGCCACGCCGTACGGCTACTGGAACAACGCGACGAAGTACGTCCCGTACCGGTTCAACGGGGTGACGGGCGGCCTCGCCGAGGACCCGGCGGCGACCGACCCGAAGCCGGCGGTCCCGACGGTCTTCCCCGGCGCCACGCAGTTCGGTCCGGGCGCGAACAACGAGTACGTCGCCCAGCTGGCCCGGATGCTGATCGAGCGGGGCGGGCGGCGCTTCTACCCGAAGGGCGCGAGCGCGGCGTGGAGCGACGCCGACCGGTTGGCCACGCAGGCCTTCCAGAGCGCGCAGGGCTGGACGGGCACGGACGCCGACGGCATCCCGGGCGCGCACACCTGGCAACTGCTGGTCGAGCGCAAGGGCAAGGACATCCGCCCCACGGTGGAAGGCGCCCCGGGCTCGCCCCCCAGACCGGGCACCGTCCCCAAGCCGGGCGCTGCCGGGACGCCCGGCAGTCCGGCCGGGGTGCCGGGCATCCCGGCCCGGGTGCCCGGCTATCCGGGGCTGTCGGTGTTCCGCCCCGGGTCCTCGAACCCGCTGATCACCGCCCTTGGCCGCCAGCTGGTGAAGAAGGGCTTCGGCAAGAACTACACGTCCGGCCCGGGGCCCCGCTGGAGCGAGGCCGACCGTCGCAGTGTCGAGGCCTTCCAGCGCGCCCAGGGCTGGCGCGGAGCCGCGGCCGACGGCTACCCGGGCCCGGAAACCTGGCGCCGGCTGTTCGCATGACGGAGGCAACGATGTACCCCACGCGCACCACCTCGACGACGGGCACCTTCCGTGTACCGCCCGCGCCCCCGCAGGCCCCGGCGGTACGAGTCACGGGCGACGCCCCGGCCCTCCGCCCGCACACGGCCCGGCCCGAGCCGGAGCCGGTCGCTGCCGCGGCGGTGATCCCGGCCCCGCACGCGGCTCAGCCCGGGCAGGGGGCCGACCTCCGGCCCGAGGCCGGGTCCGAGGCCGGGTTTCCGTACGGGACCCGGAGCGGGTCGGTCCCGCAGCCTCCGGCCGAGGTTCGGCACACGACCCGGTCCGGTTCGGAGTGCGAGGCTCCCGTCGGGGCCGCCGCCCCGGCGGCGAGCGGGGTTCGGGCCTGTTCCGAGTCCGAGCTTCAGGCGGACCGGGTTCCCGGTCCGGAGGGCGCAGTTCCGGGCGTGGCCGCCGCCGACACGGCAGCCCCGGCCTGGGTTGCCGGGGTCCCCGTCAGGATGGTGGCCGGGCCGATCGGGGTTGCCCTCCCGCACGGGCGGCCGGCCGCGGACAGCGCCGTGAGCGAGGTCCCGGCGGCCCGGATCCGGGTCGAGCCCGAGCCGGTGCACGCGCTGGCCGGGGCCGGCGACCGCGCCGAGTACGGCCAGGAGCCCGATCCGCCGGTCTCCGTACCGGGCCCGGCTGCGCACCCGGGGGTGTCCACCCTGCGCCTGCGGAGCTTCGACGGCCCGGCCGAACCTCCGCCCCCGCACGCCCAGCTCTGGCCCCCGGCCGGCCCCGAGGCGCAGCCGCTGCCGGGCCACCCCGCGCACGCCCGGGTCCTGCCGCCCGGCGGGCCCGAGGCGGGGCCCGGGGCTGACGGTTCCGCGCCCACGCAGGGCGCGCCGTGGCCGCTCGCCGTCCCGCAGGGCGAAGCCCGGACCGGGCCCCGGACGCTCGGTCAGGTCTGGCCGGCCGCCGGTTCCGAGCCGGGGGCGGATCGTCCCGCGCAGCGGTACGGCGAGCCCTGGCCGCCCGCTGCCCCGGAGGCCGGATCCGGGGCCGAGTCCGCGGCGTCGGACGCCCCTGACGTTCCGCAGCCCCACGCCGCGGTGCCCGGGCCTGCCGTGGGGGACATCGTCGCGCGGGCCGTGGCGCGGGGGATGGCGGAGGGGGACACGGAGGATCTGCCGCGGGTCGGAGCCGCGCGCGGGGCCGCCGCCACCGAGGTGCCCGTGCACCTGCCGTTCCCCGCGGAGTCCCGCCCGGTCGGGGCCCCGGCCCCGGCGCCCGCCCGCGAACCGGCCCCCGCCGCGCGCCCCCGAGCGGCGCGGCCCGCGCCCGGGCGGCGGGTGCCGCGCGGGGACGAGCGGCTGCGGGAGCACCGCGGGCCCGTACTGCCCGGCTGGGTCGGCGTCGGCGTCGGTGGGCTCGCCCTCACCGGATGCCTGGCGGTGCTCTGGCGGGCCGGGGCCGTCCCCGCCGCCTTCGTGGCGGCCTTCGGCGCGACCCCCCGCGCCTACCAGGGGCTCCGCGCCACGCACTGGCCCCCGCTCGCCTTCCTCGGCATCGTCGCGCTGCTCGCGATCGGCGGACTGGGCCGCGCCAAGGCCGGCCACGCCTGGGTGCTCACCCTCTTCGGCCGCTACCGCGGAACGGTCCGCCGTACCGGCCTCACCTGGGTCAGCCCCCTCCTGCTGCGCCGCCGCGTCGACGTCCGGCTGCGGCACTGGCGCAGCGAGCCCATGCCCGCCGTGGACTCCGGCGGCCTGGCCCTGCGGGTCGTCGTCCAGGTCGTCTGGCAGGTCAAGGACACGGCCCGGGCCACCCTCGCCGTCGAGGACCACACCGAGTACCTCGCCGAGCAGGTCGAATCGGCCATGGCCCGGGTCCTGTCCCAGCTGCCCGCCGACGCCTTCCACGAGGACGCCCCGACGCTGCGCGACTCCGAGGCCGTCGGCGACGCGCTGACGCGGATGCTGGCGACCGAGACCGAGGCGGTCGGGATCGAGGTGTACTCGGCCCAGCCGACCCGGATCGAGTACGCCCCCGAGGTCGCCGAGGCCATGCGCCGGCGCCGGGTCGCGGCGATCGACGCCAAGCACCGGGACACGGTGCTGAGCTCGGTCGTGGACGCGGTCGACGACACCGTCCACCGGCTGACCTCGCGCGGGCTCGTCGAGCTCGACGACTACGAGCGCAAGGCCCTAGTGAAGGACCTCACCGTCGCCTTCTACACGGGGCGTCCCGAGTAACGGTCCAGCGGTCGCAGCTGACGAAGAACGGGTGGCCGGAATCTGCCGGACCACCCGTTCTCCCATTGGTCTGGACATGGCCAACTCCCGTCAATAGCCTGGTACTTGGTCTAGACCTTAAATCCCGCGTATGCGCACGCTCTCATCGGACTCCCCCCACGTTCAAGGAGCATCATGCGTCCCATCCGCATGCCCGTTCACCTGCCCAGACGAGCCGGCGCCGCCACGGTCGGCCTCGGCGTCATCGCCGGCCTGGCGCTGCTCGCCGCCCCCACCGCGAGCAGCCACGGCTACACGGACACCCCCATCAGCCGCCAGAAGCTCTGCGCCAACAAGACCGTGTCCGACTGCGGCCCGATCCAGTGGGAGCCGCAGAGCGTCGAGGGCTACAAGGGCTTCCCCGCCGCCGGTCCGGCCGACGGCCAGATATGTTCCGGCGGGCACAGCGAGTTCGCGCAGCTCGACGACCCGCGCGGCGGCACCTGGCCCACCACCAAGGTGACCAGCGGGCAGAGCTACGGCTTCCGGTGGCAGTTCACCGCCAACCACTCCACCACCGACTTCAAGTACTACGTCACCAAGAACGGCTGGGACCCCACCAAGCCGCTGACCCGCGCCTCCCTCGAATCCCAGCCCTTCCTCACCGTCGCCTACAACGGCGCCCGGCCCGACATGACCACGGTCCACCAGGGCGCCATGCCGAGCGGCAAGACGGGCCGGCACATGATCCTGGCCGTCTGGACGGTCAACGACACCGCCATGGCCTTCTACTCCTGCTCCGACGTTCAGTTCTGACGAGACGTCAGCTACCCTCCGGCGGCATGCGGACGACACCCGGAACAGTCGCGGAGCTCATAGCGCGCCAATGGGGCGACCACCGGCCGGGGCTGATGTACGGCGGCAGCACGCACACCGCCGTCCTCAGCCGCCACCGGACCGCCCAGGAGGCCGCCGCGCGCGCCGCGCTGCTCGTCGACCTCCTGCCGCTGGACCAGGGCGCCGAACCGCACATCGGGGTCCTGCTCGACAACACCCCCGAGTTCCCGTTCTGGCTCGGCGCGGCGGCCCTCGCCGGGGCCGCCGTCGCCGGGATCAACCCCACCCGGCGCGGTCCCGAGCTGGCGCGCGACATCCTGCACACCGACTGCCGGATCCTGGTCACCGAGCGCGCCCACCTGCCGCTGCTTCGCGGGCTAGACCTGCCCGGCGTACGGATCCTCGTGACCGACTCCGAGGAGTACGCCGCCCTGCTCGCCCCGTACGCGGCCGCGAAGCCGGGCGAGGCGGTGCTCGCCGACCCCGCCCCCGGCTCCCGCTTCCTCCTCTACTTCACCTCCGGCTCCACCGGCGCCCCCAAGGCCGCCCTCTGCAGCCAGGGCCGGCTGGCCGCCGCCGCGGACTCGCTGGTCCGCCAGTTCTCGATCACCGCCGACGACGTCCACTACGTCTGCATGCCGCTCTTCCACGGCAACGCGGTCATCGCCGACTGGCTGCCCGCCCTCGCCGGGGGCGCGGCCGTGGCGCTGCGCCCCCGCTTCTCCGCCTCCGCGTTCCTGGCCGACGTCCGCGCGTACGGGGCGACGTACTTCACCTACGTCGGCCGGGCCGTCCAGTACCTGCTGGCCACCGAGCCCCGCCCCGACGACCGCGACCACCACCTGCGCCTCGGCTTCGGCACCGAGGCCGGCGCCGTGGACGCGGCCCGCTTCGCCGAGCGGTTCGGGGTCCGGCTGGTGGAGGGGTACGGGGCAACCGAGGGCGGGGCCTCCGTACAGCGCACCGCGGACACCCCGCCGGGCGCCCTGGGCCGGGCCGGTGCCGGGGACGACCTGGCGGTGATCGATCCGCAGACGGGTACGGAGTGCCCGCCGGCCGTCCTGGACGGGCGGGGCCGCCTCCTCAACGGCTCCGAGGCGATCGGCGAGCTGGTCAACCGCGGCCGGAGCCTGTTCGAGGGCTACTGGCGCAACCCCGAGGCGCAGGCCGCGCGGACCCGCGACGGCTGGTACTGGACGGGAGACCTCTTCTTCCGCGACGCGGACGGCTTCCTCTACTTCGCGGGCCGTACGGACGACCGGCTGCGGGTCGACAGCGAGAACCTCGCCGCGGCGGTGATCGAGAACATCCTGGCGCGCTGGTCCCCGGCGGCCGCGGTCGCCGTGTACGCGGTGCCGGACGAGGTGGCCGGCGACCAGGTGATGGCGGCGGTCGCCCTGGAGGAGGGGGAGCGGTTCTCGCCGGAGGCCTTCTCCGCGTTCCTGGCCGCCCAGCCGGACCTGGGCACGAAGATGTCCCCGCGCTACGTCCGGATCGTGGAGTCCATGCCGACGACGGCGACCAACAAGATCCACCGGGCCGCCCTGCGCCGCTCCGGCTTCCGCTGCCCGGACCCGGTCTGGTGGTCCCCGCCGGGCGGCTCCGGCTACCGCCTCCTGGCTCCGGAGGACCTCGCAGGGCTGCTGGCGGCGTACGCGGCGCACGGCCGGGGCGAGCTCCTGGAGCGCTGATCGGAGATCGGCGGCGCCCCCGGGTATTGGTTTTGAGCACCCCTGAGGACCAGGTAGTATTTTCTCTGTCAGGCGCCGCTAGCTCAGTTGGTTAGAGCAGCTGACTCTTAATCAGCGGGTCCGGGGTTCGAGTCCCTGGCGGCGCACCTGTACTTCGGGCGGTTTCCGGTTCACCGGGAACCGCCCGAAGTGTTTTCCGGGCTTCCCCACCCACCACGCCTCAGAGCGTGAGCGACAGCAGCAGGGGAGCGGCCTTCCGGTTCAGCGCGTCCGCCGCGGCCCGCAGCCGGTGCGCGTGCTCGACCGGCATCGACAGGGCCAGACAGCCCACCGAGGCCCCGGCCGTGATCGGTACCGCGGCGCAGACGGTGCCCACCGCGTACTCCTGGAGATCCAGCACCGGAACCGTGGCCGGCTGGGCGTCCAGCTTGGAGAAGAGGATCCGCTCGTTCACGATCGTCTTCGACGTGAGCCGGGCGATCTTGTGCCGCGAGAGGTGGTCACGCCGCCCGTTCTGGTCGAGCTGCGTCAGCAGGCACTTGCCGACCGCGCTGGCGTGTGCCGCGGAGCGGAAGTCCACCCACTCGTGCACCTTCGGGGTGCGCGGGCTGTCCGCGAACTGCGTGATCTTCACTTCGCCGTCCACGTACCGGCTGATGTAGACGGCCGCGCCCACCGAATCCCGGAGCCGGTCCAGGGTGTCCTGGAGCTTGTTCTGGAGCGCCTGCTGCCGGTCTATGCCGGAGCCGAGCAGCACCAGCGAGTCGCCTATGGCGTAGGCGCCGTCCGCCACCTGGAGTACGTACCCCTCGCGGCGCAGCATGAGGAGCATGGGGGCGAGATGGACCGCGGGCAGGCCGGTCTCACGCGCGATCTGTACATCGGTCACACCGCCGGTGTGGCGGGCGATCGTTTCGAGTACGCGCAGGGCGTACTGCACCGAGTGGAACGGCGCGGTCGGCTCGGGCTTCAGCGCCACGGTTTTCCCCCTAGCAGGTTGTTACCGCTTGCCCTACCACGATAGCCATCAAGAGGCCCGCGTGGAGCGCCTGTTGATGAGATTGATGGCTCGAACACGTCCCTCTGCCTCCGTCTACCCCATTGGCATATGCCAAGGTCAAGCCCGTTGCCGGAGTGCGCCGGGAATGCCCGCGCCCCGCCGATGGTTCGAGTTCTTCGTACGGACGGCGAAGCGAGGCGGGAGCGACTATGAGTGACACCGGGGACGCGGGTCGGGGTGCGGACCGGGGCGGCCGCGAAGATCGCGCAGACCGCGGAGGCCGCGGTCGCCGCGAGGATCCGATCCGGGGCACGATACGCGGCCACGCGCCGGTCCCGCTCTCGGTGCTCGACCTCGTCACCGTCGGCAGCGGCAGCACCGCCTACGACTCCCTGCGTACGAGCGTCGACATCGCGCGCCTCGCCGAGTCCCGCGGCTACCACCGCCACTGGGTCGCCGAGCACCATTCCATGCCCGGGGTGGCCAGCTCCTCCCCGGCGGTGATCCTGGCCCACCTCGCCGCCCACACCTCCCGCATCCGGCTCGGCTCGGGCGGGGTCATGCTGCCCAACCACGCGCCGCTCGCCGTCGCGGAGCAGTTCGGCACCCTGGAGGCGCTCGCCCCGGGCCGGATCGACCTCGGGCTCGGCCGCGCGCCCGGCACCGACGGCCGCACGGCCGCCGCCCTGCGCGGAAGCGGCCGCCTCGACGAGGCCGCCGAGGAGTTCCCCCGGCAGCTCGTGGAGCTCACCCGCTTCCTCGACGACGACTTCCCCGACGGGCACCCCTACGCCCGCGTCCACGCGGTGCCGGGTCCCGTGCAGGGCCCCGCCGGGCGGCCGCCGCTGTGGCTGCTCGGCTCCTCCGGGTTCAGCGCCCGCCTCGCCGCCGAGCTCGGCCTGCCCTTCGCGTACGCCCACCACTTCTCGGCGGCCGGCACCCTGCCCGCGCTGGACCTCTACCGCCAGACCTTCCGCCCCTCGGCCGTACTGGACGCCCCGTACGCCGTGATCGGGGTCTCGGCGCTCGCCGCCGACACCGACGAGCAGGCCCGCGCCCAAGTCCTCACGGGCGCGCTGTCGATGCTGCGGCTGCGCAGCGGGCGGCCCGGGCTGATCCCGACGCCCGAGGAGGCGGCGGCGTACGGTTTCTCCCCGCTGGAGCGGGAGTTCGTGGACGGCTGGCTCGCGAACGTCGTCCACGGCACGCCCGACGAGGTCCGCTCCGGGCTCGACGACCTGGCCAAGCGGACGGGCGCCGACGAGCTGATGCTGACCGCCAACGCCCACAGCGGGGCGGCCCGGTTGCGCTCCTACGAGCTCGTCGCAGATGTATACGGGATGCCGGTGGAGGCTCCGCGAGCTGACTGACCGCACGGAGCACGGTTCGGCTGGTTTGTTGCCGCAACCTTGCGCGGAGATGGCCATAAGGCAGTCTTAAACCGCTCGTCACCCGGGGTGGCGGGCGGTTTTTCGTGTGCGCGCAGGGCTCTGACGAGGGGATTTACCCGGCGAGTGGTCTAGTCCTTCTTTGGTCCAAACCATTGACTCGGACCTCGGGAGATCGCTATCACTTCTCCCACCCGAACCTCTTGCTTCCCCCTCCCACCCCCCGGAGGCAGTTCATGCACATCCGTAAACCCCTCATCGCGGCCGCCGCCACGGCCGCGCTCGCAGCCGGAGCGCTGGCGGGCTTCGCGGGGCTCGGCACCGCACAGGCCGCAGACTCCGCCACCGTCGCGGGCGGCGGCAACGTCAAGATCGCTTACTACGACCAGTGGAGCGTGTACGGGAGCGCCTTCTACCCCAAGCACCTCGACACCCGCGGCATAGCGGGCAAGCTGGACGTCATCAACTACTCGTTCGGCAACATCCACCCGACGAACCTGACCTGTTTCGAGGCGAACAAGGCGGCGGGCGACGACAACAACGCGAGCGCCGGTGACGGCGCGGGCGACTCGTACGCCGACTACCAGAAGTCCTTCAGCGCGGCGGACAGCGTCAGCGGCGTCGCCGACAAGTGGGACCAGCCGATCGTCGGCGTCTTCAACCAGTTCAAGCAGCTCAAGGCCAAGTACCCGAACCTGAAGATCAATATTTCGATCGGCGGCTGGACGTACTCGAAGTACTTCAGCGACGCGGCGAAGACCGACGCCTCCCGCAAGAAGCTGGTCTCCTCCTGCATCGACCAGTACATCAAGGGCAACCTGCCGGTCGACGGCGGCTACGGCGGTCCGGGCACGGCGGCCGGCATCTTCGACGGCATCGACATCGACTGGGAGTACCCCGGCTCCGCGGGCGGCCACCTGGGCAACCACTACGCCCCCGAGGACAAGCAGAACTTCACGCTCCTGCTCAAGGAGTTCCGCGAGCAGCTCGACGCCTACGGCGCGGCCAACGGCGGCAAGAAGTACCTGCTGACCGCGGCCCTCCCGGCCGGCCAGGACAAGATCAAGTACATCGAGACGGACAAGATCGGTTCGTACCTCGACTACGCGAACATCATGACGTACGACATGCACGGCGCCTGGGACGGCGACGGCCCGACGTACCACCAGTCCCCGCTGTACTCCCCGGCCGGCGACCCGACGGACCCGATCGCCCCGGGCACCGAGAAGTACAGCATCGACAACGCGATCGACTCCTGGATCGACGGCAAGCCGGCCTACGGCATCGCCGGCGGCTTCCCGGCCAACAAGCTGACGCTGGGCTACGAGTTCTACTACCGCGGCTGGAAGGGCGTCCCCGCCGGGGCGAACAACGGCCTCGCGCAGTCCGCGACCGGCCCCTCCGGCGCCCGGCCCACCAGCCAGCAGGCCGGCATCGCCAACTACAAGGAGCTCGGCGGGATCGTCGACAACCCGGCGACCACCTTCTGGGACGACGAGGCCAAGGCCTCGTACTTCTACAAGGACGGCGAGTTCTTCACCGGCCTGAACCAGAAGGCGATCCAGGCCCGGGTCGACTACGGCAAGCAGCGCGGCCTGGCCGGCGCGATGATGTACTCCCTGCTCGGCCTGGACGCCAACACCACGCTGCTGAACCAGATCTCGGACTCCCTCGGCGGCACCACGCAGCCCCCGACGACCCCGCCCACCACGCCTCCGACGACCCCGCCGACCACCCCGCCCACGACGCCGCCGACCACCCCGCCGACCACGGGCTGCGGCTCGACCCCGGCGTACGTCGCGGGGACCGTCTACACCGGCGGCAACGAGGTGTCCTACAACGGCCGCAAGTACAAGGCCCAGTGGTGGACGCAGAACGAGACCCCGGGCACCACGGGTGAGTGGGGTGTCTGGAAGGACCTCGGCGCCTGCTGATCTCCCCCCACCCCGCGCCGAGCGACACCCCGCCCCGCACCCGTGTCCCGGGTGCGGGGCGGAGGTGTGTCACATGGTTACCGGATTCCGAACATCGCAGCGTGTCGGCATCGCTACGCTCGGCCACAGGTGAATCCGACCCGCGTCTTCATGGGGGTGACCGTTCCATGGTCCTGGCCCGCGAGCTCGACCCCAGCGCCTCGCCGCTGGACTACTACGGCTACGAACTGCGCCGGCTGCGCGAGCACGCCGGGCTGAAACAGACGCAGTTGGGCGACATCATCTACTGCACCGGCTCGCTGATCGGCCAGGTGGAGTGCACGACGCGGGTCCCGACCCGGGACTTCTCGGAACGGGTGGACGCGGCGCTGGGTACGGACGGGACGTTCTCCCGCCTGGTGGGGCTGGTCCTGCGGAGCGTGCTCCCGACTTGGTTCCAGCCGTACGCGGAGATGGAGGCCCGGGCAACGTACATCTCCACGTTCCAGTGCCAGTTGGTCTACGGGCTTCTCCAGACGGAGGCCTACGCGCGAGCGGTGCTGGGCGTCGAGAACCCGGACACGCTGGACACCGCCGTGGCAGCCCGCATGGATCGGCAGCGCATACTGGCCCGCGAGAACCCGCCGATTCTGTGGGTGGTCCTGGACGAAGCCGCTCTCCACCGGGAGATCGGAGGCCGAGAGGTCATGCGAAACCAACTCGCCCACCTGTTGAGCCTCCAGGGCCAGCAGTGGCTGGAGATCCAGGTGCTGCCGTTCGGTGTCGGCCAGCACGCGGGAATGATGGGCTCGTTCAACCTTCTGCGGTTCGACGACGACCCGGATATCCACTACTGCGAGAGTTACGACTCCGGCCATATGACGGCCAACCCGCAAGTGATCAAAGAGCGTTCGGTCGGCTACGCTCGACTGCAAGCCGAGGCCCTCTCCCCCCGGGCGTCGGCAGAGCTGATCGCTCGCGTGATGGAGGAACGCTATGGGAAGCATCCAGAATCTGACGGGCGCGCTGTGGCGTAAGTCGTCCTACAGCGGCTCCAGTGGCGGCGACTGCGTCGAGTGCGCTCCCCTCGGCCCCGCCGCCTGGCGCAAGGCCTCGTACAGCGGTAACACCGGCGGCGACTGCGTCGAAGTCGCTGCCCAGCCCTGCCTGGTTGCCGTTCGGGACTCGAAGAACCCCGAGGGCCCCGCCTTCACCGTCGCCACGGAGGCGTTCGCCACCTTCGTGCGCAGCCTCTAGGGGTCCGGGCGGAGCCCGGGAGACGGAGAAAGGGCGGGGCGGGGAGAAAGCTCCGCGCAGCGGCCCCGGACCCCGCCCCGGCACGGCACGGCACGGCTACGCCCCGGGGCGGGTGCCGATCATCTCGGCGATCAGCTCCGGGGCCACCGCGCGCGAGTACAGCCAGCCCTGGCCCGTGTCGCAGCCGACGCGGCGCAGCCGGGCCGCCTGGCCGGCGGTCTCCACGCACTCGGCCGTCACGGTCAGCCCGAGCCGGTGCGCGAGCTGCACCAGGGCCTCGACGATGGTCTCGTCGGCCGGGTTCGGGTGGGTGCCCTCCTCGTACCGGAAGCCCCGTACGAAGGAGCCGTCCAGCTTCAGCACGGACACCGGCAGCCGGCTCAGGTAGGCCAGGTTCGAGTACCCGGTGCCGAAGTCGTCGATGGCGATCCGCACCCCCATGTCGCTCAGCGCCTGGAGGGCCTGGAGCGGGCGGCCCGCGGAGCCCATCACCGCCGATTCGGTCAGCTCCAGCTGGAGCAGCTGCGGGGCCAGTCCGGTCTCGGCCAGGATCCCCGCGACGTCGCCGACGAGGTCGGAGTCCCACACCTGGCGGACCGCCACGTTGACGGAGACGAAGACCGGGGAGTCGCTGGGTCGTTCGATCTGCCAGCGCCGCGCCTGCCGGCAGGCGGTCCTCAGCACCCACCGGCCCAACTGGACGATGGAGCCGTCCTCTTCGGCGATTCCGATGAACCGATTCGGCGTCAGCAGTCCGAACTGCGGGTGGTTCCAGCGGACCAGTGCCTCCACCCCGCGCACCGCCCCGCTCTCCAGGTCGACGAGCGGCTGGTACTCCAGAGCGAACTCGCCCCGCTCCACGGCCGGCCGCAGGGTCGAGGTCAGCGCCTGGCGGGTCATGCGGTGTGCGTTGCGCTCCGGGTCGAACAGCGTCCAGCGGGCCTTGCCGTCCGCCTTCGCCCAGTACAGGGTCGTGTCGGCGGCCTGCATCAGCCCGGTCGCCGAGGTCCCGTCCGCGGCCCGCTCCACCACGCCGATCGACGCCGAGACCGACAGCCGCTGCCCGGCCAGGTCGAACGGCTCCTGTACGGCGGCCAGTACGCTCCGGGCCAGGTCGGCGAGCTGCTCGGTGCCGGTGGAGTCCTCGACCAGCAGGGCGAACTCGTCGCCGCCCAGGCGCGCCACCAGGTGCCCGCCGGTGCGTCCGTACCCGGACTGGTCGGCGCACTGCGTCAGCCGGGCCGCGACGGCGGTCAGCAGCCGGTCGCCGACCCGGTGGCCCAGGGTGTCGTTGACGGCCTTGAACCCGTCGAGGTCGAGGTAGCACAGGCCGATCCGGCCCGTGCCGCCCTGCTCGTACGAGGAGGCCTCCAGGGCGGCGGAGAGCCGCTCGAAGAACAGCGCCCGGTTGGGCAGCCGGGTCACCGGATCGTGCATCTGGAGGTGGCGCAGCCGGGCCTGGAGGTCGCGGCGGTCGCTGATGTCGGCGACGGACAGCAGCACGTCCCGGGTGCCGGGCACGGGGCCGAGGGTGACCTCGGTCCACAGCGAGTGCCCGTCGGGATGTTTGAGGCGGCGGGTGCAGCGCAGTCTGGCCTGCCGGCCGCGGAGGACCTCCTGGTACGCCTGCCAGGTGCGGGCCTCGGCGCCCAGGTCGACGAGGTCGGCCGCGTTCTGTTCGAGGAGCGCGTGCGGCTCGGTCCCGAGGAGCCCGGCCAGCGCGTCGTTGGCGGCGACGACGTGGCCGGCGCGGTCGACGACGGCCATCGCGAGGTGGGCCGCGTTGAAGGCGGCCCGGTAATCGCGCAGCTCGGACGCGGTGAAGGTCGGCGTCGGCGGCATGGCCGGCACTGCTTGGTGACGCTCCGTAATGGCCGATCGGATGCTATCGGCCGCCGAACCGGTTCCCTCTGAGGTTCCGCTCACCGTTGGCTCCCGCATTGCTCGTGAGTGTCCGTGCAGGAAAGTGTGCCGATCATAGAGGCACCGTACGGCCCTATCCAGCGGTGTCGCCGTGCGGGGCGCGGGACTTCGGCGTGCTGACGGCCCGCCGGCCGCACCCCGGGCGATCGTTTCTGCACGGCTCTGAGCAGCGAAAGCTCCTAGATGATCTCCCGTGATCGCTCGTGACGTTCTGTAGGCGTGTGGGTGAACCCGCCGGGTCACCGAGTTGCCGTAGTGCTCACTCGTGTGGGGCAGCGGAACAGGGCATTAGTAAGACAATCGCCTCAGGGTGGGACGAGATGGTACGAATCCACCACCGGAGGTCGATGTGCCGCGACAGCAGACACCCGGGGGAGTGGAACGCTCCCGCATCAGAAGCACGGCGGCCGCGCTCACCTCCCTGACGGCACTCGCCGCCATGTCGCTCGTCGCCGGTCCCGCGGTCGCCGATCCGGGGGCCGGGCCGTGCGCCCTCGCCCGCACCTCGGCGCACCACTCCCTGGGCCTGGACACCTGGAACCGCTCCTACCCCAAGCCGGAGCGCACCCTCCACGCGGTCATGGTCTTCCTCTCCTTCCCCGACCACCGGACCACCCTCACGACCGGGCAGCTGACCGGCGACTACTTCCCCGCCACCAGCGACTTCTTCGAACGGGCCTCGTACGGGAGGTTCCGTCTGGAACCGCACCCGCAGGAGCGGTGGATCCAGATGCCCAAGCCGTCGACGGCGTACGGGATACAGCGTGACTGGGCGGCCCAGGACCGGGCGGCGTACCTGCGGGACGCGGTCGCGGCCGCCGACCGGGAGGTGGACTTCTCGCAGTACGACGTCGTGTACTTCGTCGCCGACCCGGACGCGCCAGGAGTGGACTCGGACGCCACCAAGGTCGTCAACTTCGACCGGCCGATCCGGGCGGACGGAACGGACCTGCGGCGGATCGTGACCGTCTTCGAGCGGCACCCGCCGGACCGCAACGTCCTCGCGCACGAGACCGGGCACGTCTTCGACCTGCCCGACCTCTACCACCGGCCGACCGACGGCAAGGGCGACTGGGACACGTACGTCGGCGACTGGGACGTCATGGGCAGCCAGTTCGGGATGGCGCCGGACCTGTTCGCCTGGCACAAGTGGAAGCTCGGCTGGCTGTCCTCCTCCCAGGTGGACTGCGTGCAGTCCGGCTCCTCGCTGCACACCCTGCTGCCGCTGGCCCAGGCCCCGGCCCCCGGCGCCACGGGCGGGACCCGGCTCGCGGTGATCCGTACGGGCCCCGGCAGCGCGATCGCGGTCGAGGCGCGGGGCTCCGCCGGCAACGACGGGGACACCTGTACGGAGGGGGTCCTGGTCTACCGGGTGCGCAACGAGGCGGCGTCGGGCGGCGGGCCGATCGAGGTGCTCGACGGGCATCCGGACTCGGAGGCCTGCTGGGACCGCTCGGTGTACCCGCCGCTGGCGGACGCCCCGCTGGAGGTGGGGGAGTCGTTCACGGTGCCGGGGGAGCGGATCAGGATCGAGGTGGCGGACCGGACCCCGTCGGGCGCGTACACGGTCAAGATCACGACCTAGCGCTTCGGTACGACTCGGTACGACTCGGTACGACTCGGTACGACTCGGTACGACTCGGTACGACTCGGTACGACTCGGTACGACTCGGTACGACTCGGTACGACGAAGAAGGCCCCCACTCGCGTGGGGGCCTTCTTCCGTCTGTGCGCCGCCAGGGACTCGAACCCCGGACCCGCTGATTAAGAGTCAGCTGCTCTAACCAACTGAGCTAGCGGCGCTTGCTGACGAGGAAGACATTAGCAGGGAGATGGCCGGAAGGAAAAATCGATATCCGCAGCTCGGGCGGCGCGGAGGTACGCCCACAGGAGTGCCTCGGGTCCGGGCAGCCAGGGGGTGCGGGTGTCGGGGGCGACGACCCAGCGGGACGGGCCGGGGGTGGCGTCGAGCGGCGGCACGGTGACGGCGTCGCCGTGGCCGTGGCACAGCGGCGCGGGCACGCAGCTGCCCCACTCCTCCCAGGCGAGCAGCGCGGGGAGGCGGTGCGCGGTCCCGGTGGAGGTGAACAGCAGCATCCGCCCGCGGTGCACGGCCACGGGCCCGGAGCCGGGGCCCTCGGCCCAGAGCAGGTCGAGCATGCGGCGGCCGAGGACGAGCGGGACGTTGACGACGTCGAAGGCGGTCCCGCAGGGCAGCACGGCGGGGGCGGTGGCCCGGGCCTCCCACCGCGCGAGGGTGCTGTGCGGGTGCGCGGACGCGGAGGCGAGCCAGGCGGCGCCCTGGGGGGTGACGTGGGTGGCGGTACTTGCGTGCGGGGCGGGGCAGGCGGGTGCGGCCGTGAGCGTCGTCATGCGGACCGGTCTACCGGGCGTAGCGAACCGGTTTCCAGGAGTTACGGAAAACCGGGACAGGACGGGGGATGGTGGGCTATGTTGCGCCCCGCATATGCCAGGTGCGACGCCGGAGGGCATGTCCGCCGCACCCGGCGGTCCCGGCTACCGGGAGTCCGGGCCCGCTTCGCGCTGGAGGGATTCGCCGAACTCGATCATCTTGAGCGCGTAGTCCTCGGTCCACTCCGCCTGCGCGGCGATCTCCGCGGGCGGCAGCCGGTCGAACCGCCGCGGATCGGCGAGCTGCGCGGCGGCCAGCGCCTGGAACTCCACCGCCCGCTCCTGCGCCGCCCGGAAGGCGAGCGTCAGCTCGGTGGCGCGGGCCAGCAGCTCCCGCGGGTCCTCGATCGACTCCAGGTCGAAGAAGTGCTCCGGGTCCGTGGCGGCCTCCGAGGGCTCGAAGAGCAGCGGCGCGGGCCGCGGCTTCCGCTCGGTCGTCCGCTCGGGCTCTGCCATGCGTGTCCTCCTGCTGCGCGTTCGGGATCCTTCCGGGCCACCCTCCATTGTCCAACGCCGCGCAAGAGCGCCGCCTTCGGGCCCGTCAGGGCCTCCAGGGGCTGTAGCCCTCGGCCGCCGCTGGCGGCGTGCCGGACTCCGTCCGGCGTCTCATGGCCTCCAGGCGACCCGGTGTTCCGCCAGGTGGGCCAGGACCGAGTGGTTCGCCTCCCAGCCGTCCGGGAATTTCACCGTCACGCCCAACTGGACCGGTTCCGTGGAGGGGTGGTCGTCCAGCAGTTCCGCTATCCCCGCCCGGGCCACGACCACGCAGGCGTGCCGGTGGCGCGAGGCCAGCACGCACAGGCGGCCCGTCTCCAGGTGGAACGCCGTCGCGTCCGGGCGGCCCGACAGCGGGTGCAGCACCACCGTGAGGTCGTACTCCCGCCCCTGGAGCCGGTTCGCGGTGTCCACCGTGACCCCGGTGACGCCGAGGTCCGCCAAGGCGGCGCGGACGGCCGCCGCCTGGTCCCGGTGCGCCGTGCCGACCGCGATCCGGTCGGCGGTCAGCGGGGCCGGGACCTCGGACTGCTCGTCCGCCGTCACCGCCCCCCGGTCCAGCGCCCGGCGGACCACCAGGGCCACCGCCCGTACGGCCTCCGGGTCGGTGCGCGGGGTGTGCCGCGCGGGCAGCTCCAGCAGGCCCCAGCCCGACTCGGCGGCCTCGTCCAGCACCCGGTCCGGGCCCGAGCCGTCGCCCGCGACCCCGTACGACAGCCGCCGCTCGCCCGGGCCCGTACCGCTGCGGAACTGCGTGTACGGGTAGAACGCCCGCGAGACCAGCGGCGCAGCCGACGCCGGGAGCCGCCAGGACACCGGCAGCCGGTGCTGCGGAAGGTGCGGGTTGTGCGCGAGGAGGGTGCTGACGGCGCTCGCCGAAGGGTCGTACGACAGCCCGGCCCACTGCTCGGCGCCGACCACGCTGAACGGGTCCAGCTGCCCCGGGTCGCCCACGAACAGCGCCCGGTCGAACAGCCCGGCCACGGCCAGCAGCGCGTCCGAGCGCATCTGGTACGCCTCGTCGACGATGGCGTGCTCCCAGGGCTCCGCGTCCTTCACGTACGCCCACTTCGCCGCCGTCGAGATGGTGATCGGCAGCTCGGCCAGGTCCCCCGGCTTCGCCGAGAGGGTGACCGAGGGCAGCTCGCGCAGCGCCGGATCGTACGCGTCGCCGTCGCTGCTGTGCAGCCGGCCGACCTTCAGCTCCGGGTCCTTGTCGGCGAGCCGCAGCACCAGGTCGTCGACCTGCGCGTTGGTCTGCGCTACCACCATCAGCCGGCGCCCGGCCGCGGCCAGCTCCCGGGCGGCCCGCACCACCAGTGTGGACTTGCCGGCCCCGGGCGGGGAGTCGACGACCACGCCGCGCGCGCTCCCGTGCAGGGTGTCGCGCAGGATGGCGGCGGTCGCCTCGGCGGCGGCCGTACCCGGATCGAATCCCCGGTCGGATGCGGTGCTCACAGGATGTCCTCATCGGTCACGGCGTCGGGCAGCGGAGCGGCGGTCGCGGATCCCGGCGGGCCGCCGTGCGTCCACGGGGTCCGCTCCGGGTCCGGCAGCTTCGGGCCGCCGCGCGCGTCGTGTTCGAACAGCGTCCAGCAGACCCGGTCGCCCTTCTCCGGCACCGAGCCCGGCTCCGGCTCCCGGCCGCGGCCCATCTTGTCCAGCAGCCGCAGCACGAGCCGCCCGTCCTCCTCGAAGCGGACGAACTGCGCCGCCTGCGGGCGGCCCTCCAGCGAGCGGAACACCTTGCCGCCGCCGCCCTCCGCGAGCTGCGGACGGTCCTCCGTGGCCACCGTCACCAGCGGGCGCGGACTCGGCCGCTTCGACTCCGTCCACTCCATCACGACCTCGGTGACCTCGCCCGCGAAGGCCTCGCCCGACAGCCGCCGGCCCGCCATCACCAGCGGATCGTCCAGCGCCTCCTGGGCGTCGAGCCGCACCTGCTCGGTCTCCCGCGTCGCCAGCTTCTGCGCCGCCGTCACCGCGTCGTCGCGGCGCGGCTGCGGGGGCTCGCCCGCCCGGATCCGGTCCCGGTGCCCGGTGTACGACCAGCGGTCGCGGGTCCAGCGCTCCTCGGCCCGCTCCCCGGCCGGCAGGGCGCGCAGCAGCTCCAGGGACTGCCACACCGCCCGCCAGGTGGGGCGCATCTGCTCGGCGACGAGCTCCCGGACGGCCGCCTCGGCCCGGTCCACCGCCTTCGGGTCGTCCCCGGCGCGCGCCGCGTCGTAGCGGGCCATCGCCGGGGCCAGCAGCTTGTTGTCGAAGGCAGGGTCGGTGGCGGGCCCCGCGGGCGGGACGAACAGCTGCCCGTCCCGGTCGCGGCCCAGTTCGGCCCGGACGGCGGCCTCGGCGCCCGATTCCCCCTCCGGCGGGGCTATCCACGACAGCAGGGCGCCCAGGTGCTGGTCCTCCAGATTGCTCTGGCCGGTGGCCCAGTGCCGCCCGAGCAGCTCCGTCGCCGACAGCAGCATGGAGGCCCCCGGGACCCGGGAGCGCTCGCCGAGGTGCGTGAACCAGCGCCCCAGCAGCGGCACCCGGGTGGGCGCCGGATACGGATTCTCCGGATCCTCCTCGGCCGTCCGCCGGAACCGCATCGACCGCCCGAGCAGCCGTACGTACTCGACGCCGGCCCGGCTCGGCACGATCAGCTGCGGTGCGTCCAGGCAGAGCTCGGCGGCGACCTTGCTCTTCGCGCCGGTGTCCGGGTCGGTCTCGGTCCGCTCCACGTACTCGACGTCGTCCGCGTACCCGTCCACGTACGGCAGGACCACGTCGGCCAGGTCCGCCAGGAAGGCCCAGCGCAGGTCGCGGTCGCGCGGCTGCGGCACCACGAGCAGCCGCGGCTCCCCGGGATCCGTGCCGACCAGCGCGCCGAGCGGGGCCCCGGCCTCGCCCGCGGTCGTCAGGGGTACGAGGACCAGCGGGCGCCCGCTCAGATGCCGGTGCCGTACGGTCGCCAGCGGCCGGGCCCGGCCCGCCCGGACGGCCTCCAGGCGCGCGAGGGTGTTCAGCAGGGACATGCGGCGGCCTCCAGGGCCTCGGCGCGCAGCCGGGCCGCGTGGTGCAGGGAGGCCGCGGTCGGGTCCTCGGGACTGCCGGAGCCGGCGGCGGCCGCGAGGGCCTCCTCGACGGTGGTGAGCGCGCCGAGCTCCCCCCGTACGGAACGGCCCAGCGTGGTCACCGCGTCGGCGGCGCGGGCCCGCTCCCGGCAGTGGAAGGCCAGCTCGCAGGCGGCCAGGCATTCGGGGGCGTACGCGGCGGTGACGGCCGCGACCGCCTCGGTCAGCTCCTCGGCGGACCGCTCCGGGTCGAAGCTGAGCCCCTCGGGCAGGGCGGCGGCCAGCTCCTCGACCCGGGTCAGCCGCTCCAGCTGGCGGCGGGTCACGGCCCGCTCGCGGCGGATGTCGACGGGCGCGGCGGCGGGCAGGTTGGAGAAGTCCTTGGGGCAGACGAGCAGCACGGTGTGCCCGACCACGGCGGAGGCCAGCTTCTCGGCGGTCTTCTCCAGGGCCAGGACGTACACGGCGGCCTGCCGGGCGGCGGCGCCCACCTTCGCGGCGTCGGCCGCCCCGTCGATCATCGGGAACGACTTGATCTCCACGACGGTCCAGCGGCCGTCGGGATGCACCACGACGGCGTCCGGCTCCAGATAGACGGGGGAGCCCGCCACCTCCAGGGCCAGCATCGGGTGGTCCAGCAGGGTCCACGCACCGGCGGCGGCCCCGGAGGCGTCCCCGGCGGCGGTCGCCTCGCGCAGCGCGAGCGCGGTGCGGGCGGCGCGGCCCTCGGGCCCGGCGGCGGTCAGGTCGGGGACGCGGGCGTCCGGGCCGGGGGGCTCGGCGCCGGCGCCGAGGTGCTCGTGCACGAGCCGCAGGAGCTCGGCTCCGCCGTCGCCCTTGACCCTGGCCTCGAAGGAGTTCCCGCGGACGATCGCGAACTGCGACTGGCCGAAGGGGGCGGGTGAGCCGAGGGCGGCGGCCAGGGCGGTCTTGTCCACGCCGGCGCCGTCGAGCAGGGCTCGTCTGCCGCATCCGGGGTTGGCGGCGAGCGCCGCCAGCGCGCGGGCGTCGAGCGGGCGGGGCGGCACGGCGGGGCCGCGCAGGTCAGCGAGCCGCTGCCGCAGTGTCGTCGTCGGGGGCGGGCCGCTGGGCGGGTAGGAGCTCACGGGCGGAAGTGTCCCATCCGCCACTGACAATCGGGGCGGTACCGCGGAAACCGGCTGCACGGGCTCCCGGCCGGGCCGCTCGCACGGACAGCCGGCGCGCGATCGCGTACCCGGCGGCCATCACGGCGGCTCCGGCGGCCGCGTCCAGGAAGTAGTGGTTGGCGGTGCCCATGACCACGAGCGCGGTGACGGCGGGATAGGCGATGCCGAGCCCCCGCAGCAGCGGGTGGCGCCCGTGTCGCCAGAGCAGGACCCCGCACCACAGGGCCCAGCCGACGTGCAGGCTCGGCATGGCCGCGTACTGGTTGGTCAGGCCCCCGAGCCCGCGCGGCGCGCTGGCCTCGGCGCCCCACCAGCCGTACGCGCTGTACTGGGCCATCGTGTCGGTGAACCCCTGGGCGGCGTCCAGCAGCCGGGGCGGGCAGGTGGGCATCAGGGTGAAGCCGACGAGCCCGAGGAGGGTGGAGACGACGAGCCACGTACGGGCGCTGCGGTAGTGCTGCGGCCGGCGCAGGTACAGCCAGACCAGCACGGCCGGGGTGACGAGGTAGTGCAGGGAGGCGTAGACGAAGTCGGCGGGTATCCCGAGCAGCTCCTGCTGCGAGAACAGCCGGTTGAGCGGCCGTTCGAAGTCGAGCCCCAGCAGTTCCTCGGCCCGGAGGATCGAGAGACCGTGGCCGACGGCGAGGTGGACGTCGCCCCGGGCGAGGAGTCTGCCACCGGTGTACGCGCCGTAGACGAGCCCCAGGAGCAGCAGTTCGGCCCACCAGCGGGTGGGCTTCTGCCGATTAGTCATACGTCGTAGGACGCTTGTGCGACGGGGTGGGTTGCCTGGTGTTCATGTGATGGATGATGGATGGACGACGCAATCGCCCAAAGTCGGACGAATCACTACTTACCGGGAGAGTTCCCTATGGCCCCCCGCATCCTCCTGGCCCGGCACGGCCAGACGGCGTGGTCCCAGCTCGGCAAGCACACCGGACGCACCGACGTGCCCATGCTGGAGGAGGGCAGGCGCGGCGCGAAGCTGCTCGGCGAGCGGCTGGCCCGCGCCCCGTGGAACGGCCTGCCCGGTGTGGAGGTCCGCACCAGCCCGCTGGTCCGCGCGAGCGAGAGCTGCGACCTGGCGGGCTTCGGCGCCCAGGCGGATCCGTGGGACGCGCTGATGGAGTGGGACTACGGGGACTACGAGGGCATGACCCCGGCCGAGATCCAGGCGGTCCGCCCGGGCTGGCTGATCTGGCGCGACGGGGTCCCGGGCGGCGAGTCCGTGGCCGACGTCGCGGCCCGGGCCGACGAGGTGGTCGCCTGGGCCCGCTCGGCGGAGCGCGACGTGCTGGTCTTCGCCCACGGGCACATCCTGCGCACCCTGGCCGCCCGCTGGCTCGGCCTGGAGGCCTCCTTCGGCGCCCGCATCCGCCTGGAGCCCACCTCCCTCTCGGTCCTGGGCTGGGCGTACGGTGCCCCCGCCCTGGAGCGCTGGAACGACACGGGCCACCTGGACCTGTAGTCCGAGCCTCCGTCCCCGAAGTCCCTTGCCCGGGTGGCCGGGTGGTCAGACCGTCGCGTGGCGGGTCAGGAAGGCCGCCACCCGGGGGCTGCGCTGGTGCGGGACCAGGACGCGGGCCGTGCCCGAGAGCATGGACCGGATCCGGGTGGACTGCACCTCGGTGAGCAGGTCCAGGACCCGTCCGCCCGCCCAGGCCGCCTCGTCCGGGGCGCCCGCGCGGGCCAGGTCGTCGGCCAGCTCGGCCGTGTAGAGGGCCACGTTCCGGGCGAAGTGCGGATCCTGGAGGTCCGCCGCGCGGCGGGCGTGCCGGGCCGCGCGGGCGTACTCCCCGAGGGCCGCCCAGCACCGCGACTCCAGCGACTCCAGCTCGGCCTCGCCGAAGAAGGACATCCACTCCGGGTCGGCTGCCGCCGTGCCGCGGGAGAACTCCGTGTGCGCCCGGGTCAGCGCCTCCTCGCAGGCCTTGCGGTCGGCCAGTCCCGCCCAGCCGCCCGCCTCGCGCAGCACGAGCAGCGACAGCAGCCGCGGGGAACCGAGGGAGCGGGCGGCGCGGCGGCCCGCCTGGGCCGCCCGTACGGACTCCCGGGGCCGGCCGCAGTCCCGGGCCAGGAAGGCCATGTTGCTGAAGGCGTGCGCCTCCAGGCCCGCGTCCCCCGAGACCCGGGCCGTCGCCAGCGCCTCCGCGTAGTGCGAGCGGGCGTCGTCGAAGCGGCCGGAGTCGTGCGCCAGCCAGCCCACGGAGATGGCCAGTTCACCGGCGCCCGCGTGCAGCCGGTCCTCGGTGGACTGCCGGGAGGCCCCCGCGTCCAGCAGCGCGTAGGCGGTGCGCAGGGGTTCGGCGGCCTTGCGGTACAGGGCGTCGGCCCCGTGCCGGTCGTCCAGCAGCCGGATCTGGCGTACGGCCTCCTCGACCGCGGCCGCCTCGGACTCGCCGGCCCGGGACGGCGGTCGGCGGGTGTCGCCGAGCAGCGTGAAGCCGATCGTGGCGGCCGCCACGGTCGCGGAACCGCCCGCCATGAACGCGCGACGCAGCACGTCGCTCTCCTTGTGGGTGAAAGGGGCGGAGCGCTGCGCGGACCGGCCGCGGACCGCCTCGCGCGGGGAGAAGCCCAGATCGGCCAGAGTCCGGCCGGGGAACATGTGCAGGAAGACCCGCTCGTAGGCGTAGTTGGGGCAGCGGATCTCGCCGGATTCGACCCGCCCGATGTAGCGGGCGTCGCAGGAAACCGTTTCTCCGATCTCCTTCGCGGCCCGGCGCACCATGGCCGCGAACTCGGCCGGGGAGTGCCGGCCGCGCAGCCGCCGGAACGTCTGATTGGGTGAGTGGGGGAACGCCGCCATGGACGTGGCCTCTCTGGCAAGGGACGCACCGCCGGTTCCGCGGGATGGAGCCGGGTCCGGCGCGCATGAACGTACCGCCAGAGGCGGACGGTTGATGCGGTGTTTGGCTACAAAAGGGATATCTCACCCGCGATCTGCCATGAAGTGCCATCCTTTGCAGCGTCTTGCCACCGCACCCGTTGACGTTTTCGCGCGTTGAGCCCGTGCGGGGTGTGAGCTGACTCCCGCACCCGCTCGTACGCGGATCGAGGAGGGGTTCCCTTGGTGGAGGGCGGCATGGAGAACACTGGAATGAACACCGCGCCCGCGTCTTCGGGCGCGACCCCCGTCCCGGCCGCGACCGCCGTGGCGGTCGCACCGGCCGAGGCGCCGGACCTGGTGACCGTGCCGACCCGGCAGGGCCTGGAGGCCGTGGACATCATCCGCCGCGCCGCCGGCCTGCCCGGCGGGGTCGGCCCGGTGCTGCACGACGGCTCCGACGACACCCTCGGCTTCCTCGTCCCGCCCGGCACCGCCGACGCCTGGGACATGCCGGGCAGCGCCTGCACCCAGACCAACGGACGCGGCATGCGCTTCGGCGACGTCTCGCCCACCGCCGGTGACACCGGCTGGCTGCTCCCCCCGGAAGCCGTCGGTCCGGTCACCGACCCGGAGGTGCTGCGCGCCGCGCTCGGCGAGGCCGCCCGGCTGATCGAGGCGGCGGACAACTGCCGCTGACCGGTGACAATGGGGTGGTGGCAGGCAAGGGCAAAGGCAGCAGCGGCGGCGGTAGGCAGCGCGGGCGCGCCGGCGGAAGCGGGAGCGCAGGCTCCGAGGCGGTCGTCGGGCAGGTGGGCGGCGGCACGGCGGAGCTGGCTCCGGACCGGGAGCGCGCGCAGGCCTGGACGCTGCTCATCGACGGAGCCCCGCAGTCGCATGTGGACCTGGGCGATCCGGGGTACCTCGATTTCGCGTACCAGCGCCGGATCGGCCACCTCATCGACCTCGTCGCGCCCGCCCGGCAGCCCCTGAACGTGGTGCACCTGGGTGGGGGCGCCTTCACCCTCGCGCGCTACACGGCCGCCGCCCGGCCCCGCTCGACCCAGCAGGTCGTGGAGATCGACGCAGCTCTGGTGGCCTTCGTACGGGAACACCTGCCGCTGGACCCGCAGGCGCGGGTCCGGGTCCGGGCGGTGGACGCGCGGGCGGGCCTGGCCAAGGTTCCGGACGGCTGGGCCGACCTGGTGATCGCGGACGTGTTCAGCGGCGCGCGCACCCCGGCGCACCTGACGAGCGCCGAGTTCCTGGACGACGTACGGCGGGCCCTCGCGCCGGGCGGGTGGTACGTGGCCAACCTCGCGGACGGTCCCCCGCTCGCGCACCTGAAGGGCCAGATCGCGACGGCCGCGTCGCGCTTCGAGCACCTGGCGCTGGCCGCCGACCCGGTGGTGTGGCGGGGGAAACGGTTCGGCAACGCGGTGCTGGTGGCTGCCGACCGGGAGCTGCCGGTCGGCGAGTTCACCCGCCGGGTCGCGAGCGACCCGCATCCCGGCCGGGTCGAGCACGGCCGGGCCCTCGCCGATTTCGCGGGCGGCGCGGCCCCGGTCGCGGACGCCTCGGCGGTGGCCTCGCCGGAGCCCCCGCCCTCCGTCTTCCGCTGAGCGGCAGCGACCCGTCGCGACACGCCCTCGTACGGATGACCTTGCGCTCCGAACACCCCGCGGGCGGGTATGTCTGCGAGTCGAACGCCCCGCCGGGGCGAGCGGGCATCCGCAAGGCAAGGGAGACAGGGACATGGCCAACGGCACCGTCAAGTGGTTCAACGCCGAGAAGGGTTTCGGGTTCATCGCGCCCGAGGACGGCAGCGCGGACGTGTTCGCGCACTACAGCGAGATCCAGGGGTCCGGATTCAAGGAGCTCCAGGAGAACCAGAGGGTCCAGTTCGACGTCAGCATGGGCTCGAAGGGGCCGCAGGCGACGAACATCACCGTCCTGGTCTGACGCACGACAGGCCTAGCGCTCGTACGTCTCCACCATCGGCGGGTGGTCGTTCCAGGTGCAGAAGACCGACATCTCCCGGCCCGCCTTCGTGAAGGTGACCCGGATCCAGTACGGCTGCTTCCACACCTGCATCTGCCAGCCGGCGTCCGGCGTCGCCGAGACCAGCTCGGCCGAGGACGTACCGAGGTCGAAGACCACACGGCCACCCGTGACCGGATAGGCCTTCACGTCGCCCTGGTCCCCGCCGTCGCCCCGCTGCTCGTCCTGGCGCGGGCTCGGCGGGGCCGCCTTCTGCGGGGGCTTCGAGGAGGAGGCGCCGGCGGAGGGCGAAGCCGAGGGGGAGGCGGCGGACGGGGACGGCGCGTCCGAGGCCGGCGGAGGCGAGGGCGCCGCCGCGCGGTGCGTCGAGGAGGACAGCGGCTGCGTGGTGAGCGGCACCGCCAGCGGCGGATCGTAGGCCGTTCCGGACATGACCGTGTGCACGCCCCACCAGGACAGCGTCACCGCCGCCCCGGTGGCCAGCGTCCAGGCAAGTGCGTGAACAAGTCCTCGGTGCATCAGGGCACATACTGCACCACCGGTCCAGGAGGCGGCCCGACACCCCGCGCGGTCCCCCGAATGGACTACGGTGCGGGCCATGGCAAGTGTGCTCGTGGTCGAGGACGACCAGTTCGTACGTTCCGCCCTGATCCGGCACCTGACCGAGGCCTCGCACACCGTGCGGAGCGTCGGTACGGCCCTGGAGGCGCTGCGCGAGGTCGCCCACCACCGGTTCGACGTGGTCATCCTCGACCTCGGGCTGCCCGACCTCGACGGGTCGGAGGCGCTGAAGATGCTGCGCGGCATCACCGACGTACCTGTGATCATCGCCACCGCGCGCGACGACGAGGCCGAGATCGTCCGGCTCCTCAACGACGGCGCCGACGACTACCTGACCAAGCCCTTCTCCGTGGAGCACCTCTCCGCCCGGATGTCCGCCGTCCTGCGCCGCGCCCGCGCGGCCGCCGGGGCAGAGCCGCCCTCGCGCGTGCTGCGGGTGGGCGGGCTGGCCATCGATCCGCTGCGGCGCCAGGCCGAGCTGGACGGGGCCGTACTCGACCTCACGCGGCGGGAGTTCGACCTGCTGGCCTTCCTCGCCGGGCGGCCCGGGGTGGTCGTGGCCCGGCGCGAGCTGCTCGCCGAGGTCTGGCAGCAGTCGTACGGGGACGACCAGACGATCGACGTGCACCTGTCCTGGTTGCGCCGCAAGCTGGGCGAAACGGCCGCGCGGCCGCGGTACCTGCACACCCTGCGGGGGGTCGGCGTCAAACTGGAGCCGCCCCAGTGAGATGGGCGCTGGTCAAGGTGTGCCTCGCGGTCACGGCCATGGTGGTCGTGGCCTTCGCCGTACCGCTCGGGCTCGTCGTCCAGGAGATGGCCAGCGACCGGGCCTTCTCCAACGCCGAGCGGCAGGCCGCCACGATCGGCCCGACCCTGTCCATCACCACCGACCCGGGGCAGCTGCGCAAGGCCGTCGAGTCCACGCAGATGGGCGCGGCCCGGCGGATGGCGGTCCACGTGCCGGCGATCGGCGGCGGCGCGCCGGCGGAGATCGGCACCACGCGGGCCGGGGCGCACGCCGTGGAGGAGACCCGGCGGATGGGGCGGGCCATGACGGCCCCGCTGTCCGGGGGCGGTTCGGCGCTGCTCCAGCCGACCGCCCTGGGCTCGGGGGACATCGCCGTCGTGGAGATCTTCGTACCGGAGAGCGAGGTCAGCAACGGCGTCGCGACGGCCTGGGTGGTCCTCGCGGGCGTGGGACTGGCGCTGATCGTGGGCTCGGTGGCGGTCGCCGACCGGCTCGGCGCCCGGCTGGTGCGGCCGGCCGAGCGGCTCGCGGACGCCGCGCACCAGCTGGGCGAGGGCCGGCTGGGGGCGCGGGTGCCGGAGGACGGGCCGAAGGAACTCCGTTCGGCGGCCGTCGCGTTCAACTCGATGGCGGACCAGGTGGTGGAACTCCTCGCCAACGAGCGGGAGCTGGCCGCCGACCTCTCGCACCGGCTGCGGACGCCGCTGACGGTGCTGCGGCTCAACGCGGCCTCGCTCGGTGACGGGCCGGCCGCGGAGCAGACCCGGGCGGCGGTGGAGCAGCTGGAACGGGAGGTCGACACGATCATCCGTACCGCCCGTGAACAGCGCGCGCCGGCGTCCGCGGCGGGCGGCGGGGCCGGGGCGGGCTGCGACGCCTCGGAGGTGATCCGCGACCGGATGGCCTTCTGGTCGGCGCTGGCGGAGGACGAGGGCCGCGAGGTGCGGCTCGCGGGCGTGGACCGTACGGTACGGCTCCCGGTCGCCAGGCCGGAGCTCGCGGCCGCGCTCGACGCCCTGCTCGGCAACGTGTTCCGGCACACCCCGGAGGGCACCCCGTTCGCGGTGGACGTCCACGACGCGGGGGACGCGGTCATCGTGCTCGTCTCGGACGCGGGCCCCGGGATCGCCGATCCGGACGCGGCGCTGCGGCGCGGCAACGACGGCGGACGGGACGGTTCGACGGGGCTCGGGCTGGACATCGTGCGCCGGGTCGCGGAATCGACGGGCGGCGACGTGCGGATCGGGCGCTCGATGCTCGGCGGGACCGAGGTCAGGGTGTGGATCGCCCTGGACGACCGGGCGCGGGGCGGGTCGGGCGGCGTACGGACGCGCCGGGTAAGCCGGCGCAAGCGGCGCGGCTGACGCGTACCGTACGGGGTTGTTGGTCGTCCTTCGTCCCTTCCCCCAACGGAATGGAACCGGTCATGCGCTACGCAGTCCTCGGCACCGGCATCGTCGGCCGTACGGTGGCCGCCCGCCTCCTCTCGCTCGGGCACGAGGTGGTCATCGGCACCCGGGACCCCGAGGCCACCCTCGCCCGTGCCGAGTACGCCGAATGGCAGGAGGCCCACCCGCGGGTCGGCCTCGCCCCGTTCCCCGATGCCGCCCGGCAGGGGGACGTCCTGGTCAACGCCACCGGCGGGCAGGTCAGCGTCGCCGCCCTGACGGAGGCGGACGCCGCGCACCTGGACGGCAAGGTGCTGATCGACATCGCCAACCCGCTGGACTTCTCGCGGGGGTTCCCGCCCACCCTCGACCCGGTGAACGACGACAGCCTGGGAGAGCTGCTCCAGCGGACGTTCCCGGGGCTGCGGGTGGTCAAGACGCTGAACACGATGAACTGCCGTGTCATGGTCGAACCGGCGCGGGTGCCGGGCGAGCACACCGTGTTCCTGTCGGGCGAGGACGCCGACGCCAAGAAGTCCGTACGCGAACTGCTGTACTCCTTCGGCTGGCCGGAGGCGAGCGTCCTCGACCTCGGCGGCATCGAGTCGGCGCGCGGGACGGAGATGCTCCTGCCCATCTGGCTCCGTCTGATGGGGACGCTCGGGCACGCGGACTTCAACTTCCAGATCCAGGGCGCGGTGGCGGGCGACTGAGCGCTTCCCGGGGCCGGGCCGGAGCCGGGCCCGGATGGGCGAGGAGATGTTGCCGGTCCCGGTGGCCCGGCCGAGTGTGGGCCTGACGGAAGGAGTCAGGCATGAGAGTCATGCTCCGCGCTCATATCGACACACAGGCCGGCAATGAGGCCATCAAGACCGGCGCCATGCCCCAGGCCATGAAGAAGCTCATGGACAAGGTCAAGCCGGAAGCCGCGTACTTCGGCCCCTCCCAGGGCGTCCGGACCTGCTGGATGGTCTTCGACATGCAGGACAGCGCGGAGATGCCGCCGCTGCTCGAAGGCCTGTTCGCGGAGCTGAATGCCGAGATCGAGATCAGCCCGGTGATGAACGCGGACGAACTGGCGAAGGGGCTGTCGCGGCTGACGAGCGCGCAGCGCTGAGCGCTCGTCAGCCGGTGCCCTTGGCCGGCGCCCTAAACCGGTGCCGGTATCCGGTGCCCGTAGTCGGTCGGTGGCCGCCCCGCGAGCAGCGCGGAGGCGGCCGCCGGCGCGTGTACGGGGGCTCAGCCGCCGGAGTTCAGGCGCTGGGCCTGGGCCCGGCCGACCTCGGCGGCGCGGTGCAGGTAGTCGGCGATGACGGCGAGTTCGGAGTCGGAGTAGCTCTCCAGGACGGCGCCGAAGGCCCGGCCGGGGGTGTCCCAGGCCTCGCCGATCCGCCGGCGGGCCTCGGGGGCGAGGGCGACGAGGGAGCGGCGCCGGTCGTGGGGGTCGGCGAGCCGCTCGACGATGCCGGCCTTGACCAGCCGGTCGACGAGGCGGGTGGCGGAGCCTGAGGTCAGGCCGGTGAGGCGGGCGATGTCCCCGGTGCTGACGGGTCCGGGTTCCATGTCGAGGAGCCCGACGCACTGCATGTCGGTGGGGTGCAGGCCGACGTGGTCGGCCATCGCCTGGGCGAAGAGCGAGTAGTCGGCGTAGTGCCGCTGGCTCTCGGTGACGATGCGCGCGAGCAGCTCGGCGCGGCTCCACTCATCGCGGGCGCGGTCACTCGAACGAGGGGAATCGGTTGACATCGGCTTCTCCATGCCTGAAATTTATCTGTGTGACGCAGAATATTTGTAGTGCAGAATCTGTGCCACGTACTCATTCTAGCGTGAACACGAACGCGAACAGGAAGCAGGAACCCGTCATGTCGATCCTCGTCACCGGTGCCCGCGGCTCCGTAGCCCGCGGTCTCGTCTCCCTCCTCGCCGCCCACGGCGTCCCCCACCGCCTCGCCTCCCGCGAGCCGGACACACCAGACACCGTCCGCTGCGATCTCGGCGATCCCGCGACCTTCCCGGGCGCCTTGGCCGGAGTCCGGTCCGTCTTCCTCTACGCCGAGGCCTCCGCCATCGACGCCTTCGTCAAGGAGGCCGTCACCGCCGGAGTCGAGCACGTCGTGCTCCTGTCCTCGTCGTCGGTGCTCGCCCCCGGCGCGGCCGGCAGCCCGCTGGCCGCCTCCCATCTCGCCGTCGAGGAGGCCCTGCTGGCCTCCCCGCTGCGCACCACCCTGCTGCGCCCCGGTTCCTTCGCGAGCAACGCCCTCGGCTGGGCCTGGTCGCTGAAGTCCGGCCGCCCGGTCCACCTGCCCTACCCGGGCGCGTACTGCGACCCGGTCCATGAGGCCGACCTCGCCGAGGCCGCGTTCGCCGTCCTCACCGACCCGGCCCTCGCCGGCCGCGCGTACCACCTGACGGGACCGCAGCCGCTGACATTCGCGACCCAGCTCGCGATACTCGGCGGGGTCCTGGGCGCCCCCATACCGTTCGAGTCCGTCACCGCCGAGCAGTGGAAGGCCGAGGTCGACGGGTACATATCCGGCCCCTACGCCGACGCGCTCCTCGACTACTGGGCGGCCAGTGACGGGCTCCCGGTCGAGATCACCGACGCCGTCGAGCACCTCACCGGCCACCCGGCCCGCACCTTCGAAACCTGGGCCCACGGCCACGCGGAGGCCTTCAGCGCCCAACATGCCTAGGGTGTCGGGATGCACAAGATCGGTATAGCGGGGAGTCCGGAGGGGGCCGCGGCCGTGCGGCCGCGGCGGACGGCGAACACGCTGTTCTGGGCCGCGCTGATTCCCACGGCGGCCACGGTGGGCGGCTTCCTCAGCCAATACCCCTACGGCATGTTGTGGGTCGGAGTCCTGATCGTCCTCGCCGCCGCGGCGGCGGGTCCGATCGTGGCGGGCTCGGCCTGGAAGCGGGCGGGCGCCGCGACCCTGGTGGGCTTCGCCGTGTTCGCGCTGGGGCTGTTCGCCGGGTCCAACCTCAACGAGACGTACCTCAAGCAGCTCGGTGAAAGCACGGGCGCGGTGGTCGTGGAGGCGGGGGAGCGGGTCAACGGCAAGGGCGACGTACGGCACTTCTGCCGGGTCCTCGACGACGCGGGAAGCCGCGCGGAGCTGGGTGACATCCAGAACTGCCACGGCCAGTTCGCGACGGGGCGGCGCGTCGTCCTCTTCAAGGACCGGCTGGGCGGCCTGGACCCGTGGATCGAGGCCACGGACAACCGCGCCGTCGACCCCGTCGGCCTGGGCATCACAGCAGGCCTCTACGCCCTGACCGCCGCGACCCTTCTCTACGCGGGCCAACGCCGCCGCTAGTCGGGGAATGCAGAGGGCCCCGATCCGCTTCCGCAGACCGGGGCCCTCTTGTCAGGGTGAGTGACGGGACTTGAACCCGCGGCCACCTGGACCACAACCAGGTGCTCTACCAACTGAGCTACACCCACCATGTCCGGTCGGAAAACCGACCGGCCGAAGAAAAGGGTACAGGGTCCGGGAGGGTGCTCGCGCCCCCCTTTCCCCCGCCCCGCCTCCGGAGGCTCCCGCCGGGTCCTATTCGGCGGACGGGGTGTGCTTGGCGGCGATCGCCCGGGCGGTGTCCGAGTCGGGCCCGGGCTGCGGGACGAAGACCGCCTCCCGGTAGTACCGCAGCTCGGCGATGGACTCCTTGATGTCCGCGAGCGCCCGATGGTTGCCGTTCTTCGGCGGACTGTTGAAATACGCCCGCGGGTACCAGCGGCGCGCCAGCTCCTTGACCGAGGACACGTCCACGATCCGGTAGTGCAGGTGGCTCTCCAGCGCGGGCATGTCGCGCAGCAGGAATCCGCGGTCGGTACCGACCGAGTTTCCGCAGAGCGGCGCCTTGCGGGGCTCCTTCACGTGTTCCCGTACGTATGCCAGGACCTGCGCCTCGGCGTCCGCGAGGGTGATCCCGCCGGCCAGCTCGTCGAGCAGTCCGGAGGCGGTGTGCATCTCGCGCACCACGTCGGGCATGGTCTCCAGGGCCGCGTCCGGCGGGCGGATCACGAGGTCCACGCCTTCGCCGAGCACGTTGAGCTCCGAGTCGGTGACCAGTGCGGCCACCTCGATAAGTGCGTCGTCCGTCAACGAGAGCCCGGTCATCTCGCAGTCGATCCACACCATGCGATCGTTCATGCGGCCCAGCTTATGCGGATTACGCGGAAGGTCCCCCGCTTCGGTGGTGACCGATGCGGGGGACCTCCGTCAGGCAGTGCCCGTGGCGGGAGCTACGCGTGCTCGCGCAGGACCCGGTTCGGGGCGTACAGCTCCGTCACCGTCGGGCCGGCCGCGGCCAGCGCGGCCGCCGCCCGCTGGGGCTGCGGGGTGCGCTGGTGCGGCACCGGGCTCCCCGGCATCTCGGTGACCTGGGACACGTCGGCCTGCGGCCGGCGCGCCCGGTAGGCCGAGCGGTAGGCCGCCGGGGAGGACCCCAGCTGCCGCCGGAAGTGCCCGCGCAGGGCGACCGGCGAGCGGAACCCGCAGCGTCCGGCGACCTCGTCGACCGAGTAGTCGGAGGTCTCCAGCAGCCGCTGGGCCTGGAGCACCCGCTGGGTGATCAGCCACTGGAGCGGCGCGCTGCCGGTCAGCGAGCGGAACCGGCGGTCGAACGTGCGCCGGCTCATGTACGCGCGGGCCGCGAGCGTCTCCACGTCGAACTGCTCGTGGAGGTGCTCCAGGGCCCAGGCGACGACTTCGGCCAGCGGGTCGGCGCCGATCTCCTCCGGCAGCGACCGATCGAGATAGCGCTCCTGGCCGCCCGTGCGGCGCGGCGGGACGACGAGCCGGCGGGCCAGTGCCCCGGCCGCCTCGCTGCCGTGGTCCGTGCGCACGATGTGCAGGCACAGGTCGATTCCGGCCGCGGTGCCCGCGGACGTGAGCACGTCACCGTCGTCGACGAACAGCTCGCGCGGATCGACATGGACGGACGGGTACCGCTTGGCCAGCGTCGGCGCGTACATCCAGTGCGTCGTGGCGGGCCTGCCGTCCAGCAGACCGGCGGCGGCGAGCACGAAGGCCCCCGTGCACAGTCCGACGATCCGGGCGCCCTCCTCGTGCGCCAGACGCAGTGCGTCGAGCGCCTCCGGAGGCGGTGGTGAAGTGATCGAGCGCCAGGCCGGAACGACGACCGTGCCTGCCCGGGCGATCGCCTCCAGCCCGTACGGCGCGGTGAGCTCGAGTCCGCCGGTGGTCCGCAGCGGACCGTCCTCCCCGGCGCAGACGAGCAGTCGATAGCGTGGAACTCCCGCGTCCTGCCGGTCGATGCCGAACACGGAAAGTGGAATGGAGCTCTCGAAGATCGGGCCGCCGCTGAACAGCAGCACCGCGACGATCTCCCTGCGGCGACGCCCCGCGAGCTTCCTGCCGGCGTCCGCGACGACGGCGGTGGAATCCTGGCTCATGGCTAAGCCCCCCTTGGGTGTCGCGACTCCTTGGTCTGGTCGCACCTGCACGTTTCCCCTCGGCCTTGCACGTGGATCCCCCGCCGTAAATACATGATCGAATCTACTGCGTCCCGTGGTGTCGGCGTGACAAGTTCAGCACGCAGCGCTATGTCGACTTGGCAACTTGGCGAAAAGCATTCGATCAGGAAGCCTTCCACTCCGCTACCGGAGTGGGAAGCTCGCCCTCCGGCCATGGCCAGTACCCGTAGGGTCTCGGAGCCCCCCTGGCTCTGTCGTCGCTGGTGGTAGGGGGGTTGAGGGGGCATTCCGGCAAGACCGGCACTGTGCCGGGAACTTGGCTGAAAACATGCGGGTGTGGGTGTGCGAATCAGTCAGTCCTCTGAGGAGATTCCACCGACCGTGTGGCAGCCGCGGCCCCCGGACCCGCTCCCGGCGCGCGAATGCCGGCGGCGCCTGCCCGGCGGCAGCCGGTCCTCCGTCAGAATCAGGGCGGCCCGCTCCGCCTTCTCCGAGTAACGCAGCATCGCCCGGCACACCGCAGTGACCGCGACCAGCCCGAGGGTCGCGACGGCGACCCCGCCGAAGGAGGTTCCGTACACGACGAGCACCACGGGCACGAGCAGGCAACTGAAGGCGGCCCAGCGGACCACGTCACCCGCGGGGTCGTCATGGGGGCGTCTCGTCGGGCGCACGGACGGGTGAACGGTCGGCTGAGCGGGCTGGACGGGGTGAACCGGATGGCCGGGCACGGCGTGCTCCCTGCGGGCTCTTCCTGGACGGTCGGACGCCTGTCCAACGGCGCGCGGCCGGGCTCGGTCACTGCGCGCACGGGTGGCGCGCGAGTGGCTGGTGCGGCAACTCGTCACTGGCTGTAGGGGACAGCGGCCATTGCCAAGGAGCCCTCGCTCCGGCATGCTCCCTGGGACGCTCTCCAAGGGCGGCATGCCCTGTGCAGGATAGGAGTGTCGCCGTACCCTGGTGGGTAAGGGCTTGGGAAGATGCTTCCCGGACAGAGCTCCGTCACCCAGAGTCGTCGTTTTTTCAATCGTCGCATCCGCTCATAGCCGCCACGCCGCCTTGTCCCTTCCCCCGAGGACCTCTTCGCCGAGACATCCATGGCCGGTCACGAACTCCCCGAACCCGCGGACCGCAAGCGCAAACCGCTCGCCGACCACACATCGAGCGACCTGCGCGCGGCGGAACAGACACGTCAGCCCTGCGACCCGGCCTTCCGGCACGGGGTCGTGGTGGGGTTCGACGGCTCCACGTCCAGTGAGCGCGCCCTGGCGTACGCGATCGGGATGGCCCGCCGCTCCGGATCCGGCCTGATCATCGTGCACGTGGCCAACCGGCTGCCCACCACCGTGTGGGCCGGCTGCGAGCCGCCCGTCTTCGTGGACGTACCGGACCACCGCACCGAGGTGCTGGGGCTGGAGCTCGCCTGCGCGGACTACCTCGCCGAGGTGCCGTGGATCCTGGTGGAGCGGGGCGGGGACATCTGCCACGAGCTGGAGGAGGTCGGCCGTGAGTACTCGGCGGACGCCATCGTCGTGGGCTCGACGCACGGGATCGTGGGCCGGATCTTCGGCTCCGTGGCGGGCCGGCTGGCCAAGCGCGCACAGCGACCGGTTGTTGTCATTCCGTAACCCACTGTACGTCGCTCGTGCGGTTGTGAACCCCCATGTAAAGGGTAGATAAATGCTGCTGGGACGCAGCAAACAACTGCAGATCGAAGGGAGCCCGCCGTGGACAATGGTGTCTCTGCGGGAAGCACGGCCTCGACTTCGACCCTCGGGAACATAGCCCTGGGTCTCACCCTTCTCGCATTCGGTATCGGCCACACCGCCGTCGTCAGCGGCGTGTCCGTCGCCAACTCCGTGTCACTCGCGACCTACGTCGGCGGTCTCGCCCTGTTCGTCCTCGGAGTCCTCGAATTCCGCGGCGGCAACGGTTTCAACGGAACGGCGTTCGCGGGCCTCGGTGCCTTCTGGTTCACCTGGGCGTCGGGGGCGGACGGAAAGGTTTCGGCACACGCCGCCGGACTGTTCCTGGTCCTCTTCGCCCTGCTCGCGCTGACCCTCACCCTGAGCGCCACGAGCGGACTGTTCGGGCAGGGCGCGTACGCCCTGCTCACCCTCTCCCTGCTGCTCCTCGCGGTCGGTTCCTTCGCCGACAGCGGCGGGCTCGCCAAGGCGGCCGGCTGGGCGGCCGCACTCTCCGGGCTGCTGTTCTGGTACGGCGCCACCGCGGCGCTGGCCCACTGGCCCACCGCACTGGGCAAGGCCTCCGGCCGCGGCGCGGTGGCCGCGGGCTGAGGCGCGTACGGAAGCGGACGTACGGAAGCGGACGCAAGGGAACGGCCCTCGGGGAATCCCCGGGGGCCGTTCTCTTGCCTGGTGAGCAGGTGCGACTACTCGACCGTGACGGACTTCGCCAGGTTGCGCGGCTTGTCGATGTCCCGGCCCAGGGCCAGGGCCGTGTGGTACGCCAGCAGCTGGAGCGGGATGCCCATCAGGATCGGGTCCAGCTCGTCCTCGTTCTTGGGCACGAGGATCGTGTGGTCGGCCTTCTCCTGCTCGCGGTGGGCGACCGCGAGGATCCGGCCGCTGCGGGCCTTGATCTCCTCCAGCGCCGCGCGGTTCTTCTCCAGCAGGTCGTCGTCGGGGACGATCGCGACCGTCGGCATCGCCGGCTCGATGAGCGCGAGCGGGCCGTGCTTGAGCTCGGAGGCCGGGTAGGCCTCGGCGTGGATGTAGGAGATCTCCTTGAGCTTGAGGGAGGCCTCCAGGGCCACCGGGTAGCCGCGGACCCGGCCGATGAACATCATCGACTTGGCCTCGGCGTACTCGGCCGCCAGCTTCTTGATGTCCTCTTCGCCTTCGAGGATCTCCTGGATCTGCGCGGGCAGCTTGCGCAGGCCCTCGATGATCCGCTTGCCGTCGGTGACCGACAGGTCCCGGATCCGGCCCAGGTGCACGGCGAGCAGCGCGAAGGCCACGACCGTGTTGGTGAAGCACTTGGTGGAGACGACGCAGACCTCGGGGCCGGCGTGCACGTACACGCCGCCGTCGGCCTCGCGGGCGATCGCGGAGCCCACCACGTTGACGACGCCGAGGACGCGGGCGCCCTTGCGCTTGAGTTCCTGCACGGCGGCCAGCACGTCGTACGTCTCACCGGACTGCGAGACGGCGATGTAGAGGGTGTCGGGGTCCACGACCGGGTTGCGGTAGCGGAACTCGGAGGCCGGCTCGGCGTCCGCGGGGATGCGGGCCATGCTCTCGATGAGGCCGGCGCCGATCAGGCCCGCGTGGTACGAGGTGCCGCAGCCCAGGATCTTGACCCGGCGGATGCCGCGCGCCTCGCGCGGGTCCAGGTTCAGGCCGCCCAGGTGCACGGTGTTGAAGCGGTCGTCGATCCGGCCGCGCAGCACGCGGTCGACCGCGTCGGGCTGCTCGGAGATCTCCTTGTGCATGTACGTGTCGTGGCCGCCCATGTCGTACGAGGCGGCCTCCCACTCCACGGTCTCCGGCGTGGCCGTGGTGGTGGCGCCGCTGGTGGTGTAGGTGCGGAAGTCGTCGGCCTTGAGGGTGGCCATCTCGCCGTCGTCGAGGGTGACGACCTGGCGGGTGTGGGCGACGAGCGCGGCGACGTCCGAGGCGACGAACATCTCCTTCTCGCCGATGCCGAGGACGACCGGCGAGCCGTTGCGGGCCACGACGATGCGGTCGGCGAAGTCGGCGTGCATGACGGCGATGCCGTACGTGCCCTCGATCGCCTTGACGGCCTCGCGGACCTTCTCCTCCAGGGTGTCGGCCTGGGAGCGCGCGATCAGGTGGACGATGACCTCGGTGTCGGTCTCCGAGACGAAGACGACCCCCTCGGACTCCAGCTTGACGCGGAGCTCGGCGGCGTTGTCGACGATGCCGTTGTGGACGACCGCGACCTTGTTCTCGGCGTCGAGGTGCGGGTGCGAGTTGATGTCGCTCGGCGCGCCGTGGGTGGCCCAGCGGGTGTGGGCGATGCCGGTGGTGCCCGCGAAGCGCTTGGGCACCCGGGACTCCAGCTCGCGGACACGGCCCTTGGCCTTGACCACCTTGAGCGCGGGGGACTTCGGGTTGTTGACGACGATGCCCGCGGAGTCGTACCCGCGGTACTCCAGTCGCTGCAGGCCTTCCAGCAGCAGCGGTGCCACGTCACGCTTGCCGATGTAACCCACGATTCCGCACATAAAGTCTTGCCCCTCCTGAAGTTCGGTTGCCCTTGCCGCTGTTGTCGCCGCGCCTGGCCGTCGGACGGCCCTGTCGCTCAGCCGTAGACGATGCGGCGCAGCTGCCGGAGCGAGAGCTCCGGCGGCGCCACGGCGCGGTGCGGCAGCTCGGCCGCGATCCGTTCGAAGATCTCCGCGTTGACCGCGCCGCCGGACTGGAGCTCACGGTGGCGGCGGCGCACGAATTCCTCGGTCGTCTCGTCGAAGTACGCGAGTACGTCGAGCACCACCCGGGCGGCCTCGCCGCGCTGCAGCGCGGTGCTGCGCACCAGGTGGTCGACGAGATCGTCATGAGACGGGCGGCGGTCGAGCACCCGTAGATACTGACTGGCCACGGCCTGGAACGCAAAGATCCTGCCCGGAATCGGGCAGGATCCCTCTGGTCCAGACCAGCGGAAGGCGCAAATCCGGTCACCGAAGGGTGGAGATAAAGGTCAGAAACGCCGCAAAACGGCCTGCTTGGCCGCGGCGAACTCCTCGGCCGTGAGGATGCCGCCCTGGTGCAGATCGCCGAGCTCGCGCAGCCGGCGCAGCAGGGCGTCGTGGTCCTCCGGGGCCGCCGGCTCGGGGGCCGAGGCCGCGAGCTCCGGCACCGGCGGGGCCTTCGACAGGGCCGGGGCGGGCTCGGCCGACGCCGCGGCGCCCCGGGGATGGGGCATCCGTACCGCCACGGCCGCCGCGACCAGCGCCATCAGCGGGTCCTTCTTGAAGCCGAACAGCTCCACCGTGTACGGGTCGTACTTGGGCGCGGGAGCCGCCGGGGCGCCCGCCAGGGTGAACCGGATCCATCCGTTGTCCAGGCCCTTCGAGGGGGACCACTCCACCGCCCGCAGGTCCGCGACCCGGAACTCGCGCGGCCCGCCGGAGCTCTTGGCCTCCTCCGTCGTCCAGTTCCAGTCCAGCGCCACCCGGTCGCCGTCGAAGGCAACCGTCCCGTCCCCCGCGGCCACCGTGATCGGCACGGCAGGCCCCGGCAGCAGGTACGCGTCCGCCGGACCGGAGTCCACCTGGTCCAGCAGCAGCGCGCCCCGGACCTCGTCCACGAAGTACTCCGCCACCCCGGTCCGGTCCGCGTCCACCGTCAGCCGGTACGGGTCGGAGGCCTCCGGCAGCCGCCCGCCCGTCACCTGGAGCAGCGGGTCCGCGCCGTCACGCAGCCTCAGCCTCAACCGGCCCGCCCTGCGCCCCGGTTCGTGGCTGACCCCGGCGAGCGCGCGCAGCGGGACGACCACCTCGCCCAGCGTCTGGCGCAGCAGCCCCACCCCCTTGTCGCGGCCGGGCACGATCCGCACCGCGTCCCCGTCGAAGGTCCATGTGCCGTCCTTCTGGATGATTTCCGCCATCCGTCGATTCTCGCACCGGCCCCGGCACGCCAGTTGGCCTATACCTGCCCTATGAGAGTCCTGCGACGCACGCTCGGCACACTCCTCGTCCTCGGCGCGGCCGTCTCCTGCGCCGCGTCCCCCGAGGCCGACGCCAGACCCGGGGACGGGCGCCCCGCCGCCCTCGCCCCCTACGCACAGCTCCTGCCGGCGCCCGCCTCCGCGCGCGCCGAAGGCCCCGGGTACGCCGTCGGCGCGGGCACCGTCATCCGTACCGGCCCGGCCGGCGGCGAGGAGGTCCGGCGGGTCGGCGAGCTCCTCGCGGAGCAGCTGCGGGGCCCCAGCGGGCTCCCGCTGCCGGTGGTCGACGGGGCCGACGGCGACGGGATCCGGCTGCGGCTCGACGAGCACGCGCAGGGGACCGGCGCCGAGGGGTACCGGCTGGAGTCCGGCTCGAACGGGGTCACGCTGACCGCCCGGACCCCGGCGGGGCTCTTCCACGCGGGGCAGACGCTGCGGCAGCTGCTGCCGGTGGCCGGTCCGGGCACGGTGCCCGGCGGCGAGATCACCGACGCGCCCCGGTTCGCGTACCGGGGGGCCATGCTGGACATCGCCCGCCACCACTTCACGGCGGAGCAGGTCAAGCGGTCCGTGGACCAGCTGGCCCAGTACAAGGTCAACACGCTGCACCTGCACCTGACCGACGACCAGGGCTGGCGGATCGCGATCGACTCCTGGCCGCGGCTGGCGGAGTACGGAGGCGGCAGCGAGGTCGGCGGCGGGCCGGGCGGGTACTGGACGAAGGACCAGTACCGGGACCTGGTGGCGTACGCGGGGGAGCGGTACGTGGACGTGGTCCCGGAGATCGACATGCCGGGGCACGTGAACGCGGCCCAGGCCTCCTACGCGGAGCTGAACTGCGAAGGCAAGGCGCGCGAGCGCTACACCGGGATCAAGGTCGGCTTCAGCTCGCTGTGCGTCGGCGAGGAGCGGACGTACGAGTTCGTCGACGACGTGCTCGGCGAGCTGGCGGAAATGACGCCGGGCCGCTACCTGCACATCGGCGGCGACGAGGCGCACTCGACGCCGGCGGCGGACTACGCGGCGTTCATGGACCGGGCCCAGCAGATCGTCGGGCGCCACGGCAAGACGGTGGTGGCCTGGCACCAGCTGGCCACGGCCCGCCCGGCACCGGGGGCGGTGCTCCAGTACTGGGGCCACGACAGGACGGCGGCCACGGAGAAGGCGGCGGTGGCCGCGGCGGCGAAGGCGGGCCACCCGCTGATCCTGTCGCCCGCGGACCGGCTGTACCTGGACATGAAGTACGACCTGACGACGAAGCCGGGTCTGGCGTGGGCGGGCTTCGTCCCGGTGCGCAGGGCCTACGACTGGGACCCGGGGACGTACCTGGCCGCGGCCGGGGTCCCGCAGTCCGCGGTCCTCGGCGTCGAGGCGCCGCTGTGGACGGAGACGATCGCGACCCGCGCGGACCTGGAGTTCATGGCCTTCCCGCGGGTCCTGGGCCTCGCGGAACTGGGCTGGAGCCCGGGCCCGCGGAACTGGACGGAGTACCGGCAGCGGGTGGCGGCGCAGGGCCCGCGGCTGGACGCCCAGGACATCACGTACTACCGGGCGCCGGACGTCCCCTGGACGTAGCCGGAGGGGCGGGTGCGCTGCCGAGGGACCGTATTCGGCAGCGCACCCACCCCATTGATCACCGTCGCGATGCGTAAGGCGCGACGGGGTTCTTGAGGGTGCCGATCAGCTGGAGGGCGGCCGCCGGGTCGGCGAGGTCCACCATCTGCTTGTTGTTGCGCAGCTGGAGCCGGTTCAGGCAGGACAGCTGGAACTCCTCGGCGAACAGGTCGTACCGCTCGAAGCGCTCCGCGAGCTGCGGCATCGACTCCTGGTAGTCGTGACCGCAGTCCGCGACCGCCCGCCAGAAGGTGTCCTCCTCGCAGATGCCCTCCGAGACGAGGATCGAGCCCAGGAAGCGGAAGAAGCAGTCGAACACGTCCGTGAAGACGGACAGCAGCTTCATGTCCTCCGGGATGTCTGCCCGGACCCGCTCGACCGCCGGCGGCAGGACCGCGTCCGGGTCCATGACCACGATCTCCTCGGCGATGTCCTTGAAGATCGCCCGCTTCACCACGCCGTTCTCGATGACGAGGATCGTGTTCTCGCCGTGCGGCATGTACGCCAGGTCGTACTGGTAGAAGCAGTGCAGCAGCGGCACCAGATAGGCCCGCAGGTAGTGGCGCAGCCACTCGGCCGGGGTCAGGCCCGATTCCTCGATGAGCGCGCCGACGAAGGACCTGCCGTCCGCGTCCACGTGGAGCAGCGAGGCCATCGTGGCCAGGCGCTCGCCCTCCTTCAGCGACTCCACCGGGGACTCGCGCCACAGGGCGGCCAGCATCTTGCGGTACGGGGAGTACCGGTCGGTGGCGCGCTCGTACTGGCGGTGGTGGTAGCCGATCGCCGCGCGCTCGCGGATGATCGAGAAGTCCACCGACCGCAGCACCTCGTCGCCCTCGATCAGCTGGTGCAGCCAGTCGTTGATCGCCGGGGTTGCCTCCATGTACGCGGCGGACAGCCCGCGCATGAAGCCCATGTTGAGCACCG
Source organism: Streptomyces sp. NBC_01006 (assembly GCF_045162725.1). NCBI lineage: Bacteria > Bacillati > Actinomycetota > Actinomycetes > Kitasatosporales > Streptomycetaceae > Streptomyces > Streptomyces sp. NBC_01006. The sequence goes on along the minus strand of NZ_CP108700.1, from coordinate 3,167,070 downwards.
AGATCGCCGTTTTGACGTAGTGCTTCTTCGGGGCGCTGGTGTTGAAGAACGTACGGATCGACTGCTGTGCGAGGTACGCGTCCGAGCCTTCGCCCAGCAGTACCAGGCGGCGGTTCGCGATCTCGGCCGCGAAGGTGACCGTGGTCTTGTTCCACCACTGCCAGGGGTGGACGGGCAGCAGGTGGTAGTCCGCCAGGTCCAGGCCCAGGGCGTCGAGCTGCGCCGCGAACCCCGCGATCGCCTCCTCGCCCAGCTCGGCGCGCATGAACGCGTCGTGGTCCAGGCCCGCGCCCGCCGTGAAGGTCGAGACGTCCTTGCGGGCCGCCACCCACACCAGGTGGACGGGGCTCGCCGTCTCCGGGGCGTACGAGAGGTACTCGTGCACGCCGAAGCCGAGGCGGCCGTTGTTGGCCACGAAGCAGGGGTGGCCCTCGGTCATGCCCGTCTCGATGTCCTGGAAGGAGGACTTCGCGAGCACGGCGGACGGGACCTGCGGCTTGGTGTACTTGAACCCCGAGCCCGCCAGCGTGGAGGAGATCTCCTCCAGGTAGACCGGCAGGACCTCCGCGCTCAGGCCCAGGGCCTCGCGCATCTCGATGTGGAAGTCGAGGGCGTCGAGCGGGAGCTCGGCGCCGTCCTTGAGGCGGATGATCGAGGCCTCGTCCACCGCCCAGTGATCCAGGGCGTGGCGGGCCGAGGTGAAGCGGTACTCGACCGAGCCGTCGTCGCTCAGGACCGAGTACCCGGTGCTGCCGGTGCCGGCGTCGGAGGCGGCGCCGCCCCGCGGCTCCGGGGTCAGCAGGCGCTCGTGCGAGAACTCCGCCAGGGCCTTGCGGACCAGCGCGCGGTTCGCGCGGGCCCACAGCTCGGGGGAGAGGTGCGAGATCGCGTCGGCGAGGCTCATATGGAGGCTCCCGTCAGGCCGGTGGCCGCCTCGAACTGCGCGCGGGTGCAGAAGCTCAGCAGGGCCGTCTTCTCGGGCTTCCGGACCGGGCCGTCGGGGACGAAGCCGACCGCCTCGTTCAGGGCGTGCACCGCCGTGTTCTCCACGTCCGGCTCCACCACGACGCGCTCGGTCCTCGGATCGGCGAACAGCGCGGCCATCACCGTGGTGATCACGGCGCGGGTGAACCCGTGCAGCGGCCGGTCGCTCGGCGCGACGAGGAAGTGCATGCCCACGTCGCCCGGCTGCGCCTCGTACAGGCCGACCAGCTCCAGCCGGCTCGGGTCGTACCTCTCCATCAGGAAGGCCGGACGGCCCTTGTGGAGGCCGATGAAGGCGTCGTGGTGCTCGTGGGCGGCGATGCGCATGTACTCGCGCTCGACGTCCGGCAGCGAGGCGTCCTGCATCATCCAGAACGAGGCCTTGGGGTGCGTGACCCAGCCGTGGAGCAGCTCCGCGTCGGCGAAGGGGTCCAGCGGGCGGATCGCGAAGCTGCCGAGGACGGCGTCGTCGCGCGTGTAGAGGTTTTCCGTGGTGGTGCTCATGCGTGGGTGCCTTCCGGGGCCGCGAACTGCTGGAACGCGATGGACTTCTCGACCTTGTAGTACTCGCGGCCGAGGAGCTCACCGACGATGTACGCGTTGCGGTACGCGGCCATGCCCAGGTCGGGCGAGGTGATGGAGTGGTTGTGCACCGTGCCGTTCTGGAGGAAGACCCCGCGGCCGGTCACGTCGATGCTGTAGTTGCGGGCCGCGTCGGGGCGACCGCGGCCGTCGAAGGCGAGGCGCTCGCGCACCGGGTTCAGGAACTCCGGCAGCGTGTACTTGTACCCCGTCGCGAGGATCAGGCCCTCGGTGGCGAGGGAGAAGTCGCGCTCCTGCTCCTCCTGGCGCAGCCCCAGGGTGTAGGCGCCCGTGGTGGTGTCGTACGCCGCGGAGTTCAGCGAGGTGTTGGTCAGCAGGGTGGTCGGGACCGGGCCCGGCGAGGTGACCTTCTTCTGGTAGAGCAGGTCGAAAATGGCGTTGATGAGCTCGCCGTCGATGCCCTTGAAGAGGTTCTTCTGCTGGGTTTCGAGCCGATAGCGGGTCTCCTCGGGCAGGGCGTGGAAGTAGTCCACGTACTCCGGCGAGGTCATCTCCAGCGTCAGCTTCGTGTACTCCAGCGGGAAGAACCGCGGGGAGCGGGTGACCCAGTTGAGCTGGTAGCCGTACACGTCGATCTCGGACAGCAGGTCGAGGTAGATCTCGGCCGCGCTCTGGCCGGAGCCGATGAGCGTGATCGACTTTTTCCGCTGGAGCTCCGCCTTGTTCTGCACGTACGCGGAGTTGTGCGTGAAGTCGCCGCCCAGGCCGGCGCAGGCCTGCGGGACGAACGGCGGGGTGCCGGTGCCCAGGACCAGGCGGCGGGCGCGGTGGGTCTCGCCGCGGTCGGTGCGGACCTCGTACACCTCGGCCCGCTCGTCGTACGTGACCTCCGTGACGGAGGTGGAGTACTGCACGTTGTCGAGGCGGTCGGCGGCCCAGCGGCAGTAGTCGTTGTACTCGGTCCGCAGCGGGTAGAAGTTCTCCCGGATGTAGAAGGAGTACAGCCGGTCCTTGTCCTTCAGGTAGTTCAGGAAGGAGAAGGGCGAGGTCGGGTCGGCCAGGGTGACCAGGTCCGACATGAACGGCGTCTGCAGGTGGGCGCCGTCCAGGAACATCCCGGCGTGCCACTCGAAGTGCGGCTTCGACTCGATGAAGAGGCCGTCGAGCTCGGCGATCGGCGCGGTCAGGCAGGCGAGTCCCAGGTTGAAGGGACCGAGGCCGATACCGATGAAGTCGTGGGGCTCAGTGGTGGACGGCAAGGGATTCTCCCAGGAACTGCTCGGCGTGTGCGGCGAGGAGGTCGAGGACGGCAGCGATGTCGGCCGTCGTGGTCTGCGGGTTGAGGAGGGTGAACTTCAGGTACTGGTCCCCGTCCACCTTGGTGCCGGCGACGACGGCCTCACCGGAGGCGAACAGTGCCTTGCGGGCGTGCAGGTTGGCCTCGTCGACGAGGTCCTTGCGCACCTCGACGCCTTCGGGACGGGGTACGTAGCGGAAGACCAGGGTGGAGATCTGCGGGCGGACGACGACCTCGAAGCGGGGATCGGCGTCGATGATGTCCCAGCCCGCGGCGGCCAGGTCGATGACCTCGTCGAAGAGCGAGCCCAGGCCGTCGGCGCCCATGGTGCGCAGGGTCATCCAGAGCTTGAGCGCGTCGAAGCGGCGCGTGGTCTGGATGGACTTGTCGACCTGGTTGGGGATCCGCTCCTCCGCCATGCGGCGGGGGTTGAGGTAGTCGGCGTGGTACGTGGCGTGCTTGAGGGTGTCGCGGTCGCGCACCAGCATCGCGCTGGAGCTGACCGGCTGGAAGAACGACTTGTGGTAGTCGACGGTGACCGAGTTCGCGTGCTCGATGCCGTCGAGCAGGTGCCGGCGGGTCGGGGAGACCAGCAGTCCGCAGCCGTACGCGGCGTCCACGTGCATCCAGGTGGAGTGCTCGGCGGTCAGGCGGGCGATCTCCGGGAGCGGGTCGATGGACCCGAAGTCGGTGGTGCCGGCGGTGGCGACGACGGCCATCGGGAACAGGCCCTCGCGGACACAGCTCTCCAGCTCCAGGGCGAGCACGGAGGTGTCCATGCGGCGGTTGCGGTCGACCGGGACGGCGATGACGGCCTCGTAGCCGAGCCCGAGCATGGCGGCCGACTTCTTGACGCTGAAGTGGCTGGCCTCGGAGGTGAAGATGCGCAGCTTCGGCAGGACTTCGGACTTCGCCGGGGGGCGCTCGCTGCGCTGCATGACCGTGCGGCAGGCCTCGTCGCGGGCCAGCAGCAGGGAGTGGAAGTTGGACTGGCTGCCGCCGGAGGTGAAGATGCCGTCCGCGTCCGGGCCGAGGCCGATGCGCTCGGCGGTCCAGTCGATCAGGCGGCGCTCGATGAGCGTGCCGCCGATGGACTGGTCCCAGGTGTCCAGGGAGGAGTTGACGGCCGACAGGACGGCCTCGCCGAGGACGGCGGGGATGACGACCGGGCAGTTGAGGTGGCCCAGGTAGCGCGGGTGGTGGAAGTACACCGCGTCGCGCAGGTAGACCTCTTCCAGCTCGTCGAGGACGGCGGCCGGGTCTTCGAGCGGCCGGTCCAGGTCGATCCCGTTGATGACCGGGGCGAGTTCGTCGACGGATATGCCGGTGTGGGGCCGTTCCGTGGTCGCGAGTTTGGCGGCGACGCGCTCGACGCCTTCCGTGACGGAACGCCGGTACAGGTCCGCGGTCGTCTCATTCAGCAGATGCGAGCGCATCAACGTTCCTCCGGGCACGGGGAGAGGGGGGTGGGGAAGACGTCTCTTAGGTTAGCCTAACCTAACTACCGCGCCAAATAGAGACGGGCCCCGGCCAAAGCCAGGGCCCGTCTCTCAACAGGGGTGTGAACAGCGGGAGTTGGCGAGTCGGCACTACAGCACGGAGGAGGGGTCCTCGCTGGCCGCCTGTCCCGAGTACGCCTCGGCGAGGAGTTCCTCCTCGCTCGCACCGAGACGCCAGTAGCCGGTGAAGCGCACCGCGCGCCGGTCGATGGAACGTTCCTGCACGATGTGCCTGCGGACCGCCCGTACGGTGCCGGCCTCGCCCGCGAGCCAGACGTACGGCGCCTGCGCGCCCGGCAGTTCCGCTGCCCGGAGCGCCTCCAGCACGTGCTCGGTGCGCTGCTTGCCCGCGCCGCTCTCCCGCACGATCCAGGTGATGTCCGCGTCGGCGGGGCTGGGGAGGTCGATCCGGTCGTCGGTGTGCGGGACCTCGAACCAGGCCGCGACCCGGGTGCCGGCGGGGAGCCGGTCCAGGATCGCGGCGGCCGCCGGCAGCGCCGTCTCGTCCGCGTACATCAGCAGCGCGTCGGTGGCGGCCGGTGGCTGGAACCGTACGGACTTGTTCTCCGCGACGGCCGGGCCGATCGCCATGATCCGGCGGCCGGTGACGGCCCGTCCGGCCCAGTACGAGGCGGGCGAGGAGTCACCGTGCAGGACGAAGTCGATGTCGACCTCGTCCGCGCCCCCTGGCGTGCGGCGCTGCTCGCGCACGGTGTACGAGCGCATCACCGGGCGGTCGGCGTCGGGCATCGTGCGCCAGGCGCCGAACCAGGTGTCCTCGTCGGTGGACGGGAGCACGGTGTGCTCCTCGTGGGCGGGTGGCAGGAAGAGCGAGAGGCTCTGGTCGTAGCCGCCCGAGCGGAAGCCCGCGAGGGACTCCCCGCCGAACGTGACCCGCAGGAACGAGTGCCCGAGCCGGCGGGTGCGCAGCACTTCGAGTTCGAAGAACCGGAAGTGGGCGGCAGCCGGGACGGCTTCGGCGGCAGTCGTGTCGGACGCGGTGGCGGTCATGCGGAGAGTCCCCCCTGGGAGTGAAGTCGGCGCCTGGTCGGGGCGCCGGAGGCCGGTGGGCCTGCCGACGGTCAGCTGACCTTCTTGGCGCTCTGGATGGACTTCGCGAGGTCTTCCAGGATCTTGGCGCACTTCTCGTACGAGTAGATCGGCTCGGTCACGCGCGGGGCGACCTGGCCGGCCTTGACGGCGGGCATCTCGGCCCAGGTCGGCTTGGCCTTCAGCTCCTCCGGCTGCAGGGTGCCGGTGCGATTGTCGAGCAGGACCAGGTCGGCCTTGTACTTGCCGGCGTTCTCCCAGCTGAGGCTCTCGAAGAAGCCGCCGGCGTCCAGCTTGTCCGGGGTGATGAACTCGACGCCCAGCGACTTGAAGTACTTCAGGTCGGCCGAGGTGTCGGGGGTGGAGGCGTAGAACAGGTCGGCAGAGCCGGAGCCGACGAGGACCTTGATGCCCGGGTTGGCCTTGGTGGCCTCGCGGACCTTGGCGGCCGCGGCGTCGAAGCGGGCCTTGCCGTCGGCGGCGGTCTTGGAGTTCAGGTCGGCGCCGAGGGACTTGGCGAGGTCCGCGGTGCGCTCCAGGGCCTTGTCCATGGAGACGTCGCCGCCGACGCCGATGGCGGCGGCCGGGGCCAGCTTCAGGATCTTGTCCTTGGAGGCCTCGGGCACGTACCAGTAGGTGCCGTCCCAGGTGTTGGTGACGAGCAGCTCGGGCTGGAGGGCCGCGTACTTCTCGACGTTGAACTCGTCGTAGACGTTGCCGAGGATCTCGACCTTGGAGATGTCCATCGAGCCGGCCTGCACGTCGGGCTTGCCGTCGGCGGTCTTGGTCGGGCCGAAGACGCCCTTGACCTGGATGCCGTAGTCGTACAGCGCGGCGGCGGTGCCGGTGAACGCGACGACGTTCTTCGGCTTCGCCTTGAGGCTGATGTCCTTGCCGAGGTCGTCCTTGAACGTCCAGGGGCCGGAGGCGGCGGTGCCCTTGTCCTTGTCGCCCGCCTCGCCCTTCGCCGAGTCGGATCCGCCGCACGCGGTGAGGGCCGCGACGAGGCCGAGAGCGCCGCCGGCGGCGATGAGACCGCGGCGGGAGAGGTGGGGGGTACGGGACTTGGGCATGTCTATGTCCGCTTTCGTGCGTGCCGGGCGGCCACGGGGCCGTTCGGAGGGAAGGTTAGCCTAACCTTGGCTGGAATTGGTAAGGGGGACCTAAGTTTTTCCCGGGCGCCTTCTTCCCCGCGCGTACGCGGGGGCCTTCCCGTCGAACCGGCGGCGCCCGGCCCCATCCGTTGGCATCATGGCCCTGCCGGGAGGTCCTGACGGGGTGGGGTGGCGGCGCGGTGGCCGGTACGGAGGAGCGCGAACGTGAGTTGCGGCAGGCTGAACTCGCCGAACAGGTGGCCCTGCTCGCGGACCGGGCCGGGGCGGACTCCGCCGCCTCGCTGATCCGCCGCACGGCCCGCCGCGCGGAATCCCCGCGGGCCCGGATCTGCGTCATCGGCGGCAGCAACGTCGGGAAGTCCCGCCTCGTGAACGAGCTGATCGGCGCGGTGTGCGTGCCGGTGTCCGTGCACGCGACGGACGGGCCGCCCGTGGTGGTACGCCCGTTCGCCGCGGAGTCGGGCGAGCCGGGGCAGTCGGGGGAGCCGGGGCCCCCGGCTCCCGCGGGCCCCGGGCCGACCGGTCTGCGTACCGTACGGGTCGAGGTGCCGACCGGGTCCTGGCCGGCCCGTACCGGTGTGGAGCTCGTCGACACCCCGGGCTGGGAGGGCTGGTCCGGAGTACGGCAGCCCGACACCGCCGCCCTCGCCCGGATCGTCGGCGACTGCGACGTGGTGGTCGTCGTCACCGAGGCGCGCCGCGCGATGCTCGCCACCGAACAGGCCCGGATCAAGGCGCTCGCCGCCGCCCCGCACAGCCCTCCGCTCGCCGTCGTCGTCACCAAGCTCGCCGAGGTCGAGGACGAGGCGGCCGACATCCTGCTCCGCGTCAACCACCTCGTCTCGGTCCTGGCCCCCGAGGCGCTGGTGCTCTCCGGCCCGGTCCCCGCACCCGGCACGGCACCCGGGGCCGCGGAACCCGACGGCGTCGACCCGCTCCGCGCGGTCCTGGGCCACCTGGCCGGAATCTGGCTGCGCCGAGCGTTGCGGACCATCCGCAGACTGCACCTCCTCGCCGCCACCTGCGCCCTCGTGGAGGAAGCCGCGGAGCGGGCGCTCGCGGACGTGCACCGGCCCGACCCCGTCCGTACGCGGGCCGCCCAGATCTGGCACACGGCCCACGAGAGCGCCCGCTTCCACTGGATCGTGCTCAGCGCCGACGCGGGGGAGTGGCGCGCCACCCTCGTCCAGGCGATCGCCGCCGAGGCGCGCAAGCGGCGGACCACCGCGGCGCGCGAACTCGCCGCGCGCTTCTCCCGGATGCTGGACACGCCGCAGGAGCAGCACTTCATCCGCCTCCACGCGATCCCGTACACCGCCGAGGCCCTCCAGCACTTCGAGGCGTGGATCACCGGGGCCGTCGACCGGGCGCTGGAAGAGGACACCCGCCGGCTGCGCGCCGTCCTGCTGCGCAACCGGCCCGGCGAGGAACTGTTCCAGGGACTGGCCGCCCCCGGCGCCGGGCGGGTCGTACCGGCCGCGGCCCTGCCCGGAGTCGCCGAGGAGGCCGCCGCCGCGGAATCGCAGAACGCCACCGGCTGGGACGCCTCCTGGCTGCCGGAGTTCGTCGGCACCGCCATCGAGAGCGTGCTGACGCCCCTGTCCGCCGAGGCCGTGGGGCAGATCGCGGGAGCGGCCGGTACGGCGCTGGTGACGGAGGCGCTCGAACACGGCCAGGCGGAGCGCCGTGAACGCGCCATCGACGACCTGGAGCGGATCGTCGAGGCGGCGTTCACGCAGCAGGTGGCGCGGACCGAGGCGCGCATCGGCCAGGCCTACGACCACCTGCTGAGCCGGGCGCGGGACCGCGACGAGCAGTGGTGGCGGCTGCACACGACGGCCGTCGCCGCCCAGCCGGAGTCCCTCGACCACTGGCGCTCACTGCAGAACACGGCGCGGACGCTGAGCCGCTCCGTGCACGCCCACCTCTCTCCCCTGGAAGGGGCCTGATGGCGCACGACAACCGGCGGTCAACGGCCGGCCAGGAATCACCGGCCGTGCAGTTCCGCGGCTGGAGCGAGAACATCGGAACGCTGCGCTCGTACTACCAGCGCCTCCAGCAGGTGGCCGGCGAGGCCGCGGCCGTCATCGCCCCGCCCGGCACCCCGGGCGGGCCACTGGATCTCGGCATCAACGGGGCGGTCTTCGAACGCGAGACCTTCCGCATCATGGTGCTCGGCGAGTTCAGCAGCGGCAAGAGCACCCTGATCAACGCCCTGCTGGGCAAGCGCCTGCTGCCCACCAAGGCCAATCCGGCCACCGCTTTCACCACCGTCCTGCGCTGGGGCGAGACCGAGCGGGCCTGGCTGTACCGGGACGGGGACCGGCGGGGCGCCGAGACGGCCGTCACGACGGAGGAGTTCAAGCGGGAGGTCGCCCTCCAGATCGACGCGCACGGCGCACCCCGGACCCCGTCCTTCGCGCTGGCCGTCGTGGAGCAGCCACTGGAACTGCTGCGCAGATCCGTCGAGATCGTGGACTCGGCCGGGATCAACGAGAGTTCCGACCGCGAGCTGGTGACCCTGCGGTACCTGGAGGAGGTGGACGCCGTCGTGTTCGTCACCGATGCGGGACGGCCGTTCACCCTCCACGAGACCGAGAACTACCTCACCCGGGTCCGGAAGCTGGGGCACCGCGACATCTTCTTCGTGGTGAACCAGTTCGACCGGATCGAGGAGGAGGAACGGGCGGAGGTGATGAGCCGCTGCCGCAACGCGGTCGCCGAGCTCACCGGGGAATCCGGTTCCGCCGCCCCCGAGGTCTTCTTCGTCAGCGCCCTGCAGGCCCTGCGCTCACGGATCGACGGGGACGAGGAGAAGCTGACGGCCTCGGGGATCGGGCAGCTGGAGTCCGCCCTGGAGGTCTTCTGCATGCGCGACGCGGCCCGGGTGAAGTTCGTGCGGCTCGCCGAGTTCCTGCGCCACAACGCCGTCAACCTGCGCGTGCGCCTGCATGACGAGGGCGCGGTCCTGATGAAGTCGACGGCGGAGTTGCGCGAGCTCCTCGACCGCAGCCAGTCCACCCAGGACCAGCTGCGCGCCAGCGCCGACGCGATCCGCGACATCGTCGGCGGCAAGATCCAGGGCATCGAGAACGAACTGCAGCTGAGGTTCTCCGCGTTCCTGACCGAGATCAGCCGCGAGATCGGCGAGTGGCACGTCACGACCGGCCCGGGACGCCTGAGCCGAGCCGTCCGGTCCTTCACCAAGGGTGGCCGCGTCGCCGCCCAGCACGAGCTGATGGACGCGTACACGGTCCAGCTGCAGGAACGCATGCAGGTCTTCTGCGCCCAGGAGCTCGACCAGGTCATCGAGCAGCGGCAGGCCGACCTCGTCCGCCAGCTCGAACCGCTGATCCGGGCGCACGCGTCCCTCCTCGACAAGCTCCGCGCGGAACTCACCGGTTCACAGTCGGAACGGGACCAGAACTACCTGATCTACACGCTGGCCATCGCGGCGGGCAAGGGCAACGGACGCGACGGGCGCCGCCACCGGGACGACGTACCGCTGATGTTCCGCCCCAGCTCGCTCATGGCGCTCGGCGCGGGCGGCGGTGCGGTGGTCGTCGGCGGGACGACCGCCGCCGCGGCGGCCGGTCTGATCAGCCTGGGCCTGGCCGTTCCACCGGTCGGCGTGGCGGTGGCCATCGGCGCGGCCATCGGACCGCTCCTGGCCTCCGGGGCGATCTTCTTCGCCGACGGCAAGCTGCAGACGCGCGCGGCGGAGGAGTTCGCGGCCCACGTGAAGGACTCGGCAGCCCAGACCGCCCGCCAGTACGCGGGCAGCCGCGCCGCCGATCTGCGCGAGATGTGGGGCGGAATCAGCGGAACGCTCCACCTCCAACTCCAGGACCTCATCGGCATCGTCCAGCGCAACATAGAGGAGTCCCGGCAGGACGAGCAGGCCAAGGCGGGCATGCGGGACCAGCTCTACGCCTTCGAGCAGCGGATCACCGATGTGGAGCAGCACATCGCGAACTTTCTGCAGCCCTTCGTCGCCGAGGCGGAGCGGGAGCAGACGTAGAGACGGGGCTCTGACCGCCGGACCGGTCCCGGCCCGGCGGTCAACGTACTCCGTACTATCCGGCGAAGCCCAGCTCGCGGGCGATCAGCATGCGCTGCACCTCGCTGGTGCCCTCGCCGATCTCCAGGATCTTGGAGTCCCGCCACATGCGCGCCACGGGGTACTCGTTCATGAACCCGTAGCCGCCGTGGATCTGCGTGGCGTCCCGGGCGTTGTCCACCGCGACCGTGGAGGAGTACAGCTTCGCGATCGCCGCCTCCTTCTTGAACGGCTCCCCGGCCACGAGGCGGGAGGCCGCGTCACGCCAGCCGATGCGGGCCATGTGGGCGCGCATCTCCATGTCCGCCAGCTTGAACTGGATGGCCTGGTTGTCGCCGATGGGCCGGCCGAAGGCCTTGCGCTCCTTCGCGTACTTCACCGACTCGTCCACGCAGCCCTGGGCCAGGCCGGTGGCGAGCGCCGAGATCGCGATGCGGCCCTCGTCGAGGATGCGCAGGAACTGGGCGTAGCCGCGGCCCTCCTGGCCGACCAGGTTGGCCAGCGGCACCCGTACGTTGTCGAAGGCCAGCTCCCGCGTGTCCGAGGAGTTCCAGCCCACCTTGGAGTACGGCGCGGCCACCGTGAAGCCCGGGGTGCCGGACGGGACGATGATCGAGGAGATCTCCGGGCGGCCGTCCGCCTTGCGGCCCGTCACGGCAGTGACGGTGACCAGGCCGGTGATGTCCGTACCGGAGTTGGTGATGAAGCACTTCGAGCCGTTGATCACCCACTCGTCGCCGTCCTTGACGGCCGTGGTGCGGGTGCCGCCGGCGTCGGAGCCGCCGTCCGGCTCGGTCAGGCCGAAGGCGCCGAGCACCTCGCCGGAGCACATCTTCGGCAGCCACTGCCGCTTCTGCTCCTCGGTGCCGAAGAGGTGGATGGGCATGGCGCCGAGCGAGACGCCCGCCTCCAGCGTGATCGCGACCGAGGAGTCGACGCGGGCCAGCTCCTCCAGGGCGATGCCGAGGGCGAGGTAGTCGCCGCCCATGCCGCCGTACTCCTCCGGGAAGGGCAGGCCGAACAGGCCCATGCGGCCCATCTCGCGGACGATCTCGTACGGGAACTCGTGCCGCTCGTACAGGTCGCCGATCTTGGGGGCGACGACGTCGTGCGCGAACGCCTCGACGGTACGGCGGAGTTCCTCGTGCTCGGGGGTGAGCCGGTGGTCGAGGGACATGGTCTTCGTTACTCCTTGTGGGAGAGCGCGCGGACGGTACGGGAGGGGCTGGGGCGTCCCAGCCGTTCGGCCATCCACACGCTCGTGGCGGTGAGGGCGGCCAGGTCGACGCCGGTCTCGATGCCGAGGCCGTCGAGCATCCACACCAGGTCCTCGGTGGCGAGGTTGCCGGTGGCGCTCTTCGCGTACGGGCATCCGCCGAGGCCGCCTGCGGAGGCGTCGACGGTGGTCACCCCGTGCTGGAGCGCGGCGAGGGTGTTGGACAGGGCCTGGCCGTAGGTGTCGTGGAAGTGCACGCCGATCCGGTCGGTCGGCACGCCCTCCTCGTTGAGCTCGCTGAGGAGGGTCTGGACATGGCCCGGGGTGGCGACGCCGATGGTGTCGCCGAGGCTGAGCTCGTCGCAGCCGAGGTCGAGCAGCGCCTTGGCCACGCGGACCACCTGGTGGACCGGGACCGGCCCCTCCCACGGGTCGCCGAAGCACATGGAGAGGTAGCCGCGGACGTGCGCCTTGCCCTCCTTGGCGCGGGCCACGACGGGCTCGAACATGGCGAGGGACTCGGCGACGGTCCGGTTGAGGTTGCGGGAGGCGAAGGTCTCGGTGGCCGAGCCGAAGACGGCGATGCGGGTGGCCCCGAGGGCGAGCGCGCGGTCGAGGCCGCGCTCGTTGGGGACGAGGACGGGCAGGTGCACCCCGGCGAGGTCGTGCAGCTGGGGGAACAGCTGCTCGGCGTCGGCCAGCTGGGGCACCCACTTGGGGTGCACGAAGCTGGTGGCCTCGATGGTGGTGAGGCCGGCGGCGGCCAGCCGGTGGATGAACTCGGCCTTGACGGCGGTGGGTACGGCCGTCTTCTCGTTCTGCAGTCCGTCGCGGGCGCCGACCTCGTGGATGCGGACGCGGGCCGGCAGCTCGGGGGCCGGGACGGTCATGGGCAGCCCGTTCACGCGCCCTCCTCCTTCTCTTCCTCGTCCGGGGTGACGACGGCCAGGACCTGGTCCATGGCGACGGTGGTACCGGGGGAGACGTCCAGCTCGGTGACCGTGCCGGAGTGGGGGGCGGAGATGACGTGCTCCATCTTCATCGCCTCGACGACGAGCAGGCTCTGGCCCGCGACGACCTTGTCCCCGACGGCCACCTTGACGACGGTGACGGTGCCGGGCATGGGGGCGGCGAGGGTGTCCTTGCCGGCGTGGCCGGCGCCGGTGAGGGCGGCGGTGACGGGGTCGTGGTCCTGCACGTGCCAGCTGTCGCCGTCACGGCCGAGCCAGGTCCCCTCCGGGGAGGCGGCGTGGCTGAAGCGGTGGGTGACGCCGTCGAGTTCGATGGTGACGGTGTCGGCGGTGCGGGCCACGATCCGGCCCCGGGCCGGTGTGCCGGGGCTCCGCCCCAGACCCCGCGCCTCAAACGCCGACGGGGCTGGATTCTGGCCGGCGCCGCCGTCGAGGAGGAGCTCCGTGTGCTGTCCCCCCGACAGGGTGGGCCGGCTACGGACGCTGACCGGGTCCTGACCCGGGAGGCGGAGGTGGTGCACCGTCCAGGCGGGGGTGCCGCCCAGGCGCCAGCCGTCGGCGGCGTCGAACGGGTCGACCCACCGTTGCGGCCCCGCCGTGGCGTCACCCCCCAGCCCCGCCGGCGTTTGAGACGCGGGTCCGGGCAGAGCCCGGTTTCGGGAAGGGGCGGGGCGGGGGAAAGAGCCCCGCAGCAACCCCGCCGCCGCGTACACCTCGGGCGGGACGCCCTCCGGGAGGAGTTCGGCCAGGTCCCGCTCCACCAGACCGGTGTCCAGGTCCCCGGAGACCACGTCGGGATGCGCCAACAGCCGCCGCAGGAATCCGGTGTTGGTCTGGACGCCCAGGATGACCGTGTCCGCCAGCGCACCCCGCAGGATGCGCAGGGCAGCCGCCCGGTCCGGCCCGTACGCGATGACCTTCGACAGCATCGGGTCGTACGTCGACCCCGTGTCGACGCCCGCCACCAGCCCGGAGTCCGTCCGTACGGACCCGCCCGACGGCTCCGACAGCGCCAGGACCGTACCGCCCGACGGCAGGAACCCCCGCGCCGGGTCCTCCGCGCAGACGCGGGCCTCGATCGCGTGCCCGGTCAGACGGACATCGGACTGCGCCAACCCGAGAGGGGCCCCCGACGCGACCCTCAGCTGCTGTTCCACCAGGTCCAGCCCGGTGATCAGCTCCGTCACCGGGTGCTCCACCTGGAGCCGGGTGTTCATCTCCATGAAGTAGTACGAGGACGGGTCCCCGCCGGGGACGATGAACTCCACCGTCCCCGCGCCGACGTACCCGCACGACCGCGCCGCCTCCACCGCCGCCGCGCCCATCGAGGCCCGCAGCTCCGGCGTGAGCAGGACCGACGGGGCCTCCTCGATCACCTTCTGGTGGCGCCGCTGGAGCGAGCACTCGCGCTCCCCCAGGTGCACCACGTTCCCGTGCGCGTCCGCCAGCACCTGGATCTCGATGTGCCGCGGCCGGTCCACCCACCGCTCCACGAGCAGCGTGTCGTCGCCGAACGAGGACCGCGCCTCGCGGCGCGCCGCCGCGATCTCCTCGCCCAGCAGACCGGCTTCGCGGACCAGCCGCATGCCCTTGCCGCCGCCGCCCGCCGAGGGCTTCAGAAGCACCGGCATGCCGATCGCCTCGGCCGCCGCGACGAGTTCGGCGTCCGACAGCCCGCTGCCCGACGAGCCCGGCACCACGGGCACGCCCGCCGCCTTCACCGTCTCCTTGGCGCGGATCTTGTCGCCCATCAGGGAGATCGCCGAGGCCGGCGGCCCGATGAAGGCCAGCCCGGCGTCCGCGCACGCCTGCGCGAAGGCGGCGTTCTCCGCGAGGAAGCCGTAGCCGGGGTGGACCGCCTCGGCGCCCGTCCGCCGGGCGGCGTCGAGCAGCCGCTCCACCGACAGGTAGCTCTCGGCGGCCGCCGCCGGGCCGATCCGGACGGCCGTGTCGGCCTCCCGTACGTGCCGCGCGTCCGCGTCGGCGTCGCTGAAGACGGCCACGGAGCGGATGCCGAGCTCCCGCAGCGTGCGGATGACGCGTACCGCGATCTCGCCCCGGTTCGCGACCAGAACAGTGCTGAACATCGAAGAGGTCCTCACGTCACATGCGGAAGATGCCGAAAGCGGAGTCGCCCAGCGGGGCGTTCGCGCACGCGGTCAGGGCCAGTCCCAGCACCTGCCGGGTCTCCATCGGGTCGATGACCCCGTCGTCCCACAGCCGCGCGGTGGCGTAGTAGGCGTTGCCCTGCTCCTCGTACTGCGCACGGACCGGGGCCTTGAAGGCCTCCTCGTCCTCGGCGGGCCATTCCTGGCCCGCGCCCTCGATCTGGTCGCGCTTGACCGTCGCGAGCACCGAGGCCGCCTGCTCCCCGCCCATCACGGAGATCTTGGCGTTGGGCCACATCCACAGGAAGCGGGGCGAGTACGCCCGCCCGCACATCGAGTAGTTGCCGGCTCCGTACGAGCCGCCGACGACCACCGTCAGCTTCGGGACCCGCGTGCACGCCACGGCGGTGACCATCTTGGCGCCGTGCTTGGCGATGCCGCCGGCCTCGTAGTCGCGGCCGACCATGAAGCCCGAGATGTTCTGGAGGAAGAGGAGCGGGATCCCGCGCTGGTCGCACAGCTCGATGAAGTGCGCGCCCTTCTGGGCGGATTCGGAGAACAGGATGCCGTTGTTGGCGACGATCCCGACCGGGTGGCCGTGGATCCGCGCGAAGCCGGTGACCAGCGTCGTGCCGAACTCGGCCTTGAACTCCTGGAAGCGGGAGCCGTCCACGATCCGGGCGATGATCTCGCGGGCGTCGTACGGGGTGCGCGAGTCGACCGGCACCGCGCCGTACAGCCCGTACGGGTCCACCTTCGGCTCTTCCGGCGCCTCTACCGACCAGGGCAGGGCCCCGCGCTCGGGCAGGGTCGCCACGATGTTCCGTACGATCCGCAGCGCGTGCGCGTCGTCCTCCGCGAGGTGGTCGGTGACGCCGGAGATCCGGGAGTGGACCTCCCCGCCGCCGAGCTCCTCGGCCGTGACCACCTCGCCGGTGGCGGCCTTCACCAGCGGCGGGCCGCCGAGGAAGATCGTGCCCTGGCCGCGGACGATGACGGCCTCGTCGCTCATCGCCGGGACGTACGCGCCGCCCGCCGTGCAGGAGCCGAGGACGGCGGCGATCTGCGGGATGCCGGCGCCGGACATGCGCGCCTGGTTGTAGAAGATGCGGCCGAAGTGCTCCCGGTCGGGGAAGACCTCGTCCTGCATGGGCAGGAAGGCGCCGCCCGAGTCGACCAGGTAGAGGCAGGGGAGACGATTCTCCAGGGCCACTTCCTGCGCGCGGAGGTGCTTCTTGACGGTCATCGGGTAGTACGTGCCGCCCTTGACGGTGGCGTCGTTCGCGACGATCACGCACTCGCGGCCGCTGACCCGGCCGATGCCGGCGATGACCCCGGCGGCCGGGGCCGCGCCCCCGTACATGCCCTCGGCGGCCAGCGGGGCCAGCTCCAGGAAGGGCGAGCCGGGGTCGAGGAGGGTGTCCACGCGGTCGCGGGGGAGCAGCTTCCCGCGGGCGGTGTGGCGGGCGCGGGCCTTCTCGCCGCCGCCGAGCCGGGCCGCGTCGAGCCGGGCGCGCAGCCCCTCGGTCAGCTCGCGGTGGGCGGCCTCGTTGGTCCGCCAGGCCTCGGACGCCGGGTCCGCGGCGCTCGTCAGCACTGGTGCCTGCTGCATCGGTCGAGCTCCCTTGCTCGGTGCACGCTGTTAATGAGCGTTAACGCATGTACCGCCTAGGTTAACGAGCGCTAACGGCCCTGTCTAGAATGGATTCCCATGAGCACCAGAGCCGCCGCCCCGACCCGTCGCGAGCAGATCCTCAGCGAGGCCGCCCGCCTCTTCGCCGCGCGCGGATTCCACGGCGTCGGCGTGGACGAGATAGGGGCCGCCGTGGGCATCAGCGGCCCCGGGCTCTACCGCCATTTCGCCGGCAAGGACGCCATGCTCGCCGAGCTGCTCGTCGGGATCAGCGAGCGGCTGCTGACGGGCGGCCGCCACCGGGTGGCCGAGGCCGCGGGCGATCCGGAGGGCGTTCTGGCCTCCTTGATCGACGGGCACATCGACTTCGCCCTCGACGACCGGGCGCTGATCACGCTCCACGACCGGGAGCTGGACCGGCTGCGGGAGGCCGACCGCAAGCTCGTACGGCAGCTGCAGCGGCAGTACGTCGAGCTGTGGGTGGAGGTCGTAGGGGAACTGCACCCGGAGGTCGGCGAGGCGGAGGTACGGGTGTCCGTGCACGCCGTCTTCGGCCTGCTCAACTCCACCCCGCACCTGGCGGCGCTCGGCCGGGAGGCGACGGAATCACTGCTGCGGCGCCTGGTGCACGGGGCGTTCGGGGCGCTGTCGGGGTGAGGCGAAGGGTCGGGCGAAGGTGAGGCGAGGGTGAGGCGACGCGTCCGCTGGTCGAAATGGCACCGGCGCCCGGGGCCCGGCGGCGGCAGAATGGGCCGCATGCCGAAGCCGATAGAGACGCACGTACCGAGCCGCGCCGAACTCGTCGACCACCTGGTCCGCACCCGGATCTCGGGTCAGGTCGCGACGCCCCGTGAGAACAACCTGTCGCACTACCGCAAGCTCGCCAACGGCGACCGGCACTACTGGCTGGGCCTGGAGCTGGGCGACCGCTGGACGGACGAGCAGGACGTGCTCGCCGTGATGGCGGAGCGGGTCGGGGTGGTCGACGACGCCGCGTACCGCTTCGGCCAGGACACGATCGACCCGGAGCTGACCGTCTCCGGCCTGGACCGGATGGCGGCGCGGCTGCGGAAGGCGGCCCTGGACCGGCAGAGCGTGCTGCTCGCCACGGGGCACCCGGGCGGGCTGCTGGACGTCCACCGGGCGACGGCGGCGGCGCTGCGCGCGGCGGGCTGCGAGATCGTGGTGATCCCGTCCGGGCTGGTGGCGGACGAGGGCTCGGTGTGGCAGTTCGCGGACGTCGCGGTGCTGGAGCGGGGTGCCACGCTGTGGCACACCCACTCCCCGGAGCCGATGGCCGCGATCCTGGACGGCCTGGCGGCGGCGGACCGCCCCCAGCCGGACCTGGTCGTCGCCGACCACGGCTGGGCGGGGTGCGCGGCGCAGCGCGGGCTGGACGCGGTGGGGTACGCCGACTGCAACGACCCGGCGCTGTTCCTCGGCGAGGCGGAGGGCACCCTCCAGGTGGCGGTCCCCCTCGACGACCACGTCCGCGACCCGCGCTTCTACGACCCGATGGTGGCCTACCTGCTGTCGGCGGCCGGCCTGCTGTAGCGGGGCGCGGCGGGGCCTCGTTCCCGGGCCCCGCCGGCGTGTGCGGCGCGGACTGGCGGACTGCCGGACTGCCGGACTGCCGGACTGGCGGACTGGCGGACTAGCCGAGCCAGTTCGTCATCTCGGTCTGGACGGCGGAGCCGTCGAGGTCCGCGAGCTTCATCCCGACGAAGTTGCGCGCCCAGTCGGAGGTCTGGATCCGGAACGGCATCTTCTCGGCGGTCAGCGCCTCGATGATCGGCGCCGCCGCCTGCTCCGAGGTCTGGGCGGTGTCGCTGCCGAAGACCTCCAGGACGTGGTTGATGTAGCCCTGCAGCGCCGGGGCGTACGGACCCACCTGGGCGGTCAGCGCCGGGATGTCGAGCCCGACGTTGTTCACGAACTCGCTGGCTACGGCGCCCGGTTCGACGACGGCCACCTGGACGCCCGCGGACGCGGCGACCGGAGCCAGGGACTCCATGAAGCCCTCGACGGCGAACTTGGCCGCGCAGTAGGACTCGTTGAACGGCTGGCCGATCATGCCGCCGACGCTCGTCACGGTGATGACCCGGCCGCCCGAGGCGCGCAGGTGCGGGAGCGCCGCCCGGGTCAGCTCGGCCACGCCGAAGAAGTTGACCTCCATGACGTTCCGCAGCTGCTCCATGCTGTGCTGCTCGATCGTGCCCACGAAGCCGGCGCCCGCGTTGTTCACGACGGCGTCGAGGTGCCCGTGCTCGGCGACGACCTCGGCCACGCACGCGGCCACGGACTCCGCGTCGGTCACGTCGAGCCGCTTGACCTGGACGAGGTCGTCGACACCGGCCTCGGCGGCGGCCTTGTTCAGGGCGTCGGCGCGGGTGGTGTCCCGCATGGTGGCGACGGTGTGCCAGCCCGCCCGGGCGGAGGCGACCGCGGCGGCCAGGCCGATGCCGGAGGAGGTGCCGGTGATGAGGACGGTCTTGGCGGTGGTCTTGGTGCTCATGGAGGACTCCCTAGATTTGTGCGTGCACACACACATTAACGATGTGTGTGCGTGCACGCAACCCGGTATCCTTCCCCCATGGCGCACGCGAATCTCAACTTGAACGGTCTCACCGCCCGCGACCACGCCTTCTACGGCCTGGTCTGGGCCGGAACCACCCTCACCGCCCAGGTCGACCAGGCGCTCACGCGCCGGCACGACCTGCCGTTGTCGTGGTTCGAGGTCATGCTGTGGCTGAGCGTGCAGCAGGAGCCGGTCGCCCCCTCCGAGCTGGGCACCAGGACCCTGCTCAGCCGCAGCCAGGTCTCCCGCGTCGCCGATTCGCTCCGGGCCCGCGGCCTGATCGAACGGGTCCCGTCCCCGACGGACGCCCGGTCCGTGGGCATCACCCTCACCGAGGCGGGCCGCCGCGCCTTCGCGGAGGCCGACGCCACCCGCCGCGAGGCTCTCGCCGAGGTCTTCGACGACCGCCTCGACGACGCGGACATAGCCGCACTGGAAGCGATCTGGGCCAAACTCAAGGCCCAGCCCGAGGCGTAGCCGACCGTCGGCCCCACCGCCCTTTCGGTGAAAGGGCGTTGTCAGTGCCGACGGCTACCGTCGAAGGCGTGACGAATCCACCGAGTTCGCCGAACCCGCTGTCCGTGCTGGCCGACGACCCGCAAGGCCGCGCCCTGGGGCTGGAGTTGCCGCCGGGCGCGCTGATCGACCGGCCCGGCGGGCGGTCGCGGCTGCGGCCCAAGGCGCGGCCCGAGCCGCTGCTGTGGGTCTCCGACGAGCCCGTCGGCGTCGGTGCGCTCGCCGCCTGCCGCGGTCCCGCCCTGGCCGCCGCGGGGCTTCAGGCGGTGCTGTTCCAGGAGCGGCGCGGCCTGGAGAGCTGGTGGCTGCGCGACGAGCTGAGCCCCGCCTCGATGTCCGACCCCGACGACCACCACGTCGAGCCGGTCCTGCGCGAGTTCTGGGCCGGGGTCGTCCCCGACCCCGAGGAGGGCGACGGCCCCGACGGCGCCGGGCTCATAGCCCCCTTCGGCCGCGACTGGCCGGGCCTGGCGGAGCACCGGACCCCGCAGGAGGACCCGGAGGCGGTGGCCCTCACTCTCGCCGACGAGCTGATCCGGGACGGGGTCCTGCCCGGTCCGCGCCTCGCGCTGGTCCCCGCCGGCCGGGGGGCCGACGTACCCACCGCGATGGGCTGGCGGGGACCGGTGAACCACGAGAACGACATGGCCCTCATCAGCACCGTCCTGCGCTCGTGGGAGGACCGCTTCGGCGCCCGCGTCATAGCCCTCGGCTTCGACGAGCTCCACCTGTCCGTGGCCGCCCCGCTTCCGTCGACGGCCGCGGCGCTGCCGGTCGCCGCCGAGCACTTCGCGTTCTGCCCCGACAACGTCTGGCAGGGCTCGGGCAGCCTCCGCGCGTACGCCGACGAGGCCGTGACCGGCTCCGGGCACTGGGGGTTCTGGTGGGACTGACCGCAGGGGGTGTTACGCACGCGGGACGCGTACGACGCCCTCCTGGATGACGGTCACGGCGAGGCGCCCGTCCTGGGTCCAGATCCGGGCCTGGCCGAGGCCGCGACCGGCGGCCGCGGTCGGGGACTCCTGGTCGTACAGCAGCCACTCGTCGGCGCGGAACGGCCGGTGGAACCACATCGCGTGGTCCAGCGAGGCGCCCACCACGTCGCCGACCGCCCAGCCGCCCCGGCCGTGCGCGAGCAGCACCGAGTCGAGCAGGGTCATATCCGAGACGTACGTGGCCAGGCAGGTGTGCAGGAGCGCGTCGTCGCTCTCCAGCTTCCCGGCCGTACGGAACCACACCTGCGAGCGCGGCTCGACCGGCTTGCCGACGCTGCCCCAGGGCGGGACCGTCGCGTACCGCAGGTCCACGGCGCCGCGCGCCTCGATCAGCCGCTCCACCGTGCCCGGGTCGCGGAAGATCTCCCGGTACGCCGGAAGCGCCTCGGCGGCCGTCGGCAGGGTCTCCGGATCGGGCGCGTCCGGCATCGCGGCCTGGTGGTCGAGGCCCTCCTCGTACGTCTGGAAGGACGCCGAGAGGTGGAAGATCGGCTGGCCGTGCTGGACGGCGACGACCCGGCGGGTGGTGAAGGAGCGCCCGTCGCGGATCCGGTCGACCGCGTAGACGATCGGCGCGCCGGGATCCCCGGCGCGCAGGAAGTACGAGTGCAGCGAGTGCGCGGTGCGGTCCTCGGGCACGGTGCGCCCGGCCGCGACCATGGCCTGGGCCGCGACCTGGCCGCCGAAGACGCGCGGTACCAGCGCCGAACGGCTGGTACCGCGGAAGATGTTCTCCTCGATCTGCTCCAGGTCGAGCAGTTCGAGGAGCGTCGTCAGTGCCTCGTTCATGGGGGGAAGGGTAAATCCCTTACAGGCCCATCGACTTGGCGATGATGGACTTCATGATCTCGCTGGTGCCGCCGTAGATGCGGTTGACGCGGTTGTCGGCGTACAGGCGTGCGATCGGGTACTCGTTCATGTAGCCGTAGCCGCCGTGCAGCTGGAGGCAGCGGTCGATCACGCGGTGCGCGACCTCGGTGCAGAACAGCTTCGCGGAGGCGGCCTCGGCGGGGGTCAGCTCGCCGGCGTCCAGGGCCTCCAGGGCGCGGTCCGCGACGGCCTGGGCGGCGTCGACCTCGGCCTGGCAGGCGGCCAGCTCGAACTTGGTGTTCTGGAAGTGCGCGACCGGCTTGCCGAAGACCGTGCGGTCGGTGACGTACTGCTGGGCGAACCGGACGGCCGCGGCGGCCTGGGCGTACGCGCCGAACGCGATGCCCCAGCGCTCGGAGGCCAGGTTGTGCCCGAGGTAGTAGAAGCCCTTGCCCTCCTCGCCGAGCAGGTCCTCGACCGGGACCTTGACGTCGACGAACGCCAGCTCGGCGGTGTCGGAGGTGCGCAGGCCGAGCTTGTCGAGCTTGCGGCCGATGGAGTAGCCCTCGGACTTGGTGTCCACGGCGAACAGCGAGATGCCGAAGCGGCGGTCGTCCTCGCGCGGGGCGGAGGTGCGGGCGCAGACGATCACGCGGTCGGCGTGCACGCCGCCGGTGATGAAGGTCTTGGAGCCGTTGAGGACGTAGTGCGTGCCGTCCTCGGAGAGCTTGGCGGTGGTCTTCATGCCCGCGACGTCGGAGCCGGTGCCCGGCTCGGTCATGGCGAGGGCCCACATCTCCTCACCGGAGACGAACTTCGGCAGGTAGCGCTTCTTCTGCTCGTCGTCGGCCAGCATCTTGATGTAGGGGAGGGCGAGGAGAACGTGCACGCCGGAGCCGCCGAAGTTCACGCCCGCGCGGGCGGTCTCCTCGTACAGGACGGCCTCGAACTTGTGGGTGTCCAGGCCCGCGCCGCCGAACTCCTCGGGGACGTTGATGCCGAAGATGCCCAGCTCGCCGAGCTTGTAGTAGAAGTCGCGCGGCGCCTGGCCGGCCGCGAACCACTCGTCGTAGACGGGGACGACCTCGGCCTCTATGAAGGCGCGGATGGTCTCGCGGAACGCTTCGTGGTCCTCGTTGAAAACGGTACGGCGCACAGCCGCCTCCTCGATCCTGTCGCCCGTCGCGCTGTCGCGCCGTGTCTAAGCGCTTGCTCAGACTACTAAGTTACCGGTGGGTCGGGTGGGCTGTCCAGAGTCGGGGAGGGGGACCGGGTGTGATGTCCGGCGCCTCCCGAGAGGGCGGGCCGGCGCCGGACATCGTGGCGGGGCGGCGGGACTACCTGCCGAAGATCTTGCCGGTCCACTGGCCGGCGGCGCCCTGCATCCCGGACTCGTTGCTCATGACCTGGGTCCCGGGCAGCGCCGCCATGCCGATGTCGCCGGCCGGCGCCGCGCCGTTGTGGGAGCCGACGGTGTTGTCGCGGCCGGCGTTGAACACGTCGTCGCCGGCCAGCTGGGTCAGGTCGCCGAAGACGATGGAGTACGTGTTGTCGATCGGCGCGTACACGGTGAAGGTGTCGTCGGCGGAGGCGGCGGACGCGCCGGCCAGGATGATGCCGCCGACGGCGAGAGCGGTCAGGGCGGGGCGGATCGATCGCACGAGTACTGCCTTTCCAGGTGGGGTGGGGGGATGCAGTGCGAACGTAGGCCGCCACGCGCCGCGGGGCGGCGCACCCGCTGCCGTACGGCCCGAGTCCATCCGTACGGCGGAGCTGGCCCTGGACCGGGCCGGTCA
Organism: Streptomyces sp. NBC_01006; assembly: GCF_045162725.1. NCBI lineage: Bacteria > Bacillati > Actinomycetota > Actinomycetes > Kitasatosporales > Streptomycetaceae > Streptomyces > Streptomyces sp. NBC_01006. Next base: position 3,143,899 of record NZ_CP108700.1, on the reverse strand, counting down.
GGCCTCCGGCGCCCGGCGCAGGGCGAACCACAGCTCCATCCGGGTGTCCGGGTCGTCGAGGTTGCGGTCGAGGAGGCTCGCGGCACGGGCGATGCGCTGGCGGACGGTGTTGCGGTGCAGGCCGAGGGTCGCGGCGCTGCGGTCCCAGCTGCCGTGGTGCGCCAGCCAGGCGCGCAGGGTGTCCCGCAGGGCGGGGGAGAGCGGGCCGAGCAGGGCCTCGGCGTGGGCGCGGGCCTCGGCTTCGCCGACGAGCCCCGCGAAGCCGGAGTCGGTGTGCCGGGCCAGCGGGGTCCGGGCCGCCTCGGCGCGGTCCAGGGCCCGGCGGGCCTGCGCGTCGGCGCCGGCCAGCGCGTCGGGCCCGGCCGGGGCGCTGACCCCGAGCCGCCACCCGGGCTGCGGGGACGGCTCCCGGTCGGTGAGGAGCCGTACGGCCGGACCGTCCGGGTCCAGCAGTACGGTGCCCAGCGCGGCGGCGAGGGCCTGCGGATCGGCGCCGCCGCGGGCGTGGACCGCGTACCAGGGCCCGGGCCCGCCCAGCGCCCCGGCGGGGGAGCCGCCGAGCAGCAGCCGGGCCAGCGCGGCGGCCTCGGCGCCGGCCGGCCGGTCGGCGGTGAGCAGGGCCAGCAGGACGGCGGCGATGGAGGCGATGGCGTGGTCGCCCGGGGCCCGGACCGGGGCGGCGAGGGCCAGCACCCGGCCCCCGCCGACGGTGTAGACGGCGAGGTGCGTCCCGCCGACGGCGTCGGTGGCGGTGGCCGCCGCCCCGTCCGCCACCCGCCGCGCCAGCACCCGGACGGCGCCGAGCACCTCCTGCGCGGGCCCCGCCCCGGCGGCCCGCACCACCCGGACGGGGGCTCCGGCGGTTGCCGCCGCGGCGTCGGACACGGCCGGCCCGCCCGGCGCGACTGCGGCGGTTCCGGGTCCGGGCGGGCCGCCCGCAGGGCCTGATCCCTCCGCTGCGGCGCCGGCCGGGGTCAGCAGGGCCGCCCACCCGCTCAGGCTGGCCGCCAGGCGGGCCAGCACCGCCGGGACCGGGTCGGGGCGGGCGGCCGCGGCGGCCAGGGCCTGCTGGGCTTCGGTGACCCGGCGCAGCTCGCGGATCCGCGCCTCGGCCATGAGCCGCCAGACGGCGCGGGCCACGGCCGTGAACCGGGTCTGCGGCGGGACCTCCAGCAGCGGCAGCCCGTGCCGGACGCAGGCCTCGGCCAGGGCGGGCGGCACCTGCGCGTGCAGCGGCGCCACCCCGAACCCGAGCGCGGCCACCCCCGAGCCGACCAGCCGCCGCACGTACGCGTCGGCGGCATCGGCCGCATCGGCGGCGTCGCCCGCCCCCGCCGTGAGGAGCAGCTCGCCGCCCAGGAGGTAGGGGGACGGGTCCGTCATCTCCGAGGCGTGCACCCCGTGCACCTCCGCCCGATCCGGCCCGGCGACCAGCCGCAGTTCCAGTGCCTGGTCGGCGAGCAGCGCGCCGAGCCCGACCGCGGGCGTGGGCGGGCTGTCGGCCCCGGCAGGCTTCGGCATGGATGCTCCGTACAGTTCGAGTTCGCCCGGTGGATAAAACGTACACTTCGCGCCCCGGCAGCCGCCGCTTACGCTCGAAGGACCGCACCGTAGGACATCCAGAAGGGCACACCCCGATGAGCAACGAGCGCACCGAGCAGACGCCGCGCGGACCGGTCGACTCCTCCCGCATCCCGCGCTACGCGGGCCCCGCGACCTTCGCCCGGCTGCCCCGCCTGGACGAGGTCGGCTCGGCGGACGTGGCCGTCGTCGGTGTCCCGTTCGACTCGGGTGTCTCGTACCGCCCCGGCGCCCGCTTCGGCGGCAACGCCATCCGCGAGGCCTCCCGCCTGCTGCGCCCGTACAACCCGGCGCAGGACGCCTCCCCGTTCGCGCTCGCCCAGGTGGCGGACGCCGGCGACATCGCCGTGAACCCCTTCAACATCAACGAGGCCGTTGAGACGGTCGAGGCGGCCGCGGACGAGCTCCTCGGCGCCGGCTCCCGCCTGATGACCCTCGGCGGCGACCACACCATCGCCCTCCCGCTGCTCCGCTCCGTCGCGAAGAAGCACGGCCCGGTCGCGCTGCTGCACTTCGACGCGCACCTGGACACCTGGGACACGTACTTCGGCGCCGAGTACACGCACGGCACGCCGTTCCGCCGCGCCGTGGAGGAGGGCATCCTCGACACCGAGGCGCTGTCCCACGTCGGCACGCGCGGCCCGCTGTACGGCAAGCAGGACCTGGACGACGACGCCAAGATGGGCTTCGGCATCGTGACCTCGGCCGACGTCTACCGGCGCGGCGCCGACGAGGTCGCGGACCAGCTGCGCCAGCGCATCGGCGACCGCCCGCTGTACATCTCGATCGACATCGACGTGCTGGACCCGGCGCACGCGCCCGGCACCGGTACGCCGGAGGCGGGCGGCATGACCTCCCGCGAGCTGCTGGAGATCATCCGCGGCCTGTCCTCCTGCAACCTGGTCTCTGCGGACGTCGTCGAGGTCGCCCCGGCGTACGATCACGCCGAGATCACCTCGGTCGCGGCCTCGCACACCGCGTACGAGCTGACGACGATCATGAGCCGTCAGATCGCTGCCGCGAAGAAGGCGTAGCAGGACCCGAGAAGGGCGAGTAAGCGCACGTGACGCACGACCACGACCTGGTACTCCGTCCCACCGACGCCCAGCGGGCGGCCGCCCTCGCGCCGCCGCCGGGGCGGACGGGCGGGGACCTGGTCGTGGAGACGCTCCGCGGCCTCGGCGCGACCACCGTCTTCGGTCTGCCGGGGCAGCACGCGCTCGCCCTCTTCGACGCGGTCGGCCGATCCGACCTGCGGCTGATCGGGCTGCGTACGGAGAACAACGCCGGCTTCGCGGCGGACGCGTACGGCCGGATCACGGGCGAGGCGGTGCCCCTCCTGCTCTCTACCGGCCCGGGCGCGCTCATGGCCCTGCCGGCCCTGGCGGAGGCGGCCGCCGCCTCGGCGCCCGTCCTCGCCATCGCCTCTCAGGTCCCGGTGGCGGGCCTGGGCGGCGGCCGGCGCGGGCACCTGCACGAACTGCGGGACCAGTCGGCGTCGTTCCGGGACGTGGTGAAGTCGGTCCACACGGCCCGCACCCCGTCACAGATCCCCTCCGTGATCGCGGAGGCCTGGGAATCGGCGCTGACGGCTCCGCACGGCCCCGTCTGGGTGGAGATCCCGGAGGACGTGCTGCGCGCCGAGACGGTGATCCCGCAGGTCACGGCCGTGGACGCGACCCCGCACGAGCTGGTCCCGCGCCCCGAGCTCACCGCGCTCGCGGCGCACTGGCTGGAGCGGGCCGCCCGTCCCGTGATCATCGCGGGCGGCGGGGTGATCCGTTCGGACGCGGCGGGCAAGCTGCGGCAGCTGGCGGAACGGCTGAACGCCCCGGTGGTCACCACGTTCGGAGGCAAGGGCGCCTTCCCGTGGACCCACCCGCTGTCCCTCCAGTCCTGGCTGGAGGACCGCCACATGACGGACTTCCTGGAGGACGCGGACGTCCTGCTGGTGGTCGGCTCGGGCTTGGGCGAATTGTCGTCGAACTATCACACGTTCTTCCCGACGGGCCGGGTCGTCCAGATCGACGCGGACCTCGGCAAGCTGGAGTCCAACCACGCGGCCCTCGGCATCCACGCGGACGCCCGCCTGGCCCTCCAGGCCCTCCTGGAGACGGTCGCGGAACGCGAGGACGTACAGGCACCGGAACGCGTCCGGCTGCTCCTCTCGGAGATCGAGACCCGCCTGTCGACCCAGGACGTATCGCTGGAGCGCGGGCTCCTCGCCTCGATCCGCGCGGCGCTCCCGGCCCGCTCCCCGTCCTTCTGGGACATGACGATCCTGTCGTACTGGGCCTGGTCGGCGTTCGACGCGAAGCACCCCAACACGATGCACTCGGCGCAGGGCGCCGGCGGCCTCGGCTACGCCTTCCCGGCGGCCCTCGGCGCCTGCATCGCGGAACCGGGCACCCCGGTCCTGGCGGTCTCGGGCGACGGCGGCGCGATGTACTCGATCGCGGACCTGGCGACGGCGAAGCAGCACGGTCTGGACGTGACCTGGCTGATCGTGGACGACGGCGGCTACGGCATCCTGCGCGAGTACATGACGGACGCCTTCGAGGGCCGCACGACGGGCACCGACCTCACCCGCCCGGACTTCGTGACCCTGGCCGAATCCTTCGGCGTCCCGGCATCGACCACGACCCCCCAAACCCTCCGCGAGGACCTCGCCAAATCCCTGAAGACCCCGGGCCCCTCTGTGGTGGTACTTCCGGCCACCCTGAAAATGTTCGCCCCGACGCACCTCTAGCCCCGTTGCCGCCGACGCCCAGTAGCCGGAATACCTGAGGTCTACCCCGGACGGGGGAAGCCCGCGTGCGGCGTTCGGGCGGCAGTGCGATTGTTGCCGCGGGATGAAATCCGCCGGTCGGGGCGTTGGGGGAGGCGGCAGGACTGGCGAACGGGGAGGACCACGTGGTGGCGGCAACGACGGCAGCGGGCGAGAAACAGGGCTGGGCCAGGCGGCTCACCGCCTATACCTGGCGGTACCGGACCAACGTGCTGCTCGCCCTCGGGTCCTCACTGGCCGGCATGGCCGTCATGGCACTCGTACCCCTGGTCACCAAGGTCATCATCGATGACGTCATCGGCGACCACTCCAAGCCCATGGGCGTCTGGGCCGGGCTCCTCATAGCCGCCGCCGTCCTCGTGTACGTACTGACCTACATACGCAGGTACTACGGCGGCCGCCTCGCGCTCGACGTCCAGCACGACCTGCGCACCGACATGTACGACACCATCGCCCGCCTCGACGGGCGCCGCCAGGACGAGCTGTCCACCGGCCAGGTCATCGGGCGCGCCACCAGCGACCTCCAGCTGATCCAAGGGCTGCTCTTCATGCTGCCCATGACCATCGGGAACTTCCTCCTCTTCGGGATATCCCTCGGGATCATGCTGGCGCTGTCCCCGCTGCTGACCCTCGTCGCGCTGCTCATGGCCCCCGCCCTGTGGTTCATCGCCAAGCGCAGCCGCAGGAAGCTCTTCCCCGCCACCTGGTGGGCCCAGGGCCAGGCCGCCGCCGTCGCCACCGTCGTCGACGGGGCCGTCACCGGCGTCCGCGTCGTCAAGGGCTTCGGCCAGGAGGAGCAGGAGACCGGCAAGCTGCGCACCGCCGGGCGCCGGCTGTTCGCCGGCCGGATGCGGACCATCCGGCTCAACTCGCGCTACACCCCCGCCCTGCAGGCCGTGCCCGCCCTCGGACAGGTCGCCATGCTGGCCCTCGGCGGCTGGATGGCCACCCAGGGGCACATCACCCTCGGCACCTTCGTCGCCTTCTCCACCTACCTCTCCCAGCTCGTCGGCCCCGTCCGCATGCTCGCCATGGTCCTCACCGTCGGCCAGCAGGCCCGCGCCGGCGTCGAGCGTGTCTTCGAGCTCATCGACACCGAGCCCGTCATCGAAGAGGGCACGCAGGAGCTGCCCGCCGACGCCCCCGCCACCGTCGAGTTCGACGAGGTCGGCTTCGGGTACGACCCCCAGCGCCCCGTTCTGGACGGGTTCTCGCTCTCCATAGCCGAAGGCGAGACCGTCGCCGTCGTCGGGGCCTCCGGCTCCGGCAAGTCCACCGTCTCCCTCCTCCTGCCCCGCTTCTACGACGCCGACCGGGGCACCGTCCGCGTCGGGGGGCACGACGTACGCGAGCTGACGTACGACTCGCTGCGCGCCGCCATCGGACTCGTACCGGAGGACTCGTTCCTCTTCTCCGACACCATCCGCGCCAACATCGCGTACGGGCAGCCGGACGCCACCGACGCGCAGGTCGAGGCCGCCGCCCGCGCCGCCCAGGCCGAATCGTTCATCCAGGCCATGCCCGCCGGGTACGACACCAAGGTCGGCGAGCAGGGGCTCACCCTCTCCGGCGGCCAGCGCCAGCGCATCGCGCTCGCCCGCGCCATCCTCACCGACCCCCGGCTGCTGCTCCTGGACGACGCCACCTCGGCCGTGGACGCCCGCGTCGAGCACGAGATCCACGAGGCGCTGCGCGCCGTCATGGCCGGCCGCACCACCCTGCTCATCGCCCACCGCCGCTCCACGCTCGCGCTGGCCGACCGGATCGCCGTACTCGACCGCGGGCGGCTCTCCGACATCGGTACGCACGAGGAACTGGAGCGCCGCTCGCCCCTCTACCGGCGCCTGCTCACCGACCCGGACGCGCTCGGCGCCGGATCGCCGCGCACCCCCGACGCGCCCGCGATGGCCGAGTTCGAACGGGACATCGAGGGCAGGCTGGAGCGGGACATCGAGCTCGAAGCCGAGATCGACTCCGAGCCGGTCAACGCCAAGCGGCGGGTCGCGGACGGGGTGACCCCCGAGCTCTGGCGCCGCCAGGAGGAACAAGAGGAAGAGGACGCGGAGGCCGCCGCAGGGACCGCGGCCGCGACCGGCGCGCCCGGAACGGGCGTACCCGGCGCCACCGTGGCCGGCGCCGTCGCCGGCATGCTCCCCCTGGCTTCGCCGGGGGGACCCCCAGCCACCCCCGAACTGCTCGCGCAGGTGGCCGCCCTGCCGCCCGCCGACGACGAGCCCGCCGTGGACGAGGACCGCGCGGCGGCCGCCGAGAAGAGCTACAACCTGCGCCGCCTGCTCCAAGGCTTCTGGGCGCCCCTCGCCATCAGCCTCGGCCTCGTCGCCGTCGACGCCGGCTCCGGGCTGCTGCTCCCGATCCTGATCCGGCACGGCATCGACAAGGGCGTCGAGCAGGCCGCCCTCGGCGCCGTCTGGGTGGCCGCCGCCCTCGCGCTCGTCGTCGTCATCGCACAGTGGGCCGCCCAGTTCGCCGAGACCCGGATGACCGGGCGCACCGGCGAGCGCGTCCTGTACGCCCTGCGCGTCAAGATCTTCGCCCAGCTCCAGCGCCTCGGCCTCGACTACTACGAGCGCGAGCTGACCGGCAAGATCATGACCCGGATGACCACCGACGTGGACGCCCTGTCCACCTTCCTGCAGACCGGGCTCGTCACCGCCGTCGTCTCCGTCTTCACCTTCTTCGGCATCCTGATCGCCCTGCTCGTCCTCGACGTCGAGCTCGCGCTGATCGTCTTCGCCACCCTCCCCGTGCTGGTCATCGGCACGATCGTGTTCCGCCGCAAGTCGGTCGCCGCGTACGAGCTCGCCCGCGACCGGGTCAGCCTGGTCAACGCCGACCTCCAGGAGTCCGTCTCCGGGCTGCGCATCGTCCAGGCCTTCCGCCGCCAGCGCGCCGGCGCCGCCCGGTTCGCCGAGCGGAGCGACTCGTACCGCCAGGCCCGGGTGCGCGGCCAGTGGCTGATATCCGTCTACTTCCCCTTCGTGCAGCTGCTGTCCTCCGGGGCCGCGGCCGCCGTTCTGATCGTCGGCGCGGGCCGGGTCGAGGCCGGCACCCTCACCACCGGCGCGCTGGTGGCGTACCTGCTCTACATCGACCTGTTCTTCGCCCCCGTCCAGCAGCTCTCCCAGGTCTTCGACGGCTACCAGCAGGCCACCGTCTCGCTCGGCCGGATCCAGGGTCTGCTGCGCGAGCCCACCAGCACCCCCCGCCCGGCCGACCCGCGCGCGGTCGAGGAGCTGCGCGGCGAGATCGCCTTCGAGGACGTGCGGTTCGCGTACGGCACCGCCGAGGAGCGCGGCGAGAAGGGCGAAGCGCTGGCCGGAATCAGCCTGCGGATACCCGCCGGCCAGACCGTCGCCTTCGTGGGCGAGACCGGCGCCGGCAAGTCCACGCTGGTCAAGCTCGTGGCCCGGTTCTACGACCCGACCTCGGGCCGGGTCACCGCCGACGGCGCCGACCTGCGGGAGCTCGACCTGACGGCGTACCGCCACCGGCTCGGGGTCGTCCCCCAGGAGCCGTACCTCTTCCCGGGGACGGTCCGCGACGCCATCGCCTACGGGCGGCCCGGGGCGAGCGACGCCGAGGTGGAGGCCGCCGCCCGCGCGGTCGGCGCCCACGACATGATCGCCACCCTCGACGGCGGCTACCTGCACACCGTCGCCGAGCGCGGCCGCAACCTCTCGGCCGGCCAGCGCCAGCTGATCGCGCTGGCCCGCGCCGAACTCGTCGACCCGGACGTGCTGCTGCTCGACGAGGCCACCGCCGCACTCGACCTGGCCACCGAGGCCCAGGTCAACCAGGCCACCGACCGGCTCGCCGGCAAGCGCACCACCCTCGTGGTGGCGCACCGGCTGACCACGGCCGCGCGCGCCGACCGCGTCGTGGTCATGGACCGCGGCCAGGTCGTGGAGGACGGCACCCACGCCGAACTCGTCGCCCGCGGCGGCCGCTACGCCGAACTGTGGCGCACCTTCGTGGGCGAGGACGAACGCGCCGCCGCCTGACGCCGCGCCGCCGGCCCGACGCGGCCCGCAGACCCCCCGGATCTTGCTGCAAGCAACCTTCCGGGGGGTCTGCGCGTCGTACGTGCGTACGTGTCACGTACGAACGATCGGGGGACAGGGTGGAGCACGGGCGGAAGGGGCGCGGCCGGGGGGCCGCGTCGGCGAGGGCGTTCGCGGCGGGGCTCATGCTGTGCGCCGGCGGGCTGCTCGCGGCGCCTCCGGCGCACGCGGCGACCGGTGGCTGCGGGGGTGACCTGGTCAGGACGCTGCCGCTGCCGACGGGCGAGGTGCGCGTCTACAAGAGCCGTACGCAGGCCTGCGCGGTGACCGTCGCCCACGACCCGGGTCGGCGCCGGGCGATGGCGGTCAGCATCCAGCCGCGCGGCGGGGTCCCGGTCCGCGACGCCGGGCAATTCACCCGATATGCCGGACCCGTCACCGTCGGTGCGATCAGCCGCTGCGTGTATGTAAAGGGGAGCATCGAAGCCGGATCCGTCGATTCCGGCTGGATCCTGTGCTGATCAAGCGTCCCAACTAGGTCTGGTCAGCGGCGCATTGACCCCGCTAGGTTCACGGGCGACCGAAGTGAACTCAGGGGAGGGTGAATGCGCAAGACGCTCGGCTGGCTGCTGTCGCTCGTGGTGCTGATCGGCACCATGGGCGCAGCCGGCTTCACGGCCCAGGCGGCCACCGCCGCGGGGCCGTCCGCCGCGACGGACATCAAGGACGAGATCCTCGCCATCGCGGGGATGAGTCTGATCGAGGAGAAGGAGTACCCCGGGTACCGCTTCTTCGTACTGAACTACGAGCAGCCGGTCGACCACCGGAACCCGTCGAAGGGCACCTTCAAGCAGCGCCTCACCCTGCTGCACAAGGACGTCTCCCGGCCCACGGTCTTCTACACCTCCGGCTACAACGTCAACACCAGCCCGCGCCGCAGCGAGCCGACGACCATCGTCGACGGCAACCAGGTGTCGCTGGAGTACCGGTTCTTCACGCCCTCCCGGCCCGATCCGGCCAACTGGGCGAACCTGGACATCTGGCAGGCCGCCAGCGACCAGCACCGCATCTACACCGCCCTGAAGAAGGTCTACAAGAAGAATTGGCTGGCCACGGGCGGCAGCAAGGGCGGTATGACGGCGACGTACTTCGAGCGCTACTACCCGCGCGACATGGACGGTGTCGTCGCGTACGTCGCGCCCAACGACGTCGTCAACAAGGAGGACTCGGCGTACGACCGGTTCTTCAACAAGGTCGGCACCAAGGAGTGCCGCGACAAGCTGAACGCGGTGCAGCGCGAGGCGCTCGTACGCCGTGAGCCGCTGGAGGCCAAGTACGCGGCCGCCGCCGCCGAGAACGGCTGGACCTTCACCACCGTCGGCAACCTCGACAAGGCCTACGAGGCCGTCGTGCTCGACTACGTGTGGGCCTTCTGGCAGTACAGCCTGCTGGCCGACTGCGCCTCCGTCCCGGCCGCCGCGACCGCGAGCGACCAGGAGATCTGGGACTCGATCGACACGATCTCCGGCTTCTCGGCCTACGCCGACCAGGGCCTGGAGACGTACACGCCGTACTACTACCAGGCGGGTACGCAGCTCGGTTCGCCCGACATCAAGCAGCCTCACCTCAAGGGGCTGAGCCGCTACGGCTACCAGCCGCCGCGCAACTTCGTGCCCCGTGACATCCCGATGACCTTCCAGCCGGGGGTCATGGCGGACGTCGACAACTGGGTGAAGAACAACGCGAACCAGATGCTGTTCGTGTACGGGCAGAACGACCCGTGGGGTGCTGAACCGTTCCACCTCGGCTACGGGGTGCGCGACAGCTACGTGATGATCGCGCCGGGCGCCAACCACGGGGCCAACGTCGCCAAGCTCCTGGACGGCGAGAAGGCGCTGGCCACGCAGAAGATCCTGCAGTGGGCCGGGGTCGCCCCGGCCGCCGCGCTCGCCGACGCGGGCCGGGCGACGCCGCTGGCGAAGCCCGACGCGGTGCTCGACCAGAAGGACGTGGAGCGCGAGCCGCAGCTGCGGCCGTAGCTCCCCGGTAGGGCCCGAGGGGCCACGGGAGACGTAGTACGGCCAGTACCAGGAGTACTGGCCGTACTGGGTCGTACTCAGTCGTACGACAGCCCGTGGCCCAGCGGGTAGCGGCCCGGCACCGGGACCGGGAGGCGGCCCGAGGGCCGTACCGCCCCGGTGACCACCCGGGCCGCCGCCCGCATCTCCACGTCCGTCCAGGTGTACGTCGCCAGCTCCGCCGCGCAGGCGGGCAGCCGGGCGGGGTCGTACGGATTGCGGATCGCCACCACGACCACCGGTACCCCGGTGGCCAGCAGCTCCGTGACCAGCGTGCGCTGCGGATCCTCCCCCTCGGGGACGTTGTACGTGCACACCAGCACCGCCGCGTTGCCGGGAGCCGCGGCCACCGCCCGGGCGGGCGGTACGGCCGTCGCCCGGCAGCCCAGGGCGGTCAGCTCCCGGGCCAGTACCGCGGTAGGGGGCCCTGTCGTACCGCTGGGGGAGGCGGGGTCGGTCCCGGTGACCAGAACCCGGGGCGCGGCCGTCGGGTCCAGCGGCAGCAGCTTGACGGGATTGGCCAGCAGGGTCGTCGTACCCGCCGCGATCTCGTCCGCGGCCGTCAGATGCACCGGGATCCCCACCAGCGCGTCCGTCCGCCCGGCGGCGGTGTGCGCCGCGTCGAACAGGCCGCGGCGGGCCTTCAGTTCCAGGATCCGCAGCACCGACTCCTCGATCCGGGCCTGCGTCAGCTCGCCCGCCTCGACGGCCGCGACCACGCTGCGGTGGGCCAGGCCCAGGTCCGGCGGGTTCAGCAGCTGGTCGCAGCCCGCCTTCAGAGCCAGTACCGGGACCCGGTCGTCCCCGTACTTCTGGCGTACCCCGGCCATGTCGAGGGCGTCGGTGATCACCACCCCCCGAAAGCCCAGGCGTTCGCGCAGGATGCCGGTCACGATCGGCCTGGAGAGGGTCGCAGGGTCCCCCGAAGGGTCGAGCGCGGGGAAGACGATGTGCGCCGTCATCACGGCGTCCACGCCCGCCTCCACCGCCGCCCGGAACGGGGGCTCGTCCAGCTCCTCCCACTGGGCCCGGCTGTGGCGCATCACCGGCAGCCCGACGTGGCTGTCGGTCTCGGTGTCCCCGTGGCCGGGGAAGTGCTTGGCGGTCGCGGCCACTCCGGCACCCTGGTAGCCGCGGACCTGGGCGGCGACCAGGGCCGCCACGGCCTGCGGGTCGGAGCCGAAGGACCGTACGCCGATCACCGGATTGGCCGGGTTGACGTTCACGTCGGCCACCGGCGCGTAGTCCTGCCGGATGCCCATCGCGGCCAGCTCGGCGCCCGCGATGCGCGCCGCCCGGCGGGCATCGGCGGTGGCCGCGGAATCGGAGCCGTTACCGGTACTACCAGTACTACTACCCGTAGCGTCGGCGCCGTGCCGCGCCCCCAGGGCCATGGCCCCCGGCAGCAGCGTCGCGGGCTTGCCGATGCGCGCCACGGCGCCGTGCTCCTGGTCCGTGGAGAGCAGCAGCGGGATGCCGGAGCCGGTCCCGGCCGCCGCCCGCTGGAGGGCGGCCGACAGCTCGGCGATCTGCTGCGGACCCCGCGTGTTGTGGGCCCAGGAGAAGTAGATGATCCCGCCGAGGTGGTAGCGGGAGACCAGCTCGGCGGCCGTGCGCACCCCGAACAGCTTCACGTTCTGCTCGGCGTCCGCCGGATCCGGATCGGTCGCCGAATGCCCGTACGCGCGGGACACGAAGAGCTGCCCGACCTTCTCCGCCAGGCTCATCCCGGCCACCAGGCGGCGCAGCGCGGCCCGGTCGGGCGCCCGGCCCGGCGGCTGGTCGCCGGGGCGCCCGTCGCCGGAGTGCCCGTCGTCGGGGCGCGGCCCGCCGCCCCCGCCGTCCGGGTCGCCGACCGCGGCGTACGAGGCCACCCCGGCGGCCGTGACGGCGGCGATGGCGGCTGCGGTGAGCAGGGACCTGCGGGACGCGTGGTACGACACGGGCCGGACCCTACTGCCGGGCCGGGCGAAGGCCGCCGCGGACACTCGGGAGGTCCCCCGGAAGGGGTGCCGCGTACGCCCAGTGCTCCTGCAGGGTCCGTACGGCCTCGGTGATCGCCGGCCGGCGGGCCGCCCCCGTCCGCCACACGGCGTACAACCTGCGTACGGGGCCCGGTTCCAGCGGTACGGCCACCGCGCCCGGCGGCAGCGCCCCGGTGCCCAGCCGGGGTACGACGGCCACGCCGAGCCCGGCCGCGACCAGCGCGACGATGGTGTGGTTCTCCTCGGCCACATGCGCGATGTCGGGCTCGAACCCGGCGGTGCGCAGCGTCCGCATCAGCCAGTCGTGGCAGACCCGGCCGGGCGGCTGGCAGACCCAGCGCTGGCCGCCGAGGTCCGTCCGGCGGATGACCGCCCGCTCGGTGAACGGGTGGTCCCGCGGTACCACCAGGTCGCAGCGGTCGTCCCCGATGACCGCCTGCTCGACGCCCTCGGGGGCCGGCAGCGGGGCGATGTCCCAGTCGTGGGCCACCGCCAGATCGGTGACCCCCCGGGCCACCAGGTCCACCGACAGGTGGGGGTCTACCTCGGCGAGGCGTACGTCCAGCGCGGGGTGCCGGCGCGCGAGATCGGCGAGCGCCCCCGGCATGAGCCCGCGCGCCGCCGACGCGAAGGCGGCCACGGTCAGCAGCCCGCTCGGCTGCCCGCGCCGCTCCTCCAGGGTGGTCTCGGCGCGCTCCACGATCGCCAGCAACTCCTGGGCGGTCTCGGCGAGGTGCCGGGCCTCCTCGGTGAGCGCGACCCCGCGCCCGCGCCGCTCCAGCAGCGTGGTCCGGGTCTCCCGCTCCAGCTTGGCGATCTGCTGGGACACGGCGGAGGGGGTGTATCCGAGGGCGGCCGCCGCGCCCGCGACCGAGCCGTGGACGGAGACGGCGTGCAGGGCGCGCAGCCGGGAGAGGTCGAGCATGCGGCCCATCGTAGGCACCCCCGGCGCGCAGGGCACCCGTAAGTGATGCTTCATCCATCCCGGAAGAGATCCGCGCTGGTGCTACATGGTCGCCGCGTCGATGCTCGAAGCATGCGTCCCGTTCACACCGCACTCGCCGTACTCGTCGCCGCCGTCTGGGGCTTCAACTTCGTCGTCATCGAGATCGGACTCGGCCACTTCCCGCCGCTGCTCCTGTCCGCCCTGCGCTTCCTCGTCGCCGCGCTGCCCGCCGTGTTCTTCGTCGGCCGGCCCAAGACCGCCTGGAAGTGGATCATCGCGGTCGGAGTGGCCCTCGGCATCGCCAAGTTCGGCCTCCTCTTCACCGGCATGGCCGCAGGCATGCCGGCCGGACTGTCCTCGCTCGTGCTCCAGGTGCAGTCCGTCTTCACCGCCGTCCTCGCCTCCCTCGTCCTGCGCGAGCGGCCGGGGCGGGTCCGGATGGCCGGCATGGCCGTGGCGCTCGCCGGGATCGCCGTCGCCGCCGTGGACGGGGGCACCTCCGGGCCGGTGCTCGGCTTCACCCTGGTCGTCGCGGCCGCCGCCTGCTGGGGCGTGTCCAACGTGCTGACCCGCAAGGCGTCCCCGCCCGACGCGCTGAACTTCATGGTCTGGGTGTGCACCGTCCCGGTGCTGCCGCTGTTCGCGCTCTCGCTGCTGCTGGAGGGGCCCGAGCGGGACCTGGCCGCTCTGCGCGCCCTGGACTGGTCCGGGGTCGCGGTCATCGGGTACGTCGCCTGGGTGTCCACCGTGTTCGGGTTCGGGGCCTGGAACCACCTGCTGAAGCGGTACCCGGCCTCGTCGGTCGCGCCGTTCTCGCTGCTGGTGCCGGTGTTCGGGATGTCCTCGGCCGCGCTGGTCCTGGGCGAGGGGATCTCGGGGCTGCGGTGGGTGGCGGCGCTGCTGCTGGTCGGCGGGGTGGGCATGACCTCGCTGGCCCCCGCCCGCACGGGCAGCCGTACGACGGCGGAGGCGGGCGGCGTCGCGACGGCGGCGGGCAGCGGCCCGGCGGAGGTCAGTGCGGGGAGTCCTCCTGCAGCGGCAGCCGCCAGTCCTGCCCCGTGAGGGTGACGCCGTACGAGCGGTGCGGGCGCTCGGCGACCAGGGTGAACCCGGCGCGCTCGTAGAGGGAACGCGCCGAGGTCAGTACGTCGTTGGTCCACAGCACCAGCTCGCGGTAGCCGACGGAGCGGGCGAACGCGACGACCGCGTCGACGAGGAGCGACCCGATGCCGTGGCCCCGCCCCTCCGGCTCCACGAGCAGCAGTCTCAGCCGCGCCGTGCCGGGCGAGCCGTCCTCGCGCACGCACATCACCGAGCCGACCGGGCGGCCGTCCAGCTCGGCGATCCAGACCCGCTCCAGATACGGGTCGTGGTCCTCGGCGAAGTCCGCGACGATCCGGGCCACCAGACCCTCGAAGTCGGTGTTCCAGCCGTACTCGGCGGCGTAGAGCGCGCCGTGCCGCTGGACGATCCAGCCCAGCTCCCCGGGCTCGGGTTCCCGCAGCCGTACCGATGCGGCGGAGTTGTCAGCAGGGGGCTCCATGGCGCCCCAGGGTAGCGGGGCGGGCTACTTCTTGACGCTGCCCTTGCCGGCCGCCGCGCGCTTGGCGAAGACCGTCAGCAGCACCGGGATCAGCATCTCGATGACGCGGGCGACGGTGGCCGCGGGGATACCGGTCTTCTTCGACACCGCCGCGGCGACCGGCTTGCTCACCTTCGCGAGTACCCCGGCCATCAGGCCACCGCCGAGCAGCCCGCCGCCGAGCGTGGCCACGCCCTGCAACGGGGGTTCGGAGACCTCGGCGAAGGCCTGGCGGACCTCGTTGCCGTCGTCGTCATCGGCGTCGGCCTTCTCCTGGAGGTCGCCGGTCATGGCGCCGATCGTGGTCGCGACGGTCTCGCGGGCACCCGCCGCGTCGGTACCGAGCAGGCCGGCGATCTCGCTCAGCCGGTCCGGGCCCAGCTCGCCGAGGACGTCGTCCTGGATTGAAGATTCACTCATGCCTGAAACGCTACTTCTGTGGTGATTCACCGGCACTTCGGATCGGCTCCCGGGCCCGCCGAGGTAATGGAAACGTAAAGTTCCGATTCCACGTGCAACCCCGGAGCGGGGGAGCGGGTCGTATGGTGCGTCGGCACTTCCGGGGAGGGATCTGGGGGGATCGGGAAGTCCGACACGGGAGGGGTAACCGTGAGGGGGTCCGGCCGCGAGGCCGGACCCCCTTCTGGGTTGTCGCGGGTCGTTGCCGGATGCCGGGGTTTGTCCACAGGGCTGACGGGCTGTCGGCGCCGGGCGGTAGCTTCGTGCCATGGCAACCAACGGGGCGGTGCAACTGGCAGTGGTCGAGGGGGTGCTCGAGCGCATCACCTACGCCAACGAGGAGAGCGGGTACACGGTCGCCCGCGTCGACACCGGCCGCGGCAGCGGGGACCTGCTCACGGTCGTCGGCTCCCTGCTCGGCGCCCAGCCCGGCGAATCGCTGCGCATGGAGGGCCGCTGGGGATCCCACCCCCAGTACGGCAAGCAGTTCACGGTGGAGAACTACCGCACCGTCCTCCCCGCGACCATCCAGGGCATACGCCGCTACCTCGGCTCCGGCCTGATCAAGGGCATCGGCCCGAAGATCGCCGACCGGATCGTGGAGCACTTCGGCACCGACACCCTCGACGTGATCGAGGAGGAGCCGAAGCGGCTGATCGAGGTGCCGGGACTCGGGCCCAAGCGGACGAAGCTGATCGGTGCCGCCTGGGAGGAGCAGAAGGCGATCAAGGAGGTCATGGTCTTCCTCCAGGGCGTCGGCGTCTCCACCTCCATCGCGGTCCGGATCTACAAGAAGTACGCCGACGCCTCCATCTCGGTGGTCAAGAACCAGCCGTACCGGCTCGCCGCCGACGTGTGGGGCATCGGCTTCCTGACCGCCGACCGGATCGCCCAGGCCGTCGGCATACCGCACGACAGCCCCGAGCGGGTCAAGGCCGGGCTCCAGTACGCCCTGTCCCAGTCCACCGACCAGGGGCACTGCTTCCTGCCCGAGGAGCGGCTCATCGCCGACGGGGTCAAGCTGCTCCAGGTGGACACCGGGCTGGTCATCGAATGCCTGGCCGAGCTCGCCGCCGATCCGGAGGGGGTCGTGCGGGAGGCCGTGCCCGATCCGCAGGGCGGGCCGGACCCGCTGACCGCTGTGTACCTGGTGCCCTTCCACCGGGCCGAGTTGTCGCTGGTCGGGCAGGTACGGCGGCTCCTGAACGCCGAGGACGACCGGATGCCGGGCTTCCAGGACGTGGAGTGGGACAAGGCCTTCGGCTGGCTGGCCGGGCGCACCGGGGCCAAGCTGGCCCCCGAGCAGCGGGACGCCGTCACCCTGGCGCTGACCCGCCGGGTGGCCGTCCTGACCGGCGGGCCGGGCTGCGGGAAGTCCTTCACCGTCCGCTCGATCGTGGAGCTGGCCCGGGCCAAGAAGGCCAAGGTCGTGCTCGCCGCGCCCACCGGCCGGGCCGCGAAACGGCTCTCGGAGCTCACCGGGGCCGAGGCCTCCACCGTGCACCGGCTGCTGGAGCTCAAGCCGGGCGGGGACGCGGCGTACGACCGGGAGCGCCCGCTGGACGCGGACCTGGTCGTCGTCGACGAGGCCTCGATGCTGGACCTGCTGCTGGCGAACAAGCTGGTCAAGGCGGTGGCGCCGGGTGCGCACCTGCTGCTGGTCGGGGATGTGGACCAGCTGCCCTCGGTCGGCGCCGGCGAGGTGCTGCGGGACCTGCTGGCCGAGGGCGGTCCCGTACCGGCGGTCCGGCTGACCCGGATCTTCCGGCAGGCCCAGCAGTCGGGCGTGGTCACCAACGCCCACCGGATCAACACCGGCCTGCCGCCGCTCACCGACGGGCTGCCGGACTTCTTCCTGTTCCCGGAGGAGGACACCGAGGAGGCCGGGCGGCTCGCCGTGGACGTGGCCGCCCGGCGGATTCCGGCCAGGTTCGGGCTGGACCCGCGTCGCGACATCCAGGTGCTCGCGCCCATGCACCGCGGCCCGGCCGGCGCCGGAAACCTCAACGGGCTGCTCCAGCAGGCCATCACGCCGGCCCGGCCGAACCTGCCCGAGAAGCGGTTCGGCGGCCGGGTCTTCCGCGTCGGCGACAAGGTCACCCAGATCCGGAACAACTACGAGAAGGGCGCCAACGGCGTCTTCAACGGCACGGTCGGCGTGGTCACCGACCTCGACGTGGACGAACAGCGGCTGACGGTGCGGACGGAGGAGGACGAGGAGGTCGGCTACGAGTTCGCCGAGCTGGACGAGCTGGCGCACGCGTACGCCGTCACCATCCACCGTTCCCAGGGGAGTGAATATCCGGCCGTGGTGATCCCCGTCACCACCGGGGCTTGGATGATGCTCCAGCGCAACTTGCTCTACACGGCGGTGACCAGGGCGAAGAAACTGGTCGTGCTGGTCGGGTCCCGCAAAGCACTCGGCCAGGCTGTGCGTACCGTTTCCGCAGGCAGGAGGTACACGGCGGTCGCGGCCAGGCTGTCCGGCCGGATACCGGTGGGAAACATCACCTAGATGATCGATCATTTTGGGTTCCCGCGCCGGTGCGGAGGGGGCAGGATGAGCAGGTTGAAGGCACTCAGTGCCGTCAAAAGGACCAAAGGCCGACCCCGAGTGCACTCTCCTGCGCCAAATGGGGGAAGGTAGAGGCAGTCAGGGCACCTCGAAGAAGAGGCACTACGTCGGTGAGGGATGACGTGAGCGACAACTCTGTAGTACTCCGGTACGCGGACGGTGAATACACCTACCCGGTGGTCGAAAGCACTGTCGGTGACCAGGGCTTCGACATCTCGAAGCTGAGGGCCCAGACCGGGCTCGTCACTTTGGACAGCGGCTACGGCAACACCGCCGCCTACAAGTCCGCGATCACCTACCTCGACGGTGAGCAGGGCATCCTGCGCTACCGCGGTTACCCGATCGAGCAGCTGGCCGAGCGTTCGACCTTCATCGAGGTCGCGTACCTGCTGATCAACGGTGAGCTGCCGACCGTCGACCAGCTCGCGTCGTTCCGCAACGAGATCACCCAGCACACGCTGCTGCACGAGGACGTGAAGCGGTTCTACGACGGCTTCCCGCGCGACGCGCACCCGATGGCGATGCTGTCCTCCGTGGTCAGCGCGCTGTCGACGTTCTACCAGGACAGCCACAACCCGTTCGACGAGAAGCAGCGCCACCTCTCGACGATCCGCCTGCTGGCCAAGCTCCCGACGATCGCGGCCTACGCGTACAAGAAGTCGGTCGGCCACCCGGTCGTCTACCCGCGCAACGACCTCGGCTACGTCGAGAACTTCCTGCGCATGACCTTCTCCGTGCCGGCCCAGGAGTACGACCTGGACCCGGTCGTGGTCTCGGCGCTCGACAAGCTGCTGATCCTGCACGCGGACCACGAGCAGAACTGCTCGACCTCCACCGTGCGCCTGGTCGGCTCCTCGCAGGCGAACATGTTCGCCTCGATCTCCGCCGGCATCTCGGCCCTGTGGGGTCCGCTGCACGGTGGCGCCAACCAGTCCGTCCTGGAGATGCTCGAGGGCATCAAGAACGACGGCGGCGACGTCGACGCCTTCATCCGCAAGGTGAAGAACAAGGAAGACGGCGTCCGCCTCATGGGCTTCGGGCACCGCGTCTACAAGAGCTTCGACCCCCGGGCGAAGATCATCAAGGCGGCGGCGCACGACGTCCTCTCGGCGCTCGGCAAGAGCGACGAGCTGCTCGACATCGCGCTCAAGCTGGAAGAGCACGCGCTGGCCGACGAGTACTTCGTCTCGCGCAACCTCTACCCGAACGTGGACTTCTACACCGGCCTGATCTACCGGGCCATGGGCTTCCCGACCGAGATGTTCACCGTGCTCTTCGCGCTCGGCCGCCTCCCCGGCTGGATCGCCCAGTGGCACGAGATGATCAAGGAGCCGGGTTCCCGCATCGGCCGCCCGCGCCAGATCTACACCGGCGAGGTCCTGCGCGACTTCGTTCCGGTCGAGGCCCGCTGACCCGAGGTACCTCGAAGCAAGCGAAAAGCGCCCCGCCGTCGATCCCCCCACGGGTCGACGGTCGGGGCGCTTTCCTTTCCCCGAAACGGATTCCCCCCACGGGATCCGAGCCGGGGCGTCGGCGAGGAGCGCACGCGCGGTGCGCTCCAGTGGGTGTCTGCCGGGACCCGTACGGGTCGGGAGGGCCGCTCAAAGCACCCCGTTGGGCACGTGTCCCGGCCGGCTGATGCCTCGGACGTCCCCCAAGACCCCCGTGAACGTCCCCCAAGACGTTCCTGGCATCGCCCCATTAGACCCACTGCAGTGCCGGATGGTTACGTTGCAATCACTGTGATCTGCGTCTCCCGTGAAGGAAGTGTGCGCAGACTGGGGAGAAGATCCACTAGCGGAAGCTTCGCAAGCGGAGGCTGTTGCTCACCACGAAAACGGAGGAGAACGCCATCGCGGCCCCTGCAATCATCGGGTTGAGCAGGCCTGCGGCCGCCAGCGGCAAGGCCGCCACGTTGTAGCCGAAGGCCCAGAACAGGTTGCCCTTGATGGTGGCCAGGGTCCGGCGGGAGAGCCGGATCGCGTCCGCCGCCACCCGCAGGTCCCCCCGTACGAGGGTCAGGTCGCTCGCCTCGATCGCCGCGTCGGTGCCGGTGCCCATGGCCAGGCCCAGGTCCGCCTGGGCCAGCGCGGCCGCGTCGTTGACCCCGTCGCCCACCATGGCGACCGTACGGCCCTGCGCCTGCAGCCGGCGTACGACGTCCACCTTGTCCTGCGGGAGGACCTCGGCGATCACCTCTTCGATGCCGACCGCACGGGCCACTGTCTCGGCGACCGCCTTGTTGTCACCGGTCAGCAGCACCGGGGTCAGGCCCAGCGCCCGCAGCTGCGACACCGCCTCGGCGCTGGTCTCCTTGACCGCGTCGGCCACGGTCAGGACCCCGCGGGTCGCCCCGTCCCAGGCCACCAGGACCGCGGTGGCGCCCTCGGCCTCGGCGGCCGCCTTGGCGCCTGCGAGGCCGGCGGGCAGGGGGATCGACCAGTCGGCCAGCAGCTGCTCGCGGCCGACCAGGACGGCACGTCCGTCGACGACGCCCTGGACGCCGAGTCCGGCGAGGTTGTCGAAGGACTCCGGCACCGGCAGGGCGCCCGCCGCCTCGGCCGCCCCGGTCGCGACGGCCCGGGCGATCGGGTGCTCGGAAGCGTGCTCCAGCGCGCCCGCGAGCCGGAGCAGTTCGTGCTCGTCCACGCCTTCGGCGGTGTGCACGCCGGTCAGGGTCATCCGGCCGGTGGTGACCGTACCGGTCTTGTCGAGCACGACCGTGTCCACGCGGCGGGTGGACTCCAGCACCTCGGGGCCCTTGATCAGGATGCCGAGCTGCGCGCCCCGCCCCGTACCGACCATCAGCGCGGTCGGCGTGGCCAGGCCCAGGGCGCAGGGGCAGGCGATGATCAGGACGGCCACGGCGGCGGTGAAGGCGGCCGTGGGGTTGTCGGTGATCAGCAGCCAGGTGACCCAGGTGCCGAGCGCCAGTACCAGTACGACCGGTACGAAGACCCCGGAGATCCGGTCGGCGAGGCGCTGCACCTCGGCCTTGCCGTTCTGTGCATCCTCGACGAGCCGGGCCATCCGGGCGAGCTGGGTGTCGGCTCCGATCCGGGTGGCCTCGACGACGAGGCGGCCCGAGGTGTTGACGGTGGCGCCGGTGACGGAGTCGCCCACGCCGGTCTCGACCGGGACGGACTCGCCGGTCAGCATCGAGGCGTCCACGGCGGAGGCGCCCTCGACGACCGTGCCGTCGGTGGCGATCTTCTCGCCGGGGCGGACGACGAACCGGTCGCCGATCGCGAGCTGCGCCACCGGGATCCGTACCTCGGTGCCGCCGCGCAGGACGGCGACGTCCTTCGCGCCGAGCTCCAGCAGGGCCTTGAGGGCGGCGCCGGCCTTCCGCTTGGAGCGGGCCTCCAGGTAGCGGCCGAGCAGGATGAAGCTGACGACGCCGGCGGCGACCTCCAGGTAGATGGCGGAGGAGCCGTCCGTACGGGAGATCGAGAAGTCGAACTCGTGCCGCATGCCCGGCATCCCGGCGTGGCCGAAGAACAGGGCCCACAGCGACCAGGCGAAGGCGGCGAGCGTGCCGACCGAGACCAGGGTGTCCATGGTGGCGGCGCCGTGCCGGGCGTTGGTCCAGGCGGCCCTGTGGAAGGGGAGGGCGCCCCAGACGACCACGGGGGCGGCCAGGGTCAGCGAGAGCCACTGCCAGTTGTCGAACTGGAGGGCCGGGATCATCGACAGCAGGACGACGGGGAGGGCCAGGGTGGCGGAGACCAGCAGCCGCTGGCGCAGCGCGGCCAGTTCGGGGTCGCGGGCGGTCTCGGCTGCGGCTGAGGCGCCGGCCCCGGTCTCGGGGTGCGCGGCCTCCGGTTCCGGTTCCGGCGGCGGGGGCTCCTCGGCGGTGTAGCCGGTCTTGACGACGGTCGCGATCAGGTCGTCGACCTGGACGCCGCCCCCGTAGGAGACGCGGGCCTTCTCGGTGGCGTAGTTCACCGTGGCGGTGACCCCGTCCATCCGGTTCAGCTTCTTCTCGATGCGGGCGGCGCAGGAGGCGCAGGTCATCCCGCCGATGGTCAGCTCTACCTCGGCGGCCTCGGCCGCCGCTATGGGTTCGTCGTGCACTGTGCTGCTGCTCATGTCCGGCTCCAGGGGGAGGGCCGGGTCGTACGGAACCAGTATGAGCTGGCCGGCACGGCCCGGCGGGGTACTGCGGAGGAGGGAGAGGAGGGAGCTCAGCCGGCCTGGCCGGCGAACTCGTACCCGGCCTCGTCCACGGCGGCGCGCACGTCCTCCTCGGCGAGCGGGGCGGCGGAGACCACGGTGACCTCGCCGGTCGCGGCGACGGCCTTGACCGAGCTGACGCCGGGCAGGGCGGAGATCTCCTTGGTCACCGCGCCCTCGCAGTGGCCGCAGGTCATGCCGGTCACCCGGTAGACGGTGGTGGTCTGGGTGTCCGTCTCGGCGGTCATGTCGTTCTCCTCTTCAAGGGCGTATCCGGTCGCCGGGGGCGGCGGTGCCAGGTGGTGTCACCCCACCGTCCTCCCAACGCCCCAAGACTATACCCCTAGGGGGTATCAATGCGAGTGTGCGAAGCGGCAGCCGGGGTGACGTGCCGGTATGCGGAGCGGCCGGGTCAGTGAAGGTGGGGGGTGGTGACCATCGGCTCGACGTAGCGCAGCAGCACGATCTTCAGCTCGGCGATGTACGCGGCGCGCTCGGCACCCTCGCTCGCCAGGATCAGGTCGAGCGCCGCCTTGAAGATGCCCAGGATCATGCCGGAGACGCGGGTGAGCTCCTCGGGTGAGCCGTCCGGGCAGAAGGTGCGCAGGATGTCCTGGACCCGGGCCAGCAGGCCGGAGTGCAGCTCCTCGCGCTCCTGGGTGATGCCGGGGATGCCGGAGCCGTGCATGAGGGCCCAGAAGGCCGGGTTCTCGCAGTTGAAGGCGATGACCGGGTCGAGGACGGCGTCGAGCAGTTCGGGCAGGGGCTTGTCCAGGTTCTCGGGGAGGAAGGCCTGGCCGTGCATGTCGCGGGCGCGCCGGAGCAGCTCGTCGCCCAGGTGGATGGCGATGGCCTCCTTGTTCGGGAAGAACTGGTAGAGCGTGCCCGGTGAGACCTCCGCCTCGCGGGCGATGGCGTTGGTGCTGGCCGCGGCGTAGCCGGTACGGCAGAACACGCTGGCGGCGGCATCCAGGAGCTGGGCGATCCGGCGCTCGCCGCGGGCCTGGCGGCGCGGGGCGGCCGTCTTTTCGGCGGTCTTCTTCGCGGTCTTCCCAGCCGTCTTCTGGGCGGCCTTCTTGGCGGCCTTTGGGGCCTTCGCGGCATTTTCGGCCTGGGGCCTCTCGGGCATGTCCCGTCCCTTGCTTCCCGTGGGTGATTGACAAACACGAGAGATCGCTCGCATTCTTGGAAAACGCGAGCGACTGCTCGTGTTTGCCAGCTTAAGTTGTCTGGCAATCACGGTGAAGGGGACACCGAGTCATGTCCGAAGTCAAAAAACCGCCGTCGTCAGGGGAGAGCGGACGGTGGACCCGGTTCGTCACGGCCCGGCCGCGGCTCTCACTGCTGCTCGCCCTCGTGGTCACGGCCCTGGCCGTCCTCGCGGGCGGTGGCGTCGCCGACCGGATGGGCAGCGGCGGCTGGGAGGACCCGGATGCCCGGTCCACCTACGCCGCCAAGGTGCTGGAGCGCGAGTTCCCGGGCTCCCAGCCCAACCTGCTCCTGCTGGTGGACGCCGCCGGATCGGGGGCGTCCGGGGTGGACGATCCCGCCGTCGCCGCCGAGGCCGAGCGGCTGACCGCGCAACTCGCCTCCGAACAGGGGGTGGCCGGGGTCGGCTCGTACTGGCGCACGCATCTGCCCGCGCTGCGCTCCGAGGACGGCCGGCAGGCCCTGATCGCGGCCCGGGTGCTCGGCGACGAGAAGACGCGCGCCGCCGTGCTGGAGCGGATCGCCCCGCGCTACCGGGGCGGGCACGGGCCGGTGAAGGTCTCCCTCGGGGGGCCGGTCGCCGTCCAGCGCGAGGTGACCACCACCATCCAGGAGGACCTGCTGCGCGCCGAGGCGATCGCCCTGCCGGTGACCCTCGTCCTGCTCGTCATCGTCTTCGGCAGCGCCGTGGCCGCGCTGCTGCCCCTGGGCGTGGGAATCGTCGCCATCCTCGGTACCAATGCCGTGCTGCGCGGCCTCACCGAGTTCACCGACGTCTCCGTCTTCGCCCAGAACCTGACCACCGCGCTCGGCCTCGGACTCGCCATCGACTACGCCCTGTTCATAGTGCGGAGGTTCCGTGAGGAGCTCGCCGCCGGGCGGGATCCGGTGGCGGCCGTGGGTGCCACTTTGCGCACCGCCGGGCGCACGGTGCTGTTCTCGGCGCTGACCGTGGCCGTCTCGCTCTCGGCGATGCTGTTCTTCCCGATGTACTTCCTGCGCTCCTTCGCCTATGCCGGGGTCGCGGTGGTCCTGCTCGCGGCGGCCGCCGCCCTCGTCCTGCTGCCGGCGGCGCTGGTGCTCCTCGGGGAGCGGGTCAACTCCCTCGACCTGCGGCGGCTGTGGCGGCGCAACCGGCCCGGGGCGGGCGCCGGGACGCCGGCCGCGGACGCCGGGGCCGAGGAGGGGCGGGGCTGGGCGCGGACGACCGCGCTGGTGATGCGCCGGGCCCCGGTGTTCGCCATCGCCACCACGGCCGGGCTGCTGCTCCTCGGACTGCCCTTCCTCGGGGTGAAGTTCGGCACCGTGGATGACCGGCAGCTGCCGGAGACGGCCGCCTCCCACCTGGTCCAGCAGCAGATCCGCGACGGCTTCCCGGGCAGCCCCGGGGCCGGGCTGACCGTGCTGGCCGAGGGCGCGGCCGGTCCCGCCGACCTCGCCGCCTACCGGGACCGGCTGGCCGCCCTGCCCGGCGTGCGGGTGGACGGGCCGGTGAGCTCCGCATCCCGGCCGGGATACGCGTACATCTCGGTGGTCACCGACGGCGAGCCGGTGGGGCGCCGGGCCCAGGACCTCGTCGGCGAGGTGCGGAAGGTGGAGGCCCCGTTCGACACCGCGGTGACCGGACAGGCGGCCGTCCTCGTCGACGCCCAGAAGGCGATAGCGGAGAAACTGCCGGCCGCACTGGCCCTGGTGGTCCTGGCCACGCTCCTGCTGGTCTTCCTGCTCACCGGAAGCGTGCTGATACCCGTCCAGGCGGTCCTGCTCAACGCACTGAGCCTGACGGCGATGTTCGGGGCGGTGGTGTGGGTCTTCCAGGACGGCCACCTCTCCGGACCGCTCTCCTTCACCTCCACCGGGGACATCGAGACCACCCTGCCCGTGCTGATGTTCTGCATCGCCTTCGGACTCTCCATGGACTACGGGGTGTTCCTCATATCCCGCATCAAGGAGGAGTACGAGCGGACCGGGGACCACGAGGGGGCGGTGCGCACCGGACTGGTCCGCACGGGCGGGCTGATCACCGCGGCGGCCGTGATCCTGGCGGTGGTGATGGTGGCCATCGGCAGCTCCCGGGTGACCAACACCAAGATGCTGGGGCTAGGGATCGCGCTGGCCGTGCTGATGGACGCGCTGGTCGTACGGAGCCTGCTGGTACCGGCGGTCATGAAGCTGACGGGCAGGGCCACCTGGTGGGCGCCGGGCCCGCTGCGGCGGCTGCACGAGAGGTTCGGGCTGAGCGAGGGGGAGTCCGCGCCGGCGGCGGCGCCGCGGGCGGCAGGGGAGGCGCCGGGGGAGGCCCCGGAGCCGGACCGCATACCGGCGGGCAGCCGCTAGGGGGTTGGCGGGGCGGGATCAGGACCGGGCCCCGGCGGCGGCGGCCGGGGCCCGGCCGGGGTCAGTCCTCGCGGCGGCCCCGGTTGCCGGGGCGGCGGGCCACCCAGGTGCGGATCGTGTCGGCGTACCAGTAGGGCTTGCCGCCTTCCACGTGGTCGGGAGCGGGGAGCAGTCCGTGCTTGCGGTACGAGCGCACCGTGTCCGGCTGGACCTGGATATGGGCGGCGATCTCCTTGTACGACCACAGCTGTCGGTCGCTCATCCACGACACCTCCTTGTCCACGGGGCGGGGCCGGCCGGGAGGCCGTCGGGGGAGCCGACGCGTGGACAGTGACGATCAATCGGGTTGTGCCCGGAGAAACGACAGGGGGTGAAGGTGCGGGAGGCCTTGTCGACCGGCTGTGACGAAATACCCGCGTAATGGCGATATGCGTGACACAAGGGCGACGCCTGTGACACATGCGGCACAACGGGGAGGAGGGGGAGAGGGTCAGCGGTAGAGGGCGGGGCGCTCCACCAGCTCCACCGGGGTCCGTACGCCGCTGTGCGCGGCGGCGAGCCCCGCCGCGGAGACGGCGGCCGCCGCGTAGCCGTCCCAGGCGTCGGGTCCGGCCACCCGGCCCTGCGCGGCCGCGGCCACCCAGCGCCGCAGCTGGCGGTCGTACGCGTCGGCGAAGCGCACGGTGAAGTCCTGCACGATCTCGCCGGAGCTGCGGCCCGCGGACCGGACGACCATCGCCTGGCCCTCACCGATCTGGGCGCTGCCGGACTCGCCGACCGCCTCGCACCTGACCTCGTAGCCGAAGCCGCAGTTGACGAAGATCTCCACGTCGACGATGGCCCCGCCCGCGGTCTCCAGCAGGACCAGCCGGGGATCGCGCAGCCCCTCGGGGGCCGCCGAGCTCGGCGTCGGGGAGAGCACGGACACCGCCGTGATCTCCTGCCCGAGCAGCCAGCGCGCCGCGTCGACCTCGTGCACGACGGAGTCGGTGATCAGCATGTCGCTGGTGAAGAAGGAGGGCGAGGAGGCATTGCGGTGCCGGCAGTGCAGGAACAGCGGCCGGCCGATCCCTCCCGCGTCCAGCAGCTCCTTCAGCCGTTCGTACTCGGCGTCGAACCGCCGCATGAACCCCACCTGCACCAGGCGCCGGCCCAGCCGCTGCTCCGCCTCCATCACCCGCACCGCCCCGGCCGGATCCGGCGTCAGCGGCTTCTCGCACAGCACCGGCAACTCCCGCCCCAGGGCGTGCAGGATCGCCTCCTCGTGAGCGGGCCCCGGGGAGGCGATCAGTACGGCCTGGACTCCGGGAGCTGCCATCGCCGCCGCCGGATCCGTGTGCGCGCTCGCGCCGTCCAGACCCGCCGCGACCGCCTTCACCCGGTCCCCGTCCGGATCGGCCACGGCCACCACCCGGGCCCCGCCCACCGTCCGCCCGATCCGGCGGACATGGTCGGCGCCCATCTTCCCCGTCCCGATGACGGCGATGCCCAGCGTGCTCATGTCGTGTTCCCTCCGGGGAGTCAGCGGGCGCCGCAGGAGCGCAGGTAGGCGCGGGTACGGCGGGCGATCGGCAGCGGCCGGTCGGGCGGGCACGGGTACATGTCCTGCTCCACGATGGCGAACAGGTCCACACCGAGCCGCTGGGCGGCCGCGAGGACGGGCTCCAGCGCGGGCACCCCCGACGGAGGTTCGCACATCACCCCGCGGCCGACGGCCGGCCCGAAGGGCAGCTCCTCCGCGAGGACTTCGGCGAGGATCCGCGGGTCGACCTGCTTGAGGTGGAGGTAGCCGATCCGCTCGGCGAACGTCTCGATGGCCTGGACGCTGTCGCCGCCGCAGTAGGCGTAGTGCCCGGTGTCCAGGCACAGGGAGACCAGGTTCGGATCGGTGGCGTCCAGGAAGCGGGCCACGTTCTCGGGGGTGTCGATGTGCGTGTCGGCGTGCGGGTGGACGACGATCCGCAGCCCGTACCGGTCCCGCACCTCGCGGCCCAGGCGCTCGGTCTGTGTGGTCAGTTCACGCCATTGCTCGGGGGTGAGGGTGCGGTCCTCCAGCACCTTGCCGGTCTTGTCGTCGCGCCAGAAGGACGGGATGACGACGAGGTGGCCCGCGCCCATGGCCTGGGTGAGCGCCGCGATCCGCGACACGTGCTCCCAGGTCTGCGCCCAGACGGCGGGCCCGTGATGGAGTCCGGTGAAGACGGTGCCCGCGCTGACGCGCAGGCCCCGTCCGGCGGTCTCCTCCGTGAGGCGGGCGGGGTCGGTGGGGAGGTAACCGTACGGGCCGAGCTCGATCCACTCGTATCCGGAGTCGGCGACCTCGTCGAGGAACCGCTCCCACGGGGTCTGGAGCGGATCGTCGGGGAACCAGACACCCCAGGAGTCCGGAGCCGAACCGATGCGGATACGGGTCAACGCGGGCGGGGAGGACGTCATGACGGCCACCTTAGGGTGCGAGACGAGTGGGAGGACTGCCTGTGACGACCGCGGACGATGTCGCGTTCGATGTGATCACCATGGGGCGGATCGGGGTGGATCTCTACCCGCTGAAAACGGGTGTACCGCTGGCGGAAGCGGACACCTTCGGGAAGTTCCTGGGCGGCTCGCCCACCAACGTCGCCGTCGCGGCGGCCAGGCTGGGCCGCCGGGTGGCGGTGATCACCCGGACCGGAGCCGACCCGTTCGGCGCCTATCTACGGGCTGAGCTGCGGGGATTCGGGGTGGACGACCGGTGGGCGGGGGAGGTGGCGGGGTATCCGACCCCGCTGACGTTCTGCGAGATCTTCCCGCCGGACGATTTCCCGCTGTACTTCTACCGGCTGCCGAAGGCCCCCGACCTGGAGATCGAGCCGGAGGAGCTGGACCTGGCGGCGGTACGGGCCGCGCGGGTGTTCTGGATGACGGGGACAGGCCTGAGCGCGCAGCCGAGCCGGTCCGCGACCCTCGCCGCGCTGGAGGCCCGCTCGAAGTCCGGGATCACGGTCTTCGACCTCGACTGGAGGCCGATGCTGTGGGACGGGGAGCCGGGCGGGGCGTACGCACAGGCGCTGGGTCTCGCCACGGTGGCGGTCGGCAACGTGCAGGAGTGCGCGATCGCGACCGGCGAGTCCGAACCGCGGGCCGCGGCACGGGCGCTGCTGGCGGCCGGCGTGGAGCTGGCGGTGGTCAAGCGGGGGCCCGAAGGGGTACTGGCGATGAGGCGGGACGGAACGGTGGTGGAGGCCGCGGCCGTCCCGGTGGACGTGGTGAACGGGCTGGGGGCCGGGGACGCGTTCGGGGGCGCCCTGTGTCACGGGCTGCTGGCGGGATGGGACCTGGAGCGGGTGCTGCGCTTCGCCAACGCGGCGGGGGCGATCGTGGCTTCGAGGCTGGCGTGCTCGGCGGCGATGCCGTACGCCAAGGAGGTGGAGGAGGTGCTGGAGTCATGACGGTGACCGGGTCGCACGAGATGGAGTTCACGGCGCTGCGGGTGCTGGAGCTTGAGCCGGGGGAGGAGTACACGCACGCGTGCGGGGACCGGGAGTGGATCGTCCTCCCGCTGGCCGGGGCGTGCGTGGTCCGCTGCGCGGAGCCGGTTGCCCACCCCCAAGCGCCGACGGGGCCGGAGGTGTTCGAACTGCGTGGACGCGAGAGCGTGTTCAGCGGGGTGAGCGACTTCGCGTACCTGCCCCGGGACGGGCGGGCCGTGATCGGGTCCGCCGCCGGAGGGCGGTTCGCGCTGGTCGGGGCGCGGTGCGAACGGATCCTGCCCGCCCGGTACGGGCCCGCCCGGGGCGTCCCCGTGGAGATCCGCGGAGCCGGCCACTGCACGCGCCAGGTCAACAACTTCGCCGCCGCCGGCGTCTTCGACTGTGACCGCCTCATCGCCGTCGAGGTGCTCACCCCCGGCGGGAACTGGTCCTCGTACCCGCCCCACAAGCACGACGAGTTCCACCCCGGCCACGAGTCCCGCCTCGAAGAGGTCTACTACTTCGAGATCGCCCCGCACACCGTCCCGGGCGGCGGTGACACCCCCGGCATCGGCTACCAGCGTGTCACCCCCTCCCCCGCCGGGAAGACCGACATCCTCACCGAGGTGAGGACCGGGGACGCGGTGCTCATCCCGGACGGCTGGCACGGGCCGTCCATCGCCGCCCCCGGGCACGACATGTACTACCTCAACGTCATGGCCGGGCCCCCGGGCCCGCCCCGTGAATGGCTGATCCGGGACCACCCCGACCACGCCTGGATCCGGGACACCTGGTCCGTCCAGGACGCCGACCCCCGGCTGCCCTTCTACCGAGCGGAGGACGAGACCCCATGAGGCTCACCGTGGCCCAGGCCCTCGTGCGGTTCCTGGCCGCCCAGTACACCGAGCGCGACGGGCGCAGGCAGCGGCTGATCGCCGCCACCTGGGGGATCTTCGGGCACGGGAACGTCGCCGGAATCGGGCAGGCCCTGCTGGAGAGCGGGCCGGGCGAGAGGCCGGGTGGGACGCCGGGTGTGATGCCGTTCCTCCAGGGGCGCAACGAGCAGGCCATGGTGCACGCCGCCGTCGGGTACGCCCGCCAGTGCGGGCGGCTCTCGGCCCACGCCGTCACCACCTCGATCGGGCCCGGCGCCACCAACCTCGTCACCGGGGCCGCCCTCGCCACCATCAACCGGATTCCCGTACTCCTCCTGCCCGGCGACACCTTCGCCACCCGGCCCGCCGACCCCGTCCTCCAGCAGCTGGAGGTGCCCTACGCGGGCGACGTCTCCGTCAACGACACGCTCCGGCCCGTCTCCCGCCACTTCGACCGGATCACCCGGCCCGAGGCCCTGATCCCGGCTGCCCTCCAGGCGATGCGGGTCCTCACCGACCCCGTGCAGACCGGCGCGGTGACCCTGGCACTGCCCCAGGACGTCCAGGCCGAGGCGTACGAGTGGCCGCCCGAGTTCTTCGCCGAGCGCGTGTGGGCCGTACGCCGGCCCCGGCCCGACCGGGACGAGCTCGCACGGGCCGCCGAAGCCGTACGGGGCTCCGCGCGCCCGCTGATCGTCGCCGGCGGCGGGATCCGGCACGGCGAGGCCCAGGCCGCGCTGGCGGAGTTCGCCGGAGCGACCGGGATCCCGGTCGCCTGCACGCAGGCGGGCAAGGGGGCGCTCCCGTACGACCACCCCGCCGAAGTCGGCGGCATCGGGCACACCGGCACGGCCACCGCCGACGGGCTGGCCCGCGGCGCCGACCTGGTCATCGCCGCCGGGACCCGGCTGACGGACTTCACCACCGCCTCGGGGACCCTGTTCCAGAACCCCGCCGTCCGCTTCCTCGGGCTCAACCTCGACCCGTACGACGCCCACAAACTCGCCGGTCAGCCGGTGGTCTGCGATGCGCGAGCGGGCCTGGAAGAACTCCGGGCCGCGGTTTCCGGGTACCGCGTGGACCCCGGGTACGAGACGGCGTACAAAGAAAAGAAACGCGGCTGGGAGGGGCTGGTCGACCGGGCCTACGCGGCCCCCGACGAGGACGCCGCCCCGACGCAGGCACAGGTGATCGGGCTGCTCGACGCTGTCGTCGGCGCCGAGGACATCCTGATCAACGCCGCCGGCTCCCTCCCCGGGGACCTGCACAAGCTGTGGCGGGCCCGCTCGGCCGACCAGTACCACGTGGAGTACGGGTACTCCTGCATGGGCTACGAGATCCCGGCCGCGATCGGGGTCGCGCTCGCCGCCCCCGGGCGCCCGGTGTGGGCGCTGGTCGGCGACGGGACGTACCTGATGAATCCGACCGAGCTGGTCACGGCCGTACAGGAGGGCGTCCCGATCAAGGTGGTGATCCTCGACAACCACGGCTACGCCTCCATCGGCGGCCTCTCCGGGGCCGTGGGCGCGGAGGGCTTCGGGACCGCGTACCGCTTCCGGGCGGACGACGGTTCGTACACCGGCGCGCCGTTGCCGCTGGACCTCGCGGCCAACGCGGCCTCCCTCGGGATGGTAGTGATCCGCACCCGCACCATCGGTGACCTGCGGAAAGCCCTCGCAGAGGCGCGTGCGGCGGACCGTCCCACATGTGTCTACGCACAGACCCGAACACCCGACACTGTGTCGGGCCCGCCCCCGGCACAGGCGTGGTGGGATGTTCCTGTGGCCGAGACCGCGACACGCAAGTCCGCGGCCGCGGCCCGCGAAGAGTACGACCGGCAAGCCGCGCAGCGACGTCGCCATCTGTGAAGGAGCAAGGCAATGAAGACCGTCAACCACTGGATCGGTGGCAAGACCGTCGAGGGCGCGTCGGGCAACTACGGCCCGGTCACCGACCCGGCGACCGGCGAGGTCACCACGCAGGTCGCGCTCGCGTCCGCCGACGAGGTCGACGCGGCCGTACGGGTCGCCCAGGAGGCCTACCAGAGCTGGGGCCAGTCCTCGCTGGCCGCCCGCACCAAGGTGCTCTTCGCCTACCGCGCCCTGCTGGACGCCAACCGCGACGCCATCGCCGAGCTGATCACCGCCGAGCACGGCAAGGTCCACTCGGACGCGCTGGGCGAGGTGGCGCGCGGCCTGGAGATCGTCGAGCTGGCCTGCGGGATCACCACGCAGCTCAAGGGCGAGCTGTCGACCTCCGTCTCGAACCGGGTCGACGTGGCCGCCATCCGCCAGCCGCTGGGCGTGGTCGCGGGCATCACCCCGTTCAACTTCCCGGCCATGGTGCCGATGTGGATGTTCCCGCTGGCCGTGGCCTGCGGAAACACCTTCATCCTCAAGCCGAGCGAGAAGGACCCGTCGGCCGCCAACAAGCTGGCCGAGCTGGCCTCCGAGGCCGGTCTGCCGGCCGGTGTGCTCAACGTCGTCCACGGTGACAAGGCCGCCGTCGACGCGCTGCTCGCCCACCCGGGCATCGCGGCCGTCTCCTTCGTCGGCTCGACGCCCATCGCCCGCCACATCCACACCACGGCTTCGGCGAACGGCAAGCGCGTCCAGGCGCTGGGCGGCGCCAAGAACCACATGCTGGTGCTGCCGGACGCCGACCTGGACGCGGCCGCCGACGCGGCTGTCTCGGCCGCGTACGGCTCGGCCGGCGAGCGCTGCATGGCGATCTCGGCGGTCGTGGCCGTCGGATCGATCGGCGACGAGCTGGTGGAGAAGATCCGCGAGCGCGCCGAGAAGATCAAGATCGGCCCCGGCAACGACCCGGCCTCCGAGATGGGCCCGCTGATCACGGCCGCCCACCGCGACAAGGTCGCTTCGTACGTGAAGGGCGCGGCCGACCAAGGCGCGGACGTGGTCCTGGACGGTACGGGGTACACGGTCGGCGGGTTCGAGAAGGGCCACTGGATCGGCCTGTCGCTGCTGGACAACGTCAAGACCGACTCCGACGCGTACCGCGACGAGATCTTCGGGCCGGTGCTGTGCGTGCTGCGCGCCGAGACCTACGAGGAGGGCGTGGCGCTCATCAACGCCTCGCCGTTCGGCAACGGCACCGCGATCTTCACCCGGGACGGTGGCGCGGCCCGCCGCTTCCAGCTGGAGATCGAGGCCGGCATGGTCGGCGTCAACGTGCCGATCCCGGTGCCGGTGGGCTACCACTCCTTCGGAGGCTGGAAGGACTCGCTCTTCGGCGACCACCACATCTACGGGAACGACGGCATCCACTTCTACACCCGCGGCAAGGTCGTCACGACCCGCTGGCCGGACCCGTCCGAGGCCCCGGCGGGCGTGGACCTGGGCTTCCCGCGCAACCACTGACCGCGTAGGACGGTAGGACAGCAGGACCGGCTCGCCCCCCGCACCCCTCACGCGGGGGGCGAGCTCCGTTCTCGCCCGTCAGTGCGCCCCGGCCAAGTCCGGTGCGGGTTCGGCCCGCTCCGCGGGGGACCGGCGCCGGCGCCGCAGGACCAGGAAGGTGAGGGCGGCGCCCGCCAGCACCAGCAGCGCGCCGAGGGCGGGCCACGGCACGGCGATGAACTCCGCCTCGGATGCCGAGGTCAGGTCCGGATAGGCCGTCGCCCCGGCCGAGATCCGTACGGTCACCCAGTCCGACTGCGGTGCGTCGGGCCAGGGTTCGGTCAGCTCGATCCGCTGGCCGGGCAGCAGCACCAGCTTCAGCTCGCGGGCCGGCCGGTCCAGCACCGTACGGCCGAACAGCCCCTCGGCGGACACCGCCACCTTGGGCTCGGCGACCACGTTGCCCCGGTTGACCAGCGTGTACGAGACCGTGGCGCGGGCGTTCTTGACCCAGGGCAGCAGCGGCGCGGACCGGCTGACCTTCACGTCCTCCACGCTCAGTCCCGGTGTCACCGGCCCCGGCACCCGGAAGTACAGCCGCGAGCCGACCTGCCGCTTCACCCCGACCTGGACCTTGCCCTCCTGCCGGATGCCCTCCACGGCGGTGTTGAGGGCGACGATCCCGCCGACGTGGTCGCCGGGCGTCGCGTCCTGCGGGACCTTCACCGTGAACGGGATGTCCTTGCGGCCCTTGGGCGGGACGGTCACCGTGGTCGCCGCCTCGGGCGCCAGCGCCGTCCACGCGCCCACGTCCTTGGGCTTCTGATCCACCGGCAGGAGCGCGAAGGCGCCGCCGGCCGGGGTGTTCACGGCGTCGGTGGCGAAGATCTGGAAGGTCAGCTCCCGGTCGGAGGAGTTCAGTACGGTCACGCTGTCGCTGACCGTGGTCCCGGCGGCGCCCTGGTGGAAGAAGTACGCGCGGTCGGTCATCGCGGCGCCGGCCGGGGGCGTCGGGAACACCCCCCAGGTGCCGTTGTCCGCGGCCGCCGCCGTGGCCGGCGGCAGGAGCAGGCCCGCGACCAGCAGCAACAGGGTGAGGAGCAGGCCGTGCGGAGCGATGCGGGGGCGGGGGCGCATGGGCGGTTCTCCAGTCGGCGCGGGGAGGCGGGGGTGGGGGCGGGAAGGCGAAGGGGTGGTGCGGCGCCGGGGCGCCGCACCACCCTGGGTGCGCTGTTCCTGCCGGGTCAGGCGATCGAGAAGGTGACGACCGTCTGGTAGGTGTCGGCGAACATGAACGGCGGGAGCTGGATCATCCCGGCGCCGCCGACGGCGAACTCACCGCCGGTCAGCTCGTCCCCGCCGGCCGCCTGCGAGGCCACCTTCATCGGAGTCTCGGAGATCGCGCCGGGCGTGCCCGCGGTGCAGGTGCTCGGGCTGTCCGGGTTGGTCACGGTGCAGGACGGCTGGATGCCGATCTGCGCCTTCGCCATCGAGTGGCCGGTCGCCTGGTTCAGGAAGGGCGTACGGGTCGCCGTCACGTCCCAGCCGAGGGTGCCGCCGCGGAAGTCCTGGACGGTCGCGGCGTTGAACACGCCGACCACCGACTGGGCCTTGCCGTTGATGGTGACCGAGGGGAAGGCGACGGCCGGCTGGCCGTCCTTCGGCCCGAGCGCCAGCGGGCCGGGGAGGACCTCGATGTCGACCGGGTTCTTCACGCCCGCCTGGTCCTCCAGGTACACGAACGACTTGTACGGGGTGACCGAGCCGTCGATCTTGATGGCGTCGGCCTTCTTGGTGACCGTGATGTTGCAGGTGGCGGCGCCGCTCGCGTCCGCCGTACCGGTGCCGGTGTCACCGGTCGCCGCGCCCGCGAGGAGGGCGGAGCAGGTGACCGGGCCGGCCGGGAAGTTGGCGCCGCCCACGACGACGGCCGTGCCGGCCTTGCCGCTGTTGGGCGTCAGCTTGGTGGTGACGGGGTCCTTGGGCAGGGCCTCGACGGCGACCGAGCCGAGGGTGGCGCTCGGGCGGGGCGCCGGGGTGCAGGTCGTGGTGAAGACGGAACCGCTGAGGTCCGCGTCGGTGACCGCCAGGTCGAGCTTGACCTCGACCGCGGTGCCCTCGGTGCCGTCCGGGATCTTGATGGTTCCGGAGAAGGACTTCGGGTCGAGCGGAGTGCCGGCGACGACGCTGACGGTCTCGGGCGGGCTGGTGACGACCTGGGTGGTCGTGCCCACCTTGAGGGTGATCTTGGTGGTGTTCACCGTGGTGACGGAGAAGCCGGGGATCAGCGGGCTCGCACCCGGGTCGATCGTGATCGGTACGACGTCTCCGGCCTTGGCCGTGTCGGGCACGGTGATCGTGTAGTTCTGGTTGCCCGAACCGTCCGGCTGCGGTGCCGGGGCGTCGCAGTTCTCGAAGACGGGGGTGGTCACGGTCGCCGCCTGGGCGGTGCCGGTCAGGCCCACCACGCCGCCCGTCAGCGCGAGGGACAGGGCGCCCGCCCCGGCCAGAATTCTTCGTCGGAACGTTGTACTCACTGGGTCGCGACTCCTTCGTCAGACGAACCCTCCCCCCACCCGCTGTGTGGGGGAGGCCGAGCCGGTGCGGTGGCCGACATTGACGCGTCGCGGTGATGAGAAGTCAATGACTTGCTTTCGCCCGAAGCACACAGAAATTGATGTCCCATCAGGCCGGGTCGTCAGGGTGCGGGGCGGGTGGGATGGGTGGGGTGCGGACGGGCGGCCGACCCGGGCGTTGAGCCGGGTGCCGACCCGGGCGTGGGGGATGTTTCGGATCACGCCGGTCAAGCCCGCCGGTCAGGTCCGCGGGTCGGGTCCGCGGGCTTGACCGGCGTGATCCGAAAGGGGCGGTCTAGCCCGCGGCCGGCGGGTGGTTCAGGAACAGGTTGGCCGTGCCGGCCGGGACCCCGGTGAGCCGGTCCCGTACGGCGTCCCGCAGCAGCACGGCGGAGACCTCGGCGGGGGTCTTCGCCGTACCGCCGGCCGCGATGCCCTCCGCCAGGATCAGCGCGGCGACGCCCGCCACGTGGGGGGCCGCCATGGAGGTGCCGGAGGCGCGGGCGAGGGTGGTCGCCGAGCCCTTCCAGGCCGAGGTGA
Organism: Streptomyces sp. NBC_01006; assembly: GCF_045162725.1. Lineage (NCBI taxonomy): Bacteria > Bacillati > Actinomycetota > Actinomycetes > Kitasatosporales > Streptomycetaceae > Streptomyces > Streptomyces sp. NBC_01006. Next base: position 3,107,362 of record NZ_CP108700.1, on the reverse strand, counting down.
CGGACACGCCCGGCGCGACGAGGTCCATGCAGCGGCCGTAACTGGAGAACGGGGCCCACTGGTCGGCGGCGTCGGCCGCGCCGATCGTGAGCGCCGAGGGGGCGGCGGCGGGGGAGCCGGTGCAGGCGTCGTCGGCGGAGTTGCCGGCGGCGACGGTGAAGGTGATCCCGGCGGCGACCGCCCGTGCCACCGCCGCGTCGAGGGCGTAGCTGCGGGTGCCGCCCATGCTCATGTTGGCGACGGCGGGGGTGCCGGGGGCCTTGGCGGCGTCCTTCACCATCCACTCCAGGCCGCCCAGGATCGAGGTCAGGGACGCGGACCCCTTGCAGTTGGCGACCTTGACGCCGACGAGGGAGACCCCCTTCGCCACCCCGTACGTCGCCCCGCCCAGGGTCCCGGCGACGTGCGTGCCGTGGCCGTTGCAGTCGCTGGAGGTCTCCATGAACACCCCGTTGTAGCCGGTCCGGGCCCGGCCCCCGAACTCCTGGTGGCCCGTGTAGATCCCGGTGTCCACGACGTACGCGGTGACGCCCCGCGCGGTGGTGGCGTACGTGTACGAGCCGTCGAGCGGGAGCGCGGGCTGGTCGATCCGGTCCAGGGACCAGGGCGCGGGGCTCTGCGCGTCGCTGATACGGAACTCGGCGTCCGGCTCCACCGAGGCCACCCGGGGGTCGGCGGCCAGGGCCTTGGCGCGGGCGGCGGTGGTCCGGACGGCGAAGCCGCTGAGGACGGTTTCGTAGACCTCCCCGACCTGGTCGCCGGAGCCCGTGGCCTCGGCGGCCAGGGCCCGGGTCGGGGCGCGGGAGGTGGTGTCCTTGAGGACGACGACGTACGGGGCGGTCGTGGTCGCGGTGTCGGCGGCGGGTGCGGGTGCGGCGTGCGGCGGCAGGGCGGTGGCCGCCGCCAGCAGGGCGGCGGCGGCCGGGAGCAGCGCGGTGAATGCGGTCATGCGCCCGATGCTCGGCGAGCCGTGCCCCGCCCGCGCGGAGGGTGCGCCGACTGGCCCCACGACACGCCGCCGAACGGGTCCCCCGGGTGATCCGGAAGACAGGCGTCAGCCGGAGAGGGGCCAGCCGCGCATGGCGAAGACGCCCTCGTCGCGGGAGCCGGCGGAGGCGTAGGTGGCCAGGGCGGCCTCGTTGTCGGTGTCGACCCCCACCCACATGCCGTAGCAGTCGCGCGCCTTGGCCTCGTCGGCGAGGGCCTCGGTCAGGGCGCGGCCGATGCCGCGCCGCCGGTAGCCCTCGTCGACGGAGAGCTCGTACAGGCACATCTCCGTTCCCTTGTCGGGGTGGCTCATCTCGACCCCGGAGACCATGCCGGCGGGGATGTCGTCCACGTAGGCGATGAGCATCAGGTGTCCCGGCGCGGAGAGGAAGCGCTCGGACCAGTCGAGTCGGGCGGGGCCGTCGAAGAGCCCCTCCGCGGCCTGGAGTTCGGCGACGGTACGGGCGGGGCGGATGTCCATGGCGGTCACCATAGGGCCGCGCGGCGAGCGGTGACCTTGTTTTCGCCCCGGCGTGGCGGGCGCCGCCGGGGGCGGTGCGTCAGGTGCGCAGAGCCAGGGCCGCCGCGTACGCCGGCGGGGTCGGGAGATCCGTGAGGTGCCAGCCGGGGACCTGCGACGGGGTGGGGCCCGAGCCGACGTAGGGCTCGGCCAGGCCCAGGGCCAGGCCGGTGCCCGTGCCCTTGAAGTAGGCCTCCTTGCGCGACCACAGGCGGGCCAGCGCCCCCGGCCGTTCCTCCGCGGGCAGCGCGGAGAGCTCCGCCGTCTCCGCCGGATGCAGGGCGGTCAGTACGTCCTGCACCGCCGCCGCGCTCGGGACCGCCTCGACGTCCACGCCGACCGGCACCGCCGCGAACGCGAGGTACGCCAGGTCGTCGCTGTGCGAGAGCGAGAACTGCACCGCGCCCCCCGCCACCGCCGGCCGTCCGTGCGGGCCGTCGCAGCACGGGCAGTCCTCCCGGACCAGGACGACGTCCTGCGGGGCCTGCCCGAGGTAGCCGCCGAGCAGCACCCGCAGCCCCACGTGGGAAGCGAGGTACCGGTGCCGGTCCCCGGCCCGCAGCAGCCGCCCGGCCCGCTCCCGCTCGCCCGCGTCCAGGATCGGCAGCGCGTCTTCGATCCGGTGGCCGCCGACCACGTCGAGCGTGGTGTCCAGGGACCACACCACCACGGCCGTCCCCGCCGGGGACACGCCGATCCGCGGGACGTCCTCGCCGAGTCGGTTCACGTACGTACTCACCGGACGAGCGTAGACGAGCGCCGATCCGGGGCCGTCAGGTGTCCGGCCATGATCCGCCGCACACCTGCTAGCCGCGGGCGTGGGCCTTGGCCGGGGGGTTGTCCTGCGGCTGAGAACCCGGCGAGGGGGTGCCGTCGGTCCAGGCGTAGACGCGCTTGCCGCGCACCGCCACCTGGTACTGGTGGACGTCCCGGCATTCGGGCCGCTCCTCGGCCCGGGTGCCGTTCGGCCACCACTTGGCGTTCAGCCGCCGCCCGCCCAGGTCCTTCGGCGTGCCCGCCGTGCACTGCGGGCCGTCCAGCGGGGTCGCTCCGAGCGTGAAGCGGATCAGCCTCGCCTCGCCGGTGGTGCGCACCCGTATGCGTATGTCGGTGGCGTCCTTGGGCACCCAGGACGGCAGCGTGAAGGCCGCGTTGCCGCGGGTGGGCGCGTCGGCGACGGTCGCGAAGTGCTTGCTCTTCTCCTCGAAGACCCGGTCGTTGATGGAGTCGGTCAGCGGGTTGGGCGGGAGGTTGGGCAGCGCCAGGGCGGCGGTGGCGACGACTCCCAGGGTGGCGGCGGCGATGACGAGGGGACGGCGGTTCATGTGATCCAGTCTCGGCCGTCCCACCCCCTCGCGCGTCCCTCCGTAGGACGAACCCGTTCTCTGCCGGAAGTCTGATACCGCGTGCTACCTGAGAGCTGCACACTCCGGCAACTGGCCGCTAAGGCGCCCTCCTTGCCCGCCTCCGAACCCGACACCCGCACCCGGCGAGCGCCGTTATAGCGGCGTTAAGCGGCGCCGATAGGACGTGCCCCGAGGGTGGGACCCGACGCCGTACCGGGGGTACCTCCGGGCGGCCCCCCACCCCGTCCTGGAGGATTGCCATGCGCCGTCGTCTCGCTCCTCTCCTCGCATCGGCCGCCGCGGCCGGTGTGCTCGTCGCCGCCACCCCCGCGTCGGCGGTCCCGGCCGACAAGCCGCAGGTCCTGAGCAGTTGGACGCAGACCAGTGCCGCCAGCTACAACGCCTGGGTCGCCGCGCGCGGCAACCAGGGCAACTGGGGCACGTACGGGTTCGACTGGTCGACCGACTACTGCTCCTCCTCGCCCGACAACCCCTTCGGTTTCCCCTTCCAGACGTCCTGCGCCCGCCACGACTTCGGCTACCGCAACTACAAGGCCGCAGGTGCCTTTCCGGCCAACAAGGCGAGGTTGGACGACGCCCTTTACGCCGACCTCAAGCGCGTCTGCTCGGCGTACTCGGGTGTGAAGAAGGGCTCCTGCGACAGCACCGCGTGGACCTACTACCAGGCCGTCAAGGCCTTCGGCGTCTCCCCGCAGGACGCGCCCGCCGCCTGAGCCCACTCATGATCAACCCAGGCGCCCCTTGATCTCCGGTCCCGCCCGAACCCCCCTCGGGCGGGACCGGCCGGGTTTCGCGCTCCCTCGCGCGCCCCCTTCTCGCGTTCACACATTCTCCGTTTCTGCTTCACCGATCCGTGTGCCCCAGAGCTCTACGTCCCGTGGATTGTCATGGCCGCGGCCATGGGTGGGTGGCCGTTTTCCGGCCACGTACGGCCTGTGGGGAAGGGGGGGCGGTCCGGTGTCTCGACCACGTTTTCTGTTCGTGTCATGGGTGGATGTCGCGCGACGTCAGGCACCTGTACCGGTGCAGGGGAGAGGCTCCGGCGACAGCACCGGCGGCGGCTCCCGCGGCAGCGCCGCTTCCGATGGCTCTCCCGATGCCGTGACCTGGCGGCTCGTCGGCGCCAACAACCACGAACTCGGCCGCAGTCCGCACGTGCACGGCAGCCTCACGGCCTGCTGCGCCGCCGTCGAACAGCTCCGGGGGCACATCGAGCAGGCTGCCCCGCTCGTCGTGATGTCCTCCGGAACCGGCGCCTGGACCTGGCAGCTCGCTCTCGACGAGCACTGCGTCGCCGTCGCCGTCCGCACCTTCCGCCGCCAGCGCGAGTGCCGGCACAGCCTCCAGCTCTTCCTGTCGGCCACCGCCGAGGCACAGGTCGCCTCGCGCGTCACCTACACCCGGCGGCTGCGCGGCCTGCGCCTGCCCGGCGCCGGGGACGCACCGGGGCTCGCCGTCCGCGGAGGCGGCCTCCTGTGAACACCCACAGCACCCGGAGCACCCGGAGCACCCGGAGCACCCGGAGCACCCAGAGCACCCAGAGCACCACCGTCGTGACCGCCGCCCCGGACCCCGCCGCCCCGGCCGGCGTCCCCCGGGTCCTCGCCCAGGCCGGCGACCCGGCCGACCGGCTCTTCCGCGGCTCCGCGCGCACCGCCGGAGCCGGAGTGCTGCTGATCATGACCCTGGTCGGCGTCTTCCTCGGCGGCCGCGCCCTGGAGGCCCTGCGCGACGCCGGCCCCGGCTTCCTCACCACCTCCGCCTGGGAGCCCGACTCCCACCACTTCGGCATCAAGGCCGTGCTCACCGGCACCGTGCTCATCGGCGCCGTCGCGATCGTCTTCGCCGTACCGCTCGCCCTCGGCACCGCGCTCTACATCACCGAGTACGCGCCGCGCCGCCTCAAGCAGACCCTGATCAGCCTCGTCGACCTGATGGCCGCCGTGCCCAGCGTGGTCTACGGCCTCTGGGGCCTGTTCCTGTTCCAGCCGAGCGTGACGGGCCTGTCCCGCTGGCTCACCACCTACCTCGGCTGGTTCCCGCTCTTCGCGGTCGACGGGGACAACCCGCACGACCCGCTCAGCCCGAACACCTACTACACCTCCTCCACGTTCATCGCCGGCATGGTCGTCGCCCTGATGGTCACGCCGATCGCCTGCTCGGTGATGCGGGAGGCCTTCGCCCAGGCCCCGCCCGGCGAACGCGAGGGCGCCTTCGCGCTCGGCGCGACCCCGTGGGGAGTCATCCGCTCCGTCGTCCTGCCCTTCGGGCGCGGCGGGATCATCGGCGGCACGATGCTGGGCCTCGGCCGCGCCCTCGGCGAGACCATCGCCGTCTACCTGATCATCTCCCCGGTCTTCGCGGTGCAGCCGCACATCCTCCAGAACGGCGCCAACTCCGTGTCCGCCCTGATCGCCCTGCGCTACGGCTCCGCCAGCGGGTTCGGAATGTCCGCCCTGATGGCCGCCGGCCTCGCCCTCTTCACCATGACCCTCATCGTCAACTTCATCGCGTCCTCCGTGGTCGCCCGAAGCCGCTCCGGAGCGGGGGCCGACGCATGACCGCCACGATGCACACCGGCAACGCAGGCCCCGGGAGCCCCGGAGGTGCCGGGAGCCCCGGAGGCGTCGCCCCGGCCGAAGCCCCGCGCACGGTCCGTCCCGCCGTGGTCGCCGACGGCCCCGGCGCGCCCCACGAGTACCGCCGCAACACCTCGACCCTGCACGCCCGCGACGTCCTCGCCATGGTGGGCGCGGCCGCCGCCGCGCTCGGGCTGACCGCCGTGCTCTTCGGGCGGGTGCTGCCCTTCGACGCGCCGCTCGGCTTCGCCGTGGTCCTCTACCTCGCCTTCATGGCCCTGTACGCGGTCCTCGTCTCCCTCGACGACAACGGCTCCGCCGTCCGCGCCCGCCTCGCCCAGGCCCTCGTCCACAGCGTCGCCGGCCTGCTCCTGGTCGCCCTGCTGTTCGTCGTCGGCTACACGATCGTGCGCGGCTGGGGGGCGCTGACCCACCTCAACTTCTTCACCGAGGACATGTCCGGCACCGGCCCGCTGGACCCGCTCACCCAGGGCGGCGCCCTGCACGCCATCGTCGGCACGCTGGAGCAGATCGCCATCGCCCTGCTGGTCACCGTGCCGCTGGGGCTGGCCTGCGCGGTGTTCCTGAACGAAGTCCCCGGCCGCTACGCCCGGTTCGTGCGCACCATCGTCGAGGCCATGACCGCGCTGCCCTCGATCGTGGCCGGTCTGTTCATCTACGCCACGTGGATCCTGCTCCTCGGTCAGGACAAGTCCGGCTTCGCCGCCGCCCTCGCCCTCTCCGTGATGATGCTTCCGATCGTCATCCGGGCCTCCGACGTGGTGATCCGGCTGGTCCCGGGCTCGCTCAAGGAGGCCTCGTACGCCCTCGGCGCCGGGCAGTGGCGCACCGTCTGGACGGTGGTGCTGCCCACCGCGCGCTCCGGTCTGACCACCGCCGTGATCCTGGGCACCGCCCGCGGCATCGGCGAGACCTCCCCGGTGCTGCTCACCTCCGGCATCGCCGCCGGGCTGAACGCCAATCCGGTCGACGGGCCGCAGCTCTCGCTGCCGCTCGCCACCTTCACCCTGGTCGTCTCCCCCGAGAAGGCCATGATCGCCCGCGGGTTCGGCTGCGCCGCGCTGCTGATGGCCCTGGTGCTGGTGCTGTTCGTCCTCGCCCGGGTGATCGGCGGCCGGGCCCCCGGCCGGCTCAGCAAGGGCCAGGTGCACCGCCGGGTGATCGCCTCCGCGCGCGACGTGGAGCGCATGGCGGCGTGCGCCGAGGAGCGGACCGAGGAACGTGCCGAGGAGCGGGCCGACGAGCGCGCCGACGAGCGCGCCGACGAGCGCGCCGACGCCGAGGAGCGGGAGCGCGACCGGTCCGAGGGGCCGGACGGTCCGGGGGTGGTGCGGGCGGCCGGGGCGGGTGCGGGGGAGCCCGCGCAGCCCGGGGACCGACGACCGCCGCCTCCGCCCTGGGCGTAGCCCGCCCCGCTCCGCGCGTACCGCCCGCCCGTCCATTCGTACGACATGTCCCTGATCAGGAGAGTTCCGATGCCCGGACGCCCCCCGGCCCGCCCCGTACGCGCCCCGGCGCGCGTGCTCGTCCGCGCGCTCGCCCTGCTCCTCGCCGCCGTCGCGGCCGTGCTGCCGGGCGCCGCGCCCGCCGTCGCCGAAAGCTACGTACCGGTCTCCGGCGCCGGCTCCACCTGGAGCCAGAACGCCCTCGACCAGTGGCGCGCCAACGTCAAGCAGTACGGCATGACCGTCAACTACAGCGGCACGGGATCGTCCGACGGCCGCAACCAGTTCCGCAACGGCACCGTGGACTTCGCCGTCTCCGAGATCCCGTACGGCATCAAGGACTCCGGGGTCGTGGACCCGGCGCCCTCGCGGAAGTTCAGCTACATGCCGATCGTCGCGGGCGGCACGGCCTTCATGTACAACCTCAAGATCGGCAACCGGCGGGTCACCAACCTGCGGCTCTCCGGGGACGTCGTCGCCAAGATCTTCACAGGCACCATCACCGCCTGGAACGACCCGGCCATCAAGGCCGACAACCCGGCCCTCGCCTCCGTCCTCCCCGCCCGCAAGATCGTCCCGGTGGTCCGCTCCGACGGCTCCGGCACGACCGCCCAGCTGACCAACTGGCTGGCCAAGCAGCACGGCGGGCTCTGGGACGCGTACTGCGCCAAGGCCGGCCGCTCCACCCCCTGCGGGCAGACCTCCAACTACCCCGTCGTGGGCGGCCGCGGGTTCGTCGGCCAGTCCGGCTCGAACGGCGTCTCCGGCTACGTCGCCCAGGAGGGCAACGTCGGCACCATCACGTACGTCGAGTACTCCTACGCGGTGGCCACGACCGGCTTCCCCGTCGCCAAGATCCTCAACGAGTCGGGCTACTACACCGAGCCCACCGCCCAGAACGTGGCGGTCTCCCTCACCAACGCCAAGATCGGCTCCGACCTCACCCAGCAGCTCGAAGGGGTCTACGGAGACCGCACCGACCGCCGCAACTACCCGCTCTCCAGCTACAGCTACATGATCATCCCGACCGCGCAGGAAGCGAACTTCAACCCCCAGAAAGGCAAGGCGCTGGGCGCCTTCGCCTACTACTTCCTCTGCGAGGGCCAGCGCTCGGTCGACCGCCTCGGCTACTCGCCGCTGCCGGTCAACCTCGTCCAGGCCGGTCTGGAGCAGGTCCGCCGCATCCCCGGCGTGAGCGCCGAGAACATCGACCTCAAGAACTGCAAGAACCCCACCTTCTCCGCCGACGGCACCAACACCCTCGCCAAGACCGCCCCGCAGCCCCCCGAGTGCGACAAGAAGGGGGCGACCCAGTGCGACACCGGCACCGGCGGCAACAAGACCCCCACCCAGACGGGCAACGGCGCTGGCGGCTCCGGTTCCGCATCCGGCAGCGGCGGCGCCTCGGCCTCCGGTGCGAACGGCGGTACGGGCGCCACGGCGGGCGCGGGCGGTGCGGGCGGATCCGGATCCGGCGGCGGCGGATCCGGGGGAGCGGCCGCCGGCGGCGCGGCGGCCGGGGCCTCCGGAGCGGGCGGCGCGGGCGACGGCGGAGCCGGCGACGGGGGCGGCGGCATCGACCCGGAGACCGGCCAGCCCATCGCGGCCGGAGCCGGCGACCTGTTCGGCGTCCCCGTCACCACCGCGAGCGGCATCGGCGGCACCCTCCAGACCGCGCTCATGGTGCTCGGCGCGCTGCTCCTGCTGGCCGTGACGATCGGCCCGCCGCTGCTCACCAAGCACCTGACGCGGCGCGGGCGTACGGGAGGCGGAAGGTGATGCGACGCCCCCTCCGCCCCCTCCGCTCCGCTCGCTCCCTCCGCCTCCTCCTCGGCTCCCTCTGCCTGGCCCTGCTCCCCGTGGCCGCCACCCTCGGCAGCATCGGCCCGGGCGCCCAGCCCGCCTACGCGGCCGACGGCGGCTCTCCGGCGACCGTCTCCGGCACCGGCGACTTCGCCGACCTCAAGGTCACCGTCAGCCAGACCCGCAACCTCGTCGACCAGGTCGTCCGCATCTCCTGGACCGGCGGCGCCCCGACCGTCTCCGACACCGCGTACGCCGCCAACTACCTCCAGATCATGCAGTGCTGGGGCGACGCGGCCACCGGACCCACCACCGACCAGTGCCAGTTCGGCGGCTCCTCCGCCCTCGGCGCGGGCGCCGGCAACCAGGCCGCCGGCGCCTACACCAACAGCCGCCAGCTCAACTACGGCGCGGGCCTCCAGGACTCCGAGCACCAGCCGCTGCCGCCCGCCACCCCGAGCGGCATCTCGTACGCGCCGTTCCGCACGGTCAACGCGGACCCGGTCAGCCCGGGCAACTGGAACGAGTTCTTCGACGTCAACAGCACCAACGAGGTCCCGTACGCCCGCACCAACGCCCGCGGCACCGGCGAGGTCTACTTCGAGACCCAGACCGCCGTCGAGGCCCCCGGGCTCGGCTGCGGATCCGCCGTCCGCGACGCGCAGGGCCGCACCACCGGCCGCGGCTGCTGGCTGGTCGTCGTACCCCGCGGCACCGCCGAGATCGACGGGAGCCCGTACACCGGCCAGTCCGGCGGCCAGCTCCAGTCCTCCCCGCTCAGCCCGGCCAACTGGAAGCACCGCCTCCTGGTGCCGCTCGGCTTCGAGCCGCTCGGCAGCTACTGTCCCATCGGCGCCGAGGAACGCGGCACCCTCGGCAGCGAGATGGCAGCCGAGGCCGTGACCCGCTGGCAGCCGGCCCTGTGCCAGACCGGCGCCAAGGCCATCTACGGCTACGCCCAGGTCCCCGACGACACGGCCCGCGTCAAACTGCTCTCCGGCGCACCAGGCCTGGTCTTCCTCGGCCGCGCCGCAGCACCCGATCCCGCCCGCAAGCCCGTGTACGCGCCGGTGTCGCTCTCCGGGATCACCATCGGCTTCTTCATCGAGAGCCAGGCCGGCTTCCGCGCGCCCGACGAGGTCAAGGCCCGCAACGGGGCCCGGCTCGGCTCGCTGCGGCTGACCCCGAGGCTCGTCGCGAAGCTGCTGACCGAGTCCTACCGCGACGGCAACTCCCGCTTCGCCGACAGCACCGCGAAGAACCCGGAGAACCTGGGCCGCGACCCGGAGTTCCGCCACTACAACCCCGACTACGCCGACCTCGACTTCGGCGGCAAGCTCGGCGACGCCCTCGTACCGCAGCCGCTCGCCGACACCACCCGCCAGCTGTGGGACTGGGTCGCGCAGGATCCGGCGGCCCGGGAGTTCCTGAGCGGCGTGCCCGACAACACGGGGGCGCACGGGGACCCCTCGTACGCCGGGACGGCCGTCAACCCGAACTACAAGGACCTCGCCCTGCCGACGTCCACGTTCCCCAAGAGCGACCCGTACTGCCAGCCCTTCGATGACCGGCCGAACTTCCCGCTCTGCATCCAGGACAAGCACCCGTACGCCACGGACATGCACGCCGCCGCGCGCGCCGCGAGCCGGGGCGACACCCTCGCCCGTACCTCCTGGGACGCGACCGCAACGCCCCCCGCGTACAAGAAGGACCCGCCGCAGCCGGCCGGCATGCGCGCCGTGCTCGCCGTCACCGACACGGCGACCGCCGACCGGTACGGCCTGGTGCGCGCCGAACTCCTGAACGCGGGCGGCCGGTTCGTCGCCCCGGAGCCCGCCGCCCTGCTCGCCGCCGCGAAGGCCCGCAAGCCCGGGGCGGACGGCACGGACGCGGCGGACGGGGTCAGCGCCCCCGATCCGGGTGCCAAGGATTCGGCGGCCTACCCGCTGACGGTGCTCACATACGCGGCGACCGTGCCCGCCGACCTGACGGTGGCGGAGGGCAAGGACTACGCGGGCCTCCTCTCCTACGCGGCCGGCCAGGGCCAGACCCCGGGCGTGTCCGCCGGAACCCTGCCGAACGGCTACGCCCCGCTGCCCGACGAACTGCGCGCGCAGACCCGGCGGATCGCGGTCCGCGTGCAGAACGAGGCGGGAAAGAAGCCGGCTCCGACCGAACCGGCATCCGGAACCTCCGCCGGATCCGCCACTTCCGGTGGTACGTCGGCCACGACCGCGGGATCCCGGGGCGACTCGGGGTCCGCCCCGGCCGGTGCGGGCACGTCCGCGTCCGGCGGCTCCGAAGCCACCCCGGCACCCGCCGCGGCCGGCGCCGCTTCGCCCGCCGCCGCCTCGGCCCCACCCGGCACGCCCCCGGCGGCAGCCGCCGCGGGCGGTGGCACCGGAGCCGCCGCCGAGGCGGCCGGGGTCACTCCGCGCTGGGTGGTCGGCGCCATCCGGCACGTGCTGCTGATCTGCCTGATCCTGGGCGCGCTCGCGGCCTTCGCCGGCCCGCTGCTGCCCCGCTGGCTGCCGCGGCTGCTCGCGCTGCGCGGCCGACGCGCCGCCGCATCCCCGCCCGGCGAAGGGAGGTGATGCCCGAACACGACCGTCTGATTCGTCCGCGCCAACGGAACTGCACCCAACGCGTGCCGGGCACCACCCGGGGCGCAGCCTAGCTGAGGGGTTATCCCGAGTGAACAAGAAGAAGATCGCCTTCGCCTTCGCCGCAGCCGCCCTCGCGGTCACCGCCGCCGGCGGCAGCATCGCTTTCGCCGACCCGGCCGGCCCGCCGCAGTACCGGCCGCTCTCCGGTGTCGGTTCCGACACCACCCAGGACGTCATGAACGGCCTGGCGGCCGCCATCACCGTCAACGGCCAGAAGGTGATCGGCTCGTACGACGCCACCGGTTCCGCGAACGTCACCACCAAGGACCCGGCGGTCAACGCCAACTGCACGATGGCCCGCCCCAACGGCAGCGGCGCCGGCCGTGCCGCGCTGCTGACCTCCCTCCAGGCGGGCAACGGCTGTCTGGACTTCGCCCGCTCCTCCTCCCTGAACCTGGCGGCGGCGGCCCCGGGTCTGACGTACGTCCCGTTCGCGGTCGACGGCGTCAGCTACGCGATCACCCCGGGGTCGGCGATCCCGCGCAAGCTCGCGCTGGCCGACCTGAAGGCGATCTACCACTGCGACCCGGGCTACGTGGGCTCCGGTCCGAACTACGACATGACCGTCTACCTGCCGCAGGCCGGTTCGGGCACCCGCAGCTTCTGGGAGTCCACGATGGGCATCACCGACGCCGACGTCGTCGCGGGTGTCTACCCCTGCATCAAGGACAAGAAGGGCTCCTCGCCCGTCCAGGAGCACGACGGCCGCGTACTCGACGACAAGTCGATCGTGCCGTTCTCCATCGCCCAGTACCAGGCGCAGTCCTCGCAGACGATCGCCGACCTGCGCGGCCGCGCCATCCTCGGCACGGTCGACGGCCTGGCGCCCACCGTTCTCAACAGCGGTTTCGGTGTGAAGCGCGACGTCTACAACGTGATCCCGACCAGCAAGGTCGCCGTGGCGCCGTGGAGCACCGTGTTCGTCGGCGGGAACTCCGAGATCTGCAAGCAGGCCTCGGTGATCAACACGTACGGGTTCGCCACCAACCCGAACTGCGGCGACACCACCAAGCAGACCCCCTGAGCGCCATCTCTGCCGCTCCTGCCGCTTCGGCCGCTGCACCTGATTCCCACGCATTGATCTTCGCCTCGCTCTTCGCCCCGATCTTCGCTTCGTTCTTCTGACTTCGGAGACTGCTGTGCTGAACAACAGAGTGGCCCGGGCCATGGCCCTGGGTGTCGCCGCCGTGACCGCCGCCTTCGCGGCCGGTCTGGCCGGCGCGGGCGCCGCGTACGCGGCCCCGATCGGCACCATCGACATCAACCCGGCGACGGGTGCGGACACCTCCGGCATCGCGTTCACCACCTCGGCGGCCTGCCCGGCGAACGCCACCAACGTGCTGGTGAAGGTGGAGGGCTCCGGCTTCCCGGCCAGCGGCCTGAACGTGGTCGGCAACTCGCCGATCAGCACCTACCCGACCGCCCCGAACGGCGGCATGGTCATCCCGCTGACCTCGACGATGCGGGACTACGCCAGCCAGGCCGGGTTCACCACCCTCCAGGGCAAGTACGACTTCACGGTCATCTGCCGTACGGCGTTCAACGGCACCAGCCTCGGCGACTACACCGGCGCGGTCTGGTTCACCTCGAACACCACGTACCAGAACACCGACCCGGCGGTGAAGACCGACACCGCCACCGCGCTCGCGGTCACCCCGGCCGGCCCCGCCCAGGCGGGCACCCCGGTCACCCTCACCGCCACCGTCACCCCGGGCGGCGCGGGCGGCACGGTCCAGTTCAAGGACGGCGCGAACAACCTCGGCACCCCGGTCACCGTCAACGCCGGCACCGCCGCGCTGACCACGAGCAACCTCGGTGCCGGCACGCACGACCTGACCGCCGTCTTCACCCCGGCGAGCGCCTCCTTCAACGGCTCGACCTCGGCGAAGGTCTCGTACGCGGTCGCGGCCGTCCCGGCGCAGACCACCACCACGGCCCTGGCCGTCTCCCCGGCCGCCACGGCCCCGCAGTTCAGCCCGGTCACGCTGACCGGCACCGTCACGCCCGCGGGCGCGGCCGGCGCCGTGAAGTTCACCGACACGGTCGGCGGCAACACCGTCACCCTGGGCACCGTCCCGGTCGCGAACGGCTCCGCCACCCTCACCACCAGCAGCCTGGCGGTGGGCAACCACTCCTTCGCGGCCGTGTTCGTGCCGACCGACGCGGGCGCCTTCACCGGCTCCGACTCGGGTGCGATCCCGTACGTGGTCGGCGCGTTCGCCGGCGTCTCGGCCTCCGAGACCATCACCACCACCGTCAACGCCGGTGCGCTGGTCATCAGCGTCGCCAACCCGCAGGTCACGCTGCCCTCGCCGGTACTCAACGGTGATGGCGACCTGCTGACCACCGCCGGGTCCATCAACCCGGTCACCCTCACCGACACCCGCGCCGGAAACCCGGGCTGGACCGTCAGCGGCCAGGTCTCCGACTTCTCCGACGGCGCCACCCACGCCATCAACGGCCAGAACCTCGGCTGGGCCCCGAAGCTCGTCGACAAGGCGCCCGCGCAGACCGTCACGGCCGGCTCGGCCGTCGCGGCGGCGCACGGCGCGGCCGCCGGCGACGCGGGCACGGCGGGCCTCAAGTCCGCCCGCACCCTCGCGAACGGCACCGGCCTCGGCACCGCGCACTTCGGCGCCGACCTCGCGCTGAACGTCCCGACCTCCACGGTGGCCGGCACGTACTCCGCGACCCTCACGCTCACCGCCATCTGATCCAGCTGTGAGCCCCGGGGCGGAACGGGCCGCTGCCCTTCCCCGCGGAACGTTCCGCCCCGCCCCTGACGCCTGGATCTTCCTTCACCCCGGATCGGACGCCTGCGCCATGACTCCCACCGCCCCTGCCGCCCGGCGCCGCCCGGGATCCCCGACCGCCGCCGCTGCTGCTGCCCTGCTGCTCGCCCTGGTGTCCGCGCTGCTCCTCGTACCGGGCGGGGCGGCGCGGGCGGCCGAGGCCGCCGTTGCCTCGCCCGCTTCGGTCACGGAGGACCGGAAGTCCACGTTCGGGGTGCAGCCGGCCGGGCCCAAGGAGCCGGACGCCCGGCCGCACTTCTCGTACGGGGCCACCGGCGGAGCCGGCCTGCGCGACCAGATCGCCGTCTGGAACTACGGCGACCAGCCGCTGACCGTCGCCGTCTACGCGAGCGACGCCGTCAACACCGTCGACGGCGGCTTCGACCTGCTGCCGGCCGGGCAGGCCCCGAAGGACGCCGGCAGCTGGATCAAGCTGGAGAAGGACAAGGTCACGGTGGCTCCGAAGAGCAACGTCATCGTGCCGTTCAGCGTGAGCGTGCCCCGCGACGTCACCCCCGGCGACCACACCGGCGGCATCGTCGCCTCGCTGGCCGCAGGCGGCGAGGACGCCCAGGGGAACAAGGTCAAGCTCGACCAGCGGGTCGGCGCTCGCGTCTACATCCGCGCCGCCGGCACCCTGACCCCGCGCCTGGACGTGCAGGACGTCACCGCCTCGTACGCGGGCACCGCCAACCCCTTCGGCACCGGCTCGGCGACCGTCACGTACACCCTGCGCAACACCGGCAACGTCCGGCTCGGCGCCAAGCAGGCCGTACGGATCAACAGCGTGCTCGGCACCTCCGTCACCGCAGGCGGCCTCAAGGACCTCGGCGACCTGCTGCCCGGCAGCCGGTTGACCGTCACGGCGACGGCGAAGGGGGTGGCGCCGGTGGTGCGCTCCTCGGCCGTCGTCTCCGTCCAGCCCGTCGCCGCCCGCGAGGGCGTGGACCCCAAACTCCCGTCCCTGACCCGCTCGGTGTCGCTGTGGACGGTCCCGTGGACGCTGCTCGCGCTGATCGTCCTGGTCGCGGGCGGCGGGCTGTGGGCCTGGCGCCGGGGGCGCCTGGCCCGGGCCGCGGCCGCGGTGTCCGCGCGCCGGCGTACCGGCTCCACGACCTCCGCCACGTCCGTCACCTCCGAGAACTCGAAGAACGCCAAGAACGCCAAGAACGCCAAGAAGGAGTCCATCGTGCAGTTCATACGCCCCACCCGGCGGACCGCGGCAGGCCTCGCCGCCGCGTCCGCGGCCGTCGCCGCCCTCGCGGTGGCGGCCCTGCCCACGGCGGCCCACGCCGCCCCGACGGGGACGGCGCAGGTCAACCCGGCCACCGGCACGGACACCACCAGCATCGACCTGACCACCTCGGCGGCCTGCCAGGCGCCCTCCACCAACATCCTGGTGAAGGTGACCGGCAAGGGATTCCCGGCCGATGGCAAGAACGTGGTCGGCAACTCGCCCATCTCCACGTACGGGCAGGCCCCGTCGGGCGGGATCGTGGTCCCGCTGACGATGACCATGCGCGACTACGCGAACGAGGCGGGCTTCAGCACGCTGGAGGGGCGCTACGACCTGACGGTGGTGTGCCGCAAGGCCTTCGGCACCGAGACGTACGGGGACTTCACCGGCTCGCTCTGGTTCACCTCGAACACCGCGTACCAAGCGACGGACCCGACGAAGCCGAACCCCACGCCGACGCCGACTCCCACGCCGACTCCCACCCCGACGCCCACACCCACGCCCACCCCGACCCCCACCGCCACGCCGGGCACGACGCCCAGCCCGACCGCCTCGGACTCGACCTCCCCGAGCCCGTCGGGCTCCACCTCCGCGTCCCCCTCGCCCAGCGGCAGCCCGACGGGCGGCACTTCGGGCACGGGCGGTGACAGCGTCGGCGTCTCCACCAACGTCTCGGCCGGCGCCGCCTCCTCCGGCTCCGGCGGCAAGGGCGGCCTCGCCAACACCGGCGCCGACGCCGCCACCGTCGGCATGCTCGGCGCCGGCCTGGTCGCCGCCGGCGGCCTCGCGGTGTGGTGGGCCCGCCGTCGCGGCCTGCTGACCTTCCCGGGCAACTGACCGGCGGAGCACAGAACATGACCGTCACCTCCGCCCCGCCGGTGGACGTGCAGCCCGACCCCGCGCCCGTCCCCGCCGCCGCAGCCGCCAAGACCGCGCCGGCGGGGCCGGGCCTGTGGGCCACCGGCGCCGCCCTGGCCATCCTCGGGGCCCTGCTGCTCGGCTTCGTCGCCGAGGTGGGCCCCCTCGGCCACCTCCGCCACGAACGGGACCGCCGGGTCGCGTACGCGCAGCTGCGCGACCGGCTCGCCAACGCCACGGCCCCGGTGGGGCCCACCGACCCGGGCACCCCGGTCGCGCTGATCACGATCCCGCAGATCGGGGTCAAGGAGGTCGTCCTGGAAGGGACCTCCGCCGAAACCCTGGCCTCGGGGCCCGGCCACCGCCGCGACACGGTGCTGCCCGGCCAGCCCGGCACCAGCATCCTGATGGGCCGCCAGGCCGGGTACGGCGGCCCGTTCGGGCACATCGGCGACCTGGAGCGGGGCGAGACCCTCACCGTCACGACCGGCCAGGGGGAGCACGAGTACCGGGTGCTGGGCGTCCGCCGCGCCGGCGACCCGAAGCCCGTCAAGCTGCCCGCGGGTGCGGGCCGGCTGACCTTGATGACCGCGAGCGGGACCCCGTACATGCCCGGCGGTGTCCTCCAGGTCGACGCCGAACTCGTCTCGCCCCCGCAGCAGTCCGGCGGGCGCATGCCGGGGCGGCTCCCCGCCGCCGAGGCGCCGATGGCGGGTCAGGCCTCCGCCTGGCTGCCGCTGGTCCTGTGGGGGCAGGCGCTGCTGCTCGCCGCCGCCGCACTGGCCTGGGCCCGGGTCCGCTGGGGCCGCGGGCACACCTGGCTGGTCGGGGTCCCCGTACTGGCCGCCCTCGGTCTCGACGCCGCCGACCAGGCCGCTCTCCTCCTGCCCAACCTCCTGTGAACGAGGCCCTGATGTCCCAGACCATCGAACTCCCCGCCGTGTCCGCGACCGCGGGATCCTCCTCCCTCGACGCCCGGGACATCTCGGCCTGGTTCGGCGGCCGCAAGGTCCTCAATCGGGTCTCGCTGACGATGCCCGGCGGCCGGGTGACGGCGCTGATCGGCCCCTCGGGCTGCGGCAAGTCCACGTTCCTGCGCATCCTGAACCGGATGCACGAGCTGATCCCGGGCGCCGAACTGGCCGGGGAGGTGCTGCTGGACGGCGAGGACATCTACGCCCGCGGCCGCCGCCTCACCGACGCCCGCCGCCGGATCGGCATGGTCTTCCAGAAGCCGAACCCGTTCCCGGCGATGTCGGTGTACGACAACGTCACGGCGGGCCTGAAGCTGACGGGAATCCGTGCGAGCAGCCGGACGAAGGACGACCTGGTGGAGGAATGCCTGACCAAGGCCGGGCTGTGGAAGGAGGTCCGCGACCGCCTCCGCCAGCCGGGCGGAGCCCTCTCGGGCGGCCAGCAGCAGCGCCTGTGCATCGCCCGCTCCCTGGCGGTACGTCCGCAGATCCTGCTGATGGACGAGCCCTGCTCGGCGCTCGACCCCACCTCCACGCGCCGCATCGAGGAGACGATCCGGGAGCTGGCCGAGGAGGTCACCATCGTGATCGTCACGCACAACATGCAGCAGGCGGCCCGCGTCTCGGACCAGTGCGCCTTCTTCCTCGCGGAACAGGGCACCCCGGGCCACATCGTCGAACACGGCCCGACGGAGGCGATGTTCTCCACCCCGACGGACCCCCGCACATCGGACTACGTCCAGGGCCGCTTCGGCTAGGGGGTCTGCCCCAAGGACCCCTGACCTGCACGAAAGCCCTCTCCTGAGGGGAGGGCTCGGGTGGGACGTGGAGAGTGCCCCCGGCAGGACTCGAACCTGCGGCCAAGTGCTTAGAAGGCACCTGCTCTATCCACTGAGCTACGGGGGCCGGAAGGTGGCCGTGGTGGCCTGGAGCCCCGGGGTGGGGGTGGGACTCTCGTCCGGACCGGGTCAAGGATAGGGCTCCGGCCGCCTTGTCCTGGTTGCTTCACCCGCGTGCCACGATGTGGAGGTTCGGTGAAGCGGTCCCGATAATCGCAGGCGGGTGCGATTCTCGCACCGCTTTTGCGCCGCGGCGCCCCTGGTGTTGTGCACTCGTTATGCCTGAGTCCCACTCGTCCGGTGTGCCCGAAAGGTCTCACCGGACTCGCGATCGGCGCGCAGAGGGCGTATAAGCTTCAAAAATGGTCCCAAATTGGGCATTCTTCGCATGTGGTGACCTTGGATGTTCGGCCTCAGCTGCTCGATGCCCTGTCCGCCCTGCGCGACCGGGTCGCGTCCGTGCGTCTGCCGCTGCCCCTGCCCGGCGCCCCGCGCGCCCGCCAGACCAGAGCCGAGCTGCTCGCGCAGCTCGACGACTACCTCGTACCCCGGCTGAAGGCGCCCGAGGCGCCGATGCTCGCCGTCGTCGGCGGGTCCACCGGGGCCGGTAAGTCCACTCTCGTCAACTCCCTCGTGGGACGCCAAGTGAGTGAGGCCGGCGTCCTGCGGCCCACCACCCGCATCCCCGTACTCGTCTGCCATCCGGATGACCATCACTGGTTCGCCGGCATGCGGGTGCTCCCCGACCTGATGCGGGTCTGGGCCCCGCCAGGCGAGGACGACCCCCTCCCCGGACCCCACCGCGGCTCCCCCCGCGGATCCGGGAACTCCGCCGCCACCCGTGAACTGCGCATCGAGACCGTCGCCGGCCTCCCGCGCGGACTCGCCATCCTCGACGCCCCCGACATCGACTCCCTCGTGGTCGAGAACCGGACGCTCGCCGCGCAGCTCATCTGCGCCGCCGACATCTGGGTCATGGTCACCACCGCCTCGCGGTACGCCGACGCCGTCCCCTGGCACCTGCTGCGCACCGCCAAGCAGTACAAGGCCACCCTCAGCATCGTCCTCGACCGGGTCCCGCACCAGGTGCTCGCCGAGGTCTCGCGCCAGTACGGGGCCCTGCTCACCCGGGCCGGGCTGGGCGACGTACCGCGCTTCACGGTGCCCGAGCTGCCCGAGTCGGCCGGCGGGGGCGGGCTGCTGCCCGCCAGCGCCGTCGCCCCGCTCTTCGCGTGGCTCGCCCACCACGCGCAGGACCCCGCCGCCCGCCAGTACGCCGTCGGGCGGACCGCGCTCGGCGCGCTCGACTCCCTCGGGCGCCGCATGCCGGAGCTGGCATCCGCCGTCGCCGCCCAGCACGCCGCCGCCGTACGGCTGACATCGGCCGTCGAGGACGCCTACAAGCGGGAGGGCAAGCGGGTCCGGGGCCGCCTCGACCAGGGCGCCGTGCTGGCCGGGGACGCGCTGACGCGGTGGCGCGGCTACCCCCTCGACACGAGCGCCGACGAACTGCTCGACTCGCTCGCCGAGTCGCTCGCCGCGCTGCTCCAGTGCGCCGTGGCCGCCGCCGACGAGCGGATCGCCCAGGCCTGGCGGCGCGAGCCGGCCGCCGGGGCGGTGCAGTTGCCCGCGCCCGACCGGGAGGCGGCGGAACGTATCGGCATGGCCGTACGGCACTGGCGGCGCGTACTGGAGGAACTCGCAGAGGAAGAGGTCGCCCGGCTCGACAAGCAGCCCGCACCCGACCCGGACGGGGTCGCCGCCCTCCTCGTCGCGGCCCTCCTCGGCGGCAAACGGGCCCGGCCCGCCGGGGAGAAGCTCGCCGAGCGGATCGGCGTACAGGCCGCCGTACGACTGCGCGACCGGGGCGGCGAACTGGTCGCCGAGCACCTGGAGCAGGTGCTGCGCGCCGAACGGGACCGCCGGCTGGCCCCGCTGGAGGCGCTCGAAGTGACGCCGGAACCGCAGGCCGAGCTGATCGCCGCGCTGTCCCTACTGCAGAAGGAGAGGTGACGCGGTGACCGCTCTGACCGACCGCGACCGCACCGAAGACCGCTGGGACGACGGATTCATCGCACGTTCGCGCCGCCCGGGCCCGGGCGCGGGCGCCGGCGTCGGTGTCGACGTCGAGGACCGCGGCGACGGGGACGACGGAGGCGACGGGAGCGACGACGCGCTCATCCGTGCCGTCTCCGGCGCCGGAAACGACGGGGGCAAGGCGCCCTCGCCGCCGCTCAGCCCCGAAGGACAGGCCCTGCGCACCCGCCTCGAAGCGCTGCGCCAGCTGGTCGGGCTCTCACGGACCCGGCTCGACGGCAAGACCCTCGCCGAGGCCGGCCGGGTGCTCGACGAAGCGGCGGCGCGGCGCGGGCTGTCGCCGCAGCACACGGTCGTCGCGATCGCCGGAGCCACCGGAAGCGGCAAGTCCACGCTCTTCAATTCCCTCGCCGGAGTACAGATTTCCGAGACGGGGCTGCGCAGGCCGACGACCGCCGCGCCCATCGCGTGCAGCTGGTCCGACGGCGCGGCCGGGCTGCTCGACCGCCTGGAGATCCCGGGCCGGCTGCGCCGCCGGCCGCGCGAGACCTCCGAGGCCGGGGCGCTGCGCGGGATGGTCCTGGTGGACCTGCCGGACCTGGACTCCGCGGTCGGCGCCCACCGCGACCACGTGGACCGGGTGCTCGCCCTGGTCGACGCGGTGGTGTGGGTGGTCGACCCGGAGAAGTACGCCGATGCCGTGCTGCACGAGCGGTACCTGCGGCCGCTGGCCGGGCACGCCGAGGTGACGTTCGTGGTGCTGAACCAGGTGGACCGGCTGCCCGGAGAGTCGGCCGACCTCGTACTGGACGACCTGCGGCGGCTGCTCGACGACGACGGCATCGCGCTCGGCGAGCACGACGAGCCCGGCGCCACCGTCCTCGGGCTGTCCGCGCTGACCGGCGAGGGCGTCGGGGAACTCCGCGACCTCCTCGCACAATTCACCCAGGAGAAGGGCGCCGCGACCCGCAGGATCTCCGCCGATGTCGACCGGGCCGCCGGGCGCCTGCGCCCGCTGTACGTGGCCGACGGCCATCCGTCGCCGGAGATCGGGGAGGAGGCGCGCGCCGAGTTCGAGGACCGGCTCGCGGAGGCCGTCGGGGCGTACGCGGCCGGGCTCGCCGCCGAACGGGCCTGGCGGCGCAATGCAGGGAAGGCCTGCGGCACGCCGTGGCTTCGGCTGTGGCGGTGGTACGAGGGCCGGCGCGCCCCGCACACACTGGCCGGGCTGGCCGCCCTCGCGGTGATCGGCGGCAGCCGGGGCCAGGTGGGCGCGGAGGCGCCGGCCGAGGAGGAGGTGACCGCGCGCCAGCGGGTGGAGCAGGCCGTACGGGCGGTGGCCGACGCGGCGGCCGACGGGCTGCCCGACGCCTGGGAACAGGCGGTACGGGAGACCGCGGTGCGCGGAGCCGAGCAGCTCCCGGAGGCGCTGGACGAGATCGCGGTGACGCTGGGGTCGGCGGTCACGGTGCCCAGCGCCAGGCCGCCGCGGCCGACGTGGTGGCCGGCGGCGGTGCTGGCGCAGGCGGCGATGACGCTGCTGCAGATCTACGGCGGCCTGTGGCTGGTCGGGCAGATCGTCGGGGTCCTGGAGCCGCGTCTGATGCCGCCGGTGCTGTTGATGGTGGCGGGCATCGTCGGCGGGCCGCTGGTGGAGTGGGCCTGCTCGATCGCGGCCCGGGGCCCGGCGAGACGGTACGGGCAGGACGCGGAGCGGCGGCTGCGGCAGGCGGCGGCCGGCTGCGGGCGGGCCCGGGTGCTGGAGCCGGTGGCGGCGGAGCTGCTGCGCTACCGGGAGGTGCGCGAGCAGTACGCGACCGTGGCCGCAGGGGGGACGAAGTTGTCCACAACCCGCGAGTAATCCACAGGCCGGAGCGGGATTCGGGGGCTCGCGCCAGCATGGGTCGTACC
The DNA here is from genome assembly GCF_045162725.1 of Streptomyces sp. NBC_01006. Classification (NCBI taxonomy): domain Bacteria; kingdom Bacillati; phylum Actinomycetota; class Actinomycetes; order Kitasatosporales; family Streptomycetaceae; genus Streptomyces; species Streptomyces sp. NBC_01006. The sequence goes on along the minus strand of NZ_CP108700.1, from coordinate 3,085,326 downwards.
TCGTGCGGACGGTCCGTGCGGGTACGGATGTGGGGGAGGGCCGCCGGGATGAACGACACCCTGGTGACACTGGTCGGCTATGTGGCCACGCAGATCGACTACAAGGAGACGGTGACCGGGCCGTCGGCGCGGTTCCGGTTCGCCGTGACGCCACGGTATTTCGACCGGCGCAAGGACGTGTGGACGGACGGGCCCACCAGCTTCTACACGGTGTGGGCGCGGCGCGCGCTCGCGGTGAACCTGGCCGGTTCCGTCGCGGTGGGAGAGCCGCTGGTGGTGCACGGGCGGCTGCGGGTGCGGGACGATCCGCCCGACGGGGAGGGCAACCGGTGGTTCTCCGCGGATATCGACGCGACGGCCATCGGGCACGACCTGAACCGGGGGACGGCGGCGTTCCGCCGGGTCGTCAAGGCGGACCCGCCACTGATGGCCACTCAGAAGGCGGCGGTGGTCTGAGTGTTCGAGGCGGTTAGGATTCCCCGGTACTCACGGGCACCTGGGTCATTGGCCCGAAGGGGAAGACTGTGTCGATTGCCGTTCCCGCATCCTCCGCTCCTGATTCCGCTCCTTCTTCGCTTGGTCCTTCCGCTACTCCTTCCGATACGCCGTGCGTTAGGCCTTCCGTCGCTTCCGAACCACCTGCCGGTGCCGTTACGCCTGCCACGCCTGCCACGCCAGCCGCGCCAGTGGCTGGGGTGGCAGGCGTACGGGCCTCTGCGCGGCGGCCGCTGGCGGCGGCGCTGCTGGCCGCGGCATTGGCCGCAGCCCCGGGCGCGCGGGCGGCCGCCGACTCCGGGACGCCCGCGCCCCGGACGCCGGAGGGCGCGAGCGCCGTGCTGGACGGGCTGAAGACGTACGGGCAGGCGGTCCTACATGCCAAAGACGGGTCGGTCCGGCAGATTCCGGCCGGGCTGTACGAGATGCGGGTCGACGGCGGCGGGATGCTCCAGACCTACGGGGTCGGAGTGGCGGGCAACGCCCAGCCGCAGGCCCGGTACGCGGAGAGCGGCTGGAGCGGCAGCCCGCTCGCCGAGAACGGGGAGGCGGGCCGGATCCGCTGGGTCCTGGAGCACTCGTATCCGCAGCTGAACGATCTCGCCGGACTGGCGAAGGCGGCCGGGGCCGGGGCTCTGACCGCGGAGAGCGCGGCGGCCGGGACGCAGGTCGCGATCTGGCGGCTGGCGGACGGGGCGCAGGTGGAGGCCGCCGACCCGGCGGCGGAGAAGCTGGCCGACTACCTCCAGCGCTCGGCGGGCAAGCTGCCGGAGCCGCCGGCCTCGCTGGGACTGGATCCCGGGAGCGTGTCGGGGCCGGTGGGCACCCGCCTCGGGCCGGTCACCGTACGGACGGGGGCGCACAGAGTGACGGTCACCCCGGACGCGGCGGCCGCGGCGATGGGGGTGCGGGTGGTGGACGCCGAGGGGCGACCGGTCACCACCGCGGCGAACGGGAGCCGGCTGTACTTCGAGGTGCCCGCCGGCACCCCGGACGGCTCGGCGTCGGTCACCGTCCAGGGCTCCACGAAGGTGCCGGTCGGGCGGGTCTTCACCAGTGAGGTGCCGAGCCAGACCCAGATCGTGGCCGGCTCCAGCGAGTCCGCCCTGGCGGCCACGGCGAGCGCGGTCTGGCCGCAGCCGGTGGTCGTCGCGCAGACCGGCACCACGGGCGACGGGCCGGCGGTGACGCAGGCCTCGGCCTCGGCGGCCGCGGCCGCAGCCGCGGCTTCGTCGGAGTCCAGCCCGGACGAGGAGCGCCTGGCCACCAGCGGCAGCTCGGCCGCGACCCCGATCATCGCCTCGCTGGCGGTGGGCCTGGTGGTCCTGGGCGGGCTGGTGGTCCTGCTCCTGCGCAAGCGCCCGCTCGACGAGGAGGACGAAGCGTAGGGGCGTCCGCATCCCCTGGGGGGCGGGGCCCATGGGTGGCGGCATGTCGGCCATGAGCTCGCTCGGTGGTTCGTGCTGGTTTCGACGCGGAGGCGTGGGTAGACGACGGAGATGGCTGATCAGGAGTTGACCTGGCGGGGCGCCGCCGCACGGTGGGACCGGGCACTGTTCGACGGGGTGGCCCGGCGGCACTGGCCGGCGGGCGACCGGGTGCTGCCGAGGCTGGGGCGGGCCGCAAACCACGGGGTGCTGTGGGGCGGGGCCGCCGCGGCGATCGCGGTCCTCGGCTCGACCCGGGCCCGTAGGGCGGCGATGTGCGGAGCCGCGTCGCTGGCGCTGGCCTCGGCGACCGTGAACACCGTCGGCAAATGGTCCGTACGCCGGCCCCGGCCGCTGCTGGAGGGGGTGCCCGAGGTGCGGCGGCTCGTGACGCAGCCGTCGACCACCTCGTTCCCGTCCGGTCACTCGGCGTCTGCGTTCGCGTTCACCACCGGCCTGGCGCTGGGAGCACCGGGCTGGGGCGCGGCACTGGCCCCGGTGGCGGCGTCGGTGGCGTTCTCCCGCGTGTACACGGGGGTCCACTACCCGTCCGACGTGGCCGCCGGGGCGGCGCTGGGCGTGGCCGCCGGTCTCGTCGTACGCCGCCTCGCCCGCGGCGCGGAGGAAGCGCGGGTCGTTCCCGGCGACGAGCGGACGGCCACTGAGGCGCCCGCGCTGCCGGACGGGGCCGGGCTCACCGTCGTGGTCAACACCGGGTCCGGCACTGCCGCCGCCGCGGGGCTCGACGTACTGCACGCCCGGCTGCCCAAGGCCGAGGTGGTCGAGTGCGAGGGCCCGGAGCTGCCCGCGCAGCTGGCGGCGGCGGCCGCCCGGTCCACCGTGCTCGGGGTGTGCGGCGGCGACGGCACGGTCAACGCGGCCGCCACCGCCGCGCTGCGGGCCGGGGTGCCGCTCGCCGTGTTCCCCGGCGGCACGCTCAACCACTTCGCGCTGGACCTCGGCCTGGGCGGAGCCGAGGACACCTGCCGCGCCGTCGCCGCCGGCAGCGCGGTCCGGGTCAGCGCGGGCCGCTTCACCCCCGGCCCGGACCCCGAGGACGGCAGCTCCGGGTACTTCCTGAACACCTTCAGCATCGGCGCCTACCCCGAGCTGCTGCGCCACCGCCTGCACTGGGCGCCGCGGATCGGCGGCGGCCCCGCCGCGCTGCTGGCCGCGTGGAGGGTCCTGCGCGCGGAGCGCCCCGTACGGCTCCGGCTGGCCGGGCGGCCCCGGAGCGTCTGGCTCCTCTTCGCCGGCAACGGCACGTACCACGGCACCGGAGCGACCCCCCGTCGCCGTGACAGCCTCGGCGAGGGCCTGCTCGACGTCCGTCTCGTCCACGGCGGCGGCCGCCCCGGCCCGCGCCTGCTCGCCGCCGCGTTCACGGGTCCGCTGAGCCGTTCCCCCGTCCACACGGCCACCCGCCTGCGCAGTCTCCGCATCGGCGACATCCCGCCGGGTACCCCGCTCGCGTACGACGGCGAATACACCCCCGCCCCGCCCGCCCTCGTCCTCGACACCCTCCCGGACGCCCTGACGGTCTACCGCCCCCGTTGACCCACCGCCCCCGACGGTACGACCTAGGCTCGGGCAGCATGACGACCTACGTGCTGGACGGCGGCCGGATCGGGACGCTGGACGACTTCTGGACGCTGATGGGTGAAGCCGTCAACGGCCCCGGGGGCTACTTCGGCCGGAATCTCGACAGCTTCGTCGACTGCCTCCGGGGCGGCTTCGGGACCCCTGACGGCGGCGGCTTCGTGATCGAGTGGCGGGGCCACGAGCTGTCCTGCCGGGCTCTCGGCCACCCGGAGACGGCCCGCCACCTGGAGGGCGTGCTGGCGCGCTGCCACCCCACGAACCGGGCCCGAGTAGCCGAGGAGCTCGCGCAGGCGCGCAGCGGCCGGGGTCCGACCCTGTTCGGCATCCTCACGGAGATCATCGAGAACCAGGGCCCGGGCACCCTCCGCCTGCGCTGATGGATCCCGCCGCTCGGCCGGCCGCGTGGCCGACGGTGACCCGGTCGTCACGGAGTCCTGGCGGAAGCCCCCCGGGAGCCCCTCGGGAACCGTCCGGGCGTGCGGGGGCCGAGCTACCCATTCGCCCGTAGGTGTAGACGACTGGCAAGATGGGGTGTATCTGCCCACCATCGATCTGCCGGACGGTTTCTCTTGGCTGAGTTCATCTACACCATGCGCAAGACGCGCAAGGCGCACGGCGACAAGGTGATTCTTGATGACGTCTCCTTGAACTTCCTGCCCGGCGCGAAGATCGGTGTGGTCGGCCCCAACGGCGCCGGTAAGTCCACCGTTCTGAAGATCATGGCGGGCCTGGAGCAGCCGTCCAACGGTGACGCCTTCCTGTCGCCCGGCTACACCGTCGGCATCCTCATGCAGGAGCCCAAGCTCGACGAGTCCAAGACCGTCCTGGAGAACGTCCAGGACGGCGCCGCCGACACCATGAAGAAGCTCAAGCGCTTCAACGAGGTCGCCGAGCTGATGGGCGTCGAGTACACCGACGCCCTCATGGACGAGATGGGCAAGCTCCAGGAGGACCTCGACCACTCCAACGCCTGGGACCTGGACGCCCAGCTGGAGCAGGCCATGGACGCGCTGGGCTGCCCGCCCGGCGACTGGCCGGTCACCAACCTCTCCGGTGGCGAGAAGCGCCGCGTGGCGCTGTGCAAGCTGCTGATCGAGGCCCCGGACCTGCTCCTCCTCGACGAGCCCACCAACCACCTCGACGCCGAGTCGGTGAACTGGCTGGAGCAGCACCTCTCCAAGTACGCGGGCTGCGTCATCGCCGTCACCCACGACCGCTACTTCCTGAACAACGTCGCCGAGTGGATCCTCGAACTCGACCGCGGCCGGGCGATCGCCTACGAGGGCAACTACTCCACCTACCTGGAGAAGAAGCAGGCGCGCCTGAAGGTCGAGGGCCGCAAGGACGAGAAGCGCCAGAAGCGCCTCAAGGAAGAGCTGGAGTGGGTCCGCTCCAACGCCAAGGGCCGCCAGACCAAGTCCAAGGCCCGTCTCGCCCGCTACGAGGAGATGGCGGCCGAGGCGGACAAGATGCGCAAGCTGGACTTCGAGGAGATCCAGATCCCGCCGGGCCCGCGTCTGGGCTCGATCGTGGTCGAGGTCAACAACCTCTCCAAGGCGTTCGGCGACAAGGTCCTCATCGACGACCTGTCCTTCACGCTGCCGCGCAACGGCATCGTCGGCATCATCGGCCCCAACGGCGCCGGCAAGACCACGCTCTTCAAGATGCTCCAGGGCCTGGAGGCGCCGGACGCCGGCTCCGTCAAGGTCGGCGAGACCGTCAAGATCAGCTACGTCGACCAGTCCCGCGCCAACATCGACCCCAAGAAGACCCTCTGGGCGGTCGTGTCGGACGAGCTGGACTACATCAACGTCGGCCAGGTCGAGATGCCGTCGCGCGCCTACGTCAGCGCCTTCGGCTTCAAGGGCCCCGACCAGCAGAAGCCGGCCGGCGTCCTGTCCGGTGGTGAGCGCAACCGCCTCAACCTGGCGCTGACGCTCAAGGAGGGCGGCAACCTGCTGCTCCTCGACGAGCCCACCAACGACCTCGACGTCGAGACCCTGTCCTCGCTCGAGAACGCGCTCCTCGAATTCCCGGGCGCGGCCGTGGTCATCTCCCACGACCGCTGGTTCCTCGACCGAGTCGCCACGCACATCCTGGCGTACGAGGGCGAGTCCAAGTGGTACTGGTTCGAAGGCAACTTCGAGTCCTACGAGAAGAACAAGATCGAGCGTCTCGGCCCGGACGCGGCCCGTCCGCACCGTGCCACCTACAAGAAGCTCACGCGAGGCTGAGGCCGGAACCATGGCCAGACACCACTACCGGTGCCCCCTGCGCTGGGCGGACATGGATGCCTTCGGGCACGTCAACAACGTCGTCTTCCTCCGCTATCTGGAGGAGGCGCGGATCGACTTCATGTTCCGCCTCGCGCCGGGGGAGGGCAGCGAGTCCTTCACGGGCGGCTCCGTCGTGGCCCGCCACGAGATCGACTACAAGCTGCCCCTCGTCCACCGTCACGAGCCCGTCCTCATCGAGTCCTGGGTGACCCGGATCGGCGCCGCGTCCCTGACCATCCGCTACGAGGTCAAGGACGAGGCGACCGAGGACGCGCCCGAGACGGTGTACGTGCGCGCCGAGACGGTGGTCGTGCCGTACAACCTCGCCGAGGGGCGGCCCCGCCGCATCACGGCCGAGGAGAGGGGCTTCCTCCAGGAGTACCTCGACGAGCCGGCCCGGCCGGCCGGCAAGGCCAAGGCCGCCGAAGGGCGCCTGGCGGCATGACCGAGCAGTTGCGCTTCGCCGACTCCGGGGAGGCGGCGGACCTCGCCGCCTTCCTGGGCCGGCTGGTGCACTACGACCGCGCCGCCGCGGTCCGCCTGCAGGCGCAGGCGGGCGGCGGCGCGCTCGCCGTTTTCGGACGGCCGGCCTCCTTCGAGGTGCTGGCCGTCCGCACGGTGCGCCTCGCCGTACCCGTCTCCCGCCCGCTGGACGTGACGGTGTCCGCCGGCGAGCTGCTGGAATCCGTGGACGAGGCCGCCGCGAGCACAGCCGTCCCCGCGCCGGTCACCGGCCCCCCGTGGACCGGGGTGCTCCCGCCCCGCGGCGGCTGGCGGCAGCTGCCCGGGCTGCCCGGCCCCGAGGCGATACGGGCCGCCGTGAGCGCCTCCGTCGCCGAGTTCCGGGCCCGTGACGAGGCCCTGCCCCCGCAGCACCGGACCCGGTCCGAGCGGGACCGCATCGGCCGCGAGATCTGGTCCAGGACGCTGGGCGACACCGAGCTCCCGCTGCGCGCCGTGCACGCCGCGCAGTCCCTGGGCTTCCTGCGGCCGGTCCGGTCGGCCGTGGCGAGCGGTGTAGGCGCCCCCGGCGCCGCCCCCGACCCGGTGGCCCTGCTCGCCTCCGGCGGCTGGCTGCGGCTGCGCACCCCGTACGGCTCGATCGCTATGCGCCGCCCCGGCGGCGTCGGGGGCCTGGGCGCCCTCCAGGTCCGGCCGGTCTAGTCCGGCCCGGCGCGGGCCCGCCCCTCCGGTAGGGGTTCCGCGTACGGGACCTCGTACCGGACCTCGTACGGGCTATCCCGCAGTGTTGATCATCGAGGCGGCGGCGTACGTCAGGTACCGCCACAGCTGCGCCTCCAGCTCCGGCGCCAGGCCCAGCTCGTCCACCGCCACGCGCATGTGGCCCAGCCAGGCGTCGTGCGCCGCCGCGTCCACCTGGAACGGGGCGTGCCGCATCCGCAGGCGCGGGTGGCCGCGGTTCTCGCTGTACGTGTTCGGGCCTCCCCAGTACTGCATCAGGAACAGGGCGAACCGCTCCTCGGCCGGGCCGAGGTCCTCCTCCGGGTACATGGGGCGCAGCAGCGGGTCCTGCGCGACCCCCTGGTAGAAGCGCCGCACCAGACGGCGGAACGTCTCCTCGCCGCCCACCTGCTCGTAGAACGTCTGCTCCTGAACCGTGCCCCGCGGAATCTCATTCACCCGACCATCGTCTCAGACGCCCGGACGGAGGACGGAGGTCTTAGGACCACCGTTCGCCTCCCGGGCCCGGTCGCAGGACAGTGGAGCCATGGGTGCACACGCCGCTCACTCCGCACGTCCCGGACGCTCCCCGCACGCCCCGCACGCCGAGGCGCGGGACCTGCGGGACACTGCCCACGCCGCGCAGGTGCGGGAGCTGACCGCCGCCGGGGTACTGGAGGATCCCGCCTGGCGGGCCGCCTTCGCGGCGGTGCCCCGGCACCTCTTCGTCCCGTACTTCTTCACCGGCCGCGGGGCCGGCCACGAGCGGCTCTGGGGCGAGGACCCGGACCCGGCCCACCGGGCCCGCTGGCTGCGCGGGGTCTACACGGACGCCCCGCTCGCCACCCGGCTGCGCGACGGCGAGCTTGTCTCCTCCAGCAGCCAGCCGTCCCTGATGGCGAAGATGCTGGAGTCGCTGGACGTCCGCGACGGGGACGACGTGCTGGAGATCGGTACAGGCACCGGCTACACCGCCGCACTGCTCAGCCATCGGCTCGGCGAGGAGCACGTCACCACGATCGACCTGGACGAGGAGATCACCGAGTCCGCCCGGGCGCACCTGGCCCTGCTCGGCCTCCGGCCGACCGTGGTCACCGGGGACGGGGCGCGCGGCTGCCCCTCCAGGGCCCCCTTCGACCGGATCCTGGTGACCTGCACGCTCCCGCTGATCCCGCACGCCTGGCTCGGCCAGTGCCGGCCCGGGGCGCGGATCCTGGCCCCGCTGTCGACCGGGCTGATCGCGCTGACGGTCCGGGACGCCGAATTCGCGGAGGGCCGCTTCCAGCACACCTCGGCGTACTTCGTCCGGCTGCGCGGGGCCACGGCCTCGCCGACCGCGCCCGGGATGCCGTACGGGCTCCCGTACGAGCTGGTGGAGAACGAGCGGTTCCAGTTCATGCTCGTACTGACGGCGGGCGCGCTGCACGCGCGCGAGGCCCTGGACCTGTGGCGCGGCGAGGGCCGGCCGGGCCGCGAGCGGTTCGGGGTGACGGTCAGCGCGGAGGGGCAGTGGGCCTGGCTCGACGACCCCCAGGGCCCGTACGTATGGCCTCTGGGGGAGTGAGGCAGGTATGACCTCCGCCGGCTAACCCCGGCGGATGGTGATCGTGGTCCAGGCGCCCACGTGGACCCGGTCGCCGTCGGTGAGGGGCACCGGGACGTAGGGCTGGATCGGCTCCTCGCCGCCGTTGATGGTGGTGCCGTTGGTGGAGTTCTGGTCCACGACCGCCCAGCTGAGGTCGGGCTGCTGGACGAGCACCGCGTGCTGGTGGGAGACGCCCGGGTCCTCCGGGGGCACCGACAGGTCGATGTCCGGGGACTCGCCCGTGGAGGCGCGGCGGCGGCCGATGGTGATCTGGCCGCCAGAAAGCGGAAGATGCTGCTCCGGGGAGTACGCGGGCAGGTTGAGCCCGGCCGCCTCGGGGCCGCTGCGCTGCATCATCGCCATGAAGTACGAGCGGTCGGGGCCGATCGTCGCGCTCCACGCGCCGGTGCTCTGGGGCCGGAACGGCTGCTGGGGCTGGTGCTGCTGCTGGGCCTGCGGCGCCTGCTGGTACTCGTGCGGCTGCTGCTGGTACTCCGGCTGCTGGTACTCCCGGAGCGGCGGCGGGGGCTGCTGCGGGTACTGCGGCTGCTGCGGCTGCTGATGGCCCTGCGACGGCGGCGGCAGCAGCCAGTCGTCCTCGCGCTGCAGCGGCTCGGCCGGCCGGTTGACCCGGGACGGCCGGGAGCCCTGGTACTCGAAGTGGTCCTGGGAGAATGGCGCCGAGGCGGGCATCTGCGGCGCGGGAGGCGGCGGCGGAGGCGGCGGGGTGGCCCCGGTGCCGTTCCCGCCCGCGGCTCCCGCGTCCGTGCCCGGCGGGGTGAGCGGCGTGTACGAGGTCGCCGAGCGCGTCAGGAAGTTGTACCGGCACTCCTCGCAGAACGGGGCCATGGCCTCGCGCGGGGTCCGGCACTGCGGGCAGAGCTCGGCCTGGGCGGTCGGCTCACCGGCGCTGGGAGGGTAGCCGTAGCCGTAGGAGGGCGCCGCGGGCGCGCCCGCGGCGGCAGCCATGCGGTGGCCGCAGACCTCGCACCAGTCGTCGGAGGCGGACTGGTGCCCGTTCGGGCAGGTCGGCATGGCGGCTCTTCCCCCTTCAGCCTGCGTCATCGCGTCAGGTCTTCTCAGGTCTCTCAGGTGGTCTCAGGACTTCTTCACACGGACGGTCTGGATCGAACGCGTTTCGAGGGTCATCTCGTCGGCATCCGCGACCTTCGCCTTCAGCCGCACAGTACCCGCCGCCGCATCGACGACATCCACCACCTTCGCGAGCAGTTTGGCCGTGTCCGCGTTTCCGGAGGCACTGGCCAGTTGCACGGCACGGCCGAGCTTGGCCGTGGCGCCGCCGACATCGCCCAGTTTGCGCGCTTCCAGGCCCTGTTGGATAGCCTGCGCGAGCTCCGCCTGCCCCGTGTAGTGCGCGACCTGCGGATTGATGGCGGTGGAAGCGGCCAGATCGTCCGTCCACACCGCCCGTACGAGTCCCTGCGCGAGCGTGGCGGGCGGCTCGCCCGGCGCACCGGGGAGCAGGAGCGTGGCCCTGGCGGCCAGCATCTCCTGCCCGACGGACGCGGCCGGGACCCGGACGCACACGTGGTACTCGCGGGACTCGTCGCCCCAGGACCCGGTCGGGTAGTCGCCGGCCCGCGGGCCCGCCTCGGAGCGGCGGTCGCTGAGGTCCTGGACGGTGGGCGCGACCTGTTTGACGTACTGGATCTCCACGCCGACCGGGGTCCACAGGCGCAGCGCGACGTCCGCGACCTCCTTGCCCATGACGTTCGCCATCATGAGCGTGAAGTCCTCGGTGAGGTGCGCCGGATCGGCCACGATGTCGGCCGAGCCGAGCAGCGCGCTGGCGATGCCGGTGACCTCTTTGACCTCCCAGTCGGTCCCCACCCCGCGGGCGTCGCAGGTGAAGCGGCCCGCGCAGGCCTCCAGGGTGGCGCGGAGCACGGCCGGTTCCTCGTGCTCGTTGCGGCCGTCGGTGAGCAGGATGCCGTGCCGGATGGCGGCGGGGGACTGGCGCAGCAGGCCGTCGGCGAGGCGCAGCCAGGTGCCGATGGCGGTGCCGCCGCCGGCGCTCAGGCCGCGCAGGGCCTCCTTGGCCTGGGCGCGGGTGGCCGGGTCGGCGAAGGCGAGGCGGCCCTGGCCGGGGTAGACCTCCTTGGCCACGTGCGTGCCGGCGATGACGGCGAACGCGGTGCCGTCGCGCAGGGTGTCGATCGCGGCGGCGGTGGCCTCGCGGGCGCCGCGCATCTTGTCCGGCGGGTACTCCATGGACCCCGAGCAGTCCACCATGATCACGACGGCGGCCGAGCCGTGGGCGGCCGCCGCGCGGGTGGCGGTGGCGCCTCCGGTGGACGTGACCGTGACGATGGCGTGGACGTCCCGCCCGCCCTCGGGGAGGAACTCGTTCTGGTACACCTCCACGCTGAAGCGCGGGGCGCTCGGCTTGGCGAAGTTCGCCATCGGCTGGACTCCTAGGAGAGGACGGGGTGTGGGCGGGTGGATCAGGCCTGAGGGCGTGCTTCCGGTTCCACTTGCCCTTCCGTTTCCGTTTCCGATCCCGCTCGCGCAACTGCTGCCGCCGCGGTGGTCGTTGCCGCTCCCGGGACGGCCGGTGCGGCGAACGGGACGATGGCCACCGTGACGTTGTCGTGGCCGCCCCCGTCGAGGGCGTGCCCCACCAGGACCTGCGCGCTGTGCAGGGGGCGGGCGGCGGCGTCCGCGGGCAGCACCTGGGCCATGTCCTGCGCGGACTCGGCGTAGTTCCACAGGCCGTCGGTGCAGACGACCACCACGCCCGCGTGGTCCGGCTTGAACGTGGCGGTGTGCGGCTCCAGGTCGTACGCGTCGGCCCCGAGCCAGCCCGTGATGGCGTGGGCGCGGACATCGGCGTAGGCCTCGGCCTCGCCCATCAGCCCGGCCGCGACCATCTGGGCCGCCCAGGAGTCGTCCTCGGTGAGACGGCGCGGCAGCGCGTCCCGGTCGTCCGGGACCCAGTACGCGCGGCTGTCGCCGACCCAGCCGACGGTCAGCAGCTCGCCGCTGACGACGGCGCCGACCAGGGTACAGGCGGGGGCGTTCTGGGCGCCCGGGACCTCCGGGGCCAGGGCGTTCACGGCGGCGGCCGCGGCCAGGATGGCGTCGTGCATGGCCTCCTGGGGGTGGGCGCCGCGCGGGAGGGCGTCGAGCAGGGCCTCGTTGGCGGCGCCGGCCGCGGCGGCCGATGCCTCGTCGGGGCGGCTGGCGGAGGAGACGCCGTCGCAGACGATGGCCACGGTGGCGGCCGATCCGTCGGGCAGGGCCGTGGCCGCGACCGCGAACGAGTCCTCGTTGCGGTGGTGGCGCAGCCCCCGGTCACTGACGGCGGCGACGCTGCCGAGCTCCTCCTCCAGGTGGTCCCGTTCGCGGGGCTGGGCGTGCCCGCAGTGCTCGCAGTACCCGTCGGTGTCGACGCGCCCGGCCCGGCAGGCCACGCAGGTCTTCCCGCCTTCGCCGCCCGCGGGAGCGCTCCCCTGCGGGGTGTCGGAGGCGTACGGGTCCTCGTGCCCGGGGCCGGCGCCGCCGTACGGGGCTTCGGGCGCGCCCCAGGGGGTCCCCTCGGGCGGGGTGGGGGTGCTGCCGGGCCGGTCGTGGCGGATCTCGCCGCCGCCGGGCGCCGGATCGGGCGCGCTGCCGTACGCCGGGTCGGGCGCGCCGTACGAGGAGCCCTGCGGCGGTACGGGAGCCGCCGCGGCGACGGGGGCGGGGGCGGAGGCGGGGGCGGCGGCCGGCTCCGCCGGGGCGGACCACCCGGCGGTGTCCCCGACCAGCGTCGGCGCCGCGCCGGCGGCGACACTGCCCCACCCGGGCGCGGGCTCCGCGAGGACGTAGCCCCCCGTCGGGCCGGTCGGCGGGGCCGGGAGCGTCGGGATCGGGAGCGTCGGCTCGTCCCGGGACACGGGAGGGGGCGCGGCGGACACGGGAGAGCCGCAGACGCCGCAGAAACGGTCACCCTCCTCGAGGGGCTCCGCGCAGCTGGGGCAGCCAGACGGCCGATGCATCGACATCACTCACACCCACGTCCGGGGACGGAAACGGTTTGCCCGCTCCACCAGTTCGATCCTGTCCTCGCCCCGCTGCGCCAGCCGCGCGAGCACGCGGTACGAGCGCTCCAGGCCGAAGCGCAGGCCCCGCTCGTCCAGTTGACTGCCGAGCAGCGAGGTCCGACCGGGGTCGGAACCCCGGCTACCCGACAGTACCCAGTCCAGGGCCGAGCCCAGAACCTCGGTCGACAGCCGTTCGTGCCGCACCGCGTCCAGGCCGAACCGCTCCAGGGCCTCCACCTGCGCGGCAGCCGCCGTCAGATCCGGAAGCAGAGCCTCCTCGGGAGACCGGTCGCGCAGGCGTGCCCGTACCGCCGCCACCCGTGCGGCGGTGTAGTGGATCGAGGCCTCGGGCACGGACTCCAGCGTGTGCACCGCCCCCGACCGGTCGCCCGCGGCGAGTTGGACGCGGGCCAGCCCGAAGGAGGCGCTCACGAACCCCGGGTCGGTGCTCCACACCAGCCGGTAGTACTCGGCGGCGTTGTCCAACTGCCCCAGGATCTCCGCGCACAGGCCCAGCGCCAGCTTCGGCGCGGGCTCGCCCGGGAAGGCGTCGTAGATGGCGTCGAAGGACAGGGCCGCCATCTCGTCCTCGCCGGTGGCCAGCGAGGCGATCCCGCGCGCCCACACCACCCGCCAGTCGTCCGGATGCCGGCCTTCCAGATCGGCCAGGGCGGCTCCGGCCGCGGCGAGCTCGCCGAGCTCCAGTCGGGCCCGCAGCTCACGCAGCCGCAGCTCGGCCGAGTCGGCGGGCGCCGAACGCAGGGCGCCCAGCAGGTCGCCCGGTGCGGAGGCCAGGAGTCCGGCCAGGAAGCCTGCGTTGGGGTCTCCCGAGTCCACCAGCGGCACCGGCAGGGCCAGCGCCATGCCCCGGGCCTCCAGCGCGGCCAGTTCGGTGGCGCGCACGCCCGGCACGGGCACGGGCGCCGCCACCGGGGCCGCATGCCGGCCGGGCTGCTCCGGAGCCCGGCGCGCCGCCGGGACGGCTGCGGCCTGTCCGCCGACCCGGTGCGTCGAGGTCGTCCCGAGCGGAGCCGAGAGGGCCGCCGCCCCCGGGGCCACCGCCGCACCCGAGCCCGAGGCCGGAACCGAACCCGGAACCGGACCCGGCAGGATCGCCGACAGCCCGGGCCGACGCCCGGGCCGACGGCCGCCCGCCGCGGGCCCCGGCACCGCCCGCGCCCCCAGCCGGGACACCTCGGCCCCGGCCACGTCGGCGAACAGCCGGGTGTCCGGAACCCGCAGCTCCGGCCCGAAGAGCGTGGAGAGCTGCGGGCGCGGCCGGCCCGTCTGCAGCGCGACGACCTCCCGCAGCACGCCCGTCAGCTGGTCCGCCATCTCCTGCGCGGACGAGAACCGCCGGCCCGGATCCGGATCCGTCGCCCGGACCAGCAGCCGGTAGAAGGACTCGTACCGCCCGAACACCTCGATGTGCTCCGGGTCCGGCAGCGAATCCACGAACACGTTCGTGTAGCCCTGGAAGTCGAAGGTCAGGACGGCCAGCGTCCGCGCCACCGTGTACAGGTCGGAAGCGACCGAGGGGCCGAGCTCGGCCACCTCCGGAGCCTGGTATCCCACCGTGCCGTAGATGGCCGACTCCTCGTCGTCCATCCGGCGCACCGCGCCCATGTCGATCAGCTTCAGCTGGTCCTGCTGCTGGATCGCGTTGTCGACCTTGAAGTCGCAGTACAGAAGGTTCCTGCTGTGCAGGTGCCCGAGCGCCTCCAGTGCCTCGATCCCGTACGCACAGGCCTGCTCCACCGGCAGCGGATCGCGCCGGCCGTCGGGCCGCCGCCGCTCGTTCGCTATCTCCTTCAGCGATTTGCCGCCGACGTACTCCATGACGATGTACCCGTCCAGCGAACCCGTCCGCTGGTCCAGGTGCTCCACGAAGTTGTAGATCCGCACGATGTTGGAGTGCTCGATCTCCGCGAGGAAGCGCCGCTCCGAGATCGCCGCGGCCATCGCGTCCTGGTCCCCGGTGTCCAGCAGGCCCTTGAGCACCACCCACCGGTCCGAGACGGCCCGGTCCACCGCCAGGTACACCCAGCCGAGGCCGCCGTGCGCCAGACAGCCCGCCACCTCGTACTGACCGTGGACGACCTCCCCCGCACGCAACTTCGGCACGAAGGAGTACGGGTGCCCGCACTTGGTGCAGAAACCCTCGGTCCGGCCCGGCCGGTCGCCGCGCGAGCGGCCCACCGGAGCACCGCAGTCCGAGCGCGAGCAGAACCGCTTTCGCTCGGGCACCTCCGGGTTCTCCAGCACCGCCGCCGAGGGATCCGGACGCGGCACCTCCGGGATGTTGACCAGCCCGGCGCCCAGCCGGCCGCGCCCCGAGGACCCGGAGGCCGAGCCCGAACTGCGCACCGACACCGAGCGGCTGGACGCGGCGCCCGGCAGGGAGCGGGAGAGCCGGCCCGACACCGAGCGGCGCGAAGACGAGGAGCGCGAGGACCGTGAGGAGCGCGCCGAGGCCGACGTCGACCCCGAGCGGCCGGACCGGGCCGAACCCTGCGAACCCTGCGACCCCTGCGACCCGTTCGCGTCGGGGTAGCGGGCCGCGCTCGTCATCCCCGTCGGCGGCGAGACCAGCTCCTCCGCGCCCGCCGCGACGGCGCCGATCGGCGCCAGACCGCAGGTGTCGCAGTACAGCTCGCCGTCGCCCATGTCCTCGTACGACCCCGGGCAGCCGGGGCGAACGCACGCGGTTCCGACCAGACTCATGCGTCCTCCTCCTTCCCCGGCCCCTCGGGCCGGTACTGCGGCTGCGGTGGTGCCAGTGACTCGGCCGCCGCCTGCTGGTAACGCAGCACGGCCTGCTCGGCGGCCCGCAGATCGCAGGGCGCGCTCCACAACATCCGCCGGGCCGTGTCGTACCGCTCGATCAGGAGCGGGTCCTCCGCCATGCCGTGCCGGGCCACCTTCGCCTTGTACGCGTCCAGCCGCCCGCGCAGTTCCGCCCGTACCGCCAAGGGTGCCGTCACCGCTGTCAACGATTCGCGGGCCCGGCGCAGTTCCTCCTCGGCCCGCTCCTCCAGCGATTCCAGCAGTGGCGAGAGCCGGTGCCACCGGGCCTGGCGGCGGTACTCGGCCGCCGCCGCCAGCTGCTCCTGGAGCGCCGTCGGCGGCCCGCTCACCACGGGCACCTCCGACGCCGCGATCTTCGCCAGCACCTCGCCGCGCGCCGTCCGCGCCTCCGCCAGGGTCCGGTCGGCCCGCGAGAGCACGTCCCGCAGGCTGATCAGCCGCCGCTCGGCGTCCTGCCGTACGGCCAGGACCGCCTCGATCTCCCGCCGTACGTCCTCCAGCGCGACCGCGGCCCGGTCGTACCGGGTGGTGTCCGGACGGCCGCCGCCGGGCGCGGAACTCCCCGCCACCGGCTGCCAGAACGCCAGCGGGTCCGCGATCACCTGCTCCCGCAGCCCGGTCAGCTCGGCGGTGATCGCCTCCAGGTCGTCGCCCGAGGGGTGCTCGCCCGGGCGGACCCCCACCGAGTGGGCCAGCGAGCGCGTACGGTGCAGCTCCGCCGCGAGCAGGTCGATGCGGGCGGGCAGCGCCGACCACACCGAGTCGGCGGCCACCACCACGTCCAGCGAGCTCGCGTACAGCTCGTTCATCCGCGACACCAGCTCGGCGAGCGAGAGCCGCTCCGCCAGCGCCACGCCCTCCGCCCCGGCCCCGGCGATCAGCACCCCGGGCCCGCGCAGCCGCTCGGTCAGCTCGATCAGTTCCTCGCGGCCGGGCCAGCGGCGCCGCTCGCGGATCGCCCGGGCGGCGCCCAGCGCCCCGCTGTAGGCGTCGAAGTACGTCCACAGCCGGGTGATGGAGGCGTCGGCCGCCGCCCACCGCTCCTTGGTGACGCCGGTCAGTCCGGCCCCTTCCAGCAGCCGGCGCCCGGCGTGGTCCTGGAGGGCGAGCAGCGAGGTTTCGACGGCCTCGTGCTCCGCGCCGAGCCGGGCCAGGGCGCGGTCGACGTCGTCCCGGTCCATCACTGCCGACTGCGCCTCCACCAGCCCCGCCTCCGCTTCCCCGACATCGGGCTCCGACTCTGCCACCTGTCTCAGCCATCCCGGTACTTCGGCGCGGGCGGTCCGGCCACGCCGGGCAGAACGGGCTTGAGGTGCGTCACGTACGCCTGCATCCAGGGGCTGCCGTCACCGCCGGCGCGGTAGTTCTCCAGCACCTTGTTGACCCGGCGCACCAGGTCGGAGGCGTCCTTGTTCATGGCCACCCCGTAGAACTCCCTGGTGAACGGGGAGCCGACGAGGCGCACCGACGGGTCCTGCGCGGCCTGGCCGGCCGCGAGCGCGTTGTCCGTGATGATGCCGTCCACCTCGCCCAGCTGGAGCCGGACCAGGCAGTCGAGCTGGTTGGGCACGCTGACCGGCACCGAGCCGTACGGCTGGGCCTTGAGCGCCGCCTCGGCCGTGGAGCCGGCCGCGGTGCAGATCCTGCGGTCCTTCAGCGAGGCGTCGTACCCGGTGATCGGCGAGCCCTTGGGGGCCAGGACCTGCTGCCCGGCCTCGAAGTACGCCGTCGAGAAGGCGACGTCCTCCAGCCGCTTGCAGTTGATCGTCATGGTCCGTACGACGACGTCGACGCGGCCGTCCTGGAGCGCGGGGACGCGCTGGCTGGTGGGGATGGCCCGGTAGATGACCGCGCTCTCGTCGCCCAGGATGTCCTTCGCGATGGCCTTGACCAAGGCGATGTCGAACCCGTCGAGCCGGCCGTCGACCGGGTTGCGGTAGCCCCACTTGAAGCTGTTCTGGTCCACGCCCGCGACGAGTTTGCCCGCCTTGCGGATCCGCTCGATGGTCGGCCCGTCCACGCCGTTCGGGCGCAGGCTGGCCTCCGGGTCCTGGCAGGTGTCGGTGAGCGCCCAGGGGGCCGGGGCGGCCGCCATCGAGGCGGGTTCGCGGACCACGGCGGGGTGGCCGCTCTCCGGGGCCGCCTGGGCCAGCGGCAGCAGGACGGCCGCGGCCGTGACCGCGCAGGCGGCGGCCATCGCGCTCACCCCGCCCCAGCCGCGCAGCCGCGCCGCCACGCGCCGCGGCCCGGAGGCACGGGGCACCGGGCCGGGCATCCCGGCCGCACCGGGTGCTCCGCCGTCGTGGCCCTCGCCGTGGCCCTCGTCGTGGGACTTCACGCGTATCCGCATCGCTGTCACCTGTACTCCGAAAGCCGGCGCCCGATGCCGAGCAGTGCCGCCGCCGCGCCGATGACCGCCAGGGCGGCCGAACCCGTCACCAAACCGCCCAGCGCGCCGAGCCCGCCCCGGGCCGCCCGGGTGAACTCCTTCTGCTCATGGGCCACTGCCTGCTCCAGGGACGCGTCCACCGTGTCGAACGATGCCCCGCTGCTGTCCTTGTGGTCCTTGTCCCCGATGACCTGGGGCAGAGCGGCCTGGTAGTCACCGCGCAGGTCGGTCTCCCGGGCCGCCGCGTGCCGCTGCTTCCACTGCTTGACGCCGTCCTCGGCGCGGGCCACCGGATCCCGCCCGCTGCTGTCGTCGGCCAGCTTCCGCGCCGTCGCCAGACCCGCGTCCAGCTCCTTCATCTCGGCCGTGAAGTCCACGTCGTACTTGTCGGACTTGTTGTCCGCGGCCAGTACGGCGCCCCGCGCGATCAGGGTCAGGTTCTCACTGGCGCGCGCCTGGAGGGAGGCGATCCGCGCGTCGTTGAGCACCTTCAGCGACTCCTGCCCGTCCACTCGAGCCTCGGCCAGCCCCGACCGGGCGACCGTGTGCCCCACGGCCAGCCACAGCAGCACCACCAGCGAGGCGGCCGTGGCCGCCACGAGGCCGTGGTTGAAGACCCGGTTCGTGCGGCGGTAGTTGCGGCGCTGCGCCCACGCCAGCGCGGCGAGCGCGAGCAGGCCCGCGCCGAGCGAGGCCAGCGGCAGCGAGCGGGCATCGTCGTAGTCCGTGTAGAGGCGGCCCGTCTCCGCCTCGTACAGCCGCTGCGCGGCGGGCAGCAGCTGGGTGCTCATCTGCTCGTTGGCGTACCGCAAATAGGCGCCGCCCAGCGGCAGGCCCTGTTTGTTCGTGGCGCGGGCCTGCTCTATCAGGCCCGTGTAACGGGGCAGCTGCTCGCTCAGCAGCGAGATCTGCTTGCGCGAGTCCTCGTCCGCCCCGGTGTTGGCGGCCGCGTTCACCAGCAGCTTCGAGGCGTTGGCGATGTCCTTCTCGTACCGCTCGCGGACCTCGCGCGGCTCGTCGCCGCCGGCCAGGAAACCGCTGGAGGAGGCCGTGTCGGCATCCGCGAGGGAGCGGTAGAGGCTCGCCGCGTCCGCGCTCAGCGGCTGGCTGCGGCCCACCACGTCGTCCGCGGCGCCGACCCGGGAGGAGATCTGCCAGACGGTCACCATGCCGAACAGCAGCACCAGGGCGGCCAGGACCGCCCCGATGATCCGCAGCCGGCCGGGCTCGGTCGTGGCGGCCGCGCGCAGCCGCTCCACGCCCTCGGCCCAGGCCGTACCCGGCCGGGGAGGCGCCTCCGGCGGGCCTCCGGGGGGACCCGGGGGCGGCACGGCGACAGCGCCCCCGGGCGCGGGCGCGCGTGATGTGATGGCCACCTGACCTCCCCCTCGGTCCTGACTGCTCCGCAGCAGTATGGCCGTAGTGGCGGTCAACCACAGCACCCGGTGCTGGATCTTGGCGATCCCCCCGGTGCGCGCCGACCCCACCCCTTCACCGTGAATACGTCTCCACGGCCGCCACGGTTCCAGACGCGGGGCCTTCCGGGGCGGGTTCACCCGAAATGGGCACGGAGTTTTCCATGGGCCTCGGGCAGGGCGCCGAGCGCGTCCAGCCCCAGCAGTCCCGCACCCAGTACGGGCGGGGCCGAGACCACCGACACCCGGGCACGCGGTGCCCGCCGGGCCAGCCCGGCCGCGATCCGCCGGTCCAGCTGCTCGTGGCCGGCCGTGAGGACACCGCCGCCGAGCAGCACCGGAGCCTCCTCCTCCAGCAGGTCCAGCCGGGCCAGCGCCACCGCAGCCAGCACCACCACCTCGTCCGCCTGCCGCTCCACGATCGCCGAGGCCACCGCGTCGCCCGCCGCGGCCACCGAGAACAGCACCGGCACCAGCTCGTGGGTCCGCCCGTGCGCCAGCGTCCCCAGGTGCAGCGCCTCGATCAGCTCGGCCATCGAACCGAGCCCGAAGTGCCCCGGCAGCGCCGCCGCCAGCTCCGTCGGGCCGCCCCGCCCGTCCTGCGCCCGCGCCGCCCACCACAGGGCCTCCGCGGCCAGGCCGCCCCCGCCGCCCCAGTCCCCGGAGATCTGTCCGAGGGCCGGGAAGCGGGCCGTGCGCCCGTCGGGCCGCATCCCCACGCAGTTGATGCCGGCCCCGCACACCACCGCCACACCCCGCGGCGGCTCGCCCCCGGAGAGCCCGGCCCGCAGGATCGCGAAGGTGTCGTTGAACACCCGGGTGGCCGAGCCCCAGCCGCGCGCGCCGATCGCGTCCGCGAGCCGGCGCTCCTCCACCGGTAGGTCGGCATTGGCCAGACACGCCGCGACCTGCTCGGCGTACGGCTCACCGGGCGCGGGCAGGGGCAGCGCGGCCGCCTCGGCTGCCTCCGCGACCGCCTGCGCCAGTACGTCCACCGCCTCCTCGACACCGGTGCGCGGCGGCTGGAAGCCGCCGGAGCGCCCGGTGCCGAGGACCGTGCCGTCCGCGGCGATCAGGGCCGCGTCCGTCTTGCTGTTGCCCGCGTCGATGGCCAGGACGGCGGGCCGGGCGGGAGGGGCGGACCTGGGGGTGGGGGCCGACCTGGGGGTGGGGGCGGTAGGGGTTACGCCCATGCCAGGTGCTCCTTGTTGTGCGCGAGGAGACGGTCGGTCAGCCCCTGCGCGAGGTCGAACTGGCCGACCAGCGGGTGCGCCAGCAGCGCCTTGAAGACCCGCTCGCGACCACCCCGTACGGCCGCGTCCAGCGCCAGGTCCTCGTACGCCGTGACGTGCGCGACCAGACCGGCGTACAGCGGGTCCAGCCGGGGCACGGCCAGCGGCACCGGGCCGGACCGGTCCACCCGGGCCTGCACCTCGATCACCGCGTCGTCCGGGAGGAACGGCAGGGTGCCGTTGTTGAGCGTGTTGACCACCTGCACGGCGGCCGGGCCCGGCCCGCCGTCGCCCAGCAGCGCCGCCGCCAGGTCCACGGCCGCCTCCGAGTAGAAGGCCCCGCCCCGCTTGGCCAGCAGCTCGGGCTTCTCGTCCAGCGCCGGATCGGCGTACAGGGCGAGCAGCTCCTGCTCCATCGCGGCGACCTCGGCGGCCCGCGCGGGCTTGCCGCCCAGCTCGCGCACCACGGCGTCGTGCGCGTAGAAGTACCGCAGGTAGTACGAGGGCACGACGCCCAGGCGGTCCAGCACCGCGCGCGGGAGCCGCAGGTCCTCGGCGACGGCCGCGCCGTGCTCGGCGAGCAGCCCGGGCAGCAGGTCCTCACCGTCGGGGCCGCCCTTGCGCACCCCCAGCTCCCAGGTGAGGTGGTTGAGGCCCACGTGGTCCAGGTGGATGTCGGCCGGGGCCAGGTCCAGCAGCGCCGCGAACTTCCGCTGGAAGCCGATGGCCACGTTGCACAGTCCGACGGCCTTGTGCCCGGCCCGCAGCAGGGCGCGGGTGACGATCCCGACCGGGTTGGTGAAGTCGATGATCCAGGCGTCCGGGTTGGCCCGCCGGACCCGTTCGGCGATGTCCAGCACCACCGGCACCGTCCGCAGCGCCTTGGCGAGCCCGCCGGCGCCGGTGGTCTCCTGCCCCACGCAGCCGCACTCCAGCGGCCAGGTCTCGTCCTGGAGCCGGGCCGCCTGCCCGCCGATGCGCAGCTGGAGCAGGACCGCGTCGGCGCCCTCGACGCCCGCGTCGAGATCGGCGGTGGTGGTGACCCGCCCCGGGTGCCCCTGCTTGGCGAAGATCCGCCGGGCCAGCGCGCCGATCAGCTCCAGCCGCTCGGTGGCGGGGTCGATCAGCACCAGCTCGCTGATCGGCAGGGTGTCGCGCAGCCGCGCGAAGCCGTCGATCAACTCGGGCGTGTAGGTGGAACCGCCGCCCACCACTGCGAGTTTCATGGTCACTAGCCTTTCACTCCCGTCAGGGTGACGCCCTCGACGAACGCCTTCTGGGCGAAGAAGAAGAGGACGATCACCGGCGCCATGACCAGCACGGTCGCGGCCATGGTGAGGTTCCAGTTGGTGTGGTGCGCCCCCTTGAAGGACTCCAGTCCGTAACTGAGGGTCCAGGCGGCGGGGTTGTCCGAGGCGTAGATCTGCGGGCCGAAGTAGTCGTTCCAGGCGGAGAAGAACTGGAACAGCGCGACGGCGGCGATCCCCGGCTTCGCCATCGGCAGGACGACGCGCAGCAGGGTGCGGACCTCGCCGCAGCCGTCGACCTTGGCCGCGTCCAGGTACTCGTCGGGGATGGTCAGCAGGAACTGGCGGAGCAGGAAGATCGAGAACGCGTCGCCGAACGCCATCGGGATGATCAGCGGCCACAGCGTGCCGGACAGGTCCAGCTGCTTGGCCCAGAACAGGTACATCGGGATGACCACTACCTGCGGCGGCAGCATCATCATGGCGATCACCAGCAGCAGCGACAGCCGCCGCCCGCGGAAGCGGAACTTGGCGAGCGCGTACGCCACGGGCACCGAGGAGACCACGGTCAGCAGTGTGCCCAGCCCCGCGTACAGCAGGGTGTTGCGCCACCAGGTCAGGAAGCCCGGGGTGTTCCACACCTTCGCGTAGTTGCCCCATTCCCAGGTGTCGGGCACCAGGTCGCGGGTCAGCGCCTGCTGGTCGCTCATCAGGGAGGTCAGGAAGAGGAAGACGAACGGGAGGACGAAGAACAGGGCGGCGGCGACGCCGAGTGCGTGCACGCCGATCCAGTGCAGGAGGGCCTTGCGGCCGGCGCTGCCGCCGCTGCGGCGCGGTCCGGTCGTCCGTGAGGCGGCCCCGGACGTCCTCGCGGCTGCGGGCACCTTCGTGTCGGTCAGCTGGGCCATCTCAGTCACCTGCTCCGATCAGCCCGCCACGGCGGCGCATCAGGAGTGCGGTGAAGGCCATGGAGAGGGCGAAGAGGACCAGCGCGACGACACACGCGGTGCCGTAGTCGAAGCGCTGGAAGCCGACGTTGTAGACGACCTGGGGGAGGGTCAGCGTGGACTTGTCGGGGTAGCCCGGTTCGAACTGCTGGCCCGAGCCGCCGATGACCCCCGCGGCGACCTTCCCCGCCACCAGGGGCTGCGTGTAGTACTGCATGGCCTGGATGACCCCGGTGACCACCGCGAACAGGATGATCGGCGAGATGTTCGGCAAGGTGATGTGCCGGAACCGTGCCCAGGCGCCGGCCCCGTCCAGCTCCGCGGCCTCGTACTGCTCCTTCGGTACGTCGAGCAGCGCGGCCATGAAGATGACCATCAGGTCGCCGACCCCCCACACCGCCAGGGCGGTGAGCGCGGGCTTGGACCAGTCGGCGTCGGTGAACCAGCCGGGGGCGGGCAGGCCGACCGCCTCCAGCAGGGTGTTGACCGGGCCGGTGCCGGGGTTGAGCAGGAAGACGAAGGCCAGGGTCGCGGCCACCGGCGGGGCCAGGTAGGGCAGGTAGAACAGGGTCCGGAAGACCCCCGCCCCCGTTTTGATCTTGGTGATGAGCAGGCCGACGCCGAGGCCGAAGACGACCCGGCAGGCGACCATCACCACGACCAGCCACAGGGTGTTGCGCATGGCCGGCCAGAACAGCGGATAGTCCGTGAAGACGTACGTCCAGTTGTCGAGGCCGTTGAAGACGGGCGGGCGGAAGCCGTCGTACTTCGTGAAGGAGAAGTACACGGTGGAGAGGAGCGGGTACGCGAAGAAGACGGCGAACCCGATCAGCCAGGGCGACATGAAGGCCGCGGTCCGCAGGGCGGACCGCCGGCGCTTCGCCCGCAGCGGGGGTGCGACGGCGCTGGTGCCGGTGCTGGTCATCGGAGGCTACTTCGCCTTCGCGATGTCCGTGTCGATCTGCTGCCCGGTCTTGGCGAGACCGGCCGGGATGTCGGCGACATCGCCCTTCTCGACCGCGTACGCGAGGTCCTGGAAGGTCAGCTGGTAGGTGCCGCCGTCGGCCTGGGCCGGGGTGGTGTTCGACTTCGGGTGCCGGGCGATGTCGATGAAGGTCTTGAACTCCGGGGTGACCTGGAGGTTCGGGGACTCCAGGGCCGCCAGGGTGGAGGGCACGTTGTGGATGGCGTTGGCGAACGCCACGACCGCCTCGGTGTCGGTGGTCATGTACTTCACCAGCTCCCAGGAGGCGTTCCGCTTCTTGCTGCCCGAGGCGATGCCCATGATCGTGCCGGAGAGGTAGCCCTTGCCGTAGTCGGCGACCTGGTCGTCCGGCACCGGCAGCGGCGCGGTGCCGATCTCGAAGGTGACTCCGGCCTCCTTGGCCATCGCCGCCCGCCACTCGCCGTCGATCTGCATCGCGACCTGGCCCTTGTGGAAGGGGTGCTCGGCGCTCCACTCGTCGCCGAAGGTGCTGCGGAACTTCTCCAGCTTCTCGTAGCCGCCGAGCTTGGCCACCAGGTCCTTCTGCGCCGTCAGCATGCTCGCGAACGCCGGGTCCTTGGCCAGGTTGGACTTGCCGTCGGCGTCGAAGTACTTCGGGCTCCACTGCGCGGCCAGGCGCACGGGGGTGGTCTCGTAGCCGTGGTAGGTCGGCATGACGCCGAGCTGGTCGTACGAGTCCCCGTCGGGCTTGGTCAGCTTCTGCGCGACCTCGGCGAACTGGCTCCACGTCTTCGGCGGCTCGGTGATGCCCGCGGCCTTGAAGGCGTCCTTGTTGTAGACGAGGCCGTACGCGTCGTTCAGCAGCGGCAGCGTGCACTGGTTGCCGTTGAACTGGGTGTACTCCAGCAGGGTCTTGGGGAAGACCTTCGCCTTGTCCATGCCGGACTTCTGGAGGAAGGGGTTCAGATCGGCGAAGGCACCGGAGTTGCAGAACTTGCCGACGCTGTCGGTGGTGAAGGAGGAGACCACGTCGGGGGCCTTGTCCCCGCCCGCGCGCAGCGCCTGGTTGATCTTGTCGTCGGTCATGTTGCCCGTGACCTTGACCTTGATGTTCGGGTGCGCCTTTTCGAACCGGGCGATGTTCTCCTCGATCGCCTTGGCCTCGCTCGGCGCGGACCAGCCGTGCCAGAAGTTGAGCGTGACCTCCTTGTCCGGATCGTCGGAGGCCGCGGTGCCGCTCTGGCCCGTACACGCGGTGGCGAGGACGGACAGCGCGGCGACGGCGGTGGCCGCGGCGGTCAGACGGCGGGTTCTGGGCATGGCGGGGCTCGCTCTCTGCGGGAGGAACTTCCGGTACGGGGCCAGGGGATGCGACGAGGAGTGGGGTGCCGGGGGTGGTGCAGGGGGTGGTGCCGGGGGTACTGGTCCTGCGGGGTGGGGCGGTCAGCGGCGCGAGGTGTCGAAGACCTCGTCGCGGGTGGCGGCGAGGGCGCTCTCCAGCGCGCCGCGCAGTACGGGCCGGTCGCGTACGGTGCCGGACACCAGGCGTGGCCGGGAGGGGGCGAGATCGGCGAGCTCCGCCTCGACGAGCTCGCGCAGCGGGTCCCCGCCGGCGGTGGTCACCGCGCCGGACAGGACCACGATCTCCGGGTCCAGTACGGCGACCAGCGAGGCGATGCCGGTGGCCAGGGCGGTGGCGTACTGGCGCAGCAGCAGCAGGTTCGCCCCCTCCGGGTGCCCGGCGGCCTGCGCCAGCAGGGCGACCGCGGTGGCGACCGGCGTGGCGAGCGGCGTGACCGCCGCTCCGGCGCCGGGTCCTGCGGGCTGCGCGGCGGCGGCCCCGGGCGGTACTCCGATGCCCAGCGCGGCCGCCATCCCGGGCACCGCCTGTACGCCGGCCAGTTCCTGGTAGCCACCGGAGTTGACCTGGGTGACCTGCCGGACCAGGGGATGGCCCGGCACGGGCAGGAAACCGACCTCCCCGGCGCCGCCGGTCCACCCGCGGTGCAGCCGGCCGCCGAGCACCAGGGCGGCGCCGAGGCCCTCCTCGTTCCACAGCAGGACGAAGTCCCCGTGGCCGCGGGCCGCGCCGAGCCGCTGCTCGGCGACCGCGGCCAGGTTCACGTCGTTCTCGTACTCGACCGGCATCGGCAGGGCCGCCGCGAGCTCCTCCAGCAGGGTGGGGGAGTGCCAGCCGGGCAGGTGGTCGGCGTAGCGCAGCGCCCCGGTCCTCGGGTCGAAGGACCCCGGGGTGGCGATGACGACCCGGTGGATGTCGGAGCGCTGGAGCCCGGCGTCCTTGACGGCCCCGCCGAGGGCCAGGGTGACCCGGTCGACGGCCCCGGTGCCCTCGGCGTACGGGAGCTCGTGGCTGCCGATCACCTCGCCGGTGAGGTCGGCGACGGCCGCGACGATGCCGCCCGGGGTGACGTCCAGTCCGGCGACGTGGGCGGCGCGCGGGTTGACCCCGTACAGCTGGGCGCTGGGGCCGGGGCGGCCGCCGGCGGTGCCGGAGGCCACGACCAGCCCGGCGGCTTCGAGGCGGGCCAGCAGCTGGGAGGCGGTGGGTTTGGAGAGCCCGGTGAGCCGGCCGATCCGGGTGCGGGACAGGGGTCCGTGCTCCAGCAGCAGGTCCAGCGCGGCGCGGTCGTTCATGACGCGCAGCAGGCTGGGGGTACCGGGGGTGGTGCCGGTCATGGGCGCTCTCCGCTCACCTGGCCGTGGCCCTGGCGTGGCCGTGGCCTTCAGGAACTGTTAGGTAAGTTTCCTATCGGTGTTTGAGCTGTGTCAATGCCGCTGCCCCCGCAGAAATGAACCTGCGGGGGCAGCGGAGTGGTGCGAGAGAGAGGGAGGAGAAAGGAAAGAGGGGAGGGGCTACTTGGTGATCCGCGGGGCGCCGGCGGCCGGCGGCGGGATCGGGGCGGTGGCCAGGGACTGCGGGGAGGCCGGGTTGGCGAGCGCCGACGGCGCGGCCACGGCGGCCGACGGGTCGGCCGCGTCCTCCTCGTCCTCCGCGGCCGGCAGACCGCCGATGATCCGGATGCCGGCCTCGTCGAAGGCCTCCTTGATCCGCCAGCGCAGCTCGCGCTCCACGGCGAACTGCTGGCCCGGCATCGTCTTCGCCGACACCTTCACCGTCATGGAGGCCAGCAGCACCTCGTCCAGGCCCAGCACCTCCACCGGGCCCCACAGGCGCTCGTCCCACGGGGACTCCTTGGCCAGGCCATCCGCGACGTGCTTGACCACCTCGCGGATGCGGGTGAGGCTCTCCGACGGCTTGACCTGGACGTCCACGCCCGCCGTCGCCCAGCCCTGGCTGAGGTTGCCGATCCGCTTGATCTCGCCGTTGCGGACGTACCAGATCTCGCCGTTGTCACCGCGCAGCTTGGTGACGCGCAGGCCGACCTCGACGACCTCGCCGGAGGCCACCCCCGCGTCGATCTTGTCGCCGACGCCGTACTGGTCCTCAAGGATCATGAACACGCCGGACAGGAAGTCCGTCACCAGGTTCCGCGCGCCGAAACCGATCGCCACACCGGCCACGCCGGCACTCGCGAGCAGCGGGCCCAGGTTGATGCCGAGCGCGCCGAGCACCATCAGCCCGGCCGTGCCGAGGATCAGGAACGAAGCCACCGAACGCAAGACCGAGCCGATCGCCTCCGAGCGCTGCCGCCGGCGCTCCGCGTTGACGAGGAGCCCGCCGAGCGCCATGCCCTCGACGGCCTCGGCACCCCGGTTCATGCGCGTTATGAGCTTGGTCAGCGACTTGCGGACCAGCGAGCGGAACGCGGCCGCGATCACCAGGATCAGCAGGATCTTCAGGCCGAGGTACAGCCATCCGGCCCAGTTCTCCTCGATGAAACTGGCGGCGTTCGTGACGCTCTCGTGGGCCTCCTTGACGGAAGCGGCCGGGTCCGGGGCGTCGGCTGCCAGGGGCAGCAGGGCGGCAGGCCAGGGCACGACGGGAACCTCCAGGTATAGCGGTCTGCCCGCGGAAAGGGGTGTGCGGGGCAGGCCATCCACACTAACGGGGCATTCGGGTGACCCCGTTGCCGTGTTCGAGGGAGAGACCGGGTTCACCTGGGGATGAAGCGGGTGTGGTTGAAAACACCTCGGACCCGTTACGGGCGCGTGGTGGCGCTTCGACCAGCCGTAAGGGGAGACTGGAGAGCAGATCGTCCCGGCGCGAGCCACGCGCCGCCGGCGTACAAGGAGGCAGTCCGTGCCGCACGTCCTGGTCCTCAATGCGTCGTACGAGCCGCTCGGCGTCGTACCGCTCCGCCGCGCGCTCGTCCTCGTCCTGGAGAACAAAGCTGTCTCTCTGGAGGAATCCGGCGCCTTTCTGCACAGCGCGACGAGAGTCGTCCCCGCGCCCAGCGTGGTCCGGCTCAAGCGCTTCGTGCGGGTCCCCTACCGGGGGCCCGTTCCACTCACCCGCCGCGCGCTGTTCGCCCGCGACGGCGGGCGCTGCATGTACTGCGGCGGGGTCGCGACCAGCGTCGACCACGTGATCCCGCGCAGCCGGGGCGGGCAGCACGTGTGGGACAACGTGGTCGCCGCATGCCGGCGGTGCAACCACGTCAAGGCGGACCGGCACCTGCTGGAGCTGGGCTGGCGCCTGCGCCACCAGCCGGAGCCGCCGTCGGGTCTGGCCTGGCGCATCATCGGCACGGGCCACCGGGATCCCCGCTGGATGCCGTACCTGGAACCGTACGGGGCGGAAGCGGCCCTGGACCGCATCGGCGCGGCCGCGTCGTAGCAGCGGCGTCGTAGTAGAGGACGGAGCCGCCCCCGGACCCCGGGTCCCGGGGCGGTCCCCGCGGCGGGTGCGGGCTGCCGCCGTGCGGTGCCGTCTCCCCGTCCTGCCCAACCCGTCCTGCCCAGCCCGTCCTGCCCCGCCCCGCCCTCCGGAAGCCGGCGCGGGCGCCCGTCCGCCTGCCCCGCCGCCCGCGCCCGCCGGTCTGCGCCGCCGCGGGGGTTCTGACCTGGATGCGCCAGGAATGCGGTGCTGTCCACGGGGTATGGCTGCGATGTTCCCCAGCGGTGTTCCATGGTCCCTGACCCACCCTCACACCGCGTACGGACAAAGGAGCAACCGCCCGTGAACACCGCACCCGGCACCCGTCACACCCCTCTGCTCGCCCACCTGCCCGCGCAGGCCGGGCCCGCCGAGGGGCCCCTCACCAGCGAGCCCCCGCTCGCCGGTTCCGCGCACGCGCCGCTGACCAGCGAGCCCCCGCTCGCCGAAGAGGCCCCGCTGACGAGCGAACCGACCACGCCCGCCGCGGCCGCTGCCGCCGGCGACTAGACCCAGGGACACAGGTACTCACATGGACGACCTCGCCCGGCTCGCGGCGCTGCACGGCGTCGCCACCACCTACCAGCCCGCCGAGGACATCACCGTCCGGGTCCCGGAGGCCACCGTCGCCGCCGTGCTGCGGGAGCTGGGCGTGGACTGCGACACCCCGGAAGCCGTACGACGGCACCTGGCCGAAGCCGAGCGCGAGGCCGCGCACCGGCTGCTGCCGCCCGTGCTGGTGTGGTGGGCCGGGTCGGAGCCGCCCGCGGAGCTGGCCGCGCTCCCTCCCGGTACGCGGATCCGCCTGGAGGGCGCCGAGGCCGAGGGGGACGAGGCCGAGGGCCGCGGGCCGAGCGCGGAGCGCGCCGGCGACTCGGGCCGGGAGCCGGGGCGAGTGCCGCCGTTCGGGGTGCACCGGCTCGTCGCCGAGACCCCGGACGGGCGTACCGGGGACGCCACGCTGATCGTGGCTCCGGAGCGGGCGCCCGTCGGGGGCGGGCGGGTGCACGGGGTGCTCGTGCAGCTGTACTCCCTGCTCTCCGAGCGGTCCTGGGGCATGGGGGACCTCGGCGATCTCGCCGCGCTGGCCCGGTGGGCCGGCCGGGCCCACGGGGTCGGGTTCGTCCAGGTCAACCCGCTGCACGCCGCCGTGCCCGGGGAGCCGACCGACCCCTCCCCGTACCGGCCCTCCTCGCGCCGCTTCCCCGACCCCGTCCACCTGCGGATCGAGGACGTCCCCGAGTACGCCGACTGCCCCGACCGGGAGGCCCTCGCCGAACTCGCAGGCCAAGGCGCCGAGCTGCGCCGCGAGGTGACCGAGAAGGGCGCGCTGATCGACCGCGACGCCGTCTGGGAGCTGAAGCGCCGGGCCCTCGAACTGCTCTATGCCGCCCCGCGCACCCCCGAACGCGAGGCCGACTACCGACGCTTCTGCGCTGAGCAGGGTGCGGCGCTCGACCGGCACGCCGCCTGGTGCGCGGACCGCGATTTCGCAGGCGGGGCGGACTTCCACCGCTGGCTGGTCTGGCTGACGGACACCCAGCTCGCCGCCGCCCAGCAGGCCGCCCGCGAGGCCGGGATGCCGGTCGGCATCGTCCACGACCTCGCCGTCGGGGTGCACCCGCAGGGCTCGGACACCCTCGGTCCGCCCCTCTACGCGAAGGGCGTCTCCGTCGGCGCCCCGCCCGACGCCTTCAACGCCCGCGGCCAGGACTGGGGGCTGCCGCCGTGGCGGCCCGACCGGCTCGCGGCCACCGGGTACGCGCCGTTCCGGGCCCTGCTGCGCGGGGTGTTCCGCTACGCCGGCGCCCTGCGCATCGATCACGTCATGGGCCTGTTCCGGCTCTGGTGGATCCCGGAGGGCGCCCCGCCCGCCGACGGCACGTACGTCTCGTACGACGGCGAGGCGATGCTCGCGATCCTGGTACTGGAGGCCCACCGGGCCGGGGCCCCCGTCATCGGCGAGGACCTCGGGACGGTGGAGCCGCGCGTCCGCGAGGCGCTGGCCCGGCGCGGGGTGCTCGGCACCTCGGTCCTCTGGTTCGAACGCGACTGGGCGGGCGACGGGCAGCCGCTCGCCCCCGAGGCCTGGCGCGCCGACTGCCTGGCCACCGCCACCACCCACGACCTGCCGCCCACCGCCGCCAAACTGGCCGGCGGCCACGTGGAACTGCGCGACCGGCTCGGCCTGCTGACGCGCCCGGTGGAGGAGGAGCGGGCCCAGGACGCCGCCGACACCGCCCAGTGGCTGGACGTACTGGAGGGGCTCGGCCTGGACACCAAGGGCGAGGAGGCCGCCGTACGGGCCCTGTACGGCTTCCTGCTGCGCACCCCCGCCCGGATGGTCGGCGTATGGCTGCCCGACGCGGTGGGGGACCGGCGGCCGCAGAACCTGCCCGGGACCTGGGACCAGTACCCCAATTGGCGGCTGCCGCTGGCGGACTCGGCGGGACGGCCGCTGACCCTGGAGGCGCTGGCCGCCTCGCCCCGGGCGAACGCCCTGCTGAGCGCGGTGCGGGAGGGGGCGGGTGCCCGTACGGCACCCCCGGGCGCGCGCCGCGTTTAGGTGTTCGCTACGTTTGCACCGTGGACAAGAAGAACGCTCTGCGCGCCGGCGCCGTCACGGCCGGATCGACGCTGATGATGCTGCTCATGACGTCTCCCGCGCTCGCGGTGACCCGCGACGACGGCGACGACCCGGGCCAGGGCCTGAGCATTGCCCAGACCCTCGGCCTGTACGTGGCCACGCCGATCGTGCTGTTCCTGATCATCGTGGGCCTGGTGATGGTCCTCGACAAGTCGGACAGGCCGCAGAAGCCGCAGCCCACCAACTGAACAGACTGACCGACTGACCCGACCGGGTCGGTCCACTCAGGCTTCCGGGGCGCCGGGGGTCCGCAGGCCGATGCCTTCTCGGCTTCGGTGCGGACCCTCGGCGCCCCGTCGTGCGTTCCGGGGGCCGCCGTAGCCCCTAAGCCTGGACCCCGGCCATCAACTTGCGGAGCAGGCCCGTCAGGGCGGCGACCTCCTCGTCGCCGAGCCCCGCGAGCGCGGTGCGCTGCACCTCCAGCCCGGCGGCGACGGCCTCGTCGACGAGCGCGCGCCCGCGGTCGGTGATCGTCACCTGGAGCCCCCGCCGGTCGTGCGGATCGGGCTTGCGGCCGAGCAGACCGGCCTTCTCCAGCTTGTCCAGACGCCCGGTCATACCGCCCGTCGTGAGCATCAGCGTGGCCGACAGCTGGCGCGGCGAGAGCGTGTACGGGGCGCCGGAGCGGCGCAGCGTCGCGACGACGTCGAACTCGCCGCGCGAGATCCCGTACGGGGCGTAGGCCCGCTCCACCGCATCCCCCATGGCCCGGGCGATCCGGTAGATGCGGCCGAAGACGGCCATGGGAGCGGTGTCCAGCTCCGGTCGCACTCCATGCCACTGGTCGATGATCGCGTCGACGGCGTCCGCGGGGACAGGTTCCCTGTCGGCGGCGTCCTTGTTGGCCTCGGTCATGAAGCGCAGTATCCGGCCTTCCTCCGATCGTTCGCAAGAAAGTAGCTTGCCAGAAAGTAGCTTAAGGGTAAGCTACTTTCTTGTAAGCAGCCTACCGGGGGAGCCATCTGCCATGAAGCGTCTCGCCACCGTCGCCCTGACCGCCCTCGCCCCCATCTCCTGGGGCTCGACCTACGCCGTCGCGACCGAACTGCTCCCGCCCGACCGGCCCCTGTTCACCGGGGTCATGCGGGCCCTGCCCGCCGGACTCCTGCTCACGGCGCTGGCCCGCAGAATCCCGAGCGGCGCGTGGTGGTGGAAGTCCGCCGTCCTCGGCACGCTCAACATCGGCGCCTTCTTCCCGCTGCTGTTCCTCTCCGCGTACCGGCTGCCCGGCGGGGTGGCGGCCGTACTCGGCTCCGCCGGCCCGCTGTTCGTCGTCGGACTCGCCGCCCTCGTCCTGGGGGAGCGGGCGCGCCTGCGGACCGTACTCGCCGCCGTCGCGGGGGCGTTCGGCGTGAGCATGGTCGTCCTGACCGCCGCGGCCCGGCTGGACCTCGTCGGCATCATCGCCGGTGTGGTCTCCTCCGCCTCCATGGCCGCGGGCACGGTCATGACCAAGCGCTGGGGGCGTCCGGAGGGGGTCGGCCCGCTGGCCCTGACCGGCTGGCAGCTCACCGCGGGCGGGCTGGTCATCATCCCCGTCGCGGCCCTGGTCGAGGGGGCCCCGCCCGCGCTCGACGGCAACGCCTTCCTCGGGTACGGCTACATGATGCTGATCAACACCGGTATCGCGTACTGGCTCTGGTTCCGCGGGATCGGCC
Source organism: Streptomyces sp. NBC_01006 (assembly GCF_045162725.1). Classification (NCBI taxonomy): domain Bacteria; kingdom Bacillati; phylum Actinomycetota; class Actinomycetes; order Kitasatosporales; family Streptomycetaceae; genus Streptomyces; species Streptomyces sp. NBC_01006. The sequence continues at coordinate 3,052,626 of NZ_CP108700.1, read as the reverse complement.
GGCTCACCGCCACCTCGGTCACCCTCCTCGGCCCGCTCTCGCCGCTCACCGCGGCCGTCATCGGCTGGGCGGCCCTCGGTCAGGCCCTGTCGCCCGTGCAGCTGCTGGGCATGGCGATCGCCTTCGGGGCCACGGTCGCGGGCCAGCTGTTCGCCGCCGGGACGAAGGTCGAACCGTTCAGTTCTACTGAACAAAATGATCGGAACATTTCGATGGACCTGACGGATGGCCCGGTGCGACGGTAGAGCCACTTCAAGCGAGACCAGAGCAGAACAGCACCCGAGGGGGAGACACACCGTGGCCGTCATGGACAGGGTCCGTACCGGTACGCAGCACCAGCCCGAGGCCGGGCCCGGCGGCCGGGCGGCGACGGGGTCCGCCGGCCTCGGCCTCCTCCTCGCCCTGGTCGCGACGGTCGTCTGGTCCGGCAGCTTCGTCGCCACCCGGGGGATGGCCGACACCGTCCCGCCCGTCCAGGCGGTGTTCTGGCGCTGGATCATCGCCGCCCTCGCCGTCGCCCCCTTCGCGGCCCGCCAGGCCTGGCGGCAGCGGGTGCTGATCCGCCGCCACCTCGGGTTCATCGCCCTCGCCTCGCTGTTCGGCGTCGCCCTGTACAACACGCTCGTGCACCAGGCCGGACTGACCACCTCCGCCTCCAACATGGGCATGATCATGGCCGCCTCGCCGGTCGTCATGGCGCTGTACGCCCGCCTCGGCGGCGAACGGCTCGGCGTCCGGCGGGCCCTCGGGCTGCTGCTCGCCGCGTTCGGGGTGCTGCTGCTCGTCGGGGACGGCTCGCTCGGCTTCGACTTCGGGGCCGGCGACCTGTGGATGCTCGCCGCCGCCCTCTCGTTCGCCACGTACAGCGCGCTGCTCAGGCGCAAGCCCGCCGAGCTCGGCGGACCGGCCTTCCTGATCACCACCTTCGTGCTCGGCGCACTGATGCTGGCCCCCGCGTACGCCGTGTCCGTCACCGTCCAGGGCGGCTTCGAGCTCACCGCGGGCACCGGCGGCATGCTGCTCTACGTCGGCGTCATGTCCTCCGCGGTCGCCTTCTTCGCCTGGAACAAGGCCATCTCGCTCATCGGCGCCGCCCGGGCGGGAGTCGTCTACTACCTCCAGCCGGTCTGCGTCGCCGGCCTCGGCCTCCTGCTCCTGGGCGAGCGGACGAGCCCGGCGGAGCTGCTCTGCATGGCGCTGATCCTCGGCGGCGTGAGCCTGGGGGCCCGCCGGTAGGTTCGGTCCCATGACCGAGTGGGACATCAAGAAGCTGCGGATCCTGCGGACCCTGGCCGACCGGGGGACGGTGACCGCGACGGCCGAGGCGCTGCACATGACGCCCTCGGCCGTTTCGCAGCAGCTGACCAATCTCGCACGGCAGCTGGGGGTGCCGCTGCTGGAGGCGCAGGGGCGCCGGGTCCGGCTCACGGACGCGGCGCACCTCGTACTGAGGCACGCGGAGGCGGTGTTCGCGCAGTTGGAGCGGGCGGACGCCGAACTGGCCGGGTACCTGTCCGGGGACGCGGGGGAGGTCCGGATCGGGGCGTTCTCCACGGCCGTGCCCGTGCTGGTGGTCCCGGCGGTGGCGGCGCTGCGCCTCAGCCACCCGGGGGTGGAGGTACGGGTACGGGAGACCGAGGCGGCGCAGTCGTACGAGCTGCTGGCGGCCGGCGCCGTCGACCTGGCCCTCTCGCTGGCGGCGCACGCCCCGACCGCCCGGGACCCGAGGTTCACCCGCATCACGCTGCTGGAGGACCCCCTTGACGTGGCCCTGCCGCCGGACCACCCCCTCGCCGCGGCCCCGGCCCTGCGGCTGGCGGACCTGTCCGGCGATCCGTGGATCTACGGGGGCAGCGGCCCCTGGCAGGAGATCGCCCGCAACGCCTGCGAGGCGGCCGGCTTCGTCCCCGAACAGGCGCACTCGGCATCCGGCTGGACCGCGATCCTGGCCATGGTCGAGGCCGGGATGGGCGTGGCCCTGGTCCCCCGCATGGTGTCGAGCCGCGCCTCGGGGGTGGCGGTGCGGGTCCTGGCCCACGACCGCCCCACCCGCCACGTCCTGGCGGCCACCCGCCGCGGCGGCGAGGGCGCACCGGCCGTGTCCAGGGTCCTGGCCGCCCTGCGCGCCGTGGCCGCGCAGCGCACCCCGTGACCGCACGGCGCACCCCGTGACCGCGACCGCACATCGGACCCCGTGACCGAACGCCGGTGCCCCGGCCCCGCGGGAGCGGGGACCGGGGCACCGGACGGTCGGGCTGCAGGGCGGCTCAGGAAGCCGACGCCGCGTCCGCGGACTGGGCCTTCAGGGCGCGGTCCACGCCCGAGCGGGACTCCGAGACCAGGCGGCGCAGGGCCGCGTTCGGCTCCGCCGAGGCCAGCCACGCGTCCGTCGCCGCCAGCGTCTCCGGGGAGACCTGGAGCGAGGGGTACAGGCCCACCGCGATCTGCTGGGCGATCTCGTGGCTGCGGTTCTCCCAGATCCCCTTGATCACCGCGAAGAACCTCTCGGTGTACGGGGCCAGCAGCTCGCGCTGGTCGGTCTGGACGAAGCCGCCGATCACCGCCTCCTGCACCGCGTTGGGCAGGTCGGCGGACTCCACCAGCGAGGCCCACGCCTCGGCCTTGGCCTCCGCCGTCGGGCGCGCGGCCCGCGCCGTGGCCGCGTGGCGCTCGCCCGCCGCCGTACGGTCGCGCTCCAGCTCCGCCGCGATGGCCGGCTCGCCCAGGACACCCGTCGCGACGAGGCGCTCCAGGAACGCCCACCGCAGCTCGGTGTCCACGACCAGGCCCTCGATCTCCGCCGCACCGTCCAGCAGCGCGGACAGGTACGTCAGCTGCCCCTCGGTGCGGGCCGTCGCCGCGAACGCGCGCGCCCACGCCAGCTGGTGGTCGCTGCCCGGCTCGGCGCCGCGCAGGTGCTCCAGCGCGGCCTCGGTCCAGATCGTCAGGCCCTCCTCACGCCACGCCGGGTCGGCGTACAGGTCGACGGCCAGCTTCACCTGCCGGTGCAGCGACTGGACGACGCCGATGTCCGACTCCTTGCCGATGCCCGACAGGACCAGGGCGAGGTAGTCGCGCGTCGCCAGCTCGCCGTCGCGGGTCATGTCCCAGGCCGAGGCCCAGCACAGCGCCCGCGGCAGCGACTCGGTGAAGTCGCCGAGGTGCGCGGTGACGTTCTCCAGCGAGACCTCGTCCAGGCGGACCTTGGCGTACGACAGGTCGTCGTCGTTCAGCAGCACGACGGCCGGACGGGCCCGGCCGACCAGCTCCGGAACCTCGGTCAGCCCGCCCTCGATGTCCAGCTCGATGCGGTCCGTACGGACGAGCTTGCCGCCGTCCAGGTCGTACAGACCGATCGCGATGCGGTGCGGGCGCAGCGTCGGCTCGCCCTTCGCACCCGCCGGCAGGGCCGGGGCCTCCTGGCTGACCGTGAACGCGGTGATGGTGCCGTCCGCGGCCGTTTCGATGCGGGGGCGCAGGACGTTGATGCCGGCCGTCTCCAGCCACGCCTTCGACCAGGCGGTCAGATCGCGGCCCGAGGTGTTCTCCAGGGCGCCCAGCAGGTCCGACAGGCGCGTGTTCCCGAACGCGTGCGCCTTGAAGTACGCCTGCACGCCCTGGAAGAAGGCGTCCGTGCCCACGTAGGCGACGAGCTGCTTGAGCACCGAGGCGCCCTTGGCGTACGTGATGCCGTCGAAGTTGACCAGGACGTCGTCCAGGTCACGGATGTCGGCCATGATCGGGTGCGTGGACGGCAGCTGGTCCTGCCGGTACGCCCAGGTCTTCATCGAGTTGGCGAAGCTCGTCCACGCCTGCGGCCACTTGGTGCCCTCGGCGGAGGCCTGGCAGGCGACGGAGGTGTACGTCGCGAACGACTCGTTCAGCCACAGGTCGTTCCACCACTCCATGGTGACCAGGTCGCCGAACCACATGTGCGCGAGCTCGTGCAGGATCGTCTCGGCGCGGCCCTCGTACGCCGCGTCCGTCACCTTCGAGCGGAAGACGTACTGGTCGCGGATGGTGACCGCGCCCGCGTTCTCCATCGCGCCCGCGTTGAACTCGGGGACGAAGAGCTGGTCGTACTTGGCGAACGGGTAGTCGTACGCGAACTTCTCCTGGAACCAGTCGAAGCCCTGGCGCGTCACGTCGAAGATCGCGTCGGCGTCCAGGAACTCGGCGAGCGACGGCCGGCAGTAGATGCCGAGCGGCACCGACTGGCCGCCGGGGCCCTCGTACGAGCTGTGCACCGAGTGGTACGGGCCGGCGATCAGGGCCGTGATGTACGTCGAGATGCGCGGCGTCGGCTCGAAGCGCCAGACGTTGTCCTTGACGTCCGCGGCATCAGGCGTGGGGGAGTTCGAGATGACCGTCCAGCCCTCGGGGGCCTTCACGGTGAACTGGAACGTCGCCTTCAGGTCGGGCTGCTCGAAGCTGGCGAACACGCGGCGCGCGTCCGGCACCTCGAACTGGGTGTACAGGTAGGCCTGCTGGTCGACCGGGTCGACGAAGCGGTGCAGGCCCTCGCCCGTGTTGGTGTAGGCGCAGTCCGCGACGACGCGGAGCTCGTTGGCGCCGGCCGCGAGGTGCGTCAGCGCGATGCGCGAGTCCCGGAAGACCTCGGCCACGTCCAGCGACTTGCCGTTCAGGACGACCTCGTGCACGGCCGGGGCGACCAGGTCGATGAAGGTCTCGGCGTCGGCCTCGGCCGACTGGAACCGCACGGTGGTCACGGACGCGTACGTGCCGCCCTCCTGCGCACCGCTGAGATCGACTTCGACCTCGTACGAGTCGACGGTGAGCAGCTTCGCCCGCTGCTGAGCCTCTTCACGGGTGAGATTCGTGCCAGGCACGCGGTCATCTCCTTTGATGGTGACGTTGCCGGGCCATCCTTCCATGCGGGCTCGCTCACCGCGTCGGAGTAATCCAGAGGCGAACGCGCCGAAGGCGCGACGAGCTTTGGCCATCGGTGGCGCCTGGTTCCTACCTCGGTAGGATGGGGGTATGAAGATCAGTGTGAGTCTGCCGCAGGAAGATGTCTCCTTCGTGGACGAGTACGCCACCAGAACGGAGGCGGCTTCCCGGTCCGCGGTGATACACGCTGCGATCGATCTTCTGCGCGCCGCGGATCTGGAGGCGGAGTACACGGAGGCGTTCGCGGAGTGGGACGCGAGCGAGGACGCGAAGCTCTGGGACCGCACGTCAGGCGACGGGATCACCGATGAGGCGTGGTGACATCTACATGGTCGATCTGGAGCCGGCCCGTGGAAACGAGGCCAACAAGATCAGGCCGGCTGTGATCGTCTCCGGCAACCCGGCCAACGAATCCGTTGCGCGCAACGGCCGAGGGGTTGTCACGGTGGTGCCGCTTACGTCGAACACCGCGAGGGTTCTCTCCTTCCAGGTATTCCTCAGCGGGGACGAGACGCGCCTGCCCAAGGACTCTAAGGTCCAGTGCGAGCAGGTCCGCGCCGTCTCACCGGTACGCATCCACCAACTCGTCGGTGCGGTCCCCCGCCAGCGGATGGCGGAGATCGACGCGGCGCTCCGGCGCCACCTGGCGCTCTAGGCACGCCCGAGGGGCGGCACCGACGCGGTGCCGCCCCTCGGGCGCATGCGGGATCAGCCGCGGAGCTCCTCCGCGACCAGCTCGGCGATCTGCACCGCGTTCAGGGCCGCGCCCTTGCGGAGGTTGTCGTTCGAGAGGAACAGCGCGAGGCCGTTCTCGGCCGTCTCGTCGGCGCGGATGCGGCCCACGTACGAGGCGTCCTTGCCCGCCGCCTGCAGCGGGGTCGGGATCTCCGAGAGCTCGACGCCCGGGGCGTCCTTCAGCAGCTCGTACGCGCGCTCCACGCTGATCGGGTTCGCGAAGCGGGCGTTGACCTGGAGGGAGTGGCCGGAGAAGACCGGTACGCGCACGCAGGTGCCGGAGACCTTGAGCTCCGGGATCTCCAGGATCTTGCGGGACTCGTTGCGGAGCTTCTGCTCCTCGTCGGTCTCGAAGGAGCCGTCGTCGACGATCGAGCCCGCGAGCGGGAGCACGTTGAAGGCGATCGGACGCTTGTAGACGCCCGGCTCGGGGTACGCGACGGCCTCGCCGTCGTGGACGAGCGCGGTCGCCTCGCCGGCGACGGCCTTGACCTGGCCGTCGAGCTCGGCCACACCGGCCAGGCCCGAGCCGGAGACGGCCTGGTAGGTGGTGGCGACCATCGCGGTCAGCCCGGCCTCGTCGTGCAGCGGGCGCAGCACCGGCATCGCTGCCATGGTGGTGCAGTTCGGGTTGGCGATGATGCCCTTGGGGCGGTTCTTGATCGCGTGCGGGTTGACCTCGGAGACGACGAGCGGCACGTCGGGGTCGCGGCGCCAGGCGGAGGAGTTGTCGATCACGACCGCGCCCTGGGAGGCGACCTTCTCGGCGAGGGCCTTGGAGGTCGAGCCGCCCGCGGAGAACAGGACGATGTCCAGGCCGGAGTAGTCGGCCGTGGAGGCGTCCTCGATGGTGATCTCCTGGCCCTCCCATTCGAGGGTCGAGCCCGCGGAACGGGCCGAGGCGAACAGCCGCAGCTCGTCCACCGGGAACTTGCGCTCGGCGAGGATGCCGCGCATGACTCCGCCGACCTGTCCGGTGGCTCCGACGATTCCGACCCTCACGGTGACTCCTTATTGGTACGTACGACGCGGGCGCGTGAAGCCATCATGCGTTCGACCCCACGAGGCTTGTCCAATCCATTGTCCGAGGAACGGACGGTGTCCCGAATGTGAACCCTCGTGACACGTTCGTGGCGGCTGTGTTGCACCCCCGCCCAGAGCCCGTTTTGCCAGGTGGAGGCCGGTTACGGTCCGGTCTGTCGCGTCCGGTCGACGGACGGGCATTCCGCATATCGAACTCGGGGAGAACCACCGTGCGCGCCATCCGCCACCGCCGCCGGTCCATACCGGCCCTCGCCGCCCTCGCGGCCGCCGCCGTCGCGGCACCCGTCCTGCTGACCGCCACCCCGGCGGCCGCCCACCCGCGCGAGGGCAGGCTGGCCAAGGAGCTGGTCGAGGAGGTCACCGCCCGCGGGGCTTACCGCCACCTGGCGAAGTTCCAGCAGATCGCCGACGCCAACGGCGGCAACCGCGCCGCGGGCACCCCGGGCCACGCGGCCTCCGCCGCCTACGTCCACGACACCCTGAAGAAGGCCGGGTACGACGTCTCCTACCAGGACTTCGACATCTACGAGGCGCACACGAAGACGGAGAGGACCACCGTCCTCGCCGGCGTCGACGGCGCGCCGCGCGAGCTGGCCGCCGCCGCCTTCACCTTCACCAAGTCCACCCCGGCCGGCGGCCTGACCGCCCCGCTCGCCCTCGCCCGGGTCGACGAGACCCCCGGCTGCACGGCCGACGACTACGCGAGCGGCACCTTCACCGGGAAGATCGCCCTGGTCAAGCGCGGCTCCTGCACCTTCGTGGAGAAGCAGAAGGCCGCCGCCGCGGCCGGCGCCCTCGGTGTGATCGTCTACAACCACAGCGGGACCACCCCGGTCCGGGGAGGCTTCTCCTCGCCCGCCGAGGGGATCATCCCGAGCGCCGGCCTGACCCTCGCCGACGGCGAGGCGCTGGCCGCGGCCGCCGCCGGGGGCGAGGTGACCGTACGCCTGGACCTGGACCAGGAGCACGTGAAGAAGACCACCCGCAACGTGGTCGCCGAGACCCGGGGCGGCCGCTCCGACCGCGTCGTCACCGTCGGCGCCCACCTGGACTCGGTCCCCGAGGGCCCGGGCATCAACGACAACGGCTCCGGCTCGGCGGGCCTGCTGGAGGTGGCCCTCAAGCTCGCCGACGAGGGCGCCAACAAGAAGGGCAAGGGCCCCGCGAACAAGGTCCGCTTCGCCTGGTGGTCGGCCGAGGAACTCGGCCTGCTGGGCTCCGAGCACTACGTGGCGCAGCTGTCCGAGAAGCAGAAGAAGGACATCGCGCTCTACCTGAACTTCGACATGACCGCCTCGCCGAACCCGGTGCAGTTCGTCTACGACGGCGACGACTCGGACAAGACCGGCGAAGGCGCCGGCCCGGCCGGCTCGGCGCAGATCGAGGCGCTCATCAACGGCTTCCTCGACAAGAAGCACAAGCCGCACGAGGGCAGCGACTTCGACGGCCGCTCGGATTACGGCCCGTTCATCGCGAACGGCATCCCGGCCGGCGGTACGTTCACCGGCGCCGAGGGCATCAAGACCGCCGAGCAGGCCAAGCGGTACGGCGGCACGGCGGGGGCACCGTACGACCCGAACTACCACGGGGCGGGCGACACCCTGAAGAACCTGGACCTGAAGGCCTTCGACACCAACCTGGACGTCATCGCCCACGCGGTCGGCACGTACGCCCAGGACCTGAGCTCGCTGGGCAAGTAGCCGGCGCGCGGTCCCGCGGGGGGACGGCGAAGGGGCGGGCGCCCGATCCGGGCGCCCGCCCCTCCGTCATGCGATCAGCCGGTCACCCGTTACGGGAGGACCTTCTCGATCTGGACGCTGCCGGTGCCGGCGGCGGTGCCGCGGGCGTTGAGCAGCTTGACCTCGCCGAAGAACTGACGGCCCTCGGGGGCCGGAGCGGCGGCGAGGACGTTCGCCGTGACGGACGCCGAGGCGCCGTTGGCGAGGTTCACCGCGGCGGCCTCGTCGACCTGGACGGCGCCCAGGGCGGACGAGAAGTACACGTCGCGGTAGTCGTACGTGGTGGACCCGGACGGAACGGCGTAACCGTCCACCTGGATGGTGTAGGTACCGGCGGCCGGGTTGAGCAGGGTCACGGCCTCCTCGGAGTCGCCGTCGGCGGAGGAGCCGACCTTCACGCCGTCCTTGAGGACGGTGAGGTCGAGGTCGGCACCGGCGTCGGAGACACCGCCGATGGCCACGTCCAGGCGGGTGACACCCTCACCGATGGTGACGGTGCTCGTCTGGCTCTCGCCGTTCGCGATGGTCGGCTTGGCGACCTTCGCGGAGCCGAGCGGGCCGCCCTGGAGCTTGCCGCCGCTGATCGCCGCGGCGTCGTTCTTGATGGTCCACTGGACCGGGGCCGGGGTGCCCTGCTTCACCTCGGGCAGGACCTTGACCGCCGGGTCGAAGGCCGCGCCCAGGACGCTGACGTCCAGCTTGAACGGGTTGTCGAGCAGCGGCGACGTACGGCGCGACTCGACCTCGATCTCCCAGACGCCCGGCGTCGGGTTCGCGTACGAACGCAGGTCGGGGCGGCACAGGTTGGCCGGGTTGTCGTAGTTCGGGTAGCACTGGGTGGTCGCGCTGTCCTCGACGCCCACACCGTACGGGTGGATCGAGATGAAGCGCGTCTGGCTGCCCGGCTTGAGACCGCCCAGGGCGACCTCAAGGGACTTCGCGCCCTGCGGGACGGTCACGAAGTACGACTTGTGGCTGTTGCGCTGCACCGAGGAGGTGTCCGACATCGTGAACGACGGCTTCGCCAGCGGCGTGGAGGCGACGACCGTGGTCAGGATCTGCTTGTCGATGCCCTCGGTGGTCTCGTCGTCCAGCTGCAGGATGCCGCTGTGGACGCCGGCCGTCTTGGGCTTGGCCTCGACCTTGATGGTGACCGGCTTGTTCAGCGGCAGCGTCACGTAGTCGTAGTCGCCGACGACCTTGAACGTGCCGTCGTTGTTGCGCCAGCTCAGGTTGTGCCGGGTGCCGTACTTGACGCCCGTGGTGCGGGTGACGACGACGTCGTAGACCTTCTTCTGGCCGACCTTGAGGCCGCCCTCGCGGTCGTAGAGGCCGGTGCCGAAGCCCGGGGTCTTCAGGAACTGGTCGATCGCGGTGTCCACCGGGGCCTTGACCGTGAACTCGTTGGCCTTGGCGTCGCGCTGGAGGGACTCCCACGCGTCGACGATGTTGATGAGGCCCGCGCCCTGGGCGTGCGCCGGGACGTCGTCGATCTTCTTCGCGGTGCTGGTGAGCGCGACGCGCAGGCTCGCCGGGGTGACCGTCATGTGCTGCTGCTTGGCGGCCGAGAGCAGCAGGGCGCTGGCGCCCGTCGCCTGCGGCGAGGACATCGAGGTGCCCTGCAGCATCGAGTAGCCGGCCGGCAGGTTGTAGCCGGCCTCCTTCACCGGGGAGCCGGGCAGCCAGGTCTGCGTGGTGTTGATGGCCGCGCCGGGGGCGGTGATGGTCGGCGTGAAGCCGCCGTCCTCACGCGGACCGCGCGAGGAGAACGGGAACATGTTGTACTTCTTGGTCACGCCGGAGCCGTAGTTCGCGGCCCAGGTCTCCTTGGAGACCGCGGCACCCACGGAGATGACCTTGTCCGCGAGACCGGGGTCGCCGATGGTGTTGACACCGGGGCCCTCGTTGCCCGCCGAGATGACGAGCTGGACACCGTAGGTGTCGATGAGGTTCTTGTAGAGCTCGGCGCGGGCGTTGTTGCCGTCGTTCAGCGCCGGCAGGCCGCCGATGGACATGTTGACGATGTCCACACCGCGGTTGACGACGAGGTCGATCATGCCCTCGGTCAGCGCGACGTTGGTGCAGCCGCCGGACCAGGAGCAGGCGCGCGAGGAGACGATCTTCGCGCCGGGCGCCTCGCCGTTCATCTTGCCGCCGAAGAGGCTGTTGGCGGCGGTGATGCCGGCGACGTGCGTGCCGTGCTCGGACTCGATGATGCCGATGTTGACGAAGTCGGCCTTCTTGCCGACCCAGTCCCCGCCCAGCGGGTCCATCGGGACGTCCTTGCGGATCTGGATCACGAACGGGATCCGCTCGGCGACGTCGGTCGCCGGGTTGTCCGTGCCGAAGTAGCCGATCTGGTAGCCGTCCTTGTACGGCTTCATCGGCTCGTTGTTCGTGAAGTCGCCGTCCTGGTCGGTGTCGACGCGGACGGTGCCGGCGGCGGCGTCGTAGAGCATGCCGAACCGGTCGGTGGTGTCCCCGTCCCGGTTGACGTCGCCCTTCGCGTCACCGGTGGCGGTGATCGACTCGCTGAACCGGCTCCACTGGTACGAGCCCTCCGGAGCCTTCCAGCTCTGGCCGCCCGCGGAGAAGGTGCCGCCCGCGGCCGTCACCGGGGTGATCTGCGCGCGCCAGGTGGCGTCGTTGTCGGTGATCGGGTCGGTCGCGGTGACCCAGTCGACGATCTTGCGCTCACCGGTGGTGGTCTTCTGGAGCGCCGGGTGGCCGAGGTCGACGCCCGAGTCCAGGATGCCGATGGTCACGCCGCGGCCGTCGGCCTGCGGGTTCTTGGCGACGAAGTCCACCGCGCCCGTCTCGAAGGACGGGTTGTACGGGTTCTTCGCGGGGGTGTTCTTGTCCGGCCCCGGGTAGGTCTCGGAGGCGGTCTTCCCCACCGTCCCCGAATCCTTGCCCGCGTCGGGACGCGGGTCCGAGAGCTGGATCTCGTGCTTGAGGTCCAGGGCGTGCACCGAGGACAGCTTCGCGGCCGCCTTCAGCGCGGCCTCGGCCTTGGCGGTCGGCAGCGTGGCCCGCACGTAGCCGAGCTTGTCGTTCGTCTGCCCGACCGAGGCGCCCTGGACCGCACCGAGCTGGTCGGCGACCTGCTTGGTCTGGCCGGGGGCGGTGGCCACCATGACGGTGACGGTCGCGTCACCCTTGGCCTTGGCCTGCTGGAGCAGCTCGGCGTCCGCCGAGCCGATCTTCTCGTCGGCGGACTTGACGGCCGGGCTCGTGCCCGGGGTGCCGGCGGGGCCGGTCGCCGCGAACACGGGCATCGCGCCCGCGGTCGCCAGCGCGGCGACCAGGCCGGCCGCGGCCGCGACGCGCGCGACGCGTCTGGCCCCGGGTATGGAGCTGGGGGATTCGAGGGTCATCAGCATCCCTGGATAAGTGAAAGATACGGTCCGGATTTCGGTGCCGGATGACCGGTCAGCTTTGCGCAACCGACCGCTCTTTGGGGAGGCCTGTCATTGACCGAGACCTGACATGGCGGACTCTCGCCAGGTCGGGTCATATGCCATCGAGGCCGTACCGGGGCGTACTCACGCGAATCGCAGGGGTTGAAAAGTTTCTTTGTCGACTTCCCGACCTCGTCGCGAGGGTGTGGAGGTGTGCGGTCTCGGATCGGGTGTGACAACTTCGGGCGTCTCAGCGCACGCGCGTGCGCGCGTGATGCTCCGTCAGGCGGGCCTGCGGGCCTACGGGACCGGCCGGCGTCGGCCGGCTCCCTCACCTGGGCAGGACGACCAGGTACGCGGCCGGTTCGCGGTCGGCGGACGCCGTCAGCGCGGTCCGGACCACCGCGGCCTGCTGCTCGGGCCAGTCGCGCAGCTTGCGCGGGGTGATGTGCAGGACGGTCACCCCGAGCCGCTCCAGGGTCTCCCGCTTGCGGACGGCCTCCGAGAACTGCTCGTCCTCGCCCTGCCGGGGCGCTCGGGTGTCGATCTCCACGGCGACGGCCTGGTCGGGCCAGTACGCGTCGACCCCGCCGAGGTGCGGCCCGCCGGGCAGGCGCAGGTCCACGTTCCAGACCGGCTCGGGGAGCTCGTGGCCCCGTACGAGCTGGTACAGCCGGTCCTCGGCGATGGCCCGGCCCTCCGCGAGCAGGGACTCGACGGCGTCCACGACGTGGGGGCGGTTCAGCAGCCGGGCTACCGTCAACTCCCGTACGACGGCGGCGGGTTCGCAGTGCCCGCCGCGGACGGCCTCGCTGAGCAGGCGGCGTACGGTGCCGGCGTCGGAAAGTTGGGAGACCGCGTCGGCCAGCGCCCGGGCCACGGGGGCGACGGGCACCCCGGTCACCTGCTGCGGGCGGGGCGGGGTGTGCGTCCGCACGATCCGGACGGTGCCGACGGAGCGGAGCCGGCGGGTGTGGGGCACCAGTACGTCGATCTGCGTGAGGGCGAGCAGCGCGGGCGCGGAGGCGAACCGGTACAGCGCGAGGGCCGCGAGCCCGGTGATCATGGCCTCGCCGCCGCGGCGACCCGCGTACAGCAGGGCGGCGTGCAGGCGCTCCTCGCTGGTCGCGGCGCCGGGGTGGAGGAGGAACACCCCCGGCAGGATCTCCTGCCAGGGCCGCTCGGCGGCTTCGGAGGCGCTGACGCCGTGCTCGCGGAGCTGGGCGAGGCTCATGACGCGGGGGCGGCTGCCGGTGAGGTGGGCGAGGGGGAGGGGTGTGTTGTGGTTCATGCGGCGGAGATTCCCGCCTGCCCCGGCCCCGCTAACCCTTGTTACGCACTCGTCGACAAAACCGGACAAGACCGCACTAAAGTACGGCCGTTCGAAAGCCGATAGCGCCGTTCGTATCCCTCGGCGGGGCCGGTCCGCCACGACGGACCGGCCCCGCCCACGCGTTCGCTAGACCGCGGCCGAACCCGCGGCCGAACCCGCGGCGGAAGCCGCGTCGCAGGCCTGCGCCCGCAGCGCCCGCGCCAGGTCGTCACGGGCCTCCAGCACCAGGCGGCGCAGCGCCGGAGCGGCATCGGCGTGCGCGGCGAGCCAGGCGTCCGTGGCGGCCAGCGTCGGCTCCGAGTCCTCCAGCGAGGGGTACATCCCCTTCACCACGTGCATGCCGATCTGGATCGACCGGTCCGCCCAGATCCGCTCGATCACCTCGAAGTAGCGCCCCGCGTACGGCGCCAGCAGGGCCCGCTGCGAAGGCTGCTGCATGCCCGCGATCGTCGCCTCCACCAGCGCGTTCGACAGGGCGTCCGACTCGACGACCGCCGCCCACGCCTGGTCCTTGACCGCCTCGGACGGCCGCGCCGCGAGGCACCGCACCTGGTGCCGCTTGCCCGACGCCGTGTCGTCGCGCGCCAGTTCCGCCGTCAGCACGGCCTCGTCCACCGCGCCGTGCGCGGCCAGCGGCAGCAGGAAGTCCCACCGCAGCTCCTGGTCCACGTCCAGCCCGTCGATCCGCGCCGAACCCTCCAGCAGCCCCAGCAGCAGCTGGAAGTCGCCCTCCGTCGCCGCGCCCGCCGCGAAGAAGCGGGCCCAGGTCAGCTGGTGCTCCGAGCCCGGCTCCGCCAGCCGCAGCTCCTGCAGCGCGACCGCCGACAGCACCCGGCCGCCCTGCTCGCGCCAGTCTGCCGCCGCGTAGTGCGTGACCGCGGCCAGCACCTGCGAGTGCAGCATCTGGAGCACGCCGACGTCGCTCTCGCGGCCGGCGTGGGCCAGCACCATCGAGATGAAGTCGCGCGCCGGCATCAGCCCGTCACGCGTCAGGTTCCACAGCGCCGACCAGCACAGCGCCCGCGTCAGCGGGTCCGCCACGCTCCCGAGCCGCTGGCGCAGCGTCGCCAGCGAGCCCTCGTCGAAGCGCATCTTGCAATACGTGAGGTCGTCGTCGTTGACCAGCACCAGGTCGGGCCGCTCCTGCCCGGCCAGCTTCGCCACGACCGTCGAGGCGCCGGCCACGTCCGCCTCGGCCCGCGCGTAGCGGACCAGCGCGCCGTCCTCCAGCCGGTACAGGCCGACCGCCACCCGGTGGGGGCGCAGCTCGTCGCCCTCCTGCACCACCGACAGCTCGGTCACCCGGCCGCCCGCGTCGTACGTCACCACCGGCGTCAGCACGTTCACGCCGGCCGTCTGGAGCCAGGCCCGCGACCACTCGGCCATGTCCCGCCCGGAGACCTCGCCGAGCACCGACAGCAGATCGTCCAGCGTGGTGTTCCCGTACGCGTTGGCCTTGAAGTAGCGCCGCGCGCCCTCCAGGAACGCGTCCCGGCCCACGTACGCGACGAGCTGCTTGAGCACCGCCGCGCCCTTGGCGTACGTGATGCCGTCGAAGTTGAGCTTCGCGTCCTCCAGGTCACGGATGTCGGCCGTGATCGGGTGCGTGGAGGGGAGCTGGTCGGCCCGGTACGCCCACGCCTTGCGGTTGTTGGCGAAGGTCACCCACGCCTGGTCGAAGCGGGTCGCCTCCACCTGCGAGAAGGAGCCCATGAAGTCCGCGAAGGACTCCTTCAGCCACAGGTCGTCCCACCACTTCATGGTGACGAGGTCGCCGAACCACATGTGGGCCATCTCGTGCAGGATCGTGTTGCAGCGGCGCTCGTACGCGGCCCGCGTCACCTTGCCGCGGAAGATGTACTCCTCGCGGAAGGTCACCATCCCCGGGTTCTCCATCGCGCCCAGGTTGTACTCGGGCACGAAGGCCTGGTCGTACTTCCCGAAGGGGTACGGGTAGTCGAAGTGCTCGTGGAAGAAGTCGAAACCCTGCTTGGTGACGAGGAAGACGTCGTCCGCGTCGAAGTGCTTCGCCAGCCCCTTGCGGCAGATCGCGCCCAGCGGGATCGTCAGGTCCCCGCGCGTGTAGGTGTCCGTCACGTAGTGGTACGGGCCCGCCACCACGCAGGTGATGTACGTGGAGATCGGCGCGGTCTCGGCGAAGCGCCGGGTCTGGCCCTCGCGGGACTCCTCGGCGCCGTTGCTCCAGACGTGCCAGCCCTCCGGCGCGGTCACCTCGAAGCGGTACGGGGCCTTCAGGTCGGGCTGCTCGAAGTTCGCGTACACGCGGCGGGCGTCGGCCGGCTCGTACTGCGTGTAGAGGTAGACCTCGCCGTCCTCCGGGTCGACGAAGCGGTGCATGCCCTCGCCCGTCCGGCTGTACGCGCAGTTCGCGTCCACCACCAGGACGTTCTCGGCGGCCAGATCGGCCAGGGCGATCCGCGCCCCGTCGAAGACGGCCGCCGGCTCCAGCTCCCGCCCGTTGAGGGTGACGGAGTTCACCGACGGGGCGACGAGGTCGGCGAAGGTGGCCGAGCCGGGGGCCGCGGCCCGGAAGCGGATCGTGGTCACCGAGCGGAAGGTCCGCGGACCCTCGGCCGATTCGGCCTCGTCCACGGCGGACCTCAGGTCGAGGACCACCTCGTACCCGTCGACGGACAGCAGCTCGGCCCGCTCGCGGGCCTCGTCACGGGACAGATTCTCTCCGGGCACGTGCACTCCTTCGTGCGTGATCGCGATACCTGACGGAATCCTCGCACGGGGGAATGCGGGCGGGCCCGGCCTGGTTGGCGAGGGGGAAACACGACCAGTGATGCACACGCGACTCGAGGAGAGACATGGCCGACACCCAGGTGCGCGAGAAGACCCCGGTCGACTTCTGGTTCGACCCGCTCTGCCCCTGGGCCTGGATGACGTCCCGCTGGATGCTGGAGGTCGAGAAGGTCCGTGACGTCGAGGTGCGCTGGCACGTGATGAGCCTCGCCGTCCTCAACGAGAACAAGCTCGACGAGCTGCCCGAACGCTACCGCGAGCTGCTCGGCCCCAAGGGCTGGGCGCCGGTCCGCGTCGTCATCGCGGCCCAGCAGAAGCACGGTGAGGAGATCACCGGCAAGCTCTACACCGCGCTCGGCACCCGCATCCACAACGAGGACAAGGGCGCGACCCGCGAGGTCATCGCCGAGGCGCTGGAGGAGGTCGGCCTGCCGGCCGAGCTGCTCGCCTACGCCGACTCCGACGAGTACGACCAGGTGCTGCGCGACTCCCACAACGACGGCATCGAGCGCGTCGGCCAGGAGGTCGGCACCCCGGTGATCTCCGTGCCCGGCGCCGCCAAGGGCGACGAGGTGGCCTTCTTCGGTCCGGTCGTCACCCCGACCCCGCGCGGCGAGGCCGCCGCCCGGCTGTGGGACGGCACCCTGCTGGTCGCCTCCACCCCCGGCTTCTACGAGATCAAGCGCACCCGCACCAAGGGCCCGTCCTTCGAGTAGGCCTGCTGTCGAACAGACGGAAGACCCCCGCAAGTCACGTCCTTGCGGGGGTCTTCCGTCGGACACGCCCGCACGCGAAGGTTGAGAAGACGATCACGAGGCGGACGGGCTTTTGGGACTGATCAGCCCTTGACGGGGATCAGCAGGGGGGTGTTCGCCTTGGCATCGGCGTAGCGCCCGGCCACGTCCTGCCAGTTGACGACGTTCCACATGGCCTCGATGAAGTCCACCTTCTGGTTCTTGTACTGCAGGTAGAAGGCGTGCTCCCAGGCGTCGAAGACCAGGATCGGCACCGATGCCTGGCCGACGTTGCCCTGGTGGTCGTAGACCTGCTCGACGATCAGACGGCCGCTGATCGGCTCGTACGCGAGCACGCCCCAGCCGGAGCCCTGCGTCGCGGAGGACGCGAAGGTCAGCTGCTTCCTGAACTTCGCGAAGGAGCCGAAGGACTCGGCGATCGCGTCGGCCAGGTCGCCGAGGCCGTCGGCCGCGGTGGGCTCGCCGCCGCCCTCGCCGGTCTTCGGGCTGGCCATGTTGTGCCAGTAGATGCTGTGCAGGATGTGGCCGGAGAGGTGGAAGGCCAGGTTCTTCTCCAGGCCGTTCAGCGCGCCCCAGTTCTCCTTGTCGCGCGCCTCCGCCAGCTGCTCCAGCGTGGTGTTGGCGCCGGCGACGTAGGCCGCGTGGTGCTTGTCGTGGTGCAGCTCGATGATCTGCGGGTTGATCACCGGCTCCAGCGCCGCGTAGTCGTACGGAAGCTCAGGAAGCGTGTAGATGGCCATGCGTGTTATCCGGTCCCCTCAGCGTGCCAACTGCTTATTGCAATCAATGCGCAACTGCACGCTAGCAGTATCTATTCCGGTGATCACGTAAGGGTCACCTCTGTGGAACGCGGAGGGGCCCCGTGCGAACGCACGGGGCCCATCGGGGACGGAGCGTGTCTCAGCGGGCGGTCGCCGCCCGGCGCTGCATCACGTAGCCGGTCGCCGCCAGGGCGGCGGTGAGGCCGCCGGTGAAGACCACCTGGACCCGGGTGTCCTGGTCCAGAACCATCAGGACCAGGACCCCGGCCACACCGGCCAGCGCCACCCAGGTCAGGTACGGGAAGCCCCACATCTTCACGACCAGCTTCTCCGGAGCCTCCCGCTCCAGCCGGCGCCGCAGCACGAACTGCGAGACGGCGATGAAGCCCCAGACGACGAGGATGACCCCGCCGACCATGTTCAGCAGCCAGGCGAACAGGGTGTCCGGGTACCAGTACGACAGCAGCACGGTGACGAAGCCGAACCCGCAGGAGGCGAGCACCGCGCGGCGCGGCACCCGGCCGCTGACCTTGCCCAGCGCCTTCGGGCCCTGGCCGCGGGAGACGAGCGAGTAGGCCATGCGCGAGGAGCCGTAGATGTTGGCGTTCATCGCCGACAGCAGGGCGATCAGGATGACCACGTTCATGATCTCGCCGGCGGCCGGGATCCCCAGGTGGTCCAGGGCGGCCGCGTACGGGCCGTCCTCGGTCACCGCCGGGTCGTTCCACGGCAGCAGCGTGACGATGACCAGCATGGAGCCGACGTAGACGATCGCGATCCGCCACATGGTGGTCTTCACGGCCCGGGCCACGCCCTTGACGGGGTTCTCCGACTCGGCGGCCGCGATGGTCACCGTCTCCAGGCCGCCGTACGCGACGACCGAGGCGAGCAGTCCGACCAGCAGGCCGTCCATGCCGTTGGGCAGGAACCCGCCGTCGTGCAGCAGGTTGGCGGTGCCGGGGGAGGAGGTGCCGGGCAGCAGGCCCAGGACGGCCAGCACGCCCAGGCCCAGGAAGAGCGCGATCGCAGCGATCTTGAGGGCGGCGAACCAGAACTCGAACTCGCCGAAGTTGGAGACGGCGGCCAGGTTGGTTCCGCAGAACAGCGCCATGAAGGCCAGTACCCACACCCAGGACGGGGTCCCGGGGAACCAGCCGGTCATGATGTGAGCCGCGCCGATCGCCTCGATGGCCACGCCCACGCACAGCAGGGTCCAGAACATCCAGCCGGCCGTGAACCCGGCCCACGGGCCGATCGCCCGGTCCGCGTGCACGGAGAACGAGCCGGAGGCGGGGTTCGCGGCCGACATCTCGCCGAGCATCCGCATCACGAACATCACGAGCAGACCGGACGCGGCGTACGCGATCACGATCGAGGGACCGGCGGCGGCGATGCCGGCGCCGGAGCCCACGAAGAGGCCGGCGCCGATGACCCCGCCGAGGGCGATCATCGAAAGGTGGCGCTGCTTGAGGCCGTTGCCGAGGGGGGATCCGCCGTCGGCCGGCGCTGCCGGGCCGTGCTGCTGTTCGGGGGGTGTGATGGTGCTCTGACTCATGGGGTCATAGTGCCCACTGTCCGGTTATCGAACATCAGCTGTCCAATATCCGGACAGTGGGCCGATATGTGCAGGCGTTGGCCCAGGCGTCAGGCCACCCGGCGCGCCCTGAGCTCGCGCACCCACGCCACCACGAGGACCGCCGCGGCCGCACCCGAGGACCACAGCAGCTGCGGCCGCGCCGAGTCGTCGAACAGCATCAGCACCAGCACCGCCGCCATGCCGAACAGCGCCACCCACGTCAGGTACGGGAAGCACCACATCCGCAGCGTCAGGCGCTCCGGCATCTCCCGCTCCAGCATCCGCCGCAGCTTCAGCTCCGAGACCGCGATCAGCGCCCACACGAACAGCAGCACCGCGCCGACCGCGTTGAGCATGTAGAGGAAGACCGTGTCCGGCCACAGCAGGTTCAGCACGACCGACACGAACCCGAAGCTCACCGAGGCGAACACGGCCCGGCGCGGCACCCCGCCGCCCGACACCTTCAGCAGCGCCTTGGGCGCATCGCCGCGCTCGGCCAGCGAGAACACCATGCGCGAGGAGCCGTACAGGTTGGCGTTGAGCGCCGACAGCAGCGCCACGAACACCACGATGTTCATGATCTGGCCGGCCCCCGGGATCCCGATGGAGTCCAGGACGGCGACGTACGGACTCTGCCCCGGCTCCAGCGAGTGCCACGGCAGCAGGGTCACGATGACCACCATCGAGCCGACGTAGAAGAAGAGGATGCGCCACACGGCGCTGCGCACCGCGCGGGCCACGGACTTGGCCGGGTCGTCGGACTCGGCGGCCGCGATGGTGACGACCTCCAGGCCGCCGAAGGCGAAGATGACCGCGAGCATGCCGGCGACCACCCCGCCGAAGCCCTCGGGGAAGAACCCGCCCTGGCCGGTCAGGTTGGCCATGCCGATGGGATCCGTGTCGGGCAGCAGGCCGAAGATCGCGAGCGTGCCGAGGATCAGGAAGAGGACGATTGCGCCGACCTTGAGGGCCGCGAACCAGAACTCGAACTCGCCGAAGTTCTTCACGGCGGCCAGGTTGCTGACGGTGAAGACCACCATGAAGATCAGCACCCAGACCCACTGGTCGACCGACGGGAGCCAGCTGTTCGCGATCTTCGCCGCGCCGGTGGCCTCCACCGCCAGCACCACGACCAGCAGGAACCAGTACAGCCAGCCCGCCGAGAACCCGGCCCAGCGCCCCAGCGCCCGCTCCGCGTACACGGAGAACGAGCCGGAGGCGGGCATCGCCGCCGACATCTCGCCGAGCGCGCGCATCACCAGCATGGCGAGGGCGCCCGCGAGCAGGTACGAGCAGATGATCGCGGGGCCGGCGATGCCGATGCCGGCGCCGGAGCCGACGAACAGCCCGGCGCCGATCACGCCGCCGAGGCCCAGCATGGTCAGGTGGCGCTGCTTGAGGCTGTGGCTGAGGGGTTCCACCGGAAACTCGGGCCCGCTGGGAAGGCTGGGCCCGGTCGGTCCTGTGGGAGGGGTGGTGGGCAAGCGGTCGCGCATGAGTGGATGCTCGTACTCTCGTGCTCGGCAGCGGCGGTGGGGGCTCCGCATTCGGATTGGCGGGACCCTACAGTCTCACCGGACGGCGCCCATCCGCGCAAAACGGACGTGTTGTCTGAATCTGGCTCGTGACGCGGATCACTCCACCTCAGGTGTGAACCCGCCTCTTTGTACACTCCCCACCAAACCGGTGAGCAGGGCTTTGTCCCGGCCGGAGGTGGGGCGGCGCCCGGCCGCGCACTAGCGTCGGTGATCGTCCCGTCACCCTCACCCCGCGGAGCCTCCGATGAGCACTGCTTCCGTCTCCTTCCGCCCCGGCGCCGTCCTGGCCGACCTGCTGCCCGCGAGCCGCGTCCGCGACATCGCGCTCGCCGCCGGCGGAGCCGCGCTCACCGGCCTCGCCGCGCAGATCGCCGTGCCCGTCCCCGGCTCCCCGGTCCCGGTCACCGGCCAGACCTTCGCGGCCCTGCTGGTCGGTACCGCGTTCGGCGCCCGCCGCGGCTTCCTCTCGCTCGCCCTGTACGCCCTCGTCGGCATGGCGGGCGTGCCGTGGTTCGCGGGTGGCACCTCCGGCGCGGGCGGTGCCTCGTTCGGCTACGTGCTCGGCATGCTCCTCGCCGCCACCGTCGTGGGCGCGCTGGCCCGCCGCGGCGCCGACCGCTCGGTCCTCCGTACGGCGGGCGCGATGGTGCTGGGCTCGGCCCTGATCTACGCCGTGGGCGTGCCGTACCTGGCGCTGTCCACCGGGATGTCCTTCGGCGCGGCCGTCGCGGCGGGGCTGACCCCGTTCCTGATCGGCGACGCGCTCAAGGCGGCGCTGGCGATGGGCCTGCTGCCCGCCACGTGGAAGCTGGTCGGCCGCAAGTAGCCGCCGGCCGCAGCGCAAGCACGACAGCCCCGGACCACGCGAAGTGGTCCGGGGCTGTCGTGTGTCCGCATACGTGATATGTGCCTAGACGCGCTCGGCGGCCTTGCGGCGCACGTCGCGCACCACGCCGATGATCAGAACGACGGCGGCGACCAGCAGCGACAGCGTGACCGTCTCGCGGTTGTCCTTGTCGTAGACCATGTAGCCCAGGACGAAGGTGATCATCGCGGCGGTGGCCCACGTCAGGTACGGGAAGAGCCACATCTTGACCGTCAGCTTGTCCGGCGCCTCGCGCACCAGGATCTTGCGCATCCGCAGCTGCGTCAGGCAGATCGCCAGCCACACGAAGAGCGCGATCGCACCCGAGGAGTTCAGCAGGAAGCTGAAGACGGTGTCCGGAGAGGTGTAGTTGAAGTAGACGGCGGCGAAGCCGAAGACCACGGAGCCCAGGATCGCGGCCGTGGGCACGCCCCTCTTGTTGACCTTGGCGAAGATCTTGGGCGCGTCACCGCGCTCGCCCAGCGAGAACGCCATGCGGGAGGCCGTGTACATGCCCGAGTTCAGGCAGGACAGCACGGCGGTCAGGACGATCACGTTCATGATCTGGCCGGCGTGCGCGATGCCGATGGAGTCCAGGGCGGCGACGTACGAGCCCTTGTCGACGATCGACTTGTCGTTCCACGGCAGCAGGGTGAGGACGATGAAGATCGAGCCCAGGTAGAAGACGCCGATGCGCCAGATCACCGAGTTGGTGGCCTTGGTGACCGCGCGGCGCGGGTCCTCGGACTCGCCGGCGGCCAGGGTGACGATCTCGCTGCCCATGAAGGAGAAGACGACCATCAGCACACCGGTGAGGATGGAGCCCCAGCCGTTCGGCATGAACCCGCCGGCGTCGGTGAGGTGGGCGAAGCCTGCGCCCGGGTTGTCCGAACCCGGCAGCACGCCGAAGACGGCGAGCATGCCGACGACCACGAAGGCGCCGATGGCGACGACCTTGATGCCGGCGAACCAGAACTCGAACTCGCCGTAGGAGGCGACGGAGCCGAGGTTGGTGATCGTCAGGACGGCCATCACGATCAGGGCCCAGCCCCACTGCGGGACGGCCGGGATCCAGCCCTCGAGGATCTTCGCGCCGGCGGTCGCCTCGACGGCGAGCACGACGACCCAGAAGAACCAGTACAGCCAGCCGATGGAGAAGCCGGCCCAGCGGCCGAGCGCGCGGTCGGCGTACGCGGAGAAGGAGCCCGAGTTGGGGCTGGCGGCGGCCATCTCGCCGAGCATCCGCATCACGAAGACGACCATCGCGCCGACGAGGAGGTACGAGATCAGGATGGCGGGGCCGGCCTTGGCGATACCGCCGCCGGAGCCGACGAACAGGCCGGCGCCAATGACGCCGCCGATGGCGATCATGGACAGGTGGCGGTTCTTGAGACCGGCCTTCAGACCGTCGGAGGGCTGACCGTCACCGTTGTTTCCGGTGGGGTTGCCTTCCTTCTGAAGGGTCGTCGTGGAGCTCATGGACGGATCCTTAGGTTCTCGGGTTGCGAGCCCCGGCATTCAAACCTGAGATGAACGCAGGGCGGAAGACCCCAATCCGGATCGTTGCGTAGGGACGAACGTCCAGGACCTTGGTCCCCCCTGTCCCATCTGCGCTCTTTGGGTTTACTTGAGCTTTAGAAGTGACTTACGCGACACCCTCTGCGGGCCTTCCGGCACGCTCGTGCCACACTCGTCCCATGCGCGTGTACCTCGGATCCGACCATGCCGGCTTTGAGCTCAAGAACCACCTGGTGGACTGGCTCAAGAACAACGGCCACGAGCCCGTCGACTGCGGGCCCCACATCTATGACGCGGTGGACGACTACCCGCCGTTCTGCCTGCGCGCCGCGGAGAAGACCGCCGCGGACGCCGACAGCCTCGGCATCGTCATCGGCGGCTCCGGCAACGGCGAGCAGATCGCCGCGAACAAGGTCAAGGGCGTGCGTGCCATCCTGGCCTGGAGCGTCGAGACCGCGAAGCTCGGCCGTGAGCACAACAACGCCAACGTGATCTCCGTCGGCGGCCGCATGCACACGCAGGACGAGGCCGTCGCCTTCATCGAGGCCTTCCTGGCGACCCCGTACTCCGGCGAGGAGCGCCACACCCGCCGCATCGACATGCTCTCCGCGTACGAGCAGACCGGTGAGCTCCCCCCGATCCCGGCCCACCACCCGCAGGGCTGATCTTCCGCTTCACCGTGCCGCCGAGGCTTCCGGCCCGGCGGCACGGCCGTTTCCAGAAGTAGGAGCTGTGCAGTGCCCGAGGGGCATACGATCCACCGCCTCGCCCAGGACCACACCGAGCGCTTCGCCGGGCAGCCGGTCCGGGTGAGCAGCCCGCAGGGCCGCTTCGCCGAGAGCGCCGCCCTGCTCGACGGGCGGGACCTGGAGAGTGCCGAGGCGCACGGCAAGCACCTGTTCCTGGAACTCGGCGACGCCTGGATCCACATCCACCTCGGCCTGTTCGGCAAGCTCGGCTTCGGCCCCGCCCCGGCGCCCCCGGCCACGGACACGGTCCGGCTGCGGCTGCTCAACCCGGAGCACTGGGCCGACCTGCGTGGCCCCACCGCCTGCGCGCTGATCGGCGAAGCCGAGAAGAAGGCGATACACGAGCGGCTCGGCCCCGACCCGCTGCGCCCGGCCGACGATCCGGACCGCGCCTGGAAGCGGATCTCCCGCTCCCGCACCACCGTCGCCGCCCTGCTCATGGACCAGAAGGTGATCGCGGGCGTCGGCAACGTCTACCGCGCCGAGGTCCTCTTCCGGCACGGCATCGACCCGTACCGGCTGGGCAAGGACCTCATGCGCGGCGAGTGGGACGCCATGTGGGCGGACCTGGCGGCGCTGATGCGCGAGGGCGTACGGAACAACCGGATCGACACCGTCCGCGATGAGCACCTGCCCGAGGCCATGGGCCGCCCACCGCGCGTGGACGACCACGGCGGCGAGGTGTACGTCTACCGCCGGGCGAGCATGCCCTGCCACATCTGCGGGACCGAGGTCCGCACCGCCGACCTCGCGGCGCGGAACCTCTTCTGGTGCCCCTCCTGTCAGACCCGGTGACGCCCTAGGGGGTATCCCTAGAACCCGTGCGGGAGCCAGGGCGCCACATCGGCGGTGAAGGCCCGCGAGGCCGCAGCCAGGGCCCCCGGGCGCAGCTCGCGCACCCGGCCGGCCGCCGCCAGCGAGGTCAGGGTGATCCCGCCGAGGTACGCCGAGCCCAGCTCCCGTACCGACAGCTCCAGGTCCGCCGGGTCCGCGGTCCGCGTACAGGCGACGGCGCCCTGCGCGTCGCGGACCAGCCGCCACCGCCCCTCGTTCCACGGGCAGAACGCGTCCTCGACCTCCATCACCACGTCCAGCGGGGCCCCGTACGCCCGCGCTTCCAGGGCCGCGGGCAGATCCACCAGCCGCAGGTGCAGCGAATCGCGCGGGCTCGGCCGTGAACGCCGGATGTCGCTGACCAGGTGGAGCAGCGGATCGTCCACCGGCCGCCTGGCCGCCCGTACGATCGCCGTCAGGTCGATCTCGAACAGGTAGCGCCACAGCGCGGCCGTCGCAGCCGGATCCAGCGCGTCGAGATCGGCAACCTCGACCTTGCCCTCCCAGCCCTGTGCCTCGTACGCGGGCCTGACCCGGTAGCGGGCGTACCCGACCACCTCGCCGTCCGCCCGCTCCGCCAGCACGCACTTGAGCGGCGAGGCGCCCTCGCGCATCGACTCCGGGTCCAGTACGGACACCCGCTCCCAGCCCGGCTGCCGCGCCGGCATACCGGGCCGCCGGGCGACCAACTCCCCGTACACCTGCTCGCACTCCGGCAGCGACTTCTCCGGGTCGACGAGCCGCAGCCGCACCTCGTCCGTCCCCGCAGGCACCGCGAGCCGTACGCGCGCGGTGTCGACGGTCACGGCCATGGCGTACGTCGCGGTGCCGTAGCCGAAACGCCCGTAGATCGCCGGTTCCGAGGCCGTCAGCACGGCGATCGGCTCGCCACCCGCCCGGACGTCGTCGAGCTGGCGGCGCATCATCGAGGTGAGCACCCCGCGCCGGCGGTGCGTGGGCGCGACACCCACCATCGTGACCCCGGCCGCCGGCACCAGCGCCCCGCCCGGCACCGACAGGCGGAAGGAGAAGGCGCCGGCCGAGCCGACGCAGGTCCCGCCGTCCCAGACGCCCAGGGAGCGCCCGAGCTCCGTCAGGGACTTGTAGAGTTCCCGCTCCTGGGGAGACTCCGGCACCCCGCCGAACGCCAGTTCCAGGTGGTCGTACCAGACATCCCACTCATCAGCCTGCAATACGCGCATCTCAAGAGCCATACGGCCATCCTTACCAGGGCATTCCGTCACAGTCGAAGGGTTTTCGACCGCCCGGAACCCGGCCGGAGACCCCAGGTCCGGGGGTCCCCCTGCGCGCGCACAGCCAGGATGGATAGGGTCCCGAAGCAATGGCCGGAGCACGCATGGAGACGCTCATGGCCCGGACGCGCATGCTGTCGCACCGGGCCCGCACCGCCCTGCGCAAATCCGCCGTCGACTACTTCCGCGGCGACGCCTCCGACTGGCTCGCCTTCGCCGGGCTGCTCCTGACCGTCCCCGCCATCGCCTGCGGCACGCTCATGCTGCCCGTCTGGTTCTCGCCCTCCGCCCTCGTCCTGCCGATCGTCGCGGGCGGCCTGCTGCTGCGCCCCGCGAGCCTGCTCGCGCTGTACGCGGCCTCCGCCGCCGCCCTCATCGTGGAGGCGCTGGTCCTCGGGCCGTACACCGAGGGCCCCGCCCGGGTCACCCCCGGCACCGTCCTGGTCGTGGCCGCCTGCGGATTCTTCGGACTGGTCATCGCGCAGTTCCGCAGCCGCGTGGGCGTGCCCTGGCGGCGCGGCGGCACCATGCTCTTCGACCTGCGCGAACGCATCCGGGTCCAGAGCAAGCTGCCCGCGCTCCCGGGCGGCTGGCACCGCGAGATGGCCCTGCGCCCGGCAGGCGGCCAGTCCTTCTCCGGCGACTTCGTCGTCGCCGCCCGTACGAACGGCGGCCGGACCCTGGAGATCGTCCTGACCGACGTCTCCGGCAAGGGCATGGAGGCCGGCTCCCGCGCCCTGCTGCTGTCCGGCGCGTTCGGCGGCCTGCTCGGGGCCCTGCCCCCGCACGGCTTCCTGCCCGCCGCCAACGGCTACCTGCTCCGCCAGGACTGGGACGAGGGCTTCGCCACCTCCATCCACCTCGTCCTCGACCTGGAGAGCGGCGACTACGAGCTCCTCTCCGCCGGCCACCTGCCCGCCCTCCAGCTCTCCGCGGGCACCGGCCGCTGGGAGGAGCGGTCCGGCGAGGGCCCGCTGCTCGGCGTGTACGACGGCGCCGAGTTCGAACCCGCCCGCGGCAACCTCCGCCGCGGCGACGTCCTCATGCTCTTCACGGACGGGCTGGTCGAGACCGCGGACCGCGACATCAGCGAGGGCATCGACCGCCTCACCGGCGAGGCCGACCGCTACGTCGCCGCCGGGTGGGAGGGCGCGGCCTGGCACCTGATCGAAAAGGTCGCCAAGGACGTCAACGACGACCGCGCCCTGCTGCTCATCCGCCGCTCGCCCTGACCTTCGTACGGGGGTTTTCCCCACCAACGATCCGCCTGGCTCCGCCATGTCCGCACCCGTCCCCCCGTCCGTAGCGTCGGGACCACGATCACCGACGGGTACGGAAGGCGGCACACCATGGGGCTCCGGCGGAGCAGGCGGCAGCGCGAGAGCGCGCAGGCGGCGTACGACGGCACGGCCGCCGTGGAGCTGCGCGGCGTACGGCGCGAGTACGGGCGGGGGGCCGCCACCGTGCACGCGCTGCGCGGGATCGACCTCAGCCTGCCGCGCGGCAGCTTCACCGCCGTGATGGGGCCCTCCGGCTCCGGCAAGTCCACCTTCCTCCAGTGCGCGGCCGGGCTGGACGTCCCCACCGCGGGCTCCGTCCGCCTCGGCGGCACCGAGATCACCGGCATGAACGAGAACGAGCTCACCGAACTGCGCCGCAGCCGCCTCGGCTTCGTCTTCCAGGCCTTCAACCTGCTGCCCTCCCTCACCGTGGAGCAGAACGTGCTGCTCCCGATGCGGCTCGCCGGCGGGCGCCAGGACCGGGACCGGGCCGCCGACCTGCTCGCCCGCGTCGGCCTCGAAGGCAAGGGCCGCCGCCGCCCCGCCGAGCTCTCCGGCGGCCAGCAGCAGCGCGTCGCCATCGCGCGGGCCCTGGTCACCCGGCCCGACGTCGTCTTCGCGGACGAACCCACCGGCGCCCTCGACACCACCACCGCCGCCGAGGTCCTCGGACTGCTCCGGTCCGCCGTGGACTCCCTCGGCGCCACCATCGTCATGGTCACCCACGACCCGGCCGCCGCGGCCGCCGCCGACCAGGTGCTCTTCCTCGCCGACGGCCTGATCGCCGACCGGCTGCCGCGGAGCTCCGCCGCGACCGTCGCCGCCCGGATGACCGCCCTCACCGCCCCTGCCCCCGCCGCGGCCGCGTACGCGGGAGCGGCCGCCTGATGCTGCTCCGTCCCAACGGCCTGGCCCGGGCGGCGGTGCGTTTCCGGCCCGCCGCCTTCGCCGGCACCTTCGTCGCCCTGCTCATGACCGTCGCCATCGTCTCCGCCTGCGGGATCCTGCTGGAGAGCGGAGCCCGGGCGAGCCTCCCGCCGACCCGGTACGCCGAGGCCCCCGTCGTCGTGGCCGCCGACCAGCAGATCCGCCGGCAGGTGGGCAGCGGCGAAGGCGCCTACGAGGAGGTGGTAGGGGTCCCGGAGCGGGCCAGGGTCAACGCCGCCCTGCTGGAGCGCCTGGCCCCGCTCGGACGGGCCGTCCCCGACGTGGTGTTCCCGGTACGGGGCGATGCGGGCTCCGCCGTGGAGGCCTCGGGCTGGGGCGCGTCCGCCTTCACGGGTGCGGCGCTCGCGGGCGGCCGGGCCCCGGGGGCTCCGGGGGAGGTCGTACTGGGTACGGGCACCGGGTTCACGGGTGACCGGGTGTCGCTCGACACCCCGGTCGGGAAGCGGGAATTCCGGGTCGTGGGACGGGCCGGAGGCACCGGAGTCTGGTTCTCCGACGCCGAGGCCCGTGCCCTGTCCGGGCACCCCGGCGCCCTCGACGCCGTCGTCCTGTTCGACGCCGACCCGGAGCGTGTCCGCGCCGCCGTCGACGGCCGCGCCCAGGTGCTGACCGGCGCCGCCCGCGCCGTGGACCCGCGGCTCGCCGGCGCCAAGGAACTGCTGACCGGCCTCGGCGGCTCCTTCGGCGGCACCGCCACCCTCGTCGCCGTCTTCACCGCCGCCGGCACGGTCGCGCTCTCCGTCGGGCAACGCTCCCGCGAGTTCGCCCTGCTGCGCGCCGTCGGAGCCACCCCGCGGCAGATCCGCCGCATCGTCGCCACCGAAGCCCTGCTCGTCGCGCCCGCCGCGGGTGTGCTGGGCTGCGTACCCGGCATCGGCCTCGCCGCCTGGTGGTTCGGGCAGCTCCAGGCCAAGGGCGCGATCCCGGGCGGGGTCGAGCTCACCGTCTCCTGGATCCCGCTCGTCTCGGCCGCCGGCACCGGCCTCGTCACCGCGCTGCTCGCGGGCTGGGCCGCCGCCCGCCGGCCCGCCCGGATCCGGCCCGGCCAGGCGCTGGCCGCGGCCGCCGTGGAACGCCTCCGGCCGGGGTGGATCCGTACCCCGCTGGGCATCGCCGCCCTGGCCGGCGGGGTCGCCTGCGCTGGCCTGGCCGCCACCTCCGGCGGGGAGGACGCCGCCAACGCCGCGCTCGGCGTGGTCATGCTCTTCATGCTCGCCGTGGCCCTGCTCGGCCCACTGATCGCCCGCGCCTGCGCCGCCGTACTCGGCTTCCCGCTGCGCGCCGGCGGGGCCTCCGGCTCGCTCGCCGCCGCCAACTCCCGGGCCCACGCCCGCCGGCTCGCCTCCGCGATCACCCCGATCGTGCTCGCCATGGCCTTCTCCTCGACCCTGGTCTTCCTGCACACCAGTGAGGAACAGGCCGTCCGGCAGCAGCAGGAGGCCGGACTGCTCGCCGACCACGTGATCACCGACCCGCCCGCCGACCTCCGCGGGGGAGTCGCGGTCACCCGCACCTCCGTCCTCGCGATGTTCGGCACGGGCCCCGAGCAGCGGCTCCAGTCCGCCTCGGCACAGGGCGTCGCGGGCGACGTCACCACCGTCCAGGACCTGGGCGTACGCGAGGGCAGCCTCGCCGCGCTGCGCCCCGGCACGGTCGCCGTGGACCGCAGCCTCGCGGAGTCCGCGCGCCTCGGGGTCGGCGACCGCGTCGAACTCCGCCTCCCCGACGGGGTCCCCGCGAACCCGGAGATCGTGGCCGTCTACACCCGGGGTCTCGGCCTCGGCCAGGTCACCCTCCCGGCGGCCGACCTGACCGGTCACACCACGGCCGGGCGCGCCACCGAACTGCTGATCCGCGGACCGGTCCCGGCAGGCCCGGGGTCCGCGATGTCCACCTCGGAGTGGACCACCGCCCAGAACACGGACCGCGAGGTCAACGCCTGGGCCAACACCGTCATGGCGGCCGTCCTCGGCGGCTTCGCGGCCGTCGCCGCCGCCAACACCCTGGTGATGACCGTCCTCGACCGCCGCCGCGAGCTGCGGATGCTGCGCCTGGTCGGCTCGACCCGGCGCCAGGTGCTGCGGATGCTCCGCTGGGAGGCCCTCCTGATCGGCGGGGCGGGCGTCACCCTGGGCAGCGCGATCGCCCTGGCCACGCTGTTCCCGCTGACCAAGGCGGTCACGGGGGCACCCCCGCACATCCCGCCGATGCTGTACGCCTCCTTCGCGGCGGCGGCCCTGACCCTGGGCCTGGCGTCCACCGCCCTCCCGGCCCGCTGGAGCCTGCGCCGGGGAGCCTGCTCGGTCTAGGTCGTGTCTTGGGGTGTCTAGTCGAACCGGATGTGCCGGACACCGACGAGCGCGCGCCGCAGCCTCGCGCGGAGCGGGCCGTCGGTGTCGGGGGCGGCCCGCAGTCCGGTCATGGCCGCGATCCGGCCCGCCACCTGGGACACCGTGAGGTGGTCGGTGACCAGGTGGTGGGCGAACTCCGGTCCGCGCAGAGCCTCCAGACATCCGTCCAGCCGGGCCACCGCGAAGCTCTCCCGCTTCAGCCCGCGCCCGAGCCCGCGCTCACGGAGCCGGCGCAGTACGGTCGCCCGCTCGGCCAGCAGCGCGAAGTGCCGTACGTCGTGCCCCGCTTCGCGCAGCCGTCCCACCGTCTCGGCGAAGTACCGCGGCTCCGTCACGGTCATCGGCACGAGGACGGGCCCCGCATGCCGCTGCGCGGCCAGCTCCAGCACCTCGAACACGCCCTGCCGCCACGCCGGCAGGTCCTGGAAGTCCCCGCGCAGCGCCGGCGGCATCATGCGGTGCAGCCCGAACCCGACGTGCTCCGGATCGCACACGACGCTGCCGGGCAGCCGCCGGTGCAGTGCGTACGCGGTCTGCGTCTTCCCGCCCCCGAAGGGCCCGTTGAGCCAGATGATCACCGAGCCGCCGCCTTCCAGGGGCTGATCCCGAGCTTCCCGGTGTTCCCGAGGTCGACGGAATGGCGGAGCTCCAGCTCCACCCGGGGCGCACCGGCCCGCGGGGTCACGTCCAGCACCCACCCCTCGGCGGCGGGCACCGTGGAGTCGGTCACCAGGTTCCGCCACACCATGGCGACGGCGGCCGCCTGGCCGGGCTGGAGCTCCACCCTCTGCGGGACACCCTCCACGCCGCTCGGCGCGCTGGTGATCCCGTCCGCTCCGTGCACGACGGCCACCTCGACCGGCGCCCGCTTCCTGTCCAGCAACCGGATCTCCGGATAGCCGTCGAGTACGTAGGGCTGCGTCCCGCAGTTCACCAGCTGGATGTCGGCGACGCGCAGCCCCATGGCGGCGTCCCCGGCCCCTTCGGCCAGCCGTACCCCACCCTCAGGACAGGCGGCAGCCTTCGCTGCGGGCGCGGAAGGAACCACGGAGGGCACGGGGGACCGCACCCCACTGGGCCCCGGCGCAGGAGCAGGCGCAGGCGGCACATCGCACCCCACCAGCACTCCCGCCACAACCACCCCGACAGCAACCCCCACCACCCACCGAGTCATCCCCAGACCCTACGCCGCCCAACTCCCACCCCGGCCAAATCCAGCCCCGCCGGCGTTTGAGGCGCGGGGTCCGGGGCGGAGCCCCGAAAGCCCGGGCGCAGCCCGGGGCCGCTCGCGCAGCGGCGCCGCACGAGTACCCACCCGACTCCGGCGCAGCCGGACCGGAGCCGCTCGCCCAGCGGCGCAGCACCATCGCATTCCGCGACCCCGGCCAATCACCCCCGATTGGCCGGTCCGCCGGGCCCGGCGGGTCCCTACCGTGCCCCCATGGACCACACGCTCGCCACCGACCTCGCCCGCCTCCCCGCGCTCCTGGAGGCCACCCGCCGCGCCGCCGCCGACGCCCTCGAAGCCCTGGACGCCCGTCCCGTCGTACCGCCCGCCGGGCCCCCGCGCGCGCCCGAGCCCCTCCCGACGCACGCCGCCGGGGCGGAATCGGCCCTCACCGCCTTCGCGGAGCGCTGGGCGCCCCGGCTGTCGGCCTCCGCCGGCCCCCGCTACCTCGGCTTCGTCACCGGCGGCGCCACCCCCGCCGCCCTCGCGGGC
This sequence comes from Streptomyces sp. NBC_01006, assembly GCF_045162725.1. NCBI lineage: Bacteria > Bacillati > Actinomycetota > Actinomycetes > Kitasatosporales > Streptomycetaceae > Streptomyces > Streptomyces sp. NBC_01006. The sequence goes on along the minus strand of NZ_CP108700.1, from coordinate 3,020,546 downwards.
GACTGGCTGACCGCCGTCCACGACCAGAACTCCAACTCCGCCATGGACGGCGCCGGCCAAGACCTCGAACGCGAGACCGTCACCTGGCTCCGCGACCTCTTCGGCCTCACCGGCGCCCACACCGGAACCTTCGTCAGCGGCGCCACCATGTCCAACACCACCGGCCTCGCCATCGCCCGCGAGTGGCTCGGCGAACGCCTCGGCGTCTCCCCCTCCGAGGACGGCGCGGCAGCGCTCGGCCCGGTCCGCGTCCTGTCCGGAGCCCCGCACTCCTCCATCGCCAAGGCCCTCTCCGTCCTCGGCCTCGGCCGGAGCTCCCTCGTCCCCGTCCCCACCCTCCCCGGCCGCGAGGCCGTCGACCCCGCAGCCCTCGACCGGGCCCTCGCCGACACCCCCGGCCCGGCCGTCGTCGTCGCCAACGCCGGCACCGTCAACACCGTGGACTTCGACGACCTCCGCGCCATCGCCGCCCTCCGCGAACGCCACGCGTTCTGGCTCCACACCGACGCCGCCTTCGGCGCCTTCGCCGCGCTCTCCCCGGACCACGCCCACCTCGTCGACGGCCTCGACGCCTCCGACTCCGTCTGCGTCGACCTGCACAAGTGGCTGAACGTCCCCTACGACAGCGCCGTCCAGTTCACCCGCCGCCAAGACCTCCAGGCCCGCGTCTTCCAGAACGCCGCCGCCTACCTCGGCCCCCTCGGCGACCACCCCGACCTCGTCCACCTCACCCCCGAGAACTCGCACCGGCTGCGCGCCCTCGCCGCCTGGTTCACCCTCCGCGCGTACGGCCGCGAAGGACACCGCGAGATCGTCGAGCGCGACATCGCCTGCGCCCGGGCCCTGGGCGGCGCGCTGGAGCAGGACCCGGCCTTCCGCCTCCTCGCCCCGGTCCGCCTGAACGTCGTCTGCTTCACCCTCGCCGACGACCCCACCCCGGCCCGCCTCGCGGCCCTGCGCGAGGCGGCGCAGGGGGAGGTCTTCGTCACCCCGACCGTCTACGCGGGAACCCCCGGCCTGCGCGCGGCGTTCTCCAACTGGCGTACGACGCAGGCGGATGTACGCCGGGCCGCGCAGGCCCTCCGTACGGCGGCGAAGGGGACGGTATGACGCAACGGCAGCAGCAACCGCTGACCCTGATGGAGGTCGAGGCACTGGCGCGCTCCGCGCACGAGGGCCAGACCGACAAGGCCGGCCGGCCGTACGCCGAGCACCTCGCGGCCGTCGCCGAGGGAGTGCGCGCCCGCGGCGGCAGCCCGGAGCAGCAGGCGGCGGCCTGGCTGCACGACGCCGTCGAGGACGATGCGCTCAGCCGGGAGTGGCTGGATGCCGCCGCCCTGCCCCGGTCGGTCAAGGACATGGTGCTGGCGGTGACGAAGCGCGCCGGCGAGCCGGTGGAGGAGTACGCGGCCCGGATCCTCGCCACCCCGGGCGCCCTCCTGGTGAAGGAGGCGGATCTGGCGCACAACGCGGACCCCGTGCGGCTCTCCGTACTGGACGGCCCCACCCGGGAACGACTGTCCGCGAAGTACGCGTATGTCCGCTCCCTCCTCGGTCTCACCGCGCCATGACCCGGGCCCCGCGTCCGAAATATGCCCGCCGCATGGCCGGTTGGCGGGAAAGCGCCGACGCCGATTCGCCGCGGGACGGATAGCCGGGGCCCGTTGGTGGGAGGATGGTCCATGTGGGGGTGCGCGTGGCCGTGTGCCCCAGGCCGACCAGGGGACGACCGAAGGTGTGATCAGTAGTGGCCATTTCGCTGTCAGTGGTGGTTCTGTTGGCGGTCATCCTGGTGGTGCTGATCCGCGGCAACCACATCAAGGCCGGCCCCGCGATCGTCGCGGTCCTCTTCGGCTTCTTCCTGGCGTCCAGCTCCATTGCCCCGGACGTCAACCGCTTCCTCAACTCCCTGGCGGACACGATCGCGGGAATCAAGCTCTAGGGGCCGTCCGCCCGCCGCCACTCCAGATCCGAACTCACCTGGCCGCCGAGCGTCATGACGTTGAGGGTGGCCGAGTTCTCGTTGGCGATCGCCTTCTCCACCCGGGACACGAGCAGCGTGAACGCATCGGCCTCGGACAGCCCGGAGTACGGGCCGACCCCGGTCTCGAAGTAGACCCGCTCGTGCCCCAGCAGTTGCTCGGTCGACCGGTAGTTCTTCCACTGCTCCCGGTACCGGTACACGCTCTCGAGGGACACGGAGACGACCACGAGCAGGCTGAGCGCGGTGGCGGCGATCCGGGCGAACGGCACGTCGAGGTTGACCAGCACGGGCACGAGCGCCCCGCCGACGACCGACAGGGTCCGCATCCGTAAATGGACGGCCTTGCTTCGCACGGCCTTGCGGTCGTACCACTGCTGGTACTGACCCAGCCGCGTCTCGACGTACTCCCGCGCCCCGCCCGCCCCGGACATGCGGGGAGTACACAACCTGCCCCCGCCGCAGTCAAGACCATCCGCGAGATGCCGTGCGATAAGCCGGACGATACGATGAAAACGGCATCAGGTCTCACGGAATGCGCCGGACATCGGACGGCACGCAGGTCCATGTGAGGCCGAAAGAGTACGGCGTAACGGTGCGAGACCTTCCCCTCGGAGTCTTGTGCGACCGCTGCCGCGGGTACCGGAGCCGTCACGCCCCATCGGTCGCACCGTCAGCGTCCAAGGCAGGTTGAATGATGAACCGGACACGTCGTCTTGCAGCACTCACGCTCCTGGTGGCCCCTGCTCTCGCGGTGGGCCCCGCGGTCGCCGCACACGCTTCGACCACCGCCGCCCCCGGGGCCCCGTCCGCCGCGACGTGCAAAGTCGAGCCGGAATCGAACGGCAAGTACCACCTGTGGGGTGAGGGATTCAGTGGAACGGTGACCTACTCCGGGTCCGCCTCGGGCACCGTCCCCACCAATGCGGGAAGGTTCGACATCGGCGGTCTCAGCGGGAGCAAGTACGTCGTCAAGGCGGCCGACGGGACCACCGTCAACTGCACCGTGGTCCACTACTGAGGTCATGCCATCCGTGCCGTGGTCGCAGACCCCGGGAACGCTGAAGGGCCAGGTCGAGGAGAACTCCTCTGACCTGGCCCTTCAGCGTTCAGAGCGGGCGACGGGAATCGAACCCGCGTAGCTAGTTTGGAAGACTAGGGCTCTACCATTGAGCTACGCCCGCAACGCGTGCGCCGCAGGTCCGGGGGCCGCGGCACGGACAGCATCCTAGCGGGTCGGGCCGGGGGAGTGCACACCCCATTGGCGGGGCGCGGTGGGGCGTCCGGAAACGTTCGCTCAAAACCCCGCGCATCAGAGGGTCTCCGGCCATGTACCCTACGTGTCGCACCGACGGGGTGTGGCGCAGCTTGGTAGCGCGTCCGCTTTGGGAGCGGAAGGTCGTCGGTTCGAATCCGGCCACCCCGACCATCACCACCGCCATCACAAGATCGCGTTGTGGGCTGATTGCCGCTTGCGGTTACTATGCAAGCTGCGTGCCCGTGTGTCTGATGTACCGGGCCGAATCCGCCGAACCGCTGAATCGCAGCGTGGACGCAGACCCCAAGCAGTCAGCCACAAGGAGACCGAACCGTGAAGAGCGCCGTGGAGACCCTGAACCCGACTCGGGTTCGGCTCACTGTTGAGGTGCCCTTCGAGGAGCTCAAGGACAGCCTCGACGCGGCGTACAAGAAGATCAACCAGCAGGTCACGGTGAAGGGCTTCCGTAAGGGCAAGATCCCCGCCCGGGTCATCGACCAGCGCTTCGGTCGCGGTGCGGTGCTGGAGGAGGCCGTCAACGACGCCCTCCCGAAGTTCTACACCGAGGCGGTCAACGAGGCCGACCTGAACCCGCTGGGCCAGCCCGAGGTCGACATCACGGAGCTGAAGGACGGCGAGCTGCTGGCCTTCACCGCCGAGGTCGACGTCCGCCCCGAGATCGAGATCCCGGACTACTCCGGCATCGAGGTCGAGGTCGACGCGGTCGAGGTCTCCGACGAGGACATCGAGAAGTCGGTCGAGCAGCTGCGCGGCCGCTTCGCGTCCACGAACGACGTCGAGCGCGCCGCCGCCGAGGGTGACGTCGTCACCATCGACCTGGAGGCCAAGGTCGACGGCGAGGTGCTGCCCGACGGCGTCGCCTCCGACGTCTCGTACACCATCGGCTCGGGCGAGCTCCTCGACGGCATCGACGAGGCCGTCAAGGGCCTGGAGGCCGGTGGCGAGGCCACCTTCACCTCCCAGCTGAAGGGCGGCTCCGCCGAGGGCAAGGACGCCGAGGTCACCGTCAAGGTCACCAAGGTCTCCGCCAAGGAGCTCCCGGAGCTGGACGACGAGTTCGCGCAGATGGCGAGCGAGTTCGACACCCTCGAGGACCTCAAGGCGGACAGCCGCAAGCGCCTCGAGAACATGAAGCAGTACGACCAGGCCACGCAGGCCCAGGAGCGCGTCCTGGAGAAGCTGCTGGAGCTCGTCGAGGTGCCGATCCCCGAGAAGCTGCTCGAGGACGAGGTCAACACCCGCAAGCACAACCTGGAGCACCACCAGCTCGGCCAGATGGGCCTGACCATCGAGAAGTACCTGGAGTTCCAGGGCAAGACGGTCGAGGAGTTCGACGCCGAGACCAAGGAGCAGGCGGTCAAGGGCATCAAGACCCAGTTCGTCCTGGACGCGCTGGTCAACAAGGAGAAGCTGGGCGTCGACCAGGAGGAGCTCACCGAGCACCTCATGCGCCGTGCCGCCTCCTCCGGCATGTCCCCCGACCAGTTCGCCCAGGCCGTCGTCGAGGGTGGCCAGGTGCCGATGCTCGTCGGCGAGGTCGCCCGCGGCAAGGCCCTCGCGGTCGTCGTCGAGGCCGCCAAGGTCGTCGACACCAACGGTGAGGTCGTGGACCTCTCCGACGACGAGGACGAGGTCGAGACGGCCGCCGAGACCGTCGAGGCCGCTGTCGAGGGTGACGCCGAAGAGGCCAAGTAACACCCTGGGTGCCGCCGCGCGCGGCACCCGCTGAGCAGCATCGGGAAAGGCCCGTACACAGCCGTGTGCGGGCCTTTCCGCACGTCTCGGAGGGCGTCTCGGAGCACTCGCGGACCTTGCGCTCCGAGCGAACAGTTCGGGAAGCGGGATGGCGTTGTCCGACCTGCGCGTTAGGGTCCATGAATACGAGGGCACGGGAGTACCTGGACGCCGGCGGCCACCGCCGCCCCAACCGGTCCGCGCCCCAGAACGAGACGCTGAGACGGCAAGTGGCCGTCGGAGACGAGCAGGTGGATACGTGACGAATCTGAAGCCTTACGCCGCGGGTGAGCCGTCCATCGGTGGCGGCCTCGGCGACCATGTCTACAACCGGCTGCTCGGCGAGCGCATCATCTTCCTCGGCCAGCAGGTCGACGACGACATCGCGAACAAGATCACGGCGCAGCTCCTCCTCCTGGCCGCGGAGCCGGAGAAGGACATCTACCTGTACATCAACAGCCCCGGCGGCTCGGTGACGGCGGGCATGGCGGTCTACGACACCATGCAGTACATCCCGAACGACGTCGTCACCATCGGCATGGGCATGGCGGCCTCCATGGGCCAGTTCCTGCTCACCGGCGGCGCCACGGGCAAGCGCTTCGCGCTCCCGAACACCGACATCCTGATGCACCAGGGCTCCGCCGGCATCGGTGGCACCGCCTCGGACATCAAGATCCAGGCCGAGTACCTGCTGCGCACGAAGCAGCGCATGGCCGAGATCACCGCGCACCACTCCGGCCAGACCGTGGAGGCGATCATCCGCGACGGCGACCGCGACCGCTGGTTCACCGCGGAGGAGGCCAAGGAGTACGGCCTCATCGACGAGATCATCTCCGCCGCGTCGCTGGTCCCGGGCGGCGGCGGCACCGGGGCCTGATCCCGGCCCCGGCGCGCGGGACCTCGTACGAGGTCCCGTACGCCCGCCCGCACCCGGCAAGCCCCAGCCCGCAGAACGCCACCAGGATGGTGAACACCCAGATGCACATGAACAACCTCTCTCCCGCGAGCGGCCTCTACACCGGCGCGCCGGTGGACAACCGCTACGTCGTCCCGCGCTTCGTCGAGCGCACCTCGCAGGGCGTGCGCGAGTACGACCCGTACGCGAAGCTCTTCGAGGAGCGCGTGATCTTCCTCGGCGTGCAGATCGACGACGCCTCCGCCAACGACGTCATGGCGCAGCTGCTGTGCCTGGAGTCGATGGACCCGGACCGCGACATCTCGATCTACATCAACAGCCCCGGCGGCTCCTTCACCGCGCTGACGGCCATCTACGACACGATGCAGTTCGTGAAGCCGGACATCCAGACGGTCTGCATGGGCCAGGCGGCCTCCGCCGCCGCCGTCCTGCTCGCCGCCGGCACCCCCGGCAAGCGCATGGCGCTGCCGAACGCCCGCGTGCTGATCCACCAGCCGTCCGGCGGCACCGGCCGCGAGCAGCTCTCCGACCTGGAGATCGCGGCCAGGGAGATCCTGCGCATGCGTGACCAGCTGGAGACCATGCTGGCCAAGCACTCGACCACGCCGATCGAGAAGATCCGCGAGGACATCGAGCGCGACAAGATCCTGACGGCCGAGGACGCGCTCGCGTACGGCCTGATCGACCAGATCGTCTCGACCCGCAAGAACTCCCACTGATCCTTGCCGCCAGTTGGCGTGGGCACGTCGTCACATTCGGCGATGTGAACCACGTCAAGGGGGCCCCGTACGGGGCCCCCGGCAAGGTACCGTCGGATATGAGGCACCAGGAGCGCTGAACCAAGCGTCTCCCAGGCGAAGGGGAAGCACCTCGTGGCACGCATCGGTGACGGCGGCGACCTGCTCAAGTGCTCGTTCTGCGGAAAGAGCCAGAAGCAGGTGAAGAAGCTCATCGCAGGACCCGGTGTGTACATCTGCGACGAGTGCATCGACCTCTGCAACGAGATCATCGAGGAGGAGCTCGCGGAGACCTCCGAGGTCCGGTGGGAGGAACTCCCCAAGCCTCGTGAGATCTACGAGTTCCTGGAGAGCTACGTCGTCGGCCAGGAGCCGGCGAAGAAGGCCCTCTCGGTGGCGGTGTACAACCACTACAAGCGCGTCCAGGCCGGCGAGAACGGCGGCGCGCAGGGCCGGGACGACGCGATCGAGCTCGCGAAGTCCAACATCCTGCTGCTGGGCCCGACGGGCTCCGGCAAGACGCTGCTGGCCCAGACGCTCGCGCGCATGCTCAACGTCCCGTTCGCCATCGCCGACGCGACGGCGCTGACGGAGGCCGGGTACGTGGGCGAGGACGTCGAGAACATCCTGCTCAAGCTGATCCAGGCGGCCGACTACGACGTCAAGAAGGCCGAGACCGGGATCATCTACATCGACGAGATCGACAAGGTCGCCCGCAAGAGCGAGAACCCGTCGATCACGCGCGACGTGAGCGGCGAGGGCGTGCAGCAGGCCCTGCTGAAGATCCTGGAGGGCACGACGGCGTCGGTCCCGCCGCAGGGCGGCCGCAAGCACCCGCACCAGGAGTTCATCCAGATCGACACGACGAACGTGCTGTTCATCGTGGGCGGTGCCTTCGCCGGCCTGGAGAAGATCATCGAGTCGCGGGCCGGGGCCAAGGGCATCGGCTTCGGGGCGACGATCCGCTCGAAGCGCGAGATCGAGGCGAGCGACCAGTTCCAGGAGGTCATGCCGGAGGACCTGGTGAAGTTCGGGATGATCCCGGAGTTCATCGGCCGTCTGCCCGTCATCACCTCGGTGCACAACCTGGACCGCGAGGCGCTGCTGCAGATCCTGGTGGAGCCGCGGAACGCGCTGGTGAAGCAGTACCAGCGGCTGTTCGAACTCGACGGCGTCGAGCTGGACTTCGAGCGCGAGGCGCTGGAGGCCATCGCGGACCAGGCGATCCTCCGCCAGACGGGCGCGCGCGGTCTGCGCGCCATCATGGAAGAGGTCCTGATGTCGGTGATGTACGAGGTCCCGTCCCGCAAGGACGTGGCCCGCGTGGTCATCAGCGCGGACGTCGTCCGCTCGAACGTGAACCCGACGCTGGTCCCCCGCATCGTCCCGAAGGACCAGGGCCCGCAGGAGAAGTCGGCGTAGCCGTCACCTGACGGGACACACGAGGAGGGGCGCCCCGGTCACCCGGGGCGCCCCTCCTCGTTTTCAGGACCAGCTTGACCGATTATCGGACAAGCTTTCCGTGTGGCCTGGTGTGGCGGATGGCTTCTTGATCAGCTTTGTCTCGACCAGCCTTACTCAAGGGGAACGAGACATGAAGATGAAGAAGCGTGCAGTGGGCGTCCTGGCCGCGACGTTCGCCGCAGCCGCCCTCCCGATCATGGCGGCTTCACCCGCGTCGGCCGATCAGGGCGACTGCCAGTACTCGTTGCACGAAGCGGGCTACACGGTCGGACCGAAGATCGAGGCTGCCTGCAAGCTGGGCGCCGACTTCAACCCTGCGGCCTATCCCGGTTGCTATTTCGCGCTCGTCAACATCGGGGTCAGCTCTGGTGATGCCAGCGACGCGTGTTACGCGGCGACGCGAGCCTGAAACGGTGCGCGGCTGGCCGGCGCGGTGACGAGAGTCCGCGCGCCGGCCGCTCTCCCGATCAGGCCTTGACGCGGGCGGTCTTGTAGAGCTTCGCCGTCAGGTCGGCGGTCTGCTCCAGGGTGTAGCCCGTCTTGCCCGCCAGGATGGAGGCCGCGTCGGAGGCGCTGACCATGGTCAGGGTGCTGTAGTCGCCCCAGATGCAGATCGGAAGGGTCAGTTCCTTCGGGCCCTTCGACGACGTGGTGCTCGTCGACGTGATCTTCATTTCCTGGCACTTCATCACGGCGCCGCTGAACCCGGAGGGGGACATCGACTTCGGGCTGCCGATCATCTCGACCGTCGCGGACTTGTCCTTGCCGGCGTTGAGCTTGGCTGTGGCGAAGTAGGCGTCCACCGACTTCTCCGGATCCGCGAGTTCGCCGTACAGGCCCTGGAAGCTCAGGCCCTTGGTCGTCAGCGGGTTGGCCGGGTCGCCGGAGCTGTAGTCCATGGCGACCCTGGTGGGGTTCTTGATGCCGATGGCCTCCAGTTCCTGGCGGTCCTTGTCGCTGAGGGGCTTCTCCTTGTAATTCGGGTTCTTCTTGAAGTCGTCCACCGTCTCCGGAGCGACCAGCTTGTAGCCCTTCGTGGCGGACGAGACCGAGCCCGAGGCACCGCCGCCCTTCGTGAAGTACCAGCCGGCGCCCGCGATGACCGCCACCGCGACGACCACGGCGATCACCACGCCCGCCTTGGACTTCTTCGGCTGCTGCGGCTGCATGCCGTACGGCGGCTGCTGCGGGTAGCCGTAGCCCGGCTGGGGCTGCTGGGGCTGCTGGGGGTAGCCCTGCGGGGGGATGCCCGGCGGTGGGGGCTGCTGCGGGTAGCCGTAGCCGGGCTGCGGGGCGGGCTGGCCGTACGGTCCCGGCTGCGGGCCCCCGTACGGTCCCGGCTGCTGCGGCGGCTGGGCCCCGTACGGTCCCGGCTGGTTGTAACTCATGCCCGCGTCCCCCTTCAGGAATCCTTATGCGTTTCAGACATCCTTGCGGAGGAAGAACTCCGGCAGAGCGCCGGGGCCCCTGATTACCGGTTTCATGACTGGACTGTTACGGCTCTAAACTGTGTCTCGTGACCGAGAACACGCAGACACCCAGCAGCCCCAACTCCGAACTGCCGACCGCGTACGCTCCGGCCGAGGTAGAGGGGAAGCTCTACGAGCGCTGGGTAGAGCGTGGGTACTTCACGGCGGATCCCGCGAGCGAGAAGCCCGCGTACACCATCGTCATCCCGCCGCCGAACGTCACCGGCTCCCTGCACCTGGGGCACGCCTTCCAGCACACGCTCATGGACGCCCTGACCCGCCGCAAGCGGATGCAGGGCTACGAGTCGCTGTGGCTGCCCGGCATGGACCACGCCGGCATCGCCACCCAGAACAAGGTCGAGCAGCAGCTCGCCGAGGAGGGCAAGTCCCGCCACGACCTGGGCCGCGAGGAGTTCGTCGAGCGCGTCTGGCAGTGGAAGGAAGAGTACGGCGGCAAGATCCTCGGCCAGATGCGCCGCCTCGGCGACGGCGTCGACTGGTCCCGTGAGCGCTTCACCATGGACGAGGGCCTCTCCAAGGCCGTCCAGACGATCTTCAAGAAGCTCTACGACGACGAGCTGATCTACCGCGCCGAGCGCATCATCAACTGGTGCCCCCGCTGCCTCACGGCCATCTCCGACATCGAGGTGGAGTACCAGGAGGACGCGGGCGAGCTCGTCTCGATCAAGTACGGCGAGGGCGAGGACACCCTCGTCGTCGCCACCACGCGCGCCGAGACGATGCTCGGTGACACCGCCATCGCCGTCCACCCCGACGACGAGCGCTACAAGCACCTCGTCGGCAAGCTCATCAAGCTGCCGCTCACCGACCGCTCCATCCCAGTGGTCGCGGACACGCACGTCGACCCCGAGTTCGGCACCGGCTGCGTCAAGGTGACGCCCGCCCACGACCCGAACGACTTCGCCATCGGGCAGCGCCACGGCCTGCCGAACATGACGATCATGGACGAGCACGGCGTCATCACCGTCCACGGCCCCTTCCTCGGCCTGGACCGCTTCGAGGCCCGCTCCGCGGTCGTCGGCGCGCTGCGCGAGCAGGGCCGGATCGTCGCCGAGAAGCGCCCGTACCTGCACTCCGTCGGGCACTGCTCCCGCTGCTCCACCACCGTCGAGCCGCGCCTGTCGCTGCAGTGGTGGGTCAAGGTCGAGACCCTCGCCAAGGCCGCCGGTGACGCGGTCCGCGACGACCGGGTCACGATCCACCCGAAGGAGATGGAGAAGCGCTACTTCGACTGGGTCGACAACCTCAACGACTGGTGCATCTCGCGCCAGCTGTGGTGGGGCCACCGGATTCCGGTCTGGTACGGCCCGGACGGCGAGATCGTCTGCGTCGGCCCGGACGACGAGGCGCCCACCGGCGAGGGCTGGCACCAGGACACCGACGTCCTCGACACCTGGTTCTCCTCCGGCCTGTGGCCGTTCTCCACGCTCGGCTGGCCGGAGAAGACCCCGGACCTGGCGAAGTTCTACTCCACCGACGTCCTGGTCACCGGCCACGACATCATCTTCTTCTGGGTCGCCCGGATGATGATGTTCGGCCTGTACGCCATGGACGGCGAGGCGCCGTTCAAGACGATCGCGCTGACCGGCCTGGTCCGCGACGAGCGCGGCAAGAAGATGTCGAAGTCCTTCGGCAACGTCGTCGACCCGCTGGACTGGATGGACAAGTACGGCTCCGACGCCGTCCGCTTCACCCTGGCCAAGGGCGCCAACCCGGGCACCGACGTGCCGATCGGCGAGGACTGGGTCCAGGCCTCCAGCAAGTTCGCCAACAAGATCTGGAACGCCACGCGCTTCGCGCTGATGAACGGCGCCACGATCGAGGGCGACCTGCCCCCGGTCGAGCAGCTGTCGGCGACCGACCGCTGGATCCTGTCCCGCCTCAATAAGACGGTCGCGCAGGTCGACGCGTACTACGAGGACTTCCAGTTCTCGAAGCTCAGCGAGGCGCTCTACCACTTCGCGTGGGACGAGGTCTTCGACTGGTACGTCGAACTGTCGAAGACGACGTTCTTCGCGGGCGGAGAGCAGGCGAAGGTCTCCGGCCGGGTGCTGGGCGAGGTCATCGACGTCATGCTGCGCCTGCTGCACCCGGTGGTCCCGTTCGTCACCGAGACCCTGTGGACCACGCTGACCGGGCGTGAGTCGCTGGTCATCGCCGAGTGGCCCAAGGCTGTGTCCGTTCCTGGGGCTGACGCCCCGGGCGGCTTCCGCGACGAGGCCGCCGAGGCGGAGATCGAGAGCGTCCAGGCCGTCGTCACCGAGGTCCGCCGGTTCCGCAAGGAGCAGGGGCTCCAGGACGGCCAGAAGGTCCCGGCCCGCCTGGACCTGACAGGTACGGCGCTCGCCGCGCACGAGGCGGCCATGCGCCAGCTGCTCCGCCTCCAGCCGGAGGGCGAGGGCTTCACCGCCACCGCCACCCTGCCGGTCGCCGGCGCCACGGTCGCGCTCGACCTGTCGGGCACGATCGACGTGGCCGCCGAGCGGGGGCGCCTCTCCAAGGACCTCGCGGCCGCTGAGAAGGAGAAGCAGCAGGCCGAGGCGAAGCTCGGGAACGAGGCCTTCCTGGCCAAGGCCCCCGACAACGTCGTGGACAAGATCAAGGGCCGGCTGGCCAAGGCCGAGGCGGACATCGCCCGGATTCAGGCCCAACTGGACACGCTGCCCGCCGCGTAACACGTACAAACGGTGAACCACACGTACATACGGTGAACCATCGGCCCCCGGGCGCATCGCCCGGGGGCCGACGCGTAGGGTGACACCGGCCCCAAGGGTTGCGTGCAACCGGCAGGGGTGCAGGGGCAATTGTCGGCCTGCTGTCGACCGAGGGGGGTCTCGGAGTGTTGGGTCGTGACGTGCCAGGTCGCGAGGTGTCAAGCCGCGACCTGAAGCGCCGCAATCTCCTCCTGGGAGCTGCTGCCACCGTGGCCACGGGCGGCGCCCTCGCCGGAGTGGCCGCCTTCAGCACCTCGCGCGCGCCCGCCGCCGGCCTCCAGAAGGACCTGGTGGCGCGGGATCCCAAGGCCTCCAAGGCGGCCAGGGCCGTGTACCGGCTACTGGCCGGGCTGGAGGCGGACGCCCGCGCCGGCCGGCGCCGCGGCACCCTCATGGGCCAGCACGCCGAGGTCCACAACGAGCGGTACAACCCGGAGTACGGCGACCACAGCGGTCCCAAACCTCCCGGCTACTACTACCGCAAGCCCCAGGACATCACCGGGAAGCTGCCGGCCTTCCTCGAACTGGACCTGGGTCCGGGCTACCAGCAGGAGAACTGGGGCGTGGGTGAGGCGCGGGACTACTCGCGCGCCGCCTGGCCCGCCCGCCGCGAGTTCTGGACCTACACGAACGACGTGGTCGACCTCGCCATGGGCGTCTGGCACGGGCTGCCCCGCAAGGACGACGGCTCGTACAACCCGACCGGCACCGAACGCCTCTGGAACGGCACCAAGACGGTCCTGCCGACCAACGGGGGAGCGCCCGCCGGCCTGGTCGGCATGTCGTTCCACCAGCCGTGGCCGGGCAGCCCCGTCAAGAGCTACGACCAGACGCTGCGCCGCAACGCGCCCTCCGCGAAGGACCCCGGCTGGATCGACCGGGTACTCACGCCCGGTACCCCCGAGCACGCCGCGCTCCTGCTCGACCTGTCCTTCCTCGCGGACCACCTCGGCTATCTGGCCGCGTACGACGTCCCCGTACTGCTGCGCCCGTACCACGAGATGAACTCGCTCGGCGGGGAGCAGAGCTTCTGGTGGGCGGGGCTGAAGCCCCAGCAGTACACGGCCCTGTGGGAGTTGCTCTACCACTACCTGGTGGGCTCCCGCGGACTGCACAACCTGATCTTCGTCTGGGCCCCCACGGCCTGGGACGGCATCCACGGCAGCGATCCGTGGGACTTCTACCCCGGCGACGAGTACGTGGACGTCGTCGGGGTCGACGACTACAGCGGAACGCCCGACCAGCCCTTCGACAACGGTGCCTGGACGTCGACATGGCACCGCGGCCTCAAGGACTACGGCAAGCCGCGGATCCTCGCGGAGTCCTTCCACGTGCCGCTGGGCGCGGCGCAGCGCACGACGCTCGACCAGGCCCCCTGGGTGCTGTGGACCGTGTGGGGCGACGGGCTCACCGCGAAGAACCCCGCGGCGGACGTGCAGCAGACCTACAACGACCCCAAGACGATCACCGGCGGCCGTGAATCCGGCCCCGCGGGCGTGCAATGGCTCTCCTTGCACGACGGAACTTTCGAAGAGGAGTGAAGTTGAGCGCGCTTACGCCACGTGCCCACCGCGTGGCCGCCTTCGTGGCGATGGGATGGGCCGGGATCCTGCTCCTCTGGGCCCTGTACAACTGTTTCTGGCAGGTCGGCGTCGTCGAATTCCTGCAGGGCATCGTCTACTACGGCATAGGTGACGGCTCCGGAGCCGCCGAGACGTTCAACCTCAACTGGGGTGTCGTCTACGTGGCGGGCGGGCTTCTCGTGCTCCGCGGCAACACCCTCGGCCGGGGCATCATCATCGGTGGCGCCGCCATCGAGGGCTACAACCGGATGCGCAGCCTGACGGGCGCGCTGTTCGACGAGAAGCAGACCGACTACTTCACCTCGACGCTCCAGGGCGGCCTGAAGCTGGCGACCTTCGCCGTCGGAGTCCTCGTGACCGGCGCCCTCATCGTGCTGCTGTTGCGGGACTTCGCGGCGTACGAGCCCTGGCAGCCGCCGGTGAACCCCTGGACCCAGCAGGCACACGAGGCCCGGCAGGCGCACGAGCAGGCCCAGCGGGCGGCCGCCCAGCAGGCGCCGGCGCAGCCGCAGCCGTTTTCGCCGGCCCCTCAACCGCCGCAGCCGTCGCACGGGTTCGGGCCGCCGTCCTACCCGGCGCAGCCCGGGCCCCAGTCCCAGGTGCCGCAGACGGGCTACGCCCAGCCACAGCCCCTGCCGCAGCAGCCCCAGCAGCAGCCGCAGCCCGGCTACGGCCCCGGCCCGTACGGTGCTCAGCCCGCCTGGCCCCAGCAGCCTCAGCAGCCCCAACAGTCGCCGCCACAACAGCAGTAGGAATCCCGAAGGACCCTTCCCATGACCCTGGCCCCCGTACAAGAGGTCGTGACGACATCCCGTCGCGATGCGAAAATGGTGCAGCGCCATGCCGACTGGAAGCCCAGCGTGCTGGCCTTCCTGCTGCCTTTCCTGGCCCTCGTCAGTTTCGGCCTGTGGGTGTTCGAGCCGAACCCGACGCCGCTGGGCTGGACGCTGTCGGTCATCTGGTCGCTGCCCGCCATCGGTGTCATGGTGGGCTTCCAGGGCGTCCTGCTGATCCGCCGCCGACTGCGCAAGGCGCACGAGATGGTCCCGCCGGCGCCGGTGGAGGAGGACTTCCTCATCGTGCTCGTGCCGACCATCGGCCGCCACGACACGTACCCGGCCCTGGAGCGCTCGGTCCTCAGCTACGTGGAACACCTTCCCCCGTACTTCCCGCTCATGCGGGTCGACGTGCTCACGGAGGAGGGCTGCGAGGCGGCCGAGCGGATCGACGACCTGGCCGCGATGAACTCCCTGATCCGCGTGGTCACCGTGCCGAAGGTGTACGAGACGGCGAACGGGACGCGGTTCAAGGCCCGCGCGAACCACTACGCGCACGAGCTGCGGATCGACGAGGGCGAGGCCCTCGACGACGTCTGGGTGCTGCACATGGACGACGACACCGGGGTCGGCCCCGACACCGCCGCGTCCATGGCCCAGTTCATCAACCGCCAGCGCCGGGACGGCGACGAGGGCAAGCACATGGCGCAGGGCATCCTCGCGTACCCGCGCGAGAACGCCGTGAACCGCTTCACCTGGCTCGCCGACGCGGTCCGGCCCGCCGACGACATAGCCCGGTTCCGGGCCTTCACCGGTCTCGGCACCCCCGTCGCCGGCGTGCACGGCGAACTGCTGCTGCTCCGCGCCTCCATCGAGGCGACGATCGGCTGGGACTTCGGCCCGAAGGCCATCGTCGAGGACGCCCAGCTGGCGCTGACGTTCTGCCGCAAGTACCCCGGCCGCAGCGACTGGTTCAACGGCCGCTGCTACGGCGCCTCCCCGGCCACCACCAGGGACTTCATCAAGCAGCGCGAGCGCTGGGCGTGGGGGCTGGTCGCACTCTGCTTCAATCGCACGGTGCCGTTCCGGTACCGCTGGTTCCTGATGCTGTGCATGGTCAGCTGGGTCCTCGGCCCGCTCCAGCACGTCGCGACCGTGCTCCTCGTGGCCTGGTTCATCGGCGACTTCAACACCTCGCCCGTGACCCAGTCCGTCGTGATCATGTGGTCGCTCAGCTTCGCGTACGTCATCTGGACGTACTGGGAGGGACTGCGGCTCAACGCCCTGGTCTCGGCGAACGGCAAGCGCCGCTGGTGGGAGCCGTTCGCCGTGCTCGGCCTCATCCCGTTGTTCTCCGTGCTGGAGGGACTCGGCGGCCTGCGCGGGCTGATCAAGTTCATCAAGCGCGAGGAGAACAAGTTCGTCGTCATCGCCAAGCCCGCATGAGAAACCGAGAGTCCCTCGTGAAGAACGAGAAGAACGAGAAGAACGACGAGAGCCGGAAGGACCGGGCCGGGAAGACGAAGCGTTCCAAGGTCCCGCTGCTCGCGATCCTCCCGGTGACCGTGACCTCCCTGGTCCTCGGCCTGCCGTTCGTCCTCGGCGACCACCCGCTGCGCTGGAGGTCGGGCTCCGCCAAGCCGATCCTGGTCCTGCACGACTCCACCCCCTCGAAGGGCGGTGACGGCACCGTCCTCGCCGGCGGGGGAGGCGGTGCGGCCGAGCCGGCCAAGCCCGCCGCGCCCGCGCTGAAGGTGGACAAGCCCTGGAAGACCGGCATGCCCGAGTGGGGCGTCCAGATCTTCTGGGAGGACAAGAAGGAGCACAGCGACGCGTACGTCGAGAAGAAGGCGCGGGAGCAGGCCGACTACCTCGTCGGACTGAAGGCCAACGCGGTCGCGGTCTCGTTCCCCTTCTACACGGAGGGCCGCACTTCGACGAAGCTCGCGGCGGGCCGCAGCACCCCGACGCCCGAGCACCTCGACACGGTCCTGCGCGTCTTCCACGAAGCGGGACTGCGCACCACCGTCCGCCCGACCCTGGACGAGGCGTCGCTCGTCCCGCCGGAGGGCTGGCGCGGCAACATCAAGCCGACCGACAAGGAGGCCTGGTTCGATTCGTACGAGGCCCTGCTCGGCCCGTACCTCGACGTGGCCCAGCGGCAGCAGGCGGCGACCTTCGTGATCGGCACGGAGCTGAACTCGATGGAGGGCCACCCGGGCTGGAAGGGCCTGATGGCGGCGGCCGAGAAGCGGTTCAAGGGTGAGGTGTCCTACGACGCGAACTGGGACAACTATGTGGGCGGCCACATCGACGTGCCCGTCAAACGGCTCGGGGTCGACGCGTACTTCCCCGTCAAGGTCGCCGACGACGCACCCGTCGACCAGCTCGTCGACGGCTGGAACACCTGGCTGAACAAGAAGGCCAAGGGCCCGCTGTCGCGGATCGTGCTCGCCGAGGCGGGCATCAGCGCCATGGACGGCGCCTTCCACGCACCCGGCGACTTCTACACGAAGCGCAAGGTGAACCCCGCGGTGCAGGCCAACTGGTACAAGGCGGTCTGCCAGGTCGTCCAGGAGCGGAAGATGGCCGGCGTCTACTGGTGGTCGGTGTACTTCGACTCCGATCCCAAGGCCGCGCCCAAGGAGGAGGAGTCCCGGCTCAACTTCGCGGGGCGCCCGGACACCGAGCGCGAGATCCGCTCCTGCTTCGGCTCCGACTACGCGGGCCCGGGCACTGATCCAACGCCGTGATGGGTTGTGTCCCGAGTTGTCCGGAGTGTCGCACATCACGTTTTCGGCCGGGTTGGCCGATCCGATACCCCTCGCCGAGCACGGATGATGGAAGGCATGTACGTCCCGCCCGTCGCCTCGGCGCTCGACCGGGCCGCGGCCGCCGGCCGCCGGCTCGCCGCGAGCTGGGCCGGGTCACCCCGGGCGCTTGACGTGCTCACCGCAGTCAGCTGCCTGGCACTGATGGCGCTGGACCTGCCCGGTCTGGCCGCCGCGGACAACTCGCTCAGCGGTCCGATGGCCGCCGTCGTACTCGCCGCCGGGTGCTCCGCCCTGGTGGTGCGGCGCCGGGCGCCCTGGATCTCCTACCTCACCGCGCTGCTCTTCATCGGCTGGCTGCACGAGCTGACGCTGATCCAGTTCGCGCTCTACTCGGTCGGCCGCTACCGGGGGCGGCGGCCCGCCGTCCTGGCCACCCTGGGGTACATCGCCTTCGCGCTGATCGTCTTCTGCGTGCCGGGCTGGCCGGAACCGCACGCCCGGACGCTCAGCGCCTTCCTCAGCCTCGTCGTGCCGATCGGGGTGCTCGCCTCGGCCGTCGGCATCGCCGCCTACCGGCACGACCTGGTGCGCGAGCTGGCCGCCCGGCGCGCCGAGTCGGCCGTGCTCCAGGCCGTCCAGCAGGAGCGCACCTCGGTCGCCCGCGACGTCCACGACTTCGTCGGCCGCGAGCTGACCCTGCTGACGGTGCGCTCCGAGGTGCTGTCGACGCGGTCGCGCGAGACGGCGTACGCGAAGGACTTCGAGGAGCTCGCCGACACCGCGCGCCGGGCCCATCTCGTGCTCAACGAGATCATCGTGCAGCGCGGGGAGCGGGCCTCGACCCCGGGGGTGGACGGGCTGCCGGCCCTCGCGGAGGAGAGCGGACGGGCCGGTTCGCCCGTACGGCTGGCCCTGGATCCGCAGGTGCACGGGCTGTCTCCGCTGCGGCAGGCCGCGGTCTACCGGGTGGTGCAGGAATGCCTGACCAACGCGGCCAAGCACGCCTGCGGCGAGACCATCGACGTGTCCATCGAGGCGGACGGCCCGCAGCTGCGGATCGCGGTCCGCAACGGCCTGCCCGTCCGGACGCCGGTGCGGGCCCCCGTCTCGGCGGGCTCGGGCACGGCGAGCATGTCCGAGCGCGTGCGCAGCCTGGGCGGATCCCTGACGGCGACGCGCACGGAGGACTCGTACACGGTCGTGGCCACCCTCCCTCGGGGGTAGCCACCCGTCAGGCCTCAGGCCTTCGCCGGGACCAGCAGGCCGTTCAGCGTGTCCAGGTCCTCCACGCACCGGCCCGAGCCCAGCGCCACGCAGTCCAGCGGGGCGTCGGCGACGAAGACCGGGATCCCCGTCGCGGAGGCCATCCGCAGGTCCAGCCCCGGCAGCAGGGCCCCGCCGCCGGTCAGCACGATGCCGTGCTCCATCACGTCGCCCGACAGCTCGGGCGGGCACTCCTCCAGGGTGGTGCGCACCGCGGCGATGATCGCCTCGACCGGCTCGTCGAGGGCGGCCCGTACGTCCGTCGCCCCCAGCGAGAGCGTCTTCGGCATGCCGCCGACCCGCTCCCGCCCCCGCACGGTGAAGGTCCGCGTCTCCAGCTCCGGCCGGTCCGGCACCGGCCAGGCCGATCCGATGCCGACCTTGATGTCCTCGGCGGTGCGCTCCCCGATGAGCAGCCCGTGCTCCTTGCGCACGTAGTCCATGATCGCGCCGTCCAGCCGGTCCCCGCCGACCCGCAGCGACTGCGAGGTGACGATCCCGCCGAGCGAGATGACCGCGACCTCGGTGGTGCCGCCGCCGATGTCCACCACCATCGAGCCGCGCGGCTCGGCCACCGGCAGGCCCGCGCCGATCGCCGCCGCCATCGGCTCCTCGATCAGGTGGACGGCTTTGGCCCCGGCCCGCGTCGAGGCGTGGACGATGGCCCGCCGCTCGACGGGGGTCACCCCGGAGGGCACGCAGATCACCATCCGGGTGCGCGGCCGCCGCCCCGGCACGGCCTTGCGGACGAAGTGCCGGATCATCTCCTCGGCGGCTTCGTAGTCGCAGATCACCCCGTCCTTCAGGGGGCGGATCGCGGTGATGGAGCCGGGGGTGCGGCCGATGGTCTCCTTGGCCTCGGTCCCCACGGCCAGGGCCGTGGTGGTGCCCGCCTTCACGGCGACCACGGACGGCTCATTGAGGACGATGCCGTGCCCCCGGGCGTAGACCAGGGTGTTCGCGGTCCCCAGGTCGATCCCTATGTCGCGGCTGGAAGCGGACTTGTTGGTGCTGGCCTGCGGCATTTGTTCCCCTATCTCCTGCCCGCAAGGCTTGCATAACGATCCGGTCGCAACGGCCGCCGAACGTCCTGAAACGGCCGGGTCGAAAGTCCCCGGGCCCCCCGTCCGTAGACTGGGCCCGTGAGTGAGCAGCAGCCCGAGAGCAACGGACCCGACGACCGCGACGAGACCACGGAGGTCTTCGAACGGATCGTGGCCGAAGAGTCCGACCGCGACCCCGACCTGGCGGTGATCGAGGCCGGCAGCCGCACCCTGCGCGCCCAGGCCGGACCGCCCCAGGGCGACCCGGTACCGTCGCAGCCCCTCGACCCGGAGGTGGCGCGGGCGCTCCAGGAGGTGGAGCAGGAGCTCTCCACCCGCTGGGGCGAGACCAAGCTGGAGCCGTCCGTCACGCGGATCGCCGCGCTGATGGACGTCCTGGGTGAACCGCAGCACGCCTACCCCTCCATCCACGTGACCGGCACCAACGGCAAGACCAGCACCGCGCGCATGATCGAGGCCCTGCTGAACGCCTTCGAGCTGCGCACCGGCCGCTACACCAGCCCGCACGTGCAGTCGGTCACCGAGCGGATCAGCCTCGACGGGGCCCCGATCAGCGCCGAGCGCTTCATCGAGACGTACTACGACATCAAGCCGTACGTGGAGATGGTCGACTCCTCCGAGGAGTTCCGGCTGTCCTTCTTCGAGGTGCTCACCGGCATGGCGTACGCGGCCTTCGCGGACGCACCCGTAGACGTGGCCGTCGTCGAGGTCGGCATGGGCGGCACCTGGGACGCGACCAACGTGATCGACGGCGCGGTCGCGGTGGTCACCCCGATCAGCCTGGACCACACGGACCGGCTCGGCGCGACGCCCGGCGACATCGCCCAGGAGAAGGGCGGCGTCATCAAGCAGGACGCCACCGTGATCCTGGCGCAGCAGCCGGTGGACGCGGCGCAGGTGTTGCTGAAGAAGGCCGTCGAGGTCGACGCGACGGTGGCTCGCGAGGGCATGGAGTTCGGCGTCGTCTCGCGCGAGGTGGCGGTCGGCGGGCAGATGCTGACGCTGCGCGGCGTGGGCGGCGAGTACGACGGCATCTTCCTGCCGCTGTACGGGGCCCACATGGCGCACAACGCGGCGGTGGCGCTGGCGGCGGTCGAGGCCTTCTTCGGGGTCGGCGCGCAGCAGTCGCGGGAGCTGGACCTGGAGACCGTACGCAGGGCCTTCGCCTCGGTGACCTCGCCGGGCCGGATGGAGGTCGTACGGCGCAGCCCGACGGTGGTCCTGGACGCGGCGCACAACCCGGCGGGCGCGCAGGTCACCGCGGAGGCGGTGACCGAGGCCTTCGGGTTCAGCCGGCTGATCGGGGTCATGGCCGCGAGCGAGGGCAAGGACGTCAAGGGGGTCCTGGAGGCCTTCGAGCCGATCTTCGCGGAGATCGTCGTCACGGAGAACTCCAGCCACCGGGCGCTGTCCGCGGACGCGCTGGCGGCCGTGGCGGTCGAGGTCTTCGGGCCGGACCGGGTACAGGTGGAGCCGCGGCTGGACGACGCCCTGGAGGCGGCGATCACCCTCGCGGAGGAAGAGGCCGAGTACGGAGGGGCCGGAGTCCTGGTGACCGGTTCCGTGATCACGGTGGGCGAGGCCCGCCTGCTGCTGAAGAGGGGCTGAGGGATGCGCACGCTGTGTGCTTCGACGCTGATCGGCGAGTTCTTCGTGATCGGTTTCGCGGGGCTGGTGGCCATGAAGAACCCGGATCTGACCCAGGCCACGGTGTGGACGGTCTGCGGGATCGCCATGCTGCTGTCGGTGCTGCTGTGCGGGATGCTGTCGCGTCCGGGCGCGGTCCAGATCGGCTGGGCGCTGCAGATCGGGCTGATCCTGAGCGGGTTCGTCGTCCCGATGATGTTCTTCCTCGGTGCGGTGTTCGCGGGTCTGTGGTGGTGCTCGGTGCACTACGGCGCCAAGATCGACGCGGTCAAGGCCCGCTGGGCGGCCCAGAACGAGGCCCAGGCCTGAGGCGGCGCGGCCCCGGCCGCCCGGGGCCCGGGGCTCCGCGCAGGGGCCCCGCTGACTCCCTGTAGCCTCGTCGGACCGCACCCGTATGCCGCAAGGAGCCGCAACATGACCCAGCGCACGCTCGTCATCCTCAAGCCCGACGCCGTCCGTCGAGGCCTGATCGGCGAGATCATCGGCCGCATCGAGCGGAAGGCCGGCTGGACCGTTCCCGCACTGGAGCTGCGCACGCTGGACCAGGAGACCCTGGAGGCGCACTACGGCGAGCACAAGGGCAAGCCCTTCTACGAGCCCCTCATGGGCTTCATGGCGAGCGGCCCGGTCGTGGTCCTCGTGGCGGAAGGGGAACGCGTGATCGAGGGTGTCCGCCAGTTGGCCGGACCCACTGACCCGATCGCCGCGGCTCCTGGCTCCATCCGGGGGGATTTCGGCACCATCACCCGGGAGAACCTGATCCACGCCTCGGACTCCGAGGAGTCCGCCGAGCGCGAGCTGAAGCTGTTCTTCCCCGCCCTGTGATGAGCCCTTCCTGACGTAACATCAGCCGAATAGCGCTCATGACCTGGGGCGACCGAAGTAATTTCGGTCGCCCCTCGGTATTACCGGGCGCGAGCGGGAACGCATGTGCAGGACACGTCGTCACCACTAGGGGGCGGGTTTCCGTTCCGGCGGGATTGCCGGAGTCCCGTCGCGCGGTGTTCATACTTGCGGCACTACGATGGGGCCTCCACCCACACACCCACCTCGCCGACCTGACAGCAGCCGCTATCAACTGGAAGGCCAGACGCTCCTCATGGGGAACAAGGGGAACAACATGTCGTTCATCGGCCGTGACATGGCGATCGACCTCGGGACCGCCAACACGCTGGTGTACGTGAGGGGCCGGGGGATCGTCCTGAACGAGCCGTCCGTGGTCGCCATCAACACGAACACCGGCGGCATCCTGGCGGTCGGCTCCGAGGCGAAGAAGATGATCGGCCGGACGCCCGGCAACATCGTCGCCGTACGGCCCCTCAAGGACGGCGTGATCGCCGACTTCGAGATCACCGAGCGTATGCTCCGGTACTTCATCCTCAAGATCCACAAGCGCCGCTACCTGGCCCGTCCGCGCGTCGTGGTCTGCGTCCCCTCCGGTATCACCGGAGTGGAGCGCCGCGCCGTCATCGAGGCGTCCACGCAGGCCGGCGCCCGCCAGGTGCACATCATCGAGGAGCCCATGGCCGCCGCCATCGGCTCGGGCCTGCCCGTCCACGAGGCCACCGGCAACATGGTCGTGGACATCGGCGGCGGCACCACCGAGGTCGCCGTCATCTCCCTCGGCGGAATCGTCACGGCGCAGTCCATCCGGGTGGCCGGCGACGAGCTCGACAACGCGATCATCCAGCACATCAAGAAGGAGTACTCGCTCCTCCTCGGCGAGCGCACCGCCGAGCAGATCAAGATCACCATCGGGTCGGCCTACGACCTCGACAAGGACGAGCACACCGAGATCCGCGGCCGGGACCTGGTCTCCGGCCTCCCGAAGACGGTCGTGATCTCCGCCGCCGAGGTCCGCAAGGCCATCGAGGAGCCGGTCAACGCCATTGTCGACGCGGTCAAGACGACGCTCGACAAGTGCCCGCCCGAGCTCTCCGGCGACATCATGGACCGCGGCATCGTGCTCACCGGCGGCGGCGCCCTGCTGCGCGGGCTCGACGAGCGGCTGCGCCGCGAGACGGGCATGCCGATCCACATCGCCGAGGACCCGCTCGACTCCGTCGCCCTCGGCTCCGGCAAGTGCGTGGAGGAGTTCGAGGCGCTCCAGCAGGTTCTGGACGCCCAGCCCCGGCGCTGATAAAGACCCCCCTCCGGGGGCCATGCGGAATACAAGGATCCGCCGTACGGGTGCTGCCGCGCCCGTGCGGCGGATCGTTGATATACAGACGAAGAAGTTTCCGACGAGGAAGGCACGGCCGCCGCACGTGAGGGACACACGAGAAAGCCGGCTGCTCCTGGTGCTCCTGATCGCCATCGCGTTCGCATTGATCACGGTGGACATCAGGGCAGGCGAGGAGTCTCCGGTCGACGGCGCCCGGCAGGCCGCCGCAGCGGTCTTCGGCCCGGTCGAGAAGAGCGTCGCGACCGCGGTCGACCCCGTCGCCAACGCCATAGGGGCCGTACGGGACTCCGGCGAACGCCACAACCGCATCGCCACGCTGGAGCGCGAGAACGCCGCCCTGAAGGCGAAGCTGGGCAGCGACGACCAGACCCGCAGCCGGATCCACGAGCTCGACGAGATGCTCAAGCGGGCCGGCGCAGGACAGTACGGAATCAAGGGCGCCGAGGTCATCGCCATAGGAGCGGCCCAGGGCTTCTCCTGGACCGTCACCATCGACGCCGGCAGCAAGGACGGCATCGAGCGGGACATGACCGTGCTCAACGGGGAGGGACTCGTCGGCCGGGTCGCCACCGTGGGCCCCGACACCGCCACCGTCGTCCTCGCCAACGACCCCGACTTCACCGTGGGCACCCGCCTGGAGAAGACCGGCGAGCTGGGCTTCGCCACCGGACAGGGCGACCGCGCCCTGTCCGTCCAGATGCTCAACGGCAAGGCCAAGGTCAGCCCCGGCGACCGGCTCGTCACCTTCGGCTCCCGCGGCAACAAGCCGTTCGTGCCCGGCGTCCCGATCGGCGAGGTCGTCAAGGTCGACCCCTCGCGCGGCGACCTGACCCGCACCATCTGGGTCCGCCCGTTCGTCGGCTTCTCGCGCCTGGACATCGTCGGCGTCGTCGTCATGCCGCCGCGCGAGGACCCGCGCGACGCCGTACTGCCCCCCAAGCCCGAGGTGAAGCCCACCCCGACGGTCACGGTCACGGTCACCCCGTCCCCGTCCGCCGGGGTGTCCGGCAAGCCGGCCGACGAGTAGGAGCTGACCGTCATGCGCTTCAACCGGATCCTGCTCTCGGCCACGCTCGTCGTGGTCGCCCTCGTCGTCCAGGTCTCCGTCCTGGGCCGGCTGCAACTGCCCGGCGCCGTACCCGACCTGGTCCTGCTCACCGTCGTCGCCCTCGCCCTCGTCTACGGGCACCTCAGCGGCGCGCTCATCGGCTTCGCCGCCGGACTCCTCGCCGACCTGGCCCCGCCCGCCGACCACGCCGCCGGGCGGTACGCGCTCGTGCTCTGCGTCATCGGGTACGCCGCCGGGCTGGCCCGCCCCGACTCCGGGCGGTTCCGCTCCGCCTGGGGCCCGATGATGACCGTCGTCGCCGCCGCGATCGGCTCCACCCTGCTCTACGCAGGGGTGGGCGCCCTCGTCGGCGACACGGCCGCCCGCCACGTCGGGCTCACCGGGCTGCTGTTCACCGCGACCCTCTACGACCTGCTGCTCGCCCCGTTCACCGTGCCGTTCATCATGGCGCTGGCCCGGCGCGCGGAGAACGACCCGATGGCCGTCGAGGCGAACGGCGGCCCGGCCAAGGCCGCCGACGTGTCCTCCGGCTGGCTCGCCGGCGGCACCGGCCTGCGCATCGGCAGCCAGCGCGGCGGCCTGCGGCGCGGGCTCGCGCGCGGCCGCGCCAACAAGGCCGGCCGGATAAAGGGCGTCAAGGCGATCAAGAGTGTGAAGAGCGTCAAGAAGCTGTAGGGAGGAGCAGGCGTGACCAACAATCCGGAGACCGGCCGCACCCCGCGGGTGCACATCCGGCTGATGATGATCCAGGTCCTCGTCTTCTCCACGCTGTTCACCCTCGGCGGCCGGCTCTGGTTCCTCCAGATCCGCGACGGCGCGGAGTACTACCACGAGGCGAAGAGCAACCACGTCCAGCGGGTCGTCCAGCCGGCCGTGCGCGGCTCGATCCTCGACGCCCGCGGGATTGCGCTCGCCGACAACGAGACCCGCCTGGTCGTCTCCGCCAGCCGCACCAAGCTCATGAAGATGAAGGACAAGGGCAAGGGCGTCATGACCCGTCTCGCCGACGTCCTGGACATGAGCCCCAAGGAGGTCATGGAAAAGGTCCGGCTCTGCGACTCCCAGACCCCCGCGCCCTGCTGGAACGGCTCCCCGTACCAGCCGATTCCGGTCACGCTCGAAGCCACCACGCAGCAGGCGCTGCAGCTGCGCGAACGCCCCGAGGAGTTCCCCGGCATCACCGCGGAGCCCACCGCCGTCCGCCGCTACCCGGCCCCCGGCGGGGCCCGCACGGCGCAGGTGCTCGGCTACCTCTCGCCGGTCACCGACGACGAGATCCAGAAGGCCAAGGACACCGACTCGCCGCATCTGCGCTCCGACCAGGTCGGCCGCTCGGGGATCGAACGCACCTACGACAAGCAGTTGCGCGGCAAGGCGGAGGTCACCTCGTACGAAGTCGACAACCTCGGCCGGGTCATGGACCAGACCAAGTCCGACCCGGGCGTGGCCGGGGCCACCCTCGTCACCAGCATCGACGCCCGGGTCCAGGCCGTCGCCGAGTACGAGCTCCAGCAGGCGATGAAGACGGTCCGCAACGAGACCGACAACATCACCGGCCGCAAGTACGAGGCCGACTCGGGCGCAGTCGTCGTCATGGAGGCCAAGACCGGCCGGGTCGTCGCGATGGCCTCCCAGCCCGACTACGACCCCAACGCCTGGGTCGGCGGCATTTCCGGCAAGGACTACGCCAGGCTCACCAGCAAGAACTCCAACTACCCGCTGCTGAACCGGGCCATCCAGGGCCAGGCCCCCGCCGGCTCCATCTTCAAGGTGGTGTCGGCGAGCGCCGCCGTGCGGGCCGGCTACGACTTCGACGGCAAGTACAACTGCAGCGCCTCCTACAACATGGGCGGCCGGAGTTTCGCGAACTTCGAGTCCAAGGGGCACGGCCCCATCACCCTGGGCGAAGCCCTCAAGTTCTCGTGCAACACCGTCTTCTACGCCCTCGGGCACAAGGAGTGGCAGCGCGACGGCGGCCTCACGCCCAAGAAGGACGCCCACGACTGGTTCTACCGGACCGCCCGGGAGTTCGGACTCGGTGCCGAGACCGGCGTCGACCTGCCGAACGAGGTGACCGGCCGTATCCCCGACCGCAGGTGGAAGCAGAGCTTCTGGAAGGCCAACAAGGACTCCTGGTGCAAGCAGGGCAAGAAGGGCGGCACCTACGTCGAGCAGATCGCCTACGAGAGCTGCCTCGAAGGCAATCAGCTGAAGGCCTACGACAGCATCAACTTCGCCATCGGGCAAGGCGACGTACTCGTCACCCCCATCCAGATGGCCACCGCCTACTCCGCGATCAGCAACGGGGGCACCCTTTACGACCCCACGGTCGGCAAGGCCGTGATCAGCCCCGACGGCAAGCACGTGGAGATGATCAAGCCGCAGGCGCACGGGAGGCTGCCGATCGACGCCAAGACCATCGGCAACCTGGACAAGGGCCTGCGCATGGTCGTCGAGCCCGGCGGCACCGCCGCCTGGCGGTTCATGGGCTGGCCGATGGACAAGATCCCGATGCACGCCAAGACCGGCACCGCCCAGGTCTACGGCAAGCAGACCACGTCCTGGCTGGCGACCTACACCAAGGACTTCACGATCGTCATGACGATCTCCCAGGGCGGCACCGGCTCCGGAGCCTCCGGCCCCGCCGTCCGCAACCTCTACAACGCCATCTACGGTCTCGACATGGAGGGCAAGCAGGACCTGAAGAAGGCCCTGCTGCTGGGACCGGAGACCAAACTGCCCAAGATCGACCCCGACGGCTCCATCGATGCCCCCGACATCAAGCCGTACGTGCCCCTGTCCCCGGAGGAACCGGTGCCCGCGCTCGCCGGTCCCCCCGCCCCGCCCGCCGCGCGGCAGGACTGAGACCCGATGCAAACCGCCAACAAGTTCTCCGTATCCCGGTACGCGCCCGAGCGCGGCGCGATGGCCAAGCTGACCTCGCGCGACTCGGTGCTGCGCCGGCTCGACTGGCCGATTCTCCTCTCGGCGCTCGCCCTGTCCTTCATCGGCGCCCTGCTGGTGTGGTCGGCGACCCGCAACCGCACCCAGCTCAACCAGGGCGACCCGTACTACTTCCTGGTCCGGCACGCCCTGAACACGGGCATCGGCCTCGTGCTGATGATCGGCACCGTCTGGCTCGGCCACCGCACCCTGCGCGGCGCCGTGCCGATCCTGTACGGGCTCTCCCTGGTGCTGATCCTCGCCGTGCTCACCCCGCTCGGCGCCACCATCAACGGCGCCCACGCGTGGATCGTGATCGGCGGCGGGTTCTCGCTCCAGCCCTCGGAGTTCGTGAAGATCACGATCATCCTGGTCATGGCCATGCTGCTGGCCACCCGGGTGGACGCGGGCGACCTCGTCCACCCCGACCACCGCACCGTGGTCAAGGCGCTGTGCCTGGCCGCCGCGCCGATGGGCATCGTCATGCTGATGCCCGACCTCGGCTCCGTCATGGTCATGGTCGTCATCGTGCTCGGCGTCCTGCTCGCCTCCGGCGCCTCCAACCGCTGGGTGGTGGGGCTGATGGGCTCCGGCGCGGCCGGGGCCGTCCTGATCTGGCAGCTCGGCGTGCTCGACGAGTACCAGATCAACCGCTTCGCCGCCTTCGCCAACCCCGAACTCGACCCCGCCGGCGTCGGCTACAACACCAACCAGGCGCGGATCGCGATCGGCTCCGGCGGACTGACCGGCTCCGGGCTCTTCAAGGGCTCGCAGACCACCGGCCAGTTCGTGCCCGAGCAGCAGACCGACTTCGTCTTCACGGTGGCGGGGGAGGAGCTGGGCTTCCTCGGCGCCGGGCTGATCCTGGTCCTGCTCGGCATCATCCTCTGGCGGGCTTGCATGATCGCCCGGGAGACCACCGAGCTGTACGGGACGATCGTGTGCGCCGGGATCATCGCCTGGTTCGCCTTCCAGGCCTTCGAGAACATCGGGATGACCCTCGGGATCATGCCGGTGGCGGGGCTACCGCTGCCGTTCGTCTCCTACGGAGGCTCATCGATGTTCGCGGTGTGGGTGGCGGTCGGACTGCTGCAGTCGATCAGGGTGCAACGGCCGATGTCGGCCTAGCGGGGCCGATCTTCGGCCGGTTCCGCCGTCGATTCCCCCGTTCACCCTGCCGTGGTGATCCGTTCAGGACTAAGTTCAATGCATGGCGGACACGAAACGCGAGATCGAGCGCAAATTCGAGTTCACGACGAGCAAGGCCGCGCGCCGCGGAGTCCCGGACCTGACCGGCACGGCCGCGATCGCGGCCGTCGCCGACCAGGGCACCGTCGACCTCGACGCGGTCTACTACGACACCCCCGACCAGCGGCTCGCCGCCGACGGCCTCACCCTCCGGCGGCGCACCGGCGGGGCGGACGCCGGCTGGCACCTCAAACTGCCCGTCTCCCCGGGCGTGCGCGACGAGGTCGCCGCCCCCCTCAGCGACACCGTCCCGCGCGCCCTCGCCGCCCTCGTCCGCTCCCGGGTCCGCGACCTCGCCCTGGAACCGCAGGTCCGGCTGGTCTCCTCGCGCAGCTTGACCCACCTCCTCGACGCGGAGGGCGCCCTGCTCGCGGAGCTCTCCACCGACGCCGTCCGCGCCGAACGGGACGAGGCCGCCGCGGCCTGGACCGAGGTCGAGGTCGAACTCGCCGACGGAGTCGACCCCGCGCTCCTCGACGCCGTCGAGAAGAAGTTCCGCAAAGCCGGGCTCAAGGTCTCCGACGCCCCCTCCAAACTCGCCCGCGCCCTCGCCGAGACGGGCGCCGAACCGCCGGCCCGGCCCGGGCCCGCCGCCGCCGAGGGCACCGCGGGCGCGCTGGTCCTCTCGTACCTGGGCGAACAGCGCGACGCGCTCGTCGCCCAGGACCCCGCCGTCCGGCGCGGCCTGCCCGACTCCGTCCACCAGATGCGGATCGCCTGCCGCCGGATGCGCAGCGCCTTCAAGACGCACCGCAAGGTCCTCGACCGCGCCGCCACCGACCCGCTCGGCGAGGAGCTCCGCTGGCTGGCCGCCGAACTCGGTCTCGACCGGGACCAGGAAGTCCTCTTCGACCGCATCCAGACCCACGTCACCGAGCTGCCCCGCACCCTCGTGGTCGGGCCCGTCCGCGGCCGCCTGCGGACGTGGAACAACGCCCGCCGCTCGGCGACCCGGCGCCACGCGCTCGCCGCCCTCGACGCCAAACGGTACGCGGCCCTGCTCGACGCCCTCGACGCGCTGCTGGCCGACCCGCCCCTGCTCCCCGGCGCGGCCGAGCCAGCCGCCCAGGCCCTGCCCAAGGCCGTCCGAAAGGACTACGAACGACTCGCCACCCGGGTCGCCGGCGCCCTGGACCTGGATCCGGGCGACCCCCGCGACCTGGCCCTCCACGAGGCCCGCAAGGCCGCCAAACGCGCCCGCTACGCGGCGGAGGCGGCCACCCCCGAGCTCGGCAAACCGGCAAAACAGCTGGCCAAGGCCATGAAATCGGTCCAGGGCCTGCTCGGTGACCACCAGGACAGCGTCGTCGCCCGCGAGGCCCTGCGCGGCATCGGCGCCCAGGCGGCCGGAGCCGGGGAGTCCGCTTTCACCTGGGGAGTGCTCTACGCCCGCGAAGAAGCCCTGGCCGCACAGCGTGAGCGGGAGCTTCCGGACGTATGGGGGCAAGCCGCTTACCCCTCGTTCCGGGCGGAGTCCGGCTCCTAGGAAGCGATCATGGCGGCAGGAGGCGGCTGCGCCTCGGGTTACGCTTGAGAGTCGCCCCCTGCCAGCTTCACGAAAGTCGCGTGATGTCCGAGTCGGTCTTCCCACAGCTCGAAGCTCTGCTCCCGCATGTGCAGAAGCCCATCCAGTACGTCGGCGGTGAACTCAACTCCACCGTCAAGCCGTGGGATTCGTGTGACGTCCGCTGGGCGCTCATGTACCCGGACGCGTACGAGGTCGGGCTGCCCAACCAGGGCGTCATGATCCTCTACGAGGTGCTGAACGAGCGCGAGGGCGTGCTCGCGGAGCGCACCTACAGCGTGTGGCCGGACCTCGAAGAACTGATGCGCGAGCACAAGGTGCCGCAGTTCACCGTGGACAGTCACCGCCCCGTTGGCGCCTTCGACGTGTTCGGCCTGTCCTTCTCCACGGAGCTGGGCTACACGAACATGCTCACGGCGCTGGACCTGGCGGGCATCCCGCTGGAGGCCAGGAACCGTACGGTCGACCACCCCATCGTCCTCGCGGGCGGCCACGCGGCCTTCAACCCCGAGCCGATCGCGGAATTCATCGACTGCGCGGTCATCGGCGACGGCGAGCAGGCCGTCCTCGACATGACCGAGATCATCCGCACGTGGAAGGCCGAGGGCCGTCCGGGCGGGCGCGAAGAGGTCCTCTTCCGCCTGGCCAAGACCGGCCAGGTCTACGTGCCGGGCTTCTACGACGTCGACTACCTGCCCGACGGGCGCATCGCGCGCGTCGCGCCGAACAAGTCGGGCGTCCCGTACCGCGTGTCCAAGCACACGGTCATGGACCTCGACGAGTGGCCGTACCCGAAGCAGCCGCTGGTCCCGCTCGCCGAGACCGTCCACGAGCGGATGTCCGTCGAGATCTTCCGCGGCTGCACCCGCGGCTGCCGTTTCTGCCAGGCCGGCATGATCACGCGCCCCGTGCGGGAGCGAAGCATCACCGGCATCGGCGAGATGGTGGAGAAGGGCCTCAAGGCGACGGGCTTCGAGGAGGTCGGCCTGCTCTCGCTGTCCTCCGCGGACCACACCGAGATCGCCGAGATCGCCAAGGGCCTCGCGGACCGCTACACGGACGACAAGGTGGGCCTGTCCCTGCCGTCGACCCGCGTGGACGCGTTCAACGTGGACCTGGCGAACGAGCTGACCCGCAACGGGCGCCGCTCCGGTCTGACCTTCGCCCCCGAGGGCGGCTCCGAGCGCATGCGCAAGGTCATCAACAAGATGGTCTCGGAAGAGGACCTGATCCGGACGGTGGCCACCGCGTACGGCAACGGCTGGCGCCAGGTGAAGCTGTACTTCATGTGCGGCCTGCCGACCGAGACCGACGAGGACGTGCTCCAGATCGGCGACATGGCGGTCAACGTCATCGCCAAGGGCCGCGAGGTCTCCGGCCAGAACGACATCCGCTGCACGGTGTCGATCGGCGGATTCGTGCCGAAGCCGCACACCCCCTTCCAGTGGGCGCCGCAGCTGTCGGCCGAGGAGACGGACGCGCGCCTGACGAAGCTGCGCGACAAGATCCGCGGCGACAAGAAGTACGGCCGCTCGATCGGTTTCCGCTACCACGACGGCAAGCCGGGCATCGTCGAGGGCCTCCTCTCGCGCGGCGACCGTCGCATCGGTGACGTCATCCGCGCCGTGTACGAGTCGGGCGGCCGTTTCGACGGCTGGCGCGAGCACTTCTCGTACGAGCGCTGGATGGAGGCCGCGGAGAAGACGCTGCCGGCCTACGGCGTGGACGTCGCCTGGTACACCACGCGCGAGCGCACGTACGAGGAGGTCCTGCCCTGGGACCACCTGGACTCCGGTCTCGACAAGGACTGGCTCTGGGAGGACTGGCAGGACGCTCTCGACGAGACCGAGGTCGACGACTGCCGCTGGACCCCGTGCTTCGACTGCGGCGTCTGCCCGCAGATGGACACCCACATCCAGATCGGCCCCACGGGCAAGAAGCTCCTCCCCCTCACCGTGGTGAAGTAACCCTTGGGTCACGAGAGGCCCCCGCCCGCAACGGGTGGGGGCCTCTGCCGTGTCCCTGACTGCATGGAACTGGACGAACGCCCTCCCGGCGGGGGTGGCGACGGATGCCTGGTGGGGGTCATCAGGATCCCCGTCAAGATCGTCGCCGTACTCGTCGTACTACCCGTACGAGTGGTCTGGGAACTGCTCGTCGTCCTGGGCCGGGCCGCGCACCGGCACGTCCTCGGGCCGCTGTACGTCCTCGTCGTCGAGCCGGCGCTCCGGGTGCTCGGCCGGGTGCTGGCCACCCTGCTCAAGCTGGCCCTCGTCTGGCCGTGGGTCGGACTGTGGCGGTACGTGGTCACCCCGGTGGGGCGGGGTGTGGCACGGCTGGGCCGCGGCGCGTACGCGCACCTGCTCGTACCGGTCGGGCGGGTCCTGACCGCCTACGTGTTCCGACCGCTCTGGTCAGCGCTGACCTGGGCCGGCCGGGGCGGGCTGCGGTACCTGCTCGCCCCGCTGGGAAAGGGGGTGGCGTGGGTCGCGTGGGCCCTGGCCATGCTGCTGTTCGTCTGGCCGTGGGTCGGACTGTGGCGGTACGTGCTCGCGCCCGTCGGCCGCGGCCTCGCCCGGCTGGCCGAGGCGGCCTACCGGTACGTGCTCACCCCGCTC
This sequence comes from Streptomyces sp. NBC_01006, assembly GCF_045162725.1. Taxonomy (NCBI): domain Bacteria; kingdom Bacillati; phylum Actinomycetota; class Actinomycetes; order Kitasatosporales; family Streptomycetaceae; genus Streptomyces; species Streptomyces sp. NBC_01006. Next base: position 2,987,536 of record NZ_CP108700.1, on the reverse strand, counting down.
GGACACGGCCTCGCGTGGCTGGCCGCCGCGGTGTACCGCAACCTGCTGCGGCCCGTCGGGCTGGGCCTCGTATGGCTGGTGGTGGCGCTGTACCGGTACCTGCTGCGGCCCGTCGGGATCGGCCTCGCCTGGCTGGCTGTCGTCTTGTACCGGTACGTGCTCACCCCGCTCGGGCAGGTCCTCCTCTGGGCATGGCACGTGGCCGGGCGGATCGCCGGAGCCCTGTGGCGCGGGCTCAAGTGGGTCGGCCGGGTACTGGTCGGATGGCCCGCGGCTCAGGTGTACCGGTACGTGCTGACACCTGTCGGACATGTCGTACGCGAGGTGTGGCGCACCGTCCGCACCACCGTCCGCGAGGTCCGGGCCGAGGTGCGAAGGGCGCTGTTCGGGGGGCCCGGCCGGGAACCGGCGAGGTCACAGGCGCGTACTCTGGGTAGTACGACAGCCGAGAGAAACACGCCCGCCCCCGAGCGCTCCCTGCACAAGCAGGGGTGAGCCGGAGGGCACGGCGTGACCCGCCGGCTCACCAGACCTCAGGGCGACGCGCGAGCCGCGGAGCCCCGCACAAGGAGAAGAACCACTGGGCAAGCGACAGCCCGAAGGCCCGCCTCCCGCACCGGTGGTGCAGCGCATTCGACTGCGCTACACCAAGCGCGGCCGCCTCCGGTTCACCAGCCACCGAGACTTCCAGCGCGCGTTCGAGCGGGCCCTGCGCCGTGCCGAGGTGCCCATGGCGTACTCGGCCGGCTTCACCCCGCACCCCCGCGTGTCGTACGCCAACGCCGCGCCGACCGGCACCGGCAGCGAGGCCGAGTACCTGGAGATCGCCCTCGCGGAGCCCCGGGACCCGGAGAAGCTCCGCGAGCTGCTCGACGAGTCGATGCCGCTCGGGCTCGACATCACCGAGGCCGTCGAGGCCCGTACCTCCGGGCTCGCCGACCGGCTGACCGCTTCCGTGTGGGAGCTGCGGCTGGAGGGCGTGGAGGGCGCCGACGCCCAGCGGGCGGTCGAGGCCTTCCTCGCGGCCGAGGCGGTGGAGGTGCAGCGCCGCACCAAGAACGGCATGCGCACCTTCGACACCCGGTCCGCCGTGGTCAGCCTCGAAGTGGTTCCTGCGCCGGCTGATAGGACGCCGGACAGTGCCTGTGCGATACTGCGGCTGGTTGTTCGGCATCTGACACCTGCCGTTCGACCCGACGACGTCCTGTCCGGTCTCCAAGCTGTGGCCGACCTGGCGCCGCCGGTCCCCGCAGCGGTGACCAGGCTGGCGCAGGGGCTCTTCGACGAGGAGTCCGGCACGGTGACCGACCCGCTCGCGCCCGACCGCGAGGCTGTCACGGCCGCCCCACCCACGGCCGCCGTAGCAGCCGACGCGAAGGCGCCGGAAGGTCCCGCCGCGTAGGGATCGTCGTCGTCGCGCAGCCCTGGCACTCGGAGCCACCTGGGTCGGGCCGCGCACTGACCTGAAGACTTCCGCCAGGCCGTACGGACAAGACGTACGGAACCGGCGGCCATGGACCAGAGCTCCCGTGTGGCGAACGCGCCCCGGAGGCCGGTTCCGCGCTGATCGCGCGGAACCGTGCCGGACCGGAAGTCAGCCGCGGCGCCCGGGAGCGTGACGGGAGAACCGCCCGCATGCTCAACAACGAAACCAACAACACCACCGGTGGCGCCGACAGCGGCAGCCCGAGCGACAACCTGCCTCCGCGCAGGCGTCGCCGTGCCGCGTCGCGACCCGCCGGACCGCCCGGTGCGACGGCCGTCGCACCCGCCGCGGTGACCGAGGCCGAGGCCGCTCCGGCCGCCCCCGCCGCCGAGGAGGCCGCTCCGGCCGCCGCCCCGGCACGTACCCGCCGCCGCGCGACCCGCGCCGTGGCCGCTCCTGAGGCTCCGGCGGCCGCCGAGGTCGTCGTGGAGGCCGCTGCCGCGGCCGCTCCGGTTGCCGAGGAGACCGCCGCTCCGGCGCCGCGTGCCCGTCGCCGTGCGACCCGCGCCGTCGCCGCTCCGGAGACCCCGGCCGCTGCCGCCGAGGCCGTCGTCGAGGCTGCTCCGGTTGCCGAGGAGCCCGCTGCTCCCGCGCCGCGTGCCCGCCGTCGTGCGACCCGCGCCGTGGCCGCCCCTGAGGCTCCGGCCGCGGCCGAGGTCGTCGTGGAGGCTGCTGCCGCGGCCGCTCCGGTTGCCGAGGAGACCGCCGCTCCGGCGCCGCGTGCCCGTCGCCGTGCGACCCGCGCCGTCGCCGCTCCGGAGACCCCGGCCGCTGCCGCCGAGGTCGTCGTGGAGGCCGCTGCCCCGGCCGCTCCGGTTGCTCCGGTTGCCGAGGAGACCGCCGCTCCGGCGCCGCGTGCCCGTCGCCGTGCGACCCGCGCCGTCACCGCCCCCGAGGCTCCGGCCGCCGCCGAGACCGTCGTGGAGACCGTCGTGGAGGAGTCCGCGCCGAAGGCCACCGTCACCGTCGCCGACGCCGTGGACTCCCCGAAGCGCGGCGGCCGCCGCCGCGCCACCCGCTCCGCCGCGCCCGCCACCCCGGCCGCCGCGCCGGTGCAGCCCGCCGCGGAAGAGCCCGCCGCTCCGGCTCGTGGCCGTCGCGCCGTGCGCCCCGCCGTCGCCGTGTTCCAGGCTCCGGTGTTCGCCGAGCCGATGTTCCAGACCCCGGAGACCGCCGCCATGGCCGCCGCGGCCGCCGCCGCGGCCATCGAGGCGGAAGAGGTCGAGGAAGAGGAAGAACTCGAAGCCGAGGCCGAGGTCGCCTCGGCCCCCGCCGCGCAGCCGGCCGGCCGTCGCCGTCGCCGTGGCCGCGGTGCGGTCGAGGCCGCCCCGGTCGCCGAGTCCGCGCCGGTGTCCCTGGCCGACGTGGAGCGTGTCGAGGACGAGGCCGAGGCCGCCGAGCTCGACGAGGAGAGCGCCGAGTTCGAAGAGGGCGACGAGACGGGCGAGCGCCCGTCCCGCCGCCGCCGTCGCGGTGGCCGTCGCCGCCGTCGGGGTGAGGCCGCCGACCTCGACGAGTCCGCCGAGGAAGAGGCCGAGGCCGAGGCCGCCGAGCAGGAGGCGGAGGACGAGGACTCCGCCGAGGAGGACGACGAGGAGACCGGGGCCCCGGGCTCCAGCTCCAGCCGTCGCCGCCGTCGCCGTCGCCGTCGCAGCGGTGACGGCGGTGCCGAGGGCGAAGCGGGCGAGGACGACGGCGTACGCACCGTCGTCAAGGTCCGCGAGCCGCGCCCGGCCCGCGAGAAGGCCGAGCCGTCCGACGAGGTGCAGTCCATCAAGGGCTCGACCCGTCTGGAGGCGAAGAAGCAGCGCCGTCGCGAGGGCCGCGAGCAGGGCCGCCGCCGCGTCCCGATCATCACCGAGGCCGAGTTCCTGGCCCGCCGCGAGGCCGTCGAGCGCGTGATGGTCGTCCGTCAGGCCGGAGAGCGCACCCAGATCGGCGTCCTTGAGGACAACGTGCTCGTCGAGCACTACGTCAACAAGGAAGAAGCCACCTCGTACGTCGGCAACGTCTACCTGGGCAAGGTCCAGAACGTGCTGCCGTCGATGGAGGCCGCCTTCATCGACATCGGCAAGGGCCGCAACGCGGTCCTGTACGCCGGTGAGGTCAACTTCGAGGCGCTCGGCATGGCCAACGGGCCGCGCCGCATCGAGTCCGCCCTCAAGTCCGGCCAGTCGGTCCTGGTGCAGGTCACCAAGGACCCGATCGGCCACAAGGGCGCCCGCCTGACCAGCCAGGTCTCGCTGCCCGGCCGCTACCTGGTCTACGTGCCCGAGGGCTCGATGACCGGTATCAGCCGCAAGCTGCCCGACACCGAGCGCGCCCGCCTGAAGACCATCCTCAAGAAGATCGTCCCCGAGGACGCGGGCGTCATCGTGCGCACCGCCGCCGAGGGCGCGAGCGAGGACGAGCTGCGCCGCGACGTCGAGCGTCTGCAGGCCCAGTGGGAGGACATCCAGAAGAAGTCGAAGCAGATCTCGACCTCTTCGCCGAGCCTGCTGTACGGCGAGCCGGACATGACCGTCCGCGTCGTGCGCGACATCTTCAACGAGGACTTCTCGAAGGTCATCGTCAGCGGTGACACCGCTTGGGAGACCATCCACGGCTACGTGAACCACGTGGCCCCGGACCTGGCCGACCGGCTGTCGCGCTGGACCTCCGAGGTCGACGTCTTCGCGACCTACCGGATCGACGAGCAGCTCGCCAAGGCGCTCGACCGCAAGGTGTGGCTGCCCTCGGGCGGCTCCCTCGTGATCGACAAGACCGAGGCGATGATCGTCATCGACGTCAACACCGGCAAGTTCACCGGTCAGGGCGGCAACCTCGAAGAGACCGTCACCAGGAACAACCTGGAGGCGGCCGAGGAGATCGTGCGCCAGCTGCGGCTGCGCGACCTCGGCGGCATCGTCGTCATCGACTTCATCGACATGGTCCTGGAGTCGAACCGCGACCTGGTCCTGCGGCGGATGCTGGAGTGCCTGGGCCGTGACCGTACGAAGCACCAGGTCGCCGAGGTGACCTCGCTGGGCCTGGTCCAGATGACCCGCAAGCGGGTGGGCCAGGGTCTGCTGGAGTCCTTCTCCGAGACCTGTGTCCACTGCAACGGGCGCGGTGTGATCGTGCACATGGAGACGCCGACCGTGGTCGGCGGCGGTGGCAACGGCAAGCGCGCCAAGCGGCGCGGCGGCCGCGGCCACGAGCACGACCACGAGATCGAGGGCGTCGAGACCGTCGAGGCCCTTGAGACCGAGACCGAGACCGAGGCCGAGGTGGCCGCCGAGCTCGCGGCGCCGGTGGCGCTGCCCGAGCCGGCGTTCGTCGCGGACGAGGAGCTTTACAGCAGCCCGGCGGAGGCGGAGGCCGCGGCCGGTCTGAGCGGCCGCCGCAACCGCCGCCGTGCCACCCGCAAGGCGACCGCCCCGGCGGGTGCCCCGCGCGGTGCGGCCGCTCCGGCGCCGGCCCCCGTGGCCGAGCCCGTGGTCGAGGCCGTCGCCGAGCCCGCCGTCGAGGCCGAGCCGGTGACCGAGCCGGCCGACACGGTGCTGGAGCCGGCCACCGAGGTCGTCGCGGAGGCCGTGGAGGCCACTGAGACGGTCGAGGCCGCGCCCAAGGGCCGGACCCGTCGCCGGGCGACCCGCAAGGCCACGGCCCCGGCCCCGGTGGCCGAGGCGGCAGCCGCCGAGCCGGAGCCCGCCCCGGAGCCCGAGGCCGTCGTAGAGGCCCCGGTCGCCGAGGCGCCGGTCGAGGAGGCCCCAGTGGCCGAGGCCGCACCGGCCCGCCCCCGTCGGCGTGCCACCCGTAAGGCCACCGCACCCGCCGGCTCCCCGGCCGGCGCGGCGGAGGCTGCCGTCCTGGTCGTCGAGACCCCCGCTGCCGAGCCCGAGGCCGCCCCGGCCCCGGTCGAGGCGGCGGAGGCCCCCGAGGCCGAGGAGGCCGCCCCGGCGGCCAAGAAGGCGGTCCGCAAGACGGCCGCCAAGAAGGCCCCGGCGAAGAAGGCCACCGCCGCCAAGAAGGCGACGGCCGCCAAGAAGACCGTCGCGAAGAAGGCGACGGCCAAGAAGACCGTGGCGAAGCGGGCGACGAAGAAGACCGCGGCGGCCGAGCAGCAGTCGCTGCCCTCCGTCTCGGCTCCGACCGAAGCCTGATCCGCCGCACGGCCGTGGCCCCGCCGAAAGGCGGGGCCACGGCCTGCGCGGGGCCCGGTTTGACCCTCCGGAACCGGCCCCGTAACCTAGACCGTCGGCATGTTCTAGATGGTTACGTCTAGTGCGCGTCGCGCTCCTGAGCACCTTCCTCCGGCCGGGCCCCGCCCGCAGGAGAGGCCGCTCGTCCAATCCGGATCAGTTCGGTCCCCCCGCAAGAGGGGTCTGCCTGAGCGGCTGGCTTCAGGAGCATCCGTCCCGAGTGAGAGAGAGATCCGCGTGTACGCCATCGTGCGCAGCGGTGGTCGCCAGCACAAGGTTGCTGTTGGTGACATCGTTGAGGTTGACAAGATTTCCACTGCCAAGGTTGGCGACACGGTCGAGCTCTCGACCCTGCTCGTTGTCGACGGCGACGCCGTGACCAGCGACCCGTGGGTCCTGGCCGGCATCAAGGTCCAGGCCGAGATCGTGGACCACCACAAGGGTGCCAAGATCGACATCCTTCGGTACAAGAACAAGACCGGCTACCGCCGTCGCCAGGGTCACCGCCAGCAGTACACGGCGATCAAGGTCACCGGTATCCCCGCGGCTGCGAAGTAAGAGGGACTGAGACATGGCACACAAGAAGGGCGCATCGTCCACCCGGAACGGGCGCGATTCCAACGCTCAGCGGCTCGGCGTGAAGCGCTTCGGCGGTCAGGTCGTTTCCGCCGGCGAGATCCTCGTCCGCCAGCGCGGCACCCACTTCCACCCGGGCTCGGGTGTCGGTCGTGGTGGCGACGACACGCTGTTCGCGCTGCAGGCCGGTGCCGTGCAGTTCGGCACGCACCGTGGCCGCAAGGTCGTCAACATCGTTCCGGCCGCCTGATCCAGCTCCTGCTGATCAGCGGTACGTAACTTCCCGAGGGCGGATCTCAGCTCTTTCCGGCGCAAGCCGGGAAGAGAGGTCCGCCCTCGGCGCGTTGGCACATAGGCACGCTTAGGCACGTTTAATGGGCAGCAAGGCCTGCCCGGGACATTCCCGTATGTATCTGGAGGAACAACCATGACCACCTTCGTGGACCGCGTCGAGCTGCATGTCGCCGCGGGTAACGGGGGCCACGGCTGCGCCTCCGTTCACCGGGAGAAGTTCAAGCCGCTCGGCGGCCCCGACGGCGGAAACGGCGGCCGTGGCGGCGACGTCATCCTGGTGGTGGAGCAGGCGATCACCACCCTGCTGGACTACCACCACAGCCCCCACCGCAAGGCCACCAACGGCAAGCCCGGCGAGGGCGGAAACCGCTCCGGCAAGGACGGCCAGGACCTCGTCCTGCCCGTGCCGGACGGCACCGTCGTCCTCGACAAGGAGGGCAACGTCCTCGCCGACCTCGTCGGCCAGGGCACCACGTTCGTGGCCGCCGAGGGCGGCCGCGGCGGCCTCGGCAACGCCGCACTGTCCTCCGCCCGCCGCAAGGCCCCCGGCTTCGCGCTCCTCGGCGTCCCCGGTACCACCGGCGACATCGTCCTGGAGCTCAAGACCGTCGCCGACGTGGCCCTCGTCGGCTTCCCGAGCGCCGGCAAGTCCTCGCTGATCTCGGTGCTCTCCGCAGCCAAGCCGAAGATCGCGGACTACCCGTTCACCACCCTCGTCCCGAACCTGGGCGTCGTCACCGCCGGCTCGACCGTCTACACGATCGCCGACGTCCCCGGCCTGATCCCGGGCGCCAGCCAGGGCAAGGGCCTCGGTCTGGAGTTCCTGCGCCACGTCGAGCGCTGCTCGGTCCTCGTGCACGTCCTGGACACCGCCACCCTGGAGTCCGACCGCGACCCGGTGGCCGACCTCGACGTGATCGAGGAGGAGCTCAAGATCTACGGCGGCGGCCTGGAGAAGCGCCCGCGCCTCGTCGTCCTCAACAAGGTCGACATCCCCGACGGCCAGGAGCTCGCCGACATGGTCCGCCCGGACCTGGAGGCCCGCGGCTACAAGGTCTTCGAGGTCTCCGCGGTCGCCCGTACGGGCCTCAAGGAGCTCTCGTACTTCCTCGCCGAGGTCGTCGCCAAGGCGCGCGCCCGCAAGCCGAAGGAGGAGGCGACCCGCATCGTCATCCGCCCGAAGGCCGTGGACGACGCCGGCTTCACCGTCACGTACGACGAGGTCGAGGACGTCTACACCGTGCGCGGCGAGAAGCCGGAGCGCTGGGTCCGCCAGACGGACTTCAACAATGACGAGGCCGTGGGCTACCTGGCCGACCGCCTCAACCGCCTCGGTGTCGAGGAAGCGCTGAAGAAGGCCGGCGCCCGCGCCGGCGACGGCGTGGCCATCGGCTCCGACGACAACGCGGTCGTCTTCGACTGGGAGCCGACCGTGATGGCCGGCGCCGAGATGCTGGGCCGCCGCGGCGAGGACCACCGTCTGGACGCCCCGCGTCCGGCCACCACCCGCCGCAAGGACAAGGAAGCCCAGCGCGGGGACTCGGCGCAGAAGGAGTACGACGAGTTCCGGCCGTTCTGATCTGCCGCTTTGCCGCATCTTTGCGCCGGACGGCGGAGTTGAAGTGATGTTTACCCCGGTCGCCTAGGATCCACGGGTGAGCAGCACCAACACTCCCAGCGTTTCCGTCGTGGTGATCGCGTACAACGACGCCGTGCTCGTGGGCGAGGCCGTTTCCTCGGCTCTCGCCCAGGGCCCGGTCGTCGCCGAGGTGATCGCCGTGAACGACGCCTCGGCCGACGGCACCGCGCGGGTGCTGGACGAGCTGGCCGCCGTCCACCCCCGCCTGAAGGTCGTGCACCGCACGGAGAACAGCGGCGGCTGCGGCACCCCGCGCAACGACGGGATCGCGGCCGCGAGCTCTCCGTACGTGCTCTTCCTCGACAGCGACGACGTACTGCCCCCGGGGGCGGCCGACGCCCTCGTGCGCGCCGCCGAGGAGCACCGCGCGCCGGTGACCGTCGGCGCGTGCGTACGCCGTGAGCTGCCGCTCCACCACGACGTGCCCTGGATGCCCGGGCTCTACACCGCGGGCGACGTGATCGAGCGGCCCGCCGACCGGCCCGAGCTGGTCCGGGACACCCTCTGCGTCAACAAGCTGTACGAGCGGGCGTTCCTGGACAAGCATGCGATCCGCTTCCCCGACGGCCGGTTCACCTACGAGGACTTCGTCTTCACCGCGCGCGTACTGGCCGCCGCCCCGCGCATCGCCGTCATCGACGACCTCGTCTACGTCTGGCACGTGCGCCGCGGCGCCGCCCAGGTGTCGATCTCCCTGGACCGCAAGGACGTCGGCAACTGGCGCTCCCGGATCGAGGCCCACCGCACGGCCTGTCGGATCATCACCGAGTCCTCCCCGGAGCTGGGCCTCGCCTGCCAGGTGAAGTTCCTGGAGTACGACCTGCGCATGTACCTGCGCGAGCTCGGCAAGGACCCCGAGTACCAGGCCGCGTGGTGGACGCTGACCCGTGACTACGTCGTCGGGTTCGACGAGGCCGCCGCCCTGGCCGCCGGGGCGCACGCCCGCTGGATCGTCCGGCTGCTGCGGGCCACCGCGAACCCGCCCGCCGACGTCGAGCGCCTGACCCGCTTCGCCGCCGAGCCGCCCCGGCTGCTGCCCCCGTACGCGACCGGCCCGCAGGGGCAGCCCGTGTGGAGCGAGGAGCTCCCGGTCGTCCTGGACGGGCTGGCCGGGCTGCCGGTGGCCGAACTGCCCGTCAGCATCGACGCCGAACCGCTGGGCGCGGGCCGGCTCCGGATCCGGGTGCGCGACCTGTACGGGCGCCTCGCCGAGGCCGGGCCGCGCACCGCCCGGCTGAGCTTCGTACCCCGCTCGGGCGGGCAGCCGGTCCAGGACCGGCCGGTGGAGCTGCACCCCGCCGCCGACGGCGACGGCTGGACCGCCGAACTGCCCTTCCGGCTCACCGGCGTGGCCGCCGCGGGGCGCCGCCAGGGCCGCCGCGGCATGCAGGCGTGGGGCGTCCAGGTGGGCGTGGAGTTCGCCGACGGGAGCTCCCTGGTCACCTCCCCGCGCCCCCTCGATGCCCTCCTGCACCGCCGCGCCCTGCCGAGCAGCAGGTACGGTGTTCTGCTGGCGCAGCCGTTCCGTACGGGCGGAGGATCACTGGCCCTGCGGCTCGCGCCGGGTGCCGCGGGCGCGCTGAGCCTCGTACGCAACCGTCTCCACCGGGCCCGGGCAGGCCGCGGATCGGAGTGAAGACAGCCGGCGACCGTCAGGCCGCCTGAGATTTCGGACAGGACCCCGGACCCGTTCCGGGGACCCCAGGGAGATACGCATGACTTTTCTGATCACTGGTGGCGCCGGCTACATCGGCTCCCACGTCGTCCGCGCGATGCTCGCCGCGGGTGAGGAAGTCGTCGTCTACGACGACCTCTCCACGGGCAACGAGGACCGCGTCCCGGAGGGCGTCCCGCTGGTGATCGGCTCGGTCCTGGACCGGCTGACCCTGGACGAGACCATCCGCGCGCACCAGATCACCGGTGTGGTGCACCTCGCGGGCAAGAAGCAGGTCGGCGAGTCCGTCGAGAAGCCGCTGTACTACTACCACGAGAACGTGGAGGGCCTTCAGGTCCTGCTGGGCGCGGTGGCCGCCGCCGGCGTCCGCAACTTCCTCTTCTCCTCCTCCGCCTCCGTGTACGGCATGCCCGACGTGGAGCTCGTCACCGAGGAGACCCCGTGCGCGCCGCTGAGCCCGTACGGCGAGACGAAGCTGGCCGGCGAGTGGCTGGTGCGGGCCGCAGGCAAGGCGCACGGCATCTCCACCGCCTGCCTGCGCTACTTCAACGTGGCGGGCGCGGCCGCCCCCGAGCTCGCGGACACCGGGGTCTTCAACCTGGTCCCGATGGTCTTCGAGCGGTTCGACAAGGGTGAGGGCGCCCGGATCTTCGGCGACGACTACCCGACCCCGGACGGCACCTGCATCCGCGACTACATCCACGTCGAGGACCTCGCCGAGGCCCACGTGGTGGCGGCCCGCAAGCTCGTCGAGTGGGGCGCGACCGGGGACTACAAGGACCTCACCGTCAACATCGGCCGCGGCGAGGGCGTCTCCGTGCGGGAGATGGCGCAGCTGCTGAACGAGGGCACCGGGCACACGTACGAGCCCGTCGTCGTCCCGCGGCGCCCCGGCGACCCGGCGAAGGTCGTGGCCTCGGCCGACAAGATCGCGGCGGAGCTGGGCTGGAAGGCCAAGCACGACGTGCGCGAGATGATCACCTCGGCCTGGGCGGGCTGGGAGGCCAACCGCAAGGGCGCCGTGCACCACGTCGCGCGCTGACACGACGTACGAAAGCCGCCCGCCCCGGACGCGTTCCGGGGCGGGCGGCTTCGTCATGTCAGGAGCTCGGCGCTCCGGGGCTCAGCGCTCCAAGGCTCAGCGTTCCAAAAACGTGAACAGCTCTTCCCAGCGGTCGGTGATCTCGGCGCTGGAGTAGCGCTGCACGCTGCGGAAGGCGTTGTCGCCGAGCCGGTCGCGCAGTTCGCGGTCCGACATCAGCACGTCGAGGTGCCCGGCCAGCTCCATGGTGTTGCCCAGCCGGGCGAGCAGCCCGTCCTCGCCGTGCGCCACGATCTCCCGTACGCCCGGCGCGCAGTCGAACGCGGCCGCCGGCACGCCCGCGGCCATCGCCTCCAGCAGCGTGATCGGGAAGCCCTCGGCCCGCGAGGCCTGCGCGAACACCGAGGCCCCGCGCAGCGCGCCCAGCACGTCGTCGGTGCTGCCCATCCACTCCACGGAGTCGGTCAGCCCGAGCGTGTCGGCGTGCGCCCGCAGCGCCGGCTCCTCGACGCCCGCCCCGTAGATCCGCAGGACCCAGTCGGGGTGGAGCGGGGCGGCGTCGGCCCACGCGTCGAGCAGCAGGTCCACGCCCTTCTCGAAGGCGAGGCGGCCGACGCTGGCGACGACCTTCTCCGAGCGCGGCGCGGGGGAGTCCGGCATGAACGGCAGCGGGTTCGGCATGCTGCCCACGTTCTCCATGCCGGCCCGGATCCACAGGTCCGCGTCCTCCGGGGTCAGCACGAGCAGCCGGTCGACCTCCGCGTAGTGGCGGCGGACCCGCTCGCCGCGGGTGGACTTCTGGCTGGCCTCGAACGACTCGTGGCTCATGCCGATGAGGCCGAGCCCCTTGGTGTCGGCGAGCGCCACCCACTCCATCGCCCAGACCTGCGTGACGATCACGACGGCCCCGGGGCCGGCCGCACGGAACAGCTCGTTCAGCTTCTCCGCCTTGGCCCGCATCTTCGCCCGCCGGGCCGCCTGGCGGCGCCGCTCCGGGGCGTTCAGCCTGCCCTTGATCCCGCGCAGACGCCGCGCCTTCGGCGGGTGGGCGTCGTACAGGGTGGTCATCTCGTACGGCAGGTCCTGCGGCAGCTTCTGCCGGATCTCCTCGGCGACCGGGGCGATGCCGACGATGTGCACCCGGTGCCCGCGGTCCGCGAAGAGCCCGGCCATCTGGTGCGACCAGGTCGTCACGCCGCCGAGCTCGTCGACGCTGTTGGAGACGATGAAGATGTCCCGGCTCACTTGCCGCTCCCGGTGAAGAACTTCTCTACGATCTGGCGCGCCGCGTCCCCGCGGTCGTACTCGCCGAACTCGGTGAGGAAACGCTGCCGCGCCTCCGCGTACTTGGCGTCCGCCTCGTCGAAGGAGGCGAGCGCCTGGAGGAGTTCGTCGGCCGTGGCCACCACCGGACCGGGCGCCTTCTCCTTCAGATCGAAGTACGTGCCGCGGATGTCGGTCGCGTACTCCTCGTAGTCGTAGGCGAAGAACAGCATCGGCCGGTCCAGGACCGAGTAGTCGAACATCACGGACGAGTAGTCGGTGATCAGCCCGTCGGTGAGCGCCAGCAGCGGGGTGATGTCGTGGTGCCGGGACACGTCGATGACCCGGCCCGCGACCGACGGCGGCAGCGAGACGCTGTTGAGGTAGTGGGTGCGCACCAGCAGCGTGAAGCGGTCGCCGAGCCGCTCGGCGAACTCCTCCACGTCGAAGGGGAACTCGAAACCCTCCACCGCGCCGTCGGCGGTCGCCCGGAAGGTCGGCGCGTACAGCAGCACCTTCTTCTCCGGGTCGATGCCCAGCTCGGCCGCGAGCGGCCCGCGCACCCGCTCCCCGCTCTGCGCCTCGGCGCGGTGCGCCTCGACCAGGGCGTCGTTGCGCGGGTAGCCGGTGCGCAGCAGCACCTCGTCGCGGAGCCGGAAGCCCTTGGCGAGGGTGCGGGCGTCGTGCTCGGAGCGGATCAGGAAGTGGTCGAAGCGGTTGACGGCCGCCTGGAACTTGTCCTGGCCGGCCTTGCCCTGCGCCTTGGTGCGGGGCTCGTGGAAGCCCATGCGCTTGAGCGCGGAGCCGTGCCAGGTCTGGATGTACGTGGTTCCCTCGCGCTTGGCCAGGGCGAGGGGGAAGCCCTGGTTGTCGACCCAGAACTCGGCCTGCGCCAGCGCGCGCAGGTAGGGCCAGCTCCAGCGGCGCACCAGGGTGGCGTCCTTGGGGAAGCCGGTGGGCTTGCCGCCCGCGTACGACCAGATCGCCTCGAACGGGACGCCCTGGCGGACCATCTCCTCGTAGATCGCCTTCGGGCTGTCGCTGTACTGCTTGCCCATGTGGCTCTCGAAGACGACCGTGCCCTTCTTGATCGGCAGCTTCGAGAAGACCTCGTGGTAGACCTTCACCTTCTGCTCTCCCGAGCCGAGGTTGCGGCGGGCCCGCAGGGCCTTGCGCAGGCCCCGCTTGACCACGCCGGCGGCCCTGCCGTGCATCGCGCTGCTGATCAGCGTCTGCGTGCGGACGGCGGCGGCGCCCTCGGCGGTCAGGACGTAGGAGAGGTTCCCCTTCTTGGTGACCTCCGGCTCGAAGCGGTCGGAGACCAGCCGGGTCAGCCGCGGGCGCACGCGCAGGCGGGCCGCAGACTCCAGGTCGACCCCGCCGACGGAGACGCGGGTGGTGAGACGGTCGCCGCCGGCGGTCAGCTTCAGGCGCACGTCCCAGACGGCGTCGATGATGCCGAGGGGGCGCACGGTGCTGCCGATGTCGGCCGTGGCGGTCCACTCGATCGTGTCACCGGCGTGCCGCACGGTTGCCACCGGGAAGCTGAAAGACCGTACGCCGATCTGGCGGCGGGCCCGGAACTCCAGCGTGGCCGTCAGTTCCTTGTCCGGGCTGATCCGGCCCAGCGGGTTCACCACCGAGCCCGAGAGCGTGACGGTGCCGCGCCCGTCGTCCTCGTACGAGGTCAGACGGTTGCCCAGCGCGAGCGAGGAGAGCGGGGCGGTGTGGAAGCCCTGCTCGGTGACGTCCAGTATCCGGCGGGCCTCGTCGTCCTCGTCGTCGATGTGCGTGTCACACCAGTAGACGCGGCCGTCGCGCTCGGCGAGCGGAGAGGTCAGCCGGCCCTTGTTGGTCATGGCGTCGGCGGCCGGGAGCAGGTTGTCCCAGTCCTCCCTGCCCAGCAGGTAGGCACAGATCGCCTGGAGGTACGTGACGTTCTCGTACGCGGCCGGGTCGATGCCGGCCAGGTAGCCGTTGGCGAGGCGGGCGAACTCCTGGCGGTACGCGTCGCCCAGCAGGGGCAGGTCGCGCAGGTGCAGCACCAGGTCGTGCTTGAGGAACTTGGCGTCCTTCGCGGACTTGATGGCCGTGTGCCCCTTGGCGGCCAGCAGCTCGTCGACGCGGCGGTGGATCTCCATCCGGTGGACGAAGTTCGCGATCTCGTGGCGCCGGTTGCTGATCGACTTCGCCGAGGCCTTCTCGACCACGTTCCAGTAGTAGACGTGGTTCGGGATCAGCGTGATGCGGCGGGCCGCCACGTAGGCCTGCGCGGAGAAGAGCAGGTCCTCGTAGTGGATGCCGACCGGGAACTCCAGGCCCTGCTCCAGCAGGAACGCGCGCCGGTAGCACTTGTTCGTGGAGAGGGTGTCGTAGACCAGCAGGTCCGGGTCCTCGGTGATCGACTCCAGCGTGCGGGTGCGCGAGTAGATCCAGGGGTACCACTCGGTGGTCTTGCCCCACCGGTTGTCGAGGTGCACGCGCACGCACATGCCCGAGACCAGGTCGGACCCGGTCCGCTCGGCCGCGGCCAGCATGTTCCGGCAGGCGTTTCGTTCCAGCACGTCGTCGCTGTCCAGGAACATGACGTACGTGCCGGTCGCCTGCTGGATGCCGTGGTTGCGCGGGGCACCGCAGCCGCCGCTGTTCTCCGGCAGCCGGAAGGCGCGCACTCTCCCCGGGTGCGCGGCCTCCAGCTCCTGGGCGACCGCGTACGACCGGTCCTTGCTGCAGTCGTCGACGATCACGACTTCGACCCCGTGCAGGGTCTGGTCCAAAACCGACTGGACGGCTGTCGGCAGACGCTCTGCGTCGTTGTAGACGATGACGACCACGGAGACGTCAGGCACGTGCACCTCGATCCCTTTGTTCCATTCCGCTTAACCCGTCAAAGCTACCGTGTGCCGCGTGCGGATCCGGCGGACCGACCCCCGGCGTGCATACTTCTGAGGTAGAGGTGTGTGGCGGGTCCGGTCGCCGACAATCACCCGTTCGGACCCAGCAGGAAGTGTTCATGACGAAGCTGTCCGTAGTAGTCCCTTGCTACAACGAAGAAGCCGTGATCGATCGCTTCGACCTGGAGATCCGCAGGGTCCTGGACTCCCTGCCCGTCGAGTACGAGGTCTGCTACGTCGACGACGGCAGCCGTGACGGAACTCTCGTCAAGCTCCGCGAGATCGCCGCCGAGCACGGGGATCGCACCCGGTACGTTTCCTTCAGCCGCAACTTCGGCAAGGAGGCCGGCATGCTCGCCGGCCTGCGCGAGGCCACCGGCGACGCGGTCGTGATCATGGACGCCGACCTCCAGCACCCGCCGGAGCTCATCGCCACCATGCTCGACTACTACCGGCAGGGCCACGACCAGATCATCGCCCGCCGCACCCGCGAAGGCGACAAGAAGGTCCGCTCCGCGCTCAGCCGCCTCTACTACCGCGGCGTCAACCGCTGGGTCGACGTGGAGCTCACCGACGGCGTCGGCGACTTCCGGCTGCTGTCCCGGCCGGCCGTGGACGCGCTGCTGTCCCTGCCGGAGTACAACCGCTTCTCCAAGGGGCTCTTCTCCTGGATCGGCTTCGACACGGTCCACTTCGACTACCGCAACGCCCAGCGCGAGGCCGGCGAGACGAAGTGGAAGTTCGGCTCCCTGCTGAACTACGCCATGGACGGGCTGATCTCCTTCAACAACCGGCCGCTGCGCATCGGAATCTGGGCGGGCGTGTCGCTGGTGGGCCTGGCCGCCCTCTACGCGCTGTGGATCGCCATCATGGCCATGACCCACGGCGTCACCGCTCCCGGCTACGTGACCCTCGTCGCGATCATCGTCGGCATCGGCGGCGTTCAGATGATCATGCTGGGTCTGATCGGCGAGTACATCGGCCGCATCTACTACGAGACCAAGCGCCGCCCGCACTTCCTGGTGAAGGAGGCGCACGGCGCGGACCCGCAGGCCCGGCCCGACGCCGCCGGGGTCCACAGCGCCGCCCGCGAGCGCGGCGGCCTGTCCGCCTCGCGCCTCACGGTCTCCGCCGCCGAGCGCGAGGTGCGCTGAACCATGCGCAGCCAGCTCGGCCAGATCCTCCGCTTCGGCCTCGTCGGCGCCGTCAACACCGGCACCTTCTTCGGCATCTACCTGCTGCTGCACCCGTGGATGCCGTACTTCCTGGCCTACACCCTCGCCTTCCTGCTGGCGATGGTCGGTTCGTTCTTCATGAACACGTACTTCACCTACCGGACCAGGCCCACCTGGAAGAAGTTCCTGCTCTTCCCGCTGACGAACATCACGAACTACGTGATCCAGTCCGCCGGGCTCTACGCCCTGGTGACCTGGGCCGGGCTCGACACCCGGATCGCCCCGCTCGTCGCCGCGGTCGTGGCCATCCCGTTCACGTACCTGCTCTCGCGCAAGATCCTCGTCCCGGGCACGGCCGCCGCGGCCGAGGACCCGGAGCCGGCCCGCAGCGGCTCCGGGGCCTGAGTCCACCGTCTGAAACCCCTGCGCGGGCGCGGCGCCCCACCCCGTAGATTGAGGTGGCAGACGTACCGGCAAGGGGCAAGGGGACAGACGTGTCAGCGGCTAGGCAAGGTGTCGTGGACGCCCGCAGGATCGTGGTCAAGGTCGGATCCTCCTCCCTGACCACCGCGGCCGGCGGACTCGACGCCGACCGGGTGGACGCCCTGGTCGACGTACTGGCCAAGGCGCGCAGCGGCGGTGAGAAGGAGATCGTCCTCGTCTCCAGCGGAGCCATCGCCGCCGGGCTCTCGCCGCTCGGCCTGCGCCGCCGCCCCACGGACCTGGCCCGGCAGCAGGCCGCCGCCAGCGTCGGGCAGGGCCTGCTGGTCGCCCGGTACACGGCCTCCTTCGCCCGGTACGGGGTCCGCGTCGGGCAGGTGCTGCTGACCAGCGACGACACCAGCCGCCGTGCCCACTACCGCAACGCGTACCGGACCCTGGACCAGCTCCTGGCCATGGGCGCCCTGCCGGTCGTCAACGAGAACGACACCGTCGCCACGGACGAGATCCGCTTCGGCGACAACGACCGGCTGGCCGCCCTCGTGGCCCACCTGGTCCGCGCCGACCTCCTCGTCCTCCTGTCCGACGTGGACGGCCTCTACGACGGCGACCCGTCGCTGCCCGGCACCACCCGGATCGACGAGGTGCGCGGCCCCGAGGACATCGCGCACGTCTCGATCGGCAGCGCCGGCAAGGCGGGCGTCGGCACCGGCGGCATGGTCACCAAGGTCGAGGCGGCGCGGATCGCGGCCGCGGCCGGCATCCCGGTCGTCCTCACCTCGGCGAGCCAGGCGGCCGACGCGCTGGCGGGCCGGCTCACCGGTACGCACTTCCACGCCACCGGCCGGCGCTCGGCGGACCGGCTGCTGTGGCTCCAGCACGCCTCGACCCCGCAGGGGCACCTGGTCCTGGACGAGGGCGCCGTACGCGCGGTGACCGAGCGCGGCAGCTCCCTGCTGCCCGCCGGGATCGCGGCCGTAGAGGGCGAATTCGTCGCCGGCGACCCGGTGGAACTGCGCGGGCCCGACGGCCGCGCCGTGGCCCGCGGGCTGGTCAACTTCGACGCCAAGGAACTCCCGCAGCTGCTGGGCCGCTCCACCAGGGAGCTGGCGAAGGAACTCGGCCCGGCGTACGAGCGCGAGGTCGTACACCGCGACGATCTGGTCCTGCTGGAGGGCTGAGGTTCGGTAAAACCGCCGCGCGGCGGGCCGGGGACTGGTCAACTGTGAGGGGCGGACAGGCATGGCGCAGACAGGAGGCGGGCTGGTGAGACGAGCGCTGACCAGCATCAGCGGCGGCGGGGACGACGAGCAGGGCGAAGCCTCCCGTCTCTGGCACGTCACCCTGAGCGTCTCCGGCAAGCCGGCGCCGCTGTCGGAGGTCCGGCGCGGCCTGGAACAGCTGGCGCACGACCACCCCTTCCTCCTGACCAGCCGGTACGCCGACGACCACGCGGAGATCCGGTACTGGGAGGAGGCCCGCGACCTCCACGACGCCGCGGCCGTCGCCCTGCGCCTGTGGGGCGAACACCGCTCCTCGGCGCAGCTCCCGCCGTGGGAGATCGTCGGCCTGGAGGTCATCGACCGCGCGACGTACCACCTCCGAGTGGCAGAGGGCTACGGCCCACCCCCGGCCCACCCGGTCGGAGTCCACCCCTATTGACGCGCCCCTCGCACCGCTTCGCGGGCTTCGGGCCGCTGCGCCGGACTCCGTCCGGCGGGTGGCGGGGCGGGGCCACGGGCGGAGCCGGGGGGCTGGTCCCCTACCCGCAGGGTCGATCACCGGGACCCGCCCACCGGCTGCGCCGTGGCCGTAGGCAGCGAGCCCCCGCTGCCGAGGCCGGGGGCGCCCGGCGCGGCGGCGCTGGGCTCCCGCCCGGGGCGGGCGTCTCGCGGGGTGGAAGGCCCGGCCGGACCCGGCGGGCCGGGGACTACCCTGGGCGGCATGACCTCGCTCGACGCCCCCGCCTCGCCCGTGATCGCCACCGCGCAAGCCGCCCGTACCGCCGCCGCGGCCATCGCCCCCCTCCCGCGATCCGCCAAGGACACCGCGCTGCTGGCCATCGCGGACGCGCTGGTGGCCCGTACGGCCGAGATCGTCGAGGCCAACGCCACCGACATCGCCAAGGCCCGCGAAGCCGGCACCAGCGAGACCGTCATCGACCGCCTCACCCTCACCCCCGACCGCGTCGCGGCGATCGCCTCCGACGTCCGGGACGTCGCCGCCCTCCCCGACCCCGTCGGCGAGGTCGTCCGCGGCTCGACCCTCCCCAACGGGATCGACCTCCGCCAGATCCGCGTCCCGCTCGGCGTCGTCGGCATCATCTACGAGGCCCGCCCCAACGTCACCGTCGACGCCGCCGCCCTGTGCCTCAAGTCCGGCAACGCGGTCCTCCTGCGCGGCAGCTCCTCCGCCTACGCCTCCAACACCGCCCTCGTCGCCATCCTCCGCGACGCCGTCGAAAGCGCCGGCCTGCCCGCTGACGCGATCCAGCTCGTCCCGGGCGAGTCCCGCGACTCCGTCCGCGAGCTGATGCGCGCCCGCGGCCTCGTCGACGTCCTCATCCCGCGCGGCGGCGCCTCCCTCATCAAGACCGTCGTCGAGGAGTCCATCGTCCCGGTCATCGAGACCGGTACCGGCAACTGCCACGTCTACGTGGACGCCCAGGCCGACCTCGACATGGCCGTGGACATCCTCGTCAACTCCAAGGCCCAGCGGCCCTCGGTCTGCAACTCCGCCGAGACCCTCCTCGTCCACCGCGACATCGCCGACGCCTTCCTGCCGCGCGCCCTCGACGCCCTCGCCGACGCCGGCGTCACCGTCCACGGCGACGACCGGGTCCTCGCGGCCGCCGAGCACTCCAAGGTCACCGCGCTGCCCGCCACCGACGAGGACTGGGCCGCCGAGTACCTCTCGTACGACATCGCCGCCGGGGTCGTGGACTCCCTCGACGACGCCGTCGCCCACATCCGCCGCTGGACCTCCGGCCACACCGAGGCGATCGTCACCACCTCGCAGGCCGCCGCCCGCCGCTTCACCCAGCTGGTCGACTCGACCACGGTCGCCGTAAATGCGTCCACCCGGTTCACGGACGGTGGACAGTTCGGCTTCGGCGCCGAGATCGGAATCTCCACCCAGAAGCTGCACGCCCGAGGCCCTATGGGCCTTCCGGAGCTGACCTCCACCAAGTACATCGTCACGGGCGACGGTCACGTCCGGTAGTCGGACCCCGCACACCGGGTGGCCGGAATTCGGCTCACACCCTGCCCAAAGCGGTCCCCCCGGTCTACGCTGGTGCTGTGCCGGACGACGTGGGGGGCAAGTTCCCGGACGACGGGGAGCCCGACAACGACGACCGCGGAGGCGCGGATCAGGACTTCGCCTCCGTGGTGTTCGACGAGGACTTCGTCCGGAGCGCCGAGATCCATGAGCCGAGCGCCGCGGAACGCCAGCGGGCCGCCGACCGGGCACGCGCGGAGGCGGAAGCCGCCCGCGCCGTCGCCGGCGGCTGGACCTCCGACGACGACTACGACGGCTACGGCTACGGCCGCCCCGACGGGTACGGCATCGACGAACCCGGCTGGGAACACGGCCCCGGCTACGCGGAGGGTCCGTACGGTGCCTACGGCGGCGCGCTGCGCCCCTACCGGGGCCGCTCGCCCTGGCTGCGCCCGGTCGCCTGGGTGCTCGCCTTCGTGATGGGCCTCGGCATGGTCGCCCTGGCCTTCAGCGCCGTCTACCGCAGCGCATCGAGCGACGCGGACCACACGCCCGCTCCCGCCACCACCCCGCTCACGGAAGTCAGTGGCGCCGGAGCGTTTACGTACCCCGTCGGCCGCCAACCCTGAAGGTACGACCCCACTCGCGTTCGCCGGAGCTGGGGGCTTCTCTGAAGCGGGGACAGCGGGGAGAAGCGATGGCCGTGCCAGGAGATCCACCCGACGGCACCCCCGAGGGCATCGGCGGGGGCGACGAGGAGTTCCGGTCAGACGAGTTCAGGTCGGACGAGTACCGGTCGGTGGTGTTCGACGAGGACTTCGTCCGGGCTGCCCGGCTCCAGGAGTTCTCCGCCCAGGAGCGCATGGGCGAACACGCACGGGCCGTACGCAGCCGGTCCATCTGGTCCGGCGGCTCCTCCTCCGGGCCCAGGACCAGCACGCCCGGCCGCGGCGCCCGCCAGGGCATGCTGCTCGTGCTGCTCATCGCCACGGCCTTCGCCGTGGCCGTCTACATGGGCCTGAGCAATCCGGCGATCCCCCCGGACACCGGCCGCACCGATCCCCTGATCAGCACGATCGTGCCGCTCGCGCCCGCCGCCGCCGTACCCGGCGGACGCCCCGTCGACCTGTACGCGAAGAGCCCGGCGGCCGACTACCGCGTCGGGGCGGCCGGGATCAGCCTGCCCGCCGCGCGCCGCACCCACCACTTCACCGAGGGGCAGGTCGTCACCGCGCTGTCCATCGCCAAGGACTACCTCGTGCAGTCCTCGCTGGACCCCGACGTGCTTGCCGGAGCCGCCACCCGGCCCGTGCGGGTCCTGCTCGACCCCGATCAGCTGGCGCAGTTCGACCGGAGCATGACCTCGCCCTCCGGCGACGGCCGGCACGCCGCCACCGGCTGGCTGGTCCGCTTCGACCCGGGCACGGCCGCCGTGGCCGACACCCGGGTCCGGGTCAGTGGAACCCTCGCCTTCGAAGAGATCTCCGCAGACGTCCTCGAAGTGATCACCGACCACACCTTCGTGTACGCCGTGCGCCCGGCCACCGGATCCCCCGCCGCCGCAGACGGCGCCTCGCTCTTCACCGTCCGGCGCGAGCTGCGGATGCGCTTCGACACGGAGGACCTCACGGCCCGCCGCGCGGAGCTGGTCTCGGCCTATGTGATGGCCGGGCCGCAGGACTGCTCCACCGAGCCCGCCGAAGGCTTCCGCCCGGTCCTGGCCGGGGCCGGACCGACCACGGTCGGCCCGGCCGCGAGCGATCCGTACGCCAGCGGCACCCCGAGGCGCACCTCCGGGCTGTGCGGCGTACTGGCGCAGCTCACGCCCGACGGGACCGCCCCGGTCAGCCCTGCTCCGTAGCCCCGCCCTTGGCCTGGCCGTTCGCGGTCGAGCCGCCGCCGGCCGCGCCCGTGAACCTGTCGCGCAGCTTGCCGCCGACGTCGGCCGCGCCGCCCGCGATGTCGCCGACCAGCTTGAACAGCGGGTCCTTGCTGTTGCGCACCGCGTCCGCGTAGTGCGAGGCCGACTCGCGGAAGGAGTCCGACACCGAGGTGTCCTTGTCCTCGTCGCGCCGCGGGTAGTGGCCGTCCATGATCCGCTGGTAGTCCCGGTTCTGGGACCACTTCTTCAGCTCGGCCGCCCGCACGGTGGTGAAGGGATGGGTCCGGGGCAGCACGTTGAGGATCTTCAGCACGGAGTCGCGCAGATCGCCGCTCGACTCGTACTCCTCGGCCTGGGCCAGGAAGGAGTCCACGTTCATCTCGTGGAGGTGGTTTCCGCCCGCGATCTTCATCAGGCCCCGCATCGACGCGTTGACGTCCTGCCCGACCAGCAGCCCGGCCCGGTCCGCCGACAGCTCCGACTTGCGGAACCACTCGCGCAGCGCGGTCACGATCGTCATGATCGCCACATTGCCCAGCGGGATCCAGGCCACCTTCAGCGCCAGGCCCGTCAGGAACAGCAGGATCGTGCGGTACACCGCGTGCCCCGACAGGGCGTGGCCCACCTCGTGGCCCACGACCGCCCGCATCTCCTCCTCGTCGAGCAGCTCCACCAGGCCCGTCGTCACCACGATGATCGGCTCGTCCAGCCCGATGCACATCGCGTTCGGCTTCGGGTCCTGCTGCACGTACATCTGCGGGACCTTCTCCAGGTCCAGGATGTAACAGGCGTCGCGGAGCATCTCGTACAGGTGCGGGAACTGGGTCTCGCCCACCCGGACGGACTCCGACAGGAAGAGCAGCCGCAGGCTCCGCTCCGGAAGCAGCCCGCTCAGGGCCTTGAACACGGTGTCGAACCCGCTCAGCTTGCGCAGCGCCACCAGCGCCGAGCGGTCCGCCGGGTGCTCGTACGCGCGCGAGGAAATACCGGGGAACCTCCTGCGATCCCTCGCCGGCACCTTCTCGAACCCGGTCTCCGTCATAACGCCCTCCCCCTTGATCGGCCTGAGTGCTCCTGCGTCTATCCTCTCCAACGCCTGAGTCGGCGTGAGCGTGCCCCAGGCCCCCGCATACGATGTGAGCGAAGTCTCCGCTCGCTCCCCGACTCGATAGGTATCTGCCTGATGAGCCTCTCCTCCACCGCCCACAACCTGGTCGTTCTCGCGTCGGAGGGCGCCGAGCAGCACGGTGGCAACCACGACAGCCTGAACCCGTTCCTGACCGGCGGCGGCGCGCTGTGCATCCTGCTCCTGATGCTCTGGGTGACCACGCGCCTGAACCGCGACCGCTGAACCGGTCGTCACGCACCCGCGCTCGATCGCGGGTCCGCACCGCTCCGCCGGGCCAGTAGGCTCTGCGCTCATGGGAGAGCAGGAGATGCCTACCGGCCCGGTCAAGCGCCGGCTCGGCGTGATGGGCGGGACATTCGACCCGATCCACCACGGACACCTGGTGGCCGCCAGCGAAGTGGCTGCCCTGTTCCACCTCGACGAGGTGGTGTTCGTACCGACCGGCCAGCCGTGGCAGAAGTCGCAGCGCGCCGTGTCCCCCGCCGAGGACCGCTATCTGATGACGGTCATCGCGACGGCCTCGAACCCCCAGTTCTCGGTGAGCCGCATCGACATCGACCGCGGCGGGCCGACGTACACCATCGACACCCTGCGTGATCTGAGCGCCCTCAACGAAGACGCCGACCTCTTCTTCATCACCGGTGCCGACGCCCTCGCCCAGATCCTGACCTGGCGCAACGCCGACGAGCTCTTCTCGCTCGCCCACTTCATCGGGGTCACCCGGCCGGGCCACGTGCTCACCGACGACGGACTCCCCGAGGACGGCGTCTCCCTGGTGCAGGTGCCCGCGCTGGCGATTTCGTCCACGGACTGCCGCACCCGGGTCGCCCAGGGGGATCCTGTCTGGTACTTGGTGCCCGACGGTGTGGTGCGCTACATCGACAAGCGTGAGCTGTACCGGGGAGCCTGAGCTTCCGGAGAGAGGGGCCCCGCGGTGAACGACCGACAGGATCAGTACGACCGGTACGATCCGCTCGCAGCCCAGGAGCAGCAGCTCATCGGCTACGACCCGTACGGGCGGCCGGTGTACGGCCAGGTGCCCGCGCAGCCCGCCCCCGGGCAGCAGTACGAGCAGGCGTACGAGCAGCAGCAGTACGGCTACGACCCCCAGGGCTACGGCCAGCAGCCGCAGCAGGCGTACTACCAGCAGCCGCAGCAGCCGGCCGCCCCGGAGTACGGGCAGCAGCAGTACCCCCAGGCCCCCGCCTACGGGTACGACACGCAGCAGACCGAGCAGTGGATCCCGCAGCAGGCCGCCCCCGAGCCCCCCGCTCCCGCCCCGGCCCCCGCGGCCGAGCCGGAGCCGCCGCGCCCCGACCGGGTCCCGGAACCGCGCCGGCCCGAGGGCGGGCCGTCCGACCCGGACTACCGCACCGAGCAGTTCGCGTTCATCGACCAGCCGGACGAGGACTCCGAGGACGTCATCGACTGGCTCAAGTTCACCGAGAGCCGGACCGAGCGCCGCGAGGAGGCCCGCCGCCGCGGCCGCAACCGGGTGGTCGCCCTGATCGTCGTCCTCGCCCTCTTCGTCGTCGCGGGCGTCGGCTACCTCTGGTACGCGGGCAAGCTGCCGTTCCTCGACGGCCCCGGCCAGAAGAAGGGAGCCGCGGCCGCGTCCGGACCGCAGAAGCGCGACATGATCGTCGTCCACCTGCACAACACCAAGAAGGGCGGCACTTCCACGGCGCTGCTCGTCGACAACGTCACCACCAAGAAGGGCGCCACCGTCCTGCTGCCGAACGCGATGGGCGTCACGAAGGACGACGGCACCGGCACGGCCCTCGGCAAGGCGGTCGAGGAGGGCGGCGTGGGCGTACGGGACTCCCTCGACTCGGTGCTCGGCACCCACATCGGCGGCACCTGGCGCCTGGACACCCCGTTCCTGGAGAACCTGGTCGAGCTGGTCGGCGGCATCGAGACGGACACCGACGTCGCGATCCCGGCCGACGACGCGGCCAAGATCCCGGCCGTGGGGCAGGGCCCGAAGCAGCACCTCAGCGGTGCGATGGCCGTCGCGTACGCCACGTACCGCGGCCAGGGCGAGCCCGAGGCCAAGCAGCTGGACCGGCTCGGCAAGGTGCTCTACGGGGTGCTGCGCAAGGTTCCCGGCGACGCGAAGGCGGCGACCGTCACCGTCGAGAGCATGGGCCAGATCCTCGACCCCGCCCTGAACGCCCAGACCCTCGGCACCCTGCTGGCCAAGCTCGGCGAGCACGCCAAGGAGGGCGCGTACCGCACGGACGTCCTCGCGGTGAAGCCGGACGGCACGCTCACCGACGACGCCAACAAGAACGTCGTCAAGGAGGTGCTCGGCGGCAGCTTCACGGCGGCCCAGGCCGGCGCCGCGCCGCGCGTCGGCCTGAAGGACGCCACGGGCGACGACAAGACGCAGGTCGCGGCGAAGGCGGCGCTGCTGAACGGCGGCTACACCTTCGTGGACGGCGGCAAGGCCGACAAGACCCAGCCCGCCACGCAGATCACGTACCAGGACGACGCGCAGCGGACCAAGGCGGTCGACGTCGCCAAGACGCTGGGCCTGCCGGAGACCGTCGTCAAGAAGGGCGAGAACGCGGTGAACGCCGACGTCGTGGTGACCCTGGGCAAGGACTACAAACCTTCCTGACCAGGCCCGGGCCGGGCCTGACCCGGCCCTCGGGCGGTGCCCCGGCCCGCGCGGGACGCTGCGCGCGGGCGGGGTCGGCGGTACATGAGACCCTTGTATGGATCTGCCCGCCAACCCGAAAGCATGGCCAGTGACCGCCACGGACCGCTCCATCGAGCTCATCACCGCCGCCGCCCAGGCCGCGGCCGACCGGCTCGCGCACGACATCATCGCGTACGACGTCAGCGACGTGCTGTCGATCACCGACGCCTTCCTGCTCGCCTCGGCGCCCAACGACCGCCAGGTCAAGTCGATCGTCGACGAGATCGAGGAGCGCCTGCTCAAGGACCTCGGCGCCAAGCCGGTGCGCCGTGAGGGCGACCGCGACGCCCGCTGGATCCTGCTCGACTACATCGACATCGTCGTCCACGTGCAGCACAGCGAGGAGCGGGTCTTCTACGCGCTGGAGCGCCTGTGGAAGGACTGCCCCGAGATCGAGCTGCCCGAGGACGCCAAGCTCACCAAGGGCAAGGCGGAGGAGCACGCCAAGCTGCGCGAGGCGGCGGGCGACGAGGACCTGGACGGTGATCTGTTCTGAGCGCGACCGCCACCCGCAAGACGGGCCGGAAGATCGTTCTCTGGCGGCACGGCCAGACCTCGTGGAACCTGGAGCGACGCTTCCAGGGCTCCACGGACATCGAGCTGACCGAGACGGGTGTGGCGCAGGCGCGCCGCGCCGCCCGGCTGCTCGCCTCCCTGAAGCCGGCCGCCATCGTCGCCTCGGACCTGCGGCGGGCCTCCGCCACGGCGGCCGAGCTGGCCGCCGTCACGGGCCTGCCCGTGACGCACGACGCCGCGCTGCGCGAGACGTACGCCGGTGAGTGGCAGGGCCTCACGCACGAAGAGATCATCGCGAAGTACGGCGAGCAGTACGCGGCGTGGAAGCGCGGCGAGCCCGTCCGCCGCGGTGGCGGCGAGCTGGAGACCGAGGTCGCCGACCGGGCGGCGCCGGTGGTGCTGGAGCACGCCGACCGGCTGCCGGATGGCGGCACGCTCGTCGTGGTCAGCCACGGCGGAACCATCCGTACGACGATCGGCCGGCTGCTGGGCCTGGACGCGTACGACTGGGAGGGCCTGGGCGGGCTCTCCAACTGCTGCTGGTCCGTCCTCGGCGAGGGCGCGCGCGGCTGGCGTCTGATGGAGCACAACGCCGGCACGCTGCCCGAACCGGTGCTCGGCGACGACGACTGAGCCCGCCTCAGGGCGGCTCCCACCCGGATTTCACTTTCCGGCTGGTCGCAGGCTAGAGTTCTTCTTGTTCGCAGCGCGGAACGCCGGAAACGGGGGAGCGCGGCGGAGAGCGGGGCTATAGCTCAGTTGGTAGAGCGCCTGCATGGCATGCAGGAGGTCAGGAGTTCAATTCTCCTTAGCTCCACAATCAGGATCCCGTCCCCAACAGGGGGCGGGATCCTTCCGTTTGTTCCTTCGGTGCCTGCTGACCTGCCCCGTACCCGCGTGGCAGAATCGGGACCGCCGGAGGGGGAGTCGACGGCCCGACGTGGGAGGGAGTCGCTGACGGATGGGTGCACACCGGCGGCGGTGCGACTGGTGCAACAACGGCACGCCGATCGTGCGGGACATGGACCCGGTCAACCCCGACTACCAGTACTGGTGCGAGGAATGCGCGCGGGCGCTGATCATAAAAGGCGACCCGATCGAGACGTACCGCGAGCTGGAAGGGGAGCCGATCTACGGGCGGCTGCTCGACGAGCACTGCACGCTCAAGCGGTTCTACCAGTTCGCGAGAGCGTAGCGACGGGATCCGGGGCGCGGAGCCGCAGCACGGAAGGCGGGCGAACCGGGCGAAATCGAGCGCCCGGAAACCGATTTTTGGACCTGGGCCATGACCGTGTAATGTTCTCGATGTCGCCAGGGGGAACCGGCAAGGGAAACCGAGCAGGGGCCCGGCGGCAGAGAAGCAAGGGGCTATAGCTCAGTTGGTAGAGCGCCTGCATGGCATGCAGGAGGTCAGGAGTTCAATTCTCCTTAGCTCCACAGAAGAGAAGCGGGCCACCCGGATCGGGTGGCCCGCTTCTCGTTGTGCGGAACGGTCGAGCGGTGGTCTGGGCCGCTGCGGTACCCTGGCGCCATGCGTGCCGTACGCCTTCTGCTTACCGAGCCGCGCTGATCAGTACCGACCCTGCGAGACGGTCGGCATCGGCGCGGCGCCCCCTCCTGTGCGAGGGGTTTTTTCGTTTGGGCAGGCAGAGACGGCAGAGACGATCGATGGAGCTTCAGAAATCATGAGCGAGACGAACACCCCGGCCCCCGAGGCGGCCGAGGCGCACCGTTACACGGCTGCCATGGCCGCCGACATCGAGGCACGCTGGCAGGACGTATGGGACGCGCAGGGCACGTACGAGGCCCCGAACCCGACCGGCGACCTGGCCGGTAACGGGTCTTCCCAGGCAGCGGCGCTCGTCGCGCGCCCCAAGAAGTTCATCATGGACATGTTCCCGTACCCGTCCGGTGCGGGCCTGCACGTCGGCCACCCGCTGGGGTACATCGCCACCGACGTCTACGCCCGCCACCAGCGGATGAGCGGCCACAACGTCCTGCACACCCTGGGCTTCGACGCCTTCGGCCTGCCGGCCGAGCAGTACGCCGTGCAGACCGGCACGCACCCGCGCGTCTCCACCGAGGCGAACATCGAGAACATGAAGGTCCAGCTGCGCCGCCTGGGCCTGGGCCACGACAAGCGCCGCTCGTTCGCGACGATCGACCCGGACTACTACAAGTGGACCCAGTGGATCTTCCTGCAGATCTACAACTCCTGGTACGACGCGGACGCGGCCAAGGCCCGCCCGATCGCCGAGCTGATCGCCGCCTTCGAGGACGGCTCCCGTGAGGTTCCCGGGGGCCGCTCCTGGGCCGCCCTGACCGCGGGCGAGCGGGCCGACGTACTGAACGAGTACCGGCTGGCGTACGCCTCGGACGCGCCCGTCAACTGGTGCCCCGGGCTGGGCACCGTACTGGCCAACGAGGAGGTCACCGCGGACGGCCGCTCCGAGCGCGGCAACTTCCCGGTCTTCAAGGCCAAGCTGAGCCAGTGGAACATGCGGATCACTGCCTACGCGGACCGCCTGCTGGACGACCTGGACGCGCTGGACTGGCCCGAGGCCATCAAGCTGCAGCAGCGCAACTGGATCGGCCGCAGCGAGGGCGCCCGCGTCGACTTCGCGGTCGGCGACGACGCCATCACGGTGTTCACCACCCGCCCCGACACCCTGTTCGGCGCCACCTACATGGTGCTGGCGCCCGAGCACGGGCTGGTCGAGAAGATCGTCCCGGCCGCGTGGCCCGAGGGCACGCACCAGCTGTGGACCGGCGGCGCCGCGACCCCCGGCGAGGCCGTGGACGCGTACCGCAGGCAGGCCGCCGCGAAGTCGGACGTCGAGCGGCAGGCCGAGGCCAAGGACAAGACCGGTGTCTTCACCGGCGCGTACGCGGTCAACCCGGTCAGCGGCGACCTGGTCCCGGTCTTCATCGCGGACTACGTGCTGATGGGCTACGGCACCGGCGCCATCATGGCCGTCCCGGCGCACGACGGCCGCGACTTCGAGTTCGCGCGCGCCTTCGAGCTGCCGATGCGCTGCGTCGTGGAGCCCTCGGACGACCGCGACGCCGACCCGGCGGAGTGGGAGGACGCGTTCTCCTCGTACGACGGCACCATCGTGAACTCGACCGGCGAGGGCGTCTGTCTGGACGGCCTGGGCGTCGTCGAGGCGAAGGCCGCCATCACGGCCTGGCTGGCCGAGCAGGGCATCGGCGAGGGGACGGTCAACTTCCGGCTGCGCGACTGGCTGTTCAGCCGCCAGCGCTACTGGGGCGAGCCCTTCCCGATCGTCTACGACGAGGACGGCGTCGCGCACGCGCTGCCCGCCTCGATGCTGCCGCTGGAACTGCCCGAGGTCGAGGACTACTCGCCGCGCACCTTCGAGCCGGACGACGCCACCTCGAAGCCGGAGACCCCGCTGTCGCGGAACGAAGAGTGGGTCAACGTCGAGCTGGACCTGGGTGACGGGCGCGGGGTGCGCTCGTACCGCCGCGAGACCAACACCATGCCCAACTGGGCCGGTTCCTGCTGGTACGAGCTGCGCTACCTGGACCCGAACAACGCCTCGGCGCTGGTGGACCCGGAGATCGAGCAGTACTGGATGGGTCCGCGCGAGGACGCGCCGCACGGCGGCGTCGACCTGTACGTGGGTGGCGCCGAGCACGCGGTGCTGCACCTGCTGTACGCGCGCTTCTGGTCGAAGGTGCTGTTCGACCTGGGCCACGTCTCCTCGGCCGAGCCGTTCCACAAGCTGTTCAACCAGGGCATGATCCAGGCGTACGCCTACACCGACGCGCGCGGTGTGTACGTCCCGGCGGCCGAGGTCGAGGAGCGCGACGGCGGCTACTTCTACCAGGGCGAGCCGGTCAAGCGCGAGCACGGCAAGATGGGCAAGTCCCTGAAGAACGCCGTCACGCCGGACGAGATCTGCGAGGAGTACGGCGCGGACACCCTGCGCCTGTACGAGATGGCGATGGGCCCGCTGGACGTCTCGCGTCCGTGGGACACCCGGGCCGTGGTGGGCCAGTACCGGCTGCTGCAGCGCCTGTGGCGCAACATCGTGGACGAGGAGTCCGGCGCGGTCACCGTCGTGGACGGCGAGCCGGGCGAGGACACCCTGCGCGCGCTGCACAAGGCCATCGACGGGGCCGGTGCGGACATGGCGGGGCTGCGGTTCAACACGGCCATCGCGAAGATCACCGAGCTGAACAACTTCCTGACCAAGGCCGGCCGCCCGCTGGAGCGCTCGGTCGCGGAGCGGCTGGTGCTGCTGATCGCCCCGCTGGCCCCGCACATCGCGGAGGAGCTGTGGCACCGCCTGGGCCACACCGACTCGGTGGTCCACCAGGACTTCCCGGTCGCGGACCCGGCGTACGTCGTGGACGAGAGCGTGACCTGCGTCGTCCAGATCAAGGGCAAGGTCAAGGCCCGCCTGGAGGTGCCGCCGGCGATCTCCGAGGGTGACCTGGAGAAGCTGGCGCTGGCCGACGAGGCGGTCGTGGCGGCGCTGGGCGGAGCGGAGATCCGCAAGGTGATCGTGCGCGCGCCGAAGCTGGTGAACATCGTCGTGTGACGGTCGGGAGAGGGTCATACGTGACAGGCCGTGTCACGTATGACCCTGCTGGCCGGGGTCTAGGGGTTGTCCCGTACGGGCAGGTTGGGGGTTCGATTGGAACCCCCGACCTGCCCGTGGCGTTTACGGTGGAGGGGACGGAGACGGCAGGGGAAGGGAGCCTCTCATGGAGGCGGGCGCGTTGATCATCATCTTTGCCCTGTTGGTGTTGTTCGCCTTCCTGGGGCTGGGTGCCTGGGCGACCGTGAAGGCGGTCGGCGCGGCGAAGCGCGGCGTGGACCGCACGATCTCGCAGGCCCGCCGGACCGTGGAGGACACCGCGCTGAAGGCGAAGAGCTTCGGGCAGGTGGGCGTGGCAGGGGCGCTGGCGCAGTTGCGGCTGGACCTGCGGACGTCGATGCGGGCCACGCAGCAGGCGCTGTACCAGGGGGTCCAGGCGGATGCCTCGCTGAAGGAGTCGATCGGGCTGTTCGAGCGACTGAGCGCGCACGGACACGAGCTGGACGACGAGCTGAAGCGGCTGGAGCAGGAGCCGGACCGGGGGCGGATCGGCGCGATGCTGCCGGAGCTGAAGGAACGGACCGCCAAGATCACGGAGGCGGCGGATTCGCTGCGGTGGGCCGCCCGCGACCGGGCGCGGCGCTTCGCCGAGGACGACCTGTCGGCGCTGTCGGCACAGATCGAGGTCGAATCGGGGGCGCTGCGGGACTGGTCCCGGGAATCGGTGGACGACCTGGCGGCGGCGGCCGCGGCGTGGGACGCGCAGCAGCCGTCCGCGGGGCGGGCTCCGGAGCCGCCGGCGGCCCTGAACCCGAAGCCTCCGCAGACCGGCTACCCGTGGCAGAAGGCGCCGCGGCCGGAAACGACGACCTGAGCGGCGTGCACTGAGCGGCGTGCGCTGAGCCGCGGACGCAGAGCGGCGGCCTCTCGGCACCCTTCCCGTCCCCCTGGCCAGGGGTCGGGCTGCCGTCGTGCCCCCACGGGCGGTAACCTCCGGCTCATGTCCCGCCATGTCGCGATCGTCACCGATTCCACGGCCTACCTGCCCCAACCGGCCATGACGCGGCACGGAATCACCTCCGTCCCGCTGACCGTGGTCCTCGGCGACGAGGCGCTTGAGGAGGGGACCGAGATCTCGGCCCGCAGCCTCGCCCTGGCGCTGCAGAAGCGCCGCCCGGTCACCACCTCCCGGCCCAGCCCGGAGGAGTTCGTACGGGCCTACCAGGCGGCCGCGGAGGCCGGCGCGACCGCCATCGTCAGCCTGCACCTGTCCGCCGAGTTCTCCGGCACCTACGATGCCGCCGTCGTCGCCGCCAAGACCGCCCCGGTGCCCGTCCGCGTCGTCGACACCGGCATGGTCGCGATGGCCCTCGGGTTCTGCGCCCTCGCCGCAGCCGAGGTGGCCGAAGCGGGTGGTTCCGTCGACGAGGCCGTGGCCGCCGCCGAGAAGCGGGCCGCCGACATGTCCGCGTACTTCTACGTCGACACCCTCGACTACCTGCGCCGAGGCGGCCGCATCGGGGCCGCCCAGGCCCTCCTCGGCTCGGCCCTCGCCGTCAAGCCGCTGCTCACCCTGCAGGGCGGGCGGATCGAGATGCTGGAGAAGGTGCGCACGGCCTCCAAGGCCATCGCCCGCCTGGAGGAGCTGGCCGTGGAGCGGGCCGGGGCGGGCAGCGTCGACGTGGCCGTGCACCACCTCGCGGCGCCCGAGCGGGCCGAGAAGCTCGCGCAGCGGCTGCGCGAACGCATCCCCGGCCTGGTCGAACTGCACGTCAGCGAGGTCGGCGCGGTGATCGGCGCGCACACGGGGCCGGGGCTGCTGGCGGCGGTCGTCTCCCCCCGCTGATCACCGGAACGAGTGGCGGAGTTATCCACAACGGCTGGGATTTCCACCGGAATTGATAAGTCCGAACTGGGGTCGGGATTCGCCCCTACCGTCGTGCCATGACTCTTCGCACACGTATCTCGCCCTCCTCCGGAGCCACCAGCGGTCCCGGCCGGTCCCGTCTCTCGGACGGGCGGCTGCGCCACCGCCGGGGGCGTCCGCGGCCGCACCACCCCGAGCCCGCTGAGGTGCGCCGCCGGGCCGAAACCCTGCTCGGCAGCGCCGGCGGGCCGCCGCCATCGTCGCCGCCATCGCCACCGCCCGAGGCGGTGCCGCCGGCGCCGCCGGGCCCGGGGCCCGTCATCCGGTCCGTGGCCGATCCGCCGCCCCGCGAGACCCCGGTGGGGATCCCGCTGTCCGGGCAGGCACCGCTGTCCGGGGGAGCCGTGCTGCGGCTCGCGGTGAGGGAGCGGCTGCCGGTGTGGCTGCAGGCCCGGTGTGCGGTGGAGCCGCGCACGGTGGCCGCCGTGGGGGTGGTGCTGGCCGCCGCCGTCGCCTTCGGGGCGCAGCAGTTCTGGACCGCCCGGCCGCAGCCGGTGGCCGCGCCCTCGGTGGTCACCCCGGCGACGGCACCGGCTCCGGCGCCGGGCCCCGGGGCCCCCGCCGCCGCTGCCGGAGGTGCAGGTACGCGGATCGTGGTGGATGTCAGCGGCAAGGTGCGTGACCCCGGTGTGCGGCGGCTGCCCGCCGGGTCGCGGGTCGAGGACGCGCTGGCCGCCGCGGGGGGAGTACGGCCCGGTACGGACACCACCGGGCTCAACCGGGCCCGGGTGCTGGTCGACGGCGAGCAGGTGGTGGTGGGCGCCCCGGCGCAGCCCGCCCTGGGCGGGCCGGGTTCCGGCGCCGGCCCGGGCACGGGCGCCGGCGGCGGCGCCGGGCCGCTGAGTCTCGGCACGGCCACCGTGGAGCAGCTGGACGGCCTGCCCGGGGTCGGCCCGGTGCTGGCGCAGCACATCGTGGAGTTCCGGACCGCCCGCGGCGGCTTCCGTTCGGTGGAGGAGCTCCGGCAGGTCGACGGCATCGGTGAGCGGCGCTTCGCCGATCTGCGCAAGCTGGTCCGGCCGTGAAGCGCCCCGAGGGGCCGGGCCCGCTGGATCTGCGCCTGGTCGTACCTGCGATGGCCGCCTGGGCGGCGGCCGCCCTCGCCCTCGACGCACCGGCCGGCTGGGCCGCCGCCGGGGCCGGGCTCGGGGTCCTCGGCGCGGGGCTGCTGCTCCTGGCCGCCTGCCGGCGTCCGGAGCCGCTGTGGCGGATCGGCACGGCCGCGGCCGCCGCCCTGCTCTGCGCGGCCGCCGGGGCCGGGGTGGCGGGCCTCCAGCGTGCCGAGGCGCGGGCCGGGCCGGTCGTGGGGCTCGCGGGGGAGCACGCCAGGGTCCTCGCCGAGCTCACCGTCGGCTCCGACCCGCGGGCCACCCGCGGAGGGAGCGGCCCGCCCGTGGTGGTCCTGGACGCGGTACTGACCCGGGTGACCAAGCCCGACGGCGCGCAGACCCGGGTCGAGACCCCCGTACGGGTGCTGGCCGGGCATCCGCAGTGGGCCCGGCTGCAGCCCTCCACCCGGGTCGCGGTCGTCGCCCGGCTGGCCCCGGGCCGGGCCGGGGAGCGGGCCGTAGCGCTGCTGCGCCCCGCGGGGGACACCCCGCCGCGGGTGACCGGCGGGCCCGACACCGTCCAGCGGATCGCCGGGAGGCTGCGGGCCGGGCTGCGCGAGGCCACCGAGGGGCTCGCCCCCGACGCCCGGGCCCTGCTGCCGGGGCTGGTCGTCGGGGACACCTCCCGGGTGCCGCCCGACCTGGACGAGGCGTTCCGGGCCACCGACCTGCTGCATCTGCTGGCCGTGTCCGGGTCCAACCTGACCGTGGTGCTGTTCCTGCTCATCGGCCCGCCCGCCGCCGCGCAGCGCGCCGAGCGGGGCGGGCTGGCACCCCGCCTCGGGCTGTCCCTGCGGGCGACGGCCCTGTGCGGGACGGCGCTGACCCTGGCGTTCGTGGTGGTGTGCCGGCCGGAGCCGAGCGTGCTGCGGGCCGCGGCCTGCGGGGCGATCACCCTGCTGGCCATCGCCACCGGGCGGCGCAGATCCCTGATCCCCGCCCTGGCGGCGGCCGCCCTGCTGCTGGTGCTCCACGACCCGTGGCTCGCCCGCAGCCCCGGCTTCCTGCTCTCGGTCCTGGCCACCGGGTCCCTGCTCACGCTGGGCCCGCGCTGGAGCGCAGCCCTGCGGCGGCGCGGGATGCGGCCCCGGCTCGCCGAGGCGCTCGGCGCCGCAGCGGCCGCCCAGGCGGTCTGTGCGCCGGTGGTCGCCGTGCTCTCGGCCCGGGTGAGCCTGGTCGCGGTGCCCTGCAATCTGCTCGCCGAGCTCGCGGCGGGCCCGGCGACCGTGCTCGGCTTCGCGGCGCTCGCGGCGGCCCCGCTGTGCATGCCCGTCGCCGAGCTGCTCGCCCGGTGCGCGGGGGTGCCGGCCGGTTGGATCGCCGGCGTGGCCCGGGCCGGGGCGCGGCTGCCGGGCGCGGAGCTGGCCTGGCCGGGCGGGCTGACCGGGGGGCTGCTGCTGGCCGCCGCCACCGTGGCCGTCGTGGGGCTCGGCGCGCGGATCCGACGCCGGCCGTGGGTGTGCTCCGCACTGGCCGTGCTGCTGCTCCTGGCCGTGCTGCGGCCGCCGCAGTTGACCCGTACGCTCACCCGCTGGCCGCCGCCCGACTGGAGCTACGTGCAGTGCGCGGTGGGCCAGGGCGACGCCGCCGTACTCGCGGTCGGCCCGGGCACGGCCGTGGTGGTGGACGCCGGCCCGGAGCCGGGCCCGGTGGACGCGTGCCTGACCGCCCTCGGGGTGCGCCGGGTACCGCTGCTCCTGCTGACGCACTTCCACGCCGACCACGTCGGCGGCCTGTCCGGGGTGCTGCGCGGCCGGGCCACGGGTGTGATTCAGACCACCACGCTGGAAGAGCCGACCGCTCAGGCCGAGTTCGTCCGGCGGACCGCGGCGGCGGCGCACGTACCCGTCGTGGCGGCCTCGGCGGGCGAGCGGAGGCGGGCCGGGCCGCTGGACTGGCAGGTGCTGTGGCCCTCGCCCGACGGCCCGCGTCCGGAGGGCCCCAACGACGCCAGCGTCGCCCTGCTGATCCGTGCCGCGGGCCTGACCCTCCTGCTGCTCGGCGATCTCGAACCGCCTTCGCAGGAAGCCCTTTTGATGGCCCATCCGGAACTGGGGCCGGTCGACGTCCTCAAGGTCGCCCATCACGGCTCCGCCCACCAGGACCCCGGCCTCCAGGGCCGGATCCGGCCCCGGCTCGCGCTCGTCCCGGTCGGCGAGGGCAACCGCTACGGGCACCCCGCACCGGGCACGCTCGCCCGGCTGCGGGCCATGGGCGCGACCGTGCTGCGCACCGATACCGACGGTTCGATCGCCGTCGCCGGGAGCGGCCCGGGGATGCGGGCGTTCCCCTCACGTCGTCGTCGGCGACGACACGGGCATACCGGACACCGCCTTTCCGTTTGCCCGCGGCCCGACAGCATGATCGAATGCGTCTTCGCCAGAGCGGTACAAGTCCACACAGCACGGGGGTGCATCAACCATGTTCGGTCGCCGAAGGGGGATGGAGACGGCCGGAAGCGCCGGTCAGCACACATCCGCGACACTGACGCTGCCTCATACGGCGCGGCTGCTCAGCTGTCGTGTCCTCGATACGGTCCACCAGCCGGTCAGACAGGCCAGGTTCGAGGTGACCGACCCGATCGGCCGGCGCGTCGTCAGCGGCGAGACCGACCCGTACGGCGGGTTCACCGCGGCCGTTCCGGAGGGCGAGTACCGACTCTCCGTCACCGCCGAGGGCTATGCGCCGTTCCACGGGGCGACGCTGGTGGGGGACCCGGCGCAGCCCGGCACCGGGGAGATCGTCCTCGACGCGGTGGAGCCGCCGCTGCTGCCGGCGCCGGGCCACTGGGAGCTCGACCCGGCGCATTCGTCCATCGCCTTCACCGCGCAGCACATCGGCTTCGCCCGGATCCGCGGCCGGTTCAACACCTTCGCCGGCGGGGTGCGGATAGCCGACCGCATGGAGGACTCCTCCATGCACGTGATCATCGACGCGGCGAGCATCGACACCGGCCTGCGGATGCGGGACGACCACCTGCGGTCCGGCGACTTCCTGGACGCGGCCCGGCATCCGACGGTCGAGTTCTACAGCGAGCGGTTCATTCACCGCAGCGGCAGCCGCTGGACCGTCGCGGGCGCCCTGACCCTGCACGGGGTCAGCCGCTCGGTGACGCTGGACACCGACTACCTGGGCCTCGGCACCGGGTTGGAGGGCGAGCCGCGCGCGGCCTGCCGGGCGACCGCCGAACTGCACCGCGAGGACTTCAGCCTGAACTGGCAGTCCGTACTGGCCCAGGGGATAGCGGCGATCGGTTCGAGCGTGGAAGTGGTGCTGGACGTCCAGATCGTGCACAAGGCCTAGGGGCGGCCCGCGAGGGGGTTGCGGGGGCTACGGGGTTTCCAGCCAGCCCTCGTACTCGGCGGCGAGGCCGTCCAGCACCGTGGCGTCGAGCCGTTCCTGCGGGTCCTCGACGACCACCAGCCACTGGGCGTCCTCGGCGTCGTCCTCACCGGCGAGGGCGTCGCGCAGCAGCTGCGGCTCCTCGGGGAGGCCGAAGCGGTCGACCGCCTCCTGGGCCACCTCCTCGGCGGCGTCGCGGTCGGGCAGCACCAGTACATGTCGCACGTTCACCCGGCCATTCTCGGGGATGCGGTGGGGGAGGCCGCCGTGCGGGGGGCTGTCAGTGCGGCGTGGGATGCTGGACACGATGGCCACCAGGAAGAACTCCACCGACGATCCGCTCGCCCCGCTCACCCTCGCGGTGGGGCAGGAGGACCTGCTGCTCGACCGCGCCGTACGGGAGGTGGTGGCGGCCGCCCGGGCCGCCGACGCCGACACGGACGTGCGCGATCTCGCATCCGAGCAGCTCCAGCCCGGCACGCTCGCCGAGCTGACCAGTCCCTCGCTCTTCTCCGAGCGCAAGGTGCTGGTCGTACGCAATGCGCAGGACCTGTCCGCGGACACGGTCAAGGAGGTCAAGGCGTACCTCGCGGCGCCGTTCGAGGAGATCATCCTCGTGCTCCTCCATGCGGGCGGGGTCAAGGGCAAGGGGCTGCTCGACGCGGCCCGCAAGGCCGGGGCCCGGGAGATCGCCTGCCCGAAGATGACGAAGGCGGCGGACCGGCTGGCGTTCGTGCGGGGCGAGTTCCGCACGCTGGGCCGGTCGGCGACCCCGGAGGCGTGCCAGACGCTGGTCGACGCGATCGGGAGCGATCTGCGGGAGCTGGCGAGTGCCGCCGCGCAGCTGTGCGCGGACGTCGAGGGCACGATCGACGAGGCCGTGGTCGGCCGGTACTACACGGGCCGGGCCGAGGCCTCCAGCTTCACGGTCGCCGACCGGGCGGTCGAGGGGCGGGCGGCGGAGGCCCTCGAAGCACTGCGGTGGTCGCTGTCCACGGGAGTGGCGCCGGTGCTGATCACCAGCGCGCTCGCGCAGGCGGTGCGTGCCATCGGCAAGCTGGCCTCCGCCCCGCGCGGAGCCCGCCCGGGTGATCTCGCCCGGGACCTCGGGATGCCGCCCTGGAAGATCGACCGGGTCCGCCAGCAGATGCGGGGCTGGTCGGCGGACGGCGTCGCGGACGCCCTGCGGGCCGTGGCCGCGGCCGATGCGGGCGTCAAGGGCGGCGGCGACGACCCGGAGTACG
The DNA here is from genome assembly GCF_045162725.1 of Streptomyces sp. NBC_01006. Lineage (NCBI taxonomy): Bacteria > Bacillati > Actinomycetota > Actinomycetes > Kitasatosporales > Streptomycetaceae > Streptomyces > Streptomyces sp. NBC_01006. Next base: position 2,949,224 of record NZ_CP108700.1, on the reverse strand, counting down.
CCCTGGAAAAGGCGGTCGTGGCCGTGGCCCGCGCAGCACGCCCCCAGCGCCGCTAGCCTCCGGCCGACCGCCCGCCGACCGTCCCGCGCCGGGCAAGGCGAAGGCCCCGGGGGCCGCCCTGGGGAAGGGTGGCTCTCGGGGCCTTCGGTTACTTCTTGTTGCGCCGCACCCGCGTGGCGAACGCTTCGTGTGCGGCGCGGGGGGCCGGTCAGGAGCGGGAGAGAGGGCCCGCTGGATCCGTTCCGGCGATCACATCAGAGCTCAGCCCTGGAGGGTGGCAACCTTGGTGGCCAGCGCCGACTTCTTGTTGGCGGCGGCGTTCTTGTGGATGACACCCTTCGAGACAGCCTTGTCGAGCGCACGCGCGGCGGCGCGAGAAGCCACGGTGGCCTTCTCGACGTCACCGGCGGCCACGGCCTCGCGGGCCTTGCGGATCGCGGTCTTGAGCGAAGACTTGACGGCCTTGTTGCGCAGGCGCGCCTTCTCGTTCGTCTTGTTCCGCTTGATCTGGGACTTGATGTTCGCCACGAAAGAGCCTTTTCAGGTTCAGAGTTTGATCTTCGGATTGTGTCCCGACAGCTGAGAGGGCATACGAGACACAGCTGCCCAGGCTACCAGGCGCGCTCCGACCGGCCCAAACCGAGCGCATCGCCCCGTCCATGGGACCATGGGAACCTGCGTACAGATCCGACGAGAGCCGGAAACGCTTCCGACTGCGACCCGAGAATCAGGACACTGCGTGCCCGCGATCCCCAGCCACGTGCCCGAGCCGAGCCGTACCGACCCGGCGCTGATCCGCAATTTCTGCATCATCGCGCACATCGACCACGGCAAGTCGACGCTCGCCGACCGGATGCTCCAGCTCACCGGCGTCGTCGACCAGCGGCAGATGCGCGCCCAGTACCTCGACCGCATGGACATCGAGCGTGAGCGCGGCATCACGATCAAGTCCCAGGCGGTCCGGCTGCCCTGGGCGCCCACCGTGGGCGAGGGCGTGGGCAAGACGCACATCCTCAACATGATCGACACCCCCGGGCACGTCGACTTCACGTACGAGGTCTCGCGCTCCCTCGCCGCCTGCGAGGGCACGGTCCTCCTGGTGGACGCCGCCCAGGGCATCGAGGCGCAGACCCTCGCCAACCTCTACCTGGCGATGGAGAAGGACCTCGCGATCGTTCCGGTCCTGAACAAGATCGACCTGCCGGCCGCCCAGCCGGAGAAGTTCGCCGAGGAGCTCGCGAACCTGGTCGGCTGCCAGCCGGAGGACGTGCTGCGCGTCTCCGCGAAGACCGGTCTCGGAGTGGACGCGCTGCTCGACAAGATCGTCGCCACGGTCCCGGCCCCGGTCGGCCCCAAGGACGCCCCGGCCCGCGCGATGATCTTCGACTCGGTCTACGACTCCTACCGCGGTGTCGTGACGTACGTCCGTGTGGTCGACGGCCAGCTCAACAAGCGCGAGCGCATCCGGATGATGTCCACCGGCGCCACGCACGAGCTGCTGGAGATCGGTGTCTCCTCCCCGGAGATGACCCCGGCCGACGGCATCGGCGTCGGCGAGGTGGGTTACATCATCACCGGCGTGAAGGACGTCCGTCAGTCCAAGGTCGGTGACACGATCACCAGCCTGCACAACGGCGCGACCGAAGCCCTCGGCGGCTACAAGGACCCGAAGCCGATGGTCTTCTCGGGCCTCTACCCGCTCGACGGCTCCGAGTACCCCGACCTGCGCGAGGCCCTGGACAAGCTCCAGCTCAACGACGCCGCGCTCGTATACGAGCCGGAGACCTCGGCGGCGCTGGGCTTCGGCTTCCGCGTCGGCTTCCTCGGCCTGCTCCACCTGGACGTGGTGCGCGAGCGCCTGGAGCGCGAGTTCGGCCTGGACCTGATCGCCACCGCGCCGAACGTGGTCTACCGCGTCGTCATGGAGGACGGGAAGGAAGTCTCGGTCACCAACCCGAGCGAGTTCCCCGAGGGCAAGATCTCGGACGTGTTCGAGCCGGTCGTCCGGGCCACCCTGCTCGCGCCCTCCGAGTTCATCGGCGCGATCATGGAGCTCTGCCAGCAGCGCCGCGGCACCCTCCTCGGGATGGACTACCTCTCCGAGGACCGGGTCGAGATCCGCTACACGCTCCCGCTCGCGGAGATCGTCTTCGACTTCTTCGACCAGCTGAAGTCCAAGACCCGCGGCTACGCCTCCCTCGACTACGAGCCCACCGGCGAGCAGTCCGGCAGCCTGGTCAAGGTCGACATCCTGCTGCACGGCGACAAGGTCGACGCCTTCTCCGCCGTCTGCCACAAGGACGCCGCCTACGCCTACGGCGTGCGCCTGGTCGCCAAGCTGCGCGAGCTCATCCCGCGGCAGGCCTTCGAGATCCCGATCCAGGCGGCCGTCGGCTCGCGCGTCATCGCCCGCGAGACCATCCGCGCCATCCGCAAGGACGTCCTCGCCAAGTGCTACGGCGGTGACATCTCCCGTAAGCGGAAGCTGCTGGAGAAGCAGAAGGAAGGCAAGAAGCGCATGAAGATGGTCGGCTCGGTGGAGGTGCCCCAGGAGGCCTTCATCGCCGTCCTCTCCAGCGACGAGTCCTCCGGCAAGAAGAAGTAGTCGCTGCGACCGAAGTCGAGCGAAACAGGCCCCCGCGCGGATGCGCGGGGGCCTGTTTCGTTATGAATCGGCCGCTCGCGGGCTCTTACGCCCTGGCCGGAGGGCACCTAGTCTGATCACTGCTCGATGGTTACTCGCCAGTTACAAGCCCCTGAATGGCAGGCCCTGCCGCGTGGTCCGGAGGACGTCCGTGAGCGACACACAGACCTTGATCGAGAACCGCCCGCCCACCGTGGCGGCCCTCTTCCTTGAGCGTGTCGCCGCCACGCCGAACGCCGAGGCCTACCGGTTCCCGGTGCCCGCGGCCGGCGGCAGCGGCCCCGACGACTGGAAGTCGCTGAGCTGGGGACAGGCGGCCGAGCGGGTCTTCGGCATCGCCGCCGGCCTGCTGGACCTGGGCCTGCGGCCCGAGGACCGGGTCGCGCTCGCCTCCAACACCCGCGTCGAGTGGATCCTCGCGGACCTCGGCGTCATGTGCGCCGGCGGCGCGGTGACCACGATCTACCCCAGCACCAACGCGGAGGAGTCGGCGTTCATCCTCTCCGACTCGTCCAGCCGCGTGCTGATCGCCGAGGACGCCTCCCAGCTCGCCAAGGCCCGCGAACGCCGCGCCGACCTGCCCGAGCTCGCCCACGTGGTGGTCCTGGAAGCGGCCGACGCGGTACCGGCCGCCGGGGATCCGGAGGGCTGGGTGCTCTCCCTCGCCGACCTGGAGGCGCGCGGCAACGAGTACCTCGCCAAGCACCCCGAGGCGGTCAAGGAGCGGATCGGGGCCATCACCGCCTCCCAGCTCGCCACGCTCATCTACACCTCGGGCACCACGGGCCGCCCCAAGGGCGTACGGCTCCCGCACGACAACTGGTCGTACATGGCCAAGGCCACCGTTGCCACCGGCATGATCTCCAGCACCGACGTCCAGTACCTGTGGCTGCCGCTCGCGCACGTCTTCGGCAAGGTCCTGACCTCCGGCCAGATCGAGGTCGGGCACGTCACCGCCGTCGACGGCCGCATCGACAAGATCATCGAGAACCTGCCGGTCGTCCAGCCCACCTACATGGCGGCCGTCCCCCGCATCTTCGAGAAGGTCTACAACGGGGTCGCCGCCAAGGCCCGGGCCGGCGGCGGCGCCAAGTACAAGATCTTCCAGTGGTCGGTCGGCGTGGCCCGCGAGTACGCCAAGACCACCCAGGACAACTACCGGCGCACCGGCAGCCCCGCGGTCCCCTTCGGCCTCGCCACCAAGCACAAGATCGCCGACGCGCTCGTCTACTCCAAGCTCCGCGAGGCCTTCGGCGGCCGGCTGCGCGCCGCCGTCTCCGGCGCCTCCGCCCTGGCCCCCGAGATCGGCTACTTCTTCGCCGGCGCCGGCATCAACATCCTGGAGGGCTACGGCCTCACCGAGTCCAGCGCGGCCTCCTTCGTCAACCCCGGCGAGGCCTACCGCACCGGCACCGTCGGCAAGCCGCTCCCCGGCACCGAGGTCCGCATCGCCGACGACGGCGAGATCCTGCTGCGCGGCCCCGGCATCATGCAGGGCTACCACCTCCAGCCCGAGAAGACCGCCGAGGTGCTGGAGGAGGACGGCTGGCTGCACACGGGCGACATCGGCGAGCTCTCGCCCGACGGCTACCTGCGCATCACGGACCGCAAGAAGGACCTGATCAAGACCTCGAACGGCAAGTACGTCGCCCCGGCCGAGATCGAGGGCCGGTTCAAGGCGATCTGCCCGTACGTGTCGAGCATCGTCGTGCACGGCGCCGACCGGAACTTCTGCGCCGCCCTGGTCGCCCTCGACGAGCCGTCGATCATGGGCTGGGCCGCCGAGAACGGGCTGGAGGGCAAGACGTACGCCGAGGTCCTGGCCGCGGCCGAGACGAACCGGCTGATCGAGACGTACGTCCAGACCCTGAACGAGGGCCTCCAGCGCTGGCAGACGATCAAGAAGTTCCGGATCCTGCCGCGCGACCTCGACGTGGAGCACGGCGACCTCACGCCCAGCCTCAAGCTGAAGCGGCCGGCCGTCGAGCGTGAGTTCAAGCACCTGATCGACGAGATGTACGAGGGCTCGCGCGAGGCGTAGCGCGGCGGCGGGCGGCAGCGGGCGGTACGAGGGGCCCGGGGGCGGCGGCGAGCGGCCGGGCCCCCGGCCCGGGTGCGGGACAATGGGGGCATGCCTTCCGCACTGCCCGACGGTGAACCCATGCCCGAAGACGGCTCGCTGCCGTCGCATGCCCTGGCGGGTGCCGGGGACCGGCCGCTCGGGTTCTACCTGCACGTCCCGTACTGCGCCACGCGGTGCGGGTACTGCGACTTCAACACGTACACCGCGACCGAGCTGCGCGGCACCGGCGGCGTGCTCGCCTCCCGGGAGAACTACGCCGACACCCTGATCGACGAGGTCCGTCTCGCCCGCAAGGTGCTCGGCGACGACCCGCGCGCCGTACGGACCGTGTTCGTGGGCGGCGGTACACCGACGCTGCTGCCGGCGGCCGACCTCGTACGGATGCTCGCGGCGATCCGGGACGAGTTCGGGCTGGCGGAGGACGCCGAGGTCACCACGGAGGCCAATCCGGAGTCCGTGAACCCGGAGTACCTGGCGGAGCTGCGGGCCGGGGGCTTCAACCGGGTCTCCTTCGGCATGCAGAGCGCGAAGCAGCACGTCCTGAAGGTGCTCGACCGTACGCACACGCCGGGCCGGCCGGAGGCGTGCGTCGCGGAGGCGCGAACTGCGGGCTTCGACCACGTGAACCTGGACCTGATCTACGGCACGCCGGGGGAGACCGACGAGGACTGGCGCGCCTCCCTGGCCGCCGCCCTCGGCGCGGGCCCGGACCACATCAGCGCGTACGCGCTGATCGTGGAGGAGGGCACGCAGCTGGCGCGGCGGATCCGGCGGGGCGAGGTCCCGATGACGGACGACGACGTGCACGCCGACCGGTACCTGATCGCGGACTCGGTGATGGCCGAGGCCGGGTACTCCTGGTACGAGGTCTCGAACTGGGCCACCTCGGAGGCCGGCCGCTGCCTGCACAACGAGCTGTACTGGCGCGGCGCCGACTGGTGGGGCGCCGGCCCCGGAGCCCACTCGCACGTGGGCGGGGTCCGCTGGTGGAACGTGAAGCACCCGGGCGCCTACGCCGCCGCCCTCGCGGAGGGCCGCTCCCCGGGCGCGGGCCGCGAGCTCCTCTCCGAGGAGGACCGCCGGGTGGAGCGGATCCTGCTGGAGCTGCGCCTGGTGGACGGCGTCCCGCTGTCCCTGCTGGCCCCGGCCGGCCTCGCGGCCTCCCGCCGCGCCCTGTCCGACGGCCTCCTGGAGGCCACCCCGTACGAGGCGGGCCACGCCGTCCTGACCCTGCGCGGCCGCCTGCTGGCGGACGCGGTGGTCCGCGACCTGGTGGACTGATCTCTCGGGGGAGTGAATCCCCGCCGAACCGGCCTGCGCCTGCCTACTCTGTCCCTAGGCTGCCGTCGACAGTACGCGGCGGATGTGGAGGACCACGGAGATGACCGCTGTGGACGAGCGTGGGATGGCGAAGTTCTTCGATCGGTTCGAGCCTCCCGAGGGCGTCAAGGTCGAGCTCCTCCGGGGGGAAATCGTGATGATGGCCAGTCCCGATCTGGTTCACAACCTGATCGTCGAAGACGTGCAGGACCAGATCCCGCGCAAGCGGTGGGCACGGCTACAGACCCAGGACGTCGACGTCACCGACGAGGCCAGCGAGCCCGTCCCGGACCTTGTGGTCGTGGATCGCCAGGTCCGCCCGGACTCGGGCCGCCTCCTGCTGTCCAAGCTGATCACCCTGGTGGTGGAGGTGGTTTCCAAGACCAGCGTCGACAGGGACTACGGCGTCAAGCGCTCGATCTACGCCGCAGGCGAGGTGCCCGCCTATCTGATCATCGACCCGGTCGTGGCCCACTGCGTCCTGCTCACCGTCCCGGTCGGGAGGGGCGACGAAGCCGACTACCGGGCCCAGCAGATCACGAAGTTCGGTGAGCCGCTTCCGCTGGAACTGCTCGGCATCGAGCTGGACACCAGCGAATTCGGCACGTATCAGGGAGTCAGGCCCCACCGCCGACCGTGACGAAGTCGATCAGTTCCTCCACGCGGCCCAGCAGGACCGGCTCCAGGTCCTTGTAGGACCGGACGCGGGACAGGATGTGCTGCCAGGCGGCTCCGGTGTTCTGCGGCCAGCCCAGCGCCCTGCAGACGCCCGTCTTCCAGTCCTGGCCCGGCGGGATCACCGGCCAGGCGGCGATGCCCAGCGCGGACGGCTTCACCGCCTGCCAGACGTCCACGTACGGGTGGCCGACGATCAGGACGTCCGACGAGGTCACCGACGCCGCGATGCGGGATTCCTTCGAACCCGGGACCAGGTGGTCCACCAGGACGCCGAGGCGGGCGTCGGCCGTCGGGGCGAAGTCCGCCACCACCGCCGGGAGGTCGTCGATGCCCTCCAGGTACTCCACCACCACGCCCTCGATCCGCAGGTCGTCGCCCCAGACCCGCTCCACCAGCTCGGCGTCGTGCCGGCCCTCGACGTAGATCCGCCCGGCGCGCGCCACACGGGCGCGCGCCCCGGGGACCGCCACGGAGCCCGACGCCGTGCGCAAGGGCGCCGCAGGGGCCCTTGAGGGGCGGGTCAGGGTCACCACGGCGCCCTCCAGCAGGAACCCCCGCGGCTCCAGCGGGAACACCCGCCGCTTGCCGAAGCGGTCCTCCAGGGTCACCGTGCCCGCCTCGCAGGCCACCACCGCGCCGCAGAAGTCCGTACCCGCCACCTCGACCACCAGGTCGGTGTCCGCCGGTACCTCCGGCACCGGCTTGGGGCGCTTCCACTGCGGGGTCAGGTCGGGGGAGTACTCGCGCATCCGGCCGAGCGTAGGAGAGAGAGCGGGCTCACGGGCCCGACACGCCGAACCGCCGTGCCAGTGTGTCGCGTTGCTCACGGACGAAGCCCGCCGAGACCACCGCTCCGTGACCCGGCACGTACAGCGCGTCGTCCCCGCCCAGCGACAGCAGCCGGTCCAGCGCCGCCGGCCACTGCGCCGGCACCGCGTCGCTGCCCGCCTGCGGCTCGCCCGACTCCTCGACGAGGTCCCCGCAGAACACCGTCTCGCGCTCGCCGGGGACGAACACCGCCAGGTCGTGCGGGGTGTGCCCGGGCCCGACGTTGGCCAGCAGCACCTGCACCCCGCCCAGCTCCAGCGTCCATTCGCCCGACACGGAGTGCCCCGGCACCACGAGCAGGTCCACCGCCTCGGCGGCCTCGGCCTCCGCCAGCCCCTGCAGGACCGCGCTGACGCGCAGCTCCTCCCGGCCCGTCGACAGCTCCGCGTCCAGCCCGACCGCCCCGTACACCTCGGCCCCGGCGAACGCCGCCACGCCCAGTACGTGATCGAAATGGCCGTGCGTGAATGCGATATGCGTCACGCGCCGCCCCGTCAGCCGCTCCGCCTCGGCCCGCAGCTGCGCGCCTTCGCGTACGCAGGATCCGGGATCGATCAGGAGGATCGACTCGTCCCCCACCACCAGTCCCACCGTGCAGTCCCACACCGGGAGTCGTCGCCGTCCGGTCCGCCCGGTCAGCCGCTCCCAGCCCGCCTCTTCCCAACGCACGTCCATGCCGCGACGCTACCCTGGCGGGCCGCCCTTGCCAGGCCCTTACTACCCGGCCGTACACTGGCCGGGGGATCTCTGGCACTCGAACGCCCGGAGTGCCAACGAAGCCGATGAAACCGCCCATGACGAGCGCCGACGACCAGCAGGAGGTGTGCGCGATGCTCAGCGAACGCAGACTCGAGGTGCTGCGCGCCATCGTCCAGGACTACGTCGGGACGGAGGAGCCGGTCGGCTCCAAGGCGCTCACCGAGCGGCACCGGCTCGGCGTCTCGCCCGCCACCGTGCGCAACGACATGGCCGTGCTGGAGGACGAGGGCTACATCGCCCAGCCCCACACCAGCGCCGGGCGGATCCCCACGGACAAGGGCTACCGGCTCTTCGTCGACAAGCTGGCGGGGGTCAAACCGCTGTCGACGCCCGAGCGCCGGGCCATCCAGAACTTCCTCGACGGCGCCGTCGACCTCGACGACGTCGTCGGCCGAACCGTGCGGCTGCTCGCGCAGCTCACCCGGCAGGTCGCCGTCGTCCAGTACCCGAGCCTGACCCGGTCCACGGTCCGGCACGTCGAGCTGCTGTCGCTGGCTCCGGCCCGGCTGATGCTCGTGCTGATCACCGACACGGGCCGGGTCGAGCAGCGGCTCGTCGACTGCCAGACGCCGTTCGGCGAGACCTCGCTCGCCGATCTGCGGGCGCGGCTCAACAGCCGGGTAGTCGGCCGCCGGTTCACCGACGTGCCGCAGCTCGTGCAGGACCTGCCGGAATCCTTCGATCCGGAGGACCGCAGCACGGTGTCGACGGTGCTCTCCACCCTGCTGGAGACGCTGGTCGAGGAGGCCGAGGAGCGGCTGATGATCGGCGGAACCGCCAATCTCACGCGCTTCGGACACGATTTTCCCCTGACGATCAGGCCGGTGCTCGAAGCGCTGGAGGAGCAGGTCGTGCTCCTCAAGCTGCTGGGCGAGGCCAACGAGTCGGGAATGGCCGTACGGATCGGGCATGAGAATGCCTACGAGGGACTGAACTCCACGTCCGTCGTCTCGGTCGGCTACGGTTCGGGCGGCGAGACTGTCGCCAAACTCGGCGTGGTCGGACCGACCCGCATGGACTACCCCGGAACGATGGGAGCGGTACGCGCAGTGGCACGTTACGTCGGACAGATCCTGGCGGAGTCGTAAGTGGCCACGGACTACTACGCCGTTCTCGGCGTGCGCCGCGACGCATCGCAGGACGAGATCAAGAAGGCCTTCCGCCGCCTCGCGCGTGAACTCCACCCGGATGTGAATCCGGACCCGAAGACGCAGGAGCGCTTCAAGGAGATCAACGCGGCGTACGAGGTGCTCTCGGACCCGCAGAAGAAGCAGGTCTACGACCTCGGTGGCGACCCGCTGTCCTCCTCGGGCGGCGGTGGCGGCGCGGGCGGCTTCGGTGCGGGCGGCTTCGGCAACTTCTCCGACATCATGGACGCCTTCTTCGGCCAGGCCTCGCAGCGCGGTCCGCGCTCGCGGACCCGCCGCGGCCAGGACGCCATGATCCGCCTCGACCTGGAGCTGGACGAGGCAGCCTTCGGCACCACCAAGGACATCCAGGTCGACACGGCCGTCGTCTGCACCACCTGCTCCGGCGAGGGCGCGGCCCCCGGCACCTCGGCGCAGACGTGTGACATGTGCCGTGGCCGCGGTGAGGTCTCGCAGGTCACCCGGTCCTTCCTGGGCCAGGTCATGACCTCGCGCCCCTGCCCCCAGTGCCAGGGCTTCGGCACCGTGGTCCCGACCCCGTGCCCCGAGTGCGCGGGCGACGGACGGGTCCGCTCCCGCCGCAGCCTCACGGTCAAGATCCCGGCCGGCGTCGAGAACGGCACCCGGATCCAGCTCGCGGGCGAGGGCGAGGTCGGCCCCGGCGGCGGCCCCGCCGGCGACCTGTACGTGGAGATCCACGAGCTGTCGCACCCGACCTTCCAGCGGCGCGGGGACGACCTGCACTGCACGGTGACCATCCCCATGACGGCCGCGGCCCTGGGCACCAAGTGCCCGCTGGAGACCCTGGACGGTTTGGAGGAGATCGACATCCGCCCGGGCACCGGCTCCGGCCAGTCGATCCCGCTGCACGGGCGCGGCGTCACGCACCTGCGCGGCGGCGGCCGCGGCGACCTGATCGTCCACGTCGAGGTCACCACTCCCGGCAAGCTGGACGCCCAGCAGGAGGAGCTGCTGCGCCAGCTCGCCAAGCTGCGCGGCGAGGAGCGGCCCATGGGCCAGTTCGCGCCGGGTCAGCAGGGCCTGTTCAGCCGCCTGAAGGACGCCTTCAACGGCCGCTGACCGGCCTGCCGCCAGACGTACGAGCCCGGTCCGGGGATGCTCCGGACCGGGCTCGCCGCATCGTTCCGGACGACGCCGGGGAAGCGGACTATGCCAGGCGAATGCCGTGATTCGGCCCGGTGGGCGGGACATGGCACGATGCAGTGCATGTCCTCCGCACCGTACGGTCTCTCCCCATACCCGATCGTGCAGGCTCCCATGGCGGGCGGCGCCTCCTGTCCGCCACTGGCCGCAGCCGTGTGCGAGGCGGGCGGTCTGGGCTTCCTGGCCGGCGGCTACAAGACCGCCGACGGCGTGTACCAGGAGATCAAGCAGCTGCGCGCGCTCACCCGGCGCCCGTTCGGTGTGAACCTCTTCATGCCGCAGACCGGGTACGTGGACCCGGCCGCCGTGGAGGCGTACCGCGGGCAGCTGGCCGGCGAGGCCAGCTGGTACGAGCTGTCCCTGGCCGACGAGGACATCATCGGCACCAGCGACGACGGCTACGACGCCAAGCTCGCGATCCTCCTCGAAGACCCGGTCCCCGTGGTCTCGTTCACCTTCGGCTGCCCCTCGCCCGCGGTCCTCGCCGCCCTGCGCAAGGCCGGCACGTACTCGGTCGTCACCGTCACCTCGGTCGACGAGGCCCGCGCCGCCCAGGCGGCGGGCGCCGACGCGGTCTGCGTCCAGGGCGTGGAGGCGGGCGGCCACCAGGGGACCCACCGCGACGACCCGCAGGCCGACGGCACGGCGGGCGTGGGCCTGCTCGCGCTGGTGGCCCAGGTACGGGAGGCCGTGGCCCTCCCGATCATCGCGGCCGGCGGTCTGATGCGGGGCTCGCAGATCGCGGCGCTGCTGGCGGCGGGCGCGGAGGCGGCGCAGCTCGGCACCGCGTTCCTGGCCTGCCCCGAGTCCGGCGCGCACCCGCTGCACAAGCAGTCGCTGACGGACCCCCTGTTCCCCCACACGGAGCTGACCAGGGCGTTCTCGGGGCGGCCGGCCCGGGGCCTGGTGAACCGGTTCATGCGCGAGCACGGGCCGTACGCCCCGGCCGCGTACCCGCAGATCCACCACATGACCGCCGGGCTGCGCAAGGCCGCCGCCGCGGCCGGGGACCCGCAGGGCATGGCCCTGTGGGCGGGCCAGGGGCACCGGCTGGCGAGGGCGCTGCCCGCGCGGGAACTGGTGGAGGTGCTGGCGGCCGAACTGGCCGAGGCCCGATCCGTGTTGAAGTCGATGAACAACAGGAGTACGTCATGACCGCCCCCGTGTTCGTGGTCGAAGAGGTCCCCGCGGGGCCGGAGTTCGTGCTCGACGGTCCCGAAGGCCGGCACGCGGTGTCCGTGAAACGGCTGAACCCGGGCGAGGACGTGGTCCTCACCGACGGGCGCGGTCACTGGACGGAGGGCGTGGTCAAGGCCGCCGAGGGCAAGGACCGGCTGGTCCTCACCGGCCTGCACACGATCCAGGAGGAACCGGAACCGGCTGTCCGGATCACCGTCGTCCAGGCCCTCCCCAAGGGGGACCGCGGCGAGCTCGCCGTCGAGACCATGACCGAGACCGGCGTGGACGCCATCGTCCCCTGGCAGGCCTCGCGCTGCATCACCCAGTGGCGCGGCGACCGCGGCGCCAAGTCCCTGGCCAAGTGGCGGGCCACGGCCCGGGAGGCGGGCAAGCAGTCCCGCCGCGTCCGCTTCCCGGAGGTGGCGGAGGCCATGTCCACCAAGCAGGTCGCGGCCCTGCTGGCCGGGGCCGATCTGGCGATGGTCCTGCACGAGGACCGGGACACCCCCTCGGGGGCCCTGGCCACGGCCGAACTCCCGGCCGGCGGCTCCATCGTCCTGGTCGTCGGACCGGAGGGCGGGGTCTCCCCGGAGGAGCTCGCCGTCTTCGCGGAGGCCGGGGCCCACCCCTACCGCCTGGGCTCCTCGGTCCTGCGCACCTCCACCGCCGGCACCGCGGCGACGGCGGTCCTGCTGGCGCGCACCGGCCGCTGGTCCTGAAACGCACATGAGGGCGCCGGCGGCGCCGGATACGATGCCGGGGCTGATCATCATCGTCGGCGCGGGCGGCCCGCCCGCCGGCGCCGCAGTCTCGGAAGGCGAAGCAATGGCCGGGGAACCGCAGGCGGACTGCCTGTTCTGCAAGATCGTCGCGGGGAACATCCCGGCGACCGTGGTCCGGGAGACCGAGACGACGTTCGCCTTCCGGGACATCAACCCGCAGGCGCCCACGCACGTCCTCGTCATCCCCCGGGTGCACTACCCCGACGCCGCCACGCTCGCCGCCGCCGAGCCGGCCATCGCCGCCGACCTGCTGCGCGAGGCCGGGCAGATCGCGGCCGACGAGAAGCTCGACGACCACGGCTACCGCGTCGTGTTCAACACCGGCGCCGGCGCCGGCCAGACCGTCTTCCACGCGCACGCGCACGTCCTCGGCGGCCGCGGCCTCCAGTGGCCCCCCGGATAGCACCGTGTCCGTACGAGAGTTCGTGGTGCTGGGCACCGCCAGCCAGGTGCCCACCCGCCACCGCAACCACAACGGCTACCTCCTGCGCTGGGACGGCGAGGGCATCCTCTTCGATCCCGGCGAGGGCACCCAGCGCCAGATGCTGCGCGCCGGGGTGGCCGCGCACGACATCAACCGGATCTGCATCACCCACTTCCACGGTGACCACAGCCTCGGGCTGGCCGGGGTGATCCAGCGCATCAACCTGGACCGGGTCCCGCACCCCGTCACCGCGCACTACCCGGCCTCCGGGCAGAAGTTCTTCGACCGGCTCCGGTACGCCACCGCCTACCGGGAGACCGTCCCGCTCCGCGAGGAGCCCGTGGCCGCGGACGGGACGCTGGCCCGGGAGCCCTCGTACGTCCTGGAAGCCCGCCGGCTCTCGCACCCGGTGGAGTCCTTCGGCTACCGGCTCACCGAGCCGGACGGGCGCCGCATGGTGCCCGAACTGCTCGCGCGGCACGGGATCAAGGGGCCCGACGTGGGCCGGATCCAGCGCGAGGGTCAGCTGGGCGGGGTCACGCTCGACGACGTCAGCGAGCACAAGCCGGGGCAGAGCTTCGCCTTCGTGATGGACACCCGGCTGTGCCCCGGCGTGGACGCGCTCGCTGCGGGCTGCGACATGCTGGTGATCGAATCCACGTTCCTCGACGAGGACGAGGCGCTCGCCACCGACCACGGGCACCTCACCGCCGGCCAGGCCGCCCGGACCGCGCGGGACGCGGGCGTACGGCACCTCGTGCTGACGCACTTCTCCCAGCGCTACTCGGACCCGCAGGAGTTCGAACGCCAGGCCCGCGCGGCCGGCTTCGAGGGAGAGCTGACGATCGCCGCGGACCTCGTACGAGTGCCCCTGCCGAAGCGGGGTTAGAGGGACCGCTCGCGCTCCCGGTCGCGGGAGCGGCGGGCCGCCGGGGAGAGCAGCAGCACCCGGCGCGGGGTGCGGCGTACGCGGACAGTCCCGCCCGCCGGCTCCGGCCCGGTCCCGGAACCGGGGGACGCCGCCGGGGCCGGGGCCGGGGCCGCGCCGCGCAGGACCGGCTCCTCGGCCGCGGCCGCCGGGCTCCGACCTGCGTGCAGGGCGACGGCGGTCAGCGGCCCGGCCACCGTGAGCAGCAGCCCGCCCAGCACGAGCCCCATGCCCGGGAACCCGAACGCCTCGGCGAGCAGGCTGCCCACCACGGGGCCGCAGGCCGTGCCCAGCGAGGAGGCGGCTCCGGCGAAGACCGCCCAACGGCCGCGCGGGTCCAGGGCGGCCGCGAGGCCGATCACGTACGAGAGGACGACCGGGTAGACCGCGTTCCACAGGATCTCCCCGGCCGTGAACCCGGTGAGCCCGTCCGCGGAGGAGGTCAGCACCACGCAGCCCGCGATGGCCGCCGTGCCCGCGCCGATCGGGACCGCCCGCCCCAGCCGGGTGCCGAACGCGGAGGCGCCCGTGACCCCGAGCAGGCCCGCGCCCAGCGCCACCGCGAAGACGACGCCCAGCGTGGCCTCGGACAGCCCGGCCTGCTCGGCGCCGATCCGCCCGCTGACGCCCCACAGGGCCTCCTGGGTCAGCGACCAGAGCAGCAGGCAGCCCGCCAGCACGGCCCCGGCGCGCGGGTACGGCGGCCGCCCGGAGCTCCGTACGGCAGGTCCCGGGCGGGTGGGCCCGCCGAGCCGGCCGGTGGCCGGCCAGGCCAGCGCCGCGACCAGGGCGATGGCCGCGAACGGCAGCCCGTGTCCGCCGCCGAGGTGCGGCAGGGTCAGGTACAGCGCACCCGCGGTCGCCGAGACCGACAGCAGCCCGAGCGACGAGATGCGGTGCGGATCGCGGTGCCCGGCGATCCCCGCGGCGGCCACGGCGGTGGCGCTGCCGGAGCCGAAGCCGCCGACCACGACGCCGACGACCACCAGCGGGAGCAGCGAGGTCGAGGCCGCGGTGCCGTAGCCCAGGGCGGCGAGCAGCAGACCGAGCCGGGCCAGCGGGCGCGGACCGCGCCGGGGGATGCGAGAGGCCAGGGTGAACCCGGCCGTGGCGGAGCCGAGCAGCAGGGCCGTGCCGACGAGCCCGGCCTGGGCGGGACTCAGCGGGAGATGGGCGTCGAGGCGTCCGACGACGGTGGGAAGCAGGTAGGGGGCGACGTACCCGGCCGTGAAGAGGGCCACCAGGGGCCAGGCGGCAGGCGGCGCGGAGGTGTTGTCGGACACGGCTCTTCCCGGTGGTGCGCAGGTGGGGCGGGATTTTCCGCGAGGCCGCGGTCCCCTTGTCTATCAAGTGCTCCGCGACCCGGAGAAGAGCGCCATGAGAGTGATGTGCGACACACTGTGTTTTGGGCCTGTCGGGGGCGGGCAGGGTTGGCAGCTTTCCACCGCATGCCCGCTTGCAGAAACGAGCCTTCGCACCAGCCGGGGAGTACACCGTGACCAGTCGGGACAGCCGCACCAGCCGCAGCGCAGCCGTGGATCCGCTCGACAGCGCAGCCGCAGCCGTGGACCCGCTCGGTCCGCTGCGCAGCCCCCTGGAACCGGGGTTCGACGTCTACCTGACCGGCACGGTCTTCCTCGACATCATCTTCACCGGCCTCGATTCGGCCCCGGTGCGCGGTACGGAGTCCTGGGCGCGCGGCATGGGCTCCAGCCCGGGCGGAGTGGCCAACATGGCCACCGCCCTGGCCCGGCTCGGCCTGCGCACCTCGCTGGCCGCGGCGTTCGGCGACGACCACTACGGCGAGTACTGCTGGGACGCACTCGAACAGGGCGAGGGCATCGACCTGTCGATGTCGCGGACCATCCCCGGCTGGCACAGCCCGGTCACGGTCTCGATGGCGTACGAGGGCGAGCGCACGATGATCTCGCACGGCCACGAGGCCCCGCCCCCGGCCGGCCCGGGGCCGTTCCCGCAGTGTCCGCCGCGCACCCGGGCGGCCGTGGCCTCGCTGGCGCAGGGGCGGACGGAGCCGTGGATCGCGGAGGCGGCGCGGCGGGGGGCGCGGATCTTCGCGGACGTGGGGTGGGACGAGAGCGGCCGCTGGGACCTGGGGGCCCTGCCCGACCTGGAGCACTGCGAGGCGTTCCTGCCGAACGCGGGGGAGGCGATGCGGTACACGCGGACCGACTGTCCGAGAGCCGCGGCCCGGGCGCTGGCCGAGAAGGTGCCGGTCGCGGTGGTGACGATGGGCGCGGAGGGCTCGTACGCGGTGGACGGGCGGACCGGGGAGTCGGCGGAGGTCCCCGGGATCGCGGTGGAGGAGCTGGACCCGACGGGGGCGGGGGACGTCTACGTGGCGGGCTTCGTCACCGGCACCCTGGCGGGCTGGCCGCTGGCGGACCGGCTGGCCTTCGCGGGCCTCACGGCGGCCCTGTCGGTCCAGGAGTTCGGCGGCTCCCTGTCGGCCCCGGGCTGGCCGGAGGTGGCCCACTGGTGGCGCACGGCCCCCGAGGCGCTGCGGCCGCGCTACGGCTTCCTGGACGCGCTGGTCCCGCCGCGCGCGGAGCCGGCCTCGCGGCGCAGGGCGGTCCCGACGATCGGCTTCCGCCACCCGGTTTAGGGACGTCGGAGGGAGGTGCCGGGGGGCCGCGAGAGGGCGGGAAGAGGGCCGGGAGAGGGCGGGGGAAAACCCCTCGGGGATGGCGCGGCGGAGTCGTACCCTTGGTACTCCGGAGGTCGTCGATCGGCGCGGCCCCTCAGCGGGAGGTATGTGCAGGCCACAGTGCCGGCCCATGACTCAGACACCCACAGCCCAGACACCGGCGCCGGGGCAGGCGCGAGCCCACTTCACCGTCCCGGCCAAGCATCCGATGGTCGCGGTGCTCGGCTCGGGTGACGCCCTGTTGCGCGTGATCGAGAAGGCCTTCCCGAAGGCCGACATCCATGTTCGGGGCAATCAGGTCAGCGCGGTCGGAGACGCGGCGGAAGTCGCCCTGGTCCAGCGCCTGTTCGACGAGATGATGCTGGTGCTCCGCACCGGGCAGCCGATGACGGAGGACGCAGTGGAACGCTCGATCGCCATGCTCAAGGCGAGCGGCAACGGCAACGGCCCGGAGGAGACGCCCGCGGAGGTGCTCACCCAGAACATCCTCTCCAGCCGCGGCCGCACCATCCGCCCCAAGACCCTCAACCAGAAGCGGTACGTCGACGCGATCGACAAGAACACGATCGTGTTCGGCATCGGCCCCGCCGGTACCGGCAAGACGTACCTCGCCATGGCCAAGGCGGTCCAGGCCCTGCAGTCCAAGCAGGTCAGCCGCATCATCCTGACCCGCCCGGCGGTCGAGGCGGGCGAACGCCTCGGCTTCCTCCCGGGCACCCTCTTCGACAAGATCGACCCGTACCTGCGCCCGCTCTACGACGCTCTGCACGACATGATCGACCCGGACTCGATCCCGCGCCTCATGGCGGCGGGCACGATCGAGGTGGCGCCGCTCGCGTACATGCGCGGCCGTACCCTCAACGACGCGTTCGTCGTGCTCGACGAGGCGCAGAACACCACCGCCGAGCAGATGAAGATGTTCCTGACCCGGCTCGGGTTCGACTCGAAGATCGTCGTCACCGGCGACATCACGCAGATCGACCTCCCGGGCGGCGCCAAGAGCGGTCTGCGCGAGGTCCAGCGGATCCTGGAAGGGGTTCCGGACATCCACTTCTCGCGGCTCACGTCAGAGGATGTCGTCCGGCACAAGCTGGTCGGCCGTATCGTCGATGCGTACGAGAAGTACGACGACAGCCAGGACGCCCAGCAGTCCCGGAACGGCTACCAGCGGAAGTAGAACCCAGCGCACCATGTCGATCGACGTCAACAACGAGTCCGGAACCGAGGTCGACGAGCGGGCGATCCTCGACATCGCCCGCTACGCGCTCACCCGGATGCGGATCCACCCGCTGTCCGAGCTCTCCGTCATCGTCATCGACGAGGACGCCATGGAGCAGCTCCACATCCAGTGGATGGACCTGCCCGGTCCCACCGACGTCATGTCCTTCCCGATGGACGAGCTCCGTCCGCCGGCGAAGGACGACGAGGAGCCCCCGCAGGGGCTCCTCGGCGACATCGTGCTCTGCCCCGAGGTCGCGAAGAAGCAGGGCGAGGAAGCCCCGACGCAGCACTCCATGGACGAGGAGCTCCAGCTCCTGACCGTCCACGGGGTGCTGCACCTGCTCGGGTACGACCACGAGGAGCCGGACGAGAAGGCCGAGATGTTCGGTCTCCAGGCGGCCATCGTCGACGGCTGGCGCGGTGAGCGCGGCATGACCGGTCCGTCCCCGGCCCCGACCGTCTCGTGACTGCCCCGCAGTTGATCACCGGCGCGGTGCTGCTGGTGGTGGTGGCCTGGTTCGCGGCGTGCGCCGAGTCCGGGATCGCCCGGATCTCCAGCTTCCGCGCCGAGCAGGCCGTACGGGAGGGCCGGCGCGGCAGCGAGAAGCTCGCGCAGGTCGCCGCCGACCCCACCCGCTACCTCAACGTGGCGCTGCTCGTGCGGGTCACCTGCGAGATGGCGGCCGGCGTGCTCGTCACGTACGTCTGCCTCGACGAGTTCGGCGACAACTGGAAGGCACTGCTCATCGCGATCGCCGTGATGGTGCTGGTGTCCTTCGTGGCCGTCGGGGTCTCCCCGCGCACCATCGGCCGCCAGCACCCCCTCAACACGGCGACGGCGGCCTCGTACGTCCTGGTCCCGCTCGCCCGGGTCATGGGGCCCATCCCGCAGCTGCTGATCCTCATCGGCAACGCGCTCACGCCCGGAAAGGGCTTCCGCAAGGGGCCGTTCGCCTCCGAGGCCGAGCTGCGCGCGATGGTCGACCTGGCGGAGAAGGAGTCGCTGATCGAGGACGAGGAGCGCCGGATGGTGCACCAGGTCTTCGAGCTCGGCGACACGCTGGTGCGCGAGGTGATGGTGCCGCGCACCGACCTGGTCTGCATCGAGCGGTACAAGACGATCCGTCAGGCGACCACGCTGGCGCTGCGGTCCGGCTTCTCGCGTATCCCGGTGACCGGCGAGAACGAGGACGACATCGTCGGGATCGTGTACCTGAAGGACCTGGTCCGCAAGACGCACATCAGCCGGGAGGCGGAGGCCGACCTGGTCACGACGGCGATGCGGCCCGCGGTGTTCGTACCGGACACCAAGAACGCGGGCGACCTGCTGCGGGAGATGCAACAGGTGCGCAACCACGTGGCCGTGGTCATCGACGAGTACGGCGGCACGGCGGGCATCGTCACCATCGAGGACATCCTTGAGGAGATCGTCGGCGAGATCACCGACGAGTACGACCGCGAGCTCGCGCCCGTCGAGGAGTTGGGCGAGGACCGCTACCGGGTGACGGCGCGGCTCGACATCACCGACCTCGGCGAGCTGTTCAAGGTCGAGGACTACGACGACGAGGACGTGGAGACGGTCGGCGGCCTGCTGGCCAAGGCGCTGGGCCGGGTGCCGATCGCGGGCGCCTCGGCGGTCGTGGAGCTGCCGGACGGGCGGCCGCTGCGGCTGACGGCCGAATCCCCGGCGGGCCGCCGGAACAAGATCGTGACGGTGCTGGTGGAGCCGCTGGCCGCGGCGGCGGGCGAGGGCGGGGAGGGCGTATGACGCCGGCGGAGCTGCGTGCGTTCTGCCTGGGTTTCAACGCGGCGGTGGAGGAGTTCCCCTTCACGCCCGAGACCTCGGTGTTCAAGGTGCTGGGGAAGGTGTTCGCGCTGACCGCGCTGGACGCCGATCCGCTGAAGGTCAACCTCAAGTGCGAGCCGGAGCTTGCGGTGCGGCTGCGGGCGGAGCACGAGGCGATCGTGCCGGGCTGGCACATGAACAAGCGGCACTGGAACACGGTGACGGTCGGCGGGCTGCCGGACGCGCTGGTGCGGGAGCTGGTCGAGGACTCGTACGACCTGGTGGTCGCGGGTCTGCCGAGGGCGGAGCGGCTGCGGCTCGACAGGCCGTGAGGGTGGAACACGGAGGGGACCAAAGTCACGGCGCTCTGTGACCTTTGGATCACAGGTTCTGCTTACCGGGCGCTTAGGTTTGGTTCCGCGTGGCACAAGAGCCAGGGGGCCGCGGGGGACGGAGGGGAGAGCGTCTCGGCGGGGCCGTCGTGCGGCCCCGCCGAGACGCTCCATATGCTTTCGCCCATGACCGACAGCACCGGGATCAACCCCGAGGACAGCAAGATCATCACGCTGGCGCGCAGCGCCCGGGCCCGCAACGGGGTGCCCGAGGGCGCGGCGGTGCGGGACGAGACGGGCCGTACGTACGTCGCCGGGACGGTGGAGCTGGACTCCCTGAAGCTGAGCGCGCTGCAGACGGCGGTCGCGATGGCGGTGGCGAGCGGGGCCGAGTCCCTGGAGGCCGCGGCCGTGGTCAGCTCGGCGGAGGCGGTGGCCGACGCCGACCGCGCGGCCGTCCGCGACCTCGGCGGCCCGGCCACCCCGGTCCTGCTGGCCGGCCCGGACGGCACCCTCAAGTCCACGACCCCGGCCGGCGCCTGACCCCGCGGGAGCCGGCGGCCGCCCTGTTCACGCCGTGAGGGCGACGGGGCGGCGGCGGATCACCATCGCCATCAGCGCCGCCATCGCGCACAGCGCGCCCGAGGCGTACCAGACCAGGTCGTACGAGCCGAAGGCGTCGCGGGCCAGGCCGCCCAGGAAGGCCACCAGCGCCGCGCCCACCTGGTGCGAGGCCAGGACCCAGCCGAAGACGATCGCGCTGTCCTCCCCGTAGTGCTCGCGGCACAGCGCGATGGTCGGCGGGACGGTCGCGACCCAGTCCAGCCCGTAGAAGATGATGAAGAAGATCATCGGCGGGTGCACGGACGGCGCCAGCAGCATCGGCAGGAACATCAGCGAGATCCCGCGCAGCGCGTAGTACACCGCCAGCAGGCGGCGCGCCTCGAAGCGGTCGGTGAACCACCCGGAGGCGATGGTGCCGATCACGTCGAAGACGCCGACCACCGCCAGGAGTCCGGCCGCCGCGGTCACCGGCATGCCGTGGTCGTGCGCGGCGGGTACGAAGTGGGTCTTGACCAGCCCGTTCGTCGAGGCCCCGCAGATCGCGAAGGTGCCCGCCAGCAGCCAGAACGGGCCGGTGCGGGCCGCCTTGAACAGCACCGTCACCGTCCGCCGCGCCGCGCCCGTCACCGGGGCGGGCCTTTCCGCGTACGTGCCCCCGTACGGCGCGAGTCCCGTGTCCGCCGGGTGGTCGCGCAGCAGCAGCCACACGAAGGGGACCACGACCAGGGCCGCCAGCGAGACCGTCACCGCCGCCGGGCGCCAGCCGTGGTGCTCCACCAGCCAGGACAGCAGCGGCAGGAAGATCAGCTGACCGGAGGCCCCGGCCGCGGTCAGGATGCCGGTGACGAGCCCGCGCCGGGCGGTGAACCAGCGGTTGGTCACCGTCGCCGCGAAGGCCAGGGCCATGGAGCCGCTGCCCAGCCCCACCAGCACGCCCCAGAACAGCACCAGCTGCCAGGACTGCGTCATCCACAGGGTGGCCACCGTGCCGCCGGATATGGCCAGCAGGGCCAGGGCCACCACCTTGCGGATGCCGAAACGGTCCATCAGCGCGGCGGCGAAGGGCGCGGTGAGCCCGTACAGCGCCAGGTTCACCGAGACGGCGAAGCCGATCGTGCCGCGTGACCAGTCGAACTCCTCGTGCAGCGGCTCGATGAGCAGTCCGGGCAGGGAGGCGAAGGCGGCGGCTCCGATGATCGTCACGAAGGCGACGGCCGCGACGAACCAGGCGCGGTGGATGCGCCCGGGGGCGGCCGGGGCCGGGGCCGGGCTCGGGCTCGGGGGAGTGGGGGTGGGAGTGGGCCGGGGATTGGGGGCTGTCTGCGTCACGCAGACAGCTTCCGGCCGGGAGGGCCCCGTACGACAGTGGCCTGACCGACACCCTTCGATACGATTGGGCCATGGCCCCTCACCGCGTCGTCGTCCTCGCGCTCACCGGGCTGCTGCCCTTCGAGCTCGGCATCCCGCACCGGATCTTCGGCCGCGCCAAGGATCCCGCCGGGGCGCCGCTGTACGAGATCCTCACCTGCGCCCTCGTCCCCGGGCCGGTGCGCACGGACGCCGATTTCGCGGTCCACGTCGAGCACGGTCCCGAGCTGCTGGCCACCGCGGACACCGTGGTGGTGCCCGCCTCGTACGAGCTGGGGCCGGTGTACGAGGAGGGTCGGCTGACCGGCGAGCTCGCCGAGGCGCTCGCCCGCATCCGGCCCGGGACCCGGCTCGTCTCCATCTGCACGGGCGGGTACGTGCTGGCCGCCGCCGGGTTCCTGGACGGCCGTCCGGCCACCACCCACTGGGCGCACGCCGAGCACTTCCAGCGGCTCTTCCCGGCCGTGCGGGTGGACGCCGGGGTGCTCTACACCGACGACGGGGACGTGCTGACCTCGGCGGGGGTGGCCGCCGGCATCGACCTGTGCCTGCACATCGTGCGCCGCGACCACGGCGCGGCCGTCGCCAACGACGTGGCCCGGCGGACCGTCGTACCGCCCCACCGGGACGGCGGGCAGGCCCAGTTCATCGACCGGCCGGTGCCGCAGCCGCAGCTGGCCAGTACGGCGGCGGCCCGCGCGTGGGTGCTGGACCGGCTGCACGAGCCGGTACGGCTGGTCGACCTGGCCCGGCAGGAGGCCATGTCCGTACGGACGTTCACGCGCCGGTTCCGGGAGGAGTCGGGGGTCAGCCCGGGGGAGTGGATCGTCGGCCAGCGGGTGGAACGGGCCCGGCGGCTGCTGGAGCGGACGGATCTGCCGATGGAACAGGTGGCGCGGGAGACGGGGTTCGGGACGGCGCAGTCGCTGCGCAAGCACGTGCAGGCGGCGCTGGGGGTGAGCCCGACGGCGTACCGGCGCACGTTCCGCGCGGCCGGTGGGCACGGGGAGTCCGCCATCTCCTGATGGGCCATCAGTTGATGCCGGGTCCGTGCATTGACTTCTCCCGCCGCCCGCTCGTGAATGGCCCCCTGTCGGCGCGAGGGAACCCAGGGGGCGGGCCGTGCGAACACGGGCGGGCAGCAGGAGATGGTCGGTGGCCGTCGGCATGGCCGCCCTCGCGGCTACGACCGGGGGCGCGCTGAGCCCGCCCGCCGCGGCCGAGGGGGAGGCGCCGCCAGGACAGGTGGAGTTCCCGACGCGTTGCGCGGCGCCGCAGGAGGCCGGTCTGCCGCCCGCCGACGGGCCGACCACGGCACGGATCGCCGTGGACGACCCGGCGCCGAAGGTCGGCGACACGGTCACCGTGACGTACCGGGTGGCCCGGACCCCCGCCGTGAACCCGATCGCCGCCGAGCTCCCGGCCGATGTGCTGACCCCGACCGGGCGGATCCTGCTGGGCGGTGCGCAGAGCGGTGAGGTCACCGTCGTGGGGGCGAAGCGGAACGACCCCGTCCAGGCGGGGGCGGGGCTGCCGGCCGTCACCATGACCGGCACGTTCACCGTGACCGCCGCCGGGGGGATCACCCTGGCCCCGGGCGGCTACACGCTGCACACCAGCCACCTGCTGGACCTGGACACCGCCTGCGCCGTCACCGGGGCGCCGGTGTCCGAACGGCTCACCGCGAGCCCTCCCCCAGCTACCGCTGGGGGGACCCCCACCCGGGCCAACCTGCGGTCGGTCGCGCTCGGCTCGGCGTACGGGAAGCCGGGCGCCAAGGTCAAGGTCACCGGCGCCGGCTTCGCCCCGGACGCGGCCGTGACGGTGGCCGGCCGGGCGGGCGCCGCCGGGACCGCGGACCGGGTGGTGGTCACGGCGGACGCCCGGGGCGCGGTCGTGGCGGAGCTGCCGGTCACCGACAGGGCGACGACGGCGGTGGTGGCGTACGAGGGCACGGCGTGGTCGGCGCAGCAGGGATCGGGCCCGGCGGCGTACACGGTCGTCGCCTCGGCGCCTGCGACACCGGGCACGCAGAAGGTGACGGCGGTGGTCGAGCCGGGCGCGTTGACGATGACCCAGGCGGGCGAGTCGATCACGCTGGGCGCGGTCCCGTACGGGGAGCGCGGCGCGGCCACCGGCCGGATCGGGACGGTCACGGTCAAGGACGTCCGGGGCGGACCGGCGGGGTGGTCGCTGATCGGCAAGGTCACGGAGTTCACGGGCCCGCGCGGGGTCCGGATCCCGGGGGCCTCGCTGAGCTGGACCCCGACGTGCACGGCGGCGCCGGGCAGCCCGAGCCGGTGCGTGGCGGGCAGCGCCGGGGTGGTCGGGCCGCAGGGGGCGGTGCTCGCGTCCGCGCCGGACGGGGCTCTGGTGGGCGGGACGTTCACGATCGACGCGGCGGTCACCCTCACGATGCCGCCGTACACCCCGCCGGGCGCGTACCGGGCGGTCCTGACCCTGACCCTCTCCTGACCCCCGCTCGGCGGCCCCGCCCCCGCCCTGGCCGTGGAGAACCTGCGCGCCTCCGGGACGGAGGTCTCGTACACGCTCCACAACCTCGGCAATGTCACCCTGCGCCCCCGAGCCACCCTCACCGCCTCCGGAGCCCTCGGCCGCGAGCTCACCGGGCTGCCCGCCGAGCTGCTCCCCGGCCGGGAGGTCCGGCTCGGCACCAGGTGGGAGCACCCGCCCGCCGTGGAACGGGCCGAGGTCGCGGTGCGTGCCGAGGCCGCGGGCGCCGTCGCCCGGGCCGCCACCGGCTACGCCGCCCGGCCCCCGCTCGCGGCCGTTCTCGCGGGCGCCCTCGCCCTCCTCGCGGCGGACTGGTCGGCGCTGGGACCCGCATCGGGGAGAATGGCCCGTATGAGCGATCGTTCCCCCGAGTCCACCGCCCCGCACCGTGCGGGCTTCGCCTGCTTCGTCGGCCGCCCCAACGCGGGGAAGTCGACCCTGACCAACGCACTCGTGGGCACCAAGGTCGCGATCACCTCCAACCGGCCGCAGACCACCCGCCACACCGTCCGCGGCATCGTGCACCGCCCCGACGCCCAGCTCGTGCTGGTCGACACGCCCGGTCTGCACAAGCCGCGCACGCTCCTCGGCGAGCGGCTGAACGACGTCGTGCGCACCACCTGGGCCGAGGTCGACGTGATCGGCTTCTGCCTGCCGGCCGACCAGAAGCTCGGCCCCGGCGACAAGTTCATCGCGAAGGAGCTCGCGGGGATCAAGAAGACCCCCAAGATCGCCATCGTGACGAAGACCGACCTGGTCGAGTCCAAGGCCCTGGCCGAGCAGCTCCTCGCGATCCACCAGCTCGGCGCCGAGCTCGGCATCGAGTGGGCCGAGATCGTCCCCGTCTCGGCGGTCGGCGACACCCAGGTCCAGCTGCTGGCCGACCTGATCGCGCCGCTGCTGCCCGAGAGCCCGCCGCTGTACCCGGAGGGCGACCTCACCGACGAGCCCGAGATGGTGATGGTCGCGGAGCTGATCCGCGAGGCCGCGCTGGAGGGCGTACGGGACGAGCTCCCGCACTCGATCGCCGTCGTGGTCGAGGAGATGATCCCCCGGGAGAACCGCCCGGCGGACCGCCCGCTGCTGGACATCCACGCGAACGTCTACATCGAGCGGCCCAGCCAGAAGGGCATCATCATCGGCCCGAAGGGCTCCCGGCTGAAGGAGGTCGGGATGAAGTCGCGCAAGCACATCGAGGCGCTGCTCGGCACCCCGGTCTTCCTCGACCTGCACGTCAAGGTCGCGAAGGACTGGCAGCGCGACCCCAAGCAGCTGCGCAAGCTCGGGTTCTAGCGGAGCCGGCGTACCTTCACCGCGTTGTCCGTACGGGTCCCGGGCGTGCCGTCAGGCAGGTTCTGGACCCGTTCGTGTTCCTCGGCGAGCAGGACCTCCCACGCGCCCTCGGGCAGCTCCAGCTGCGCCACGACCTCGTCCGGGGTCGGGAAGTGGACCTCGGGGCGGGTGTCCCGCTGCCAGGCCGGCCAGCCGGCGTGGCCGGCGACCAGCAGGATCCCGCCGGGTGCCACCGCCGCGGCGGCGCTGCGCAGGATCCGGGCGCGGGGGAAGTCCCCGAACGAGTGCAGGAAGCAAGCGGAGACCAGGTCGAACTCCCCGGCGGGGAAGGACTCGGCGAGGTCGTGCCGCTCCCAGGCGATCCGGTCGGCGACCCCCGCCGCGGCGGCGTGCCCGGCGGCCCGCTCCAGGGCCACGCCCGAGATGTCGCTCCCGGTGACCCGCCAGCCGCGGCGGGCCAGCCAGACGGCGTCGCCGCCTTCGCCGCTGCCGAGGTCGAGGGCGCGCCCGGGCGCGAGGTCCGAGGCCTCCCGGACCAGCACGGCGTTGGGTTCCCCGCTCCAGATCCGGCCGCTCTCGCGGTAGCGGGAGTCCCAGAACTCCTCGCCGACGAACTCGGACTCGGACTCGGACTCGGACTCGGACTCGGACTCGGACTCGGACTCGGACTCGGACTCGGACTCGGACTCGGACGCGGGCGCGGACCCGGACGCGGCTGCGTGCTGCTGCTGATGCTGTGACATGGGGACCTCTTCCGGTGCGGCTGCCTGTCCCCCCGATGCTCGGCCGCGGCCCGCGGCCGGACAAACATCGTTGCCGCTTCGGCAACGCGCCTCCGGTCAGGCGCCTTCCTTCAGCAGCCGGGAGATCAGCGTCCGCTGCGCCTCCGACAGGTTCGGCTCCTGGCAGGAGACCGTCCGCCCGTCGACGGTGATCCGGTACGAGAACCCGTCCCGTACCCGGTCCGACCCGGGCGCGGGCGGGACGGGCCGCAGTGCCAGCCGGGCCAGGGCCCGCCACTCGTCCTCGTCGGGCCGGCCCGAGGTGTCCACCTCGGCCCGGCGCTCGATGCCCGCGAAGCCGCCCGTCCGCACCACCAGAATCCGCATGCCCTGCCTTCTACCCCAGGCCGACCGCCGACCACGCCTTCTGCAGGGCCTGGTGCTCCGCCCCGCCGTCCCCGTACCGGGCCACCGCGGCCGCGACCGACAGCCGGGCGAAGTCCTTGAAGTCCGCGTCCGAGGCCAGCTCGCCGCCCGTCAGCGTGTCGTACCAGATCCGCCCGGCCCGCTCCCACGCCTTGCCGCCGAGCTCGCTCGCGACGAGGTAGAAGGCGTGGTTCGGGATGCCGGAGTTGATGTGCACCCCGCCGTTGTCCTGCGAGGTCTTCACGTAGTCGTCCATCGTCGCCGGCTGCGGGTCCTTGCCGAGCTCGTCGTCGTCGTACGCGGTGCCCGGCGCCTTCATCGAGCGCAGGGCGACCCCGCTGACGTTCGGGCCGAGCAGCCCGGCGCCGATCAGCCAGTCCGCGTCCTGGGCCGTCTGGTCGAGCGAGTACTGCTTGATCAGCGAACCGAAGACGTCGGACATCGACTCGTTCAGGGCGCCGGACTGCCCGTGGTAGTCGAGGTTCGCCGTGTACTGGGTGACCCCGTGGGTGAGCTCGTGCCCGATGACGTCGATCGACACGGTGAAGTCGAGGAAGATGTCCCCGTCCCCGTCGCCGAACACCATCTGCTGCCCGTCCCAGAAGGCGTTGTTGTACTCCTGGCCGTAGTGGACGCTCGCGTCCAGGGCCAGCCCGGAGTCGTCGATCGAGTGCCGGCCGAAGCCCTTCAGGAACAGTTCGTACGTGGCGCCGAGCCCCGCGTACGCGCGGTTGACGGTGGCGTCGCCGGCGGCCTCGTCGCCCTCCCCGCGCACCTTCTTCCCGGGCAGCCGGGTGCGGTGCTGGGCGTCGTAGATGGTCCGGCGGGGCTCGTCGGAGACGGGTGTCCCCACGGCGGGAGCGATCCCGCGCAGGGTGGTGACGCTGCGCCGGGTGCGCAGCAGGGCGTCCTGTTCGAGGGTGCGCTGGGCGGCGTCGGCGCGCCGGACCACCTCGGACCGGGCGATCCTGTCGAGCAGGTGGGGCGGGACCACCGTGCAGAAGACGGGGTGGCGGAAAACGTGGGAGGCATCCATCCCGGCAATGTGGCAGCGGGTCACCCCGGTGTCACTACCCGCAACCATGATTCATTCGGTTGTCTGAAAGCGGTCACACCGCGTTGACGGATCGACCGGACCTGTATCGAGAAAAGCGATGTAGCTCACATTAGGTACAAATCGGACAGCGCGGTCTTGCATACTGAAACAGGTCCTCGCGATACGGCGCGGCTCGGTTAGGCTCGGCCCATCATGCGTTTCGGGCTGCTTCTCCTTAGCTGCCGCGGCGAGGGTCTGTAGTCGTAGGCCGACCCCCTCCCCGCGGAGTTTGGTGTTGCGGTTTTTACGACCGCCGTCGGCCGTCCCAGCGAACTACACGCGGACACGCGAGGAGCCCAACGCCATGAGCCAGCAGCCTTTTGTCGGTCGCCCCACGCCCATCACCAACGCGACCCACACCCAGAAGACCTCCGGGATGCCGATCCACAAGTACGGCCGGTACGAGCAGGTGGACATCCCCGACCGCACCTGGCCGGACGCCCGCGTCACCAAGGCTCCCCGCTGGCTCTCCACCGACCTGCGCGACGGCAACCAGTCGCTGATCGACCCGATGACCCCCGCCCGCAAGCGCGAGATGTTCGACCTGCTGGTGCGCATGGGCTACAAGGAGATCGAGGTCGGCTTCCCCTCCTCCGGCGATACCGACTTCGCCTTCGTACGCTCCATCATCGAACAGGGTGCGATCCCGGACGACGTCACCATCTCCGTGCTGACCCAGGCCCGCGAGGACCTGATCGAGCGGACCGTGGAGTCGCTGGTCGGCGCCAGGCGCGCCACCGTGCACCTGTACAACGCGACCGCCCCGACCTTCCGCCGGGTCGTCTTCCGCGGCTCCAAGGAGCAGATCAAGCAGATCGCCGTCGACGGCACCCGCCTGGTCATGGAGTACGCCGAGAAGCTGCTGGGCCCGGAGACCACCTTCGGCTACCAGTACAGCCCGGAGATCTTCACCGACACCGAGCTGGACTTCGCCCTGGAGGTCTGCGAGGCCGTCTGCGACGTCTGGCAGCCGTCCGAGGGCCGCGAGATCATCCTGAACCTGCCCGCCACCGTGGAGCGTTCGACGCCGTCCACGCACGCGGACCGCTTCGAGTGGATGGCCCGCAACCTGACCCGCCGCGAGCACGTCTGCATCTCCGTGCACCCGCACAACGACCGCGGCACCGCCGTCGCCGCCGCCGAGCTGGCCCTGATGGCCGGCGCCGACCGCATCGAGGGCTGCCTGTTCGGGCAGGGCGAGCGCACCGGCAACGTCGACCTGATCACGCTGGGCATGAACCTGTTCTCGCAGGGCATCGACCCGCAGATCGACTTCTCGCAGATCGACGAGATCCGTCGCACCAGCGAGTACTGCAACCAGATGGAGGTCCACCCGCGCCACCCCTACGCGGGCGACCTGGTCTACACCGCCTTCTCCGGCTCCCACCAGGACGCCATCAAGAAGGGCTTCGACGCCATGGAGGCCGACGCGGCCGCCAAGGGCGTCACCGTCGACGACATCGAGTGGGCGGTCCCGTACCTGCCGATCGACCCGAAGGACGTCGGCCGCTCCTACGAGGCGGTCATCCGGGTCAACTCGCAGTCCGGCAAGGGCGGCATCGCGTACGTCCTGAAGAACGACCACAAGCTGGACCTGCCGCGCCGCATGCAGATCGAGTTCTCGCGGATCATCCAGGCCAAGACCGACGCCGAGGGCGGCGAGGTCACGCCGAAGGCGATCTGGGACGTGTTCGCGGACGAGTACCTGCCCAACCCCGAGAACCCGTGGGGCCGCATCCAACTGCGCTCCGGCTCGACGGCCACCGACAAGGACGGTACGGACACGCTGACCGTCGAGGCGGTCGTGGACGGGGTCGAGACGGTCCTGGACGGCACCGGCAACGGTCCGATCTCGGCCTTCTTCGACGCGCTGGCCGGCATCGGCGTCGACGCCCGCCTGCTGGACTACACCGAGCACACGATGAGCGAGGGCGCCTCCGCCGTGGCCGCCTCGTACATCGAGTGCGCGATCGACGGCCGCGTCCTGTGGGGCATCGGCATCGACGCCAACACCACCCGCGCCTCCCTGAAGGCGGTCATCTCCGCCGTCAACCGCGCGGGCCGCTGACCCCTCGTACGTGAGCCCCGTCCCTCCCCGCGGAGGGGCGGGGCCGCGTCGTCCCCGGAGTCAGCGGGCCAGGTAGCCGCCGTCCACCGGCAGGATCGCGCCCGTCACGAACGAGGCCGCGTCGGAGGCCAGGAAGGCGATGACCCGGGCCACCTCCTCCGGCTCGCCCAGCCGGCCCATCGGATGGGCCGCGGAGACCTCCGCCAGGTACTCCGGGCCGCCCGGCTCGTCCTTCAGCGCCAGCACCCGCTCCGTACGGATGGTGCCGGGGGCCACCGCGTTGACCCGGATCCCGCGCGCCGCCCACTCCACCGCCAGGTGCTTGGTCAGCCCCGACGCCACGAACTTCGCCGGCCCGTACGCGGCCTGCCGGGCCTGCCCGGCCACCCCCGAGACCGAGGACACGCAGACCAGCGCCCCGCCGGGCCGCTCCTGCGCGGTCATCGCCTCGATCGCGTACTTGCAGGTCAGGAACATTCCCCGGCCGTCGATCGCCATGACCCGGTCCCAGTCCTCGGGACTGGTCTCGTTGACGTCCGAAAGAGGGAGCACCCCGGCGTTCGCCACGGCGACGTCGAGCCTCCCGTACGCCTCCACGGCCGCGTCGACCATCGTTCGGTTGGCCTCCGGATCGGCGACGTCACCCGTGACCACGGTGATGCCGACGCCCTCGGCGGCCAATTCCGTACGCAGTCGCGCGACCCCGGGGCCATTGATGTCAGCCGCGGTGACCCGGGCCCCGGAGCGGGCCAGCAACAGGGCGGTGGCCTTGCCGATGCCGCTCGCGGCCCCGGTCACCAGACAGGACTTCTCGTTCACACGGCTGAGCGTAGGGAAAGACGGAGGCCGGCGGGGGCGCAGTTCGGCCAAGTCCCCCGGGTGGCGCAGGTTGTCTTGTCACACGACTGACGGATCCTCATCGATGTGGCTAACATCACGCCAAGCCGGCGATGCTGCCGGTAGGTGACGGAGGTGCGACGTGCTGCCAGTTCGGGGTGGGGACGGCCGGAAGCTGACGGTCTGGGGCATCCGTACCACCTGGAGCACCGTGGGTGACGGGGAGTTCTTCTGCCCCGACTGCGGTGGCGACCGCAACTACCGCCGGCGCACCGGGCGCCGCCGGTTCACGGTCCTCGGAGTCCCGCTGCTGCCGCGCGGAGCGGCCGGGCCCGTCATCGAGTGCCAGGGCTGCCGGGAGCGCTTCGACACCGAGGTCCTCGACCACCTGACCACCACCCGCTTCTCGGCGATGCTGCGCGACGCCGTGCACACGGTGACGCTGGCCGTGCTCGCGGCCGGCGGAACCGCCTCGCGCGGCGCGCTGGAGGCCGCCGTGTCGGCCGTACGGACGGCGGGCTTCCAGGACTGCACGGAGGAGCAACTGGAGTCCATGGTGGAGGCGCTGGCCACCGACGAGGGCCGGCTCGGGCTGTACGACGTCCCCGAGTGCTGCGGCGCCGCGCTGGCGATAGAGCTCCACGAGGCCCTGGAACCGCTGGCTCCGCACCTGGCCGGGCCCGGACGAGAATCGATCCTGCTCCAGGGGGCGCGGATCGCCCTCGCGGACGGCCCGTACACCCCGGCCGAGCGCGAGGTGCTCGCCACGGTGGGCGGCGCCCTGCGGATCGCCTCCGAGGACGTGTCCCGCCTGCTGTCGGCGGTCCGGGCTCCGTAACGCTGACCGAAACGGCCTCGGTTCGGCCTCGGTACGGGCTCGGTAGGCCTTCGGCGGGGTAACGATCCGGCCTCGTGCGACTGAAACCACCCCCCTTCACGCTCGGCGTGAAGGGGGGATTCGTGCGTTCCGGCCTCGGCCGTCCACCCATTGGACACCCGGACGGACCCGTGACCTGCATGTACGGGTTTTGTGGCCGCCGGCATTACGCCCTTGCGGAGACATCCGCCACTGGAGATACCTACAGACCTCGGCGCTCCAGAGGTCAACACTTTGTGGAAGTCCACGATACCTGTGAGCACCCCCACAGGCGTTCAATTCCGGTCACACGACGAGACGCCGCCGGTAACACAGCGGGGCTTCGATTCACGTGAACGCACTGACAACCCTGGCGAACAAACGGGATAGCGACCCACTTCGCCCAGGGATAACCAGATTCCTCTCGTTTACCTACCTCTTGAAGGGCAAGGCAGAGATGGCACGTGTCGCCGCCCGGTTCTCCGTCAGCGGAGAGCCCAGTACGCACCCGGTCGACGAGGTGCTCCCCCTCCCCAAGCTGGCGCTGTACGGCTTCCAGCACGTACTCGCCTTCTACGCCGGTGCGGTGATCGTTCCGATCATCGTGGGCGGTGCCCTCGGCCTGACCACCGAGCAGCTGGTCTACCTGATCAACGCCGACCTGTTCACCTGCGGCATCGCCTCGATCATCCAGGCGTGGGGCATCGGCCGGATCGGCGCGCGACTGCCGCTGATCCAGGGCGTCACCTTCACCGCGGTCTCCCCGATGATCGCCATCGGGCTCGGAGCCGGCGGCGGTACGGCGGGCCTGCTCGTCATCTACGGAGCGGTCATCACGGCCGGCATCGCGACCTTCGCCTTCGCCTGGCTGCCCCCCAAGGCGTTCCGGGCGGTCATGCGGCTCTTCCCACCGGTCGTCACCGGCACGGTGATCACCGTCCTCGGCATCGTGCTGATCCCCGTCGGCCTCAACGACGCCGCAGGCGGCCTCGGCAGCCCCGACTTCGGCGACCCGAAGAACTTCGCGTACGCCGGCGGCACGATGCTCTTCATCCTCGTCCTGATGAAGCTCGGCAAGCCCTTCCTCTCCAGCATCTCCATCCTGATCGGCCTGGTCGGCGGCACCGCCGTCGCGTTCCTGCTCGGCGACGCCAAGTTCGGCGGCGTGAGCGACTCGGACTGGATCGGCGTCACCACCCCGTTCCACTACGGAGCGCCGAAGTTCGCCTGGTTCCCGATCCTGCTGATGCTCATCGTCATGCTGATCACCATGGTCGAGACGACCGGTGACACGTACGCCGTCGGCGACATCGTCGGCAAGGACATCGACAGCGAGACCGTGGCCCGCGCCCTGCGCGCCGACGGAGCCGCGACCGCCCTCGGCGGCGTCCTCAACTCCTTCCCCTACGTGGCCTTCGCCGAGAACGTCGGCCTGGTCCGGATGACCAAGGTCAAGAGCCGCTTCGTCGTGGTCGCCGCGGGCGTCTTCATGATCGTGCTCGGGCTGATCCCCAAGGCCGCCGCGATCGTCGCCGCCGTCCCGCACGGAGTGCTCGGCGGCGCGGCGACGGTGATGTTCGCGATGGTGGCCCTGGCCGGTATCCAGACCCTCGCCAAGGTCGACCTCAAGGAGGAGAAGAACGCGCTGGTCGTGGGTGTCTCCCTGGCCTTCGCGCTGCTCCCGGCCACCGTCCCGGCCTTCTTCAAGGACCACATGGACGCGGACCTCTCCTCGCTCCTCAACAGCGGTGTGACGCTCGGTGCCTCGGCCGCGATCCTGCTCAACCTGATCTTCAACGGCCTGGCCAAGGACGATGCGCACGGCGCCGCACCGGCCGCGGTGCCCGCCCAGGCGGCGCCTCCGGCCGTGGAGGAAGCCGAGCCGGAACCCGAGGCCCTGGCCGAAGAGGCCACCACGGACGAGGCGGCGGCCCCGGCCGAGGCCGAGACGGTGGCCGAGGCCACGGTCGGCGCCGCCGTGAGCGCAGCCGCCGCCACCGCCGTGAAGGCCGTCGCGGACGAGGAGGCCGCGCCCGCCTCCTGACCCTCCCAAGGGGCGAAGGCCCTCCGTCCCGGACCCGTGTCCGGACGGAGGGCCTTCCGCCGTTCCCGCACAGGCGACAATGGGCGCATGAGTCTGTTCCGCGACGACGGCATCGTGCTGCGCACCCAGAAGCTGGGTGAGGCGGACCGCATCATCACGCTCCTCACCCGGGGCCACGGCCGGGTGCGGGCCGTCGCCCGCGGGGTGCGGCGTACGAAGTCCAAGTTCGGCGCCGGGCTGGAACCTTTCTCCCACGCCGACGTGCAGTTCTTCGCCCGGGGCAGCGAGCTGATCGGCCGCAGCCTCCCGCTCTGCACCCAGACCGAGATCATCGCCCCGTACGGCAACGGCATCGTCACCGACTACGCCCGCTACACCGCCGGCACCGCGATGCTGGAGACCGCCGAGCGGTTCACCGAGAACGAGGGCGAGCCCGCCGTACAGCAGTACCTGCTGCTGATCGGCGCCCTGCGCACGCTCTCGCGCGGGGAGCACGAGCCGAACCTCATTCTCGACGCGTTCCTGCTGCGCTCGCTCGCCGTCAACGGTTACGCGCCCAGCTTCACGAACTGCGCGAAGTGCGGGATCCACGGCCCCAACCGGCACTTCTCGGTCGCCGCGGGCGGGGTCGTCTGCGGGGACTGCCGGGTGGCCGGCAGCGTCGTACCCTCGTCGGAGGCCATCGCCCTGCTCAGCGCGCTGCTGACGGGCGACTGGGGGCATGCGGACGCCTGCGAGGCGCGGTACGTGCGGGAGGGCAGCGGGCTCGTCTCCGCCTATTTGCACTGGCATCTGGAGCGCGGGCTACGCTCCCTGCGATACGTCGAGAAATAGGAGCTGGACACATGGCACGACGCGGGATTCTGGGACGCTCTCGCCGGGAGTACAAGGTTCCCGAGCCGCACCCGTCCGGTGAGCGTCCGCCGAAGATCCCCGGCGAGCTCGTCCCCAACCACGTCGCGGTGGTCATGGACGGCAACGGTCGCTGGGCCAAGGAGCGCGGCCTGCCGCGCACCGAGGGCCACAAGGTCGGCGAGGGCGTCGTGCTCGACGTGCTCAAGGGCTGCCTGGAGATGGGGGTCAAGAACCTCTCCCTGTACGCCTTCTCGACGGAGAACTGGAAGCGCTCGCCCGACGAGGTCCGCTTCCTGATGAACTTCAACCGCGACGTCATCCGGCGCCGCCGCGACGAGATGAACGAGCTGGGCATCCGGATCCGCTGGGTCGGCCGTATGCCGAAGATGTGGAAGTCGGTCGTCCAGGAGCTCCAGGTCGCCCAGGAGCAGACCGTCGACAACGACGCGATGACCCTGTACTTCTGCGTGAACTACGGCGGCCGCGCGGAGATCGCGGACGCGGCGCAGGCGATCGCGCGGGACGTGGCCGCGGGCAGGCTGGACCCGTCGAAGGTCAACGAGAAGACCTTCGCGAAGTACATGTACTACCCGGACATGCCGGACGTGGACCTGTTCCTGCGGCCGAGCGGCGAGCAGCGCACCTCCAACTACCTGCTGTGGCAGAGCGCGTACGCCGAGATGGTCTTCCAGGACGTGCTGTGGCCGGACTTCGACCGCCGCAACCTGTGGGCGGCCTGCCTGGAGTACGCCCAGCGCGACCGCCGCTTCGGCGGCGCCGTCCCGAACCAGGCCGAGCCGGGTCCGACGGCCTGATCCCCTGCGCCCTCCGTGTCATGACACGAACCCGGCGGTGCTGATCACCGCCGGGTTCGTCATGTCTGTCCTGGGGCCGGGCCGGGCCGGGCCGCGTCTAGGCGGAGGCGGCAGCGGCCGCGCAGTCGGCGCAGGTGCCGAAGATCTCCACCGTGTGGGCGACGTTCACGTAGCCGTGTTCGGCGGCGATGGACTCCGCCCACTTCTCCACCGCCGGGCCCTCCACCTCGACCGCCTTGCCGCACTTGCGGCAGACCAGGTGATGGTGGTGGTCCCCGGTGGAACAGCGCCGGTAGACCGATTCCCCGTCGCTGGTGCGCAGCACGTCGACCTCGCCGGCGTCGGCGAGCGACTGGAGGGTGCGGTACACGGTGGTCAGGCCCACCGAGTCACCGCGGTGCTTGAGCATGTCGTGCAGTTCCTGGGCGCTGCGGAACTCGTCCACCTCGTCCAGCGCCGCGGCGACGGCTGCCCGCTGCCGGGTGGATCGTCCTCGTACTGGCGCGGTATTCATCTCGCCAGGCGCAGTCGCCACCGGTTCCTCCTCGTATCGGCCTCGGCCCATTGTGCCAGGCGGCCGTACCTCCCAGACCTTCCTATACCTTCACATCATCGCGCGTGCAGACCTCTTCGGCGGCGCGGGCCGCGTTCGCGCGGCGCCGGGCCAGCGGCGTGGACAGTGCGGTCATGACCATGAAGACGCCGATCGCGAGCAGCACGATGGTGCCGCCGGAGGGGGCGTCGATGTAGTAGGTCAGGGTCGTGCCGGAGAGCGAGACCAGCACGCCGATCACCATGGCCACCGACAGGGTGGCGGTGAACCCGCGGGTGACGCGTTGCGCCGCCGCGACGGGGATCACCATCATGGCGCTGACCAGCAGCAGGCCGACGATCCGCATGGCCACGGTGACGGTGACGGCGGCGGTGACCGCGATCAGCAGGTTCAGGAAGCGCACCGGCAGGCCGGTGACCCGGGCGAACTCCTCGTCCTGGCAGACGGCGAACAGCTGGCGGCGCAGCCCGAGGGTGACGGCGATGACGAAGGCCGCGAGGATCACGACCGCGGTGACGTCCTCGGCGGAGACCGTGGTGATCGAGCCGAAGAGGTAGCTGGTCAGATTGGCCGTCGAGCCGCCCGGAGCCAGGTTGATGATCATCACGCCGCCGGCGAGGCCGCCGTAGAAGAGCATGGCGAGCGCGATGTCGCCGCTCGTCTTGCCGCGGGAGCGGATCAGCTCCATGCCGACCGCGCCGATGACCGCGACCAGGGTGGCCATCCACACCGGGCTCGCGTTGAACAGGAAGCCGAGCGCGACACCGGTCATGGCCACGTGCCCGATGCCGTCGCCCATGACGGCCTGGCGGCGCTGCACCAGGTACGTGCCGATGGCCGGGGCGGTGACGCCGACCAGGACGGCCGCGAGCAGGGCCCGCTGCATGAAGGCGTAGTCGAGGAGGTCCATCAGCTCAGCAGTCCCGTCTGGAGCGGCTCGGCGTCGTGCGCCGCGTGGGGGTGTACGTGGTCGTGGCCGGGCAGGGCGTGCTGCCCCACGGCCTCGGGGGGCGGGCCGTCGTGGACGACGCAGCCGTCGCGCAGGACGACGGCGCGGTCGATCAGCGGCTCCAGCGGGCCCAGCTCGTGCAGGACGAGCAGGACGGTCGAGCCGGCGGCCACCTGCTCGCGCAGGGCGTTCGCGAGGACCTCCTGGTTGGCGAGGTCCACACCGGCCATCGGCTCGTCCATGATCAGGAGTTCGGGCTCCACGGCGAGCGCCCGCGCGATGAGCACGCGCTGGTGCTGGCCGCCGGAGAGGGCGTTGACGGAGGCGTCGGCGTACTGGCTCATGTCGACGAGGGCCAGGGCCCGCTCGACGGCCGCCTTGTCGGTCCTGCGGAGGATGCCGAAGCGGGAGCGGGCGAGGCGGCCCGAGGAGACCACCTCGCGGACGGTGGCCGGGACGCCGCTGGCGGCGGTGGTGCGCTGCGGGACGTACCCGATGCGCGACCAGGCGCGGAAGCGCTTGAAGTCCGTGCCGAACAGCGCCAGCTCGCCGTCGGACAGCGGGACCTGCCCGACGACCGCGCGCACGGCCGTGGACTTGCCGGAGCCGTTGGCGCCGAGCAGGGCGACGACCTCGCCGCGCCGGACGGTGAGGTCGACCCCGCGCAGCACGGGGCGCGAGCCGAGCGAGGCCGTGGCCCCGCGCAGGGATATGACGGGCTGGTCCGCTGCCTCCGCGGGCTGGGACTCCATGGCACGCGCCTCCGTTACTGCCATTACTTGCTACCGAGCGCCTTCTGCAGGTTCTTCAGGTTGGACCGCATGACCTCGAAGTAGTCAGCGCCCTGGGACTTGTCGGTGATTCCCTCGAGCGGATCGAGGACGTCGGTCTTCAGGCCCGTGTCGGTGGCGAGCGTCTTGGCCGTCTTGTCGCTGGCCAGGGTCTCGAAGAACACGGTCGAGACATTGTCCTTCTTCGCGACGGCCTGGAGCTCCTTCATCCGGGCCGGGCTCGGCTCGGACTCGGGGTCGACGCCGGAGATGCCCTCCTGGTCGAGGCCGTAGCGCTCGGCGAGGTAGCCGAAGGCGGAGTGCGTGGTGATGAAGGTCTTGGAGGCGGTGTTCTGCAGGCCGTCCTTGAACTCCGTGTCGAGCGCGGTCAGCTTGCCGAGCAGCTCGTCGGTGTTCTTGCGGTAGTCCGCCGCGTGATCCGGGTCGGCCTTCTCCAGGGCCGCGCCGACGCCCTTGGCGACCTCGGCGTACTTCACCGGGTCCAGCCAGACGTGCGGGTCCTCGCCGGCCTCGCCGTGGGCGTGGTCGTGGCCTTCTTCGCCTTCGCCCTCGCCTTCGCCGGCGTGGTCGTGGCCGGAGGAGCCGTGGACCTCCAGCTTGGTGAGCTTGGCGGCGTCGACGACGTGCTTCACGCCGGACTGGGCGACGGCCTTGTCGACGGCGGGCTGCAGGCCCTTGAGGTAGAGGACGACGTCGGATTCGCCCAGCTGCCCGGTCTGCTTCGGGGTGATCTCCAGGTCGTGCGGTTCGACGCCCGGCTTGGTCAGGGTGCCGACCTTCACGTGGTCCTTGCCGATCTGTTCGGCGAGGAACTGCATCGGGTAGAACGACGACATGACGTCGAGCTTGCCGTCCTTGCCGCCTCCGGCGGAGCCCGCGGAGCAGGCGGTGAGGGCCGTGGCGCCGAGGGCTACGGCTCCGGCGAGGGCGGCGGCGGGTATGAGGCGTCGTACGTTCATGACATCCATTTTCATCAAAGATGGAAACGATTGTCAAAAACCCAGGTGAGGAGCCCGGGGGAGGCGCCGGGAACGGGTAACCGATTTGAAAGGGGGGGTGTGGGCGCCGGTAACCTAAAGCCTTCGCCGTTCGTCCTCGTAATGAAGAGAGCACCGTGGCCGCCGACAAGATCGAAACCATCGTCAGCCTGAGCAAGCGCCGTGGCTTCGTTTTCCCGTGCAGTGACATCTACGGCGGCTCCAGGGCTGCCTGGGACTACGGTCCGCTGGGTGTCGAGCTCAAGGAGAACATCAAGCGCCAGTGGTGGAAGGCCATGGTCACCGGGCGCGAGGACATCGTCGGCCTCGACTCTTCCGTGATCCTGGCCCCCGAGGTCTGGGTGGCCTCCGGTCACGTCGCGACCTTCTCGGACCCGCTGACCGAGTGCACCTCCTGTCACAAGCGTCACCGTGCGGACCACCTGGAAGAGGCGTACGAGGCCAAGCACGGCCGTCCGCCCGAGAACGGCCTCGCCGACATCAACTGCCCGCACTGCGGTGTGAAGGGCCAGTTCACCGAGCCCAAGCAGTTCTCCGGCATGCTGGAGACCCACCTCGGCCCGACCCAGGACACCGGCTCGAAGGCGTACCTGCGCCCCGAGACGGCCCAGGGCATCTTCACCAACTTCGCCCACGTGCAGACCACCTCGCGCAAGAAGCCCCCGTTCGGCATCGCGCAGATGGGCAAGTCCTTCCGCAACGAGATCACTCCGGGCAACTTCATCTTC
Organism: Streptomyces sp. NBC_01006; assembly: GCF_045162725.1. Taxonomy (NCBI): domain Bacteria; kingdom Bacillati; phylum Actinomycetota; class Actinomycetes; order Kitasatosporales; family Streptomycetaceae; genus Streptomyces; species Streptomyces sp. NBC_01006. Next base: position 2,909,806 of record NZ_CP108700.1, on the reverse strand, counting down.
CGCACGCGCGAGTTCGAGCAGATGGAGATGGAGTTCTTCGTCAAGCCGGGCGAGGACGAGCAGTGGCAGGAGTACTGGATGCAGGAGCGGTGGAACTGGTACCGCGGCCTCGGCATCCGCGAGGAGAACATCCGCTGGTACGACCACCCGAAGGAGAAGCTGTCCCACTACTCGAAGCGCACCGCCGACATCGAGTACCGCTTCAACTTCGGCGGCAGCGAGTTCTCCGAGCTGGAGGGCATCGCCAACCGCACCGACTTCGACCTGAAGGCGCACTCCGCGGCCTCCGGCCAGGACCTCACCTACTTCGACCAGGAAGCCGGTGAGCGCTACACCCCGTACGTCATCGAGCCGGCGGCCGGTGTGAACCGCGCCATGCTCGCCTTCATGCTCGACGCGTACATCGAGGACGAGGCCCCGAACGCCAAGGGCGTCATGGAGAAGCGCACCGTGATGCGCTTCGACCCGCGCCTGGCCCCGATCAAGGTCGCCGTCCTGCCGCTGTCCCGCAACCCGCAGCTGTCGCCGAAGGCCAAGGGCCTCGCCGCCGACCTGCGCAAGAACTGGAACATCGAGTTCGACGACGCGGGCGCCATCGGCCGCCGCTACCGCCGCCAGGACGAGATCGGCACGCCGTTCTGCGTCACCGTCGACTTCGACACCCTGGACGACAACGCGGTGACCGTGCGCGAGCGCGACACCATGAAGCAGGAGCGCGTCTCCCTGGACCAGATCCAGAGCTACCTCGGCAGCCGCCTGCTCGGCTGCTAGGACCTTGCCCCGACCGGGGTGAATCGGCCGGTGGCCCGGTGCGCGTCACGCGCACCGGGCCACCGCTGTTTTCCGGCTCTGCTCAGGCGCCCTGGACCTGGGCCTCGGCCGCGGCGGCCGCCTCGGCGGCGCGCCGCTCACCCTCGGCCTTCGAGCGCTTGCCGTAGAACGTGGTCCACACGGCCAGCAGGCCGAGCACCCCGTAGATCATGATCGGGCTGATGACCACCATGGTGTCGGTGGGCAGCGTGTACGCCAGGACGACCCGGACCGCCGCCTCGGCGAGGTAGGCCACGCCCCACACCGCGGTCATCACGGTCATCGTGCGGCGGAAGCCGTCGAACTGCCAGAGGCCGTTCCACCAGGCGGTGCTCTCGGGAGTGCCGTCGGTGGCGAACTTGCGGCCGAAGTAGAACATCAGCGGCCGCGGCGCGAGCAGGGTGGCGAGGCAGAGCAGCCCGAACAGCCCGGTCACACCCGAGTCCTTGATCAGCAGTGCGCGTGCCGAGTGCGCGCCGACGAGCGAGACGACGGCCGTGATCACCAGGAACACCAGGGTGACGACGGCGAATTCGTCGAGCTTGCGGCGCCAGGCCAGGCTGACCATGCTGTCGAGCACCGGCCAGGCGCTGCTGACCAGCAGCGCGCCGAACTCGCTCCAGCCGTGGTCGTGCAGCTGGTTGTACGTGAGGATCGGCGCGACCACGTTGAGGCCGATGGTCAGGATCCAGCCGAGCGCGGCGGCGCCGCCGGAACGGGCCGGAGGCTCGGGCTGTACTGCCTGAGCTGTCTGAGCGGACAAGGTTCCCCCTGGAACGTGCCTGATGAAGTGCGGTAGGGGGACCGTATGGAGTTTGACGGGGTACGGACAAGTCAGCCACACCCAAAATGATCATCAAGTCGTGCGGAGTAGCTCGCTCCGGACGTTCTCGAAGGGTCAGGCGCGCAGGCCCCTGATCACCAGCGCGGTGACCGCCTCGAACTCCGTGATGATCGTCGGCTTGAGCCATTCCGCCGCGTACTGCGGATCGTGGAAACGGCCGGTGGCGTCGAACACCGCACGGGCGGCGGCCGGTACATCGGGCGCACTGAGCGAGCCCGCCTCGACGCCCTCGGCGATGATCCGGCCCAGCTGGTCGATCAGCTGGGTCAGGTGGTGGTCCACCACGCCGCTGTTCTCGGCGAGCAGCACCGTGTACGTCGCGAACAGCTCCGGGTCGTCACCCGCCTTGTGGCGCTTGGCCTCGAAGAGCGCCTCCAGCCAGGCCTCCAACTTGGAGGGCGCGGTGCCCGTGGGGGCCGAGGCGATCTCCTCCAGCCGCACCACGCTCTTGGCGAGCCAGCGGTCCGTGACGGCCTCGCGCAGCGCCGACTTCGACGGGAAGTGCCGGTACACGCTGCCGTGGCTGACGCCCAGGGCGCGGGCCACGTCCACCACGGTCGCCTTGGTGGGGCCGTAGCGGCGCAGCACCTCCTCGGTGGTCGCGAGGATGCGCTCGGGTGTCAGGGGCTCGGCAGCAGCGGGGGGCATGAGTACGACCGTACCGCCCGCTCAGTGCTCGCTGTCGAGGTGGGCCATCTGCGCTTCCGGGTACCGCTCGCCGGCCGCGGCTCCCGCCGGGACCGCCTCCTCGATGGCCGCCAGGTCCGCGGCGCTCAGCTCCACGGCCATGGCACCCAGTGCCTCGGCCAGTCTGTCCCGGCGGCGGGCGCCCACCAGCGGCACGATGTCCTCGCCGCGCGAGAGCACCCAGGCGATGGCGGTCTGGGCGACGCTGACCCCCTTGTCCTCCGCGACCTTGCGCAGGGCGTCGACCAGGTCGAGGTTGCGCTGCAGGTTCTCGCCCTGGAAGCGGGGGCTCATCCCGCGGAAGTCGCCCGGCGCCAGCTCCCGGTCGCGGCTGAAGTGCCCGCTGATCAGGCCGCGGCTCAGCACCCCGTACGCCGTGACCCCGATGCCCAGCTCGCGGGCGGTCGGCAGGATCTCCGCCTCGATGCCGCGGGAGATGAGCGAGTACTCGATCTGGAGGTCCGCGATCGGCGCCACCGCCGCGGCCCGGCGCAGGGTGTCCGCGCCGACCTCGGAGAGGCCGATGTGCCGTACGTGCCCGGCCTCGACGGCCTCGGCGATGGCGCCGACGGTCTCCTCGATCGGGACGGACGGGTCGACGCGGGCGATCCGGTAGATGTCGATGTGGTCCCGGCCCAGGCGCTGGAGCGAGTAGGCCAGGAAGTTCTTGACGGCCTCGGGGCGGCCGTCGTAGCCGGTGAAACCGCCCTCGACGGTGCGCAGGGCGCCGAATTTCACGCTGATCAGCGCCTGCTCGCGGGCTGCGGCCGGCGCGGTGCGCAGGGCTTCGCCGATGAGCATCTCGTTGTGCCCCATGCCGTAGAAGTCGCCGGTGTCGAGCAGCGCGCCCGTGCCGTCGGGGACGGCCTCCAGATAGGCGTGGATGGTCGCGATGGACTCGGTGCGGTCGGCCTCCCCGTACAGGGCGGACATGCCCATGCAGCCGAGCCCCAGCGGGAAGACGGAGGGGCCGGTCGAGCCGAGGGTGCGGATGTTCTCGTTCGTGGTCATGGAGCAACCATGGCATGACGGGTGACAGATTTCAATATCTGTCACCCGTCCGGGCGCTACGCCGCCACCCGCAGGGCCAGTGCCACCGCCGCGACCAGGGCGAGGACGGCCGCCGGGGCCAGTTCGAAGTCCTTGACGCGCAGGTGGCTGATGACCGCGCCGATGAAGTAGAGCGTCACGCCGACCGCGGCGGCCATGCCCAGAGGGGCCACCCACAGGCCCGCGACCAGACCCACCGCGCCGGCCGCCTTCAGGGCGGCCAGCCGGGGCAGCCAGGCGTCCGGGACCTCGACCTTCCGCATGCTCGCCATGACCGCCTCGTTCCGCTGGAGCGTGAACGTGGCGGACGCGGCCAGGACGAGTGCGAGCAGGCCGGCGGCGACGGCGTAGGCGATGAACATGATGAGCTCCAATGATCGGGGGTTTTAAATCATTGAAACTCATCAACGATCGAAACTCCGCAACCATTCCCTGATTGTTACGATGTCCGATATGACGGCAGCTCAGGAATCCCCGCACCCCCCGCAGCGGCTGGGCCTGCTGCTGGCCTGGCACGGCTCGATCACCGAGACCCTCATGAAGAAGGCGCTCAGCGCGGCCGGGCTCGCCCCGCGGCACGCGATGACGCTGATGCACCTGGAGGACGGCCCCATCGGCCAGCGGACGCTCGCCGAGCGGCTGGAGGTGGATCCGAGCGTGCTGGTGGGCATCCTCAACGACCTGGAGGGCGAGGGCCTGGCCGTCCGCCGCCGGGATCCGGCCGATCGCCGCCGCCACAACGTGGCCATCACCGAGGCGGGATCAACCGCCCTCGCCAAGACGAACGCGGCGCTCGACGAGGTCGAGGTCTCGCTGTTCTCCGCGTTCTCGCAGCAGGATCAGGACGCGCTGCGCGGACTGCTGGGCCGGATCGACTCGAACCCCGAGCACTTCAACTGCGGCGAGTAGAGGACGACACCTCCCCGGACGTCCGCCGCCGGACCCACCCGGGCTTCAGCCGCGCGGCGGAGCCGCGGCCCGCGAAGGCCCTGCCGCCGCCTGCTCCAGCGTGCGGGCCGTCCGCGCCGCCGTCCCCATGGCCCATCGGCCGCTGGTCGCGGCCCCCACCACGAGCGCGACCAGTCCGCAGCCCGTGATGATCCACCAGGCCGGCCGCGTCGCCTCGATGAAACCGGCGCCGCCCGCCGTCCCCGAGGCCAGGACCGCGCCGATCACGGCCACGCCCAGCGTGCCGCCGGTCTGCCTGCTCGTCGAGGCCACCGCGGCCGCCACCCCCGCCTGGGCCCGGGGCATCCCGGAGACCGCCGTGTTGGTGATGGGCGCGTTCACCACGCCGAAGCCCAGCCCGAACAGCACGTACGCGGTGAACAGCAGCGGCGTCGAGGTCTCCGCCGAGAAGGCTGCGAACAGCACCCCGCTCGCCGCCATCGCCGTCCCCGCGATCAGCAGCGAAGGCCGCGGCCCCCGATTGGCGACCAGGCGCCCCGACAGCGGGGCGCAGAGGAAGGTCATGAGCGCCATCGGCAGCATGTAGAGCCCGGCGTCGAGAGCGCTGAGCCCCCGTACGTCCTGTAGGTACAGGGTGTTCAGGAACAGGAACCCCGACAGCGCGGCAAAGGCGCTGACCGCGATCACGGTGGCGCCGCTGAACGGAGCGCTCCGGAAGAACCGCAGGTCGATCAGCGGCTCCGCCCGCCGCGGCTCGTAGAGCAGCAGTCCCGTCAGCGAGGCCACGGCCAGCGCCGCGCAGCCCAGGATGACCGGGGCGTTCCACCCCGCGCTCGGGGCCTCGATGATCCCGTACGTCACGGAGCCCAGCAGGGCCATGACCAGCAGCTGTCCCACCGGGTCGGGGCGGCGCGGGCGCGCGGCCCGCGACTCGGGGACGAACCGCAAGGTCAGCACCAGGGCCAGCAGCCCGACCGGCAGGTTGATCCAGAAAATGGACCGCCAGCCGACGGATTCCACCAGCAGCCCGCCGATCAGCGGGCCCACGGCCATGGAGATGCCGACCACCGCGCCCCAGGCGCCGATGGCGCGGGCCCGCTCGCGCGGATCCGTGAAGGTGTTGGTGATGATCGACATGGCGACCGGGTTGAGCATCGAGCCGCCCACGGCCTGGACCATCCGGAACGCGATCAGCCACTCCAGCGTCGGCGCCAGCGAACAGAGCAGCGAGCCCGCCGTGAAGACCACGAGGCCCGCCTTGAAGACCTTGCGGCGCCCGATCCGGTCCGCCGTGGAGCCCGCCAGCATCAGCAGCGAGGCCAGGACCAGCGTGTACGCGTCGAGGGTCCACTGCATCCCGGAGACCGAGGCGTGCAGCTCACGGCGCATCGAGGGGAGGGCGACGTTCAGGACCGTCACGTCGAGGCTGACGATGAGCAGGCTCATGCAGCAGATCGCCAGGACCAGCATCCTCCGTCGTCGGCTCAACTCCGGCATGGTTCCGATAGTACGCCTAACTAAAGAGATGCGTGCTCCGGTTCGGCTGGGCGACAATGGGGGGATGACCACGCTCCCTCCGCCGCTCGCGATCGGCCCGCACACCGTGCAGCCCCCCGTGGTGCTCGCCCCCATGGCCGGCATCACCAATGCCCCGTTCCGTACCCTCTGCCGGGAGTTCAGCGGCGGCAAGGGGCTGTTCGTGAGCGAGATGATCACGACCCGCGCCCTGGTCGAGCGCAACGAGAAGACCATGCAGCTGATCCACTTCGACGAGACCGAGAAGCCCCGCTCGATCCAGCTGTACGGAGTCGACCCGGCGACGGTCGGCAAGGCGGTCCGCATGATCGTCGAAGAGGACCGCGCCGACCACATCGACCTCAACTTCGGCTGCCCGGTGCCCAAGGTGACCCGCAAGGGCGGCGGCTCCGCCCTCCCGTACAAGCGGAACCTGCTGCGCGCGATCCTGCGCGAGGCGGTCGCGGGCGCCGGCGACCTGCCGGTCACCATGAAGATGCGCAAGGGCATCAACGACGACCACCTCACCTACCTGGACGCCGGCCGCATCGCCGTCGAGGAGGGCGTCACCGCCATCGCCCTGCACGGGCGCACCACCGCCCAGCACTACGGCGGCACCGCCGACTGGGACGCCATCGCCCGGCTCAAGGAGCACGTGCCGGAGATCCCCGTGCTCGGCAACGGCGACATCTGGTGCGCCGAGGACGCGCTGCGCATGGTCCGCGAGACCGGCTGCGACGGCGTGGTCGTGGGGCGCGGCTGCCTCGGCCGGCCGTGGCTGTTCAACGACCTGGTCGCGGCCTTCGAGGGGCGCCCCGAGGACTTCCACAAGCCCACGCTGCGCGAGGTCGCGGCCACCATGCACCGGCACGCCCAGCTGCTGGGGGAGTGGATCGGCGACGAGGCGCGCGGGGTGATCGACTTCCGTAAGCACGTGGCCTGGTACCTCAAGGGCTTCTCGGTGGGTTCCGAGATGCGGAAGAAGCTGGCGGTCACCTCGTCGCTGGCCGAGTTGAATGCTCATCTGAGCGAGCTCGACCTGGACCAGCCGTGGCCCGAGAGCGCGGACGGCCCGCGCGGCCGGACGTCCGGAAACAACCGGGTTGTCCTCCCGGATGGCTGGCTGAAGGATCCGTACGACTGTGCGGGCGTGAGCGAGGATGCCGAACTGGACACGTCCGGGGGCTGAGAATCAGCTGACAAAGTGTGCCGTCAGCGGCGTGACATACGCCACGCATGGGTGGGGTTGCGCTCACATGAGCGCGAAAATCACGGGTATGACTTCCAAAGGGTGGCACTGGGTGCCACCCTTTGTTCGTTCAAGAGTTGAACGCAAATGTATCGATGATCGCTCATCCGAGCGGGAACGGGCCTCAGGGGGCCCTTCGGCCTTCGGGAGGTGAACGCTCTTCGTGTGTTCTGGCTACTCATTGGTTACTTTCGATCTGGTGGCGCACGGGTGGTTACAGCCGCATGACGGCCAAGTGGACGTACCCAGAAGCCTTCGATCTGGGTATGTTCCTGGCCGTCAGGGCAGCCACCGAGTCCTCGAGGAGTCGAGACCCGTGTCGGAAAACAAAGATCAGAAGTTCGTCTACGACTTCACCGAGGGAAACCGCGACCTCAAGGACCTTCTCGGCGGCAAGGGGGCCAACCTCGCCGAGATGACCAACCTGGGTCTGCCGGTCCCTCCCGGCTTCACCATCACCACCGAGGCCTGCAAGGTCTACCTCGCGAGCGGTGAGGCTCCGGCCGTGCTGCGCGACGAGGTCAGCGCCCACCTGGCCGCCCTCGAGGCGAAGATGGGCAAGAAGCTCGGCCAGTCGGACGACCCGCTGCTGGTCTCCGTGCGCTCCGGCGCCAAGTTCTCCATGCCGGGCATGATGGACACGGTCCTCAACATCGGCCTCTCCGACGAGTCCGTGGCCGGCCTCGCCTCCCAGGCCGGCAACGAGCGCTTCGCGTGGGACTCGTACCGCCGCCTCATCCAGATGTTCGGCAAGACCGTCCTCGGCGTCGAGGGCGAGCTCTTCGAGGAAGCCCTCGACGAGGCCAAGGCCGCCAAGAAGGTCGCCGTCGACACCGACCTCGACGCCGCCGACCTCAAGAAGCTGGTCACCCGCTTCAAGAAGATCGTCGCCAAGCAGGCCGGCCGCGAGTTCCCGCAGGACGCCCGCGAGCAGCTGGACCTCGCCGTCGAGGCGGTCTTCAACTCCTGGAACACCGACCGCGCCAAGCTCTACCGCCGCCAGGAGCGCATCCCGAGCGACCTGGGCACCGCGGTCAACATCTGCTCCATGGTGTTCGGCAACCTCGGCCCCGACTCCGGCACCGGCGTCGCCTTCACCCGCGACCCGGCCAGCGGCCACGCGGGCGTCTACGGCGACTACCTGCAGAACGCCCAGGGCGAGGACGTCGTGGCGGGCATCCGCAACACCGTCCCGCTGGCGGACCTGGAGACGATCGACAAGGTCTCGTACGACCAGCTCATGACGATCATGACGACGCTGGAGACCCACTACAAGGATCTCTGCGACATCGAGTTCACCATCGAGCGCGGCCAGCTGTGGATGCTGCAGACCCGCGTCGGCAAGCGCACCGCCGGCGCCGCCTTCCGCATCGCCACCCAGCTCGTGGACCAGGGCCTGATCGACGAGGCCGAGGCGCTCCAGCGCGTCAACGGCGCCCAGCTGGCGCAGCTGATGTTCCCGCGCTTCGACGAGACCGCCAAGACGACCCTGCTCGGCCGCGGCATCGCCGCCTCCCCGGGTGCGGCGGTCGGCAAGGCCGTCTTCGACTCGTACACGGCCGTCAAGTGGTCCCGCTCCGGCGAGAAGGTCATCCTGATCCGCCGCGAGACCAACCCGGACGACCTGGACGGCATGATCGCCTCCGAGGGCATCCTGACCTCGCGCGGCGGCAAGACCTCGCACGCCGCCGTCGTCGCCCGCGGCATGGGCAAGACCTGCGTCTGCGGCGCCGAGGACCTTGAGGTCGACACCAAGCGCCGCCGCATGACGGTCGGCGGAACGGTCGTCGAAGAGGGCGACGTCGTCTCCATCGACGGCTCCACCGGCAAGGTCTACCTCGGCGAGGTACCCGTCGTACCGTCCCCGGTCGTCGAGTACTTCGAGGGCCGCATGCACGCCGGCGCCGACGACGCCGACGAGCTGGTCCAGGCCGTCCACCGGATCATGGCCTACGCGGACCGCGTCCGCCGGCTGCGGGTGCGCGCCAACGCCGACAACGCCGAGGACGCCCTGCGCGCCCGCCGCTTCGGCGCCCAGGGCATCGGCCTGTGCCGCACCGAGCACATGTTCCTCGGCGAACGCCGCGAGCTGGTCGAGCACCTGATCCTCGCGGACACCGACAAGGAGCGCGAGGAGGCACTGAGTGCCCTCCTGCCGCTCCAGAAGAAGGACTTCGTCGAGCTGTTCGAGGCCATGGACGGACTGCCCGTCACCGTCCGCCTCCTCGACCCGCCGCTGCACGAGTTCCTGCCCGACATCACCGAGCTGTCGGTGCGCGTCGCCCTCGCCGAGGCCCGCAAGGACGCCAACGAGAACGACCTGCGCCTGCTCCAGGCCGTGCACAAGCTGCACGAGCAGAACCCGATGCTGGGTCTGCGCGGTGTCCGTCTCGGCCTGGTCATCCCCGGTCTGTTCGCCATGCAGGTCCGGGCGATCGCCGAGGCCGCGGCCGAGCGCAAGAACGCCAAGGGCGACCCGCGCGCCGAGATCATGGTCCCGCTCGTGGGCACCGTCCAGGAGCTGGAGATCGTCCGCGAGGAGGCCGACCAGGTCATCGCCGAGGTCGAGGCCGCGACCGGCACGCAGCTCAAGCTCAGCATCGGCACCATGATCGAGCTGCCCCGCGCCGCCCTGACCGCCGGGCAGATCGCCGAGGCCGCGCAGTTCTTCTCCTTCGGTACGAACGACCTGACCCAGACGGTGTGGGGCTTCTCCCGCGACGACGTCGAGGCCAGCTTCTTCACCGCGTACCTGGAGAAGGGCATCTTCGGGGTCTCGCCGTTCGAGACCATCGACAAGGACGGCGTCGGCGCGCTGGTCCGCAGCGCGGTCCAGGCCGGCCGGGCGACCCGCCCCGACCTGAAGCTCGGCGTCTGCGGCGAGCACGGCGGCGACCCCGAGTCCGTCCACTTCTTCCACGAGGTGGGTCTCGACTACGTCTCCTGCTCGCCGTTCCGGATTCCGGTGGCGCGCCTGGAGGCCGGCCGCGCCGCCGCCGAGGCGAAGGGCAGCGACAGCCGCTGAGTCCCGCCAGGCCTGACACGGCCCGCTGACTGCGCGTCCGCCCCCGGGTTCCCTGACCCCCGAGGGCGGACGCGCCACTTTTTTGTTGTTCAACAAATCTTTACGCCAGCAGGCGGTGGACGGATCCCCACCCGTCCACCGCCTGCTGTCAATCTGCCAGACACGTCGGCGCTTCCCGGTGCGACCGACCGCCAGGCCCCGCAAAGCCCCCCACGGCCTTCACGGAGCGTTTCGGTCGCACCGGAGTGTGCCTGGCGGAGTACAGGATTTCGGTTGTCACGCCCCCGCCGAAAGGGGTTTCAACTGTGGCTGAAAGGGCGTGGTGACGTCGTGTGACGGCATGCATACTCATGAGGCGGGGGGATTGCGGTTGCACAGGTGGGGGTTCGGTGCTGCGTATCCATTTCACTGGAGTGGACCTGGCACGCGTACGGATGGCAGGGCGTCCCGATGCGTTGTGGGAAACGATTCTGAGTTTTCACCGCTTAAGAGACCGGCGTGATGTGCGGCTCTTCGGTGAATGGCGTACGGAAACCCGGAGCAGGTTGAATAGTGAAACACGCTTGCTCGGTGCGCTCATACCGAGTCGTGGTTATTTTCCCGATTTCCTGACCCCTGTGGAGGGGCAGTACGGGTGGGACGTGGGACTGGACGCCCTGCGCGGGATCCGCACCGAGCGGATGCGGCGCGAGCTCGCACTGCTGGGCGCGGGCACCGGCGTCGGGGCCGCGTTCGGCATGCCCTCGGCCGTCAGCGGAGGCGTCGACGGGCCCGTCCCGCGGCGGCTGCGGGACTTCATGGAGGGCGGCACCAAGCACCTGCCGAGGCTGATGGGCGAGCTGCGCGGCTACCACCGGGCGGCCGTGGAGCCGTACTGGACCCACATCCAGGCCCAGATCGAGGCCGAGCGGGCCGCGCGCGGCCGGGCCCTGCTGGACGGGGGCGCGGACGAGCTGCTGGCCTCGCTGCCGCCGATGCTGCGCTGGCGGGCGCCGGTCCTGGAGTGCGACTACCCCGTGGATCGCGACGTCCGGCTGCGGGGGCGCGGGCTGCTGCTCCAGCCGTCGTTCTTCTGCCGGCGCACCGCCGTGACCCTGCACGATCCGGAGCTGCCCCCGGTGCTGGTCTACCCGGCCGCCGCGCAGCTGGCCTCGGCGTCCGCCGCGGGCGAATCGATCCGGCCCCTGGAGGAGCAGCGCCAGCGCACGCTGGGCAAGCTCGTCGGGCACACCCGCTCGGTGGTGCTGCGGGCCATCGGCGACGGCGCCACCACCAGCGAGCTGGCCCGCAGGGCCGGGGTCTCGCTGGCCTCCGCCAGCCAGCACGCCTGCGTGATGCGCGAGGCGGGCCTGGTCACCACCCTGCGCCGGGGCAACGCCGTCCTGCACACGGTGACCCCGCTGGGGGCCGCGCTGCTGAAGGGCGGAGCGGTGGCCTCCTGACCCGGCCGGCTCCGGCCGGGGCCGGCCGGGGCCGCCCGGGGCCGCCTCGGATCGCGGGCGGCCGGTACGCCCGCGATCCGCACGAACCGACGAACTGACGAACGGCGGGACTTTCCGCCCTGGGGCACGCCTGCGTGCGCCAGGATGGTGAAGCCATGAACCAGTTCGCCGCGGACAACGACATCTCCGGCCGCGCAGACCTCACCGTCGTGCTGCGCCGCTTCTACACCGCCGCTTTCGCCGACCGGCGGATAGGGCCGTTCTTCACCGAGATCGCCGGCACGGACCTGGAGGTCCACCTGCCCCGGATCACGGACTTCTGGGAGCGGGCCCTGTTCCGTACGGCCGGCTACGGGCGCGACGCCTTCGGCCCGCACGCCGCCCTGCACGCGGCGCGCGCGATGACTCCCGAGGACTTCGGGCGCTGGGTCCAGCTGTGGAACGCCGCCGTCGACGGCCTGCACCGGGGGCCGAACGCGGAGCGGGCGAAGGCGACGGGCGAGCGGATCGCCCTGGCCCTGCACAGGCGGCTGGCCGGGCCGGACGCCCCCACGGGGGGCGAGGACGGGCGCGGGTTCGTCCCGCTGGCCGCCCTGGAGCTCCGGACCACAGCCTGACCTGCGGGTTTGTCTCCCGCAGGAAAGATCTCAAAAAAACTTCACCGGGAGCGATGAGTTCGGCGAGGCCCTGCGGTCTACCTCTCGACAGCAACGAAACGCCGTGCTGCACGAGAGAAGAGAGACCGAGATGTCCTCCACCATGATCTTCGTCAACCTGCCGGTCAAGAACCTCGACGCGACCAAGGTCTTCTGGAGCAAGCTCGGCTACGGCTTCAATGCCCAGTTCACCGACGAGAACTGTGCCGCGATGCCCATCACCGACTCGATCGTCGCGATGTTCCTGACCGAGGCCCGCTTCAAGGACTTCACCCACAAGGCCATTGCAGACACCTCCACCACCACCTCGGTGCTGCTGTGCCTGAGTGCCGAGAGCCGCGCCGCGGTGGACGAGATCGTCGACTCGGCCGTCGGCGCGGGTGCCACCGAGCCCCGCGCCGCGCAGGACTACGGCACCATGTACGGCCGCGCCTTCGACGACCTCGACGGCCACACCTGGGAGATCATGTGGATGGACCCGGCGATGGTCCAGGCCTGATCCGGATCGGCCCTCAGCCGGAGGCCACGGCGGTCCGCACCGGGTAGGTCCCGACCGCCGCCTCCTCGTCGTCCAGGCAGCGCCCCGAACCGAGGTCGAAGCGCTGCTTCAGCAGCGGCGAGGCCACGAAGGGCCTGCCCTCCGCGCCCCCGACCAGCCCCCGCGAGAGCACGGCCGCCCCGGTGAACGGATCCCGGTTGTCGATGGCGTACGTACGCCCCGACCGGTCGATGAACACCGCGGCCTGGCTCCCGTCGGGCAGCAGGACCGCCACCCCGCGGCCGGGGGTCAGGTCGGACAGCTCGCACACCGTCAGCCAGCCTTCGGCCACCTGCAGTTCCACGGTCATCGGGTGCCTCCCACGGCCGCCGGCGGCCGGATGTCGAGAATGGTCAGGTCGGGCTTGACCTGGTCGCGTTCGGGGACGAACTTCACGGTCGGGTCGGGGGCGCCGGGCGCGTTCACGAAGGACACGAACCGTCGCAGCCGCTCCGGGTCCTGCAGGGTCTCGGCCCATTCGTCGCGGTAGTGCGCCACGTGGTCGGCCATCAGCGATTCCAGCTCCGCGCACAGCCCGAGCGAGTCGTGCACGACCACGTCCCGCAGGTGGTCCAGGCCGCCCTCCAGCCGGTCCAGCCAGGTGGAGGTGCGCTCCAGCCGGTCCGCCGTGCGGATGTAGAACATCAGGAACCGGTCGATGAGCCGGACCAGTTCGGCGTCCGAGAGGTCCTGGGCCAGCAGGTCCGCATGGCGCGGGGCGGCCCCGCCGTTCCCGCCGACGTAGAGGTTCCAGCCGTTCGCCGTCGCGATCACCCCGAAGTCCTTGCTCTGTGCCTCCGCGCACTCGCGCGCGCAGCCGGACACCGCCGACTTGAGCTTGTGCGGAGCCCGCAGACCCCGGTAGCGCAGCTCCAGGTCGATGGCCATGCGTACGGAGTCCTGGACTCCGTACCGGCACCAGGTCTGGCCCACGCAGGACTTCACCGTGCGCAGGGCCTTCCCGTACGCGTGCCCGGACTCGAATCCCGCCTCCACGAGCCGGGCCCAGATCCGCGGGAGCTGGTCCACGGCGGCACCGAAGAGGTCGATGCGCTGACCGCCGGTGATCTTCGTGTAGAGCCCGAAGTCGCGGGCCACCTCACCGATCACGATGAGCTTGTCGGGGGTGATCTCACCGCCGGGGATGCGCGGGACGACCGAGTACGAGCCGTTGCGCTGGAGGTTCGCCAGGAAGTGGTCGTTGGTGTCCTGGAGGGCGGCCTGCTCCCCGTCGAGCACGTAGCCGCTCGCCCCGAGGGTGGGGGCGAGCGAGGCGATGATCGAGCCGACGGTCGGCTTGCAGACCTCGCAGCCGTCCCCGCCGCGCGCCGCCTCCCGGCCGTGGCCGTCGAGGAGCTGCTCGTACGAGGTCAGCCGGCGGGTCCGGACGATCTCGTAGAGCTCGGCACGGGTGAAGGGGAAGCAGCCGCACAGCCCCTTGTCGGCGGCCGCGGGCAGCAGTTGGCCGATCATCTTGAGGCAGCTGCCGCAGCCGGTGCCCGCCTTGGTGCACTGCTTGACCTCGGGGAGGGTTGCGCAGGCGGTGATCGCCTTCTTGGTGACGTTGTGGCAGGAGCAGATCACCGCCGAGTCGGGCAGCGCCGACGGGCCGAGGGCGACCGGCGCGCCGAGACCGGCGGGCAGCACCAGCTGGTCCGGGCCGACCGGCGGGACGCTGCCGGTGAGCGGGCGCAGCAGGCCGTACGAGTCGGCGTCGCCGACCAGCACCCCGCCGAGCAGGACCCCGTCCGGGGAGACGACCAGCTTCTTGTAGACGCCGGAGCGGGAGTCGGAGTAGACGACGTCGAGGCTGCCGGGGGCCGCGCCGTGGGCGTCGCCGAAGGAGGCCACGTCCACACCGAGCAGCTTGAGCTTGGTGGAGAGGTCGGCTCCGGTGAACTCCCTGTCCCGGCCCAGGAGGTCCTCGGCGGCCGTCTCGGCCATCTCGTACCCGGGGCCGACCAGCCCGTACACCCGGCCGTCGGCGGCCAGCGCGCACTCGCCGATGGCGTAGACGCGCGGGTCCGAGGTGCGGCAGCGGGCGTCGACGCCGATGCCGCCGCGCTCGCCGACGGTCAGGCCCGAGGCGCGGGCGAGCTGGTCGCGGGGGCGGACCCCGGCGGAGAAGACGACGAGGTCGGTGTCGACGGTGGAGCCGTCGGAGAGCCGCATGCCGGTGACGCGGCCGTCCCCTCCGGTGAGCACCTCCTGGGTGCCGACGCCGGTGTGGACCGTCAGCCCCATCGACTCGATGGTGCGCAGCAGGGCCGCGCCGCCGCCGTCGTCGACCTGGACGGGCATCAGGCGCGGGGCGAACTCGACGATGCGGGTGGCGAGGCCGAGGCCCTGGAGGGCGCCGGCGGCCTCCAGCCCGAGCAGCCCGCCGCCGACGACCGCGCCGCTGGTGCGGGTCTTCGCGTACTCCTCGATCGCGAGCAGGTCCTCGATGGTGCGGTAGACGAAGCAGCCGGGGGCGTCCTTGCCGGGGACGGGCGGCACGAAGGGGTGGCTGCCGGTCGCGAGGACCAGCACGTCGTACGGGAACACCCGCCCGGAGCGGGAGGTGACGGTGCGGGCATCGCGGTCGATGGTCTCGGCGGGGTCGCCGAGGTGCAGCTCGATCCCGTGCTGCTCCATGAAGCCGGCGGGGGTGAGGGAGAGGTCCTCGGGGGCGCTGCCGGAGAAGTACGAGGTGAGGTGGACGCGGTCGTAGGCGGGCCGGGGCTCCTCGCAGAGCACGGTGATCCGGTGCGTGGCGGTGGCCCCGCGCTCGGCGAGGGCCTCCAGGTAGCGCTGGCCGACCATGCCGTGGCCGATGAGCACGATGGCGGGGGTGGGCGTGGGCGTGGCTGCGGCCATGATCAGGAGCCTCCGTCGTCGGTGAGCAGGTGGCGCGGGGCGCGGAGACGGCGAGCGCCGCCCGTCACCGCCACACGCTGCCGCTCCGAGGTCATGGCACGAGCGTGCGCGTCCGCTGTTTCCCCGCCGCATCGCCGCTGTTACCCGGACGGAACGCGCGCCTCAGCGCCCGGGTTAAGGGTCGGTGAGGCATCCCTCAAGGGCGGCTTAAGGATCGGTTCGGGCAGGTCGGCGGCGCTCGGACCGCCCTTAGCGTGATCCGTGTGCGAGATGCGGCGATGCGGGTCAAGGGCGGGACGCTCGGCGGTGCGGGGCTGGTGGCGCTGCTGTGGGCGGCCCAGGTGCGGCCCTCCGCGCGGCTCGACGCGCTGTTCGCGACCGCCGCCCACCTCACCGGCCTGCTCGCCGGGTACGGGGTGCTCGTACTGCTCTTCCTGATGGCCCGGGTGCCCTCCGTCGAGCACGGGGTCGGCGCCGACCGGCTCGCCCGCTGGCATGCGCGGGGCGGCCGGCACGTGCTGCTGCTCTGCTTCGGGCACGCCCTCTTCGCCCTGTGCGGATACGCCGTCCACGAGGGCGTCGACGTGGTCTCCGCCGTCCGGGAGCTGTTCGGCTACCCGGCGGTGGCCGCCGCCTTCGCCGGCACGGCCCTGCTGGCCGCCGTCGGGGTGAGCTCCGCCCGGGCCGTACGCCGTCGGGTCAGCCACGAAACCTGGCGCGGGGTCCATCTCCTCGTCCATCTCGCCGCCTCCCTGGCCTTCGGCCACCAGCTCGCCGGGCCCGATCTCGCCCTGGCCGGCTGGTTCTGGGCCCTCGCCCACGCCACCGTCGCCGTCCTGCTGGTCTGGTACCGGGCCGTGGTCCCCGTACGGCAGGCCCTGCGGCACGCGCTGCGGGTGGCCGCTGTGCGGGTCGAGGGGCCCGGGGCGGTCTCCGTCCTCGTGTACGGGGAGCACCTGGCGGAACTGCGCGCCGAGCCGGGCCAGTTCCTGCGCTGGCGGTTCCTGCAGCGGCGGCTGTGGCACACCGCCCTGCCGTTCTCGCTGTCCGCGCCGGTCCGGGGCCACGCCCTGCGGATCACCGTGAAGGCGCTCGGCGGGCACTCCCGCCGGATCCGCCGGCTGCGCCCCGGCACCAGGGTCATCGCCACCGGGCCGTTCGGAGCGCTCACCGCCGCCCGGCGGACCCGGCCCAAGGTGCTGCTCATCGCGGGCGGGGTCGGCATCACGCCGATGCGGGCGCTGTTCGAGACGCTGCCCGGCGGGCCGGGGGAGATCACGCTGCTCTACCGGGCCGGGGCCGCGGAGCAGCTGGTGCTGCGGTCCGAGCTGGACGCCATCGCCGCCGAGCGGCAGGCCGGGCTGCACTACCTGCTCGGGTCCTCCGACGCCGCCTACGACCCGCTGGCCCCGCAGGCGCTGCTCGCGCTGGTGCCGGAGCTGACCGAGCACGACGTCTACCTGTGCGGGCCGCCGGGGATGGCGGAGGCGACGCAGAGCGCGCTGTTGCGGGCCGGGGTGCCGGCCGGACGCATCCATTCCGAGTGCTTCAGCTTCTGACCCCGACCCTGATCCCGACCCTTACGTGATTCCGAGAGGCCGCCGCGCCATGCGCCACCCGCTGCACGTCCCCCTGTCCGTACCGGTCGGGGCCGCCGCCGCCCCCGCCCCCGCGCCCGCGGCCCGGCACCGAGGGCCCCGCCGGCCCTCCGCCCTGCGGGCGGGCGTGGCCGCGCTGGCCGCCGTACCGCCCGCGCGACGGCTCGCGGCCGGGCTCGGGCTGGCCAGTGTGCTGGCCGCCACGGCGCTGACGGCGACCGTGAATCCGGCCGCCCCGGTGGCCCCGGACCGGGAGCCGGCCCGGCAAAGCTCAACCTTTGCGCAAGTTTCCGGCGATTGATGGTTGCTGCACCCATCGGCTCCATAGGGTCGTGACCGTGCCTGACATATCAACGACCATGATCATCGTGCTGTGCGTGGCCGCCGCCGCGGCCGGCTGGATCGACGCGGTGGTGGGCGGTGGCGGACTGCTGCTCCTGCCCGCCCTGCTCCTCGGCCTGCCGAACGCCCACCCCGCCGCCGTCCTCGGCACCAACAAGGCCGTGGCCATCGTCGGCACCGCGGGCGCGGCGGTGACGTACGCACGCAAGGCGCCGGTGGACGTGAAGCTCGCCGTCCGGATCGGCCTCGCCGCGCTCGCCGGATCCATGGGCGGCGCCGTGCTGGCCGGCGGGATCAGCAAGGACACCATGCGCCCGCTCATCATGGGCGTGCTCGTGATCGTCGCGGCCGTCGTGATCTTCAAGCCGGGCTTCGGCACCGCCCCCTCGACCGCGCCCGTCAGCCGGCAGCGGGTGCTCCTCGCCATCGGGCTCGCCGGCCTCGGCATCGGCTTCTACGACGGGCTCATCGGGCCCGGTACCGGCACCTTCCTGGTGCTCGCCCTCACCGCGCTGCTCCACCTCGACCTGGTCACCGCCTCCGCGACCGCCAAGATCGTCAACTGCTGCACCAACGCCGGGGCGCTCGCGATGTTCGCGTACCAGGGCATGGTGCTGTGGCAGCTGGCCGCGCTGATGGCGGCGTTCAACCTGGCCGGAGGCATGGTCGGAGCCCGGATGGCGCTGAAGAAGGGCAGCGGGTTCGTACGCGGCGTGCTGCTCACGGTGGTTGCCGCGCTGGTGGTCAAGCTCGGTCTGGAGCAGTGGGGCTGACGGGCCTGCGCTGCCGTCAGTACGTGCCGGTGAGGTGGGCGAAGACGACCACGTTGCCCTGGTAGCCGGTTCGCGGCGAGAAGCCCCCGCCGCAGGTGATCACGCGGAGCTCGGCGCGCGGCGAGGGCCCGTACACGCGGGAGTCGGGGAAGCGGTCGGCCTCGTAGACCTCGACCGCATGGACGGTGAACACGGCCGTACGTCCGTCCGCGCGCGGCACCTCGATCGCGGCTCCGCGGTGCAGCGCGCCGAGGTGGTAGAAGACCGCCGGGCCGGTGGCGTGGTCGACGTGGCCGACGACGACGGCGGTGCCGACCGCGCCGGGGGTGGTGCCGTCGCGGTACCAGCCCGCCAGATCGCGGCGGGCGGGCGGCGGCACCTCGATGCTGCCGTCGGGGCCGAGGCCCAGCCCGGTCAGCGGGGCGTCGACCCGGATGGACGGGATCCGGATCCGGGCCGGCGGGGAGCCGGGCAGCGGGTCGATGCTGCCGGGGTAGTGCGCCTGCCGCTCCAGCGCGTCCGCGGGGGAGGGCAGCGGGGGTCCGACGGACTGGCCGGAGCCGCTGCCGACGAGCCAGATGCCGACGCAGGCGGCGAGCGCGACGAGCCCGCCGCGGCCGGCCTGGCCTGTGCCCATGGGTGCCCCCTGGCGGTGTGTTCCGAGTCCGGGTCCGGATCCCGGTCCGAGTCCCGGTCCGAGTCCGTGTTTCCGTGTGGCAGGCCGTCGCCCGGCCCCGCGAACGGGGGGACCTCGCGGGGCGGGCGACGGAGGACGGTACCGGTCGGACCGCGGTCGCAGCCGCGGTGGGCGCCCGTCAGCTCCGCGTGCCGCTCGCCCGGCGACGCAGGAGCCAGGTACCGCCGACGGCGGCCGCGGCCAGCACGACCGCTCCCGCCGTGATCTTGGTGGGGTCGACGGTGGTGGTCGTCCCGCCACCCACCCCGGTACGGACGTGGCCCTTGGGGCCGCGTTCGGTGACGACCAGGTCGCCGGTGGCGAACTTGCCGTCGGCGCAGGTCGCGCCGATGTTGTAGGTGCCCGGGCGGAGGCCCCGGGCGATCTGGAACTGCCCGATGACCACCTCCTTGTGGGTGCCGGGGACCAGCTTGAAGCGGCCGCCGCCGACCGTGGTGGCATCGCCGTCGGCGTGGCTGCCCGCGCCGCAGGCGGTGGTGTTCACGGTGACGCTGGCCCCGGGAGCGGCGCTTTTCGGCCATACCTCCAGCTTCGCGAAGTCGCCGGGTGCGAAGCCCGCCGTGCCGAGCTCCGCGGCGGCGACCGCCCCGGCGACCGGGCCCGTGAACGCGGCGGCGGTCAGCGCGGTGGCGGTGAGCACGTGGGCGGTGCGTCGGCGCATGGGGGCTCCTGGAGACACGGGGTCGTGTTCCCGAGGAAACCCGGCCAGGCCGCGGAGCGCCTGCTGAGGTTCCGTCAGATCTGCTCGGGCGGCTACCGTTCCCGCAGGTCACGGCCCCGCATTCGGTCATTCGGGGGCGCCACGCCGTCCGGGTGAGCCGGGGCGCGGGCCGGGCCCCGAGCCCTGACCCGCGCCGGTTCACGCCGCGGGCAGCGTCACCGTCGCCTCCGCGCCCGCCGGGGCCGGGTTCGACAGCGTCACCCGCGCCCCGATCACCTGCGCCTGCCCGAACGCGATGGTCAGGCCCAGCCCCGTCCCCTGCCCCCGCTCGGCCGCGCCCGTCAGGAACCGCTGCGGCCCCTCCCTCAGCAGCTTCACAGGGAAGCCCGGACCGAAGTCCCGTACCGTCACCGTGCTCCGGGAGACCGTCACCGTGACCGGATCCCCGCCGTGCCTGCGGGCGTTGACCAGCAGGTTCGTCAGGATCCGCTCCAGGCGCCGGGCGTCCGTACGGACCACCGCAGGGCAGTCCGCGCCGACCACCTGCGCCGCCACCCCCGACCGCCGCGCGATCGTCGCGACCAGCGGACCCAGCGCGTGCGCCGCCAGCTGCGCCTCCTCCCTGCGCGCGTCCAGCCGCGCCACCTCCAGCAGGTCCTCGGTCAGCGTCCGCAGCGCCGCGACCCGGTCCCGGACCAGCTCCGTGGGCCGCCCCGCCGGCAGCAGCTCGGCCGCGGTGTGCAGCCCCGTCAGCGGGGTCCGCAGCTCGTGCGCCACATCGGCCGTGAACCGCTGCTCCGCCTCCAGCCGCTGCTGGAGACTGGCCGCCATCGTGTCCACCGCCGAGGACAGCTCGGCGACCTCGTTCCGGGTTCCCGGCACGCCCGACGCCCCGATCCGCGCGTCCAGTTCGCCCTCGCTGATCCGGCGGGCCGTCTCGGCGGCCGAGCGCAGGTCCTTGCTCAGCCGGCTCGCCAGCAGCGCCCCGGCGATCGCCGCGAGCGTCACGACCCCGGCCCCGGAAGCCACCAGCTGCTGCTCCAGTTCGACCAGTTCGGCCTGTTCCCCGGCCAGCGACCGCCGTACGGACAGCACGTGGTCGCCGCCGACCGGGCGCGCCGCCCACACCGCCGGATCCGGCCCGGACAGGTCGAGGTAGGTGGTGCGCTGCCCCGCCAGGGCCGCCCGGCGCAGCGGCGCCGGCAGCCCCGGGCAGTCGATCCACGCATCGGCCTCGCCGACCTTGTCCTCGTCCAGTCGGCCGGTGAGCTCGTACACCTGTCGTACCCGGACCAGCTGCGCGAGCGCGCCCTCCCGGGCCGCGTCGCCGACCTGTTGGGCCCGCGCCCCGTGGATCAGTACGGCGATGGTCACCGCGACCAGCGAGCAGCCGGCCGCGAGCAGGATCGAGATCTTCCAGCGCAGGCCGAGGGCCTGGAGGAGGTGGCGACAGCGGACCAGGACGGGCCTCACTCGCACACCTGGCCGTATCTGCCGGTGCGCTTCGGCTGCGGGATCCGGGCGCTGTCGCTGTCGCAGCCCGGCAAGGACTTGCTGTACCGCCGCTCGTCGCTGACGACCCTCATCCGCTCGCCGTCCCAGTGGTAGCGGACGGCCTGCTCGGAGCCGTCGTCGGCGGCGGTGCGCAGCAGCAGGTCGCCGCCGATGGTCTCGGCGGCCATCCGCCGGCCGACGGTGAACAGGATGGGGACGATCCGGGTCCCTTCGGCGCTGTACACGGTCAGCGCGGTGCGCCCCGTCTCCGCGTCGGCGGCGACGATCAGCTCCTGACTCCCGTCGCCCGTGAGGTCGCGGAAGACGGGTGGGCGCATTCCGACCTTGCCGGGCGCGTCGATCCAGCCCTTCGCCGCGAACGCCTTCATCTGCTTGTCGGCGCGTACGACGTCCTGCACGTTCACCGCGGGCAGTCCGCCGGCCCCCACCTCGGGCGCGTTCTCCAGCGGCTGCGGCGGGGGCTCCCGGGTGCCGACCGATTTGCCCGGCCCCGAAACCGAGCGGTCGGTCCACAGCGGCCAGAGCGACTCGGGCTGCGGCTGGGCCGATACGGGCGGCGCGGGCTCGCCGACGCCCAGCCCTCCGGGTGCGGAGCAGCCGCCGACGGCGAGCGCACAGGTGAAGGCGCACAGGAGGGCGGCGGTGAGGTGGCGAATGGGTCGCGTCATGAGCAGCCAAAGGGGTCTGAGGCAGGACGGATCGACGGTAGACGGCGACGATCACGGGCACCGGGAGGTTGTGTAACAGCGGTGCGTACGGTGGAGGGACGCAGGCAGACTCGGGACGAAAGTCCCGGACCGCGCGCTGTCCGCCGTACCCGAGGGAGGGCCCCGTGACATCAGCCGATCGGCCGCAGCCGCCGCAGCCCGCGCAGCCGGCACAGGATCCGGCTCTCGCCCGCGCCGAGGTGAAGGCCGGATGACCGCCGAGCTCCCCTTCTTCGTGTACGGGACCCTGCGCCCCGGCGAGGTCAACCACGACCTGTTCCTGCGCGGCCGCACGGCCGCAGAGGAGCCCGCCCGGCTCCCGGACGCGCTCCTGTACGACGGTCCCGGCTACCCGTACGCCGTCCCGCACCCGGGATCGGAGATCGTCGGCGAGCTGGTCACCGCGGCGCCCGGCGCGTACGGGAGGCTGCTGGCCGAACTGGACCGGCTGGAGGAGTACCACGGCCCCGATCGGCCGCTGAACGTCTACGACCGGGTCCGCCGGGACGCGGTCCGCCCGGACGGCACCCGGACCCCCGCCTGGGTCTACCTGGCGGCCCCGCTGCTGGCCCGCACGCTGCGCGAGTCCGGCACCGAGATACCGAGCGGCGACTGGCTCAGACGGCGCTAGGAGGTGCTCTACAAGCCCTCGGCGCCGCGGTTGCGCAGGCGCTGCCCGTACTGCTGCAGGACCCAGAGTTCCTCCTGGACCGCCGCCAGCTGCTCCGGCGGGGCCTGGGTGCCCAGGCGCGACATCGTGCCCTGGATCTCGTGGACCCGGCGGTCGACCGCGCGCAGCCGGACCTGGACCAGCTGCACCCCGGCGTAGACCTCGTCCACCGTCTTGGCGTGGATGGCCTCGACCGCCAGCTCGGTGACGAGCGCGCGGACCGTGTCGTTCGGCGCGGCGTCGCGGACCCGGGCCAGGTAGTCGTCGGTGCCCAGGGAGGCGCCGCCCGCGGCCTGGATGGCCTCGCGGACCGCCGCATACGGCGGGGCGGTGAACTCGTCGACCCCGTACGCGTCGAAGGCCGGCGAGACCAGGGCCGGCCGCTGGAGCGCCAGCTTGAGCAGCTCGCGCTCGGTGCGGTGCGCGGGGCTGCGCAGGTTGAGCGCCGGCCCGCCGCCCACGGGACCGCTCGGCGCCGGGGCCGCCTCGTACGAGGACGCCTGCGACGGCCGGCCGCGGCCCTGCTGCTGCCCGCCGGGCTGGTTGCCCCGCTCCCGCGCCCAGCGCGCCAGCTGCGCGACCCGCTTGACGACGAACTGCTCGTCCCGGATGCCCAGCATCCCCGCCAGCTGGACCGCCGACTCGTGCTGGATCGCGATGTTCTTGATGTTGGCGACGACCGGCGCCGCCTCGTCCAGCGCGGCCGCCCGGCCCGCCGGGTTCTCCAGGTTGTGCCGGGCCACGATGTGCCGCAGCGCGAACTCGAACAGCGGGGTACGGGCCTCCACCAGCCCGGAGACCGCAGCGTCCCCCTGCGCCAGGCGCAGATCGCACGGGTCCATGCCGCCGGGGGCGATGGTGATGGAGGTTTCGGCGGCGAACTTCTGGTCGTCCTCGAAGGCGCGGAGCGCGGCCTTCTGGCCGGCCGCGTCGCCGTCGAAGGTGAAGATCACCTCGGCGGTCGCGTTGTCCATCAGCAGGCGGCGCAGGATCTTGATGTGGTCGCCGCCGAAGGCGGTGCCGCACGTCGCGATCGCGGTCGTGACCCCGGCCATGTGGCAGGCCATCACGTCCGTGTAGCCCTCGACCACCACGGCCCGCGAGGTCTTCGCGATCTCCTTCTTCGCCAGGTCGATGCCGTACAGCACCTGGGACTTCTTGTAGATCGCCGTCTCCGGCGTGTTCAGGTACTTCGGCCCGTTGTCGTCGTCGCGCAGCTTGCGCGCGCCGAAACCGACCACCTCGCCGCTGATGTCGCGGATCGGCCACATCAGCCGGCCGCGGAAGCGGTCGATGGGCTTGCCGCTGCGGCTGTCCTGGGCCAGGCCGGAGGTGATCAGCTCCTTGTCGCTGAAGCCCTTGCCGCGCAGGAAGCGGGTCAGGTGGTCCCAGCCGGCCGGGCTGTACCCGACGCTGAAGTGCTCGGCCGCGGCCTGGTCGAAGCCGCGCTCGGCGAGGAACCTGCGGCCGATCTCCGCCTCGGCGCTGCCCAGCTGCTCGACGTAGAACTGGGCGGCCGCCTTGTGGGCCTCGACGAGCCGGATGCGCTCGCCGCGGCCGCTGGTGCCGGCGGTGTACCCGCCCTCCTCGTACCGGAGCGTGATGCCGGCCTGGCCGGCGAGGCGCTCGACGGCCTCCGAGAAGGACAGGTGGTCGATCTTCATGATGAAGTCGAGGGTGTCCCCGCCCGCCTGGCAGCCGAAGCAGTGGTAGAGACCCTTGCTGGGGCTGACCTGGAAGGACGGGGACTTCTCGTCGTGGAAGGGGCAGAGGCCCTTGAGGTTGCCGCCGCCCGCGTTGCGCAGCTGGAGGTAGTCGGAGACCACGGCGTCGATCGGGACCGCGTCCCGTACCGCCTTCACATCGTCGTCGTTGATCCGTCCTGCCACCCGTGAAGTCTACGGCCGGGCGCCCACAAACCCGTCAGGCCCCCCGCCAACCCCCTAGCCCTCCACCAGGGAGTCAAGCGGAACCGACGGGTCCGACAGGGCCTCGCGGTTGACCGACGCCTTGGACCGGATCAGGGCCTGGATGTGCTCGGTGACATCCCACACATTCACGTTCATCCCGGCCAGCACCCGCCCCTCCGACAGCCAGAACGCGATGAACTCCCGCTTGGCCACGTCGCCGCGGATCAGCACCTGGTCGTAGCCGCCGGCCGGGGCGTACCCCGAGTACTCCAGGCCCACGTCGTACTGGTCGGAGAAGAAGTACGGCACCCGGTCGTACGAGACCTCCTGGCCCAGCATCGCCCGCGCCGCGGCCGGGCCGCCGTTGAGCGCGTTCGCCCAGTGCTCGACCCGCAGCCGGGTCCCGAGCAGCGGGTGGTGCGCGGCGGCCACGTCCCCGACGGCGAACACGTCCGGGTCGCTGGTCCGCAGCGAGGCGTCCACGGCGATGCCGCCGCCGTGCTGCCGGTCGACCAGGGCCAGCCCGGAGGTCTCGGCGAGCGCGGTCCGCGGCGCCGCCCCGATCGCCGCGAGCACGGCGTGCGCCGGGTGCTCCTCCCCGTCGTCGGTCCGGGCCGCGAGCACCATGCCGTCGTGCCCGACGATCTCGGTGAGCCGCGCACCGAAGTGGAAGCGGACCCCGTGCTCCGCGTGCAGGTCCCCGAAGAGCCGGCCGATCTCCGGACCGAGCACTGCGTGCAGCGGGGTGGCCAGCGGCTCGACCACGGTGACCTCGGCTCCGTAGCCGCGGGCCGCGGCGGCGACCTCCAGGCCGATCCACCCGGCGCCCGCGATCAGCAGGTGCCCGTTGTCCCGGCCGAGGGTGGCCAGTACGCCCTTCAGCCGCTCGGCATGGGCGAGCCGGCGCAGGTGGTGCACCCCGGCCAGGCCCGTGCCCGGGATGTCGAGGCGGCGCGGCTCCGCCCCGGTGGCCAGCAGCAGCTTGTCGTAGTGCAGCGCCGTGCCGTCACCGAGGACCACCTTGCGGGCCTCCCGGTCCAGCTGGACCGCGGGCTGGCCGAGGTGCAGCTCGATGTCGGCCTTCGCGTACCAGGACGGCTCGTGCACGAAGACGCTGTCGCGCTCCTCCTTGCCCTGGAGGTACCCCTTGGACAGCGGGGGCCGTTCGTAGGGATGGTCGCGCTCGTCGCCGACCAGGATCACCCGCCCCGTGAACCCCTCGGACCTCAGCGTCTCTGCCGCCTTGGCCCCGGCGAGCCCTGCGCCGACGATGACGAATGTCCGGTGTGCGTCGACCACCTGATGCCTCCTCATAACCTCTCCGCCACATGCGACCACATGCGAGCGTCCCGCACTGAGCCTGCCGCGTGAAGGGGGAATGGCCCGATCGGCTCACCCGACGGGGCGGCGCGCGCGCCGTGCGAGCCGGGCGTGCAGGGAGCGCGCGGAGGCGTCCGTGAGCGCAGCGATCTGGTCGATGACCGCGCGTTTGCGCGCTCTGTCGTCGGGCGCGGCGTCGAAGATCGCCCGGAACTGCGGGTCCAGCCCCTCTGGGGCGCGGGCACTGAGGGCCTCGGCGAGTTCGGCCAGGACGATGCGCTGGTCGGCGCGGAGCCGCTCCTGCTCGTCGCGCTGCATCACGTACAGGTCGGCCACGGCCTTGAGGACCGCGCACTCGTTGCGCGCCTCGCGCGGAACGACCAGCTCGGCCGCGTACCGGGTCAGCCGGCCGGAGCCGTACGCCTCGCGGGTGGCGCCCTCGGCGGCCAGGCAGAACCGGCCGATCAGCTGGCTGGTGGCGTCCTTGAGGCGGGCCTGGGCGACGGCCGACCCGTCGTACCCGTGCGCCCACCAGTCCTGCTCCATCAGCCGGTCGAGGGCGTCCCGCAGCTCCTCCGGCGCGGTGTCGGCCGGCACGTACCGGCCGATCGCGACCTGCCAGATGGCGGTGCGCTCGGGCTCGGCGAAGAGGAGGTTGGGGTCGAGGTGCCCGGCGTGCAGCCCGTCCTCGAAGTCGTGGACGGAGTACGCGACGTCGTCCGACCAGTCCATCACCTGGGCCTCGAAGCACTTGCGGTCCGCGGGCGCGCCGCGCCGCAGCCACTCGAAGACCGGCAGGTCGTCCTCGTACGCACCGAACTTGACCGAGTCGGGGTCGGTGGGGTGGCCGCCGCGGGCCCAGGGGTACTTGGTGGCGGCGTCCAGGCAGGCGCGGGTGAGGTTGAGGCCGACGCTGCTGAGCTCACCGGTGGCCGGGTCGGGCACGAACCGCTTCGGCTCCAAGCGGGTCAGCAGCCGCAGCGACTGGGCGTTGCCCTCGAAGCCGCCGCAGTCCTTCGCGAACTCGTTCAGCGCCTCCTCGCCGTTGTGCCCGAAGGGCGGGTGGCCCATGTCGTGCGAGAGGCAGGCGGCCTCGACCAGGTCGGGATCGCAGCCGAGGGCCGCACCGAGCTCGCGGCCGACCTGGGCGCACTCCAGGGAGTGCGTCAGGCGGGTGCGGGGGCTGGCGTCCCAGTCGTACGAGCGGCTGCCGGGGGTGACCACCTGGGTCTTCCCTGCGAGGCGGCGCAGCGCGGCGGAGTGCAGTACGCGGGCCCGGTCGCGCTGGAAGGCGGTCCGGCCGGGGCGTTTGTCGGGCTCGGCCGCCCAGCGCTCGGTGTCGGACGCGTCGTACGGGGCGCCGGGGGCGTCCGGGTCGGGGTGCGGGGCGGGTGCGGTGCCGGTGCGTTCCATGCCTTCCATGCTCAGACGGTAACCGGGAACACCGACAATGCGACCAATCTGAGCAATCCGCGCCAACGCGGTCTTTATGCGGTGGCCAGTTTCAGGGGGGCCGCGGAGGGCAGGGGGGTGAGCTGCCGGGCCAGGGCCTCGTCGTAGCGCTGGAGCACGAGGCGCGCCAGGGCCGGGTGGTCGCCGAGCGGGGCGGCCGCGGGGCCGGGTGCGGCGGCGGCGCACTGCGTGGCGAAGCGGCCGGGGGCGGTGAAGTACGAGGCCACCGCGATCCGGTGGTGGCCGCGGGCGGTGAGGGCGCGGACGGCGTCGGGCACGGTCGGGGCGGCGGCGGAGGCGTAGGCCGGTACGACGGCCGCGCCGCCGAGGCGTTCGGAGAGCAGGGCGGCGGTGCGGCGGGTGTCGGCCGCCGAGTCGGGGTCGCGGGAGCCCGCGGCGGCGAGGACGACGGCCGTGCCCGTGCCAGGGGCCCGGCCGGCCTCCAGGAGCCGCTCGTACAGGGCCTCGACCAGCAGCGGATGCGGGCCGAGCGGGGCGGCTACGCGGGTGTCCAGGTGGGCGGCGCGGGCGGCGGCCGCGGGGAGGTCCCGCTTGACGTGGTGGCCGCGGCCCAGGAGCAGCGGGACGAGCACGGCCGCGCCGGTGGCGTCGCGGAGGGTCTCGGCGAGCAGGGGCCGGTTCAGCTCGATGTGGCCGAGCCGGACGTCGAGGCGGGGGCGGAGCTCGCGGATCCGGTCGAGGAGGGCCAGGGCGGCGGGGAGGGCGCGGGGGTCGCGGCTGCCGTGGGCGACGGCGACGAGGGTGGGCTGCATGCGGGGGCTCCGTCGGACCGGCCCCCCGCCGGGCGCCACGGGCGCAATCCGCTGAGCTGCGTGCCGAGTTGGGTGGATATCCGGGTCAGCAGCTCCGTGGCGGTGGCGGGGGGAAAGGGGAGGGACAGGGACTCGGGAGGGTGCACCAGCTCCGTCATGAACCGATCCTGCGGGGCGCAGATGTCGGTGGCGTTGCGCAGGGGTGACGGGTGTTTACCGGGAGCTCACCCGCTCATTCGTACGAGTGAAAGGCGGGGAGCGGGGAACTGGGGTGCGGGCGTAGATCGTCAATGTGTGCGAACGACGTGTGGCGCAACGGGGGGAACGACCATGAAGCGGAAGTCGAAGTCGAAGTCGAAGCTGATGCAGGGCTGGATGAGGACGGTGGCAGGGCGGCGGCGGGCCGTCCAGGCGGTGGTGGCCGGGTGCGTGCTGTTGCTGCTGCCCTCGGCGTGGACGCACGCGGCGGCCGCGGACCGGCTGCGGAGCACGGCCGACGCGCCGGCCGCCGAGGTCGCGGTGGTGTTCGGCGCGGGTCTGTGGAACGGCCGGCCGACCCCGTATCTGGCCAGACGGCTCGACGCGGCGGTGGAGCTGTACCGCACGGGCAAGGCCAAGGTCGTGCTCGTCACCGGGGACAACAGCCGCACCGAGTACGACGAGCCCGACGCGATGCGGACGTACCTGACGGCCCACGGGGTGCCGGGTGACCGCGTCGTCAGCGACTACGCCGGGTTCGACACGTGGGACTCCTGCGTCCGGGCCAAGGAGATCTTCGGGGTGAAGCGGGCGGTGCTGATCAGCCAGGGCTTCCACATACGCCGGGCCGTCGCGCTGTGCGACGCGGCGGGCTTGGACTCGTACGGGATCGGCGTGGACGACGAGCACGATGCGACCTGGTATTACGGCGGCACGCGCGAGGTCTTCGCGGCGGGCAAGGCGGCGCTGGACGCGGCCTTCAAGCCGGAGCCGCGGTTCCTGGGGCCGAAGGAGCAGGGGGTGTCGCGGGTCCTGGGGGCCGTGGCACACTGACGCACCGTCGGCCGAGTATGCCGATTAGCCATATACCTTCGTCAGGGGTGTGGACCGTGGCTGTTGTGGATCTGACCGGCAAGGCCGTCGTCATCACCGGGGGAGCGCGCGGGCTGGGCGCGGCCGCCGCGCGGGCCGTCGTGGACGGGGGCGGCAGCGTGCTGATCACCGACGTGCTGGAGGCGGAGGGTGCGCGGACGGCGGCGAAGCTCGGCGGCGCGGCCCGGTTCCTACGGCACGACGTCACGAGCGAGGCCGACTGGCAAGCCGCCCTCGACCACGCGGTGGCCGAGTTCGGCCGGATCGACGGGCTCGTCAACAACGCCGGCATAGCCACCGGGCAGCTCCTGGAGCACGAGAGCGTCGAGCACTTCCGGCAGGTCGTCGAGATCAACCTGGTCGGCACCTTCATCGGCATCAAGGCCGCGATACCGCTGCTGCGGGCGAACGGCGGCGGCTCCATCGTCAACATCTCCTCCGCGGCCGGTCTCACGGGCCTGGCGCTCACCGCCGGTTACGGGGCCTCCAAGTGGGGCGTGCGCGGCCTGTCGAAGATAGGCGCGGTCGAGCTCGCCGAGGCGCGGATCCGCGTCAACTCGGTACACCCGGGCATGACGCTGACCCCGATGACGGCGCCGATCGGCATCCAGCCCGGCGAGGGCCGCTTCCCCGGTGCCCCGATGGGCCGCGTCGGCGCCCCCGAGGAGATAGCCGCGGCGGTCGCCTTCCTCCTCTCCGACGCCGCCGCGTACATGACCGGCGCCGAACTGGCGGTGGACGGCGGCTGGACGGCCGGCCCGCCGATCAGGCCCCTGGCGTCCCTCTGACCCGGCTTACGCCCTGACCCGGGCGGCGCGGGCACGGCCCCGTGGACACGGGAGGGGATCTAGCGGAACGTCGGGCGCAGTGCCTCGACCAGCCTCTCGACGAAGGCCGCCTCGCCGGCCGACGCCAGGTGGGGGTACTCGGCCTCGAAGTGCTCCCACTCCGTGCCGGGGTACGCGGCCTCGGCCAGGTTCGCGAAGCTTGAGGTGGTGCTCGAAGTAGCCGCCGCCCGGGCCCGGGCGGTCCGCCGTCCACGCAGCCGTCTCCGCCTTGACCCGGACCGGGTCGAAGCCGGCCGCCCGCAGCCGGGGCACCAGCGCCTCGTGGCCGTCGCGGTCCGGCAGCGTCAGCATCGGCTGCGAGACCATCCGGCCCCGGGCCAGCAGGATGTGCGTCACCTTCAACCCCCGCCCCCCGGCCCACGCTTCGAGCCGCGCCAGTTCCCCCGGGTCCGGACAGCGCACCGTCACGTGGGTTTCGTACTCGGACATGGCATCGATCTTCTCGGACATGCGTCCGGTGCGCATCGGGATTCCCGGCGGGGGGTAACCATCCGGTCACGCACCGGACTCAGAAAGTGCTCGCACGCCCCTCGTGGCAGCGATGTGTCGTACCCCACACTGAAGTGCGGTGCCCCCGTCCTCGGAGCCCTGGAGGTCGCCCCCGTGCAGACCCAGATCCTGACCGTCAACGTGAGCCCGCCCGTCCAGGACACCGAGGCCACCGCGGCTGAAGAGCCCGAGGTCGACGCCGTGGACGAGGAGCCCGAAGAGCCCGAAGCGCTGGAGCTCGTCGAGCAGGTGCCCGAACCGCGCCGGCGCGCCGACACCGGCGGAGCGAGCCCTTCCGCCGACCTGTTCCGCCAGTACCTGCGCGAGATAGGCAGGATCCCGCTGCTCTCCGCCGCCGAGGAGGTCGAGCTCGCGCGCCGCGTCGAAGCCGGCCTGTTCGCCGAGGAGAAGCTGGGCAACACCCCCGACCTCGACCTGCGGCTCGCCCTCGACCTCGACAAGCTCGTCGTCATGGGCCGGATGGCCAAGAGGCGCCTCATCGAGTCGAACCTCCGGCTCGTGGTCTCCGTCGCGAAGCGCTACGTGGGCCGCGGGCTCACCATGCTCGACCTCGTGCAGGAGGGGAACCTCGGACTTATCCGGGCCGTCGAGAAGTTCGACTACGCCCGCGGCTACAAGTTCTCCACCTACGCCACCTGGTGGATCCGGCAGGCGATGTCGCGGGCCCTCGCCGACCAGGCCCGCACCATCCGCGTGCCCGTCCACGTCGTCGAGCTGATCAACCGCGTCGTGCGCGTCCAGCGCCGCATGCTCCAGGAGCGCGGCTACGAGCCCACCGCCGAAGAGGTCGCCGTCCACCTGGAGCTGACCCCCGAGCGGGTACTGGAGGTGCTGCGCCTCGCACAGGAGCCCGTCTCGCTCCACGCACCGGTCGGCGAGGAGGACGACGTCGCCCTCGGCGACCTGATCGAGGACGGGGACGCCGCCTCGCCCATGGAGTCCGCCGCGTTCTTCCTGCTCCGCGAGCATCTGGAAGCGGTGCTGTCCACCCTCGGCGAGCGCGAGCGCAAGGTCGTGCAGCTGCGCTACGGCCTGGCCGACGGCAGGCCCCGCACCCTGGAGGAGATCGGGCGGATCTTCGGCGTGACCCGCGAACGGATCCGGCAGATCGAGTCCAAGACGCTCAACAAGCTGCGCGACCACGCCTTCGCCGACCAACTCCGCGGCTACCTGGACTGAGCCAGGAGACCGGAGCCAGGAGACCGGAGACCGGTACGGAGAAGGGGTGCCCCCCTCCGGAGGGCACCCCCACAGCAAGCCGGCACGCCGACGCTAGTCGACCTCGGCCACCGCCTGCGCGAACTGCGCCGCGTACAGGCGCGCGTACGCACCCTCCGCCTCCAGCAGCTCCTCGTGCGTGCCCTGCTCCACGATCGAGCCGTTCTCCATCACCAGGATCACGTCCGCGTCGCGGATCGTGGACAGCCGGTGCGCGATCACGAAGGACGTACGGCCGTGCGCCAGGCGCGCCATCGCCTTCTGGATCAGCACCTCGGTACGGGTGTCCACCGAGCTCGTCGCCTCGTCGAGCACCAGGATCACCGGGTCCGACAGGAACGCCCGGGCGATGGTGATCAGCTGCTTCTCGCCCGCGCTGACGCCCGCGCCCTCGTCGTCCAGCACGGTGTCGTAGCCGTCCGGCAGGGTGCGGATGAACCGGTCCGCGTGGGCGGCGCGCGCCGCCTCCTCGATCTCGGCGCGCGTGACCTCGCGCGCCGCGCCGTACGCGATGTTCTCCGCGATGGTCCCGCCGAACAGCCACGTGTCCTGGAGCACCATGCCGATGCCGCCGCGCAGTTCCTCGCGGGTCATCTTCGCGATGTCCACCCCGTCCAGGGCGATCTCGCCGCCCGTGACCTCGTAGAACCGCATCAGCAGGTTCACCAGCGTGGTCTTGCCGGCACCCGTCGGGCCGACGATCGCGACCGTCTGGCCGGGCTCGACCGTCAGCGACAGGTTCTCGATCAGCGGCTTGTCCGGCTCGTAGCGGAAGGCCACCTTGTCGAGCGTGACCTGGCCGCGGATCCGCTCCGGACGCTCCGGAACCTCGACGTCCGGCTCCTGCTCCTCCGCGTCGAGCAGCTCGTACACCCGCTCCGCCGAGGCGACACCGGACTGCACCAGGTTCGCCATCGAGGCGACCTGCGTCAGTGGCATCGAGAACTGGCGCGAGTACTGGATGAAGGCCTGCACGTCACCGATCGACAGGCTGCCCGAGGCCACCCGCAGACCGCCGACGACCGCCACCAGCACGTAGTTGATGTTCGAGATGAAGAACATCACCGGCTGCATGATCCCGCTGACCAGCTGCGCCTTGAACGAGGCCCGGTACAGCGCCTCGTTCTGCTCGGCGAAGACCGCCGCGGACTCCTTCTGCCGGCCGAAGACCTTGACCAGCGTGTGGCCCGAGTACATCTCCTCGATGTGAGCGTTGAGCGCGCCCGTCGACTTCCACTGCGCCACGAACTGCGGCTGCGACTTCTTGCCGATCTTCGCCGCGACGAAGACCGACACCGGGATCGTCACCAGCGCGACCAGCGCCAGCAGCGGGGAGATCCAGAACATCATCGCCAGCACGCCGACGATCGTCAGCAGCGAGTTGAGCAGCTGACCCATCGTCTGCTGGAGCGTCTGCCCGATGTTGTCGATGTCGTTGGTGGCCCGGCTGAGCACCTCGCCGCGCTTCTGCCGGTCGAAGTACGACAGCGGCAGCCGTGAAAGCTTCCCCTGCAGCTCCTCGCGCAGCCGGTACACGGTGCCGTTCATGATGTGGTTCGACAGCCGCGTCGCGACCAGCATCAGCAGGCCGGCGAGGGTGAAGACCACCAGCGCCCAGATCGCCACGACCCCGACGGCACCGAAGTCGATGCCCTCACCGGGGGTGAAGTCGGTGCCGGACAGCATGTCCGCCATCCCGCCCTCGCCCTTGGCGCGCAGCCCGTCCAGCGCCTGCTCCTTGGTGATCCCGGCCGGCATCTGCCGGCCGATGATCCCCGCGAACACAAGGTCGGTCGCCTCGCCGAGGATCTTCGGACCGACGACCGAGCACCCGACGCTGCCGACCACGGCGGCGACCATGCCCCACAGCTTGACCCGGTCCTGCGCGATCTGGCTCAGCAGCCGCTTGCCCGAGCCCTTGAAATCCATGGACCGCTCGGCCGGCCCCATCATCATCCGTCCTCCGGGCCCGCTCATGCGGCCTCCGCCTCCGTCAGCTGGGAGAGCACGATCTCCCGGTAGGTCTCGTTGTCGGCCATCAGCTCGTGGTGGCGTCCCTCGCCCACGACCTGGCCCTCGTCCAGCACGATGATCCGGTCGGCGTCGCGGATCGTGGAGACCCGCTGGGCGACGATGACCACCGTCGCCTCCTCCGTCTCGCGGGAGAGCGCCGCGCGCAGCGCCGCGTCCGTCGCGTAGTCGAGGGCCGAGAAGGAGTCGTCGAAGAGGTAGATCTCCGGGCGCTGCACCAGGGTGCGGGCGATGGCCAGGCGTTGGCGCTGGCCGCCGGAGACGTTGGTCCCGCCCTGGGTGATGGGCGCGTCCAGACCGCCGTCCAGCTCCGACACGAAGCCCTTGGCCTGCGCCACGTCCAGCGCGTGCCACAGCTCCTCGTCGGTGGCGTCGGGACGCCCGTACCGCAGGTTGGAGGCGACGGTTCCGGAGAAGAGGTACGGCTTCTGCGGGACCATGCCGACCGTCTTGGCCAGCAGTTCCGGGTCGAGGCGGCGTACGTCCTCACCGTCGACCAGCACATCGCCGCCGGTCGCGTCGAACAATCGCGGGACCAGGCCCAGCAGCGTGGACTTGCCGCTGCCGGTGGAGCCGATGACCGCGGTGGTCTCGCCGGGGCGGGCCACCAGGTCCACCCCGCGCAGCACCGGCGCCTCGGCGCCCGGGTAGCGGAAGTCGGCGCCGCGCAGCTCCAACTGCCCGCGGGCGAGCAGCTTGCGTACGGGGTCGACGGGCGGGACCACGCTGGACTCGGTGTCCAGGACCTCCTGGACGCGCTCGGCACAGACCTCGGCGCGCGGCACCATCATGAACATGAAGGTGGCCATCATCACGGCCATGACGATCTGCATCAGGTAGGCGAGGAAGGCCGTCAGCTGGCCGATCTCCATGCCGCCGCTGTCGATGCGCATCGCGCCGAACCAGATGACGGCGACGCTGGAGATGTTCACGACCACGATCACGGTCGGGAACATCAGCGCGAGCAGCTTGCCGGCCGCGAGGGAGACCCCGGTCAGGTCGGCGTTGGCCTCCCGGAAGCGGTCCTTCTCGTAGTCGTCGCGGATGAAGGCGCGGATCACGCGGTTGCCGGTGATCTGCTCGCGCAGCACCCGGTTCACGGTGTCCAGGCGGACCTGCATCTTCCGGAACAGTGGCCGCGTCCGGAAGACGATCGCGCCGACCGCCAGGCCGAGGACGGGGACCACGGCCAGCAGGACGCCCGACAGCTTCACGTCGAGCGAGAGCGCCATGGCGATGCCGCCGATGCACATGATCGGAGCCGAGACCATCAGCGTGAAGGTCATCAGGACCAGCATCTGGATCTGCTGCACGTCGTTCGTCGTACGCGTGATCAGCGAGGGCGCGCCGAACTGGCCGAGTTCGCGGGCCGAGAAGCTCTGCACCCGGTCGAAGACCGCGGCGCGGATGTCGCGGCCGACGGCGGCCGCGGTACGGGCGCCGAAGTAGACGGCTCCCATGTTGCACACGAGCTGGACGAGGGAGACGCCGAGCATCAGCGCGCCGAAGCGCAGGATGTAGCCGGTGTCCCCGCTGACGACACCGTTGTCGATGATGTCCGCGTTCAGCGTGGGCAGGTAGAGGCTTGCGCTGGTCTGCAGCAGTTGCAGCAGGACCAGGAGAGTGATCGGTTTCCGGTACGGACCCAGATGGGTCCGCAGAAGTCGTATGAGCACGCGTAGGCTCCGGTCGGCAAGATCGAGGGGGTTCACTCCATCTTCGGCCACCGCGCGGCCGATCCCCACCGGTTTTCGCAAAGGCCGGTCAAAAGGAGTAGACCGGCCGCCCGGCCTACTCCAGCGGCAGTAGGCCCCGCGCCCCAGCAGGCGTCGGGGTGCTCGGCCGCTAAGCCGCTCAGCCGCTCAGCCCTGGAACGCCCCGGGGTGGATCTGCTCCCGCGTCGCGATGTACTGCTGACGCACCGCCTGCCAGGCCGGGTACTCATCGCCCGGCTCGAAGACCTGCGCCGCCGGACCCGGCCACACCGGCGGGGTGTGCGGTGCCAGCGTGCCCTGCTGCACCCCGAGCGCCCAGGCGGCCTGGCGCGCCGCGCCCAGCGCCGCGTAGTCGGCCGGCGCCGGTACGACGACCTGCGTCCCGAACAGCCCCGGAGCCGCGGCCTGTACGGCGGGCAGCTCGGCCGCCGCGCCCAGCAGGAACACCCGGCGGATCTCCACCCCGCGCGAACGCAGCACGTCGAGCGCGTCCACCAGCCCGCACAGCATGCCCTCGAACGCGGCCCGCGCCAGGTGCTCCGGCTTCATCGAGTCCCGCCGCAGCCCGGACAGGGTCCCCGCGGTGTGCGGCAGGTTCGGCGTCCGCTCACCCTCCAGGTACGGCAGGAGTACGAGGCCGTGCGCACCCGGCGTCGACTTCAGCGCGAGCTCGGACAGCCCCTCCAGATCGGTGCCGAGCAGCTCGGCGGTGCCGCGCAGCGCCCGTACGGCATTGGAGGTGTTCACCACCGGCAGGTGCATGCCGCCGGCGTCGGCCAGCGAGGTGATCAGTCCGCCCGGCTCCGACAGCGCCTCGCGGTGCACGGCCATCACCGAGCCGGAGGCGCCCAGCGAGACCACCGCGTCGCCGGGGCCGAGGCCCAGCCCGAGCGCGGCGGCCATGGTCTCCCCGGTGCCGGCGGAGATCAGCAGCCCCTCCGGTGTCATCCCGGCGGCCTCGGCCGGCCCGAGCACCTCGGGCAGCAGCGCCATGTGCCCGAGCGCCAGCTCGACCAGATCGGGGCGGTAGGAGCCGGTGGCCGGTGACCAGTACCCGGTACCCGAGGCGCCGCCGCGGTCGGTGGTCCGCCGGGCCGGCCGGCCCAGCAGCTGCCAGACCAGCCAGTCGTGCGGGGACATCAGTACGGCCACCCGGCGGGCCGCCTCCGGCTCGGTGCGGGCCAGCCAGGCCAGCTTCGCCACAGGCTGCGCGGAGTGCGGGACGGACCCGACGGCCTCGGCCCAGGCCTGCCGGCCGCCGAGGGCCTCGATCAGGTCGGCGACGGCCACCTGCCCGCGCTTGTCGTTGCCGATCAGGGCCGGGCGTACGAGGGCGCCCTGCTGGTCCAGGGGCAGCAGCCCGTGCTGCTGCGCGGAGACGCCGATGGCCTGCACGCCTTCGAGGAGCCCGCCGCCGGCGGCCTCGCCGAGGGAGAGCAGCCAGGCCTGCGGGTCGGTCTCGTGGGGGTGGACGCTCTCGGGATCGCCGGCCGGCTGTGGATGCGGGGCGTACCCCTGGCGCAGCACGGCACCCGTGTCGGTGTCACAGACGACGATGCGAGTGAAGGCGGAAGAGCTGTCCAGCCCGGCGACTATCCCCATGCGGAGAATTCTGCCGCACGCCGGGGCGGGATCCGCCGCCCGGAGGCGCCGGATCCCGCCCGGTTCCAGCGGTTCAGGTGTTGCTGGTGCCCCATTCATCTTCGGAGCCGCCGCCGGCCCGGTCGCGCAGTCCGCGTACCCGCCCGGAGAGCGAGGCGGGCACCGCGTCGCCGACCTTGTGGCTCACGGCGGCGTAGGCCTTCCCGGCGTACTCCCGGCCCGTGTGTCCGGCGCTCTCGGCGGCATTGCGCACCGCGGGGTTCTGCGCGATCTCGCGCATGGACTTCTTCAGCTGCTCGTAACGCTCGCGCCCCGCGCGGGTTCCGAGGACGTATCCGAGGGCCAGTCCGACCACGAACGTGACCTTGTACCGCATGCCTGCCACCCTTCGTCGTGTGGTGCCCGGCCTGCTGGAGATACCGATTGGCGGAGCACCCCCCTGCTTGCGCTAATCTATGACTCGCAACGGGCGCTCGCCCCTCCAGCAAGGCCGGAGGTGGGCTGTTCGGTGCACCGCAGCAATCCCCTGTAGCTCAATTGGCAGAGCAGCCGGCTGTTAACCGGCAGGTTACTGGTTCGAGTCCAGTCGGGGGAGCGCAGTCCCCTGTAGCTCAATTGGCAGAGCAGCCGGCTGTTAACCGGCAGGTTACTGGTTCGAGTCCAGTCGGGGGAGCATGAAAGAAGAGGACCTCACACGAGGTCCTCTTTCTTTTTGCCCTGGTTCTGGAACCGGGCAGCCCTCAGAACGGTCTCCCTCAGCAGGCGAAGCCGATCATGCGAGGCATCCGAGGCAGGAGATCGTATGAGCGGCTATGCTGCGGCAGACGGCGCGCACACATGTACGCGCCACGCCGTGAAGGGGCGGTAGCTCAGCCGGTTAGAGCAGCGGACTCATAATCCGTCGGCCGTGGGTTCGAGTCCCACCCGCCCCACTGCGCACCAGATGTGCAGAAACGATCTGGCCAGCTTCTTTGCTGGCGGCGTGAGTCGCTGCGGTGATCTTGGCGGCCCTTCGGGGCCGCCTTTCGCGTTCCCGGGGACGCCCAGGGGACGCAGCCGCGGCGAACGCGGCCGAAGGGTCGCGCGAAGACGACGCCCGCGGGCCGACCCGCTTCCCTCCCGCGCTGAAGCGGTCGGGCTCGGCGGGGCGGCGGTGGTCCTGGTGGGGATCCCTGCAGGGATGTACTACGGCGGGTGGGCCATGGGGGAGGGGGCCCCGGCCCGTGGGCAGCCCTGCTGTTCATCCTGCGCTCCGGCATGAGCGAGGAGCAGCGGATGCACGATCAGGGCGTGACCGAACAGGCTGTGGTGACGGAGTGGATCCGTACGTCCGACCCCATGAGCGGCGTCTACGACCAGGTCACCCGGGACCCGCAGGGCGACGTGCCGATCCGCCTGGGCCCCCGCCCCGGCGCCCCAGGCGGCGTCCTCGCCACGATCACCCTCGTCGTGGTCCTGGGCACCAGCCTCACCCTGAGCACCGGAGCCGCGGCCGTCGTCAAGGACTGGTAGGCCCTGCCGGCACGAACCGCACGAACCGCCCTGTGACCACACCGCAGGCGAAGAAGCGTTCTCGCTTGCGGCTTTGGCGTACTCGGGAACGGCCGAGAGCGGCCGGTGTCCGGTGCGCCGAGTGCCCGGTCCCGCACGCGTGGCGATCACCAGGGGGAGGGCGGATCATGGGACTGCCGGTAGGCAGGTCCGGTCGGCGTCACCCATGGCTCGGCCGGGGAACGGCCCGGCAGACGAGGCGAGCACCTGCCTCTGCCAGACGCGCGAGCAGTCCCGGACCGCGCTGGAGAACGAGAACAGGTGATCACTCATGTGCCGATGGCTTGCGTACTCGGGAACGCCCCTCCTGCTCGACACCATCCTGTACAAACCCGAGCACTCACTGATCGACCAGAGCCTGCACTCCAAACTGGGTGTGGAGACGACGAACGGCGACGGCTTCGGCGTCGGGTGGTACACGGAGGACGGCGGTACTCCGGGGGTCCTGCGGGACGTGGGACCCGCCTGGAACAACCGCAACCTGCGGGAAATCGCGGACCACGTCCGATCCCCCCTGTTCTTCGCCCACATCCGGGCGTCGACCGGAACGGCGGTGCAGCAGACGAACTGCCACCCCTTCCGGCACGGTCGCTGGCTGTGGATGCACAACGGGTCCATCGCCGACTTCCACCTCATACGGCGCGAACTCGCCCTGCTCGTCGACCCCGCGCTGTTCAACGACATCGAGGGAACGACGGACTCCGAGATGATGTTCTACCTCGCGGTCACCTTCGGCCTGGACCAGGACCCGCCCGGCGCCGTCGCACGGATGGCGGGAGTCGTGGAACGCATCGGCCGGGAGCACGGGGTCGAGTTCCCGCTCCAGATGACGGTCGCCGTGACCGACGGCGTACGCATCTGGGCCTTCCGCTACTCCAGCAAGGGCGAATCCCGGTCGTTGTTCTACAGCAGCCGTGTGGACACCCTGCGCAAACTGCACCCCGACATCGCGTTCTTGCAGGAGGTGTCCGACGAGACCCGCCTCATCGTGTCCGAACCCCTCGGCGACTTGCCCGGCGCCTGGAACGAGGTGCCGGAGAGCAGCTACGGCGTCGTACAGCCGGGAGCGGACGAGATGTTCCCCTTCACCCCTCAGGCGGCCTGACGCCGCGATCGCTGCCCGTGCCCACAGCCACTACGGAGGCGCGCCATGAACGAGTCGATGCTGAACCTGGCGGTGGACTACCCGCTGCTGAACATGTTCTGGACCATGATGATGATCTTCCTCTGGGTGCTCTGGTTCATGCTGCTCTTCCGGATCATCGGCGACATCTTCCGCGACGATGAACTGGGCGGCTGGGGCAAGGCGGGGTGGACCATCTTCGTCATCATCCTGCCGTTCCTCGGGGTGTTCGTGTACCTGATCGCCCGCGGGCGCGGGATGGGCGAACGCGAGCTGGTCCGGATGCAGCGCAGCGAACAGGAGTTCCGCTCCTACGTGCAGGAGACCGCCGGAGCCACCAGTCAGGCGGAGGAGATCGCCCGGCTCGCCGAGCTCAAGAACAAGGGCGACATCACGGCTGCCGAGTTCGAGCAGGCCAAGGCCAAGGTCCTCGCGGCGTAGCGGCCGGAGCGGGGAAGCCTGGCAGCGGGAACCGTCGTACGGGGTTGAAGGTGCGTTGCCATGGTGCTCGACCTGCTCGTCATCGGCCTGGTCATCACGCTCTACCCGTTGCCGATCGCGGCGTTCGTCGTGGTCGTGTCGGCTCCCCGCGGCGTGCGGAAGGGACTGGCGTTCATCCTCGCCTGGCTCGCGTGCCTGGTGGCGGTGATCGCCGTCGTCCTGCTCCTCACCGACGGGGAGCCGCCCCCGCCGCGCTCCCCTCCCTCCACCGCCGCACTCGTGATCAAACTGGCCCTCGGGCTCGGCCTGATCGTGTACAGCGAGCGCAAGCGGCGTCGGCGCCGTACGGCCGATGCCCGCGCCGGCGCGACGGACGTGAACCAGGTGGCATCCAAGAGCCCGAGGAAGAGCTCCAGGATGGACCAGGTCACCGTGTGGTCCGCGGCCTCGCTCGCCGTGCTCCTCCAGCCCTGGGGCATGGTCGGCCTCGCCGCCACCACGGTGCTGGAGGCCGACCTCTCCCACGGTGAGTCGTACGTGGCGCTGCTCGCCTTCTGCGTCCTGGCCACGTCCACCCTGCTGACGATGGAGCTGTACATGGTGTTCGCGCCGCAGCGGGCACAGCAGGCGCTGACGGACCTGCGCGCATGGCTGGACCGTCACAAGGAGCAGGCGATCGTCGTCACGTGCCTCCTCCTCGGTCTGTGGACCGTGGCCAGGAGCCTCTACGAGCTCACCGCCTGAACTGCCGGGCGGTCAGGGGCAGGCGGTGGCCGGGTCGTCGTGGACGAGCGCGCAGACCATCTGCGCGCCGCGCCGGTGATCGGGGTACGCCGTGAGCAGCTCGGCCTTGAAGTCGTTCCACTGACGGGTGATCTCGGTGGTCGCTCCGGCCGTCGCGTGGCCGAAGTTGTCGCCCGTCTTCGAGCGGGCGGATGCGGCGGTGTCCTTGTTCAGGACCCGGTTGTGGGCGACGCGGCCGTCGCAGTCGGCGGCTTTGACGCCGGTGGAATCGATGTCGGGGTAGCAGCCGGTGGCGAGGTCCGCGGGGATGCGCTCGCGTGCCTCCTGGGTCCAGTCGGCGTCCTTCATGGCGCTGTAGCGGCGGATGTCGAGGAACGGCGCCGTGCCCGTACGCGCCAGGCCGGGCGGGTTGTCGAGGCCGATCGGGCCGGGGGCGGGCCGGTCGCTCCAGTTGGAGTGCGAGTAGAAGTCCTCGATCTGGTGCCAGCCGCGGCCGAGCTGTTCGAGCACGGCGCATTTGGCCCGGCCGGGCTTCCCGTCCCATGCGCAGGGGGAGGACAGGTCGCTCTGGTCGGTGCGCACTTTGCCGTCGGCGTCCACGAGGCCGTCCGCGGCCCGGACCGCGGCCCGGAATCGGGTGACGGAGGTGCGGATGCAGGCGAGGAGCTCGGTGGTGGCCTCGTCCCGGGTGCGGGGGTAGTCGGGGGCGTAGCGGGGGCCGAGGTAGTCGGCGTTGTCGCAGTGCAGGGGGCCGACGTCGAAGTAGGGGCGGTGGTCGTTGGCGTTGATCGCCCCGTCGCGGGCGTCGGCCATCGCCGTCAGAGTGATCGGTTCCCAGGGCAGTGCGGCCCGGGTGACGTCCTCGTGGTTGTCACCGGTGAACGCATGGGCGGCGCCGCTCGGCGCGGCGGTGAGGGCGGCCGCCAGGAGGGCCACGACGGCTACGGAGGCGGTCCGGGGCGGGCGGAGCGGCAGGCGGTGGGACATACGGGCCTCCAGGCGTACGGGGGCGCGGAGGCCGGGGCCCGACAGGCACCGATCCTGGTGACCGCCCCGGTCCCGGCGGCCGTGCTTCCATGCTGCGCGCCCGGCCCGGCCCCCGCATGCGCGCCGCCCCGCATGCGCACCGCTGCGGCATGCGGGCAGCCGGCGGCTACGGCTCCGGCGAGCGCGGCTGGGTCGAGGGGATCCGCTGGGTGAAGAACAGGGCGATGAGCGCGGCCAAGGCCAGGATGGCCAGTGACGCGCGCAGGCCGTCGAGCCTGGCCTCCTCGTTCGCGTCCAGCGCCGCCTGGGACACCTCCGGGCTCACGCCGGCTTCGTCGAGGGCGGTCTTGAGCTGGGCGTCGGACAGGAACGGTGCGCCGCTCTGGAGCTGGACGGTCGCCTGGCTCGTGACGCTGTCCGGGACGGCCGGGTTCGCCCCGACGCTGGTCAGGAAGGAGGACGTGAGCGCGGCGATCATGATCGATCCGGCGAGGGCCGTACCGATCGAGGCGCCGAGGTTGGTGACGGCGTTCTGCACGCCGCCGACCTCCGCACTCTGCGCCTGCGGCACCGCGGACACGGTGACCGACCCGAGCTGGGACGCCAGCGCGCCCATGCCGAGCCCGATCAGCAGGAGGGGGACGGTGACGACTTCCGCGCCGGCGTCCGCGTCGAGCGCGGCCATCAGGACCACCGCCCCCGCGAGCAGCGCGAGGATCCCGAGCCGCACCACGCGCCGCGGGGAGACGTCCGGGAGGTAGCGCGGGATCAGGGTCGCGGCGGCCAGAAGGCTGACCGAGAGCGGCAGGAGGCGGGCGCCGGTCGCCAGCGCCGACAGGCCCAGGGCGACGGACAGGTAGAGCGGGACGACGAAGAACACGCCCATCTGCACGAGGTACTGGAAGAAGAACATCGTCAGGCCACCGGTGAGCTGTTTGTTCCGCAGCATGCCGGGATCGACGAGGGGATCGCGGCTCCGCTCGACGACCCTGGCCTCCCAGCGCAGGAAGAGCCAGAGCAGCGCCAGGCCCGCCAGCATCAGCCACGCCGTCAGGGACATCCCGAGCCACTGGGGCGTGTCGGGCTTCGGCTGGAACCAGCCCCATTCGTCGGACCGGAGCACGCCGTAGACGAAGATCCCGAGCCCGGCCGCGGAGAGGACGGCGCCGGTGTAGTCGATGCTCCGGCGTTCGCCGGGCGGGGCGTCCGCGATACGGCGCGCGAGCACGAGGATGGCGAGCACCACCAGGACCTCTCCGGCGAAGACCCACCGCCAGGAGAAGTACGTCGTCGCGATGCCGCCGATGAGCGGCCCGACCGCGATCGCGATCGCCCCCGCCGCGACGACGAGCCCGTAGGCGGCGGGGCGGCGTTCGACGGAGAAGTTGCCGGCGACGAGCGCGACGATCGCGGGCAGGATGAGCGACGCCCCGATCCCCTCCAGGAACGACCATCCGAGCAGCAGCACGGTCAGGTTCGGTGCGAGCGACGTGGTGAGGGAACCGGCCCCGTAGATGCAGCAGCCGATCATGAACGAGCGTTTGCGGCCGATCAGCGCCCCGACCTTGCCGCCCGGGATCATGAACATCGCCATCACGAGGGTGTAGGCCGTGATCGCACCCTGGATGCCCGTCACGGTCGTGCCCACGTCCTCGGCCACCGTGGCGATGGACACGTTCATGACGGAGCTGTCGAGTGCCATCAGGAATTGACCGGACGCGAGCGTCACCAGGACGACTCGCGACTTCGCCGAACTCTCGGCCGTGCCTGCCCGGGATGACATGGACGCATGCTTCCAGCCGCCCGTGGGCCCCGTGGACCGACCCGCCGGGCAGTCAGCCGGATGGGGGCGAGGCCCGGGACGGCACCGTACGCGGGCCGGCGCCCGCCCCACCGGTCCCCCTGCGAGCCGCAGGCGCAGACGCGACTGCACCTGCGGCATCGGCCGCTCCGAGGGGGGATCCGGGCCGGCTGTCGGCTAGAAGTTCTCCGTCTCGTCCGCCAAGTGGCGCAGTACGTCGTTCAGGTCCTGGCGGCGGGCGAAAGCCGCGCGTTGGCGGTGGGCGCCGGAGCCGTCGCGCAAGAGGCCTCCCAGGGTCTTGGCCGCGTGGTCGAGATCGCCCGACGCCGCGAGTTCCGGGGCGACCAGGTCCAGCAGGGCCTCGGCCAGGTCCGCCGCCGGGACTTCCACCCCCGTGTACGGGTCGAGGCCGAAGCCCTCCAGTCCGTCGTGGGCCCCCCGCCAGCGCGCGAGGTGCAGTACGTCCTCCCGCAGCGCCGGTTCGGGACGCTGCTCCGCGATGTCCCGCAGGACCGTCGCCACCAGGGCGCGGACCAGCTCGGCCTGGAGGATCGCCGTGTCGATGTCCGGGGACATGTCGGGCGCCCGGATCTCAAGCGTCGGCCAGTGCCCGGACGGGCGCAGGTCCCAATAGACCATCTTCGTGTCCAGGGCAGCCCCCGAGCCGAGCAGGGTCTGCACCGAGCGGCGGAAGTGGGCCGTGG
This sequence comes from Streptomyces sp. NBC_01006, assembly GCF_045162725.1. Lineage (NCBI taxonomy): Bacteria > Bacillati > Actinomycetota > Actinomycetes > Kitasatosporales > Streptomycetaceae > Streptomyces > Streptomyces sp. NBC_01006. Next base: position 2,865,458 of record NZ_CP108700.1, on the reverse strand, counting down.
ACGTGAAGTGCGGGGGCAGCCCGGCCGAGGGCCAGCCCGACCAGGCCATCGCCCGCCAGCTGGCGTGCCCCGTGTCACGGCCGCCCCAGAACGGCGAGTTGGCGGCCAGCGCGATCAGCGTGGGCAGCCATGGTCTGACCCGGTTCGACACCGCCACCGCGGTGTCCACGTCGAGGGTGCCGATGTGGATGTGCCGGCCGCAGCTGACCAGGGTCTCGGTCAGCGAGCCGAAGCGGCGGTGCTGCTCGCGCTGGCGCGGCTCGTCGTCGGTCAGGTGCAGCGGCCCCTCCACGGCCACGACCGGCGAGGGTGCGGCCAGCAGCCGGCAGCCGTGGGCGCGGGCCGCCCGGGCGAGGGTGCGCCGCAGCGTGGCGAGCTCCGCGCGCAGCACGGGCGCCGAATCGGCGACGGGGGTGGAGATCTCCACCTGGTAGCGGGTGCCCTCGGGGTGCACTTCGTGGGGCAGGCCCGCGGCGGTGGCCAGGACGAGCGGGGCGGCCGGGACCACCCGGAAGGTACGGGCGTCGACGAGGAGGAACTCCTCCTCGACACCTACGGTCAGCGGGGACGTGAGAGGGGTCGCGTGGACTCCGTTGTCCGCGCCGCCGGTGCTCGTGGTGCTGTTGCCAGGTTCGATCACTACGCCTCCCTGGACATACGAGTCGTTTCATCATGAGCTGAACGGCAGGGGAGGAGCGCACGTCGATTCAGTCAAATGTCGGGTGATAGTGGCGAGTTACCGGCAAGCACCGGCCCGGTCTGAGGCCGCGGATCCGGGTGGGGCGACTGGTGCGGGTGCGTGAGCGGGCCGGGATGCGGACGGGCTCCGGCGCGTTAATGTCTGGGGCCGCCGAACGCCCCCTGGTTATCATCCGCTGTGACCGGTACGAGCACCCCCACGCCCACTCCCGCCCGACGCCCGACGCGCATATTCGCGGACCTGACCCCGCTGCGCACCTCCCCGGACTACCGGCGGCTGTGGGTCGGCAGCACCATCTCCTGGATGGGCCAGGCGATGACCGCCCTCGCGATCTCGCTCCAGGTCTACGACATCACCGGCTCCAGCTTCTCGGTCGGGCTCGTCGGACTCTTCTCCCTCGTCCCGCTCGTCGTCTTCGGCCTCTACGGCGGTGCCATCGCCGACACCGTCGACCGGCGCAAGCTCGGCCTGTACAGCTCCCTCGGCCTGACGGCCCTGTCGATCGCGCTGGCCGGCGCCGCGCTCCTCGGCTACCACCGGGTCTGGCTGATGTACACGGTCGTCGCGCTCCAGGCGGTCTGCGGCGCCCTCAACGGACCCGCCCGCTCCGCGATGATCCCGCGGCTGCTGCCGACCGAGCAGCTGCCCGCCGCCAACGCGCTGAACTCGGTGACGATGACCTCCGGGACGATGATCGGCCCGGTGCTCGGCGGGCTCATCGTCGGCTGGTGGGGCTACCAGGCCGCGTACCTGATCGACGCCGTCACCTTCTGCGCCGCGCTCTACGCGGTGTGGCGGCTGCCCGCGATGCTGCCCGAGCGGGAGGGAGGCAAGCGGGGGCGGGCCTCCGTACTGGACGGACTGCGCTTCCTCGGCACCCGGCCGAACATCCGGATGACCTTCTTCTCCGACATGGCCGCCATGGTGCTGGCCCAGCCGAAGGCGCTGTTCCCCGCCATCGCCGTGCTCTGGTACGGCGGCGACGCCAAGACCGTCGGCCTGCTGGTGGCCGCGCCCGCCGTCGGGGCGCTGCTGGGCGGGCTGTTCTCCGGCTGGCAGGGCCGGATCCGTCGGCACGGGCTGGCGATCCTGATCTCCGTGGCCGCCTGGGGGCTGGCCATCGCCGTCTTCGGGCTCACCCGCGACCTGTGGCTCGGGCTGTTCTTCCTGGCCCTGGCGGGCTGGGCCGACACCATCTCCATGGTGTTCCGCTCCACGATGATGCAGGCCGCGACCCCGGACGAGATGCGCGGGCGTCTGCAGGGCGTGTTCATCGTGGTCGTCGCGGGCGGGCCCCGGCTCGGGGACTTCCTCGCCGGGACCACCGCCGACCTGACCTCCCCGGCCGTGGCGATCACGGGCGGCGGGCTCGGCTGCGTACTGGTGCTGCTCCTGCTGGCCCTGCGCTGGCGCGGGTTCGCCCGCTACGACGCGAGGTCGCCGCAGGCATGACGGGGGGCGCCCCGGGGGGCGGGCGTCAGACCGGTTCCAGGAGAGTACGGCCGGAAGGGCGCCGGTGACGATCTCCTCCCGCGGCAGCGAGAGGCCGAAGTGGCGCTCCACCACCCCCAGGGCGGTGCGGTGGACGTCCCTGTCGTCCGCATCGTCGTCCGTGCCCTCGTCCGCCGGGAGGCCCGCGGCGGTCAGCTCGGCCTGCAGGCGCGCGGCCGTCTCGGGGTCGCCGGCAACGCCGTCATAGCCCCACGAGCCGTCCAGGTGCAGGTTGAAGGCACCGAGGAGGACCTCGTCGCGGGTGTACGCGAACTGCGGCGGGACCGGCTTGCCGTTCTCCTCCTCGTACTCCAGGCGGCAGATGTCCACGCCGCCGCGGGAGAGCGGCGATTCGTCCTCGAACTCGCCCATCCAGCCACCGTAGGCGACCGTGTACGACCACTCGCCGCAGCGGCCGTGGCGCAGGCCGATGCCTTCGTACTGGCTCCCGTACGAGTCGTCGATCAGCTCGACGAGCTCGTCTCCGGTGAGGTTCCCGATGACACCCCCCGGGGAGTCGGGTCAGGCGGGGGCGACCACGCCGCGTGCGACGCCCAGGGCGACCAGGTCCTGCGGGCGGATGCGGAGTTGGTCCGCCGTCGAGGGGGCCTCGGAGGCGGGGCGCTTGAGGATGGCCGCCGCCAGTTCGGGGGCGATCACCGAGAAGTAGCTGTCCGGGGTGACCCAGGTGTTCCCCGGCGCGGCCAGCGCGAGGGCTCCGCCCGAACCCCCCTCGCCGATCAGGAGGGTGGTCACCGGGACCGCGGCCGCCGCGACCGCCGCGAAGGTGTCCGCGATGGCGGCTCCGGCACCGGCGTGTTCCGCGGCGGCGTCGTTGGCCGCGCCGGGGGTGTCCACCAGGGTGAGTACGGGGATCCCGAGGCGGTCCGCGAGGCGGATCACGCGGGCCGCCGTACGGTATCCGGCCGGGCGGGTGGCGGTGCCGCACTGGGCGGCGTACGCGACGGCCCGCCCCTCCCGCAGCCCGAATCCGCACAGCATCCCGGGATCCGTGCCGCCCGCCCGGTCCCCGGAGAGGGGCAGGCGGAGCGCGAAGTACGCGTCCAGGTACGCCTCGGCGCGCGGCCGGTCGGGGTGGCGGGCCTGCCGTACGGCGTCCCAGCCGGTCGGCGGTGGCGGTACGTCAGCCAGCGCGGCCGGGGGCTCGACGGGTTCGGGGGAGCGGGGCGCGGCCAGGACGCGCAGCCAGTCGGCGAGGGCCGCGGGCAGCTCGGCGGGCGGGACGACGGCGTCCACGTGCCCGGCGGCGTACTGGCCCTCGGCGGTGTAAGCCGCCGGGTCCGCGTCCGCCGGCCGTACCCGGGAGCCCGCGAAGCCGACCTGCGCACCCGGGAGCGCGAGCACGACGTCGGCCCCGGCGCCGAGCGTGGCCCAGCCGCCGCCGGTGGTGGGATCGCGGAGCACGGCGATCTGCGGGAGCCCGGCGGCCCGGGTCAGGACGGACTGGCGGGCCACGCGCTGGAGTTGGGTCAGCGCGAGCATGCCCTCCTGCATGCGGGAGCCGCCGGTGGCGATCAGCGAGACGAGGGGGAGGCGGTGTTCGCGAGCGTACGTGTACGCGGCTTCGAGCCGGTCTCCGGTGCGCTCGCCGAGGGAACCGCCGAGGAATCCGAACTCGAAGGAGATCACGGCGGCTTGGCGGCCGCCGATGAGGGCGGTTCCGGTGACGACGGACTCCTGCTCGCCGGTCCGTGCGGTGGCACGGGCGCGGGAGTCGTCGTAGCCGGCCCAGGTGAGGGGGCCGTCCGGGGCGGACTCCCGCTGCGGGGCGGGGAGTTCGGCGAAGCTGCCGGGGTCGGTCACGGAGGCGATGGCCGCGCGGGCCGAGAGGCGGGTCGTCGTCACGGGATCACCCTATGGGCCCCCTAGGGCAACGGAAAGGCGAGTCCGAGGGCGTAGGCGGCGACCAGGCCGTGGCCGAGGCGGAAGGTCCAGGCGCGGACGGCCGGGGAGATCCGGCGGCCGGCCGCGGCGCCGAGGGCGACGAGGGTCTGCTGCCAGAGGAGGGACGCGGCGGCGACGCCGCCCAGGAAGGCGGCTGCGGTGGCGGGAGCGGTGAGGGTGGCGGCCTGGGCGGTGGTGAGGGCGGCGAAGTAGAGGGCGGTGGTGGGGTTCACGGCGGTGAGTGCGACGTACCGCGCATACGCCTTGGCCGGCCCGGGCCCGGGCCCGCTCCCGGACCCGCCCCCGGACAACGCCGGCGGGGCCGGAAGCGCGCGGCTGCGGTAGAGGGCGTGGGCGGCCATCGACAGGAGGATCGCCGCCGACAGGAGGCGGATCCAGGCCTCGATCGGGGCGACGTGGGAGGCCACCCAGGGGCCGAGTGCCGTGGCCAGCGCCGCGTAGGCGAGGTCCACCGTCGCGATGCCCGCCGCCGCGGCCATCGCCGTGCGGCGGTGCCGCATCGCCTCCTGGAGCAGCAGCACGCTCATCGCGCCCATCGGCATCGCCACGCCCAGGCCCGCGACCGCCCCCGACAACGCGGGAGAGAGGAATCCGTTCATGGCGACGAGGGTGGGCGCAAGGGCATCGGGTGCTGCGGCGCTTATCGGCCCCGACTGCGAGAATCGCGGTATGGACCGCCTCGACAGGGAAATCCTCGGCATCCTGCAGCAGGATGCGCGGATCTCGTACCGCGACCTCGGTGTCCGCGTCGGGCTCAGCGCCAACGCCACCGCGGACCGGGTGCGCCGGATGAGGCGGGACGGGGTGATCCGCGGGTTCACCGTCATCGTGGATCCGGCCGCCGACACCCGCGGCGGGCTGGTGGTCTTCATCGATCTGAGCCTGCGCCAGGACACCACCAACGAGGAGTTCGAGGAGCGGGTCGTCACGCTTCCCGGGATCACCGAGGTCGTGCACGTGACGGGGGAGTACGACTACCTCGTACGGGCCCGCGCCGCCGATCCCGCCGCGCTCGACGCGCTGCTGCGCCGGCTCAAGCGCGAGGCCGGCGTGGCGCAGTCCAGTACGCGGATCGCCCTCAAGGGCGCGCACGGTCCGGCCTGATCCAAAAGACACGGCCTAGGCTAGAGCGCCGACTCCCAGTTCAGCGTCGTACCCCGGGTTCCCGACTCCGTGCGGCCGTCGTCGGTGACCGTCAGGCGGACGCGGGTCGGGGTCGCGTCCACCTCGACCTCGATCGACGTGGCCTGCGCGCGGCGGTGGGCCGCGGCCAGGGCGCCGCGCAGGGCGGAGAGGAGCTCGCCCGCGACCGGCTCCGGGAGCAGCGCGTCCACCGCGCCCGTGAAGTGGACCGACGGCTGGAAGCCCAGCAGGACCGCGGCCCCGCCCGTCTCCCGCAGGACCCGGCCGCGGAACGTCGTCGGGGCGTCGCTCGGCGGCTGCTGGAGGGCGAAGATGGCGGTGCGGACCTCCTGGATGGTGGAGTCGAGCTCGTCCACCGCCCGGCCGAGTTCGTCGCCGATCGTGTCCCCGGCCGGCGCGGACGCCGACCTCTTCTTCGTGCTCTCCAGCATCATCTCCGTCGCGAACAGCCGCTGGACCACCAGATCGTGCAGGTCCCGTGCGATCCGGTCACGGTCCTCGTAGATCGCCAGCTGCTCGCGGTCGTGCTGCGCGTCCGCCAGTACGAGGGCCAGCGCGGCCTGGGAGGCGAACTGCGCGGCCAGCAGCCGGTCCACGGCGTCGTACGGGCGCCCGCCGCGGGCGCGTGGCAGGGCCAGGGTGCCGATCAGCTGGCCGCCGCTCTGGAGCGGCAGCATCATGCTCGGGCCGAATCGTTCCCGCACGTGCGTGGTCATCCGGGGGTCCGTCGCCGAGTCCTCTATGAAGACCGGTTCGCCGCCCAGGAGTTGTACCAGGACCGGTGAGCCGGGGGCGATCGCCGTCCCGAGCAGGTCCCCGGGGTCCCCGTGCGTGGAGGCGGCCACGATCTCCATGCCGCCCTCCGGGGTCGGCTGGAGGACCACTCCGGCCGCCGCGTCCGCGAGCAGCCGGGCCCGTTCGGCCACGCACATCAGGGCGTCCGCCGCCGGGCTGCCCGCCAGCAGGGTCGTGGTGACCGCGGCGGCGCCCTCGATCCAGCGCTCGCGGCGGCGCGCCGTCTCGTACAGCCGGGCGTTGCCGATCGCTATGCCCGCCTGGGAGGCCAGGACCCGGACCAGCGCGAGGTCCTCGTCCGTGAACGGCCCGCCGCCCCGCTTCTCGGTGAGGTGGAGGTTGCCGAAGACCTCCGTGTGGACCCGGATGGGGACGCCCAGGAAGCTGCGCATGGGGGGATGGCCCGGCGGGAACCCCGACGCGCGCGGATCCTGCGACAAGTCCTCCAGCATCAGCGGGCGCGGGTCGGTGATCAGCGCTCCGAACAGGCCCGTACGCCCGTCGGGCAGCCGGGGGATCGCGGCGCGCTCCGCCTCGCTGAGCCCGGCCGTGTACAGCTCGGTCAGCCGGAGGCGCTCGGGGTCGATGACCCCGAGCGCTCCGTACCGGGCCGCGCACAGCTCGGTCGCCGAGTCCACGATGTGCTGGAGGGTGGCCTGCAGCTCCAGTTCGGAGCCGACGCTGAGCACCGCCTCCAGGAGTACGGGCAGACTGGCCCGTTCCGCGGGATCGGCCGGCTCGGGCGCCGCGTTCGTCATTCGGCCAGCGGGTTGAGGACCATCGGGGCGATCTTCCCTTCGAGCATCATGCCGAGACCGAGCACGGCGCACACGTCCGGCCGTTCCGCGATGGCGACGGGCATGCCGGTGGCGTCGCGCAGCATCTGGTCCAGGCCCGGCAGCAGGGCGCTGCCTCCCACCATCATGATCCCCCGGTCCGTCAGGTCGGCGACCAGGTCCGGCGGGCAGTCACGGAGCACCTTGCCGATGCCGTCGAGTACGGCGGTCAGCGGGGTGTGGATGGCGTCCCGGACGGCGGCGGTGTCCACGTGGACGGAGCGGGCCAGTCCGGTGGCCACGTCGCGGCCGTGGATGAGGGTGGAGGCGGGGCCCTCGTCGGTGATGCCGTTGCCGTGCAGGGCCACCTGGAGCGGCCGGACGGCCTGGCTGGGCAGCATCAGCTCGTGCGCGTGGCGCAGGTGCTGGACGACGGCGTGGTCGATGGCCTCGCCGCCGACCGGGATCCGCTGGGCGGTGACGATCGAGCCGAGGGAGAGGACGGCGACCTGCGTGGCGGCGGCCCCGCACACCATGATCATCGTCGCGGTCGGCTGCTCCACGGGCAGGCCGCAGCCGACGGCCGCCGCGATCAGGGTGTCGACGAGTTCGACGCGCCGGGCGCCGAGCCCGACCATCGTCTCGACGGCGGCCCGCTGCGCGAGCGGGTCGGCGTCGTGCGGGGTGCAGGCGGCGGCCCGCAGCCGGGGCTTGCGGCGCAGGGCGCGGCGCAGCTTCTCGCCGAGCAGGTGGCGCAGCATCCGCTGGGCCATCTCGATGTCGACGACGGTGCCGCCGGAGACGGGGCGTACGACGCGGATGTAGTCGGGCGTGCGGCCCGTCATCCGTTCGGCGAAGGACCCGACCGCGATGAGCGCGCCGGTGCGGGTGTTGACGGCGGCGCAGCTGGGTTCGTCGACCACCAGGCCGGCGCCCTTGACGTACACGCGTGTCCTGGCTGCTCCCAGGTCGACGGCGACGTGGCAGCGGCGCAACTGCTCAAGACTGACGGTCACGGCAGATCCTCCCGAGACGCTGGCGCAAGAGACCGGCGGCTGCCGGTTGCATTTCATATCTTCTCGGGCGGAAGGGGCATACCGCCCGTTGGGCTGCTCCGGCCGGGTGTGTCGCACGGGGCGAGAGGTGCTGCACGGGGGTGGATTTCTGTACCGACAGGCAGCACGATGCCGCCACTGACCGCGCTACTCGCGCGTAACAAGGTAAAGGGGACCGCATGCTGACGCCCCGCCAGAAACTGCTCGCGCTCCTGACGCTCTGCCTGGCACTCCTCGCGCCTTTCCCGGTCCAGGCCGCCACTCCTGTGCAGCCGCACAACCCGGTCGTCTTCATCCACGGCTACAACGCGGACCCGGGCGTCTGGGGCGGCCTGCGCGAGGACCTGCGGGCCGCCGGGTACACGGACTCGGAGCTCTTCTCGTGGGGTTATGACACGCACCGGTCCGTCAACGAGGTCGTGGCCGGGCAGCTCGGCGCGTACGTCGACCAGGTCCGCCGGCAGACCGGCGCCGCCAGGGTCGACATCGTGGCGCACTCGCTCGGCTCGCTCGTCGGCCGCTGGTACGTGAAGTTCGGCGGCGGCACCGCCACCGTGGACCACTGGGTCTCGCTGGCCGGCCCCAACCACGGCACCTCCACCGCGTGGGCCTGCGCCCTGTGGGACCAGGCCTGCCGGGACATGACCCCCGGTTCATACGTGGTGAAGAACCTGAACGCGGGGGACGAGACCCCGGGCGCGGTGAAGTACGCGACGTTCTGGTCGAACTGCGACGAGGTCGTCAACCCGGACGACAGCGTCCCGCTCAACGGGGCGACCAACACGCCGGTCGGGTGTCTGGTCCACAACGACCTGCTGGGGGACGACGCCACCTCGGCGGGGGTCCGGGCCTTCCTCGCCTCGTAGCGCCGCCCGTCGGGGTCGGCTCCTAGGCCTCGACCCCGTCGACCGCGACGCGCTGGAGCAGGCCGTACGTGAACTCCGCCACGCACGGCCGCCCCTGCGCACTGAACGCGAGGCGCCACCGGGTCGGCGCGGTCCCCTCCAGCGGGCGCACCGGGGCGAAGGCCCGCGCCACCTCGTCCACCGTGGCCGACCAGGGCTTCAGGTCCTGCGGCGTCCGGAGTACGGGCCCCCGCGCACCCGGGGCCCGGACCAGCCACTCGTTCCACACCGCCCCGTCCGGCGCGGCCAGCACCTCGAAGCGCAGGTCCGGCCAGAGTGGCACCGGCCACAGCAGGGCCTCGCACTCCAGATCACCGATGGCGCGGGCGGCCGTGGACTCCGGGGGCCCGAGCACCGAGCGGTAACGGGCCAGCGCACCGCGCGAGCGGGGCGAGCGCACCATGGCCTGCCAGCGCTTGTTCGCCTCCCGCTGCTCGGCGAGCGAGGCGCCGAGACTCCGCCGCGCCTCCTCGGCGAGGTCCGGCCGGAAGTCCGCCATCCGACGCAGCAGCACCAATTGGAAGGCGGCCGGACCGAAGGGTCCCGAGGGTGCGGACGGAGTCATGGAGGCCACGATTCCACACAGGACCTTTACGAACCCGCGATACGGATGTTGCGGGGAACCACGTAGCGTGCGGACGTCATGGACTACTGCCACGCGTGCCGCAGGCACCTCAACGGCGCCCTGGCGTGCGCCGGCTGCGGAACCCCGGTCGAGTACCTGCCCCCCGCCGCGCCCGGGGTGTCCGGCGTGCCCGCCGCCCCCTACGGCTCCGTACGGCCGCAGGCCCGGGACGGCTCGGCGGACCCGTTCGCGGACTCGCTCGTCGTGCTGTCCGGTGCGGACCGCGGCGGCCGGGCCGGGTCGCGGCGCCGCGCCACGCACCGCAGGCGCCGCCGGACCATGCTGACGCTCGGGCTGGGCCTGGCGCTCGCGGTCGGCGGTACGGTCGCGCTGGCCCGGATCGTCACCGAGGGGCAGAAGACCGACCGGGCCGCACAGGTGGAGCTCACCGACGGGAACGGTCCGCAGGATCCGGCTCCGCTGCCGAGCGGCAAGGGGACTCCCGCCGCGCCCACGGCGCTGAAGCCGGTGAAGGCCTCCGGGTCCGCGAAGGCCACCGCGGGCGGTACGCAGCCGGCCGGGCCCGGGGCGTCCGCCGAGGGGTCCGCGCAGCCGGGTCCGACGGCGTCGGCCTCCGCATCGCAGAAGCCGGGGCCGACCAAAGGGGCCACCGGGTCGGGGCCGTCCGTAAAGCCGAGTCAGTCGGGGAAGCCCTCGCCGAGCGCTACCGGGTCGGCGCAGCCGCCGTCGCCCAGCCCCAGCCCCTCGCCGACCAAGACCGGCTGCTGGTTCATCTTCTTCTGCTGAGCGGCCGGGCGCTCAGCCCAGCATGCGCTTGAGCAGGTCCCGCAGGACCGCCCGCTCGGCCGTGGACAGTCCGGCCAGCGGTTCGCGCGCGAAGTCCAGCGACTCGCGCAGCCGGTCCGCGGTCTGCAGGCCCTCCTGCGTCGGGGCGGCCAGCTTCACCCGGCGGTCCGCCGGGTCCGGCCTGCGCTCGACCAGGCCGCGCGACTCCAGCCGGTCCACGATGCCCGTGATGTTCGAGGGCTCGCACTTGAGCTGCTGCGCTATCCGGCGCATCGGCATCGGCTCCAGGGACAGCAGGTTCAGCACCCGCGCCTGGGCGCCGGTGAGCTGGTGGCTGGCTGCCGCGTGCTCGTACTCCTCGTGGTAGCGGGCCACGACGGAGCCGATGAGCTCGACAACCTCAAGGGTCAGGGGATCTACGCGACGACTGGGCATGGATCCAGAGTACCCATTTACTTGACAACATGAAATATCCAGGCGCATGGTTGTTTCACCTACTGAAGTATTCGTCGATTCCTCGATTCGGGAGCGCACATGTCTGAGATCCCTGCCGTCAGCCGCGAGTGGCACCTCGTCCGCCGTCCGCAGGGCTGGCCCGTCGCCGAGGACTTCGCCCTGCGCGAGGTCGAGGTGGCGGCCCCGGCCCCCGGCCGGATCCTGGTGCGCAACCTGCACATGTCCGTGGACCCGTACATGCGCGGCCGGATGAACGACGTGAAGTCCTACGTCCCGCCGTTCCAGCTGGACAAGCCGATGGACGGCGGCGCGGTCGGCGAGGTCGTGGCCTCCGCCGCCGAGGGCTTCGAGGTCGGCGACCACGTGCTGCACGGCCTGGGCTGGCGCGAGTACGCCGACGTGCCCGCGCAGCACGCCACCAAGGTCGACGCCTCCCTCGCCCCGCTCTCCGCCTACCTCGGCGTGCTCGGCATGCCGGGCCTGACCGCCTACGCCGGCCTCTTCGAGGTCGCCTCCTTCAAGGAGGGCGACTCCGTCTTCGTCTCCGGCGCGGCGGGTGCGGTCGGCAGCCTCGTCGGCCAGTTCGCGAAGATCAAGGGCGCCGCTCGGGTCATCGGCTCGGCCGGCTCGGACGAGAAGGTGACGCTCCTCACGGAGAAGTACGGCTTCGACGCCGCCTTCAACTACAAGAACGGCCCCGTCGGCGAGCAGCTGAAGGAGGCCGCCCCCGAGGGCATCGACGTCTACTTCGACAACGTCGGCGGGGACCACCTGGAGGCCGCCATCTCCTCCCTGAACGTGCACGGCCGCGCCACCCTGTGCGGGGCGATCGCCCAGTACAACGCCACCGAGCCGACCCCCGGCCCGCGCAACCTGGCCCTGGTCATCGGCAAGCGGCTGCGCCTGCAGGGCGTGCTCGTCGGCGACCACGCCGGGATCCAGCCGCAGTTCGTCCAGGACGTCGCCGGCTGGCTGCGCTCCGGTGAGCTCGTGGCCGACGAGACCGTCGTCGAGGGCGTGGAGAACGCGACCGAGGCCTTCCTCGGCATGCTGCGCGGTGACAACACCGGAAAGATGATCGTTTCCTTCACCGGTTAGGCTCACCCCACGCCGTCGTGATCGTGGGCGCGAGTCACGGCGATTACCAGGAGGATCTCTTCACATGTCCATCCAGCAGTCCGACGTCCTGTACACCGCCGTCGCCACCGCCGAGAACGGCCGTGACGGCCGCGTCGCGACCACCGACGGCCAGCTCGACGTCGTCGTGAACCCGCCGAAGGAGATGGGCGGCAGCGGCGCCGGCACCAACCCGGAGCAGCTCTTCGCCGCCGGCTACAGCGCCTGCTTCCAGGGCGCGCTCGGCGTCGTCGCCCGCAACGAGAAGGCGGACATCTCCGGTTCGACCGTCACCGCCGAAGTCGGCATCGGCAAGAACGACGACGGCTTCGGCCTGATCGTCAAGATCTCCGCCTCGATCCCGAACGTGGACGCCGCCACCGCCAAGGACCTCCTCGAGAAGGCCCACCAGGTCTGCCCGTACTCCAAGGCGACCCGCGGCAACATCACGGTCGAGCTCGCCGTCTGATCCGGCTCGCGCTCGCCGAAGGCCGCACCCCGATTCCCGGGGTGCGGCCTTCGCCGTGCACCACCCCCAGCCTTAAGCTGGTCCCATGCGTGATCTTGCGGGGGGATTCGGCTATCTGCTGGCCGGACAGAGATGGGTGCTGCGACACGGCCGGTGGCTGGGCTTCGGCCTGCTTCCGGGGCTGGTCTCGCTCGTGCTGTACGCCGGCGCGCTGATCGGGCTCGGCTACGGCGCCGACGACCTGACCGCCTGGGCCACGCCCTTCGCCGCCGACTGGTCCGCGCCGTGGCTCGGGCTGTTCCGGGGCTTCCTCACCGCCCTGGTCTTCTGCCTCGGCCTGTTCCTCGCGGTGATCACCTTCACCGCCGTGACCCTGCTGATCGGCCAGCCGTTCTACGAGTCCCTCTCGGAGGAGGTCGACCGCAGCGAGGGCGGCGACGCCCCCGAGTCCGGGCTGCCGCTGTGGCGGGAGCTGTGGATCTCGGCCCGGGACAGCCTGAAGGTCCTGGTCAGGGTGGCGCTGTACGGGATCCTGCTCTTCGCGCTCGGATTCATCCCGGTGGTCGGGCAGACCGTGATCCCGGCGATCGGGTTCTGCGTCTCCGGGTTCTTCCTCGCCGAGGAGCTCACCGCCGTCGCGCTCGCGCGGCGCGGGGTGGAGCTGGGCGACCGGCTCGCCCTGCTGCGGACGCGGCGGATGCTGGTGCTCGGTTTCGGCGTCCCGCTGGTGCTGTCCTTCCTGGTGCCGCTGGTGGCGGTGTTCCTGATGCCGGGTGCCGTGGCCGGGGCGACCCTGATGGTCCGGGACCTGACCCGGGAGGACGAGGCTCCTGAGGCCGGCGCTCCGCAGGCCGGGGCGGATGCCGGTGCGGGCGCTGGCACGAAGGCTCCGGCCGGGGGTTTCGGACCGCCGCCGCCCGCGTACTCGTAGACCGGCCGGCCTGCCGGACGCCCCCTAAGACTGCGCGCGGGGCTCCACCCACAGGGCCTCGCCGACCGCGCACAGGTCGCCTTCGGCGGTGGCCAGGGCCGTGCCCACGCGGTACTTGCGGCCCTCACTGCCGAGCAGCCAGGCGTACGAGACGAGGCCCGCGCCGACCGGCACCGGGCGCAGCAGCCGCGCGGTCAGGGCTGCCGTGACCGCCCCGGCCCGCCGGTCGTCGAGCAGCCGCCCGGCCGCGTTGCCCGGGCAGTCCAGCGCGCCCCACACCAGCTCGGACGGCAGCAGCCCGTCCGCATCGCCGAGCGCGGCACCCGGGGTCCAGGCGGCGGCGACCAGCGGGCCGCCGGAGACCAGGCCGCAGTGCAGGCGCAGTCCGGTGTCGGGGGTGCGGTGCAGACCGCAGCCGAAGCAGTCGACCATCCCGTCCGGGGGCGCCGCCCGGTAGGCGTCCGCCGCCGCCGAGGCCTGCTCCCAGGACGGAGGCTCGGGGGCCTCCACGGCCGGCTCGGCGGGGCTCGCCGCGGCCAGCAGGAACTCGCCGTCCACCAGCCGGGCGCCGCCGTCGGCGGTCGGGGCGAGCCCGACCGGGGCGTCCGTGGGCACCGGCCTGCGGAAGTCCACCCGTACGGTCTTCGCGGCCGCCCGCGCGGCCAGCACCCCGGCCACGTAGCCGCCGAAGGCCGCCCCGGGATATCCGCTGAGGCGGGCCGGAACCGTGATCGTCTCGAAGTCGGTCATGCCCGCCACCCCATCACACACCTCGTCCACACACGTCGTCCTTGTCACAGGTGTGGGCCAGGCGGCTCCGCAACTATCGTGGCGGCCCGTTCGTCCTCCATCCTGGAGGGACGCGTACCGCGCGCAGGGGCTTCGGAGGTGGCCGGATGGCCGAACAGCCGTGGGGGCAGCCGTATCCGGTCCGCCCACAGCAGCAGTCGTACGGGCAGCCGTGGCAGCCCGCCCCCACCGCGCAGTCCGCGATGCGCGCCTCGAACACCGACCGGGACCGGACGGTGGACGTGCTCAAGGCCGCGTTCGCCGAGGGCCGGCTCTCCCGCGAGGAGTACGGGCAGCGCTTCGACGCCGCGTACAAGGCGCAGACGTACGGCCAGCTCGCGCAGCTGGTCGCGGACCTGCCGGCCGGGCCGATGCCGGGCCCGTTCGGCGCCGCCGCGGTGGGGCTGCCCGCCGCGTACGGGCCGATGCCGATGCTGGTTCCACCGCCCATGCCCCTGCCCGCGCGCCGGGTCAACGGGATGGCGATCACCTCGCTCGCGCTCGGCGTGCTGAGCCTGCCGACGCTCGGCGCCGCGGGCCTGGGCGCCGTGGCCACCGGGCACGTCGCCAAGGCGCAGATCCGCGCGCGCGGCGACGAGGGCGCCGGGCTCGCGACGATCGGCCTGGTGCTCGGCTGGCTGTCGGTGGGCGGCTGGGTGCTGCTCTTCCTGCTCGCCGGGTTCGGGGCTCTGGACTGACCGGGCCGTCCCGGCCGGCTGCCGTCGCCGTTCCGGGGCCGGTTCCCGCCGGCGGCGGACCGATAGTATGCGTGGCGGCAAGCGCCGAGGGCTGTCCCACACCGTCCTTGAGTCCGCCGTCCGCCGCCGTGGTCCGGAGCCGTCGGAGCTTCCGGGCGCCGAGGCCGTGGGCCCGGAGCCGGGCAGTGGATCGCCGAGAACGACGACCGGCCGTCGCGCCGAGCACCGACCAGCAGTAGGGACACCGTCAGTGACAGTCAGTACCGAGGGGTCGGCGGCCGTGCGCCCCGTTCCCCCGAGCGGACCGGCCGCGAACGCCCCCGGCAGCTCGAAGTCCTCGGATGCGGACCGGGCCCCGCGGCGCGCCCTGCGCTCCCGCGGCGGGCTCCTGCTGCTGGAAGCCGCCGTGGCGTTCGCCGCGGCGCTGGTCCTCCCGCTGCTGGCACGCGGCTTCAAGCTCAACCCGCTCAACCGGATCGCGCAGGTCAGCGGCCTGGCCGCGATCCAGCTGCGGTTCGCGCTGGTCGGGCTGCTCTTCATCGCCGCCGTGGTGCTGGCGATGCGGCTGCGCGGCGGCCGTCACTTCGACCTGGCCACGCGCCTGGCCGCCGCGGCCCTCGCAGGCCTGGCCAGCGGCTTCGTCGCGGCGGGCGCCGTCGTCGCGCTGCTGGGCACGCCGTGGCCGATGTTCGGCCTCAACGGCGACAGTGGCCGCATCGTCGAATGGGCCCACGCCGTCGCGAACGGGCAGCCATCGGGCTCGCCGGTCTACCCGCCGATGCCGCTCTATACCCTCGGGTACTACGCCGAGTGGTTCCACGGCGGCAACACCGCGTACGCGTTCAAGGACCTCCAGATCCTCGGCGCCGCCGCCTTCGGTCCGCTCGTCTACCTCGCCTGGCGGATGCTGCTGAGCCCCGTCCGGGCGCTGGCCTTCGGCGTCGTGCCCGCGTTCGCGCTGATCGACTCGTACAAGCCGTACAGCCAGACCGTGCTCGTGCTGCTGGTCCCGGTGCTGGTGGCGATGGTCGTGGCGCTGCGTCGCAGCGGCACCGAGGGCTGGCGGCCGCTGCTGCTCAAGGGCGCCGGGTTCGGTGTGCTGCTGGGTGTCCTGTTCCTCACGTACTCGGGCTGGTTCCTGTGGAGTGCGGCCGGTGTGCTGTTCGCCGCCCTGCTGTACTTCCCGTGGAAGACCGGCCGGCTCAAGGGCGCGGCCTTCATGGGCAGCGCCCTGGCGGCGTTCCTCGTGGTTGCCGGGCGCTACCTGATGGTCATGCTGAAGGAAGGGCAGACCACCAAGGACTACAACTTCCGCTTCGACAACTTCACCGACCCGGCCTACTACCTGATGTGGCGCACGGACATGCCCGGCAAGGTGGGCGACTGGCCGCCGCCGGGGGAGTTCGGCGGGGTCGGGCTGTTCGCCCTGGTGACCTTCGTGTGCCTGGGCGCCGCGATCTGGCTGGGCCTGCGCAAGCCGCTCGTCGTCACCATCGCCGCGATGTTCATCAGCGCGTGGGTCATGCGCATGTACATCGCCTCGCACATGTACGAGACGCAGACGGTCCAGCTCTACACGCGCACCAACAACCAGCTGCTCTACTGCGGGCTGATCCTGTGCGCGCTGGTGGCGCACCTGGTCTCGCTGAAGCTGGCCGAGCGGCGCACGGCGTCCGAGACGTCGGAGGCGACCGCGCCCGCGACCGCGCCCGCCGTCGGCAGCACCGGCTTCCCCGGCCGCGAGGGCGCCGTGATCGGCACCCTCTGCGCCCTCCTCCTGCTGCTCGGCACGGTCTCCTCTTCGATGTCCGACCGCTACATGCCGGCGCAGGACGGCACCTACCGGATCCTCCCCTGGGTCTCGCACACCATCCGGCAGCAGGACGGGAAGTGTCCGAAGTTCGCGCCGAAGGGCGAGTGCTCCAAGGACGGCGACCAGAGCTGGCTGAGCTACATCCGATGATCAGAAGGAATCGATGATGCCCGCACTGACGCGCCTGGCCGACTGGTCGGCCCGGACCCCGAAGCGGCTCTGGGCCATCGCCTTCGCGCTGTTCTTCACGCTCGCGGCCTCCTGGTCCGCCGCCACCCCGCTCGGCGGCTCCCCGGACGAGCACGCCCACTTCATCCGCGCGGCCGCCGTCGCCCGGGGCCAGATCGGCGGCCCCGAGGTGATGGTCCCGCACATGGTGGCGGGCATCGAGGGCAAGTTCGCCGAGACCGGGGTGCAGCTCCCCGAGTGGTACAAGCCGCTGCCCAAGCAGCACGAGTGCTACGCCTGGCACGAGGACAAGTCCGCCTCCTGCGCGCCCGCGATCGGGCACTCGGAGAAGACCGTCCAGGTCACCACCGCCGCCGGCCGCTACCACCCGGCGTACTACCTCGTGACCGGCTGGCCGAGCCTGCTGGTCGACGGCCCGAAGGGGTTGTACCTGATGCGGCTGATGTCGGCGGCGCTGTGCTCGGCGCTGCTGGCCAGTGCCGTGGTCACGGCCGCCGAATGGCGGCGCCGGCGCTCGGTGGCTCTGCTCGGCGTGTTCACCGCGGCCACGCCGATGGCCCTGTACATGGCCGGCATGGTCAACCCCAGCGGCGGTGAGATCGCCGCGGGCGTCCTCGTGTGGACCGCCCTGCTGTCGATCCTGATGTCGCCCGATCCACGGCTGCTGGGCCGGCGGCTGGCCCGGGTCGGCATCGGCGGGCTCGTACTGATCAACATCCGCCCGCTGGGGCTGATCTGGTTCGCCGGGGCGGTCTTCTTCGGCCTGCTGCTCGCCCGCCGCGGCGTCCTGCGCTCGGTGCTGCGCCGCAAGGCCCTGTGGGTCTGGACCGCGCTGCTCGGGCTGGCCACGGCCGGTGCGCTGCTCTGGGCGCGGGCGCATCCCGACAACTCGGTGATCAACACGCCCAAGACGCTCACCGCCAAGGAAGCCGCCCGGCAGACCTTCGGCAACACCGAGACGTACGTCCACCAGATGCTCGGCTACTTCGGCTGGCTGGACACCCCGGCGCCCGCCTTCACCTGGCTGGTCTGGCTGGGCGTGATCGCGGTCGTCACCGCGCTCGGGCTGGCGTACGGGCGGCTGCGCGAGGCGGTGGCGCTGGTCGGCATGCTCGTGGCCATCGTGGTGGTGCCGGTGGTGGCCCAGGCCTCGCAGGCGGAGCAGCTCGGCATGGTCTGGCAGGGCCGCTACCTGCTGCCGTTCGCCGTGGGCCTGCCGCTGATGGCGGCGCTGATCTGCGCGAGCCGCGCGCCCGAGCAGGGGTTCCCGTGGCGCAGGCTCGTCGGCTTCGGCGTCGCCGGGCTGGCGCTGGCGAACGCGGCGGCGTTCTTCTGGGCGCTGCGGCGCTTCGCGGTCGGCGTCAACGGGCCGTGGGTGCCGTTCTCGGCGCACTGGGCACCGCCCGGCGGCTGGGTGCTGTGGACCGGCGTGTACACGGCGGCGGCGTTCGCCCTGGTGCTGCCGGCGCTGGTGCGGGACCGCGAGCCCGCCGGGGCGGAGGCTCCCGCGGAGCGGGAGGAAGGCACCCGCTCCGGTGGCCGGCACTCGAAGGTCCCGGCGATCGGCTGACGGCTCGGCGGCCGGACCGTCCCGGCCGCCGGTCCACCGGCCCACGGGACCGGCGGGCCTTCAGGCGCCGGTCTCCGCCGTAGCCACCTCGGCCGTAGCCACCTCGGCCGTAGCCACCTTGGCCGTAGCCACCTCGGCCGTCACCACGGAGGCCGTACGGTCGTCCGCCTCGGCCAGCAGCGCGCCGCCCGGGGCCCAGACCGCGGCGCGCCCGCAGCCGGTCCACGGGCCCGCCGGACCGACGTGGTTGGCGAGGACGACGTACAGGCCGTGCTCCTCGGCGATCCCGGGGTACACGGTGGCCCGCTCCCCGATGCCGTCGCCCGTCCCGTACAGGGAGCTCGCCAGGTGGACCCGGCAGCCGTCCGCCGCCGCGCGGCCGGTGAGCTGCGGGAAGTGGTTGTCGTAGCAGACGCCGAGCGAGAAGCGGATCCCGCCGAGCGTGAAGTGGCCCGGGCTCCCGCCGGCCGCGAACACCCCCTGCTCGTGCCCGTACAGGTGCTGCTTGGCATACGTCGTCACGTGCCTGCCGTCCGCCCCGTAGACCAGGGTCGCGAGGGCGGGCAGCGGACCGGCGGTGCGCAGCGCGGCGTTGACCGCGACGGCGATGCCGGCGGAGCGCAGCGGGTCCAGCCGGGGGTCGTCGGTGTCCGCCAGCCACAGCCCGGGGTCGGCGGCCAGGGCCTCCAACTCGTAGCCGGTGAGGGTGAGTTCGGGGAACACGACGAGCTCGGCGCCCTGCGCCCGGGCCTCGGCGGCGAGCGCGACGCTCCGCTCCGTGTTGGCGGGTATGTCGGCCGGAATACAGCTGAGCTGTGCTGCTGCGATCTTCACCGGCCCAGCATGCCAGCCCGCCCCCGACATCCGGGGGCGGGTACGGGGGTCGACGAGGAGGCGCGGCGGGGTAATGCTGTAACCGTCCGCGTACTCACCGGAGTTGACGGAGGGTCACCCGATGTCCGACTGGATCCACCCGGTCCTCGCCGGCGCCTTCCTGGTCGTGTCGTACCGCCTGGTGCGCACGAGCGGCGCCGGGCTGCGGGTGGCCGTGCTCCTCATGGCCCTCCTGAACGCGGGCGTGCTGTGGCTGCTCGCGGCCACCGGGCCGGTCCGGGCCGTGCCGGCCGTAGCCCTGGTGTCCCTGGCGGCCGCGGTCCACAGCCTGCTGGCGGCCGCGCGGACCCTGGCGGCCCGCATCCAGCGGGTCGACGCCGAGGCCTTCCGCGGCCTGGTCCGACAGGCGGCGGACGCCGCCGGCCCCCAGGTCGTGGGCGTGTGCGTGATGTTCAGCGGTGCGCTCGCCCTGACCGCCTTCACCGACGACGCCCACCCGGAAGGCCGCCAGTTCCACCTCATGCCCGGCGCGGACTGCCCGTTCTGCCTGATGGAGGAGCAGATCCGGGATTTCCTCGGCCCCGCCGACCCGCTGCTCACCGCGTACCGCACCCACCTGGAGGAGGGCAGCAGCCGCCACCTGCTGGTCAAGCGGCGCTCGGAGCGGGAGCCCTGGACGGGACGCCTGCGCGACCGGGTCTACTACCGGGTCCCCGCCCCGGCCCGGCGCCCGCCCTGCGCCGTCCACGACCCGCTGCTGGGCCGTCCGTAGAGCGTCCGCAGACCGCCCGTAGAAGTCCCTAGCCCGCTTCCGGGCCGCGCAGCAGGGTCAGGAAGGAGCGGAAGGCGGCCGGCATGTCCACCGACTCCGGGGCGAGCAGCCACTGGTACTGGAGGCCGTCCATGACCGCGGTCAGCAGCGGGGCCGCCTGCTCCGGGGTGAGGCCCGAAGGCAGCCGGTCCCCGAATTCGGCGCGCAGCACCGCCGTCATCTCCGAGCGGACCTGCGCGTAGCGCTCGGTGAAGAACTCCCGCGCCGGATGCCCGTCGGTGACGCTCTCGCCCAGCAGTGCCGAGAAGGTCTGCACGATGCCGGGACGCATGGCGTTGTACTCCACCAGCGAGGCCAGCAGGTCCAGGCGCCAGGTGCCGGCCGAGGCGCGCGAGCCGCCGCCGGTGTCCCAGCGGTCGCGCTCCTCCAGCACCGCGACCAGCAGTGCCTCCTTGGTCGGGAAGTAGTGCAGCAGCCCCTGCTGGGTCAGGCCGACGCGCTCGGCCACCGCGCCCAGCGACGCACCTCGGTAGCCGCGCTCCGCGATCACCTCGACCGCCGCGCGGACGATGTCGCCGCGCCGTTCCTCGCTCCTCGCCCTGGCCATCGCCCCGGCACCTCTTCCGCTCACGCCGTGCCCCGCCTCGGCGGCGGGACCGTACGTACGTTATCGGAATATCACGAACACATTACGAACCCTACCGCTCTACCGGTATCGGGTCCACGATGGGGGACACCCCCGCACCGACGCACGCACGCACCCGCACGCACTCAACGAGGAGGCACGGCCGTGACCGATGCCGATCAGGTCCGCCACGACGCCGTAGAGGCGGCGCTCGGCAAACTGGACCTCGACACCAAGGCCCGCCTGCTGGCCGGCCAGGACATGTGGTCCCTGCCCGCCGTTCCCGAGATCGGGCTGAAGTCCCTGGTCATGTCCGACGGCCCCATCGGCGTCCGCGGCGTGCGCTGGACCGCCGACGACCCGTCCATCGCCCTGCCCTCCCCGACGGCGCTCGCCGCCGCCTGGGACCCGGCGCTCGCCCGCCGCGCCGGCCGGCTCCTCGCCCAGGAGGCCCGCCGCAAGGGCGTCCACGTCCTCCTCGCCCCCACCGTCAACCTGCACCGCTCCCCGCTCGGCGGCCGGCACTTCGAGTGCTACTCCGAGGACCCGTACCTCACCGGCGCCATCGGCACCGGCTACGTGAACGGCGTCCAGGACGGCGGTGTCGGCACCACCGTCAAGCACTTCGTCGGCAACGACGCCGAGACCGAGCGCTTCACCGTCGACAGCGTCATCGCCCCGCGCCCGCTGCGCGAGCTGTACCTGGCACCCTTCGAGGCCATCGTCCGCAACGCCCACCCCTGGGGCATCATGACGGCGTACAACCAGGTCAACGGCACGACGATGACCGAGCACCAGTACCTCGTGAACGAAGTCCTGCGCGGCGAGTGGGGCTTCGACGGGTACAACGTCTCCGACTGGATGGCAGCCCGCTCCACCACCGGCGACATCCTCGGCGGCCTCGACGTCGCCATGCCCGGACCGCAGACCGTCTACGGACCCGCCCTCGCCGCGGCCGTCCGGGCCGGTGAGGTCCCCGAGTCCGCCGTGGACGAGGCCGTGCGCAACGTCCTGCGCCTCGCCGCCCGCGTCGGGATCCTGGACGGCGCGCCCGCCGTCGTCACCGAGACCCCGGCCCCCGTCGACGGCCAGGCGCTGGCCCGCGAGCTCGCCGCCCGCGGCTTCGTCCTCGTACGCAACGAGGCCGTGTCCGGCGAGCGGCGGGCCCTCCCGCTGGACGCCGCCCCCGGCCGCACGGTCGCCCTGCTCGGCGCCGCCGCCCGGGACGCCCGCGTCCTCGGCGGCGGCTCGGCCACCGTCTTCCCCGAGCGGATCGTCTCCCCGCTGGACGGGCTGAGCGCCGCCCTCCCGGAAGGGGCCCTGACCTTCGCCGTCGGAGCCGACCCCTCCGACGAACTCGTCCCCGCCGACAAGGGCTTCGAGCTCCGCGCGATCTGCCGCGACTCCTCCGGCGCCGTCCTCGGCGAGGGCAGCCTGCCGACCGGCCAGGTCCAGTGGATCGGCGAGGACCTGCCGGCGGGCGCCTCGTACGAGACCATGGCGAGCATCGAGGTCACCGGTACGTTCGTGCCGCGCGAGAGCGGCGAGCACGCCTTCGGTACCCGCGGGCTCGGCGCGTTCACCCTCGCCGTCGGCGGCGAGATCCTCTGGGACGGCGTCCAGGCGATGGGCAACGAGGCCGACCCCTTCGAGGCCTTCTTCGGCGCCCCCAGCGAACGCGGCCGCGTCATCCTCGCCGGGGGCGAGACCGTCGAGGTCTCGCTCACCTTCCAGGTCCCCGACACGAGCACCCTGCCGCTCAAGGCGATCATGTTCTCGCTGCTCCACCTCGGCCCGCAGCGCGACGCCGACGAGCTGATCGCCGAGGCCGTGGCCGCCGCCCGCGTCGCCGACACCGCGGTCGTGGTCGTCGCCACCACCGAGCGCGTGGAGTCCGAGGGCTTCGACCGGCGCGACCTCTGCCTGCCGGGCCGCCAGGACGACCTCGTGCGCGCCGTCGCCGCCGCCAACCCGAACACCGTGGTCGTCGTCAACGCCGGCTCCCCGGTCGAACTGCCGTGGCGGGACGAGGTGGCCGCCGTACTCCTGACCTGGTTCCCCGGGCAGGAGGGCGGGGCCGCGCTGGCCGACGTACTGCTCGGGCTCGCGGAGCCGGGTGGGCGGCTGCCCACCACCTGGCCCGCGCGGTTCGCCGACGCGCCGGTCACCGAGGTGGTCCCGACCGAGGGGCGCCTGGAGTACACCGAGGGCCTCTTCATCGGCTACCGGGCGTACGAGCGCCACGGCATCGCCCCCGCCTTCCCGTTCGGGCACGGCCTCGGCTACACCGACTGGGCGTACGAGTCCCTGGAGGTCACCGGGACCACCGCCCGGGTCCGCGTCACCAACACCGGCGCCCGGCCCGGCCGCGAGGTCGTCCAGGTCTACCTCGCCCCCGTCGCCGAGGCGTCCGACGGCGCGCAGGGCGCGGCGGTGGAGCGTCCGGCGAGCTGGCTGGCCGGGTTCGCGGGCGTGGAGGCGGGCCCCGGCGAGAGCGTCGAGGCCGAGATCGCCCTGCCCGCCCGCGCCTTCGAGATCTGGGACGAGCGGGCCGGCCGCTGGCAGCGGATCGGCGGCACCTACGAGGTCCGCGCGAGCCACGCCCACGGCGACACGCGGCTGACGGCGACCCTGGAGATCTAGAACCTCCGGGCCGGCCGGAAACCACCCATGAACCGGACCGGGGGCGGGCCCTGACACCCGCCCCCGGTCCCCATTCGGCCCATGTCAGCGCGGCGGCTCGGCCGCCGTCACCTGGCGGTGCGCCAGCTCCGCGAGCCGGGCCTGCCCGTCCTTGCCCGGGTGGAACCAGTCCCAGCGGCTCAACTGGTCCGCGGCGAACGGGTACTGGAACACCGCGCCGCCGTCGTAGCGGCACAGCGCGTCCTTCGAGCAGACCTCGCGGAGCACCTCGTTGTACTCGACCACCCGCGCCCGCACCTGCTCGCGCCGGGCCGTCGCCCCCGCGGCCGCCGACAGCGGGTCCGCCAGCATCGACTGACAGATCCCCAGCTTCCAGATCTGCCGCACCACCGGGGTGTCCTTGCCCTGCTCCCACAGCCGCTGAAGGTCCGGCACGCTGGAGACGTACACCTGGGACGCGGGGGAGGCCGCACGCAGACCGGCGAGGGCCTTCTCGAACCCGGCGCGGAACTCCGCCACCGGCGTCATGGACGAAGCCGTCGGCCGGCAGGCGTCGTTCGAGCCCACCATCACCGTGACCAGGTCGGGCTTGTGCTCCGCGGCCGAGGCCAGCTGCCCCGCCAGGTCCGCCATCCGCGAACCCGTCACCGCGTAGTTCCAACTGCGCGCCGGCACCTCGGCCTCCCCGAGCAGCCGGGCGGCGAGCGAGTGGACGGCGGGATCGCTCCCGGTGGCCCAGGAGACCTCGGGGCAGTCCGCCAGGACCGAACAGGCATCGAAACCCCGCGTGATGGAATCGCCGACGGCGGCGATCGACGCGGGCGCGGTGTTCCAGCGCGGCCCGGCCTGCGCCCCCCGCTCACCCTCCGTGTCCGACCCGCCCGACTGACACCCGGTCAGCACCCCGGCCAGGAGGGCCGCCGCCGCGCCCGCGCCCACGAGGGTCCGGCGCCGGGACGTGCGCGCGCGGCGTCGTGTGGCGGTGGTGCGCATCGGGTGGTTCCCCTCCTCGTCGCCCCACGTCCTCCGGGGGCGTCCTGCTGAGTGAATGCTCTGCGTTTGGCAGCCTCGGACCGACCGTACGTCACACCATGACCCCTGGCGCACGGTAGCTTTTTCCCGTGGCGTTTCGGCCGCAGGTCCCGTGGCGCAATGTCAAATAATTTCCGTTACATTACATCACGTCACATACTGTCCGTTTTCTGGAGTTTATTCCCGACCTCGTCCCACACTGGAGGTCCCGGTGACGACACGTGGAGTTCTGTACGTGCATTCCGCTCCGCGCGCGCTCTGCCCGCACGTGGAATGGGCTGTTGCGGGCGTGCTCGGGGTGCGGGTGAACCTCGACTGGATCAGGCAGCCCGCCTCCCCCGGCACCTGGAGAGCCGAGTTCTCGTGGCAGGCCGAAGCCGGCACCGCGTCGAAGCTCGCGTCCGCGCTGCGCGGCTGGCACCTGCTGCGCTTCGAGGTGACCGCGGAACCCTGCCCCACCGCCGAGGGCGAGCGTTACAGCTCCACCCCGGAGCTCGGCATCTTCCACGCCGTCACCGGTATGCACGGCGACATCCTGATCCCCGAGGACCGGCTGCGCGCCGCCCTCGCCCGGTCCGCGCGCGGCGAGACCGACCTGGAGGCGGAGATCGCCAAACTGCTCGGCAAGCCCTGGGACGACGAGCTGGAGCCCTTCCGCTACGCGGGCGAGGGCGCCCCGGTCCGCTGGCTCCACCAGGTCGTCTGAGTCCCGGGCCCGGGGCATGCGGAAAGGGCCCGCCCGGCGAGTGCCGGGCGGGCCCTTTCGTACGTACTGCTCGTCGACTAGACGCTGCGGAAGGCCAGCGTCACGTTGTGGCCGCCGAAGCCGAACGAGTTGTTGATCGCGGAGATCGGGCCGTCGGCCGGCAGCTTGCGCGGCTCGCCGACGACGATGTCCGCGTCGATGTCGTCGTCGAGGTCGTCGACGTTGATGGTCGCCGGAGCGATCCGGTGGTACAGCGCGAGCACGGTCGCGACGGTCTCGATACCGCCGGCGCCGCCCAGCAGGTGGCCGGTCATCGACTTGGTCGCGGAGATCGCGATGTGGTCGAGGTCGTCGCCCAGGACCTTGCGCAGGGCCTTCAGCTCGGCCGTGTCACCCTGCGGGGTCGACGTGGCGTGCGCGTTCAGGTGGACCAGCTCGGCCGGGTCGAGACCCGTGTTGTCCAGCAGGTTCTGCACCGCGGCCGCGACACCGCGGCCGGTCGGCTCCGGCTGCGCGATGTGGTGGCTGTCCGCGGACAGCCCCTGGCCCAGCACCTCGCAGTAGACCCGGGCGCCGCGCGCGGCGGCGTGCTCGGCGGACTCCAGGACGACGACGCCCGCGCCCTCGCCGAGGACGAAGCCGTCGCGGGCCTTGTCGTACGGGCGGGAAGCCTGCTGCGGGTTCTCGTTGTTCTTGGACATCGCCATCATGTTGGCGAACGCGGCGATCGGCAGCGGGTGGATCGCCGCCTCGGTGCCGCCCGCGACGACCACGTCGGCGCGGCCGGTACGGATCATCTCGACGGCGTAGCCGATGGCCTCGGCGCCGGAGGCGCACGCGCTGACCGGAGTGTGCACGCCCGCCTGGGCGTTGACCTCCAGGCCGACGTTGGCCGACGGGCCGTTCGGCATGAGCATGGGGACGGTGTGCGGGGAGACCCGGCGCACACCCTTTTCCTTCAGTACGTCGTACTGGTCGAGCAGGGTGGTGACGCCGCCGATACCGGAGGCGATCACGGTGCCCAGACGCTCGGGGGCGATGGCCTCGTCCTCGCCGGCGGGAGCGGTGTAACCCGCGTCCGCCCAGGCCTCACGGGCCGCGATGAGGGCGAACTGAGCCGAGCGGTCGAGCTTGCGGGCCAGCGGGCGGGGGAGTACCTCGCTCGGGTCCACGGCGGCCTGAGCGGCGATGCGGACCGGCAGTTCGGCGAAGCGCTCGCCCTCCAGGGGCGAGACGCCGGACCGGCCGGCGAGCAGGCCTTCCCAGGTCGAAGCGCTGTCGCCACCCAGCGGAGTGGTTGCGCCGATACCGGTGACGACCACGGTGCGATTGGTCGGGCTCACAGGAATTCTTTCTCCACGTCTAAGGGGGTGCTGAATTGTCACGGCGCCACCGCCAGGTGGCGACAAACGCTCGTCAGGCTCAGGCCTGGTGCTTGAGGATGTAGTCCGCGGCGTCGCCGACCGTCTTGAGGTTCTTGACGTCCTCGTCCGGGATCTTGACGTCGAAGCGCTCTTCGGCGGCGACGACGACCTCGACCATGGAGAGCGAGTCGACGTCCAGGTCGTCGGTGAACGACTTCTCGGACGCGACGTCCTCGACGGGGATGCCGGCGATCTCGTTGACGATCTCCGCGAGACCCTCGATGATCTCTTCCTGCGTGGCGGCCATGTGGCGCTCCTTCTATAGCTAACTGGGGTGAAGCGGGGCGGGATGTGGTTCCCGGACCCTAGGGGAGGGTAACGACCGTCGCGGCGTAGACGAGTCCCGCCCCGAAGCCGATGACGAGCGCGGTGTCGCCGCTCTTCGCCGCTCCGGTCGCCAGGAGCCGCTCCATAGCGAGCGGGATCGAGGCGGCCGACGTGTTGCCGGTGGTCTCCACGTCACGGGCGACCGTGACGTGCTCCGGCAGCTTCAGAGTCTTCACCATCGAGTCGATGATCCGCATGTTTGCCTGGTGCGGGATGAAGACGTCCAGGTCCTCCGCGGTGATCCCGGCCGCGTCGAGCGCCTGCTGGGCCACCTTGGCCATCTCGAAGACGGCCCAGCGGAAGACCGCCTGACCCTCCTGCGTGATGGCCGGAAACTTCTGTGCGCTGTCCGTGCTGCGGAACTCGTCCCACGGCACGGTCTGCTTGATCGTCTCGGACTTGTCGCCCTCCGAACCCCACACCGTGGGGCCTATGGCCGGCTCGTCCGAGGGGCCGACGACCACGGCGCCGGCGCCGTCGCCGAACAGGAAGGCCGTCGCGCGGTCCTCCAGGTCGGTCAGGTCCGACAGCCGCTCCACGCCGATGACGAGGACGTACTGGGCCGAGCCCTCGACGACGAGGCCCTTGGCCAGCGTCAGGCCGTAGCCGAAGCCGGCGCAGCCCGCGGAGATGTCGAACGCGGCGGGCTTGACCGCGCCGATCCGGTGCGCGATCTCGGTCGCGACGGCCGGGGTCTGCTTGAAGTGCGAGACCGTCGAGACGATCACGGCGCCGATCTGCTCGGGCGAGACGCCGGCATCGGCCAGCGCCTTCCCGGAGGCCTCCACCGACATTGCGGCGACGGTCTCCTGGGGCGAGGCCCAGTGCCGGGTCGCGATGCCGGAGCGCGAGCGGATCCACTCGTCGGACGAGTCGATCGTCTCCAGGATGACCTCGTTGGAGACCACGCGGGTCGGTCGGTAGCCGCCGACGCCGAGAATGCGGGCGTACGGGGAGCCCTTGGCAGGCTTGATCTTCGACATGCTGTGTGGGCTCCTTCTCTCAGGCCGCGTGCTCGGCGACGAGCGCGGCGGCCTTGTCGAGATCGTCCGGGGTCTTCAGGGCCACGGTCGGCACGCCCTTGAGCGCGCGCTTGGCCAGCCCCGTCAGAGTGCCACCCGGGCTGAGCTCGATGATCCCGGTGACGCCCAGCTCGCCGAACGTCTCCATGCACAGGTCCCAGCGGACCGGGTTCGCGACCTGGCCGACCAGGCGGGCGACGACGTCGGCGCCCGTGGTGACGACGTGGCCGTCCTTGTTCGATACGTACTTCAGCTCCGGGTCGGCCGGGGCGAGGGCCTGTGCGGCCTTCTCCAGCGTGGCGACCGCGGGAGCCATGTGGTGCGTGTGGAAGGCGCCCGCGACCTTGAGGGCGACGACCTTCATGGAGCCCTCGGGCTTCTCGGCCACCAGGGCCTCGATCTGCTCCATCGTTCCTGCGGCGACGATCTGGCCCGCGCCGTTGATGTTCGCCGGGGTCAGACCCAGCTTCTCCAGGTGCGCGACGACCACGGCCTGGTCGCCTCCGAGCACCGCGGCCATGCCCGTCTCGGTGACGGCGGCGGCCTCGGCCATCGCCAGACCGCGGGTCCGTACGAACGACAGCGCGTCCGCGTCGGACAGCACACCGGCGTACGCGGCGGCGGTGATCTCGCCGACGCTGTGGCCCGCGACGGCGCCGAAGGCCGTAGTGCCGTGCCCATCGGAAGGGGCCAGAGCCGAAGCGGACAGGAGACCGGCGGCCACCAGCAGCGGCTGCGCCACCGCCGTGTCGCGGATCTCGTCCGCGTCCGCCTTCGTGCCGTAGTGGGCAAGGTCGAGCCCGATGGCGTCGGACCAGGCGGCGACGCGGTCAGCGGCGCCGGGGAGGTCGAGCCAGGGAGTCAGGAAGCCGGGCGTCTGTGCGCCTTGGCCGGGAGCGACGAGTACGAGCACCCTCACACTCTCTCTTGTGGACGGTCCCCGCCGCCCGTGGGGACAGGGACGAAGAACCGTCGGGGTAATTGTTGATGTCCGACAAAAGTCTAGGACTGCTGATCGCCGTCGGCCAGACGCCCGAGGATCAAGGCGATCCGCAGCGTGAACGCAGATCGGACATCGGACGGTGACCAGCCGGTGACGTCGGTCACACGTCGCAGCCGGTAGCGCACCGTGTTCGGGTGCACGAACAGCATCCGCGCAGCCCCCTCCAGGCTGCTCGCCTGCTCCAGATACACGCTCAGCGTCTCCAGCAACGCCGACCCCGCCTCTTCCAGCGGTCTGTAGATCTCCTCCACCAACTGCTCCCGGGCGGAGGGGTCTGACGCGATCGCGCGCTCCGGCAGGAGATCGTCCGCCAGCACCGGCCGCGGGGCGTCCTGCCAGGCCGTACACGCCTTCAGCCCGGCCGCCGCGGCCTGCGCGGACTTGGTCGCGTTCAGCAGATCCGGAACCACCGGACCGGCCACAACCGGGCCCGCGGCGAACGGCCCGATCAGCGATTTCGCCACCTGGATCGGGTTGTCGCTGCCGCCCGCGATCACCACCAGCCGGTCGCCGAGCACCCCCGTCAGGACCTGGAGCTTGTGGTGCCGGGCCGCGCGCCGGATCGCCTCGACCGTCAGCTCGCTGTCGCCCTCCGGCGCGGTGCCGAGCACCACGCACACGTGCTCCGGCGAATTCCAGCCAAGTGCGGCGGCCCGCGACAGCGCGCCCTCGTCCGCCTCGCCGGACAGCACCGCGTTCACGACGAGGGACTCCAGCCGGGCGTCCCACGCCCCGCGCGCCTCGGCGGCCTGCGCGTACACCTGGGCCGTCGCGAACGCGATCTCCCGGGCGTACACCAGCAGCGCCTCGCGCAGGATCGACTCGTCGCCGGGGGCCGCGACCTCCTCGATCGCGGTCTCCATGACCTCGATCGTCGTCCGGACCATCTCCACGGTCTGGCGCAGGGTGATCGCCCGGGTCAGCTCGCGCGGAGCCGTCCCGAAGACGTCCGTGGAGATCGCCTGCGGAGTCTCCGGGTGCCGGAACCACTCCGTGAACGCGGCGATGCCGGCCTGCGCGACCAGGCCGATCCAGGACCGGTTCTCCGGGGGCATCGCCCGGTACCACGGCAGGGTCTCGTCCATGCGGGCGATCGCGTTCGCGGCGAGCCGGCTGGAGGACTTCTCCAGTCGGCGCAGCGTCGCGGCGTGCGGATGGGCGGGAGCGGGATGCGCGGGGGAATGCTCACGTTCGGGTTGGGGCACGGGACAAGACTGCCTTATCGGGGCGGCGGCGCGGAGTCCGGTCCCGCGGCGCTCCTCCACCGGGGGGCTACGGTGACTTCCATGATTGACGTACGCCGCGGGGCCGACCGGTACGCAGGAGGGGATCCGGACGCCGGGATCACCACCGCGCACGCCTTCTCGTTCGGCCCGCACTACGATCCGGACAATCTGCGCTTCGGCCCGGTCCTGGCCTGCAACGAGGAGAGGCTCGCCCCGGGCGCCGGCTTCGACGAGCACCCGCACGGCAACACCGAGATCGTCACCTGGGTCGTCGAGGGCGAGCTCACGCACAAGGGCAGCACGGGCGAGAGCACCGTGGTCCGACCCGGTGACGTGCAGCACCTGGCCGCCGGATCCGGCGCCCGGCACATCGAGCGCAACGACGGCGCGGCGCCGCTGCGCTTCGTGCAGATTTGGCTCGCGCCGCTGGCCGCGGGCGGGGAGCCCTCGTACGCGCTGGTCCGGCAGATCGCCGACGGCGCCCCGTACGAGATCCCCGCGGCCGGCGCCGTCCTGCACGTGCGCCGGCCCGGCGCGGGCGAGCGGGTGGCCGTACCGGCGGCGGAGCGGATCTACCTGCACGTGGTACGCGGGGACCTGCGGCTGGACGGGGAGGAGCTCGGCCCCGGGGACGCGGCGCGGATCACCGGGGAACAGGGCCTGGAGATCGTGGCCGGATCCCCGGGCGAACTGCTGATCTGGGAGCTGCCGTAGGCCGTGCCTTTCGGGCCTACCGGCCTACCGGCCGGCGAGCTCCGCGAGGACCGCGTCGGTGAACGGGGGCCAGGCCTGAACGGCCCACGGGCCGAAGGCGCGGTCGGCCAGCGCCACGCACGCGGCGCGGGCGTCCGGATCCACCCACAGGAAGGTGCCGGCCTGCCCGAAGTGGCCGAAGGTGCGCGGCGAGGACGAGGCGCCCGTCCAGTGCGGGGACTTGCCGTCGCGGATCTCCAGGCCGAGCCCCCAGTCGTTGGGGGACTGGATCCCGTACCCCGGGAGCACCCCCTTGAGCCCCGGGTGGACCACGGAGGTGGCCTCCGCGACCGTCCGTACGTCCAGCAGCCGCGGCGCCTGGAGCTCGGCCGCGAACCGGACGAGGTCGGAGACCGTCGAGACCCCGTCCTTGGCGGGCGAGCCCTCCAGCGTGGTCGACGCCATGCCGAGCGGCTCGAACACCGCCTGGTGCACGTACTCCGCGAACGGGATGCCCGTGGCCTTCGTGATGTGGTCGCCGAGCACCTCGAAACCGGCGTTCGAGTACAGCCGGCGCGTACCGGGTGCGGCCATCGCGCGGTGCTCGTCGAACGCCAGCCCGCTGGTGTGCGCGAGCAGGTGACGGACCGTCGAACCCTCGGGCCCGGCCGGCTCGTCCAGCTCGATCGCCCCCTCCTCGTACGCGACGAGTGCGGCGTAGGCGGCAAGCGGCTTGGTCACCGAGGCCAGCGCGAAGCGGTGGTCCAGGGGCCCGTGGGAGCCGGCCAGGCTCCCGTCGGCACGCACCACGGCCGCCGCGGCGGTCGGTACCGGCCAGTTTTCGATGGTCCGCAGACTCTGCAGGGTCTCCACGCTCTCCATGCGGCCGAGCCTACTTGCTTGGAGTGCACTCCAAGGTTTTAGCGTGGTCGTCATGAGCCTGACGGAGACGCGGTACACGATCAGCGAGGTCGAGGCCCGGACCGGTCTGACCCAGCACACGCTGCGCTGGTACGAACGGATCGGCCTGATGCCGCACGTGGACCGCTCCCACTCGGGACAGCGCCGGTTCACCGACAAGGACCTCCATTGGCTGGCCTTCGTGGGCAAGCTGCGCGCCACCGGGATGTCGGTGGCCGACATGGTCCGCTACGCCGAACTCGTGCGCGAGGGCGAGCACACCGTCGACCAGCGGCGCGAACTGCTGGAGCAGACGCGGCGCGAGGTGCGTGCGCGGATAGCGGAGCTGAACGACGCGCTCGCCGTACTGGACTTCAAGATCGACATGTATGCAACGGGCACGACCGCGGGGAAGGCGACACGACAATGACGCAGAACACCACCATCGAGCAGGTCGAACTCGGCAAGGGAGGCCCGCTGGTGGGCATCCAGGGCCTCGGCTGCATGGGCATGAGCGAGTTCTACGGGGAGACCGACGAGGCGCGGGCCCGTGACACCCTGGAGGCGGCCCTGGCCACCGGGGTCACCCTCTTCGACACCGCCGACAGCTACGGGCGCGGCGCCAACGAGAAGTTCATCGCGCCGTTCGTGGCCGAGCACCGGGACGAGATCACCCTCGCCACCAAGTTCGGCAT
Organism: Streptomyces sp. NBC_01006; assembly: GCF_045162725.1. Classification (NCBI taxonomy): domain Bacteria; kingdom Bacillati; phylum Actinomycetota; class Actinomycetes; order Kitasatosporales; family Streptomycetaceae; genus Streptomyces; species Streptomyces sp. NBC_01006. Next base: position 2,833,362 of record NZ_CP108700.1, on the reverse strand, counting down.
CGAGCGCACCGACGACCCGCAGCACCGGGGCATCCGCAACGACCGCGCGTACATCCGCAAGGCCGTGGAGGACAGCCTGCGCCGGCTCGGGACCGATGTGATCGACCTCTACTACATGCACCGGCGCGACCCGGCCGTGCCGTTCGCCGAGTCGGTGGGCACGATGGCCGAGCTGGTGCAGGAGGGCAAGGTGCGCCACCTGGGGCTCAGCGAGGTCACCGGCCCCGAACTGCGCGAGGCGTACGCGGTGCACCCGATCGCGGCGCTCCAGTCGGAGTGGTCGCTGTTCAGCCGGGACGTGGAGCGCACCGCGGTGGGCGCGGCGGCGGAGCTGGGCGTGGCCTTCGTGCCGTATTCCCCGCTCGGGCGCGGCTTCCTGACCGGCTCGTTCGCGGACGCGGCGGCGGACCTGTCGGCGGCGGACTTCCGCCGCTTCCAGCCCCGGTTCACGGGTGACAACGCCAAGGCCAACGCGGCGCTGCTGGCGCCGGTGCGGGAGATCGCGCAGGCGCACGGGGCGACCCCGGCGCAGATCGCGCTGGCCTGGGTGCAGCAGCGGGCGCAGGTGCACGGGCTGACCGTGGTCCCGATCCCGGGCACCCGCAAGACCGGCCGCCTCGCGGAGAACACCGCCGCGACCCGGATCACGCTGACGCCGGCGGAGCTGGCGCTGCTGGAGCCGATCGCCGCCCAGGTCTCCGGCGACCGCTACCCGGACATGACCTGGACGTCCGCGGGCCGCGAGGGCTAGGTCGTCCGGTGTCCGGCCGCGCCGCCGCCGGGGGGCCTCCCGGCGGCGGCGCGGCCGCGGGTCAGGCTTCGGCGGCGAAGCGGTCGCGCAGCGCCGCGTACTCGGCGTCCGTCAGCAGGCCCGCGCTGTACAACTCGCCCAGGTGGTGCAGGCGTTCGTCCGTACGGGCCGCCGGAACCGAGGCCACCGGGGCGCGGCCGCGCAGGGCGGCGAGGACGGCCGCCGCGAACGGCAGCGACTCGTGCACCGACCCGTACCCGACGGCGAACACCGCGGCCGCCAGGTCGTGGTCGGGCCGCGGGTCGGCCGTCGCGTCCCGCAACAGCAGCCGCAGGTGGCCGCCCGGACCCTCCGGGGACTTCCACTCGATGCCGGTCAGCGTGGTCAGCGGGTAACGCTGGTCGCCCGCCTTCCACTTGGTGCTCGTGGCCCCCGTCCGCGACCAGTGGAAGGTGACCGCCGAGCCGTCGAAGCCGAGCCGCGCGTCGTACGCCTTCAGCTGCAGCGGCGGCTGCGGCACCTGGACCAGGAAGCGCTCCGCCGGCTCGGCGGCCTCCGGGCCCAGCCGGGCCCGTACGGCGTCCGCGAACTCGGCTGCCTGTCCGGCCCGGTCGCCCGGCAGCACCAGCCGGTACGGATCGCAGACCTCCCGCAGCTGCCCGGCGGCGGCCTCCATCAGCGGATCCGCGCCCGTCCGCGGCACGGCACGCAGGACCACCGCGTCCCGTCTCCCCCCGGATCCGGTCGCGCTCACGCTCACCCCCGCCAACGCCTCGAAGGGGATGCGCCGCTCCCCGAGGGCGTGCAGGAGTCTCGGCGTCCTCGGCGTTCTTATCCCCCGTGCGAAGCGGATGAGCACCGAGTCCGAGTCGAACTCCCAGACGGCATGATTTCCGGCCAGTACGTCACCCATGCGGCACATGGTAAAGGGACGCACCCCCGTGCGTCCCCCCTCGGTGCGAAGCCCGTTTTCCAGGGCTCTACGCGTGTCAGTCCCCGTCTGTCCCGGAAATTCCACGCCGGCACGCATCGTCGCCGGTCGCGCACGTGACGGAATCGAACGCGCCGGTTCCGATTTTGGCGAAGTTGTCCAGGGATCCGGTGCCTGGCTCGAAATAGCCGGTATGGAGCTTCGCACCGGCCGAGGACAGCACCCGCGATCCGAACTCCGGCGACACCGGGTCCGCCCCGTGGCCGACCCCGCCGACCTCCAGGTGCGGTACGTCCGCGATCCAGTCCCCGGCGTCCCGCGTGGCCCACACCCGGGCCGAGGTGTGCAGGTCGGACACCGACCCCGCGCGCATCCCCGGGCTGCCCGCCACCACCACGTCCGTCACCGACTCCGGCAGCGCGTGCGCGGCGACCCCGCACACCACCGAGCCGTAGCTGTGGCAGAACAGCGCCACGCTCGCGTCCCCGGGCAGTCCCGCCGCCAGGGACTCCAGCCGTACGGCTCCGTCCACCGCCATCCGGCCGGTGGCCGCGTCCATGCCGACCCCGGTCGGCGCGGTGTAGCCGGCCCAGGCGATCACCGCGGTCCGGCTGCCGGGAGCCTGCGCGCGCTGGGCCTCGTACAGCGACCGGGCCATGCCGGCGGGCGCGATGAGGCGGCGCTGGGTGCGCTCGAACGTGAGCACGTCGGTGTCGACGCCGGGGACGACCACCGAGATCCGGTCCGCCTGGTCGAGGTCGCCGAACACCTCGGCGACCCGGCCGCCGCCGGTCGGGTCGAAGGCGAGGATCTGGCGGCCCGGCTCGGCCAGGGACTCGAAGCGGTGGGCGCGCCGGCCGGCCGTGGTGCGGTCGGCCGGGGTCAGGCTGACGTCCCGGCTGCGGGCCTCCTCCGCCCGCTGGGCCAGCTCCAGGCCGCGCAGGTTGGCCCGGTAGCGCAGCGCGGCGGGCGCTCCGTCGAGGTTGCCGACGACCAGGGGGTACCCCTCGGCCAGCCGGGCCCGCTGGGATCCGTCGAGGCCGGCGAAGAACCGGGCCACCGTCCGTACGGGGGCGTCGGCGGCCGGCACAGGGCGCCCGTCGATCCGGGCCGAGGCCCAGGAGGCGAGGGCGGTGGTCCGCAGGGTGGTGCCCGCGTCGGGGCGGTGCACCGCGGTCCAGCCGGTGGTCGCCAGCATGATGAAGACCACCGCGAGCGCGAGCAGGGTGCGCAGGGCGGCGGGGCGCGGGTCGGCGCCGATGGCGGTGGAGTGGGCGAGGCCGGGCAGGTTCACTGGGACCAGCGTAGGAGACCGGATCCGGCCACGGCGCCCAGGGTGACCGGGTTCACGGCCGACCGTGCGAGCCCGTACGGGTGTTCAGCGCCAGTCCGCGGCCAGCGCCGGGCCGATCTGGTCAAGGCAGGCCTCGGTCATCCGCCGGATCGAGGCCACGCTGGCGTCCTCGCCCTGCCCCCACAGCCGCCCGGTGACCCTCATCACCCCGGAGAAGGCGGCGACCACCACCCGGGGCCGCGGATCCGCGTCCACGTCCAGGCCCTCGCGCTCGGCGATCAGCCGGGCGATCCGCTCCTCCAGCTCGGTGGAGCGGCGCAGGTGCACGGCCAGCAGCGCCGGGGTCGACTCGATGAGCTGGTACGTACGCATGTACAGGTCGACCGGCACCACCTCGGAGAGCGCCTCGTCGAGGGTGTCCCAGGCGCGGAGCAGCGCGCCGCGCAGGGCTTCGAGCGGGCCCTCGGCGGGCGGCCGGGCGCGCAGCGCGGCGACGAAGTGCGACTCGACCAGGTCCTGGACGGCGAAGGCGACCTCCTCCTTGTTGGCGAAGTACCGGAAGAAGGTGCGCTGGGAGACGTCCACGGCGTCGGCGATCTCGTCGACGGTGGTGTGCTCGTACCCCTGCGCGACGAAGAGGAGGAGGGCGGCGCGCAGCAGCGCGTCCCGGGTGCGCCGCTTCTTGCGTTCGCGCAGTCCGGGCGCCGGTAGCGGCGCCGGCCGCTCGTCGGTCATCACCGAGGGGTGTCCTTTCCACAGGCTCAACCTGCTGAATCTGACGCTGAGTGAGCGGTCAGGGTACCTGTGACCGACCTGACAGCCACTGTCTCGTTAAGCCGTTTGTGAAGTGTCAGTCGCTGTCACTAGCCTGTTCGCATGACTAGTCAGATCACCCTCGCCAAGGAATCGGGTCCGGCTCCGGCCCGCACCGGTTTGCGCGGCCACCCCTGGCTGACCCTCTTCGCCGTGGCGATCGGCGTCATGATGGTCACCCTTGACGGCACGATCGTCGCCGTCGCCAACCCCGCGATCCAGAAGGACCTCGGCGCCTCGCTCGCCGACGTCCAGTGGATCACCAACGGCTACCTGCTCGCCCTCGCCGTCTCGCTGATCACCGCCGGAAAGCTCGGCGACCGCTTCGGCCACCGCCAGACCTTCCTCATAGGCATCGCCGGGTTCGCCGCGGCCTCCGCCGCGATCGGCCTCTCCTCCGGCGTCCGGTACGTCATCGCCTTCCGCGTGGCGCAGGGCCTGTTCGGCGCACTGCTGATGCCCGCGGCGCTGGGCCTGCTGCGCGCCACCTTCCCCGCCGAGAAGCTCAACATGGCGATCGGCATCTGGGGCATGGTCATCGGCGCCTCGACGGCCGCCGGGCCCATCGTGGGCGGCCTGCTGGTGGAGAACGTCAGCTGGCAGTCCGTCTTCTTCATCAACGTGCCCGTCGGCATCGTCGCCCTGGCCTTCGGCCTGTTCATCCTGCTCGACCACCGGGCCGAGAACGCCCCGAAGTCCTTCGACGCCGTCGGCATCCTGCTGCTGTCGGTCGCGATGTTCTCGCTGATCTGGGCGCTGATCAAGGCCTCGGAGTGGGGCTGGGGCGACACCCGGACCATGCTCTTCCTCATCGGCTCCGTGGTCTGCTTCGTGCTCTTCGCCGTCTGGGAGTCGAAGGTCTCCGAGCCGCTGATCCCGCTCGGCATGTTCCGCTCGCTGCCGCTGTCCGCGGGCACCGTGCTCATGGTGCTGATGGCCTTCGCCTTCATGGGCGGCCTGTTCTTCGTCACCTTCTACCTGCAGAACGTGCACGGCATGAGCCCCGTCGACAGCGGCCTGCACCTGTTGCCGCTGACCGGCATGATGATCATCGGCTCGCCGCTGGCCGGCGCCGCGATCACCGCCGTCGGCCCGCGGATCCCGCTGGTCACGGGCATGGTCGCGACCGCCGTCGCCTGCTTCGGGATGTCCGCACTGACCCCGGGCACCGGCACCCTGCAGATGTCGCTCTGGTTCGCCCTCCTCGGTGTCGGACTCGCGCCCGTCATGGTCGGCGCCACCGAGGTCATCGTCGGCAACGCCCCGCTGGAGCTCTCCGGCGTGGCGGGCGGGCTCCAGCAGGCCGCCATGCAGGTCGGCGGCAGCCTGGGCACCGCCGTCCTCGGCGCGGTCATGGCCACCACCGTCGGCAACTCGTTCGGGGACAACTGGGCGCAGGCGAACCTGCCCGCGCTCACCCCGGAGCAGCTCGACCTCGCCGAGAAGGGGGTCCAGGTCGGTATCGCCCCGGTCCAGCCGGGGACCCCGGCCGAGGCCGTTGCGACGATCACCAAGGTCGCGCACGACACGTTCGTCGACGGCATGAGCACCGCCTTCACCGTCGCCGGCTGCGTCGCGGTGCTCGCCGCGGTCGTCGCCTGCTTCACCAAGCGCGGCGAGAACGCCGCCGCGGGGGCGGGCGCGGCGCACATCTAGCCGGCCGGTCCCCGAGACTGCGACGCCCCCGCGCGGGCGTCAACCGCGGACGTACGACAGCCCCGCCGGACGGTTCCGGCGGGGCTGTCGCCTATCCGGGTGGACCGGCCCCCGGCCCCTTCCGCCCGACCGTCCTCGCAGGTCAGCGTGGTGCCCGAGGCGCTCCGGAACCGGTCCGGGATGGCGTCGTCCACAAGGAGTTGACCCGTCATGCGTACGAGTTCACCCGCACGGTCCACCACCGTCCTGGCCGCGACCGTCCTGGCCCTCGCCGCGCTCGTCCCGAGTACGGCGAGCGCCGCACACGCCGCGGGCCCGCCGCCGGGCAAGGCACCCGTCTGCGCCACCGGGCAGCTGTGCCTGTGGGCGAAGCCGGAGTTCACGGGCACCCGCAACGCCTACGAGCTGAGCACCCTGGACATCAACAGCTGTACGGCGCTGCCCGCCGGGACCAGCGCCCAGTCACTGGTCAACCGCACCGGGCGGCCGGTGACCACCTACCAGTCGGCCGAGTGCGCGGAGACCGGCGAGTTCCAGACGTATCCCGGCGACGGGGTCCGGCTGCCCGAATCCCCCTACCTGGTCAGGGCCTTCAAGGTGTGGGAGCGGTAGCGGCATCCACCGCCGGGGCCGCTTCGGGCACCTGGGCCGGTACGTCGGCCCCGGTATCCGGAGCGGCCCCGGCGCCCGGGGCGGCCGCCCCGCCGAGGCGCCCGATCTCGGCGCGCAGCGCCCGTACCTCCGCGGCCAGTTCGGCGATCGCGGCGGTCTGCGCCCGCTCCACCCGGTCGTCGCGTTCGAACCGGGAGATGAACCAGGCCGCGATGTTGGCGGTCACCACACCCAGCAGCGCGATCCCCGACAGCATCAGCCCCACCGCGAGCACCCGGCCGAGCCCGGTGGTGGGGGAGTGGTCCCCGTACCCGACGGTCGTCATCGTGGTGAAGCTCCACCACACAGCGTCGCCCAGGTTCTTGATGTTGCCGTTCGGGGCGTCCCGCTCCACGCTCAGCACGGCGAGCGAGCCGAACATCAGCAGCCCGACCACCGCCCCCGCCACGTACGTGGTCAGCCGGATCTGCGGGGCCATCCGGGCCCGCCGGCCCACCAGCAGCAGCGTGGACACCAGCCGCAGCAGCCGCAGCGGCTGGAGCATCGGCAGCAGCACCGCGCCCAGGTCCAGCCAGTGGGTCCGGACGAACGCCTTCTTGGCCGTCGACAGGCCCAGCCGCATCAGGTAATCGGCGGCGAAGGCCCCCCACACCACCCACTCGGTGACCGAGCACGCCCGGTGCACGTCCGCATCCGCGTCGGGCACGACGATCGGCACGGCATAGGCGACGGTGAAGGCCGCTGCGAGCACGAGCAGCGGGGTCTGGCTCCGCCGCTCCCAGCGCAGCTGGCGGGAGGGTTCCTTCATACGGAGCATCGTAAGGAACTGGTAAAGCGAAGCGGGCCCCCGGCACTGCCGGGGACCCGCCTCGACGCCTGTCCGCGCAGGCTACGCGTCGCCGCCCGCCGCGCCCGGGTCGGCCGCCGAGACGTCCAGCAGCCGGTACCGGTCCACCGCCTGCTTCAGCGCGGAACGGTCGATCTTGCCCTCCTTGGCCAGCTCGGTCAGCACCGCCAGCACCACCGACTGCGCGTCGATGTGGAAGAAGCGCCGGGCCGCGCCGCGCGTGTCCGCGAAGCCGAAGCCGTCCGCACCCAGCGAGGTGTACGCGCCGGGCACCCACCGCGAGATCTGGTCCGGGACGGACCGCATCCAGTCCGAGACCGCCACGAACGGTCCCTCGCCGCCCGACAGCTTCCGCGTCACGTACGGGACGCGCTGCTCCTCCTCCGGGTGGAGCAGGTTGTGCTCCTCCACTGCGACGGCCTCGCGGCGCAGCTCGTTCCAGGAGGTCGCCGACCAGACGTCCGCCCGGACGTTCCACTCCGCGGCCAGGATCCGCTGGGCCTCCAGCGCCCACGGCACCGCCACGCCCGAGGCCATGATCTGCGCCCCGATGGAGCCCGCCGAGCCCGCGGACACCCGGTGGATGCCCTTGAGGATGCCGTCCACGTCCACGCCGGCCGGCTCGGCCGGGTGCTGGATCGGCTCGTTGTAGACGGTCAGGTAGTAGAAGACGTCCTCGGCCTCGGGCCCGTACATGCGGCGCAGGCCGTCCTGGACGATGTGCGCGATCTCGTACCCGTACGCCGGGTCGTACGCCACACAGCCCGGGTTGGTCGACGCCAGCAGCTGGGAGTGACCGTCGGCGTGCTGCAGGCCCTCACCCGTCAGGGTGGTCCGGCCGGCGGTCGCACCCAGGACGAAACCGCGCGCCAGTTGGTCGGCCATCTGCCAGAACTGGTCACCCGTGCGCTGGAAACCGAACATCGAGTAGAAGACGTAGACCGGGATCAGCGGCTCGCCGTGGGTCGCGTACGCCGAACCCGCGGCGATCAGCGAGGCCGTGCAGCCCGCCTCCGAGATGCCGTCGTGCAGCATCTGGCCGGTCGGGGACTCCTTGTACGCGAGCAGCAGGTCGCGGTCGACCGCCTCGTACTGCTGGCCCAGCGGGTTGTAGATCTTGGCGCTCGGGAAGAACGCGTCCATGCCGAACGTGCGGTACTCGTCCGGGGCGATCAGCACGAACCGCCTGCCGATCTCCTTGTCCCGCATCAGGTCCTTCAGGATGCGCACGAACGCCATCGTCGTGGCGATCGACTGCTGGCCCGAGCCCTTCTTGGCGGCCGCGTACGTCTTCTCGTCCGGCAGCTGCAGCGGCTTCGCACGCACCACGCGGGTCGGCACGTAGCCGCCCAGCGAGCTGCGGCGGTCGTGCATGTACTGGATCTCCGGCGAACCGGGGCCCGGGTGGTAGTACGGCGGGGCGCCGCCCTCCAGCTGCGCGTCCGTGATCGGGATGTGCAGGCGGTCGCGGAAGCGCTTGAGGTCGTCGACCGTCAGCTTCTTCATCTGGTGCGTCGCGTTGCGGCCCTCGAAGTTCGGGCCGAGCGTCCAGCCCTTGACCGTCTGCGCCAGGATCACCGTCGGCTGGCCCTTGTGCGCCTTGGCCGCCGCGTACGCCGCGTAGATCTTCTTGTGGTCGTGGCCGCCGCGGCCCAGGTGCAGCAGCTGCTGGTCGCTCATGTTCTCGACCATCGCCCGCAGCCGCTGGTCGTCACCGAAGAAGTGGTCGCGGATGTAGGCGCCGGTCTCGGTCGCGTACGTCTGGAACTGGCCGTCCGGCGTCGAGTTCATCTTGTTGACCAGGATGCCGTCGCGGTCCTGCGCCAGCAGCGGGTCCCAGGAGCGGTCCCAGATCAGCTTGATGACGTTCCAGCCGGCGCCGCGGAACTGCGACTCCAGCTCCTGGATGATCTTGCCGTTGCCGCGCACCGGGCCGTCGAGCCGCTGCAGGTTGCAGTTCACGACGAAGGTCAGGTTGTCCAGGCCCTCGCGGGCGGCGATCGACAGCTGACCGAGCGACTCCGGCTCGTCCATCTCGCCGTCGCCGAGATACGCCCAAACGTGTGACTTCGAGGTGTCGGCGATCCCGCGCGCCTCCATGTACCGGTTCATCCGGGCCTGGTAGATCGCGCCGATCGGGCCGAGGCCCATCGAGACGGTCGGGAACTCCCAGAAGTCCGGCATCAGCCGCGGGTGCGGGTAGCTGGAGAGGCCGTACGGGGCCTTCGACTTCTCCTGCCGGAACGCGTCGAGCTGCTGCTCGGAGAGCCGGTCCAGGAGGTAGGCGCGCGCGTAGACACCGGGCGAGGCGTGGCCCTGGAAGAAGATCTGGTCGCCGCCGTCGCCCTCGTCCTTGCCCCGGAAGAAGTGGTTGAAGCCCACGTCGTAGAGGGAGGCGGAGGAGGCGAACGTGGCGATGTGGCCGCCGACGCCGATCCCGGGACGCTGGGCGCGCGAGACCATGACGGCCGCGTTCCACCGGGTGGCGTTCAGGACCTTGCGCTCGATCTCCTCGTTGCCGGGGAAGAACGGCTCGTCCTTGGTCGCGATCGTGTTGACGTAGTCCGTGCTGCGCATCTCGGGCACGGCCACGCGCTTCTCGCGGGCCCGCTCGATCAGCCGCAGCATCAGGTAGCGGGCGCGCTCACGGCCCCGCTCGTCGACGGCTGCGTCCAGGGAGTCGAGCCACTCCTGCGTCTCCTCCGGATCGAAGTCCGGGACCTGGCTCGGCAGGCCGCCAATGATGATCGGATTGCGATCGGATGCGGAAGCCACGCTGTTCCTTCGCTGTCAGGGGAGTCGTGCCATGGGGTTTCGCCGCCTCCCATCGTCTTACGCTCGGTCCGAATCGTCACCCGTACCACTGGGTAATCACTGGAGTCCGCGGAGATTCGGGCGCCGTGAGCGTCAGGTCCGGCCGATCGCCACCCTACGCCCAAGACGATCAGCTGGTTCGTAAGACCGTTCGTCCCTCAAACAGGTAGGAAAGCCGCCGAGCGTCGCCGATGATGCCGAATGAGCTTGAATGGTGTGGGATGAATCACCAGACGTGCACACGGGAAGGCTGAAAGTTGCGGCGAGACGGCCGTAATCGTCACCGTTTCGACGGTCTCGGCGGCCGGGTACTTGCGCGATCCGCCGCGCCCGTGTGGACTACGCCCAATGCTGCGCGTACGCGCGCCGCCGAAGACATTCACCGAACATGAGCAGGAGGCACCCCGTGAGCGCGACCGCGGACCACGCGGAGAGCCTGGCCGCCCGGCTGGGTTTCCAGTCCGAACAGGTGGTCCAGGAGATCGGCTACGACGACGACGTCGATCAGGAATTCCGTGACGCCGTCGAGAAGCTCGTCAGCGATCTCGCCGACGAGGACTACGACGACGTCGCCGACGCGGTGCTGTTGTGGTTCCGCGACGAGGACGGCGATCTGACGGACGCCCTGGTCGATGCGACCGAGCTGGTCGAGGACGGCGCACTGATCCTGCTGCTGACCCCCAAGACGGGCCGTGACGGCTACGTCGAGGCCAGCGACATCAGCGAGGCGGCCGAAACGGCCGGCCTCTCGCTTGCCAAGGGCCTGCCCGTCGGCAAGGAGTGGACCTCCACCAAGCTGGTGACGCCGAAGGCCGCCAAGGCCAAGCGCTGAGCCGTAACTCGCAGCCAAGCGGACGCACACCCCGCCGACCCGGATTTCCCGCGGTCGGCGGGGTGTGCGCGTTCGGCGCCGGGGACCGGCCTACGCTGGGTCTCACCCGGACAGCCCAACACAGGGATGCAGGAACGAAGGGATGCGAGAGATGGCGATCGAGGTCGGCAGCAAGGCCCCGGACTTCGAGCTCAAGGACAACCACGGCGCCACCGTGCGGCTCTCCGACTTCCGCGGCGAGAAGGCCGTGGTGCTGCTCTTCTACCCGTTCGCCTTCACCGGTGTCTGCACCGGCGAGCTGTGCGAGCTGCGCGACCAGCTGCCGCGGTTCCAGAACGACGACGTCCAGCTCCTCGCGGTCTCCAACGACTCCGTGCCGACCCTGCGCGTCTTCGGCGAGCAGGAGAACCTGGACTACCCGCTGCTCTCGGACTTCTGGCCGCACGGCGAGACCTCCCGCGCGTACGGGGTCTTCGACGAGCAGAAGGGCTGCGCGGTCCGCGGCACCTTCATCATCGACAAGGACGGCGTCGTGCGCTGGACCGTCGTCAACGGCCTGCCCGACGCGCGTGACCTGAACGAGTACATCAAGGCCCTCGACAGCCTCTGAGAACCCTCGGAGCACCTCCGAGAGACCTCGGACCCGTCGGGCCGTCGCACAATCGCCGCACTTCGGGCGGGTTCCGGGAACTGTTCACCGGGAAAGACGCCGACAGGCGGGAACCCGTCACTAGGATCGAAGCGTTGATCCCGGTAGAAACCGCACGACGGGGCACCGCCCCACACATGAACCCAATGGAGGACCCGTGGGAGTCAGCCTCAGCAAGGGCGGAAACGTCTCGCTGACCAAGGCCGCGCCGAATCTGACGGCGGTCATCGTCGGTCTGGGCTGGGACGCTCGCACCACCACCGGTGTCGACTTCGACCTCGACGCCAGCGCGATCCTGACCAACGACCAGGGCAAGGTCGCCAACGACTCGAACTTCGTGTTCTTCAACAACCTGAAGAGCCCGGACGGCTCGGTCGAGCACACCGGTGACAACACCACCGGTGAGGGCGAGGGCGACGACGAGGCGATCAAGGTGAACCTGGTCGGTGTCCCGTCCGATGTCGCCAAGATCGTCTTCCCGGTCTCGATCTACGAGGCCGAGAGCCGCCAGCAGAGCTTCGGCCAGGTCCGCAACGCGTACATCCGCGTCGTGAACCAGGCCGACAACAGCGAGCTCGCCCGCTACGACCTCTCCGAGGACGCCTCGACCGAGACCGCCATGGTCTTCGGCGAGCTGTACCGCAACGGAGCGGAGTGGAAGTTCCGCGCCATCGGCCAGGGCTACGCCTCCGGCCTGCGCGGCATCGCCCAGGACTTCGGCGTCAACGTCTGAGCCTGAGCCTGCCAGCAGTCACCACCCGTCCGGCGCCGTGCACTGTTGTGTACGGCGCCGGACGCGCTTTGCGGCGGTGCGCCGCCGAGATGCACCGCCGAGTTTCACCGGCCGCCCGCCATGCGGGGCGCGCCGCGATCACCACGTCGTCCGGGGAGGACCACAACATGGGCGTCACACTCGCCAAGGGGGGCAACGTCTCCCTTTCCAAGGCCGCACCGAACCTCACCCGGGTCCTGGTCGGTCTCGGATGGGACGCGCGCTCGACCACGGGGGCCGATTTCGACCTCGACGCCAGCGCGCTGCTGTGCCGCGACGGCCGGGTCCTGGGGGACGCGTACTTCGTCTTCTACAACAACCTGAAGAGCCCCGAGGGCTCCGTAGAACACACGGGGGACAACCTCACCGGCGAGGGTGAGGGCGACGACGAATCGATCATCATCGACCTGACCAAGGTCCCGGTCGAGGTCGACAAGATCGTCTTCCCGGTCTCGATCCACGAGGCGGAGGCCCGCCGGCAGAGCTTCGGCCAGGTCAGCAACGCCTTCATCCGCGTGGTCAACGAATCGGACGGCCAGGAACTGGCCCGCTACGACCTCACCGAGGACGCCTCCAGCGAAACCGCGATGATCTTCGGCGAGGTCTACCGGTACGGCGGCGAATGGAAGTTCCGAGCGGTGGGGCAGGGGTACGCGTCGGGGCTCCGGGGCATCGCTCTAGACTTCGGGGTCAACGTTTCGTAAAGCCGTACAAGACGATGGGGTGCCAGTGGTTCTCAAAACCTTCGGCTGGTCGTTCGCAGTCACTGCGCTCGGTCTGGTCGCAGCGGGGTTCTACGGGGGAATGACCGGACTCGGGATCGTCGCGATCCTGTCCATCCTTGAGATCTCGCTGTCCTTCGACAACGCGGTGGTCAACGCCGGAATCCTGAAGAAGATGAATGCCTTCTGGCAGAAGATCTTCCTCACCGTCGGTGTGCTCATCGCCGTGTTCGGCATGCGCCTGGTCTTCCCCGTCGTGATCGTCGCGGTCACCGCCGGTATCGGGCCCATCGAGGCCGTCGATCTGGCGCTGAACGACAAGGACATGTACCAGCAGCTGGTCACGGACGCCCACCCGGCGATCGCGGCCTTCGGCGGCATGTTCCTTCTGATGATCTTCCTCGACTTCATCTTCGAGGACCGGGACATCAAGTGGCTCGCATGGCTGGAGCGGCCGCTCGCCAAGCTCGGCAAGATCGACATGCTCTCGGCGTGCATCGCGCTGATCGTCCTGCTGATCACGTCCGTGACCTTCGCCGCCAACGCCCACCAGCACGGCGGCGCCCACGTGGACAAGGCGCAGACCGTCCTGGTCTCCGGCATCGCCGGCCTGATCACTTACATGATCGTCGGTGGTCTCTCCGGCTACTTCGAGAACCGCCTCGAAGAAGAGGAAGAGGCCGAGCACGAAGCCGAGGAAGCGGCCAAGAAGAGCGGCAAGCCCGTCTCGGCCGTCGCCATGGCAGGCAAGGCCGCCTTCTTCATGTTCCTCTACCTCGAAGTCCTCGACGCCTCCTTCTCCTTCGACGGGGTCATCGGCGCCTTCGCCATCACCAACGACATCGTGCTGATGGCCCTCGGCCTCGGCATCGGCGCCATGTACGTCCGGTCGCTCACGGTCTACCTGGTCCGCCAGGGCACCCTCGACGACTACGTCTACCTGGAGCACGGCGCGCACTACGCCATCGGCGCGCTCGCCGTGATCCTGCTCGTCACCATCCAGTACGAGATCCACGAGGTCATCACGGGCCTCGTCGGCGTGCTGCTCATCGCCTGGTCCTTCTGGTCCTCGGTGCGCCGCAACAAGCGCCTGGAACTGGAGGGTTCCACCGCCGAGGCATGATCACGGCGCTAATGCGGAACGCTCCAACTGCGGGGCGGCCGGGCTGGTCTGCGGACTGCCGGGCCGCCCCGTCCGCGTAGGCCGCCCCGCCTACACAGACTGAGGGGGGACAGGGGAAATGGGATTCTTCGACGGGATCAGGGGCAGCCGCGCCCTGCAGTTCGACTCGGGCAGTGCCTCGGCCGCGATCGAGCTGACCAAGCGGCATCCGACGGTGTCGCTCACCAAACAGGGGGCCGTCCACGGGAACCTGCGGGTCAACCTGTCCTGGCGCATGCGCAGCTCGGACATCGGCGGCCGCGGCGGGGGTGAGGGCGGCCGGTTCCTGCGCCACCCGTTCAAGCTGTTCAAGCCCGAGATGGTGCAGGCGCACACCCAGGGCATGGTCAACGTCGACCTCGACCTCGGCTGCCTCTACGAGCTGGCCGACGGGACCCGGGGCGTCGTCCAGCCGCTGGGCAACCTCCACGGGGACATCAACAGCCCGCCGTACGTGAAGCTCAGCGGCGACGACCGGTTCGGGGCGCCGTCGGGGGAGACGGTCTTCGTCAACCTCGACCACGCCGACGAGATCAAGCGGCTGCTGGTGTTCGTCTACATCTACGACCAGACCCCGGCCTTCGACCGGACGCACGCCATGATCACCCTCTACCCGATCACCGGGCCGCGGATCGAGATCCCGCTGGAGGAGCGGCAGCCGCAGGCCCGCTCCTGCGCGGTGCTGTCCATGGAGCACGTCAAGGGCGAGCTGATCGTGCGGCGCGAGGTGAAGTTCGTGTACGGGTTCCAGGCCGAGCTGGACCGGCTGTACGGGTGGGGCCTGCAGTGGGGGCGGGGCTACAAGAGCACCAAGGCCTGACCGGGACCGGGCGGGTCCCCGGCGGGTCCTCCCGGGTGGCTCCCCGGTGGGCCCCGGCGGTCCCGGTCAGGCACGGCGCGTCAGCGGCGGAGGAACTGCGGGCCCTGCACCGGCAGCCGGAACGTCGGGTCGCCGCCCGGGGCCGGCACCGGGGCGGGGGACACCGGCTGCGGGTACCCGTACGCCGGCTGCACGGGCGGCGGGGCCTGCGTCACCGGCGCCTGCGGTGCCTGCTGCGGGCCCGGCGGGCGCATCTGGGCCGTCTGCTCGCCGGCCGGCCCGGCGGCGGGGGCGGCTCCGGACCCGGCCTCGGCGGCGTTCTCGTCCACGGAGATCCCGTGGTCGGTCGCCAGCCCGACGAGGCCGTTCG
Organism: Streptomyces sp. NBC_01006; assembly: GCF_045162725.1. Taxonomy (NCBI): domain Bacteria; kingdom Bacillati; phylum Actinomycetota; class Actinomycetes; order Kitasatosporales; family Streptomycetaceae; genus Streptomyces; species Streptomyces sp. NBC_01006. The sequence continues at coordinate 2,818,317 of NZ_CP108700.1, read as the reverse complement.
AGTAGCCCTCGCCCAGCGCGCGGAACTTCCACCCGTCGCCGCGGCGGTACAGCTCCCCGCAGATCAGGGCCGTCTCGGCGCCGGTCTCGGGGCGCACGTCGAAGAAGGCCAGCGGCTCGGTGCCGCCGGTCGCCGTGGCGTCGTACAGCAGGATCCGCAGGTCATGGACCTGCTGGAACGGCACGTCCTCGGCGGAGGCCACCACCAGGATCCGGTCCACCACCGGCGGCACCGCGCGCAGGTCCGCCTGCACGGCGTCGGTGATCCCGTCGCCGAGCTGCTTCTTGCCGAGCCGCCAGACGGCCCCCGAGGGGTGCCGGGGCTGGTTGTAGAACACGAAGTCCTCGTCCGAGCGCACGCGCCCGTCCGGGCCCACGAGCAGCGCCGAGGCGTCGACGTCCGGCACCTCGGGGCCGCCGGTCCAGCGCAGCACCGCCCGGACCGCCACGGCGGTCACCGGGATGTTCGAGCCCTTCTGCATCGCGTGCGTCATGCCCGTCATCCTGCCCTCCCGGGGCGGCGCGGAACAACGCGGCCCCCCGCAGGGCCTTGTCGCGAACGAAAGACCTGGGCATTGTGCAAGAGGGTTACCTGAACTTCATGTGCTTGAGGAACTCTTGACTCACGTTCGTACGTACTATTACCGGCCACGCCACTGGGGCCGCCGAGGCAGTACGGGGGAAGCACATGCGTCACTTCGGGCACATATCGCCCACTGTCCGTAAGGACCTCTTCCACCAGGAGCCGGCCGAGTTCACCGCCGCCTCCCCCGCCCGCATCCTCGCCGCCGCCCTCGGAGCCACCCTCTACAGCCCCGCCACCCGCCCGAACCTCGCCGGGGACGTCCACAAGCAGGCCGCCCGCGGAGTCGTCTCCATGGTCCTCTGCCTGGAGGATTCGATCAGCGACGCCGAGGTCGCCGACGCCGAGGACAACCTCGTCCGCCAGTTCGCCGCCCTCGACGCCGACGGCGGGGAGCTCCCGCTCCTCTTCATCCGGGTCCGCACCCCCGAGCAGATACCCGACCTCGTGCACCGCCTCGGCGGCTCCGCCCGCAGACTGGCCGGATTCGTACTCCCCAAATTCACCGAGAGCCGCGGAACCGCCTTCCTCGACGCCGTCGCCCAGGCCGAGGCAGCCGGCGGACAGCAGCCGCTGTACGCCATGCCCGTCCTGGAGACCCCCGACCTCCTCCACCTCGAAACCCGCGTCGAAGCCCTCGCCGGCATCTCTCGCACCGTCAACCGGTACCGCGACCGCGTCCTGGCCCTGCGCCTCGGCGTCACCGACTTCTGCTCGGTCTACGGACTGCGCCGCACCCCCGACATGACCGCCTACGACGTGCAGATCGTCGCCGGAGTCATCGCCGACGTGGTGAACGTGCTCAGCCGCGCCGACGGCACCGGCTTCACCGTGACCGGACCCGTCTGGGAGTACTTCCGCAACCAGCAGCGCCTCTTCAAGCCCCAGCTGCGCCGCAGCCCCTTCCTCCAGGAAGGCGCCGAGGAACTGCGCACCACCCTCATCGAGCACGACCTCGACGGGCTCCTGCGCGAGATCGAACTCGACCGGGCCAACGGACTCCTCGGCAAGACCTGCATCCACCCCGCCCACGTCACGCCCGTCCACGCGCTGTCGGTGGTCTCCCACGAGGAGTTCAGTGACGCCCAGGACATCCTGCGCCCCGAGCGCGGCGGCGGCGGAGTCATGCGCTCCGCCTACACGAACAAGATGAACGAAGTGAAGCCCCACCGGGCCTGGGCCGAGCGCACCATGCTGCGCGCCGAGGTCTTCGGTGTGGCGAAGGAGGAGGTCGGCTTCGTCGACCTCCTCACGGCCGGGCTCCAGCTGTGAGCGGACCCGTGCCGGCGGCGACTACGGAAAAGGGCAAGACGATCGACGCGGTGTGGTCGGGAACCTGGGTGGCCGAGCGGCTGGGCGTACGCCTGGAGGAGGCGGGCGACCCGGGCTCGCCACGGCTGGACGAACTGCTCGGGCTGGCCCTGCGGCGCAACCCGAAGCGGGCCCACCTGCTCGTCTCGCAGGTGCTGGGCAAGCACGTCCCGCAGTCCCCGCGGGCCGTGTACGCCGCCGGGCACGGGCTCGGCGAGCGGGTCCGGGCCCTGCTGGGCGACGAGGCCGCCGCCGCGGTGGTCCTCGGGTACGCCGAGACGGCGACCGGGCTCGGGCACTGCGTGGCCGACGGCCTCGGAGCCGCCCCCTACCTGCACTCCACCCGCCGCCCGGTGCCGGGGGTCGAGCCCGCCGGCGGGTTCGAGGAGGCCCACTCGCACGCCACCTCGCACCTGCTGCTGCCGCAGGACCCGAAGCTGCTGGCCGGCAGCGGACCGCTGGTCCTCGTCGACGACGAGTTCTCCACCGGCAACACGGTCCTGAACACCATCCGCGACCTGCACGCCCGTCACCCCCGCGGGCACTACGTGGTCGTCGCCCTCGTCGACATGCGCTCCCCGGCCGACCGCGAGCGGCTCACCGCCTTCGCCGCCGAGATCGGCGCGCGCGTCGACCTGATCGCGCTCGCCTCCGGGACGGTGCACCTCCCCGAGGGGGTCCTGGCCAAGGGACAGGCACTGGTCGAGGAGCACGAGCGCCAGGGCGCGGGCGCTCCGGCTCCCGGCGCTCCCGCCGGGGCTTCCGCCCCCGTCGGGCGGGTCGTGCTGGAGTGGCCCGCCGGGGTCCCGGACGGCGGCCGGCACGGGTTCACCCCCGAGCACCGCGCCCGGCTCGAAGCGGCCCTGCCCGCGCTGGCCCGGCAGCTCGCCGACGCGCTCGGAGCCGAGCCCGGGCGGGTCCTCGTACTCGGCAACGAGGAGCTGATGTACGCGCCGCTGCGCCTCGCGCGGGCCCTGGAGGAATCCGGGGCCGCGGCCGAGGTCCGCTTCTCGACCACCACCCGCTCGCCCGTGCTCGCCGTCGACGACCCCGGCTACGCCATCCGCTCCCGGCTCGTCTTCCCCGCCCACGACAGCCCCGCCGACGGGCCCGGCGACCGGTACGCCTACAACGTCGCGGACGCCGGCTTCGACACCGTCGTCGCCGTCGTCGACAGCCACGGGGACACCGGTGCACTGCACGGCCCCGACGGGCTCCTCGCGCGCCTGGCCCCGCACGCCGGCCGGGTCCTGCTCGCGCTCGTCCCCTCGTACGTCCCCGCCCTTTCCCGTGGCGTTTCCTCCGACCGGCGGGAGCCGATCATGCCCGAGCCGATCCTGTCCGAGCCGCTCCGCGGACCCGCCTTCTCCTCGTACGCCCCGGAGGACTGCGGCTGGCTGCTCCAGGACCTCTCCGGCGCGGCGCTGGAGGCCCCGACCGAGGAGCGCGAGGAGGCCATCCAGGCGGGCGGCGCGCACTACGCCGAGTCGCTGCCCGTCGAGTACCAGCCGTCCCCCCAGTACCAGGAGCTCTACCGGAGCGCGCTGACCGCGTCCGCCGCCCGTATCGCCCGGGCCGTCGGCACGGTCACCGAGACCGTCCTCGCCGAGCGGTCCCCCTCCCCGGTCCTCGTCTCGCTGGCCCGCGCCGGCACCCCCGTCGGTGTCCTGATGCGCCGCTGGGCCCGGGCCCGGCACGGCCTGGACGTGCCGCACTACGCCGTCTCCATCGTGCGCGGCCGCGGCATCGACCCCAACGCCCTGCGCTGGCTGGCCGCCCACCACGACCCCGCCGACATCGTCTTCGTGGACGGCTGGACGGGCAAGGGGGCCATCACGCGGGAGCTCGCGGCGGCGCTGGAGGCCCATCGGGAAGCAGGGGGCCCGGGCTTCGACCCGGAGATCGTGGTCCTCGCCGACCCCGGTTCCTGCGTGTCCACGTACGGCACCCGCGAGGACTTCCTGATCCCCTCCGCCTGCCTCAATTCCACCGTTTCCGGACTGATATCGCGTACGGTCCTCAGGTCCGACCTGGTCGGGCCCGCCGACTTCCACGGCGCGAAGTTCTACCGCGAGCTCGCCGGAGCCGATGTCTCCACCGGCTTCATCGACACCGTCGCCGCCCACTTCGAAGAGGTGGCCGAGGCCGTCGACGCCGAGGTCAAGGAACTCCTCGCCGCCGACCGCACGCCCACCTGGGAGGGCTGGGCGGCGGTCGAGCGGATCAGCGAGGAGTACGGCATCCACGACGTGAACCTGGTCAAGCCCGGCGTCGGTGAGACGACGCGGGTGCTGCTGCGGCGCGTGCCGTGGAAGATCCTGGCGCAGCGCGGCGCCGGGGCGGACCTGGACCACGTACGGCTGCTCGCCGAGCAGCGGGGCGTGCCGGTGGAAGAGGTCGACGGGCTGCCCTACACCTGCGTAGGACTCATCCACCCCCGCTTCACGCGTGGCGCGACCGGCGCCGACGGAAAGGCCGTGACCTCCAAGTGACTGTCCTGGTAGCCAGTGATCTCGACCGCACGCTCATCTACTCGGCGGCCGCGCTCGGCCTGACCATGCCCGACCCGGTGGCCCCGCGGCTGCTGTGCGTCGAGGTGCACGAGAGCAAGCCGCTGTCGTACATGACGGAGACGGCGGCGGAGCTGCTGGCCGGGCTGACGGCCGATCCCGCGGTGGTCTTCGTACCGACGACGACCCGTACGCGCAAGCAGTACCAGCGCATCCGCTTCCCCGGGCGCCCGGCGCCGTACGCGATCTGCGCCAACGGCGGGCAGCTGCTGGTGGACGGGGTCCCGGACCGGGACTGGCGGCGCGAGGTGGCGGCGCGGCTGGCGCAGGAGTGCGCTCCGCTGGAGGAGGTGCACGCGCACCTGCTGGCGACGGCGGACCCGGCGTGGCTGCGCAAGGCACGGATCGCGGAGGACCTGTTCGCGTACCTGGTCGTCGAACGCGACCTGGTGCCGCCGGAGTGGGTCAAGACGCTGGCGGAGTGGGCCGAAGGGCGCGGCTGGACGGTCTCCCTGCAGGGCCGCAAGATCTACGCCGTGCCGCGTCCGCTGACGAAGAGCGCGGCGATGCGCGAGGTGGCCCGCCGTACGGGCGCGACCACGACCCTCGCCGCCGGCGACTCCCTGCTGGACGCGGACCTGCTGCTGGCGGCGGACGCGGCCTGGCGGCCGGGGCACGGGGAGCTGGCCGACGCGGGCTGGACGGCGCCGACGGTCACGGCCCTGGCGGCGGCGGGCGTGCTGGCGGGGGAGGAGATCGTGCGGGCCTTCGCGGAGACGGTGGCCCGGGAGGGTGTCAGGCCGGCCGGCGATGTCGGCACACTGGGCGCATGACCAAGGGCAACAGCACCAAGATCACCGATGAGTTGTACCGCTACGTGCTCGACCACAACCCTCCGCTGGACACGGTCCAGCGGGGGCTGGTGGCGACGACGTACGAGAAGTTCCCGGACGTCGCCGGCATGCAGTCCGCGGAGGAGCAGGGGCCGCTGCTGGCCTTCCTGGTCCGGCTGACCGGGGCCCGGCACATCGTCGAGGTCGGCACCTTCACCGGCTTCTCGACCCTGTCGATGGCCCAGGCCCTGCCGGCGGACGGCGTGCTCGTCGCGTGCGACGTCTCGGAGGAGTGGACGGCGTACGGGCGCGAGGCCTGGAAGGAGGCGGGCGTCGCCGACCGGATCGACCTGCGGATCGCCCCGGCGCTGGACACGCTGCGCGCCATGCCGCAGGAGCCGCACATCGACATGGCCTACGTGGACGCGGACAAGGAAAGCCAGATCGCGTACTGGGAGGAGCTCGTTCCGCGGCTGCGCCCGGGTGGGCTGATCGTCACGGACAACACGCTGTTCCACGGCAGGGTCCTGGACGAGTCCGCGACGGGCTCGGCGGCGGGAGTCCGCGCGTACAACGAGCACGTCGCGGCGGACACCCGCATGGAATCGGTCCTGCTGGCGATCTCGGACGGCCTCACCCTGTCGCGCAAGCGCTAGGCGCCACGCGGTAGGCGCTTAGCAGCAGCCTCCACCACCGCAGCAGCCCCCGCCGGACGGGGCGGGGGCGCTGCTGGTCCCGCCCACGGCGACGGCGGAGAGCAGCTTCACGGTGTCGGCGTGGCCGGCCGGGCAGTCGGCGGGAGCGGACGACTCGGCCATGGGCCGGCTGACCTCGAAGGTGTCTTCGCAGGTCCGGCAGCGGAATTCATAACGAGGCATGGCCCCAGGCTACCCACGCCGGGCGGGGCGGCCTAGAAACCGTGACTGAGCCGGGCGGCGGCAGCCGCGGCCCGGTCCTCCCGAGCGGCCTGCTCGGGGTTGCGGGCCCGCCAGTACGGGTTGTCGTGCGGCAGGGCGCTGCCCACCCGCCCGTACATCCCGAACCACATCAGCATCACGCCGACGACGAAGCTGAACAGCACGTTCTGGATCTTGAAGGCCAGGAAGTTCACCCCGGTGTCCAGCAGGGCCAGATTCACGAACCCGCTGGCTATGAAGGCCAGCCCCAGCACGATGTTGAGGGTGGAGGCGAAGTTCCCGCCGATCACCATCCCGACGAAGAGCAGCAGCCCGATGCAGATCGACAGCACGCTCAGCGCGCCGTTGGTGTTCAGCGCGAGCACCGTGGCGCCGCCGGTGTCGAAGAACCCGATCCGGTCGATCAGCCCGAGGATCCCGAAGGCGACCAGCAGCAGCCCCATCAGGCCCGCGCCCACCCGGTACACCTGGCTGAGCTTGTGGTCGGTGGGCAGGTGCTCGTCGAGCCGGGTGTTGACGGGACGCGCGATGCGCCGCACCAGGTAGGGGACGTGCGGTGCGGGGAGCTCGATCGGCCCGTGGGCCACGTACGGCGCGTAGTTCTCGTGGGCCTCGTGGCACCCGTAGGCCGCGTGCGGCGCGGTCGCGGGGGGTGCGCTCGTGCGGGGTGCGTCGGGCGCACGAGAGGTGTGCGAAGTGTGGGCAGCCATCACGCCCTCCTAATTCCAGCCACCTCCAGCATCCGCCGATGCCCCCTCCGCGACAAGCGCGGCGACAAGCGCGGCGACAAGGGCGGCGACAAGCGCGGCGACAAGGGCGGCGACAAGCGCGGCCCTCATCGACTTCAGCCGCTCCCACGCCCGCCGCGGATATCGGAGACGACCCGTCCCACGTCTCCCCGCACCTGCTCCATCTCCTGAAGGAAGTGCCAGTAGTCGGGATGCCGCTCCTCCAGCCCGGCGAGCGCCCGCTCCATCCGCGCCACCGACTCGTCCAGCGGCCGCGCGTGCCGCGGATCGGGCACACTGCGGCCCTCCATCGCCAGCCGCTGCGCGTCCCGGATCGCGAACCGGGTCCGCTGCACCTCCGCCTGCGGGTCCCGCGCCACCGCCTCCAGCCGCGACAGCCGGTCCTGCGCCGCCGACACCGCCTCGTCGGTGGCATCCAGCGCACCCCGGACCGACTCGATCAACGCCGCCACGTCCGCCCAGCGCTGCTCCTCGCGCGCCCGCGCGGCTTCCTTCAGCTGCTCCTCGGCCCGCGCCACGTCCCGTACGGCCTGATCCGGCACGTGCTGCAGGTCCTGCCAGCACGCGGCACTGAACCGCCGGCGCAGCTCACTGAGGACCGGATCCACCCGGTCCGCCCGATTGCGCAGCGCCTGCGCCCGGGTCCGCAGGCTCACCAGACGCCGGTCGATCTCCGCGGCCCGCTCCGGGAGCCGCGCCACCTCGGCCCGTATCGCCTCCGCGTCCCGCAGGATCCGGTCGGCGCGCTGGATGGTCTCCTGCACCCCGTGCTGCGCGGCGCCCTGGTTCAGCAGGGTCAGTTCGGGCCCGAGCGCGGCCAGCCGCGCCGCGAACTCGTCGGCCCGCATCCCCTTGCCCCGTACGTCGTCCAGCGCCGTGCTCGCCGCGAGCAGCGCGGCCCGGGCCCGCTCCCGCGCGGGCGCCACCCGGGCCAGCTGCGTCTCGGCCTTGTCCAGCAGCGGCTGCAGCCCCTGAGCGAAACGGTCCAGCTCGCCCTTGACCCGGACCAGCTCGTCGCGGGCCCGCGTCAGCTGCTCCCGCGCCCGCGCGGCGACGGACCCCTCCAGGTCCACCCGGTCAAGGTCGTGCGCGTCGACGGCCTCGATGTACACATGGCTGACCTGGTCGATCCGCTCCCCGAGCGCGGCGAACCCCTCCCCGACCTGCCGCGCCGCGGGCGACCCGTCGGCGGCCGCGATGGTCTCGATGGAGATCCGCAGATCCCGCTGCGCGGTGTCCAGCTCGTAGAACGCGGCCGCGGCGGCATCCTTCGCCGCCTGCGCATCCGCCCGCCGACTCTCGTCCCGCCCGCCGAACCACCGGCGGGATGCCGTCGTCACAATCCCTCTCCCGTACCGCCTCCGCCATGCCCCGGTCCATTCTCTCCCACGGATGCGGGTTTGCGTGGGGGGTGCGCCTGCCATGTAGGCTGTCCACTCATCCACGGGTGTGTAGCTCAGGGGTAGAGCGCTGCTCTTACAAAGCAGATGTCGGCGGTTCGAAACCGTCCACGCCCACCAGTACAAAGGCCCCCAACCGATCACGGTTGGGGGCCTTTGGCATGGGTGCCCGGGCCTTGCGCTCCTGCTGGGTTGTGCTGGATCGGGGGCAACTGGTGGTCGGGGGTGCGTGGTTCGTTGTTGCGGGAGGCTTGACCGGGGGTTGAGGGGGCGTGGGATCGTCGGGGGATGGGCGAGTGGGTGGTGGGGGGTGTCGGGCTGCTGGCGGTCGTGGCCGGCGGCGTGGCGTACGTCGTACTGGACCGGGTGGCCAGGGAGGGGTTCGAGCGGCGGCGGGATGCGGAGCGGGCGCGGTTGCTGGCTCAGGTGGCGGAGCCCGAGGGCGTTGCGGGGGATCCGAAGTACGCCGATGTCGGGGGGCTGCCGGCGGCCCGGCGCGGCGGGCACGGGGACGCCGAGTTCACGTCCGTGCTGGTCGAGTACTACGCGTACGGGCTGACGCAGGCGCGCAGCAGCTTCGTCACCAGCCAGCGGTTCGCCGGGGCGGGCGCCGCCATCCTGCTGCTCGGGGTGGCGCTCGCGGTGTGGAAGGCCGAGACCAGCGGGGAGCTGTACCTCGGGGTGGTCACCAGCTCCGTGGGACTCGTCATCACGCTCGTCGGGCAGCTCTTCCACCGGCGGGCTGACATCGCCCTGCGGCACATGGCCGACCAGACCGCCTCCCTGCGCGAGGACCGGCGGGCCGCCGCTGCCCTGCAGCAGGCCGCCGAGCTGCTGGAGGAGGTCGCTGATCCGGTGTTGAGGGCGCGGCTGCAGGCGGGTTTGATCATGAAACTGTCCGGCGCCGAGCTGCCTCAGTAGCGGGATAGTGGGTGTATGTGCCGTTCCATTAAGACCCTGCGCCCGCCCGCCATCCCCGAGAAGGCCACGGAGGAGGAGATCCGCGCCGCCGCGCTGCAGTACGTACGGAAGGTGTCCGGGTTCCGGGCGCCCGCCGCGCACAATCAGGAGGTCTTCGAGGCAGCCGTCGAGGCGATCGCCGAAGCGACGCGGGACCTGCTGGACGGTCTACAGGTCAGAGGCGCGGTCTCCGTCACCGCCTAGGTGTCCTGGTCATGTTCCTGTTCCTCAGATCAGGCGGGAGCGGCGGCGGAGGATCCAGATGCCCGTGCCCAGTGCGCCTGCGGCCAGTGTGCCGCCCAGGGCGATCTGGCCGGGGCTCATCTCGCCGATGCTGCCGCCCAGCCCGCCACGGGCAGCCCCGGTGGTGACCTGGAGGGAGACGGTGACGCGCTGCCCGCCCGAGCCGCCGCATTCGAAGGTGACGGTGTGCGCCCCGGAGTTGGCGTTGCTGAAGACGGTGGCGCTGCCGAAGAGGTTGGTGGCCTCCAGATTGCCGGGGGTCAGGCGTACGTCGCCGAAGGCGCTGGACGAGGCCGTGCCGGTCTTGGTCCCGCAGCCGGTGACGTTCAGGCTGACCCGGGCTCCCGGCGCGACGGCGGTGGGGGACACGCCGGCGGACGGGGAGGCGGCATGGGCCACGGTGACGGGAGTGGCCGCGGCGAGGACGAGGGTCGCGGCCGCGACCCTTGCCAGGAGGCGGCGGTTCGACGGCTGGGCGAGCGGCGTGGCGGGCATGGAGTGAACTCCTCGGGCTCCTCGAAACGGCGCGGCCAGGGCACGGATGTGACGCGGATTCGGTTGTGCGCCGTGCTGTGGACGCTAGGAGCCCGGGCCCGGGGCGGCGATCGGGGCCGGGTGAACGGGTGAGCCGCTGCTCCACCCGAGGGATCCAGGCGGTCGCTAGGCCGCCGGGGCCGCTGTCGGGGCGGGGCGCCGGATGACGAAGGCCGCCAGGGCGCCCGCGGCGAAGAGGGCGATCACGGAGACCGCCGTGCCGAGCCAGGTCGCGCCGAGCCACTGGGTGCCGAAGTACCCCAGGGCCACGCTGTACCCGGCCCAGGCCATGCCCGCCAGCACCGACCAGGGCAGGAACTCCATGACCTTGCGGTGGGTCTTGCCCGCGCCCAAGGAGACCACCGAACGGCCGGCCGGGGCGAAGCGGGCGACCACCACCAGGGCGCCACCGCCGCGGGCCAGGGCCGTACCCAGGCGCTCCTGGGCGCGGGTCAGCCGACGGGAACGCGCGATCGCGCGGTCCAGCCGGGCCCCGCCGCGCCGGGCCAGCCGGAACGCGGCCATGTCACCCAGTACCGACGAGGTCGTGGCGATCACCAGCAGCGCGAGGATGTCCGGCACCTGCGCCGGAACCGCCACCGGCACCGGACCGGCCGCACCGGCGGCCGCCGCGGCCGCCGCAGCCGTGATCACCAGAACCCCGCTCGGCAGCACCGGCAGGAAGACGTCGAGCACGACGGACACCGCCACCACGGCGTAGATCCATGGGCTCGCGGTCAGCGACCCCAGAGTCTCAAGCAAGGCGGGACTCCCCAGTCCGGTTGACGTGCTGCGGCATGAAGCGCCGCGACGTCGCGGGGGAGCGGCAGGAGCGGCTTGACAGCCACACAGCGTACGCCTGGCGTTGGTGCGCCGTATGTCCGGGGGTTGCCCGGGTGCACAGTGTGTCAGCTCGGGCTGTCGGCTCCCTCCGTGCCGCCCGGCCCCTCGTATTGCGCCCGGCCGCCTTGCGTTGCTCGATTGTTCCGTCCGTCGCGTTCAGTCCGGCGCGCTCAGTCCGCCGACGTCAGCTCCCGGTCCAGGACCGTCACCAGCCTGGCGGCCCTCTGGCCTGTCTTGCCCGTCTTGTCCGCCTGTCCCTTCCGGCCCTTGTGCGCCTGGTCCAGCCGAAGCCGGGCCGAACGACCCGCCAGCGCCAGCGTCATCAGCTGGTTCCCGAACCACGGCCCGCCCGTACGCCGCCAGCTCAGCGGCGGCCGACCCGTCCGCCCGTGCCGGGAGAAGCCGCGCCCCAGCCACCGCCCCGTCCGCGACCAGCCCAGCCGGAAGCCCCACTTCACCGCCGTGTGGATCGAGTTGTGCACCGGCGAGCACGTCAACTGGAACACCCGCGCCGTACTGGGTATTCGAGGCTCGGCCACGTACGCGTGATGCACGTCCCCGGACAGCACGCACACCGTTGCCGGCGCCCGCGGCCCCGTCCCCACCTCCTCGATCAGATCGCTCAACGCCGCGAACGAAGCCGGGAACGCCGCCCAGTGCTCCAGATCGCTGCGCCGCCGCAGATCCTCACCGATCCGCGCCCACCGCGCCCCCCGCTCGCCGCGGCACAGCGCGGCGTTCCACGCCTCCGCGTCATGGATCAGCGGCGGCATCAGCCACGGCAGCGACGACCCGATGAGGAGGTGGTCGTAACCACCGTGCCCGGCGAGGGCGTTGTCGCGGAGCCACTGCTGCTCGGCGGGGTCGAGCATCGCCCGCCCGTCCTCGGCGAGCACCCGCGCCGCCCGCGTGTCCACCATCAGCAGCCGAGACCGGCCGAAGTCGCGCCGGTAGCTCCAGCGCACCGAGCCCGGATCGGCGTCGGCCGCGGCGGCGAAGGCACGCAGCGCATCCGTACCGTCCGGGGTCTCGCGTACGGCCCCGTACAGCAGGTCGGCAGCGAGCTCGGCCGGCGAGAGATTGCCCAGGTGCTGGTACACCCAGTACGACATCAGCCCGCTGAGCACGCGCTCCTGCCACCACGGCGTCGCCCGCATCTCCGCCAGCCACGCCGCGCTCGTGTTCCAGTCGTCCACGACGTCGTGGTCGTCGAATATCTGCAGGCTGGGGACGGTGGACAGCAACCAGCGGATCTCGGGGTCGAGCCAGGACTCGTAATACAGCCGCGTGTACTCCTCGTAGTCCGCGACCTGGGCGCCGGGAGGCTCCCGCAGATCCCGCCGGGCCGCGAGCCACTGTCTGGTCTCCTGCGACAGTTGGTCCGCGTACACCTGGTCGCCCAGCAGGAGGAGCACGTCCGGCCGCACCTCATCCGGATCGGCGGCCAGCCGCGCCGCGAGCGTGTCGAGGGCATCCGCACCATGCGGCCCGTGCCGGCCGGCCGGCGGCGCGGCCTGCCGGCACGACCCGAACGTCAGTCGCAGCCCCGGGGCCGGCCGACCGGCTGCGGCCACGGCGGGCGTGGTGATCGTGCTCGGGGGGAAGGCGGTGCCCGGCAGTGGCCAGACGCGCATGCCGTCGAGCAGTACCTCGTACGCCGTCGTGCTCCCCGGGGCCAGGCCGGTCACCGGCACCAGCGCGTAGTGGTGCCCGGCGATCTGGAAAGTGCGCACGCTGCCGCCGGCCCCGTCGGCGCACCGCACTTCGGCCGTACACGGGCGGTCGGCCTCGACCCATATCGTGGCCGAACCGCCCGTGTCCCAGTCGACGTAGCGAAGCAGCGGCCCCAGACGCAATCCGGCCATGCAACTCCCCCTCCTCCGTAGCCCCTTCGATCACGGTACGACGGGGAAGGGGGGCCCGGCCTCCCCCTGGCGGGGGAGAGGCCGGGTGAATGGGTGAGTTGGTGGGCGGGCGGGTGTCAGCAGCCGTTGAGGATGCCCACCAGGGCCGACTTCTCGCCGGAGTCCATGCTCAGACCCCAGTACTGCTTCACTTCGACCCACATCCGGGCGTAGGTGCAGCGGTAAGCGGTCCGCGACGGCAGCCACTTGCCCGGGTCGAGGTCGCCCTTGGCCTGGTTGACGTTGTCCGTGACCGCGATGAGCTGCGGGCGGGTGAGGTCGTTGGCGAACTGCTGGCGCTTGGACGTGGTCCATGCGCTTGCCCCGGAGCGCCAGGCCTCGGCGAGCGGGACGACGTGGTCGATGTCGAGGTCGGCGGCGTTGGTCCAGGTGGCGCCGTCGTACTCGGAGTACCAGCTGCCGCTCACCGCGGCGCAGGAGGAGTCGGTGACGACGCCGACGCCGTCGCGCTTCAGGACGGTCTCGCGGGTGTTGCAGCTGCCGGAGACGGTGCTCCAATGCGGGAAGAGGCTGCGGCTGTATCCGCTGAGGGATCCCTCCGTCTTCGGCGTGACCGTGGCGAGGTAGGAGCGGGCGGCCGCGGCGCTGATGGGGGTGGGCGGGGCGGCCTGGGCGACGGGCGCGTTCACGAGGGAGGTGAGGGCGGCGAGGGTCGCTGCTGACGCGAGCACGCCAATTCGACGCGCGTAGACACCGGGTATGAGGGCCTTGAGGGCCATGAGGGGCTCCCTGAATGTGGGGGTTTGTGGCCGGTCAGCCCCGAAGGGGCGCGGCCATGGTGGCGGCGCCAGGTTGCGTGGCGGCGGGCGCAAGGTTACGGGCTTGCGACATGACCATGCCACGTGTGGGACGGACAACTGCCCTGCATTAAGCGGAAGTTGTTCTTCCGGGAGGGAGGGGGAGGGGCGTGTGGGGCGTGTGGGGTGAGTGGGTGTCGTTACTGCGGGACCACGGGACCAAAGGCCTATTCCGGGGCGCGGCGGCCGTCGCGTATTCTGTGGAGTGCAGAAGGGGAGTAGCTCTTCGCCGGACCGTCGACATACTGCTGGGTCACCCCAGCCGGCGCCCGGAGGCAGGTCGCACGCAGCGGCCGGCCAGCGAGACCTTCGGCCGCAGTGTCCTGTTCTTGTTCATCTGCACCCGTCCACGGCGGGTGCGTGGACGCAGTCAGGCGCCGCCGAGCCGAAGCGACCCCTGAAAAACCCCAGGTCTCTCGGTATCGATGGCGTCCTGCCCGACCGATTGAGGTTCCGCCCCGTGTTCAGCAGTACCTTCAGCATCACCGTCACGGCGATCGCCTTCGGAGTCGTCTTCCTCGCGGAGCTCCCCGACAAGACCGCCCTCGCCGGACTGATGCTCGGCACGCGCTACCGCGCCTCGTACGTCTTCGCCGGCGTCGCCGCGGCCTTCGCCGTGCACGTCGCACTCGCCATCGCCGCGGGCAGCGTGCTCACCCTGCTCCCGCACCGGCTCGTCCAGGCCGTCGTCGGCGTCCTCTTCCTCGCGGGCGCGGCCATGCTGCTCCTGAAGAAGAGCGATGGGGACGAGGAGGTCAAGGCACCTGCCGACCAGTCCTTCTGGAAGGTCTCCGGGGCCGGATTCATGCTGATCCTGGTGGCCGAGTTCGGTGACCTGACCCAGATCATGACCGCGAACCTCGCAGCGCGGTACGACAACCCCGTTTCGGTCGGCATCGGCGCCGTCCTGGCCCTGTGGGCGGTCGCGGGCATCGGGATCCTGGGTGGGAAGACGCTGATGAAGTACGTGCCGCTGCGCCTGATCACGAAGGTCGCGGCGGGCGTGATGGCGGCGCTGGCCGCGTTCTCGCTGTACGAGGCGATCGCGGGCTGAGGGATTGCCGGGGCGGCGGGCCGGGATGTTCCCTTGTGGGAGGCGTACGTACGGGGGCACGCTCGCGGGCGTGATCGATAACGGTGACTCCGCAGGCGTGCCCGGGGCCGAGCGGCGCTTCGGCTGGTCCAACATGTTCGTCCACCCCGATGAGGACACCCGCACGGACGGTGGGTTCCAGGGCGAACGCGCCGTCCTCGTCGGCTACCTGCGCGATCAGCGGCTGACGCTGGAGCTGAAGTGCGCCGGGCTCGACGCCGAGGCGATGGCGCGAAGAACGGTGGAGCCGTCGAACCTGTCCCTGCTGGGGCTCGTACGGCACTTGGCGGGGGTGGAGCAGTACTGGTTCCGCCAGGTGATGGCGGGCGAGGACGTACGACGTCACTATCGGACGGCGGAGGATCCGGCGGCGGACTTCACTGGAGCGGTGGCCGACCCGGCGGTGGTCGCGGACGCGTGGGCCACGTGGCGGGCGGAGGTCGCCTTCGCAGAACGGGTGGTGGCTGAGGCCCCTGGGCTGGAGGTCGCGGGCGACTGCGGCGGAGAGCCGATGGAGCTCCGCGAGGTCCTGGTCCACATGATCGAGGAGTACGCCCGCCACAACGGCCATGCCGATTTCCTGCGGGAGCGGATCGACGGCCGGGTGGGGCAGTAGGGGGAGGGGTGGGCGGGGCGGGGGCTGTCGGCTCGGGGTCGGGTGAGGTCGGTCGGGGTGCCGGGGTCGGGGCCCCCTGGTTCGGGGTCGGGAGAAGTCGACCGGGATGCCGGGGTCGGGCTCCCCTGGTTCGGGGTCGGTGGTGTGTCCGGGGGCGTCCCGTCAGTCCACTGTCCTTCCGTGTCGGGTCGGTCCGTCAAGGGCGCTCACTTCGTTCGCGTCGCTTCGCGATGGCCTTCGGCCACCCTTGACCGACCGCCCCGCCCCGGAATGCCATAAGACTGCCGGGAAGCCCCCGAAGGAATGGCCGGGAGGTTCACGTTCCAATAGAGCCCCCGGAGATGCCGACCAGCACCCCCAGCAGTCAGGAGTTCCCCTCCCGGGACCACCAGGCCCGCCCGGTGACGGGGGCGCGGGGACGGCAGGGCCCCCGGAAGGGCCCACAGACACCCTTTCCGCACTCCGGCAGGCCAACCTGCACCGGACAGCGGCGAGACGGCCATGCCGTGCCAGTTCGCGGCGGATCGCTACGCGCTTCGCCCGGCATAGCGTCCGACGACCGCCTTGGGCTGGACATAAGCCGCCCACGCACCGCAGGTGAGCGGCCTACCGGCGCCTGCACGTCGTTAGTGGCCGCCAGACGACGTCCGTGGGCGGGCTTTCCGGCGTCTGCACGCCGCTGGGGGCTGCAGACGACATCCATGGCCGGGCTCTCGGGCGTCTGCACGCCGTTGGTGGCCGCCAGACGACGTCCGTGGGCGGGTTTTCGGGCGTCTGCACGCTCTCTGGGCTGGAAAGAGGGCGAGAGGGGGCGGAAAAGGGGTGTGGGGGAGTCTGATGCCGGGTTTCTCAACCTCCGACTCCGGCAAGGCCCTTTGAGGGTCCGGATTGGCCGCCAAAAGGGACAAATGACCTGCTGTCGCAGGCCAACGGCCCTCCATGCCGGCCGTGGGCGGCTTATGTCCAGCCACAGGCGGTCGTCGGACGCTATGCCGGGCGAAGCGCGTAGCGATTTGATGCGCATCCCGCCCGACCGGGACGGGATGGGCATCTCGTCGCTGTCTGGTGCAGGTTGGGCTGCCGGGGTGCGGGAAGGGGTGCACGGTGCCCCTTGGAGAGGACGGCTGAACCGGGTGGTGAGATCGGCATCCCTGAGGGACCCGAACCTGGACCTGTCCCCCGGACCGCACCGGAAGGACAGTGGACTGTCGGGAAACCCCCGGACTCCCTCTGATGCCGAGTCGGCGGACCCTGCCGGTCCCGCCTCCGCGGTCCGGCTCAGGCCTCCGGCGTCAGCGTCAGCTGGATCGAGCCGTCCGGGGTCGTGGTCACCCGGATCGATGTCAGGTCGGGGACGTGGGCCGTCGGGGCGTGGGCCGCGGCTCGGGGGCCTATGCCGATCACGCGCATGCCCGCCGCCAGGCCCGCGGCGATTCCTGCTGCCGAGTCCTCGAAGACGATGCAGTCGGCGGGGTCCACGCCGAGTTCGGCGGCGCCCATGAGGAAGCCCTCGGGGTCCGGCTTGCTGGCCTTGACGGACTCGGCCGTGACCCGTACCTCGGGCATGCGCAGGGCGGCGGCGGTCATCCGGGCCGTGGCCAGGGCCGCATCGGCCGAGGTGACCAGGGCGTGCGGCAGCCCGTCGATCGCCGCCATGAACTCCGCGGCTCCGCCGATCGGGACCACGCCGTCGGTGTCGGCGGTCTCGCGGGCGAGCATCTCGGTGTTCTCGGCGTAATTGAGCTCCACCGGGCGCTCCGGCAGGAGGATGGCCATCGTGGCGTAGCCCTGCCGGCCGTGGACGACCTTGAGCGCTTCCTCCGGATCCAGCCCGTGGGACACGGCCCAGTCGCGCCAGCAGCGCTCGACCACCGCGTCCGAGTTGACGAGGGTGCCGTCCATGTCCAGGAGCAGGGCCTTGGCGGTGAGGACGGCGGGTGCGGTGGTCGTGGTGCTGGTGGTGCTGGCCGGCATCGGCGGTGCTCCAGACGGGGCGGGAAAGAGAACAAGCGGTTCCGCCCACCGGTCAGGGGTTGCGGGCGGAACCACTTTGTTCCTACACGATACAAAACCAGAGGCGGTCCGCGCCACTCCGCCCCGGACACCCTGCGAGCGATCAGCCCGTGCCCTCCAGAGCCCGTCGGGTCTCCGGACCGTAGACGCCCCAGTCCTCGTCGATGCTGTTCTGCCACTGGAAATCCGAAACCGCGTTCTCCGTACGGTCGTCGAACCTTCCGTTGATCTTTCCCCGGTACAGCCCCCGCCCTGCCAGGAGCCGCTGCATCTTCTCCACCTCCGGGCCCGAATCCCCGTACCTCAGCGTCGGTGCCTTCGGGGGCGGCGGAGGTGAGCTCGGCGCGCGGCTCGTGCTCGCCGACGGGGTCGGGGACGCGGGCGCCGAGCTGCGGGAGGCGGATGGCGAGGCGGAGGGTGATGCCGACTTGGAGGCGCGCGGCGACGGCGAAGCCGAGGCGGAGCGGGAGGGGCTGTGCGTGGCCGTCGGCTGCGTGGGGCCGGCCGGAGCCACGCTCGCGGCGGGCGCCGACGGCTTGGCGTCCAGCAGGACGGTGTCGCTGTCGCCGGAGCGCGGGAGCATCCCCAGTGCCAGGGCCGCGGTGCCCACGGCGACCACCGTGCCGGCGCCGGCCAGGATCGTCGGGAGCCGCCGTCGGCCGGTGGCGCCGGACCGCTTCTCGGGGCCCCTGCCCCTCCCCCCGGTCACGCCCCCGTCTCCGGACCGGGCGCCGGCTGCCGGGTCGGCCGCCCCGAGCCGGATCGTCTCGGCCGGCCAGCCCGCCTGCGGCGGGGAGTCCGGCCAGGCCACGGGTATGCCGTACGCCGGGGTGTCGTCCCCCGGCGGTGTCTCCGGCCCCCGGGCGTACCCGCCCGGGGCGCCGGCCACCACGCCCCGCACCAGTTGCGTGGGCGGCGGGTCCTCGGACTGACGCGGCTCGGGGAGCGTCACGTACGGACGGACACGCAGTGGCTCGAAACCGGCCCCCGGCGCGCACCCGCAGTCGACGCCCACGGCGTCGCATTCTGGACAGCGCTCAGCGCTCACTGGAATCCCTCCCTGGCCATTGCCTGCGATTATGCAGACCCTCCGGGGTCCGCCCAACCCGCCCGAGAGGCCATATCCGGCCACACCGCTCAGGATGGACATGTTGATCCGGCCCGAGGAGGAGCGGATGGCTCAGGATGTGACCAGGGACGCCGCGGAACCCGTTCCCGACCCGCACCGGTCCGGCCCCACCGCCGAGCACGCCTCCCGCGAGGTCCTCGTCTCCATCGGCGCCCTGCTGCTCGGCCTGCTGATCGCCGCCCTCGACCAGACCATCGTCTCCACCGCCCTGCCGACGATCGTCAGTGAACTGGGCGGGATGGCGCACCTGTCCTGGGTCGTCACCGCGTACATTCTGGCCTCCACCGCCGCCACGCCGCTGTGGGGCAAGCTCGGCGACCAGTACGGACGCAAGAAGCTGTTCCAGGGCGCCATCGTGCTCTTCCTCATCGGATCGGCGTTGTGCGGGATCGCCCAGGACATGCCGCAGCTCATCGGGTTCCGCGCCCTGCAGGGCCTGGGCGGCGGCGGACTGATCGTGCTGTCGATGGCGATCGTCGGCGACATCGTCCCGCCCCGTGAGCGCGGCAAGTACCAAGGCCTCTTCGGCGCCGTCTTCGGCGCGAGCAGTGTCCTCGGACCGCTGCTGGGCGGTCTGTTCGTCGACAACCTGTCCTGGCGCTGGGTCTTCTACATCAACATCCCCATCGGTCTCGTCGCGCTCGTCGTCATCGCCGCGGTCCTGCACATCCCCGTGCGGCGGGCGAAGCACACCATCGACTACCTCGGCACGTTCGTCATCGCCTGCGTCGCCACCTGCCTCGTGCTCGTCGCCTCCCTCGGCGGGACCTGGGGCTGGGGCTCGACCCGGATCGTCGGCCTGGCCGTCCTGGGCGCGATACTGCTCGCCGCCTTCCTCTTCGTCGAGCGGCGGGCCGTCGAACCCGTGCTGCCGCTGGGACTGTTCAGGATCCGCACCTTCACCCTCTGCTCGGTGATCAGCTTCGTCATCGGGTTCGCGATGTTCGGCGCGATGGTCTACCTGCCGACCTTCCTCCAAGTGGTCCAGGGCATCTCGCCCACCATGTCCGGCGTCCACATGCTGCCGATGGTGCTCGGCATGCTGATCTCCTCCACCGCCTCCGGCCAGATCGTCAGCCGCACCGGACGGTGGAAGGTCTTCCCGATCGCGGGCACGGGCGTGACCGCGATCGGGCTGCTCCTGCTGCACCAGTTGGAGCGCACCAGCAGCACCTGGGAGATGAGCATCTACTTCTTCGTCTTCGGCACCGGACTGGGTCTGGTCATGCAGGTTTTGGTATTGGTCGTGCAGAACTCCGTCAGTTACGCCGACCTCGGCGTCGCCACCTCCGGCGCCACGTTCTTCCGCTCCATCGGCGCCTCCTTCGGCGTCGCGATCTTCGGCACGGTCTTCACCAACCGGCTCGACGGCAAGCTCGCCACCGCCTTCACCGGGCTTCCGGTGCCGCCCGGTACGGCCGCACTGGTCGAGGCCGACCCACGGGCCATCGGACGGCTGCCCGCCGCGCTGCGGCCGCGCGTGCTCGACGCGTACGCCTCCTCCATCACCGACGTGTTCCTCTACGCCGTGCCCGTCGTCCTCGTCGCCTTCGTCATCGCCTGGTTCCTCAAAGAGGACGTGCTCCGCGGCTCGGTCACCGCGCCCGACGTCACCGAGACCCTCGCCTCCAACCCCGTCCAGCGCTCCTCCCACGACGAGGTCGCCCGCGCGCTGACCGTCCTCGGCACCCGCGAGGGCCGCCGCCACGTCTACGAGAAGATCACGGAGAAGGCCGGCTTCGATCTGCTGCCCGCGGCGAGCTGGCTGCTGCTGCGGATCAAGAAGTACGGCTCCGCCGAGCCCGCGATGCTCGCGGAACGGACCACCGTGCCGTTGAAGGTGATCACAGACGCCGCCCGCCAGCTCGAAGAGTGCGGACTGGCCGTACGGGACGGACTGCCGCTGGTCATGACCGACCGCGGCCGGGAGACCGCCGGGAAGCTGGCCGACGCCCGCGAGGAGTCGCTCGCCGAACTGCTCGGCGACTGGTGGGGCCCGGACCGGCCGACCGACCTGGTCAAGCTGGTCAAGGAGATCAACGCGGAGCTCTGCGGATCCGACGCCGAGGAGCCCTTCGACGCCGCGGCCCGCCGCGACCACGCCGCGCCCTGAGAAATACGGGGGTCCGCGCCACGTATCTCTGCATTCTTGGCTGTGCCGAGATGTTCGAGCTGGGGGGCGCGGATGTGGTCGGTGGCCTCTCGCCGCTGCGCTCGCGGCGCACAGCGGGATGATCCGGCTTGCCCTTCCAGGGCAAGGAGCTCGCACCCGCCTCCGGCTGACACCGTCCCGAGCCGGGCATCCGGTGCGTCAGGTCAGGACAGGGGCTTCTCGAACCAGTGTTCCGCGTACTGGCCCGCGTTGTACGCCGGTATCTCCCTGTAGCCCTGTCGCGCGTACAGGGCGCGGGCCTCCACCAGGTCCGAGCGGGTGTCGAGGCGGATCCGCCCGGCGCCCAGTGCGCGGGCCGCCGCCTCAAGGGCCGTGAGCAGCGCCGCCCCGCCGCCGGTGCCGCGGGCGCGCGGGTCCACGTAGACCCTCGTGAGCTCGGCGGTGACGGGGTCGAGCAGCCGTATGCCGCCGCAGGCCCGGGGCGTCCCCTCCAGCCGGCCGACCACGAAATGGCCCGTCGGCGGGACGAGCCCGTCGGCCGGGTCGTCCCGTAGGCCCTCGTCGATCTCGGCCTCCGTGGCGGCCCGTTTCCAGTACCGGCCGGCGACCTCCGCGTAGTACGCACGGCGCAGCGCGGTGGCGTCCGGTGTGGCGAAGTGCTCGGCGGCGACGGTCCAGTTGCCGGCCGCGACGGTGGTGGATCCGGTGCTCGTGCTGTTGATGTCCATGGCGCCATTGTGGAGTCCGTGCGCATCCCGTCGCGTGGAATATCCACAGGTGCGGGCTGATGATAGGAAAAGATGCCTATCTCTCAGACGGAGGGCGTGATACGCCATGTCCGAGCACCCTGACGCTGCACTCATCCGCCGCGGCTACGAGGCCTTCGGCAAGGGCGACATGGAGACGCTGGGCACGCTGATGACGGCCGACGTCATCCACCACGTGCCCGGCAGCAATCCCCTTTCGGGGCACCACAAGGGCCGTGAGGCCGTCCTCGACCTCTACCGGCGGTTCGGCACGGAGACGAACGGCACCTTCCAGGTCGATCTGCACACCGTGCTGGTCGACGGGCGCGGCCACGGCATGTCCTTCCACACGGCGCGTGGCGACCGCGGCGACCACGGGATCGAGATCCAGGAGGGCCTCTTCTTCACGATCGTCGGCGGGAAGATCAGCGACATCGACGAGTGCACGCAGGACATCGACGAGGAGGACCGTTTCTGGGGCTGATCCGGCAGCCCCGGCCCCGCCGGCAGCCCAGGCAGCCCAGGCCGCCCCGGCCTCCTCGCCCCGCCCGGCCGCGCTCCGTAGCGCGGCCCCCGCTCAGCCCTGCGGCTTCGGCGCCGCCTGCTGTACGACCTCGAACGACCACACCGCAGACCCCGAGGCCGCCGGCTTGGGCCGCTCACCCGAGCCCGGGCCCCCGCCCTGGTGCGCCGCCTTCATGGGCCCCTCCATCCACGCCTGGAAGTCCTCCTCCGACCGCCACCGCGTGTACACCAGGTACTGGTCCGTGCCCTCCACGGGACGCAGCAGCTCAAACCACTCGAACCCGTCCGAACCCTCCACGGCACCCGCCCGCGAGGCGAACCGCTGCTCCAGGACTTCCCGCTGCTCGGCGGGCACGGTCAGGGCGTTGATTTTTACCACGCTAGGCACATGACACCTCTCAGGAAACACAGGCCGGGCACTGCACCTAGCCTTGACCACGTGCGAGCAGTCTCCTACATCCGTCAGTCAAAGCGCCGTGAGGACGATTCCCAGGCGTCCCCTATGGCGCAGCGCGACCGATGCGCGTCACTCATTAGCTCGAAAGGGTGGAACGACGCGGGCCACTTCGAGGACGTCGGCAAGTCCGGATGGGACCCGAGCATCCACCGTCCGGGGTTCGAGGAGATGATGACGGCCGTGCGCGGCGGGCACGTGGACGCCGTTGTCGTCTTCTCTCTGTCCCGCCTCACTCGCCGTGGCGCGCTGGAAGCCATGCGGATCATCGAAGAGCTGGAATCGCACGGTGTCCGGCTGGTCAGCGTCGAAGAGCCGTACCTCGACACGTCCACCCCGGTCGGTGTCGGAATCCTCGCCATCATCGCGGGGCTGGCGCAGCAAGAGTCCGACATGAAGTCGGCCTACGTCTCCGCCACCAAGGACACGCTCCGGCGGGCCGGTAGCCACGTGTCCGGCGTCGCCCCGTACGGCTTCACGACGGAGCGGGGGACCAGGGGCAAGCTGTCCGTCATCCGGCTCGTCCCAGACCCCGTAGAAGCCCCGCACGTCCGCGATATGGCCAAGTGGGCGGCAGGCGGCGTGTCCGCCTCGCAGATCGCCAAGCGGCTCAACGAGGAGGGCGTGCCCACCAAGGCTGAGTCCCTGGGAGAGGCGGGGATAAAGAGGCTTGCCGCGCGGCGTGCTCGGGCGGTCTCGGAAGCCGTGGACCGGCCAGCGTGGGTGTCCTCCACTGTGCTCCGCATCCTGCGGGACCCGCGCCTTGCCGGGTACGCGATCGAATGGCAGGGGCGCGTACTGCCGACCAAGGATGCTGACGGCAATCCGGTCCCGGGCAAGACGGGCAAGCGCGTCATCCTCCGTGACGAGGATGGGCAGCCGGTCCAGACGCATGACGCGCTGATCCCCGCTGAGGAGTGGTGGCTACTACAGGACGTGCTCAACGGGCGCACACAGACCGTCGTGCGTGCCGGGCGACGCGTTCCCACGTTGCTTGCCGGTCACGGGCTGCTGTTCTGCGACGTGTGCGGCTCCGTCATGGTCGCTGACCGCCGGGCGGAAAAGCTCTACTACAAGTGCAACCGGGCCGGGGGAGTCGTGGCCGGCCATGGCGGTCTCGTCATCGGCCAGGAAGCGGCGGACGACCAGACCGCACGCCGAGTGTGGGCGCGCCTGACCGCCATGGACCCGGACGACCCGGAAGAGCTCGAATGGCTCGCTGAGGCGTCACGTCGATTCGCCAAGCAGCAGGACACGTCCCAGCGGGACGCTGAACGAGCGGCCGTGCGCGCCGAACTGGAGCACGTACGGGAGTCCCGCCGCATCCTGCACATGGACCGGTTGGCAGGTGTCTACGACGACAAGACCGGCACACAGATGTTCCAAGAGTCGATGGCGCGCCTGACTGCCCATGAGGAACGCACGGCGGAACGGCTTGCCGAGTTGGACGCGACGGAAACCCAGACGATCGAGATTCCCAACGAGTGGACCGGCGTGGACGGAGACCCGATCGGAGAGGGGTCCACGTGGGCAGCGTGGGACCTCAAGACGAAGCGGGAGTTCCTGGCGCTGTTCATCGACTCGGTGAGGATCGCCAAGTCTGTGGGCAGGGGCCGGAACGCCAACACGCTTGACCGCGTGATCCTGCGGTGGGCTGAGTCTCCGGAACCTGCGGGCGCTTGAGCCTGCCTGAGTGCCGTTCACGGCCCGTTGCTGGGGAAACCTGGTGGCGGGCCGTTCGGCGTTCCTGGCAGCGTGTGTGACCTGCGGGGTTGCTGTCAGTGGCTCCGCCTACGGTCGGGGGCGACGTCGGACTTCGGTCACGGTTTCGTCGGGGGAGTGGTGGAACGGCGTTGACGGGGTGGGTCTGGGTTTCCACTGCCTTGCTTCTTTGGGGGCTGCCCGGGACCCCGTCCTAACCCTTGTGGTTACTGGCTTGTAGCGCTCCCGTACCAACGCTTCATGATCAACAAAAATGAAAGAGGGGGTGCCGCTTGACTGCCCTTGAGGAGTCCCGCGCCACGTGTTCAGAATGCCTTGGCCCCCGTCCCCGCCCGGATCGTGCGACCTGTGGTGCGCCGTTGTGTCTGGAGTCGGCCCGCTTGCAGAACGCTGCACGCAAGGCGCGTAAGGCGGTACGGGCTGCCGTTGGCGCCCCTCGATGCCACCGCTGTGACGAGCCGCACGGGCGGGCGGCATGGGCTCGGTATTGCCTGCGGTGCGCTGACGAGGTGGACGAGTCCCGCCGGGCGGATCGAAGGAAGGAGGTGGAGCGGAGGCGGGAGGACGCTGCCCGGAAGCCCTGCCAGGCGCCGAAGTGCTCGAACGCTGTGGGTGTGTCCGACGGCCGTGAACGTCTGTATTGCTCGGAGGAGTGCAGCCGTAGGGCTGAGCACGTCCGTAAACGTGCGCGCACCAAGCCCGGACCAGTGCCTTGCCGGCGGTGCGGTACGCCCGTGGTCCTCAAGTTTCGTGACGGGGTGTGCCGTTCATGCCAGAACACTCAGCGCACGGCAGCGCGGCGGGTGACGGTTAAGCGTGCTGTGCGTGCGGCGCATGGGGATGCCGGATGCCATCACTGCTCGGCACCCTTGCCTGAGGGCGGCGTGATTGATCACCTGATCCCCATATCTCGGGGTGGCCTGTCGACTGTCGCCAACATGCGGGTGGTCTGCGTGGTGTGCAACTCGTCCAAGAAGGACCAGCTCATGGACGAGTGGTCTCTGCCGCTTCTGACTGTGCGGTGACGATGCCCGGCGGAGGCGCCTGCGGTGACGCGGGTGACGTTCAGGACCCTGTTTCTGTTTTCTCCCTACGTGCCTAAGGAAATGCAGAAACAGCCCCTTGAACGTCACCTCCGTCACCCTGCGCGCCGCGCTGCAGGACGCTGCGAGGCGCACCACCAGGACTACGAGGGACGGGCGAGCGTCCGTGCTCGGCGGAAGCGTCGGCAGCTCCTCGCGGGCGGCCACGATGCTGCTCGCCGGCTCCGGCGGACGATCCGTAAGGCGGGTCGGGCTCGCTGTGCCCGCTGTCTGCGGGACGTGCTTGCGTCGGCTATCGACATCGACCACGTGCAGCCGGTCGCCCTCGGTGGCGAGGACGTTGACGAGAACGTGCAGACGCTCTGTCGGGGCTGCCACAAGCTCAAGACGCGCGAGGATTTCGGGGCCGCTGGTACCCCGTTCTGACGGGCAGGTTGACCAGGTAGTTGTAGCCCATGCTCAGAGTCTCGAAGACGGTAGAGCCTTGGCCCGCCTGGTCCTAGCGGCTGGTCCACCACGCGGCCCCTGTGCAGGTGGCCGTGGTCACGAGAGTGAGCATCCAAACCGGGATGCGCTGGATGGTCAAGTGCAGCCCACCGCAGCGTAGTTCGAACTGCGGACGCTTTGTGTTCTCGGTCACCTGAGTCATGACCCGAGTGTGCCCCCCGGGTACGCAGAGTCAAGCGTGACCTAACCCACGGTGACGGTGCACAGGGGGCGCACAGTCAGAGCGACTGCCCTGTCTTCGACTGATATGCACGGTTTGCCCCGCCGGAAGTGTGGGGCCCCCGCGCTTCTGAGATTTGTCAAGGTCCGTCATTTCTTTGGTGGATGCGCGAGTCTCAGGAGGTATCCCCATGCCCCGCAAGCCCCGCCTCCCTTGCTCGGTACCCGGGTGCCCCGAGCTGACCCGAGCCGGCGGACGCTGCGCCGAGCGTGAGCGCGAGGCCAATGCGGACCGTGCGTCACGTGGTGGTGCTGTCTATGACACGCGTTGGCAGCGCATGCGCAGGGCCTACCTCTACAGGCACCCGTGGTGCGTGCTGTGTGGCCGTCTGGCCAACGTGCGGACCACTCCCCGCTGTCCCGAAGCGAGTTGATCGCGCGGGGCGAGGTGAACCCTGATGGGCCGAACCATCTGTGTCCGCTGTGCGTTGCGTGCCGCAGCCGCGAGACAGCGAGGCATCAACCGGGCGGATTCGCTGCGGAAGCACGTTCGCGGCTCCAATCCGGCGAGCGTCCGCCGTTCTGACCAGGGGGTACCCCCGACCCCTCCCACGCCCGAGCGGCAGGGAGGGAAAACTTTCTGATTAATCATCAGAATGTTTATTCGGGTGGGTTGTTGCGGAGAGCGATGCCGCTCAGTCGTCGCAGAAACGATGGTTTGTGAGACACCTGTCGTAGCGCCCTGAGGGCGCCCGACCGGTGCTCCAAAACCCGTCTCAGAACCTCTCGATAACCCTTGAGGTTTTGAGACGAGTTATGCGACGATCCTACCGTGACGACGACCGCAGGACACCTGATCGGATACGCCCGAGTCTCTACCGACGACCAGGAAGCGCAGTTGCAGCACGACGCGCTGGCTGAGGCAGGCTGCGTCCGGGTCTTCACGGACAAGGCGAGCGGTAAGAACACGGACCGCCCGGAGCTGACGGCCGCTCTGGACTACGCACGCCCCGGGGACACCCTGTGCGTGTGGAAGCTGGACCGGTTCGCTCGCTCGCTGATCGACCTCGTGACCTTGGTGGACTCGCTCGCTGCCCGTGGGATCGGCTTCAAGGTGCTGACTGGTGCGCTGGCGAGCATCGACCCGAACACCCCGGACGGGCGGCTCATGCTTCAGGTGGTGGGCGCCATGGCCGAATTTGAGCGGATCCTGATCAAGGACCGGACCCGGGCAGGTCTGGACGCTGCCAGGGCTCAGGGGCGCGTGGGTGGCCGTCCGGCCGTGATGGACGCTGACAAGCTCGCTGCGGCCAAGGCCCGGAAGGCCAAGGGCGAGAGCGTCACGGCCATTGCCAAGGCCCTCGGAGTGTCCCGCGCCACGCTGTACCGGGCACTGGGCGACAACGAGTAGCCCGCCCCGACCCGAGAGACCGTCTACCCGCCGTGATGGACGGTCTTTCTGCTGTCCGGGACCAGGGGAAGGGCGTTTCCAAAGTTCAGCCGAAAGGCCCTCCGGCGATCCCGGCCCTAGCTCGAAATGCGCGTCCTAGGTGTGAGCCCGTTTCCCGGCCCCACGGGCTTCTGACCTGCAAGAACGATCGGACCAGGGGGTCAGAGCGACCTAGTTAAGGGGTGGGGAGTGCCCTCTTGGAGGGTGGATAAGGGACCGTAACGTGACGGCACGCCGGACCCTGTACGGGTTTTCGAGTCGGCTGGGACAGCCTCAGGAATGTTCGACCTCCGCCATGAGGAGTCGCAGGGTGAGCGAGTGCTTTTCCGGGGGCAGGGCATCCAGTGCGCCCTGTGCGTAGGCGGTCCCGCCGGATACGTCGCCGGATCGGGCGAGCATCAGACCCCGGTGCATTTCGAGGTGAGTTGCGAACCGGGGCAGCTCTGCGGGGAGTTCGCGGCGGGCCGCTTCTTGCGCCTGAACGGCTCCGTGTTCGTCGCCCAGACGGGCCAGGAGGAGTGACAGGAAGACGTTCATCCGCCACCACGGCACGGCGTAGTCACTGGTCTGTTCGTAGGACCCGGCCTTGTCGAAGATGCGCCGGCCGTCGTCGGCAAGCTTGAGGGCCGTGGCTCGGTCACCTCGGAGCGCTGCGGCGTGGGCCTTCCCCATCACGGCGTTCAGGAGTCCGAGGGAGGGTCGTTCCGATATCGCCAACGCTTGGTCCGCCAACACGTCGGCTACGCCCAGCGACGCACCCTCGTAGCCCAGGGCGATAGCAGCACGCCCACGCACCCACACGCGCGCTTCGTCGTCCCCGGACTCGTCTGCGGCTCTCGCTGCCATCCGGTACCAGTGGACGGCCTTGGAGCCGTCCGCCCCCGGAAACGTCTTGGCATACAGGGTCATCAGCCGGGAAGCGACCGACCACAAGCGGGGGTCTTCAAGCTGCTGCTGCACGGTGACGAGTTCGCCGGAGACCCGACGTTGGATGTCCGCCGCGCCCATCGACATGTACTCGGTGCCGTACGTCGTCAGCTTGGCTTCCCACGCGTCCGCTGACGGCCCGCCACGCAGCCGGGCAGCGAATCCCGCGCTGATCAGATCAGAGGCGATCACGGGGGCTATGGCGGCCCCGGCGACATCGGTAAGGAACTTGCGTCGGTCCACTTCACCTTCAAGGACAGCTAGGGGAACGTCGAGAACGGCAGACAGCGCGGCAAGGTAGAACGGGCCGGGCGTGACCTTGGAACGCTCCCAGTTGCTCACGTACTCCCGCGTCAGCGTCGTGCCGTGTGCCTTGTTGATCTCCGAAGCTAACCGCCCTTGGCTCCAGCCGTGAGCCTTGCGGAGATCCCGGATTAGCTCCCCGATGTCCATACGCCCATCTTGCTACTAGGGCTGCCACTAGACAGAGGGATTCGCGTCCTCCCGGGCTGGTTGCCACTACGGATCACACTGGGCGGGGCCTTTCTCCGGCGAGACGATCCACAGCACCGAAGGCGACGCGGAGGTGTGCGGCATGGCGACGGCAGCAAGGCGGGAAGCGGCTCGGGTCGATCGGCTCGAACCGGTGCCCGTGCCCGGATGCGGGGTCTGCCTCGCGCTGGACAGAGACCGAAAGGTCGCGTGGGACGTCGGGAACTTGTCCGCCGTGGCGGTACAGGACGCGGAGCTGCGCAACCATCCGCACCACCGACGTGCGGCCTGCCCATGAGGACGGTTCTTCGCTACATCAGCTACGTGATGCGCCGCCACCCCTCGTCCGAGACGACGGCGACGGCACGGTGCCTGAACCCTGACTGCCGCTGGGCCTCTGCGCCGACCGGGAACGCTGACGTGTGCACGGACATGTGCATTGAGCACACGGGCCGCACCGGGCACATGACATTCGTGCGGGAGTTCTCGGAAGTCGCCGTGGTGGAGCGCGTCCAGTGACCGACGGCGAACGCCACGGCGACGGGTCGGAGCGGTTACGCGGAATCGTCGTGACCATCGGCGCCGTGGCGTGGGCCGTCACCGTTGCCGCCATCGTGGCTCGGGGGTGGGGTGTGTGGGCGGGCGGTCACGGCTGACGGTGCGGGTGATCCATGCCGACTCCGCCGGCCCGCTCCTGATCTTCCGGTCCGGCGAGCCCGTACGCCCGCTCGTGCGGGACCCCCTCGACGTGGCCCGGTTCCGCCGTGAGGGCTACTGGGACGGCTGGGGTGACGTCTACCCGACGTGCGAGTGTCTGCGCTGCGCCCTGGCCGAGTGGAGCACGTCGAACGACCCCTGCTGAGGCCGGTCCGTAGCCCGTGTCAGGCGATGGCGAGCACGACCGCCGGGCGGGGCTTTTATGCTGTTCCGGCCCGGACGGATCAGTCGCAGGTCAGGGCCTATGTGAGTGTCTTGACACTCTTGTTGATCTTCACGATGCTCATGCCCGCCATCCTAGGGATCCCGCGGGGGATATCGTCGTCCCAGGTAATGAAGCGGTGCACGAAACGCGGCAGCCAGGCGAAGTCAAGGTTGCGGTCAACAGGGCGGGAGGCCGGCGAGGCGTGGCTAACGCGGCAGAGCACAGTGGTGCGAACGGACATGCCGGGGTCATAGGCGGCAGCGGCAGGCTGGGGGCGGCACGGTTCCTCCTGTGGGCGCTGGCCGGCGTCCTCGCCGTCAGACAGGCCGCCGCCGTGCTGCGCGTGCCACCGGGCGAGTGGCTCAGCGAGTTCCGGCTCCCCAGCGGCTTCCCCGGGTCGCTGTACGACGGCGGCCAGTTCACCGGGACCCCCTTCGCCGGGCTGGTCCTGAAGCCGTTCCTCGGTCTCGCGGCGCCCTCCCTGGAGGTGGCCTGGACCTGCGTGACGCTGCTGCTCGTCGCCGCAGTCGGGCTGGTCGCCGCGCGCGGCCTGCCCGACCCCGTGCCGCGGCGCACCGCGCTGCTCGCCGCGCCCGTACTGGTCGGCCTGATGATGGTGTCGCTGCCGGTCCGCGAGGCCGCCTCGCCGGGCCAGACCGCCGTCCTGCCCGTGCTGCTGGTGCTGCTGGCCATGTTCCGGGTGCCCGGCGAGCGCCCGGCCGGCTTCCTCGTCGGCCTCGCCGCCGCGCTCCAGCCGGCCCTGCTGCTCTTCGCGCCGCTGCTGTGGCTCACCGGCCGCCGCCCCACCGCCAAGGCCGCCGCCGTGACCTTCGCCGCAGCCACCGCCCTGTCCTGGGCGGCCCTGCCGCGCGACTCCTGGACGTACTGGGTCCACCACCTGGCCGGCACCGGCCTCGGCGGCGCCCCCGACGGCCTCGCCAACCAGTCCGTGCACGGCGCGCTGCTGCGGCTCGGCCTGAGCGGCCCCGCCGAGATCCTGCTGTACGTGGCCCTCGCGGCCGGGATCGGCTGGGTCGGCCTGCGCCGCGCCGCCCGCTACGCCCGCGACGGCCAGCTGCTGCTCGCCGTCGCCGTCACCGGCTGCGTGGCCGTCGCCGTCGCGCCGACCGGCTGGCGCCACCAGCTGCTGTGGGTGCTGCTCGCGCTGGCCGGCAAGGTCGGCAAGCGGGCGGCGGACCGGCCCGTGTGGCCGGTGGCCGTGGTGCTCGCCATGACCCTGCCCAGCGACATGCTGCTGCCCAACCTGGCCGCGCTGGCCCCCGTACGGGACAACGTGCTGCTGCTCGCGGCGCTGGCGGCCGCCTGCGCGGTGCCGTTCCTGCCGCGCTCCTCGCCGTACTGGCGCGAGCCCGTCCCGACGGCGTACGGCCGGCCGGCCGCCGCCCGGTGGACGAGGGTGCCGCTGCTGCCGTTCTGGCGGCGCGTGCTCTCGCGCCCCAACCTGTTGCTGGAGCTGCTGCTGATACGGGTGGGGTACTCCCTGTACTCGCACATCCGGGCCGCCGCGCCCAGCAGCCGCAGCCTCGCCGAGGGGCACGGGAGCCAGATCCACGCCGTCGAGCGGGCGCTGGGCATCGACATCGAGCGCGCCGTCAACCACGCCGTGGTGCACACGCCCTGGCTGGAGAAGTTCTTCAACTTCTACTACACGTCGTTCCACTTCGTGGTCCCGCTGACGATCCTCGCGGTGCTGTACTGGCGCAGGCCGGGCGACTACCGCTGGGCCCGCGCCTCCCTGGGCCTGGCCACCGTCCTCGCGCTCATCGGCTTCTGGCTGTACCCGCTGGCGCCGCCGCGGCTCATGCCCGGCCTCGGCTTCATCGACACCGTGCACGGACCGCAGGATCTGGCCAATCCGCAGTACGGGGCGATGACCGCGATCTCCAACCAGTACGCGGCGATGCCCTCGCTGCACTTCGGCTGGTCGCTGTGGTGCGGGATCGTGATCATCACGCTCGCGCCGAAGGGCTGGCAGAAGCTCCTCGGGGCGCTGCACCCGCTGATCACGGTGTGCGCGATCGTCGCCACCGCCAACCACTGGGTGCTCGACGCGGTCGGCGGCGCGGCCGTCGTGACCGCCGGGTTCGGGCTGGTCTACGTACTGTCGGGGCCGCGCGGGGCCGTCCTGCCGGCCGGGCTGAGCGTGCCGCGGCCGCGCGAGCCGGAGCGGGTGGGCACCGCCACGCGCAGCCGCGCCTGAGCCGCCGCGCCCGATCGGCGCGAAGGGGTGTCGGGAACGGACCGTGTGTCCGTCCCGGCACCCCTTCGGTGGATCGCCGCGTCCTGTCAGGATCCGCCGGGGGCGACGCCCGCGCCACCCGGGGCGATCACGGGGCCGCCGCGCCGCCCTCGCAGAGCCGGTCCACGACGAGCGCGATGGCGGCCTCGGCGGTGTCGGTCTCGGCGATGACGGTGTTCAGGCTGGGGGTGCGCACCCGGAAGCGGCCGTCGGGCGTGGGCTCGGCGGCCGGCGCCTCCACCTCGAAGGGAGGGCGGGTACGGGAGCTGAACCACAGGGTCCACTGGCGGGTGAACGGGTACAGCCGGCGCAGCTGCGGCTGCGCGGAGGCGGCCTCGATGAGCTCGATGACACCGCGGCAGAGCGTGTCGGGCCCGCTGCGCTCCTCGATCAGGCGCCACGTCGTGGGCAGCCGCTGCCAGCGGGCATCCACCCGGTGAGCGGTGTCTGTATCGGCAGCGTGAAGGTTCATCCGCGCAGTGTGACGCCCCACCGGTCACAGAACAATGGTCCGGAAGTAAACAATCCGGCATACGTGCGCCCTCGTTGCGCCCCATCCGCGCGCCGGGCACGCCCCCGGCAGGCGTCCCGGCCCCCCGGCACGAGGTCCCGCCCCCTCGGCAGGCGCCCGGCGCTCGCCGACCGGCGGGGTCCAAGCACTGCGGGTTCCGTGGACGGCAGGGGCCGGGGCGTGGGAGGAGCGGCCCCTGCCGTCGTGGACCACGGGCCGGCCGTCAACCGTGGCTGACCCGAAGCTCCTTGATGCCGTTGAGCCAGGCCGCCCGCAGCCGCCGCGGCTCCTGCCCGGCCAGCCGCAGGTCCGGCAGTGAGTCGGCCAGCGCGTTGAAGATCAGGTCGATCTCCATGATGGCCAGGGACTTGCCGAGGCAGAAGTGCGGGCCGCCGCCGCCGAAGCCCAGGTGCGGGTTCGGATCGCGGGTGATGTCGAAGCGGTCGGGGTCGGCGAACACCTCGGGGTCGTGGTTGGCGGAGGAGTAGAACAGCCCCACCCGGTCGCCCGCCTTGATCTTCTGCCCGCCCAGCTCGGTGTCCCGGGTGGCGGTGCGCTGGAAGGACACCACCGGGGTGGCCCAGCGGACGATCTCCTCGGCGGCCGTCGCCGGCCGGGTCGCCTTGTAGAGCTCCCACTGCTCGGGGTGGGTCAGGAAGGCGTGCATGCCGTGGCTGATGGCGTTGCGCGTGGTCTCGTTGCCCGCGACCGCGAGCAGCAGCACGAAGAAGCCGAACTCGTCGGAGCCCAGGTTGCCCTGGCCCTCGGCGGCCACCAGCTGCGTGACGATGTCCTTGGCCGGGCACTCCTTGCGGGCGGCGGACAGGTTCATGGCGTAGCCGATGAGCTCCATCGCCGCGTTGGACCCGACTTCCTCCGTGATCGCGTACTCGGGGTCGTCGTACGCGATCATCTTGTTCGACCAGTCGAAGATGCGCAGCCGGTCCTCCTGCGGTACGCCGATCAGTTCGGCGATGGCCTGGAGCGGAAGCTCGCACGCGACCTGCGTGACGAAGTCGAAACTGCCGTCGGCCGAGGCGGCGAGCGCCTCCGAGACGATCTTCCGGGCCCGGTCGCGCAGTGCGTCCTCCAGGCCGCGGATGGCACGCGGGGTGAAACCGCGCTGCACGATCTGGCGTACGCGGGTGTGTTCCGGCGGGTCCATGTTCAGCATGATCAGGCGCTGGGCATCTATCTGCTCGCGCTGGATGTGCTCGTTGAAGCGGATGATCGCCGTATTGGTGGTCGAGGAGAACAACTCGGGGTGCGTGGAGACGTACTTGACGTCCGCGTGCCGGGTCACGACCCAGTAGCCGTCGTCGTCGAAGCCGGTGACGCCCCGGCGCTGGGGGCACCACCACACGGGTGCGGTCTGCCGCAGCTGGGCGAACTCGGGGAAGGGGACGCGGTCCTGGAGCAGGTCGGGATCGGTGGCGTCGAAGCCTTCGGGCAGCGCGGGACACGACATCGGGCGACTCCAAGGTCTGACGGCCCATCAGAAGTTGGCTTGAAGGTAGTAACGAGTTCTAGAAGTGACAAGGGTCCTCGCGCCAACTGTTGCGTGTGGAATCCGTGGAAGGCGCGTGCAAGACCCTTGCGTGCCGGGGTTACAGGTCATAAGACTGCGGGGAGAAGTAGAACGCGTACTAGTTCGGGCGGGGCGCCGGGACGGCCCGCCGCGCCGGCACAGTGCAGGAGAGGACGAGCTCATGGCCGCGGAACCCGTCATCGTCGAAGCCGTACGCACCCCCATCGGCAAGCGCGGGGGCGCGCTCGCCAACCTCCATCCCGCCTACCTGCTCGGCGAGACGTACCGCGAACTCCTCGCCCGGACCGGAATCCAGCCCGACTGCGTCGAGCAGATCGTCGGCGGCACCGTCACCCACGCCGGCGAGCAGTCCATGAACCCGGCGCGCAACGCCTGGCTCGCCATGGGCCTGCCGTACGAGACCGCCGCGACGACCGTGGACTGCCAGTGCGGCAGCTCCCAGCAGGCCAACCACATGGTCGCCAACATGATCTCCGGCGGGGTCATGGACATCGGCATCGCCTGCGGCGTCGAGGCGATGAGCCGGGTGCCGCTGGGCTCGGGCTCCAAGCACGGCCCGGGCAAGCCCTTCCCGGACGAGTGGAACGTCGACCTCCCCAACCAGTTCGAGGCCGCCGAGCGGATCGCCCGCCACCGGGGCCTGACCCGCGAGGACGTCGACCGGCTCGGGCTGCTCTCCCAGGAGCGGGCCGCCGCCGCGTGGGCCGAGGAGCGGTTCAAGCGGGAGACCTTCGCCGTCCAGGTCCCGACGACGGAGGAGGAACAGGGCGCCGGGCAGGGCATGTGGCGCCTGGTCGACCGCGACGAGGGCCTGCGCGACACCAGCATGGAGGCGCTGGCCCGGCTCAAGCCGGTCATGCCGACCGCCGTACACACCGCCGGGAACTCCTCGCAGATATCGGACGGGGCCGCCGCCGTGATGTGGGCCTCACGCAAGATGGCCCGCGCGCTCAAGCTCAGGCCGCGGGCCCGGATCGTCGCCCAGACGCTCGTCGGCGCCGACCCGCACTACCACCTGGACGGGCCGATCGACGCGACGCGGGCCGTGCTCGGCAAGGCCGGGATGTCCCTCAAGGACATCGACCTGGTCGAGATCAACGAGGCGTTCGCCTCCGTCGTCCTCAGCTGGGCCCAGGTCTTCGAACAGGACCTGGAGAAGGTCAACGTCAACGGCGGCGGCATCGCGCTCGGCCACCCCGTCGGCGCGACCGGCGCCCGGCTGATCACCACCGCGCTGCACGAGCTGGAGCGCCGCGACAAGGAATTCGCGCTGATCACCATGTGCGCGGGCGGTGCGCTGGCGACCGGGACGATCATCCAGCGGCTGTAGGCGGCGCCGGCCGGCCGGCGCCGGCCGCACGGACCCTGTGGGATGGGAAACAGAAGGCCCCGGCGGCCGGACCTGGGGAGGTCCGGCCACCGGGGCCTTCGCACTGCTCGTGCCGTCTGCTCGCGCCGTCAGGCGGTCACTGGTGGCTTAGTACCAGTGGTGGGTCTGCCAGAAGTTCCAGGCGCCGACGGGGCTGCCGTAGCGGGAGTTCATGTAGTCCAGGCCCCACTTGATCTGGGTGGCGGGGTTGGTCTTCCAGTCGGCGCCGGCGGAGGCCATCTTCGAGGCGGGGAGGGCCTGGACCAGGCCGTAGGCGCCGGAGGAGGCGTTGGTGGCGGTGTGGTTCCAGCCGCTCTCGCGGGAAACGATGTTGTTGAAGGCCGCGAACTGTGCCGGGTCCTTGATCATCTGCTGGGCGATCGCCTTGGCGCTCGTGGGGGCCGCCTGGGCGGGGACCGTGGCGAGCATGGAGCCGGCGACGCCCAGGGCGACGATGGAGCCGGCGAGGGTCTTCTTGGAGGCGGCGATGCGGCGGATGATGTGGGACACGGATGGGCCTTCCGACGGGGACAGGGTCGGTCGCTGCATGCCTGGGGCATGCGTGAGCCACTCACGCGGTGGAGAGGGGTTCGTCGGGCGGGGGGCGAAGGCCCGCTGCCGTGGCGACATCACCAGTTAGCCAGGCCGGTGGGGCCATGGCAACGGCCCCTGGTACTAGCCGTCCTCGCAGCGGTGGCCTGTCCGGGCCGGGGCGGTTCCACTGGCGTTCGTGCAGGTGGGGGTGGGGTTTTCGGGTGGGGGCCGGGGGTGGTGGGGGCTACTAGTTCATGTCGTATGTGACGTGGGTCCTGTGGGGCGGGTCACCGGGCGGGGCCCCGAATGTCACTTTCTGTGGTGGCTTGCTACACGAAATGGTGTGTGGGCCGGGCCACTTTCAACGCGAACCGAAGGAAACGGGCGCCTCGAACGCCGCTTTCCGCACCGCTCGCCGCAACGCCTTCAGCAGCGTGCCGCCGATCGTGAGGGTCAGTACGACCGTCAGCACGGCCCGGCCCAGGTCCCAGCCCAGCGAGGTCGCCACGCAGTACGCGGCGAAGCGCGCCAGATTCGCGGGGACAGGATCCCCCGGGTGGAACGAGATGCCCTGGCCCATGCCCTGCAGGAGCACCCAGCCCTGCAGGTTCATGATCGTTCCGTACGCGAACGAGCCGACGAATCCGTACGCCGCCAGCATCAGCAGCTCCGCCCGGCCACGGAGCCTCCCCCAAGCTCTCGGCTTCGCTTGAGCAGGGGGGACCCCCATCGCGCCGGGCAGCAGCCCGGCGCCGAGCGAGAACCAGCCCATCGCCAGCATCTGGAACGGCATCCACGGCCCGACCCCGCCCGTGAGCAGGGCGGAGGCGAACATCGTGACCGAGCCGAGGACGAAGCCGAAGCCGGGGCCGAGGACGCGGCCGCTGAGCACCATCAGGAAGAACATCGGCTCCAGGCCGGCCGTGCCCGCGCCCAGGGGCCGCAGGGCCGCCCCGACCGCGGCGAGCACGCCGAGCATCGCCACCGCCTTGGCGTCCATGCCCTGGTCGGCGATGGTCGCGACGACCACGGCGACGAGGAGGGGGAGCAGCCCCGCGAAGAGCCAGGGGGCGTCCTGGGAGTGGGCGAGCCCGGACTGGCGGTCGGCGAGGAGGGGCCAGCCGAAGGCCGCGATGCCGATGAGGGTGACGAGGAGCAGCGCGGCGGCGGCGCGCGGGCCGATGCGGAGGGGGCGGGTGGGGCGGGTCGGGGTCATCGTGCGGCCTCGCCCTCGGCTTGCGGGTCGGCTCCGGCTCGGGGCTCGCGTTCGGGTTGGGGCTCGGCCAGGGCCTTTGCGACCTGGGTGACCGTGAGCCAGGGGGCCGGGGCCAGGATCTTGGCCACCTGCGGTGCGAAGGCCGGGGACGAGACGACGACCTCGGCGGTCGGGCCGTCCGCGACGATCTCGCCGCCGGCCAGGATCACGACCCGGTGGGCCAGCTCGGCGGCGAGCTCCACGTCGTGGGTGGCGAGGACGATGGCGTGCCCGTCGGCGGCCAGCGCCCGCAGGATCTCGATCAGACGGGCCTTGGCCGCGTAGTCCAGACCGCGGGTCGGTTCGTCGAGCAGGAGCAGGGCGGGCCGGCCGGTGAGTACGAGTGCCAGGGCCAGGGCCAGGCGCTGGCCCTCCGAGAGGTCCCGGGGGTGGGTGTCGTCGGGGACGTCGGGGAGCAGGGCGCAGACGAGATCCCGGCAGGTGCCGGGGGCCGCGCCGGCGTCGGAGTCGGCGGCGGAGCACTCGGCGGCCACGGTGTCGGCGTAGAGGAGGTCGCGGGGCTCCTGCGGGACGAGGCCGACGCGGCGGACCATCTCCTGCGGGGCGGTGCGGTGGGGGGTGCGGCCGCGGACGGTCACGGTGCCGGTGGTGGGGGCGAGCGTGCCGATGAGCGTGGCCAGGAGGGTGGACTTGCCGGCGCCGTTGCGGCCCATGAGGGCGATGGTCTCGCCGGGCGCGACGGAGAGGTCGATGCCGTGGAGGACTTCGGCGCGGCCGCGGCGCAGCGAGAGGGCGGTGACCTCGGCCACGGGCTCAGGGTCGCCGCTGCCGCTGCCGCTGCCGCTGCCACTGCGGGTGCCGGTCCCGGCGCCGCTCGTGGCGGCGGGGCCGGGGGTCGGCTCGCTCCGGCGGAGCAGGCGGGCCAGGCGGCCGCTGCGCGGGGCTTCTTCCCCACCCCGCCCCCTCCCGATCCTGGGGCTGCGCCCCGGATCCCGCGCCTCAAACGCCGGCGGGGCCGGATGGTGTGGCGGGGCGGGCAGGGGGGAGGGGGCGGCGGGGGTGCTGCCGCCGGCCCCCCGCGCCTCGGACGCCCGCGCCTCAAACACCGGCGGGGCCGGACGGTGCGCCGGGGCCGGGGCCGGGGACGCGGCGTCGGGCGGCGCCAGGGGCAGGCGGGACAGGAGCGGAGCCGATCGGCGGCGGGCGTCGCGGACCGAGAGGGGGAGGGGG
This sequence comes from Streptomyces sp. NBC_01006, assembly GCF_045162725.1. Taxonomy (NCBI): domain Bacteria; kingdom Bacillati; phylum Actinomycetota; class Actinomycetes; order Kitasatosporales; family Streptomycetaceae; genus Streptomyces; species Streptomyces sp. NBC_01006. The sequence goes on along the minus strand of NZ_CP108700.1, from coordinate 2,780,133 downwards.
GACCAGCCCGCCAGCCGGCCCAGGGCCACCACCGGCGGGTGGACCGGGGAGACGGCCATGATGGAGGACGGGCTGCCGAGGACCGGGGCCGCGCCCGGGGACGGGAGGAGGAGGACCTGGTCCGCGTACTGGACCACCCGCTCCAGACGGTGTTCCGCCAGCAGGACCGTCGTGCCCAGGTCGTGCACCAGGCGCTGGAGGACCGCGAGCACCTCCTCGGCGGCGGCCGGGTCCAGCGCCGAGGTGGGCTCGTCCAGGACCAGGACCTTCGGGTGCGGGGTCAGGACCGAGCCGATCGCGACCCGCTGCTGCTGGCCGCCGGAGAGGGTGGCGATGGGGCGGTCGCGCAGTTCGTTCAGGCCGAGCAGGTCCAGGGTCTCCTCGACCCGGCGGCGCATGACGGCCGGCGCCAGCCCCAGGGACTCCATGCCGTACGCCAGCTCGTCCTCGACCACGTCCGTCACGAAATGGGCGAGCGGGTCCTGGCCGACCGTGCCCACGACATCGGCGAGCTCGCGCGGCTTGTGGGTGCGGGTGTCGCGCCCGGCGACGGTGACGCGGCCCCGCAGCGTGCCCCCGGTGAAGTGCGGGACCAGGCCGGAGACGGCGCCGAGGAGGGTGGACTTGCCGACGCCCGACGGGCCGACCAGGAGCGTGAGCTCGCCCTCCGGGATCACCAGATCGGCATCGCGGAGGGTGGGCTGCGCGGCGCCGTCGTACGTGACCGACACCTGCTCGAAGCGGATCACTGGGGTGTTTCCTCCGGAAGTGTGGTGGACGGTACGGGCGCCACGAACGCCGGGAGCAGGCCGATCAGGATCCCGGCCGCCGGCCACAGCGGGAGCGTCGGGGCGACCAGGGGGACGACGCCGGGCTGCAGGGCGCCAGGGTCGACGGACCCGGCACGGATCAGGACGGCGGCGACGGCCGCGCCCGACCCGGCGACCAGCCACGCCCGCCACCCCCAGCGGTCGGGCCGGTAGCGGGTCCGGATGCTGCGCCGCCCGCCCAGGCGCAGGCCCCCGAGCGCCAGGCCGAGGCCGATCACGAGGACCGGCAGCCCGTACGCGGCGCCCTCGGCGGCGAGCAGTCCGTACGTGCCGGCGCACATGCCGAGCAGGCCGCCGAGGGTGAGGGCGTTGGTGGTGTGCCGGACGGCGGGCGGGACCTGCGCGGTACGGCCGTAGCCGCGCGCGTCCATCGAGGCGGCGACGGCGACCGAACGCTCCAGCGCGCCCTCCAGGACGGGCAGGCCGATCTGGAGGACGGCCTTGACGCCGCCGGTGGGGCGGCCGCGCAGGCGGCGGGCGGTCCGCAGGCGGGCCACGTCGGCGACCATGTTCGGCGCGAAGGTCATGGCGACGACGACGGCGACGCCGGCCTCGTAGAGGGCGGCCGGGAGGGACTTCAGCAGCCGGGCCGGGTTGGCGAGGGCGTTGGCGGCGCCGACGCAGACGAGGAGGGCGGCCAGCTTGGCGCCGTCGTAGAAGGCGAAGACGAGCTGCTCGGCGGTGACGCGGCCGCCGAGCCGGATCCCCTGGGCCGCCCAGGCGGGCAGCGGCACCTCGGGGAGGGTGAACAGGACGTGCGCGCCGGGGATCGGGGAGCCGAGCAGCACCGAGAACACGAGCCGCAGCCCGATGACGAAGAGGCCGAGCTTGAGGAACGCGCTGTACGAACGGGCCCAGGGGGCGGAGGTCCGGCGGGCGGCCACGACGTAGCCGGCCACGCCGACGATCAGGCCGAGGAGCAGCGGATTGGTGGTGCGCGAGGCGGCGGTGGCGAGCCCGAGCGCCCAGAGCCACCATGCCCCCGCATGCAGGGCGTTGCCCCGACGGGCCTGCGGAGCCGCCAGCCGGAGCACCCTGCTCGTCTTGTACGTCGGCCCCGACCCGGGACCATCCGCCCCGGCCCGCCCGGGCCCGCCCGGCGTCACGCCTTCGTCCGCGGGCCGGCGGGTCCTGCCCGTACCCGCGCCACCCCCGGTGGCCCGCGGACCGGCGCCGTCCCCGCCTGCTGCGGTGGCGCTCACGACGCTCCCGACCCGGCCCACACCGGCCACCGCCGCGTCCGCCGGCTCCGGCGGCTCCGCCGGGCGGGGAGAGCCGGCCGGGTCGGGGCGGGCGGGGTCGTCGGGGGTGGCGGGCGGTGTCATCGGCGGCGTCGGGACTGCCAGACCGCGGCTGCCGCCAGGGCAGCCACCGCCGCCAGGCCGGCCAGCAGGCCCGTGGACGGGCCGCCGCCCTCGAACTCCGACTGCGCCGACGGCTTCTGCTCCGGCTTCGCACTCGGCTTCGGACCCTGCTCGTCCTCCGTGTCCGCGATCGGTTCGCCGCAACCCTGCTTCGGGTAGCCCGACACCGCGCACAGCAGCGCCGCGCTGTTGTAGCGGAGCGGCTTGGCGGCCTGTGCCAGGGCCTCGGCCGCCGTGGCGTCCGGGGCGACCTGTGCGCAGGCCGTGCGCGGGGTGTCCTGCGGCGGGGCGTCGCCCGCCGGGGCGTCCGCCGGGACGCCGAAGTCGACGGCCACCGCGATCCGCTTGCGGCCCTCCACGGCCGGAGTGGACGCGCAGACCGCCGCGAAATCGGCCGCCGCGCGCGGCTTCGCCGCCTCGGCCGCCGCGTCCTGGCTCACCGCGAAGCGGAAGCCCAGGGCCGAGCCGTCCGCCGGTCGGGCCGTCGAGGGGCCCTGTGTGGCGTACTGCCACTGGCCTTCCGCGCCCTCCCAGAACGACCAGTAGCGGTAGCCCGCCGCCAGGGCAGGGGAGGACGCCAGGAGGGTGAGGAGGACGCCGAACGCGAGGACCAGCGGGGTCAGGCCGCGGTGGCGGTGGCGGTGACGCATCAGAGCTGGTTCTTCTTCCGGCGGCCGCTCAGCAGGACGCCGATGCCCATGCCGGCCGCCAGACCCGCGCCGACGATCCACCAGATGTTCGAGTCGTCCTTCGAGCCCGACTTGGTCTTCTTGGGCTCGGCCGCCTCCTCGGACGTCCGCGAGACCGGACCCGTCGCGTTCAGGGCCGTCACCAGGTCCGTGCCGCCGAACGACTTCGGGTCCGTGCCGGTCGCGTGAGCGGCCAGGACCAGGGTGCCGAGGGCCGCCGGGCTGTCCTTGGCCCACTCCGCCGAGTTCGTCTTCAGCCACTCCAGCGCGGCCGCCGCCGACTGCTTGTGCCCGGCTGCGGCCAGGGCGATCACCGCGTCGGCGGTGTTGCCGGTGTCCGCGGTCGGCTGGTCCGCGCCCGGGGTGACGGCCGTGAGGTGGCCGTCCTTCTTCAGCGTCTCGGCCAGATAGCCGGCCGCGCCCTGCGCCGCGGCCACCGGGTCGGCGGCGCCCGCCGGGCAGGCCAGCGCGGTCGCGGGGGTGTCCGCGGCGGAGGGGGACACGACCGAGCCCTGGCCCAGACCGGCCAGGACGGCGGCGGCCGTGGCATCGGCGTTCGCCGGGAGCTTGCCGTCCGGCGCCGGCTGGTACCCGAAGGCGCCCCGGTCGGCGGCCGGTTCGGCGGCGCAGCCCAGCTGGAAGGCGAGCAGGCCCTCGTACGCGGACTTGCCCACCTTCGACTTCACCTCGGCCGGCTTCTCGCCCGCCACCACCAGCGCGCTGATGACGATGGACGTGGAGTTGCCCTCGCTCGGGGTGCCGGGGACGAAGGCCCAGCCGCCGTCCTCGTTCTGGACGGACTTCAGCCAGTCCACGCCCTTCTTCACCGCCGCGTCCCGGCCGCCCACCGCCTTCAGCGCCTGCACGGCCACCGCGGTGGCGTTCGTGTCGAACATCGTCTTGTCGTCGCAGGCCGCGGCCGCGTCCGCGCGGAAGGAGGCGAAGCCGCCGTTCGCGCACTGCTGGCCGGCGAGCCAGTCGACGGCCTCCTTGGCCGGCTTCACGCCCACCGTCTGCTGGGCCAGCAGCGCGAAGGACTGCCGCCACACGCCGTCGTACGTCGGGTCCTTCTTGCCGAACAGCCCGGACGGGATCACGGGAGCCGGCGGGGTGGAGGGGGAGGGCGCGGCGAGGGCTGCGGGGGCGGCGCCCACGCAGAGCACGGCGGAGGCGGCGAGCGCGGCGGCGCTGCGTCGGACGTTCATGGGGGCGGGTGCCTCTCGTGCTGGGGAGCAGGAGAGCAGGCCCGCACAGGGCACCGGGCTCCGGCTCCGTTTACCTCGACGGTGCCGGCCGCCGGGGGCTCCGGCGGCGCGAGCCGCGCACCTCGCGTACGGGGCGGTCCGGCTCCCCGCCCGGCAGGGGCCGGGGCGGGTCACGGTTGCGGGTCAGCGCCGGAATCGCACCGGCTTCCCCCCGTACGGAAGGGTGGACGACGGGCTCACTGTACCGGCCCGTAGTAGCCCGGAAGGGTGGCGTCGGTGGGTAGCGCCCCTTACCGCAGGGCCCGCCGCCCTCACAGCGCGCGGTACGTGACCGGGTCGGTGCCCGGGACCGCCTCCGCCCGGCCCTGTTTCACCAGCCGCCGCAGATGGGCTTCTGCTTCCGAGACGGCGATGTTGCGGGAGCCGTACGGGATCTGCTCCCAGGGGCGGTTCCACTCCATGCGCTCCGCCAGCCCCCACGGGGTCAGAGGCTCGGCCAGCAGCTCCCACAGACCGGTCAGCCGCTCCTCGTGGTGGCGCAGCAGTTCGCGTACGCGGGCCGGGGCGTCGGTGAAGGCGTGCTGGTGCGCCGGGAGCACCTCGGCCGGGTCGAGGCGGCCGATGCGTTCGAGGGAGTCGAGGTAGTCGCCGAGCGGGTCGGTGACCCGGGTGACCCCGCTTTCGTCCGGGGGCTCGTAGAGGCCGATGTGCGGGGAGATCCCGGGCAGCAGGTGGTCCCCGGAGAAGAGGCGGCCGTTGCCGGGGAGGCTCGCCGGGTGCTGCTCCTCCAGGTGCAGGCAGACGTGGCCGGGGGTGTGCCCGGGGGTCCAGATGGCGCGTAGGCGGCGCCCGGCGAGGGGGAGCAGCTCGCCGGGGACGATCTCCCGGTCGGGGACGGCGGCCCGCAGCCCGGGAAGGGTGCGCAGGCGGCCGCTCGTGCGGGCGGCCCGCAGGGGGGCGAGGTGCTCCTCGGGGGCTCCGGCGGCGGCCAGCTTCTCGCTCATGTAGTCGAACCAGACGCCGGGCTCGGCGGAGCGGGTCCGTACGACGACCTCGGTGTCGGCGGCGTGCATGGCGATCCAGGCCCCGGACGCCTCACGGACCCGGCCGGACAGACCGTGGTGGTCGGGGTGGTGGTGGGTGATGACCACGCCGTGGACGTCGGCGACGGCGATGCCGAGGGCGCCGAGCCCGGAGACGAGGGTGTCCCAGGACTCCGGGTCGTCCCAGCCGGTGTCGACGAGGACGGGGCCGCGGTCGGTGTCGAGGACGTGGACGAGGGTGTGGCCGAGCGGGTTGTCGGGGATCGGAACCTTGATGCCGCGCACGCCGCCGCCGTGGTCGGTGACGTGCGGGGTGATGGTCGGGGTGACGGGCGCGGTGTCGGGGGGCGTGGCTCCGGGTCCGGTGGGCGGTGCTGCCTGTGGTGGCGTGTCCTGCGGCATGAGGGCTCCCTGTCTGCGCTGCGCCCGGCCGCGTCTGCGCCGCCCGGCTCACTCTCACGAGAACGTGTTGCAGTAGTCGCCCAAGTCGACCATCTGCAGCCGGTTCTGACTAGTCGCAACCCCTTGTTGGATCTTCCGGGCTGTTCCGTCCTGGCCGTGGACTCCTGGAACTAGAACTGGTATCAGTTCGGGAACGCCAAGCCGCAGGAGGCAGCAGCCATGACCGAGCTCGTGGAACACGGACACCTGTTCATCGGCGGGGAGTGGACGGATCCGCTGGGTACCGACACGATCGAGATCGTCTCCCCCCACACCGAGCAGGTCATCGGCAGCGTCCCGCACGCCTCCCGCGCGGACGTGGACCGCGCCGTCGCGGTCGCGCGCAAGGCCTTCGACGAGGGGCCCTGGCCCCGGATGTCCCTGGACGAGCGGATCGCCGTCGTCACCCGGATCAAGGACGCGATCGCCGTCCGGCACGAGGAGATCGCCCGGTCGATCAGCTCCCAGAACGGGTCCCCGTACTCCTGGAGCGTCCTCGCGCAGGCGCTCGGCCCGATGATGGTCTACGACGCCGCGATCCAGGTCGCGCGCGCCTACCCGTACGAGGAGCACCGCCAGGGGGCGCTCGGGCCGATCCTGGTGCGCCGGGAGCCGGTGGGCGTCGTCGCGGCCGTCATCCCGTGGAACGTGCCGCAGTTCGTGGCCGCCGCGAAGCTCGCGCCCGCGCTGCTGACGGGGTCGACGGTGATCCTGAAGCCGTCTCCCGAGTCGCCGCTGGACTCGTACATCCTCGCCGACATGGCCCGCGAGGCCGGGCTGCCGGAGGGCGTCCTGTCGATCCTGCCCGCCGACCGGGAGGTCAGCGAGTACCTGGTCGGCCACCCCGGCATCGACAAGGTGGCCTTCACCGGCTCGGTCGCGGCCGGCAAGCGCGTGATGGAGGTCGCCGCCCGCAACCTGACCCGGGTCACGCTCGAACTCGGCGGCAAGTCCGCCGCCGTGATCCTGCCGGACGCCGACCTCGAATCGACCATCGCCGGGATCGTTCCGGCGGCCTGGATGAACAACGGGCAGGCCTGCGTGGCCCAGACCCGGGTGCTCGCGCCGCGCAGCCGGTACGAGGAGGTCGCCGAGGCACTCGCGGCCGCGGCCGGCGCGCTGGTGGTCGGCGACCCGCTGGACCCGGCGACGCAGCTCGGGCCGCTGGTGGCCCGGCGCCAGCAGCAACGGTCGCTGGACTACATCCGGATCGGGCAGGAGGAGGGCGCGAAGGTCCTGGCGGGCGGCGGCCGTCCGGCGGGGCTGGAACGGGGCTGGTACGTGGAGCCGACGCTCTTCGGGGACGTGGACAACTCGATGCGGATCGCCCGCGAGGAGATCTTCGGGCCGGTCGTCTGCCTGATCCCGTACGGGGACGAGGCGGAGGCGGTACGGGTCGCCAACGACTCGGAGTTCGGCCTGAGCGGCAGCGTCTGGACGGGGGACGTCGAGCACGGCATCGACTTCGCCCGGCAGGTGCGGACGGGCACCTTCAACGTGAACACCTTCAGCCTGGACATGCTCGGGCCGTTCGGCGGCTACAAGAACAGCGGTGTGGGAAGGGAGTTCGGGCCCGAGGGGCTGAGCGAGTACCTGGAGCACAAGATGATCCACCTGCCGGCGGGCTACGCGGCGGGTGCGTGAGCGCCATGGGTGACCGCTGGGTGGTGGAGGTGGACCGGGGGGTCTGCATCGGCTCGGGGATGTGCGTGAACCACGCGCCGGAGGGCTTCGCGCTGGACTCGGCGCGCCAGTCGCATCCGCGGGACCCGGAGACGGACGCGAACGAGCCGATCCTGACGGCGGCGGAAGGCTGCCCGGTGGAGGCGATCCTGATCACGCTGGCGGGAACGGGAGAGGTGGTGTTCCCACCGGAGGAATAGCCCCTGCCCTGCCCTTCCGCGAGAACGGGGGGTCGGGGGTGGGGTCTGCGTGATCGGGGTCGGGAGAGGCGGTCGGGACGCCCCCGGACGCACCACCGACCCCGAATCAGGGGGCCCGACCCCCGAAGCCCCTGCCCCTTCCCCTCCGCCTGCTTCAGGCCGAATCCCCGGGCGGTGCCGTCAGGGTGATCAGGCGGCATACCGTTTCGATGTCGATCTTGACCTGCGCGATCGAGGCGCGGCCCGAGAGCCAGGTGATCAGCGCCGAGTGCCAGGTGTGCTCGATCACCCGGACCGCCGAGAGCTGCTCCGCCGTCGGCGGGGCGTCCAGGCCCATCGCGTCCAGGATGATCGCCGTGGTCAGCCGGGACACCGTGTCCACCTCGGGGCTCACGCTGCGGTCCGCGAACGTCAGTGCGCGGACCATCGCGTCGGCGAGGTGCGGTTCCCGCTGCAGGGCGCGGAAGGCCCGCATCAGCGTCTCCGCGACCCGGGCCGCCGGGTCCTCGCCCGCCGGGGGCCGTTTGCGGAGCGTCGTGTGCATGTGCTGGAGCTGGTCCTGCATGGTGGCGACGAGCAGGTGCACCTTCGACGGGAAGTACCGGTACAAGGTGCCCAGCGCGACCCCGGCCGCCTCGGCGACCTCCCGCATCTGGACGGCGTCGAAGCCGCCCCGGCTGGCCAGCTGCGCGCTGGCGTGCAGGATTCGGCGGCGGCGCGCCTCCTGGCGCTCCGTCAGGTGAGGGGACGCCGTCGTGGCGACGGCTTTCGCGTCCGCTGTCATCTGTCCCGTTCCATGGCGTTCCGTGTCGTTGCGGTGCTGAATTCCGGGCTGTTCGCGTCGTGATCGGCAGCCAGCATCTCAGGCGTCCGAGCCGTGGCGCGAATCACCTGCTCCGCCTCTTACGGTGTGGTTTCCGGCCGGTAGATTCAATGGTCTTCGACGGATCAAGTCTGAAACTTGTTCTACATTATGCGAGCGGTTACGCTCCGGCGAAAGTGCAGGGAGAAGGGGGCCGAGAGTGACCGCTGAGGCCATGGTGACGAGCCCTTTCGTGGGTTCCGCCACCGACGGCGACCGCCCGTTGCGCATCGCACTCCTCACCTATAAGGGGAACCCGTTCTGCGGCGGCCAGGGCGTCTACGTCCGGCACCTCTCGCGGGAGCTCGTGAGGCTGGGGCACTCCGTCGAGGTCATCGGCGCGCAGCCGTACCCGGTCCTCGACACCGGCGCCACGCTCACCGAACTGCCGAGCCTGGACCTGTACCGGCATCCCGACCCCTTCCGTACGCCGAAGCGCGACGAGTACCGGGACTGGATCGACGCGGTCGAGGTCGCCACCATGTGGACCGGCGGATTCCCCGAGCCGCTGACCTTCTCGCTGCGGGCCCGGCGCCATCTCGCCGCCCGCGCCGGCGAGTTCGACGTCATCCACGACAACCAGACCCTCGGCTACGGACTGCTCGCCGACCTCGGCGCCCCGCTGGTCACCACCATCCACCACCCCATCACCGTCGACCGCAAGCTGGACCTGGCCGCCGCCAAGGACCGCCGCAAGCGGGCCTCCGTGCGGCGCTGGTACGGCTTCACGCGCATGCAGGGGCGCGTCGCCCGCCGGCTGCCCTCCGTGCTGACCGTCTCCGGCTCCTCCAAGCAGGAGATCGCCGAGCACCTGGGCGTGCGCGACGAGCGCATCCACGTCGTCCACATCGGCGCCGACACCGACCTGTGGTCGCCCGACGCCTCCGTCGCCGAGGTGCCCGGGCGGATCGTCACCACCTCCAGCGCCGACGTCCCGCTCAAGGGCCTCGTCCACCTCGTCGAGGCGCTCGCGAAGCTGCGCACCGAGCAGCCCGAGGCGCACCTCGTCGTCGTCGGCAAGCGCGCCGAGAAGGGCCCGGTCGCCCGCGCGATCGAGACGTACGGGCTCCAGGACGCGGTCCGCTTCGTCAAGGGCATCACCGACGCCGAGCTCGTCGACCTGGTGCGCAGCGCGCAGGTCTCCTGCGTGCCCTCGCTGTACGAGGGCTTCTCGCTGCCCGCCGCCGAGGCCATGGCCACCGGCACCCCGCTGGTGGCCACCACCGGCGGTGCGATTCCCGAGGTCGCGGGCCCGGACGGCGAGACCTGCCTCGCGGTGCCGCCCGGCGACGCGGGCGCGCTGGCCGCCGCGCTGGGCCGGCTGCTGGGCGACGCGCAGCTGCGGGCCCGCCTCGGCGCCGCCGGGCGCGAGCGGGTGCTGTCCCGGTTCACGTGGGCCAGAGCCGCCGAGGGCACCGCCGCGCACTACCGCGCCGCCGTCGAGCAGGCCGCCCGCAGCCGCCGCGCGCGGTGACCTTCCGCCTTTTCCACACCACCCCCGAACACCCCCGCGACCGCGAAGGCAGGACCCCGTGCTGACCGTCGATTTCTCCCGGTTCCCGCTCGCCGCAGGCGACCGTGTGCTCGATCTGGGCTGCGGCGCCGGCCGGCACGCCTTCGAGTGCTACCGGCGCGGCGCCCAGGTGGTCGCAGTCGACCGCAACGGCGAGGAGATCCGCGAGGTCGCCAAGTGGTTCGCCGCCATGAAGGAGGCCGGCGAGGCCCCGGCCGGCGCCACCGCCACCGCCATGGAGGGCGACGCGCTGGCCCTGCCCTTCCCCGACGAGTCCTTCGACGTCGTCATCATCTCCGAGGTGATGGAGCACATCCCCGACGACAAGGGCGTGCTCGCCGAGATGGTCCGGGTCCTCAAGCCCGGCGGCCGCATCGCCATCACCGTCCCGCGCTACGGCCCGGAGAAGATCTGCTGGGCGCTGAGCGACGCGTACCACGAGGTCGAGGGCGGCCACATCCGCATCTACAAGGCGGACGAGCTGCTGGGGAAGATGGAGGCCGCCGGCCTCAAGCCGTACGGCACCCACCACGCCCACGGGCTGCACTCCCCGTACTGGTGGCTCAAGTGCGCGTTCGGCGTCGACAACGACCAGGCGCTGCCGGTGAAGGCGTACCACAAGCTCCTGGTCTGGGACATCATGAAGAAGCCGCTGGCCACGCGGCTCGCGGAGCAGGCGCTCAACCCGGTCATCGGCAAGAGCTTCGTGGCGTACGCGACGAAGCCGCACCTTCCCGTCGGCGCGGCGAAGTGAGCTCGCCCGGGCGCACCGAACGCCTGGTCCTGGACGGTGTGCTGACCGCCGAGGAGGCCGCCGGGACGGTGGCCGGCATCCTCGCCGCGCAGCGCTCCGACGGGGCCATCCCGTGGTTCCGCGGCCACCACCTGGACCCGTGGGACCACACCGAGGCCGCGATGGCCCTGGACGCGGCGGGCGAGCACGAGGCCGCGGAGCGGGCGTACGACTGGCTGGCCCGGCACCAGAACGCCGACGGCTCCTGGTACGCGGCGTACGCGGACCGGCCGGACGGGGTGGACACCGCCGAGCCGCAGGACGCGAGCCGGGAGAGCAATTTCGTCGCGTACATAGCCGTCGGGGTCTGGCACCACTACCTGGCCACCGGCGACGACCCGTTCCTGGACCGCATGTGGCCCGTCGTCTTCGCGGCGACCGAGTTCGTCCTCGGACTCCAGCAGCCGGGCGGCGAGATCGGCTGGAAGCGGGAGGCCGACGGCAGTGCGGTGACGGACGCGCTGCTCACCGGCTCCTCCTCGATACACCAGGCGCTGCGGTGCGCGCTGGCGATCGCCGAGCACCGCGAGGAGCCGCAGCCGGACTGGGAGCTGGCGGCGGGGGCCCTCGGGCACGCGATCCGGCGGCACCCGGAGCGGTTCCTGGACAAGTCCCGGTACTCGATGGACTGGTACTACCCGGTGCTGGGCGGCGCGCTGGGCGGCGCGGAGGCGAAGGTGCGGATCGAGGGGCGCTGGGACGAGTTCGTGGTCCCCGGGCTCGGTGTGCGCTGCGTCCTGCCGAACCCGTGGGTGACGGGCGGGGAGTCCTGCGAGCTGGCCCTGGCCCTGTGGGCGATGGGCGAATCGGACCGGGCGCTGGAGATCCTGCGCTCCGTCACGCACCTGCGCGCGGACAACGGCATGTACTGGACGGGCTACGTCTTCGAGGACAAGGCGGTGTGGCCGGTCGAGCAGACGACCTGGACGGCCGGGTCGCTGCTGCTCGCCGTGGCCGCGCTGGGCGGGGACGAGGCCACCGGGGCGGTGTTCGGGGGGCTGGAGCTGCCGTCCGGACTGGAGCCCGACTGCTGCGCCTAGCCCGCCGGGAGCCGGGAGCCGGAGCGGTACGGGCAGGGCAGGCCGCCTCGGAGGCGGCCTGCCCGTACGCGGCCCGCGGTCAGCGGCGGTAGAGCCGGCCGGCGACGAGGTGGCCCAGGACGAGGTACGCCACGGCCGCCACGCCGTAGCCCACCACCACCTGGACCCATTCGCGGTCGAAGGTGAACAGGTCGTATGACCAGCCGGCCAGCCAGGTGGCGGCGTCGTGGATGAACTCCACCAGGCCGTTGCCCCGGTTGGCGTCGAGGAAGTAGAGCAGGACCCACAGGCCGATCGTGAAGGCCAGCACGTCCGCCACCGCGGCGACGACCCGGCCGGCCTGAACGCCTCCTCGGGCGTGTACTCCGGTGTGTGTGCGCATGCACCGCGTGTTGCCCCGTCGGTGTGAAGCAAACCCGAATGGGTCATCCAAGTGGCGCAATGCCGGGGCCCGGGTGACGCTGCCGGAGACACCTCACTCCCCGGAGGCTCACCGTGTCGAAACCCAGCGTGTCCATACCCGGTACCACCCGATTCCGCCGCGCCTTCACCGCCCTGCTCCTGTCCGGTGCGCTGCTCGCCGGCGCCACCGCATGCGGCAGCGAAGCCGGCGGCAGGGGCGGCAGGGGCGAGGACGTGGCCCTGTCGGTGCCGGCGGCGCCGGCCGCCGAGGTGGGGGCGCCCGAAGCGTGGCGAGCGGCGGAAGCGGCGGAGGTCGCGGCCCTCGCCGAGCCCACGCCCAGTACCACCGCGGAGAAGCAGAAGTTCGCGAAGGCGCGCTTCGTGGCCAACGTGGGGCTCGCGGCCGGGGCGACGTACCAGTGGATCATCAAGCCGTACCGCGCGGGCAAGTTCAAGAAGGGCGCCAAGGGCCGTACGTTCGCTCTCGTCAAGGCGGGCCTCGCGGGCGCCTTCGCGTACAACCGGCTGAAGGCGGCCGCGGACAACGCCAAGGGCGACCCGCTGCTGTCGAAGGCGGTGGCCCCTCTGACGGCGGGCATCGAGTCCCTCAAGGGCCTGGGAACCAAGCTGCGCAAGGGCGATGCGAGCGACGCCGACCTGAACTCGCTCCAGGACGTCATCACCGGGGTCAAGGGCGCGGGCCAGGGCGCCGGCGCCACGGTGACCGACAAGGTCCCGAGCCTGTCCCAGCTGAGCGGCGGATAGGCCCTCGTACACCGCGGGCCGGCCGGGCAGCGTCGCCGGGCCGGTCCGCGGGCTGTTTGAATGGGCGGATGATCGATTTCCTGCGGCGCAAGCGGAGCGAGCGGCGCGAGCGGATCGCCGCCGGGACCCCGGACGGGATCCCGTGCATGGTGCGCCATCCGGCCGGAGCCGGCCGCTGGCGCATGGGCCGGGTTTTCACCGGCCCCGGCGGGGCGCGCTGGGTGCCCCGCCGGGGTGAGCCCGTACCGCTGCCCGGCGGCCGCGCGACCGGGGTGCGGGCGCCGTCCGTGAAGGAGGGCATGGCCATCAACCCCGGATCGCGGATCGTGTCCTGCACGTACGGGACCGGCGGGGTCGACGGCTCCGGTGGCACCATCGAGATCGCCGTCATGCCCCTGGACCTGCGGGAACTGCTGGCGGTGGTGCCCCCGCCGGATGCGGCGGACAGCACGGCGGACACCCCCGCCCCCTGATGCGCCGGGAGCCCCGGCCGCCGCGGTGTGCGCGGTGGTCGGGGCTCCTGACGTGCTCGGTGTGTGTGATCAGCCCTCGGTGAAGTAGCCGAGGAGGTCGGTGATCACGTGGGTGCTGCCGCCCGCGGCGGCGGCCGGAACCCCGAGAAGGGTGACCAGGCCCGCGTCCAGCAGGACGGTCGTACGAGTGGGACGCAACAGGGAGTTCCTTCAAGCGGAGAACGAGCGGCGGCGATCACCGTCTACTTTCGGTCAGTCCCTGTCACATCTGATTTCCGCATCGCAATCAATGGCTGTTGAGCTCCGCCAGGACGCGGAGGGTGTGCGGGTCCGGGGCGGTCAGGAGGAGGTCGGTGACCGGGCCCTTGCGCCACAGGTCGAGGCGTTCGGCGATCCGCTCGCGCGGTCCGATCAGCGAGATCTCGTCGGCGAACGCGTCCGGGACGGCGAGGACCGCCTCCTGCCTGCGCCCGGCGAGGAACAGCTCCTGGATGCGGCGGGCCTCCTCCTCGTAGCCCATCCGCGCCATCAGGTCCGCGTGGAAGTTGCGGGCCGCGTGGCCCATCCCGCCGATGTAGAAGCCGAGCATCGCCTTGACCGGCAGCAGCCCCTCGGCGACGTCGTCGCAGACCTTCGCCCGGGCCATCGGGGCGATCATGAACCCCTCGGGGAGGTCGGTCAGCGAGGCCCGGTAGACGTCGGTGCGGGTCGGCGACCAGTAGAGGGGGAGCCAGCCGTCCGCGATGCGGGTGGTCTGGGCGATGTTCTTCGGGCCCTCGGCGCCCAGCAGGAGCGGCAGGTCCGCGCGCAGCGGGTGGGTGATGGGCTTGAGTGGTTTGCCGATGCCGGTGCCGTCCTGCCCGCGGTACGGGTGCTGGTGGAAGCGGCCGTCGAGCGCGACGGGCCCCTCGCGGCGCAGCACCTGGCGGACGACGTCCACGTACTCGCGGGTGGCGGTGAGGGGGCTCGCGGGGAAGGGGCGCCCGTACCAGCCCTCGACCACCTGGGGGCCGGACAGTCCCAGGCCGAGCATCATCCGGCCGCCGGAGAGGTGGTCCAGGGTGAGGGCGTGCATGGCGGTGGCGGTGGGGGTGCGGGCGGCCATCTGGGCGATGGCGGTGCCGAGGCGGATCCGCGAGGTGTGCGCGGCGATCCAGGTGAGCGGGGTGAAGGCGTCCGAGCCCCAGGCTTCGGCGGTCCACACCGAGTCGTAGCCGAGGTCCTCGGCCTCGGTGGCGAGGTCGAGGTGGGTCCGGTCGGGGCCGCGGCCCCAGTAGCCGAGTGCGAGTCCGAGGCGCATGTACGTCCCCTCCAGCCATATCTGACGATGCGTCAGGTGACTGTAGGGCAACGGCCCCCCGCCCGGAAGGGCGGAGGGCCGTCGGCGGTACGGACGGGGCGCGTCAGCCGCGCTGGATGCCCGAGGTGTCGTTCAGCACGCCGCGGCGGCCGTCCTGGGTCTGGGCGATCAGCGTGGCCGGGCCGCGCTGGTCCACGGCCAGGTACCAGGTGCCCGGCGCGAGCTCGGCGATCGGGGTGGGGGAGCCGTCCTCGGGGAAGAGGGGGCGGGCCACCGGGACCGCGAACCAGAACGGGGTGAAGTCCGCCGCCGGGGCGGGCGCCGAGTCCTGCGGACCCGGAGCCGGGGCCGGGGTCGGGTTGGGGGTACCGCCGTACGGCGGGACCGGCTGCGGGGTGGACCCGTACGGCTGGCCCTGCTGGGCGCCCGGGTAGCCGTACCCGGTGCCGGGCTGGGGCTGGGCCCCGTACGGCGCGGGGGCGACCGGCTTGGGCTCGGGCACCAGCCCGCCGGCGAGCGCGGGGATCTTCGCGCCCGCGACGGCGACGCCGGCCAGCGCGAGGGTGGCGAGGAAGGCGATGATGCAGCCGGCGCCGAGGTCGGCGCCGCTCGGGCTGGTGATCAGGGACCAGAGGGAGGACCAGGCGGCCGCGACCGCGAGCACCGTCCCCCACGCGGCCGGCGGCAGGCCCGCGAGCTTGCGGGTCTCCGGCTGGAAGCGGGCCGCGATGAGCAGACCGGCCGCGATGAAGCCGAGCAGGAAGATCGAGGGAAGCGCCAGACGGTAGACGTCGGTGTCCCACACGCTCGGCAGGTCGAGGCCGGTCGCGGAGTAGAAGTCGAGGAACGAGGCGATGAACAGCAGCGCCGCTGCTCCGATCACCACGCCGTCGCCTCGAGTGAGGGAGCGGATGTTCACGTGTTAGGTGTCCTTCTCGGTCTCGGTCGTCTCGTGGTGCCGCGGTCGCGCACGTGCAGGAGCGGGGCGGGCGGGACCATGGTACGGAGGTTCCCGGCAACCGAGAGGATCGGGGCGGCAGGCTGTCCCCGGGGGACTACCCGCCCAAGAAGCCGACGATGCCGTCCGCGATGCCCTGGGCGGCCTTCTGCCGCCACTCCGGACTCGTCAGCAGCGCCGCGTCCTTGGCGTCACGCATGTTGCCGCATTCGATGAACACCTTGGGCTGTGTCGAGAGATTGAGTCCGCCGAGATCGTCGCGGACGACCAATCCGGTTCCGCTGCCGAGGTAGTTGGCGGGGGCGGAGCCGGTGGTCCGGGCGAAGTTCGAGCCGATCCGCTCGCCGAGGTCCCGAGAGGGGCCGACGATCTTGGCGGTGTCGGCGGCGCCGCCCTTGACCTTGGCCGGGAGGATGACGTGGTAGCCGCGGCTGCCCTCGGAGACCCCGTCCGCGTGGACCGAGACCACGGCGTCGGCGGCGGCCTCGTTGCCGATGCGGGCGCGCTCGTTGATGCACGGACCCCAGGCGCGGTCCGTCTCGTGGGTGAGGGCCACCTTGAGGCCCTTGGCCTCCAGGACGGTGCGCAGCCGGCGGGACACGTCGAGGGTGAACTCGGCTTCCTTGTAACCGGCGTTGGTGGTGGTGCCGGTGGTGTCGCACTCCTTGCGGGCGGTGCCGATGTCGACCTTCTTGTCGATCTCGGAGGTGTGCTCGAAGTTGCCGGTGTTGTGGCCGGGGTCGATGACCACGGTCTTGCCGGCGAGCGGGCCCTTGGCCTGCGGGGCGCTCGCGCTCGCGCTCGGGGTCGGGGTGACGGTGGGGGAGGCGGCCGGCATCACGATCCGGGGCGGGCGGGCGTCGTCCGCCCCCGCCCCGGTGGTCACCTGGACGAGGACCCACCCCGCCAGGAGGGTCGGGGCGAGTACGGCGGCCCCGACGGCGAGGCCGGAGCGGCGCGCGAACCACCGCCGCTCCGGGCTGACCGAGGAGGCGGACTCGGGGGATGGGGGACTGTCGTCGTAGCGCACGCCGCGATGCTAGACCGGCGGCCCGCCGTCGGCGCGGACCGTGGGCCATATGGGGGCGTGGTGCGCTTATCTGCTTATACGTGCGTCCGCCGGTGTGACCGCCGGATGTGACCGCCGGATGTGACCGCCGGGTGGGAGTCCTCAGACGCCCGGGGCGGTGCGGCGCAGGATGCGCAGGGAGTCGGTGACCGAGACCTCCTCGAAGGCGCCGGAGGCCAGGGCGCGGAGGTAGATCCGGTACGGGGCCTGGCCGCCGTCGGCCGGGTCGGGGAACACGTCGTGGATGGCGAGCGTCCCGCCCTCGGCGACGTGCGGGGCCCAGCCCTCGTAGTCGCCGGCGGCGTGCTCGTCGGTGTGGCCGCCGTCGATGAAGACGAAGCCCAGCTTGCCGCCCCAGGCCGCCGCGACCTGCGGGGAGCGGCCCACGATCGCGATGACGTGGTCTTCGAGACCCGCCTTGTGGAGGGTGCGGCGGAAGGTCGGGAGGGTGTCCATCAGCCCGACCTCCGGGTCCACGACGGTCGGGTCGTGGTACTCCCAGCCCGGCTGCTGCTCCTCGCTGCCCCGGTGGTGGTCGACCGTGATCGCGGCCACTCCGGCCTCGCGGGCGGCGTCGGCCAGCAGGATCGTGGAACGCCCGCAGTACGTGCCGACCTCCAGCAGCGGCAGCCCGAGCGCCGCCGCCGCGGCGGCGGCCTCGTACAGGGCGAGGCCCTCGCGTACGGGCATGAACCCCTTGGCGGCCTCGAAGGCGGCGAGGGTCTCCGGCTTGGGGGTGGCGGGGGCCATGGGGTTCCTCCGGCGGGTACGCGGGTGTGGCGGTCCATCGTGCCGTACGCCGCCGGCGGTGTTACCGGTGGGTCGGGGTGCCGGTGGGTCGGGGTGCCGGGGTGCCGGGGTGCCGGGGTGCCGGGCGTCACGCCGGCCGGGGTGGACGCCTCCGCGCGGCCCGTCCGACTGGCGGGCGCGGCTCCCTCCCCAGGGGGACCGCTTCCGGCGCGCCCCTTTTCCGCGCCGTAGTCCGCTTATCCGATGTGCGTACTTTGGCCGCCATGTTCAGACTCGGAGTCTTCGCCGCCACCACGGCCGCCCTCGCGACCGTGGTCGCCCTGCCCGCCGCCGAGGCCCGCGCGCAGCAGTTCGTGCCGTGCACCGCGGCCGCGCTCGCGAGCGCCATCACCACGGCCAACACCGTCGCGGGGCCCGCGCACCTCTTCCTCGCGCCCGGCTGCACGTACACCCTCACGGCCCCCGACAACCCCGGCAACGGCCTGCCGCAGGTGACCGGCGACATCACCGTCGTGGGCAACGGCAGCACCATCCGCCGCCGGTCGGCGACCGGGTTCCGGATCTTCGAGGTCACCGCCCCGAACGGCAGGCTCACCCTGAACAACCTGACGATCCGCGGCGGCCGGTCGGAGAGCGGAGGCGCGGGCGGCGGGGGGATCGCCAACCAGGGCGTGCTCACCCTCGATTCGGTCACGGTGACCGCGAACGTCTCGGCGCTCTCCGGAGCCGGCGGCGGCGTCATCAGCTCCGGCACGCTCAACCTCCGCAACAGCACCGTGAGCCACAACATCTCCACGAACAACGGCGGTGGCGTCTACAGCTCCGGCACCGTGAACATCTCGAACACCACCATCACCGGCAACACGGCCAAGGACACCGGCGGCGGGCTGGAGGCGCGCGGCAGTCTGACCCTCACCGGCAGCCGGGTGACCGACAACGCCGCCAGGCTCGACGGCGGCGGCATCAGCGCCTTCATGCTGACGGGGACCGTCACGGGCACCCTCGTCCAGGGCAACGACACGGCCGAGGACAACGACGGGGGCGGCGGCATCCTCAACCGCCGGTCGACCCTGACCCTGGAGCGGACCACGGTCTTCGCCAACCGGGCCGTCGAGACCGGGGCGTCGGGCGGCGGTATCTCCAACATCTCCGGCGCCTCCCTCGTCCTCCGCAACAGCTCGGTGACCAACAACTACGCCGGCGGGGCGCCGGGCGGCATCTTCAACGACGCGAGCACCGTCTCGCTGACCGCCACCACCGTGGCGGACAACTACCCGACCAACTGCGCCCCCGGCGTGTTCGCCGGCTGCGCCGACTGACACCCCCTAGACGGCGGCCGGGACGAGGCGTGCCCGCAGGAGCATCCGCGCCGCGTGGTCCACGAGGTGCCGCATGACCGGCAGGTGGCGCTCGTCACCGCCGAGCGCGGTGAGCAGGCGGTGGGCCTCGGTACGGAAGGCGTCGAGGTCCGCGGCGTACCGGTCGAGCAGGTCCGGGGCGAGGAGGATGCGGCCGAGCTCCGCGCGCGCCCGCCCGCAGTCACGCGCGGCCGCGCTGCGGCCCAGGATGTCCTCCCGGGCCCCCGGTGTGGGTGCGTCGTCGAGGGCGCACGTGAGCAGATAGGTGACCGTCCCGTTGCGGAGGTCTTCATTGCGGCCGGTCAGGATGTCTTCCTGATCGTTGAACAACTGCCACAGGATGCCGAATATGTATCCGAACTCCCGCCACAGTTCGACTCTTTCGTCACTCGCGCCCGACAATATCGCCGCCATCGCCGTGACCATCGAGTAGGGTCCGCCGGATTTCCCGCGGTAGGTCTCGATCACCGAGTTACGGGTGGCGCGGTCGGCGTCGGCGCCGATATCGGTCAGCTGGCCCTCGGTGCCCACCGCCCAGCCCGTCGCCACCTCGGCCGTCAGGGCGACCTGGACCGCGGGCGGCACCGGGAGCGACCGGATGATCCGGATCGGCAGCACCGTGCCGCTGAGTACCGAGGCCAGCAGTGCCTCGTCCTGGCTCATGCTGTCGGACGCGGTCGTGCCGTGCCCGTCGGCGAGGTCGTCGAGGTAGCAGGCCGAGGTCCACCAGAGCACGTGCACGGCGGCCAGCGGGGCGGCCGGTCCGGGATTTCCCGTCTCGATGGCGTGCACCATCATCGGGAGCACCGAGAGGGGATGCCGCATTTTTTGATGCCTGAGGAGTTTGCCCACGGCGTTCCTGGCGGCGCCGCTGCCCGAGGCGGGGGTGAGGCTGGAGACGGCCGCCTCCAATTCCGCCTGGATGTCCGGGGCGACGCTCCGGTGCAGGTCCACATAGGTGATGCAATTCACGACCATTTCCTTCCTGAAATGAATTGGGGTCGGCGTCAACGCCCCAGATTCGGTCATTTGGCGTGGAGGGATCTAGAGCGATTTCCGGACATGGCCGGTTCCGCGAGGCCCTTCCTCCGCCACGCATCTGACCTTCCGTCAGAATGGAACGTGTTCTACTCTGACCCGCGATCAGGGGGACCGCCCGGCGCCGGCCGGGGCGTCGGAGAGGCGGCAGGGATCCGTATGGGCATCGGAATCACGCAGGAACAGCGGGAGTTGGCCGAGGCCGTGCGCGGCTGGGCGGCGCGCGCGGTGCCACCCGAGGAAGTGCGCAAACTGCTGGAGACCCCGCCGCGGACCGGCGTACGGCCCGCGTACTGGGACGGGCTCGCCGCCGCCGGGCTCCTCGCACCGCACCTGGAGGGCGGCACCCTGCTCGACCTCGCCGTCGCCGTCGAGGAGGCCGCCCGGGCGGCGCTGCCGGGGCCCTACCTGCCCAGCGCGCTGGCCTCCGTACTGCTGGACCGCGCCGGCGCGCAGGAGCTCACCGCGGCCCTGGCCGACGGCACCCGCGTCGCAGCCGTCGCCCTCGGCCCCGGAAGCCTGACCGCCGTCGCCGTCGAGGGCGGCGGGCACCTGCTCGACGGGCTCGCGCCCCCGGTGCTCGGCGCCGGTGAGGCCGACCTCGTCCTGCTCGCCGCCGAAGCCGCGCACGGCACGTGCTGGTTCGCCGTGGACGCCGCCGCGCTGGACATCCGTACGCACGACAGCGCCGACCCGACCCGGCCCACCGCCGAGGTGCGGGCCCGCGGGGTCACCGTGGCACCCGGCCGCCTCCTCGACCTCGACGCGGCCCTCGTCCGGGACCTGGCCTGCGCGCTGTTCGCCGCCGACGCCTGCGGCACCGCCGCCTGGGCGCTGCACACCGCCGCCGAGTACGCCAAGGTCCGCGAGCAGTTCGGCCGCCCCATCGGGCAGTTCCAGGGGATCAAGCACCTGTGCGCCGACATGCTGGTACGCCTCGAACAGGCCAGGGCCCTGGCCTGGGACGCCGCCCAGGCGGCGGACGAGCAGCCGGAGGTGCGCTCGCTCGTGGCCGCGCTCGCCGCCGGGAGCGCCCTCGACGCCGCCTACTCCTGCGCCAAGGACTGCATCCAGATCCTCGGCGGGATCGGCTTCACCTGGGAGCACGACGCCCACATCCACCTGCGCCGGGCGATCGTCGCCCGGCAGCTGCTCGGCGCCGGGGACGGGCACCGCGTACGGGCGGTGCGGCTCGCGGCCGGCGGCGCGCGGCGGGAGCTGCGCCTGGAGCTGCCGGCCGGGGCGGAGACCCATCGCGCGAAGGCCCGTACCGCCATCGAGGACGCGCGCGGCCTCGACCCGGCCGCCGCCCGCCGGATCCTGGCGCCCACCGGGTACGCGGCGCCCTACCTGCCGCCCCCGTACGGGCTCGGCGCCGGCCCCGTCGAACAGCTCGTCGTCCAGCAGGAACTGGCGGCGGCCGGGGTCAAGGTCGCCGACCTCGGGATCGCCACCTGGGTCGTGCCCTCGCTGCTCGCGTACGGGACCGAGGCGCAGCGGGAGACGTACGTACGGGCGACCCTGCGCGGGGACGTCACCTGGTGCCAGCTCTTCTCCGAGCCGGGGGCGGGCTCGGACCTGGCCTCGCTGCGGACCAGGGCGGAGCGCGCGGCGGACGGCTCCTGGAAGGTCAACGGACAGAAGGTCTGGACGAGTTCCGCGCACAGCGCCGACTTCGGGATCCTGCTGGCCCGGACCGACCCGGCCGCCCCCAAGCACACGGGGCTCGGCTACTTCGTGGTCGACATGCGGGGCACCCCGGGCATCGACGTGCGCCCGCTCAGGGAGATCACCGGCGAGGCCCTGTTCAACGAGGTCTGGTTCGACGACGTCATGCTGCCCGCGGACGCCCTCGTCGGCGCGCCCGACGACGGCTGGAAGGTCGCCCGCAACACGCTCGGCAACGAGCGGGTCCACATGGCCGACCAGATGACCTTCGACACCGGGCTCGAAGCGCTGATCGCACGCTCCACCGAGCTCGACGGCGCGTACCGGGCGCGGATCGGGGCGCTCACCGCCGAGGCGCACGCCCTGGCCTGCATCGGACTGCGCACCACGCTCCAGCAGGTGTCGGGGCTGGAGCCGGGCGCCGGTGCCTCCGTGCGCAAGCTCGTCCAGACCCCGCACCAGCAGCGGACCGCCGAGCTCGCGCTCGAACTGCTGGGCCCGGCGGGCGCGGTGCGGGAGGGGGCGGGGGAGCGGGCGGTGCACGGGATGCTCATGTCCCGCTGCCTGACCATCGCCGGGGGCACCACGCAGGTCCAGCTCAACGTCGTCGCCGAGCGGATTCTCGGCCTTCCCAGGGACTGAAGGGCATCAGTGATGAAGTCGTACATCGTGGGCGTCGGCATGACGAAGTTCGAGAAGCCGGAGTCGCGGGACTGGCAGTACTGGGACATGGCGAATGAGGCGGGGACGGCGGCCCTGGCGGACGCGGGGATCGCGTACGACCAGGTGGAACAGGTGCCGGTGGGGTACTGCTTCCAGGCCTCCACGGCCGGCCAGCGGGCCGCGTACGAACTGGGGCTGACCGGGGTCCCGGTCTACAACGTGAACAACAACTGCGCGACGGGGTCGACGGCGCTGATGATGGCGCGGCAGTTCGTGGAGGGCGGGATCAGCGACTGCGTGCTGGCGCTGGGCTTCGAGAAGATGAAGAAGGGGGCGCTGGGCGGCGGCGCCGACGCGGGCTCCGACTTCAAGACCTCTCCGGTCGCCCGGCACTACGGGATCATGGCCGCCGGGCACGGCTTCGAGATGTCCCCGCCGACCGCGCAGATCTTCGGGAACGCGGCCCGCGAGCACATGGAGCGGTACGGGACCACGGCCGCGCAGCTGGCGGCGGTCGGGGCGAAGAACCACCGGCACTCGGCGAACAACCCGAACGCGCAGTTCCAGGACGTGTACACGCTGGACGAGATCCTGGGGGCCAAGCCGATCCACGCGCCGCTGACGAAGCTCCAGTGCTCGCCGACCTCGGACGGGGCGGCGGCCGCGGTGGTGGTGTCCGAGCGGTTCGTCGTGCGGCACGGGCTGCACGACAAGGCGGTGGAGATCGTCGCGCAGGCGATGACGACGGACACGGAGTCCTCGTTCGCCTCCGGCTCGTGCATCGACGTGGTCGGCAAGCCGATGACGGAGGCGGCCGGGCGCCAGGTGTTCTCGGCCTCCGGGCTCGGGATCGAGGACGTGGACGTGATCGAGCTGCACGACTGCTTCTCGATCAACGAGCTGCTGACGTACGAGGCGCTGGGCATGTGCGGGGAGGGCGCCGCCGGGAAGCTGGTGGAGTCGGGTGCGACCACATACGGCGGGCGGTGGGTGGTGAACCCCTCCGGGGGCCTGATCTCGAAGGGCCACCCGCTGGGAGCGACGGGGCTGGCGCAGGCGGCGGAACTGGTCTGGCAGCTACGGGGCCAGGCCGGCCCCCGCCAGGTCCCGCGGGCCCGGGTCGGCCTGGCCCACAACATAGGCCTGGGCGGAGCGGCGGTGGTGACCCTGCTGCGGAAATAGCGGCCGGGCGGGGCCACGGGGTGGCGGCCGGGTGCGGCTACGGGTCCGACAGGGACGGGTCGACGACCGTTTCGCCGCGGGAGGCGGCGCGGATGGATTCCGCCAGGTCCTCCACGGGGCCGTCGCGCAGGACCAGGCCCGCCGCGCCCGCCGCCAGCGCCGCGTCCCGCAGTCCCGGATGCGCCGAACCGGTCAGCACCAGTACCCGGCACTCCGGGTCCTCCGCCAGCAGGGCCGTCACCGACGCGAGCTCCTCCACCAGGGCCACGGCCGGCCGCGCCAGCGCCGAGGCCACCACCTCGATGTCCGGCTGCAGCCCCAGCCGCAGCGCCAGCGCCGGGTCCGGCGGGAACAGCAGCACCCGCAGCGACCTGGCGGGGCGGTGGTTCACCGGCATCTCGTCCACGCGGCCAGACTAGGGCGACCGCCCTGTACGGACCCGGCAACACGCCTCGGCCAAGCTCATCCTGACGTGGAGTCAGGAGTCTTCCCAACTGCTGGGGCGTGCGTTATACATTCCTCACCGCTCGATCCTAGAACGCGTTCTAGAACCGAACCGGTCCCGCAAACGACCTCGGTGCGGCCGACGGTGCGGACGGCCGCACCGAGGTCTTCCACGCAATGGGAACCGAAGAACCGAACAAGGAGCAGCATCCTCAATGCCGATCGATGCCGCCAGGGCCCTCGCCGCGGACCCCCGCCAGGGGAACATCGCCTGGGACCACAAGGACATCCAGCTCTACCACCTCGGCCTCGGCGCCGGCCGCCCCGCCACCGACCCCGACGAACTGCGCTACACCCTGGAGTCCAAGCTCCACGTACTCCCCAGCTTCGCGACCGTCGCCGGGGCCGGCATGGCCATGTTGGGCGGCCTCGCCGCCCCCGGGATCGAGGTCAACCTCGCCGACGTCCTGCACGGCGGCCAGTCCATCGAGCTGCACCGGCCCATCCCGGTCAAGGGCAGCGCCACCTCCTCCGCCAAGGTCGCCGCCCTCTACGACAAGGGCAAGGCCGCCGTGATCGTGCTGCGCACCGAGGTCGCGGACGCCGACGGGCCGCTCTGGACCAGCGACGCGCAGATCTTCGTACGCGGTGAGGGCGGCTTCGGCGGAGAGCGCGGCCCCTCCGTCACGTCCGAGCTGCCCGAGCGGGCGCCCGACCGGGTCGAGGAGCGGCACATCCGCGAGGAGCAGGCGCTCCTGTACCGGCTGTCCGGCGACTGGAACCCCCTGCACGCGGACCCCGAGTTCGCCAAGACGGCCGGCTTCGACCGGCCGATCCTCCACGGCCTGTGCTCGTACGGGATGACGCTCAAGGCCGTCGTCGACACGGCGCTGGGCGGGGACGTCTCGCGGGTGCGCGCCTACCGCACGCGGTTCGCCGGGATCGTCTTCCCGGGCGAGACCCTGCGGATCCGGATGTGGGAGGAGCCCGGGCAGGTCCGGGTCTCGGTGACCGCCGTCGAACGGGACGACGCGCCGGTCCTCGCCGACACCGTCGTCGAACACGCGTAACGCCCGACCTTCGCGACACACAAGGAGCCGCACCGTGCGCGCAGCACTGCAGAGCGAGATAGGCCAGGACAAGCTCGAAGTCGTCGACGACATGGAGACCGCGGGCTTCGGCCCCGGCAAGGTCAAGATCCGCATCAAGGCCACCGGCCTGTGCCACTCGGACCTCTCCGCGATGAGCGGCGTGCTGCCGCAGCCCGCCCCCTTCATACCCGGCCACGAGGGCTCGGGCGAGATCGTCGACGTCGGCGACGGGGTCACGACCCACGCCATCGGCGACCGGGTCCTCGTCTGCTGGCTGCCGCCGTGCGGGCACTGCCCCGCCTGCAAGCGCGGCCAGGGCCACCTGTGCCTGGAGTCCTTCGCGAACGTGGCCACGCCCAACTTTCGCCGCACGGGCGGCGGGGACATCTTCGGCTTCGCCGGCACCGGCACCTTCGCAGAGGAGATGGTCGTGCCCGCCGCGTGCGCCGTGCCGATCCCCGACGACCTGCCGTACGACATCGCCGCGCTGATCGGCTGCGGGGTGACCACGGGCCTCGGCGCCGCCATCAACACCGCCAAGGTGGAGGCCGGGTCCTCCGTCGCCGTCATCGGCTGCGGCGGCGTCGGCATCTCCGTCATCCAGGGCGCCAAGGTGCAGGGCGCGGCGCAGATCATCGCCGTGGACCCGGTGGCCTCCCGGCGCGAGGCGGCGCTGCGCTTCGGCGCCACCGAGGCGGTCGCACCGGAGGCCTTCGGCGACGCCAAGAACCGGATCACGGCCGGCGAGGGCTTCGACTACGTCTTCGAGGTCGTCGGCAAGTCCGCCACCACGCACACCGCGTACGAGATGACCCGGCGCGGCGGCTCCGTCGTCGTGGTCGGCGCGGGCGCGCTCGACGACAACTACTCGGTCAACATGTTCTCGCTGTTCTTCGACGAGAAGAAGATCCTGCCGTCGATGTACGGGGGCGGTGACGTGCTCCGCTCGTACGAGCGCACCATCGCGCTGTGGCGGGCGGGCCGGGTGGACCTCGCGGGCCTGATCACGCACCGGGTGCACCTCGGCGAGATCAACGACGCCCTCGACCAGATGCGTACGGGCGTGGCCCTGCGCACGTGCATCGAACTCTGAGCGTTCCGACAGCATCCCGACAGATCCAAGAGCTCCGAGAGGAATCCGGTAGATGTCACTCCCACTTGAGGGACTGTCCGCCATCGTCACCGGCGCCGGCCGAGGGCTCGGCAGGGCCGAGGCGATCGAGCTCGCGCGGCTCGGCGCGAGCGTGGTCGTCAACGACTTCGGCCAGAGCGGACGGGACGGCTCCGGAGAGGCCTCGGCCGCCCCGGCGGAGGAGGTGGCCGAGGAGATCCGCGCCGCGGGCGGGCAGGCGGTGGCGCACCTCGGCGACGTGGCCGACTTCGAGCAGGCGCGCGAGCTGGTCGAGCTGGCCGTCACCAGCTTCGGGAAGCTCGACGTCCTGGTCAACAACGCGGGCATCCTGCGCGACCGGATGGTCTTCTCCATGTCGGAGGAGGAGTGGGACTCGGTGATCCGGGTCCACCTCAAGGGCCACTTCAACACCACCCACTTCGCCTCCGTGCACTGGCGCGAGCGGTCGAAGGCGGCGGGCGGACCGGTCTACGGCCGGATCGTCAACACCTCCTCCGAGGCCTTCCTCGGCGGCTCGGCCGGCCAGCCGAACTACGCGGCGGCCAAGGGCGGCATCGTGGGCCTGACCACCTCGACCGCCCTGGCCCTCGCCAAGTACGGGGTGACGGCCAACGCCATCTGCCCGCGCGCCCGGACCCGTATGACGGAGGACGTCTTCGCCGGCTTCCAGCTCCCGGAGGACGGCAAGCTCGACCCGCTGGCCCCCGAGCACGTCGCCCCGCTGGTCGGCTACCTGGCCTCACCGGCCTCGGCGAAGGCCAACGGGCAGCTGTTCGTCGTGCACGGCGGGATCGTCGTCGTGATGGAACGCCCGAAGGTGGCCGCGAAGTTCGACACCGCGAAGGAGGCCTTCTCCTACGAGGAACTGGACGGCCTGCTCACCCCGCACTACGACTCCCGCCCGGCCGGCGAGACCTTCGCCGCGGCGGAGGTCCTTGGCCTCAAGCACGACTAGAGGCGTGTCGCCACCGCCCTTCGACGGCCCGGCGGATGTGGGCCGCCCCGTGGCCCCGGCTGGGCGAGAATGGGCGGATGACCAGCAGCGACGAGGGCGCCGAGCAGCCCTGGAACCCCCAGCGGCAGCGCAGCGCCAACGAGCGGCTGCTGTGGGAGCGGCTGCGCTCCGGCGGGGCGGCCTCGCGGGCGCAGCTCGCGCGGGAGACGGGGCTGTCGAAGCCCACCGTCTCCAGCGCGCTCGCCGCCCTCGAACAGGCCGGCCTGGTCCGGGAGGCCGGTACGCACGCCCCCGAGCGGGGCCGCACCGCCGTGCTCTACGCCCCCGATCCGACGGCCGGCTACGCCCTCGGGATCGACATCGGCCGCAGCCGGCTGCGGGTGGCGCTGGCCGACCTCGACGGCACCGTCGTGGCCCGCTGCGACGTCCGCAACCAGGCCCGCACCGCGAACACCATGGCCGACCTGGCCGTGTCCACCGCCCGCGGGCTCGTCGCCGACTCGGCCCTGGACCCGCGCAAGGTCACCCACGCCGTCGTCGGCACGCCCGGCGTCTACGACGAGGACAAGCGCCGGGTCCGGTACGCCCAGCAACTGCCCGGCTGGGGCCGACCGGGGCTCTTCGACCGGATCCGCGACGGGCTCGGCCTGCCCGTCGCCGTCCAGAACGACGCCAATCTCGCCGCGCTCGGGGAGTACACGTACGGCGTCGGCGCGGACAGCCGGCTCTTCGTCTACGTCATGATCGGGACCGGTCTCGGCATGGGCATCGTCAACGAGGGCCGGCTGTTCACCGGGGCGCACGGCGGGGCCGGCGAGATCGGCTTCCTGCCCTGGGAGGGCCGTGGCGAACCGGATCCCGAAGCCCACACCGCAGACAGCATGGAGGACGCCGTCTCGGCGGAGGCCGTGGTCCAGGCGGC
This sequence comes from Streptomyces sp. NBC_01006, assembly GCF_045162725.1. Taxonomy (NCBI): domain Bacteria; kingdom Bacillati; phylum Actinomycetota; class Actinomycetes; order Kitasatosporales; family Streptomycetaceae; genus Streptomyces; species Streptomyces sp. NBC_01006. The sequence continues at coordinate 2,752,300 of NZ_CP108700.1, read as the reverse complement.
CCGCGCCCACGGGATGACCGGGCCGCTCACCGCCAAGGACGTCTTCGACGCGGCCCGGGCGGGGGACCCGGCCGCCGCCCGGGCCGTCGAGCAGGAGGGTGAACGCCTCGCCCACACCGTCGCGGCCGTCTCCGCCGTACTCGACCCGGACCTCGTCGTGCTCGGCGGCGGAGTCGGCCACAACGCCGACCTGCTGCTGCGCACGGTCCGCCAGACGCTGCGCACCCTCACGCCGCTGCGGCCGAAGGTGGCGCCGAGCGGCCTGGGGGAGGACGCCGTGCTGCTGGGCGCGGTGGCCACGGCGCTCGACGCGGCCCGCGACCTGGCCTTCGAAGGCCGCTGACCCGGCGGCGGGCCCTGCCACGGCAGCAGCGGCTGCTACAGCGGAGCCTGCTGCAGCGGTACGGGCCGGGGCGCGGCCGCCGGCGGCGGGTCCAGCCGGACCGGGGGCGGCGGGGACACCGGCAGGGTCAGCCCCGTGATCCCGCAGGGGGTCTCGGGGGTCGCGTACGGGAGGTGCAGGCGGCCCTGCGGGCTCCACAGCCCGGTGCCGAGCCAGCCTTCGGGCGCGGCGAGCCGGAACACGTGCCGGTCGGCGGGCCGCCACAGGCCGATCCCACCCTCCTCCAGCCGCAGCGCGACCCCGCAGCTCTCCGGCATCAGGGCCTGGCCCGGCTGCACGGCGAACGGGGTCCCCGCCTCCCCGCGCAGGCACTCGGGGAAGCGCACCGGGAGCGAGCTGCCCAGCACCCCCCAGCCCAGGCGCGGTTCGCCCGGGGCGTCCGAGCGGATCAGCAGCAGCCCGCTGTCGGGGTCGGCCAGCAGCAACCGGTCGTCGCTGCCCTCCGCGATCTGGAGCAGGGGGGAGACCTCGCCGCCCCGGCCCAGGTCCACCGCGACGGCCTTGGTGGTGCCGTCCAGCTCGCGGTCCAGCGCCAGCAGCCGGCCCGCCCGGTCCAGCCAGACGCCGCCGGAGCAGCGGCCCGGGATCCGGGCGACCGGCCCGAAGGGGCCCCCGGCCACCTGCCAGACCGTGGTCCCGGCGGCCGATGCGGCCAGGGCGAAGGCGCCGTACCCGTCCGGGGACGGGGGCAGCAGGGACACCCGTACCCCTGCGTCCCCGGGCTCCACCGAGCCCAGCGGGAGCTCCCCGGTCCGCGGGCCGGCCGCGGCGCCGCCCGTCGGGTACAGCAGCGCGAAGGCGTGCCGCTGCGCGACCCGCCGGTGGATCAGCACCCGGCCGTCGGCCAGCGCCAGCAGCTCGCTGTCGGCCTCCTCGGGCTGCGCGAGCGGCAGCGGCACCGCGTACGGCTCGGGCCCGGCCAGGGTCCAGCGCTCCGGGTACCGGGCCTCCCCGTTCCCGGCCAGCCGGGCCGCGTACGACCCGTCCGCGGCGATGGTGAACGGGGCCGTCGTCGTGATCTCGATGGCACAGACAGTCATCCGTGCGTCACCTCCGGGGAGGAAGCTAGTTTTCGCACTTCGGGCCGAACAACACGACCATCCGCGCTTCACACGTACGGGTGGCCGCCCGGCGGTTCGCCTCTGCCGGCGCGGCCGATTGTGCTGTCCGAAGGCGGGGCGTTCGGGGTGAGCGGGGTTCGACCCCGTAACGCCGCCCGGACGTCGTACGACCGCCACCCCGTCGGACCGTCACCCCGTGGGGACGGACTCGCTCCCGTACGGACGGTAGCCTTGGCCCGTGCCCCGTCTCTCCGAAGTCATCGCCGCGCTGGACGCCCTCTGGCCCCCCTCGCGGGCCGAGCAGTGGGACGCCGTCGGAACCGTGTGCGGCGATCCCGACGCCGAGGTCTCCCGCGTCCTGTTCGCCGTCGACCCCGTGCAGGAGATCGTCGACGAGGCCGTGAAGCTGGGCGCCGACCTGGTCGTCACCCACCACCCCCTCTACCTGCGAGGCACCACCACCGTCGAGGCCGGCACCTTCAAGGGCCGCGTCGTGCACACGATGATCAAGAACGACATCGCGCTGCACGTCGCCCACACCAACGCGGACACCGCCGACCCCGGCGTCTCCGACGCCCTCGCCGGCGCCCTCGACCTGCGGATCACCGGCCCGCTGGTCCCCGATCCCAGCGACCCCGAGGGCCGCCGCGGCCTCGGCCGGATCTGCGAGCTGGACCACCCCGAGACCCTGCGTGCGTTCGCCGCCCGCGCCGCCGCCCGGCTGCCGCGGACCGCCCAGGGCATCCGCGTCGCCGGCGACCCCGACCTGCTGGTCCGTACCGTCGCCGTCAGCGGCGGCTCGGGCGACAGCCTCTTCGACCAGGTCCGGGCCGCCGGCGTGGACGTGTTCCTCACCGCCGACCTGCGCCACCACCCCGTGTCCGAGGCCCGCGAGCAGAGCCGGCTCGCCCTCGTCGACGCCGCGCACTGGGCCACCGAGTGGCCCTGGTGCGAGCAGGCCGCCGCGCAGCTCGACGCGATCTCCGAGCGCCACGGCTGGGGTCTGCGCACCCACGTCTCGCGCACGGTCACCGACCCGTGGACGGTGCACGCGCCGTCCGACGTTCCTTCACCTCCCTCTTCTATCTCAGGAGCCCCCAACTGAACGCCGAGCCCGCCGACCAGATCCGACTTCTCGACGTCCAGGCCCTGGACGTCCGGCTGTCTCAGCTCGCCCACAAGCGCAAGTCGCTGCCGGAGCACACCGAGGTCGAGTCCCTGACCAAGGACCTGACGCAGCAGCGCGACCTGCTCGTGGCGGCCCAGACGCAGGCGAGCGACGCCGCCCGCGAGCAGACCAAGGCGGAGCAGGACGTCGACCAGGTGCGCCAGCGCGCGGCCCGCGACCAGCAGCGGCTCGACTCCGGCGCGGGCATTTCCGCCCGCGACCTGGCGAACCTGCAGAGCGAGGTCGTCTCCCTCGCCAAGCGCCAGGCCGACCTGGAGGACGTGGTCCTGGAGGTCATGGAGCGCCTGGAGGGCGCGCAGGAGCGGGTCACCGAGCTGACCGAGCGGGTCGCCGCCCTCGAAGCCAAGCTGACGGACGCCACCGCCCGCCGCGACGCGGCCACCGGCGAGCTCGACGCCGAGGCCGCGAAGATCACCAAGGACCGTGAGGTCATCGTCGCCTCGATGCCGGCCGACCTGATGGCCCTGTACGAGAAGATCCGCGTCAAGCAGGGCGGCGTCGGCGCCGCCCGCCTGTACCAGCGCCGCTGCGAGGGCTGCCGCCTGGAGCTCGACATGGCCGAGGTCAACGAGATCAAGGCCGCGGCCCGCGACCAGGTCGTGCGTCACGAGAACTGCGGCCGCATCCTGGTCCGTACGGCCGACTCGGGCATCTGATGCGCAGGCTTGCCCGGTTCGTCGTGGAGGCGGACGGCGGTTCCCGGGGCAACCCGGGGCCCGCCGGCTACGGCGCGGTCGTCCTCGACCCGGCGACGGGCGAGACGCTGGCCGAGCGCGCGGAGTACATCGGCGTCGCGACGAACAACGTGGCCGAGTACAAGGGCCTGATCGCCGGACTCAAGGCGGCCCGCGAGCTGTCCCCGGACGCCATGGTGCAGGTCCGCATGGACTCCAAGCTGGTCGTCGAGCAGATGTCGGGCCGCTGGAAGATCAAGCACCCCGACATGAAGCCCCTCGCGGCGGAGGCGGCGAAGATCCTGCCGCGCGCGCAGGTGACGTACGAGTGGATCCCGCGCGAGCGCAACAAGCACGCGGACCGGCTCGCCAACGAGGCGATGGACGCGGGCAAGCGCGGCAAGCAGTGGGAGCCGTCGGCCTCTTCTGCGGCCCTGGACGCCTCGGCGGCCCGCGCCCTGGCGACCCCGCCGGCCGGCCCTCCGGGGGATGCCGCGAAGGGGGCCGCGGCCGTACGGGCCGCCCTCGCCACTGCTTCCGGTACGTCGGCCACCGCACCGCCGCGCGAGGAGGCAGGGGCCGACACCCTGTTCGCGGAGCACGGCCCCACCGCATCGGGACACATCCCCGCCCCGGCGCCGGGCCCGGCCCCGGCCCCGTCCGCCACGCCGGGCTGGGGCCCCGACATGGGGACCCCGGCGACCTTCGTCCTGCTGCGCCACGGGGAGACGGCCCTCACCCCGCAGAAGCGCTTCTCCGGCAGCGGCGGCACCGACCCGGAGCTGTCCCCGGCCGGCCGCCGCCAGGCATCGGCGGTGGCCGAGGCCCTGGCCGCGCGCGGCACCGTCCAGACGATCGTCAGCTCCCCGCTGCGCCGCTGCCGGGAGACCGCGCAGGCCGTCGCGGACCGGCTCGGCCTCACGGTCACCGTCGAGGAGGGCCTGCGCGAGGTGGACTTCGGCGCCTGGGAGGGCCTGACCTTCGCCGAGGTGCGCGAGCGCTTCCCGGACGACCTCCAGGCCTGGCTGGACTCCCCGAAGGCGGCCCCGACGGGCGGTGGCGAGAGCTTCACGGCCGCCACCCGCCGCATCTCGGCGACCCGGGACCGGCTGCTGGCCGCGCACGCGGGCCGCACGGTGCTGCTGGTCACGCACGTGACCCCGGTCAAGATCCTGGTCCGGCTCGCGCTGGGGGCCCCGCCGGAGGCGCTGTTCAAGATGGAGCTCTCCGCGGCCTCCCTCTCGGCGGTGGCCTACTACGCGGACGGCAACGCCTCGGTGCGCCTGCTCAACGACACGTCCCACCTGCGGTAGCGGCGACGTACGGCGAAGGGCCCGCCCCCTGACGGGGACGGGCCCTTCGGCTTCGTCGGGTGCAGAACAACCGGAGCTGTACGCCGGGTTCTGTCGCCCGGTGACCTCGCGGTCGCCGGGGAGACGGCCATCCATCTAGGACCGGCGTTGCCGCCGGCCTCCTGCGGTCTACCCGCGAACTCGGGCGGGCAGCCCTCGAACGTTCGCGCAGGGCCCGCCGTCCGAAAACGGCCGGCCCCTCTTGACCTTGCTCCGGGTGGGGTTTACCTAGCCGCCTGGGTCACCCCAGGCGCTGGTGGTCTCTTACACCACCGTTTCACCCTTACCGAGGGCCGAAGCCCCGGCGGTCTGTTTTCTGTGGCACTGTCCCGCGGGTCACCCCGGGTGGCCGTTAGCCACCACCCTGCCCTGTGGAGCCCGGACGTTCCTCGGCGGGATCCGGGGATCCCGACGCGGCCGCCCGCTCCGGTTGTTCTGCGAGTGACCATGCTACCCGCGCCGGGCGCCGCGCTTGACCTTGACGCAGCGGCAGGGTTTCTACTGGAGGGCATGCGGATCGGAGAGATCGCCGCGCTGGTCGGGGTCACCACCCGGGCCATCCGGCACTACCACCATGTCGGGCTGCTCCCGGAGCCGGAGCGGCGACCCAACGGCTATCGCGCGTACAGCGTGCGCGACGCCGTCCTGCTGGCCCGGGTGCGCCGGCTCACCGAGCTCGGGCTGAGCCTCGACGAGGTCCGGGACGTGCTCGCGGACGACGCGGGGCGCGAGCTGGCCGACGTACTCGAAGAGCTCGACGCCGACCTGGCCCGCCAGGAGGCCGCGATCCGGGAGCGGCGGCAGCGGCTCGCCGCGCTGCGGGCCGCGCCGCCCGGGGAGGACGGGCCGCTCTCGCCCGCCCTCGCCGCGCTGCTCGCCAAGGCGCCCGAGACGGACTCGCCGACCGCCGCGATGGACCGCGAGCACCTGACGCTGCTCGACGCGGTGGGCGCCGGCGGCGCCGAACTGTACGCGGCGCTCGGCCCGGTGGCCGCCGATCCGGCGGTCCTCGCCCTGTACGAGCGGCTCGACGAGCTCGTCGACGCCGCCGTGGACGACCCGCGCATCGCGCCGCTCGCCGCCGCGATGGTGGCGGCCGTGCCCGACGGGATCTTCGACGCGATCCCGGCCGGCGGCGGGGTGGCCGGCGAGGGGTTCAAGGAGGCGCTGCTCGCGGAGTTCGCCCCGGCGCAGGCGGAGGTCGTCCGCAGGGTCATGGAGGCGTTCGTGGAGAGGGGCCGGGGATGAGCGGCAAGCGGGCGGCGCGGGAGACGGCGCGCGAGGCGGTGCGGGCCCTCGTACCCGTGCCCGTACGGAGGCTGCTGCGGCACGAGCTGCGCGCGTGCGCCTCGCTGGGGAGGTGGGCGCTGCGCCGGCCGCCGCACGGGGTGGGCGCGGGCGAGCTCGCCGCCGGGTACACCGGACCGCAGACGGCCATGATGTACGGGCTGGTGTTCGTGGCCCTGGTCGAGACCGTCGCGCTGTCCGTCCTGATCCCCTGGCCGGCCGTGCACCGGGTGCTGCTCGTCCTCGACGTGTACGGGGTGCTGCTGATGCTGGCGATGCACGCCGCCTGCGTGAACCGGCCGCACGTGGTCCGCCGGGACGGCTCCCTGCGGATCCGGTACGGGGCCCTGTTCGACCTCGTCGTCCCGCCGGAGGCGGTGGCCTCGGTCCGGGTGGACCGGCGCTATCCGCAGGGCCGGCTCGTCACGCTCTCCGGGGACGGAGTGCTCGACCTGATCGTGGGCAGCCAGACCACGGTGACCCTGGAGCTGACCCGGCCGCTCCCGTTCACCCGGCCCCTCGGATCCAGGGCCGAGGCCCGCACCATCCGCTTCCACGCCGACGACCCGCGCACGCTGGTGGCCGCACTGCGGCAACCCGCACCCCCGTGACGGGCTGCCGCACTGCGTCGGGACTCTCCGGGGGGATGAGGAGTCGTGCGCCGAGCGTGGCAAGGAACAGGCGGCCGTGTCTTGTCAAAAACGGCACGCGCGGGCAGTTCACAGCCGCTGTTCACCGGGGACTTCGTCGGGCAGGAGCAGGCTGGTGATCCGGCCCGGTACCCGGTCCAGGGCCGAGCCCGGCGGCAGCCCGCCGCGCAGGGCCGCGATGCGGGAGGGCGGCAGCCCGGTCAGAGCCTTCACGTCCCGGCCGAAGTGGGCCTGGTCGTGGTAGCCGCAGGCCGCCGCGACCTGGGCCGGGGCCACCCCGGCCGCGAGCAGCCGCAGGGCGTGCTGGAGCCGGAACACCCGGGCGATGCCCTTGGGGGACAGGCCGACCTGTTCGCGGAAGCGGGCGCGCAGCGTACGGGCGCTCCAGCCGGTCTCGGCGGCGGCCAGGGCCAGGGAGCCGCTGTCGGCCCACAGCCGGGACAGGGCCCCGCGGACCTCGGGCGCGGCGACCGGCCCCCCCTCCAGGCGGGCGGTGAACACCGCGTCGAGCAGGTCGAAGCGCTCGGGCCAGGAGTCGAGATCCCGGAGCCGCTCGGCCAGGTACCGGCCGGCGGCCCCGAGCACGTCGGCGGGGTCCACGCGGGCCTCCCCGAAGTGCGTCACGGGGATGCCGAAGAGCCGGTAGGCGCCGAGCGGGCTCATGTTCACCTCCAGTCCGTGCACGGCGCCCGCGTGCACCCCGATCGCCCAGCCGGTGCGCGGGCCGCTGATCAGGGCCCCGGCGGCGGGCCGCAGGGGGGCGGACGGCTCCTCCCCGCCACGGGAGACCCACAGGCCCTCGCCGAAGGGGAAGACGAGGGTCACGTACCCGGTGGGGAGCTCCAGCCTGCGCCGGGGCGCGGTGAACTCCGTACGGAACCCGGTGTAGTTGACGACGTGCGGGCGCAGCGCGGCGGCGGGCCTGCGGCGGCTCGCGCCCGCGGGGACGCCCGGCGGTGCTGCTGTCGGTGTGGCCGGCCGTACGGACATGTCGACGGAACCCATCGCCGGCCTCCCCCGCCTGCTGCGCAGATGATGACAGGCGGCGGGCGCCCGGGGCCATACCCGGCGCGGGCCCGTCCGCTCAGGCGGGAGCGAACAGCACCTTCGCCCGGCCCGGGTCGGCCTCCGTCAGCCGGACCCGGATGCGGTCGCCCAGCGGCAGCCGCGCGGACGGCGACTCGACCCGGCCGACCACCGCCGGCTCCTCCAGGTGGATCGTGCCGACGAGCGGCTCGTGCTCCTTGACGTCGATCACGGTCGCCTCGAAGGTCTCCCCGACGTGATCCTTCAGCAGGGCCGCCTCGACGAGGTCCACGCACTCCCGCTCGGCCGTGTTGGCCAGCCTGCTCCCGTCCGACATCCGCTGCGGGAGCGCGTCCAGCGCGGCCGTCGCCCACGCCGGGGGCTCGACCCCGGCCACCGCCGCCACGCACAGCTCGCCCGTGTACCGGTCGACGAGCCGGCGCAGCGGGGCGGTGCAGTGCGCGTACGGGGCCGCCACCGCGGCGTGCAGGAGGGGCTCCGGGGTCGCGCCGCCGGTGAACACCGTGTAGCCCGCGCCGCGCAGCAGGGCCGTGCACTCCTGGAGGAACGCGGCGTGGGCGGGGAGGTGCGGGTCGAGGCTGCGGACGAGTTCGGCGTACGGCATGTGGTGCGGCCAGTCGATCCGCAGGGCGGTGGCGGTGCGCCGGAGCCGGCCGACGGCCCCGTCGGGGGCGCTGGGGAGGGTGCGCAGGATGCCGGCGCCGGCGGCGAGCATCAGCTCGGCGGCGGCCATGCCGGCCATCAGGGAGATCTGGGCGTTCCAGCCGTCCGCGGGGAGCGGGGCCCGGTAGGCGAGGGAGTACGAGCCGTTCTGCGCGACGATCTCCTGCTCGGGCACGTTCAGCGAGACCCCGCCGCGCTCCTGCTCCAGGGTTTCGCGGAGCCGGCCGATGTCCCCGAGGAGGGCGACGGGCTCTTCGGCGGTCCGGGAGTCGATGGCCTGCTGGACGCCGTCGTAGTCCAGCTTGGCCCGGCTGCGGACCAGGGCGCGGCGGACCTCGGTGGTCTCCACGCGTCCGGCGGAGTCCAGGTCGAAGCGCCACAGCAGCGCCGGGCAGGTCTGGCCGGGCAGCAGGCTGGCCGCGCCCTCGGAGAGGACGGGCGGATGGAGGGGGATCCGGCCGTCGGGGAAGTAGAGGGTGGTGACGCGGCGGTGGGCCTCGGCGTCGAGGGCGCCGCCGGGGGTGACGAAGGCGGCGACGTCGGCGATGGCGTAGTGCACGCGGTAGCCGCCGCCGCTCGCACGCTTCGCCAGGTGCATGGCCTGGTCCAGGTCGCGGGAGGCGGGCGGGTCGATGGTGAACAGGGGGAGGTCGGTGGCGTCGAGGTCGGGGAGGTGCGGGGCGCGGACCGCCTGCTCGGCCTCGGCGAGCACCGGAGCCGGGAACTCCGCGGGCACGCCCAGCTCTGTGCGCAGTTCACGCAGCGCGGCCCGCAGGGCAGCCCCGTCTGCGCCGGTCATGTGCATATGACGGCGTGGCATGGGTCGAGCGTATTGCGGGTGGGCGTCGGCGGCGCGGCGAGCCGTTTACCCTGGCTCGGGGGCCGCACCCCCTGCGCCGTGTCGTACTGAAGGAGAACCACCGTGCTCGTGCTGCTGCCGCCGTCCGAGGGAAAGGCCGCCGGCGGCTCCGGCGCGCCCCTGGAGCCGGAGACGCTGTCGCTGCCGGGACTGGCCGGGGCGCGGGCGGCCGTGCTGGAGGAGCTGGTCGAGCTGTGCGCGGGGGACGAGACGAAGGCCCGCGAGGTGCTCGGCCTGAGCGAGGGGCTGCGCGGCGAGGTGGCCAAGAACGCCGGGCTGCGCTCCGCGGTGGCCCGGCCGGCTGGGGAGATCTACACCGGCGTCCTGTACGACGCGCTGGGCCTGGCCGACCTGCCGGCGGCGGCGCGGGCGTCGGCGGAGCAGTCGCTGATGGTGTTCTCGGGTCTGTGGGGCGCGGTCCGGGTGACGGACCGGATCCCCTCGTACCGCTGCTCGATGGGGGTGAAGCTGCCGGGGCTGGGCGCACTGGGGGCGTACTGGCGGGAGCCCATGGCGGCGGTGCTGCCGGCCGCGGCGGGGGACGGGCTGGTACTGGACCTGCGCTCCTCGGCCTATGCGTCGGCGTGGAAGCCCAAGGGTGAGGTGGCGGGGCGCACGGCGACGGTGCGGGTGCTGCACTCGCAGATCGTGGACGGGGTGGAGAAGCGGTCGGTGGTGAGCCACTTCAACAAGGCCACCAAGGGGCGGCTGGTACGGGACCTGCTCGTCGCCGGGGCCGTCCCCGCGACCCCGGCCGAGCTGGTCCGGGCGCTGCGCGACCTGGGCTACACGGTGGAGGCCGAGGCCCCCGCGAAGCCGGGCAAGGCCTGGTCCCTGGACGTGGTGGTCACCCGGATCCACTGACCGCCCCCGGTCCGGGGCGGACACCCGCCGGGGGTGTCCGCCTAGCGGCTCAGGGGCCAGGCCGCCGAGGGGGTTTCGGTGGTCGCGACCGCGTACGTGGCGCAGGCGTCGGTCAGGGTTTCGAGGAGGGTGAGGGGGTCCGGGAGGGGGTGCTCCATGCCGCGGATCCAGGTCACCGCCAGGTCACCGGGGAGCGCGGCCGGGGGGACCAGGACGTAGCTGCCGCGGCAGTGCCATCGCAGGCCCGGGTGCTCGTCCATCGTCTCGGGGTGGCAGTCCAGCTCGCAGGGCCACCACTCGTCCTCGTCCTCGGGGGTTCCGCGCGTCGCCGTGAAGAAGAGCATCCGGGCCTGGTCGCCCGTACCGCCCGATTCGGCGACCGGGCCGACCTCCACGCCCGCCGCCAGCAGGCGGTCCAGCGCGCTCGCCCCGGCTTCGAGGGGGACGTCCAGTACGTCGTGGACCATGCCCGTCGCGGTGATGAAGTTCGCCTGCGGCTGGTTGCGCGCCCAGCGTTCGATCTGTGCGGGGTCGGTCGTCGACTGCGTCTGCCAGGCGAAGGAGAGGGGGTGGCGTGCGGGGGTGGGACAGCCGATCCGGTCGCACGAACATCGGTAGCCGGCGGGATGGGCGGCGGGGGCGAGCGGCAGGCCCGCGGCGGCCGCGGACAGCAGAAGGGCCTCGCGTGCGCGCTCGGGATCTTCGAGGGAGGGTTTGGGCCGCCGGCGCAGCCACTGGGAAATCCTGCTCTGCTCGCCGCGTTTGACGCGGCCGGACTCAGACCCCATCTATCCCCTCACCTCACCGTTTCCCCGGCAGACCCTCACATGGTCCCACCATCCTGCGGTCCGGGTGACCGCTCTCCCCCACCGGGGGGTGGGGGACAGGTGCACGGAGAGCGCACAACGGCAGGCGGAATACCGTCACATACCAGTGAAATTCGGCCAATTGTCCCCGGCCGGCCACCGGCCCTTCAGCCCTCGGTGACCTTCGACACCCCGGTCACCGCGCCCACCCCGCCCAGTACCCGGTCCACCAGACCGTCCGCGAACGCGTGCGTCAGCGGCCCCGTCCGCATCAGCCACCGGTACGTCAGCGGCCCCACGAGCATCTCCACCGTCAGGCGCAGGTCCGCGTCCGGCGCGAGCTGTCCGGCTTCCCGGGCCGCCCGCAACCGCGTCTCGTACAGGGCGAGCTGCGGCTCCAGCAGCTGCTCGGTGAAACGGGCGCTCAGCTCCGGGTCGGTCGCCCCGGCGGCGGTCAGGGCGCGGGTGGGGGCCGCGTACTTCTCGTCGTTGAACTGGTCCACCGTCACCCGCAGCACCAGCTTGAGGTCCGCGGCGAGGTCGCCGGTGTCCGGGAAGCCCGTCCAGTCGGCCTCCGTCTCCGCGTCCCCGAAGAGCGCGAGCGAGGCGTCCAGCAGGACCGCCGCCTTCGAGGGCCACCAGCGGTAGATCGTCTGCTTGCCGACGCCCGCACGGGCGGCGATGGCCTCGATGGTCAGCTTGTTGTAGCCGACCTCCGCGACCAGTGCGAGCGCCGCGTCGAGGATGGCCCGCCGGGAGCGGTCGCTGCGGCGGGCGGGGTCGGGGGCCTTGGCGTCAGGCGATCTGCTGCTCATTCGGACAAATTATCAACGCGAGACGTCTCGTCTTTGTGTCATTCCGTAAACCACCCAATCAGTTCACTGCGCGGTTTCCCTTGAGGAGAGACGATTCTCTCGACATCCCTCGTGAGCCGTGAGGAGCCTTCTTTGCGCAGAGTCGCCACACCCCGGCGCTACTTGATGTGCCCACCCGCACACTTCAAGGTCACGTACTCCATCAACCCGTGGATGGACCCCACGAAACCGGTGGACCTGCCCCTCGCACACGCCCAGTGGGAAGACCTCCGGGACCGCTACCGCTCGCTCGGCCACACCGTCGAGACGCTCGTACCGGACCCCGAGCTGCCCGACATGGTCTTCGCCGCCAACGGCGCCCTCGTCGTCGACGGCCGGGTGCTCGGCGCCCGGTTCGCCTACCCGGAGCGCGCCGCCGAAGCCGAGATCCACCTCGACTGGTTCCGGTCCCACGGCTTCGAGCACGTCCACGAGCCGTCCCACGTCAACGAGGGCGAGGGCGATTTCGCCGTCACCGCCACCTACATCCTGGCCGGCCGGGGCTTCCGCTCCAGCCCGCTCTCGCACGACGAGGCCCAGGAGTTCTTCGGCCGCCCGGTCATCGGCCTCGACCTGGTGGACCCGCGCTACTACCACCTGGACACGGCGCTGTGCGTGCTCGACGGCGACGAGGTCATGTACTACCCGCCCGCGTTCTCGCCCGGCAGCCGGGCCGTGCTCCGGCGGCTGTTCCCGGACGCGCTCGTCGCCGGTGACGAGGACGCGGCGGCCCTCGGCCTGAACGCGGTCTCCGACGGCCGCAACGTGCTGCTCCCGCAGGCGGCGGCCGGACTGTTCCAGCCCCTGCGGGAGCGGGGCTTCGAGCCCGTCCCGATGGACCTGGGCGAGCTGCTCAAGGGTGGCGGCAGCGTGAAGTGCTGCACCCAGGAGCTGCGGATGTAGCGGCTGCGCGGTCCTACCGCGTGGCCGGCGGCCACTCCTGCCCCCAGTCGGCGTCCCGCGCCGCCTTGTAGAGGTCACCGTGGCGCTTGGTCACGTTGACCCGGGTCAGGCCCTCGTCCTCGGGACCGCACAGTTCCAGCAGGACGAGCCCCTTCCGGATCTGCGGCCTCCGCGTGATCCGGGAGGGGGCGGGCTCCACCGGGAAGCGGGTCGCGGCCACGTAGCTGAACTTCTCGTCCTCGTACGGGAGGGACCCGCCCTTGACCTTCCGGTGCAGGGAGGACCGGCTGACCCGCGCCGAGAAGTGGCACCAGTCCTGGCCGACCTCGATCGGGCAGGTGCCGTCGTGCGGGCAGGGGGCCGCGACCTTCAGCCCCGCCTCGATCAGCTGGTCGCGGGCCTCGCGGATGCGCAGGTACCCCTCGGGCGTGCCCGGTTCGATCAGTACCACGGCCTGCCCGGTGCGGGCCGCCTCGGAGACCACGGCCCGGCGGGCCTCCGGCGTCAGCTCGCCGAGTACGTACGACACCGTCACGAGGTCCGCCTCGGGGAGCGCCAGCCCGGATCCGATGACGGCCCGGCGCCACTCGGCGGTACGCAGCACCTGCGAACCGGAGGCGGCCGCGAGCTCCTTGCCGAGGGCCAGCGCCGGCTCCGCCCAGTCCAGGACCGCGGTGTCGCGCGGGCCGTCCCAGGTGGCGTCCACCGCCCAGGTCGCCGCGCCCGTGCCGCCGCCCACGTCCACGTGGGAGCCCGGGGACCACTGCGGGGCGGCCTCGGCGAGGGCGTCCAGGGCGGACCGTACGGCCTCGAAGGTGGCCGGCATCCGGTACGCCGCGTACGCCGCCACGTCGGAGCGGTCGCGCAGGATGGGCGCGTCGGTGGGGGTCAGGCCGCGGTAGTTGGCGATCAGCCGGTCGACGGCGGCCGTGGCCTGCTTCGGCGGGATCCCGTCGAGCAGCCCGCCCAGCGCGGACCGCAGCGTTTCGGCGGTGGTGGGCACGGAGGCGGAGGCGGAGGCGTTCACCAGCGAAGTTTACGGCGCCCGCGGGGTCCGGGACGCCGCCAGGGGGTGTCGTCGAAGTCCCGTCTGACCGGCGCGGTCTGGCACGCGCGCTCGCGGCGTTGTCGTCGGTCGACGACGCGAGCGTCGCCTCCCTCCTCCGCCTTGCGATCACACGCACCAGACCACGCCGGCCCCGCCCTCACGGGCGGCCGACGCTACTTCGACGACACCCCCTGGGGCGCCCCGGAAGCCCGGATCAGACGGCGGAGTCCCGGTTCTGCCAGGGCCGGCACATGGCGGCGAAGCAGGCCACCGCCAGCAGCGAGCACACCAGCTGGACCAGGGCCATCGGCACCGCCGTGTCCTCGCCCGCGATCCCGACCAGCGGCGAGGCGATCGCCCCGACCAGGAAGGAGGAGGTGCCCAGCAGGGCCGAGGCCGAGCCGGCCGCGTGCGGCGTGCGCATCAGCGCCAGCGCGTTGGTGTTCGGCAGGACCATGCCCATCGCCGACATCAGCACGAACAGCGCCGACGCGATCGGGACCAGCCCGACCTCCCCGAACACCCCGATGGACATCAGCAGCAGCGAGAGCGAGGCCGCCGTGATGACGGCGAGCCCGCCGCCCAGCACCTTGTCCAGGCGGACCCGGCCGACCAGCAGTTTGCCGTTGACCTGCCCGGCGGCGATCAGGCCGACGGAGTTGAGGCCGAACAGCAGGCTGAAGGCCTGCGGCGAAGCCCCGTAGATCTCCTGCACCACGAAGGGCGAGGCCGAGATGTACGAGAACAGCGTGGCGAAGGCGAAGCCGCCGGCCACCGTGTACCCGGCGAAGACGCGGTCGGCCAGCAGCCCCCGCATGGTCCGCAGCGCGGAGCCCACACCGCCGGTCTGCCGCTGCTCGGGCGGCAGGGTCTCGCCGAGGCTGCGCCAGACGACGAGGGTGAGCACGGCGCCGACGCCGGTGAGGACCACGAACACCCCGCGCCAGTCGGCGAAGCGCAGGATCTGGCCGCCGATGAGCGGGGCGATGATCGGGGCCACGCCGGAGATCAGCATCAGCGTGGAGAAGAACCGGGCCATCTCGACCCCGTCGTACAGATCGCGTACGACGGCCCGCGCGATGACGATCGCGGCCGATCCGGCCAGGCCCTGGAGCAGCCGGAAGCCGATCAGCAGTTCGGCGGTCGGCGCGAGGGCGCAGATCGCGGTGGCGAGGACGTAGACGACCATGCCGATCAGCAGGGGCCTGCGGCGGCCCCACTTGTCGCTCATCGGGCCGACGACGAGCTGGCCCAGCGCCATGCCGGCGAGGCAGGCGGTGAGGGTGAGCTGGATCGTGGCGGCCGGGCTGTGCAGGGCGCCGGTGACCTGCGGCAGGGCCGGCAGGTACATGTCCATGGACAGCGGGGGGAGGGCGCTGAGTCCTCCGAGTATGAAGGTGACGAGCAGTCCGGTACGGCGGGCCGCCGTGAGCGGGGCGGAAGGGGTCTGCGCCGGTATGGCGACGGTCTTCGGCGTGGAAGCGGTCTGCGGTGCGGAGGGCGTTTCGGGCGGCGGCTCGTGCGAGGGGGCCGTCGCGGGGCCTCTCTCCGACATGCGGAACTCCAGTCTTTTCGTCGTCTTTTCACACCCCCGACCGACCCATGCTCTCAGCTATCGGAACGTCCGTGGACCGATGCGACATGTGACGTACCCTGCGGCCCCATGAGCGCAAGTGGGAAGAAGATCGCCGTCGTGACCGGTGCGGGATCCGGCATCGGCCGCTCCGTCGCCCTGACCCTGGCCGCCGCCGGCTGGTCGGTGGCCGTGGCCGGCCGCCGGACCGAACCGCTGGAGCAGACGGCGAAGGCCGCCGGGGCCGGGGCGGACGTCCTGTGCGTACCGGCGGACGTGAGCGATCCGGACGACGTGGCCGCGCTGTTCGCCGCGGTACGGGAGCGGTACGGGCGCCTCGACCTCCTCTTCAACAACGCCGGGACCTTCGGCCCGGGCGGGGTCCCGCTGGAGGACATCACGTACGAGGCCTGGCGCCAGGTGGTGGACGTCAACCTGACCGGGGCCTTCCTGTGCGCGCAGGCCGCCTTCCGGCAGATGAAGGCGCAGGACCCGCAGGGCGGCCGGATCATCAACAACGGCTCGATCTCCGCGCATGTGCCGCGGCCGAACTCGATCGCCTACACCGCGACCAAGCACGCGATGACGGGCCTGACGAAGTCGCTCTCGCTGGACGGGCGGCCGCACCGGATCGCCTGCGGGCAGATCGACATCGGCAACGCGGCCACCGAGATGACCGAGCGGATGCAGACCGGGATCCTCCAGGCGAACGGGCAGCTGGCGGTGGAGCCGGTGATGGACGCCGCGGACGTGGCGCGCACGGTGCTGCACATGGCGGAGCTGCCGCTGGAGGCGAACGTGCAGTTCGCGACGGTGATGGCGACGACGATGCCGTACATCGGGCGCGGCTGACCCCCGGCCGGGGCCGGACGGGAATGCGTGCGTGGGACGGGAATGCGGGCGCCGGACCGGGAGTTGGGGCGATCATGACTGAGATACTGCGCTACACCGCCTTCTCGGACGACCCGGCCGGCGGCAACCCCGCCGGAGTCGTGCTCGACGCGAGCGGCCTGGACGACGCCCGGATGCTGGAGATCGCGGCCGGCCTGGGCTACAGCGAGACCGGCTTCCTCACCGCCCCGCCGCCGGGCCTCGGCGGGGAGCCGGGCCGGGCCTTCACGCTGCGGTTCTTCAGCCCGAAGGCGGAGGTGTCCTTCTGCGGGCACGCCACCGTGGCCGCCTCCGTGGCGCTGGCGGAGCGGATCGGTCCGGGCGAGCTGGTGTTCGCGACCCCGGCCGGTACGGTGCCCGTCTCGGTCACCGCGTCCGACGGGGGCCTGCGGGCCGTGCTGACCAGCGTCGAGCCGTACGTCGAGGACGTCGCCCCGGCCGACCTCGCCGAGGCGCTGGCCGCGCTGGACTGGCCGCAGGCCGACCTGGACCCGGGCATCCCGCCCCGGATCGCCTACGCCGGAGCCCGCCACCTGGTGCTCGGCGCCGCCACCCGGGCCCGGCTCGCGGACCTCGCGTACGACTTCCCCCGGCTGGAGGCGCTGATGCGGCGCCTGGAGCTGACCACGGTCCAGCTGGTGCACCGGACGGGCCCGGCGCTGTTCGACGTACGGGACCCCTTCCCGGTCGGCGGCGTCGTCGAGGACCCCGCGACCGGAGCCGCCGCGGCCGCCTTCGGCGCGTACGCGCGCGAGCTCGGCCTGGCCCCGGCGGCCGCCGTCCTCACCCTCCATCAGGGCGAGGACATGGGCCGCCCCGGAGTCCTGACGGTGGAACTGCGCCGGGGCGATGCCCGGATCCGGGTGGGCGGCAGCGCGGTCCGCATCGGATGAGGGTGCTGACGTACGCGCAGTCCGAGCTGCCGCCGGAGCTCGCGGCGCAGGTGGCGGACCTGGAGGCGCAGGCCTGGCCCGGCGCCGCTGCCGGGCACGACCCGGAGCTGGCCCCCCGGACGATGGTGCTCGTGGACGAGGACGGCACGGTGGCCGCCTCCCTCGCGCTGCTGTTCAAGCCGGTCCGGCACGCCGGGCGGACGTACCGGGCCGCCGGGCTCAGTGGCGTGGTGACCCGTGACACGGCGCGGGGGCGCGGGTACGGCGGGCGGCTGGTGGCGGCGGCCCGTACGGCGCTGGCCGCCGATCCGGCCGTGGACCTCGTCCTGTTCAGCTGCGACCGGCCGCTCGTCCCCTTCTACGAGGCGGCCGGCTTCACCCGGCTGCCGGGGACCGTACTGCTCGGCGGGACGCCCGGACAGCCGCTGGCCACGGACGCTCCCGGGTTCGCCAAGGAGGTCCTGGCCGACTTCCCCGGAGCGGACACCGAGGCCTCCGCGTTCGCCGGTGCGCGGATCGCCCTGTACCCGGGGCTCGTCGACCGGTTGTGGTGACCCGGACGTGCGGAAGGGGCCCGGATCGAGATGATCCGGGCCCCTTCCGCATGCCGTGCGAGCCTCAGCCCTACAAGCCGCAGCCCTACGAGCCGCTCCTGGTTTCCGCGGGCGCGGCCGGCGCCGGCGCCGGCGCCGGTGCCTTCGTGCGGGCGAAGACCCCGAAGAACAGCAGCAGCGTCGGGATCAGGTAGGCCAGCCACACCCCGACCTGGAGCCAGGTCGGGTCCGGCTGGAAGTTGAACGTGCCCTTCAGCAGGGTCCCGTACCAGCTGTCCGGCGGGACGGCCGCGCTGACGTCGAAGGCCTTGTTCATCAGGCCCGGCAGGAACTCGGCCTCCTGGAGGTCGTGCACCCCGTACGCGAGCACGCCCGCGGCGACCACGACCAGCATCCCGCCGGTCCACGTGAAGAACTTGGACAGGTTGATCTTCAGCGCGCCGCGGTAGAACAGCCAGCCCAGCAGGATCGACGAGCCGATGCCGAGCAGCACGCCCACCAGCGGACCCGCGCCGTTCCCGGCCGCGTGCACCGAGCGCCACACGAACAGCGAGGTCTCCAGGCCCTCCCGGCCGACGGCCAGGAACGCCGTCGTCACCAGCGCGCCCGTGCCCATCGCGAGGGCCGCGTCGAGCTTGTCCTGCAGTTCGGTCTTCATGTGCCGCGCGGTGCGCTTCATCCAGAAGACCATCCACGTCACCAGGCCCACCGAGACGATCGACAGGCTGCCGCCGATCGCCTCCTGCGCCTGGAACGTCAGCTCCGAGGTGCCGAATTCGAGCCCCGCGCCGAAGGCCAGGCTGAGCGCGGCCGCGAGGCCGACGCCGAGCCACAGCGGTCCCAGCTTGTCCTTGTTCCCGGTCTTCACCAGGTACGCGATGAGGATGCAGACGACCAGACTGGCCTCCAGCCCCTCGCGCAGGCCGATCAGATAGTTGCTGAACACGTAGGTTCCTTTCGAGTCCGCGGAACTACGCGAAGAGCGCCCGGCCCCACCAGTCGTCCTTGTCGCGGACGCCCGGCGGAACGGCGAAGAGGGCCGAGCTCACGTGCTGGATGTACTCGTTGAGCCCGTCGTTCTTGGACAGGTTGCGCTGGATCGGGATGAAGCCCTTGCGGACGTCCCGCTGGTAGGCCAGGAAGAACAGGCCCGCGTCGAGGCGGCCCAGCCCGTCCGAACCGTCGGTGAAGGAATAGCCGCGGCGCAGGATCGTGGCACCGCTGTTGGTGTCCGGGTGCGCGAGGCGGACGTGCGCCTGCGGCTTCATCGCCTTCAGGAACGGCTCGTCGCGCTCCTTCGACTTCCCGACCGGGGCGCCCTCGGCCTTGTCCCGGCCGAAGATGTCCTCCTGCTCCTGGAGCGGAGTACGGTCCCAGGTCTCGATGTGCATGCGGATCCGGCGGGCGACCAGGTACGAGCCGCCGGCCATCCACGCCGAGCCGTCCTTGGCCTCGTCCCCGACCCAGACGTGCTTGTCGAGGGCGGCGGCGTCGGTGCCCGCGACGTTCCGGGTGCCGTCCTTGAAGCCCATCATGTTGCGCGGGGTCTGCTCGTCCGGGGTGGTGGACGAGGTCTTGCCGAAGCCGAGCTGCGACCAGCGCACCGCCGTCTTGCCGAAGCCGATCCGGGCGAGCTGGCGGATCGCGTGCACCGCGACCTGCGGGTCGTCCGCGCAGGCCTGCACGCAGAGGTCGCCGCCGCTCTTGGCGGGGTCGAGGTTGTCGCCGGGGAACAGCTCCAGGTCGACCAGGGCCTCGGGGCGCCTGCCCTCCAGGCCGAACCGGTCCTTGGCGAAGAGCGAGGCGCCGAAGCCGATGGTCAGCGTCAGCCGCGACGGCTTGAGGCCGAGGGCCTCGCCGGTGTCGTCCGGCGGGGCCTCGGGGAGTCCGCCGACGGCGCCCTCGCCGACGGGGAGTCCGGCGGTCATCCGCTCGGCGGCCCGCGTCCAGTCCTTGAGGAGCTGGACGAGCTCGGCGCGGTCCTTCGTCTTCACGTCGAACGCGGCGAAGTGCAGCCGGTCCTGGACGGCGGAGGCGATGCCGGCCTGGTGCGCCCCGTGGAAGGGCACGGAGGAGCCGCTGAGCGCGGCCGGCACCGGGTCGGTGCCACCGGTCAGCGCGGCGACGGTGCCGCCCGCCGCGGCGGCGCCGAGCGCGAGCCCGGCACCGCCCCAGCCGAGCACGGACCGGCGCGACGGCCCGCCGGCGCCGTCACTGCCGGCGGCGGAGGCGACGGCTTCGCCGGACGCTACGGTTTCGCCGGACGTGGCGGACTCGGCGGCCGAGTCGGTGGTGCTGGTGTCCTCAGACATGTCCGTACCCCTGATACGCGTTACTTGGCGACTGCGGCGGCGAGCTTCGACAGCGGCTCCCCGAGCGCGCTGACGGCGTCCGAGAGCTCCTTGCGCTGCTCCTGGCCGACCGTGTCGTACGCCGTGAAGTCGTAGCCGGTCTTGTCGGCGCGGTATTTGTCGAGCAGCGTGTTCATCGCGGCGAACTGCTTGTCCAGCTCCGCGGACAGGGCCGGGTCGTTCTTCGCGGCGACCGGCTTCAGCAGCTCGTACGCCTTCTGGGCGCCCTCGACGTTGGCCTTGAAGTCGACCAGGTCGGTGTGGCTGTAGCGCTCTTCCTCACCGGTGACCTTGCCGCTGGCGACCTCGTCCAGCAGCTCCTTGGCGCCGTTGGCCATCGAGGTGGGGGTGATCTCCGCCTGGCCGACCTTCTTCTGCCAGTCGGTGAGGTCGGTCATCAGCTGGTCGGCGAGCTTCTTCTCGTCGTCGCCGATCTTCTTGTCGGCGAACAGGGCCTTCTCCAGGCGGTGCCAGCCGGTCCAGTCCTTCGCCGGGTCCTGGCCGGCCTCCAGGCCGTCCTCGCGGACGTCGACCTTCGGGTCGATGTCGCCGAAGGACTCGGCGACCGGCTCGGTGCGCTCCCAGCCGATGCGGGACGCGGCGTACGCCTTCTTGGCGGCCTCCAGGTCGCCGGCCTTGACCGCGTCCGCGAAGGCCTGCGCCTTGGGGAGGGTCTCGTCGGCCTGCGCCTGCACGTACTTGCGGTACTCGGCGACCGCGGCGTCCAGCTCGGGGCTGCGCTTCTCGGCGGCGCCGCCGCCCGTGGCCTTGATCTTCTGGCGGATGCCGTCGCCCTTCATACCGGGCTTGCAGGCGATCTCGTACTCGCCGGCCTTGATCTCCGCGGTGATGGAGGCCTTGGTGCCGGGGCCGATGTTCTCGCGCTCGGCGACGATGCGGTCGTCCGGGAAGAGGACGTAGACCTCGGTGACCTTGGAGCCCTTGTTCTCGACCTCAAGGGTGACCTTGCCGGCCGGGAACTCCGTCTTGGAGACCTCGCACGCGCTGTCGGAAGCGGCGACCTTGACGGCCCCGTCGCCGCTGCCGCTCTTCTCGGCGCAGCCGGTGACGGCGGTCAGCGCGGTCACGGCGGCGACCGCGGTGAGGACGGTGAGGCGGGCGGGACGCATGCGGGCTCCTGGCTTTCTGGCGTTCGGCAGACGGCCGCCCCGATCAGGAAGGCGGTTGGTGAGGCGAACCTAACTTAACCGAGGCTTACCTGACCCATGCCCGTACGTCCAGTGATTCAGCCCACACGGCAGGCCGCCGGACACGGGGCCGTCACGGGGCCTTCAGGGCCAACCCATGGGATGGTCAAGCGGAGGTCAAGTCGATGTGGCCGTTCCGTACGGCGGAACGCTCCCCGTCCCGTACGGGGACCACGAGCGGAACCCCGGTCCGCGGATGGGGCAGCACCTCCACCGGCTGCCGGTAGACCCGGCTGAGCAGTCCGCCCTCGAACACCTCGGCCGGCGGTCCGTCCACCTCGATCCGCCCGTCGTGCAGTACGGCGGCCCGGTCCGCGTACGCGGCGGCCAGGCCCAGGTCGTGCAGGACGACCACCACCGCGTCCCCGGCCGCGGCCCGCTCCCGGCAGATCCGCAGCACCAGCTCCTGGTGGCGCAGGTCCAGGGCCGCGGTGGGCTCGTCGAGCAGCAACAGCGGGGCCCGCTGGGCCAGTACGCGGGCCAGCGCGACCCGCGCCCGCTCGCCGCCGGAGAGCGCCGAGAAGGGGCGGGCGGCGAAGCCGGCCACCTCCGTGGCGGCCATGGCGCCGGCCACCGCCTCCTCGTCGGAGTCGGCGAGCGGGGTGCCGGCCCAGGGGGCGCGGCCCATCCGTACGACGTCCCCGACCGGGAACGGGAAGGACATCTCGGCCGACTGCGGGAGCACGGACCGGCGCAGGGCCAGATCCGCGGCCGCCCAGTCGCCCACCGGACGCCCGTCGATCCGTACGAGCCCCCCGGCCGTGGGCAGATCGGCCGAGAGGGCGGCCAGCAGTGTGGACTTGCCGGCGCCGTTCGGGCCGACCAGCGCCAGTACCTCGCCGGCCCGGGCGGTCAGGTCGATCCCGGCCAGCACCTCGCGCTCGCCGAGCCGGACGCGCAGGCCCACGGCCTCGGCGAAGGCGGCGCCGGGGGCCGGCCGGGCGGGGACGGAGCGCCGGCCGCGCCGCAGGAAGGGGACGCTCATGCCCAGCCTCCCTGCTTGCGGCGGGTACGCCGCAGCAGCCAGAAGAAGAAGGGGCTGCCGATCAGCGCGGTCAGCACCCCGAGCGGCAGCTCGGCGGGCCGGGCGATGGTCCGGGCGGCCAGATCGCCCGCGAGCAGGACCACGGCGCCGGCCAGCGCGCTGCCCGGGACCAGGAAACGGTGCCCGGGACCGTTCGCCATGCGCAGCAGGTGCGGGACGAGCAGCCCGACGAACGTGATGATGCCGGCCACGGCGACGGCGGCCGCGGTGAGCAGCGCGACGACGAGGATGAGCGCGAGGCGCAGCCGTTCCACGTCCACGCCCAGGTGGCGGGCGGGGCGTTCGCCGAGGGAGAGCAGGTCCAGCTTGCGGGAGTGGAAGGGGGCGATCAGCAGACCGGCCAGTGCGCAGGGAAGGACGGCGAGCACCTTGGGCCAGGTGGCCTGGGCGAGGGAGCCCAGCTGCCAGAAGGTGATCTGGTTGACCTGGCCGCTGTCCGCGAAGAAGACGAACAGGCCGATCAGGGCGCCGGCGAAGGCGTTGACGGCGATGCCGGTGAGGATCAGGGTGACGACCTCGGTCCTGCCGCCGTTGCGGGAGAGGAGGTAGACGGAGGCGACGGTGACCAGCCCGGCGACGAACGCGCAGGCGGTGACCGTCCAGTTGCCGAAGAAGCTGAGCCCGAGCCCGATGGCGGCCACCGCGCCGACGGCGGCGCCCGCGGAGATCCCGATGACTCCGGGCTCGGCGAGCGGGTTCCCGAACACCCCCTGCATCAGGGCTCCCGCGCAGCCCAGGCTGGCGCCGACGAGCAGCGCGAGCACGATCCGGGGGAGCCGTACGTTCCACAGCACGCTCTCGCCGACCCGGTCGAGGGAGGCCCCGCCGAGCCCGAGGCGGTGCTGCACGGAGCCGAGGACGTCGCCGACGGGGATCCCGTAGGCACCCACCCCGGCGGAGGCCAGGGCCAGCCCGGCGAGGGCGAGGACGAGCCCCACGACCAGCAGGGAAGCAGTCCGGGCCGCGGGCAAGGTGGCCGCGGCCGTGTTCTGTTCCGTCACGTCACGCGGTCTTTCCGTACAGCTGGGAGATCAGCGAGCTCAGCACCTGGTCGGTGCGCGGGCCGTAGTTCAGCAGGACCCCGTCGTCGACGGTGACGACCCGCCGGTCCATCCCCGCCGGGGTCTGGGCCACGCCCGGGATCTTCACCAGGCCGTCCGTACCGCCCACGGACTCCAGCCCCTTGGACATGACCAGGATCGCGTCCGGCGCGGCGGCCGCCAGCGCCTCGCTCGTGATCGGGGTGAAGTCCTTGCCGAGCCCCGACTCCCTGCCGGTGTCCACGGCGCCGGCCGCTTCGAGCAGCGAGGCCGCGCCCGAGTCGGAGCCGCCCAGCAGGTACACGGACGCGGTGCCGCGCAGGTACAGGAACGCCACCCGGGGCTTCTTCCCGGAGGCCGCGGAGGCGGGGATTCCGTTGCGGGCGGCGGCTATCCGCTCGGCGGTGCGCTCGTTCAGCCGCGCCCCGGCGTCCATGACGCCCAGCGCGGCGGCGACCGTCCCGATCCGCTTCGGCACGTCCTCCAGCGCCTTGGCCGGGGCCACCATCAGCAGCGGGATGCCCGCGTCGCGGATCTGCCGGATCGCCTCGGCCGGTCCGGAGGTGGTCTCGGCCAGCACCAGTGTCGGGCGCAGCGACAGCACGCTCTCCGCCGAGACGTCATGACCCCGGGTCACCACGGGGAGTTGCGCGGCCTGTTCGAAGGTGGCCGTGATGTCGCGGGCGACGACCTGCGGGCCGAGGCCCAGCGTCTGGACGATCTCGTTCAGGCTGCCGGTCAGCGGGACGATCCGGTCCGCGGAGGTGACGGTCACCTGGCGGCCGTCCGCCGACGCGACGGTGGCCGGGAGGGCGGGCAGCGGCGCCGGGGTGAGCGGTTCCACCCGGTCCGGTGCGGCGGCCGGGCGGGCGGCGGTGCCGGGTCCGGCGCCGGTGGCGGATGTGCCTGTGCAGCCCGTCAGGGTGGCCAGGGCCAGTGCGGTGAAGGTGACCGCAAGGGCAAGGGCGCGGCGGGGGAGGCGGGTTGACGCGGCGGGCGTAGGCACGAAGGCACCGTCCTGATCGTCCGGCTGGGGTGTTGAGGTTCCAGGGAACCGGGGGTTCCCCTCCGGCTGGAGGTAGCTTAGGTTAGCCTAACCTTATTAGCCAGCCCTGGGAGGGGACAACCATGCCTGCGAGACCCGCCCGCGCGTCGGCAGCAGTCGCCCTGTTGGCAACCCTGGCGGCCTTGTCGGGCGCCCTGCTCCCGGCCACCGCCGCTCATGCGGCCGGCCGCACCGTACAAGGGGGCCGACTCGACTGGGGCATCAAATCGTCCTTCCAGAGTTATGTCACCGGTCCCGTCGCGAAAGGCGCTTTCAAGCTGAAGAACGGGGCCGCCACGGTCGGCGGCAGCCTGTTCCGCTTCCACTCGGCCACCGGCTCCTACGATCCGCAATCCGGCGCCTTCGAGGCGGCCTTCAGCGGCGGCGTCAGCTTCCAGGGCCACCAGAAGCCGGACGGCACGTACGAGCTGGACCTGACGGTCGGCCGCCCCACCGTCAAGATCGACGGCGGCAGCGGCACCCTCTACGCGGACGTCTCCAGCAAGGCCAAGGACACCGGCGCCGTCACCACCCGGACCCAGGTGCCCTTCGCCACCCTCGGCCTCGGCGGGGTCGACATGAAGGGCGGCGGCAGCCCCGTCGCCCTGACCGACATCCCGGCCACCCTCACCGACCAGGGCGCCGAGGCATTCGCCGGCTACTACTCGGCGGGGGCGCAGCTCGACCCCGTCTCGCTCTCCGCCGACGTCCTGGCCGCCCCGACCACCGGGCCCTCGTCGTCCGTGCCGTCCGCGAGCACCCCGGCGCAGCCCTCGCAGGATCCGCAAGTCCCCCAGGGGGCGTTCGCCGAAGCCGCCGTCGACTGGGGTGTGCGGCGTACGTTCCGTGAGTACGTCACCGGTTCCATCGGCCAGGGCAAGTGGACCCTCGCCGAGGGGGCCCAGGACGGCGGCGCCCTGTTCCGCTTCCCGCAGGGCAAGGGCGCGTACGACGGCCGGAAGGGCACGCTCGACGCCGCCTTCGCGGGCACGGTCCACTTCACCGGCGCCCATCTGGACCTGAAGCTCGGCAAGCTGAGCGTCAAGGTGGAGAACGGCAAGGGCGTCCTGTCCGCCGACGTCACCACGGGCTCCGAGACGAAGAGCGCGGTCGCGCTCGTGGAGTTCGACGCCAAGGCACTGAAGACCGAGGGCGCGCTCGTCACCCTCACCGAAGCCCCCGCGACCCTCACCGAGGGCGGCTCGCAGGCCTTCAACTCCCTCTACCGGACCGGCACCGAGATGGACCCCGTCTCGCTCGCCGTCGCGCTCGACGCCACCGCGAAGCTGCCGGCCCTGCCCGACCTCGGCTCGACGGCCCCGCCCGGCGCGCCGTCGCCCTCCGCCTCCTCGCCCGCGCCGGCCGCGAAGGCCGAGGGGTCGTCGAACGCCGGGCTGTACGCCGCCTTCGGCGCGGCCGTCCTGGTCCTGGCCGCGGGCGCCGTCTTCCTCGTCCTGCGCCGCAAGCGCGCCGCGGACGCGGCGGACGCCACGGACGCGTCGACGCCTCGGCCCTGACCCGCTCCCTCATTCCTCCCCGCCCCCGACCGTCACCCCCGTCGCCTTTCAGGAGGCCCCCGTCATGTCGCCGTCCCACCGCCGTTCGCTCGCCCTCGCGGCCGCCGTCGCCACCGCGGCCGCGCTCGGCGCCACCGCCTTCGTCCTGCCCGCCACGGCGGTGGGCGGCGGGCAGGCCCCCGCGGCCGTCGCCTCCGCGCCGATGCCGATCGTGAACGGCACCCTCGACTGGGGAGTCCTGGCGAGCTACCGCTCGTACGTCCTGAACATCGCCAAGGGCACGATCACCCCGGCGGACGGGGCCGCCCTGAACGCGGACGGCACCTTCCGCTTCAGCTCGGCGACCGGCCAGTACGACAAGGACGGCGGGCACATCGTGACCGCCGCCTTCAAGGGGAGCGTCACCTTCGACGCGCCCGCGCACGGCTTCAAGGTGACCCTCGCCAACCTCCGCTTCGACACGGGCACGAAGAAGCTGACCGCCGACGTCACCAAGAACGGCACGCTCACCCCCGATGTCCCCATGGCCGACGTGGCATTCGGCGGGCAGTCCATGGAGAAGCTCGGCACCACCCTCACCAAGGAGGCGGCGGCGCAGCTGGGTTCGGACAAGTACGTGGGCCTGGCCGGCGACCCGCTCACGGCCGCCCTGCAGTTCGGGCAGCCGTCCACCTCCCCGTCCGCGTCCCCGTCCGTGACCCCTTCGCCGTCGGCGCCCACCTCCCCGTCCCCGACCCCGTCGGGCCCCTCGAACTCCGCGACCCCCTCCCCGGGCGCGAGCTCCCCCGCGGCCGACGGCCCGCAGCAGCTCCTCGGCGGCCGGCTCACCTGGGGCGTGAAGGAAGGTTTCCGCTCGTACGTGGTGAAGGGCGGCGGCTCGGTCACCCCGGCGGACGGGGCCGTCGCGAGCGGCGACACCTTCGTCTTCGCCCTCGGCAAGGGCGAGCTCGACGTCAAGAAGCAGAAGCTGAGCGCCACGTTCGCGGGCAACCTGCGCTTCCAGCGGGCCGACCACGGCGTCGACATGACCTTCGCGAACGTCCGCATCAACGCCGAGGGCAAGAAGGGCACCCTAGTCCTGGACGTCAGGTCGCCCACCGCGACCAAGGCGAACGTCCCCTTCGCCACGCTCGACCTGTCGAAGGCCGAGTACCGGACCTCGGGCGGCCTGCTCACCCTGAACGCCGTCCCGGCCGCCTTCACCGCCGAGGGCGCGGCGGCCATCGGCGCCCCGAGCCCGGACTACGCCGAGGGCAAGCCGACCGACCCGGTCACCCTCTCGGTCTCCGTCGACAAGGACGTGGTGATCCCCACCACGGCGCCCACCACCACCCCCACGTCCGCGACCGGCGGGTCCGGCGGGACCGGCGGCACGGGTGGCGCCGTCGGCGGGCGCGGCAACCTCGCCAGCACCGGTGCCGAGGTCCCGGCCGGAGCCCTGCTCGCCACCTCCGGCGCGGTCGTCGCGGTGGGAGCCGGCGCCGTCTTCCTCGCCCGCAGGCGGCGCGCGGTCCAGATCTGAACCGTGTTTCAATTCCCGCGTGAACGATCTCGATGTGCTCAAGGTCTTCTGCGCGGGCGACGGAAGGCACGGCAACCTGCTCGGTGTCGTCCGTGACGGCCGGACCTGCCCCGACGACGCCTCGCGGCAGGCTCTCGCCGCCGAACTCGGCTACAGCGAGACGGTGTTCGTCGACGACTCCGAGCGCGGGGTCGTCGACATCCGCACCCCCGGTACGCGGATGTCCTTCGCGGGGCATCCGCTGGTCGGGGTCGCCTGGCTGCTGGACATCGAGGAGCTCCAGCCGCCGGCCGGCTCCGTATGGGCGCGTGACGACGGGGAGTTCACCTGGATCACGGCCCTGCCCGAGTGGGTCGAGGGCAAGCGCACCGAGCAGTACGCCAGCCCCGCCGAGGTGGACGCGCTGCCCGCGCCGCCGCCCGGCGAGGGCTGGCTGTACGCCTGGGCCTGGGAGGACGAGACCGCCGGCCGCATCCGGGCGCGCGGTTTCCCGCGCCGCCCCGACGGGGTCATCGCCGAGGACGAGGCCACCGGATCGGCCGCGATCCTGCTGACCGCCCAGCTGAACCGGGCCCTGAACATCACCCAGGGCGCGGGCTCCCAGATCCTCACCGCGCCCGGCCCGGACGGCACCGTCGAGATCGGTGGCCGCGTCCGCTTCGCGAAGCTCCCGCCGCCGCGAACTGAGTAGGTACGCACCCGCGATTGAGTACGTATGCGCTGGGGGCGGGATGCCGGCCGGCGGTTCCATGGCCGTATGAACCACATGAACACGCCATCGAGTGCCGTCCGGCCGCCGCACACCCCGGCGCACACCCCGGCGCAGCCGTGGCTGCTGGTACCCGCGCTCTTCACCGCGCTGACGCTGGTGGCCGGCGGCCTGAGCTACGCGGCCTCCGACCTGCCGCGTTCCCCGCTCTGGTTCTCCCTCCCGTACCTGCTCCCGCTGGGCCTGGCGGCCCTCACCTGGCGGCGGCCCCGGACCCCGGCGCAGCGTACGAACCGCATCGTGGCGGGCAGTATCGGCGCCGGACTCGCCCTCTTCTGCGCCAAGGCCATCGAGGCCGTGCTCTTCGGCGTCGGCCTGGCCCTCTGGCTGATCCACGGCGACTGACGGCGCGGGGCGGGGCGGGGCAGCCGCGACACCCCCGGCGCCCGGCGGCGGGGGTGTCGTCCGTACGGGGGAGCGGCGTCAGGCGCTCAGCGGGAACTCCGCGCCCAGCTCCCGGAAGACCGCGCCGTTGAAGTCGAAGGCGCGCTTGCACTCGTCGATGATGCGCTGCTTCTCCAGGTCGTCCGCGGCGATCGCGTCCAGCAGCTCGCGGTAGGTCCGCTTGAAGGCCGCCGGGTTGGAGATGTCCGCGAAGACGTAGAACCGCACGCCGTCACCCTTGCGCGTGAAGCCCCAGGCCCGCTCCGCCTTGTCGCGGATGATCTGGCCGCCCGAGAGGTCGCCCAGGTAGCGGGTGTAGTGGTGGGCGACGTACCCGCCGGGCCAGGTGGCCGCGCACTGCGCCACGCGGGCCGCGTAGGCCTCGGTCGCGGGCAACGCGACCAGCGTCTCGCGCCACGACGGGCCGCGCAGGTGCGCGAGGTCCCGCTCGATCTCGGCCACGCGCATCAGCTCGGGCCGTATGAACGGCCCCGCCACCGGGTCGCCCCTCAGGGACTCGGCCGCGTCCTCCAGAGCCCGGTACACGAACCACAGCTGCTCGGTGTAGCGCGCGTACGCGTCCACCCCGAGACGGCCGCCGAGCAGGTCGCTCATGAACGTCGAGGTCTCTGCCTCGGTGTGCTGCTCGTGCGACGCGACACGGATGACCGTAGAGAAGGCGTCCAAGACAATCCTCCGAAGACGGGACGAGGAACAACGGAGCCCGGCGGGCGTGACGGCACGGCCGCCACGCCCGATCCTCGCGCTTAGGGTTACCTAAGTCAATCTCTTCCCGACGCCTTGTCGGTAAAACCCTTCCGGAGGGATTTTGGGGAGAGCTTTTACGGTGAGCCGTTACGGAAGGGTGAGGATCTCGGCGCCCGTGTCCGTCACGACCAGTGTGTGCTCGAACTGCGCGGTGCGCTTCCGGTCCTTCGTGACGACGGTCCAGCCGTCCGCCCACATGTCGTACTCGTGCGTGCCCAGGGTCAGCATCGGCTCGATCGTGAAGGTCATCCCGGGCTCGATGACGGTCGTGGCGTGCGGGCTGTCGTAGTGCGGGATGATCAGGCCGGAGTGGAAGGACGAGTTGATGCCGTGCCCGGTGAAGTCCCGGACCACGCCGTAGCCGAAGCGCTTCGCGTACGACTCGATGACCCGGCCGATCACGTTGATCTGGCGGCCCGGCTTGACGGCCTTGATGGCCCGGTTCAGGGCCTCGCGGGTGCGCTCCACCAGCAGCCGCGACTCCTCGTCCACCTCCCCGCACAGGTACGTGGCGTTGTTGTCGCCGTGCACGCCGCCGATGAACGCGGTGACGTCGAGGTTCACGATGTCGCCGTCGCGCAGGACGGTGGAGTCGGGGATGCCGTGGCAGATGACCTCGTTCACCGAGGAGCACAGGGACTTCGGGAAGCTCCGGTAGCCCAGCGTCGACGGGTAGGCGCCGTGGTCGCACATGTACTCGTGCGCGACCCGGTCCAGCTCGTCGGTGGTCACCCCCGGGGCGATCAGCTTGGCGGCCTCTTCCATCGCCTGGGCGGCGATCCGGCCGGCGATGCGCATGGCCTCGATGGTCGCGGCGGACTGCACCTCCGGTCCGGTGTACGGAGTGGGCGCGGGCTTGCCCACGTACTCGGGCCGGCGGATGTTTCCGGGAACGGAACGGGCGGGAGAGAGCTCGCCTGGTACGAGCAGCGACTGGCCAGACATGCAAGCGAGTGTATCCAGCGGGGATGGGGCAGCATGGCGGCAGAGAGTGGTATCGAGAGGAGCCCGAGGACGATGGCCCTGTTCAAGAAGCGCCAGGTGGGCAAACCCGGCGAGTGGTACTACTGCCTGGTCCACCACAAGGTGGAGGAAGGCCCGGAGTGTCCGGCGAAGGATCGTTTCGGCCCTTACTCCACACCGGAGGAGGCGGCCCACGCCATGGAGACCGCGCAGGAGCGCAATCTCGAATGGCAGAACGACCCCAACTGGAACGACAAGTCCAGCGAAGAGGGCGAGGGTACGAGCGCGCCATAGGGCTGTGGGGCCGTACGGCCGTCAGGGCCATGGAGCCGTAGGGCCTCGCGGCCTACCAGGGGCTGGGCGGCGGCGCGGTCAGCTGGTCGGCCAGCCGCGCCAGCCGGTCCCGCAGCCGCCGCGGCCCGCGCTGCACCGGCGGGCCGTTCTCCCCGGCCGCCGCGCTGACCAGGTGCTGCACCGTGTCCAGGTCCAGCTCGCCGGCGCCCTCCCGTACCGACAGGGCGTCGTGCGCGAGCGCGGCGAGATCCGGATCCCCGCCGTGCAGCGACAGTACGGTCGCCCCCGCGCGCCGGGCGTCGTGCACCCGCTCCAGCAGCCCCGCCCCGGGCTGCTCCGGCGCCACCACCAGCAGCGTGTGCCCGCGCCGGGCCGCCTCCAGCCGGCCCAGCCCCACCGACAGGTGCGCCGGCTGCCCGGGCGGCACCCGGTGCCGTACGAGCGTGGGCGCCAGCTCCGGCAGCCCGGACCAGGCGGCCTCGTCCACCAGATGCGCCGCCAGATGCCAGGGCTCGTACTGCTCGGTCCCCACCAGCAGCAGGTTCCCGCCGGCCGGTACGACCGAGTGCCGCAGCGATCCGGCGAAGCGGCGCGCGGCGCCGGGCCACTGCGTACCGGCGAGCACCTCGCGCAGCAGCGCGACCCTCACGGCGTCCATATCGGCATCCTGCCGTAGCAAAGGGACCTACGGGGGCACTTCGACCCGGTTCGCCCGACGGCGCCGGTTCATGCCCGTTCGCCTCTCGGGATCACGGCATTACCCTCGCCCCCATGACCTCCTCAGACAGCACTCAGAATCCGCCCGCCCAGGCCGCGGCGAAGGCCCCCGCCAAGGACCCGTGGGACCTGCCGGACGTCTCCGGCCTCGTCGTCGGCGTCCTCGGCGGCACCGGTGACCAGGGCCGGGGCCTGGCCTACCGGCTCGCCCGGGCCGGCCAGAAGGTGATCATCGGCTCCCGCGCCGCCGAACGCGCGCAGAGCGCCGCCGACGAGCTGGGCCTCGGCGTGGAGGGCGCGGACAACGCCGAGTGCGCGCGCCGCAGCGACATCGTGATCATCGCGGTGCCGTGGGAGGGCCACGCCAAGACCCTCGAAGCCCTGCGCGAGGACCTCGCGGGCAAGCTCGTGGTGGACTGCGTCAACCCGCTGGGCTTCGACAAGCAGGGCGCGTACGCCCTCCGCGTCGAAGAGGGCAGCGCGGCCCAGCAGGCCGCGGCCCTGCTCCCCGACTCCCGCGTGACGGCGGCCTTCCACCACCTCTCGGCGGTCCTGCTCCAGGACGAGTCGGTCGAGGAGATCGACACCGACGTGATGGTCCTCGGCGAATCCCGCGCCGACACGGACATCGTCCAGGCCCTGGCCGCCCGTATCCCGGGCATGCGCGGGGTCTTCGCGGGCCGTCTGCGCAACGCCCACCAGGTCGAGTCCCTGGTGGCCAACCTCATCTCCACCAACCGCCGCTACAAGGCCCACACGGGCCTGCGCGTCACGGACGTCTGATCCCGGCGCCGCCGTGCCCCGGCGGCCTCCGGGGCCGCCCGGGCGCAGCGGCGACCGGACGTTGACCGGGCCCCGTGGAGGATCTTGTGTGAAAGCCCCGGCCTCCACTTCGGGCCCGAAATATCTACAATCTCACGAGAATAGTCATTTCCGATCGCTTGTGATGTTGGTCTGCGTCGTATCGAGGTGCGGTTGTACGGTCGCTCGTGTGCAGCTCCGTTACAACTACCGCGTATATCCGGATACCAGGCAGCGCACCGCGTTGGCGCAGGCGTTCGGGTGTGCGCGTGTGGTGTGGAACGACTGCCTCCGTGACCGGAGGGAAGCTCATGCGGCGGGGCTGCCGTACGTGACGTCCGCGGAGTTGTCGAAGGTGCGGATCACTCAGGCTAAACGTAGCGATGAGCGTGCGTGGCTGGCCGAGGTGTCGTCGGTTGTGCTTCAGCAATCCTTGAGAGATCTGGATGCTGCTTTCAAGGGATTCTTCGACTCACTCACGGGCAGGCGGAAGGGCCGCAAGGTCGGACCGCCTCGGTTCAAGTCGAAGAAGGATCCCCGGCAGTCAATCCGCGTGAATGCCAATGCCTTCACGCTGAACGCAAACGGCACGGTGTATGTGGCAAAGGTCGGGAGCCTGAAACTGAAATGGTCGAGGCCCTTGCCTGCCGCACCCACATCCCTGACCGTGATAAAGGACTCTGCTGGTCGGTTCTTCGCGAGTTTCGTCGTGGACACCGCTCCCCAGTTCCTGCCCAAGTCAGGCGCCGAGGTCGGCATCGACCTGGGTCTGACCACCTTCGCCGTCCTCTCCGACGGCACCAAGATCTCCTCGCCGAGGTTCCTGCGCCGGGCGGAGAAGAAGCTCAAACGTCTACAGAGGGACCTTTCACGCAAGGCGAAGGGAAGCAGGAACCGGGCCAAGGCCCGGATCAAGGTCGCTCGGCAGTACGCCCGGGTGGCTGAGCGGCGCAGAGACTGGCACCACAAGACTTCCACGCGAATCATCCGTGACAACCAAGCGGTGTACGTGGAAGACCTCGCGGTGTCCGGCCTGGCCCGCACCCGTCTGGCCAAGTCCGTACACGATGCTGGATGGTCGGCCTTCGTGCACATGCTGGAGTACAAGGCAGCCAAGCACGGCCGGTACTTCGGGAAAATCGGCCGCTTCGAGCCGACCTCCCAGGTTTGCTCCGCATGCGGGACCAAGGACGGCCCCAAGCCCCTCCACGTCCGGCAATGGACGTGTGAAGAGTGCGGGACCGTCCATGACCGGGACGAGAACGCAGCACACAACACCCTGGCCGCCGGACGGGCGGACAGGTTAAACGCCTCGTGGAGCGCAGGTAAGACCAGGGCGAAGGTCCCGGCACAGCGCGATGAAGCAGGAAGCCACCCAGACGGCCACACGGCTGTGGCAGGAATCCCCGGCGCTTTGATTGGGGAGCAAGTCAAGGGAGCACTGCGGGCATGAGGAATGGGGGACACTGGTGGGGCTCGACCCCGTTCCGTGTCGCCGAGGAGCTGTTCCCCATGCCCCGCCTTGCCGTGTTCGCCATCGTCGTCTGCGTCCTGTCCGTGGCCGCGGCCGTGGTCGCCTTCGTGGAGGGCAGCTTCCTGGGGATCGTGTGGGTGCTGCTGGCCGGGCTCACGTCGAACATGGCCTGGTTCTACCTGCGCAAGGCGAAGGCGGAGAAGGCCGCGCGCTCCGCCGGATAGGGCCTACTGCTGGGCCGCGCAGAAGCCGTTCGTGTCCTGCCAGAAGCGGTAGAGATCGCGGCCGCAGTAGGTCTCCAGGTCGGACACGCCCAGCGTGGACAGCAGGTTGCGCACCACGTCGAAGAAGAACGTGTTGACCTCCGGGATCCACAGGAGGGCGAAGACCGCGATCAGGCCGAACGGCGCCAGCGGCGCCACCTCGCGGCGGATCCGGTGCGAGAGCCAGGGCTCGATGATCCCGTAGCCGTCCAGGCCCGGCACCGGCAGGAAGTTCAGGATCGCCGCCGAGACCTGGAGCAGCGCGAGGAAGGCGAGCGCGAAGCGGAACGCCATCGGGACCCCGTCCAGGGCGTTCAGCCAGAACGGCGCCGTGCAGACTATCGCGAAGGCCACGTTGGTCAGCGGGCCCGCCGCCGAGATGAGGCTGTGCTTCCAGCGGCCCTGGATCCGGTCGCGCTCGATGTACACCGCGCCGCCGGGCAGGCCCAGCCCGCCCATGATCACGAAGATCACCGGCAGGACGATGCTGAGCAGCGCGTGCGTGTACTTCAGCGGATTCAGCGTCAGGTAGCCCTTGGCCCCGACCGAGAGGTCGCCGCTGTGCAGGGCCGTGCGGGCGTGGGCGTACTCGTGCAGGCAGAGCGAGACGATCCAGGCCGAGGTGACGAAGAGGAACACGGCGAGCCCGGTGCTCGTCGAGTACCCCGTCCACACGGCCCAACCGGTGACCGCCATGACGGCGAAGATGCCGAGGAATACGGAACTGATCTGCCGCTCGCTGCGGCTGCCCTGATGACCCATGCGGCGAAACCTACCCCGGGCAGGGGGCCAAAAGGAGTACGGGGCCGGGCCCCGGGACAGCGACAATGGGCCGGTGCGTTACACGATTCTCGGCACTGCCCAGGCCAGCCGCGACGACGGGAGCCCCGTCGCCGTCGGCGGAGCGCGCCTGCGGGCGCTGCTGACCGCGCTCGCGCTGCGCCCGGGGCGGGCCGTGCCGGTGCAACTGCTGGTGGAGCAGGTGTGGGACGGCGACCGCCCGGCGGATGCGCCGGCCGCGCTCCAGGCGCTGGTGGGCCGGCTGCGCAGGGCGCTGGGACACGGGGCGGTGCGCTCGGTGGAGGGCGGGTACCTGCTGGTCGCGGCGGGCGAGGACGTCGACCTGTACCGCTTCGAGCGGCTCGCCCGGGCCGGCGCCGCGGCGCAGGACCCGGCCGAGGCGGCCGCCCTGTACGACGAGGCCCTGGGGCTGTGGCGCGGCCCGGCGCTGGCCGACCTGCCGGACGCGACGGCCGAGTCCGCCCGCTGGGAGGCCGTACGTCTCGACGCGCGCCGGGGCCGGCTCGCGGCGGCCCTGGCGCTGGGCCAGGCCGAGCGGGCCCTCCCGGAGCTGACCGTCCTGTGCGGGGAACGCCCGCTGGACGAGCCGCTCCAGGCCCTGCGGATCCGGGCCCTGCGGGACACGGGCCGCCCGGCGGAGGCACTGGCCGCCTACGAAGCCGTCCGGCAGGACCTGGCCGCCCGCCTGGGCACGGACCCGGGCCCGGCCCTGCGCGCCCTCCACACCGAACTCCTGACCCCGACCCCTGCCCCGACCCCCACCCCCGGCACCCCGGCGGCCCCCGGGCAGAGCCGCGCCCCGGGGGGACCCGGGATTCCCCGGCCGGGGAATCTGCGGGCGCGGGTGACCAGTTTCGTCGGGCGCGAGGGGGACATCCGGGTCATCGGCGCGGATCTCGGGCGGGCGCGGCTCGTCACCCTGCTCGGGCCCGGCGGAGCGGGCAAGACGCGACTGTCCCAGGAGGCCGCCGAGCACGCCGCCCAGGCCTGGCCCGACGGGGTCTGGTTCGTGGAGCTGGCCCCCGTGGACGACCCCGAGGACGTCGCCGAGGCCGCCCTCACCGCGCTGGGCGCACGCGAGACCAAGCTGCGCGGCGCCGCCGCCGAGGAGCTGCGGGCGCTGACCGACCGCACCGGGGACCAGCCCCTCGACCGGCTCGCGGAGCACTGCGCCCGGCGGCGGATGCTGCTGATCCTGGACAACTGCGAGCACGTCATCGGCGCCTCCGCCGAACTCGCCGAGGAGCTCCTCGCCCGCTGCCCCGGCGTCCGGATCCTGGCCACCAGCCGCGAACCGCTCGGCGTGCCGGGGGAGTTCCTGCGCCCGGTGGAGCCGCTGCCCGACCCCGTCGCGCTCCGGCTCCTGGGAGACCGGGGGGCCGCCGCCCGGCCGGGGTTCCGCACCGACGACGACCCCGAGGCCGCCGCCGAGATCTGCCGCCGCCTGGACGGGCTGCCGCTCGCCATCGAGCTGGCCGCGGCGCGGCTGCGGCTGCTCACCCCGCGGCAGATCGCCGACCGGCTGGACGACCGCTTCCGGCTCCTGACCGGCGGCGCCCGTACCGTACTGCCCCGCCAGCAGACCCTGCGCGCCGTCGTCGACTGGTCCTGGGACCTGCTCGACGACAGCGAGCGCACCGTCCTGCGCCGGCTCTCCGTCTTCGCCGGCGGCTGCGACGTGGCCGCAGCCGAAGCCGTCTGCGCCGACCCCGACGCCGCCGACACCCCCGACGTCCTGGACCTCCTCGGCTCCCTCGTCGACAAGTCCCTCGTCGTCGCCGCCCCCGGCCCCGACGGGGCCGACATGCGCTACCGCCTCCTGGAGACCGTCGCCGAGTACGCCGCCGAGCGGCTCGCCGAGGCCGCCGGGGACCGCGCCGCCGCCGAGCGTCGCCACCTCACGTACTACCGCGAACTGGCCCGCGCCACCGCGCCGCTGCTCCGCGGCCGCCGCCAGCGCGAGGCCACGGAGCGGTTCGCCACCGAGTACGAGAACCTCCGTACCGCGCTGCGTCGCGCCGTCGCCGCCCGCGACACCGACGAGGTGCTCTGCCTGGTCCACGCCCTCGCCTGGTACTGGCAGATGCACGACCTGCGCGTCGAGTCCCGGCACTGGTCCAACGCCGCCGGCGCGCTCATCCCCGACCCCTTCCGCGCGCCCGTCGCCCCCGCCGAGCCGGTGTACGCGGAGCTCGTCGACACGCCCCCGCCGTACAGCGGGGAACTGCTCACCGAGGCCTGGCGCGGCATCCGGCTGATCCAGCTCGCCTCGCGCGACCAGTCCAACGAGAGCTGGACCGCGCCCGAGGTCCGGGACCAGATCGAGGGGGTCCTCGCCGCCTACCGCCCCGGCCTGCCGCAGACCTGCCGGATCCCCGCGGGCCTGTGGATCTACGCCGTCATGATCGCCGGGGATCCCGCCCTGCTCCGGCATGTCCTCGACGCCACCGTCGACACCGCCCGGGAGCTGGACTACCGCTGGGAGCTGGCCTCCGCCCTCCAGCTACGGGCCAACGTGCTGGCCAACCGGGCCGACTGGTCCGGGGACGCGGCCCGCGACGCCGACGAGAGCCACGCCCTCTTCGAGTCGCTGGGCGACGACTGGGGCTGTGCCGAGGCCCTGTCCGCCCGCGCCGAATCCCGCGAGAAGCGGGGCGAGTACGCGGCGGCCACGGAGGACTTCCGGTCCGCGATCGAGCACGCCGAGCGGCTCGGCGCCCTGTCCCAGGTCACGGTCCTGCGCGTGCGGATGGCCGGGACCCTCGTCGAGAGCGGCGAGCTCGCCCGGGCCGAGGAGATCCTCACCGGGATCCTGGAAACCCCGCTCACCTACGGCAACGAGGCCCTGCCGGCCGCCCGGATGTTCCTCGCGGGCGTCTACGGCTGCACCGGCCGCGTCCCCGAGGCACGCCGGCAGCTCCGGATGCTGCGCGAGGAGTTCGCGCTCGGCGCCTTCGCCATCTTCGACGGGTTCCTGCTCGGCACGATGGCCTGGCTGGACAACCAGGCCGGCGATCACGCGGACGCCCTCACCCATCTTCGGAAGGCCATGGGCACCGCCCGGGACCCCCTCGCCCTCATGGTCGCCCCGCACATGCCCGCCGTGTACCTGCTGTCGGCGGCCCTCTCGCACGTCAGCCTCGGCGGCGGGCGGCACGCGTACGACGCCGCGCGGCTGCTCGGCGCGTACCGGGCCCACCTGCCGGCCCAGCACTTCCCCATCAGCACGGAACGCAAGGACGCGGCCCGCGCCGAGGAGCTGACGCGCGCCGCGCTCGGCGAGGCCGCGTACGCCTCGGCATACGCCGAAGGCGGCGGCCTCACCCTGGAGGAGGCCGCCGCCCTCATCTGACCCGGCCCCCCGTACGGGGCCCGCCCGGGACGCGATCCGGAACGGACCGGCCGG
The DNA here is from genome assembly GCF_045162725.1 of Streptomyces sp. NBC_01006. NCBI lineage: Bacteria > Bacillati > Actinomycetota > Actinomycetes > Kitasatosporales > Streptomycetaceae > Streptomyces > Streptomyces sp. NBC_01006. The sequence goes on along the minus strand of NZ_CP108700.1, from coordinate 2,714,361 downwards.
CCCGGATCAGGTCTTCTGGCGGAACTTGCGGACCGCGAGCGGCATGGTGACCGCCGTGATGGCGAGCGACCAGGCCAGGGTCATCCACACCGAGTTGCCGACGGGAGACCCGTTGATCAGGGCGCGCGCCGCGTCGGCCAGGTTGGACAGCGGGTTGTAGTCCGTGAAGGTCTGCAGCCAGCCGGGCATGGTGGACGGCTTGGCGAAGATCGAGCTGCCGAACTGCAGCGGCATCAGGACCAGCATCGCCATGCCCTGGACCGCCTGCGCGGTCTTCATCGTCAGACCCAGGAGGATGAAGATCCACATCAGCGAGGCGCCGAAGACGAGCGACAGGCCGATGGCGAAGAACAGGTCCAGCACCGAGCCCTGGATCGACAGGCCGAGGATGAAGCCCACGCACAGCAGGATGGCGATGGCGACCAGCATCCGGCCGATCTCGACGATGATCTTGGCGAGCAGCACGGACGAACGGGCGATCGGCATGGACCGGAAGCGGTCCATCACGCCCTTCTTGAAGTCGTCGTTGACCCCGGTGCCCACCGCCATGGCGATGTTCATGCCCATCATGGCCATCAGGCCCGGGATCAGGTAGCTCACGTACGCGCCCTGGTTGCCCTTGCCGGCGACGGCGCCTCCGAAGACGAACACGAACAGCAGCGTGAAGATGATCGGCATGAACAGGACGTCGAACATCGACTCAGGGTCCTGCTTGATCTGCAGTGCGTTGCGGCGCACCAGGGCGCCGATGTGCCGCAGGTTGGCCCGCAGGCCGATCCGGCCCTCTCCGTGCCCAACGGCCACCGAGGCCCGGCCGGGTGCGGTGGGAGCGGGCTTCGTCGTGGTTACGGTGCTCATGCCGCGACCTCCTCGGTCATCTCGGTGGGCTTCTGGCCGGTGATCGACAGGAACACCTCGTCCAGGCTGGGCAGGTACGTGCCGAGGTCGGCGATCGCGTACCCGCGGGCGGCCAGCAGGCCGACCACGGCGGTCAGTTGCTCGTCGCTCAGGATCGGGACCAGCAGCACGCCCTCGTCCGGGATCGCCTGCGAACCGGCGACCCCGTCGAGCCCGGCCTCGGCCAGCGAGCGGGCCATGCCAGGCAGGTCGGACGCGGCGACGGGGCGGATCTTCAGGGTCCGGCCGCCGACCCGGGCCTTCAGCTCGTCGACCTTGCCGTTGGCGATGACCTTGCCCCGGTCGATGACCGTCAGCTCGCTCGCGAGCTGCTCGGCCTCCTCCATGTACTGGGTGGTGAGCAGGACGGTGGCCCCCTCGGCGACCATCCGCTGCACCTCGTCCCACACCTCGTTGCGGGTACGGGGGTCGAGGCCGGTGGTCGGCTCGTCCAGGTAGAGCACGGCCGGGCGGCCGATCATCGAGGCGGCCAGGTCGAGCCGGCGGCGCATGCCGCCGGAGTAGTTCATCGCGGCCTTCTTCGCGGCTTCGGTGAGCGAGAACCGCTCCAGCAGCTCGTCGGCACGGGACCGGGCGTCCTTGCGGGACAGGTCGAGCAGCCGGCCGATCATGTAGAGGTTCTCCCAGCCGGAGAGCTTCTCGTCGACCGAGGCGTACTGGCCGGTGAGGCCTATGGTGCGGCGCAGCTGCCGCGGCTGGCGGACCACGTCGTAGCCGGCGACGGTCGCGGTCCCGGCGTCCGGGACGATCAGGGTGGAGAGGCAGCGTACGAGGGTGGTCTTGCCGGCGCCGTTGGGGCCGAGGACACCGAGGACCGTGCCCTCGCGGACGTCCAGGTCGACCCCGTCCAGGGCCTTCGTCTCGCCGTAGTGCTTGACCAGCCCCCGTACCTCGACGGCGTGCGAGCCGTTCACGGGATTCTTGTCGTTTCGCGTCATGTCCACCATGGGACCATCCGCCACCGACAACGCACCGACAGGCGACCGACAGGAAGCAGTCCGGAAACCGACAGCCCGCCGACGACGCGTCGGCGGGCTGTCGGTACGGGGCTACCCGGTCAGTGGAAGCTGTGCTCGGCCTGCGGGAACGTTCCGCCGACCACGTCCTCGGCGAAGGCCTTCGCCGCGTCGCCCATGGTCGCGCGCAGGTTCGCGTACTGCTTGACGAACTTCGGCATCTTCCCGCCGGTCAGGCCCATCATGTCCGTCCACACCAGCACCTGCGCGTCGCACTCCGCGCCGGCCCCGATGCCGACCGTCGGGATGTGCAGGGACCGGGTGACCTCGGCGGCCAGCTCGGCCGGAACCAGCTCCAGCACCACCGCGAACGCGCCCGCGTCCTGCGCCGCCTTGGCGTCGCGCAGCAGCTGGTGCGCGGCCTCGTCGCCGCGGCCCTGCACCCGGTAACCCATGGCGTTCACGGACTGCGGGGTCAGGCCCAGGTGGGACATGACGGGGATGCCGGACTGCACGATCATCTCGGTCTGGTGCAGCGAGCGCTCGCCGCCCTCCAGCTTCACGGCTCCGACACCGGCCTCCTTCACGAGGCGGGTGGCGCTGCGCAGCGCCTGCACGGCGCCTTCCTGGTACGAGCCGAACGGCAGGTCGCCGACGACCAGGGCCCGGCCGGTGCCGCGTACGACGGCCGCCGACAGCATGGTCATCTCGTCCATCGTCACGGGGACGGTGTTCTCGTAGCCGAGGTGGCAGTTGCCCATGGAGTCGCCGACCAGGATGACCGGGATGCCGGCCTCGTCGAAGACGGACGCGGTCATCGCGTCGTAGGCGGTGAGCATGGGCCACTTCTCGCCGCGCTCCTTGGCGAGGGTGAGGTCGCGGACGGTGATCCGCCGGGTGCCCGTGCCTCCGTACAGGGTGGGGGAGGAGGCTTCGCGGGCAGGCGAAACGGCATGCGTCATTGCAACTGCTCCTTGATGTCATCTCGAGGCGCCCTTACGGCGTCCCCGGACTCACCCACCATGGTGGCACCTGCCAGGGCCGTGGCGAAAGTGGTGGGAGGACCCGTACGTCACACTCCTGCCGCACGCGAGGACCACTCCCTGCACCCTCATGGCCCCCTCTTGGACCTCTCATGGTCCCCTCATCGGCGGTTCGGCGCGCGCGGGAGGCAATGTACGCGTTTCGTGACAAGCGGAACCTCGGCCACACGGCCGTTCGTCCTCCCGGACGTACGGCCGGAAGAACGGCACGGAAGGCTCCGTCGATCGCCTAGGGTCAAGGTGCGGGGACGGAGCGCGAGCACGGCAGCGAGGGCAGTGGCATGGCACAGGCGTACATGACGGAGACGGGGAACGGCGGCTCGGAGCCCGAGCCCTCCGGATCCCGCCTCCGGCGCCGACTGGCCGGGCTGCGCCGGGACCGGGGCATCTGGCGGCGCGGGATCGTGACCGCGGCCCTGGCCGCCCTGATCTCGCTGATCATGATCTTCCACGCCGAGCTGCCGAACGACGTGGGCAACCTCGGCAGCCTCACCGAGACCTTCCTGCCCTGGCTGGGCCTGGCCGTGCCGCTCCTGCTCGCCGCCGCCGTCGTGCGCAAGTCGGCCACCGCGCTGATCGCGATACTGCTGACGGCCGTCGTCTGGGTGAACCTCTTCGGCAGCCTGGTCCTCGACAAGTCCGGCTCCGGCGGCAACCTGATGGTCGCCACCCACAACGTCGACGCAGACAACCCCGACCCGCGGGGCACCGCCGCCCAGATCGCCAAGTCGGGCGCGGACGTGCTGGCCCTGACCGAGCTCAAGGGCAGCGTCGTCCCCGTCTACGAGCGGGCCCTGGCCGGCGGGTTCAAGTACCACTCCGTCGAGGGCACGGTCGGCGTGTGGAGCAAGTACCCGCTCAGCTCCAGCACTCCCGTCGACATAAAGATGGGCTGGACCCGCGCCATGCGCGCCACCGTGGACAGCCCGTACGGAAAGATCGCCGTCTTCGCCGCCCACCTGCCCTCCGTGCGGGTCAAGCTCAACGCGGGCTTCACCGCCAACCAGCGCGACAACAGCGCCGCCGCCCTGGGCTCCGCGCTCGCCGCCGAACCGCTGAAGAAGGTCATCCTGCTCGGCGACCTCAACGGCACCATGAACGACCGGTCCCTGTCCGACGTCACCTCGCAGATGCGCTCCACGCAGGGCGCGGCGGGCGACGGCTTCGGGTTCAGCTGGCCGGCCCAGTTCCCGATGGCCCGGATCGACCAGATCATGGTCCGCGGGATCACGCCGGACGCCTCCTGGAGCCTGCCGCGCACCGGGAGCGACCACCTGCCGATCGCCGCGCGGCTGACCGTGAAGCAGTAGCGCGTACGCCCGTACGCCCATACGGGTGAGACCCGGCGGCGGCAGCGGCTACGCGTGCTCCCGCCAGCCGTTCGTGATGGGCAGCCGGCGGTCCTTGCCGAAGCCCTTCGCGGAGATCTTCGTGCCCGGCGGGTACTGGCGCCGCTTGTACTCCGCCGTGTCCACCATCCGCAGGGTCTTGGCGACCAGCGCACGGTCGAAGCCGGCTTCGACGATCGCGTCGATGCCCTGGTCGCGGTCCACGTACAGCTCCAGGATCGCGTCGAGCACCGGGTAGTCCGGCAGCGAGTCCGTGTCCACCTGGCCCGGGCGCAGCTCGGCGCTCGGCGGCTTCACGATGGAGTTCTCCGGGATCGGCAGGGTCTCGCCGCGCTCGGCCGCGGCCCGGTTGCGGTAGCGCGCGAGCCGGAAGACGTCCGTCTTGTAGACGTCCTTGATCGGGCCGTACGCGCCCACCGAGTCGCCGTACAGGGTGGAGTAGCCGACGGCCAGCTCCGACTTGTTGCCCGGGGCCAGCACGATGTGGCCCTCCTGGTTGGAGACCGCCATCAGCATGGTGCCGCGCAGCCGGGACTGGAGGTTCTCCTCCGCCAGGCCGGTCAGGCCCAGCGAGCCCATGTAGGCGTCGAACATCGGCTCGATCGGTACGGTCCGGAAGTTCAGGCCGGTCCGGTCGGCCAGATCGGCGGCGTCGCCCCTGGAGTGGTCCGAGGAGTACTTCGAGGGCATCGAGATGCCGTACACGTTCTGCGCGCCGATCGCGTCGCAGGCGACGGCGGCGACGAGCGCGGAGTCGATGCCGCCGGAGAGCCCGATCAGGACGGAGCGGAATCCGTTCTTCTTGACGTACGCGCGCAGCCCCACGACCAGCGCGTCGTAGATCTCCTCGTCGTCGTCCAGGCGGTCGGCGTACCCGCCGGTGACCACGGGCTCATACGGTTCCACCGGCTCCTCGGAGAGGATCACGCGGTCGATCCGCAGCCCGTCGTCGACGAGGCCCTCGGGGGCGTCGGCGCGGGCGGCCGGCAGGTCGAGGTCGACGAGGACGCAGCCCTCGGAGAACTGCGGGGCGCGGGCGATGACCTCGCCGTCGGCGTCGACGACGATCGAGTCCCCGTCGAAGACAAGCTCGTCCTGGCCGCCGATCATCGCCAGGTAGGCGAGGGTGCAGCCGGCCTCCTTGGCACGCCTGCGCACCAGTTCGAGGCGCAGGTCGTCCTTGTTGCGCTCGTACGGGGAGGCGTTGACGGAGATCAGCAGGCCGGCCCCGGCGGAGCGGGTGGCCGGGACGCGGCCGCCCTCCTGCCAGAGGTCCTCGCAGATGGCCAGGGCCACGTCGACGCCGCGGACCCGGACGACCGGCTGGGTGTCGCCCGGCACGAAGTACCGGAACTCGTCGAACACGCCGTAGTTGGGGAGGTGGTGCTTGGCGAACCGGAGGACGACCTTCCCGCCGTACAGCACGGCGGCCGCGTTCTCCGGGGACCCGGCGGGGCGGCCGAGCCGCGGGGCGGCCTGCTCCGTACGGTCGAGGTAGCCGACGACGACCGGCAGTCCGCCGAAGCCCTCGGCCGCCAGCCGCTCCGCGAGTTCGCGCAGCGCGGTACGGGAGGCCTCGACGAAGGAGGCGCGCAGGGCGAGGTCCTCGACGGGGTACCCGGTCAGCATCATCTCCGGGAACGCCACCAGGTGGGCGCCCTGCTCGGCGGAGTGCCGGGTCCAGTGGACGACCGAGTCGGCGTTGGCGGCGATGTTGCCGACCTGCGAGTCGATCTGATTCAGAGCGAGGCGAAGTTGAGGCACGGGCCCAGTGTAATCGTCTTTCTGACGCGATGTCCTGGGGTCCGTGCCTCTTGCCGTGTTTTCCGCCGTGCTTTCCGCCGTGTTCTACGCCGCGTTCCGGTCAGCCGATCGAGCCGCTGAACTTCGCGCTGGGCAGCCGGATGCCGGGGGAGATGTCGGCCGAGAGGTGGTCGGTGCCCTCGGGGACCTCGTAGGCCAGGATCCCGCTGGCGGACTCGCCCGGCAGGATGTCGCCCCTGATCATCTTCGGGACGTCGCCGCCGTCGAAGGCGAGCTTGGCGGTCATGCCCTTGTCGTCGCGGACGTTGGGCACCGCGTAGATGACGTTGTGGGTCTCGGTGGAGTTGTTGGTGATGGTGAGCGTGAACTCCACCGCGTTGCCGACCGTGGAGTACTTGTTCTTCGTGACGTACTTCTTCGGCGCCGAGAGGGTCACCTTGATGCCGTTCGGGTACGTGTACGTCTCGCCGAACGGCAGCGGGGAAGTGATGCCGGGGACCTGCGTGGGCGAGGGCGACGGCAGCGGCTTCGGCGAGAACCTGGGGACCGGCGGCCGGCTGCCGCCGATGTCGTCCGGGACCTTCCAGCCCTCCTTGAGCTTGGCGTCGGCCACGTTCGTGACGACGAGGCCGGTGAGGAAGAGGCCGCCGACCGAGGAGCCGAGGCCGAGCACGGCGAGGACCGTGCCGGTGACGGCCATCGACTTGCGGCCGGCGCCCTTCGAGGCGCGGACGAGGGCACCGATGCCGATGCCGATGCCGACCACGGCGAGGAGGGCGCCCGCCCAGAATATGAACGGGATCAGGCCGATGAGCACGGCGGCGATGCCGAGGATGAGGGCGGCGACGGCCAGGCCGTTGGTGGTGGCAGGCGGGGGCGTGCCCCACGGGTTGCCGGGGATGGCGCCGGGGTGGGCGCCCCAGGCGCCCCCGGGCGGTACGGGCGCCGCCGGCGCGCCGAAGGAGGGGGCCGGGGGCACGGGCGCGGGCGGCGCGAAGGCCGGGGCGGGCGCGGGCTGAGGCGCGGGGGCCGGGGCCGGCTCGGGCTGCGCTTCGGGGGCCGGGGCCGGGGCCGGGGCCGGGGTCGGGGTCGGCTCCGGCGTGGGCTCCGGGGTCTTCCGGAGCGAGAGCGGCTGTGCCGGCTCGGGCGCGGAGGGCGTGTCCGAGGCCGGCGCCGGTATGGGCGTGCCCGTGGGCTCCGTCGGCGGACCGGACGGGTGCTCGGGCTGGTTCGGGGGCGTGCTCATACCTGGCGGGAGTCCTCACGGGGGTGGTGTGCGGGGTGATCACCAAGCCTGCCATGCGCCCCGTACGGCTCCAAGGGGGTTCGGCCCCCGGCCCGTCCCCGGCCCACGGGCCGGGGACGGGCCGGGGACCGGGGGCCGGACTCCCCGGCGGAGGGCTACCGCTGGTAGCCGAGCACCGTCATCATCCCGGCCTCCGCGTGGTACACGTTGTGACAATGAGCCATCCACAGCCCGGGGTTGTCGGCGTCGAAGTCCACCGTCAGCTTTTTGTCCGGCAGGATCAGCGCGGTGTCCTTGCGCGCGCCGCCCGCACCGCCGCCGAGGGCGAAGGTGTGCCCGTGCAGGTGGAGCGGGTGCCACATCGTTGTGGAGTTGTTGAACTCCAGCCGGACCCGCTCGCCCGCCTTCACCGGGTGCCGCTGGTCCGGGGTGTACGGCTTGCCGTCGAAGGCCCAGTCGTACTTCGCCATCCCGCCGGTCAGTTCGATCCGGATCGTGCGGTCCGGCGTACGGGCCGCCAGGACGGCGGGCTCGGCCGCCCGCAGTCCGTCCGCCGTCAGCGGTGTCCTGTTCAGCTCTGCGGGCCGGGTCGCGGCCGTGGGCGCCGTACCCGGCCCGGTGCGCAGCAGGGCGAGGGCCGATGCCGACCCGCCCTTGCCCTCGGCGAGCGCGGTCAGCGGGAACACCCCGTCCTGCGCGGTGACCAGTACGTCGTACCGCTCGCCCATGCCGAGCAGCAGGGAGCCGGTCCTCGCGTGCTCCACCGGGTGGCCGTCGGTGTGGGTGACCGTCAGTTCGTGGCCGCCGAGGGCGATCCGGAAGGCGGTGTCCCCGCCCGCGTTGACGATCCGCAGCCGGATCCGGTCGCCCGGCTTGGCGTTGAAGACCGAGGGGTCCTGTGCCGTCCGGCCGTTGACCAGGTAGTACGGGTACGCGACGTCGCCCGGGTCCTTGCCGAGGACGTCGCTCTCCCCGCCCATGAGCAGCCGCGAGGGCGCGCCGCCCGCGGCCGGGGTCTGCGGGGCGGGGGTTTGCGGGGCGGGGGCGCCGTGGCCCGCGTGGCCGCCGCCCGCCCCCATGTCCATGCCCTTGCGGAGTTCGGCGAGGACCGCGTCGGGGGTGGAGCCGTCCACTCCGTCGACCCAGTCGTCCAGGACCACCACCCACTCCTTGTCGTACGCGAGGGGCTCCTTCGGGTCCTCGACGATGAGCGGCGCGTAAAGGCCGCGGTCCTGCTGGACCCCCGAGTGCGGGTGGAACCAGTACGTTCCCGGGTGCGGGACGGCGAAGCGGTACGTGAAGGACCCGCCCGGCGCGATGTCCCGCTGGGTCAGGCCCGGGACCCCGTCCATGTCGTTGCGCAGGGCGAGGCCGTGCCAGTGCAGGGAGGTGGCCTGCGGGAGGTTGTTGGCCAGGGTCAGGGCGAGGGTGCCGCCCGCGGTGACCCGGACCTCCTGGCCGGGCAGCCGGTCCCCGTACGCCCAGGAGCGGACGGTGAGCCCGCCGCCGAGGTCGAGCGGGGTGGCGGTGGCGGTCAGCCTGACCTCGGAGACCGGTCCGGTGGCCTTGCGGGCGGCCTCGGCGGCCTGCACCTCGGGCCCGGCGGGGTCGACGTAGCCGCCCGGCGAGGCGGCGGGGGAGGGGCCGCCGTGGTTCATGGAGCCGTGGTCCATGCCGGAGCCGTCGGACATGCCGGGGCCGTCGGAGCAGGCGGCGAGCAGCCCCGAACCGGCGAGGGCGGCGGTGGCGCCTAGCACGGCGCGGCGGGTGGGGCGAGTGGGGCGGGTGGGAAGAGAGCGCATGGAAGCACCTCGTGGCGTGTGTCGTACGAGCGGATGGGCGCCGTCTGCTGCCGCCGCGCGGGCATGCGGGGGCGGCAGCGGGCCCGTCGCTATACGCGCAGTACCGCGAGCCGGGTGAGGAGTTCGCGGGGTGAGGGCGGGTCGGGTCCGCCGGACCGGCCCGGCGCGCGGGCCGCGCCCCCGAGCGGCGCGGCGTCGCGGAGGCCGGCCGGTCCGGCGCCCAGGATCAGCAGGGTGAGCCCGCCGAGCACGGCCAGGCACACCGACATGGGGTCCATGCCGGAGCCGGCCGGCGGAGCCTCGGCGGCGGGGCCCCGGTCGCCCGGGGCGTGGTCCGCCGTCCGGCCGAAGGTGTGGCCCGAGACGCGGCCCGAGGTGTGGTCGGCCGCACGCGCGGCCGAGGCAACGGTGGCGACCGCAGTCGCGTCCTCCATGGTGTGGGACCGACTCGGATGGCCCAGGGTGTGCATGGTGACGATGCCCAGGAGCAGCGCAGCGAGCAGCAGCAGCCGGGGCCACCGGGCGGCTCGTTGTGCGGTGCGCTGGGCAGGGCGCGTCATGGGCGGAACCCTACCCCGGGTGGGTATCTGATCGTAGGACCGGGTCCGCCGTGTTGAGGAAGATGCGCAGTATGTCCACACATCCCGAAAAGGGACTGTTCACCAGGAATCCGTGGCCGGTCGTCCTCCTCATCGGCCTGGGCGCCGCCGCGTACACCGCCTGGGTGCTGGAGGTCGTCCTCTCGACCGGCCTGAACCCCATCGAGACGTACGTCAGCGAGCTGGCCGCCCAGGACCAGCCGCTCGGCGGGCTCTTCCGGGCCACCGACTTCACCGCCGGCCTGCTCGCCTTCGCGGGCGGCCTGCTGGGGCTCGCCTGGCTGCTGCGGGGCGGCGGATCCCGGCTCCCCTGGTCGGTCGTCGGCTGGGCCGGCGTCACCCTCTTCGGTGCGGCCACCGCCGCCGACGCCTGGCTCCCGCTCAGCTGCACGCCGACCGTGGACCCCGTGTGCGCAGCGCGGGAGACCGCCGGCCTGGTCCCGGCCACCCATCAGGCGCATGCCGTCAGCAGCAGCCTCGCCATGACCGGCGCCCTCGTCGGGATAGTGGCCCTCACCTTCGCCGCCCGCCGCTACCGCCGCCTCGCCCCGCTCGCCCGCTACGGACCCGCCCTGGTGGCGCTGGAGCTGCTGGCCACCGTCTGGACCCTGTCCGCCATCGCGCTGTTCACCGCCGGGCGCGGGACCTGGGCGCTCGGGGCCGGGCAGCGGCTGCAGGTGTTGTTCGTGGCGCTCTGGCTGGGCCTGCTCGCGTACTCCGTCCACAAGGAGCGGCGCACGTGACGACCGGCCGTTTCGTACGGGTGGACGGGGCGGACGGGGTTCCGCTGCACGTCGTCGTCGAGGGGAGCGGGCCGCCCGTGGTGCTGAGCGCCGGGCTCGCGATGGCCTGGTTCGACTGGGACCCCGTCTCCGCGCTGCTCGTCGCGCAGGGCCGTACGGTGGTCCGCTTCGACCGCCCCGGGCACGGGCTGAGCGGCCCCGCCACCGCCCCGCCGACCGCCGCCGGGGAGGCCCGCCGGATCGCCGGGCTGCTGGATGCGCTCGGCCTGGCCGGCCCCGTCACCGTCGCCGGGCACTCGATCGCCGGGTTCCACGCCGAGGCCTTCGCCCGCCTGTACCCCGAGCGCACCGCAGCCCTGGTCCTGGTCGACACCAGCATCGAGGAAGATCCCCGTACGGTGCTGCCCGCCGGGCTGCGCACCGGCGCCGCGCGCGTGCTCGGCCGGGCCCTGACCGCCGCCGGGCTGCCCGCCGCGCTGGGTCCGCTCGCGCGGCGCGCCGCCGTACGGGCCTCCCGCACCGGCGGCTCCGATCCGGCTGCGCGGGACCTCGTACGCCGCGTCTACCGCACCGGCCGGGTCTGGCGGGGCGCCCTGCTGGAGAACGCCCGTTACCTCGACACCGCCGCCGAGGTGCTCGCGCTGCGGACCGGGCGCCCGCCGGCCGTGCCCGTCACCGTCCTCGCCGGGTACGACGGCTCGGCGGGCCGGGGTGCCCTGCGGTGGTGCGAGCGCCAGGCGGAGCTGGCCGACCGGCTCGGCGCCCGCTTCGTGGTCGCCGAGCCCGCGGGGCACCTGGTCATGCCGGACCGCCCGGGCGAGGTGGCGCGGGCGGTCCTGGACGCGGGGGTGCGGAAATCGGGTCAGCGCTTCGCGTAGACCTTCTCCATGAAGCCCGCCAGCTGCTCCTCGGAGAGGTGCTGGGCCAGGTCGGCCTCGCTGATCATGCCGACCAGCTTCTTGTTCCTGATGACCGGCAGGCGCTTGATCTGGTGGTTCTCCATCTCCTCCAGGACGTCGGTGACGTCCGCGCCCGCGTCGATCCAGCGCGGGGTGCCCTGGGCCATGTCACCGCAGGTGACCTTCGCCGGGTCGTGCCCCTTGGCCACGCAGTTCACGACGATGTCGCGGTCGGTGAGGATGCCGCACAGCCGCTCGTCGGCGTCGCTGATGGGCAGGGCGCCCACATTGAGCCGGGCCATCAGCTGGGCGGCCCGGTCGAGGGTCTCGGTGGCGGGGATCCACTGGGCCCCGGGGTGCATGATGTCTGCGGCGGTCGTCATCGCTGAAACCTCCCTGAACGCCGTTCACAGCCGCTCGCGGACGCGCTCGGCCGCGGCGCTCCCCCACGCGGCGGAGCACACGCCCGTACGGGTGAGAGGACGCCTCTCACCACCGTACGAGCGTGTCCCGTCACCCGCGCGGCGCAGCCCCGCGCTGCTTCAGCATGTCCGCCATGAGGGTGAGCTCCGACTGCTGCGCCTCGACCATGCCCTGGGCCAGCGCCCGCTCGGCGGGGGTCTCGCACTGCGCCGCGCAGCCCCGGGCCATCGCGACGCCGCCCTTGTGGTGGTCGGTCATCAGCTGGAGGTAGAGCACCTCCGCGTCCCGGCCCTCGGCGGCGCCGAGCTGCGAGAGCTCCTCCTTGGTGGCCATGCCGGGCATGAGCGCGCCGGGCTTGGCGGTGGCGCCGCCCATGTCGTGCCCGGCCATGTCGGACCCGCCCATGTCGTGCCCCGCCATGTCGTGTCCGGCGTGCTGATCCGCCGACCCCATCCAGGACATCGGCGGCTCGTCGGCCACCACCTTCGGCAGCCCCCACAGGTCCAGCCAGCCCAGCAGCATGCCGCGCTGGTTGGCCTGGGTGTTGGCGATGTCGTACGCGAGGGAGCGCACCGGCTCGTCCTTGGTGCGGTCCCGCACGATGAACGACATCTCCACCGCCTGCTGGTGGTGCACGGCCATGTCCCGGGCGAAACCCGCGTCCGGCGAGTAGAGGCCAGGCGCGCGGGACGACGTACGGGAGCCGTCTCCGTCGCCCCCGCTCGCGGAGGCGACCGTGGCCGCCACCGCGAACAGGAGCGCGAGCAGGACGGCCGTCCCGGCCGCCCAGTACGTACGGGTCACTTCTCGGCCAGCCCGTTGGTGCAGGCGGCGCCGGGCTCGGGGGTCTGCGGGCCCTGCACGTACTTGGTGAAGAACTGCGCGACCCGGGGGTCGTCCGCCTTGTCCACCGTCAGCTGCTTGCCCCAGGCGCTCAGCATGATCGTGCCGGCCTGCTCCTTGACCGGGCTCATCAGCGTGTACGGGGTCTTGGCCACCGTCCCGGCGAGCGCGTCGACGTCGCCCTTGGCGGCCTTCTCGTTGTACGTCACCCAGACCGCGCCGTGCTCCAGCGAGTGGACGGCGTTGACCTCGGGGACCGCGTTCTTGTAGACGTCGCCGTTGCAGTTCATCCAGCGCGGGTTGTGGTCGCCGCCGACCGGCGGGTTCATCGGGTACTTCACCGGGGTTTCGACGTGGTTGCGGCCCAGCGTCTTCGCGTCCCAGGTCTGCTCGCCGTTCACGGGGGCCTTGGCGGCCACCACCGCGGCGTCCTTCTTCTCCTTCTTGTCGATCAACACCCATGCGCCGAATCCGATGAGCGCGGCGGCGACGGCCACGGAGGCGGTGATCGCGAGGGCCGCGTTGCGCCGGTCGCGGGAGCGTTCGGCGCGGCGCATCTCGGCTATGCGCGCCTGGCGGGAGCTGTTGTCGGGAGAGGTGCTGCTGGCCATGTGCCCTGAATCCTTCTGCTGAGGGGGGTGGAGGGATGGATCCGGTGGAGCGCGGTACGGCGCCCGGACCGGTCAGGTCCGCAGCACTTGGAGGGCATGGAGGTCGGGGGCGCGCGCGAGCGTCCCGTGCGGCCGGGCCGGCCCGCCGTCGGCGGCGCGCGCGACGGGATCCGGGGCGGAGCCCGGCACGGTCACGGCGGGCGGCGGGGCGGGCAGCACGCCGGGGGCCACGTGCGAGAAGGGGGAGCAGCCGGGCGGTTCGTCGGGAGCCACGCAGACGGCGCGCGCCGTCTGCGTGGCCGGGGTGATGGCGGCCCCGGTGGCCCCGGCGCTCGCGGCGTTCCCGGCATGCGGCTCGCCCGGCCGTACGCACAGGAACAGGGCTCCGAACAGCACGGAGAGGGCGACCACGATGACGGCACGCCGACGTACACGGCGCCCGATGCGCCCGCGTCGTATGTGCTCCCGGCCCCCCATGGGCGCAGATGGTAATGCTCATGACGGCCCCGAGGTCAGTGCGGGGGTGCCACGAGCTTTCAAGGGTGCGTAATGTGGCGGAAACCGCGGCTGGCGATACTGGGCCCGCCCGACCGTGCCCACACACCCTCGGGGGAGTGGTGCACAGGCCGTCTGAACTGCGAGGATGAAGGCATGGACAAGCAGCAGGAATTCGTCCTCCGGACGCTCGAGGAGCGCGACATCCGGTTCGTGCGCCTGTGGTTCACCGACGTACTGGGCTTCCTGAAGTCCGTCGCGGTCGCCCCGGCCGAGCTGGAGCAGGCCTTCGACGAGGGCATCGGCTTCGACGGCTCGGCCATCGAGGGCTTCGCCCGGGTCTACGAGTCCGACATGATCGCCAAGCCGGACCCCAGCACGTTCCAGATACTGCCGTGGCGCGCGGAGGCCCCCGGGACCGCCCGGATGTTCTGCGACATCCTGATGCCGGACGGCTCCCCCTCCTTCGCGGACCCGCGCTTCGTCCTCAAGCGCATCCTGAACAAGACCTCCGACCTGGGCTTCACCTTCTACACCCACCCGGAGATCGAGTTCTTCCTGCTGAAGGACAAGCCGCTGGACGGGACCCGCCCGGTGCCGGCGGACAACTCCGGCTACTTCGACCACACTCCGCAGAACGTCGGCATGGACTTCCGCCGCCAGGCGATCACCATGCTCGAATCCATGGGCATCTCGGTCGAGTTCAGCCACCACGAGGGCGCCCCGGGCCAGCAGGAGATCGACCTCCGCTACGCCGACGCCCTCTCGACGGCCGACAACATCATGACGTTCCGCCTGGTGATGAAGCAGGTCGCGCTGGAGCAGGGCGTCCAGGCCACCTTCATGCCCAAGCCGTTCTCGGAGTACCCCGGCTCGGGCATGCACACCCACCTCTCCCTCTTCGAGGGGGACCGCAACGCCTTCTACGAGTCGGGAGCCGAGTACCAGCTCTCCAAGGTCGGCCGCTCCTTCATCGCGGGCCTGCTGCGCCACGCCGCGGAGACGGCGGCGGTGACGAACCAGTGGGTGAACTCCTACAAGCGCATCTGGGGCGGCTCCTCCCGCACGGCCGGCTCCGGTGGCGAGGCCCCCTCGTACATCTGCTGGGGCCACAACAACCGCTCGGCCCTGATCCGCGTCCCGATGTACAAGCCGGGCAAGACGGGCTCCTCCCGCATCGAGGTCCGCTCGATCGACTCGGGCGCCAACCCGTACCTGACGTACGCCGTCCTCCTCGCGGCCGGCCTCAAGGGCATCGAGGAGGGCTACGAACTCCCGGCGGGCGCCGACGACGACGTCTGGGCCCTCTCCGACGCCGAACGCCGCGCGATGGGCATCGAACCCCTCCCCCAGAACCTCGGCGAGGCCATCTCCCTGATGGAACGCAGCGAACTGGTCGCCGAAACCCTGGGCGAGCACGTCTTCGACTTCTTCCTGCGCAACAAGAAGCAGGAGTGGGAGGAGTACCGCTCGGAGGTCACGGCCTTCGAACTCCGCAAGAACCTCCCGGTCCTCTGACCGCAGGTAAGCGCCACTGCCAGAATTCTCTGATACGCCGGGCCGACGGTCATCGACCGCCGGCCCGGAGCCGTCTCACTGGCCTTGTGCCGTCCGTGGGCCGTCGGACGCAGAATCCGAGCCCTCATACGCCCCATCCAGACACCGAGGTGTAGAAGGGGTCGGGGCGTTGGTCAGGTGGTGGGTGGCCAGGGTTGGTGGGCGAGGTGGCGTTGCAGGTCAAGGTGGCGGAACTGGTAAACCGCCCCCACCTGCCGCAGCACACCACGATGCTCATGTGCATCCTGAAGGAACGACATCAAATTCCAAGGAACTCGGCGTCGCAATGCCAAGTAGGCCTTGGCTATCACCCAGCCGCCCCATGCTGTCTGCTCAAGCCCGACAGCAAACCCGGCCAGGAGTCCGAACCCACCGCCCGTGATCCCGAAGAAGAGCCCGACCAGGGGCTCACCGGCGAGCCCGGCCGCGAGTCCGAACCCGCCGCCCACGAACCCGCCCACGAACCCGATCACGAGGAAGGTACGGCGATCCTGAGCGAGCAGGGTCGCGGGTCCAGTCATGGTGGTCAGGTTGGGCTCTTCTCCCCTGAGCCCGGCCACGAGCCCGACTATGAGCCCGAACGCGAGCCCGACCACGAGCCCGAGCCCGAGCCCGTCCGCGAGCCCGAGGCCGGCCAGGAGTCCGAGCGCGAGCCCGACCGCGAGCCCGGCCGAAAGCCCGGCAACAAGCTGCCCCCCGAGCTTGCGGGGTGACCAGCGCTGACGTGTACCTGGGGTGCTCAAGCGCGTGGACCGGAGCCCGAACGCAAGCCCGGCCACGAGCCCGACCATGAGCCAGAACCCCATCCCGGCCACTCGCCCCGCCCCGCCGGCCACGAACAGCCCGAACATGACCGCGGTCACGATCCCTACCACAAGCTGCCCGGCAAGCTTGCCGGGTGACCAGCGTAGCCGTGTACCTGGGGCGCCTGAGGGCGTGGACCGGAGTCCGGCAACGAGTCCGACCATGAGTCCGAACCCGAGCCCGAACACAATCGCAAAAACGAGCCCCGTCACGAGTCCGAACCCGATCCCGGCCGCGAGCCCGGCCACGAGTCCGAACCCGATCCCGGCGGCGAGCCCACCCACGAGTCCGAACCGGATCCCGGCCACGAGCTGCCCGCCGAGTTCGCGGGTTGACCAGCGCAGCCGCGTACTTGGGGTGCCCGCGCGTGTGGACATGAGTCCGAACGTGATTCCGAACGCGAGCCCGGCTGCGAGGCCGAGTCCCAGCCCGAACACCAGCCCGAACGCGAGCCCCGTCACGAGTCCGAACCCGAGCCCGGCTACGAGCTGCCTCCCGAGTTCGCGGGGTGACCAGCGCAGCCGCGTACTCGGGGTGCCCGAGGGTGTGGACCTGAGCCCGACCATGAGTCCGAACACGAGCCCGGCCGCGAGGCCGCTCACGAGCCCACCCACGAGAAAGACCACGAGCCCGAACACCAGGCGGCGGACGTGTGCGGGAAGGGCGTAAGGAAGCTCCCACCAGGCCAGGTTGGGGCTGCCGTCGCGGTGGTTCTCCAGGTGCCGGGCGAGGAAGACCAGGGAGTGGTGGGCTTGGGGGATGGTCCAGCGGGACAGGCGCGAGTGGTGAAGAGCGTAGGCGGCGGGGATGTAGGCGTTGAACAGGTGGGCATTGAGGGCGGCCCGGTTGGGGAAGGCCGCTGTGTTGCAGAGCTCGTTCGGGTGGGGAATGACGCCGGACCTGGCTGCGGTGTCGGGGCGGGGGTTGTAGATGGTGCGAGCCAGGAAGAGGCCCAAGGGGGTGCTGAGAGCTTGTCCGACGGGGGTGTCGACGCTCAACTGGGTGGCCACATCGTTCCAGCGCTCAGCAGCGGATGTGCCCTCGCCGCCGGCATCGTGACGAAGGTAGGAAGCCGCTTGGTCGGCAGTGAGCGGTAGGAGTTGAATGCCGGCAGCTCCGTTGAGCCGCACCATGGCATCCGGTTGGGTGAGGACGTCCCGGTAGGCGGCAACACGGCTGGCCACCACCAAAGGCTGCTTGGCAGGCAAGGCCCGGTTGAAGGCATCGAGGGCTATCGCGTGCAGGGCGGGGGGAAGTTCATCGAAACCGTCAAGGAGCGGCAGGATCATCCGGGCATCCAGCAGGGCCTGGGCCAAGTCGACCTGGGCGGCCCCGGCAGCAGCCGGCGGGACCAGGGCGCGGAGCCCGGCATGGTCGCGTCGCAACTGCTCGGCCAGCCAGTCCTGCATGGGCTGGTGGGCGGGGTCCCAGGAGGCGAGGGAGAACAGCACCGGCACCGGGCCGCCGCCCGTCCGCCGCGCGATCAGGTCCTGAAGCAGGCGGATGAGCAGCATGGTCTTGCCAGAGCCGGGCAGGCCCAGGACCACCAGGCGACGAGTTGGCACCCGCTGGGCAAACACCTCGCCGATCTGCCCATCGGCGCCTGCCAGTCCCGAAGCGTCCGTAGGCCACTGGGTGGGATCCCCTGGCGGCCCCCCGGGCCAGGCCCGAGCCACGTCAGTCAGCAAAGCCCACGGCTCGACCAGGTCCGCATCGGCGGCGCGCCAAGCGACGGGTAGCGGATAGGGATCGTTTAGACGGCGGATGGCGGCTTCGTTGTCCCACTGATTCTTGATCACTTGCGTGAGCTGGTCGGCGACCGCTTTCAGGTCCACAAGGGGGAGGGCTTCGAGCCGGTCGTGCTGGAAAGCCTTCCAGGCCAAGTAGGCGGGCGCCAGTGTGGGGAGCAACGTGGCCGCTGTCGTGGCACTGCCTAACTCAAAGTGCCAAGCCAGCACCAGTGCCCCGCCCACCCCCAGCACCAGCACGAGCAAGAACAGCACGCCAACGTGCTTCGGCCCCCGGCCGCGTCCCCCAGCTCTCACAGTCAGTCATCATGCCGTTACTTGGCTGGTTTTGTCGCCTATTCGTGGACAGGTGAAGCACAACACCAGACCTGAAGTCTCCTGACGGGGCGGGGCCGTTGGCGTGCCGGCGGGGGTTACTTGCGGGGGACCGCCCGGTGCCAGGGGGTGTGGGGGGTGGGGGTGTTGGGTGGGGCCGTGGTGATGTGGAGTTCGGCGTCCAGGCCCAGGACCGTCGTCGTCGCGCCCGCCGGTTCGAGGACGCCGGCCGGGGCGCCCGCGTAGAGCATCTGCGACTCCGTCCACGCCGGCGGGCCGCCGAGGCCCGTCGCGGCGACCGTGCCCGTGTCCGCGCGCCCCGACAGGAGGCGGCCCGCGACGCCGACCGCGCCGTAGCCCGCCCGGCCGCCGGCCTCCGAGACGCTGGAGACCTGCGGCTTGGCGGCGCCCGCCGTGACCAGGGCCGTACGGACGACCCCCGAGTCGGGGCGCCGGAAGTAGAGCCGCACGCCCGCGCCCTCCGGAGCCGCCGACAGCGGGACCGTGGTGGCCGGCAGGCCCGTCGGGAACGGCCCCTGGAGCGGGGCGCCCGGGGCGGGCTGGGTCCAGGCCAGCACGGACTTGGTGGTCGTGGCGTACACCTGGCGCCGCCCGGCGGCGTCGACCGACGTCACCGGGTCGCTCTGCAGGTCCTCGCCGCCCAGGTGCTGCCAGGCGCCGAAGACGCCGTCCGGCTGCTGCTCGCGGGCGCGCAGGGTGCGGCGGGAGTCGCGGACGTAGACGGTCAGCCGGCCGTCCGCGGCCACGGACGCCGCGGGCGCGCTGATCGAGGAGGTGCCCTCGTCGTCGGCGCCCTCGGGCGTGCCGAGCGACTGCCACGGCCCGAACGGGCCGTCGGGCGCGGACTGGACGGCGTACACGATCTCGCGCCGGTAGTCCGCGGGCCCCGGGCCCAGGACCGTACGGGTGGCGAGGACCGCGATGCGGCCGTCGGGGAGCCGGGCGGTGCTCGCGCCCGGGTCGATGCCGGTGCCGGGGAGCAGGTCGGGACCGGTCCAGGCGGCGGCCGAGCCGCCCGGGCCGCCCGTGCCCGGCCGGGTCCAGACGGCCATCTGCCCGTCCAGGGCCGCGAAGGCGTACAGCCGGCCGCCGGCCCCCGCCGCCAGCCAGGAGGTGTTGTCGGCGCGGGCGTAGCGCAGCGACTGGGCCCAGTTGCGGCCGGTGGGGCTGCTCGCCACCTTGCGGTCGCCGCACCCCGAGGGGCTGCCGCAGTAGTTCTGGTGGTCGAGCCAGGCGTACGTCTTGAGGAAGCCGATCTTCGTCTCGGCCGTCTGCGGGTCCAGCGCGTGCGGGAGGGTGCCGTTGTGATAGCCGAGGTAGTTCTGCACCGAGAACCGCGGGCGGTCCGTGACCTGGGCGGCGTACGCGGCGGTGGCGGCCTGCACGAAGCGGGCGCCGTACATGTGGTCCTGGTGGTCGGTGTACTTGCCGGTGTCTTGGTACCGGCCCGGCGTCGGGTCCTGCATGCGTATCGTCGTCGGCTTGTACAGCGCGAGCAGCCCGGCTATCGACTGGACCACCTGGTCCTTGGTGTACGTGGACTGCTGCTTGACCGGGGTCGCGGTGGTCAACTGGGCGCCGAGCGCGGGTATCTTGCCGTTCCACAGCCCGCGCAGGCTGTCCGGGTTCTCGGCGGTGGGGTTGCGGGCCTCGCGCATCTGCAGCCAGACCAGGTTGACCTGCGGCCGGGCGATGAGCACGTCGAGCTCGGCCTGGCCGCCGCCCGCCGTGGGTATGACCGTGCGCTTCCAGGCGCTGGTGCGGTCGCCGGTGACCATCTGGGCGTACGCGCAGCGGATGCCGTTCTGCCGGGCCTCGGCGTAGTGGGCGCGGTCGGCGGGCTGCTCCGGGTCCTTGGCGCCGGCCCCGTTGGCCTCGTTGCGGCCGTCGGCCTCGCCGGAGGTCAGGTACACGGTGGTGAGTTGGAGGCCGGCGGTCAGTGAGCGGCTGAGGTCCGGGTTCATGAAGAACAGGTCGTCGTCGGGGTGGGCGACGATCTGGACGACCGATCCGGAGGTGGTGCTCGCGGTCAGCGCGACGTCCGGGCTCTGCTCCTGGGTGGCGGTGGCCTCTGCCGACGTCTGCTGGCCGGTCGCGACGGCGAGCACGCCGGTGGCACCGACGGTGAGTACGGGAAGGAGGGCAGCGAGGAGGAAGCGGCGACGGGCAATCGGCATCGGTCACGCCTTGGGGTCGTTCCGGGCGGGAAGAACGGCAGTTCAGTCAGCTCATCCACTGAGAGGCCAAATCGCGGGACTTGGTTCACCGTTGTGACCGATCGCTCCTGTTTTCCGGAAAAGGCGTCCTGCCGGGAGCTGTCAGCGGCCGCCCGTGTTGCGCGGGCCCACCGGCAGCCAGGGCGCCAGGTGCGCGTCCGCCTCGTCCGCCGACGAGGTCACGTACAGCCGCGCGTCGAGCCCCACCACCGCCAGGCTGACCGTGTTCCTGCCGGTCATCGTGGACGACGGCGCCCCGACGAACATCAGCGGCGACCGCTCCCACGGCCGCCCGGGCCCCAGGCCCGCGCCCAGCAGCCCGCCCGCCGAGCGGCCGGCCAGCACGTGCCCGCTCGCCGTCACCGAGCCGAAGCCCTGGAGCCCGCCGAGGTCGGTGAGGTGGTTCACCTTCAGCCCGCCGTCGCCCGTCACCAGGGCGGTACGGACGTTGCCCGAGCCCGGCTTGCGGAACCACAGCCGCACCCCGCCCTCGCGCCCCTCCGCGGTGAGCGGGAGCGTCGTGTCCGGCAGCCCGGTGGGGGTGGCCGGCCCCAGCGGGGCGCCCGGCTTCGGCTGGGCCCAGCCCAGCACCGACTTGGAGGTCGCCGCGAACACCATGCGCCGCCCGGCGCCGTCGGTGGCGGCGACCGGGGTGCCGTGCAGGCCGGCGCCGCCGTACGGGGTCCACGGGCCCCAGCCGCCGTTCGCCGACTGCACCCGCCCGCGCAGGGAGCCCGCGCCGTCGCGTACGTACGCCGCCAACTGCCCCGTGCCGTCGACCGCGACGGCGGGGGCGCTGATGTCGGAGGTCCAGTTCTCGTCGGCGGTCTCGGGCGTGCCGAGCGACTGCCAGTCCCCGAACTCCTCGGTGCCCGGGCCCTTCTGGACGGCGTACACGACCTCGCGCCGGTAGTCCGCGGGCCGCGCGCCGAAGGAGGTGCGGGTGCCGAAGGCGGCGATCCGCCCGTCCGGCAGGGTGACGGTGGCCACGCCCGGGTCCATGCCGGTGCCGGGCAGCAGGCGCGGACCGCTCCAGGCGCCGATGGGGCCGGACCGGTGCCAGAGCGCGACCTGGCCGTCGAGCACCTTGAAGGCCCACAGGCCGTGCTCCTTGTCGGAGGTCAGCCAGGACGTGCCGGTGCCGCGGGCGTAGTTGACGGTCGAGGTCCAGCCGTTGCCGGCGGGGTGGTCGGCGACCTTGAGGTCTCCGCAGCCGGCGTCGCTGCCGCAGTGGTTCTGCTTGTCGAGCCAGGCGTAGGTGTCCAGGATGTCCAGCTTCTCCTTGGCTTCGTCCGGGTCCAGGGCGCTGGGCAGGGAGCCGTTGAAGTAGCCGACGTAGTTCTGCACCGCGAAGTGCGGGCGGTCCTTCGCGTCGACGTCCTTCGCGTACGCGGCGAGGGCGGCCTGTACGAAGCGGGCGCCGTAGAAGTGGTCCTGGTGGTCGGTGTACTTCTTGGTGTCCGGGAAGCGGCCGGGGGTGGGGTCCTGGGCGCGGACGGTGGTCGGCGCGTACTGCTCCAGGATGCCGACGAGGGTGCGGACGACCTGGTCCTTGGAGTACGAGAAGCGCTGCTTGACGGGGGTGCCGGAGGCGAGCTGGGCGCCGAGCGCGGATATCTTGCCGTCCCACAGGCCGTGCAGGCTGTCGGGGGCGCTGTCGTAGACGGTGCCGGCCTCGCGCAGCTGCAGCCAGACGAGGTTGACCTCGGGCTTGGCCACGAGGACGTCGACCTCGGCGTGGCCGCCGCCCTTGGTGGGGACGACGGTGCGCTTCCAGGCGCTGCCGCGGTCGCCGGTGGCCATCTTGGCGTAGGCGGCGCGGATGCCGTTCTGGCGGGCCTCGGCGTAGGCGGGCTTGTTGGCGGGGGTGGAGGCCTGCTTGCCTTCGGTGGCGTTGATGCCGTCCGCCTCGCCGGCGGTGAGGTAGACGGTGGTGACCGGGTGGCCGGCGGTTATGGAGTACCGCAGGTCCGGGTTCATGAAGTACAGGTCGTCGTCGGGGTGGGCGACGATCTGGAGCACCCGGCCGGGGTCGGGCGCGTCGACGGCGGCCGTGGGTACGGGGCCGTGGCGGTCGCCGATGCCGCTGAGGGCCTCGTTCCCGCGGAGTACGAACATGCAGGCCGCCGCGGCGGCGGCGACGCCGGCGACCCCCTTGACGACCCGGCCCCGAGCCCGCGCGCTCCGAGCGCCCCGACGCCCCTGGGCCTCGGCGGTACGCGCCCGCCGTGCGGCGCGGCGGCCGCCGGCCGCCCCCGGCCGGTCCGGCGGCGTGGGGTGTCCTTCGGGCATGCGCGTCCTTCGGGCCGTTGGGCGGGAGCGGCCCGGAGGGAGGGCACAGGGTCCGAATGTATACACATAATCCGATAAGCGGGATCATGGTGCGTGCTCGGCCACGCCGTGAATCGAAAGCCTGCTCCGGCTAGGCTCACCCCAGGCACGCTCCGCCGGTGGCGGCGACGGCGACGTACGCGGGAGGCGGCGGGATGACAGTCCCGGGACGCAGGAGCAGTACCTTCATGCGGCTGCTGCGCAGCGGCTTCACCGACCCCTCGGCCGCCGCCCGGCTGCTCGACTCCGACGCGCTGGCCTCCGTACGCACCGACCCGGTGCTCCTCGACGCCCTCGGGGCAACCGCCGATCCCGATCTCGCCCTCCTCGGGCTGGTCCGGCTCGCCGAGGCGCAGAGCGAGGACGAGCGGCCCGTACTCCTCGACACCCTCGTCAGCGCCAAGCCGCTGCGCGACCGCCTCCTCGGCGTGCTCGGCGCCTCCGAGGCGCTCGCCGACCACCTCGCCCGCCACCCCCGCGACTGGCACGCGCTGGTGACGTACGAGGCCGCCGATCTGCACCCCGGGCTCGCCGAGTTCGAGCAGGGACTCGCGCAGGCCCACGACCCCATCGCCCTGCGCGTCGCCTACCGCCGCTGCCTGCTCTCCATCGCCGCCCGCGACGTCTGCGGCACCATCGACGTCGCCCAGACCGCCGCCGAGCTCGCCGACCTCGCCACCGCCACCCTCCGCGCCGCCCTGCGGATCGCGTCCGCCGCCGCCCCCGAGGACGCCGCCGCCTGCCGGCTCGCCGTCATCGCCATGGGCAAATGCGGCGGCAACGAGCTCAATTACGTCTCCGACGTGGACGTCATCTTCGTCGGGGACGCACCGGCCGGCGCCGACGAGGGCAAGGCCGTCCAGGCCGCCACCCGCCTCGCCTCCCACCTCATGCGGATCTGCTCCGAGACCACCATCGAAGGCACCATCTGGCCGGTCGACGCCAACCTGCGCCCCGAGGGCCGCAACGGCCCCCTCGTCCGCACCCTCGCCTCCCACCTCGCCTACTACCAGCGCTGGGCCAAGACCTGGGAGTTCCAGGCCCTCCTCAAGGCCCGCGCGGTCGCCGGCGACCCGGACCTCGGCGCCCAGTACATCGACGCCATAACGCCCCTCGTCTGGCAGGCCGCCGAACGCGAGAACTTCGTCGCCGACGTCCAGAAGATGCGCCGCCGCGTCGTCGACAACATCCCCGCCGCCCAGGTCGACCGCGAGCTCAAGCTCGGCCCCGGCGGCCTGCGCGACGTCGAGTTCGCCGTCCAGCTGCTCCAGCTCGTCCACGGCCGCAGCGACGCCGGCCTGCACTCCGGCACCACCCTCGACGCCCTGCACGCCCTCGCCGCCGGCGGCTACGTCGGCCGCACCGACGCCGCCCAGCTGAACGACGCGTACCGGTTCCTGCGCGCCATGGAGCACCGCATCCAGCTCCACCGGCTGCGCCGCACCCACCTCGTCCCCGAGGACGAGGCCGACCTGCGCCGCCTCGGCCGCTCGCTGGGCCTGCGCACCGAGCCCGTCGTCGAGCTCAACAAGGCCTGGCGCCGCCACGCCTCCGTGGTCCGGCGCCTGCACGAGAAGCTCTTCTACCGGCCGCTGCTCGACGCCGTCGCCCAGCTCGCCCCCGGCGAGGCCCGGCTCTCCCCGCGCGCCGCCGGCCAGCGCCTCGAAGCCCTCGGCTACGCCGACCCGGCCTCGGCCCTGCGCCACCTCGAAGCCCTCGCCTCCGGCGTCACCCGCAAGGCCGCCATCCAGCGCACCCTGCTCCCGGTCATGCTCGGCTGGTTCGCCGACTCCGCCGACCCGGACGCCGGCCTGCTGAACTTCCGCAAGGTCTCCGACGCCCTCGGCAAGACCCCCTGGTACCTGCGCCTCCTGCGCGACGAGGGGGCCGCCGCCGAGAACCTGGCCCGCGTCCTGTCCGCCGGCCGGCTCGCCCCCGACCTGCTGATGCGCGCCCCCGAGGCCGTCGCCCTGCTCGGCGACCCCGAAGGCCTCGGACCCCGTACCCACGAGGCCCTGGAGCAGGAGGTGCTCGCCGCCGTCGGGCGCGCCGACAGCGCCGAGGCCGGCGTCGCCGCCGCACGCGGGGTCCGCCGCCGCGAGCTCTTCCGTACGGCCGCAGCCGACATCATCCGCTCCTACGGTACGGAGGACAGCCCGGCCGAGGAGGACCCCGGAGCCCTCGTGGACCGGGTCGGCAGCGCAGTCTCCGACCTCACCGCCGCCACCATCGCCGGAGCCCTGCGCGCCGCCGTCCGCCACCACTGGGGCGAGACCCTGCCCACCCGCTTCGCGATCATCGGCGTCGGCCGCTTCGGCGGCCACGAGCTCGGCTACGGATCCGACGCCGACGTCCTGTTCGTCCACGAACCCCGCGAGGGCGTCGACGAACAGGAGGCCGCGAAGGCCGCCCAGACCGTCATCGCCGAGATGCGCAGGCTGCTCCAACTCCCCACCGCGGACCCGCCGCTGCTCATCGACGCCGACCTGCGCCCGGAAGGCCGCTCCGGCCCCCTGGTCCGTACGTTGTCCTCGTACGCCGCGTACTACCGGCGCTGGTCCCTGACCTGGGAGAGCCAGGCCCTGCTGCGCGCCGAGACGGTCGCGGGCGACGCCGAGACCGGCGCCCGCTTCATCGAGCTGATCGATCCGCTGCGCTACCCGATGGAGGGCCTCGGCGAGGACGCGGTCCGCGAGATCCGCCGCCTGAAGGCCCGCATGGAGTCCGAGCGCCTCCCGCGCGGCGCCGACCCCACGCTCCACACCAAGCTGGGCCGCGGCGGCCTCAGCGACGTCGAGTGGACCGTCCAGCTGATCCAGATGCAGCACGCCTGGTCGGAGCCCGGCCTGCGCACCACCCGGACCCGCGAGGCCCTGGCCGCCGCCCACGCGGCCGGGCTGATCCCGACCGAGGAGGCGCAGATCCTGGACGAGGCCTGGGTACTGGCCACCCGGGTCCGCAACGCGGTGATGCTGGTCCGCGGCCGCGCCGGGGACACCTTCCCCTCGGAGGCCCGCGAACTGGCGGCCGTCGGCCGCTACCTCGGCTACGCGGAGGGCACGGTCGGCGAACTCCTCGACGACTACCGCCGCATCACGCGCAGGGCGCGGGCGGTCGTGGACGACCTCTTCTACGGGGCGTAGCGCCAGGGGCTAATGCGCCGACGGGTCGTTGTACGACACCGTACGAGTGACGATCCGTCCCGAAGGAAGCCTCTCCCGGGTACGGGAGAGGTAGCCGTGGGCTACCAGTTCCCGCAGGGCCGAAGCGATGTGGGTCTCACCATCGGTGAACCGCTGCGCCAGGGCCTTGATCGACACATCGGCGCCGGTGGGCAGGGACTGGATGTACAGGGACAGGCCGATCGCCGTCAGGCTCAACTCGCCGTGCTGGGCGAGATGGTTGCTGATCTTGATGTAGCCCTCGGGCTGCTGGTCGTTCTCGTGCATGACGCCGGGCCTCGGAAATGCGGTACGGAGCGCGCGACGGCGCGCTGAAGTGCTGTTCGGTTTATGGGTTTGCCGAGAGTCAGCGTGCCGGGTGAATTGCCATATGTGCCAGCCAGGTTGGGGTGATTCACCCGACCGGGTGAGAGGGGAAGCGTCCTTTCCCCCCGGTTATTGGTCTGAATGCGGATTTCCTGATTCACGTGACTCGGGACGGCCATCCGTGCGTAGCCTGAACGGAGTTGAAGGCCAACGGAGGTGGCAGTGAGCACAGAGGGCGCCGACGAGTCGAGCTGGGCACTCGACCCGGAGGATGAATCCGGGGCGGTCGTCGCGGCGGTGGGACGCCAGTTGAAAATGTGGCGGGAGGCGGCCGGACTCGACCGGTCCACTTTCGCTGAACGGATGGGCTACGGGGCGGACCTGACCCGCAAGATCGAGAGTGGCATCCGAATTCCGCGTCCGGAGTACCTGGACAAGGCGGACGAGGTTCTCGGCGCGGGCGGGAAGATCGCCGCGATGAAGGAGGACGTCGAAAAGGCGCACTACCCCAAGAAGGTTCGGGATCTGGCCAAGTTGGAATCCCAGGCGGTTGAGCTCGGCGCCTACGGGAATCACAACCTCCACGGACTGCTGCAGACCGAGGAGTATGCGCGGGCACTGTACGAGATTCGACGGCCAGCCTTCTCGTCGGACGAAGTGGAGCGCCACGTGGCCGCACGGATGGCGCGACAGGAGATCTTCCACCGGCAGCCGTCACCCGCGCTGACCTTCGTGCTGGAGCAGGTCACGCTGGAGCGCCCGATCGGAGGACGTGACGTCCTGCGCAGGCAGTTGGAGCACCTGCTCGACGTCGGCCGACTCCGCAACGTTGAGATCCAGGTGATGCCGATGGATTGCGAGGATCACGCAGGGATGGGCGGACAGATCGATGTCTTGAAGCTCAGGGACGGTTCTGCGATCGGGTACGTCGAGGCACAGCTGATGAGTCGCCTGGTGACGAGTGCGAAGGAGATCCAGATCCTCGAACTCCGGTATGGGATCATCCGTTCACAGGCACTCAACCCACGGCAGTCGAGAGCCTTCATCGAGAAAGTGCTGGGAGAGACATGAGCATCAAGCCCTCGGTCGGCGACCTTTCCGCACTGGAGTGGGTGAAGAGCAGCTACAGCGCGAGCAGCAGCAACGATTGCATCGAGGTCGCCTGGACCAAGAGCAGCTACAGCGCCAGCGACAGCAACGACTGCGTCGAGGTCGCCCAGACCCCCGGGACCGTCCTCGTTCGGGACTCCAAGCGCCCCGACGGCGGGCGGCTGGCCGTCGCCCCGGCTGCCTGGGTCGGGTTCGTCACTCACGCCACCGCGTGACGCGGCTGAGACGCGGCCCGGCCTGCGCACGTACGCGCTGACGGCCCCCTCAGGCCGTCCCTTCCGTTTGGCCACGCACGCTCCGGGCGTACGTCAGGAACGCGGCCAGGCCCAGGTCGAAGGCGGCGTCCGCGCGGCCCGGGCCGACGGCCGTCAGGGCCTCCGCGAGCAGCGGGGTGTCCGGTGAGGGCTCCCACATGGCCTCCGGGGCGGCCAGGTCCAGGGCCGAGCCGAGGATCAGGTTCTCCAGCGCCGTCAGCAGCGGCATCACCCGGCCGCGGGCGAAACCCGCCGCCAGCAGCATGCCGACCGCGCGCTCGTACTGCGCCAGCACCCGCGGGGCCCGCACCGGCGTGGTCATCAGCAGCGGGATGGCCCGCGGCGAGGCCGCGAAGGCGGCCCGGTAGGAGCGCGCCCAGGCCTCCAGGGCCCGGTCCCACGGCTCCAGGTCCAGCGTTTCGCCCGCGATCCGGTCGCATACGAGCTCCCGCACCAGCTCCACCACCCCCGCCCGGCCGTCCACGTGGTGGTACACCGACCCGGTCTGTACGCCGAGCGCCCGGGCGATCTGGGGGACGCTGAACTCGCCCTGCTCCGCGACCAGTTGCAGTGCTGTCGCGGCGATCCGCTCCCGGTCGAGGAGGGGGGTGCGCGGCCGTGCCATCGGTTTCTCCCGTCGTGAGGTCTTCCCGTACGCCAAAACCGGAGGCTACATTGCCGCGAACCGAAGAACCGAAAGCCTTTAGGTTTCGGTCTCCCGAAGGGTGCGTCCCCGCATGCCCGAATCCCCAGAGCCGTCACCCCCCGCCCTGCACAGCGCAGCGCTCGGCACCGCCGACATCTCCCTCTTTGTCGTCTCCGCCGCCGCCCCGCTCACCGTCATGGCCGGCGTGGCCCCCGTCGCGATCCTGCTCGGCGGGATCGGCGCCCCCGCCGGGTACCTGCTCGCCGGGCTCACCCTCGCCGTCTTCGCCGTCGGGTTCACCACCATGAGCCGCCACGTCCGCAGCGCCGGCGCCTTCTACGCGTACATCACCCGCGGCCTCGGCAAGCGCGTCGGCATCGGCGCCGCCCTGCTCGCCCTCGTCGGCTACAACGGCATGGAGATCGGGGTCTACGGCCTCCTCGGCACCACCACCGCCGACACCGCCCACGCCCTCGGCGGCCTCGACGTCCCCTGGCTGCCCGTCTCCCTCGCCGGCCTCGCCCTCATCTGGTACGGCGGCTTCCGCTCCATCGACTTCGGAGCCAAGGTGCTCGGCGTCCTGCTCGTCGCCGAGACCGGGATACTCGTCCTGCTCGCCGCCGGGGTCCTGATCAAGGGCGGCGCGCACGGACTCTCCGCCGGCTCCTTCGCCCCCGGCGCGGTCCTCGTCCCCGGCACCGCGGCCGTCCTGGCCTTCGCCTTCGCCGCGTTCACCGGCTTCGAGTCCACCGTCATCTACCGCCGCGAAGCCCGCGCCCCCGACCGGACCATCCCGCGCGCCACCTACATCGCCGTCGCCTTCCTCGGCCTCTTCTACGCGTTCATCGTCTGGACCGTCATCCAGGCCTTCGGCGCCGAGGAGGTGGTCGCGGCGGCCGGAGCGGACCCCGGCGGCCTCTTCTTCGCGGCGATCACCACGTACGTCGGCCCCTGGGCGGCCGATCTCATGCACCTGTTCATCGTCACCAGCGTCATCGCCTCCCTCCTCGCCTTCCACAACGCCATCAACCGCTACGCGCTCGCCCTCGCCGAAGAGGGCGTGCTGCCCGCCACCCTCGGCCGGATCCACCCGCGCCACCGCTCCCCGTACCTCGCGGGCCTCGCCCAGACCGCCCTCGGCGCCGTCATCGTCCTCGGCTTCGCCCTCGCCGGCGCCGACCCGTACCAGCAGCTGCTGCTCTGGGTGAACACGCCCGGCATGATCGGGCTCATGGCGCTGATGCTGCTCGCCGCGATCGCCGTACCCGTCTACTTCCGGCGCATCGCGCACACCGAGGGCCCCTGGCGGACCGTGGTCGCGCCCGTGGCCGCAGCCGTACTGCTGGCCGTCGCGATCTGCCTCGTCGTCTCCAAGGTGGACCTGTTCACCATGGCCTCCACCACCGTGAACACCGTCCTCGTCGCCCTCGTCCCCGCCGTGTTCCTGGCCGGGCTCGGGCTCGCGCAGCGCCTGAAGACCCGCCGCCCCGATATGTACGCCCGGTTCGCCGCCGAGCCGGCCGAGCCCGCCGAAGCCCCGCAAGGACCCGCCGAAGCCCCTCAAGGAGAAGAGCCGTGCCTGCTGCCGACACCGTCCTCACCGGAGCCCGCGTCCGCACCCTCGACCCCGGCCGCCCCGAGGCCCGCGCGGTAGCCGTCCGCGGCGGCGAGATCCTCGCCGTCGGCGACGAGGCCGACGTACGCGACTGGCGCGGCCCCGCCACCGAGGTGTTCGACCTCGGCGGGGCCACCCTCACCCCCGGCCTGACCGACGCCCACAGCCACCCCGTCTGGGGCATCGAGATGGCCACCGGAACCGACCTCTCGGCCGTCCGGGACCTCGACCAGCTCCGGGCCACCCTGCGCACCGCCCCGCGCCCGGCCGGCTGGGTCCTCGGCCACGGCCTCGACCACAACGCCTTCGGCGGCCGCCCCGTCGACAAGGCGCTGATCGAGGAGGCCCTGGCCGGCGCCCCCGCCTTCCTGCGCCTGTACGACGGCCACTCCGCCCTCGCCTCCGGCGCGGCCCTGGACGCCGCGGGCATCACCGGCCCGCGTACGTTCGACCAGCGCTCGGAGATCGTCTGCGATCCGGACGGCCGCCCGACCGGCCACCTCGTCGAGCACGCCGCGATGGCCCTGGTCGGCGCCCTCGCCCCGAAGCCCTCGGCCGCCGAGCGGCGCGGCCGGCTCACCGCCCTGCTCGGCGAGATGGCCGCCACCGGCCTCACCGGGGCCCACGTCATGGACCTCGGCGACGGCGACGTACCGGCCCTGCTCACCGGCGTCGAGTACGAGGGCGAGCTGCCGCTGCGGCTGAACCTGGCGCCCTGGTGCATGCCGGGCGCCACCCCGCAGGAGCTGGCGGAACTGATCGGGATCCAGGGGCTGCGCGGCCGCCACTGGCAGGTCGGCGGCGTGAAGTTCTTCATGGACGGCACCGTCGAGGGCGGCACCGCCTGGCTGGAGCGGGCCGACTGCCACGGCCGGGGCACGGACGCCTTCTGGCCCGATCCCGAGGCCTACTCGGCGGCGGTACGGACCCTGGACGCGGCCGGGGTGCGCACCGCGACCCACGCCATCGGCGACGCGGCGGTCCGCCACGTCCTGGACACGGTCGCCTCGTTGGGCGCGCAGGCGCGGATGCGGCACCGGATCGAGCACATCGAGACCGTCCCCGACGATCAGCTGAAGCGGTTCGCGGAGCTCGGGGTGATCGCCTCGATGCAGCCGCCGCACACCGCGTACACCCGGGCCGACCACAGCGACGAGTGGTCGAAGCGGCTGGGCGCGGACCGGGCGGCCCGGGCCTGGCGCTGCCGGGACCTGCGCGACGCGGGGGCCGTGCTGGCGCTGGGCTCCGACTGGCCCATCGCCCACCACGACGCCCGCCGGGTCCTGGCCATCGCCCGCAGCCCGCTGGGCGCGGCCGCCGCCGGGCCCGCCCTGACGGGGCTGATGGCTCTGGAGGGCATGACCTCGCACGCCGCGCTCGCGGCGGGGGAGCAGCGGGTGGCGGGCCGGATCGCGGCCGGCTTCCGGGCGGACCTGACCGCCTTCGCGCTCGACCCGGTGGACACGCCCCCGGACGAACTGGCCGACACCCCGATCCGGCTCACGATGTCGGGCGGCCGGATCACGTACGGCAGGGAGCTCTAGGCCCTGCGGAACCGGTTCAGCAGGGCGGCCGAAGCCGGGTGCGGGCCCGTCTCCTCGGGCTCGCGCGGCAGGCGGTGCGGCATCGAGCCGTACCAGGCGCGCGAGACCGTGTAGCCGAACGCGAGGCAGAGCATGCCGCCCGCGGCGTCCAGCCAGAAGTGGTTGGCGGTGGCCACGATGACCACGAGGGTGGCCGCCGGGTAGACCAGGCCCAGGATCCGGGCCCAGGGGGCGGAGGCGACCGCGAAGATCGTCAGTCCGCACCAGAGCGACCACCCTATGTGCATGGAGGGCATGGCCGCGTACTGGTTCGACATGTGCTTGAGGTTGCCGGAGGCCATGGAGCCCCAGGTGTGGTGGACCAGCACGGTGTCCACGAAGCTCTGCCCGTTCATCAGCCTCGGCGGCGCGAGCGGGAAGAAGTAGTAGCCGAGCAGGGCGACGCCCGTGGTGGCGAAGAGGACCATCCGCGTGGCCGCGTAACGCCCCGGATGGAAGCGGTAGATCCACACCAGGACGCCGATGGTCACGATGAAGTGGAGCGTGGCGTAGTAGTAGTTCATGCCGACGATCAGCCACGTCACCGAGTTGACGGCGTGGTTGACCGACTGCTCCACCGCGATGCCGAGGGTCCGTTCGAGGTCCCACAGCCAGTCGGCGTTCGCGAGGGCGGCCGCCTTCTGCTCGGGCACCGCGTTGCGGATGAGCGAGTAGGTCCAGTAACTGACCCCGATGAGCAGGATCTCGAACCAGATCCGCGGCCGGCGCGGGGCGCGCAGCCGGGACAGGAGAGCGCGCTGAGCCCCCGGACGGGTATCACTCTCGGTCACGTGGGGTGACGAGACTTCCGTCCGGGTTTCCAGTGTCTTCACGCTCGATTCACCCATGGGGAAAGAGTCTGCCAGATGCGTTCTCGCCTTCGATCATCCCTCGGGAGGGTCTCGGGCGCAGCCGCTCACCCCTGGGGAGTAGACGGTCCCCTACGTTGCTGCGGACCGGAGGCGGTGGATCCGCGGACCACCAGCTCGGGCAGGAAGACGAACTCGCTGTGCGGGGCCGGCGTACCGCCGATCTCCTCCAGGAGCGTACGGACCGCCGCCTGCCCCATGGCCTGCACCGGCTGCCGGATGGTGGTGAGCGGCGGATCGGTGAACGCTATGAGAGGGGAGTCGTCGAAGCCGACGACCGAGACGTCCTGCGGCACGCGCAGCCCCTGCTGCCGGGCCGCCCGGATCGCCCCGAGCGCCATCATGTCGCTGGCGCACACGATGGCGGTGCAGCCGCGCGCGATGAGCGCGGCGGCCGCGGCCTGCCCGCCCTCCAGCGTGTACAGCGAGTGCTGGATGAGTTCTTCGACCTCGGCCTCGTCGAGGCCGAGCCGCTCCTTCATCCCGAGCCGGAATCCCTCGATCTTCCGCAGGACGGGCACGAACCGCTTGGGTCCGACCGCGAGCCCGATCCGGGTGTGCCCGAGCGCGGTCAGGTGGGTCACGGCGAGCTGCATCGCGGCGCGGTCGTCGGGGGAGACGAAGGGGGCCTGCACCTTGTCGGAGAACCCGTTGATGAGGACGTACGGGACGCCCTGCCCGCGGAGTTGGTCGTAGCGGCCCATGTCGGCGGTGGTGTCGGCGTGCAGCCCGGAGACGAAGATGATGCCGGAGACCCCGCGGTCGACCAGCATCTCGGTGAGCTCGTCCTCGGTGGATCCGCCGGGCGTCTGCGTGGCCAGCACCGGGGTGTACCCCTGCCGGGTCAGCGCCTGGCCGATGACCTGCGCGAGCGCCGGGAAGATGGGGTTGTCCAGCTCGGGGGTTATCAGACCGACGAGTCCCGCGCTGCGCTGGCGCAGCCGCACCGGGCGTTCGTAGCCGAGTACGTCGAGGGCGGCCAGCACCGATTCACGGGTGCCCGCGGCCACACCGGGCTTGCCGTTGAGCACGCGGCTGACTGTGGCTTCGCTGACCCCCGCCTGGGCTGCGATGTCGGCTAGCCGTGCGGTCACGGGATTGGACTGTACCGGTCCCGGGCTCACAAAGCCCACCATGTGCACGCATCGGGCGGCAGGAGCACGGTCCGGCCGTCCGTCTCGACCGGAGCGCTGGAGAGTACGGGGCGTCCCGGCGAGGGGAGTTCCAGCGGCTCGGAGCGGCTGTTGAGGGTGCAGGCGAACCCGGGCCGGGTGAAGAGGAGCACGCCCTCGGGCGCGGGCAGCCAGGTCAGCGGGCCCGCGTCGGGGGAGCCGAGGCCGGGCAGCGCGCGGCGCAGCTCCAGGGCGGCGCGGTACAGCTCCAGGGTGGAGTGCGGGTCGCCGGTCTGGGCGGCGACGCTGAGGGGGGCCCAGTCGGCGGGCTGCGGGAGCCAGCTGCCGGCCGGCCCGAACCCGTACGGGGGCTGCTCGCCGGACCAGGGCAGCGGGATCCGGCACCCGTCGCGCAGCCCGTCCTGCCCGGCGGAGCGGAGGAAGGCGGGGTCCTGGCGCAGGGCGTCGGGGAGGTCGGCGACCTCGGGCAGGCCGAGCTCCTCGCCCTGGTAGAGGTACGCGGACCCGGGCAGGGCGAGCATCAGCAGCGCGGCGGCCCGGGCACGGGCCAGGCCCTGTGCGCCGCCGCCGTACCGCGTGACATGGCGTACGACGTCGTGGTTGGACAGCACCCAGGTGGTGGGGGCTCCGACGGAGGCGGTGGCGGCCAGGGACTCGTCGATGACGGTCCGCATCGCGCGGGTGTCCCACGGGCAGTTCAGGAAGCGGAAGTTGAAGGCCTGGTGCAGCTCGTCGGGCCGCACGTACAGGGCGAGCCGCTCGGAGGTCGGCGCCCAGGCCTCGGCGACGCCGATGCGCGGGCCCTCGTAGGAGTCGAGCAGCCGCCGCCAGGAGCGGTGGATCGCGTGCACGCCGTCCTGGTCGAAGAAGGGGAGCGGCTCGGTGCCGATCAGGGTGGCCTGGGCGCCGCGGCCGATGTCGGGCATGCCGGGGGCCTTGACCATGCCGTGGGCGACGTCGATGCGGAACCCGTCGACGCCGAGGTCGAGCCAGAAGCGCAGGACGGAGGCGAACTCCTCCGCGACCTCGGGGTGCTCCCAGTTCAGGTCGGGCTGCTCGGGCGCGAAGAGGTGCAGGTACCAGGCGCCGTCGGGGGTGCGGGTCCAGGCGGGGCCGCCGAAGACGGACTCCCAGTCGTTGGGCGGGCGCTCCCCGCCGGGTCCGCGGCCGGGGCGGAAGTGGTACCGGGCCCGGGCCCCGGCCGCGGGGTGGGCGAGGGCCTCCCGGAACCAGGTGTGCCGGTCGGAGGTGTGGTTGGGCACCACGTCCACGATGACCCGCAGGCCCAGCGCGTGGGCGGCCCGGACGAGCTCGTCGGCGTCGGAGAGGTCCCCGAAGAGGGGGTCGACGGCGCGGTAGTCGGCGACGTCGTAGCCGCCGTCGGCCTGGGGGGAGACGTAGAAGGGGGTGAGCCACACGGCGTCGACCCCGAGCCGGGCCAGGTGGGGCAGGCGCGAGCGCACCCCCTGGAGGTCGCCGATGCCGTCGCCGTCGCTGTCCGCGAAGGACCGTACGTACACCTGGTAGATGACGGCATCGCGCCACCAGCGTCCGCTTGCGGTGGCGTTGCTGGAAGCGCTTGCAAGCCGGGAGGCGGTCAGCTCATGGGTCATATCGGGGTCAACGCGCGTACATGCCCCCTGGTTGCGGCCTGGTTGCGGGCCCGCACACCCGAAGGACGTTCGAACGAACAGCAAGCTGCGGCAACCGTCCGGACACACGGATGTAACGATCACCGTCTCTTGCAGAAAATTGCCGCAAGGTCTTTCGGTCGGCTTTCAGGCTTGTTACGTTCCCTGCAACTCGGGACCGCGAGGGCGCGGCCGGGATCATCGAAGGAGTTCATATGCGGCGTGGCATAGCGGCCACCGCGCTGGTCGCGACCCTGGCGCTCGCGGCGACGGCTTGCGGCGGTGACACCAAGGACGGCGGCGGCGAGACCAAGGCCGGCGGGGAGCTCTCCGGCACGGTCACGTGGTGGGACACCTCGAACGACGCCGAGAAGGCCAGCTTCCAGAAGATCGCCGAGGCGTTCACCGCGAAGCACCCGAAGGTCACCGTCAAGTACGTCAACGTCCCGTACGGCGACGCGCAGAACAAGGTCAAGAACGCCTTCAGCAGCGGTTCCGAAGCCCCTGACGTGATCCGCGCCGACGTCGGCTGGGTCGCCGACTTCGCCTCGCTCGGCTACCTCGACGAGGTCCCGGCCGAGACGGCCAAGAAGGTCGACGCAGAGTTCCTGCCGCAGGCCGCGGCCAGCGGCAAGTACGAGGGCAAGACCTACGCAGTCCCGCAGGTCATCGACACCCTCGGCCTCTTCTACAACAAGAAGATGCTCGCCGACGCCGGCGTCCAGCCCCCCAAGACCCTGGAGGAGCTGAAGACCGCCTCCGCCGCGATCAAGGCGAAGAGCGGCAAGGCCGGCCTCTACCTGCGCGGCGACGACTCGTACTGGTTCCTGCCGCTCATCTACGGAGAGGGCGGCGACCTCGTCGACGCGAAGAACAAGACGGTCACCGTCGACAACCCGGCCGGCGTCAAGGCGTTCAAGACCGCCCGCGACCTGGTCACCTCGGGTGCGGCGATCACCAACGCCACCGACGGCTGGACCAACATGCAGACCGCCTTCAAGTCGGGCGAAGCCGCGATGATGATCAACGGTCCGTGGGCCGTCGCCGACACCTACGCCGGTGACCAGTTCAAGGACAAGGCCAACCTCGGCGTCACTGCCGTTCCGGCCGGCTCCGCCAAGGCCGGCGCCCCGCAGGGCGGCCACGACCTCGCCGTCTACGCCGGGTCGAAGAACCGCGCCGCCGCGCACGCCTTCGTCGAGTACATGACCTCGCAGGACGTGCAGGTGCAGTCCACCAAGGAGCTCAGCCTGCTCCCGACCCGGACCGCCGCGTACGAGCAGCCGGACGTCAAGTCCAGCGAGATGGTCCAGTTCTTCAAGCCGGCCGTGGACAAGGCCGTCGAGCGCGCCTGGATCCCGGAGAACGGCTCCCTCTTCGAGCCGCTGAAGGTCGAGTACACCAAGGCGATCACCGGGGCCTCCAGCCCGGAGGACGCGGCCAAGGCGGCCGGCGTCGAGTTCCGCAAGATCCTCAAGGGCTGGAAGTAGACAAGACGATGGCTGCTCACACCAGCCAGTCGGTGGCGAAGGCCGCGGGCGGCGACGGGGAAGACTCCGTCGCGGCCCGCGGCCGGAGCCGCAGGACTGACAACGCGAAACGCGGTGGCCTGGGGCGCGCCCTCGCCACCCATTGGTACGCCTGGGCCATGATCGCCCCGGTGGTGCTCGTCCTCGGCGTGATCATCGGCTGGCCGCTCGCCCGCGGCGTCTACCTGTCGCTGACCGACGCCAACGAGCGCAACGTCGCCCGTACCATCGGCGCCAACCACATCGAGGCCACGTACAAGTTCGTCGGCCTCGACAACTACGCGGACGTCCTGGCCGACCCGGTGTTCCTGCAGCGGCTGGTGTGGACGGTGGTGTGGACCGTCCTGTGCGTGTCGATCACCTTCACGCTCGGACTGGCCCTGGCCAACATGCTGAACCGGGAGTTCCGGGGCCGCGCCGCCTACCGGATGGCGCTCATCCTGCCCTGGGCCGTTCCCGGCTTCGTCTCCGTCTTCGCCTGGCGGTTCCTGTTCAACCGCGACAGCGGCATCCTGAACGAGATCCTCGACGGTGGCGGCATTTCGGCGATCCCGTGGCTCGACGACCCGACGTGGGCGAAGTTCTCGGTCGTCGCCGTCAACGTCTGGCTCGGCGTCCCCTTCATGATGGTCGCCCTGCTCGGCGGGCTGCAGTCGATCCCGGCGGAGCTGTACGAGGCCGCCGAGATGGACGGCGCCACGGCCTGGCAGCGGTTCCGGCACATCACCCTGCCCGGGCTGCGGTCGGTGAGCATGACGGTGATCCTGCTCTCCACCATCTGGACCTTCAACATGTTCCCGGTGATCTTCCTGCTGACGCGGGGCGGACCGGGAGACTCCACCGAGATCCTGGTGACCCAGGCCTTCCGGGAGGCCTTCGTGGCCAGCCCGCGCGATTTCGCGGGCTCGGCCACCTGGGGCGTGCTCATCCTCGCCCTGCTCATGATCTTCGCGCTGGTCTACCGGCGCTCGCTGCGCAAGCAGGGAGAGGTGTGGTGACCGTGACGACGACCAACGTTCCCGTACGCAAGCGGGGCGAGCGCTCCCCGCTCGCCTCCGCCGCACTGCACGTCACCCTGATCGTGGCGTCCGTGATCGCCGTCTTCCCGGTGCTGTGGGTCCTGCTGACCTCGATCAAGCCCGCGAAACACGCCATCTCCACGGACTTCGTGAAGGAACCGACTCTGGAGAACTACCGCTACCTGGTGGAGTCGACCTCCTTCTTCACCTGGTTCGGCAACTCCGTGCTGGTGGCGGGCATCACCACCGTCCTCGGTGTGTTCATCGCCGCCACCACCGGCTACGCCGTCAGCCGGTTCAAGTTCCCCGGCATGAAGCCGCTGATGTGGACCCTGCTCATCACGCAGATGTTCCCGATGGCCATCCTGATCGTCCCGCTCTACAACCTCATGGGACAGCTCGGACTGCTCAACCAGCCGCTCGGGCTGATCATCACGTACCTCACCATCGCCGTGCCGTTCTGCGCCTGGATGATGAAGGGGTTCTTCGACACCATCCCGATCGAGATCGACGAATCCGGCCGCGTCGACGGGCTGAACCCCTTCGGCACCTTCTGGCGCCTGATCCTGCCGCTGGCCAAGCCCGGCCTCGCCGTCACCGGCTTCTACTCGTTCATCACCGCCTGGGGCGAGGTCGCGTACGCCTCCGCCTTCATGGTCGGCGACGAACACCTCACCCTCGCCGGGGGCCTGCAGACCTTCGTCACGCAGTACACCTCCAACTGGGGTGCGATGAGCGCCGCTTCCGTGCTCATCGCCATCCCGGCGGCCATCTTCTTCCTCTTCGCCCAGCGTCACCTCGTCGCCGGGATGACGGCAGGCGCGACCAAGGGCTGACGCCCCTCCCGCGACCCAGGGCCGACCACCCTGCCTGCCCCCTCTCACCCCCGGCCCGATCTCTCCAAGGACGACATGACCCAGCACCTCGCCGACGCACTGACTTCGGACAGTGGCCTTCCCACCACCACCGGCACCCGGCCCGGCTGGTGGAGAGAAGCGGTGATCTACCAGGTCTATCCGCGCAGTTTCGCCGACTCCAACGGGGACGGCATGGGGGACCTCGAAGGCATCCGCAGCCGTCTGCCCTACCTCAAGGAGCTGGGCGTAGACGCCGTCTGGCTCAGCCCCTTCTACGCCTCCCCGCAGGCCGACGCCGGCTACGACGTCGCCGACTACCGGGCCATCGACCCCATGTTCGGCACCCTGCACGACGCCGACGCCGTGATCCGCGAGGCGCACGGGCTGGGCCTGCGCATCATCGTGGACCTCGTCCCCAACCACTGCTCCGACCAGCACGAATGGTTCAAGCAGGCGCTGCGGGAAGGGCCCGGCACCCCGCTGCGCGAGCGCTTCCACTTCCGCCCGGGGCAGGGGGCCGACGGCTCGGAGCCGCCGAACGACTGGGAGTCGATCTTCGGCGGCCCGGCGTGGAGCCGGGTGCCGGACGGGGAGTGGTACCTGCACCTCTTCGCCCCCGAGCAGCCCGACTTCAACTGGGAACACCCCGCCGTCCAGGACGAGTTCCGCTCGATCCTGCGCTTCTGGCTCGACCTCGGGGCGGACGGCTTCCGGATCGACGTCGCCCACGGCCTGGTCAAGGCCCCCGGCCTGCCCGACCTCGGCCGCGACGAGCAGCTCAAGCTGCTCGGCAACCAGGTGCTGCCCTTCTTCGACCAGGACGGGGTCCACGAGATCTACCGCTCCTGGCGCAAGGTGCTGGACGAGTACGCCGGCGACCGCATCGGCGTCGCCGAGGCCTGGACCCCGAGCGCGGACCGCACGGCCCTGTACCTGCGCCCCGACGAGCTGCACCAGGCGTTCAACTTCCACTACCTGAACACGGGATGGGACGCGGCCGCGCTGCGCGCCACCATCGACGACTCGCTGGACTCGATGCGTCCGGTGGGGGCGCCGACCACGTGGGTGCTGTCCAACCACGACGTCGTACGCCACCGCACGCGCTTCGGCAGCCTGGAGCGGGCGCGCGCCGCCGCGCTGCTGATGCTGGCGCTGCCGGGGTCGGCGTACGTCTACCAGGGCGAGGAACTCGGCCTGCCGGAGGTGACCGACCTCCCGGACGAGGTGCGCCAGGACCCCTCCTTCTTCAAGGAGAACGGCCAGGAGGGGCTGCGCGACGGCTGCCGCGTGCCGATCCCGTGGTCGGGCGACCAGGCTCCGTACGGCTTCGGTGACGGTGGCAGCTGGCTGCCGCAGCCGGCCGAGTGGGCGGGGCTGAGCGTCGAGGCCCAGACGGGCGACCCGGCCTCCACCCTGGAGCTGTACCGGGCGGCGCTGCGGATCCGCCGGGAGCGCGGCGACCTGGGCGCGGGCGACGCGGTGGAGTGGCTGGAGGCGCCGGAGGGCGTGCTGGCGTTCCGGCGCGGCGACTTCGTCTGCACGGTCAACACGACGGGGGAGCCCGTACGGATGTCCCCGCCCGGGACGGTGCTGCTGGCCAGCGGCGACGCTGCGGATCCGGCGGACCCGGGAGTCCTGGGCGCCGACACGGCGGTGTGGTGGCAGGGGTGACCTCCCCGCTCCGGCTGACGGACATCGCCGCGCAGGCCCAGGTCAGCGAGGCGACGGTCAGCCGTGTGCTCAACGGCAAGGCGGGCGTGGCGGCCGGTACCCGGCACAAGGTGCTGGCCGCCATGGACCTGCTCGGCTACGAGCGGCCCGTACGGCTGCGCCGCCGCAGCAACGGGCTGGTGGGGCTGCTGATCCCGGAGCTGACCAACCCCATCTTCCCGGCGTTCGCGCAGGTCATCGAGCAGGCGCTGGCCGGCCACGGGTACACGCCGGTGCTGTGCACGCAGACGCCGGGCGGGGCCACCGAGGACGAGCTGGTGGAGCAGCTGGAGGAGCGGGGGGTCACGGGGATCGTCTTCCTGTCGGGCCTGCACGCGGACTCGTCGCTGGACCCGTCCCGCTACCAGCGGCTGTCGTCGCGGGGCATCCCGTTCGTCCTGATCAACGGCTTCAACGAACACATCAACGCGCCGTTCATCTCCCCGGACGACCGGGCGGCGGCGGACATGGCGGTACGTCACCTGGCGGACCTGGGCCACCGGCGGATCGGCCTGGCCATAGGGCCGACGCGGTACGTCCCGTCGGCCCGCAAGGAGGCGGGGTTCGTCGCGGCGGTGCCGGAGGCTCCGGCGGAAGGCCGGATCCAGCGGACGCTGTTCACGGTGGAGGGCGGTCATGCGGCGGGCGGCGCCCTGCTGGACCGCGGCTGCACGGGCATCGTGTGCGGCAGCGACCCGATGGCGCTCGGCGTGATCCGCGCGGTCCG
The DNA here is from genome assembly GCF_045162725.1 of Streptomyces sp. NBC_01006. Taxonomy (NCBI): domain Bacteria; kingdom Bacillati; phylum Actinomycetota; class Actinomycetes; order Kitasatosporales; family Streptomycetaceae; genus Streptomyces; species Streptomyces sp. NBC_01006. Next base: position 2,673,507 of record NZ_CP108700.1, on the reverse strand, counting down.
CGAGCGGGGCCTGCGCGTCCCCGAGGACGTCTCGGTGGTCGGCTTCGACGACTCGCCGCTGATCGCCTTCACGGACCCCCCGCTGACGACGATCCGCCAGCCGGTCCGCGCCATGGCCACGGCGGCGGTGGGAGCCCTCCTGGAGGCGGTCGCCGGCACCCCGGTCCAACGCACGGAGTACGTCTTCCAACCGGAACTGGTGGTGAGGGGCTCGACGGCCCAGGTCCCGCAGGAGTAGGGCCGGTCACCGACCGCCGGCCACCGGGACGCCGCAGGGGCGGCCGACGTTGCCGTCGGACCGCCCCTGCGGCGCGGGGCGCGGGATCAGGCGCCGAGGTGGTGCGCCGTCAGCCAGTCCTTCTCGCCGGTCTTCTCGCAGGACGAGTTGTAGACCGGGCCGGCGAACGCCGGGAGGTTGTGCGGCACCGCGGCGAACGTGTTGCAGTTCGACGTGCGGGCCGCGTGGCCGCCGCTGAAGTAGTCGATGTCGACCCCGTCGGCCAGGGCGCCACCGGCCCCACCGAGCAGGATGCCGGCGGCCAGGGCGGACGCGGTGACAGCAGAACGAATGCGCATGACTCCCCTAAGGATCATTGGAGGGACGCGCTGTTCGATCCGCGCGTCGCCCAGTCCAACCATCCGCGCCCCCCACTGGGAACGGCCGTTCACCCCAATGCCCGCAGATGTATCGTTTCTCTACGCCGCGACCTTGCCCACGCCGCCCATGGGCTGGGTGTCGCGTTGGGTGATCTGCCAGAGCTGGGTCTCGCGGTTGCTGACGTAGATCTGGCCGTTGGCGGTGTCCAGAGCGAGGCCTTCGCAGGTCGCCAGGCCGCTGGCCACCACGCGCTGCGAGCCGTCGGCCAGGGTGATCTCGTACAGGCGGCCGTTCAGGTGGTCGATGGTGAACGCCTTGCCGTCGCCGGTGAGCTCCATGCGCATGGCGCTCGCCACGGGGAGGGTGGTCACGAGGCGCTTCGCGCCGTCGGCCAGGTTGACCTCGTAGACGTTGTAGCCGTAGTCCTTCTGGCCGACGTACGCCTTGCCCTTGCCGTCCAGGGCCACCGCGGAGATGCCGACCGGCAGGCCGGTGGCGACCGTGGTCTTCTGCCCGGTCCGGAGGTCCACCGCGATGAGTTTGCCCTCGGTGTAGCTGACGACGTACGCCTTGCCCGCTCCGTCCAGCGCGAGGCCGTACGCGCCCGGGACACTGGCGACCGTGCTGGAGGTGCCGGTGGACAGGTCCACCGCGACCAGGCGCGCGCCGCTGTGGTCGGCGGAGTAGGCCGCGCCCTTGCCGTCCAGCTTCACGTCGCAGATGTCGCCCAGGCCGCTCGCGACCACGCGCTGCGCGCCGGTGGCGATCTTCACCGCGGAGAGCTTCTGGCCGCCCCGGTCGGCGACGTACGCCGTGTTCTGCGACGGGTCCACCGCGAGGCCCTCGGACGTGCCCAGGCCCGTCGTGATGAGGGCGAAGCTCCGCCTGGTGGCCATGAGCTTCGACAGGTCTTCGAGCTTCGGCATGTCGTCCTCGCCGATGCTCACCTTCGGCGGTCCGGCCGCCTTCAGGGTCGACGAGGCCATGGCGGACGTCGAACCGGGGTTCTCGGAGACCTGACGCTGATCGGCGGACGCGTCATGGAATTTCTGGAAGAGGGGACCCAGGAAACCCATGACGTCGAACGCCCCGTGCGCCGTCTGACGCATGATCCACGGGTCGCGCTCGCTCTCCATTTTGCGGACGGCTTCCGAGACGTCGCCGGCGCCGGGGGTGTCCTTGCCCAGTGCTTCACCGGACTGTTTGGCGGAGTCGGCGCTGCTGCCGCCGCCGTCGAAGATGTTTCCGAATGACACGAGAGTTCCTCCTGATGTGGCTGTTCTGGCCTGCCCGGTGGGTGGTCGCCTTTTCAGAGAGGCTGTTTCTGGCTCTCGTAGTCGAGTGTCTCGGGCTGGAAGACCCGGTGTTCCCCGGTGCGGACGGCCACGATTTCGGCCGACCCCTTCTGCAGGAACCTCTTGCCCTCATCGGCCAGATCGAAGTTGCCGCCGTCCTCGACGGAGTCGCCGAGTTTCCATGCGACGACCCGGGAGTACTTCGGCTCCTTGGCCTGCGGGGGAGTTCCCCTGACCTGCACCGGCTTCGGGTAGTACAAGGCGATCCAACCGCCGAAGGTGACCGGAAATTCGTAGTCGAACTGCCTCACCTGGCGGCGGGTCGTGGCCATGACGTCCGCCCGGCTCATCACTTCCAGGCTGACCGACGACTGGTGTTTCCATTCGGTGGTCAGCGAACCGCTGACGGAGGCGGTGACGCCGAGCAGCAGGTCCGCCCACAGCTCACCGGTGCCCGTGGCGGTGGTCGTGGCCGTCGTCGTGCTCGTCGCCTCGGTCTGGGACTCCTGGTCGACGCCCTGATTGTCCTTGCTGTTCTTCAGGGTGGTCTTCTGGTACTGCTGCATCGCCATGCTCTTCTGCATCTCCTGCTGCAGCGATGCGATGGATTTCGCCCCGAAGGTGAGCTTCACCTCGCCCTGGAGCGACCAGCTGATGGTGTTCGATATGGAGAACTCGACCGTGTCCGTCACGGTTATTTTGACGGGGTCGGTTCCGTTGATGTACGTCTGCTTGGAGATCATGTCCGGCGGGGGCTGCGTGATGTCGCTCCGCTCCTCGACGACCGGTACGCCCATGTTCATGAACGCGCGCCACCCGCGCTCCTGCGCCGTCTTCTCGTCCTCGGGAAAATCGCCGTAGCGCTTCTTGTTCAACGAGAACCCGATGGGGCTGATCGGCTCTCCCCCGCCTTCGGGAGTCCTCTTCAGCGCGCCCCGCTGGTTGTTCCGCTCCAGGATGGCTTCGGCCTTGGCCGGGATTTCGAGCTCGTCCTGGTTCCGCGTGGTGAGCGGGTGACGCATGAACACGTCGTTGATATAGGCCTTGCCCACATCACTCTTCGCGCTTTTCTCCGACATGTACCTGAGGTCTCCCTGATTCGCGGAAATGAATGATCTTTCCGTTGCACGGTGAAACTACGCGGCTGGTGCAAGATGATCATCGAGCGGAAATGGTCATGGGGTGAGAACCGGACAACCCCCCTTCCACCTGCGGGGATTACCTTTTCGGTGAGGGTCGGACCGCCCTGTCCCCTGGCGGTGTGGGATGTCCGGTGTGGCCGGATCGGTGGTCCCGGGGCGGGTGCGGGGCCGGGGGCGGTCGGGAAGTGGCGGGGATGTGTCGCTGTCGGGGAGTGTGCAAGTGCGGGTGCGGGCGGGGTCGTCCGGGGCTGGTCGCCCCACCTGTCCGGCAGGACACGCCCCGGAAACAATTCTGCAATCTCTTGCGCAAACTCTTGCAGCGCTCTTACCTGGCCCCTACGGTCTCTGCAATCCCCACCTCTCCCGCCAGGAGGCCCCCCGCATGCCTGCCAGAGCCGTCAGAGCTGCAACTCTTTTCGCCACCACCGCACTTGCCGCAGCCGCCCTCACCGGCCCGGCGCCGCAGGCCGCCGCGGCGACGCCCGGCGACAAGGACGTCACCGCCGTCCTCTTCGAGTGGCGCTTCGACTCCGTCGCCAAGGCCTGCACCGATGCGCTCGGGCCCGCCGGGTACGGGTACGTCCAGGTCTCGCCGCCCCAGGAGCACATCCAGGGCCCCCAGTGGTGGACCTCGTACCAGCCCGTCAGTTACAAGATCGCCGGGCGGCTCGGCGACCGCGCCGCCTTCAAGGCCATGGTCGACACCTGCCACGCCGCCGGGGTGAAGGTCGTAGCCGACTCCGTGATCAACCACATGGCCGCCGGCGACGGTGTGGGGACCGGGGGGTCTTCGTACACGAAGTACGGGTACCCGGGGACCTACTCGGGTTCCGACATGGACGACTGCCGCGCCACCATCTCCAACTACCAGGACCGGGCCAACGTCCAGAACTGCGAGCTCGTGCAGCTCGCCGACCTGGACACCGGCGAGGACTACGTACGCGGGCGGATCGCCGGGTATCTGAACGACCTGCTGTCCCTCGGCGTCGACGGCTTCCGGATCGACGCCGCCAAGCACATGCCCGCCGCCGACCTCGCCAACATCAAGTCCCGCTTGACGAACCCCTCCGCCTACTGGAAGCAGGAGGCGATATACGGCGCCGGCGAGGCCGTCTCGCCCTCCGAGTACCTCGGCAACGGCGACGTGCAGGAGTTCCGCTACGCCCGGGACCTCAAGCGGGTCTTCCAGAACGAGAGCCTCGCGTACCTGAAGAACTTCGGCGAGGCCTGGGGGTACATGCCGAGCGGGCAGTCCGCCGTCTTCGTCGACAACCACGACACCGAGCGGGTCGGCGACACCCTCAACTACAAGGACGGCTCCGCCTACACCCTTGCGAGCGTCTTCATGCTGGCCTGGCCGTACGGGTCCCCCGACGTGCACTCCGGGTACGAGTGGACCGACAAGGACGCCGGTCCGCCGAACGGCGGCTCGGTGAGCGCCTGTTACTCCGACGGGTGGAAGTGCCAGCACGCCTGGCGGGAGATCTCCTCCATGGTGGGCCTGCGCAACGCGGCCCGCGGCCAGGCCGTCACCAACTGGTGGGACAACGGCGCCGACCAGATCGCCTTCGGGCGCGGGGCCAAGGCGTACGTCGCCATCAACCACGAGGCCGCGGCCCTCACCCGGACCTTCCAGAGCTCGCTCCCGGCCGGCGACTACTGCGACGTCCAGAGCGGGCGCACCGTCAGCGTGAACTCCACCGGGCAGTTCACCGCCACCCTCGGGGCCGGTACCGCCCTCGCCCTGCACGTCAACGCCCGTACGTGTACGGGTGGTACGGCCGCGGCCGGCGCCGCCTTCGCAGTCAACGCCACCACCGTCACCGGGCAGAACGTCTACGTCACCGGGGACCGCGCCGAGCTCGGCGGCTGGAACACCGCCGGCGCCCTCAAGCTCGACCCGGCGGCCTACCCCGTCTGGAAGCTGGACGTGTCGCTCCCGGCCGGGACCGCGTTCTCGTACAAGTACGTACGCAAGGACGCCGCGGGGAACGTCACCTGGGAGAGCGGCGCCAACCGCACCGCGACCGTCCCGGCGAGCGGCAAGGCCGTGCTCAGCGACACCTGGCGCAACTGACCCCGCACCCACACACCCACCCCACCCCCACCGACCAGGGCCGCCCGGCGTTCACGAACCCCCGCCATCCGCCGGGCGGCCCTCATCCACGCGACACGTAACCAAGGAGACCCGCCTTGATACGCCCCGCCGCAGGAGTGCTCGCAGCCGCCCTGGCCGTGACGCTCCTGCCAGCCCTCCCGGCCGCGGCCGCCGCGCCGCCCGCCCCGCCGTCGGACGCGAAACTGGCCGCCGAGCCCGCGCGGCACGACCTGACCCGGGACCAGTTCTACTTCGTCCTCCCGGACCGGTTCGCGAACGGCGATCCGCGCAACGACACGGGCGGCCTGACCGGCAGCCGGCTGGAGACCGGGCTGGACCCGACGGACAAGGGCTTCTACCAGGGCGGCGACCTCAAGGGGCTGGCCGACCGGCTCGACTACATCAAGGGGCTCGGGACCACCGCCATCTGGATGGCGCCGATCTTCAAGAACCAGCCGGTGCAGGGGAAGGGGGCCGACGTCTCCGCCGGGTACCACGGTTACTGGATCACCGACTTCACGCAGGTCGACCCGCACTTCGGCACGAACGCCGACCTGGAGCGGCTGATCGACAAGGCGCACGCGAAGGGGATGAAGGTCTTCTTCGACGTCATCACCAACCACACCGCCGATGTCGTGGACTACCGGGAGCAGTCGTACTCTTACCTGTCGAAGGGTGCCTTCCCCTATCTGACGAAGGACGGGGTGCCGTTCGAGGACTCCGACTACGCGGACGGGAAGCGGAAGTTCCCGCGCGTCGATGCCGAGTCCTTCCCGCGGACCCCCTTCGTGCCCGAGGCGAAGAAGAACCTGAAGGCTCCCGCCTGGCTCAACGACCCGACGATGTACCACAATCGGGGCGATTCCACCTTCGCCGGGGAATCCTCCGACCAGGGTGACTTCTTCGGCCTCGACGACCTGTGGACCGAGCGGCCCGAGGTCGTCAGCGGGATGGAGAAGATCTACGAGAAGTGGGTCAAGGACTTCTCGATCGACGGCTTCCGCATCGACACGGTCAAGCACGTCAACACCGGGTTCTGGACGCAGTGGGCCACCGCCCTCGACAAGTACGCGGCCCAGCGCGGCCGGAAGAACTTCTTCATGTTCGGCGAGGTCTACTCCGCCGACACCGCCGTCACCTCCCCGTACGTGACGCAGGGCCGCCTCGACGCCACCCTCGACTTCCCGCTCCAGGACGCGATCCGCGCGTACGCCTCCCAGGGCGCGGGCGCCTCGCGGCTGGGCTCCGTACTGGCCGACGACTACCGGTACACCACGGACAAGGCGAACGCGTACGAGCAGGTCACCTTCCTCGGCAACCACGACATGGGCCGCTTCGGGAGCTTCCTGAAGCAGGACCGGCCGGGGGCGGGGGAGCAGGAGCTGCTGGACCGGTACCGGCTCGCCAACGAGCTGATGTTCTTCTCCCGGGGCAACCCGGTGATCTACTCCGGCGACGAGCAGGGGTTCACGGGCGCGGGCGGCGACAAGGACGCCCGGCAGCCGCTGTTCGGCACGCGGGTCGCCGACTACCTGGACGACGACCAGCTCGGAACGGTGCGCACACACGCGAGCGATGCCTACGATCCGGGACACCCGCTCTACAAGCAGATCAGTGCTCTCTCGAAGCTGACGAAGGACCACCCGGCCCTGCGGGACGGCATCCAGAGTGAACGTTTCGCCGACGGATCCGTCTACGCCTTCGCCCGGACCGACCGCGGATCCCGTACCGAGTACCTCGTCGCCGCCAACAACGCCGCCGAAGCGCGGACCGTAGAGCTCGACGCCCCGGCCGGCGCCCAGTACCGCACCCTGTACGGCGGCACCGCGCTGCTCCGCGCCTCCGCGGCCGGCAAGCTCACCGTCACCGTCCCCGCCCTCGGCTCGGTGGTCCTCCAAGGCAGCGCCCCCCTCGCCGCCCCCGCCACCAAGCCCGCCCTGACCCTCAAAGCCCCTGCCCCCGGCGCCACCGGAACCGTCGAGCTCTCCGCCGACGTCACCGGCGGCGGCCTGAACCGGGTCGTCTTCGCCGCCCAGACCGGCACCGGGAAGTGGCAGGTCCTCGGCTCCGCCGACCACGCCCCGTACAAGGTCACCCAGCACATCACCGCGCCCGCCGGCACGGCCCTGCGCTACAAGGCCGTCGTCGTCGATTCCCGAGGCCGCACCGCGAGCGCCCTCACCGAGTCCGTCTCCGGCCAGGCCCCGCCCACCCCGGTCCCCACCGCCACCCAGCGCGACTACGCCGTCGTCCACTACCGCCGCCCCGACGGCGACTACGCGAACTGGCGGCTGTACGCGTGGGGCGACCTCGCGGACGGCGAAGCTGTTCCGTCAAAGGCACAGCCGGCCGGGCACGACTTCACCGGCCGCGACGCGTACGGAGCCTTCGCCTACGTCCGCCTCAAGCCCGGCGCCTCCTCCCTCGGCTACCTCGTCATCGACAAGGACGGCAACAAGGACGTCGCCACCGACCGCACCCTCGACGTGACCAAGAGCGGCGAGGTCTGGCTGGAGCAGGGCAAGGAGGCGGCCACCACCGACCGCCCCGCCTATCCGCCCCAGGACCAGGCCAAGGCCGTCCTCCACTACCAGCGCGCCGACGGCGCCTACGACGGCTGGGGCCTGCACGTCTGGACCGGCGCCGCGACCCCGACCGACTGGTCCAAGCCGCTGCCGCCCACCCGCACCGACTCCTACGGCGCCGTGTACGAGGTCCCGCTCGCGGCCGGCGCCACCAGCCTGAGCTACATCCTCCACAAGGGCGACGAGAAGGACCTCCCCTCCGACCAGTCCCTCGACCTGAAGGCCACCGGCCACGAGGTCTGGATGCTGGGCGGCCGGGCCCCGTACCTCCTGCCGCAGCCCGCCGGCTCCTCCGCCGCCCTCGACCTCACCAAGTCCGAGGCCGTCTGGATCGACCGCTCCACCCTCGCCTGGAACGCCCCCGCGGCCGCCGCCTCCGTCCAGCTCCTCGCCTCCGGCGAGGGCACGATCACCGCGGAGAACGGCGTCCTGCACGCGGACGGCGCCGCGTGGCTGCGCCTGGCCAAGACCGAACTCACCGCCGCCCAGAAGCAGAAGTTCCCGCACCTCGCGACGGACTCCGCCTACTCCGTCGACCCCCGCGACCGCGACCGCGTACGCGAGGCCCTGCGCGGCCAGCTCGTCGCGAGCGCCCGCGCCGCGAACGGCGCCGTGCTCGCGGCGACCGGAGTCCAGCTCGCCGGCGTACTCGACGACCTGTACGCGAACACCGCGGCCCTCGGCCCGGTCTTCAAGGACGGCCGCCCCACCCTCTCCGTCTGGGCCCCCACCGCCCGCCAGGTCGCCCTCGAACTCGACGGCCGCACCGTCCCCATGCGCCGCGACGACACCACCGGCGTCTGGTCGGTGCGCGGCGAGCGGAGCTGGACCGGCAAGCCCTACCGCTACGACGTGACCGTGTGGGCCCCGAGCACCCGCCAGATGGTCCGCAACCTCGTCACCGACCCGTACTCCACCGCCCTGACCACGGATTCCACCTACAGCCTGGCCGTCGACCTGGCCGACCCGAAGCTGGCCCCGCCCGGCTGGCGCGCCCTGCGCAAGCCCGCGCCCGTCCCCTTCACCTCGGCGCAGATCCAGGAGCTCCACATCCGCGACTTCTCGGTCGCGGACCGTACGAGCACCCACCCCGGCCAGTACCTGGCCTTCACGGACACCGGCTCGGCGGGGATGCAGCACCTGCGCGCGCTGGCCGCGTCCGGCACCTCGTACGTCCACCTCCTGCCCGCCTTCGACATCGGCACGATCCCGGAGAAGGCCTCCGACCGCACCGAACCCGCCTGCGACCTGAAGGTGTACGCGCCGGACTCGCCCGAGCAGCAGGCCTGCGTGGCCGCAGCCGCCGCGAAGGACGCGTACAACTGGGGCTACGACCCGCTGCACTACACCGTCCCGGAGGGCTCGTACGCGAGTGACCCGAACGGCACGGCCCGTACGGTCGAGTTCCGCAGGATGGTCCAGTCGCTGAACGGCGCCGGCCTGCGGACCGTCATGGACGTGGTCTACAACCACACCGTGGCGTCCGGCCAGTCCGACAAGTCGGTCCTCGACCGCATCGTGCCGGGCTACTACCAGCGGCTGCTGGCGGACGGCTCGGTCGCCAACTCCACCTGCTGCGCCAACACGGCACCCGAGAACGCCATGATGGGCCGGCTCGTCGTGGACTCGATCGTCACCTGGGCGAAGGAGTACAAGGTCGACGGCTTCCGCTTCGATCTGATGGGCCACCACCCGAAGGCGAACATCCTGGCCGTCCGCCAGGCCCTCGACGCGCTGACCGTCGCCAAGGACGGAGTCGACGGCAAGAAGATCATCCTGTACGGGGAGGGCTGGAACTTCGGCGAGGTCGCGGATGACGCCCGCTTCGTCCAGGCCACGCAGAAGAACATGGCCGGCACCGGCATCGCCACCTTCTCGGACCGCTCGCGCGACGCCGTCCGCGGCGGCGGCCCCTTCGACGAGGACCCGCGCGTCCAGGGCTTCGCCTCCGGCCTGTTCACGGCCCCGAACGCCTCGCCCGCGAACGGCACCGCGGACCAGCAGCGGGCGCGGCTGCTGCAGGCCCAGGACCTGATCAAGGTCGGACTGTCCGGCAACCTCGCCTCGTACGCCTTCACCGACAGCGCGGGGCGGCACACCAAGGGGTCCGAGGTGGACTACAACGGCTCCCCGGCCGGGTACGCGGCGGCTCCCGGCGACGCCCTCGCGTACGCGGACGCCCACGACAACGAGACCCTGGCCGACGCCCTGGCGTACAAGCTGGCGCAGGGCACCTCGGCCGCGGACCAGGCCCGGATGCAGGTCCTGGCGATGGCCGTCGGCACCCTCTCGCAGGGCCCCTCGCTCTCCCAGGCGGGTACGGACCTGCTCCGCTCGAAGTCGCTGGACCGCAACTCGTACGACAGCGGCGACTGGTTCAACGCCGTCCACTGGGACTGCCGCGAGGGCAACGGCTTCGGGCGCGGCCTGCCCCCGGCCGCCGACAACGGCTCCAAGTGGCTCTACGCGAAGCCGCTGCTGGCCGGCGCCAAGGCACCGGGCTGCGCCGAGATCACGGGCGCCTCCGCCGCCTACCGCGACCTGCTGCGGATCCGTACGACGGAACCGGCGTTCGCCCTCACCACGCCGGAGGCGGTCCAGGCGGCGCTGGCCTTCCCGCTCTCCGGCACGGACGAGACCCCGGGGGTGATCACCATGACCCTCGGGGACCTGGTGGTGGTCTTCAACGCCACCCCCGCCGCCCGGACCCAGCGCATCCCGGCCCTCGCGGGCACCGCCTACGCCCTGCACCCGGTCCAGGCGGCCGGCTCCGACCCCGCGGTCAAGCAGGCGGCGTACGACGCGAAGACGGGAGAGTTCACGACCCCGCCCCGCACGGTCGCGGTCTTCACCCGGAACCGGTAGCTCACACGACGGTGAGCTGATCCAGCCGCTTCTCCAGCAGGATCACCCCGTACACGTGGCCGTCCTTGCCCTCCTTGTGGGGGAACTCCCCGACCACCCGGTAGCCCGCACCCCGGTAGTACGCGAGCAGCCGGGGGTTGGTGGAGACGCAGTCCAGCCGCGCCCGCGGCAGTCCGGAACCGGCGATCCGGCGCTCGGCATGTTCGAGTATCCGCCGTCCGGCCCCCGCGGGCGCGGTTTCGCGTTCCACCATCAGCCGGTGCACGTAGCCGGCGACCGGCGGCTGCACGCCCCAGGCCTCCTCGTCGGACCACCACAGCTCGTACGCGCCGACGATCCGCCCGTCGGCGTCCCCGGCGAGCCACACCTCGCCCGCGCGCATCTTCGCGAGGAAGTGCGCGGCGTCCTTGTCCCCGGGCTTCCACTGGTCGATCCCGTGCTTGCGCATCCACCGGGCGGCCTGGTCGTACAGGGCCACCAGCGTGGCGGCGTCCTTCTCCACGGCACGCCGGAACAAGAGTTCGTCATTAATGATCACGGGCGCATTATCACGCGGATGATCGCCGGGAGTCGGGAACGGCGGGCTCCACGCTCGGGGGCACGAGCCCCACGAGCCGCCCCACCAGCTCCCCGAACGGCCCGTCGGCCGGCTCGTCCGCGAGGATCCGGCCCAGGATGGCGGCCATCTCCGCGTCGTACGCGGCGCTCACGGCGGCCAGCGCGGCGAAGTCGTGCACGAGCTGCAGCTCCAGCTCGGCCCGCGGTATCTTCCGCCCCTCCAGCCAGATCAGCGCGGTGGACTCCGCGAGCGACACCCAGGACCGCACCACGAGCTGCAGCCGCGCGGGCGGGTTCTCGATGCCGATGTGCGTGACGATCTGCTCGTACGCGGCCTGCCGGACCTCGTCGATCATCGCGTTGGTCCGGTTGCTCCCGACGGCCGGGCCGCCGCGCATCAGCGCCGAGAAACCGGGCCCGTGGTCGTCGACGAACGCGAAGAACCGGCCCATGACGCGCAGCAGACGCGCCCCGAGCGGCCCCTCCCGAGGCTCCACGAACCGCTGCGCGAGCTCGTCGGCGGCCCGCCGCAGTGCGGCCTCGTACAGGCTCAACTTGCCAGGGAAATAGTGGTAGACGAGCGGCCGCGATATCCCGGCGGCCGCCGCGATCTCGTCGATCGACACGTCGTCGGGCGACCTGAGGCTGAACAGCTCCAGGGCCACCCCGATCAGCTGCTGCCGCCGCTCCTCGACACCCATCCTGCGCCGCGTCCCGGTAGTCATGCGCCACACCCTACTGGGCCTGCGGCAACGCTCAGAGGTCGAGGACCAGGTGATCGTCCTTGGCGCGGGAGACGCACAGGAGCATCGAGCCCTCGCGCTCCTGGTCCGTGAGGAGGGTGTCGCGGTGGTCGACCCGGCCTTCGAGGACGCGGTGTTGGCAGGTGCCGCAGAAGCCCTGTCCGCAGGAGTACGGGGTGTCGGGGAGCTCCCGGCGGACCGCGGCCAGGGTGGATTCCTCCGCCGCGACCTCGATCGTGCGGCCCGAGCGGTGGAGTTCGACCGTGAAGGGGTGGGAGGCGCCGGTCGCGGGGGTCGCGGTGAAGCGCTCCAGGTGGACCGGGGTGCCGGGTGGGGCCGCCGCTTCGACCGCCTCCATCAGGGGAGCGGGACCGCAGCAGTAGACCAGGGTGCCCGGGCCCGCCGAGGCGAGTGCGGCCAGGTCGGGGAGGCCCGCCTCGTCCTGCGGGGTGAGGGTGACCCGGGAGCCGTACGACTCCAGTTCGGCGAGGAACGGCATCGAGGCGCGGCTGCGGCCGCCGTACAGGAGGGTCCAGTCCGCGCCCGCCGCGGTGGCCGCCCGCAGCATCGGGAGAATGGGCGTGATGCCGATTCCGCCCGCCACGAAGAGGTACGAGGAGGACGGCTCCAGCTCGAAGCGGTTGCGGGGCGGGCGTACGGGGAGTTCCGCGCCTTGCAGCAGCTGGGCGTGCGCCTCGCGGGAGCCGCCGCGGCCGTCCTCGACCAGCCGGATCGCGATCGTGTAGCGGCCCGCGTCCGCCGGGTCGCCGCAGAGGCTGTACTGGCGGACCAGGCCCGAGGGGAGCTGTACGTCCACGTGCGCGCCCGGGCTCCACGGCGGGAGCTCCGCCGATTCGAGGGTCAGCATCAGGACCCCGTCCGCGGGCTCCGTACGGGACACGATCAGGGCGGGCAGCCAACGGCGCGGGGAGTGGCCCGAGATCGGGGTCTCCAGCGCCGGCAGGGGCCACAGCGGGGAGCGGGCGATGCGCCCCCGCAGGGCGCGCCGGGTCAGCAGCGCCGCGCCCGCCACCGCGGCCAGCTTCAGGGCGCGGCTCATGCCGTGGCACCGCCGTTCGCGCCGGGGGAGGAGGCCAGGTAGGCCACGGCCTGGGCCGTCGATCCCTCCTGGGAGGGGTGGTACGTACGGGAGAGGTACGTCGGGATCGACTTGAACATCGCGCCCGCCGAGGGCAGCGTGCCCTGCCGGCCCGCCCGGAAGAACTGGCCGAGGGAGGCCTTGGCGGCGGTCAGCTCGGGGTCGTTCTCCATGAAGAAGCGGGCGCCCCGCTGCCACAGGAAGACGAGCGCCGTGAACGCGGTGGCCCAGGTCCGGGCCCGCCGGTGGTAGCCGCCGTCCACGTGCATGAAGAGGTCGAAGGCCACCGAGCGGTGCTCCACCTCCTCCGCGCCGTGCCAGCGCAGCAGGTCCAGCATCACGGGGTCCGCGCCCCGGCGGTCCAGTTCGTCGGCGTTGAGCACCCAGTTCCCCAGGAACGCCGTGTAGTGCTCGATCGCCGCGATCAGCGCGACCCGCTCCATGAGCCACCAGTGGCGGGCCTTGCCCGGGGGCAGCGTCCGGTCGCCGAGCAGCTTCTCGAAGAGCCAGTCCACCTGCGCCGTGTACGGGGTCGGGTCCAGGCCCAGCCGCTTCAGGTGGGGGAGCACGTCGTCGTGGGCGGCGGCGTGCATGGCCTCCTGGCCGATGAACCCGACGACGTCCGCACGCAGTTGCTCGTCCTTGATGTACGGGAGCACCTGCTTGTAGACGTGCACGAACCAGCGCTCGCCCGCGGGCAGCAGCAGGTGCAGCACGTTGATGGTGTGCGTGGCGAACGGGTCGCCGGGCAGCCAGTGGAGCGGGGTGTCCTCCCAGCCGAAGGACACGTTCCGGGCCTTGAGCTCCATGTGTTCCGCCGCCACGGGGGCGGGCGCGTGCGGCGTATTAGACATGGCGTCAATGTACTGAGGGGTAGGGGAGAGGAAAACCCCTCTGCGGCCATCAAGTTTCCGGCCAGGGTCGCCCTGCATGCGGTCCTGGACGCGCCGAAGTCCCCCGGGCGGGCATGCCGCGCCCGGGGGACTTCGGGATCCTGGTTACCGCCCGGCGTGCCCGCTCGCGAGTGCCCACTCGCGGTTGAGGGCGCCCAGCGGGATCTTGCGCTCGAAGAGCGGCGTGCCGAACAGGGAGAGCTGGAGGTGCAGGTTCCCGCTCAGGTCGAAGCCGCCGTACAGCGCCCAGTCACCGCTGAGGGAGGTCTTGCCGTCGCTGGACGCGCTCGCCTTGGCCTCGGCCTCGCCGCGCAGGTACGGGGCGAAGTCCGCGCTGACGCCGACGGCCCCGTACAGGCCGACGGAGGCCTCGGCGCCGAGCGCGCCCTTGACCTTGCCGGAGGCGGTGACGGTCGCGGTGACCGGCGTGCTCTTGACGTTGGACTGGCTGACCGGCGTCCAGCCCTTGCCCAGGGCGTAGCTGCCGCCGACCTTGAAGTCACCCTTGACGTCCTGCTGGACGTCGAGGGTCACGCGGCCGTCGGCCTCCACCTGGACGTAGCAGGTCAGGTCGAGGTTGACCACGACCGGCACCGGGCCGACCTGGATGACCGGAGCGCTGTGCAGCTTGGCGAACGGGATCCGCTTGGGCGCTCCGGTGCTCGCGGCGGCGCGGCCCTGGAGCTTCCACTGCGAGGACCAGTCGCCGCTCATGCCGAGGAAGGCGCCGCGCGGCCCGGAGCCGCCGCCCTGGGTGCCGTCGTACGAGAACTCCACCTGCGGGGCGAGCTGGACGAAGCCGGAGACCGAGGCGCCGGCCGAGGCGGGGGCGTCCGGGGCGGTGTCCACGGCGGCGTTCACGTCGAGCCGCAGGTTGCCCAGGGGCAGCTTCGCGCCCTCGGGGCCGAACTTCACGCCCCCGGTCTTGGCCCAGGAGAAGGTGACGCCCTTCATGAGGGGCTCGACGGTGACCGAGGACGGGTCGACGGGGACCTTGCCGTCGGCCTTGTCGTCGTTCAGGACGGAGGCCAGCGTCGTGGAGGCGGTCTTGACCTCGGTGCCGCGGTCGGTCTTCCCGACGACCTCGGTGACCTTGGCCAGCAGGCCGTTGGGGGCGCCGGGCGCCGGCGCGCTGGCGATGACGTCGCCGACCGCGACGGGCTTGTCGGCCTCGGGGGACTTGCCCGGCTCCGGGGACTTGCCCGTGCCGGGGTTCTTGCCCGGCTCCGGCTTCTTGCTCGGGGAGGAGGACGGGGCGGGCCCCTGCGGGGCCTTGGCTATGACGGCCCGTCCGGTCGCCTGGTCGTACGAGGCGACCTTCAGCGAGGACTGCTCCGTCCTGCCCTTGCCGCCGGCGCGGGCCACGGCCGCCGGCGTCGGCGTCCCCTGCGGGGCCGCGGCCACGTCGAGCTGTTGCGACGTGCCGTCGGCCGAGGGCGCGAGGGTGGCGGGGGCGGCCGCGTCGGCGGCGCCGGTGTGGGGAGTGGAGGAGCAGCCGGTGGCGGTGAGCGCGAGTGTGGTCAGGCCGGGGAGCAGGAGCCGTCGGGCGAGCATGCGCACGTGGGGGAACCTTCAGTACGTGAGGGGTGTGGACGGGTTACCGAGAGGTAACCGGAATCCGATCATGCCATGTGTGCCCGGTGGCAGTCATGTCCGGATCCCGCCAACTCCCCGACCGTTCCTGACGGTTGAAGATTCACCCACGTCCTGGTGGGGCTACCGGAGCACCCCCGCCTTCGTACCGTCCGTCAGCTTGCCCGCCAGCTCCACCTGCGCGCCCGCCGGTGCCTTCACCGCCAGCCTGTTGCCGTTCCCCGACCCGTTCACCCCGCCGCCCGACACCGACAGTGAGGTGAACTGCGCACTGCCCGCCGCCAGCACGTACCACTGGCCGGCCTTCGACTTCCACAGCACGCCCGCCAGCACCCGCGGCTCCCGCGCCCCGCACGCCGGCGAGCCCTCCGCCTTCGCCGCCTGCGCCGCCAGCGGCGCGCCCGGAGCCAGGAACTGCGCCTGCACCCGGTCCTCCGTACCCGCCCAGGTCTCGGCCCGGGTGCACAGCCAGGTCGCCGTGCCGTCGCCCTCGGGCAGCGGCTGCTTCGCGTACGTCCAGGCGTTGACGCTGCGGACGCCGTGCGAGCGGACCGACGGCAGCAGGCACGCGCTCCGCGACCAGTCGCCGAGCTCCGCCCCCTCCGCCACGTCGCGCTCCGCACCCGGCGCGCCCGAGGTCAGCCGGGCCGGGGTCAGCTCGCCGAGGTCGGTGACCAGCCGGGTGGCGCCGCCGCCGGTCAGGGCCAGGGCGTTCCAGCCGGTGCAGTTGCCCGCCGGGGCCGGGCTGGCCACCGGCGGGGTGATCCCGTCCTGGCCCAGCTTCAGCGCCGCCGGGGCCTCACCGGGCTTGAGCAGGTCCCGCAGCCCCGCGCCGGTGACCCATGGCGCGGTCAGGTAGCGGACGTTGCCGTCGACCCGGCTCAGCACCAGCGCGGTCGCGGACTCCGCCGAGGCGGCGTCGGTCCGGGCGAAGTCGAGGGCGGCGACCGCGGTCCCGGTGCGGGGTTCGGCGTACCGGACCACGCGCAGTCCGTCGTACAGCAGGACCACGACCGCCTGGTCGACGGTGCCCGCGAACAGCAGCTGCGGCGGTCCCATCGGCGGACCGGGCGGGGTGCCGGGGGTGGCCGAGGCGACCACCGTCGAACCGGGCCGGGCCCACACGGCCAGCGCCCGGCGCAGCAGTTCGGAATCGTCGGTGCGGTCGCCGCGGGCGGGCCAGGTGGAGAAGCCCGTACGGGAGGACGTACGCCAGGCGGTGGGCGCGACCCGGACCAGCTTGCCCGGATCCAGGGCCTGCTCCGCCGCCGCGTTGAGGGCGTACGGCGGGGCCGCGGCCCCGTCCGCGCCCCAGCCGCCGCCGGGCAGCGCGAGCAGCGCCCCGCACACGGCGAGGGCGGCCGCGGCGGCCAGCGCGGCCCGCGAGAACCGGCGCCGGCGCAGCAGGTCGGTGGGGCGCGCCTGGAGTACGCACGGATCGAACTCGGGGGACGCGAACAGGGCGTCGTTGGCCGGATCCCCCGATTCCGCGACGGCGGCGGCGGGATTCGCGACCCCGGCCTCGGCGAGCACCCGGAGCACCTCCGGCTCCGGCAGCCGCTCCAGGGCGCGCAGTACGCAGGCCGCCCGGCCGGGCCCGTCGAGCGTGGCCAGCCACTGGTCCAGGGCCAGCTCCTCGGCCCCGCCGGACCGGGGGAACAGCCGCAGCCCCCACACCTGGGGGAGCAGCGGAGGCAGTTGCGCCCGCCGGGGCAGCGCCCGGAAGGTCAGCGGAATCCCGGCCTCCAGGGCGGCGCGCAGCACCCTCAGCCGCACGTACGCGTACCCCGAATCGGCGCCCGGGGTCCCGCGCTGACCCGGGACCCCGCCCTGTACGGCGGCTGCGGCGGCGGCTTGCGCACCGGAGCCGCGCCGCCCGCGCGGGAGTGCCCGCTGGGCCAGCGAATGGGCGGTGAGCACCCGCCGGTTGCGGCCGAGGGCGGGCGGCAGCACCAGATAGGCGAGCCGCACCAGCCGCGGGTAGTGCTCGACGATGGCGGCCTCGGCCAGCTCGACGTCGGGCGGCACGGGAGACGGGGGGCGGGTGGCGGTGTCCGGCGCAGTCACGTTCAGCAGAACGAGCGAATCGTCGGATGGTCACCCGTCCCCAGGTCGCACGTTCGGGTCAGATCCGGGTAGGAGACCCGGGCCGGACCCGGTCGGATCCGGGTAGGAGCGTCACGCCGTGAGGCGGGCGCGGAGCGCCTCGACCGCCTCGTCCGGGACGCCGAGACCCTCGCGCACGTACTTCTCCATCGAGCCGTAGCGCGCGGCGACCTCTTCGAGCGCCGCCTCCAGGTACTCGGGGAACACGCCGATCAGGCCCAGCGCGATGTCCGGATTGCCGCCGGCGACGGTGAAGCCCTCGATCATCGGTGCGAACGCCTGCTTGACCGCCGGATTGACCGAGAGGTACTCGGCCATCAGGGTCTCGTCGTCCGCGCCGAGCAGCGACAGGACGACGGTCGCGCCCCAGCCCGTACGGTCCTTGCCGGCGGTGC
Organism: Streptomyces sp. NBC_01006; assembly: GCF_045162725.1. Lineage (NCBI taxonomy): Bacteria > Bacillati > Actinomycetota > Actinomycetes > Kitasatosporales > Streptomycetaceae > Streptomyces > Streptomyces sp. NBC_01006. The sequence continues at coordinate 2,655,537 of NZ_CP108700.1, read as the reverse complement.
AGTGGAACAGCAGCGGGCCGGCCTGCGGGTCCGCGAGCTCGGTGAGCAGGGTCCGGTACGCGGCCTGCGCGGAGGCGGTGGACACGAAGGACCGGTAGGTGTCGGCGAACAGCGCCTGCACCTTGCCGCCGCCCAGGTGCTCCTCCGCCATCGCCGGGTCGGACAGCAGGTCCTTGAGCTGCGTGGCGGCCGGGATCTTCCCGGAGCTCAGCTTGTCGGCGAGGACGTCGCCGACCAGGAGGCGGACGCCCTCCGGTATCCGGTCCGGGTGGGCGGCGCGCTCGGCGTCGGTGCGGAAGTCGATGACCGTACGCAGGCCCAGCGCGGCCACGACCGGGTCGGCGTCCACGTCGAGGCGGTCGAGCTGGCCGGAGCGCAGGACCAGGCCGGGGCGGACGGCTCGGCCGCCGGAGAGGGCGGTGCCGCCGAGGTCGCGGAGGTTGGCGACGGTGGTGGAGGGGGTGGTCGTGGTCATCGTGGCGGCTCCAGCGGTGTGCGTACGGCGTGGGTGGTGCGGGTGGTGCGGGTGGTGCGGGCGGTGCGGGTGGTTCAAGCGGTGCGAGTGGTGTGCATTCACCCGATTTTCGGATGCTTCGTCCCTGATAGGCAATCGAAGGCGAGCGAGAGCCCGACCCCGATCCCCAGCGCCGCCAGATGCCCGGCGTCCGTGAAGGTCCGCTCCCGCCCCAGCACCGGCCGTACGGCGAGCGCCAGCAGCCCCACCCGGGCGGCCGTACGGACCGGGCCGCGCGGCAGTACGGAGGTCAGCGCGCCGAGCACGGCGTTGAAGCCGTAGCTGGTGCCCACGTCCAGGGCCCGCCGGGTCGGTGCGTCGGCCGCCTCGCGCAAGGCGCCGAACACGAGTAGCGTCGCCGTGGCGTGCCCGAAGAGGAACACTCCGGCCGTCCACCAGGCCCCGTACGCGTACTCCGCGTACCCGAGGACCGCGACGAGCAGCAGCGCGTACGGCAGCGGCATGGGCTCCTCGACGACGAAGGCGCTGCTCAGCAGGGTCTCCCAGCGGCCGGCGGCGAGATTGTCGACATTCGTCGAGCAGCCCCGCAGCACGCGCTCCCGCTCCGCCGTCCCCAGTCGTTCCAGGGCGTGCGCGCCGAGCTGGACCCCGCCCGCGTACACCACGCCGAGGGCCGGTGGCGGCCAGAGCAGTGAATTCATCCGATCATGATCGGACACGACCCTCGGGCTGGCGGAACCGGGGCCCGTGCGAGCATGTTTCAGCCATGTCAGGAACTCCCGCGCCGCTGCGCGCCACACGGGCCGCGATGTTCGCGGCGGTGTGCACCGCATTGGGTGCTGTGGGGCATTCGTACATGTCTGGCGTAGATATTCCCCTGATAGGCCTTCTGGGTGCTTTCGGGGTGACGGGCGGGCTCGCATGGCTCGGCGCCGGGCGCCGCCGCGGGCCCGTCGGGATCAGTGCGGCGCTGCTCGCCGTGCAGGGGGTACTGCACCTGGTCTTCTCGGGCAGCCGGACGGGGCACGGCGGCCACGCCGCGAAGAGTGCCCCGCTCGCCACGCCCATGCCCGGGCACCACCACATGGCGGGCACGGCGATGCCGGACGCGACCGGAGCCGCCGGTACGGGCGCCATGGACGGCATGCATGCCATGGACGGCATGGCCGGGATGGCCGACATGCACGGCATGGCCGGCACGGCCGACATGGCCGGGCACGGCGGGCTCGGCATGATCGCCGCGCACGTGCTCGCCGGTCTGTTCTGCGCCGCCTGGCTCGCGTGGGGCGAGGCCGCCGTGTTCCGGCTGGCCCCGGTCCTCGGTGCCGCAGCCCTGCTGGCGGCCCGGCCGCTCGCCCGCGCGTTCGCGCTGCTCCTGGCCCGGGTGGCCCCCGTACCGGCGCCGCCCGCGCCCCGGCCCTCGTACGAACCCCCGCGCGGGCTGCGCGGGGCCGTGCCCGCCCACGCCCTGGTGCGCCGCGGTCCGCCCGGGTGGCGGGACACCCGCGCCACGGCCCCCGGCCGTCCCGCCCGCGCCGCCTGACAGACCGGCGCACCTCCGTATTGGCGAGGGGCGAGACCTGGGGCCCGATCACCCATGTCTTCGCCAACGCACCAATACCTAGGACCCACATGTCCCTTGACGAGGTTCAGGACGTCCGCAGCCCGGACGCCGCCGCAAACACCGCCACACCCGCCATGCCCGAACCCGCCACGTCATCGAAGCCCGGAGCCTGGGCCGCCCTGCGGCCGCTGCTCCTGCGCATGCACTTCTACGCCGGAATCCTGATAGCCCCGCTGCTCTTCCTCGCGGCCGCCACCGGCCTGCTGTACGCGGGCTCCTGGCAGGCCGAGAAGATCATCTACGCCGATGAACTGACCGTCACCAGGGTCGGCGAGAGCACCGTGCCGCTCAGCGCCCAGCTCACCGCCGCCCGGGCCACCGTGCCGGAGGGGAAGGTCGTGGGCGTGTGGCCCGCGCCCGACCGCGAGGCGACCACCCGCGTGATCATGGAGGTTCCCGGGCTGGAGGAGGGCCGGACCCGCACCGTGTTCGTGGATCCGTACACGGCACACGTCAACGGTCAGCTGACCACCGAAGGCGATGCGCTGCCGCTGCGCGCCTGGCTCAGCGAGTTCCACTCCAGCCTCCAGCTGGGCGAGTTCGGCCGGAACTACAGCGAGCTCGCCGCGAGCTGGCTCTGGGTCGTCGCACTCGGCGGACTTGCCCTCTGGATCGGCCGCCGCCGCTCCCGCAAGGCCCTGCTCGTCCTGCCCGACCGCGCCGCCACCGGCCGCCGCAAGACCCTGTCCTGGCACGGGGCGGTCGGCCTCTGGGCCGTCGTCGGACTGGTCGGACTCTCCGCCACCGGCCTGACCTGGTCGAAGTACGCGGGCGAGAACATCGGGCAGCTCCAGGACGGGCTCGGCGGCGCCACCCCCTCGGTGTCCGCGGCACTCGCCCCCGGTGCGGGCACCGGCTCCGACGCGCACGCCGGCCACACCGGGCACGCCATGCCCGACGGAATGGAGATGCCCGCGACGCCGCCCACCGCGGACATCGGCATCGACAAGGCCGTGGCCGCCGCCCGCGCCGCCGGGGTCACCCACGAGCTGCGCGTCACCCTGCCCGCCAAGGGCAAGGGCTACGTGATCAAGGAGCAGGACAAGCAGTTGCCGGTCCACCTCGACTCGGTCGCCGTCGACCCCGCCGACGGCCGGATCATGGACGAACTGCGCTTCGCCGACTACCCCGTCCTCGCGCAGCTCACGCGCTTCGGCATCGACCTGCACATGGGGAAGACCTTCGGCCTCGCCAACCAGATCGCGCTCGGCGCGCTCGCGGTCGCGGTGATGTTCCTGGTCTTCTGGGGCTACCGGATGTGGTGGCTGCGCCGTCCCACCAAGGACCGCGCCCTGTCGGCCGGCCGCGCCCAGCCGCGCGGTGCCTGGCGCAGGGTGCCGCTGACGATGCTGCTCCCGCTCGCCGCCGTGACCGCCGTGGTCGGCTGGTTCGTACCGCTGCTCGGCATCAGCCTGGTCGCGTTCCTGGCGATCGACGTGCTGCTGGGGGCGGTTGCGGCGCGCCGCGCGGCCTAGTCAGGAGGGTGGTGTGGTGGGCCCGTACTCCGTGCGGGAGTACGGGCCCACCGTCCGTACCGGCCGTCTGCTCAGGGCGCGTACTTGTAGCCCACGCGGCGCACGGTCTGGATCGCGCCGCGGTGCGCCGCTCCCAGCTTGCGGCGCAGGCGGGCGACGTGGACGTCCACGGTCCGGCCGTCGCCGATGTGGCCGTAGCCCCAGACCGTGGTCACCAGCTGGTCCCGGCTGTGCACCCGGTGCGGGTGCGCCACCAGGTGGGCCAGCAGCTCGAACTCCAGGTACGTGAGGTCGAGTACCCGGCCGTCGACCTCGGCGGTGCGCTGGGCGGCGTCGATACGGACCAGCCCGTCCCCGGCGGAGGTCGCGGGGGCGGGGGTGGGGGCCGTGGGCCGGGGAACGGACTGCGGGGCGAAGGCGATCGGCGGCTGCAGATCGTCCGACCCGGCCGGCACGAGGACCAGGTATCCGACCATCGGCGGCTGGCCCGGCAGCGTCGGCACGGCGTGCTGCGGCGCGGGCAGCCAGGTGGCGCCGGGCGGCAGGAGGTCGACCACGCGGGCGACCTCGCTCCGGTCCACGGCGCGCAGCCGGTGGCGGGGACTGGGCGGATAGGCGAGGGGCACGGTCGCAGCGGTCGCGGCGGAGGCGGCAGAGGTCAGGGAACGGGTGTGAGACATGAGTGGTCAGCTCTTTCACGCGAAGTGGCCGGCAGGAGACGTACGTACGTCATCGCGTACCGCGCAGACCGAAGGCCTCGGGGGAGCTCTCTTGGCGGATCCCGAAAGGCTTTAGAGGGCCGGCGCGTTCTCCGTGCGGCAACACACCCGGTCGAAATCGTGATCCTGACGGGAGGGCCAGAACGGCTCGAGGTCGCTGCGACCGTTCGAGGTGTGTGAGTGGCTGGCCATGAGCGTCATTGAAGCAGATGTGGGGGGCCCAGGGCAGATCCCGTCTCACTTGGTGGAGCGGAATCTCAAATTCCGCGATGAGCTCTCCAGCGGACCTCCGGTAACCGGACCGTGGGCGCTCAACGCACGACGCCCGCCGGGCCGCAGGGGCTCGACGGGCGTCGGGTCGCAGGAGCGCTGCGGGCCGGTCCTCAGACCAGCCCCTCCTTCTTCAGGCTCGTGCAGCAGGTGTCCACGATGAGGCGGGTCACCACGTACGGGTCCACGTTCGCGTTCGGGCGGCGGTCCTCGATGTAGCCCTTGCCGTCCTTCTCCACCTGCCACGGGATGCGGACCGAGGCGCCGCGGTCGGAGACGCCGTAGCTGAACTCGTTCCACGGGGCGGTCTCGTGCAGGCCCGTCAGGCGCTCGTCGATGCCGGCGCCGTAGTGCTTGACGTGGTCCAGCGGCTTCGAGCCCTCGCCCAGCGCCTCGCACGCGGTGATGATGGCGCGGTAGTCCTCGCGCATCGCCTTCGTGGAGAAGTTGGTGTGCGCGCCCGCGCCGTTCCAGTCGCCCTTCACCGGCTTCGGGTTCAGCGTCGCCGAGACGTTGAAGTCCTCGGCGGTGCGGTACAGCAGCCAGCGCGCGATCCACAGCTGGTCCGAGACCTCCAGCGGGCCGACCGGGCCCACCTGGAACTCCCACTGGCCGGGCATGACCTCGGCGTTGATGCCGGAGATGCTCAGGCCCGCCGCGAGGCAGTGGTCCAGGTGCTTCTCGACGATCTCGCGGCCGAAGATCTCGTCCGAGCCGACACCGCAGTAGTAGCCGCCCTGCGCGGCCGGGAAGCCGCCCACCGGGAAGCCGAGCGGCCGGATGCCGTCGAAGAAGGTGTACTCCTGCTCGATGCCGAAGATCGGCTCCTGGTCGCCGAACTGCTCGGCGACCGGACGCAGCAGCGCGCGGGTGTTCGACTCGTGCGGGGTCATGTCGATGTTCATGACCTCGCACAGCACGAGGAGGTTGTCGCCGCCGCGGATCGGGTCCGGGCAGGAGAACACCGGCTGGAGCACGCGGTCGGAGGCGTGGCCCTCGGCCTGGTTGGTGCTCGATCCGTCGAAGCCCCAGATCGACAGCGCCTCGCCGTCGGCCAGGATCTTCGTCTTGGAGCGCAGCTTCGCCGTCGGCTCGGTGCCGTCGATCCAGATGTACTCAGCCTTGTAGCTCACGGGCCCCATCCTTCGGTGCGTCGCTCCGGCGCAGACTCTGCGGGTGCTGCGGTGGTCGTGCGGTGTTCGGTGTGCTGTGTTCGTGCTGCTGTGTTTGTCGTACTGCGGTGCATTGCGGTGTTGACCGCAGCGTGCACGCTCGCGATTTCTCTTCCGTTGCCCGTGTGTGAACCCCGTGTTACCGGGGTTTACGCCGCAGGTCGGGTGGGTTGTGCGGGTTGGTGGCAGCACACCCGTCCGAGTGGGGCAGACTGAGCGGGTGAGCATTTCGTACGATTTGACCTCGGCCGATGATCCCACCGACTCCCCCCGCCCGCCGGCCCGCCCCCGGGTCGGCCTGCTGGGCACCGGCCCCTGGGCCCACCGCACCCATGCCCCCGCCCTCGCCGCGCACGCCGGCTCCGAGTTCGTCGGAGTGTGGGGCCGGCGCCCCGAAGCCGCCGCCGAGCTGGCCGACGAGTACGGCGTGAAGGTGTACGAAGACCCCGACGCGCTGTTCGCCGACTGTGACGTCGTGGCCTTCGCCCTGCCGCCGGACGTACAGGCCCCTCTGGCGGTGCGCGCCGCCGCCGCGGGCTGCCAGCTGCTGCTGGACAAGCCCGTCGCCACGACGGTCGAGGACGCCCGCGCCGTGGCCGACGCCGTCGCCCGGCACGGCGTCGCCTCCGTCGTCTTCCTCACCCTCCGCTTCGCCGAGCCGGCCGCCGGCTGGGTCGCCGAGCAGGCCGCCCGCTCGGGGTGGTTCACGGCGAGCGCCCACTGGCTCGGCGCCGTGTTCCCGCCCGACGGCACCCCCAGCGCGTACGCCGCCTCGCCCTGGCGCAAGGCCAAGGGCGGACTGTGGGACGTGGGCCCGCACGCCCTGTCCGTCCTGATCCCGGTCCTCGGCGACGTCACGTCCGTCTCCGCCACCCGCGGGCCCTCCGACGTGGTCCAGCTCGCCCTGCGGCACGCCTCGGGCGCCGCGAGTACGGCCGTGCTCAGCCTGGGCGCGCCGACGGCGGCGGCCGGGGTGGGGCTGGAGCTGCGCGGAGCCGAGGGCGTCTTCTCGCTGCCCAACTGGACCGACGTACCGGGCGCGTACGGCCGCGCCCTGGACGCGCTGCTCACCGCCGCCCGCACCGGTGTGCCGGACCCCCGCGACGCACGGTTCGCGGCCCGACTGACGGAGATCCTGTCGGAGGCGGAGTCCCAACTGCCGGACTGAGCGGGTCGGGCCGCTACGTGTCCGGCCGCTACTTGATGAGGGCGTTGGCCACGATGATGACCAGGCCGATGGTGGCGTCCGCCATGCCGATGAGCAGGGCCGAGCCGAGCCGGTAGCCGACGCGCAGAGCAACGAAGGAGCCCCACGCGAACAGCAGCGCGGTGTTCAGGCCGAGTCCGACGGCGGTCACCGTGTGGGAGTCCACGTGGGTGACCCCGGCGATGACCAGGAGCAGGAAGGTGGGCAGAGTGGCCACGATCATCGGCCACTCGTTCCACAGCGCCCGCGACAGCACCCGCCACCGGTGGGCGGCGGAGCCGGCCTGATGGCTGGTCATGTGGTGCGAGTAGCCGTGCGCGAGCGCGGCCGCGCCGGCGGTGACCAGTACCCAGCTGGCGTCGTAGAACGGGGTGTCCTCGGCGCCCGCCTGATCGAGCGCGGCCAGCAGGCCGGACGCGAGCACGGTCCCGTAGACCCCGCCGAACATCCAGTCGGCGCCCCGGCGCGGCGGGGGCAGGTAGGGCCGGGGGAGTTGCTGCGGTTGCCGTGCCGCCTGTTGGTCGGGCTGGTCGGGCTGGTCGGGCTGGTCGGGCTGGTCCGGCCGGTCCGGCCAGGTCTGCTCGTCGGTCATCGCTGTCCTTCGGCGTGGTCCTTTGCTGAGGTGCATCCCCTTTGCTTGGTTTCACACCTTATGGGGTGAGGGGGTGAGGCCGAGATGAGGAACGGGCGCCGCTCAGGGGCGGCGGGACAGGGCCTCGCGGACCGCTTCCTCCGAGCGGGCGACCACCGCCGTGCCGTCGTCCGCCGTGATGATCGGGCGCTGGATGAGCTTCGGGTGCGCCGCCAGGTGGGCGATCCAGCGCCCCCGGGCCGCGTCCGTCTCCTCGCGCGGCAGCTCCCGTACGCCGGTCTCCTTCGCGAGCGGGTCCGAGGTGCGCGTGATGTCCCACGGCTCCAGACCGAGCCGGCCCAGGACCTCCCGGATCTCGGCCTCGGACGGCACGTCCTCCAGGTAGCGGCGCACCGTGTACTCGGCCCCCTCCGCATCCAGCAGGGTCAGCGCGCCACGGCACTTCGAACAGGCGGGATTGATCCAGATCTCCATGGCCCCAGCCTAGCCACGGCCTGTCTGGCCAGGGGCTTTTGTCAGTGGTCCCCGGTAAAATCGAGGGAGAACGACAGGAAGCCAACTACCGTTTGGGAGGCTGTAGATGGCCACTGCCACGACCATTGAGCCCGTCAAGAAGAAGCCGCTGCCGGCGGGCCTGCCCCGCGAGTGGTACGAGAGCCACAACCGCCGTCTGAAGGCGATGCGGCTGGCGATATCCCTGCTCGATTCGGGGACGTACGACGCCCGCCGCGCCACCAACCGGAAGATCCGCACGATGGCGGTCCGCACGGGCATCCACCGCCCGTCGAACGTGACGTGCAAGCTGGTCCGCGCCTTCATCGTCAGCAACGGAGCCTGAGCCCCGCCCCCGCCCCCGACCGGTGTCCGGCCGGACACCGGTCGGGGGTACGCCCCCGCGCCCGCGGATCGGGCCGATCAGGCCGATCAGACCGATCAGGCCTCCGGAAGGGACAGCACCAGGAGGGCCACGTCGTCGCGGGGGCCGCCGGCGGTGAACTCCACCAGGTCCTGCCACACCGCCTCGACCAGCCCCGCCGGGTCCCGCTCCAGAGCCGGGACCCGGGCCGCCAGAGGGTAGAACTCGCCCGCCGCGTCCCGGGCCTCCGTCACCCCGTCCGTATGCGCCAGCAGCCGGTCTCCCGGCAGCAGCGGAACGTCGGCCACCACCGCCAGGTCCGGGCCGGCGAGCCCGAGCCCCAGCGGAGGGCCCGGTTCCACCGCCACCTCCGACACCGTGGAAGCCCGCAGCAGCAGCGCCGGCGGATGCCCGCACGAGAGGATCCGTACGAGGTCCAGCCCGGGCGGGAACTCCAGCAGCAGCGCCGTCGCGAACAACTCCGGATGCTCCCCGGACCCGTCCGCCGAGCCGGCCGGGGGCGCCGGGCCCGTCGTGTCCGCGAGCAGCCTGCGGTCCAGCCGGGCCGCCACCCCCGCGAGCTCCCGATCGTCCAGCACCCCCTCGCGGAAGGCGCCGAGCAGCGCGGCCACCGTGCCGACCGCCGCCAGGCCGTGCCCCTGCACGTCCCCGACCAGCGCCCGCACCCCGTACGGCCCGACCCGTACGTCGTACAGGTCGCCGCCGACCAGAGTGCCGCGCTGGGCCGCCCGGTACAGCCCGGCGCAGCGCACCGGACCGACCCGGTCCGGTACCGGCGGCAACACCGCCAGCTGGGCCGCCTCCGCGACGGTCCGTACGCTGACCAGCTGTGCGTCGCGGCGCCGCCGGACCCAGGCGATGACCACGCTCAGCAGCGCGACCACGGCCACCGTGGCCAGGTCGGCGCCCTGGGCGTGCCCGACCCCGAGGGAGGACACGCCGAGCAGCAGCAGCACGATCCCGGCGAAGACGGCGGTGCCGGCCGCCCCGTACGCGAAAGCCGCGACCGGGGGCAGGCCGGCCAGGAAGTAGCCCAGCTCGATGTCGCCCGGGGTGGCGGCCTGCGCGAACACCAGCCCCACCAGGGCCACGGGGGGCGCGAGCCGCGCCCAGCGCGGTGGCGGCTTCCCGTGCAGCCAGCCAGGCTCCTCCCGTCGGCGTCTCACCCCTCCACCCTGGTACGCGGGCGGGGGGCGCGCACGCCGGACCGGCCCGCCGGGTGGCCGTACGGGGTCCGGACGCCGACAGTGGTCCCGTGACGGATGCGGATGCGGGCGGTGCGGGAGTGGGCGGTGCGGGAGCGGGCGGCGCGGAGCAGAGCGCGCAGATCGGCTCGCGGCTGAACTGGCTGCGGGCGGGGGTGCTCGGCGCGAACGACGGGATCATCTCCACCGCGGGCCTGGTGGTGGGCGTGGCCGGGGCCACCACCTCGCGTGCGTCGATCCTGGCGGCGGGGGTGGCCGGACTGCTGGCGGGGGCGCTGTCGATGGCGGCGGGGGAATACGTCTCGGTGAGCTCCCAGCGGGATTCGGAACGGGCCGCGCTGGAGACGGAGCGGCGGGAGCTGGCGGAGGAGCCGGAGGAAGAGCTGGCGGAACTGACCGGGCTGCTGGAGGCCAGGGGGCTGGGCCACGACCTCGCGCGGGAGGCGGCGGTACAGCTGACGGAGCGGGACGCGCTGAAGGCGCACGCGCGGGTGGAGCTCGGGATCAACCCCGACGAGCTGGTGAACCCCTGGCACGCGGCGTTCGCGAGCCTGGTCGCGTTCACGGTGGGGGCGCTGCTGCCGCTGCTGGCGATCACGCTGCCGGGGCCGTCGGAGCGGGTGCCGGTGACGGTGGGGGCGGTGCTGGCGGCGCTGACGCTGTGCGGGGTGATCAGCGCCCGCCTGGGCGGAGCCCCGGCCGCCCGGGCGATCCTGCGCAACGTCACCGGCGGCGCCCTGGCGATGGCCGTCACCTACGCGGCCGGCACCTGGCTGGGCACGTCCTGACCGGCATCATGGGGTCATGCGCATCGGCATCAGTGGTTCCAGCGGGCTCATCGGTCAGGCCCTCGTAAGGTCCCTGCGGGCGGACGGGCACGAGGTCGTGCGGTTCGTACGGCGTACGCCCTCCGCGCCCGACGAGGCCGAGTGGGATCCGCGGCGCGGATACGTCGACCCCGCCGGGCTCGCCGGCTGCGGGGCCGTCGTCCACCTCGCCGGGGCCGGGGTCGGAGAACAGCGGTGGACCGCCGCGTACAAGAAGGAGATCCGGGACAGCCGGGTCGCGGGGACCGCGGCCATGGCCCGTGCGATCGCCTCGCTCGACGTGCCGCCCGCCGTCTTCGTCTGCGGCACCGCCGTCGGCTACTACGGCGACACCGGCGACCGCGCCGTCGACGAGCACGCCCCCGCCGGACAGGGCTTCCTGCCCGAGGTCTGCATCGAGTGGGAGGCGGCCGCCGCCCCCGCACAGCTGGCCGGCGTACGGACGGTCTTCGCCCGGACCGGACTGGTCGTCGCCGCCGAGGGCGGGGCCTGGGGCAAGCTGTTCCCGCTCTTCAAGGCGGGGCTCGGCGGCCGGCTCGGCAACGGCCGCCAGTACTGGTCGTTCATCTCCCTGCACGACGAGATCGCCGCGCTGCGGCACGCCATCGACACCCCCGGGCTGTCCGGCCCCCTGAACCTGACCGCCCCCGAGCCGCTGACCAACCGCGAGGTCACCGCCGCGATGGGCCGCGTACTGCACCGGCCGACGCTGTTCGCCGTACCGGCCCCCGCCCTGCGCGTCGTACTCGGCGAGTTCGCCGGGGACGTGCTCGGCAGCCAGCGGGTGCGCCCCACCCGGCTGTTGGAGTCAGGCTTCACCTTCCGCCACCCGGGGATCGACGATTCGATCCGGGCCGCGCTCGCCCGCTAGCCCGGACACCCCGGGCCCGCGCTCGCCCGGACCGCCCCACGGCACGCCCCCGCCCCCGTGCGACCGTTTGTGACCCGGGTGCGACCGGTGTGCGACCGGAGTTGGCCGTAATACCCCACCGAACTCGGGTTCCCCTGGAGCCCGTTGGGGGAAGGAGGATTCCCACACAGCCGCGCCGACCTCGGGGAGGGGCACGTGCTCACCAACTCGCACCGCACCGCACAGCACGCGGACGTCGTCATCGTAGGAGCCGGAGTCTCAGGACTCGCGGCGGCGCACCACCTGATCGCCGCAGGGGTCACGGTCACCGTCCTGGAGGCCGCGGGCGATCCCGGCGGCCGGATGGCCACCGAGCACGTCGACGGATTCCGGCTGGACCGGATCGGACAGTTGCTCAACACCTCGTACACGGAGCTCGACCGGACCCCCGGCCTGGCCGACCTGGTCCTGCGCCCCTTCGCGCCAGGGGTGCTCGTCCACACCGACGGCCGGCAGTCCCGGGCCGGGGCGCTGACCCCGGCCCGCGCGCTGGCCAGCGGATCCTTCGACCAGGCCCGGCTCAGCGCGTACCTCGGCCGGCTCGCGGCCCTGCCGGTGGAACGCGTACTGGCCCGCCCCGAGCGCACCGCGCTCGCCGCGCTGCGCTCCCGGGCCCTCGGGGCGACCCTGCGCCCCCTGCTCACCGCGCTGCTCCGCGATCCGGAGCTCACCACCTCCAGCCGGGTCGCCGACCTGGCCCTGCGCACCTTCGCCCGCGGCCGGCTCGCCGTGCCCGAGGGCGGGGCCGCGGCCCTGCCCGAACTCCTCGCCGCAACCCTGCCGCCCGGCACGGTGCGCACCGGGGTCCGGGTCCGGTCGGTGGCGACCAAACTGGTCACCACCGAGGAGCACGGCGACTTCAGCTGCCGCTCCGCCGTCCTGGCCACCGGCGCGCGGGCCGCCGCCGAACTGCTGCCGGGGCTGCGGGTGCCGGCGTTCCACGAGGTCACGGTCATCCACCACGCCACCGCGGCCCCGCTCCCGTGGGACGGCTCGCTCCTGCTCGACGGCGATCCCAGGTGGCCCGTCGCCCACACCGCCGTGATGAGCGCGGTCGACCCGACGCGGGCCCCGGCCGGCCGGAGCCTGGTCACCACCACCGTGCTCGGCCCGCCGCCGCCCGCCCGTACGGTCGCCTCGCGCCTGGCCCGGCTGTACGAGACCGGCACCCGGGACTGGGAGCTGCTGGCCGTCCACCACGCCCCGGAGGCCGTCCCCGCGATGCCGCCGCCGTACGACCTGCGCAGGCCGGTCCGGGTCCTGGCCGGGCTGTACGTGTGCGGCGACCACCGCGACTCCAACACCGTCCAGGGGGCGCTGCACTCGGCCCGCCGCGCCGCCACCGCCGTCCTGCGCGACTTCGGCATCCGGCTCCCGGCGAGCGCGGAGCCCGCCGTCGCGGCGGTGGCCTGAGCACCACCACAGGCAACCGGCAGGCGTGACCACCACGGGTCCAGGGCCCGGTTCCCCCGCGGAACCGGGCCCTGGACCCCCGGAACCTCTGGGCGGCTCAGGACAGCGCCGCCACCCGGTCCCGGTACGTCCGCACCGCCGAGGCGTCCCGGTACGGCTCCAGCCGGCGCTCGAAGTCCCGTACGTACTCCACCGCGCGCACCGACCGCATCTCCATCGCCTGCTGCGCCGCCTCCGCGCCCAGCGCGCACGCCTGGTCCAGCTCGCCCAGCCCCAGCCGCGCCGTCGCCAGCACCACCCGGCAGAACAGCCGCGAGCGCGCGAACCCGGGCGCCCTCAGCTGCAGCGACCGCTCCGCGTGCTGCGCCGAGGCCCGGTACTGCTGGAGGTCCCGGTGGCAGTGCCCGAACTCGTCCGCCAGCTGCCCCTCGTCGAACAGCCGGGCCCAGTGCGGTACGTCGTCCCCCGGCCGGGCCGCGCCCAGCGCCCGCTCGGCCCGCACCAGCGAGGCCGTCGCGGCCCGGACCTCGCCCAGCACCGCGTGCCCCCGCGCCTCCGCCGAGTGCAGCAGCGCCTGCACCACCGGCGGCGGCCCCGAGCCGACGCCCTGCTGCGCGACGCGGGCCAGCTGCACGGCCTCCCGGCCGTGGCCGAGGTAGACCGCCTGCCGGCTCATGGTCACCAGTACGTACGAGCCGTACGGCCGGTCCCCGGCGGCCTGAGCCAGCCGCAGGGCCTGCACGAAGTAGCGCTGGGCGAGCCCGTGCGCGGCGATGTCGTACGAGGTCCAGCCCGCGAGCCGGGTCAGGTCGGCCGCGGCCGCGAAGAGCCGCCGCCCGGTGGTCTCCCCGTACGTGCCGCGCAGCATCGGCTCGGCCTCGTGCTCCAGGTAGCGCACCAGGGCCTGCCGGGCGTGCCCGCCGCCGTACGTGTGGTCCAGGGTCCGGAACAGCTCGCTGACCGAGCGCAGCGCCGCGATGTCCCCACTGGTCACCCGCTGGCCGGGCCCCCGGTCGATCTGCCGCTGCCGGGGCACCGAGCCGCGCCCCTGGACCGGGACGCGGGTGGCGGCGGCCGCGGCGGCCGCCGCCGGATCCGCGCCGCGGCCCACGCGCTCGTCGGCGCGCCCGATGAGCCAGTCCCGGCTGGGGACGACGAGCCCGGCCGGGGTGAACGCGATCTTCCGCAGCTCGGCGTGGGAGCCGGAGTCCTTGCGCCACAGCCCGCTGGCGATGTCGACGGCCTCCTCCGGGGTGGCCGCGAACTCCAGACCCGCGTAGACGGGCGCGCAGGCGTCCAGCCCCAGGTCCTGTGCGGAGAGCCGCCGGCCCAGGCGCCGGGTGAACACCTCGGCGATCAGCGCAGGGGTGGTCCCGCGCGGCTGCTGCCCGCGCAGCCACCGGGTCACGGAGGTCTTGTCGTACCGCAGATCGAGACCGTGCTCCAGGCCGAGCTGGTCGACGCGGCGGGCCAGACCGGCGTTGGAGAACCCGGCTTCCGCGATCAGCGCCGCGAGCTGCCGGTTGGGGACGCGCTGGGCAGGTCGTTCCGTCATCGGCTCCACGGTTTCCTGACGTGACGGACCGGAGTCCCGGCCCTGTGAACGGCGTGAATGTAGCGGCGAACTCCGCTCATGCCGCCCCCTCTGTCCCACATTCATCCGATCGTGTGCAGAACAGAGCCCGGGGTGGACAGCCGCCCGTGGCCAGGAAGGACCGTTGGCTGATAACTGGCACATCTGGACAAGTCAATGCTGGATAGGCGTAGCGGTGCTGGCACCGTGCTGGAATCCAGCGCACGCAGACCCCCGGCCCTTGGCCGCCGGGGGTCTCTTTATGCGAAGACGTGCATAGTCGCGTTCGCGCATAGACGGCCTCGCCCGTCGCTCCGTACGGTCATGGTCATCAGGCCCAGCGGGGGCCTGGCACCGAGGGGGCTTCACATGGCACGTGAGGAACTGACCCGGCTCACAGGCAACGGAAACGGCGAGTGCGGGCAGGGCGACTGCCCGAACGTCTACCGGACCAAGTCCGGCTCGTTCATCGTCCAGGGCGATGCATCCGACGCCTTCACCCCGCCGACCGGTGAGGGACTCGTAGAGATCCCCGAGGCAGTGCTCAGGGAGGCGTTCCGTGCTCTTGGATGGTGAGGACTGGGCGTCGAAGTTCAAGACTTTCCAGACGGAAGCCTGGCGGCTTGAGACGTTGCCGCAGTACCTCGTACCGCAGGAAGCGGAAGAGTTCGCAGCCTTCAAGGCAGGGACCCGTTTCCCCGGCCCGTACGAGGACTCGTGGACTGAGATGGTGCGCACCCGGAACGTCGGACGCGTGCACGTCCTGACTCAGCCGCTGAGCGACTACCTGCGGTTCGAGTTCGAGCGGTACTACCAGCACCAGGCCCCGGCCGGAGAGGACATCCGCATCCTCGACGTGACCGATCGGGCGAACCCGTTGCCTGAGGTCGAAGACTTCTGGATGTTCGACCGCTCCGCTGTGGTGCTCATGCACTACGAAGCGGACGGCAAGCAGATCAGCCGCGAACTGTACGAGGGTGACCCTGCCCCGTTCATCGAGTACCAGCGCATGGCCGTAGAGGCCTCTGTGCCGTTCCTGGAGTACATCCGTACGTGAGTGTCGAACCAGAGGAGCTTGGCCAGTCGGGCGAGGAACTGGCGGCCCTGCTGAAAGCGGTACGCAAGCGGTCCGGGCTCTCAGGGGCTCGGGCCGCCGCCCGCTGCAACATGTCCCAGTCGAAGGTCAGCCGGATCGAGAACGGCAAGGTACGCCCGTCCCTCGTGGACGTGGAGCAACTCCTCAGGGCCTGCGATGCCGCCCCCGCTCTGGTCACACAGGTCATGACCCTGGCCCGCCTGGCCAACACGGAGTGGCAGGGCGCCCGAGGCATGCGGCGCAAGGGCCTGGACAAGAAGCAGCTTGAGCTGGCCGGCCTCGAAGCATCGTCAGCCGAGTTCCGGTTCTTCCTGCTCTCGATGATCACGGGCCTGCTTTCGACCCCTGAGTACATCCGGGCGAGCCTCGCCCACATCCCTGGCGATCACTCGAAGACCATTGCCAGGAAGCTGGAACGGCAACAGGTTCTCTACGACCGCTCGAAGCGGTTCACGTTCATACTCACCGAGCAGGCCGTTCGCTGGCCCCTCGTCGGCCCGGACGCGTTGGCTGTCCAGATTGACCACCTGGCCTCGCTCACGCACCTCCCGAACGTGCGGCTCGGAGTGATCCCGCTGACCGTGCCGACCGGCCCGGCGCCGCTGAACACGTTCACGGTCTACGACGACCGGATTGCCACGGTCGAGCTGTCCACAGGGGTCGTGGTCTTCCGAGACCCCAGGGACGTTGCGAGCCACATTGAGGAGTTCTCCCACCTTGAGGATCGGGCCCTGTTCGCGGACGACGCGCGGGCCTTCCTCGGGGTGTGCGCAGCCGCCCTCAGATGATCTTTAGTCCATGACGTGCATGATCGCGCTGAGCCGCCGCTGAGCGGTGAAGGATTGCCCCGCAGCGAAGGCGACCGCGAGGGGTGCGACATGGCAAGGGCGAAAAAGGCAGAGGCCCCGACGCTTGACCGGGACGAGTGGGAGTACCTGACCTACGCACCCGGCCACAAGTGCTCGGCCTGCTCCCGTACGGTCAAGCCGCTCGAACCTGTCCGCCGGGGAGTCGTTGACCGCACGTCGGGTGCGCCCGCCGTCGTCTACCGGCACAACGAGTGCCCGACGACGCAGACCGTGGCCGCCTGATGGAGATGCAGGTATGGCGGGACGGCCGTACGCGTGCCACGGACGCAGCCGAATCCTTCCGGGCAGCCTTGGCGGCGCTCGGCATCTCTGAGGCCGCGTGGAGCGGCATACGGCCCACGGTCACCTTCAACGGCCTTCCGTACGTCCACCTGGGGATGCATCCGGCTGACGTGGTGGAGCAGATGGCCGAGGCCATGAGGGACACCGAGGCTTCCGCCCACTGAGGGCGGGGGACGGCCTCATGGGCCGTCAAGTAGATCAGGGGGTGAGCGCATGACCGACCCCGGAGACAAGTCCGGAGGTTCCGGCGGGGACCAGTTCCCGCCCCCGCCCGTCAGCTGATCCGAGAGGAACACCATCAATGACGACGATGCTCGAAAGCCCCGTTGCCTTACGGTACGGGCGGGACCTCGTCAGTCCCGAGCTGTTCGAGAGGGTCTCTGAGTTCTGCGCGGAGGAGTACGGACACGAGCTGTCCACCGCCCGCAGGATCGTGGACCAGGCCCTTGCCTTCCTCAAGGTCATGGGCGACACCCGCGCGTTCGACATGACCCCATCGGACGCGGTTGACCCCGGGTGGCACTCGTTCGTCCTCCACACCCAGGCATACGCCACGTGATGTGACGAACAGTTCGGGTTCTTCCTCGGGCACGAGCCCAAGGCCACTGTCCGCACCCGCCCGCTGATCGGCTCTGTCGTGGACCGCGTCAGGGCCGCCGGGTTCCACGTGGACGACCGGCTGTGGGGTGCTGCAAAGGAGTGCAACCCGCCCGCGTGCTGCGGTGACGGCGACGGCTGCTGATCCACCTGAGAGATGAGCCCCGGGTGCGGTCGATGCACCCGGGGCTCACCCGTGAACAGAGGTTAACGGCATGGCAGTTGATGAGACTGTTTCGGGGCAGAACAGAGTCACCGTGTTCCGGATGTTCGGCACAGTCTTCGGCTACTCCACACACTCCCTTGACGACCGGAACCTAGGGGAAGTGGCCGTGATCGGGCCCCTCACTCCTGGTGTCGAGTGGGGGCGGCTGTGGCAGATGGCCCGGACGATGTGCCGCCCCAATGAGGGCGACAACGAACACGCCCGCTGGATCATGGCGCAGGCGAACCGCTCGTTCACCTGCGGCAGCGATGTGGTGGTGAAGTTCCCCCAGGGCACGTGGAAGCTCGCGCCCGGGAAGCGGGCCGACCTCGACGGCTACTGCCACCGCGACCACCTGTGGACCGGAGCCATGGCAGTGGAGGAAGCTACCCCGGAGCAGGTGGCTGCCTACACGCCGATCTACACGGCACAGCTGTGGCGAGTTGAGAACGCCCCGCCCGAAACGTCGCAGGTCCCTCCGCTTCGCAGAGCCCTGGGGAGGCCCGGACACCTGGGCTGAGTCGCCGCCGTGACCGGCCCGGACAAAGATCGTTGGCAGGCCATGAACAACATGAAGCGCGCACTCGCCGCCGTCGGACTCGCGGGCGCAGCCCTGTCCTTCGGAGGAGCGGCTCAGGCCGACGGCGGCGGCTGGGCTATCCAGCAGGCCCAGTCGAACGACAATCGTGGCGGTAGGGGCGCCGTACAGGAGGAAGCCACCACCATCGACAACGACACCGCGCACCAGGTAGATCAGGCCGGGGTCGTCTCTGACGCTCTGGAAAAGCTCGGGCTCCAGTAGCCCTGCGGCACCTTCGCACCCCTCCTCGCCCCGGGCTATGAGGGGCTTCTTCGTGACCCAGAATCAGTCGCCCTGCGTAACCCCGGCGCTACCCTCATGTCGGTATCCTCGGGCGCGCTGAATACAGCCTCGCTGTGTGGCTCATGTCCGGGTGTGGGCTCCGCATCTCCGAAGCGCTTGCCGTGCAGGAAGCCGACTTCCACCTGAAGGCCGGAACGCGGGTGCTCCGCGTCCGCAGGCAGGTCCAGAAGGCCAAAGGGGGCGGACGGCAAGCAGCACGCCACATACGCGGCCCTCAAGCACCGGCAGCCGGGCGACTGGCGAGACGTGCCCGTCCCTACCTCTGTGTGGCACCGCGTGAAGTTCCACATCCGCGCCCACGGCACCCGCCTCGATGGCGGACTCTTCAAGAACCAGCGGGGGAGCCTCGCGGCCCGGGATGACTTCGGGTACGCCTGGCGGCAGGTGTCTGCCACGGTGCGGCATGAGTGGAGCGCCCATGACCTCCGGCACTACTTCGCTTCGACGTGCCTCTTGAACGGCCTGCCCATCCTGGCCGTGTCCCGATGGCTCGGACACGCCTCCATCACCATCACCGCCGACACGTACGGGCACATGACGCCGGACTCCATGGACCGGGCCGTGAACGTGCTCGACGGGATCATGGGGCTGGCCGCGTAACGGCGACTCAGCACCGGTGATGACCCCGTGCTGAGATGTGCTGGCATTAGCACATGGAGCAGCCCATACGTGCAGGTCAAAGCGACACTCACTCGTTTGTGTGCAGAATCGGTAGGGCCCTTTACGGACTGACCCCTTCCGTCCGCGTACGCTGCGCGGCATGACCCGCAGGACCAGGCCCCCCGCGGCGGAGCCCTCCGCCGACGCCATCGCACGACTGCCCGCACCGCTGCCCGCGCCCGAGCTGACCGAGGCCGAGTGCCGAAGGTGCGGCACGTACATCGCGGGGCTGGACGGGCGGTACGCGTGCGGCGTGTGCGGCTGGGTCAACGACCACTCGGAGGGCCACCGGCGGCTGCCGACGGCCGACGAGGACCCGGACCGGCCGGCGGCCCGGGGCCGGTCCCGGCGGCCGAGGCCGCTTCCGCCCGGCCCGCAGGAGGGCCCGCAGGAGAGCCCGCCCGGCCCGGCGGACCCCTCGCCGACGGGCCACTGAGGGGGCGGAAACCGGCCGCCGTACCCTTGGCTGGTGCGATACGTGCACACGGCAGGTTCAACGAGGAGGCGCTGCGGTGGCTGAGCTTGGGTTTGTCCATCTGGGCTTCGGACCCGATTACGTCGAGTACACCCAGGCCTGGGAGGAGCAGCGGCGGGTCCACACCGCGCGCTTCACGGACGAGATCGGCGACACCTGTCTCCTGCTGGAGCACCAGCCCGTCTACACCGCCGGCCGGCGCACCGCCGACAGCGAGCGCCCGCTCGACGGCACCCCCGTCGTGGACGTGGACCGCGGCGGCAAGATCACCTGGCACGGCCCGGGCCAGCTCGTCGGCTACCCGATCATGAAGCTGCCCCGCCCGGTCGACGTCGTCGCGCACGTGCGCCGGCTGGAGGAGGCGCTGATCCGCACCGCCGCCGAGTTCGGCCTGGAGACCACCCGGGTCGAGGGCCGCTCCGGGGTCTGGGTCCTCGGGGATCCCGTCGAGGACCGGCCGAAGATGGGCGGGCTCTCCCTCGACCTCGACCCGCGGCTGACGGACGAGGAGTTCGACCCGCGTCTGAACGGCCCCGAGTACGCCCCCTCCAACGCCGGCCAGCGCCGCGAGGACCGCAAGCTGGCCGCGATCGGCATCCGCGTCGCCAAGGGCGTCACCATGCACGGCTTCGCGATCAACGTGAACCCGGACAGCACCTGGTTCGACCGGATCATCCCGTGCGGAATCCGGGACGCCGGTGTGACCTCGCTCTCGTACGAACTGGGCCGCGAGATCTCCATCGCCGACGTGCTGCCGGTCGCCGAACGCCACCTGAAGGACGTACTGGAGCAGGCGGAGCTGCGGCCGAGGGAGATCGAGCCCGCCGCGGGCTGACGGCTGAGGGAATGCGGCCGGTCACCGCCAGGTTGGCCGACGTAAGAGCGTATGAAATTACGGGCGTACCCTGGTGGGCGCCGAAGAATCGAAGTCACAGGGAGCCGGTCGTGTCCGCAGTCGCACCCGACGGACGCAAGATGCTGCGCCTGGAGGTCCGTAACAGCCAGACCCCCATCGAGCGCAAGCCCGAGTGGATCAAGACCCGGGCGAAGATGGGTCCCGAGTACACGAAGATGCAGGCCCTGGTGAAGGGCGAAGGACTGCACACCGTGTGCCAGGAAGCCGGCTGCCCCAACATCTACGAATGCTGGGAGGACCGCGAGGCCACCTTCCTCATCGGTGGCGACCAGTGCACCCGGCGCTGTGACTTCTGCCAGATCGACACGGGCAAGCCCGAGGCCCTGGACCGGGACGAGCCGCGCCGCGTCGGCGAGTCGGTCGTCACGATGGACCTGAACTACGCCACCATCACCGGCGTCGCGCGCGACGACCTGGCCGACGGCGGTGCCTGGCTGTACGCGGAGACCGTGCGCCAGATCCACGAGCAGACGGCGGGCCGCGAGGCCGGCCACACCAAGGTCGAGCTGCTGGCCCCGGACTTCAACGCGGTCCCGGAGCTGCTGGAGGAGGTCTTCGCCTCCCGCCCCGAGGTCTTCGCGCACAACGTGGAGACGGTGCCGCGGATCTTCAAGCGGATCCGCCCCGGCTTCCGCTACGAGCGCTCGCTCGACGTGATCCGCCAGGCCCGCGCCTACGGCCTCGTCACCAAGTCCAACCTGATCCTGGGCATGGGCGAGGAGCGCGAGGAGGTCTCGCAGGCGCTGAAGGAGCTGCACGAGGCCGGCTGCGAGCTCATCACCATCACCCAGTACCTGCGGCCCTCGCCGCGGCACCACCCCGTCGAGCGCTGGGTGAAGCCGGCCGAGTTCGTGGAGCTGGCGAAGGAGGCCGAGGAGATCGGCTTCTCCGGTGTGATGTCGGGCCCGCTGGTCCGCTCCTCGTACCGGGCCGGGCGCCTCTACCAGCAGGCGATGGAGAAGCGCGCCACGGTGTGACGCGCGCTACCGCACGGACTGTGTGAACTCACGCACAAAGTCTTACCAGCGGGTAACACCGCATCGACGCGGCCCCTAGGCTCTCTGTAACGAGAGTCCGGCGGGCCGCGTAAATGTTTCATCACCGTTTGACCGACCGGTCATGCCCTGGTAACACCAGTCAGTGACGATGGCTCCACGCACCGCGCACGCCGGCGCACAGCGCTGACACGCTCCGCCGTGCGCCCCAGAACGTCCCCGAACCGCCCAGCACCGTGAAAGGGATCGACATCATGCAGGCCGCGCCCGTACGCGCCATTGCCATTCCGTCGTTCACCGACGCCTTCCGGGGCTTCGAGTCGCTGCTCATGAGCGGCGCCCGCCGCAACGCATGGAGCGCCGTCCTGGAGGACCGCCGCAGAGCCAAGGACCGGGTCGAAACCGAGCACGTACTCGAGGCCGCGGCGACCCGGACCTCGCAGGCCACGTAAACTTCGCTCTATGGCGAGGAAGTCAAACGCAGAGACTGCTGCGAACCCCGGGCGACTGAAGCAGATCGCCCTGACGTACAAGATGACGCGCAAGGCCGACCCGAAGGTCGGTCTGATCGTCGCGGGCGTGGGAATCGTCACCTTCGGTGTCTTTCTTGCGATCGGCTTCCTGATCGACCACCCGGTCTACCTGGGCATCCTGGGCTTCCTGGTGGCGTTCCTCGCGATGGCGATCGTCTTCGGACGACGGGCCGAGCGGGCTGCCTTCGGGCAGATGGAGGGACAGCCGGGCGCGGCCGCGGCCGTACTGGACAACGTGGGACGGGGCTGGACGACCACCCCGGCCGTCGCGATGAACCGGAGCCAGGACATCGTCCACCGGGCCGTGGGCAAGGCCGGCGTCGTGCTGATCGCCGAGGGCAACGCGAACCGGCTCAAGCCGATGCTCGCCGCCGAGAAGAAGAAGCTGGCCCGGATCATGCCGGACATCCCGGTGCACGACTTCATCGTGGGCACCGGCGAGGGCGAGGTCCCGCTCAAGAAGCTCCGTACGACGCTGCTCAAGCTGCCGCGCGTACTGTCCGGTCCGCAGATCACGCAGGTCAACGACAAGCTGCGGGCCATGGGCGATCTCATGAGCAACATGCCGCTGCCGAAGGGCCCGATGCCCAAGGGCATGCGGATGCCGCGCGGTGGGAAGATGCGCTGACCCGCTTTTCGTATTTCGTATACAAGACAGGGGCGCCCCCGAGCCGACCGGCTCGGGGGCGCCCCTGTCTCGTGCTTCAGCGGGCCTAGATCCGGACCTGGACGGCGCGCGCGAGGCGGTCGTGCAGGCCGCGCCCGTCCCGGTCCCAGACCAGCGCCGGGATGACCAGGGCGAGCAGCACCGTACGCAGCACGACCCGGCCGAAGCCGAGGCGGCCGCCGCCCTCGGCGACGACGCGCAGGCCCACGAGCCGCTTCCCTGGGGTGAATCCCACGGTGCCGACGGTGAGGATGCTCAGCACCACGAAGAGGGCCAGCGTCCAGTTGCCCGTGGCGCTCGCGCTGCCGTGCGTGATCAGCCCGTATGCGATCACCTGGCAGCCGACCCAGTCGATGGCGAGAGCGCCGAGGCGGCGGCCGAAGCGGGCCACCGAGCCGGGCCCCTCCTGGGGCAGGCCGAGCCGCTGGCCCCGGTAGCCGAAGTCGACGCCCATGTCCTCGGCGGCCGCGCGGGGGCCGGAGAGCCAGGATCCGATTGCCTGTCTGTTGTCCACCCGACCACGGTACCGGTGGTGTCCGACAGCGTTCCGACGGGACCCTGGTTAACTTGAGCGAAACAAATGGGTCATGCTTGAGAAATCCCGCTTGCTTATGGTCTGGTCAGCGTGCGGCACCGCACTGACGCACCACGAGCTATAAAGCCCGCCCTGCCCCGGGGTCGGGAGTAGGAGGAGTTGGATGTTCCAGAACGCCGACGAAGTGAAGCAGTACATCGAGGAGAACGACGTCAAGTTCGTCGACGTCCGCTTCTGCGACCTGCCTGGTGTGATGCAGCACTTCACCATCCCGGCGCGAGCGTTCGACCCGGCGGAGGAGCTCGCCTTCGACGGCTCCTCGATCCGCGGCTTCCAGGCGATCCACGAGTCGGACATGGCGCTGCGCGCCGACATCTCGACCGCGCGCCTGGACCCGTTCCGCAAGGACAAGACGCTCAACATCAACTTCTTCATCCACGACCCGATCACGGGTGAGGCCTACAGCCGCGACCCGCGCAACATCGCGAAGAAGGCCGAGGCGTACCTCGCCTCCACCGGCATCGCCGACACCGCGTACTTCGGCCCCGAGGCCGAGTTCTACGTGTTCGACAGCGTGCGCTTCGCGACCTCCGCGAACGAGGGCTTCTACCACATCGACTCCGAGGCCGGCGCCTGGAACACCGGCTCCGAGGAGAACAACCGCGGCTACAAGGTCCGCTACAAGGGCGGTTACTTCCCGGTCGCCCCGGTCGACCACTTCGCCGACCTGCGCGCCGAGATCTCCCTGGAGCTGGACGCCCAGGGCCTCCAGGTCGAGCGCCAGCACCACGAGGTCGGCACCGGCGGCCAGGCCGAGATCAACTACAAGTTCAACACGCTGCTGGCCGCGGCCGACGACCTGATGCTCTTCAAGTACGTCGTGAAGAACGTCGCCTGGCGCAACGGCAAGACCGCGACCTTCATGCCGAAGCCGATCTTCGGTGACAACGGCTCGGGCATGCACGTCCACCAGTCCCTGTGGGCCGGCGGCGAGCCGCTGTTCTACGACGAGGCCGGCTACGCGGGCCTGTCGGACACTGCCCGCTACTACATCGGCGGCATCCTCAAGCACGCCCCGTCGCTGCTCGCCTTCACCAACCCGACGGTGAACTCGTACCACCGCCTGGTCCCGGGCTTCGAGGCGCCGGTCAACATGGTGTACTCGCAGCGCAACCGCTCCGCCGCGATGCGCATCCCGATCACGGGCTCGAACCCGAAGGCCAAGCGCGTCGAGTTCCGCGCCCCGGACCCGTCCTCGAACCCGTACCTGGCGTTCGCGGCCCTCCTGCTGGCCGGCCTCGACGGCGTCAAGAACAAGATCGAGCCGATGGAGCCGATCGACAAGGACCTCTACGAGCTCTCCCCGGACGAGCACGCGAGCGTCCCGCAGGTCCCGACCAGCCTGGAGGACGTCCTCAAGGCCCTGGAGGCCGACCACGAGTACCTCCTGGCCGGCGGCGTCTTCACCCCGGACCTGATCGAGACCTGGATCGACTACAAGCGCACGCACGAGATCGCCCCGATCGCCCTGCGCCCGCACCCGCACGAGTTCGAGATGTACTTCGACATCTAAGAAGCAGCGCACACAGCGGCCCCGCCACTCTCCCCGGAGAGCGGCGGGGCCGCTGTGCTGTCAGGGCATGCTCAGGGCGCAGGAGGGGCGGCTGCCCTGGCCTTGCGGAGGAGGGGCATGGCGGAGGTCAGGTCGCGGAGGCAGCGGACCGCCAGTTCCGGTGGGGAGCCCGGGCCCGCGACCGGGGCGTCCGTCGTCGACCAGAGTTCCAGGGCGATGCGGATGGCGTCCGTCGCGGCCGCCGCGAGGAGGCGGACGCCCAGGGGGTCGGCGTCCTCGCCGGCCAGCCGGGCGATCACCGGGACCAGGCGTTCCTCGGAGTCCTGGTTCACGCGGTACCAGACCGCGCGCAGCGCCTCGTCGGTCGCGGCCGCGCGGAGCAGGCCCCGGGTCACCTCCAGGCCCTCCTCGACCGCCTGGGAGTCGCTCAACGAGCGGGTCACCGCGCGTTCCAGGGACTCCGCGAGGGGGGCGGCGGGGTCTTCCTCGGCGAGCAGGGCGCGCCAGGCGTCACCGCCTCCCGCGAGCAGCGGGGCCACGGCCTCCTGCTTGTTGCGGAAATAGCGGTAGAAGGTACGCAGCGCCACCCCGGCGCGGTGGGCGATGTCCTCGGCGGTGGTGCCGTCGGGGCCGTGTTCGGCGAACAGTTCGCAGGCCGCGCGGGCGATGTCGAGCTGGGTCGCGGCCTTGCGGCGCTCGGTCAGCGACTGGGCTCCGGGGCCGGCCAGGGGAGAGTACGGACGTGGGGATCTCACGCGTGAAGCCTACCTTCCCGGTTCCTTGGCGAGTGCATGTTCTGACAGTCTGGCAAAACGTGTCATCCGACGAGTACGCTCGCGCCATGAACCGTTACGAAGGACGTCGCGTCCTCATCACCGGCGGCGGCTCCGGCATCGGCCGGGCCACCGTCCACCGCATCCTCGCCGAGGGCGGCCGTGTCCACACCGTGGACGTCAACGAGGAGGGACTGCGGGGCACCGCGGAGCAGGCCGCAGCCGACGGGCACGCGGACCGCCTCACCACCGCCGTCCTCGACATATCCGACGAGGCGGCCGTGCAGAGCGGTGTCGCCGCCGCCGTGGACCTCCTCGGCGGGCTCGACGTGCTCGTCAACGCCGCCGGCATCCTGCGCTCCGCGCACACCCACCAGACCACGCTCGACTTCTGGAACAAGGTCATCGCGGTCAACCTCACCGGAACCTTCCTGGTGATCCGCGAATCGCTCCCGGCGCTACTGGAGGGCGACCAGCCGGTCGTCGTGAACTTCAGCTCCACCTCGGCGTCCTTCGCCCACCCCTACATGTCCGCGTACGCGGCCAGCAAGGGCGGCATCCAGTCCATGACCCACGCCCTGGCCGCCGAGTACAGCAAGCAGGGCCTGCGCTTCGTCGCCGTCGCGCCCGGCTCCATCGAGAGCGGCATGACCACGGGCAACGGCCCGGGCCTGCCCGAGGACACCGACTGGAGCTTGTTCGCCAAGCTGGCCCCGGCCCTCGGCCAGGGCTTCGCCGGCCCGCAGACCGTCGCCGGAGTCGTCGCCATGCTGGGCTCCGAGGACGGCGCCTTCATCACCGGTACCGAGATCCGCATCGACGGCGGGACCCACTACTAGGGCCTGTTCTGAGTTCGGATCACGGGGTGCCAGGGAGGCTGCGTAGCCAAAGGATGGATCCTCGCAGGTGGAGTCCGGCGAGATAGCTCTCAGGTGTCTTGTCGTAGCGGGTGGCCAGCCCCCGCCATTCCTTGAACTTGTTGATGGCACGCTCGACGGTGTTCCGGTCTTTGTAGAGCTCGGCATCGTGGGAGACCGGGCGGCCGCCCTGTGAGCCCCGCTTCTTGCGGTTGGCTGCCTGGTCGGCCTTCTCCGGGATCACCGCCTTGATGTTGCGTCTTCGCAGGTGGGCGCGGTTGGCGCGGGAGGAGTACGCCTTGTCTCCGGCTACGGCGTCCGGCCGGGTCCTGGGGCGGCCCATCGGAACACGCACCTTGATTTTCTCCAGGACCGGGATGAACCGCGGACTGTCCGCGGCCTGTCCGGGGGTGAGGATGATGGACAGTGGGCGGCAGCGCCGGTCGGTCGCGAGGTGCACCTTGGTGGTCAGCCCGCCCCGGGAGCGTCCCAGCTCGGCGGCCTTCAGCCGGACCTTGCGGCGTCGGCGTACCGCGCGGCGCCGTGCCCGTTCGGCTTCCTCACCGCCCTCGGGCCCCTCGGCTACGGAGTCGTTTTGTCCGGTTGCCGAAGCCCCTTTTCCTTCATCAAGGCCTTCTCCAGGTCCTCCAGGAGCTCGGGGTCGACCACCATGCCCGCCGCGTGGTGATGCGCGCGGGCGACGGTGGAGTCCACGCTGACCAGGCTGAGGTCGACATCGTCGCGTGCCGCCGCCTCGGCGATCACCACGTCCATGAGGGTCTGGAAGATCCCGCCACGTGCCCACATGCGGAACCGGTCGTAGATCGTTGACCAGGAGCCGTAGCTTGCCGGCACGTCCCGCCAGGGGCAGCCGGTACGGAACCTCCACATCACCGCATTGAAGTAACTGCGCAGGTCAGGGATCGGCCCGGACGCCCCCAGCGGGAGGTGCGGCTCGATCAACTCCCATTCGCCATCGGTCAGATCACCACGCGTCATACAACCGTGCTACCAGCCGAAGCGCCCGAACGAAGGCCGAACGCCCCGATTGTGATCCGGACTCAGAACAGCCCCTAGACCGGCCCCTGGACGGTCGGTCAGCCTCTGAAGCGGTCCCACAGCCGGGGGAAGCGCTCCGCGAGCACGGCTTCGTTCTCGAAGTCCAGCGAGGTGCCCTCCGGTTCCGCCGCTTGCAACGGAATGCCCAGATCCGGCGCCACCGCCCCCGTCAGCTGCTCGTACGCCTCGTCGGCCGCGTACCCCAGCTCCTCGCCGTCCCCGTCGATCTCCTCGTCGAACTCGTCCAGGAGCTCCGCGAGCGCGTCGGGATCGTGCACCCCTCCCTCGAACACCTCCCGGCCCTGGCCGATCAGCCAGCACCGGAAGTAGTCGAACGCGTCGTCGCTCGCCCCGTCGAGCAGCACCCACGCCGCGCCCCACAGGTCCCACGTGTACGCCCGGTTGTACCGGGACTCGAAGTGCCGGGCGAAGTCCAGGACGGAGTCCGGATCGAGCTGCGCCAGCCGCTCCACGAGCAGCTCGGCGTGTTCCTCGGGGTCGCCCTCGGCGGCCTCGCGGGTACGGTCGACGATCTCCCAGAACTCCGTCTCGTCCATCACCGCTCCAGCATCACGGGTGCGCCCCCTCGCCGCCACCGCTCATACGGCCAAAGGCCGGTGTCCGACCCCTGGAATCGGGGGTCGGACACCGGCCTCTGTCCTACGGTGTGCGTGCCTTACAGGCCGTAGCGCTCGCGCGCCTCCTTGATGGCGGACGCCGGCACCTCGCCGCGGCGGGCGAGCTGGGCCAGCGCGGCCACCACGATCGACTGCGCGTCGACGCCGAAGTGGCGGCGGGCGCCGTCGCGGGTGTCGGACAGGCCGAAGCCGTCCGTACCGAGCGAGGTCCAGTCCTGCTCCACCCACTGGCTGATCTGGTCCGGGACCTGGCGCATCCAGTCGGAGACGGCCAGCACCGGGCTCGTGACGCCCTCCAGCGCGCGGGTGACGTACGGGGTGCGCACCTCGCCGCGCAGCAGCGCCTCGTCGCACTCCAGCGCGTCGCGCCGCAGCTCGCCCCAGGAGGTGGCGGACCAGACGTCGGCGGCCACGTTCCAGTCGGCGGCGAGCAGCTTCTGCGCCTCCAGCACCCAGTGGATCGCCGTACCCGAGGCCATCAGCTGGATCTTCGGGGCGTCGGCGGCCGGGGCGGACTCCAGCGAGGAAGCCTCGTTGAAGCGGTAGAGGCCGCGCAGGATGCCCTCTTCCACGCCCTCCGGCATGGCCGGCTGCACCTTCGGCTCGTTGTAGACCGTCAGGTAGTAGAAGACGTCTTCCGGCTTCTCGCCGTACATGCGGCGCAGACCGTCCTTGACGATCACCGCGATCTCGTACGCGAACGCCGGGTCGTAGTTGAGCGACGCCGGGTTCGTGGACGCGATCAGGTGCGAGTGGCCGTCCGCGTGCTGCAGGCCCTCACCGGTCAGGGTCGTACGACCGGCCGTGGCGCCGACGATGAAGCCCTTGCCGAGCTGGTCGGCGAGCTGCCACATCTGGTCGGCGGTGCGCTGCCAGCCGAACATCGAGTAGAAGATGTAGAAGGGGATCATCGGCTCGCCGTGCGTCGCGTACGACGTGCAGGCGGCGATGAAGTCGGCCATGGCGCCGGCCTCGGTGATCCCCTCGTTGAGGATCTGGCCGTCCTTGGCTTCCTTGTAGTACATGAGCTGGTCGCGGTCGACCGGCTCGTACGTCTGACCCAGCGGCGAGTAGATGCCGGCCGACGGGAAGAGCGACTCCATACCGAAGGTGCGGGCCTCGTCGGGGACGATCGGCACCCAGCGCTTGCCGGTCTCCTTGTCCCGCATCAGGTCCTTGACGAGCCGGACGAAGGCCATGGTGGTGGCCATCTCCTGCTTGCCGGAGCCCTTGATCAGCGGGGCGAAGGAACGCTCCGCCGGGGCGGGCAGGGCCACGTGCTTGACCTTGCGGGCCGGGGCCGGGCCGCCGAGCGCCGCGCGGCGCTCGTTCAGGTACTGCACCTCGGGGCTGTTCGCGCCCGGGTGGCCGTACGGGACGACGCCGTCGGCGAAGGCGCTGTCCGGGATCGGGAGCCCGAGCAGGTCGCGCATGCCCTTGAACTCGTCGATCGTCAGCTTCTTCATCTGGTGGTTCGCGTTCTTCGACTCGAACCCGGCACCCAGCGTGTAGCCCTTGACGGTCTGCGCGAGGATGACCGTCGGCGCGCCCTTGTGCTCCAGGGCGGCCTTGTACGCGGCGTAGACCTTGCGGGGCTCGTGGCCGCCGCGGGAGCTGTGGAAGCACTCGGCGATCTTCGCGTCGGAGAGCACGCCGGCCAGCTGCACGAGCTCGGCGTTGGCGCCGAAGAAGTGCTGGCGGATGTAGGCCACGTCGCGGGTCGCGTACGTCTGGAACTGCGCGTCGGGTACCTCGCGCAGGCGGCGTACCAGGGCGCCCGTGGTGTCGAGCCGGAACAGCTCGTCCCAGGCGGAGCCCCACAGCGACTTGATGACGTTCCAGCCGGCGCCGCGGAACTGGGCCTCCAGCTCCTGGACCACGCGGAAGTTGGCGCGGACCGGACCGTCGAGGCGCTGCAGGTTGCAGTTGATGACGAAGGTCAGGTTGTCGAGCTGCTCGCGGGAGGCCAGGGCCAGGGCGGCGGTCGACTCGGGCTCGTCCATCTCGCCGTCGCCCAGGAAGGCCCAGACGTGCGAGTTGGCGGTGTCCTTGATGCTCCGGTTCTGCAGGTAGCGGTTGAAGCGCGCCTGGTAGATCGCGGAGAGCGGGCCGAGGCCCATGGAGACCGTCGGGAACTCCCACAGCCACGGCAGGCGCCGCGGGTGCGGGTAGGACGGCAGGCCGTTGCCGCCGGACTCCTGGCGGAAGTTGTCGAGCTGCTGCTCGGAGATGCGCCCGTCGAGGAAGGCGCGGGCGTAGATGCCGGGGGAGGCGTGGCCCTGGATGTAGAGCTGGTCGCCCGATCCGTCGGCCTCCTTCCCGCGGAAGAAGTGCTGGAAGCCGGTCTCGTAGAGCCAGGCCGCCGAGGCGAAGGTGGCGATGTGGCCGCCGACGCCGTACTTGGAGCCGCGGGTCACCATGGCGGCCGCGTTCCAGCGGTTCCATGCGGTGATCTTGGCTTCCATCTCCTCGTCGCCCGGGAACTCGGGCTCGGCGGAGGTGGGGATGGTGTTGACGTAGTCCGTCTCCAGCAGCTTCGGCAGGGCGAGGCCGGCGGCCTCGGCGTGCTGGAGGGTGCGGCGGAGCAGGTATTCGGCGCGGCGCGTACCGGCGGCCTTGGCGACGGCGTCGAGGGAGGCCGCCCATTCGGCGGTCTCCTCGGTGTCGCGGTCCGGGAGCTGGTCGAGCTCGCTCGGAAGCTTTCCTACGGGGTCGGACATCGGTGTGCGCCGCCTTCCGGACAAAGGAGAGGTGGTGAAAAATCCCTGACGGGCAGGACAGGGTCGATGGGCCCGGTTGGGGTCCGTCGACGACTGTAAATCGCTGATCGATGATCGATCAAACGAATGTGACATTGAAATGGCCATCCGGCCAAAAGTCGGCACCCGGTGCCATGGAATCAGGCACCCGGTGCCGGGTAAAGCAGGACAAACAAACCCGTCAGGCGCGGGGCGCACACCCCAGGACGTGGCGCTTCACGAGCACCCCGATGTCCGGATCCTGACTGCGGAACGCCTCCACGAGGGCCGCGTGCTCCTCCGCGTACGACTTCTGGACGGTTCCCAGCCAGCGGATGGACAGGGCCGTGAAGACCTCGATGCCCAGGCTCTCCCAGGTGTGCAGCAGCACGCTGTTCCCGGCCGCCCGCACCAGCTCCCGGTGGAAGCCGACGGTGTGCCGCACCTGCGCGGTACCGTCCTCCGTCCGGTCGGCCTCCCACAGCGCCGCCACGTGCGGCTCCAGCGCCGAGCAGTCCGCCGCCAGCCGCGGCGCGGCCAGTTCGGCCGCGATCTGCTCCAGGCCGGCCCGGACCGGGTAGATCTCCTCCAGGTCGGCCGCCGACAGGTTCCGTACGCGCACGCCCTTGTTCGGTGCCGACTCGATCAGCCGCAGCGTCTCCAGCTCGCGCAGGGCCTCGCGCACGGGCGTCTGGCTGACCTCCAGCTCCACGGCGATCCGGCGCTCGACGATCCGCTCGCCGGGCTTCCAGCGTCCGCTGACGATCCCCTCCACGATGTGCTCGCGGATCTGCTCGCGCAGCGAGTGCACGACGGGTGGGGTGATCATCGGGGCTTCATCTCCTGTGGGGCCGCGCATCGCTTCGATGCGTAGACAATACGGCGGAGTGGGCCGCGGGGATGCGTTCCTGGTCAGGGCCGTTGGGTGAGGCTGGTTACAAGGCGCTGCGCCGGATCACGCTCAGGGCCGTGACCGGACCCACCGACAGCCGGTACGCGCCCGGTTCGGGCGGCGGGAACGAGACGCCGTAGCGGCCGCCGCCCAAGCTCCGCAGGGCGCGGGCCACCGGACGGCCGCCGTCGGCCGGGCGGAGCTCCGCCATGAGCAGCCGCACGTCGTCGGGGGCAGTGACCGTGACCTCGTACGGGACCCCCGCGGGCAGTACGGGCGGCACCTGCACCCCCAGCCGGGCGGCCGGGTCGGTGACAGCGGCGTCCCCGGGGAGCAGGGGCCCGTCGCCCAGGAGGCCGCGCAGGGCCTCCCGTACGGCCCGGTTGTTCTGGAGCGAGCCGTGCTGCTCGTACGGGGTGCACGACGCGTACGGGGTACCGGGCCCGCCGGCCCCGCCGAGGCGGGGGACCGTCCCGTCGCCGTCGCCGTCGCCCCCCGTGAGGAGGACCAGGCGGCCCCCGGCGTACCTCGCGGTCGTCGCCGTGGGCTGGCCCGTGCCGGCGATCTCGTACAGCCCGGCCCGCGGCGGGGCGCCGCGCAGGTCGGAGTGGAAGCGGGCCGCGTCCGCGAGCAGCGCCTCGTCCACGCCCGGCAGCCCCGGCAGGTCGCGGAGGTGCGCGAGCCCGTCCGGGCCCTCCACGCAGGCGTAGTCGGGGGCCAGCTGGTGCAGGGACGGCAGGCTGCGGGCGAAGGGGCCGAGGTCGGGGCCCGCGCTGTGCCCGCTCCCCACCAGGTCGGCCAGGGCCCGTACGGAGCCCCGGTGCGGGGTGCCCAGGGTGATCACGCGGCGGGTGATCCCGTGCCCGCCGAGGCGTTCCACGTAGTGCCGGGCCACGAGCCCGCCCATGCCGTGGCAGAGGAAGACCACCCGGGCCTCACGGCGCTCGGGGGCCGAGGCCCGCCAGCGCTCCAGCTCCAGGTCGATCCGGCCCTTCAGCCGCTCCGCGCCGTGGCGGCAGGACAGCCGCCAGTCGTACGGGAACGTGAGGAGGTTGTCCGATACGGACAGGGTGAAATGGCGTTCCAGCCAGCGCAGCAGGTCCGTGTAGCCGTCCACCGGGTGCCAGATGCCCGGCAGGGCGTGCAGATCGGGCATCAGGCCCACGGGGACGACCCCGTCGCCCGGGTCGCCGTCGCCGATGTCCTTCGGGAGGCGCAGGGCGCCCATGGAGCGGCCGAAGCCGCGCAGGCCGCGTAAGAGGGCCGGGCCGGACAGGTCCCAGACCGCTCTGCCGTCGGCGTCCGCCAGCCGGCTGCCCAGGATCCCCGGCAGTACCACGACGAGATCCGTCACCTGTGTCCGTGCCATACGCAGCCCCCCGAGATGTCACACATGGACCCACCAGGGTATGACGACGGCGCCCCCGCCCGAAGTGGTTCCGGGCGGGGGCGCCGTGCGAGTCGTGCGCAGTGGGGCCTGGGCCTCAGAGGCCGAGCTCGACCTCGAACTCGCCGGCCTCGAGGATCGCCTTGACAGCCGAGAGGTACCGGGCCGCGTCCGCGCCGTCCACCAGGCGGTGGTCGTAGGACAGGGTCAGGTACGTCATGTCGCGGACGCCGATGACGGTGCCCTCGGGGGTCTCGATGACCA
The DNA here is from genome assembly GCF_045162725.1 of Streptomyces sp. NBC_01006. NCBI lineage: Bacteria > Bacillati > Actinomycetota > Actinomycetes > Kitasatosporales > Streptomycetaceae > Streptomyces > Streptomyces sp. NBC_01006. The sequence continues at coordinate 2,622,304 of NZ_CP108700.1, read as the reverse complement.
TCGGGCGCTTGACCGTGGCACCGATGCCCAGGATGGCGACCTGGTTCGGGGGCACGATCACGGTGTCGAACAGCGCACCGCGCGAACCGGTGTTGCTGATGGTGAAGGTCGCGCCCGACAGCTCGTCCGGCGTGATCTTGTTGCCGCGGACCTTGGCGGCCAGGTCGGCCGTGGCCTTGGAGATGCCCGCCAGGTTGAGGTCACCGGCACCCTTGATGACCGGGGTCATCAGGCCCTTCTCGGAGTCCACGGCGATGCCGATGTTCTCCGAGTCGAAGTAGGTGATGGTGCCCTCGTCGTCGTTGATCCGGGCGTTGACGACCGCGTGGGCCTTCAGCGCCTGGGCGGCGGCCTTGACGAAGAACGGCATCGGCGAGAGCTTGACGCCCTCGCGGGCCAGGAAGGAGCCCTTGGCCTGCTCGCGCAGCTTCATGATCTTGGTGATGTCCACCTCGACCACGGAGCTGAGCTGAGCCTGCGAGTGCAGGGCCTTCATCATGTTGTCGCCGATGACCTTGCGCATGCGGGTCATCTTGACGGTCTGACCGCGCAGCTCGGACACCGCGGCGGCCGGGGCCTTGGCGGCGGGAGCGGCGGCCGCGGCCGGAGCCGGGGCGGCAGCGGCGGCCTTGGCGGCCTCGGCGGCGGCCAGGACGTCCTGCTTGCGGATACGGCCACCGACGCCGGTGCCCGAGACCGAGGCCAGGTTGACGCCGGACTCCGAGGCGAGCTTGCGCACCAGCGGGGTCACGTACGCGCCCTCGTCACCGGCGGAGACCGGGGCGGCGACCGGAGCCGGAGCGGCCACGGGGGCCGGAGCGGCGACCGGGGCCGGGGCGGCGACCGGAGCGGCAGCGGCCGGGGCGGCCACGACCGGAGCCGGAGCGGCGACCGGGGCGGCGGCGACCGGAGCCGGAGCGGCGACCGGGGCAGCCGCGACCGGGGCCGGGGCGGCGGCCGGAGCGGCACCGGCGGCGCCGATGACGGCCAGGACGGTGCCGACCTCGGCGGTCTCGTCCTCGTTGATCCGGATCTCCAGCAGGGTGCCGGAGACCGGCGCGGGGATCTCGGTGTCGACCTTGTCCGTGGAGACCTCGAGCAGCGGCTCGTCGGCCTCGACGGACTCGCCGACCTGCTTCAGCCAGCGGGTGACGGTGCCCTCGGTGACGCTCTCGCCCAGGGCGGGGAGAACGACGTCCGTGCCGGAGGCGGCGGGCGCAGCGGCGGCGGCCGGAGCCTCGGCCACCGGGGCCGGAGCCGCGGGGGCCTCGGCGACCGGAGCCGGAGCGGCGACCGGAACCTCGGCCACGACGGTCTCGGCCTCGGCGGCAGCCGGCGCGCCGGAGCCGTCGTCGATGACGGCCAGCTCGGCGCCGACCTCGACGGTCTCGTCCTCGGCGACCTTGATGGAGGCCAGGATGCCGGAGACGGGCGACGGGATCTCGGTGTCGACCTTGTCGGTCGAGACCTCGAGCAGCGGCTCGTCGGCCTCGACGCGCTCGCCCTCGGCCTTCAGCCAGCGGGTGACAGTTCCCTCGGTGACGCTCTCGCCGAGCGCCGGAAGGGTTACGGAAACCGACATGGTTTCAGTTGCTCCTTACGAAAGTGCGGAAGTGGTCGTCGCGCCCGTGACTGTGGATTAGTCGTGGGAGTGAAGCGGCTTGCCGGCCAGGGCCAGGTGGGCCTCGCCGAGCGCTTCGTTCTGGGTCGGGTGCGCGTGGATGAGCTGCGCGACCTCGGCCGGCAGAGCCTCCCAGTTGTAGATCAGCTGGGCCTCTCCGACCTGCTCGCCCATCCGGTCACCGACCATGTGGACGCCGACCACGGCACCGTCCTTGACCTGGACGAGCTTGATCTCGCCCGCGGTCTTAAGGATCTTGCTCTTGCCGTTGCCCGCCAGGTTGTACTTCAGGGCCACGACCTTGTCCGCGCCGTAGATCTCCTTGGCCTTGGCCTCGGTGATGCCGACGGAGGCGACCTCGGGGTGGCAGTACGTGACGCGCGGAACACCGTCGTAGTCGATCGGGACGGTCTTCAGACCGGCCAGACGCTCCGCGACGAGGATGCCCTCGGCGAAGCCGACGTGCGCGAGCTGCAGGGTCGGGACAAGGTCGCCGACGGCCGAGATCGTCTCCACGTTGGTCTGCATGTACTCGTCGACCAGGACGTAGCCGCGGTCCATCGCGACGCCCTGCTCCTCGTAGCCCAGGCCCTGGGAGACCGGGCCGCGGCCGACGGCGACCAGCAGCACCTCGGCCTCGAAGGTCTTGCCGTCCGCGAGGGTGACCCGTACGCCGTTCTCGGTGTACTCGGCCTTGTCGAAGAAGGTGCCCAGGTTGAACTTGATGCCGCGCTTGCGGAAGGCGCGCTCCAGCAGCTTCGAGCTGTTCTCGTCCTCGACCGGGACGAGGTGCTTGAGGCCCTCGATCACGGTGATGTCGGAGCCGAAGGACTTCCACGCCGAGGCGAACTCGACGCCGATGACGCCGCCGCCCAGGACGATCGCCGACTCGGGGACGCGGTCCAGGACCAGCGCGTGGTCCGAGGAGATGATGCGGTTGCCGTCGATCTGCAGGCCCGGCAGCGACTTCGGCACGGAGCCGGTCGCCAGCAGGACGTGGCGGCCCTGGATGCGCTGGCCGTTCACGTCGACGGAGGTCGGCGAGGAAAGGCGGCCCTCACCCTCGATGTACGTCACCTTGCGGGAGGCGACCAGGCCCTGCAGGCCCTTGTACAGGCCCGAGATGACCTCGTCCTTGTACTTCTGCACGCCCGCGATGTCGATGCCCTCGAAGGTGGCCTTCACGCCGAACTGGGCGGCTTCGCGCGCCTGGTCCGCGATCTCGCCCGCGTGGAGCAGTGCCTTCGTGGGGATGCAGCCGTTGTGCAGGCAGGTGCCGCCGAGCTTGTTCTTCTCGATCAGGGCAACGTCCAGACCCAGCTGGGATGCGCGCAGAGCCGCGGCGTAACCGCCACTGCCACCGCCGAGGATCACTAGGTCGAAAACGGTGCTGGCGTCGTTCGCCACGTCACGTCCTCCATGCATGTGCGCCGGGCACCGGTCCTCTGTGACCGGGCGGCGGCTGGTAATCGGCCGCTAGTTGTTCGGCCCTGTGGTGGGGGCCCTGTCCTGCCGAGAACCCATCTTCGCATTTGTCGGGGGAACGCGGGACGCCGGGCCCAGGATGTGGCAGGTCGTTCTGCCCGAAGTAAGGGTTACCGGTGCGTAGAAACCTACGGATTTCGTTGTCAGTGAACATGCCTCAAGCCTTGATCGAGTGTGTGATCAAGGCTTGAGACATGTCACAGACGGCGCTGCGGGGCTGTGTCAGCCCAGGTCGCCGGTGGCCGTACGCTCGGCCAGCCGCACCAGGGTGCGCACGGCCGAGCCGGTGCCGCCCTTGGGGGTGTAGCCGTACGGGGCGCCCTCGTGGAAGGCCGGGCCCGCGATGTCGAGGTGAGCCCAGGTGATGCCCTCGCCCACGAACTCCTGGAGGAAGAGGCCGGCCACCAGGCCGCCGCCCATGCGCTCGCCCATGTTCGCGATGTCCGCGGTGGGGGACTCCATGCCCTTGCGCAGGTCGGCGGGGAGCGGCATCGGCCAGGAGGCCTCGCCGACCTCCTCGGCGATCTCGTGGATCGAGGTGCGGAAGGCGTCGTCGTTGGCCATGATCCCGAAGGTCCGGTTGCCCAGGGCCAGCACCATCGCGCCGGTCAGGGTGGCGACGTCGACGATCGCGTCCGGGTTCTCCTCGGAGGCCTTGGTCAGCGCGTCGCCCAGGACCAGGCGGCCCTCGGCGTCGGTGTTCAGGACCTCGACGGTCTTGCCGCTGTACATGCGCAGCACGTCGCCGGGGCGGGTGGCGGAGCCCGACGGCATGTTCTCGGCGAGCGCGAGCCAGCCGGTGACGTTGACCGGGAGGCCCAGCTTGGCCACGGCCACGACGGAGGTGAACACGGCGGCGGCGCCGGACATGTCGCACTTCATCGTCTCGTTGTGCCCGGCCGGCTTCAGGGAGATGCCGCCCGAGTCGTAGGTGATGCCCTTGCCGACGAAGGCGAGGTGCTTCTCCGCGTCGGGGTGGGTGTAGGCGATCTTCACCAGGCGCGGCGGGTTCTCGGAGCCCTTGCCGACGCCCATGATCCCGCCGAAGCCGCCCTTGGTCAGCGCCTTCTCGTCCAGGACCTGGACCTTGATCCCGTGCTCCTTGGCGGTCGCGGACGCGACGGCGGCGAAGGCCTCGGGGGTGAGGTCGTTCGGCGGGGTGTTGATCAGGTCGCGGGCGATGTTGACCTCGGTCGCGACGACCGAGGCGCGCTCGACGGCGGCCTTGTGCTCCTTGTCGCGCGGCTTGGCACCCAGCAGGACCACCTCGGCGAGCGGCTGCTTCGGGCCGCCGTTCTTGTCGGTGTCCTTGGCGTCTTTGCCGCCCTTGCCGGCCTTCTTCTCGCCGCCCTGGTAGGCGGTGAAGGCGTACGCGCCCAGCAGCGCGCCCTCGGCGACGGCGGTGACGGCGGAGGCGTCCTCCAGCGGGAGGGCGAAGGCGGCCTTCTTGGTGCCGTGCAGCGCGCGGGCGGCGGCGCCGGCGGCGCGGCGCAGGGCCTCCTCGTCGAACGACTCGTCCTTCTCGGGGACGGGGCCGAGTCCGACCGCCAGCACGACCGGGACCTTCAGGCCGTCCGGCGCCGGCAGCTTGGTGGTCTCGCCTTCGGCGCCCGAGGCGCCGAGTGCGTCGAGCACGGCGGCGAGCTTTCCGTCGTACGCCTTGTCCACGGCCTCGGCGCCCGCGGCGACGACCGGGCCCTTGGGGCCCTTCGCCACGCCGACCACGAGGGCGTCGGCGCGCAGCGTCGCCGCGCCGGCAGTGCTGAGAGTCAGAGCAGTCACGGTGGTGAAGTCTCGCTTCCGTTTGTGTTGTGGGCCGAGTGGGTGGCCGGCCATCCGCAGCGATCGTATTCCGGCCCGACGGCCGCCAGAAATGAGCCTACGCGTACCGGCTCGTCCGCACGGCACTCGAAGGTTTGGCAAGTTGTTCGATCAAGACGCCGGGAGATTCACCCATCCGTGGTTTCCGCCCCAGGTTTGCCCCTTGGACCTGACGAGGTCCGAGAGACTCGACCCACTCTCGCAAGGGGACGCGGGGTCCCTTTGCATGATTTCCACAGAGCCTCCTCGGCCCGGCCGACCGCCATAGGGCCGTAGTCGAGTGATGCCTGCGGGGGGAAAGGCCGAAATGGTCAACAAGAACCGGATGAACAGGGCTGCCGCCGCGATGGGGGTGGCAGCGCTGATGTCCGTGGCACTGCCCGCCACGACCGCGCACGCGGCCGTGACACCGCGCATCGACCTGAAGGTGCTCGTCGTCGACGACGGCGGCAGCTCGGTCGAGGCCATCACCGCGGAACTCCGGGACACCGGAGTCCCCTACACCAGGGTTGCCCTGGGCAGCGCCGGGCGCCCGGTGATCAACGCCGGGTTCCTCAGCGACACCGTCGACGGCCGGCCGCGCGCCAAGTACCAGGGCGTCGTGCTGCCGAACGAGAACCCGTTCGGCGAGGGCTCGGCCGAGATGGCCGCGCTCAGCGCGTACGAGACGACGTACGGCATCCGCCAGGTCGACGCGTACACCTGGGCCCACCCGGGCGTCGGCCTTGAGTACACCGACAACGGCGGCTACAGCGGGCAGCTCGACGGCACGCAGGCCGCCGTCACCGCCGCCGGCAAGGCGGGCCCCTTCAACTACCTCGGCGGCCAGGTGGCCTTCGAGGACAACTCCGCCCTGGTACCCGAGAGCTACGGGTTCATGGGCAAGCCGCGGGCCGGCTACACCAGCTACCTCGACGCACCCGTCGCCGGCGGCCGGGCCTCCCTCGTCGGCGAATACGCGCACGACGGGCGCAGCGAACTGGTCGTCACCTTCGGCTACAACCAGTACCAGCAGCAGTTCCGGCTGCTGGCCCGCGGCATCGTCGACTGGCTCACCCAGGGGGTCCACCTCGGCCAGGAGCGCAACTACTTCGCGGTCCACGTCGACGACGTCTTCGCCCCGGACGCCCGCTGGAGCAAGGAGCTCAACTGCACGCCCGGCGATTACGCCTGCGCGGGTGGCGAGGGCAAGGAGAGCACCATCCGGATGACCGCCGCCGACGCCCAGTACGCGGCGCAGTGGCAGACGAGCAAGAACTTCAAACTCGACCTCCTCTTCAACGCCGGAGCCGGCGAGGAGTGGAAGACCGAGAACGGCGGCACCGACGCCCTCACCGCGCAGCTCGTCGCCGACCGGGCCAAGTACCGCTGGATGAACCACACGTACACGCACCCCTTCCTCGGCTGCGTCCAGGACACCACCGCCGTCCCGTGGACCTGTACGAAGAACGCCGCGGGCGCCGTCAACTGGATGAGCCGGGCCGACATCTCCGCCCAGATCCGCGACAACAACAACTGGGCCGCCGCCAAGGGCATCACCACCGACCGCACCGAGCTCGTCACCGGCGAGCACTCCGGCCTCAAGACCCTGCCTCAGCAGGCCCAGGACAACCCCAACCTGGCGGGCGCGCTCGCCGACAACGGGGTCAAGTGGGCGGGCAGCGACAGCTCGCGCGAACCCGCGCAGCGCGCCGTCGGCGCCGCCCTGACCGTCCCCCGCTACCCGATGAACGTGTACTACAACACGGGCACCAACGCGGAGATGGCCGACGAGTACAACTGGATCTACACCAGCCGCGCCGACGGCGGCAGCGGGGTCTGCGAGGACAACCCCGGGACCTCCACCTGCCTCCCGGCCCCGCTGAACACCAGCACCGGCTACCTGGACTACATCGTCCCCGCCGAGGCGCGGACGGCCCTGCGCCACGTCCTGGCCAACGACCCGCGTCCGCACTACGTCCACCAGTCCAACCTCGCCGAGGACCGCACCCTCTACCCGGTGCTCAACCAGGTCCTCGACACCTACCGCGCGCTCTACGCGCCCAGCGCCCCCATCGTGAACCAGAGCATGAAGGACACCGGCGTCGAGCTCAGCCGCCGGGCCGCCTGGGACAAGGCCATCGCCAACAACCAGGTCACCGCCTACCGCATCGGCACCGCCGTCACCGTCAAGGCGCCCTCGGGCGTCGTCGCCCCGGTGACCGCGCCCAACGGCACGAAGAAGCAGCTCCTGCTGGGCGCCGCCGACTTCGGCACCGCCTACGCGGGCAGCCGCTCGGCGTGGACCGCGCCCGAGCTGCTGCAGAGCGCGGTCACCCTCAAGCTGCCCAGCTGACCACTGTCCGGCTGACCACTGTCCGGCTTCGCCACCGGGTACCACCCAGCGCCGGCGCTCCGCACACGGGCGCCGGCCCCTTTTCCGTCCTGGGGGGACACAGCACATGAGCCATGGGCGTCACGTCACCATGCTCACCGAAGGCACCTATCCGCACGTCCACGGGGGAGTCAGCACCTGGTGCGACCAGCTGCTACGCGGGATGCCGGAGGTCGACTTCAACGTCATAGCCCTGACCGGCTCCGGACGCGAGCCGGTCACGTGGGAGCTGCCCCGCAACGTCTACCGGCACACCATCGTCCCGCTCTGGGGACCGGTGCCCGGCCGCGGCCGCCGCTCGCCCCTGCGGGGCAAGGCGCACCGCCGGTTCACGGCAACGTACGAAACCTTCCTGCACTCCCTGCTCGACCCCACCCAGGGCGGGTTCTCCGAAGCCCTGCACGAACTCGCCCTCCTCGCCCGGGCCGGCCGCCTCGCCCCGGCCCTGCGCTCCGAAACGGTCCTGCGCCTGCTGATGGCCGTGTGGACCCGCCCGGGCCTGCCCACCGCCGCCGCGCAGCCCACCGTCCACGACGCGCTCACCGCCACCGACCTGATCGAGCACGCGCTGCGGCCGCTGTCCGTACGGATCCCGCCCGACAGCGTCGCGCACTCGGTCAGCAGCGGGCTCGCCACCCTCCCGGCCCTCGCCGCCAAGTACCTCGACAAGGTGCCCTTCCTCCTCACCGAGCACGGCATCTACCTGCGCGAGCGCTACCTCGGCTACCGCACCGCCGAGCAGCGCTGGCCCGTCAAGGCCCTGCTGCTCGGCTTCTACCGGGAGCTCAACACCGAGGGCTACCGGCAGGCCGACCTCATCACCCCGTGCAACCAGTACAACCGCCGCTGGGAGGAGCGCGGCGGCGCCGCCCCCGACCGCATCCGCACGGTCTACAACGGCGTCGACCCGTACGCCTTCCCCGACGCCGGACCCGAACCCGAGGTGCCCACCCTCAGCTGGTGCGGGCGCATCGACCCGATCAAGGACCTCGAAACCCTCATCCGGGCCTACGCGTTCATGCGCGAGGAGCTGCCCGCCCTGCGGCTGCGCCTGTTCGGCCCGGTCCCGGCCGGCTGCGAGGAGTACAAGCTGCGCCTGGAGGAACTCGGCGCCGAACTCGGCGTGGCCGACGGGATCTCGTACGAGGGCCGCATCGAGCAGGTCGCGCAGGCCTACGCGGCGGGCAGCATCGTCATGCTCTCCAGCATCAGCGAGGGCTTCCCCTTCAGCATCATCGAGGCCATGTCCTGCGGCCGCACCACCGTCTCCACCGACGTCGGCGGGGTGCGGGAGGCCGTCGGCGACACCGGGCTCGTGGTCCCGCCGCGCGAACCGGAGACCATGGCCCGCGCCGCCCTCGCCCTGCTCCGCGACGACGAACGCCGGGCCGAACTGGGCCGCCGCTCCCGCAAACGGGTCGTCGAGAAGTTCACGCTCCACCAGTCCGTGGACGGCTTCCGGCACATCTACCGCGAACTCGCCGGCCAGCCCGTCCTGCCCGTCCGCGCGGGCGGCGACTGGACGCAGCGGCTCGCCGACCCCTGGTACCGCGAACTCGCCGCCGACGGGAGCCTGTGGTGAGCGGATCCCTCTGGCTGCGCGTCCCCGGCGGCGACACCCTCCCGGCCATCCCCCGGCCCCGCCGCACCGGGCCGGGGGACCCCGGCCCGGCCGGCGACCCCATGGACCGACTCGCCGAACGCCTCGACGGGTTGATCGCGGCGGCCGTCCACCCCGACGAGATCGCCGCCGTCCTCGAATCCGACGGGATGACCGACGAGCACATCCGGCTCACCTACGGCCGCCACGACTCCTTCGGCCTCGCCGAGGAGCTCTACGCCCGCGTGCCCCGCGCCTTCCCGGAGCCGGAGCACGTCCCCGACCCCTGGAAGGTCTCCCTCACCGCCTGCCTGCTGCGCGGGGTCGTCTTCGCGCTGCCCGGGCTCGCCTACGTCCTCGGCGCCCCCCTGCTGGAGGGCCCCAAGGACCGGCTCGGGCTCCCCGCCGGGACGCTGACCCTGCTCGCCGGGGCGCTCATCGGCTGGGTGTGGGACCAGACCCTGTCCCACCGCGCCTACACCTGGCTGGGCCTCGGCGACCGGGCCGCCGCCGGGCGGACCCTGCTCGTCGGGGCCCCCGTCGGCGCCCTGCTCGGCATCGCCGCCGCGCTGACCGTGCCCGGCGGGCCGCCGTTCAGTTACGCGTTCGCCGCCGGCCAGGCGCTGTACGTGGGCGCCGCCACCGTGCTGTTGGTCCTCGGCCGGGAGCGGGTGCTGCTCGCCGCGCTCGGTCCGATGGCCGCGGGGGCGCTGCTCGCGCTCTTCACCGACCTGCCCGTGCGCGTACGGGTGGGCCTGCTGGTGGCGTCGCTGCTGGCCGCCTGCACCCTCGCCGTACGGGAGCTGCCGGTGGCCGAGGGCGTACGGGCCGGCGTGCGCCGGATCCGGGACCGGGCCGGACACCGGCACGGCGAGGGCCCGGTGCGCTGGCGGATGCTGCGGGGCGCCGAGGAGGAGTACGGCCCGCGCGGACCCCGGATCGGGGACTCCGTGCCGTACGGGATGTTCGGCCTCGGCACCGGCCTGCTGGTGCTGTACGCGGCCCTGGGGGAGGTGCTCGCCGGGGGTCCCGCCGAGGCCGTCGCCGCCCCCTCGGCGGTGGCGCTCACCCTCAGCATGGGGCCCGCCGAATGGCTGCTGCACCGGTTCCGCAGCGGGAGCCTGGCCGGGCTGCGGGCGGCCCGCTCGCCCCGGCAGTTCTGGCTGCGGATGCTCGGCACCCTGGGCCGCTGCCTCGCCGCGTACCTGGGGGTGCTGCTGGCCCTCGGGCTGGCCGGCACCCTGCTCTGGCCCGGCGCCCCCGGCCTGACCGGAATCCGGGCCGCGACCCTGCTGCTGCTCGGCGCCGTCATGTGGACCGGGCTGCTGCTCCAGTCCTTCGGGGCGGTCCGGCCCGCGGCCGTGGTCTGCGCCTCGGCGGCGCTCGCCCAGAGCCTGGCGCTGCTGCTGGGGCTGGGGCAGCCGCGGCTGGTCCAGCTGGTGGTGGCGGGCGCGGCCGCGGCCGTGCTGGGTGCGCTCGTCTGTCTGCTGCTGGGCCGCGCGACGGCTCACCGCTGATCCCGCCGATGCCGTTGATCGCGTACAACGTCCTCGTACAACGTGAGTTGGTACAACGTGACCCCGTACAAGAAGAAGGTCCCGATGCTGCTGGTGCCCCTCTACGAGCACCCCGCGGACCGGCCCGAGGACTGGGAGCGGCTGATCCGCTCCGCCGGCCGGCTGCACTCCGTGGTCCTCAACCCCGCCAGCGGGCCGGGCGAGGCCCCCGACGAGCGGTTCGCCGCCGTGGCGCAGCGGCTGCGCGACGCCGGGGTGCCCGTCCTCGGGTACACCGACACCGACTACGGGCGGCGCCCGCACTCCGCCGTGGTGCAGGACCTGCTGCGCCACCGCGACTGGTACGGCGCCGACGGGGCCTTCCTCGACCAGGCCTCCGCCGATCCGGCGCTGCTCTCCCACTACGGGCGGCTCGGCATCGCCGCCCGGGCCGCCGGAGCCCGTACCGTCGTCCTCAACCACGGGGTCCACCCGCACCCCGACTACGCCGAACTCGCCGATCTGCTGGTCACTTTCGAGGGACCCTGGGACGCCTACCGGGACGTGTCGGTGCCGCCCTGGACGGCCGACCACCCCGCCCAGCGGTTCTGCCACCTCGTGTACGCGGTCCCGCCGGGCGCGCCCGCCGCCGAGCTCGCCCGGCAGCGGGGGGCCGGGGTGCACTGCGCGGTCCCCGGGACCGGCGCGCACCCGTGGGGCACCCTCCCGTATGCCCTGGAGGCCGCCGGATGACCCGCCCGCCGCGTCGTGGGGCGGTGGGGCGCGGCCGCGTCCTGCCGTTCGCCCTGCTGCTCCTGCTGGCCGCCTGTACCACCGAGCGGCCGGACGAGCCGGAAGACCTGTCGCCCGCCCCGGCGCCGGGGGAGCGCTGGCAGCCCAGGCCCGAGGTCAGCTGGCAGTGGCAGCTCACCGGGAAGCTGGACACCTCGGTGAAGGCGGCGGTGTACGACGTCGACGGGTTCAACACCACCAAGGCGCAGGTCGACGGGCTCAAGAAGGCCGGCCGGCGGACGGTCTGCTACCTGTCCACCGGCGCCTGGGAGGAGTTCCGCCCCGACGCCGAGGCCTTCCCCAAGGCGCTGCTCGGCGAGGGCAACGGCTGGGAGGGCGAGCGCTGGCTGGACATCCGGCGGCTCGCCGAGCTGGAGCCGCTGATGGCGAAGCGGTTCGACATGTGCCGCGAGAAGGGCTTCGACGCGGTGGAGCCGGACAACATGGACGGCTACCGCAACACCTCGGGCTTCCCGCTCACCGCCGAGGACCAGCTGGCGTACAACCGGCTGATCGCGAAGCTGGCGCACGACCGGGGGCTGGCGGTCGGGCTGAAGAACGACCTCGACCAGATCCCGCAGCTGGTGGGGGACTTCGACTTCGCCGTCAACGAGCAGTGCGCCCAGTACGAGGAGTGCGAGCGGCTCACCCCGTTCATCACGGCGGGCAAGGCCGTCTTCCACGTGGAGTACGAGAACCGGATCGGCCAGTGGTGCGGGCAGTCGCAGGAACTGAAGCTCAGCTCGCTGCAGAAGAAGTACGAACTGGACGCCTGGCGGCAGTTCTGCCCGCCGGGCGACTGAACGATCAGGTGACAGGGAGTACGGCGTGCACCCGGTAGCCGCCGCCGAACCGGGGCCCGGCGAAGCAGGAGCCGCCCAGGGCCGTGGCCCGCTCGCGCATGCCGAGCAGCCCGTGGCCCCCGCCCTCGCCGTCGTCCTCCCCGGCCGCGGCGGTGCCGCCGTCGTCCAGCACGGTCACCTCCACCGAGGCGTCGACCCGGACCACGCTGACCTCGGCCCGGACCTCGGGCCCGGCGTGCTTGCGCACGTTGGTCAGCGCCTCCTGGATCACCCGGTACGCCGCCAGGTCCACGGCGGCCGGCAGCGGATCCCGCTCCCGGCCCAGCTCGACCATCACCTTCACCGGCAGTCCGGCGTGCCGGAAGGTTTCCACCAGCTCGTCCAGGACGGCCAGCCCCGGCGCCGGTTCGGTCGGCGCCTCCGGGTCGCCGGACTGCCGCAGCAGACCGACCGTCGCCCGCAGCTCGTTCAGCGCCGAGCGGCTCGCGTCCCGTACGTGGGCCAGGGCCTCCTTGGCCTGGTCGGGACGCCGGTCCATGACGTGCGCGGCCACCCCCGCCTGCACGTTGACCAGGGCGATGTGGTGGGCCACCACGTCGTGCAGGTCCCGGGCGATCCGCAGCCGCTCCTCGGCGACCCGCCGCCGGGCCTCCTCCTCGCGGGTCCGCTCGGCCCGTTCGGCCCGCTCCCGTATGGCGTCGATGAACGCCCGCCGGCTGCGCACGGCGTCGCCGGCGGCCGCGGCCATCCCGGTCCAGGCGAAGATGCCGATGTTCTCCTGCGCGTACCAGGGCAGCGGGCCGGCCAGCATGGCCACGCCCGTCAGCCCCGCCATCGTGAGCAGGGCGATCCGCCAGGTGGTGGGCCGGTCGGTACGGGAGGCCAGCGTGTACAGGGCGATCACCGTGGACATGGCGACGGGGGCCCGCGGCTCGCCGGTGGCCAGCTCCAGCAGGCACAGCCCGATGGTCACGGCCAGTACGGTGCGGGTGTGCCGGCGCCGGAACACCAGCGCGGCCGCGCCCAGCACCATCAGCAGCAGGGAGAGCGGCTCGGGGGTCTGGGTCCCGAAGGTGGGACCGTGCGGGCCGTGCGGATCGGCGAAGGAGCCGACGACCATGGAGACGAGCGCCCCGAGCGCGAGGACGGCATCGGTGGCGAGCGGATGGGCCCGCATCCACTGCCGGGTGGGGGCGAACGGCCCGAGGTCTGTCGTCACCCCGATACGGTACGGCCTGCTCCGGGCGGCGCGGGCGGGCCCGTCAGGTGCCGGGACGCTGCGGGGGCAGCGGGGCCGTCGGGGGCGGGCGCCGGCCGAGGGGGACGCGGGAACGTTCCGGTCCCCATTTCGCGCGGACCACGCACACCGCCATGACGGCGGCGATGGCCGCGAGGTGCTCCTTGCCGGCCAGGTTGTCCTTGACCAGCACCTCGCCGATCATCACCGCGATCACGATCGCGCCGGTCAGGTACGCCCGGTACCGCCAGCACACGTAGATCGCGAGGCCGACCACCGCCGCCGAGGGCCCGGTGTCGTTGACGACGCGGTCGGACACGGGCAGGCCGAAGGGGTGGTCGGCGCCCAGTGAGAGCCCGATCCGCGCGTACGTGGTCCCGGCGAGGGTGGCGACGTAGCCGATGGCCAGCGTGCGCCACCAGCCGATGCAGATCTCCGAGATCCCGAAGACCAGCAGGATCTGGGCGAGCGCCCCCCACACGGGAAGGTCGAGGGCGGGGACGAACAGGGACAGCGGGGTCCGCAGCAGGGCCAGCCACAGCGGGTCGACGGCTTTCACCGATCCGAGGTTCTGGACCGGCTGGAACCCCCAGGACGTGTTCTGGACGATCTGGAAGACCGAGGTCAGGCAGACGGCCCCCAGGGTCATCGGGGCCGCCCGCCACTTGTCGCGGACCAGGGCGTCCCGGACGGTCCAGAACAGGGGCCCCCACTCGCGGCGGGCGAACCGCCGCAGGGGGGTGGTCGTCCAAGCCGTCAACGATTGGTCTCCAGATGTTTGCGGTTCAGCCACTTCGGCAGCCCGGGAGCCTCCAGGAAGCCCTCGGCCCGGCCCGCCGCGATACCGATCCGCAGCAGGTCGGAGCTCTTCTCGAAGAGCATGAACCGCGGCTCCCAGATCGGCCGGTATTTGGCGTTGGCCCGGTAGAGGGACTCGATCTGCCACCAGCGGGAGAAGAAGCTCAACAGCGAACGCCACATGCGCAGCACCGGACCCGCGCCGAGCTTGGACCCCCGCTCGAAGACGGAACGGAACATCGCGAAGTTGAGCGAGACCTGTGTGACGCCGATCTCCTTGGAGCGTTCGAGGAGTTCGATGACCATGAACTCCATCAGGCCGTTCTCGGAATCGCGGTCGCGGCGCATCAGGTCCAGCGACAGCCCCTTGGGGCCCCACGGCACGAAGGACAGCACGGCGCGCAGATCGCCGTTGCCGTCGGTGCACTCCAGCATCACGCACTGGCCGTCGCCGGGATCGCCCAGTCGGCCCAGCGCCATCGAGAAGCCGCGCTCGGTGGCGCCGTCGCGCCAGTCGTCGGCCCGGGTGAGGAGTACGTCCATCTCGTCGGCCGGGATGTCGGCGTGGCGGCGGATCCGCACGGTGTAACCGGCGCGCTTGACGCGGTTGTAGGCCTGCCGGACGGTCCGCATGGCGCGGCCCTCCAGGGTGAACTCGTCGGTCTCGACGATGGCTTCGTCGCCCAGCTCCAGCGCGTCCAGTCCGTGGCGCGCGTAGATCTGCCCGGCTTCCTCGCTCGCGCCCATGACGGCCGGCACCCAGCCGTGCTCGCGGGCCTCGGCCAGCCAGGGCTCGATGGCACCGGGCCAGGCCTCGGGGTCGCCGATCGGGTCGCCGGAGGCCAGCGAGACCCCGCCGACGACGCGGTACGTGACGGCCGCCTTGCCGGTCGGGGACCAGATGACGGACTTCTCGCGGCGCAGCGCGAAGTAGCCGAGCGAGTCGCGGTCGCCCTGCTTGGCGAGCAGCGCGCGCAGCTTCTCCTCGTCCTCCGAGGTGAGGGGGTCGACGGCGCGGCGCGAGCGGAAGGCGGCGAGCAGTACAGCGATCAGGAGCAGCGTGGACATGACGTTGATCACGATGTCCACCCAGCCGGGCGTGGTGATCGCGGCGTAGTCGCGGGCGTTCGGCTCCAGGGTGATCAGCCGCATCACGCCGTACCGCCAGCGGGCCAGGAACGTGGCCTCGGCGGCGTCCGGGTCGG
The DNA here is from genome assembly GCF_045162725.1 of Streptomyces sp. NBC_01006. Classification (NCBI taxonomy): domain Bacteria; kingdom Bacillati; phylum Actinomycetota; class Actinomycetes; order Kitasatosporales; family Streptomycetaceae; genus Streptomyces; species Streptomyces sp. NBC_01006. Next base: position 2,607,072 of record NZ_CP108700.1, on the reverse strand, counting down.
TGTTGGCGGCGCCGACGATCAGCGCGGCGAGCAGCGAGGTGCACAGCAGGCCGACGGCGCCGACCGCGGTGGCCAGCTTGGGGTTGGAGCGGTCGCCCTTGGCGTAGAACTCGCGGCGGCCGAGCAGCAGGGCGCCGACGAAGGCCGCGGTCAGGGCGAGGGAGACCCAGTTCTGGGTGTGGTCGCGGAACTCCGGGTAGCAGAGGTTGAAGTCACCGCTGGTGCACGGGGCGAAGGCCGCGGTGGCGAAGGCCAGCAGCAGCATGCCGCTGAGCACCAGGTTCAGGATCCAGGCGGCCCGCTTGCGGCGGCCCATGGTGACCGCGAGCAGCAGTGAGAACAGGCCGGACGCGAAGCCCGCCGTGAGCAGGTACGGGGTGTAGAAGTCGGCGGTGTTGTGCCGGCGCAGGTCCTGGCCGAGCGAAAGCCACACCGCGCTCAGGAAGTTGACGAAGGTGACGGCGCGCAGGTACCAGACCGCGAACGCGGCGCTGCGCCGCGAGCGGGCCGATCCCCGGCCGGTCTCCCGGCCGCCCCCCTCGTCTTTCTTCTCGTCTTTCCTGCTGTTCGTGTCCTTGCCGGATCCCTGGGCCGCCTTGGCGGCCTGTACGGCGGTCCGGTCGATGTCTGCGCTGGTCAAGCGGGCCTCTCCCATGAAACGCGATGATATGGGGCGCCGCCGTCCATGGGTGGCCCGGTCCGGGGCGCTCGGCCGGTCAAGCCGCCACCCCGGAGCGGGCGCTCAGGGGGTTCCCCCTCGGGGGACCCCCTATTCCTTCGGCTCCTGCGCCGCCTGCTCCGGGAGCTGCGCCGCGAGTGCGGCGGCCGCCTGGACCAGGGGGAGAGCCAGCAATGCCCCGGTTCCTTCTCCCACAGTGACGCCGTGGTCGAGCACGGGGTTGAGTGCCATCCGGTCCAGGGCCTTCGTCTGGCCCGGCTCGCCGCTGGCCTGCCCGGCCAGCCACCAGTCGGGCGCCCGGAACGCGGCGCGCTGGGCCACGAGCCCGCACGCTGCGGAAACGACCCCGTCGAGGATGACCGGCGTACGGCGCACGGCGGACTGGAGCAGGAAGCCGGTGATCGCGGCCACGTCCGCGCCGCCGACCGCCGCGAGCAGGGCCACCTGGTCGCCGAGGACCGGGCGGGCCCGGCGCAGCGCGTCGCGGATCGCCGCGCACTTGCGCATCCAGGTCAGGTCGTCGATGGGCCGGCCGCCGCGCCCGGTGACCACGGAGGCATCGGTTCCGCACAGGGCCGCGACGAGGGTCGCCGCGACCGTGGTTCCACCGACGCTCAAGTCCCCCAGGACCACGAGGTCGGTGCCGGAGTCGGCCTCCTCGTCGGCGATCCGCATGCCGAGCCGCAGGGCCGCGTCGGCCTCTTCGAGGGTGAGCGCGTCCTCGACGTCGATGCGCCCGCTGCCGCGGCGCACCCGGTGGCGGACCACGTCCTCGGGCAGCAGCCCGGGCTCGCAGTCCAGACCGGCGTCCACGACCCGTACCCCGGCGCCGAGGCGCCCGGCGAGGATCGACACCGGGCTGTTCCCGTCGAGCACCGAGCGCACCAGCTCGTGCGCGCTGCCGGCGGTCCGGGCGGACACCCCCGCGGCGGCGATCCCGTGGTCGGCGGCGAACAGCACGACGCGGGGACGTTCGATCGGGCGGACGGGCACCCGCCCCTGCGCGGCGGCGAGCCACTCGGCGAGCTCGTCCAGCCGCCCCAGCGACCCGGCCGGCACGGCCAGCCGCTCACGGCGTTCCTCGGCGTCACGCCGGACGCCCCCGTCGGGGCGCTCGATCAGATCGGAGAAGTCGTCGAGATTCAGCGTGGTCATCTGCCAGAGCGTACAGCGGGTAAGGCCCTCCCCAAGCCCCGTCCCGCGGCCTCGCCGGGCGTGCGCGCACTCACTCCTTCAGGATCACCGCCTGCCCGGCCACCACCAGCAGGACGTGCTCGCACTCGCCCGCCACCAGGCTGTTCAGGCGCCCCAGTTCGTCACGGAAACGCCGCCCGGAAGCGGTCGCGGGAACGACCCCCGAGCCCACCTCGTTGCTGACCGCCACCACGGTGCGGCGGGTCGCGCGCACCGCGGCCACCAGCTCCGCCACCCGCTCCCGCAGTTCCTTCTGTCCCTGCCCCGCCCAGACGGCGTCGTCCCAGGCGCCCGCCCGGTCCATGGCGTCCGTCAGCCACAGCGCCAGACAGTCGATCAGCAGCGGCGGCCCTCCCTCCACCAGCAGCGGCGCCAGCTCGCAGGTCTCCACCGTCCGCCAGCTCGCCGGCCGCCGCTCCCGGTGCAGGCCGACCCGCGCCGCCCATTCCGTGTCGCCGTCCCGGGAGCCGCCGGTGGCCACGTACACCACCTCCGGGAAGCCGGCCAGGCGCCGCTCCGCCTCGACGGACTTCCCCGAGCGGGCCCCGCCGAGCACCAGTGTGCGGCGCGGCAGGTCCGCCGCCGCGTGGTACTCGCCGACCGTCACCGTCGTCCCGTCCGGCACCACCCGCGCACCGGCCGCGGCGCACCGGCGCTCCAGCTCCCGGCCCGGCGGGACGTCGTGGTCCAGGTGGACGGCGATCACGTCCGTGGTCGGCCCGGCGGCGCCGCTCGCCCGCAGCCGGGCCAGCGCCTCCGGCCGGCCCAGCACGTCCGCGAGGACCATGTCGTACGGGCGCTGCCCGACGGTGCCGTTCGTCCCGGCCGGCGCCCCACCGGGCGGGAGGTACAGCAGCCGGCTCCCGTCCGGGCCGGTCACCTCGTACCCGGTGCCCGGCGCGTCCATCGGCACCGCCCGCACCCGGTGGCCGCTGATCACCGCGAGCTCCCGCCCGTCCGGCACCCGCCCGGCGGCGGGCAGCCCCGGGGGCAGCTCGACCGGCGGTCCGTCGTGTGGATGGGTGAGCAGGACCTGCCGTACGCCGGCCAGCGAATGCCCCGCGCGGGCGCCGGCCAGCACCGCCCCGGGGGTCAGGTCGAGCAGCAGCGCCCCGTCGACGAGCAGGGACGTCGCGGTGCGCGCCCGGGGGCCCACGGAGACCGCGCAGGCCGCGCAGGGACAGCCGGGGCGGGGCAGTCCTTCGGGTGTGCCGGTGCCGAGCAGAGTGAGTTCCACAGGAAGATCCTCCCGCGTCCCCGAGACTGCTGCGCGCCCGGCTACTCTGCGGGCAGACTCAGGGTGAGAAACGTGCGAGCAGCGGACGAGCAACGGAGGCGGACATGGCGTGGACGTGGCGGTTCGAGAAGGCCGACGGCACCGAGACGAGCCCGGCGGTCGAGCCGGAGGAGTTCACCACGCAGGGCGACGCGGAGTCGTGGATCGGCGAGGTGTGGAAGGAGCTGCTGGACGGCGGCACCGAGACGGTGAAGCTGTCCGACGACAACGGCACCGAGCTGTACACGATGAGCCTGCGCGCGGCGCTGGACGCCTGAGCGGCAGCCGCTGACGCGAGAAGCCCGGACCCCGTACGGGGTCCGGGCTTCTGCCGTCGCTTCGGTGCTCCGGGGGCTTCGCGGACGTCAACCCCGTACGCCGCACAGGTGCAGCAGCGCGGCGACCCCGCGGTACGGGTCGGTCCGCCCGGCGCGGTCCTCGGCGGCCAGCAGCCGCTCCAGCTCCTCGTCCGGGGGCAGGTTCTCGCCGGCCTCGGTGCCGTCGGTGAAGACGCGTACGCCGTACCAGGCCGACAGCGGGGCGCCGATCCCGGACAGCGTGGCCGTGAGCCCGGCCAGCCGGTCGGCCCGTACGTCCAGGCCCAGCCGGTTCGTGTAGTCGGTGGTGTCGAAGGCGGCCAGCGCGGCCGACCAGTCGGCGCCCAGCCCCGGCCGCATCGCGAGGGCGTCGCCGTTGCGCACCAGCAGGGACAGCAGTCCGCCGGGCGCCAGCATCCGGGCCAGCCCGGCCAGCATCGCGTCCGGCTCGGGCACGTACATCAGTACGCCGTGGCAGAGCACCACGTCGAAGCTGCCCGGCAGGAAGTGCGCGCCGGTCTCGCGGCCGTCGCCCTCCAGGAGCTCGACCCGGTCCCGGATCCCGGCGGGCTCGGCCGCCAGCGCCTCCTGGGCGACGGCGAGCATGGCGGGATCCTGCTCCAGTCCGGTGACCTTGTGCCCGGCGCGGGCGAGACGCAGCGCCTGGGTGCCCTGGCCCATGCCGACGTCCAGCACGCGCAGCCGCTGCCCGACAGGGAAGCGGTGCGCGATCTGTTCGTCGACCTGCCGGCCCACGAGTTCCTGGCGGACGGCGTTGCGCAGTCCGCCCAGTCCCTCGAGCCACAGCCTGGCGCCCCCCGCGAAGCCGTCCCCCGACGTTCCGGGCTTCCCTCCGGTCAGGGCCGTTCCCCGCGCTTGACCTGCGGCTTCGGCAGGCGCAGCCGGCGCATCTGAAGGGTGCGCATCAGGCCGTACGCGACCGCGCCGCGGCGCGGCTCGTCAGGGAAGCGCTGGGTGAGGGCCTTGTTCAGCCGGAAGCCGAGGCCGACGGAGTCGACGAGGATCAGGGCGATCACCGCGAGCCACAGCAGCAGGGCGATGTTCTGGATGGACGGCACCCGCACCATGCTCAGCACCAGGATGATCACTGCCAGCGGCAGGAACATTTCGGCGACGGAGAAGCGGGAGTCCACGTAGTCGCGGACGAACTTGCGCACGGGGCCCTTGTCGCGGGCCGGCAGATAGCGCTGGTCGCCGTTGGCGAGGGCCTCGCGCTGCTTCGCCATCTCTTCACGACGGCGCTCGCGGGCGCGCTTTGCATCCTCCTTGCGATTGCCGGTCGATGCCACGACGGCCTTGCGCTGCGACTGGGCCACAGCACGCTTCGGCGTCGGGCGGCCCTTCGGGGCCTGCGGGTCACGGGGCTGCGAGAGGTCGGCGCTCACCTTGTCGGTGGCGGCGGCCTTCTCTTCCTTGGAGGAACGGCTACCAAACACAAAACCCAAGCCTACGTGGTCGCGGCCGGGTACCCCACTCCGCCGGGGAACGATCCGGCAACGGCGGGCGTCTTCCCTGTGCAGGGTTCGTGACGCGGGCGCGCTCGGGGGAGCACCTACTCCCTACGCCTGACATGGGCGGGGGTGGAGTCGTCCTGGAGGAGGAGCGCATCCGTACACGAACAGTGCGGTAATGGAGACAGGGCCCGTACTGTGGGTTCTGTTGGTGACCTGGAGCACAGTCCGTCTAGAAGGGGGCGCGCGAAGCCCATGAGCGGTGTCATGAAGCGTATGGGGATGATCTTCCGCGCGAAGGCGAACAAGGCCCTGGACCGGGCCGAGGACCCGCGCGAGACCCTCGACTACTCGTACCAGAAGCAGCTGGAGCTGCTGCAGAAGGTGCGCCGCGGCGTCGCCGACGTGGCGACCTCCCGCAAGCGCCTGGAGCTGCAGCTCAACCAGCTCCAGGGCCAGTCCGCCAAGCTGGAGGACCAGGGCCGCAAGGCCCTCGCCCTGGGCCGCGAGGACCTGGCCCGCGAGGCGCTGTCCCGCCGCGCCTCGCTGCAGCAGCAGGTCAGCGACCTGGAGGTGCAGCACCAGACCCTCCAGGGCGAGGAGGAGAAGCTGACGCTGGCCGCGCAGCGCCTGCAGGCCAAGGTGGACGCCTTCCGTACGAAGAAGGAGACCATCAAGGCGACGTACACGGCGGCGCAGGCGCAGACCCGCATCGCGGAGTCCTTCTCCGGCATCTCGGAGGAGATGAGCGACGTCGGCCTGGCCATCCAGCGGGCCGAGGACAAGACCGCCCAGCTCCAGGCCCGGGCGGGCGCGATCGACGAGCTGCTGGCCTCCGGCGCCCTCGACGACCAGAGCGGCCTCGGTTCCAAGGACGACATCCAGGCCGAGCTCGACCGCCTGTCGGGCGGTACGGACGTGGAGCTGGAGCTCCAGCGGATGAAGGCCGAGCTGGCGGGCGGCCCGTCGGCGCAGCAGCAGGCCATCGAGGGCGGTGCCCCCGGCAACGCCCAGCAGCCCTCCCAGACCCAGCACCGCTTCGACAAGCAGTAGAACGGGGCCCGTCATGATTGTCCGCATCATGGGGGAAGGCCAGGTGAAGGTCGCCGACAGCCACTTCGCCGAGCTCGGCAAGCTGGACGACGAGCTGCTCGCGGAGATGGAGAGCGGCGACGAGGTGGGCTTCCGGCGCACGCTGGCCGCGCTGCTGGAGGCCGTACGGCGGCTCGGCGAGCCGCTGCCGGACGATGCGCTGGAGCCGTCCGAACTGATCCTCCCGGCGGAGGACGCCTCGCTCGACGAGGTCAAGGAGATGCTCAGCGACGACGGGCTGATTCCGGGCTGATCCAGGGCTGACACGGATGTGACGGCGCCCGGCCCGCCCCCCCTGCGCGGGGGCGGGCCGGGCGCCGCCGTGCGTTCCGGCGTCTCGTCAGTGCTTCGTCGGCTTCGAGACCTGTGCCCGCACCGGGTCCGGCGTGCCGCCGATGAAGTTCTCGAACTTGCGCCGCGGGGCGGCCCAGCGCCGGTCGTGGTGGAACGCGCGCAGCCTGGCCTTGGCCCGGGCCCGCGGACGTTTCGCGTAGAACCTCTTCGCGTACGGGGAGCCGGGCCGGGCCAGCCGGACCGCCCCGACGAGCGCCACGAAGGGGATGACCGTGCCGAAGAACGCGGTGCGCGCCTTGCCCTTCCACAGGGCGATCAGGGCCAGGAAGAAGTTGAAGGCGGTGTTCATGACGACGAGCCCGCGGCTCTGCAGCTCCTCGGAGGTCAGGTCGTTGACACCGAACGGCAGGAACCCGCCCAGTACCAGCGCCACCAGCGCGGCCGTCAGGACCACGATCTCCACGCTCTTGCGGCCCTGCTCGCTCCAGTAGACGTCGTCGAGGTGCAGGATCAGCGCGAACTCGTCCAGCACCAGCCCCGCGCCCAGCCCGAAGATCACGGCGGAGAGCATGGCGCCGAAACCGTGCCGGCCGCTGCCGACGGCCCCGAATCCGCCGATGATCACGAGGATGACGCCGGGCACCACGTGGTGGATGTGCACGCCGCCCGGGGTGATGTTCTTGAACGGCCCCCGTCCCGCCCGGATCAGGCGGGTGATCACGCGGGTGACCAGGAACGACATGACGAACGAGAGCAGGGCGAGGAGCAGCGGGAGTTTGCCCGGCTCGACGATGTTCCGGTACCACCAGTGACCCATGCCGTCGCCTCCCCTGTTGTGGCAGCTCCCCGATTCTTCCCGTATGCGGCAATTTACCGCCCGCGGCGAGCGGGTAGCGTTCGCGCCGATGAAAGATTCGTTCGAAGACCAGCCGCCCGAGCCGCCCGAGCCGCCGCTGACGCCGCCCGACGAGCGCGCCTCGCTGCGCGACGGCGTGCGCTTCGCCTTCGGCACGCTGACCGTGCTGCCCGCCCGCATCACCCGCTGGGACCGGCCCGCGGCCCGTACCGGCATGGCCTGCGCGCCGCTCGCCGGGCTCGTCGTGGGCACCCTCGCGGCCGTGCCGGGGGTGCTGCTGCTGGTCCTGGGCGGCGGCCCGCTGCTCGCGGCGGCCGTCACCGTCGCCGTACCGGCCGCCCTGACGCGGGGGCTGCACCTCGACGGGCTCGCCGACACCGCCGACGGGCTGGGCAGCGCGAAGCCGGCCGAGGCGGCGCTGCGGATCATGAAGCAGTCGGACATCGGCCCCTTCGGGGTGGTGGCGCTGTTGCTGGTCCTGCTGGTCCAGGTCGGGGCGCTGGCGGACCTCTACGCCGAGAGCTGGGTCCACGGGGCCCTGGCGACGGTCATCGCGGCCGTCACCGCCCGGCTGGCCATGACGCTGGCCTCCCGGGACGGCGTACCGCCGGCCCGCCCCGAGGGGCTCGGGGCGGCCGTCGCCGGGGTGCTCCCCAAGCGCTCGGCCGCCGGGATTGCCGCACTGGTGGCCGCCTCGGCCGGGGCCGCCGCCCTGCCGGTGGGGCCGGGCGCCGCCGTCCAGTGCGCGGGCGCGGTCCTGATCGCCCTGGCGACGGCGGAGCTGTTGCTCCGGCGGTGTGTGGGCCGCTTCGACGGGGTCACCGGAGACGTGTTCGGCGCCCTCGCCGAGATCGCGGCGACCGCGGCCCTCGTCGTCCTGGCCCTGGGCTGACCGCCCTCCCCGGGGAGGGGAGCGCGTAGGGTGCGGGGCGTGGAAGAGACGCCGACGACCATCAGGGTGCTGCTCGCCGACGACCAGGCCCTGCTCCGCAGCGCGTTCAAGGTGCTGGTCGACTCCGAGCCCGACATGGAGGTCGTCGGCGAGGCCTCCGACGGCGCCCAGGCCTGCGCGCTCGCCCGGCAGACCCGGCCCGACGTGGTCCTCATGGACATCCGGATGCCCGGCACGGACGGGCTCGCCGCCACCCGCATGATCAGCGCCGACCCCGAACTCGCCGCCGTCCGCGTGGTCATGCTGACGACCTTCGAGGTCGACGAGTACGTCGTCCAGTCCCTGCGGGCCGGCGCCTCCGGCTTCCTCGGCAAGGGCGCCGAGCCCGACGAACTCCTCAACGCCATCCGCGTCGCCGCCGCCGGGGAGGCGCTGCTCTCCCCGGCCGCCACCAAAGGGCTCATCGCCACCTTCCTCGCCCAGGGCGGCGGCGCCGACCCCGGCGCCCCCGCCGCGCACGCCGAGCGGCTCGCCGCGCTGACCGTCCGCGAGCGCGAGGTGCTCGTGCACGTCGCCGCGGGTCTGTCCAACGACGAGATCGCCGGACGGCTCGAAGTCAGCCCGCTCACCGTCAAGACCCACGTGAACCGGGCCATGGCAAAGCTGGGCGCCCGCGACCGCGCCCAACTGGTGGTCATCGCCTACGAATCGGGACTGGTCCGGCCCCGGGCGGAGTAGCACCGCGGCCGTGCACCGGGCCCGGGAGCACGGCCGGGCACAGGGCCGTGGAGTACGGCCGCGTACTGCGGACGCGGTATGCCGCACATAAAGACGCGGCACCTGGGAGCGACGCAGCACCACCCCGGCGTACGGAAGGCTGAAGGCCCGCGGCCTTCAGGCCCAGCCCCGCGCACGCCACTGCAGAGAGATCCCACACCCATGTCCTGGCTGTCCCGCTTCAGCCTGGCCCAAAGAGCGCTGATCGGCCTCGTGTCGCTCACCGCACTGCTCTTCGGCGCCATAGCCATCCCGCAGCTCAAGCAGCAGCTGCTGCCGTCCATCGAACTGCCGATGGTGTCCGTGCTCGCGCCGTACCAGGGCGCCTCGCCCGACGTGGTGGAGAAGCAGGTCATCGAGCCGATCGAAGCCACCCTCAAGGGCGTCGACGGCATCACCGGCATCACCTCCACCGCCAGCGAGGGCAACGCCCTCATCATGGCCAAGTTCGACTACGGCGACAGCGGCACCAAGCAGCTCGTCGCCGACGTCCAGCAGGCCGTGAACCGGGCCCGCGTACGGCTGCCCGCCGAGGTGGACCCGCAGGTCGTGGCCGGCTCCACCGACGACATCCCCACCGTCGTCCTCGCCGTCACCTCGGACAAGGACCAGCAGGCCCTCGCCGACCAGCTGAACCGTTCCGTCGTCCCCGTCCTCGAAGACATCGAGGGCGTCGGCCAGGTCAGCGTCGACGGGGTCCGGGACCTCCAGGTCGCCGTCACCCCCGACAACGCCAAGCTCGCCGCGGCCGGCCTCGACGGCGCCTCCCTCGCCCAGGGCCTCCAGGCGGGCGGCGCGACCGTCCCCGCCGGCTCCTTCGACGAGGCCGGCAAGAACCGGACCGTCCGCGTCGGCGGCGGCTACACCTCCCTCGCCCAGCTCCAGGACCTGCGCCTGAGCGCAGGCCCCGGCAAGCCGGCCGTGCGTCTGGGCGACGTCGCCACCGTCACGCAGGAGCCCGCCAAGGCCGTCTCCCTCACCCGGACCAACGGCAAGCCCAGCCTCGCCCTCGTCCTCACCATGGACAAGGACGGCAGCGCCGTCGCGATCTCCGACGCCGTCCAGGACAAGCTGCCCGAGCTGCGCTCCGCACTCGGCGCCGGCGCCGAGCTGACCGTCGTCAGCGACCAGGGCCCGCCCGTCGCCAAGTCCATCTCCAGCCTCACCACCGAGGGCCTGCTCGGCCTGCTCTTCGCGGTGATCGTGATCCTGGTCTTCCTGGCCTCGCTGCGCTCGACGCTGGTCACCGCGGTCTCCATCCCGCTGTCCGTGGTCCTCGCGCTGATCGTGCTGTGGACCCGCGACCTGTCGCTCAACATGCTGACCCTCGGCGCCCTCACCATCGCCATCGGCCGCGTCGTCGACGACTCGATCGTGGTCCTGGAGAACATCAAGCGCCACCTCGGCTACGGCGAGGAGCGCGAGGCCGCGATCATCGCCGCGGTCAAGGAGGTCGCCGGCGCGGTCACCTCCTCCACGCTCACCACCGTCGCCGTCTTCCTGCCGATCGGCTTCGTCGGCGGCATGGTCGGCGAGTTCTTCGGCCCGTTCTCCCTCACCGTCGCCGCGGCCCTGCTGGCCTCGCTGATCGTCTCCCTCACGGTCGTCCCGGTGCTCTCGTACTGGTTCCTGCGCGCCCCCGAGGGTGCTGCGGAGAACCCGGAGAAGGCACGGCGCGAGGCCGAGGAGAAGGAGGCGAAGAGCCGCCTCCAGCGCTTCTACGTACGGGCCCTGGGCCTGGTCACCCGTCGCCGGATCGCCACCCTCGTCGTCGCGGTCGTCGTCCTCATCGCCACCTTCGGGATGGCGCCCCTGCTGAAGACCAACTTCTTCGACCAGGGCGAGCAGAGCGTCCTGACGGTCAAGCAGCAGCTGCCCCCGGGCACCTCGCTGTCCGCCTCCGACGCGGCGAGCCTGCGGGTCGAGAAGGCCCTGACCGAGATCAAGGGCGTCAAGGACTACCAGGTCACCATCGGCTCCTCCGGCTTCCTGGCCGCCTTCGGCGGCGGAACGGGCTCCAACCAGGCCTCGTACCAGGTCACCCTGGAGGACTCCGGCGACTCCGAGGGCGTCAAGAAGCGCATCGAGGACGCGCTCGGCAAGCTCGACGGCATCGGCGACACCAGCATCTCGGCGGGCGGCGGCTTCGGCAGCCAGAACCTGAGCGTGGTCGTCAAGGCCGGCCAGGCGGACGTCCTCGCCAAGGCCGCCGAGCAGGTACGGGCCGAGGTGGCCACGCTCGACGACGTCACCGACGTACAGAGCGACCTCTCCCAGTCCGTTCCCCGGATCTCGGTGACCGCCACCCCGAAGGCCGCCGAGGCGGGCCTGAACCAGGCCGCCCTCGGCGCGATCGTCGCCCAGGCCGTACGGGGCAATCCGGCGGGCAAGGCCGTACTGGACAACACCGAGCGGGACATCGTCATCAAGTCCGCGCACCCGGCCGGCACCCTGGCCGAACTGCAGGCGCTCCCGGTCGGCCCGGTCAAGCTCGGCGACATCGCCGAGGTCAAGGAGGTCCCCGGCCCGGTCTCGATGACCCGGATCGACGGCGCCCGAGCCGCCACGATCACCGCGAAGCCGGTCGGAGACAACACCGGCGCGATCGGTGCCGAACTCCAGACGAAGATCAAGGCGCTGGACCTGCCCGACGGGGCCACCGCCACCATCGGCGGCGTCTCCGAGGACCAGAGCGACGCGTTCGCCTCCCTGGGCCTGGCCATGCTCGCGGCCGTCGCGATCGTGTTCATGCTGCTCGTCGCCACCTTCCGGTCGCTGATCCAGCCGCTGATCCTGCTGGTCTCCATCCCCTTCGCGGCGACCGGCGCGCTCGGCCTGCTGCTGGTGACCGGCACCCCGCTGGGCGTCCCGGCGATGATCGGCATGCTGATGCTCATCGGCATCGTCGTGACCAACGCGATCGTCCTGATCGACCTGGTCAACCAGTACCGCGCCCAAGGGCTCGGCGTGGTCGAAGCCGTCATCGAGGGCGGCCGGCACCGCCTGCGCCCGATCCTCATGACGGCCCTCGCGACGATCTTCGCGCTGCTCCCGATGGCGCTCGGCGTCACCGGCGAGGGCGGGTTCATCTCGCAGCCGCTCGCGGTGGTCGTGATCGGCGGCCTCGTCAGCTCGACCCTGCTGACGCTGCTCCTGGTGCCGACCCTCTACACGATGATCGAGCTCCGCAAGGAGCGCCGCCGCGCGAAGCGCGAGGCCAAGCGCACGGCCCGCCTGACGGTGGTCCCGACCCCGGAGGAGTCCTCGGACGAGGAGTCCCCGGTCAGGGTCTGACGCACGGTCCGGTGAACGCCGAAGGGCCGCCCCTCCCCGATCGGGGAGGGGCGGCCCTTCGGGCGTACGGGAGGGGACGGCTACGGGAGGGCGAGCATGCGCTCCAGGGCGAGCTTCGCGAAGCTCTCCGTCTCCTTGTCGACCTGGATCTGGTTGACGAGGGTGCCCTCGGCCAGGGACTCCAGGGTCCACACCAGGTGGGGGAGGTCGATGCGGTTCATCGTCGAGCAGAAGCAGACCGTCTTGTCGAGGAAGACGACCTCCTTGTCCTCGGCGGCGAAACGGTTCGCCAGCCGCTGGACGAGGTTCAGCTCGGTGCCGATGGCCCACTTGGAGCCGGCCGGGGCCGCCTCCAGCGCCTTGATGATGTACTCCGTCGAGCCGACGTAGTCCGCGGCCGCGACGACCTCGTGCTTGCACTCGGGGTGGACGAGGACGTTCACGCCGGGGATGCGGGCGCGCACGTCGTTGACCGAGTCGACCGAGAACCGGCCGTGCACCGAGCAGTGGCCGCGCCACAGGATCATCTTGGCGTCGCGCAGCTGCTGGACGGTCAGGCCGCCGTTCGGCTTGTGCGGGTTGTAGAGCACGCAGTCGTCCAGGGACATCCCCATGTCGCGGACGGCGGTGTTGCGGCCCAGGTGCTGGTCCGGCAGGAAGAGCACCTTGGTCTGCTGGGGCTCCCCCTGCTCGAAGGCCCACTCCAGGGCCTTCTTCGCGTTGGAGGAGGTACAGATCGTGCCGCCGTGCTTGCCGGTGAACGCCTTGATGTCGGCGGAGGAGTTCATGTACGAGACGGGGACCGTCGCACCGGCTATGCCGGCCTCGGTGAGCACGTCCCAGCACTCGGCGACCTGCTCGGCGGTGGCCATGTCGGCCATCGAGCAGCCGGCGGCCAGGTCCGGCAGGACGACCTTCTGGTCGTCCGAGGTCAGGATGTCCGCGGACTCCGCCATGAAGTGGACGCCGCAGAAGACGATGTACTCGGCCTCCGGCTTGGCGGCCGCGTCCTTGGCCAGCTTGAAGGAGTCACCGGTGACGTCGGCGAACTCGATCACCTCGTCACGCTGGTAGTGGTGGCCGAGGATGAAGACCTTGTCCCCGAGCTTCTCCTTGGCCGCGCGGGCGCGCGCGACGAGGTCCGGGTCCGACGGCGACGGCAGGTCGCCCGGGCACTCCACCCCGCGCTCGCTCTTGGGGTCGGCCTCACGGCCGAGCAGCAGCAGGGCAAGGGGCGTCGGCTGGACGTCCAAAGGCTGGGCGGTGGTCACGACACGCACCCTTTCTGTTCTGCGACAAGGGGACTTCTGAAGCAGAGCTTCGACTTCTCGTCTATTTGACGCTATCTATGATAGCCGCTTCACGTCACTTTGACGATGCCGATAGTGTCGATGTGACGAATTCGCCCCAGGGCTCGCAGTTCATGAGCATGAATATGTCAACTACCTTCGCCCGAAGGGGCGGGCTTGCGCTGCGCCGTACCACTGGCTGTGGCCTGTCGCCCGCGTCCGGCCATCTCGGGTTTCGAGATGGCCGGGGCCGTTGACCGGGCCCCGCGTCGCCACGGCATCTGCGCGCGGGCGCGGATGTTGCGGGAGCTGTTGCGGTCGGCGTGATCAACGAATCCGCACGACCGGCAAGCGAACCGAGCCTGACTGACCCGGTTCGCTTCGTCCTCGTAGCCGCACTCGGCGCAGGTGCGGGAGGTGTACGCCGGATCGACGTACACCACCGGTACCCCCGCACGGCGAGCCTTGTACGCGATGAACGCTCCGAGCTGGGCGAAGGCCCAGGAGTGCAACGCGGCCCGTTGGGGCTTCCTCAGTCGTACCCGTTCGCGGATCCCGGTCAGGTCTTCCAGACCGATCCCGCGCCCGGTGCGTTCAGCCTCGGCCACGATGTATTTCGCGATCTTGTGATTGACGTCCCTGGCCCGCCGGGCCTCCTTGCGGCGGCGGCGCTGCGCTCGATGCCTGGCGGACTTGGTGTTCTTGCGCTGCAGCTTGGCCCGCAGCTTCCGATCTTGAAGCCGCAGCCGGTTCAGCTGCCGCCCGGCCATGATCCGCCCATCCGACTCGCCTCTGCGGTAACGGACGAGAGTGGCGAGCTGCTCAGGGCCGCCGGTGAACGTCACACCCTTGATTCGGCCCCATCGTGCCTTCACTTCGGCGTACGAGTGTTTTCGGAGCGTGAGGTCCTGGTACGCCTTCTCGTTGAACGCCACCGTGCTCACCCACGATGCCGCCTCATTGCACGCACGCGAAGTGGCTTCGAGCGCCGCTTCTTGTACAGGTGTCGGTTCGAGCTTGACCTGTACCACCAGCTTCACCCGGCCAGGCTAGCGCCCGACGTCGCTGGGCCCCAGGAACTGCGCGCCCGCACGTACGTTCCGGATACAATCTCCTCCGTGGCTGATGCCCTGAGAGTCCTTGACAAGATCAAGCATCGGGGCCGGGAATGAATCCGCGGCCCCGCTCGTTGCCATCGACGGCAAGAGTCCGACGTTTCCCTGCCTTGGGTGGGGAGCCGCCCACTTCGGGAGTGAATGCAGATGTCCGTACAGGACGACAAGACCACTGTGAGCGACGGCATCCTCCTGTCCGACGCCGCCGCCGAGAAGGTCAGGACCCTGCTGGAGCAGGAAGGCCGCGATGACCTGGCGCTCCGCGTCGCCGTCCAGCCCGGTGGCTGCTCCGGCCTGCGCTACCAGCTCTTCTTCGACGAGCGTTCCCTCGACGGCGACGTCGTCAAGGACTTCGACGGTGTGAAGGTCGTCACGGACCGGATGAGCTCCCCGTACCTGCACGGTGCCTCGATCGACTTCGTCGACACCATCGAGAAGCAGGGCTTCACGATCGACAACCCCAACGCCACCGGCTCCTGCGCCTGCGGCGACTCCTTCAGCTAAGCCTGTAGCGAGTACGGACGGCGGGAGGCCCCCGGCACCTTCGGTGCCGGGGGCCTCCCGTGTGCTCGGCGGGCTACTGCCGGGGGAGCGGCTTGCCCGTCGTCGCGTCGATCACCTTGCGCTCGCCCAGCGGCTGCTGGAGCGTCGTCGACACCGTCATGTCCTGGGCGAGCATGATGCAGGCCCGGCCCGGCTCGTTCGGGGTGTCGGTGATCCGCACCGAGACCGATCCGGCCTCCTCCCGCGCCTCCAGGGCGTACGTGCTGCACACCCCGCCCCAGAAGTTCACGGTCAGTTTCCGGTCGGCCTCCTGGTACGAGACCCCGGGCACGGTCCGCCCGCCCTTCGGAGCCGACGGCACGGCCGTGGCGTCCTCACCGGCCGGCTGGACCACCGTACGGCCGGGCCCGCCGTTGCTGCCCGCCACTTCGAACAGCCAGGCCGGCACCAGGCCGCGCGCCCCGTCCACGGTCCCCGGGGCCAGTCCGAGCACCGCCCCCTTCACGGTCTCGGTCCGCGGCGGCTTCATCGGCCGCGGCTCCGGGTTGCAGGGAGGCGTGTCCCCGGCGCCGACCGGGGTGTCCGGGGTCAGCGGGACCGAGGTCGCGCAGCCGCTGGGCCCCGGGTCCGTACCGCCGGTTCCGGCCGAGGACCGGTTCAACCGGGCCAGCGCCTCGACGGCCCCGACCACCGGCCGCTCGGCGGCGCGTACGGGAGCCTTCAGCTCACCGCTGCCCGCCACCACCTGGGAGTCCGCGCCCACGCTGACCTTCGTGGCCCAGCCCTGGGTGGGCAGCCCGTCGATCACCGGGTCGGCCGTCACCACGCGTACGGAGCCCTGCGTGAGCCGGGCGTCCAGCTTGGCCCCGCTCTGGCCGAGCGCCGCGAGCACCGGGGCGGCGGCGGCCTTGGCGGCCTCCTCGCTCACCGGGGTTCCGCCCTTGGCGTCCGCCCCGCCCTTGCCGTCCGCGCCGTCCGCCTGGGGGAGGGTGGCCGGGCCGCAGGTGTCCTTGCCGCGCTTGCAGTCGTCACCGGCGCCGCCCGTCCCCTGGAAGCGGGAGAAGTTCCAGGTCCCGGGGGCCTTGTGGGTCACCGTGAGCCGGGGCCCGGAGCCGTCGGCGCCCTCCCCGGCCTGCCAGGTCTCGCCGGTGAGCCGCGGGGTGCCCGGGATGCCCAGGGCCGTCGCCAGCCGCGCCGCCTCCTCCGGGCCGACCTCGCCGGTCGCGGCGAAGGACGGCGCGGTCGCCGGGGCGTCCGGGAGCTTCACGTCGGCCCGGTACGTCACCCCGCTGCCGTGCGGGTCCGGTTCGCCGGGGGCGATGCCCGGGCCGGAGGGGTTCGGCGCGACGCGGGGCGCCGAGGCCGCGCTGTCGGCCGTACGGGCGCCCTGCTTGCCGTCGCCCGAGGCCGCCGACGCCCAGTACGCCGTACCGCCGCCCGCGATCAGGACGGCGGCCGCGATCGAGCCGATGGCCCAGGCCGGCCGCCGCCGTGTGCCGCGTGATGTGTCGGGTTGTTCGCTGGTCACCGCTTGCTCCTTCGCCCTCGCCGCAGTGGCTGATGCGGCTGTGACGGAACAGACGGCGAACCGGTTCCCCGGCCCCTCGCCGGCCGGTCGCTACCCCCTAGTCCCCGTACTCGGCCGTGGAGGCGATCAGACGGGCCGAGGCCGGCGGGACGCTGATCCCGTGGATCTGCGAGGGCGCCACGCGGTCCGGCCGGGGGTCCGCCGGGACCGCCCAGTGCGGAGCCATCCTGGCGCAGTCACCCAGCAGCCGTGCGAAGCCGGGCCGCGTGTCGGCGGCGCCCTTCTCGGCCGTACCCGCGTACCCGAAACCATCGGTGTAGGTCATGGGGGCACGGTAGGCACGGCGCAGCGGGCGAAGAAAGACCTACTACGGGGTAGTTTCGTGCGGTCGGCGTCCGGGCAGCGACCGGGTAGTTTTGACTGTCCCCCTCGCCGTCCTCCGCAGGAGCGTCCACGCCGTGCGTATCGCAGTCACCGGCTCCATCGCCACCGACCACCTCATGACCTTCCCCGGCCGCTTCGCCGACCAGCTCGTCGCGGACCAGCTGCACACGGTCTCCCTCTCCTTCCTCGTCGACAACCTCGACGTGCGCCGGGGCGGCGTCGGCCCGAACATCTGCTTCGGCATGGGCCAGCTCGGCATCCGCCCGGTCCTGGTCGGCGCGGCCGGGTACGACTTCGACGAGTACCGCGCGTGGCTGGACCGGCACGGCGTCGACACCGAGTCCGTGCGGATCTCCGAGGTGCTGCACACCGCGCGCTTCGTGTGCACCACGGACGCCGACCACAACCAGATCGGCTCCTTCTACACGGGCGCGATGAGCGAGGCCCGTCTGATCGAGCTGAAGGCGGTCGCGGACCGGGTGGGCGGGCTCGACCTCGTCCTCATCGGCGCCGACGACCCCGAGGCGATGCTGCGCCACACGGAGGAGTGCCGGACGCGGGGGATCCCGTTCGCGGCGGACTTCTCGCAGCAGATCGCCCGGATGGACGGCGAGAACATCCGCACGCTGATGGAGGGTGCGACGTACCTCTTCTCGAACGAGTACGAGAAGGGCCTGATCGAGTCGAAGTCCGGCTGGACCGACGAGGAGATCCTGGGCAAGGTCGGCACGCGCGTGACCACGCTGGGCTCGCGGGGCGTGCGGATCGAGCGGGTCGGCAAGGAGCCGATCGTGGTCGGCTGCCCGGACGAGACGGCGAAGGTGGACCCGACGGGCGTCGGCGACGCGTTCCGCGCCGGGTTCCTGACCGGTCTCGGCTGGGGCGTCGGGCTGGAGCGCGCGGCGCAGGTCGGCTGCATGCTGGCCACCCTCGTGATCGAGACGCTGGGCACGCAGGAGTACACCCTGGCGCGGGCGCACTTCATGGAGCGCTTCACGAAGGCCTACGGCGAGGACGCGGCGTCCGAGGTCCGCGCCCACCTGGCGGCGTAGCCCCCCGGGCCTGACACCCCGGCGGGGCCGGATCCGGTCCCGCCGGGGTCATACCCGGCGGCGGACCGTGTACGCCACCCCCGCCGGGCGCGGGGCCTCGCCCTCGTACGTGTGGCCGCGCATGGTGCACCAGGCCGGGATGTCCAGGCGGGCCACCTCGTCGTCCGAGAGGACGGTGACGGTGCCGCCGATCGGGACCGCGGTGATGGCGCGGGCCAGCTCGATCACCGGCTGGGGGCAGCGCAGGCCCAGGGCGTCGATCTCCAGCGCGTCCGACACCGGCGCCACGGCGGCCGGTTCGCTGACGCCGAGCGTGGCGCGGACCCCCGCCACCACCCCCGGCAGCACCTCCAGGAAGCCGTTCACCTCCTGCGCCGTCGTCCCCGACGGCAGGGAGACCCGTACGTTCCCCTCCGACAGCACGCCCATCGCCCGGAGCACGTGACTGGGGGTCAGCGTGGAGCTGGTGCAGGAGGAGCCGGAGGAGACGGAGTAGCCCGCCCGGTCCAACTCGTGCAGCAGCGTCTCGCCGTCGACGTACAGGCAGGAGAACGTGACCAGGTGCGGCAGCCGCCGCTCCGGGTCCCCGACCACCTCCACGTCCGGCACCAGCCGGGCCACGCGCCGCCGGATGCGGTCCACCAGGATCCGCAGCCGGGCCGCCTCCGCGTCGGCCTCGGCCCGTACGGCCCGCAGCGAGGCCGCCGCCGCCACGACGGCCGGGAGGTTGACGAAGCCGGGGGAGCGGCCCGACTCCCTCTCGTCGGCGGGGAATTGGGGCGAGAAGCGGACGCCCTTGCGGACCGCCAGCAGCCCGACCCCCGCCGGACCGCCCCATTTGTGCGCGCTCGCGGTGAGCACCGACCAGCCGCCCTCCACCGGGCCCCAGCCCAGCGACTGCGCCGCGTCCACCAGCAGCGGCACCCCGGCCGCCGCGCAGACCTCGGCCACCTCCGCCACCGGCTGGACCGTGCCCACCTCGTGGTTCGCCGACTGGAGGCAGGCCAGGGCCGTCGACGCGTCCAGTGCGGAGGCGTATCCGGCGGGGGAGACCGCGCCCGCGCGGTCCACCGGGACCTGGGTCACCGTCCCCCCGGCGGCCTCGTGCGCCGCCGCCGCGTGGAGTACAGAACTGTGTTCGACCGCCGATACGACCAGATGACCGCCGACGCGCCGGCGCCCGGCGAGCGCTCCCGCCACCCCCGTGTGAACCGCGTGCGTCCCCGAAGGAGTGAACACGAGCTCGTCGGGGCGACAGCCCACGGCCTCCGCCGCCGCCTCGCGCGCCGCGTCCAGCAGCAGCCGGGCGCGCCGGCCCTCCCGGTAGAGCCGGGCGGGGTCCGCCCAGCCCTCGTCCAGGGAGGCCTGCAACGCCTGCCGGGCCACGGGGTGCAGGGGAGCGGCGGACGCGGTGTCGAAGTACGGCATACGGGCACGCTAGTCGCCGGCCGGCGACGTTCGAGGTCAGGGGTCGTCAGATGGCCTCCGGAGGCCGCCATTCAGGGGGTGTTGGGCCGTCCCCCGTACGGCGGATCCATCCCTTCGGGGGCAGTAGCGGCGCGTTGGGCACCCTCCCCGCGCGACCCCAAATAGCGTCCAGTAGGGTTTGGTCCGCATAAACATCCAAACCCCTGCCTGCGTCAGGGCCGGCGACCGACCCGAATACGGCCGCGGCCGGCCGCGCGGGCCGAGACTCTCGGGAAGGCGCTACGTGAGTCCCTACGGCTCCGACCGCTCGCCGCGGCGCCCGATGCGGCGGAAGCTGCTGCAGGCGCTGACTGCGGGCGCGGTCCTGGCGACCGCCACTGGTTGCTCGTACAACTGGCAAGACTTCCCCCGGCTCGGAATGCCCTATCCGGTCACGGAGGAGGCGCCTCGCATCCTGTCCCTGTGGCAGGGGTCGTGGGCAGCTGCCCTCATCACGGGCATCCTGGTCTGGGGTCTGATCATCTGGAGCATCATCTTCCACCGGCGCAGCCGGACGAAGGTGGAGGTCCCCCCGCAGACCCGGTACAACATGCCCATCGAGGCGCTGTACACCGTGGTCCCGCTCATCATCGTCTCGGTGCTCTTCTACTTCACCGCGCGTGACGAGTCGAAGCTGCTCGCCCTCACCCCGAAGCCGGCTCACACGATCAACGTGATCGGCTTCCAGTGGAGCTGGGGCTTCAACTACGTCGAGAACGTCGACGGCGATGCGGCGACCCCGAAGGCGGGCGAGGTCCCCAAGGAGCTCGCCAACATCCCGGACCGCTTCACCAAGGAATTCCCCGCGGGCGCCGAGGGCGTCTACGAGAAGGGCGTTCCCGGCGACCGCAACCTGGAGACCGGCAACCCCGGCCCCACGCTGTGGCTGCCCAAGGGTGAGAAGGTCCGCTTCATCCTGTCGTCGAACGACGTCATCCACTCCTTCTGGGTGGTCCCCTTCCTGTTCAAGCAGGACGTCATCCCGGGCCACACCAACGTCTTCGAGGTCATCCCCTCCCAGGAGGGGACCTTCATGGGCAAGTGCGCCGAGCTCTGCGGCGTCGACCACTCCAGGATGCTCTTCAACGTGAAGGTCGTCTCGCCCGAGGTCTACCGGGCGCACCTCAAGGAACTGGCCGAGAAGGGGCAGACCGGCTTCCTCCCGGCCGGCATCAAGCAGACTGACCCGGCCCGGAATGCGGAGACGAACAAACTGTGAGCATCCTCAACGAATCTCAGGGTGCCGCCGCCGACTCGTATGAAAACGAGCTGCCGGTGCGGCGCAAGCAGCCGGGCAATGTCGTCGTGAAGTGGATGACCACTACCGACCACAAGACCATCGGCACGATGTACCTGGTCACGTCGTTCGTGTTCTTCATCATCGGCGGCGTGCTGGCGCTCCTCATGCGCGCCGAGCTGGCTCGTCCGGGCACGCAGATCATGTCGAACGAGCAGTTCAACCAGGCGTTCACCATGCATGGCACGATCATGCTGCTGATGTTCGCCACCCCGCTCTTCGCCGGCTTCGCGAACTGGATCATGCCGCTGCAGATCGGCGCGCCCGACGTGGCGTTCCCGCGGCTGAACATGTTCGCGTACTGGCTGTACCTCTTCGGCTCGACCATCGCGGTGGCCGGCTTCGTGACGCCGAACGGCGCCGCCGACTTCGGCTGGTTCGCCTACTCCCCGCTGTCGGACGCGGTCCGCTCGCCGGGCATCGGCGCCGACATGTGGATCATGGGTCTGGCCTTCTCCGGCTTCGGCACGATCCTCGGCTCGGTCAACTTCATCACCACGATCATCTGCATGCGCGCCCCCGGCATGACGATGTTCCGCATGCCGATCTTCACCTGGAACGTGCTGCTGACCGGTGTCCTGGTCCTGCTCGCCTTCCCGGTGCTGGCCGCCGCGCTCTTCGCGCTGGAGGCCGACCGCAAGTTCGGCGCCCACGTATTCGACGCCTCAAATGGCGGCGCATTGCTCTGGCAACACCTCTTCTGGTTCTTCGGACACCCAGAGGTGTACATCATCGCGCTGCCATTCTTCGGAATCGTCTCCGAGATCATCCCGGTCTTCTCCCGCAAGCCGATGTTCGGTTACATCGGCCTGATCGCGGCGACGATCGCGATCGCCGGCCTCTCCGTGACCGTGTGGGCCCACCACATGTACGTCACCGGTGGTGTGCTGCTGCCGTTCTTCTCCTTCATGACCTTCCTGATCGCGGTCCCGACCGGTGTGAAGTTCTTCAACTGGATCGGCACCATGTGGAAGGGCTCGCTGTCCTTCGAGACCCCGATGCTCTGGACGATCGGCTTCCTGGTCACCTTCACCTTCGGTGGTCTGACCGGCGTCATCCTGGCCTCGCCCCCGATGGACTTCCACGTCTCCGACTCGTACTTCGTCGTCGCGCACTTCCACTACGTCGTCTTCGGCACCGTGGTGTTCGCGATGTTCGCCGGCTTCCACTTCTGGTGGCCGAAGTTCACGGGCAAGATGCTGGACGAGCGCCTCGGCAAGATGACCTTCTGGACGCTGTTCATCGGCTTCCACGGCACGTTCCTGGTGCAGCACTGGCTGGGCGCCGAGGGCATGCCGCGTCGTTACGCGGACTACCTCGCGGCCGACGGCTTCACCGCCCTGAACACGATCTCGACGATCAGCTCGTTCCTGCTGGGCATGTCGATGCTGCCGTTCATGTACAACGTCTGGAAGACGGCGAAGTACGGCAAGAAGGTCGAGGTCGACGACCCGTGGGGCTACGGCCGTTCGCTCGAGTGGGCGACGTCCTGCCCGCCGCCGCGGCACAACTTCCTCACCCTGCCGCGGATCCGTTCCGAGTCGCCGGCGTTCGACCTGCACCACCCTGAGATCGCAGCCCTCGACCACCTCGAGGACCACAGCGTCGCCGCCAAGGCCGTCACCGGTGGCAAGGAGGCCGACAAGTGAAGATCCAGGGCAAGATGTTCCTCTGGCTCTCCTTCTTCATCCTGATCATGGCCGTCGTGTACGGCGTGTGGTCGAAGGAGCCCGTCGGAACCACCGCGCTCTTCCTGGCCTTCGGCCTGAGCGTCATGATCGGCTACTACCTGGCCTTCACGGCCAAGCGCGTGGACGAGATGGCCCAGGACAACCTGGAGGCCGACGTCGCCGACGAGGCGGGCGAGCTGGGGTTCTTCTCCCCGCACAGCTGGCAGCCGCTCTCGCTGGGCATCGGCGGTGCGCTCGCGTTCATGGGCGTCATCTTCGGCTGGTGGCTCATGTACTTCTCGGCCCCGATCATCCTGATCGGCCTGTGGGGCTGGGTGTACGAGTACTACCGCGGTGAGAACCAGAACCAGTAGGACCGCAGCACCGAGACAAGGCCTGGGGCCCGGACACCTCCAATGGAGGAGTTCGGGCCCCTCGTTTGCAGTCACCCCGCGCGCAGCAATGGTCATACCTTCATAGCGTGGGCTCCATGAAGCACTCACCGCGTCTTTGGACGGTACTCAGCTGCTCCGTGCTGGTGGCGTCCCTCGGGGCCGGCGCCACCGCTTGCGGGCCCGGAGACAACCCGCTGTCAGCCCGCCCGTACGACGCGGGCGACCAGGTCGTCTTCAACCAGCCGCCGGGCGGCCGGCCCGTCGACCCCGAGAAGCCCTTGGAGATCACCGCCAAGGGCACCGGCGGCAGCCGGATCACCGACGTGTCCGCCGTGGACTCCCAGGGACGCCGTCTCGCGGGCGAGCTGAGCGCCAAGGGCGACCGCTGGCACAGCACCGCCCCGATGGCCGCCGGTGCCCACTACACGGTCCTGGTGAACACCGAGGACGAGCGCGGCGCTCCGGGGCAGCGCAGGCTGACGTTCGAGACCACTCCGGCCAAGCAGGTCCTCAAGGTCGAATTCGGGCCGGACGAGGGCAAGTACGGCGTCGGACAGCCCCTCACGGCCGAACTCAACGAGCCCATCTCGGACAAGGCCGCCCGGGCGATCGTGGAGCGCGGCCTGGTCGTCTCCACGCCGGCGGGCGTCGAGGGCGCCTGGCACTGGGTGGACGACAAGCACCTGCACTTCCGCCCCAAGGACTACTGGCCCGCCCACTCCACCGTCTCCGTACGGAGCAATCTGGAGGGCATCAAGATCTCCGACGAGTTCCACGGGGCCGCGGCCAAGCCGCTGACGCTGGAGATCGGGGACCGCGTCGAGGTCACCACGGACGCGTCCGCGCACTACCTCACGTTCGAGCGCAACGGAGAAGTGATCAACACCATTCCGGTGACCACCGGAAAGCCCGGATTCTCCACCCGCAACGGGGTCAAGGTGGTGCTCGGCAAGCAGTACTTCGTCCAGATGCGCGGCGACACCGTCGGCATCGGCGGCAGCGAGTACTACAACCTGCCCGTCTACTACGCGACCCGCGTCACCTGGAGCGGTGAATACGTGCACGCCGCGCCGTGGTCCGTTGACTCGCAGGGCTCCGAGAACGTCAGCCACGGCTGCACCGGCATGAGCACGGGCAACGCCGCCTGGTTCTACGAGAACATCACCGAGGGCGACATCATCCGGGTGATCAACAGTATCGGCGACGACATGGAGCCCTTCGGCAACGGCTTCGGCGACTGGAACCTGGACTGGAAGGAGTGGCGCGACGGCAGCGCCCTCCTCAAGGGCACCCAGGAAGGCCGCAGTCCGATCGACCAGGCCCGGCTGCGCCCGCAGGTCTGAGCCCGGCCGGTCCGGCCGCGCGTCAGGCGGCCGACGACAGCCGGGAACGCACCAGGCCCGCCAGGGCGTCCGCGAACTCCACCGGGTCGACCGGAAGGGTCACCGCCGCGTCCGCACGGCTCCAGGTGGCCAGCCAGGCGTCCTGCGGACGCCCCATCAGCAGCAGCACCGGCGGGCATTGGAAGATCTCGTCCTTGATCTGCCGGCACACGCCCATGCCGCCGGCCGGAACCGCCTCGCCGTCCAGCACGCACACGTCGATCCCGCCCGCGTCCAGCTCGCTCAGGACGGCCGGGAGCGTGGCGCATTCCACGAACTCGACCGGCGGCAGGTCCGCGGCCGGCCTGCGCCCGGCCGCCAGCCGCACCTGCTCGCGGGTGCTCGCGTCGTCGCTGTAGACCAGAACCCGTGCAGTCGACCGCATTTCGTTCCTCCACGGTGCCGTGAATCACGTTGATGTTGCGCGGGATGCTACTCCGTCCGACCCGCTGTCAACATCGGTTCGGACAGCCTCGCCGATGAAGGTTCCGGGGCCGATCTGATGGGCCGTTCGGGCCTTGCACACGCCCCTGACACTCCGAACGGCACCCCCCGGGGTGAGGGCGGGATAAGCGACCGACATAATGTCGGTCGTGGCGACAGCAACGACAGTAGATACCGGGCACGCGCACCCGACGGTCAACCGGCCGAACCTCGTCAGCGTCGGAACCATCATCTGGTTGAGTTCCGAGCTGATGTTCTTCGCGGCCCTCTTCGCGATGTACTTCACCCTGCGATCCGTGACAGGTGCCGAGTACTGGTCAGAGCAGGCTTCGGCCTTGAATCTGCCCTTCTCGGCGACGAACACGACGATCCTGGTGCTTTCCTCCCTCACCTGCCAGCTCGGCGTATTCGCAGCCGAGCGCGGTGACGTGAAGAAGCTCCGGTCGTGGTTCATGATCACATTCGTCATGGGTGCGATCTTCATTGGCGGCCAGGTGTTCGAGTACACCGAGCTGGTCAAGCACGAGGGCATGAGCCTCTCGTCCGGTCCGTACGGCTCCGTGTTCTACCTGACCACCGGGTTCCACGGTCTGCACGTGACGGGCGGTCTCATCGCCTTCCTGCTGGTCCTCGGCCGGACGTACGCGGCCAAGAGGTTCACCCACGAACAGGCCACGTCGGCCATCGTCGTGTCCTACTACTGGCACTTCGTCGATGTCGTCTGGATCGGCCTCTTCGCGACGATCTACCTGATCAAGTAGCGAACACGTCACCGGGCCAGACCCGGCACTCCATCCAGAAACACCGACGCAGAAGATCCTGACACCGGGGTAATCCGTGAAAAAGCTCTCCGCACGACGACGCCATCCGCTGGCGGCGGTCGTCGTTCTACTCCTCGCGCTGGCGGCCACTGGGGGGCTGTACGCCGCCTTCGCCCCCGCGGGCAAGGCGCAGGCCGATGAAACCGCCCAGTCCCTCGCCATCGAGGAGGGCAAGAAGCTCTACGCCGTGGGCTGCGCAAGCTGCCACGGAACCGGCGGTCAGGGTTCCACTGACGGCCCCAGCCTGGTCGGCGTCGGCTCTGCGGCCGTCGACTTCCAGGTGAGCACGGGCCGCATGCCCGCCCAGCAGCCCGGCGTGCAGGTGCCGAAGAAGCCGGTCATCTACGACCAGGCGCAGATCGACCAGCTCGCCGCCTACATCGGCTCCCTCGGCGCCGGCCCGATGGTGCCGACCGCCAAGCAGTACGACCCGGCGGGCGCCGACATCGCCAGGGGTGGTGAGCTCTTCCGCAACAACTGCGCGCAGTGCCACAACTTCACCGGCGAAGGCGGCGCTCTGACGAACGGCAAGTACGCCCCCAACCTCGAGGGCGTCGAGCCGAAGCACATCTACGAGGCCATGCTCACCGGCCCGCAGAACATGCCCTCCTTCCCGGACAGCACCATGCCGACGAAGGAGAAGAAGGACATCATCGCGTACCTCCAGCACGTGAACGGCGAGCAGTCGGTCAGCCCTGGCGGCCTGAAGCTCGGTGGCCTCGGCCCCGTTTCCGAGGGTCTGTTCGGCTGGATCTTCGGCCTGGGTGCGCTGATCGCTGTCGCCGTCTGGGTCGCGGCCCACACCGCTAAGGCCAAGAAGTCATGAGTAGCCAAGACATTCCCGAAGAGAAGCACCTGCCGAGCGAGCAGGGCGACGCGCACCACGGTGGCGTAGCAGTCGCGGACGACCCGTTCGCCGACCCGGGCCTGCCGGTCCACAAGCCCCGTATCCAGGACATCGACGAGCAGGCCGCGAGGCGCTCCGAGCGCACCGTGGCGATGCTGTTCACGCTGTCGATGCTGGCCACGATCGGCTTCATCGCCTCGTACGTGACCATCCCGGTCGACAAGATCGTCTACATCTTCCCGATCGGGAAGGTGAGCGGGCTCAACTTCGCCCTCGGTCTGACCCTGGGCACGGCCCTCTTCTGCATCGGCGCGGGCGCGGTCCACTGGGCCCGCACCCTGATGTCCGACGTCGAGGTCGCCGACGAGCGCCACGAGATCGCGGCGCCGCCGGAGCTCAAGGCGAAGGTCATGCAGGACTTCGCCGACGGCGCGAACGAGTCGGGCATCGCCCGCCGCCCGCTGATCCGCAACACCATGCTCGGCGCGCTGTCGATGCTGCCGCTGTCCGCTCTCATGATCATGCGCGACCTGGGCCCGCTGCCCGAGGAGAAGCTGCGCAAGACCGTGTGGGCCCGGGGCAAGCTGCTCATCAACGACAACACGAACGAGCCGCTGCGTCCCGAGGACGTGCTGGTCGGTTCGCTGACCTTCGCCAGGCCCGAGGGCCTGGAGGAGGCGCAGCACGACTTCCAGACGCAGATCGCCAAGGCCGCCCTGATGATCGTCCGCATCAAGCCGGAGGACATCAAGGACAAGCAGGAACTTGAGTGGTCCCACGAGGGCATCGTGGCCTACTCGAAGATCTGCACCCACGTCGGCTGCCCGATCAGCCTGTACGAGCAGCAGACCCACCACGTGCTCTGCCCGTGCCACCAGTCCACCTTCGACCTCTCCGACGGCGCCCGAGTCATCTTCGGTCCGGCCGGCCACGCGCTTCCGCAGCTGCGGATCGGCGTGAACGGTGAAGGCTTCCTCGAAGCGCTCGGCGACTTCGAAGAGCCCGTCGGTCCTGCATTCTGGGAGCGCGGATGAGCACTGCCACTGATACCAAGCGCTCCGCGCCCTCCAAGGGCGAGCGGGTAGCGGACTGGGCCGACGGACGCCTGGGCATCTACAGCCTGGCCAAGTCCAACATGCGCAAGATCTTCCCGGACCACTGGTCCTTCATGCTGGGTGAGATCTGCCTCTACAGCTTCATCATCATCATCCTCACGGGTGTGTACCTGACGCTGTTCTTCCACCCGAGCATGAACGAGGTCGTGTACCACGGCTCGTACGTGCCGATGCAGGGCGTCCAGATGTCCGAGGCCTTCGCCTCGACGCTGGACATCAGCTTCGACGTCCGCGGTGGTCTGCTCATCCGGCAGATCCACCACTGGGCGGCGCTGATCTTCGTCGCCGGCATGGTCGTGCACATGATGCGCGTCTTCTTCACCGGCGCGTTCCGCAAGCCGCGCGAGGTCAACTGGATCTTCGGCTTCCTGCTGCTGGTCCTCGGCATGTTCACCGGCTTCACCGGTTACTCCCTGCCGGACGACCTGCTCTCGGGCACCGGTGTCCGCTTCATGGAGGGCGCGATCCTGTCCGTGCCGATCGTCGGCACGTACATCTCGTTCTTCCTCTTCGGCGGCGAGTTCCCCGGCGGCGACTTCGTCGCGCGGTTCTACTCGATCCACATCCTGCTGCTGCCCGGCATCATGATGGGCCTGCTGGTGGCCCACCTGATCCTGGTCTTCTACCACAAGCACACCCAGTTCGCGGGTCCCGGCAAGACGAACAACAACGTCGTCGGCATGCCGCTGCTGCCGGTCTACATGGCCAAGGCCGGAGGCTTCTTCTTCCTGGTCTTCGGTGTCATCGCGGCCATCGCGGCGATCGCCTCGATCAACCCGATCTGGGCGCTCGGCCCGTACCGCCCGGACCACGTGTCCACCGGTGCGCAGCCCGACTGGTACATGGGTATGCCGGAAGGCCTGATCCGTGCCATGCCGGGCTGGGAGATCAACCTGTGGGGCCACACGCTCGTCCTGGGCGTGTTCATCCCGCTGGTCATCTTCCCGGTGGTGCTGGGCTCGATCGCCGCCTGGCCGTTCATCGAGTCCTGGGTCACCGGGGACAAGCGCGAGCACCACATCCTGGACCGCCCGCGCAACGTCCCGACCCGTACGGCCTTCGGTGTCGCCTGGATCGCGGAGTACATCGTGCTGCTGATCGGCGGTGGAAACGACATGTTCGCGCAGTACTTCCACCTCTCGATCAACAACATCACGTGGTTCGTCCGGATCGGCTTCTTCGTCGTCCCGGTCCTCGCGTTCATCGTCACCAAGCGCATCTGCCTCGGTCTCCAGCGCCGGGACCACGACAAGGTGCTGCACGGTCGCGAGACCGGCATCATCAAGCGCCTGCCGCACGGTGAGTTCGTCGAGATCCACGAGCCGCTCTCGCAGGCCAAGCTGCACACGCTGACCGCGCACGAGCAGTACAAGCCGGTCGAGATCGGCCCGACGGTCGACGAGAACGGCGTCGAGCGCAAGGTCGGCCGCAAGGAGAAGCTCCGCGCGAAGCTCAGCAAGGGCTTCTACGCCGAGAACAACCAGATTCCGAAGCCCACGGTGGAGGAGTACAAGGAGATCCAGAGCGGCCACGGCCACCACTGATCCCGCTTGAGGGACTGATTCAGGTCAGTCCTGGTGTCGCCACGGCAAGAGCCCCGTCCAGTGTCCGGACGGGGCTCTTTGCCGTCCCCTGGGCTGGATAGGCTGAAGCCCTTCCCAATCGAGTGGGCCCCGACACCGGGTGGCCGATCAACAGCAGGAGCGGACCATGAACGTTGCGACCCCGGCAGGCGGCGACAGCGTGGCGGCCCGCGGCTGGCCGGGCCTCCTCGACGCCCTGCTGACCGGCCAGGACCTGCGCGCGGACGAGACCGCGTGGGCCATGGACAGGATCATGCGGGGGGAGGCCACGGACGCCCAGATCGCCGGCTTCGTGGTGGCGCTGCGGGCCAAGGGGGAGACGGTCGCGGAGATCAACGGCCTCGTACGGTCCATGTACGGGCACGCCAACCTGATCGAGGTGCCGGGCCGGACGGTGGACATCGTCGGCACGGGCGGCGACGGGGCCAAAACGGTGAACATCTCCACGATGTCCTCGATCGTGGTGGCCGGTACGGGCGCGAAGGTGGTCAAGCACGGCAACCGGGCCGCGTCCTCGGCGAGCGGTTCCTCGGACGTTCTGGAGAAGCTCGGGGTCAATCTGGACCTCACCCCGGCGCGGGTGGTCGAGGTCGCGGAGGAGGCCGGCATCACCTTCTGCTTCGCGGTGAAGTTCCACCCGGCGCTGCGGCACGTGGCGGCGGCCCGCAAGGAGCTGGGCATCCGGACCACGTTCAACTTCCTCGGCCCGCTGACCAACCCGGCGCGGGTACGGGCGCAGGCCACGGGCGTGGCGGACGCGCGGGTGGCGCCCATCGTGGCGGGCGTACTGGCGGAGCGGGGCTCCTCGGCGCTGGTGTTCCGCGGGGACGACGGTCTGGACGAGCTGACGACGACCGCGACCTCGCGGGTGTGGTGGGTCCGCGACGGCCGGGTGGACGAGCAGTCGTTCGACCCGCGCGACGTCGGCATCCCGCTGGTCGACGTCTCGGCGCTGCGGGGCGCGGACGCCTCGTACAACGCGGACGTGGCCCGCCGGCTGCTGGCCGGCGAGACGGGCCCGGTGCGCGACGCGGTCCTGCTGAACTCGGCGGCGGCCCTGGTGGCCCTGGACCCGGGCACGGGCCCCCTGGAGGACCAGATCCGCACCGCGATCGCCCGCGCGGCCGAGTCCATCGACTCGGGCGCGGCCCGCGCGGCCCTGGACCGCTGGGTGGCGGCGAGCAACGCGTAGCGACCCGGCGCGAGGCCCCGGTGCCGTGTCGGCCGGAGCCACCGGCCGCGCCCCGACGGCCGGAGGCCGGCGCAGCCGGGCGAAGCCCGTGAGGCCGCCCGCGGCCGAGCGGTGCGAGAACGGCGTCGAGGAGGAGACCCCGGTCCAGCATGCGGACCGGGGTCTTGTGCGTGGGGGATCTTGTGGCAGGATGCTGACCAGGTCACGAGTGACAGCGTTTTGGCCCCGGCTCGCTGTCCGGCAACCCTCCTTCCGTGGCGGGGTGCCCCGGGTGATGACCAGGTCGTAGGCAGAAAGGCCTGCGGCAAGCGCGGATCCCTCGGCACCAGGGGTCCTGGTCCCTCGAGGAGCTTTTCCGTGAGCAAGCGAATGCGATAGGGCGACTCCGCCCCTTCTTCACCCTCCGTGCGGTCCTGAGTCGTCCGTGCGTCGAGGCAACTCCCGTACCACTGGCACATGTGCATCCGCACATCCGCTGCATCCGCATACCCGTTTCCGCGGACGCGTGCAGCGTGCACCCACGTACGGGCCGTCCGAAGCCATTCAGCCTGTCCTGCCGGGAGACACCGCCATGTCCACGTACCCGAACGCCGCCACCACCGCCACCGACGCCGTCGACCCCGCCTGTGCCCAGCCCCTTCCGGTCCTCGGCCGGGACGTCACCGTCCCGCTCGTCACCGGCGGCGAGGTCACGTACGCGGCCCTCGACTACGCGGCCAGCGCCCCCGCGCTGCAGCGGGTCTGGGACGACGTCGCCGCCTACGCCCCGTACTACGGCAGCGTCCACCGCGGCGCGGGCTACCTCTCCCAGCTGTCCACGGACCTCTTCGAGCAGAGCCGGGCGACGGTCGCCGAGTTCCTCGACTGCCGTCCGTCCGATCAGGTGATCTTCACCCGGTCCACCACCGACTCGCTGAACCTGCTCGCCGCCGTACTGCCGGCCGACTGCCAGGTGTTCGTCTTCGAGACCGAGCACCACGCCTCGCTGCTGC
Source organism: Streptomyces sp. NBC_01006 (assembly GCF_045162725.1). NCBI lineage: Bacteria > Bacillati > Actinomycetota > Actinomycetes > Kitasatosporales > Streptomycetaceae > Streptomyces > Streptomyces sp. NBC_01006. The sequence goes on along the minus strand of NZ_CP108700.1, from coordinate 2,575,852 downwards.
CGTGGGGGGACGCGCAGGTCACGTACCTCAACGCGCCGCGGACCCCGGCCCAGGCCGTGGCGACCCTGGAGCGGGCGCTGGCCGGGCGCGAGCCCTACGGCCCGGCGCTGGTCTGCGTCACCGGCGCGTCCAACGTCACCGGTGAGCTGTGGCCGGTGAAGGAGCTCGCCGCCGCGGCGCACGCCCACGGCGCGCGGATCGTCCTGGACGCCGCCCAGCTGGCCCCGCACCACCCCGTCTCCGTGCAGGAGCTGGACGTGGACTGGGTGGCCTTCTCCGGGCACAAGCTGTACGCGCCGTTCGGCTCGGGCGTGCTGGCCGGCCGCGCGGACTGGCTGCAGCAGGCGGAGCCGTACCTGGCCGGCGGCGGCGCCTCCCGCAAGGTCGCCCGCCGCGCGGACGGGGGCGTCGACGTCGAGTGGCACACGACGGCGGCCCGCCACGAGGCCGGCTCCCCGAACGTGATCGGCGTGTACTCGATCGCCTCGGCCTGCAAGGCCCTGACCGAGGCGGGCTTCGAAGGCCTCGTCGCCCGCGAGCGGCATCTGATCGCCAAGGTCCGGGGCGGCCTGGCGCAGGTCCCGGCCGTCCGCATCCTGTCCCTCTTCGGCGACGACGCCCCGCGGGTCGGCGTCATCTCCTTCGTGGTGGACGGCTGGAACAGCTCGCACTTCGCGGCGGCGCTGTCGGCGGAGTACGGGATCGGCGTCCGCGACGGCCTGTTCTGCGCCCACCCGCTGGTCCGCACCCTGCTGGGCAGCGAGCCGCAGGCCCAGGGCGAATGCGGAGCCCCCGAGGCGGCCCCGGGCGAGCGCTCCCTGAACGCGATCCGCGTCAGCTTCGGCGCCGGCACCCCGGACGAGCACGTCGACCGCTTCGTGGGCGCCGTGAAGGAACTGGTCACCTCCGGAGCCAAGTGGCAGTACCGCACCGAGGAAGGCCGCTGCGTGCCGGCCGTCTGACAGGCCGCGGTCCATGACGTACCGGGATCCGACCCGGTACGTGAGGGCTCGTTACGCGTCGAGGCCGATGGCGAAGGCCGCTTCCAGGTCGTGCTGGGAGTACGTGCGGAAGGCCACGTGCGTGTCCGTCGCCTCGACGCCCGGGATCTTGCTGATGCGGCCCGGGATGATGTCCGCCAGGTTCTCGTGGCGGGCCACGCGGACCAGGGCGATCAGGTCGTACGTCCCCGTGACGGAGTAGACCTCGCTGACGTTGTCCAGCGCGGCGATCGACTCGGCGATCTCGGGGATCCGGTCCACGCTGGTCTTGATGAGCACGATCGCGGTGATCACGGCTGGCTGTCTCCCTCGGTGGCCGTCGCTGGTCGCCTCACTCTAGTCGTACGCCGATAGCGCACCCACGCGTAGACGAAGCCCAGCGAGAAGCCCACCAGGTGGGCGAGGTACGCCACCCCCGGGCCGCTGCCCGCGCGGTGCGCCGCCACCCACTGGAGGGCGAACCAGAACAGCAGGACCATCCACGCCGGGAAGCGGAGCGGGAGGAAGAGGAGGAAGGGGAACAGGCTGGTCACCCGCGCCCGCGGGAACAGGCACAGGAAGGCTCCGAGCACCGCCGAGATCGCGCCCGACGCACCCACCAGCGTCTGCGGCGAGGAGGCGTTGGCCGCCGCGTACGCCGCCAGCGCCAGGTAGCCCGTACAGATGTAGAAGGACAGGAACTCCGGCCGCCCCATCCGCTCCTGCGTCATCACGCCGAAGACGTACAGGAACAGCATGTTGCCGAGCAGGTGCAGCCAGCTGCCGTGTACGAACAGGGCGGTCAGGGGTGTCAGCAGGGCCCGCGCCGAGCCGGTGAAGAGCTCGTCCGGGACCACGCCCCAGCGCCGGAAGTACGCGGTCCCGCTCTCCACCAGCCGCTCGCCCGTCCCGTACGAGGGATTCGTCCCCGAGGCCGGGCCGAGCAGGAACACCACGCAGCAGCCCGCGATCAGCGCGTGGACGACCACCGGGCCCCGGGCGGCCTCCCGGAGGGCCTGCCACTTTACGATCATGCGATCGAGCATGACCCAAGTGGACCCGCCCCGAGCACCGGCAGGCCGTAGGGTTACGTGCTGCGGTCCGGCGATTGACGCGGACGGCGGCTTTAATTGAATCAGCTACGAAGGAGAGAGCGGCCTGATGACGGTTCCCCTGCCGACCGACACCACCCGGTGGCGCTGCACGCTGTGCGGCAACCTCACGCGTTTCGACGTCACTCGTTCGTCGAAGGTCGTGGAGTACGTCCACCTGGATCTTGCCGGGGAGCCCAAGGTCGAGGAGCGCGAGGTGGTCAATGAGACCATCGAGTCGGTCCGCTGCCGGTGGTGCAACGCGGTGGACCAGATCGAGCTCGTGGACAGGCCGGGCGCGGACTCCTGACGGAGCCCCGCCCACAGGTGAATGACGGTAGGGGTGACGGATTGTGGAGCCAGCAAGCGGCGCTGAGCCGGCCGACGCGGCCGGCGACGCCGCCGAGGTGCTCGACCGCCCGCTGCCGGAAGGCGTGCGGCGCCGGGTCGTCGCGCTCGTCTCGGACGCCTTCGGCGGACTGACGGTCGCGGACCTCCCGGCGCAGCTGCGCCAGTACGCCCGGTTCACCCCGACCCGGCGCGCCAAGTTCGCGGGCAACGCCATGGCCGCGGCGGTGGAGGCGGACGCCGTCTTCCGGGGCCGCGTCGCCGAGAAGCTGCGCGAGGCCCAGGCCGAGCTGGCCGGAGCGCTGGAGTCCGGCGCCCCGCCGGCCGCCGCGGACCCGCTGGACGTGGCGGCCGCCGCGTACGTACTGCGCCCGGTCGGCTGGGTGAAGCTGGTGGCCGCCGCAGGCGAGGAGGCGCAGCGCGCCGACGCCGAGCGGGTCGGCGAGGAGACCCGGCGCGAACTGGACCGGCTGCGCGAGGAACTGGCCCATGCGCGGGACGCGCAGCGCCTCGGCGGCGAGCAGGTACGGGCCGAGCTGGACGCGGCGCGCAAGGAAGCGGAATCGCTTCAGCGCAAGCTGCGCAGCGCCCAGAGCGATGTGAAGCGCGGCGAGGCGGCCCTGCGCAAGGTCACCGCCGAGATCGACGGGATCCGGGGCGACGCGGCCGCGCAGGTGGCGGCCGCCGAGAGCGAGACCCGGCGCCTCAAGTCCCGCCTCGCGGAGGTCGAGACGGCGCTGGAGACCTCCCGCCGGGCCACCCGCGAGGGCCGCAGCGTCGAGGACATGCGGCTGCGGCTGCTGCTGGACACGGTGCTGGACGCGGCCCAGGGGCTGCGCCGCGAGCTGGCACTGCCGCCGGTGTCGACGCGGCCGGCCGACACCGTGGACGCCGTGGAGCCGGGCCGGATGACCCCGAAGGACATCGCGGCACGCGCCCTGTCGGAGACGGATCCGGCGCTGCTGGACCAGTTGTTGGCGCTGCCCCAGGCCCATCTGGTGGTCGACGGCTACAACGTGACGAAGACCGGCTATCCGACGATGCCGCTGGAGAAGCAGCGGCTGCGGCTGCTGGGCGGGCTGTCGATGCTGGCCGCGCAGACGGGCGCGGAGATGACCTGTGTCTTCGACGGCGCGGAGCTGGCGGCCCCGGTACTGCTCGCGCCGCCGCGCGGGGTACGGGTGCTGTTCTCCAAGCCCGGTGTGACGGCGGACGAGCTGATCCGCCAGCTGGTGCGGGCGGAGCCGCCCGGCCGGCCGGTGGTCGTGGTATCCACCGACCGCGAGGTGGCCGACGGCGTGGCGAAGGCCGGAGCCCGCCCCGTGACGTCCGCTTTGTTGCTGAAGCGGCTTTCGCGCGTTTCGTAACTCGTCGACGGAATGCCCGATTTGGCAAGGCGGACAGGGAACGTACCGTCAAGTGCCCTGCACAGAGCGTGGGCTGTAGGTAAAGAACCTGGTCGGTGGCCAAGTTTTTTGCCGACAGGATTTGAACTGATCACAGCGAGGTCACTAGGGTCGGCTCAAACCTTCGTGCGGTAGTTCACTCATTCGGAGTGACGGCGGAGGTGCGCTGCCGAGCCTTGCGACTGTATTCGGCGGCTCCAGGCATAAGGAGCTCGCGTTCGTGGCGTCCCACCGTCGACCCAAGCCGCCGACCCGCACCCGCGTGAGCGTGCTCACCGCCCTCGCCACCGCGGCCGTCGCCCTCTCCTCCCAGTCGGCCATGGCCGCCCCGGCCAAGCCGAGCAAGGACGAGGTCAAGAGCAAGGTCGACGCCCTCTACGAGGAGTCCGAGCAGGCCACCGAGAAGTTCAACGGGGCCAAAGAGCGCCAGGAGAAGCTGGAGAAGGAGATCTCGCAGCTCCAGGACCAGGTCGCGCGCGGCCAGGACGAGCTCAACGGCCTGCGCAACACGCTCGGTTCGATGGCGACGGCCCAGTACCGCGGCGGCGGCCTCGACCCGTCCATGCTGCTCCTGCTGTCCTCCGACCCGGATGCCTTCCTCGACAAGGCCTCCACGCTCCAGCAGGTGAGCGGCAAGCAGGTCGAGGCGATAACGAAGATCCAGGCCAAGCAGCGCAGCCTCGCGCAGCAGCGTCAGGAAGCCACCGGCAAGCTCGCCGACCTCGAAGCCGTCCGCAAGGAACTCGCCGAGAAGAAGGCGGCAGCCCAGAGCAAGCTCGCCGACGCCCAGGCCCTCCTCAACACGCTGACCACCGAGGAGCGGGGCCAGTTGAAGAGTGACGCGGCCAAGGACGGCCAGGCCGCCGCGGACGCCGCCGGCTCCAAGGGCGCGGTGAAGGGCTCGGGCCGGGCCGGGGCGGCCCTCGCCGCCGCGATCACCCAGAAGGGCGACCGCTACCACATGGGCGACACCGGCCCCGACTCGTGGGACTGCTCGGGCCTGACCCAGTGGGCCTACGCCCAGGCCGGCGTCAAGATCAGCCGCGTCACCACCACGCAGGCCAACGACGGCACGCGCATCTACAACCAGAGCGAACTCCAGCCCGGAGACCTGGTCCTCTTCTACGACGACCTGCACCACGTCGGCCTCTACGCGGGCAACGGCCAGGTCTTCCACGCCTCCAACCCGACCGGTGGCGTCCGTTACGAGGCCATGAAGAACATGCCGTTCCAGTTCGGCGTCCGCGTCGGCTGACCCGCCCCGGGGGCCACGCGCCCGCCACGGGACGCGCCGTACGCCGCCCATCCGGGCGAATTCCGCGGCCCCGCTGTGACCACACGCCCCGCCGGTGACCTGCGTCTCCGGCGGGGCGTCGGCATGTGCGCCCGCCGGGGGTCGTTGGCCGGGGTGTGGCGGCGCGGTTACTGTCTGCCAGCGCGGAACCCGGCACACGGCCGTCCACGGGGGGCGGACCCGGTCCCGCGCAGCGGAAGGGAGCGGTTCCAGTGGCGTCCCATCGTCGGCCCGGGCTCGGCAGCCTCGACAGGAACACCAAGGTCACCGTCCTGACCGCCGCCGTGGCCGCCGCGGCAGCCATGACGGGCGCGACGGCGAGCGCGGCCCCCGCCCTGCCGCGGGAGCCCGCGGCCGGTCTCCGCGCCCAGGTCGACCGGCTCTTCGAGGAGGCCGAACAGGCCACCGAGCGCTACAACCGGGCGGGCGAGCGGGCGGACCGGCTCCACACCGAGATCGACCGGGTCCAGGACGCACTGGCCCGCGGCCAGGACCGCATCAACACCATGCGCGGCCTCCTCGGCACCTTCGCCGGAGCCCAGTACCGCTCCGGCGGAATCGACCCCGCCATCGAGCTGATGCTCTCCGAGAACCCGGATGAATACCTCGAAAAGGCCTCCCAGCTGGACCGGTTGACGGACCGGCAGGCCCGCCGGCTCGACGAACTGCGCAAGGAGCAGCGCCGGCTGGGCCAGCAGCGTCAGGAGGCCTCGCGGAAGCTCGCCGAACTCGACTCCGTACGGGCCGACGTGGCCCGCCAGAAGCGCACCGTCACCGCCAAGCTGGCCGCCGCCCGCCGGCTCCTGGGAGCCATGCCCAGCCAGGAGCGGGCCGACTTCGAGCGGGCCTCGCGCTCCGGCGAGCGCCCCGAGGGCCTGCCCGATCTGAACTCGCTCGGCCCCTCCTCGGGCCGCGCCGCGACCGCCGTGATGGCCGCCCGGTCCGCGGTCGGCCGCCCGTACATCTGGGGCTCCACCGGGCCCTCCGGGTTCGACTGCTCCGGGCTGATGGTGTGGTCGTACCGGCAGGCGGGCGTCTCCCTGCCGCGCACCTCGCAGGCGCAGCGGTACGCGGGCCGCCGGGTCCCGCTCTCGCAGGCGCAGCCGGGCGACCTGGTCACGTACCGCTCGGACGCCAGTCACGTCGGCATGTACGTCGGCAACGGCCAGGTGGTGCACGCCCCGTACCCGGGCGCGCGGGTGCGGTACGACCCGGTCGGGATGATGCCGGTGTCCTCCGTGACCCGCCCCTGACCCGTCCCCGAGCCGTCCCCGGCGGGGGCGTGCGTACGATCGTCGGATGTCCCCGGTCCACCGGCTCCTCGTACGCGTACTGCCGCTCCTGCTGAGCGCGCTGCTCGCGGGATGCGGGGCGCCCGCCGCGCGGGACGCCGCCGAGGGGGACGTCCGGGAGGCCGTCGCCGCCTGGTCGCGGACGCCGCCCGCGCAGCTCGCCGGGATCCCGCTGGAGGGATGGGCGTACGAGGTCTCCTCGGTCCGCCGCGACGGCGAGCGGGCCACCACCCGCGCGGAACTGCGCTACCGGCTCACCGGCTACGACACGGCCCCGGCCGGGTCGGCGCGCGAGGTGCTGCTGAGCCGGGACGGCGCGGACGGCGGGCGGTGGCGGGTCACCGGGGACCGGGCCGCGCCGGGCGCGCCGCCTCAGCTGTGGGACCAGGGCCCGGTGGAGGTGGTCGAGGGCGCCCATGCGCTGGTGCTCGGTGTAGGGCAGTCCCCGCAGACCCTCTCCGCGGTCGCGGCGGAGGCCGAGCGGGCGGTGCCCGCGGCGAGCGCCGCCTGGCCGCGGGAGTGGGCGGGCCGGGTGGTGGTCCTGGTGCCGGGCTCCCTGGAGCGGATGGCGCAGCTGCTGGGCCGGCCCGCCGCCGAGTACCGGGGCATGGGGGCGGTCACGACGGGCCGGGTGGGCGCCGCGAAGGCCCCCGCCGACCGGGTCGTCGTCAACCCCGAGGGCTGGGCGGAGCTCAGCGCGGCGGGCCGGGGAATCGTCCTGACCCACGAGGTCACGCACGTGGCCACCCGGGCCGCGACCACCGCGCGGACCCCGCTGTGGCTGTCGGAGGGCTTCGCGGACTGGGCGGCGTACCGCGGCGGGACCACCACCGCGCGGCAGGCCGCGCCCGCGCTGGGCCGGGCGGTGCAGCGCGGGGAGCTGCCGGCCGCCCTCCCCGCCGACGAGGCGTTCGCCTTCGGCGGGGACCCGGAGGCGCTGGCCCGCGCGTACGAGGGCGCGTGGCTGGCCTGCCGGCTGATCGCGGCCAAGTGGGGCGACGCCACGCTGGTCCGCCTCTACGAGCGGGCGGGCCGCGAGCCCCTGGCGACGGCCCTGGAGGAGACCATCGGCGGCGATCTGCCCGGCCTGACGCTGGCCTGGCAGGCGGGCCTGCGCGAGGAGCTGGGCGCGCCCTAGCTGGGGGCGGGGCCGCGCGGGGGCGTCCGGTACTGTCGGCAGGCGATGCACAAGACGCTGATCGTGACCAACGACTTCCCGCCGCGACCGGGCGGCATCCAGGCCTTCCTGCACAACATGGCACTGCGGCTGGATCCCGACCGGATCGTCGTCTACGCCTCCACCTGGAAGCACGGCGCGGAGGGCCGCGAGGCCACCGCCGCCTTCGACGCCGAGCAGCCGTTCCAGGTCGTGCGCGACCGTACGACGATGCTGCTGCCGACCCCGCGGGTGACCCGGCGGGCGGTCGGGCTGCTGCGCGAGCACGGCTGCGAGTCGGTCTGGTTCGGGGCGGCCGCCCCGCTGGGGCTGATGGGCCCGGCGCTGCGCCGGGCCGGGGCCAAGCGGATCGTGGCCACCACCCACGGGCACGAGGCGGGCTGGGCGCAGCTGCCGGCGGCGCGGCAGCTGCTGCGCCGGATCGGCGAGGGCACGGACACGCTGACGTACCTGGGCGAGTACACGCGCTCGCGGATCGCCTCGGCGCTGACGGACCGGGCGGCGGCGCGGATGGTGCAACTCCCGCCGGGGGTGGACGAGAAGACCTTCCACCCCGGGTCGGGCGGCGCGGAGATCCGGGCCCGGCTGGGGCTGTCGGACCGGCCGGTGGTGGTCTGCGTCTCGCGGCTGGTCCCGCGCAAGGGGCAGGACACGCTGATCGAGGCGATGCCGCGGATCCTGGCCGCGGCGGAGGATGCCGTACTGCTGGTGGTCGGCGGGGGCCCGTACGAGGCGGACCTGCGGGCGCTGGCCGTCTCCACCGGGGTCGCGGACTCGGTGGTCTTCACGGGCGCCGTCCCCTGGGCCGAACTGCCCGCGCACTACGGCGCCGGGGACGTCTTCGCGATGCCGTGCCGGACCCGGCGCGGCGGGCTGGACGTGGAGGGCCTCGGGATCGTCTACCTGGAGGCCTCGGCGACCGGCCTGCCGGTGGTCGCGGGCGACTCGGGCGGGGCGCCGGACGCGGTGCTGGAGGGCGAGACCGGCTGGGTGGTCCGGGGCGGAGTCCCCGAGGACGCGGCGGACCGCGTGATCGCCCTGCTCCAGGACCCGGAGCTGCGCCGCCGCATGGGGGAGCGGGGCCGCGCCTGGGTCGAGGAGAAGTGGCGCTGGGACCTGCTGGCAGACCGCCTGCGCGAGCTGCTCTGACCTACACCGATGCCGTGCCGCCGGCCGCCCGCGCCGCGCCATTACGCCGACCCGGGCGCGTCTGCGGCACGGCCGTGCATGCGCCGACGGACACGGAAGGCATGTCTGCGGACGTGCCCGACCGCGGCGCGCCGGCGAGGAGTGGTGAGGACGATGGACGACGTGCTGCGCGGCACCGTGGCCCTGGTGACCGGTGCTTCGAGCGGGATCGGCCGGGCGGCCGCCCTGACGCTCGCCGGAAAGGGCGCCGCCGTCGCGCTCACCGCACGGCGCGCGGAGCGGCTCACGGAACTGGCGGCCCAGATCGAGGCCGGCGGCGGCACCGCGCTCGTCCTGCCCGCCGACATCGCCGACGAGGCCGAGGCCGCGCGCGTGGTGGAGCGTACGGTCAAGGAGCTCGGGCGCCTCGACACCCTGGTCAACAACGCGGGCCTGATGCTCCTCGGGTACGCCGCGGAGTCGCCCGTCGCCGACTGGAAGCGCATGGTGGACGTCAACCTGACCGCCCTGATGCACACCACCCACGCGGCCCTGCCGCACCTCGTCAGCGCCGCCGGGGACGGCCCCCGGAAGGTGGCCGACATCGTCAACGTGTCCTCCCTGGCGGGCCGCCGGGCCGTGGCCACGGCCACGGCGTACTGCGCCACGAAGTTCGGCGTGGTCGCCTTCAGCGAGGCCCTGCGCCAGGAGCTGGCGCCGCAGCACGTGCGGGTCTGTGTCGTCGAGCCCGGCGCCGTGGACACCGAGTTGCGCGGGCACAACTCCCCCGAGATGCAGCAGGCGCTGGAGCAGATGTTCGGGGGCATCGAGCGGCTGGAGGCCCAGGACATCGCGGACGCGATCGCGTACGGGGTCACGCGGCCGCGGCGGGTCGCGGTGCCTGAGATGGTGGTCCTGCCGACCGAGCAGGTGTGAGGCCGGGCCCGTGATCCTCCGCCACACCTGACTGTTCCTCAGATGTCTGTCAACACCGCCTCTGGGTGGACGGCCCGATTCCGCCCATGATGCGGCCATGACACCTCAGCTGACGCGCCGTCACTTCCTGGGTATCGGCGCCCTCCAGACCGCCGCAGCCCTCGGGTTCACCCGCATAGGGCTCCAATCGGCCGCCGCCGCCGAGCCCCCCGCCGCGCAGTACGCCCCCGCCATCGTCGTGGGCTCCGGCTACGGCTCGGCGGTCGCCGCCCTCCGGCTCGGGCAGGCCGGCGTACGGACCGTCGTCCTGGAGATGGGCCGGCTCTGGAACACCCCGGGTCCGGACGGCAAGGTCTTCCCCTCCACCTCCGCGCCCGACCAGCGATCCATGTGGTTCCGCACCCGCACCGAGGCCCCGCTCGCCCAGTTCCTCTGGCTCGATGTCGTCAACCGCGACATCAGCCCCTACCCCGGCGTCCTCGACCGGGTGAACCACGGCGACATGTCCGTCTACGTCGGCCGCGGCGTCGGCGGCGGATCCCTCGTCAACGGCGGCATGGCCCCGACGCCCCGGCGCTCGTACTTCTCCGAGGTGCTGCCCCGGGTCGACGCCGACGAGATGTACGGCACGTACTACCCGCGCGCCCGCGCGATGCTCGGCGTCAGCGACATCGACCCGGGCTGGTTCGAGTCCACGGAGTGGTACCGGTTCGCCCGGATCTCCCGCAAGCACGCCCAGAACACCGGCCTGAGGACCACCTTCGTGCCCAACGTGTACGACTTCTCGTACATGCAGCGCGAAGCGGCCGGCACCGCCACCCGCTCGGCGCTGGCCGGCGAGGTCATCTACGGCAACAACTTCGGCAAGAAGAGCGTCGACAAGACCTACCTCGCGGCCGCCATCGGCACCGGCAACGTCACCATCGAGACCATGCAGCGCGTCGTAGGCGTGCGCCAGGACCCGGCCGGCGGCTACGTGCTCACCGTCCGGACCAGCGATCTGACGGGAAGGGTCACCCAGGTCAGGGAGCTCGGCTGCAAACAGCTCTTCCTCGGCGCCGGCAGCCTCGGCACCACCGAGATCCTGCTGCGCGCCCGCGAGCGGGGCACCCTGCCCGGGCTCAGCGAGAAGGTCGGGCTCGGCTGGGGCCACAACGGCAACATCATGACCGCCCGGGCCAACCACCTGTGGGACACGGTCGGCTGCAACCAGGCCACCATGCCCGCCCTGGGCATCGACGACTGGGACAACGCCGCCAACCCGGTGTTCGCCGAGATCGCCCCGCTGCCCATGGGCTTCGAGCACTGGATCTCGATGTACCTGGCCATCACCAAGAACCCCGAGCGCGGGCACTTCACGTACGACGCGGCCACCGACTCGGCGCGGCTCAACTGGCGCCGCGACCAGAACACCCCGTCGGTCCAGGCCGCCAAGAACCTCTTCGACCGGATCAACCGGGCCAATTTCACGATCTACCGGTACGACCTGTTCGGCGACAACAGGAACTTCGCCGACAACTTCACATACCACCCGCTCGGCGGCTGCGTCCTCGGCGACGCGACCGACGACTACGGCCGCGCCAAGGGCTACCAGGGGCTGTACGTGGTCGACAGCTCCCTGATCCCGGGCTCCCTCGGGGTGAACCCGTTCGTCACCATCACCGCGCTCGCCGAGCGGAACATGGCGCGGATCCTCGCGGAGGACCCGCGCTAGCGCAAAGAGGGGCTCAGCCCCGGTACAGGGCCTCGATCTCGTCCGCGAAGTCCTTCGCCACCACATTCCGCTTCAGCTTCAGCGAAGGCGTGATGTGACCCGACTCCTCCGTGAACTGGGAGGGCAGAATGCGGAATTTCCGCACCGATTCCGCCTTGGAGACCGCCGCGTTGCCGTCGTCCACGGCCTGCTGGACGGCGGCGATGAGGTCCGCGTCCTCGCGCAGCTCCGCCGCCGTGACCCCAGCGGGCTTGCCGTGCTCGGCGGCCCAGCGGCCCAGGAACTCCTCGTCGATGGTGACCAGTGCGGCCACGAACGGCCGCGCGTCGCCGACCACCATGCACTCCGCGACGAGCGCGTGCGCCCGGATCCGGTCCTCGATCACCGCGGGGGCCACGTTCTTGCCGCCCGCCGTGACGATGAGCTCCTTCTTGCGCCCGGTGATCGCGAGGTAGCCGTCCTCGTCGAGGGTGCCGACGTCACCGGTGTGGAACCAGCCGTCGGTCAGCGCCTCGGCGGTCGCCGTCTCGTTCTTCCAGTACTCCTTGAAGATGTGCTCGCCGTGCAGCAGCACCTCGCCGTCGTCGGCGATGCGCACCACGGAGCCCGGCAGCGGCTGGCCGACCGTACCGATCTTCGTACGGTCCCACGGGTTGAACGCGGTGGCCGCGCACGACTCCGTCAGGCCGTAGCCCTCCAGGACCGTGAAGCCGATGCCGCGGAAGAAGTGGCCGAGCCGCTCGCCCAGCGGGGCGCCGCCGGAGATCGCGTACTCGCCGCGCCCGCCGAGGACCGTGTGCAGCTTGCTGTAGACCAGCTTCGAGAAGATCTTGTGCTTCAGCTTCAGGCCGAAGGACGGCCCGCCCGGGGCGTCCAGCGCCCTGCTGTACGCGATGGCCGTCTCGGCCGCCGCGTCGAAGATCTTGCCCTTGCCGTCGGCCTGGGCCTTGGCGCGCGCCGAGTTGTAGACCTTCTCGAAGACGCGCGGCACGCCGAGGATCAGCGTGGGCCGGAAGGACTGCAGCTCGTCGGTGAGGTTCTTGATGTCCGGTACGCAGCCCAGGCGGATCGGCGCCAGTACGGCCGCCACCTCCACCAGGCGCCCGAAGACGTGCGCGGCGGGCAGGAAGAGCAGCACGGAGCATTCGCCGGTGCGGAACAGCGGGCTCAGGCGCTCCACCACGTTGCCGCACTCGGCGAAGAAGTTGCGGTGGGTCAGCACACAGCCCTTGGGGCGGCCGGTGGTGCCCGAGGTGTAGACGATGGTGGCCGGGTCGTCGGCGTTGGCGAGCGAACTGCGCTCGTCGACCTCGGCGTCGGTGACCTCGGCCCCGGCGGCGTTCAGCGCCGCGAGCGCGCCCTGCTCGATCTCCCAGACCTCGCGCAGTTCCGGCAGCCGGTCGCGCAGCGAGGCCACGGCCGCGCTGTGCGCGGGGCTCTCGACGATCACGGCGACGGCGCCGGAGTCGCCGAGGATCCACTGGATCTGCTCGGGCGAACTGGTCTCGTACACGGGGACGGTGACGCAGCCCGCGCTCCAGATCGCGAAGTCGAGGAGCACCCACTCGTAGCGGGTACGGGAGATCAGAGCGACGCGGTCGCCGGGCCGGATGCCGGCCGCGATCAGGCCCTTGGCGGCGGCGCGCACCTCGGCGAGGAACTCGGTCGCCGTCACGTCCTGCCAGCCGCCGTCGACCTTGCGGCCCATGACGGCGGTGTCGGGATGCTGCGCGGCATTGCGGCGGATGAGATCCGTCAGGTTCCCGTCCGACGGGACCTCGTACAGGGCCGGAAGGCTGAACTCGCGCAAGACTGCTGCTCCTCTGGGCGCCATCGCCACCATGTGGACCGACCGGACGTTACCCACCGGTAGTGGGTTCCGGATAGAGGGAACCGGCCAGATGTTCCGTGCGTCACATGACGCGGCCGTGCCATGCCGACAGTAGTCGACCCCGTTTGCGACTCGGAAGTAACCGCAGGTAGGCCGCCTGTGCCACCCCCTCTACCCGCGGCCCCCGGGCCCCCCTAGGGTGGAGCGCATGGGTGGCAGGAAAAGCAGCACGCGGGTCCACGTCGTCAGCGACGTCCACGGCAACGCCGAGGCGCTCGCCCGGGCCGGGGACGGTGCCGACGCCCTGATCTGCCTCGGTGACCTCGTGCTCTTCCTCGACTACGCCGACCACTCGCGCGGCATCTTCCCCGATCTGTTCGGTGTCGAGAACGCCGACCGGATCGTGGAACTGCGCACCGAGCGCCGCTTCGACGAGGCCCGAGACCTCGGGCGCCGGCTGTGGGCCGGGCTGGACCGGGAAAGCCTGATCGAGGGCGCGGTGCGCCGCCAGTACGCCGAGATGTTCGCCGCCTTCCCGCAGCCCACGTACGCCACCTACGGCAATGTCGACATCCCGGGTCTGTGGCCCGAGTACGCCGGAACCGGCACCACCGTCCTCGACGGGCAGCGGGTGGAGATCGGCGGCCGCGTCTTCGGCTTCGTCGGCGGCGGACTGCCCTCCCCGATGCGCACCCCGTACGAGGTGGACGAGGAGGAGTACGCCGCCAAGGTCGAGGCGCTCGGCGAGGTGGACGTGCTGTGCTCGCACATCCCGCCGGAGGTTCCGGAGCTCTGCTACGACACGGTCGCGCGCAGGTTCGAACGCGGCAGCGAGGCCCTGCTCGCGGCGATCCGGCGGACCAGGCCGCGGTACGCGCTGTTCGGGCACGTGCACCAGCCGCTGGCACGGCGGATGCGGATCGGCGCCACGGAGTGCGTGAACGTCGGGCACTTCGCCGCCACCGGAAGGCCCTGGGCCCTGGAGTGGTGAGCCTGGGCCCTGGAGTGGTGAGTCCGGGCCCTGGAGTGGTGACCTCCGCACGCACGGTAGCCTGCACGCGGCGGCCGTAGGCCGCACACTTCCTCGAACACTCCCTGGAGGGGCGACCGCCATGGCCGAACACACCAGCTCGAGCATCACGATCGAGGCGGCGCCGGCCGACGTGATGGCCGTGATCGCCGACTTCGCCCGCTACCCCGAGTGGACCGGCGAGGTGAAGGAGGCCGAGGTGCTGGCCACCGACGCCGAGGGCCGCGCCGAGAAGGTCCGGCTGCTGCTCGACGCGGGCGCGATCAAGGACGACCACACCCTCGCCTACAGCTGGAAGGGCGCGGACGAGGTCAGCTGGACCCTGGACAAGTCGCAGATGCTGCGCCAGCTCGACGGTTCGTACCGGCTCGCCCCGCTGGACGGCGGCAAGCGCACCGAGGTCACCTACCAGCTGACCGTCGACGTCAAGATCCCGATGCTCGGCATGATCAAGCGCAAGGCCGAGAAGGTCATCATCGACCGCGCCCTGGCGGGCCTGAAGAAGCGCGTCGAGTCGGCCTGATCCATGCGCATCCTGCTGATCACCGGTCCCGGCGGGGCCGGCCGGACCACCGTGGCCGCGGCCACGGCCGTCGCCGCCGCACGGACCGGGCAGCGGGTGCTGCTGCTCTCCGCGGACCCCGGGGATCACCTGGCCGCACTGGTCGGGGAAGAGACGGGGGAGCCCGTCGAAGCCGCGCCCGGGCTGGCCGCCGTACCGGCCGCGGGGGTGCTCGTGGCCCGCGTGGACTCCGGCGGGGAGTTCCGAGAGGAGCTCGTCGCCCTCCAGGAGCGCGGATCGGCCCTCCTCGGCATGGTCGGGGCCCGGCCGCTCGGGGCCGAGGAGCTCACCGAGCTGCCCGGCGCCGAGCAGTTCGCCCTGCTGCGCGCCCTGCGCCGGGCCGCCGCGGCCCCCGCCGCCGACCTCGTCGTCGTCGACCTGCCCCCGCTCCACCAGGCCGTGGCCACCCTCGCACTCCCCGCCCAGCTGCGCCGTTACCTGGCCCGGCTGCTCCCGGCCGAGCGGCAGGCGGCCCGCGCCCTGCGGCCCGTACTGGCCCAGCTGGCCGGCGTACCCATGCCGGCGCAGTGGCTGTACGAGGCCGCCGCGCGCTGGGACGAGGAGCTGGCCGCCGTCCAGGCCGTCGTGGAGGCCGCCGACACCTCGCTGCGGATCGTCGCCGAGCCGGGACCGGGCGCCGACGCCGCGCTGCGGACCGGGCTGCTCGGCCTCGCCCTCGAACAGCTCCCGGTCGGCGCGATCGTCGCCAACCGGATGGTGCCGCAGGGCTCGCCCGACCCCTGGCTGGCCGGGCTCGCCGCCCAGCAGGAGAAGTACGCCGCCCAGTGGGCCGGAACCGAGTGGGGCGGGGCCGAGTCGGCCGGAGACGTGCCCGTGCTGCCACTCGGCCACCTGGGGCGGGACCCCGCGGGGCCGGAGGACCTGATCGGCCTGGCCGGGGCGGAGGGGCTCGTTCCGGGGGCCTCCGAGGCCCGGGCGCGGGCGCGCCGCGCGTGGATGGTCGAGGACAGGCGCGCCGACGACGGGGTACTCGTCTGGGTGGTGCCGCTGCCCGGCGCCCACAAGCGGGACCTCGACCTGGTCCGGCGCGGCGACGAGCTGCTGCTCGCGGCGGGCCCGTACCGCAGGATCGTTCCGCTGCCCTCGGCGCTGCGCCGCTGCACGGTGTCCGGCGCCGCCCTCGCCGACGGGGTGCTCCGGATCCGCTTCACGCCGGACCCGGACCTGTGGCCGCGCAGGCCCTGAACGCCGCGCAGGGGCCCTGAACCGGGTACCCCCGTTCGGGTACCGTCGAAGGTAGTACGTACCGCCCAGCAGCTGCCGCAGGAGAGTCCGCCATGAGCGAGGCCACCGACCGTCCCACCGACGACGACGCCTGGGCCAAGGCCTGCGCCGAGGACCTCGCCGCGGAGCAGGAGCGCCGCCGGGCCCGCCAGGGCGGCGCGGGCGCCGGGAGCGGCACCGGGACCGCCGCCGAGGAGCTGTTCAAGCTGTTCGAGGCCGTCGCCGACAAGGTGTCCGGGCTGAACAACCCGCTGATCGGCGCCGCCGCCCAGGGCGCCGTACGCCAGTTCGTCAACCAGGCGAAGGCCGCCGCCAAGCCCGTCGTCGAGCGAAACCCCGAGGTCTTCGACCACCTCGCGGCCGCCGGCTCCGAGCTGCTCGCCGCGTACCGCTCCGCCGTCGAGGGCCACGAGCGCCGCTGGACCCGCGACGAGCCCGCCCCCGGCGCTCCCTCGGACCATCCCTCCGGCGACCGTTCCGACCCGCGCGACGAGGGCGGGAGCGGTCCGACGCAGCGGATCGATCTCGACTGAGACGCCGCTGCCCTCGGGTACGGTTGGCCGTGGCGGGGTTTGACCGGAAACCGAGGGACTAATGGGACTCACCATCGGCGTCGACATCGGCGGCACGAAGATCGCGGCCGGCGTGGTCGACGAAGAGGGCACCATCCTTGAGACGTACAAGGTGCCCACCCCGCCGACCGCGGACGGAGTGACGGACGCTATCTGCGCCGCAGTGTCCGAAGTCAGCAGCAACCACACCATCGAGGCCGTCGGCATCGGCGCCGCCGGATACGTGGACGACAAGCGCGCGACGGTGCTCTTCGCGCCGAACATCAACTGGCGCCACGAGCCGCTCAAGGACAAGGTCGAGCAGCGCATCGGCCTGCCGGTCGTCGTCGAGAACGACGCGAACTGCGCGGCCTGGGGCGAGTACCGCTTCGGCGCCGGCCAGGGCCACGACGACGTCATCTGCATCACGCTCGGCACGGGCCTGGGCGGGGGCATCATCATCGGCAACAAGCTGCGCCGTGGACGCTTCGGCGTGGCCGCCGAGTTCGGGCACATCCGGGTGGTCCCGGACGGCCTGCTGTGCGGCTGCGGGAGCCAGGGCTGCTGGGAGCAGTACGCCTCCGGCCGCGCGCTCGTCCGGTACGCGAAGCAGCGCGCCAACGCCACCCCCGAGAACGCGGTGGCCCTGCTCGCGCTCGGCGACGGCACCCCCGAGGGCATCGAGGGCAAGCACATCAGCGAGGCGGCGCGCGCCGGTGACCTGGTGGCCATCGACGCCTTCCGCGAGCTGGCCCGCTGGGCGGGCGCGGGCCTGGCCGACCTGGCCTCGCTCTTCGACCCGTCGGCGTTCATCGTCGGCGGCGGGGTCTCCGACGAGGGCGACCTCGTCCTCGACCCGATCCGCAAGTCCTTCAAGCGCTGGCTGGTCGGCGGCGCCTGGCGCCCGCACGCGCAGGTGCTGGCCGCGCAGCTCGGCGGCAAGGCCGGGCTCGTGGGCGCGGCGGACCTGGCCCGCCAGGGTTGACACCGACTGTTGGCCGAACTGCCCGCCGCGCCCTCTGTGGCACGGCGGGCAGTCTGGCTATGTTGCCGTCCATGCTGCCGAACTCTGTGACGGAACCCGACGGTTCCGCGGTGATCCGAGCCCTCAGCTACAACATCCGCTCGATGCGGGACGACGAGGAGGCGCTGGCCCGGGTGATCCGCGCCTGCGCCCCCGACCTGGTCTTCGTCCAGGAGGCCCCGCGGTTCTTCCGTTGGCGCAAACACGCGGCGCGGCTGGCCGCGAAGACGGACCTGGTGGTGCTGAGCGGTGGCGCCACGGCCGCGGGCCCGCTGCTCCTGTGCTCGCTACGGGCCTTCGTGGAGCGGACGGAGGACGTCCTGCTCCCGCGGACCCCGGGCCTGCACCGGCGGGGCTTCGCCACGGCGGTGGTCCGCTTCGGGGCGGCGCGGGTCGGGGTCGTCAGCGCCCACTTGTCCCTGGACCGGGCGGAGCGGGCCGCGCAGGCGGGACTGCTCGCGCAGCGGGCCGCGTCGCTGGAGGCGCCGCACGCGATCGTGGCGGCGGACGTGAACGAGGCCCCGGGCGGGCCGGCCTACGGGCGCCTCACCGAGAGCCTGCGCGATTGCTGGACGGTGTCCCCGTGGGGCGGCGAGCGCACCTTCCCGGCGGCGGCGCCGGACCGGCGGATCGACGCCGTCTTCGCCTCGCCGGGGGTGGAGGTGCTGGCCTGCGGAGTCCCCGAGGGCCTGCCCGGCGTCACCCCCCGGGACCTGCGCGCCGCCACGGACCACCTCCCGGTGCTGGCCGCCCTCCGCATCCCGGCACAGGCCGGCGTCTGAGAGGCGGGATCCGGGGCGGGAGCGCCCCGGCGCCCAGCCCCGGCGGGTACGCCTACACGACGGCGCCGCGCCCCGGATCGTCGTCCTCGTCATCGTCGTGCGACATCCGCGCGACGAGCGTCGCGAACCCGCCCAGGAAACCGCCGATCCCCAGTGTCGTGAGCCACCACGTCATGTCCCACTGCAGCAGCACCGCCACCAGCAGCAGCACCGGCCCGCCCACCACCGCCAGCCACGCGAACTTCGCCGTCGTGTCCGCCGGCGGCAGCTCCGGCTCCGGCGGGACGAAGTGCCCCTCGTCCTTCTCGTCCGGCTCCGCCGGGGTGTGGTCCCGGGGGCCGCTCCCGGGCGCCGTACCGCCGACACCCACCCCCGGCGCGAACACCACCGAGCTGCCCAACACCGTCGGCGCCGGCGGAGGCTTCGCCGGCGGCTCCGCGGACGGCTCGGGGGACGACGCGGCCGGAGGCTCCGGCTCGACGTCCTCCTCCGGCAGCATCAGGTTCTCGATCGGCCGGAACGGCCTCGCCCCCGGCGGGTCCGGCGGCTCCTGGCCGTACCCGGCGACGATCGCCGCCCAGGCCGCCTCCTCGTCCAGCGGGGGGACACCCCCCGGGGACTCCTCGTGCTCAGCCACCGCTGGCCGCCCCCTCCCTGCCGACGCTCTCCGCGAGCCGCCCGACGAACGCATGACTGTCCGCGAAGATCTGCTCCGCGTCATGGTCCAACGTCGCGACGTGGTAGCTCTGTTCCAGCAGGGTCTCGGTGACGTCCGTCGACGAGATCCGCGCGAGGATCCGCGCCGAGTCGGCCGGGTTCACGACGTGGTCCTGCACGCTGTGCAGCAGCAGCACCGGCTGCGTGACCTGCGGCAGCTCGCTGTCGACCAGCCTCAGGAACTGCCGCAGCGAGGCCGCGGCCCGGGTCGGGACCCGGGTGTAGCCGACCTCGGCGACGCCCGGCTTGGCGATGTCGCTCGCGATGCCCGGGGTGGACCGCAGGAAGTGCTGCGCGACCGGAAGGGCGAAGGCCAGGGGGTCGTTGATCTTGTTGACCGGGTTGACCAGGACGATGCCGCGCACGGCGTCCCCGTGCCGGGCCGCCAGCCGCAGGGTCAGCGCCCCGCCCATCGACAGCCCGAAGACGAACACCTGCGTGCACTTCTCCAGCAGCTCCCGCAGCGCCCGGTCCACCTCGGCGTACCAGTCCTGCCAGCCGGTGAGCTGCATGTCCTGCCACCGCGTCCCGTGCCCGGGCAGCAGCGGCACGGAGACCGTCAGACCCTGCCCGGCCAGGTACTCCGCCCACGGGCGCATGGACTGAGTGGTACTGGTGAAGCCGTGGCAGAGGAGGACACCGACCTCTCCGCCCTCGTGGCGGAACGGCTCGGCTCCAGGGAGGACGGGCACCAGGGTCTCCTTCGACGGGTGGGGGGTGCGTAGCGCTGTGTGACTTCACCGTACGCGACGGGGGTGACACCGACCAGGGTCGTCGCCCCCTCTGCCCCGAGCCAGGGGATATGGTCTGTTCGACAGACACAGGAAGGCTTTCGAGTTGATCTACGGCGCAATGAAGTTCTCCATCGGGGGGTCCCTGAAGCTCGCCTTCAGGCCGTGGGTGGAGGGCCTCGAGAACATTCCCGCCGAGGGGCCGGCGATCCTCGCGAGCAACCACCTGTCCTTCTCGGACTCCTTCTTCCTGCCGGCCGTGCTGGACCGGAAGGTCACCTTCATCGCGAAGGCGGAGTACTTCACCTCCCCGGGCGTCAAGGGCAAGCTGACGGCCGCCTTCTTCAAGGGCGTCGGCCAGCTCCCCGTGGACCGCTCCGGTGCGCGCGGTGCGGGCGAGGCCGCGATCAAGAGCGGTATCGACGTCATCGAGCGCGGGGAGCTGTTCGGTATCTACCCCGAGGGGACCCGTTCACCCGACGGCCGCCTCTACCGCGGCAAGCCCGGCGGACTGGCCCGCGTGGCCCTGGCCACCGGGGCGCCGGTGATCCCCGTGGCGATGATCGACACGGAGAAGATCCAGCCGCCCGGCAAGGTCGTCCCCAAGCTGATGCGCCCCGGCATCCGGATCGGCAAGCCGCTGGACTTCAGCCGCTACCAGGGCATGGACAGCGACCGTTTCATCCTGCGCTCGGTGACCGACGAGGTCATGTACGAGATCATGAAGCTGTCCGGCCAGGAGTACGTCGACATCTACGCGACGGCCGCCAAGCGGCAGATCGCCGACGCGGAGAAGGCCGAGAAGGCCGCCAAGGCCGCCGCGGAGAAGAACGCCGAAAAGCACGCCGACAAGAACGACAAGGCCGCGGAGTAGAGCACGGGCGGCATCGCCCGCACGGGGTGGGGGAGATGGCGAAACGCGAGCGTGTCGTGCGCATGTCGGTCGAGCAGCCGCTGTGGCGTGCGCTGACCGCCTACCGGCTGATGACCATGGTCTACGCGGGCCTGCTGTTCGCCTCGGCGTACCGGGACTTCGACCGGCCCTGGGTCGCGGCCGGCTACCTCGCCGTACTCGCCGTCTGGACCCTGGCGACCCACCGCCGGGTGGCCAACGCGGCCAGCTGCACCAAGCGCTTCCTCGGGGCCGACCTCACCGTCGCGCTCGTCGGCATCCTGCTCACCCCGCTCGCGGACACCCACGCGCGGATCGCCGCGGGCGGCCCCACCCTCCCCACCATCTGGACGGCGGGCTCCGTCCTCGCCTTCGCCATCAAGGGCGGCTGGCGCTGGGCCTGCTTCGCCTCGAC
This sequence comes from Streptomyces sp. NBC_01006, assembly GCF_045162725.1. Classification (NCBI taxonomy): domain Bacteria; kingdom Bacillati; phylum Actinomycetota; class Actinomycetes; order Kitasatosporales; family Streptomycetaceae; genus Streptomyces; species Streptomyces sp. NBC_01006. The sequence goes on along the minus strand of NZ_CP108700.1, from coordinate 2,554,706 downwards.
CTTCGTCGCCGTGGCCAACATCGTCGTCCACGGTGGCGAGCCCACCCGCGACACCCTGCACAACGTGCTGCTGGTCTGGGTCGCCTCCATAGCCATCGGGTACGTCGTCGAGGTCGCCCGGGCCAGTGAGGCCACCCTGGCCCGCGCCCTGGAGATCGAGGCCGCCACCCGCGAACGCGAGCGGCTCGCCCGCGACATCCACGACGGGGTCCTCCAGGTCCTCGCCATGGTCCAGCGGCGCGGCACCGAGCTGGGCGGCGAGGCCGCCGAGCTCGGCCGGATGGCCGGCGATCAGGAGGTGGCGCTGCGCACCCTGGTCTCCAGCGGGCTGGTGCCCACCTCCCGGATCTCCCGGGACGAGTCGCTCGGCGCGCTGGTGGACGCGTACGAGGTGGAGGAGCCCGGCGCCGACGAGGGCGAGCTGGACCTGCGGAGCCTGCTCGCGCCGCACGCCGGATCCAGGGTCAGCTTCGCCGAGCCGGGTACGCCGGTGCCGCTGCCGGTGCCCGCGGCGAAGGAGCTGGCCGCGGCCGTCGGGGCCGCCCTGGACAACGTGCGCAAGCACGCCGGGGACGGGGCCCGGGCGTGGATCCTGGTCGAGGACTGGGGCGACGAGGTGATCGTGACCGTCCGGGACGACGGCCCGGGCATCCCGGCGGGCCGGCTCGACCAGGCCGAGGGCGAGGGCCGGATGGGCGTGGCCCTGTCCATCCGCGGCCGGCTGCGGGACCTCGGCGGCAGCGCCGAGCTGGTGTCCGTCCCCGGGCAGGGCACCGAAGTGGAACTGAAAGTACCGAGGGGGAGAACCCAGTGAGCAAGACCGCCGAGCCGCAGCCGCAGCCGCACGAGATCAAGGTGATGGTCGTCGACGACCATCCGATGTGGCGGGACGCGGTCGCCCGCGACCTCGCCGCCGCGGGCTTCGACGTGGTCGCCACGGCCGGCGACGGCCCCGAGGCCGTCCGCCGGGCCGTCCCGGCCGCCCCCCACGTCCTGGTCCTCGACCTCAATCTGCCGGGCATGCCCGGGGTGCAGGTCTGCAAGGAGCTCGTCGCCGCCAACCCCGCGCTGCGCGTCCTGGTCCTGTCCGCGAGCGGTGAGCACGCCGACGTCCTGGAGGCGGTGAAGTCCGGGGCCACCGGCTACCTGCTGAAGTCCGCCGGCGCCCAGGAGCTGATCGACGCCGTGCACCGCACCGCGGCCGGCGACCCGGTGTTCACCCCGGGCCTGGCCGGGCTGGTGCTCGGCGAGTACCGGCGCCTGGCCACCGACCCGGCGCCCGCCGCCCCCGACGAGCCGAAGGTCCCCCAGCTGACCGACCGGGAGACCGAGGTGCTGCGGCTGGTGGCCAAGGGGCTCTCGTACAAGCAGATCGCCGAGCGCCTCGTCATCTCGCACCGCACGGTGCAGAACCACGTGCAGAACACCCTGGGCAAGCTCCAGCTGCACAACCGGGTGGAGCTCGTCCGGTACGCGATAGAGCGCGGCCTCGACGACGCGTAACGGGGACGTTCACCGTCTCGTACGTCGTACTCATGTCCTCGTACGAGTGAACGGGGGGATGCAACGCCCCGTGATTCCACCGGAATTGACCCTTCCCAGACCCTTGCTGTGACCTGAGTCACCACTAGCGTGACCGTCATGCGGGCTCGGTGGGCCCTGTGGCGAAGGGAGATTCCATGAAGGTCGGAGTGCTGACGGGCGGCGGCGACTGCCCCGGTCTCAACGCGGTCATCCGGGCCGTCGTCCGCAAGGGCGTCCAGGAGTACGGGTGCGACTTCGTCGGGTTCAAGGACGGCTGGCGCGGCGCGATCGAGGGCGACAGCGTCCCGCTCGGCATCCCCGCCGTCCGCGGCATCCTGCCGCGCGGCGGCACCATCCTCGGCTCCTCGCGGACCAACCCGTTCAAGCAGGAGAACGGGGTCCGGCGGATCAAGGAGAACCTCGCCAAGTACGAGGTCGAGGCCCTCGTCGCGATCGGCGGCGAGGACACCCTGGGCGTGGCCGCCAAGCTGTACGGGGAGTACGGCATCCCGTGCGTCGGCGTCCCGAAGACCATCGACAACGACCTGTCGGCCACCGACTACACCTTCGGCTTCGACACGGCGGTGGGCATCGCCACGGAGGCCATCGACCGGCTGCACACCACGGCCGAGTCGCACATGCGGGTGCTGGTCGTGGAGGTGATGGGCCGGCACGCCGGCTGGATCGCCCTGCACTCGGGGCTGGCGGGCGGCGCCAACGTCATCCTCATCCCGGAGCAGCGCTTCGACCTGGACCAGGTGTGCGCGTGGGTGACCTCCCGGTTCAAGGCGAGCTACGCGCCGATCGTGGTGGTCGCGGAGGGTGCCATGCCCAAGGACGGGGAGATGGTGCTGAAGGACGCCACCACCGACTCGTTCGGGCACGTCCGGCTCTCGGGCGTGGGGGAGTGGCTGGCCAAGGAGATCGAGGCGCGGACCGGCAAGGAGGCCCGTACCACGGTGCTCGGGCACATCCAGCGGGGCGGCACGCCGAGCGCGTTCGACCGGTGGCTGGCGACGCGGTTCGGGCTGCACGCGATCGACGCCGTGCACGACGGCGACTTCGGGAAGATGGTCGCGCTGAAGGGGACGGACATCGTGCGGGTGCCGATCGCGGACGCGACGGCGAAGCTGAAGACGGTGGACCCGGCGCTCTACAAGGAGGTCGGGGTGTTCTTCGGCTGACCTGGGACCGCTGACCCGGAGCGGGTGCGCGGGCTGTGGGTCGTATCGGACGTAAGGTGACGAAACGACCCATGGTCCGTTTGGTTTTGCACAGCACGGGAGCGAACGTGGAAATCCTGGCATTCGGGGTGCAGGGCGACGAGAGGCCGCTGATCGAGAGGGCGTTCGCGGCCGCCGGACCGCACGAGGTGCGCTGCCTGGACGTCTTCCTCACCGAGGACACCGCCCCCATCGCGGCCGGGTACGAGGTCGTCTCGTCGAGCGTGAACGCGGACCTGAGCGGGCGGGTGCTGCGGACCCTGGCCGGGGGCGGGACGAAGATGATCGCCCAGCGGTCGACGGGCTTCAACAACATCGACCTGGGTGTCGCCCGGCAGCTCGGCATGACGGTGAGCCGGGTGTCGTACTACTCCCCGTACTCCGTGGCCGAGTTCGCGTGGACCCTGGCGATGGCGGTGAACCGGCGGATCGTCCGGGCCTCGAACCGGACGCGGGACTTCGACTTCCGGTTGAGCGGGCTGATGGGCCGCGACATGCGCGGCCGTACGGTGGGGGTGCTCGGGACCGGCAAGATCGGCGAGGCCTTCACGCGGATCGCGCACGGGTTCGGCATGAACCTGCTGGGCTGGGACGTCGCGGAGAACCCGGCGTGCGTGGAGCTGGGCATGAAGTACGTCGACAAGGAGGAGCTGCTCACGTCGGCGGACCTGGTCAGCCTGCACGTACCGCTGCTGGAGTCGACGCACCACCTCCTCGACGCGGCGGCGCTGCGGATGATGAAGGACGACGCGATCCTGGTGAACTCCAGCCGGGGCGGGCTGATCGACACGGATGCGCTGGTGTCGGAGCTGCGGGCGGGGCGGTTCGAGGGGGTGGGGCTGGACGTGTACGAGGCGGAGGCCGGGCTCTTCTTCCTGGACAAGTCCCTGGAGGCCGTCGCGGACGACACCATGGCGCGGCTGATCACGTTCCCGAACGTCGTGGTGACCTCGCACCAGGCGTACTACACGCACGATGCGGTGGGGCAGATCATCGATACGACGGTCCGCAACGTCGCCGACTACCTGGCCGGGCGGAGGTCGGAGAACACGCTGGTACCCGAGTGACGCGAGTTCGCCCCGAGTTCAGGCCGGGGCCATGCGCGCGGCGCGGGCACATGGCCTAGATTCGCCCCCGTGGACATACCTTCCGCGGGCCGCTGGATCCTCCTCGCCTTCGCCGCGATACAGCTCGTGCACGCCGTACGGGCCCTGCGGCCCGCGCTCCGTTCCCGGCCGGGGGAGCGGGTGCACCCGTGGCTGGAGTTCGCGGATCCGGCCGCCGGCGTACCGGTGGCGCTGGCGCTGGCCTTCGGGAACCTCACGGCGTTCCTCGTCGCCATGGCGGTGCTCGGCCCGATCCTGGCCGCCCGGCTGGTACGGAGCGTCGCCGCCCGCCGCAAGAACCCGACTCCGGCATCCCGCTGCGCGGAGTAGCCCCCGCGCAGCGGGCCCCGGCTCTACGCCGGGGCGGCGGCGCGCAGGCCCGCCAGCAGCTCGTGCAGCAGCTGCGAGCCGCCCAGGGTGAGGATGGACTCCGGGTGGAACTGGACTCCCGCGAAGGCGGGGGCCCGCAGGGCGTGGACCTCGGCCGTTGCCGGGTCGCGGGAGACCTCCACGCCCTCGGCGGCCAGCCGGCCGGCCGCCTCGTCGGGGCAGTGCGCCGTGTACGTGTTGTAGAAGCCCACCACCTCCTGCCTGCCGAAGAAGTCGATCCGGGTCTGCGCCCCCTGCGCCGGCTCCGCCTTGCGGATCAGCGGCAGGCCCAGTTCGGCCGCCAGCAGCTCGTGGCCCAGGCAGACGCCGAGCAGGCCGTGCCGGTGTCCCGCGAGCAGTTCGCCGGCCAGTGCGCGCAGCATCCGCATCTTCGGGTCGGTGGTGTCCGCCGGGTTCCCCGGCCCCGGGCCCATGACGATCGGGCCGGCCCACGACAGGGCCGCCTCCCGCAGCCCGGGATCGTCGTAGCGGCGTACGGTCACCTCCAGCCCCGTCACCCGCAGCACGTGCGCCAGCATCGCCGTGAAGGTGTCCTCGCCGTCCACCACCAGGGCGTGGCCGGTCACGGCCGCCGGCCGCTCCTGCATCCGCAGCCAGAACGGGGCCAGGTCCCCCCGCCGGGCCGCCAGCGCCGCCTGGACCCGCGGGTCCTCCCCGAGCCGTGCCCCCTCGAAGGCCGCCCGCGGCGCCGCCGGGCGGACCCCGAGCGCCGCCAGCACCCCCGCCGCCTTCGCGTGCGTCTCCGCGACCTCGCCCGCCGGGTCCGAGTGCCGCACCAGCGTCGCCCCCACCGGCACCCGCAGCGCGCCGTCCGCCGCGATGTCCGCGGTGCGGATCAGGATCGGCGAGTCCAGCGTCTGGGAGCCCGAGGCGTCCACGCCCAGCAGGGCCAGCGCACCCGCGTAGTAGCCGCGCCCGCCCGCCTCGTACCGCTCGATCACCCGGCAGGCGTTCTGCACCGGCGATCCCGTCACCGTCGCCGCGAACATCGTCTCGCGCAGCACCTCCCGTACGTCCAGCGAGGACCGGCCGCGCAGCTCGTACTCGGTGTGCGCGAGGTGCGCCATCTCCTTCAGCCGCGGCCCGACGACGACCCCGCCCCGGTCGCCGACCGTGCACATCATCTTGAGCTCCTCGTCCACGACCATGGACAGCTCCTCGGTCTCCTTGCGGTCGCCGAGGAAGGCGAGGAGGGACTCGGCGGTCGGGCCCCCGGCCGGATAGCGGTACGTCCCGCTGATCGGGTTCATCACCACCGTGCCGCCGGACATCCGTACGTGTACCTCCGGGCTGGCCCCGACCAGCGTGCGCCCACCCGTCGCCCGCCCCCGCCCTTCCAAGGAAGCCCCTTCGGGGTCTTTCTCATTTCCGGTGTGGACGACGTACGTCCAGTACGCGCCCCGCTCGCCCACCAGCAGCCGCCGGAACAGTGCGAGCGCGTCGGCCCGCCCGAAGCCCTCGATCCGGCCCTCGTACGTGCGCCGGATGACGAAGTTCGCCCCCTCGCCGCGGCCGATCTCGTCCCGGATCACGCGCTCGACGGTGGCCGCGTACTCCTCGTCGGGCACGTCGAAGCCGCCGTCCTCCACCCGCACCGGGTGGTCCGGCAGCGCGGCCAGCGCCTGCGCGAGGGGGATCTCGTACGCCTCCTCGGCGGTCAGTACGGTCAGCGGCGTGCCGTCGTCGCGTACGTCGAACCCGCGCTCGCGGATCTGCCGGAACGGCACGAGGGCGAGGGTGGGCAGCTCCCGTACGGGCAGCTCGGCGAGGCGCCCGGCCTCGTGCACCGGGCCGATCAGCAGCTCGACGGTGTCGTGGTCGCGGCCGGGGGCCCGGCGGCGCAGCAGGGCGAACGGCGGGCAGGACCCGTCGTCGAGCAGGCGGCGGAGCGGGTCGGGCGTGCTGCTGCTGGTGCTGCTGGGTTGCATGGGGTGGCGTCCTTCTCCGTGAAGAGGGGTGAAGGAGGAGCGGCCGGGCCCGGAAAACACCGAAGGCCGCCCCTCGGGCGGCCTTCGCGTCGTGCGTGTCAGTGGGTACGCGCGAGAAGTGGGCCGCCGGGAGCGGGCCACCACCAGTTCTGGTTCGAGTGCGCGTACATGCCGCCGACGATAGCCCACCCGCGAGCCCGCCTGCGAGCCCCCACGCGTCCCACGCGTCCGCAGAGACACCCGTCTCACGGAGTGGGCGCCGGGCTGGACGTGGCGCAAGACGCCGTAATGTGTACGAGGTGACCGTGAACGCTGAAACCCAAGCCCCCGCCGCCAAGGCGACCTGGCGAGACCTTCCCGCGGCGCAGCAGCCTTCGTACCCCGATGCCGAGGCACTGCGCGCTGTCGTCGCGGACCTCGAGTCGTATCCTCCGCTCGTTTTCGCGGGCGAGTGCGACCAGCTGCGCGCCCGTCTGGGAGCCGTCGCCAAGGGCGAGGCGTTCCTGCTGCAGGGCGGTGACTGTGCCGAGGCCTTCGACGCCGTGTCCGCCGACCACATCCGCGCCAAGCTGAAGACGCTGCTCCAGATGAGTGCCGTCCTGACGTACGCGGCCTCCGTGCCCGTCGTCAAGGTCGGACGCATCGCCGGCCAGTACTCCAAGCCGCGCTCCAAGGACACCGAGACCCGCGACGGCGTCACCCTGCCGACCTACCGCGGCGACTCCGTCAACGGCTTCGCCTTCACCGAAGAGGCCCGGATCCCGGACCCCGAGCGGCTGAAGCGCATGTACCACGCGTCCGCGTCGACGCTGAACCTGGTGCGCGCCTTCACCACCGGTGGTTACGCCGACCTGCGCCAGGTGCACGCCTGGAACCAGGACTTCGTGAAGTCCTCCCCCTCCGGGCAGCGCTACGAGCAGCTCGCGCGGGAGATCGACAACGCGCTGAACTTCATGAAGGCGTGCGGCACCGACCCGGCCGAGTTCAAGGCCGTCGAGTTCTACGCCTCCCACGAGGCGCTGCTGCTCGACTACGAGGGCGCGCTGACCCGTACGGACTCCCGCACCGGGAAGCTGTACGACACCTCCGGCCACATGGTCTGGGTCGGTGAGCGCACCCGCCAGCTGGACCACGCGCACATCGAGTTCTGCTCGCAGATCGCCAACCCGCTCGGCATCAAGCTCGGCCCGACCACCACCGTGGACGAGGCGCTGACGTACATCGACCGCCTGGACCCCGAGCGCGAGCCGGGCCGGCTGACCTTCGTCGTCCGCATGGGCGCCGACAAGGTCCGCGACAAGCTCCCCGAGCTGGTCGAGAAGGTCACGGCCTCGGGCGCGACCGTCGCCTGGGTCACCGACCCGATGCACGGCAACACCTTCGAGGCGGCCTCCGGCCACAAGACGCGCCGCTTCGACGACGTGCTCGACGAGGTCAAGGGCTTCTTCGAGGTCCACAAGGCCCTGGGCACCCACCCGGGCGGCATCCACGTCGAGCTCACCGGTGACGACGTCACCGAGTGCGTGGGCGGCGGCGACGAGATCTTCGTCGACGACCTGCACCAGCGCTACGAGACGGCCTGCGACCCGCGGCTCAACCGCAGCCAGTCCCTGGACCTGGCCTTCCTCGTCGCCGAGATGTACCGCGACCAGTAGGCGGACCAGTACGTAGGGCGGATCCCCATGTAGATACGTACGACTGTGGGGCACGGATCGATGTGATCCGTGCCCCACAGTCGTTTCCAGGGGTTTTAGGTAAGCCTCGCTTTAGGTACGGTTAGGTAAGCCTCACCGAATACGGGATGGCTGTAGAGACCATTCCTGTCAGGGAGGTGAACCGCGTGTACGTCTGCTCTTGCTTCGGGATCACCGACAAGCAGGTCAAGGACCACGCGGCCGCCGGGGCCTGCACCCCTCGCCAGATCGCCTCGGTCACCAAGGCCGGCACCGACTGCGGATCCTGCGTACGCACCATCCAGGGCATCCTGGGCCGCGGGGCCTGCCCGCGCCGGGAGCTGCTGGAGAAGGGCAACGCGGCCGCCGTGCTGGCCGCCGACCCGGAGCTCGCGGAAGCCGCGTAGGGCCCGGGCACGGGGGCTCGGCCGGGGTTCGGCCGCGGCTCAGCTCTCCGGCTGCTCGATCTGCTGCGCGATGTAGAGCGGCTCCCCGATGCTCTCGATGAGCTCCAGCTGGGTGTCGAGGTAGTCGATGTGGTGCTCCTCGTCCGCCAGGATGTCCTCGAAGAGCCGCGCCGAGGTCACGTCGCCCTTGCCGCGCATCACCTCGATCCCGCGCTTGAGGCGGTCGATGGCCTCGACCTCGACCTGCCGGTCCGCCTGGAACATCTCCGTCAGGGTCTGGCCGACCCGCACGTGGAAGAGCCGCTGGTAGTTCGGCAGCCCGTCCAGCATCAGGATGCGCTCGGTGATCTTGTCCGCGTGCTTCATCTCGTCGATGGACTCGGCACGGGTGTAGTGCGCGAGCTTCGTCCAACCCTTGTTGTCCTGGATCCGGTAGTGGAGCCAGTACTGGTTGATCGCCGTGAGCTCGCCGGTCAACTGCTCGTTCAGAAACTCGAGGACCTCGGGGTCGCCCTGCATCGCAGAGGCTCCTTCCAGGCAATGTCAGCTACGTGACGGGGCTGGGGTACCGCCCCAGCCGTGACTGGGGGAGTGCGCGCATCCTTGCACCGCCGCAGGGGGCCGTCCAGTAAGTGCCTCCTTAGTGTGAGTTGGCGTGACTTGCCCGTATAGGGGCATACCTGGTCGTGACCACCCTGCCGCGTCTGTCACCATGGAGGCATGGGTCAGCCGGAAAGCCGGGAATCTCCGGGAGCAGAGCAACTGGAGCTTCCTCCGGGGCAGCGGCTGCAGCGCGGCTGGCCGGTCACCCACTACGGCCCGGTCCCCAAGTTCAAGCCGGACCGCTGGGAGTTCCGCGTCTTCGGGGCCACCGCCGACGGTGAGAAGCACTGCTGGAACCACGAGGAGTTCACGGCCCTGCCGTTCGAATCAGTCGTGGCGGACCTGCACTGCGTGACGAAGTTCAGCATGCCGGGCGCCGAGTGGGGCGGGGTCCTCGCCCGCGACATACTCGCCCTGGCGCCGCCGTCGCCGCAGGTCACGCATGTGATGGTGTGGGCCGAGTACGGCTTCAGCTCCAATCTGCGGCTGGCCGACTTCGCCACCGACCGGACCGTCTTCGCCACCCACGAGGGCGGCGAACTGCTCACCGCCGAACACGGTTTCCCGGTACGGCTCGTGGTGCCGCACCTGTACGCGTGGAAGGGCCCGAAGTGGGTCCGCGGCATCGAGTACATGACCGCCGACCGCCGCGGCTTCTGGGAGGAGCGCGGCTACCACAACATCGGCGACCCATGGCGAGAGCAGCGCTACTCGTACCAGGAGGAGCCGGGGGACGGCCCCGAGATCTAGGCCCTGCCGTCCGGCGGGCCCGTCAGTGGTACTGGTGGACGACCGCGTGGCCCTTGCCGCGGCCGATCAGCCACTTGTTGACCGGGGTCGTCACGACGAAGGCGAGCGCGAGCGAGATCGCCAGCGCGATCCAGAACAGCGCTTCCGAGAGGCGCGCGTCCATCGCTCCCGGCCAGAGCGCGATCACACCGTTGTCGATCAGCTCCATCACGGCGATCGAAAGGGTGTCCGCCGCCAGCGCCACCCGGACGGCCGTACGCAGGTCCACGCCCGCGGCGAGGATCCCGCGCAGGGTGAGCGCGTAGCCGAAGAAGAACGCCAGGACGATCGCCAGGATCATCGTCGGAACGTTCCCCCAGCCCATTGCCGTGCCGATGACCATGCCGAGCACCTCGCCGACGGCGCATCCGGTGAGGCAGTGGAGGGTGGCCTTGGCGGCCGTGGCCCAGCTCGCCCTGTCCATCAGTGAAGCTCGCGCAGTTCCTTCAGCAGGGCCACGTCCGCCGCGTGGCCCTCCTTCCCGCCCGGCGTTTCGGTGATCAGCGGGACACCCTCCATCGCGGGGTGCGCGAACAGCTCGGCGAAGGCGTCCCGGCCGATGTGGCCCTGCCCGATGTTGGCGTGGCGGTCCTTGTGGGAGCCCACGCCCTCCTTCGAGTCGTTCGCGTGGATCAGCTTCAGCCGCCCCTCGCCCACCGTCTCCACCAGCAGGTCCAGCGTCTGCTTCGTCCCGCCCGGCTCCGCCAGATCGTGCCCGGCGGCGAAGACGTGGCAGGTGTCCAGGCAGATCCCGAGCTTCGGGTGGTGGTCGAGCGCCTCGAAGTACGGACCGAAGTCCCAGGTCCGCGAGCACAGCGAGAAGCCCTGCCCGGCCGTGGACTCCAGCAGCAGGAACGGGTCGTCGTCGTGCGTGAGCTCGTCCAGCAGCGGCAGCATGTGCTCCCTGACCTGCGCGTACGCCGCCTCGCGCGGGCGCCCTCCGGTCGCCGAGCCGGTGTGCACGACGACCCCGAGCGCGCCGATCTCCCGGCCGCGGCGCAGCGAGTGCCGCAGCGACTCCACCGACTTCTCGACGGTCGCCTCGGTGTGCGAGCCGAAGTTGATCAGGTACGGGGCGTGGACGTACGCCGGGATCGATTCCTGCGCGCACTGGCTGCGGAACAGCTCGTCCTGCGCCGGGTTCCCCACCGGAGTGGCCCAGCCGCGCGGATTGGCGACGAAGACCTGGACGGCCTCGGCGCCCATCTCCCGCGCGTACGTCAGCCCCACCGAGGCGAGCCCGCCGGCGACGGGGACGTGCCCGCCCACGGGATTGCGCGTTTCCCGACCCTGACCCTGACCCTGACCCATACCGCTACAGCCCCTTGGTCCGCAGGACGATCGTGCTGCCCTCGGGGGCGCTCTGGCCGCCCTGCACCGACTGGGCGTCCACCGTGTTGCTGAAGGAGATGAGCGGACGCTCCACCTTCACCTTGAAACCGGCCGCTTCCAGCGTCCTGCGGGCCACGTCCGCCTCCTGGCCGACCATGTTCGGCACCACGATCTGGCGGGGGCCCTTGGACACGGTGAGCGTCACCGTGTCACCGGTCGCGGCCTGGGCGCCGGCGCCGATCGACTGGTTGGCGACCGTACCGGCCGGGAACGGCGAATTGACCTGCTCGGCGGCGGTCTCCACCTTGAGACCGAGGTCCTGGAGGGCGGCCCGCGCCTGGTCCAGGGGTCGTCCGACCACGCTCGCCACCTGCACCGGCCGGCCCTTGCTGACCACGAGCGCGACCGCCGTGTCGGTCGACCGCTTCTGCCCGCCCTTCGGGTCCGTGGAGATCACCGAACCCTGGGCGATGTCCTGGCTGAACGCCTGCGTGACCATGCCGGGCGCCAGACCGCTCTTGGTCAGCTCGGCCTTCGCGTCCTCCAGCGGCCTGCCCGTCACGTCCGGTACGACGACGACCTCCGGGCCGCGCGAGATCGTCAGCACCACCGCGCCGTTGCCGCGGATGCGCTTGCCGCTCTCGGGGTCGGAGTTCATCACCGTCCCGCGGTCGAAGCTGTCGCTGAACTTGCGGTCGACCCGCTTCACGCCGAGGCCGGCCGCGGACAGGTCGGACTTGGCCTGCGCCTCGGTCTTCCCGAGCAGATTGGGGACCTTGGTGAACTGGCCCGAGCTGATGTACCAGACCCCGGTGCCGATGCCGAGCGCGAGCAGCACGCCGACGATGACGAGCAGCGTGCCGCGGCGCGGTCTGCGCGAGGCGGGTGTCCGGGTCGGGGAGTGGGAGTGGGAGCGGCCCGGCGCGGCCTCCGAGCGGTCCGGGAGCTCCAGCCGGGACGTCTGCTGTACGGGCGGCTGCGCCGCGAGGGGCCGCGGGATCACGCTGGTGCGGTCCTCGGTGGGGCTCCGGTCCTCGGCACGCGCCTGCGGCGGCACCGCGTCCAGCTCGGCGTCGCCGAGCAGCGCGCGGGCGTCGAGCACCAGCCCGAGCAGTCCGGCGGCGTCGGTGGGCCGCAGCTCCGGATCGCGGGCGGTGGCGTACGTGACGAGCTGGTCCAGGATGGCGGGCAGCCCCGGGACGGCGGCCGACGGGGCCGGCACGTCCTCGTGGAGGTGCTGGTAGAGCACCTGGGCGGGGGTGCCGCCGGTGTGCGGCTTGGAGCCGGTGAGCATCTCGTACAGGACGACACCGCAGGCGTAGACGTCCACGCGGGTGTCGGTGACGCCGTTCTCGATCTGCTCGGGGGCGAGGTAGGAGACGGTGCCGAGGACGGCGCCGGTCGTGCTGGTGACGGTGTCGACGCTGCGGACCAGGCCGAAGTCCGCGACCTTGACCCGGCCGTCGTCGCCGATCAGGACGTTCTCGGGCTTCATGTCGCGGTGCACGAACCCGGCGCGGTGGGCGGCACCCAGGGCGGCGAGGACCGGCTCCAGGATGTCGAGGGCCGCGCGGGGCTGGAGCGCGCCGCGCTCGCGCAGCACGTCGCGCAGGGTGCAGCCGGAGACGTACTCCATGGCGAGGTACGTGTACGGCCCGTCGGTGCCCTGGTCGAAGACGGCGACGACGTTGGGGTGCGCGAGGCGGGCGACGGACTTGGCCTCCCGGATGAAACGGTCGACGAAGCCGGCGTCGGCGGCGAGCGCCGGGTGCATCACCTTGAGGGCGAGTACGCGGTCGAGGCGGGTGTCGACGGCCCGGTAGACCGTCGCCATGCCGCCGGCCGCGATGCGGGCGTCGACGCGGTAGCGGCCGTCGAGCGTCTGGCCGACGAGCGGGTCATCCAGGGTCGTATCCACCCGGCGATTCTACGAGCCGGCGAGTTTGGGCCGTCCAGGGTGTCCACGCTTGCAGCGCAGCCGTGACATGGACGGGACGTACGAGGCTCACGGCGCGGGCCCGCCACCTCCCCCTCGGCCCCCCCGGGGCGGGTCGGGGGCTGCCCACCCGCCCCCTTGTCCGCGGACCGGTGGGCCGGTGAGCCGCACCCTCCTGGACCGGATCAGAGAGGGTTCGGGGGCTTCGGCAGTCCCATCGTCCTTCCGGTTCGTGCCGGCCCGTCAAGGGCGCTCCTTCGTCGCGTCGCTACGCGATGGCCTTCGGCCACCCTTGACAGACCGTCCCGCCCCGGAAAGACAAGGACTGCCGGGAAACCCCCAAAGGGACGGTCAGGGGCCAGGAGCGACAGGAGCGAGCACCTCAGGGAAGCGACGACCTCTCTGCGGGCCGGCTGACCCTGCATCCGGCCCCTGCGCCTGCAATGCAGGCCGACGGCGACGGCACCCGCATGAAACGGCGACCAGACCGTCCTGCGGAGCACCGAAGCGCAACAGACCACTACGCGCTTCGCCCGGCCAAGCGCCCGCAGGCCGTCCGGGGTCGGGCACAAGCCGCTCCCGGCGCCGTCAGCGGGGGAGGAAGGTCTGGCGCCAGGCCAGGGACGACATGGTCAGTGCCGCCTCCGCCAGGGACTTCGCCGAGGTGGTCTTCAGGGCGCTGAGGCTGGAGTCGATCCAGTTCTGCACGTTCATGTTGCCCTGTTCGCGGTACTCGACGGCTTGGATGAGGCATTCGAGCTTGTCGGCGTCGTGGGCGATGACCACCTCGGGGTCGGTGCCGTTCTCGTAGTCCGCCACGACGGCCTGGATGCCGGCCGCGACGGCCGGGTGGGCGCTCGCGAGCTGGTCTGCGGTGATCTCCTCGTTCGAGGCGGCCTTGAGGTAGCGGCGGCCGATGTGCGGGATGTCGCCGATGCGGGTCTCCTGGGTGTCGTGCATGACGCACATGAGCGTCACCCTGGCGGCGTCGGCGCCCTCCATCATGGCGAGTACGGCCCCGATGGCGGCGACACGGAAGCTGTGCTCCGCGATGCTCTCCGGGTCCCTGACCCCGGTGTGCCACCACCCTGACCGGCGTTCGCGCTTCAGCACGCCAAGCTCGAACAGGAAGCCCGCGGTGCCCTCGACGTTGGCCGTCTCGTCTGCCATGTGGTGCCCTCCGAGTTGGTCAGTCGTACTCGGCTAGACGGTAGTGCACAGTGCTCAGCTCACGCCTGGATCTTTCCGACAGGGCACTTCCATCGAGGAGTTCAGTGGTTCGCTGCGCCAGGGTCCGCAACGAGCCGCCTGCCGCCAGCGGGAGCCACCTGTGCGTCTCCAACAGGGCCCATACGGTGTGCGCGTACAAATCGACGAACCCGGGTGCCTGGTGGATGCCGTCCACCAGGCCACGCAGCAGCGTGACCGGGTCCCAACCCTTCATGCTCCGGTCACGCATAAAGTCGTCATTGGCCTCAGGCCGCTGTATCGCACCGAGCCAAAGCGCCCAGTAGTTGAGGTTGGCGATTTCGCCGTCGTCGCTGTCCACCATCGAGCGCTCGATGAAATCCCACAACAGCTGGGGGTCGCCGAGGCGCGCCAGGGCCGTGGCAGTGGACCGGGCCTCAGCCCAAAACGGGGTCCAACCTCGTCCTGCCATACCCCCACGCCGAGCGTGGAGCGTATGCGCGGTCCACGACGCCGCGTCGGGCCCGTGGTCGTAGGAGGTGAGGTAGAGAGCCTGCCGATGGAGGAGCGAGCTCCCGGCCCCAAGGCGCCCCGCGACCTCGGCTGTTTCGCGCAGGTGCGCGAAAAGCATGGCCCGTTCCGCCGGGCTCAGCCGCGGAGCCGCGGCGACGGGACCGTGACGTGCCGGCACGGGTCGGTGGCGGAGGACCGGTGGTGGGGATCCGTTGACCGCCCACGCGATCATGTGCGCGGTGTCCCGGGTGTGTACCCATTCGCAGAGAGGATGCGGCACCCCAGGGCGGGGCGGAGCCAGCGCCGCCCCGATGACCCGGTCGGCGTCCATCGCGGCATCCAGGAGCACGACAATGTCCGGGTCCGCGCCGAGCCCGGGCAAGCGGCGGCGCAGACCGAGCAGATCCGCCCCTCGCATGTTCGAGATCGGCCGTCGACCAGCTTCCCAGCCCTGGTAGGTCGCGACGCTAACGCCGAGCAGTTCGGCCATTTCCTCCTGCGAGCGCGGGATGCTTTCCCGCGAGGTGCGGAGCACGAAGCCTGCGATGAGCCCCATGCCCTGTGTCCGGGCTGTCGCCCATGGCCTTCCCCGCTCGCGTCCGACATCGAATCTCGCACTCGTACTCACAGTGAGTGTTGCGACAACTACACCGGCCGTAGGTTCTGCTCGTCAACGCCTCCGGGGCCCATTTCCCACCGACGACTGAAGGCACGCAATAGCTCGCGCAGAGGCCCTGAACAGGTAATTCGTGCTGCCCGGATACGGGCCCCACCCGATTCATGGAGGGCTTCCATGACAATGATCAGGTTTGGACCGGCCGCGAGTCAGGTCGCCGTCCGCCGGTCAGCTGCGCTCGCTGACAGCCAGTGCACCCGAAGTCTGGTCGGCGCACCGGGGACCAATGTCTACGGGGTCAGTGCGGAGTTGCTGGACCGGGCGCTTGCCGGCTGGGAACGTTTTGTCGACTCCTTCGAGGAGTCGACCGATGACTGAGCAGTACGAATACGTGCGGCATCGGCTCCTGGGCCGTCGCGTGCGTGACATCGCGTCCGGAACCGATGGCGAGCTGATGGCCGTGATCAACGAGAACGTCTCGGACAGCGGCGCCGAGCGATGGATGCAGCTCGCCTACATCCGGGACGCGACCGGCCTCGAATTCACCACGGCAGTCCGCAACATCGTGCCCGCCGAGTACGTCGAAGGCCTGGAGGGCTGTCTTGACCGACGGTGGCCGCCGAGTTAGCTCACGCGCATCCGAGGAGGCACTGGCAATCGACCCCGGACGGCCTGCGGGCGCTTGGCCGGGCGAAGCGCGTAGTGGTCTGTTGCGCTTCGGTGCTCCGCAGGACGGTCTGGTCGCCGTTTCATGCGGGTGCCGTCGCCGTCGGCCTGCATTGCAGGCGCAGGGGCCGGATGCAGGGTCAGCCGGCCCGCAGAGAGGTCGTCGCTTCCCTGAGGTGCTCGCTCCTGTCGCTCCTGGCCCCCGAACCCTCTCTGATCCGGTCCAGGAGGGTGCGGCTCACCGGCTCACCGGCTCACCGGCCCACCGGTCCGCGGACAAGGGGGCGGGTGGGCAGCCCCCGACCCGCCCCGGGGGGGGCCGAGGGGGAGGTGGCGGGCCCGCGCCGTGAGCCTCGTACCCCCGCCCGCTCAGAACGCCGGGCGTTCCGGGTCCAGGGTGGCTCGGCCTTCGGTCGGGGACGAGGGCTCCGCGAAGCGGCGCTGGGGGATGCGGCCGGCCCGGTACGCCAGGCGGCCCGCCGAGACGGCGTCCCGCATGGCCGCCGCCATCAGGACCGGCGCCTGCGCCCGGGTCACCGCCGAGGCCAGCATCACCGCCGCGCAGCCCAGCTCCATGGCCAGCGCCACGTCCGAGGCCGTGCCCGCCCCCGCGTCCAGGATCACCGGGACCCCGGCCCGCTCCGCGATCAGCTCGAAGTTGTGCGGGTTCCGGATGCCCATCCCCGAGCCGATCGGGGACCCCAGCGGCATGATCGCCGCGCAGCCCACGTCCTCCAGCTTGCGCGCCAGCACCGGGTCGTCGTTCGTGTAAGGCAGGACCGTGAAGCCCTCGTCCACCAGCGTCTCCGCCGCGTCCAGCAGCTCCACCCCGTCCGGCAGCAGGGTCCGCTCGTCGGCCACGACCTCCAGCTTGATCCAGTCCGTGCCCAGCGCCTCCCGCGCGAGGCGCGCCGTCAGCACCGCCTCGCCCGCCGTGAAGCACCCCGCGGTGTTCGGCAGCACCGCGATGCCCAGCCGGGTCAGCACCGACAGCACCGAGCCCTGGACCGTCGGGTCCAGCCGCCGCATCGCCACCGTCGTGAGCTCCGTGCCGGACGCGATCAGCGCCCGTTCCAGCACGTCCAGGCTGGGCGCTCCGCCCGTCCCCATGATCAGACGGGACGAGAAGGTCCGGCCGCCCAGTACGAAAGCGTCGTCCGCCATCGCGCTCAGCCTCCCTGTACCGCGGTGAGGACCTCGACCCGGTCGCCCTCGCCGACCGGCGTGAGCGCCCACTGCCCGCGCGGGACGACGGTCTCGTTCAGTGCGGCCGCGACGCCGGAGGGCGCCGCGGTCAGGGTGGCGACCACCGCGTCGAGCGTGGTGCCGGCCGCGATCTCGCGCGGCTCGCCGTTGACGGAGATGGTCATGCGTACGACTCCTGACGTGCGGCGGAGAACCGGCGCGGGGTGAACGGTCGGGCGATCTCCGGCAGCGTGCCGGTGGTCAGCAGCTCCGCCATCACGTCGCCGGTGAGCGGGGTCAGCAGCACCCCGTTGCGGTAGTGCCCGGTGGCCAGGTGCAGGCCGGGCAGGTCGGTCGGGCCCAGCAGCGGGGCGTTGTCCGGGGAGCCGGGCCGCAGTCCGGCCCGGGTCTCGGTCAGCGGCAGCTCGGTGATGCCGGGCACCAACTCATGGGCATCGCGCAGGAGTTCGTACACCCCGCCCGCGGTGACCGTGGTGTCCCAGCCGAGTTCCTCGCTGGTGGCCCCGATGACGAGCTCGCCGTTCTCGCGCGGCACCAGGTAGACGTGGCTGCCGCGGACCACCGCCCGTACCGTCCGCGACAGGAACGGCGCGTACGCCGCCGGCACCGCGAGCCGCAGCACCTGCCCCTTCACCGGCCGTACGGGAGGCAGCACCTGCGCCGGTACGCCGGCCAGCCGGCCGCTGAGCGAGCCCGCGGCCAGCACCACCTGGTCGGCGCGCAGCTCCGTACCGTCGTCGAGCCGTGCGCCGACGGCCCGGTCGGCGGCGGTCAGCAGCCGCTCCGCGGCCGCCCGGCGGATCTCCACGCCGGAGCCCTCGCAGGCGGCCAGCAGCGCGGCCGCCAGCCGGCGCGGATCGACCTGGTGGTCGCCGTCCACGCGCAGCCCGCCCCGCACGCCGGGAGCCAGCATCGGCTCCAGGCGGCGGCACTCGCGGCCGGTGAGCCACTCGGACTCCAGGCCGCAGCGGCGCTGGAGGGCGTGCAGTTCGCGCAGGTGCAGCCGGTCGTCGGAGTCGAGGGCCACGGCGAGGGTGCCGCAGGCGCGGTAGCCGATGTCCATCCCGCCGCTGGCCTCGGCCAGCTCGGCGGTGAACTCGGGGTAGCGGGCGGCCGAGGCGACGTTGAGGCCCAGCAGGGTCTCCTCGCCGTAGTGCAGCTCCGTGACGGCGGCGAGCATGCCGGCCGCGACCTGTGCGGCGCCGCCGCCGGGCACCGGATCGGCGAGCACGGTCCGCAGCCCGCGCCGCGCCGCCCGCCAGGCGGTGACGAGGCCGATGATCCCGCCCCCGATGACGAGGACGTCGGATCCCGTGGATCCCGTGGATCCCGTGGATCCCGTGGATTCCGAGGCCCCTGTGGACCTCGTGGACCCTGTGGACCCTGGGGATCCCGCTTCGGATCCCTTCCGAGATGAGTGCATGGGCGTCCAGCCCCTCCCTTCGCCGGCATGACCCGGATCAGGTTCGTACGGTCGGAGGCCGCTCAGCCTCCCTCTCAGCCCGGTCCGCCCGGACTCCCGCGATAGGTACGGGCGCCAGCCTAACCCCGGCGCCGGGGGCGGGTAAGGCTGCCTCCCCGGCCGCCGCGCCGGGCCGCTGTTCCTGACGAAACGTCAGATCGCTAGGCTGGGCGGTGTGAGCGAGCAGACGGAACAGACTCAGAGCGGCGTCGTCATCGTCGGCGCCGGAATGGCCGGGGTGCAGACCGCGGTCGCGCTGCGGGAGCAGGGGTGGCGCGGTCCCGTGACCCTGCTGGGCGCCGAGCCCCACCAGCCCTACGACCGGCCGCCGCTGTCGAAGGCGGTGCTGCTCGGCAAGGCCGAGGACTCCGCGTTCGACGTGGACTTCGAGGGGCTCGACATCGTGCTCCGGCTCGGGGTGGAGGTCACCGGGCTGCGGGCCGCCGAGCGCGAGCTGGACACCGAGGCGGGGCCGGTCCCGTACGAGGTGCTCGTCCTGGCGACCGGCGCCGAACCGCTGACCCTGCCCGGGTCCGAGGGCGTCCCCGGCGTGCACCTGCTGCGCACCCTGGACGACGCGGCCCGGCTGCGCCCGGTGCTGGCCCGGACCCCGGCGACCGTGGTGGTCGGGGCGGGCTGGATCGGAGCCGAGTTCGCCACCGCGGCGCGCACGGCGGGCTGCGCGGTGACGGTGGTCGAGGCGGCGGACCGGGTGCTGGCCGGGGCGCTGCCCGCGGAGGTCGCGGCCCCCATGGCCCACTGGTACGAGGAGGCCGGGGCCACCCTGCTGACCGGCGCCAAGGTCTCCTCGGTGGAGTCCGGGCGGGTCCTGCTCGCGGACGGGCGGGAGCTGCCCGCGGGCGCGGTGGTCGTGGGCATCGGAGCCCGCCCGGCGACCAGGTGGCTGGCGGACTCGGGGGTCGAGCTCGGGCCGGACGGCGCGGTCGCGGCGGACGAGTACCTGCGTACCTCCCTGCCCGGGGTGTACGCGGTCGGCGACTGCGCGTCGTTCCCCTCGGCCCGCTACGGGGCGCGGCTGCTGGTGCACCACTGGGACAACGCCCTGCAGGGGCCGCGGGTGGTCGCGGCGAACATCGTGGTGGGGACCGAGGCACAGGTCTACGACCCGGTGCCGTACTTCTGGTCGGAGCAGTTCGGGCGCTTCGTGCAGTACGCGGGGCACCACGCGGACGCCGACGAGCTGCTGTGGCGCGGGGATCCCGCCGAGGCGTCGTGGTCGGTGTGCTGGCTGCGGGGCGGTGCGCTGGCCGCGGTCCTGGCGGTGGGCCGGCCGCGGGACCTGGCGCAGGGGCGGAAGCTGATCGAGACGGGGGCCCCGGTGGATCCGGCCAAGGTCGCCGATTCCGCGGTCCCGCTGAAATCGGCGCTGGTCTAGCCCGGTGCGAGCCCGGTGCGAGCCCGGTACGGAGCCGGGTGCGGAGGGGGTGCGGGGACCCGGACGGGTCGGCTCGGGTACCGGGTGTCGGTCCGAGGTGGCAGGCTTGTGCCCGTGACCGAGATTGACGCAAAGATCGATGCCCTTGTCCCCGCCTGGCTGTACGTCCCCGACATCGCCGAGATGCTCGACATCGAAGTGACCCGGGTCCGCCAGCTGGTCAAGGAAGGTCAGCTGATCGCCGTACGCCGGGGCGAGAACCGTTCGCTCCAGGTGCCCGCCCCCTTCATCGACGGCGACAAGATCGTCAAGGGCCTGGTCGGCCTGCTGACCGTGCTCCGCGACGACGGCTTCTCCGACGAGGAGATCCTGGAGTGGCTGTTCACCCCGGACCCGACCCTGCCCGGCACCCCCGTCCAGGCGCTGAGCGAGAATCGCGGCACGGAGGTGAAGCGCCGCGCTCAGGCGCTCGCCCTCTGAGCCGAGCGGCCCGAGCACCGGAGCACCCGAGCGACCGGAGCACCCGGGCGGCCCGGGTGATCCGAGCCGCCTGATCCATCCGCGGTGCGCGGGCCCCGGACGGCCCGTGCACCGCATCCACCCCGGGGGGTACCCATGTCCGCGAACGTGTCCGAGAGCGCCCAGCTGTCCGACGCCCGGCTCTACCTGTGCACGGACGCCCGCAAGCGGCAGGGGGACCTCCCCGAGTTCCTCGACGCGGTCCTGGCCGGAGGCGTGGACATCGTCCAGCTCCGGGACAAGGGCATGGAGGCCGGCGAGGAGCTCGAACTCCTCCAGGTGTTCGCCGACGCCGCGCGCCGGCACGGCCGGCTCCTCGCGGTGAACGACCGGGCCGACGTCGCCCACGCCATCGGCTCCGACGTACTGCACCTGGGCCAGGGCGACATCCCGGTGCCCGCCGCCCGCGCGATCCTCGGCGAGTCCGTCCTGATCGGCCGGTCCTGCCACGCCGAGTCCGAGGTCGACGCCGCCGTCGTCGAGCCGGGCGTGGACTACTTCTGCACCGGCCCCTGCTGGCCCACCCCCACCAAGCCCGGCCGGTACGCCCCCGGCCTCGACCTCGTCCGGTACACGGCCTCGCTGGCCCCCGCCCGCCCCTGGTTCGCCATCGGCGGCATCGACGCCGGCAACCTCGACGAGGTCCTCGACGCCGGAGCCACCCGCATCGTGGTCGTCCGCGCGCTGACCGAGGCCTCCGACCCGGGCGCGGCCGCCGCCGACCTGGCCAAGCGGGTCCGCGAGCGCGTTTCCGCCTAAGTCTTCTCGGGGCGCCCGTGCAGGTGTCCAAAAACGTGTCCAAAAGGCGGACACGGCTTCGGGGTCCGCGTAGGCGCGTCTAACCTGCCCGTATGGCCCTTGGTACCGCTTCCACCCGTACGGACCGTGCACGCACGGTCCGCGACCTGCTGGCGTCCGGGAGCCCGTCGTACTCCTTCGAGTTCTGGGCCCCCAAGACGGAGAAGGGCGAGCGCAACCTCTGGAACGCGCTGCGCCGGATCGAGGCGGTGGGCCCGAGCTTCGTCTCCGTGACCTACGGGGCCGGCGGCTCCACCCGCGGCGGCACCGTCAAGGCCACCCAGGAGATCGCCGCCGACACCACCCTGACCCCCGTCGCGCACCTCACCGCGGTCGACCACTCCATCGCCGAGCTGCGCCACGTGATCGGTCAGTTCGCGGACGCCGGCATCCGCAACATGCTGGCCCTGCGCGGCGACCCGCCGGGCGACCCCATGGGTCCCTGGGTCGCGCACCCCGAGGGCGTCCACTACGCCGCCGACCTGGTCCGGCTGGTCAAGGAGTCCGGCGATTTCTGCGTGGGCGTCGCGGCCTTCCCCGACATGCACCCGCGCTCGGAGGACTGGGACACGGACATCCGTCACTTCGTGGACAAGTGCCGCGCCGGCGCCGACTATGCGATCACCCAGATGTTCTTCGATCCGGAGAATTATCTGAGGCTGCGCGACAGCGCCCAGAAGGCGGGCTGCGAGACCCCGATCATCCCCGAGGTCATGCCTGTTGTGGGCATCAAGCAGCTCGACCGGCTGCCACAACTCAGCAACGCAGTCTTCCCCGCAGCCGTGAAAGAGCGCATGCTCGCCGTCAAGGACGATGCAGCCGCTGTACGCTCCATTGGGATCGAGTTCGCCACGGAGTTCTGCGCGCGGCTGCTGTCCGAGGGTGTCCCGGGGCTGCACTTCATCACGCTGAACAATTCCACGGCGACTCTCGAGATCTACGAGAACCTGGGCCTGCACCAGCGGGCCTGATCGGCCGGCCCCCGATTCCTGGGCGGTTGGCCGTACCGAGAGGTGCCACGCATGGGAATGACGGTCCTCTACATCGCGTTCGGTTTCGTCGCGCTGTGGCTGCTTGCCGAGGTCCTGATGCAGTACAAGGCCCGGCTGCGCTGGCGGTTGCTCGCGTTCGCCGGGTTCCTCGGTGTGGTCGCCGGGGTGGTGCTGCCGTCGGTGCCGGTCATCGGCATCGGTGCGGCCGCGTTCGCCGTGGGCCAGACCCTGGTGACGCTCTCCTTCCGCAAGGGCTTCGAGGCAGGCTGGGCGCTGCGCCGCGGCGGCGAGCCCGTACGGAAGCAGAACCGGCGCCGCCGGGCGGGCGGTGCGCGCCCCGAGCCGGCGCTCCAGGTGACCGCGCTGGAGTACGGGCCCGACGGGACGGCGCCGGACTCCGAAGGGGCGGACCGGACCGACGCACCCGACCAGGCGCGGCCGGAGCCGCAGTTCCACGCCGCGACCGAGGATTTCTACAGCCCGGAGCCGCTGCCCGAGGACACGGGCTCGTACGGGATACAGAGCTTCGCCCCCACCGCCGACGCGGGCCGGACCGCGGCGTTCGCCTCGCCGTTCTCCACGGCCGAGCAGGACGCCCACCAGTACGCGGCCTACTACGACGGGCAGGGCTACGACCCGCAGGGCCAGGGCGGCTACGACTACTCCGCGGGCTATCCGGCGGGCGGCGGCGAACAGCAGGTCTACGCCGCCTACTCGGACCCGTACATCGGCACGGGCGGCGCCGTGATCCCGCAACAGCCGTACGACTACACCCCGTACGCCGACTACTCCGGCGCCGACCCGTACGCGAGCGCGGGCGGGCAGCAGCAGTACGCGATGGACACCCCGCCCGGCGGGGTGTGGGTGCCGCAGCAGCGCTCGACCGAAGGGGCGGCCGCGGGCTACCCCGGGGACGACCAGAGCCAGTACCCGCAGCAGCAGCAGCCGCAGCAGCAGTACCCGTACCAGGGCACCGGCGAGTACGAGCAGTACCGCTACTGAAGTACGACGCCTATCGCGGTACCGAGACGGGTGAGCCCCTGGGGAACGTTCCCCGGGGGCTCACCCGTCACTGGGAGCCGCGGAATCCCGCGCCCTCCACGATCAGCCCGGCCACCAGGGCCCCGGTCATCCCGGCGTGCGCGAGCCCGCCGCCGGGGTGTGCCCAGCCGCCCGCGAGGAACAGCCCGGGCAGGGCGGTGGTGTTGGCGGGGTAGAGCATCGCGCCGCCCGCTCCGGCGAGGGCGGGCGGGGGCACCGCACCGCCCTGTGCGCCGGTGTCCGCCTCGATGTCCGCCGGCGTGCGCTCGTGCGTCCACAGCAGCCGCTCGCGCAGTGCGGGCACCGCCCGGGCCGCGAGCTCCAGCAGCTCCTCCGCGCGGGGCGCAGCGGCGCTCCCAGGGCCGCAGAGGGCGCTCACGGTGACCGCCTCGTGGTCCGCGTCGGGCCGCACGGCGGGGTCGTCGGGGCGCAGCACGGTCAGCTGGGCGCCGGGGGAGTGGACCAGGGTGCGGTGGACGGCGTCCGCGGGGCGCCTGCCGCGCAGCGCGAGCAGCAGGGTGAGCCGGCCGGCCACCCCCGGCCCGCGGGCGGGGGCGCCGCCGGCCGGCAGCGGGACCCCCAGCCGGCGCGGGTCCACCCCGCAGACCACGAGGTCGGCCGGGGCCTCGGTACCGTCGGCCAGCAGCAGTCCGGCCGCCCGGCCGCCTCGCTCCAGGACCTCCCGTACCGGCGCGTCGAAGGCGAAGGCGACCTTGCGCTCCAGGCAGCGCTCGTACACGGCGGTGGCCAGTGCCCGCATCCCGCCGCGCACGTACCAGCTGCCGAAGGTCTGCTCCATGTACGGGAGCACGGCCGCCGAGGCGGGCGCGGTGGCGGGGTCGACCCCGTACGCCCGCACCCGGGCGGCGAGCAGTTCGCCGAGCTCCCCGCCCAGCTCGCGCGCGGCCACCTCGGCGAGGGTCGGGGGGCGGCGGCGCAGCAGCCCGCTCTTGCGCAGCGCCGGGTACGGATCGTCGCCCAGCACCTGCCAGTCGGGGCGCAGCGGCTCCTCCAGCAGGGGGCGGCGGGTGGCGTTCCAGGCGTCCCGGGCGCGGCCCAGGACCCCGTTCCAGCGCTCTCCCGCGCCCGGGCCGAAGGCCTGGTCGAGGACGGCGGCGGCGCCGCCGCGCGAGCCGCCGGGGAGGGTGACGGCGGTGCCGTCGGCGAGGAGGTGCCGGACGGCCGGGTCGACCTGGACCAGCTCGACGCAGTCCTCCAGGGGCCGCTTGCCGGTCTTGACGAACAGGTCGCGGTAGACGGCGGGCAGGTGCAGCAGACCGGGCCCGGTGTCGAAGGCGAAGCCGTCGCGCTCGTACCGGCCGACGGAGCCGCCGTACGTGGACCCGCGTTCGTACACCGTCACCTGGTGCCCCGCCACGGCCAGCCGGGCCGCCGTAGCCATCGCGCCCATGCCGGCGCCGATCACCGCAATTCGTGCCATGCGGATGACCCTATCGAGCGGGACCGAGCGGGACCGGAGGAGGTCGGTGGGCGGTCGGTGGGAGGTCGGCCGAGGTCAGCGGGGTGGCACCGCGGCCCGCGCGAGCGCCTCGCGCTCGTCGGCGGCGAGCCGCCTCTCCTCGCGGCGTTGGGCACGGCGGCGTAGGAAGCGGCGGATCCGGCTCCACAGGAAGACGAGTATGGCCAGACCTGCCGCCAGCAGGACGGCCGCGATGATCGCGGCGGCCTGGGGGTTGAACATCGCGAAGGTGACGATGCCGGCCACGCCCAGGTCCTCGGCGCTGCTCAGCGCGATGTTGCTGAACGGCTCCGGCGAGGTGTTGACGGCCATCCGGGTGCCGGCCTTGACGAAATGGCTGGCCAGCGCGGTGGAGCCGCCGATCGCACCGGCGGCGAGGTCGGAGAGTGAGCCGCTCTGGCCGGCCAGCAGGGCGCCGACCACCGCCCCGGCCACCGGGCGGATGACGGTGTGCACCGCGTCCCAGAGGGAGTCCACGTACGGGATCTTGTCGGCGACGGCCTCGCACAGGAACAGCACGCCGGCGACGATCAGCACGTCGGTGCGCTGGAGGGACGCGGGTACCTCGTCGCTCACTCCGGTCGCGCCGAAGATGCCGAGCAGGAGGACCACGGCGTAGGCGTTGATCCCGCTGGCCCAGCCGCTGGTGAAAACCAGGGGGAGCACACTCACCGGGCCATCATGCCGCAGGACCCGGCCACGGTACGGGCGATCGGGGAGACCGGGCGGATCGGCGCGGCAGAGCCGTGAGGGGACGGCCGCCGTACGGCGGCCGTCCCCTCACTCATGTCTGCGGGGGGCCTACTGCCCCTGTTCGTCGCGGCGGCGCTGCCACCGCTCCTCGATGCGGGTCATCATCGACCGACGCTGCCGGTTGCGGCCGTGGGCCGAACCGCCTGCACTGCCGGAGACGGGCTGCTCGCCAGGCTTGGGTGCCTTGCGCCAACCGGTGACCACGAGGACCGTACAGCCGAGCATGACGAGGAATCCCACCACGCTGACCCAGAGTACGTTCGGAATGATCACACCGGTCATGAGGAGCGCGATACCCACCACAATGCCTGCGACTGCCTGGTAGACCCGTCGCCGGGTGTACGTACGCAGTCCGCTTCCCTCAAGCGCTGTCGCGAACTTGGGATCTTCGGCGTACAGCGCTCGCTCCATCTGCTCGAGCATTCGCTGCTCGTGCTCCGAGAGCGGCACGGGAGTCCTCCTCATCCGTCGGTCGCGGGGGGTAGCGACCAGGGGTCCCCTTCAGGATAGGCGGGGAATCGCCCCCGTGATACCCGCCCTCTACGCAAGGTTCCGAAAACACCGCCCGAAACAGGCACCGCCCCGAAGGGCGCCGCCCGAGCAGAACCTTGCGCGAAACCGTACCGCCGGGTGGGCGGTCACTGAGGCGCTTATTCCCCACTGGCCCGTCCACCATGCCGGTCACTGCGCACGATCATACGGGGCCCAAGGCCTGAACGGAGGGTGTCCGTCGTACTCCCTGAGCGGAACTCCGCAGATCAGGCGCGCTCGCCGTCGGGACGCTTCTGACCAGGACGCTTCTGACCGAGAACGTGCAACTGCGTGGCGACCGCGTGGAAGGCGGGCAGCTCGGCGGCGGCCTCCTCCAGGCGCAGCAGCGCCTCGACCGCGCCCGGCTCGGTGTCGACCAGGACGCCGGGGACGAGATCGGCGAAGACGCGGACCCCGTGCACCGAGCCGACCTCCAGCCCGGCCCCGCCGACCAGCTCGGCGAGCTGCTCGGCGGTGAAGCGGCGCGGTACCGGGTCGCCCGCGCCCCAGCGGCCCGCCGGGTCGGTGAGCGCCGTACGGGCCTCGGTGAAGTGGCCGGCGAGGGCACGAGCCAGCACCGCCCCGCCGACGCCGGCGGCCAGCAGGCTGAGCGTGCCGCCGGGGCGCAGGGCGGCGACCGTGTTGGCCACGCCCTCGGCCGGGTCGTCCACGTACTCCAGCACGCCGTGGCAGAGCACCACGTCGTACGCGTCGCGCTCGACGACGTCCAGCAGGCCCTGGGCATCGCCCTGCACCCCGCGGACCAGGTCGGCCACGCCCTCCTCGGTGACGCGGCGCTCCAGCCCGAACAGCGCGTTCGGGCTGGGGTCGACCACGGTCACCCGGTGGCCCAGCCGGGCCACCGGCACGGCGAACTTGCCGGTGCCGCCGCCGGTGTCCAGCACGTCCAGCACGTCCCGCCCGGTCGCCTTCACCCGGCGGTCGAGGGCCTCCTTGAGGACCTCCCACACCACGGCGGTGCGAAGAGAGGCACGGGGGCGGGAAGTGTCCGACACGGCTGATGACTCCTCGGCGCGACAGGGTGAGAGATGCGTGCCCCACCCTATTGCCTGGGAGATGCCGTGCCGGTCACCCCGGCCTTCAGCCCGCGTCCGGATGCTCCGGGTGCTCCGGGCGGGGCTGCGGCAGCGTCGGCGCCACCGGCTGGAGCGCGAGCATCCGCTCCACCAGTCGCAGGAACATCTCCACGGCACGCACCAGATCGTCCGCGTCCCGGACCGTCGCCGCGTCCGCTATCCCGGCCTCGGCCCGCGCCCGGCGGTCGGCGCCGGAGGCGAACAGCGCGCTCCACTCCGTCAGCTCCGGGGCTATCTCCGGCAGTACCTCCCACGCGCTGCGGATCCGGGGCCGGCGCCGGGCGCCGACCGGCTCCGGCCGCCCGCGCGCGGCGAGCACGGCCGCGGCGGTGCGCAGCGCGGCGAGGTGGGCGGTGGCGTACCGCTCGTTGGGCCGGGTCAGCCGGGCGGCTTCGGCCAGGCCGGCGCGGGCCTTGGCGAGCAGATCGAGCGCGGCCGGAGGTGCTGCCGACCTGCGCGGGACGGGGTGGACAGGGGACGGGGACGGTGTGGCCATGACGAACCTCCTGTCGTTGCGTACTGCTGTGTCTGTGTTTGTGCCTGCCCTCATGGTGACGGTCGCCACTGACAATTCCGCTGACCTGCGGCTTTGCCCCCTTCTTCCGGTCAACTGCCCCCTTCTGCGCATGCGGTGCTCCCGAAAGTGCTAGTTTTTGAACTGACCGGTCAGTTCAAAAGAAGGGGGGACGGCGTGGACAGCCCGCACGGAGCGGCCGTCAAGGCCGAGGACTTCGGACTCAAGGGCCCGCGCGGCTGGGTGTTCCGGGGAGTGCGCCTCGACGCGGAGCCCGGCTCGCTCATCGCGGTGGAGGGCCCCTCCGGAAGCGGCCGGACCTGCCTCCTCCTCGCCCTCACCGGACGCATGAAGGCCACCGAGGGCCACGCCGAGATCGCCGGCCACCGGCTGCCGCGGCACATGACCGCGGTCCGCAGGGTCGCCGCCCTCGGCCCGGTCACCGGCGTCAACGAGCTCGACCAGTCCCTCACCGTCGTCGAGCAGCTGCGCGAGGGCGCACTGCTCCAGCGCCGCTACGAGGGCCCCGTCCGCGCCCTGCTGCGCCCGCGCGGCGAGCGCCGCACCACGGCCCAGGCCCGGATCGACGCCGCCCTGGCGGCCGCCGGGCTGGACCTCGCCACCCTGCCCAAGGGCCCGCGCACCTCCGTACGGGACCTGGAGCGCCTGGAGGCCGTCCGGCTGTCCGTGGCCATCGCCCTGCTGGGCGCGCCGCGGCTGCTGGCCCTCGACGACCTGGACCTCAAGCTCTCGGACTCCGAACGCGCCGAGGCCTGGACCCTGCTGCGCTCGATCGCCGCCGGCGGGACCACCGTCCTCGCGGTGTGCAGCGAGGCACCGGACGAAGCGACGGTCCTGCGCACGGGCGCCGCCGCGGCCGAGCCGTCGGCCGGGGCCGGGGCCAAGGCCGAAGCCGAGCCCGCGGCCGGCACGAAGACCGAAGACACCGAGACGACCGAAGACATCGAAGACACCGAAGACACCGAAGACACGAAGGGGGCGGACGATGCGCTCGCCGAAGCTGGCCGCGCTTGAGCTGAAGCGGTTCGGGCGGGGGAAGCTGCCCGTCGCCGCTCTCATCGCGCTGCTCCTGCTGCCGCTGCTGTACGGCGCGCTGTACCTGTGCTCCTTCTGGGACCCGTACAAGAACCTGGACAAGGTGCCCGTCGCCCTCGTCAACGCAGACAAGGGCGCCACCGTCGACGGCAAGCACGTCGATGCCGGCGGCGAGATCGCCAGGAAGCTCCACGACAGCAAGACCTTCGACTGGCGCGAGGTCAGCGCCGATGAGGCGGCCAAGGGTGTGGAGAAGGGGACGTACTACCTCTCCCTCACCATGCCCGCCGACTTCAGCACCAAGATCACCTCAAGCGCGGGTGCCGACCCCACCACCGGCGCCCTGCAGGTCCGTACGAACGACGCGAACAACTACATCGTCGGGTCGATCTCGCGCACCGTCTTCTCCGAGGTCCGCTCCGCGGCGTCCACCAACGCCTCCCGCGGCTTCCTCGACAAGATCTTCCTCTCCTTCTCCGACCTCCACGACAAGACCGCCGAAGCCGCCGACGGAGCCGACCAGCTCAAGGACGGAGCCGGCAAGGCCCAGCAGGGGGCCAAGGAGATCGCCGACGGCCTCGACACGGTCGAGGAGAAGAACGGGGAGATCACCGGCGGACTGAAGAAGCTCAACTCGGCCGCGGGCAAGCTGGAGACCGGTACGAAGGACATCGCCGACGGCACCCAGACCCTCGCCGACAAGGTCGGCGGCGCCGCCTCCCAGGCCAAGCCGTTCCTGAAGGACCCCCAGCAGATCGCCGACACGGCCATCCTCGTCGCGGACACCGCCAAGGTCGTCAACAACCACCTGGACACCTTCGCCAAGAAGGCCCCGGCAGCCGCCGCCGTGACCCAGCGCGTTTCCACCGGCTCCGCCGACGTCTACGCGAAGATCTGCACGGCCGGTACCCAGCCGGTGCCCGCGGCCTGCCCCCAGCTGAAGAGGGTCAAGGACGACGCCGCCGAGGCCGCTCTGCTCGCCGGCGACGTCAACACCCTGGTCAAGGACACCAACGGTGACCTCGGCACGCTCAAGCGGCAGCTGACCGACCTGGAGAAGCAGGCCCGCAAACTCGCAGCCGAGGCGCCCGGCCTCTCCTCCAAGCTCGACGCAGCCGTCGCCCAGGTCAACGCCCTCAACACCGGCGCCCACAAGGTTGCCACCGGTATGGGCCAGCTGCACACCGGCCTCGGCAAGGCCACCGACGGCTCCGAGGCCCTCGGCGACGGCGTCGGCAAGCTCGGCGACGGGGCCCACAGCCTCGACGGCGGCATGTACAAGCTCGTCGACGGCACCGGCGAACTCGCCGGCGGCCTGCACGACGGCGTCGGCAAGATCCCGGACTACGACCAGCAGCAGCGCGACACGCGCACCCAGGTGATGGCCGACCCGGTCAAGCTCGCCAACCAGTCGCTGCACAAGGCGCCCAACTACGGCACCGGCTTCGCGCCGTACTTCATCCCGCTCTCCCTCTGGGTCGGCGCGATGGTCGCCTACATGCTCATCGCGCCGATGAACCGGCGCGCCCTGGCCGCAGGCGCCTCGCCCTGGCGGATCGCCTTCGCCGGCTGGCTGCCGGTGGTGGGCGTCGGCGTCGTGCAGGTGCTCGCCCTGATGTCCGTGCTCCACTGGGGCCTCGGCCTGGAGATGGAACGCCCCGCTCTGGCCATCGGCTTCCTCGTGCTGGCCTCCGCCTGCTTCGCGGCGATGGTCCAGTGGCTCAACGCGAAGTTCGGGGCCGCCGGCCGGATCCTCGTCCTCGTCGTGCTGATGCTGCAGCTGACCTCGGCGGGCGGTACGTACCCCGTTCAGACCAGCCCGGCCTTCTTCAACTGGATCCACCCCTACCTGCCGATGACCTACATCGTCGAGGGGCTGCGCCGCCTCATCTCCGGCGGCGACCTCACCCGGGTCTGGGTCGGATGCGCGGTCCTGGCGGCCTTCACCGTCGGATCGCTCCTCCTCACCGCGCTCGCCGCCCGCGGCAAGCAGGTGTGGACGATGGACCGGCTGCACCCGGAACTGAGCCTGTAGAGACCGGGCCCGTAGAGATCGGTTGACCTGTGAGAATCAGCGCCATGGAACGCAGCAGCACCGGTACCGGCGGCGGCCGCCGGCAGGCGACCCGCCAGAAGCTTTACGAGGCGGCCGTCACCCTCATCGCCGAGCAGGGCTTCTCCGCGACCACGGTCGACGAGATCGCCGAGCGGGCGGGGGTCGCGAAAGGCACCGTCTACTACAACTTCGCGAGCAAGAACGAACTCTTCGAGGAACTGCTGCGGCACGGAGTGGGGCTGCTGACGGCCTCGCTGCGTGACGCGGCGGAGGAGACGGAGCGGCGCGGCGGCAGCCGGGTCGAAGCGCTCGACGCGATGATCCGGGCGGGTCTCGTGTTCATCGACCGCTACCCGGCCTTCACGCAGCTGTACGTCGCCGAGCTGTGGCGGACCAACCGGGCGTGGCAGTCCACGCTGATGGTGGTCCGGCGGGAGGCGGTGGCCGTCGTGGAGACGGTGCTGCGGGAGGGCGTGGAGCGGGGGGAGCTGAGCGCGGAGATCGACGTGCCGCTGACCGCCGCCGCGATGGTGGGCATGGTGCTGGTGGCCGCGCTGGACTGGCAGTCGTTCCAGAGCGAGCGGTCGCTGGACGACGTGCACTCGGCGCTGTCGCTGCTGCTGCGGGGCCGGGTCAGCGGGAACCGCTGAGGGGGCGGCGGCCCGGGGGTGACCCCGGGTGACCCCGGGTGACCCCCGATCGGCGGTGCCGCGGGGTGCCGGGACGGCGTAGAACTGGGGGCGCCACCCGCTCCGCGTGACCCGCTCCGCGTGAGTACGCGTACCTAGTGACGGAAATGAGTACGTACGCGGATGGCCCCCACCTGGGCGAACGCCAGACTGGGGACATGGACGGGGACCCGGTCCGGACCGCCGACACGGGGCGGCCGGTGCGGACCGGTTACCTAACCGCGGTACGGCGGGGCTCGGGGGGAACGAGCCCCGCCGTTTCGTATCCGCGGGCGCCGGTCCGCTGCGCGGGCGGCGCGAAGCCGCCCGCGGGGCTACCGCCTCAGCCGCGGTTGCGGACGGGGATGCGGGCCCGCGTACGGGCCAGCAGGATCGCGCTCCGGGCCGTCACGGCCGACCAGCGGGTCGCCGCAGACCAGCGCAGCCGGGCCGCCGAGCGGGGGAGGAGCACGGCGCGTGCGCGGCCGCCGCGGGTCAGGGGAGCCAGGAGCGCGGCGCGGGCCAGCAGGACGTCCGCCGCCAGACCGTCGTACGTCGCCTCCGTACCGGGCGGGGCGTACAGCGAGCGCTCCACCGCCTCGGCGACCCGGTGCACCGCGTCCGCCGCCTCCGGCGTCAGCCGGCCCAGCTCCACCACCCGGGCCGCCGCCCGGCGCGGGGACAGCGCCTCGTCGGGCGCGATGCCCACGTCCCAGGCCGCGTCCGCCAGCTCCTGCCAGGCCACCAGCACCTGCCCCGCCGCCAGCCGCCGCTTGCGCAGCCGCGTCCGCCACAGGAGCGGGAGCACGGGCAGGGCCAGCAGAGCCAGGACCGACAGCGTCCAGGCCAGTACCGTCTGCGGCGACGGGCCGCCGGCAGCGGAACCCGCCTTCGGCTGCGGCGCCGCCGCCCCGCACTCACCCAGCTTCTTCTCCTCCGGCGGGCAGTCCTCGGCCTTCGAAGGCGCCGCCGACGGCTGCGTCGCACCCTGCGAGGGCAGCGCCGTCGGCGCGGACGGCTGGGCCGCCGGGACCTCGGCCCGGGAGTAGTCCGGGATCGTGATGCCCTGGCGCGGCGTCGGCTCGAACCGGGTCCAGCCCACGCCCTCGAAGTACAGCTCCGGCCACGCGTGCGCATCGCGCATCGACACGTTCACGCTGCCGTCCGACTGCTTCTCGCCGGGCGTGAACCCCACCGCCACCCGCGCCGGGATCCCGAGCGAGCGCGACATCGCCGCCATCGAGAACGCGAAGTGGATGCAGAACCCCTCCTTGTCGGCGAGGAACCGGGCGATGGCCTGCGGCCCCGTACCCGAGGCCACCTTCGTGTCGTAGCGGAAGCCGCCGTTCACGGCGAAGTAGTCCTGGAGCTTCACCGCCCGCGTGTAGTCGTCCTTCGCGCCCTTCGTCACCTGGCGGGCCGTATCGCCGACCACCGCCGGCAGATTGTCCGGAATCTTCGTGTACTCGGCCTTGATGAGCGGATTCGGCTCCGGCGCCGCCTGCAACTGCTCCGCCGTCGGCCGCAGCAGCAGGCTCCGCACCGTGTACATCGCGCCCTGGACGTTCTGGAACCTGTCCCGGGCCAGCTGGTCCCCGACCAGCGTCCGGCCGGCCGGCTCGAACCGCCACTTGCCCGGGATCTCCACGGACGTCGCCGGGTACGGCATCGGAAGGTAGCGCTGCGCGTACGTCTCCGCCGCCGAGATGCTCGTCCGTATCTCGATCCCGGTCGCCCGGGCCTGCTCGCTCAGCCCCGGCGGGGTCGGCAGCCGCTCCGGCACGTCGGTCAGGGCCCGCCCCGAGGCCTCCCACTTGACGCCGTTGAACTCGTCCAATGCCAGGATCCGCAGGTACTGCTCGCCGAGCTGCGGGCTGTCCGTGCGGTACTTCAGCACCACCCGGTTGTCCTGGGTGTTCAGACTGCCCTGCAGGGAGACCAGCGGGTTGACCGCCGAGATCGTCCCGCCGACCCCGACCCCGCCGTCGCCCGCCTCGCCGCCCTGCGCGCCCAGCAGCCCGCCGCCGAGCGCGGGCAGCGCCGCCGGCACCGCCAGCGCGATGCCCAGCGCCACCGCGCCGATCCGCCGCCCGGTGCGTACGGGGGCCAGCGCCTGGCCGGAGCCCGCGCCGACGCCCCCGTACCCGGAGCCCGCCGATACCCGCGCGCTCGGGGCCGCGCCGAAGACCCGGCCCCACTGGGCGAGCCGGTCACGGCCCTCGGCCAGCAGCAGCAACAGGTAGCCGCAGCCCGCCAGCAGGAAGGAGATCCAGGAGGCCCCGGAGCCGCCGGAGAGCCCCGCGGCGACCGAGTACAGCGCGAGCAGCGGAAGCCCGGCCGCGGCGGCGGTCCTCAGGGTCACCGCCAGCAGGTCCACCACCAGCCCGATCAGCAGCACCCCGGCCAGCAGCAGCAGCCGGATGCCGTCCGTCAGCGGCGCCGGGATCGCGAACTCGCCGACGTCCTGGACGCCCCGCTGGAACAGGGCGCCGAAGTCCGTCACCAGATAGGCCATCGGCCCGGTCCCGGTGGACTCGCCCTTGCCCGCGAACAGGAACATCAGCACCAGCAGCGACACCAGCACCTGCGAGGCCACGGTGAGCGTGCGCCCCAGCGGCACCCGCCGGGCCCCGGCCCCCACCGCGCTCTGCACGGCCAGCAGGACCCCGGCCTCCAGCACCCAGCCCGACGAATCCACCAGCGCGGCCAGCGACCACGAGGTGAGCAGCGTCGCCAGCATCGCGAAGAGCGTCACGCGCGCCCGCCCGCTCATCCCCAACCTCCGGACGTACCCGTGCCGAGCGGAGCGTTCCCGGCCCGGCGCCACAGCTCCCCGAACGCCACCCCGGGCGGCACGGCCAGCGCCGTCCAGCCCGCGTCCCGCAGTCTGCCCACCCGTTCCTCCACCCGCGAGGGCCGCCGGGCCCAGAGCGCGGAGTCGAGTACGAAGGCCACCGCGGCCCCGCAGCGTCCGCGCATCTTGGCCGCCACTTCCGCCTGTACGTCGTCCAGGTCTCCGAAGAAGGCGATGAGGAGCCCGTCACCGCCGGCTCCGGAGAAGCCCCCGCCGCCGTGGCCGCCGCCGCTGCGCACCGCGTCGTACGCGCGCGTGAGGCCGGCGCCGTCGGAGTGCCCGACGACCGCGAGGGTGTCCATCATCAGCCCGGCGGCCTCGGCGGACTCCTGCCCGCCGGAGGAGGCCCCGTACTTTTCGAAGCCGCCGCTGCCTCCGCTGCCGGGCACCGAGGTGCCCGAGTCGGTCAGCAGCCGCGCCGAGAAGCCCTGTTCGAGCAGGTGCACCAGGGTCGACGCGGCCCCGGACACCGCCCACTCGAAGGCGGAGTCCGGTCCGGCGCCCTCGAAGGCGACCCCGCGGGTGTCCAGCAGGACCGTGGCCTTGCTGCGCTGCGGCTGCTCCTCGCGGCGCACCATCAGCTCGCCGTAGCGGGCGGTGGAGCGCCAGTGCACCCGGCGCAGGTCGTCGCCGCGCCGGTAGGTCCGCGGGATCACGTCGTCGTCCCCGGCCAGGGCCAGCGAGCGGCGGCCGCCGTCGCCGTAGCCGGAGGTCTCGCCGGTCAGCCGGACCGGGACCAGCGCCTCGGTGCGCGGGATGACGGTGAGCGTGTCGTACGCGCTGAACGAGCGGGTCAGCTCGACCAGGCCGAAGGGGTCGGTCAGCCGCAGCTGGAGCGGGCCCAGCGGGTAGCGGCCGCGCAGGTCGGAGCGGACCCGGTAGGAGACCTCGCGGCGGCCGCCCGGCTCGACCCGGTCCAGGACGAAGCGGGGCCGGGGGCCGAGGACGTACGGCACCCGGTCCTGGAGCATCAGCAGTCCGGTGGGCAGCCGGGAGACGTTCTCCATGCGCAGCCGGACCCGGGCCTCGGAGCCCGCGGGCACCCGCATCGGGGTCAGCCGGCGGCTGCCGGTGACCCGGTGGCGGGTGCGGTGCAGCGCGAGGACGCAGATCAGCGGCAGGACGGCGAGCAGCAGCCCGACCCGGAGCAGTTCGCCCTGGCCGAGCACGTACGCGCACAGCGCGGCGGCGACCCCGGCGGCCAGGAAGGACCGGCCGCGGGTGGTCAGCCCCGCCAGCGAGGCGCGCAGCCCGCCGGAGCCCCGGCCCCGGCTCTCGCCGCCGGCGCCGCGCGGGGCACCGGCGCTCATCAGAAGCCCCGGATGCCCGCGCCGGGCGGCATCTCGCCGCGGGCGTGCGCGGCGGGGACGGGGGTGCGCTGGAGGATGTCGTGGACGACCTGCTCGGCGGTGCGCCGGTTGAGCTGGGCCTGCGCGGTCGGCAGCAGCCGGTGCGCGAGGACGGGCGCGGCCAGCGCCTGTACGTCGTCGGGCAGTACGTAGTCCCGGCCGGACAGCGCGGCGGAGGCCTTCACGGCGCGCAGCAGGTGGAGGGTGGCACGGGGCGAGGCGCCCAGGCGCAGGTCCGGGTGGCTGCGGGTCGCGGAGACCAGGTCGACGACGTAGCGCCGGACGGGGTCGGCGACGTACACCTCGCGGACGGCCTCTATCAGCTTGACGATGTCGTGGGCGTGGGCGACGGCCTGGAGGTCGTCGAGCGGGGAGACCCCGCCGTGCACGTCGAGCATCTGGAGCTCGGCGTCGGGGCTCGGGTAGCCGACGGAGACGCGGGCCATGAAGCGGTCGCGCTGGGCCTCGGGGAGGGGGTAGGTGCCCTCCATCTCCACCGGGTTCTGGGTGGCGACCACCATGAACGGGCTCGGCAGCGTGTACGTCGTGCCGTCGATGGTGACCTGGCGCTCCTCCATCGACTCCAGCAGCGCGGACTGGGTCTTCGGCGAGGCGCGGTTGATCTCGTCGCCGATGACGATCTGCGCGAAGATCGCGCCCGGCTTGAACTCGAACTCGCGGCGCTGCTGGTCGTAGATGCTGACGCCGGTGATGTCGGAGGGCAGCAGGTCCGGCGTGAACTGGATGCGCTGCACCGAGCAGTCGATGGACTTCGCCAGCGTCTTGGCGAGCATGGTCTTGCCGACGCCGGGGACGTCCTCGATCAGCAGGTGCCCCTCGGCGAGCAGCACGGTCAGCGCGATGCGTACGACCTCGGGCTTGCCCTCGATCACGCTCTCGACGGACTGGCGCACCCGCTCCGCCGTGCTCGTCAGATCTGCGAGGCTCGCTCGGTCGTCATACGTCGTCACCTGGTTCTCCTCGGCCCTTTCCGCAGGGCCGACGCCCTCAGCGCACTCCGGCCCACCCCGACACGGACGCCGGTCCGGACGGTTTTCCGGGCGGCGTCTTCCCGCATTCTTGACGGCGTTGTGGCCCTGTGTCACTCACGAGGCGGGATCGATCTCCCGCAGGAGTCCGGTGTGCACGTCGAAGACGAAGCCTCGCACATCGTCGCGGTGGGGCAGGAAGGGGTTCGTCCGGACCCGCTGCATGGACTGCCGGACGTCCTGGTCGACGTCCCGGAAGGCCTCGACGGCCCAGGCGGGGCGCTGGCCGACCTCGTCCTCCAGCTCGTGCCGGAAGTCCTCGGTCAGGCTTTCGAGGCCGCAGCCGGTGTGGTGGATCAGTATCACCGCGCGGGTGCCCAGGGCGCGCTGGCTGATCGTGAGTGACCGGATGGTGTCGTCGGTGACGACACCGCCCGCGTTGCGGATGGTGTGACAGTCGCCGAGCTCCAGGCCGAGCGCCTTGTGCAGGTCGAGGCGGGCGTCCATGCAGGCCACGACGGCCACGTGCAGGACGGGGCGGGCGTCCATGCCGGGGTCCGCGAATTCCGCGGCGTACTGCCGGTTCGCCGCCACCAGCCGGTCCGTGACGGAGCCGCCGCTGGATGCCTTGGGGGTGGACTCTGCGGGCAGGGATGCGGAAGTCGTCATGCATACGACGTTAGTGGTCACCGCTGGTAAAGGCATCGAGTGAGGGTGGACAAAGAACGTCAACCGTCCTTGTTGTGAGCTAACCCACAGGGGTGGGCGGCAGCGGCCGTTTGAGTGATTCACGGCTTTTGTACGTTCCGTACGAGTGGTGCGCACGGCGCGCGGGGCGGTTCGTTGACCGCGGCGACCGTTGCACTAAAGTGACGCGAACCGGCCGGAGCCCGGCCCTGACCGGCCGCCCGGCCCCCTGGTAACACTCCGCGTGCGCGGCGCGGCGTATGCCTGCCGCGCCGTTATCTGAGAGGGCGCTTTGACTAGCGAGTCCCGACATGTCCCGGTGATGCTCCAGCGGTGCCTGGACCTGTTGGCCCCGGCGCTGGAGAGGCCCGGGGCCGTCGTCGTCGACTGCACCCTCGGCCTCGGCGGCCACAGCGAGGCCCTGCTGACCCGGTTCCCCGAGGCGCATCTGATCGGCCTCGACCGCGACAAGGAGGCCCTGCGGCTCTCCGGCGAGCGGCTCGCACCCTTCGGCGACCGCGCCACCCTCGTCCACGCCGTGTACGACGAGCTGCCCGACGTACTGGACCGGCTCGGCATCCCCGCCGTCCAGGGCGTCCTCTTCGACCTGGGCGTCTCGTCCATGCAGCTCGACGAGGCCGACCGCGGGTTCGCGTACGCGCAGGACGCGCCGCTGGACATGCGGATGGACCAGACGACCGGGATGAGCGCCGCCGAGGTCCTCAACACGTACCCGCCGGGCGAGCTCGTACGGATCCTGCGCCAGTACGGCGAGGAGAAGCAGGCCAAGCGGATCGTCTCGGCGGTCGTCCGCGAGCGGGAGAAGGAGCCGTTCACGAACAGTGCGCGGCTGGTCGAGCTGATCCGCGACGCGCTGCCGCAGGCGGCGAAGCGGACCGGCGGCAACCCGGCCAAGCGGACCTTCCAGGCGCTGCGCATCGAGGTCAACGGCGAGCTGTCGGTCCTGGAGCGGGCGATCCCGGCGGCCGTGGAGCGGATCGCGGTGGGCGGCCGGATCGCGGTGCTCTCGTACCACTCGCTGGAGGACCGGCTGGTCAAGCAGGTCTTCGCGGCGGGAGCGGCATCGACGGCGCCGCCGGGGCTGCCGGTGGTGCCGGAGAAGTACCAGCCCAAGCTGAAGCTGCTCACCCGGGGCGCGGAGCTGCCCACGGAGGAGGAGATCGCCGAGAACCGCCGGGCCGCGCCGGCCCGCTTCCGCGGGGTCGAGCGCATCCGGGAGGCGCGGCTGTGAGCAGAGCCGGGGGACTGGGGCGGCTGCGCGGTGGCCCCTCGGGGCAGGCGGCGCGGATGCCGTTCGTCCTGCTGGTGGTGGCGCTGCTGGCCGGTGGGCTGATCAGCCTGCTGCTGCTGAACTCGGCGCTCAACCAGGGCTCCTTCCAGCTGAGCCGGCTGAAGAAGGAGACCACCGCGCTCACGGACGAGGAGCAGGCGCTCCAGCGGGATGTGGACGGGTACTCGGCGCCGGACGCCCTGCAGCGGCGGGCGCACGAGCTCGGCCTGGTCCCGGGCGGGAGCCCGGTCTTCATCGGCCCGGACGGCAAGGTGACGGGCACGGCGGCCCCCGCGGAAGCCCTGCCGCCTCCGAGCCCGGCCGCCGCCACAGGCTCCGCCCCGGCAGCCACCCCCGGCCAGCCCCAGTCCGCCGCCCAGGCCGGCGCCCCCGGCCCCGCTCAGGGTTCCGCCCCGGGCGGCGGGCCGACCGGCACCCCGGGCGGTGCCCCGGCGGGCGCGCCGCAGGCCGGGCAGCCCGCGCCGGGCGGTGCCCCCAGTCCAACCCGACCTCCGGAAGGTGACGTCGTGACGCGGACCCTCCCCCAGCCCCCGCCGGGGGTACCCCCGGCGGGACCTCCCCCCAGCACCGGTGCGGCGGTGGGGGCGTGAGCGCGCCGGGCGGGCGGCGGGTGCCCGGGCCCGGGCCGGGGCGGACGCGAGCCACCTCGCGCCCTGCCACGCGGCGGCCCGGCCCCACGAGGCAGCAGCACACCATCCGGCTCGGCAGCCCCAAGCCCCGGCTGCGGCTCGTCAGCGTCGGGCTGACCCTCGTCATGGTGGCCTTCGTCGTACGGCTGCTCCAGGTGCAGGCCGTCGACGCCTCCGCGTACTCCGCCAAGGCCTCCGAGAACCGCTTCGCCAGCTACACCCTCGCCGCCGAGCGCGGCGAGATCACCGACCGCAAGGGCGTCGCCCTCGCGACCAGCGTCGACGCGTACGACATCACCGCCGACCCGAAGATGTTCACCCCGCAGGACAGCAAGGCCCCCGACGCCCCCGAGCAGGCCGCCGCCCTCCTCGCGCCGATCCTCGGCCAGGACGCCAAGGAGCTCTCCGCCCGCCTGAAGACCAAGAACACCCGCTACGTGATCCTGGCCCGCCGCCAGACCCCCCAGGTCTGGAACCAGATCAAGGACCTCAAGCGGGTCTTCGCCGACAAGGCGGCCGCCGACAAGAAGAACAACGGCCCCGGCGCCAACGTCCTCTCCGGCGTGTTCAACGAGGACAGCAGCAAGCGCGTGTACCCCAACGGGGACCTGGCCGCCGGGATACTGGGCTACGTCAACGCCGAGGGCAAGGGCGCCGGCGGCCTGGAGTCCTCCCTCGACAAGAAGCTGGCCGGCAAGGACGGCGCGATCACCTACGCCCAGTCCGGCGGCCGCCGCGTGCCCACCGCCGGGTCCAGCGAGAAGCCCGCCGTACCCGGCGAGGACGTCGAGCTGACCATCGACCGCGACATCCAGTGGGCGGCGCAGAGCGCCATCAGCGAGCAGGTCGCCAAGTCCGAGGCCGACCGCGGCTACGTCGTCGTCCAGGACACCCGCACCGGCGAGGTGCTGGCCATGGCCAACGCCCCCGGCTTCGACCCCAACGACCTCTCGAAGGCCTCCTCCGCCGCCATGGGCAACGCGGCCCTCCAGGACGTGTACGAGCCCGGCTCCACCGCCAAGGTGATGTCGATGGCGGCCGTGCTGGAGGAGAAGAAGGCCACCCCCGAGACCCACGTCGAGGTCCCCAACCGGCTGCACCGCGGCGACCGGCTGTTCAAGGACGACATCGACCACCCGACCTGGTACCTGACCCTCAACGGGGTCCTCGCCAAGTCCTCCAACATCGGCACCATCCTGGCCACCGGCCAGCTCGGCGCCACCCAGCCCGAGGCCAACCGGGTCCTCTTCTCCTACCTGAACAAGTTCGGCATCGGCCGGCCCACCGGCCTGAACTACCCGGGCGAGTCCCGCGGCATCCTCGCCCGGCCCGAGGCCTGGTCCACCTCCCAGCAGTACACGATCCCTTTCGGCCAGGGCCTGTCCCTCAACGCCATGCAGGCGGCCTCCGTGTACTCGACGATCGCCAACGGCGGGGTACGGATCGCACCCACCCTGGTCCGCGGGACCAAGGGCCCCGACGGCCGCTTCGCCCCGGCCCCGGCGCCCGAGCAGACCCGCGTCATCAGCCAGGACACCGCCAAGGCCCTGTCCCAGATGCTGGAGTCGGTCGTCGACGACCAGGAGGGCACCGGCACCAAGGCCCGCATCCCCGGCTACCGGGTCGGTGGCAAGACCGGCACGTCCAACCGGGTGGATCCGGCCACCGGCCGCTACAAGGGCTACACCGCCTCCTTCGCCGGATTCGCGCCCGCCGACAACCCGCGGATCACCGTGTACTGCGCCATCCAGAACCCCACCAAGGGCAGCTACTTCGGCGGCCAGATCTGCGGCCCGATCTACAAGAAGGTCATGGAGTTCGCCCTCAAGACCCTCCAGGTCGCCCCGACCGGAACCGCCCCCGCCGGGCTCCCGGTCACCTTCGACGCCGGCCCCGCACCCGCCCCCCAGCCCTCCGCAGCGCCCTCCGCACAGCCCAGCCGGCAGCCCGGCCAGTGACCCGGCGGGCCGGCCGGCCCGCCAGAAATCCGTGAGGCACCATCAGTGACAACGATCACCCCGAAACCCGGGAACCCGTCGGCCGCCGCCCACGCGGCCGGGCCCTCACTTCGCGAGCGGCCCGCCGCGCCCGGTACGCTCACCGCCGTGTCCCACGCTGATCAGCCCAGAACCGCCCAGAAAGACGCCCCGGCAACGCCGCCGGGAGCGCCCCGGCCCCAGGCCGCCCGCCCGACACCCCTGGGCGAGCTGGCCACCCTGCTGGGCATCGAAGCCCCCGGCGCGGCCGCCGCGGCGCAGCCCCCGCAGATCACCGGGATCACGCACGACTCCCGTGCCGTGCGCCCCGGCGACCTGTACGCGGCCCTGCCCGGCGCCAAGCTGCACGGCGCCGACTTCGCCGCCCAGGCGGCCGCCCTCGGCGCCGCGGCCGTGCTGACCGACCCGTCGGGCGCCGAGCGCGCGGCCGCGACCGGCCTGCCGGTCCTGGCCGTCGCCGATCCGCGCGGCCGGATGGGCGAGCTCGCCGCCACGATCTA
Organism: Streptomyces sp. NBC_01006; assembly: GCF_045162725.1. Classification (NCBI taxonomy): domain Bacteria; kingdom Bacillati; phylum Actinomycetota; class Actinomycetes; order Kitasatosporales; family Streptomycetaceae; genus Streptomyces; species Streptomyces sp. NBC_01006. Next base: position 2,512,926 of record NZ_CP108700.1, on the reverse strand, counting down.
CGGCCGTCCCGGCGAGGGCCTGCTCCAGATCGGCATCACCGGCACCTCCGGCAAGACCACCACGGCGTACCTCGTCGAGGGCGGTCTGCGCGGGGCCGGACGCTCCACCGGGCTGGTCGGCACCGTCGAGATGCGCATCGGCGACGAGCGCATCAAGTCGGAGCGCACCACCCCCGAGGCCACCGACCTCCAGGCCCTCTTCGCGGTCATGCGCGAACGCGGGGTCGAGGCCGTCGCCATGGAGGTCTCCAGCCACGCCCTGGTGCTCGGCCGGGTCGACGGATGCGTCTTCGACGTGGCCGTCTTCAACAACCTGAGCCCGGAGCACATGGAGTTCCACTCGGACATGGAGGACTACTTCCAGGCCAAGGCGCAGCTCTTCACCGAGCGCCGCGCCCGCCTCGGGGTGGTCAACATCGACGACGAGTACGGCCGCCGCCTCGCCAAGGAGGCCGCCATCCCGGTGGTCACCTTCTCCGCCGAGGGCGATGCGGCCGCCGACTGGCGCGCCGAGGACGTCGTGTTCGGGCACATGGACTCCACGCTGACCGTGGTCGGGCCGGAGGGGCAGCGCGTACGAGCCACGGCCCCGCTGCCCGGCCCGTTCAACGTCGCCAACACCGTCGCCGCGATCGTCACGCTCGCCGCCGCGGGCCTCGACCCGCAGACCGCCGCCGACGGCGTCGCCGCGGTGCCCGGGGTCCCCGGCCGGCTGGAGCGGGTGGACGCGGGCCAGCCGTACCTCGCCGTCGTCGACTACGCGCACAAGACGGACGCCGTCGAATCGGTGCTCCGCGCGCTGCGCGAAGTCACCACCGGCAAGCTGCACATCGTGCTCGGCTGCGGCGGCGACCGTGACACCACCAAGCGCGCCCCGATGGGAGCCGCGGCCGCCCGGTTCGCCGACACCGCCGTGCTGACCTCCGACAACCCGCGCTCCGAGGACCCCCTCGTGATCCTCGCCGCGATGTTCGAGGGCGCCGTCTCCGTACCCGCCGAAGAGCGCGGCACGGTCCTCGTCGACGCCGACCGGGCCGCGGCCATCGCCGCCGCCGTCGCGCGCGCCGAGGCCGGGGACACCGTGCTGGTGGCGGGCAAGGGCCACGAGCAGGGCCAGGACACGGCAGGCGTCGTACGGCCCTTCGACGACCGCGCGGTGCTCCGGGCCGCGATCGAACTCCGGCAGAACCAGCAGCACCTGCAAGGCAACGAAGTCCGACAGGCCGAGGTGAACCAGTGATCGCCCTTTCCCTCGCCGAGATCGCCGACATCACCGGCGGGCGGCCCCACGACATACCGGATCCGTCCGTGCGGATCACCGGGTCCGTGGTCATCGACTCCCGCCAGGTGGAGGCCGGCAGCCTGTTCGCCGCGTTCGCCGGTGAACACGTCGACGGCCACGACTACGCCGAGCGCGCGGTCGCCTCCGGAGCCGCGGCCGTCCTCGCCGCCCGGCCCGTCGGCGTACCCGCGATCGTCGTCGCCGATGTCGAGAAGGCCCTCGGCGCCCTCGCCCGAGCCGTCGTCGAGCGCCTCGGCACCGACGTGGTGGCCCTGACCGGCTCCGCCGGCAAGACCTCCACCAAGGACCTCATCGCCCAGGTGCTCCAGGCCCACGCGCCCACGGTGTGGACCCCGGGCTCCCTCAACAACGAGATCGGCCTGCCGCTCACCGCGCTGCGCGCCACGGAGGAAACCCGGCACCTGGTGCTGGAGATGGGCGCCCGCGGCATCGGGCACATCGACTACCTCACCGGCCTGACCCCGCCGCGCATCGGACTCGTCCTCAACGTCGGGACCGCCCACATCGGCGAGTTCGGCGGCCGCGAGCAGATCGCCCAGGCCAAGGGCGAGCTCGTCGAGGCCCTGCCGTCCGAAGCCGATGGCGGAGTCGCGGTCCTCAACGCCGACGATCCGCTGGTGCGCGCGATGTCCGCCCGGACGAAGGCCCGTACGGTGCTGTTCGGCGAGGCCGACGACGCCGACGTACGGGCCTCGGAAGTCCGTATGACACCGGCAGGACAGCCCTCCTTCACACTCCACACACCCACCGGGTGCGGCGAAGTGACCTTGCGCCTGTACGGTGAGCACCACGTGTCGAACGCGCTCGCCGCGGCCGCCGTCGCCCATGTACTGGGCATGTCCGTCGAGGAGATCGCCACCGCGCTCTCCGGGGCGGGCACCTTGTCCCGGTGGCGGATGGAGGTCACCGAGCGGGCGGACGGCGTGACGATCGTCAACGACGCCTACAACGCGAATCCCGAGTCCATGCGGGCCGCTCTGCGCGCGCTTGCCGCGATGGGCGGCGCGGCCAGGGCCGACGGGGGACGTACGTGGGCGGTGCTCGGTCCCATGGCCGAGCTCGGGGACGCATCGTTGGCCGAGCACGACGCGGTGGGACGGCTTGCCGTCCGGCTCAACGTGAGCAAGCTCGTCGCAGTCGGGGGCAGGGAAGCGTCCTGGCTGCAACTGGGCGCATATAACGAGGGTTCGTGGGGTGAGGAGTCGGTGGTCGTGTCCGACGCGCAGGCGGCGATCGACCTGTTGCGCAGTGAACTGCGCCCGGGTGACGTCGTGCTGGTGAAGGCTTCCAGGTCGGTCGGCCTGGAGCGGGTCGCTCTGGCTCTGTTGTCCGGTGAGGGTGAGGTCGCCGACCGATGAGGCAGATCCTCTTCGCCGGTGTCATCGGCATGTTCCTGACCGTGGTCGGCACCCCGCTGCTGATCAAGCTGCTGGCCCGCAAGGGTTACGGCCAGTTCATCCGCGACGACGGCCCGCGCGGCCACGCCGGGAAGAAGGGCACGCCCACCATGGGCGGCATCTCCTTCATCCTGGCGACGATCATCGCGTACGCCCTGACGAAGGTGATCACGGGCAGCCCGGCCACGTTCTCCGGCGTGCTGGTGCTCTTCCTGATGTCCGGCATGGGCCTGGTGGGCTACCTCGACGACTACATCAAGATCGTCAAGCGTCGCTCGCTCGGTCTGCGGGCCAAGGCCAAGATGGCCGGCCAGCTGATCGTCGGCATCGCCTTCGCCGTGCTCGCACTGCAGTTCAAGGACGCCCGCGGCAACGCCCCGGCCTCCACCAAGCTGTCGTTCGTCACGGACTTCGGCTGGTCGATCGGCCCGGTGCTGTTCGTGGTCTGGGCGCTGTTCATGATCCTGGCGATGTCCAACGGCGTGAACCTGACGGACGGTCTGGACGGCCTGGCCACCGGCGCCGCGGTGATGGTCTTCGGCGCGTACACCTTCATCGGCGTCTGGCAGTTCCAGGAGTCGTGCGCCAACGCGCAGACCCTGACGAACCCCAACGCCTGCTTCGAGGTACGAGATCCGCTGGACCTCGCGATCGTCGCCTCCGCGCTGATGGGCGCCTGCTTCGGCTTCCTGTGGTGGAACACCTCGCCCGCCAAGATCTTCATGGGTGACACCGGCTCGCTGGCCCTCGGCGGCGCCCTCGCCGGTCTCGCGATCTGCTCCCGCACGGAGTTCCTGATCGCCCTCCTCGGCGGCCTCTTCGTCCTCATCACCATGTCGGTCGTCATCCAGGTCGGCTCCTTCAAGCTCACCGGGAAGCGCGTCTTCCGGATGGCCCCGCTCCAGCACCACTTCGAACTGAAGGGGTGGTCCGAGGTCCTGGTGGTGGTCCGGTTCTGGATCATCCAGGGCATGTGCGTGATCGTGGGTCTCGGACTCTTCTACGCGGGATGGGCAGCCGACAAGTGAGCACCACCGACCTGGCCGGCCTGCTCGGCCCCGATGCCCTGGGCCGGTACGGTCTGCCGGGCCGGATCACCGTGGCCGGCCTCGGCATCAGCGGCATCAGCGCCGCCCGGGCGCTGGCCGGGCTCGGGGCGAAGGTGACCGTCGTCGACAACGGCGACGGCGACGCGCACCGCGCGAAGGCCGCCGAACTCGCGGAGCTGGGCATCGAGGTCCGCCTGGGACACCTGCCGGGCGGCGTCCGGGCCGGGGAAGCCCTGCCCGAGGGCACCGAACTGGTCGTCACCTCGCCGGGCTGGCAGCCCGAGAGCCCGCTCTTCCGGGCCGCCGCCGAGGCGGGCGTCGACGTCGTCGGAGACGTCGAGATCGCCTGGCGGCTGCGCGGGGCCGGAGTGGAACTGCGCGCCGCCCGCCGGGCCGCGGCAGCGGATGCCGGTGGGGAAGCCGACGCCGGGCAGGCCCCGGCCGGGCCCGCCGAGTGGCTGGCGATCACCGGCACCAACGGCAAGACCACCACCACCCAGATGCTCGCGTCGATCCTGAAGGCCGCGGGCCTGAAGACCGCGGCCGTCGGCAACATCGGCACCCCGATCATCGACGTGGTCCTCGGCGAGGAGGCGTACGACGTCCTCGCCGTCGAGCTCTCCAGCTACCAGCTCCACTGGGCGCCCTCGCTGCGCGCCCACTCGGCGGCCGTGCTCAACCTGGCCCCCGACCACCTCGACTGGCACGGCTCCATGGAGGCGTACGCCGCCGACAAGGGCCGGATCTACGAGGGCAACACGGTCGCCTGCGTCTACAACGTCGCCGACCCGGCCACCGAGGCCCTGGTCGTCGAAGCCGACGTCGAGGAGGGCTGCCGGGCGATCGGCTTCACCCTCGGCGCCCCCGGCCCCTCCATGCTCGGCGTCGTCGACGGCATCCTCGTGGACCGCGCCTTCGTCGAGAACCGGCAGAAGAACGCCCAGGAGCTCGCCGAGGTCAAGGACGTCAACCCGCCGGCCCCGCACAACATCGCCAACGCGCTCGCCGCGGCGGCCCTGGCCCGCGCCTTCGGCGTCGCGCCGCGCGCGGTCCGCGACGGGCTGCGCGACTTCCGCCCCGACGCGCACCGCGTGGCGTACGTGGACGAGGTCGCGGGGGTCACGTACATCGACGACTCCAAGGCCACCAACACGCACGCCGCCGAGGCCTCCCTGGCGGCCTTCGAGCCCGTCGTGTGGATCGCCGGCGGCCTCGCCAAGGGCGCGACCTTCGACGAGCTCGTCCAGAAGTCGCAGAAGCGGATGCGCGCCGTGGTGCTGATCGGCGCCGACCGGGCGCTGATCGCCGAGGCGCTGGCGCGACACGCCCCCGAGGTCCCGGTCGTCGACCTCGACCGGACCGACACTGGGGCGATGCTCGCAGCGGTCCGGGAAGCGGCCCGGCTCGCAGAGCCCGGCGACACGGTTCTGCTGGCCCCGGCCTGTGCCTCGATGGACATGTTCGCGAACTACAACAAGCGTGGGGACGCATTCGCGGACGCGGTGCGCGAGCTGGCCGCCGAGGGCGCGTAGGTCCGGCCGGCCCGCTCCCAGGCCGGCGAGCCTCCCCGACGGCTGCTCGCCTCGTACGAGTGGAGGGGAAGGTCACACATGCCGGCCAAGCAGGTGCTGCCGGGGCGGCGGCCGTCCGCCGTGAAGGCCGCCAAGTCCGTGAACGGCGCCAAGTCCGCCCGGACGGTCAAGGCCCAGGGCCGCAGGCGTCCGGCGGGGAGCGTGCGGCCGCCCGGCGGGCGCGGGCCGCTGGAGCGGCTGCGGCGTACGCAGCGGCAGTTGCGCAAGGCCTGGGACCGACCCCTCACCGCGTACTACCTGATTTTCGGCAGCTCGCTGCTCATCACCGTGCTCGGCCTGGTGATGGTCTACTCGGCCTCGATGATCAAAGCGCTCCAGCTGGGGCTGGGTGACGCGTACTTCTTCAAGAAGCAGTTCCTCGCCGCCCTGATCGGCACCGGGCTGCTGCTGGTCGCCTCCCGGATGCCGGTCAAACTGCACCGGGCGCTGTCGTACCCCGTGCTCGCGGGAACCCTGTTCCTGATGGTCCTGGTCCAGGTGCCCGGGATAGGGGTGGCGATCAACGGCAACCAGAATTGGATCTCCCTTGGTGGTCCGTTCATGCTCCAGCCCAGTGAGTTCGGCAAGCTGGCACTGATCCTCTGGGGCGCCGACCTGCTGGCCCGCAAGGGCGAGAAGGAGCTGCTGAGCCAGTGGAAGCACCTGCTGGTGCCGCTGGTCCCGGTGGCGTTCCTGCTGCTCGGGCTGATCATGCTGGGCGGGGACATGGGCACCGCGATGATCCTCGGGGCCATCCTGTTCGGCCTGCTCTGGCTGGCGGGAGCCCCGACGCGGATGTTCGTGGCGGTGCTCGCCTTCGCGGGTGTGATCGTCGCACTGCTGATCAGGACCAGCCCGCACCGGATGGACCGGCTCGCCTGCATCGGCGCGACGGATCCCGGCCGGGGCGACCTGTGCTGGCAGGCCGTGCACGGGATCTACGCCCTCGCATCCGGCGGATGGTTCGGTTCCGGTTTGGGTGCCAGTGTGGAAAAATGGGGGCAACTGCCCGAAGCCCACACCGACTTCATCTTCGCCATCACCGGGGAGGAACTGGGTCTGGCGGGGACGCTGTCGGTACTCGCCCTGTTCGCGGCTCTAGGCTATGCGGGTATCCGCGTGGCCGGACGCACGGAGGACTCCTTCGTACGGTATGCCGCGGGAGGCGTGACCACCTGGATCACGGCCCAGGCCGTGATCAACATCGGTGCGGTGCTCGGTCTGCTGCCGATCGCCGGAGTCCCGCTCCCGCTGTTCTCGTACGGAGGGTCCGCGCTGCTGCCGACGATGTTCGCGGTCGGACTGCTCATCGCCTTCGCGCGGGAGGAGCCGGCGGCGCGCGCGGCGCTCGCGATGCGCCAGCCGAAGACCGGCTGGAAGCGGACCGGGCAGAGATGGAAGTCGATGAGACGGAGCGTCAAGAGGCGTCCGTCCGGAGAGCGGTGAATTTCGGTGCATGTCGTACTCGCCGGTGGGGGGACCGCCGGCCACATCGAGCCGGCGCTCGCCCTCGCGGACGCCCTGCGCAGGCAGGACCCTTCCGTGGGCATCACCGCCCTCGGCACGGAGCGCGGGCTCGAAACCCGCCTCGTGCCCGAGCGCGGCTATGAGCTGGGACTGATCCCGGCCGTCCCGCTGCCCCGCAAGCCCACCCCCGAGCTCATCACCGTCCCAGGACGGCTGCGCGGGACGATCAAGGCCGCCGAGGAGATCCTGGAGCGCACCAAGGCCGACTGCGTCGTCGGCTTCGGCGGCTACGTGGCCCTGCCCGGCTACCTCGCCGCCAAGCGGCTCGGGGTGCCGATCATCGTCCACGAGGCCAACGCCCGTCCGGGACTGGCCAACAAGATCGGCTCCCGTTACGCGCACGCCGTCGCGGTCTCCACCCCCGACAGCAAGCTGCGCGGCGCCCGCTACGTGGGCATCCCGCTGCGCCGCAGCATCTCCACCCTGGACCGGGCCGCGGTCCGCCCGGAGGCGCGCGCCGCCTTCGGCCTGGACCCCAACCTGCCGACCCTGCTGGTCTCCGGCGGCTCGCAGGGCGCCCGCCGGCTCAACGAGGTGATCCAGGCGGTCGCTCCGACCCTCCAGCGCTCCGGGATCCAGATCCTGCACGCGGTCGGCCCGAAGAACGAACTGCCGCGTGTCGACAACATGCCCGGGATGCCGCCGTATGTGCCGGTACCGTACGTGGACCGGATGGATCTCGCGTACGCCGCCGCCGACATGATGCTGTGCCGCGCGGGCGCGATGACCGTCGCCGAACTCTCCGCCGTCGGGCTGCCGGCCGCATACGTCCCGCTGCCGATCGGCAACGGCGAACAGCGGCTCAACGCCCAGCCGGTGGTCAAGGCCGGCGGCGGCCTGCTCGTCGACGACGCGGAGCTGACGCCCGAGTGGGTGCTCAGCCAGGTCCTCCCGGTGCTCGCCGACCCGCACCGCCTGTACGAGATGTCCCGCGCCGCCGCCGAGTTCGGCCGCCGCGACGCCGACGACCTGCTCGTCGCGATGGTGTACGAGGCGATCGCCGCACACAGGAACCGCTAGCGCAGGAGGCACAGGAGTGGCCGGAGCGACGACCGCACAGCGCGGCAACCCCGGGTCCGCCCGGAAGGGCAAGGGCTCCGGCTCTCCCAAGCCGCCCAAGCCGCCCAGGTCGTCGGGGCCCTCAGGGGAGTCCGGCCCGCGGGGCCCCGGTGTTCAGCGCCTCGTCCGGCGTCTGCGCAGCCGGGGTCCCGTGCTGCTCTCCCTCCTCGCCGCCGTCCTCCTCACCGGGGGCGGCAGCTGGGTGCTCTACGGCTCCTCCTGGCTCCGCGTCGAGAAGGTGACCACGAGCGGAACCCAGGTGCTGACCCCCGAGCAGGTGCTGGGCGCCGCGGCCGTACCGGTCGGGGCGCCGCTGGTGTCCGTGGACACCGACGAGATCGCGGGCCGGGTCCGCAGCCGGCTGGCCCGCGTCGATTCGGTCGAGGTGGTGCGGGCCTGGCCGCACGGAATCGGGCTGAAAGTGACGGAGCGCAAACCCGTCCTGCTCATCAAAAAGGACGCCAAGTTCGTGGAAGTGGACGCTTCGGGTGTGCGATTCGACACGACCGCGAAAGCTCCCGCGGGCGTTCCGGTCCTCGAATTGTCCGCGGCGCAGTCGCCGAGCGGCCGCCGCTTCGACGAGGAGCGGCTGCTGCACGAGGCCGTGGGCGTCGCCGGGGACCTCCCCGAAGCGGTCGCCAAGGAGACCGTGCAGGTCAGGGTGGGCTCGTACGACTCGGTCGTACTGGAGTTGACCCGCGGCCGGACCGTGGTGTGGGGCAGCGGGGAGCAGGGCGAGGCGAAGGGCCGTGCGCTGACCGCCCTGCTGAAAGCCGCGCCCAAGGCTGACCACTTTGACGTGAGCGTCCCCACCGCCCCTGCGGTGTCCGGGAGTTGACGCCGGGTCGAACAGCGACGCACCCTGGTTGGCCACCGATACGGGTGATCACATAGGGTGAAAAGAAAAACGGGAGGTTCGGCGTGTTCGTTGAACACGCGCTACTTGTCGACTTAGTGTCCTGTTCGGAAGAGTCCAGGGAACAGGCACATACTTAACCCTAAACTTCAGGGTTAGGGTTCGGGTCGGCGCGTTCGGACCGTCCCACATTTCGGCATCAGTCGTCGCAACGCAGGCCCGCGAGGCGGCGACACGTAACTCGAGGCGAGAGGCCTTCGACGTGGCAGCACCGCAGAACTACCTCGCAGTCATCAAGGTCATCGGTGTCGGCGGCGGTGGTGTCAATGCCATCAACCGAATGATCGAGGTCGGTCTCAAGGGCGTCGAGTTCATCGCCATCAACACGGACGCCCAGGCGCTGTTGATGAGCGACGCCGACGTCAAGCTCGACGTCGGCCGTGAACTCACCCGGGGCCTCGGCGCCGGCGCCAACCCGGCAGTCGGTCGCAAGGCGGCAGAGGACCACCGCGAGGAGATCGAGGAGGTCCTCAAGGGGGCCGACATGGTCTTCGTGACCGCCGGCGAGGGCGGCGGCACCGGCACCGGCGGCGCACCCGTCGTCGCCAACATCGCGCGCTCGCTCGGCGCCCTGACGATCGGTGTGGTCACCCGGCCGTTCACCTTCGAGGGCCGGCGCCGCGCGAACCAGGCGGAGGACGGCATCGCCGAGCTCCGCGAAGAGGTCGACACCCTCATCGTCATCCCGAACGACCGGCTGCTGTCCATCTCGGACCGCCAGGTCTCGGTCCTGGACGCCTTCAAGTCGGCCGACCAGGTCCTGCTCTCGGGTGTCCAGGGCATCACCGACCTCATCACCACCCCGGGTCTGATCAACCTCGACTTCGCGGACGTCAAGTCCGTCATGTCCGAGGCCGGCTCGGCCCTCATGGGCATCGGCTCGGCCCGCGGCGACGACCGCGCGGTGGCCGCCGCCGAGATGGCGATCTCCTCGCCGCTGCTGGAGGCGTCCATCGACGGTGCGAGGGGAGTGCTCCTCTCCATCTCCGGTGGCTCGGACCTCGGCCTCTTCGAGATCAACGAGGCCGCGCAGCTGGTGAGCGAGGCCGCCCACCCCGAGGCGAACATCATCTTCGGCGCCGTCATCGACGACGCGCTCGGCGACGAGGTACGGGTCACCGTCATCGCCGCCGGCTTCGACGGCGGACAGCCCCCCGCCCGCCGGGACAACGTCATCGGTGCCGCGTCCACCAAGCGCGAGGAGCCGGCCCCGGCGCCGGTCCGCGCGGCCGAGCCGGTGCGCCCGGCCTTCGGCGGACTGGGCACGGTCACCCCGCGCGAAGAGCCCCCGGCCCCGGTCGAGGCGGCTCCGATGGAGACCGCGGCCCCCGCGCCGCAGGTCCCGACGGCCCGGCCGTACCAGGACAGCCCGGCCGAGGAACTGGATGTCCCGGACTTCTTGAAGTGACGCTGGACCAGTACGACGAGAGCGGCGCCCACTTCGCCTTCACCGACCGGTGGGGCGGGGTGAGCGCCGTTCCGTACGAGGAGCTCAATCTCGGCGGCGCGGTCGGAGACGACCCCACCGCCGTTCTCGCGAACCGGGCGGCCGCCGCCGGGGCCCTGGGCATCGAGCCGGACCGGGTGGTCTGGATGAACCAGGTGCACGGCCGTGACGTGGCGGTGGTCTCCGGACCCTGGGGCGCCGCCGCCGACGTCCCGGCGGTGGACGCGGTGGTGACCGCACGTCGGGGGCTCGCCCTCGCGGTGCTCACCGCGGACTGCACCCCGGTCCTGCTGGCCGACCCCGTCGCGGGGGTCGCGGGCGCGGCCCATGCGGGGCGGCCCGGACTGGTCGCCGGAGTGGTGCCCGCCGCCGTGGAGGCGATGGTCGCCCTCGGCGCCGAGCCCGGGCGGATCGTCGCCCGTACCGGCCCGGCGGTCTGCGGGCGCTGCTACGAGGTGCCGGCCGAGATGCGGGCCGCGGTCGCCGAGGTGGTACCGGCCGCCTACGGCGAGACGAGTTGGGGGACCCCGTCCGTCGACGTGGTCGCCGGGGTGCACGCCCAGCTCGCGGAGGCGGGGGTGGTGAACCTGCACCGCTCGGCGGTCTGCACACTGGAGTCGCGGGACCACTTCTCGTACCGCCGCGACCGGGTGACCGGGCGGCTTGCCGGATATGTCTGGTTGGACACTGTGTCTTCCCGGGGGGCAACCCCCGGACCCCCGGTAGGAAAAGACTGATGACGGACCGTAAGTCGGAGCTCGCGGGGAACCTCGCGCGGGTGGAGGAACGTATCTCGTCCGCCTGCGCGGCCGCGGGGCGGGGACGGGACGAGGTGACGCTCATCGTCGTCACCAAGACCTACCCCGCGAGTGACGTACGACTGCTGGCGGACCTGGGCGTCCGCCATGTGGCGGAGAATCGTGACCAGGACGCCGCCCCCAAGGCCGCGGCCTGCGCGGATCTGCCGCTCACCTGGCACTTCGTGGGTCAGTTGCAGACGAACAAAGTCCGTTCCGTGGCGGGATACGCGCATGTCGTGCAGTCCGTCGACCGGCCGAAGCTCGTCACGGCGCTCTCGGCGGCCGCGGAGGGGGCCGGGCGCGAACTCGGCTGCCTCGTACAGATCGCCCTCGACGCGGAGTCGGGGGAGCGCGGCACCCGGGGCGGCGCCGCTCCGGAGCAGCTGGCCGAACTCGCGGACCTCGTCGCCGGGGCGCCGGGACTGCGGCTCGACGGCCTGATGACCGTCGCTCCGCTGGCCGGGGCCTACGCGGGACGCGAACAGGCCGCTTTCGAGCGGCTGGTGGAATTGTCATCCAGCCTGCGCGCGGACCATCCGACTGCCACGATGGTGTCGGCCGGGATGAGTGCAGACCTGGAACAGGCCGTTGCGGCCGGTGCGACACATGTACGCGTCGGCACTGCGGTACTCGGCGCGAGACCCCGGCTCGGGTAACGTCGCGAAGAAAGTCGGACCACAGCAGAAAATATGGTCATTACCGCTGACGGGCGGACAGACCACGTGGATCGCGGGCAGTTGGTGACTTTGGTGACACAGCGACACACCTGCGACAGGGCGATCCACCACAGAGCGGAGGATTCAGAGAATGGCCGGCGCGATGCGCAAGATGGCGGTCTACCTCGGCCTCGTGGAGGACGACCGGTACGACAACCCGGGGTACGACCCCGACGACGAGTTCGAGCCCGAGCCGGAACCGGAGCGGGACCGCCGGCGCCAGCAGGCCGTGCACCAACCGCCCGTAACGGACGAACCGGTACGAGTTGCCCAGCCCCCGGCGCAACGGGAACCCATCCCATTGCCGGTGGAAAACGGACGTCCTGCGCGAATTGCCCCCGTGGCATCCATCACACCTGAACGCTCGAACCTGGAGAAGAACGCCCCCGTGATCATGCCCAAGGTCGTCTCCGAGCGGGAGCCGTACCGCATCACGACGCTGCACCCCCGGACCTACAACGAGGCCCGTACCATCGGGGAACACTTCCGTGAGGGCACTCCGGTAATCATGAACCTCACGGAGATGGACGACACGGATGCGAAGCGACTTGTCGACTTTGCCGCCGGCCTCGTCTTCGGCCTGCACGGCAGTATTGAACGCGTGACACAGAAGGTGTTCCTGCTGTCGCCTGCTAACGTCGATGTCACGGCGGAGGACAAGGCCCGCATCGCGGAGGGCGGGTTCTTCAACCAAAGCTAGACCGATCCGTCAGACACGGGGCCGGGGACAGAGCGAGAGCAGGGGAGAGGGAAGCGCGGGATGGGCGTCGCACTGCAGGTGGTCTACATCGTGCTGATGTGCTTCCTTATCGTGCTGATCTTCCGACTGGTGATGGACTACGTCTTCCAGTTCGCACGTTCATGGACACCCGGCAAGGCGATGGTGGTCGTCCTTGAGGCCACCTACACTGTCACCGATCCACCGCTCAAGCTTCTCCGGCGTTTCATTCCGCCGTTGCGTCTCGGGGGCGTGGCACTCGACCTGTCCTTCTTCGTTCTGATGATCATCGTTTACATCCTCATCAGTTTCGTGAGCACCGCTGCGAGAAGCGTGTGAACGATGAGCTTCCCCGTGAGCGCGGGGACAGTCCCGATACGGTCTTGCCGACTGCCGACGACTACGTAGAGGTGAAGAAGACATGCCGCTGACTCCCGAGGACGTGCGGAACAAGCAGTTCACGACCGTCCGCCTCCGAGAAGGCTATGACGAGGACGAGGTCGATGCCTTCCTCGACGAGGTCGAGTCCGAACTGACGCGCCTGCTGCGCGAGAACGAGGACCTGCGCGCCAAGCTGGCCGCCGCCACGCGTGCCGCCGCGCAGAACCAGCAGCAGCAGGGCATGCGCAAGCCCGAGCCCCAGGACCAGCGCGGCCCCGGAGGCCCCGGTGCCCCCGTGCCCGCCGCCATATCCGGCCCGCCGGCGCAGCAGGGCCCGCCGCAGATGGGCCCGCCGCAGCTGCCGGGCGGCCAGCCGCAGCTTCCGGCCGGCCCCGGCGGACAAGGACCGCAGGGTCCGGGCGGCCCGGGTCCGATGGGCGGCCCCATGCACACCATGGGCGGCCAGCAGCAGATGGGCCAGCAGGGCATGGGCCAGCAGGGTATGGGCCAGCAGGGCATGGGTCAGCAGTCCATGGGCGGCCAGAACCCGCTCGGCCAGCAGATGCAGCCCATGGGCCAGCAGATGCAGCCGATGGGCCAGCAGATGCAGTCGATGGGGCAGCAGATGCAGCCGATGCAGCAGATGCAGCAGCCGCAGCTCCCGCAGCAGGGCCCCGGTGGCGACAGCGCCGCCCGCGTCCTGTCGCTGGCGCAGCAGACCGCCGACCAGGCGATCGCGGAGGCCCGCTCCGAGGCCAACAAGATCGTCGGCGAGGCGCGCAGCCGCGCCGAGGGCCTGGAGCGGGACGCCCGTGCCAAGGCCGACGCGCTGGAGCGGGACGCCCAGGAGAAGCACCGCGTCGCGATGGGCTCCCTGGAGTCCGCCCGCGCCACGCTGGAGCGCAAGGTCGAGGACCTGCGGGGCTTCGAGCGTGAGTACCGTACGCGTCTGAAGTCCTACCTGGAGTCGCAGCTGCGCCAGCTGGAGACCCAGGCGGACGACTCCCTGGCCCCGCCGCGCAACCCGGCCGGCCCGGCGCTGCCGCCGTCGCCGACCCCGTCGATGGCTCCGGCCGGAGCGATGGGGCACTCCATGGGCGCTCCGTCGCCCATGGGCGGTCCCTCGCCGATGGGTGGCCCGTCCCCGATGGGTGGCCCCTCGTACGGTGGTCAGCAGCAGATGTCCCCCGCGATGACGCAGCCGATGGCTCCGGTGCGTCCGGCCGCGCCGCAGCCGATGCAGCAGGCGCCGTCGCCGATGCGCGGCTTCCTGATCGACGAGGACGACAACTAGGCGCCCGCCAGTAGGTCGGCAGTCACGGGCCGGGCCCGGTTCCCCTTCGGGGGCACCGGGCCCGGCCCGTTTCCGTACCCGGCCGTCGCGGCCCGCTGCCGTGCCGGCCGGTACAGTGGCGGCGCGCAGCGGGTCGGTAGCGCAGAGGTCGTCGCGCCATTCTCCGCAGGAGGGAGGACGCCGGTTCGAATCCGGCTCGGCCCGCTGCGTGTGGAACGACGAACGGCGCCCCCCGGGACGGAGGGCGCCGTTCGGTTTCTTCGTGATCAGGCCTTGCGGAGGCGGAACGTCAGGCCGAGGGACTCGTCCGTGAACGGCTCGCCGTACGCGGCGTCCGCGTCGGCGGACGCGTAGTCCGTGGCGAGGACCTCGTCCGCGATCAGTGCCGCGTGGTCCGTCAGGGCCGTCACGACCTCCGGGTCCGACGAGGACCAGCGCAGGGCGATCCGGTCCGCCACGTCCAGGCCGGAGTTCTTCCGGGCCTCCTGGATCAGGCGGATCGCGTCACGCGCCAGGCCCGCCAGCCGCAGCTCCGGGGTGATCTCCAGGTCCAGGGCGACCGTCGCGCCGGAGTCGGACGCCACCGACCAGCCCTCGCGCGGGGTCTCCGTGATGATGACCTCCTCGGGGGTGAGGGCGACCGACTCGCCGTTCACCTCCACCACGGCCTCGCCCGAGCGCAGGGCCAGGGAGAGCGCCGCCGCGTCGGCCGCCGCCACCGCCTTCGCCACGTCCTGGACGCCCTTGCCGAAGCGCTTGCCCAGCGCGCGGAAGTTCGCCTTCGCCGTGGTGTCGACCAGCGAGCCGCCGACCTCCGACAGGGAGGCCAGCGAGGAGACGTTCAGCTCCTCCGTGATCTGGGCCTGGAGCTCGGGGGACAGGGCGTCGAAGCCCACCGCACCGACCAGGGCCCGGGACAGCGGCTGGCGGGTCTTCACGCCCGACTCGGCGCGCGTGGCCCGGCCCAGCTCCACCAGGCGGCGGACCAGCAGCATCTGCTGGGAGAGGGTCGGGTCGACGGCCGAGGTATCCGCCGTCGGCCACGTGGACAGGTGGACCGACTCCGGCGCCTCCGGGGTGACCGGGACGATCATGTCCTGCCAGACCCGCTCCGTGATGAAGGGGGTCAGCGGGGCCATGAGGCGGGTCACCGTCTCGACCACGTCGTGCAGGGTGCGCAGCGCCGAGGCGTCGCCCTGCCAGAAGCGGCGGCGCGAGCGGCGCACGTACCAGTTGGACAGGTCGTCCACGAACGAGGAGAGCAGCTTGCCGGCGCGCTGGGTGTCGTACGACTCCATCGCCTCGGTGACCTCGGACGTGAGGGTGTGGAGTTCCGAGAGGAGCCAGCGGTCCAGGACCGTGCGGTCCGCCGGGGCCGGGTCGGCCGCCGACGGGGCCCAGTTCGACGTACGGGCGTACAGCGCCTGGAAGGCGACGGTGTTCCAGTACGTGAGGAGGGTCTTGCGGACCACTTCCTGGATCGTGCCGTGGCCGACCCGGCGGGCCGCCCACGGGGAGCCGCCGGCCGCCATGAACCAGCGCACCGCGTCCGCGCCGTGCTGGTCCATGAGCTGGATCGGCTCAAGGGTGTTGCCCAGGTGCTTGGACATCTTGCGGCCGTCCTCGGCGAGGATGTGGCCCAGGCAGACCACGTTCTCGTAGGAGGACTTGTCGAAGACGAGGGTGCCGACCGCCATCAGCGTGTAGAACCACCCGCGCGTCTGGTCGATGGCCTCCGAGATGAACTGCGCCGGGTAGCGCTTCTCGAAGATCTCCTTGTTCTTGTGCGGGTAGCCCCACTGCGCGAACGGCATCGAGCCCGAGTCGTACCAGGCGTCGATGACCTCCGGCACGCGGACGGCCTCCAGCGAGCAGCCCTCGGCGGTGCAGGTGAAGGTGACGTCGTCGATGTACGGGCGGTGCGGGTCCAGGGCGGAGAGGTCCTGCCCGGACAGCTCGGAGAGCTCCGCGCGGGAGCCGACGCAGGTGAGGTGGTTCTCCTCGCAGCGCCAGATCGGCAGCGGGGTGCCCCAGTAGCGGTTGCGGGAGAGCGCCCAGTCGATGTTGTTGTTCAGCCAGTCGCCGAAGCGGCCCTGCTTGACCGAGTCCGGGAACCAGTTCGTCTTCTCGTTCTCCCGCAGCATCGCGTCCTTGACGGCGGTGGTGCGGATGTACCAGGACGGCTGCGCGTAGTAGAGCAGGGCCGTGTGGCAGCGCCAGCAGTGCGGGTAGCTGTGCTCGTAGGCGATGTGCTTGAAGAGCAGGCCGCGCGCGTCGAGGTCGGCGGTCAGCTTCTCGTCGGCCTTCTTGAAGAAGACGCCGCCGACCAGCGGGACCTCCTCCTCGAAGGTGCCGTCGGGGCGGACCGGGTTCACGACGGGCAGGCCGTACGCGCGGCAGACCGCGAGGTCGTCGGCGCCGAAGGCGGGGGACTGGTGGACCAGACCGGTGCCGTCCTCGGTCGTGACGTACTCGGCGTTCACGACGTAGTGGGCCGGAGCCGGGAACTCCACGAGGGAGAACGGACGCTCGTACGTCCAGCGCTCCATCTCCTTGCCCGTGAAGGTCTGGCCGGTGGCCTCCCAGCCCTCGCCCAGGGACTTCTCCAGCAGCGGCTGGGCGACGACCAGCTTCTCCTCACCGTTCGTGGCGACCACGTAGGTGACCTCGGGGTGCGCGGCGACCGCGGTGTTGGACACCAGGGTCCACGGGGTCGTCGTCCACACCAGCAGCGCGGCCTCGCCGGCCAGCGGGCCGGAGGTGAGCGGGAAGCGGACGTAGACGGAGGGGTCGACGACCGTCTCGTAGCCCTGGGCCAGCTCGTGGTCCGAGAGGCCGGTGCCGCAGCGCGGGCACCAGGGAGCCACGCGGTGGTCCTGGGTGAGCAGGCCCTTGTTGAAGATCTCCTTCAGCGACCACCACACGGACTCGACGTACTCGGGGTCCATGGTCCGGTAGGCGTCGTCCAGGTCGACCCAGTAGCCCATCCGGGTGGTGAGGTCGGCGAACGCGTCGGTGTGGCGGGTCACGGACTCGCGGCACTTGGCGTTGAACTCGGCGATGCCGTACGCCTCGATGTCCTGCTTGCCGTTGAAGCCGAGCTCCTTCTCGACGGCGAGCTCGACGGGCAGGCCGTGGCAGTCCCAGCCGGCCTTGCGGGCCACGTGGTAGCCGCGCATGGTGCGGAACCGGGGGAAGACGTCCTTGAAGACGCGGGCCTCGATGTGGTGCGCGCCGGGCATGCCGTTGGCGGTGGGCGGGCCCTCGTAGAAGACCCACTCGGGGCGGCCCTCGGACTGCTCAAGGGTCTTGGCGAAGGTCTTGCTCTCGCGCCAGAAGTCGAGAACGGCGTGTTCGAGGGCGGGCAGGTCGACCTGGGCGGGTACCGGGCGGTACTGCGGCGGTGTGGTCATGAGGCTGAACTCTTCCTCCGGCGGGGTGTCACTTCCGTCCGGAGGGACGAGAGCCGTCCTCGTTTTCAAGGACCTGCTGCTCCCGCGGTACCACCCTCCTTGGCCGCCGGACGGATCCGGTGGCCCCCTCATTGGGGTGCGAAGCCGGTTCTACTGGCCCGACGGGAATCCGTACGGGCTTTCTTCCGGCGGCTCAGGGGTGATCCTTCGCATCGCGCTCGCCCCCGGGCTCTCACCGTCCCCGGGTCGCTCATGGCTGCGTCCGACGCTACTCGTCCCCGTCCATGCCTTTCGCTGGGCCCAGTGTACGGGGCGGGGGCTCGCTCGGCAGACCGGTTTACGGGGGGTCGGGGCGGGGGGTTTCGGCCGGGCTCGGGGGCGGGGCCGGGCGGGTCGCGGCGTGACCCGAATGGGCCGATGGGACGGTCCGGGCTCCGGTGGGACGGGAGTGGCGGATTACCGGGCTCCCTGCTGGGCACAACGGATGCAGGTTGGCATCGATGGACGCGTGCCCCGTTGCCGCGAGGCTGGAGTCGATTTATCGTTCCGGCACGATTCGCGAGCAAGATCACAGTATGTGAAGGGGCCGCGGCCATGGTGGCGAAGAAGACCGCCGGGAGAACTGCCGAGAAGGCTGTCGGAAAGGCCGCCGGGAAGGCTACGGCGGCCGAGGACGCGGCTCCGGCCCGGAAGAAGAAGACGGTCGTGAACTCCACGGCCAAGGCGGCGGCCGAATCGGTGACGAAGCGGGTGGCCGAGAAGGTGCCCGCCAGGAAAGCGCTGACCGGGAAGACCTCGGCCGACAAGACCGCCGCCAAGAAGACCGCCGTCAAGAAGACCTCGGCCAAGAAGGCGCCGGCCAAGAAGGCGTCGGCCGCGGCGAAGGCGGCCACCGAGAAGGCGACCGGCGTCGGGAAGACGACCGCGAGGAAGGCCACGGTCAAGGCGGCCGGGGCCGAGGGGGCGGCGCAGGCCGCGCAACAGACGGGAGCCCGGAAAGTGGTTGCCAAGAAGAGCACCGGCACGGCCAGGAAGACGGCTGCGGCCGCCACCAGCGGGCTGCCGAAGGCCAGGGCCACCGCAGCAGCGGCCCTGGCGCCGGGTGAGCTGGCCGTACGGCCCGGCGAGGACCCCTGGACCCCGGCGGAGGTGGCCGAGGCCCGTGCCGAGCTCCAGAGCGAGGTGCTGCGGCTGCGCGACGAGCTCCAGGCCTCCGACGAGGCCATCACGGGCCTGATGCGGGACTCCGGCGACGGGGCGGGCGACGACCAGGCCGACACGGGCACCAAGAACATCACCCGGGAGTCCGAGCTGGCCCTCGCCGCGAACGCCCGCGAGATGCTCGAACAGACCGAGCGGGCCCTGGAGCGGCTGGACGCCGGTACGTACGGGCTCTGCGAGAACTGCGGCCGGCCCATCGGCAAGGCCAGGATGCAGGCCTTCCCGCGGGCGACCCTCTGCGTGGACTGCAAGCAGAAGCAGGAGCGCAGGCACTGAGGGGCACGGGCCGGGCTGCCGCCACGGGCGGACCCTGACGTACTCTCGTGTCTCGTCGGGGTCCAGGGGCCCGGCAGGGCCGTGGAGCCGTGTCGTCTGCAACCTGGTTCGAGCTAGTCGAGGGACTCACGTGGCAGAGGCGGAGAGCATCATCGGTACGCCGGAGGTCGGGGACGACGCCCAGTCGGAGTCCGCCGCGCCCAAGGGGCGCCGGCGGATCGTCGCGCTGCTCGTCGTCGCGCTGCTCGCCTACCTGCTCGACTTCGGCAGCAAGATGCTCGTCGTCGCGAAGCTGGAGCACCAGCCGCCGATCCGGATCGTCGGCGACCTGCTGAAGTTCGAGGCGATCCGCAATCCGGGCGCCGCGTTCGGCTTCGGCGAGGCCTTCACCATCATCTTCACGTGCATCGCGGCCACCGTGATCGTCGTGATCGTGCGGCTGGCCCGCAAGCTCTACAGCCTGCCGTGGGCGATCGCGCTGGGCCTGCTGCTGGGCGGTGCGCTGGGCAACCTCACCGACCGGATCTTCCGTTCGCCGGGGGTGTTCCGGGGCGCCGTGGTCGACTTCATCGCTCCCGCCCATTTCGCCGTCTTCAACCTCGCGGACTCGGCGATCGTGTGCGGCGGCATCCTGATCGTGCTGCTTTCGTTCAGGGGTCTGGACCCGGACGGTACGGTCCACAAGGACTGATCGCGGGACGGGTGCGCCGTCGAGTCCTGCATACTCGACAGGTGAGTACGATTCCCGAGATCCGCACCCTGCCCGTTCCCGATGGCCTCGAAGGCGAGCGCGTCGACGCCGCCATCGCCCGTATGTTCGGTTTTTCCCGGACGAAGGCGGCCGAGCTCGCCGCCGCGGGGAAGGTGTCGGTCGACGGCAGCGTCGTCGGGAAGTCCGAGCGCGTGCACGGCGGCGCCTGGCTCGAAGTCGAGATGCCCGCGCCGGCGCGGCCGGTCGAGCTCGTCGCCGAGCCGGTCCCGGGCATGGAGATCGTCCATGACGACGACGACATCGTCGTCATCATGAAGCCGGTGGGCGTCGCCGCCCACCCGAGCCCCGGCTGGACCGGCACCACCGTCATCGGCGGCCTCGCCGCCGCGGGCTACCGGATCTCCACCTCCGGCGCGTCCGAGCGCCAGGGCATCGTGCACCGCCTCGACGTCGGCACGTCCGGCCTGATGGCCGTCGCAAAGTCGGAGCGTGCGTACACCTCGCTGAAGAACCAGTTCCGCGAGCGGGTGGTGGACAAGCGCTACCACGCGCTCGTACAGGGCCACCCGGACCCGATGAGCGGCACGATCGACGCGCCGATCGGCCGGCACCCCAGCGCGGACTACAAGTGGGCCGTGATCCAGGAGGGCAAGCCCTCCGTCACCCACTACGACCTGATCGAGGCCTTCCGCGCGGCCTCGCTGCTCGACATCAAGCTGGAGACCGGGCGTACGCACCAGATCCGCGTGCACATGTCCGCGCACCGGCACCCGTGCGTCGGCGACCTGACGTACGGCGCCGACCCGACGGTGGCGAAGCGGCTGGGCCTGACCCGGCAGTGGCTGCACGCCGTGCGGCTCGGCTTCGAGCACCCGTCGGACGGGCAGTGGGTGGAGTTCGAGAGCACGTACCCGGCGGACCTGCAGCACGCGCTGGACGTGATCCGCGCGGAGAGCGAGTGACGGCTTTCGCGGTCCGGGTGGCCGAGGGGGAGGCCGACCTGGCGGCGTGCTTCGCCGTGCGGACCGAGGTGTTCGTGGTCGAGCAGTCCGTGCCGGAGTCGATCGAGTACGACGCGTACGACGCGGTCGCGGTGCACGTGCTGGCCGTGGCGCCGGACGGGGAGCCGCTGGGCACCGGCCGGTTGCTGCACGGGCCGGCGGCGCTGGGCAAGACGGGCGGTGACCCGACGGTCGGCTCGCTCGGGCGGCTGGCCGTACGCAAGGCCGCGCGCGGGCTGGGCGTCGGGGTCGCGCTGGTGCGGGCCATCGAGGCGGAGGCCGGCCGGCTGGGCCTGTCCGCCGTGGACCTGGGCGCGCAGACGCATGCGCTCGGCTTCTACGAGCGGCTCGGGTACGTGGCCTACGGCCCGGAGTTCGAAGACGCGGGGATCCCGCACCGCTCGATGCGGCGCGCCCTGCCGTAGCAGATCCAGCCCCGCCGGCGTTTGAGGCACGGGGTCCGGGGCGGAGCCCCGGAGGCCCCGGCGGAGCCAGGGGCGCTTGCGGGGCTCCGCCGCAACCGGGTTCCCGGGGCCGGCCCCGGGCTCCGGCAGTGCCGGTGGAGCCGCCAGGTGGGCGAGGCTTCGTCGGGGCAGGGTCATCCGCGGCCGGCGGTGCGGCAGGGTGGGGGAGTGGATCAGCTTGCTCTGCTGTTCGTACTGCTGCTCGGGGCCGTGGTCAGCGTGCCGTTCGGGGATCGGCTCGGGCTGCCCGCACCCGTCCTGATGACCATCGGCGGGGTCGTGCTCGCGCTGGTTCCGGCCGTGCCGAACGTCGACATCCCGCCCGAGTACATCCTGCCGATCGTCCTGCCCCCGCTGCTCTACGCCTCGGCGCAGCGCACCTCCTGGCGGCAGTTCGCCGCCAACGTCCGGCCCATCTTCCTGCTCGCCGTGGCCCTCGTCTTCGTCACGACCGCCGCGGTCGCCGCCGTCGCGAACGCCGTCGTCCCCGGGCTGCCGCTCGCCGCCGCGGTCGCGCTCGGCGCGCTCGTGGCCCCGCCCGACCCCGTCGCCGCGACCGCCGTCGCCGGAGCGCTCGGGCTGCCGCGCCGCATGGTGTCGATCCTGGAGGGCGAGGGCCTGTTCAACGACGTCACCGCGATCGTGCTCTACCACGTGGCCATCTCCGCCGCCGTCAGCGGCAGCTTCTCCTGGCCGGACGCGCTGGGGGAGTTCGTGCTCTCCGCGGTGGTCGCCGTAGCCGTCGGGCTCGGTCTGGGCTGGGTCACCAACGCGCTCATGGGGCTGCTCGGCGACGCCACGCTCCAGATCGGGCTGACGCTGCTCGTGCCGTTCGTGTCGTACGTGGTCGCCGAGGAGCTCCAGGGGTCGGGGGTGCTGGCCGTGCTGACGACGGCCCTGTTCCTCGCGGAGTACGCCTCCGACGCGGACGACGTGCTGGGACGGCTCGCCGGGCACACGTTCTGGGAGGTCGTGGACATGCTGGTCACGGGCGCGGCGTTCGGGCTGATCGGGCTGGAGCTGCACAACGTGTTCGGCGTCGCGGCCGGCCGCGAGTGGGAGATGGCGGGGTGGGCGGCCGCCGTGACCGCGGTGGTGGTCGGCGTACGGCTGCTGTGGCTGCTGCCGGCCGGGTGGCTGGCCAAGCGGCTGCACACGCGGCGCGACTACGACGAGGAGATCCCGCTGAGCTGGCGGGAGAGCGTGGTGATGTGGTGGGCCGGGATGCGCGGGGTGGCCTCGGTGGCGCTGGCGCTGGCCATCCCGCTGAAGGTGGAGGGCGGGGCGCCGTTTCCGGCACGGGACCAGATCATCTTCATCGCGTTCGCCGTGATCATGGTGACGCTGGTCTGCCAGGGGCTGACGCTGCCGTGGCTGGTGCGGCTGCTGGGCGTGGAGGCCGACGAGGACGCCGAACGGGAGACGGAGCGGCAGCTGGCGATCCGCGCGGCGAAGGCCGCGAAGCGGCGGCTGAAGGAGATCGAGGAGGTGGAGGACCTGCCGGAGGACCTGGTGGAGGTGCTGTACCGGCGGGCGTACGACGTGGGGGCCAGGATCAGTCCCGAGATGGTGGACGAGGAGCGGCGGGAGGCGTACGCGAAGCGGGTGGAGCGGATCCGGGACGTCCAGCGGATCCAGCGCGAGATGATGTCGGCGGCCCGGCACGAGGTGCTGGCCGCGCGCAGCGAGCCGGGCGCGGACCCGGAGATCGTGGACCGGGTCCTGCGCCACCTGGACGTCCGCAGCCTCCGCAGCAGTTAGGAGGCCGTCCGCAACGTCCGGCCCGGTCGGTCAGACCTGGTAGCGGGACGGGGCGAAGAGGTCCAGGTTCGAGGCGATCCAGTCCGACGTGCGCGACAGCCCCTCCGCCAGCGGGACCTGCGGCTTCCAGCCCGCCCAGTCCCGGGCGCGGGAGTTGTCCGACAGCAGGCGGAGGACCTCGCTGCCCGCCGGGCGCAGGCGGGAGGCGTCCACCACCACCTCGGCGTCCCGGCCCGAAGCCTTGATCAGGGCCTGCGCCAGGTCGCCGATCGAGATCTCCTCTCCCGTGCCGAGGTTGACCACCTCGCCCAGTGCCCGGTCGCATTCCGCCACCGCGAGGAAGCCCTCGGCCGTGTCCGTCACGTACGTGAAGTCCCGGGTCGGGGAGAGCGAGCCCAGGCGGACCTCCCGCGCGCCCGCGTGCAGCTGCGCCAGGATCGTCGGGATCACGGCCCGCGCCGACTGGCGGGGGCCGTACGTGTTGAACGGCCGGACCACCGTCACCGGCAGCTCGAACGCGTGGTGGAACGACAGCGCCATCATGTCCGCGCCGATCTTCGACGCCGAGTACGGGGACTGCGGCTGGAGCGGATGCGATTCCGGGATCGGGGCCGTCAGCGCCGTGCCGTAGACCTCGCTCGTGGACGTGTGCACCAGCCGCCGCACCCCGTGCCGGCGGCAGGCCTCCGCCATGTTCTCCGTACCGGTCACGTTCGTCTGCACGTACGCGCCCGGCGAGGCGTAGCTGTACGGGATCCCGATCAGCGCCGCCAGGTGGAACACTGTGTCGCAGCCCGCCACCGCGTCGCTGACCCGGCCCGCGTCGCGGATGTCGCCCGCCCACATCTCCACCGGGCCCTCGGGGTCGGCGAGGTACCGGGCCAGGTGGCCCTTCTCCGCGTACGGCTTGTAGTGGACGAAGGCGCGGACCCGGGCGCCCCGCGCCACCAGCAGGTCGACCAGGGTGGACCCGATGAACCCCTCGGCTCCGGTGACCAGGACCGTGCGGCCGGCCCAGGGGTTCACGGCGTTCGTCTGCGTGTTCATATGCGCTCCAGGGTGGGGAAAGGGACGCCGGCCACGCGGAGGACCTCCGCGGCCAGCAGTTCGGCGGCCCGGGCGTGCGGGCCGGGGTCGGCAGCGCCGGCCATCGCGGCCAGCCGGGCCGGGTCGGCCAGCAGCGGGCCGAGCAGCACCGCCAGCTGGTCGGCGGTGGTCGCGGCGTCCGGCAGCAGCAGGCCCGCGCCCGCGTCGACGAGGACCCGGGCGTTGTGGGTCTGGTGGTCGCCGGGGGCGTGCGGGTACGGGACGAGCACGGCCGGGACCCCGGTCGCCGCCAGCTCCGCGACCGTCGCGGACCCGGCCCGGCACACCACCAGGTCGGCGGCCGCGTACACGAGGTCCATCCGGTCCAGGTACGGCACGGCCCGGGCGATCCGCTGTCCGTCGCAGGCGGCGAGATCGGCGGCGGTGTCCGGCAGCGCCCGCGGACCCGTCTTGATCAGCAGCTGTACGTCGTCCCGCCCCTGCCAGCGGCCGGCCAGCCCGACGGCGGCCGCGGTGAGCCGGGCGGCGCCCAGGCTGCCGCCGTTGAAGACGATCAGGCGGCGCCCGTCGGGGATGTGCAGGGCCCGCCGGGCCTCGGCGCGCAGGGCCGCGCGCTCCGGCCGGGACAGGCCGGCCAGCCTCGCGAGGGCCGCCGAGATCGGCATTCCGGTGGTCAGCGCGTGCGCGCCGCCCGCCAGATGGGCCCGGCTGCGGTCGAAGGCCACCGCGATGTGCGCGGTGAGCCGGGCGGCGAACTGGTTGGCACGGCCCGGCACCGCGTTGGACTCGTGGATGAGGGCCGGCAGCCCGGCCATCCGGGCCCCCAGCACGGCCGGCGCGCTCGGGTAGCCGCCCATGCCCACGACGGCGTGCGCGCCCTGGGCCCGGATCACCGAGCGGGCCTGCCCGGCGGAGCGCAGCAGCGCGGCGGGCAGCAGGTAGCGCTTCGCGCCGAGCGAGGGGTCGAACGGGATCATGTCGACGGTGTGCAGGCGGTACCCGGCGGCCGGGATCAGCTCGGTCTCCAGGCCCCGCTCGGTCCCGATGAACGAGACCACGGCACCCGGGACGGCCGCGCGCAGCGCCTCGGCGAGGGCGAGCCCGGGATAGATGTGGCCGCCGGTGCCGCCCGCGCCGATCACGACGGACAGGGGTGGCATTCCTTGCGTGTCTCGTGTGCCTCGTGTGGTCATGGGCGCAGCCTTCCGGGGCGCCCTAAGAACGTTCTAAGAGGTTCTCTCAGAACTGTTTGGCAGGCTTTGACCCATGAGCAGCATGGGCAGCACGAGTGGCACGAGCGCGCAGCGGATCCTGGTCGTGGACGACGAGCCCGAGGTACGGGCCGCCGTCCAGGACGGGCTGGCCGTCGAGGGGTACGAGGTACGGGGAGCCGGCGACGGGCTGGCCGCGCTGTCGGAGGTGGCGCTCTGGCAGCCCGACGCGGTGGTGCTCGACGTGATGATGCCCGTGCTCGACGGGCTCGGGGTCTGCCGGCGGCTGCGGGCCCTGGGCGACCGTACGCCCGTACTCGTCCTGACCGCGCTGGACTCGGTGAGCGAGCGGGTCGACGGCCTGGAGGCGGGCGCCGACGACTACCTGGTCAAGCCGTTCGCGCTGGACGAGCTGGTGGCCCGGGTCCGGGCCCTGCTGCGGCGGGCCGCGCCCGATCCCGCCGGTACGGCCGTACTCGGGTTCGCGGACCTCGTACTGGACTCCGGGACGCGCACCGGAAGGCGCGGCGGGCGGCCGCTGGAGTTCAGCCGGACCGAGGCGGCGCTGCTGGAGCTGCTGCTGCGCCACCCCGGGCAGGTGCTGCCGCGGGAGCTGATCCTGGAGCTGGTGTGGGGGCGGGACTTCGGACCGGACTCCAATTCCCTCGCCGTGTACGTCGGCTACCTGCGGCGGAAGCTGGAGGCGGCCGGCGAGCCGCGGCTCGTTCACACCGTCCACGGGGTCGGCTACCGGCTGGGCCCGGCGTGAGCGCCGCCGGGCGGGGCAGGCGCCGGCTCGGGGCGCCCTGGCGCAGACGCCGGCCGCTGCGGACCCGGCTGGCACTGGCGGCCACCGCGGCGGTGGCGCTGGTCGCGGTCGGGGTGTGCACGGCGGCGTTCTTCGTCGTACGGAGCGCCCTGTACGAGCAGCTGAACCTGAGCCTGACCCAGTCCGCGCGGCTCGCGGCGCAGCGCAACCCGGACTCCGGGCCGGACACCCTGGCCGGGGAGTGCCGGTTCCTGGCGGCGCCCGCCTGCGCGGAGGTGGTGCCGGCCGACCCGGCGAACGACCCGGCGGCCCGGTACCTGCTGCCGGTGGACGCGGCGACGCGGGCGGTGGCGGCCGGGCGGCACGCGCCGTTCTACACAGACATCGTGCACGCGGGACACCCGACGCGGATGCTCACCACCGACTACGCGAAGGGGCGGGCGCTCCAGGTGGCGCTGCGGGCCGATACCGTCGAGGACGGGATCGAGGAGGCGGCGTGGTGGCTGGCGCTGATCGGCGGGGCCGGGGTACTGGTCGCGGCCGGGCTCGGGTACTGGGTGTCGCGGACCGGTCTGGCCCCGGTGACCCGGCTCACGGCCACCGCCGAGCGGATCGCGGCGACGCGGGATCCGCGGCACCGGATCGAACTGCCGCCGCCCGGGAGGGAGGACGAGATCACGCGGCTGGCCGGGAGCTTCAACACCATGCTGGGCGAGCTGGAGCAGTCGGTGACGGCGCAGCGGCGGCTGGTCGCCGACGCCTCGCACGAGCTGCGGACCCCGCTGACGGCCCTGCGGACCAACGCCGAGCTGCTGGCGCGCGGCGAGCGGCTGACGGTGGAGCAGCGGGAGCGGGCGTCCGCCGCGCTGGGGCGGCAGCTGCGGGAGGTGACGGGGCTGGTGAACGACCTGATCGAACTGGCGCGGGACGAGGAGCCGCAGCCGCTGGTGGAACAGGTCCGGCTGGGGCCGCTGGTGGAGCACTGCGCCCAGGTGGCGCGGGCGCACTGGCCGGCGGTTCCGTTCCGGGTACGGGTTCCGGAGGGGGCGGCGGCGCCGGCGGTGGTGCCGGGGGTGCCGGCGCGGCTGAGCCGGCTGCTGTCCAACCTGCTGGACAACGCGGCCAAGTTCAGCCCGGCCGGGCGGGGGGTGGAGGTGGAGCTGACGGCTCCGGCCGGGGCGGGCGGGGTCGGCGGGGCCTACGGGCCGGAAGTGACGGTCCGGGACCACGGTCCGGGGATCTCGGAGCAGGACCTGCCGCACGTCTTCGACCGGTTCTACCGGGCCGGGGCGGCCCGCGCGCTGCCCGGGTCCGGGCTGGGGCTGGCCATGGCGCGGCAGATCGCACGGGCGCACGGGGCGGAGCTGACGGCGGAGGCCGCTCCCGGGGGCGGTGCCCTGTTCCGGCTGACCTTCGGTGCGTGACCGGCCGACCCGACTTCTCCCGGGGCTCCGCCCCCGACCGCGCCTCAGGTCGCCGGGCGGGGGGTGGCCTCGGAGGCCGCGATGCGGGGCAGGGCGTACGGGTGGTGGGTCACCAGCCAGGCGATCAGGCGTTCGCGGACCGCGCAGCGGACCGTCCACAGGTCGTCCGCGTCCTTGGCCGTGACCACCGCGCGGACCTGGACCGTGTGCGGTGTGGTGTCCGTCACGGCCAGGCCGGAGCCGCGGGCGTCCCACTGCGGGATGTCCTTGAGGATGTGCTGGAGCTGCTCCCGCATCAGGTCGACGGGGGCGCTGTGGTCCAGGTGCCAGAAGACCGTGCCGGTCATCTGCGCGCCGCCGCGCGACCAGTTCTCGTACGGCCTGCTTGTGAAGTACGACACAGGCATGGTGATGCGCCGCTCGTCCCAGGTGCGGACGGTCAGGGACGTCAGGGTGATCTCCTCGACCTTGCCCCACTCCTTGTCGACCACCACCGTGTCGCCGATGCGGACGGTGTCGCCGAAGGCGATCTGGAGGCCGGCGAAGAGGTTGCTCAGCGAGGACTGGGCGCCGATGCCCACGACGATGCCGAGCACACCCGCGGACGCCATCATCGAGGCGCCGAGCGTACGCATCGGCGGGAAGGTCAGGAGCATGGCCGCCCCCGCGACCAAGACGACGATCGCGGTGACCGCCCGGTGGATCAGAGTGACCTGGGTGCGGACCCGGCGGACCCGGGCGTCGTCCTGGGTCACCGCGGCGTAGCGCGTGTACGTGGAGTCGACGGCGGCGGTCGCGACGCGCACCGCCAGCCAGGACACGGAGGCGATCAGTACCAGGGTGAGAGTCCGGCCGACGGCGAAGGCGTGATCGGGCAGGATTCCGGCGCTGCGGTAGGCCGCTCTGAGCAGAGAGGTGCAGAGCACCACCTGGAACGGCAGTCGGCAGCGGCGCAGCAGACCCCACAGGGGGGTCTCCGAGTGCAGGGCGTCGGCCCGGCGCAGCAGCAGGTCCAGCACCCATCCGGCGATCAGGGTGATGACCAGCGTGCCGCCGAGGACCGTGAGGGGGCGCAGGACGGTCTCCATTTCCATGGGTAGGAACGTAACCGGAAGCGGTCCGCGCAAACTGGCACGATGGGGGCATGAACATCATGCTTTTCCATTCGACGTACGGGCTGCGGCCCGCGGTGCACGAGGCGGCCGACCGGCTGCGCGCGGCCGGTCATCAGGTCCAGGTGCCGGATCTCTTCGAGGGGCGCACCTTCGAGACCGTCGAAGAGGGCATGGGACACCGGGACGAGATCGGCCGTGACGAGCTGCTCAAGCGCGCGGTCCTGGCCTCCGCCCCCTACTCCGACCAGGGCCTGGTATACGCCGGCTTCTCCTTCGGCGGTTCCGTCGCCCAGCACTTGGCGCTGGCCGACGAGAAGGCGCGCGGGCTGCTGCTCCTGCACGGGACGGCGGACCTGGAGGAGGACACCGCGGTCGACGAGCTGCCGGTGCAGCTGCACATCGCGGATCCGGACCCGTTCGAGACGCACGACTGGCTGACCGCCTGGTACCTGCGGATGCAGCGCGTGGGTGCGGACGTGGAGGTGCACCGCTACCCGGGTGCCGGGCACCTGTTCACGGACCCGGGGCTCGACGACTACGACGCGGAGGCCGCGGAGCAGACCTGGCGGGTCGCGCTCGCCTTCCTCGACAGTCTGTAGGAGCAGGGGAAATGAATGAGGGGCAGGGCACCGATGCGTGCCCTGCCCCTCTTTCGCTAGGTCCTGACTAGCCGCGGTACGCGCTCCACATGCTCTTCATGCGGGACACCTGGCCCGCGGTGAACTGGTACATGCAGGAGTCGTACGTGTAGTCCATGAAGTTGTGGATCGGGTCGACGCCCGTCTTGTTGGTGCAGCTGTCACGGCCGGTCGGGCACTCGAACGCGGCGCTCTTTTCGGCGGGGGTGTCGGAGACGGAGTCGCCGCTGCCCGAGCAGCCGCCCTGGAAGGTGTGGTACAGGCCCATCCAGTGGCCGACCTCGTGGGTGCCGGTGTCGCCCTCGTTGTAGTTGGCGGCGGAGCCGCCCGGCAGCGAGGTGTTGAGGATGACCACGCCGTCCATCTTGGGCTGCGAGGCGTAGGAGCTCGGGAAGGTCGCCCAGCCGAGCAGGCCGCCGCCGAGGTTGGCGGTGTAGAGGTTGAGCGCGTTCGCGCCGCCCTTGCGCAGGGCGTTCTTCATGTCCTTCTCGGCCTGGGTGCCGTCCGAGACGTTGTACCAGGCGGCGTTGTCGGTGTAGTCGGTGGAGACCAGCGAGAACTGGTAGCCCGAGTCGACGTTGCCGGTGCCCTTGCCGCTGTAGGCGGCGTTGAGGACCGCGATCTGGTTGTTGACGTCCGTGGCGGTCAGCTTGCCGGCGGAGCCGGACGTGATGACGTGGACGTACACCGGGATGGTCGTCGCGGCGGTGACCTCGGCGGCGCGCATCTGGCGCTGAGGGCCGAGCTCGGCGCTCTTCTTGGCCAGGTCGGCGTCCATGGCCTTGACCTGGGCGTCCGTCACCTCGTTGGGGTCCGCCGCGTGCTGGTCCTTCGGGCGGGCGACACGGGCGTTGGCGGAGGCGGAGGCGGTGCCGGCGTCGGCACAGGCCTCGGCGCCGGTCTTGGGCGCCGCGGCCACGGTCGTGGGGGCCGTGAGCGGGGCGAACGCCAGGGTTCCGGCCAGAACGGCCGTACCCATGAGGCGGCGGCGGAGCATGGGGGATATGCGGGCGGAAGCGCGCACGTTGACTCCTCGCGAAGCGTGGTGGGGGGTGAGGGTTTTCCTCACGCTGGCGCGAATCTTATGTGTCCATGTCATGCACTGAGCAAGCCCTTTACGTAAAAGATTTGTTGCTTCTGATGCCGGAGGGGCGCCTGGTCTGCACCAGACGCCCCTCGGAACAGCAGAATTGACAGACAGTCAGAAGATGATCAGCCCACCGGCTGGTACGCCCGCTCCACCTTCTGCGTGCCGTTCGGCGTGCGGTACGAACGGGCCCACGCGGTGGTGGCGGCCGGATTCCGCTTGTCGGAGACCACGTAGTAGTCCATCTGCGAACGCTCGGCCGTCACGTCCAGCACCCCGTAGCCGTGCGCGTCCATGTCCAGCCACTTCACGTGCCAGTTGGCCGCCTTGATCGCCGCTTCCGCTACGAGGGACGCGGTGTCCGCCGGCACGTGCAGGAGGTCGTCGATGTTGTCGGAGGTCACCGACGTCACGACGAACTCGGTGGCGGCCGTACCCGAGCCCGGGTACGTCGCCATGTTCATCGGCACCTCGTTCGCCCACGCCATGTGGATGTCGCCCGTGAGGAAGACCGTGTTCTTGATCTTCTGGTCCTTGAGGTGGGTCAGCAGCTCCTTGCGGTCGTCCGTGTAGCCGTCCCACTGGTCCACGTTGATGGCCAGGCCGCCCTCGGGCAGGCCCAGCAGCTTCGTCAGCGGCTCCAGCAGGTGCGCGGGCAGCGAGCCGAAGGCCACCGGCGAGATCATCACCGAGGTCCCGACCAGCTTCCAGGTCGCGTTCGAGTTCGCGAGGCCCGACTTGAGCCAGTCCAGCTGGGCCCGCCCGGTGATCGTGCGCTCGGGGTCGTCGACCGCGCCGCTGCCTACCTTGGCCTGCTGGGAGCGGAAGGTGCGCAGGTCCAGCAGGTGCAGGTCGGCGAGGTTGCCGAAGCGCAGCCGCCGGTAGACGGTGCCGGCCGTGGAGGTGCGCACCGGCATCCACTCGAAGTACGCCTGCTTGGCGGCGGCCGCGCGGGCCGCCCAGTCGCCCTCGGCGCCCGGGGTGTGGTTCTCCGCGCCGCCCGACCAGGCGTCGTTGGCGAACTCGTGGTCGTCCCATATCGCGACGATCGCGTGCGCGGCGTGCAGCGCCTGGAGGTCGGCGTCGGTCTTGTACTTGCCGTGCCGGGTCCGGTAGTCGGCGAGGGTGAGGATCTCGTGCCGCGGCTCGTGCGCGCGTACGACGTACTTCGGCTCGGGGTAGGCGCCGTTCGCGTACTCGTAGATGTAGTCGCCGAGGTGCAGGATCGCGTGCAGGTCGCTGCGGGCGGCCAGGTGGCGGTAGGCCGAGAAGTAGCCGGCCTCCCAGTTGGCGCAGGAGACGACGCCGAAACGGACCCCGGGGGTCGTCGCGTCGTGGCCCGGGGCGGTCAGGGTGCGCCCGACCGGGGAGACGGCGCCGCCGGCGGTGAACCGGTAGAAGTACGGGGTCTGCGGCCGCAGTCCGCGGACGTCCGCCTTGACCGTGTGGTCGGTGGCGGCGCTCGCCGTGACGGAGCCGCTCAGCACGATCCGGGAGAAGGTCTTGTCCTCGGCGACCTCCCAGGTCACCTGGGTGGCCGGGCCGGCGCCGGAGCCGGGCACGGCCTCGGGGGTCGGGGTGACGCGGGTCCACAGCAGGATCCCGTCGGGCAGCGGGTCGCCGGAGGCGACACCGTGCAGGAAGGCGGGCCCGTTCGAGGCCGCGGACGCGGGGGAGATGCCCAGAGCGGCCGTCGCGAAGGGCGCGAGGGCGGCGGTGGCCGCGGCGGCCTTGACGACCGTGCGGCGGCGCGGAGTTGCCGCAGTGGGGGAGGGGAGATGACTGGTCACGGACCGGCATATTACTGACGGGTACTACCGCTGGTACACCCCTGGAAAGGCAACGGGCGGGCGAACTCTCGGAGTTCGCCCGCCCGTTGCCCTGGCCGGTATGTCCAGGTTGGGTCGATCAGCCCGCGATGGCCTTGTCGACCTCGGCCGTGAACTCCTCCGGCGTCATCTTGATCTCGATCTTCTTGCCGTCCATCTTCAGCGACGGGGTGCCCTGCACGCCGCTCTTGTCGAAGACCTTCGACATCTCGATCGCCCAGCGGTTGTACGTGCCGTCCTCGACGGCCTTCTTGAACTCGGCGTTGCCCTTGAGCGCCGGCACCTGGTCCGCGATCTTCAGCAGGTAGTCGTCCTTGCCGAACTTGTCGTCGCGCTCCTCCGGGTGGTTCTCCTTGGTGTACAGGGCGCTCTTGTACTCCAGGAAAGCCTCGGGGCTCAC
The DNA here is from genome assembly GCF_045162725.1 of Streptomyces sp. NBC_01006. NCBI lineage: Bacteria > Bacillati > Actinomycetota > Actinomycetes > Kitasatosporales > Streptomycetaceae > Streptomyces > Streptomyces sp. NBC_01006. The sequence goes on along the minus strand of NZ_CP108700.1, from coordinate 2,480,380 downwards.
GTTCAGGGCCGCGCCCAGCGCGCTCAGCGCGTTCTTCGAACCGCTGCCGCCGAAGCCCTTGTCGAGGAAGGTGGCGCCGACGTACTGGATCTTGTACTTGCCGCCGTCGATGTCCTTCTTGATCTGCGGGCCCACGGCCTGCTCGAACTGGGAGCAGATCGGGCAGCGCGCGTCCTCGTACAGTTCGAGGGTCTTCTTGGCGTCGGCCTTGCCTATGACGACCGTGGTGCCGTTGTCGCCCGTGGTGTTCTTCGGGGCGACCAGCGTCGCGTCGGCGGCCTTGTCCCACTCGCCCGGCTGGTTGGCCTGCACGACCGCGTAGCCGACGCCGCCGACCAGCGCCAGGGCGGCGACGACGGCGCCGGCCACCAGCACCTGGCGGCGCGCCTTGTCCTTCTTGGCCTGCTTCTCGCGCTCGGCGCGCAGCCGCTCGCGGGCCGCCGCCTTGTTCGCCTGGCTGTTGCGTGAACTCATGGTGATCTCCGTGGGGTGTGACTCAAGGAAAGGGGGGACTGCCGTACGCGGGGTGGGTCAGGCGCAGACGAGCGCGCCGCGTACGGGAGGTCCCCGGCGTCCCACGGAATGGGCGGGGAAGCGGGTACGGGCCCCCGCGCCCGCAAGGGCCGGGCGCGGCATCCGCCGCACCGGGCCGAAAGCGGCCGCCGCCGAGGCCGCGGCCAGCAGCAGCGGCCGGAAGGCGAAGGCGGCCACCGCGCGCAGCAGCTGGCCCAGCGCCCGCTCCCCGTGCCGCAGCCAGGCCGCGGCGAGCAGCCCGACCGAGACGTGGGCGCCGAGCAGGAGCCACGGGGTCCAGGGTCCGGGCGCGGCCAGCAGGGCCGCCGCCTCGGGGACGGCTCCGGGCACCTCGGCCAGCGGCCCGCCCAGCGGCGGGCCGCCGCACAGCGCGTCGAGGCCCAGTGCCCGCAGCGGCCCGGCGACGGGCCCGCCGGCCGGGCCGTAGCAGACGTGCTGCCCGGCGGTGAAGACCGTGTCGGCGGCCAGTTCCAGGGGAACCAGCAGAGCGGCGATGGGGCCGAAGCCCCGCTCGCGGCCGGCCAGCGCGTACGTGAGCAGGAACACGCCGGCGAAGGCCCCGGCCACGAGGGCGGGGGGCAGCGGGACGCGGGACATCAGGACGTGCGAGCCGGCCGAGAGCAGCACGACGAGTGCGCTGAACAGCGCGGCCCGCAGCCCTCTCAGCCCTGCTCCTGATATGTCCATCGCCGCGAGTCTGCCACGAGTCCCTGTGAATACGGGGCCCAGGCCCCGGAACGGCCGGTTCCTGGGCCCCCGCCCCCTCGCACCACTCGGTGCACTCAGTGCATGATGCGGCCGTTGCGGAACAGGTCCACGAAGATCTGGTGGTCCGCGCGCGCCCGGGCCCCGTACGCGTGCGCGAAGTCGACCAGGAGCTCCGAGAAGCCCTCCTCGTCGGCGGCGATCGCCGCGTCGATGGCCCGCTCGGTGGAGAACGGCACCAGGGAGTGCCCGCTCTCGGCCTCGTCGGCCGACGCGTGCATGGTCGCCGTCGCCCGGCCCAGGTCCGCGACGACGGCCGCGATCTCCTCCGGGTCGTCCAGGTCCGACCAGTCCAGGTCCACCGCGTACGGCGAGACCTCGGCCACCAGCTGGCCGGAGCCGTCCAGCTCGGTCCAGCCCAGCCACGGGTCGGCGTGCGCCTGCAGGGCGCGCTGGGAGATCACCGTGCGGTGGCCCTCGTGCTGGAAGTAGTCCCGTACGGCCCGGTCGGTGATGTGCCGGGACACCGCGGGGGTCTGCGCCTGCTTGAGGTAGATCACGACGTCGTTCTCCAGGGCGTCGCTGTGCCCCTCCAGCAGGATGTTGTACGAGGGCAGGCCGGCCGAGCCGATCCCGACGCCGCGGCGGCCCACCACGTCCTTGACCCGGTAGGAGTCGGGCCGGACCAGGGACTCGTCGGGGAGGGTCTCCAGGTACCCGTCGAAGGCGGCGAGCACCTTGTAGCGGGTGGCCGCGTCCAGCTCGATCGAGCCGCCGCCGGAGGTGAAGCGCCGCTCGTAGTCCCGGATCTCGGTCATCGAGTCCAGCAGGGAGAAGCGGGTACGGGAGCGGGCCGAGCGCAGGGCGCCCAGCAGCGGCCCCTCGGCGGTGTCCAGCGTGAAGGAGGGGACCTCTTCGTTCTTGGCGCCGGTGGCCAGGCGGTGGATCCGCTCCCGGTAGGCGCCCGCGTAGGTCCGCACCAGCTCGCTGATCTGCTCGTCGCTGAGCGCCTTGGTGTAGCCGATCAGTGCGACGGAGGCCGCGAACCGCTTGAGGTCCCAGGTGAAGGGGCCGACGTACGCCTCGTCGAAGTCGTTGACGTTGAAGATCAGGCGGCCGTTGGCGTCCATGTACGTGCCGAAGTTCTCGGCGTGCAGATCGCCGTGGATCCAGACCCGGCCGGTCCGCTCGTCCAGGTAGGGGCCGCCGTGCCGGTCCCGCTCCAGGTCGGCGTAGAAGAGGCAGGCCGTGCCGCGGTAGAAGGCGAAGGCCGAGGCCGCCATCTTGCGGAACTTGACCTGGAAGGCCGCGGGGTCGGCGGCGAGCAGCTCACCGAATGCGGTGTCGAACACATCGAGTATCTGCTCGGCGCGCTGCTCGTTCGTCGTCTCGGGGACCGCCATGGCGGGTGCCTCCTGGTGCACGGGGTGGTACAGGTTCTGACCGACTGGACGCCGGGTGGGTCGTCCTGGTTCTGCAACGCCCGACCGTACCCCGCAGTGCCCGTGATCTGTCATTCCCGGGACGTAGGATTCATAGCTGCCGCCGCCCCCACCGTCAGGAGCCTCCCGCCGTGACCAAGCCGCCGTTCACGCACCTGCACGTTCACACCCAGTACTCGCTGCTGGACGGTGCCGCGCGGCTGAAGGACATGTTCAACGCGTGCAATGAGATGGGCATGACGCACATCGCCATGTCCGACCACGGCAACCTGCACGGTGCGTACGACTTCTTCCACACCGCCCAGAAGGCCGGGGTCACGCCGATCATCGGCATCGAGGCGTACGTGGCTCCCGAGTCCCGGCGCAACAAGCGGCGCATCCAGTGGGGCCAGCCCCACCAGAAGCGCGACGACGTGTCCGGTTCCGGTGGCTACACCCACAAGACGATCTGGGCGGCGAACGCCACCGGGCTGAACAACCTCTTCCGGCTGTCCTCCGACGCCTACGCCGAGGGCTGGCTCACGAAGTGGCCCCGCATGGACAAGGAGACCATCTCCAAGTGGTCCGAGGGGCTCATCGCCTCCACCGGCTGCCCCTCCGGCGAGCTGCAGACGCGCCTTCGTCTGGGCCAGAAGGAGGAGGCCCTGAAGTCGGCCGCCGAATACCAGGACATCTTCGGCAAGGACCGGTACTTCCTGGAGCTGATGGACCACGGCATCGAGATCGAGCGCCGGGTGCGCGACGGGCTGCTGGAGATCGGCAAGAAGCTCGGCATCCCGCCGCTGGTCACCAACGACTCGCACTACACGTACGCCAGCGAGGCCGGCGCCCACGACGCCCTGCTCTGCATCCAGACCGGCAAGAACCTCTCGGACCCGGACCGCTTCCGTTTCGACGGCACCGGCTACTACCTGAAGTCCACGGACGAGATGTACGCCATCGACTCCTCGGACGCCTGGCAGGAGGGCTGCGCCAACACGAAGCTGGTCGCGGACCAGATCGACACCGAGGGCATGTTCAAGTTCCGGAACCTGATGCCGAAGTTCGACATCCCGGAGGGTCACACCGAGGTCAGCTGGTTCCGCGAGGAGACCATGCGCGGCATGCACCGCCGCTACCCCGGGGGCATCCCGGAGGACCGGATGCAGCAGGCCGAGTACGAGATGGACACCATCATCTCGATGGGCTTCCCGGGCTACTTCCTCGTGGTCGCCGACTTCATCATGTGGGCCAAGAACCAGGGCATCGCGGTGGGCCCGGGCCGAGGCTCCGCGGCCGGCTCGATCGTCGCGTACGCCATGGGCATCACCGACCTCGACCCGATCACCCACGGCCTGATCTTCGAGCGGTTCCTGAACCCCGAGCGCGTCTCCATGCCCGATGTCGACATCGACTTCGACGAGCGTCGGCGCGTCGAGGTGATCAGGTACGTGACCGAGAAGTACGGCGCCGACAAGGTCGCCATGATCGGCACGTACGGCACCATCAAGGCCAAGAACGCGATCAAGGACTCCGCGCGCGTCCTGGGCTACCCGTACGCCATGGGCGACCGGCTCACCAAGGCCATGCCCGCCGACGTCCTCGGCAAGGGCATCCCGCTCTCCGGCATCCTCGACCCGCAGCACCCCCGCTACGGCGAGGCCGGCGAGATCCGCGGGATGTACGAGAACGAGCCGGACGTCAAGAAGGTCATCGACACCGCGCGCGGTGTGGAGGGCCTGGTCCGCCAGATGGGCGTGCACGCGGCCGGCGTGATCATGTCCAGCGAGACGATCACCGACCACGTACCCGTCTGGGTGCGGCACACCGACGGCGTCACCATCACCCAGTGGGACTACCCGAGCTGTGAATCGCTCGGCCTGCTGAAGATGGACTTCCTGGGCCTGCGCAACCTCACGATCATGGACGACGCCGTCAAGATGGTGAAGGCCAACAAGGGGATCGACATCGATCTCCTGGCCCTCCCGCTCGACGACCCCAAGACCTTCGAACTGCTCGGCCGCGGTGACACCCTCGGCGTCTTCCAGTTCGACGGCGGGCCCATGCGCTCCCTGCTGCGCCTGATGAAGCCCGACAACTTCGAGGACATCTCCGCCGTCTCGGCCCTGTACCGGCCGGGCCCGATGGGCATGAACTCGCACACGAACTACGCCCTGCGCAAGAACAAGCAGCAGGAGATCACCCCGATCCACCCGGAGCTGGAGGGGCCGCTCGAAGAGGTGCTCGCGGTCACCTACGGCCTCATCGTCTACCAGGAGCAGGTGCAGAAGGCCGCCCAGATCATCGCCGGCTACTCGCTCGGCGAGGCCGACATCCTGCGCCGCGTGATGGGCAAGAAGAAGCCCGAGGAGCTGGCGAAGAACTTCGTCATCTTCGAGGAGGGCGCCAGGAGCAAGGGCTTCAGCGACCAGGCGATCAAGGCCCTCTGGGACGTCCTGGTCCCCTTCGCCGGATACGCCTTCAACAAGGCCCACTCGGCCGCGTACGGCCTGGTCTCCTACTGGACCGCCTACCTCAAGGCGAACTTCCCGGCCGAGTACATGGCCGGCCTCCTCACCTCGGTCAAGGACGACAAGGACAAGTCCGCGATCTACCTGAACGAGTGCCGGCGCATGGGCATCAAGGTGCTCCCGCCGAACGTCAACGAGTCCGAGCCGAACTTCGCGGCCCAGGGCGACGACGTGATCCTCTTCGGGCTGACCGCGGTGCGCAACGTCGGCCAGAACGTCGTCGAGTCGATCATCAAGACCAGGAAGGCGAAGGGGAAGTACTCCACCTTCCCCGACTTCCTGGACAAGGTCGAGGCCGTCGTTTGCAACAAGCGCACCGTCGAGTCGCTGATCAAGGCCGGCGCCTTCGACGAGATGGGCCACACCCGCAAGGGCCTGGTCGCCCACCACGAGCCGATGATCGACAACGTGGTCGCGGTCAAGCGCAAGGAGGCCGAGGGCCAGTTCGACCTCTTCGGCGGAATGGGTGACGAGGGCGCGAGCGACGAGCCCGGCTTCGGCCTCGACGTCGAGTTCTCCGACGTGGAGTGGGAGAAGTCCTACCTGCTCGCCCAGGAGCGCGAGATGCTCGGCCTGTACGTCTCCGACCACCCGCTCTTCGGTCTGGAGCACGTCCTCTCCGACAAGACGGACGCCGGCATCTCCCAGCTGACCGGCGGCGAGCACTCCGACGGCGCCGTCGTCACCATCGGCGGCATCATCTCGGGCCTCCAGCGCAAGATGACCAAGCAGGGCAACGCCTGGGCCATCGCCACCGTCGAGGACCTCGCCGGATCCATCGAGTGCATGTTCTTCCCCGCGACGTACCAGCTCGTCTCCACCCAGCTGGTCGAGGACACCGTCGTCTTCGTCAAGGGCCGCCTCGACAAGCGCGAGGACGTCCCCCGGCTCGTCGCCATGGAGATGATGGTTCCCGACCTCTCCTCGGCCGGGACGAACGCACCCGTCGTCCTCACCATCCCGACGGTCAAGGTCACTCCTCCGATGGTCACCCGGTTGGGCGAGATCCTTCGGCACCACAAGGGCAACACCGAGGTCCGGATCAAGCTCCAGGGGCCGCGGTCCACCACAGTGCTGCGCCTCGACAAGCACCGGGTGCAGCCCGACCCGGCGCTCTTCGGCGACCTCAAGGTGCTCCTCGGGCCGTCCTGCCTGGCCGGATGACGCCGGTCGCGGGGGCCCTCGTACCGGCCCCCGCCCGCAGCCGGATGTGAAGAGGGGCGCGCCCAGAGCTCTGGGCGCGCCCTCGTGCATGGTGCTCGCGGAGGCGTCAGTTGTGGCCGAACTTCTTCTGCTTGCCCTTGCGAGCCATGTCCATCGGACTCGGGGAGCCGCTGGAGGGCTCGGACACCGATTCCGTCGAGCTCTTCGACGGATCCTGCGCCGACGAGCGGGGCTGCTGCTTCTGTTCGTGCTGGCGGTTCTTGTTCTTGGCCATGGTGGAGCCTCCGTGAGGGTCTAGGGGCCAGGACCGCCTTCACCCTCACACGGCGCCACAAACCGCGCATTTTGGATCTTTACTCCGTGTAGTCGGCCGGCCCTCCCCTCGGCGCGGGTGAAAGATCCGCCACGCCGATGATCGAGTTCCGGCCGTCAACACCCTTGCGGTCGGGCAGACTCGGGGAACCCGCGACACACACAGAGGATCCCCAGGGAAGAGGGTGGTACGCGTGGACCGCTGCGTCGTCCTGGTGGACGCCGGCTATCTGCTGGGCGCCGCCGCCAGTCTTCTCGCCGGGGAGCCTTCCCGCTCCCGCATCACCGTCGACCATGCGGCCCTCATCCAGGGCCTGCGCGAGCGCGCCGAGGCCGACACCGAGCAGCCCCTGCTGCGCATCTACTGGTTCGACGGCGCACCCGACCGGGTGCCCCAGCCCGAGCACCGGCGGCTGCGCGTCATGCCCCGCGTCACCGTCCGCCTCGGCGCTCTGACCCGTAGCGACGGCCGCTGGGCGCAGAAGGGCGTGGACGCCGCCATGCACGCCGAGCTCACCGAGCTGGCCCGCAACCGCGCCTGCTCCGACGTCGTACTGGTCACGGGCGACGGGGACCTGCTGCCCGGCCTGATGTCCGCCAAGGAACACGGGGTCGCCGTCCACCTGTGGGCCGTCCAGGCCGCCGACGGCGACTACAACCAGTCCGAGGACCTCGTCGCCGAGGCCGACGAGCGCCGCGTCCTGGACCGGACCTGGATCACCCGGGCCGTTCGCGCCAAGGACCTCGCCGGACTGTGCGCGCCGCCGCCCGCGCCGCGCCCCGAGATCGCCGCCATCCTCTCCGCCCCGCTGCCCGAGGCGGCCCTCGCCGAGGCCGCCCGCAGCGCCGGCTCCAACGGAGCCGCGGCCCCGCCCCCGCCGAGCCCGCCGGCGGTGGCGCCCCCGTGCCCGCCCCCGCCGCCGGCGGCAAGACCGTACCCACGCCCAAGGACCTCGCCGGCTCGCTGCGCGCGCCCGGCCAGCAGCCCGGCCCCGCGGGCGGCCACGGCAGCACCCAGCCCCCGGCCGGCAGCGCCCTGCGCTGGTCCTCCGACAAGGGCTGGATCGACCGGGCAGGACCGCTGGGCGAGCCCGCCGAGACCGCCTCGCTGCCCACCCTCGCCCAGCTCACCAGCGCGGAGCAGCGCTGGGCGGACCGCGAGGAGGACATCACCACCGTCGGCGGCGACCCCTTCGAGGTCGGCCAGGTATTCGCCCGGCGCTGGATGGAACGCCTCCCGGAAACCGTCCACCTGCAGAAACTCGCCACGATGTACCCGCGGATCCCGCACCGCATCGACGGGGAGCTGCTGCGCTACGCCGCCCGGTTCGGGCTGCTCGCGCACAAGGACGACCAGATCGACGAGCACGACCGCTACGCCATCCGGGCCGGGTTCTGGCGGGAGATCGACGTCCGCGCGGCCGCCGAACACGTCGCCGCAGCCCCCTCCGCCGTGCCCGCGGGACCGACGGGGCCGACGGCCGAGTAGGGCGCGAGCAGGGCAAGGGCAGGGCACGGGCGGGACGCGCGCATCCACGCCGACCGGGGCGTCGGGGGCACCTCCCGGCGGTGGCCGGACCAAAGCCGCGTAGGCTGCTCCCTCGTGAGTACGGGCACAGCATCAGCACAACCGAACACGGCAGTGGCCGCGGACGCGGCCTCGGACGTGGTCTGCGCGGTGCGTGACCTGGTCAAGACCTATCCCGCGGTACGGGGCCGGCGCGGGGCTCCCGCCCTGCCCGAGACCCGGGCCACCGACGGGGTCTGCCTGGACGTCCGGCGCGGCGAGATCTTCGGCCTGCTCGGCCCCAACGGCGCCGGCAAGTCCACCCTGGTCCGCCAGCTCACCGGCCTGATGCGGCCCGACTCCGGCTCCGTGACCCTGCTCGGCCACGACCTCGTACGCCACCCCGAGCGGGCGGCCCGGCTGCTCGCCTACCTGGGGCAGGAGTCCACCGCCCTCGACGAGCTCACGGTGGCGCTGGCCGCCGAGACCACGGGACGGCTGCGCGGGCTCGACGTACGGGCGGCGCGGGCCGAGCGGGACGCCGTACTGGAGGAACTGGGGCTGACCGCGATCGCCGGGCGGCCCCTGAAGAAGCTCTCCGGCGGGCAGCGGCGCCTCGCCTGCTTCGCCGCCGCGCTGGTCGGGGAGCGGCCGGTGCTGGTCCTCGACGAGCCCACCACCGGCATGGACCCCGTGGCCCGGCGGGCCGTCTGGGCGGCCGTGGACCGGCGGCGCGCCCGGCACGGGGCCACCGTCCTGCTCGTCACGCACAACGTCATCGAGGCCGAGACCGTCCTGGACCGGGTCGCCGTCATCGACCAGGGCCGGGTCATCGCCTGCGACTCCCCGGCCGGGCTGAAGGCCCGCGTCTCCGGTGAGGTCCGGCTGGAGCTGGTGTGGCGCACCGCGCCGCCGCTGGAGGTACCGGAGGTCGCGGCGCTCGCGCCGGCGGCCGCCGAGGCCGGGCGCCGCTGGGTGCTGCGGCTGGCGCCCGACGAAGCGCGCGCGGCGGTGGCGGCGGTGACCGGCGGGCCGGCCTTCGCCGCCCTCGACGACTTCGCGCTGGCGACCCCGAGCCTGGAGGACGTCTACCTCGCGCTGGGCGGGCGTGCCTCGAAGGGTCTGGTGAAGTCGTGAGCACGACTGCCGTCGGCACCGCTGCCGGCACCTCTGCTGCCGGTACCACTGCCGTGGGGGTGCTCGCACCGCGGGCGCGGCTGTTGCCCGCGCTGGCCGCCGTGTACCGGGCGCAGCTGTCCCGGGCCCGGGTCTCGCGCATCCCGCTGCTGTTCGTGGCCACCTTCCAGTCCGTCGGGATCATGATCCTGATGCGGGGCGTGGTGGACGGGGGCTCGGAGGCGCGGGCCGTCGTCGCGGGCTCGTCCGTGCTGGTCGTCGCCTTCGTCGCGCTGAACCTGCTCGCCCAGTACTTCGGGCAGCTGCGGGCCGGCGGCGGGCTCGACCACTACGCCACGCTGCCCGTGCCGCCCGCCTCGGTGGTGCTCGGCGCGGCCGCCGCGTACGCCTCCTTCACGCTGCCGGGCACGCTGGTCACGGCGGTGTTCGGATGCCTGCTGTTCGGGTTGCCGATGGGCGGGCTGTGGATCCTGGCCGCCGTGGTGCCGCTGGCCGGCGCCGCGCTGGCCGGGCTGGGGGCGGCGCTCGGGCTGCTGGCGCCGCGGCAGGAGCTGGCCACGCTGGCCGGGCAGCTCGGCATGTCGGCGGCGCTGCTGCTGGGCGTGCTGCCGCCGGAGCGGATGCCGGAGGTGATCGTGTGGGCGCGGGACCTGCTGCCGTCCACGTACGGGGTGGAGGCGTTCGCGCGGACCTTCGCCCCGCATCCGGACTGGGCGGCGGTCGGGCTGGACCTCGGGGTGTGCGGGGTGGTCGGGGTGCTCTCGCTGGCCGCGGCCACGTGGGCGTACCGGCGGGCGGCCGTTCGCTGAAGCGGCGGCCGCCGATGCGGCGGTCGGCCGAAGGGACGGTCCGCTGACGCCGACGCCGTCGGCACCTGGCACGATGTGGGGGTGACCGAAGCCGTGACCACGCCCTCCCCGCACGAACCGCCGCTGCCGCCCGAGAAGCGGAGCGGCTCCGCCGGGGGCATCACCCCGGCGGACATCCGCGACGGGGCCGCAGCTGCCCTGCTGATCGGGGTGGCCGGCGTGCTGCTCGGAGTGCTGTGGGCGTGGCTGGCGCCGAAGGCGCAGTACGTCTCGAACGGCGAGGCCGTGTTCCTGCGGAACTCCGAGAGCGAGGCCCGGATAGGGGCCGACGGGACGTTCTTCCTGCTGTCGCTGGGATTCGGCGTGCTGAGCGCGGTGCTCGTGTTCCTGTGGCGGCGCCGGGGCGGTGTCCCGCTGGTCGTCGCTCTGGCGCTCGGATCCTGCTTCGCCGCGCTGGTGGGATGGCGGGTGGGGCTGTGGCTGGGGCCGTCCTCGGACGTGGCCGCCGCCGCGGTGAAGGCGGGCAAGGGGGTGCCGTTCGACGCGCCGCTGCAGTTGCTGGCGCAGGGGGTGCTGCTGGTGTGGCCGATGGTCGCCGTGGCCGTCCACCTCGGCCTGACGGCCCTGTGGACCCCGCACGACCCGGACCCGTCCGCTGATTCGGACTGGGCGCCCTACCCTCCGCCCCACGTCCACGCGACCGCGTCGGACGACCCGTCCGCGCCGGAGCGCCCGCGAGATTAGGTGCGGCCGATGGGGGCCAGGGTGGCTGCCGTCAAAGCCGTCAGGGTGGCGGGTGCAAGCTCCACCTCCAGGCCCCGGCGGCCGGCCGAGACGCAGATCGTGGTGTGCGCCGTCGCCGACTCGTCCACCACCGTGCGGAGCCGCTTGCGCTGGCCCAGCGGGGAGATCCCGCCCCGTACGTAGCCCGTCGTGCGTTCCGCCAGCGCCGGGTCGGCCATCGCCGCCCGCTTCCCGGCGACCGCGGTCGCCAGCGCCTTCAGGTCCAGGCTTCCCGACACCGGGACCACCGCCACCGTCAGCACGCCGTCCACCTCCGCGACCAGCGTCTTGAAGACCCGGTCCGGGGAGACCCCCATGGCCTGCGCCGCCTCCTCGCCGTACGAGGGGTGCGCCGGGTCGTGCTCGTACGCGTGCACCGTGAACTCCGCCTGCGCGGAGGTCAGGGCCGCGATCGCCGGCGTCCCCGCCGGGGCCTTCTTCTTCGCCATCGGTCCTTCGCCGTCAGTTCGGGCTCGTCGGCGCGCGCGTCAGGTCCACCGCCGGCAGCGAAGGCAGGTGGCGGATGACCGCCGTCTCCGCGCGCAGCAGTTTCAGTTCCTCCGCGAGCCGCGTCGCGGTGTCCGGCGCCTGGAGCAGCCGCTGCTTCGCCGGGATGTCCAGTACGGCCGCCGCCGCCACCAGGTACGAGACCACCGACGGCTCGTCCGGCAGGTCCGCGCCCGAGGTCAGGGACCGCTCCCGGGCTCCGGCCAGCCGCTTCTGGTAGTTCCGGAAGGCCCGCAGGACCCCCTCCGCCAGCGCGCCCGCCCCGTCGCCCGAGTCCTCCGGGAGCTCCTCCAGCTCCGCGACCAGGTACGGGCCCGAGGTGTCGACCGACAGCAGGCGCACCCGCGCCGTACCGGTGGCCAGGACCTCGAAGCTGCCGTCCTCCCGCTCCCGGATCGTCGCCGCGTCCGCGATGCAGCCCACCCGGTGGAAGGCCTGGACGGGGTCCGGGCCGAAGCCCGCCGTCGGGCCCCGCTCGGGCAGCGCCGTCTGGTCCGGCAGGCCCGGCGCGGTCGGCGCCACCTCCCGGCCGTCGCGGATCGCGACGACCGCGAAGCGGCGCGGCTCGTCCTCGCCCGTCTTCAGCAGCTCGCGCATCATGGCGCGATAACGCTCCTCGAAGACGTTCAGCGGGAGGACGAGTCCCGGGAACAGCACCGAGTTCAGCGGGAAGAGGGGCAGGCGAACGGAGGTCACGAGGCACAGGGTAGTGGCCGGGGGCCAGGGCCTGTCACCTCCGTTGTTCCCGCTCTTGCCGGTCACCCCCGCCGCAGCAGCCGCGAGGCTCCCGCCGCCACCGTCGTCGCGAGGGTCCAGCCCAGCAGGACCAGCGCCGCCGAGCCCCACTGCCAGCCGCCCTCCACCTTCCACTGGCCGTCCTGGCCGAGATCGATCACCGGGAGCAGCAGGTCCAGCGCGTAGAGCGACGCGTCCCAGTGCGGGTGCTCGTCCGCCTTGATCGGCGGCGGCTGGTGCCGGGAGAAGAGCAGGGCGCCCGCCGCCCACAACACCGCCATCCACAGCGCGGCCCGGCCGGGGCGGTACCCGTAGGCCACCGTCCAGTCCTGGAGGTACCCCCAGGCCTTGAGCGCCGGCGGCAGGGTGGCCCGGCGCCGCCGCTGCTTGGCCAGCAGCACCTCGCGGGCGTCCGCGTCCTCACCGCTGGCGCGCAGTACGGAGGCCAGGCGCTCGTACGGCTCCGGCGAGTACTCGGGGGTGGCCGCGGCCACCCAGTCCAGCCGGCGGGCCAGCGGGAAGTGGCCGCGGGGCGCGAGGTTCTCGTACGCGAACCCCTCCATCGACACCCCGCCGGGGCCGGGCCAGCTGGTGGAGGTGTCGACCAGCTTGACCACCTTCGCCCCCGACAGCACCACCCGCCCCCGCTCCGGCCGCTCCCCGACGAACCGCAGCTCCGGCGTCTGGATCCGGCGCAGCGAGACCTCCTGCGCCTCGGCGAGGACGAACCGGGCGCCGTAGAAGTCGACCGCGTCGCCGAAGCGGCCGTCGTCCAGGCGCAGCCCGCCCCGGCACTCGAAGCGCTGGGCCCGCTGCCCGCGCGTGGGCGTCTGGCCGAGCCCGTACGGGGGAGTGGAGGAGCCGGAGTCGCCGAGGACGTAGTCGAGGGCGATCGAGGTCAGGTACAGGGTCCGCTCGACGGTCAGCTGCGGGGCGTTCAGCGCGCGCCGTCCGTGCGGGTTGCGCAGCCGGGCCCCGCGCAGGTTCATCGACACGCCGACCTTCGCGCCGCGCAGGCTCACCTCCCCGTCCGTCTCCAGCAGCTCGCCCTGGAAGTCCTGCGCGACCGACATCCCGTCCGCGGCGATGGCCCGGCCCTTGTTGTCCCGCCGCACCACGGCCTGGCTGATCAGCAGGTCGGTGCCGATCTGGGCGTCGGTCAGCCGGATCCCGCGGGCCACGCGGCAGCGCGGCAGGTGCAGATCGCCCTCGGTGTGCAGCCGGGAGGCGTCCAGCCGCGGTATCGCGCAGTTGATCATGCGCAGGGTGATGAACCGGGTCTCGGACAGCTGGATCTCACTGTCGAAGCGACAGGACTGGAGTTCGACGTACGGCTGTACGGTCCCGCCGGACAGGTCGAGCCGCCCCGTGATCCGTACGCCGCGCAGCTTCAGGGAGGCCACCCGGCCCGGGACCGGCGGCGGCCCGTGGAGCAGCAGCAGCGCCACCACCTGGGCGCGGACGCTGCGCCCGGAGCCCCAGGTCCGCCCGCTGTCGTGCGGATCGTCCTCATTGGCGGCGCGGGCGCTGAGATCGCAGACGCTGCCCGTCCGGTACGCCTGCCACATGCGGCGTTCGGGATCGGTGAGATCCGCGGGCTCCTCGCCCGCCCGTGGCTCCGCCATGGCGGTCCCCCTCCGCTGTGGATACGTGTAGGGGAACGCTAGTGGGCGGCAGTGACATCCGGGGCGTGTATCAGCCAGTGATACGGGCGAACGGTGGCGGGAGACGGTCTGAGAGAATTGGGAGGTGATCTCTCGTATCGACCTGCGCGGTGACGCCCTCCCCGAGGGTGGCGCCCTGCGCGATCTGCTGCCCCGTGCCGAGTTCGACGTAGAAGCTGCCCTGGAGAAGGTGCGGCCCATCTGCGAGGACGTCCATCATCGCGGCACGGCGGCGTTGATCGAGTACGCGCAGAAGTTCGACGGCGTCACGCTGGAGCAGGTCAGGGTCCCCGCCGAGGCCCTCAAGACCGCCCTCGCCGAGCTCGACCCGGCCGTCCGCGCCGCGCTGGAGGAGTCGATCCGGCGTGCCCGGATCGTCCACCGCGAGCAGCGCCGCAGCGAGCACACCACCCAGGTGGTCCCCGGCGGAACCGTGACCGAGAAGTGGGTTCCGGTCGAGCGCGTGGGCCTGTACGCCCCGGGCGGCCGCTCCGTGTACCCCTCCTCCGTCGTCATGAACGTCGTACCGGCGCAGGAGGCGGGCGTCGAGTCGATCGCGCTGGCCTCCCCGCCGCAGAAGGAGTTCGGGGGGCTGCCGCACCCGACGATCCTCGCCGCGTGCGCGCTGCTCGGCGTGGACGAGGTGTACGCGGCCGGCGGCGCCCAGGCCGTCGCGATGTTCGCGTACGGCACCGAGGAGTGCGCCCCCGCGAACATGGTGACCGGCCCCGGCAACATCTGGGTCGCCGCCGCCAAGCGCTACTTCACCGGCAGGATCGGCATCGACACCGAGGCCGGCCCGACCGAGATCGCCGTCCTCGCGGACTCCACCGCGGACCCGGTGCACGTCGCCGCCGACCTGATCAGCCAGGCCGAGCACGACCCGCTGGCCGCCGCCGTGCTCGTCACGGACTCCGCGGAGCTCGCGGACGCCGTCGAGAAGGAGCTGGAGCCGCAGGTCGCGGCCACCAAGCACGTAGAGGACCGGATCAAGCCCGCCCTCGCCGGCAAGCAGTCCGCGATCGTCCTGGTCGACAGCCTGGAGGACGGCCTCAAGGTCGTCGACGCGTACGGCGCCGAGCACCTGGAGATCCAGACCGCCGACGCCGCGGCCTGGGCCGCCCGCGTACGGAACGCCGGCGCGATCTTCGTCGGCCCCTGGGCCCCCGTCTCGCTCGGCGACTACTGCGCCGGGTCGAACCACGTGCTGCCCACCGGCGGCTGCGCCTGCCACTCCTCGGGCCTGTCCGTGCAGTCCTTCCTGCGCGGCATCCACATCGTCGACTACACGCGCGACGCCCTCGCCGAGGTCACCCACCACGTGGTGACCCTGGCCGAGGCCGAGGACCTGCCGGCGCACGGCGCGGCCCTCAAGGCGCGCTTCGGCTGGAAGGTCCCGCAGGCATGACGGGCATCGACGACCTTCCCATCCGGGACGAGCTGCGCGGCAAGACCCCGTACGGCGCCCCGCAGCTGGACGTGCCCGTCCAGCTGAACACCAACGAGAACCCGTACGAGCTCCCCGAGGAGCTGGTCCGGCGCATCGCCGAACGCGTCGCCGCGGCCGCCCGCACCCTCAACCGTTACCCCGACCGGGACGCGGTCGAGCTGCGGACCGAGCTGGCCGCCTACCTCACCCGCACCGGCAAGCACCCGGTCGCGCGGGAGAACGTATGGGCCGCCAACGGCTCCAACGAGGTCATCCAGCAGCTGCTGCAGACCTTCGGCGGGCCCGGGCGCACGGCCATCGGCTTCGAGCCCTCGTACTCCATGCACGCGCTGATCGCGCGCGGCACCGGCACGGGCTGGATCTCCGGCCCGCGCCGCGAGGACTTCACGATCGACGTGGAGGCGGCCGAGCAGGCCATCGCCGAGAACGCACCCGACGTCGTCTTCATCACCTCGCCCAACAACCCCACGGGTACTGCGGTCGAGGCGGAGACCGTCCTCGCGCTCTACGAGGCCGCGCAGGCGGCCAAGCCCTCCCTCGTCGTCGTGGACGAGGCGTACGTGGAGTTCAGCCACCGGGACTCGCTCCTGCCGCTGATCGAGGGCCGGCCGAACCTGGTGGTCTCCCGGACCATGTCCAAGGCCTTCGGCGCCGCCGGGCTGCGCCTGGGCTACCTGGCCGCGCACCCGGCCGTGGTCGACGCCGTCCAGCTCGTACGCCTGCCGTACCACTTGTCGGCCGTCACCCAGGCGACCGCGCTGGCCGCCCTGGAGCACACCGACACCCTGCTCGGCTACGTCGAACAGCTCAAGGCCGAGCGGGACCGCCTGGTGACCGAGCTGCGGGCCATCGGCTACGAGGTCACCGAGTCCGACGCGAACTTCATCCAGTTCGGGAAGTTCGAGGACTCGCACACCGCCTGGCAGAAGATCCTCGACCAGGGTGTCCTGGTCAGGGACAACGGCGTACCGGGCTGGCTGCGGGTCACCGCCGGCACCCCGGCCGAGAACGACGCGTTCCTGGAAGCGGTTCGCGCACTGAAGAAGGAGCAGCACGCATGAGCCGCATCGGACGGGTCGAACGGACCACGAAGGAGACCTCGGTCCTCGTCGAGATAAACCTCGACGGCACCGGCAAGGTCGACGTCTCGACGGGCGTGGGCTTCTACGACCACATGCTCGACCAGCTCGGCCGCCACGGCCTCTTCGACCTCACGGTCAAGACGGACGGTGACCTGCACATCGACAGCCACCACACCATCGAGGACACCGCGCTCGCGCTCGGCGCCGCCTTCAGGCAGGCCCTCGGCGACAAGGTCGGCATCTACCGCTTCGGCAACTGCACCGTGCCGCTCGACGAGTCCCTCGCCCAGGTGACCGTCGACCTGTCCGGCCGCCCGTACCTCGTGCACACCGAGCCCGAGAACATGGCGCCGATGATCGGCGAGTACGACACGACGATGACCCGGCACATCTTCGAGTCCTTCGTCGCGCAGGCCCAGATCGCCCTGCACATCCACGTCCCGTACGGCCGCAACGCCCACCACATCGTGGAGTGCCAGTTCAAGGCCCTGGCCCGCGCCCTGCGCTACGCCGCCGAGTTCGACCCGCGCGCCGCCGGAATCCTGCCCTCCACGAAGGGCGCCCTCTAGTCGTGAACGGCCTGAACACCATCCTGATCGTCGTCGGCCTCTTCCTGGCCGGCGGCGTCTACTCCTTCCAGAAGCAGAAGATGCCCGCATCGGTCGTCATCCTGCTCGCCATCGGCTCCGCGATGTGCCTCGCCGCCGGAGTCCTGCGGATCCAGGGGATTTGGGAATGAGCGCAGCCCGTCCGACCAAGACGGTCGTGGTCTTCGACTACGGCTTCGGAAACGTACGTTCCGCCGAGCGCGCGCTGGCGCGGGTCGGGGCGGACGTCGAGATCACCCGCGACTACGACAAGGCCATGGACGCCGACGGGCTGCTCGTGCCCGGTGTCGGGGCCTTCTCGGCCTGCATGCAGGGGCTCAAGGACGCCCGCGGCGACTGGATCATCGGCCGCCGGCTCTCCGGCGGGCGGCCCGTCATGGGCATCTGCGTCGGCATGCAGATCCTCTTCGAGCGCGGCATCGAGCACGGCGTGGAGACGGAGGGCCTCGACGAGTGGCCCGGCACCGTCGAGCCGCTGCGCGCCCCGATCGTGCCCCACATGGGCTGGAACACCGTGGACGCCCCCGCCGACAGCCAGGCCTTCAAGGGCCTGGACGACGAGGCCCGCTTCTACTTCGTGCACTCGTACGCGGTGCGCGACTGGAGCCTGGAGGTCACCAACCCCGCGATCCGCGCCCCCAAGGTCACCTGGGCCACCCACGGCGAGCCCTTCGTCGCGGCGGTGGAGAACCGGGCCCTGTGGGCGACCCAGTTCCACCCCGAGAAGTCCGGCGACGCCGGCGCCCAGCTCCTCACCAACTGGATCGAGACCCTCTGATGACCGCCAGCAAGCTCGAACTGCTGCCTGCCGTCGACGTCCGTGACGGCCAGGCCGTCCGCCTCGTGCACGGCGTGTCCGGCAGCGAGACCTCCTACGGGTCCCCGCTCCAGGCCGCCCTCGCCTGGCAGGCCTCCGGCGCCGAGTGGCTCCACCTCGTCGACCTCGACGCCGCCTTCGGCACCGGCGACAACCGCGCGCTCGTCGCCGAGATCACCGGCGCCATGGACATCAAGGTCGAGCTGTCCGGCGGCATCCGCGACGACGCCTCGCTCGCCGCCGCCCTCGCCACCGGCTGCACCCGCGTCAACCTCGGCACCGCCGCCCTGGAGACCCCCGAGTGGGCCGCCAAGGCCATCGCCGAGCACGGAGACAAGATCGCGGTCGGGCTCGACGTACGCGGTACGACGCTCAAGGGCCGCGGCTGGACCAGCGAGGGCGGGGACCTCTACGAGACCCTCGCGCGCCTGGACTCCGAGGGCTGCGCCCGCTACGTCGTCACCGACATCGGCAAGGACGGCACGCTGACCGGGCCCAACCTGGAGCTGCTGAAGAACGTCTGCGCCGCCACCGACCGGCCGGTCGTGGCCTCCGGCGGCATCTCCTCGCTGGACGACCTGCGGGCGCTGGCCGGGCTGGTGCCGCTGGGCGTCGAGGGCGCGATCGTCGGGAAGGCCCTGTACGCGAAGGCCTTCACCCTGGAAGAAGCCCTGAAGGTGGTCTCCGCATGAGCAACTCCTCCGACGTACGCCGCATCTCCTCCGGCGGCGCCTACGAGGACGTCATCGGCTACTCGCGCGCCGTGCAGCTCCCGAACGGCCTCGTCCTGGTCTCCGGCTGCACCGCCGCCGACGCCAACGGCCCGTACGACCAGGCCATCGGCGCCTTCGGCGTCGCCTTCAAGGCCCTGGCCCAGGCCGGTCTCGGCCCCGAGCACGTGGTCCGCACCCGGATGTACCTCACGCACGCCCGGGACGTGGAGGACGTGGGCCGCGCCCACAAGGAGCTGTTCGACGCCGTCCGCCCCGCCGCATCGATGATCATCGTCTCCGGCTTCGTCGACCCCAGCATGGTCGTCGAGGTCGAGGTCGAGGCGTACGGCCCGGTCCAGGAGGCGTCCGCATGACCCTCGCCGTACGAGTGATCCCCTGCCTCGACGTGGACAACGGCCGCGTCGTCAAGGGCGTCAACTTCCAGAACCTGCGCGACGCCGGCGACCCGGTGGAGATGGCCAAGCTGTACGACGCCGAGGGCGCCGACGAGCTGACCTTCCTCGACATCACCGCGTCGTCCGGGAACCGCGAGACCACGTACGACGTGGTGCGGCGGACCGCCGAGCAGGTGTTCATCCCGCTGACCGTGGGCGGTGGCGTCCGCACCGCGGAGGACGTGGACAAGCTGCTGCGGGCGGGTGCGGACAAGGTCGGCGTGAACACCGCCGCCATCGCCCGGCCCGAGCTGATCCGGGAGATCGCGGAGCGTTTCGGGCGGCAGGTGCTCGTGCTGTCCGTGGACGCCCGGCGCACCGCCACCGGCTCCTTCGAGGTCACCACGCACGGCGGCCGCCAGGGCACCGGCATGGACGCGATCGAGTGGGCGCACCGGGCGGCCGAGCTGGGCGCCGGGGAGATCCTGCTGAACTCGATGGACGCGGACGGCACGAAGGACGGCTACGACACCGAGATGATCGCGGCCGTCCGGAAGCACGTGACCGTCCCCGTGATCGCCTCGGGCGGCGCCGGGCGGCTGGAGCACTTCGCCCCGGCGATCACGGCCGGCGCCGACGCGGTGCTCGCCGCCTCGGTGTTCCACTTCGGCGACCTGCGGATCGGCCAGGTCAAGGGCGCCCTGCGCGAGGCGGGCCACCCGGTCCGCTGACGGCCTAGGGGGTGTCTTACGGATCAGGCCGGATCAGGGAGCGGCGTCTGGTGCCGTGCATCGCAAGGCGGACGAGGGAGTCGACGCGGAGCGTCGGCGAGTGAGGACAACGCGGCGAGGCGCGGCACCAGACGCCGCGAGCCCGGCCTGATCCGTAAGACACCCCCTAAATGCCGAGCTTGGCCGTCGTCAGTTTGGCGACGGCCTCCTTCGGGCCGTCCAGTTCCACCGCGGCCGCGTCCTGGCGGCCGAAGCAGAAGAGGGTCAGCTCGCCCGGCTCGCCGGTGACCGTCACCACCGGGGTGCCCTTGTGCGCCACCGCCGTCTGACCGTTCGGGCGGCGCAGCACCAGGCCCACCGGTGAGCGGCGGCCCGTCAGCCGGGCCAGCTTCTCCAGGCGCGCCCACAGTGCGTCCGAGAACACCGGGTCGAGCGTGCGCGGCGACCAGTCCGGCTGGGCGCGGCGTACGTCCTCGGCGTGGACGTAGAACTCCACCGCGTTCGCCGCCTCGTCGATCTGCTTCACCGAGTAGAGGGACATCTTCGGCGGGCCGGTCCGGATCAGCTGGATCAGTTCCTCGTACGGCTTGGCCGTGTACTCGGCCATCGCCTTGGCCAGCCGGTCCTTCAGGACGTTCAGGAGCAGGCCGCCCGCCGCGTCCGGGCGGCGCTCCCGCACCACCACGTGCGCCGCCAGTTCCCGGGCCCGCCAGCCGTCGCACAGCGTCGGCGCCTCCGGCCCCGCCGCCTCCAACAGGTCCGCCAGCAGCAGGCGTTCGCGCTTCGCATGGGTAGACATGGGGGCCACCCTACGACCGCGAGCCGTGCTTTGCCCGCTCATCAGGCGGACGGTGATCGGTCACGGCCGCCCCGGCGCGGCACAATGTCCCCCATGAGTACGTCCTCCCTCGATCCCGCCATCGCCGCCCGGCTCAAGCGCTCCGCCGACGGTCTGGTCCCGGCCATCGCCCAGCAGTACGACACCGGTGAGGTGCTCATGCTCGGCTGGATGGACGACGAGGCCTTGCACCGCACCCTGACCACCGGCCGCTGCACGTACTGGTCGCGCAGCCGCCAGGAGTACTGGGTGAAGGGGGATACGTCCGGCCACTTCCAGCACGTGAAGTCCGTAGCCCTCGACTGCGACGCCGACACCCTCCTCGTCAAGGTCGACCAGGTCGGTGCCGCCTGCCACACGGGCGCCCGTACGTGCTTCGACGCCGATGTCCTTCCGCTGGCCGAATAGGTAGGTAGGGTCCCACCCCATGGATCTTGAGACGTTCCGCAAGCTCGCGGCGGACCGCCGCGTCATCCCCGTGAGCCGCAAGCTGCTGGCCGACGGTGACACCCCCGTCGGGCTCTACCGCAAGCTGGCCGCCGAACGCCCGGGCACCTTCCTCCTGGAGTCCGCAGAGAACGGCCGCTCCTGGTCCCGCTACTCCTTCGTCGGCGTCCGCAGCGCCTCCACGCTGACCGTGCGCGACGGCCGCGCGCACTGGATCGGGACCCCGCCCGTCGGCGTCCCCACCGACGGCGACCCGCTCGACGCCCTGCGCGCCACCGTCCAGGCCCTGCACACCCCGCGTGACCTCGCCGCCGGGATGCCGCCCTTCACCGGCGGCATGGTCGGCTACCTCGGCTACGACATCGTGCGCCGCCTGGAGCGCATCGGCGAGCACACCACCGACGATCTGCAGCTGCCCGAGCTGACCATGCTGCTCACCTCCGACCTGGCGGTCATGGACCACTGGGACGGCACGGTCCAGCTCATCGCCAACGCCATCAACCACAACGACCTCGACACCGGCGTGGACGAGGCGTACGCGGACGCGGTGGCCCGGCTCGACGCGATGGAGGCCGATCTCGCGCGGCCCGCCCCGTACGTCCCCACGCCGCTGCCCGCCTCCGAGCTCCCGCAGTTCTCGGCGCTGTGGGGCGGGGAGAAGTACCAGGAGGCCGTCGAGGACATCAAGGAGCGGATCCGGGCCGGCGAGGCCTTCCAGGTGGTGCCCTCGCAGCGGTTCGAGACCCCCTGCGCCGCCTCCGCGCTGGACGTCTACCGGGTGCTGCGGGCCACCAACCCGTCCCCGTACATGTACCTGTTCCGCTTCGAGAACGGCTTCGACGTCGTCGGGTCCAGCCCCGAGGCCCTGGTCAAGGTCGAGGACGGGCGGGCCATGGTCCACCCGATCGCCGGCACCCGCCACCGCGGCGCCACCCCGCAGGAGGACCACGAGCTCGCCGAGGAGCTGCTGGCCGACCCCAAGGAGCGCGCCGAGCACCTGATGCTCGTCGACCTCGGCCGCAACGACCTGGGCCGGGTCTGCGAGCCGGGATCGGTCGAGGTCGTCGACTTCATGTCGATCGAGCGGTACTCGCACGTCATGCACATCGTCTCCACCGTCACCGGCCGGGTCGCCGAGGGCCGGACCGCCTTCGACGTGCTGACCGCCTGCTTCCCGGCGGGCACCCTCTCGGGCGCGCCCAAGCCGCGCGCCATGCAGATCATCGAGGAGCTGGAGCCCTCCCGGCGCGGCCTGTACGGCGGCTGCGTGGGCTACCTCGACTTCGCCGGGGACTCCGACACGGCCATCGCCATCCGCACGGCGCTGCTGCGCGACGGCACGGCGTACGTGCAGGCGGGGGCCGGAGTCGTGGCGGATTCGGTGCCCGAGCTGGAGGACCGGGAGTGCCGCAACAAGGCGGCCGCCGTGCTGCGCGCGGTGGGAGCGGCGAACCGGCTGAACGGCGCGTGACCCGGTAGGGGATAGTGGGTACGTGAGTGCCGTACCCCCACCCCGAACCGACGCCGACGCCTCCGCCGCTCCCGAGGCCCCGGACGGTCGCGGCGGCCGCCGCAGCGTGGCCGTCGCCCTGCTGCTCGGCGCGCTCGGCGCCACCGTCGTCCTGCTCGCCTCCGGCCGCGTCTGGGCGCGGGGCACCGCCGCCGTCGGGGGCGGCTCGCTGCCGCTCACCGCGGACGGGCGGGCCGTCACCGGGCTGCCGGCGGCGCTGGCCATCGTGGGCCTGGCGGCCCTGGTGGCCGTGTTCGCCGTACGCGGCAGGAGCCGGCTGCTGGTCTCCGGGCTGCTCGCGCTGAGCGGCCTGGGCGCGGCCCTGGTCGCCGTACTGGCCGCCGACGACCGGCAGGCGCTGGACGCGCAGGCCGCCCGTACGACGGCGGACACCGCGGCGCAGGTGGGGGCGCTGACCCATACGGCATGGCCGTACGTCACCGCCGCCGGTGCGGCCCTGATCCTGGTCGCCGGACTGCTGGCGCTGCGGTTCGGCAGCGGCTGGCCCGCGATGGGCGGCCGCTACGAGCGGGACGGCAGTCCCCGTACCCGCAAACCGGCTGCGGTGGACCCCGACCGGCCCGAGGACCTGTGGAAGGCCCTGGACCGCGGCGAGGACCCGACCCGCTGACCATGCACCGCCCCCGGTGCGGGACAATGAGCACCGAGCATTCGACACAGACCGCGATTTCTGATCAGCACTGAGACAGAGCAAACGAGGAGCAACTCATGGCGGGCACTAACCACGGACACACCCCGGCCGCCTGGACCGGTGTCATCATCGCCTTCATCGGTTTCTGCATCTCCGGCGCCTTCATGGTGATCGCCAACCCGATCGGGTTCTGGGCCGGTCTCGTCGTCGTCGCGCTCGGCGGTGTGGTCGGCATGGCGATGAAGGCCGCGGGCATGGGTGCGCCGAAGGCCGCCCACGATGACCTGGCCGTGGTCATTGCCGCCAACAAGGCCGCCGCCAAGGTCTGACCGGACCGGCGGCGGTGAACGGTTTCGAAAGGCGCGGCCCCGTTGGGCTGCGCCTTTTGTCATGAGCGGAGAGAATCAGCGCGTGGACGCCCCTCGCAGCCCCTACGCCGTGCCCGCGCAGCCGCCGGTACCGCCCGTGCCGGTACCGCCCGCGCCCGTGCAGAGCCGCGTCCGGCGGCTGGCCTCGCCGGGGCTCACGCTGGCCGCTGCGGCCCTGGCGTTTGCGTACGTGGGCACCGTGGATCCCAATGAACCCGGCCACTATCCGGTCTGCCCGCTATTTCGCCTGACCGGAATCCTGTGCCCCGGATGCGGTGGTCTGCGCAGTGCGCACGCGTTCGCCCACGGCGACCTGATCGCCGCTTTGGGGGCAAATGCCCTGGCCGTCGTCGGCTACTTCGTCTTCGCCGGATTCATGATCCTGTGGCTGGTTCGCGCCTGTCGCGGCGGTCCGACCCCGCGTTTTGCCCTGCGGCGGCCGTACTGGTGGGCCATCGGGGTGCTGGCCCTGGTCTTCGTAGTGGTCCGAAACCTGCCGTTCGGAGCCGCACTGGCCCCGTGAGGACCGGGAGATTCCCTTATGAATCCCGGATTCCGAATGTCCATTCCATGGGACGCCGTCAACCGCGTGCGGAGGGCAAGGCCTCCTGCGGATACCATTTGATTGCTGACCTTGCAGTTGTACGTGTCTGCAAGGCGGCCGACCGTCATCGACCCGGAAGGGGGCCGCTCGCGTGAGTGTGCTCGACGAGATCATCGAAGGGGTCCGCGAAGACCTTGCCGAACGGCAGGCCCGCGTGAGCCTCGACGAGCTCAAGGAGCGTGCCGCCAAGGCGCCCCAGGCCAAGGACGGCGTCGCGGCCCTGCGCGGCGACGGCGTCAAGGTGATCTGCGAGGTCAAGCGCTCCAGCCCCTCCAAGGGCGCGCTGGCCGCGATCGCGGATCCGGCCGGACTCGCCGCCGACTACGAGGCGGGCGGTGCGGCGGTCATCTCCGTCCTCACCGAGCAGCGTCGTTTCGGCGGCTCGCTGGCCGACCTGGAGGCCGTCCGCGCCCGCGTGGACATCCCGATCCTGCGCAAGGACTTCATCGTCACGGCGTACCAGCTGTGGGAGGCCCGCGCCTACGGCGCCGACCTCGTGCTGCTGATCGTCGCGGCCCTGGAGCAGGAGGCCCTCGTCTCCCTGATCGAGCGGGCCGAGTCCATCGGCCTCACCCCGCTCGTCGAGGTCCACGACGAGGACGAGGTCGAGCGCGCGGTTGCGGCCGGCGCCAAGATCATCGGCGTCAACGCCCGCAACCTCAAGGACCTCAAGGTCGACCGCTCCACCTTCGAGCGCGTCGTCGGCGAGATCCCGGCCCACATCGTCAAGGTTGCCGAGTCCGGCATCCGCGGGCCGCACGACCTGATCGCCTACGCCAACGAGGGCGCCGACGCCGTCCTCGTCGGGGAGTCCCTGGTCACCGGACGCGACCCGAAGGCGGCCGTGGCCGACCTCGTCGCCGCCGGCGCCCACCCCGCCCTGCGCCACGGACGGAGCTGACCCGTCCCATGGCTCCCGACCGCCCCTCCGTCCGCACGCCGCACGTGCCGCAGGCAGCTCGCCGCGGCCCGGTCGGCGTGCCGACGGCGTACGCGCCCCTGGCGCGCGGCTGCCGCCCCCGCGGCTGCCGCGCCCCGGCCCGGCGGGTGCACGGGCGGCGGGTCCGGTACGTGATCGGCTCCGAGCCCGGTCAGGTCAACGGCATGCGATGGCGCACCGCAGGCGCGCTGTAACGAGGGCCGCCCGGGCCCGGTACGCCTGACGCCACCGTTTCGACGGTGCCGGCGTAACGCCCCGCGTGGTGCTCGCTCACGGTCCGTCGCCCCGGTGCCGCCGGCTCCGGGCGCGGGCCGCCGAGCCCGTACGCATCCCCACCCCCGCAGCGGGGTGCGCGTGCGGCGGGCCCGCGGCGCAATACGGTGCACCCATCCCATCGCACCCGTAGGAGTACTGGCCATGTCCAGCAGCTCGTTCTTCATTCCGGACCCGGAGGGTCACGTCCCGAACGCCGAGGGTTACTTCGGCGACTTCGGCGGCAAGTTCATCCCGGAGGCCCTCGTCGCCGCCGTGGACGAGGTCGCCGTAGAGTACGAGAAGGCCAAGGGCGACCCGGCCTTCGCGGCCGAGCTCAACGACCTGATGGTCAACTACACCGGCCGGCCCAGCGCCCTCACCGAGGTGCCGCGGTTCGCCGAGCACGCCGGCGGCGCCCGGATCTTCCTCAAGCGCGAGGACCTCAACCACACCGGCTCGCACAAGATCAACAACGTGCTGGGCCAGGCGCTGCTCACCAAGCGCATGGGCAAGACCCGAGTCATCGCCGAGACCGGAGCCGGCCAGCACGGCGTGGCCACCGCCACCGCCTGCGCCCTCTTCGGCCTTGAGTGCACCGTCTACATGGGCGAGATCGACACCCAGCGCCAGGCCCTGAACGTGGCCCGGATGCGGATGCTGGGCGCCGAGGTCATCGCGGTGAAGTCCGGCTCCCGGACCCTCAAGGACGCCATCAACGAGGCGTTCCGCGACTGGGTCGCCAACGTGGACCGCACCCACTACCTCTTCGGCACCGTCGCGGGCCCGCACCCCTTCCCGGCCATGGTCCGCGATTTCCACCGGGTCATCGGTGTCGAGGCCCGCCGCCAGATCCTGGAGCGCGCCGGCCGGCTGCCCGACGCCGTCGCGGCCTGCGTCGGCGGCGGCTCCAACGCCATCGGCCTCTTCCACGCCTTCATCCCGGACGCCGGGGTCCGCCTGGTCGGCTTCGAGCCCGCCGGGCACGGCGTCGAGACCGGCGAGCACGCGGCCACGCTGACCGCCGGCGAGCCCGGGATCCTGCACGGCTCCCGCTCCTACGTCCTCCAGGACGAGGAGGGCCAGATCACCGAGCCGTACTCGATCTCGGCCGGCCTGGACTACCCGGGCATCGGCCCGGAGCACTCCTACCTCAAGGACAGCGGGCGCGGCGAGTACCGCGCGGTCACCGACGACGCCGCGATGCAGGCCCTGCGCCTGCTCTCCCGTACGGAGGGCATCATCCCGGCGATCGAGTCGGCGCACGCGCTGGCGGGCGCCCTCGACCTGGGCAAGGAGCTCGGCAAGGACGGGCTGATCGTGGTCAACCTGTCCGGCCGCGGCGACAAGGACATGGACACGGCGGCCCGCTACTTCAACCTGTACGACGCCGACGCCTCCGAGGGGGAGACCAAGTGAGCGGCAACATCGAACTCCTCTCGGCCACCCTCGCCAAGGCGAAGTCCGAGGACCGGGCGGCCCTCGTCGCCTACCTGCCGGCCGGCTTCCCGACCGTCGACGGCGGCATCGAGGCCGTCAAGGCGGTCATCGCGGGCGGCGCGGACGTGGTCGAGGTCGGCCTCCCGCACAGCGACCCGGTCCTGGACGGCGCGGTCATCCAGACCGCCGACGACATCGCCCTGCGCGGCGGGGTCAAGATCGCCGACGTGCTGCGCACCGTGCGCGAGGCCCATGCGGCGACCGGGGCGCCGGTCCTGGTGATGACGTACTGGAACCCGATCGACCGCTACGGCGTGGAGCGGTTCGCCACCGAGCTGGCCGCGGCGGGCGGCGCCGGCTGCATCCTGCCCGACCTGCCGGTCCAGGAGTCCGCGCTGTGGCGCGAGCACGCCGACAAGCACGGTCTGGCGACCGTCTTCGTCGTCGCCCCGAGCAGCAAGAACGAGCGCCTGGCGACCATCACGGCCGCCGGTTCCGGGTTCGTCTACGCCGCCTCGCTGATGGGCGTCACCGGCACCCGCGAATCGGTCGGCAACGAGGCCCAGGAGCTGGTCCGCCGTACGCGTGCCACCACCGAGATCCCGGTCTGTGTCGGCCTCGGCGTCTCCAACGCCGTGCAGGCCAAGGAGGTCGCGGGCTTCGCGGACGGGGTGATCGTCGGCTCGGCCTTCGTGAAGCTGCTGCTGGACGCGCCGGACCTGCCGGCCGGGCTGGCCGCCGTACGGGCGCTGGCGGGCGAGCTCGCGGAAGGCGTCCGCAGGGGCTGACGGGCTGACGAGCCCGTCGGGCGCCTTGCGCGTTCGATCGGCGGCGCGAACCCCTGAGCGGGTTCTGTAGCCCGATCGGGTGGAAGTGGGAGCGGGGAGGCACGCGAGTGCCTCCCCGCTTCGTTTGGCCGAACGTGAGCGAGAAGAACGACGGTGCGAACCGCGATGCGAAACGATCGGCCCGCGAGCGGCTCCAGGTGGAGCGCGAGCGCGAGAAGAAGAGGGAGAAGCGGCGGCGGACCATCGTCGTGGCCTCGGCCGTGGTCGGCGTCCTCGGCCTGGCGGCCGTCGTCGGCCTGATCGCGGCCAACACCGGCAAGGGCGACAAGTCCGCGGCCGGGGGCCCGGTGACCGCCCCCTCCGGGGCCACCGGCAAGGACGCGCTCGCCATCCAGGCCGGCAAGCCCGAGGCCAAGTCCACACTGACGGTGTGGGAGGACTTCCGCTGCCCGGCATGCAAGTCCTTCGAGATCAACTACCGGGACACGATCCACGAGCTGGAGGCCAAGGGCCTGCTCAAGGTCGACTACCACCTGGTCACCCTGATCGACGGGAACATGGGCGGCAGCGGCTCGCTGAAGGGCGCCAACGCGGCCGCCTGCGCGCAGGACGCCGGGAAGTTCCCCGCGTACCACGACGTCCTGTTCGAGAACCAGCCGCAGGAGACGGACGACGCGTACGGGAACAACGCCAAGCTGCTGGAGCTGGCCGGCAAGGTGGACGGGCTGGTCACCCCGGAGTTCCGCAAGTGCGTCGAGGACGGGACGCACAACAGCTGGGTGAACAAGTCCTACGAGGCCTTCCGCGCCGGGAAGTTCCGGGGCACCCCGAGCGTGCTGCTGAACGGCAAGGACATCTTCGCCGACCAGGCCAACCCGGTGACCCCGCAGAAGCTCAAGGAGCAGGTGGAGGCCGCCGCCAAGGGCACCGGGGGCGGGAACGCCTCGTCCTCGCCGTCTCCGTCCCCGTCTCCGTCGCTCTCGTCCCCGCACTCCGCCTCGCCGAGCGCCTCCGCGAAGGGGACGAAGACCGCGGGATCCGGATCGCCGTCGGCCTCTTCCTCGGCCGTGGCGAAGTCCTCCACCACCGGGACGGGCTCGCGGGCCGGCTCGGCCGGGGCCGCGAAGGGGGCCGGCGAGGACTGATCCCCTCCCGTCTCGATTTGGCGCCAGGTTGCCGGGCGGGTTGCGGTCCGTACCGCCCGGCAGGGTAGCGTCGGCTCTGCCATGAACCTTGCCTATATCCCCAGCCCGTCGACCGGCGTGATCCATCTCGGACCGATCCCGCTGCGCGGCTACGCGTTCTGCATCATCATCGGCGTCTTCGTCGCCGTCTGGCTCGGCAACAAGCGGTGGATCGCGCGCGGCGGAAAGCCGGGCACCGTCGCGGACATCGCCGTGTGGGCGGTGCCGTTCGGCCTGGTCGGCGGTCGCCTCTACCACGTGATCACCGACTACCAGCTGTACTTCGGCGAGGGCCGCAACTGGGTCGACGCCTTCAAGATCTGGGAGGGCGGCCTCGGCATCTGGGGCGCGATCGCGCTGGGCGCGGTGGGCGCCTGGATCGGCTGCCGCCTGCGCGGCATCCCGCTGCCGGCCTGGGCCGACGCCCTGGCCCCCGGTATCGCGCTGGCGCAGGCCTGCGGCCGCTGGGGCAACTGGTTCAACCAGGAGCTGTACGGGCGGGCCACCGACCTGCCCTGGGCCGTCGAGATCAGCGACGGCCCCAACCGGGTCGCCGGCACCTACCACCCGACCTTCCTGTACGAGTCGCTGTGGTGCCTCGGCGTCGCCGCGCTCGTGATCTGGGCCGACCGCCGCTTCAAGCTCGGCCACGGCCGCGCCTTCGCCCTGTACGTCGCCGCGTACTGCGTGGGCCGCGGCTGGATCGAGTACATGCGGGTCGACGAGGCCCACCACATCCTCGGCGTCCGGCTGAACGTGTGGACCTCGATCGTGGTCTTCATCCTGGCCGTGATCTACCTCGTGCTGTCGGCGAAGCTGCGGCCGGGCCGCGAGGAGATCGTGGAGCCGGACCGCGGGCCTGCGGCATCCGACCCCGCGACCAAGGACGAGGCGAAGGGCGAGACGAAGGACGAGGCGAAGGACGGCGCCGCCGAGGCGAAGGACTCCGCGGACGGGGAGTCCGAGCCGAAGACGGACGCCGAGGCCGCTTCCGCCGAGGCGACCGCAGACGCCGGCGCGGCGGACGCCGAGGCTCCGAAGGCCGCCAAGAAGCTCTGACCGGGTCTCCCGGACCACATGGGAGGGGCGCCGCGCACACCGCGCGGCGCCCCTCCCGTTCGTGCGTCCGGGGTCAGGAAAGGACGGGCGATTCCCGGCGCGCGAGGGCGACGACCCGTTCCGCGCCCGCCAGCACCGCCGGGTCGACGAAGCGGCCGTCCGGCAGGGCCACCGCCCCCGGGGTGCGGCGGGCGGCCGCGACGATCTCCTCGGCGGCGGTGACCTCCGCGGGTCCGGGCAGGTAGGCCCGCTCGATCACCGGCAGCTGGCGCGGGTGGATCGCCGCCCGGCCCAGGAGACCCAGCGCCCGCCCGCGCACGCAGGAGACGGCCAGCGCCTCCAGGTCCCGGATGTCGGGGAAGACCGACTGCGCGGGCGGGGCCAGCCCCGCCGCCCGGGCCGCGATCACCACCCGGGAGCGCGGCCAGTCCAGCCCCGACTCGGCACTGATGCCCAGATCGGCCCCGAGGTCGGCCTCGCCGAGGGAGAGCCCGCGCAGGACGGGGTGCGCGCGGGCGATCTCGTACGCGCGCTCCACGCCCAGTGCCGACTCCAGCATGGCGTGGAGCGCCACCCCGCCGGTGCGGTCGGCGACCGCGGCGATCTGCTCCGGGGCCGTGATCTTCGGCAGCCGCAGCCCCGCCAGGCCGTGCAGCCCGGTCAGGGCGGTGAGGTCGGCGCCGGCCCAGGGGGAGTCCAGGGCGTTGACGCGGACGAACACCGGGACCGGGGGCCGCTCGGCCAGCCGTTCCGCGGTGGCGGCGCGGGCGTACTCCTTGCGGGAGGCCGACACCGCGTCCTCCAGGTCGACGATGACGGCGTCGGCCCCGGAGTGCAGGGCCTTGGCGACCACCTCCGGGCGGTCGCCGGGTACGTAGAGCCAGGTCAGGATCACAGGGCCCCCTCCATCCGGAGTGCGCTGATCTCGGCCTCGGACAGGCCGAGTTCGGTGAGTACGGCGTCGGTGTCCGCGCCGTGCGGGCGGCCGGCCCAGCGGATCCCGCCGGGGGTCTCGGACAGCCGGAACAGGACGTTCTGCATCCGGAGCGGGCCGAGTTCGGGGTCCTCGACCTCGGTGACGCTGTCCAGGGCCGCGAACTGCGGATCGGCCATGACGTCCCGTACGTCGTAGACCAGGGCCACGGCGGCCTCGGCCTCCTCGAAGGCGGCGACCACGTCGTCGGCCTTGTGGCGGCCGATCCAGCCGCCGACCGCCTCGTCGAGCACGGGCGCGTGAGCGGCCCGGCCGGAGCCGGTCGCGAACCACGGCTCGGCGATCAGCTCGGGCCGGCCGACGAGCCGCATGACGCGCTCCGCGATGGACTGCGCGGAGGTGGAGACCGCAAGCCAGCGGCCGTCGGCGCTGCGGTAGGTGTTCCGGGGGGCGTTGTTGGTGGAGCGGTTGCCGGTGCGCGGCTGGACGTAGCCGAGCTGGTCGTACCAGAGCGGGTGCGGGCCCAGCACGGTCAGGATCGGCTCGATGATGGCCAGGTCCACCACCTGGCCGTGTCCGGTGTGCTCGCGCCCGGCGAGCGCGGTCATCACGGCGTACGCGGTGGTCAGCGCGGCGATCGAGTCGGCGAGGCCGAAGGGCGGCAGGGTCGGCGGCCCGTCGGGCTCCCCGGTGATCGCGGCGAAGCCGCTCATCGCCTCCGCGAGGGTGCCGAAGCCGGGGCGGTGGGCGTACGGGCCCTGCTGGCCGAAGGCGGTGACGCGGGCCAGGACCAGCCGCGGGTTGGCGGCGGACAGCTCGGGCCAGCCCAGGCCCCACTTCTCCAGGGTGCCCGGGCGGAAGTTCTCGATGACCACGTCGGCGGTGGCGGCCAGCCGCAGCAGGGTCTCGCGCCCGCCGGGGGTGGACAGGTCGAGGGTCATCGTCCGCTTGTTCCGGCCGAGCAGCTTCCACCACAGGCCGATGCCGTCCTTGGCGGGGCCGTGGCCGCGCGAGGGGTCGGGGCGCACGGGGTGCTCGACCTTGACGACGTCGGCGCCGAAGTCGCCGAGCAGGGTGGCGGCGAGGGGGCCGGCGAAGAGGGTGGCGAGGTCCAGCACCCGCACGCCCCGCAGGGGCCCCTGGACGGGGTTCACGAGGAGGCTCCGGGGGCGGCCGCGGGGTCGGCCGCGGCGAAAGCGTCCGTCTCGGCGCGGGTCGGCATCGAGTCCTGGGCTCCCGGGCGCTGGACGGAGAGCGCGGCCGCCGCCGAGGCCCAGCGCAGCGCCTCCGGCATCGGGCGCCGCTCCCCGAGGGCCACCGCCAGCGCGCCGACGAAGGTGTCCCCGGCGGAGGTGGTGTCCACGGCCCGGACGCGGGGCGCGGGCACGGTCAGCGGCTCCCGCCCGCGGGCGGCGTAGAGGGAACCGGCCGCGCCGAGGGTGATGACGACCTCCGGGACCTGGTGGAGCAGGGCCTCGGCGGCCTGGTACGGGTCGGTGAGCCCGGTCAGGGCGGCGGCCTCGTGCTCGTTGGGGACCAGCAGGTCGGTGGCGGCGAGGAGCTGCGCGGGCAGCGGCTGGGCGGGGGCCGGGGTGAGGACCGTACGGACGCCGTGGGCGCGGGCGGCGAGCGCGCCGGCGAGGACGGCGGACAGCGGGAGTTCGAGCTGGAGGAGGAGGGAGTCGGCGGCGCCGATGCGGGAGTCGTCGCCGGCCTCCAGGCCGGTGACGTGGGCGTTGGCGCCGGGGATGACGATGATGCTGTTGCCGCCCTCGTCGTCGACGGTGATGTGCGCGGTGCCGCTGGCGCCCTCGACGGTGCGCAGGGCCGCCGTCTCGACCCCGGCCGCGGTGAGCGCGGAGCGCAGCCGTACGCCGAACCCGTCGGCGCCGACCGCGCCGATCATCACCACCTCCCCGCCGCTGCGGGCGGCGGCGACGGCCTGGTTGGCGCCTTTGCCGCCGGGGACGGTGCGGAACTCGCGGCCGGTGACGGTCTCCCCGAGCCGGGGAGCCTTGGGGACGTAGGCGACGAGGTCCATGTTGGTACTGCCGAGCACGGCGATGGCCGTCATGGGCGGGCTGCCTCCTGTGCGGTGAGGTGGGCGAGGGTGTCGAAGCCGATGCCGTCGAAGCCGGGGACGGTGGTGGCGAGGCGGTTCTTGAGGGGGGCGGACCAGCGGTGCGGGACGCCGTCCGGGTCGACGAGCGCGGCGAGGGAGCCGGCGGTGGCGCCGTTGGAGTCGGTGTCCCAACCACCGGACACGGCGCGGCAGACGGAGTGGGTGAAGTCCCCGTCGGCATGGGTGAGGGCGGCGGCGACGAGGGCGGTGTTGGGGACGGCGTGGACCCAGTGGTAGCGGCCGTACCGCTCGTGGAGGTGGTCGACGACGCGGTCGAAATCGGCGTACCGGTGCGCGGTGTCGACGGCGTGGCGGACGGCCTCGGCGAGGCGCGAGCGGGGCGGTACGACGGCCAGCCCGGCCCGGAGCGCGGTGTGGACGTCGGCCCGGCCGCCGGCGGCCTCGGCGATGGCGGCGGCGGCGAACAGGGCGGCGTACAGGCCGTTGCCGGTGTGGGTGAGGGCGGCGTCCCGGTACGCCTGGGCCGCGGCGGCGGCCGGGTCGCCGGGGTTGGTCCAGCCGTGGACGTCGGCCCGGATGAGGGCGCCGATCCACTCGCGGAAGGGGTTGTGGTGGGTGGCGGTGGCCGGGGGCTCCAGCCCTTGGAGGAGGTTGCGGTACGCGAGGCGCTCGGCGGTGAAGGTCCGCCCGGCGGGCAGCTCGTCGAGCCAGAGCCGGCCGAGGTCGGCGGTGGTGAAGCGCTTGCCGTGGCGCTGGAGCAGCCGGAGCCCGAGGAGGGGGTGGTCGAGGTCGTCGTCCTCGGGCATGCCGTCGATGTTCTCAGCGAGCGAGGTGGCCGCGGAACGCCGGTTCCAGGGATGGGCGGCCAGCAGCTCCGCGGGCACGCCGCGCGCGGTGAACCAGTCGTCCAGCGGCCAGTTGCCCGCGGCGCGGGCGAGGGCCCGGATCGCGTGCAGCGGCAGCTTCTCGACGGGCTTCCCGAGCAGGCAGCCGACGGCCCGACCCGTCCAGGCGGCTTCCAGCCGGCCCCGCAGTGCGGCGGTCGGCCGGCGTTCCGCCGTGCGCTCCGGGGCCGGGTGGTCCGGGCGGCGGGGTCCGGCGTGGCCGGGGACCGTGTCCGGCGGCTGCGTGGTGGGCCCGGGCCAGGTCGCCCGGATGTCGGGCCAGAGGGTGGGTTCGTCCGGGGACAGGGGGGACCGGAGCTCCGCGAGCTCGTCCAGCAGGCGGGAGGCCAGCGCGCGCAGCTCCGGCGGGGCCGGGGCGGGGGAGGCGCCGGCCCGGTCGGGCGCCGGGGGCCCGCCGGCCGCGCGCCAGACGCGCAGCAGCGGACCCGCCTCCCGCCCGTCCTCGGAGGCCTGGCGCAGCTCGTGCCCGACCAGGTCCTCCGGCTGGACCCAGGTGAGCCGTACGGCCGGGGCGGGGCTCATGGGGGCGCCGCTCATCGGGGGGTGGCGATCGAGGCGAAGGCCGATTCGTGGGCCCGGCGGCGGGCCCGGTCCTGCGTGAAGACCTCGCGGGTCACCGCCGCCAAGGCCGTCGCCGGGGCGTGCAGGTCGAGACGGCTGGCCTCGGCCACCTCCTTGGCCCAGGCCGGCGGGACCGCCGAGACGCCCGACAGGGCTCCTGCGATCGCCCCCGCCATCGTGGCGATGGAGTCGCAGTCCCGGCCGTAGTTGACGGCGCCGAGCACCGAGCCCTCGTACACCCCGTCGCAGACCACCAGCATGCCGAGCGCGATCGGCAGTTCCTCGATCGCGTGGAGGCGGGAGGGGCGGCGGGCGCCGAGCGAGGGGGCGCGGTAGTCCGGGCCCACCGAGTCGTACGGGGCCACCGCCGCGCGGAGCGGGGCCAGGGCCGATTCGAAGTCCCGGTGGCGCGAGGCCGCTTCGCACACCGCCGCGATCGCGGCCCGCGTGCCGTCCTTGGCCAGCGCGAGGGCCGTGTCCACCACCGAGGAGGCCGTCGCCCCCGGTACGCATGCCGCCGCCACCGCCGCCGCGAAGACGCCCGCCGCCTCCCGCCCGTACGAGGACTGGTGCGCCCCGGCGATGTCCAGCGCCTCCGCGTACGCGCCCGCCGGATTCCCCGCGTTGACGATGCCGACCGGCGCCATGTACATCGCCGCCCCGCAGTTGACGATGTTGCCGCTGCCCGCCTCGCGGGGGTCGACGTGCCCGTAGTGCAGGCGGCTCACGATCCACTTCTCCGCGAGGAAGATCCGCTGCAAGGGCAGGGCCTCCGCCTCCAGTTCGGGGATCCAGCGCGGGTTCGTCATCAGGTCCGGGACCAGGTGTTCGGCGATGGCGTACGCGTCCAGGTGGTCCCGTACGGTCTCGTAGACCCGTACCAGGGCGTGCGTCATGAGGGTGTCGTCGGTGACGTGGCCGTCGCCCTTGTGGTAAGGGGCGATGGGGCGGGCCGTACGCCAGTCCTCGTGCCACGGGCCGACGATGCCGTGGACGCGGCCGCCGTGCCGTTCCACGATCTGGTCCGGGGACCAGCCCTCCACCGGGCCGCCGAGCGCGTCGCCGACGGCGGCTCCGACGAGGCAGCCGGCCGCCCGGTCTTCGAGAGTGAGCGTCATGTCCGAATCATCCCTTGGGTGAGGTGAGTTCCGTACGAGCGAGCAGCGCGGCGAGTTCGACGAGATCGGTACCGGCGAGGCGGGGGAGGGAGCAGCCGGACAGGGTGCGGCAGGCCTCGCGCCAGGCGGCCGGGATCGAGTCGCCGCCGCCGAGGGCGCCGGTGAGCGCGCCGGCGAGGGCGGGTGCGGAGTCCGCGACGCGGGACAGGCAGGCGGCGGCCGGTACGGCCTCGGCGGCGCGGCCGCGGGCGGCGGTGGCCAGGGCGAGGGCGACGGGGACGGTCTCGGCGGCGGCGATGCCGTAGCTGTAGACGTGGTCCACGATCTCGTGTTCGAGGGTGGGGACGATGGCGAAGGCGCCGCCCTCGGCGTGGACGCGGGCGAGCTTGACGGCGTGGCGGGCGTTGCGGCCGATCTCGGTGGCCTCGGGGAGCTGGCCGAGGGCGGCGTCGACGGCGGTGTCGGTGTCGGCGCCGGCGAGGGCGGCCGCGATGGCGGCGGCCATGGCGCGGGCGCCGTGGACCCCGTCGCCGTCCTGGGTGTAGCGGGCGTCGAACTCGGCGAGGTCCGCGGCCGCGGCCGGGTCGCCGGGGTGGACGACGGCGAGGACGCAGGCGCGGACGCAGGCGGCGTCGTCGAAGTAGTGCGGGTTGTCGTGGCCGGTGGCGGGCGGGCGCAGGCCGGCGGCGAGGTTGCCGAGGCCGGCCCGGACGGAGATGCGGGCGCGTAGGGGCAGGACGGCGGACTCCACCTCGGGGGCGCGCTCCGCCGCCGCGGCGATCTCGCTGGCCAGGGCGTTCCAGGCCAGGTCGATGGCGGCCCGCATGCGGCGGGACCGGCTGAGGTCGCTGAGCAGCACGCCGGCCGCGGTGAGCACGGATTCGGCGGCGAAGGCGGCCCATTCGGCGTCGTCGGAGGGGCCGAGGCGCAGGGGTTCCGGGGGCTGGTTGAGGGCGATGGGGACGGGGAGGGTGGTGGTCTGGTTGTGCTCGGCGAAGGTGTCGAGCTCGCGGGTGAGGCGGCGGGTCCACTCGGGCATGCGGCTGGCGCGGTGCCGGGCGGCGGGCCACCCGGCGGCGTCTCCCGCGGCGAGCCCGAGCAGCAACCCCTCGATCCGCCGCACCTCTGCGGCCGGCCGGGGGTTCTGGCCCGGGGGGAGGGGGGTCATCGGGATTCCGGGGTGAGGAGGTCCGCGATGTCCAGGACGTGGTAGCCGCGCATCGAGGGGAGGCAGGAGCCGCGGACCGGGCCGATGGCCTTGGCCCACTCCTCCGGGATCGCGGCGACGCCCGACAGGGCGCCGGAGAGGGCGCCCGCCACCGCCGCCGTGGTGTCCGCGTCCCGGCCCATGTTCACGGCCGTGAGGACCGAGGAGGCGAAGTCGCCGCCGCAGGTGGCGAAGGCGCCGAACGCCAGGCCCACCGCCTCCGGGGCCAGGTCCGTCCAGGGGTAGCCGCCGATCACCACGGCGGAGCGCACGGCCCGCTCGCCGCGCGGGGCCGCCGTCACCGCCCGGCGCAGGGAGCGGGCCGTCCAGGAGTCGGACGGGATCACGGACAGGGCGGCGGAGATGACGGAGGCGGGCGAGCCGCCCGCCATGGCCGCCGCGACACCGGCCGCGACCGCCTGGCCGCCGTAGATGCCCTCCCCGTCGTGGCTGACCGAGCCGTCGATGGCGACGAGCCGGGCCGCTTCCGCCGGGCGGCCGGCCGCGAAGACGCCGAAGGGGGCCGCCCGCATGGCCAGGCCGTCCGACCAGGCGTGGCGGTGCTGGGCGGAGATGGGGGCGGCGAGGCCCCGGCGGAGGTTCTCCAGCGTGCCGCGCTCGCTGAAGCCCGCGCCCCGGAACGGCCCCTCGTCGAGGTCGGCGATCCAGTGGTGCCAGGCCCGCTCGACGTGCGAGACGGTCAGCGCCGACCCGTGGCGGGCCAGCAGCAGCCCCGAGAAGATCGCGTACTCGGTGTCGTCGGTGCCCGCCGGATCGTCCGACACGAAGCCCTCGATGCGGCCCCATTTCGCGCGGATCTCCGAGGGCTTCATGTTCTCGGCGGGGGCGCCGAGCGCGTCTCCCGTCGCGAGGCCGAGAAGAGCGCCCCTGGCCCGTTCGAGGAGGACCTGCGGATTGCATGCAATCAGCTTCATCGGCTCCATGGCGCGCCTCTCCCACTGTGGATGGGGCTCATCATGAGCCCTTGGGGGATTTGTGCCATGTCATGTGGTTTGTCGCTCGCCGCGAAACACCCCGCCCAGGCCCCCGTCACCCGGTCGCCGACCCGCGAAACCCCAGGTAAGTACGGCCTTCCTTGCTGGCGGGCGGCGGAAATCGTGCGTAGTTTCGAGGTGTTCCGGGGGAGTGGCTGCCCGCGCGTCGCGCAGGGCGTGGTTCCGCGTACCCGCTCGTACAAAAGGGGAGGAATCCGTCATGTCCATCATCGACATCGAAGCACCGCTGCACACCGCGCACCGAGACAACCACACCCACCGCGATGTCAACGGCGGATGGCTGCGACCTGCGGTGTTCGGTGCGATGGACGGGCTCGTCTCCAACCTCGCGCTGATGACCGGCGTGGCCGGCGGCGCCGTCGCCCCGCAGACCATCGTGATCACCGGACTGGCGGGCCTCGCGGCCGGAGCCTTCTCGATGGCGGCCGGCGAGTACACCTCCGTCGCCTCGCAGCGCGAGCTGGTCCTCGCCGAACTTGACATAGAACGACAGCAGTTGCTGGGGCACCCCGTCGACGAGATGGAGGAGCTGGCCGAGCTGTACGTATCGCGCGGCGTCGAGCCTTCGCTCGCCCGCGAAGTCGCCATGCAGCTGTCCCGGGACCCGGAGCAGGCGCTGGAGATCCACGCCCGCGAGGAGCTCGGGATCGACCCCGACGACCTGCCGTCGCCGATGGTCGCCGCGGTCTCGTCCTTCGGCTCCTTCGCGCTGGGCGCGCTGCTTCCCGTACTGCCGTACCTGCTCGGCGCCACGTCCCTGTGGCCGGCGGTGCTGCTCGCGCTGGCCGGGCTCTTCGCCTGCGGCGCGGTCGTCTCCCGGGTCACCGCGCGGAGCTGGTGGTACAGCGGCCTGCGGCAGCTGCTGCTGGGCGGCGCGGCCGCGGGTGTGACGTACGTCCTGGGAACCTGGATCGGCGGAGCCGTAGGCTGACCGCGCGGGCAGTGAGACACTATGCAGCCTGTGACATAAGTAGTCCGTTACTCGGCGGTTTCGATCCCGTGTCCGCCGGGCATCAGACCAGGGCGCCGCGCGCCGGGCAATGATGCCCGCCCCGCTGCGGAAGTCTCCATTTCTGTTGCGTGCAGTGTCCGCATGGTGAAACGCCGTATCCGCTTCTCGGGATTGCCGTCATCATGTAACCTGCACGAAATTTCGCAGAGGGCCAACGTCGTCCCTCGGCTATGACACATATGCCGCTACGACGACGGGAGAGCCGATGCGTTCCGCATCCACGCACTCCGCGACCGGCCTCAGCACCACCGCCTGGTCGCCCATGGACGGTCGCCCCGCCCAGCAGGGCATGTACGACCCGCGCAACGAGCACGACGCCTGTGGCGTCGGCTTTGTGGCCAACCTCAGCGGCGAGGCCAGCCACACGCTGGTCGAGCAGGCGCTGACCGTATTGCGGAACCTCGAGCACCGAGGCGCCACCGGATCCGAGCCCGACTCGGGCGACGGCGCCGGAATCCTGTCCCAGGTCCCGGACGCGTTCCTGCGCGAGGTGGCCGGTTTCGAGCTCCCCGAGGCCGGCGCGTACGCCGTCGGCATCGCCTTCCTCCCCGCCGACGGCACCGCACAGGCCGTCGCCGTGGAGCAGATCGAGGCCATCGCCGCCGAGGAGAACCTGACGGTTCTCGGCTGGCGCGAGGTCCCGGTCACCCCCGACCTGCTCGGCAACGGCGCCCGCGCCACCATGCCGGCCTTCTCCCAGCTGTTCGTGAGCAACGGGACGAGCGGCATCGAGCTGGACCGCAAGGCGTTCGTGCTGCGCAAGCGCGCCGAGCGCGAGGCCGGGGTCTACTTCCCGTCGCTCTCCGCCCGCACCATCGTCTACAAGGGCATGCTGACCACCGGCCAGCTGGAGCCCTTCTTCCCGGACCTCTCCGACCGCCGCTTCGCCTCGACGCTGGCCCTGGTCCACTCGCGGTTCTCGACCAACACCTTCCCGTCCTGGCCGCTGGCCCACCCGTACCGCTTCGTCGCGCACAACGGCGAGATCAACACGGTCAAGGGCAACCGCAACTGGATGAAGGCCCGCGAGTCCCAGCTGGCCTCCGGGGTCTTCGGCGACGGCGCCCTGGAGCGGATCTTCCCGATCTGCACCCCGGACGCCTCCGACTCGGCCTCCTTCGACGAGGTCCTGGAGCTCCTGCACCTCGGCGGCCGCTCGCTGCCCCACGCGGTGCTGATGATGATCCCGGAGGCCTGGGAGAACCACACCTCCATGGACCCGGCCCGCCGCGCGTTCTACCAGTACCACTCCACGCTGATGGAGCCCTGGGACGGCCCGGCCTGCGTCACCTTCACCGACGGCACCCAGGTCGGCGCGGTCCTCGACCGCAACGGTCTGCGCCCCGGCCGCTACTGGGTCACCGACGACGGCCTCGTCGTCCTCTCCTCCGAGGTCGGCGTCCTCGACATAGACCCGGCCAAGGTCGTCCGCAAGGGCCGCCTCCAGCCCGGCAAGATGTTCCTCGTCGACACCGCCCAGAAGCGGATCATCGAGGACGACGAGATCAAGGCCGGTCTGGCCGCCGCCGCGCCGTACGCGGACTGGCTGGAGTCCGGCGAGATCGAGCTGACGGACCTGCCCGAGCGCGAGCACATCGTCCACACCCACGCCTCGGTCACCCGCCGCCAGCAGACGTTCGGCTACACCGAGGAGGAGCTGCGCGTCATCCTCGCGCCGATGGCCCGCACCGGCGGCGAGCCGCTCGGCTCCATGGGCACGGACTCCCCGATCGCGGCCCTCTCCGAGCGCCCCCGGCTGCTCTTCGACTACTTCACGCAGCTCTTCGCGCAGGTCACCAACCCGCCGCTGGACGCCATCCGCGAGGAGCTCGTCACCTCGCTGCTGTCCTCGCTGGGCCCACAGGGCAACCTGCTGGACCCGACCGCCGCGTCCTGCCGCAGCGTCACCCTGCCCTTCCCGGTGATCGACAACGACGAGCTCGCCAAGCTCATCCACGTCAACGCCGACGGCGACATGCCGGGCATGAAGGCCGCCACCCTCTCGGGCCTCTACCGGGTCTCCGGCGGCGGCGAGTCGCTGGCCGCCCGCCTGGAGGAGATCCGCGGCGAGGTCGACGCGGCCATCGCCAACGGCGCCCACCTGATCGTCCTCTCGGACCGCCACTCGGACGCCGAGCACGCGCCGATCCCCTCGCTGCTGCTCACCTCCGCCGTGCACCACCACCTCATCGCCACCAAGCAGCGCACCCAGGTGGGCCTGCTGGTCGAGGCCGGTGACGTCCGCGAGGTCCACCACGTCGCACTGCTCATCGGCTACGGCGCCGCCGCCGTGAACCCGTACCTCGCCATGGAGTCCGTCGAGGACCTGCTGCGCGCCGGTACGTTCCTGTCCGGCCTGGAGCCGGAGCAGGCCATCAAGAACCTGATCTACGCGCTCGGCAAGGGCGTCCTGAAGGTCATGTCCAAGATGGGCATCTCCACCGTCGCCTCCTACCGCGGCGCCCAGGTCTTCGAGGCCGTCGGCCTGAACGAGGAGTTCGTCGGGGCGTACTTCCAGGGCACCGCCACCAAGATCGGCGGCGCCGGCCTGGACGTCATCGCCAAGGAGGTGGCCGCCCGCCACGCCAAGGCGTACCCGGCCTCCGGCATCGCGGCCACGCACCGCGCGCTGGAGATCGGCGGCGAGTACCAGTGGCGCCGCGAGGGCGAGCCGCACCTGTTCGACCCGGAGACGGTCTTCCGCCTCCAGCACGCCACCCGCAACCGCCGGTACGACATCTTCAAGAAGTACACGGACCGGGTGAACGAGCAGTCCGAGCGCCTCATGACGCTCCGCGGGCTCTTCGGCTTCAGGTCGGACCGCGAAGCCATCTCCATCGACGAGGTCGAGTCGGTCGCCGACATCGTCAAGCGCTTCTCCACCGGCGCCATGTCGTACGGCTCCATCTCGCGCGAGGCGCACGAGACCCTCGCCATCGCCATGAACCAGCTGGGCGGCAAGTCCAACACGGGTGAGGGCGGCGAGGACCCGGACCGCCTGTACGACCCGGCGCGGCGTTCGTCGATCAAGCAGGTCGCCTCCGGCCGCTTCGGCGTGACGAGCGAGTACCTGGTCAACGCGGACGACATCCAGATCAAGATGGCGCAGGGCGCCAAGCCCGGCGAGGGCGGCCAGCTGCCCGGCCACAAGGTCTACCCGTGGGTCGCCAAGACCCGGCACTCCACCCCGGGTGTCGGCCTGATCTCCCCGCCGCCGCACCACGACATCTACTCCATCGAGGACCTGGCTCAGCTGATCCACGACCTCAAGAACGCCAACCCGGCCGCGCGCATCCACGTGAAGCTGGTGTCGGAGGTCGGTGTCGGCACCGTCGCCGCGGGTGTCTCCAAGGCCCACGCGGACGTCGTCCTCATCTCCGGCCACGACGGCGGTACGGGCGCCTCCCCGCTGACCTCGCTCAAGCACGCGGGCGGCCCCTGGGAGCTCGGCCTCGCCGAGACCCAGCAGACCCTGCTGCTCAACGGGCTGCGCGACCGCATCGTGGTCCAGACGGACGGCCAGCTCAAGACCGGCCGCGACGTGGTCATCGCCGCGCTGCTCGGCGCCGAGGAGTTCGGTTTCGCGACCGCGCCGCTCGTCGTCTCCGGCTGTGTCATGATGCGCGTCTGCCACCTGGACACCTGCCCGGTCGGCATCGCCACGCAGAACCCGGTCCTGCGCGACCGCTTCGCCGGCAAGCCCGAGTTCGTCGTGAACTTCTTCGAGTTCATCGCCGAGGAGGTGCGCGAGCTGCTGGCCGAGCTGGGCTTCCGTACGATCGAGGAGGCCGTCGGCCACGCCGAGCTCCTCGACACCAGCAAGGCCGTCACGCACTGGAAGGCGCAGGGCCTCGACCTGGAGCCCCTCTTCCACGTGCCGGCGCTGCCCGAGGGCGCGGTCCGCCACGCCCTGATCGAGCAGGACCACGGTCTGGAGAAGGCCCTCGACAACGAGCTGATCAAGCTCGCGGCCGACGCGCTGAACGCCGAGACCGCCGAAGCCGCCCAGCCGGTCCGCGCGCAGGTCGCCATACGGAACATCAACCGGACCGTCGGCACCATGCTCGGCCACGAGGTCACCAAGAAGTTCGGCGGTGCGGGCCTGCCCGACAACACCATCGACCTGACCTTCACGGGCAGCGCGGGCCAGTCCTTCGGCGCCTTCCTGCCGCGCGGTGTGACGCTGCGCCTGGAGGGCGACGCCAACGACTACGTCGGCAAGGGCCTGTCGGGCGGCCGGGTCGTGGTCCGCCCGGACCGCGGCGCCGACCACCTCGCCGAGTACTCGACCATCGCCGGCAACACCATCGGCTACGGCGCCACCGGCGGCGAGATGTTCCTGCGCGGCCGCACCGGCGAGCGCTTCTGCGTCCGCAACTCCGGTGCCCTGGTCGTCTCGGAGGGCGTGGGCGACCACGGCTGCGAGTACATGACCGGCGGGCACGCCGTCGTCATCGGCGAGACGGGCCGCAACTTCGCGGCCGGCATGTCGGGCGGCGTCGCGTACGTCGTCGACCTCGACCCGAACAACGTCAACGCCGGCAACGCGGGCGCCGTGGAGGTCCTCTCCGACACCGACAAGCAGTGGCTGCACGATGTGGTGCGCCGCCACGAGGAGGAGACCGGCTCGACCGTGGCCGCGAAGCTCCTGGCTGACTGGGACGCCGCGGCGGCCCGCTTCAGCAAGATCATCCCGACCACGTACAAGGCAGTGCTCGCCGCCAAGGACGCCGCT
The DNA here is from genome assembly GCF_045162725.1 of Streptomyces sp. NBC_01006. Classification (NCBI taxonomy): domain Bacteria; kingdom Bacillati; phylum Actinomycetota; class Actinomycetes; order Kitasatosporales; family Streptomycetaceae; genus Streptomyces; species Streptomyces sp. NBC_01006. The sequence goes on along the minus strand of NZ_CP108700.1, from coordinate 2,437,122 downwards.
GAGCTGGCCGGACTCTCGGAGTCCGAGACCACGGAGAAGATGATGGAGGCGGCGACCCATGGCTGACCCGAAGGGCTTCCTCACCACCCCGCGCGAGACCGCCTGTTCCCGTCCGGTAGCCGACCGGCTGAAGGACTGGAACGAGGTCTACGTCCCGGGCTCGCTGCTCCCGATCATCAGCAAGCAGGCCGGCCGCTGCATGGACTGCGGCATCCCGTTCTGCCACAACGGCTGCCCGCTCGGGAACCTGATCCCGGAGTGGAACGACTTCGCGTACCGCGAGGACTGGTCGGGGGCGAGCGAGCGCCTGCACGCCACGAACAACTTCCCCGAGTTCACCGGGCGCCTCTGCCCGGCCCCGTGCGAGTCGGCGTGCGTGCTCGGCATCAACCAGCCGGCCGTCACGATCAAGAACGTCGAAGTCTCGATCATCGACAAGGCCTGGGACAACGGCAACGTCACCCCGCAGCCGCCGGAGCGGCTGTCGGGCAAGACGGCAGCCGTCATCGGTTCGGGCCCGGCCGGTCTGGCCGCGGCCCAGCAGCTGACCCGGGCCGGCCACACCGTGGTGGTGTACGAGCGCGCCGACCGCGTCGGCGGGCTGCTGCGCTACGGCATCCCCGAGTTCAAGATGGAGAAGGTGCACATCAACCGCCGCATCGAGCAGATGCGCGCGGAGGGCACCAAGTTCCGCACGGGTGTGGAGATCGGCCGCGACATCACCGCCACCGACCTGCGCAAGCGGTTCGACGCGGTGGTCGTCGCGGCGGGCGCCACGGTCTCCCGCGACCTGCCGGTCCCGGGCCGCGAGCTGAACGGCATCCACTTCGCGATGGAGTACCTGCCGCTCGCGAACAAGGTGCAGGAGGGCGACTTCATGGCGCCCCCCATCACGGCCGAGGGCAAGCACGTGGTCGTCATCGGCGGCGGCGACACCGGCGCGGACTGCGTGGGCACGGCCCACCGCCAGGGCGCGGCCTCGGTGACGCAGCTGGAGATCATGCCGAAGCCGTCCGAGGACCGGCCCACGGGCCAGCCCTGGCCGACGTTCCCGATGCTGTACAAGGTCACCTCGGCGCACGAGGAGGGCGGCGAGCGGATCTACTCCGTCTCCACCACCCACTTCGAGGGCGACGAGGACGGCAACGTCCAGGCACTGCACCTGGTCGAGGTGGAGTTCGTCGACGGCAAGCTGGAGCAGAAGCCGGGCACCGAGCGGGTCCTCCCGGCCCAGCTGGTCACCCTGGCGATGGGCTTCACCGGCACGGACCAGGCCAACGGCCTGGTGGCCCAGTTCGGCCTGGAGCTGGACGCCCGCGGCAACATCGAGCGCGACGCGTCGTACGCGACCAACGTGGACGGCGTCTTCGTGGCCGGCGACGCGGGCCGCGGCCAGTCGCTCATCGTCTGGGCGATCGCGGAGGGCCGCTCGGCGGCCCGAGGCGTGGACCGCTACCTGACCGGCACCAGCGCCCTCCCGTACCCGGTCAAGCCGACGGACCGCTCGCTGATGGTGTAACCACGTCACCCCTCCCTTCGGGGAGACCCCTCATACGGTCCGTACAACGGTGTACGGAACTCTGACACCGCGCCCGCCATGGCTCCTTCTGGACGCCGTGCTCGCACCGCTCGGCCGCAGGCGGCCTCCCGGGCTTCGCCCGGCTGCGCCGGCCTCCGGCCGTCGGTGCGGGGCCCGCGCCACCAGCAGCACCCCTCCCTTCGGGGAGACCCCTCATACGGTCCGTACAACGGTGTACGGAACTCTGACACCGCGCCCGCCATGTCCCCGACCAGGGATGGCGGGCGCTGTGGCGTTCGCGGTCAGGCCTCGGGGGTGACGGGGCCGGGGGTGGTCGCTCGTGTGGGTGACGCATGGTGGCGGGTCGGATGAGCCCTGCCGCGGGGGCGTGGGCCGGATGGACCATCTGCGGGGTTCCCGGGTCCAGTTGGGGGGCTCCGCGGTCTGGTAACTGTGGGGCGCATGCCCTCCAAGATGATGTTGTCCTGCCTGCTCGGAGCCGCTCTGCTCTCGCCCGCCTCGCCCGCCGACGCCGACGGGCGGACCGTCGATTACCACGGGCTGCGCCTCACCGTCCCGGGGGACTGGCGGGTCGTCGACCTCGACCGGAATCCCGGTGCCTGCCTGCGGTTGGACCTGCCGACCCTGTACCTCGGGCACGCCGGTACGCAGGGCGAGTGCGCCGGGCGGGCCGTGCGGCAGCGCGCCGACACCCTGCACTTGGAGCCGCTCGACGGCGCCCCGCAGCGGGCCGACATCCCGACCGTGCGCGTCGAGGCCCCCGGCGGGATTCCGGAGCCGCAGAGTGACAGCAACGAGGTGCGGTACGCGCTGCGCCGGTCCGGGGTGATGGCCACCCTCTCGTACGGGACCACCCCCGACGCCGTACGTGGCCTCTTGGCGGGCGCCCGTACCAGGGAATCCGGGGCTCCCGGGGCCCCCGGCGCCCCCGCTGATCCCGTGTCGGCCGTCACCGGCCCGAAGCCCGTCCGTGCCCAGGAGCCCTTCACCGGCGCCGGTTTCGACGCCTGCACCGCCCCGACCCAGAGCGCCATGGACAGCTGGCGGGCCGCCTCCCCGTTCGGCGCCGTCGGCATCTACATCGGCGGCCGCGCCCGGGCCTGCGCCCAGCCGCGGCTCACCGCCGGCTGGGTCCGGCGGCAGGCCGAGGCGGGCTGGCACCTCATGCCGCTCTGGGTCGGCCCACAGCCCTGGAACGACCCGGCCACCGGCCTGTCCACCGACCCCTCCCAGGCGAACCAGGAGGGCATGGAGGCCGCCGAAGGCGCCGTCACGGTGGCCCGGTCCCTGGGCCTGGCCGAGGGCACGGTGCTCTACAACGACCTGGAGAACTACACCGACCGCACCACCTGGGACCCGCCCGTCGTCGCGTACCTCACCGCCTGGACGGTCCGGCTGCACGAGCTCGGCTACCGCGCCGGCGCCTACGTCGCGGCGAGCTCCGGCGCAAAGGCCCTGAGCGACCACCACGACCAGGCCCCGGAGGCCATGCCCGACGTGCTGTGGGTCGCCGTCTGGAACGGCCGGGCGTCGGTCTCCGACGCCGACACGGGCCTGCCCGCCCGCACGCACCAGTGGGCAGGCCGCCGCCGCGCCCACCAGTACCGCGGCGACCACGACGACACGTACGCCGGGGTCACCATCAACATCGACCGGAGCTGGATCGACATCGACCCCGTGGCGCTGACCGGCCCCGCCCGGGGCCGGTCCCTCTTCAGCTAGCCGGGTCCTCGCGCGGGGGTTCGTCGTCGTTGCCTCGGCGGATGGTGCGCAGGCCGTGGGTCGGGGTCCATGTGCGTACCAGCAGGTCGTCGCCGTCGATGCCGATGTGGACCACCTCCGTCAGGTCCGCGTGGAAGAGGTGGAAGGGGTGCGGGGTCTCCGTCTCCTCCGCGTACCGGTGCAGCTCGGGCGGGTCCAGCAGCTCGATCGCGCGCCCGGAGATCCGTACGTCCCCGTCCGGCATCGCCTCGCCGTCGCCGGGGTTGGTGTGCAGGGCGAAGCGGGGGTCGCGCTGGAGGTCCTTGGCCTTCATCGAGCCCGGCATCATCCCGAGCCACAGCTCGCCGCCGCGGATGTCGACATTCAGTCCGGCCAGCCGTGGGGAGCCGTCCTTGCGGAGCGTGCCGAGGACGTGGTGCGGGTACTGAGCGAAGCGGGCCTGGACGGCCGCCGCGAATTCCGGTTCCTGTTTCTCGAACGCTGCCCAGTTGTTTGTGGTCGTCATACGTCCATCAAAGCGCGTGGCACCGACAGTCCCCACTCAGGCGCGCACGATTCCGGCCGTGCGGGCCGACGCCAGCCAGGACGGGAACTCCATGACCAGGCGGTCGAACAGCACCGGGTCCGGGACCTCCCGCGGGTCCCGGCCCGCGTGGAAGTAACCCGCGTTGTCCACCACCCGCCGGGCCGGCACGGGCAGTTCGTCCAGCCGCCGCAGGAAGTCGAACTGCGAGCTGTGGGTCTGTCCGAAGCCGACGAACTGCCAGAACAGCGGGAGCCGGGCCGCCTTGCACAGGTACCGCTCCGCCGCCGGCTTGTTCATCGGACCGCCGTCCGTCTGGAAGACGACGAACGCCGGATCGGCCGACCCCGAATCCAGGTGGTGGTCGATCACCGCGTCCATCGCCGCGTCGTACGCCGTCTTGCCCATGTGGCCCAGGCGGGAGGCGATCGCGGCGATCCGCCCCTGGTGCCCGGCGAGCGCTATCTCCTCCACCGCGTCGACGTCGGTCGAGAAGAACACCGCCGGCACGCGCCCGTCGTCGTCGAGGTGCGCCGACAGGCCGAGCACCCGGTCGGCGAAGGCCTGCACGGTGCCGTCCCGGTAGTACGGGCGCATCGATCCCGAGTGGTCCAGGACCAGGTACACCGCGGCGCGCACGCCCTCCAGGCCGTGCTTGCGGAGCGAGATCCCGGCGCTCTTGTAGAGGTTCACGAGCGCGGGAGCGGTCGATTCCATCGTGCGGAGGTCGATCGCGCTGCCCGTCATGGCCCGAGGGTACGTCAGCCGCCGCTCTCCAGGGCCGTGATGTCGTCGAGCATCGCGGCCGCGAGGGCGCCCTCGGAGGCGTAGTAGCGCTCCGCCCATTTGAGGGTGAGCGTGGGGTAGGCCCAGGCGGGCTCGTCCAGGGCGGCCTCCGCGTCGGCGACCGCGCGCAGGCGCATCTCCTGGGCGAACTCCTGGTGCCGGAGCAGGACTTCACGCATCTGGCCCGGCTCCAGCAGGTGGCCCAGCCACAGCCGCAGCATCGGCCCGTGCTTGAGGACGGGCGGGTCGACCGGGGTCTCGCGGGCCCATTCCCGTACGGCCGCCATGCCCTCGTCGGTGATCCGGTACACCCGCTTGTCGCGGGTGCCCGTCTCCTGGGCGACCAGTCGGGAGGAGGCGTAACGGGCCTTCTCCAGGCGCTTGAGCTCGCTGTAGATCTGGCTGAAGGACGGGCTCCAGTAGAAGAGGCGCAGGGACCGGTCCGACCACTTCTTCAGGTCGTAGCCGGAGAGTTCCTCCCCGAAGGAGAGCAGTCCGAGCACCGCCCAGCCGGTCGCCGGGAGCGTGCGCCTGTCCTTCTCGTCTGCCGCCACGCAGCGCAGTCTACGACCGGTGTCCGTGCCATCCCTTCCTTCGTTTATGTGTGACTGCTAGAAGTATTTCTATTAGGTCTGTCGGGAGGGGTGCGCGGATGGTCTCGCTGGACGGAAAGGTCGTCGTCATCACGGGCGCCGGCCGCGGGCAGGGCGCGGCCGAGGCCCGGTTGTGCGCGGAGGCCGGTGCGCGCGTGGTCGTCACGGACGTACGGGAGGAGGAGGGCCGGGCGGTCGCGTCCTCGCTGGGGGACCAGGGGCTGTACGTGCGGCACGACGTGGCCGAGGCGGACGGCTGGGCGGCGGTCGTGCGGGAGGCCGTACGGGCCTTCGGCACGATATCGGCGCTGGTCAACAACGCGGCGGTGTGGCGCACGGCCCACGTGGAGCGGCAGCGGCCCGAGGAGTTCGAGGCGCTGCTGCGGGTGAACCTGCTGGGGCCGTTCCTCGGCATCCAGGCGGTGGCGCCGGTGCTGCGGGCGGCCGGGGGCGGCTCGATCGTGAACATCTCCTCCACGGCCGGACTGGTCGGCATCCCCGGCCACGCGGCGTACGGGTCCACCAAGTTCGGGCTGCGCGGGCTGACCCGCTCGGCGGCGCTGGATCTGGCGGGGGACCGGATCCGGGTCAACTCGGTGCATCCGGGGGCGATCGACACGCCGATGGTGTCGGCGGTCGCCGGGCAGGACTGGTCGCACGTGCCGCTGGGGCGGATGGGGCGGCCGGAGGAGGTCGGGGAGCTGGTGCTGTTCCTCTGCTCGGACGCGTCCTCGTACGTGACGGGCGCGGAGTTCGCGGTGGACGGGGGGATGACGGCGCGATGAGCGGGGGCGTGGTCGGCGAGGGTGGGGTGAGCGAGGGCGGGGTGAGCGACTGCCTGGCCCCCGCGGCCCGGGCGCTGTGCGATGCGATGGCGGCGGCCTTCCCGGGCCCGGGGGACGTGACGGCCCTGCGGGCGGCGGCCGTGGGCGGCCGGTCGGCGGGACCGGAGGTGGCCTCGGTCCGGGACGCCGAGGCCTCGGGCGTCCCGGTCCGGGTCTACGATCCCGCGCCGGGCGGGGCGGGCCGGCCGCTGGTGGTGTTCTTCCACGGCGGGGGCTGGGTGATGTGCGGGGTCGGAACGCACGACGCGACGTGCCGGTCGCTGGCCGCCGGGTCGGGCGCGGTGGTGGTCTCCGCCGACTACCGCCTGGCCCCCGAGCACCCCTGGCCGGCGGCGCCGGACGACGCGCTGACCGTACTGCTGTGGGCGAGGGCGCAGGCGGTCGCGCTGGGCTGCGATCCGGGCCGGGTGGTGGTGGCGGGGGACTCCAGCGGGGGCAACCTGGCGGCGGTGACCGCGCTGCGGGCGCCGGAGCTGGTGGCGGGGCAACTGCTGGTGTACCCGCCGCTTGATGCGGCCATGATGACGACGGCTACGGCTACGGCTACGGCGGCCTCGTCCACGGCCGCGTACGGCGAGGGCCACTTCCACACCACGGCCCACATGGCCTGGTACTGGGAGCAGTACGGCGGCGACCCCGCGCACCCGTACGTCTCGCCGCTGCGCGCCCCCGACCTGTCGGGCCTCCCGCGCACGCTGCTGGTGCTGGCGGACTGCGATCTGCTGCGGGACGAGGGCCTGGCGTACGCGCGCCGGCTGGGCGCGGCCGGGGTGGACTGTGCGGTGCACCTGTACCCGGGGGTCTTCCACGGATTCCTGGGCCTGCCGCTCCCGGCCGGGCGGGCGGCCCTGACGGCCGCCGCGGCCTGGCTGCGGGCCACGGGGTAGGGGGCGGGGCGGCCCGCCGTGACGGGCTACCTACCGCGAGGTCTCCGGCCCCGCCTGAGCGGCCGGCTTCCGTACGGGCAGCTCCCGTTCGGCGACCTCCCGGAAGCTGCGGGGCGGGCGGCCGGTGAGGCGCTCGACGGTGTCGGTCGTACGGTCCTCCGCTCCTCCGGCGATGGCGCGGTCCATGTCGGCCAGCATCGCGGCGAACTCCGGCGGGATGACCGCGGCCAGCCGTTCCCGCATGGCTTCGTGGGTCAGGTGGTGGTGGACCACCGGGCGGCCGGTGACCTCCGCGACGATCGCGGCGATGTCGTCGTGGCTGAGCGCCTCCGGCCCGGTGAGGACCAGGTCGGCGTTGGGCGCGAGGTCATCGGTGAGGGCCCGTACGGCGACGGCGGCGATGTCCTCGGCGTCGACGAAGCCGACCCGGCCCGTCCCGGCCGCGGTCAGGATGGCTCCGTCGGCGCGGATGCTGTCGGCGTGGGCGTGCGTGCCGGTGAAGTTCTGCATGAACCAGGAGGGGCGCAGGACCGCCCAGTCGTCGAACAGGCCGGGCAGGGCCTGGTGCACCGCCCCCACCGCCGGGCCGCCCGCGGGGATGGCCGAGGAGCTGAGGAGTACGGCACGGCGTACGCCGGCGGCGCGGGCCCGTTCCAGGAAGGGCAGCATGACCGCGGCCGGGTCCGGGTCGCCGATGGGCGGGACGAGGTAGACGCCGTCGGCTCCGCCGAGCGCATCGCCGTACGTGGCGGGGTCGTACCAGTCGAAGCGGACCGGCTCGGCGCCCGGGAGCGGGGTGGCCGAGCGGCCGGCCGCCTTGACGCGCCGGCCGGCGGCGATCAGCTGCGCGACGGTCCGGCTGCCGGTGGTTCCGGTGGCGCCGATGACCAGGGTGGTGGCGGTGGCGGTCATCAGGCGGCGCTCCGGGTGTCGTCCGAGGGGAAGTCCAGCCCCGGCTCGCGGACGGCGAGCGGGTTCCAGAAGTCGCGGTACGAGGTGAACCGCCCGTCCTGGACGGTCACGACGGCGATGTACGTCATGTCGAAGGGGCTCCCGGTCGCGACGATGCGGCCCACGCCGCGCATCTCGACCACGATCGTCGTCGGGTCGGTCGTCTCGTGGATGCGCAGGTCGGGGAAGTCGTGCACGTCGATGTGGTCAGGGTAGTCGCGCATGTAGTCGGCGATGGCCGCCCGCCCCTCCAGCCGCCCGGGCCAGCCGGCGGGAGCGAACGGGAACTCCATGGAGCCGTGCTCGGACCACAGGCCGACCCAGGAGGCGATGTCCTTGTCGAGGAGCAGACGCAGGCTGTGGCGGTAGAGATCCGCGGGGGAGGAGGGTGCGGGTGATGCAGGGGAGGTGCTCGCGGGCATGGCGGTTCTCCGTTCGGCGCGATACGGACCGATGGTCCGTTTCTCCTGATCGAAGATACGGACCGCCGGTCCGCATTGCAACCGGGGGCGCCGCGGGCATGATGTGCTCATGTCGATGTTGCTCCGCAACGTGCTTGTCCTGGCGGTGGAGTTCGGCGCCGCGCTGCTGCTGCGCGAGCCGGACGCGCCGTGGATCCCGGTGCTGCTGGCCGTCTTCGTCGTCGGCTCGGGCGTCCTGCACGGCACCGAGGCCGAGTTCGTACCCCGCTTCCTGGTCGCGCTGACCGCGGTCGGCGCCGCCGAACTGGGCAGCCGGGCCTGGGCCTCGCCCGACGCCCTCCCGACGGCCGGAACCGGAGCCGCGATCCTGCTGGCCGTCCAGACGCTGCTCCTGATCCGCTACTCCCTCCGCCGCCCTCGCCCCGGCCGCCGCCCCGCCTGACCCGAATCCGCAAGATCCGCCGGGGTCTGGTCCGGGGGGCCGTGATCGAAAACAATGGCGGTATGACGTCCACGCCCCACATCCGTGCCCGGTCCTTCGACGCCGCCGCCGCGCTGTACTCGGCGAACCGGCCCGGGTATCCCGGCGAACTGTTCGAGGCCCTGGAGGCGCTCGCCGGTCGGGGGCTGCGCGGGGCCAGGGTGGCCGACGTGGGGGCCGGGACCGGGATCGCCACCGGGCTGCTGCGCGCCCGCGGGGCGGACGTGGTCGCCGTCGAACCCGGCGACGGCATGGCCGCCGAGTTCCGGCGGGCGAACCCCGGGATCCCGCTCGTGCGCGGGGACGGTGACCGGCTGCCGCTCGTCACCGCCGGGTTCGACTTCCTCACGTACGCCCAGGCCTGGCACTGGACCGACCCCGCCCGCTCGGTCCCCGAGGCCCGCCGCGTGCTGCGGCCCGGCGGCGCGCTGGCGCTCTGGTGGAACGACATGGACCCCGCCGTCCCCTGGATCGCCGAGCAGGACGAGCGGATCCGGACCCTGTTCGACGCCGGCGGGCTCGGCTATCGCACCCTGCCTCCCGGGTTGGAGTTCGCCACGCGCGAGGTCCGCTGGTCGCGCCGGATCCCGCTCGACGTCCACCTCGCCAACCACGCCAGTCATTCCGCCTTCCTGATGCTCGGCCCGGCCGGCACGCGGGAGTTCCTCGACGCGGAGCGGGCCCGGCTGAGCGCCCTGTTCCCCGGAGGGACGGTCGAGGAGCGCTACGTCGTCACCCTCGGCGTGGCCGTCGTATGAGCGGTGTGACGCGGCCCGGCGCGCGGTCGTTCTTCCTCGTCAACGAGGGCCTCGCCTTCGTACTGGAGGTCGTGGCGCTCGGCGTCCTCGCCTGGTGGGGCTCCACCGTCGGCCTCTGGCTCGCCGTGGCCGCGCCGCTCGCCGCCGCCGTGCTGTGGGGGGCGTTCGCCGCGCCCAAGGCCCGGTTCGCCGTCCCGCTCGCCGCACAGCTCGCGGTGAAGGCGCTGGTGTTCGGCGCCGCCGCCTTCGCGCTCCTCGCGCTCGGGCAGCGGGCCGTCGGCTTCTGGTTCGCCGGGACCGTCCTCGTGAACACCGCTCTCGCGACGTACCACCGCTCTCGCTACCGCTCTCGTTCCTGAAGCACCGCCGCCCGGCACGCCGCCGGCGAGCCCCACGCGTCGCGCAGCGGCCGCGCCTTGCGCAGCCACAAGGAGAGGTCGAGCTCCTCCGTGTAGCCGACGGCCCCGTGGAGCTGCAGCGCCGTCATGGCCGCCGCGTACGCCGCCTCGCCCGCCGCCAGCTTCGCCGCCGCGACCTCCCACGGCGCCAGGTCCAGCGCCGCCGCCCACACCAGCGGCCGCGCGAACTCCAGGGCCAGGAGCGTGTCCGCCAGCCGGTGCTTCACGGCCTGGAAGCCGCCGATCGGCGTGCCGAACTGCGTGCGCTGCTTCACGTACTGCACCGTGCTCGCCAGCAGGGCCTCGCCCACCCCCAGGCACTGGGCCGCCGTCAGCAGCCGCGCCCAGCCCAGGGCCGTCCCCGCCGCCGCCAGGACCCGGGGGCCGGCGGCCAGCAGCTCCCCGTCCGCCGCGGGACGGGACAGCCGGCGCGCCGGGTCCGTGGACCTCAGCGATTCACCGGCCCCGGTACCGGCACCGGCCCCGGTACCGGCACCGGCCCCGGTACCGGCACCGGCCCCGGTACCGGCACCGGCCCCGGCCCCGGCCCCGACGCCCGCGCCCGCGCCACGCGCCAGCCGGAGCTCGCCCGCCGCCGACACCGTGAAGCAGTACGCCGCCGCGTCCGCGTCCAGGGCGTACGGACTCCCGCCCGGCAGGGTCAGCGTGGCCAGGGCCTCGCCCGCCACCAGCCCCGGCAGGAAACGTTTCGCCGGCCCGTCGTCCCCCTCCTCCCCGAGCCGCGCGAGCTCCGACAGCAGCACGGCCGCCGCCGCCGTCTCCACCACCGGCCCCGGCACCCCCGCCCGCCCCAGCTCCACGAAGCCGAGCGCCAGTTCCACCGGCAGCAGCCCCGCCCCGTCGTAGGCCTCGTCCGCCGCGAGCGCGAACAGGCCCGTCCCCGCGAGCCGCGACCACAGCGCCCGCCCCGGTCCGTGCTCCCCGGCGCCCCAGGCCCGTACGGCCGCCGGGACCTGCGAGGCGCCGAGCAGGCCGTGCAGCGTACGGGCGAAGTCCGACTGTTCGCCGGTCGGCAGGAAGCGCATCAGCGGCGGCCCTTCGGGAGGCCGAGCAGCCGCTCGGCGATGATGTCGCGCTGGATCTCGTTCGTGCCCGCGTAGATCGGCCCGGCCAGCGAGAAGATCCAGGGCTCCGCCCACGCCCCCTCCGCCAGCTCCGCGTCCGGGCCCAGCAGGTCCAGCGCCGTCTCGTGCAGGGCGATGTCGTACTCCGACCAGAACACCTTGTTCAGGCTGGACTCGGCGCCGATCCGTACCCCCGCCGCGAACCGGGAGGCGGCCGCCCAGGTGAACAGCTCGTACGCGCGCGCCCCGACCACCGCGTCCGCCACCCGGCCGCGCAGCGCGGTGTCCGCCGGATCCGCCCGCGCCCGCCACAGCGTGAGCAGCCGGTCGGCCGCTGCGAGGAACCGCCCCGGCGAGCGCAGCGTCAGCCCGCGCTCGTTGCCCGTCGTCGACATCGCGATCCGCCAGCCCTGCCCCGGCTCACCGATCACGTCCGCGTCCGGTACGAAGACCTCGTCCAGGAAGAGCTCCGCGAAGGCGGGCTTCCCGTCCAGACGGCCGATGGGCCGCACCGTCACCCCCGGCGCGCGCAGGTCGAACATCAGGTACGTCAGCCCCCGGTGCGGCTTCCCGGCCCCCGGATCCGTACGGAAGATGCCGAACGCCCGGTCCGCGAAGGCCGCCCGAGAGGACCAGGTCTTCTGCCCCGACAGCAGCCAGCCGCCCCCGGTGCGCACCGCCCGCGACTTCAGGGAGGCCAGGTCCGAGCCCGACTCCGGCTCCGACCAGGCCTGCGCCCAGATCACCTCGCCGCTGGCCATCGGAGGCAGCACCCGGGCCCGCTGCTCGGCGCTCCCGTGGTCGAAGAGGGTCGGCGCGAGGAGGCTGATGCCGTTCTGCGAGACCCGGCCGGGCGCGCCCGCCGCCCAGTACTCCTCCTCGAAGACCAGCCACCGCTCGATGTCCACGCCCCGCCCCCCGTACTCGGCGGGCCAGGACACCGCGGACCAGCGGTCCGCGTGCAGCCGGGCCTCCCACGCGCGGTGCGCGGCGAAGCCCTCCGCCGTCTCCAGGGAGGGGAGGGGGGAGTCCGGGACGTGCTCGGCGAGCCAGGCGCGGGCCTCGGCCCGGAAGGCCGTCACCTCCGGTGCGTGGGTCAGGTCCATCAGCTGTCCGCCTCCGTCGCAGGGGCTTTCGTCGCAGGGGCTTTCGTGCGCGTTCCCTCGACACGTCGAGTTCCCTCGGCAAGTGTTCCCTAACAAGTGTTTGGTAGGTTAACGTACGGCCATGAGCATGAACACCCCCGACTACGTGCCGGGTCACGGGCTGCTCCAAGGCCGCACGGCCGTCATCACCGCCGCCGCCGGAGCCGGGATCGGCGGGGCCACCGCCCGCCGCTTCCTGGAGGAGGGCGCCCGCATCGTCATCGGCGACGCGCATGCCCGCCGCCTGAAGGAGACCGAACAGGCCCTCGGCGCCGAGTTCGGCGCCGGCCGCGTCACCTCCCTGCCCTGCGACGTCACCGACGAGGACCAGGTCAGGGCCCTGTTCGCGCTCGCCGAGCAGACCCACGGCGGCTTGGACGTCGTCGTCAACAACGCCGGCCTCGGCGGCACCGCCGCCCTCGTCGACATGACCGACGAACAGTGGGGCAAGGTCCTCGACGTCACCCTGAACGGCACCTTCCGCTGCACCCGCGCCGCCCTGCGCTCGCTGAAGGCCTCCGGCCGGGGCGGGGTCGTCGTCAACAACGCCTCCGTCGTCGGCTGGCGCGCCCAGACCGGCCAGGCCCACTACGCCGCGGCCAAGGCCGGGGTGATGGCGCTGACCCGCTGCGCCGCGCTGGAGGCGGCCGAGTTCGGCGTACGGGTCAACGCGGTCGCCCCGAGCCTGGCCATGCACCCGCACCTGGTGAAGGTCACCAGCGAGGAACTGCTGACCGAGCTGACGGCCCGCGAGGCCTTCGGCCGGTACGCCGAGCCCTGGGAGGTCGCCAACGTCATCGTCTTCCTGGCCAGCGGCTACTCGTCGTACATGACGGGCGAGACCGTCTCGGTCAGCAGCCAGCGCGCCTAGGGGGCGTCTTGTGGATCATGCCGGGCTCGCGGCGGCCGGTGCCGCGCCTCGCCGCGTTCTCGTCGGTCGCCGACGTCCCCCAGCTACCGCTGGGAGGTGCCCCCACCGCGTCGACTCCCTCCTCGGCCTTGCGATGCACGGCACCGGCCGCCGCTCCCCGATCCGGCCTGATCGACAAGACGCCCCCTAGCCCCAGAATGGGCCCGTGCCAACGAACAAGCCGACAGCCGAGCCGACAGTCCAACCGACAGCCGAACCGACGGCCAAGAAGAAGCCCCAGGTGAGCGCCTCGCCCGAGCGCCGCCGCGAGCTCCTCGACACCGCAGCCGAGGTCTTCGCCGCGCAGGGCTACAACGCCACCACCGTCCGCAAGATCGCCGACGCCGCCGGCATGCTCGCCGGCAGCCTCTACTACCACTTCGATTCCAAGGAATCGATGCTCGACGAGATCCTCTCGACCTTCCTGAACGAGCTGTGGCAGGGCTACGACACCGTCCTCGCCGCAGGCCTCGGCCCCCGGGAGACCATCGAGGCCCTCGTCACCGAGTCCTTCCGGGAGATCGACCGGCACCGCGCCGCCGTCGCGATCTACCAGAAGGAATCCCGGCACCTGTCCGCGCAGCCCCGCTTCCACTACCTCTCCGACTCGCAGCAGAAGTTCGAGAAGGCCTGGCTGGGGACGCTGGAGCGCGGGGTCGCCGCCAAGGTCTTCCGGGCCGACCTCGACATCCGCCTCACCTACCGCTTCGTCCGCGACACGGTGTGGGTGGCGGCGTCCTGGTACCGGCCGGGAGGACAGCACAGCCCCGAGGAGATCGCCCGCCAGTACCTGTCGATGGTGCTGGACGGGATCGCCGTACGCAGCTGACCCCCGAAGGAGCACCCGTCATGCCCGAGGCCTACATAGTCGAAGCCGTACGCACCCCCGTGGGCCGGCGCGGAGGGGGCCTGTCGGGCGTCCACCCGGCCGACCTGGGCGCGCACGTCCTGAAGGCGCTGGTGGAGCGCTCCGGGGTGGACCCGGCCGCCGTCGAGGACGTGGTCTTCGGCTGCCTGGACACGGTGGGCCCGCAGGCCGGGGACATCGCGCGGACGGCGTGGCTGGCGGCGGGGCTGCCGCAGGAGGTGCCGGGGGTCACGGTGGACCGCCAGTGCGGCTCCTCGCAGCAGGCCGTCCACTTCGCGGCGCAGGGCGTGCTCTCCGGGACCCAGGACCTGGTCGTCGCGGGCGGGACCCAGAACATGTCGATGATCCCGATCGCCTTCGCCTCGCGGCAGGCGGCGGAGCCGCTCGGCCTGACGGAGGGCCCGTACGCGGGCAGCGAGGGCTGGCGGGCCCGGTACGGGGACGCGCCGGTGAACCAGTTCCACGGCGCGCAGCTGATCGCGCAGAAGTGGGGGATCACCCGCCGCGACATGGAGGAATTCGCGCTCCGCTCGCACCGGCGGGCGATCCGGGCCGTCGACGAGGGCCGTTTCGCGCGCGAGACGGTGGCCTACGGGGACGTACGCGTCGACGAGGGCCCGCGCCGGGACACCACCCTGGAGAAGATGGCGGGCCTGAAGCCGGTGGTCGAGGGCGGCACGATCACCGCGGCCGTCTCCTCGCAGGTCTCCGACGGCGCGGCGGCGATGCTGATCGCCTCCGAGCGGGCGGTGGCGGAACACGGCCTGCGGCCGCGGGCCCGCATCCACCACCTGTCCGTACGGGGCGAGGACCCGATCCGGATGCTCTCGGCCCCGATCCCGGCCACGGCGCACGCCCTGAAGAAGACCGGCATGTCGCTGGACGACATCGACCTGGTGGAGATCAACGAGGCCTTCGCCCCGGTCGTCCTGGCCTGGCTGAAGGAAACGGGCGCCGATCCCGAACGGGTGAACGTCAACGGCGGAGCCATCGCATTGGGCCATCCGCTGGGCGCCACGGGGGTGAAGCTGATGACCACCCTGCTCCACGAACTGGAGCGCACGGGCGGCCGGTTCGGCCTCCAGACCATGTGCGAGGGCGGCGGCCAGGCCAACGTCACCATCATCGAGCGGCTGTGACCGGAAGCCGGCCGGGGGAGCGCCGGGGGCAATGCCCCCGGATCTTTCCGCCCCAGGTGCAGGCGGGGCTGGGTGTCCACGCCGAGGTGTGCTAGCTTGGAGAGCGTTGCAGTTGTGGTACCCATGAACTTTATGTGCGCCTGACGGGAATGTTCCTCAGGCGCTTTTATTGTTTTGCCGGAATCTCCGGATGGGGCCCTTTGCCGCCTATTCAGGAGATTTAAAATGGCACTTGGCACCGTGAAGTGGTTCAACTCGGAAAAGGGCTTCGGCTTCATCGAGCAGGACGGTGGCGGCCCGGACGTCTTCGCCCACTACTCGAACATCGCCACCCAGGGCTTCCGTGAGCTCCAGGAGGGCCAGCGCGTGTCCTTCGACGTCACCCAGGGCCAGAAGGGCCCCCAGGCGGAGAACATCCTCCCCGCCAACTAAGTAGTTCAGCTTGCCGGGGTCCGCACCGCGAGGTGCGGGCCCCGGCTTGTCTGCTGTTTCAACCTTTGCTTTACCTTGCCGGTTTCAGGAGGGCTTTCTCGCATGACCAGCTCCAGCTCCGCACGACCCAGCCGCCGCCCCACCCGGGGCCGAGGTGCGGCACAGGGACGTCCGAAGGCTGGCGCGGGACGGCAGAAGTCCGCCCCCGTCGCCAGGCCCCAAGAATTCACCATGCCCGAACCGCTGACCCCGGCCCTGGAGCCGGTCGCCGCGTTCGAGGACATGGGCATGCCCGAGGCGCTGCTGAAGACCCTCGCCGCCCAGGGCGTCACCGAGCCGTTCCCGATCCAGGCCGCGACGCTGCCGAACTCGCTCGCCGGCCGTGACCTGCTCGGCCGCGGCCGTACCGGCTCCGGCAAGACGCTGGCCTTCGGCCTGGCGCTGCTGGCCCGCACCGCCGGCCGCCGCGCCCAGCCGAAGCAGCCGCTCGCGCTGGTCCTCGTACCGACCCGTGAGCTCGCGCAGCAGGTGACCGACGCGATGGCGCCGTACGCCACGTCCGTCAACCTGCGGATCACGACCGTCGTCGGCGGCATGTCGATCAACCGGCAGTCCGGGGCTCTCCGCCGCGGCGCCGAGGTGCTCGTCGCCACCCCCGGCCGCCTGAAGGACCTCATCGACCGCGGTGACGCCGACCTCTCCCAGGTCGCGATCACGGTCCTCGACGAGGCCGACCAGATGACCGACATGGGCTTCATGCCGCAGGTCACCGCGCTGCTCAAGCAGGTCCAGCCCGAGGGCCAGACCATGCTGTTCTCGGCGACCCTCGACAAGAACATCGACAAGCTCGTCAAGATGTTCCTGCACGACCCGGTCGCCTTCTCCGTCGACCCGTCCGCCGGTGCGGTCAGCACGATGGAGCACCACGTCCTGTACGTCATGGACGAGACCGACAAGAAGGCCGTGGCGACGCGCATAGCCGCTCGCGACGGCCGGGTGATCATGTTCGTGGACACCAAGCGCGGTGTCGACCGCATGGTCAAGAAGCTCCTGGCCGACGGCGTCCGCGCCTCCGGCCTGCACGGCGGCCGCTCGCAGCCGCAGCGCAACCGGACCCTGGACTGGTTCAAGACGGGCGAGGTCACCGCGCTGATCGCCACCAACGTGGCCGCCCGCGGCATCCACATCGACGACCTCGACCTGGTCGTCAACATCGACCCGCCCACCGACCACAAGGACTACCTGCACCGCGGCGGCCGTACCGCGCGCGCCGGCGAGTCCGGCAGCGTGGTCACCCTGGTGCTCCCCGACCAGAAGCGGGACATGTCCCGTCTGATGTCGGACGCCGGGATCTCCCCGCGCACCGCGCAGATCAAGTCCTCCGACGCGGAGCTGTCCCGGCTCACCGGCGCCAAGGAGCCCTCGGGCATCCCCGTGGTGCTGGAGGTGCCGCAGCAGCCGGCTCCCGCCGGCCGTCGTTCCGGCGGCCAGGGCGGCGGCAGCGGCCGTTCCGCGAACCCGCGCCGTCGCTCCGGCGGCTCCTCCGCCGCGCAGGGCGGCGGTACGCCGGCCGGTGCGGGCGAGAGCCGTCCGCGTCGGGCCCGCTCCGGTGCGGGTCAGGGCGGTGGCGCCCAGACCGGTGCGCGCGGCCAGGGCGGCCAGGGCGGTGCCCGCGGTCAGGGCGCCGGCGGCCAGGGCGCGGCGCGCCGTCGCTCCGGTGGCGGGCGTCCCGCGGCGGGGCGTACGAGCTCCTAGCTCCTGAGGCTCTGACAGGCATTCCGGTACGCCGGGCGGCGCGAGGTGCGCTGCCCGGCGTTCTGCTGTCCGGAGCCCGTCCGGCTGTCGTTCGGGCCGCCGCGCTAGCGGACCAGCTTCGTCCGGAGCTTCGCGAGCGTCCGCAGGTCCAGGCCGAGGCCGTCCGTGAGGTAGCCGTAGAAGCTGCCGTAGTCCGCGGCCATTTGCGCGGTCGCCGCGTCCAGGTAGTCCTGGCGGACCTCCTGGAGCGGGATCAGCAGGTCCGGGTTCTGCATCCGCCCCGACTGCTTCAAGCCCGCCCGCACCTGGGCGTCGTACGCGGCGCGGAAGGTGTTCGACGCGAGGTAGTCGCGCGTGGCCGCGTCCTCGGGGACGGCCAGGGCGAGCAGCAGGACGTAACTCATCCAGCCGGTCCGGTCCTTGCCCGAGGTGCAGTGGAACAGGAGCGGGCCCTGGCTGCCGTCCGCGATCTCCCGCAGCGTCGTCGCGAACTGCGCCCGGTTCTCGGGGCTGGTCACGAAGGTGCGGTAGATGTCGCGCATGTAGGCCTCGGCGCGGCCGCCGCCGAGCATCTGCTCCTGCGCGGCGGGGTCGCCGCTGGATATCGCGCCGAGCAGGGTTCCGTACAGGCCGAGGTCGCTGACGGGGCGCGAGGTGGCGGTGAGTCCGGCGGGCAGCCGGTCGGCGCCGTCGTAGTGGACCTCCATGGGGATGCGGAAGTCGACGACCTTCGCCAGGCCCAGACCGGAGAGGGCGGTGGTGTCCGCCGGGGTCAGCTTGCCGAGCGCGTCGGAGCGGTAGACCAGCCCCTGGCGGACCTGGCCGCCGGTCCAGGTCCGGTAGCCGCCCAGGTCGCGGACGTTGACCGCGCCCTGGAGCGGGATCTGGCGAATCGTTTCCGCCTGCTGGTGGTACCGGCCGGCGGACATGGCGGTGGGGGCTGTGGTGCTGTGGGCCGGCGCGGCGTGCGCGGCGGCGGGCAGAGTCCCGATGGCGAGGGCGGACGCGAGCACCGCGATCGCCAGGCGGATTCGGGCACGGCTCATCTGGCTGCTCCTGCAACGGAGAAGGAGGGTCACCCTGGTGGTGGCAGGGCGTCGAGCGACTGCAGGTGTGCGAGCACACCGTGTGCCTCGGCCATGACGCGGGCGACGAGCTCCGCACACGAAGGCAGATCCTCGATCACCCCCGCGACCTGGCCCGATGCCATGACCCCGAGGTCCGTACGGCCATCGACCATGGACGCCTTGAGGAGCATGGGGGTGTTCGCGGCGAGCAGGACCTGGCTCCAGGACAGGTCCTTGCCGTGTTTCATCGCGAGGCCGTCGCGCACCATCTGCGGCCAGGACAGGCCCGACAGCTTGCGGAAAGCGGCCGCGTGGCGGACCGCCCTGGCCAGCGCCCGCGTACGGCCGGCCCGTTCCAGGGACGCGACGAGCTCGGTGCGGAGCATCCGGTGCGGCAGCCCGTCCACGGCCGTCGTGACCGTGACGTCCTTGACCCCGGCCGCCAGGTACCGGGCCTTGACCGCGTCCGGGACGGTGGAGTCCGAGGTCAGCAGGAAGCGGGTACCCATGGCGATGCCCGCGGCCCCGTACGACAGGGCGGCGACCAGGCCGCGGCCGTCGTGGAAGCCGCCCGCCGCGATCACCGGGATGTCCACCGCGTCGACCACCTGGGGCAGCAGCACCGTCGTGGCCACGTCCCCGGTGTGGCCGCCGCCCTCGCCGCCCTGCACGATCACCGCGTCGGCCCCCCAGGCCGCGACCTTCTCGGCGTGCCGGCGGGCCCCGATCGAGGGGATCACCACCACACCCGCGTCCTTGAGCCGGGAGATCAGCTCCTTCGACGGGGCGAGCGCGAACGAGGCCACCCGTACGCCCTCGTCGATGATCAGCCGGACCCGTTCGGCGGCGTCCCCCGCGTCCGCGCGCAGGTTCACCCCGAACGGGGCGTCCGTACGGGACCGGACCTCGCGGACCGCCGCGCGCAGCTCGTCCACGGTCATCGTCGCCGAGGCCAGGATGCCCAGGGCGCCCGCGCCCGCGGCGGCCGAGACCAGCCGCGGGCCGGCCACCCAGCCCATGCCCGTCTGCACGATCGGGTGCTCGACACCGACCAGTTCGGTGAATGCCGTCCGTATCGCCATCGCCGTCGCCATCCCCTCAGGCCCGCACTTCCCGGTCGCGCAGCCCCTTCGGGTCGATCACCTCGCGGATCAGCCGCAGTTCCTCGGCGGTGGGCTCCCGCGTGTACGGGACCTCGCCGGTGACCGCCGGCTCGAACCCGGTGGCCGCCCGGACCTGTTCGACGGTGACGCCCGGGTGCACGGAGGCCAGCCGCATCGAGTGGTCCGGGCCGGCGAAATCGAAGACGCCGAGATCGCTGACCACCCGCGGGAGCCGGTGGAAACGGGTCACCCCGGCCGCCTCGGCCCGGTCGTAGCCCACCCCGCTCACCATGTCGACACGCTCGACGAACACCCGCGGTGAATGCCTCGGGATCCAGTAACTCACCGGATTGTTCAGCGTGTTGACGGGAGCACCGCGCACCCCGAGGAGCTGGCGGGCCGGCCGGGCCCAGTCGCCGATGCAGGAGATGTTCTGGTTGCCGAACCGGTCGATCTGGCTGGCGCCCATCATCACGTGCCGCCGCCCGCCGGTGACCATCGTGAGGTGGCGCCGGTACGGGAGCCAGCCCTCCGTCTCCCCGTCGAGACCGACGAGCAGGGCTTCGCCGTCGGTCAGCAGGAGGTCGGGGGAGAAGGTCCGCTTCGCCAGCCGGGCCCCGAAGGACGGGATCAGGCCCATCGGGCTGGCGAGCACCTCCCCGTTGTCGCGCCAGGCCTCGGCGCAGGCGATCACGCAGTACTCCGCCCGGGAGACGTCCGCCGCCGTACCCACCGCACCCGCTGCGTCCACCGCGTTCACCGCTGCTCCTCGTGCCAGGCCCGGACGGCCGACTGGTAGGCGTGCTCGCTGCCACCGGAGAGGAAGCGGGCGGAGAACTCCGGCCAGGAGGTGGCCGTGTACAGCTTCTGGAAGGCCTCGTCGCGCCCGTAGTCGGGGGCGCAGGAGGTGAAGTGCGCACCGTTCGGGGTCTCGACGACGCCCGTGACGGAGTGCCGGCTGACCAGCAGGGACTGCGGGGGCCCGGCCTTGGAGAGCTCGGCGGTCTCCACGAGCTGCTCGCAGGAGACGTACGCGGCGT
The DNA here is from genome assembly GCF_045162725.1 of Streptomyces sp. NBC_01006. Lineage (NCBI taxonomy): Bacteria > Bacillati > Actinomycetota > Actinomycetes > Kitasatosporales > Streptomycetaceae > Streptomyces > Streptomyces sp. NBC_01006. The sequence continues at coordinate 2,416,672 of NZ_CP108700.1, read as the reverse complement.
CGGCGGCCTCGCAGAACAGGTCGTCGAAGTACGGGTCCGGGCCCAGGTACTGGGCATTGCCGAGGCGGTCGGCGCGGTTGAGGTGGACGAGGGCGGCGTCCATCCGCAGGGCGGGGACGGCGACGAGCTCCTCGCCGTCGGCGTAGGGGGAGGTGACGGTCCGCAGCTCGGGATTGACCCGCATGACGTCGGAGCCGAGGCCGGCGCGGACGGGGAGGAAGGGCAGCCGGTTGGCGGCGGCGTGCAGGCCCCACATGAACATGGCCTCGTCGTACTCGGTGAGGGTGAGGGCGCCGCCCTCGCGGGCGGCCCGGAAGTGCGGCTCCAGCGGGATCGAGTCGAGCGTGGCGAAGGGGGCGATGAGCCGGCGGATCCGCCCGGCTGCCGCGAGCACGCCGACGTCGGGGCCACCGTAGGAGACCACGGTGAGATCGGTGATCTCGGACCGGAGCAGTGCCCGCACCAGGGCCATGGGCTTGCGCCGCGATCCCCAGCCGCCGATGCCGAGGGTCATCCCGCTGCGCAGCTGCCCGACCACCTCTTCGGGGGTCATCGTCTTGTCGGTCATGAGCGTTCCTTCCCCGCGGTCGCTCCCGCCGCGGACTCTCCGAAGGTGTCGCGGACCCGGTCGGCGACCCCGCTGAGGTTGGCCTCGAAGGTGAACCCCTGCTCGAAGCGGTAGCTGCGTCGTACGTCGACGGGGTCGATGCCGTTGATGGCCGCCTTGGCCAGCCGGATCAGGTAGCCGTCCTTCCGCGCGATCTCGGCGGCCAGCTCCAGGGCCGCGTCCCGCAGCTCCGCGCGCGGGACCACCTTCCACACCGAGCCGTGCGCGTGCAGTTCGGCGGCGGTCGCGGTGCGGGAGGTGTAGTAGAGGGCGCGCATCAGGTGCTGCGGAACCAGGCGGGCAAGGTGGGTGGCGGCGCCGAGCGCGCCCCGGTCGAGCTCGGGGAGCCCGAAGGTCGCGTCCTCGCTGGCCACGATCGCGTCGGCGTTGCCGACGAGGCCGATGCCGCCGCCCAGGCAGAACCCGTGCACGGCCGCGACGACGGGCACCTCGCACTCGTACACGGCGGCGAAGGCCTCGTAGCAGCCGCGGTTGGCACCGATGAGGGCGCCGTGGCCGGTGTCGCGCTGCATCTCCTTGATGTCGACGCCGGCGTTGAAGCCGCGGCCCTCGGCGGCCAGGACGACGCACCGGGTCCCGGGGTCGCGGCCGGCGGCGCGCAGGGCGTCGGCGAGCTCGTACCAGCCCTGTACGGGAAGGGCGTTGACGGGCGGGAAGTCGACCGTGACCAGTGCGACGCCCTTGTCGGGGCTTGAGGTGGAGACACCCATGAGAGGATCAGCTACCTTTCCACCAAACATTTGTTAGGTGAGGAAGGTAGCAGCCTATGGAGCTCGACGGGAGGGTTGTCGTCGTCACCGGCGGAACCCGCGGCGTCGGCGCCGGCATCGCCCGGTCGTTCCTCGAAGCGGGCGCGGAGGTCGTCGTCTGCGCCCGCCGCCCGCCGCGCGAACCGGTGTCCGCGGACGGGCGCACGGCCTCGTTCGCCGCGCTGGACCTGCGCGATCCCGCCGCCGTCGAAGAGTTCTTCGGGGCGGTCGAGCGCCGGTACGGGCGGCTCGACTGCCTGGTCAACAACGCGGGCGGGACCCCGTACCGGCTGCTGGGGGAGGGCGAGGCGCAGCGGCACGCACGGGTCGTCGAGCTGAACCTGCTCGCCCCGCTGACGGCCTCGCTGGCGGCGTACCCGCGGTTGCGCGAGACGCGGGGCTCGGTGGTGATGATCGGCAGCGTCAGCGGAACCCGGCCATCGCCCGGGACGGCGGCGTACGGGGCGGCGAAGGCCGGGCTGGAGAACCTGGCCCGGTCCATGGCCGTGGAGTGGGCGCCCGAGGTACGGGTGAACTCGCTGGTCCTGGGCATGGTGCGGACCGAGCTGGCGCACCTGCACTACGGGGACGAGGCGGGGATCGCGGCCGTCGGGGCGACGGTTCCGCTGGGCAGGCTGGCGGAGCCCTCGGACGTCGGGGCGGCGGCGGTGTTTCTGGCCTCCGGCCGGGCGGGGTATGTCAGCGGGGCGAGCCTGCTCGTGCACGGGGGCGGGGAGCGCCCGGCGTTTCTGGATGCGGCAACGGTCAACAAGGAGAGCTGAGATGGGACTTGCCGAGGGTCGAGTGGTCATCGTGACGGGTGCGGGGCGGGGGCTGGGCAGGGCCCACGCGCTGGCCTTCGCGGCCGAGGGGGCCAAGGTCGTGGTCAACGACCTGGGGGTGGGCCTGGACGGGCAGCCGGGGGAGGACAGCCCTGCCGGGCAGGTGGTCGCGGAGATCCGGGCGCTGGGCGGCCAGGCGGTGGCGCACGGCAAGGACATCGCGTCCCCGGAGGGCGCGTCCTCGCTGGTCGGGGCGGCCCTGTCGGCGTTCGGCCGACTGGACACGCTGGTCAACAACGCCGGGTTCCTGCGGGACCGGATGCTGGTGAACCTGGAGGAGGCGGACTGGGACGCGGTGATGCGGGTGCACCTGAAGGGGCACTTCCTGCCGCTGAAGTACGCGGCGGCGCACTGGCGGGCGGAGGCGAAGGCGGGCCGGGCGGTGGCGGCGCGGGTGGTCAACACCTCCTCGGGGGCGGGCCTGCTGGGCTCGGTCGGGCAGGGCAACTACAGCGCGGCGAAGGCCGGCATCCTCGGCATGACGCTGGTCGCGGCGGCGGAGATGGCCCGGTACGGGGTCCAGGTCAACGCGATCGCCCCGGCGGCGCGGACGCGGATGACGGAGCGGACGTTCGCCGAGACGATGGGGGAGCCGGGGGAGGGGGCCTTCGACGCGATGGCCCCGGAGAACGTGTCGCCGCTGGTGGTGTGGCTGGGCTCGGACGCCTCGGCGGGGGTCACGGGCAGGGTCTTCGAGGCGGAGGGCGGCCGGATCACGGTGATGGAGGGCTGGCGTCCGGGCCCGACGGCGGACCGCGGAGCCCGCTGGACCCCGACGGAGGCGGGCGAGGCGGCCACGAAGCTCCTCGCGGAATCCGAACCCCCGCACCCGGTGTACGGGGCGGAGTAGCCGGGCCGGGCCGGGGTCGGAGTCGGGGCGGGGTCGGGGTCGGGGCCGGGCGCGCGGCCGGGTCGGGGCCGGGGGGTCAGGACTCCGACAGGCGGGCCGCCGCGCGCAGTTGGCGGGCGTTGGAGCCCTGGAGGAAGCGGATCACCGTTTCCAGTTCCGCCGTCGTGAACTCCTCGCACAGCTCCGCCACCTCGCGGGCCCAGTCGTCGAACAGCGGCCGGATCTGCTCCAGCCGCTCCGGCACGGCCTCCACCAGGACCCGCCGCTTGTCCGTCGGGTGCTTGACCCGGCGGACGCAGCCCTTGCGCTCCAGCCGGTCGACCAGGCCCGTCACCGAGGCCGGGGCCAGCCCCGAGTGCTGGGACAGCTCCTTCGCCGTGAGCGGCCCGCGCCGCATGAGCAGGTCCAGGGTCTTCGTCTCGGTCGCGCTGAGGCCCTGCTTCGCGGCCGCCGCCTCGTGGAACACGACGGTCGCCGCGCTCGTCTCCCGGCCCGTGCGGTTCAGCTCCGCCAGCACCGCTGCCCGGCGGGGGTCCTTCTCGTCGGTCACGTCGGTCATGCACCCACCGTACCAAGTATTTAGTTCGCCCGAACGAAAGACTTGCGACGGGGCATGCCTCCGTGCAAGTCTTTCGTTCGTCCGAACGAAATATATATGGAGGCCCCGCTGTGACTCCGACCCCCTATCCGCGCCGCTGGGCCGCCGCCGTCGTCATGATGGTCGCCGCGCTCATGGACCTGCTCGACGCGACCGTCGTCAACGTCGCCATCCCCTCCATAGGCCGGGACCTGCACGCCTCGCAGAGCGCCCTCCAGTGGCTCGTCTCCGCCTACCTCCTCGGCTTCGCCGCCACCCTGATCGTCTCCGGGCACCTCGGCGACCGGTACGGCCGCAAGGCCCTCTTCCTCGCCGGCACCGCCGGCTTCGGCCTCGCCAGCCTCGGCTGCGGCCTCGCCCAGAGCCCCGGCCAGCTGATCGCCGCCCGCGCCGTGCAAGGCGTCATGGCCGCCCTGCTGATGCCCCAGGTGCTCGGCTCGTTCCGCACCCTGTTCCAGGGCAAGGAGCGCGGCGCCGTCTTCGGGGTGTACGGGGCCGTCGGCGGCTTCGCCGCCGCCGTCGGACTGCTGCTCGGCGGCCTGCTCACCGACGCCGACCTGTTCGGCTGGGGCTGGCGGTCCATCTTCCTCGTCAACGTGCCGGTCGCCGCGGCCGTCTGCCTGGCCGGAGCCGTCCTCGTCCCCGCCACCCGCGAGCGCGGCGCCGGCCGGCCCGACCTGACCGGCAGCCTCGTCCTGGCCGCCGCCCTGAGCGCCATCGTGCTGCCGCTGGTACAGGGCGAGGCCAACGGCTGGCCGCTGTGGGGCTGGCTGTGCCTGGCCGCCGGGGTCCTCGCCGTCATCGGCCTCGGCCTCCTCGAAGCCGGCCGCGGCGGGACGGCGACCGTACCGCTGCTGCCCGCCCGTGCCTTCCGGCTGCCGGCCTTCTCCGTCGGCCTCGCCGTCCAACTGCTCTTCGCCGTCGGCATGCAGGGCTTCTTCCTGGTCTTCGCGATCTGGCTCCAGGGCGGCGAGGGCTACACCCCCATGCAGGCCGGAGTGCTCACCGTCGCCTTCTCCGTCGGCGGCTTCCTCACCGCCCCCGCCGCCGATTCCCTCGCCGTCCGCTTCGGCCGCCTCGTCCTCGCCGCCGGCGCGCTGCTGATGGCGGGCGGGTTCGCCGGGGTCTGGTACGCCGTCTGCGCGGCCGGCCCCGCGCACACCGCGGCATGGCCGCTCGTCCCGGGCCTGCTCGTCGCGGGCGCCGGGCTCGGCTTCCTGGTCGTACCGCTGGTGAACGTCGTGCTGTCCGCCGTCCCCGCCGACATCGCGGGCGGGGCCTCCGGGATCTTCTCCACCGCCCAGCAGTTCGGCGGAGCGCTGGGCGCGGCCCTCATCGGCAGCGTCTTCTTCGGCGCCCTCGCGGACGGCAGCCCCACGCACGCCCTGACCACCGCGATGCCCTGGGTGTGCGCCGGGTTCCTGCTCAGCGCGATGCTCTGCCTGGCCCTGCCGCGCACGGCGGTCTCCCCCGAACCGGCCCCGGCCGCCGAGCCGGTGACGGCGTAAGGGGTCCTCGGCGAGGGGCCGTGACGCAGGACCGGCCCCGGCCCCCTGGCGGGGGGGTCGGGGCCGGATCCTTCACTCGTGCGATGGGATATGACTACCCACGCCGATCGTGCTTTGAACCGCTCTCAGCCCCACAACTTGTCCCTCGTCCGCGCCGCGTTCGCCAAGCCCCGCCCCGGCCCGGACCCCGGTCCCGGTCAGGTGTCGCACTCCAGCACGGTGCGGCACAGTCCGCACCGTGCGCGCACCGGCCCGCGCACGGGCAGCCGCAGCCGCTGCCCGCACACCGGGCACGGGAAGCTCACCCGCGTCCCCGCCCCCGCCGGGTCCGGTTCGAAGCGGTACGAGGCCCCCGGCGCGGCGGCGCCGGCCCGCCGGTCCCGGGCGTAGCGGCGCCGCTCGGCACGGTCCGCGGCTGCCATCGGGGCCCGGCGCAGCTCCCGCTCGGCGAGCGCGCGGCCGCGCACGTACGCCTCGTACGCCTGCGGGCTGGTGAACCACGCGGAGAGGTCCTCGCCGAGCAGCAGGGCGCGCCGGGCGAGGACGTAGCCGAACTCCTCGGGGGTGAGGTAGCCGAGCTTCTGGTGGGTGAGCTCGTCCTCGCGGTAGGCGTCGAGGAGCAGCCAGCCCGTTCCGAGGTAGGCGGCGGCGGTGTCGGTGAGGATCTCGTTGTCGGCGGTGGCCGGGAAGCGCAGGTCCAGCCGGTGCAGCAGGACGTGCGTGACCTCGTGCGCCAGGGCGGCCGCCAGATCGCGGCGGTGGGTGCGGAAACGGTCGTTGACCTCGATGAAGTACTCGGGCCCCGCGGTCAGTTCGACAGTGGCCGCCTGCTCCATCGCCCGGAAGCAGACCACCATCCGGGCGTCGGGCAGCCGCAGCGCGCCCACGATCGCGGAGGCCACGCGGTGCGCGCCGAGGTGGAGGTCCTCGTCGGCGGCGAAGGCGGCGTCGGCGGGGGAGAAGCTCGTGTCGTAGGTCCGGATCCCCTCGTACGACAGCCGCCGGAACAGGGCGGTGACCGCGGTGCGGACGGTGTCGAGATGCGGAAATCCGTGCTCGACGGGGCTGGTGCGCCGGCCGCTGCGCGTCATGCCGTCCCCCGCGCCGCTGATTGTCCGAAAACGCGTTCTTGATGTCCGGCGAGAGAGGGGTGTGACATGTACGTGTCATTCACCCGATGACGCGCACGGCCCAACCCCCCACGAAAGGCAGTGTGTTGACCATGTCCACCCTTGCCACGTTCCTCAAGCGCACCCTCGCCGTCGGTGCGGTGGCGCTCGCCGCCGTCAGCCTCCAGCCCGGCGCGGCCAACGCCTCCCAGGCCCCCGTCGTCGGCGGCACCCGCGCCGCCCAGGGCGAGTTCCCCTTCATGGTCCGCCTCTCCATGGGCTGCGGCGGCGCCCTCTACACCCAGCAGATCGTCCTCACCGCCGCCCACTGCGTCAGCGGCTCCGGGAACAACACCTCCATCACCGCCACCGCCGGAGTCGTCGACCTCAACAGCTCCAGCGCCATCAAGGTCAAGTCCACCAAGGTCCTCCAGGCCCCCGGCTACAACGGCAAGGGCAAGGACTGGGCCCTCATCAAGCTCGCCAAGCCGATCAACCTGCCCACCCTCAAGATCGCCGACACCAAGGCCTTCGACAACGGCACCTTCACCGTCGCCGGCTGGGGCGCCACCCGCGAGGGCGGCGGCCAGCAGCGGTACCTGATGAAGGCCACCGTGCCGTTCGTCTCCGACGCCAGCTGTCAGAGCTCGTACGGCAGCGACCTCGTCCCCGGCGACGAGATCTGCGCCGGGCTGCCCCAGGGCGGCGTGGACACCTGCCAGGGCGACTCCGGCGGCCCGATGTTCCGCCGCGACGACACCAACGCCTGGATCCAGGTCGGCATCGTCAGCTGGGGCGAGGGCTGCGCCCGGCCCAACTTCCCCGGCGTCTACACCGAGGTCTCCACCTTCGCCACCGCCATCAAGAACGCGGCCGCGACCCTCTGAGCCCAGCGCCCCCAGTACCCCCGGCACCCCCTGCGCCCCTTCCGCCTCGTCCTTCCGGCCCAATGCACCCGGGCCGGAAGGACGAGGCGCGGGCCGCCGTACGTGCGTAACGTCGGCCCCAGTGGCACACGGCCGGCACTCCGCCGGCCCCGCCCCGCCCGGTTGCGGGCCGACGCGCCCGCCGGTCCCATGGGAGGGCACGAGCAGCGGTCGACAGTGGGGCAGGCAACGCATGGCGATCAGAGTGGTCATCGCCGACGACCAGGAGATGGTCAGGACCGGATTCCGGATGATCCTCGAAAGCCAGCCGGACATCGAGGTCGTCGCCGACGCCGCCGACGGCGAGGCCGCGCTCGCGGCCGTCGCCGCACACCGGCCGGACGTCCTCCTCCTCGACATCCGCATGCCGAAGCTCGACGGCCTCGAAGTCACCCGGAGACTCGCCGACCGGGACGGTCCGCGCATCGTGATCGTCACCACCTTCGACCTCGACGAGTACGTCCACGCCGCGCTCCACGGAGGAGCATCGGGCTTCCTCCTGAAAGACGCCAGCCCCGCGATGCTGGTTGAGGCGGTCCGCGCGGCAGCCGTGGGCGACTCCCTCGTCTCACCCGCCATCACGGTACGGCTGCTGCGCGAGATGGCGCCCCGGGCCACCGGCGCCCACGCCGCCCGCCGCCCCTCCGAGCCCCTCACGGAACGCGAACAGGACGTCGTACGGTGCGTCGCCCGCGGCCGTACGAACGCCGAGATCGCGGCAGAGCTCTACGTCTCCCTGTCCACGGTCAAAACCCACCTGGCCAACGTCCAGACCAAACTCGACGCCCGCAACCGCGTGGAAATCGCCGCCTGGGCCTGGGAATCCGGCCTGGCCGCGCCCCCGACGTGAGTCCGCTCGCCTCCTGGGCCCGGCGCCACCCCCACGCCGCCGACGGGGTCCGGCTCACCCTCTCCCTCGTCCTGCTCGCCCTCGTCACCTTCGAGGGCGTCGTCCTCGCCCGTCAGCCCAGCCTCCCGCACGCGGCCGTGTGGATCTCCGGCATCCTCGTCTGCCTCAGCGCGGCGCCCTGGCCCGCCATCCCCCTCCTCGCCCGCGCCTGGTTCGCCGCCGCCGTCACCTGGACCGTCACCCTCCTGCTCATCTTCGGCAACCACCCCCTCGTCGTCTGGGGCGGCGGCGAGGCCATCGCCCTCCTCGTCCTCCTCTCCCAGGTCCTGCTCCACGCCCCCGCCCGCACCGCCGCCGTCCTCGGCCCCCTCCTCGGCCTCGGCTGCATGGCCGTGCCCGTCCGCGACACCGACCCCGGCCGGTTCACGCTCCTGTTCTCCGTCCTGGCCGTCGTCGTCGGCGCGTACTCGCTCCTGCTGCGCCTCCAGTCCGTCCAGCGCGTGCGCGAGCTGCGCGCCGTACGCACCGCGGAACGCCTGGAACTCGCCCGCGAGCTCCACGACCTCGTCGCCCACCACGTCACCGGCATCGTCGTGGAGGCCCGCGCCGCCCGCTTCACCCAGGTCTCCGCCGAACGGGCAGCCGAGATCTTCGGCCGCATCGAGACCGCCGGGGACGAGGCCCTGGGCTCCATGCGCCGACTCGTCAAGATCCTCCGCGAGAGCGAGGAGCAGCCACCCGGCGGTGGCGGCCGCCCCGGCACCGCGCCCGTCGCCGGCCTCGCCGACATCCGCACGCTCACCCAGCGGTTCTCCGCCGCCGGCCCGCCCGTCGCCCTGTACGTAGAGGAAGGGCTGGCGGACCGGCTCCCCGGCGACGTCGCCGCCACCGCCCACCGCATTGTCCTCGAAGCCCTCACCAACATCGGTAAGCACGCCGCGACCGCCACCGCCGTCCGCGTCGGCCTGCGGACCGTCCCCGCCGGGCTGGAGGTCCGTATCGCCGACGACGGAGGCCGCCCGGCCCGCCTCTCCGAGACCGCCCGGGGCGGCGGCTACGGCCTCGTTGGCATGGCCGAACGCGCCGAGGCCCTCGGCGGCTCCCTCACCGCCGGACCCGCCCCGGAGGGAGGCTGGCTGGTCACCGCCGTCCTCCCGCTCTGAGACGGGCTCCCCGTCTCACGGATCGGCTCGTCGAGGAACCACACGCGCCCGCCACGTATTCTCGGGAACCATGAACAACAGCGCCCCCGACGAAGCCGCCACCGCAGCCACCGCCACCCCCGGCGACGAGACCGTCGCCGCCGAACTGGCCCGCCTGCGCGACAGCATCGACAACATCGACGCGGCCGTGGTCCACATGCTCGCCGAGCGCTTCAAGTGCACCCAGCAGGTCGGCCACCTCAAGGCCAAGCACCAGCTGCCCCCGGCCGACCCGACCCGCGAGGCCAACCAGATCGCCCGGCTCCGCCAGCTCGCCGAGAACGCCAAACTCGACCCCGCGTTCGCCGAGAAGCTCCTCAACTTCATCATCGCCGAGGTCATCCGCCACCACGAGACGATCGCCGCGGGCGAAGACTAGACCGGAGCGGACGACCGGGGCCCGGCCTTCGGGCAGCATGGGCCCCATGTCCGCACTGACGCGCAACGAAGCGCAGCTCCGAGCCCAGTTCCTCGACGTCCAGCACTACGCCGTCACCCTCGACCTCACCGGCGGCGAAGACACCTTCGAGTCCACGACCGTCATCCGCTTCACCGCCCGCAGTGCCGGGGACACCTTCGTGGAGCTGAAACCGGACGAACTGCACTCCGCGGAACTCGACGGCAGCCCCCTCGACCCCGCCGCCCTCGCCGACAACCGCCTCCCCCTCACCGGCCTCGGCGAAGGCCCCCACGAACTGCGCATCGCCGCCCGCATGCGCTACTCCCGCACCGGCGAAGGCCTGCACCGCTTCACCGACCCCGCGGACGGCGAGGCGTACGTATACAGCCAGATGTTCATGGACGACATCCAGCGCGTCTTCCCGGCCTTCGACCAGCCCGACCTCAAGGCCGTCTTCGAGTTCACCGTCACCGCCCCCGCCCACTGGACCGTCCTCGCCAACGGCATCACCGAACGCGTCGGCGACCGCACGGGAGATCCCTCCGGCGACGGCGCCGGCATCTGGAAGTCCGCCCCCACCCCCGTCATCTCCACCTACCTCGCCGCCGTCGCCGCCGGCCCCTGGCACAGCATCCGCACCGAGCACGCCGGACTGCCCTTCGGCATCCACTGCCGCCAGTCCCTCGCCCCCCACCTCGACGCCGACGCCGAGGAAATCCTCTCCATCACCACCGACTGCTACGACCGTTACCACGAGAAGTTCTCCGAGCCCTACCCCTTCGACTCCTACGACCAGGCCTTCGTCCCCGAGTTCAACGCCGGCGCCATGGAGAACCCGGGCCTCGTCACCTTCCGCGACGAATTCGTCTTCCGCTCCGCCGTCACCGACACCGAACGCCAGACACGCGCCATGGTCATCGCCCACGAGATGGCCCACATGTGGTTCGGCGACCTCGTCACCCTGCGCTGGTGGGACGACATCTGGCTGAACGAGTCCTTCGCCGAGTACATGGGCTACCAGACCCTCACCGAAGCCACCCGCTTCACCGGCACCTGGACCGAATTCGGCGTCACCCGCAAGTCCTGGGGCTACGACGCCGACCAGCGGCCCACCACCCACCCCGTCGCCCCCGACCCCGACGCCGTACCCGACACCGCCAGCGCCCTCCTCAACTTCGACGGCATCTCCTACGCCAAGGGCGCCTCCGCGCTGCGCCAACTCGTCGCCTGGCTCGGCGAGAAGGACTTCCTCGCCGGCATCAACACCCACTTCACCCGCCACAAGTTCGCCAACGCCTCACTCGCCGACTTCGTCGACTCCCTCGCCGCGCACACCGACCGCGACGTCCACGCCTGGGCCGAGATCTGGCTGCGCACCACCGGCATCGACACCCTCACCCCGCGCATCGAGGAGAGCCACGGCGGCTGGACCCTCACCGTCGACCGCCAGGGCACCCGCCCCCACCACATCGGCGTCGGCCTCTACGACCGCGACCCCGACAACACCCTCGTACCCCGCGAACTCCTCACCCTCGACGTCCCCTCCGACGAGATCGTCTCCGTCAGCGGTGCCCGCCCGGCCCTCCTCCTCCTCAACGACGGCGACTTCGGCTACGCCAAGGTCCGCCTCGACGAGACCTCCGTCGAGACCGCCCTGCGCGAGCTGTCCGCCATCCCCGGCCCCCTCACCCGGGCCGTCGTCTGGAACTCCCTGCGCGACATGGTCCGCGACGGCGAACTCGAACCCGCCGCCTACCTGGCCACCGCCGACGCCCACCTGCCCGCCGAGGCCGACCTGGCCATCGTCCAGGGCGTCCTCGCCTTCTCCCGCCAGCACATCGCCGACCGCTACCTCGCCCCCGAGGACCGCGCCGAGGCCCTCGCCACCCTCACCTCCATCGCCCGCACCCTGCTGCGGCGCACCGAGGACGGCTCCGACCCCGGGCTGCGGCTCGCCGCCGTACGCGCCCTCATCGACGCCGCCACCCAGCCCGACACCCTCGCCGCCTGGATCGAGGACGACACCGTGCCCGGCGGCCCCGAACTCGACCCCGAGCTGCGCTGGCGCATCCTCGCCAGGCTGTCCGTCCTCGGCGCCGTCGGCGAACGCGAGATCGACGCGGCACTCGCCGCCGACCCCAGCGCCACCGGCGAGGAAGGCGCCGCCCGCTGCCGCGCCGCCCTGCCGACCGCCGAGGCCAAGGCCGCCGCCTGGGAGCGCCTCTTCCACGACGACTCCCTCTCCAACTACCTCTTCAGCGCCACCGCCCAAGGCTTCTGGCAGCCCGAACAGGCCGAGCTCGTACGGGAGTACGTACCGCGCTTCTACACCGAAGCCATCGCCCTCGGCGCCCGCCGCGGCCCCGCGATCGCCGAAGCCGCGGGCCGCTACGCCTTCCCCGGCCACGCCGTCGACGAGGACAACCTGCGGGCCGGCCACGCCGGCATCGACGACCCCGCCATCGTCCCCGCCCTGCGCCGCAAGCTCGTCGACCAGCTCGACGACCTGGCCCGAGCCCTCCGCGTCCGCGCCTCCTGACGCCGCTCCCGCGCCGCGTCCCCCCGGCCGCCGCCCCCGCCCTCACCGGCGGGAGCGGCGGCCGGCCGCGTTCCGGGGGACCACCGGCCGCCACACGAAAAACAACAAGCGGACAAACCCCGACGGTTACCCCATTCGGGTCTGATCGTTGTACCCGTCGGGCCCCCAGGCTGTCACCGCAGCAGCGCCCCGCCAGGCACCCCACGACAGGGCCGGCCCCCTGCCGCAGACCCGTTCCCGTGAGGACACCGCATGACCGCGCCGCCCGGCACCCCGCCCCCGCAGCCCGCACCCCCCTCGCACCCGCTCGCCGGCGGCCGCCTCGGCGCCGAAGCCCTGCGGCCCCTCCTCGACACCGTCCTCGAAGCCCTGCACACCGGAGCCGAGGAGCGCGGCGGGCCGATTCCGGCCGGCGGCCCCGACGCCCTCGCGGCCCGCGTCGCCGCCGCACTGGGCGACGTACTCCCCGAAAAGGGCCACGGCGACCACGAGGCGCTGCGGACCCTCGTGCACACCCTCGCCGCGGGCGCCGCCGACCCCGCCGACCCCCTGTGCGCCGCCCACCTCCACGGCCCGCCCCTCGCCGTCGCGGCCGCCGCCGACCTCGCCGCCTCGGCCCTCAACCCCTCCCTCGACTCCTGGGACCAGGCCCCCGCCGCCTCCGCGATCGAAGCCCTCCTCACCCGCACCCTCGCCGCCGAGTTCTACGACACCCCCCACCCCGACGCCCTCGTCACCACCGGCGGCACCGAAGCCAACCAACTCGCCCTGCTCCTCGCCCGCGAACGCCACGGACCGGACCTGACCGTCCTGCACGGCGCGAACGCCCACCACTCCGTCCCCCGCGCCGCCTGGCTCCTCGGCCTGCCCCCCGCCACCTCCCTGCCCACCCCCGCCGGCACCCTCGACCCCGCCCGCCTCGCCGAAGCCCTCGCCGCCGCCCGCGGGCCCGTCCTCGTCACCGCCACCGCCGGCACCACCGACGCCGGCCTCATCGACCCCCTCGAACCCATCGCCGACCTGTGCGAGCAGTACGGCGCCGACCTCCACATCGACGCCGCGTACGGCGGCCTCCTCGCCCTCAGCCCCCGCCACCGCCCCCGCGTCGCAGGCCTGGCCCGCGCCCACTCCCTCACCATCGACCTGCACAAGCTCGGCTGGCAGCCCGTCGCCGCAGGCCTCCTCGCCGTCCCCGACACCGCCCTGCTGGCCCCCCTCGCCCACCAGGCCGACTACCTCAACGCCACCGACGACACCGAAGCCGGCCTCCCCGACCTCCTCGGCCGCTCCCTGCGCACCACCCGCCGCCCCGACGCCCTCAAGATCGCCGCCACCCTGCGCTCACTCGGCCGCGACGGCCTCGCCCACCTCATCGACCGCACCTGCGAACTCGCCCACCACCTCGCCCGCCTCCTCGACGCGCACCCCCGCTTCGAACTCCACGCACCCCCCACCATCAGCACCGTCCTCTTCCGCCCCACCCACACCGACGACACCGACCTCGCCGCCCTGCGCCGCACCCTCCTCCTCGGCGGCCGCGCCGTACTCGGCCGCGCCACCGCAGACGGCCGCCTCTGGCTCAAAGCCACCCTGCTCAACCCCCACACCACCGAACGGGACCTGACCACCCTCGTCGCCCTCCTGGAAGGCAGCACCCACCGATGACCGCCCAGCTCGATGCACCCCACGACCTCGTCGGAATCGGCGTCGGCCCCGCCAACCTGTCCCTCGCCGCCCTCGCCCACGGCCTCCCCCACCAAGGAGCCGGCGAACTCGCCACCGCCTTCTACGACCAGCGCCACGACTTCCGCTGGCACCCCGGGCTGCTCATCGACGGCACCACCCTCCAAGTCCCCTTCCTCGCCGACCTCGTCACCCTCGCCGACCCCTCCAGCCCCTGGACCTTCCTCAACTACCTCAAGCACAAGGAACGGCTCTTCCCCTTCTACTTCGCCGAGCAGTTCCACATCCAGCGCGCCGAGTACGACGCCTACTGCCGCTGGGTCGCCGGACGCCTGCCCGGACTCCACTTCGGCCACCAGGTCGACGCCGTCCGCTGGAACCCTGAACGCGACCTCTTCGAAGTCGACTTCACCCAGCTCGACACCGACGGCGAAGCCGAAGCCCTCGGCCGCACCTACACCCGCAACCTCGCCCTCGGCATCGGCACCGCCCCCTACGTCCCCGAACCGCTGCGCCCGCTCGCCGAGGCGCCGACCGTCCCCGTCATCCACTCCGCCGAGTACCTCGACAACCGCCGGCGCGTCCTCGGCGCCGAGCACGTGACGGTGATCGGATCCGGGCAGTCCGGAGCCGAGGTCTTCCTCGACCTGCTCCGCTCCCGCCCCGCCGGCCGCGAACGCCTCACCTGGCTCGCCCGTACGCCGTCCTTCGCCCCCATGGAGTACTCGAAGCTCGGCCTCGAACACTTCACGCCCGACTACACCCGCTACTTCCACGCCCTGCCCGAGCCCGTACGCGACCAGCTCGTCCCCGCGCAATGGCAGCTCCACAAGGGCATCGACGCCGGCACCATCGCCGCCATCCACGAGGAGCTCTACCGGCGCACCCTCCACGGAGGCTGGCCCGACGTGGTCCTGACCCCGGGAGTCAGCGTCCGTACCGCCGGCCGCGTCGCCACCACCAAGGTCGAACTCCACCTCGACCACGCCCAGCAGGGCACCCGCTCCCGCATCACCACCAACGCGGTCGTCCTCGCCACCGGCTACCGCGAGCGCCCGCTCACCGGCCTCCTCGCCGGCCTCGACCCGTACCTGCGCAAGGACTCCTCCGGCCGGCCCCGGATCGACGAACACCACCGCATGATCCTCGACCCCGGCGTCACCGGCAGCATCTTCGTCCAGAACGGCGAACGCCACAGCCACGGCGTCGGAGCCCCGGACCTCGGACTCGCCGCCTGGCGCAGCGCCGCCATCCTGAACACCCTCACCGGCAAGGAGCCCTACCCGCAGCCCGCCCGCACGGCCTTCACCACCTTCGGCCTCGAACAGCGGGAGCACACCCGGCCCGCTCCCACGGTCGAGCTGCTCCCGCTGGTCGAACACCCGTAGGCGTACGGAAACCGGTCGGACCGGCTAGAACACCGGAACCCCGGCACGGGTCAGCCGCCAGTCCACGGACGCGAACCGGGCCGGGTCGATCGTGCCCTTCGCCTTCACCCACTGGATGATCGTGTTACGGATCTCCTCGGAATTCGCCCACAGCTGCTTGGACTGCGGCACGTGCGGGAAGTTCCCGCCGCCCGACGCCCGGTAGTTGTTCACCGCCAGCACGAACCGCGCCGCCGGATCCACCGGCTTGCCCTGGAAGGACAGCCCCGAGATCCGCGAACCCGCCGGCTGCGCGACGTCGATGTCGTACGTCAGCCCGTACACGGCGTCGTAGTTGTAGTCCGGGATGTTCTCGGCGTTCGTCAGCTTCGCCGGGTCCACCGGAGCGCCCGCGGCCGTCTGCACGTAGTACCGCGCCGAGAACTCCAGGTAGTCCTTCAGCTGCGCACCCGTCAGCAGCCTTGCCTCAAGGGTGTTCTCGAACGGGTACAGGCCCGCCGCGTCCTTGATCGTCACCTGCCCGGCCGGGATCGCCGCGGTCCGGGAGAAGCACGACGCCTGCGACAGCACCGGCAGCGCAGCCCACTCCGTACCGGCCAGCGCACCCTTCACCGTCTCCGCCTGTACGTGGCTGATCAGGTCGATGATCGCGACGTCCTTGACCGGCCCGTCCGCCGAGGACATCGCCTGCGTCGACGTACCGATCACCTGGTTCACGTACGCCACCACCTTGTGGTGCTCGTCGGACAGCAGCCGGGTGATCTTCGGGTCCTCGGCGGCCGTGTTGGAATTCAGCACCTGCGCCGACACCTTCGCCACCGACCAGCAGCCCTTCGACCAGGTCAGCTCGAAGTCGAACAGCGTCAGGCGCTGCCCCCACTTCAGCGGCTCCGACAGGATCACGTCCTTGCCGGTCGCCTTGTTCTTCACCCGGTACTCCGGGATCTCCGTGTGCGCGTGGCCCACCAGGATCGCGTCGATCCCCGGCACCTGCTCGGCCACCAGACCCGCCGCGTTCTCGATGTACGGCAGCTGGTCACCGTACGAGGACGTGCCGCTCGAACCGGAGTGCGCGGACACGATCACCACGTCCGCGCCCATCGAGCGGAGCTTGGGCA
Source organism: Streptomyces sp. NBC_01006 (assembly GCF_045162725.1). Classification (NCBI taxonomy): domain Bacteria; kingdom Bacillati; phylum Actinomycetota; class Actinomycetes; order Kitasatosporales; family Streptomycetaceae; genus Streptomyces; species Streptomyces sp. NBC_01006. The sequence continues at coordinate 2,400,282 of NZ_CP108700.1, read as the reverse complement.
CGTACTTCGCCGCCTGCTCCTCCAGGCCGGGGAACGTCATCTTCCCCTGCACGTTGGCCTTGTCCCAGATCGCGATGCCCGGGTTCGTCAGCCCCAGCACCGCCACCTTCACGTCCCGCCCGTGCGGGGTGCGCAGCCGGTGCATGCTGTACGGCGCGAACGCCGGGCGCAGCGTCTTCGCGTCCAGCGCGTTCGCCCCCAGCAGCGGGAAGTCGCACTGCTCCTCGAACTTGCGGAGCACCGGAATGCCGTAGTTGAACTCGTGGTTCCCGAGCGCCGCCGCGTCGTAGCCGATCGCGTTCATCGCCTGCGCCATCGGGTGGACCGGCCCGCGCCGCGCGGTGATCGGGTCCACCTTCGCGTAGTAGTACGACAACTGCGTGCCCTGGATCGTGTCGCCGGCGTCTATCAGCAGGGTGTTGCGGCGCCCCTTCTGCTCCCGCACCTGGTTCACGAGCGTCGAGATCTTCGCGAGGCCGACGTCGTTGTGCGCCTTGTCGTCGAACTCCTTGTCGGTGAAGTAGTCCCAGTTGAACACGTTTCCGTGCAGGTCGGTCGTACCCATCACCGTGAACGAGTACGTCCGCTGCCGTGCGGTCGCCTCGGCTGCGGTCGCCTCGGCTGCGGCGGCCGGAGAGCCCGCGGCCCCCGTCAGCGCGACGGCCGCACCGGTGGCGGCCGAAGTACCCAGAAACGTCCTACGGTCGAACGCCATGCCATCTCCCCTGATAAGCGTGAACAACGCGCGTAGATTCTGACCGATGGGCAACGAGGAGCAACACCCCTGCCGGGTGCGGATATCTTGACGTGGCACGGTCATGAGCCTTGAATCAAGCATTGAACTAAGGCAGTTGAGGTGAGTCCCCCCACCTGAAGTGATGTGATGTCATGGTCATGCGCACCACCTGGCGCCACCGCACCGCGCTCGGCGCCCTCGCCCTGCTCTGCTGGAGCGGCCTCGCCGCCCCGCCCACCGGCGCCGCGGAAACCCCCACGGCCGCAGCCGCCGCGGCAGCCACCTTCGCCGACGAATTCGACGGGCCGGCCGGTGCCGCCGCCGACCCCGGCAAATGGCAGACCGAGACCGGCGACAACGTCAACAACCACGAACGGCAGTACTACACGGCGGGCAATCGGAACGCCGCCCTCGACGGCCAGGGCCACCTCGTCATCACCGCCCGCCGCGAGAACCCCGGCAACTACAACTGCTGGTACGGGAGGTGCGAGTACACCTCAGCCCGGCTCAACACCGCCGGCCGCTTCACCCAGGCGTACGGACACGTCGAAGCCAGACTCAAAGTCCCGCGCGGCCAGGGGATGTGGCCCGCGTTCTGGATGCTCGGCAACGACATCGGCCAGGTCGGCTGGCCGAACTCCGGCGAGATCGACGTCATGGAGAACGTCGGATTCGAACCCTCCACCATCCACGGAACGATCCACGGACCCGGATACTCCGGCTCCGGAGGCATCGGTGCCGCCTACACCCTCCCCGGCGGCCAGGCCTTCGCCGACGCCTTCCACACCTTCGCCGTCGACTGGGCCCCCGACTCCATCAGCTGGTCCGTCGACGGAGCCGTCTACCAGCGCCGCACCCCCGCCGACCTCGGCGGCCGCACCTGGGCCTTCAACAAGCCGTTCTTCCTGATCCTCAACCTCGCCGTCGGCGGCTACTGGCCGGGCGACCCCGACGCCTCCACAGCCTTCCCCCAGCAGCTCGTCGTCGACCACGTACGGGTCACCACCTCCGACACCCCCGCCGGCCGCACCGGCCCGATCACCGGCCTCGCGGGCAAATGCGTCGACGTCGCCGGCGCCAACCCCGCCAACGGCACCCCCGTCCAGCTCTACGACTGCAACGGCACCCCCGCCCAGCAGTGGACCCTCGCCGCCGACGGCACCCTGCGCGCCCTCGGCAAATGCCTCGACGTGACCGGCGGCGCCACCGCCGACGGCACCCCCGTCCAGCTCTACGACTGCAACGGCAGCCCCGCACAACGCTGGGCCCTGCCGGCGGCCCGCGACATCGTCAACCCGCAAGCCGACAAATGCCTCGACGTCACCGGCAACAACGCCGCCAACGGAACCCGCCTCCAGATCTGGACCTGCGGCGGCGCCCCCAACCAGAAATGGAACCTCCCACCGGGCTAGCGGGCACCCCCGAGCCGTTGCCGCCGGGCCCACGCAGGTCGGTGTGGGCCCGGCGGCCGAGGCTACGCGCCTGCCGCCTCCCGGATCAGGCCGGCGACCGCGTCAGGCCGGGACACGTACACGGAATGGCTCGCCGGAACCTCCACCACCGTCGCCCCGATCCGCTCGGCCATCGCCCGCTGCGCCGGCGGCGGGATCATCCGGTCCTCCGTGGACACCAGGTACCAGCTCGGCTTCGACCGCCACGCCGGCTCCGAGACCGCCCCCGTGAGCGCCTCCATGCCCCACGGAAGCTGCGCATCGGCCATGAACCGGGCCTGCTCGGGCGGCAGATCACCCGCGAACGACTCCGCGAACCGCTCCCGGTCCAACAACAGGAAACCGTCCCGGGGAGGCAGGATCGGCGGCACCGGAGCACCCGGCGGCGGATCGGCGATCAGACTGTTCACCGACTCGCCCTTGTCCGGAGCGAAGGCGGCGACATAGACCAGGCGGGCGACCGCATCATGCCGGCCCGCCTCACTGATGATCACACCGCCGTAGGAGTGGCCGACGAGAACCACCGGACCGTCCTGCGCGTCGATGACCTGCCGGGTGGCCGCCACATCCCCCGCCAGCCCCAGCGTCGCGTGCTGCACCACGCTCACCCGGTAGCCCTCGCCCACCAGGCGGTCGTACACCGCCTGCCAGCCCGAACCGTCCACGAACCCGCCGTGGACGAGCACGACGTTTCGGATCGGCGCATCTGCGCTCATTTCCTTCACCTTCGCCTTTGCATGTCGTGGCCGTTGTCCCAAGCGGGTCGAGGCTAGGGGCGCCCGCATCCCAGCCGCTTCTGTCAAATGACGTAGAGGGACACCCGAGCGACATAAAGTGACAGAGCCTTGGGGGAGGAGCACCCATGCTCATCGGACGCGACGACGACCTCGAACTGATCCGCCGCTTCATCGACCGGGCCAGAGCCTCCGGCGGCGCCCTCCTGCTGTCGGGAGAGGCCGGGGTCGGGAAGACCGAGCTCCTCGACGCCGCCGCCGCACACGCCCACGCCGCCGACACACGGCTCGTACGAGCGGCCGGCGTCGAGTTCGAAAGCGCCGTCAGCTACGCCGGACTCCACCAGATCCTGAACCCGCTGCTCGGCGCACTCGAAGAACTGAACACCCCCTACCGCAGCGCGCTCAGCGTGGCCCTCGGCCTCGAACACGGCGCGCCTCCCCGGCAACTGATCGTGTCGAACGCCGTATCGGCCCTGCTCGCCCACGCCGCGGCCGCACACCCGCTGCTCGTCATCGTCGACGACCTGCCCTGGCTGGACCGAGCCAGCGCCGTGGTGATGGGCCTCGTCGCCCGCCGCCTCGGCGCCGCCGCCGGCGGCACCGGCAGCGGCAGCCGCGTCGGCTTCCTCGGCGCCTACCGGTCCGACGACGGCAGCTTCTTCGACCGCGGAGGCGTCACCACCCACCACCTCAGCCCCCTCGACCCCGCCGCGGCGGAAGAACTCGTGAAAAACCGCTTCCCCGCCCTCACCCCCCGCGTACGCACACGCCTCCTGTCAGAAGCCCAAGGCAACCCCCTCGCCCTGCTGGAACTGCCCATCGCCCTCGCCGGAACCCCGCGCGCCAACCCCGCCATCCCCGACGTACTGCCCCTCGGCCGCCGCCTCCAGGCACTCTTCGCAGCCCGCATCGAAGCACTCCCACCCACGACCCGGCTCCTGCTCCTGTGCGCCGTCCTCGACGGCACAGGCGACCTCCACACCCTCCAAGCCGCCACCGGAACCACCGGCATCGAAGACCTGGCCCACGCCGAACGCGCAGGACTCGTCCACGTCGACGACACCACCGGCCGGCTCACCTTCCGCCACCCCCTCACCCGCTCCGCCGTCGTGGAACTCTCCACCAGCGACCAGCGCCGCCGCATCCACCGCGCCCTCGCCGAACACACCGCGGACCGGCCGGAACGCCGCGCCTGGCAACTCGCCCAAGCCACCGTCGACCCCGACGAACACGTCGCATCCCTCCTCGAACAGACCGCACACGCGGTCCTGCGACGCGGCGACGCGAACGGCGCCATCGCCGCACTCCTGCGCGCCGCCGACCTCAGCCCCCGCGGCCACGAACGCAGCCGCCGCACCGCCGAAGCCGCCTACCTCGGCGCCGACCTCACCGGCGACCTGCGCGACGTACCCAAACTCCTCGAAGACGCCCGCCGCGCCGACGGCGGCCGCACCGGCCCCCTCGTCGCAGCCGTCGCCGCCGCACACCACCTCCTCCTCAGCGGCGAAGGCGACCTCGACACGGCCCACCGCCTCCTCACCGGCGCCATCGACATGCAGCACCAGCCCTACGACGCCACCGACACCACCATGATCGACGCGCTCTACACCCTCGCCTGGGTCTGCCACGGCGCCGGGCGCCCCGAACTGTGGAAACCGCTCCACCGGGCAGTCGCCCTCCTGACACCCCACGTCCCCGACCGGCTGGCCCTGACCCTCGCCACCATCGCCGACCCCGCCCGCACCGCACCCACCGCACTGCGCCTCCTGGACGACACCATCGCCACCCTCGACCAGGAAACCGACCCCGTCCGCATCATCCGGACCGCCATGGCCGCCGTATACGTCGACCGGCTCGCCGACTGCAGAACGGCACTACGGCGCATCCTGCGCGACGGCCGCGACACCAGCGCCGTCACCCTCGAACTCCAAGGCCTCGTCTTCCTCAGCCGCGACTGCTTCGCCTCCGGCGAATGGGACCAGCTCGACGAGCAGACCGAGCAAGGACGACGCCTCAGCGCCGCCCACAGCTACCAACTGCTCACCACCGACTACCTCTACCAGCGGGCACTCGTCGCCGCCGCACGCGGAGACACCGCCACCACCCAAACCCTCACCGACGAGATGACCCGCTGGGCCGCGCCCCGCCGCGTCGGCTCCGCCCTCTGCGGCGCCCACCACGCGCAAGCCCTCGCCGCACTCGGCCAAGGCCGCTACGAAGAGGCCTACCGCCACGCGACCGCGGTCAGCCCCGCCGGAGAACTGGCCTCCCACGTCCCCACGGCCCTCTTCCTCGTCATGGACCTCGTCGAAGCCGCCAGCAGGACCGGCCGACAGACCGAAGCCGCAGCCCACGTCACCGCCGCCCGGGAAGCAGGCATCGCCACCATCTCGGCACGGCTCACGATGACCGTCGAAGCATCGGCCGCACTCACCGCCCGCGCCCCCCAGGCAGCCGAACTGTTCCGCAGAGCGCTCTCCACCCCCGCCGCCGACCGCTGGCCCTTCGACCGCGCCCGCGTCCAGCTCGCCTACGGAGAACACCTCCGACGGACACGAGCCACCACCGAAGCCCGCACCCACCTCGCCGACGCACACGACACCTTCCAACGCCTCGGCGCCCGCCCCTGGGCCGCCCGCGCCGCGGCCGAACTCCGGGCGACAGGACAGACCGCAGGCCACGCCGACACCACCGGACCCGCCACACTCACCCCGCAACAGCGCGAAATCGCCCACCTCGCCGCCGCCGGCCTCACCAACAAACAGATCGGCGAACGACTCCACCTCTCCCCGCGCACCGTCTCCAGCCACCTCCACCAACTCTTCCCCAAACTCGGCATCACCTCCCGAGCCGCCCTCCGCGACGCGCTGGCGAAGCCCACACGCCACACCCCCGACGACAATGCGACAGTGAAACCATGACCCAGGACTCCGCACCCCAGCCCTACGGAACCCCCGAAGTCCCCCGCGTCGCCGTCCGCGGCGAAGCCCGCCTCGAAGTCGACCCCGAAATCGCCCGCATCGGCATCACCGTCACCGCCCGCGGCACCGACCGGCGCACCGCACTCGAAGACCTCACCCGCCGCAACAACACCATCCTCGAACTCGTCAAGAGCTACGGCGACGCCGTCGAGAAACTCGAAACCGGCGCCTTCTCCATCAACCCCGAACTCACCCGCCACGGCCGCGCCGAACGCATCCGCGCCTACCACGGCCGCGTCCACGTCACCGCCGAACTCAGCGACTTCACCGCCCTCGGCGAACTCACCACCCGCCTCGCCGACCTCGAACTCACCAGCGTCGACGGCCCCTGGTGGGCCCTGCGCCCCACCTCCCCCGCCCACGGCGAAGCCCGCCGCCAAGCCGTACTCGAAGCCGTCCAGCGCGCCCGCGAATACGCCGCCGCCCTCGGCGCCGACCTCGCCGCCCTCGTCGAACTCGCCGACCTCGGCGCCGAGAACGCCCTCCCGGCCTACCCGCAGGCCACCCCCGGCGGCGGCATGCGCACCATGGCCTTCAGCGCCTCCGAGGACACCGCCCCGCCACTCGACCTCGAACCCCAGCGCCAAACCGTCCACGCCCAGGTGAACGCCCGCTTCACCATGACCCCGCCCCAGCTGTGAACGCCCCCGCCCCGGCAGGCGCGTGGACCCTGGAGAGCCTGCGCGCCGACCACGCCCCCGCCCTCCTCGACTTCGAACGGCAGAACCGGGCCTACTTCACCCGCACCGTCCCCGACCGGGGCGACGCCTACTTCACCGAGTTCGCCGACCGCCACCGCGCCCTCCTCGCCGAGCAGGACACCGGCCTCTCCCGGTTCCACGTCCTCATCACCCGCCAGGGCGCCGTGGCCGGCCGCGTCAACCTCGTCGACATCGAGGACGGCAGCGCCGAACTCGGCTACCGCATCGGCGAACACGCCGCCGGCCGGGGCATGGCCACCGCCGCCGTCGCCGAAATCTGCCGCATGGCGCAGGGCACGTACGGGCTCTCCCGGCTCACCGCCGTCACCACCCTGGACAACCCGGGCTCCATGACCGTGCTCCAGCGCAACGGATTCACCCAGGTGGAGACGGTGACCATCGACGGCCGGCCGGGCGTCCGCCACGAACGCCCGCTCGCCCCCGCGAACTGATCGAAAACGCGTATCGGCAGACCCTCGGGGGTGCTCATCAGAGCACCCCCATGCACATTCAACAGTTGTCAACAAGCTTTCGCCCAAAGGTTGTTGAGTGGACACCCGGAACCAATTTCCTACTGTCTGGTAGGGGCATACGCTCGCCCCATGCGCCGAGCAAAAATCGTATGTACCCTGGGCCCCGCCACCGACTCATACGACCAGATCAAAGCCCTGGTCGAAGCCGGAATGGACATCGCCCGCCTCAACCTCAGCCACGGCACCTACGCCGACCACGAGGAGCGCTACCAGCGCGTACGCAAAGCCTCCGACGAAACCGGCCGCAGCGTCGGCATCCTCGCAGACCTTCAAGGCCCGAAGATCCGCCTCGGCCGATTCGCCGAAGGCCCCGTACTCCTTGAACGCGGCGACGAATTCACCATCACCGTCGAAGACCTCGAAGGCGACCGCCACACCTGCGGCACCACCTACAAGGGCCTCGCCGCCGACGTCACCACCGGCGAACGCATCCTCGTAGACGACGGCCGCGTCACCCTCGAAGTCACCGGCGTCGACGGCCCCCGCGTCCAGACCCTCGTCATCGAAGGCGGCATGGTCTCCGACCACAAGGGACTCAACCTCCCCGGCGTCGCCGTCTCCGTCCCCGCCCTCTCCGACAAGGACATCGACGACCTCCGCTGGGCCCTGCGCACCGGCGCCGACGTCATCGCCCTCTCCTTCGTCCGCAGCGGCCGCGACATCGAAGACGTCCACCGCATCATGGACGAGGAAGGCCGCCGCCTCCCCGTCATCGCAAAGATCGAAAAGCCCCAGGCCGTCGAAAACATCGACGACATCGTCGCCGCCTTCGACGGCATCATGGTCGCCCGCGGCGACCTCGGCGTCGAAATGCCCCTCGAACAGGTCCCGATCGTCCAGAAGCGCGCCGTCAAACTCGCCAAGCGCAACGCCAAGCCCGTCATCGTCGCGACCCAGATGCTCGACTCGATGATCGACAACTCCCGGCCCACCCGCGCCGAAGCCTCCGACGTCGCCAACGCCATCATCGACGGCACGGACGCGGTCATGCTCAGCGGCGAGACCAGCGTCGGCAAGTACCCAGTCGAGACGGTCAAGACGATGTCCCGCATCGTCGAAGCCGCCGAAGAGGACATCCTCGCCAAGGGCCTGCCCCCGCTCACCGAACGCAGCAAGCCCCGCACCCAAGGCGGAGCCGTCGCCCGCGCAGCCGCCGAAATGGGCGACTTCCTCGGCGCCAAGTTCCTGATCGCCTTCACCCAGAGCGGCGACACCGTCCGCCGCCTCTCCCGCTACCGCTCGCCCATCCCCCTCCTCGCCTTCACCCCCGACCCCGCCACCCGCTCCCAGCTCAACCTCACCTGGGGCGTCGAAACCTTCCTCGGCCCCCACGTCGACTCCACCGACGCCATGGTCGCCCAGGTCGAGGAAGAACTCCTGCGCATCGGCCGCTGCGTACGCGGCGACGTCGTCGTCATCACCGCCGGCTCGCCCCCCGGAGTCACCGGCTCCACCAACCTGGTCCGCGTCCACCACATCGGCGACCCCGTCCGCTGACGCCGCCCGGCAGCACCCCCGCGTCGGGCCCCGTCCCGCCCGACGCGGCCACGGCCACCCGTCGGCTAGTACTTGGGCCCGATGTGCGCATCCATGAGCGCGACGGAGCCCTTCCGCGCGACGGAGACGTTGAAGGGATCGCTCCCGCGCGCCAGGATCGTCCACTGGACCCCGACCTTGGTGAGCGTGTCCGTACACAGCTTCCGGATGTCGTCGGACTTATTGGTGAAGAAGTACCGCGGGTACTCGTACCGCTTGCCGTTCCGAACGGTCCAGTTCGTGACCCGGCACCCGTCGGAGTGGATGAGCCCGCGCAGGAACTCCCATGGGTGGGCATCGACGATCTCCTGCTGCCACCCTTCGAGCACGATCCGCCGCTCGTGCTTCTTGCCGGGCCCGTGCTGCGGGAACATGCACGTCCAGTGTCGTCCGTAGCTGGTGACGGCCACGCAGCCCTGCTTCTGCAGCAGGTAGACCTTGTCGTCAGGCCGGACGGCCTTGATCGCCACGCGGCACAGTTCGATGAGCCCCGGCCATGCGTCGGCGCAGGCAATCCGGAGGTGGTGCCCTCCGCGGGGGTGCGGGCTGATGCAGCCGTCACCGAGGTAGAGGCCCAGTAGATACGCATACGAGGCCTTGTCGGTAGGTGCCGCGCACGGGAGGGCGTTGGGGAGCAGGCGTGGAAGGGGTTCCAGGCGGGACTTCCACGCTCGGATCGCGGCCCGCGATATCCCGGTTTCCTTGCTGACGGAGTTCATGCTGCGCCCGTCGGCGAGCAGGTCCAGCGTGTGCTTGCGGGTGGCGATGTCGTACATGCGGTCGACGCTGCCGTGCGCAATTCGCTCACGTGGCGCATTTTGGCGAGCTTCGCTGAAACGAGTGAAGGTCACGCGATAATCGCGTGACCTTGGAAAATGAGGAAAAGTGCCCCGGGTCGGACTCGAACCGACACTGAATGGGTTTTGAATCCATCGCCTGCTGCCAATTGGGCTACCGGGGCCCAGTGAATCGAAGGTTGCCTCCGACCCGCTGCGAGTCCACCTTACCGTAGCTAGGTAGGCTCGGGGGAGCTTGTATGCCCCGCAACGAGGAGCCATCCGTGACCGCCGAGCACGAGTCGACGCCCACGCCCGACGCCGACCAGTCGCACGTTCCGCCGCTGACGACCCGCGTCGTCATCGCCGAGGACGAGGCGCTCATCCGTCTCGATCTGAAAGAGATGCTGGAGGAGGAGGGCTACTCCGTCGTCGGCGAGGCCGGGGACGGGCAGACGGCCGTCGAGCTGGCTCGCGAGCACCGGCCCGACCTGGTCATCCTCGATGTGAAGATGCCCGTCCTGGACGGGATCTCCGCGGCCGAGAAGATCGCGGAGGAGTCCATCGCCCCCGTACTGATGCTCACCGCGTTCTCGCAGCGCGACCTCGTCGAGCGGGCGCGGGACGCCGGGGCCATGGCGTACCTGGTGAAGCCGTTCAGCAAGAGCGACGTGGTGCCGGCCATCGAGATGGCGGTGTCGCGGTTCGCGGAGCTGAAGGCGTTGGAGAAGGAGGTCGCGGACCTCTCGCTCCGGCTGGAGACCCGCAAGCTCGTGGACCGGGCGAAGAGCATTCTGCAGACGCAGTACGGGCTGACCGAGCCGGCCGCGTTCCGGTGGATCCAGAAGACGTCCATGGACCGTCGTATGTCCATGCAGCAGGTTGCCGAGGCGGTCATCGAGGACGCCGAGGAGAAGAAGAACGCCGCGAAGTAGTACCGGGTATGCGTGAGGCCCGCCACCGGGGGAAGGTGGCGGGCCTCACGTGTGCAGCGAGGGGATCAGTCCTCGCCGAGGTAGGCCTTGCGGACGTCCTCGTTGTGCAGGAGCTCCTGGCCGGAGCCGCTGAGCACGATCTTGCCGATCTCCATCACGTGGGCCTGGTCGGCCAGCGAGAGGGCGGCCTGGGCGTTCTGCTCGACGAGCAGGATGGTGGTGCCGGTGGCCTTGAGTTCGGCGATGGTCGCCATGATCTTCTGCATCATCAGCGGGGAGAGGCCCATGGAGGGCTCGTCCAGCATGAGCAGCTTGGGTCGGGACATGAGGGCCCGGCCCATGGCGAGCATCTGCTGCTCACCGCCCGAGAGGGTGCCGGCGGCCTGCTTTCGGCGTTCGCCCAGGATGGGGAACATCTCGTAGGCGCGCTCGACGTCCTTCTCGATGCCCTCCTTGTCGGTGCGCAGGAAGGCGCCGAGCTGGAGGTTTTCGGCGATCGTCAGCCGGGGGAAGATGTGGCGTCCCTCGGGGGAGTGGGCGAGGCCCAGGGAGACGATCTTGTGGGCGGGGACCTGTGCGAGCGGCTTGCCGTCGAAGGTGACGGTGCCGCCGGCGGGCTTGAGGAGGCCCGAGAGGGTGCGCAGGGTGGTGGTCTTGCCGGCGCCGTTGGTGCCGACGAGGCAGACGATCTCGCCCTCGTTGACCTGGAAGGAGATGCCCTTGACGGCTTCGATCTTGCCGTAGGCGACCTTGAGGTCGTTGACCTCGAGCAGTGCGGTCACTTGGCTTCTCCGTCCGTGCTGGTGGTGCTGTCCGGGTCCGCGGCCGGTTCGGCGTCCGCGGCCGGCTCGGTGTCCGGCTCGGAGGCCGGTTCGGCTTCAGCGTCCGCGTCGGCCTCGGCTTCCGCCGGTGCCTCGGCCTCGGCCGGTGCCTCGGCCTCGGCCGGTGCCTCGGCCTCGGCCGGTGCCTCGGCTTCCGCCGGTGCCTCGGCCGCCGCCTGCTCCTCGGCGGCTTCGACCTCGGCGACCTCGGCCGCGACCTCGACCTCGGCCTCGGCCGCGCCCGGGTCGCCCTCGAAGGGCTCTCCGAGGTAGGCGGCGATGACGCGCTCGTCGCCCTGGACTTCGGCCGCGGTGCCCTCGATGAGCTTTTCGCCCTGGACGAGGCAGGCGACGCGGTCGCAGAGGTTGAAGATGAAGCGCATGTCGTGCTCGATGACGAGTACGGCGATGCCCATGTCCCGGATGGCGAAGATGAGTTCTTCGGCCGCGCGGGTCTCCTGCGGGTTCATGCCGGCGGTCGGCTCGTCCAGGAGGATGAGGCCGGGGTCGCTGGCGAGGGCGCGGGCGATTTCGAGCTTGCGCTGCTCGCCGTAGGGGAGGTTCTTGGCGAGGTGCTGGGCCTTCTTCTCCAGGCCGATGAACTCCAGGAGCTCCATCGCCCGTGCCTCGCTGGCGGCTTCGGCCTTCTTGAAGCCGGGGCCGCGCAGGAGGGCGGACCAGAGGCCTTCCTTGGTGCGGGTGTGGCGTCCGACGAGGACGTTCTCCATCACCGTCATGTTGTGGAAGAGCCGGATGTTCTGGAAGGTGCGGGCGATGCCGGCGCTGGTGACCAGGTGCGGCTTGGGCGGCAGGACCGTGCCCTTGTAGCTGACGGTTCCCTCGGTGGGGACGTACAGCCCGGTCAGGCAGTTGAAGAAGGTGGTCTTGCCGGCGCCGTTGGGGCCGATGAGACCGACGATCTCGCCCGCGTTGACCTTGAGGTCCACGCCCTTGACGGCGGTGAGGCCGCCGAAGCGCATGGTGACGCCGCTGGCTTCGAGGACGGTGGTCGTCGCCGTGGTGGTGGTGTCTGTGGTGGTCATGGTGTTCACGCACCCGCCTTGGCGGTGGCCAGGTCCGCGGGGGCCTGGTCAATCGTCTCTTCGTCGTGGTACTCGAGCTGCGCGCGCTTGTTGGCGATGAGGCCTTCGGGGCGGAAGCGCATGAGCAGGATGAGGGCGATGCCGAACGCGAGGAGCTGGTAGTCCTGGAGGAAGGCCAGCTTCGCCGGGATCAGGAAGAGCAGTGCGGCGCCGAGGATGGGGCCGCGGATGGTGCCCATGCCGCCGAGGATGACGGCGGCGAGGAGGAACGCGGAGTTCGGCGGGACGGGCCCGGCGAAGACGTAGTTCTCGGGGACGACCGTGCTGTTGACGTGCGCCTGGACGGTGCCGGCGAGGCCGGCGAGGGTGGCGCCGAGGGCGAAGGCGATGAGCTTGACCTTGAAGCCGTTGATGCCCATGGCTTCGGCGGCGGTCTCGTCCTCGCGGATGGCGACCCAGGCGCGGCCGATGCGGCTGTTGCCGGCTCGGGCGAAGACCAGGATGACCACGGCCATCACGAGCAGCATCAGGAAGTAGTAGTTGGCGTAGGCACCGAGGACGATGCCGCCGACGTTGTGCGACTCCCCGAAGTTCCACCCGAAGAGTTCGAGGTGGGGGATGTTGGGGATGCCGTTGGGGCCGTTGGTGATGTCCGGGCCCGAGGTGCCGTCGAGGTTGCCCATGGCGATGCGGAAGATTTCTCCGAAGCCGAGGGTGACGATGGCGAGGTAGTCGCCGCGCAGGCGCAGGGTCGGGGCTCCGATGACCACGCCGAAGATCAGCGAGGCGAGGGCGCCGACGATGACCGCTGCCCAGAAGGGGAGCTGGAAGCCGAAGGCGGAGGCGGTGCTTCCGGAGACCAGGGCCGCGGCGTAGGCGCCGACGCCGAGGAAGGCGACGTAACCGAGGTCGAGCAGGCCCGCGAGGCCGACGACCACGTTGAGGCCGAGGGCGACGGTCGCGAAGATCAGGATGTTCACCGCGATGAGCGTGTACGTGTCGCCGCTCTGCTGGATGAACGGGAAGGTGATCGCGGCGGCCGCGGTCCCGATGAGGGTGACCTGGCGGTTCTTCGCGGTGAGGAGGCCGAGCCGGTCGAAGAGGCCGGACTTGAGCAGGGCGAAGGCCGCGAAGCCGACGATGATCAGGTACGTGACGAAGAGCTGCGGCTCCTTGTCATCGGTGTCGATGCCGAAGGTGACCAGGTAGAGGCCGACGGCGAAGGCGACGGCGATGATCACGATCTCGGCCCAGGAGGGCAGCTTCTTGGCGGGGGCCGCCTTGTGGCTGTCGTCGGCGAGCTTGTACGCGGCGAGGGCCGGGATGAGCGAGCCGATGAGGGCGACGTAGGCGCCGGGCTCCAGGTGGACGAAACCGCCGAGGACCACTGCGATGGCGATGACGGTGAACCAGGTGCCGGCGAGGGTGCCGAGCGAGAGGATCCACACGGGCTTGCGGGCGCCGGTGGGGGTGAGCCAGCGCAGGCCCTTGACGCCGAGCGCGGAGAGCGCGTGGGCGGTGGTGAGGAGGGCGCCGAGGAGGCTCAGGTACTGGATGGGGGCCGGGCTGCCGTAGTAGGTGAGGTCACCGGGGAACTCGGCGGTCCAGGTCCAGGCGAGGAAGGCGCTGACGACGGTCAGCAGGCTTCCGCCGATGACCGTGTAGAGCAGTGCGGTCCGGGAGACGGCACCGGTGCTCTCGGCCTCGGCTTCGAGCGGGAGGGTTGCTTCGTTGGTCATGGTTCTCACGCCCGATCCGCGACGCGCTCACCGAGCAGGCCTTGTGGCCGCACGAGGAGGACGACGATGAGGAGTACGAACGCCCAGACGTTGGACCAGGCTCCACCGCCGAGCTGCGACATGCCGGGGATGTCTTCGATGTAGGCGATCGACAGGGCTTCGGCGAGGCCGAGGACGACGCCGCCGACCATGGCTCCGTAGATGTTGCCGATGCCGCCGAGGACGGCTGCGGTGAAGGCCTTGAGGCCGAGGATGAAGCCCATCTCGAAGTTGATCTGGCCCTTGTCGAGGCCGTAGGCGACGGCTGCGACGGCGGCGAACGCGGCACCGATGGCGAAGGCCATGACGATGATGCGGTCGGTGTTGATGCCCATCAGCTTCGCGGTGTCGGGGTCCTGCGCGGTGGCCTGCATGGCGCGGCCGCTGCGGCTCTTCTGGACGAAGATGCCGAGGGCGAGCATGCAGAGCGGGGCGAGGATGAGGACGAAGAGGTCCGCGCGCTGGATGGCGAGGCTGTCGGTGATCTTGAAGGCTTCGCCCTTGAACTCGGGGAAGCTGACGGCCTTCTTGGCATCCGGGTAGAACTGCCAGACGAGCTGCTGGAGCGCGATCGAGAGGCCGATTGCGGTGATGAGGGGGGCGAGCCGGGGAGCGCTGCGCAGGGGACGGTACGCGAAGCGTTCGGCTGCGGTGGCTACGGCGACGGAGGCGAGTGCGCCTCCGACGATCATGACGGGAATCGCGATCAGCAGGGAGGTGCCGGTCGGGAGTGCGGCGTAGGCGGTGAGCGCGCCGAAGCCGCCGATCATGAAGATCTCGCCGTGGGCGAAGTTGATGAGCTGGACGATGCCGTAGACCATGGTGTACCCGATGGCTATGAGGCCATAAAGGGCACCGAGGGCAAGGCCGTTGGCCAGCTGTTGCGGCAGTTCGTGCACCGCAGGGCCTCCGATGAGCGTGTCGGATAAGACTCCGCGCGAGGGCGCTGTTGCGCCCTCGCGCGGTGGGTGTGGTTCAGGTACTGCTGGTGGTGCGGGGTCCTACGGGATTACTGGTTGAACGTGTCGCTCTTGACGTCGATCCACTTGCCGCCCTCGACCTTGTAGACCGTGAGCTGCTTGTTGGTGGTGTCGCCGTACTCGTCGAAGGCGACCTTGCCGGTCACGCCTTCGAAGGACACCTTGCCGAGGGCCTCGACGACCTTGGCGCGGGCGTCGGTGGGCAGCTTGCCACCGTTGGCGGCGACGACGTTCTTGACGGCCTGGACGACGGCCCAGCCGGCGTCGTAGGAGTAGCCGCCGTAGGCCGCGTACGGGTCCTTGTAGCCGCCGGCCTGGTAGTCGGCGATGAAGGTCTTGGCGGTGGGCAGCTTCTCGACCGGGTAGCCGATCGAGGTGGAGAGGTCGCCCTCGTTGGCCTCGCCGGAGGCGGAGATGAAGGCGGGGTCCTGGATGCCGTCGCCGCCCATGAGCGGGATGTTGGCTCCGGTCTTCTTGACCTGGTCGGCGAGGAGGCCGCCCTCGGGGTACTGGCCGCCGAAGTAGACGGAGTCGGCGCCGGAGGTCTTGACCTTGTCGGCGGTGGAGGAGAAGTCGGTCTCCTTCACGGTGACGTGGTCGGTGCCGACGACCTCGCCGCCGAGCTTCTTGAACTCGTCGGAGAAGATCGCGGCGAGGCCGGCGCCGTAGGTCTGCTTGTCGTCGACGACGAAGACCTTCTTCTTGCCGGCGTCCTTGAAGAGGTACTGGGCGGCGAACTTGCCCTGGACCACGTCGGTGGCGGCGGTGCGGAAGTAGGTCTTGAAGGGGCGCTTGAACTCGCCCTTGCCCCAGTTGTCGCCCTGGCTGAGCGCGGGGTTGGTGTTGGCGGGGGAGACCTGCGCCAGGTTGGCGGAGGCGAAGACGCCCTGCATCTGCTGGGCGACGCCGGAGTTCAGCGGGCCGACGACGCCGACGACGTCCTTGTTGCCGACGAGCTTGGTGGCGTTGGCCTGGCCGGAGGCGGGGACCGCCTGGTCGTCGAGGGCTTCGACCTTGAACTCGATGCCGGGGACCTCGTTGTTCTTGTTGGCCGTCTTGGCCGCGAGGTCGACCGAGTTCTTGATGCCCTGGCCGAGCGCGGAGAGCGAGCCGGTGAGGGGGGCGTCCACGCCGATGACGACGACGGTCTTGGCGCCGTCGGCCTTGTCCCCGCCGGTCTTGGCCTCATCGCGCGAGCCGCAGGCGGTGAGGGTCAGTGCTCCCGTGGTGATCACGGTGGTGAGGACGAGCAAAGAACGGTGTCGCACGATTCTTCCTTTCCCTGGCGCGGCCCCCTCAGATGAGGTGCCGTTTGGTCGCCGGGCCGCACTGGGATGTCCACGGCCGTGCTGGGTTGCGCCCTGCGGCGCGGTGACTGGCCGTGACTCTAGGCCGAGGTGGCGAGTGCGGGGAGCAGGGAAAGGATGATGTGACTGTCTTGTTATGCCGAGGCCAAGAATGTGTGGCGGGAGTGCGGACAATTCGGACGTTTAGCCACTTCGGGGAATGTCCGCATGGTGAGAATTCCCTGTTTCCCTAAGGGGCTTGAGGGGTTCATGCTCCTGTCATTGATCAAAAGGGCCCGAATGTCGCTGGCTGTGCCCGGAAGAATCCGGCGGGTGGCATTCCGCAGGGGAAAAGCGGGATTCAGTAGGGCGTCGACATTACTGAGGGTAATTTCTCCCCTTGATCCACTTCGGGCGGATCGATCTTGCTCCGGGATGCGAAGGGCCTCCGACCTGCGGATCGGGTCCGCGCCCCCGTGCGCCCGGAAGTCGGACAGCGCGCACGGGATTCCGGTCACCCGGGCGGACTGGGGGGCCGCCAGTTCTCGGAGCTCCAGGTTGCCCCGTTCTGTTCGGCGCAGCGCTGCGCCGTGAACCGGTCGACGAGCTCAAGTGCCTTGTCCAGACCGGCAGTTCGCTCCTCGGCGCGGCCTGCGGCGACGGCTTCCTCGTGGATCGTGTACTGGTCGTTCGACAGGCCCTTCTGCTCCCAGTCGAGCCCGGCCCATTTGCTGCCCTTGAGGGTCTCCTTCGCCCAGTAGGACACCAGACTTGTGCAGATCTGGGCGGGCGAGGAGGGGCTGGAAACGGGCGTTGGTGTGGTCCGCGGGGCGGGTGGGGCGGATGTGGAGCATCCGGACAGGGCGAGTGCCGCCAGGAGTGCGGCGGCACCGCAGCGGGCCGCGGTGCGTGGAGTGGTCCCCATGATGGGAAGGTAGGCCGTCACCTTCGGTGACACAACAGTCGTTGCGGGGCCGGGCGCGGACTGGCGGGTTCCGGGCGGTTGCCGGGTCGGTACGGGCCGGGGCCCGGCTCGTAAGCGCCCTCGGGCCTGGCCCGTACGCGCCGCAGGCCCGGGTCCGGCCCCTCGGAGGGGCGGGATCCGGGCCTGCGGGGGCTCGTCGCGGGCGGGTCAGGCCCCGGCGGCGGGGTCCGCGTCGCGCAGCAGGCAGGTCAGGCGGGCGGTGCACACCCGACGGTCCTGCTCGTCGCTGATGACGATCTCGTACGTGGCGGTGGAGCGGCCGCGGTGTACGGGGCTGGCGACGCCGGTGACCAGGCCGGAGCGCGCGCCGCGGTGGTGGGTGCAGTTCAGGTCCACGCCGACGGCGATCTTGGTGATGCCGCCGTGCATCATGGCGCCGACCGAGCCGAGGGTCTCGGCGAGTACGGCCGAGGCGCCGCCGTGCAGCAGCCCGTACGGCTGGGTGTTGCCCTTGACCGGCATGGTGCCGACGACCCGCTCGGCCGAGGCTTCGAGGATGCGGATGTCCATCCGCTCGCCGAGATCGCCCGCCGAGAACAGCGCGGGCAGGTCGATGCCCAGGGCCGTGTACTCGTCGAGTACCTCCTGCGGGAACTTCACAGCGTGCTGCTCGCCCATGGGCAGGCTCCGTTCGTGTGTCAACGCTCGTTAACCGTCTTGTCCTGAGGTCGTTCTATCAGGCCGGTTCGAAGCGCACGACGACGGACTTGCTCGCGGGGGTGTTGCTGGTGTCCGCGGTGGAGTCGAGCGGGACCAGCACGTTGGTCTCGGGGTAGTACGCGGCCGCGCAGCCGCGGGCGGTCGGGTAGTGCACGACGCGGAAGCCGGGGGCGCGCCGCTCGACGCCGTCCTTCCACTCGCTGACCAGGTCCTGGTACGAGCCGTCCGCGAGCCCCAGCTCCGCCGCGTCCTCGGGGTTGACCATGACGACGCGGCGGCCGCCGGTGATCCCGCGGTAGCGGTCGTCGAGGCCGTAGATGGTGGTGTTGTACTGGTCGTGGCTGCGCAGGGTCTGCAGCAGGAGCCGGCCCTCGGGGATCTTCGGGTACTCGACGGGGGCGGCGGTGAAGTTCGCCTTGCCGGTCTTGGTGGGGAAGCGGCGCTCGTCGCGCGGGGCGTGCGGGAGGCGGAAGCCCTCGGGGCGGGCCGCGCGGGCGTTGAAGTCCTCGAAGCCGGGGATCACCCGGGAGATCCGGTCGCGGACGGCCGCGTAGTCGCGCTCGAACTCCTCCCACGGGGTGGCGGAGGCGGCGCCGAGGACGGCGCGGGCCATGCGGGCCACGATGGCCGGCTCGGAGAGCAGGTGCGGGGAGGCCGGGGGGAGGTTGCCGCGGGAGGCGTGGACCATGCCCATGGAGTCCTCGACGGTGACGAACTGCCTGCCGCTCGCCTGGACGTCCTTGTCGGTACGGCCGAGGGTGGGCAGGATCAGGGCGCGCCGGCCGGTGACCGCGTGGGAGCGGTTGAGCTTGGTGGAGACGTGGACGGTCAGGGAGGCGCGGCGGATCGCGGCCTCGGTGACGTCGGTGTCGGGGGTGGCGCCGACGAAGTTGCCGCCCATGGCGAAGAGGACCTTGGCCTTGCCGTCGCGCAGGGCCTCGATGGAGCGGACGACGTCGTAGCCGTGGCCGCGCGGCGAGGTGATGCCGAATTCCTTGTCGAGTGAGTCGAGGAAGGCGGGCGCGGGCCGTTCGAAGATCCCCATGGTGCGGTCGCCCTGGACGTTGGAGTGGCCGCGGACGGGGCAGACGCCGGCGCCGGGGCGGCCGATGTTGCCGCGCAGCAGGAGCAGGTTGACGACCTCGCGGATGGTGGCGACGGAGTGCTTGTGCTGGGTGAGGCCCATGGCCCAGCAGATGATGGTGCGCTTCGAGGCCAGGACCATGGCCAGCGCCCGCTCGATCTCGGGGCGGGTGAGGCCGGTGGCGGTGAGGGTCTCGGCCCAGTCGGCTTCCCCGGCGGCGGCCGCGAGCTCCTCGTAGCCGTGGGTGTGCTCGCGGATGAAGGCCTCGTCGGTGGCGCCCTCGGTCTCGATGACGAGCTTGTTGAGGAGGCGGAAGAGGGCCTGGTCGCCGCCGATGCGGATCTGGAGGAAGAGGTCGTTGAGGGCGGTGCCCTTGAACATGCCGATCGGGGTCTGGGGGTTCTTGAAACGCTCCAGGCCGGCCTCGGGCAGCGGGTTCACCGAGATGATCCTCGCGCCGGCGGACTTGGCCTTCTCCAGGGCGGAGAGCATGCGCGGGTGGTTGGTGCCCGGGTTCTGTCCGGCGACGATGATCAGGTCGGCCTGGTGGAGGTCTTCGAGGTTGACGCTGCCCTTGCCGATGCCGATGGTCTCGTTCAGCGCGGAGCCCGAGGACTCGTGGCACATGTTGGAGCAGTCGGGCAGGTTGTTGGTGCCGAACTCGCGGGCGAAGAGCTGGAAGAGGAACGCGGCCTCGTTGCTGGTGCGGCCCGAGGTGTAGAAGAGGGCCTCGTCGGGGGAGCCGAGGGCGGTCAGCTCCTCGGCGATGATCTCGAAGGCCCGCTCCCAGGGGACGGCCTGGTACCGGTCGGCACCTTCGGGCAGGTACATCGGCTCGGTGATGCGGCCCTGCTGGCCCAGCCAGTACCCGGAGCGGCCGGCGAGGTCGGCCAGGGAGTGCTCGGCGAAGAACTCCGGGGTGACCCGGCGCAGCGTGGCCTCCTCGGCGACGGCCTTGGCGCCGTTCTCGCAGAACTCGGCGGTGTGCCGCTTGTCTCCCTCGGGCCAGGCGCAGCCCGGGCAGTCGAAGCCGTCCTTCTGGTTGACCTTGAGCAGGGTGCGCGCGGTACGGGCGACGCCCATCTGCTGCTGCGCGATCCGCAGGGTGTGCCCGATCGCGGGCAGGCCGGCGGCGGCACGCTTGGGGGGCGCCACCTGCGGCGCGTGCTGTACGGGATCACCTGCGGGCGGCTTGGCGGCCATGTCGCTCCCCTTTGAGCAGTCGAGCATCGCGGCGTCGGCCGCTGTGGGTATTCGCGTAGACGTCCGATCCTGTCACGCCCTGCGGACATCTCCGACGCCGGAATTGTCAGCGGGGCCGCCTAGGATCGGGGGCGTGGCAGAGAACGCATCGAAGAAGACCGACCAGACGACCGCAGCGGACCGCCCCCGCCTGATGCTCATGGACGGGCACTCCCTGGCGTACCGGGCGTTCTTCGCGCTGCCCGCGGAGAACTTCACGACGGCGACCGGGCAGCCGACGAACGCCATCTACGGCTTCGCGTCGATGCTGGCGAACACGCTGCGCGACGAGGCGCCCACGCACTTCGCGGTGGCGTTCGACGTCTCGCGCAAGACGTGGCGCTCGACGGAGTTCCCCGAGTACAAGGCGAACCGCTCCAAGACCCCCGACGAGTTCAAGGGGCAGGTCGAGCTGATCGGCGAGCTCCTGGACGCGATGAAGGTGCCGCGGTTCGCGGTCGACGGCTTCGAGGCCGACGACGTGATCGCCACGCTGGCGACGCAGGCGGAGGCCCTCGGCTTCGAGGTCCTGATCGTCACGGGCGACCGGGACTCCTTCCAGCTCGTCTCCGAGCACACCACCGTGCTGTACCCGACCAAGGGCGTCTCCGAGCTGACCCGGTTCACCCCGGAGAAGGTGGAGGAGAAGTACGGTCTGACCCCGCAGCAGTACCCGGACTTCGCGGCGCTGCGCGGCGACCCGTCGGACAACCTGCCCGGCATTCCGGGCGTCGGCGAGAAGACCGCCGCCAAGTGGATCACCCAGTTCGGGTCGTTCGCGGAGCTGGTCGAGCGCGCCGAGGAGGTCAAGGGCAAGGCCGGGCAGAACTTCCGGGACCACCTGGAGGCCGTGAAGCTCAACCGGATCCTGACCGAGATGGTCAAGGACGTCGAGCTGCCCAAGGCCGCGGGCGATCTGGCCCGCCTGCCGTACGACCGCTCCGCCGTCACGGGCGTGCTGGACGTTCTGGAGATCCGCAACGCCTCGCTGCGCGAGCGGCTGCTGGCGGTGGACCCGGGCGCCGCCGAGGAGCCGGCCCCGGCTCCGGCCGCCGGTGTGGAGCTGGACGCGAGCGTGCTGGGCGCGGGTGAGCTGGCGCCGTGGCTGGCGGCCCGCGGGGGCGAGCCGCTCGGCATCTCCACCGTGGACAGCTGGGCGCTGGGCCAGGGCAATGTCAGCGAGATCGCGCTGGCCGCGGCCGGCGGGGCCGCCGCCTGGTTCGAGCCGTCCGCGCTGGACGAGGCCGACGAGCAGGCCTTCGCGGCCTGGGCCGCCGACCCGGCGCGCCCCAAGGTGGTGCACAACGCCAAGGGCCTGATGCGGGTCTTCCCCGAGCACGGCTGGAGCCTGGCCGGCGTCACCATGGACACCGCGCTCGCCGCGTACCTGGTCAAGCCGGGCCGCCGCTCCTTCGCGCTGGACGTGCTGTCCAACGAATACCTGCACCGCGAGCTCCAGCCCGCCGCGGCCGACGGCCAGCTCGCCTTCGGCGCCGACGAGACCGCCGAGGCGGAGGCGCTGATGGCGCAGGCCCGCGCCGTCCTCGACCTCGGCGAGGCCTTCACCGGCAAGCTCGCCGAGGTCGGCGCCGCCGAGCTGCTCCACGACATGGAGCTGCCCACCTCGGAGCTGCTGGCCCGGATGGAGCGGGCGGGCATCGCCGCCGACCGCGACCACCTGGAGGCCATGGAGCAGCAGTTCGCCGGAGCCGTGCAGCAGGCGGTGAAGGAGGCGCACGCGGCGGTCGGGCACGAGTTCAACCTCGGCTCGCCCAAGCAGCTCCAGGAGGTGTTCTTCGGCGAGCTGGACCTGCCGAAGACGAAGAAGACCAAGACCGGCTACACCACGGACGCGGACGCGCTGGCCTGGCTGGCCACGCAGACCGACCACGAACTGCCGGTGATCATGCTGCGCCACCGGGAGCAGGCCAAGCTGCGCGTCACCGTCGAGGGCCTCGTCAAGACGATCGCCGCCGACGGCCGGGTGCACACCAGCTTCAGCCAGACCGTCGCCGCGACCGGACGCCTGTCCTCCACCGACCCCAACCTGCAGAACGTGCCGGTGCGCACCGACGAGGGCCGGGCCATCCGCCGCGGCTTCGTCGTCGGCGAGGGCTTCGAATCCCTCATGACCGCCGACTACAGCCAGATCGAGCTGCGCGTCATGGCGCACCTCTCCGAGGACGAGGGCCTGATCGAGGCGTTCCTGTCCGGCGAGGACCTGCACACCACCGTCGCCTCCCAGGTGTTCGGAGTGGAGCGCTCCGAGGTCGACGCCGAGATGCGGCGCAAGATCAAGGCGATGTCGTACGGGCTCGCGTACGGGCTCTCCGCCTTCGGTCTGGCCCAGCAGCTGAACATCGAGCCGGCCGAGGCGCGCGGCCTGATGGAGACGTTCTTCGAGCGGTTCGGCGGCGTGCGGGACTACCTGGGCCGCGTGGTCGAGGAGGCCCGGGCCACCGGGTACACGGCAACGGTCTTCGGCCGCCGCCGCTACCTGCCCGACCTCAACAGCGACAACCGCCAGCGCCGTGAGGCCGCCGAGCGGATGGCGCTGAACGCCCCGATCCAGGGCACCGCGGCCGACATCGTCAAGGTCGCCATGCTGCGCGTGGACAAGGCGATCACCGAGGCCGGCCTGAAGTCGCGGATGCTGCTCCAGGTCCACGACGAAATCGTGCTGGAGATCGCCCCGGGCGAGCGGAAGAAGGTGGAGGAGCTGGTGCGCCGCGAAATGGGCGCCGCCGTGGAGCTCCGCGCCCCGCTGGACGTGTCGGTGGGCGTCGGCGCCGACTGGGAGTCGGCGGCGCACTGAGGCACTGAGGTACTGAGAGCACGTTCGCCGGACGCCCGTCCCCGCAGGCCGCTATGCGGTGGGGACGGGCGTCCGCGCGTCCTCGTCCGTACGGGACGGCTCGCGCCGATGGGGGAGGAGCCGTACGAGGACCCCGTACAGCAGCAGGCCCACGGCGAGCCCGCCGCCCGCGCCGAAGCAGACGGTCGGGATGATGTCGAGCGGGGTGCGGATCCGGTCGAAGAACGTGAAGAAGCGCAGCACGCGCATCGTCACCCCGACGGCCACGCACACCGCGACCAGCGCGACCGCGCCCAGCAGTTCAGCCCGGCCGAGCACCGGCACGGCTGCGGGGGTGGCGCGGTCGGGCAGGCGGCGCACGGCGGTCACCGTGAACCAGAGCAGGGCGCAGGCGGCGACCGCCGAAGTCCCGTACTGCACGTACGTATAGAGGGGGAGCCCGTTCGCGAACGGCTCGCCGAGCACGGGCAGCGCGTCCGTCCCCCACCGGTGCGGATGCGTGAAGCTGTCCCAGACCACGTGCGTGAGCGAGCCGGCGGCCGCCGAGAGGTAGAACCAGAGCGCGAGCGCGGGCCGCCCGCGGCCGCCGCCCCGCCAGTCATCGCCGCGTACGAAGGCGTGTATCCGGCCCTGGCGGCGGAGCGGCAGGAGCGCGATCAGCGGTTCGCGCAGCAGGAGCCAGCAGGCCGTGAGCGCGGCCGTCAGCACGGCGTCCGCGGTGAACACCCCGGGCAGCGAGTGCGCGAACGCGCCGTACGGCCAGACGCCCGGGACGACGGCGTCCGCGAAGTAGAACGTGTCGGGCGCGAACGACCCGAGGACGAGCGCCGACGCGACCAGCGGTCCGCGGGCGCGGCCCGTCCGGCGGACGGCCGGCAGGACGGCGGCGGCATGGCTGAGGGTGAACGGCATGACATCTCTTCCTTACTTCGGGCCAATGCGCCCCGAACGGTCCGGGTCAGTATGCGCGAGCTGCCCGGCAGGTGGGGAAGTGGTGAATTCCGGGCATCGATCGGTGCAGGATGAAGGGAGTTGACGTAAGGTCACGCCGACGTCGAGGGGGAGGGGACCCGGCTCATGTCGGCTCGGATCGGAAGCAGGCTGCGCAGGGGAGGGGCCGCGGTCGTGGTCTGCGCACTCGTCGCAGCGGCGCTCACGGCATCCCAAGGCCCCGCTGAGGAGCGAATATCCGCGGCGGACACCGAGAACGCCCCGCCCGTACAGCCGCCTCGGCCCTCCGATTCCGGCGGGGACTCCGACTACCTCACCGAACTCCCGCCCCTGGCCGCCGAGCCGCCGCAGCAGGTCCCGGTCGCGCAGCCGTCCCAGCCGGTCACCGAGGCGGTGGCGCCGCACAACGAACCCGTGGCCATGGGCGGCGGGGAGGGCGCACAGGGAATCCCGGCGACGGTCCTGGCGGCGTACCGGCTGGCGGAGAAGAGGGTGGGGGAGAGCGACCCCGGCTGCGGACTGCGCTGGCAACTCCTCGCGGCGATCGGCAAGGTCGAGTCCGGGCAGGCCCGCGGCGGCCGCGTGGACAGCGCCGGCACCACGCTGCGGCCGATCCTGGGCCCCGTACTCGACGGCAACGGCTTCGCGAACATCCGGGACACGGACGGCGGGCAGTACGACGGGGACGCCTCCCACGACCGGGCGGTCGGCCCGATGCAGTTCATCCCGTCCACCTGGGCGGCCTGGGGCCAGGACGCGGACGGCGACGGCCGCCGCAACCCGAACAACGTGTACGACGCCGCCCTGGCGGCCGGCCGCTACCTCTGCGCGGGCACCCGCGACCTGCGCGTACCCGCCGATCTGGACCGCGCGGTGCTCTCGTACAACCAGTCCGCGGAGTACCTGCGCACGGTGAAGTCCTGGTTCACGTACTACCTCCAGGGCACGCACGAGGTCCCGAACGCGGGCGCGGACCAGCCCCCGGCGTCGCCGAAGCCGACGCCCAAGCCGACGCCGACCCCGAAGCCGTCCCCGAGCCCGACGCCGACCCCGGTGCCCACGCCGACGCCGACGCCCACCCCGGACCCGAAGCCCACCCCGGACCCGAAGCCCACCCCGACTCCGACTCCGAAGCCCACACCGACGCCGAGCCCGACGCCGACGCCCACGCCCACGCCGACTCCCACGCCGACGGCGAGCGCGCGGCCGACCCCGACGCCCACCCCGAGCCCCACGGCCACGCGCAAGGCGTCCCCGTCCGCTTCCCCTTCCGCGTCCCCGTCCCCCACCGGGACCAAGGCTCCGTAGCCAGGGTGCTCACCCAGCGGCCCAGCGGCCCGACGGAGAACCGTCGGGCCGTCGGGCGTGGGCGGTCGGCGCCGGTTACGGCGCCGGGACGAGCAACTCCGCCGTGAGTCGCGGAGCCACGGCCGTGCTCAGGGCTCCGAACTCGACCCGTGAGGTGGCTGGGTTGCCGGTGGTTTGGCGGACGCTGAGCGAGATTCGGTCGCCCACGGCCAACTGCAGGATCGCGGACGCGGACTGCGAGGCGTGTCCGGTGCCCGGGAGGTCCGCAGTGTCCTGCTCGTCGAGCGCGCGTCCGACGTCGTTGACGTCGAGTGTCAGGGCCCGAGTCCCCGTCGGATTAGGGGTGTACCCCAGGAGGATCTGTCCCGTGACCAGGTAGCGCCCCGCTGTGTTGACCACCAGGGCCGAGTTCATCGCGTCGAACGTCATGCCGGTGTTGTAGACGGCGCTATTGAACTGGATCCGCGTGATGGTGTCGTCCGGGATGGTCTGATTGCTGTTGCTCTGGATGCTCGCGCCGACGTCGATCGTGGGGCCGGGCGGACCGCTGGGGCCGACCGCACCCGGTTGTCCTGGCGGGCCACTGGGTCCCGGAAGGCCGGGCGGGCCGGGGTCGCCGGGTTCGCCGGGCGGGCCGCTGGGGCCGGGGGGACCCTTCGGGCCGCCCCGCGGGTCCTGCCGCGGGTCCTTCCGGCAGTCCGCCCGCTCCTTGCCGGTACGGGGGTCCTTCCCGCACTCTCCGCCGCCGGCGGGGCCGTACGCGCTCACCCGCCCGCCCGCGTCCTGGGCCGCCAGCGCGTTCGGTACGGTCAGCCCGGCCGCCAGGAGCAGCGCGAGCGAGGCGACCGCGCCGCCGGCCATCCATCGGGTGCGACGGGTGCGCGGATCCGGCCGCGCCCCCGTCGTCTTCTCGGTACTCATCTGCGTGCTCCTCGACTCCGGGGGAACTCCACTGAGATGCCAGGAGGAGCTTGACCCTTGGGGTCCCGGAAGACGTGACGTTACGTCACAACACGCCTGACCATAGGTAATTCGGACCAATGGTGCCCTGCGATCCGGGGCCCAGACGGTTCTCATCTGCGCCCCGCGTTGCTACGGTGCGGGCTCCGCCCTGACGTTCCATCAGATTCCGGAGGCCCCGGCATGCGTGCACTCGTCGCCGCCGCCATCGGGCTTGCCGCCGCGCTGGCCCTCGTGTTCGCCATCACGGCGTTCGGGGCGCCCGAAGGCAAGACCTCGCCCAAGCCCCTGCTCACCACCGCGCCCAGCGCGCCCGGACAGTAGAGGAGGCCCGGCCTTGAGACGTACCGCCAGCCTCGTCCTGCTCGCCTTCGCCGTGTTCCTCGCCGCCCTCGCACCGCTGCTGCGCTGGTACGCGTACCCCAGGCTCGCCAAGATCCCGCCGAGCCAGTACCAGGAGATGGTCCTGGAGGCGAAGGACGCGACCCTCCTCGACTACACCGCCGGCATGCAGCCCAAGAAGGTCGACAAGGTCACCATCGTCCAGACCCTGAAGGGCAACGTCGAGGCGTCGAAGGAGATCGAGGCGAGCGCCGGCAAGGACGTCGTCGTCTGGGACACCCTCACGTACATCATGGGCCCGGACGGGAAGATGGTCTCCCAGATCCCCGAGCGCTACATCTTCGACGCCCACAGCCAGGACCCGGTGCACGCCACCGGCGAGATGGTCGACGGCGACCCGGTCAAACGCGAGGGCATCGAGTTCAAGTGGCCGTTCTTCACCGAGCCGCGCGACTACCTCTACTTCGACGCGCAGACCCGCACCGCCTCGCCCATCCACTACGTCGGCCCGCGCACGTACCGCGGGATGGACGTCTACTACTACGAGCAGACCCTGCCGTGGACCAAGGTCGCCCTGCCGAAGAAGATGCCGATCGAGGGCATCGACCCGAAGACATTCGAGCAGAGCACCGGCACCAGCCTCTGGTACCAGGCCAAGGCGATGTTCTGGGTCGACCCCGTGACCGGGGCGCCCGTCAACGCCGAGCAGGTCATCGAGCAGGAGATGCGCGGCGGCATCGCGGCCGGCGCGCCCGACGGCAGGCTCACCGTCTTCGCCGGGCACGTGAAGATGCGCGAGGACTACGCCGCGTACACCGTCGACCTGGTCAAGTCGAACCGTACGAAGGTGCTCGCCCTGCACACGTACGCCCCGATCGGCCTGGCGGCCGGCGCCCTCGTCCTGCTCGGGCTGGCGCTGTGGCTGGAGGCCCGCGGCCGCCGCGGCGAGGCGGAGGACGGGGAGGGGCTCACCACGAGGCTCACGGCTGTCGCCTGAGCCGGGCGTTGGTGTGCCGGGTGGGCTCGGCGGTCGCCGGATCCTCCGGCCAGGGGTGCTTGGGGTAGCGGCCGCGGAGCTCGGCGCGCACGGCGCGGTAGCCGCCCTGCCAGAAGGAGGCCAGGTCGGCGGTCACGGCGGCGGGCCGTCCGGCCGGGGACAGCAGGTGTACGAGTACGGGCACCCCGGCCACCTTCGGGGTCTCGGCCAGCCCGAACAGCTCCTGCAGCTTCACGGCGAGGACCGGCTGCCCGTGCCCGTGCTCGGCGGAGTAGTCCACCCGGATCCGGGAGCCGCTCGGCACCTCGATCCGCTCCGGGGCCAGCTCGTCGAGGCGGGCGGCCTCGCCGGTGGCCCACGGCAGCAGCCGGTTCAGCGCCTGCCCGGCGTCGATCCGCCCGAGATCGGCGCGGCGGCGGGCCCGGGACAGCTCGGGCTCCAGCCAGTCGTCGGCGCGGTCCAGCAGGGCGTCGTCGTCCTGTACGTCGGGCCAGCCGCCGCCGAGCGTGCGGTGCAGGAAGCCGAGCCGGGCCCGGAGCATCTGCGCGTCCGGGGACCAGCGCAGCAGGCCGAGCCCGTCACTGCGCAGGCCGTCGAGGAGGGCGGCCCGGACGAGGTCCGGATCGGGGTTCCGCAGCGGCCGCGCGGCGAGCTCGATCGCGCCGAGCCGTTCCACGGAGCGGGCGACGAGGTCGCCGTCCTCCCAGCGCACCTCGTCCCCGGAGGTCAGCAGGTGTGCGGCCGCGTCGCGGGCGGTGTCCTCGTCGATGGCGGCGGCCAGCCGGACCCTGGCGGAGGCGGAATGCGGCCCCCGGTCGGCGACCGCGACGGCCACCCACGGCGCGCTGCGCAGCGCCGACCCGTCGGCGAGCTCGGCTCCCGTGCCGTTGGCCATGAGGAAGGCCCCCTGGCCCTTGGCCTTGGCGACGCGCTCGGGGAACGCGAGGGCCCCGACGAGCCCGGCGGCCGCGTCGTCGGAGAGGGAGCGTTCCCCCGCTCCGGTGAGAGACGGCCCCGCAGGGTTCCCCGCAGCGGCGGCGCGTTCCAGCCGCTTGGCCTCCGCCCGCCAGCGTGCCGCGTAGCCGTCGCCGCCGGCGCGGGCCCGGCGCCGGGCGGCGGCGAGGTCGTCCCCGTACTCCCGCGGCGGCTCCTCGCTCAGCAGGGCGACGATCTCCGCCGCCCGGCGGGGTCCCAGCGCGGCGGAGCCGTCCAGCAGGGCGCGGGCCATGCGCGGGTGCAGCCCGAGCCGGGCCATCCGCTGCCCGCGCGCGGTGACCGCGCCCGCCGGGTCCACCGCGCCCACCGCGACCAGCACCTCACGCGCCGCGGCCATCGCCCCGGCCGGCGGCGGATCCAGCAGCGCCAGCCCGGACGCGTCCGGATCGCCCCAGCACGCAGCCTGGAGTGCGAACTGCGCCAGGTCCGCGATCCGGATCTCGGGGGAGGGGAACGCCGGGAGGCGGCCGTCCTCCGCCTCCGACCAGCAGCGGTACACCGCCCCCGGCGCCTCGCGCCCGGCCCGGCCCGCCCGCTGGCGCCCGGCCGCGCGGGACGCCCGTACGGTCGCCAGCGCGCCCAGCCCCCGTGCGTGGTCCACCCGGGGTTCGCGGGCCAGTCCGGAATCCACGACCACCCGTACGCCCGGCACGGTCAGGCTGGACTCCGCCACCGCGGTGGACAGGATCACCCGGCGGTGCGGCCGGGCGGACAGCGCCGCGTCCTGCACCTCCGCCGGGGCGCGCCCGTGGAGCTGGAGCACCTCGGCCGCCACCCCACCCAGCTGCCCCGCGACCCGGGCGATCTCCCCGACGCCGGGCAGGAAGCACAGCACGTCGCCGGAGCGTTCCGCCAGCGCCCGCCGCACCACCGAGGCCACGTGCGCCAGCTGCGCCGGGTCCACCCGCATGCCGTGCGGGGGCCGCACCGGACGGGCCGGCGGGGCCCAGACCGTCTCCACCGGGTACGAGACCCCCGCGGCCTCCACCACCGGCGCGTGCCCCAGCAGCCGGGCCCAGCCGGCCGCGTCGGTCGTCGCCGACGCCGCCACGAGCCGAAGCTCCGGGCGCAGGGTTTCCCGTACGTCCAGGAGGAAAGCGGCGACCGTGTCGGCGTCGAGGTGCCGCTCGTGGCACTCGTCCAGGATCACCACGTCGACCGCGGCGAGCTCCTGGTCCCGCTGGAGCCGCTGGAGCAGAACGCCGGTGGTCACGACCTCGACCACCGTGCCCGGTCCCGCCACCCGCTCGCCGCGCACCGTGAAGCCCACCGAGCCGCCGACCTGCTCGCCCAGCAGCCAGGCCATCCGCCGCGCCGCCGCCCGGGCCGCGATCCGCCGGGGCTCGGCGACGATCACCCTGCGGCGAGGTCCGCCCCCCACCAGCCCCGCCAGCACCAGCGGCACCAGCGTGGTCTTGCCGGTGCCCGGCGGCGCGCAGAGCACCGCCGTGCCGTGGGCGTCCAGCGCGGACACCAGCGCGGGCAGGGCCTCCCGTACGGGAAGGGCGTCGAGGTCGGCGGTACGGATCACGTCAGGGGCGCTCGCAGACGAAGATCGCGGTGCCGGGGATCAGGTTGCCGCGCAGCGGGGACCACCCGCCCCACTCCTGGGCGTTCCACGCGGGCCACTCCGGCTCCACGAGGTCGATCAGGCGGAACCCGCCCGCCACCACGTCCCGGACCCGGTCGCCGAGGGTGCGGTGGTGCTCCACGTAGACGGCGCGGCCCTGCTCGTCCTGCTCGACGTACGGGGTCCGGTCGAAGTAGGAGGCGGCGATCGACAGCCCCTCCGGGCCGGGCTCGTCCGGGAAGGCCCAGCGGATGGGGTGGGTGACGGAGAAGACCCAGCGGCCGCCGGGGCGCAGCACGCGGTGGACCTCGCGCATGACGGCCACGGGGTCGGCGACGAAGGGGACGGCTCCGTACGCGGAACAGGCCAGGTCGAAGGAGCCGTCGCGGAAGGGGAGCCGGCCGGCGTCGGCCTCGACCAGGGGGACGTCGTCGCCGATGCGCAGCGCGTGCTGGAGCTGGCGGTGGGAGAGGTCGAGGGCGACGGGGCGGGCGCCCTGGGCGGCCAGCCAGCGCGAGCACTGGGCGGCGCCGGCGCCGATCTCCAGGACGTCCTTGTCCTTCAGGGAGTCGGCGGGGCCGAGCAGCGCGGCATCCGCCTCGTCGAGGCCCTCCGGCCCCCAGACGAAGCGGTCGTCGCCGAGGAAGGCCCCGTGCTCCATCTGGTACTCGTCGGCGTTGCGGTCCCACCAGCTCCGGCTGGCCCGGCTGCTCTCCGCGTCGCCGGCGTCACGCCGGGTGGCCTCCGCGTCGTCGCCGGCGTCCTCGCCGCCGCCGTGGCCGGGGCCATCGGCTTCGTACGCTTCTTCGGGGGCGTAGTCCTCTTGGTTCATGGGGCCCGTCGTCGTAGTCTGCGGAAAGAGTCGGAAAGAGTCGTAACAAGGCAGGTAAGGGCCATCAGCGCCCGCCCGCCCACGAATTGTGCCGGTTATGCGGTGATCCGCCCGGGGTGTGCGCCTTCGCGCATTGACCCTGCCCGGCTGCCCCCGTATGCTACAAGTTGCGCTGCGAGCCTGTGCTCCTCAGACCTAGCAGGCTGCGCTTGCATCTGTTGATGTCCCCTCGGTTTTCGAGGCCCGGTCCGCTTCACGGCGGAGCATGGGCTTCCTTGGCTGTCCGGCTTCTTCGGCAGATGCCGATAAGGGCTCCCGGCGTAGCAGTACCTACGACTTTCTGTCCGTAACCGGAGCCCTTTCCCACATGACGAGCAGCACCGAGACCACCTCTACCACCCCGCAGGTAGCGGTCAACGACATCGGTAACGAGGAAGCCTTCCTCGCCGCGATCGACGAGACGATCAAGTACTTCAACGACGGCGACATCGTCGACGGCGTCATCGTGAAGGTCGACCGGGACGAGGTCCTGCTCGACATCGGTTACAAGACCGAAGGCGTGATCCCGAGCCGTGAGCTCTCGATCAAGCACGACGTCGACCCGAACGAGGTCGTCAAGGTCGGCGACGAGATCGAGGCCCTGGTTCTCCAGAAGGAGGACAAGGAAGGCCGCCTGATCCTGTCCAAGAAGCGCGCCCAGTACGAGCGCGCCTGGGGCACGATCGAGAAGATCAAGGAAGAAGACGGCATCGTCACCGGTACCGTCATCGAGGTCGTCAAGGGTGGTCTCATCCTCGACATCGGCCTCCGCGGCTTCCTGCCGGCCTCCCTCGTCGAGATGCGCCGCGTCCGCGACCTCCAGCCCTACGTGGGCAAGGAGCTCGAGGCGAAGATCATCGAGCTGGACAAGAACCGCAACAACGTGGTCCTGTCCCGCCGCGCCTGGCTGGAGCAGACCCAGTCCGAGGTTCGCCAGACGTTCCTCACCACCCTGCAGAAGGGTCAGGTCCGCTCCGGCGTCGTTTCCTCGATCGTCAACTTCGGTGCCTTCGTGGACCTGGGTGGCGTCGACGGTCTCGTCCACGTCTCCGAGCTGTCCTGGAAGCACATCGACCACCCGTCCGAGGTTGTCGAGGTCGGCCAGGAAGTCACCGTCGAGGTCCTCGACGTGGACATGGACCGCGAGCGTGTCTCCCTGTCGCTGAAGGCGACGCAGGAGGACCCGTGGCAGCAGTTCGCCCGTACGCACCAGATCGGTCAGGTCGTCCCGGGTAAGGTCACCAAGCTGGTTCCGTTCGGTGCGTTCGTCCGCGTGGACGAGGGCATCGAGGGTCTGGTCCACATCTCCGAGCTGGCCGAGCGCCACGTGGAGATCCCGGAGCAGGTCGTCCAGGTCAACGACGAGATCTTCGTCAAGGTCATCGACATCGACCTCGAGCGTCGCCGGATCTCGCTGTCCCTGAAGCAGGCCAACGAGTCCTTCGGTGCCGACCCGGCGTCGGTCGAGTTCGACCCGACCCTGTACGGCATGGCCGCGTCCTACGACGACCAGGGCAACTACATCTACCCCGAGGGCTTCGACCCCGAGACCAACGACTGGCTCGAGGGCTTCGACACCCAGCGCGAGACGTGGGAGCGCCAGTACGCCGAGGCGCAGGTCCGCTTCGAGCAGCACCAGGCGCAGGTCATCAAGAGCCGCGAGGCCGACGAGGCCGCCGCTGCCGAGGGCGCTGCCGCCCCGGCCGCCGGTGGCAACGCCGGTGCGGGCATCTCGGGTGGTTCCTACTCCTCGGAGTCGGACGAGACCTCGGGCGCCCTGGCCTCCGACGAGGCCCTGGCCGCGCTCCGCGAGAAGCTGGCCGGCGGCCAGAGCTGATCGCAGCGCATCGCACCTCGGTGTGAGCTGTAGCTGAGCTGAACGACAAGGCCCGTCCCCTCAGGGGGGCGGGCCTTGTTGCATTCCTGTGAAAGAGGTCAACTGGGGAATGGAGCAGCCGCCTTGGACGTTGTGCGCAACGTAGACGGCGAGGAGGAGTGGTGACGGTGCTTGATCCACAGGGTTTGTACGAATGGGATGCCAAGGGCCTGGCAGTGGCTGATCTGGCGCTTGCCCAGGACTCGGCCGGGCTGGTCATGCTCTACCACTTCGAGGGGTACATCGACGCAGGTGAGGCCGGGGAGCAGATCGTCGAGCGGCTGCTCGACACGCTGCCCCACCAGGTCGTGGCCCGGTTCGACGCGGACCGCCTGGTCGACTACCGCGCCCGGCGCCCGCTGCTGACGTTCCAGCGCGACCACTGGGCCGAGTTCGAGGAGCCGCGCCTTGAGGTGCGCCTCGTCCAGGACGCCACGGGCGCCCCGTTCCTGCTGCTCTCCGGCCCCGAGCCGGACGTGGAGTGGGAGCGCTTCGCCGTCGCCGTCCGGCAGATCGTCGAGCGCCTCGGCGTCCGGCTCTCGGTCAACTTCCACGGCATCCCCATGGGCGTCCCGCACACCCGGCCCGTCGGGATCACCCCGCACGGCAACCGGACCGACCTCATGCCGGGCCACCGCAGCCCGTTCGACGAGGCACAGGTGCCGGGCAGCGCGGAGTCCCTGGTGGAGTTCCGCCTCGGCCAGGCCGGGCACGACGTGCTGGGCGTCGCCGCGCACGTACCGCACTACGTGGCGCGCTCCGCGTACCCGGACGCCGCCCTGACGGCGCTGGAGGCGATCACGGCGGCGACCGGGCTGGTCCTGCCGGCGGTGGCGCACGCGCTGCGCACGGAGGCGCACCGGACGCAGACGGAGATCGACCGGCAGATCCGCGAGGGCGACGAGGAACTGGTCGCCCTGGTCCAGGGGCTGGAGCACCAGTACGACGCGGCGGCCGGAGCCGAGACGCGGGGCAACATGATCGCGGAGCCGCAGGAGATCCCGTCGGCGGACGAGATCGGCCGCGAGTTCGAGCGGTTCCTGGCGGAGCGCGAGGGCGAGGGCTGACGGGACTGACAGCGCTGACTGGGCTGACTGCGCTGACGGGCCCCGTGATCGCCGGGTCGCCGGGTCGGGAAGCAGGGGGCTGTACGGGGGCCCGGGCGCGGGGTCTAGTCTGCTGGGCATGTTGAAGGTTGGCCTGACAGGCGGAATCGGTGCCGGCAAGAGCGAGGTCTCGCGGCTGCTGGCGGGGTACGGGGCGGTCGTCGTGGACGCCGACCGCATCGCGCGGGAGGTCGTGGAGCCGGGTACGCCGGGGCTCGCGGCCGTCGTGGCGGCTTTCGGGGAGTCCGTGCTGACCGGCGAGGGGACGCTGGACCGGCCGAAGCTGGGCTCCATCGTGTTCGCCGACCCGGCGAAGCTGCAGACCCTCAACGCGATCGTGCACCCGCTGGTCGGGGCCCGGTCGGCCGAACTGGAGGCCGCTGCCGGGCCCGACGCGATCGTGGTGCACGACGTACCGCTGCTCGCGGAGAACGGTCTGGCGCCGCTGTACGACCTGGTGGTCGTGGTGGACGCGGCGCCCGGAACGCAGCTGGCCCGGCTGACCGCGCTGCGCGGGATGGCCGAGGAGGAGGCGCGGGCCCGGATGGCCGCGCAGGCCACGCGGGAGCAGCGGCTGGCGGTGGCCACGCTCGTGATCGACAACGACGGGCCGCTGGAGGCGCTGGAGCCGCAGGTGCGCAAGGTGTGGACGGAGCTCAAGGAGCGGGAGGCGGCGGCGGGCGCTGCCGGTGCCTGACGTGTGCATGGAATAGCAGGCGGGGCGCGGGGCGTTGAACGCGCCCGCAGAGGGAAGGAACAGACCGTGTCCGACACCATGCCGCCGTCCATACCGGCGCAGCCGCCTTCGCCGTCCGGCTCATCGCCCGAGACGCACGTCATCGACTACCGGGCCGCCGAGCAGCTGCTGGCCGCGCGCGACCCGCGGGGCGCCGTGAAGCTCCTCGACTCGGTCATCGCCGCGCACCCGGAGAACACGGCGGCCCGGCTGCTGCGGGCCCGCGCGTTCTTCGCCGCCGCCCAACTGCGTCCGGCGGCCATGGAGTTCGAGCTGGTGCTGGAGCGGGAGCCGGACAACGCCTTCGCGCACTTCGCCCTGGCCCGTACCCACGAGCGCTCCGGCCGTCCCGAACAGGCTCGCAAGCACTTCCGCCTGGCGGCCGCGCTGGACCCCCAGCCCGACTACCTGGCGGCGGCCCGCTTCGAGGAGTAGCGGGCCGCGTCAGCGCTGGTGCGGGGGCTCGTACGGGGGCACGTCCGGGCCCGGCTGGTAGTGCGGGCCCTGGTGGATGTGGTGGAGGACCACGCCCAGGTCGACGAGCGCGAGTACGGCGACCACCCCGCAGGCGGCCGCCCACCCGGGACGGCCGACCAGGGAGAACGCGGCGGTCCCGGCGGCGGCCCAGACGAACCCCCACAGACTCAGCCAGAACCGCAGCCGCAGCGGACTGCGGGCGGTCACCGGCTCGTTTCCGGAACGCATGACCATCGCCTCAGAACCATGGTATGTCAGCTGATGTCCTCGCATGTCATGGAATCAGGCGGTTCACGGCGGTCGTGGTCGTCCGCTTGAAGGCGGGGACGGGGGCGTCGCTCAGGTCGCCCATCTGGCCCCACTGGACGACGGTCACGGTGGAACCGTCGCGTCCGATGCCGAAGAGGTGCACGCCGGGTTCGGAATCCGGGATCGAGACGTGCACGCCGTAGACGTGGGCGCCCTCCTCTACGGGGAGGGTGCCGTAGTCCTTCGCGTCGGCCGTCCCGTCCGGGTGCGCCCGCAGCCAGTCGGCGGCGCAGGCGGCGACCTGCCGCTCCAGGTTCCGGGTCAGCCGGGCGGCCGCCGAGTCGGAGGAGGCCCGTACGGAGACCTGCACGGCGCCGGTGTCGAGGTCGGTCCCGAAGTTCCGGTGCCAGCTCCCGGCGGCCGGAATCACCCCGTCCAGGCAGAACGGCGCCGTTTCGGGCAGCCCCTTGGTGACCTTCCCGGCATGCCAGGGCGAGGTGGGATGCGGCGGCAGATCGGCGGCGCCGAGGAATCCGGGGGCGGTGAGCGCGAGCGCGATGACGGCGGCGAGGCCCTGGAGCATGGCGGTTTCTCCCCATGTGGCGGGTAGTGCGGTGCTGTGAGCCGTCCCCACCCCGTGCCACCGCAAAACGCCTTCCCCGCGCAGCGGGTCGGGAGCCGGTATGTGCCCAGCTCAGCGGCGTTGTCAGTGCCCGCACCTAGACTCGACGGCAGACGGGATCCGTCTGATGTGACCACACCTGTGACCACGCCCGTGACCACACCGAGGGGAGAGGAGGCGACACCGTGACACCGCAGCCGCACCAGCCCGCGCAGGCCGCCGGCCTGCTGCGCCACGCCGCCGTTTTCCTCCCCGCCGCCGTCCCCCGCGAGGCCCGCATCGCCTTCTGGGCCCCCGACGGGGACGTACTCCCCGAGCTCCCGGCCGGGACCCCGGGCCCGCTCGCCGTCGTGCGCCCCCACGGCCAGGGGATCCGCACCCGTACCGTCCCCTCCCTGACCCTCTCCGTCACCGACGCCCTCCCGCTCCTCGCCCGTGCCCCCCGCAGCCCCGCCGCGCACCCCGCCACCCGCGCCTGGGGCACCGCCGCCCTCCACGCCCTCGCGCTCGTCGCCCGCGGCCGCCTCCTGCCCGGCGTCACCCCCGACGGGGTCGATGCCTGGCGGGCCGGCCCGCTCGACGCCGAGGACGTGGGCCACCTCCGCGCGGTGGCCGCCGCCCTCCCGTACGAGGGG
This sequence comes from Streptomyces sp. NBC_01006, assembly GCF_045162725.1. Lineage (NCBI taxonomy): Bacteria > Bacillati > Actinomycetota > Actinomycetes > Kitasatosporales > Streptomycetaceae > Streptomyces > Streptomyces sp. NBC_01006. Next base: position 2,363,506 of record NZ_CP108700.1, on the reverse strand, counting down.
TACGCCACCCCGCTGACCGGCCGCCGCCCCCTCCAACTGCCCGAACCGGAGGCGCTGGTCCGGGCGTTCCTCGATGCCGTCGCCGACAGCCTGCCCCGTACCCCGGCCGGGCCGCTGGCCGCCGGACGGCCCTTCGCCGCGCAGGAGCCGCAGCGGGTGCCCGGGATACAGGACTGGGCCGCGCAGGTCGCGGCCGGCGCCGATGCCGGCGTGGGGATCTCGCTGCGGCTCGACCTGTCCTCGTTCCGCCTCTTCGACCCGGCGCAGGACACGGAGGGCCCGGAGGGCACGGAGACCGCGGAGACCCGCCGCGCCGGCGCCGCCGTCGTGCAGGTGCACAGCCTCGCCGACCCCACCCTCGTCACCGACGCCGGACTGCTGTGGGCCGGTGCGGCCGCCGCCGGGTTCGGGCCGCGAGCCCGGATCGACGCCGTACTGGCGCTGCGCCGGGCCGCCCGGGTGTGGCCGCCGCTGCTGCGGCTGCTGGACCAGCCCGTCCCCGATGTCCTCGCCCTCTCCGATCCGGAGCTCGAAGACCTCCTCGGCAGGGCCGCGAACCGGCTGGCGGCCGCCGGGGTCCTGGTCCACTGGCCGCGCGAGCTGGCTCGTACGCTGTCCGCGACCGCGGTCGTACGGTCCACCGCGCCCGGCTCCGCCACCGACGGGACCGCCTTCTTCGACGCGGACCACCTCTTCGCCTTCTCCTGGGAGCTCGCGCTGGGCGGCGACCGGCTCACCCCCGGGGAGATGGACGCGCTGGCGCAGGCGCACCGGCCGGTGGTGCGGCTGCGGGACCAGTGGGTGCGGGTCGATCCCGAGCTGGTGCGCAAGGCGCGCAAGCGGGAGCTGGGCCTGCTGGACCCGGTGGATGCGCTGGCCGCCGTACTGACGGGGACGGCCGAGGTGGACGGGGAGCCGGTGGCGGCGGTTCCGGTGGGCGCGCTGGCCGCTCTGAGGGAGCGGCTGACCGGCGAGCTGGCCCCGCTGCCACAGCCCGTCGGGCTGAAGGCCACCCTGCGCGACTACCAGGCCCGCGGCCTGGCGTGGCTGGACCTCATGACCTCGCTCGGCCTCGGCGGCTGCCTCGCCGACGACATGGGCCTGGGCAAGACGGTCACCCTGATCGCGCTGCACCTGCACCGCGACCGCCCCGAGCCGACGCTCGTCGTCTGCCCGGCTTCGCTGCTGGGCAACTGGCAGCGGGAGATCGAGAAGTTCGCGCCCGGGGTCGCCGTGCGCCGCTTCCACGGCGGCAGCCGCAGCCTCGACGGGCTGGCCGGAGGATTCGTCCTCACCACGTACGGGACGATGCGCGCGAGCGCGGCCCGGCTGGCCGAACAGCCCTGGGGCATGGTCGTCGCCGACGAGGCGCAGCACGTGAAGAACCCGCATTCGGCGACCGCGAAGGCGCTGCGCACGATCCCGGCGCCGGCCCGGGTGGCGCTGACCGGCACCCCGGTCGAGAACAACCTCTCCGAGCTGTGGGCGCTGCTCGACTGGACCACGCCCGGGCTGCTGGGGCCGCTGACGGCGTTCCGGGCCCGGCACGCCCGCCCGGTGGAGCACCAGCAGGAGGAGGACGGGGGCAACGAGGCGGCGGTGGCCCGGCTGGCCGCGCTCGTACGGCCGTTCCTGCTGCGGCGCAAGAAGTCCGACCCGGGGATCGCCCCCGAGCTGCCGCCGAAGACGGAGACCGACCATCCGGTCTCCCTCACGCGCGAGCAGGCCTCGCTCTACCAGGCCGCGGTGGAGGAGGCGATGGCCGTGATCGGGGCGAGCGAGGGCATCGAGCGGCGCGGCATGATCATGAAGCTGCTGGCCTCGCTCAAGCAGATCTGCAACCACCCCGCGCAGTACCTGAAGGAGGATCCGCCCAGGATCCCGCACCGCTCGGGCAAGCTGGCCCTGCTGGACGAGCTGCTGGACACGATCCTCGCGGAGGACGGCTCGGTGCTGGTCTTCACCCAGTACGTGACGATGGCCCGGATCATCGAGCGGCACCTGGCGGCCCGGGGGATCTCCCACCAGCTCCTGCACGGCGGGACGCCGGTGGCGCGCCGCGAGGAGCTGGTGGACCGCTTCCAGTCCGGCGAAGTCCCGGTCTTCCTGCTCTCGTTGAAGGCGGCGGGCACCGGGCTGAACCTCACGCGGGCCGGCCATGTGATCCACTTCGACCGCTGGTGGAACCCGGCGGTGGAGGAGCAGGCCACCGACCGCGCATACCGGATCGGCCAGACGCAGCCCGTCCAGGTCCACCGGATCATCGCCGAGGGCACCGTGGAGGACCGGATCGCCGAGATGCTGGAGGCCAAGCGGGCCCTGGCCGATGCCGTGCTCGGCTCGGGGGAGTCGGCGCTCACGGAGCTGACCGACCGCGAGCTGGCCGACCTCGTCTCCCTGCGGAGGCCCGCATGACCACGGTGGGGAGGCCGGCGTGATCACCGCACGGGACGACCGCCGGCGCACCTTCGAGACCGTGCCCGCCGGGGCGGAGGCCGTCAGCTGGTGGGGCCGGGCCTGGGTGTCCGCGCTCGAAGAGGCGTCCGGCGACCCGGCCCGCCTGGCCCGGGGCCACGCGTACGCGGCCGAGGGGCATGTCGACGCGGTCACGGTCACCCCGGGCCGGATCGTGGCCTACGTACGGGGCAGCCGGGCCCGCCCGTACCGCACCGAACTGGTCCTGAGCCCCTTCCCGGACGCCGAGTGGAGCGAACTCCTGGAGACGGTGGCCGCGGATCCCACGGCCCTCGCGAGCCTGCTGGAGCGGGAGGTTCCGCAGTCCCTGGCGGGGACGGTCCTGCCCGGCGCGGGTGAGCTCGCCGCGCGCTGCTCCTGCCCGGACACCGCTCGTCCGCCCTGCAAGCACGCCGCGGCCCTCTGCTACCGGGCGGCCCGCCTCCTCGACGAGGACCCGTTCGTCCTGCTGCTCCTGCGCGGCCGGGGCGAGCGGGAGCTCCTCGACGAGCTGACCCGCCGCAACGCGGCCCACGCCGCCCGCGAACAGCCCGACGCCGCACCGGACTTCCCCGGGGTCCCGGCCCGCGCCGCACTGGCCCGCGCCGTCCTGCCGCCGCTGCCGGCCCCGCTGCCCGCGCCCGCGGCGGTGGGACTCCCGCCCGCGTACCCGGCGGACCCTGCGGCTCCCGACCCGCTGGCCCTGGACCAGCTCGCCACGGACGCAGCCGCCCGCGCCTTCGCCCTGCTCACCACCACCGAGGACCCGATCGCCGGGCTCACGCTCTGGCAGGACGCCGTCCGCCTGGCCTCCGCGCACCACACGGCCGGCCTCACCGGAGCGGCCCGCACCCTCTACCGGGACCTGGCCCGCGCCACCGGCCGCACCACCACCGACCTGGCCCGCGCCGCCGCGGCCTGGCGCCAGGGCGGTCGGCCCGCGCTCGCCGCCCTCGAAGAGCCCTGGGACCCCCCGGCCGGCCCCTTCGACCGGGCCCGCCCGGTCCTCCTCGCCGCCTCCCAAGGTGCCTTCCGCCCCGAGCGAAACCGCCTCACCGCGCGCACCCGCCAGCTCCGCCTGGGCCGCGACGGCCTCTGGTACGCCTACGAGTCCCGCGCGGACACCGAGGACTGGTGGCCCACGGGCACCCCGTCCCCGGACCCCCTCACCGCCCTGGGCCACTGACTTCCGCCGCCCAGCGCGTCAACGTGGTGAAGTCGCGGTCGCGCAGGCCGTGGCGGGCGTGGATGGTGAGGAGGAGCGCCGGAGCGGGGTGGTGGGCCGCGATCCAGGCGCGGTCCTGCGGGGTGATCATGTCGTCGACCCAGGCGAAGGGACGCCCCGCCGCCCAGTCGAGGAGCGGGCGGGTCTTCCAGAAGAGACCGTCGGGGTCGTGGGCGAAGAGTTCCGGCCACTCGATGACAGGAAGATCGCCGGGTAGTCCGATGTGCGGGGCGATCATCGTGTTGGCCTGGTGCATCCAGGCGGTGGCCCACGTGAGTTCGAACGGCAGGGCCAGCAGGCGGGCCCCGTGCGCGGGGTGCAGGCGGACCCGCAGCCCGCGCCGGGCGCTGCGGGATTCGGGGTCCCGGTGGGACATCCAGTCCGCCGGACGCATCCGGTGACTCGTGTACCCGCGGAGCCCGGCGAGCCGGGACCGGAACGGGTTGAGGGGGCCGTCCACGTCGAGGAGCAGCAGCGGGCGTTCAGTCATGAAGTAGGCATTACCCAGTACACGATGGAGTGAAATGCCTACCGGCTCTATAACCCGAACGGGTTTGCCGCGTTGTTTCCGGTGCGGGTGCAGCTCCCGTGAACTCCTCCGGAAGGCAGGGAAACTGATGCGTCACAGTCGTCGGAATGGCTTGATCGCGGCGGTGGTTGCGGGAGGTGGACTGGCGGTCGCGGGTGTCAGCGGATTCGCCTACGCCGATGCGGACGCGGGCGGGAAGGCCGAGGGTTCGCCGGGTCTGCTGTCCGGGAATCTGGTGCAGCTGCCGGTGCACACCCCGGTGAACGTGTGCGGCAACACCGTGAGCGTGGTCGGCCTGCTCAACCCGGCCGCGGGCAACCGCTGTGCCAACACGGGGGGCGGTGGCGACGGGCATCCGGGGTCGGCGCCCTCGCACCCTTCGAAACCCGGGACCGCGGCCGGTACGCAGTCCCACACGGGCGGGGGAGCCCATGCCGATGGGCGAGGAAAGGATTCGCCCGGGCTGTTGTCCGGCAACGGGATCCAGCTTCCGGTCGATGTCCCGGTCAACATCAGCGGCAACTCGGTGAACGTCGTCGGGGTCGGCAACGGCTCCACCGGCAACACCTCCGTCAACGGGGACGTGCCCAGCGGCGGCAAGCCGTCGCAGCCGCCCGTCGTCGAGCATCCCGTCACCCCGCCCACGCCGCCGCAGCACGGCCCGGCCCTCGCCCACACCGGGGCCGACGGAGTCGGCTACCTGCTGCCCGGCGGCGGGGCGCTGCTGCTGGGCGGGGTGCTGCTCTACCGCCGCTTCCGCCTCGGCTAGAGAGGCGGGACTACGCCTCTCCGGCGGAAGACGAAGTCGAAGCCGGCGACGACGGCGACGACGGCGGCGGGGGCGTGCGCCAGGCGTCCAGGATCGCGTCGATCCGGGGTGCCAGCCGGGCCCGGGCCGCGAACCGCGGGACGCCCGCCATCAGCAGGGCGTCGTACTCGGTGTCGATGTGCCGCACCGCCGCCCGGACCGCCACCGACACCGCCTGCTCGTCGAGGGCCCGGCCGGCCGCCGTACGGCCCACCCGGCCGCTCCCGCGCAGCGAGGCATGGGTGGCTATCGCCACCGCCCGGTCTGCCGGACACCCCGGGAACAGCCGCACGATCTCGGCGGCGAAGGCCGCCGTGAACCGGGTGTCCTGGGCGGCGCGGCGCAGCCGGTCGCGCTCCCGGCGGCGGGCCCGCGCCTCGGCGTCCGCGAGGCAGGCGCGCTCGGCGAGGGCCAGGGCGGGCTCCTCGACCAGGAGCCCCTGGCGCTCGTAGCGGCGACGCCGCTTGTTGAAGCGGACGACGACGGCCGAGAGCGAACTCGCCTCGCGGGCCCTCCGGGTGAGGGCGGCATCCCCGCGCGGCAGGTAGACCAGGTGTCCGAGGTCGGCGCAGTCCAGGCAGCGGGGTACGCCGGCCTCCCGGACGAGATGCCGGAGCGGCCCCTGGCGGCACTCCGCGCAGTGGATCTGCTTCAGCGACTCGAACACCACGAGGCTCATGACGATGTGATACCGCTGTCCGGTCCGCTTATCACCTTGCCGAAAATGGCGGTTGAGGTTTCGCCACCTTTTCCGGTTGTCCGGATGTCCCTCTACCGTGGGGCGTTGGGGCTGCGGTATGGCCGTGATGCCCATGGGGGAGGAGTGCGTACATGGGTGGATGGCAGCCGACGGCGCGGCTCATACGAGCCGTGGAAGGCGGTGCGGAGGACCTCGCGGGCCGGGAGGTCGTCATAGAGCCCGGCGGCTGCACCGGCTGGCACTTCCACCGCGTTCCGCTGATCGCGCTCGTCAAGTCCGGGACGCTGACCCGGATCCTGCACGACAACTCGGTCGTCGTGCACCGCCCCGGCACCAGCTTCGTCGAACCGCCCGGCGTCGAGCACCTCCACCTGGGCCGCAACCTGGGCACCGTACCGGTCGTGCTGTACGTGACCTGCACGCTCGCCGAGGACGAGGCCTTCTCCATACCCGCGGACGCCCCGCCCGGCGCCGAACCGTGCACCTGCCCGAGCCGCCTTCCGTGACCCGGCCCGCCGGAGACCCTCCCGCTCAGACCAGGCGGCGTATCTCCCCGCGCACCCGGTAGAACCCACCCGAGGCCGCATGCAGCCCGTCGACCACGTACCGGGCACCCGGCTCCCGGATCCCGCGCGGGAACTGCACGTTCCACGAGGGCTCGAAGCCGCCCGACACCACCTGCACGCGCATCCTGCCGCCCTGCTGCACGCACTCCACCACCACACCGCCCGCCGGAGCCGCCGCCACCGAGACGGTCGCGACCGCCGAAGCGGAGGCCGCCGGGGTGAACACCGGCAGCGCGGCAGCCGACTTCACGTCCACGGCCGTCGGGACCGAGCCCCGCTGGGCCGCGAGGATCGCCGCCTCGCTCGCGTCCATGCAGATCAGGGACCCGTCCGTGGTGACCAGGTACAGCCGCTCGTCCAGATACTGCATGGACAGGGCCGAACCGCCGCCGGTGCCCAGCTTCCACAACCGCTGCCCGTCGGCGTCGAAGCAGTACACCGAGGAGGCGTAGTCGGCGGCGAACACATGGCGGCCGTCCGGCGAGGTCGCGCACGCGTACACGGCGGCATCGCACTTGTACGAGGCCTCCACGGCGCCCGTCGCCTTCGCCAGCCGCTGCACGGTGTGACGCCCGGTGGCGGCATACACCGTCCGGTCCTCCTGCCAGCCGAACAGCACCGAGCCGTTGGTCGGCGTGTGCCACAACTGCGCCCCGCCGTCGGCCGCGTACGCCGTCACACCGTTGCTGTGCCCGTGGTAGACCGACCGCTCATCCGCCCGGACCATCCACGCGTTCGACCCCGGCGACCGCCGCGACCACTGGAACTCGTCCTCGTGGTCGATGACCGTCAGCCCGCCGCTGCGGTCGGAGACGCTCAGCACACCCTCGTGGATGTCGAGCCAGAAGATGTCCACATCCGCCGCGATGTCGTAGGCCCCGAACGGCACCTTCGACGACAGGTCGTACACCGTGCCGTCGTCACAGCCCGCGTATATCCAGAACTCGTCCGCCACCAGGCATTTCACACCGTCCGGCAGCGAGTACCGGGCCAGCACCTCGCCCCCGTGGCTCAGCGTGTAGACGTCCCCCGCCTGGTTCCCCACCCAGCAGCGGTCCTCGTCCACATGGATCCCGAACGCCGAGGAGCCCGTACGGAACCGCCACAGCACCGGGGCCACCGCACGTGCCGTCGACGGCGCCGACGTGACCTGCCGGCGCGACACCGACCGGGCCGCGCGCTGCCCCGCCACCGCCGGCGCGTACCCCTTGCGGACCTTCTCCCCGATCTTCTTGGCGGCCGCGGCCCGGGCCTTCTCGACGGTCGGGAACGAGGAGCTCTGCAACTGGCCGTCCGCGCCGATGCGCCCGTACCGCACCGAGACGGCCGTGCCGTCCACGGTCACCTCGTAGAACTTGTGCGCGCCGCCGCCATCCTGCGACAGCTCCAGATACGTCGTCTCGCGAGCCATGACAGACCCCTCCCCAAGGCCGGGCCAACGGCTCTTTCCCGCCGGTGATCCCTCGTGAAAAACGCTACGGCCCACCACTGACAATGGGCCTGTGCAGCTGGAAGCGATCACATGGCAGCGGATGGCCGAGCGGCTCGCCGGCCACCTCGACGAACACGGGTCACCGGCAGAGCGGGGAACGTGGCAGCGGGTGGGCATCGACGGCGCGCCCGCCGCCGGCACCGGCGTACTGGCCGGCCACCTCGCCGACGCGCTGCGCCTGCGCGGCCGCCCGGTCCTGGTGGTCGCGGCCGGGGGATTCCTGCGCCCGGCCTCCCTCCGCTTCGAGTTCGGCCGCGAGGACGTGGACTCCTACCTCGGCGGCTGGTACGACACCGCCGCCCTGTGGCGCGAGGTGTTCGGTCCGACCGACCCCGGAGGCACCGGCCGCGTCCTGCCCGACCTCTGGGACCCGGCGACCGACCGGGCGACCCGCAGCCCGTACACCGAACTCCCGCCGGGCGGCGTCGTGATCGTGCACGGCCCGCTGCTGCTGGGCCACTGGTTCCCTTTCGACCTCAGCGTGCACATCCGGCTCTCCCCGGGGGCGCTGGCCCGCCGCACCGAGGAATCCGCCCGCTGGACCCTGCCCGCCTTCGCCCGTTACGAGGCGGAGACCGACCCCGCGGCCCGGGCCGACGCGGTGGTCCGGGCCGACGACCCCCGCCACCCCGCCTGGACCGGTCTCACCGGCCCCACCGGCTGAGCTCCCGCGGCCCCGTCCCGTCACGGACGTCCGGGATCCGCAACAACGCCATCGCGGGCCGGTGACGAACGAGATCCGGCCATCGCCCCCGGCCGCAGCCGCGCACTACGTTGAGGCCACGCTTCGACGGTGGCCACCCGGTGGCGCCTTGGCAGAGGGAGACGGCAATGGGCGGACGCGGTACGGCGGTTCAGGGTCCGAGACGGCTGCGGCGGCACGCGGCCGCCGCGCTGGTGCTCTGCGGAGCCCTGACCCTCACGGCCTGCAACGGCGACGGCAACGGCGGTGACGCGGGCGCCGCCGGTACGAGCCCCGGCGCGAGCCCGGCAAGCCCGTCGGCCACGGCCTCCTCCGCCGCGCCAGGTGGGGCGGCACCGTCCGCCTCCGCGGGGTCCTCGAAGAAGCCGGCCCCCACCACGACCCCTCCGGCCAAGCCCAAGCCGCCCGCCCCCGGACCCGCCTGCGCCTCCAAGGACGCGGTCTCGCCGGACGAGATCGCCGTTTACCGCTACACCCCCGAGGGCGGCCAATACAGCCTGATCGTCAAGCGCGGCCACTGGGGCTGCCCCGTCGCGGGCGGTGCCACCCCCTTCGTGACCGTCGGCGAGGAGACCTACATCCCGATCGCCGAGGACGCCAAGATCGGCGCCCACGCCCCGATCCTCTCCGGCTCCGCGAACAAGCCGATCACCACGCACGAGCTCACCTCGTGGCTGGAAACCCATCCGAACAAGGGCCTGGTGTTCCACTACAACGTGAACAAGGCGGGCGTGATCGACACCCTCGGCCAGGAGGAGTACACCTCGTAGCCCCTGGTACGGCCGTAGCCGCCCGCGACGGCCATGGCCGTCGCTACGGACGCCCGCCCAGCCGGGTCACCGCCCGGGCGGCCGTGCGGCACCCGGCGCGGGCCGCGTCCACCGGGGCCGCGCCCGCGAGCCGCGCCGCCAGGAACCCGCCGGTGAACGCGTCCCCGGCACCCGTCGAGTCCACCGCCTCGGCCGACTCCGCGGACACCTCGGCGGTCACCCGGCCCCCCTCCGCCACCAGCGCCCCGGCGGCACCCCGGGTGACCACCACCAGCGGTACCCGCAGGCTCAGTTCCGCCGCCGCCCGGGCCGCCCCGGCCGGCTCCGGCAGCCCGGCCAGCAGCCGCGCCTCGTCCTCGTTGGGCAGCAGTACGCCGATCCCCGCCACGGCATCGAGGAAGCGCTGCGGACCCAGCCCGGCCAGGAACCCCGCCGAGGCCGGGTCCACGCTCACCGGCACCCCCCGGGCCCGGGCCGCCCGCAGCGCGACCAGGGCCAGCTCGCGGCTGCTGTCGGCGAAGAAGAGGTAACCGGACAGGTGCAGATGGGCGGCCCCCTCCAGCAGGGCCGGAGCCCAGTCCTCCGGGGTGAGCCGCAGCGCGGCGCCGCTGTCGGTCAGGAAGGTGCGCTCCGCGTCCCCGCCGACCAGCGCCACGACCGTCCCGGTCGGCTCGGCCGGATCGATCACCAGCCGCGGCCGCACCCCCGAGTCCCGCAGACACTGCTCGTGCCACCGGGCCGATTCGGTGCCGACCCGCGCCAGGAGGCGTACCTCCGCCACCCCCGAGTGGGCGGCCCAGCAGGCCGCGTTGGCGCCGGCGCCGCCCGGCAGGGTCCGGATCCGCGCGGCCGTGTCCGTGGCCGGAGTCAGCGGCTGCGGATGCACCGCCACGACGTCCGTCACCACGTCCCCGACGACCAGCAGCGCCCCGGGAGCCGCCGGGGTCGCGGGCCCCGTCACGGACGCGCCGCCCAGGCCCCCGCGATCCTGGCCCCGAGCGCCACGTTGCCCCGTACCGCCGCCAGGTTGGCCTCCAGCGAGGCTCCGCCCGTCGCCCGTACCAGGAACCCCAGCAGGAACGGGGTCACCGCCTGCCCCGTGATCCCGCGCGCGTGGCACTCCTCCAGCGCCTCGGCCAGGACCCGGTCGTGCAGTACCGGATCCAACTGCTCCGCCTCCGCCACCGGATTGGCCACCAGCAGCGCCGATTCCGGGCCGCGGAGCGCGTCCTGAGCGGCCATCACCGCCGCCACTTCCTCCGGCCGGTGCACGGTCCAGTCGACCGGCTCGCCGGAACTGGCCAGGTAGAACCCGGGGAAACGTTCCGTCCCGTACCCCAGCACCCCCACCCCGAGCGTCTCCAGCCGCTGGAGCGTGGCCGGCACGTCCAGGATCGACTTCACCCCCGCGCACACCACCGTGATCCGGGTCCGCGCCAGCAGTGCCAGGTCCGCCGACTCGTCCTGCGTCTGCGCGTACTCGCGGTGTACGCCGCCCAGCCCGCCCGTGGCGAACACCCGCAGCCCGGCCCGGGCGGCCAGGAACGCCGTCGCGGACACCGTCGTCGCACCGGTCGCGCCCGTCGCGAGCGCGGGCGCCAGATCCCGGTGGCCGAGCTTGCGCACCCCCTCGCCGCCGGCGATCCGCTCCAGCTGCGCCTTGTCGAGGCCGGCGTACGCCACACCGTCGACGACGGCGATCGTGGCCGGAACCGCACCCTCGGCGCGCACCAGCGCCTCAAGTTCCACGCCCACGGCGAGATTGCGGGGGCGGGGCAGGCCGTGCGCGATGATCGTCGACTCCAGGGCCACGACGGGACGGCGCCGCTCCAGCGCCTCGCGGACCTCTTCGGACAGGACGGGGACCTCGGGTGATGTGTGCATGTCCCATCCATGGCACGGGATCCCCGCCCCCAAACGCCCGCCCGCCCACCGTTGCGAACGTGTCCGAGTCGCGTTCCTCCGTGAACTCCCGGGACGCGCGCGCCTTCCACGAAGAACTCGCCGCGGCCGGGTGGGAGCCGGGGACCGGCTGGACAGGTTGACCTGTCCGGCGGGCGGAGCGTGGACGTTGTGGTCAGCGCGCCGCGTCGGAGGGCGGATTAGGGTGACTCGGCATGAGCACCAGTGAGCACGGTCCCGCCTCGTTCGCCGTATCCGTACCGGACGCCGAACTTGAGGTCGAGGACCTCGATCCCGGCCAGATCCTCTCCGGCGAGCCCGTCGTGACGGGCAAGGTGCTGTGGGAGTCCCCCGACAGTACTCAGGTGCGCGGCATCTGGCAGATCACCCCGGGCGTGGTCACCGACACCGAGGCGAACGAGCTGTTCGTCGTGGTCAGCGGCCGCGCCACGATCGAGGTCGAGGGCGGGGAGACCCTGGAGGTGGGCCCCGGCTCCGCCTGCGTGCTCCGGGAGGGCGACAAGACCACCTGGACCGTCCACGAGACGCTGCGCAAGGCGTACCACATCAGCTACTAGAGGCAGGGGCGGCGGGCGAGGGGACGGGGTGGCGGCGCGCCGTGAACAGGGCCAGCGCCGCCATCGGCAGCAGCAGGGCCGCGCCGATCGCGTTCAGCCAGCCGTAGCCGGCGTGGGACATGACCAGGCCGGCGGCCGCGCCGCCCACGCCCGCGCAGGTGTTCATCGTGAGGTCGCTCAGGCCCTGTACGGCGGCCCGCGCGGCCTGCGGGACCGAGTCGGTGAGCAGGGCCGAGCCGGAGACCATGCCGGCGGACCAGCCGAGACCCAGCAGGAACAGGCCGATCGCGCTCTGTGCGTGGCTCGGCCCGGCGGTGCCGGCGAGCAGGGCGGCCACCGACAGCAGGCCGGCCGCCAGGCCGATCACGGCCAGCCGGCCGACCCGGTCCGCGAGCCAGCCCATGACCGGCGAGAAGGCGAACATGCCGGCGATGTGACCGCTGATCACCAGGCCGACGAGCTCCAGCGTGGCGCCGTGGTGGCCCAGGTCGACCGGGGTCATCACCATGATCGAGACCATGGCGGTGTGTGACACGGCGACGGTGACCAGGGCCAGCCGCGCCCGCGGGGAGGCCTTGACGGCCGCGAACCCGGCGCGCAGCGAGCGGCCCCCCTTCGCCTGCTCCGCGGGCGAGGCCAGCGCCCGGGCCGTCAGCAGCGGGTCCGGCCGCAGGAACAGGCCGATCATCGTGCCGGTGAGGACGAAGACGGCGCCGGCCCAGACGAAGGGGCCCGCCGTCTCGGGTATGGAGGTACCGGCGAAGCTGCGGCCGGCCGGGGCGGAGAGGTTGGGGCCGAGCACCGCACCGAGGGTCGACGCCCAGACGACGACGGCGACGGCCCGGGCCCGGCGGTCCGGAGCTGCGAGGTCGGCGGCGGCGAAGCGGGCCTGGAGGTTGGCGGAGGAGGCGGCTCCGAAGGCGGCCATGCCGAGCATCAGCAGCGGGAAGCTCTTGATCGCGGCGGCGAGGACCACCAGGCCCGCGCCGACGGCGCCGATCCCGTACCCGAGGACCAGTCCCGGCCGCCGGCCGCGCGCGGTCATCAGGGCGGCGAGCGGGAGCGAGACCGCCGCGGTGCCGATCACGGCGGCGGTGGAGGCGAAGCCGGACAGCGATTCGGTGCCGCTGACCTGCGTCGCGAGGACGGGGGCCAGGGCGATGCTGATCGGCACGCCGAGGCCGCCCAGCATCTGGCTCGCGATCAGCACCCCGGAGACACGGCGCTGGAGCCGGGGCAGGTCGGCCGGGCTCACGGGCGGGGCGGGGCGGTCGGTGCCGGGAATCGCGGTCATGCCGTGCACCCCCGTCGCGGCGGCACGGGGCGGTGTACGGGCGCAGTGCGGCCGCAGGCGGTGGCAGTAGTCACCGCGGCAGTTTCCCACCCCTTACCGCCGGACGGAACGGGGGATGCACCCCTGACACCCCCCGACACCCCCCGGCATTCCCTAGAACAGAGGCTGCGGCAGGACGCCCTCCAGGGCCAGCAGGGTGCGCTTGGTCTCCACCCCGCCGCCGAAGCCGCCGATTCCGCCGTCGTTCTCCACGACCCGGTGGCAGGCCACCACCAGCGGCAGCGGGTTCGACCCCATGGCGTTGCCCACGGCCTGGGCCCCGCCCGGCTGGCCGACCCGGGCCGCGAGCTCCCCGTACCCGACGACGGCCCCGTACGGCACCGAGCGGTCCAGCTCCTGGAGCACCTGCCGGTTGAAGCCGGAGCTGAGCCGCCAGTCCAGCGGCAGCTCGAAGCGCTTGAGCGTGCCCCCGAAGTACGCCTTCAGCTGGCGTATCGGCTCGGCCAGCAGCACCTCCTCGCCCGGTGCCGGATGCCAGGCGTCGGCGCCGAGCCGGGAGACGAGGGAGCCGATCATCTTGTCGACCCGGTCCGGCCCGGCATGGAACTCGACCCGGACCAGACCCTCCGGGGTCGCGGCCAGGAGCAGGGGGCCGATGTCGCTGGGGACGACGGTCCATTCGAGGTGCGGCCCGCGGGGCCGCTCGGTGCTGTCCACCCCTCCACCGTACGGGGAGGGTCCGACACCCCGGGGGGTGTCCCCCTAGTACGCGAGGGCCCCGAGCACCGCCTGCTGCACGACGTCCGGGGCGTTGGTGATGATCCCGTCCACGCCCATCCCCTGCACCTTCCGGGCCGTCGCCGCGTCGTCGACGATCCAGGTGTCCACCTCCATCGCCTTGCCGTGGGCGCCCAGCAGGCCGTGCACCGCCGCCACCCAGTCGGCCGAGATGGTGGTGTGCCACGGGTTGATCCGGTCCGTGAACTGGGCGTACTTCGGCAGGTCGGCGACGGTCGGGGTGCCCAGGAAGGCCGTCACGAGGTCCGGGTGCATGCCGTGCACGAGGCGTACGGAGTCGGCGCTGAAGCTCTGTACGACCAGGCGGCGCTGCGCGTGGTCGGCGTCGAGCCAGCCGGCCTCGTCCAGCACCTGGAGGGTCTGCTTCTCGATGCCCGGGTAGAGCTCGGGCTTCTTGATCTCCAGGAGCAGCCGCTGCCGGTTGCGCTGTACCCGGTCGAGGTATTCCCGCAGGGTCGGAACGCGCTCGCCCGCGAACTCCTCACCGAACCAGCTGCCCGCGTCGAGCGTGGCGATCTCCGCCGCCGTGAAGTCCTTGACCCGCCAGGGGCTCCGGTCCGGGAACGCCTGCTCGACGTCGGTGGTCCGGGCCAGGGTGTCGTCGTGGACCACGACCAGCTCGCCGTCCTTGGTGCGCTGGACGTCGTTCTCGACCCAGTCGAAGCCCAGCCGCATCGCGAGGTCGATCGCCGCGAGCGTGTTCTCGGGGGCGTACGCGGAGGCCCCCCGGTGGGCGTACACGACGGGGCCCAGCAGCCCTGGGACGCCGGCGGGGCCCGCGGAGCCGGAGGGGGAGGAGGGGATGGAGGGGCCGGTGGCGGCGGACGAGGCCGTTCCGCCCAGCAGGGTCAGGGTGAAGCCCAGGAATGCGGCGGCGGCCGCGGCGGCGGGTCGGACGTACATGTGCGTTCTCCTCGTTTCGGGAGCCCTGTTCCTGCGTCAGACGCGTGCGGACTGACAGACGTTGCGGCGATGCACCACACGGGGGACCTCTACGGCGATCATGCGGTTGAAGATCACCGGGCCGCCACCGAACTACGACAAACGGACCAGAAAGGAGGACTTCCGCCCCGTCCGCCGGACGCGCCCGGCCGGACCTGCCTCAGCGCCCCGGACCGGCGCGGCTGCGTGAGTGTCAGTGGGGGGTCGTACGGTGGACTCATGCGGCCCGTATCGAAGATCGAACGCACGGTGGCGCCTTTCGAGGTCGTCAGCCCCTACCAGCCCAGCGGCGACCAGCCGGCGGCCATCGCCGAGCTGGAGAAGCGCATCCGTGCAGGTGAGAAGGATGTCGTCCTGCTGGGTGCGACCGGCACCGGCAAGTCGGCGACCACCGCCTGGATGATCGAGAAGCTCCAGCGCCCGACCCTGGTGATGGCGCCGAACAAGACGCTCGCCGCCCAGCTGGCGAACGAGTTCCGCGAGCTCCTGCCGAACAACGCCGTCGAGTACTTCGTCTCGTACTACGACTACTACCAGCCCGAGGCGTACGTACCGCAGTCGGACACCTACATCGAGAAGGACTCCTCGATCAACGAGGAGGTGGAGCGGCTGCGCCACTCCGCGACCAACTCGCTCCTCACCCGGCGCGACGTGATCGTCGTCGCCTCCGTGTCCTGCATCTACGGCCTCGGCACCCCGCAGGAGTACGTCGACCGGATGGTCCCCCTCAAGGTCGGCGAGGAGATGGACCGGGACCAGTTGCTGCGCCGCTTCGTCGACATCCAGTACACGCGCAACGACGTGGCCTTCACCCGCGGCACCTTCCGCGTGCGCGGCGACACCATCGAGATCTTCCCGGTCTACGAGGAACTGGCCGTCCGCATCGAGATGTTCGGCGACGAGATCGAGGCCCTGTCCACCCTGCACCCGCTGACCGGCGAGGTCATCAGCGAGGACCGCGAGCTGTACGTCTTCCCCGCCAGCCACTACGTCGCCGGCCCCGAGCGCATGGAGAAGGCGGTCCGCGGGATCGAGGCGGAGCTGGCCGAGCGCCTCGCCGAGCTGGAGAAGCAGGGCAAGATGCTGGAGGCCCAGCGGCTGCGCATGCGCACCACGTACGACCTGGAGATGATGCGCCAGATCGGGTCCTGCTCCGGCATCGAGAACTACTCGCTGCACATGGACGACCGCGAGCGCGGCTCCGCGCCCAACACCCTCATCGACTACTTCCCCGAGGACTTCCTCCTCGTCATCGACGAGTCGCACGTCACCGTGCCGCAGATCGGCGCGATGTACGAGGGCGACGCCTCGCGCAAGCGGACCCTGGTCGACCACGGCTTCCGGCTGCCCTCCGCGCTCGACAACCGGCCGCTGAAGTGGGAGGAGTTCCAGGAGCGGATCGGCCAGACGGTCTACCTGTCGGCGACCCCCGGCAAGTACGAGCTCTCCCGCGGCGACGGCTTCGTCGAGCAGATCATCCGCCCCACCGGCCTCATCGACCCCGAGGTCGTGGTCAAGCCCACCGAGGGGCAGATCGACGACCTGGTCCACGAGATCCGGCAGCGGGTGGAGAAGGACGAGCGCGTCCTGGTCACCACCCTCACCAAGAAGATGGCCGAGGACCTCACGGACTATTTCCTGGAGCTCGGCATCCAGGTGCGCTACCTGCACAGCGACGTCGACACGCTGCGCCGCATCGAGCTGCTGCGCGAGCTGCGCGCCGGCGAGTACGACGTCCTGGTCGGCATCAACCTGCTGCGCGAGGGCCTCGACCTGCCCGAGGTGTCCCTGGTGGCGATCCTGGACGCCGACAAGCAGGGCTTCCTGCGCTCCGGCACCTCGCTGATCCAGACCATCGGCCGCGCGGCGCGCAACGTCTCCGGCCAGGTCCACATGTACGCGGACAGCATCACCCCGGCCATGGCGCAGGCGATCGACGAGACGAACCGCCGCCGGGAGAAGCAGGTCGCCTACAACACGGCGAACGGGATCGACCCGCAGCCGCTGCGCAAGAAGATCAACGACATCGTCGCCACCATCGCCCGCGAGGAGCTGGACACCGAACAGCTGCTCGGCACCGGGTACCGCCAGGGGAAGGACGGCAAGGGCGCCAAGGCTCCCGTGCCCGCGCTCGGCGTGGTCAAGGCCGGCCAGGTCACCGTGGGCGGCAAGGCGGTCAAGGGCGCCAAGGCGGCCAGGGCGGCCAAGGAAGCCGCCGTGCTGACGGACCGTCCGGCCGAGGAACTCGCGGCGCTCATCGAGCAGATGACCGAGCGCATGCGCGGAGCGGCCGCCGAGCTCCAGTTCGAGGTCGCGGCCCGGATCCGCGACGAGGTGGGCGAGCTGAAGAAGGAGCTGCGACAGATGAGGGAAGCGGGCCTCGCCTGACCCGGAGCCGGTCAGTAGGGTTGGCAGCAGCCGCAGGTACACATGCGCACCCACATCGGGGGCGGGCTAGGGAGAGGGGACAGCGCGTGACGGTCAACATGACCAAGGGTCAGGCCATCAGTCTGCAGAAGCAGGACGGGGGCACGCTGACCGCGGTCCGGATGGGCCTCGGCTGGCAGGCCGCCAAGCGCCGCGGACTGTTCGGCTCGCGGACCCGGGAGATCGACCTGGACGCGTCGGCGGTGCTCTTCGCCGACAAGCAGCCGGTGGACGTGGTGTTCTTCCGCCACCTGCAGAGCGACGACGGCTCGGTCCGGCACACCGGTGACAACCTCGTCGGCGGCGCCGGCCAGGGCGGGGACGACGAGTCGATCCTCGTCGACCTCCAGCGCGTGCCGGTGCACATCGACCAGATCGTCTTCACGGTGAACTCGTTCACCGGCCAGACGTTCCAGGAGGTGCAGAACGCGTTCTGCCGCATCGTCGACGAGACCAACGGCCAGGAGCTGGCGCGCTACACGCTGGACGGCGGCGGCCAGTACACCGCGCAGATCATGGCGAAGGTGTCGCGCGCCGGCAGCGGCTGGCAGATGACGGCCCTCGGCAACCCGGCCAACGGGCGGACCTTCCAGGACCTGATGCCGTCGATCCTGCCGCACCTGTAAGCGGCACCGGAACAGAGCAGAACAGAACAGACGAGCAAGGGCACGGGGGAGGGCTGCACGATGACGGCCGAACTGGTCCGGGGGCAGAACCGCCCCCTGTCCCGGACGCGGGTGGAGATCAGGGTCTCGGCGGGCACGCCCGTGCTGGCCCTGGCCTCGGCCTGCGATGACGCCGGCCGGCTGGCCGGCCCCGAGTCGGTGGCCCACCCCGGCGCCCGGAGCCTGCCCGGACTTCAGGTGCCGGGGGCGGTGGCGGCCGAGCACCGCTTCGCCGTCGACCTCGATGCCGTCGCGCCCGCCGTGCACCGGCTCGGGGTGGTCCTCGTCCTGCCGCCCGGCGGGCCGGCGCGGTTCGGCGCGGCCCCCGCGTCGTACGTGGCCGTGGCCGATCCGGAGGGCGCCGAGCTCGCCGGGTACACGCTGACCGGGCTGGACGCCGAGACCGCCGTCGTGGCCCTGGAGCTCTACCGGCGCCAGGGCGCCTGGAAGGTCCGCGCGGTGGGCCAGGGGTACGCCGACGGGCTCGGCGCGCTGCTGGCCGACGCCGGGCTGGCCGCACCGGCCGCAGTCGCCCTGGCCGCCGCCGTCGTGGGAGCGGCCGCGCGGGACGAGGCCGCGCTCGCCACCGCGCCCGTGCCCACCGGCGCCGTCCCCGTGGTCCCGGTCTCCGGAGCCCCGTACGCCGCTGCGCCGGGCCCCGCGGCCGGGGACGGCGGCGAGGGCCCGCCGACCCTGGGCGCACCCGCACCGAACGCACCCGCACTCGACGCACCCACACTGAACTACGTGCACCCGCGCCGGCGCCGCAGCACCACCGAGCCGCCCGAACCGGCGCCGCGGCCCGCCGAGCCCGCGGAGCCCGGCCGGCCCCCCGCCCCGGTCGCGGGCGACGCGAGCGGCTGGTCCCTGGAGGAACGGCTCTACAACCAGGTCTGGGGCATGTTCGAGGACCTGGCCCGGTCGGTGGCCGCCTACCGCAGCGCCTGTGACTTCGCCGAGTCGCGGATGGACCGCGAGCTCGACGAGGCGCTGTCCGACCCCCGCCACCGCCTCGCGGGCTCCGGCAACGCCGCCCGTGACGCGGCCCGCGCCCGCCACGACGAGCTCGTCGCCCAGGCCAAGGCCGTGCTCGACCGGGACCTCACGCAGCTGATCGCCGAGTCCGAGGTGGTCGAGCCCGCGCTGCCGGCCCCGTACGCCCGCTGGGCCAACCCCGTCTGGCACGGGCACGGGGCACCGGAGGAGGCCCCGATGGCCCTGCGCCTCGGCGACCTGCACCTGCCCGAGCGGCCCGACCTGCGCATCCCCATGCTGGTGCGGGCCCCGCTGGAGCGCGGGCTGTGGATCGACAACGGCCGCACCGGCTCCGAGGCCGCGATGACCATGGACACCGACCGGCTGCGCCGGGCCGCCATGGACATGGCCGTCGCCCACGCGGTCCGACTGCTCGCGGTCCACCCCGGCGACCGGTTCTCCGTGCACGTCATCGACGCGGCCGGGGCGGGGGCCGCCTCGCTGGCGCCGCTCGTCGCGGCCGGGGTGCTGGCCGGGCCGCCCGCCGCCGGGGCCTTGGGGGTCACCGGGACCCTGGAGGCGCTGACCCGCCGGGTGGACCTCGTACAGATGGCCGTGCGGGCCGGGGCCCCCGAGGACCTGCCGCCCGATGTGGACCTCGCCGACCAGCTGCTGATCGTGCACGACTTCCCGCACGGGTTCGACGACCGGGCCGTCACCCGGCTGCGCTACCTGGCCGACGAGGGTCCGGCGGTCGGCGTGCACCTGCTGATGGTGGCGGACCGTGACGAGGCCTCGGCGTACGGGCCGCTGCTGGATCCGCTGTGGCGCTCGCTGATGCGGCTGTCGCCGGTGCCGGACAACCACCTCGCCGATCCGTGGGTCGGCCACGCCTGGACCTTCGAGCCGGACCTGCCGCCGCCGGGCAGCCGGGTGCTGGAACAGACCCTGGAGCGGATCGCCGCCACCCGGCGCGATGCCCGCCCATGACCGTCCCTTGGTCTTCCCTTTACCTTTGCCTGCTCTGACGGGTACCCTGGGCGCGCGGAGGGGAGTATTCCTGCTTTCCTGCTACGGCGTACCCGTCAATACGGACCAGTCGGTCCCGGGGCGCCGGCCCACGGCCTCCAGGCCGCCCGGGTGGAAGAGACCTCCGGCAGCGATGACGCTGACATGTGTGCTGAGCCATCTGCCGGAGGCGAATAAGCAGTGGATGTTTCGTGGACCCTCTGGGTGCTGACCATTCTCGGTCTGTGCATCCTGATCGGCGCCGATTTCTTCATCGGCCGCAAACCGCACGACGTATCGATCAAGGAAGCGGGCATCTGGACGGTCGTCTGGATCGTGCTCGCCGCACTCTTCGGCCTCGGCCTGTGGTTCTTCGGCAACGGGCAGGCCTCGCAGGAGTTCTTCGCGGGCTTCATCACCGAGAAGTCCCTGAGCGTCGACAACCTCTTCGTCTTCGTCCTGATCATGGCGAAGTTCGCGGTGCCCTCCCACCTCCAGCAGCGCGTCCTGCTGGTGGGCGTGCTGATCGCCCTGGTGCTGCGCGCGATCTTCATCGCCGCCGGCGCGGCGATCCTCGCCAGCTTCTCGTGGGTCTTCTACATCTTCGGCGCCTTCCTGATCTACACCGCCTGGAAGCTGATCCAGGAGGCGCGCAAGGACGAGGACGAGGAGGAGTTCGAGGAGAACCGCCTCCTCAAGTCCGTCGAGAAGAAGTTCGGCGTCGCCGACAAGTACCACGGCACCAAGCTGTTCATCGAGAACAACGGCAAGCGCGTCCTGACCCCGCTCATGGTCGTCATGCTCGCCATCGGCACCACCGACGTGCTGTTCGCCCTGGACTCGATCCCCGCGATCTTCGGCCTCACCCAGGACCCGTACATCGTGTTCACGGCCAACGCCTTCGCCCTGATGGGTCTGCGCCAGCTGTACTTCCTCATCGGCGGTCTGCTCAAGAAGCTGGTCCACCTGAGCTACGGCCTGTCGATCATCCTCGGCTTCATCGGCGTCAAGCTGGTGCTGCACGCCCTGCACGAGTCCGGACTGGACGTCCCGGTCGTCTCGATCCCGGTCTCCCTCGGCGTCATCTGCGGAGTCCTCGTGATCACCACGATCACCAGCCTGATCGCCTCGAAGAGGCAGGCGGCCGCCGAAGCCGCCGCCCGCCCGGAGAGCATCGACGCGTAGGGACCACCGGCCCCGGGGGGCTACGCGGGGGCGGCCGCTTCGGCCGCCCCCGTTCCCTTGTCCGCGCCCGCCCGCGCCCGCACGACCGCCGGGTTCGTCTCCGGCAGCAGCGTGAAGCAGACCAGGCTGAGCAGGGCGATCCCGCTCAGGTACACGGCCACGCCCCAGGGCGGACCGGAGCCGCCCGCCAGCGCCGTCGCCACGATCGGGGTCAGCGCCCCGCCCAGCACCCCGCCCAGGTTGTAGCCCACGGCCGCGCCCGTGCAGCGGATCCGCGGGGCGTACAGCTCCGGCACGTACGCGCCCACCACGGCGAACATCGTCACCATGCCCAGCAGCCCGCCGAGGCAGCCCAGCGTCATCAGCAGCGGGTCCGCCGTCCGCAGCAGCGCGACGAACGGGAACATCCACACCAGGCACATCGCGCTGCCGATCAGGCAGAGCGGCCGCCGGCCGTACCGGTCGCCGAGCACCGCCACCAGCGGGGTCAGCAGGGCCTTCAGCGCGACGGCCGCCATGATGCAGGCCAGCATCACCGTGCGGTCGACCCTCAGGTGCTCGGTGGCGTACGCGAGGGACCAGGTGGTGACCGCGTAGAAGACCGCGTACCCGACGGACAGGGCCCCGCCGGTCAGCAGGACCAGCCGCCAGTGCCCGCGTACGACCTCGGACAGCGGGGCGTCGGAGCGCCGGCCGGTCTCCGCGAGGGCGCGGAACTGCGGGGTCTCCTCCACCGAGCGGCGCAGCCACAGCCCGGCGAGGGCCAGTACGCCCGCCGCCCAGAACGGCACGCGCCAGCCCCAGGACGTGAACTGTGCGTCGGTCAGCGTCGCGGACAGGGTGAGGATCATGCCGTTGGCCAGCAGGAAGCCCACCGGCGGACCGATCTGCGGGAAGCTCGCCCACAGCCCGCGCCGCTGCTCGGGGGCGTGCTCGGCGGTCAGCAGGACCGCGCCGCCCCATTCGCCGCCGAGGCCGAGGCCCTGGAGGAAGCGCAGCACGAGCAGGAGCAGGGGCGCTGCCATGCCGATCGTCGCGTACGTGGGCACGCAGCCGACGGCGACCGTGGCGAGGCCGGTGAGCAGCAGGGAGCCGAGCAGGACCGGGCGGCGGCCGTACCGGTCGCCGATGTGTCCGAAGAGCACCGAGCCCAGAGGGCGGGCGAGGAAGCCGATGCCGAAGGTGCCGAAGGCGGCGAGGGTCCCGGCGAGCGGGGAGAAGGACGGGAAGAACAGCGGGCCGAGCACGAGGGCGGCCGCCGTGCCGTAGACGAAGAAGTCGTAGAACTCGATGGCGGTGCCGGCGAGCGAGGCCGTCGCCAGCCGCAGCATCGAGGGCGGGCGGGGGACCGCCCGGCGGGGGAGGGCGGGGGAGGGGTCTTGTTGCATGGTGCAGCAACTACCCCGCCCCACACCCCCAGGACGTGCGTTCGGTCATCTTCGACCGGAAGGAGTGCTTCCTGTCGCGGTGTTGACCGGGACCGCTCCGACCGGCCGAGGATCGGACGCCTGTTACCAGCCGCTGTTACCAGCCGCGCTCGCGCCACTCGGCCAGGTGCGGCCGCTCGGCGCCGAGCGTGGTGTCGTTGCCGTGTCCCGGGTAGACCCAGGTCTCGTCCGACAGCTGCTCGAAGAGTTTGTGCTGGACGTCGTCGATCAGCTGCTCGAAGGCCTTCGGGTCGCCCCACGTGTTGCCGACGCCGCCGGGGAAGAGGCAGTCGCCGGTGAACACGTGCGCGTGCCCGTGCGGGTCGTCGTAGATCAGGGCGATCGAGCCGGGGGTGTGGCCGACCAGGTGGCGGGCGGTCAGCGTGACCCGCCCGACGGTGACCGTGTCCCCGTCCGCCACCGGCACGTCGGTCGGCACCGGGATGCCCTCGGCGTCGTGGACGCCCGCGTACGTACGGGCGCCGGTCGCCCCGACGACCTCCGCGAGCGCGCCCCAGTGATCGCCGTGCCGGTGGGTGGTGACGACGGAGGCGATGCCGTCGTCACCGATCAGGTTCAGCAGGGTCTCCGGCTCGGCGGCCGCGTCGATCAGCAGCTGCTCGTCGGTGGCCCGGCAGCGCAGCAGGTACGCATTGTTGTTCATGGGGCCCACCGCGACCTTGGAAATCATCAGGTCCGGGAGTTCGTGCACGTCGGCCGGACCGCCGACCTTGACTGCTCCGCTGTACGTCATGTCCTGATCCTAGAGCGGGGGGAGCGTCGGGAGGGGGCCGCCGACGACAGTGAGGTGTGCGCCCCTGTCCCCGCGGCCGGCGAGCCAGCCGAGGAGCTCGGCTCCGGTGCCGAGCAGGGTGACCGGGCCGCCCTCGGTGCCGCCGGTGTGCCAGGTGGAGTCGCCGTCGCCTTCGAGCCGGAGCGTCACCGGGGGGACCTCCGGGCGTCCGGACCAGCGGTCGGCGAGGAAGGCGATCTCACGGGCGGTGAAATCCTGCGGGAGGTCGGAGAGCTCGTAGCCGATGTTCAGGTCGACGTGGTGCAGCTCCACCTCGACGAGGCGGCGGAACGGCACGTTCGAAGCCAGGTCGGTGACCCCGTTGCGCAGCTCGACGGTGCGCGACCAGTCCTGGTCCCGCTCGGTCTGCGCCAGGAAGCCGGCGTGGGTCGCGCGCACGTCGTCGAGCTGGACCTCCAGCGGGCGCGGGGCGTCGCGCTCGATGTCGGAGTCGCGGGCCTCGGCGCTCTCGTACATCGGGCGGCCGGCGAAGACGTTGACGAGGGCGTCCGCGTTGCGTGCCAGATGGGCCAGTACGTGGCCGCGGGTCCAGCCCGGCAGATGTGACTCTTCGGCCAGGGCCGCGTTGTCCAGTTTCGCGAGAGCGGTCAGCATTCGGTCCGTGGCTTCACGTACAGATCGCAGGTCGCGCACATGATCAGTCATGGATCCGAGCCTAGTGCCGCGGAGCCTCGGCCACACGAACGGGTGAACCCGTCTGCCGAGTGCCGTAAATCGAATGTGCGTGCTATACGCTCGAAGTCCAAGCTCTTCTCCATCGCAGAGGCGCCCACCCAGCCAGCCGTACGCTGGACAGTCGGGGGCCCCGTGCCCCCGCTCTCTCAAGAAAGGTGCGGACCGGCGTGACCGACCGTCTCATCGTTCGTGGCGCTCGCGAGCACAACCTCAAGAACGTCTCGCTCGACCTGCCCCGCGACTCACTCATCGTCTTCACCGGACTCTCCGGTTCGGGCAAGTCCTCCCTGGCCTTCGACACGATCTTCGCCGAGGGCCAGCGCCGCTACGTCGAGTCGCTCTCGTCGTACGCCCGCCAGTTCCTGGGGCAGATGGACAAGCCCGACGTGGACTTCATCGAGGGGCTCTCGCCGGCCGTCTCGATCGACCAGAAGTCGACCTCGCGCAACCCGCGTTCGACGGTCGGCACCATCACCGAGGTCTACGACTACCTCCGCCTGCTCTTCGCGCGCATCGGCAAGCCCCACTGCCCCGAATGCCGTCGCCCCATCTCGCGCCAGTCGCCGCAGGCGATCGTCGACAAGGTGCTCGCACTCCCCGAGGGCAGCCGCTTCCAGGTGCTCTCGCCGCTGGTGCGCGAGCGCAAGGGCGAGTTCGTCGACCTCTTCTCCGACCTCCAGACCAAGGGCTACAGCCGGGCGCGGGTGGACGGGGAGACCATCCAGCTCTCCGAGCCGCCCACGCTGAAGAAGCAGGAGAAGCACACCATCGAGGTGGTCATCGACCGCCTCACCGTCAAGGACAGCGCCAAGCGCCGGCTCACCGACTCCGTGGAGACCGCCCTCGGCCTCTCCGGCGGCATGGTGATCCTGGACTTCGTCGACCTCGCCGAGGACGACCCCGAGCGTGAGCGGATGTACTCCGAGCACCTCTACTGCCCGTACGACGACCTGTCCTTCGAGGAGCTGGAGCCGCGCTCCTTCTCCTTCAACTCCCCCTTCGGCGCCTGCCCCGAGTGCACCGGCATCGGTACGCGCATGGAGGTGGACCCGGAGCTGATCGTCCCCGACGAGGACAAGTCCCTCGACGAGGGCGCGGTCTCGCCGTGGTCCCTCGGCCACACCAAGGACTACTTCCAGAGGCTGGTCGGCGCGCTCGCCGGGGAGCTGGGCTTCCGTACGGACATCCCGTGGGCCGGGCTGCCGCAGCGGGCGAAGAAGGCCCTGCTGTACGGGCACAAGACGCAGATCGAGGTCCGCTACCGCAACCGGTACGGCCGGGAGCGGGCGTACACGACGGCCTTCGAGGGCGCCGTGCCGTTCGTCAAGCGCCGGCACGCGGAGTCCGAGAGCGACGCCAGCCGCGAGCGCTTCGAGGGCTACATGCGCGAGGTGCCCTGCCCGACCTGTGAGGGCACCAGGCTCAAGCCGATCGTCCTCGCGGTGACGGTGATGGAGAAGTCCATCGCCGAGGTCGCCGCGATGTCGATCAGCGAGTGCGCGGACTTCCTGGGGCGGATGAAGCTCGACGCCCGCGACAAGAAGATCGCCGAGCGGGTCCTGAAGGAGGTCAACGAGCGGCTGCGCTTCCTCGTCGACGTCGGCCTGGACTACCTCTCGCTGAACCGCGCCGCCGGCACCCTGTCGGGCGGCGAGGCCCAGCGCATCCGGCTGGCCACGCAGATCGGCTCCGGTCTCGTGGGCGTGCTGTACGTACTGGACGAGCCCTCCATCGGCCTGCACCAGCGGGACAACCACCGGCTCATCGAGACGCTGGTGCGGCTGCGGGACATGGGCAACACGCTCATCGTCGTCGAGCACGACGAGGACACCATCAAGGTGGCCGACTGGGTCGTGGACATCGGCCCGGGCGCCGGCGAGCACGGCGGCAAGGTCGTGCACAGCGGCTCGCTGAAGGAGCTGCTGAAGAACGACGAGTCGATGACCGGGCAGTACCTGTCCGGGAAGCGGTCCATCGCGGTGCCGGACGTCCGCCGGCCCGTGAACGGGGACCGGAAGCTGACCGTCCACGGCGCCAAGGAGAACAACCTGCGGGACATCGACGTGTCCTTCCCGCTGGGCGTGCTCACGGCGGTCACGGGCGTGTCGGGATCGGGCAAGTCGACGCTGGTCAACGACATCCTCTACACGCACCTGGCGCGCGAGCTGAACGGCGCCCGGTCGGTACCGGGACGGCACACGCGGGTGGACGGGGACGACCTCGTCGACAAGGTCGTGCATGTCGACCAGTCGCCGATCGGCCGGACCCCGCGGTCCAACCCGGCGACGTACACGGGCGTCTTCGACCACGTGCGCAAGCTCTTCGCGGAGACGATGGAGGCGAAGGTGCGCGGCTACCTGCCGGGCCGCTTCTCCTTCAACGTGAAGGGCGGCCGGTGCGAGAACTGCTCCGGCGACGGCACGATCAAGATCGAGATGAACTTCCTGCCGGACGTGTACGTCCCGTGCGAGGTCTGCCACGGCGACCGGTACAACCGGGAGACGCTGGAGGTCCACTACAAGGGCAAGTCGATCGCCGAAGTCCTGAACATGCCGATCGAGGAGGCGCTGGACTTCTTCGAGGCGGTGCCGACGATCGCGCGGCACCTGAAGACGCTGAACGAGGTGGGGCTCGGGTACGTCCGGCTCGGCCAGTCGGCGCCGACGCTGTCGGGTGGTGAGGCGCAGCGCGTGAAGCTGGCGTCGGAGCTGCAGAAGCGGTCGACGGGCCGGACGGTGTACGTGCTGGACGAGCCGACGACGGGTCTGCACTTCGAGGACATCTCGAAGCTGATCAAGGTGCTGTCGGGGCTGGTGGACAAGGGGAACTCGGTGATCGTCATCGAGCACAACCTGGACGTCGTCAAGACCGCGGACTGGGTCATCGACATGGGCCCGGAGGGCGGCTACGGGGGCGGCCTGGTGGTGGCCGAGGGCACGCCGGAGCAGATCGCCTCGGTGGGCGCGAGCCACACCGGCAAGTTCCTGCGGGACATCCTCGGGGCGGAGCGGGTCTCGGATGCCGCGTCGCTCGTGGCCCCGCCGAAGAAGGCCGCCGCGAAGCGGACCGCGGCCAAGAAGGCGGCGGCTCCGGCGAAGAAGGCCGCGGCCCCGGCCAAGAAGGCGACGACCCGGGCCCGCAAGGCCTGACCGCTGCCGGCGGGGCTGAGATCAGCCCCGCCGGTCAGGACGCCACGCCCACCGCCCGGCCCGCGGTCGACGGGTCCGTCAGCGACACCAGCAGGGCGTCCGCCACGTCGGCGCGGGAGATCGTGCGCGCGTCCGGCACGTTGGCGCCGATGACCCGGCGGTAGCTGCCGGTGTGCGGCTTGTTCAGGAGGCGGGGCGGGCGGATCACCGTCCACTCGGTGTCGCTCGCGCGGATCGTCGCCTCCATGACCGCCAGGTCCGCGTACAGATCGCGCAGGGCCCGGCGCAGCAGGGGGAGGAAGACCCTCCGGGCCACGAACCCGTCGGTGGCGACGTCCGGGCCGACCGGGGCCGCGCTCACAGCCGCCAGGCGGCTCACGCCCGCCCGGTCCATCGCCGAGACGATGGACCGCAGCGCCGGCCCGGTGACCGGCGTCAGCCGGGCCTGCCTGTTGCTCGCCGCGCCCAGCGCGGAGATCACCGCCGACCGGCCCGCGAGGACCGGGACCAGCGCGTCCTCGTCCGTCAGATCGCGCACCACGGCCACCACCAGGCGCTCGTGCGCCGGAACGTCCAGCCGGGCGGGGTCGCGCACCACCGCCGTCACCTCGTGGCCCGCGTCGAGGGCCTGCCGTACGACCTCGCGGCCGACACCGCCCGTGGCTCCGAACACCGTCAGTTTCATCGCCGGCTCCCGTCCAAGGGTGGGTGAGTATTTACTCACCCCTTCCTCGGCTAGGGTGAGTGAATGCTCACCCCGAAGTCAAGCCGGCCCACTCCCGAGCGGCTCCTCGACGCCGCCGAGAAGCTCATGCGCACCATCGGCCTCGCCAACACCACCACCAAGGCCATCGCCCGCGAGGCCGGCTGCTCCGAGGCGGCGCTCTACAAGCACTACGCGAACAAGGAGGAGCTCTTCGTGCGCGTCCTCATGGAGCGCACCCCCAACGCCGGGCCGCTCATGACCGAGCTCGACCGCGACCACGCCGAGCGCTCCGTCGAGGAGGGGCTCGCCGCGATCGCCCGCCACGCCTCGTTCTTCTACGCCGACGCCGTGCCCATGGCCGCCTCGCTCTTCGCCGAGCCCGCCCTGCTGACCCGGCACCGCGAGGGCGTCCAGGAGATCGGCACCGGCCCCCATGTCGTACGCGACGCACTCACCGGCCGGCTGCGCCGTGAGCTGGAGCGGGGGCGGCTGCGCCCCGACGCCGATCCGGAGGCGGCCGCCGCGCTGCTGCTGGGCGCCTGCTTCCAGCGGGCCTTCTTCCTGCACTTCTCCGGCCCCGAAGTGGTGCAACCGGTCGAGGAGTTCGCCCCCGCCGTGGCCCGGACCCTGTGGGCCGCTATCCGCTGAGCTCCGCTGCGTACGGCGGCTCCGCGCCCGCCCGGGTGCAGGTCAGCGCCGCCGCGTGGGCCGCGTAGGACAGGACTCCGGGCCAGTCCACCGGCTCGCCGGCCGAGAGATCCGACAGGCGGTGCAGCAGGGCGGCGTTGACGGTGTCTCCCGCCCCGATCGTGTCCGCCACCGTGACCCGGCGGGCCGGCACCTCGTACTCCGCACCCTCCCGGGTCCGGACCGCCAGCCCCTGCGCACCCCGGGTGAGCACCACCGCCGAGGGCCCGGCCGCCAGCCAGTCGGACACCCGCCCGCCCAGCCACCGGGCGTCCTCCTCCGACAGCTTGAGGACGGAGACGTACGGCAGCCAGCCCAGGAACCGGGCCCGGTACGCCGCCGGATCCGCGATCAGCGCCGGGCGGATGTTCGGGTCCAGCAGGGTCAGCAGCCCGCGCCCGGACTCCCGGCGCAGCAGGGCCTCGTACGCGCTTGCGCCGGGCTCCAGCGTGAGGGAGCAGGTGCCGAGCGCCAGGGCCCGGGTGCCCGCGGGGAGCACCCCGGGCAGGGTGAACAGCCGGTCGGCCGTGCCCTCCACGTAGAAGCCGTACGCCGCCGAGCCGTCCGGGGCGATCGAGGGCACGGCGAGGGTGGTGGGCTCCGGCCCGCGCTGCACCAGGGAGAGGTCCACCCCGGCCGCGCGCAGCCCGGCGAGCAGGCTCTCGCCGAAGCCGTCCGCCGAGACCCGGGAGCAGAAGGCGGCCTCCGCACCGAGCCGGCCCAGCGCCAGCGCGGTGTTGTACGGCCCCCCGCCCGGCCGCGGCACCAGCGCACCCGGCGGCTGCGCCACGGGCACGAGGTCGATCAGGGCTTCTCCACCGACGACGATCACGCGGGGGAAGGTATCCCATCGGGCGGCGGAACCCGGCAGCGGTATCGTCGGGGGGCCCAGCAGAAGCAGCTGAACCAGCAGCAACAGCTGAACCGGCAGAACCACCAGCACCAATCCCCAGGCCAGGAGAACCGCATGTCCGCGTCGCAGCCCGCCGCCCGCCGTACCGTCCTCAAGGGCGCCGCCGCGATCGTCGGGGCCGTCGGCGGCGGGGCGGCGCTCGCGGCCTGCTCCACCGAGGGCAACAGCGGCTCCGGCTCCCCGGCGGTCCCGGCCGCCCCGGTGGAGCTCGGCGCCGCGTCCGAGGTCCCCGTCGGCGGGTCGAAGCTGTTCCGGGAGAAGAAGCTGGTCGTCAGCTGCCCGGCGGAGGGCCAGTACAAGGCGTTCAGCGCCCAGTGCACGCACGCCGGCTGCGTCCTGGACAAGATCGACGACGGCGAGGGCAACTGCCCCTGCCACGGCAGCCGCTTCGACGTGACGACCGGCAAGGTGCTGCGCGGCCCGGCCACCGACCCGCTGCCCGCCGTCCCGGTCAAGGCCGAGGGCGGCAGGCTCATCGCCGGCTGATCCGGCAGACCTACGCCCAGTCCCAGGCGATGCCCAGCAGCCCGCGCCGTACCTCCGGCTCCACCAGGTGCACGGCGCGGTGGCGCCCGCTCGGCGTCAGGTCCGCCAGCCCGCCGCGCGGCGCCCCCGGCCCGGAGCGGCTGAACCGCCGACAGCGCACCGGCAGCGCCGCCTCGTCGAAGCGGACCTGGAGCACGTACTGCCCGCCGCTGTAGCTGAACCCGCGCACGTACTCGGTGCAGCGGCCGCCGGTCCCGTCCTCGAAGCCGTACCCGAAGACGTACGTGTCCCCGGCGCGCAGCCGGGCGTCGAAGAGCAGCTCGGCGACCAGCACCTCGGCCTGCGGGTGCCAGCGGACGCGTCCGGTCCGGCAGTTCTCGTCCGCCCGTACGCGGACCTTTGCCGGATCGCAGCCGGGATCCCCGTGGTGGACGGCGAGGTACCGGTCGACCCCGTCGCGGTGGGACCGTACGACGTGCTGCGACTCGCGGCCCAGCAGCTCGCCGCCCGCCCCGATCCGTACCCGCTCGTGGTGGCCGACCGTGTGCAGGCCGCCGTCGGCGGGCAGCTCCATGCCGGCCAGCAGCCCCTCCACGGCTGCGCCGACGCTGATCAGGGCCCGGTACGAGCGGGCCGGCGGGCGGACCGCCTCGGGCCCGGCGCCCTCCGGGGCGGCCAGCAGCCGCAGCAGCGTCCCCTCGGGCAGTTCCAGGATCTGCTCCAGGGCCCGTACGGCCTTCAGGGACTCGGGGCGGCTCGGCCGCCGGGCGCCCTGCTGCCAGTAGCTGAGGCTGGTCACGCCGAGCTTGATGCCGCGGGCCGCGAGCCGGTGCTGCACGCGGTGCAGGGGGAGGCCGCGGGCGCTGAGTGCGGCGCGCAGGGCGAGGTGGAAGGGGCCGGCCAGCAGCAGGTGCCCCAGCTCCTGCGAGCCCGCCGCTGCGCTCTCCCCTGCGCTCTCCCCGGTCGACCACATGACGGCTCCTCCTGTGAACATTCACGTGCGGTGGGGCGGGAGAGCTCGCCGGTGACCCCCGGGGCCCAGGTGAAAGGACGGCAGTCGTTCACACCGCGGTCCCGCCGTTCACACTGCAATGTCACGGCGTATTGAAGCCTGTTGACCTGATCGCGACAACACCCTGATGCTCCTCAGCAGCGTCCGGACGCGCTCCTCCAACCCCCACCCTCCCCGGCCCCACCGGGGAGATCCCCACACGGGAGGAACGCGATGCGCAACCGAATCCGGCGGCGGCTTTCCCTGGCCGCCGTCCTGACCGCCGTGCTCTTCACCCTGCCCACCACCGCCGCCACCGCTGCCCCCACGAGCGATGCCGCCGCCGAATCCGCCCTCGCGTACAAGCGCCTGGACATCACCATGCAGGCGCAAGCGAAGACCAACTGGTGCTGGGCCGCGAGCGGCAACACCATCGCGACCTGGTTCGGCCGGAACTACACGCAGAACCAGTTCTGCAACGCCGCCTTCAACCGCCAGCAGGGCTACGACTGCCCCAACAACCAGGCCACCCTCGGCAACGTCCAGACCGCCCTGAACTGGGCCGGCATCAACTCCGGCTCGTACGTGACCGGCTGGCTCCGCTACCCCACCGTACAGAGCGAGATCGACGCCAACCGGCCGGTCGAGACCCGGATCCAGTGGTCCAACGGCGGCGGCCACATGCACGTCATCTACGGCTACGACACCGCCAACAGCTGGGTCTACTGGGGCGATCCGTGGCCGTCCAGCGACCGCTACAACTGGGCCTCGCACGCCTGGTACGTGGACAACAGCACCTTCTCCTGGACCCACTCGCTCTACCGGATCGGGGCGTGAGCGCCATGTCCAAGCGTGTTTCCGCCGCGCTCCTCGCCGTGACCGCCGTCGCCCTCGTCGGCGTGGCGGCCCCGCACGCCGCGGCCGCGCCCGTGCCGCAGCCGCAGTCCGTCACCGCGGAGACGAAGGCCGCGGCGGCCCAGGCGGCCGCCGCCCCCGACACCCTGGCCACGCTGTCCCGCTTCTTCGCCCGGGAGGGCAAGGTCGCACTGACCGCGGCCCGGCCGCGGATCGAGGGTGAGGCGATACCGGTCAGCTACCTGTCCCCGGACTTCGTCGCGGGCAAGGCCGGGGCAGGCGTGGCCCGGCTGGAGTACCTCGCCAGCAGGGCAGTCTCCTCGGACGGGCAGCAGGCCGCGCTGTGGACCGCACGGACCGAGGCGGGGTGGCAGGTCGTGAACATCGCCACCGGCGACGACGAGTTCCGCTACGCGCAGCTCGGCGCCGCGAAACTGCCGGGCGGCACGGTGTTCCGGGAACCGCAGATCGACGCGTGGTACGTGGCCGAGGGGGCCAGGGTGCTGCCGCTGGACGAGGACGCCGAGCGCGCCGTCGGCGCGGGGGGCACCAGCCTCGCCGCGTACCGGTCGCGGGTGACGCGGGCGTACGGGGACAAGCTGCCGGGATCGGCGTACGCGAAGGGGGGCAAGGCCGGGGGATTCGACACCGCGTCGCCGGCGGAGGGCTCCGCCGGTACGCCGGTGGCGGCCGGAGCCGCAGGAGCGCTCGCGCTGGGCGCGGCCGGATTCGTGGCCGTGCTGCGGCTGCGCCGGCGCACCGCTGCACAGGGCTGACCCCCGTGACCCCCGCAGGGTCCGGCCGTCCCCCCGGACGCCGGGCCCTGCGGGCTGCGAGGCCCCTCCCCGCCCTTCCCCCGTTCCCCGGGCGCTGCCCGGACCCGCGCCTCAAACGCCCGCGGCGCTGGAACGGCCCCCGTGCCCGAACGCCGGCGGGGCCGGATGCGCGGGGGGCCGGAGTGACACCCCGGGGAGGGGGGATGGCGGGGGTCCGTTGTCAGCCCCCGCAAGTAGGGTGGTTGGCATGGCCGACCCTTCCAGCTACCGTCCCGCGCCGGGGCAGATTCCCGACTCCCCGGGGGTCTACCGATTCCGCGACGAGCACCGCCGGGTGATCTACGTCGGGAAGGCCAAGAGCCTGCGCCAGCGGCTGGCCAGCTACTTCCAGGACCTCGCCGGACTGCATCCGCGTACCGCCACCATGGTGACCACCGCCGCCTCCGTCGAGTGGACCGTCGTCTCCACCGAGGTCGAGGCGCTCCAGCTCGAATACTCCTGGATCAAGGAGTACGACCCCCGGTTCAACGTCAAGTACCGGGACGACAAGAGCTACCCCTCCCTCGCGGTGACGATGAACGAGGAGTACCCGAGGGTCCAGGTCATGCGGGGGCCCAAGAGGAAGGGCGTGCGGTACTTCGGGCCCTATGGGCACGCCTGGGCGATTCGCGAGACCGTCGACCTCATGCTGCGGGTGTTCCCCGTGCGGACCTGCTCCGCCGGGGTGTTCAAGCGGTCCGCGCAGATCGGGCGGCCCTGTCTGCTCGGCTACATCGGCAAGTGCTCCGCGCCCTGCGTCGGCCGGGTCACCCCCGATGAGCACCGGGAACTCGCCGAGGACTTCTGCGACTTCATGGCCGGGCGGACCGGTACGTACCTGTCCCGGCTGGAGCGGCAGATGCACGAGGCCGCCGAGGAGATGGAGTACGAGAAGGCCGCCCGGCTGCGCGACGACATAGGAGCGCTGCGCCGGGCCATGGAGAAGAACGCCGTGGTCCTCGCCGATGCCACGGACGCCGACCTCATCGCCGTGGCCGAGGACGAGCTCGAAGCGGCCGTGCAGATCTTCCACGTACGCGGCGGGCGCGTGCGCGGGCAGCGCGGCTGGGTCACCGACAAGGTCGAGGCCGTGGACACCGCCGGACTCGTCGAGCACGCCCTCCAGCAGCTCTACGGGGAGGAGAGCGGCGAGGCCGTCCCCAAGGAGGTGCTGGTTCCGGCCCTGCCCGAGGACACGCCCGCCCTCGCGGAGTGGCTCGCCGAGCGGCGCGGCTCCCTGGTCAGCCTGCGCATCCCGCAGCGCGGGGACAAGAAGGCCCTGATGGAGACCGTCCACCGCAACGCGCAGCAGTCCCTTGCCCTGCACAAGACCAAGCGCGCCAGCGACCTCACCACCCGCTCCCGGGCCCTGGAGGAGATCGCCGAGGCCCTCGAACTGGACAGCGCGCCGCTGCGCATCGAGTGCTTCGACATCTCGCACCTCCAGGGCGACGACGTGGTGGCCTCGATGGTCGTCTTCGAGGACGGGCTGGCGCGCAAGGGCGAGTACCGGCGCTTCCAGATCAAGTCGTTCGAGGGGCAGGACGACGTCCGGTCCATGCACGAGGTGGTCTCGCGGCGCTTCCGCCGCTACCTCCAGGAGAAGCTGAAGACCGGCGAGTGGTCCCCGGAGGACGGGGAGGAGGGGGAGAACCCCCTCACCGGGGAGAACCCCCTCGCCGAGGACGACGGGCGCCCCAAGCGCTTCGCGTACCCGCCGCAGCTCGTCGTGGTCGACGGCGGGCAGCCGCAGGTGGCCGCCGCCAAGCGGGCCCTGGACGAGCTGGGCATCGACGACGTGGCCGTCTGCGGGCTGGCGAAGCGGCTGGAGGAGGTCTGGCTGCCCGGCGAGGACGACCCGGTCGTGCTGCCCCGCACCAGCGAGGGGCTCTACCTGCTCCAGCGGGTGCGTGACGAAGCCCACCGGTTCGCGATCCAGTACCAGCGGAACAAGCGCGGAAAACGGCTCAAGGCGGGCCCGCTCGACGAGGTGCCCGGTCTCGGCGAAAGCCGCAGGCAGGCCCTGGTCAAGCACTTCGGTTCGGTGAAAAAGCTGAGACAGGCGACAATCGACCAGATCTGCGAGGTCCCGGGCATAGGCCGTAAGACGGCCGAGACCGTGGCCGCGGCGCTCGCCCGGTCGGTTCCCGCCGGTCCTGCCGTCAACACGGCGACAGGAGAGATCATTGAGGATGAGACCCCGCCCCCGCGGGTGGGGGCACCTCCCGGCGGCAGCCGGGAGACATCGTCCGAACGGGGGACCGAGCAATGACCGAGCGCGAGACCGACCAGACGAACGGCCGGACGGCCGAGCAGACGACCGACCGCACGACCGAGCACGACCGAGACGGAGCACAGGTGAGTACGGGCACGACAGTGGAGCCCGGAGATACCGCCGAGGCGGCCATCCCCGAGCTGGTGATCATCTCCGGCATGTCCGGGGCCGGCCGCAGTACGGCGGCCAAGTGTCTGGAGGACCTCGGCTGGTTCGTCGTCGACAACCTCCCGCCCGCACTGATCCCCACCATGGTGGAGCTCGGCGCCCGCTCGCAGGGCAACGTGGCGCGGATCGCCGTCGTCGTCGACGTCCGCGGCCGCCAGTTCTTCGACGCCCTGCGCGAGTCCCTCTCCGACCTCGACAGCAAGGGCGTCACCCGGCGCATCGTCTTCCTGGAGTCCTCCGACGACGCGCTGGTCCGCCGCTTCGAGTCGGTCCGCCGCCCGCACCCCCTCCAGGGCGACGGCCGCATCACCGACGGCATCGCCGCCGAGCGCGACCTGCTGCGCGAGCTGCGCGGCGACGCCGACCTGGTCATCGACACCTCCAGCCTGAACGTGCACGAGCTGCGCGCGAAGATGGACGCCCAGTTCGCGGGCGACGAGGAGCCCGAGCTGCGGGCGACCGTCATGTCCTTCGGCTACAAGTACGGCCTCCCCGTCGACGCCGACCTCGTCGTCGACTGCCGCTTCATCCCGAACCCGCACTGGGTGCCCGAGCTGCGGCCCTTCACCGGCCTCAACCCGGAGGTGTCGGGCTACGTGTTCAGCCAGCCCGGCGCCAAGGAGTTCCTCGACCGCTACACCGAGCTGCTCCAGCTCATCGCCACCGGCTACCGCCGGGAGGGCAAGCGGTACGTGACCATCGCGGTCGGCTGCACCGGCGGCAAGCACCGCAGTGTGGCCATGTCCGAGAAGCTCGCTGCCCGCCTCGCCTCCGAGGGAGTCGAGACCGTCGTAGTCCACCGGGACATGGGGCGCGAGTGACCGGACGTACCCTGCGGCTGCGCCGCCTGCGCCGTCTCACCTCGGGGCGGGACGAGGACGGCGCGGGCCGCACCGGGCTGCGCCGCGGCGCAGCCCCCAAGGTGGTCGCGCCCAAGGTCGTCGCCCTCGGCGGCGGCATGGGCCTGTCGGCCTCCCTGGCAGCCCTGCGCCGGATCACCGGTGAGCTCACCGCCGTCGTCACCGTCGCCGACGACGGCGGTTCCAGCGGCCGGCTCCGGGAGGAGCTCGGCGTGCTGCCGCCCGGGGACCTGCGCAAGGCGCTGGCCGCGCTGTGCGGCGACGACGACTGGGGCCAGACCTGGGCCCGCGTCATCCAGCACCGCTTCCAGTCGGCCGGCGCCCTGCACGAGCACGCGGTCGGCAACCTGCTGATCGTCGCCTTGTGGGAACAGCTCGGCGACCCCGTCCAGGCCCTCGACCTGGTCGGGAAGCTGCTGGGGGCGCAGGGCCGGGTGCTGCCGATGTCGGCTGTGCCGCTGGAGCTGCAGGCGCTGGTCCGCGGCCACGATCCCGCCCGCCCGGGCGAGGTCGACACCGTCCGGGGGCAGGCCACGGTGGCCACGACCCCCGGCGAGGTGCTCTCCGTACAGGTCGTGCCCGGGGATCCGCCGGCCGTGCCGGAGGCCGTCGCGGCGGTCCTGGACGCGGACTGGGTGGTGCTCGGTCCGGGGTCCTGGTTCTCGTCCGTGATCCCGCACCTGCTGGTGCCGGAACTGCTCGACGCGCTGATCGAGACCAAGGCCCGCAGGGTCCTCTCGCTGAACCTCGCGCCGCAGCCCGGCGAAACAGAGGGCTTCTCTCCGCAGCGTCATTTGGAGGTTTTGGCCCGACACGCCCCTAAACTCGCCCTGGACGTGGTGCTGGCCGACGAGGCCGCCGTGCCCGACCGCGAGTCCCTCGCCGATGCCGCAAAACGGTTCGGTGCCGCGGTCGAGCTGGCGCCGGTGGCCAGGGAAGACGGCTCTCCGAAGCATGACCCGGAGCTGCTCGCCGCCGCGTACGACCGTATTTTTCGGATGCATGGAAGGATCGGCCCATGGCGATGACGCCAGCGGTGAAGGATGAGATCTCCCGGCTCCCCGTCACCCGGACCTGCTGCAGGAAGGCGGAGGTCTCGGCGATTCTTCGGTTCGCGGGCGGGCTGCACCTGGTGAGCGGGCGGATCGTCATCGAGGCGGAGCTGGACACCGGGATCGCTGCCCGGCGCCTGCGCAAGGACATCCTGGAGATCTTCGGCCATTCCTCGGACCTGGTGGTCATGGCTCCCGGCGGGCTGCGCCGCGGCAGCCGGTACGTCGTCCGGGTCGTGGCCGGCGGTGACCAGCTGGCGCGCCAGACGGGCCTCGTGGACGGCCGTGGCCGCCCCATCCGGGGCCTTCCCCCGCAGGTGGTCTCCGGGGCCACCTGTGACGCGGAGGCGGCCTGGCGCGGCGCCTTCCTGGCCCACGGCTCGCTCACCGAGCCGGGCCGGTCCTCCTCCCTGGAGGTGACCTGCCCCGGTCCGGAGGCCGCCCTGGCCCTGGTGGGCGCCGCCCGCCGGCTCTCCATCGCCGCCAAGGCGCGCGAGGTGCGCGGCGTGGACCGGGTCGTGGTCCGCGACGGCGACGCGATCGGCGCCCTGCTGACCCGGCTCGGCGCGCACGAGTCGGTGCTGGCCTGGGAGGAGCGGCGGATGCGGCGCGAGGTGCGCGCCACCGCCAACCGCCTCGCCAACTTCGACGACGCCAACCTGCGCCGCTCGGCGCGGGCCGCGGTGGCCGCCGGGGCCCGGGTCCAGCGCGCGCTGGAGATCCTCGGCGAGGAGGTCCCCGAGCACCTCGCGGCGGCCGGCCGGCTGCGCATGGAGCACAAGCAGGCCTCCCTGGAGGAGCTGGGCGCGCTCGCCGACCCGCCGCTGACGAAGGACGCGGTCGCGGGCCGGATCCGCCGTCTGCTGGCGATGGCCGACAAGCGGGCGCAGGACCTGGGCATCCCGGGCACCGAGTCGAACCTGAGCGAGGACCTGGCCGACAACATGGCGGGCTAGCCGCGCCGGGACGCCCGTCGGAACGCCCGGCCGGCGCCTCGTACTCCGTACGCCTCACTCCGTACGTCCCAAAGGGGCCCGCACGTCACACGTGCGGGCCCCTTTGAGACACGCCCCATTGACATGAGCATCGCTTGATCGTGAGCCTGTCGTCCGAACGCTTTCGTGGCAGACGACGCCCAGGGGGGCACATGAGGCACCGCGCGAGATCGATCCTCGCCGCAAGCGCACTCGTCTTCGGAACCACACTGGCCGCCCTTCCGGCGGCCCACGCCCGGCCCGCCGCAGACGCCTCACCCGGCGCCGACGAGGTCCGGGTCTACGACGCGGACGTCACCAAGGAGCAGGTACCGCTGCTCCTCGCCGCGGGCCAGGACGCCCACGAGCTCACCGAGCGCGCCCCGGAGACCGGGACCGCCAAGGTCGAGCTGTTCCTCACCGGCGGCCAGGCCAAGGAGCTCGCCGGCCGGGGCGTCAAGCTCGCCGAGCGCAAGGTCCCGGCGAACGCGGCCCGTTCCGAGGCCGTCGGCGACGGGGTCTTCCGCCCGTACAGCGGCAAGGGCGGGCTCCAGGAGGAGATCCTCAAGACGGCCCAGGCCAACCCCGGCCTCGCCAAGGTGGTCTCCATCGGGAAGACCGTCCAGGGCAAGGACATCCTGGCCGTGAAGGTCACCAAGAACGCCCGCACCACCAAGGACGGCGGCAAGCCGTCCGTGCTCTACATGTCCAACCAGCACGCCCGCGAGTGGATCACCCCCGAGATGACCCGGCGGCTGATGCACCACACCCTCGACAGCTACGGCAAGGACCAGCGGATCACCAAGCTGGTGGACTCCACCGAGCTGTGGTTCCTGCTCTCCGCCAACCCGGACGGGTACGACTACACGCACTCCCCGGACGGCGACCGGCTGTGGCGCAAGAACCTGCGCGACAACAACGGCGACGGCAAGATCACCACCGGTGACGGCGTCGACCTCAACCGGAACTTCGCCTACAAGTGGGGCTACGACAACGAAGGTTCCTCGCCGAACCAGTCGAGTGAGACCTACCGCGGCACCAAGCCCTCCTCCGAGCCGGAGACCGTCGCCCTCGACAAGTTCGAGAAGCGCATCGGTTTCAAGTACGCCATCAACTACCACTCCGCCTCCGAGCTGCTGCTCTACGGCGTGGGCTGGCAGGTGGCCACGCCGACCCCCGACGACGTCGCCTACAAGGCGCTCGCCGGCACCCCGGAGAACTCCGCGATCCCGGGCTACTACCCCCAGATCTCCTCCGAGCTCTACACCACCAACGGCGAGGCCGACGGCCACGCCGCCAACGTCAACGGCGTCATGATGTTCACGCCGGAGATGACCACCTGCCAGACGGCCTCCGCGAGCGACCCGAACGACCGGTGGAAGCCCGAGGACTGCCGGTCCGGCTTCAACTTCCCGGACGACGAGAAGCTCATCCAGGCGGAGTTCGCGAAGAACGTCCCCTTCGCCCTCGCCGTCGGCGAGAGCGCCGCCCACCCGGACCAGCCGAAGTCCTCCGTCGGCCTGAGCGCCGCGGACTTCACCCTCGACCCCTTCGCCACCTCCTACGTGGCCAAGGGCGAGGACCAGACGGTCTCCGTCACCGCCCGCAAGGCGCTGAAGGACAAGCAGCTCAAGTTCCGCATCAACGGCGGCCGTACGCACGACGACGGACTGCGGGCCTGGAAGGGCGGCGACGTCTACGGCGGCGACGACAACAACTGGTTCGACGAGTACCGGGCGAAGGTCGACGGCGCCAAGCCGGGTGACAAGGTCGAGGTCTGGTTCACCGGCCGCGACGGCTCCGGCCGGCAGGTCTCCAGCGAGCACTTCACGTACACGGTGGCCGAGCGGCCGCGCGCCGACGTGCTGGTGATCGCCGAGGAGGGGGCCAAGGCCCAGCACGCGCAGGAGTACGTCGACGCCCTGCGCGCCAACGGGAAGTCCGCGGCGGTCTGGGACGTGGCCACGCAGGGCGCCCCGCACCACCTCGGCGTGCTCTCCCACTTCCGTACGGCCGTCCACTACACCGGCGCCAAGACCCCCGGCGGCGACACCCAGCTCGCCGTACGGGACTTCCTCAACGAGGGCGGCAAGCTGATCGAGGCCGGCGAGCTCGCGGGCGGCAACGCCCAGGTCGGCCGCGCCGTGACGGACGAC
Organism: Streptomyces sp. NBC_01006; assembly: GCF_045162725.1. Classification (NCBI taxonomy): domain Bacteria; kingdom Bacillati; phylum Actinomycetota; class Actinomycetes; order Kitasatosporales; family Streptomycetaceae; genus Streptomyces; species Streptomyces sp. NBC_01006. The sequence continues at coordinate 2,323,482 of NZ_CP108700.1, read as the reverse complement.
TTCAGCCAGTACTACCTCGGCGCTTACAGCCGTACGAGCGCCCGCGGCGCGACCGGCTTCACCGGTACGGGTGCCCTCTCCGGCGCCAAGGGCGGCCTGGGCGACGCGGCGGGCAACCCGTTCAACGCCCCCGGCTCCTACGCGGTCACCTCCGACTCCCTGCCCGCGGCGCAGTTCCCGCAGTTCAAGAGCGCGCAGGCCGGCCAGTACGCCGGGGTCGTGAACCCGTACGCCCCCTACTCCGGTGCGGGGATGGCCGCGGCCACCCACGAGGACGACGAGTGGAAGCGGCTGACCCGCACCATCGACCTGACCAAGGTCACCGCCGCCGACCGGCCGCAGCTCAAGATGGCCCTCAACTGGAACACCGAGCAGGGCTACGACCACGCGATCCTGGAGGCCCACACCACCGGGGCCGAGGACTGGACCACGCTGCCCGAGGCGGGCGGCCTGACCGCCGCCGCCGTCCCGACGGAGTGCGAGGCCGGGTTCTACGTCAACGGCCACCCGTTCCTGAAGCACTACCTCACCCTCGACAGCGCCGGCTGCACCGCCGACGGCACCAGCGGCCAGTGGAACAGCTTCACCGGATCCTCCGACGGCTGGAAGCAGGTCGCCTTCGACCTGAGCGCGTACGCGGGCAAGACCGTCGAGGTCTCCCTCTCGTACGTCTCGGACGGCGGCTCCGGCGGCCGCGGCCTGTTCGCGGACGACGCGCGCGTCTCCGTCGGCGGAGCCGACCAGGCCGTGGAGGGGTTCGAGACCTCCCTGGGTGGCTGGACCGCCCAGGGCGCACCTGCCGGAAGTCCTGTCGTTCCCGGCGATTGGGCCCGGTCCGGCGAGCTGTTCAAGTCGTACGCCTCGGTCACTACGCGTAACACGGTGCTCCTCGGTTTCGGCCTCGAACACCTGCCGGCGGCGGCGGACCGAGCCGTACTCGTCGGTAAGGCGCTCAGGTCGCTGCACCGCTGATCATTCGAGCCCTCTTCGCTCACCCTGAGTGACGGGGGTCAAAGTCCCCGGGGTCCCGTGCCGAGCGCAGGGTGCGGGCTCCGGCGGCGGTCTCCCGTGTGGCAGGGGGAGTGTCAGGTCCCGGCCGATGTCACTCAAAAGCTCACGGAGAGGTAGGGTCGTAAGCGGTCGGGGACATCCCATACAGCTCGCCGGCGGGACAGGCCGGCGCACCAACGAGGAGATCGGTTCGTGACGATCCGCGTAGGCATCAATGGTTTTGGCCGAATTGGCCGCAACTACTTCCGGGCGCTCCTTGAGCAGGGAGCGGACATCGAGATCGTCGGTGTCAACGACCTGACTGACAACGCGACCCTGGTGCACCTGCTCAAGTACGACACCATCCTGGGCCGCCTCAAGGCCGAGGTCTCCCACACCGACGACACCATCACCGTCGGCGGCAACACCTTCAAGACGTTCGCCGAGCGTGACCCCGCGAACCTGCCCTGGGGCGAGCTCGGCGCGGACATCGTCATCGAGTCGACCGGCATCTTCACGAAGAAGGCCGACGCCGCCAAGCACATCGCCGCGGGCGCGAAGAAGGTCCTCATCTCGGCTCCGGCCAAGGACGAGGACATCACCATCGTGATGGGCGTCAACCAGGACAAGTACGACGCGGCCAACCACCACGTCATCTCCAACGCCTCCTGCACCACCAACTGCGTGGCGCCGATGGCCAAGGTTCTCGACGAGAACTTCGGCATCGTCAAGGGCATGATGACCACGGTCCACGCGTACACGAACGACCAGCGCATCCTGGACTTCCCGCACTCGGACCTGCGCCGCGCCCGCGCCGCCGCCGAGAACATCATCCCGACCTCGACGGGTGCCGCCAAGGCCACCGCTCTGGTCCTCCCGCAGCTCAAGGGCAAGCTGGACGGCATCGCCATGCGCGTCCCGGTCCCGACCGGCTCGGTCACCGACCTCGTCCTGGAGCTCTCTCGCGAGACCACCAAGGAAGAGATCAACGCCGCCTTCCAGAAGGCCGCCGAGGGCCAGCTCAAGGGCATCCTCGACTACACCGAGGACGCGATCGTCTCCTCCGACATCGTGAACTGGCCGGCTTCCTGCACCTTCGACTCCTCCCTGACCATGGTTCAGGACGGTACGCAGGTCAAGGTCGTCGGCTGGTACGACAACGAGTGGGGCTACTCCAACCGCCTCGTCGACCTGACCGTCTTCGTCGGCGGTCAGCTCTAAGTCTCAGGTAGCAGGGCCAGGCACCAAGATGTGAGGACAGGGTCCGGTCAGCGCGATGGAGCGCTGCACGGGCCCTGTCGTCTGCCTCCACCGATCGGCCCCGCACCGGCAGAACCCGTGTATGGGGATAAGGAGTAGAAACACATGAAGACGATCGACGAACTGCTCGCCGAAGGCGTGGCCGGCAAGCGGGTCTTCGTCCGCGCCGACCTCAACGTGCCGCTCGCGGGCGACACGATCACCGACGACGGTCGCATCCGCGCCGTGCAGCCGACCATCGCGAAGCTCGCCGAAGCCGGCGCCCGCGTGATCGTCGCCTCGCACCTGGGCCGCCCCAAGGGCGCCCCGGACCCGGCCTTCTCACTCGCTCCGGCCGCCAAGCGACTCGGTGAACTGCTCGGTGCGGACGTCGCGTTCGCCACCGACACCGTCGGCTCCTCCGCCAAGGAGACCGTCGCCGCCCTCGCCGACGGCCAGGTCGCCGTCATCGAGAACCTGCGCTTCAACGCCGGTGAGACCTCGAAGGACGACGCCGAGCGCGGCGCCTTCGCGGACCAGCTCGCCGAGCTCGCCGACGTCTACGTCGGCGACGGCTTCGGCGCCGTCCACCGCAAGCACGCCTCGGTCTTCGACCTGCCCGCGCGCCTCCCGCACGCGGCCGGCTACCTGATCGCCACCGAGGTCGGCGTCCTGAAGAAGCTGACCGCCGAGGTCAAGCGCCCGTACGTGGTCGTCCTCGGCGGTGCCAAGGTCTCCGACAAGCTGGCCGTCATCGACCAGCTGCTCGGCAAGGCCGACCGCATCCTCATCGGCGGCGGCATGGCGTACACCTTCCTCTACGCCAAGGGCTACGAGGTCGGCATCTCCCTGCTCCAGAAGGACCAGGTGGACGTCGTCAAGGAGTACATGGAGCGCGCCGAGAAGAGCGGCGTCGAGCTGGTCCTCCCGGTCGACATCCTGGCCTCGGCGGACTTCCCCGACCTCAAGGGCAAGACCCCGGCCGAGTTCATCACCGTCGACGCGGACAAGATCCCCGCCGACAAGGAGGGTCTGGACATCGGTCCCAAGACCCGTGAGCTGTACGCGTCGAAGATCGCCGACGCGGAGACCGTCTTCTGGAACGGTCCCGTGGGCGTCTTCGAGCACCCCGACTACGCCGGAGGCACCCGCGCCATCGCGCAGGCCCTCGTCGACAGCAACGCGTTCACCGTGGTCGGCGGCGGCGACTCCGCCGCGGCCGTGCGCACGCTCGGCTTCGACGAGAACGCATTCGGTCACATCTCGACCGGTGGCGGCGCCTCCCTCGAATACCTCGAGGGCAAGACGCTCCCCGGCCTCGCCGCACTGGAGGTCTGAACCCGTATGACCACGCGTACCCCGCTGATGGCGGGCAATTGGAAGATGAACCTCAACCACCTTGAGGCCATCGCGCACGTCCAGAAGCTCGCCTTCGCGCTCGCCGACAAGGACTACGACGCCGTCGAGGTGGCGGTCCTGCCGCCCTTCGTCGACCTGCGCTCGGTCCAGACCCTGGTCGACGGCGACAAGCTGAAGATCAAGTACGGCGCCCAGGACATCTCGGCGCACGACTCCGGTGCCTACACCGGCGAGATCTCCGGCTCGATGCTCGCGAAGCTGAAGTGCACGTACGTGGCCGTCGGCCACAGCGAGCGCCGCCAGTACCACGGCGAGAGCGACGAGCTCTGCAACGCCAAGGTCAAGGCCGCCTACCAGCACGGGATCACCCCGATCCTGTGCGTCGGCGAGGGCCTGGACGTCCGCAAGGCCGGCCGGCAGGTCCCGTACACGCTCGCGCAGGTCGACGGCAGCCTCAAGGACATTCCGGCCGAGCAGGTCGAGTCCATCGTGATCGCGTACGAGCCCGTCTGGGCGATCGGGACCGGCGAGGTCGCCACCCCCGAGGACGCGCAGGAGGTCTGCGGGGCGATCCGCACCCGCCTCGCCGAGCTGTACTCCCAGGAGCTGGCCGACAAGGTCCGCATCCAGTACGGCGGCTCCGTGAAGTCCGGCAACATCGCGGCGATCATGGCCCAGCCCGACGTCGACGGCGCCCTGATCGGCGGCGCGGCGCTGGACGCGGAGGAATTCGTGAAGATCGTCCGCTTCCGCGACCAGTGACCTGCGTGATCGTCGCAGTGAGTATGCGGTAGGACGGATCCGTCGTACCCTTGCGGGGGCCAGGAGGCTGAACCACCAGCCACTGGCCCCCGCGCACGTCAAGCAGAGCCGGACAGCCAGAAAAGCCAGAAAGTAGGAATCAGCCGTGATTATGGGGTTCTCGATCGCCCTGATCGTCTTCAGCGCCCTGCTGATGCTGCTCGTGCTGATGCACAAGGGCAAGGGCGGCGGCCTTTCCGACATGTTCGGCGGCGGCATGCAGTCCTCCGTCGGCGGCTCCTCGGTCGCGGAGCGCAACCTGGACCGGATCACCGTCGTGGTCGGTCTGCTCTGGTTCGCCTGCATCATGACGCTCGGGATTCTGCTGAAGTAGCGAAGCCGACGGTTCTGGCCATTCCGCCGGACCGGTCGGCTCCACCCCGCCTATCATGAGGACGGCGTCCACGGCCTGGAGTGAGTAACTCCATGTGATGGACGTGCGTTGGGCCTTACGTAGACTGGGGCGCCCGCAGCGGAATCCACTCACGCTTCGCGGCACCATCACGCAGGGAGTTACGACCGTGGCAAGTGGCAACGCGATCCGTGGCAGTCGGGTCGGAGCGGGGCCGATGGGTGAGGCCGAGCGCGGCGAGTCCGCGCCCCGCCTGCGCATCTCCTTCTGGTGCTCGAACGGGCACGAGACGCAGCCGAGCTTCGCCAGCGACGCGCAGGTGCCGGACACCTGGGACTGCCCGCGCTGCGGGTTCCCGGCCGGCCAGGACCGGGACAACCCGCCCGCGCCGCCGCGCACCGAGCCCTACAAGACGCACCTGGCGTACGTGCGGGAGCGGCGGTCGGACGCCGACGGCGAGGCCATCCTCGCCGAGGCGCTCGCCAAGCTCCGCGGCGAGATCTGACGGACGCAAGAGTGACGGTGTGACACCGGGCCCGACCCGCAGGAGTCTTCTCCAGCGGGCCGGGCCCCTTTGCGTACCCCGCGCCGAAGGCGCTGTCCGGCACACCCCCCTTTGATCCCTTAAGTTGGTGATCGGCGGGGCACGACAGGACGGAAGAAACGGGTTGATGTCCGAGATGAACGCAGACAGCCGTACGAGGCTCAACCGGACGCCCGAGTGGATGGCACTCGGCAAGCACCGCGAAGAGCTGGGGCAGACGCACCTGCGTGAGCTGTTCGCGGCGGATCCGAACCGGGGAACGGGTTACACGCTGCGGGTCGGGGACCTGTACATCGACTACTCGAAGCACCTGGTGACCGACCAGACGCTGGAGTTGCTGCGCGAGCTGGCGGCAGCGACGGGCGTGGCCGAGCTGCGCGAGGCGATGTTCCGCGGCGAGAAGATCAACACGACCGAGGACCGGGCGGTCCTGCACACCGCCCTGCGCGCGCCGAAGGGCGCGGTGGTCGAGGTGGACGGCGAGAACGTCGTCCCCGAGGTGCACGCCGTCCTCGACAAGATGGCGGCCTTCTCCGACCAGGTCCGGTCGGGGGAGTGGACCGGTTTCACCGGCAAGCGCATCACGAACGTGGTCAACATCGGCATCGGCGGCTCCGACCTGGGCCCGGCGATGGCGTACGAGGCGCTGCGCGCGTTCACCGACCGGGCGCTGACCGTACGGTTCGTGTCCAACGTGGACGGCGCCGACCTGCACGAGGCCGTACGGGACCTGGACCCGGAGCGGACGCTGTTCGTCATCGCCTCCAAGACCTTCACCACCATCGAGACCATCACCAACGCCGAGTCGGCGCGGGAGTGGCTGCTGGCGGGTCTGGGCGGTGACACGGCGGCCGTGGCACGGCACTTCGTGGCGCTGTCGACCAACGCGGAGAAGGTCACCGCGTTCGGCATCGATCCGGCCAACATGTTCGGGTTCTGGGACTGGGTCGGCGGGCGCTACTCCTTCGACTCCGCGATCGGGCTCTCGCTGATGATCGCGATCGGGCCGGACGCCTTCCGGGAGATGCTGGGCGGCTTCCGGACGGTGGACGAGCACTTCCGCACGGCCCCGCCGGAGCAGAACGCACCGCTCCTGATGGGCCTGTTGGGGATCTGGTACGGGGCCTTCTTCGACGCGCAGTCGCACGCGGTCCTGCCGTACAGCCACTACCTCTCCCGCTTCACCGCGTACCTCCAGCAGCTGGACATGGAGTCCAACGGCAAGTCCGTGGACCGGGACGGCAATCCGGTGGACTGGCAGACCGGTCCGGTGGTGTGGGGCACGCCCGGCACCAACGGGCAGCACGCGTACTACCAGTTGATCCACCAGGGCACGAAGGTGATCCCGGCGGACTTCATCGGCTTCGCCCGGCCGGTCGGCGAACTGCCGCCGACCCTCGCGGACCAGCACGACCTGCTGATGGCGAACTTCTTCGCGCAGACGCAGGCGCTGGCCTTCGGCAAGACGCCGGAGGAGGTCCGCGCGGAGGGCGTGGCGGAGCCCCTGGTCCCGCACAAGACCTTCAAGGGGAACCACCCGACGACGACGATCCTGGCGCAGGACTTCACCCCGGCGGTGCTGGGCCAGCTGATCGCGCTGTACGAGCACAAGGTGTTCGTCCAGGGCGCCGTGTGGAACATCGACTCCTTCGACCAGTGGGGCGTGGAGCTCGGCAAGGTCCTCGCGAAGCGGGTCGAGCCGGCGCTGACGGACGGCGCGGAGGTGCCGGGGCTGGACGCCTCGTCGAAGGCCCTCGTGGCCACCTACCGGGAGCTGCGCGGCCGCGGCTGAGCCCGGAGGCCCGCCCACGGATGCGCAAAAGGGCCCGCTCCCGGTTCGGGGGCGGGCCCTTCGGCCGTGTGCGTACGGGGCCGGGTCAGGAGGCGGCCGGCGGGTACAGGCCCGTCGGGAGCTTCGCCGCGGCCGCGCGGTCGAGCAGCCACAGGGTGCGGGAGCGGCCGTACGCCTGCGCGGCGGGGGCCTGGACGGCGCCCGCACCGCCGAGGGCGATGGCCACCGCCCCGGCCTTGTCCTCGCCCGCCGCCAGCAGCCAGACCTCGCGGGCCGCCCGGATGGCCGGGAGGGTCAGGGAGATCCGGGTGGGCGGCGGCTTGGGCGCGCCGTGCACGCCGACGACCGTGCGGTCGGTCTCGCGGGAGGCCGGGTGCTCGGGGAAGAGCGAGGCGATGTGGGTGTCCGGGCCGACGCCCAGCATCAGGACGTCGAAGGTGGGGACCGGCCCGTGGTCCTCGGGCCCGGCGGCCTTCGCCAGCTCGGCCGCGTAGGAGGCGGCCGCGGCGTCCACGTCCGCCCCGTACGGGCCGTCGGAGGCGGGCATCGCGTGCACGCGCGCCGGGTCGACCGGGACGGAGTCCAGGAGGGCCTCACGGGCCTGGGTGTGGTTGCGCTCGGGGTCGTCGGCGGGGACGTAGCGCTCGTCGCCCCACCAGAGGTCGATCCGCGACCAGTCGACGGCGTCCCGGGCCGGGGCCGTGGCCAGCGCGGCGAGGAGGCCGTTGCCGTTGCGGCCGCCGGTGAGGACGACGGAGGCGCTGCCGCGGGCGGCTTGCGCGTCGACGATTTTGGTGATGAGCCGGGCCGCCGCGGCCTGGGCCATCAGCTCCTTGTCCCGGTGGACGACGACCTGGGGAGTCGTCATTCCCATTGCTGCCGCCTTGTCGATCGTGGGTGCGGGGTCCGCTGCGCGGGGCGGGAAGAGATCCCGCCCCGCGCAGCGGGTACTGGCTACTTGGCCGGGGCCTTCTTCGCGGGCTTCGCCGCAGGCTTCGCGGCCGGGGTCTCGGCCTTGGCCGGAGCGGCCTCGGCCTTGCCCGGAGCGGGGACCGCAGGCGCCGCCGCGGCCAGCTTGGCCACGCCGAACTTCAGCGCGGCCTCGTAGGTGTTGTCCGGGTCCAGCCGGCGCAGCTCCTCCGCCAGGAGCTCGGCCGTGTCCCGGCGCTTGAGCGCCACCGCACGGTCGGGCTGCCCCGGCATGCACAGCGTCGCCAGCGAGCCGTCCGCCCGGTCCAGGACGATGTCCCCGTCCTTGGTCTCCAGCCGGACCGAGGTCAGGCCGGGACCGCCCGAGACCGTACGCCGGACGGGCACCTGGAGGCGGTCCGCCAGCCACATGGCCAGCAGCTCGCAGCTCGGGTTCTCGTCCTCGCCCTCGACGACCACCGAGGCGACCTTGACTGACTGCTGGTCCAGCGCGGCGGCCAGCATCGAGCGCCACGGCGTGATCCGGGTCCAGGACAGGTCCGTGTCACCCGGGGCGTAGGCCGCGGCCCGCTGCCCGAGCCCCTGCTCCGGGTTCTCGCAGGCGTACGTGTCCGAGATCCGGCGCTGTCCGAGCGCACCCAGCGGATCGCCCGCCAGGTCCGACGGGGCACCGTCCGGCCACCAGACCACGACGGGCGCGTCCGGCAGGAGGAGCGGGAGAACCACTGACTGGGCGTGGTCTACCAGTTCACCGTGAAGGCGGAGCACCACCGTCTCACCGGTGCCGGCGTCCGCCCCGACGCGGACTTCCGCGTCGAGACGGGCGTCGCGGCGGCTGCGCGGCGAGCGGCTGACCCGCTTGATGACGACGACGATCCGCGAAGGGTGTTCGTGGGACGCGTCGTTCGCCGACTTGAGCGCGTCGTACGCGTTCTCTTCGTCGGTCACGATCACCAGCGTGAGGACCATGCCGATGGCCGGCGTGCCGATGTCCCGGCGCGCCTGCACCAACGCGGCGTTGATCTTGCTGGAGGTGGTCTCCGTGAGGTCGATCTTCATGGCCGGCGCCAGCTCCGTCCGTCTCGTGCGAGCATCTCGTCCGCCTCGACCGGGCCCCAGGTTCCCGCCGGGTACTGCGCGGGCTTGCCGTGCTTGTCCCAGTACTCCTCGATCGGGTCGAGGATGTTCCAGGACAGCTCGACCTCCTGGTGGCGCGGGAAGAGGTTCGCGTCACCCAGCAGGACGTCGAGGATCAGCCGCTCGTACGCCTCGGGGCTCGACTCCGTGAAGGACTCGCCGTACGCGAAGTCCATCGTCACGTCCCGGACCTCCATGGAGGTGCCCGGAACCTTGGAGCCGAAGCGCACCGTCACGCCCTCGTCCGGCTGGACCCGGATGACCAGGGCGTTCTGCCCCAGCTCCTCGGTCGCGCCCGACTCGAACGGCAGGTACGGGGCCCGCTTGAAGACGACCGCGATCTCGGTCACCCGGCGGCCCAGGCGCTTGCCGGTCCGCAGGTAGAACGGGACGCCCGCCCAGCGGCGGTTGTTGATCTCCAGGCGGATGGCCGCGTAGGTGTCGGTCTTCGACTTGGGGTCGATGCCGTCCTCTTCGAGGTACCCGACGACCTTCTCGCCGCCCTGCCACGCCGCCGAGTACTGGCCGCGCACGGTGTGCTTGCCCAGGTCCTCGGGGAGCTCGACGGCCGTGAGGACCTTGAGCTTCTCCGCCACCAGCGCCTTGGGGTGGAAGGAGCCGGGCTCCTCCATCGCGGTCAGCGCGAGCAGCTGCAGCAGGTGGTTCTGGATGACGTCGCGGGCCGCGCCGATGCCGTCGTAGTACCCGGCCCGACCGCCGATGCCGATGTCCTCGGCCATGGTGATCTGCACGTGGTCGACGTAGGACCGGTTCCAGATCGGCTCGAACATCGTGTTGGCGAAGCGGAGCGCCAGGATGTTCTGGACGGTCTCCTTGCCGAGGTAGTGGTCGATCCGGAAGACCTCGTCCCGCGGGAAGACCTCGTGGACGACCTTGTTGAGCTCCTCGGCGCTCTTCAGGTCGTGCCCGAAGGGCTTCTCGATGACGGCACGCCGCCAGGAGCCCTCCTTCTGCGCCAGCCCGTGGTTCTTGAGCTGCTGGACCACCTTGGGGAAGAACTTCGGCGGCACGGACAGGTAGAAGGCGAAATTGCCGCCCGTGCCCTGTGCCTTGTCCAGGTCGTCGATCGTGGACTTCAGGGTCTCGAACGCCGCGTCGTCGTCGAAATCGCCCTGCACGAAGCGGCAGCCCTGCACCAGCTGCTGCCAGACCTCCTCCCGGAAGGGGGTGCGCGAGTGCTGCTTGACGGCCTCGTACACCTCCTGGGCGAAGTCCTCGTGCTCCCATTCACGGCGGGCGAAGCCGATCAGCGAGAAGCCCGGCGGCAGCAGCCCCCGGTTCGCCAGGTCGTAGATGGCGGGCATCAGCTTCTTGCGCGACAGGTCACCCGTAACGCCGAAAATGACCAGGCCGGACGGCCCCGCGATACGCGGGAGCCGCCGGTCCTGTGCGTCACGAAGCGGGTTCGCTCCGTTCACAGACAAAGTGTTCAGGCCTCCGTGGGGGCAAGGCGCTCAAGCTCCGCCTCGGTGGACTTCAGCAGGTCGTTCCAGGACGCCTCGAACTTCTCGACGCCCTCGTCTTCGAGCAGCTGCACCACATCGTCGTACGAGATGCCCAGCTTCGCGACCGCGTCGAGCTCGGCGCGGGACTGGTCGTACGTGGCGCGCACGGTGTCACCCGTGATCTCACCGTGGTCGGCGGTGGCCTCCAGGGTGGCCTCCGGCATGGTGTTCACCGTGTTCGGGGCGACCAGGTCGACCACGTACAGGGTGTCCTTGTACGCCGGGTCCTTGACGCCCGTCGAGGCCCACAGCGCACGCTGCTTGTTGGCGCCGACGCGCTCCAGGGCGTTCCACCGGTCGGAGGAGAACACCTCTTCGTAGGCCTCGTAGGCCAGACGGGCGTTGGCGAGGGCCGCCTTGCCCTTCAGGGCCTTCGCCTCGTCGGTGCCGACGGCGTCCAGGCGCTTGTCGATCTCGCTGTCCACGCGGGACACGAAGAAGGAGGCGACCGAGTGGATCAGCGAGAGGTCCAGGCCCGCGGACTTGGCCTTCTCCAGACCCGCCAGGTACGCGTCCATGACCTCGCGGTAGCGCTCCAGCGAGAAGATCAGCGTGACGTTGACGCTGATGCCCTTGCCGATGACCTCGGTGATCGCCGGCAGGCCGGCCTTGGTCGCCGGGATCTTGATCAGCGTGTTCGGGCGGTCCACCAGCCAGGCCAGCTGCTTGGCCTCGGCGATCGTCGCCGTGGTGTTGTGGGCCAGCCGCGGGTCGACCTCGATGGAGACCCGGCCGTCCTGGCCGTCGGTGCTGTCGTAGACCGGGCGCAGGATGTCGGCGGCGTCGCGGACGTCCGCCGTCGTGATCATGCGGATGGCCTCGTCGACGGTGACCTTGCGGGCGGCGAGGTCGGCGAGCTGCTGCTCGTAGCCGTCGCCGCTGCTGATCGCCTTCTGGAAGATCGACGGGTTGGTGGTGACACCGACCACGTGCGACTGGTCGATGAGCTCGGCCAGGTTGCCGGACGTGATGCGCTTGCGGGACAGGTCGTCCAGCCAGATCGCCACGCCCTCGTCGGAGAGGCGCTTGAGTGCGTCTGTCATGGGAATTGCATCTCCTACTGGTTCGTGTACCGGTGTCAGCGCGCGGCGGCGGTGATGCCACCGATTTCATCGAGAGAAGCCTTGGCGGCGGCGGTGACGGCCTCGGGGGTGAAGCCGAACTCGCGGAAGAGCACCTTGGCGTCGGCGGAGGCGCCGAAGTGCTCCAGCGAGACGATCCGGCCGGCGTCGCCGACGTAGCGGTGCCAGGTCAGGCCGACCCCGGCCTCGACCGCGACGCGGGCCTTGACGGACGGCGGCAGGACGCTGTCCTTGTACGCCTGGTCCTGCTCCTCGAACCACTCGACGGACGGCATCGAGACGACGCGGGCCGGGATGCCCTCGGCCTGCAGCGCCTCGCGCGCGGCGACGGCGAGCTGGACCTCGGAGCCGGTGCCGATGAGGACGACCTGGGCGTCGCCACCCTCAGCCTCGAAGAGCACGTACCCGCCCTTGGCGGCGTCCTCGTTGCGCTCGTACGTCGGCACGCCCTGGCGGGTCAGCGCCAGACCGTGCGGGGCGCCCTTGCCGAACACCTTGGTGTGGCGGCGCAGGATCTCGCGCCAGGCGATGACGGTCTCGTTCGCGTCGGCCGGGCGGACCACGTTCAGGCCCGGGATGGCGCGCAGCGAGGCGAGGTGCTCGATCGGCTGGTGCGTCGGGCCGTCCTCGCCGAGGCCGATGGAGTCGTGCGTCCACACGTACGTGACCGGCACGTGCATCAGCGCGGACAGGCGGACGGCGTTGCGCATGTAGTCGGAGAACACCAGGAAGGTGCCGCCGTAGATGCGGGTGTGGCCGTGCAGCGCGATGCCGTTCATGGTCGCGGCCATGGCGTGCTCGCGGATGCCGAAGTGGACGGTGCGACCGTACGGGTCGGCCTCCGGCAGCGGGTTGCCCTTCGGGAGGAAGGACGAGTGCTTGTCGATCGTGGTGTTGTTGGAGCCGGCCAGGTCGGCCGAGCCGCCCCACAGCTCCGGGATGACCGAGCCGAGCGCTTCGAGGACCTTGCCGGAGGCCGCGCGGGTGGCGACGCCCTTGCCGGTCTCGAAGGCGGGGAGCTTGTCCTCCCAGCCGGCGGGCAGCTCGTTGGCGTTGATGCGGTCGAACTCGGCGGCGCGCTCCGGGTTGGCGGTGTGCCAGGCGGAGAAGTCCTTCTCCCAGGCGGCCTTGGCCTCGCGGCCGCGGTCCAGCGCCTTGCGGGTGTGCGCGAGGACCTCGGCGGAGACGTCGAAGCTCTTCTCCGGGTCGAAGCCGAGGACGCGCTTGGTGGCGGCGACCTCGTCGTCACCGAGGGCCGAGCCGTGCGAGGCCTCGGTGCCCTGGGCGTGCGGGGCCGGCCAGGCGATGATCGAGCGCATCGCGATGAAGGACGGGCGCCCGGTCTCGGCCTTGGCCGCGGCCAGGGCCTCGAACAGCGCCTTCGGGTCGAGGTCGCCGTTCGGCTGCTGAGCGACGCGCTGGACGTGCCAGCCGTACGCCTCGTACCGCTTGAGGGTGTCCTCCGAGACGGCCGTCTCGGTGTCGCCCTCGATGGAGATGTGGTTGTCGTCCCACAGCAGCACCAGGTTGCCGAGCTTCTGGTGGCCGGCCAGGGCGGACGCCTCGTGGGAGATGCCCTCCTGGAGGCAGCCGTCGCCCGCGATCGCGTAGACCATGTGGTCGAAGGGGGAGGCGCCCGGGGCGGCCTCCGGGTCGAACAGGCCGCGCTCGTAGCGGGCGGCCATGGCCATGCCCACCGCGTTGGCGATGCCCTGGCCCAGCGGGCCGGTGGTGGTCTCGACGCCGGCCGTGTGGCCGTACTCCGGGTGGCCGGGGGTCTTGGAACCCCAGGTGCGGAAGGCTTCGAGGTCGGCGAGCTCCAGGCCGAAGCCGCCGAGGTAGAGCTGGGTGTAAAGAGTGAGGGACGAGTGCCCCGCGGAAAGCACGAAACGGTCGCGGCCCACCCACTCGGGGTCCGCCGGGTCGTGCCGCATCACCTTCTGGAAGAGGGTGTACGCGGCGGGGGCCAGGCTCATCGCCGTACCGGGGTGGCCGTTACCCACCTTCTGGACGGCGTCGGCGGCCAGGATGCGGGCGGTGTCGACGGCCCGCTGGTCGAGATCGGTCCAGTCGAGCTCTGTGGTCGTCGGCTTGGTGCTCACCGTGGGTCAGGGCTCCTCTCCACATGTCTGTTACCCGGTGACGAACGGTGCACCGGCGCGATTCCGAGCCTACCCCCGTGACGGCGTGCAGCTATTCGAGTGCCCGCAGTCCGTCATGACGTCGGCGGCTCCGATCGGACCAACACGAGGCGACCCCCGCGCGGGGCGACGTAAGTGCAACGTCTAGAGTGGCGTGGTACGTGCAAGCCTTCAGCGGACCTTTATGTCCGGAGCTTGCTGGTTTCTCTGTCAGGGGTGTGCGTGACGGCCGTCGAATCCCGTCCAGCGGGGGTGCTCGGGACGAGCCCCGGTCACCGGCCGTTCGGGGCCCGGGTCATGGCTTTCGTGGCTTTGACCAAGCCGCGGATCATCGAACTTCTGCTGATCACCACAGTGCCGGTGATGTTCCTCGCCGAACAGGGCGTGCCGTCACTGTGGCTGGTCCTCGCCACCTGCTTCGGCGGGTACTTGTCCGCGGGCGGCGCCAACGCGCTGAACATGTACATCGACCGCGACATCGACGCGCTGATGGACCGCACCGCGCAGCGGCCGCTGGTGACCGGCATGGTGAGCCCGCGCGAGTGCCTGGCCTTCGGCATCACGCTCGCGGTGGTCTCCACCCTGTTCTTCGGGCTGCTCGTCAACTGGCTGTCGGCCGCGCTCGCGCTCGGGGCGCTCCTCTTCTACGTCGTCGTCTACACGATGCTGCTGAAGCGGCGCACCGCGCAGAACATCGTCTGGGGCGGCATCGCGGGCTGCATGCCGGTGCTCATCGGCTGGTCCGCCGTCAAGAACGAGGTCTCCTGGGCCGCGGTCATCCTCTTCCTCGTCATCTTCTTCTGGACGCCGCCGCACTACTGGCCGCTGTCCATGAAGGTGAAGGAGGACTACGCGCGCGTCGGCGTCCCGATGCTGCCGGTCGTCGCGGGCAACCAGGCCGTGGCGCGACAGATCGTCCTCTACAGCTGGGTGATGGTGGCGGTCTCGCTGCTGCTGACCCCGCTGGGGTACACCGGCTGGTTCTACACCGCGGTCGCGCTGGCCGCCGGCGGCTGGTGGCTGTGGGAGGCGCACGCGCTGCACGCGCGGGCGAAGTCGGGCGTGAAGGGCGCGAAGCTCAAGGAGATGCGCCTGTTCCACTGGTCGATCACGTACGTGTCGCTGCTGTTCGTGGCGGTGGCCGTGGATCCCTTCCTCCGCTGATACTTCCTCCGCTCATTACCCGCCGGTAGCATGCTGTCCATGGCAGACACCACGGCGGACACCGCAGACAAGAAGCAGGACCGGAAGGCCGCGAAGCTGGCCCGGCAGATCGGCGCGTTCGCCAAGCACCACGGCGGCGCCGAGGGCCATCTCGCGCACATCGGCCAGTCCGGCACCCGGATCGTCCTCGTCGGCACGGACGGCGGCTGGGGCGACCTGGTGGCCCCGACGTACACGGTGGCCCGGCTGGCCGCCGAGAAGTCCGGCCTGACCCTCCACGAGGAGTTCGACGGCGAGTTCGCCGCCCGTGTCAGGACCGGCCCGTACGAATGGTCGCGGATGGCCGGCATCCAGCTCGGCGGGGCGGCGAACCCGGCGGCCTGATCGCGGCGGCCTCTCCCAGAGGTGGCCGCTCGGTCAACAGCGCGAGCAACACCTCACACCCCGCTCACCCGTTAGGACGTGTGGAAGCCCCTTCCTCACGTCCGCAACGGGATGCCCGGATGATCGAAACGCCGCCCCTGGTGGACCAGTACTGCCACGGAGTGCTCCGTACGGAGCTGGGCCTCGGCACCTTCGAGGCCCAGCTGATCCGCTCGGCCGGCCCGCCCGCCGCCGGGACCACCTTCTTCGACACCCAGACCGGTTTCGCGGTGCGCCGCTGGTGCCCGCCGCTGCTCGGGCTGGAGCCGCACTGCGCCCCCGCCCGGTACCTGGCCCGGCGGCGCGAGCTGGGTGTGGTCGAGTCCGGGCGCAGGCTGCTGCGGGGCTCCGGCGTCGCCGCCTATCTGGTCGACACGGGAGTGCCCGGCGACCTCACCGTCCCCAAGGAGCTGGCGCTGGCGGGGAACGCCGACGCCTTCGAGGTCGTACGGCTGGAGCTGCTGGCCGAGCAGGCCGCCGACACCTCCGGCACGGTCCCGGCCTTCCTCGCCAACCTCGCCGAGGCCGTCCACCACGCCGCCGCGGCGGCCGTGGCCTTCACCTGCGGCGCGGACGCGGGGTACCCCGCGGTGCTCGGGCGGGACCCCGAGCCGCCCGGTCCGGGGGAGGTGCGCGGGGCGGCCGGCCGGTGGCTGGCGCGGCGCCCCAGGGGCGGAGCCGTACGGGATCCGGTACTCCTTCGGCACCTGCTGTGGAGCGCGGTGGCGACCCGGCTGCCGCTCCAGCTGCACACCGGGGCGGGCGCGGGGGAGCCGGGGCAGCGGCCGGAGCAGGCCGATCCGGCGCTGCTGACGGAGTTCGTACGGGCCACCGCAGGGCTCGGGACCCGGCTGGTGCTGCTCGGCGGATACCCGTACCACCGGCACGCCGCCCAGCTGGCGGCGGCCTTCCCGCACGTCCATGCCGATCTGGGCGCGGCGCTCGGGCAGAGCGGCGCGCGGGCGGCGGGGGTGCTGGCCGAGGTGCTGGAGTTGGCCCCCTTCGGCAAGCTGCTGTTCTCCAGCGGCGGGCGCCGGCTGCCCGAGCTGCACGCGGTGGGCGCCCTGGTGTTCCGGGAGGCGCTGGGCCGGGTGCTGGGCGGCTGGGTCGGCGAGGGCTCCTGGTCCTGGCGGGACGCCGAACGCGTTGCGGGCATGGTCGCGGCGGGCAATGCCCGCCGCGTCTACCGGCTGGACGAGCGCGGGTGAGCGGCGCGGGGGCGGGGCCCCCGCGGCTCAGACCGAGGAGAGCTGCGGGTCGGCCTGCGCCGGGATCTCCGCCTGCGTCGCGGGCCGCTCCCGCAGGCTGAGCGCCACGCGGAGGACGGCGATCCACACCAGGCAGGAGCCGAGCATGTGGGCGGCGACCAGGGCCTCGGGCACGTGGGTGAAGTACTGGACGTAGCCGATGCCGCCCTGCGCGAGCAGCACGATCAGCAGGTCACGGGCGCGGGCCCGGGTGTCGATCGGCGCGTCGACCACGCGCAGCACCAGCCACATGGCCACGGCGAGCGCGCAGACCACCCAGGCGGAGACCGCGTGGACGTGGGCGGTGGCCGCCCAGTCGAACGGCATTCGCTTGATCTCGCTGCGGTCGCCCGCGTGCGGACCGGAACCGGTGACCACGGTGCCCGCGGCGATCAGCACCAGGGTGGTCGCGATCAGGGCCCAGGAGAGCTTGCGCACCGGACCGGGGACGCGCGGCCGGGGAGCGGAGTCGCCCTCTCGGGTGCGCTGCCAGGTGACCGTGGTGACCGTGATCAGCGAGGTGGCGAGCAGGAAGTGCCCGGCCACGCTGTACGGGTTGAGCCCCGTCAGGACGGTGATGCCGCCGAGGACCGCGTTGCCCATCACGATGAAGAACTGGAGCCAGCCGAGCTTCGTCAGCGACCGGCGCCACGGCTTGGCCGAGCGGGCCGCGATGATGCACCAGCCAACGGCCGCGCAGAGCACGTACGTCAGCATGCGGTTGCCGAACTCGATGGCCCCGTGGAAGCCCTGCTCCTGGGTCACGATCAGGCTGTCGTCCGTGCACTTGGGCCAGGTGTCGCAGCCGAGACCGGAGCCGGTCAGCCGTACCGCGCCGCCGGTGACGACGATGAGCACGCTCATGACGAGGGCGGCGAGGGCGGCCCGCCGGACGATCCGGGGTGCCGGGGTCCAGCGGTTGGCGAGGTAAGCGAGAGGGGTCAACACGGCCCTTATCGTACGCGGAGCCTTGTGCAAACTTTCACGAGGGGGTGCCCGCAGGTCCGCCCTGCGCCGTCTCCGGCCCGACGGCCATGCGGAACCGGGCTCCCACGGGGTCGCCTTCCTCGTGCCACCAGAGATGGACGCGCCAAGGGACGCCGTCGCCGGGGTAGTCGGCGGATGCCGCGAACCCGCGTATCAATTCGGCGCCTATGTCCCCTGCTGTCCTGTTTCTTACTTCTGTTCCGCTGTGCCACGGATGTTCCTGTATGTTCCACAGTCCGTCAGGACCGCGCACCTCGAAGCGCCACACCGCGAGCCAGGGCGTGACCTCCAGCATCGTGCGCACCTGTTCGGCGCCGAGGTGCAGCCGGGCGGCGATCTCGGGCTCGGCCACGCCCTGGATCCGGGCCGCCACCACGGCCTGGGGCAGCAGGGGTTCGGGCAGCAGCCCCTGGGCGCGCAGGCTCACCAGGGAGTCGAAGGACAGGAAGCGCAGCCGCAGTTCGAGCTGGCGGCCGATGTGGTCGAGGGCCTCCTCCGCCTCCTGGGACTCCTCCGCACCGGGGGCCGCGAGCAGCAGGTGGCGGAAACCGCCCTCCGCGTCCACCGCCCAGGCCACCGCCTCCTCGGCGGAGCCCAGCTCCGCGAGACGGTCCCCGAGGAACACCTTGGCCTGCGCGAGACCGCGCCGGTTGACCGGATCCTGCTGGTCCAGGCCCGCCCACACCTCGACCGCCGCCCGGGTCAGCTCCAGGGCGCGCTCGCCCGCCGCCCGCTCCATCGCGCCCGGGCCGGACCCGGCCTCCGGGCCCAGCGGGTAGCGCGGCAGCCGCACCTCGTCGCTCAGCGGCCAGGACAGCCAGACCCCCTGGTTGATCAGGCCCCGGGCGTACCAGCGGGCGTACTCCGGGGCGTGCCCGGCCGCCTGCTGCGCATGCCGCAGCCCCTCCTCCACGGCCGAGAGGGCACCGGCCCGGTCACCGCCGGCGAACCGGCGGGCCGCCAGGTCGCCCAGGCGCAGACCGAGCCGCGCCGCGCACTCCGGATCGGTCCGCGCCGGTTCGCGCAGCGCGCCGATCAACTCCGTCAGCAGCGCCTCGGCCTCGGCCGGCGCCGCTCGTGCGGCCCCCGACCGGATCCGTGCCCATTGCGCGTCCAGCCGTAGAACGTCTTCCCGCTGCGCCATGTCCGCCCCCCGGCGTCCTGGTGTGCACCGCCCCCACGGGGCGGCGCCCATCCTCCTGCCAGGCCAACGTCCGGGGGAGGGGATTCACTCCCAGCGGAACAGCTTCGCGGCGGCGCCGAGTCCGAGGACGGCCCAGACGGCGAGCACGGCCACGTCCTGCCACGGCAGCCCGGCGCCGTGCTGGAGCACCTCGCGCAGCCCGTCGGACAGCGCCGAGATCGGCAGCAGTCCCAGTACGGACTGCACGGCTCCGGGGAACTTCTCCATCGGCACGATCACCCCGCCGCCGACCAGCAGCAGCAGGAACACCAGGTTGGCGGCGGCCAGCGTGGCCTCGGCCTTGAGGGTGCCCGCCATCAGCAGCCCGAGCCCGGAGAAGGCGGCGGTGCCCAGCAGGACGAGCGCGGCGACCGCGAGGGGGTTGCCGTGCGGGGACCAGCCCAGCGCGAAGGCGATCGCCGTCAGCAGCGCGATCTGGAGCACCTCGGTGACCAGTACGGACAGCGTCTTGGCGGCCATCAGCGCCCAGCGCGGCAGCGGCGAGGCGCCGAGCCGCTTGAGCACCCCGTAGCGGCGGTCGAAGCCGGTGGCGATGGCCTGCCCGGTGAAGGCGGTGGACATCACGGCCAGCGCCAGGATGCCGGGCGCGAGGAAGTCCACGGACTTCTCGGCGTTCGTGTCCACGATGTCCACGGCGGAGAACAGCACCAGCAGCAGCGCCGGGATGATCACGGTCAGCAGCAGCTGCTCCCCGTTGCGCAGCAGCATCCGGGTCTCCAGCGCAGTCTGCGCCAGGATCATGCGGGACATGGGCGCGGCCCCCGGGGCGGGGGTGAACGTACCGGCGCTCATGCGCGCAGCTCCTTACCGGTCAGTTCGAGGAAGACGTCTTCGAGGCTGTGCCGCTCCACCGACAGGCTGCTCGGCATCACCCCGTGCTGGGCGCACCAGGAGGCGACCGTGGCCAGCAGCTGCGGGTCCACGGCGCCGGTGACCCGGTAGACGCCCGCGGTGAGCTCGGCGGCCTCGGTGCCGTCGGGCAGCGCCTTGAGCAGCGAGCCGAGGTCGAGGGCGGGCCGGCCGGTGAAGCGCAGGGTGTTCTCGGCGCCGCCGCGGCACAGCTGCTCGGGGCTGCCGTGGGCGATGACCCGGCCGGAGTCGACGATGGCGACCTCGTCCGCGAGCTGCTCGGCCTCGTCCATGTGGTGGGTGGTGAGGACGACGCAGACCCCGTCGGCGCGCAGTTCCCGTACGAGCTCCCAGGTCGCCCGGCGGGCCTGCGGGTCGAGCCCCGCGGTCGGCTCGTCCAGGAAGACCAGCTCGGGGCGGCCGACCACGGCCATGGCCATGGCCAGGCGCTGCTGCTGGCCGCCGGAGAGGCGGCGGTAGGCGGTGCGGCCGCAGCCGCCCAGCCCGAGCCGCTCGACCAGGACGTCCACGTCGAGCGGGTCGGCGTACAGCTTGGCCATGTGGCGCAGCATCTCGACGGCGCGGGCGCCGGAGTAGACCCCGCCGGACTGGAGCATCACGCCGATCCGCGGGCGCAGCGCCTCGGCCTGGGCGACCGGGTCGAGGCCGAGGACGCGGACGGTGCCGGCGTCGGGGCGGCGGTAGCCCTCGCAGGTCTCCACGGTGGTGGTCTTGCCCGCGCCGTTGGGGCCGAGGACTGCGGTGACCGAGGCCTTGCGGACGGTGAGGTCGAGACCGTCCACGGCTGTTTTCGGCCCGTACCGCTTCACCAGTCCGCGGATCTCCACGGCGGGGTCATTGCTCATGCGGGTGAGTCTACGGAGCCGCGGAAGGGGTTCCGGATCGCGGGGTCGAGGGGTTTCGGACGTGCGTACCGATGACTTTTTTCGGGTGCGCGGCCTGGATGGACCAGTCGGTTTCGGTGATCTTTTCTGAAATCCGACGCGTGCCGTGCCGGCGGGACGCCGTGGGCAGGGCTTGCTGGTGGGAGCCGTTTACCGGCGTACCCCAGGGCTCGGCACGAGTGCGGAGCAATGCCATCCACTTAACTCTGCGTAGAGAAATTAGGTAACCCTTAGTGATAGAGGCCACCAGGGGTGGCGTCCGTCACGGCTTGTCGGGGCCGGACTAATTACGCAACAATGGCGTTGTGAAATACGGCGAACGGATGATCGAGACCCCCCAGGGGGAACTCGCTACCGGGGAGCGGTCAACCCGCAACCGGGTCGCGCGCTCCATCCTGGACCACGGTCCCTCGACCGTCGCCGACCTCGCAGCGCGTCTCGGCCTCACCCAGGCCGCCGTCCGCCGCCACCTCGACACGCTCGTCGCCGACGACGTGGTCGAGCCCCGTGAGCAGCGCGTCTACGGTGCGCGCACCCGGGGCCGGCCCGCCAAGGTCTTCGCGCTGACCGACTGCGGCCGCGACGCGTTCGACCAGTCCTACGACTCGCTCGCCGCGGACGCACTGCGCTGGATCGCGCAGGCCGCCGGCGGGGGCGAGCAGGGAGAGGCGGCCGTCGCCGCCTTCGCCAGGGCGCGGATGGACGCACAGGCCGAGACCTACCGGGAAAGCCTGGACGCCGCCGCCCCCGCGGAACGCACCGAGGCGCTTGCCAAGGCGTTGACCGCGGACGGGTACGCTGCTACGGCCAAGAGCGCTCCCGGTCCGCACAGCGGTGAACAGCTCTGCCAGCACCACTGCCCGGTCGCCCATGTCGCCGAGCAGTTCCCGCAGCTCTGCGAGGCGGAGACCGAGGTCTTCTCCCGCCTGCTCGGGACGCATGTGCAGCGCCTCGCCACGATCGCCCACGGCGACGGGGTGTGCACCACCTTCATCCCGCGAGGCGCGGGCACCACACAGAACGACACATCAGCATCTGCAAGTACGGCCGGGAGGAACCCCGCATGACCACGGAGACTGCTCACCCTGAGCTCGATGGCCTGGGCACCTACGAATACGGCTGGGCCGACTCCGACGCGGCCGGCGCCGCTGCGAAGCGTGGCCTGTCCGAGGACGTCGTCCGGGACATCTCGGCGAAGAAGAACGAGCCCGAGTGGATGCTGAAGCTCCGCCTCAAGGGCCTGAAGCTCTTCGACAAGAAGCCCATGCCGACCTGGGGCTCCGACCTCTCCGGCATCGACTTCAACAACATCAAGTACTTCGTGCGCTCCACCGAGAAGCAGGCCGCTTCGTGGGAGGACCTGCCCGAGGACATCAAGAACACGTACGACAAGCTCGGCATCCCGGAGGCGGAGAAGCAGCGCCTCGTCGCCGGTGTCGCGGCCCAGTACGAGTCCGAGGTCGTCTACCACCAGATCCGCGAGGACCTGGAGGAGCAGGGCGTCATCTTCCTCGACACGGACACCGCGCTCAAGGAGCACCCGGAGCTCTTCCAGGAGTACTTCGGCACGGTCATCCCGGTCGGCGACAACAAGTTCGCGTCGCTGAACACCGCCGTGTGGTCGGGCGGCTCGTTCATCTACGTGCCCAAGGGCGTCAAGGTCGACATCCCGCTCCAGGCCTACTTCCGTATCAACACGGAGAACATGGGCCAGTTCGAGCGGACGCTGATCATCGTCGACGAGGACGCGTACGTCCACTACGTCGAGGGCTGCACCGCCCCGATCTACTCCTCGGACTCGCTGCACAGCGCCGTCGTCGAGATCATCGTGAAGAAGGGCGGCCGCTGCCGCTACACGACGATCCAGAACTGGTCGAACAACGTCTACAACCTGGTCACCAAGCGCGCCGTGGCGTACGAGGGCGCGACCATGGAGTGGATCGACGGCAACATCGGTTCCAAGGTCACCATGAAGTACCCGGCCGTCTACCTGATGGGCGAGCACGCCAAGGGCGAGACCCTGTCCATCGCCTTCGCGGGCGAGGGCCAGCACCAGGACGCCGGCTCCAAGATGGTCCACATGGCGCCGAACACCTCCTCGAACATCGTCTCCAAGTCGGTGGCGCGAGGCGGCGGCCGCACCTCGTACCGCGGCCTGGTCGAGATCGGCGAGGGCGCCCACGGCTCCAAGTCGAACGTGCTCTGCGACGCGCTCCTGGTCGACACGATCTCCCGCTCGGACACGTACCCGTACGTGGACGTCCGAGAGGACGACGTCTCCATGGGCCACGAGGCCACCGTCTCCAAGGTCTCCGAGGACCAGCTCTTCTACCTGATGAGCCGCGGTCTGACGGAGTTCGAGGCCATGGCCATGATCGTGCGCGGCTTCGTCGAGCCCATCGCGCGCGAGCTGCCCATGGAGTACGCGCTGGAGCTCAACCGGCTGATCGAGCTGCAGATGGAGGGCTCGGTCGGCTAGTCCCGACCGACCGTCCCTCCCGCAGCACATTCTTTAGACGTAGACACGAGAGCGAGCAAGACGACAGCCATGGCTGAGGCTCAGAACATCCCGGCGGGTTCGACCACCGCCGGCGCGATCGCGGTGGCCGCCGAGTCCACCGTCGCCACCCGGATGAGCGCACCCCCGTCCTTCGACGTGGCGGACTTCCCCGTCCCCCACGGCCGCGAGGAGGAGTGGCGGTTCACCCCGCTGGCGCGCCTGCGTGGTCTGCACGACGGCACCGCGGTCGCCAACGGCACCATGAAGGCCCAGATCGACGCGCCCGAGGGCGTCACCGTCGAGTCGGTGGAGCGCGACGACGCGCGCATCGGCAAGGCCGGCACCCCGGTGGACCGGATCGCCGCCCAGGCGTTCACGTCCTTCGCCAAGGCCACGGTCGTCACCGTGCCCAAGGAGGCCGTCCTGACCGAGCCGGTGCGCGTCTCGCTGCACGGCGAGGGCGGCACGACCTTCGGGCACACCGTCTTCGACGTCCAGGCCTTCGCCGAGGCCGTCATCGTCATCGACCACACCGGTGACGGCGTGCGCGCCGCCAACGTCGACTTCCTCGTCGGCGACGGCGCCAAGCTCACCGTCGTCTCCGTGCAGGACTGGGACGCCACCGCCGTCCACTGCTCCCAGCACAACACGCTGGTCGGCCGCGACGCGACCTTCAAGTCGATCGTGGTCACCTTCGGCGGCGACGTCGTACGCCTGCACCCGCGGATCAGCTACGCGGGCCCCGGCGGCGAGGCCGAGCTCCTCGGCCTGTACTTCACGGACGCCGACCAGCATCAGGAGCACCGCCTCCTGGTCACGCACGACGCCCCGCACTGCAAGTCGCACGTGGTCTACAAGGGTGCGCTGCAGGGCGAGGGTGCCCACGCCGTCTGGATCGGCGACGTCCTCATCGAGAAGAGCGCCGAGGGCACCGACACCTACGAGATGAACCGCAACCTCGTCCTGACGGACGGCGCGCGGGTCGACTCGGTGCCGAACCTGGAGATCGAGACCGGCGAGATCGTCGGCGCCGGCCACGCCTCCGCGACCGGCCGCTTCGACGACGAGCAGCTCTTCTACCTCCAGGCCCGCGGCATCCCGGCCGACGAGGCCCGGCGCCTGGTCGTGCGCGGCTTCTTCGCCGAGCTCGTCCAGCAGATCGGTGTCGCGGACATCGAGGAGCGCCTGCTCGCCAAGATCGAGACCGAGCTCGAGGCGTCCGTCTGATGACCTACGTCAAGGCCTGTGCGCTGAGCGAGCTGGAGGAGAACACCCCGAAGCGGGTGGAACTCGACGGCACGCCGGTGTCCATCGTCTCCACCGAGGGGGAGGTGTTCGCGATCAACGACATCTGCTCGCACGCGAACGTCTCGCTCTCGGAGGGCGAGGTCGAGGACTGCATGATCGAGTGCTGGCTGCACGGGTCCTCGTTCGACCTGCGCACCGGCAAGCCGTCCGGTCTGCCCGCGACCCGCCCGGTTCCCGTATACCCCGTAAAGATCGAAGGGGGCGACGTGCTCGTCTCCCTCACCCAGGAGTCCTGAGGTATCCATGGCAACGCTTGAAATCCACGACCTGCACGTCTCCGTCGAGACCGGTGACTCGGCGAGTGGCGCCCGCGAGATCCTCAAGGGTGTCGACCTCACCGTCAAGGCCGGCGAGACGCACGCCATCATGGGTCCGAACGGCTCCGGCAAGTCCACGCTGGCGTACTCGCTCGCGGGTCACCCGAAGTACACCATCACCAGTGGCACCGTGACCCTCGACGGCGAAGACGTCCTGGAGATGTCCGTCGACGAGCGCGCCCGCGCCGGCGTCTTCCTCGCCATGCAGTACCCGGTCGAGGTCCCCGGCGTCTCGGTCTCCAACTTCCTGCGCACCTCGGCCACCGCCATCCGCGGCGAGGCGCCGAAGCTGCGCACCTGGGTGAAGGAGGTCAAGTCCGCGATGGAGCAGCTCCAGATGGACCCGGCCTTCGCCGAGCGCAACGTCAACGAGGGCTTCTCCGGCGGTGAGAAGAAGCGCCACGAGATCCTCCAGCTGGAGCTCCTCAAGCCGAAGATCGCGATCCTCGACGAGACCGACTCCGGTCTCGACGTCGACGCCCTGCGCATCGTCTCCGAGGGCGTCAACCGCGTCCGCGAGACCGGTGAGGTCGGCACCCTGCTGATCACCCACTACACGCGCATCCTGCGCTACATCAAGCCCGACTTCGTGCACGTGTTCGCGAACGGCCGCATCGCCGAGTCCGGTGGCGCCGAGCTGGCGGACCAGCTGGAGGCCGAGGGCTACGACAAGTACGTGAAGGGTGGCGCAACCGCGTGACACAGCTGCCTGGCCTCCTCGACATCGAGGCGATCCGCAAGGACTTCCCCCTTCTGGATCGTGTGGTCCACGACGGGAAGAAGATCGTTTACCTGGACAACGCTGCGACTTCGCAGAAGCCGCGCCAGGTGCTCGACGCGCTGAACGAGTACTACGAGCAGCACAACGCCAACGTCCACCGCGGCGTGCACGTGCTCGCCGAGGAGGCCACGGCGCTGTACGAGGGCGCTCGCGACAAGGTCGCCGCCTTCATCAACGCGCCGAGCCGCGACGAGGTGATCTTCACCAAGAACGCCTCGGAGTCGCTCAACCTGGTCGCGAACATGCTCGGCTGGGCGGACGAGCCCTACCGGGTCGACCGCGAGACCGAGATCGCCATCACGGAGATGGAGCACCACTCCAACATCGTCCCGTGGCAGCTGCTCTCGCAGCGCACCGGCGCGAAGCTGAAGTGGTTCGGCCTCACCGACGACGGCCGGCTCGACCTGTCCAACATCGAAGAGGTCATCACGGAGAAGACGAAGATCGTCTCCTTCACGCTGGTCTCCAACATCATGGGCACGATCAACCCGGTCGAGGCGATCGTCCGGCGCGCGCAGGAGGTCGGCGCGCTGGTGCTGATCGACGCCTCGCAGGCCGCTCCGCACATGCCGCTGGACGTCCAGGCGCTCGGCGCCGACTTCGTGGCCTTCACCGGCCACAAGATGTGCGGCCCGACCGGCATCGGCGTGCTCTGGGGCCGCCAGGAGCTCCTGGAGGACCTGCCTCCGTTCCTCGGCGGCGGCGAGATGATCGAGACCGTGTCGATGCACGCCTCGACGTACGCCCCGGCGCCCCACAAGTTCGAGGCGGGCACGCCCCCGATCGCCCAGGCCGTCGGCCTCGGCGCGGCCGTGGACTACCTCACCGCGATCGGCATGGACAAGATCGCCGCGCACGAGCACGCGATCACCGAGTACGCGGTGAAGCGCCTGCTGGAGGTCCCCGACCTGCGGATCATCGGCCCCACCACGGCCGAGGACCGCGGCGCCGCGATCTCCTTCACGCTCGGTGACATCCACCCCCACGACGTCGGCCAGGTCCTGGACGAGCAGGGCATCGCGGTCCGCGTGGGACACCACTGCGCCCGGCCGGTCTGCCTGCGCTACGGAATTCCCGCGACCACGCGAGCGTCTTTCTACCTGTACTCCTCTCCGGCCGATGTCGACGCGCTGATCGACGGGCTGGAGCACGTACGGAACTTCTTCGGCTGACGAGGGCGACGAGGACGACGCAGTGAAGCTGGATTCGATGTACCAGGAACTGATCCTGGACCACTACAAGCACCCGCACGG
Source organism: Streptomyces sp. NBC_01006 (assembly GCF_045162725.1). Lineage (NCBI taxonomy): Bacteria > Bacillati > Actinomycetota > Actinomycetes > Kitasatosporales > Streptomycetaceae > Streptomyces > Streptomyces sp. NBC_01006. Next base: position 2,296,651 of record NZ_CP108700.1, on the reverse strand, counting down.
GCGTGGCCTGCGCGACGGCGACGCCGAGGTGCACCACGTCAACCCGACGTGCGGCGACGAGATCACGCTGCGCGTGAAGTACGACGGCGAGACGCTCACCGACGTCTCGTACGAGGGCCAGGGCTGCTCCATCAGCCAGGCCAGCGCGTCCGTGCTGAACGAGCTGCTCGTCGGCAAGGAGCTGGCCGAGGCGCAGAAGATCCAGGGCGTGTTCCTGGAGATGATGCAGTCGAAGGGCAAGATCGAGCCCGACGAGGCCATGGAGGAGGTGCTGGAGGACGCGGTCGCGTTCGTCGGCGTCTCCAAGTACCCGGCTCGCGTGAAGTGTGCTCTGCTGAGCTGGATGGCCTGGAAGGACGCGACCGCCCAGGCTCTGGGCGACGCCGCGGAGAGGAAGACGGCATGACCGAGAACGCGACGCCCCCCGAGGCGTCGATCAAGCCGGCCACCGAGGAAGAGGTCCGCGAGGCCCTCTACGACGTCGTCGACCCCGAGCTGGGCATCGACGTCGTCAACCTGGGCCTGATCTACGGCATCCACATCGACGACGCGAACATCGCCACCCTCGACATGACGCTGACTTCGGCGGCCTGCCCGCTGACGGACGTCATCGAGGACCAGGCGAAGTCGGCGACGGACGGCATCGTGAGCGAGCTCCGGATCAACTGGGTCTGGATGCCGCCGTGGGGCCCGGACAAGATCACGGACGACGGCCGCGAGCAGCTGCGCGCGCTCGGTTTCAACGTCTGAGCCACCCGTTCCACGAAGGGCCCCCGGCACCGCGCCGGGGGCCCTTCGCGTGCTCCGGGCGCTTCCGGGAGGCCCTCCGTGTTCGTCCGGCGGACGATTGACGTGCACCGGGAGTTGGCCACGGTGGCCGAACCTGCTCGACGGCCGTCACGGCGTGACGTGGTTCGCGCCCGGCTCGACCCATGGGGACGGGACACCGATGAAGAAGCAGCTTGGTATCGCAGGGATCGCGGCGCTGGTCGTCGCCGGGACGGTCACGGCCGCGCCGGCCCAGGCGGTGACGTACGGGACGCCGACCATCAGCCTGTCCGCTTCGTACCTGTCCGGCGCCGTCGGCGCGGTCGGCGACCCCGTGGTCGACGTGACCGTGGGGCAGAGCGGCGCCGACGTGTCAGCGCTGACGGTCAGCGCGTCCGCGTCCAGCAAGGCCTCGGTCGCCGGGACCGCAGACGTCACCGTCACCGGGACCGGGGCGGTGCGCCGGCTGGCCGTCGCCGCGCGCGGCCGCGGCTACACCAACCTCACCGTCAAGGTGGCGGGGCTGGGCGGCAAGAGCGCCACCAAGACCCTGTCGTACGCCGCCTCCTCCGCCGTGCAGAACCCGGCCGACGCCCGCTACTTCACCGGCGCCTCCGACTCCTCGGCCGCCGTGGACGTCGGCGGCGGCTACACCGTAGTGGCCGACGACGAGAGCAACGTGCTGCGCCTGTACGACCGTTCCCGCTCGGCGGCCCCGGTCCGGACCTGGGACTTCAGCTCGCAGCTCGGTGTCACCAAGGAGGTGGACATCGAGGGGGCGACCCTGATCGGGAACACCATCTACTGGACGGGCTCGCTCGGCAACAACAAGGACGGCGAGTACAAGGCGCCCCGGAACACGGTGTTCACCACCGCCGTGAGCGGCTCCGGATCGGGCACGCAGCTCGCGTACGGGCGCTCGTACAAGAAGCTCCGCGACGACCTGGTGGCCTGGGACACGGTGAACGGGAACCGCTACGGTTTCGCGGCCGGCACGGCCGCCGGCGAGGCGCCCAAGCAGATCGACGGCTTCAACGTGGAGGGGCTGGAGTTCGCGCCGGGCTCGACCACCACCGCCTACCTGGGCTTCCGGGCCCCGCTGGCCCCGGCGGTGCCGGGCGGCAAGGCGCTGGTCGTGCCGGTGACCAACTTCGACAAGGTGCTCTCCAGCGGCTCCAAGGCCACCTTCGGGGCGGGCATCGAGCTCGACCTCGGCGGCCTCGCCATCCGCGACATCCGCAAGAACGCGGCGAACCAGTACCTGATCCTGGCCGGCTCCTGGGCCGCGGACGACAACTCGGACCCGTACGCGCTCTACCAGTGGGACGGCTTCGCCGGCCACGCCCCGGTCAAGCGGGCCGACCTGCCGACGACGGACCCGGGCGGCTGGGAGGCCATCGTGGACGTACCGGACCTGTCGGCGCCGGGCGCGCGGGTCCAGCTGATCACGGACAGCGGCTCTGCCGACCTGTACGGGGACGGCATCGAGGCCAAGGACCTGACGCACGCGGAATGGAAGAAGTCCCGCGCGGCCTGGTTCACCCTGAACTGACGCCCCCGCCGGCGTCGCGGACGGCGGTCAGCGCCGCCGCGACGCCTGCCTCGATGTCCTGGATCGGGTAGAACACCTCGCGCACCACGCGCCCCCGGTCCACCACCAGCGTCAACCGCTTCAGCCGGCTCACCCCCGCGGCCCGGAACGTCGGCAGCCGCAGCGCCGCCGTCAGCGACAGCTCCGCGTCCGAGAGCAGCGGGAACCGCAGCCCCTCCGCCTGCGCGAACTCCCGCTGCTCGTCCGGCCGCTGGGTCGACACCCCGTGCACCGTCGCCCCGGCCGCCGTGAACTCCGCCAGCTGGTCCCGGTACGTACACGACTCGAACGTGCAGCCCCTGGCCCCCGGGATCCCCGCCCATCCCGGCGGGTAGGACTCGGCCCGGGCGTACGCGCCGGGGAAGCAGTACAGGACCGTGAACGGCGTGTCGGCCACTGGATCCCGGAGCTCCCCGAACCGGTCCGGCAGCACCAGCTCCGGCAGCCGCGCGCCGCGCAGCGCGTGCACCCGTTCCGCCTCCCGTGAGGACTCCTGCGTCGTCGCCGTCATCTCGCCTTCCCCCAGGACCCAGGTGTCTCCCCAGTCCTGGAGGGCCACCAGGACCGGCAGCAGCCCCCGCCCGCGCGGGGTCAGCCGGTACTCGTGCCGCACCGGGCGTTCCTGGTACGGCTCGCGCGTCAGCACCCCGGCTTCGACCAGCAGTTTCAGCCGCTCGGCCAGTACCTTGCGGGACACCCCCAGCTCGCGCTGGAACGCGTCGAAGCGGTGCACGCCGCGCGCGGCGTCGCGCACGATCAGCAGCGTCCACCAGTCGCCCACCACGTCGAGGGCCTGGGCGATGGCGCAGTCCGCGTCGTCGAGGTGCGTGCGCTGGGCCATGGGCACTCCTTTGTCCGTTGACCCAAGGCTGTCATGCTGACATAGTCCGTTCCCAAAGGGAACTAACTTGGGTTCGGGGGCGGACATGGGAATGGCGCAGGGCTTCAAGGACGTGCCGCGAGTGGTGTGGCTGCTGGCGGCCGGGGTGTTCGTCAACGCCCTCGTCAGCTTCACCTTCGTCTTCGTCTTCCTGTACCTGACCGGCCCGCGCGGCCTCGGCGCCGCCCAGGCGGGCCTGGTCACCGGCATCGGCGGCATCGGCCTCGTCGCCGGGAACTTCACCGGCGGCTGGTACGGGGACCGCTTCGGCCACCGCCGCGTGCTGCTCGCCGCCTCCACCGCCGGCGGCCTCGCCCTGATGTCCTTCCCGCTGCTGCCCACCGCCGGGCTGTACGCGGCCCTGCCGCTGGCCCAGTACGCTTCCGGCGTGGTCCGGGCCGCCAACTCCGCGCTGGTCGCCGTCACCGTCCCCGAGGGGGCCCGCCGACAGGCCTTCGCCGTCGTCCGCTGCGTCTCCAACGGCGGCTTCACCCTCGGCCCGCCCCTCGGAGCCCTGCTCGCGACCGGGCTCTCGTACGACTGGCTCTTCGTCGCCGACGGCCTCGGGACCCTCTTCTTCGCGCTCTGGACCGCGCGGGTCGTCCCGGCCCGCGGAGCCTCCCGCAGCGCCTCCCGCCCCGGCGCCGCGGCCCCGGACGGGGGTCTGGGCCGCGGCGTGTGGGAGGAGCTGCGGGCCCGGCCCGCCGTACTCGTCCTGCTCGGCGCCATCCTCGTGACCGACCTCGTCTACCGCCAGCAGTACTCGGCCTTCCCCGTCTACCTCGCCGACCACGGCCTCGACGTCCGCGCCTTCGGCCTGGTCATCGCCCTCAACGGGGGCGTCATCCTGCTGCTGGAGCTCCCGGCCGCCGTCGCGCTGCGCGCCCGGCCGCCGCTGCCCGTCATCGGCACCGGGATCGTGCTCGTCGGGGCCGGGTACGCGGCGCTACTGGCCGGCGCGGGAGTCGCCGGTGCCGTGGTGATGATGGTGCTGCTCAGCCTCGGGGAGATCCTGTACAAGACCACCGCCACCGCCTACGTCGCCGACCAGGCGCCCGAGCACGCCGTCGGGCGGTTCCAGAGCCTGTACGCGGGAATCTCGGTCAGCGGCGTCGTCCTCGGGCCGCCGCTGGGCGGAGCCCTGTACGCGGCCGCCCCCGGGCTGCTGTGGCCGCTGTGCGCGGCGCTGGCGGCGGGTGCGGGCGGGGCGGTGCTGTACGCGTCACGGCGCGAGGCGAGGCGCGGAGAGCCGGGTGGGGTGCGACACGCGGCGCGACCGGCACATGAGACCGGTTCGCAACCTCGGGCCGTCGCCGGTTAGGTTTCGGGCATGACTGCTACGCGTACCACCGGCGCCGTCGCCGCCGGACTTGCCACCATCGCCTCCGACGGCACCGTCCTCGACACCTGGTTCCCCGCCCCCGAGCTGGTCGCCGAGCCCGGCCCGGCCGGCACCGAGCGCCTCACCGCCGATCAGGCCGTGCAGCTCCTGGGGGCCGCCGCGGCCAAGGCGATCCGCCTGGACGCCGTCCGCGACGTCGAGGTCGTAGCCGTCCGTACCGTGATCTCCTCCCTGGAGGACAAGCCGCTGGACGCGCACGACGCGTACCTGCGCCTGCACCTGCTCAGCCACCGCCTGGTCAAGCCGCACGGCCAGAGCCTGGACGGCGTCTTCGGGCTGCTGGCCAACGTCGCCTGGACCTCGCTGGGCCCGGTCGCCGTGGACCAGGTGGAGGCCGTACGGCTGAACGCGCGCGCCGAGGGCCTGTACCTCCAGGTCACCTCGATCGACAAGTTCCCGCGGATGACGGACTACGTCGCCCCCAAGGGCGTGCGCATCGCCGACGCGGACCGGGTCCGCCTGGGCGCGCACCTCGCCGAGGGCACCACCGTCATGCACGAGGGCTTCGTCAACTTCAACGCCGGCACGCTCGGCACCTCCATGATCGAGGGCCGCATCTCGGCGGGCGTCGTGGTCGGCGACGGCTCCGACATCGGCGGCGGCGCGTCGACGATGGGCACCCTCTCGGGCGGCGGCAAGCAGATCATCTCGATCGGCGAGCGCTGCCTGATCGGCGCCGAGGCGGGCGTGGGCATCGCGCTGGGCGACGAGTGCATCGTCGAGGCCGGCCTGTACGTGACCGCGGGCACCCGCGTCACCCTCCCGGACGGCCAGATCGTCAAGGCCCTGGAGCTCTCGGGCGCGAGCAACATCCTCTTCCGCCGCAACTCGGTCACGGGCACGGTCGAAGCCCGCCCGAACAACGCGGTCTGGGGCGGCCTGAACGAGGTCCTCCACTCCCACAACTGACGCCCCCGGGCCCCGGCAGCCTCGGCGGCCCCGGTACGGCCACGACGCCCTCATCACCCCGGCTAGGGGCGGTGAGGGCGTCGCGTTTCTTCCGGCTCCGGAACGTCCTCCCGCCCCGAGCGCGGGGGGACGTGGGAGTTCAGTGGAGGGGGATGGTGCGGATCAGGCCGGCGAAGGCCTCTTCCTCCGCCTCGGTCAGCTCGACCGACTCCATCGGGTGCGTGGCGGTGCTGCGCTGGGCCGGGATGACCGCGATGCCCTCGTACGCGCCCGGCTCCGGGTGGTGGGAGCGGGCGTCCCACAGCATGTGCCCGAGGCCGAGCACCCACACGAGGGCGGCCACGATCAGGACGGCCAGGCCGATTTCCTGGGCGAGGGGGATGGAGGGGAACACGCGGTCCTCCGGGGGATACGGGGGGACATGGTCGAGCGTGGGGCCACTCAACACCACAACCCGGGCCGAATGGGTGGAGATGTGGCGAGCGTCACGCCAGGGGCGAAAGTCCTGACTTCTCCCCAGGTGTCCTCCGGCGCCTCCGCTCAGTGCGCCAGTCTCAGCTTGCAGCCCTCGTGGCTGCGCGCGAAGGAAGATCACGGCCGGAAGCGTGGCAGGGCCCCGGGAGTGGACGGCTTCCGGGGGCCCTGCCGGTCAGGGGCGCACCGCGGTTACGGGCGGAAGCGCAGCACCTGCGGGTCGTGGTCGCTGTTCTGCGCCGAGAACTCCGCGTTGATGTGCACGCTGTCGTACGTGAAGTTCTTGATCGCCGGGCTGGTCAGGATCTGGTCCAGCACCTGCGCGTTGCCCTGGTACACGTACGAGTAGCGCTCCGCCTTCGGCAGCGACTTGATCGCCGAGTACAGCGCCCCGCCGTCCTCCAGCGCCTGCGCCGTCCCGGAGAACTCGAAGTCGTTGATGTCGCCGACGGCGAGGACGCTCGCGTGCTTGTCGGCCGCCAGGAGCTGCTTGACGAAGCCGTTCACGGCCTGCGCCTGGAGCAGTCGCTTGGCCTCCGAGGAGCGCACCGGCGGCTGGTGGACCGAGGTCAGGCCCTCGTCGCCGCCCTTGGAGCCGAAGTGGTTGGCGATCACGAAGACCGTCTTGCCCTTGAAGACGAACTCGCCGGCCAGCGGCTTGCGGCTGTCGGCCCACGCCGGGTTCGCGGGGTCGATCCGGCCGGGGGAGTGGGTCAGGGCGGCCTTGCCGTCCACCTGCGTCACGCCGGTCGGGGTCACCGAGTCGCCCGCCGCGCGGTCCGTGAAGGAGACGCGGGCCGGGTTGAACAGGAACACCTGGCGGATGTTGCCGCCGGGCTCGCCACCGTCCTTGTTGTTCTCCGGGTTGATGGTGCGCCACTGGTACGCCGGGCCACCGGCCGCCGCGATCGCCGCCGTGAACTTCGTCAGCGTCTGCTCCGCCGACACCGTGCCGTCGTTCTTGGCGCCGTTGTCGTCCTGGATCTCCTCCAGGGCCAGGATGTCGGGCGAGGCGAGGTTCGCGACGACGGCCTTCGCCAGGTTGTCGAACTTCTCCTGCGGGTCGCTCGGGTCGAGGTTCTCCACGTTGTACGTGGCCACCGCGAGCTCGTTCGCCGCCTGCGCCTTGGTCTTCTCGGGGGCGAGGGTGCCCGCCTTGACCGTGCCGAGGGCGCGGGCCACCAGGGTGTAGCCGCCGAACTGGTTGAAGTCCAGCGGGCCCTCGGTGGTGCCGGTCAGCTTGTCGCCGACGTTGGCCACCGGGAAGGGCTGCTGCGCGAGGGGCGCCAGCTGCTGGATCTGCAGGCGGCCGGTGTTCTGGGACTCGTACGAACCGTAGAGGGTGCCGCCGCGCTTGGCGGTGTTCTCCCAGCCCTTCACCGTGACCCACAGCTCCGAGTACGGGTCGGTGGCGCCGACCACCCGCGAGGTGCCGATCTTGACGTTCATGCCCTCAAGGGACTCGTAGAAGTCCAGGGCGTAGCGCGAGGGCTCCAGGGTCAGGCCGTTGATGCTGCCGGCGGCGGCCGGGTCGCCCGCCGGGGCGTACTCGGCGGGCACGTTGTACTCGTTGATCGCGGTGGCCTCGGGCAGCGCGTTGCCCGAGGAGACGACGGTCACGGCCGGCTTGGAGATCTGGGTGACCGACTGGTTGCCGGAGGAGACGCCGCCGGGGACGTACTCGCCGACCAGGCCGGAGACCTTGACCGCGTCGCCGACGGCGACGGTCGGGACGGAGCTGGTGAAGACGAAGATGCCCTCGCTGGTCGCGTCGTTGTCGTCGGCGTCCGGGTCCTGCATCCAGAAGCCTCGCGAGCCGTACGTGCGAACGCCCGTCACGATGCCGGTGACATCGGCGACCTGCTTGCCGCTGAGCGGCGATATGCGGGTGGTGCCCTGGATGTCGTGGATGTGTATCGGCTCGGCGGACGCGGTGCCTTCGGCCGCGTCGGCGGTGCCCGCCAGCAGACCGGTGGCCAGGGCGGTGGCGACGAGTGCCGAGACGGCGGCGGAACGGGGATGCGAGGAGCGCATGGTCAAGAACTCCGGTGTGTGGAAGACGAAAGCGAGAGGGGTGTTGCGTGCGTTTGGCGGGATACGTGCGGAGGTCGTGCGGCCGGGCCGCGGGCGATCCGCAGGAATCCCAGAGGTTCCCCATAGATCTACGCGCGTCAATTTCCTGTGTGACCAGGGAAGTTGTCAAGGTCTCCAGGGGATACGGAAGCTGACTGTGGGATGAACCAAAGGAGATGGCCCCCCGGGAGCGCCCGATATGCGTCTACGCTGGTGCGCCGGACGGCCGCCCGTGGCGGCCGGACCGGCGCCCCGGGGAGCCGCACCACCGTCCCGCGGGGCCGTGCCCCACCGCCCCACCGCCCCACCGCGTTCGCGAGGAGACCGCCCCATGTCCGCAGAGCCGCACCCCACGCTGCCGCCGGTCCGGCTGCCCTCCGATGCGGAACTGGCCCGCCACGCCCTCGTCGCCCCGCTGTTCGCCCGCGCCGTACGGCTGGCCCGCTGGGCCGGACCGCACACCCGCGTGGACGCCGGCGGCGAACTCGCCGCCGCGCAGCTGCCCGAGGCCGCCGCCGCGCTGGGCTTCGGCCCCGCCGACGAGGAAGGCCCGATGCTCGCGAGCCAGGCCTGGCGGGTGGCCGTGGACACCGGCCTCGTCGACGTGGCCGACCCCGGCGACGGCGACAACGGGGCCGGGGACAACGGGGCCGGGGACGAGGACGGCGACGAGGAGTTCGGCACCGCCGTACCGGGCGAGGACCTGGCCCTGGTGACCGGCGGCGCCCCCGGCGACGTGCTCGGCCTGTGGCTGGCGGCGCTGGACACCGTGCTCGCGGACGCGGCCGTGCCCGATCTGGACGACCTCGTCGACGCGTTGGACGAGGGCGGCGAGATCGACTTCGACCGGCTGGACTGGAACCCGAGTCGCGAGGCGGACTTCCTCGACGGGGTCCTCGCCAACCTCTACCTGCTCACCGTCTCCGAGCACGGGGCCTCGGACGGACCGATTCCGCTGCCGGTGCTCGCCGCTTCGATGGTCATCCCCGAGGACATGGGCGAGCCGACCGACGCCGTGCTGGAGCAGGTCTCGGACGCGATGATGCGCCTCGACGACCAGTTCCGGCAGCTGGAGCCGATCGGGCTCGTCGAGTTCCGGCCCGTGGACGAGGCGCTGATGGCGGAGGCGGACGACGAGGAGTTCGCCGCGGCGGGTTCGGCTGCCGCAGAGGCCGACGACGAGGACGTCTCGCGGTACGGGCTGGTACGGCTGACCCCGCTCGGCCTGTACGGGATCCGCGCCCGCTTGCTGGAGGCCGGGGTCACCGCCCCCGCCGTCGGCGAACTGGCCGACAAGGGCGCGGACGCGCTGCTCGACGCGGTCTCCGGATACCCCGAGGGCGCGGCCCAGGCCGAGATCGAGCAGTGGCTGTCCGGCCGCGAACTGCCCGACGCCGTCGCCGAACTGCTGGCCGCCGCCCGGGGCGCCGACGAGGGCGGCCCGCTGCGCCGGCTGCGCTGCCAGCAGGCCCTGGCCCCGGCCGGTCCGGAGGCCGAGCAGGCGGTCCGCGCGGTGCTCGACGACCCGGAGCTCGGCGGGCTCGCCCGGGTCTGGCTCTCCGAGCGCGGGGTGGCCGACGTACCGGCGCCGGACGGGGCCATGGTGTTCTGGCTGACCGTCGACACGATCGCGGCGCAGCTCGCGGCGGACGGGGAGACGGCGGAACTGCCGCTGCTGATGCGGTCGCTGACCGAGCACCACACGGGGTTCTTCGACCAGGTCTGGCGGGTGAACCACCCGGCGACGGCGTACGTGCTGGAGGCGATGGGCCGGATGCACCCGGACAAGAAGGCCGCCAAGGAGGCCCGCAAGGCGGCGTTCAAGGCCCGTTCGCGCCAGACCTGACGATGGGGGCGGATGGGGGGCGGACAGGGGCGGATGGGGGCGGCCGCCGGGCCGCCCGTCAGGGATCCGGCCCTCCTTCGCGGGTAGTTCAGCCGCCGTTCACGTGCGGACGGGAGCCTGTGCGCCGACGACCGCACGACAGGCGCACCACCTCCCCACCCCTGGAGACCCGATGCCGCTCAGCCGTAGAGACTTCACCGCCCGCACCGTCATCGCCGGCGCGGGAGTCGCGCTCACCGGGACGGTCGGCGCACTCGCCACCGCCCCGGGAGCGCTGGCGGCCGACGACAGCACGCGGCGCGACGAGCACGGCCGGCCCTGTGAGCCCGGCTACGGCCCGCTCGTCGCGGACCCGGCCGGACTGCTCGCCCTCCCCGCCGGATTCAGCTACCGCGTGATCACCCACAGCGGGGTCACCACCCTCGACTCGGGCGAGTCCACCCCCTCCAACCACGACGGCACGGCCGCCTTCGAGGGCCACCGCGGGGTCACCCTCCTCGTCAACAACCACGAGCTCAAGGGCAAGCGGGCCGACTGGGCGCACCCCGTCCCGCTCACCGAGGGCCTCGTCTACGACCCGGCCGCGGCCGGCGGCTGCACGGTCGTCGAGGTCCGCCGCGGCGGCGAGGTCGCCGAATGGGTGGGCGTCGCCGGTACGTCCACCAACTGCGCGGGCGGCGCCACCCCCTGGGACACCTGGCTGACCTGCGAGGAGACCGAGGACCTCGCCGGCAAGAACGGCATGACCAAGGACCACGGATACGTCTTCGAGGTCGACCCGCACGACCGCCGTGCCAACCGCGACCCGAAGCCGGTCAAGGCCTTCGGCCGGTACGCCCACGAGGCCGTGGTCATCGACCCGCGCCACGGCCACGCGTACCTGACCGAGGACGCCTCCGGCCCCAACGGGCTGCTCTACCGCTGGACGCCGCCGAGCGGCTTCCGCCACGGGCGCGGCAGGCTCCGTACCCTCGCGGCCGACGCCGGCGTGCTCGCCGCCGCCAAGTGCTTCGACAGCGCGGGCCGGTTCGTCGACGACCTCTCGCGCGCGACGAAGATCGGCACCGTCTACGGGGTCGACTGGGTGACCGTGCCGGACCGCGACGCGCGGACGGTGTCCGTGCGCAAGCAGTTCGGGGAGGGCACGGTGACCCGCGCCCGCAAGCTGGAGGGCATGTGGTGGGCCGACGGGGGCACGTACTTCGTCTCCTCGTACGCCCGCGAGGAGAGCCCGGGCACGGCCCACGACGGCCAGGTGTGGTTCTACGACCCGAAGCGGCGCACGATCCGGCTGACGGTGGTGCTCGGGGTGAACGACGACCCGGCCAAGGACGGTTCCTTCGACGGCCCGGACAACATCACGGTCTCCCCGTACGGCGGCCTGGTCATCGCGGAGGACGGCAGCGGCCTGCAGCACCTGTTCGGCGCGACCGATTCGGGGCGCACGTACCCGCTGGCGCGCAACGAGCTGAACATGGGGACGGCGCAGGAGCCGGAGTACTCCGAGTTCACCGGTGTCTGCTTCTCCCCGGACGGGCGCACGCTGTACGCCAACATCCAGGAACCGGGCATCATGCTGGCCATCACCGGACCCTGGCGCCGCGCGCACTGACGCAGGGACGGCTGCGCCGCCGCCCTCACTGGGCGGCGGCGACCTCGGCGATATCGGTGCGGCTGGCGGCGGCCCATTCCTCCAGGAGGAACTCGTACGCCTCGGAGGGCCACTCGTCGTCCACCCGGGTCTCGACGAGGTGCCGTATCGCCTCGTTCGCCTCTGCGGCGGACGGGCGGGCGGGACCCGCGGGCCGGAGTGTGCTGTACATGCTTTCAAGGCTACGGGCGGGCACTGACAGGCACCCACCTATTAAGGGTGGAATCCATCACCTCGGCCCTCCGGCCGCCCGGTCACGGTCGCTCCATGTGCCCGCCCACCTGCTCAGAGTGTCTGCGAGCCGGGCTTGACCATTCCGCGCACTGTGCGGGACTTCACAAACTCTCCGATGGCCGTCATCTCCCATTCGCCCGAGAACTGGCGAATCAGCTTCGCCATCATGACCCCGGTCTGCGGTTCGGCACCGGTGAGGTCGAAGCGCACCAGCTCCTCCCCGCTCGCCGCGTCGATCAGGCGGCAGTAGGCCTTGGCGACCTCGCTGAACTTCTGGCCGGAGAAGGAGTTGACCGTGAAGACCAGGCCCGTGGCTTCGGCGGGCAGCCGCCCGAGATCCACGACGATCACCTCGTCGTCCCCGGCGCCCTCGCCGGTGAGGTTGTCGCCCGAGTGCTTGATGGCGCCGCCCAGGATGGACAGCTTGCCGAAGTAGCAGCTGTCGATGTGGTTGCGCTGCGGGCCGTACGCGATCACGGAGGCGTCGAGGTCGATGTCCCGGCCGCGGAACGCCGGCTCCCAGCCCAGGCCCATCTTCACCTGGGAGAGCAGCGGGCGGCCGTTCTTGACGAGCGAGACGGTCTGGTTCTTCTGGAGGCTGACCCGGCCCTTGTCGAGGTTGATCTTCCCGGTGCCGGGCGCGGCGGCCGGGGCGGCGGCGGGCGGGGCGGCCGGGGCAGGCGGAGCCGCGGCGGGCGTGACGGGGGCGGGCGCGGCGAGGGCAGCCGCGGTCGCTCTGGGCGCGGCGGGCGGCGGGGTGGGCTCCTCGTCCACGGAGACCCCGAAGTCCGTCGCGATCCCGGCGAGGCCGTTCGCGTACCCCTGGCCGACCGCGCGCACCTTCCACACGCCGCCGCGCTGGTAGACCTCGACGACCACGAGCGCGGTCTCGGCACCGAGCTGCGGCGGGGTGAAGGAGGCGATCACCGCGCCGGTCTCGGCGTGCCGCACGGTGGCGGTGGGCTCGATGCCCTGGAACGTCTGACCTGCGGCGTCGGGGCTGGCCGTGACCACGATCCGCTCGATGCCCGGCGGCAGGGCGCCCGTGTCGACGGTGATCGAGTCCGGCGCCGCACCGCCGCCGGACCGGTAGCTGACACCGGGCCCGGACGGCTGGTTGTAGAAGATGAAGTCGGCGTCGGAGCGCACCTTGCCGTCCGCCGCGAGGAGCAGTCCCGACACGTCGAGCCGCACCGGGGCAGCCACGTCCACCGTCACACGGACGGTGTTGAGCGGCAGGTTGGAACCTGGGGTCATAGCGGTCATGCCCGGAGAACGACCGGAGGCGCTTTGCCGTTCCCTTACCCTCGCGGCAGATTTCAGCGCCGGTTGCGGGGGTGGTTCCTCGCCGTCCGCTCGTTGCCGAACTTGTACGCGCCCGTCCAGCGGGCCATCACGAGCTGCGCGTCGCCGGACTCCACCTCGGCGAGGAACTTCTCGGCCCGGCCGCCGCGCAGGGTGCTCGCGGCCCGCCCCTGGTGCGTGATGACCACGCTGGCGTCGGCGCGCTGTTCGTACGTGAATCCGTGAGGTCTCGGCATGACCGGCAGCCTGCCCCGCGCGCCCGGGGCGGGCAACGGATTTACGGGGCGGGGGGCGTGACCCGGCGCGGCAGTCCCAGCGGGTTCGCCTCGCGCAGCTCCGCCGGAAGCAGCGGGTCCGGCACCGACTGGTAGACCACCGGCCGCAGCCAGCGCTCGACGGCGGTGCCGCCGACCGAGGTGGAGTGCGAGGTCGCCGCCGGGTACGGGCCGCCGTGGTGCTGGGCCGGGGCCACCGCGACCCCGGTCGGCCAGCCGTTGACCAGGATCCGCCCGGCCAGCGCCGTGACCTGCGCGATCAGCTCCGCCGCCGGGCCCGGGCCGCCGTCGGTCTCGGCCGCGGAGAGCTGGAGCGTGGCGCTCAGGTTCCCGGGGAGCCGGCCGAGCACCGACCCCGCCTCGCCCTGGTCCGCGTACCGTACGACCACGGTCACCGGTCCGAAGCACTCCTCCAGCAGCACCTCGTACGCGCCGCCCTCCAGCAGGCTCGCGGCCGGCACGGTCAGGTACCCCGCGCCGACGGTGTGCTCGCCGCCGGAGCCCGGGGTGACGGGCGCGGAGACAGTGGGCAGCGCGGCCCGCTCGCGCACGCCGGAGATGAAGTTCTCCCGCATCCGGTGGTCGAGCAGGACACCCGGCTCGGTCTCGCCGAGCGCCTTCGTCAGCGCGCCGGTCAGCCGGTCGCCGTCCGCGCCCTCGGGGACCAGGACCAGGCCCGGCTTGACGCAGAACTGGCCGACCCCGAGGGTGACCGAGCCCGCGAGTCCGGCGGCGATCTCCTCGGCGCGCTCGGCGGCGGCCGCGGGCGTGACCACGACGGGGTTGAGGGAGCCGAGTTCGCCGTGGAAGGGGATGGGGACGGGCCGGGCGGCGGCCGCGTCGAACAGCGCCCGCCCGCCCCGGATGGAACCGGTGAATCCGGCGGCGGAGACGAGCGGGTGGCGGATCAGCTCCAGGCCCGCGTCGAACCCGTGGACGACGGCGACCACTTCGGCCGGCAGCCCGGACGCCACGGCCGCCCGGCGCAGCAGCGAGGCGCACAGCTCGGAGGTGGCCGGGTGGTCGGGGTGCGCCTTGACGACCACCGGGCAGCCGGCGGCCAGCGCGCTCGCGGTGTCCCCGCCGGGGACGGAGAACGCGAGCGGGAAGTTGGAGGCGGCGTAGACCGCGACCACGCCCAGCGGCACCTTGTAGCGGCGCAGCTCGGGGCGGGGCGGGACGGCGCCGGGATCGGGGCGGTCGATGCGGATGTCGAGGTACGCGCCCTCGTCCACGGCGTCGGCGAAGGCCCGCAGCTGGCCGGTGGTGCGGGCGAGTTCGCCGGTGAGCCGGCCCGGGCCGAGGGCGGTCTCTGCGTCGGCGGCCTCGATCACGTGGGCCGCGGCCTCGTCGAGCAGCTCGGCGGCCGCGCGCAGGAAGGCCGCGCGGGCGGTGCGGTCGCCGAGGGCGGCGCGGGCCGCGTGGGCGGCGCGTACGGCCTCGTCCACCTCGCCGGACGTGGCTTCGACGGCAACTTGCTCGCGCTGCTTCCCGGTGCGGGGGTCCACACTCCAGACTGGTGTTGCTGCCATGGCGCACTGCCTCCTGGATCTCGCTGACCCGCGCGGTGGCGTTCAGTATTCTGAACGCCGTTCCGATGGATGGATGATCACATCCGTTCCGGACTCTATTTCCGGGTCTTCCGCGTTGACAAGGGACAAGAGGGGCAAGAAGGCGAATGACCACTGGTGAACCGGGCGGATCCGGCGCGCAATCGGAAGGGTCCGAGGGCCCGGGGGCGCCGGCGGCCGTCAAATCGGCCGTCCGTACGGTCCTGTTGCTGGAGCACTTCGCGGCCCGGCCCGGACTGCACAGCCTGGCCGAGATCCAGCACGACCTCTCGCTGCCCAAGTCCAGCCTCTACATGCTGCTGCGCACCCTGGTGAACCTGGGGTGGGTGGAGACGGACGCGACGGGCACGCGGTACGGCATCGGCGTACGGGCCCTGCTCGTCGGCAGCTCGTACATCGACGGGGACGAGGTCGTCGCCGCGGCCCGGCCCACCCTGGACCGGCTCTCCGACGACACGACCGAGACCATCCACCTGGCCCGCAGGGACGGCACGAGCGTGGTCTACCTGGCCACCCGCCCGTCCCAGCACTACCTGCGGCCGTTCACACGGGTCGGTCGGCGGCTGCCCGTGCACTCGACCGCGCTGGGCAAGGCGCTGCTGGCGACCCACTCCGACGAGGAGGTACGGGCGCTGCTGCCGCGGCGGCTGGAGGCGGTCACCGAGCACACGATCACCGACCGGGAGCAGCTCGTGGAGGAGCTGGCGCTGGTACGGGAGCAGGGTTACGCGGTGGACCGGGAGGAGAACACGCTCGGGCTGCGCTGCTTCGGGGTGGCGGTGCCGTACCGGACGCCGGCCCGTGACGCGGTGAGCTGCTCGATCCCGGTGGCCCGGCTGACGGAGGATCACGAACAGCGGATCAAGGCGGCGCTGTTCGAGGCGCGGGACCGGCTCTCGGTGGCGACCCGGCGCATGTGAGGCGGTGGACGGGGAGGTTCCTCCCCCGGGCGGGGGAGGCGGTTCCCCTTCGAGGGGGAGGTGGCGGGCCGGCGGAGACGGGACCGTTGAGGCATGAACACACGAGCGGTGAACTCGAACGAGACGGCGGGCACGGTCGCGGCGCAGTCGACGGGTGCCGGCCCGGGGACCGGGCGCAGGGTCCTGGGGGCGGCGGCTCTGGCCGCCACCGTGCCGTACCTGTGCCTCAAGGGAGCCTGGGTGGCGGGGAGCCGCATCGGGATACCGGACGGCAGCGTGCTGCTGGGACCGGGGATGTTCTTCAAGGTGGCGAACGCCGTCACGCTGGTCATGGACGCGGCCGTCATCGTGCTCGTGCTGGTGTTCACCCGGCCCTGGGGCAGACGGGTGCCGTCATGGCTGCTGACCCTTCCGGTGTTCCTCGCCACCGGACTGCTCGTGCCGATCGTCGTGGCCTTCCCCGGCCAACTCCTCGTGAGGGCGGTGGGGCTGGGGCCGGACGCGGCCGCGCAGGCGGCCAGGGAGCCCTTCCTCGACCCCTGGGTGTTCAACGTCGTCTACGGCGGTTTCATCGTGCAGGCCATAGCCCTGGCCGCGCTGTTCGTCCCCTATGCGCGGGAGCGCTGGGGCAGCCTGTGGCAGGGCGTCCAGGGGGAGCGGCTCCCGTCACCCACGGGGGTGGTGGCGGGAGCCGCCGCGGCGCTGGCCGTGGCCGTGGCAGCGGTGGAGTTCACCTGGGCCTTCGGAGGTACGGCCTGGCTCAGCGCGTCACAGATCGCGCAGTTCACCCCCGAAACGGGCGTGGTGTTCGCCACCTACGGGATGTGCGCTCTGGTCGCGGGGGCGGGAGCCGTGAACCTGGCCCGGGGCGGGGCCCGGCAGGCCCGGTGGGCGCTGGCCGTCGCATGGACCGGGGCGGCGGCCGCGGCGAGTTGGGGGCTGTGGTTGCTGATCTCCACCATGGGCACCGTCGATCCCGCGAAGGAGGTCACCGTCGGGATGGTCCTGACCTACGCTGGCCAGATGATCACCGGCCTGCTCGCCGCAGCCGTCCTGGCCCGGTTCCTCGCCTCACGCCCCCGCACTGCGTGACGGGGCCGACGGGGGCGGTGGAAAGGGCAAGGTCGGCGGGATTCCGGGGGCGACGGGATGGGGACGGGGATGCGGGCCGGTGTGGGCCTGGTGCTGGGGGCGCGGGCCCGGCTGCGCTGGGTGCACCTGGTCCTCGGCGGGGCCCTGCTGATGCCGTACTTCCTCCTCGCCCAGGTGGTGGTCGGCGTCTGGGCCGGCCAGGGCGGCTTCTTCAGCTCGATCCCGGTGACCTTCGCCTCGTACGGGCTGTCCCTGCCGCTGGCCGCCGCCACCGCCGTGTTCGGGCTCGTCCGGCCGCTGTCGGCCGGAGCCGTACGGGCCCTGTGCGGGGTGCCGGGCGAGCGGCTGGCCGCGGGGCCGGCCCGGTCCTGGGCGGCGCGGGGGCGGACCTCGGCCTGGTGGACCCTGCACCTGGGGGTCGGCGCGGTGCTCAGCGGGATCAGCCTCGCGGTACCGCCCATGGCGGTGGTGCTGATCGCGCTGCCGTTCGTGAGCGGGCTGCGGAGCGCCGAGCTGGGGCTGGGCCGGCTCAGCACCGGCGCCGCGCCGTACGTCGCCCCGCTGCTCGGGATCGGGCTGCTGGGCGGGCTGGCCCTGTGCGCCGCCGCGGCCGGTGCGCTGCTGGCCCGGATGGCCCCCGTGCTGCTCGGGCCGACGGCGGCGGACCGGCTCGCCGCGGCCGAGGAGCGGGCCGCCGACCTGGCCGTGCGCAACCGGCTGGCCCGGGAGCTGCACGACGCGGTCGGGCACGCCCTGAGCGCCGTCAGCCTCCAGGCGGTCGCCGCCCGGCGGGTGCTCGACAGCGACCCCGGGTTCGTACGGGAGGCACTGGCCGCGATCGAGGACACCACCCGGCGGACGGTGGGCGAGCTCGACGCCGTGCTCGGCCTGCTGCGGGACGCAGACCCGGCCCGGTCCGACGCCGCGCCCGCCCCGACCCTCGCCGCCGACCTCGACGGGCTGCTGGCCCGCACCCGGGCCGCCGGGACCGCCGTCACCGTCCACCAGGACCCCGGACCGGCCGGGAACTGGGAGCAGCTCCCGGCGATCGCCTCCCGCGAGGCGTACCGGATCGTCCAGGAGGGCCTGAGCAACGCCCTGCGCCACGGCACGGGCCCCGTCGGACTGTGGATCGCCGTACGGGACACCGAAGAGGGCACCCTTCGTGAACTGGAGATCACCATGACCAATCCACCGGGCCCCGCCGGGCCGCAGCCCCGTACCACCGGGGGGCGCGGGCTGCGCGGCGCCGCCGAGCGGGCCACCCTGCTCGGCGGCCGCGTCGAAGCCGGCCCGCACCGGGGGCAGTGGCGGCTGCGGGCCGTCCTCCCGCTCGGCGCGGGCTCCCGATGACCGCCGGGAGCCGGCCGCCGCTGCGCATCGTGCTCGCCGACGACGAGCGGATGGTCCGCACCGCCCTGCGGGTCATCCTCGAAGCGGAACCCGATCTGGAGGTCGTCGGCGAGGCGGCCACCGGTGCCGAGGCCGTCCCGCTGGTCCGCTCCCTGGCCCCCGACGTGGTGCTGATGGACGTCCGGATGCCCGAGATCGACGGCATCCGGGCCACCGAGCAGATCATCGCCACCCTGGCAGAACCGCCCCGGATCGTGGTCGTCACCACCTTCGAGAACGACGCGTACGTCTACGACGCGCTGCGCGCGGGCGCCGCCGGGTTCCTCCTGAAGCGGGCCGAGCCCGACGAGCTGATCGCCGCGGTCCGCCTCGTCGCCCGCGGCGACAGCCTGCTCTTCCCGGCGGCCGTCCGCGCCCTGGCCGCGTCCCACGCGCCCGGCGGCCGGGGCCCCGCCGCCCCCTGGGTGGCGCGGCTCACCGACCGGGAGGCCGACGTACTGCGCCTGATGGCCACCGGACTGTCCAACCACGAGATGAGCGACCGCCTCGGCGTCGGCCCGCAGACGGTCAAGACCCACGTCGCCGCGGTCCTCTCCAAGACCGGGTCCCGCGACCGCACCCAGGCGGTCATCGCGGCCTACGAGGGCGGCTTCATGAAGAAAGGCTGAGAACCCGGCCACAATCGGGGCAGAGCGGAACGCTCGGGGGCCTTGGCGCGTCCTTCTGGGGGATGAACAAAACGATCAGGCGTGCGTCGGTCTTCTGTCTGCTCCTGGTGCTGGCCCTTCTGGTGCGGGTCACCTGGGTGCAGGCCTACCAAGGCCGGGCCCTCGCGGACAACGAGAACAACCGGCGGAACCTCATCGGGCAGTACGAGAACCCGCTGGGCAACATCATCGTGGGCGGGGAGGCGATCACCGGCTCGGTGAAGACGGACGGAAAGGACTTCGGCTACAAGCGCACGTACGTCGACGGCCCGCTCTACGCGCCGCTCACCGGCTACAGCTCCCAGGCCTTCGGCACGAGCATGCTGGAGGGCGTCTACAAGAAGATCCTCAACGGGTCCGACGACCGGCTCAAGACGGTGATGGACATGCTCACCAACAAGCGGGCAGCGCCGGGCAACGTGCTGACCACCGTCGACAAGGACGTGCAGAAGGCCGCGTACGACGCGCTCCAGGGCAAGCAGGGCGCCGCCGTCGCCATCGACCCGGCGACCGGCGAGATCCTCGCCATCGTGAACAACCCCTCCTTCGATCCGGGCAGCATCGCCGGCGCCAACGACAAGGCCGCCTGGGAGAAGCTGATCGAGGACAAGGGCAAGGCCCTGGAGAACGTGGCCCTGCGCAAGCCGCAGGCGCCCGGCTCCACCTTCAAACTGGTCACCCTCGCGGCGGCCATCGAGAACGGGCTGGTCACCAACCTCGACGCGCCGACCGGCACCCCGGACCCGTACACGATCCCCGGGACCCGGACCCAGCTGCCCAGCGAGGCGGGCTCCGCGGCCTGCAACAACGTCTCGGCGCGCACCGCGCTGCGGCTGTCCTGCAACAACGTCTTCGCGGAGCTGGCGCACAAGCTCGGCCAGGACAAGATGCGGGCGATGGCCGAGAAGCTCGGTTTCAACACCGAGATCGCGACGCCCGTCACCGCCCGCCCGGCGAGCAAGTACCCGACGAACAAGATGTCCGTCGACCAGGTCGCACAGACCGGTATCGGCCAGTTCGACGTGCAGGCCACCCCGCTCCAGATGGCGATGGTGACCGCCGCGATCGAGAACGGAGGCAAGCTCGTCGCCCCGCACTCGGTCTCCGAGGTCACCGACGCGAACGGCAACGTGCTGGAGAGCTTCAAGGACCCGAAGTCCGAGCAGGTCATGAAGGCCAGGACCGCTTCGATGCTCCAGGACGCCATGCGGACGGTCGCCACCGAGGGCGGCGGCAAGCCCGCGCAGGTGGCGGGCGCCGAGGTGGGCGGCAAGACCGGTACCGCGCAGCGCGGCGTGAACAACAGCCTGCCGCCGCTGGCCTGGTTCACCTCGTACGGCAAGCTCGGCGGCAAGCAGATCGCGGTTGCCGTGGTGATCGAGAACTCGGACACCGACCGCTCCGAGATCGGCGGCGGCAAGCTCGCCGCCCCCATCGCCCAGAAGATGATGGAGGCGTGGCTGAAGAAGTAGCCGCGCCGACCGCTCCACGACGCGCCGGGAACCGACATGGCTCCCGGCGCGTTTTCTTTCCCATGATCAGAACCGCGCTGTCCGCAGATCTCGATGCCATAGCGGCCCTCCACACCCGGGCCCGGGCCACCTACTACCGTGGCCGGATCCCCGAGGACGCCTACGCCGGCGAGGCCGAACTCGCGCGGACGCGCGAGGGCTGGTCGCTGGCGGTCGCCCGGGCCGCGGGCGAGGGCGGGGTGCTGTGCGCCGAGCAGGACGGGCAGCTCACGGGGGTCGCCGCCTTCCGCACGGCGGACGGCGAGACGACGCTCACCCAGCTGCACGTGGACCCGGTCCACTGGCGCCGGGGCACCGGGGCCGCCCTGCACGCGGCCTGCGTCGACGCGTGGCGGCGGGCCGGGATCGGCCGGGTCCGGCTGGAGGTCTACGAACACAACCTCCGGGCCCAGGCCTTCTACGCCCGGCAGGGCTGGCACCCGGATCCGGCGGGTGCGGAGCGGTCCGGCTCGCACCTCACGCTGTGGCTCAGCGTCGGGTCCGGGGAATGCGACGCCCCGACAGGTGGTTGAACCCGAAACCGCCCATCACGGGACGTCCCGTCCCGGAACAAGGAGAGAAAAGGATCATGCGCGTCGAGATCTGGAGCGACATCGCCTGCCCCTGGTGCTACATCGGCAAGGCCCGGTTCACGAAGGGGCTGGCCGAGTTCGCGCACCGCGACGAGGTGGAGGTCGTCTTCCGGTCCTTCGAGCTCGACCCGAACAGCCCCAAGGGCACGACGGCGCCGGTCCTGGAGATGCTAGCCAAGAAGTACGGCCGCACCCTCGAAGAGGCGCGCGGCATGGAGGAGCACGTCGCCGCGAGCGCGCGGGCGGAGGGGCTGACGTACCGCACCGACGGCCGCGACCACGGCAACACCTTCGACATCCACCGCCTGCTGCACCTGGCCGCCGCCCGCGGCCGCCAGGAGGAGCTGCTCGACCTCGCCTACCGGGCGAACTTCGCGCAGGAGCGGTCGGTGTTCGACGCCGAGGTGCTGGTCGCCCTCGCGGTCGAGGCGGGCCTGGACGAGGCGGAGGCCCGTACGGTCCTCGCGGACGACACCGCCTACGCCGCCGAGGTGCGGGCGGACGAGCGCGAGGCGGCGGAACTCGGCGCCAACGCCGTGCCGTTCTTCGTCCTCGACCGCCGCTACGGGATCTCCGGCGGCCAGCCCGCCGAGGTGTTCACCCAGGCCCTGGAACAGGCCTGGGCCGGCCGCGAGGTCCCCGAGCCCGCCGCCGAAGCCGAGGCCTGCACCCCGGAAGGCGCCTGCCCGGTCCCCCGGTCCTGACCAAGGCGCGGCCCGGCCCCGGGTTGCCCGCGGCTCCGGCCCCGGGCAACCCGGTCAGTGCAGGGTTTCCGACCAGGCGGCCTCCGCGGCGGCCAGGGCATCGGCGGGGTCCGTCCCGAGGGCCGTGGCCAGGGCCGTCAGGGACGTGAGGACCGCATCGAGGGATGCCGCCCGGCCGTAGTGGTTGACGCGGATCATCTCCCCGGCCGCCGAAACCGGGGCCGCGGGGGCGGCGGCCAGGGCCTTGGCCGCCACCAGGGAGGCCTCCGGTACGCGGAGCGTGGTGGCCACGGGAGCCGCCTCCTCGGGGCGGGTGACGTACGGGGCGAGGCCCAGCGGCTGCGCGCCCGCGCGGGTCGCCGCCGCGGCGGCGGCGTGCCGGGCCATCACCGCCGACAGCCCCTCGGCCCCGATCCGGTCCAGGCAGGCCTCCAGCGCCAGCATCTCCAGCTGCGCCGGGGCGTGCGGCAGCGCCCCCCGGCCCGCGCCGATCCAGCGCTCCTTCCAGTCCAGGAGGGAGAGGTACGAACGGCGCGGGGCGGCCGGGTTCTCCGCGAAGCGGGCCCACGCGCGGTCCGAGACCGACACCGCCGAGACCCCCGCCGGGCCGCCCATCGCCTTCTGGGCGCCGATCACGCACAGGTCCACGCCCCACGCGTCCGGCAGCAGCGGCTCCGCGCCCACCGAAGCCACCGCATCCAGCATGAACAGCGCCCCGTGGGCCCGCACCGCCTCGCCGATCTCCGCCACCGGGTTGGTGTTCCCGGTCGCCGCCTCCGCGTGGACCAGCGAGACGAAGTCGATCTGCGGGTGCTCGGCCAGCGCCCGGGCCACCTGCTCGGCCGTCACCGCCGTGTCGAACGGCACCGCCAGGTCCACCACGCCCGCACCGCAGTCGCGCAGCCAGTTGCCGAAGGTGTTGCCGTACGGGCCGGTCACCACGTTCAGCGCCGTCGAACCGGGCCGTGCCCCCGACCGGATACACCCCTCCAGCGGCAGCAGCGCCTCGCCCTGGGTGATCACCACTTCGTGCCGGGTGGAGAGGAGGTCCGCGACCCCCTGCTCGATCGACGCGAAGCGCTCCGCCGTGAGCGGCGGGAGGTCCAGCAGGGGGTGCGTCACGGTGGTGCTCTCTCTTCGTCCGCTGCGTCCGGGGTCTACCCGCACGAGCGTACCGAGACCGCACGTACAGTGCGGAACATGACCGATGACGTGCTGCATGTGAAGGGGCGTGTGCTCGTCGGACCCGACGACGCGCGCGACGAGCTCTGGGTGGTCGGCGGCCGGATCTCGTACGAACGGCCGCACGGGGCCCGGGAGATCACCACGGTGTCCGGCTGGGCCCTGCCCGGTCTGGTGGACGCGCACTGCCACGTGGGGCTCGACGCCCACGGCCCGGTCGACGCGGAGACCGCCGAACGCCAGGCCCTGACCGACCGCGACGCCGGCACCCTGCTCATCCGCGACGCCGGATCCCCCTCCGACACCCGCTGGATCGACGACCGCGAGGACCTGCCGAAGATCATCCGGGCCGGCCGCCACCTCGCCCGCCCACGCCGCTACATCCGTAACTTCGCCCACGAGATCGAGCCGGCCGACCTCGTCGCGTACGTGGGCCGCGAGGCGCGGCGCGGCGACGGCTGGGTCAAGCTGGTGGGTGACTGGATCGACCGCGAGGTCGGGGACCTGGCGCCCTGCTGGCCGCGGGCCGAGGTCGAGGCGGCCATCGCCGAGGCGCACCGGCTCGGCGCCCGCGTCACCGCGCACTGCTTCGCGGAGGACTCGCTGCGCGACCTGGTCGAGGCGGGCATCGACTGCATCGAGCACGCCACCGGGCTCACTGAGGACACCATCCCGCTGTTCGCGGAGCGCGGGGTGGCGATCGTCCCGACGCTCGTGAACATCGCGACGTTCCCGAAGATGGCGGCGGGCGGCGAGACCAAGTTCCCGCGCTGGTCGGCGCACATGAGGCGGTTGCACGAGCGCCGCTACGACACCGTGCGGGCCGCCTACGACGCGGGCATCGGCGTGTACGTCGGCACCGACGCGGGGGGTTCCCTGCCGCACGGCCTGGTCGCGGCCGAGGTCGCGGAGCTGGTGCGGGCCGGGATCCCGGCCCTTGAGGCCCTCTCGGCGACGACGTGGGCGGCGCGCGAGTGGCTGGGCAGGCCGGGCCTGTCCGAGGGGGCGCCGGCGGACCTCGTGGTCTACGACGCCGACCCGCGAGCCGACGTACGGGCGCTGGCGCAGCCGCGGCGCGTCGTCGTGAACGGCAAGGTCCGCGCCTGAGGACGGAGTTGACACTCCGGTTGACGTGTCGCGTGACGCCGGTGGCCCGGTGGTCGTTGTGAACGGCCGCCCGGGCACCGGCGTCGGCGTGTTCTCCACATCTGTGTGGCGGAAAAGAACTCCCGTTCCTCGTGATGCGTAGTTAATCGAATGCGCGCACGGAAACCACCCTTTGGGATGAACTCACTTCAGGTTGTCACCCGTTCACTCTCCGTGCGTAAAGATTCCCAGGGTTAGAGGCCGTCGGCGCGCGATGTCCCCCATTGGCGGCGCGACGGCTCCCATCTCCCCGGGGGTTCCACCACCTTGAACAGCAACACCTTCCGCATGCCCGCAGCCGTCCTGATCGCCACCGGAGCGGTCGCCCTGCTCACCGCCCCGCCCGCCCTCGCCACCGGAGGCGGCGGCTCCACCGGCGGGGGCGAGGGCAAGGCCGGTGCGGTCGTCCTGCGTGCCGGCCTCGACGTGGGCCTGCTCAACAAGACCGTCCACGTGCCGCTGACGACCACCCTCAACGAGGTCAGCGCCCCCGCGACGGCACAGAAGACCGCCCTGTCCGTGACCCTGGACGGGGTCGAGGGAGGGCAGCCGGTGAGCGTGCTGCGCGCCGACGTGGCCACCTCCGAGGCCACCGCCGACAAGAACCGCGCCGAGGCGGAGGCCAACCTGGCCAACGCCAAGGTGCACGTGCCGGGGCTGCCCGTGCTCTCCCTGATCCAGGTGGAGAAGGTCACCTCCAAGGCCGTGTGCGAGGCGGGCAAGAAGCCCGTGGCCAGCTCGAACGTGCTGGGTTCTGTCACCGTGCTCGGCAAGAAGGTCACCCTCTCGACCGGCGGCCCGACCAAGGTGGAGATCCCCAAGGTCGGCATGGTCAGCCTGGAGCTCTCCGGTACCCAGACCACCTCCACCACGGCCGCCGCGGCCGCGCTCCGGCTGAAGGTGTCCGTGAACCCGCTGGACCTGAACGTGGCTCAGGTCGAGGGCGAGGTCGTGCTCGCCGAGGCGCACTGCGAATCCCCCGCCGGGGCGCCGGCCCCCGAACCCTCGGCGAACTCCGACATCAAGCCGCAGGCGGGAGTCTCCGGCACCGGTACCGGCATCACCACCGAGGCCAACCTGGCCGAGACCGGCGGCGGTTCGGTGACCCCGTACGTCGCGGGCGGTGCGCTGGTCCTGCTCGGCATCGGGGCGGCCGCACTGGTCGTGACCCGGCGCGGCCGCACCTCGTAACCTCACCGCCTCGTAACCTCGCCGCCTCGCACGGGAGATGGCCCCGGGGCGCTCAGCGGGTGGCGCGCTCCAGGCCCTGCTTGTCCGCTCCGCGCGCCAGCACCGCCTCGCCGACCTGCTTGTCGACGGCGGCGTACGCGGACTTCGTGGCGGCCCCGAGCCCCGGGTCGGAGGCGGCGCAGGAGGTGCAGACGACGCGGAACGGCGGGTTCATGTCCGAGTACTGCGTGAGGTACTCGGCCTTGGTCACGTCCCAGCGGCCGGGGTGGGCGGCCGACGGAGTGAAGGTGAAGCGCGGGATCGAGGACATGTTGCCGCGCGCCTGGTCGGCCTCGTAGAAGCTGGCGACCTGGTCGCCCATGCCGAAGACGACCCACGTGCCGTTGATCTTCTCGTAGGGCTGCGGCACGTGGTTGTGCGTCCCGATGATCAGATCGATGTCGGGGAGCCCGTCCGAGCCGCGCGAGGCGGTCAGCGCCTGCGCCAGATCGCGCTGCTGCTGGTCGGGAGCCGTCTGCCACTCGGTGCCCCAGTGGACGCTGAGGACGACGACGTTCGCGCCGGCCGCCCGGGCCGCGCGGGCGTCGGCGATGATCCGGTTCTGGTCGATCAGGTTGACGGACCAGGGCTTGCCGGCCGGGACCGGGATGCCGTTCGTCCCGTACGTGTAGTCCAGCTGGGCGACCTTGGCGCCGCCGGCGGAGAGCACCGCCGGGGCCTTGGCCTCATCGGCGCTGCGGGCCGAGCCGACGTGCTTGATGCCGACCCGGTCGAGGTGCTCCAGGGTGCGGACGAGACCGTCGTAGCCGTCGTCCAGGGTGTGGTTCGAGCCGGTCGAACAGCTGTCGTACCCGGCGTCCTTCAGGGCGTCGGCCAGCTGGTGCGGGGCCTTGAAGGCGGGATATCCGGTGTAGGGGCCGCCGGGCCGGCCGTACGGTATCTCGTGGTGGCATATCGCCAGGTCGGCGGCGGCCACCAGGGGTTTGACCCCCGCGAATATCTTCCGGAAGTCGTGGCTCTGGCCGCTGCCCCGGGCGTCGTCCGCGGCCCGCTGGACGATCGACGGGTACGGGATGATGTCGCCGGTCGCGACCAGCGTGAACGGCTTGGCGCCGGCGGGCGCCGTGGGACTCGCCTTGTCCTGGCCGGCCTTGCCCTGGCCGGGCTTGGCCCGGAGCTGCTGCTCGCCGGCGTCCTTGCCGTGGTCGAGCAGGCTCGGCAGGGCGAGGATCCCGCCGGCTATGGCCGCCACCGCGGCCACGGCCAAAGCCGTGCTGGCTGATGTCTTCATTCCGGACCCCCCGGGGCTTCCCTGCTGATGCCGAGATCATCGCCTACCTCCGGCCGCCCCGCCAACGGAGCCGCAGCCTCCGGATAGCCCCGGCATCGCAGGTCAGGAGTGCGGGCCGCCCGCCGCAGGTGGGAACGGGTGGGGGCCCGGATCAGCGCGCCGTGAGCGCCAGGGCGTGGTCCAGGGCCTGGAGGAGGCTGCCCGTCGTGGCCCGGTCGCGGACCGCGAGCCGCAGCCAGGACTGGTCCAGACCCGGGAAGGTGTCCCCGCGGCGGACCGCGAAGCCGAGGGCGCGCAGCCGGGCGCGGATCTCCGCGCCGCCCGCCACCTGGATCAGGACGAACGGGCCCTCCGCCACCCCCGACACGGAGATCTCCTCGAACTCCGCGAGCCCCGCCAGCAGATGCGCCCGGTCCACCGCGATCTGCCGGGCCGCCGCCTCCGCCTCCGCCAGCGCCGCCGGGGCCACACAGGCCTCCGCCGCCACCAACGCCGGCGTCGACACCGGCCACAGCGGCTGCGCCGCCGCCAGCTTCGCGATCACCTGCGGCTCGGCCAGCACGTAGCCGATCCGCAGCCCCGCCAGCCCCCACGTCTTGGTCAGGCTCCGCAGCACCACCAGACCCGGCACGTCCGTCCGCCCGGCCAGCGCCTCCCGCTCACCCGGGACCGCGTCCATGAACGCCTCGTCCACGACCAGGATCCGGCCCGGCCGGGCCAGCGCGGTCAGCACCGCCGCCGGATGCAGGACCGACGTCGGGTTGGTCGGATTGCCGATCACCACCAGGTCCGCGTCCTCGGGCACCGCCGCGGGATCCAGCCGGAACCCGTCCGCCGCCCGCAGCACCACCCGCTCCACCGTGTGCCCCGCGTCGCGCAGCGCCGCCTCCGGCTCCGTGAACTGCGGGTGCACCACCACCGGCCGCTGCGCCCCCAGGGCCCGTGCGATCAGTACGAACGCCTCCGCGGCCCCCGCCGTCAACAGCACCCGATCGACCGGCAGTCCGTGCCGAGCGGCCACCGCCGCGCGGGCCGCCCGCCCGTCGGGATAGGCGCAGAGGGCATCGAGCGAGGCCGCGATGCGCTGCTTGAGCCAGTCCGGCGGGGTGTGCGCCCGTACGTTGACCGCGAGGTCCACCAGCGCGCCGCCGTCGCCGCGCACCTCCGCGTCCCCGTGATGGCGCAGGTCGTGCGCCTGTGCCGTGGCCACGGCACAGGTCGCCGCCACCGACCGGCGCTTCGGTACGAGCAGTTCCCCGCCGCCCGCGAGCGCCGCGGCCTCGGCCACCGAGGAGGTCCCGGCGGCATCGCGCACCGCGTCGGAGGGGTGCGGTACGAGGATGCCGGCCAGCTCCTCGGCGGGATAGCTGAGCAGGGGTACGCCGAAACGTTCCGCCGCGCCCGTGATCCCCGCCTCGCCCGCCTTCGACTCCACCGTGGCCAGCGCCTTCACCGCCCCGGCGGCCAGCCCGGCCCCGCGCAGCGTCTCCTCGACGAGGGCGCAGACCTCCGCCACGGACACCCCCGCGCGTCCGCCGACCCCGACCACCAGCTGCGTCGCGTACTCGCCCACCGGGATCATGCCCCCTCCGTAGTCGTCAATGGTTCGTGTCCCGCCGCCCGCGCGCACACGTGCGCACACGGCGAGGAGTCGGTATTCAGGGGCACATGGCCGTGATCGTGGCGCTGGGCGCGTTCCTGATGACCCTGGCGGGCGGGTGGACGGCGCAACGCGTCACCGACCGCCGCCACCTCGTGCTGGGCCTGGCCGGCGGGCTGATGCTCGGCGTCGTGGGCCTCGACCTGCTGCCCGAGTCGTTGCACGCGGCCGGCCGCAAGGTGTTCGGTGTCCCGCTCGCCCTGCTGCTCTTCGTGGCCGGGTTCCTGATCGCGCACGTCGTGGAACGCCTGCTGGCGGTACGCCAGGCCGCGCACGGCGCCGAGAACGGGGGCCGCGTCCCCGAGGTCGGGCTGACGGCGGCCTCGGCCATGGTCGGCCACAGCTTCGCCGACGGCGTGGCCCTGGGCGCGGCCTTCCAGGTCGGCGGCGGGATGGGCGTGGCCGTGTCGCTGGCCGTCATCACGCACGACTTCGCCGACGGGTTCAACACGTACACGCTCACCCGGCTGTACGGGAACGCCCGCCGCAAGGCGGTGATGATGCTCTTCGCGGACGCGGTGGCCCCCGTACTGGGCGCGGTGTCCACTCTGCTGTTCACCCTTCCGGAGGAACCGCTGGGGGCGTACCTCGGCTTCTTCGGCGGCGCCCTGCTGTACCTGGCGGCCGCCGAGATCCTGCCGGAGGCGCACCACAAGCACCCCGCCCTGTCCACGCTGATGTGCACGGTGGGCGGGGTGGCCGGGATCTGGCTGGTGGTGGGCCTCGCGGACTGAACTCACCTGGCCCGCGCCGCGGCTTCCGCGAACCGAAGGGCCACGGAGGGCTCCGCCGCCCAGTGCGTGTGCAGGTAGCTCGCGTGCACGCCCTGCTGTACGAAGCCCTCGACCCGGCGTTCGGGACGCGTGAACCCCCAGGCGGGGGCGGCGCCGGCACCGGGCTCGATCACCGTGCGGTGGAACTCGTGGCCGCGCAGCCGGGTGCCGGTGGCGGCGAGGGCGCTGTCCGAGACCGCCACGGCCTCGCGGTAGCCGAGGGTCAGGCGCTCCGACATGCGCGCGTCGGCGTCGAGCACCCCGCACATGGGCTTGCCGTCCAGGGAGCGGGCGAGGTACAGCAGCCCGGCGCACTCGGCGGCGACGGGCCCGCCGGCCGCGGCGAAGCCGGCGACGGCCTCGCGGAGCGGCGCGTTGGCGGCGAGCTCGGGGGCGTACACCTCGGGGAACCCGCCGCCGATCACCAGGCCGGTGGTTCCGTCGGGCAGGGCCTCGTCCCTGAGCGGGTCGAAGGTGACGACCTTCGCTCCGGCGGCGGTGAGCAGCTCGGCGTGCTCGGCGTACGAGAACGTGAACGCCGGCCCGCCCGCGACGGCGATGACGGGTGCGGCGCCGCCGCCCCCGAACCCCCGCGCCTGCGGGGCCGGGTCCTGCCCGTCGGCGCCGAACAGGGCCCGTTCCGGCGACCAGGCCTCGCAGGCCAGCGCAGGCGCCGTCCGGGCCAGGGCCATCAGGGCCTCCAGATCGCAACCCGCCCGGACCTGGTCCGCCAGGGCGGCGACCGAGGACAGGGCGTCGGTGCGCCGCTCGGCGACCGGGACCAGGCCCAGGTGCCGCGAGGGCGCGGCGACCTGAGGGGCCCGCCGCAGGACGCCGAGCACCGGCATCCCGGCCTCCTCCAGCGCCTCCCGCAGCATCGCCTCGTGCCGGTCGGACCCGACCTTGTTCAGGATCACGCCGCCCAGCCGCACCTGCGGGTCGAACGAAGCGAAGCCGTGCACCAGCGCCGCCACCGACCGCGACTGCGACGAGGCGTCGACCACCAGCACCACCGGCGCCCGCAGCACCTTCGCCACCTGCGCCGTCGACGCCAGCTCACCCCGCCCCGCGGCCCCGTCGTACAGGCCCATCACGCCCTCGACGATCGCGAGATCGCACCCCGCGGCCCCGTGCGCGAACAGCGGAGCGACCAGCTCCGGTCCGCACATGAACGCGTCCAGGTTGCGCCCCGGCCGGCCCGTGGCCAGTGCGTGGTAGCCGGGGTCGATGTAGTCGGGCCCGGCCTTGTGCGGGGACACGGCGAGGCCGCGCTCCGAGAAGGCCGCCATCAGGCCCGTGGCGACGGTGGTCTTGCCGCTGCCGGAGGACGGCGCGGCGATGACCAGCCGGGGGATGTGGAGCGAAGTCACCACTCGATGCCCTTCTGGCCCTTCTGGCCGGCGTCCATCGGGTGCTTGACCTTGGTCATCTCCGTGACCAGGTCCGCGAACTCCACCAGCTTCTCCGGCGCGTTGCGCCCCGTGATCACCACGTGCTGGGTGCCGGGCCGGCTGCGCAGCACCTCGATGACCTCGTCGACGTCGATCCAGCCCCAGTGCATCGGGTACGCGAACTCGTCCAGCACGTACAGCTTGTGCGTCTCGGCGGCCAGGTCACGCTTGACCTGCTCCCAACCTTCCTTGGCCGCCTGCTCGTTGTCCAGCTGCGCGTCCCGCTGGACCCAGGACCAGCCCTCGCCCATCTTGTGCCAGACGACCGAGCCGCCCTCGCCGGAGGCGCCGAGCACCTTGAGCGCGTTCTCCTCGCCGACCTTCCACTTCGCCGACTTGACGAACTGGAACACCCCGATCGGCCAGCCCTGGTTCCAGGCGCGCAGCGCCAGCCCGAAGGCCGCCGTCGACTTGCCCTTGCCCGGGCCGGTGTGGACGAAGACGAGCGGGCGGTTGCGGCGCTGGCGCGTCGTGAGTCCGTCGTCCGGAACGACGGTCGGCTGTCCCTGCGGCATTACGCGGCCCTCCTGTGGGTGTCCGATGCGGTACGTACGTTCTTGACGAGCCCTGCCAGCGAGTCGGCCCGCAGCCCGTCGAGCGTGACGGCGGGCCCGCCGAGGTCGGTGGCCAGTACGCCGGCCAGCCCCAGCCGGACCGGCCCCGACTCGCAGTCCACGACCACCGACGCGACGCCCTCGGCCTGGAGCAGCCGGGCGCTGCGGCCCGCGAGCTCGCGCGGGTCCCCGCCGGCGGAACCGGCAGAACCGGACGATCCCGTCGAACCGGACGAGGTGGCCCGCCCGTCGGTGACGACCACGAGCAGCGGGCGGCGGCTGGGATCGCGCAGCCGCTCGATCCGCAGCACCTCGTGGGCCTTGAGCAGGCCGGCGGCGAGCGGGGTGCGTCCGCCCGTCGGCAGCTGTTCGAGCCGGGCCGCGGCCGCGTCCACCGAGGAGGTGGGCGGCAGCGCGAGCTCGGCGGCGGCGCCCCGGAAGGTGATCAGACCGACCTTGTCCCGGCGCTGGTAGGCGTCCAGCAGCAGCGAGAGCACCGCGCCCTTGACCGCGCCCATGCGCTGCCGGGCCGCCATCGAGCCGGAGGCGTCGACCACGAACAGGACCAGGTTGCCCTCGCGGCCCTCCCGGGTGGCCTGGCGCAGGTCGTCCTTGCGGACGACGAGCCCGCGCCCGGTGCGCCCGCGCGCCTTCTGGTGCGGGGCGGCGGCCTGGACGGTCGCGGCGAGGTGCAGCTTCGTCAGGTGGCCGCGGGGGCGCTGGGCGCCGGTGGTCCGGCCGTGCGCGGTGCGGGCGCGCGAACGCCGCCCGGACGCGCCCTCGCCGAGGCCGGGCACGCTGAGCATCTTGGTCCGGAACGGCTCGGCCGCCCGTACCGCGGCCTGCTCGGGCGCGGCGCCGTCCTGGGAGGCGGGCTGGGGGGCGGGGGCCTCCGGCGCGTCCGGGGCCGACGGGGCCGGGTCGTCCTGCGCCTCGGAGCCCTGCGGGGTCTCGGGCGCCTCGGGTCCGCCCTGCGGGGGGACCCCGCCGCCCCCGCCGTCCGGGCCGCCGTCCTGCGGACCGCTGTCGTCCGGGCCCTCGGGCTCCGGGTCGGGCTCGTTCTCCGGCTCCTCGTCGGGGAACCGGTCCAGGATCTCGTCGAGCTTGTCCTCGTCGAGGCCCGGCGCGTCGAAGGGGTTGCGGCGCCGCCGGTGGGGGAGCGCCAGCAGCGCGGCCTGCCGCACGTCCTCCTTGCGTACGTCGCTCCGCCCGGCCCAGGCGGCCAGCGCGGTCGCGGTGCGGGCCATCACGATGTCGGCGCGCATGCCGTCGACCTCGAATCCGGCGCAGGTCGCGGCGATCTGGAGCAGGGAGGCGTCGCCGAGGCGGACCTTCGGGAGCAGGGCGCGGGCGGCCACGATGCGGGCGCGGACGTCCTGCTCGTCACCGGCCCAGCGGGTGGCGAAGGCGGCCGGGTCGTCCTCGTACGCGAGCCGCCGGCGCACCACCTCGACGCGCTGGGCGGGCTCGCGGGAGGCCGCCACCTCGACGGTGAGCCCGAACCGGTCGAGGAGCTGCGGGCGCAGCTCGCCCTCCTCGGGGTTCATGGTGCCGACGAGCAGGAAGCGGGCGGCGTGGCGTACGGAGACGCCCTCGCGCTCGACGTAGGAGGCGCCCATCGCCGCGGCGTCGAGGAGGAGGTCGATGAGGTGGTCGTGGAGGAGGTTGACCTCGTCGACGTACAGGATCCCGCGGTGCGCGTCGGCGAGCAGGCCGGGCTCGAAGGCCTTCACCCCCTCGGCGAGGGCCCGTTCGATGTCGAGGGCGCCGACGAGCCGGTCCTCGGAGGCGCCGACGGGCAGCTCGACCATGCGCGCGGGCCGGGCGGTCCCGGGGCCGGGTTCGTGGGGGCCGTCGGGGCAGGCCGGGTCGGGGGCGGCGGGGGCGCAGGAGAAACGGCAGCCGGGGACGACGTCGACCTGCGGCAGCAGCGCGGACAGCGCGCGGACGGCGGTGGACTTCGCGGTCCCCTTCTCGCCGCGCACGAGGACGCCGCCGACCGCCGGGCTCACGGCGTTGAGCAGGAGCGCCAGCCGCAGGTCGGTCTGGCCGACCACTGCGGTGAACGGGTAGGGCGTGCTCATGCGATGCCTCTCTCTGTGCGGGTACGGGTACGGGTACGGATGTGCGGGCGCGGGCCGCCGCGAACGCGGGCCGCCGCCGTCACGGGGCGCCCGGGGGGAGGAACGGGAGGCCCGTGGGGGCGCCGCCCTCGATCAGGCGGAGCAGGCCGTCGGTGTCCGCGTGCTCGGCGATCAGGTCGCCCAGCAGGTCCAGTTGCTCCTCCCGGAGGGAGGAGAACGAGGTGTCCGGGGAGGGGACGAAGCGGCGGCCCGACGCCGAGGCCACCTCGCGCAGGAACGCCCGCCGGAAGCCGTCCGACTCCAGCGAGCCGTGCCAGTGCGTCCCCCACACCGAGCCGACCCGGCAACCTTCCAGTCTGCGTCCACCGTCATCAGAGATGAACGTCTCCCCGCCCAGGACCTCGGCCACCCCGTGGTGGATCTCGTACCCGTCGACCGCCTCGCCGAGCGCGGTCCCGGAAGGCCGCGCCAGGGTCTTCTCCCGCTCGAAGCGGATCCGCACCGGCAGCAGGCCCAGCCCGTCCACCGAGCCCGCCCGCGACTCGACCTCGTCCTCGATGTGCTCGCCGAGCACCTGGAAGCCGCCGCAGATGCCCAGCACCGGCCGGCCCTCCGCTGCCCTCCGCAGCAGCGCGTCCGCGAGGCCGCGCTCGCGCAGCCACTCCAGGGCCTTCACCGTGCCCCGGGTGCCCGGCACCACCACCAGGTCCGCGTCGGCCAGTTCCTCGGCCCGGTCCACGAACCGCACCACCACGCCCGGCTCCGCCGCCAGCGCGTCGACGTCCGTGAAGTTCGACATCAGCGGCACCGCGCACACCGCGACCCGCAGCACGTCCTCGCCGACCGGCGGGGCCACGACCGACTCGCGCACCGCGCCCCGCAGGGAGACCCGGAGCCCGTCCTCCTCGTCGATGCCCAGACCGTGCTGGAACGGGAGGACGCCGTACGTCCCGCGCCCGGTCAGGGAGCGGAGCATCTCCATGCCGGGCTCCAGCAGCGACACGTCGCCGCGGAACTTGTTGACCATGTATCCGGCGATCAGCGACTGGTCCTCCGGCGACAGCAGCGCCGTCGTCCCGAAGAACGAGGCGAAGACCCCGCCGCGGTCGATGTCCCCGACCACGACCACCGGGAACCGCGCGGCCCGCGCGATGCCCATGTTCACGATGTCGGTCCGGCGCAGGTTGATCTCGGCCGGACTGCCCGCCCCCTCGCAGATCACGGCGTCATACGTGCCCCGTAGCTGCTCCAGGCAGTCCGTGACGACACCGAGAAGCTGCTCCTGCCGCCCGCCGTGGTAGCCCCGGGCGCTCATCTCGCCCACCGGCTTGCCCAGCAGCACCACCTGGCTGCTGCGGTCGCTGCCGGGCTTGAGCAGCACCGGGTTCATCAGCGCCGTCGGCTCCACGCGCGCCGCCTGCGCCTGCATCGCCTGCGCGCGCCCGATCTCGGCGCCCTCGCGCGTCACGAACGAGTTCAGCGACATGTTCTGCGCCTTGAACGGCGCCACCTTCACGCCCTGCCGGGCCAGCCAGCGGCAGATGCCCGCCGTGACCACGCTCTTGCCCGCGTCCGATGTGGTGCCCGCGACGAGGAGTCCCCCGCCGAGCTTCCCGCCGCTCATCCGCGTCCCTTCCGTATGCCGTGCGACACCGCACAGCGCAGTGCCACACACGCCCCCAGCGCCAGCCACGTCACCTGACGCGACAGCCGCACCGCGCGTTCGATGTCCGCGACCTGCACCGGCCTCCCCGCCTCGCCGTTCAGCACGGCCCGGTGCTCGACCCGCCCCCCGTACGCCAGGGTGCCCCCCAGCCGTACGCCGAGCGCCCCGGCGAAGGAGGCCTCCACGGGCCCGGCGTTCGGGCTCGGGTGCTCGGCGGCGTCCGCCCGCCAGGCCCGTACGGCTCCCCGCCGGTCGGGCCCGGCCAGTACGGCGGCCAGGGCGGTCAGCCGGGCGCCCGGCCAGCCCGCGAGGTCGTCGAGCCGGGCCGAGGCCCAGCCGTAGCGCAGGTAGCGCGGCGACTTGTGGCCGACCATCGCGTCCAGGGTGTTCACGGCGCGGAAGGCCAGCAGCCCCGGGACACCGGCGACGGCGCCCCACACCAGGGCCCCGACCACCGCGTCGGAGGTGTTCTCGGCGACCGATTCCACGACGGCGCGGGCCATCTGCTGCTCGTCCAGGGCCTGGGGATCGCGCCCGCACAGGTGCGGCAGCCGCTCGCGGGCCACCTCGGCGTCCCCGGCGGCGAGCGCCCCGCCGATGGCGCGGGCCTCCCGGCCCAGCGAGGTGCCGCCGACGACGGCCCAGGTGGCCGCCGCGGTCAGGGCGATACGGGCGGCCGCGGGCCGGGAGCGCGCGGCGCGGGCGCCCAGCGCGCCGACGGCGGCCGCGCCCCCGGCGCACAGGAGGGTGTGTATGACGCCCCGGCCGCGGTCGTCGCGCCACAGGGCGCGCTCGACGGCGGCGGCGGCTCGTCCGAAGGCGGCCACGGGGTGCCCTCGGCGCGGATCACCGAGGATCCGGTCGCCGATCAGGCCCGCCGTGGCGCCGTACGCGAAGACGCGGTCGGCACGCATGGTGCAGGTATGTCCTCACTCAGGGTCCGCGCCCTGGTTCGACGTGTCCGGCGGTGGGAGTTCCTGGCTCCCGGGGCGCACGGCGCACATGCCGCGTGCTCCCCGGTGACAGTGGCGGGACCGCGCCGGATTCGCACCGGACTTCCTCTCCATGCCGCCGTATTGGCTCGGGCAGTCCACCACGCACCGCGAAGGCCCGTCAACTCGCCGTTGACCTGCGGCGAGGCAGGTCACAGACACGGGTCACGGACGTACGAAAGCTCCCCCCGGGAAACCCGGAGGGAGCTTTGGCACGTCGTGCCCCGATCGGTCGGATCAGGTCAGCTGATGATCAGGTAGATCCCGTACCCCACGGCCGCCGCGACGAGCGCGAAGGAGGCGTACGCGCCGCTGCGGGCGAGGGTGGCGGTGCCGCCCTGCTCGGTGGCGGCCTCGTGCTTGGAGAGGCCCACCAGGCCCAGCGTGAACAGGGCCACGAGGCCGACGGTGGCGGAGAGGCTGACCCCGAAGACGGAGCCGAGTGCTGCCCAGTCGATCTTCATACTGCGGATTCCTCTGTCGTTCTCGGGGTCAGACCGCTGCGGCGGGAGCCGCGGGCGTCGTCGGAGCGGCCGCCGGGATGGTGGCCTTCAGGGCTTCGTCCGTGACCGCGGCGGTCGTACCGGCGGCCGCCTCGGCAGCGGCCTCGGCGGCCACGGTCGGCGGGACGGTGACGGCGGCCATGGCCGTGGTGACGACACCCGGCTCCTCGGCCACGGCCGGCTGCACCTCGTTGACGTTGCTGTGGTCGACGACCTGGCGGCGCGAGATGACCCAGATGGCGACGCAGGAGGCGATCAGGAAGAGCGCGACGGCGGCGACACCGACGTCACCGGTGCGCATGACCAGCTCGGCACCGGAGGCGACGGCGGCCGCGGCCGGCAGGGTCAGGCCCCAAGCGATGAACATGCGGGTGGCGGTGGACCAGCGGACCACGCCGCCCTTGCGGCCCAGGCCCGCACCCATGACGGCGCCGGAGCACGCGTGGGTGGTGGAGAGGGAGAAGCCGAGGGTGGAGGAAGCCAGGATGACGCTCGCGGCCGAGGTCTGGGCGGCGAAGCCCTGCTGCGGCTGGAGGTCGGTCAGGCCGCTGCCCATGGTGCGGATGATGCGCCAGCCGCCCAGGGAGGTGCCCAGGGCGATGGCCATGCCGGCGGAGATGATGACCCAGACCGGCGGGTTGGCGCCGGAGTCCAGGGCGCCGCCGGCGATGAGCGCCAGGGTGATGATGCCCATCGTCTTCTGCGCGTCGTTGGTGCCGTGCGCGAGGGAGACGAGACCGGCCGAGGCGATCTGCCCGGCGCGGTAGCCCTTGGTGGCGGTCTTGCCACCGACCTTGCCGCCGAGCTTGTACGTGACCTTGGCCGCCAGCATCGCGGCCACACCGGCCACGATCGGCGCGGCGACCGCGGGGAGCAGCACCTTGGTGACGAGCGTGCCGCCGTTGACGGCGCCGAGGCCGGCGGAGGCGACGGCCGCGCCGACCAGGCCGCCCATCAGCGCGTGGGAGGAGCTGGAGGGGAGTCCGACCAGCCAGGTGACGAGGTTCCAGAGGATCGCGCCGACGAGGGCCGCGAAGATCACTTCTGGCTGGATGCCCTCTTCGTTGACCAGGCCCTTGGAGATCGTCTTGGCGACCTCCACGGACATGAACGCGCCGACGAGGTTGAGCACGGCGGACATGGCCACCGCCGTCTTGGGCTTGAGGGCGCCGGTCGAGATGGTGGTGGCCATCGCGTTGGCTGTGTCGTGGAAACCGTTCGTGAAGTCGAACACGAGAGCGGTGATGATCACGATCCCGAGGAGAAGCGTTATGTGCTCCATTTACCCAGGCTTCTGTTTGACGTCAGTGGCTCGGCGACCGTAGGCAACCTGGATGAACGGAAGGTGAACTGACTCGGGCGGAGCGGTGTACTGGACCATCGTGTCATCGGGACCTTCATCCCCATTTTGCGGCTGATACGGCGATTAATGCACGTCAACGGCGGGTAACCGCGTGGCTCCACAAGGGATCCGAGGCCCCCGGGCCCGCCCCGGAGGGCTTCGGGGGGAGATGTAGATCACTCTCGGCCCGCGGGCCCGCCGGACCGCCCGGGCATCTCTTCCCGCCCCCGTCCGGCCCCAATCGGAGCATTCCGCTCCAGTGGCCCGCTCGCCCTCCCGCCCCGACACTGGAGCCGTGCCTTCCGCCACAGCGACGGCCGCGGCCGTCGCGACCACTCTCGTCGGGGCCGGCGCCGCCGCGGTCGCGGCCGGCCGGTACGCCGCCGACGCCGCCCTGCGGCACGAGCCCGGCCGCCCCCTGCCCGGCGGGCCGCGGCTCAGCGTCCACTCCATCGGCTCCGGGCAGATCACGCTGACCCGCTCGCTGGCCTCCCTGCGCCCCGGTGCGTACGGGCTCTGCGCCCCCGGGGTGCACGCCGTGGTCGGGTCCGTGCTCGACGGGGTCGACCACGGCCCGGACACCGTCGTACGCAGGCTCCTCGCCGTCACCCACGGCAGCCTCGACCCCGGCGCCCGGGTCACCCTCACCCCCGAGGTCCACGTGGGGAACCCCCGTACCGCCCTCGGGCTCGACCACGCCGACGTGGACGTCCCCGGCGAGCTCGGCGGACTGCCCGCGTGGTTCGTGCCCGCCGCCCGCGACACCTGGGTGATCACCGTGCACGGGCTCGGTGCCGGCCGCGAGCACCCGATGGTGGTCATGCCGTTCCTGCACCGCCAGCGGATGCCCGTCCTCGACCTCGCCTACCGCGGCGACCTCGGGGCCCCCGCCTCACCGGACGGTCTCGGCCACCTCGGTGAATCGGAATGGCGGGACGTGGACGCCGCCATCCGCTACGCCGTGCGCTACGGCGCCCGCCGCGTCGTCCTGCACGGCTGGTCCACCGGGGCCGCCATGGCCCTGCACGCCGCCGAGCGCTCGGCGCTCGCCGACCGGATCTCCGGGCTCGTACTGGACTCGCCGGTGCTCGACTGGCACACCACCCTGCGCGCGCTCATCGCCGCCCGCCGCACCCCGGCCGCGCTGGTCCCGTTCGCGGTACGGGCCGCCGAGGGGCGCGCCGGGCTGCGCACCGACCGGGCGGCGCCCGGCTCGGACCCCGCGGCGCTGCGCGTCCCGGTCCTGATCTTCCACGGCCCGGACGACACGCTCGCCCCCTGGGAGCCCTCGCGCCGGCTCGCCGCCGCCCGCCCCGACCTGGTCACGCTGCGGACCGTCCGCGAAGCCCCGCACGGGGCCATGTGGAACGCGGATCCGGCCGGATACGAGGAGGCCCTGAGGCGCTTTCTCACCCCTCTTATGTGAAGGCCGTGTGCCGGACGGGACAGGGAGGGGGCATTATCCCGGTATGTCCTCCTGCCGAGTGGCGATAATGGCTGGTTCCGTTTGGGCTTTCGGCCGGTGACGGGCGAGACTGCTTCCGTGACGTCCCGAAAGCCTGATGAGCAGTTGGCTCGCGACTCCAGACTCCGACTCGTCTCCCCGCGTTCCGTCGCCGCGGCCCGCAAGGCGGTGACCGACCGACGCGCCCGTCCCGCTTCCCGGCCCCCGGCGGGCACCCCGGCCACGGCCGAACTCGCGCGGCGGGCCCGGGCCTCGCTGGCCGACGCGGTACGGCTCGCCCGCTGGGCCGAGCTCAACCTCGGTGCCGGCGACGGGGGCAGGCCCGCCCCGGCGGGAGCGCTGCCCGCCGCCGACGTCGAACGCGCCGCCGGTGAGCTGAACCTGACACACGGGCAGATCCGGGTCGGATGGGACCGCGCCCGGCTCGCGGGCCTCGTCGAGGTGCACGGCGGCCAGGCCAGGCCCGGCTGGCGGCTGCGCGCCTGGGACCGGGACGACACCGCCGTACTGCGCGGCTGGGTGGCCCTGTTCGACGCCTGGTCGCTGGTCCACCCGGCCCCCGCCGACATCGCTCCCGCGGTCGTCGCGGAGGTGGTCGAGGCGATGCCCCAACTGCTGTCCCTGCTCCAGCTGTCCGCCGGTCCCGTGACCGTTCCGGACCTGCTGGACCTGCTCGGGCAGCGGGTCACCGAACTGCGCGACGAGCGCTGCGAGATCCCGTACGACGCCCCCGCGCGCGAGACCCCGCCCGCCGACGGGACACCGGCCACCGACTCGGCGGCCGAGCCCGAGACCGCCCCCGAGGCCATCGGCCACACGGCGCCCGTCCCGCTCGCGCGGCTGCTGCGCTGGGCGCTCGGCGGGCTCGCCGCCGTCGACGCCGTCACCCTCGGCCCCGCGCAGGCCGCCCTCACCCCGCTCGGCAGCTGGGCCGTCTGGGTCAAGCTCGAACAGATCTGCGTCGCCGCGCAGAGCCCCGCCGGGAACATCGAGCAGTCCGCCGCCGCGATGCTGCACGGCTGCGCCCGGCTCACCCCCGGACCGGCCCGCGCCGAGTACCAGGCCTGGCTCGCCGCCCGGCCCGTCGGCCACGCCGTCAGCGAACTGCTCCACGCCGCCCGCGGCGAGGACGCCCTGCTGCGCGGGCTCGCCTTCGAGGCCCTGCGCGTGGTCGGCGCCCCGGCCGAACCCGAGGTGCGCGCCGCCGTGCGCGACGCGGCCCTGCGGCCCTACGCCCTGCTCTGGCTCGCCGAGCACGACGGGGTCGATCCCGACGAGGCCCAGGACGTGCTCACCGCCGAGGAGACGACCTGGCTCTGGGTGGACACGGCGGCCGCCATCGCCGACCACGGCGAGGCGGACCTGCTGGCGCGCCACCTCGACTCGGCCGTCCGGACCACCGTCCCGCGGCTGCTGGACGAGGTCCGCGCGGTCGGCCATCCGCGCACCGTCCAGGTCCTGGTCGCCCTGGCGGCCGCGCACCCGGATCCGGCCCTGGCCAAGGCGGTCCGCCGGGCCGCCTTCCAGGTCCACACCGGCGGCGCGTAGTACCCGCGGCGGTCCGTACGGAGGAACGCGCCGCGGGTCTCAGACCTGCGGCGCGTACGTCCCGAAGCTCCAGATGTTGCCCTCGGCGTCCTTGGCCATGTAGTCGCGGGATCCGTAGTCCTGGTCGGTGGGCTCCATCAGGATCTCCACGCCGTGCTCCGCGGCCCGCCGGTGATGGGCGTCCACGTCGTCGACCACCACGTAGACCCCCACGGGCCCGCCGTCCCCCATGGACTTGTCGAACACGCTGCCGGTGCCCTTGCTGCCCAGCATCACCAGGCCGTTGCCGTAGGACAGCTCCGCGTGCATCACCGAGCCGTCCTCGCCCTCGTACACCGCGACCTGACTGAAGCCGAAGGCCTCGGTCAGCAGCTTGATGGCAGCCTTCGCGTCGCCATAACGCAGTGTGGGACAGATGGACGGAACGCCTGCCATGACGACCACTCCCTCTTGTGACGGTGACCTGCGTCACAGCATGGCAGGCGCCGCCGACCGTCAGCGGAAGGTGTTGCACTGGGCCATGTCGCCCGTGCGGTAGCCCTGGTAGAACCACTGCTGGCGCTGCTGGGCCGAGCCGTGCGTCCAGGACTCCGGGGTCACCCGGCCCTGGAACTTCTCCTGGATCCGGTCGTCGCCGACCGCGGCGGCCGCGTCCAGGCCGTCCTTGATGTCCTGGTCGGTCAGGCTGGTGATCAGCGGCCGGCCCGTGGACTCGTCCGGAGTCTTCGTCGCGTTGTGCGCCCACACCCCGGCGTAGCAGTCGGCCTGCAGCTCGACCTTGACCGCGTTGCTGTTCGCGCCCTGCCGCCCGTCCTGGGCCTTCTGCAGGGTTCCGGTCAGGTTCTGGATGTGGTGCCCGTACTCGTGCGCGACGACATAGGCCTGGGCGAAGGGGCCGCCGCTCGCGCCGAACTTCGTCCGCAGCTCGTCGAAGAAGCCCAGGTCCAGGTAGACCTGCCGGTCGGCCGGGCAGTAGAAGGGGCCGACCGCCGAGGTGGCGGCCCCGCAGGCGGTGTTCACGCGGCCGGTGAAGAAGACCGTCGACGCCCGGGTGTACCGGCCGCCGCGCCGGGTGAACTCGTCCTTCCAGAAGTCCTGCGTGCTGTTGACGACCGCGACCAGCCGGCAGTCCTCCCGCGTGTTCGCGTCCCGGCCGGTCCTGCAGGCCTGCTGCACCTCGCTGACGGACGAGGAGGTCACCGCCGGCTCCGGGTTCCCGGAGGACAGTCCCAGCTGGTCCGGGCCCACACCGAAGATCAGCCCGAGGATCAGTGCGATGAGGCCCGCGATGCCGCCGCCGATCGTCGCCCGCCCGCCCGGTACGCGGCTGCTGCGCACGTCCTTGACCTCGGATGTGTCCAGGTTGGCGTCGTCGTCGAACTGCATCCCGCACCGCCTCGATTCAACGGGGCCGCCCCTGCGGCGAGTATCACCCGGTCCATCCTGATACGTGCCGCGGCCCACCGGGGCGGTCCCTCCGCCGAACGGGGGACCCGTCAAGGGCCGGGCGTGCCCCCAAACCGGTTGCGCACCCCCGGTAGAATGAATCCCATGGCAAATCTCCTCGCGGATTAGCGGCGTCGAAGCATCGCGTCCTGCCCCCCTTCCGCCGTCCCCCCGCCCTGGAGTATTTCCGTGATCACCGCCACCGGCGTCGAGCTGCGCGCCGGCGCCCGCGTCCTCATCGAGTCCGCTTCCTTCCGCATCGCCAAGGGCGACCGCATCGGCCTGGTCGGCCGCAACGGAGCGGGCAAGACCACGCTCACCAAGTGCCTCGCCGGCGAGGGCCAGCCCGCGGGCGGGTCCATCACCCGCTCGGGCGAGGTCGGCTACCTCCCGCAGGACCCGCGCACCGGCGACCTCGACGTCCTGGCCCGCGACCGGATCCTGTCCGCCCGCGGTCTCGACGTCCTGCTCAAGAAGATGCGCATGAACGAGGAGCGCATCGCCACCGGCGCCGGCGCCACCCGCGAGAAGGCGCTCAAGCAGTACGAGCGCCAGGAGACCGAGTTCCTCACCAAGGGCGGATACGCCGCCGAGTCCGAGGCCGCGACCATCTCGGCCGCCCTGAGCCTGCCCGACCGGGTCCTCGGCCAGCCGCTGCACACCCTCTCCGGCGGTCAGCGCCGCCGCGTCGAGCTCGCCCGGATCCTCTTCTCGGACGCCGACACCCTGCTCCTCGACGAGCCGACGAACCACCTCGACGCCGACTCGATCGTCTGGCTGCGCGACTACCTGAAGAACTACCGCGGCGGTTTCGTCGTGATCTCCCACGACGTCGACCTGGTCGAGACCGTGGTCAACAAGGTCTTCTACCTGGACGCCAACCGTTCGGTCATCGACATCTACAACATGGGCTGGAAGCTCTACCAGCAGCAGCGCGAGGCCGACGAGAAGCGCCGCAAGCGCGAGCGCCAGAACGCCGAGAAGAAGGCCGCGGCGCTGAACTCGCAGGCCGACAAGATGCGCGCCAAGGCCACCAAGACCGTCGCCGCCCAGAACATGGCCAAGCGCGCCGACCGGCTGCTCGCCGGCCTGGACGCCGTCCGCGTCTCCGACAAGGTCGCCAAGCTGCGCTTCCCGGACCCGGCGCCCTGCGGGAAGACCCCGCTGACCGCCGAGGGCCTGTCGAAGTCGTACGGCTCCCTGGAGATCTTCACCGACGTCGACCTGGCCATCGACAAGGGCTCCCGCGTCGTCATCCTCGGCCTCAACGGCGCCGGCAAGACCACGCTGCTGCGGCTGCTCGCGGGCACCGAGAAGCCGGACACCGGCGAGGTCACCCCCGGCCACGGCCTCAAGCTCGGCTACTACGCCCAGGAGCACGAGACGCTCGACCCCGAGCGCACCGTCCTGGAGAACATGCGCTCGGCCGCGCCGGACCTGGACCTGGTCGCCGTACGCAAGACGCTCGGCTCCTTCCTCTTCTCCGGTGACGACGTGGACAAGCCGGCCGGGGTCCTCTCCGGCGGCGAGAAGACCCGTCTGGCCCTGGCCACGCTGGTCGTCTCCTCCGCGAACGTGCTGCTCCTCGACGAGCCCACCAACAACCTGGACCCGGCCAGCCGCGAGGAGATCCTGGGCGCGCTGCGCACGTACAAGGGCGCGGTCATCCTCGTCACGCACGACGAGGGCGCGGTCGAGGCGCTGGAGCCGGAGCGGATCATCCTGCTCCCGGACGGCGTCGAGGACCTCTGGGGCCCGGACTACCGGGACCTCGTCGCGCTCGCCTGATCCTCCCGGAGCCGGTGATCCAGTTCCTTATGGATCATTCGGCTCAGGCGTGATCCATCATCTGAGTGAGACGGTCTCGTACCTCTGCGCTCTGTACGACGGCCCCGGCCGTGCCCGCCCGGGTACGCAGCCGGGGCCGCCGTTTTCCGTTGATCGGCCCCTGACCTGGAGATTCCCGGTGAGGGCGGAGAAGTGTGACGGACGTCATGCAGCGGAAGAGAAGATTCCGTTCTGCTGATGTGTCCACGACTCGGGAAATGTCGTCGTACCGACCTTGCTGAATGGGTGGCCAGGAAGCCGGGGAGGGGTGATCATGAGAAGTCCAGAGCGCACTTCCCATGAGGAGGCACGGGTGGCCGAGACTCTGAAGAAGGGCAGCCGGGTAACCGGCGCCGCGCGCGACAAGCTCGCGGCAGACCTGAAGAAGAAGTACGACTCCGGTGCGAGTATTCGTGCGCTGGCCGAGGAAACCGGCCGGTCCTACGGATTCGTCCACCGGATGCTCAGTGAGTCCGGAGTCATTCTGCGTGGTCGCGGTGGCGCGACGCGCGGCAAGAAGGCGGCTTCGGCCTGACCCCGATCCAGGCCGTCAGGCCCGGATCCGGGGTGGATCACGCTCGCCTGCCCACACCGTAGTTCCTTCGGTGACCCCCGGTCGGCCGTCCGGTCGACTGGGTGGTTACTGTGCAGTCACTTAGGCCGGGATTGCGGCCGACTGCACACCGGAGGCACACCGATGGCTCTGCTCGACAAGGACGGCGTACGGCTCACCGTGGACGACTCGGTCGCGACGGTGACACTGACCAATCCGGCCAAGCGAAACGCTCAGTCCCCCGCGCTCTGGCGGG
Source organism: Streptomyces sp. NBC_01006 (assembly GCF_045162725.1). Taxonomy (NCBI): domain Bacteria; kingdom Bacillati; phylum Actinomycetota; class Actinomycetes; order Kitasatosporales; family Streptomycetaceae; genus Streptomyces; species Streptomyces sp. NBC_01006. Next base: position 2,251,862 of record NZ_CP108700.1, on the reverse strand, counting down.
CGTTGGCGGAGGCCGGAAGGTCGTTGCCGGGCACCGTCCGGGTCGTGGTGCTGCGCGGTGAGGGCAAGTCCTTCTCCGCCGGACTCGACCGGCAGGCGTTCACCCCCGAGGGTTTCGAGGGTGAGCCGTCCTTCCTCGATCTGGCGCGCGGTTCGGACGAGCTGCTCGACTCCACCATTGCCGAGTACCAGGAGGCATTCACCTGGTGGCGGCGCAACGACATCGTCTCCATCGCCGCCGTACAGGGCCATGCGATCGGCGCCGGCTTCCAGCTCGCGCTGGCGTGTGACCTGCGCGTGGTCGCGGACGACGTGCAGTTCGCCATGCGCGAGACCAGCCTGGGTCTCGTGCCCGACCTGGCCGGGACGCAGCCGCTGACCTCGCTGGTCGGCTATGCCCGCGCGCTGGAGATCTGCGCGACGGGCCGCTTCGTGCATGCCGAGGAGGCCGAGCGGGTCGGGCTGGCCAACCTGGTCGTACCGGCCGATGAGCTGGACGCGGCGGTGCAGGACCTCACGACGGCGCTGCTGGCTCCGCCGCGCGATGCCGTCATCGAGACCAAGGCCCTGCTCCGCGATGCCGGATCCCGGCCCTACGACGCCCAGCGCTCGGCGGAGCGCGCCGCCCAGGCCCGCCGCCTGCGCGACCTGGCCGGCCTCTCGGACTGACCCGGAGTTCCGGGGGCTCCCGCCCCCGGACCCCGGTGGGCCCGTCAAGGGATCAGCAGGGCCTTGCCCGGGATCTCGCGGGCTTCCATCGCACGGTGGGCCCGCGCGGCCTCCGCCAGCGGGAACCGCCGCGCGATCACCGGGCGGAGCCGCCCCGCCGCCGCCTCGGCCAGGGCGAAGCCCGCCAGGCGGGTGATCTCCGCCGGCGGGAACTGGACCTCGGCGATCCCGCGCAGCGCGATCCCGCGGCGCTGCGCCTGCGCCGGGTCCAGCGCGGTGAAGCCGCCGCTGGGGGCGCCGTGCGCCGAGACCCGTCCGCCGTCGCGGACCAGCCCGAATCCGGCCAGGCCCAGCTCGCCGCCGACCCCGTCCAGCAGTACGTCCACCAGGCCGCCGACCGCCTCGGTCCACCCCGGCTCCGTGTAGTCCACCGCCCGGTCCGCGCCCAGCTCCCGGATCAGCGCCAGCTTCCGCTCGCCCCGCGCCGCCCCCACCACGTACGCCCCCGCGGCCACCGCGAACTGCACCAGCAGCGTGCCCATCCCGCCGGCCGCGCCCAGGATCAGCACCCGCTCGCCCGCCTTGATGCCGACGCCCTCGACGATGCCCGATCCGGTCACCCCGTCGTGCGCCAGCGCCGCGGCCTCCGCCGTCTCCAGCCCGTCCGGGACCGGGACCAGGAATTCCACCGGGACCCGGACCAGTTCCGCGTACGTCCCCTTCGTCCCCGGGGCCGCCACCACCCGGCGCCCGTGCCAGCCCGGGTCCACCCCCTCGCCCACCGCGACGACGGTGCCGGCGGCCGCGCCGCCCGGCACGTACGGCGGGTGGATGCCGAAGGACTCGCCCCAGCCCCCGCGGATCTGGGTCTCCACGAAGATCGTGTCCACGGCCTCGGCCCGGACCACCACCTCGCCCGCCCCCGGCACCGGATCCGGCACTTCCACCGGCACCAGGACCTCCGGACCGCCGTACCCGTCCACCCGTACCGCCCGCATGACGCTTCCCCCTGCCCTGTCCGAAAACGGCCTCGCGGCCTTGATCACTTGCTTGCCCACTCTCCGACCTCAACCGCAGTTGAGGTCAAGGGGTGAAGGGCATCCGTTCCCGGCCGACCGGCGTAGTCCCGGTGCGCCGCCGGAGCACCGCGCATACCGTGGTCCGGAGTGAGTCCAATCCGCGCGAAGGGACACGCGATGACCGAATCCACATCCGGGGGTGCCTCACGCAACCCGGCCGACCGTGGCCGCACCACCATCTCGGACGGGGTGGTCGAGAAGATCGCAGGACTCGCCGCGCGCGAGGTGGTCGGCGTCCACGCCATGGGCAGCGGCAGCGGCCTCTCCCGCACCTTCGGCGCCGTCCGCGACCGGGTGCCCGGCGGAGCGAAATCATCGGCCACGCGCGGGGTGAAGGCCGAGGTCGGCGAAGTACAGACCGCCCTCGACCTGGAGATCGTCGTCGACTATGGCGTGTCGATCCGCGACGTCGCGGGGGCCGTCCGTGAGAACGTCATCTCGGCGGTCGAGCGGATGACGGGCCTGGAGGTCGTCGAGGTCAACATCGCGGTCAGCGACGTGAAGCTGCCCGACGAGCCCGACGAGGAGCCGGAGTCCCGACTCCAGTGAAGGAGGAGCCCCCCATGAGGATGGCCGTCGCCGGCCTCTTCGCCGGCATGGCGCTCGCGTTCGCCGGATACTTCGGCGGATTCGGGGCCTTCCTGCTGGTGGCGGCGCTCGGCGCCATCGGCTTCATCGTCGGGCGGTTCCTGGACGGGGATCTGGAACCCGGCGCCTTCTTCCGCCCCCGCGACCGCGACAGGTGAGGCCCCGATGACCACGCCACGGGTGGTTCCCCCACACGCGCCCCCCGCTGAACGGGGGGCCACCCGGATCGCCGACCGGGTCGTCGCCAAGATCGCGGCCCAGGCCGCCCGGGAGGCGCTCGCCGCACAGCCGGACGGGCCGCCCCGGGCCGTCGGGCCCGCGGGCGCCCCCGGTTCCGCCGGGGCCGCCACCGGGCAGGCCGCCCCCCACGCCACCGTCACCGTGCACCACGACATCGCCCGGGTACGGGTGAGCCTGGAGCTCGAATACCCCTCCGACCTCGCCGCCCAGTGTGCGGCCGTACGCCGTCAAGTGGTCCGCCGCATCGAGGAGTGCGCCGCCATGTCCGTACCCGAGGTGGACATCGACATCGAGCACCTGCACTCCGCGCACACCCGCACCGCCGCCGTACGGGACCGGAAGCTGCGGTGACGGCGCCCGACCCCGGCCAAGCCCCGCCCCGGGAAGCGGCCCCGGCCCGCGTCCGCCGCTTCCGGTCCGCCCGGCGGATCCCGTCCGCGCTGACGGCACTGGCCGTGCTCGGAGTGGCGGGCCTGTTCCTGTACGACCTCGCCGCAGTACGGGCCGGCCGCCCCGGCATGCAGTGGCGTGGGGAACTCGCCCACCAGCTGGAGCGGCACACCCCCGCCGACCCGGAGGTGCTGATCGGCGCCGGGGTCCTCGCCATGGTCGGGGCGGTGCTCCTGTTCCTCGCGCTGACCCCCGGGCTCCGCGGGCTCCTGCCGATGCGGCCGCCGGAGCCGGCCGCCGGGGTACGGGCCGGGCTCGGCCGGAAGGCCGCCGCGCTGGTGCTCCGGGACCGGGCCATGGAGGTGTCCGGGGTGCGCTCGGCACGGGTCGCGGTGCGGCGGTCCCGCGTCGCGGTGCGGGCGCAGTCCCACTTCCGCGAGCTGGACGACGTACGGGCCGACCTGGAGGAGGTCCTGGCCGTCGGCATCGGGGAACTGGGCCTCGCGCACGCGCCGCGGTCGCGGGTACGGGTCACCCGGGCCCCCGTCGGGAAGGGGTGAGCGGATGCTCGGGACGGTGAACCGGATCCTGCTCGGGATCATCGGCGCCGTGCTGCTGGCCGCCGGGGTGGCGGTGCTGACGGCGCTGCGGCCGCTCGGCGGCCGCCACGAGCCGCTGCTGTCCGCGGCGACCCGTGAGCGGTACTGGCACGCCGAGGGCTGGTGGTGGTGGGCGGTGCTCGCCGGGCTCGGGGTGTGCGTGGTGCTCGCGCTGTGGTGGCTGCTGGCGCAGCTGCGGCGCTCGCGGCTGCCCGCGGTGGCGGTGGACACCGGCGACGGGGCGTTCGCGGTGCTGCGCGGGCGGGCCCTGGAGGAGGCGGTGGCCGCGGAGGCGGGGGCGCTGGACGGGGTCGCCCGGTGCAGCGTCGTCCTGCGCGGCCGGCAGGGGCGCCGGAGCCGGCGCACGGCCCCGAAGCTGCGGGTGGACTTGGAACTGGAGCCGCACGCCGTCCCGGCCGACGCCCTGGCGGAGCTGGCCGGGCCGGTGCTGAGCCACGCCCGCCGGTCGGCGGGCCTCCCCGAACTGCCCGCGGAGGCCCGCTTCCGGATCACCTCCCACCGGGCCCGGCGCGTGACCTAGGGGGCGTCAGAAGCCGCGGCGGGCGCCGCCGTCGACCGGGAGCATGACGCCCGTCAGGTACGAGGCCGCGGGCGAGAGAAGGAACGCCGCCGAGCGGCCGAACTCCTCCGGGGTGCCGTAGCGCCGCAGCGGAATGCCGGATTCGTTGGCCGCGCGGGCCGCCGCCGCATCGCCCGACAGGGCGTCGAGCTCGCGGACGCGGTCGGTGTCGATCCGGGCCGGGAGCAGCCCGACCACGCGGATGCCGCGCGGTCCGAGCTCCACCGACAGGGATTTGGCGAAGCCGGCCAGCCCCGGCCGCAGGCCGTTGGAGATGGTCAGCCCCTGGACCGGCTCGTAGACCGAGCTCGACAGGACGAAGCCGATGACCCCGCCCTCGCCCAGCTCGGCCGCCGCCGCGCGGGCCAGGCGTACCGCGCCCAGGAAGACCGACTCGAACGACGCCGCCCACTGCTCGTCGGTGTTGCTCGCCGCCGAACCGGGGGCGGGGCCGCCGACGCTGATGAGGATGCCGTCGAGGCGGCCGAAGCGTTCCTTCGCGGTGGCGACGAGCGCGGCCGCCGCCTGGGGGTCGGAGTTGTCCGCGGCGACGCCCACGGCGTTCGGACCCAGCGAGGCCGCCGCCTCGGCGGCGCGCGTCGCGTCGCGGCCCGTCACGATCACCTTCGCGCCGTCCGCCGCCAGTTCGCGGGCCGAGGCGAAGCCCAGGCCGCGGGTGGCTCCGGTGACGACGTAGACACGGTCTTTCAGTCCAAGATCCATGCCCGACACGCTACGCCGTCGGTGCCGGCTCCCGCTCGGGGGTGGCGCCGGCCGCCGCGGCCGCCGCGCGGTCGCGCTTCTCGCGCCGTACGAGCACCAGCCAGCCCACCGGAACCGACGCGGCGAACAGCCACCACTGCACGGCGTACGCCATGTGCGGGCCGATCGAGTCGTGGTCGGGGTCGGCGACCGGCTCGGGGCTGCCGCCCGCCGGGGCCGGAGCGGTGAGCTCCATGTAGCCGCCGAGGACGGGCTTGCCCAGGTACTCCGCCTGCTGGGCGCTGTTGATCAGCATCACCTGGCGGTCCGGCAGGCCCTTGCGGTCCTTGATGCCGCTGCCGCCGCTCGTCTCGTCGGCCTTCAGCCGCCCGGTGACGGTCACCTCGCCCGCGGGCGCGGCCGGTACGGGCGGGTACGCGCGCGGGTCGTCGCCGCCCGCCACCCAGCCGCGGTTGACCAGGACCACCCGGCCGTCGGCGAGCACCAGCGGGGTCAGGACGTGGAAGCCGACCTTGTCGTCGTTGTCGGTGCGCATCCGTACGACGACCTCGTGCGCGGTGTCGTACGTACCGGTGGCGGTGACGGCGCGCCAGAAGTCGGCCCGCGGGACCTGGTGGCCGGGGGAGGTCACCTCGGTCATGGGCACCGGCTTCGCGGACAGGTTCGCCGCGATCAGCTCGTTCTGCGCGACCCGGTGCTCATGGCGGTGGTACTGCCAGAACCCCAGCTTGATCATCGCGGGGATGAGGGCGAGGGCGATGAGGGTGAGGCACACCCATTGCCGGGTCAGCACAAAGCGGTACACGCCCACGACGGTACCCCCAGCCGAGAAGACCCCGGCGGCCGGGTGGCCGTCCGGGGTCGGGGAGGGAGACGGGAAGGGACGGGGGGAGGGGAGGGTCACACGCGGTCGACGATGCCCACCTTCCCCTCCGCGCGGGCGCAGTGCGCCCCGCAGAACCACTGGTCCCCGACCTCGACGCCCTGCCCGATGATCTGCACCCGGCAGTGCTCGCAGATGGGCGCCATGCGGTGGATGGCGCAGGAGAAGCAGTCGAAGACGTGCACGCTGCCCTGCGCGTGCACCTCGAAGGACATGCCGTAATCGTTTCCGCAGACCTCACAACGTGCCATGCGCCACAGGGTGGGACCGGACGGGCGGGACGGGAAAGCGGGCGCCGGGCGAGTCGCCCGACGCTCACCCGTCTGCCGCAGCCACGTCCCGCAGCAGTTGGGTGAAGGCCGCCTCGTCGACCACCGGCGTACCGAAGGACTTCGCCTTGACCGTCTTGGAGGTGGCCGAGTCGGGGTCGTTCGTCACGAGCAGGCTCGTGAGCCGCGACACACTCGTGGCGACGTGCAGCCCCGCCTCGATCGCCCGGTCCTCCAGCAGCTCCCGGTCCACCGAGGTGTCACCCGAGAAGGCGATCCGCATGCCCTGCTTGAGCGGTTTGCCGTCCTCGAAGCGCCCCGGGTTCGGGTGCGGACACGGCGGCCGCTTGCGCGAGGGCCGCCAGCCGGCGCCCCCGTACGAGGCCTGGTGGCCGATCCGCGGGGTGACGGGGGAGTCCGACCACTCGGTCAGCGGCCGGCACTCCAGCAGGGGCAGCCGTACGCCGTCCCGCGCGGCGGCGTGCAGCGACGGACGGAACGCCTCCGCGAGCACGCGGGCGTCGTCGAGCGCGTGGTGGGCGCGCTGCTGGACCACGCCGAAGTGCGCGGCGAGCGACTCCAGCTTGTGGTTGGGCAGCGGGAGGTTCAGCTCCTTCGACAGGGCGATGGTGCACAGCCGCTGACGGACCGGCGCGGTCTCGGCGGCCCGCGCGTACTCCCGGGCGATCATCTGCCAGTCGAACATGGCGTTGTGCGCGACGAGCACCCGGTCCGCGAGCCGGCCCGCGAACTCCTCGGCGATGTCCTTGAAGAGCGGAGCGTCCTGGAGCATGTCGCTGGTCAGCCCGTGGATCCAGACCGGACCCGGGTCCCGCTGCGGGTTGACCAGGGTGTACCAGTGGTCCTCGACATTGCCCTGCGCGTCGAGCCGGTAGACGGCGGCGGAGATTATCCGGTCGTCGCGAGCGAGCCCGGTCGTCTCCACGTCGACGACCGCGTACCCCTCTGGGTACGCGGTCGGCCACGTCGTCTCTGCGGTCGTACGGTCGTCGAGCATGGTCACAGAGGATATCGGCACGGACTGACACCCGGTGCCCGACGGGTTCGGCCGGCCCGGGCGCGGGGTCCGCAAACCGGATTACCGCGGGGGCGGGTTCGGGGATGCCAGCAGGGAGCGGACGAGGGCGCGCAGGGAGAGCAGGAACAGCCGTTCCGGGTCGGCCGGGCGGGCGAGGGCGCGGGCGAGCTCCGGGTCGTCGGGTGCCACGGCGGGGTCCCAGAGGTCGCTCTCGGCGGGGGACTGGGTGGGGGAGCGCTCGCGGTTGCGCTCCACGAGGAGGTACCCGACGATCTGGAACTGGACCGCGCGCACGGCGTCGGCGGCCCGCGCCCCGCGCAGCCCGGCCGCGTGCACCTCGTGGACCAGGGCCTGCTGGGCGGGAAGGAACATCCGCTCGGTGAGGCCGCGTTCGTGGACCATCGCGATCAGGTGCGGCCGCTCGCGCAGTTCGCGGCGCAGGGTCCGGGCCACGGACAGGATCCGCTCGACGGGGGTGCGGCCGGCCGGCCGTATCGCGCCCATCTCCTGGACGGTCCGCTCCACGAGGGCGTCGAGCAGTGATTCGCGGTTGCCGACGTGCCAGTAGATGGAGGTCACCGCCGTGCCCAGCTCGGCGGCGAGTTTGCGCATGGTGAGGGCGGCCGGGCCGTGCTGCTTGACCAGGGAGGCGGCCGCCGCCAGTACCTCGTCACGGGTGAGCGCGGTTCTGGCCATGGCCGTCTCCCGCCAATCTGTCGGATCGTCAGTTCTGGTCCGTGTAGGGGTCTTTACCCTTCATCGGTGGCGGTGTAACTGTGTTACAGGACCGATCCGCTCAAGGACGAGGGATGGTGCGAGACATGGCACGCGTACGGTACGGAGCGCGCACCGAGGCCGAGATCACGGCGTCGCGCGAGAAGAGTTCCCGGCTCCCCGACATCTGGTCCACCGGAGTGGTGGCGGTCTGGGAGAGCGACCCGGACGTGGTGGCGGCCGTCCTGCCGCCGCCGCTCAAGCCCGCCGAGCGGCCCCTCGTACGGGCCAACATCAGCAAGGTCGACCTGCCCGGCTACCCCCTCGGCGCCGGCTCGGTGGCCGTCGCCGCCCAGCACGACGGGGTCGAGGGCTGGTACCCGCTGGTCATGCCGATGACCCACGAGCGGGCCCTGATCGGCGGCCGCGAGGTCTTCGGCGAGCCGAAGAAGCTGGGCGAGGTCGACGTCGAGCGCGAGGGCCTCGTCGTACGGGCCTCCCTGGCCCGGCACGGGATCGCCTTCGTGGAGGTGCGCGGGGCGGTGGACCGCGAACTGCCGCTGCCCGAGCCCGCCGCCAAGACCGACTTCTACTTCAAGTTCCTCCCCGCGGTGGACGGTTCGGGCTTCGACGCCGACCCGGTGCTCGTCCACGTCACCCGCAACGAGAAGGTCCGCAAGCTGGAGCACGTCACCGGTGACGTGGTCCTGCGCGAGTCGATGTTCGACCCCGTCGCCGACCTCCCCGTCCGCCGGATCGTGGAGATCACCATCGGCGAGAAGACCACCGACCAGAAGGGCCGCGTCGTCGAGCGCGTCAGCGCCCGGGCCCTCCTCCCGTACGTCCACCAGCGCTACGACGACCCGATGCAGATCCTCGACGGCCCGCCCGAGGGGAGCGTGTGACATGCGGCTCGAACCCGGACAGGTGGCCGTCGTCACCGGCGCCGCGAGCGGCATCGGCCTCGCGATGGCCCGCCGCTTCGCGGCCGAGGGGCTGAAGGTCGTCCTCGCCGACGTGGAGGAGGGGGCCCTGCGCAAGGCCGCCGACGAGCTGACCGCCGACGGCGCCCAGGTGCTGGCCCGGCCCGTCGACGTCAGTGACCGCGACTCCGTGATCGCGCTGGCCGACGCCGCGTACGACGCCTTCGGCGCCGTGCACGTGCTCTGCAACAACGCGGGCGTCGGCTCCGGCGCCGAGGGCCGGATGTGGGAGCACGAGCCCAACGACTGGAAGTGGGCCTTCTCCGTCAACGTCTGGGGCGTCTTCCACGGCATCCAGGCCTTCGTCCCGCGCATGATCGCGGGCGGCGGCCCCGGCCACGTCGTCAACACCTCCTCCGGCGACGGCGGCATCGCCCCGCTGCCCACCGCCTCCGTCTACGCCGTCACCAAGGCGGCCGTCGTCACCATGACCGAGTCGCTGTACGCCCACCTCAAGGCGGAACGCGCGCCCATCGGCGCCTCCGTCCTGTTCCCCGGACCGCACATGCTGCGCACCGGGCTGTGGGAGTCGCACCGCAACCGGCCCGAGCGGTACGCGAAGCAGCGGCCGCGCAAGACCCCGTACCGCAGCCTCGACCAGTACGAGGCCGCGATGAAGCAGGCCGGCCACGAGGTGGACTTCACCCCGGTCGAGGAGGTCGCCGAGCACGTCGTCGACGGCATCCGCGCCGACCGCTTCTGGATGCTCCCGGCGAGCGAGCACAGTGACCGGCAGATCCGCGCCCGGTCGCAGTCGATGCTCGACCGCGCCGACCCCGCCTACCTGGAGAGCTTCATCCTCGACTGAGGAGCGTTTGCAGTGAGTGAGACCGTGAACGACAGCAGCGCGTACGAAGATCCGTACCTGATCATCTCCTCCGACTGCCACGCGGGACTGCCGACCGAGCAGTACCGCCCGTACCTCGACTCCCGCTTCCACCCCCGGTTCGACGAGTTCCTCGGCCAGCAGGGCGTCCGCCGCGCCGAGGCCACGCGCCTCGGCGTCCGCAACGAGGCCTTCGCGGAGAAGTGGTTCCACGACCACGAGGAAGGCCTCAGGGGCGGCTGGGACACGGCGCAGCGCCTGAAGGAGCTCGACGGCGACGGGGTCGCCGGCGAGGTCGTCTTCCCCGACGCCGACGCCGTGGACAGCCAGACCGCCGCCCCCTTCGGGGTGGGCCTCGGGCTCTCCGGCGACCAGGACCCCGAGCTCGGCATGGCGGGCGCGCAGGCGCACAACCGCTGGCTGGCGGAGTTCGTCTCCGAGACCCCCGAGCGGCACTGCGGCGTCGCCCTGCTGCCCATCACGGGCGAGCCGAGAGAGGTCGTCGCCGAGATACACCGGGCCAAGGAGTCCGGGCTGGGCGCGCTGATGATCCCCGCGATGTGGGTGGACAAGGCGCCGTACCACGACCGCCGCTACGACCCGGTGTGGGCGGCGGCGGCCGAGACGCGGATGCCGATCGTCACCCACTCGGGGTCCTCGCCGCGCCACGAGTACGGCGACCACCTGGGCATCTTCGTCTCCGAGGTCACGTGGTGGCCGTCCCGCCCGCTGTGGTTCCTGCTCTGGTCCGGGGTCTTCGAACGGCACCCGGGACTGCGGTTCGGCGTCGCCGAGTCGGGCTGCTGGTGGCTGCCGAACCAGCTGTGGTTCATGGACCGGCTCTACCTCGGCGCGCACGGCGGCAAGAAGCTGTCGCCGTTCGAGGAGCTCAAGCGCCCGCCGAGCGAGTACCTGGACCGCCAGGTGTTCATCTGCGCGACGAACACCAAGCGGCGCGAGCTCGCCCAGCGCTACGAGATCGGCGTGGACAACATCCTGTGGGGCTCGGACTTCCCGCACCCCGAGGGGACCTGGCCGTCCACCCGGACCTGGCTGAAGAACACCTTCCACGACATCCCGGTCGGCGAGACCCGCAGGATGCTGGGGCTGGCGGCGGCCGAGGTCTTCGGCTTCGACACGCGGAAGCTGGCCCCGCTCGCCCGCCGGATCGGCCCGACCCCGGCGGAGCTCGGCCAGTCGGCCGACCAGGCGTCCGTGGAGTCCTCCTGGGCCCGCTCGCGGGAGACCGGCCGACACTGGCTGACGGGCGAGGACTTCCCCGCCCTGGGGGTGGACCGATGACGGACACGGAGCGGTACACGGTCATCTCGGCGGACTGCCACGCGGGCGCGGACCTGCTGGACTACAAGCCGTACCTGGAGAAGCGGTACCACGAGGAGTTCGACGCCTGGGCGGCCACCTACGTGAACCCGTACGAGGACCTCCTCGCGGACACGGCGGACCGCAACTGGAACTCGGCGCGCCGGCTCGCCGAGCTGGAGGCGGACGGCATCGTGGCGGAGGTGGTCTTCCCGAACACGATCCCGCCGTTCTTCCCCAAGGCCTCGCTGATGGCCCAGCCGCCGACGGCCGCGGAGTACACGATGCGCTGGGCGGGGCTCCAGGCGCACAACCGCTGGCTGGCGGACTTCTGCGCCGACGCTCCGGGCAGGCGGGCGGGCGTGGTGCAGATCCTCCTCAACGACGTGGACGCGGCGGTGAAGGAGATCCGCCGCACGCGGGAGGCCGGCCTGACGGGCGGCATCCTGCTGCCCGGCGTCCCGCCCGGCTCGTCGGTGCCCGAGCTGTACTCGGCCGCGTACGACCCGATCTGGGCGGTGTGCGACGAGCTGGACGTCCCGGTCAACCACCACGGCGGCTCGGCCTCGCCGCCGCTCGGCGACGAACCGGCCGCGAGGGCGGTCTTCATGGTCGAGACGACCTGGTTCTCGCACCGCGCCCTGTGGCACCTGATCTTCGGCGGCGCCTTCCGCCGCCACCCGGGCCTGAAGCTGGTCCTGACGGAGCAGGGCTCGGGCTGGATCCCGGGTGTGCTCGACATGCTGGACTACTACCACGGCCGCCTGGTCGCGGCCTCGGCCACGGCCGAGTCCAAATTCGGGGCGGGTCTGGCGGAGTCGATGGGCAAGGGCCCGAGCGAGGTCTGGCGGGACAACTGCTTCGTGGGGGCCAGCTTCATGCGCCCCCACGAGGTCCCGCTGCGGGACCGTATCGGCCTCGACAAGATCATGTGGGGCAGCGACTACCCCCACGACGAGGGCACCACCCCGTTCTCCCGCGAGGGCCTCCGCATCGCCTACGCGGGCCTCCCGAGGGATGAGGTGGCCGCAATGGCCGGCGGCAACGCGGCCCGCGTGTACGGCTTCGACCTGGCCCTGCTGGACGGCCTCGCGGCCAAGCACGGCCCGACGGTCGCGGAGATCGCGGAACCCCTGAAAACGATCCCCCCGGAAGCCACGAGCCCGGCCTTCGCCAAGGGCGGCTCGGTCCGCATCTGGTGACCTGCCGTGCCCCTTGCCGGGGCGGCTCAGGCAATGGCCTTGAGCCGCTCCGGCGCGCTCCGGTCGAGCCAACCCGCCCCACCGTCGGACCAGTTCCACGTCGGCCCGGGCGCCGAAGCCCGGGAGGGTGGCCGCAAGCGCCGTCGGGTCCAGATCCGCCGCGAAGTCGGGGCCGGGCCCGCGCCCGGGGGCCGGGTCAGGAGGGACTTCAGCGGCGCCCCCGCCACGGTCCCCGCCACGCGTAGGAGAACCGTCTCCAAGCCCGTCATCCGCCCGCCCTTCCCCCGGCCCGGAGATCATCGCGCGAACCGCTGGTAACCCCGATGGATACCGATCGGTAACAACCCCTGGCGGAGCCCCCGAACCCGCTCTATGGTGCGGGCATGCCGAACCTGCCCGATGTCGTGCTGTGGTCCATACCCGCCTTTGTGCTGCTCACCGTCATCGAGGTGGTGAGCTACCGGCTCCATCCCGACGAGGACGCCGCCGGCTACGACGCCAAGGACGCGGCGACGAGCGTCGCCATGGGCATCGGCAGCATCGGCTTCGACCTGCTCTGGAAGATCCCGGTCGTCGCGGTCTTCACGGCGGTCTACGAACTGACCCCGCTGCGCGTCCCGTTCCTGTGGTGGACCGCCCTGCTGATGCTGCTGGTCCAGGACTTCCTCTACTACTGGCAGCACCGGCTCCACCACGTCATCCGCATCCTGTGGGCCTGCCACGTCGTCCACCACAGCAGCCGGAACTTCAACCTCACCACCGCCCTGCGCCAGCCCTGGACCAGCGCCACTACCTGGTGGTTCTACCTCCCGATGGTCGCCCTCGGCGTGCACCCGGCCGCGATCCCGTTCTGCTACGGCATCAACCTCCTCTACCAGTTCTGGGTCCACACCGAGCGCATCGGCAAGCTCCCGCGGGCCTACGAGTACGTCTTCAACACCCCCTCCCACCACCGCGTCCACCACGCCTCCCAGGGCGGCTACCTGGACCGCAACTTCGGCGGGATCCTGATCGTCTGGGACCGGATGTTCGGCTCATGGGTGGGGGAGACCGACCAGCCCGTCTACGGGCTCACCAAGAACATCAGCACCTACAACCCCCTGCGCGTCGCCACCCACGAGTACGCCGCCATCGCCCGCGACGTCCGCGCCGCCCGCAGCTGGCGCGAGCGCGCCGGACGCGTCTTCCGCGGCCCCGGCTGGCAGCCCGCCGCCCCGGTGGCGGCCGAGGCGGCCGAGTCCGCCGGGTCCGCCGCCCCCGCGAAGACCTCGGAGCACGCCGCGTGAGCGACACCGACTCCCGTGCGTTCCGTACGCCCTCCTGGGCGCGGCCCGTACCCGAGGGAGCCGGCGCCGCCGTTCGCGTCCTGCTCGGCGCCTTCGCCGTCGCCACCGCCCTCGACCTCGGCTCGCTGCTGGCCGGCTGGCACCTCGGGCACGTCCTCGCCAAGCCGCTGCTGATGCCGCTGCTCGTCGCGTACGTGATCACGAGACGGGCGCCCCGGCTGCTGATCGCGGCCCTGCTCTTCGGGTGGGGCGGGGACCTGGCCCTCCTCTTCGATGCCGACCCCGCCTTCCTCGTCGGCATGGGCTCCTTCGCCGCCGGGCACGTCTGCTACCTCGTGCTCTTCGGCCGGGGCAGAACGCATCCCGCGCTCGGGGGCGCGTACGCCCTGGCGCTCGTCGGGACCGTCGCGCTGCTCTGGGAGGACCTCCCGGCCGACCTGCGCATCCCGGTCGCCGGGTACAGCCTGCTCCTCACCGCCATGGCCTACCGTTCCAGCGCCCTCGGCCTGCGCGCCGGCCTCGGCGGGGCGCTGTTCCTGATCTCCGACACGCTGATCGCCACCGGGGTCGCCGACTGGCCGCAGCTGCCGCGCCCCGACTTCTGGATCATGGCCACCTACGTCGCCGCCCAGTACCTGCTGGCCACCGGCGCGCTCGCTCCGACGCAGGCGTACCGTAGGACGGTCATACAAGACTCAACCAACTGATCCGGAGGGCTGCACACCCATGCGCGCCACCGTCATCCACGCCCCGCACGACATCCGCGTGGAGGAGGTGCCCGACGCTGCGATCCAGCGCCCCGAGGACGCCGTCGTCCGCGTCCTGCGTGCCTGCATCTGCGGCAGCGACCTGTGGGCCTACCGCGGCGAGGCCGCGCGCCAGCCCGGCCAGCGCATCGGCCACGAGTTCCTCGGCGTCGTCGAGGAGACCGGCTCGGCCGTGTCCGGTCTGAAGGCCGGCGACCTCGTCGTCTCCCCCTTCATGTGGTCCGACGGCACCTGTGACTACTGCTCCGAGAGCCTGTACACCTCCTGCGTGGGCGGCGGCTTCTGGGGCTCCGTCGGCTTCGACGGCGGCCAGGGCGAGGCCGTCCGCGTCCCGCACGCCGACGGCACCCTCGTGAAGCTGCCCGCCGAGGCCGTCTCCGACGACCACCTGCTGACCGGCCTGCTGGCCCTCTCCGACGTCATGGGCACCGGGCACCACGCCGCCCTCGGCGCGGGCGTCCGCAAGGGCTCCACGGTGGCCGTCGTCGGCGACGGCGCGGTCGGCCTGTGCGGGGTCCTCGCCGCCAAGCGCCTGGGCGCCGAGCGGATCATCGCACTGGGCCGCCACACCGTCCGTACGGACATAGCCAAGCTCTTCGGGGCCACCGACGTCGTCGCCGAGCGCGGGGAGGCCGCCGAGGCCGCCGTCCGCGAGCTCACCGGCGGCCAGGGTGCCCACGCGGTCATCGAGGCCGTCGGCACCGAGCAGTCCATGCGCACCGCCGTGAACATCACCCGCGACGGCGGGGCCATCGGCTACGTCGGCGTCCCGCACGGCAGCGGCACCGGCCTCGACCTCGGCGTGATGTTCGACCGCAACATCAGCCTGCGCGGCGGCGTCGCGCCCGTGCGCGCGTACATCCCGGAGCTGCTGGAGGACGTGCTGAGCGGCGCGATCGACCCGGCGCCCGTCTTCGACCGGGCCGTGTCCCTGAACGAGGTCCCGGACGGCTACCGCGCGATGGACGACCGCAGCGCGCTGAAGGTGCTCATCAAGCCCTGACGGTGGCGAACGGCGGGAGGGGCCGGCCCGGGGGGAATCCCCTGGGCCGGCCCCTCCCGTTCAAGCGGTCGAGGCGCTACTTCACGGCCTTGAGCGCGTCCACCACGCCGTAGCCGTAGTACCCGGTCTGGCCCCACTTGCTCTGGCACGTGGTGGCGTCGACCAGCGCGCCCGTCGCGTCGTAGAGCTTCTCCGGGCAGGCCGTCTTCGTGGCCTGGGCCTTCAGCATGGCCTGGAGCTGCGACGGCGTGGCCTTCGGGTGCGCGCTCTTCAGCAGCGCCGCCACGCCCGCCACGTGCGGTCCGGCCATCGAGGTGCCCTGCTTGTATCCGTAGCCGCCGCCCGGCACGGTCGACAGCACGCGGCCGTTGGCGTCCGGGGTGGCCGGAACCTGCCACTTGTCGCCGCCGGGGGCGGCGACGTCGACGACGCCCAGCCCGAAGCTGGAGTAGTACGACCGGAAGCCCTGGTCGCCGGTCGCGCTCACCGTGACCACACCCGGGAGCTGGGTGGGGATGTCCAGGCAGACGTGCGGGTCGATCGTGCGCGGGACCGGGGTGGCGTCGTCCGGGCTCGTGTCGTCGACGATGGCGTTCGACGCCAGGTCGTGGTTCGAGTTGCCCGCCGAGGCCACGCTGAGCACGCCCTTGCGCTCGGCGTACTTGGTCGCCCTGCCGAGGGCCTCCACCAGCGCCTTCTGGTCGTCGTCCGCCTTGCAGTTGTAGAGCCACGGGTCGACGTAGTAGCTGTTGTTGGTCACCTCGATCCCCTTCTCGGCGGCGAACATGAAGCCGCAGACGACCGCCTCGGTGAAGAACAGGCTGGTGCCCGGCTCGCTCACCTTGATCGCGGCGACCTTCACGCCCGGCGCGACACCCGCGACGCCGATGCCGTTGCGCGCGGCCGCGATGGTTCCGGCCACGTGCGTGCCGTGGTCGCTGCCGTCGGGGTACGGGCGCCACGCACCGTCGGTGGTGTCCGCGACGCCGCCGACGCAGTTGGCCGACTGGCCCTTGGAGAAGTTCGGGGCGAGGTCCGGGTGGGTGTCGTCGACACCCGTGTCGATGACGCCCACGGTGACGTCCGGGCTGCCATCGTTGATCTTGTGCGCCTGATCGGCCTTGATCGCCCGCAGGTCCCACTGGTTGGGCTCCAGCGGCTCCTGACCGTCCGTGGCCGTCGCCGCCGCCTTGGCGGCGTCCGCCGCGCTGAGCTTCTGCGTCGTGCCCTCCTCGGTGGTCGCCACCGTCTGGAGGGGGGCCGTCCGGGTGGCGCCGACCGACACGAACAGGCCGCGCTGCACGCGCAGCTGCTTGGCGAAGTCCGGGTTCTGGGAGTGTGCGACGACGACCCCGATCTGCTCATAGGACGTCACCACCGTTCCACCGGCCCGCTCGACGGCCTTCTTCGCGGCCTTCACCGATGCGTACGTGGTCAGGTTCGCGACGTACGAGAGCTTGGGGCCGGTGGTGTCGGGCTTCGCCGCGGCCGCCGTACCCGCCGTGTTGCCCAGCGGGGCGGCGGAGGCCGCGACCGAGGGCAGGAAGGCGAGCGAGGCGGTGAGCGCCAGGCCGACCGGAACGGCGATTCGCCGGCGGCCGGGTCCCAGATGAGCCATGGGTTCTCCACATCATCCGTGAAAGAAGCCGTCCGCGCGGGGTCGCGCCGGACGGCGGGTTCATGACAAGCGAACCTAGTGCCGACGTACGACTTTCCGCCATCAGTTCGACGAAATCAGATTCCGAAGAATCATCCGAAGAATCAACGGGTGTTGAACCATCCCGACGCGCCGTACGTGCCGTTGACAAGGGGGGATCAGCGCCACCGTCCCCCCCCACACGGAGGTTGTTTTGTCCGTCGTCCCCACCGCACCCGCGTCACAAGGAGAGCCCCCCGTGACCACCGAAGCAGCGCCGCCGCACGGCAGCGCGGGAACGCCCGCGGCGAGCCTCACGGCGAGCCCCACGGCCGAAGAGTTCACCGCCGTCCAGCAGAGCGCCGAATTCGCCGAACTGCGCAGTTCCTACCGGTCCTTCGCCTTCCCGCTCACCGTGGCCTTCATCGCCTGGTACCTGCTCTACGTCCTGCTGTCCAGCTACGCCGGCGAGTTCATGGGGACCAAGCTCTTCGGCAACATCAACGTCGCCCTCGTGCTCGGCCTCGCCCAGTTCGCGACGACCTTCCTGATCGCCTGGCTGTACTCCCGGCACGCCGCCGCGAAGCTCGACCCGAAGGCCGCGGCCATCAAGGCGCGGATGGAGGCCGGCGAATGAGCGACACCCTCCCCCTCCACCTCGCGGGGAACGTGGCCGCAGGCGCCACCGAGCACCGGCCGCTGATCATCACCCTGTTCGGGCTGTTCGTCGTCGCCACCCTCATCATCACGATCTGGGCCGGCCGCCAGACCAAGGACGCCGCCGACTTCTACGCGGGCGGCCGCCAGTTCACCGGCTTCCAGAACGGCCTGGCCATCTCCGGCGACTACATGTCCGCCGCGTCCTTCCTCGGCATCGCCGGCGCCATCGCGCTCTTCGGCTACGACGGCTTCCTCTACTCCATCGGCTTCCTCGTGGCCTGGCTGGTCGCCCTGCTGCTCGTCGCCGAGCCGCTGCGCAACTCCGGCCGCTACACGATGGGCGACGTGCTCGCGTTCCGGATGCGGCAGCGGCCCGTCCGTACCGCGGCCGGCACCTCCACCATCGTCGTCTCGATCTTCTACCTGCTCGCCCAGATGGCCGGCGCCGGCGTGCTCGTCTCGCTGCTCCTCGGCATCACCAGCGACAGCGGCAAGGTCGCCGTCGTCGCACTGGTCGGCGTACTGATGATCCTGTACGTCACCATCGGCGGCATGAAGGGCACCACCTGGGTCCAGATGATCAAGGCCGTCCTGCTCATCGCGGGCGCCCTGCTCATCACCTTCCTGGTACTGCTGAAGTTCAACTTCAACATCTCCGACCTGCTGGGCAAGGCGGCCGAGAACAGCGGTCAGGGCGCCAAGTTCCTGGAGCCCGGACTCAAGTACGGCAAGGACGCGACGACGAAGCTGGACTTCATCTCGCTCGGCATCGCACTCGTACTCGGCACCGCCGGCCTGCCGCACATCCTGATCCGCTTCTACACGGTGCCCACGGCCAAGGCCGCCCGCAAGTCCGTGAACTGGGCCATCGGCATCATCGGCGCCTTCTACCTGATGACCATCGCCCTCGGCTTCGGCGCCGCGGCCCTGCTGAAGCGCACCGACATCCTCGCCTCCAACAAGGCCGGCAACACCGCCGCCCCGCTGCTCGCCCAGGAAGTCGGCGGCGGAGCCGGCTCCACGGGCGGCGCGGTCCTGCTCGCCGTGATCTCCGCGGTCGCGTTCGCCACCATCCTCGCGGTCGTGGCCGGGCTCACCCTCGCCTCCTCCTCGTCCTTCGCCCACGACCTGTACGTGAACGTGATCCGCAAGGGCAACGCCACCGAGCAGGAGGAGGTCCGCGCGGCCCGCTGGTCCACGGTCGTGATCGGCGCCGTCGCCATCGGCCTCGGGGCCCTGGCCCGCGACCTCAACGTCGCCGGCCTCGTCGCCCTCGCCTTCGCGGTCGCCGCCTCCGCCAACCTGCCGACGATCCTCTACAGCCTCTTCTGGAAGCGGTTCAGCACCCAGGGCGCGCTGTGGTCGATCTACGGAGGCCTCGTCTCCGCGGTCGTCCTGGTGCTCTTCTCCCCGGTCGTCTCCGGAAAGCCCACCTCGATGTTCAAGGACGCCGACTTCTACTGGTTCCCGCTGGAGAACCCGGGCATCGTCTCGATCCCGCTCGGCTTCCTGCTCGGCTGGCTGGGCACCGTCCTGGCCAAGGAGAAGGCCGACCCCCAGAAGTTCGCGGAGCTTGAGGTCCGCTCCCTTACGGGAACGGGCGCTCACTGACACCGTGCTCATCATGAGATGAGCCGAGCACGCAACGTGGCCGCGTCGTACTTCTCTACGACGCGGCCACGCCGCGTCTCGTTCATTTGGGCATCCCTACGCCTCACAGCCGTCGCGTAGGCTCGAATACAGCGCCAGGCATGTAGCCGAAGTGGCGCGGACGTCTCTATGGACCGGACAGGGAGGGGGCCCGAAATGCTTCTCGACACCTACGGCCGCGTGGCCACTGACCTGCGCGTCTCACTCACCGATCGGTGCAATCTGCGCTGCACGTACTGCATGCCCGAGGAGGGTCTGCAGTGGCTCGGAAAGTCTGATCTGCTGACCGACGAGGAGATCGTCCGGCTGATCCGGATCGCCGTCACGCAGCTCGGGATCACCGAGGTCCGCTTCACCGGCGGTGAACCGCTGCTCCGGCCCGGCCTGGTCGGCATCGTCGAGCAGTGCGCGGCCCTGGAGCCGCGCCCCCGGATGTCCCTGACCACCAACGGCATAGGACTCAAGCGCACCGCACAGGCGCTCAAGGCCGCCGGACTGGACCGGGTAAACGTTTCGCTGGACACCCTGCGGCCCGAGGTCTTCAAGACCCTCACCCGGCGTGACCGCCACCGCGACGTCATCGACGGCATGGCCGCGGCCCGCGAGGCCGGCCTGACCCCCGTCAAGGTCAACGCCGTCCTGATGCCGGGCCTGAACGAGGACGAGGCCCCCGACCTGCTCGCCTGGGCCGTGGAGAACGAGTACGAGCTCCGCTTCATCGAGCAGATGCCGCTCGACGCCCAGCACGGCTGGAAGCGCGAGGGCATGATCACCGCCGGTGACATCCTCGCCTCGCTGCGCACCCGCTTCACGTTGACCGAGGAAGGCGCCGAGGAGCGCGGCTCCGCCCCGGCCGAGCGCTGGGTGGTCGACGACGGCCCCGCCACCGTCGGCGTCATCGCCTCGGTCACCCGCCCGTTCTGCGGGGCCTGCGACCGTACGCGGCTCACGGCCGACGGCCAGATCCGTACGTGCCTGTTCGCCACCGAGGAGTCGGACCTGCGCGCCGCGCTGCGCTCGGGCGCCCCGGACGAGGAGATCGCCCGCCTGTGGAAGGTGGCGATGTGGGGCAAGAAGGCCGGGTCCGGACTCGACGACCCGTCCTTCCTCCAGCCCGACCGGCCGATGTCCGCGATCGGCGGCTGACGGCGGCCGCGCCGTCGGCCGGCTCGCCGAAGCCGCTCCGGCCGCTACGGGCGCTCCGAGCCCTCCGGCTGCACCCACTCGTCGAGCTTCACGACGTCCTTGAGGAACCCGCGGACCCCCAGGAACTGGGAGAGGTGCTCCCGGTGCTCCTCGCACGCCAGCCAGGTCTTGCGGCGCTCCGGCGTGTGCAGCTTCGGGTTGTTCCACGCCAGGACCCAGACGGCCGCGTCGCGGCAGCCCTTGGCCGAGCAGGAGGGCGCGGGCGCCTGGGGGGAGTCGGGGGAGTCAGGGGAGTTCACGCCTCAACCCTACAAACCCCTGCCACGGAAAGGCGACGCCGAGCAGCCACGGGGGGAGCTGCCCGGCGTCGGTCCGTCGCTCCGACGGGGGATGCGGAGCGCGTAGGCAGTATGTCACGCAGGACCCGGTGCAGTGCACCGGAACTTCATGATTGATCTGAGCTTTTCTTGAGGTTTCCCGCGTCCAGTGCCGGACGCACAGGTGACGGGATGAAGTGCGAGGGCAGCGAGGGGGTCGACTCGCGCCCCGCGTTGGCGATGACCACGGCCACGTACGGCAGCAGCCCGCCCGCGATGAGCGTCACGATCGCCACGTGACGTTCCACGTTCCACAGGATCACCGTGGCCAGCACCGAGAGCGTCCTGATCGCCATCGAGATGACGTACCGGCGCTGCCGTCCCCGCACGTCCTCGTCGAGGCCCATCCGGGCTCCGGTGATCCGGAAGACCTCGGCCCCGTTCCGCTTCTTCCGCTCCACGCTCCACCGCCCGATCCGCCTGCCGGACACTCCCCGGTCCGAACTCCTCCCACCGTACGCCGCCCGCCCCGTGGCGAGGAGAGGGGGTGTCCCCCGAATGGGGCTGTCCGAAATGCGCAGTACGCCGTACGGGTCGAAACTGGGCCCACATGCGCACAACGCGCCACGAGGAGGCTCGACATGTCATGGTTGTGGGCGATCATCGTCGGTTTCGTGCTGGGCCTCATAGCCCGGGCGATCCTGCCGGGCAAGCAGCATCAGCCCCTCTGGCTGACCACCCTGTTCGGTATCGTCGGCGGCATCCTCGGCAACGCCGTCGCGGTGTGGATCGGCGTCGGGGAGACCAGGGGCATCGACTGGACCCGGCACCTGCTGCAACTTGCCGGAGCAGTGCTGATCGTGGCTCTCGGTGAGATGGTCTACAAGTCGCTCAAGGGCGGCAGCAAGCAGATGACCTGAGGGGCGGCGTGACGGAGGGGCCGGCCGGACGACTCGTCCGTACCGGCCCCTCCGCCGCGCTCGGGCGTCAGGCCCCGGGCGTCAGCCCGTGACCTCGACCGCCGCCAGGTTCTTCTTGCCGCGGCGCAGCACCAGCCAGCGCCCGTGCAGCAGCTCCTCCTTGGCGGGGACCGCGTCCTCGGCGGTGACCTTCGCGTTGTTCACGTAGGCGCCGCCCTCCTTCACGGTCCGGCGGCCGGCCGACTTGCTCGCCACCAGCCCGGTCTCCGCGAGCAGGTCCACCACCAGGCCGGGCTCGGCGACCTGTACGTGCGGCAGCTCGGACAGGGCCGCGGCCAGCGTGGCCTCGTCCAGGTCCGCCAGCTCGCCCTGGCCGAACAGCGCCTTCGACGCGGCGATCACGGCCGCGCACTGGTCGGCGCCGTGCACCAGGGTGGTCAGCTCCTCCGCCAGCGCCCGCTGGGCGGCGCGCGCCTGCGGCCGCTCGGCGGTCTGCGCCTCCAGCTCCTCCAGCTCCTCGCGGGACCTGAAGGAGAGGATCCGCATGTAGGTGGAGATGTCCCGGTCGTCCACGTTCAGCCAGAACTGGTAGAACGCGTACGGGGTGGTCATCTCCGGGTCGAGCCAGACGGACCCGCTCTCGGACTTGCCGAACTTGGTGCCGTCCGCCTTGACCATCAGCGGGGTCGCCAGCGCGTGCACCTCGGCGTGCGGCTCCAGGCGGTGGATCAGGTCGAGACCGGCGGTCAGGTTGCCCCACTGGTCGGACCCGCCCTGCTGGAGGGTGCAGCCGTAGCGCCGGTACAGCTCCAGGAAGTCCATGCCCTGGAGCAGCTGGTAGCTGAACTCGGTGTAGCTGATGCCCTGGTCGGACTCCAGGCGCTTGGCGACCGAGTCCTTCGTCAGCATCTTGTTGACGCGGAAGTGCTTGCCGATGTCACGCAGGAACTCGATGGCGGACATGCCCGCCGTCCAGTCCAGGTTGTTCACCATGATCGCGGCGTTCTCGCCCTCGAAGGACAGGTACGGCTCGATCTGGCCCCGAAGCCGGGTCACCCAGTTCGCGATCGTCTCCGGGTCGTTCAGCGTCCGCTCGGCGGTCGGCCGCGGGTCGCCGATCTGACCGGTGGCCCCGCCGACCAGCGCCAGCGGCCGGTGCCCGGCCTGCTGGAGCCGGCGTACGGTCAGCACCTGCACGAGGTGTCCCACGTGCAGGGAGGCCGCCGTCGGGTCGAAGCCGCAATAGAAGGTGACCGGACCGTCCGCGAACGCCTTGCGCAGCGCTTCTTCGTCGGTGGACTGGGCGAAGAGCCCACGCCACTTCAGTTCGTCGACGATGTCCGTCACGGTCTCTCGACTCCTTCAGATGGGAAATGCGTCACGCCAAAAGCTCAGTCTAGGTGGTCAGACACCCTTGCTGACCGAGCTCATTTTGAAATCGGGGATCCGCAACGCGGGCATCGCGGCCCTCGTGAACCAGTCGCTCCACTCGCGCGGCAGGGTCTTCTCGGTCCGGCCCGCCTCGGAGGCCCGCGACAGCAGGTCCACCGGCGATTCGTTGAACCGGAAGTTGTTCACCTCGCCGACGACCTGGCCGTTCTCCACCAGGTAGACGCCGTCCCGGGTCAGGCCCGTGAGCAGCAGCGTCGCCGGGTCGACCTCGCGGATGTACCAGAGGCAGGTCAGCAGCAGACCCCGCTCGGTGGAGGCCACCATCTCCTCCAGCGAGCGGTCGCCGCCGCCGTCCAGGATCAGGTTCCCGAAGCCCGGCGCGACCGGCATCCCGGTCATGCCCGCGCTGTGCCGGGTCGTGGTCAGCCGGGCCAGCTCGCCGTCCCGGATCCACTCGGTGGCCGGTACCGGCAGGCCGTTGTCGAAGACCGAGGCGTCGTCGCCCGAGCTGTGCGCGATCACGAACGGCGCGGACTCCAGGCCCGGCGCGTTCGGGTCGCTGCGCAGGGTCAGCGGCAGCTGCGACAGCTTCTCGCCGAGCCGGGTGCCGCCGCCGGGCTTGGAGAACACCGTCCGGCCCTCGACCGCGTCCCGGGCCGCCGCGGACCACATCTGGTAGATCAGGAGGTCGGCCACCGCGGTCGGCGGCAGCAGGGTCTCGTACCGACCGGCGGGCAGGTCGATCTTCCGCTCCGCCCAGCCCAGCCGTACGGCGAGCTCGGCGTCCAGCACGGTCGGGTCCACGTCCTTGAAGTCCCGGGTGGAGCGGCCGGCCCAGGCCGAGCGCTGCCGGTCGGGGGATTTGGCGTTGAGCTCCAGGGTGCCGTTCGGCTGGTCGTGGCGCAGCCGCAGCCCGGTCGAGGTGCCGACGTACGTGGAGACCAGCTCGTGGTTGGCGAAGCCGTACAGCTCCCGGCCGCCCGCGCGGGCCCGGGCGAAGGCCTCGCCGAGCGCCGGGGCGAAGTCCGCGAACACCGCCGAGGAGGTCTCGGCCGGGGCCCCCGTGAAATCGGGCGAGGCCGGGGTCCCGGTGACCAGCGGCCGGGCGTCCTCCGCGGGTCCGGCGCCGCGGGCGGCGGCCTCGGCGGCCCGGACCAGCGGCTCCAGGTCCGCGGCGGTCACGGCGGAGCGCGACACGACCCCCGAGGCCGTGCCCTCCTTGCCGTCGACGGTGGCGATGACCGTCAGGGTCCGGCCGCGGGTGACGCCGTTGGTGGTGAGCGCGTTGCCCGCCCAGCGCAGGTTGGCCGTCGACTCCTCGTCGGCGATGACGACGCAGCCGTCGGCGGTGGACAGCTCCAGCGCCCGCTCGACGATCTCGTGGGGCTTGCTGCGTCCGTTCGAAAGCGTGCTCATCGGCCGGCCTCCTGCGTGGTGTTCAAGATGTTCACGTCGCGGAACAGCGCGGACGGGCAGCCGTGCGAGACGGCAGCGACCTGGCCCGGCTGGGCCTTGCCGCAGTTGAAGGCGCCGCCCAGGACGTAGGTCTGGGGGCCGCCGACCTTCTCCATCGACCCCCAGAAGTCGGTGGTCGTGGCCTGGTAGGCGACGTCGCGCAGCTGACCGGCCAGCTTGCCGTTCTCGATCCGGAAGAACCGCTGCCCGGTGAACTGGAAGTTGTAGCGCTGCATGTCGATCGACCAGGAGCGGTCGCCGACGACGTAGATGCCGCGCTCCACCCCGCCGATCAGGTCCTCGGTCGACAGCCCGCCCGGATCCGGCCGGAGCGAGACGTTGGCCATCCGCTGGACGGGCACGTGCCCGGGGGAGTCGGCGAAGGCGCAGCCGTTGGAGCGGCCCAGGTCGGTGAGCTTCGCGATCCGGCGGTCCAGCTGGTAGCCGACCAGGGTGCCGTCCTTGACCAGGTCCCAGCTCTGCGCCTGGACGCCCTCGTCGTCGAAGCCGACGGTGGCGAGACCGTGCTCGGCGGTGCGGTCACCGGTCACGTTCATGACCGGGGAGCCGTACTTGAGCTTGCCCAGCTGGTCGAAGGTGGCGAAGGAGGTCCCCGCGTACGCCGCCTCGTAACCCAGCGCCCGGTCGAGCTCGGTGGCGTGGCCGATGGACTCGTGGATCGTGAGCCACAGGTTGGACGGGTCCACGACCAGGTCGTAGCGCCCCGCCTCGACGCTCGGCGCCCGCATCTTCTCGGCGAGCAGTCCGGGGATCTGCTCCAGCTCGGCGTCCCAGTCCCAGCCGGTGCCGGTCAGGTACTCCCAGCCGCGCCCGGCCGGCGGGGCGATGGTGCGCATCGAGTCGAACTCGCCGGTGGTCGCGTCCACGGCGACCGCGGTGAGCTGCGGGTGGATCCGTACGCGCTGCTGCGTGGTCATGGTGCCGGCGGTGTCGGCGTAGAACTTGTTCTCGTGGACGGCGAGCAGCGAGGCGTCGACGTGCGCCACCCCGTCGGCGGCCAGCAGCCGCGAGCTCCAGTCGGCGAGCAGGGCCGCCTTCTCCGCGTCGGGTACCTCGAACGGGTTCACGTCGTACGCGGAGATCCACGTCTTGTCGGCGTGCACCGGCTCGTCGGCGAGCTCCACCCGCTCGTTCGACCCCGCGGCCTTGATGACCTGCGCGGACAGCTTCGCCATGGCCACGGCCTGCGAGGCCACCTTGGCGGCGCCGTCCATGGTCAGGTCCACACCGGAGGCGAACCCCCAGCTGCCCCCGTGCACCACGCGGACCGCGTACCCGAGGTCGGTGGTGTCGGAACTGCCCGAGGGTTTGGCGTCCCGGAGCCGCCAGGCGGCGCTGCGGATCCGTTCGAGCCGGAAGTCGGCATGGTCGCAGCCCAGCGCGCGGGCCCGGGCGAGCGCCGCGTCGGCGAGCGCCCGCAGGGGCAGCGCGGTGAAGGCCGCGTCGATGGAATGGGGCACGGTAGTCCTCCCGGGGTCGGGGCCGGTCGCCTCGATCATGTCGCGCTCGGGGCTCTTGTGCCTACATCTTTCTGTAGGGACTCGACAGAGCCCGTACCGAGGCCCTGTGGGAGATCGATTCTGCGTGCGGGGGGCCCGGCCTATAGGTTTCTGGTACTCAGACAGCTAGTCGAAAGGGTGATCCGTTGAGCCGCTCGGTTCTCGTCACCGGAGGAAACCGGGGCATCGGCCTCGCCATCGCCCGAGCCTTCGCGCAGGCCGGCGACAAGGTCGCGATCACGTACCGGTCGGGTGAGCCGCCGCAGGAGCTCACCGCGCTCGGCGTCCTGGCGGTCCGCTGCGACATCACCGACTCCGAGCAGGTGGAGCAGGCCTACAAGGAGATCGAGGACGCGCACGGCGCGGTCGAGGTGCTGGTGGCCAACGCCGGCATCACCAAGGACACGCTGCTGATGCGCATGTCCGAGGAGGACTTCGCGTCCGTCGTCGACACCAACCTCACCGGCACCTTCCGGGTGGTCAAGCGCGCGAACCGTGGCATGCTCCGTGCCAAGAAGGGCCGCGTCGTCCTGATCTCCTCGGTCGTCGGGCTGCTGGGCTCGGCGGGCCAGGCCAACTACGCGGCCTCCAAGGCGGCGCTGGTCGGCTTCGCCCGCTCGCTCGCCCGTGAGCTCGGCTCGCGCAACATCACCTTCAACGTCGTGGCCCCCGGTTTCGTGGACACCGACATGACGAAGGTGCTCACCGACGAGCAGCGCGCGGGCATCGTCGGCCAGGTGCCCCTGGGCCGCTACGCGCAGCCCGAGGAGATCGCGGCAGCCGTGAGCTTCCTGGCGTCCGACGACGCCGCGTACATCACAGGAGCCGTCATTCCCGTTGACGGCGGATTGGGCATGGGTCACTGATCACCATGAGCGGAATTCTCGACGGCAAGCGCATCCTCATCACCGGGGTGCTGATGGAGTCGTCCATCGCCTTCCACACCGCCAAGCTGGCCCAGGAGCAGGGCGCCGAGGTCATCCTCACCGCGTTTCCGCGCCCGACGCTGACCGAGCGCATCGCCAAGAAGCTGCCGAAGCCGGTCAAGGTGATCGAGCTCGACGTCACCAACGACGAGCACCTGGCCCGTCTGGAGGGCCTCGTCCGCGAGGAGCTCGGCGGCCTCGACGGGGTCGTGCACTCCATCGGCTTCGCCCCGCAGGACGCCCTCGGCGGCAACTTCCTGAACACCCCCTTCGAGTCCGTCGCGACCGCCATGCACGTCTCGGCGTTCTCGCTGAAGTCGCTGACCATGGCCTGCAAGCCGCTGTTCCCGGCGGAGGGCGCGGCCGTCGTCGGCCTCACCTTCGACGCGCAGTACGCCTGGCCGCAGTACGACTGGATGGGCCCGGCCAAGGCCGCGCTGGAGGCCACCAGCCGCTACCTCGCCCGTGACCTGGGCAAGGAGAACATCCGCTGCAACCTGGTCTCGGCCGGTCCGATCGGCTCGATGGCCGCGAAGTCCATCCCGGGCTTCTCGGAGCTGGCGGACGTCTGGAACTCCCGCTCGATGCTGGAGTGGGACATGAGCGACCCGGAGCCGGCGGGCAAGGGCGTCGTGGCCCTGCTGTCGGACTGGTTCCCGAAGACCACCGGCGAGATCGTCCACGTGGACGGCGGCCTGCACGCGATGGGTGCCTGAGCGAGGTACCGACAGGTACGCAGCGGTACTCGTACGTCCGTACGGCGGCGGCCGCGTCTCCCTTCCGGGAGGCGCGGCCGCCGCCGTATCCGCGGGTGGGGGCGGGGGTTCCGGCCGGGCACTCGATCAGATTTTCGCCCTCCGACCGGATCTTCCCGAGTCGAAAACCAGGACAGATGCCTGCAAACTGACCGGGCCGGGATCTTCTCGGCTCGTGCGGGGAGGAGGTACGGGAGTGCGCGCGAGGCGGAGCCGAGCGGTATCGCTGCTGGTCACCTCGGTGGTCCTGACGGGATTCCTGATCCCGGGGGCCGACGCGCGGTCCGAGGGGGGCGAAGCGCTGTCGGGGCCGGAGGCGGTGGCCGTCGTGGAGCCCGCCGCCGTGGACCTCGACGAGCTCCCCGCGGAGCCGCCCGTACGGCCCCGGCCGCCCGCCGGTCGCGAGCTGTTCGGCGCCGACTGCGACACCGTGATCGAGGGCTCGCAGGTGTCGGCCACCTGCCTCAACAGCTATCCGGAGACCGATCTCCTGCGCCTGCACGTGGAGTGCGACCGCTGGTGGGACGTGGACGCGGACAGCGCCGCCGTCGCCCTGGCGCCGGCCGGCCGCATCGAGCTCACCAGCCGCTGCTGGAAGGAGGTCCGCTCGGCCTGGGTGACCCACCAGCGGCCGTGACTCCGGGCCCCTCCCGCGAGGGCTACTTCCTGCCGAGGCACACGAACGGGTAACCCGCCGCCTCCGAGGCCGCCGCATCCCCGTCCCCGCGCCGGATGGCCTCGATCAGCCGGGCGTGGTCCAGGTGCGCCGCAGGGTCCAGCTCCGTACCCACGTCCGTGCGCAGCCAGTCCGCCACCAGGTCGCCGAGGTCCGCGTACAGCTCGATGAGCACTTCGTTGTGAGAGGCCGCCACCACCGCCATGTGCAGCGCGACGTCCGCCGCCACGAACCGCTCCGCGTCCCCGCTCGCCCAGGCCTCCTCGCGCCGCGCCAGCAGCGCGTCCAGCTGCCCCAGGTCCCGCTCGGTGCGCCGCTCCGCCGCCATCCGGGCCGCGGCGGACTCCAGCGTCGAGCGGAGCTCCGCGATGTGGCGCGGGTCGGCGCCGGCGAAGCGGCGGTGCATCACCCCGGCCAGCTCGCTGGTGGCGATGACGTAGGTCCCCGAGCCCTGGCGGATGTCCAGCAGTCCGTTGTGCGCCAGCGCCCGGACGGCCTCCCGGACGGTGTTGCGGGCGACGCCCAGCAGCTCCACCAGCTCCGGCTCGGTGGGGATGCGGGCTCCGACGGGCCATTCGCCGGACGTGATCTGGTTCCGGAGCTGGGTGATCACCTGGTCGACCAGCGCGGAGCGCCGGGGCGAGGTCAGCGGCATGCGGGTTCCTGTCCGAGTCCGGTCCGAGCGTGACAATCAATCATCCCATGATTCTATGATGGGGTAATGCCCGACGAAGAAATCCAGACCCTGAACCGACCCGAGGCCGCGCGCACGGTACCCGCACCCTCCCGTTCCGCCGCCCCCGCGAGCCCGCAAGTCCAACCGGACCCCACCTGGCTCGGCCCGGTCCTCATCGTCGGCATCGTGCTGGCCGCCCTCAACCTGCGGCCCGCCATCACCAGCCTCGGCGCCCTCTTCGAGGAGGTCCGCACGGGCCTCGGCATGAGCGGCACCGTCGCCGGACTGATCACCTCCGTACCCGCCCTCTGCTTCGCCGTCTTCGGCGTCACCGCGCCCCGGCTCTCCCGCCGCTTCGGCCCGGCCGCCGTCGTCTGCGCCGGCATGGCCGCCGTCGCCGCCGGGCTGCTGATCCGGCCGTTCACGCACAACGCCGCCGGCTTCCTCGCCGCCAGCGCCCTGTCCCTGGCGGGCATAGCCCTGACCAACGTGCTGCTCCCGGTCATCGTCAAGCGCTGGTTCCCGGACCGCGTGGGCACCATGACCGGCCTGTACTCCATGGCCCTGGCCCTCGGCACCTCGCTCGCCGCCGCCGTGACCGTGCCCATGACCTCCGCCCTCGGCGGCAGCTGGCGCACGGGCCTGCTGGTCTGGGCCGTGCTCGCGCTGGTCGCCGTACTGCCCTGGCTGCCCGTCGCGGCGGCTGCCCGACGCCAGAAGCGGGCCGCGGACTCCCGGGCCGCCGCGACCGTACGGGCGGACGCGGGCCCGAAGATCGTCCGCAGCCGCACCGCCTGGGCCCTGGCCTGCTACTTCGGCCTCCAGGCCACCGGCGCGTACATCACCATGGGCTGGCTCCCGCAGATCTTCCGCGACGCCGGGGTCTCCGCCTCCACCGCGGGCGTCCTGCTCGCCGTCACCATGGTCATGGGCGTCCCGCTCGCCTTCGTCATCCCCAACCTGGCCGGCCGGATGAAGAACCAGGGGGCCATCGCCGTCACCCTCGGCCTCTTCGGCCTCGTCGGATACACCGGCCTCCACTTCGCCCCCGCCGCCGGAGCCTGGGCCTGGGCCCTCCTGCTCGGCGTCTCCAACTGCGCCTTCCCCCTTGTCATCACCATGATCGGGCTGCGCGCCAAGTCCCCGGCCGGCGTGGTCAAGCTGTCCGCCTTCGCCCAGAGCGTCGGCTACCTCATCTCCATCCCCGGACCGCTCCTCATCGGCGCCCTCTACCAGCACAGCGGAGGCTGGGACCTGCCGCTCACCGTCATGGCGGCCCTGCTGGTCCCGCAGATCGCGCTGGGCGTCCTGGCCGGCCGGGACCGCACGATCGAGGACGAATGCGGCATGCGAGACTGAGCGGCATGTCGCCCGTACTCGAACCGAACCCGCAGAACAGCCACAAGAAGCTCGGCCTGGTGCTGGGCGCGATGCTGGTCGTGACCGTGATCATCTCCGTCATCGCGAGCGTCGTCTCCCCCTGACCCGTCCAGGGGTAGGGGTAACCCCCCAACCCCTAGGGGGTCAGGGTCAGGGTCGACTGGGGTGTGTCCCGGATGGGCACCGCGCCTTCGAATCCATAGATTCGAAGAGAGCGAGCCAGTCCCACCCCGCGTACCCACGGAGGCGGCCATGTCGGCCCCCACAACTCCCCAGCACATCCCCGGCCCCGGTCCCCGAGTCCACGGCGCCAGCACCCGGCTGCACTGGTGGGCGCTGGCCCTGCCCGCGCTCGCCTTCGGCCTCCTGCTGCTGCTCCTCGCCGGCTCCGGCCAGGCCCATGCCGCCACCGGCGAGACCTCCGCGATCCTCCAGGTCACCGAGCAGATCCTGCGCGTCGTCGGCTGACCGGCTCCGTGCGGCCGAGCCCTGCGGCCGACTGCCGCCGAGCCCTGCGGCACACCGCCACCGAGCCCCCAACACCCTGCGCCCCATGGCCCGATTCATGCGAAGCTGGGAGTCATGAGCGCCGACACACCCCGCAGGATCGTCCTCCTCCGGCACGCCAAGGCCGACTGGCCCGAGGTGTCCGACCACGAGCGCCCGCTGGCGGAACGGGGCCGCAAGGACGCACCGGCCGCCGGGTTGAAGCTGTCCGAGACCGGCATCACCTTCGACCTGGCCCTCTGCTCCACCGCCGCCCGCACCCGTGAGACGTGGAAGCTCGCCGTCCAGGAGATGCCGCACCGGCCGAAGACCCACTACGAGGAGCGGCTGTACGACGCCTCGCTGGGCGAGCTCATCGCCCTCCTGAACGAGACGTCCGACGAGGTCAAGGACCTCCTCGTCATCGGCCACAACCCGGGCATGCACGCCCTCGCCGACGCCCTCTCGGGCCGTGCGGAGGGCGACACCCTGGCCCGTATGACCCGCACCGGGTTCCCCACCGCCGCCCTGGCCGTCGTCTCCTTCACCGGCTCCTGGAAGTCCGTGGAGCACGGGGTGGGCA
Organism: Streptomyces sp. NBC_01006; assembly: GCF_045162725.1. Classification (NCBI taxonomy): domain Bacteria; kingdom Bacillati; phylum Actinomycetota; class Actinomycetes; order Kitasatosporales; family Streptomycetaceae; genus Streptomyces; species Streptomyces sp. NBC_01006. The sequence goes on along the minus strand of NZ_CP108700.1, from coordinate 2,220,525 downwards.
CGCTGCTGGACTACTGGACGCCCAAGGACCACTGAGCGGGCGCGCGAGCGCCACGACGCAGGTACGAGTACGAGGACGGGCCCCGGCGCGATCGATCCGCCGGGGCCCGTCCTCGTCCGCTCCTCGTCCGCGCGGGCGGCTCAGGTCAGGCCCGCGGCCTCGACCTCTTCCCGGGTGATCCCGAGCAGGTACAGCACCGCGTCAAGGAACGGCACGTTCACCGCCGTGTGCGCGGCCTCGCGGACCACCGGCTTGGCGTTGAACGCCACGCCCAGCCCGGCCGCGTTCAGCATGTCCAGGTCGTTGGCGCCGTCACCGATGGCCACCGTCTGGGCCAGCGGTACGCCGGCCTCCGCAGCGAAGCGGCGCAGCAGTCGCGCCTTGCCGGCCCGGTCCACGATCTCGCCGGTGACCCGGCCGGTCAGCCGCCCGTCGACGATCTCCAGGGTGTTGGCCGAGGCGAAGTCCAGGCCCAGCCGCTCCTGCAGATCGTCCGTCACCTGGGTGAACCCGCCGGAGACCACACCCACCTGGTAGCCGAGCTGCTTGAGGGTGCGGATCAGGGTCCGGGCGCCCGGCGTCAGCCGCACCTCGGAGCGGACCTTGTCCACGACGGAGGCGTCCAGCCCGGCCAGCAGCTTCACGCGGGCGTGCAGCGACTGCTCGAAGTCCAGCTCCCCGCGCATGGCCCGCTCGGTCACCTCGGCGACCTCGGCCTCGCAGCCGGCGTGCGCGGCGAACAGCTCGATGACCTCGTCCTGGATCAGGGTCGAGTCCACGTCCATGACGACCAGGCGCTGCGCCCGGCGGTGCAGCCCGGCCGAGACCACGGCCACGTCGACGCCGATGTGGGAGGCGGAGGTGGCCAGCTCGGTGCGCAGCGGCTCCGTCTCCACGCCGGAGACGGCGAACTCGACGGCCGTCACCGGGTACTTGGCGAGCCGGAAGATGCGGTCGATGTTGCCGCCGGTCGCGGTGATCCGGGAGGCGATGGCGGCCGTGGACTCGGCGGTCAGCGGATGCCCGAGCACGGTGACGTGCGAACGGCCGCTGCCGCGCGGCCGGTTGTCACCGGTACCGGAGAGGATCTCGGCCTGCAGCTTCAGCGAGTCGGCCCAGCTGTGGACGGTGGCCCGCAGCTCGCCCTCGCCGCTGTCGGCGGGCTTGGTGACGAGGGCGCACAGGACGATGCGGCCACGGGTGACGACCTGCTCGATGTCGACGACGTCGACGGAGTAGGCGGCGAGGGTGTCGAACAGCCCGGCGGTGATCCCGGGACGGTCCTTGCCGAAGATCTTGACGAGGAGGGTGGGGACGTCGGAGGTCTGCGAAGCGCTCATGGTGCCCTCACCGTATCTTCCCGTCCCACATGCTCGGACCCCCGTCCCACCTGCCGGAACCATTTTCCGGCGCAGCGCCCTCCGGCGCCGCCGCTCGCAGGCACCCGGGGGACGGCGGGGGAGTTGCGGCGAGGTGAATGCGGGCCGACGGGGAGGTGTCGTGGGCCCTCGGGGCACAGTGGTGGCCGAGCGTGTTCGATTCGATACGCTCCGCTCCTCTCCTCTCCCGGTGTCTCAGCCCGGGGGCCCCAGCGGTGGCGGCGGGGGAGGGGGCGGAGGCGGGGTGAACGGCGGGCGGTGGCGCGGTGCCGGCCGGCCGGCGGGCCGGCGGGGCAGCCGGGTGACCGTGACGTCCCAGGAGCCGTCCGGCTCCGCGTAGGGCTCGGGCCCCGGACGGGCGTACGGGTGCGGCCGCCCCGGCGGGGGCCGGTACGGGGCCGTCGGCGCGTCGGGGGCCGCTCCGGCCGCCCCACCGCGCCCTGCCCCGGACACCGGCACCGGCTGCGGCGGACGGCGGCGCCCGGCCAGCAGGGCCCCCACCCCGCCCGCCACCGCACCCCAGGCCGCCCCGAGCGCCACCGCGTACAGCGTGTCCCCCCACAGCACCACCCCGGCGTCCACCGCATCCACGCCGAGCACCGACAGCGAGCTGTCCACCGACACCCCGGTCAGCAGCACCAGCATCGCCGCCGCCACCCCGGTGACGGCCGCCAGCCGCACCGCGCACGCCGCGATCCCGCGCCCCGGAGTCCGTACGGCGGCCAGCACACCGGCGCAGAGCAGCAGCAGCCCCACCCCCGCGACCAGCAGCCAGACCCGCCCGTCGTACTCCGCGAGCCGGGACACCGTCACCGGCTCCCGCGCCGACTCCCCCAGCAGATCGTCCAGCGGATCCGGCAGCAGTCGGCCCAGCGCGCCGGTGGCCCGGCCGTCGAACGGTACGAGAAGCCCCAGCAGCACCCCCGTCCAGGCCCCGTTCGGCGCCCCCAGCAGTGCGGCGCCCAGGATCCGCCCCGGATGCTCGTCGCCCGCGGCCGCCCACACCGCGGCCGCCAGCCCGGCCGCCACCGCCACCAGCAGGACCGTCACCAGCGCCGACACCGCGGGCCGCAGCCGCGCGAACGCCGCCGGCCCATGCCGCGAAGCGAGCAGCGCCACCGCCAGTACGGACAGCGCCCACACCCCCGCGCCCAGCAGCGTCGGCCCGGTCTCCACCGAGAACCCCACCCGGGCCCGGGTGTCGATCAGGTCCCCGATGCGGTCCGGGAGCAGCCCGCCGACGTCCCCGATCCCCGGGACCACCACCTTCGGCGGCGTCCTCGGCAGCCGAGGCCCGTCCAGGGTGACCACCTCGTGCCCGGCCCGGGCGAGCCCGCCCGCCGCGGCGACGAGCAGCACCGCCACCGCGGCCGCGCGGGCGGCGAGTTCCCCGCGGGGCGCCCCGGTCCGGATCGAGCGCAGGAAGATCCGGGCCAAGGCCAGCGCCCCGGCCAGTCCCACCCCGAGCGGCATGATGTCCAGGGAGGACTGGGCGCCCGGCCCGGTGATCCCGAGGACGGACATGTCTCCCGACGGGGTGACCGTGCCGCCGATCGCGAGGACCACCACGGCGGCGGTCATCGCCCCGAGCGAGCCTCCCGCGGCGTCGGCGCCCAACAGGTGCAGCCCCAGGGCGGCGACCCCGGCCATGGCGACGAGGGCCCAGCCGGTGGCTGCGATGCCCGACAGGACCACGTCTCCCCAGCGAATGCGGCGCATGCGTACCCCCGGTGCGTGTCGAGCGTGCGTGCCGAGCGGGACGGGGTCGGACAGGGTGAGAAGTCCCGTATCTCACTCTCCGGGTGACTTTCGCCCCCGTCAACGGGCAGGCGTAGACGCCCCGGGAAGGCCCCGATTCCACATGTGGCCGCAGGCCTGAAATAGTTCCCCCGGATGTTCGCCATCCCTAGACTCCCTGACGTCGGACTCCCTGGCGTCAGGGGGATTCTCGGGGGACTTAAGTGGGGCTGGAGTGCCGGAACTCGTACTGGAATTGAATGGAAGGACCTGGACGCTCGATCCGTCCAGGTCGTACTCGTTGGGGCGCGACCCCCAGGGAGACGTGGTCATCGACGACGCCCGGGTGTCGTGGCGGCATGCCACCATCGCCTGGAACGGCCGGGGTTGGGGCATTGAGGACCACGGCAGCACCAACGGCACCTACGTGCACGGCGCGAGGGTCCAGCAGACGGAGCTCGTGCCCGGTACGCCGGTGCACCTGGGCAACGCCACCGACGGCCCGCGGCTGAATCTGAGCGCAGCGGCCGCCGCCGCGCCGCAGCAGGCCGCTCCGGCCTACCAGGCCCCGGCGCCCGCCTACCAGGCCCCGGCCCAGCAGGCCGCTCCGGCGTACCAGGCCCCGGCCCAGGTGCAGGGCCACCAGCCGCAGCAGCAGGCCTGGCAGCAGCAGCCGCAGCAGCACCAGCAGGCGCAGCAGCCGCACATCCCGCAGCAGCAGGGTGCGGCCCCTGCCTACGGCGGTGACCGCAGCCCGACCACGTTCCACCAGATCGCCGTCGGCCGCGTCATGCGGATCGGCCGTGCCCTGGAGAACGAGCTGGTCGTATCGGACCTCCAGGTCTCGCGCCTCCACGCGGAGTTCCGCTCCGCGGGCGGCCGCTTCGAGATCCACGACCTCGGCAGCCACAACGGCACCTACGTCAACGGCCAGCCGCTGCCCAAGTCCGGCACCGCGCTGCTCGGCCCGAACGACATCGTCGGCGTCGGCCACTCGACGTTCCGGATCGTCGGCGACCGGCTCGAGGAGTTCGTCGACACCGGTGACGTCTCCTTCTCGGCCCGCCACCTCACGGTCACGGTCGACGGCGGCAAGCAGATCCTCAAGGACGTCACCTTCGGCGTCCCGGAGAAGTCGCTCATCGGCGTCATCGGCCCCTCCGGCTCCGGAAAGTCGACGCTGCTCAAGGCGCTGACCGGATACCGGCCCGCCAACGAGGGCGACGTCCTCTACGACAACCGCAACCTGTACAAGCAGTTCGCGGAGCTCCGCCAGCGCATCGGCCTGGTCCCGCAGGACGACATCCTGCACAAGGAGCTGAAGGTCAGCACGGCCCTCAAGTACGCGGCCAAGCTCCGCTTCCCCGGCGACACCGCCGAGGCCGAGCGCGCCGCCCGCATCGACGAGGTCCTGCGCGAGCTCAAGCTCGACATCCACAAGGACAAGAAGATCACCTCGCTCTCCGGTGGTCAGCGCAAGCGCGTGTCCGTGGCCCTGGAGCTCCTCACCAAGCCCTCGCTGATCTTCCTCGACGAGCCCACCTCCGGCCTCGACCCGGGCATGGACCGCGACGTCATGCAGCTGCTGCGCGGCCTCGCCGACGACGGCCGCACCGTCCTCGTCGTCACGCACTCCGTGGCCGAGCTGTCGCTGTGCGACAAGCTGCTGGTCATGGCTCCGGGCGGTTCGGTCGCGTACTTCGGTCCGCCGGACGAGGCGCTGAACTTCTTCGGCTACAGCACGTGGGCGGACGTCTTCTCGGCGTTCGAGAACTACCGCGACTACGACTGGGCCGGCCGCTGGAAGGGCTCGCAGCACTACCAGCTGTACGCCGCCGACCTCGACTCGGTCGCCCCGCAGCAGGTCGCCATGGCGCCGATCCAGCAGATGATGCCGCCGAAGGCGCAGGGCTGGGGCGACCAGCTGTGGACCCTGATCCGCCGCTACGTCTCGGTGATCGCGTCCGATCGGGGCTTCCTGGCCCTGATGCTGATCCTGCCCGCGGTCCTGGGCGTGGTCTCGACGGTCATCCCCGCGACCTTCGGCCTCGCGCCGCCGAAGCCGCCGTCCCGGTTCAACGGCGACGCCGGCACGATCATGCTGATCCTGTGCGTGGGCATGTGCTTCTCGGGCGCCGCGAACTCGGTCCGTGAGCTGATCAAGGAACGCGTCATCTACGAGCGCGAGCGCGCCACCGGCCTGTCCCGGTCGGCGTACCTCATGTCGAAGGTGATCGTCCTCGGCTTCATCACGGCCATCCAGGGCGTGGTCATCTGCGCCATCGGCTTCGTCCCGCGCGACCTGCCCGCCGAGGGCCTGATCATGCCCCCGGCCGTCGAGCTCTGCCTGTCGGTCACCGCGCTCGGCTTCACGTCGATGATGTTCGGCCTGGTGATCTCCTCGCTGGTGAAGACCGCCGAGAAGACCATGCCGCTGCTGGTCATGTTCGCGATCGTCCAGGTCGTCTTCACCGGCATCCTCTTCCAGGTGTACGACTCGCCGGGCCTGGAGCAGTTCGCCTGGCTGATGCCTTCGCGCTGGGCGGTCGCCGCCGCGGGCACCACGCTCGACCTCGGCAAGCTCATGCCGCCGTGGGACCAGCAGAACCCGACCAACACCGACCCGCTGTGGGAGCACTCCATCGCCCAGTGGGGCGTGAACATCACGATCCTGCTGCTCATCGGTGTGGCCTGCGGCTTCGCGGTGCAGAAGCTGCTGCGCCGCCACGAGCCCGAGGTCATGCGCAACTAGCGCCGGCGGCCGCCGGTCGGCCCGCTCCCCGCACGAAACGCCTCAGGGCGGCACCCGGATACCGGGTGCCGCCCTGAGGCGCATGGGGGTCGCTACGCCAGTCGCCCTCAGTAGGCGCTGTTGACGTTGTCGATCGAGCCGTAACGGTCGGCGGCGTAGTTGGCCGCGGCGACGATGTTGGCGACCGGGTGGTACTGGTCCAGCGGGGTGCCGGGGACGTGGTACGCGAGGAAGGTCGGCTTGATGACCTGGAGCAGGCCCTTCGAGGGGATGCCGTTCTGGGCGTTGATGTCCCAGTTGTTGATCGCCCGCGGGTTACCGCTCGACTCGCGCATGATGTTCTTGTACAGGCCGTTGTACGTGCCCGGAATCTTGTGCGCCTTCATGATCGCCAGCGACTCCTTGATCCAGCCGTCAAGGTTGTTCGCGTAGACCGGCTTGCGGACGGTGGAACGGCTGGCAGCCGCCTTCGCCTCGCGGTCCTTCTTCGCCTTGGCCTCGGCGTCGGCCTTCGCCTTCGCGGCGTCGGCCTTGGCCTGGGCGGCGACGGCCTTGGCCTTGATCGCGGCCTCGACCTTCGCGGCGTCCGTGGCCAGCTTGGTCTGGGCGCTGAGGTGCTGCACGGTCTTGGCCTGGACACCCTCGACAGCCTGGGTCCACGCCACGGGGGCGGCGGTCACGGTCGTACCGGCGTCGGCGGTGCCGGCGGGGACGACGGTGGCGGCCAGGGCGGCGGCGCCGATGGTGGCGAACGCGGCGAAGGACATCTTGTGCGCCTTCGTCATACGACGACTGTGGCCGGGGGTGCTGGTCTTGGACATGCGTAGCAACCTCTTCGAATCGGGGAGCCGCAGGAAAGCGCCGCTCGGATCCGGGATCCGCGGCGCTGTGCGACGGGAGCAATTCTTAGCGGCGGCAAAATGGCCTGGCAAAGGTGTGACGTACGATCCCGCTTAGTGGATCAGGGGGCGCCGACGGGCGCGGAATTCCAGGCCGGACGCTAGGCGTGGCAGCGCTGACACGGTCTTTATGTGTCCACTAGGCGCCTTCGTAAGTGACGTGGGTCCTATGCCCGGGCTCACATCGGCCACGTAACGGTCTCACCAAGCGTTGCGACAGCAATGCAATCCGTAACGGAATTCTCCACCCTGAGGACCACAAGCCCGCCACCACGCTCATCCCCAGGGCAGAGACGGCCCCCCGGGCCCCCTCCCACAGGAGGAGGGCACACCGCCCCCGGGCCTAGGGCCCGAGCCCGATCCCGCAGGTCAGAGCCGCGAGTACGGTGAGCCCATGACTGGTAGTCCCGTGTTCGGCGGCCCCCGCGGCGGCCTCGCCGCCGTGAGCACCGCGCTCCTCGCCATGAGCCGACGGCTGGAGGTCCGCGACGTCCTGCGCACGATCGTCGTCTCCGCCCGCCAGCTGCTCGACGCCGAGTACGCGGCCCTGGGCGTCCCGGACGACCACGGCGGCTTCGCCCAGTTCGTCGTGGACGGCATCAGCGAGGAGCAGTGGCGCCGGATCGGCCCGCTGCCCCGCCAGCACGGCATCCTCGCCGCGATGCTCCACCAGGACGGCCCCGAGCGGCTGGCCGACGTACGCAAGGACCCCCGCTTCGAGGGCTGGCCCCCCGCCCACCCCGAGATGTCCGACTTCCTCGGCCAGCCCGTCCGCGACGGCGAGGAGACCCTCGGCGCCCTCTTCCTCGCGAACAAGAAGTGCCCCGGCGGCTTCACCGAGGAGGACGAGGAGCTCCTCGCCCTCCTCGCCCAGCACGCGGCGATCGCTCTCACCAACGCCCGGCTCTACGAGCGCAGCCGCGAGCTCACGATCGCCGAGGAGCGCTCCCGCCTCGCCCACGAGCTGCACGACGCCGTCGCCCAGAAGCTCTTCTCGCTCCGCCTGACCGCCCAGGCGGCCGCCGCCCTCGTCGACCGCGACCCGGCCCGCGCCAAGGGCGAGCTCCAGCAGGTCGCCGCCCTCGCCGCGGAGGCCGCCGACGAGCTGCGCTCCGCCGTCACCGAGCTGCGCCCGGCCGGTCTCGACGAGGACGGCCTGGTCGCCACCCTCCGCGACCAGGTCCACGTACTCGACCGCGCCCACACCGCGCACGTCACCTTCACCTGTGACGGCGTACGGGCCCTCCCGGCGACCCAGGAGGAGGCGCTGCTCCGGGTCGCCCAGGAGGCCCTCCACAACGCCCTGCGGCACTCCGGCGGCGACCGCGTCGAGGTCACCCTCGCCCGCCGGGCCGCGGGAGCCGTGCTGACCGTCACGGACAACGGAAGCGGCTTCTCCCCTTCCTCGATCCGCGCGGCCGGACGCCACCTCGGCCTGGTCTCCATGCGGGACCGGGCGAGCGGCGTCGGCGGCCGCCTCACCGTGCACTCGGAGCCCGGTACGGGCACCACGATCGAGATGGAGGTCCCCGGTGGCTGACACGCCCATCCGCGTTCTGCTGGTGGACGACCACCAGGTGGTCCGCCGCGGCCTGCGTACGTTCCTGGAGGTCCAGGACGACATCGAGGTGGTCGGGGAGGCCGCCGACGGGGAGGAGGGCGTGGCCCGCGCCGAGGAGCTGCGGCCCGACGTGATCCTGATGGACATCAAGATGCCGGGCACCGACGGCATCGAGGCCCTGCGCAGACTGCGCGCGCTCGCGAACCCGGCGCGGGTGCTGATCGTCACCAGCTTCACCGAGCAGCGGACGGTGGTCCCGGCCCTGCGGGGCGGCGCCGCCGGATACGTCTACAAGGACATCGACCCCGACGCCCTGGCCGGAGCCATCCGCTCCGTCCACGCCGGCCACGTACTGCTCCAGCCGGAGGTGGCGGACGCCCTGCTCTCCCAGGAGGGACCGCCGTCGTCGAGCCGGGCCGGCTCCCTGACCGAACGGGAACAGGAGGTGCTGTCGCTGATCGCGGACGGCCGGTCCAACCGGGAGATCGCCCGCGCGCTGGTCCTGTCGGAGAAGACGGTCAAGACGCACGTCTCGAACATCCTGATGAAGCTGGACCTCGCGGACCGCACCCAGGCGGCGTTGTGGGCGGTCAGGCACGGAATCACGGACTGAACCCGGCCGGAACGGACCCTCCAGCTCCGATTCGAAGATTCATACTGTCGGGTGGATGTCGCCCACATGGCGTATCCCGTTCGTCCGATGACCGTTCTTCATGACGTGCCGCGGCGGCTGGCCGCGGCAGACGTACTGGAGGACGAAGAACGTGAAGAACATCAAGAAGGCCACTGCCGTCACCGTGATCGCGGGCGGCCTCCTTGCCGCGGCCGCCGGTGTCTCCTCGGCGCACGGCGGTGCGTCGGCCGAGGGCCAGGCCGTGGGCTCGCCCGGCGTCGCCTCCGGAAACCTGCTCCAGGTCCCCGTCCACGTCCCGGTGAACGTGGTCGGCAACACGGTCTCGGTGATCGGCCTGCTGAACGGCGCCTTTGGCAACACCGGCGTGAACGCCTGACCAGCCCCACCCACCGGCCCCGCTTCCCCCACCTCTCCCCGGGAAGCGGGGCCGCGGTGCATCCGGGACAGCGGCGCTAGCCCCGCTCGCGCTCCTCGACCGCCGAGTTGTACGCCGCGACCAGCGCACGCCGCGCCACCCGCTCCACCGGCCGCAACGCCTCCGCCCGCGCCGCCATCTCCGAGGCGGCCACCGCGCCGCCCGGCCCGTGCTCGTACGCCAGCGACACCAGCAGGTCCACCCGCTGCGCCAGCGCCAGCACCCGTACCGCCCGCGGCGGATACCCCGGCGCCAGCACCTCCCGCCCCGCGTCCGCCCGCGCCCGGTACGCCGACAGCGCGGCCTCCGCCACCGGCCCCGACCCCGCCACGTCCAGCCGGGTCAGCACCACCGTCGCCTCGCGCAGCGCCTCCGCCAGCTCCCGCTCCGCCTCACCGAGCGACGGCACGTCCGCCGGCGGGGCCTCCCGTACGGGCAGGCAGTGCCACGTCACCGAGACGTGCACGTCCCCCCGCGGCCCGGCCTCGGCCACCTCCGGCACCAGACCCACCGCCGCGCCCACCGCGACCACCGCCTCCTCCGCCTCCAGCGCCCGAGCGTTGAACTCGGCCGGCCCGCTCAGCCCCAGCGGATGCCCCGGCGCCGGCAGCGCCACCCGCAGCCCGGTCACCCCCAGCGCCCGCATCCGGCCGAGCGCCAGCGTCAGGCCCACCGGACCCGATTCGCCCGGCAACCCTTCCACCCGGTGCACGGCGTCCTCGCCCACGATCGACAACACGGCCTCGTCGGGCGAGACCAAACCGGCCAGCAGTGCGTTCCCCCAGGCGGCCAACCGCCCTGAACGTGGTTCGAAAAGCATTCCCCCACTTTACGGATCACCCCGGATCGGCCCCCGCGGCCAACCTGACGCCCGGACCCCTCGCCGAGTGGCGTAGGTTTTCCCCTGGGGCTGCGCCTACCGGTGCACAGACGAAACCGAGACTGCAAGGGGAGACAACACGCTCATGAGCGATGTTCTGGAGCTGGTGGACGTATCCGTGGTCCGCGAGGGCCGGGCTCTGGTGGACCAGGTCTCCTGGTCGGTGAAGGAGGGGGAGCGCTGGGTGATCCTCGGCCCCAACGGCGCCGGCAAGACCACGCTGCTGAACCTCGCCTCCAGCTACCTCTTCCCCACCAAGGGCGCCGCCACCATCCTCGGCAGCACCCTCGGCAAGCCCGGCAGCGACGTCTTCGAGCTGCGCCCGCGCATCGGCGTCGCCGGGATCGCCCTGGCCGACAAGCTCCCCAAGCGCCAGACCGTCCTGCAGACCGTCCTCACCGCCGCGTACGGCATGACGGCGACCTGGCAGGAGGAGTACGAGGAGATCGACGAGCAGCGCGCCCGCGCCTTCCTCGACCGCCTCGGCATGACGGAGTACCTCGACCGGAAGTTCGGCACCCTCTCCGAGGGCGAGCGCAAGCGCACCCTGATCGCCCGCGCCCTGATGACCGACCCCGAGCTGCTCCTCCTCGACGAGCCCGCCGCCGGCCTCGACCTCGGCGGCCGCGAGGACCTCGTACGCCGCCTCGGCCGCCTCGCCCGCGACCCGCTCGCGCCGTCCATGGCGATGGTCACGCACCACGTCGAGGAGATCGCCCCCGGCTTCACCCACGTCCTGATGATCCGCCAGGGCAAGGTCGTCACCGCGGGCCCGATCGACCTCGAACTGACCTCGCGCAACCTCTCGCTGTGCTTCGGCCTGCCCCTGGTCGTTGAGCGCAACGACAGCGACCGCTGGACCGCCCAGGGCCTCCCGCTGCGCTAGTACGGCCGGCGGTACGGGCACCGCTCGTACGGGCGCGCCCGTACTGCCCGTCCGTGCGCCGTCGCACCCTGTCCCGACCGCGTCCGCCCGACCTACCATGACCATGTGAACATCGACGCGTGGCTTTGGTGGCTCATCGGCGCGGTCGGACTGGGCATTCCGCTCGTCCTGACGGCGATGCCCGAGTTCGGCATGTTCGCCGTCGGCGCGGTCGCCGCCGCCGTCACGGCGGCGTTCGGCGGGGGAGTGGTCGCCCAGGTCCTGGTCTTCGTGATCGTCGCGGTGGCGCTCATCGCCGTCGTCCGCTCGATCGCCAACCACCACCGTGAGCAGCGGCCCCAACACCGCACCGGAATCGACGCGTTGAAGGGCAGAAGCGCGCTCGTCCTCGAACGCGTCGACGGCAGTGGGGGCCGGATCAAACTCGCCGGCGAGGTCTGGTCCGCCCGCACCCTCGACGCGGACAGCATCTTCGAACCGGGCCAGCAGGTCGACGTCGTGGAGATCGACGGAGCCACCGCGATCGTCATGTGAGCTTGTCGAGCTTGAGCCAAGCAGCCGACCCGCGGCCCCGGGGTCTGCGAGACTCCGATCAACGGGGCAGCACGGACAGCCGGAAGGGCACGGGGAACCGCATGTCATCGATCATCATCGTCCTGATCATTCTGGTGGTTCTGGTCTTCATCGCACTGGTCAAGACGATCCAGGTGATCCCGCAGGCCAGCGCCGCCATCGTCGAACGCTTCGGCCGCTACACGCGCACCCTCAACGCGGGCCTCAACATCGTCGTCCCGTTCATCGACTCCATCCGCAACCGCATCGACCTGCGCGAACAGGTCGTGCCGTTCCCGCCGCAGCCGGTCATCACCCAGGACAACCTGGTCGTCAACATCGACACGGTCATCTACTACCAGGTGACCGACGCGCGGGCCGCGACGTACGAGGTCGCCAGCTACATCCAGGCCATCGAGCAGCTCACCGTCACCACCCTGCGCAACATCATCGGCGGCATGGACCTGGAGCGGACCCTGACCTCCCGCGAGGAGATCAACGCCGCCCTGCGCGGAGTCCTCGACGAGGCCACCGGCAAGTGGGGCATCCGCGTCAACCGCGTCGAGCTCAAGGCGATCGAGCCGCCGACCTCCATCCAGGACTCGATGGAGAAGCAGATGCGCGCCGACCGCGACAAGCGCGCCGCGATCCTCCAGGCCGAGGGCGTCAGGCAGTCCGAGATCCTGCGCGCCGAGGGTGAGAAGCAGTCCTCCATCCTGCGCGCCGAGGGTGAGGCCAAGGCCGCCGCACTGAAGGCCGAGGGCGAGGCGCAGGCCATCCGTACGGTCTTCGAGTCCATCCACGCCGGAGACGCGGACCAGAAGCTCCTCGCCTACCAGTACCTCCAGATGCTCCCGAAGATCGCCGAAGGCGACGCCAACAAGCTCTGGATCGTGCCCAGCGAGATCGGAGACGCCCTCAAGGGCCTCTCGGGAGCCATGGGCAACTTCGGCCCCATGGGCGGAGGTTCGGGCTTCAACCCGCAGAACTCCGGCAAGGACGGCGGCAACGGCGCCGGCGCGGCCGACAAGGCCGCCGCCGAGCGCCGCGAACAGCCCCCCATCGACTGACCGGCCCGTCCCCTCCTGCATGATCAGTGAGGCCCCTCGACCTTCATGGCGGGGAGGCGACTCACTCATGCAAAGGGGATGGCTCAGTCCATGTCTCTGCTCTCGATGTCCCCCTGGGAATCACTCGCGGTGTTCGCGGCCGGCATCGGCGCCGGCACGATCAACACCATCGTCGGCTCCGGCACCCTCATCACCTTCCCGGTGCTGCTCGCCACCGGACTCCCGCCGGTCACCGCCAACGTGTCCAACACCCTCGGCCTGGTGCCCGGTTCCATCAGCGGAGCCATCGGCTACCGCAAGGAGCTCCAGGGCCAGCGCGGCCGCATCCTGCGGCTCGGCTCCGTCTGTCTCGTCGGGGGACTCGCGGGCGCCGTCCTGCTCCTCACCCTGCCGTCGGACTCCTTCGACACGATCGTGCCCGTCCTCATCGGACTCGCCCTCGTGCTGGTCGTCCTCCAGCCCCGCCTCGCCGCGGCCCTGCGCAGGCGTCAGGAAGCCGCCGGCACCGAACCCGGACACCCCGACGGCGGCCCCGTCCTGCTCACCGGAATGCTGTTCGCCAGCGCGTACGGGGGCTACTTCGGCGCCGCCCAGGGCGTGCTCTACGTCGGCTTGATGGGCCTGTCGCTCCACGAGGACCTCCAGCGCATCAACGCCGTCAAGAACGTCCTCGCCGCCCTCGTCAACGGCATCGCGGCCGTCTTCTTCCTCTTCGTCGCCGAGTTCGACTGGACGGCCGTGGTCCTGATCGCCGTCGGCTCCACCCTCGGCGGCCAGATCGGCGCCAAGGTCGGCCGCCGCCTCTCCCCGACCGTGCTCCGCGGGGTCATCGTCGTGGTCGGCGTGCTCGCCATCGTCCAGCTGCTGCTGCGCTGAGCGACGTACGGGAAATACGTCGCCCATCGCACCTGCGGTCATCCGGCCGTACTAGGCGGAACGCTCCAGCCACTCGGGCAGCGCCTCACGGCCCCCCACCCCCAGGGCCAGCAGCATGGCATCCGCCGGAGACGGTACGAAGGGCTTCCGGAGGAGCGGCATCCCCGCCTCCTCCGGAGTCCGGGCCGCCTTGCGGTGATTGTCCTCGGCGCAGGAGGCCACCGTGTTCAACCACGTGTCCCCACCGCCCTGGGCCCGCGGCAGCACGTGGTCCACGGTCGTCGCGCGCTTCCCGCAGTACGCGCACCGGTGCTGGTCCCGGACCAGCACCCCCCTCCGCGACCAGGGAGCATGTCTTCGGAACGGCACCCGTACGTACCGGCACAGCCTGATCACCCGGGGCAGCGGAAGATCCAGGGAGGCACCGCGCACACGCAGTTCCGGGTGCGACTGCTCGACCACGGCCTTGTCCTGGAGCACCAGGACCACAGCCCGGTTCAGCGTCACCGTCGACAGCGGCTCGAAGCTCGCATTCAGCACCAGCGTGTCCCGCATCTCGCCCACCTCCCGTGTGCAGGCCCGCGACCACACCGGCGGCTGGGCCCGCAACCACTCTGGCCGCGCGCGCCACGCGGGACAACGCAATAAAAATGCCCGGTCCTGGCCGCCTTTAGACCAGGACCGGGCAAACGCACGGCGAACGATCAGCTCGCGGGGCCCTCGTACTCACCGATCAGCTGCGCCCGTCCCAACGAGTGGAACCGCAGGTTGAATCCGACGACCGCCGGCGAGACGTCCGCACCGGGGCCCAGCTTCTCCTGGTCCACCGCGTAGACGGTGAACACGTAGCGGTGCCGCTCCCCGGCCGGCGGAGCCGCCCCGCCGAAGTCCTTCGTGCCGTAGTCGTTCCGTACGTGCACGGCCCCGGCGGGCAGCCCCTCGAACTTCCCGCTGGCCGCCCCGGCCGGCAGCTCGGTGACCGAAGCGGGCAGATCGAAGAGCACCCAGTGCCAGAACCCGCTGCCCGTCGGGGCATCCGGGTCGAAGCACGTCACGGCGAAGCTCTTCGTCCCCTCCGGGAACCCCTCCCACCGCAGCTGCGGAGAGACGTTCCCGCCCTTCAGCACCTGGGCGTCGCCCAGCTCACCACCGGGCTCGAGATCCGCGCTCTCCACCGAGAACGCGTGCACCTGAGGGTGGAAATCGTGCGGAAGCGGCGCCCTGCTCTGCTCGGCCACTGCTGAACCTCCTGATCGCGAACCAGTACCGGTATCGGGCCGAGCCTAGAACCAGTTGCGCTGCGAACCCACGGACGCGATCCACTGGTTGAGGTAAGCCGCCCAATCGGTCCCCTGGTACGACTGCAGCCCCACCTGGAAGCAGCGGTACGTGTCACTGCCCTCGGAGAACAGCCCCGACTTCTTGTCCATCTCCAGCACGACGTCCATCTCGCGGCCGTCCGAGACGAAGGTCAGCTCGACCTGGTTCAGCCCGCGGTACTGCGCCGGGGGCAGGAACTCGATCTCCTGGTAGAACGGCAGCGTCTGGCGGGTCCCGCGGATGTGCCCGCGCTCCATGTCCGCGCTGCGGAAGCTGAAGCCGAGCTGACGGAAGGCGTCCAGGATCGCCTGCTGCGCCGGCACCGGGTGCACGTTGATCGGGTCGAGGTCGCCGGCGTCCACCGCGCGCGCGATCTCCAGCTCGGTGCTGACCCCGATGTTCATGCCGTGCAGGTGCTGGCCCCCGAAGTGGGTGATCGGCGTCTCCCACGGGATCTCCAGGCCGAACGGCACCACGTGCAGGGCGCCCGGCTGCACCTGGAAGGCACCGCCGAGGCGCTGCTTGGTGAAGACGATGTCCTGCTTGTACTCCTGGTCGTTGCCC
>NZ_CP108700.1:1720000-2200000 GCF_045162725.1 Streptomyces sp. NBC_01006 | reverse complement strand
GGCAAATCCGTCCCTCATTAAGGCTGAGACCTGATGCCGAGCCGATTGTGGTGAAGTGGATGATCCTATGCTGTCGAGAAAAGCCTCTAGCGAGTTTCATGGCGGCCCGTACCCTAAACCGACTCAGGTGGTCAGGTAGAGAATACCGAGGCGTTCGGGTGAACTATGGTTAAGGAACTCGGCAAAATGCCCCCGTAACTTCGGGAGAAGGGGGGCCATCACTGGTGATCGGATTTACTCCGTGAGCTGGGGGTGGCCGCAGAGACCAGCGAGAAGCGACTGTTTACTAAAAACACAGGTCCGTGCGAAGCCGTAAGGCGATGTATACGGACTGACGCCTGCCCGGTGCTGGAACGTTAAGGGGACCGGTTAGTGCACTTTCGGGTGTGCGAAGCTGAGAACTTAAGCGCCAGTAAACGGCGGTGGTAACTATAACCATCCTAAGGTAGCGAAATTCCTTGTCGGGTAAGTTCCGACCTGCACGAATGGCGTAACGACTTCTCGACTGTCTCAACCATAGGCCCGGTGAAATTGCACTACGAGTAAAGATGCTCGTTTCGCGCAGCAGGACGGAAAGACCCCGGGACCTTTACTACAGTTTGATATTGGTGTTCGGTTCGGCTTGTGTAGGATAGGTGGGAGACTTTGAAACCCCAACGCCAGTTGGGGTGGAGTCGCCGTTGAAATACCACTCTGGTCGTGCTGGATGTCTAACCTCGGTCCGTGATCCGGATCAGGGACAGTGTCTGATGGGTAGTTTAACTGGGGCGGTTGCCTCCCAAAGGGTAACGGAGGCGCCCAAAGGTTCCCTCAGCCTGGTTGGCAATCAGGTGTTGAGTGTAAGTGCACAAGGGAGCTTGACTGTGAGACCGACGGGTCGAGCAGGGACGAAAGTCGGGACTAGTGATCCGGCGGTGGCTTGTGGAAGCGCCGTCGCTCAACGGATAAAAGGTACCCCGGGGATAACAGGCTGATCTTCCCCAAGAGTCCATATCGACGGGATGGTTTGGCACCTCGATGTCGGCTCGTCGCATCCTGGGGCTGGAGTCGGTCCCAAGGGTTGGGCTGTTCGCCCATTAAAGCGGTACGCGAGCTGGGTTTAGAACGTCGTGAGACAGTTCGGTCCCTATCCGCTGTGCGCGTAGGAATATTGAGAAGGGCTGTCCCTAGTACGAGAGGACCGGGACGGACGAACCTCTGGTGTGCCAGTTGTCCTGCCAAGGGCATGGCTGGTTGGCTACGTTCGGGAGGGATAACCGCTGAAAGCATCTAAGCGGGAAGCCTGCTTCAAGATGAGTATTCCCACCTCCTTGAGAGGGTAAGGCTCCCAGTAGACGACTGGGTTGATAGGCCAGATGTGGAAGCCCGGTAACGGGTGGAGCTGACTGGTACTAATAGGCCGAGGGCTTGTCCTCAGTTGCTCGCGTCCACTGTGTTAGTTCTGAAGCAACGAACAGTTGCTGGTTTCTAGAGCTAGAACATAACTACAAAGTGTGCTTGTTCGCTCGAAACCGATAGGGTTTCGGTGGTCATAGCGTTAGGGAAACGCCCGGTTACATTCCGAACCCGGAAGCTAAGCCTTTCAGCGCCGATGGTACTGCAGGGGGGACCCTGTGGGAGAGTAGGACGCCGCCGAACAATCTTTCAAAGGACCCTTGGTCCAGCGTTCAACGCTGGACCAAGGGTCTTTTTTGTTTTTCACCTCTTTACGCCGAAGCGCGGCCATGGGTTGGTTGCGCGAGAATGACTAGCGGTACCCCGAAGACAGGAGTCACACCCATGTCCAACTCTCCCGACGATCGTCCGGAGCGCGAGCCTCGGCGCAACGACGGCGGTGACAGGGGCGGCTACCGCGGGGGCCGTGACGACCGTGGCGGTGACCGTGGTGGCTTCCGCCGCGACGACCGCGGTGGCCGTCCGACCGGTGGCGGCACCGGCGGCGGTTTCCGCCGTGACGACCGCGGCGGGCGCCCCGCCGGCGGTGGCGGTGGCGGCGGCTTCCGTCGCGATGACCGCGGTGGCGACCGTCCGTCGTACCCGCGTCGCGACGACGACCGTGGTGGATTCCGCGGCGGCCGTGACGACCGTGGCGGCGACCGCCCCTCCTACCCGCGCCGCGACGACCGCGGTGACCGTCCCTCCGGTGGTGGCGGCGGCTTCCGCCGTGACGACCGCGGTGGCGACCGTCCGTCCTTCCCGCGTCGCGACGACGACCGTGGTGGGTTCCGCGGCGGCCGTGACGACCGTGGCGGCGACCGCCCCTCCTACCCGCGCCGCGACGACCGCGGTGACCGTCCCTCCGGCGGTGGCGGCGGCTTCCGCCGTGACGACCGCGGTGGCGACCGTCCGTCCGGTGGTGGCTTCCGCGGCCGCGAGGACCGTCCGTCCTACCCGCGCCGTGACGACCGTGGTGACCGTCCCTCCGGCGGTGGCGGCGGCTTCCGTCGCGACGACCGCGGTGACCGGCCTGCCGGTGGCGGCGGTGGCTTCCGTCGCGACGACCGCGGTGACCGTCCGTCCGGTGGTGGCGGCGGCTTCCGTCGCGACGACCGCGGTGGCGACCGTCCGTCGTACCCGCGTCGCGACGACGACCGGGGCGGGCGTCCCTCGTACCCGCGCCGTGACGACGACCGTGGTGGTTTCCGCGGCGGCCGTGACGACCGTGGCGGCGACCGCCCCTCCTACCCGCGCCGTGACGACCGCGGTGGCGACCGTCCGTCCTACCCGCGTCGTGACGACCGGCCCGCCGGTGGCGGCTTCCGCCGTGACGACCGTGGTGACCGCCCCGCCGGCGGTGGCGGCGGCTTCCGCCGTGACGACCGCGGTGGCGACCGCCCGTCCTTCCCGCGTCGCGATGACGACCGTGGTGGTTTCCGCGGCGGCCGTGACGACCGTGGTGGGGACCGCCCGTCCTACCCGCGCCGCGACGACCGCGGTGACCGTCCCTCCGGCGGTGGCGGCGGCTTCCGCCGTGACGACCGCGGTGGCGACCGTCCGTCCTTCCCGCGCCGTGACGACGACCGCGGTGGGCGTCCCTCGTACCCCCGTCGCGACGACGACCGTGGTGGGTTCCGCGGCGGCCGTGACGACCGTGGCGGCGACCGCCCCTCCTACCCGCGCCGCGACGACCGCGGTGGCGACCGCGGCGGGTTCCGTGGCCGTGACGACCGTGGTGGCGACCGCGGCGGCTACCGTGGCGGCCGCGATGACCGCGGCGGCGACCGCGACTACCGTGCGGACCGCGACCGGGACCCGGTCAAGCGGCTTCCGATCGACGAGGACGTCACCGGTCTGGAGATCGACGCCGATGTGCGCCAGGAGCTCCTGAGCCTGCCCAAGGGCCTGGCCGAGGAGGTCTCCCGCAACCTGGTCATGGTGGCCCGGCTGATCGACGAGGACCCGGAGCAGGCGTACGCGTACTCGCGCATCGCCCTGCGCCTGGCCTCCCGTGTCGCCGCCGTGCGCGAGGCCGCCGGCTTCGCCGCGTACGCCACGCAGAAGTACAGCGAGGCGCTCGCGGAGTTCCGCGCCGCCAAGCGCATGACCGGATCCGTCGAGCTGTGGCCCGTCATGGCCGACTGCGAGCGCGGCCTCGGCCGCCCCGAGCGCGCGCTGGCCATGGCCGGCGAGCCCGAGGTGCAGAAGCTGGACAAGGCCGGCCAGGTCGAGATGCGCCTGGTCGCCGCCGGTGCGCGGCGGGACATGGGGCAGCTCGACGCCGCCATCGTGACCCTGCAGAGCCCGGAGCTGGCCTCCAACTCCGTCCAGCCGTGGACCGCGCGTCTGCGGTACGCCTACGCGGACGCCCTGCTGGCGGCCGGCCGTGAGGACGAGGCGCGTGAGTGGTTCGCCAAGACGGTCGAGGCGGACAAGGACGGCGCGATGGACGCCTCCGACCGGCTCGCCGAGCTGGACGGGGTCGAGTTCGTCGACGCGCTCGGCGGCGATGAGCCGGACGGGATCGACGACGAGGACGAGGACGACGAGCAGGACTCCGCCGAGGTGGCTGCCGCCGAGCGGGCCTCCGACCAGGCCGAGTACTACGACGAGGACGACGAGGAGTACGAGCCTCTGGAGCGCTCCGAGGCGGACGCCGACATCGACGTCACGGACGAGATCGTCGTCGTCGAGGACGAGGACGAGGACGACGCGCAGGACCGCGACAAGGCCTGAGCGCTGAACCGGATCCATTGAGAAAGGGCGGTACCCCTCCGGGGGTGCCGCCCTTTTTCGTGTCCGCCGTCGGGACGGGCCGGATCAGTCGAGGCTGCGCAGGACCAGGCCGGTGGCCGGCTTCGGGCCGAAGGAAGTGGACTTGCGGGGCATCGTGACGCCCTGGCGGGCCAGGTCCCGGACGACTGCCTCCCGTACGGGGTGCAGCAGGACCGCGGTGCCGCCGTGGCGCTCGGCCATGGCGACGGTGGCCGCCGCGTCGTGGATGTACGTGATCTGGTCCGGGGCGTCCGGGATCTCCCACAGGGCGTCGAGCAGGGTCGCGTGCAGGACGGTCGCGTCCAGCCGGCGCCAGGCCTCGGGGCGGTCACGCCGGACGGTGCGCTCCAGGAGGTCCAGGTCCGGGTCGGTGACCAGGTGGAAGGTGCCGTCGCCGGCCAGGAGGAAGGCGTTGCCGCGCTCGGCGGCGTCGGCGAGGGCCTCCAGGGCGAGCGGCAGCGGGCCGTCGACCAGGCGGACCAGGAAGTGGCCCTCGACGGCGGCCAGGGCGTCCGCGACCGGGAGGCGGCGCAGCATCCGGTGGATGGCGCGGACCTGGAGCGGGTAGCGGGCGGTGTCCACGAGGAGGACCAGGCCGAAGTCCCAGTCGGTGGGGGACTGGTGCTCCTCCTGGAGGCGCAGGTACGTCGCCCAGCGGTGGTGGCCGTCGGCGATGAGGGCCTGGCGGTGGCCGAGGTCGGCGGTGACCGCGGCCAGGTCGGCGGGATCGGTGATGGCCCAGAGCCGGTGCCGGAAGCCATCCTCGGTGGTGGTGGCCAGCAGTGGCGGGCGTCCGGCGGTCCGCTCGACGACCGCCGTCGCGCCGGCCGCGGGGTCGCCGCCGAGGTAGGTGAGGAGGAGGGGCTCAAGATTGGCCGAAGCGGCCCGCATCAGGCCGGCCCGGTCGGTGACCACGTCGGGCATGACGTCCTCGTGCGGGAGGACGATGCCGGCGGCGGGCTTCGAGAGGGCGAGGGCGCCGATCACGCCGCGCTGCAGCACGTTCCCCTTGCGCTGCTCGTAGACGTAGAGCGCGGGCTCGGGGTCGGGGGTGAGGACGCCCTTGGAGAGCCAGTCGTGCAGGGTGTGCGCGGCCTGTTCGTTGCGCTCGGCGGGGGTGTCGGCCTGCGGGAGGATCAGGCGGACGATGTTGTGCGGGTCGGCGGACTCAAGGTGGTCGACGCCGTCGGGGCGTACGACCACGTCGTACGGCGGTGAGGTGACGGCGGCCAGGCTGCCGACACGCTCCGGGTCATAGCGCAGTCCATGGAAGGGGATCAGGCGCAGCCCGTCGTCCGCGGTACCAGGTGTGGTCATTGGTGCATGGTAAGACGCGTCTCGCGATGCGGGATGATCGGGTGAGGAAGACCGCAGCGCACATGCGGTCGGTATCGGTCACGGACGTACGGACGGTCTGACGTACGCGCGGACGGACCGGTCGTGGATCGAGCGGACAGGGAGCCGACAGGATGACCCGGCAGAGCAGGACGAGTCCGGCGGGCAGCGAGCGCAGCCTGCACCAGGCGTACGACACGGCCCTGCTGGACCTGGACGGCGTGGTGTACGCGGGCGGCGAGGCGATCGCGTACGCGGCGCAGTCCCTCGCCGCGGCACGGGCCGGCGGGATGCACCTCGCGTACGTCACGAACAACGCGCTGCGGACCCCGGAGGCGGTCGCCGGGCACCTGGGCGAGCTGGGGATCCCGACCGAGGCCGGTGAGGTGATCACGTCGGCGCAGGCGGTGGCCCGGCTGATCTCGGAGCAGGTGGAGCCGGGGTCGAAGGTGCTGGTGATCGGCGGGGAGGGGCTGCGGGTCGCGCTGCGCGAGCGGGGGCTCGTACCGGTGGAGTCCGCCGACGAGGAGGGCCTCGCGGCGGTCGTCCAGGGGTACGGGGGCCCGGATCTGCCGTGGTCGCGGTTCGCGGAGGCCTCGTACGCGATCCACCGGGGGGTGCCGTGGTTCGCGTCGAACACAGATCTGACGATTCCGGGGGCGCGGGGGATCGGGCCCGGCAACGGGGCAGCGGTGGAGGTCGTACGGATCGCCACGGGTGCGGAGCCGCAGGTGGCGGGGAAGCCGCTGCCCCCGATGCACCGGGAGACGGTGCTGCGGACGGGGGCGGAGCGGCCGCTGGTGGTCGGGGACCGGCTGGACACGGACATCGAGGGTGCGTTCAACGGGGACGTGGACTCGCTGCTGGTGCTGACGGGGGTGACGGACGCGGCGCAGCTGCTGCGGGCCGAGCCGAGGCACCGGCCGACGTACGTGGACCGGGATCTGCGCGGGCTGCTGACGGGGCAGCCGGAGGTCGTGGCGGCGGGGGAGGGCTTCCGCTGCGGGGGCTGGACCGCGGTGGCGGCGGCGGGCGTACTGGAGCTGCGGGGCGAGGGCGAGGGTGAGGGCGAACCGGTGGACCGGCTCGACCCGCTCGACCCGGTCGACGGGCTGCGGGCGCTGTGCGCGGCGGCGTGGACGCAGGCGGGGGACGGCTCGTGCACGCTGGACGCGGGGAAGGCGCTGGCCCGGATCGGGCTGTAGGCGGGGCGGGGCGCAGCGGGACGGGGCGGTCCGCGTTCCTCCCGCGGCCGCGCCCCGGGACGCCGCCAGGCGTAGTTCGTGGGTATCCCGGGCCCTTCAGGGCCAGTTCAGGCGCAGGGTAGGCTAACCTAACCTCCGTGTTGGTCGAGAGTCCCCCCGAACAGAGAGCGGCGCCGGTCGCCGCCATCCGCCCGCGGCACGCCGCGCGCGCCGCCGGTCTGCTCGGCGCCCTCGTGGTGCTGGCGCTGATCGCGGTCGCGAGCATCGCCGTGGGCGCCAAGCAGATACCCCTCGACCAGGTCTGGCACGGCCTGTTCCACTACGCGGGGACCCCCTCCGACGTGGTGGTGCGCGATCTGCGCGTCCCGCGCACCCTCCTCGGGCTGATGGTCGGGCTCGGGCTCGGCCTCTCCGGCGCCGTGATGCAGGCGCTGACCCGCAATCCGCTGGCCGAGCCGGGCATCCTCGGCGTCAACGCGGGCGCCGCGGCCACCGTGGTCTCGGCGATCACCTTCCTCGGGGCCTCCACGCTCAGCGAGTTCGTGTGGTGGGCCTTCCTCGGCGCCGCCGTCGTCTCCGTCGTGGTCTACGTACTCGGCGGCAGCCGCAGCGCGACGCCGGTGCGCCTCGCGCTCGCCGGTACGGCGGCCAGTGCGGCCCTGGTCGGCTACATCAACGCCGTGCAGCTGATGGACAGCAAGGCGCTGGACAAGCTGCGCTTCTGGACCGTGGGCTCCCTGGCCTCCGCCAACATGGACACCGTCCGGCAGGTGGCGCCGTTCCTGCTGGTGGGAGCGGTGATCGCGCTCACGCTGGGTCGGCCGCTCAACGCGATGGCCATGGGCGACGACACCGCGCGGGCCCTTGGCGCCCACCTGACGCGGACCCGGATCGGCGCGATGGTGGCCATCACCCTGCTGTGCGGGGCGGCGACCGCCGCCTGCGGGCCGATCGTCTTCATCGGGCTGATGATCCCGCACCTGGTGCGGATCATCACCGGTCCCGACATGCGGTGGGTGCTCGCCTACTCGGCGGTCCTCTCCCCGGTGCTGCTGCTGGGCGCGGACGTCATCGGCCGGGTCGTCACCCGGCCGGCCGAGCTCCAGGTCGGCATCGTCACCGCGCTGATCGGCGGACCCGTCTTCATCCACCTCGTCCGGCGCAAGAGGATGGCCCAGCTGTGACCGTCGACCTTCGGGCGGACAAGCCCGGATCCCGTGCCCTGCGCGGCCCCGGCGGGCTGTCCCTGCGGATGGAGCCGCGAGCGCTGGCGGTCGGGCTGCTGCTCACCGCGGCCGCGCTCGCGATGGCCGTCGTCCTCATCGGCACCGGCGACTTCGAGATCGCGCCGTGGGACGTCGTACAGACCCTGCTGGGCAACGGCACGCCGGCGAACGACTTCATCGTCAACGACCTGCGGCTGCCGCGGGTGCTGGTCGCCGTGCTGGTCGGCGCCGCGCTCGGCACGGCGGGCGCCGTCTTCCAGTCCGTCTCCCGCAACCCGCTCGGCTCCCCGGACCTGCTCGGCTTCAGCTACGGCTCGGCCGTCGGCGCGCTCACCGTGATCGTCCTGTTCAAGGGCGGCGCGACGGCGGTGGCCGGGGGCGCGCTGCTGGGCGGGCTGCTCAGCGGCGTCCTCGTGTACCTGCTGTCGTACCGGCGGGGCATCCACGGCTACCGGCTGGTGCTGGTCGGCATCGGCGCCTCGGCGATGCTCGTCGCCGTCATCAACTACCTGCTGACCAAGGCGCAGCTCGTCGAGGCCACCCGTGCGATGGTCTGGCTGACCGGATCGCTCGCCGGCCGGGACTGGAGCCAGGTGTGGCCCCTGCTGGGGACCTGCGCGGTGCTGTTCCCGCTGGTCCTCGGGCAGGGCCGGGCCCTGCGGATGATGGAGATGGGCGACGACGCCGCGTACGCCCTCGGAGTACGGGTGGAACGTACGCGGATGCTGCTGATGCTGGCGGCGGTCCTGCTGACCACCGCGGCGGCCGCGGCCGCCGGGCCCATCTCCTTCGTGGCCCTGGCCGCGCCCCAGCTGGCCCGGCGCCTGACCCGCTCGCCCGGGTCGAACCTGCTCACCGGCGCGCTGATGGGCTCCGTCCTGCTGCTCGTGTCCGACTGGGCCTCGCAGCGGGCCTTCGGCGCCGACCAGCTGCCGGTGGGTGTGGTGACCGGGCTGGTCGGCGGTGTCTACCTGCTCTGGCTGCTCGTCACCGAGCGCAAGGCGGGACGTATATGAGCACGGAGACGAGCAACTCAAGGAGTACGCAGGTGCAGCGGCTGACCGCGCAGAACGTGACCCTCGGCTACGACCAGCGGGTCATCGCCGAGAACCTGTCGGTGGAGATCCCCGACCACTCGTTCACGGTGATCGTCGGACCCAACGCGTGTGGCAAGTCCACGCTGCTGCGGGCCCTGTCGCGGATGCTGAAGCCGTCCGCCGGGCGGGTGCTGCTGGACGGGCAGGCCATCGGGTCGATGCCGGCCAAGAAGGTCGCCAGGACGCTGGGGCTGCTGCCGCAGTCCTCGATCGCGCCGGACGGGATCACGGTCGCCGACCTGGTCTCCCGGGGCCGGTACCCGCACCAGGGGCTGCTGCGGCAGTGGTCGCCGCAGGACGAGCGGATCGTCCGGGAGTCGATGGCCTCGACCGGGGTCGCCGAGCTCGCGGACCGCTCGGTGGACGAGCTGTCGGGCGGACAGCGCCAGCGGGTGTGGATCGCGATGGCGCTGGCGCAGCAGACGCCGCTGCTGCTGCTGGACGAGCCGACCACGTACCTGGACATCCAGCACCAGATCGACGTGCTGGACCTGTGCGCCGAGCTGCACGAGGAGCAGGGGCGGACCCTGGTGGCCGTGCTGCACGACCTCAACCACGCGGCCCGCTACGCCACGCACCTGATCGCGATGCGCGGGGGCGAGGTCGTGGCGGAGGGGCCGCCGGCCGAGGTGGTCACGGCGGAGCTGGTGGAGAAGGTGTTCGGCCTGCGCTGCCAGATCATCGACGACCCGGAGACGGGCACCCCGCTGGTGATCCCGGCAGCGCGCAGGCCGAAGGCGTCGGCCGGGCGGCTGACGGGCACTACAGCAGGCTCTTGAGGCGGAGCAGGTCGCGGAAGCCGGCCTCCAGGCGGACCCGGCCGGAGGCCCAGGCCTTGGCGAACTTCAGGTCGCCCGCGACCATCGCCACCAGGTCGTCGCCCGTCATCGCCAGCCGGATCTCGGCCTTCGCGGCGGGCGGACCGGGGGAGACCGCGTCCACCCGGATCCGGCCGCCTTCGAGGCGGCCGGTGAAGGTCCGGTCCAGGTCCGTGATGTGGCAGCTCAGGGAGCGGTCCATCGCGGCAGCGCCGCGCACACCGCCGTCGGCCTGCGCGAGGTTGCCGGAGAGTCTGTCGAGTGCGGCTCGGCACTCATCGATCGTAGCCATCGTGATCTCGACCGTACCGCAGAGCCGTGCGTGGCCGCCCGGGTGCTTCGGGGTAGCGTCGGGGCATGACCGACGACATGGCCGACGTACCGGAAGCGGCGCAGGCGCAGGCGCCGGAGGCGGCGGAAGCCGCGGACGTACCGGAGGCCGCCGGGGAAGCGGCGCCCGCGCCCCTGGGGATCGTCCGTACGCCCACCGGCCACGCCGGGGTGGACGCGCGCCTGGAGCGGCTGGCCGAAGCCGACCACCTCACGGCGGACGGACACGTCGCGGTGTACGAGGATGTGCACAGGGGGTTGCGTGACGCGCTGACCGCGCTGGACGCACCATCCGTCCCCGGACCGTACGAAAACAGGAGCTGAACCGAACGTGGCAGGAGTGGCACGCCGCCGCCTGGACGCCGAACTGGTACGCCGCAGCATGGCCCGCTCGCGCGAGCACGCCGCCCAGCTGATCGCCGCGGGCCGGGTGACCGTCGGCGGCGCCACCGCGACCAAGGCGGCCACCCAGGTCGAGACCAGCGCGGCCCTGGTCGTCCTCAAGGACGACAGCGACCCCGACTACGTCTCCCGGGGCGGCCACAAGCTGGCCGGCGCGCTCGCGGCCTTCCAGCCGCAGGGGCTGGCCGTCGAGGGCCGCCGGGCGCTGGACGCAGGCGCCTCCACCGGCGGGTTCACCGACGTGCTGCTGCGCGCGGGCGTGGCCCACGTGATGGCCGTCGACGTCGGCTACGGGCAGCTCGCCTGGTCGCTGCAGAGCGACGACCGGGTCACCGTCAAGGACCGTACGAACGTCCGCGAGCTGACGGTCGAGCAGCTCGACGGGGTCCCGGTCGACCTCGTCGTCGGCGACCTGTCCTTCATCTCCATCGGCCTGGTGCTGCCGGCCCTGGTGCGCTGCTGCGCGCCGGACGCGGACCTGGTGCTGATGGTCAAGCCGCAGTTCGAGGTCGGCAAGGACCGGCTCGGCAGCGGCGGCGTCGTGCGCAGCCCGGAGCTGCGCGCGGAGGCCGTGCGCGAGGTGGCGGCCCGGGCGGCGAAGCTGGGGCTGGGCGTTCTCGGGGTGACGGCGAGTCCGCTGCCCGGTCCGTCGGGGAACGTCGAGTACTTTCTGTGGCTGCGGGCGGGGGCACCGGCACTCGACCCGGCAGATGTCGACCGTGCAGTGGCGGAGGGGCCTCAGTGACTGAATCAGCGGACTGGTCATCGGATACTTCGAACAACTCATACGACTCGGACTCGGTGGTTCCGGGGCGGGGGCGGACGGTCTTCCTGCTCGCGCACACCGGGCGGCCCGCGGCCATCCGCAGTGCCGAGCTGGTCGTACAGGGGCTGCTCAAGAACGGTCTGGGCGTACGGGTCGTCGAGTACGAGGCGAGGGACCTGCCGCTGCCGCCCGAGGTGGAGCTGGTCGCCGAGTGCACCCCCAAGGTGCTTGAAGGCTGTGAGCTGCTGATCGTGCTGGGCGGCGACGGGACCCTGCTGCGCGGCGCGGAGTTCGCGCGCGGCTCGGGGGTGCCGATGCTGGGCGTGAACCTGGGCCGGGTGGGATTCCTCGCGGAGGCGGAGCGGGACGACCTGGACAAGGTCGTGGACCGGGTCGTGACGCGGGAGTACGAGGTCGAGGAGCGGATGACCCTCGACGTACTCGTACGGACGAACGGCGACGTGATCCACCGGGACTGGGCGCTGAACGAGGCCGCGGTCCAGAAGGTGTCCCCCGAGCGGATGCTCGAAGTGGTCCTGGAGATCGACGGGCGCCCGGTGTCCGGGTTCGGCTGCGACGGGATCGTCTGCGCGACCCCGACCGGTTCGACGGCGTACGCCTTCTCCGCGGGCGGGCCGGTGGTCTGGCCGGAGGTGGAGGCGCTGCTGATGGTGCCGATCAGCGCGCACGCACTGTTCGCGAAGCCGCTGGTCACCTCGCCGGACTCGGTGCTGGCGGTGGAGGTGCAGCAGGGGGTTCCGCACGGGGTCCTGTGGTGCGACGGCCGCCGGATGCTGGAGCTGCCGGCCGGGGCCCGGGTGGAGGTCCGGCGGGGGGCGGTGCCGGTACGGCTCGCCCGGCTGCACCACGCGTCGTTCACGGACCGGCTGGTCGCGAAGTTCGCGCTGCCGGTGTCGGGATGGCGCGGGGCGCCTCGCTGAGACCCCGCCCAATAGCACACGCGTTCGGGAAGCTCCCGACGGGTGACGTCACATGGCATCGGTGAAACCTCGGTATCGTCGTCCCGTGCTTGAGGAGATGCGGATACGGTCGCTCGGGGTCATCGACGACGCGGTGGTCGAGCTGTCGCCCGGATTCACCGCGGTGACCGGCGAGACCGGCGCGGGCAAGACGATGGTCGTCACCAGCCTCGGCCTGCTGCTCGGCGGTCGCGCCGACCCGGCCCTGGTACGGATCGGGGCCAAGGCGGCGGTCGTGGAGGGCCGCATCGTCATGCGCCCCGGCGCGCCCGCCGCCGTACGCGCCGAGGAGGCCGGGGCCGAGCTCGACGACGGTGCCCTGCTGATCAGCCGGACCGTGTCCGCCGAGGGGCGCTCGCGCGCCCACGTCGGCGGCCGCTCCGTGCCCGTCGGCCTGCTCGGTGAACTCGCGGACGACCTGGTCGCCGTACACGGGCAGACCGACCAGCAGGGGCTGCTGCGGCCGGCCCGGCAGCGCCAGGCCCTCGACCGGTACGCGGGAGACGCCGTCGCCGTCCCGCTGGAGAAGTACGGGGCCGCCTACCGGCGGCTGCGCGCGGTCGCCGTGGAACTCGACGAGATCACCACCCGGGCCCGGGAACGGGCCCAGGAGGCCGACCTGCTGCGCTTCGGCCTGGAGGAGATCGCGGCCGTGGAGCCGCTGGCCGGCGAGGACGCCGAGCTGGCGGCGGAGGCCGAGCGGCTCGGCCACGCCGAATCACTGGCCTCGGCGGCGCAGATCGCCCACGCGGCGCTCGCCGGCGACGTCGAGGACCCGGAGGGCGTCGACGCGAACACGCTCGTTGCGGGCGCGCACCGGGCCCTGGACGCCGTACGGTCGCACGACCCGGCGCTCGGCGCGCTCGCGGAGCGGATCGGGGAGCTGGGGATCCTGCTGGCCGACGTGGCCGGGGAACTGGCCGGGTACGCGGACGACCTGGACGCCGATCCGCTGCGGCTGGCCGCGGTGGAGGAGCGGCGGGCGGCGCTGACCCAGCTCACGCGCAAGTACGGCGACTCGATCGACTCCGTGCTGGAGTGGGCCGAACGGGGTTCGGCGCGGCTGCTGGAGCTGGACGGCGACGACGAGCGGATCACCGAGCTGACCGTCGAGCGGGACGGGCTGCGGGCCGAACTGTCGCTGCTGGCGCAGGCGCTGACGGACGCCCGGGTGGAGGCGGCGACGCGGTTCGCCTCGGCCGTCACGGCGGAGCTGGCGTCGCTGGCGATGCCGCACGCCCGGGTGACGATCGACATCCGGCAGGTGGAGGACCCCGAGGGCGTGGAGGTCGACGGCCGTCCGGTCGCGTACGGGCCTTCGGGCACGGACGAGGTCGAACTGCTGCTCGCCCCGCACCCGGGGGCCCAGCCGCGGCCGATCGCCAAGGGCGCCTCGGGCGGTGAGCTGTCGCGCGTGATGCTGGCGGTGGAGGTCGTGTTCGCGGGCTCCGACCCGGTGCCGACGTACCTCTTCGACGAGGTCGACGCGGGCGTCGGAGGCAAGGCGGCCGTCGAGGTCGGGCGGCGGCTCGCGAAGCTCGCGAAGTCGGCGCAGGTCGTGGTCGTCACGCACCTGCCGCAGGTGGCCGCCTTCGCGGACCGGCAGCTGCTGGTGGAGAAGACCAACGACGGATCGGTGACGAGGAGCGGGGTCAAGATCCTGGAGGGCGAGGACCGCGTCCGCGAGCTCTCGCGCATGCTGGCGGGCCACGAGGACTCGGTCTCCGCGCGGGCGCACGCCGAGGAACTCCTGGCGGCGGCGCGCGCGGACGCGTAGCGGGTGTTCCCGACAGGGCCCGGGACGGATGCCGTTCCGGGCCCTCGGCGCGCGCTCGGAGGTGACGGGCGCTACGCCGTGTGGGTGAGGCTCGGGGGTGTGTGGCGGTATCTCCTGCGGGATCCGTACCCGTATGGTCCCGGAACGCGCGTGCGGACTGGCATCCTGGGCGACGTCTCTGCCTCCCTCTCCCTGGAGCTTCGGCCCGTGAGCAGCTCCCCGGTCTCGACCCCGGTCCCCGCACAGCCGTACGGGCGGCCGCCGCTCCGCACCGTCCAGGTACTCGGCGGTGCGGGCGCGGGCAGCTGCGCGCACGTACGGTCGCTGACGACCGGGCTCGCCGCGCGCGGGGTACGGGTCACGGTGTGCGCGCCCGTGGAGGCGGAGGGGGAGTACGACTTCACCGCCGCGGGGGCGCAGTTCACCCCGGACGCGGTGAGCGCGTTGCGGGCCGTGTGCGCCGGGGCGGACGTGGTGCACGCGCACGGAGTGCGGGCCGGAATGCGGGCCGCGCTGGCGCTGCGCGGGCGCCGGGTGCCGCTGGTGGTGAGCTGGCACGGCGGCGGGCCGGCGGCCGAAGGGGCGTTCGGGCGGTTGGGGCGGGTGCTGGAACGGCATGTGGCGCGGGCGGCGGCCGTGGTGCTGGGCGCTTCGTCGGACCAGGTGGACCTGGCGCGGGCGCGGGGAGCGCGCGATGCGCGGCTGGCTCCGGTGGCCGTGCCGGTCGGGCCGGCCGGCCCGGACGCCGGGGCGGATCCCGGCAAGGCGCGGGCGGAACTGGGGGCGGTGGAGCGGCCCTTGCTGATCGCGGTCGGGAGCCTGGTGGAGCACCGCGGGTACTCGGTGCTGCTGGACGCGGCGCGGGCCTGGCGGGTGCTGGAGCCGCTGCCGCTGGTGGTGATCGCGGGGGAGGGCCCGCAGCGGGCCGAACTGGCCCGGCGGATCGAGGCCGAGGGGCTGCCGGTACGGCTGCTGGGGCGGCGCCGGGATGCCGCGCAGCTGCTGGCGGCGGCGGACGTGGCGGTGCTGCCGAGCCGGTGGGAGGCGCGGTCCCTGCTGGCGCAGGAGGCCCTGCGGGCGGGGGTACCGCTGGTCGCGACGGCGGTCGGGGGCGTCCCGGAGCTGATCGGGGACGCCGGGGTACTGGTGCCGTACGGGGACGCGGCCGCCCTGTCCTCGGCGGTGACGGACCTCCTCTCGGACCCGCCCCGCCGCGCAGCCCTCGCCGCCGCGGGCCACGCCCAAGCGGCCACCTGGCCCACGGAGGACGACACGGTGGCCCAGATCCTGTCGGTCTACGACGAGCTGATGGACCGCCGCAAGTAGCCCCCGGCGGGTCCTCGTCCAGCCGCGCCTCAATCGCCAGCGGGGCCGGAGTCGTGCAGGTGCCGTCGGGGCTGCTCCCCGCGCCTCTTGGGCGCTGCCCGGGGAGCCGTGCCGCGGGCGGGTACGGGTCCGCCCCGGCCCCGCGCCTCGTATGCCGGCGGGCCGGAGTCGCCGGGGCCTGGGGCGCAGCTCCAGGGAACGGTGGAAGGGCGGGTAGGGGACAAGCCCCGCAGGGCCACCCACCGGCACCCGGACACCGCCCGCGCCGCCAGGGGGTACGGGGCAGTGCACAGCGGCCCGGCCGGGATCATCCGCCCGCATGGCGTGGCGGAGGCCTGAGCGCCGGTCCCGCCTGCGCGTGCCGAGCCGGCCGCGGTGAGACGTCGTCCGGGGACCCGGGCCGGCGGCCGCCGGACGGAGTCCGGCGCAGCCCGACGAAGCCCGGGCGGCCCCCCAGGGCCGAGCGGTGCGAGGAGGGCGTCAGGAAGGCTGGGCGTGGCGGCGGGCGCGGAGGGCCAGGCTCAGGGAGAGGACCGTCTCCGGGTCGTCCAGGTCCGTGCCGAGGAGCTCCGAGATGCGGGCCAGGCGGTTGTACAGGGTCTGGCGGTTGAGGTGCAGCTCGCGCGCCGTCTCCGCCTTGCGGCCCGCGTGGGCCAGGTACGTCTCCAGGGTGGGCAGGAGAGGCGGGCGGGACGACAGGTCGTGGGTCCGCAGCGCGCCGATCGCCCGGTCCACGAAGGCCGCCAGGTCGGGGTGTTCCCGCAGCCGCCACAGGAGCAGGTCGATGTCCAGGCGGCGGGCGTCGTACCAGGGGCGCGAGGGGAGTCCGTGCGCCGCCGTGGCGGTTTCCGCCGCGTGCCGCAGGCCCGAGGAGGCGGCGGCCCAGCCGCCCGCCACGCCCACCACCACCGCCGGCGGGGCCGCCGCGCGGTCCAGGCCTGCCCGCTCCACGCCCGCCCGCAGGGCAGCGGCCACGCGGTCGGCCACCGTCGTGCGTTCCGACTCGGAGCGCAGGGAGACCAGCAGGGGTACCCGGCCTTCCACCGGGCGTACGCCCAGGAGCACCGGTACGCCCACGGACGAGAGCTCCTCCAGGACCGCCCTGGCCAGGACCGCCCAGTTGCCCGACGGGCCCAGGTCCGAGGACAGGCGCATCACCACCGGCAGGAGCGGGCCCGACCCCGGTTTGAAGCCCAGTACGCGGGCCTGCGCCGGGGCGTCCTCCGCCGAGATGCGGCCCTCCGCCAGGTCCGTCAGGAAGTCGCCGCGGCCGCGCGCCGCCAGCTCGTCCTCCTGGCGGGCCTGCATCAGGACCACGGCCAGTACCCCCGCCGTCCGTTCCGCCGCCATCCGGTGGACGGGCAGCAGCGGCGCCGACACGCCCAGCAGGACCACCCGGGCGCGGACCGAGCCCGTGCCGTGGCCGCCGCCGGGGACGTCGATCAGGACCGCGTTCGCCGACGGCTGCGCCTCGCGCTGGCCCCGCAGCCCCTCCCAGACCTGGAGCGGGTCCGCCGCGGCTTCCCCGGAGACCGGGCCCGCCGCGTACAGGAGCTGCCCGTCGGGGGTCTCCAGGAACACCGGATTTCCGGTGAAGTCGGCCAGGATGTGCAGGACTTGGGGGATCCCGCCGCCGCTGAGCAGGGCCTCGGTGCATCGCCGGTGCACCTCCTCGGCCCGCTGGAGCAGGGCGTAGTGGTGGTTGACGATCTCGGTGTGGATCTCCTCCGTGACCGCCACGAACGGCACCTCGCGGTGAAGTTGGACGAGCGGCAGTCCGGCCGCCCGGGCCGTCTCGACGAGCGTCGCCGGGAGCCGGGTGAAGCGCGGGCCCAGTTCGACCACCAGGGCGGCGATCCCCCGGTCCGCGAGGCGTCGTACGAAGGCACGCTGCTCGGCGGGGCGGGTGCCGAGGCCCAGCCCCGTGGTCAGCAGCAGCTCCCCGCCCTTGAGCAGGGAGGCGATGTTCGGCACCTCGCCCGCGTGCACCCAGCGCACGGTCCGGCCCAGGCGGTCGGCGCAGGCCACCACCTCCGGCAGTCCGCTGCGCAGCCCGGGCAGCTCCAGTGCCCGCTGAACGGTGATCCCGCCCTGGTTGTCCATGTCGCGGGACGCTACCAGGGGGTCAGGCCGGCTTGATGTTGTGGTTGAAGCGGAAGACGTTGTCCGGGTCGTACATCCGCTTCACCGCGCCCAGCCTGGCCAGATTCTCCGCGCCGAGACCGGCCGCCACGCGCTCGGAACCCTCGTCGCCGGTGAAGTTGAGGTAGACCGCGCCGGTGCTCCACGGCTGCACGTGGGCGCGGACGTCCTTGACCCACTGCACGGCACGCTCGTCCTCGGCCGGGTCCTCCCAGATGGCGAACGGGTGTGCGGCCCAGGGCGCGTCCCGGTACGGAACGGGGAACTCCGACGGCCCGTCCGCGATGGCTCCGCCCAGCGGGAACAGCACGTGCTGGGTCCCGCCCGTCGGCATCACGTTCCCGAGGGCGCAGAAGACGCTGACGAGTTCGTCCGGCAGGCCGGTCAGGTACTCCGCGGACCAGTAGTTCCGCAGGCCCGGCGGGTCGTCCAGCATGCACTGGAAGTCCGCGTAGGGCAGGGCGGTGAGCACCTCCACCTCGTGGGGCAGCGCGAGCAGCGGCGCCGCCAGCTTGCGCAGCGCCTCCTCGCCGCCCGCGTACGTGAGCAGCGCGCCCGCCATCAGGGTCCCGACCAGGTGCTGCGGTACGAAGGGCTCCGGCGGGGCGGTCAGGTAGATCACTCCGCCGCCCGCCTCGGCGGGACCCTTCTCGATGACCTCGCGGTAGGTGCGCAAGACCTCGGGCCCGGCCTCCAGGGGGTACAGCAGCAGGCAGATCGCGAACTCGGGGAGCTCGTGCAGGCGCAGCGTGATCGAGGTCGCGACCCCGAAGTTCCCGCCGCCGCCGTGCAGGGCCCAGAACAGCTCGGGGTTGTCCTCGGCGGTCGCCGTCACGGCGGAGCCGTCGGCGGTGACCAGGTCCACGCCGAGCAGGTTGTCGACGGCCAGCCCGAACTTCCGGTCCAGCCAGCCGGAACCGCCGCCGAGGGTGAAGCCGGTGACTCCGGTGGTGGAGACCCGGCCGCCGGTGGTGGCGAGCCCGTACGGCTGGCAGGCGCGGTCCAGCACGCTCATCACCGCGCCGCCCCCGACGCGTACGGCCTTCGCCCCGGGGTGGACGGTGACCTCCTGCATCCGGCGCATGTCGACGACCACGCCGCCGTCGTTGAGGGACATCCCGGCGACGCTGTGGCCACCGCCTCGCACGGCGACGGGCAGGTCCAGCTCACGGGCGAAACGGACGGTGGTGACGACGTCCGCCTCGCTCTCGCACCGGGCGATGACCGCGGGGCGGCGGTCGATCATCGCGTTGAAGATCGTCCGTGCCTCTTCGTACCCGGGATCGCCGGGGGCGAAGACCTCACCGGCCAGGTCCTCGCGGAGCACGGTCAGGGCCTGGCCGGCCTTCGAGGTGGGCGCCATGGCTCACCCCTCCTTTCGGAGGAGGCATAGGACCATTCCAGCGTAGGCGGGGCCGACGCCGGGGGCGCGGCGGAGCCCCGCGCCTCCGGCCCGCCCGCCCTCAGCCCCCGTACGCCCCGCTCGCCGTCAGGCGCAGGGCCGTGTCGATCAGGGGGACGTGGCTGAAGGCCTGGGGGAAGTTGCCGACCTGGCGCTGGAGGCGCGGGTCCCACTCCTCCGCCAGCAGCCCCAGGTCGTTGCGGAGGGCCAGCAGCCGCTCGAACAGCTGGCGCGCCTCGTCGACCCGGCCGATCATCGCCAGGTCGTCCGCCATCCAGAACGAGCAGGCGAGGAACGCCCCCTCGTCGCCCTCCAGTCCGTCCACGCCGGCCTCGTCGCCGGTCGTCGGGTAGCGCAGGATGAACCCGTCGGGCGTCGACAGCTCGCGCTGGATCGCCTCGATCGTCCCGATGACCCGCTTGTCGTCCGGCGGCAGGAACCCCATCTGCGGAATCAGCAGCAGGGAGGCGTCCAGCTCCTTCGACCCGTACGACTGGGTGAACGTGTTGCGCTCCTTGTCGTAGCCCTTCTCGCACACGTCCTGGTGGATCTCGTCGCGCATCTCGCGCCACCGCTCCAGCGGGCCGTCCGCGTCCCCGCTCTCGATCAGCTTGATCGTGCGGTCCACGGCCACCCACGCCATGACCTTCGAGTGGACGAAGTGGCGGCGCGGGCCGCGCACCTCCCAGATGCCCTCGTCGGGCTGGTCCCAGTGCTCCTCCAGGTAGCGGATCAGCTTCAACTGGAGGACCGAGGCGTAGTCGTTGCGCGCCAGGCCCGTCATGTGGCCCAGGTGCAGGGCCTCGGTGACCTCGCCGTACACGTCCAGCTGGAGCTGGTGCGCGGCGCCGTTGCCGACGCGGACCGGGCGGGAGTTCTCGTACCCGGGCAGCCAGTCCAGCTCCGTCTCGCCCAATTCCCGCTCCCCGGCGATCCCGTACATGATCTGCAGGTTCTCCGGGTCCCCGGCGACCGCGCGCAGCAGCCACTCGCGCCAGGCCTGGGCCTCCTCGCGGTAGCCGGTGCGCAGCAGCGAGGAGAGGGTGATGGCGGCGTCGCGCAGCCAGGTGTAGCGGTAGTCCCAGTTCCGGACGCCACCGATCTCCTCCGGGAGGGAGGTGGTGGGCGCGGCGACGATGCCGCCGGTGGGGCCGTACGTGAGCGCCTTGAGGGTGATCAGGGAGCGGATCACGGCTTCGCGGTAGGGGCCGTGGTACGTGCAGTGGTCGACCCACTCGCGCCAGAACGAGGTGGTGGTCGCCAGCGCCTCCTGCGCGTCGGGGGTCTCCGGGGCGCCCTTGTGGGAGGGCTGCCAGCTGATGCAGAAGGCCTTGCGGTCGCCGGGGCCGACGGTGAAGTCGGAGTACGTCGTCAGGTCCTTGCCGTACGTCTGCGCGTCGGTGTCCAGCCAGACCGAGTCGGGGCCCGCGACGGCGACGGTGCGCCCGTCGACCTTGTGCACCCAGGGCACGACCCGGCCGTAGCTGAAGCGCATGCGCAGCGCGGAGCGCATCGGGACGCGCCCGCTGACGCCCTCGACGATGCGCACCAGCTGCGGCGCGTGGTCCTCGCGGGGCGGCATGAAGTCGGTCACGCGGACCGTGCCGCGCGGCGTGTCCCACTCCGATTCCAGGATCAGCGAATCGCCCTGGTAGCGGCGCCGGGTCGCCGCAGGGGCTTGGGCGCCCCCGGGCACCGCCGGGCCGATGCGCCAAAAGCCGTGATCCTCCGTTCCGAGGATGCTCGCGAAGACGGCATGGGAGTCGAAACGGGGCAGACACAGCCAGTCCACCGATCCGTCCCGGCAGACCAGTGCGGCGGTCTGCATGTCCCCGATCAGTGCGTAATCCTCGATGCGCCCGGACACGTTAGATCTCCCAGTCGAACGGCCACGTCCGCCCCGAAGGGCGCTTGCATTGCGCGGTTGCGCGGTCCCGTGGGTATGGATCCCCGCACTGAGCTCATGATTCCGGATGCGGCCGGGTCACGCCGTCTGCCGGACTGCTCGGCGGTGATGTGATGCGATATCCGAGCAGGATATGACGGCACCCTAGTGATCTCCTGAAGTCTGAGGACAATGTGTCTAGTCCGAATGGGTGACCTGGGTGAATGTCGGCGTGACCGGCCCCGGGACGGCCGGTGGCGCTCCGTCGAGCGGTCGTGGCGGCGCGTGCCCGGAGGCGGACGGGCCCGGGCGCTGATAGGCTGGTACCCCGTGGACCGGTGGTCTGCCTGTGCGAATCAGGAGCCCCGAAACCGCAGCTTCGGCGCCCCCTGAGAGCCTCCGGTTCGATGGTGGCCGGCGCCGGACGCACCTCAACTTCGCGACCACGGGAGCCCCCTCTTGGCGACGCCGCCCGCTGCTTTTCGAAACAGCACAGCCATGACGACCAAGCACATCTTCGTCACCGGGGGTGTCGCTTCGTCCCTCGGCAAGGGCCTGACGGCCTCCAGCCTGGGTGCGCTGCTCAAGGCGCGCGGCCTGCGGGTCACGATGCAGAAGCTCGACCCGTACCTGAACGTCGACCCGGGCACGATGAACCCCTTCCAGCACGGCGAGGTGTTCGTCACCAACGACGGCGCCGAGACCGACCTGGACATCGGCCACTACGAGCGCTTCCTCGACGTCGACCTCGACGGCTCGGCCAACGTCACCACCGGCCAGGTCTACTCGCAGGTCATCGCCAAGGAGCGGCGCGGCGAGTACCTCGGTGACACCGTGCAGGTCATCCCGCACATCACCAACGAGATCAAGAGCCGCATCCGCCGCATGGCGACCGAGGACGTCGACGTCGTCATCACCGAGGTCGGCGGCACGGTCGGCGACATCGAGTCGCTGCCGTTCCTGGAGACCGTCCGCCAGGTCCGCCACGAGGTCGGCCGCGACAACGTCTTCGTCGTGCACATCTCGCTGCTGCCCTACATCGGCCCCTCCGGCGAGCTGAAGACCAAGCCGACCCAGCACTCGGTCGCGGCCCTGCGCAACATCGGCATCCAGCCCGACGCGATCGTGCTCCGCGCCGACCGCGAGGTCCCCACCTCCATCAAGCGCAAGATCTCGCTGATGTGCGACGTGGACGAGGCGGCCGTCGTCGCGGCGATCGACGCCAAGTCGATCTACGACATCCCGAAGGTGCTGCACACCGAGGGCCTCGACGCGTACGTCGTGCGCAAGCTCGACCTGCCGTTCCGCGACGTGGACTGGACGGTCTGGGAGGACCTGCTGGACCGCGTCCACAACCCCGACCACGAGGTCAAGGTCGCGCTCGTCGGCAAGTACATCGACCTGCCGGACGCGTACCTGTCGGTGACCGAGGCGCTGCGCGCCGGCGGCTTCGCCAACAAGGCCCGCGTCCAGATCAAGTGGGTCACCTCCGACGACTGCAAGACCCCGGCGGGCGCCGCGGAGGCGCTCGGCGACGTGGACGCGATCTGCGTGCCCGGCGGCTTCGGCGACCGCGGTGTCAACGGCAAGGTCGGCGCGATCACCTACGCCCGCGAGAACAAGATCCCGCTGCTCGGCCTGTGCCTGGGCCTGCAGTGCGTGGTCATCGAGGCCGCGCGCAACCTGGCGGGCATCGAGGACGCCAACTCCACCGAGTTCGACGCCTCCACCCCGCACCCGGTGATCTCCACGATGGAGGAGCAGCTGGCCTTCGTCGAGGGCGCGGGCGACCTGGGCGGCACCATGCGCCTGGGCATGTACCCGGCGAAGCTCGCCGAGGGCTCGATCGTGCGCGAGGTCTACGGCGACCAGGCGTACGTGGACGAGCGCCACCGCCACCGCTACGAGGTCAACAACGCCTACCGCGGCGAGCTGGAGAAGAAGGCGGGCCTCGTCTTCTCCGGCACCTCCCCGGACAACAAGCTCGTCGAGTACGTCGAGTACCCGCGCGAGGTGCACCCCTACCTGGTGGCCACCCAGGCCCACCCGGAGCTGCGCTCGCGCCCGACCCGGCCGCACCCGCTGTTCGCGGGCCTGGTCAAGGCCGCGGTGGAGCGCCAGCAGGCCGCGAAGGCCAAGTGACGGTCTGACCGCATAACGTAGACGGCCGGGGCACGGAACGTGCCCCGGCTGTCGCGTTTCTGACGCGTCTTTCGGCGCGCATTCGGAAGGTACGGGGTACGGGTCATGGCCATGGGCATCGCAGACGGCGGGGAGTCGTGGGAGGTCATCGCCTCACGGACCCCGTTCGAGGGCGCGAAGACGGCGGTCCGTTCGGAGCAGGTGAGCATGCCGGACGGATCGGTGGTGCGCCGGGACTACCAGGTGCATCCGGGGTCGGTGTGCGTGCTGGCGCTCGACGAGGACGGCGGAGTGCTGGTGCTGCGCCAGTACCGGCACCCCGTACGGCACAAGCTGTGGGAGCTCCCGGCCGGGCTGCTCGACGTACCCGGTGAGAACCCGCTGCACGCGGCCCAGCGGGAGCTGTACGAGGAGGCGCACGTCAAGGCGGAGGACTGGCGGGTGCTCGTGGACTTCTTCGCCTCCCCCGGCGGGTCCGACGAGGCGGTCCGGATCTTCCTCGCGCGCGGCCTCTCCGAGGCGGAGGGGGCGCGGTACGAGGTCTCGGATGAGGAGGCGGACATGGAGATCGCCCGCGTCCCGCTCGCGGACCTGGTCCGCGGAGTCCTGGAGGGCCGGCTGGGCAACCCGGGCCTGGTGACGGGGGCCCTGGCCCTGTCGGCCGCGCTCGCCGCCCCGGGCGGCCTGGACGCCCTGCGCCCGGCCCAGCCCCCGTGGCCGGCCCGCCCGTACGAGGTGTAGGGGGCGCCCGGCGGATCAGGGTCGGAAACCCCCTGGCGCTCCCTCCCGGGCCCGCGGGAGCGTGGTGTGACGATCCGCTGATCCGATTGGGCGATGTGTCCGCCGCGCTCCACACGGGTCGTCGCTCTGCGTGAACTACGCTCGCAACCCGAAGGCAGGGAGAGGAGCGGATCCGTGACGGATTTCGTCGGGCGACGGCGTGAGCTCAAGGAGCTGCGCGAGGACATCGCACGGACCGGGCTCGACACCCTCTCGGGCCGCAAGGCCAAGGCACCCCGGGCGCGCGTGCTGCTCGTCGCCGGGCGGCCGGGGTCGGGCCGCACCGCCCTCGCCGAGGCGTTCGTCCGCGAGGTGGCCGCGGACTACCCCGACGGGGTCCTGCGCACCCGCCTCACCTCCCCCGGCGGACAGACCGTCACCACCGAGCGGGCGATCCGGACCCTGCTGGAAGGGCTCGGCGAACCCACGCCCCCCGGCGCCGCCGAGGACGAGCTCAGCTCCGCCCTGCGCGCCGCCCTCGCCCACCGCAAGGCGATCCTGCTCGTCGACGACGCCGCCGATCCGTACCAGGTCGACGCCCTGCTGCCGGACACCCCCGAATGCCTCGTCGTGATCACCGCCGAGGGGCCGCTCACCGGGATTCCGGATGTCCGCCCCTGCACCCTCGGCGGACTCGACACCCCCTCCGGGGTCCAGATGCTCGCCCAGCGCATCGGGGACACCCGGATCGCCGTCGACCCGCGCGCCGCAGAGGGCCTCGCCGAGGAGTGCGGAGGGCAGCCCGCCGCGCTGGCCCTGGTCGGCGGCTGGCTCGCCGCACACCCCAAGGCCGCCGTCTCCGACGTGGCCAAGCAGCTCCACGACATGCCGCCCGGCACCGGAGGCCCGCTCGGCCGCGGCTTCCGGCTCGTCTACGAGTCCCTGCCGCAGCCCGCCCAGCGCACCCTCCGGTTGCTGCCGCTGGCCCCCGCCGGGATCGTCGACTCGCACACCGCCTCCGCCCTCGCCGGCTGCTCCGTGGCCGCCGCCCAGTCCACCCTGGAGGACTTCGCCGGGCTGGGCCTCCTGCGCCACGCCTCCGACGGGCTCTTCCTGCTGCCCGGCTGCCTCGTACCGCTGCTCCAGGCCCTGCTGGAGACCAAGGAGCGCCCCGCCGAGGTCGAGCTGGCCCGGGCCCGGATGCTGGAGCGCACCGTACGCCTGCTGCACTCCTGCCGGGTCATGGCCCGGCCCGACGACAACGGGGCGAACGGCGAGGACGAGGCGGACGTACGGGAGAGGCTGGACGGGCTGCCGCGCGCGCTGCGCTTCCCCGACCGGCGGGCCGCCGCCACCTGGCTCGACACCAGGCTGCCCGCGCTGTCGGCGGCCGCCTCGCTGGCCGTGGCCGACGGCGGGCTGGACACCCTGGCCCGCCGGCTGGTCGCAGCCCTCGTACGGGCCCTCGCGGAGCACCGCGGCACCGCCGAAGCCGCTCCCGAGCTGTACGGGCTGCACCGGCTGGTCCTGGACGTGGCCGAGCGCCGCAGCCTGCACCGGGAGCAGGCCGCGGCCCTGCTGAACCTGGCCGACCTGGACGCCGAGACCGGCCGCACGCAGGAGGCGCTGGAGCGCTACCGGGCCGCGCTGGACGCGGGACGGGCGGCGAATGACCCGTACGCGACGGGCCGCGCGATGGAATCCGTAGGCGGCGCGTACCAGGAGCTCGCGGACTGGCACCGGGCCGCCGACTGGTTCGGCCGGGCCCTGTCCCAGGCCCTCGCACGGGGGGAGCGGGCGGACGAGGCCCGGCTGTACGGACGGCTCGGCAACGTGCACACGTACGCGGGCCGCTACGGGGACGCGCTGCGCAGCTGGCGGACGGCCGCGGCGGGGTACCGGAAACTGGCCGATGTGCCAGGCCAGGCAAAGGCGTTGAGCGAGATGGCGCGAATCCAGGAGTACGCCGGGCGGCCCGAGGAATCGCTGCACACCTGCCGCGAGGCGGTGGAGCTCGCGCGCCGGGCCGGGGACCTGCGGCTTCAGGCCGCGCTCCAGGTGCGCCTCGCCGACACCCTCGACCGGCTGGGCGACCCGGCCGCCGCAAGGCTGCACCGGTCCGCGGCCGACAGATTGCTGGGAGACGACCCCGCAGCCTGCGAAATCCGTAGTGGTTCCGACTGAGATTATTGGTTTGCAAGGCTAGACAGCGCGTCGTCCTTCATTAGACTGGCTTCACCACGACATCCCGTGGTGCATCCCGTTGCGCGTTCTTGTGGGCGGGTATGTATGAAAGTGCCCCGAAAAATTCCCTGAGCCAAGGACCGTGATCGACGATGAAGGTCGGCATCCCCCGCGAGGTCAAGAACAACGAGTTCCGGGTCGCCATCACGCCCGCCGGCGTGCATGAGCTGGTCCGAGGCGGCCACCAGGTCTTCATCGAGCAGAACGCCGGTGTCGGCTCCTCGATCACGGACGCGGAGTACGTCGCCGCCGGCGCCGAGATCCTCGGTACCGCGGACGAGGTCTGGGCGACGGCCGACCTGCTGCTGAAGGTCAAGGAGCCCATCGCCGAGGAGTACCACCGCCTCCGCAAGGACCAGACCCTCTTCACCTACCTGCACCTCGCGGCCTCCCGCGAGTGCACGGACGCCCTCCTGGAGTCCGGCACCACCGCCATCGCGTACGAGACGGTCGAGCTCGCCAACCGCGCGCTCCCGCTGCTCGCCCCGATGTCCGAGGTCGCGGGCCGCCTGGCCCCGCAGGTCGGCGCCTACCACCTGATGCGCTCGGCCGGCGGCCGCGGCGTGCTCCCCGGCGGCGTCCCCGGCACCCACGCCGGCGAGTGCGTGGTCATCGGCGGCGGCGTCTCCGGCTGGAACGCCGCGCAGATCGCCATCGGCATGGGCTTCCACGTGACCCTGCTGGACCGCGACATCAACAAGCTCCGCGAGGCCGACAAGATCTTCGGCACGAAGATCAAGACGATCGTCTCCAACGCCTACGAGCTGGAGAAGGCCGTCGTCGAGGCCGACCTCGTCATCGGCGCCGTCCTGATCCCGGGTGCGAAGGCCCCGAAGCTGGTCACCAACGAGCTCGTCGCCAAGATGAAGCCCGGAAGTGTCCTTGTCGACATTGCGATCGACCAGGGCGGCTGCTTCGAGGACTCCCGTCCGACCACCCACGCCGAGCCGACCTTCCAGGTCCACAACTCGGTCTTCTACTGCGTCGCCAACATGCCGGGCGCGGTGCCGAACACCTCCACCTACGCGCTGACCAACGCCACGCTGCCCTACATCGTGCAGCTCGCGAACCTCGGCTGGGTCGAGGCGCTGCGCCGTGACCCCGCGCTGGCGCTGGGCCTCAACACCCATGACGGCCAGGTCGTTTACGGTCCGGTCGCCGAGGCGCACGGCATGGAGACCCTTGAGCTGAGCACGCTGCTCGGCTGATCGGTCAGACCCCGTCAACGACTGACGTCAATCTCACGTATCCGGCCGGACCTTGCCCCCAAGGTCCGGCCGGAGGCGTTTGCGGGGTGCGGGCCCGCACGGCTCAACTCGCCTCGAACGTAACCCTTTAACCCTTTCGCGCACCCGTGAAACTTCGCGGTGACGGCCTGGACGCCCTTGACAGAGTGGTGTTCGGTTGCCGACACATCGTTGCCGGTCCGACGGATTGTGTTGCCGCTGAGTGGTGACACGCCATAGAGTCGCCAACCGTCGGCATGGTGCCACGCTGACCTATCGATAAGTGTCCTGGTCACGTCCGAGGAGGTAAGACGACTTGTGAATGAGTCGACATTTGCTCCCGGAGGTGGTCGAGCAGGGACGCCAGACCGGGGCCAAGGATCCGGCGGGCTCGAAGCGGTCGGCTCCGTCGCGGTCCGCACCTTCGCAAACCACCAGCACATGACGACGCCCCAAAAGAGCATGGACGGCCTAGACGTGAACTCCAGGGCCGGCGACCTGAGCGGCGAAAAGCCCGTGGGTTTCGCCGACTACGAAAACGTGCCCGAAGGGCACTTCTACGACCCGGACGCGGAGTACGAGCCCGACCCCGAGTACGCGGCCACCCTCGCCCCCGACGCTGCCCGCCAGCGCCGGGAGCGGATCGGCCCGACCGGACGGCCGCTGCCGTACTTCCCGATCCCGGGTCCGCTGACCGACCACGGTCCGGCGAAGATCATCGCGATGTGCAACCAGAAGGGCGGCGTGGGCAAGACCACGTCGACCATCAACCTGGGTGCGGCGCTCGCCGAGTACGGGCGCCGCGTGCTGCTCGTCGACTTCGACCCGCAGGGCGCACTGTCCGTGGGCCTCGGCGTGAACCCGATGGAACTCGACCTGACGGTCTACAACCTGCTCATGGAGCGGGGCATGTCGGCCGACGAGGTGCTGCTCAAGACCGCGGTCCCCAACATGGACCTGCTGCCGAGCAACATCGACCTGTCCGCCGCCGAGGTGCAGCTGGTCAGCGAGGTCGCGAGAGAGTCGACGCTGCAGCGGGCGCTGAAGCCCCTGCTGGCCGACTACGACTACATCGTGATCGACTGTCAGCCCTCGCTCGGCCTGCTGACCGTGAACGCCCTGACGGCGGCTCACAAGGTCATCGTGCCGCTGGAGTGCGAGTTCTTCGCACTGCGCGGTGTGGCGCTGCTGACCGAGACCATCGAGAAGGTGCAGGAGCGGCTCAACCCCGAGCTGGAGCTCGACGGCATCCTCGCCACGATGTACGACTCCCGTACGGTGCACAGCCGCGAGGTGCTGGCGCGCGTCGTCGAGGCCTTCGACGACCACGTCTACCACACGGTCATCGGCCGAACGGTGCGCTTCCCGGAGACCACCGTCGCCGGCGAGCCGATCACCACGTACGCCTCCAACTCCGTCGGGGCCGCCGCCTATCGCCAGCTGGCCAGGGAGGTGCTCGCCCGGTGTCACGCCGAGTGAGTCTGCCCGGAGCCGACGAACTGTTCCGTACGACCGGGGGGATGGCACTCCAGTCGTCCTCGCCGAGGCGGGGCCCGGAGGAGTCGACCGCCGGGGAGCACGCGGCGGCGTCGGCCGAGGGCACGGCGGGCGAGGGCCGCAGCCGGGAGGCCGCGGCGGCCGCCGCGGAGTCGGTGGTGGGTCCCCGGCGCCCGCAGGAAGGTTCTGTCAG
The DNA here is from genome assembly GCF_045162725.1 of Streptomyces sp. NBC_01006. Lineage (NCBI taxonomy): Bacteria > Bacillati > Actinomycetota > Actinomycetes > Kitasatosporales > Streptomycetaceae > Streptomyces > Streptomyces sp. NBC_01006. Next base: position 2,171,075 of record NZ_CP108700.1, on the reverse strand, counting down.
CCCGGAGCCCCGGCGGGGCAAGGGCCAAGGCCGCGGGGCGAACCGCCGGCCCAGCGGGCGCGAACGGCACGACGAGAAGATCACGGTCTACGTCTCCGCCGAGGAGCTCATGGACCTGGAGCACGCGCGGCTGGTGCTGCGCGGCGAGCACGGGCTGGCGGTGGACCGCGGCCGCATCGTCCGCGAGGCGGTGGCGGTCGTGCTCGCGGACCTGGAGTCCCGCGGCGACGCGAGCATCCTGGTCCGCAGACTCCGCGGCCGCTGACCGTCGGGCCGGCTGTCCGACGGTCTGCCGTCCGACGGGCGGGCGGGTCCTCCGGCCGGCCTGCTCCGCGTTCGTGGGAGCCTTGGCCTTGGCCGATCGGCCGCCCATCCGTACCACCCTGGACTGCGATGCCCTCTCCCGCCGAACCCGGCCGCCCGACCCGCCGGAGCCTGGGCCGCGGCCCGGGCGCTCCCGCCGCGGCGGACGAGGCCCCCGAAAGCCCTGACGCGCCCGCTGCGCCGCTCGCGCCGGCCGCGGTGGCCCCGGAGCCCGCAGACGGCCCCGCGCCCGCTGAGCCCCCCGCCGAGGGGCGGGAAGACGGCGGCGAGCACTCCGCTTCCCCCGGGGACCCTGGGGAGGGGCGGGACGGGAGCGGGCGGTTCACGCTGCGGCTGGCCAACTTCGAGGGGCCCTTCGATCTGCTGCTCCAGCTGATCTCCCGGCACAAGCTCGACGTCACCGAGGTGGCCCTCTCCAAGGTCACCGACGAGTTCATGGCGCACATCCGCGCCATGGGCCCCGACTGGGACCTCGACCAGACCACCGAGTTCCTCGTGGTCGCCGCCACCCTCCTGGACCTGAAGGCCGCCCGTCTGCTGCCCACCGCCGAGGTCGAGGACGAAGCGGACCTCGCCCTGCTGGAGGCCCGCGACCTGCTCTTCGCCCGGCTGCTCCAGTACCGCGCGTACAAACGGATCGCCGAGATCTTCGAGCAGCGCGCCGAGAGCGAGGGCCGCCGCTACCCGCGCACCGTCGGCCTGGAGGACCAGCACGCCGAGCTCCTGCCCGAGGTCGTCATCAGCATCGGCGCCGAGGGGTTCGCCCGGCTGGCGGTCAAGGCCATGCAGCCCAAGGCAAAGCCCCAGGTGTACGTCGACCACATCCACGCCCCGCTCGTCAGCGTGCGGGAGCAGGCCGCGGTGGTGGTCGCGCTGCTCAAGGCACGCGGCGAGGCCACCTTCCAGGAGCTGACCGAGGACGCCGACGACACCCTCACCGTCGTCGCGCGCTTCCTGGCCCTCCTGGAGCTCTACCGCGAGAAGGCGGTGGTCCTCGACCAGGAGGAGGCCCTGCAGACGCTCACCGTCCGCTGGAGCGGCGGGGACGGCGACGGGATGCCGACCGTCACCGACGAGTTCGACCGGATCGTGGAGGTCAAGGAATGAGCGACGTGGCCGAGCTCTCGCTGAAGCCCGCCCTGGAGGCCGTCCTCATGGTCGTGGACGAGCCCGCGACCGAGGCGCACCTCGCCAAGGTGCTGGACCGCACCCCGCGCGAGGTCGCGGACGCCCTGTGGGAGCTGGCGGACGAGTACACCGTCCAGGGGCGCGGCTTCGAGCTGCGGCTGGTCGCCGGCGGCTGGCGGTTCTACACCCGGGCGGAGTACTCGGACGCCGTCGAGCGCTTCGTACTGGACGGCCAGCAGGCCCGGCTGACCCAGGCGGCGCTGGAGACCCTGGCGGTGGTCGCGTACCGCCAGCCGGTGAGCCGTTCGCGGGTCTCGGCGGTCCGCGGAGTGAACTGCGACGGGGTCATGCGGACCCTGCTCCAGCGCGGTCTGGTGGCCGAGGCGGGCACGGAACCCGAAACAGGTGCGATCCTGTACAGGACGACGAACTACTTTCTGGAGCGGATGGGCCTGCGCGGCCTGGACGAGCTCCCGGAGCTCGCGCCCTTCCTCCCCGAGGCGGACGCGATCGAAGCCGATACGCAAGAGGGTGTTCCGTCGTTCGATCCGGATGCACCGGATACCGATGAAGACGACAAGACGACGGAACTTTGATGCGAAGCAGCGGCAACGGCAACGGTGGCGGCAACAGGAACAGCGGCGGCGGCGGTGGTGGCGGGCGCGGTAACACCCGCGGCGGCTCCTCCTCCTCCGGCGGCGGTGGCTACCGCGGCGGCAGCTCCAGCGGTGGAGGCGGACAGCGCGGCGGCTCCGGCGGCGGTGGCTACCGCGGCGGGAGCTCCGGTGGCGGCTCCTCCTCCGGCGGCGGTGGCTACCGCGGCGGCAGCTCCAGCGGCGGCGGCTACAGCGGCGGCTCCGGCGCCCCGCGCGACCGGGACCGCGACCAGGCCCCGCAGCGGCCCCGCAACCCCCGCCCCGAGGAGCGCCGCTACGACGTCGGCCCCGAGGGCGAGCGCAGCGCGGCGGCGCCAAGGCCGGCGGCGGCGGTGCCCGCGGCGCGGGCGACGGCAACCGTGGCGGCGGCGCCCGCGGCGACTCGGCGCGCGGCGGTGCCAAGGGCGGTCCCCGTACCTCCAAGACCCCCGGCATCGGCGGGGCCGGCGGCCCGCGCAGCGGCCCCGGCAGCCGCAGCGGCCAGTCCCGCCCCCGCGAGCTGGACGCGCGCATCGAGGAGCGCGTGCGCGACCGGTACGCCGACAAGCCCGCGATCAAGACCCCGAAGACCTTCCCGGGCGCCGAGCAGGAAGGCGAGCGCCTGCAGAAGGTGCTCGCCCGCGCCGGCATGGGCTCGCGCCGCGCGTGCGAGGAGCTCATCGAGCAGGCCCGCGTCGAGGTCAACGGCGAGATCGTGCTGGAGCAGGGCAAGCGCGTCCAGCCGAAGGACGAGATCAAGGTGGACGGCCTGACGGTCGCCACTCAGTCGTACCTGTTCTTCGCGCTGAACAAGCCCGCCGGCGTCGTCTCCACCATGGAGGACCCGGACGGCCGCCAGTGCCTCGGGGACTACGTCACCAACCGCGAGACCCGGCTCTTCCACGTCGGCCGCCTCGACACGGAGACCGAGGGCATCATCCTGCTCACCAACCACGGTGAGCTGGCCCACCGCCTCACGCACCCGAAGTACGGTGTGAAGAAGACGTACGTGGCCGCCATCACCGGCTCGCTGCCGCGTGACATCGGCAAGCGGCTCAAGGACGGCATCGAGCTGGAGGACGGGTACGCCCGCGCCGACAACTTCCGCGTGCTGGACCAGGTCGGCAAGAACTACATGGTCGAGGTGACCCTCCACGAGGGCCGCAAGCACATCGTCCGCCGCATGCTGGCCGAGGCCGGCTTCCCCGTCGACAAGCTCGTCCGGACCTCCTTCGGCCCGATCGAGCTGGGCGACCAGAAGTCCGGCTGGCTGCGCCGCCTGACCAACACCGAGGTCGGCATGCTCATGCGCGAGGTCGGTCTGTAACCCCTGTGAGCCCCTGAGCCCAACGGCTCGGAGAAGCCCGCAGTGCCCCCGTGGCACTGCGGGCTTTTCGCTTGTCAGGAACCAGTCTCCCTGTTTATAGTCAAAGTGACTATTAAAGAATGAGGGGGTCGGCCGTCATGAGCTGGACCGAAATCCTGGGCTTCGCCACCGGAGCCCTGTGCGTCTGGCTCGTCGCCCGGCAGCACGTCGCGAACTGGCCGATCGGCATCGCGAACAACGTCTTCTTCATCGTGCTCTTCGCCCAGTCCGGCCTGTACGCCGACGCCGGGCTCCAGATCGTCTTCATCGCCCTCGCCGCGTACGGCTGGTGGTCCTGGACCCACGGGGGTGGACCAGGAACCGCCGAGGCCCTGCCGGTGCGCCGCACCACGCGCACCGAATGGGCCGTACTGGCCGCGGCGGGGGCGGTGGGGGTGCTCGGGCTCACGCTCCTGCTGAGCCGGGTCACCGACTCCACCGTCCCGTTCTGGGACGCGCTGACCACCGGGCTCTCGCTCATGGCCACGTACGGGCAGTGCCGCAAGCTCGTCGAGTCCTGGTGGCTGTGGATCGCCGCCGACCTCGTCTACATCCCGCTGTACGCCTACAAGGGCCTGTACCTGACCTCGGCCCTGTACGTCGGCTTCCTCGCGCTCTGCGTGGTCGGCCTGCTCGGCTGGCTCCGTACGCTCCCGGAGCGGGGCGCCCGTACGGCGGCGGGGGCGACGGCATGAGCGGCGCGAGCGGTACGAAGCGCCACGCCCACGGACTGGTCCTCGGCAAGTTCTACCCGCCGCACGCCGGGCACCACCACCTCGTGCGCACCGCCCAGGAGCAGTGCGAGCGGCTGACCGTTCTGGTGTGCGCGGCCTCGGTGGAGTCGGTGCCGCTCGCCGACCGGGTGGCGTGGATGCGCGAGGCGCACCCGGGGGCCGAGGTCGTCGGCGCGGTCGACGACATCCCGGTCGACCTGAACGACCCGGCGGTCTGGGAGGCGCACATGGCGGTCTTCCGGGGCGCGGTGCCGGGGCGCGTCGACGCCGTCTTCACCTCGGAGGAGTACGGGACGGAGCTCGCCCGGCGGTTCGGGGCCGAGGAGGTCTGCGTGGACCCGGGGCGTACCCGCTTCCCCGTCTCCGGTACGGCGGTACGGGCGGACCCGGTCGGGAACTGGGAGTTCCTGGGTCCGGGCGTACGGGCGGCCCTGACCCGGCGGATCGTCGTACTCGGCGCCGAGTCGACCGGTACGACCACCCTGTCGCGGGCGCTCGCGGCGCACTACCGGGCGCGCGGCGGGGTGTGGGCCGGGACGGGCTGGGTCGCGGAGTACGGGCGCACGTACAGCGAGGAGAAGCTGGCGGCCGCGCGGGCGGCCGACCCGGCGGCGACCTGGGAGGACGTGTCCTTCCGGTCGGAGGAGTTCCCGGTGATCGCGCGGCGCCAGGACGCGGAGGAGGAGCGGGCGGCGCGGTCGGGTTCGCCGGTGCTGATCTGCGACACCGACTCCTTCGCGACCGGCATCTGGCACGAGCGGTACATGGGAGGCCGCAGCGAGGAGGTCGAGAAGACCGCCGCGCTGACGCACCGGGACCTGTACCTCCTCACCGACCACGCGGACGTGCCGTTCGAGGACGACGGGCTGCGTGACGGCGAGCACCTGAGGCCGTGGATGACGGATCGCTTCCGCGAGGAACTCACGCGCACGGGCAGGCGTTTCCTGACCGTGCGCGGGGACCGCGAGGCACGGCTGGCGACGGCCGTCGCAGCCGTCGACGAACTGCTGGCCGGCGGATGGCAGTTCGCGGACCCCCTGCCGGAGAACCGATGAAGGGGTACGACCGGTACGCCTACGAACCCTTCGCGGTGACGGTCGACCTGGCGGTGTTCACGGTCCGCGGCGGGGCGCTGCACGTGCTGCTGATCCGGCGCGGGCAGGAGCCGTACGAAGGCGCCTGGGCCCTCCCCGGCGGCTTCCTGCTGCCGAGGGAGTCCGCGGAGACGGCGGCCCGCCGGGAACTGGTCGAGGAGACCGGCCTGTCGGAGGCGGTCGTCGCCGCGCTGCACCTGGAGCAGCTGCGCACGTACAGCGATCCGGACCGCGATCCGCGGATGCGGGTGGTCTCGGTGGCCTTCACCGCCCTGGTCCCGGACATGCCGGAGCCGGCGCCGGAGGGCGGCGGGGACGCGGAACAGGCGCGGTGGGTGCCGGTGGGGGAGGCCGGGGAGGCCGCGGAGGCCGCGGATCTGGCCTTCGACCACGCGCAGATCCTGTCCGACGCGCGCTCCCGCATCGGGGCGAAACTCGAATACACCTGCCTGGCCACGGGGTTCTGCCCGCCCGAGTTCACGCTCGGGGAGCTCCAGGCCGTCTACGAGACCGTCTGGGGCACCCCCCTGGACCGGCCGAACTTCCGCCGCAAGGTGCTGGCCACGCCCGGCTTCGTCGAGGCCGTGCCGGGAGCGGCCCGGCTGACCGGAGGCCGCGGCAAACCGGCCGCGCTGTACCGGGCGGGCCCGGCGACCGCCCTCCACCCCCCGCTGCTCCGGCCTACGGAAGGAATCCAGAAATGAACCTGCGGAAGCGGGCGGCGACGGGGGCACTCGTCGGCCTCGCCCTGGGCGACGCCCTGGGCTTCCCGACGGAGTTCAACGACGTCCCGTCGATCCTGGCGAAGACCGGCCCGTGGCGCGAGATGCGGCTGCCGAGCCCGGCGATCGTCACGGACGACACCCAGATGACGCTGGCCCTGGCGCGCGGCATGCGGACGGCGGCGGAACGCGGGCCGGTGGGCCCGCTCCGCCTGACCCGCCCGGTCCGGGAGGAATTCGTCGACTGGTACCACTCCCCGGAGAACAACCGCGCCCCGGGCAACACCTGCCTGCGAGCGTGCAGCCTGCTGAACGACCCTTCCCGGGACTGGCGGGACGCGAGCCAGATCGGCTCGAAGGGCTGCGGGGCGAACATGCGCGTGGCCCCGGTGGGCCTGGTCCCCGGTTGGACGGAGGAGGAACGCGCCGGCGCGGCCCAGCTCCAGTCGGCCCTCACCCACGGCCACCCGACGGCCCTCGCGGCCTCCGACCTGACGGCCCGGGCGGTGTACCTCCTCGCGCAGGGCACCGAGGTGACGGGCCTGGTCGGGCAGCTGCGCTCGTACGCCCTGCACCACCGCACCCGCTACCACGAGCGCTGGCTGGGCGACCTGTGGATGCGCACGGCGTCGGACGCGAGCCCGGAGTCCTTCATCGCCCGGGGCTGGGACGACTGCCTGGCCGTCCTGGACCGCCTGACGGCGGCGCTGAAGTCGCCCTCCCCGGAAACGGACCCGTGCCTGACGACGGGCGACGGCTGGATCGCGGAGGAGGCCCTCGCCACGGCCCTCCAGTGCTTCCTCCTCTTCCCGGAGGAACCCCTGACGGCCCTGCGCCGCGCGGCCTGCACGAAGGGCGACTCGGACTCGATCGCCTGCCTGGCCGGCGCCTTCGCCGGCGCCCACCTCGGCGCGGACGCCTGGCCGCCGGACTGGGAATCCCGCATCGAATACCGAGACGACCTCCTCACCTTCGGCACCCTCTGGGACGCGTGACGAGAGCCACATGCGCGAGAGCCCCCACCGAAGTCACTCGGGCGGGGGCTCTCGCGCAGGGGGTCAGGTCAAGGGCGGACGACGAGGGCCAGCACGACGCAGACGACCGTCCCGATCGCGCAGGCGTCCGCCACCCACGGCCGGGTGAAGCGTCTGACCGGGTGAGAGCTCCCACGCAGGTCCCGCCGTTCCGCGAGTGCGGCCTTGATCTTGGCAACAGCAGTCTCGGTGCTGCCGACGAAGTGGTCGATGATCGAGCCCGCGAACCCGAGGGGCCGGATCTCGACCGCCTCCCGTGTGGTGATGACCAGGCTGCCGCGCCGGTCGCTTTCGACCTTGGACACGTACCGGTACGGGATTTCATAGGTGAACACCGGATTCACGATGATCACCCCCTGTTGGTCGAGGACCACGCGAGCGCCGGTGATCCGACGGCAGAAGGCGATCGCGCCCAGGCAGGCCGCCATGACCGCGAGCGCACCCTGCGGCGGCCAGCCGGCCGTCATGCTCACTCCGAACCCGAGGGTCATGACACCGAAGCCGGTGGTGACGATCGCGGAAAGAACCAAGAAGGACTTCCGGCGCAGTATCTGCCGTTTTTTGGTTTTCACGGCTCTACCCCTTGCCGGATTGACGGTGGCGGGGTCCGGCACGGGATCCGTGCCCCGTGCCGGACGACATTCGGATTTCTAGCAGGCGCCTCCGTATGCGCCCAGACTCGTATTTCCCGAACCGCAGAACATGGTGTTGAAACCAGCGTTGACACCCATGTTGGCCGTGGTGTCGCCCCATCGTATCCGGGTCGTCTGGGACATGACTGCGGGCCTCAGGCTATTGCCAGGTCGTACCATCCGAACAGATATGTCGCGGACGAAGGCATTCGTTCCGTACGCCTCTCCCCACGTGCGAGCTGCTCCTGTGGCTCTGCCGAACGCCGCTGCGGCTCCTCCGCCGACGGCGACCCAAGCGAGGTCCTTGGCCCCGGCAACCAATGTCTTCCCGGAGAACTCGCCGGTTGCGTTCACCTCCTCGATGGAATCGCCGGCAAATTTGACCACGGCTATTGCGACCCCCGCAGCCATACAGGCTCCGACCGTGGCGACCAGGCAGGCAGCGAACCCGGCAACGGTCAAGACGTCCTTGATGTCACCCCAGTGATCTCCGACCCATTGCCCGACGGCCGAGTTCTTGGTCGCGTCCCATGCGTTCTTGAGGCCACCGGTAATGGTGTCCAGGACGCTCCGGTGGGATCTGGGCTTGGGCTTGTCCGAGTGCTGGCTGCTCGAGCTGGACGAGCTGTAGGAGCCACCCGACTTGCAGTCGGGGTCGTGGCGGCAGGCCGCGCGTTCGCGCTGCTTGCGCTCGACGTAGTCCGGGGACAGGGTGCCGCCCACCGCGTTCACGATGGTCTCGTACCGGTTGCCGTAGTCGTACGGGTCGTTGCCGTTGTGGCACTTGTACATGCCGCTCGCGCACTCCTCCAGCTGCTCGCCGGTCGGGTCCGCGTTGCTGAACGGGTTGTTGTTGCCGTACTGGTAGGCGTTGTGCTGCCGCGGGTCGTTGGTCAGGAACACCGGGTCCACGGAGATGAACCGGCCGACCGAAGGGTCGTACTCGCGGGCCCCGAGGTGGACGAGGCCGGTGGCCCCGTCGTTCGTGCCGCCCACGAACCCCTTGTCGCCGGACCAGTCGGCAGGCTTGCTGCCCCGCGCGCCGCCGAAGACGGTGGTCTTGCGCCGGGTGACGGCCTGCGCGGCGTCCGCGGTGATCTGCGTCGTCGTGGTGTTGTGGTGGTCGTTGAGCAGGAAGGCCAGCTTGGTGCCGGTCCGCATGGCCACGGTCTGCGTGCCCGCCGCGTAGTACCGGGTGCCGGTGAGCTTGCCCGAGGCGAGGCGGAGTTCGTTGCCGGCCGGGAGGTAGAGCGTGGTCCCGGTCGCGTCCTTGTTCAGCAGGCGCTCACCCTCCGGGGTGTAGCGGTAGCGGGCCACCTCGGTGCCGCCCGTGGTGACGGAGGCCAGGTGGCCCTCGTCGTCCCAGTTCAGCGTCTGCTCGGCAGAGGCTCCGATCTTGCGGGTCTTGGTGTTGCCCGCGGTGTCGTAGGCGAAGGTCTCGTCGTGCGGCGCGGTGCCGGTCTGGGTCACCTTGGGCAGGTCGTGCTTGCCCGCGGTCGGAGCGGCGTACGTACGCAGCGTGTCGGAGGCCGGGCCCGAGGCCGTCTTGTGGTTGGTCTCGGTCTTCCGGTTGCCGAGGGCGTCGTAGGTGTAGGTGTTCCAGTACGCGTCCTGGCCGCCCACCACGGAGGGGGACGGCGCCGCAGCGCACTGCTCACCCGTGTTCGTCCAGGACTCGGTGATCCGGCCCAGCCCGTCCAGCTGGAGGCACTGCGTGTCGGTGCTGCGCAGGGCGTCCTGGCCGGTGGCCGTGGCGATGGACGTGATGTTGCCGGACAGGTCGTAGCCGTACTTGGTGTCCTCGATCCGCTGCGGCGCGACCTCGCGGTCGGCGTAGGAGCGGTTCACGGCGCCGGTGTGCTCGTCGTACTCGGTGGTCGTCCACACGTGCCGGCCGAAGTCGCCGGACTCCTGGCGGATGGTGCGGCCGTAGTGGTCGTACGTCATCGCCGAGACCAGCGGGTCGGAGCCGGCGCCGACGCTGTCGAGCAGGCCGGTGACGGCGGTGTAGTTGTTGGTGACCGTCTCGGCGGGCAGGTCACCGACGGCCGGCTGCTTGGTCCACATGACCTGGCCGGTGTTCGGGTTGTACGAGGTGATCCACTTGTAGGTACCGGCCAGGGCCCCGGTCTCGGAGGACGCCGGGATGGTGACCTGGGTGACGGTCGGCTGGTAGAGGCTGTTGTACGAGGTGACGGCCGACTCGTACGCCTGACCGTCGATCCAGCGGGTCGCCTTGGAGGTCTGGCCCTTGGCGATCGTGTCGTACTCCCATGACGTGAGGCGGGTGCCGCCCTTCGAGACCGCGGTTTTGCGCCCCAGGTCGTCGTAGTCGGTGTGGAGCGTGATGCCGCGGGCGTCGGTGACGTCCGTGACCCGGTCGCCCTGGTCGTAGACGCTCGTGCTGAGGCCCTTGTCGGGGTCGTCCGTCTGGACCTTGCGGCCGCGGACGTCGTAGGTGTACTTCCACTTCGCGTTCGACGGGTCGGTCAACTGCTCAAGCTGTCCCAGCCGGTTGAAGCTGTAGAGCGTGGACTGGGAGGTGGTGCGCGCCGCGTCCGTGTACTGCTTGAGCTCGACCGTGCGGCCGAGGGCGTCGACGACCGTGGTGGTGGCGGTGCCGCCCTGGGGCGGGACGACCGTGGTGGTGTCACCGGTGTAAGTGGTGACGGTGCGCTTGGTCTCGTCGCCGAACTTCTTGGAGATGACCGCGGTGGGGCGGCCGGCGCCGTCGAACTCGGTGTCGGTGGACGCCGGGTAGTTCAGCTGCTGACCGGTGACCAGGGTGGCCTCCGGGGCGCCGGTGGCGTAGTAGGTGCCGGAGTTGCGCCAGGCCAGGCCGCGGGTGTCGTAGAACACCTCGGTGAGAAGCCGGCCGGAGAGGTCGGGGGACTGCTGTTGGGTCTGCCGCTGGCGCAGCAGACCGTCGCGGATCGAATAGCTCGTGGAGTACTGGCTGTCCTGGGTGAGCGTCTTGGTCGTGACGACGATCGGGCCGTCGTTGCGGATCAGGTACTCGAAGGACTGGTTCGGAGAGTCGGGGTAGGTGGTGGCCGACCGCGTGGGCAGCCAGACCTTGGCGAGCCGGCCGAGCGCGTCGTACTCGGTCGTGGTGACCTTGTTGTTGGCGTCGGTCACCTGGCGCGGCTGCGACCGGTACGGGTCGGTGACCGTCGTGGTGACGTGCCCCTTCGCGTTGGCCGAAACGGTCGACGTGGGCACCTCGCCCGTGGCCGGGGTGTACGCCGTGGTGCTGACCTTGTCGTAGGCATCGGCCACGGCGAGCCGGCGGCCGTAGACGTCGTAGCAGAGCTGGTTCCTGGCGGGGCCGCACGTGCTGGGGACGGTGGACTGGACGTCGTAGCCGTCGCCCTTGCCGTTGATCGTCTCGGTCTTCGTGACGAGGCCGATGCCCGGAACCGTGCCGAGGACGCCGTTGTCGTAATAGGTGCGGGTGTCCGAGATGACGTCGGCGGGGCGGTTGACCGTGGTGCCGCACGGGACGGCGACGGTCTCGACGCGGCTGACGCTGCCGAGGATCCAGCTGCTGGTGTTGCGGGCGTAGCTGGTGGTGGTGCACTTCTCGTCCCCGGTCTTGGCGGTGTCGCCGGTCTCGGAAACGGTGTCGATCATTCCGTATTCGTCGTAGTGCTGGACCTTCTCCGTGGTACGGCTACCGGCGGAGATGGTGGTGCGGGTCGACTCCTTCTCGGTGCCGGTCTTGTACGAGACGAGGTCGGGCAGCCCCGGGCGCATGCGGGTCGCGACCGCGGCCGAGCGCCAGGGGGTGTACGAGGTGGCGCTGACCGGCTTGGCGGTGTCGTCACCGTTGTAGCTGGCGCTCTCGCGGGGCTTGCCGGCGAACTCGTCGCGGTCGGTGACGGCGGCGCCGGTGGAGTCCTTGACGTCCTTGCCGTCGAGGCCCCGGAAGTAGCGGGTCTCGGTCAGGAGCTTGGGGTCACTGGACGCGCCGGTGCGGGTCTGGACCCGCTCGTAGCCGCGCGCCACGGAATGGACTCGGTTCTCGGCCTTGCTGAACTCGCTGGTGTCCTTGGCCCAGGCTGCGCCGCCGAGGTAGTCGTACGAGGTCACCTTGTCCGGGGTCGCGGCGAGGTTGTCGCCTTCCACGACCTGGGTGACGACGTACGAGTTGAACCAGTCGACCTTCGCGGTCGGGCCCTCCGGGGCCCACTTGACCGGGTAGCAGCGCGTGGTGTTGGTCTCGTCCGGCTGGGGCAGGTTGGCGTCCGTGCACTCGGGTTGGGAGTAGGTGACCCCGATGGTGCCGCCCGTCTCCGTGGTGATCTGGTAGAGGCGCAGACGGATGAAGGGGGCGAGGCCGTCGCCGGTCTTGTCGACGCGGTTGGCCTTCTGCTCGCCGGCGAAGGTCACCGGCGGCAGTGGGATGTCCGGTCCGTCGCCGGCCTTACCCGTGTGGGTGATGGACTTCAGCCAGAGTGGGGTCGATATGCCGTCGCCCGAGGGCGGGAAGTCCTGGGCGAGGGCCCAGGAGTCGACGTCCTTGTACTGGCCGCCGGTGAGGACCTTGGTGTTGATGCCGGTCAGGCGCATCCGGGTCCAGAACGTCGGGGAGAACTGGTTCTTGCACTCGGTCGAGCCGTCCTTGCAGAACAGGTCGTACGGGCTGTCCGGCCAGTTCTTCGCGTTCGTCTCGTCGAACGTGCCGCAGTTGCTCAGGCAGCGCTCGGCCACGTCGAACGTGACCTGGCCCACAGCCTTGGCGGTGTAGACGGTGTCGGAGCGCAGGCCGTAGTCGATGTGGTCGAGCCAGCCGCCGCGGACGTACGGGGTGACCGTGCCCTTGCCCGTGGTCGCCGAGACGTTGCGGCCGTAGTTGTTGGTCTCGGTCTTCCAGTAGTACGCCATCGCGTCGCCGCCGGGGGCGACCACGTAGTCGAGCTGCCAGCGCCAGGCCTGCTGGCACCACGCGCTCGCGAACGAGGCGTTGTAGCAGGGCTCGCCCGCCTGGTTGCCGAACACCGGCACGGTCCAGGCCGAGTTGGTAGTCGGGGTCGATGCGTCCTTCCAGCCGGGCAGGCGGTTCAGCCCGAAGAAGTACTGGGTGCCGTCGGCCGTGGTGACCTTCCAGTGCTCACCGTCATTGTCGCCGTTGGTGGCACCGGTGAGCTTCTCGACCTTTTCGCCGGAGTCGGACGCGGGGTGCCAGCCCTTGCCCTGCTCGTAGACGAGCTCGGTCGACTTGCCGCCCAGGGACATGGTGGCGTTGTCGTTGAACCAGCAGAGGTCGCCGACCTTGGTGGTGTTGGTCCCGCCGGACTTGTCGTCCTCGCAGGACTTGTACTTGCGCTCGATGAAGCCGGGCTCCCAGGACCAGCCGTCACCGATCCACGAGGCCTGGTTGTTCGAGGCCGCCATGCGGCCGTCCACCGACTGGGAGTTGTAGCCCAGGCTGATCTGGGGGTCCACGGTCCCGGGTACGGAGGGAACCTCAATCGGGTAGGACCAGTTGAAGGCGCCGGTCGAGCCGCCCGCGGTCCACGAGCCCGAGGGCTGGAGCGAGGTCGCCTTGTAGTCGCCGGTCGGGCCGGCGGCGCCGGCGGTCGCGGCGAGGACCATGGCGCCGCCCGACGATGCCGCGGCGGATATCGCCGTCTTGCCGGACTTGGATGCCGTTCCCGTGGTGCCCGTGGTGCCGGGGGTGCTGACCTGGGCGGACAGCTTGCCGGTGCGGGTGTCGTTCTTGGTCTGCAGCGGCTTCTGGGTCCGGCACTCCGGGCGTTCGGGAGCGGTCAGGGCGCAGGCCGGGAGTTCCACCAGGTGGAGGCGTGCGGCGTAGTCGCCGCCGTAGGCCTGGCGGAAGGAGTTGTAGTCCACCTCGACCTTGGCCGGGACGGAGTTGGCGATGCCGTCCGAGCGGCCCAGCGAGAGCAGGACTCCGTCGATGCCGGCCTTGCGGGAGGCGTCCTTGTCGGCCACCGTGACCTTGACCCGGCCGGGGTTGGACACGCCGACGGCCGGGCTGCTCCGCAGCAGGACCGACTTCGGCAGCCCCGTGTCGGCCGGCGAGAGCGCGACGGGCAGTTTGCCCGCAGGTCCGCCCGTGGCCAGGGAAACCTCGGCGGAGCCGGCCGCGGGCCAGCTTGCCTTCGGTTTCTGCTTCTTCCATGAATTATTGGCTGCCGCGTCCGGGCGCTTGGCGCCCCCCGCGGAAACCTTCCCCACCGGAACTGCCTTCGGCTGCTTCAGTCCCGGGAGCGACGGACCGTTCTTGGCCTCCGCCGCTATTGCTGCGCCAGGCAGTACGCCGACGAGAACCGCGGCGGTCACAGCCACCGAAAGTCCCCGTGTGCGAAATCGTCTCACACCCCACCCCAACTGCTCTATTGGAAATGATCGGGGCGCAGACTAGCAGGGTGATTTGCACTATCGGATGCATCGTCAGATTGCATTAATTGCCGCCGTTTCCATCCAATGAATGCAAAGGTGATCTTGTGGGGTGAAATAGGACGTGTGTGCCCATCCTGCAATGAAGCCGCAGGTTGAGGATGCGTGGCGCGGGTGGCGTCCCGGGTAGAGTCGCGCGCGGAATCAGCCAAGTGCCAACTGGTGGGGAGTTTGCGTGGTGGAGGGGAGACCCCGTTGGGGTCGACGAGATAGACGCCTTGTTTCGGCCGGAATCTCTCTGGCCCTGATAGGCGGAATAACGGCTTCCGGATTGTTCGTCCTAGCGCCGCAGGTCAGCGCTGCGACGACTGGCGATCCGGTCGCCAACGGTTCCATGAGCGAAGAGGATTTCGCTCTGAAGAAGGCCAAGGAGACGGGTCAGCCTTATGAGCTGGTTTCGGCTCGGACCGAGTCCTCGGACAGGTGGGCGCTGCCGACCGGTAAATGGTCGGTAAAGAAATATGGGACGCCCGTGCGCGTGTTGCGCGGTGGCGTCTGGGTGGCGACGGATCCGACGCTGGAGTTCGCGGCGGACGGGAAGGTCGTGTCGAAGGCCGCCACGGTGTCGGTGTCGTTCTCCGGTGGTGGGACCGGGCCGTTGCTGACGGGTGTCAAGGACGGGCGGACGCTGTCGCTGTCCTGGCCGAAGGCGCTGCCGAAGCCGACGCTGGCGGCGAACGTGGCGACGTATGCGAACGTGCTGCCGGACGTGGACCTTCAGGTGAAGGCCGAGGTCGAGGGCTTCTCGCAGCTGCTGGTGGTGAAGACGGCCGTCGCGGCCGCCAACCCGGAGCTCGCGTCGCTGAAGTTCAAGCTCGACACGGTCGGGCTGAACGTGTCCACGGACACGGGGACCGGCGCCATCACGGCGGTCAACCCGGCGGGGCAGACGGTGTTCACCAGCCCGTCGCCACTGATGTGGGACTCCACCAAGGCCGAGGCTCCTGCCGCCCCCGCGTCGAAGGCGATGTCGTCGCAGTCATCGGCCATGATGAGCGCGGCGAGCGCCGGGGAGACGCCCGCCGACGTGTTCACTCCGCCCGCCGGTGCACAGGACGCGCACATGCCGACGACGGTGGCGAACGGCACGCTCGAGATCAAGCCGGACCAGGCGCTGCTGACCGGCGCGCAGACGCAGTACCCGGTCTTCATCGACCCCTCGTGGGCCTGGGGTGACCGGCTGAACTGGACCCGGGTCTACAAGAAGTACCCGTCCAACTCGTACTGGAACAGCAAGGACGACGTCCGCGTCGGCTACGAGAACGAGACCAACGGCCTCTCGCGGTCCTTCTTCCAGATCGACACCTCGAACATCAAGGGCACGCAGGTCAACAAGTCGACCCTGCGGGTGCGCAACACCTGGTCCTGGTCCTGCCAGGCCCGGCCCGTGCAGCTCTGGAATGTCGGAGCGATCTCGTCCACGACCACCTGGAACAACCAGCCCGCCAAGCTCGGCAGCGCCCCTCTGGCCACGGTCAACGAGTCCAAGGGCTGGGGCAGCGACTGCGCGGCCGGGAACCTGGAGTTCGACGCCACCGCGCTGGTACGGCAGGCTGCTGCCGGCAACTGGTCCAGTGTCACGGTCGGCCTCTTTGCGGGGAACGAGTCGGACACCTTCGGCTGGAAGCGCTTCGACCCGAAGACCCTGACCATCGAGACCGAGTACAACAACCCGCCGGCGACTCCCTCTGCCCTCGGTACGGACCCGGCGACCTCGTGCACCGAGGGCGGCCTGATCGGCAACACGGCAATCGGCGTCTACGCGACGATCGACGACCCGGACGGTGGCAACCTCCAGGCCGATTTCCAGGTCTTCAAGCCGGGGCAGAGCGCCCCGGTGGCGACGGCGTCGATCCCCGCGAACCGGGGACAGGTCGCGACCTGGGCGGTTCCGACGGAGAAGCTGCCCACGGGTGACTACACCTGGAACGTCCGTGCCAAGGACCAGGACGGCAACTATTCCGGTTGGTCGACCACGTGCAAGTTCACCGTCGACCGGACCCGGCCGAGCAAGCTGCCGCTGATCAGCTCCGTCCAGTTCCCGGAAGCCAAGGACAAGTGGCCCGATGCCACGGGGCCGGCCCGTACGCAGGGAACCTTCACCTTCGACGCCAACGGCGAGAACGATGTGAAGCAGATCTGGTACTACACCGACTTCGAGCCTCGTATGAAGCCCGTGGCGCCCGGTGGGAGCGTGGCCATCACGCCGCCCGGGTCCGGACCCCACTCGGTCTACGCCTACAGCGTGGACCAGGCGGGCAACCGCTCTGACACCCAGCAGTACACGTTCTACGCGAACCGCTCCCAGCAGCGCGACGCGCCGGGTGACCTCAACGGTGACGGATTCCGCGACATCTGGACCGTCGATGCGAAGGGCCAGCTGTACACCTACGCGGGGCAGGGCAACAGCAAGTTCACCGTGGCCACCAGCGGCGGCGTGTCCTTCACCGGAAGCCAGACCGACACGCGAGGCGACTGGGGCACGGACGGGTACAACGACCTCGTCTCCCTCCACTACGTGGAGAACGAGAAGAAGAAGGTCCTGTCGATCTACCCGAACGACGGCAGGGGCACTGTCAACGACAAGCCGATCAGACTCAGTGTGAGCTGCCCGGTCAAGGACGAGGAGGCCGGCTGTTTCGGTGACGAGAACTGGACCGGCGACGACCACTGGTACAACGCCGAACAGATGGTCACCCCGGGTGACATCAACGGCGACGGTATGCCGGACCTGCTCGTCAAGCAGGGCAAGCAGCTGTGGGCCTACTACGGCAACCGTGCGCAGAAGAGCCTCGACATGGACGACTACGGCGGCCCGATCCTGGTCGGCAACGGAGACTGGGACAAGTTGACCGTCATCGCCCCGGGCGACGTCAACGGCGACGGCATCGCCGACCTGTGGCTCCGTGACAACACCACCGGTGACATCTTCCGTACCTACGGCAGCAAGGGTGTCAACGGCAAGCTCGACCCGACCACCTGGGGCAACCCTGCCAGCCGAGTGAAGATCGGTACGTCTCTTCCGCAGTCCTCGTACCCGGAGCTCGGTTCGGTCGGTGACATCACCGGCGACACCTTCCCCGACCTGTGGGCCCGCAAGGCCGACGGCAAGGTCGTGGCGTGGCCCGGCAAGGCGCCTGACGCCAACGGAATCGCCTTCGGCGGCGAGTTCGTCATCGACACCCGGCTGGGGACGGTCCCGGTGGCCGGCAACGAGGTCGGCAACGATGACGACCGCGTTCGCTGGGCCGACTTCGACGGCGACGGCAAGCTCGACTACGTCACCCTCGCGGACAACGGCTCCGTCTCGGTGTCGGTGAACAACGGAGGCGACGCCGCCGGCGGCTGGAAGTGGCTGGGCCAGGTGTCCGACGGCCTGACGACCGACCGTACGCGGGTCCGCCTCGCCGACTTCGACGGCGACGGCAAGGCCGACTACCAGCTCATCAACCCCAACGGATCGTTGACGGTCCAGCTGAACAAGGGCGGCGGAGCGAGCGGCTGGAAGTCGCTGGGTCAGGTGTCCGCAGGTCAGACGACCGACCAGCGCAAGGTGCGGCTCGCCGACTTCGACGGCGACGGTCGCTCCGACTACCTGACCTTCGCGGACGACGGAGCCGTCTCCGTCTGGCTGAACAAGGGTGGTGACGGCGCCGGCGGATGGCAGGCACTGGGCAAGGCCACCAATGGCTTCACCGACGAGAAGGACCGCGTGCGGTGGGCGGACTACGACGGTGACGGCAAGGCCGACTACTACCTGCTCCGGAACAACAGCGGGCTGGTCGAGGTCTGGCTGAACAAGGGCGGTGACACCGGCGGCGGCTGGCAGTCGCTGGGTCAGGTGTCCAACGGCTTGACACCCCACCACCACTCGATCCAGTTCGGTGCGTTCAACGGTGATGCCAACGCCGACTTCATCATCTCCGGCGTCAACGGAAGCGCGACCGTCTACGGCTGGAACGGCGGCGACAACGCGAGCGGTGCCGGCTGGCTGCCCTACGGCAAGGTCACGACCGGCAAGGATCCGTACCCGTCGAACAGCGGCGTGTTCTTCCACGCATCGCGACCTGGCGGCGGCGAATGGAGCCCGTTCGGCATGCTGAACGGCGTGGCCACGGCCCCGAACTTCCAGGGAAGCCAGGAGGCCGTCACCTCGACCCCCGACGGTTCGCTGCAGGTACTGGGCGCCGGCACCGATGGAAACCTCTACCACAGGGCTCGGTTCACCAGCGGCAACTGGACGCCGTTCGAGCTGCTCAAGACTCCCGGAGGTGCGCCCTGGGCGTCGCGCGGGGCTGCCATCGCGGGTATGTACAACGGCGATGCGCAGGTCATCTCCATCGGCGGCGACGACCGTATCTATCATAATGCCCGGTTTGCGAACGGCGCTTGGCAGGGCTGGAACCCTGTGACGACCGTGAAGGCACGTTCGGTCGCCACTGCGGCGATGCCGAACGGCGACATGCAGCTGGTGATCGTCGGACTCGACGGCAAGCTGTACCACACGGTCCGATATCTCAACGGGAACTGGCAGGCCTGGAACACGTTGGCCGGGTACGAGGGCGGGAACGGGTTCGAAGCCTCGGCCATCGCCGTCGCGGGCATGCCGAACGGAGATGCCCAGTTCATGGCGGTCGGCAACGACGGCCGCACGTACCACAACATCCGGTACGCGAACGGCAACTGGCAGGGCTGGAGCCCGGTCTACGGCATCCAGGGCGCGGTCAGCCTCGGTGTGACCGGCATGGCCAACGGCGATGCGCAGTTCGTCAGCGTGGCGCCCGACGGGTCCACCTTCCACAACATCCGCTACACCAGCGGGAACTGGGAGGGATGGCAGCTGCTCGACTTCACGGCGAAGGCGGCCGCCATCACCCGTGCGGGCACCGCGGACGTGCACATTCTGGTCGGCCACCGCTGATCGGAGTGTGACCCCTGCAGATGGCCCCCGTCCCCTCCCCGTATCGGGAGGGGACGGGGGCCATCCCCATGTGGGCGTCGGTCCGGCCCGCTGCTACGGGTGTGCCTCTGCGAGGGCCGAGGCGCGGCGGGTGTGGAGGAGGAAGGCGGCCACTCGGGCGTGGTCCGGGGCCGGGGGGAGGGGGGTGGTGGTCAGGGCCGTGTCCGCCTCTTCGTGGAGGCGGGTCATCCAGGTGTCCGTCTCCGGCCAGGTGAGTTCGCCGCGCCTGACCGCGAGCAGGCGGTCGCGGTGCTCGGTGGCGTCGATCGTCAGGCGGCCCGTGCGCAGCAGGTCGCGGCAGGACAGGAGCAGGCGCAGCAGGTGCATGGCGTGCTTCCAGCGCGGCGCGCCGTGGATGCGCACGTCCGCGACGAGCTTGGCGTGCTGGGACATCGCGTACCGGGTGAAAGTGGCGTGCGCCCGGCGGGACAGGAAGGCCTCCCGGAGGGAGAGGAGTTCCTCGCCCAGCGGGGTCAGCCGTTCCACCAGCGGGGAGTGCAGGCACTCCAGGATGTTCGGGTTGGCGCGCAGGGCGAGTTCGCAGAAGCGCTCCAGCTCCCAGGAGAACTCTTCCTCCCGCGGGCCCTCCACATGCGTCGGCGGCTTCTCGAAGCGCCAGAAGAGCGGCGTCGGGGCGAGGTAGACGCCGCGCCGGTCGGTGTCGCTCGCCTCCGTCGCCAGGCCGAACGCCCGGGAGCCCATCACGCACGCGTAGATCGTGTGGTCGCGTACGAGGGCGAGGGCTTCCGGGGGCGTGGTCGGCTGGTTCATCCCGGGAGCCTAGGCCGGGGCGGCCGGGCTACGCGAGCGAGATATCCCCGTCCGGGGCCACCGTGATCTGCTTCTCCGCCAGGGGGCGGGTCGCCGGGCCGTGGGCCACCGCGCCGTCCGTGATCTGGAACTTGCTGCCGTGGCAGGGGCAGTCGATGGTGCCGGCCTCCACCTTGGACACGATGCAGCCCTGGTGCGTGCACACGGCCGTGAAGCAGCGGAAGGACCCGGCCGTGGGCTGGGTGACCACCAGCTTCTCCTCCTTGAGGATCGTGCCGCCGCCCACCGGCACCGCAGAGGATTTGAGCAGCGCCTTGCCCGTTCCCGTGGAGGAAGAGGAGGAAGGCGAAGCGGAAGGCGTGGCCGCCGCCTCCGGGGTCGAGGGGCTGCCGGGCTCGCTCTTCGGGCTCTTGTCCTCGCCGCCGCACGCGGTGAGCGTGCCGCCGGCCAGCGCGACGGCTGCTCCTGCCGCCAGTACCGTACGGCGTGCTGTCGGCGTGGGGTCGCTCATGGGGTGCTCCTCGATCGGGTCGCTCCGGGATGGCGAGCAGCATCCTGGCGTGTCGGGGGCCCCAGGAGAAGCCCCCGCGCCGCCCGGTTCAGGAGCCCGGCTCCCACGGGGCCAGTTCCGCCGGGCCGCCGGGCGTGCGCACGACCTCCCAGACGCGGACCACGGCCGCCCGGTCCAACGGGCCGTGGACGTGCGGGTAGCGGCCGCCCGATTCACCCTCGCGGCGGACCTCCGAGGTCAGGGCACGCTCGTCGAGCTCGACGGCCAGCAGCGGACCCGGTACGTCGCGGTAGTGCGCGTCCGCGATCGCGAGCACCGTCGGGCGGTCCGCAGAACAGTGCACGAAGCCCTCCGAGTCGAGCGAGGAGGGGGCGTACGGAAGCTCGGGCGAGGCGGTCCAGTCGGCGAGCGGCACGATGTGGAAGATCATGTCGATCGTTCTACCGCAGGGGCTGCCGAACGCTTGCACCAAGTGGCGGAATGGGGTGGATCGGGTGACATTGTCCGTGTCCCGAACCCTCTCGAAAGGCATGGACGATGGCGGGTAACGACCTCGGCTCCCTTCTGGGCAGCCTCCTCGGAGGCGGCAGCGGCGGCCAGGCGGCCGGTGGCGGCGGAAGCAACATCCTCGGCGCGCTGCTCGGTGCCCTCATGGGCGGCGGCGGTGCGGGCGGGGCCCAGGCGGCCGGAGGCGGGAACAACCCGCTCGGCGGGCTGATGGACATGCTCAGCAAGTCCGGTCTCGCCGACCAGGCTCAGTCCTGGATCGGTAC
This sequence comes from Streptomyces sp. NBC_01006, assembly GCF_045162725.1. NCBI lineage: Bacteria > Bacillati > Actinomycetota > Actinomycetes > Kitasatosporales > Streptomycetaceae > Streptomyces > Streptomyces sp. NBC_01006. The sequence continues at coordinate 2,149,965 of NZ_CP108700.1, read as the reverse complement.
GGGCGACAACAAGCCGGTCAGCGGTGCCCAGATCGCCGAGGCGCTGCCGGACGACACCCTGCAGAAGGTCGCCGAGCAGGCGGGAGTCAGCCCGCAGGAGGCCGCCGACCAGATCGCGGAGTCGCTGCCGAAGGCCGTCGACAAGCTGAGCCCGGCCGGCTCGATCCCGAGCGGGTCGCTGGAGGACATCATCCGCCAGCAGAACCTCTAGCGCGCCCGCGCCCGTCGCAGCGCCGTGGGTCCGGCCGCCGTCCCACATGACGGGCTGCCGGGCCCTCTTGGCGTGTGCGCTGGCTACTCTGGCCCTGACTCGCCGCTACTCGTCAACCGCATCCCTGGAGCGCCCCCGTGAGAACCGCCGTCGTCATCGGAACCGGACTGATCGGCACCTCCGCGGCGCTCGCCCTGACCGCCCGCGGGATCACCGTCCACCTCGCCGACCACGATCCGGCCCAGGCCCGTACGGCCGCCGCCCTCGGGGCCGGCACCGACGAGGCCCCCGAGGGCCAGGTCGACCTCGCGATCGTCGCCGTACCGCCGGCCCACGTGGCGGCGTCGCTGGCCGAGGCGATCGGCCGCGGCGTGGCCCGGGCGTACGTGGACGTGGCCAGCGTCAAGGGCGGCCCGCGCCGGGAGCTCGCGGCCCTCGGCGTGGACGTCACGGCGTACATCGGGACCCACCCGATGGCCGGCAAGGAGCGGTCGGGCCCGCTCGCCGCGACCGCCGACCTCTTCGAGGGCCGGCCCTGGGTGCTGACCCCGGCCCGGGACACCGACCACGAGGTGCTCAACCTGGCGCTCGAACTGGTGGCCCTGTGCAAGGCCGTACCGGTGGTCATGGACGCCGACGCGCACGACCGGGCGGTGGCGCTGGTCTCGCACACCCCGCAGCTGGTGTCCAGCATGGTCGCGGCGCGCCTGGAGGAGGCCGACGAGACGGCGGTGCGGCTGTGCGGCCAGGGGATCCGGGACGTGACGCGGATCGCCGCCTCCGATCCGCGGATGTGGGTGGAGATCCTCTCGGCGAACCCCGGCCCGGTGGCCGACGTCCTCGCCGGGATCGCCTCCGACCTGGAGGCCACGGTCGACGCGCTGCGCGGGCTCCAGTCGGCGGACGTCGAGAAGCGGCGCGGCGGCGCGGCCGGCATCGAGGACGTCCTGAAGCGGGGCAACGCGGGCCGGGTCCGGGTACCGGGCAAGCACGGCGCGGCGCCCATGGCGTACGAGACGGTCGCCGTGCTGATCAGCGACCAGCCGGGCGAGCTCGCGCGGATCTTCGCCGACGCCGGGCGGGCCGGGGTCAACATCGAGGACGTGCGGATCGAGCACGCCACGGGCCAGCAGGCCGGTCTGGTCCAGCTCATGGTCGACCCGAGGGCGGCCGCATCCCTCACCGCGGAACTGCGCGAACGCGGCTGGGCGCTGCGCCAGCAGTAGCCGCTCGGCCCTCCTCCCCGGTACTGGGCGGCGCCCGTGCCCGGGGCCGGTAACCTTGGAGAGGGGCGCTTTGGCGCGCCCGGACACGTACGCGCAACCAGGAAGGTGCCCGCACCGTGGAAACCGCAGCTCCGTCCGCCGTGATCGTCGCCATCGACGGTCCCTCCGGCACGGGCAAGTCCAGCACCTCCAAGGCCGTGGCCGCCAAGCTCGGGCTGCGCTACCTGGACACCGGTGCCCAGTACCGGGCCATCACCTGGTGGATGGTCACCAACGGGATCGACACCGACGACCCCCACGCCATCGCCGTGGCCGCCGGCAAGCCCGGCATCGTCTCCGGTACGGACCCGGCCGCGCCCACCATCACGGTCGACGGCGTGGACGCCTCCGGCCCGATCCGCACCCAGGAGGTCACCTCCAAGGTCAGCGCCGTCAGCGCCGTCCCCGAGGTGCGCACCCTGATCACCGAGCTCCAGCGCTCCATCGCCGCGTCGGCCGAGGGCGGGATCGTCGTCGAGGGGCGGGACATCGGCACCACCGTCCTGCCCGACGCCGACCTCAAGATCTTCCTGACCGCGTCCCCCGAGGCCCGCGCCGCGCGCCGCAGCGGTGAGCTGCGCGGCAAGGAGGCCACGGACCTCGCGGCCACCAAGGAAGCCCTGATCAAGCGCGACGCCGCCGACTCGGGCCGCAAGACCTCCCCGCTGGCCAAGGCCGACGACGCCGTAGAGGTCGACACCACCGAGCTCACGCTCGACCAGGTGATCGAGTGCGTCGTGACCCTCGTCGAAGAGCGGCGCAGCAAGTGAGTGGAACGCCCTCCCTCAAGGGTGCGGCGCTCGGCCGGCGGATCGGCATCGGCCTCATGTACGGGCTGTGGAAGCCGCGCGTGCTGGGTGCCTGGCGCGTGCCCGCCTCAGGGCCTGTCATCCTTGCCGTGAATCACGCGCACAACATCGACGGGCCGATGGTCATGGGCACCGCCCCGCGGCCGCTGCACTTCCTCATCAAGAAGGAGGCGTACGTCGGCCCGCTCGGCCCGTTCCTGGACGGGATCGGCCAGGTCAAGGTCGACCGTACGGGCGCGGACCGGGGCGCGATCGGCAAGGCGCTCGCGGTGCTCGACAACGGCGGAGCCCTGGGGATCTTCCCCGAGGGCACCCGCGGCGAGGGCGACTTCGCCTCGCTGCGCGCCGGGCTCGCGTACTTCGCGGTACGCAGCGGCGCCCCCGTCGTGCCGGTCGCCGTGCTCGGCAGCACCGAGCGCCAGGGGCGGCTGGTCCGCGGACTGCCGCCGTTCAAGAGCCGGGTCGACGTCGTCTTCGGCTCCGCCTTCGACGCGGGCGACGGCACCGGCCGCCGTACCCGTACGGCCCTGGACGAGGCCACCGTACGCATCCAGAGCAGGCTGACCGCCCACCTGGCCGACGCCAAGCGCCTGACCGGGCGCTGAGCGAGACTTGACCTAGTAGTGGAACCGCGCTGCGCGGGCACCACCGACCACCACGAACGACGAGGAACGGACTTCATGAACGACCAGCACGACCACGGAGCGCTTGGCGATGCCGAGTACGCGGAGTTCATGGAGCTCGCCGCGGAGGAAGGCTTCGACGTAGACGACGTCGAGGGTGCGATCGCGGAGGCGGGCCACGGGCCGCTGCCCGTGCTCGCCGTCGTCGGCCGCCCGAACGTCGGCAAGTCGACCCTGGTGAACCGCATCATCGGCCGCCGCGAGGCGGTCGTCGAGGACAAGCCCGGCGTCACCCGCGACCGCGTCACGTACGAGGCCGAGTGGGCCGGCCGCCGGTTCAAGGTCGTCGACACCGGCGGCTGGGAGCAGGACGTCCTCGGCATCGACGCCGCCGTCGCCGCCCAGGCCGAGTACGCCATCGAGACCGCCGACGCGGTCGTCTTCGTCGTCGACGCCAAGGTCGGCGCCACCGACAGCGACGAGGCCGTCGTCAAGCTGCTGCGCCGGGCCGGCAAGCCCGTCGTCCTGTGCGCGAACAAGGTCGACGGCCAGAGCGGCGAGTCCGACGCCGCCTCCCTGTGGTCCCTGGGCCTCGGCCAGCCGCACCCGGTCTCCTCGCTGCACGGCCGCGGTACGGGCGACATGCTCGACGCCGTCCTGGAGGCGCTGCCCGAGGCGCCCGAGCAGACCTTCGGCACCGCCACGGTCGGCGGCCCCCGGCGCATCGCCCTCATCGGCCGCCCGAACGTCGGCAAGTCCTCGCTGCTCAACAAGGTCGCGAAGGAGGACCGGGTCGTCGTCAACGAGCTCGCCGGCACCACCCGCGACCCGGTCGACGAGCTGATCGAGCTCGGCGGCATCACCTGGAAGTTCGTGGACACCGCGGGCATCCGCAAGAAGGTGCACCTCCAGCAGGGTGCCGACTACTACGCCTCCCTGCGCACGGCCGCCGCCGTCGAGAAGGCGGAGGTCGCGGTCATCCTGATCGACACCACCGAGACGATCAGCGTCCAGGACCAGCGCATCATCACCATGGCCGTCGAGGCCGGGCGCGCGATCGTGATCGCGTACAACAAGTGGGACGAGCTCGACGAGGAGCGCCGCTACTACCTCGAACGCGAGATCGAGACCGAGATGCAGCAGGTCGCCTGGGCGCCCCGGGTGAACGTCTCGGCGCTCACCGGCCGCCACATGGAGAAGCTGGTCCCGGCGATCGAGACGGCCCTCGCGGGCTGGGAGACGCGCGTCCCGACCGGCCGGCTGAACGCCTTCCTCGGCGAGGTCGTCGCGGCCCACCCGCACCCGATCCGCGGCGGCAAGCAGCCCCGCATCCTGTTCGGCACCCAGGCGGGGAGCAAGCCGCCGCGGTTCGTCCTCTTCGCCTCCGGCTTCCTGGAGCACGGCTACCGGCGCTTCATCGAGCGCCGCCTGCGCGAGGAGTTCGGCTTCGAGGGGACCCCGATCCACATCTCCGTGCGGGTGCGCGAGAAGCGCGGCGCGCAGTACAAGAAGAAGTAAGAAGCAGGGCCGGGAAGAAGTACGCGACGAGCGTCGGTCCGGGGTCAGTAGCCCCGGCGCGGAGCGGGCGGCAGGGCCGCCGGGATGTGGTGCATCCCGGTGTGGTGCTGCCGCCCGTTCGCGTATCCGGAGCCCGTGGCGCCGTGCTCGCCGCCGCCGGTCGCGGACCCGGCGGACCCGGCGTACGCGTACGAGGGCTGCGGCGCGGGGGCGTACGAGGCCGGCCACGGGTCCGTCTGCCATGCGGAACCGTTCCAGCCGCTCCCGTACGAGCCGCCTCCGTACCCGGAGCCGCCGCCCGCGTACGAGGTGCCGCCCGGGTACGAGAACGCCGTGAACCCGAGGTCCTCCTCGCCCGTACGGTCGCCCGGCAGGGCCCGGAAGGCGCGCAGGTACTCCGAGTACAGCGTGTCGTAGATCGGGGTGTGCGAGACGGCGGCCGGAGCGCTCTCCAGGTCCCTTGCGGGGCGCATCGGGGAGACGGTGCTCGCGTGGGCAGGGGCGCGGGAGGGGTCGTATGAATGCACGTATCAGCCAACGAACCCGGGGCCCTGCGGATGCGGGCCAGAAGCAGAAAACGCAGATCGCCGGGGGTGCGCGGGATGGACCGCGTACCCCCGGCGCATACCGCGCCGCCCCTCGCCGGGGGCGGCGCGGCGGTCCGGGATCCCTGCCGGCGCCGGGTTCAGACGCCGGAGGTGCCCGCCAGCGGCATCGAGGCCGCCACGAGCTTGCCGCCGGCGGCGGCCTTGTCCAGAGCGTCGCGGAGCAGGTCCTCGCGGGGCTGCTGGCCGATGGAGCCGACCGGGGCGGCGTAGATGAGCACGCGCTGGGTCTTGTTGACGGCGGCCCGCCAGCCGTCGGTGACCGAGAGGGCCTGGTGCGCCTGCCACCAGGCGATCTGGCCGCCGCCCTCGCCGCCGGGCTGGAGCACGGCGTGCAGCTGGCCTGCGGCGAGCAGCACCGACCAGCCGGCGAGCGGGGAGGGCAGCTCGGCGGTGTCGGTGACCGGGATGAACCCCTGCTCGATGAGGAGCGGCAGGAAGTCGTCGCCGGGGCCGGCGGTGCCGGGGCGGGCGATCGGCGCGGTCGGCTCGACCACGAGCGCGGGGTGCAGCTCGCCGCCGATCAGGACCAGGCCGCTGGTGATGCCGAGGACGGCCTGGCCGCCGGGCACGTTCTGCGGGGACTGGACGCCGGCGGGGCTGTCGCCGGTGATGCTGCGGACGGCGCCCTGGAGCTGCTCCTCGGAGACGGTCACCACCTGCGAGGGGATGCAGCCGGCGTGGGCGAAGGCGAGGACGGCCGTCTCCTCGCCGACGAACAGCACCGTGCTGGTGCGGTCGGTCTCGGGGTCCCCGGGGGTGCGGCAGGAGGTGCAGTCGTAGCTGCGCGGTGCGTCGTCGCCGGTGAGCAGCCTCTCGGCTTCTTCGTCACCGATCTCGGCACGTACCTCATCACTGACGTCGAGCATGCGGGGCACGGGCTGGCTCCTCGGACTAGGCGAGCGTGGGCGGCCGGGCGGTTCCCGGCTCGCCGGGCTCAACGGCCGAGTGGCGGCCGGGGTCACGCCGTCGGAGGGAACGGAATCGAACCTGGCCCCCGGAGGGGTGAACGGTCGGACCGGTGGTTTGTTTTCATGCCAACTCTTTTCTGCATGTGCGCAGTTGGTGGTCGGAACTGGCCGTTTCCGGCGGAGGTGGCGGCTGCGCCGACCGGGTGGGCTGCGGTACCTGCCGCGTGGCAGGGCGGGGCGGGCGCCGCGGCTCTGCGTAGCGTGACGCGATGCCCGACCTCCGGATCCGGCGGGCGGCCCCGGCGGCCGCTGCCGCCGCCGCTGCCGCGCTGGCTCTCGTCCTCGTACTCCCTTCGGGGGCCGGCGCGGCCCCGCCGCCCCCCGCGCCCGGGCCCGCGGGGGCGGCCCACCCCGGCTCGCCGGGCATCATCGGGACCGGCCCGGGGGACTGCGGCCCCGGCGGGCAGTGGCCCTGGGACTGCGTGGCCGACTGCGAGAGCAGCGGGCGCTGGGCGGTCAACACCGGCAACGGCTTCTACGGGGGGCTGCAGTTCTGGCAGCCGACGTGGGAGGAGTACGGGGGGAAGGTCTTCGCGGCGCGGGCCGATCTGGCGAGCCGCGAGCAGCAGATCCGGGTGGCGGAGGACGTGGTGGGGTTACAGGGATGGGACGCGTGGCCGGTGTGCTCGAAGCGGTACGGGCTGGCGGGGCGCATGCACGTGGTCCGGACCGGGGACACGCTGGAGAAGATCGCCCGGCGGTACCGGGTGAAGGGCGGCTGGCAGGCGCTGTACGAGGCGAACCGCGCGGTGATCGGCACGAAGCCGCAGGCGCTGGTGGTCGGCACGCTGCTGGCCCTGCCGCCGGTGCCACCGGTTCCGCTTCCGGTTCCGGTCACGGCGCCGGTTCCGGTCACGGCGCCGGTGCCGACACCGGCCCCGGTCCCGACACCGGCCCCGGTCCCGACACCGGCCCCGGTCCCGACCCCGGTTCCGGTCCGGACGGCACCGGCGGCCCCGGTGGCCGTGCCCGCTTCCTGACGGGGGCTCGGCCCGCGGGGGCGATTCGGATGCGGGCCGGGGTACCGGCAGACTGCTCGGCATGCTGGAGACCTCCGCACGACTGCTCCGCCTGCTGTCCCTGTTGCAGGCCCACCGCGAATGGACCGGCGCCGATCTCGCGGAGCGCCTCGGCGTGACCCCGAGGACGGTGCGGCGCGATGTGGACCGGCTCCGGGAGCTCGGCTACCCGGTGAACGCCAGCCCCGGCACCGGCGGCGGCTACCAGCTGGGCGCCGGTGCCGAGCTGCCGCCGCTGCTGCTCGACGACGACGAGGCCGTCGCCGTCGCGGTGGGCCTGCGGACGGCCGCCGGGAACGGCGTCGAGGGGATCGGGGAGGCCTCCGTACGGGCGCTCGCCAAGCTGGAACAGGTACTGCCGGGGCGGCTGCGGCGGCGGGTGTCGGCGCTCAACGAGTTCACCGTGCCGATGCTGCGCGGGCCGGGGCCGGCCACCGTCGACCCCTCCGTGCTGACCGGGCTCGCCGCCGCGTGCCGCGACAGCGAGCGGCTGCGCTTCGACTACCGGGACCACGCGGGCGCCGTCAGCCGCCGCGCGGTGGAGCCGCACCGGCTGGTGTGCACCGAGCGGCGCTGGTACCTGGTCGCCTGGGATCTGGACCGGGAGGACTGGCGGACCTTCCGCGCCGACCGGATCGAGCTCAGACCGCCGCACGGACCGCGGTTCACCCCGCGTCCGGCGCCCGCCGAGGACCTCGCCGCGTACGTGTCGCGCGGCGTGGCGCAGGCCGCGTACGCCGCCAAGGCGGTGCTGAGGCTGAAGATTCCGGCGGAGGCGGCGGCCGGGATCGTGGGGCCGAGCGCCGGGGCTCTGGAGCCGCTCGACGCCGAGAGCTGCCTGCTGCGCACGGGGGCCGTGAACCTCGACGTCCTCGTCATTCACGTCATGCTGCTCGGCTGTGAGTTCGAGGTGCTGGAGCCGCCGGAGCTGACGGACCGGATCAGAGCGGCCCGGGACCTTCTCGGGCGGGCCGTGGAGAAGATGTAAGGAAACCGAGGGGGTTCACCCCGCGGCGCGGGGTGGCCGCGGCAATCCCCGGGGAAATTCCGGGGGTCCCGGACGGAATGCGAAACAGGATGTACGGACGGCTTGTCGCGGGCCGGAAAAAGAATGGAGCGGGGACGCTTTCGCGGTGCTTCGGACGGAGCCGGGCCCGTCAAAGAACTGTCGACATTCCGTGACCCAAGCGTGACCCGGTTCGGACGAACCTCCGGGCGCTGCGCTGACGTTCCGGTCAGGTGCGCTGCGGAAACCACCGAAATGGCCGAGGCGGGCCGGGTGGTGACCCGGCCCGCCTCGGCCATTTCGGTGTGCGGGGTGAGGATGTGCGTACCGCCCCGTCAGCCGCCGGTGGCGGGTCGGGCCGCGGCCCGACCCGCGGGCCGCTCGGTGTGGGCCGGGCGGCGGCTGCCGGCCGGTGTGAGCGGGGTCCGCTCGGAGCGGATCAGGTGCGGCCGGCCGGGGACGTGCGCGGCGGGCCGGGGCACCGGGGCGTGCCCGGGGCCCGCGACGGCCGCCTGCGCGGTCGCCGGGACGGGCACGGCGGCCGGCTCCTGCGGACCGGCGCCACCGGCACCGGCTGCGGCGGCGTCACCGGCGAGCCGGAGCTGCCACTTGCCGCCCGCGGAGAGCAGCGGGGTGAGCGCGGTGGCGACCGGGACGGGCACGGTTCCGGTCTCCAGGCGGCGGCGCAGCCGCTCCCGCAGAGCGAAGACGCGGGCCTCGGCGCCGGCGATCAGCGGCTCGAACCAGGGCAGCGCCAGCATGATCAGCAGACCCGCGGACCAGCCGAGCAGTACGTCGCTGACCCAGTGGGTGCCGAGGTACACGGTGGTGGCGCCGACGCTCAGCGAGACGGTGGCGGACACCACGGACAGCACCCGCCGGGTGACCGTGGTGGAAGCCAGGTAGGCCAGGATTCCCCAGGTCACGACGGCGTTGGCGGTGTGGCCGGAAGGAAATATATCGCCGCCGGCGAAGAGCTCGGCGGAGCCGATCTGCGTGGCGTAGTGCGGGCCGAGCCGGCCGAGGCCGAGCTTGACGGCGCCGACGGTGATGTTGAGCAGGAGCAGCGCCACGCCGAGGGTGATCAGCGGGCGGAGGGTGTGCTGGCGCCAGGAGCGCCAGCCGAGCCATGCGGCGACCATGACCGCGGTGGGTCCGCGCTGGCCCAGGACGACGAGGTAGTCGAGGAAGGCGTGCAGCTGCGGCCACTGCTCGTAGGGCCGGAAGAACATGACCTGCCAGTCCAGGCGGACGAGCCAGGACGTGGTCAGGACGGCCACCACGATCGCGAGGTAGAACGCGAGGGTCGATCCGAGGAGCACGACGCGGTGCCGGCTCATCTGCGGTGTTTGCAGATGAGCCGGTCGCTCTGGTTCCCGGTCCAGCCGGGCGAACACCCGCTCCAGACGGGTCAGGATTTGGTCGGTACGCACTCAATCGACGTTACCGCGCGCCGATGGGCGGCCCGGTCGAATCACGGGCTTTGTGATGACCATGTGATGTGGAGTTGGTCTCACGCGACGCTTAATTCCTGGCATTCAAGCATTAGTTGGAGGCGTCTTGATCCATTGCCCTGGCCATTCTTTCGCATACTTAGCCGCGCTTTATCACCGCAGCTCAATTACTTTGCTGAAAGATGGATCGGAATGATCCATTCCGTTACGCGGCTCCCTACGGCGGCCCCGACCCGTTCAGCCAGAAGGCCCCGTACACCGCCGACGCCAACGCGGCCGCGCCCAGCACCGCGACCGCCCGCCCGGTCCGCCACCGGGCCAGCGCCACCGCCGCCGGCAACAGCAGCGGGAACGCCGGGAGCAGCAGCCGCGGCTTGGATCCGAAGTACCCCGACGCGCACAGGGCCAGCGCGACGACGATCCCGCAGTAGACGAGGAGCGCGGCCGGCTGGCGCTGCCGTACGCACAGCCAGTACAGCCACAGCACCAGCGCGACCCCCGCGATCAGCCCGACCCCGGCGGGCGCGGCGGAGGAGGTCAGCTTCGCCCCGATGAACCGGGCGAACGCCCAGCCGCCGTCGAAGCCGTTGCCCCAGCCGCCCTGCACGTCCAGGTAGCCGAGCAGCCCGCCGCCGGTGCGCGCCCCCACCCACAGGACGTACGCGGCCGCGCCCAGCGGGGCCAGTACCGCCCCCGCCGCCATCCGCCAGGTCCGTTCCCCGCGCCGCCAGGCCAGGGCGGCCGCCACCCAGACCGCCGCCACCACCGCGGCGCCGACCGGGCGGGTCAGCCCCGCCCCCGCCGCGAGCAGGCCGGCCGTCAGCCACCGGCCGCGCAGGGCCCCGTACAGCGCCCAGGCGGCCAGGGCCGTGAACAGCGACTCGCTGTACGCCATGGACTGCACGATCCCCACGGGCAGCGCGGCCCAGACCCCGGCGGCGAACACCCCGGCCCGGCGGCCGTGGAGGAGGTCCGCGACCGCGAAGATCCCCCAGGCCGCGGCGAGCCCGGCCACCACCGAGACCACCAGGCCGGCGCTGCCGTACGACAGCCCGGTCGGCGCTGCGACCAGCCGCTCCAGCCAGGGCAGCAGCGGGAAGAAAGCCAGGTTCGAGTGCACGTCCCCGTTCGGCAGGAGCACCTCGTACCCGTACCCCTCGGCGGCGATGCGGGCGTACCAGAGCGAGTCCCAGCGCGCCGACAGCAGCGTGTGCGGGCTGCTGCCGGCGGCCGCGCACCAGAGCGCGAGCACGGCCAGCCCGAGCAGCCGGACCGCCGCGAAGACGGCCAGGGCGGGCGCGGCCCGGCGAAATCCAAGATCCTTCACGGGCATGATTATCGGTGGCGCCCGTGCGTGCCATCGGCACAGAACCACGGGTCGTGACCGCGCGTGTACGTGGAGGAGGGAAGAGGGGGAGGGCGGGGTGGGGCGAGTGGCGCACACCACACCGCGGTCGCCGCCGCGGTGAGAGCTTGACCACGTGTCGGACAGACGAACTCGCGTACGCTGACGCTTCACTCGCGTGTCGATGCCGGACCCCGTAGGACGCCGCACGGTGCACCAACGCCGTGGCTCCGCAGACGCTGGTCCGCCGAGTGCGAGCGATCATCTGGGAGGTACATGCATGTCGGGGACGAACGCGGCCGCCTTCCGGCTGCGGCTGCGCGCCGCCTCCGGCGGGACCAACCGCTGGCTCGTCCTCGCGGTCCTGTGCGTCAGCCTGGTCCTCGTCGCGCTCGACGCGACGATCCTGCACGTCGCCGTCCCCTCCCTCACCGAGGACCTGCGCCCCGGCTCGACCGAGCTCCTGTGGATCGTCGACGCCTACCCCCTGGTCTGCGCCGCCCTGCTGATCCTCTTCGGCACCCTCGGTGACCGGGTCGGCCGCCGCCGGATACTCCTCCTCGGTTACGGGCTCTTCGGCGCGGCCTCGGCGCTGGCCGCCCTGGCCGACAACGCCCAGGTACTGATCGCCGCCCGCGCGCTGCTCGGCGTCGGCGGCGCGATGATCATGCCCGCCACCCTGTCGATCCTGCGGCAGGTCTTCCCCGACCGGCGCGAGCGGGCCCTCGCCATCGGCATCTGGACCGCCGTCGCCGCCATCGGCGCGGCCAGCGGACCGGTCCTCGGCGGGTTCCTCGTCCAGCACTTCTGGTGGGGCTCGGTCTTCCTCATCAACATCCCGCTCATGGCGCTGATCCTGCCGCTCGGGCGCTGGCTGCTGCCGGAGTCGCGCGGCTCCGCCGACGGGCCGTGGGACGTGATCGGCGCGCTCATGGCCGCCGCCGGCGTGCTGGGCTTCGTCCTCGGGGTCAAGCGGATCGGCGCGGAGCGCCGGCTCCTCGACGCCGAGGCGCTGGTGCCGCTGCTGCTGGGCGCGGCGCTGCTGATCTTCTTCGTACGGCGGCAGAAGCGGCGCACGCACCCGCTGATCGACATGCGGATGTTCTCGCGCGCCGCGTTCTCGACCTCCGTCGGGTGCATCGTGCTCGCCATGCTGGCGCTGGTCGGGCTGGAGCTGATCGCGGTCCAGTACCTGCAGCTGGTGCTGCACCTCAGCCCGCTGGAGACGGGGCTGCGGCTGCTGCCGCTGACCTTCGCGGCCATGGCGGCCGGCGCCACCGGGTCGTACACGCTGGCCCGGATCGGGCCGCGGACGATGGTGTCGCTGGGCTTCGTACTGACGGCGTTCGCCGTGCTGCTGCTGACGTTCATGGGGCAGCACGACCGGCCGGTTCTGCTCACGGTCGGGTTCATCCTGCTCGGCTTCGGGCTGCAGACCACGCTGTTCGCGGCGTACGAGTCGATGCTGAGCGAGGCGCCGGCGGCCACGGCCGGCGGGGCGGCCTCCATAGGCGAGACCTCGTACCAGCTGGGTGCGGGGATGGGCATCGCGCTGCTCGGCAGTGTCATGAACGCGGCTTACGCGCCGGGGCTGACGCACGTGCCGGGGGTGTCGGCGTCGGACGCGGCGGGGGCCGCGAACTCCCTGGGCGAGGCGTACCAGATCGCGGGGGCGCTCGGGGGTGCGGCAGGGGCGTCGCTGTACGCGGCGGCGCGGCATTCGTTCGTGCACGGGCTGCACGTGACGCTGGTGGTCAGCGCCGGGCTGTTGCTGGCGGGGGCCGTGATGGCGCTGAAGCTGCCGCGGGTGATGGAGTGTCCGGACGCCGAAGCGGAGCCGGTCCGCCTCCCCGCCCAGGCGGGCCCCGATGCCGCACGCACCCCGGCTGCGACGCAGGCGAAGGCGAAGGCGCAGACGCCTGCGCCCGCATCGACGCCGGACCGCGACCCGGCCGCCCGCCCGGCCTGACCGCTGCGCGGGCAGGTGGGGGGTGGACCGCGGGCGGTCGCGAGGACAAACTTGCACCGCTAGGTTTCGAACCGCAGGTCCGCACCAGGAGGCGCCGTGCCCTTCGTACCCACCGATCCGCTCGGGATCGACGAGCTCCTCGCGCCCGAGGACCTCGCCATCCGCGACACCGTGCGCGACTGGGCCGCCGAGCGGGTGCTGCCGCACATCGCCGGGTGGTACGAGAGCGGCGAGCTGCCCGGGATCCGGGAGCTGGCGAGGGAGCTCGGGGCGCTCGGAGCACTCGGGATGTCGCTGGAGGGGTACGGCTGCGCCGGGGCCTCCGCCGTGCAGTACGGGCTCGCCTGCCTTGAGCTGGAGGCCGCCGACTCCGGGATCCGGTCCCTCGTCTCGGTGCAGGGCTCGCTCGCCATGTACGCGATCTGGAAGTACGGCTCCGAGGAGCAGAAGCAGCGCTGGCTCCCCGGCATGGCCGCCGGCGAGCTGATCGGCTGCTTCGGGCTGACCGAGCCCGACGTCGGCTCCGACCCGGCCGCCATGCGCACGTACGCGAAGCGCGACGGCACCGACTGGGTGCTGAACGGCCGCAAGATGTGGATCACCAACGGCAGCGTCGCGGCCGTGGCCGTGGTGTGGGCGCAGACCGACGAGGGGATCCGCGGATTCGCGGTCCCCACCGACGCGGCCGGGTTCTCCGCGCCCGAGATCAAGCACAAGTGGTCGCTCCGGGCCTCCGTGACCAGCGAGCTGGTCATGGACGACGTACGGCTGCCCGCGGACGCGGTGCTTCCCGGGGTCACCGGGCTCAAGGGGCCGCTGGGCTGCCTCAGCCACGCGCGGTACGGGATCATCTGGGGGGCCATGGGCGCGGCGCGCGCCAGCTTCGAGACCGCGCTCGACTACGCGAAGACGCGGGAGCAGTTCGGAAAGCCCATCGGCGGCTTCCAGCTCACCCAGGCGAAGCTCGCCGACATGGCGCTGGAACTCCACAAGGGCATCCTGCTCGCCCACCACCTGGGCCGGCGGATGGACGCGGGCACCCTGCGGCCGGAGCAGATCAGTTTCGGCAAGCTCAACAACGTCCGCGAGGCCATCGACATCTGCCGCACCGCGCGGACCATCCTCGGTGCCAACGGGATCTCGCTCGAATACCCCGTCATGCGGCACGCCACGAACCTCGAATCGGTGCTCACCTACGAGGGCACCGTCGAGATGCACCAGTTGGTGCTGGGCAAGGCGCTCACCGGGCTCGACGCCTTCCGGTGAGGGCCCTGCTCAGCTCTGGTTGAAGAAGTCGCGCGAGCGGCCGGCGGGCTCGCCGCTCACGATCTGGGTGTCGGCCGGGGTCAGCAGGAAGACCCTGGTCGCCACCCGCTCGATCGAGCCGCGCAGGCCGAAGGTCAGGCCGGCCGCGAAGTCGACCACGCGCTTGGCGTCGGCCGGGTCCATGGACGACAGGTTCACGATCACCGGGACGCCCTCGCGGAACAGCTCGCCGATGCCGCGCGCGTCACGGAAGCCGTCCGGGGTGACCGTCGCGATCCGCCGGCCCTGATCGACGGCCGACTCCGAGGCGACCTTGACCCGGGGGTCGGTGACCCACTGGTCGCCGGGGCCCGAGACGGAGCCCTGTGCGGCCTCCGCGTAGTCGTCGTCGTAGTAACGCTCGTCGTCGCTGTCCTCCACGAGACCCAACCAGGCACTCGCCTTGCGTACCGAACCCATGGACGCCTCCTTTCACCGCGGTCGGTTGTCTTCTCTCCGCTGCCCCTATGGTCGTCCATGATGCTGACAACGCGCCAAGTGGATAGCCGCCGCGCAGGGGTTTCGTGACGGTACTGGTGCAGAACATCCGTTGCACCGTCAAGCTTCCCGGCGGGTACCACTGCTGACTGAGTGAAAATACGACCGCTGCCGCCGTGTGGGTGACCGACACGGACGTACGGGTGAACGATCCCGCTCGATACGATGCGCATCACGCACGCGTATGACACACGGGGGACCGGTTTGTTCGGCATCGTCAGACCCTGCACGCACCGGCTGGGGGAGCGCTTCAAGACCGAGTGGATGGCCCATCTCTGCGGGCTGTGCCTGGCACTTCGCGCGGACCACGGACAGTTCGCCCGGATCGTGACCAACTATGACGGGCTGCTCGTCTCCGTTCTGACGGAGGCTCAGTCCGGACCGGCGCCCGGCTCCCGGCGCACCGCTGGCCCCTGCCCGCTGCGCGGGATGCGGACCGCGGCGGTGGCCAAGGGGGAGGGCGCGCGGCTCGCGGCCGCCGTCTCGCTCGTCCTCGCCTCGGCGAAGGTACGGGACCACGTGGCGGACCGGGACGGGCTGTTGGCCCGCGCGCCGATCGCCGCCGCCGCGCGCAAGGTGGCCCGCGGCTGGGACCGGGCCGGCGCCCGCACCGGGGCCTCGCTCGGCTTCGACACGGCCGTCCTCGTGGACGCCGTGGACCGGCAGGAAGGCATCGAGACGCTCGCCGGGCCCGGCACGCCGGTGCTCGTGGTGACCGAGCCGACGGAGACCGCGACCGCCGCCGCCTTCGCGCATACCGCGCAGCTGGCCGGACGGCCAGGCAACGCCCCCGCGCTGGCCGAGGCGGGCCGTTACTTCGGCCGCCTCGCGCACCTGCTGGACGCCGTCGAGGACCAGGCCGCGGACGCAGCCGCGGGCGCCTGGAACCCGCTGACGGCCACCGGGACCCCGCTCGCCGAGGCCCGGAGGCTGGCCGACGACGCCCTGCACGGCATCAGGCTGGCGCTGCGCGAGGTCGAGTTCGCGGACGCCGGGCTGGCCCACCGGCTGCTCGTGCACGAGCTGAAGACCTCGGTGGACCGGGCCTTCGGGGTCACCGGCTGCGCGCACACGGGCGGGCACACGGGCATGAACGCCGCGGGGCAGGGCGGCCCCGGGGCGCCGCCGCAGGGCCACGGCCCGGGCCAGGCGGGCCCGTACGGCAGCGGTCCGTACGGGAGCGGCGGTCCGTACGGCAGTGGCCCGTACGGCGGCCAGGGCGGGAATCCGTACGGCGGCGGCGCGGGCGGGCCCGGCGGCCCGTGGATACCCGGGCCGCCCATGGGCCCCGGCGGCGGACTGCCCCCGCAGAAGCCGCGCCGCGGACTGTTCGCCGGCTGCGCGGTCGCGATCGGGCTGTTCTGCACCTGCCAGCTGTGCTGCACCGACCACGAGGGCCCGTGGTCCCGCAAGAAGCGGGACGCGTGGTGCGAGGCCTGCGACTGCGGCAACGGCTGCCCCGACTGCAGTGGCTGCGGCGACTGCTGCAGCTGCGACGGGTGCTGCTGCGACGGCTGCGACTGCGGCTGCGACTGCTGAGGCCCGCTCAGATTCCGTGGGTCCGGACGGCGTACAGGGAGATTCCCGTCCGGGCCCGTGTGGAAGGGTTGAGCGGCATGAGCGATGACGCAGACGACGCAGACGATCCGAAGACCGCCTGGCGGAAATGGCACGAGCATCGGGTGGCTTCCGTGTCCGCCCCCTACGGCCCCCTCTCCCTCATCGGCACCCACTGGCTCTCGGACTACCCGGAAGGTCGAATTCCGGCCGTTCCGGGGCGTTGGCGCCCCACCGAGGGCGGGGTGGCGCTGAGCGCCTCCGCCGAGGACGGCCTCAGCCTCGACGGCGAGCCCTTCACCGGTGACGCCGTCCTCGCCGGCGACGAGGCCCCGCCCGCGCGCTCCCGCGTCGCCGCCGCCCACGACCTCCGGATCACCGTGATCCGGCGCGAGGGGGAGTGGGCGGTCCGGGTCTTCGACCCCGCCTCCGCGGCGCGCCGGGCCTTCGCCGGCATCGAGGCCACCCCGTACGACCCGGACTTCGTGGTGCCGGGGCGCTTCCGGCCGTACGGCGAGGACCGGACCGTCCAGGTGGCGAACGCCGACGGGCGGGCGCGCGGGCTCGGCCTCGGCGGCGAGCTGAGCTTCGCGTACCGGGGCGCCGGGCACACCCTCCAGGTCGCCGTCGACGAGGACGACGGCAGCCTCTGGGCCGTGATCGGCGATGCCACCGGGGGGAGCTCCAGCTACCGCTTCCGCTTCCTCAGGCCGGGGGTTCCGGACCCCGTGGACGGCTCGATCACCGTCGACTTCAACCGGACCGTGCTGCCGCCCTGCGCCTTCGCGGATCACTTCATCTGCCCGTTCCCGCCACCGGGGAACACCCTGCCCTTCGAGGTCGCGGCGGGCGAGCGGAGGCCGAAAGATGCCCTTGCCGCCCGAATCTGACGCCGAGACACTCCCGACAGCGCCTTCCGGGGGCTTGTCAGGGGCACGACGAAATCCTGTGCGCCCGCCGTACCCCCGGCTGCGCCTCACGGGCTCCGGCGCCCCCCACTGTCCGCCGGGCCCCCGATCCCTCCCGGGAGGACGAGAAGTGAGGATCAAGAGCATCACCCGTACCCGGCTGCTCGCCGTGGCCGCCGGCCTGGCGGCCGTCGCCGGGCTCGCCGCCCCCACCGCGGCGAGCGCGGACAGCGGCTTCAGCGCGGCGCGGCTCGCCGCGGCCGGAGCCTCCGTCCAGCGTGCCGACGTCGCCGGCACCGCCTGGTACACCGACCCCGCCAGCGGAACCCTCGTGGTCACCGCCGACTCCACCGTCTCCGCCGCGGACCTCGCCAGGATCCGTACCGAGGCCGGAGCCGACGCCGCGGCCCTGCGCATCGAACGCACCCCCGGCAAGCTGCGCAAGCTGATCTCCGGCGGCGACGCCATCTACACCTCGGGCTGGCGCTGCTCGCTCGGCTTCAACGTGCGCAGCGGGAACACGTACTACGTGCTGACCGCCGGGCACTGCACCGACGGCGCCGGCACCTGGTGGACGAACTCCTCGCACACCACCACCGTCGGCTCGACCGTCGGATCGAGCTTCCCGACCAACGACTACGGCCTGATCAAGTACGCCAGCAGTTCGCCGGTCCCGCCCGGCACCGTCGGCAGCCAGGACATCACCAGCGCCGCCAACGCCACCGTCGGGATGTCCGTCACCCGGCGCGGCTCCACCACCGGCACCCACGGCGGCTCGGTGACCGGCCTCAACGCCACCGTCAACTACGGCGGCGGCGACATCGTCTACGGCATGATCCGCACCAACGTCTGCGCCGAGCCCGGCGACAGCGGCGGCCCGCTCTACTCCGGCAGCCGCGCCATCGGCCTGACCTCCGGGGGCAGCGGCGACTGCACCTCGGGCGGAACCACCTTCTTCCAGCCCGCCGTCGAGGCCCTCAACGCCTACGGCGTGAGCGTGTACTGACCCGACCGCCCTACGGCACAATGAGCCCCCGCCCAACTCATGGGCGGGGGCTCGCCTTTCGGGGGAAACGGGGTAGCGCGCATGGTCAGTGCACCTTTAGGGCGGGGCGGCTCCGCACCCGACGCGCAGCGGCGGATCCGGCGCAACCGCTGGCTGTTCACCGCACCCCTCGTGCTGCTCTGCCTCCTGGGCGCCGTACTCGTCTGGGAGATCGTGCGCGGGAACATATCCGAGGCATCCCGCGGCCACTGGCCCTGGCGGCTCCAGCTGATGAGCCCCGAACCCCTCGCCAGCCTGCTGGCCGTCGCGGCCGGCGCCGTCCTGGCCCGCGCCCAGTACGCGCGTACGGTACGGCCCGCACTGGGCTGGCGGGCCGAGTTCGTGGCGGGCCAGCTGCCGGGCCCCGGTAAGGACTGGAGCGTCGGCGTCCTCAACGGCGGCCAGCACAACGTGGTGGTGGAGCACGTGGACTACCGGCTGACCCTGGCCCGCGACCCGGCCGCCGGGCAGCCCGGCGAGGACGAGGGGTGGACGAGCCTGGCGGGCGTCGGCGAGCGGCTGGCCGCCGCCGGACTGCGCGCCACGGTGGACTTCCGCCTCGTCGGGATGGGAGCGGGATACCCGCTCGTCGCCACCGGTACCTACGAGACCGTCGGCGTGGGGGTGTTCTCGAAGCGGTTCATCGACGAGGTACGGGCCTTCCACATGCGCATCCAGGTCGTCGACAGCGTCGGCGACACCCACGAGCGGATCGTCCAGTGCCTCGAAGGTGCCCGCGAGGCGGTCGTCGCACCCGTCGAGGAGGCGCATCCCGTCACCGCAGCCACTCCAGGGCCTCCGGCTGCGCGTACTGGGCCGCGAAGTGACCGGCCCCCGGCTTGAGTACGGCGGTGCTCCGGTCGATGTGCCCGGCCAGCCAGCGGAAGTGCCCCAGGGGGGAGAAGGCGTCCTCGGCGCCGTGCCACAGCAGGACCCGGCCCGGGATCGAACCGGGGTCGAAGCCCCACGGCCGGCAGAAGGCCAGGCTGTCGTCCAGCCACCCGTACGCGGAAGTGCGCAGCGCCTCGCGGTAGCCGTCCATCAGCGCCCGGTGCACATCGGGGTCCGAGAGCACCGGCAGGTCGGCTTCCGACAGCTGCGCCCGCAGCTCCTCCAGCAGCCTGCCCGGATCGCTTCCGATCGCCGCCGCCCGGGGGGTGAGCCGGCGCTCCAGGGCCGCCGGGTCGCGGGCGGCGAGGGCGTAGTGCTCCGCGTTGTGGGCGGTCATGCCGGCGAACCAGTCGAGCCCGGCCCCGCCCCAGGGCGCCAGGCTGACCAGGGCTGCCGTCCCCGTCACCCGCTCGGGGAGCAGCGCCGCGCAGGCCAGGGCGTGCGGACCGCCTCCGGAGCGCCCCACCACGGCGAAGGTGTCCAGGTCCAGGGCGTCCGCCACGGCGGCGGAGTCCGCGGCGGCATCGGCCACCGTACGGCCGCGGGCGCGGTCGGAGTCCCCGTAGCCGGGCCGGTCGTAGGCGAAGAAGCGGATGCCCGGACAGCGCTCGGTGATGTCGCCCAGGGCGGTGCCGAGGCGGCTGCCCGGGGTGCCGTGGTGCAGCAGGACGGGCAGCCCGTCCGGGTCCCCCCAGTCCTCGGCGACGAGCCTGCGGCCGTCCCCCGCCCTCACCTCGACGCGCACCACGCCTCCGCGGTCTACCGGCTCCCTGCGGATGTCCCTAGTCTCATCCCGACAGCTCTCTCGAAGTCCTGCTCGATGTCCTGATGGAAGCACAGCCACGACCCGGAGGGGGAACCGTGACGACCATTCAGAACCACCATCCCGCAGCGATACCGGTGCACGGGGAGCACGACGGCCGGCCCTCGCGGGCCTCCCTCGCCTCCCTCGCGGCGCGCGGGGGCGCGGAGTCCGACCGGCTCATCGACCGGGTGCTGCCCGGCCGGGTCGCCGCCCCCGAGGTCCGGACGGTCACCTTCAACTCCTCCCTCTGAGCGGGGGCGCCCGCGTCGCGATGGAGTCCACCGGGGCCGGTGCCGCCGCAGTCCTGATCCCGTTCCGCGAGTTCGTGGTCAAGGTGCACAGCAGATGCGATCTCGCATGCGACCACTGCTACATCTACGAGCACGCGGACCAGAGTTGGCGGCAGCGGCCCGCAGTGATCCCCGCGGCGGTCGTCGAACGCTTCGCGGAGCGGCTCGCCGAGCACGCGCGCGCCCACGCGCTGGCGTCGGTGACCGTGATCCTCCTCGGCGGCGAGCCGCTGCTGGCCGGACCCGCCCGGCTGCGAGGGCTGTGCGAGGCGCTCACCCGGGCCCTCGACGGGGTGGCGGGCCTCGATCTGCGCGTGCACACCAACGGGCTGCGGCTGAACGAGTCGGTCCTCGCGCTGTTCGCCGAGTACGGGGTGGGCGTCGGGGTGTCCCTCGACGGGGACCGCGCCGCCAACGACCGGCACCGCCGTTACGCGAACGGCCGCAGCAGCCACTCCCGCGTACTCGCCGCGATCGGCCTCCTCGGCGAGGACCGCCACCGCCCCCTCTACCAGGGGCTGCTGTGCACGATCGACGTGCGCAGCGACCCGGCCGCGGTGCTCGACGCGCTCCTCGCGCTCGCGCCGCCGCGCATCGACTTCCTCCTGCCGCACGCCACCTGGGAGGCGCCCCCGCCCCGCCCCGACGGGCGCCCGGACGCCTACGCCCGCTGGCTGCTGCGGCTGTTCGACCACTGGGACGGCCTGGGCCGGCCCGTGCCCGTACGGCTCTTCGACTCGCTGCTGAGCACCCTGCGGGGCGGGCCGAGCCTGACCGAGTCCCTGGGCCTGACCCCCACCGACCTGGTGGTCGTCGAGACCGACGGCACCCTGGAGCAGGCCGACTCGCTCAAGACCGCCCACGAGGGCGCCGCCGCCACCGGCTTCGACGTCTTCCGGCACGCCTTCGACGAGGTGGCCGCCCACCCCGGCATCCGGGCCCGGCAGCTGGGCCTCGCGGGCGTCAGCGCCGAGTGCCGCGCCTGCCCGGTGGTGCGCTCCTGCGGCGGTGGCCTCTACGCACACCGGTACCGAGCCGGGAACGGCTTCGACAACCCGTCCGTCTACTGCGCCGACCTGAAGGCGCTGGTGGAGGGCGTCGAGCAGCGCACCGCCCGGGCCTCCGTCGCGGCCGAGGCCACCGAGCCGGCCGCGCTCGCGGCCGCCCAGCAGGAGCTGACCCGGGTGCTGCTGGTCCGGCTGAACGCGGAGCTGGAGGGGCGAGGCGATGCGGACTGGCGGCGCTCCTGGGAGCTGGTCACGGCCGTCGAGGCCGAGGCGCCGGACGCGCTCGACGCCGTACTGGACCACCCGTACACCCGCACCTGGCTGCTCGCCGCCCTGGACGCCGTACGGCAGGGCGGGCCGCCGCGGGTGCCGCCCGGGCACAGGCTGTCCGCGCTGGCCGCCGCGGCCGTGGTGCGCGGGAGGCTGGAGCTGCCCGCGCTCGTGGTTCACGGGGGCGGCGGGCTGTATCTGCCCACCCTCGGGCTGCTGCGCGCGGACCGGGGGCGAGCCGAGGTCCGGGCCGCTGCGGAGGGGTTCTCCGTACGGGGGGAGGGCGGCGGCGTACGGACCTTCGGGCCGGGCGGGGAGGCTGCGGACTGGCAGCCGGTCCGGGTCCTGGCGGCGGGCGGAGCCGGGGCGGGCGCGCCTCCGGCGCCCCTGGCCCTGGAGGACCTGGACCCCGACCGGGGCTGTTTCGCCCTGCCGCCGGCGCCGAGGCTGGACGCGACCGGGGCCGAGCGCTGGGAGCGTCGCCTGGCCGAGGCCTGGGAGCTGCTGCACCGCACGGTGCCGGCGTCGGCGCGGGAAACGGCGGCCGGGCTGACCACGCTGACTCCGCTCGCGGGCGCGGCGGTGGGTGCGGGGGCGGCGGGGGAGGACGTGCGGCGCGGGCCCGGCTCGTTGGGAGTGCCGCTGGGCGCGGGCGTACGGGAGACCGCGCTCGCGCTGCTCACCGGCCGGCGGCGGGCCCGGCTGCGCGAGCTGACGGAGGTGGCCGACCTGTACGCGTCGGACGGGGAGTGGATGCACCCGTCCCCGTGGCAGGAGGAGCCGGTGCCGGTGTCGCGGCTGCTGGCGGACGTGCACGCGGCGGTGGCTGCGGAGACGTTCCGCCGGGCGGGCGGCGGGCCCGGCGGCGGGCCCGGCGGCCCCGGCGGGATCGAGCGCGCCCTGGACCGGCTCGACGGGGCGGCGGAACTGACGGTGAGCGGCAAGGCGGTGGTCGCGGCACTGCGCCGGGAGTTCGCATCCGAAGTATGAGCAGCCCTCCATGGAGGCCCTGCCGACGCAGGTCGTGAACGCGTACGCCGGCCGGTGCGCGCCGAGCGGCTGGCGGTACGTCCTAGATGTGCGGGACGAGCAGGGCCGCCGCCGAGTGGGCCCGTGCCAGGGACGCGGCCCGGTCGGCGCCGCGTTGCCCGAGTACCACGCGGGTGCTCAGCCCGTCCAGCAGTGCGAGCAGTTCCGAGGCGCGGGCGGGCACGTCCAGGGCGGCCGCGAAGCGGCCCTGGTCCACGCCCTTCGCGAGCAGGGCCTCCAGGTCCCGCTGCCAGCCGTCGTCGATCTCCTGCTGGGCGGCGCGCAGGTCCTCGTTGGCGGGGGTGCGGGCCCACAGTTCGATCCACAGGGTCCAGCGCGGATCGCGCGGACCGCGTGGCAGGTAGAGCTCCAGGAAGAGCGCTAGCTTGCGGTGCGCGGTGACCCGGCGGGCCAGCAACTGCGCCCGCTCCGCGGCGAGTCGGTCCTCGCTCCAGCGCAGGGCGGCCAGCAGCAGCCGGTCCTTGCTGCCGAAGTAGTAGAGGATGTGGCCGCCGCTGGTGCCGAGCCGCTCCGCGAGCGCGGACATGGTGAGCTCCGCGAGCCCGCCCTCGGCGATCGCCGCCATGGCCTCTTCCAGCATCCGCTCCTGGGCGATCCGCCCGTCGCGCCGCCGCGCCGACCCCGCCGCTCCCGCCACCCCGTGCCGCCTTCCCGATCTTCGTGGCCCGACCTTATCCCGGACAGGGTCTTGACGAGGTCCCGATCGGCGGCGCATCTTGAATGCCATTCAAGAACTTAGAACGTCATTCAAGGTTCAGTGAGTCCACAGTCAGGGGTACGGCGCATGACGCAGCAGGAGACGACGGCCGACGTCGACGAGGTGTTCCGGGTCGAGACCCACGGCATCGACCCCATCCCCGACGCCGAGCGGCACGGCGGCGCCCAGGACCTCTTCTGGCTCTGGTTCGGCTCCAACCTCACCTTCACCTACGTGATCAACGGCGCCCTCGCCGTGGCCTTCGGCCTCTCCTTCTGGCAGGCCACCGCCGTCGTCGTGATCAGCGGACTGTCCTTCTTCGCGGTCAGCGCCGCCGGGCTCAGCGGCATCCGTACCGGCACCGCCACCCTCGTCATCTCCCGGGCCGCCTTCGGGGTCCGCGGGAACTTCCCGGCCGGCGTCCTGAACTGGGTGGTGAGCATCGGCTACACCATCGTCAACACCGTGGTCGGCACCCTCGCCCTGGAGGTGTTCTTCGCCGAGGTCGGCCTCGGCGAAGGCACGGCGGTACGGGCCCTCGCGCTCGGGATCACCCTCGCGCTCACCTTCGCCGTCGCGATGTGGGGTCACGCCACCGTGCAGTTCGCCGAGCGCTGGATGGCCTACGTCCTCGCCCTCGGCTTCGGCGCGCTGCTCGTCTTCCTCCTGCCCGGCGCCGAGACCGCCGCCCCGGCCGGCGCCGGCGCCCCGGGGCTGTCCGGCTGGAGCCTGGCCTTCGTCGTGATGCTGGCCGGGCCCTTCTCGTACCTGCCGATGCCCGCCGACTACACCCGCTACCTGCCCCGGACCACCTCGCTGAAGTCGATCACCTGGATGGGGGCGCTCGGCGGATTCGTCTCCTCCGTCGCCCTCGGTGTCGCCGGGGTCGCCGCCGCCACGCAGACCGACATGACCGACGCCGTCGCGGGGGCCGAGAGCCTGCTCCCGGGCTGGTTCAAGCCGGTGTTCCTGGCCCTGGTCCTCGGTGGCTCCGTCACCAACTCGATCATCACCCTCTACTCCTCCAGCCTGAACCTCCAGGTCCTCGGCATCCCGTGGAGCCGCGCCCGCGCCATCGTGATCAGCGCCGCGGTCACCGCCGCCGGATCGCTCGCCGCGCTCTTCCTGACCGACTTCACCACCTCGCTGCTCTCCTTCCTCTCCCTGCTGATCATCGTGTTCGCGCCCTGGGGCGGGGTCTTCCTCGCCGACATGCTGATGCGCCGCTGCCACTACGACTCCGACGCGCTGCACGCCGGGAGCGCGGGCGCCTACTGGTACCGGGCCGGCTACCACCCCGCCGGTATGGCCGCGCTGCTGGCCGGCATGGCTTTCGCCGCGCTGACCTGCGATTCCGAGCTGTGGACCGGCCCGCTGGTGGCCCCGCTCGGCGGCGCCGACCTGACCCTGCTCGGCTCGGTCGTCTCCGCGCTCACGTACTGGGTCCTGGGCCGTCTCTCGGGCCGGGTGCCCTCGTACGTTCCCGCCGCCTGACCCCGTTCTCCCCGTACCGCCACCGCTGCCCCCCCCCCCTGCCCCCTCTGCCCCCTCTGCACAGGAGCGCCACCCATGCCGCACCCGTTCCCCGCCGACCTGCTGCTCACCGGAGCCCGGATCCACACCGTCGACCCGGACCTGCCCGAGGCCGAGGCCCTCGCCGTGTCCGACGGCCGGATCGTCTGGCTCGGCCCGGACGCGGAGGCCGCCGCCTGGGCCGGGCCGGACACCGAGCGGATCGACGCGGCCGGCCGGCTGGTGCTGCCCGGCTTCGTCGACGCCCACAACCACGTCCGGCTCGGCTCCGACGACGCCTGCGTACAGCTCGCCGGGGTGCGCACCCTGGAGGCGATCCTCGACCGGATCGGGGCCTGGCGGGAGACCCACCCGGACGCCGGGTGGATCGAGGCCGAGGCCTTCGACTACTCCGCGATACCGGGCGGGCGGATGCCCACCGCCGCCGACCTCGACCCGGTCACCGGGGAGGTCCCGGCGATCGTGCTCTCGTACGACGTGCACACGGCCTGGCTGAACACGGCCGCGATGCGCCGGCTCGGGGTCGCGAAGGACCGTACCGACCTGCCGTTCGGCACCGCGGCCGTCGACCCGGAGACCGGCGAACCCACCGGCTTCGTCAAGGACTTCGCGATCAAGGGGCTCTCCCGGGACGGCCACCGGGCACTGCGCGAGCTCGGCGTGCCGTGGGCCTCGCCGGACCGGCAGTACGGGCGTCTCGCCAAGAGCCTGGACGACGCGATCGGCTTCGGCATCACCACGGTCGTGGAACCGCAGAACTCCCTGGACGACCTGGAGCTGTACGAACGGGCCCGCGCCGAGGGCCGGCTGCGCTCGCGGATCGTGGCGGCGCTGTTCCACCCGCGCGGCACGACCGAGGAGGAGCTCGACGCGTTCGCGGCGGCGGCCCGCGCGTACCCGGGGGACCGGCTGCGGGTCGGGCCCCTCAAGCTGTACATCGACGACGTGGTCGAGCCGCGCACGGCCGCGCTGCTGGAGCCGTACACCGGGTGCGGGGCGCACCGGGGTGAGACCTTCTACCCTGCCGAGGAGTTCGTGGAGCTGCTGGCGCGCCTCGACGCGCGCGGGTTCCAGTGCTTCGTGCACGCCACGGGCGACCGGGGGATCCGTACGGTCCTGGACGCCGTCGAGCACGCCCGTACCGTCAACGGGCCGCGGGACGCGCGCCACCAGGTGGTGCACGTGGAATGCCTGGATCCGGCGGACGTGCCGCGCTTCGCCGAACTCGGCGTGGTGGCCTGCATGCAGCCGAGGCACTGCGCGCCGGAGATCGCCGGGCCGGGCCAGGACTGGGCGGAGAACGTGGGCGAGGACCGCTGGCACAAGGCGTGGCCGATGCGGAGCCTGGCGGGGGCGGGGGCGGTGCTGGCGTTCTCCAGCGACTGGAACGTGGCCGAGATGGACCCGATGATCGGGATCTACACGGCGGTCACCCGCCGCCCGCTGGACGGCGGAGACCCGTGGCAGCCGGCCGAGACGGTGGACGTGGCGACGGCGGTGTACGGCTACACGATGGGCTCGGCGTACGCCAACTTCCTGGAGGCGGACCGGGGTTCGCTGACGGTGGGCAAGGCGGCGGACTTCGTGGTGCTGTCCCGGGACATCCTGGCCGTGGCCCCGGAACGGATCCCGGGCACGGTGGCCGAGACGGTGGTGGTCGCGGGCGAGGTGGTCCACTCGGCCTAGTAGTGCTTTGTTACGTGGTGTCGTAGGGCTGCCAGGGGGTGGGTTGTCGGCAGGTGGGGCAGGTGCCGGTCCATGTGGCGAGTAGGTGTTGGAGGAGGTCCAGGGCCTGGTAGAGGGTCAGGCCCTGGCAGGGGCTTTTGGGGTCCTCCGCTGTTCGGTGAGGAACAGGTGGGCGGCCGTGACGAGGGTGACGTGGCGGTGCCATCCGGTGAACGAACGTCCCTCGAAGTGGTCCAGGCCCAGGCCCGTTTTCAGTTCGCGGTAGTCGTGCTCAATCTGCCATCGGGCCTTTGCGAGGCGGACCAGGTCTTTGGCGGGAATGTCGGCGGGCAGGTTCGATATCCAGTACCTCACCGGCTCTGTTTCCCCCTCGGGCCACTGGGCGATGAGCCAGGTGAGGGGGATCGTCCCGTCAGCGGCGGGTTTGGGCCGGCGGCCCGCGAGGCGGACCCGCAGGAGCACGAAGTGCGAGCTCATCGCCGCTTTCGAGCCCTTGCGCCAGGTCAGGGTCCGTCCCGCGCGGCGGCCGGCGGCCAGTACGTGGTCGTGTAAGGAGAGGGGCCGGGTGCGGTAACGGGGCAGCGGCCGGGGGCCCAGCCCGCCGTATGCGGGCTGGTGTGGTTCGGCCCCCTCGCCGTGGGCGGTCATCTCGGCTCTGGCCTGCAGGACGTAGGCCAGGCCTCGCTCTTCGAGGCCGTGGCGGAAGTCCGCGTTCGCTCCGTAGCCGGTGTCCGCGACCAGCACCGCGGGCCGCAGGCCGATACGGGCGAGTTCGTCGAGCATGTCCAGCGCGAGCTGCCACTTGGGGCGGTGGTGGACGCTGTCAGGGATCCGGCAGGCCTTGCGCCGTGCGGCCGCCTCGGGCCCGTCCCATGCGGCAGGCAGGAACAGCCGCCAGGACAGCGGGCACGAAGCCGTGTCGGAAGCAGCATGGACGCTGACGCCGATCTGGCAGTTGCCGACCTTGCCCAGCGTGCCGGAGTACTGGCGGGCCACCCCGGGCGAGGCGGTGCCGTCCTTGGGGAAACCGGTGTCGTCCACGGCCCAGACCTCGGGCCGCACCGCGGCCACGGCCCGCCAGGCCAGCCGGGCCCGGACGTCCTCGACCGGCCAGGTCGAGGACGTCATGAACTGCTGCAACCGCTGGTGATCGACACCGAGGCGTTCCGCCATCGGCTGCATCGACTTCCGCCGGCCGTCCAGCAACAGCCCCCGCACATAGAGCAAGCCCTTCTCACGCTGGTCCCGCCGCACCAGCGGCGCGAACACCTCGGAGATGAACTCCTCCAACCGGACCCGAACCGCAGCAAGCTCCCCAGCCCTCATACAACCAGCGAACTACCAGAGACCCGACCTGACAAGACCAGCTAACAAAGCACTACTAGGCCGTGTCTTTCGGATCAGGTCTCCGGGTGGTCATCGGGGGCGGCGAGCAGCCCGCTCTTGTCGCCGCCCGGGGTGCTCATCGGGCCGCTGCCCCCTCACCGGACGGCGTGTCCTCGGGGAGCCCGCTGCCCACGGCGAGGCCCGGGCGGCCCCTGCGGAAGACCGCGCAGGCCACGGTGACGGCCGAGCCGAGCACCGCCCAGGCGGCCAGCACCAGCATCGGCCCGGCCGCGGCGTTGCCCTTGAAGTACGTGATCGAGCGCGCGGCGTACGTGCCCGCGCCCGGTGGCAGCGCCGGGCCGATGGCCCGCCAGAACGGCGGCAGCAGCGGGTAGGGGTAGGCGCCGCCCGCGCTCGGATTGCCGAACACCACCACCAGCAGGATCGCCAGGCCGATGCCGACGACGCCCGCCACCCCCTGGAAGGCCAGGGTGATCGCCCCGACCGCGAAGACGACCAGGGTGCCGAGTCCCCACAGGGCCATGATGCCGCCGGGCAGCGCGCCCAGGACCGGGCCCGCGATGACCGTGCCGAGCAGCCCGGCGGCGATCGCGTACAGCAGCAGCGCGCCGAGCCGGATGAAGGCGCGGTGGGAGTTGGCGGGCCGCGCTCCGGCGCTGATCGCGAGGATCGCGGCGCACAGGTAGCCGCCGACGCACCAGCCGATGACGAGGTAGAAGGCGCTCAGCCCGCGTGCGTCGCCCGCGGCGGCCGGGGCCACGTCGACGACCCGGACGGCCCGGCCCCGGGCCTGCTCGACGCGGCCGACGACCTGTTCGATGGCCTGCGAGAGCGAGGCGCCCGCGCCGCTCGCGACCAGCAGCCGGTCGGTCGGGCCGGCCGGGTCGATGACCAGCGCCCCGTCCGCGTCCCGGTTCTCCACCTCCGCCGTCGCGGCCGCCTCGTCCTTCACCGCGTGCGGGTCGAGCGGTTTCCCGGGCAGGTCGGCGAGCTGCTGCGCGGACTGCTCGGCGACCGGCCGGACGGGGGCGGCCACGGCGATCGGGATCTCGCTGGGCACGGGCCGGTGGAAGGCCCCGATGTACGAGGTGATGAAGGCGAGCTGGAGCGCCAGCACCCCCACGAGCAGCAGGGCGGCCCGGACGGTCACGGCGTCCTTGACCTCGGCGAGGAACCCGGCGGGCGGAGGCGGGGAGGTGGGCTGGGTCATGTCTCACACGCTCGGCGTACGGAGGGTGGGGCGCAGCAGGGGCGGGCCGAACGGATGACGGGCGGGAGGCGGCCGGACCAGCAGGGTCATCGAACGAATGTTTCGCACGAATATTCGAATTGCTCTATGGTGGAGACGGGGGTGGTGTTCACGTTCGAGCGAAGCAGGAGGCCGCGGGTGCCTGGTTTTACGCATCTGCACACCGTTTCGGGGTTCTCCATGCGCTACGGAGGCTCCCACCCCGAACGGCTGGCGGAACGCGCCGCCGACCGGGGCATGGACGCCCTCGCCCTGACCGACCGCGACACCCTCGCGGGCGCCGTCCGGTTCGCGAAGGCCTGCGCCAAGGCCGGGATCCGGCCGCTGTTCGGGGTCGACCTGGCCGTGTCGCCCGCAGCGGGCTCCGTGGGGCCGGGGGGCTCCGCGGGGCCGGGCGGAACGGCCGGCTCGGGCGGCTCCGGCGGCTCGGCCGGCTCCGGCGAGGCCTCCTACCGGCGGCGGACCCCCGTCGTCGGCGGCGCCTTCGTCGACGAGTCCGCACCCCGGGCCACCTTCCTGGCCCGCGACGGCGCCGCCGGCTGGGCCGAGCTGTGCCGTATGGTCACCGCCGCCCACGCCCACGCCCACGCCCAGGCCTCCGCCTCCGCCGGAGACGGCCTGCCGGTGCTGCCCTGGGCGGAACTGCGCGGCGAAGGGGTCTGCGTACTGCTCGGGCCCGGGTCCGAAGTGGGGCGGGCGCTGGCCGCCGGCCGGCCGGACCGGGCCGCCCGGCTGCTCGCGCCCTGGCGGGAGATCTACGGGGACTCCCTCCGCCTGGAGGCCGTCGACCACGGCCGCACCGGCACCGGCCCCGGCTCGCTGCGCCTGGCCGCCCGTACGGTCGGCTTCGCCGCCGAGCAGGGCGTCCCGGCCGTGCTGACCAACGCCGTCCGGTACGCCGACCCCGGCCAGGGCCCCGTCGCCGACGTCCTCGACGCGGCCCGCCGGCTCGTCCCCATCGACCCCCGCGCCCTCGACAGCGGCGAGCGCTGGCTCAAGGACCCCGCCGCCATGGCCGCGGCCGCCGACCGGATCTGCCGGGCGGCCGGCCTGCGCCCCGCCGACGCGCGCGGGCTGCTCGCGCAGACCCGGCGTACCGCCGAGGCCTGCGCGGTGGACCCCGAGGACGACCTCGGCATGGGCTCCGTGCACTTCCCCGAGGCCCACCTCGTCGGCGCGGCCCACCGCACCGCCCAGCGGGTCCTCGCCTCCAGGGCCTCCGCCGGCATGGTGCTGCGCGGCTACGCCGACGACCGCGCGTACTGGGAGCGGATGCACCACGAGCTGGACATCATCGCCTACCACGGGTACGCCTCGTACTTCCTGACGGTCGCCCAGGTCGTGGAAGACGTACGGGAGATGGGCATCCGGGTGGCCGCCCGCGGCTCCGGCGCCGGCTCCCTCGTCAACCACCTCCTCGGCATCGCCCACGCCGACCCCGTCGAGCAGGGCCTGCTGATGGAGCGGTTCCTGTCCAAGCGCCGCCACGTCCTGCCCGACATCGACATCGACGTGGAGTCCGCCCGCCGGCTGGAGGTCTACCGGCGGATCATCGACCGCTTCGGCACCGAACGCGTCGCCACCGTCTCCATGCCCGAGACCTACCGGGTCCGGCACGCGATCCGCGACGTCGGGGCCGCCCTGTCCATGGACCCGGCCACCGTCGACCGGCTCGCCAAGGCCTTCCCGCACATCCGGGCCCGCGACGCCCGCACGGCCCTGGCCGAGCTCCCCGAACTGCGCGACGTACGCGGCGAGGAGCACGGGCGGCTGTGGGAGCTCGTCGAGGCGCTGGACGCGCTGCCGCGCGGGATCGCCATGCACCCGTGCGGGGTGCTGCTCTCCGACGCCTCGCTGCTCGCCCGCACCCCCGTGGTGCCCACCAGCGGCGAGGGCTTCCCGATGTCCCAGTTCGACAAGGACGACGTGGAGGAGCTCGGGCTGCTCAAGCTCGACGTGCTGGGCGTACGGATGCAGTCCGCGATGGCGCATGCCGTCGCGGAGATCCGGCGCGGTACGGGGCAGGAGCTCGACCTGGACGACCCGGCGCAGGTGCCGCCGGGCGACGGGGCGACGTACGAACTGATCCGCTCGGCCGAGACGCTGGGCTGCTTCCAGATCGAATCGCCGGGCCAGCGCGACCTGGTGGGGCGGCTCCAGCCGGCCACCTTCCACGACCTGGTCGTCGACATCTCGCTGTTCCGGCCCGGGCCGGTCGCCGCCGACATGGTGCGGCCGTTCATCGAGGCCCGGCACGGGCGGGCCCCGGTCCGCTTCCCGCACGAGGACCTGGCGGACGCGCTGCGCGAGACGTACGGGGTGGTGGTCTTCCACGAGCAGATCATCGAGATCGTGCACGTCATGACGGGCTGTGGGCGCGACGAGGCGGACCGGGTGCGGCGCGGGCTCTCCGACCCCGAGTCGCAGGCGCGGATCAAGGTGTGGTTCGCGGCGAAGGCGGGCGAACGGGGTTACTCGGCCGAGGTGATCGGCCGGACCTGGGAGATCGTCGAGGCGTTCGGCAGTTACGGCTTCTGCAAGGCGCACGCGGTGGCCTTCGCCGTGCCGACGTACCAGTCGGCGTGGCTGAAGGCGCATCACCCGGCGGCCTTCTATGCCGGGTTGCTGACCCACGACCCCGGGATGTACCCGAAGCGGCTGCTGCTGGCGGACGCGCGGCGGCGGGGCGTGCCGGTGCTGCCGCTGGACGTGAACCGGTCGGCGGTGGCCCACCACATCGAACTGGTGTCCGAGGCCGGGGCTCCGCCGGTGTGGGGGCTCCGGCTGGCCCTGGCCGACGTCCACGGCATCGGCGAGGCGGAGGCGCGGCGGATCGAGGACGGACAGCCGTACGGATCGCTGCGCGACTTCTGGGACCGGGCGCACCCCAGCCGGCCGGTCGCGGGGCGGCTCGCGCAGGTCGGAGCGCTGGACGCCTTCGGCGCCAACCGGCGCGACCTGCTGCTGCACGTGGCCGAACTGCACGGCGCGCAGCGGTCGGCGGGGGCCCGGACGGGCGGTGTCCAACTCCCGCTGGACGGCAGGCGGTCCACGGCCCCGGTCGGCCTGCCCGACCTGAACGAGGCGGAGCGGCTCAGCGCGGAGCTGGGCGTGCTCGGCATGGACGCCTCACGGCACCTGATGGGGGACCACCACGCCTTCCTCGCGGAGCTGGGGGCGGTCCCGGCCCGCAGGCTGCGCGAGGTCGAGCACGGCCGGACGGTGCTGGTCGCGGGGGCCAAGGCGGCCACCCAGACCCCGCCGATCCGCTCCGGGAGGCGGGTCATCTTCACCACGCTGGACGACGGGACGGGCCTGGTCGACCTGGCCTTCTTCGACGACAGTCACGAGGCGTGCGCGCACACCGTCTTCCACTCGTTCCTGCTGCTCGTACGCGGTGTGGTCCAGCGGCGCGGACCGCAGAGCCTGAGCGTGGTCGGCGAGGCGGCCTGGGACCTGGCCGAGCTGGTGGAACTGCGGGCGGCGGGCGGCCTGGACGCGGTCGCGGCCCGCCTGGCGGAGCCGCTGCCGGGTGACGGGGGTGACAGGGGTGACGGGGGCGGCGGGCACGCGGCCGGCTCCGCCGATTCCGGGCGCCGCATCCACCTGTCCACCGGGTACGAGATGAACCCGTGGGCCGACCTCCAGCCGCCCGGCGACCGCGCCGCCACCGGCCGCAAGCTGTGGCACTCCAGCCCGGGGAGCGCGGGATGACCCCGGCCAACGGAGTCCTGCACGTACGGTGCGCTCCGGCGCTGACCGAGGAGGGGTACCGCGAAGTCCTCGAACTCCTGCGGGAGTTCTCCCCGACGGTGCAGGCCCTGCCGCCCCGGGCGGCGCTGGTGCACGTACGCGGGGCCCGGCGGTACTTCGGCGCGGACGCCGGCCGGATCGCCGAGCTGGTGCGGCTGCGCGCGCTGGCCCGGCTCGGCACCGACGTACGGATCGGGGTCGCCGGGACCTGGGCGGTGGCGGCGACGGCCTCCGCCCGGGTGCCCGGGCCCGGCGGGGTCCTGGCCGTGCCCGAGGACGGGGTGGACGCCTTCCTGGGCCCGCTGCCGGTGGAGGCGCTGTACGGCACCGGCGCCAAGCATGCGGAGGCGCTTCGCGGGTACGGACTGCACACGATCGGCGCGGTCGCGGCCGTCTCCCCGGGCACCGTCGAGCGGATCCTGGGGCAGCGGGCGGGCCGGCTGGCCGCGGAGCGCGCCCGCGGGATCGACCCGCGCCCCGTCACTCCGAAGGACCTGCCCCCGTCGGCCGCCGTCCGCAGCGGCTTCACCCGGCACGAGCTCGACGGTCCGCACGCCCGGGCCGTGCTCCTCGCCCTGGTGGTCCGGCTGGGCGCGGTGCTGCGCGGCCGCAGCCAGGCCGCCCGGGCCCTGTCGCTGACGCTGCAGTTCGCCGGCGGCACCCGCTGGGAGCGGACCCGGCGGCTCCCCGAGGCGTCCGGGCACGACGAGGACCTGCGGGCGGCGGCGTACCGCCTGCTGGACGCGGCCGGGCTGCAACGGGCCCGGCTGACCGGCATGGTCCTGCGCGCCGAGGACCTCACGGACGCCGGGCGGGCGTCCCGGCAGATCTCGCTGGACCCGGTCCGCGAGGCCCGCCTGACGGTGGAGGCGGCCGTCGACCGCGCGAACGCCCGCTTCGGCCCGGGCACGGTCCGCCCGGCGGCCACCTTCCGCCGCGCGGCCTAGGGCAACGCGTCTACCTCGGGGGGCGGCAACGCGGCCGCCTCGGGCGGGACTTGACGGACGATCGTCCCGGCCTCGCGCCGAGGGCCCGACACGCATTTTTTACTGACGCGTAACTTTCAAGTTTTGCTACTCGCCCGTAATTTGGCCGAAGCAGCACCCCCCTTGTGATCCGGATCACGGGACGAACCCCCACGTATTTCCCTGACCCGCAAGGAGATCACCCGATGCTGCCCTGGCGACGCCTGCTCCGCCCGCTGGCCGTCCTCACCCTCGCCGCCGCCGCCCTCGTCGCCCCCACCGGCGCCGCGCAGGCCGCGTCCGCACCCAGCAGCGGCTGGAACGACTGGTCCTGCAAACCCTCCGCCGCCCATCCGCGCCCCGTCGTCCTCGTGCACGGCACGTTCGGCAACTCCGTGGACAACTGGCTCGGATTCGCGCCGTACCTCGTACACCGCGGGTACTGCGTCTACTCGCTCGACTACGGGCAACTGCCCGGCGTGCCCTTCTTCAACGGGCTCGGCCCCATCGACAAGTCGGCCGGCCAGCTCCAGGTGTTCGTCGACAAGGTGCTGGCCTCCACCGGGGCCGCGAAGACCGACATCGTCGGCCACTCGCAGGGCGGCATGATGCCGAACTACTACCTCAAGTTCCTCGGCGGCGCCCCCAAGGTGGGCGCCCTGATCGGGCTCGCCCCCGACAACCACGGAACCACCCTCGACGGGCTCACCCAGCTGCTCCCGTACTTCCCCGGCGCCGAGGACCTGATCAGCTCGGCGACCCCGGGGCTGGCCGACCAGATCGCCGGATCCCCCTTCGTCACCAAGCTGAACGCGGGCGGGGACACCGTCCCCGGGGTCCAGTACACGGTCATCGCGACGAAGTACGACGAGGTCGTCACGCCGTACCGGAGCGCCTTCCTCCAGGGGACCGGCTCCAACGTGCGCAACGTCGTGCTCCAGGACCTGTGCCCGCTGGACCTCTCCGAGCACGTCGCCATCGGGCTCACCGACCGGATCGCCTGGCACGAGGCGGTCAACTCCCTCGACCCGGCGCACGCGACCCGGACCACCTGCGCGTCGGTCTTCGAGTGACGCGCAGGTGACGGACCGGTGAGGCCGTCCGACTAGCGGCTGCCGTGGCGGCCCGGCGCCGTCGCACGGCGTCGGGCCACGCCGAACAGCACGGCCGCTCCGACGGCCAGCACGCCTGCCCCGGCGATCGCGATCGCCGGGGTGGCGGCGCTTGTGCCCGTCTCGGCGAGGTTGGTGCCCGCGGGAGAGTCCGACGGGACCGGGGCGGGGGCGGCGGCGCCGTTCGTCCTCGGGTCGTTGTCGCCGTGGCCGTTGTGCTCCACGGTGGACTTGCTCTCGCCGTCCGCGATCTGCTGGTCCGTCGGGGCCTTGGGCGCGTCCGAGGGGCGCCCGTCCCCGGTGGAGGGCTTGGCGCCGGGCTCCGTACTCGGCTTCGTGCTCGGCTTCGTGCTCGGGGTGGTGCCGGTGCCGGTGCCGGCACCGTTGCCGCCGCTCCCGCCGTTGTCCTTGCCGAACACCACGTCGGAGCAGGTGTAGAAGGCCTCCGGGCTGTCCGAGCGCTGCCAGATGCTGTAGATCAGGTGCCGCCCGGACTTGTTCGGCACGCTCCCGGAGAACACGTAGTCCCCGTTCTGCATGCCCGGGTCGGTGACCTTCGCGAACGGCGCCGACTCCAGGTCCGACCACTTCAGCGGCTTCGACGGGTCGTAGCCGTCCTTCGTGACGTACAGCTCGAAGGAGCCCTTGTGCGGGGCGGTCCCCTTGTACCGGAAGGTGTGCGCGCCCGAGGTCATCGGGCTGGCCGGCCAGTCGGCGCGGGCCAGGTCCAGGCCCCGGTACTTGTCGTTGCCGGCGGAGCAGAGCTGCCCGTTCGGGATCAACGACCGGTGGTTGCCCGCCGCGTTGGCGATGTTCACCGCGTTCCAGTCGTAGAACGCCTGGGCGCCGCTCGCCGCCACCGCCGCCTTGCAGGCGGCCGACTTCGGCGACTCCGGCCCCTCCGCGTAGCAGGCCGCCACCCGGCTGACGGGGTCCGTCATCGAGCCGTGCGCGGCCGCGGGCCCGGCGGCGTACGCGGCCACCGCGAGCGGGGCGAGGCCGACGGCGGCGATACGGGTCACGGTGCGGCGGCTGCGTGCGGGCATGGGTGGGTCTCCTTCGGAGCGGCGGTGCGGGCACCACGGTCGTGGGTGTGCCGGGAGCCGGCCGGGCGGCGCCGCCCCCCGCAGGATCCGACGCCGCCCCATGCCCTCCTCGGCCCCGCCAAGCTAGCCCCCCGCACCCCCGCCACCACCCCTTTCAGGGCCCTCCCGAAGATCCTTAGGCTCCGCTTAAGGAATCACTAAGCGGGCCCACAGGAAGAGGGGGCGCGGGAGCCGGGATCAGGTGAGGAGGGCGGTCAGGCCCTCCGGGGTGTGTGCCTGGGCGGCCAGGGCGTCGAGGGCGCGCACGGCTTCGGCCGCCGCCCGCGGGTCGCTCTCCCCGAGGCCGCTCGCCGCGAACTCGTCCTCGTCCAGCCGCAGGACGCTCGCTCCGTCCGCCGAGACCCACAGGTCCAGGTCCAGGTCCTCGACGAGGATCCCGTCGTCCCGCACCACCGCCGGGCGCGTGATGTCGCAGTACCAGCCCTTGAGGACGCCCTCGCCCGTCCGGACCTCCTTGACCGCGTACCAGCGGGTCCGCCAGAAGTGCTCGGTGAACACGTCGCCCGGCTCGAAGCGCACGAAGCCGAAGTCCCGTACGCCCTCCGCCGCCCAGGGGGCCCGTACGGAGATCCGGTCGCCCGTGTCGGCGACCAGGGCGGCGGGGTAGCGGATCTTGGTGCGGCCCGCCTTGGTGAGGGTGACGGTGAATCGGTCGGTCATGGCCTGTTCTCCGGCTTCTTGGCGAAGCGCGTCTCGGTCGCGCAGATCTCGTACCCGAACCACTTGTTGACGGCGAGCATCGGCTCGTTCCCCGTGTCGTTGCCCGTGAAGGCCTCCGTGTAGCCGGCGGTGCGGGCGCGTCGGAGCGAGTCCGTCTTGGCGAGCTTGGCCAGCCCGCGGCCGCGGAACGCGCGCAGGGTGCCGGTCATCGCCGAGCCGTAGCGGGTGGCGCCGTCGGTCCGGGCCGCGCAGAACGCGGCCACGACCCCGTCGACCAGCACGACCCGGGTCAGCTCCCGGTCGAGCGTCGGCTCGTTCCAGACGCTGCCCAGCCAGTTCTCGTAGTCGCCCGGCACCTCCGGTACGTCGCCCGGCTCGTCGGCGGACACCGCCGCGTCGGCCTCGAACAGCGGGCGCGGGTCGGCGGCGAAGGCCGAGGCCGGGCGCAGCTCGACCCCGGCGGGCAGGACGGCCGGGAGCTCCGGCAGCGGGCCGGAGGCCAGGTCCAGGCGCAGGAAGTGCGCGGAGCGGGAGGGGCGGTAGCCGCGCCGCTCGGCGAAGGAGCGGTGGGCCGGCTCGTCGAGGACCCAGGCGTACGTCTCCACCGCGCCCTCGGCGGCCAGGTACTCCTCGGCCGCGCGCAGCAGGGCGGTCCCGGCGCCGCGGCCGCGGTGCGCGGGGTCGACGTAGGCGTTGACGAAGGACTGGCCGGGCTCGGGGCTCCGGTACACGAGCCCGAGCTGGGCGGTGCCCACGACGAGGCCGTCCTCGGTCTCGGCGGTGAGGACGCGGTAGCGCTTGTCGGGGGGCGCGGTGGCCAGCTCGTGGGCCAGACCGGCAGGCGTGGTGATCATGAAGGGCAGCGCGGCGCGGCGCACCCGTACGACGGACTCCACGTCCGGAGGATCGCCCGGGCGGAGGTCGCGGATCTTTACGGTCATGGCGTCGACCGTAGGCGCGGGGGCGGGGCGAATGCCTCCGAATTTCCCGGCGGATGGGGGAGAATCGCCGGGTGACCTCGACGAATCTGAAGATCCGGATCGACGGTGAGGCCGGCGCGGCCGCCCCGTACGAGCAGCTGCGCGCGCAGATCGCGCGGGCGGCGCGCTCGGGGGAGCTGCCGGTCGGGTACAAGCTGCCGACGGTGCGCGGGCTCGCCGAGGAGCTGGGGCTGGCGGCGAACACGGTCGCGAAGGCCTACCGGGCCCTGGAGGGCGACGGGGTGATCGAGACCCGCGGCCGGAACGGGACCTTCGTCGCGGCGGCCGGCGACGGGGCCGCCCGCGAGGCGGCCGCCGCCGCGCAGGCCTACGCGGAGCGCGCGAAGCGGCTGGGCCTGAGCTTCGACGAGGCGACCGCGGCCGCCCTCGACGCCCTGCGCGCCCGCTACGGCAACTGACGGACCCCGGCCCCTAGTCCTTGTACGGGTGCAGTTGCGCCCGGAGGTGGTGGTGCAGGGGCTGGCCCATCGCCGCCATGTCCTGCTCGATCGCCAGCTCCCCGCCGCCGAAGGCGTACCGGCGCCGCATGGCGGTGACCTCCTTGGCCCTGGGGGTGCGGGCCACGGTGTCGGTGGCGATCTCGATCTCCGTCCCGGACACCCGGCCGACGTACGTCTCCACGATGCCCGTCGGGTGCGCGAGGACGACCTCCAGCGAGGCGTCGGGCAGGACCCGCCACCACCCGGACTCCCGTCCCGAGGGGCGCAGGGCCGTACCGGACTCGTCGATCAGCCAGGCCCGCGACTCGTAGCGCAGGAAGGGCCGGCCGTCGTGGCTGAAGGTGATCTCCTGCTCGTACCGGAACCCCTGCTCCAGGGTCGGGTATTCGCCGCGGCCCCGGCCGTGCCAGCGCCCGAGGAGGGACAGCACCGGCCGCAGCTGCGGGTGCGGCTCGGGGCCCTCGCCGAGGACGTGGCTGTCGGGGTACGGATTCTCCTGCGCCGGCTCGGGCACGTGCACTCTCCTGCTCGGTGGGTGTCCCCGGCGGCTGCGGCCGGGTCCGGGGCGGGGCGGTCCGGGACCCATTGTCTTCGCCGCGCGGGCGCGGCCCGTGCGCGCCCCGCCCGCAAGGGCACTTACAGGTACAGGCCCGGCTCCGCGCCGTGCTGGCCCTGCGGCGGCAGCAGCGACGCGGGGCCCGCGCCGCGCCGCAGCGCGAACAGTTCGGCCAGCGTGGCGCCCTCGCGCGACACCCCCTCGTCCGTGCCCAGCCAGTCCACCGCCTCGCCGTGCGTCAGCCGGCCGACCTCGATGCGGGCCAGGCAGCGGCCCGGCCGGACCACCGCCGGGTGGAGCCGCTCCAGGTCCTCGTTCGTGGTCACGCCGACCAGTACGTTGCGGCCCTGGCCCAGCAGCCCGTCCGTCAGGTTCAGCAGCCGCGACAGCGCCTGGCCCGCCGTGTGCCGGGCCTCGCCGCGGATCAGCTCGTCGCAGTCCTCCAGCAGCAGCAGCCGCCAGCGGCCCTTCGCCGTGCCCTCGTCCTCGCCGATCGCGATGTCCATCAGGTAGCCCACGTCGTTGAACAGCCGCTCCGGGTCCAGGACGCAGTCCACCTGGCACCAGTCCCGCCACGACCGGGCCAGCGTCCGCAGTGCGGAGGTCTTGCCCGTGCCCGGCGGGCCGTGCAGCAGGAGCAGCCGGCCCGCGATGTCGTCCGGTGTCACCTTCATCAGCCGGTCCATCGCCCCGGCCACCGGCGCCGTGTAGTTGGGCCGCACCTCTGCCCAGGTCCCGGCCGCGATCTGGCGGGTCGTCCGGTACGGGCCGCGGCGCGGGGAGACGTACCAGAAGCCCATCGTGACGTTTTCCGGCTGCGGTTCGGGCTCGTCCTGCACCCCCTCCGTGGCCTCGCCGAGCACGCTGGAGGCGAGTTCGTCGCTGACCGCCGTAACCGTCACGTCCGCGCCCCGGCTCCAGCGGGAGACGAGCATCGTCCAGCCCTCGCCCTCGGCCAGCGTGGCGCTGCGGTCGGAGTCGCGCGCGGAGCGCAGCACGGTGGCCTCGGGCGGCAGCAGGGTCGCTTCCGCCTTCACCCGCTCGATCGTGACGCTGTGCGAGTACGGCTGCTCGCCGGACGCGAACCGGCCGAGGAACAGCGCGTCCACGACGTCAGACGGTGAATCGCTGTCGTCGACGTTGAGCCGGATCGGCAGCGCGTCATGCGGGTTGGCTGGCATGGCGCCCATGATCCGGCACGAAGTGGCCTCGTGCACCCGTGTTTCGCCGGATCGGGTGCCCAAGTTCCCTCTTCAAACGCACCGGTGGTGAAGGTTCGGGGCGCAACTCCGCGCCGAAAATTCTTGGCATGAACACTTCCGGCCATGCCCGGCTCCCAGTACCACGGACTCAGGAGTAACTCCCGAGTAACCCCCGTGTACCTCCCCCCACAAGGAGCCGCACACATGAGCATGAAGATGTCGCGCTTCGCCGCCCTGACCTCCTCCCTGTTACTCGCCGCGGGCGCCGCCCTGTTCGGCGCGGGACAGGCGGCCGCCGCCACGGCCGACTTCGGCTACGTCGCCCTCGGCGACTCGTACTCCTCCGGCGTCGGCGCCGGCAACTACGACAGCGGGAGCGGCGACTGCAAACGCACCACCCGCGCCTACCCGGCCCTGTGGGCCGCCGCCCACGCCCCGCAGACCTTCTCCTTCGCCGCCTGCTCGGGCGCCCGTACGGGTGACGTCCTCTCCGGCCAGCTCTCCCCGCTGAACTCCGGAACCGACCTGGTCAGCATCACCATCGGCGGCAACGACGCCGGATTCTCCGACGTCATGACGACCTGTGTGCTCCAGTCCGAGTCCACCTGCGTCAACCGCGTCAACCAGGCCAAGGCGTACGTCGACTCCACCCTTCCCGGCCAGCTCGACCAGGTCTACGACGCCATCCACGGCCGGGCGCCCGGGGCCCACGTCGTCGTCCTCGGCTATCCCCGCTTCTACAAGCTCAACGGCAGCTGCGTCACCGGGCTCACGGAGGGCGAGCGCTCCGCCATCAACGGTGCGGCCGACTACCTGAACGCCGCCATCGCCAAACGCGCCGCCAACCACGGGTTCACCTTCGCCTCGGTGGCCGGCGCCTTCACCGGCCACGAGATCTGCTCCGGCGACGCGTGGCTGCACAGTGTCAACTGGCTCAACATCGGCGAGTCCTACCACCCCACCGCCGCCGGACAGTCCGGTGGCTACCTGCCCGTGTTCACCAACGCCGCCTGACGGAGGCCGCCGCGGCGGCTACGAAGCAGCGGCCTCCGGGCCCGCCGCCTCCGGGGCCGGAGTCTGCGCCTCCGGGGTCTCCGGCCCCGCGGACACCGGCCCGGCCGAGACCGGGGCCGGGGCCGGCGTACCGCTCGGACCGGGGGAGGGGGAGGCCCCGCCCGCCGGGGTCTCCCCCTCCCCTTCCGCCTCGCAGGTCACGGAGAACTCCACCCACTCCGAGGCCTGCGGGGCGTCCCCCCGCACCTCCAGCCGGACCGCGTCCGTGAAGGTCGCGCTCGGGTAGTACGTGAGCTCGGTGTGGTCCAGCTGCCGGCTCCGGGGGCCGTCCGCCTCGTACGTGACGGACTGCCAGCCGGGATCGGAGGTGACCCCGCTGCGCGTCGCCCAGCGGTACTCCAGCACCGCGGGCGTACGGTCCGCGTCGACCGTCGCCGTGAAGGCCGGTGCCTGGTCGGCGGGCGGCGGGCATGTCCCGCGGTAGTCGTCCCGTACGGCGCGCACCGCCACGGCGAACCGCGGCGCGGGCGCGGCCGACGGCGAAGCGGACGGCGAGGCCGAAGGGGACGGGGACGGGGCCGCGGACGGCGACCGCGATCCGGACGCGCTCTCGGACGCCGCCGACGAGGTGGCCGGGGCCGTCGTGCCGGTGCCCCCGCTTCCGCCCGACTCCTTGCGGTCCTTGAGCAGCAGCCACCCCAGGGCGACGATCGCCAGCAGCAGCACCACGATCCCGGCGGTCAGCACCGCCCCGGCCCGCCCCTCGCGCGGTGGCGCCCCGCCACCGGGCCCGGGTCCCGCCGGACCGGGCACCGGCGAAGGCGCCGGCGCCGGCATCGGCATGGGCATCGGCATCGGCGGGGTCGGACCGTCCTGGCGGCCCTGCCGGTGGTGCGCCGTGGCCGTCGGGGAATCCGGGCCCGACACCGCCCCGCCGGAGCCCCGTACGATCCCGCCCGCCCCGATGATCCGCAGCATCCGGGCCAGCTCCGCCGCGGGCAGCCGCTCCTGCGGATCCTTGCGCAGCAGCCCCTCCAGTACGGGCGTCAGCGGACCGGCCCGGCGCGGCGGCGGCATCTCGTCGTCCACCACCGCCCGCAGCGTGGACAGCGGGGTGTCGTGCCGGAAGGGCGTGACCCCCTCGACAGCGGCGTACAGCATCACCCCGAGCGACCACAGGTCCGACTCGGGCCCCGGGTCGCGCCCCAGTGCCCGCTCCGGCGCGAGGTACTCGGGGGAGCCCACCACCTCGCCCGTCATCGTGATCGAGGACGAGCCCTCCAGGCTGGCGATCCCGAAATCGCTCAGTACCACCCGGCCGTCGTTGGCGATCAGTACGTTGGAGGGCTTGACGTCCCGGTGCAGCACCCCGGCCTCGTGCGCGGAGCGCAGTGCGGCCAGCACCTGCTCCCCGAAGTGCGCGGCCCGCTGCGGGGTGAGCGGCCCGTCGGCCTCCAGTACGTCGGCCAGGGAGAGTCCGCGTACGAGCTCCATCACGATCCAGGGCCGGCCGTCGTCGGTGGCCACGTCGTAGACCGTGACGACCCCGCGGTGCGAGACCCGGGCCGCCGCCCAGGCCTCCCGTTCGAGCCGCCGGTACATCCGCCCGACCTCGGCGCCGTCCAGTCCGGCCGGGGGCCGTACCTCCTTTACGGCCACCTCGCGGCCCAGCACCTCGTCGCGGGCCCGCCACACGATGCCCATGCCGCCCCGGCCCAGCTGGTCGAGCAGCAGGTACCGGCCCGAGATGACACGGCCTGCGGCGGATTCCCCGCCCGGTTCACCCATGTTGTCACTCACGCGAGCCCCCAGGCGTGTCCGTGTGTCGGCGGGCGGTCACTCCAAGTTAGCGCAGTGGGCGCGATGTGGGCCCGGTCCCGGGCGGGACGCGCGCGCGGAGCTGCCGAAGGGCCCATCGGGGGCTCACGAAGGTCACGAAGCACCGCCCTCCCTGCGGAGAGTGACGGTCGACTCCGCTGAGTAACCGTCAACTCCCCGTCGCCATAGGGGTAATTCACACCACCGGGATACCCGAGCACGACGCGGGGGCGATAGGGTTACCCTGCCCGGGCCGGGTGCCCTCGTACGGGTGGGGAGAGATCATGGAACAGATAGCAATGCGCAGCAGGCCGCCTCGCGTGCCTGCCATCACCTGCGGCAGCAGTGCGACCAGCTCGCGCCTCGACCGCCACCTCGCGGTGCTGGGCGGACCCGCCGTCCCCCACTGCGAGGTCGCCGAGGCGACGCTGCTGATGCGCGAACTGACGTCCCGCGACCACACGCACCGCCTGCGGAGCCGGAGCGCGCGCGTCTCGCTCTTCGCGCCGCTGCGCCGTCTGCGTCGCACGCTCTTCGGCAGCCGCCGCTCGTAACAACGTCCCCGACCGCCATTGGTTTCGCCCCGGCCCTACGCAACCACACCATCCCGGCGCAGTGTCGTGATCTGCGCGCCCGTCATCCCCAGGGCGCGCAGCAGGGCCTCGGTGTGTTCGCCGAGCGCGGGCACCGCACCCATGTGCGGTGCCGCGCCTCCCGGCAGTCCGATCGGCGGCAGCAGCGCCCGCAGCGGACCGGCCGGTGATCCCACCTCGCGCCAGCGGTCCCGCGCCGCCAGCTGCGGGTGCTGCGCCAGCTGGGCCACCGAGTTCAGCCGCGCGCAGGCGATGCCCGCCGCCTCCAGCCGCCCGATCGCCTCGTCGGCGCCCAGCCCGGCCAGCGCCTCGGCGACCACCGCGTCGGTCTTCTCCCGGCCCCGGGTGCGTGCCGCGTTCGTCGCGTACGCCGGATCCTCGGCCAACTCCGGCCGCTCCAGCACCTGTTCGGCGAGCCTTCGCCACTCGCGGTCGTTCTGCACCGACAGCAGCACCCGGTCCCCGTCCGCCGTCGGGTAGGCGTCGTACGGGGCGATGACGGCGTGCGCGAGGCCCGTGCGCACGGGCTGTTCCCCGCCGTGCATGGTGTGGTGCAGCGGATGGCCCATCCACTCGGCCAGCGCGTCGAGCATCGAGACCTCGACCCGGCCCCCGCGCCCGGTGGCCCCGCGGCGCAGCAGGGCCGCGAGGACCCCGGAGAAGGCGTACATGGCCGCCGCGATGTCGGCGGCCGGGATGCCCGCCTTGACGGGCTGCCCGGGGGTGCCGGTCACCGAGACCAGCCCCGCCTCGCACTGTACGAGCATGTCGTAGGCGCGCTTGTGGGCGTACGGGC
Source organism: Streptomyces sp. NBC_01006 (assembly GCF_045162725.1). Classification (NCBI taxonomy): domain Bacteria; kingdom Bacillati; phylum Actinomycetota; class Actinomycetes; order Kitasatosporales; family Streptomycetaceae; genus Streptomyces; species Streptomyces sp. NBC_01006. The sequence continues at coordinate 2,106,016 of NZ_CP108700.1, read as the reverse complement.
CCTCGGCCCCATACCCGGAGATGTCGACGGCGACCAGCCGCGGGTACCGCGCGCACAGCGCGGCCGAGTCGAGCCCGAGCCGGGCGGCGGCCCCCTGGGCGAGGTTCTGGACGAACACGTCGGCCCCGTCGAGCAGCCCGTGCAGGACCTCCAGGCCGCGCGGGTCCTTCAGGTCGAGCGCGATCGACTCCTTGCCCCGGTTGGCCCAGACGAAATGCGAGGCCAGTCCGTGCGCGGCGGTGTCGTAGGCGCGAGCGAAGTCGCCGCCGTCGGGCCGCTCGACCTTGATCACCCGGGCTCCGAGGTCGGCGAGCTGGCGGGTGGCGAAGGGGGCCGAGACGGCCTGTTCGACGGCGACGACGGTCACGCCGTCGAGGGGCGATGGTTCGACGGGGCGTGCGGGTGCGGGCGAGTCGGCTGTCATGACAGCCTGCCTACCTGCTGGGACCCCGGCTTGTCACCAGGCAGAACGTCGACGTCGCCGGCTGCGCGCGGTTCCGTGTGACCTCAGAGCAGGGCGAACTGGCCGCCCGGGCCCTCCTCGTGGTGGTCGAGCACGGAGGCAGGGCGCCGGGACCAGCGCGGCGGCGGCAGTACCCCGGCCGCCGCCAGCTCGGCGGCGGGCAGCGGCGGCCCGGCGGTGAACGCCGCCCGCTCCGGGGCCAGATCGGCCAGCAGCGCCAGGGTGGTCACCAGCGCCAGCAGCTCCGACGTCCAGGCCTGCGGCCACTCGGCCGGCCCGAGCGCCTCCAGCCCGTCGGCCTCGGGATCCCGGTGGGCGGTGCGGGCGGCGAACCAGGCCTCCAGCACCCGGATGCCGCCCTGCACCTCGTACTCCCAGGCGCCCGGCGGCACCGGGGAGACCGTTCCGGTCCCGAGGTCCAGGGTCTGGCTCTCCGGGTCGTACGTGAGCCCCTCCGGCCAGGCCTGGACCGCCGAGCGGACGTACGGGCGCCGCCCGCCCGGCAGCCGGGGCGGCTCGGCGCCGGGCCCGCCGCGCAGCTGGACGGTGAGCAGCCGGTGCCCCAGCTCCACCCCGGCCCGCCAGCGGCCGGGGTCGCCGGTCAGCGGGACCTCGTACCCCCGGGGGCCGGGCCGGCCCGCGGCGAGGATCCAGCACAGCACGTCCTGCGGGGTGACCCAGCCGCCGTAGCGCTCGCCGAGGAGCGGCAGCAGACCCGGCGCGAGATTGGGCTCGGCGCCGCCGGGGCGCCGGTGCAGCGGGCGGATCCGGCCCAGCCGGCCGGCCGGGAGGTGCGCGGTGACCAGCAGCTCAGGGGTCTCGACGGCGAAGAGCTGGTGCTCGTCCAGGACCCGCCACAGCTCCGGCCGGGCCATGTCGATGAGCCGCTGGTCGGGCAGCAGCCACTGCTCGTCGAAGGGGTCGCGCAGCACCCGTACGGGCTCCGGGCAGGGGCCCGGCACATCGGCGAAGCGGGCGGTCGACGGGGAGCGCCGGCCGGGCAGGGCCGCCGCGCCGGTGGTGGGCGTACGGCTGCGGGTCGGGCGGAACAGTCGCTCCCGCTCGGTGCCTTCGGCGCCGGTCAGGGCCGCCCAGCGGGCGCGCAGGGCCGCCGGGTCGGGGGCCGCCACCCAGGCCCGGCCCAGGCGCAGGCCGCCCACGGCCCAGGGCATCAGATCGTCCAGCAGCGGTACGTCTTCGCTCACCCGGCAGATGGTAGCGACGGGAGGCGGCGGCCGGGGGTGTGGGCGGGTGTGTGGCCGGGCTGGGTCCGGGCCGAAGAGCTAGGCTCCATATGTACGGGTATATACCTATATGCCTATGTACTTATGTGCATCGATGTCGAGGAGACGGACATGAGTCAGTACGACGAATACTCGACTCCGTCGCAGGCCGAGGGTGAACGGCTCGACGAGGACATGGACGAGAAGGAGAAGATGCAGCGCCACCACCCCCAGACGACGCGGACCACGCCGTCGCAGGCGGAGGGCGAGCGCAGCACGGACGACGAAGGGAAGTAGCCCCCGCAGGGCCTGGAGGCGGCAGCCGTCAGGTGGCGTCGACCGTCACCGTGAACGAGAACCGGTCACCCCGGTACCGGATCCGCGCCACGTCCACGACCCGCCCGTCCTCGTCGTACGTCACGCCCGTGTAGTGCAGGATCGGGCTGAGCAGCGGTACCTGGAGCAGCTCGGCCGTCTCCGGGTCGGCGAGCCGCGCCTCGACCGTGTCCGTGATCCGGCTGATCTTCACGCCCACCACGTCACGCAGCACCTTGGTCATCGGCCAGCGCGCCAGATCGGCCAGGTCCACGGCCTCGGCGACCTCCGGCCGGACCGCGTTCTCCGCCCAGTTCGTCGGCTCGCCGCTCTCCCCGTCGTGGCGGAGCCGGCGGTACGTGACCACCTCGGCCGTGTCCGGGAAGTGCTCCAGCAGCTCCCCGGACACGGCCGTCCGCGCGTGGCCGAGAATCGTCGTACGGTCGCCCGACTGCTGCGCCACGATCGCGTCGACCGATCCCAGCAGCCGTACCGGCGCCCCGCGCCGCGCACCCGGCTCGATGAACGTGCCGCGCCGCCGGTGCCGGCTGATCAGCCCCTCGCCCTCCAGCTCCTTGAGCGCCTGGCGCATGGTCAGCACGCTCACCCCGTAGTGCTCGGCGAGCTGCTCCTCGGTGGGCAGGCGCAGCGAGGCGTCCGGGGTGCGCCCCAGTATCGAGGCGCGCAGCGACTGTGACACCTGGTACCAGAGCGGTAGCTTCCGGTTGAGCACCAGAGAGTCGGGGGCGAAGGCGGTCACGGGTGGTTCTCCGTACGGACGGGGCGTGGCGCACGTGGTGCGTGGCACGTGATGCGCGGCAGCACGTGGCGCGCGCGTAGCGATATTAGGCGCGGAAGTGGCGCTGGAGCCCCTGCCAGACGTCGTCGTATCCGCGCTGGAGGTGATCGGCGCCGGCCGCCTGGGTGGTGGCGGTGATCGGCCAGCGGGTCTCGAACATGAAGGCGAGGCCGTCGTCGATCTTCTGCGGCTTCAGCTCGGCGGCGCTCGCCTTGTCGAAGGTCTCCCGGTCCGGTCCGTGCGCGGACATCATGTTGTGCAGCGAGCCGCCGCCGGGGACGAAGCCTTCCGCCTTGGCGTCGTAGGCGCCCTCGATCAGGCCCATGTACTCGCTCATGACGTTGCGGTGGAAGTACGGCGGGCGGAAGGTGTCCTCGCCGACCAGCCAGCGCGGGGCGAAGACCACGAAGTCCACGCCCGCAAGGCCGGGGGTGTCGGAGGGTGAGGTCAGCACGGTGAAGATCGACGGGTCCGGGTGGTCGTAGCTGATGGAGCCCAGGACGTTGAAACGGCGCAGGTCGTAGACGTACGGGGTGTGCGTGCCGTACCAGGCGACCACGTCGAGCGGGGAGTGGTCGTAGGTGGCGGACCAGAGGTTGCCGCAGAACTTGTTGACCACCTCGGTCGGGCGCTCGCTGTCCTCGTACGCGGCCACCGGGGCCCGGAAGTCGCGCGCGGCGGCGAGGCCGTTGGCGCCGATCGGGCCGAGGTCCGGGAGCTCGAAGGGGCGGCCGTAGTTCTCGCAGACGTATCCGCGGGCGTCCTCGTCCAGGAGCTCCACGCGGAAGCGCACGCCGCGCGGGATCAGGGCCATCTCGCCGGGGCCGGCGCTGAGCAGGCCGAGCTCGGTGCGCAGCAGCAGGCCGCCGCGCTCGGGGACGATCAGCAGCTCGCCGTCGGAGTCGCTGAAGACCCGGTCGGTCATGGAGGCGTTGGCGGAATAGAGGTGGATGGCCATGCCGGTGCGCTGGGTGGCGTCGCCGTTGCCGCCGAGGGTCCACAGGCCGGCCAGGAAGTCGGTGCCGGGGGCCGCGTCGGGCAGCGGGTTCCAGCGGAGCCGGTTGGGGTCCGCCGGGGCCTCGGTGAAGGGCGCGGAGCGCAGGGCGCCGTTGTCGACCCGGGTGAAGGGCGGGTGGGCCGCCGAGGGGCGGATCCGGTAGAGCCAGGAGCGGCGGTTGTGCCCCCGCGGCTCGGTGAAGGCGCTGCCGCTGAGCTGCTCCGCGTACAGGCCGAGGGGGGAGCGCTGGGGCGAGTTGCGGCCGGCCGGCAGGGCGCCGGGGACGGCCTCCGAGCTGTGCTCGTTGCCGAAGCCGGTGAGGTACTCCAGTGCCCCGGCCGTCTTCCGGGCCTGCTCGGCCTGCTCGCTCATGGGTGCTCCCGCTCTGTGACAGTCGAAGGAATCCTATGGTCGACAGTAGGATTCCGTGGCCCGCGCGTCAATGGCGCCCCCGATTTCGCGGCGCCGTAGTTCGCGCTGCCGTAGGGGATCCAAAAAGATGAACATTGCTCTACTCTCACGCGCATGTCGTGGACCCGCAGGTTCCCTGCCGTGCCGGCGGCGCTCCTCGCCGCCCTCCTCGCGCTCCTGTCCCTCTTCGCCGCCGCGCCCGCCGCCCGCGCGCACGAGGAGCGCCCCGTGACCCTGCCTGACGGCTCCGGGTCCGTACCGCAGTACCGGAAGGCCGAGCCCGACCTGCTGGTCTGCAAGACCGACCGGCCCGCCTTCGAACGCCGGACGTCCGCCTTCCCGGAGGAGCTCAGGCAGCGCAACCTCGCCCTGTACGAGCGGTGTGAGAAGAGCGGCTACCGGCACCTCCAGGAAGCCGTCGACGCCGTGGACCGGCCCGGCATGAACATCGCGATCCTCCCCGGCCTGTACGAGGAGGAGCCCTCGCTGCCGAAGCCGACGGGGGAGTGCGCCGCGCTCAAGGCCCCCAACTCCTCGCTCGGCTACCAGATCCTCACGTACGAGCAGCAGGTGCAGTGCCGGCACAACCAGAACCTCGTCGCGATCCTCGGCAAGACGGACCTGCAGATCGAGGGCACGGGCGCGAACCGGCAGGACGTCGTCATCGACGCCAAGTACCAGAAGCTCAACGCCATACGCGCCGACAAGTCGAACGGCATCTACTTCCGCAACTTCACCGCGCAGCGGACCACCTTCAACTCGCTGTACGTGCTCGCGGGCGACGGGTTCGTCATCGACGACGTCCTGACCCGGTGGAACGACGAGTACGGCTTCCTGACCTTCGCCAGCGATCACGGGCTGTACAAGAACTGCGAGTCGTACGGGAACGGCGACTCCGGCATCTACCCGGGCAGCGCCTCGAACGTCAACGATGGGCGCGGCTACGAGGTCCCGCGCTACTCCATCGAGATCACCGGCTGCCACAGCCACCACAACATGGTCGGCTACTCCGGCACCGCGGGGGACTCGGTCTGGGTCCACGACAACGAGTTCGACGCGAACATGGGCGGCGCCTCGATGGACAGCGCCTTCCCCGGGCACCCCGGGCTCCCGCAGAACCACGCCAAGTTCGAGCGGAACCTGATCCACGACAACAACGCCGACTACTACGGGTACGTCGCCGACGGCACCTGCGCCAAGCCGCCGATCGAGCGCGGCTACGAGCAGGGGGTGGTCTGCCCGCAGATCTCCATGCCGCCGGGCACCGGGATCATCACCGCGGGCGGCAACTGGAACGTGTACGAGAACAACTGGGTGTACGGGCACCGGCGCGCGGGTTTCTTCCTTTCGGCGGTCCCGGCGTTCATCCGGGGCGAGGAGGCGTGGTCGAAGCAGGCGGACACCTCCCACCACAACCGGTACGCCGCCAACATCCTCGGCAAGGACAAGTCCGGGGCGTCGCGCCCCAACGGCATGGACGTGTGGTGGGACGGCCAGGGCCGCGGGAACTGCTGGCAGAGCGGACCCGACGGCTCCACCCCGGGCACGCTCCCGCACTGCGGCGACCGCCGCGGTGAGGTGTCGGGCGCCTCCTCCCGGCTGGTCGGCGAACCGGTGAAACTGGCCCAACTCCTCGTCTGCGCCGACTACAGCGTGCAGGCGCGCAAGCTGCCGGCCGGCTGCGACTGGTACGGCGCGCGCGGCATGGAGCGGGTGGAGACCCAGATCGCGCTGGCGATGGCGGCTGTCCTGCTCCTGGTCGGCGGGGTGCTGTGGTGGCGCCGCCTGCGCGGGTCCCGCCTGGGCACGGCGGCCTCGCTGCTGGGCCTGGCCGGGCTGGCCCTGGACGTGGCCGGCTCCACGATGCCGCTCGTGGACACCGCCGTGCCGGCCCTGGCGCTGCTCCTGCTGGGCCTGTGGTGGACGGGCGCGGGCCTCGCCCTGCGGCCCGCCCGCCCCTGGCTGGCGCGGCTGACCCTGCTCCTGGCGGCCCTCACCCTCCTCGACGCCTTCGACAAGGCTGTGCTGATGATCCCCTGGATCCCGGTCGGCCCCTCCTGGGCACGGGCCCTGGCCCTGATCCCCTGGACCCTCTGGGCCACCATCGCCGCCTCCCGACCGGGTGACCGCGCCCCGGACCCGGCCCGCCCGGTCGAAGGAGGAGCACAGTGAGCGACGAACGGGCCGCAGGCCCCATCAGCTGCGAGGGCTGCGGGATACCGCCCGTCGGGGCGCGGCCTCGACGCGGCGCCCGAAGCGCGGCCCTGCTCGCACTCGTACTCCTCCTTGTCGGCGGCGCGGCGATGGGCTGCGGCGGGCGGGCCACCACCCACCACAAGCCCGGCACCAGCCACGAGCAGGCCACCGGCAGCGTCGGCACCCTGCTCGATGCCCAGGACCCCACCGGCCACCGGCTCCGCGAGGTCACGGCCGAGGGCGCGCCGGAGGTACAGCTCGCCGCCCGCCCCGACTCCGAGGACGGCTGGAACCTCCAGCTGACGGTGAAGAACTTCCGCTTCACCCCCGACAGCACCGGCGGCGCCGCCCTCCCGGGCGCCGGCCACGCCCACCTGGAGCTCGACGGCCGCAAACTGGCCCGGCTGTACGGCCCCTGGTTCCACCTGCCGGCGGCTCAGGTGCCCGAGGGCACGCACACCCTGACCGTCCGCCTCTACGCCGACGACCACACCGCCTGGGCCGTCGCCGGCAAGGCCGTCGAGGGCACGCTTCAGCTCACCGCCACCACCCCCGGCCAAGCCGGCCACGGCCACACCCCGCCGTCAATGCCCACGTCACCGTCGCCCTCACCCTCGCCGTCGCAGGCGCCTGCCGACCGCACCGTCACCATCACCGTCCGGGACGGCAAGGTCATCCCCGCCCCCGGCCGCACCGAGCTGCGGCGCGGGGAGCGCGTCGCCCTGCGCGTGACCAGCGACCGCGCGGACACCCTGCACGTCCACGGCTTCGACCAGGAACTCGCCCTGCCGGCAGGTCAGGAGGCCACCCTGGTCCTGACGGCCGACCGTACGGGCCTCTTCGAGGTCGAGACCCACGAGTCCCGCCTCGTCCTGACCCAGCTCCTCGTCCGATGACCCCGCCCGGGCTCGGGCTCGGGCCCGTCGCGGGCGCCGGTGACGGGGGCCGGGGCGTGGTCCCTGGTCCGGCCGGTCCGCTCACCACACTCGCGCACGGGATCGGGTCCCAGCACGATCTGCCGATCTCTCCCTTCTACGCATTCGCCGGTGCCTTCGCCGCACTCTTCGTCTCCTTCCTCGCGCTCGGCCTGCTCTGGTCCTCCTCCCGATTCCACGGCGACCGGTCAGGCCTCGCCCTGCCCGCCGCCCTGGAGCGGGTGGCCGACGCGCCGGCCACCCGTACCGCCCTGCGGGGACTCGGCCTCGGCGCCGCCCTCGCCGTCCTCCTCTCCCTCCTCCTCGGCCCCGACGACCCCGCGCGCAACCCCGCCCCCGGCGCCGTCTACGTCCTCCTCTGGGTCGGCCTCGTCCCCGCCTCCCTCCTCCTCGGCCCCGTCTGGCGCCTGCTCAACCCGCTCCGCACCCTCTACCGCCTGTACCGCCGGCTGCCCCGCGCCCGGCCGCAGCACGCGCACGCCCCCCTTCCCGCCCGGCTCGGCCAATGGCCCGCCGCCGCCGGGCTGTTCGGCTTCACCTGGCTCGAACTAGCCGCTCCCGATCCCGCATCCACCACCACCCTCCTGACCGCCCTCGCCGTCTACACCGCCGTCCACCTCGCGCTCGCCGCCCGCTTCGGAGAGCGCTGGTTCGCCGACGCGGACGCCTTCGAGGCGTACTCCGCCCTCCTGGCCCGGCTCTCCCCCTTCGGCCGCCGCAGCGACGGCCGCCTGGTACTCCGCAACCCCTTCCACGGACTCGACGCGACACCCGAGCGGCCCGGACTCGTCGCCACCGTCTGCGTGCTGCTTGGCTCCACCGCCTACGACGGCTACTCCGACAACCCTTCGTGGATCAACACCCTCCAGACCTCCCCCCTCGGCCGCACCCCCACGGCCACGCTCGGACTGCTCGCTGCCATCGCCCTCGTCGCCACCCTGTACTGCCTCTGCGCAGCGGCCACCCGCCTCGTCTGCGGCCCGCACCCGGGCCCGCTGACCGCCTTCGCGCACTCACTCGTACCGATCTCACTCGGCTATCTCGTCGCCCACTATTTCTCCCTCCTCGTCACCGAAGGACCACGCACGGTAATCATGGCACTCGGCACTGACAACGCCCCAGAACCCTTGCCATCACTGGGCCCTGGCAGCCTCGCGGCCCTCCAGGTCATCGCCGTCGTCACCGGCCACGTACTCGGCGTGATCTCGGCCCACGACCGGTCCGTACGCCTTTTCCCGCCCGCCAGGGCCGTCACCGGCCAACTGCCGCTGCTCGCGCTCATGATCACCTTCACGATCGGGGGCATCGGCCTCCTGCTGAACTGAGACCGCTGCTGAACCCGGGACTCAGGAGCGGCATGATGGACCCCGTGCCCCCCGCCCACCCCCTGCGCCGGACGCCGATCCAGCAGCGCAGCGCCGACCGGCTCGCCCGGATCCTCGACGCCTGCGCCGAACTCCTGGACGAGACCGGGTACGAGAACCTCAGCACCCGGGCCGTCGCCCTGCGCGCCGGCGTGCCCATCGGCTCGGTCTACCGCTTCTTCGGCAACAAGCGGGCCATGTCCATCGCCCTCGCCCACCGCAACCTGGACCGGTACACCGGCGCCATCGCGGACCGCCTCGCCGAGCTCCCGTCCGGCGACTGGCGGCCCGTCGTGGACGCCGTGCTCGACGAGTACCTGGCCATGAAGCGGACCGTCCCCGGTTTCGCGCTCGTCGACTTCGGGGTGCCCGCCCCGCCGGCCGAGGGCCCGGCCGCCGACCCCAACGGGCTGGTCGCCGTACGCCTGACCGAACTGCTCGGCGCCCACCTCGGCCTGACCCCGGACGCCACCCTGGAGCGGGCGGTCCTGGTCGCCGTCGAGGCCACGGACGCGCTGACGAAGCTGGCCTTTCGCGCCGACCCGGCCGGCGACCCCGCCATCGTGGCCGAAACCCGGGCCATGATGCACGCGTACCTCTCCCGCGTACTGGACTGATCCACCCGCGGGAGGTCCCGCGCGCGGACCGGCCCCTCCCCACCGTGCCAACCGGTCGGTATGCTCGGCTCGCCCGCGTGTCCGTGTCGCGCCTGCCGCCCCTGGAGGGCCCATGCCCCGCACCGCCCTGCGCATCTGCCCCCTCTGCGAAGCCACCTGCGGCCTCACCCTCACCATCGAGGACGCCGCCGTCACGGGCGCCCGCGGGGACCGCGAGGACGTCTTCAGCCGCGGCTTCATCTGCCCCAAGGGCGCGGCCTTCGGCGCGCTCGACGCCGACCCCGACCGCCTGCGCACCCCCCTGGTCCGCCGCGACGGCCGGCTCCAGGAGGCCACCTGGGATGAGGCGTACGAGGCCATCGCCGCGGCCGTCCCGGCCCTCGTGCAGGAGTACGGGGCCCAGTCCGTCGGAGTGGTCCTAGGCAACCCGAACGTGCACACGATGGCGGGCAACCTGTACCCGTCGCTCCTGCTCAAAGCCCTCGGCACCCGCAACTTCTTCACCGCCAGCACCCTCGACCAGATGCCCAAGCACGTCTCCAGCGGGCTCCTCTTCGGCGACCCCTTCGCCATCCCGGTCCCCGACCTCGACCGCACCGACTTCCTGCTGCTCCTCGGCGCCAACCCGGTCGAATCCAACGGCTCCCTGTGCACCGCCCCCGACTTCCCGGGCCGGCTCAAGGCGCTGCGCGCCCGCGGCGGCACCCTGGTCGTCGTCGACCCCCGCCGCACCCGCACCGCCAAGCTCGCCGACCTCCACCTCGCACCCCGCCCCGGCAGCGACGCCCTGCTGCTGGCCGCCCTCGCGCACACCCTCCTCGCGGAGAAGCTCGCCACCCCCGGCGCCCTGGAGGAACGGACCGAGGGACTCGGGGAACTCGCCGAAGCCCTCGCGAGTTTCACTCCTGAGGCCGTCGCCCCCGCCTGCGACCTCACGGCCGCCGAGATCCGCGACCTCGCCCGCGCCCTGGCGGCCGCGCCCACCGCCGCCGTCTACGGGCGGATCGGCAGCTGCACCGTCGAGTACGGCACGCTCGCCAGCTGGCTGGTCGACGTGCTGAACATCCTCACCGGCAACCTCGACCGGCCCGGGGGAGTCCTCTTCCCGCTCCCGGCCGCCGGCCCGCGGCCGCGCCCCACCGGGCCCGGCAAGGGCTTCACCCTGGGCCGCTGGCGCAGCCGGGTCAGCGGGCACCCCGAGGCCAAGTCCGAACTGCCCATCGCCGCCCTGGCCGAGGAGATCGAGACGCCGGGGGAGGGGCGGATCCGGGCCGTGGTCGCCATCGCCGCCAACCCGGTGTTGTCGGCCCCCGACGGGCGGCGCCTCGACGCGGCCCTGGCCGGGCTCGACTTCATGGTCAGCATCGACCCGTACCTCAACGAGACCTCCCGCCACGCCCACGTCGTGCTGCCCCCGCCGCCGCCCTCGCAGAGCGCCCACCACGACTTCGCCTTCAACGGGTTCGCCATCCGCAACCAGGTGCGCTACAGCCGTCCTGCCGTCCCGCTCGAAGCGGGCCGGCTCGACGAGTGCGAGATCCATGCCCGCCTCGTCCTGGCGGTCTCCGGCATGCACGGATCCGCCGCCCCGTCCTCCGTCGACGAGATGGTCATCCGAGGCACCCTCGCCAAGGAGACCGCCGACCCGCGCTCGCCGCTGCACGGGCAGGATCCGGCGCGCCTGGCCGGCCTCCTGACGGGGGAGAGCGGCCCCGAGCGGCGGCTCGACCTGATGCTCCGACTCGGGCCGTACGGAGACCGGTTCGGCGCAGGCCCCGCCCCCGAGGGACTGAGCCTGGAGCGGCTGCTCGCCCACCCGCACGGCATCGACCTGGGCCCGCTGCGGCCCCGGCTCCCGGGCGTGCTGAGGACGCGCAGCGGCAGGATCGAGCTGCTCCCGGACCCGATCACGGCCGAGCTCCCCAGGCTGCGCGCGGCGCTCGCCGACCGCCCCGCCACCCTGGTGCTCGTGGGCCGCCGCCACCTGCGGTCCAACAACAGCTGGTTGCACAACGTCCCGGCCCTCACCGGAGGTTCCAACCGCTGCACCCTCCAGGTGAATCCGCAGGACGCCGGGCGGCTCGGCCTCACCGAGGGAGGCCTGGCCCGGATCACCGCCGACGGCGGCAGTCTGGAGGTGCCCGTCGAGGTCACCGACACCGTCCGCACCGGCGTCGTGAGCCTCCCGCACGGCTGGGGCCACGACCGTGACGGGGCCCGGCTCTCCGTCGCCTCCGCCGCGCCCGGCGTCAACGTCAACCAGCTCCTCGACGGCTCCCGGCTCGACCCGCTGTCCGGTACCGCGGTGCTCAACGGCTTCCCCGTCGAACTGACACCCCTGCCCTGAGCTGGGGTTTTGCTCGTATTGCTCACGCGCTGACGTCTTGTTGACGCACGGAGGGGGCACCTACGTTCCCTGCATGCTGACCTTCCTCGGCTTCGCCATGATCGCCGCCTTCCTGGTCCTGATCATGATGAAGAAAATGTCGCCCATCGCGGCGCTCGTCCTCATCCCCGCGCTGTTCTGCGTGTTCGCAGGAAAGGGCGCCCACCTCGGCGACTACGTCATCGACGGCGTCGGCAAGCTCGCGCCGACCGCCGCCATGCTGATGTTCGCCATCGTCTACTTCGGCGTGATGATCGACGTCGGCCTGTTCGACCCGATCGTGCGCGGCATCCTGCGCTTCTGCAAGGCGGACCCGGTGCGGGTCGTGGTCGGCACCGCGGCCCTCGCCGCGATCGTCTCGCTCGACGGGGACGGCTCGACCACCTTCATGATCACCGTCTCGGCCATGTACCCGCTCTACAAGAGGCTCGGCCTCAGTCTGGTGGTCATGACGGGCGTCGCCGCCACCGCCAACGGTGTCATGAACACCCTGCCCTGGGGCGGCCCCACGGCCCGCGCGGCCACCGCCCTCAAGCTCGACGCCTCCGACATCTTCGTCCCGATGATTCCCGCCCTCGCGGTCGGCCTGCTGTTCGTGTTCGGCCTCGCGTACGTACTCGGCCTCAAGGAGCGCCGCCGGGTCGGGACGCTGGTCATGCCCGGGGAGGACGCGGAGCCCGCCGAGGAGCGTCTGCTGGTCGCCACCGCCACCGGGTCCACCGCCACCGGGTCCACCGCCACCGGGTCCACCGCCACCGGGTCCACCGCCACCGGGTCCGCGGCTCCGGCCGAGCCGTCCGTCCCCACCTCCCGTACGGGGGGAGGCTCCGACTCCGGCACGGAATCCGACCCCGACTCCGCCGCGCACGAGGACGGCTTCCAGGGCCTCGACCCCCGCCGTCCGACCCTCCGCCCGCGCCTCTACTGGTTCAACGCCGGTCTCACCATCGCCCTCCTCACCGCGATGATCACCGAGCTGCTGCCCATCCCGGTGCTCTTCCTCCTCGCCGCCGCCCTCGCCCTCACCGTCAACTTCCCCCACATGCCCGATCAGAAGGCCCGGATCGCCGCCCACGCCGACAACGTGCTGAACGTCGCCGGCATGGTCTTCGCCGCCGCCGTCTTCACCGGCGTCCTCAGCGGCACCGGCATGGTCAAGCACATGGCCGACTGGCTCGTCGGCGTCGTCCCCGAGGGCATGGGCCCGCACATGGCCCTGGTCACCGGCCTGCTCAGCCTGCCGCTCACCTACTTCATGTCCAACGACGGCTTCTACTTCGGCGTCCTGCCCGTCCTGGCCGAAGCCGGCGCCGCCCACGGTGTCTCCCCCCTGGAGATCGCCCGCGCCTCCCTGGTCGGCCAGGCCCTGCACATGTCCAGCCCGCTGGTTCCCGCCGTCTACGTCCTCGTCGGCATGGCCAAGGTCGAGTTCGGCGACCACACCCGCTTCACCGTGAAATGGGCGGCCCTCACCTCCCTCGTCGTCCTCGGCGCAGGGATGCTTTTCGGCATCATCTGACCCCGGGAGCAGTGGCGGGCCGAAAACTACCGGCGGTAGTTTGTAGGGTGGTCGAACGAGGTCAGGTCTACGCGTCCGCGCGTTCGTGCGCGCTCGGGAGGAAAGCCATGAAGGCCCACGACGGGATGTACATCGACGGCGCATGGCGGCCCGCCGCCGGAAGCGAGCGGATCGAGGTGGTCAACCCGGCCGACGAGCAGGTCATCGACCGGGTCCCGGCCGGGAACGCCGACGACGTCGACGCGGCCGTTCGTGCGGCACGCGCCGCGTTCCCCGGCTGGGCGGCCACGGCTCCGGCCGAGCGGGCCGCCCTGATCGGCGCGCTCCGCGATGTGCTGGTCGCCCGGAAGGACGAGTTCGCCGAGATCATCACCGCCGAACTCGGCTCCCCGCGGGGCTTCTCGGAGATGGTCCAGGTGGGGGCGCCGATCGCGGTGTCCTCCTCGTACGCCGAGCTGGGGGCCTCGTACGCCTTCGAGGAGCGGATCGGCAACTCCACCGTGCTGCTGGAGCCGGTCGGTGTCGTCGGGGCCATCACGCCCTGGAACTACCCGCTGCACCAGATCGTTGCCAAGGTGGCACCCGCTCTCGCCGCCGGCTGCACCCTCGTCCTCAAGCCGGCCGAGGACACCCCGCTGACCGCACAGCTCTTCGCCGAAGCCGTGCACGAGGCGGGCATCCCGGCGGGCGTGTTCAACCTGGTGACCGGTACCGGCCCGGTCGCCGGACAGGCGCTGGCCGCGCACGAGGGAGTCGACCTCGTCTCCTTCACCGGCTCCACCGCGGTCGGCAAGCAGATCGGCGCCACGGCCGGCGCCGCCGTCAAGCGCGTCGCCCTCGAGCTCGGCGGCAAATCGGCCAATGTCATCCTGCCCGGGGCCGATCTGGCCAAGGCCGTCGCGGCGGGCGTGGGCCACGTCATGAACAACTCCGGCCAGAGCTGCAACGCGCTCACGCGGATGCTCGTCCACCGCGACCAGTACGAGGAGGCCGTCTCGCTCGCGGCCGCCGCCGTCGCCAAGTACCCCTCGGGCGACCCCCGCGACCCGGGCACCCGCCTCGGCCCGGTCGTCAACGCCAAGCAGCGCGACCGCGTCCGCGGATACATCACGAAGGGCGTCGAGGAGGGCGCGCGCCTCGTCGCCGGCGGCCCCGAGGCGCCCTCCGAGCACGGGTACTTCATCGCCCCGACCGTGTTCGCGGACGTCACGCCCGAGATGACCATCGCGCAGGAGGAGATCTTCGGCCCGGTGCTCTCGATCCTCCCGTACGAGGACCAGGACGAGGCCCTGCGCATCGCGAACGGGACCGTGTACGGGCTGGGCGGCGCGGTCTGGGCGGCGGACGAGGAGACCGCGGTCGCCTTCGCGCGCCGCATGGACACCGGCCAGGTGGACATCAACGGCGGCCGCTTCAACCCGCTCGCGCCCTTCGGCGGCTACAAGCAGTCGGGCGTCGGCCGCGAGCTCGGCCCGCACGGCCTGGCCGAGTACCTCCAGACCAAGTCGCTGCAGTTCTGAGCCGCCCGCCCCAGCTCCACGTCACCGCCCTGCCCTCCTGAGCCCGAGAGACGGAATCGACCATGGTCCGCGCCGCCATCCTGCCCGCCGTCGGAGCCCCGCTGGAGATACGGGAGATAGTCCTGCCCGATCCCGGCCCCGGCCAGGTCCGGGTGCGGCTCGCCGCAGCCGGTGTCTGCCACTCCGACCTCTCCCTCACCGACGGCACCATGGTGGTCCCCGTCCCCGCCGTCCTCGGCCACGAGGGATCGGGGACGGTCCTGGCCGTCGGCGAGGGCGTCACCCACGTCGCCCCCGGCGACGGGGTGGTGCTCAACTGGTCCCCGTCCTGCGGGGAGTGCCACCACTGCTCGATCGGCGAGGTCTGGCTCTGCGCCAAGGCGCTCAGCGGGGTCGGGGCGGTCTACGCCCACGACGCCGAGGGCACGCCGCTGCACCCGGGGCTGAACGTGGCCGCGTTCGCCGAGGAGACGGTCGTCGCGGCCAACTGCGTGCTGCCCGCGCCCGCCGGGATCCCGCTCGCCGAGGCCGCACTGCTCGGCTGCGCCGTCCTCACCGGCTACGGCGCGGTGCGCAACAGTGCCCGGGTGCGCCCCGGCGAGTCCGTCGCCGTCTTCGGCGTCGGCGGCGTCGGCCTGGCCGCCCTCCAGGCCGCGCGGATGGCGGAGGCGGGCCCGATCGTGGCCGTCGACGTCTCCCCGGCCAAGGAGGAGCTGGCCCGGGCGGCCGGGGCCACCGAGTTCGTGCTGGCCTCCGACACCACCGCCAAGCAGATCCGCGCCCTCACCGGCGGACAGGGCGCGGACGTCGCCGTCGAGTGCGCAGGCCGGGCGGAGTCCATCCGCGGGGCCTGGGACTCCACCCGCCGCGGCGGCCGCACCACGGTCGTCGGCATCGGCGGCAAGGAGCAGAAGGTGAGCTTCCACGCCCTGGAGATCTTCCACTTCGCCCGCACCCTCACCGGCTGCGTGTACGGGAACAGCGACCCCGCGCGCGATCTCCCGCTGATAGCCGACCACGTCCGCGCGGGCCGCCTCGACCTCGGCTCCCTGGTCACCGACCGCATCACCCTGGACGGCATCCCGGCCGCCTTCGAGGCGATGCTCGCCGGCAAGGGCGGCCGCTCGCTCGTCGTGTTCTAGCGGGGATCCGGCGGCCTGCTAACCGCCGGTCGCCCGCCCCGTCAATGCCTCGTGCTGGAGGGCCAGTCCGTCCAGCAGGGCGGCCAGGCCCGTCTCGAACGCGCCCTCGTCCACCTCGCGCCGGCGCTCGGCCAGCAGGTGGGCCTGGCCCAGGTGGGGGTAGTCCGACGGGTCGTATGCCGCCTCGTCGTCCACGAAACCCCCGGCGAACGAGCCCACCGCCGAGCCCAGGATGAAGTACCGCATCAGCGCGCCGATCCGCGTCGCCTGGGCCGGCGGCCACCCGGCCTCCGTCATCGCGCCGAACACCGCGTCCGCCACCCGCAGCCCCGCCGGGCGCCGGCCAGGGCCGCGCGCCAGCACCGGCACGATGTTCGGATGGTCGGACAGCGCGTCCCGGTACGAGTGGGCCCAGTCGTGCAGGGCGCCCCGCCAGTCCCGGCCCGCCCCCGGCTCGAACATCGACAAGTCGACCCGCGCGCTCACCGCGTCCGCGACCGCGTCCAGGATCTCGTCCTTCGTGCGGAAGTGGTTGTACAGCGACGGCCCGCTGACCCCCAGCGCGGCGGCCAGCCGCCGCGTCGACACCGCCCCCAGCCCCTCCGCGTCCACCAGCGCGCCCGCCGCCTCGACGATGCGGTCTCTGCTGAGGAGGGGCTTGCGCGGTCTGGCCATGCGCCACATAGTAGGGCCTGCCCGCCATAAACTACCGGTGCTAGTTAACCTTCTGGTCGACCCGCGCCGGACCGCCCGGAGGTGCCCGGTGAATCTGGAGCTGAGCGAGGAGCAGGAAGCCGTACGCAGGCTCGCCCGCGAGTTCACCGAGCGCGAGATCGTCCCGTACGCCGCCGACTGGGACCGCGCCGAGAGCGTCGACCGGGCCATCGTCAAGAAACTCGGTGACCTCGGCTTCCTCGGCCTGACCGTCCCCGAGGAGTACGGCGGCTCCGGCGGCGACCACCTCGCCTACGTCCTCGTCACCGAGGAGCTCGGCCGCGGCGACTCCGCCGTGCGCGGGATCGTCTCCGTCTCCCTCGGCCTGGTCGCCAAGACCCTCGCCGCCTGGGGGACCGAGGAGCAGAAGCGCGCCTGGCTGCCCCGCCTCTGCTCCGGCGAGGCGCTCGGCTGCTTCGGCCTGACCGAGCCCGGCACCGGCTCCGACGCGGGGAGCCTCACCACCCGCGCCGTGCGCGAGGGGGACGCGTACGTCATCAGCGGCAGCAAGATGTTCATCACCAACGGCACCTGGGCCGACGTGGTCCTCCTCTTCGCCCGCACGGGCGACGAGCCCGGCCACCGCGGGATCTCCGCCTTCCTCGTCCCCACCGACACCCCAGGACTCACCCGCCGCGAGATCCACGGCAAGCTCGGCCTGCGCGGCCAGGCCACCGCCGAACTCGCCCTCGACGGGGTCCGCGTCCCCGTCTCCGCGATGCTCGGGCCCGAGGGCAAGGGCTTCTCCGTGGCCATGTCGGCCCTCGCCAAGGGCCGGATGTCGGTCGCCGCCGGGTGCGTCGGCATCGCGCAGGCGGCGCTGGACGCGGCCGTCTCGTACGCCGCCCAGCGCGAGCAGTTCGGCAAGCCCATCGCCCACCACCAGCTGGTCCAGGAGCTGATCGCCGACATCTCGGTCGACGTGGACGCGGCCCGGCTGCTGACCTGGCGGGTCGCCGACCTCGTCGACCGCGGGCAGCCCTTCGCCACCGAGTCCTCCACCGCCAAGCTCTTCGCCTCCGAGGCAGCGGTGCGGGCCGCGAGCAACGCCCTCCAGGTGCACGGCGGTTACGGCTACATCGACGAGTACCCGGCCGGCAAACTGCTGCGCGACGCCCGCGTGATGACCCTGTACGAGGGCACCAGCCAGATCCAGAAGCTGCTGATCGGCCGCGCCCGCACCGGAGTGTCCGCCTTCTGAGCGTGCGCCCCGGCGTGCATCTGAGTACGCATCTGAGTACGTGCGCGGAGGTGCCCGCGGCCGCGCCGCCCGATGCTGGGTCCATGAGTGAGACACCGGTCAAGCAGCGCAACTCGGCGGCGTACTACGGTCAGGCCGTCGCCGCCTTCGCCATCGCCATCTGTGCCGTCGCCGTGGGGATCTACCACCTCCAGGTGGACGGCTGGGTCCGCGCCTTCCTCGGCATCGCGGTCCTCTACCTCACCACCTCGGCCTTCACCCTCGCCAAGGTGATCCGGGACCGCCAGGAGCTCACCCAGATCGTCACCCGGGTCGACCAGGCCCGGATGGAGAAGATCATGGCCGACTACGACCCCTTCCAGCCGAAGGTCTGAGGCCCGGGTCCGAGGCCGGCGTCCGATCCCCGCGTACGAGGTCCGGAGCCATGTCGGCTAAGCGCTTGCTCACCCTCCGGTAAGGTGTTGTCCTTCCACAGGACGAAGAGGGTGAGCGAGCGATGGACAGCGCGGAGGAGACGACCGCCGGCTACCGGCCGTGGTCGGAGGTCACCCCCGACGCCGCGCGGCGGCTGCTCGTCGCCGCCGTCGAAGCGTTCGCGGAGCGCGGCTACCACGCCACCACCACGCGTGACATCGCAGGACGGGCCGGCATGAGTCCGGCCGCGCTCTACATCCACTACAAGACCAAGGAAGAGCTGCTCCACCGGATCAGCCGGATCGGCCACGACAAGGCCCTGGAGATCCTGGAGACCGCGGCTTCCGGCCCGGGTTCGGCCGCCGAGCGGCTCGACGCCGCCGTACGCTCCTTCGTGCTGTGGCACGCCGCGCACCACACCACCGCGCGCGTGGTCCAGTACGAGCTGGACGCCCTCGCTCCGGAGCACCGCTCCGAGATCGTGGCCCTGCGCCGGCAGAGCGACGCCGCCGTACGCCGCATCCTCGCCGACGGGGTCGGGGCCGGGGAGTTCGACGTTCCGGACGTCCCCGGCACCACCCTCGCCGTCCTGTCGCTGTGCATCGACGTGGCCCGCTGGTTCAACGCGGCCGGCCGCCGCACGCCCGACGAGGTCGGCGCGCTCTACGCCGACCTCGTCCTGCGCATGGTGGGAGCCGCCCCGGACGGACCCGGTACGGCTCAGAAGTAGTAGCGGGACACCGACTCCGCGACGCACACCGGCTTGTCGCCGTTCTCGCGCTCGACCGTGACCGTCGCCGTGACCTGGACGCCGCCGCCCGCCTCCGTGACCTCCGTGATCACGGCGGTGGCGCGCAGCCGGGAGCCGACCGGGACGGGCGCCGGGAAACGCACCTTGTTGGTGCCGTAGTTGATGCCCATCTTCATGCCCTCGACCCGCATGACCTGCGGGACCAGGCTCGGCAGCAGCGACAGCGTCAGATAGCCGTGGGCGATGGTGGAGCCGAAGGGTCCGCCCGCGGCCCGCTCCGGGTCCACATGGATCCACTGGTGGTCGCCGGTGGCATCGGCGAACAGGTCGATCCGCTTCTGGTCCACCTCCAGCCAACCGCTCGGACCGAGCGGTTCCCCGATCCCCGCGCACAGTTCCTCGGCGGACGTGAAGATCCTCGGCTCGGCCATGCGTCTCCCTCTCCCTGGCGAAATAAGCGCTTGCTCAGCGCTGCTCAGCATGGTGCGGCCGCATGTATCTGTCAACGACACGTCTGTCAACGAATGTCGGACCGGCCGACTACCCTCGGCCTCGTGCCGCAGATTCCCGAGAAAGTCCACGAGCTCACCGTCGGCCAGCTGTCCGCCCGCAGCGGCGCGGCCGTCTCCGCGCTGCACTTCTACGAGACCAAGGGCCTGATCAGCAGCCGCCGCACCACCGGCAACCAGCGCCGCTACAGCCGCGACGCACTGCGCCGGGTGGCCTTCGTACGCGCCGCCCAGCGCGTCGGCATCCCGCTCGCCGCCATCCGCGACGCACTCGCCCAGCTCCCCGAGGGACGCACCCCCAACCGCGAGGACTGGGCCCGGCTTTCGGAGGCCTGGCGCGCCGAGCTCGACCAGCGGATCACCCAGCTGGCGCGCCTGCGCGACCATCTGTCCGACTGCATCGGCTGTGGCTGCCTCTCGCTGAAGAACTGCGCCCTGTCCAACCCGGACGACGTCTTCGGCGAGCAGCTCACCGGCTCCCGGTTGTAACGGCTGTCGCGCTCCCCGCGATCTCGCGGGCCGCCGCCACCAGCTCGGCGTTCGACCGAGCCGGCCGGCCGTCCGGCAGGTGCAGTACGTCGCCCACGCCGGTCCGCGCTCCCGCACCGCACCGCACGGCCAGCCGCAGCACCGGCCAGGCGGCGGCCTCCCGCCCGAACAGCAGCAGCGGCACCGGCGGCAGCCACCGCAGCCCCGCCACCAGCGCCGGATCGGCCGCGGCCAGCTCCACCACGAGCCGGATCCGCGCCGGGTCCCGTACGGGCCAGGCCAGGAACCGGGTCAACGGCCCGGGCTCGCTCCCCGTTCCGGTCCCCGGCGCGACCCCCCAACCGGCCCCGGCCTTCCCGCCCAGCGGAACCACCGCGTCCACCGCCACGCCCCGCGCCAGCAGGGCCTGCGCCAACTCCTCGGCCCCCGGCTCCGCGAAATGCACCACCGCCCGGTCCGGCAGCACCGTCCACGACCGGATCCGCTCCAGCCGCCCCGCCGGATCGGGCTCGGCCCCGATCCCCGCGGACACCGAAAGCGGTACGGAGACCCCCGTGCCCCGCATCGCCTCCAGCAGCGGCCCCACGACCCGGGGCGACAGGCTCTCCCGGCCGCACGGGGTCCGCGGATGGACCAGTACCTCCCCGGCCCCGGCGGCCACCGCCGCCAGCGCCGACTCCACCACGTCCGGCGGGGACAGGGGCACGGCACCGCCGTCGACGGCACCGCGCGCCCCGTTCAGCGACACCGCAACCGCAACCGCAACCGCAACCGAAACCGGATCCGGCCCCGTCGCCCCAAGTCCCCGCCGGCTCATGCCGCCCCCGCCGAAGCCGGGTCCGCCAGCGAAACCGCGTCCGCCAGCGCCGGCCTCGGCACGACGATCCCGCAGCCCGCACACACCGGACCGTCCCAGGCCCACGCACCCTCCCAGGTGCGATGCCCCGCGCGGGGCCCCCGTCTCTGCCCCGGCCCGTGCGCGGCCCAGCGCAGCTCCTGCTCCCCGCAGACCGGGCACCCCGTCCCCGGCTCCGACTCCAGCGCCGCGACCAGCCGCCGCAGCACCTCGCCCAGCGTCCCGTCCGGCCGCACCCCCGGATCGGCGCACCGCACCACCGCATCCCCGCTGCCGCCCCACGCCCACTCCGGCCGGCGCAGCCCGTGGTGTTTCTCCCGCCGGCGCCGCTCCGCGAACTGCCGCTCGTACTCCAGCCAGACGGCCCGCGCGTCCTCCAGCTCCTCCAACGCCGCCACCAGCCGCTGCGGATCGGCCGCCCGGTCCTCGGGGGCGATCCCGTGCCGATCGCACAGATGCCACCACGTCGCCCGGTGCCCGTACGGAGCGAACCGCTCCAGGCAGCGGCGCAGCGAATGGCGCCGCAGGGCACGGTCATTGCGCGCGTCCCGCACCTGGTACGCCAGACTCCGGAATCCCGCCATCACACCTTCACCTCCGTCGCGCCCACGCCCGCACCGGGGGGCGTCGTACTACGTCGAACGACGACGCACCGTGAGATGTGCCCAACATGCCCGGCCAGGTGCGGGCGCATGCGGGGGCGGTCGAGGCGTACGGGTGGCACATGGCCGGAAGTCAGCGCCCCATGCGCCCCGCAGCAACCACGAGCCGGGCCAGCTCCTCGTGGCAGATGTCACTGTGCGCCCCCGACGGGGGACCGCCGCGGCGCACCACGGACCCGGTGTCCACACTGACGCAACCGGCCTCCGGCACCCCCGCGCGCAGGGCCGCGTCCAGGGTGAGCCGCGGCGCGCCGGGCACCGCCTGCACCCCGTCATGACCGATCGCGCCCCACCGCTCGTCGAAGCCGAGGAGACCGGCCGAATCCCCTGCCATCCGGGAGGCCAGCGGATAGAAGACCTTGAGGGCCGAGTCGTACGGGGAGTGGCAGGCGAGCACCGGGCCGTCGACCCTGCGCTGCATCCCGTGCAGGGCGCCGCCGCTGCCCTTGTCGTGGGGGAGCCGGTCGGCGAAGGCGTAGTGGGAGAAGGCCCCCTGGAGCAGCGTCGCGGACTTCACGTACCGGGCGCCGTCCGGCACCGCGCGCAGCGAGAAGGACACCACCCGGGCCCCGAAGCTGTGGCCGATCAGATGGATCCGCAGGGCCGGGCGGCGGCCCGCGAGTTCGGCCAGCACCGGGCCGAGGCCGCGCTCGCCGACGACTCCGGCCCGCCTCTTCATCTGGTAGTACGTGGCCTGCCGCAGCAGCTCCTTGGCCCCGTTCCACAGCGTGCGCAGGCCGCCGCCGAGGGCGAAGCCGGGCTCGGCGGCGGCGCCTCCGTCCGGCGCGCCCGCCTCGGCCAGCCCCGCGGTGAGGGCACGGCACACCTCCAGCACGTCCAGCGTGAAGATGGCGGGCACGTCCCGTACGACCGGCCCGGTGACGGCAGCGGCGACGGCTGCGTCCGCCGGATCGACGGGATCTCCCGCCTCCCCCGCATCCACCACGTCCACGCCCGCCAGCTCCCGTACCAGCGCCCCGAACTCGGTGAACGCCGCCGCCGACTCCGGCCGGTCCTCCAGCAGTTCGGCGACCCGGTCCAGCTCCGCCACCCGCCCCGGCCAGAACTCCCCGAGCGCCCGCAGCGTGGCGGGGTCCAGGGCCGTCCCGTGGCCCGGCTCGGCGAGCGCGCCGTGGGGGTCGAAGTCCGGTATCGGCTCGTCCGAGAACCGGATCGAGGGCCAGACGACGCCCACGTACCCCAGCCGCACCCCCGGCCCCACCAGCCCCGGGAACGGCGCGTAGAAGCGGTCGAAGAGCCGGGTCGAGGTCGACCGGTCGCTGTTCCAGCCGTGCGCGAAGACCAGCAGGTCGGTGGCCTCCAGGGCGGCCACCGCATCCTGGGCGCCCTGGTCCACGTCACCGTCCGCGTCGAAGGTCAGCTCCGCGTACGGACCGACCCCGATCCCACCGCTCGACGCCATTGCATCCGACATGAGGTCCCCCTCCGCGCCGTCTCTCCGGTGCCGTCCAGCATCCTGCTGCCGCCCCTACCCGGCCAGACCCCTGTCGCCCACGGATTCACACGGATTCACGAGGACTCGCACGGATGCACGCAGATGCACACGGATCCCCGAGGATTCACGGATAGAGCAGGTACCGCCCCCGCACCTCCGCGAACCGCTCCAGCCCCGCCGCCCAGTCGCCCGCGATCTCCTCGACCCCCGCCCCGGCGTCCACCATCTTCCGGACCCGGTCCGAGCCGGTCAGCTGGTCGATCCAGTGGTCCGTGCGCCACGCGAAGCCGCTCCACGTCCGCTTCGCGGTCACCAGCAGCCCGATCCCGGCCCGCACCGGGTCGAAGGCCGCCCGGTCGTGCACGATCAGCCGGACCCCGCCGCACACCTTCCCGGTGAACTTGGAGAAGGTCGGGGTGAACCAGGCCTCCCGGAACCACACCCCGGGCAGTCCCAGCGCCTGCGCCGCCTCCGCCCACCGCCGGTCCACCCCCTCCGCGCCGACCACCTCGAACGGCGTGGTCGTCCCGCGCCCCTCGGACAGGTTGGTGCCCTCGAACAGGCAGGTGCCGGCGTACGCGAGGGCCGTGTCCGGCGTCGGCACGTTCGGGCTCGGCGGCACCCAGGGCAGTCCGGTCGCGCCGAAGAAGGAGTCCCGCCGCCATCCGGTCATGCGTACGGTGTGCAGTGCGACCGGTTTCGCCGCCAGGAACTCCGCGTTGAACAGCAGGGCCAGCTCGGCCGCCGTCATCCCGTGCGCGAGCGCGATCGGCTCCCGGCCCACACCGCTGGCGTACGCGCGCTCCAGTACGGGCCCGGCGGCCCGCCGGCCGCCCACCGGGTTCGGCCGGTCCAGTACCACCACCGTCTTGCCGGCCAGCGCGGCCGCGCGCATGCAGTCGTACAGGGTCCAGATGTAGGTGTAGAAGCGCGCCCCGACGTCCTGGATGTCGAAGACGACCGTGTCGATCCCGGCCGCCGTGAACACGTCGGCGAGCTTCTGCCCGCTCTTGCCGTACGTGTCGTACACCGGCAGCCCCGTCGCCGGATCGCGCCCGGCCGCCTCGGAGTCGCCCGCCTGCGCGGTGCCGCGGAACCCGTGCTCCGGCCCGAACACCGCCACCAGGTCCACCCGGGCGTCCTCGTGCAGTACGTCGACCAGGTGGCGGGCGTCGGCGGTGATCCCGGTGGGGTTCGTGACGACCCCCACCCGCCGGCCGGCGAGCACCTCGTATCCGTCCGCGGCGAGCTGTTCGAAGCCGGTGCGCACCCGGTCTGCCGTGGCCACCGCCGGATCCGCAGCCGCGCCCGCCACCGGCCCGGGCGGCGCCGCGCCCACCGCCCCCAGGGTCCCCAAGGCTCCCGTACTCCCCGCCAGTCCCAGCAGCCCCCGTCGCGACAGCGTCATCCGGCCAAGCTAGGCGTCGCCCCTCTTCCACCCCGACATACCGACCGGTTAGTCTGCCCGGCATCCGGCCGTGAACGCCATGAAAGGTGATCCCGTGAGCGCGTACCAGGACCAGCGAGTCGTCGTCACCGGAGCGGGCGGCGGCATCGGCGCCGCCCTCGCCCGCCGCTTCGCCGAGGAGGGGGCCACGGTCGTGGTCAACGACCTCGACGCCGCGAAGGCCGCCGCCGTGGCGGGCGAGATCGGGGCGAAGGCGATCGCGGTCCCGGGCGACGCCTCGACCGTCGTGGCCGAGGCCCGCGAGGCCCTCGGCGGCGGGGTGGACGTCTACTGCGCGAACGCCGGACTCGGCTCGGGCGGCGACGCGTTCGCCGACGAAGCCGTGTGGGAGGCGGCCTGGGACACCAACGTCATGGCGCACGTCCGCGCGGCCCGGCTGCTGCTGCCGGACTGGCTGGAGCGCGGGAGCGGGCGCTTCGTGTCCACCGTCTCGGCCGCAGGACTGCTGACCATGATCGGGGCGGCGCCGTACAGTGTCACCAAGCACGGTGCGCTCGCCTTCGCGGAGTGGCTCTCGCTGACCTACCGCCACCGCGGCGTGCAGGTCCACGCCATCTGCCCGCAGGGGGTCCGCACCGACATGCTGACGGCCGCGGGCTCGGCGGGCGAACTCGTCCTCGCGCCGACCGCGATCGAGCCGGAAGCGGTTGCGGACGCACTGTTCGACGGCATGGAGAAGGGCCGGTTCTTGATCCTCCCGCACCCCGAGGTCGCGGACTACTACGCCGCCCGCGCCACCGAACCGGACCGCTGGCTCACCGGCATGAACCACATCCAGCAGAAGTGGGAGACCAGGTGACGCGGCCGGACCCGTCCTCCCGCTACGCCGCCAAGCCGTGGCTGGGACTGCTCGGCCCGGCCCAGCGCGCCCCCGTCTCCCCGCCGCCGAGCCTGCTGCACGCCTTCCGCGACGCCGTCGCCCGGGCCCCCGAGCGCACCGCGCTGGCCTACTTCGACGGCCGCATCGGCTACGCGGAGACCGACGCGCTCTCCGACTCCGTCGCCGGCCACCTCGCCGCGCACGGCATCGGCCGCGGGGACCGGGTCGCCGTCATGCTCCAGAACACCCCGCACTTCGTGCTCGCCGTCCTGGCCGCGTGGAAGGCCGGGGCGGTGGTCGTGCCGCTCAACCCCATGTACAAATCTGGCGAGATCGGGCACATCCTGCGCGACTCCGGGGCTGCCGCGCTGGTCTGTGACGGCCGCGCGTGGACGGCGTACGTGGCCGGGGCGGCCTCGGGCACGGGCGTACGGGTCGCCCTGACCGCCTCGGACCGGGACTTCCAGACCCGCAACGACCCGCGCGTCTTCGCCGCCGGAGAACCGGACGCCGCCGACCCGGCTCCCTCCGAGCCGGCCCCCGCCGAGCCGGCCACCGCCCCCGTGGCCCCGGCCGACCTCACCGCCGTGGCCCGCCGCGGCCACCCCGCCCCGCCGGATCCCGGCCTCACCGCCGCCGACACCGCGCTCATCAGCTACACCTCCGGCACCAGCGGCACCCCCAAGGGCGCCATGAACCCGCACGGCGCGCTCACCCACAACGCCGTCCGGCAGGTCACCGGACACCCGCTCCCCGAGGGCGCCACCTACTTCGCCCTCGCGCCCCTCTTCCACATCACCGGCATGGTCTGCGAGCTCGGCGCCTGCTTCGCCAACGCCGGGACCCTCGTCCTCGCCCACCGCTTCGACGCCGGTGTCGTCCTCGATGCCTTCCTGGCGCACCGCCCCGCCTACACCGTCGGCCCGGCCACCGCCTTCATGGCCCTCGCCGCCCACCCCGAGGCCACCGCCGACCACTTCGCCTCGTTCCAGGTTCTCTCCTCCGGAGGCGCCCCGCTCCCGCCCGCCCTCGTCGAACGCCTCCGCGCCGCCTTCGGCTTCTACCTGCGCAACGGCTACGGCCTCACCGAGTGCACCGCCCCCTGCGCCTCCGTGCCCGTACACCTCGAAGCCCCGGTCGACCCCGCCTCCGGCACCCTCTCCGTGGGCCTGCCCGGCGCCGACACCCTCGTACGGATCCTGGACGAGCACGGCGCCGAGGTGCCCTTCGGCGAGAGCGGCGAGATCGCCGTCCGCGGACCCCAGGTCGTCCCTGGCTACTGGGGGCTGCCGGCGGACACGGCCAAGGCCTTCCCGGACGGCGAACTGCGCACCGGCGACGTCGGGTTCATGGACGCGGACGGCTGGCTCTACGTCGTCGACCGCAAGAAGGACATGATCAACGCCTCCGGGTTCAAGGTCTGGCCGCGCGAGGTCGAGGACGTGCTCTACACCCACCCCGCCGTGCGGGAGGCGGCCGTGGTCGGCGTCCCGGACCCGTACCGCGGCGAGAGCGTGAAGGCGTACGTGAGCCTGCGCCCCGGCGCGTCGGTGCAGCCGGAGGAGCTGTCCGCGTACTGCGCCGCGCGCATCGCCGCGTACAAGTACCCGCGCCAAGTGGAGATCCTGCCTGTCCTGCCGAAGACGACGAGTGGCAAGATCCTGCGACGGGAACTGCGCGACCGAGGCTGAAAACAGCCGTACGGTCGTACAGTCGCCGCTCGCACAGCTGGTCGTACGGACCAGGAACAGGGAAGGGAAGGTCAGCGCCATGGCCGCCAGGACCACGGAGCCCGAAGGCACGCACGAGACCCCGGTGCCGCAGCGGCTGCTGGCCGTCGCCACCCGGCTCTTCGCCGAGCGCGGCTACGACCGCACCTCCGTCCAGGAGATCGTCGAGGCCGCCGGGGTCACCAAGGGCGCGCTCTACCACTACTTCGGGTCCAAGGACGACCTGCTGCACGAGGTGTACGCGCGGATGCTGCGCCGCCAGCAGCAGCGTCTCGACGCGGTGGCCGATTCCGGCGCCCCGGTCGAGGAGCGGCTGCGCGCCGCGGCCGCCGACGTGGTGGTCACCACCATCGAGAACCTCGACGACGCGGCGATCTTCTTCCGGTCGATGCACCAGCTCAGTCCGGAGAAGTTCAAGCAGGTACGGGCGGAGCGCCGGCGCTACCACGAGCGGTTCCGGGCGCTGGTCGAGGAGGGCCAGCGCACCGGGGTGTTCTCCACCGCCACCCCCGCGGACCTGGTGGTGGACTACCACTTCGGGTCCGTCCACCACCTGTCCACCTGGTACCGGGCGGACGGTCCGCTCACGCCGCAGCAGGTCGCCGATCACCTCGCCGACCTGCTGCTGCGCGCCCTGCGTCCGTAGCGGGACCCGCTACGGGGCCACCTTCAGCAGCTTGTTCGCCGTGCCCGCCGAGGGGTTGGTCACCGCGCCGCTCGTGGCCGCGGCCGTCAGTGCCGCGGCCGTCTGCGCCGGGGTCGCGGACGGGTGCCCGGCCAGGTAGACCGCCGCGGCCCCCACCACGTGCGGGGTGGCCATGGAGGTGCCCGAGATGGTCTTCGTACCGGTGTCACTGTCGTTCCAGTCGGACGTGATGTCCGAACCCGGCGCGTACAGGTCCACCACGGAGCCGAAGTTCGAGAACGAGGACTGCTCGTCGTCGATGGTGCTCGACGCCACGGTGATCGCCTCAGGAACCCGCGAGGGGGAGCCCTGTCCGGCGTCCGCCGACTCGTTGCCCGCCGCCACCGCGAAGGTGACACCCGAGGCGATCGCCCGGCGCACCGCCTCGTCGAGGGCCTCGTCCGCGCCGCCGCCCAGGCTCATGTTGGCCACCGAGGGCCCCGAGTGGTGCTGGGTGACCCAGTCGATCCCGGCGACCACCTGCTCGGTCGTGCCGGAGCCGTTGTCGTCCAGCACCCGCACCGCGACCAGCTTCGCCTTCTTGGCGACGCCGTGCGCGGTCCCGGCTATGGTGCCCGCGACGTGCGTGCCGTGGCCGTTGCCGTCGTCGGCCTTGTCGTCGTTGTCCACCGCGTCGAAGCCGGACGTCGCGCGGCCGCCGAAGTCCTTGTGGGTCGTGCGTATCCCGGTGTCGATGACGTACGCCGTCACGCCCTCGCCGGCGCTGTCGGGGTAGTTGTACTTCTTGTCGCCCGTCTTGGCCGTCTGGTCGATCCGGTCCAGACCCCATGAAGGCGGGTTGTCCTGGGTGGCCTTGATCGTGAACTTCTTGTTCTGCACGACCTTGCCGACGGCCGGGTCCGCCGCGAGCCGCTTGGCCTCGGTCTCGCTCATGCCCGAGGCCGAGAAGCCGTTGACCCCGGAGCTGTACGTGCGCTGCAGCTCGCCGCCGTACTTCTTGGCCAGCTGTTCCTTGTTCGCGGATGCGTCGAGGATGACGACGTAGCTACCGCTGATCGCACCGGGTGCGCCCAGTCCGTACACCGTGCCCTCGGCCGGTGTCGCAGCCCCCGCTAAGGGGCTGGCGATCAGGGCAACGGCCGCCGTGGCAGCGGCTCCCGTGCCGACCGCCGCGTACCGGAAAGTGCGCGAGCGCTTGTGAGTTGCCATCTGGAGAGTTCTCCTCTTGCTGACGTGTGGGGCGTCAAACCTTCTGGAGAACCCTGTTCCGATTGACAGGCGCAAATCAAGAACGTACCGGCGGTTCGGGGTTGTTCAACAAGGTTTCTTAAAAGGCCCCCCGCACCGCCTTCACGTCGTACATGAGTTCGCATGAACTCCTGCACGATTCCTACACGTTCACGAGCGGCCCGAGTACTTCTTCAGCTCCCGGTGCGCCAGCGAGCGCTGGTGCACCTCGTCCGGCCCGTCCGCGAGCCGCAGCGTCCGCGCCGCCGCCCACAGTTCGGCCAGTGGAAAGTCCTGGCTCACCCCGCCCGCGCCGTGCAGCTGCACCGCGTCGTCCAGGATCCGCACCACCGCCCGCGGGGTCGCGATCTTGATGGCCTGGATCTCGGTGTGCGCACCCCGGTTGCCGACCGTGTCCATCAGCCAGGCCGTCTTCAGCACCAGCAGGCGCAGCTGCTCCACCGTGACCCGGGCGTCCGCGATCCAGTTCTGTACGACTCCCTGCGCGGCCAGCTCCTTGCCGAAGGCCGTACGGCCCACCGCACGCCGGCACATCAGCTCGATGGCCCGCTCCGCCATGCCGATCAGCCGCATGCAGTGGTGGATCCGGCCCGGGCCGAGCCGGGCCTGGGCGATCGCGAAGCCGCTGCCCTCCTCGCCGATCAGGTTCGCGGCCGGCACCCGGGCCCCGTCGAAGACCACCTCGGCGTGGCCGCCGTGGTCGTGGTCCTCGTACCCGTAGACCGTCATCGCCCGGCGCACCTCGACACCCGGGGCGTCGCGGGGGACCAGGATCATCGACTGCTGGCGGCGCGGATCGGCGCCTTCCGGGTCGGTCTTGCCCATGACGATGAAGATCTTGCAGTCCGGGTTCATGGCCCCGGAGATGAACCACTTGCGGCCGGTGACCACGTACTCGGACCCGTCCGCCGAACGCTCGATCCGGGTCTCGATGTTCGTCGCGTCCGAGGAGGCCACCTCCGGCTCGGTCATCGCGAAGGCGGACCGGATCTCGCCGGCCAGCAGTGGCTCCAGCCACTGCTTCTTCTGCTCCTCGCTGCCGAACTGCGCGAGCACCTCCATGTTCCCGGTGTCCGGGGCCGCGCAGTTGGTCGCCATCGGCGCCAGGTGCGGGCTGCGGCCGGTGATCTCGGCGAGCGGGGCGTACTGGAGGTTGGTCAGCCCGGCGCCGTGCTCGGCATCCGGCAAGCTGTGCTGGTCTACGAAGAAGAGGTTCCACAGGCCCTGACGGCGCGCCTCGGCCTTCAGTTCACCGAAGACGGCCGGGGTGTCCCAGGGCGAGGCCAGCCGCGCGCGCTGCTCGGCGGCGACGGGTTCCGCCGGGTACACGTACTCCTCCATGAACGCGAGGAGCCGCTCGCGGAGTTCCTCGGTCCGTGCGTCGAATGCGAAGTCCATGGGTGTGTCTCAGCCTTCCTGGCCGTTCTGGAACGTACGGGGGGCCCGGAGGGTGGTCAGGCCGTGCTCGATGAAGGCCGGGACCAGATCCCCGATCCGGTCGAAACCCGCGCCCACCGTCTGCCCGAGCGTGTAGCGGTAGTGGATGCCTTCGAGGATCACCGCGAGCTTGAACCAGGCGAAGGCGGTGTACCAGGCGATCGCGCCGGTGTCCCGGCCGGAGCGGGCGGCGTACCGCTCGATCAGCTCGGCCGGCGCCGGGTGGCCGGGCGCGCCGCTCGTCGTGCTGACCGGGGAATCCGTCAGCCCCAGGTCCGAGCTGTACATCACCAGCAGCCCGAGGTCGGTCAGCGGATCGCCGAGCGTGGACATCTCCCAGTCCAGTACCGCCCGGATCGTGTCGTCCGGACCGCCGATCAGCACGTTGTCCAGCCGGAAGTCCCCGTGCACCACGGTCGGGGCGGGGGAGTCGGGCAGGGAGCGGCCGAGCGCGGCGTGCAGCTCGTCGATGCCCGCGAGCTCGCGCCCCCGGGAGGCGTCGAGCTGCTTGCCCCAGCGCCGCAACTGGCGGTCGAGGAAGCCCTCGGGCCGGCCGAAGTCGGCCAGGCCCACCGCCTGCGGATCCACCGCGTGCAGGTCGACCAGGGTGTCCACCAGGCCCAGCACCGCCCGCCGGGTGCGCTCGGGGCCGAGCTCCGCGAGCTGGTCGGCCGTCCGGTACGGGACCCCCTCCACGTACTCCATCACGTAGAACGGCGCCCCGAGGACCGACTCGTCCTCGCACAGGAGCACCGGCTCGGGCACCGGCACGGCCGTGCCGTGCAGCGCCCGGATGACCCGGTGCTCGCGCTTCATGTCGTGCGCCGTGGCCAGGACATGGCCGAGCGGCGGACGGCGCACCACCCAGCGGCCGGTCCCGTCGGTGATCTCGTACGTGAGGTTCGACCGGCCCCCTTCGATCAGCCGGCCGCGCAGCGCCCCGGCCACGAGCCCGGGCCGCGCCCGGCCGAGATGACCGCGCAGCCGCTCCAGGTCGAGGCCCCGGGGGCCGGCCGAAGCGGACTCTGACGCTGAGGTCATGGTGCGCACCTCCGTACGGAGTGGACGAGACGGAACGGACGAGTGCCATCATGCCGACCAGTCGGTATGTCGTCCAGTGTGCAGGCCGAACGAACAGGAACCAACGACGGGTGCGGGCCGGAAGGAGATCCCCCCGGCCCGCACCATCGGCTCACGCGTGACAGAGGATCGGCGTCCCGCCGTTCATCACGGTCATGTCCTGGAGCACCGCCAGTATGTTCAGCGGCGCCCCCTCCGGTTCCCCGGCCAGCTCCGCGTACGCCCGGTGCAGGTTCGCCACCAGCCGCTCGCTCTCCCGCCAGGCCGCGAACTCGCCGAGATCGGCCTCCCGCGCCGCCTCCAGCGGGGTCAGCCCCTTGGCCCTGCCCTCCCGGGCCAGTTCGGCCACGTACCGCAGATAGCGCTCGGTGGCCTCGTACGCGGACGGGTCCGTCAGCGGCCCGTGGCCCGGTACGACGGTCTCCGCGCCCAGCGAGCGCAGCAGCTCCAGCGCCCGCAGCGAACCGGCGAGCGAGCCCATCGCCAGGAACGGCGTGCCCTCGGCGAAGACCAGGTCGCCGGTGAAGACGATCCGCTGCCGCGGCAGGAACACGATCGAGTCCCCGGTGGTGTGCGCGACGCCCGGGTGGATGATCCGGACCTCCGTGTCGCCGAGGTGGAGGGTCGTCCGGTCGTTGTACGTGAGGTCCGGCGCGGTGATCTCGACCGAGCCGAAGTCGGTGGTGGGCCAGATCAGCTCCAGCTGGTGCCCGGCCGCGATCTGCTCGGTGCGCGCGTTGTCGTGCCCGAGGATCAGCGCCTCGGGGGCGAAGACGGCGTTGCCGTACGTGTGGTCGCCGTGGTGGTGGGTGTTGACCACCGTGCGCGGCAGCGGCACCCCGGCCGCCACGACCGCCTCGCGCAGGGCCAGGGCCCGCCGCTCGGTGGCCGCGGTGTCGATGAGCAGGGTCCGGCCGCCGTCGCTCACGAAGCCGGCGTTGTTCAGGCACCAGCCGCCGTCCGGCTGGACGTAGGCGTACACCCCGGTCGCGGGCTGGACGAGGTACGGCTCTTCGGCGGTCATGAATGCTCTCCCCGGGTCGCTCTGACAAGCGGTCAGCATCCTGCCAGTCGCGGCGGCGCCGGGGGAGGGCGGGGGGCGGCCGGCCGGTGGGTCGGCCGGGTCGGTCAGCCGTTCGGCCGGCCGGTGGTACCTCCGGCGGCGGTCAGTGGTCGTCGTAGTGGCCGTCGTGCTCGGCGTGCCGGTGCCCGTCGTGCACGTAGTCCACGTGGTCGCCGTGCTGCACGGCCTCGTGCCCGCAGGCCGGCCCGTGGGCGTGGTCGTGCTCCTCGTGGGCGGCGTGCCCCGCGGGCTCGCACTCGTCCCAGTGCCCCGCGTGCTCGCGGTGCAGATGGCCGTCGTGCGCGTAGTCGACGTGGTCCCCGTGGGACACCTCGGTGTGGCCGCAGTCGGGGCCGTGGGTGTGCGCGTGCGTGGGGTGTTCCTGGTGCATGGTCGTCATGGCGCCGAGGCTAGTGCGGAACATCCCTTATCGCCTGTTATATACCGGGCGGCGCGCATAAGCCGGATCATCCGATCGACAGCTCAGAAGATGACCGCCACCGCGACCACCGACAGCGCCACCGTGCACGCCACCGCCGCCAGCGCGGACCGCGGAGAGAGCCCCGGCGGCCGGGCCGCCGCCAGCTGCCGCACCCGCCGGTGCGCGACCCCCAGGAACGCCAGCCAGATCAGCGCGATCACCGCCGCCCCGATCACTTCCACCGGCGAGCCGGACCCGCGCAACGCCGTCCGCAGCGCCAGCACCGCCGTCACCGAGCACGCCAGCGTCGTACGCCGCCACGCGAGCCGGGTCCGCTCGGGCTGCAGTCCCGCGTCGTGCCCCGCCCTCCCGGAGGCCGTCACCGCCCGCTCGTCCAGCCCATCAGCACCACCAGCATCATCGACACCGCGACCAGCCCCACCCCCAGGCTCAGCACCACCGGGAACCGGGAGACCGGCAGGTCCTCGCCCCGCCGCATCGCGCGCTCGCACTGCACCCAGTGGTTCACCGCCCGCAGCGCACAGGCGGCGCCCACCGCGAGCAGCGCGAGGGACATCCCGATCCGCACGCCCCAGCGCAGGTCCGGCAGGAACTGGTCCACCGCGAACCCGCCGCCCACCAGGGCGAGGGCGGTCCGGATCCAGGCCAGGAAGGTCCGCTCGTTGGCCAGCGAGAACCGGTAGTCGGGGGTCTCGCCGTCGTCCCTCACCCGCTGCGGCGCGAACCAGAGGCGCACGTCCTTGACGAAGTCGATCACCGGGCCAATCTACTGGCGGGACTCCCGGTGCGCGCGCAGCCGCCGGTACGCCTCCAGCCCGTCCGGCACCCACTCCCACTCCCCGTCCGTGACCCGCCCCGCCAGTTCCTCCTCGGAGAGCCATGCGTGCCAGGCCACCTCCGACTCCTGCGGCCGCACCGGCAGCTCGCAGCGCACCTCGTGCACGTACGACCACCAGGCCCCGCCCGGCCCCTCGTACAGGAACTTGAACAGCGGCACCGGCTGCGCCAGCCCCGCCACGCCCAGCTCCTCCTCGGCCTCGCGCAGCGCGGCCTCGGCGTAGCTCTCGCCGGCGCCCACCACCCCGCCCACGAACATGTCGTAGGCGGACGGGAAGACCAGCTTCGATGCCGTCCGCCGGTGCACGAAGATCCGCCCCAGCGCGTCCCTGGCCTGTACGAACACGCACCGGTGCAGCAGCCCGTCCGCGTACACCTCGCCCCGCGGCGCCCGCCCGGTCACCCGGTCGTCCCGGTCCACCACGTCCAGCACTTCATCAGCAGCACTCACGAGGCTCATCCAACCACCGCTGTTGACTGGTTACCGCTCCGTAGCCAAGGATCTGCCCCACCACCGACCGGAGGACGGGTTCGCCATGACGTACGACGCAGACGTGATCGTGATCGGGGCGGGGCTCGCCGGCCTCGTGGCCACCGCCGAGCTCGTCGACGCGGGCCGCAAGGTCATCCTGCTCGACCAGGAGCCCGAGCAGTCGATCGGTGGCCAGGCGCACTGGTCCTTCGGCGGGCTGTTCTTCGTCGGCTCGCCCGAACAGCGGCGGATGCGGATCAAGGACAGCCGAGAGCTCGCCCTCCAGGACTGGAGCGGCACCGCCGGTTTCGACCGCGAGGAGGACGCCTGGCCGCGCCGTTGGGCCGAGGCGTACGTCGACTTCGCGGCCGGCGAGAAGCGGCCCTGGCTGCACGCCCAGGGCGTCCGCTTCTTCCCGGTGGTCGGCTGGGCCGAACGCGGCGGCTACGACGCCAACGGCCACGGCAACTCCGTCCCCCGCTTCCACATCACCTGGGGCACCGGGCCGGGCCTCGTCGCCCCCTTCGAGCGGCGGGTCCGCGCCGGGGTGGCCCGCGGCCTGGTCCAGCTCCGCTTCCGCCACCGGGTCACCGGGCTCGCCCGGACGGCCGGCGCCCTGGACACCGTGACGGGCGAGGTCCTGGAGCCCTCCGACGCCGTACGGGGCACCGCGAGCGGCCGCGGGAGCACCGGGGCCTTCTCCCTCCGGGCCCAGGCGGTGATCGTGACCAGCGGCGGCATCGGCGGCAACCACGACCTCGTACGCAAGCAGTGGCCGGATCGGCTCGGCACCCCGCCGCAGCGGATGCTCTCCGGGGTCCCGGCGCACGTGGACGGCCTGATGCTCGGCATCGCGGAGGAGGCCGGGGCCAGCCACATCAACAAGGACCGGATGTGGCACTACACCGAGGGCATCGAGAACTGGAACCCGATCTGGGCCAGGCACGGCATCCGCATCCTGCCCGGCCCCTCCTCGCTCTGGCTGGACGCCACCGGCAAGCGGCTGCCCGTACCGCTCTTCCCCGGGTTCGACACCCTCGGCACCCTCGACCACATCATGAAGACCGGCCACGACCACACCTGGTTCGTCCTCAACCAGCGCATCATCGGCAAGGAGTTCGGCCTCTCGGGCTCCGAGCAGAACCCGGACCTGACCGGCAAGTCGGTCCGCGACGTCATCGACCGGGCGCGGCAGGCCGTGCCGGGGCCGGTGAAGGCCTTCATGGACAACGGAGCGGACTTCGTCGTCGAACGCGACCTCGCCTCCCTGGTGCGCGGCATGAACGCGGTCACCAAGGAGGACCTGCTGGACGAGGAGACCGTCCGCCGGGAGGTCGTGGCCCGGGACCGGGAGATCGCCAACCCGTTCACCAAGGACCTCCAGGTGACGGCCATCCACGGTGCCCGCAAGTACCTCGGCGACAAGCTGATCCGCACCGCCGCCCCGCACCGGATCCTCGACCCGAAGGCGGGCCCGCTGATCGCCGTACGGCTCTCCGTCCTGACCCGCAAGTCCCTGGGCGGCCTGGAGACCGACCTGTCCTCCCGGGTCCTCACCGGGTCCGGCGAGCCGCTGCCCGGCCTGTACGCGGCGGGCGAGGCGGCCGGCTTCGGCGGCGGCGGGGTCCACGGATACCGAGCCCTGGAGGGCACCTTCCTCGGCGGCTGCATCTTCTCGGGCCGCGCGGCCGGTCGCGCCGCGTCCGAGGCGGTGGGCTAGTGGTGGGCTAGCGGTGGGCCGGCGGTCGGCCAGGGGGTGCCCGGCGACGGCTACGGAAGGCGCTCGACGATCCCGGAAGCGTTCCGCAGCGCGCCATTCGGCCACAGGCGCGTGGCGCTCGCCCACCACCGGCAGCGGGTCGCACGCGACCTCGTACCCGGCCGGCCACCCCGTCGTCGAGGTCTTCGCCCCCGCCGCGGCCGCGAACGAGTCGAAACGCGCCAACTGTCGTCATGTCCATACCAGTTGAAACGCGCCACGCAGTGGACTGGACCTTGACGCGGAGCTGTGCCTACCGCTTTGCTGTGCGTGATCATCCAGTCATATAGTCCGCCCGCGCCCGTGTTTCTGGAGGGAATCCCGCGGATGTCCCCGCCTCCGCCGCCCCTCGGCCGCGCCCGCAAGCGGGACGCCCAGCTCTTCGACCCGGCCCTGTGCGACACCGAACTGGTCGACGTACGCGCCCAGTTCACCCAGGGCCGCTGGGCCAAGGCCCGCTCCCTCCTCGTCGCCACCGGCGACGACTGGGACCGCCGCGGCCACCGCCTCGTCGTCCTCGCCGAGACCCCGGCCGCCACCGCCTGGGCCCGCGAATGGCTGCTCGCCGAACCCGAGAGCCCCGACGCCGCCACCCTCCTCGCCTGCGCCGCCGTCTTCACCGCCCTGCGCCGCAAAGGCACGCCCGAGGCCGCCGAGGAGGCCTGCCGCCGGGCCGCCGCCCTGCTCCCCGCCGACCCCACCCCCTGGCTGGGACTGCTCATGCTCACCCGGGCCTTCGGCAGCGAGGAGGAGTTCAGCCGCCACTTCGACCAGGTCCGGGTCCGCCACCGCGAGCACCACCACGCCCACCACCTGATGGTCGCCAAGCTGGCCGAACACACCCCCGCCACCGGCCACGACCCGCTCCACGAGGTCTACGACTTCGCCGCCTGGGCCGCCGAGGAGTCCCCGGCCGACTCCCCGCTCGCGGTCCTCCCGGTCATCGCCCACGCCGAGCGCTACCGGGTGCTCGCCGCCACCCAGGGCCGCACCCCCGACGGGGCCGCCGACCACTGGTCGAGCCGCCGCGCCCGCCAGGTCCTGCGCTCCGCCTTCGACTGGTGGCTGGAGTGGGAGCGCGAGGACCACCCCCGCAACCGGGTCGACCTCAACTTCCTGGCCCACGCCAAGCTCTGCGAGGGCCGCCCCGCCGAGGCCGCCGCCCTCTTCCACCGCATCGGCAGCCACGCCACGCCCGCCCCCTGGTCCTATCCCGACCTCGACCCGCACAAGGCCTTCCTCGCCGCCCGCAGCGCCGCGCTCGGCACGGCCTGACGCGGCGGGGCCGCACAGCACCCCCCGCTCCGCTCCGTACGACCTTCCCCCGACCTTCCCCGAAAGGACACCCCGCCATGGCGACGGGCAGATCCACC
Source organism: Streptomyces sp. NBC_01006 (assembly GCF_045162725.1). Classification (NCBI taxonomy): domain Bacteria; kingdom Bacillati; phylum Actinomycetota; class Actinomycetes; order Kitasatosporales; family Streptomycetaceae; genus Streptomyces; species Streptomyces sp. NBC_01006. The sequence continues at coordinate 2,068,702 of NZ_CP108700.1, read as the reverse complement.
ACGCTCAGCACCGCGCCCGAGATCCGCACCTACAAGGGCCAGGACCGCGCTCTGCGCGCCGACCGCCTCGGCACCGCCGGACTGCTGCTCTCCGTACTCGCCGCCAGCGCGCCGCTCATGGTGGTCGCCGGCGTGATGCCCACCACCTTCGGCGTCATGGGCATCGTCGGCCAGCCCCTGCTGTTCGTGATCCTCGGCGTCGTGCTCGCGCTCTTCAGCATCGGCTACGCCGAGATGAGCCGGCACGTCCACAACGCCGGCGCCTTCTACGCGTACATCGCCCGCGGCCTCGGCCCCACCGCGGGCGCCGGCGCCTCGCTCGTCGCCCTCGTCGCGTACAGCGCCATGCAGGTCGGCGTCTACGGCATCCTCGGCTTCGAGATCTCCAACCTCTTCGCCACCTACCTCCACACCGAGCTCGCCTGGTGGATACCGGCCCTGGCGGCCGTCGCCCTCACCGGCGCGCTCGGCTGGCTCAAGATCGACCTCAACGCCAAGGTCCTCGGCGTCCTCCTCCTCATCGAGGTCGTCCTCGTCGTCGTCTTCGACATCGCGGCGCTCGGCAAGCCCGGCGCCGGAGGCATCTCGCTCCAGGCGTTCAACCCCGAGACCCTGAGCGGACCCGGCCTCGGCACGGCCCTCTGCTTCTGCATCGCCGCCTTCGTCGGCTTCGAGCAGTCCCCGGTGTACGCGGAGGAGACGAGCAAGCCCCACATCGTCGTCTCCCGCGTGATGTTCCTGGCCGTCGGCTTCGTCGCCCTCTTCTTCGCGTTCAGCGCCTGGGCCCTCACCGTGGCCACCGGCCCCTCCGAGGTCGTCAAGACCTCCGCGGAAGCCGGTCCCGGCCTGCTCTTCCAGCTCACCGAGAGCCGCCTGGGCACCACCTTCACCGACGTCCTGCACGTCCTCTTCGTGACCGGCATGTTCGCCGCCATGCTCAGCTTCCACAACGTGGTGGCCCGCTACGCCTTCGCCATGGGCCGCGAGGGCCTGCTCCCGGCCGCCTTCGGCCGGACCAATGCCGGCACCGGCGCCCCCGCCACCGGCTCGCTCCTCCAGACCGTCATCTCCACCCTCGTCGTCCTCGCCTTCGCCGTCACCGACGACAAGCCGGCCGGGGACCCCACCACCCCCGTCCTGCACCTGTTCACCTGGATGGGCAACGTCGGCGCCCTCGGCGTGACCCTCCTCATGGCAGCCGCCTCCTTCGCCGTCATCGCCTTCTTCGTCCGCCGCGGCACCGCCGGCGCCCAGATCTGGCGGCTCGTCGCGGCCGGCGCCGCCGGGATCGCCCTGCTCGGCATCGCCGTCTACACGGTGAAGGACTTCGACGTCCTGGTCGGGGCCGAGAAGGGCTCCGCGCTCAGCTGGCTCCTGCCCGGGATCATCGGCGCCGCCGTCGTGGGCGGGCTGCTGTACGGGGCCGTCCTGCGCAGCCGCCGCCCCGAGGTGCACGCCCGCATCGGCCTCGGGAACGAGGCCTTCCGCCTCGACCAGGCGGCGGAGGCCGACCCCCGCGACTGACCCCGGCGGCCGACCTCCGGCCCCCGGCGGCCGACCTCGGCGGCCGACCCCCGCGAAAGACCCGCTCCGCCTCGCTTTCCACCTCGTATGAAGCCCCCGGCGCCCGTTTCCATGGTCGCCGGGGGCTTCCGCGTGGGGAGGCCGGGTTTTGGCCATAGCCGGGGGTCATGGTCTCCTGGGGCGACAAAAACCACCGGAACCCCGCACAGGTGACACCACCCAGCTCCCCTGCACGGCGGTCCGGGCCTGCCGTCCCACCCACGAAGGCGAAGTCCTACATGAGTGACCGCACCTTGACCGAGGCCCCCGCCCCGGCGTCCTCCCGCCACGTCGACGCCGGTGACGAGGGCTACAGCAAGGACCTCAAGTCCCGCCACATCAACATGATCGCGATCGGCGGGGCGATAGGCACCGGCCTGTTCCTCGGCGCCGGCGGCCGGCTCGCCAACGCGGGCCCCTCCCTCGCGATCGCCTACGCGGTGTGCGGCATCTTCGCCTTCTTCGTCGTCCGGGCCCTCGGCGAGCTCGTGCTCTACCGGCCCTCCTCCGGCGCGTTCGTCTCGTACGCGCGCGAGTTCATGGGGGAGAAGGGCGCCTACACGGCCGGCTGGCTGTACTTCCTGAACTGGTCCACGACCACCGTGGCCGACATCACCGCCGCCGCGACCTACGCCCACTTCTGGTCCATGTTCACCAGCGTCCCCCAGTGGATCCTGGCCCTGATCGCCCTCGCCGTGGTCCTCACCGCGAACCTGATCTCGGTGAAGTACTTCGGCGAGATGGAGTTCTGGTTCTCCCTCGTCAAGGTCGCCGCCCTGGGCGTCTTCCTGCTCGTCGGCATCTACCTGGTCGCCACCAGCCACCCGATCGACGGCCACACCCCGGGCCTGTCCTCGATCACCGACAACGGCGGCATCTTCCCGTCCGGCATGCTCCCGATGCTCCTGCTGCTCCAGGGCGTGGTCTTCGCGTACGCCTCCGTCGAGCTGTGCGGAGTCGCCGCCGGTGAGACCGAGAACCCCGAGAAGATCATGCCGAAGGCGATCAACTCGATCATGTGGCGCGTCGGCCTCTTCTACGTCGGTTCGGTGATCCTGCTCGCGCTGCTGCTCCCGTACACCTCGTACTCCTCCGACCAGAGTCCCTTCGTCACCGTCTTCGACAAGCTGGGCGTCCCCGGCGCCGCCGGCGTCATGAACCTGGTCGTCCTGACCGCCGCGCTCTCCAGCCTGAACTCCGGGCTCTACTCCACCGGCCGCATCCTGCGCTCGATGGCCATGTCCGGCTCCGCGCCGAAGTTCACCGCCCGCATGAACAAGGGCAAGGTCCCCTACGGCGGTGTGCTCTTCACGGCCGCCTTCGGCCTCGCGGGCGTCGGTCTGAACTACCTGATGCCGAAGGACGCCTTCGAGCTCGTCCTGAACTTCGCCTCGCTGGGCATCCTCGGCACCTGGGGCATGGTCATGATCTGCTCGCTGTTCTTCTGGCGCCGTGCGCAGGAGGGCAGCCTGGAGCGCCCGTCCTACCGCCTGCCCTGGGCCCCGTACACGCAGATCGTCACGCTGGTGTTCCTGCTCGCCGTGCTGGTCCTGATGTGGTGCGACGGCGGCGTCGGCCGCACCACCGTCCTGTGCGTCCCCGTCATCGGGGCCGCGCTCGTCGGCGGCTGGTTCCTGGTCCGCCGCCGCGTGGCGGAGATCGCCGCGAACCGCTGACGGCTGCCGGGCCGCGCGGCGAACGAAGAAGGACCCCGCCCTCGGGCGGGGTCCTTCGCGTTGTCCTGAGGCCGTGGATCAGGCCTTCTTGACCACGCTGGACTTCAGCTGCATGGCACCGAAGCCCTCGATCCTGCAGTCGATGTCGTGGCCGTCCACGCCGTCGATGAGCCGGATGTTGCGCACCTTCGTGCCCGCCTTGATCCCGGACGGGCTGCCCTTGACCTTGAGCGCCTTGACCACGGTCACGCTGTCGCCGTCGCTGAGCACGTTGCCCACCGCGTCCTTGACGACCTTCTCCCCGGAAGCCTCCGCGGCCTGTGCACCGCCCTCGGCGGGAACCCATTCGTGGCCGCACTCGGGGCACACCACGAGGGCGTTCATCTCGTAGGTGTACTCGCAGGAGCATTTCGGGCACGGCGGCAGGTTCTCGATCACGCCTTCAGGGTAGCCCGAGGCGGAAAGAGCCCAAAACGCCGAAAACCCCACCGAAGTGGGGTTCTCGCTCTGTGTCCGAGGGGGGACTTGAACCCCCACGCCCGATAAAGGGCACTAGCACCTCAAGCTAGCGCGTCTGCCATTCCGCCACCCGGACAAGGTGTCTGTCTCGCGTCCCTCGCGGGCCGTTCCGACGTGGAAAACATTACCAAACATTCCGGGGTCCTCGATCACACCCCCCGGCGGCCGGGGATCGCCCTTGGGGAGAGCCGGGTGAAGCGGGAGGATGGGGAGGCAGTCGGTACCGATCAGTGGGAGGAAGCAGCGTGAGCGAGTCGAGCGCGGGCAGGACCGTCTCCGGCGAGGACGAGGTCGTCGACCTCTGCCGGGACCTCATCCGGATCGACACCAGCAACTACGGGGACCACTCCGGTCCCGGGGAGCGCAAGGCGGCCGAGTGGGTCGCGGAGAAGCTCGCGGAGGTCGGGCTGGAGCCGCAGATCTTCGAGTCCCACAAGGGGCGCGCCTCGACAGTCGCGCGCATCGAGGGGGAGGACCCGTCGCGGCCGGCGCTGCTGATCCACGGGCACACCGACGTGGTCCCGGCCAACGCCGCCGACTGGACGTACGACCCCTTCTCGGGCGAGATCGCCGACGGCTGCGTGTGGGGCCGCGGCGCCGTCGACATGAAGGACATGGACGCGATGACGCTGGCCGTCGTACGCGACCGGCTGCGCAGCGGCCGCAAGCCCCCGCGGGACATCGTGCTGGCCTTCCTCGCCGACGAGGAGGCGGGCGGCGTGTTCGGCGCCCGGCACCTCGTGGACAAGCACCCCGGGCTCTTCGACGGGGTCACCGAGGCGATCGGCGAGGTCGGCGGCTTCTCGTTCACCGTCAACGAGAACCTGCGGCTGTACCTGGTGGAGACCGCCCAGAAGGGCATGCACTGGATGCGGCTCACGGTGGAGGGCACCGCGGGCCACGGCTCGATGACGAACAACGACAATGCCATCACGGAGCTGTGCGAGGCCGTGGGCCGGCTCGGCCGCCACCAGTGGCCGGTGAGGGTCACCAAGACCGTACGGAGCTTCCTGGACGAGCTCTCGGACGCGCTCGGCACCCCCCTCGACCCGGACGACATGGACGCGACCCTGGCCAAGCTCGGCGGCATCGCCAAGATGGTCGGCGCGACCCTGCGGAACTCGGCCGCCCCGACCATGCTCGGCGCCGGTTACAAGGTCAACGTCATTCCCGGCCAGGCCACCGCGCACGTCGACGGCCGCTTCCTGCCCGGCTACGAGGACGAGTTCTTCGCCGACCTCGACCGGATCCTCGGGCCGCGCGTGAAGCGCGAGGACGTGCACGGGGACAGGGCCCTGGAGACGGACTTCGACGGGAAGCTCGTCGACGCCATGCAGGGCGCCCTCAAGGCCGAGGACCCGATCGCGCGCGCGGTCCCGTACATGCTCTCCGGCGGTACGGACGCGAAGTCCTTCGACGACCTCGGCATCCGCTGCTTCGGCTTCGCCCCGTTGCAGCTGCCGCCGGAGCTGGACTTCGCCGGGATGTTCCATGGAGTGGACGAGCGGGTACCGGTCGACGGGTTGAAGTTCGGCGTGCGCGTGCTGGACCGATTCATCGACAACTGCTGAGAATCGGGAAGGTGTGCGTTTCTCACTGGGAAGAGTGAATGCACTCATACGCTCGTAGCCCTGGTGACGCCTCCTCGTTACAGGTGGTGCGGTCCGCGGCTGGGACCGCATTGCCAACTAGGAGGAACTCATGCTTAAGAAGGTTGTCGCCGCTGCGGCTGCCACCGGTGGTCTGGTTCTCGCGGGTGCGGGCATCGCCGCCGCCGACGCGGGTGCGCAGGGTGCGGCCATCGGCTCCCCGGGCGTCCTGTCCGGGAACGTCGTCCAGGTCCCCGTCCACGTTCCCGTGAACGTCTGCGGTAACACGGTCAACGTGATCGGCCTGCTGAACCCGGCTTTCGGCAACACCTGCGTCAACGCCTGACGCTTCTGAAGTCCTGGGCCCCGGAGCGCATTCCAGCGCTCCGGGGCCGCCGGGCTTTCAAGGCCCGGCTGTTCTTACACCGCAGGGGGACAAACACATGCGACGACCGGCAGCGGTCACCAGGAAGACCCTGATCACCATGGCGGCGGCGGGGGGTGTGCTCGCGCTGGGTGGGGGTTACGCACACGCGGACTCCGGCACGTCCGGCCATGCCCTGAACTCTCCGGGCGTGGCGTCCGGGAACTCCGACCACGTACCCGTGGATGCTCCGGTGAACGTCTGCGGCAACACCGTCTCGGTGGTGGGGCTGCTCAACCCGGCCTTCGGGAACCGGTGTTCCAACGACTCGGCCACGCCGAACCACCCGGGGCACCCGGGCACTCCCGGCCATCCGGGCAACCCGGGCGAGCCCGAGGAGCCGGACGAGCCGTGCGACGAGGACGAACCGCACCACCCGGGCCACCCCGGGTACCCCGGCAACCCGGGCACTCCCGGCAACCCGGGTACGCCCGGCAACCCGGGTACGCCCGGCAACCCGGGTACGCCCGGCAACCCGGGTACGCCCGGCAACCCCGGCACTCCCGGCAACCCGGGCAACCCCGGTACTCCGGGTACGCCCGGCAACCCCGGTACTCCTGGCCACCCCGGCACTCCCGGTAACCCGGAAACGCCCGGCAACCCCGGCACGCCCGGTCAGCCCGGTAACCCCGGAACCCCCGGTCAGCCCGGCACTCCGGGTACGCCTGGGCTTCCCGGTGGGCCCACCGGGCCCGGCACGGGCGGTGTCACTCCCGTCACCCACCCCGGCCAGGGGATCGCTCCGGCCCAGCAGGCCGGGCTCGCCGCCACCGGCGCCGGAGACGTCCTCGGTGTGGGCCTTCCGCTCGCCGCCGGCACGCTGCTGGCCGGCGCCGTGCTCTACCGGCGCGCTCGCAGCGCGGCCTGAGAACGGCGGCCGTACGGCGCGGGTCCCGATCCGGGGCCCGCGCCCGCGTCACCCGTCCCGTGTCACCACGTGGCGCGGACCTGACGGATGATCCTCCGGCGCAGCCGTACCCGACGACTGCCGTCCCGGAGCAGCGTGAGGCGGTCGAGTTCCCAGTTCCCGTACTCGGCATGATCGGTGAGCAGGCGGGTCGCCTCCTTGCGGGGCACACCGCGGGGCACGTACACGTCGACAAATTCGTATTCCGGCATCGCATCTATTGTGCGGGCAGAGCCCTGCTACGGATAGCGTCTGCACTATGTCTGATGCCGCTCTGCCCAGTGTTGCCGAGGTACGCGCCGCCGCCGAGGCGGTCAAGGCCGCCCTCGACCGTCACCTCGCCGCGGTCGAGAGCAGGATCGGGGACGAGGACCCGGCCGTCTACGCCGCCTTCAACGAACTCGCCGCCGCCGCCGAGGAGTACGACGAGCTCCTCTACGACCGGTACGACGAGGTCACCCCGTTCGAGATCCCCACGCCCGAGGACGGCGTCCCGTACACCGGCCCCGCCGAGCCCGCCGCCTTCAGCGTGCTCATCCGCCGTGACTACGCCGTCGTCGAACCGCCGCGGCTGATCGCCCAGGCCGAGCGCGTCGCCGCGCACGACCGGGAGGCCGAGCTCGCCTTCGACGGCGGCACGGCGGGTGCGCTGGGCGTGCTCTTCGGGGAGTACGAGCCCGACGAGATCGCCTCCCGTTACAAGGAGTTCGGCCTGGAGGAGGGGGACTCCACTCTCTGGATCGCGGCCTCGGAGGAGGTGGCGGAACCGGGGGAGTGGCTGGGCTCGCCCTTCGGGCACACCGATCCGCAGGACGTACTGCACCGCTTCGACGTCAGCTCCGTCTTCGACGAGGAGGCCGACGACTTCGAGGAGGACGAGGAAGAAGAGGTCGCGGGCGGCCAGGCGGCGCGGCCCGGTCTGACCCCGGCCTGATCCGGTCCGCGCACACGACACCGCGGCCCCCGTCCCGAAGGGCGGGGGCCGCGGTGCGTGCGGGTCACCGAGGCGTCACTCCGGCTGGTCCTGCGCCGCCGCCACGAGGGCCCGCAGCAGGCCGGTCAGCCGGGTCGTACGCGGCTTCGGCAGTACCTCGGCGACCGCGCGCGGCAGCCCCTGGTCTACGCCGTGCACCACGGACAGGTGGCGCTCCGCCCGCCCGAACGCCGTGTAGACCCAGTCCCGGGACAGGGCCTGCGCCGCGTCTCCAGGCAGGACGACGACCACGGCCGGCCAGCGCGCGCCGACGGCCTGGTGCGCCGTCACCGCCCAGCCGTGCCGCACCTGCGACTCCACCTGCTCCTTCGGTACGACGATCCGCCCACCGGCGGCGTCCAGGTGCAGCCCCTGCGCGTCGGCCGACACGACCCGGGCCGGTACGGCCCGCCCGGGCGAGGGCACGTGCACGACGCGGTCGCCGGGGTCGAAGCCGCCGAACCGGCCGGGGCCGGGGTTCAGCCGCTCCTTGAGGGCCGCGTTCAGCGCCCTCGTGCCCGCAGGGCCGCCGTGGCCCGGGGTGATGACCTGGACCGCGTCCGCCGGGATCCCGAAGGCGCGCGGTACGGACTCGGCCACCAGCTGCACGGCACGGTGGACGGCCTCCCCGGCGTCGCGCACCGGGACGATGACGACCTCCTTGCCGGGGGCGTCGACCTGGTTCAGCTCGCCGACGCCGATGCCCGAGACGAGTTCGCCGATCGGGCCCGGGTCGGGGGTGCGGGAGACCAGCTGTGGGCAGGCCCGGGCCGCCAGGACATCGCCGAACACCCGGCCGGGCCCGGCGGATCCGAGTACCCCGGGGTCCCCGGAGAGCACCAGGCGGGCCCCGTCGGGGACGGACTCGACGAGCGCGGCGGCGGTCTCCACGTCCAGCTGCGGGGCGTCGAGGACCACGAGCAGGTCCACGGCGAACTGCCCGTCGGCGTCCCGGCCGGGCCCGGCGGCGCCGGAGAGCAGGTCCCGGGCGGTGACGGCGCCGTGCGCCGGGGTGTGCGCGGCCAGGCATACGCGCAGGCCCTGGTCGCGGGCCACCGCCAGCAGGGCCAGCGGTTCGGCGCGGGCCGCCTCGCCGCCGGTGTGGGTGACCAGGCCGTGGCCGGAGACGGCGCGGATCAGCTCGGCGCCGGGGCCGGTGGCGGCCTTCTCCCAGTCCGCCGGGTCGTCGAAGGTGTTGGCCAGCCGGGCCAGGCCGTCGGCCAGGCTCTCCTCGGCCAGCGCGTAGCCCTCCAGGCCGACGAGCACGCGGACGGGCTGCTCCTCGCCTTCGGCCACGGGCGGGCCCAGCGGCTCCTGGAACACCAGGACCGTGCCCTCGCCGATGGCCTGTTCCAGGGACTCGGCTGGGTCCGGGACGCCGTACTGGGACAGGGCGGCTTCGAGGGTGGGGGCTTCCAGGGCCGTGTGCCCCTTGAGCGCGGCCTGGTCCAGCAGCCAGCCCACGAGGGCGGCGGCGCGCCGCTCGTCGCCGGGACCGGCGTCGGGGCCGAGCAGGGCCCGGGCGAAGCCGTCGGCCTGGGTGGGGCGGACGCCGGCGACGGCGAGGAGCCGCCAGGGGTCGTGGGCGAGCTGCTCGGCGGCGTCCTCGCCGAGGGCGGTGGCGGCCGGGACTGCCAGCGCCTCGGGGGCTGCGCCGCGGGCGAGCACGGCGCGCACGCCGTCGATGCCGGCGGCGGTCGGGGCCGGGGCGGCGGGCCGGACGGGGCGGGGGGTTGCGGGAGCCTCCGGGGCCCTGCGGGGGGCGGTGGGGGCCTCGTCGAAGTACACAGGGGAGGGCTTGTCCCCGCTCTCCACGGCCCGTACGGCGGCCAGCAGATCGGCGGCCTTCCCGCTGAGCTTGGCTCCGGCGTCGACGGGCCCCTGCCGCTCCGCCTTGCGGCGGGCGATCCGCTCCCGCTCCACCTTCTGCGCGGCCAGTTCGGCGGCGGCCTCGCTGAGCGCGGGCTGCGCGGGCTCCTCGGAGCCGGTCGAGGCCGTCGGCTCCGCAGCCTCCTGCGCGCCGGGTGCGTCGTCCGCGGCCTCCGCCGCCGGCTCCTGCGCCGTGTCGTCCTCGGCCTCCGGCCCGCCGGGTGCGGCCGCATCGGGGTCCGTGGGCCGGTCGGTGGTGCTCGTCCCTGCGGGGCTTTCCCCCACCCCGCCCCTTCCCGAAACCGGGGGCTCCGCCCCCGGCCCCCCGCTCCCGGCTCCGCCGGAGCGAGCCTGCCCGCCTCCGGCGGCCCCCGGCTCCACCGGCTCCGCGGCCTCCGTCCCCTCGGCTTCGCCGGAGCGGGCCCCGCCTTCGGCGGCCTGCGGCTGCTGCTCCGCCGGTTCCGCGGCGGCGGCTCCCTGCTCCGCCGGTTCCGCGGCGGTGGGCGGCTGCGGCTGCGCCGGGTCCGTGTCGGGGGTGGGCGGGGGGGCCGCGGAAGCGGCTTGCGCGGCTTGGCGGTCCGTGCTCACAGCGTGCTCCAGTCGTGGTCGGGGTAGCGGTGCACGGGCGCCGACACATCGTCCAGCGCCCGGCAGATCTCCTCCGGAAGAGTAAGGGGCTCCACCGACAACGCCTCGCTGAGCTGCGCGGACGTCCGCGCGCCCACGATCGGCGCGACCACCCCCGGCCGGTCCCGGATCCAGGCCAGGGCCACCTGGAGCGGGGTCACGGCCAGCCCCTGGGCCGCCGTCGCCACCGCGTCCACGATGCCGCCCGCCGTATCGTCCAGGTACGGCTCCACGAAGCCCTCCATCGTCGGCGACGCACCCCGCGAATCCGCCGGGATGCCGTCCCGGTACTTCCCCGTCAGCACCCCCCGCCCCAGGGGAGAGGAGGGGAGCAGCCCGACGCCCAGGTCCAGCGCCGCCGGCAGGACCTCGCGCTCCACGCCCCGCTGGAGCAGCGAGTACTCCATCTGCGCCGACGCCAGCCGCGTCCGCACCCCCGGCGTGGCCAGCTGCCACGTCGCGGCCTTCGCGAGCTGCCAGCCGGAGAAGCCCGCCACCCCCGCGTACCGGGCCCGGCCGCTGCTCACCGCCAGGTCCAGGGCCTGGAGGGTCTCCTCCAGCGGGGTCGCCGGGTCGAACGCGTGGACCTGCCACAGGTCGACGTGGTCCGTTCCGAGTCGGGCCAGCGAATCGTCCAGCGCGGCGAGGAGGTGGCCGCGCGAGCCGTCGACCCGGCGGTCTGCGGCCCGGACCGAGCCCGACTTCGTCGCGATCACCAGGTCCCGGCGCGGGACGAGCCCGTCGATCAACTGCCCCAGCAGGTACTCCGCCTCACCGCCCCCGTACACGTCGGCGGTGTCGACGAGCGTCCCGCCCGCCTCCCAGAACGTCTTCAACTGCTCGGCAGCGCCCGACTCGTCCGGGCCCTCCGCGGAACGGCCCCAGGTCAGGGTGCCGAGGCCGATCCGGGACACGCGCAGTCCGGTGCGGCCGAGATGCCTCTGCTCCATGACCGCTGAGACTACTGGGGCACTGACGCACGGAGCCCTGGCGCGCTACAGTCCCCCGCAGACGTACGTTACTGATCGGTAAACCGGCAACACCGTAAGGGGACGACACATGCGGCTCGGCATCAATCTCGGCTACTGGGGCGCTGGCATGGACGCCGACAACCTCGCCGTGGCCCAGGAGGCGGACCGCCTCGGCTATGACGTCTGCTGGGCCGCGGAGGCCTACGGCTCCGACGCCCCGACCGTGCTCGCCTGGGTCGCCGCCCAGACCGAGCGCATCGACGTCGGCTCCGCGATCCTCCAGATCCCGGCCCGCCAGCCCGCGATGACCGCCATGACGGCCGCCACCCTCGACTCGCTCACCAAGGGCCGCTTCCGGCTCGGCCTCGGCGTCTCCGGGCCCCAGGTCTCCGAGGGCTGGTACGGCGTCAAGTTCGACAAGCCGCTCGCCCGCACCCGCGAGTACGTGGAGATCGTCCGCAAGGCGATGAGCCGCGAGCGCCTCAGCTACGAGGGCGAGCACTGGACCCTCCCGCTGCCCGGCGGCCCCGGCAAGCCGATCAAGCTCACCGTGCATCCGGAGCGCGAGCACATCCCGCTCTACATCGCCGCCATCGGGCCCAAGAACCTGGAGCAGACCGGCGAGATCGCCGACGGCGCCCTGCTCATCTTCCCGGCCGCCGAGCACCTGGAGGCCACCGCGCTCACCCACATCCGGGCGGGCCGCGAGAAGGCCGGACTGACCATGGAGGGCTTCGACGTCTGCCCGACGGTCCCGCTGGCCGTCGGCGAGGACGTGACCGCCCTCGCCGACATGTTCCGTCCGTACACCGCCCTGTACGTCGGCGGCATGGGCAGCCGGAAGCAGAACTTCTACAACCAGCTCGCCCAGCGCATGGGCTACGAGAAGGAAGCCGCCGAGATCCAGGACAAGTACCTGGCGGGCGACAAGACGGCCGCGGCCGCGGCCGTCCCGCACTCGCTGATCGACTCGACCACCCTGCTCGGCTCCGTCGAGCGGATCGCGGACGGGATGCGCGCCTACGCCGAGGCCGGGGTCACCACCCTCACGCTCGCCCCGGCCGGTTTCACCCTGGACGAGCGGATCACCGCCCTGCGGGCCGGCACGGAAGCCATGGAGCGCGCCGGCCTGGCGTAAGCCCGGGAAAGGCCTCTGCGGCCGTGGTGGGGGCTCGGGGGTCTTCCCCGCCACGGCCGACACAGGCACAACGCGGGCGGCACCCTCCGGGTTACGCCCGCGCCCCCACCACGGCACGTCGTTCATTCGGCCGAGCGGCGCCACCCCTCGGTTGCCGGGCCCCCGGATCGGCCGTTGACTCGATGCATGCTCTCTGCCCGCAGCTTGTTCCAGGAGATCGTCGACAACGACGACTCGTTCCAGCTGTTCTGCTCGATCGCCGCCAGCGGGGAGTCCCAGGGCGGCTGGGAGAACGGCCGGATCGCGGCGCTCGTGCCCGACGGCATGCGCGAGCTCGCGCCGAAGATCACCCGGCACGGCGCCGACGAGGACAAGCACGGCCGGATCTTCAACGCCCTGCTGCGCAAGCGCGGCCTGCCGCCCGTCCCGGTGCCGCCCGAGACCGACTACACCATGCTGCTGGAGCGGCGCGGCATCGGCCTCGCGCACGAGAAGCTGCGCCGCCAGGAGCCGCTGACCGAACAGGACATCGTCGTCTACCTCGCCCACAGCCGGGTCACCGAGCAGCGCGCCGCCGACCAGATGGTCATGCTCGTCCGGCAGTTCGGGGACCACCCCGAGGTCGGCAAGGCCATCCGCATGATCAGCCACGACGAGGACAACCACCTCGCCTACTGCAACGAGGAGCTGCTCCGCCTCGTCCGCGAGGGGCACGGCCGGGCCATCCAGCGGGTGCTGCGCGAGAGCGCCCTCGCCGAGATCTCCATCTACCGGGACGTGAGCCTCGCCGTCATGGACCACATGGGCCGACTGCTGCGCTGGCCCGCGCCCAAGGCCGCTGCGCTGGTCGCCGGGATCCGCGGGATGTACGCGTACGAGCGCTTCGCCGGCTGGCACCGGATGATCAGCCTGCGCCCGCCGGAGCGGCGGGACGCGCTGGGCGGCGTACCGGTGACCGCCCCCGAGTACGCGTAGGAGGCGCTCCGCCGGACACCGCCGCCTACAGCCAGCCGCGGGTCTTGAACAGGCGGTGCAGGCCCAGGCAGGCGCCCACCATCACCAGGAGCACCGCCGGATAGCCCCAGGGCTGGCGCAGCTCCCACATGTGGTCGAAGTTCATGCCGTAGATCCCCGCCACCATCGTCGGGACGGCCGCCATCGCGGCCCAGGCCGAGATCTTGCGCATGTCGTCGTTCTGCCGGACGCCCATCTGCGCCAGGTGCGCGGCCAGAGCGTCCGACAGCAGCCGGTCCAGGCCCTCGATGTACTCGCTCGCCTTGGTCAGGTGGTCGGCGACGTCGCGGAAGAACGGCTGCGCGTGCTCGTGCACGAACGGCACGTTCCCGAAGGCCAGCCGGTCCATCGGCTGGAGCAGCGGGCTCGTCGCCCTGCGGAACTCCAGCACCTGCCGCTTGAAGCCGTAGATCCGGGCGGCGGTGTTCTTGGTGTCCGTTGCCTGCGGGGCGAAGACGTCGGCCTCCACCTCCTCCAGGTCGGCCTGGAGCTCGGCCGCGACCTCGATGTAGTGGTCGACCACAGCGTCGGACACCGCGTACAGCACCGCCGTCGGACCGTGCCGCAGGACCTCCGGCTCGTGCTCCAGCCGGTTGCGCACGGCGCTCAGCGCGGCCCCCTCGCCGTGCCGGACCGTGACCACGAAGGAGTCGCCGATGAAGAGCATCAGCTCGCCCGTGGTCACCGTGTCGGTGTCGTCGTCGTACATGACCGGCTTGAGGACGACGAACAGCGAGTCGTCGTACACCTCCAGCTTGGGGCGCTGGTGCGCGGTCAGAGCGTCCTCCACCGCCAGCTTGTGCAGTCGGAACTCCCGGCTGACGTGCTCGAACTCCTCCTCCGTCGGCTCGTACATGCCGACCCAGAGGAAGGCGTCACCACTGGCCCGCGCCTCGTCGAGGGCGTCCGAGAGGTCCTCGGGCGCAGGAGAGCGGCGGCCGTCCCGGTACATGGCGCAATCGACTATCACGGACGGCATTCTCCCCTGCCCGCACCCCGCCCGCACACGAGCACCACCGCTTAGGCTTGCGGCATGGCCACGCTGATCCTCGTACGACACGGGCGGTCCACCGCCAACACCGCAGGGCTGCTCGCCGGATGGACGCCGGGGGTGGCCCTTGACGAGCGCGGCGCCGAGCAGGCGGCGGCGCTGCCCGCGCGGCTCGCCGCGGTGCCGCTCGCCGCCGCGGTCACCAGCCCGCTCCAGCGCTGCCGGGAGACCCTGGCGCCGCTGCTCGCCGCGCGCCCGGAGCTGGCGCTGCACACCGACGACCGGATCGGCGAATGCCACTACGGGGACTGGTCGAACCGCAAACTCTCGGAGCTCTCCGACGAACCCCTGATGAAGATCGTCCAGCAGCACCCCTCGGCCGCCGCCTTCCCCGGCGGGGAGTCGATGCGCGCCATGCAGGCGCGCGCCGTGGACGCCGTACGGGAGTGGAACGCGCGGATCGAGGAGGAGCACGGGAGCGACGCCGTCTTCCTGATGTGCTCGCACGGGGACATCATCAAGTCCCTCGTCGCGGACGCCCTGGGCATGCACCTGGACCTCTTCCAGCGCATCCACGTGGACCCCTGCTCGGTCACGGCCGTCCGCTACACGCCGACGCGCCCGTTCCTGCTCCGGCTCGGCGACACCGGGGACTTCGGCTCGCTCGCCCCGCGCCCGGCGCGCGCGCCGGACCCCGCGGCCGCGGACACCGCCACGTTCGAGAGCGCGGCGGAGACCGGAGGGAACGCGGTCGTCGGAGGCGGCGCGGGCGCGGCCTGATCGAACGGCGCAGTAGGGTGGACGGGCCGAAACAACCCGCCACCGAGACTTGGAGACTGGACGTGCCCCGTCAGGTGTACCTCTACGACCCGCCGGACCGCTTCGTGGCGGGCACGGTCGGCCTCCCGGGACGCCGTACGTTCTTCCTGCAGGCCTCATCGGGCCCCCGCGTCACCAGTGTCTCCCTGGAGAAGACCCAGGTCGCGGCGCTGGCCGAGCGGATGGACGAGCTGCTGGACGAGGTCGTACGGCGCACCGGCGGCAATGCGCCGGTCCCGGCCGTCGCCCCCGCCGAGGCCGCGGACACCGCGCCGCTGGACGTCCCGGTCGACGAGGAGTTCCGCGTCGGCACCATGGCCCTGGCCTGGGACGGCGAGGAACAGCGGATGATCGTCGAGGCGCAGGCGCTGGTGGAGCTCGAAGCCGACTCGGAGGAGGACCTCGCCGAGGCGGAGGAGCGGCTGCTCCAGGACGAGGAGAACGGCCCGCCGATGCTGCGGGTCCGCCTCACCGGCGCCCAGGCCCGGGCCTTCGCCAAGCGGGCCCTGGACGTGGTCAACGCGGGCCGGCCGCCGTGCCCGCTGTGCAGCCTGCCGCTGGACCCGGAGGGGCACGTCTGCCCGCGCCAGAACGGGTACCGGCGCCAGGCGTGAGCGCCACGGGGGAACTTGAGGAGCTGCTCGCCCGGGGCGAGCTCACGGTCGTCGGCCGGATCCGCGAGGCGTCCAACGCCGTGCTGCTGTGCACGGTGGCGTACGGGGGCCGCAGCGCCGACTGCGTGTACAAGCCGGTCAAGGGCGAGCGCCCGCTGTGGGACTTCCCGGACGGGAACCTGGCGCAGCGCGAGGTCGCCGCCTACCTGGTCTCCGAGGCCACGGGATGGGGCCTGGTGCCGCCGACCGTGCTGCGCGACGGGCCGTACGGCGAGGGCATGGTCCAGCTGTGGATCGGGCCCGGGGACGACGGGGACGACAGGGACGACGGTTCGGGCGGCGACGAGTCCGGCGGCGACGGGTCCGACGGCAGCGGCCTGCTGGCCCTCGTCGAGGGCGAGGAGGCGGGGGAGGGCTGGAAGCCGGTCGCCCTCGCCGACGTCGGGGAGGGCCGCACCGCGCTGCTCGTGCACGCCGACGACCCGCGGCTGCGCCGGCTTGCCGTGCTCGACGCCGTGATCAACAACGGCGACCGCAAGGGCGGCCACCTGCTGCCCGCGCCCGACGGGCGGCTCTACGGCATCGACCACGGGGTGAGCTTCCACCGCGAGGACAAGCTGCGGACCCTGCTGTGGGGCTGGGCCGGCGAACCGCTGACCGACGAAGCGCGCGAGGTGCTCACCGCCCTCGCCGCCCGGCTGGCCGACGGGGAGCCGCTCGCCACCCGGCTGGCCGAACTGATCACCCCGGTCGAGCTGGCCGCCGTACGGGCCCGCGTGGCCGATCTGCTGCGCACCGGAGTGCACCCGCAGCCGTCCGGGCAGTGGCCGGCCATCCCCTGGCCGCCGGTCTGAGCAGGGCGGGCCGGGCGGAGCCCGAGTAGGCACAGAACCAGCCGGATCGCAAGACCGCCGATCAAGCCAACAGTGCAGGTCCGGTTCGTTTTCGGAACACGCGTCCGGTTAGGCTCGACGCATGCATGCCTGGCCCGCTTCTGAGGTCCCCGCCCTTCCTGGCAAGGGCCGCGACCTCCAGATCCACGACACCGCGACCCAGGGGACGATCACCCTCGCCCCCGGTCCCGTCGCCCGTATCTACGTCTGCGGCATCACTCCGTACGACGCGACCCACATCGGTCACGCGGCGACCTACAACGCGTTCGACCTCGTACAGCGCGTGTGGCTCGACACCAAGCGGCAGGTCCACTACGTCCAGAACGTGACGGACGTCGACGATCCGCTCCTTGAGCGGGCGCTGCGCGACGGCCAGGACTGGACCGAGCTCGCGGAGCGCGAGACGGCCCTCTTCCGCGAGGACATGACCGCCCTGCGGATGCTGCCGCCGCAGCACTACATCGGCGCCGTCGAGGCCATACCGGGCATCGTGCCGCTGGTGGAGCGGCTGCGCGACGCCGGCGCCGCCTACGAGCTCGACGGCGACATCTACTTCTCGGTGGAGTCCGACGCGAACTTCGGCAGCGTCTCCCACCTCGACGCCGAGGCGATGCGGCTGCTGTCCGCGGAGCGCGGCGGCGACCCGGAGCGCCCGGGGAAGAAGAACCCGCTGGACCCGATGCTGTGGATGGCGGCCCGCCCGGGCGAGCCGAGCTGGGACGGCGGCTCGCTGGGCCGCGGCCGGCCCGGCTGGCACATCGAGTGCGTCGCCATCGCCCTGGACCACCTGGGCATGGGCTTCGACATCCAGGGCGGCGGCTCCGACCTGGTGTTCCCGCACCACGAGATGGGCGCCTCGCACGCGCAGGTGCTGACGGGCGAGTTCCCGATGGCCAAGGCGTACGTGCACGCGGGGATGGTCGCGCTGCACGGCGAGAAGATGTCGAAGTCGAAGGGCAACCTGGTCTTCGTCTCCGCGCTGCGGCGCGCCGGGGTGGACCCGGCGGCGATCCGCCTCGCGCTGCTCTCGCACCACTACCGGGCCGACTGGGAGTGGACGGACGAGGTCCTGGAGCAGGCGGTGGCCCGTCTGGAGCGCTGGCGCGCGGCGGTGTCCCGCCCGGACGGCCTGCCGGCGGACGCCCTCGTCGAGGAGGTCCGCGAGGCCCTGGCGAACGACCTGGACGCCCCCGCCGCGCTGGCGGCGGTGGACCGCTGGGTGGACGCCCAGAACGCCTCCGACGGGGACGACGAGTCCGCGCCGGGCCTGGTCTCGCGCACGGTCGACGCCCTCCTGGGCGTGGCCCTCTAGCCGGCCGCGGCCGGAGCTGCCGATGCCCCCCGTCCTTCCGGACAGGGGGCATCGGCGCGTTCCGGGCCGGCCGGCTACGCCTCGGGAGGCGTGTCGTCCTCGTCCGGGGACGGCGGCTCCTCGCCCGGGCCCGAGGGGTCCGGCTTGCGCTTCGGCGGGCGGGTCAGGCCGCTCGACGTGTCGCGCAGGTACGAGCCGTCGCCCGGCTCGGCCGAGGGGGCCGCCGGGTCCCGGCGGCGCAGGTACCGCTCGAACTCCCGGGCGATGGCGTCGCCCGAGGCCTCCGGCAGGTCCGCGGTGTCCCGGGCCTCCTCCAGTGTCTGGACGTACTCCGCCACCTCGCTGTCCTCCGCGGCCAGTTGGTCCACGCCGAGCTGCCACGCCCGCGCGTCCTCCGGGAGTTCACCCAGCGGGATCCGGATGTCGATCAGATCCTCCAGCCGGTTCAGCAGGGCCAGCGTCGCCTTCGGGTTCGGCGGCTGGGAGACGTAGTGCGGGACCGCCGCCCACAGCGAGACCGCCGGGACGCCCGCGTGGGTGCAGGCCTCCTGGAGGATGCCCACGATCCCCGTCGGACCCTCGTACTTGGTCTCCTCCAGGTCCATCGTCCGTGCCAGGTCCGCGTCCGAGGTGACCCCGCTGACCGGCACCGGCCGGGTGTGCGGGGTGTCCCCGAGCAGCGCGCCCAGGATCACGACCATCTCCACGCCCAGTTCGTGCGCGAAGCCCAGGATCTCGTTGCAGAACGACCGCCACCGCATGGACGGTTCGATGCCCCGCACGAGCACGAGGTCGCGCGGCTTCGTCCCGCCGATCCGCACCACCGACAGCCTCGTCGTCGGCCACGTGATCTTCCGTACCCCGTTGTCCAGCCACACCGTCGGCCGGTTGACCTGGAAGTCGTAGTAGTCCTCGGCGTCCAGCGCCGCGAAGACCTCGCCCTTCCACTCCCGGTCCAGGTGCGCGACCGCACCGGAGGCCGCGTCACCCGCGTCGTTCCAGCCCTCGAACGCGGCCACCATGACCGGGTCGATCAGCTCGGGCACGCCCTCAAGCTCGATCACCCAGGTCTCCTTCCGAAGTTCCCTTGCGTACGTGGGCCAGCCTAAGCCTTGAGGGGACACCGGCCACAGCCCACGACAGAGGGGCGGTTCCCCTCGGAACCGCCCCTCTTCCCCACCTGCGTACGAGCTATGCCTTGCGGCTCAGCATCTCCTCGACCCGCGCGCGCACGGAGTCGTCGTCCAGGCCGCGGACCGTCACCGTGGTGCGGCGGCGCAGCACGTCGTCGACCGTCTCGGCCCACTCGTTGTCGCGGGCGTAGGCGACCTGCGCCCAGATCTCCGGGCCGTCCGGGTGGATCCGCTCGGCCAGCGCCGGGTCCTCGTTCGCGAGGCGCGCGATGTCGAAGGCCAGCGAGCCGTAGTGCGAGGCCAGGTGGCGGGCGGTGAGCGGGTCCATCCGCGTGCCGGGCTCGCGGTCCACGAGCAGGCGGTGCGCGACGGCGTTCGGGTTGGCGACACCGGGCAGCGGCACCCGGCGTACGAGCGACTTCACCGGCTCCATGTCGTCCGTGAGCGGGCTGCCGGGCAGCTTGGCCAGCTTGTCCATGACCACGCGGCCGATGTGCCGGTACGTGGTCCACTTGCCGCCGGCCACCGACAGCATGCCGCCGGCGCCCTCGGAGACGACCGTCTCGCGCTTGGCCTTCTCGACGCCGCCGGGGCCGCCGGGCAGCACCCGCAGGCCGGCGAAGGCGTACGTCATCAGCGAGCGGTCCAGGTCGGCGTCCTTCACCGAGAAGGCCGCCTCGTCCAGGATCTGCTGGATGTCGGCCTCGGTGGCGCGCACGTCCGCCGGGTCGCCCTCGTACACCTCGTCGGTGGTGCCGAGCAGCAGCTGGTCCTCCCACGGGAGGGCGAAGGTGATGCGGTACTTGTCGATCGGGGTGGCCATGGCGGCCTTCCACGGCGACTTGCGCTTCATGACGATGTGCGCGCCCTTGGAGAGGCGGATCGACGGCATCGAGTGCTTGTCTTCCATGCGCCGCAGGTGGTCCACCCACGGGCCGGTGGCGTTGAGCACGACGCGCGCGTCGACGCCGAACTCGGTGCCGTCGAGGCGGTCCTTGAGCTCGGCACCGGTGACCCGGCCGCGCGTCGTGCGCAGGCCGGTGACCTCGGCGTGGTTGAGGACGACGGCGCCCGACTCGACGGCCGCGCGGACCGTCATGACGGCGACGCGGGAGTCGTTCATCTGGTGGTCGTAGTAGACCGCGACGGCCTTGAGGTTGTCCGTCTTCAGACCCGGGTTGTCGGCGGCGGCACGGGCCGGGGATATGACCTTGCCCATGCCGTCGCCGAAGGCCGAGAGGGCGGAGTAGGCGAAGACGCCCGCGCCCAGCTTGGCCGCACCGACCGGTCCGCCCTTGTAGACCGGCAGGTAGAAGGTGAGCGGGTTGACCAGGTGCGGGGCCACGTCCTTGGCCAGCACCCGGCGCTCGTGGTGGTTCTCGGCGACCAGCTTGACCGCGCCGGTCTGCAGGTAGCGCAGACCGCCGTGGACGAGCTTGGAGGAGGCGGAGGAGGTGGCGCCGGCGAAGTCGCCGGCGTCCACCATGGCGACCCGCAGACCCGACTGCGCGGCGTGCCAGGCCACCGAGGTGCCCAGGATTCCACCGCCGATGACCAGCAGGTCGTACGTGGCCTTGGCCAGCTGCTCACGGGTCTCGGCGCGGCTCGCGTTCGAACCGGCGGTCGGGTGCGACCCCAGGGTGGGGACGCTCTGCAGGGTGCTCATATCTCTTAGCTCCTCGTCGATTGACTCAGCTGGTGCGTCAGCTGGCGTCTTCGTCGTCGATCCAGCCCATGGACCGCTCGACGGCCTTGAGCCAGTTCTTGTACTCGCGGTCCCGCTGTTCGGCGGGCATCCGCGGGGTCCACTCCGCCGCGCGGCGCCAGTTGGCGCGCAGGGCGTCGGTGTCGGGCCAGAAGCCGACGGCCAGGCCGGCGGCGTAGGCGGCGCCGAGGCAGGTGGTCTCCGCGACCATCGGACGGACCACGGGGGCGTCCACGAAGTCGGAGAGGGTCTGCATCAGCAGGTTGTTGGAGGTCATGCCGCCGTCGACCTTGAGGGCCGCGAGCTCGACGCCCGAGTCCTTGGTCATGGCGTCGGTGATCTCGCGGGTCTGCCAGGCGGTGGCCTCCAGGACGGCACGGGCGATGTGCGCCTTGGTGACGTACCGAGTGAGGCCGGCGATCACACCGCGGGCGTCGGAGCGCCAGTACGGGGCGAACAGGCCGGAGAAGGCCGGTACGAAGTAGGCGCCGCCGTTGTCCTCGACCGAGAGCGCGAGGGTCTCGATCTCGGCCGCGGTCTTGATCATGCCCATCTGGTCGCGCATCCACTGGACGAGCGAGCCGGTGACGGCGATGGAGCCCTCCAGGGCGTAGACCGGCTTCTGGTCGCCGATCTTGTAGCCGACCGTGGTCAGCAGGCCGCTGTAGGAGTTGATGACCTTGTCGCCGGTGTTCATCAGCATGAACGTGCCGGTGCCGTACGTGGACTTGGCCTCGCCCTCGGCGAAACAGGTCTGGCCGAAGAGGGCGGCCTGCTGGTCACCGAGCGCAGAGGCGACCGGGACACCGGCGAGGACGCCGTCCTTGACGTGGCCGTAGATCTCGGCGGAGGACTTGATCTCGGGGAGGATGTCGGTCGGGACCTCCATCGACTCCGCGATCTTCTGGTCCCACTCCAGGGTGTGCAGGTTCATCAGCATGGTGCGCGAGGCGTTGGTGACGTCGGTGACGTGCACACCGCCCTCGGCGCCACCGGTGAGGTTCCAGATGACCCAGGAGTCCATGGTGCCGAAGAGGATGTCCCCGGCCTCGGCGCGCTCGCGCAGGCCCTCGACGTTGTCGAGCAGCCAGCGGGCCTTCGGGCCGGCGAAGTAGCTCGCCAGCGGCAGGCCGGTCTCGCGGCGGAAGCGGTCCTGGCCGACGTTGCGGCCGAGCTCCTTGCACAGGGCGTCGGTGCGGGTGTCCTGCCAGACCAGCGCGTTGTGCACCGGCTGGCCGGTGTTCTTGTCCCACAGGACGGTGGTCTCGCGCTGGTTGGTGATGCCGACGGCCTTGACGTCGGCGGCGGTGATCTCGGCCTTGGCGATGGCGCCGGCGACGACCTCCTGGACGTTGGTCCAGATCTCGGTGGCGTCGTGCTCGACCCAGCCCGGCTTCGGGAAGATCTGCTCGTGCTCCTTCTGGTCGACGGCGACGATGCGGCCGTCGCGGTCGAAGACGATGCAGCGGGAGGAGGTGGTGCCCTGGTCGATCGCGGCGATGAAGGGGCCGGTGCTGCTGGTCATGTGGCTGCTCCTGGCAGGTCTAGGTAGGCGGAATCAGGTGGCGGTGCGGATCTTGCGATACGTGCCGGTGCTGATCAGGCGAACGCGAGGTTGTACAGACCACCGGCGAGGGCGGCACCGACGAGCGGGCCGACCACCGGGATCCAGGAGTATCCCCAGTCGGAGCCGCCCTTGTTGGGAAGCGGCAGCAGGGAGTGGACGATGCGCGGGCCGAGGTCGCGGACCGGGTTGATGGCGTAGCCGGTCGGACCGCCGAGGGAGAGGCCGATGCCGACGACCACGAAGGAGGTGATCAGGACGCCGATGACGCCGAGGCCCTTGCCGTTGTCCTGCAGGCCTTCGGTCAGGATCGCGATGACCAGGACGAACGTACCGATGATCTCGGTCGTCATGTTCTGGACGACGTTGCGGATCTCGGGGCCGGTGGAGAAGACACCGAGCACCGGGCCGGCCTGGTCGTGCGGGTGCGGGTCCTCGGGGCCGAGCGTGGCGTCACGGATGTGCTCCGGGTCCGAGAGGTGCACCCGGAACTGTCCGTAGTACGTGATCCACATGAGGACCGCGCCGAGCATGGCGCCGAGGAGCTGGCCGGCGAAGTAGACCGGTGTGTCGCTCCAGTCGCCGTTCTTGATCGCAAGGCCGACGGTGACCGCCGGGTTGAGGTGCGCGCCGGAGAGCGGTGCGGAGACGTAGGCGGCGATGAGAACGGCGAAACCCCAGCCGAACGTGATCGCGAGCCAGCCTGCGTTCCGGGCCTTGGAACTCTTGAGCGTCACGGCGGCGCAGACGCCACCACCGAGCAGTGTGAGCAGGGCGGTACCGATGGTCTCGCCGATGAAGATGTCGGAGCTGGACACCCGCGACTCCTTTGTCTTACGTCCAGGGGTGTGCGGAACCGGGTCCCGTCCGGTGGTCCGCGCACTCGGTGAGTGGTTCACCGGTCCATGGCCTTGCCACACCCTAACGCGTATTGCCGTTAGGTGTTCGACAATGCCGACCGATGAACGGCAGTTTTCATCCCTGGTGAAGAACGCGTCAAGGGTTGGCCAGGCCAAAGTGTCGGATCGTTACCACTAGGTACGATCAGCCAAACCCAGCCACCAGGTGGCCGAGATATGACGAAAAGAGGGCAGAAAGCAGCCAGTGAGTGGCCGAAAACGTGCTGGAAGGGGCCTAGAACCGGCCCGCGCCGAGATCGCGTGAAACAGCGCGTGCACAGTCCCGTACGGACGCCACGAGGCTCGCACGGGGCTCCCCGGACTCCCCGCACACCCGCTCCACGGCCCCCGCGACCGCCACCGCGCCCACCGGCATCCGGCGCCGGTCGTGGATCGGCGCCGCCACCGAGGCGATGCCGTCCCAGGTCTCCTCGACGTCCGCGGCCCAGCCGCGCGCCCGGGTCAGGTCGAGGATCTCCTCGAAGCCCGCGCCGTCGATGACCGTCCGGGGCGTGAACGCCTCGCGCTCCGCCTCCAACGCCTCCGTATGGGCGACCGGGTCGTACGCGGAGAGCACCTTGCCCAGGGCCGTGGAGTGCAGCGGCTGCATGGCGCCCACCTCCAGCACCTGGCGGCTGTCGTCCGGGCGGAACACGTGGTGCATGATCAGCACCCCGCTCTTGTGGAGTACGCCCACGTACACGCTCTCGCCGCTCGCCCGGGCCAGATCATCCGTCCAGACCAGCGCGCGGGCGCGCAGCTCGTGCACGTCCAGATAGCTGTTGCCCAGGCGCAGCAGCTCCGCGCCCAGCTGGTAGCGGCCCGAGGCGGGGTCCTGCTCCACGAAGCCCTCGGCCTGCAGCGTGCGCAGGATCCCGTGGGCCGTCCCCTTGGCCAGGCCCAGGGAGCTGGCCACGTCCGAGAGGCCCAGCCGGCGCTCGCCGCCCGCCAGGAGTCGCAGCATCGCAGCGGCTCGTTCGAGCGACTGGATGTTCCGTGCCATCGCGCAGCCTCCTGCTGACGTAGTTCGACAATGCTGAACAGTATCGGTCCATGTCGACCTTGTGCATGGTTGGGCAACTGTTCAGGCCTCCGTCGACCAGGACATCCCTGGCAGACCCCCGCGCACAGAATGCAGTCCGCCACGTGGGACAGCCTCACCGGGGCCGGTGCCGCGCGGTTACGCTGACCGCGTGCACCCTTGACACAGCGAGGGTGCAAAGCCGACAGCCGTCGCATCCCAGGGAGCACGCCCATGGCCTCGTTGCCGAACCCGCCCGCTGACACCCAGACCCGGGCCGATGCCCTCCGAGAGGCGCTCGCGACCCGCGTGGTCGTCGCCGACGGAGCCATGGGAACGATGCTCCAGGCGCAGGACCCCTCCATGGAGGACTTCCAGCAGCTCGAAGGCTGCAACGAGGTGCTGAACGTCACCCGCCCCGACATCGTGCGCTCCGTCCACGACGCGTACTTCGCGGTGGGCGTGGACTGCGTCGAGACCAACACCTTCGGTGCGAACTTCGCGGCGCTCGCCGAGTACGACATCCCCGAACGCAATTTCGAGCTGTCGGAGTCCGGCGCCCGCATCGCCCGCGAGGTCGCCGACGAGTACACCGCCAGGACCGGGCAGCAGCGCTGGGTCCTCGGCTCCATGGGCCCCGGCACCAAGCTGCCCACCCTCGGCCACATCGACTACGCGACGATCCGCGACGCCTACCAGGTCAACGCCGAGGGCCTGATCTCCGGCGGGGCCGACGCCCTGCTCGTCGAGACCACCCAGGACCTCCTGCAGACCAAGTCCTCCATCATCGGCGCCCGCCGCGCAATGGAGGCCCTCGGCGTCTCCGTCCCGCTGATCTGCTCCGTCACCGTCGAGACCACCGGCACCATGCTGCTCGGCTCCGAGATCGGCGCCGCGCTCACCGCGCTGGAGCCGCTCGGTATCGACATGATCGGCCTGAACTGCGCCACCGGCCCCGCCGAGATGAGCGAGCACCTGCGCTACCTGGCCCGCAACGCGCGCATCCCGCTCTCCTGCATGCCCAACGCCGGCCTGCCCGTCCTCGGCAAG
This sequence comes from Streptomyces sp. NBC_01006, assembly GCF_045162725.1. Classification (NCBI taxonomy): domain Bacteria; kingdom Bacillati; phylum Actinomycetota; class Actinomycetes; order Kitasatosporales; family Streptomycetaceae; genus Streptomyces; species Streptomyces sp. NBC_01006. Next base: position 2,043,431 of record NZ_CP108700.1, on the reverse strand, counting down.
AACGGCGCGCACTACCCGCTGTCCGCCCCCGAGCTCGCCGACGCCCAGGAGACCTTCGTCCGCGAGTACGGGCTCTCCCTCGTCGGCGGCTGCTGCGGTACGACGCCGGAGCACCTGCGCCAGGTCGTCGAGCGGGTCCGCGAGCTCAGCCCGGCCGTCCGCGAGCCCCGCCCGGAGCCCGGCGCGTCCTCGCTCTACCAGACCGTCCCGTTCCGCCAGGACACCGCGTACATGGCGATCGGCGAGCGGACGAACGCGAACGGCTCGAAGAAGTTCCGCGAGGCCATGCTCGACGCCCGCTGGGACGACTGCGTCGAGATGGCCCGCGACCAGATCCGCGAGGGCGCGCACATGCTCGACCTCTGCGTGGACTACGTGGGCCGCGACGGCGTCGCCGACATGAAGGAGCTCGCCGGCCGCTTCGCCACGGCCTCGACGCTGCCGATCGTCCTGGACTCAACCGAGGTTCCCGTTCTCCAGGCGGGCCTGGAGAAGCTGGGCGGCCGCGCCGTCATCAACTCGGTGAACTACGAGGACGGCGACGGCCCCGACTCCCGCTTCGTCAAGGTCACCCGGCTGGCCCGCGAGCACGGCGCCGCGCTGATCGCGCTGACCATCGACGAGGAGGGCCAGGCCCGCACCGTCGAGCACAAGGTCGCCATCGCCGAACGCCTGATCGACGACCTGACCGCCAACTGGGGCATCAACGAGTCGGACATCCTCATCGACACGCTGACCTTCACCATCTGCACCGGCCAGGAGGAGTCCCGCAAGGACGGCATCGCGACGATCGAGTCGATCCGCGAGCTCAAGCGCCGCCACCCGGACGTCCAGACCACGCTCGGTCTGTCCAACATCTCCTTCGGCCTGAACCCGGCCGCCCGCGTGCTGCTGAACTCGGTCTTCCTCGACGAGTGCGTCAAGGCCGGCCTGGACTCGGCGATCGTCCACGCCAGCAAGATCCTGCCCATCGCGCGCTTCGACGAGGAGCAGGTAGGCACCGCCCTCGACCTGATCTACGACCGCCGCGCCGAGGACTACGACCCGCTCCAGAAGCTGATGGCCCTCTTCGAGGGCGTCAACACCAAGTCTCTCAAGGCCGGCCGCGCCGAGGAGCTCATGGCGCTCCCGCTCGACGAGCGGCTCCAGCGCCGCATCATCGACGGCGAGAAGAACGGCCTGGAGGCCGACCTCGACGAGGCCCTGCGGGACCGCGCCGCCCTCGACATCGTCAACGACACCCTCCTGGAGGGCATGAAGGTCGTCGGCGAGCTCTTCGGCTCCGGCCAGATGCAGCTGCCGTTCGTCCTCCAGTCCGCCGAGGTCATGAAGACCGCGGTCGCCCATCTGGAGCCGCACATGGAGAAGACCGATGACGAGGGCAAGGGCACCATCGTGCTCGCCACCGTCCGCGGCGACGTCCACGACATCGGCAAGAACCTCGTCGACATCATCCTCACCAACAACGGCTACAACGTCGTGAACATCGGCATCAAGCAGCCGGTCTCCGCGATCCTCGAAGCCGCGCAGGAGCACAAGGCCGACGTCATCGGCATGTCCGGCCTGCTCGTGAAGTCGACCGTGATCATGAAGGAGAACCTGGAGGAGCTCAACCAGCGCAAGCTGGCGGCCGACTACCCGGTGATCCTCGGCGGCGCCGCCCTCACCCGCGCCTACGTCGAACAGGACCTCCACGAGATCTACGAGGGCGAGGTCCGCTACGCCCGCGACGCCTTCGAGGGCCTGCGCCTGATGGACGCCCTGATCGCCGTCAAGCGCGGCGTCCCCGGCGCCTCCCTGCCCGAGCTCAAGCAGCGCCGCGTCGCGAAGCGGGACACCGCGGTCCTCCAGGTGGACGAGCCGGAGGAGAAGGGCGGCCGCTCCGACGTGGCCGTCGACAATCCCGTCCCCACCCCGCCGTTCTGGGGCACCCGCGTGGTCAAGGGCATCCCGCTGAAGGACTACGCCTCCTGGCTGGACGAGGGCGCGCTGTTCAAGGGCCAGTGGGGCCTCAAGCAGGCCCGCGCCGGCGGGGCCACGTACGAGGAGCTCGTCGAGACCGAGGGGCGGCCGCGGCTGCGCGGCCTCCTCGACAAGCTGCACACCGAGAACCTGCTCGAGGCCGCGGTGGTCTACGGGTACTTCCCGTGCGTGTCCAAGGGCGAGGACCTGATCATCCTCGACGACGACGGCAACGAGCGCACCCGCTTCACCTTCCCGCGCCAGCGCCGCGGCCGGCGCCTGTGCCTCGCCGACTTCTTCCGCCCGGAGGAGTCCGGCGAGACCGACGTGGTCGGCCTCCAGGTGGTCACGGTCGGCTCGAAGATCGGCGAGGCCACGGCCAAGCTGTTCGAGTCCGACTCGTACCGCGAGTACCTGGAGCTGCACGGCCTGTCGGTCCAGCTGGCCGAGGCCATGGCCGAGTACTGGCACGCCCGAGTCCGCGCCGAGCTCGGATTCGGCGGCGAGGACCCGGCCGCGGTCCAGGACATGTTCGACCTGAAGTACCGCGGCGCCCGCTTCTCGCTGGGCTACGGGGCCTGCCCCGACCTGGAGGACCGCGCCAAGATCGCCGACCTCCTCCGGCCGGAGCGGATCGGCGTCCACCTCTCCGAGGAGTTCCAGCTCCACCCGGAGCAGTCCACCGACGCGATCGTCATCCACCACCCCGAAGCGAAGTATTTCAACGCACGCTGACGCGGACCGACGTACACTTGTCGGTCCCATACAGGCCGGTCGCCTGTCCCCGGGGGAATGCCCATGGGGAAGAGGCGGCCGGCCTTCTCGTCCCCTGAGAGAGGTGTGTGCCGGATGACCAGCACCGTCCCCGCGCCCGTCGCCCGTACGGCCGACGGGCATGCCCTGCAGGCGGTGCTGCTGGACATGGACGGCACCCTCGTCGACACCGAGGGTTTCTGGTGGGAGATCGAGGTGGACGTCTTCGGCGAGCTCGGCCACCGGCTCGACGAGTCCTGGCGCGATGTCGTCGTCGGCGGGCCGATGACCCGCAGCGCCGCCTTCCTCATCGAGTCCACCGGCGCCGCCATCACCCTTTCGGAGCTGAGCGTCCTGCTCAACGAGCGCTTCGAGGCGCGGATCGCCGATCAGGTCCCGCTGATGCCCGGCGCCGAGCGGCTGCTGGCCGAGCTGGCCCGGCACAACGTGCCCACCGCCCTCGTCTCCGCCTCGCACCGCCGCGTCATCGACCGGGTGCTGCGCACCCTGGGCCCCGAGCGGTTCGCGCTGAGCGTGGCCGGCGACGAGGTGTCCCGTACGAAGCCGCACCCCGACCCGTACCTGCTCGCCGCCCGCACCCTCGGCGCCCACCCCTCGCGCTGCGCGGTCATCGAGGACACCGCGACGGGCGTCGCCTCCGCCGAGGCCGCCGGCTGCCGGGTCGTTGCCGTGCCCTCCGTCGGTGTGATCGCACCCGCGCCCGGCCGCACGATCGTCCGCTCGCTGGAGGACGTGGACCTTCCGTTCCTGCGCTCCCTCATCACCCCGATGAACTGATCGCATACGCTCAGTGCCGAACGGAATAGCGGTGTGACCGAGGTCCCACGGAAGGATCTTCCGTTCCATGGCCTGGAGGCTGAAATTCCATCCTTTCCGTGGCAGTTGTAGCGCGTGACCTTTGTCACCCGCCAAGCCCCCGACGGACCTGTCCGGGGGCTTGGAAACCTGCCCTTGTGTCCGGATTGATCAGCTCCTGACCGAATCTGCGGTGACCAGCACATAGACAGGCAGTCCGCACCCATCACCGTGCGATTACGCCCCAAGTCCTGCCAGTTCAAGCCATCCCCTCCCAGACCACTAATGTCGACGCGGGCACTACGCCGCACCGCTGCTGTCCCGGACACACACCCATGTGCCGGAACCGCGTGGACCGATCGTCACAACACCGGCCCGATCGTTCCGCCCTGAACGGGCGACCGCCGCGAAGTGCCCTTTACGCCGCTTTGAGCAAGTGCCGGTCTAGGGAGTACTTCCAGCATGAACCGCAAGACCCTGGTGCTGACGGCCGCGGCCGGACTGCTCACCCCCACGCTCGCCGCCTGCGGCAGCACGAGTGGAGGCGCAGCGGGATCCGGAGTGATCGTCGTCGGAACCACCGACCGGTTCGAGGCGGCCGACTACGCCCCCGCACCGTTCGACCCGGCCTACGCCTACGACGCCGGCGCCTGGAACGTCCTGCGGCAGACCGTCCAGACGCTGATGCACACCCCCCGCGGCGGCGGCCAGCCCGTCCCCGAAGCGGCCTCCGACTGCCGCTTCACCGACACGGGCAACGAGAGCTACCGCTGCACCCTGCGCTCCGGCCTCAAGTTCGCGAGCGGCGAGCCCCTCACGGCCAAGGACGTCAAGTTCTCCATCGACCGCGTCCTCGCCATCAAGGACGAGAACGGCCCCTCCTCGCTGCTCTCCACCCTCGACACCGTCGAGGTGAAGTCCGCCGACACCGTCGTCTTCCACCTGAAGACCCCGGACGCGACCTTCCCGTACAAGCTCTCCACCCCCGCCGCCGGCATCGTCAGCGAGAAGAACTACGACGCCAAGAAGCTCCGCGAGGGCTTCGCCGTCGACGGCTCCGGCCCGTACACGATGAAGGCCGAGGTCAAGGACAACCACCTCGTCCGGGCCGTCTTCAGCAAGAACCCGAACTACAAGGGCGACTTGAAGCTGCAGAACGACAAGGTCGAACTGCGCACCTTCGACGACTCCGCGGCCATGGGCAAGGCCCTCACCGCCGGATCCGTCCACATGGTCTCCCGCACCCTGTCGCCCGCCCAGATCACCGAGTTCGCCGCCAAGCCGCCCAAGGGCGTCAAGCTGGTCCCGCTGCCCGGCCTGGAGATCCGCTACATCGGCTTCAACACCGACGCCCCGGCCGTCAAGGACAAGGCCGTACGCCAGGCCCTCGCCGCCGCCGTCGACCGCAACGCGATCATCGACAAGGTCTACGGCAAGTCCGCGCAGCCGCTGTACTCGCTGGTCCCCAGCTCCGTGCCCGGCCACGTCAACTCCTTCTTCAACAAGTACGGCGAGGCCAACACCGCGAAGGCCGCCGACCTGCTGAAGGCCGCCGGGATCAAGACCCCGGTCAAGCTGACGCTGAACTACACCAAGGACCACTACGGCGACGGCACGGCCACCGAGTTCGAGACCATCAAGAACCAGCTGAACTCCACCCAGCTGTTCGACGTCACCGTCCAGGGCTCCGACTGGTCCGACTTCCGGCCCGCGCAGAAGAAGGGCGACTACGCCGCCTACGGGCTCGGCTGGTTCCCCGACTACCCCGACGCCGACAACTTCCTCGCCCCGTTCCTGGAGCAGGACAACTTCCTGGGCACGCCGTACGCCAACGCCGCGGTGCGCACCAAGCTCATCCCCGAATCCCGGCGCGCCGTCGACCGCAACGTCGCCGTCCCCGCGATCACGGAGATGCAGGACATCGTCGCCGAGGACGTGCCCGTCCTGCCGCTGTGGCAGGGCAAGCAGTACGTCGCCGCACGCGACGGGATCACCGGAGTGGAGTGGTCGGTCAACGCCATCTCCGACCTCCAGCTGTGGGAACTCGGCCGCGGCGTCAGCGGCTGAGACCGGCAGTACGGCAGTACCGGCAGTACCGGCAGTACCGGCGGCGGGTGTCGCAAGCCGGCGCAACGAAACAGTTCGACTGACTGTGAAGGACGTTCGCGTGATGAGACGTAACCAATGGCTTGCGGCCCCGCTCGGCGCGGCCACCGCCGCCGCACTGCTCAGCGGTTGCGGTTCGACCGGCAGCCCCACCGCCGACGGCGGCGGCAAGGGCGTGGTCATGGGCATATCCGACCGGGTGCGGTCCACCGACCCGGCTTCCGGCTACGACGCCGGTTCCTGGCTGCTCTTCAACAACGTCTTCCAGTCCCTGCTGGCCTTCCCCAAGGGCGGCGGCACCACGCCGGAGCCCGACGCCGCGCAGAGCTGCAACTTCGAGGGCGGCGACAGCAAGCTCTACAAGTGCACCCTGCGCGCCGGCCTGAAGTTCAGCAACGGCCACGCGCTCACCTCCAAGGACGTCAAGTACTCCTTCGAGCGCACGCTGAAGATCAATGACGACAACGGCCCGGCCGTGATGCTCGCGTCGATCGCCGGCATCGACACCCCCGACGACAAGACCGTCGTCTTCCGCCTCAAGACCTCCGACGCGACCTTCCCCAGCAAGATCGCCTCGGGCGCGGGCTCGATCGTCGACCACAGCGAGTACCCGGCGGACAAGCTGCGGACCGACAACAAGGCCGTCGGCTCCGGCGTCTACAAGCTGGACTCGTTCAACGACAAGAGCGCAGGCTTCTCCGTCAACGAGAACTACAGCGGCAAGGCCAAGGCGAAGAACACCGGCGTGACGCTCAAGTTCTTCAACGGCGACCAGGCCGGCCTGAAGAAGGTCCTGGAGGGCGGCGACGTCGACTTCGCCTTCCGCGGCCTCGCCGCCAAGGACATCGCCGCCCTGTCCTCCACCAAGACCGGGGACCACAAGGTCGAGGTCGTCCAGGGCACCGGCGCCGAAGTCGAGCACCTCGTCTTCAACATGAACGACCCGGTCGCCGGAAAGCTCCCGATCCGCAAGGCCATCGCCTACCTCGTGGACCGCGAAGCGATCGTCAAGGAGGTCTACGACGGTACGACGACCTCCCTCTACTCGATCGTCCCGGCCGGCATCGCCTCCCACAACACCGCCTTCTTCGACCGCTACGGCGGCAGCCCGCAGCCGAAGAAGGCCGAGGCCGTCCTGCGCGCCGCCGGCATCAAGGACAAGGTGAAGATCACCCTGTACTCGACGACGACGCGCAACGGCCCCTCCACCGACCAGCAGTTCCAGCTCATCGCCAAGCAGCTCAACGAGAGCGGACTCTTCGAGGCAGACGTCAAGTCCGTCGAGTTCACGCAGTACGAGAAGGACATCCAGGACGGCAAGTACGGCGTGTACGTCAAGGGCTGGGTCCCCGACTACCCCGACGCCGACAGCTTCACCCAGCCGTTCTTCGGCCCGGACAACGTCGTGCACAACAACTACGACAACAAGGAGATCAGCGGGACGATCATCCCGTCGACCTCCGCCAAGTCCGACCGCACCGCGGCCAACACCGACTACAACCGCCTCCAGGACATCGTCGCCGACGAGATCCCGCTGCTCCCGCTCTGGCAGAGCAAGCAGTACGCCGTCACCCGCCAGAACGTGACCGGCCTGCAGTGGTCGCTGGACGCCTCCACCGTCTTCCGCTTCTGGGAGATCAGCAAGGGCTGACCCGACCCGGTACGGCGAAGGGGCCGGCAGCCACGCGATGCGGCTGCCGGCCCCTTCGGCCTGCTCAGGGCGTACCCCGCGCGCCGATGCCCCGCGCGCTACTGGCCCGCGCCCGGCCGCACCAGACCGCTCTCGTACGCGTACACCGCCGCCTGGACCCGGTCGCGCAGGCCCAGCTTCGTCAGCACGTGCCCCACGTGCGTCTTCACCGTCGTCTCACTGACGAACAGGTCCGCCGCGATCTCCGCGTTCGACAGGCCGCGCGCCACCAGCTTCAGCACCTCGACCTCCCGCTCGGTCAGCGTGCCCAGCGTGTCCGGCACGCTCTCCTGGCCCGACGGCAGGTGCCCCGCGTACTTGTCCAGCAGCCGGCGCGTGATGCTCGGCGCCAGCATCGCCTCGCCGCCCGCCACCACCCGGATCGCCTGCACCAGCTCGACGGCCGGCGCGTCCTTCAACAGGAACCCGCTCGCCCCCGCCCGCAACGCCTCCACCACGTACTCGTCCAGATCGAACGTGGTCAGCACGAGCACCTTCGCCGGCCCGTCCCGGCCCGGACCCGTGATCTGCCGGGTCGCCTCCACCCCGTCCATCCGCGGCATCCGGATGTCCATCAGCACCACGTCGGGCTGCAGCGCCCGTACCTGGTCCAGCGCCTGCAGACCGTCCCCGGCCTCGCCGACGACCGCCAGGTCCTGTTCGGCCTCCAGGATCATCCGGAAGCCGGTGCGCAGCAGCGGCTGGTCGTCGACCAGCAGGACACGGATCGCCACGGGGGTACCTCGTCTTCGTACGGCGGTATCGACGGACGCCGCCCATTCTGCCCTGATCGGCCGCTCAGGATTCCTCCGGGCGGCCCGCCCCCGGCCCGGCCCCCGCTTCCGGCTCGGCCCCGGGCCTCGGGACGACCATCAGCGGATACACCGGGGGAGTCCCGCCGAACTCCGGACACACCGCCCGGTGATCGCACCAGCCGCACAGCTTCGTCGGCCGCGGCCGCCACTCACCCGTCTCCGTCGCCTCCTTGATGGCCTCCCACAGCGCCAGCAGCTTGCGCTCCACCCGCTCCAGATCCGCGACCACCGGGTCGTACGTCAGCACGTCCCCGCTGCCCAGATACACCAGCTGCAGCCGCCGCGGCACGATCTGCTTGAGCCGCCACACCACCAGTGCGTAGAACTTCATCTGGAACAGCGCACCCTCGGCGTACTCCGGCCGCGGCGCCTTGCCCGTCTTGTAGTCGACGATCCGCACCTCGCCCGACGGCGCCACGTCCACCCGGTCGATGATCCCGCGCAGCCGCAGCCCCGACTCCAGCTCCGTCTCCACGAAGAACTCCCGCTCCACCGGCTCCAGCCGCGTCGGGTCCTCCAACGTGAACCACCGCTCCACCAGCGCCTCGGCCTCCGTCAGCCAGCGCGCCAGCCCCGCCCCTTCGTCACCCTCCGGGAACAGCTCCACCAGCTCCGGCTTCGACTCCAGCAGCCGGTCCCACTGCCCCGGGACCAGCGCCTTGGCCCGCGGCGCCGTCCGCTCCACCGCCGGGTGATCGAAGAGCCGCTCCAGCACCGCGTGCACCAGCGTGCCCCGCGTCGCCGCCGCACTCGGCTTCTCCGGCAGCTTGTCGATCACCCGGAACCGGTACAGCAACGGGCACTGCATGAAATCGCTCGCCCGCGAAGGGGAGAGCGAAGAAGGCGCCACAGCGCGCGGCGCTGCGTCGGCATCGGGTGCGCCAGGAACCGGACCGGGGCTCGTCGTCATGGACAAAACCCTACGACCCGCCGCCGACAGCGCGCGCATACCATCGACGACGGGCCCCTCGCACTGCATGATCGGAGCATCACACCGCGCCACCGGACACCCCGCCCCGCACCCACCGTGCACCTGCACCACACTGAGAGCACCGCCGGCCGCAACCCGCCGGACAGCACCGAACGAAGGACAGCCGTGGCAGACACCGACGAAACCGGCGAGCGCGCAGACAAGCGCTCCGGACCGGGCGGCGGCATCCTCATGGGCCGCCCCTTCGGCGTGCCCGTCTACGTCTCGCCCAGCTGGTTCCTCGTCGCCGCCCTCATCACCTGGGTCTTCGGCGACCAGCTCGACCGCGTCCTGCCCGACCTCGGCCCCGCCCGCTACCTCGTCTCCCTCTTCTTCGCCGTCGCCTTCTACGCCTCGGTCCTCGTCCACGAACTCGCCCACACCGTCGCCGCACTGCGCTTCAAACTTCCCGTGCGCCGCATCCAGCTCCAGTTCTTCGGCGGCGTCTCCGAGATCGAGAAGGAGTCCGAGACCCCCGGCCGCGAATTCGTCCTCGCCTTCGTCGGCCCCCTCCTCTCGCTCCTCCTCGCCGGCGCCTTCTACCTCGGCATGGAACTCGTCGACCCGGCCAGCGTCCCCGGCGTGCTCCTCGCCGGCCTGATGATCTCCAACCTGCTGGTCGCCGCGTTCAACCTGCTCCCCGGCCTCCCGCTCGACGGCGGCCGCATGCTCCGCGCCGTCATCTGGGGCATCACCGGCAAACCCATGACCGGAACCGTCGCCGCCGCCTGGGTCGGCCGCGGCCTCGCCGTCGCCGTCCTCATCGGACTCCCGATGCTCACCCACACCGGCATCCTCGGCTCCGGCACGGGTGCCATCGAGTCGACCGGCATGAACACCGTCATGGACGCCCTGCTCGCCGCGATCCTCGCCGCCATCATCTGGACCGGCGCCGGCAACAGCCTGCGCATGGCCCGCCTGCGCGAGCACCTCCCCGAACTGCGCGCCCGCACCCTCACCCGGCGCGCCGTCCCCGTCGAGAACGCCACCCCCCTCTCCGAGGCCCTGCGCCGCGCCAACGCCCACGGCGCCCGCGCCATCGTCGTCGTCGACGGCCACGGCGACCCCCTCTCCATCGTCCGCGAGAGCGCCATCGCCTCCGTCCCCGAACACCGCCGCCCCTGGGTCGCCGTCAGCACCCTCGCCCAGGAGCTCACCGACGGAATGAAGGTCTCCGCCGAACTCTCCGGCGAAGAACTCCTCGACCACCTCCGCGCCACCCCCGCCACCGAATACCTCGTACTCGAACCCGGCGGCGAGATCTACGGCGTCCTGTCCACCCTCGACGTCGAGAAGGCCTTCGTGAAGGCCATGGCGCGGCCCCAGTCCTGAAGCCAATACACTGGTCACATGTCCGAACCGACCGGTGCCGCCCGCCGACGCGGGCCCTTCGAGGTCGGGGACCAGGTTCAGCTCACCGACCCCAAGGGCCGCCACTACACGTTCACGCTCGAAGCCGGGAAGAATTTCCACACCCACAAGGGTTCCTTCCCGCACGACGAGCTGATCGGCTCCCCCGAAGGAAGCGTCGTCCGTACCACGGGCAACGTCGCCTACCTCGCGCTGCGTCCCCTGCTCCCCGACTATGTCCTGTCCATGCCCCGCGGCGCCGCCGTGGTCTACCCCAAGGACGCCGGCCAGATCCTGGCCTTCGCCGACATCTTCCCCGGCGCCCGCGTCGTGGAAGCGGGGGTGGGCTCCGGCTCCCTGAGCAGCTTCCTGCTGCGCGCCATCGGCGACCAGGGCATGCTCCACAGCTACGAGCGCCGCGCGGACTTCGCCGAGATCGCCACCGCCAACGTCGAGCGCTACTTCGGCGGCCCGCACCCCGCGTGGCAGCTGACCGTCGGCGACCTCCAGGACAACCTGTCCGACACCGACGTCGACCGCGTGGTCCTCGACATGCTCGCCCCCTGGGAGTGCCTGGAGGCCGTCTCCAAGGCGCTGGTCCCCGGCGGCATCCTGTGCTGCTACGTGGCCACGACCACCCAGCTCTCCAAGACGGTCGAGTCCATCCGCGAGATCGGCTGCTTCGCCGAGCCGCAGCCCTGGGAATCGATGATCCGCAACTGGCACGTCGAGGGCCTCGCCGTCCGGCCGGACCACCGGATGATCGGACACACCGGCTTCCTCGTCACCGCCCGCCGCCTCGCCGACGGGGTCGAGCCCCCGATGCGCCGCCGCCGCCCCGCCAAGGGCGCCTATGGCGAGGACTACGACGGACCCGGCAGCGACCGCTCCGCCTAGACGGCGGCGAGGCCGCCCGGCCACCCAACACCAAGGCGCTGTGGCGCAGTTCCCCGGACGATCCGGGAACTGCGCCACAGCGCCTTTTCGTTGTCCCACCAGGTGCCCCCCATACCGGTCCCAGCCGACACGGACCCGGCCGTTCCGCCCCGGTGTGAGGTGTGGCACGATGCTGGCTCCCCGTCACCCTTCGCACAGGAGACACCCCGCGTGCCGCACCGCCCCGCCGAGCTGACGCCGACACCGGAATTCCTGGGCCACAGCAGCACCAGGCCCCTCCACTGGCTCGCCACGGCCACCGCCATGGCCGCCGTCGTAGCCGCCGCGGGACTCATCCAGCCGGACGCGGCCGCCACCGGCCACGCCGGCCCCTCCACGGCCCCCGCGAGCGCCCCGCAGGCCGCCGCCCCAGACCCGGCCGCGGTCACGTACCCGCTGGACTGCAAGGGCCTCCCGACGGCCGTCACGGCCACCGCCCAGGGCGACCTCGACGGCGACGGCCGCCCCGAGAGCGTGGCCGCCGTACGCTGCGACGCCGGATCCGGCACCCCGCCCCACGCGATCTACGTACTCGCCCAGGACAAGACCCCCGGCGCGAAGCCGAGGGTCGTGGCCACCCTGCTGGAGGCCGGGAAGAGGCAGACCGCCACCGAGCTCACCGTCCGCGACGGAGTCGTCACCGCCAGCCTCATCGGGTACTCCTCGCCCCAGGTGCCCCGCTACAGCCCCGACGTGAAACAGCTCGCCAAGTGGCGCTGGAGCGGCGGAAAATTCCGCCAGGAGCTGACGAACTCAGACGCCAGGAGTGTTTGAAGCGTCACTCCGCGTCCGGACCGAACACCTCGACCCTGTCCGAAACGCGCCTTACGTGGATGCAGTCACCCGGGCACTCCTTCGCCGAGTCCACCACGTCCTGCAGCAGCGTCAGAGGAACCGGAGTCGTCGCCCCCGCCTCCACCAGAAGCTCGTCCTCAGGGCTCTTCACGTACGCCAGACCATCGATGTCCAGCTCGAACACCTCCGGCGCGTACTGCACACAGATCCCGTCACCGGTGCACAGGTCCTGGTCGATCCAGACCTCGAGCGGCTCGCCGGCCTGCCCGGCACCCCCCGTGGAAGCCTCCTGCTGCACGGTCATATCTCCTGCCGTTCCCTGCGCTCAGTGATCCGTTTCCGCCACAAGCCGCGGCAAGTCGCGCGAGCCCTGACGGGTGTTGAACAGTTCGACCTTACAACCGGCCGCTTTCCGATGTTGATGGGTGGGTATTTCCTTGGCGTGAGGGAGTACGCAAGGGTGAAGATCGGACACACCTCTACCGTCTTTGTGATCTAGGGGTTTCAATCACCACCAGCCCAGGTAGGGTCAGGAAGCGTCCAGCTCCCCTTGGAGGAGGTGAGGACCGTGGCAGCCCACGACGACGACATCAACCGCGGCATCCGGCCGGGGCGAGGGTCTGAGGACCCCGCCGGCCAGGTTGCCTATCTCGAGCAGGAAATCGCCGTCCTGCGACGTAAGCTCGCCGACTCTCCGCGACACACGAGGATTCTCGAAGAGCGGATCGTCGAGCTCCAGACAAACCTGGCCGGCGTCTCCGCGCAAAACGAGCGACTGGCAAATACGCTCCGTGAGGCCCGCGACCAGATCGTCGCGCTCAAGGAGGAAGTCGACCGGCTCGCACAGCCGCCGGCCGGTTTCGGTGTCTTCCTTCAGGCGAACGAAGACGGCACCGTCGACATCTTCACCGGCGGCCGAAAGCTCCGCGTGAACGTCAGCCCCAGCGTCGAACCGGAAGACCTCCGGCGCGGCCAGGAGGTCATGCTCAACGAGGCCCTCAACGTGGTCGAGGCCATGGAGTTCGAACGGGCCGGGGACATCGTCACCCTCAAGGAGATCCTCGAGGACGGCGAGCGCGCCCTGGTGGTCGGGCACACCGACGAGGAAAGGGTGGTGAGGCTCGCCGAGCCGCTCCTGGACATCACCATCCGCCCCGGCGACGCCCTCCTGCTCGAACCCCGCTCCGGCTACGTCTACGAGGTCGTCCCCAAGAGCGAGGTCGAGGACCTGGTCCTCGAAGAGGTCCCGGACATCGACTACGACAAGATCGGCGGCCTGGGCGACCAGATCGAGCTGATCCGCGACGCGGTCGAGCTCCCGTACCTCTACCCCGACCTCTTCAAGGAACACGAACTGCGGCCCCCGAAGGGCATCCTGCTCTACGGCCCTCCCGGCTGCGGCAAGACGCTCATCGCCAAGGCAGTGGCCAACTCCCTTGCCAAGAAGGTCGCCGAGGTGACCGGACAGGCCCAGGGCAAGTCCTACTTCCTGAACATCAAGGGCCCCGAACTCCTCAACAAGTACGTCGGCGAGACCGAGCGGCACATCCGCCTCGTCTTCCAGCGTGCCCGCGAGAAGGCCAGCGAGGGCACCCCCGTCATCGTCTTCTTCGACGAGATGGAATCCCTCTTCCGCACCCGCGGATCCGGAGTCAGCTCGGACGTGGAGAACACCATCGTCCCCCAGCTGCTCGCCGAGATCGACGGTGTGGAGGGCCTGGAGAACGTCATCGTGATCGGCGCCTCCAACCGCGAGGACATGATCGACCCGGCCATCCTGCGCCCCGGCCGGCTCGACGTGAAGATCAAGATCGAGCGCCCCGACGCCGAAGCCGCGAAGGACATCTTCGCCAAGTACCTCAAGGCCTCGCTGCCGCTCCACAGCGACGACCTCACCGAGCACTCCGGCTCGCCCGAGGTCGCCGTCCACAGCATGATCCAGACCGTCGTCGAGCAGATGTACGCCGAAACCGAGGAGAACCGCTTCCTCGAGGTCACGTACGCCAACGGCGACAAGGAAGTCCTGTACTTCAAGGACTTCAACTCCGGCGCCATGATCCAGAACATCGTGGACCGGGCCAAGAAGATGGCCATCAAGGCCTTCCTCGAACACAACCAGAAGGGCCTGCGCGTCTCCCACCTCCTCCAGGCTTGCGTGGACGAGTTCAAGGAGAACGAGGACCTGCCCAACACCACCAACCCGGACGACTGGGCCCGGATCTCCGGCAAGAAGGGCGAGCGGATCGTATTCATCCGCACCCTCGTCACCGGAAAGCAGGGCGCGGACACCGGACGCTCCATCGACACCGTGGCAAACACCGGTCAGTACCTCTGACCGAACAGGGCGGCTGCGGATGCCCTACCCGGGCACCCGCAGCCGACTGCTTTACCGACTGTCCTTTTCAGCCGGTGACGGGGTGAAGTCAATGACTGAAATGATCTCCCCACCAGCGCGGAGTGGTTCTAGGCTCTTCCGTACCGCCTCATCCGCAGTGCGGGGACGGGCACCGCACACGCACCGGAGCACCAGCGGTACTTGAGCGCCGCTCCCGAAGGGGAGCGCCGCCGGGCAAGGAGGGCCGCATGACCGTACGGCGAGTAATGGGAATCGAGACGGAGTACGGGATCTCCGTCCCGGGGCACCCGAACGCCAATGCCATGCTCACCTCGTCCCAGATCGTCAACGCCTACGCGGCGGCGATGCACCGGGCGCGCCGCGCCCGCTGGGACTTCGAGGAGGAGAACCCGCTGCGGGACGCCCGCGGCTTCGACCTCGCCCGCGAGGCCGCCGACAACAGTCAGCTCACCGACGAGGACATCGGCCTCGCCAACGTCATCCTCACCAACGGCGCACGGCTCTACGTCGACCACGCGCACCCCGAGTACAGCTCCCCGGAGATCACCAACCCGCTCGACGCCGTCCTCTGGGACAAGGCCGGCGAGCGGATCATGGCCGAGGCCGCCGTACGGGCCGCCCAGCTCCCCGGCGCCCAGCCCATCCACCTCTACAAGAACAACACCGACAACAAGGGCGCCTCCTACGGCACGCACGAGAACTACCTGATGAAGCGGGAGACCCCCTTCTCGGAGATCGTGCGCCACCTGACCCCCTTCTTCGTCTCCCGCCAGGTCGTGACCGGCGCGGGGCGCGTGGGGATCGGCCAGGACGGCCGCGAGCACGGCTTCCAGATCAGCCAGCGCGCGGACTACTTCGAGGTCGAGGTCGGCCTGGAGACGACGCTCAAGCGCCCCATCATCAACACGCGCGACGAGCCGCACTCGGACGCCGAGAAGTACCGCCGGCTGCACGTGATCATCGGCGACGCCAACCTCTCCGAGATCTCCACGTACCTCAAGCTCGGCACCACCGCCCTCGTCCTCTCGATGATCGAGGACTCGTTCATCAACGTCGACCTGGCCGTGGATCAGCCCGTGCGGACCCTGCACCAGGTCTCCCACGACCCCGACCTGCGACACCTGATCACGCTGCGCAGCGGCCGCACGCTGACCGCCGTACAACTCCAGATGGAGTACTTCGAGCTGGCCAGGAAGTACGTGGACGAGCGTTTCGGCTCCGACGCGGACGAGCAGACCAAGGATGTGCTGGCCCGCTGGGAGGACGTGCTGGGCCGGCTGGAGAGCGACCCGATGAGCCTGTCGGGGGAGCTGGACTGGATCGCGAAGCGCGAGATCCTGGAGGGCTACCGCAGGCGGGACGGGCTCGGCTGGGACGCCGCCCGGCTCCACCTGGTGGACCTCCAGTACGCGGACGTACGGCCCGAGAAGGGCCTGTACAACCGCCTGGTTGCCCGCGGCAAGATGAAGCGGCTGGTGGAGGAGCCGGCGGTGGAGCGCGCGCAGGGCAAGCCTCCGGAGGACACCCGGGCCTACTTCCGGGGCCGGTGCCTGGAGCAGTACGCGGACGACGTGGCCGCGGCCTCGTGGGACTCGGTGATCTTCGATCTCCCGGGCCGCGACTCGCTCCAGCGGGTCCCGACGCTGGAACCCCTGCGGGGTACCCGCAAGCACGTGAAGGAGCTCCTGGACCGCTGCCGCACGGCGGAGGACCTGGTGCGGGTACTCAGCGGGAACTGAGGGCTGAAAAGTCCCCGGTCCGGGAATCATGAAGTCAGCCGCACGTTATGAAAGTGCGGGGACGAATGCCGGGCCCTCCTTGTAGGGTCCGACGTAGGGTCTGATCTTGAGAGATCCCGATCCCGGGGTCTCTCGACATGAGCGCGCGAACCGAGCGGGGTGAGGTAGACATGGCGACCAAGGACACCGGCGGCGGACAGCAGAAGGCGACTCGCTCGACCGAGGAGGTCGAGGAGGCGGCGGTCGAGGAATCGACCGATCTCAAGGAACGCCAGGAAAAGCTCTCCGACGACGTCGACTCCGTACTGGACGAGATTGACGATGTCCTCGAAGAGAACGCCGAGGACTTCGTGCGGTCCTTCGTGCAAAAGGGTGGCCAGTAAGGCCCCTTTGCCTTCGATTCGAAGGTGATGGTAGGAGATGGCCGGGCTGGAGCGGAGCGAAGTCGTGCGCCCGATGCGGTGATGCAGAAGCCGCATCGGGCGTTCGATCCCGCAGGTTGATCACCGCCGTCGGACGGGTAGGGTCCGTGGCGTACTTTGCATCAACTGCAATTCAGGTCTTGGCGTGTTGAAAGACAACCCCGACCGCATGCGTCGGGCCGCCGCATATTTGGAGGGAACGCGTGGAAGCCAACACTCGTAGCACGGGGCGGCTGCCGGCAGCCTTCCTGACGCCGGGGTCCTCGTCCTTCATGGACTTCCTCGGGGCGCATGCGCCCGGGATGCTGCCGGGGAACCGGAAGCTGCCCGAGGGCGTTGTCGAGGCGCCGCACGGGACGACCATCGTGGCCGCCACCTTCCCCGGTGGGGTCGTGCTCGCCGGTGACCGCCGGGCGACCATGGGGAACATGATCGCGCAGCGGGACATCGAGAAGGTGTTCCCGGCCGACGAGTACTCCGCGGTGGGCATCGCCGGTACGGCCGGCCTGGCCGTGGAGATGGTCAAGCTGTTCCAGCTGGAGCTGGAGCACTTCGAGAAGGTGGAGGGGACGACCCTCTCCCTGGAGGGCAAGGCCAACCGGCTCTCCACCATGATCCGGAGCAATCTGGGCATGGCGATGCAGGGGCTGGCCGTCGTGCCGCTGTTCGCCGGGTACGACGAGGCCAAGGAGAAGGGCCGGATCTTCTCCTACGACGTGACCGGCGGCCGCTCCGAGGAGCACGGCTACGCCGCCACCGGGTCCGGTTCCATCTTCGCCCGCGGCTCCATGAAGAAGCTGTACCGCCCCGACCTGACGGAGGAGCAGGCCACCACCCTCGTCGTGCAGGCCCTGTACGACGCCGCCGACGACGACTCGGCGACCGGTGGTCCGGACCTGTACCGCCACATCTATCCGATCGTCACCGTCATCACGGACGAGGGATTCCGCAGGCTGACCGACGACGAGTCGCAGGAGCTCGCCCGTACGGTCACCAACCGTCGGCTGGAGCAGCCCGACGGCCCGCGCGCCGCCCTGCTCTGACCATCCGTCGCCCCGTAGGAGCCCAGAAGAAAGGGACGGACAGCCGGTGTCGACTCCGTTCTATGTGTCACCCCAGCAGGCCATGGCCGACCGGGCGGAATACGCCCGGAAGGGCATCGCCCGCGGTCGCAGCCTTGTCGTGCTGCAGTACGCCGACGGCATCGTGTTCGTCGGAGAGAACCCGTCCCGCGCGCTGCACAAGTTCAGCGAGATCTACGACCGGATCGGCTTCGCGGCCGCCGGCAAGTACAACGAGTACGAGAACCTGCGGATCGGCGGCGTGCGCTATGCCGATCTGCGCGGATACACCTACGACCGTGACGATGTGACGGCCCGTGGGCTGGCGAACGTCTACGCGCAGACGCTGGGCACGATCTTCTCGTCGGCCGGCGAGAAGCCGTACGAGGTGGAGCTGGTCGTGGCCGAGGTCGGTGCGACGGCCGCGGGTGACCAGATCTACCGGCTGCCGCACGACGGTTCGATCGTGGACGAGCACGGCTCGGTCGCGGTGGGCGGGAACGCGGAGCAGATCAGCACGTTCATGGATCAGCGCCACCGGGACGGGATGACCCTGTCCGAGGCGCTGAAGCTGGCGGTGCAGGCGCTCTCCAGCCAGGCGAACGGTGCGGACAAGACGATTCCGGCCGAGCGGCTGGAGGTCGCGGTGCTGGACCGGACGCGGGCCCAGCAGCGGAAGTTCAAGCGGATCCGGGGCCGGCAGCTGTCGCGGCTGCTGGAGGCGGACGTCACGGCGGCGGTGCAGGCCGACGCCGTGTCGAACGACGAGGCTCCCGAGGACGATTCCGAGGAGTAGATCGACGCGCGAGTGGCGCCCCCGGCCCTTTGGCCGGGGGCGTTTTCGTGTTTCAGGCGGGGGCGGGGCCCGTGGAGGCGCGGACGATGAGGTCGACGGGGAGGTCGGGGGCGGTCCAGGGGGCGCCGTCCAGGACGGCGAGGAGGGCGGTCATGCCCTGTTCGCCGACGCGTTCGGCGGGGAGGTGGACGGTGGTGAGCTCGGGTTCGACGGCGGTGGCGAGGGCGAGGTCGTCGAAGCCGGTGACGGAGAGGTCCTCGGGGACGCGCAGGCCCAGGCGCCGGGCGGCCTTGCAGGCGCCCGCGGCGAGGATGTCGTCGTCGCAGACGACGGCGGTGGGCCGGCCCTCGGGGGCCGCGAGGGCCGCCTCCATGGCCGTACGGGCGTCGGTGACGGTGAGGGGGGCCCGTACGGTGCGCAGCTCGGTGTGGGGCGGCAGCTGGGCGGCCAGGGCTTCGGCGCGGACGTGGAAGGTCCAGGAGTCGACGGCGGAGGCGAGGTGGAGGATGCGGCGGTGTCCGAGTGCGAGGAGGTGTTCGGTGATCTGGCGCATGCCGTCGGCCATGGCGAGGTTGACGTGGGCGGCGGCGCGGGTGGCGGTGGGGTCGCTGTCGAGCATGACGAGGGGGAGTTCGGCGTCGCCGATGGCGTCGAGGGCGTGGGCGGCCATGGAGGAGGCGATGACTCCGTCGAGGGCGGCGCGGGCGGAGGCGAAGGGGTCGCGGGCGGGGCCGGTGCCGTCGGGGGAGGGGTAGAGGACGACGCCGAAGCCGTGTTCGGCGGCGATGCGGGCGGCGCCGGTGTAGACGCGGGCGAAGAACTCGTTGGTGAGGGCGGGGACGACGAGGAGGGCGGTGCGGGTGGAGCCGAGGCGGAGGTTGCGGGCGGCGAGGTTGGGCCGGTAGCCGAGGGTGGTGGCGGCTTCGCGGACGAGGCCGGCGGTGCGTTCGGAGACGCGGCCGCGCCATTTGTCGCCGAGGACGAGGGAGACGGTGGCCTGCGAGACCCCGGCGGCGGTGGCCACGTCGCGGCTGGTGGGTCTCGTCACACTCTGCTCCTGGGCGCGGTCGTTCGGGTGGACCCCTGTGGTGTGGCCATGGTACGTATGACGGGTCACGTTATACGTATTACCCCGGCTGGAGCCGGGCAGAAGGGGGCCGTCATGGCCGCGGGATACGCGGAGCTGCTCAGGACCCGGCACGCCGCGAGGCTGCTGGTGGGCACGCTCGTAGGCCGGCTGCCGAACGGCACCGGGCCGATCGCGATCGTGCTGTTCACCCGGGCCGAGGGCGGCAGCTACAGCCTGGCGGGCGCGCTGGCGGCCGTGTACGGGCTGGCCAACGCGGTGGGTCAGCCGCTGCTGGGGCGGGCCGTCGACCTGTTCGGGCAGCCGCGGGTGCAGCTGCCGGCCGCGGTGGTGTCCGCGCTGGGCATGGTGTGGCTGGCGGTGGCGGGCACCGGGGCGCCGGTGGCCGCGTACGGCGCCGTGGTGGTGGCGGGGCTCTTCACGCCGCCGCTGGAGGGCGGGCTGCGGGCGCTGTGGCCGGGCGTGCTCGGCGGCAAGGAGGAGCGGGTGCACGCCGCGTACGCGATGGACGCGGTGGCCCAGGAGGTCATGTTCACGGTCGGGCCGCTGCTGGTGACGCTGTGCGTGGCGCTGTGGGACCCGGCGGTGGCGCTGCTGGTGATCAATGCCATCGGCGTGCTGGGTGCGCTGTCGGTGGTGGTGTCGGAGCCTTCGCGTGCCTGGCGTTCGGAGCCGCGCGAGGCGCACTGGCTGGGCGCGCTGCGTTCGCCGGGGCTGCTGGCGCTGCTGGGTTCGTTCTTCTTCGTGGGCGGGGCGCTGGGTTCGATCACGGTGGCGGGCGTGGCGTACGCCGACGACCACGGGAACCAGGCGGTGTACGGCTGGCTGATGGCGGCGCTGGGTCTGGGCGCGCTGGCCGGCGGGGTGACGTACGGGGCTCGCCAGTGGGCGGGGGCGCCGGAGCGGCGGCTGCGGCTGCTGGTGGCGCTGCTGGCGGTCTGCTACCTGCCGCTGATGCTGGTCCCGGGCCCGCTGCCGATGGCGGCGCTGGCGGCGCTGGCCGGTGTGTTCCTGGCGCCCGCGCTGGCTTGTGCGTTCATCGTCGTGGACCGGCACGCTCCGGCGGGGACGGTGACGGAGGCGTTCTCGTGGCTGGTGACGTTCTTCGGTGTGGGCGCGGCGATCGGTACGGCCGCGGCCGGTCCGGCGGTGGAACTGGGCGGTACGGCGTACGGGTTCGGCGTGGCGAGCGTCGCCGGTGCGGCGGCGCTGCTGGTGCTGACGGCCACTCAGCGGATCCTGGCCGCTCCGGGCCGGACGCGGACGGTGGCGGGTTCGCCGTCGGGATCCGCCGAGGGGGCCGACGGAGCCGCAGGCGGGGGTCCGGAGGACGGTCCGGCGGAGCGGCTCGTGGGGAACTGATCGAAACGGCGTTCACGAACCCGGTTTCAGAACAGTGCGAAAGGCGTAATGTTCAGTCATGGACCGCCGCATTTTCGGGCTGGAGAACGAGTACGGCGTCACGTGCACGTTCAGGGGACAGCGCCGACTGTCTCCTGACGAAGTGGCGCGCTACCTCTTCCGCCGTGTTGTGTCATGGGGCCGCAGCAGCAATGTCTTCCTGCGGAACGGCGCCCGCCTGTACCTCGACGTGGGTTCGCATCCGGAATATGCAACTCCCGAATGTGACAACGTGACGGAACTCGTCACGCACGACAAGGCGGGCGAGCGCATTCTCGAAGGTCTGCTCGTCGATGCCGAACGCCGCCTGCACGAGGAGGGAATCGCGGGCGACGTCTATCTCTTCAAGAACAACACCGACTCGGCGGGCAACTCGTACGGCTGCCACGAGAACTATCTGGTGGCCCGGCACGGGGAATTCTCCCGCCTGGCGGACATCCTCATTCCGTTCCTCGTCACGCGTCAGCTGATCTGCGGCGCGGGCAAGGTGCTGCAGACCCCCCGGGGCGCGGTCTACTGCGTGAGCCAGCGGGCCGAGCACATCTGGGAGGGCGTCAGTTCCGCGACGACCCGGTCCCGGCCGATCATCAACACCCGGGACGAGCCGCACGCGGACGCCGAGCGCTACCGCCGCCTGCACGTGATCGTCGGGGACTCGAACATGTCCGAGACGACCATGCTGCTCAAGGTCGGGGCCACCGACCTGGTGCTGCGCATGATCGAGGCGGGCACGGTGATGCGGGACCTGACCCTGGAGAACCCGATCCGGGCGATCCGCGAGGTCAGCCACGACATCACGGGCCAGCGCAAGGTGCGCCTGGCGAGCGGTCGCGAGGCCTCGGCGCTGGAGATCCAGCGCGAGTACTACGACAAGGCCGTGGACTTCGCCGAGCGCCGGGGGATCCGTACCGGCACGGTGGACCAGGTGCTGGAGCTGTGGGGCCGCACCCTCGACGCGATCGACGCGGAGGACCTGGACCGGATCGGGACCGAGATCGACTGGGTCATGAAGTACCAGCTGATCGAGCGGTACCGGGCCAAGCACGGCATGACCATGTCGAACCCGCGCGTGGCCCAGATAGACCTCGCGTACCACGACATCCACCGCCGGCGCGGGCTGTACTACCTGCTGGAGCGCAAGGGGCAGGCGGCGCGGATCTGCAACGACCTCAAGATCTTCGAGGGCAAGTCGGTTCCCCCGCAGACCACGCGGGCGCGGCTGCGCGGTGACTTCATCCGCCGGGCGCAGGAGCAGCGGCGGGACTTCACGGTCGACTGGGTGCATCTCAAGCTGAACGACCAGGCGCAGCGGACCGTGCTGTGCAAGGACCCGTTCCGGTCGGTGGACGACCGGGTGGAGAAGCTGATCGCCGGGATGTGAGATCGCGCTGATCTCGTGCAGGGCCCCGTACGGATCTCGTACGGGGCCCTGCGCACGCCTTAGAGTGGCGTCGACCGCACCGCCGTCTGAGATCTGAGGAACACGTGCGCCGACTTGCCGGCCTGCTTGTCGTACCCCTTCTGCTGCTGTCGACAGCAGCCTGTGGCGACAGCGGCTCCGACTCCGCCGAGATGAAGAACGGGGCGCCCGCGATCACGAAGGGTGCCAAGTTCGGTGAGACCCCGACCCTGTCGAAGGGCAAGGGCGACCCGCCGAAGGAGCTGAAGGTGGTGACCGTCAGCGAGGGCAACGGCCCGGTGCTGAAGAAGGGCGACGTCGCCCAGGTCAACTACTACGGCCAGGTGTGGGACGGCAAGGAGCCGTTCGACCAGAGCTTCGGCAAGGGCAAGCCGTTCGAGGTGACCATCGGTGCCGGAATGGTCATCAAGGGCTGGGACCAGGGTCTTGAGGGCAAGAAGGTCGGCAGCCGTCTGGAGCTGGTGATCCCGCCGGACCTGGGTTACGGCGACAAGGGTTCCGGCGACAAGATCAAGCCGAACGCCACGCTTGTCTTCGTCGTGGACATCGTCAAGGGCACCTCGGTCCCGGCCTCGGCCAAGGGCAAGGAGGTCGCGCAGGACGACAAGGACCTGCCGAAGATCGGTACGAACACGGACGGCAAGGAAGTCTCCGTGACCGTTCCGAAGGACTCCACGCCGCCGGCGAAGCTGGTCTCGAACTACGTGCTGGAGGGTGACGGCCCGGCCGTCAAGGACACCGACAGCGTCGTGGTCAAGTTCAACGGCAAGACGTGGAAGGACGACAAGACCTTCGAAAGCACGTACGCCACGGACCAGACGGTGACCTGGCCGATGGACCAGCTCTCGGTCAAGGGTCTCAAGGAAGGCCTGACCGGCAAGAAGGTCGGCAGCCGCATCCTGCTGGTCATCCCGCCGGACCAGGGCTTCGGCGACAAGGAGACGGGCACCATCCCGGCCAACTCGACGCTCGTCTTCAGCCTCGACATCCTCGCCGTGATGTAAGACTGTCCGGGTTGACCTGATTCAGTTTTGAGGAGCAGTTCCGTGAGCAACCAGCTCGAGAAGCCCGAGATCGACTTCCCCGACTTCCCGGTCCCCGCCGACCTGGTCATCGAGGACATCTGGGAGGGCGACGGCGCCGAGGCCACGGCCGGCAACAAGGTCTCCGTCCACTACGTGGGCGTGTCCTATTCCACGGGTGAGGAGTTCGACGCCTCCTGGAACCGCGGCGCCCCGCTGCAGTTCATCCTGGGCATCGGCCAGGTCATCGCCGGCTGGGACCAGGGCGTCCAGGGCATGAAGGTCGGCGGCCGGCGCAAGCTGGTCATCCCGGCCCACCTGGCGTACGGCGACAACAGCCCGACCCCCGCGATCAAGCCGGGCGAGACGCTGATCTTCGTCTGCGACCTGATGGGCGTCTGATTCGACGTACCGTGATCGGTAAATGGGCCCCCGCCGTCAGGCGGGGGCCCTCGCTTTTGCCGGGGCGCGCCGGGGCGGTACGGTCAACGGTCACGGACGCGTCGTGCGTGCCGTGGGTGCAACGTGTGGGCGGAGAAGGGCGGAAGGGCGTCGATGGCGATTGCCAAGGCCGAGCGGCTGATGAATCTGGCGCTGTGTCTGCTGGGGACCCGCCGGCCGCTGAGCAAGCGGGAGCTGCGCGGTTCCATCGAGGCGTACATGGAAGCCGGCAACGACGAGTCGTTCAACCGCATGTTCGAGCGGGACAAGGACGATCTGCGTGAACTCGGCCTGGTCATCGAGACGGTGGAGAACCTGGAGGGCGAGACCGGCTATCTCGCGCGCCGCGACAGCAACCGGCTGCCGCCCGTCTCCCTCGACGCCGAGGAGGCCGCCGCCCTGGGGCTCGCGGCCAAGGTCTGGCAGCAGGCCCGCCTCGCCGGAGCCGCCAGCGGCGCCCTGCAGAAGCTGCGCGCGGGCGGGATGCCGGAGGCGGGGGACCCGTACGAGGGCCAGCACAGCGCCATCGAGCCGCGCATCCCGGTCCACGAGGCGGCCTTCGAACCGCTGATGCTGGCCTGCCGCGACCGCCGGCCGGTGGTCTTCGACTACCGCAAGTCCACCGCCGCGCGCCCCGAGACCCGGCAGGTGGAGCCGTGGGCGCTGGAGTGCTGGCGCGGCCACTGGTACCTGGCCGGCTACGACCGCGACCGCGGGGCGGAGCGGGTGTTCAGGCTCTCCCGGATCACCGGCAAGGTCCGCTCGCGGGCGGCCGCGTACACCGCCGAGGTCCCGGACGTGGTCACCGTACGGGAGACCGTGGCGAGCTGGGCCGGGGAGAGCGCGGACCGCTCCGCGCTGATCCGGCTGCGGTCCGGGGCCGGGTATCCGCTGCGGGCCAAGGCCACCGCCGTGCGCGAGGGCGGGGACGGCTGGGACGAGCTGGAGATCCCGTACGGGCACGGGCTCGACGCCTGGCTGGTCGAGTTCGGGCCGGACGTGGTGGTCGTGGCCCCCGCCGACCTGCGGGCCGACGTCGTGGACCGGCTGCGCGCCGTGGCCGCTGGCTGAGGCCGCCCCGGCGGACCGGACCGGCCCGAGCCGCCCCGGCCGCCGCCCGATCCGCCGCACCGATCGCACCACCGCACCGTTCGCAAGACGTGCCCTGAGGGGGAGACGTACCAGCATGGCTGCCAACGCCATCGACCAGACCCGCCGGATGCTGTCCCTGGTGACGTACCTGCGCGAGCGCCCCGGGGCGCACGTCGCCGACGTCGCCCGCGCCTTCGGGATCACCGAGGACGAGCTGATCTCGGACCTCGACGTGCTGCCCATGTGCGGGACCAGCTTCCGCGGCGGGGACCTGCTCGACATCGACACCGACGGGGAGCGCATCTGGTGGCGCAACCCCGACGCCTCGGGGGAGTCCACCGCGGAGCCGCTGCGCCTGGCGGCCGACGAGGCGACCGCGCTGCTGGTCGCCGCCCGCGCCGTGGCCACGCTGCCCGGGCTGCGCGAGAGCGACCGGGACGCGCTGCTGCGCGCCACCGCGAAGCTGGAGGCGGCGGCCGGCGAGGCGGCCGGGGCCAGCTCCCGGCTGTCGGTGACCTTCGAGGCGGAGGGCGGGGTCTTCGCGGACGTCGACCGGGCCATCGCGGAGCGCCGCCGGCTGTGGCTGCGCTACTACTCGCCGGCCCGGGACGAGCTGACCGAGCGCAAGGTCGACCCGATCCGGCTCTTCGCGGTGGGCCACACGTACATGGAGGGCTGGTGCCACCTCTCCGAGGCCCGGCGCACCTTCCGCCTCGACCGGGTCGCCGAGATCCGGCTGCTGGACGAGCGGGCCGAGCCGCCCGCCATCGAGCCGCGCGACCTGTCCGAGGGACTCGTCCAGCCGGCCGCCGAGGACCCGGAGGTCGTGGTCGAGGTCGGGCCGGGCGGCCGCTGGGTCGCCGAGTACTACCCGCACGACAGCGCCGAGGAGCTCTCCGACGGCGGCCTGCGGATCACGCTGCGCAGCCCGGACCCGGCCTCGTTGCGCCGGCTCGCGCTGCGGCTGGGCCGCGAGGGTCGGATCGTGGCACCCGCGGAGCTGGCCGACAGCGCGCGGCAGGCGGCCCGGGAGGCGCTCGCCGGGTACGGGGAACAGGGCTGAGGAACCGGTACGAGCAGGGCTGGGCAAGGGGAAGCGGCGGGGCCGTGCGGTACGGGCCGTGCCGTACGGGAGCTGCGCCGTCCGCGAGCGGACGGTCTGAGGGGAGCGCCGAGCGATGTCGCCAATGTCCGGGCCACGGGGTGTGCAGGCCGCCGCAGGGCCGCCGGTCTCCTTCAAAGCGGCCTGTTCCGACTGCCGGGCCCGCTTCGAACTGGACGCGGGGGCCCTGCGGCTGGTGATCGGCGGGAGCCGGCGCACCACGTTCTACTCGTTCACCTGTCCCGCGTGCGGGGCCTCCGTACGCAAGCCGGCCGGTGAGCGCATCGTGGAACTGCTGACCGGTGGCGGCGTGAGCACCCTGCGCAGCGTCTGAGGCGGCCGGTGGCCTAGGCTCGACCCATGCTGTGGCCGATGCTCGCAATCGCCCTGGGTTTCCTCGGGCTCGCCGTCCTCGCCGTCCTCGCGGTGCGCGTCTTCGTGGAGGTGCGGCGGCTGTCCGGCCAGGTCGAGCTGGCCAGCCGGCGGATCGCGGACGCCTCGGGGGACCTGGAGCGCGCGGCGGGCGATCTGGCGCGTGCGGGTGGCTCCGCCCGGCCGTAAAACGGGACAAAGTGTCGGATCGTGACGCGCAGCTCTCTGGAAAGTGCGGGTCGGTACCCGTACCGTCGGTCCCAGCCGCACGCAAGGCGGGATACCCCGGGGGATTGCCGGGCGTTAACCCCCGGGGGTTACGATCCTTGCCTGAGCGGTCACGGATCAAGATCCGGGGCCGCCGACACCACAACCAGCCGTTTCGGTGAGAAGGAAGTCAGACATGATCGGCAATCTGAAGCCTCTTGAGATCCTCCTGATCATCGCCGTGATCTTCCTGCTGTTCGGTGCCAAGAAGCTCCCCGACATGGCGCGCTCCCTCGGTAAGTCGGCCCGCATCCTCAAGAGCGAGGCCAAGGCGATGAAGGCGGAGAGCGCCGCGGAGGACAACGCCACCGCCGCGACCGTCGCCGACCAGGCCCCGCAGCAGGCCGCCGCCCCGCGCACCATCAAGGCCGCTCCCGGTGACGTGACCAGCTCGCGTCCGGTCAACGAGCCGAACCACACCACCCAGGGCTGATCGCCCGGCCGCCGGGCTGCCGGTCCGCGGCCGCGATCACGCCGGTCATCTGCAACGAGACAAGGGACGTGGGTTGCTCAAGTCTGCCCGCAAGCAGGAGAAGCAAGGCAAGCAGGACAAGGACGCCGAAGGGCGGATGCCTCTTGTCGAGCACCTGCGTGAGCTGAGAAACCGCCTGCTGAAGTCGGTCCTGGCGATCCTCGTGATCACTGTGGTGGCGGCCTTCTACTACAAGAACCTCATCGACTTCATGCTGAAGCCGATGCTGGACTCCGTCGGCTGCACGAACGGCGTGGTCTCGCAGCGCAACGGCCGGCCCTGCGCCGACATGACCGTGAACGGCCTCATCGCCCCGTTCTCGATCGCCCTCAAGGTCTCGCTCACCGCCGGTGTGGTGCTCTCGGCCCCGGTGTGGCTCTACCAGCTCTGGGCCTTCGTCGCCCCCGGCCTGCACAAGCACGAGAAGCGCTACGCGACGGGCTTCGTCGCCGTCGGCGCTCCGCTGTTCGGCGCCGGTGCGGTGCTCGCGTACAAGCTCCTGCCCAAGACCGCGCAGATCCTCCTCGAATTCACCCCCGAGAACGCGCGCAACCTGCTCCCGGTCGACGACTACCTCGACCTGGTCACGCGCATGGTCGTCGTCTTCGGCCTCGCGTTCGAGCTGCCGCTGTTGCTGATCCTCCTGAACTTCACCGGGGTCCTCACCGCGAAGCGGCTGGCGAGCTGGTGGCGGGCCATGGTGCTGGGCATCACGATCTTCGCCGCGTTTGCCACGCCCACCGGCGACCCGCTGACCATGCTGTCGCTGGCCGCGCCGATCATCGCCCTCTACTTCGTCGCCCTCGGGATCTGCCTGGTCAACGACCGCAGGCGGCGCCGCGGCAACCCCGACGCGCTGCTCGACGACGACGAGGCGTCCGAGCTGGACCTGACGCCCGCGCCGATCGGTGAGATGGAGCCCGTCCAGGCCCCGGCCGCCCTGCCCGAGCAGGCCGACGGCGGCCGCAGGCAGATCAACGGTTACGACGACGCGACCTGACAGGTACTCCCCCAGCTACCGCTGGGAGGTGCCCCCAGGGGGTGAGCGCTGAGATCACCCTCCTCGTCAATCCCACCGCGGGACGCGGCCGGGGCGCGCACGCCGCGCAGCCGGCCGCTTCCGCGCTCCGGGCCGCCGGGGCGCTCAAGGAGGGCCGGATCCGCGAGATCGACCTCGGGCGGGTGGCGGGGAGCCCGGACCAGCGGGAGACCTGGTACGGGACCGTGCTGTGCTCCGGCTTCGATTCGCGGGTCAACGACCGCGGCAACCGGATGCGGCTGCCGGCCGGCCGGTTCAAGTACGACCTGGCGATCCTCGCCGAGCTGGCCGCCTTCCGGGCGTTCCCGTACCGGATCACCCTCGACGCCGGCCCGGTGATCGAGACCGAGGCCACGTTGGTCGCCGTCGGCGACGGGCTCTTCGATGTCGTGGTCGTGGGCGACTGCAGCCGGGCCACCCTGCTGAAGGTCTTCCCGCAGGTCTACAAGGGGACGCACCTCGGCCACCCGAAGGTGACCGCCCACCGGGCCTCGAAGATCACGCTGGAGGCCGCCGGGATCACCTCGTACGCCGACGGAGAGCCTCTGGGACCGCTGCCGGTGACCGCGGAGTGCGTGCCGGGAGCCCTGCGGCTGCTGGCGTAGCGCGGTCGTGGGGGCGGCCGGGCGGTCCGTATAAATGATCGCGACTGTTGTCAGAGGCTGCGGGTAGGCTCGACAGCAAGATGACCGAAGAACTCTCACCCGCCGAGCGGTACGCCGCTGCCCGGATCCGCGCCGCCGAAGAGGCCTCCGCCCTGGCCCCCTTCCGCGAGATGTACGAATTCGACCTGGACGCGTACCAGGTCGAAGCCTGCAAGGCACTGGAGGCCGGCAAGGGCGTCCTCGTCGCCGCCCCGACCGGCTCGGGCAAGACGATCGTCGGCGAGTTCGCCGTGCACCTCGCCCTCGGCCAGGGCCGCAAGTGTTTCTACACGACGCCCATCAAGGCCCTGTCGAACCAGAAGTACGCCGACCTCGTCAAGCGCTACGGCGCCGACAAGGTGGGCCTGCTGACCGGTGACAACAGCGTCAACTCCGAGGCGCCCGTGGTCGTGATGACCACCGAGGTGCTCCGCAACATGCTGTACGCGGGCTCGCAGTCGCTGCGCGGCCTCGGCTACGTCGTGATGGACGAGGTGCACTACCTCTCCGACCGGTTCCGCGGAGCCGTCTGGGAGGAAGTGATCATCCACCTCCCCGAGTCGGTCACGCTGGTGTCCCTGTCGGCCACGGTGTCCAACGCCGAGGAGTTCGGCGACTGGCTCGACACCGTGCGCGGCGACACCGAGGTGATCGTCTCCGAGGAGCGGCCCGTCCCGCTGTGGCAGCACGTCATGGCCGGCCGCAAGATCTACGACCTCTTCGAGGAGGAGTCCGACCACGGAGGCCGCGGCTCCGCGCGCCGCGAGGTCAACCCCGACCTGCTGCGCATGGCGCGCGAGGAGAACACCCGCACGTACAGTCCGAAGGACCGGCGGCGCGGCAAGATGGTCCGCGAGGCCGACCGCGAGCGCGAGCGGCGCTCCCGCGGCCGGATCTGGACCCCGAGCCGCCCCGAGGTCATCGCCCGCCTCGACGGCGACGGACTGCTGCCCGCCATCAACTTCATCTTCAGCCGGGCCGGCTGCGAGGCCGCCGTCCAGCAGTGCCTGTTCGCGGGCCTGCGGCTCAACGACGACACCGCCCGCCTGAGGGTGCGCGAGATCGTCGAGGAGCGGACCGCCTCCATCCCCACCGAGGACCTGCACGTCCTCGGGTACTACGAGTGGCTCGAAGGCCTGGAGCGGGGCATCGCCGCGCACCACGCCGGCATGCTGCCCACCTTCAAGGAGGTCGTGGAGGAGCTGTTCGTCCGGGGCCTGGTCAAGGCCGTCTTCGCCACCGAGACCCTGGCGCTGGGCATCAACATGCCCGCGCGCACGGTGATCCTGGAGAAGCTGGTCAAGTGGAACGGCGAGCAGCACGCCGACATCACCCCCGGCGAGTACACCCAGCTCACCGGCCGGGCGGGGCGGCGCGGCATCGACGTCGAGGGCCACGCCGTGGTGCTGTGGCAGCGGGGCATGGACCCGGCGGGGCTCGCCGGGCTCGCCGGCACCCGTACGTATCCGCTGCGCTCCAGCTTCAAGCCCTCGTACAACATGGCCGTGAACCTGGTCAGCCAGTTCGGGCGGCACCGCTCGCGGGAGCTGCTGGAGACCTCGTTCGCGCAGTTCCAGGCCGACCGCTCGGTCGTCGGGATCTCCCGGCAGGTGCAGCGCAACGAGGAGGGCCTGGACGGCTACCGGGAGGGCATGACCTGCCACCTCGGGAACTTCGAGGAGTACGCGCAGCTGCGCCGCGACCTCAATGACCGCGAGACGGACCTGGCCAAGCAGGGCGCGGCCCAGCGGCGGGTGCAGGCGGCCAGTTCGCTGGAGAAGCTCAAGCCGGGCGACATCATCCACGTGCCGACCGGCAAGTTCGCCGGGCTCGCGCTGGTCCTGGACCCGGGCGTGCCGGCCGGGCGGGTCAACGGGCACCGGGGGTACGAGTACGCCGAGGGCCCGCGGCCGCTGGTGCTGACGGCGGAGCGGCAGGTCAAGCGGCTCGCCGCGATCGACTTCCCGGTCCCGGTCGAGGCCATCGAGCGGATGCGGATCCCCAAGACGTTCAACGCGCGCTCGCCGCAGTCCCGTCGGGACCTGGCGTCCCAACTGCGGGCCAAGGCCGGGCACATCGCGCCGGAGCGGCGCGGGCGCGGCCGGGCCGCGGCGGCCGACGACCGCGAGATCACGCGGCTGCGCGCCGAGCTGCGGGCGCACCCCTGCCACGGCTGCGACGAGCGCGAGGACCACGCACGCTGGGCCGAGCGCTACCACCGCCTCAAGCGGGACACCCAGCAGCTGGAGCGGCGCATCGAGGGCCGGACGAACACGATCGCCCGCACCTTCGACCGGATCCACGCGCTGCTCACCGAGCTGGACTACCTGCGCGAGGACGAGGTAACCGTGCACGGCAAGCGGCTCGCCCGGCTGTACGGGGAGCTCGACCTGCTGGCGTCGGAGTGCCTGCGCGAGGGCGTCTGGGAGGGGCTGTCCCCGGCCGAACTGGCCGCCTGCGTCTCGGCGTTGGTGTTCGAGGCGCGGCAGTCCGACGACGCGGTGGCGCCGAAGGTTCCGGGCGGCGCGGCGAAGGCGGCGCTCGGCGAGATGGTCCGGATCTGGGGCCGGCTCGACGCGCTGGAGGAGGAGCACCGCATCAACCAGGCGGAGGGCGTGGGCCAGCGCGAGCCGGACCTGGGCTTCGCGTGGGCGGCCTACCAGTGGGCTTCCGACAAGAGCCTGGACGAGGTGCTGCGGGAGGCCGAGATGCCGGCCGGCGACTTCGTGCGCTGGTGCAAGCAGGTCATCGACGTACTGGGGCAGATCGCGGCGGCGGCTCCCTCGGCGTCCGGTGACAGCGGGAGCACGGTGGCCCGCAACGCCCGCAAGGCCGTCGACGCGCTGCTGCGCGGCGTGGTGGCCTACAGCTCGGTCGGCTAGCCGGCTTCACCGGCTAGTCGCTTTCGGGGCCCTCGGGACCTCGCCAGCCGGCGAGGTCCTGCCAGGCCCGAAGGCTCAGGCCGCTCTCGAAGCGGCGCGGGGTGCCGGTGACCGGGTCGGTGAACGACACCGTACGGGCCAGGAGTTGGAGCGGCCTGCGGTAGTCGTCCGGGGCCGGGTCGGTGACCTCCGGGTACAGCGGGTCCCCGAGGATCGGCAGGCCGAGACCGTTCATGTGCACCCGTAGCTGGTGGGTGCGCCCGGTGTGCGGGGTCAGCCGGTAGCGGCCCAGCTCCCCCTTGGTGGCGAGGAGTTCGACCAGGGTCTCGGCGTTCGGCTCCGCGCCGGGGATCTCGGCCGCCGCCATGATCCCGCGGGTCTTCTCGATGTGGCTGCGGACCGTGCGCGGGAGTGTGAGCGCCGGGTCGTGGCCGGCGAGGGCCTCGTACTGTTTGACGACCCGCCGCTCCTGGAACAGCAGCTGGTACGCGCCGCGGTCCTCGGTGCGGATGCTGAACATGACCAGTCCGGCGGTCAGCCGGTCCAGCCGGTGCGCCGGGCTGAGCTCGGGCAGGTCGAGCTCGGTGCGCAGCCGGGCCAGGGCGGTCTGCGTGATGTGGCTGCCGCGCGGGGTGGTCGCCAGGAAGTGCGGCTTGTCCACGACCAGCAGGTGCGCGTCGCGGTGGACGACGCGGATCGGGAACGGCACCACGGGCTCCGGCTGCATGTCCCGGTGGAACCACAGGTAGGCGCCCGGCTCGTACGGGTCCTGCGGACTCAGGACCCGCCCGCCGGGGCCGAACACCCGCCCGGCGCGCAGCAGGTGCGCGATGGACTCGGCGCCGCGGGTGCCGGCGTACCGCTCGGCGAGGAAGCCGCCGAGGTCGGGCCAGCGCCCGTCGGGGTCGGCGGGCAGCCGCAGCCGGACCGGGTCGATGCCGGCGACCTGGGGGAGGGGCGAGGGGGGTGCCTGGGCTCTGCGTCTCATCGGGTCCAGGCTATGCGGCTACTGCTTGGTGAAGGTGCCCAGGTGGGTGGCGTCCAGGTACTCGATGCGGACCGTGCCGTCCTTGAAGGTCACCCCGGTGCGGCCGACGGCGTTCTCGCCGGCGGTCACGTAGCTGAAGGTGTCCCCGTCGTAGTGGGTGAGGGGGAAGCGCATGGGCTTCGGGCCGAGGGAGAGGGTGAGCCCGCCGTCGCCGTTGGCGTTCGCCGTCACGGTCAGCTTGCCGTAGTACGGGCTGACGTAGGTCCCGGTGTACGCGCTGTCGGCGCGGGCCGGCTTCGCGCCCGCGGGCCGGTGCGCGTAGTCGGTGGCGGAGGGGCCGGGGCCGAGTTGCCGGGCGTACAGCTCGGCGAAGAGCGGCAGCCAGTCGGTGGTCGGCGCGCCGTGCTCGGCGGTGTCGAAGAAGTCCATCGCGATGGCGTCGGCCATGCCGACCGGGGCGCCGTTGGTGAGGACGACGATGCCGAGCTTCTCCAGGGGGAGCATCGTGACGTTGGTGTTGGCGCCGAGTTCGAAGGCGCCGGAGTGGCTCAGGCGCAGCCGGCCCGCGTCGTCGTACGAGACGTTCCAGCCGAGCCCGTAGAAGCCGGTGTGGTCCAGGGGCGGGTTCGGCGCCTGCGACACGATGTGCGGCAGGCGCGTGGCCGCCAGGGTGTCGGCGGGAATGATCCGCTTCCCGTCGAGGGTGCCGCTGGCGAGCTGGAGGCGCAGCCAGCGGGCCATGTCGGTGGCGGTGGAGCTCACGCCGCCGGCCGGGGCCTGGGCGTCGGGGTCGCGCACGAAGCGGGGCGACCAGGTCCCGTCCGGGTTCTTGACGTGGGTGGCCGCGTGGTCGGGGGCGTTGATGAAGGCCGAGAACTCGGTGCTGGTGTGCGTCATCCCGGCGGGTTTGAAGAGGGTGTCCTCGGCGAGCTTCTGCCAGCTCGTGCCCTGCTGCCGGGCGACGGCCTCGGCGGCGGCGGTGAGGCCGAAGTTGGTGTAGTTGTAGCTCGCGCGGAAGGGGGTGAGGGGCTCCATGCGGAGGTGGTCGAGGATGTACGCCTGGTCGTAGCCGAGGTCTTCGAGGAGGTCCCCGGCGTGGTCGGGGAGGCCGCTGCGGTGCGAGAAGAGGTCGGCGGTGGTCACGTGATCGGTGACCCAGGGGTCCTTCAGCGCGAACCCGGGGAGTTCGGTGCGGCGGTCCCAGTCGGCGGGGTTCTTGAGGGTGCCGGCCACCACCGTGGAGGAGATCGGCTTCGACAGGGAGGCGATCTGGAAGACGGTGTCGGGGCCGATCGTGCCGCTCCGGTCGGTGCGCCGGACGCCGAAGCCCTTGAGGTAGACGACCTTGTCGTCGTGGACGACGGCGACGGCGGCCCCGGGGACCCCGGTGCTGCGCATGGCGTCGGTGACGAACCCGGGCAGGCGCCCGAGCGCGGCGTCCACTTCCGCGTCCGTGATCTGGGGTTTCGGCGCGGGCGGCGGGCTGGGCGCGGCGGCGGCGCCGGTCGCGGCCAGCACGACGGCGGCTCCTGCTACTCCGAGCGAGTGGAGCGTACGCATGGCGACATTGTCCCGCCGAACGGGCGACCCCGCCCCGCGAGCGTCAGGCCGCCGATTCCTGTTCGGCCAGGACCCGCTCGTTCCAGTCGCGCTTGATCGCCCGCCAGCCCTCGTCCGTCTCGCCGAGGCGCCAGTAGCCGGAGATCGACAGCCGCTCCTTGGGGACGCCGCGCTCCAGGCGCAGGTGGCGGCGGAGGTCCTTCACGAAGCCGGCCTCGCCGTGGACGAAGGCGTGCACGTCGCGGGAGGGGAACTCCAGGGACCTGACCGCCTCGACGAGCATCCCGCCGACCGGGCCGGAGCCGCGGTGCAGCCAGACCGGGACGACACCGTCCGGGGTGGCGATCTTCTGCTCGTCGTCCGGGCCCTCGACCTCCACGAGTGCGCGCACCCGCGCGCCCACCGGCATGCGCTCCATCGCGGCGGCGATCGCCGGCAGCGCGCTCTCGTCGCCCACCAGCAGGTGCCAGTCGGCCGCCGGGTCCGGCGCGTACGCGCCGCCGGGGCCGAGGAAGCGGACGAGTTCGCCCGGCTGGACGCGGGCCGCCCAGGGGCCGGCCAGCCCTTCGTCGCCGTGGACGACGAAGTCGAGCGTCAGCTCCAGGTGCACCGGGTCCCAGGAGCGGACCGTGTACGCCCGCTGGCGCGGCCAGGCCTCCCGCGCGTACTCGGCGCGGATCCGGTCCAGGTCCCACGGCGAGGGGTAGGTGACGCCTTCGGGGGCGAACAGGAGCTTGATGTAATGGTCCGTGAACTCGCCCGCACTGAATCGGACCAGTCCGGCACCGCCCAGCACCACGCGCACCATGTGCGGCGTCAGCCGCTCTGTGCGCACGACGACTGCGGTGCCGATCTTGCGGGCGCGTCCTTCTGCCACGGCGTCTCCCCTTGCTCCCCTGAAACTTAGGATTACCTAAGTTAGCACCTCAAGGGCGCAGCGCGCTGCCCAGGCGCGAGACCGCTCCGCCCAAACCCCACCGGCGCGCCAGCGCGTCGACGAGTTCCGGCTGCGCGGGCACCGCGGGCAGCGCCGGATCGAACTCCGGAAGCGGGACGTCCGAGGCCACCCGGACCACCTTCGGAGCAACCGCCAGATACGGCCGGGACTCGTCCAGCCGCTTGCGCTGCGTGGGCGTCAGCTTCGACTTCGGGTCGTCGATCGCCGCGATGATCCCGGCCAGCGAGCCGTACGCGTCCAGCAGCTTCGCCGCCGTCTTCTCGCCGACCCCCGGGACCCCCGGCAGCCCGTCGCTCGGGTCGCCGCGCAGCAGCGCCAGGTCCGCGTACCCCGCTCCGTCCACCCCGTACTTCCCGCGCAGCCACGCCTCGTCCGTCACCTGGAGCGTGCCGACCCCCTTCAGCGGGTACAGCACGCGCCGCTGCCGGGCGTCGTCGACCAGCTGGTACAGGTCCCGGTCGCCGGTGACGATGTCCACCGGGCCCGTGGCGCGCGCCGTGAGCGTGCCGATCACGTCGTCGGCCTCGTACCCGGCGACGCCCACCCGGGCGATCCCGAACGCGTCCAGCGCCGCCTCGATGATCGGCACCTGCGGGGACAGCGTGTCGGGGGTCTCCTCCACGTCCGGACCGGTCTCGGTCTCCTCGGCGACCCGGTGGGCCTTGTACGAGGGGATCAGCTCCACCCGCCAGTGCGGCCGCCAGTCGGCGTCCATGCATGCCACCAGATCGTCGGGGCGGTGGTCCTGCACGAGGCGCCCGATGAAGTCGAGCAGCCCGCGCACCGCGTTGACGGGGGTGCCGTCCGGGGCCTTCACGGAGTCCGGCACGCCGAAGTACGCGCGGAAGTAGAGGGAGGCGGTGTCCAGCAGCATCAGGCGTCGAGTCGTCGTCACGGTGACGATGATGCCGCACCCCGCCCACAGCCGACGGTTACGCCCGGGGGCACGGGAGGTGGCCGCAAGAGCGCTCGAAAACGGCACGGAAGTTTCACCCGGGGCGTACCCTGGTCGGCTCTTGCACGCGAAACCGGGGGCGGTTGCTGCGTAAGGTGCTTACAGCACACCGATGTGAGACGGACGCCGACGTACGCCGACGGACCAGACAAGGGGAGGGCAGCCCCGCCATGGACGACAGGGACGGCTCGGACGACAAGGAACGGGACAAGGACGCCAAGGAACCGCTCCGGGTGGGCGTGGCCGTGCGCAAGCGCCGCCGGGCACTGCACCTCACCCTCGCCGCCGTATCGGCGCGCAGCGGCCTGTCGGTGCCCTTCCTGAGCCAGATAGAGAACGAACGGGCCCGGCCCAGCATGCGGTCCCTGGAGCGGGTCGCGGACGCGCTGGAGACCACGGCCGTCGAGCTGCTGGCCGCCTCCGACACCGCGCGCACCGTCGATCTCGTACGGGCCGGGGACGACTCCGGGCTCACGCCGATGCCGGGCGTGCGCCCCCTCGTACGCGGACACCACCAGCTGCACGCGCTGGAGTTCACCGGGGACCAGGACGCCGGCCGCGAGTACCAGCACCGCAACGACGAGCTGATGTACGTGGTCTCGGGCGCCTGCCAGGTGGAGGCCGAAGGGCGGGCGTACCGGCTGGAGAGCGGGGACGCGCTGTTCCTGTCCGGCGGCGTACGGCACCGCTGGCGGGCCGTCTCCGAGGACACCCGGCTCCTGGTCGTGGCGGTGGGCGAGCACATCCACGCGACCTCCGAGCCGCCCTCGCCCGGGCAGTGAGCCGCAGCCGGACGCGGGTCGTCTCGCTCGTGCCCTCGCTGACCGAGGCGGTGGCGGTCAGCGCTCCCGGGCTGCTCGTCGGGGTGACCGACTGGTGCACGCACCCCGCGGACCTCGCCGAACGGGGCGCGGTGCGCATCGGCGGGACGAAGAACCCCGACGTGGAGCGGATCACGGCGCTGCGCCCGGACCTGGTGATCGCCAACGAGGAGGAGAACCGGGCCCCGGACCTGGCGGCGCTGCGCGCGGCCGGGGTGGAGGTGCTGGTCACCGAGGTACGGGAGCTGCCGCAGGCGCTGACCGAGCTGTCCCGGGTGCTGGTGGGGGCCCTGGGCCTGGTGAGACCACAGTGGCTGGACGAGGCCGAGGAGGCCTGGGCGCGGGTGACCCCGGCCGGCCCGCTGCGGGCGTTCGTACCGATCTGGCGGCGGCCGTGGATGGTGCTCGGCCGGGACACCTTCGCGGGCGATCTGCTGGCGCGCCTGGGCGTGCACAACGTCTACGCCGGGCACGCCGAGCGGTATCCGCGGGTGCCGGTGGAGGAGCTGGCCGCCGCCGACTGCGATCTGGTGGTGCTCCCCGACGAGCCGTACCGCTTCACGCGCGAGGACGGCCCGGAAGCTTTCCCGGACCGTCCCTCCGCGCTGGTCAGCGGCCGCCACCTCACCTGGTACGGGCCCTCGCTGGCCGAGGCCCCGGCGGTACTGGCGGCGGCCCTGCGCGCGGCCCGCTAGCGGGGCAGCAGCGCGCCGGTGAACAGGCCGCGCAGGGTGTGGACGGCGGCGAGCAGCCAGGCGGTCAGCAGGGCCAGGAACAGGGCGGCGGCGAGCCAGGCGAACGCGGTCAGGCCGGTGTGGCGGGCCAGACCGGCGGCGCCCGTGACGCAGGTGCCGACGGGGAAGGTCAGCGCCCACCAGGTCATCGCGAACCCCATGCCGTTACGGGCGGCCCGGACCAGCATCGCGGCCGCGAGGGCGAGCCACAGCAGGGCGAAGCCCATCACGGGCACTCCGTAGACCACCGCGAAGGCGCCGAGCGCGTCGGCGTAGGGGGCGCCGATCGCCTCGGGGGCCATGTCGGCGAGCTGGTTGACCGCGGTGGCGGACTGGCCGAGGGGGCCCAGGACCAGGAACAGGGTCGGGGTCAGCAGCAGGGGCAGGGGACCGCTCACGATCAGCCGGCCGAAGACCAGGGGCAGCATCAGCAGGGTGGCCAGCAGGCTGATGCCGAACATGGCGTAGCAGGCCAGCAGCAGCGCCTCGCGGGGCTGTCCGGCGGGCAGGTGGGGTATCAGCAGGGGGCCCAGGGCGGCGGAGACCATCGGGGCGACCAGGGGCAGCAGCCATACGGGGGTGGCCTGCGCGGCCTCGACCTTGTGCCGGACCACCATCAGGTACGGCACCGCCACGGCCATGAGCAGGCCGATCGCGGTGCCGGCGGTGAAGAGCACGGCGTCGACGGCGACGGCGGCGGGCACGCCGATGAGGTCCTTGCCGACGATCAGCGTGCCGCCGCCGACGGCCAGCAGGGCCATCGCGAGACATCCGTAGAAGGGGGCCACGGCGGGGTCGAGGAGGTGAGCGCGGGCCTGGTCGCGGTGGTGGAGCCAGTGGCCGGCGCGGGCGGTGAGCAGGAGGGCGAGGGCCGCCGCGGACAGCGCCCAGACGATCTGGCAGGCCACGCGCTGGCCGGGCACCTGGTACGGGAGGGTCGCGCCGGCGTTGGCGACGATCGCCGTGCCCATGACGGACGCGTACCAGTTGGGGCCGAGGTGACGGAGCGCCGGGAAGGCCTTGTGGGCTTCGGGGCTCCGGGAGGTGTGGGCGCTGGGTCGCGCGAGGGTGGTGGCCATGGACCCAGCCTCGTGGCGGGGCTCTGTCGGGGGCAGGGGTCATCTCTCTATAAGGCCATAAACTGACTTTATGGGTAACGAGGAGTGGGTTCCGCTGGCGCACCGGGTACCGGACCTGGGGGCGCTGGAGCTGCTGCTCGCGGTCGCCCGGGTCGGCAGCCTGAGCGGCGCTGCCAGGCGCATGGGCATCACCCAGCCCGCCGCGAGCAGCCGGATCCGGGCGATGGAGACGCGGCTGGGCGTGGCGCTGGTGGACCGCTCGCCGCGGGGGTCGACCCTGACGGCGGAGGGGGCGCTGGTCACGGACTGGGCGCGGCGCGTGGTGGAGGCGGCGGAGGCCTTCGACGCCGGGGCGCAGGCGCTGCGCGGGCGGCGGGACTCGCGGCTGCGGGTGGCCGCCAGCATGACCATCGCGGAGTACCTGCTGCCGGGGTGGCTGATCGCGCTGCGCGGGCAGCGGCCGGGGACGGCGGTGTCGCTGCACGCGGGGAACTCGGCGGTGGTCGCGGAACGGGTGCTGACCCATGAGGCGGACCTGGGGTTCGTGGAGGGGCTGTCGGTGCCGGAGGGACTGGACTCGGCGGTGATCGCGCAGGACCGGCTGGTGGTGGCGGTGGCTCCGGGGCACCCGTGGGCGCGGCGCTCGCGGGGGGTGGCGGCGGCCGAGCTGGCGGCGACCCCGCTGATCCTGCGGGAGTGGGGCTCGGGGACCCGGCAGGTGCTGGACGCCGCGCTGGCGGAGAGCGGCGGGCCGGCGGCGCCGCTGCTGGAGCTGGCGTCGACGACTGCGGTGAAGGCGGCGGCGCTGAGCGGGGCCGGGCCGTGCGTGCTGTCGGAGCTGGCGCTGGGGGAGGAGCTGGCGGCCCGGCGGCTGGTGGAGGTCCCGGTGACGGGGGCGGCGCTGGGGCGGGCCCTGCGGGCGGTGTGGCCCGTGGGGGCCAGGCCGGCGGGCCCGGCCCGCGACCTGCTGTCGCTGACCCGGGCCCGCCCCTGACCGGCTGTCGCCGACCGGCCGCCGGGCCCGTCAGGCCGGGACGGCCGCGCTGACGGAGGCCGCTTCGACCAGTGCGGACATCACGCGGGTGTCCTTGTCGCGTTCCGGGTGCCATTGGACGCCCAGGACCCAGTGCGCCGGGTCGGGGAGTTCGATGGCCTCCACCGTGCCGTCGACCGCGTGGGCCGAGGCGATCAGGCCCTCGCCCAGGCGGTCGACGGCCTGGTGGTGGTAGGTCGGCACCTCCGCCTCCTCCGGGATCAGCGCCGCGTACCGCGTCCCCTCGACCGGGCGGACCGGGTGCCAGGACATGACGCCCGGGGCGACCGCGTGGCCGTCGATGTGCTGGATCAGCGTGCCGCCCAGGGCCACGTTCAGCGCCTGCATGCCCCGGCAGATGCCCAGCACCGGCAGGCCCGCCGCCAAGGCCGCCTCGATCAGGGAGAGTTCCCACTCGTCCCGCTTCGTGGCGGGAGCGCCCGTACGCGGGTCCCGCTCGGTCCCGTAGCGGACCGGGTCCACATCGGGGCCGCCCGCGACGACCAGGCCGTCCAGCCGGCTCAACACCTCCGCCGCCGAACCGGGTTCGTCCGGCGGGAGCAGCACGGCCGCGCCGCCCGCCGCCTGGACGAGTTCGTAGTACCCGGTGGGTACGAGGGACGTGGGGACGTCCCACACCCCGTAGCGGGTGGATTCCTCCACGTAGGTCGTGATGCCGATGAGCGGCCTGGGCACGGTTGCTACCTCCAGGGGTTGGGGAACGGCGGTCAGTCGCGGGTGAGTTCGGCCTCGGCCTGAGCCAGCGCCGCGAACTCCTCCTCCGGTGCGGAGGCCACGAGGTGGTGCCGACTGTAGAACGCGAAATAGGCGAGGGCGACGGCGTACACACCGAGGGCTATGAACGCCGCGTCCTTGTCCACCAGGAAGGTGGCGACGAGCGCCGAGAGGGCGAGGACGAAGGCCACCGAGGAGGTGGCGATGCCGCCGGGAGTGCGGTACGGGCGCTCCAGCCCCGGCTCCCGCCTGCGGAGCACGATGTGGGAGAGGGCCATCAGCGCGTACGAGATGGTCGCGCCGAACACCGCGATGTTGAGCATGCGCGGGCCGTTGCCGGTGGCCGCGGCGAGCGCGAAGCCGATCGCGCCGGGGATGAGCAGGCCGAGGTACGGGGCCTTGCGCTTGGAGGTGAGGGAGAGGAAGCGCGGCAGGTAGCCGGCCCGGGAGAGGGCGAAGAGCTGGCGGGAGCCGGCGTAGATGAGGGAGAAGAAGGAGGCCACGAGGCCCGCGAGACCGGCGTAGTTGACGAAGGTCTTCAGCCAGGAGAGGCCGGGGTTCCCTTCGAGGGCGACGACCAGCGGGTTCCCGGCGTCCTTGATGGCGTCGGCGCCGCGGGCGCCGGTCGAGGCCAGGAAGGTGAGCAGGGCGAGCAGGACGAGGATGCCCATGGAGATCGACAGGGCCCGGGGCATGGAGCGCACGGGGTCCTTGGCCTCCTCGGCGGCCAGCGGTACGCCCTCGACGCCGAGGAAGAACCACATTCCGAAGGGGAAGGCGGCCCAGATGCCGAGGACGCCCAGCGGCAGCCAGGAGCTCGATCCGGCGGCGGTGGTGTCCACGGCGATGTTGTCGAGGTTCGAGGGGTCGAACTCGGTGAAGGCGCCGAGCGCGAAGACGATCAGTGCGAGCACGGCGACGGCGGTGACGACGAGGGAGAAGCGCAGGGCCTCGCCGACGCCCCACAGGTGGATGCCGATGAAGACGGCGAAGCAGGCGAGGTAGACCGGCCAGCCGGAGGTGAGGCCGAAGAGGTTCAGGGATTCGACGTAGTCGCCGATGAAGATGGCGATCGCGGCCGGGGCCAGGATGTACTCGATCAGGATCGCGGTGCCGGTGAGGAAGCCGCCCCAGGTGCCGAGCGCCCGGCGGGCGAATCCGTAGCCGCCGCCCGCCGTCGGCAGGATCGCGGACAGTTCCGCGAGGGAGAAGACGAGACAGGCGTACATCGCGCCCATCAGGACGGTGGCGATGGCGAGACCGCCGAAGCCGCCCTGGGCGAGGCCGACGTTCCAGCCGGAGAAGTCGCCGGAGACGACGTACGCGACGCCGAGGCCGGTCAGCAGCAGCCAGCCGGCGCTGCCGCGGCGCAGCGTGCGCCGCTCCAGGTAGCCGTCGGAGGTGTCGCCGCCCTCGGGGGACGTGGTGGGTTCGGGTACGGCTGCGAGCCGTGCCTCGGTGTCGTCGGCCATGTGCGCTCCTGCCTAGGGCAATGGTTGTGGGGCGTACCTTTGCCGTAGCGGAGTGGAGTGCGCAAGACCCCTGCGTTAAACAGGGGTTACGAAAACCTCTCGGGCCGCTCCCGCCGGGTCCGTTCTAGGCGAGGAATCCGCGCAGCAGCGCCGCCGTTCCGCAGCAGTGTTCGCGCATCACCTCGCGCGCCGCGTCCGGGTGGCGCTCCAGCACCGACTCCACGAGCGCGCTGTGCTGCTGCTGGGAGTGCTCAAGGTTGCGCACCAGCAGCGGGATGCAGTCCAGCAGGTCGTTCACGGTGGCCCGCACGGCGGCGTACTGGGCCGTGAGGGTGGCCGATCCGGCGAGCTCGCACAGGGTGAGGTGGAAGAGGGTGTCCTGGCGCCGGTAGTCGGTCAGCGGCGCGTCATGGGTGGCGGCCAGTGCGCCGAGCAGCCGCTCGGAGCCCTCCTCGGTGAGCCCCTGGGAGGCGCACAGTCCGGCCGCGCCCACCTCCAGGACCTCGCGGAACCGCAGGACGTCCTCGATGTCCACGCCCACCACGCGCCGGCGCAGCTCGTGCTCGGTACCGCCGACCGGGGTGTCGGGACGGGGGAGCACGAACGTTCCGCCGTACCGCCCGCGCCGGGCCTCCACCAGGCCCTGGTCCTGGAGCACCTTCAGCACCTCGCGCAGGGTGACCCGGCTGATCCCCATCCGCTCCGCCAGCTCCCGTTCGGGCGGCAGCCGTTCGCCGCCCGGCACCAGACCCAGCCGGACCACCTGGAGGATCTGCTCCAGGGCCTCCTCGAAACCGTTGCCCGCCCGCACCTGGCGCAGTACCGGATTCAGCCGCGCGATCGCGCCGCCTTCGCTCGCCGTGTCGGTCATCTCGGCTCCTCCCCTTCCCAAGCAATGGTTCTATTCAATACCTTAGGCGTTCTCGGCTCACCGAAGGAGAGATTCCAGTGGTAGACCGCAAGCCGCCGCTCGCGCCCGAGGAGCTCCGCGCTCTCGTGGCGAGCGGCGAGATCGACACCGTGGTCCTGGCCTTCCCCGACATGCAGGGGCGACTCCAGGGCAAGCGGTTCGCCGCACAGTTCTTCCTCGACGAGGTCCTCGCCCACGGCACCGAGGGCTGCAACTACCTCCTCGCCGTCGACACGGACATGAACACCGTCGACGGATACGAGATGTCCTCCTGGGACCGCGGCTACGGGGACTTCGCCATGCACCCCGACCTCGCGACCCTGCGCCGGATCCCCTGGAACCCGGGCAGCGCCTTCCTCCTCGCCGACCTCGCCTGGAACGACGGCACGCCCGTGGTCGCCGCGCCCCGGCAGATCCTGCGCCGCCAGCTGGAGCGCCTCGCCGGGCTCGGGTACACGGCCATGGTCGGCACCGAGCTGGAGTTCATGGTCTTCCAGGACACGTACGAGCAGGCCTGGAACGCGGGCTACCGCGGGCTGACCCCGGCCAACCAGTACAACATCGACTACTCGGTCCTCGGGACCGGCCGCATCGAGCCCCTGCTGCGCCGGATCCGCAA
This sequence comes from Streptomyces sp. NBC_01006, assembly GCF_045162725.1. Lineage (NCBI taxonomy): Bacteria > Bacillati > Actinomycetota > Actinomycetes > Kitasatosporales > Streptomycetaceae > Streptomyces > Streptomyces sp. NBC_01006. The sequence continues at coordinate 1,999,759 of NZ_CP108700.1, read as the reverse complement.
CGAGATGCAGGCCGCGGGCCTGATCGTCGAGTCCGCGAAGGGCGAGTGCAACCTCGGCCAGCACGAGATCGCCTTCCGCTACGACGAGGCGCTGACCACCTGCGACCAGCACGCCGTCTACAAGACGGGCGCCAAGGAGATCGCCTCCCAGGAAGGCGTCTCGCTCACCTTCATGGCCAAGTTCGACGAGCGCGAGGGCAACTCCTGCCATATCCACCTCTCGCTGGGCGACGCCGACGGGCACAACGCGATGGCCGGCGACGGCCCGGGCGGAATGTCACCGGTGATGCGACACTTCCTGGCCGGCCAGCTGGCCGCGCTGCGCGACTTCTCCCTTCTCTACGCCCCGAACATCAATTCGTACAAGCGTTTCCGGCCGGGATCCTTCGCGCCGACCGCCGTCGCGTGGGGAGTGGACAACCGGACCTGCGCGCTCCGCGTCGTCGGCCACGGCCGCTCCATGCGCTTCGAGAACCGCCTGCCGGGCGGGGACGTGAACCCGTACCTCGCCGTCGCCGGCCTGGTCGCGGCCGGGCTGTACGGCATCGAGCACCGCCTCGAACTGCCCGAGGCCTGCGCGGGCAACGCGTACACCGCCGATTTCGCGCACGTTCCCACCACCTTGCGCGAGGCCGCGGAGCTCTGGGAGAACAGCGAGATCGCCAAGGCCGCGTTCGGGCCCGAAGTGGTGGCCCACTACCGCAACATGGCCCGCGTGGAACTGGACGCGTACGACTCCGCCGTCACCGACTGGGAACTGCGTCGCTCCTTCGAACGCCTGTAGTCACCTGAAAGCCCAGTCACCGTCAACTCTGCCCCCGAACCTCTGTGAGGCAACACGTGTCCGATGTGCTGGCCCCCGACAAATTGACAGTGTTGAATCCGGCCACCGAGGAAATCGTCGCCATCGTCCCGGCCGCCACACGGGACGATGTCGACGCCGCCGTCGCGCGGGCCGCCGCGGCCCAGCGCGGCTGGGCGGCGGCCGCCCCCGCCGACCGGGCCCGGCTGCTGCGCCGCTTCGCCGCCGTCGTCGACGGGCACATCGAGGAACTGGCCCAACTGGAGGTCCGCGAGGCCGGGCACACCATCGGCAACGCCCGCTGGGAAGCCGGCAACGTCCGCGACCTGCTCGAATACGCCGCCGGGGGAGTGGAACGGCTCTCCGGCCGGCAGATCCCCGTAGCCGGCGGCATCGACGTCACCTTCCTCGAACCCCTCGGCGTCATCGGCGTGATCGCCCCGTGGAACTTCCCGATGCCGATCGCCGCCTGGGGCCTCGCCCCGGCCCTGGCCGCCGGCAACGCCGTCCTGCTCAAGCCCGCCGAGACCACCCCGCTCACCGCGCTGCGCCTGGCCGAACTCGCCCTCGAAGCAGGGATCCCCGAGCACCTCTTCCAGGTGCTCCCCGGCCGCGGGACCGTCGCCGGGGACGCGCTCGTCGAGCACCCGGGCGTCGCGAAGATCGTCTTCACCGGATCCACCCCGGTCGGCAAGCAGATCATGGCCAAGTGTGCCGACCGGGTGAAGCGGGTCACCCTCGAACTCGGCGGCAAGAGCCCCAACATCGTCTTCGCCGACGCGGACCTGGAGGCCGCCGCGGCGGCGGCTCCCATGGCCTTCCTCGACAACACCGGCCAGGACTGCTGCGCCCGTACGCGCATCCTCGTCCAGCGCTCCGCCTACGACCGGTTCCTGGAGCTGCTCGCCCCCGGCATCGAAGGCGTCGTGGTCGGCGACCCCGCCGACGAGAAGACCCAGATGGGGCCGCTGATCTCCCGCGTGCAACTGGAGCGCGTACGGTCGTACGTCACCGACGACCTCACCGCGATCCGCGGCACCGCCCCCGAGGGCCCCGGCTTCTGGTACCCGCCGACCCTCGTCACGGACGTCGCCCCCACCGCGCCGGTGGCGGCGGCGGAAGTCTTCGGCCCCGTAGCCGTCGTCCTCCCCTTCGAGGACGAGGAGGACGCCGTACGCCTGGCCAACGCGACCGAGTACGGGCTCTCCGGCTCCCTCTGGACCCGCGACATCGGCCGCGCGCTGCGCGTATCGCGCGCCGTCGCCGCGGGCAACCTGTCCGTCAACTCCCACAGCAGCGTCCGCTACTGGACCCCCTTCGGCGGCTACAAGCAGTCCGGACTAGGCCGCGAGCTCGGACCCGACGCCCTGACCGCATTCACCGAGACCAAGAACGTCTTCATCAGCACGGAGGCCTGAGCCCATCATGACCACTTCTGACACCGAGATCGTCTGCCGCCGCCTGGTCGGCCGCACCGCCGTCATCACCGGAGCCGGCAGCGGCATCGGCCTCGCCACCGCCCGCCGGCTGGCCTCGGAGGGCGCCAACGTGGTCTGCGCCGACATCGACGAGACGGCCGGCAAGGCCGCGGCCGAGGAGGTCGGCGGCCTGTTCGTGAAGGTCGACGTCACCAGCCCGGAGGAGGTCGAGGCCCTCTTCGAGACGGCCTTCGACACCTACGGCTCCGTCGACATCGCCTTCAACAACGCGGGCATCTCGCCCCCGGACGACGACTCGATCCTCACCACCGGCCTGGAGGCCTGGAAGCGGGTCCAGGACGTCAACCTCACCTCCGTCTACCTGTGCTGCAAGGCCGCCCTGCCGTACATGCAGCGCCAGGGCCGTGGCTCCATCATCAACACCGCGTCCTTCGTGGCCATCATGGGCGCCGCCACCTCGCAGATCTCGTACACCGCCTCCAAGGGCGGCGTGCTCGCCATGTCGCGCGAGCTCGGCGTGCAGTTCGCCCGCGAGGGCATCCGCGTCAACGCCCTGTGCCCGGGGCCGGTCAACACCCCGCTGCTGCAGGAGCTGTTCGCCAAGGACCCGGAGCGGGCGGCCCGCCGCCTGGTGCACATCCCGCTGGGCCGGTTCGCCGAGCCCACCGAGATCGCGGCCGCCGTCGCCTTCCTCGCGAGCGACGACTCCTCGTTCATCAACGCCACCGACTTCCTGGTCGACGGCGGCATCTCCGGCGCGTACGTGACGCCCCTGTAGGCCGGCCCCCGGGCGGACGCCCCCAGCGTTCACCCGTACTCCATCCCCCCGACAGCCGGGCGTCGCACGACGCCCGGCTGTCGTGTCCTACCGTCCGAGATGATCTTCGCGAGAAAGAGGAGTGTTCACCTCAGTGACCCCACGCAGCACCGTCCGACGGCTCCAGGCCGTCGGAGCCGCCGTCGCGATCGCCGCCGGCACCCTCGTCGCCACCGCGCCCGCCGCCCAGGCGGCCCACTGCACCGCCCCGCGGCTCGCGGCCGGCTGGTACGGGGACAACCAGGCCCGGCTCCAGCAGCTGATCGACGCGTACGGGAAGTGCAACCCGTACCGGCCGAACCGGACCAAGCCCGTCGCCGTCTTCGACTGGGACAACACCGTCGTCAAGAACGACGTGGGCGATGCCCAGATGTACTGGCTGCTGCGGAACGGCAAGATCCGCCAGCCCGCCGCCGGGGACTGGACCACCACCAGCCGCTACCTCACCCCGGCCGCCGCCCGGGCGCTCGCCGACGCCTGCGGCGCCCTCGCCCGCCCCGGCGCCCCGCTGCCCACCGGCACGCCCGGCGGCGCGGGCTGCGCCGACGAACTCGCCGCCGTCTACGGCACCGCCAAGGCCCGCTCCGGCGCCGCCGCCTTCGCCGGCTGGGACCACCGCACCATCGAGCCCGCGTACGCCTGGCTGCCCCAGCTGACGCAGGGCTGGACCGCCCGCGAGGTCCGCGGCTTCGCGGCCGCCGCGCGGGCCGAGAACCTGGCCGCGCCCGTCGGCGCCACACAGCAGGTCGGCACCGCCGCCGTCACCGGCTGGGTCCGTTACTACGACCAGCAGAAGGACCTCATAGGCGGCCTGCAGAAGGCCGGCTTCGACGTCTGGATCAGCTCGGCCTCGCCGCAGCCGGTCGTCGAGGTCTGGGCCAAGGGCGTCGGCGTCGCCGCGGACCACGTCATCGGCATCCGCAACACGACCACGTCCGGCGGGAAGTTCACCGCGCACCTGCAGGGCTGCGGCTCGGTGAAGGACGGCGCCGACACGGTGATCACGTACATCGACGGCAAGCGCTGCTGGATCAACAAGGAGGTCTTCGGCGTGCGGGGCGCGGCCGCCGAGAAGGTGCAGCCGGCCGCCCGCCGCCAGGTGTTCGCCGCGGGCGACTCCGACACCGACGTCTCGTTCCTGCGGGACGCGACCGCCCTGCGGCTCGTGGTGAACCGGAACAAGAACGAGCTGATGTGCCGCGCGTACGACGACAGCGACGGCAAGTGGATCGTGAACCCGATGTTCATCGAGCCGAAGAAGCAGAAGACCACCCCCTACCCGTGCTCGACCACGGGCTACGTCGACCACGACGGTACGTCGGGCCCCGTCCGCCGGGGCGACACGAGCGTCATCCCCGACCAGACGGACCGCGTGTACCAGGCCGGCTAGAGGAAGGTGCGGCCCTCACCGCGGTAGGTGGGGACGGTGGCCGTCACCCGATCGCCCTCGACGAGGTGCAACGCGTCGAAGCGCTCGCACAGTTCGCCCGCCTTGGCATGGCGGAACCAGACCCGGTCGCCGATCAGCAGATCGTCGGCCGGGCTGCCGAGCAGCGGTGTCTGCACCTCGCCGGCCCCCTCCTGGGCGTCGTAGCGCAGGCCCTGCGGGAGGTACGGGACCGGGAGCCGGTCCGCCCCGGCCGCGCCGGAGGCGGGGTACCCGCCGCCGAGGACGGTGACCACGCCGACGCCGGGCCGGCGGACCACCGGCTGGGCGAAGAGCGCCGCCGGGCGGCCGCGGAAGGACGTGTAGTTGTCGAACAGCCGCGGTACGTACAGCCCCGAGCCGGCCGCGATCTCCGTGACCGCGTCCTCGGCGGCGGTCTGCTGGACGCTGCCGGTACCGCCGCCGTTGACGAACTCCAGGTCAGGGACGACCGCGCGGACGGCCCGTACGGCCTCGGCACGACGGGCCGCGAGCTCCTTGCGGGCGGCGGCCTGCATGAGCCGGATGGCGCGGGAGCGGAAGGGGCGCCCGGCGACGGAGTCTCCGACGCCGGCGACGTGGCCCTCGTAGCCCATGAGCCCGACGACGCGGAAGCCGGGACGGGCGGAGACGGTACGGGCGAGTTCGGCGAGCTGTGAGGGCTCGCGGAGCGGCGAACGGAGGGCGCCGACACGGATCTTGCCGCCGAGGAGCTCAAGGGCGGTGTCGAGTTCGAGGCAGACGCGGATCTCCTGCGTTCCGCCGTCGCGGGCCCCGTCGATCAGCTCCAGCTGGGCGGGGTCGTCGACCATGACGGTGACGGCCGCGGCCAGCTTGGGGTCGCCGGCGAGCTCGGCGAAGCCGGTGCGGTCGGCGGAGGGATAGGCGAGGAGCACGTCCTCGAAACCCGAGCGGGCCAGCCAGATCGACTCGGCGAGGGTGTACGACATGATGCCGGCGAACCCGGGCCGGGCGAGGACCCGTTCGAGGAGCGTGCGGCAGCGGACGGACTTGCTGGCGACGCGGATCGGCTTGCCGGCCGCGCGGCGGACGAGGTCGTCGGCATTGGCGTCGAACGCGGCGAGATCGACGATGGCCAGGGGCGCGTCGAGGTGCGCGGTGGCCCGGTCGTAACGGGCCCTGTCTCCACTGGCGGGAAGATTCATGGGCGGCAGCCTGCCAGATGGTTCTACCGGTGGGTAGGGGTGTGCGGCCCGAGGCGCGCGGCCGTACCCCGCACCGGGGCGCGGGCCGTCCGGGCCCACCCCCGCCGGGTCCGGGCCCGCGGCCGGGGCGGTACGGGCGCGTAGAGTACGGGGTGGCAGCCGGACGGAACGGGGGGCGGAGCCGCCGGATGAGTGCGTCTACACCGCAGACCGCGGTCCTGGCCGAGCCCGTGGCCGAACCCGGACCGGGGCGGCGCGGGGCCGGGCGAGGCGTCGCCGTCGTGGTGTGCGCCGTGCTCGGGGTCGCTCTCCTCGGCGGAGCCGGGGTCAGCGGATGGGTCGAACAGCGCGACGCCCATCGGCCCTTGGCCGCCGGCGCCGCCTACCGCAAGGCCGGTTCGCTCTGGCGCGCGGCCCCCGTGGACACCCTGTTCCCGCCCGTCCTCGACGGCGCCGACGCCGGGCCCGGAGGGGCCGACCGGACCTGGACCCGCGTCGCGCTCGCGCCCGACTCCGACTGCGCACCCGCGCTCGCCGCCGACTGGCAGGCGGCCCTCGCCGCCACCGGCTGCACCCGGGTCCTGCGCGCCACGTACACCGACTCCACCCGCAGCTCCCTCGTCACCGTCGGCATGGTCTTCACCCCGGCCGACGCGGCGGGGATGGAGACGCTGCGCGGACGCCTCCCGGCCCCGCCCGGCTACGGCTTCGCCGACAGCCAGCGCGCCGCCTGGACCGCGGCCGTGGTCCCGCAGGCCCCCGTCGTCGTCTACACCGTCTCCGCCTTCACCGACGGCCGCACGCCGGGCGCCCCCCGCCCCGCCGAGGACTTGATGCGCAAGGACGCCACCGGAGCCGCCGCCCAGGCCGGCCTCGGCCACGAGGCCGAGGCCGTCGCCGACCGGATGGAGCGCACCGTACGCACCCTGGCCGCGCCCCCCACCGCCCCGGGCACCCCCCGGTGAGCCGGGGCAGGGCCGGCGCCGTCCTCGTGCTCGGGGCGCTGCTCGTCGGTGCCGGCGCGGCGCCGGCCGGGGCCGACGGCATCCGGGACCGGCAGTGGGGGCTCACCGCGCTGCGGGCCGAGGAGGCCTGGGGAACCACCCAGGGCGCCGGGGTCACCGTCGCCGTCCTCGACACCGGGGTCGACGCCACCCACCCCGACCTGGCCGGGCAGGTCCTCGACGGGACCGATCTGATCGGGATGGGCGCCGGGCGCGGAGACCGCGCCTGGGCCCGGCACGGCACCGCCATGGCCGGGATCATCGCCGGGCACGGCCACGGCGGCCACCGCCGCCAGGGCGTGCTCGGCATCGCACCGCAGGCCAAGATCCTCCCCGTCCGCGTGATCCTCGAAGAGGGCGACCCCGGCCGGGCCAAGGCCCGCGAGAGCAAGGGCGGCGCCCTCGCCGAGGGCATCCGCTGGGCCGCCGACCACGGCGCGAACGTGATCAACCTCTCCCTCGGCGACGACAGCGACTCCGCCCACCACGAGGCCGCCGAGGACGAGGCCGTCCAGTACGCCCTCGCCAAGGGCGTGGTCGTCGTCGCCTCCGCCGGCAACGGCGGCCGGCAGGGCGACCACGCGTCCTACCCGGCCGCCTACCCCGGGGTCATCGCCGTCACCGCCGTCGACCGCGGCGGCCGGAAGGCCGCCTTCTCCACCAGCAACTGGTACGCCACCGTCAGCGCCCCCGGCGTGGACGTCGTCATCGCCGACCCCGACCGCTCCTACTACGAGGGCTGGGGCACCAGCGCCGCCTCGGCCTTCGTCTCCGGCGCCGTGGCCCTCGTCAAGGCCGCCCACCCGGACCTGTCCCCGGCACAGATCAAGAGGTTGCTGGAGGACACCGCCTCGGACGCCCCGTCCGGCGGCCGCGACGACTCCCGCGGCCACGGACTCGTGGACCCCGTCGCCGCCCTCCAGGCCGCCGACGCGCTGCGCGCCGAGCCGCCGGTCCCCGTACCCGTCGCGGCCGGGCAGCCGTACTTCGGCCCCGGCCCCGAGCCGGCCGCGGCCGCCGGGAGCGGCGCCCGCCTCGGGGCCCCGGCGGCCGCGGCCGCCGGGCTGGTCCTGCTCGTCCTGGCCGTCGTACTGGCCCGGCGCCCGCGAGGCGCCCGGCGGGACCGGGACCGGGGACCGGGATAGGGTCGGGTAACTGTGGCGAACAAAAACATTCCCGACCCCGGCTTCTCCGACGACGACGGCTCCGCCGACCCCCGGCTGAGCGCGGCCCTGGCCGCCTGGTCCGCGGACCAGGCGCAGGAGCCGCAGGTGCTGGCCGCCCTCAAGGGCGCCCGGCTGCTGGTCCCGGTCGTCGCCGTGCTCGGCGAGGTCGAGACCGACCCGGAGACCGGCCTGAAGCGCGAGAAGACCAGCGACATGGCCGTCCCGACCCTGCGGGCGGGGGACCGGCGGGCACTGCCCGCGTTCACCTCGATCGCCTCGCTGGCCCTCTGGGACCCGGCCGCCCGCCCGGTCGCCGTACCGCTGCACCAGGCCCTGGCCGCCGCGGCGCACGAGAAGGCCGACACCCTGGTCCTGGACCTGGCCGGCCCCGTCACCTACCAGCTCACCGGCCCCGCGCTGCTCGCGCTGGCCGAGGGCCGCACCGACGCCGGCCCGCTGGCCGACCCCGCGGTGCGGGAGGCCGTACGGGCCGCCGTGTCCGCGGAGCCGGCCGTGCTCCGCGCCCACCTCGGGCCGGGCGGGGCGGACGCCGACGGCACGCTCGCGATCGTGCTGGCCCCGGGGGCGCAGGGGGCGGCGGACCACGCCGCGGCCCGCCGCGTCGCCGAGGCCCTGGCCGCCGACGAGACCCTGCGGGCCCGCCTCGTGCACGGACTGGACCTGGCCCTGCTCCCGCAGGAGGCCCCGGCCCCGTCCGGGGAGCCGCTCTTCACCCGCTGAACCCCGGCGTACGGGACGCGGAGTACGGGACGTGAAACGCAAGAAGGGCCGGGGCATCGCCCCGGCCCTTCCGCGTGAGGTGCGGGCGGCTCAGCCGAAGACCGGGCCCGTGAACTTCTCGCCCGGACCCTGGCCCGGCTCGTCGGGCACGATCGAGGCCTCGCGGAAGGCGAGCTGGAGCGACTTCAGGCCGTCGCGCAGCGGGGCCGCGTGGAAGGAGCTGATCTCCGTGGCGCTCGCCGTGACCAGGCCGGCCAGGGCCGTGATCAGCTTGCGGGCCTCGTCGAGGTCCTTGTGCTCGGAGTCCGGCTTGTCCAGGCCCAGGTTGACCGCCGCGGCGCTCAGCAGGTGCACGGCCACCGTGGTGATCACCTCGACGGCGGGCACGTCCGCGATGTCGCGGGTCATGGCGTCGTAGTCGGGAGCGTCCGGCGTGCTGCCGGCCTCGGTGGCGGGGGTGGGGGTCGCGTCAGTCATGCCTCACACGATAAGCCGGGCCGCGCACGCCGCCGACCGGGCCCCGGGCCGGCCCGGGGCGGAGGCCGCCGGGTGAGCGGACCCGGCGCGGAATGCTATATTGGGCTGACGACCGGCCGGAGACGCATGTCCCCGGCCCACAAGTGGAGGCTCCGTTCTCCCACCCGACCACCCTCCGGGGCGGCGGGTCACCGGTCAGGTGGCATCCATCGTTCCGTACGGACGATGGAAAGCTGCCCGAGTCTGCGCCCCGCGATCGCACGCGGCGGTGCTCCGGTTGTATTGGAGCCCCTGCCTGTGCCCGGCGGGGCATTTTTCATGTTCCGCCGCGGTTGGTCTGACGACATCAGACGTCAGCGGCTGTCTGCCAGGCAGCCGTGTGGTGCTACCGAGGAGGATCCATCAGCACCGAGCCCCGCATCAACGACCGGATTCGCGTTCCCGAGGTACGACTCGTCGGTCCCAGCGGTGAGCAGGTCGGCATCGTGCCGCTTGCCAAGGCCCTTGAGCTGGCGCAGGAGTACGACCTCGACCTGGTCGAGGTCGCGGCGTCCGCACGCCCGCCGGTCTGCAAGCTCATGGACTACGGCAAGTTCAAGTACGAGTCGGCCATGAAGGCCCGTGAGGCGCGCAAGAACCAGGCGCACACGGTCATCAAGGAAATGAAGCTCCGGCCGAAGATCGACCCGCACGACTATGACACCAAGAAGGGTCACGTCGTTCGGTTCCTCAAGCAGGGCGACAAGGTCAAGATCACGATCATGTTCCGTGGTCGCGAGCAGTCCCGGCCGGAACTCGGCTACCGACTGCTGCAGCGTCTGGCTTCGGACGTCGAGGACCTCGGGTTCATCGAGTCGAACCCGAAGCAGGACGGCCGCAACATGATCATGGTCCTCGGTCCGCACAAGAAGAAGACCGAGGCGATGGCCGAAGCCCGCGAGGCGCAGGCCGCCCGCAAGGCCGAGCGCCAGGGTGTCGCCGCCGACGAGGCTCCTTCCGAGGAAGCCCCCGTCGAGGAGGGCACCGAGGTCGCCTCTGCCGAGGCCGAGACCGAGGTCGAGGCTGAGACCGAGGCCGACGTCACCGAGGCCGCCTCTCCCGAGGCACCGGCCGAGGCCTGATTCCGAGGCAGCCCGTCTCGGATCACCGACACAACATGACGCTCCCTGGCGCCGGTCCCCAGCCGGACCGGCGGGGGCGCCACCGACGAGGAGATAACGGCGCTATGCCGAAGAACAAGACGCACAGCGGTACCAAGAAGCGCTTCAAGATCACCGGCTCCGGCAAGGTGCTCCGTGAGCGTGCCGGTAAGCGCCACCTGCTCGAGCACAAGTCGTCCCGTGTGACCCGCCGCCTCACCGGCACCGCGGAGATGGCCCCCGGCGACGCCGCGAAGATCAAGAAGCTTCTCGGCAAGTGACGCCCCTCCGCTCCCCTGTCGGGAGCGGACGGCGTCGAGACCGGGACCCCATCGAATTCGGGCCGTGTGAAGACACCCACGGCCCCGCTACAAGGAGTTAAAAAGTGGCACGCGTCAAGCGGGCAGTAAACGCCCACAAGAAGCGCCGGGCGATCCTCGAGGCGGCCTCCGGCTACCGCGGTCAGCGTTCGCGCCTGTACCGCAAGGCCAAGGAGCAGGTCACCCACTCGCTGGTCTACAACTTCAACGACCGCAAGAAGCGCAAGGGCGACTTCCGTCAGCTGTGGATCCAGCGCATCAACGCCGCTGCCCGCCAGAACGGCATGACGTACAACCGCCTCATCCAGGGTCTGAAGGCCGCCAACATCGAGGTGGACCGCAAGATCCTCGCGGAGCTGGCCGTCAACGACGCCAACGCTTTCGCCGCGCTCGTCGAGGTTGCGCAGAAGGCGCTTCCGGCCGACGTGAACGCCCCGAAGGTCGCCGCCTGAGCGGCAGGCCCTCGAAGGCTGCAGTAACTTGCCCGGACCCGCAGGCCTCGCGCCTGCGGGTCCGGTGCGTTGATCACCGAGTTCGACTGAGTTCCACCCGCTGTACGTACGGAAGCGAGCCGACCGCCATGGGCACCCCCGCCGAGCTGATCTCCCCCCGATCCCCGCGGGTGGCCGCCGCCAGGCGACTGGCGCGGCGCAACTTCCGCACCAAGGAGCGCCGGTTCATCGCCGAGGGCCCGCAGGCCGTCCGCGAGGCCGTGGAGCACCGCGGCGCGGGCGGCGCGTCGACCCTGATCGAGCTGTTCGCGACCGTCGAGGCCGCCGAGCGCTACACCGGGATCATCGAGGCCGCGCTGGCCGCCGGCGCGCGCGTCCACTACGCCTCCGACGAGGTGCTCGCCGAGGTCTCGCAGACCGTCACCCCGCAGGGGATCGTCGGCGTCTGCCACTTCCTCGACTCGCCCTTCGAGGAGATCCTCAAGGCCGAGCCCAAGCTGGTCGCCGTCCTCGCCCACGTCCGCGACCCCGGGAACGCCGGCACGGTGCTGCGCTGCGCCGACGCCGCCGGCGCGGACGCGGTCGTGCTGACCGACGCCTCCGTGGACCTGTACAACCCGAAGTCCGTACGGGCCTCCGTGGGTTCCCTCTTCCACCTGCCGGTGGCGGTCGGCGTCCCCGTGGAGCAGGCCGTCGAGGGGCTCCGGGCGGCCGGCGTGCGGATCCTGGCCGCCGACGGGGCCGGCGAGGACGACCTGGACGCCGAGCTCGACGCGGGCACCATGGGCACCCCCTCGGCCTGGGTCTTCGGCAACGAGGCGTGGGGTCTGCCCGAGGAGACCCGGGCGCTCGCCGACGCCGTCGTACGCGTACCGATCCACGGCAAGGCCGAGAGCCTGAACCTCGCCACGGCCGCCGCGGTGTGCCTCTACGCGTCCGCGCGTGCACAGCGGGCTCCCGGAGGGTGCCGCTCCGTGACCCCCAGCTAGTAATGTGGCGGCCCGGGGGGCCCACTGCGCTACTCGGAGATGTGGGGTACGGGGACATGACCGTCGGTACGAACAGCTCGCCAGGGGCCGTGACGGCGTCCGGGACGCCGTCCCTGGCGGCCGTGCCCGCTCAGGGCACAGGCCGCGCCGCTCCGGCCGCACCCGAGCCGTGCGAACCCCGCGAAACGTGTGACCCGGCCGAGATCCCGGAGTTCGCGGCGCTGGGGATCGACCCCGACGACCTCCCCGACGGGCTCGTCGTCGCCGACGACACCGGCCGGGTGATCTGCTTCAACTCCGCCGCCGCCCGGATCACCGCGCTGGCCCCCGGCGAGGCCCTCGGCGTACGCATCGACCGGGCGCTGCCGCTGGAGGACCTCGACGGCCGTCGCTGGTGGACGCTGACCGATCCCTACGGGGGCCTCGCGACCCGGCGCGGCCAGCCCGAGCGCAACCTGTTGCTGCCCGGCGGCCGCGAGGTGCTCGTCTCCGCCCGGTACGTGCGCACCCACCCCACCGGCCCGCTGCGCCGCCTCGTCGTCACCCTGCGCGGCACCGAGGCCCGCCGCCGCACCGAGCGCAGCCACGCCGAGCTGATCGCCACCGTCGCGCACGAGCTGCGCTCGCCGCTGACCTCCGTCAAGGGGTTCACCGCGACCCTGCTCGCCAAGTGGGAGCGGTTCACCGACGACCAGAAGCGGCTGATGCTGGAGACCGTCGACGCCGACGCGAACCGCGTCACCCGCCTCATCGCCGAGCTCCTCGACATCTCCCGCATCGACTCCGGCCGCCTGGAGGTGCGCCGCCAGCCGGTGGACATCGCCACCGCCGTGGGCCGCCACGTCCAGGCGCTCACCGCGAACGGCCAGGCGCCCGACCGGTTCCTCGTACGGGTCAGCTGCTCGCTCCCCGATCTGTGGGCCGACCCGGACAAGATCGACCAGATTCTCGGCAACCTCCTCGAAAATGCGGTGCGGCACGGCGAGGGAACGGTCACCATCGACGTATCGCCGACCAGCCTGACGAACGCAGCGGGCAAGACCGAGAAGGGCACCGCCGTCACCGTGACCGATGAGGGCCCCGGGATCCCCGAGGAGTCGATGGGCCGCGTCTTCACCCGCTTCTGGCGGGGCAGCAAGCGCGGCGGCACCGGCCTCGGCCTGTACATCGTCAAGGGCATCGTCGAGGCCCACGGCGGCACCATCACGGTCGGCCGCGGCCCCGGCGGCGGCGCCGAGTTCCGATTTATCCTGCCCGTGGGGGCGCCGGCCTACCTCACGCAGTAACCCTGCGGAGCGTCTCGCCAGGCGGCCCACGGGCTCCTTCACCCCCAGCGGCCTTTAGACTCGTCCTTTGGCACCTTTGTGTCCTTGTGCCGAGCGCGCCCTGCGTGTCGCGCGGGGGACCCACCAGCCAGCCATCGGAAGTACGGGAAGAGATGTCGGCACCGAACAAGTCGTACGACCCTGTCGAGGTCGAGGCACTGAAACCGGAAGAGATCGAGCGCATGCGGGACGAGGCGCTCGCCGCCTTCGCGACCGCCGGCGACCTCGACGAGCTGCGTGAGGCGAAGACCGCGCACATGGGCGACCGCTCGCCCCTGGCGCTCGCCAACCGCGAGATCGGCGCACTGCCCCCCCAGGCCAAGGCCGCGGCGGGCAAGCTCGTGGGCCAGGCCCGCGGCGCCGTGAACAAGGCCTTCGGGGCCCGCACGGTCGAGCTCGAAGCCGAGCGCGACGAGCGGGTGCTGGTCGAGGAGGCGGTGGACGTCACGCTGCCCTACGACCGCGTCCCCGCCGGTGCCCGGCACCCCCTGACCACGCTGATGGACCGCATCGCGGACATCTTCACGGCCATGGGCTACGAGGTGGCCGAGGGCCCCGAGGTCGAGGCGGAGTGGTTCAACTTCGACGCCCTGAACTTCACGCCCGACCACCCGGCGCGCCAGATGCAGGACACGTTCTTCGTCCAGGGCCCCAAGGGCACCGAGGGCGACGAGTCCGGCGTCGTGCTGCGCACCCACACCTCCCCGGTGCAGGCGCGCTCGCTGCTCGACCGGGAGCCGCCCGTGTACGTGGTGTGCCCGGGCCGGGTGTTCCGCACCGACGAGCTCGACGCGACGCACACCCCGGTCTTCCACCAGGTCGAGCTGCTCGCCGTGGACGAGGGCCTGACCATGGCCGACCTCAAGGGCACCCTGGACCACATGGTCCAGGCACTCTTCGGCAAGGACATGACCACCCGGCTGCGCCCGAACTTCTTCCCGTTCACCGAGCCGTCCGCCGAGATGGACATGCAGTGCTACGTGTGCCGCGGCGAGTCGGTGGGCAACCCCGACCGCCCGTGCCGCACCTGCTCCAGCGAGGGCTGGATCGAGCTCGGCGGCTGCGGAATGGTCAACCCCAAGGTGCTCATCGCCTGCGGTGTGGACCCCGAGAAGTACAGCGGGTTCGCCTTCGGGTTCGGCATCGAGCGGATGCTGATGTTCCGCCACAACGTCGAAGACATGCGAGACATGGTCGAGGGTGACGTCCGGTTCACCCGGCCGTTCGGGATGGAGATCTGATGCGGGTCCCGCTTTCTTGGCTGCGGGAATACGTCGACCTGCCTGCGGGCGAGACCGGTCGTGACGTACAGGCCAAGCTCGTAGACGCAGGCCTTGAGGTCGAGCGGGTCGAACAGCTCGGCGCCGGCCTCAAGGGCCCGCTGGTCGTCGGCCAGGTGCTGACCATCGAGGAGCTCGAGGGCTTCCGCAAGCCGATCCGTTTCTGCACGGTCGACGTCGGCCAGGCCAACGGCACCGGCGAGCCGCAGGAGATCGTCTGCGGCGCCCGGAACTTCTCCGTCGGCGACAAGGTCGTCGTGGTCCTGCCCGGCGCGGTGCTGCCCGGCGACTTCGCGATCGCCTCGCGCAAGACGTACGGCCGCACCTCGCACGGCATGATCTGCTCCGGCGACGAGCTGGGCATGGGCGACGACGGCACCCACGGCATCATCGTGCTCCCCCCGGAGCACGAGGTCGCCGCCGACGCGATCGAGCTGCTCCAGCTCGTCGACGAGGTCCTCGACATCGCCGTCACCCCGGACCGCGGCTACTGCCTGTCCATGCGCGGCGTGGCCCGTGAGACCGCCACCGCGTACGGCCTGCCGCTGCGCGACCCGGCGCTGCTCGACGTGCCCGCGCCGAACTCGTACGGCTACCTGGTCAAGATCGACGACCCGGCCGGCTGCGACCGCTTCACCGCCCGTACGGTGACCGGCCTCGACCCCGAGGCGAAGTCCCCGATCTGGCTCACGCGGCGCCTGCAGAAGGCCGGCATGCGCCCGATCTCGCTCGCCGTCGACGTCACCAACTACGTGATGCTCGAACTCGGCCAGCCGCTGCACGCGTACGACCGGTCCCGCCTGGACGGCGCCATCGGCGTGCGCCGCGCCGAGCAGGGCGAGAAGTTCACCACCCTCGACGGGGTCAAGCGCACGCTCGACGCCGAGGACCTGGTGATCACCGACAACAGCGGGCCGATCGGCCTCGCCGGCGTCATGGGCGGTGCCAACACCGAGATCGCCGACTCCGTGACCGACCCCGAGACCGGCATCGTCTCGGGCACCACGGACGTCGTCATCGAGGCGGCGCACTTCGACGCCCTGACGATCTCGCGCAGCGCCCGCCGCCACAAGCTCGCCTCCGAGGCCTCCAAGCGCTTCGAGCGCGGCGTCGACCCGCAGGCGGCCTCCGCGGCCGCGCAGCGGACCGTCGACCTGCTCGTGCTGCTCGCGGGCGGCACTGCCGAGGCCGGCGTCACCGAGCTCACCGCCCCGGGCGCTCCGCGCACCATCGCGATGCGCGCGGACCACCCGGACCGGGTCGCGGGCATGGACTACGGCCGCGAGACCGTCGTCCGCCGCCTCCAGGAGGTCGGCTGCGACGTCTACGGCCAGGACGAGCTCGTCGTCACCGTCCCGTCGTGGCGGCCCGACCTCGCCGAGCCCAACGACCTCGCCGAAGAGGTCATCCGGCTGGAGGGCTACGGGAACCTTCCGTCGACCCTGCCGAAGCTGCCCTCCGGCCGCGGTCTGACCGCCCGGCAGCAGCTGCACCGCCGGGTCGGCCGCGCGCTGGCCGGCGCGGGCTACGTCGAGGCGCTCAGCTACCCGTTCGTCGGCGAGGGCGTCTTCGACCAGCTCCAGCTGCCGGCGCACGACGCGGCCCGCCAGGTCGTCAAGCTGGTCAACCCGCTCTCCGACGAGGAGCCGGCGCTGCGCACCACGCTGCTGCCGGGGCTGCTGGGCGCGCTGCGCCGCAACGACAGCCGGGGCAGCCACGACCTCGCCCTCTTCGAGACGGGCTCGGTCTTCCGGGCCGGCCCGCAGCCGGGCGTCGCCGTACGGCTGCCCGTCGACCGGCGTCCCACGGCCGAGGAGATCGCCACGCTGGACGCCGCCCTGCCGGCCCAGCCGCGGTACGCCGCGGTCGTGCTGGCCGGTGCGCGCGAGCAGGCCGGCTGGTGGGGCAAGGGCCGCCCGGCCGACTGGGCGGACGCGGTGCAGGCCGCGCGCTCGCTGGCCGCCGAGGCCGGCGCGGAGCTCGTCGTGCGCCAGGGCCAGTACGGGCCGTGGCACCCGGGCCGGTGCGCCGAGCTGCTCGTCACCCTGAACGGGGTGGAGACGGTCATCGGCCACGCCGGTGAGCTGCACCCGCGCGTCGTCAAGACGATGGGCCTGCCGGCCCGCACCAGCGCCATGGAGCTCGACCTGGACCGCCTCGCGGCGGCCGGCGGCGAGGCCGTGGAGGCGCCCCGGATCTCCACCTTCCCGGTGGCGACCCAGGACGTCGCGCTGATCGTCGACGCGTCGGTCCCGGCGGCCCACGTCGAGGCCGCGCTGCGCAAGGGCGCCGGCGAACTGCTGGAGTCCCTGCGGCTGTTCGACGTGTTCACCGGTGAGCAGGTCGGCGAGGGCAAGAAGTCCCTGGCGTACGCGCTGCGCTTCCGCGCGGCCGACCGCACGCTGACCGCGGAGGAGTCCACGGCCGCGCGCGACGCGGCGGTGGCGCTGGCCGGCGAGCGCACGGGCGCGGTGCTGCGCGGGGCGTGATGCTGTAACTGCCCTGCCGCTGCGGCGGATCGAGGCACCGAGGGGCATATCCGGACCAGCGGATATGCCCCTCACTCATTTGGGTGAGAACGCCGGTGACCCGTGTCCGTCGATGCGGCGGGTCGACAGAATCGTTGCGGCCGAGGGGAGGGCCGGAACGATGATCACGTGTGGGGAGATGCCCCAGGTGCGTCGGGTGTGCGTCCTCGCATGGGGCGGCGCCGCGGTGTCCTGGGAGCTGTCCACCCCCGGGCGGCTGGGCGCCAGCCTGGCCAGCTGTGCGGCGTTCCTGTTACTGGCCGCCGGATGTGCCCTGCACATCCGGCGCGCGCTCATGGCGGAGCTGCGGCGCATGCAGGAGATCGCCGGCGCGGCGCAGCGGGCCCTGCTGCGGCCGCTGCCGGGGCGGATCGAGGGCCTGACCCTGGCGGCGGCGCAGCTGTCGGCGAGCAGGGGTGCCGCGGTGGGCGGCGACCTGTACGAGGCCGTGCCGACGGCGTACGGGGTGCGGGCGGTGATCGGGGACGTACGGGGGCACGGGCTGCCGGCCCTGGGCGCGGCGGCGGCGGTGCTCGGTGCCTTCCGGGAGGCGGCGTACGACGAACCCGCGCTGGGCGGGGTGCTGGTGCGGATGGAGCGGGCCCTGGCCCGGCACGTGCGGGGCGCGGAGGGGGCGCCGGAGGAGTTCGTGACGGTGCTGCTGCTCCAGATCGCGGAGGACGGCTCCGTACTGGCCCTGAACTGCGGCCACCCGTGGCCGTACCTCCTGCGCGAGCCGCAGCCGCTGGAGCCCTGCGGGGCCTCCCCCCGCCCCGCCCTTTCACCGTATCCCGGGCTCTGCCCGGACCCGCGCCTCGATCACCGGCACGTTCAGCCCCGGCCGCGTTCGGGGCGCGGGGTCCGGGGCGGAGCTCCGGTTTCGGGAAGGGGCGGGGTGGGGAAAGGCTCCGCGCAGCCGGGCGTGGAAGTGCGGACCCTCGACGGGGGCGAGACGTATCCGCCGCTCGGGGTCGTGCCCGTGCAGCCGGACCTGCAGCCGCAGGACTGCGGCCGACTGTGGCCCGGCGACGTGTTGTTCCTGCACACCGACGGCGCCGAGGACGCACGGGACGCCGAGGGGCGATTCTTCCCCCTGCGCAGCGTGCTCGCGGAGCAGTCCGAGGACACGCCCGCGCGGCTGGTCGCGGGCGTGCACGCCGCACTGCTGCGCCACACCGGCGGACAACTCACCGACGACGTCGCCCTGCTGGTGCTGCGCAGCGACCGCGACGACCGCGGCTGCTGACAGGGGGACCGCACACCGGGCCCGGTGGGAGGGCCCGGCGCGCGTTCCACGACCCCTGCCGGGGCCCGGCGACCAACCGGGCGCCGGCGGAGCCGGAGCGCGCCGCCCGCCTGCCATGGAGTGTCGGGCAGACAGCAAGGCGGGCGGCGCGGTGCGGGTCGTCGCACTGTACGAGGGGGAGCCGACGACCCGAGCTGCCTCTTTGGCGAGGCTCTTAAGTGAACCGCCCCCAGGGCTCGTTGCGGCAGGGTGCGTATCGCATTTATGCGCGTTCTTGGTTCACACCCCGTGTGAATCGAGAGGAAGTACACCCCGTGTGAATCAAAAGCAAGTACACCCCGTGTGAACCGCGCACCCTCTAGCCTGAGACCGAAGAGCCCTTGGAGGGGCCCATGCAGCCCAATGCCCTTCTCGACGCCCTCCTCGCCGAGGCGGGCATGTCCCATGCCGGACTCGCGGCGCACGTCAACCAGGCGGGCCGGTCCCGCGGACTCGCCCTGCGCTACGAACACACCGCCGTCACCCGGTGGTTGAAGGGTCAGCGGCCGCGCGGCCAGGTGCCCGACCTGATCTGCGAGGTGCTCGGCGGCCGGCTCCGGCGCCCGGTGTCGCTCGACGACGTCGGGCTCGGCGTGCCGGGCCAGCCCGTCTCCCCGAACGGCTCCCCGCTCAGCGGCTTCGTCGACCGGGCCGCCGCCCTGTGGCGCTCCGACGAGCAGGGCCGCGTCCAGCTGCTCACCGCCGAGGCCGTCACCGGGACACCGGCGGTGATCCCGGTCTGGGAGTGGGAGAACCCGCCCGAGGACGCCGACGTCTCCCGCGACGGGCCGAACCGGATCGGCCCGGAGCACATCGAGATCCTGCGGGCCGCCCGCGCGCACTACGAGCTGATGTACCGCCGGGCCGGCGGGGTGGCCACCCGGGCCCGGATCGTGCGCTTCCTCGGCAGCGAGACCGCGCCGATGCTGCGCGGCAGCTACCCCGACGGGCTCGGCCGCCAGCTGCACCGGGCCACCGGCTCCCTCGTGGCGGTGGCCGGGATCTGCGCGTACGACTCGGACGCCCACGGGCTCGCCCAGCGCTACTTCCACCAGGCGCTGCGGCTCGCCAAGGCCAGCGGGGACCGGGGGCTCGGCGCCTACGTCATCGCGCTGATCGTCAACCAGTCCCTGCACCTGCGGGAGCACCGCCAGGCCGTCGCCTTCGCCGAGGCCGCGCTGCGCGCCGCGGGCCGGCACACCACCCCGGCCCTGGCCGCCGACCTGTACGCCATGCAGGCCAAGGCGTACGCCCAACTCGGGGACACGGCCGCCGCATTGGCCTGCATCCGGAATGCCGAGGCGGCCGCCGAGCGGATCCGTCCCGGCACGGAGCCGGACGAGACGGGGTACGTACAGCCCGGGCTGGTCAACGTACAGGTGGCCGAGGCGCTGCTCAGCCTCGGTGACCTGCACGCCGCCCACGAGCAGGCGACGGCGGCGGTCGGGACGCCGGCGCACGACCGCGGGCGGGTCCACCGGCTGGCGATGCTGTGCGAGATCCAGCTGCGCCAGGGGGAGGCGGACCGGGCGGTGGCGGCCGCCGCCGAGATGGCCGAGCGGGCCAAGGGCATGGAGTCGCTGCGACTGCGGGACCGGCTGCGGGCGGTCCGCGAACAGCTGCTGACCAGCGGATGTTCCGGTGCGGAAGAGACCGCGCAGTTGATCGACGGGGCGCTGCGCGTTCCCCTGTGAGGCCGCGAACTGCTGCCATGTTGCCACCTACTCGAACGGAAGGTGGCACAACCGTGCAGTGGACGAACCTGAGTGAGCAGACCGTGTACAGGAACCGCTGGTTCGACGTGAATCTCGCCGATGTGGAACTTCCCGACGGCCGGCACCTGGACCACTTCGTGATCCGGCTGCGGCCGGTCGCCGTCGCCACGGCCGTCAACGAGGCCAACGAGGTGCTGCTGCTGTGGCGGCACCGGTTCATCACCGACAGCTGGGGCTGGGAACTGCCCGCGGGGGTGGTCGAGGACGGCGAGGACATCGCGGCGGCCGCGGCCCGGGAGATGGAGGAGGAGTCGGGCTGGCGGCCCGGGCCCCTCCACCACCTGATGACCGTCGAGCCGGCCAACGGGCTGACCGACGCCCGCCACCACCTCTACTGGGCGGACGGGGCGACGTACATCGGACACCCCGAGGACGACTTCGAGTCGTCGCGCCGCGAGTGGGTGCCGCTCAAACTCGTGCCGGACATGATCGCGCGCGGCGAGATCCCGGCCGCCAACATGGCGGCCGGGCTGCTGCTCCTGCACCATCTGCGGCTCGGCTGACCGCGCCGGCCGCGGGTCCCGGTCCTGCGGGATCAGCCGTACGGGTAGAAGCCCGAGCCGGTCTTGCGGCCGAGGCGGCCCGCGTCGACCATCCGCTGGAGCAGCGGGGGAGCGGCGTACAGCGGCTCCTTGTACTCCGCGTACATCGAGTCGGCGATCGAGGCGATCGTGTCCAGGCCGATCAGGTCGGAGAGCTTGAGCGGACCCATCGGATGGGCGCAGCCCAGCTCCATGCCGTTGTCGATGTCCTCGCGGCTCGCGATGCCGGACTCGAACATCCGGATGGCCGACAGCAGGTAGGGGACCAGGAGCGCGTTGACGACGAAGCCCGACCGGTCCTGGGCGCGGATCGCGTGCTTGCCCAGGACCTTGCCCACCAGGGCCTCGGCCCGCTTGACGGTCTCTTCGCTCGTGGTCAGCGCCGGGATCAGCTCGACGAGCTGCTGCACCGGGGCCGGGTTGAAGAAGTGGATGCCGATGACCTGGTCGGGCCGCGAGGTCGTGACGGCCAGCTTGACCAGCGGGATCGAGGAGGTGTTGGAGGCGAGGATCGCGTCCGGGCGGGTGATCACCTGGTCGAGGACCTGGAAGATCTCCGTCTTGACCTGCTCGTTCTCGACGACGGCCTCGATGACCAGGTCGCGGTCGGCGAACTCGCCGAGATCGGTGGTGAAGGTGAGGCGGGCCAGGGTGGCGTCCCGCTCCTCCTCGCTGATCTTGCCGCGTTCGGCGGCCTTGGTCAGGGAGTTGTGCAGCCGGGTGCGCCCGATCTCCAGGGCCTCGCCGGTGGTCTCGGCGACCTTCACCTCAAGGCCGCTGCGGGCGCACACCTCGGCGATGCCCGCGCCCATCTGGCCACAGCCCACTACGCCGACTCGGGTGATGTCGGAAGGGAGGTCAGTCACTTCGTGCCTTTCGCTGCTCATCCGTCGGCGGGTCCCCCGTGCTGCCCAGTGTCACTGCGCTCCGGCGCCCGCCACGCCCCACGACGTTACCCCCGACCTTGACCTTGACGGGGGGCCGGGGCGGGCATGCTGTCAGATGCAGGGCACTGTCACGCAACGGAACGGAGTCGTCACATGGCGTACATCGGGCGTCGGGGGCTGCTGGCGGGGGCCGCCGGGCTGCTGGCCGCGACGGGCGGGGCGGCCCCCGCGCGGGCGGCGCGGGGGCGCGGTCCGCGCAGGAAGGCGGCCGCCGAGTTCCGCGCGATGTGGATCGCCTCTGTGGAGAACGTCGACTGGCCCTCCGAGAGCGGGCTGGACGCCGGGGACCAGCGGAACGAGCTGGTCAGCCTCCTCGACACCGCCGTCGCCCGCCGCCTCAACGCCGTGGTCCTCCAGGTCCGGCCCGCCGCCGACGCCATGTGGCCCGGGGCCCGGGAACCCTGGTCGCAGTGGCTGACCGGGGTGCAGGGCGAGGACCCCGGCTGGGACCCGCTCGGCACGGCGGTCGCCGAAGCCCACGCCCGGGGGCTGGAACTGCACGCCTGGTTCAACCCGTACCGGGTGGCCAACCACACCGACCCCGACCGCCTGGCCGAGGACCATCCGGCCCGGCGCAACCCCGACTGGACGGTCGCGTACAACAACAAGCTGTACTACAACCCGGGGCTGCCCGAGGTGCGCGCCTTCGTGCAGGAGGCCATGCTCGACGCCGTCTCCCGGTACGAGGTGGACGGGGTGCACTGGGACGACTACTTCTACCCGTACCCCGTCGAGGGGGAGGAGTTCGACGACGACGACGCGTACGCGCGCCACGGCGGCGGCTTCGCCTCCCGCGCGGACTGGCGGCGCGGCAACACCGACGCGCTGGTGCGCGAGATGTCCGAGCGGGTGCGGGCGATCCGCCCGGCGGCGCGCTTCGGCATCAGCCCCTTCGGGGTCTGGCGCAACAGCGACCGGGACCCGCTGGGTTCGCCGACGCAGGCCGGCGTCGAAACGTACGACGACCTGTACGCGGACACCCGCAAGTGGGTCCGGGAGGGCTGGATCGACTACATCGTGCCGCAGGTGTACTGGCAGATCGGCCACCCGACCGCCGACTACGCGAAGATCGTCCCCTGGTGGGCGAAGACCGTCGCCGGCACCGGAGTGGACCTCTACGTGGGCGAGGCCCTGTACCGCTGCGACCGCAACAGCGCCACCGCGGCGTGGCGCGATCCGGAGGAGCTGTCCAAGCATCTGACGTTCGCCCGCGATTACGCCGAGGTCCGCGGCCACGTCTACTTCTCGGCGAAGCAGGTGGTCGCGGACCCCAATGGTGCGATGGCCAGGGTCGTTGCCGACCATTATCCGACGGCCGTGCCGCCGAGGTGACGCATTGGCCGTGCCGGCCGCGTCGAGTGGGTGCAGTCAGTGCGTGGGCTCCGTCGGGTGCTTCACGACGCAGTCGGGGCCCGGAGACATGACTGCCTCGTGACCGTCCGAGAAACGGACCCGGTAGGGAGGGGTGCCGTTCTCGCCGAGTACCTGAGTGATTTCACCGACCTTGTCGTGCTGGCCCACGATCCTGCCGTGCTGCACCAGCTGGTCGCCCTCGGTCGCGCGCATTTCTGACCTCCTCGGAGGCGGTCTGAATCCGGTGACAGCAGTTTACGGCGGTTTGTACTGATTAGGCCCGCTGGGTCACAGCGATGCAGACCAGGACCGCGCAGGCGGCGGCCGGGGCGGCGGGGGAGAGGTGCTCGCCGAGCAGCGCCACCGACCAGACCAGGGTCAGCAGCGGCTGGGCGAGCTGGAGCTGGCTGGCCCGCGGCGCGCCGATCTCCGCCATCCCGCGGTACCAGACGTACAGGCCGAGGAAGGTGGAGCCGGCCGCCGCCCAGACGAGGCCGGCCAGCCCGTGGCCGCTCAGGTGCACCGGCTCGTACGCGAGCCCCAGCGCGGAGCCGGCCAGGCTGAGCGGCAGGCACAGCACCAGCGCCCAGCCGATGACCTGCCAGCCGGGCAGGACGCGGGCCAGGCGGCCGCCCTCCGTGTACCCGGCCGCGCACACCAGCAGGGCCCCGAAGAGGTAGCCGTCGCCCGCCGAGAGGGCGCCGCCGCTCTGCGCCAGGGTGAAGCCGAGCACGACGGCGGCTCCGGCGACGGCCGCGCCCCAGAACCGGCGCGAGGGGCGGGCGCCGGTGCGCAGCGCGGACACGGCGGCCGTGGTGAGCGGGAGCAGGCCGACCACGACGGCGGCGTGCGAGGTGGTGGAGGTGGTCAGCGCCAGGGTGGTGAGCAGCGGGAAGCCGACGACGACCCCGGCGGCGACGACGGCGAGGCCCGCCCAGTGCGCGCGGGCGGGCGGCGGCACCCGCCCGGCCAGCAGGAAGCCCCCCGCGATGAGGGCGGCCAGGAGGCTGCGCACGGCGACGAAGGACCAGGGGCCGAAGCTCTCCAGGCCCCAGGCGGTGGCGGGGAAGGTCAGCGAGAAGGCGATGACGCCGAGCCCGGCGAGGGCGGTGCCCCCGGTGGCCCGGCCGCCGCCGAGACCGCCGCGGAGTCCGGACCGGCGCGCGGGGTGCTCGACCGCTATCGCGGTGTGGAGAGTAGCGCTATTCTTTGCTGTCATGTACGAGCGTAGCAGCGTGGCGGAGCTGGCAGAATCCCTGCGGTCCGAACTCGACCGCTACTCGGTGGGTGGAAAGCTCCCGTCGAGCCGGGCCCTGGTGGAGCGCTACCGGGTCAGCCCCGTCACCGTCTCCCGCGCCCTCGCGCAGCTGGCCGCCGAGGGGCTCGTCGTCACCCGGCCCGGCGCCGGGGTGTTCCGGGCCCGGCCGCGCACGGCGGAGCCCGCGCCCGGGGACACCTCCTGGCAGGAGGTCGCCCTGAGCGCGGAGGGCGCGGGTGACGTGGTCCCGCGTTCGGTGGACGCCTCCGGGGTGCTGGCCTGTCTGGCCGCGCCGCCGTCCGGGGTGATCGGGCTCAACAGCGGCTACCTGCACCCCTCCATCCAGCCCGAGGGGGCCATGGCCGCCGCGCTGGCCCGGGCCGGTCGGCGCCCCGGGGCCTGGGAGCGGCCGCCCGTGGAGGGGCTGCCCGAGCTGCGCGACTGGTTCGCCCGGGAGATCGGCGGGGCGGCCGGGGCCGTCGGCGCCGCCGATGTGCTGGTCACCGCGGGCGGGCAGAGCGCGCTCACCACCGCCCTGCGGGCGCTGGCCCCGCCCGGGGCGCCGGTCCTCGTGGAGTCCCCGACCTACCCCGGGCTGCTGGCCATCGCCCGCGCCTCCGGCTGCCGGCCGGTGCCCGTCCCGGTGGATGCCGAGGGGGTCAGGCCGGAGCTGCTGGCCGCCGCCTTCGAAGCCACCGGCGCGCGGGTGTTCGTATGCCAGCCGCTGTTCCAGAACCCGACCGGTGCGGTGCTGGCTCCCGGGCGGCGGGCCGAGGTGCTGCGGATCGCGCGGGCCGCCGGGGCCTTCGTGGTGGAGGACGACTACGCCCGGGCCCTCGGCCACGACGACGCCGGTCCGCTGCCCCCGACGCTGGCCGCCGAGGACCACGACGGGGTGGTGGTCCACGTCCGGTCCCTGACCAAGGCCACCTCGCCCAGCCTGCGGGTGGGCGCGCTCGCCGCCCGGGGCCCGGTGCTGGACCGGCTGAGGGCCATCCAGATCGTGGACTCCTTCTTCGTGTCCCGGCCGCTCCAGGAGGCCGCGCTGGAGCTGGTCGGCGCCCCCGCCTGGCCCCGCCACCTGCGGGCCGTCGCCACCGAACTGCGCCACCGGCGGGACCTGCTCGCGGGCGCGCTGCGCCGGGAGCTGCCCGGGCTGACCCTGCCCCATCTGCCCTCGGGCGGCTACCAGTTGTGGGCCCGGATGGCCGAGGGTGACGACGACGCCGCCTTCGCGGCGGCGGCCCTGCGCGCCGGGGTCGCGGTCGCCGCGGGCCGCCCGTACTTCTGCGCGGAACCGCCGGGTCCGTACGTACGGCTCAGCTTCGCCGGGGTCTCGGGCGCGGCGGAGCTGAACGAGGGCGTCCGCCGGCTGCGCTCGCTCCGGGCCCCGGGCACCCCCTAAATCGGTGGAGCCGCGCCCTCCGCCGCCCTACCCTGCGGCCATGGACGGCATCAAGATCACCACCCTGGCCCAGCGCCCAGAACTGGCCGAGCGGCTCTGGGACATGAAGGACACCTGGCCGGAATTCGCCCAGCACGACTCGCTCGCATGGCTCCTCTACCCGCGCATGACCAAGGAGCTGGCCGACTACGTCCTGGTCGCCACCGACGGCGATGCGGTGGTCGCCCGCGGGTTCAGCGTGCCCTTCGCACAGCACGCGCCCGGCCGGGACGGGGTGCTGCCCGCGCGGGGCTGGGACCAGGTCCTCATGTGGGCCTTCTCCGACCTGCGGCGCGGGGTCGCCCCCGACACGGTGAGCGCCATCGAGATCACCGTCGCCACCGACCGGCTCGGCGAGGGCCTGTCCGGGCGGATGCTGTCCGCGATGCGGGAGAACGCCCGCGCCCGCGGCTTCGCCGAGGTGGTGGCCCCGGTCCGGCCGAGCGGGAAGCCGGCCGAGCCGGACACCCCGATCGAGGAGTACGCGTACCGCACGCGCGGGGACGGCCTCCCGTACGACCCGTGGCTGCGGGTCCACGTCCGGGCGGGGGCGGTGATCGACTCGGTGGCCCCGCTGTCGATGACGATCACCGGCTCGCTCGCGCAGTGGCGGGAGTGGACCGGGCTGCCGTTCGACACGACGGGCCCGGTGCGGGTGCCCGGAGCGCTGGCCCCGGTCCGCTGCGAGGCCGAACAGGGCTATGCGGCGTACGTGGAGCCGAACGTCTGGGTCCGGCACGCGCTGGACACCCCCTAGGTCAGGGGGTCACGATCGCGAAGTCGGGGTCGGGCTCGGAGAGGTGGCCGGTCAGCTCGGCGAGCCGGGCCGGATCGCCGGAGACCTCGGCCCGGCCCCGGTCGAGCAGGTCGGCGAGCGAGGTCCGGCCGAGCAGGAGGGCGCGCAGCGCCGGCTCGTCCAGGGCGATCTCGACGTCCGGCTCGCCGGCGGCCGGGCCGAGGCCCCGGACGTGGGTGAGCACGCCGTTCTTCAGGCGCAAGGTGCTGGGCTCGCGGCCGTCGGTGAGCCGCCAGCGGACGGTGACGTCCGCGTCCCAGCTGCGCGGGCCGTCGACGCGGATCGCCAGGGAGTCGAAGAGCTGGTCGAGCGTCAGGGTGTTGATCAGGTCCTCGGAGGCGGTGGTGGCGGGCGTGCCGACCGGGCCGTGCCGCAATTCGTGGGCGCCGGTGAGGTAGAAGTTGCGCCAGGTGCCGTTCTCGCTGCCGTAGCCGAGCTGCTCCAGGGCGTCCGCCTGCAGGGCGCGGGCCTCGGCGTCGTCGGGGTCGGTGAACAGGACGTGGCCGACGACCTCGGCGACCCAGCGGAAATCGCCCTGCGCGTAGGACTGGTGGGCGCGGCGCAGCACCTCGCCGGCGCCGCCCATGAAGTCGACGTACCGGGTGGCGGCCTCGGTGGGCGGGTGGGCCCACAGATGGGCCGGGTTGCCGTCGAACCAGCCCATGTACCGCTGGTAGACGGCCTTGGCGTTGTGGCTGACGGAGCCGTAGTAGCCGTGCGTGTGCCAGGCGCGCTCCAGCGCGGGCGGCAGCTGCATCCGCTCGGCGATCTCCAGCCCGGTGAGCCCCTGGTTGATCATGCGTAGCGTCTGGTCGTGCAGGTAGGCGTACAGGTCGCGCTGCTCGGAGAGGAAGGCGAGGGCGTCCTCGCGGCCCCAGACCGGCCAGTGGTGCGAGGCGAACACCACGTCGGTGGCGGCGCCGAAGAGCTGGAGGGTCTCGGTCAGGTACCGGGCCCAGTCGTGCGGGTCGCGGACCTGGGCGCCGCGCAGCGTGAGCAGGTTGTGCAGGGTGTGCGTGGCGTTCTCGGCGGTGCACAGGGCGGCGTGGCCGGGGAAGTGGATGTTGAGCTCGGCCGGGGCCTCGGTGCCCGGGGTCATCTGGAACACCATGCGGATGCCGTCGACGGTCTCGCTCTGCCCGGTACGGGTGATGGTGAGGGTCGGCGGGATGAGGGTGACCGTGCCCGTGGACGTCGTGGGGCCCAGCCCCGAGCCGATCTGCCCGCGGGGGCCCTTGGGCAGGGCGGACCCGTACATGTACGTGGCGCGGCGGCTCATGGCGGTGCCGGCGTAGACGTTCTCGCTGACGGCGTGTTCCAGGAACCCCTCCGGAGCGAGCACCGGCACCCCGGCCGCGACCTCCTCGACGCCGATCACGCCCTTGACGCCGCCGAAGTGGTCGGCGTGGCTGTGCGTATAGAGGACGCCGGTGACGGGGCGCTCGCCGCGGTGGCGGCGGTACAGCGCCAGTGCGGCGGCGGCGGTTTCCGTGGAGATCAGCGGGTCGATGACGAGGATGCCGCGCTCGCCCTCGACCACGGTCATGTTGGAGAGGTCGAAGCCGCGCGCCTGGTAGATCCCGGGGACCACCTCGAACAGTCCGTGCCCGGTCACGAGCCTGCTCTGGCGCCACAGGCTCGGATGGGCGGTGGGCGGGCAGTCCGCGTCGAGGAACCCGTAGGCGTCCAGGTCCCACACCACGCGGCCGTCCGCGTCCCGGATGCCGTTCTCCCCGACCGTGCCGAGGAATCCGCGGCGCTCGTTCTCCAGGTCGCGGGTGTCGTCGAACGCGGAGTCCCGCAGCGCGGCGCCGTTGGCCTCCGCGACAAGGGGTTCGGCATCTCCGGAAGAGCCCTTCATGCGCGGTCCTCGGTGCTGGTCGGGTGCGGGTCGGATGCGGGTTGCGGAACTCCGTTTTCATCTTCCCGTGCTCCGCTGCGACCCGCAGAGCGATCACCGCGATGCTTTGCATAAACCTGCGGCGATACGTATAGTCATGCCATCGAGGAGGAGGGTCCGATGGTGGTACGTGTAGCGGTGGCCGGAGCGAGCGGGTACGCGGGCGGGGAAGTCCTGCGCCTGCTCCTCTCCCACCCCGAGGTGGAGATCGGCGCGCTGACCGGCAATTCCAACGCCGGGCAGCTCTTCGGCAGCCTCCAGCCGCACCTGGTGCCGCTCGCCGGCCGGACCCTGGAGGCGACCACGCCCGAGGTCCTCGCCGGCCACGATGTGGTCTTCCTGGCGCTGCCCCACGGGCAGTCCGCCGCCGTCGCCGCCGAGCTCGGCGAGGACGTCCTCGTCGTCGACATGGGCGCCGACCACCGGCTCAAGGACTCCGCCGACTGGGACGCCTTCTACGGAGCCCCGCACGCCGGCACCTGGCCGTACGGGCTCCCCGAGCTGCCCGGTGGCCGCGCCGCGCTGGAGGGGTCCAAGCGCATCGCGGTTCCCGGGTGCTTCCCGACCGCCGTCACCCTCGCCCTGTTCCCGGCCTACGCCGCGCAGCTGGCCGAGCCGGAGGCCGTGATCGTCGCCGCCACCGGCACGTCCGGCGCCGGCAAGGCGCTCAAGCCGCACCTGCTCGGCTCCGAGGTCATGGGATCCGTCAGCCCGTACGGGGTGGGCGGCGGGCACCGGCACACCCCCGAGATGGTGCAGAACCTGAGCCCGATCGCCGGGCAGAAGGTCTCCGTCTCCTTCACGCCGACCCTCGTGCCGATGTCGCGCGGCATCCTGGCCACCTGCTCCGCCAAGGCCCTCCCCGGCACCACCGCCGACGCGGTGCGCGCCGCGTACGAGAAGGCGTACGCGGACGAGCCCTTCGTGCACCTGCTGCCCGAGGGGCAGTGGCCGGCGACCTCGTCCGTCCACGGTTCCAACGCCGTTCAGATCCAGGTCGCGTACGACGGGTCCGCCCAGCGGATCATCGCGATCAGCGCCATCGACAACCTCACCAAGGGCACCGCCGGTGGCGCGGTGCAGAGCATGAACATCGCCCTCGGCCTCCACGAGGGGCTGGGTCTTTCCTCGATCGGAGTGGCGCCGTGAGCGTCGCACGCGCAGCCACCGGGCTGCAGACGACGATGGCCGCAGGTCCGCGCTGCGCGGGCGGCAGTGACATCAGCCGCTTCCGCGGCGTGGCGAACAAGGAGGCGCAGTGAGCGTCACGGCAGCACAGGGATTCACGGCCGCGGGCATCGCGGCCGGGATCAAGGCGAACGGCAACCCGGACCTGGCCCTCGTGGTCAACAGCGGCCCGCGGCAGGCCGCGGCGGGCGTCTTCACCTCCAACCGCGTCAAGGCCGCACCCGTGCTCTGGTCCGAGCAGGTGCTGCGCGGCTCCGTCATCAGCGCGGTCGTCCTCAACTCCGGCGGTGCCAACGCCTGCACCGGTCCCAAGGGCTTCCAGGACACCCACGCCACCGCCGAGAAGGTCGCCGAGGCGCTGGGCGGCGGGCACAACGCCGGCGAGATCGCCGTCGCGTCCACCGGCCTGATCGGCGTCCTGCTCCCCATGGACAAGCTGCTCCCCGGCATCGACACCGCCGTCGCGGCCCTCTCCGCCGACGGCGGTGAGGATGCCGCCATCGCCATCAAGACCACCGACACCGTGCACAAGACGGCCGCCGTCACCCAGGCCGGCTGGACCGTCGGCGGCATGGCCAAGGGCGCGGGCATGCTCGCCCCGGGCCTGGCCACCATGCTCGTCGTCCTCACCACCGACGCCGACATGGACAGCGCCACCCTCGACATGGCGCTGCGCTCCGCCACCCGCACCACCTTCGACCGGGTCGACTCCGACGGCTGCATGTCCACCAACGACACGGTGCTGCTGCTCGCCTCCGGGGCCTCCGGTCAGGTGCCCGCGTACGAGGCCTTCGCGGAGGCCGTACGGACCGTCTGCGACGACCTCGCCCGCCAGCTGATCGGCGACGCCGAGGGTGCGAGCAAGGACATCCGCATCGAGGTCGTCGGCGCGCTCACCGAGGGCGACGCGGTCGAGGTCGGCCGGTCCATCGCCCGCAACAACCTGCTCAAGTGCGCCATCCACGGCGAGGACCCCAACTGGGGCCGGGTGCTCTCCGCCATCGGCACCACCCGGGCCGCCTTCGACCCGGACCGGCTGAACGTGGCCATCAACGGCGTCTGGGTCTGCAGGAACGGCTCGGTCGGCGAGGACCGCGACCTCGTCTCCATGAAGGGCCGCGAGGTCCGCATCACCGCGGACCTGGCCACCGGCTCCGAGTCCGCCGTGATCTGGGCCAACGACCTGACCGCCGAGTACGTCCACGAGAACAGCGCCTACTCCTCATGAGCGACGACAAGGCCGGGCAGCCCGGCTCCGGCACCGCGCGCAAGCACACCGCCCTGCCCAAGGCGCAGATCCTCATCGAGGCCCTGCCCTGGCTCACCCGCCACAACGGCAAGGTCGTCGTCATCAAGTTCGGCGGCAACGCCATGATCGACGAGGACCTGAAGGCCGCCTTCGCCCAGGACGTGGTCTTCCTGCGCCAGGCCGGCCTCAAGCCGGTCGTGGTGCACGGCGGCGGCCCCCAGATCAACGCCCAGCTCGACAAGCAGGGCCTGGTCAGCGAGTTCAAGGCGGGTCTGCGCGTCACGACCCCCGAGGCCATGGACGTCGTACGGATGGTCCTGGCGGGCCAGGTCCAGCGCGAGCTGGTCGGGCTGCTCAACCAGCACGGGCCGCTCGCCGTCGGCATGACCGGCGAGGACGCCCACACCATCACCGCCACCCGGCACACCCCGGAGATCGACGGCGAGTTCGTCGACATCGGCCGGGTCGGCGAGATCACCGCCATCGACACGGGTGCGATCGAGGCGCTGCTGGCGGACGGCCGGATCCCGGTCATCTCCTCCATCGCGCGCAGCGCCGACGACCACCACGTGTACAACGTGAACGCCGACACGGCGGCCGCCGCGCTCGCCGCCGCGCTGGGCGCCGAGACACTGATGGTGCTCACGGACGTCGAGGGCCTCTACGCGGACTGGCCGAGCAGCGACGAGGTCATCAGCCGCCTCACCGTCAGCGAGCTGGAGAAGCTGCTGCCCGAGCTGTCCAGCGGGATGGTGCCCAAGATGGAGGGCTGCCTGCACGCCGTCCGCGGCGGGGTGAGCACGGCCCGCGTGATCGACGGGCGGGTGCCGCACTCGATCCTGCTGGAGATCTTCACCGACGAGGGAATCGGCACGATGGTCGTGCCCGACGCACAGCCCGACACACAGCCCAACGCACAGGGAGGGGAACCCGCGTGACCGGCAACCAGGACTACGCCGCCCGCTGGCAGGGGGCGCTGACCAACAACTACGGGACGCCCGCGCTGGCCCTCGTACGCGGCGAGGGCGCCCAGGTCTGGGACGCGGACGGCAAGCAGTACACCGACTTCGTCGGCGGCATCGCGGTCAACGCCCTCGGCCACGCCCACCCGGCGATCGTCGAGGCGGTGACCCGGCAGATCACCACCCTCGGCCACGTCTCCAACCTCTACGCCTCCGAGCCGGTCCTCGCGCTCGGCGAGCGGCTGCTCCAGCTCTTCGGCCGCCCCGGCCGGATTTTCTTCTGCAACTCCGGAGCCGAGGCCGTCGAGGCCGCCTTCAAGATCGGCCGGCTGACCGGGCGGACCCACATGGTGGCCACCGACGGCGGCTTCCACGGCCGGACCATGGGCGCTCTCGCGCTCACCGGCCAGCCGAAGAAGCAGGTCCCGTTCCTGCCGCTGCCCGGCGAGGTCACCCACGTCCCGTACGGCGATGTCGAGGCCCTGCGGGCCGCCGTCACCGAGGAGACGGCCCTCGTGGTCATCGAGCCGATCCAGGGCGAGAACGGTGTCGTCGTACCTCCGGCCGGTTATCTGACGGCCGCCCGGGAGATCACCCGGGCCACCGGCACCCTGCTCGTCCTGGACGAGGTGCAGACCGGGATCGGGCGCTGCGGCCACTGGTTCGAGCACCAGGCCCACGAGGGCGTCGAGCCCGATCTCGTCACGCTCGCGAAGGGTCTCGGCGGCGGACTGCCGATCGGCGCCGTGGCCGCCTTCGGGCCGGCCGCGGAGCTGCTCCAGCCCGGCCAGCACGGCACCACCTTCGGCGGGAACCCGGTCGCGTGCGCCGCCGGCCTCGCCGTCATCGACACCATCGCCGCCGAGGGACTGCTCGACCGGGTCAAGGCGCGCGGGGAGCGGCTGCGCTCCGGAATCGAGGGCCTCCGCGAGGGGAACGGCCACCCGCTGGTCTCCCATGTCCGTGGTGAAGGCCTTCTCCTGGGTATCGTGCTGACCGGGCCGCTCGCACCGCAGGTGCAGCAGGCGGCCCAAGATGCCGGCTTCCTGGTCAACGCGCCCGCCCCCGACGTCGTACGGCTCATGCCCCCGTACGTACTCTCCGAGGCCGAGGCGGACGCGTTCGTCCGGGCCCTGCCCGGCATCCTCGACGCAGCCAACGGGGACGGACACACCGGGGAATGAGACGACGATGAGCCACGCGCAGGACCACGAGGAGTGGGGCTCCCCCCGGACCGAGTCCGGGGGCGGGCCGTCCGTTCCGCAGACCCGCACCGCCCGCCACCGCCGGATCGTGGACATCCTCAACCGGCAGCCGGTCCGCTCGCAGAGCCAGCTGGCCAAGCTGCTCGCCGACGACGGGCTGAGCGTCACCCAGGCGACGCTCTCCCGCGACCTCGACGAGCTGGGCGCGGTGAAGATCCGCAATACCGGCGGCGAGCTGATCTACGCGGTGCCCAGCGAGGGCGGTTTCCGCACCCCGCAGGCCCCGCTCGGCGAGTCGGCCAAGGAGGAGCGCATGCGGCGCCTCTCCGGCGAGCTGCTGATCTCGGCGGAGGCCTCCGCGAACCTCGTCGTCCTGCGCACCCCGCCCGGCGCGGCCCAGTTCCTCGCCTCCGCGATCGACCAGGCCGAACTCCGCGAGATCCTCGGCACGATCGCCGGCGACGACACGCTGATGCTGATCAGCCGTGACCCGTCGGGCGGCCAGGCCCTCGCGGACCACCTGCTGAGGCTGGCCCAGAAGGAGAGCTGACCGCCCCCGGGCGACGGATTGACGGCTCGTCAGGTCCCGTCGTCCGGGACGGATATCCGGTGTACCGGCCCTGGCAGGGCCGCCTAGGCTCGGCGTGTGCATGCCTACGCCCTCGCCAGTGTCGCCGTGCCCGTCACAGCCGTGCTGTACGGGCTGGCCGGCGTGGTCCGCCGCCGTACAGCGGCGCGGCACCGCAGCGCCCTCGACCGGTGGGCCGCCGTTCTGGCCGACCCGTACCAGGCCGCCGTGGGCCGCTGGTGGCCCGGGGACGAGACCCAGGCCGCCGCGGCGCGGCTGCTCCTCGACGGGCTCGTCACCGTCAACCACCGGGGCAATCTGATCCCGTCCCCGGCCGCCGCGGACCCCGCCCGCACCCCCGGCCACCCACTGCCCGAAGCCCTGCTGGCCGCCCTGCTGCGCCGGACCGCCCCCGCCACCCTCGGCAGCATCGAGCTGCGGGACGCGGAGTTCCACACGGCCCACCGGGAGTTCCGGGCGGCCCGCCCGGCCCTGCTGACGGTGGGCGAACCCGCCCGCCCGGCCCGGTTCGGGCTGTACCTGCTCCTGGCCGAGTTGATCGTCTATCTCGTGGGCCTGATGTCGCTGCAGCCCGACGGCGACGCCGAATGGGTGGCCGCCTGGGTCGCCTGGGCCGGGCTGATCGCCCAGGTGGGCTGGTTCCGCGTCTACGACCGGGCCCGCGGGGTCGGCTGGACGGCGGATGCCGACGCCGTGCAGGCCCTGCACCACGGCCCCCACCACCCGGCCCTCCAGGCCCTGGGCGTCCGCGATCCGGAGGCCCTGCGGCGGCTGCGCGTGAGCCGCCTGCGCACCCGGCGCCGCCGCAACCGTGGCCGTCGGCGCCGCGCGGGGACCCCGGCCGGTGTTCAGTAGCGGGTGACGGCGAGCCGTCCCTCCTGCGTCCCGATCGCGATGTGCGGGCGGCGGCGCGGGTCGGCCCAGCGCAGGACCGCGCGCATCGCCCGCTCCGGCACGGACACGCAACCGGCTGTCGCTCCCTTGCCGTTGACGTGCAGGAAGATGCCCGCGCCGCGTCCGTGCACCGGCTCCTCGTAGTTGAAGCCGATGACCAGCGCGTGCGCGTACTGCTTCTCGTACGTGACCAGGTGCTCCGCCTCGCCGGGCGCGCAGTCGGCGGGCAGCGGCTCGGTCCACCGGTTGTACGCGGCCGACGCGTTGTCCTGGCACCACCAGGAATCGGGGGTCACCCGGCGGTAGCGGAACTCCGTCCCGGCCGGTGCGTGCCGGATCCCGAAGGCGTAGGGGAGCTCGTACAGGCCCGTCGGCGTGGTGTTCGTGCCCTGGGTGCGGGTCGCGCCCTCGGTCAGGCCGTTCGCGCCGAAGCGCGCCTCGGCGCTGCCGGCCTCGTACCAGCGCCCCGCCCGGCGGTCCCACCAGGTCAGCCGCCCGGTGGTGGATCCGGGTGCGGGCGCGACGGCGGTGATGAGCTGGCTGCCGCCGCCGGTGTCGGCGAGGCGGGCGGGTAGCGGAGCGGATCCGTACGAGCCCTGCGCGAGCAGGCTGGTGACGATCGTTACGCAGGTGGCGAGAGCGGTACGCAGCACATGTCAGACGGTACGGGGCGGAAGCGGCAGCGGCAGTGCAGGCAGGCCGTCCACACTCGATCCGATGAACTCCTTCTTCTCGCAGTACGCGCCGAACTCCTCGTCCGTCTTGCGGCCGAAGTGCTCCGCGTGGAGGGTGCGCTCGCCCTGGTACTCCATGAACGGGACGGCGTACCCGCACACATCGGCGATCCTGCGGGCGTGCACGACGATGATCGCCCGCGCCGAGGGCCCGTCGGCCGCCCCGAACAGGCCGATCAGCTCACCCCAGCGGGGGTCGTCGCGGAAGACGGCCTCGCCCTCGCCGTGGATGCGGACGATGTTGGGCGGGCCGCTGAACGCGCACCACATCAGTGTGATCCGGCCGTTCTCGCGGACGTGGGCGATGGTCTCGGCGCCGCTGCCGCCGAAGTCGAGGTAGGCGAGGGTCTGCTCGTCGATGACCACGAGCGTGCCCGCGCGGCCCTTGGGGGACAGGTTGACGTGGCCGTCCCCGGCGAGCGGGGCGGTGGCGGTGAAGAAGACCGGCTGCTCCTCGATGAAGGAGCGGAGCCGGCCGTCTATGCGTTCATAGAGCTTTCCCATACGGATCATTATCCGGTCGGGCCGGATGCCGTGCGGGGAATTCCGAGCTGTGAGTGCAGCCGGCCCATGACGTACTCGCTGAACAGCCCGGTGCAGCGGTCCAGCAGGGCCGCCACCTCCGGGTCGCGCAGCGGCAGCGCGGGCGGCCGGTCGGGGGACCACAGGCTCTGCACGCGCTGCGCGGCGATCCGGCGCAGCGCCGGGTCGGCGTCCGTCAGGAGCTCCACGGAGGCGCGCAGCCCGATGACCCCGCCGCGGGCGTGCAGCACCCGGTAGGCGGCCCGGCGGGTGTGCGCGGGGCGGTCGGGTGCGATGCGTTCCAGCAGCCACTCGGCGGGCAGCCGGGCCGCGACCCCGGCCAGGCTCACGGAGGCCTCCCGGGCGACCGCGGCCGACGGGTCGTCGAGCAGCGGCCGCAGCAGCTCCACGTCGGTGGCCTCCAGCGCGCGCAGCCCGGCGACCGCCGCCGCCCGCACCGCCCCCGCGGGGTGGTCCAGCAGCCCGCGCAGCAGCGGTGCGTCCGACCGCCGGGCGCACTCGGCGAAACCGGTGACGGCGTACGAGCTCACCCGGGCCGGGTCCTCGACCAGGGCGCGGCAGTGGGCGTACGGGTCGCCACCGCCCTGCTTGACCAGCCAGCGCGCGCAGGCACGGACCAGCCCGGAGCGGTCGGCCAGGTGGCCCACCGCCTCCGCGTGACGCCCGGCCCGCCGCAGGGCGGTGACCCCGTCGGCCCGCACCATGGGGATGTGCCCGCGCAGCAGGGCGTCGATCGCCTCGTCGTCGGGCCCGTCGCCGGCCAGCTCGGCCAGCGCCGCGTCGGCCCACAGCCGAGCCGTCGCGGGATCCCGCTCCTCGCCCGCCCGCCGGGCCAACTCCCGTACGCCGAACAGCCCGGCGTCGAGCGTGATGCGGGTGGCGAACCGGCGGGTCGGCAGGTCCCCGCTGCGCCGCAGCCAGCCGAGCACGGTGTCGGGCTGCTCGCCGGTCATCGTGCGCGCGTCCCGCGCCGGGCGCCACCACCGCCCGGGGCGCGCGGGGCGCCACCAGGGGCTGAGTACCGGGTCCTCGGCGCCGAGGGCCTTCTCGAACAGGTCGCGCGCCCAGCGGCCCTGCTCGCGCCGGGCCAGGCACAGGACGAGCGGGGTGAGCTGGATCAGCGTGCGCGCGGGGTCGGTGGCAAGAGCCCCGGCGAGCACCTGACGGGCCCGCTCGCGCACCGCCGGCGCCCAGTCGGCGCAGCGGATCGCGACGAGCGGGAGCGGCGGCTTCGGCGCCAGGAGCGCGGCCTCGCGGATCCTGCCGTCGGGGTGGCACAGGCGCACCTCG
Source organism: Streptomyces sp. NBC_01006 (assembly GCF_045162725.1). Lineage (NCBI taxonomy): Bacteria > Bacillati > Actinomycetota > Actinomycetes > Kitasatosporales > Streptomycetaceae > Streptomyces > Streptomyces sp. NBC_01006. Next base: position 1,962,734 of record NZ_CP108700.1, on the reverse strand, counting down.
ATCCGGTCGGCGGCGCGGGCCGCCACGTCCCGGCGGAAGTGGCCGCGCCGGACCTCCGCGTCGAAGGCGATCCAGGAGACCGGCTGATCGGGGCGGTGGACGCCGCCGATGCCGGGGCGCCCGCCGCGCAGCAGGCCCTCCGCCGCGGCCCGGCCCTCCTCGGTCTGCCGCTGCGTCACGACTCCCATATGCCCTCCCCTTGTGGTGCAGACCGCCGATCGTAGGCCGTCGCCGCCGGTTGTGCCCCTGATATTCGTGCTGGTCAGCGGGGTGCAGCCAGGGGTCGATTGACGAAACATACGGAACAGTGCATAGTTATGCCGGTAGATGGATGCACCGTGGACACACCGTTGGATGCCGTAAGGAGAAGCCCGTGACCGAGCGCGTCGTACTCGCCTATTCAGGCGGACTGGACACCTCCGTCGCCATCGGCTGGATCGCCGAGGAGACGGGCGCAGAGGTCATCGCCGTTGCCGTGGACGTCGGCCAGGGCGGCGAGGACCTGGACGTCATCCGCAAGCGCGCCCTCGCCTGCGGTGCCGTCGAAGCCGAGGTCGCGGACGCCAAGGACGAGTTCGCCGACGAGTACTGCCTCCCGGCGATCAAGGCGAACGCCCTCTACATGGACCGCTACCCGCTGGTCTCGGCGCTCTCCCGGCCGGTCATCGTCAAGCACCTGGTCGCCGCCGCGAAGAAGCACGGCGCCGGCGTCGTCGCCCACGGCTGCACCGGCAAGGGCAACGACCAGGTCCGCTTCGAGGCCGGCATCCAGACCCTCGGCCCCGACCTGAAGTGCATAGCCCCGGTCCGCGACTACGCCATGACCCGGGACAAGGCCATCGCCTTCTGCGAGGCCAAGAACCTCCCGATCGCGACCACCAAGAAGTCCCCGTACTCCATCGACCAGAACGTCTTCGGGCGCGCCGTCGAGACGGGCTTCCTGGAGGACATCTGGAACGCGCCGGTCGAGGACATCTACGAGTACACCGCCGACCCCGCCGAGCCGCGCGAGGCCGACGAGGTCGTCATCTCCTTCAAGGAGGGCGTCCCCGTCGCCATCGACGGCAGGCCCGTCACCGTGCTCCAGGCGATCCAGCAGCTCAACGCCCGGGCCGGAGCCCAGGGCATCGGCCGGATCGACATGGTCGAGGACCGCCTCGTCGGCATCAAGTCCCGCGAGGTGTACGAGGCCCCCGGCGCGATCGCGCTGATCACCGCGCACCAGGAGCTGGAGAGCGTCACCGTGGAGCGCGAGCTGGCCCGCTACAAGCGGCAGGTCGAGCAGCGCTGGGGCGAACTGGTCTACGACGGCCAGTGGTTCTCCCCGCTCAAGCGGGCCCTGGACGGGTTCATCAACGAGGCGAACCAGCACGTCACCGGCGACATCCGGATGACCCTGCACGGCGGCCGCGCCGTGGTCACCGGCCGCAGGTCGGACGCCTCGCTGTACGACTTCAACCTGGCGACCTACGACTCGGGCGACACCTTCGACCAGTCCAAGGCCCAGGGCTTCATCGAGATCTTCGGTCTCTCGTCGAAGATCGCGGCACGCCGCGACCTGGCCTGAGCCCGACTCGTTACGCAGTACGAAGTCGGCCTCCCCGTAACCTCCGCGACGGGGAGGCCGACGCACATCCACGCACGCATCCTTGAGGAGCAGCAGCTGTGAGCAGCAACAACGGTGGTGACGTCCGGCTCTGGGGCGGCCGGTTCGCCGACGGCCCCGCCGAGGCCCTCGCGAAGCTGTCCGCGTCGGTCCACTTCGACTGGCGCCTCGCGCCGTACGACATCGCCGGATCCCGTGCCCACGCCCGCGTGCTCGCCAAGGCGGGCCTGCTCACGGCGGACGAGCTCGACCGCATGATCGCCGGCCTGGACCGGCTGGAGACCGATGTCGCCGACGGCTCCTTCACCGGGACCGTCGCCGACGAGGACGTGCACACCGCCCTGGAGCGGGGCCTGCTGGAGCGGCTCGGCGCCGACCTCGGCGGCAAGCTGCGCGCCGGCCGGTCCCGCAACGACCAGGTGGCCACCCTGTTCCGGATGTACCTGCGCGACCACGCCCGGATCGTCGGCGGCCTGATCGCGGACCTCCAGGACGCGCTGGTCGGCCTCGCCGAGACGCACCACGACGTGGCCATGCCGGGCAGGACCCACCTCCAGCACGCGCAGCCGGTGCTCTTCGCACACCACGTACTGGCCCACGTGCAGTCGCTGTCGCGGGACGCGGAGCGGCTGCGGCAGTGGGACACCCGGACCGCCGTCTCCCCGTACGGCTCGGGTGCTCTGGCCGGCTCCTCGCTGGGGCTGGACCCGGAGGCGGTCGCCGCCGACCTGGGCTTCGAGCGGGGCTCGGTCGGCAACTCGATCGACGGCACGGCCTCGCGCGACTTCGTCGCCGAGTTCGCCTTCATCACCGCGATGATCGGGATCAACCTGTCCCGGATCGCGGAGGAGATCATCATCTGGAACACGAAGGAGTTCTCCTTCGTGACCCTGCACGACGCCTTCTCGACCGGGTCGTCGATCATGCCGCAGAAGAAGAACCCGGACATCGCGGAGCTGGCGCGCGGCAAGTCGGGCCGGCTCATCGGCAACCTGACGGGCCTGCTGGCCACGCTGAAGGCGCTGCCGCTGGCCTACAACCGGGACCTCCAGGAGGACAAGGAGCCGGTCTTCGACTCCTGCGACACCCTTGAGGTCCTGCTTCCGGCCTTCACCGGGATGATGGCGACGCTCACGGTCAACCGGGAGCGGATGGAAGAGCTGGCTCCGGCCGGCTTCTCCCTCGCCACGGACATCGCGGAGTGGCTGGTCAAGCAGGGCGTTCCGTTCCGCGTCGCGCACGAGGTGGCCGGCGAGTGCGTCAAGGAGTGCGAGGCGCTCGGGATCGAGCTGGACGAGCTCACGGACGAGCAGTTCGCGAAGATCTCGGAGCACCTGACCCCGCAGGTCCGTACGGTCCTCAACGTGCCGGGCGCCCTCGCCTCCCGCAACGGCCGCGGCGGCACCGCCCCCTCGGCGGTCGCCAAGCAGCTCGCGGAACTGAAGGCCGACCTGGTCATCCAGCACGCCTGGGCCACCCACAAGCACTAGCTCGTCCCGTCCACGCCCGAGGGGCGGTGGGAGCCCCGGCTCCCACCGCCCCTCGGGCGTGTTCCGTGCGTGCTCTAGCGCACCGGGTGATCCGGTTCGTAGTTGGTCAGCACACAGCCCTCGACCTGGGACTTCTCCAGCCGGTACCCGGCCGGGGCGGAGAAGCCCGGCACGCAGTTCAGGTAGAGGAACTGCTGCTGGTACAGCCCGAACCGGACGTCCGGGTCGTTGGTCTCCACCGCGATGTTCTCGCCGACGAGCAGCAGGCTCGCGGTGCGCCGCAGCTTTCCGTCGTCCTTCAGGTCGGCCTGCTGGGTGGCCTTCGCCCTGGTCTGCATCTTCTTCATGTCTCCCACGGTGTCGAGCCAGTTGAGGTCGTGCGCGCGCTGCGCACCGGCCGGCTCCCCGCACAGGCCGCGCCCGGTGACGCCCCAGCCGAGCGGATCGCCCGTCACCACCGGCGCGTAGTCGATGGACTCGATCGCCACCGTGGCGGGGTCGGTGGAGAAGTGAGTGCAGTCGACGCTGGAACCGACGAGCTTCTTCAGCTCGGCGATGCTGCCGGCGCGCGGCAGCCCGAGGCTGCCGTGGGCCGGCTGGCCCGGCTTCTCGCCCGCGCCGCCGGCCGCCGGGTCCTGCGGGGTTTCGAGGTTCGGGCTGCCCGAGCCGTCCGTGCTGCCCACGAAGTCGCTGAGCACGCAGCCTTCGACCAGCGCCTTCTCCCGCTTGTACCCCTTGGGTACCGGGGCGGTGGGATTGCAGGTCAGGACGCGCAGCTCGGAGCGGACCAGCGCAAGAGCCGTCTTCGTACGGGTCGGAGCGGCGACGAAGCCCTTGCCGACGAGGACGCGGCTGTTCAGGCCGTAGGCGCCGTCGCCCCCGGCGATCTTGTCCATGACGTACTGCTTGTAGCGCGTCTGGAACTCCTTCATGTCCGAAGGGACGGAGAGGACGATCTCACCGCGCTCGGGCTTGTCGCTGCAGATGCCGCGCTCGGTCACGGACCACTGTCCGGCCTTCGTGAGGTCGTCCGCCGGCAGCCGCGGGTCGTCGGGCGCCGCGCTCAGGTCCTCGCACGAGCCGTACTGGCGCACGTAGCGCTGCGCCTCGGCGAGGGGGCCCTCGGGGGCGGCGGACGCGGGCGCCGCGGGCGGGGCGGCGTCTGTACCCCCCTTGCAGGCGGAGAGCGGGGCGAGGCAGGCGAGGGCGGCGGTCGTGGCGAGGATCCGCTGGATGTGCATGGGTCGCTTTCGTCGGAACTGCAGGTCATGGAGCCAGGGGGTGGCATGGGCATGCTAATTGCCGCAGCGGGCCCGCCCGTTACTCCGCCCAGCGCGCCAGGGCCTCGAAGTCCGCCCGGGTCAGACCGATCCGCTCGTCGACGCGCATCAGCAGGGCCCGCGCCGGGTGGCGCTGGTCCACGTACTCGCGGTCCATCGCCGTGATGTCGTCGTCGATCCACGCGAACTCCCGCGCGCCCGCGTACTCCAGGATGTACTGCGTCTTCCAGAAGGTGCCGCGCGGTGCCCGCCCGTGCATCTGCGGCCAGTCGATGTACGGGAGCCTCGGCAGGCCCAGGTGAGGGCCTATCCAGTCGTTCGCCTCGTCCTTCCACGTGGTCGCCCAGACCAGCTCGTACGAGCGCGCCAGCGCGAGCAGCTGCGCGCCGTGGGCGTGGTTCAGCCAGACCCGCAGCGGCCGCCGGCTCTCGGCCTCCGTCCAACCGCTCGGGCGCATCCGGTGGGTGGAGTACCCCTCCGGGCGGCGCTGGGCCTTGGCCGCGTAGGGGTTCAGCGGGCCGTCCACGTCGATCAGCAGCAAGGGCTTGGGCGTCATCTCGGCAGCCTTCCGTTCCGGGCGCCCGGGGGCACCCTATTTTTCAATGAGACATGCACGTCTCATTCGGGGTATGCTTGTCTCATGGCCATGGATCGTGACCAGGTGCTCCGCGACGCCGCAGCCCTGCTCTCCCGCAAATCGACCGCCACGATGGACGAGGTCGCCCGCGCCGCAGGCATCGGGCGCGCGACCCTCCACCGGCACTTCGCCGGGCGCGACGCCCTCGTACGGGCCCTCGAAGAACTCGGCATCCGCCAGTTCGAGACGGCCTTCGACAACGCCCGCCTCGACGAGGGCACGGCGGTGGAGGCCCTGCGCCGGCTCGTCGCCGAGGCCGAGCGCGACGCCCAGCTGCTGGCCTTCCTCGTCACCGAGAACCAGCTCTTCGAGGGCGACCAGGTCAACGAGGGATGGGCCCGCCTCGACGCGCGCGTCAACGCGCTCTTCCGGCGCGGCCAGCAGGAGGGCGACATCCGGATCGACCTGAGCCCCGCCTGGCTCACCGAGGCCCTCTACGGCCTCATCGGCACCTGCGCCTGGGCCGTCATGGACGGCCGGGTCGCCGCGAAGGACTTCCAGTACATGATCATCGAGCTGTTGCTCGGTGGCGCACGACGGAGCGTGGAGAAATGAGCCGCACGCAGCAGCTGACGCAGGGACAGAGGACGGAGGCGAGCGGAGCCGAGGGGAAGAGGGGGAGCAGGGGGCGCTGGCTGGCGCTCTCCGTGCTCGTCCTGGCCGTTCTGCTGGTCGCGGTGGACGCCACCGTACTCGGTCTCGCCACACCCTCACTCAGCGAAGACCTCAAGCCGTCCGGCACCCAGCTGCTGTGGATCGGCGACATCTACTCGTTCGTCATCGCCGGTCTGCTCGTCTCCATGGGCTCCCTCGGCGACCGCATCGGCCGCAAGAAGCTGCTCCTGGTCGGGGCCACCGCCTTCGGCGCCGTCTCCGTCCTGAACGCCTACGCCACCAGCCCCGAGATGATGATCGTGGCCCGGGCCCTGCTCGGCGTGGCCGGCGCGACGCTGATGCCCTCGACCCTCGCGCTGATCCGGAACATATTCCACGACCCCAAGGAGCGCAGCCTCGCCATCGGCATCTGGGGCGCCACCGCCTCGGCCGGCGCGGCCATCGGGCCCGTCGTCGGCGGAGCCCTGCTCCAGCACTTCTGGTGGGGCTCGGTCTTCCTCATCAACCTGCCCGTGATGATCGCCCTGGTCCTCGTCGGCATCAAGCTGCTGCCCGAGTCCAAGAACCCGGTCTCCGGACCCTGGGACCTGCTCAGCGTCGCCCTCTCGCTCGTCGGCGTCATCGGCGTCGTCTACGCCGTCAAGGAAGTCGCCACCCACGGCGTCACCCGGGGCGTCGCGCTCTCCGCCGCCCTCGGCGCCGCGTGCTTGTACGGCTTCGTCCGCCGCCAGTTCGGTCTGCCGTCGCCCCTCCTCGACATGCGGCTCTTCAGGCACCGCGGCTTCTCCGGCGCGGTCCTCGCCGACCTGCTGACCGTCTTCGGCCTCTCCGGCCTCGTCTTCTTCCTCTCCCAGTTCCTCCAGCTCGTCCAGGGCCGCGACCCCCTGGAGGCGGGCCTGGCCGAACTGCCCGCCGCCATCGGCGCGGTGGTCACCGGCCTGATCGCCGGCCGCTACGCCCGCCGGTACTCGGTACGGTCGATCGTCACCGGCGGCCTCGCGGCCATCGGGCTCGCGCTCGGAGCGCTCACCCTGCTCCACAAGGAGAGCGGCTACCCGCTGCTCGGCGCGGCCCTGCTCGTCGTCGGCCTCGGTGCCGGCTTCTCCTTCACCGTCACCGCCGACGTCATCCTCTCCAGCGTCCCCAAGGAGCAGGCCGGTTCGGCCTCGGCCGTCTCCGAGACCGCGTACGAACTCGGCGCGGCCCTCGGCATCGCCCTGCTCGGCTCCGTCGTCACCGGCGTCTACCAGGGCTTCACCGCCCCGGCCTCGGTCCCCGGACCCGTCGCCGACGCCGCGCACGAATCGCTGGGCGGCGCCGTCGAAGCCGCCAAGGCGGTGGACCCCGCGACCGCGCAGACCATGGTCGGCGCCGCCCAGGACGCCTTCGTGGACGGTCTGCGGCTCGCCTCCGGCGTGGGCGCGGCCGTGCTGCTGGCCACGGCGGTCGCGGCCTGGTTCCTGCTCAGGGGGCAGAAGCTCCAGGACGGCATCGCGCACTGATCCCCCTCAAGGGGTGGTGTCCTGAACAGAGTTGACAGTCCGTCGACACGCAGGACACCATCCCCGCGATGGAGATCAACGAGCTGACCCCGGCGGAACGCCGCGTATGGGAAGCCTTCCCGCGCGGGGAGGGCGTCGACTTCCGGGAGCACCCCGACGAGAACGGCTTCGACGGCGCGCAGTGGGGGCCCGAGCGGACGCTGCGCGCCGAGGTGCTCAGCGCCCTGCTGCTCAGCCGGGTCACCGCTGCGGGGAAGGTCCCCGGGCTCAACGTCCGGGGCGCCCGGATCACCGGCAAGCTGGACCTCAAGTACGCGGTCGTCGAGCACGGCATCCGGCTGCGCGCCTGCTGGTTCGAGCGCAAACCCCTGCTCTACGGGGCCCAGTTGCGCGCCCTCGTACTCTCCGACTCGGCGCTGCCCGGCCTGACCGCCGCCACCCTCGGCGTCGACCTCGTCCTGCGGCTGGCCTGCTGCCGCATCACCGGGCCGGTACGGCTCCAAGGAGCCCGGATAACCGGCGGCCTCTTCCTCCAGCGGGCCGTCATCGGCGACCCGGACGCGCAGGAGGAGGCCGAGGAGCCCCTGCTCCAGTTCAACCACGCCTCCATCAAGACCGACGTCATCGCGATGGACCTCACCGTCCACGGCCAGACCCGGATCAACGGCGCCACCGTCGGCGGCCAGATCAACCTCGACGGCGCCCGCCTGCTCGCCCCCGGCGGCACCGCCCTGCACGCCGAGACCCTGTCCGTCGGCACCGATCTGCGCGCCAGGGGGCTGGAGGCCCGCGGGCGGGTCAACCTCACCGGCTCCCGCATACCCGGCCAGCTCAACCTCGCCTACGCGCGGCTCGCCAACCCCGGCGGCGTGGCGCTGCGCGCCTCCAGCTGCGTGATCGGCGAGGTGTGGCTGCGGTCCTGCGACACCATCCGCGGCGGGGTGAACCTGCGCCGCTCCCAGTTCGACCTGCTGCACATGCCGCCCGGAACCTGGCCCGAGCAGATCCGCATCGACGGCCTCACCTACCGCACCCTCGCCCCGCACCTGCCGCCCGAGGAGCGGCTGCCCGCGCTGGATCGCGAGGAGTCCGGGTACCTCCCGTACGCGTACGAGCAGCTCGCGGCGGCCTACCGGACGGCCGGGGACGAGGCGGGAGCACGGACCGTACAGCTCGCCAAGCTGCGCCGGCACCGGCGCACCCTGCCCCGCCACGCCCGGCTCTGGGGGCTGCTCCAGGACGCCACCGTCGGCTACGGCTTCCGGCCGCTGCGGGCGGCGGGCTGGCTGCTGGCGCTGCTGCTGACGGGGACGATCGCGTACGGTCTGCACCCGCCGAGGGAGCTCAAGGCGGGGGAGGCGCCGGAGTTCAACGCGGCGTTCTACACGATCGACCTGATGCTGCCGATCATCGGCTTCGGCCAGGAGGGCGCCTTCGCGCCGAGCGGCTGGTACCAGTGGCTCTCGTACGTGCTGATCGTGACCGGCTGGGTCCTCGCCACGACGACCGCGGCGGGCGTCAGCCGGTCACTCCAGCGGCAGTGACCGCTACGCGGCTTCCTTGGCCTTCGTCGCGTACATGTCGACGTACTCCTGGCCCGAAAGGCGCATGACCTCCGCCATCACCGAGTCGGTGACGGCGCGCAGTACGTAGCGATCGCGGTCCATGCCCTCGTAGCGGGAGAACTCCATCGGCTCGCCGAAGCGGACGGTGACCCGGCCCGGGCGCGGCATGCCCTTGCCGCCCGGCTGGAGCTTGTCGGTGCCGATCATCGCGAAGGGGACCACGGGGGCGCCGGTCATCAGGGTCAGGCGGGCGATGCCGGTGCGGCCGCGGTAGAGACGGCCGTCGGGGGAGCGGGTGCCCTCGGGGTAGATCCCGAAGATCTTGCCCTCTTCGAGGATGCGGCGGCCGGTCATCAGGGCGGCGACGCCGCCGTTGGCGCCGTCACGGTCGACCGGGATCATGCCGGACCCGGTGAAGAACCAGGCCATGGCGCGGCCCTTGATGCCCTTGCCCGTCACGTACTCGTCCTTGCCGATGAAGTGGACCGTACGGTCGCACAACAGCGGAAGGATCATGGAGTCGATGAAGGTGAGGTGGTTGCCCGCCAGGATCACCGGTCCGGTGCCCGGGATGTTCTCGATGCCCTCCACACGGGTGCGGAACATCATGCGCATGACCGGTCCGACGGTGGCTTTGATGAGCGATGTACGGAACAACGTGAGCCCTCCGGCATCGAAACGCGATTTTCGCACCACACGGGGGTAGTGCAGGTGAGGACGATACTCGCGGGTCAGCTCCGAGTGCACATCGGGTTCACGAGGTGGATACGCAGTGTTGACGTACGTTTCCGCCATGTTCCCCGCAGGCCCACCCCCGCGCCACCGGCCGCTGCCTACGATCGGCACGCCGAATCGGGCCGCTCGGCCCGGCAGACCCCGGGTACCGCCCGGCCCTCTCAGACGACTGGAGTGGCACTCATGACGCAGGGTGGGGCAGCACGGCGCACGGTCCTCGGGGCGGCCGTCCTGGCAGCGGGCGGCGGCATGGCCGGACTCTCGGCGGGATCCGCCTCGGCGGCCGGGGGGACACAGGCAGCGGCGGCGGAGACCGCGTACGAAGCCGAGGTGCGCCACGGCGGCGGCTACCGGGACCTCCCCGTCCCGCTGGTCATCGGCCACCGCGGGGCCTGCGGCTACCGGCCCGAGCACACCCTCGGCTCGTACCAGCTCGCCCTCGACCTGGGCGCGGACGTCGTCGAGCAGGACCTGGTGCCCACCAAGGACGGCCACCTCGTGTGCCGCCACGAGAACGAGATCGGCGGCACCACCGATGTCGCCGACCACCCCGAGTTCGCCTCCCGGCGTACGACCAAGTCGATCGACGGGGTCGCGGTCACGGGCTGGTTCACCGAGGACTTCACCCTCGCCGAGCTGAAGACCCTGCGGGCGAAGGAACGTATCCCCGCCGTCCGCCAGCGCAACACGCTCTACGACGGCCGGTGGGACGTGCCCACCTTCGAAGAGGTGCTGCGCTGGGCCGACCGCGAGGGCAAGCGGCGCGGCAAGCGCGTCTGGCTGCACGTCGAGACCAAGCACCCCACGTACTTCCGGTCCCTGGGCCTCGGCCTCGAAGAGCCCCTCGCCAAGCTGCTGCGCCGCTACGGCCGTGACGGACGGGGCGCCCCCCTCTTCCTGCAGTCCTTCGAGCCCTCCAGCATCCAGCGGCTCTCCCGGCTGGTCTCCGCGCCGCGCGTGGTCCTGCTGTCCGCCGCCGGCACCCGGCCGTGGGACTTCGAACAGGCCAAGGACCCGCGGACGGTGTCGGACCTGGTCAAGCCCGAGGGCTTGAAGTGGATCGCCGGATTCGCCCAGGGCATCGGCCCCACGATGGACCTGATCCTCCCGCGCGACGCGGCGGGCAAGCTCGGCGCCCCGACCACGCTGGTCAAGGACGCCCACGCCCAGGGGCTGGTGCTGCACCCCTACACCGCGCGCAACGAGAACACCTTCCTGCCGGCCGAGTACCGCAAGGGCACCGACCCGAACGCGTACGGGGACGCCTTCGGCGCCTTCAAGACGTACTTCGAGCAGGGCATCGACGGCATCTTCACCGACAACGCGGACACCGGACTGCTCGCGGCCGAGGCCTTCCGCCCGGGCCGCGGCCGCTGAGGACACAGGGACGGGTTTCGGCCAACGCCGAGGCCACGCACCGTCAACAGATAAGCGGAATATCACGTACGGGTGGGCTGTGCCGGGTGTGGAAACCGCCGGGCACGGCCCGCGCGTCCCGCCCGGCATGGACCTGCTGAAGGACTCCGACCTCCTGAACGAACTGGGGCCGCTGCTCTCCGCCGAGGCGGCCGCGGAGGCCCCGGGCGCCGGAGTGGAAGCGGCCGACCTGGAACAAGCCGTCTGGGTCAGGCTGCTGGAACACGACCCCGCCCCCGCCGAACCGGCCCGCTGGCTGCGCCGCGCGGTGCGGGCCGAGGCCCGGCTCGCCCGGCGCCGCGCCCGCCGCGAGATCCCGTACGGCTGCCGGCCCGGCAGCGCGGGCGCCGAGCCCGAAGACGCCCTGCTGCACGGGGAGGAGAACCGCGTTCTCCGATCGGCCGTCGCCCGATTGCCCGGACGGTGTCCGGAGCTCATGGGGGCACTTCTTTCGCCCAGAGACCTCACTTACCGTGAAATCGCAGGAGAGTTGGGTATCTCACAAGGAAGTTTGGGACCCGTCCGTTCCCGTTGCCTGGGATGTCTGCGCAGAATGCTGGCGTCAGAGGTTGCGGCTCCTCGCCTTCGGGGAAGGGAGCGGTAGACCAATGGGCTACCAGGTGAGCGGGAGGCATGCGCACATGGGCATGAGCGTGACCATTTCGGCGGCAGCTGCCGAGGACACTGAGCAGATCCTCAAACTGCAGTACCTGGCGTTCCAGCGTGAGGCCGAGCTGTACGGCAACTACCGCATCCAGCCGCTCACCCAGACCCTGGACTCCCTCAAGGCCGAGCTGGAGTCGGACACGGTGCTCGTGGCACGGCTCGGCGACGAAGTGGTCGGCACCGTGCGCGGCAGCGTCGACGAGGACGGCACCGGCAAGATCGCCAAGCTCTGCGTCCACCCGCGCCTGCAGGGCCACGGGCTCGGCGCCCGGCTGCTGCGCGCCGTCGAGGAGGCCCTCGCGGGCCGCGCCGAGACCACCCGCTTCCGGCTGCACACCGGCCACAAGAGCGAGTCCAACCTGCGCCTCTACCGCAACGCCGGATACGTCCAGGTCGGTGGCCGTACGGCTTCCGACGGCGTACGCCTGGTCATCCTGGAGAAGGAGGCCACCGACGCGGCCGACTTCGCGGTCAGCGCCTGACGTTCAGCGCCTGACGTTCAGCGCTTGGCGCGCAGCCAGAGCATCCCGGTGATCGGCAGGATCACCGGGATGAACAGGTAGCCCATCCCGAAGTCCGACCAGACGGTCGCGTCCGGGAAGGCCTCGGGGCGCACCAGCGTCCAGGTGCCCACGGACAGTACGCCGGCCAGCTCGGCGGCGCAGCAGAACAGCGCCGCCCTGCGGGCCGTCTCCCCGCCGCGCACCAGCGAGTACGTGATGAACGCGTAGACCAGGGCCGCCGCGCCGGACAGCGAGTACGCCAGCGGCGCCCGGTCGAACTCGGTGGAGATCTGGTAGGCCGAGCGCGACAGCGCCCCCACCACCATCACCCCGTACAGCCAGACCAGCAGCAGTCCGGGTCCGGAGACCAGCCGCTTGCGTTCGCCCGGAGTGGCGCTCGTCGTGTCAGGCACCGGGGGTCCCCCAGATGTCGTAGAGGCGTACTTCGAGGACGGCGAGGACGAGCGCGCCCGCGGCCACCGTCACCGAACCCCATTTGGTCCGCTCGCTCAGCGAGAGCAGCCCGGCGGCCGGGACCGCCGCGAAGGCGCCCACCAGGTAGGCCACGAAGATCACGGTGCCCTCGTCGGGCTTGCCGCCCTGTGCGAGCTTCACCACGCCGATCACCAGCTGGGCCAGGGCCAGCAGGGTCACCACGCCCATGCCGATGAAGTGCCAGTCCTTGGTGGGCTGGTCCCGCAGGGCGGCGAATCCGCACCAGGCGGCGAGGGCGAGTGCGGCCGCGCCGAGGGCGACCGTCAGGGCGTCGAGCATGCAGCGAGGGTATTACGGGCCGAAAGACCCGGTGCGCGCACCCCTGGGCGCGACCCCCCGCACCGGGATGCGGACCGTGGCCTTGACCACAACGCACACCCCCGCCGGGCTCGGCGCGGACGGGGTCGTACGGGGCCTCACGGCCGCGTCGGTGCAGGCCGGCGACGGGGGCGTCGCGGTGTCGACGGGTGGCCGGGACCGACCGATCCTGTCCGGTATGTGGCTGGATTGCGTCCGCTATTCGGACAGTTTTGATCGGTGACGGGATACGTCTGCTTTACTTGGGCCCATGACCACGACGAGCAGCCGCACCCTTGCGACCGAGGCGACGATGACGCCCGGTGCTCGTTGTATGTGTCGAATGTGCGCCTTCTGAGGGCCCCTCTCCTGAGTTTCGCGCCCCGAAGCGAGACCCGGCCGAGCCCGTCCACACACCACGGACCGCTCCTGCCCCGCGCATGCGTCGACGCCGACCTTTTGTGACGGTTCGACCCGTATCGCGTCCCCAGATGTTTGCCCCGTGCCGGCACCCCGCTGCGCCGCGCACTCGACAGCGACGGAATTCCTGTGATCACCACATCGGGCCTCACGAAGGTCTACCAGTCCCGTGGCCGCGAGGTCACCGCCCTGGACGGCGTCGATCTGCACGTCCGCGAGGGCGAGGTCTACGGAGTCATCGGCCAGAGCGGCGCCGGCAAGTCCTCCCTGATCCGCTGCGTGAACCTGCTGGAGCGCCCCACCACCGGCACCGTGACCGTCGACGGAGTCGACCTCACCGCGCTCGCCGGCCGCGGCCGCCGCGCCGGCAAGGAGCTCCGCGAGGCCCGCAGCCGCATCGGCATGGTCTTCCAGCACTTCAACCTGCTGTCCTCGCGCACCGTCCAGGGCAACATCGAACTCCCGCTGGAGATCCTCGGCGTCTCCGGCCGCGAGCGCTCCCGCAAGGCCCTCGAACTGCTCGACCTCGTCGGCCTCGCCGACAAGGCCAAGGCCTACCCCGGCCAGCTCTCCGGCGGTCAGAAGCAGCGCGTCGGCATCGCCCGCGCCCTGGCCGGCGACCCCAAGGTGCTCCTGTCCGACGAGGCCACCAGCGCCCTGGACCCCGAGACCACCCGCTCGATCCTCCAACTGCTGCGCGACCTCAACCAGCAGCTCGGCCTGACCGTCCTGCTCATCACCCACGAGATGGACGTCGTCAAGACCGTCTGCGACTCGGCCGCCCTCATGAAGCAGGGCCGGATCATCGAGTCCGGCACCGTCGCCGAACTGCTCGCCACCCCCGGCTCCGAGCTCGCCGGCGAGCTCTTCCCCGTCAGCGGCGCCGCCACCGGCCCCGACCGCACGGTCGTCGACGTCACCTTCCACGGTGACGCCGCCACCCAGCCGGTCATCTCCCAGCTGTCGCGGACGTACAACATCGACATCTCGATCCTCGGCGCCGCGATGGACACCGTCGCCGGCCGCCAGATCGGCCGCATGCGGATCGAGCTGCCCGGCCGCTACGAGGACAACGTCGTGCCCGTCGGCTTCCTGCGCGAGCAGGGGCTGCAGGTCGATGTCGTCGACGACCCCGAAGACGCCGACGCCGAGCTCGCCCAGCTCGTCAAGGATGGTGCCAAGTGACCTGGTCCGAGATGCAGCCCCTGCTCACCCAGGGCACGTACGACACCCTCTACATGGTGCTGTGGTCCACCCTGGTGACCGTTCTCGGCGGACTGCCCATAGGCATCCTCCTCGTCCTCACCGACAAGGGCGGCCTCCTGCAGAACCGGCCGCTCAACAAGGTCCTCGGCGTGATCGTGAACGTAGGCCGCTCGCTGCCGTTCATCATCCTGCTGATCGCCCTGATCCCGGTCACCACCGCGGTCGTCGGCACCTTCATCGGCCCCACCGCGATGATCGTCCCGCTGGCCATCGGCGCCATCCCCTTCTTCGCGCGCCTCGTCGAGACGGCCGTCCGCGAGGTGGACCACGGTCTGATCGAGGCCGTCGAGTCCATGGGCGGCGGCGTCCCCACCCTCGTGGGCAAGGTGCTGCTCCCGCAGGCCCTGCCCTCGCTGGTCGCGGCCGTGACCACCACCCTGATCACCCTGATCGGGTACTCCGCCATGGCCGGCGCGGTCGGCGGCGAAGGCCTCGGATCCAAGGCCATCACCTACGGCTTCCAGCGCTTCGAGACCGGCTTCATGCTCGCCACCGTCGTGGTCCTGATCGCCATCGTCACGGTGATCCAGCTGATCGGCGACGGCGCGGTACGCCTCCTCGCCCGCCGCGGCCGGACAGCCTGAACCGGGCCCACCGCACCCCCTGAACCTCCCTCCCGAAAGCCCGCACTTGTCGTGCTTGGGCCTCCATCCGGAAAAAGCAAGAAAGGCACTCTTCGTGCGTAAGAACATCAAGGTCACCGCCTTCGCCGCCGCCTCCGCCGCGCTCGCCCTCGGCCTCACCGCCTGCGGCAGCTCCTCGGACCCGTCCTCCACCAAGGCCGACGGCGGCAAGGCCGACGAGAGCAAGCCGCTCGTCATCGCGGCCTCCCCGAGCCCGCACGCCGACATCCTGAACTTCGTCAAGGACAAGCTGGCGGCCAAGGAGGGCCTGAAGCTGGAGGTGAAGGAGTTCACGGACTACGTGCTCCCCAACACCGCCACCGAGCAGGGCCAGGTCGACGGCAACTACTTCCAGCACAAGCCGTACCTCGACGACTTCAACAAGAAGAACGGCACCCACATCGTGCCCGTCGTGAACGTGCACCTGGAGCCCCTCGGCCTCTACTCCAAGAAGGTCAAGGCCCTCGCCGACATCAAGGCCGGCCAGACCATCGCCGTCCCCAACGACACCACCAACGAGGGCCGCGCGCTCCAGCTGCTCGCCGCGAACAACCTGATCACCCTCAAGGAAGGTGTCGGCACCGGCGCCAAGCTGTCCGACATCACCGACAAGAAGGGCCTGGAGTTCAAGGAGCTGGAGGCCGCCACGGTCCCGCGCGCCCTGAACGACGTGGACGCCGCGGTCATCAACGGCAACTACGCCCTGGAGGCCAAGCTCGCGCCCGCCAAGGACGCGCTGGTCCTGGAGAAGGCCGAGGGCAACCCGTACGCCAACTTCCTCGCGGTGAAGGCCGGCAACGAGAAGGACCCGCGGATCGAGAAGCTCGCCAAGCTCCTCAACTCCGACGAGGTCAAGAAGTTCATCGAGGACAAGTACCAGGGCTCGGTCGTCCCGGCCTTCGGCGCCCCGAAGTCCTGATCCACAACCGCTGATCGGCCCCGTACGCCCCGCGGGCGTGCGGGGCCGAGCGCTGCCCGCTTCCGGGCAACCCGGCCGCCACATCCCACCGCCGATGCTGCATGCTGTGCCTACGGCCCGCACAAAGGTCCAGCAACGGCATGGAGCTGCGCATGACTACCACCTTCCCGGACGTCACCATCAGCACGGACCGGCTGGTGCTGCGCCCCTTCGACGGGGAGGACGTCACCGCGCTCGCCGAGATGATGAACGACGAGCACATCACCGCCTGGACCACCGCGGCGCATCCCTACACCCACGCGGACGCCCACGCCTGGGCCACCCGTGACTCCCACGCGGAGCGCACGCAGGGCAGAGGCATCGTTTTTGCGGTCACCGAATTCCTCACCCAGCGCCTCGTCGGGATCGTGCACCTCAAGAACACCAACTGGCGCACGCGCAGCACCGAGGTCGGCTACGTCACCGCCCCCTGGGCCCGCGGCGAGGGCTACGCCAGCGAGTCCGTACTCGCCGTCGCCCAATGGCTCTTCCACGACCAGCGCTTCGAACGCCTCGAACTGCGCACCGCCGCCGACAACACCGCCTCCCAGCAGGTGGCCCAGAAGATCGGCTGCATCAGCGAAGGCGTCCTGCGCAACGCGTGGATCGTGCGCACCCGGCCCGAAAACGGAACAGACGGCTCCTGGACGGACACCCGCACCGACCTCATCGTCTGGAGCCTGCTCCCCGAGGACATCGACGACATGGAGGAGTCGGACGGCTACAACGGCTACAACGGTCACGACGACTACGGATACGGCCGCGGCGCCCAGGCGGGCGCCGGCGGCTACGCCGTCGGCGCCGACTGGAGCTGACCGGGCCGACCCGATGACCAGGTAGTCTCACCCACCGTGCCTGGTGGCCCGCCCGCCGGCCCCTGCCGACGAAGCTCCCCCGCCCCCACCTCAGGAGACTGACGACGATGGCCGACCGGGTCACGGTGATCGGCTGGGACGGCTCGCCCCTGACCGCGGCCGCCCGGTCCGCGCTCTCCGCCGCCACCCTCGTGGCCGGAGCCGCCCACCACCTCGCCCTGCCCGAGGTGCCGCCCACCGCCGAGCGCATCCGCCTGGGCAGCCTCGGCCTGGCCGCCCGCCGTATCGCCGGCCACCGCGGCACCGCCGTCGTCTTCGCCGACGGGGACCCCGGCTTCTTCGGCGCCGTACGCACCCTGCGCGCCCCGGAGCACGGCCTGGAGGTCGAGGTCGTCCCCGCCGTGTCCGCCGTCGCCGCCGCCTTCGCCCGCGCCGGGATGCCCTGGGACGACGCCCAGGTCGTCGTCGCCCACCCCCGTACGCTGCGCCGCGCCGTCAACGTCTGCCGCGCCCACGGCAAGGTCGCCGTCCTCACCTCGCCCGGCGCCGGCCCCGCCGAACTCGCCCTGCTGCTCGGCGGGGTCCACCGCACCTTCGTCATCTGCGAGGAGCTCGGCACCGCCAAGGAGCAGGTGACCGTCCTGACCTCCGACCGGGTCGCCGACCACAGCTGGCGCGACCCCAACGTCGTGATCGTCATCGGCGGACAGGCCGCCGCCGCCCCCGCCGCGGCCGCCGACCCGGCCTGGCTGCTCGGCCAGAGCGCCGGCCACACCGGCCCGCGCGGCTGGGCCCGGCCCGGAGCCGAGGGAGGCGAGGGGGAGTCGGCGCTGCTGCGCGCAGCCCAGCTAGCCCGCCTCGGCCCGCGCACCGGCGACCTCGTCTGGGACATCGGCACCGGCTCCGGCGCCTTCGCCGTGGAGGCCGCCGCGTTCGGCGCCGCCGTCATCGCGGTCGACGCCGACCCGCACGCCTGCGCACGCGCAACTGCCGCCGCCCGCAACCGGGGCGTACAGGTCCAGGTCGTCGCCGGGCGCGCACCGCACGTACTGGAGGACCTCCCCGAACCCGACGTCGTCCGCGTCGGCGGCGGGGGAGCCGCGGTCGCCCGGGCCGTCGCCGACCGCCGCCCCGAACGGATCGTCAGCCACGCCTCCACCCGCGACGAGGCGGAGGCCATCGGCCGCGCGCTCACCGAGGGCGGCTACACCGTCGAGTGCGCGCTCCTCCAGTCGGTGGGCCTGGACACCCGTACCTGGAGCGAACAGGACCGTTCCGTCGTCTTCCTCCTGGCAGCCGAACGCCCCGTGAACCGCTAGCGCGGAGGCCGGGGTAGGCTGGCCGATCGTCGTACCGCCCTGGCATCTCCGGGGGTGACGACACCGCCGGACGCGCGACGTGGCGCAGTCCACAGTGCACCATGCCGGTTATGGCCGCCATGGTGTCTAACGGGCGCGACAATGCTTACGGGTTGTCGCACGGGTCGTGCGCGCGACGGACACGTCGTACGGCAACCCCGCTCGGGCGCCGGGCGATCGAAGACGCACAACCGATGGGCGAGGGGTACGCATGACTGACACCGGCCAGGTACCGGGCGAGGGTCTCCCGGACAACGCGGGCATGGTGGATCAGCAGGGCATTCCCGCTCCGGTCCAGCACCCGGGCCCCGTCCCCGCCCCCGCTCCCGTCCAGGGCGGCTACGCCTTCCAGGACCTCGTGGACAACCCGGCCGAGCCGGAGGACGAGGAACTGCTGCTGATGCCGAGCGGCCAGGGCGCGTGGAGCGACCCGCAGGTCGTCCCGCCGGCGCCGGTCTTCCCGGTCGAGACCTCCTACGGCGACGCGCCCTACGCCGAGTACCCCGAGGCGCCGGCCGCGTACGCCGAGCCCGCCTACCCCGCCCCGGTCGCGTTCCCCGACCCTTCCTACGGCGACGCCTCGTACAGCGCGGGCGCGCACGAGGCCGGCGGCCGCGATTCCGGCGCGCTCGACCTCGGCGGCCTCGTGGTCCCGCCGCCGGCCGCCGCCCCGGTGGCTCCGGCCGCGGCCGTGGCCGCTGCCGCGCCCTCCCGCCGGCCGCTGCACATGGGCCCGCCCGTGCCCGAGGCCACCGGCGGGGTCGTACGTTCCCTCGCCGACCGGGGTCCGGCCGCCGCTCCGGTGGCTCCCGCAGTGCCCGTGGCGCAGGTGACGGCTCCCGCAGCTCCCGTGGCCGTGCAGGCCGCAGCTCCCGTGGCGCCGATTCCGGTCCAGGTGGCCGGGCCGCCGACCGTGGGCCCCGAGTACCTGGACGTCCCGGGTCCCGAGGCCGCCGGCGTAGCGGCCGCGCCGCAGCCGGGCGAGGTCCCGCCGCAGGCCGGCGCCCCGTGGACGGCGGAGCCGGCCCCGGAGCCGGTGGCCGCCCCGGAGCCCGTCGTCGTACCCGAGCCCGTAATGGCGCCCGAACCCGTGATGGCGCCCGCGCCCGCGGTGGTGCCCGAGCCCGTCATGGCGCCCGAGGCGCCGGCGGCCGCCGAGGTCCCCGCCGAATCCCCGGCCGCCCCGCAGGCCCCTCAGCCGGAGCCGGTCGTGGCGGTGGAGCCCGAGCCGGTCGCCGTCGCCGTGGCCGTCGTGGAGCCCGAGCCGGAGCCCGTCGCCGAGGCGCCCGTCGCCGAGGTCCCCGCCGAAGCCCCGGCGGCGCCCGCCGTGGAGCCGGCGCCGGAGCCGGTCGTGGCCCAGGCCGCGCCGCTGGAGGTGCCGGTGGTGGAGGTACCGGTGGTGGAGGCGCCGGCCGCCGAGCCGGAGCCGGCGGCCCTGCCCGCGGAAACGGTGGTCCAGGCCCCCGAGACCCCCGAGGCCGTCGAATCCGCCGCTCCCGAGGCCCCCGCGGCCCCCATCGCCCTGGAGCCCGTACCGGAGGCGGCCCCGGAGGCCGGGGCGGTGGAGCCCGAAGCCGCTCCCGAGCCCGCGCCGGAGCCGGTCGCCGTGCCGGCGCCCGAGCCGGTTTCCGTACCCGCCGCCGAGCCGGTGGCCGAGGCCGTCACGGAGCACGAGCACGAGCCCGAGCCCGTCGTCCCCCTCGTACCCGTCGTGGAGCCGTCCACGGGCGAGGCGGCCCCCGCGTACGCCGACGCCGAACGCGAGGCGGTCCTGCGCGTCATGCGCGAACGCCGCGACATCCGCAACGGCTTCCGCACCGACCCCATCCCGCACGAGGTGCTCCTGCGCGTCCTGGAGGCCGCCCACCACGCGCCCAGCGTGGGCCACTCCCAGCCCTGGGACTTCGTCGTCATCCGTTCGGCCGAGACCCGCCGGACCATGCACGAGCTCGCCCAGCGCCAGCGCGAGGCCTACGCGAAGTCGCTGCCCAAGGGCCGGGCGAAGCAGTTCAAGGAACTCAAGATCGAGGCCATCCTCGACACGCCGGTGAACATCGTCGTCACCGCCGACCCCACCCGCGGCGGCCGCCACACCCTCGGCCGGCACACCCAGCCGCAGATGGCCCCGTACTCCTCCGCCCTCGCGGTCGAGAACCTCTGGCTCGCCGCGCGCGCCGAGGGCCTCGGCGTCGGCTGGGTCAGCTTCTTCGACGAGCGCGAGATGGTCCGCGAGCTCGGCCTGCCCGAGCACCTGGAGGTCGTCGCCTACCTGTGCGTCGGCTACGTCGACGAGTTCCCGGAGGAGCCGGAGCTCGCGCAGGCCGGCTGGTCGCAGCGCCGGCCGCTGGCCTGGGTCGTGCACGAGGAGACGTACGGGCGCCGCGCGCTGCCCGGCGAGGCGCCGCACGACCTGCTCTCGGAGACGGTCGCCAGCATCCGCCCGCTCGACGCGAAGGCGCTGGGCGAGGCATGGGAGCGCCAGAAGCGCATGACCAAGCCCGCCGGAGCCCTGGGCATGCTCGAAATCATCTCCGCACAGCTGTCCGGCCTCTCCCGCGTCTGCCCGCCGCCGATCCCGGAGCCGGCCGCGGTCGCGATCTTCGCGGGCGACCACGGGGTCCACGCCCAGGGCGTCACCCCGTGGCCGCAGGAGGTCACCACACAGATGGTGGCCAACTTCCTGGGCGGCGGCGCGGTCTGCAACGCGTTCGCCAACCAGGTGGGCGCCGAGGTCTGCGTGATCGACGTCGGCGTCGCCGGGGACCTCCCCGCCACCCCCGGCCTGCTCCCGCGCAAGGTCCGCCCGGGCACGGCGGACCTCTCCACGGGCCCGGCGATGACCCGCGAGGAAGCGATCGCGGCCATCGAGGTGGGCATCGAAACGGCCCGCGACCTGGTGGCGGCGGGCAACAAGGCGCTGCTGACGGGCGAGATGGGCATCGCGAACACGACGGTGTCGGCTGCCCTGATCTCGGTCTTCACCGGGGTAGACCCGGCGGAGGTCACCGGCCGCGGCACCGGCATCAACGACGAGACGCACGCCCGCAAGGTCGAGGTCGTACGCCGCGCACTGGAGCTCCACCAGCCGGACCCGGCGGACCCGATCGGCGTCCTCGCGGCGATCGGCGGCCTGGAGCACGCGGCGATCGTCGGCCTGCTCCTGGGCGGAGCCTCCCTCCGCACCCCCGTGATCCTGGACGGCGTCAGCGCCGGCGCGGCAGCCCTGGTGGCCCGCGCCATCGCCCCGGAATCCCTCTCGGCGTGCATCGCGGGCCACCGCAGCGCGGAGCCGGGCCACGTGGCGGCCCTGAACAAGCTGGGCCTGCGCCCGCTGGTCGACCTGGACCTGCGCCTCGGCGAGGGCACGGGCGCGCTGCTGGCCCTCCCGCTGGTCCAGAGCGCCGCCCGCGCGATGCACGAGGTCGCCACGTTCGACTCGGCCGGAGTCACCGAGAAGTAGCCCGTCACCGCCGCGCGGGGGCTTTGCCCCGGACCTCGCGCGGCGGAGCGCACGTACGGGGGCCGGGGAGCCCGGGGGTGGAGCCCCGGGGGCGGCGGCGCGGGCCGTATCGTTGGACCCGGAGAGGGAAAGCGCACGTCACCCACCCCGAACCCAGCCGCTCCAGCGCAGCAGCGGCCCGCAGAAACCGCCCGCCGCACCAGGAGCCGCACCGCTATGGCCGAACACTCCGCCTACCCCGTAGGACTCCGTCTCGCCGGCCGCCGTGTCGTCGTCATCGGCGGCGGCCAGGTCGCCCAGCGCCGGCTGCCCGCGCTCGTCGCGGCCGGCGCCGACGTCCTCCTCGTCTCGCCCTCCGCCACGCCCTCCGTGGACGCCATGGCCGAGACCGGCGAGATCCGCTGGGAGCGCCGCCGCTACCAGGACGGGGACCTGGACGGTGCCTGGTACGCGCTGATCGCGACCCGCGACCGGGCCGCCAACGACTCCGCCTCCGCCGAGGCCGAGCGCCGCCGGGTCTGGTGCGTGCGCGCCGACGACGCCGAGGCGGCCACCGCCTGGACCCCGGCCACCGGCCGCGTCGAGGGCGTCACCGTCGCCGTGCTGAGCGGCAACGACCCCCGCCGCTCCGCCGCCGTCCGCGACGCGGTCGTCGAGGGGCTGCGCGACGGCTCCCTCACCTCGAACCGCACCGGCACCCCCGGCGTCGCCCTCGTCGGCGGCGGCCCCGGCGACCCCGACCTGATCACCGTCCGCGGGCGCCGCCTCCTCGCCGAGGCCGACGTGGTCATCGCCGACCGGCTCGGTCCCCGCGACCTGCTCGACGAACTCCCGCCGCACGTAGAGGTCATCGACGCCGCGAAGATCCCGTACGGCCGCTACATGGCCCAGGAGGCCATCAACAACGCCCTGATCGAGCACGCCAAGGCCGGCAAGGCCGTGGTCCGGCTCAAGGGCGGGGACCCGTACGTCTTCGGCCGCGGCATGGAGGAGCTCCAGGCCCTCGCCGAGGCCGGCATCCCCTGCACCGTCGTCCCCGGCATCTCCAGCTCCATCTCGGTGCCCGGCGCCGTCGGCATCCCGGTCACCCACCGCGGTGTGGCGCACGAGTTCACCGTGGTCAGCGGGCACGTCGGCCCCGACGACCCGCGGTCCCTGGTGGACTGGGCCTCCCTCGCCAAGCTCACCGGCACCCTGGTGATCCTGATGGGCGTGGACAAGATCGGCCTGATCGCCGCGGCCCTCGTCCGCCACGGCCGGCCCGGCGACACCCCGGTCGCGGTCGTCCAGGAGGGCACCACGGCCACCCAGCGCCGCGTGGACGCCACCCTCGCCACCATCGGCGAGACGGTACGGGCGGAGGAGATCCGTCCGCCCGCGGTCATCGTCATCGGCGAAGTCGTCAACGTCGGGGCCCACACCGCCCCCACGGCCCCCACCGCCTGAAACACCCACGCCCCGCACGGCCGTTGGCACCACACCCCGGACAAGGCAGTATCACCCTGTGGCTGATCTCATCACCGTCGAAGACCCCGACGACCCCCGCCTGCACGACTACACGGGCCTGACCGACGTCGAACTCCGGCGCCGGCGCGAGCCCGCGGAAGGCCTGTTCATCGCCGAGGGCGAGAAGGTCATCAGACGGGCCAAGGACGCCGGGTACGAGATGCGCTCGATGCTGCTCTCCGCCAAGTGGGTCGACGTCATGCGCGACGTCATCGACGAGCTCCCGGCCCCGGTCTACGCCGTCACCCCGGAGCTCGCCGAACGCGTCACCGGCTACCACGTGCACCGCGGCGCCCTCGCCTCGATGCAGCGCAAGCCGCTGCCGGCGGCCGACGAGCTGCTCGCGGCGGAGGGGGCGGGGGCGGGTCACCGGATCGCCGTCTTCGAGGGCTTCGTCGACCACGCCAACCTCGGCGCCGCCTTCCGCAGCGCCGCGGCCCTCGGCATCAGCGCGATACTGCTCTCCCCGGACTGCGCGGATCCGCTCTACCGGCGCGCCATCAAGGTCTCGATGGGGTCCGTGTTCTCGGTTCCGTACGCGCGCCTGGACCAGTGGCCCGCCGATCTGGAGAAGGTCCGCGAGGCGGGCTACCGGATCCTGGCCATGACGCCGAGCCCGAAGGCCACCCCGCTGGACCAGGTCCCGCCGGAGCGCTTCGAGCGTTCCGCGATCATGCTCGGCTCCGAGGGCCACGGCCTGTCCACGTACGCCCTGCGGGCCGCCGACGAGTGGGTCCGGATCCCGATGGCGGAGGGGATCGACTCCCTGAACGTGGCCGCGGCCTCGGCGGTGGCCTTCTACGCGACCCGCCCGCCCCAGGCCCAGGCCCCGGCCCCCCAGGACCTGGAAGCCGGCTAGAACTTCTGGGCGGCGGCGATCCCCAGCGCCACGATCAGCGTGACCACGACGAACACGATGAGCCGCTGGCGCATCAGCCGGGGGTCCGGCCGAGAGGGACGCCGCCCGGCTCCTGTCGTGCGCGGGGCCTGGCGGCCCCCCGTACGCCCCGCCGTCGGCCGGGAGGACGGGCCGCCCGGGTTCCGCGAGGACGAGGGGCGCGGGGAAGAGGGCCGGGAGGACGAGGGCCGCGCGTGCCCTCCGCTGTTCGGGCCCTGACCCTGCCCGTGTCCCTGTCCCTGTCCGTGGCCATGGTCCGGCGTCTGGGGCGCGGGAGTGCCGCCCGTACGGCGCTCCGTGCGCTGGTCTGCGTATTCATCGGCCCGCTCCGCCAGCCGCCCCGTCGGCCGGTCGGCCCGCACGCGCTGCGCCGGCGGGCGCCCGTCGGACAGCCCCTGCGCCTCGCGGGCCGCGATCTCCTTCAGCCGCATCGACAGCTGGAGCGTGCTGGGCCGCTCCTCGGGATCCTTGGCCAGGCAGGCCTGCACGAGGGGCGCCAGCGCGTCCGGGACCCCCACCAGATGCGGCTCCTCGTGCACCACGCGGTAGAGCATGACCTCGGAACTGCCGTGCCCGAAGGGCGAGTCGGCGGTCGCCGCGTAGGCGAGGGTGGCTCCCAGTGCGAACACGTCGGTCGCCGGGGTGACGGCGGCCCCGCGCACCTGTTCGGGCGCGAGGAAGCCGGGGGAGCCGACGGCCGTACCCACATGGGTGAGGGTGCTCGCGCCGGTGGCCCAGGCGATCCCGAAGTCGATGATCCGGGGGCCCTTGGGGGACAGAAGAATGTTCGAAGGCTTGAGATCGCGGTGGACGACCCCCGCCTCGTGCACGGCGACCAGTCCCTCGGAGAGCGCGGCCCCGATCGCGGCGATCTGCGCGGCCGTGAGCGGACCCTCCTCGGCCACCTTGTCGTGCAGGGAGGGGCCGGGCACGTACTGCGTGGCGAACCACGGGCGCTCCGCGTCCAGGTCCGCGGCCACCAGGCGCGCGGTGCACCCACCGCGGATCCGGCGGGCGGCGGACACCTCGCGCGCGAAGCGCGAGCGGAACTCCTGGTCTTCGGCCAGGTCGGGCCGGATCACCTTCAGCGCGACCCGCTGGCCGCGCCGGTCCGATCCCAGGTAGACCACGCCCATGCCGCCGGCGCCGAGGCGTCGGTGCAGCCTGAATGAGCCGACGACACGCGGGTCCTCGCGCCGGAGCCGCATCATCGCCATGTCCACCCCGCTGACCGGTCGTCCTGTTGACGTGCCACAGCTTACGGACCATCCGCCACGAGCGCTCAGAGGCCGCGCCCTCGCCGGAGGAATCGATTGTCAGTGCGGGCCAACCCACTTGAGGGTTCCTCACCCGCACGGACCCCTGGCCGTACGGCACTTGCCCGTACGGCCAAACGGCCCTCGGGCCAAGGGGATTGGGCATCCGGCCGGGGTGGTGCGCGGGGCGCGCGGCGCCCTGGAGCGCGTGCGCCGGGCGGGCGCGCGGGGTGATCTTGCAGGTACCCCGGCAGCGGACACGCATGCGCGGGGAGTGACGGAAGTGAGCGAACTCACTACCCTCCGGTCATCCCCTCCGGGATGACCCTCAGAACGGGGGACCGGTCTCCACCCAGGGGAGTACGCGCACGACGGCCCGTCATCCTCTTGGAGGCCTGCCAAGGGGTACGAGGGCAGGACGCCAGGGGACTTCGCCGCGCCTAGTGTTGAAGACAAGCGGCGGGTGGCGCACTCGTCCCCCGAGGTCACAAGCCCGCCGCTGCCAACCGACAGGGAGAGGACCATGGCGGACATCACGCGGCACGGACGCAAGGCATTCGCGTTCAACGGCCATGAGTCCGGCACGCGACACCCACTGGTGGCCGCGGCCATGGTGCTCCCCCTGGCCGCCCTCCTGCTCTTCCTCTTCGGGGGATTCGACCAGGTGGCGGCACAGGCGTCGTCCGTGGGCGTGATGCTGGGGCGCTGAGCGGCGCCCCGGGTCCGGGAGAGCGGCCCGGACCGGGACATCGGCCTGTCGAACCCCGTGGGGACGGGGGCGCGACGGACGGCAGGTGAAGGGTGCTGCCCGTACGACTGGGGAGTCGGACGGGCAGCACCCTTTTTCATGCCCTCCCACACCGCCGTCCGCCGCTTCATGCGCCCCCGAGGTTCCGTAACCTGCTTCCGAGACGCCAGCGACGGGAGCCGTGGAGCCGCGATGAACCAGGAGCCACTGCCCGCCGCCCTCGCGGCGTACGCCGGCGCGGGGGAGCGGGGCGCCCCGTACGAGCTGCTCGCCGAGCGCGAGGACGGCACGGTCGTGCGCTGCGGCGAGATCGTCGCCAAGGCGCACGCCGGGGACAGCGACCGCGCGGGCCTCGCCGTACGGATGCGGATCGCCGCGGACGAGGCGCTGGCCGGGGTGCTGCTGGCCCCGCTGCACCCCGAGATCGGCTACCTCGGGGGCCGGCCGGTGTCCCTGTGGCCGTACGGGGCTCCGGTCGACCCGGAGCGTCCCGAGGACGCCCCCTGGGAGGCGGCGGGGCGGCTGCTGGCGGCCCTGCACCAGGTGCCCGTGCACCGGCTGCCCGGCCCGGTCCCCCCGATGCGCGGCCCGGCCAAGCTCGCCCGCGCCCTGCGCCGCCTGTCCCGGGCCACGGCTCCCGACGGGGTCCGGAGTGCCGGCGGGGTCCGAAGCCCCGACGGCGCCCGTGGTCCCGCAGGGGCGCGGTCCGGGGCCGCGCTCGTGCCCGGACCCGCCGAGGGCCGGCCCGCCGGCGACCTCGTACGGGCCGCTGCGCGGACCCTGCCCGCCTGGGTGCGCGGGGAGGCGCCGGCGCCCCGTGGCGGGGCCCTGTGCCACGGGGACCTGCACCTCGGGCAGTTGGTGCGGGGGCCCGGCCCCGACGGGGGCTGGCGGCTCATCGACGTGGACGACCTCGGCATCGGGACCCCCGCCTGGGATCTGGCGCGGCCCGCCGCCTGGTACGCCGCCGGGCTGCTCGACACCGGCACCTGGGTCCGCTTCCTCGACTCCTACCGCTCCGCCGGCGGCCCCGCGGCCGGGCCGCCCGGCTCCGACCCCTGGCCGGAACTGGACCTCGCCGCCCGTGCCCTGACCGTGCAGACCGCCGCCCTCGCCCTGGCCAAATCGGCGGAAAGCCGTCGCCGACTCGATGACGTGGAGCGGCTGATGGTGGAGTCCTGTGCCCGAATTGCCTCCCTCCCGCCCGACTTGGAGGCGCGGGCTCCGTCGTAGGGTGAGCTTCACGCCACCGGGCATGCATCCGGTGTCGAAGCAGACGGCGAGGAGTTGATCCGGTCATGCAGTGTCCGAAGTGTCACGCGATGATGCACACCTACAACCGCAACGGTGTCCAGATCGAGCAGTGCAGCAACTGCCGCGGCATCTTCCTCGACTACGGCGAGCTGGAGGCGCTGACCCGCCTGGAGTCCCAGTTCACCGGCGGCCAGTACGGCCAGGTCCCGCCGCCGGCCGCGCCCCCGGCCCCCTACCCGGCCGCGCACGCCCCCGCCCCGGCCTGGGGCGCCCCGCACCACGGCGGCCACGGCCACGGTCACCACGGCCACCACAAGGGCGGCTTCGGCCGGATGCTCTTCTCCTCCTGAGCGGCCACAACGCGGAAGCCCCGGCCGTCGAAACGGCCGGGGCTTCCGGAGGTGGTGCGCGATACTGGGATTGAACCAGTGACCTCTTCCGTGTCAGGGAAGCGCTCTCCCGCTGAGCTAATCGCGCGGGACCACGGTGCGAAACCGCAGGTGGAGCAAGTGGTGCCGGTGTTGCGGATACTGCGTGCGCGATACTGGGATTGAACCAGTGACCTCTTCCGTGTCAGGGAAGCGCTCTCCCGCTGAGCTAATCGCGCGGGGATCCTTGCGGACCAGGTCCTTACGGACCAGTGGACGATACTGGGATTGAACCAGTGACCTCTTCCGTGTCAGGGAAGCGCTCTCCCGCTGAGCTAATCGTCCTTGGAGGTGGAGACGGGATTTGAACCCGTGTAGACGGCTTTGCAGGCCGTTGCCTCGCCTCTCGGCCACTCCACCATGGAGCTGGTAGGGGTTCTCGGGAAGATCCCCCACTTCGAGCGGACGACGAGACTCGAACTCGCGACATCCACCTTGGCAAGGTGGTGCTCTACCAACTGAGCTACGTCCGCAGGTCACCGTGTTCGCTCCGGGGTTTTCCCCCTTCGCTCCCTGGCGACGTGTTGAACTCTAGCGGATTCCCCGGCCAGCTCAAAAACGCGTTTCCGCAGCGTGCTGCCACTCGATCACCACCGGTCACCCGGCGGTCACCTCACCGGCGCCGCGGCGTCACCGGTCATAGACTCGCAGCCGTGCACGACCTGCTTCCCCTGGCCCGCTTCGGCGGCCTCCTCGCGACCGACCTCCGAGACGTCACCAGCGACCCCTCCGCCCTCGACTCGACGGGCTTCTGGGCGGTCGCCGCCGACTTCGAGGGTCGTCTGGTCTGCGCCCGCTTCGGCGACATACGCCCCGACCCCGTCCCGGCGCCCGTCCCGGGGGCCTGGCGCGGCCCCGCCGCCGACCAGTGGTCCTCCTCCCTCGACCGCGCGGCCTACACGGCCGGCGTACGCCGCATCCGCGAATACATCGCGGCCGGCGAGGTCTACCAGGCCAACCTCTGCCGCGTGATGTCCGCGCCGCTGCCCGACCCGGACCGCGCCGACGTCGACGCCCTCACCGCCCTGCTCGCCCGCGGCAACCCCGCCCCGTACGCAGGAACGATTCGGCTGCCGGCCCACGGCGTCGAGATCGCCACCGCGTCCCCCGAGCTGTACCTGCGCCGGGCCGGCCGCCACGTGGAGTCCGGCCCCATCAAGGGCACCGGCCGCACCGCCGCCGACCTCCTGCCCAAGGACCACGCCGAGAACGTCATGATCGTGGACCTCGTACGCAACGACCTCGGCCGGGTCTGCGCCACCGGCTCCGTCTCCGTCCCCGAGCTGTGCGCCGTCGAGGAGCACCCGGGCCTGGTCCACCTGGTCTCCACCGTCAGCGGCGAACTCGCCGAGGGCGCCGGCTGGCCCGAGCTGCTCGCCGCCACCTTCCCGCCCGGCTCCGTCACCGGCGCCCCCAAGTCCTCCGCGCTGCGGATCATCGAGGCGCTGGAGACCGCCCCCCGCGGCCCCTACTGCGGGGGCATCGGCTGGGTCGACGCCGACCGCGGCACCGCCGAGCTGGCCGTCGGCATCCGCACCTTCTGGATCGACCGCCGGCGCCCGGGCGGCCCGAGCCTGCTCTTCGGCACCGGCGCCGGCATCACCTGGGGCTCCGACCCCGATCGCGAATGGGCCGAGACGGAGCTGAAGGCCGCCCGGTTGCTCAGGGTAGCGTCGGGAACCCATGAGGTGACCGGCACCCCTGGGTGAGCGGAGGGATCGTACGGTGAGGATCTGGCTCGACGGCGCGCTGCGGGACGCCGACAGCGCACAGGTGTCCGTCTTCGACCACGGGCTGACCGTGGGCGACGGAGTGTTCGAGACGGTGAAGGCGGAGCGCGGCGCCGCCTTCGCCCTCACCCGCCACGTGGACCGGCTGACCCGCTCGGCCCGCGGCCTCGGACTGCCCGACCCCGATCCGGACGAGGTGCGCCGGGCCTGCGCGGCCGTCCTGGAGGCCAATCCGCTGCCGCTCGGCCGCATGCGCATCACGTACACGGGCGGTGTGTCCCCGCTCGGATCCGACCGCGGCGACGCAGCCCCCACCCTCGTCGTGGCCGTGGCGGAAGAGATCCGCCGGCCGGACACCACCGCCGTGATCACGGTGCCCTGGGTCCGCAACGAGCGCTCCGCCGTGGCCGGCCTGAAGACCACCTCGTACGCCGAGAACGTCGTCGCGCTGGCCGCCGCGCACCGCGCCGGGGCCTCCGAGGCCCTCTTCGCGAACACCGTCGGACGGCTCTGCGAGGGCACCGGCTCCAATGTGTTCGTCGTCCTGGACGGGGAGCTGTACACGCCGCCCCTCGCCTCCGGCTGCCTCGCCGGCATCACCCGGGCCCTCGTCGTGGACTGGGTCGGCGCCAAGGAGGCGGACCTGCCCTTCGAGGCGCTGGAGCAGGCCGAGGAGATCTTCCTGACCTCCACGCTGCGCGATGTGCAGGCCGTCCACCGGGTCGACGGGCGGGCCGTGGCCGCGGCCGTGCCGGGGCCGGTCACGGCCGAGGCGATGCGGATCTTCGACGCGCACGCCGGGGCGGACCTGGACCCCTGAGCCGGGTGACCGGTGCGACGCGTGGGACAGGTGGGACGGGCGGGGCCGGGGAAGGGGCAGCGCCCGAACCGCCCGTTTAATGGCTGTCGCACGGGGCCGCAGGGCGGGTAGAACACGAGTGATGACCACCACCCTGCGGCCGAGCGGGCCGCTTCAGCAGAGCACCGGGGGCGCGCGGTCGCGCCCGTACGAGATCCGGGTCAACAGCAGGCGCGTCGGCGCGCTGCTGGTCGCCTGCGACACGCCCTTCGGGCCGACCGTCGGCGAGATCCGGGATCTCGCCGTCGACGAGCCCGACCGGCGGCGCGGCCGCGCCACGGTCGGGGCGCTCGCCGCCGAGGAGGTGCTGCGCGGCTGGGGCTGCCGCCGCGTGCGGGTCTCCGTGCCCGCGCAGTCCCCGGGCGGACTGCGGATGGCCCAGGCGCTCGGGTACACCGAGTACAGCCGCAACATGGCCAAGGACCTCCCGGCCGAGCCGCCCGAGCTCCGGCAGGGGGTCGTCGGGCGACCCATGACGCAGGCCGAGTACGAGGTCTGGCTCGTCGCGGCGATCGAGGGCTACGCCGCCGACTGGACCACCCGCGGCATGCCGCAGGAGGCCGCGCGGGCGAAGGCGGTGGCCGACCACGAACGGGCGCTGCCCCACGGACTGGCCACCGAGGGCACCACCCTGGCCGTCCTGGAGGCGGACGGCGTCCGCGTCGGCCACGTGTGGGCGGCGCCGAACGGAGAGGGCGCGTACGTCTTCGACGTCGCCGTCGCCGAGGAGCACCGGGGCCGGGGCCACGGGCGCGACCTGATGCTCCTCGCCGAACGCGCGGCCCTCGCCGGGGGCCACCGCGTCCTCGGTCTCAATGTCTTCGCGGGCAACACCCCGGCCCTGCGGCTGTACGAGTCCCTCGGCTACCGGACGACGAACGTCAACTACGCCAAGGACTTGCTCTAGCCGTCGGCAGCTAGCTAGGCGTTCTCCGCCAGCAGGCGGTCCGCGATCTCCTCGATGCGGGTGCGCAGGCCGTCCTGGCTCTTGCCGCCGTCGAGGCGCTCGCCGTCGATGACGTACGTCGGGGTGCCGGTCACGCCGATGGCCTTGCCCTCGGCCTGGTCGGCGTCGACGATCAGGATGTGCCGGCCGTCGATCAGCGCGGTGTCGAACTCCTCGGCGTCGAGGCCGAGTTCACGCGCCACGTCCAGCAGGACGGCCTCGCCGCGCTCGCCGAGCTCCGCGGTGCGGGCCAGTACGGCCTCCACGTACGGCCAGGCCCGGCCCTGCTCGGCGGCCTCCTCGGCGGCCTGCGCCGCGGCGAAGGCGTGCTTGTGCTTCTCCAGCGGGAAGTGGCGCAGCCGGATGTCCAGCCGGTCGCCGTAGCGGGCCCGCAGGGCGCGTACGTCGTCCAGGGCGCGGTGGCAGTCCGGGCACTGGAGTTCGCACCAGACGTCGAGGATCACGGAATCGGTCATGGGTCCAGTGTCCCAGCCGCCGGTCGAGCCCATCGAAACGCACCCCTGTCGCGCCCCCGCCGCGCCCCCTCCCGGACCCCTTCGCGCACCCCCTGAGGAGGAGGCGCGACCCCGAGATCTCCCGGAGATCGGCGCCGGGTCCACTCGGGCCATGGCCGCTGCGGTGGTGACCGGTGCAGGATGGAAGGGACAGATCGCCCACCCCTGGAGGACCGCATGCTGGCCGAGACCATATGTTCCGCGGTGTCCGCGGCGGGCCTGGGCATCGCCGCGGTGACCGCGTACCGCAAGCGCTTCCTCACCGCCACGCGGATCGCGGCGTACGCGCTGGTGCCGGTCGCCCTGGTGCTGACGGGCCTCGTGGAATGGGCGTCCAAGATCGTCTTCGACCCGACCGTCTGGGCGGGCTTCGGGCTGCTCGGGCTCTCCTGGGTGCTGTTCATGACCACGCGCGCCATCGAGCGGCGCCGGCTCGGCGCGGGGGAGGAGCCCGCCAAGCCCGTCAAGCCGGCCAAGGCCCCGAAGGCGGCCAAGGGGAGCCCCGCGCAGGAGGCCGTGGCCCCGGCCGCGTCCGCCCCCTCGCTGGGTCAGGGCGCCCCTCCGCAGCCGGCGTCCCGCCAGGCCCCCGCCACTCCTGCGGACGACTTCTCCGACATCGAAGCGATTCTGAAGAAGCACGGCATCTGAGCTCGGGAGCGGTATCGCCGCGGGCCTGACAAGAAGGGGTGAACTCCCGCGTAAAGGCTGGCGTGTTGGGGGCCGTTCGCGCGCACCCTGCGCGATCATCGCCCGGACATGCTCGACACATCGCAGGGCGACCCGCCGGTTCCCGCACCGGCCCCGGTCCCCGCCCCCGTCGCCGACGAGCCGCGAGGCTGCCTCTTCGCGCTCTCCCAGCCGCCCCTGATGATCTTCCTAGGGGTGATCGGCACCCTGTTGCTGCTGGCCGCCGTTCACGACCTCTTCCTGCTGTGAGCCCTACTGCGCGTCCGGCTGTGCGTCCTGCTGGGCGTCCGGCTCCGCAGGCCCTGCGTCGGCCTCCTTGCGTCGCGCCCGGTACGCGGCCACGTGCAGCCGGTTCCCGCAGGTCCGGCTGTCGCAGTAGCGCCGGGAGCGGTTCCGGGACAGGTCCACGAAGGCCCGCCGGCAGTCGGGGGCCTCGCAGCGGCGCAGCCGCTCCTGCTCGCCGGAGACCACGATGAAGGCCAGCGCCATGCCGCCGTCGGCCGCGAGGTGGTCGCCCAGCGAGGCGCCCGGCGCGAAGTAGTGGACGTGCCAGTCGTAGCCGTCGTGGTCGGTCAGCTGTGGGGTGGTGCCGGCGGTCGCCACCAGCTCGTTGATGAGCCCGGCCGCGGTCCGCGGGTTGGGCGCGCCGAAGACCTGGGCGAACTTGCCGCGGACCGTCCGTACGCCGGAGAGGTCGCGGGCGCCGAGCTCGCCGATGTCGCTGATCTTGTACTCGCGTACGAATTCGCGCAGTGAGCCGACGTCCGCCAGTCCGTCGGGGTGGTCCGTCTCGGCCGCGGTGTTCACCAGCGCGACGACGACGTCGAGCGCGCGACGGGTGTCGTGGGGAATCTGCACGGGGTCGCTCCCTGGGGGCCGGGCCTGCGGCGACGGACCAGTGCCGCCGCTGGGGGCCGACTCTAGCCGTGACCGGCCGGAACCGGGAGGGACCCCAGTGACGGACGCGTCACCAGCGGCGAGGTGGACCCCGCCACGCACACCGGCGCCGCCCTTGCGGACGGCTTCCGCAAGAACAGCGCCGGCACTGCCGTATGAGGTTTTCGTCCAGCCCGCACCGTCGCCCCGAGTCGGACGGTGCGGAGTGGCCCCCGGCGCGTGCCGGGAGGTGCTCCCTGAGGGCCTGGCTCAGCTTTCGGCCAGGATGTGGGAGAGCTCCTTGTCGAGGTCGAAGTGCCGGTGTTCGGTCCCGGGTGGAACCGCGGCGTCCGTCCGCTTGAGGAACGATTCGAGTGCGCGGGCGGGTGCTTCGAGCAGTGCTTCTCCCTCCGGTGAGCTCAGGGCGATGCAGACGACGCCCTGACCGTGGCTGCGGGACGGCCAGACGCGGACGTCTCCGGTTCCGGTGGGCCGGTGGAGGCCCTCAGCGAGGAGGTCTCGGGCGAAAACCCACTCGACCGTCTCCTCGGCGCCGGTGTGGAAGGTGGCGTGCACGGCGTAGGGATCGGCCGTGTCATACCGCAGGCCCGCCGGGACAGGCAGTGAGGACTCGCTCGACACAACGAGGCGCAGGTGCAGCTCGCAGCTGACCGTGGTGTTCATAAGCGCCAGGGCCTTTCGCTCAGTGTGCGCTCGGGGATTCGCACGTCGGCGAAATCGACATGCCACCTACGGTGCCGTTGTAAACCCCTCTGACCGTTTTGCGGACCTCTGGGTCCCTCGGACGGCGGATCCAAAGCGCCATTCACGTGTGCTTCCGGCTCCGGTAGATTCGAGCTCATGAATACGGGGAGTGACCGCGGGGCCCAAGAGTCCCCAGCCGAGTCCGAAGTCGAGTCCGCAGCCGACGACGCCACTCAGCAGACCACGGAAGAAGCGCCGCACGTATCGAAGGCTCCCGCCTTCATCAAGTCGCGCCGCACCCTGCACATCAGCTGGCAGGTCGGCGTCTTCATCGTCGGACTCGCCGTGATCGGCGCGGGCGTCGCCATGCTCGTCCTGCCCGGCCCCGGCTGGGTCGCGATCTTCGCCGGCCTGGCGATCTGGGCCACCGAGTTCGCCTGGGCGTCGCTCGTGCTCCGCTGGACCAAGCGCAAGGTCACCGAGGCCGCGCAGAAGGCGCTGGACCCCAGGGTCCGCCGCCGCAACATCATCCTGACCAGCGTCGGGCTCGTGATCGCGGGCGTGCTGATCGGCTTCTACCTGTGGAAGTACGGGCTCACGATGCCCTGGGACCTCAAGGACCAGTGATGGTCGGGAACCACCGCTGACATGGGGTAATGTTTGCGGTGCGTCCGGGCGATTAGCTCAGTGGGAGAGCACTTCGTTCACACCGAAGGGGTCACTGGTTCGAACCCAGTATCGCCCACCCGGACCAAGGGCCCGGAGACTTTCACCGTCTCCGGGCCCTTGGCGTTTCCCCGTTCCCGCCGCTACCTGAGCCGGCCGAGCGCCGCCCGCAGCCGACGCGCGTCCCGCAGCCGCTTCTCGTACGTCGCCCCCACCACCAGGAGCAGCAGCCCCGCCAGCGCCGGCGGCAGCCAGCGCGGCAGCGCGTCGACGACCTGGACCACGTACGGGGCCAGCTCGTGCAGGGCCACCACCGCGAGGGTGGCGCCGCCGAGCAGCAGCGGGGCCTGGAGCCGCCGGTGCGCGCCGAGCAGGGTCACCGCCAGCGCCGCCAGGCCCAGCAGCAGCGGCCGCAGCCAGTGCGGATCGCCCCAGGCGGCGAGCAGGCTCGGCAGCAGCGTCGCGCCCAGCCCCGGCCCGTACGCCGTCCACGACGAGGCCTGCCCGTCCCGGCGGCGGCGTACGAAGCCCACCGCCAGCGCGGACACCGTCACCGGCAGCGTGTACGCCTCCGGCACCTGCACCCCCGACGCCGACAGGCGGATCCACGTCGCCGCCACGAACAGGGCTCCGGCCGCCCAGCCGAGCCCGCGCCGCTCCGCCCGTACCGCCGCCCCCGCGCAGACCACCCCGGCCAGCGCGCACACGAGCGCCGCCCGGGCCGGCTCCCAGGGCCAGCTCGCGAGGAGCAGGGCCACCGCACCGACCGCGCCCGCCGCGGCCTCCGCAGGGAGCCGCACCCGGCCCAGCCGCGGGCCGGCCGCGGCCACCGCCGCCGGGACCGTCAGCAGCGGCAGCGCCCACCAGGACACCGCGAGCCCCCACAGCGCCCCCAGGGCCGCCGTCAGTGCCGCCGCGTACCCGACGGCCCCCGCCGCCGCCCCGGCCCGCACGGGCAGCGGAGCGGGCCGCCGCGCCGCCCCCGCCGCGCAGCCCGCACCGAGCAGCCCGAACACCGCGAAGGTGGCAGTACGGCCGTCCAGCGCGGCCACCGACAGGTTCAGCGCCCCCACCACCGCGCACACCGCGGCCGCATACCCCGGACCGCGCCCGAGCCGCAGCGCGCACACCCCGGCCGCCGCCGTCACCGCCAGCTGGGCCGCGAGCACCGCCGCCACCGGCAGCCCCGACAGCAGCGGCGCCGTGAACAGCCCCGCCCAGCCGAGCACCACCGCGATCACGCCCGGCTCCGGGCGCGGCAGCACCCGGGCCAGCCACCCGGCCGCCCCCGCGGCCAGCAGCAGGGTCACCGCGGCCGCCGGGCCCGGCCCGTACGCGTCCCGGGACGGGGTCGTCGCCGCCCACACCTCGCCCAGCACCCCGACCCGGGACCCCAGCGAGCCCACCGCCGCCACCAGCGCCGACAGCGCCGCCAGGGCGGCCACCCCCGCCCCGGCCCGCGCCAGGCCGCGCCGGACCGCCGCCGGGAGCATCCTCGCCCGTACCGCAGCCAGCAGTGGCAGGGCGAGCAGCAGGAACACCACCACGGCCCAGTCCCGCGCCAGCAGCGGCCGGACCGGGCCGCCGAGCGCCGCCACCCCGGCGAGGGCGCCCACGACCGAGGCCGCCATCGCCGAGGGCTCCCGCCAGGCCACCGCGACGCCCAGCGCCGCGCAGGCCGCCAGCAGCAGCGCCGGACCGGCCGCCGCCCCCGCCGAACCCGCCTGCGCCATCTGCGACAGCCCGCTCAGCAGGGCGCCCGCCCCCAGGACGGCCGCGCTCAACGCCGGCGGGCCGAACACCGCCGCCCGCGCCCGGGCCCCGGGCACCAGCAGTACGAGCGCCGCGTCCAGCGTCGCCGTCGCCAGCAGCGCCCAGCCGCACCCCACCGGCCCCGCCGCCGCGGCCACCGCCGCCAGCGGCAGCGGGAGCTGCGCCGTCAGCACCGCCGCCGGGAGCGGGACCACCAGCCCCGGCAGCACCCGGGCGTACCCCGCCCACAGCGCCGCAAGTACGGCCGCCGCCCCCGCCGCGTACGCCGTGCCGTCGGTCCGCGGCGTCGCGACCGCGTACACCGCGTACGCGTCCAGCACCGTCAGCAGCAGCCCCACCGCCGCCACCGACTCGGCCGTCGACCGCAGCCCGCGGCGCAGCAGCAGCGCGGGCGTGCCCAGCGCCGCCGCCGTCACCACGGCCAGCACCGCGCTGCGCCCGGCGATCCCCAGGGACCCCCAGCTGACCAGTGTGAACGCCAGCGCGGCCACCGCGAGCAGCACCGCACCCAACGTCAGCAGCACGTTCTGCGCACCGGGGCCCGAGGTCTCCTGCGGGCGGGCCGGGGAGACGGAAGGGGCCTGCGCCCAGCCGTTCGGTGCCGGCAGCCGCAGCAGCCAGTCCCGCCGGGCCAGCAAGTAGCTGCGCCGGGCGTCGAGTTGAGCCAGCTCCCGGTCGATGAGCGCCAGCTCGCGGTCGGGTGGCAGCGGTATGCCGGGTGGTGGTGGAGTCGCCATGTTCCGGAGTGTGGCGCCCGTCACGCCGTCAGGACATGGGTGCGCGTACTCAGATCCGCGCTGAGTACACGGGAGTACGCGGCCGTACCCACGGAAGGGTGGATACGGCGGAGCGGGCCCCGCGCGCCGCCCCGCCGGTCCAGACTGGGGCCATGGACCGCAGCCGCCTGGACCGCTGGAACCGCTACCGCTTCAGCACCGTGTGGGACCTCGACGCCCCGCCCGCGCGGGTCTACTCCGTACTGGAGCAGGCCGGCGACTACCCGCGCTGGTGGCCCCAGGTCCGCGCGGTCGAGCAGATCGACGGGCAGGGCGACCACGTCGGGTACAACGGCACCCTGCTCATCCGCTCCCTCCTCCCGTACGAGATCCGGATGACCGCCACCGAACTGCTCCGCGATCCCGGGCTCGGCCTCCTGGAGGCGGCCCTGCACGGGGACATCGAGGGCTGGGCGCGGTGGACCGTACGGGCCCGCCGGGGAGCGGGCGGCCGCGGGACCCGGGCCCTGTACGAGCAGGAGGTCGAGGTGCGCAGCCCCCTGTTGAGGCGTCTCTCGGTGCCCGTGCGGCCCGCGTTCCGCCTCAACCACGCCCTGATGATGCGGGCCGGACGGCACGCGCTCGCGGCGCGCCTGGCCACCTCGCCGGAAGCGGTTTGAACCAGACCCCGTGCCTCTTGTATTGTTCAACCCGTTCCCGGGCGATTAGCTCAGCGGGAGAGCACTTCGTTCACACCGAAGGGGTCACTGGTTCGATCCCAGTATCGCCCACCGGGTCAGGCCGGTCCGTCTCACGACGGGCCGGCCTTCCGCATGTCCGGGGCCCGTTGCCCGCGTGTTCGTCCCGGGCCGTGGCCTACGCCGCCGCCGGCAGTTCCGGCCGCAGCGGCCAGTGCGGATCCACCGACTCCGGCGTCCCCTGCCGCGCGAACCACGCCTGCAGCCCGCGCGCCTGCGCCGCGTGCCACACCGCCTGGAGCGTGTGCAGCTCCGCCGGGGACAGCCGCTCCAGCCGGGCCGCGAACCGGCGCCCCACCGCCCGTACGACCTCCAGCGAGGCCAGCGCGTCCGCCGCCGCGTCGTGCGCGCCCTCCAGCTCTATCCCGTAGTGCGCGCACAGGTCCGTCAGCGTCCGGCGGCCCTTGCGGTACCGGTCCAGGTGCTTGTCCAGCACCCGCGGATCCAGCACCGTCAGCGGCCGGTTGTCCAGATACCGTGCCAGCGTCGACGCCCGGTGCCGGCGCAACTCCCGGTCCAGCAGCGTCAGATCGAACGGCGCGTTCATCACCACCACCGGCCGGCCCGCCACCAGCTGCTCCCCGAGCGCACGGGCTATCTCCTCCACGACCGGCGCCGGCCACCGCCCGTTGCGCTGGAGGTGCTCATCGGTCAGACC
Organism: Streptomyces sp. NBC_01006; assembly: GCF_045162725.1. Classification (NCBI taxonomy): domain Bacteria; kingdom Bacillati; phylum Actinomycetota; class Actinomycetes; order Kitasatosporales; family Streptomycetaceae; genus Streptomyces; species Streptomyces sp. NBC_01006. The sequence continues at coordinate 1,924,048 of NZ_CP108700.1, read as the reverse complement.
GTGCACTTCCGTGGCCCCGGGGGGCACCGGAATCCCGGGATTGACCAGCCAGCGGGTGGAGCGGACCCGGCCGCCCGCACACTCCTGCACGATGAGAGCGGCGGACACGATCCGGTCCTGCTCCACGTCCACCCCGGTCGTCTCCGTGTCGAATGCGGCCAGCGGCCCCTCATACCAGCGCGTCATGGCGAACTCCTCGTTCCCGATCGGCAGTCGGGGCGCACCCGGGCGCCGCCGCCTCGGAACGTGCCACCCCCGCCCGCATCGGTGATACCCGGCCTGTTTGCGCCGTACGCCGTTTGCGGGCGGTCCGGTGCGGAGACAACTTTCCTGGGGGACCGCACACATGACCGGTCGTCACCCCACCCACCACACCACCCTCATTCGGCAGAGCCCGGAAGGCATGGGGAGCCGGCCATGGCGCTCGCGCAGCCCGAACCGGGCGGGATGCTGCAGGGGAGGACCGATCCGCGGAACGACGACCGGACCGGACCGCTGCGCGGCACGCTCGCCACCACCGCCTGCATGGAGACCCTCCAGGTGGGATACCTGCACGCCGTCGCGGCCGCGGCCGGCTGCTCGCTCTCCCAGCCCTTTCCGGACAACGGCATCGACTGGCAGGTCAACCACGGCGCGCCCGAGCACGTCGTCGACGACGAGGTCACCATCAAGGTGCAGCTGAAGGCGACCTACCAGGTACCGCCCAGACCGGCGGGGCCCACGTTCGCCTTCACCCTCGACAACGAGCACCTGGTGAAGCTGGCGCGCACGCCGGTCGCCGTCCACAAGATCCTCGTCGTGATGCTCGTCCCGCGAGAGCGCGACCAGTGGCTCGCCGCCGGCCACGACCGGCTCGACCTGCGGCACTGCTGCTACTGGACCAACCTCGCCGGGCACCCCGTGACCGGCCGGCGCCGGACCACCGTACGGATCCCGACCTCGCGGATCTTCGACGACCGGGCGCTGTGCGAGATCATGACCCGGGTCGGGTCGGGAGGGACACCTTGATGCACTGGCACTCACCGAACCTGGAACCGCTGAGGTCCCCGTCGGAGTACGGGGACTTTTCGGACTCCGGGACGCCCGATCCCGCACACGTCGACCCGGCCGTACTGGGGGCCCTGCTGCACCGGCACGGCTGGCAGCGCCGGGGCGGGGCCGCCGGGCGGTACGGACGCTGGACGCCGCCGGCCCCGTACGGGTCGGCCGGCGGGGGGAGCAGCCTCCTCGTCCCCGAGAGCCGGGCCTTCCCCGACTGCTCCGACCTGCTGGAGGAGGCGCTGACCGCCCTCTCGCGCAGCGCGCTGCCGTCCGCGCGGGAGGTGCTGTACGGACTGAGCGTGCCCAGCGACGAGATCCGCTGGGAGCGGCGGATCCCGGAGGGACCCGAGGGACCGTACGGGCCGCAGGGCGCGGCCGCGTGGACCGTGCAGGAACAGCTCCGCTCGGCCGCCCGGCAGCTCCTGCTGGCCGGGGCCCTCGCGGACCGGGCCAGGGCCGGGTACTACGGGGCCCGCCACCGCGGCCAGGCCGAACGCGCCCTGGACGGGGTCCTGGTGGGGCCGGCCCCCGGCGGGCGCCGGCTCACCGCGTACGTCCCGGTGGACGGCGGGCGGGGCACCGTGACCCGGCTGCACCACGCGCTGCACGCGGCCCGGGAGGCCGTGGACTACCGGCGGGCCACCGGCGGCATGGAAGCCTTCGACGCGGCGGTCGAGGCCGGGGTCAGCCGGGAGCTGGCCGATGCGCTGATCGCGCTGGTGCGCGGCTCGGAGGGGGCCCGGATCGCACTGGCCTGGGCGCCGGCGGCCGGGGTCCCGGCGGGCTGCGCGGCACGTCCCGAGCCGGTGGAGTTCTCGCCCGGGGATCTGCCGGTGCTCCGGGAGGCGGCGGCGCGCTACACCCGCGACGAACCGGCGGTGCCCGTACGGGTGGCCGGCGCGGTGGTCCGGATGCGGCGCTCGGCGCCGGGCGGCGGGGGCACGATCCGGCTGCGCGTCCTGGCGGGGGCGGAGGTGCCGTACGTACGGGCGGTGCTGGACGAGGAGGCGTACCGGGTGGCGGGGCACGCGCATCTGGTCGGCGTGCCGATCCGGGTGAGCGGGCGGCTCCAGCGCCGGGGCGGGTTCCGGCGGCTCACGGACGCCACCGACGTGAGCCCGGTCCCGCTGGACGAGGTCGAGCGCGACCGCCTGATGAAGTCCCTGGACGAGTCCCTGGACCCCGCGGACGTCCTCCCGACGGACGACTGACCGACCCCGCCGCCGCCCGCCGTCCGCTCCGGCCCGCAGGCCCGGGGCGGCGGAGGCTTAACCGTTTCGCGGGTGAGCCGCTCGGCTCGGTACGATTCAGGCGCGCAGTGTTCGCTCGCGCACCCCCTGAGTCAGGAGAGACCGGTGTCAGACGTCCGTGTGATCATCCAACGCGATTCCGAGCGGGACGAGCGCGTGGTGGCCACGGGCACTACGGCGGCCGAGCTCTTCGCCGGCGAGCGCACCATCGTCGCCGCGCGCATCGCGGGTGAGCTGAAGGACCTCGCGTACGAGGTGAAGGACGGCGAGACCGTCGAGCCGGTGGAGATCTCCTCCGAGGACGGCCTGAACATCCTGCGCCACTCGACCGCGCACGTCATGGCCCAGGCCGTGCAGGAGCTCTTCCCCGAGGCCAAGCTGGGCATCGGCCCGCCGGTCCGGGACGGCTTCTACTACGACTTCGACGTCGCCAAGCCCTTCACCCCCGAGGACCTCAAGGTCATCGAGAAGAAGATGCAGGAGATCCAGAAGCGCGGGCAGAAGTTCGCCCGCCGCGTGGTCTCCGACGAGGCGGCCCGCGAGGAGCTCGCCGACGAGCCGTACAAGCTGGAGCTCATCGGCATCAAGGGCTCCGCGTCCACCGACGACGGCGCGAACGTCGAGGTGGGCGGCGGCGAGCTGACCATCTACGACAACCTCGACGCCAAGACCGGCGAGCTGTGCTGGAAGGACCTCTGCCGCGGTCCCCACCTGCCCACCACCCGCAACATCCCGGCGTTCAAGCTGATGCGCAACGCGGCCGCCTACTGGCGCGGCAGCGAGAAGAACCCGATGCTCCAGCGCATCTACGGCACCGCCTGGCCGTCGAAGGAAGAGCTGAAGGCCCACCTCGACTTCCTCGCCGAGGCCGAGAAGCGCGACCACCGCAAGCTCGGCAACGAGCTGGACCTCTTCTCCATCCCGGACGAGATCGGCTCCGGCCTGGCCGTCTTCCACCCGCGCGGCGGCATCATCCGCCGGACCATGGAGGACTACTCGCGCCGCCGGCACGAGGAAGAGGGCTACGAGTTCGTCTACTCCCCGCACGCCACCAAGGGCGCGCTCTTCGAGAAGAGCGGTCACCTGGACTGGTACGCGGAGGGCATGTACCCCCCCATGCAGCTCGACGGTGGTACCGACTACTACCTCAAGCCCATGAACTGCCCGATGCACAACCTGATTTTCGACGCGCGCGGCCGCTCGTACCGTGAGCTCCCGCTGCGCCTGTTCGAGTTCGGCACCGTGTACCGGTACGAGAAGTCGGGCGTCGTGCACGGCCTGACCCGTGCCCGCGGGTTCACCCAGGACGACGCGCACATCTACTGCACCCGTGAGCAGATGGCCGAGGAGCTCGACCGCACCCTCACCTTCGTGCTGAACCTGCTCCGCGACTACGGTCTGACCGACTTCTACCTGGAGCTGTCGACCAAGGACCCGGAGAAGTTCGTCGGCTCGGACGAGGTCTGGGAAGAGGCCACCGCCGTCCTCCAGCAGGTCGCCGAGAAGCAGGGCCTCCCGCTGACCCCGGACCCGGGCGGCGCGGCGTTCTACGGCCCGAAGATCTCCGTGCAGGCGCGCGACGCCATCGGCCGTACCTGGCAGATGTCGACCGTCCAGCTCGACTTCAACCTGCCGGAGCGGTTCAACCTGGAGTACACCGCGCCCGACGGCTCCCGCCAGCGCCCGGTCATGATCCACCGCGCCCTGTTCGGCTCCATCGAGCGGTTCTTCGCCGTGCTGCTGGAGCACTACGCGGGCGCCATGCCGCCGTGGCTGGCCCCGGTCCAGGCGGTCGGCATCCCGATCGGCGACGGGCACGTGGAGTACCTGCAGGAGTTCGCCGCCGAGGCGAAGAAGAAGGGCCTGCGCGTCGAGGTGGACGCCTCTTCCGACCGGATGCAGAAGAAGATCCGCAACCACCAGAAGCTCAAGGTCCCGTTCATGATCATCGTCGGTGACGAGGACATGGCCGCGGGCACCGTCTCCTTCCGCTACCGCGACGGTTCGCAGGAGAACGGCATCGCCAAGGACGAGGCGCTGGCCAAGCTGGCCAAGGTCGTCGAGGACCGCGTCCAGGTCTGACCGGCGCAGCGGCTCGTCAAGGGGCCCCGGGAGAACTTCCGTCTCCCGAGGGCCCCTCTTCCTCGCCCTCCCGACGGAAGGTCTGGATCAGCCAGGACGAGAAGGAACCCGTCACGGCGCCCAGCAGGGCCAGGCCGCAGGCCATCAGCCCGACCGCGATCAGCCGTCCCTCCGGGGTCACCGGGGCCACGTCGCCGTAGCCGACCGTCGACAGCGTCTGGCACACGCACCACACCGCGTCCCAGAACGTCTGGATCGGCGAGGCCGGGTCCTGCCGCTCGACGTGGTACATGCCGAGCGAGCCGGAGAAGCCGAGCAGCAGCGACGAGAGACCGGCGTACATGATCACGCGCGGGTAGAGACTGCGACGCGGGCGGTCGTGCTTGGCCTGGACGGCGTCGTGGACCTTGATCATGCGCAGCGGCCGCAGGGTCGGCAGCAGGACGACCAGGGCGTCCAGCCAGTGCAGGCGGATGAAACGCCGTGGCCGCTGGCGGCTGAGGACGAGCCGCACCAGGAAGTCCACGATGAAGCAGAGCCAGGTCACCAGGACCACGACGGTCGCGATCTGCCGCCAGAGGCGGTGGGCGTCGGTGGCCAGGACGCGGACCGCGTACCCGGCGAGGAAGATCAGTGAGGCGTAGAACAGGGGCAGCTCGGTACGGCGCTCCCAGACTGCGTCCCCGGTCTCGGCTTGTTCGCGCATGGGCCCAGCATCGCGGGCCCGGTACCGGTCCCTGCCCCGGCGACACGCCCGCCGGGGGCAAGGTCATATGCTGCATCCCATGACGACTGAGCCGGAGCAGCAGATCGGTGTGGGCACGCAGGACGCGTTCCAGCGTCTGTGGACGCCCCACCGGATGGCGTACATCCAGGGGGAGAACAAGCCGACCGGTCCGGAGGCCGGGGACGGCTGTCCCTTCTGCGGGATTCCGGAGATGTCCGACCAGGACGGCCTGATCGTGGCCCGGGGCAAGCACGTCTACGCCGTGCTGAACCTGTACCCGTACAACGGCGGCCACCTGATGGTCGTTCCGTACCGGCACGTCGCCGATTACACGGAGCTCGACGCCGCCGAGACGGCCGAGCTGGCCGAGCTCACGAAGCGGGCGATGGTCGCGCTGCGCAAGGCGTCCGGGGCGCACGGCTTCAACATCGGCATGAACCAGGGCGCGGCAGCGGGGGCCGGCATCGCGGCGCACCTGCACCAGCACATCGTGCCCCGCTGGGGCGGGGACACGAACTTCATGCCGGTCGTCGGCCACACCAAGGTGCTGCCCCAACTCCTCGCGGACACCCGCCAGATGCTCGCCGACGCCTGGCCCACCGACTAGGACGACGAGCAGGACGACGACCGGCGGGTCCCGGGGCCGCGGATCGGCCCCGGGACCCGCCGGCTACGCGTCGTAGGCGTCCGCCTTGCGCGGGGCGGCGTCCTGGACGAGCCCGCTGACCATCATCGAGCGGTTGGTGAAGCGCTCGATGTCGGCGCCGTTCTCCTCCAGCACCCGCAGCGCCGCCGCGTGCACCGCCCGCAGGACCGGAGTCGCGGCGCGCAGGGCGTCGTCGGCCATGAAGCGGTGGCGCCAGGGCTGGCCCGCCCAGACGTGCCGCAGGCCGAAGGGCTCGGGCAGGACCAGCTTGCCGCCGAAGAATTCGAGGATCGGCGGGAACCAGGTCAGCGGGGCGCGGACGGCGAGGCGGACCACTTCCTGGGCGTCCACCAGCGGCAGGGGCCGCTCGACGGTCTCCCAGAACCGGATGGACTTCGGCACCTCGACCTTCGGGGCGGCCGACTTGCTGGTGAACAGGCCGTGCACCGGCCCGAGCGCGTGGCCGGTCACCTCGACGCGCAGGGTCTTGTACAGCACGGTGACCGTCACCAGCATCGTGATCACCAACTGGCCGTCCCAGAGCGGGTACTGGATGCCGAGGTAGTGCCGGTTGCCGCCGCTGAACTGCTGCTCGTTGCAGATCCGGGTGATCTCGTGCGGCTTGACGAGGAAGGTGTCCACGTCGGCGCCGGTGGGGCGGGCCACCTCTCCGGCGCCTTCGCCGACCGGGGTGACGATCCAGTGCTGGATCGAGGCGGGCGGCAGGCCGCCGGTGTGCAGCGGGCCGCGCTCCAGCTTGCGCAGTTCGGTGTCGATCGCTCGTATGACGTCCCAGCTGCGGAACGGGTGGATCTCCATGCCCTCGGTCTTGGGCGCGAGCTCCTCGGCCATCTGCCAGCTGCCCCAGCGGGTGCCCATGCCGAGGATGCCCTTGGGGCCGGCGTAGAAGACGGAGTTGCTGCGGTCCTCGGCCGTGAGCTTGGCGAGCGAGTGCCGCAGGTCTTCCCGGGCCTTCTCGTCCGGGTTGCCGGGCACCGCCTCCGGGATCTTGGCGCCGATGCCGCTGCCGGCCAGCAGTCCGTCCCAGCGCGAGCGCAGGTCGGTGGCGGTGGCCTCGCAGATCCGGCGGGCGAGGAGCCAGCCCACGGCGGGGGCGATGATCATGCCGCGCAGATAGAGGCCGAGGAAGCCGGTGAACGGCAGCCGGAACATCAGCACGGCCGCCACGACGGCGACGCCCACGAGCAGCAGGGTGCCCAGCCAGGACGAGCGCTTGCCGTCACCCTTGGCCAGCGTCTTGCGGAGCTGGAACAGACCGAGCCACAGCAGGAGGCCGGGCAGGAAGACGACGCCGGCGACGAGCATGATCAGGCGCAGCTTGCGGTCGCGCTCCTTGCGGATGCGGGAGGCGGCCAGGCAGTGCTCGACGACGGTCTGCGGGTCGAGGCCGAAGGACTGGATGAGCGGTTTGCGGCCGGCGCCGAGGGTGCGGGCCTCGACGGCGCGGCAGAAGGCCTCGCCCAGGTTGGGCTCGAAGAGCGAGATCTTCGGGGGTTTGACCGTGGACTTGTGGTACTCGTTGTCGGCTTTCGCGATGTCGGACAGCTTGGTGTCCTTGCCGCCGTCCCGGTACGCGGCCGACGCGAGGGCGTTGGTCGCCGCCGTCTGGCCGCCGCCCCCCTGGAGGGGGACCTGTGCCCCGGGCCTGAAGTCGAATCCGTCGTCCGCCACCGTTGCCCCCATCGCTGTGCGTTGTGCTCTTTTGCCGCGCAGATGAGCCTATCGGCGTATCTCTTCCCATGGTCATGGGACAGGGAAATGCCGCCCACCGCAAGCGGCTTGGGTGGGCGGCTCCTGGCGCTGTGTCAATCAGGTTCCCTTCTCGGCCTGTTCGCGCATCTTGTCGGCGATCTGGGGCGGCATGGGCTCGTGGCGGGCGTAGGCGCGGGTGAACCGGCCCGTGCCGTGCGACACCGAGCGCAGTTCGACGGCGTACCGGCCGATCTCGATCTCGGGGATCTCGGCGCGAACCCGCGTACGGCCGGAGCCGGCCTGTTCGGTGCCGACCACGCGGCCGCGGCGGCCGGCGAGGTCGCTCATGACGGGGCCGACGTACTCGTCGGGGACGAGGACGGCGAGCTCGGCGACCGGTTCGAGGAGGTGGATGCGGGCCTCGGCGGCGGCCTCGCGCAGGGCGAGCGCGCCGGCGGTCTGGAAGGCGGCGTCGGAGGAGTCCACCGAGTGCGCCTTGCCGTCGAGCAGGGTGATGCGTACGTCGACCAGCGGATAGCCGGCGGCGACCCCGCGGGCGGCCTGGGTGCGTACGCCCTTCTCGACGGACGGGATGAACTGGCGGGGCACGGCGCCGCCGACGACCTTGTCGACGAACTCGATGCCGCTGCCCGGCGGGAGCGGTTCCACCTCGATCTCGCAGACGGCGAACTGGCCGTGCCCGCCGGACTGTTTGACGTGGCGGCCGCGGCCGGCGGCCTTGGCGCCGAAGGTCTCGCGCAGGCTCACCTTGTGCGGGACGGGGTCGACCTGGACCCCGTAGCGGGTGCGCAGCCGTTCGAGGGCCACGTCCTGGTGGGCCTCGCCGAGGCACCACAGGACGACCTGGTGCGTGTCGGGGTTCTGCTCCAGCCGCATCGTGGGGTCCTCGGCGACGAGCCGGGCCAGGCCCTGGGAGAGCTTGTCCTCGTCGGCCTTGCTGTGGGCCGCGATGGCCAGGGGGAGCAGCGGGTCGGGCATCGGCCAGGGCTCCATGAGCAGGGGCCGGTCCTTCGCCGAGAGGGTGTCGCCGGTCTCGGCGCGGGTGAGTTTGGCCACGCAGGCCAGGTCCCCGGCGATGACCTGGGTGAGGGTGCGCTGCTGCTTGCCGAAGGGGGAGGTGAGGGCGCCGATCCGCTCGTCGACATCGTGGTCCTCGTGCCCGCGGTCGGTCAGCCCGTGGCCGCTGACGTGCACGGTCTCCTCGGGGCGCAGGGTGCCGGAGAAGACGCGGACGAGGGAGACGCGCCCGACGTAGGGGTCGGAGGAGGTCTTGACGACCTCGGCGACGAGGGGCCCGTCGGGATCGCAGGTGACGGCCGGTCGCTCGGCGCCGTCCGGGGCGGTGACGGCCACGGCGGCGCGCTCCGGCGGGGTGGGGAAGCCGCCGGTGATCAGTTCCAGGAGTTCGACGGTGCCGAGTCCCTGGCGGGCGCCGTCGGCGGCGGGGGCGGGGGCGGCCATCAGGACGGGGTGGAAGGTGCCGCGGGCGACGGCGCGCTCCAGGTCGTCGACGAGGGTCTTGAAGTCGATGTCCTCGCCGCCGAGGTACCGGTCCATGAGGCTCTCGTCCTCGCTCTCGGCGATGATCCCCTCGATGAGGCGGGAGCGGGCGTCGGAGATGAGGGCGAGCTCGGCGGGCTCGGGGTCGCGCTCCACGCGCTCCCCGGAGGTGTAGTCGTACACGCGCCGGGAGAGCAGGCCGAGGAGGCCGGCGACCGGGGTGTGCCCGTCGGGGCCGGGAGGCCCGTACAGCGGCAGGTAGAGCGGGATGACGGCGTCGGGGTCCTCGGCTCCGAAGATCTCCCCGCAGACGGTGGTCATCTGTGCGTAGTCGGCGCGGGCTGCCTCCAGATGGGTGACGACGATGGCGCGGGGCATGCCGACGGCCGCGCACTCGTCCCAGAGCATGCGGGTGGCGCCGTCGATCCCGTCCGAGGAGGAGACGACGAAAAGGGCCGCGTCCGCGGCGCGCAGACCGGCCCTGAGCTCGCCGACGAAATCGGCGTATCCGGGGGTGTCCAGGATGTTGATCTTGATGCCGGCCCATTCGACCGGGACGAGGGACAGCTGTACGGACCGCTGCTGCCGGTGTTCGATCTCGTCGTAGTCGGAGACGGCGGTGCCGTCCTCGACCCGGCCGGCCCGGTTGACGGCGCCCGCCGTCAGGGCCAGGGCCTCGACGAGCGTGGTCTTGCCGGCTCCGCTGTGGCCGACCAGCACGACGTTCCGCAGTGACGACGGGCGGTCGGCCGTCGGTGCCCTGCCGGCGGCTCCGGCTTGGTGTGATGTGGCTCCCATGATGCTCGTGCCTCCCGGTGTGACGGTGAGGAGGTTGAATCGGGGTCCTTCGAGCTTTGCACCGGCGTCACACTGCGTCCATACGTAGTACCCGGCACTGTCCGGAGCGTGACGCGGGCATGGACCGGCGATTGCCCGGCCCGAACCGGTGGGTGCGCGGCGCCGGGGGCCCGGGGCGCTGGCTACGATGGGCCAGCCGGTGGCCGATGTGGCCGTGCGGCCCAGCGACCCTCCGGGAAGGCCATGCTGAACAAGTACGCGCGTGCTTTCTTCACGCGTGTTCTCACGCCATTCGCCGCATTCCTCCTCCGGCGGGGGGTGAGCCCGGACGCGGTCACCCTGATCGGCACGGCCGGAGTGGTGGCGGGAGCGCTGGTCTTCTTCCCCCGGGGGGAGTTCTTCTGGGGCACCATCACCATCACCCTGTTCGTGTTCTCCGACCTGGTGGACGGGAACATGGCCCGCCAGGCGGGCGTCTCCAGCCGCTGGGGCGCCTTCCTCGACTCCACGCTCGACCGGGTGGCCGACGCGGCGATCTTCGGCGGCCTCGCGCTCTGGTACGCGGGCTCCGGGAACGACAACGCGCTGTGCGCGGTGGCGATCTTCTGCCTGGCCAGCGGCCAGGTGGTCTCGTACACCAAGGCCCGCGGCGAGTCGATCGGCCTGCCGGTGGCCGTCAACGGGCTCATCGAGCGCGCCGAGCGGCTGGTGATCTCGCTGGTCGCGGCCGGTCTGGCCGGGCTGCAGACCTTCGGCGCGCCCCCGTGGATCGGGGTGCTGCTGCCGATCGCACTGTGGGTCGTCGCCGTGGGCTCGCTGGTCACGCTGATCCAGCGGGTGGTCACCGTACGCCGTGAGGCGGCGGAGGCCGACGCCGCGGCCGCCGTGGCCGAGGGCGGCGCGGCCTGATGGCCGGCCGGGTGCAGGACAGGCTGGTCGACGGGCTGTACGGGCTCGGCTGGGCCGGGGTGAAGAAGCTGCCGGAGCCGGCCGCGGTGGCCCTCGGGCGCCGGATCGCGGACTATGCGTGGAAGAGGCGCGGCAAGAGCGTGCTTCGGCTGGAATCGAACCTGGCCCGCGTCGTACCGGACGCCGGACCGGAGCGGCTGCGCGAGCTCTCGAAGGCCGGCATGCGCTCGTACATGCGCTACTGGATGGAGTCCTTCCGGCTGCCGACCATGGACCCGAAGCGCTTCGGCACGGACGTCGAGTTCAAGGACGAGCACCTCCTGCGCGAGGCACTCGCCTCCGGGCGCGGGGTCGTCGTCGCCCTGCCGCACCTGGCCAACTGGGATCTCGCCGGGGCCTGGGCGATCGGCCACATCGGCGTCCCGTTCACCACCGTGGCCGAGCGGCTCAAGCCGGAGAGCCTGTACGACCGCTTCGTGGCCTACCGCGAGAGCCTCGGCATGGAGGTGCTGCCCCACAGCGGCGGGGCGGCCTTCGGGACCCTGGCCCGGCGGCTGCGCTCCGGAGGTCTGGTGTGCCTGGTCGCGGATCGCGACCTGTCGGCCTCCGGGGTGGAGGTGGACTTCTTCGGTTCGGCGGCGCGCATGCCGGCCGGGCCGGCGCTGCTGGCTCAGCAGACGGGGGCGGTGCTGCTCCCGGCGACCCTGCACTACGGGGAATCGCCGAAGATGTTCGGCCGGATCCACCCCGAGGTGGAGGTGCCGAAGACCGGGGACCGGGCCGAGAAGACGGCCGTCATGACCCAGGCGGTGGCCGACGCCTTCGCGCAGGGGATCGCCGAGCACCCGGAGGACTGGCACATGCTGCAGCGGCTGTGGCTGGACGACCTGGAGGAGCGCGCGTAGTGAAGATCGGCATCGTGTGCCCGTACTCCTGGGACGTACCGGGCGGCGTTCAGTTCCACATCCGCGACCTCGCCGAGCACCTGATCCGCCTCGGCCACGAGGTGTCGGTGCTGGCCCCGGCGGACGACGAGACTCCGCTGCCGCCGTACGTGGTCTCGGCGGGGCGGGCGGTGCCGGTGCCGTACAACGGGTCGGTGGCCCGGCTGAACTTCGGCTTCCTGTCGGCGGCGCGGGTGCGTCGCTGGCTGCACGACGGCGTCTTCGACGTGATCCACATCCACGAGCCGGCCTCGCCCTCGCTGGGACTGCTGTCCTGCTGGGCGGCGCAGGGGCCGATCGTGGCCACCTTCCACACCTCGAACCCGCGCTCGCGGGCCATGATCGCGGCGTACCCGATCCTCCAGCCGGCGCTGGAGAAGATCAGCGCCCGGATCGCGGTGAGCGAGTACGCGCGCCGCACGCTCGTGGAGCACCTGGGCGGGGACGCCGTCGTGATCCCCAACGGGGTCGACGTGGACTTCTTCGCCTCGGCCGAGCCGAAGCCTGAGTGGGGCGGGCAGACCCTCGGCTTCATCGGCCGGATCGACGAGCCCCGCAAGGGCCTCCCCGTCCTGATGGCGGCCTTCCCCAAGATCGTGGAGGCCTGCCCGGACGTACGGCTCCTCGTGGCGGGCCGCGGCGACGAGGAAGAGGCCGTGGCCTCCCTGCCCGCCGATCTGCGCGCGCGGGTGGAGTTCCTCGGCATGGTCTCCGACGAGGACAAGGCGCGGCTGCTGCGCAGCGTCGACGTGTACGTGGCCCCGAACACGGGCGGCGAGAGCTTCGGCATCATCCTGGTCGAGGCCCTGTCGGCGGGGGCCGCGGTGCTCGCCTCCGACCTGGACGCGTTCGCGCAGGTCCTGGACCAGGGGGCGGCGGGGGAGCTCTTCGCCAATGAGGACGCGGACGCGCTGGCCGCCGGCGCGGTGGCCCTGCTCCGCGATCCGCAGCGGCGCGCGGAGCTGAGCGCCCACGGCTCCGCGCACGTGCGCCGCTTCGACTGGTCGACGGTCGGCGCGGACATCCTGGCGGTCTACGAGACGGTGACGGACGGCGCGGCGGCGGTGGCCACGGACGAGCGCGTCCGCCTGCGCACCCGCCTGGGCCTGAGCCGGGACACGTAGCCGCGCCGGGGGTGCCTCCGGAAGGAGGGTATTGTCGCGCGGCGTGATCGAAACCCTTGTCTGGACCGCCCTGGCGCTCGGCGTCATCGGGGTCTACCTCAGCTGGACCGCCGGACGGCTGGACCGGCTGCACTCGCGGATGGACGCCGCCCGCGCCGCCCTCGACGCGCAGCTCGTACGGCGCGCCTCGGTGGTGCTCGAAGTGGCCACCTCCGGAGTGCTCGACCCCGCCTCCTCGATCGTCCTGTACGAGGCCGCCCACGGCGCCCGCCAGGCCGAGGAGGAGCAGCGCGAGGTCGCCGAGAGCGAGCTCAGCCAGGCGCTGCGCGCGGTGTTCGCCGACGCCGCCCAGGTGGATCTGCTCAAGGCGGCCCCCGGTGGCGAGGCGGCCGCCGAGGAGCTGGCCGCGGCGGTCCGCCGGGTGCCCATGGCGCGGCGGTTCCACAACGACGCCGTACGGGCGGCCCGCGCGCTGCGCCGGCACCGCAAGGTCCGCTGGTTCCGGCTGGCCGGCCACGCCCCGTTCCCGCTCGCCTTCGAAATGGACGACGAGCCTCCGGTGGATCTTGCCGACCGCCCGTAGCGGTGCCCAGCGGTCCCAGTTGTACCCAAAGGCCAAGTTGAAAGGGGCCACCGGCTCCTCATTGGCCCTTGCGGTGGACTGGTCGGGGACGGTTTGCTCGGCGCAGTACCACCGCAGCACCCGTCTTCCCTTCGAGTGAGGTCAATCCGTGAGCACGCTTCCCTCCACCCCGCAGTCCGCTGAGTCCGCGATCGGCACCTCCCGCGTCAAGCGCGGCATGGCCGAGCAGCTCAAGGGCGGCGTGATCATGGACGTGGTCAACGCCGAGCAGGCGAAGATCGCCGAGGACGCCGGCGCCGTGGCCGTCATGGCCCTGGAGCGGGTCCCCGCCGACATCCGCAAGGACGGCGGCGTCGCGCGCATGTCGGACCCGAACATGATCGAAGAGATCATCGAGGCCGTCTCCATCCCGGTCATGGCCAAGTCCCGCATCGGCCACTTCGTCGAGGCCCAGGTCCTGCAGTCCCTCGGCGTCGACTACATCGACGAGTCCGAGGTCCTGACCCCGGCCGACGAGGTCAACCACTCCGACAAGTGGGCGTTCACCACCCCCTTCGTCTGCGGTGCCACCAACCTCGGTGAGGCCCTGCGCCGCATCGCCGAGGGCGCGGCCATGATCCGCTCGAAGGGTGAGGCCGGCACGGGCAACGTCGTCGAGGCCGTCCGCCACCTGCGCCAGATCAAGAACGAGATCGCCAAGCTGCGCGGCTTCGACAACAACGAGCTGTACGCCGCCGCCAAGGAGCTGCGCGCCCCGTACGAGCTGGTCAAGGAAGTCGCCGAGCTCGGCAAGCTCCCGGTCGTGCTGTTCTCCGCCGGTGGCGTCGCCACCCCGGCCGACGCCGCGCTCATGCGCCAGCTCGGCGCCGAGGGCGTCTTCGTCGGCTCCGGCATCTTCAAGTCGGGCGACCCGGCCAAGCGCGCCGCCGCCATCGTGAAGGCCACCACCTTCTACGACGACCCGAAGATCATCGCGGATGCCTCCCGCAACCTGGGCGAGGCCATGGTCGGCATCAACTGCGACACCCTGCCCGAGGCCGAGCGCTACGCCAACCGCGGCTGGTAGTCACCATGACCAACCCCGTCATCGGTGTCCTGGCCCTCCAGGGCGACGTACGGGAACACCTGATCGCCCTGGCCGCGGCGGACGCCGTGGCCAGGCCGGTCCGGCGTCCCGAGGAGCTCGCCGAGGTCGACGCCCTGGTGATCCCCGGCGGCGAGTCGACGACCATGTCGAAGCTCGCCGTCCTGTTCGGCATGCTGGAGCCGCTGCGCGAGCGCGTGCGGGCCGGCATGCCGGTCTACGGCACCTGCGCCGGCATGATCATGCTCGCCGACAAGCTGCTCGACGGCCGTGACGACCAGGAGACCCTGGGCGGCATCGACATGATCGTGCGCCGCAACGCCTTCGGCCGCCAGAACGAATCCTTCGAAGCGAAGATCGATTTCGCGGGCATAGAGGACGGTCCCGTCGAGGGCGTCTTCATCCGCGCCCCGTGGGTCGAGTCGGTCGGCGCCGCCGCCGAGGTGCTCGCCACGTACGACGGCCACACGGTCGCCGTGCGCCAGGGCAACGTCCTCGCCACCTCGTTCCACCCCGAGCTGACCGGAGATGACCGGGTCCACGCGTACTTCGTCGACATGGTGCGCGCGGGGCTGTAAACAGGTCCCGGTAGGATCTGAGGTGCACACTGTTGGTTACGCGAAGGAGACAGGCGGATGTCCGGCCACTCTAAATGGGCTACGACGAAGCACAAGAAGGCCGTGATCGATGCCAAGCGCGGCAAGCTCTTCGCGAAGCTGATCAAGAACATCGAGGTCGCGGCCCGTATGGGCGGTGCCGACATCGAGGGCAACCCGACCCTCTTCGACGCCATCCAGAAGGCCAAGAAGAGCTCGGTCCCGAACAAGAACATCGACTCCGCGGTCAAGCGCGGCGGTGGCCTTGAGGCCGGCGGCGCCGACTACGAGACGATCATGTACGAAGGCTATGGCCCGAACGGTGTCGCGGTGCTCATCGAGTGCCTCACCGACAACCGCAACCGTGCCGCGTCCGACGTCCGCGTCGCCATGACCCGCAACGGCGGCTCGATGGCCGACCCGGGCTCGGTCTCGTACCTGTTCAACCGCAAGGGTGTCGTCCTGCTGCCCAAGGGTGAGCTCTCCGAGGACGACGTCCTGGAGACGGTGCTCGAAGCCGGTGCCGAAGAGGTCAACGACAACGGCGACACCTTCGAGATCATCAGCGAGCCCACCGACATGGTCGCGGTCCGCACCGCGCTCCAGGAGGCGGGCATCGACTACGACTCGGCCGACTCCAGCTTCGTCCCGACCATGCAGGTCGAGCTCGACGAAGAGGGCGCGCGCAAGATCTTCAAGCTGATCGACGCGCTGGAGGACAGCGACGACGTGCAGAACGTCTTCGCCAACTTCGACGTCTCCGACGAGGTCATGGAGAAGGTCGACGCCTGATCCGGCATCAGCGGCGGGCCGGCGGGGAACACACCCCGCCGGCCCGCTGCTTTGTCAGTGCCACCGGTTAGCCTGCACGCACCGGCGATCGAAGGAGGGTGGGGGCGCAGTGCGCGTACTCGGCGTGGACCCGGGGCTGACCCGGTGCGGTGTCGGCGTGGTCGAGGGCGTCGCCGGCCGCCCGCTCACGATGCTCGGGGTGGGGGTCGTACGGACGCCCGCGGACGCGGAGTTGGGACACCGGCTCGTCGCGATCGAGCAGGGCATCGAGGAGTGGCTGGACCGTCACCGGCCCGAAGTCGTCGCCGTGGAGCGGGTGTTCAGCCAGCACAACGTCAGCACGGTGATGGGCACCGCCCAGGCGAGCGCCGTTGCCATGCTGTGCGCGGCACGCCGCGGGATACCGGTCGCCCTGCACACCCCCAGCGAGGTCAAGGCCGCCGTCACCGGCACCGGCCGGGCCGACAAGGCGCAGGTCGGGGCCATGGTGACCCGGCTGCTGCGGCTGTCCGCCCCGCCCAAGCCCGCCGACGCCGCGGACGCCCTCGCCCTCGCCATCTGCCACATCTGGCGGGCCCCCGCCCAGAACCGCCTCCAGCAGGCGGTCGCCCTGCACGCCTCGAAAGGCCGCCCCTCATGATCGCCTTCGTCAGCGGCCCGGTCGCCGCGCTCGCCCCCACCCTGGCCGTGATCGAGGTCGGGGGAGTGGGCATGGCCGTGCAGTGCACGCCGAACACCATCGCCGGCCTGCGGATGGGGGAGACGGCGAGGCTGGCCACCTCGCTGGTCGTACGGGAGGACTCGCTGACGCTGTACGGCTTCGCGGACGACGACGAGCGGCAGGTCTTCGAACTGCTGCAGACGGCGAGCGGGGTGGGGCCGCGCCTGGCGCAGGCGATGCTCGGGGTGCACAGCCCGGACGCGCTGCGCCTGGCGGTCTCCACGGGTGACGAGAAGGCCCTCACGGCGGTGCCCGGCATCGGCAAGAAGGGGGCCCAGAAGCTGCTGCTGGAGCTGAAGGACAAGCTGGGCGCACCGCTGGGGTCGAGCGGCCTGGTCGGTGCGCAGCGCGCCGCGGCGACCGGGCCCGCCCCATGGACCGAGCAGCTCACCGCCGCGCTGATCGGCCTCGGCTATGCGTCGCGGGAAGCGGAGGAGGCGGTGACGGTGGTGACTCCGCAGGCGGAGGCGGCCATCGCCGCCGGCGGATCGGCCCCGGTGCCCCAGCTGCTGCGGGCGGCCCTCCAGTCCCTGAACCGCGCCCGCTGACGGGGCGCGCCGCCGCGCGGGACCGCTCCGGAAATCCACCGTACGAACGACAAGGCAGACTGACAGCGTGAACTGGGATGACGAGAGCGACGACCGGATCGTGGCGGCGGCTGCGGACGGCGAGGACACCGCCGTCGAGGCGGCCCTGCGGCCCAAGGACCTCGGCGAGTTCGTCGGCCAGGAGAAGGTCCGCCAGCAGCTCGACCTGGTGCTGAAGGCGGCCCGCCAGCGCGGCGCCACCGCCGATCACGTGCTGCTCTCCGGAGCGCCCGGGCTCGGCAAGACCACCCTCTCCATGATCATCGCCGCCGAGATGGGCGCGCCCATCCGGATCACCTCCGGCCCCGCCATCCAGCACGCCGGCGACCTCGCCGCCATCCTCTCCTCCCTCCAGGAGGGCGAGGTCCTCTTCCTCGACGAGATCCACCGCATGTCCCGGCCCGCCGAGGAGATGCTCTACATGGCCATGGAGGACTTCCGCGTCGACGTGATCGTCGGCAAGGGGCCCGGGGCCACCGCCATCCCGCTGGAGCTGCCGCCCTTCACCCTGGTCGGGGCGACGACCCGGGCCGGCCTGCTCCCGCCCCCGCTGCGCGACCGCTTCGGCTTCACCGGGCACATGGAGTTCTACGCCCCCGAGGAGCTGGAACGCGTCATCCACCGCTCCGCCCGCCTCCTCGACGTGGAGATCGACACCGCCGGCGCCGCCGAGATCGCCGGGCGCTCCCGCGGCACCCCGCGCATCGCCAACCGCCTGCTGCGCCGCGTCCGCGACTACGCGCAGGTCAGGGCCGACGGGGTGATCACCCGCGAGGTGGCCTGCACCGCCCTCCAGGTGTACGAGGTCGATGCGCGCGGGCTCGACCGCCTCGACCGCGCCGTGCTCGAAGCCCTGCTCAAGCTGTTCGGCGGCGGCCCCGTGGGCCTGTCCACGCTCGCCGTCGCCGTCGGCGAGGAGCGCGAGACCGTCGAGGAGGTCGCCGAGCCGTTCCTCGTACGGGAAGGCCTGCTGGCCCGTACCCCGCGCGGCCGGGTCGCGACCCCCGCCGCATGGGCTCACCTGGGCCTTGTCCCGCCCCCGCAGCAGGGGAGTGGATCAAGCGGACAACAGGGCTTGTTCGGGGGGTGACGGCGCGGAGGTTCGCCCGGTCAGGAACTGCGGTGCCATGCTGGGCGTTGTTCCATCGGTGCGGACTCGCCTAGACTCCGCCGATGCCGACCCTTCAGGTCGGCGTGCCCACCCCCGTAGAAATTGGCCGTCTCCCGTGCGGTCGTGCGAAGGATCTCCGTCCCGTGAATCTCGTGACACTCCTCCCGTTCATCGTGCTCATCGGGGCCATGTTCCTGATGACCCGCTCCGCGAAGAAGAAGCAGCAGGCGGCCGCGCAGATGCGTGACCACATGTCGCCCGGCACCGGCGTCCGCACCATCGGCGGCATGTACGCCACGGTGAAGGAGATCGGCGAGGACACCGTCACCCTCGAGGTGGCCCCCGGTGTCCACGCGATCTACGCGAAGAACTCCATCGGCGCCGTCCTCGATGACGCGGAGTACAACCGCATCGTCCACGGCATCAGTGATGATCTGACGATCGACACGCCGGCCGTTCCGGACGACGCCTCCTCGCTGACCCTGGACAAGGACGCGGACAAGGACGCGGACAAGAGCGCCGACGAGTCCGGGACCGACGCCCCGAAGCTCGACCTGGGCAAGAAGGACGAGCCCAAGGCCGACGAGCCGAAGGACGGCGAGCCCAAGGGCGACGAGCCCAAGGACGGCAAGGGCGACGGCGAGGCCGGCGCGAAGTAGCGCGCGGCCGGGGACCGGGCAGGCGCCTGACCGGCGGCCGCCGCGGTCCCCGTCAGTGACACTTCTGCGGGGGGCAGGGGTCCCCACCACACATTTCGTGGCCGTCCGCGCGCTGACCCGGCGCGGGGCGGTTGGACAGGGAGATACGACAAGGTGGCAGCACCGAAGAAGGGCCGGCGGCCCACGGGGGCTCAGGGGAGGCCGGGGCGCGCCCTGGCGATCATCCTGATCGCGATGGTGGCGCTCACCGCGGGGATGTTCCTCACGAAGCAGACGACTCCCCGGCTCGGCATCGACCTCGCGGGCGGTACGAGCATCACGCTCAAGGCCAAGAGCGAGCCCGGCAAGCCGGACGCGATCAACGAGACCAACATGAACACGGCGGTCGGCATCATCGAGCGCCGCGTCAACGGTCTCGGCGTGTCGGAGGCCGAGGTCCAGACGCAGGGCCGCGACCACATCATCGTGAACATCCCCAAGGGGACGAACGAGAAGCAGGCCCGCGAGCAGGTCGGTACCACCGCCCAGCTGTACTTCCGCCCGGTCCTGGCCTTCGCCGACGGCGCTCCGGCGGCCCCCGAGGCCACGCCGAGCCCGTCCGCGAGCAGCTCCGGCGCCCCGAAGGCCGAGGGCAGCGGCAAGCCCAGCTCCCCGGCCACCCCGTCGTCCAGCGCCACTTCCCAGGGCCGTGTGCTCAGCGAGGCCCTCAAGGCCCCGGCCGCCACCGCCTCTCCCTCGCCCTCGGCGAGCGAGTCGAAGAAGGCAGACGACAAGGCTCCGGCCCCCACCCCGGCCCCGTCGGGCGTCGAGGCGGCCGCCGCCGATCTCCAGGCGAAGTTCGCGGCGCTGGACTGCACCAACGAGGCGCAGCGCGCCGCGGTCGGCAAGGGTGCCAAGCCCGAGGACGCGACGCTCGCCTGTGGCAAGCGCGGCGACACCTGGGGCAAGTGGATCCTCGGCCCGGCCGGCGTCGCCGGTACGGACGTCAAGGACGCCAAGGGTGTCATCGACCCGCAGCGCGGCCAGTGGATCGTCACCATGCAGTTCACCGACAAGGGCGCCGACAAGTTCGCCAAGATCACCGGTGAGCTCGCCACCAAGCAGATGCCGCAGAACCAGTTCGCGATCGTGCTCGACGGCGAGGTCGTCTCCGACCCGTCCGTCAGCCAGGCGCTGACCGGCGGCAACGCCGAGATCTCCGGTGGCTTCACCCAGCAGACCGCGCAGGACCTGGGCAACATGCTCTCGTACGGCGCCCTGCCGCTCTCCTTCAGCGAGGACAGTGTCACCACCGTCACCGCCGCGCTCGGCGGCGAGCAGCTGAAGGCCGGCCTCATCGCCGGCGCCATCGGCCTCATCCTCGTCGTGATCTACCTGCTCGTGTACTACCGGGGCCTGGCCTTCATCGCCATCGTCAGCCTCCTGGTGTCCGCGATCCTCACGTACACGATCATGGCGCTGCTCGGAAAGGGCATCGGCTTCGCGCTGAACCTGCCCGCCGTCTGCGGTGCGATCGTCGCGATCGGCATCACGGCGGACTCGTTCATCGTGTACTTCGAACGCATCCGCGACGAGATCCGCGAGGGCCGCACCCTGCGTCCCGCCGTGGAGCGGGCCTGGCCGCGCGCCCGGCGCACCATCCTGGTCTCCGACTTCGTGTCGTTCCTGGCCGCCGCGGTGCTGTTCATCGTCACCGTCGGCAAGGTGCAGGGCTTCGCCTTCACCCTGGGTCTGACGACCGTGCTCGACGTGGTCGTGGTGTTCCTCTTCACCAAGCCGATCATGACGCTGATGGCCCGTACGAAGTTCTTCTCCAGCGGTCACCCCTGGTCCGGACTGGACCCGAAGCGGCTCGGCGCCAAGCCGCCGCTGCGCCGGTCCCGCCGCACCGGCTCCGGTTCCGTCACCGCTCCCGTCGACGTAAAGGAGGCGTGAGAGATGTCGAAGCTGGGAGATCTCGGCGCCAAGCTGTACCGCGGTGAGGTCGGCTACGACTTCGTCGGCAAGCGCTTCATCTGGTACGGCGTTTCCATCCTGATCACCATCACGGCGATCGTGGCCCTGGCCGTTCAGGGCCTCAACATGGGCATCGAGTTCAAGGGCGGTGCCGTCTTCACCACCCCGAAGACGGCCGTCTCCGTCGCCAAGGCGACCGAGGTGTCGGAGGAGGCCTCGGGCCACGACGCGATCGTCCAGGAGCTCGGCACCGGCGGCCTGCGCATCCAGATCTCGGGTCTGGACACGAACGACGCGGCGGGCGTCAAGAAGCAGCTCGCCACCGACCTCAAGGTCTCCGAGGCCGACATCAACGCGGACCTGGTCGGCCCCAGCTGGGGCGACCAGATCGCGAACAAGGCCTGGACCGGCCTCGGCATCTTCATGGTCCTCGTGGTGATCTACCTCGCCATCGCCTTCGAGTGGCGGATGGCGGTCGCCGCGCTGATCGCCCTGATCCACGACCTCACCATCACCGTCGGCGTGTACGCGCTGGTCGGGTTCGAGGTCACGCCGGGCACCGTGATCGGTCTGCTGACGATCCTCGGTTACTCCCTCTACGACACCGTCGTCGTCTTCGACGGTCTGAAGGAGGGCTCGAAGGACATCACCAAGCAGACCCGCTACACGTTCAGCGAGATCGCCAACCGCAGCATCAACGGCACCCTGGTCCGCTCGATCAACACCACCGTCGTGGCGCTGCTCCCGGTCGGGGCGCTGCTCTTCATCGGCGGCGGCTTCCTGGGCGCCGGCATGCTGAACGACATCTCGCTGTCGCTGTTCGTCGGCCTCGCGGCCGGTGCGTACTCCTCGATCTTCATCGCGACCCCGCTGGTCGTGGACCTCAAGGAGCGCGAGCCGGCGATGAAGGCCCTGAAGAAGCGGGTGCTCGCGAAGCGGGCGGCCGCGGCGGCCAAGGGCGAGTCCCCGGAGGACGAGGGCTACGAGGCCACCGACACCGCGCAGGTCGTGGCCCAGGGCCGCGCCGGGCGGCGCCGGTGAGCGCGCTCTCCCCCGAGGTCCGCGAGCTGCTGCTCGGCCGGATCAAGGACGTGGCGGACTACCCGAAGCCGGGCGTGATGTTCAAGGACATCACCCCGCTGCTGGCCGACCCGAAGGCCTTCGCGGCCCTGACGGACGCGCTGGTGGAGCTGGCCGGGCAGTACGGCGCGACGAAGATCGTCGGGCTGGAGGCGCGCGGGTTCATCCTCGCGGCGCCGGTGGCGGTCCAGGCGGGCATCGGCTTCGTGCCGGTGCGCAAGGCCGGGAAGCTGCCGGGCGCGACGCTCGCGCAGTCGTACGAGCTGGAGTACGGGACGGCGGAGATCGAGGTCCACGCCGAGGACCTGTCGGCCGGTGACCGGGTCATGGTCATCGACGACGTCCTGGCCACGGGCGGCACCGCCGAGGCCTCGCTCTCGCTGATCCGGCGGGCCGGGGCGGAGGTCGCCGGGGTGGCGGTCCTGATGGAGCTGTCGTTCCTGCCAGGCCGCGAGCGGCTGGCCGGCGCCCTTGCGCAGGCCCCGCTGGACGCCCTGATCGTCGTCTGACGAAGCCGAACGCGAAGCGGGCGGGCACCGGGACATCCCGGTGCCCGCCCGCTTCTGCGTGGGCGGCCGCCGCGCGGGCCTGCGACGGGCCAGGGACGGGCCTGCGACGCTCCGGCCGGTCCGAAGGAGCCGGGCTCGGGGAACGGGGTGGGGGAACCCTCGCTACCATTGGTTGTCCGGACCTGACCGGGGCACCGGATCCTCCCCCGACTCCGTCCGGGGGGACCCCCTGAGGAGCGCTCTTGCCAGACGAGGTCCAGCCACTCTCCGCCGCGCAGCCCGACCCGCAGGCCGAACGGGCCGCGACGCCCCCCGCCACGCCCCCGCCGGCCCCGCCCGTGAAGCCCGCGCCCGCGAAGCCGGCGCCCGCGAAGTCGGCCGGGTCCTCCAACCGCGTGCGCGCCCGGCTCGCCCGCCTCGGCGTCCAGCGTTCCAACCCGTACAACCCGGTACTGGAACCCCTGCTCCGCATAGTCCGCAGCAACGACCCGAAGATCGAGACGGCCACGCTGCGCCAGATCGAGCAGGCGTACCAGGTCGCCGAGCGCTGGCACCGCGGTCAGAAGCGCAAGAGCGGCGACCCGTACATCACCCACCCGCTCGCGGTGACCACCATCCTCGCCGAGCTCGGCATGGACCCGGCCACCCTGATGGCCGGACTGCTGCACGACACCGTCGAGGACACCGAGTACGGGCTGGAGGACCTGCGCCGCGACTTCGGCGACGCCGTAACCCTGCTCGTCGACGGCGTCACCAAGCTCGACCGGGTCAAGTTCGGCGAGGCCGCGCAGGCCGAGACCGTACGCAAGATGGTCGTCGCCATGGCCAAGGACCCGCGGGTCCTGGTCATCAAGCTCGCCGACCGCCTGCACAACATGCGCACCATGCGCTACCTCAAGCGGGAGAAGCAGGAGAAGAAGGCCCGCGAGACCCTTGAGATCTACGCCCCGCTGGCGCACCGGCTGGGCATGAACACGATCAAGTGGGAGCTCGAAGACCTCGCCTTCGCGATCCTCTACCCCAAGATGTACGACGAGATCGTCCGCCTCGTCGCCGAGCGCGCGCCCAAGCGCGACGAGTACCTCACCGTCGTCACCGACGAGGTCCAGACCGACCTGCGCGCCGCCCGGATCAAGGCCACCGTCACCGGCCGCCCCAAGCACTACTACAGCGTCTACCAGAAGATGATCGTCCGCGGCCGCGACTTCGCCGAGATCTACGACCTGGTGGGCATCCGCGTCCTCGTCGACACCGTCCGGGACTGCTACGCGGCCCTCGGCACGGTGCACGCGCGCTGGAACCCGGTCCCCGGCCGGTTCAAGGACTACATCGCGATGCCCAAGTTCAACATGTACCAGTCGCTGCACACGACGGTCATCGGACCCAGCGGCAAGCCCGTCGAACTCCAGATCCGCACCTTCGACATGCACCGCCGCGCCGAGTACGGCATCGCCGCGCACTGGAAGTACAAGCAGCAGACCGTCGCGGGCACCTCCAAGGTCCGCACCGACGTCCCGCAGGCCGCCAAGGGCAGCGCCGGCCAGGACACGGTCAACGACATGGCCTGGCTGCGCCAGCTGCTGGACTGGCAGAAGGAGACCGAGGACCCGGGCGAGTTCCTCGACTCGCTGCGCTTCGACCTCTCCCGCAACGAGGTCTTCGTCTTCACGCCCAAGGGCGACGTCATCGCGCTGCCCGCCGGGGCCACCCCGGTGGACTTCGCGTACGCCGTCCACACCGAGGTCGGCCACCGGACGATAGGCGCCCGCGTCAACGGCCGCCTCGTCCCGCTCGAATCGACCCTCGACAACGGCGACCTCGTCGAGGTCTTCACCTCCAAGGCCGAGGGCGCGGGCCCGTCCCGGGACTGGCTGGGCTTCGTCAAGTCCCCGCGGGCCCGCAACAAGATCCGCGCCTGGTTCTCCAAGGAGCGCCGCGAGGAGGCCATCGAGC
Organism: Streptomyces sp. NBC_01006; assembly: GCF_045162725.1. Classification (NCBI taxonomy): domain Bacteria; kingdom Bacillati; phylum Actinomycetota; class Actinomycetes; order Kitasatosporales; family Streptomycetaceae; genus Streptomyces; species Streptomyces sp. NBC_01006. The sequence continues at coordinate 1,899,662 of NZ_CP108700.1, read as the reverse complement.
ACGGCAAGGACGCCATCGCGCGGGCCATGCGCAAGCAGAACCTGCCGATCCAGCGCATCCTCACCGGCGACTCGCTCGTCACCCTCGCGCACGAGATGCGCTACCCCGACATCTCCTCCCTGTACGCGGCGATCGGCGAGGGCCACGTGGCCGCGCAGGGCGTCGTACAGAAGCTGGTGCAGGCCCTCGGCGGCGAGGAGGCCGCCAACGAGGACATCGAGGAGAGCGTCCCGCCCTCCCGGACCCGGGGCTCGCGCCGCAAGAACGCCGACCCGGGCGTCGTCGTCAAGGGCGTCGACGACGTGTGGGTCAAGCTGGCCCGCTGCTGCACCCCGGTGCCGGGGGACCCGATCGTCGGCTTCGTCACGCGGGGCAGTGGCGTATCGGTTCACCGGGCGGACTGCGTCAACGTGGACTCCCTCTCCCAGGAGCCCGAGCGGATGCTGGAGGTCGAGTGGGCCCCCACCCAGTCCTCGGTCTTCCTGGTGGCCATCCAGGTCGAGGCCCTGGACCGCTCCCGGCTGCTGTCGGACGTCACGCGGGTCCTGTCGGACCAGCACGTGAACATCCTCTCCGCGGCCGTCCAGACCTCCCGCGACCGCGTGGCCACCTCCCGCTTCACCTTCGAGATGGGCGACCCGAAACACCTGGGCCACGTCCTGAAGGCCGTTCGGGGTGTGGAGGGCGTGTACGACGTCTACCGTGTGACATCTGCAAGGAGGCCCTGACCAAGGCCTGACCGCCGCTCTCTGACGCCACCCCGGGGGGAACACGTGGCCGATGTCTTCCCGCGCGGGCTCGCCCAGCGCTTCGAACCCGTACGACCCGTCGGCCGGGGTGGCATGGGCACCGTCTTCGAGGCCGAGGACACGCTGCTGCGGCGGCGTGTCGCGGTCAAGGTCCTGACGGTGTACGGATCGGTGGGCGAGGCGGCGGCCAGGCGCTTCGAGGCCGAGGCGCGGGCCCTCGCCCGGATCAGCCACCCCAACGTGGTCGGCGTCTACGACGCGGGGGTCGACGAGGGCACGCCCTACCTCGTGATGGAGTTCCTCGACGGATCGGACATCTCCGAGCTGGTTCGCGCGGGCGGTGCGCTCCCCGTGGGCGAGGCCTGCCGGATCGCCGCCGACACCCTGGCCGGCCTCGGCGCCGCGCACCACAGGGGAGTGCTCCACCGCGACGTCAAGCCCGCCAACATCCGGGTCACCGCGAGCGGCCGGGTGGTCCTCTACGACTTCGGGCTGGCCCGGCTGACCGGCGAGGTCGCCATCAGCATCGCCGGCGACCTGCTCGGAACCCCTCAGTACATGGCCCCGGAACGCATCAGGGGCGAGCTGCCCGTGGCCGCCTCCGACGTGTACGGGGTGGGGGCCTGCCTGCACTTCATGCTGACCGGCGCCTCACCATTCGGTGAGGCACACCACGTGGAAGTGCTGCTCGACCGGGTCATCCGCGAGGGAATGCCCTCGCTGCACGACAGCCCCGTGGCGATCCCGCTCCGGCTCGCGGACGCGGTCGACGCCCTCAGCGCGCGGGACCTGGATGCGCGCACCCCCAGCGCCGCCGCCGCGGAGGCCCTGATCCGGCCCTGGACGGACGAAGAGGACGTCATGCCGGACCGCGCCGGGCAGGAAGTCCGCCCCCTGGACAACCACGCCTCCGGGATGGAAATCCGTCCCCTGGACCACCACGCTGCCGGGGAGGAGGCCTTCGCCCTGGACGACCACGCTTCCGGGCCGCCCGTTCCGCCGCGGCCGCCCGGGCCGCCGCAGGTGCCGATGCCCGTGCCCGCGGCCACGCCGAGGCTCGATGAGGAGGAGCCTGCGGAGGTTCCCCAGTACGACTGGGGCCTGGTCGACGTCCAGCCCGCTCAGAACCACTCGTTCCGGACCGGACACGTCACCCTCAGCCAGAGCACCCGCCGCCTGGTGCGCAGCCGGATGACCGAGCAGACCGCACTGTCCCGGCAGCGCGAGGCGGTCGGCCTGATCCAGCGCGGGAACCTGCGGGAGGCCCTGGACCTGCTCGGCGGACTCGGAGCGTTCTGCGTGGAGACGCTGGGCCCGGCCCATCCGACCACGCTCGCCTGCCAGTACTGGCAGGCTGTGTGCCTGGCCCGGCTGGGCAGGGCACCACAGGCGCTGGAGCTGTTCGCCCGGGTCAGCGCCCATCACGGACAGGGGAGGGGCACCGAGGATGCATGAGTACGAGTTACAGGTGGACCCGCACAGAGCGGGGCAGGGCCCGGAGACCGAACTGCGTTCCCTGCTGCTCTGGTTGAAGGAGGACGAGTCGCTCCGCCGCGACGTACGCGGACGGATTCGGAGCGGCGAACCGACACCGGCACCGGCGCCGGCAGCGTATGGCACGCCGATGGGCTCGCCCGGCTTCGACCTCCTGCAACTGGCCGTCGGCAGCGGCCTGTCCGCCGGATCACTGCTGTTCGCCGTGCTCCAGTGGCAGGCGTCCCGCCGCCGGCCTCCGGCGCTCACCGTGCGCCGTGGCCCGTACGAGATCACGCTCACCGGGGACGAGGCCGCCGACCCCGAAGGCCTGCGGCGCATCATCGCGGCGCTGGAGAACGGAAGCGGGGACGAGGACGGGGCCGATGACGGGACTGCCTGACCCGGCGGCCTCGCGGGCGGTCCTCATCGGCAGCGCCGGCTACCGGCACCTGGCCGCGCTCCCGTCCGTCGAGTGCAACGTCAAGGACCTGGCCGCCGAGCTGTGCGACGCGACGATCTGGGGACTGCCCGAGCAGCACTGCACGCAGGTACTCGACCCCCAGCATCCCGCCGAGGTGCTCGACCCGGTCAACCGCGCGGGGGAGGAGGCCACCGACACGCTCCTGGTCTACTACTCCGGGCACGGCATGCGGGACGCGGCGACGGCCGACCTCTACCTCGCCCTCCAAGGCTCCCGCGAGCACGTCGGCTACACCGCCGTCGCCTACCAGCACCTGCGGGCCGCCCTGCGCGACTCGTCGGCCCGGCGCAAGGTGGTGCTGCTCGACTGCTGCTTCAGCGGCCGGGCCGCCAGCACCCTCGCCGGCGAGGAGGACGCGCTGGCCGCCCAGGCAGCGGTCGAGGGCGCGTACGTCCTCACCGCGTCCCCCCGCGACGCCGTGGCCCTGTCCCCGTACGGCGAGCGGCACACCGCCTTCACCGGCGAACTGCTGACCATCCTGCGCCACGGGATCCACGACGGACCCGAACTGATCGACCTGGACACCCTGTGCCGCACCATGGAGGCCCGGCTGCGCGGCAAGAACCGTCCGCTTCCGCAGCACGCACAGGAAATGGGCATGGGCCGCCTGCGGCTGGTACGCAACCGGGCGCGCGCCGTACGCGGCACCCCGGCCGGACCCGTCCTGGCCGCGGACATCCGCTCCGCCATGGTCGTCGCCGGGCTCGGCCTCGCCCGCACACTGCGTGCCGCGGGCCGCACCCGAGACGCCCTGCCCGTGCTGCGCCTCGCCCTCCAGGAACGGGCGCCCGACGGCGAGGGGGACCCGCTCGCCGCACAGCTCGAACTCTCCGACATGCTGGAGGAGACCGGACAGACCCGTGAGGCGATGGAGGTGCTGGAGCAGGCCTTCCAGCAGGTCCACCGGTTCTACGGTCCCGAAGCCGTGCGGGTGTGCCGCCGCCTTGCCTCGCTGCTCCAGGAGTCCGGCAACCACATCCAGGCCTGCGAGGTGCTCGAACACGCCCTGGACCTGCTCCAGGACGGCAGCCGGGCCCTGCCGTGACCACCGGAACACCGAAAAGCCCCGGTACGAGGATCCGTACCGGGGCTGCTCCGAGATCCCGGGGGCGTCAGCCGCCGAACTCCTCCAGGCCCTTCAGGGCCTGGTCCAGCAGGGCCTGGCGGCCCTCCAGCTCGCGGGCCAGCTTGTCGGCCTTCGCGTTGTTGCCCGCGGCGCGGGCCGCGTCGATCTGCTCACGCAGCTTGTCGACCGCCGCCTGGAGCTGACCCGTCAGACCGGCCGCACGGGCCCGCGCCTCCGGGTTCGTACGGCGCCACTCGCCCTCCTCGGCCTCCTGGATCGCCCGCTCCACCGTGTGCATCCGGCCCTCGACCTTCGGCCGGGCGTCGCGCGGCACGTGGCCGATGCCCTCCCAGCGCTCGTTGAGGGAGCGGAACGCGGCCCGGGCGGCCTTCAGGTCCGTGATCGGGACGAGCTTCTCGGCCTCCTCGGCCAGCTCCTCCTTCAGCTTCAGGTTCTCCACCTGCTCGGCGTCACGCTCCGCGAACACCTCGCCGCGCGCCGCGAAGAACACGTCCTGCGCACCGCGGAAACGGTTCCACAGATCGTCCTCGGACTCGCGCTGCGCCCGGCCCGCCGCCTTCCAGTCCGCCATCAGCTCGCGGTAGCGGGCGGCCGTCGGACCCCAGTCGGTCGACTTCGACAGCGACTCGGCCTCCGCGACCAGCTTCTCCTTGACCTTGCGGGCGTCCTCGCGCTGCGCGTCGAGCGAGGCGAAGTGCGCCTTGCGGCGCTTGGAGAAAGCGGAACGGGCGTGCGAGAAGCGGTGCCACAGCTCGTCGTCCGACTTGCGGTCCAGGCGCGGCAGACCCTTCCAGGTGTCCACCAGGGCCCGCAGCCGCTCGCCCGCACTGCGCCACTGGTCGCTCTGCGCCAGCTGCTCGGCCTCGGCCACCAGCGCGTCCTTGGCCGCACGGGCCTCGTCCGTCTGCTTGGCCTTCTGGACCTTGCGCTCCTCGCGCCGCGAGTCCACGGTCGCGACCAGCTTGTCCAGCCGGACGCGCAGGGCGTCGAGGTCGCCGACGGCGTGGTGCTCCTCCACCTGCGTGCGCAGGTGGTCGATGGCCGTCTGCGCGTCCTTGGCGGACAGATCGGTGGTCCGCACCCGCCGTTCGAGGAGGCCGATCTCGACCACCAGGCCCTCGTACTTGCGCTCGAAGTAGGCCAGGGCCTCCTCAGGGGTGCCCGCCTGCCAGGAGCCGACGACCTTCTCGCCCTCGGCAGTACGCACGTACACGGTGCCCGTCTCGTCGACACGGCCCCACGGGTCGCTGCTCACAGCGCCTCCTCCACCTGATGCCTGCGAGGGGTTCACCCCCTGGGCATCGTCCACAGTTTCCGGGGGCGGGCAGCGCCCGCCCTGCACAACGCCAACATAGGCGACCGCCGGGCCGGCTGTCCGCATCCCGCACGACGGAATATCGCCGTACGGGCCGGACGCCGGCCGGGCCCGAGGCCGCCGGAACCCGTCAGTTCTGGGTGACGGCGCCCTTCTGGACGGTCACCGGGGTCTTCGGGGCCCCGTCCTGGCCGCCGTCGGCCGTACCGGCCTTGGCCACCTCCTCCAGCGCCTTCAGACCCGCCGCGTCGATCTTGCCGAACGGCGTGTACGACGGAGCCAGCGGGCTGTCCTTGTAGACCAGGAAGAACTGGCTGCCGCCGCTGTGCGGCTGGCCGGTATTGGCCATCGCCACCGTGCCCGCCGGGTAGATCACCTGGCCCTGCTCGTTCGGCTTGCCCAGCGAGTCGAGGTTCTCGTCCGCGATCGTGTAGCCGGGGCCGCCCATGCCCGTGCCCTCCGGGTCGCCGCACTGCAGCACGAAGATCCCGGAAGTGGTCAGGCGGTGGCACTTGGTGTTGTCGAAGAAGCCCTTGTCCGCGAGCGCCTTGAACGAGTTGACGGTCTCCGGCGTCTTCGCCGCGTCCATCTCGAACTTGATCTCACCCGCGGTGGTCTTCAGGTCGAACGTGTACTTCGCGTTCTTGTCGATCGCCATCGCCGGCGCGGGCGAGGTCTTCGGCGAGGGCGAGGCCGACGGGTTCGCCGCCGGGTCCGCCGCGCTGTCCTTCTTGTCCTTGTCGAAGACGCCGCCCACGACGAGGCCCACCAGCGTCGCGACCACCACGGCCACCGCCGCACCGATCACCGCCGCCCGCTGCCGTGCCTTGCGGCGGGCCTCGACCCGGCGCTTCTGCTGGCGCTCGTACTTCTCCCTGGCGAGCTGTCGCCGCCGCTGATCGCTCGTGACCACCGGGTCGTCTCCTTGTACGTGTATGGCACCGCTGTCCGGGCTCGGTTAGGCCGTACCGTATATGGGTTCGCTGTGGAACGAGCGGCGCCGGTAGGCTCTGAGCAGCAGCATTCCGATCTCGGCCGCTGCTGGAGCTCCCGCCGGACGACGATTGAGGACGAACGTGCTGATTGCCGGGTTCCCCGCCGGGGCCTGGGGGACCAACTGTTACGTGGTCGCCCCCGCCGCCGGTGAGGAGTGCGTCATCATCGACCCGGGCCACCAGGCCACCCAGGGTGTCGAGGAGACGCTGAAGAAGCATCGGCTCAAGCCCGTCGCGGTCGTCCTCACCCACGGCCACATCGACCACGTGGCCTCGGTGGTCCCGGTGTGCGGAGCGCACGACGTACCGGCCTGGATCCACCCCGAGGACCGCTTCATGATGAGCGACCCGGAGAAGGCGCTGGGCCGCTCCCTGGGAGCGCAGCTGATGGGCGAGCTCACGGTCGGGGAGCCCTCCGACGTGAAGGAGCTCAGCGACGGCGCGAAGCTGGCACTGGCGGGCATGGAGCTCACCGTGTCGCACGCGCCCGGGCATACCAGGGGGTCGGTGACCTTCGGGATGCCCGAGGCGGGGGACATCCCGCCGCTGCTGTTCTCGGGCGACCTGCTCTTCGCCGGCTCCATCGGACGCACCGACTTCCCGGGCGGCAGCCACGCGGACATGCTCGAGTCGCTGGCCCGCGTGTGCCTGCCGCTCGACGACTCGACCGTGGTGCTGCCCGGTCACAACGAGCACACGACCATTGGCCGTGAGCGCGCCACCAACCCGTACCTGCGGCAGGTGGCCGCCGGCCTGGGAGACGGATTCACGTCTCCACGACGAGGAATGTGACGAGAGTTTCGTGAGCACCTTCAAGGCCCCCAAGGGCACGTACGACCTGATCCCGCCGTACTCGGCGAAGTACCTGGCCGTCCGCGACGCCATCTCCGGCCCCCTGCGGCTGTCCGGCTACGGGTACGTCGAGACGCCGGGCTTCGAGGACGTCGACCTGTTCGCGCGCGGTGTCGGCGAGTCCACCGACATCGTGACCAAGGAGATGTACACCCTCACGACGAAGGGCGGGGCCAACCTCGCGCTGCGTCCCGAGGGCACCGCGTCCGTGCTGCGCGCGGCGCTGGAGGCGAACCTGCACAAGGCCGGCGGCCTGCCGGTCAAGCTCTGGTACTCGGGCTCGTACTACCGCTACGAGCGCCCGCAGAAGGGCCGCTACCGCCACTTCTCGCAGGTCGGTGCCGAGGCCATCGGCGCCGAGGACCCGGCGCTGGACGCCGAGCTGATCATCCTGGCCGACCAGGCGTACCGCACGCTGGGCCTGCGCAACTTCCGGATCCTGCTGAACTCGCTGGGCGACAAGGAGTGCCGCCCGGTGTACCGGGAGGCGCTCCAGGCCTTCCTGGGCGGGCTGGACCTCGACGAGGAGACCGTGCGCCGGGCCGAGATCAACCCGCTGCGCGTCCTCGACGACAAGCGCGCCGAGGTACAGAAGCAGCTGGTCGGCGCGCCGATGCTGCGGGACTACCTGTGCGACGCGTGCAAGGCGTACCACGAGGAGGTCCGGGCGCTGATCACGGCCGCCGGGGTCGCCTTCGAGGACGACGAGAAGCTGGTGCGCGGGCTGGACTACTACACGCGGACCACGTTCGAGTTCGTGCACGACGGGCTGGGCTCGCAGTCCGCGGTCGGCGGCGGCGGCCGCTACGACGGCCTGTCCGAGATGATCGGCGGACCGGCCCTGCCGTCGGTGGGCTGGGCCCTGGGCGTGGACCGTACGGTGCTGGCGCTCGAAGCGGAGGGTGTCGAGCTGGACATCCCGCCGGCGACGTCGGTGTTCGCGGTGGCGCTGGGCGAGGCGAAGCCGGTGCTGTTCGGGCTGGTCACGGAGCTCCGCAAGGCCGGTGTCGCGGCGGACATCTCGTACGGGGGCAAGGGCCTCAAGGGCGCGATGAAGGACGCCAACCGGTCGGGCGCGCGCTTCGCGATCGTCGCGGGCGACCGCGACCTCGCCGAGGGCGTGGTCCAGCTGAAGGACATGGAGTCCGGGGAGCAGTCCCCGGTCACCGTGACGGACGTGGTGGCCCTCCTGCGCACCAAGCTGGCCTGACGGAAGCCGTCCCCCGGGGCGGGTCCGTCAGAGGAGGTCGTGCCGCATGGCCGTGGTCACCGCGGCCGTGCGGTCCGTCACCTCCAGCTTGCCGAAGATGCGCAGCAGGTGCGTCTTGACGGTGGACTCCGCGACGAACAGGCGGCGGCCGATCTCCGCGTTCGTCGCGCCCTCCGCGACCAGTCGCAGGACCGCGACCTCGCGGTCGGAGAGGCGGGGGCGCTCGGGGCGGGTGCGCAGGCGGTCGACCAGGCGGCCCGCGACCGACGGGGCCAGGACCGTCTCGCCCCGCACGGCCGCGCGGATCGCGTCGGCCAGCTCCGCCCGCGCCATGTCCTTCAGCAGGTAGCCGGCCGCCCCCGCCTCCACCGCCCGCAGGATGTCCCGGTCGTTCTCGTACGTCGTCAGGACCACGACCCTGACCGGCAGCCCGGCCGCGCTCATCCGGGCGATCGACTCGACGCCGTCGCCGCCCGGCATCCTCAGGTCCATCAGGATCAGGTCCAGGCCGCCGGGGAGCAGCTCCGCGGCCAGCGCCTCAGCCTGCGGGCCGTTCGCGGCCTCCGCGACGACCTCCAGGTCCGGCTCCGCGCTCAGCATGCCGCGCAGGCCCTCCCGTACCACCGGGTGGTCGTCGGCCAGCAGGATACGGATCATGTTCTGCGGCTCCTCAGCGGATCGGGAGTGTCACGGTGACGGTGGTGCCTGCCTCTGCGGCGCTTTCGACAGCCGCCGTGCCGCCGACCTCCGCCGCGCGGGCGCGCAGCCCCCGCAGGCCGTAGCCCGACGCCGGGGCCGCCGGGTCGAAGCCGCGACCGGTGTCCCGGACGGTGACGGCCAGTTCGCCGTCACCGTAGGCCAGGGACACCGAGCAGTGCGCCGCGGCCCCCGCGTGCTTCGCCGCGTTCGACAGCGACTCCTGGCAGGACCGCAGGGCCACCACCTCCAGCGCCGCGGCCAGCGGCCGCACCTCCCCGGTCACCGAGACCGCCGCCGGCGGGTCCTGCCTGGCCGCGAGGCGGCGTACGGCGTCCGGCAGGGAGCCGGCGTCCAGGTCGGCGGGGACGCCGCCCGCGACCAGGGCCCGGGCCTCGGAGAGGTTCTGCCGGGCGGTGGCGGCCATCAGCTCCAGGTGCCGGTGGGCCTGCTCCGGGTCGGTGTCCAGCTCCGACTGCACGGCCTGCACCAGCATCAGCAGGCTCGTGAAGCCCTGGGCGAGGGTGTCGTGGATCTCGCGGGACATGCGTTCCCTTTCTGCGTGGGCGCCCTGTGCGGCGGAGAGCCGGGCCACCTCCTCCCGGCTGGCGTCGAGTTCGGCGATCAGCGAGGCCCGCTCCTGGCTCTGCTCGATGATCCGGATGATCCAGGCGCCGAAGAAGGAGGAGAAGGCGAAGGTGACGAACGAGCTGGCCGCGTTGATGAAGACGATGTGGCCGGCCGGCCGCCACAGCAGCGCCCACCCGGCCACCGGCAGCAGCGCCACCACCGCCATCGCGCCGATCGCCCGGCGCAGCGGCAGCAGCATGAAGCAGTGCGGGGCGAGCGCGAAGGTGATCAGCCGGGTCTCGCCCACAAGGAAGGCGGCGGGCAGGAACAGGGCCAGCATCACGCCCAGGTAGCGCAGGGACCGCCGCGGTTCGGTCCAGGGATCCTTCAGGAGCAGGGGCCGGCCGGCCCACGCGTACCAGGGGATCAGCAGCGTGAGCAGGACGGCGGCGGGGACCCGGTACGACAGCGAGGGGAAGTCCGCGCCCAGGACGAAGGCCACGGTCGCGGCCCACACGAGGCCGAAGTAGAGGTCCCACGGCCCGAACGCGCGGTCCCAGACGTGGGATTCACGCGCCCCGGCCGTCCCGGTGAAGCCGTTCAGCCGTCGCGATGGTTCTTCCACTTGAAGGTCAGCAGACACAGGACCAACCCTCCGACGACCCAGGCCCCCAGGACCAGGGCGACCTTTCCGTACTCCCAGCTGCCCGCCTGCTCCAGGACGGCCGCGGACTCCGGCAGGAACACCCCGCGCAGACCCTGGCACATCCACTTCAGCGGGAACAGCGCGCCGATGTTCAGCAGCCAGTCCGGGATCGCGTTGACCGGGATGAAGACGCCGGAGACGAACTGGAGGATCAGGAACGGAAGGACGACCATCGAGCTCGCGCTCTTGCCCGACTTGGGCAGGCTGCTGATGGCGATGCCGAGCAGTGCGCAGCCGGTGAGGCCGAGGGCGAAGATCCAGCCGAAGGTGAGCCACTTGGCGGCCGAGGCCGGCAGGTCGAGGTCGAACAGGGTGGAGCCGACGAGCAACAGGATCGCGGTCTCGGCGAGTCCGGTGGCGAGCACCATCCAGACCTTGCCGAGGAAGTACGCCGCCGGGGGCATCGGGGTCCCGCGCAGCCGGCGCAGCACCTTCTCGTCCCGTTCGACGGCGATCGAGATGCCGAGCGACTGGAAGCTGGTGGACATGATGCCCGCGGCGACCATGCCGGCCGCGTACAGCTGTGAGGCGGTGACGCCGGTGTTCTCCACGCTGTCGCGGAAGATCGAGGCGAAGAGGGCGAGGAAGACGATGGGGAAGGCGAAGGTGAAGATCATCGCGTCCCGCTGGCGGACGAACTGCTTGATCTCCAGGGCCCCTCGGCTCAGGCCCAGGGTCCAGGCGCCGGGCAGCGCCTTCGCGGCCGCGGCGGCCCGGCCGCCGGTCTTCGCGGTCGTGGCGGTGGTGGTGGTCATCGTGCGTCCTCCGGCTGCTGCGCGGTCGTGGGTACGAGCTGGCCCGTGAGGCGCAGGTACACGTCCTCCAGGGTGGGCCGGCCGATCTTCAGCCCCGGGATCTCGCCCTCGAAGCGGGCCATGAGCTCGGCGACCGTACGGGTGGGGGTCTCGGTGGCGATGCTCTGCGGGGTGCCGTCGGCCCCGGTCCACTCGACGGTGGCGCCGGTGCCGAAGCGGGAGCGCAGCTCGGCCGGTTCGCCCTCGGCGACGACCTTGCCGCTCGCGATGACGGCCAGGCGGTCGGCGAGGGCCTCGGCCTCCTCCAGGTAGTGCGTGGTGAGCACGATGGTGGTGCCCTCGCCGGCGAGCAGCCGGATCAGGTCCCAGAACTGGCGGCGGGCCGCCGGGTCGAAGCCGGTCGTCGGCTCGTCGAGGAGCAGCAGCTCGGGATCGCCGATGACGCCGAGCGCCACGTCGAGCCGGCGCCGCTGGCCGCCCGAGAGCCCCTTCACGCGCTGGTCGCGCTTCTGTTCCAGGCCGACCAGGGCGATGACCTCGGCCGGGTCGCGCGGGGCCGGGTAGTAGCGGGCGAAGTGCTCGACCGTCTCCCGTACCGTCAGCTCGGCGGGCGCCGACTCGTCCTGCCAGACGATCCCGACGCGCGAGCGCCAGGCCCGACCGGCGCCGGCCGGGTCCGCGCCGAGCACACTGACCTCGCCCCCGTCCCGTTCCCGGTGGCCCTGAAGGATCTCCACCGTGGTGCTCTTGCCGGCGCCGTTGGGCCCGAGGAGGCCGAAGACCTCGCCCTGCCGGATCGTCAGATCGAGTCCGTCCACCGCGGTGACCTCGCCGTACTGCTTGCGAAGCCCCCGTACTTCCACCGCGTTCTGTGTCATGCCTCAAATGGTCTGGCGGAACGGGCTCCACCGGTCCCCCCGTGCGTACGTCCTTATGTCCACCGAACGGTGGACACACAGCTCCGTACGGCACAATGGCCGGTGCTTGTTGACCTTGCAGATGTGGAGCGGGCGGTATGACGACACGAGGTACGGACGCAGACACCGCCCCGCGGACGGTCGGCGCGAGCAAGGCCCTGGCCGTGCTCCTGGTGATCACGGGCGCCCTGGGACTGCTCGCGGCCTGGGTGATCACGATCGACAAGTTCAAGCTGCTGGAGGACCCGAACTTCACGCCGGGCTGCAGCCTGAACCCGATCGTCTCCTGCGGCAACATCATGAAGAGCGAGCAGGCGTCCGCCTTCGGCTTCCCGAACCCGATGCTGGGGCTGGTCGCGTACGGCATCGTCGTCTGCGTCGGCATGAGCGTGCTGGCCGGGGCCCGGTTCCGGCCCTGGTACTGGCTGACCCTCAACGCGGGCATGCTGTTCGGCGTCGGGTTCTGCACCTGGCTGATGTACCAGTCGCTGTACAACATCAACTCGCTGTGCCTGTGGTGCTCCCTGGCCTGGGTCGCCACGATCTTCATGTTCTGGTACGTCACGGCGTTCAACGTGCGCGAGCGGCTGCTGCCCGCCCCGGGCTGGCTGCGGGCCTTCCTCGACGAGTTCACCTGGGTGCTGCCGGTGCTGCACGTCGGGATCATCGGCATGCTGATCCTGACGCGCTGGTGGGACTTCTGGACCTCCTGAGGGCGCGGCCCGCTGTCGGCGGGCTCGCTTAGGCTTCCTGTGTGGAACCAGACCTGTTCACCGCCGCTGCCGAAGACCGCCGGGAGAAGGACCCTGCGAGCTCCCCGCTCGCCGTCCGGATGCGCCCGCGCACCCTGGACGAGGTGGTCGGCCAGCAGCACCTGCTGAAGCCCGGATCACCGCTGCGGCGCCTGGTGGGGGACGGGGCGGGCGGTCCGGCCGGAGCCTCCTCGGTGATCCTGTGGGGCCCGCCGGGCATCGGCAAGACCACCCTCGCGTACGTGGTGAGCCAGGCGACGCAGAAGCGGTTCGTGGAGCTGTCGGCGATCACGGCGGGCGTGAAGGAAGTACGCGCCGTCATCGAGGGCGCCAAGCGGGCGGCCGGCGGGTACGGCAAGGACACGGTCCTCTTCCTCGACGAGATCCACCGCTTCAGCAAGGCCCAGCAGGACTCGCTGCTCCCCGCCGTCGAGAACCGCTGGGTGACGCTGATCGCCGCGACCACCGAGAACCCGTACTTCTCGATCATCTCCCCGCTGCTATCGCGGTCGCTGCTGCTCACGCTGGAGCCGCTCACGGACGAGGACCTCAGCGCGCTGATGCGGCGCGCGCTGACGGAGGAGCGGGGGCTGGGCGGGGCGGTGACCCTGTCGGCGGACGCGGAGGCGCACCTGCTGCGGATCGCGGGCGGCGACGCCCGGCGGGCGCTGACGGCGCTGGAGGCGGGTGCCGGGTCGGCGATCGCCAAGGGGGAGCCGGAGATCAGCCTCCGGACGGTGGAGGAGGCGGTCGACCGGGCGGCGGTGAAGTACGACCGGGACGGCGACCAGCACTACGACGTGGCGAGCGCGCTGATCAAGTCGATCCGCGGCTCGGACGTGGACGCCGCGCTGCACTACCTGGCGCGGATGATCGAGGCCGGGGAGGACCCGCGGTTCATCGCGCGCCGCCTGATGATCTCGGCGAGCGAGGACATCGGGCTGGCGGACCCGACGGCGCTGCCCCTCGCGGTGGCGGCGGCGCAGGCGGTGGCGATGATCGGCTTCCCGGAGGCGGCGCTGACCCTCTCGCACGCGACGATCGCGCTGGCCCTGGCCCCGAAGTCGAACACCGCGACGACCGCGATCGGAGCCGCCCTGGCGGACGTCCGGGCGGGCCTGGCCGGCCCGGTGCCGACGCATCTGCGGGACGGCCACTACAAGGGCGCGGCCAAGCTGGGCCACGCGGTGGGGTACGTGTACCCGCACGACGTCCCGGGCGCGATCGCGGCGCAGCAGTACGCCCCCGACGCGGTGCACGGGAAGCGGTACTACGAACCGACCCGCTACGGGGCCGAGGCCCGCTACGCGGACGTGGTGGAGAAGGTGCGCGAGCGACTCCGCGGCGGAGCCTGACCCCGCCGGCGGTACGTATCGGCCCCGCCGGCGTTTGAGGCGCGGGGTCCGGGGCGGAGCCCCGGTTGGGGGTCCCTCCCGGACGAAGTCTGGGGGAGGGAGAAGGGCGGGGCGGGGAGAAGGCTCGGCGTGCGGGCACGATGCCCGGACCATACGCTCCGGGCATGGGACCTCGGGCCTGGCTGCCGGCCGCGAACGACCTGGACGTCCTGCTCGCCGTGGACAAGCAGACCAACCAGGACAAGGGCAGCAGGACCGCCGACAAGTGGCGGCCGCCCCGCGCGGCGTACCGCTGCGAGTACGCCCGCCGCTACGTCGGGATCAAGGCCAAGTACGGGCTGTCCGTCACCCCGCCGGAGAAGACCGCCCTGCAGGGGATGCTCGGGACCTGCCCGGCCGCCAACGCCGGCTGGGCGCCGACTAGCCGCCCGTCGCCGCGAACAGGGTGTGCATCGCCCGGCGCAGCTCGCAGACGTCGCGTACCGGCGCCGGGAAGTCGAAGCGGGCGTCGAAGGAGGAGCCGTCGCCCGTGAAGCGGACCGGCAGGCCCAGCCGGTCCAGGGCCAGCGGGACCGCGGTCGTGCCGGCGCTCGACCGCGGGCCCAGCAGCGCGCACAGGTCCGCGATCCGGTCGCGGTGCGCGGCGGCCAGGTGCTGGAGGAGCTCCGTCTCGTGGTTCACCATCGGGTCGGGCTCCGCCGCGGCCAGCTCCTCGGGGTCCACGTGCTCGGCGCCCCACAGGTCCTCCACCGAGATCTCGCCGACCTCCAGGCGCAGCATCACGAAGGACGGGCGGCCGTGCAGCCCGAGGAGCTCGCCCACCGGCCGGCGCTCCGCGAGCAGTGCGGCGCAGGCCGCGCGGTCGTCCCCGCGCACCCGGGTCAGCCACCCGGCGAGCCACGCACGGCCTCGGATACGATGTGGAACGGACACCGGCGCCACGTCCGTGATCTCGATCACGGCGGTGAGGTCGTCGTCCTGGGCGTAAGCGGCCGCCCTGGCAGCCGCGGATTCCCCTGACACCAGGAGAATCACGTCCCCGTCCGGGGTGACGGTCCGCGCGGCCGGCACCCCTGCCCCGAACTCTGCCTGGTCAAGCGATCGCACCTGGTCGAAAGCACCCGGCAGCATGAGGGATACTGAGGCGTTGGACTCTACGAGGGTTCGTACGCGTTCGGCTCCGGTGAGCTGCCGAACGCCTTCCCTGGGACGCGGCTGACCTTGCTTATCGTCGGCGCAAGCGGATTCTGTTTCGTCTGAATCCGAACTGCGTTGCGCACTGGGCAGGGGGATCCCATGTGGTCGAGACATTACGTCCTCCTCGATAAGGTAAGCCTCACCTAACTTACATGGAGGTAGGTTCCCCGTGAACCAGAAGCGACCCAAGGTCAAGAAGTCGCGTGCCCTCGGCATTGCACTGACCCCGAAGGCCGTCAAGTACTTCGAGGCCCGCCCCTACCCGCCGGGCGAGCACGGCCGTGGCCGCAAGCAGAACTCGGACTACAAGGTCCGTCTGCTGGAGAAGCAGCGTCTGCGCGCTCAGTACGACATCTCTGAGCGTCAGATGGCCCGCGCGTACGACCGCGCCAAGAAGGCCGAAGGCAAGACGGGCGAGGCGCTGGTCGTCGAGCTCGAGCGTCGCCTCGACGCCCTGGTCCTGCGTTCGGGCATCGCCCGCACCATCTACCAGGCCCGCCAGATGGTCGTTCACGGCCACATCGAGGTCAACGGTGCCAAGGTCGACAAGCCGTCGTTCCGTGTCCGCCCGGACGACGTCATCACCGTGCGCGAGCGCAGCCGCGAGAAGGTTCCGTTCCAGGTTGCCCGTGAGGGTGGCTACGCAGGCGAGGGCGAGACCCCGCGCTACCTGCAGGTCAACCTGAAGGCCCTGGCCTTCCGCCTGGACCGCGACCCGAACCGCAAGGAAATCCCGGTCATCTGCGACGAGCAGCTCGTCGTCGAGTACTACGCCCGCTGATCCAGCGGCCGTAGCCTCACAGGCTGGTCAGCCCGCCGGTTCCCCTCTGGGGGAGCCGGCGGGCTTCCTGTTTTCGGCGGACCCCGAATTCCGGTACGGCGGTGGATCTCCGGCGCGATAGGGTCGGAGAAAGACTTGTCCAGTGATCACATGCAGAGACCTGCAGAGAGCGGTGCAACGTGTCCGGTGGAGAGGTGGCCGGGATCCTCGTGGCCGTCTTCTGGGCCATTCTGGTCTCCTTCCTCGCCGTGGTGCTGGTGAGGCTGGCCCAGGTGCTCAAGGCGACCACCAAGCTGGTGGCCGACGTGACCGAGCAGGCCGTCCCGCTGCTCGCGGACGCCTCCACCACCGTCCGCTCCGCGCGCACCCAGCTCGACCGGGTCGACGCGATCGCGAGCGACGTCCAGGAAGTCACCTCGAACGCCTCCGCGCTGTCCTCCACCGTGGCCTCCACCTTCGGCGGGCCGCTGGTCAAGGTCGCGGCCTTCGGCTACGGCGTCCGCAAGGCACTGGGCAAATCCACGGAAGCCGCGCCGCAGCGGGAGTCCCGACGTACTGTGATCGTTGGCCGTACGGTGCCGGCGGCCCGGCGCCGGAAGCAGAAGGGCTGAAACCTCCGATGTTCCGCCGAGCCTTCTGGTTCACCGCCGGCGCAGCCGCTGGCGTATGGGCCACCACCAAGGTCAACCGCCAGCTCAAGAAGCTGACACCGGAGAGCCTCGCCGCCCAGGCCGCCGACAAGGCCGTGGAGGCGGGCCACCGCCTCAAGGACTTCGCCCTCGACGTCAAGGCGGGAATGTCCCAGCGCGAGGACGAGCTGAACGACGCACTGGGACTGCACCAGGATCCCGACCGGCCGGACAACGTCACCGCCCTCCCGGGGCCGCGGCGGCTGCGGGCCATCCAGAACGACAAGACCACCCACTCGAACCTTTCGTACAACCGGAATGAGGACCACTGATGGAGTCGGCTGAAATCCGCCGCCGCTGGCTGAGCTTCTTCGAGGAGCGCGGTCATGCCGTTGTCCCTTCGGCGTCGCTCATCGCGGACGACCCGACTCTGCTGCTGGTCAACGCGGGCATGGTCCCGTTCAAGCCGTACTTCCTCGGTGAGACCAAGCCGCCGGCCCCGCGGGCCACCAGCGTGCAGAAGTGCGTCCGTACGCCGGACATCGAAGAGGTGGGCAAGACCACCCGCCACGGCACGTTCTTCCAGATGTGCGGCAACTTCTCCTTCGGCGACTACTTCAAGGAAGGCGCCATCAAGTACGCCTGGGAGCTGCTCACCAGCTCCGTGGCGGACGGCGGCTACGGCCTGGAGCCGGAGAAGCTCTGGATCACCGTCTACCTCGACGACGACGAGGCCGAGCAGATCTGGCGCGAGAAGATCGGCGTGCCCGCCGAGCGCATCCAGCGCCTGGGCAAGAAGGACAACTTCTGGTCCATGGGCGTCCCGGGTCCCTGCGGCCCGTGCTCGGAGATCAACTACGACCGCGGCCCCGAGTTCGGCGTCGAGGGCGGCCCGGCCGTCAACGACGAGCGCTACGTGGAGATCTGGAACCTGGTCTTCATGCAGTACGAGCGCGGCGCCGGCGACGGGAAGGAAGACTTCCCGATCCTCGGCGACCTGCCGTCGAAGAACATCGACACCGGTCTCGGCCTCGAACGCCTCGCGATGATCCTGCAGGGCGTGCAGAACATGTACGAGACCGACACCCTGCGCGTGGTCATGGACAAGGCCACCGAGCTGACCGGCGTGCAGTACGGCGCCGCCCAGAACACCGACGTCTCGATGCGCGTGGTCGCCGACCACATCCGCACCTCCGTCATGCTCATCGGCGACGGCGTCACCCCCGGCAACGAGGGCCGCGGCTACGTGCTGCGCCGCATCATGCGCCGCGCCATCCGCAACATGCGCCTCATGGGCGCCACCGGCCCGGTCGTCCAGGACCTGGTCGACGTCGTGATCAACACGATGGGCCAGCAGTACCCGGAGCTCGTCACCGACCGCAAGCGCATCGAGACCGTCGCGCTCGCCGAGGAGGCCGCCTTCCTCAAGGCCGTCAAGGGCGGCACGAACATCCTCGACACCGCCGTGACCGACACCAAGGCCGCCGGCGGCACGGTCCTCTCCGGCGACAAGGCGTTCCTGCTCCACGACACCTGGGGCTTCCCGATCGACCTCACCCTGGAGATGGCCGCCGAGCAGGGCCTCTCCGTGGACGAGCCCGGCTTCCGCCGCCTGATGCAGGAGCAGCGCGACCGGGCCAAGGCCGACGCCAAGGCCAAGAAGACCGGCCACGCGGACATGTCCGCCTACCGGGAGATCGCCGACGGCTCCGGCGCCACCGAGTTCACCGGCTACGCCACCACCCAGGGCGAGTCCACCATCGTCGGCCTGCTGGTCAACGGCGTCTCCGCGCCCGCCGCCTCCGAGGGCGACGAGGTCGAGGTCGTCCTCGACCGCACCCCCTTCTACGCCGAGGGCGGCGGCCAGCTCGCCGACCAGGGCCGGATCAAGCTCGACTCGGGCGCCGTCATCGTCGTCCGCGACGTGCAGCAGCCGGTCCCGGGCGTCTCCGTGCACAAGGGCTCCGTCCAGGTCGGCGAGGTGACGGTGGGCGCCTCCGCGTACGCCGCCATCGACATCAACCGCCGCCGGGCCATCGCCCGCGCCCACTCGGCCACGCACCTGACCCACCAGGCCCTGCGCGACGCGCTGGGCCCGACGGCCGCCCAGGCCGGTTCCGAGAACTCGCCCGGCCGCTTCCGCTTCGACTTCGGCTCCCCGAACGCCGTCCCCGGCACGGTCCTCACCGACGTCGAGCAGAAGATCAACGACGTGCTCTCCCGCGAGCTCGACGTCACCGCCGAGATCATGAGCATCGACGAGGCGAAGAAGCAGGGCGCCATCGCCGAGTTCGGCGAGAAGTACGGCGAGCGCGTGCGCGTCGTGACCATCGGCGACTTCTCCAAGGAGCTGTGCGGCGGTACGCACGTCGCCAACACCGCCCAGCTGGGTCTGGTGAAGCTGCTCGGCGAGTCCTCCATCGGATCCGGCGTGCGCCGTGTCGAGGCCCTCGTCGGTGTGGACGCGTACAACTTCCTCGCCAAGGAGCACACGGTCGTCGCCCAGCTCCAGGAGCTGGTCAAGGGCCGTCCGGAGGAGCTGCCGGAGAAGATCGCCTCCATGCTCGGCAAGCTGAAGGACGCCGAGAAGGAGATCGAGAAGTTCCGCGCGGAGAAGGTCCTCCAGGCCGCCGCCGGTCTCGCCGCGAACGCCCAGGACATCCACGGCGTCGCCCTCGTCGTCGGCACCGTCCCGGACGGCACCGGCGCCGACGACCTGCGCAAGCTGGTCCTCGACGTGCGCGGGCGCATCCAAGGTGACCGCCCGGCCGTCGTGGCCCTCTTCACCACGGCGAACGACCGCCCGCTGACCGTCATCGCCACCAACGAGGCGGCCCGCGAGCGCGGCCTCAAGGCCGGTGACCTGGTCCGTACCGCTGCCAAGACCCTCGGCGGCGGCGGTGGCGGCAAGCCGGACGTGGCCCAGGGCGGCGGCCAGAACCCGGCCGCCATCCCCGAGGCCATCGCCGCGGTCGAGCGTCTCGTCGTCGAGACGGTCTGACCATGACGCTGCGCCGTGGCCGCCGTCTCGCCATCGACGTCGGGGACGCCCGGATCGGGGTCGCCTCGTGCGACCCCGATGGGGTTCTCGCCACACCGGTGGAAACCGTTCCGGGGCGGGACATCCCCTTCGCCCACCGGCGGCTGCGGCAGCTCGTCGAGGAGTACGAGCCCCTCGAAGTCGTGGTCGGCCTGCCCCGCTCGCTCAGCGGGCGGGAGGGGCCGGCCGCGGCCAAGGTGCGCGCCTTCGCCATGGAACTGGCCAAGGGCATCAAGCCGGTGACGGTCCGTCTGGTGGACGAGCGGATGACCACGGTCACCGCCGCCCAGGGGCTGCGGGCCTCGGGACGGAACGCCAAGAAGGGCCGCTCGGTGATCGATCAGGCGGCCGCTGTGGTGATCCTTCAGAACGCTCTTGAGACCGAACGGGTATCAGGTAATCCTCCCGGTGAGTGCGTCGAAGTGGTTGTCTGATCGCGATACGGTAACGTTCCGCGCGATGCGGCGGCATTCGAACAAGTCGTCGCCCACCACTTCAGAGGCGGAACCGGGTGCCGCGGCGGACAGGGCCGTTGCCTCCGTCTCGCGGCTCTAGGGGACCGATGACTGAGTATGGCCGGGGCCGTGGCCCCGAACCGTGGCACCCGGAGGATCCCCTGTACGGGGACCAAGGGTGGACCGGGCACGAGGGCCAGCAGGCTCAGATGCCCTACGCCGGTGGCCCCCAGCAGCAGTACCCGCAGGAGCCGCAGTACCAGCAGGATCCCCAGTACTCGCAGTACCAGCAGGATCCGCAGTACCAGCAGCAGTACGTGCAGCAGGGCCAGTACCCGGACCAGCAGCAGGGCTATGCCCCGCACCAGGCCCAACAGCAGCTCTACCAGCAGCAGCCGCAGCAGCCGATGTACGACGGCCAGGGCCAAGGTCAGGGCTGGGACACCGGCCAGGTCCAGGCGCAGGCCCAGGCCCAGTACGCCGCCGTCCCGCAGGCCGACCCGTACCTCGGCGCCGACCCGTACGCCCAGCAGCCCGTCGGCGGCTACCCGGGCGAGGCCCCCGACCTCTACGGCACGCCCGAGGCCTACCCGCCGCCGCAGCCCCCGGGCCGGCGCCACCTGGTCACGGAGCAGGAGCAGGACCAGGAGCCGGAAGCCGAGTACGCCGACGAGACGGCCGACGAGGCCTCCGCGGAGGCGCCCGGCGAGGACGCCGACTCCGACACCCCGGGCGGCGGCGCACGCCGCGGCCGCTCGAAGGACAAGAAGCCCAAGGGCCGCAACGGCGCGGCGTGCCTGATCGCCGCCGTCGTGATCGTCGGCGTCCTCGGCGGTGGCGGCTACTACGGCCTGGACTACCTCAAGTCCAAGTTCAGCACCGGCGAGGACTACGCCGGCGAGGGCGAGGGCTCCGTCACCATCGACATCCCCAAGGGCGCCGGCACGGGGGAGATGGGCCGCATCCTGAAGGCGCACGGCGTCGTCAAGAGCGCCGACGCGTTCGTCGCCGCCGCCAAGGCCAACCCCAAGGGCGGCGCCATCCAGGCAGGCTCCTACACGATGAAGGAGCACATGTCGGGCAAGGCGGCCGTCGACCTGATGGTGGGCGGCGCCGGCGTCAACGCGCTGGACGTCATCCCCGGCTGGAAGACCAGCCAGGTCTACAAGGCCATCGACGAGCGGCTCAAGCTCAAGGAGGGCACGACCAAGGACGTCGCCACCAAGGAGGCGAAGAACCTCGGTCTGCCCGACTGGGCCGGCAACAAGGACCTCAAGGACCCGCTGGAGGGCTTCCTCTACCCGGCCCGCTACGACCTGAGCAAGGACGCGACCCCGCAGTCGATGCTCAAGCAGATGGTCGCCAAGTCCAACCAGGCCTACGAGAGCGCGGACGTCAAGGGCCAGGCCTCCAAGCTGGGCCTCTCCAGCCCGCTGCAGCTCGTCACCGTCGCGAGCCTCGTCCAGGCCGAGGGCAAGTACCAGCACGACTTCGACAAGATCTCCCGGGTCGTCTACAACCGGCTCAAGCCGGGCAACACGGAGACCTACGGTCTGCTCGACTTCGACTCCACGGTCAACTACATGAGGGGCCAGAGCACCCTGGACGTGGGGTCGGTCAACGACCTCCGCAAGCTCGACGACCCGTACAACACCTACAAGATCAAGGGCCTGCCGCCCGGACCGATCGGCAGCCCGGGCCCCGACGCCCTCAAGTCGGCGATCAACCCGGCCACCGGTCCCTGGTACTACTTCGTGTCGGTGAACGAGAACGAGACCCTGTTCGCCGTGACCAACGAAGAGCACAACAGGAACCGCCAGAAGTACGAAGAGGAGAGGAAGAAGGAAGGGCAGTGATACGCGCAGCCGTGCTCGGTTCACCGATCGAGCACTCCCTTTCACCGGTGCTGCACCGCGCCGCGTACCAGGAGCTCGGCCTCGACGACTGGTCGTACGACCGCTTCGAGATGGACGAGGACGCGCTCCCGCAGTTCGTCGCCGGCCTCGGCCCCGAGTGGGCCGGGCTGTCGCTGACGATGCCGCTCAAGCGCGCGGTGATCCCGCTGCTCGACGGCATCAGCGACACCGCCGCATCGGTCGAGGCGGTCAACACGGTCGTCTTGACCCGGGACGGCCGGCGCCTCGGCGACAACACCGACATCCCCGGGATCGTCTCCGCGCTCCACGAGCGCGGCGTCGACAAGGTGGAGCGCGCCACCATCCTCGGCGCCGGGGCCACCGCCTCCTCGGCCCTGGCCGCGCTCGCCCGGACCTGCTCCGGCGAGGTGACCGTGTACGTGCGCTCCCGGGCCCGCGCCGACGAGATGCAGGAGTGGGGCGAGCGCCTCGACGTGGCCGTCCGTACGGCCGACTGGGCCGACGCCGCCGACGGTCTGGGCGCGCCGCTGGTCATCGCGACGACCCCGGCACGGGCCACGGACTGGCTGGCCGCCCACGTACCGGCCGGTGCGGGGACCCTCTTCGACGTCCTGTACGACCCCTGGCCGACCGCGCTCGCGGCGGCCTGGTCGGAGCGTGGCGGCCGGCTCCTCGGCGGCCTCGACCTCCTCGTCCACCAGGCGGTGCTCCAGGTCGAGCAGATGACCGGCCGGCACACCGCGCCGCTGGCCGCCATGCGGGCCGCGGGCGAGGCCGCGCTGCGAGCCCGCCACTGACCGGCCGGCGCCGCACCTGCCTCCGCCGTACCCGCTGCCGCCGCACCTGATGCACTGCGCGGGCCGATCTTGCCCGCGTACGGCCGCACTCGCCAGGGTGGGCCCGGGTGCACGGCCGTCCGCCAGCTGGACCGGAGGGCGGTGCACCGGCCCGGACATGGGAGGATCGGGTATGGCGGGTCCGGGCCGAGCACCCGGCCGCGCCGCCGCAGTACCAGGCGCGAGCATGAGGAGCATCGTTGAGCAGGTTGCGTTGGCTGACCGCAGGAGAGTCGCACGGACCGGCACTGGTCGCGACGCTGGAGGGCCTTCCCGCCGGCGTTCCGGTCACCACCGAGCTGGTGGCCGACCACCTGGCCCGGCGCCGGCTCGGCTATGGCCGCGGTGCCCGGATGAAGTTCGAGCAGGACGAGATCACCTTCCTCGGCGGCGTCCGCCACGGCCTGTCCCAGGGTTCCCCGATCGCGGTCATGATCGGCAACACCGAGTGGCCCAAGTGGGAGACCGTCATGTCGGCCGACCCGGTCGACCCGTCGTTGCTCAAGGACACCGGCCGCAACGCGCCGCTGACCCGCCCGCGCCCGGGCCACGCCGACCTGGCGGGCATGCAGAAGTACGGCTTCGACGAGGCCCGGCCGATCCTGGAGCGCGCGAGCGCCCGTGAGACCGCCGCCCGTGTCGCCCTCGGCGCCGTCGCCCGCTCCTTCATCAAGGAGGTCGCGGGCATCGAGATCGTCTCGCACGTGGTGGAGCTGGCCACGGCCAAGGCCCCGTACGGCGTGTACCCGACCCCGGCCGACGTCGAGAAGCTGGACGCGGACCCGGTGCGCTGCCTGGACGCTGACGCGTCGAAGGCGATGGTCGCGGAGATCGACCAGGCCCACAAGGACGGCGACACCCTCGGCGGCGTCGTCGAGGTCCTCGCGTACGGGGTCCCGGTCGGCCTCGGCTCGCACGTGCACTGGGACCGCCGCCTGGACGCGCGCCTCGCGGCCGCGCTGATGGGCATCCAGGCCATCAAGGGCGTCGAGGTCGGCGACGGCTTCGACCTGGCCCGCGTCCCCGGCTCGCAGGCGCACGACGAGATCGTGGCCACCCCCGAGGGCATCAAGCGCACCTCCGGCCGCTCCGGCGGCACCGAGGGCGGTCTGACCACGGGTGAGCTGCTGCGCGTACGGGCGGCCATGAAGCCGATCGCGACGGTCCCGAAGGCGCTCGCCACGATCGACGTGGCCACCGGCGAGGCCGCCGCCGCCCACCACCAGCGCTCCGACGTCTGCGCCGTCCCCGCGGCGGGCATCGTCGCCGAGGCGATGGTCGCCCTCGTCCTCGCGGACGCGGTCGTGGAGAAGTTCGGCGGCGACTCGGTGCCCGAGACCCGGCGCAACGTCCGGTCGTACCTCGACAACCTGCAGATCCGGTGACGGGCGGACCACTGGTCGTCCTCGTCGGGCCCATGGGGTCCGGCAAGTCCACCGTGGGGGCGCTGCTCGCCGAGCGGCTCGGCGTCCCCTACCGGGACACCGACGCCGACATCGTCGCGGCCCAGGGCCGCGAGGTCTCGGACCTCTTCGTCGACGAGGGCGAGCCGTACTTCCGTGAGCTGGAGCGCCGGGCGGTCGCCGCCGCGGTCGCCGAGCACACCGGAATCCTCGCCCTCGGCGGCGGCGCCGTCCTCGACGCGGGCACCCGGGAGCTGCTGGCCGGCCTGCCCGTCGCCTATCTGTCGATGGACGTCGAGGAAGCCGTCCGGCGCGTCGGGCTGGGCGCCGCTCGCCCGCTGCTCGCCGTCAACCCGCGCCGCCAGTGGCGCGAGCTGATGGAGGCCCGCCGCCCCCTGTACACCGAAGTCGCGCGCGTCGTGGTGGCCACCGACGACCGCACCCCCGAAGAGGTCGCCCAGGCGGTCCTCGACGCTCTGGAGTTGAAGGACGTATGACAGACCAGGTGACGCGCATCCAGGTCGGCGCCAGCGCCGGACACGACGCGTACGACGTGCTGGTGGGCCGGCAGCTGCTCGGCGAGCTGGGCGGCCTGATCGGTACGAAGGCCCAGCGGGTCGCCGTGATCCACCCCGAGGCGCTGGCCTCGACCGGTGAGGCACTGCGCGACGACCTGGCCGAGCAGGGCTACGAGGCGGTCGCCATCCAGGTGCCGAACGCCGAGGAGGCCAAGACCATCGAGGTCGCGGCGTACTGCTGGAAGGCGCTCGGCCAGTCCGGGTTCACCCGCACCGACGTGATCGTCGGCGTCGGCGGCGGGGCCACCACGGACCTCGCGGGCTTCGTCGCGGCCTCCTGGCTGCGCGGGGTGCGCTGGATCGCCGTACCGACCACCGTCCTGGCGATGGTGGACGCGGCCGTCGGCGGCAAGACCGGCATCAACACCGCCGAGGGCAAGAACCTGGTGGGAGCCTTCCACCCGCCCGCCGGCGTGCTGTGCGACCTGGCGGCGCTGGACTCGCTGCCGGTCAACGACTACGTGAGCGGCCTCGCCGAGGTCATCAAGGCCGGATTCATCTCCGACCCGGTGATCCTCGACCTGATCGAGGCGGACCCGGCCGCGGCCCGCACGCCCGACGGCCCGCACACCGCGGAGCTCATCGTGCGCTCGATCCAGGTCAAGGCGGACGTCGTCTCCAGCGACCTGAAGGAATCGGGGCTGCGGGAGATCCTCAACTACGGGCACACGCTCGCGCACGCCATCGAGAAGAACGAGCGCTACAAGTGGCGGCACGGCGCGGCCGTGTCGGTCGGCATGGTCTTCGCGGCCGAGCTCGGCCGGCTCGCGGGCCGGCTCGACGACGCCACGGCCGACCGGCACCGGGAGATCCTGGCCGCGGTCGGGCTGCCGCTGACCTACCGCGGCGACCAGTGGCCCAAGCTGCTCCAGACCATGCAGGTCGACAAGAAGTCCCGCGGCAACCTGCTGCGCTTCATCGTCCTCGACGGCCTGGCCAAGCCCACCGTCCTGGAGGGCCCCGACCCGGCGCACCTGATCGCGGCGTACGGCGAGGTGTCGGCGTGAGCCGCAAGGTGCTCGTGCTGAACGGGCCGAACCTGGGCCGGCTCGGGTCGCGCGAACCCGACGTGTACGGGGCCACCTCGTACGCCGGGCTCGTCGAGAGCTGCCGCACGCTGGGCGAGGAGCTCGGCTTCGACGTCGAGGTCCGCGAGACCAACGACGAGGGGGCCATAGTGCGCTGGCTGCACGAGGCGGCGGACGGCAAGATCCCGGTCGTGATCAACCCGGGCGCCTTCACGCACTACTCGTACGCCATGCGGGACGCGGCGGCGCAGCGCACCGCGCCGCTGATCGAGGTGCACATCTCCAACCCGTACGCCCGCGAGGAGTTCCGGCACACGTCGGTCATCGCCTCGGTGGCGACCGGGACGGTGGCGGGCTTCGGCATCGGCTCGTACCGGCTGGCGCTGCGCGCGCTGGCGGACGAAGTCGCGCTCTGACGGTGCTGGTGGGCGGCTCCGCCCCCGTGGTCATATAACGTTCTCGCATCAGTCGGTGGAACGAGACGGAGTGGCAGCGGATGCAGCAAGGAGTGGGGGGCGGCGGCGCGGGCTGGGGGCAGCCGGGACATCATGCGGCCGTGCCCCCGCAGCCGCCGATACCCCCTGCGCAGGGGTGGCCGGTGCCGGCGGCGCCGGCCGCGCCCCCGCAGGCACAGGCTCCGCACGCGCCGCCGTATTCACCGCCGCCCGGCGCCGAGGCCACGGGGCACATCCCGCTCCCGCCCGCCGTGGCCGGGACCGGCGGGGCCACGCTGGCCGTGCTGCTGATCGGCCCGGCGGGCGCGGGCAAGACCACCGTGGCCCGGCACTGGGCGAGCACCCGGCCGGTGCCGACCGCGCACGTGAGCCTGGACGACGTCCGGGAGTGGGTGTGCTCGGGCTTCGCGGACCCGCAGGCGGGCTGGAACGACCACTCCGAGGCCCAGTACCGGCTGGCCCGCCGCACCTGCGGCTTCGCCGCCCGCAACTTCCTGGCCAACGGGATCTCCTGCATCCTCGACGACGCCGTGTTCCCGGACCGGCCGGTGGTGGGCCTGGGCGGCTGGAAGCGGCACGTGGGCCCCGCCCTGTTGCCGGTCGTCCTCCTGCCCGGCCTGGAGATCGTCCTGGAGCGCAATGCCGCCCGCTCGGGCAACCGGCGCCTCTCGGACGAGGAGGTCGCCCGCATCCACGGCCGCATGGCGGGCTGGTACGGCTCCGGCCTGCCGATCATCGACAACTCGGACCTGGACGTGGAGGCCACCTCCCGGGCCCTCGACGAGGCCCTGGCCCGGGCCCTGGCCACCCCTGGTTTCTAAGCGGTCAGGTTTGGAGAAGCGTGGGGCCGCGTGCCGCGGCTAGCGTGAATTCCACGCCAACCCCACCGCACCAGGAGTGATCATGACCACCTCTCCCACCCAGGGAATCAAGACCGTCCTGCACCCCGTCTCCGACCTGGCCGCCGCCAAGGACGTGTACACCGCGCTGCTCGGCGTCGCGCCGACGAGCGACGAGCCGTACTACGTCGGCTACGAGGCCGCCGGCCAGCAGATCGGCCTCGTCCCCGGCGGCGCGGCCCAGGGCATGACCGGGCCCGTGGCCCACTGGCACGTGCCGGACATCGAGGCCAAGCTCGCCGAGGTGACCGCCGCCGGGGGCAAGGTCAAGGACCCCGTGCGCGACGTCGGCGGCGGCCGCCTCGTGGCCACCTTCACCGACCCCGACGGCAACGTCCTCGGGCTGCTCCAGGACCAGTGAGCGCGCCGCGCACAGCTGGTTAGATCGAGCCAGGCTGCCCGACCCGACAGACGGAGACACGATGAGCATGGCCAGGCCCGCGCTGCACGATGCCGACAGCCACGACCTGATCCGCGTGCACGGTGCGCGGGTGAACAACCTCAAGGACGTCAGCATCGAGATCCCGAAGCGCCGCCTGACGGTGTTCACCGGTGTCTCCGGCTCGGGCAAGAGCTCGCTGGTGTTCGACACGATCGCCGCCGAGTCGCAGCGGCTGATCAACGAGACCTACAGCGCCTTCGTCCAGGGGTTCATGCCGACGCTGGGCCGGCCCGAGGTCGACGTACTCGACGGTCTGACCACCGCGATCACCGTCGACCAGCAGCGGATGGGCGGTGACCCGCGCTCCACGGTGGGCACCGCCACCGACGTCAACGCCATGCTGCGCATCCTCTTCAGCCGGCTCGGCACGCCGCACATCGGCTCGGCCAAGGCGTTCTCCTTCAACGTCGCCTCGATCAGCGGGGCCGGCGCGGTCACCGTCCGGCGCGGCGGCCAGGAGGTCAAGGAGAAGCGCACCTTCAGCGTCACCGGCGGCATGTGCCCGCGCTGCGAGGGCCGCGGCGCGGTCACCGACATCGACCTCACGCAGCTCTACGACGACACCAAGTCGCTGAACGAGGGCGCGTTCACGATCCCCGGGTACACCGGGGGCGGCTGGAACTCCCGCCTCTACATCGAGTCGGGCTTCTTCGACCCGGACAAGACGATCCGCAAGTACACCAAGAAGGAGCTGCAGGACCTCCTGCACCGCGAGCCGACCCGCATGAAGATCGCGGGCATCAACATGACGTACGAGGGCCTGATCCCGCGCGTCCAGAAGTCGATGCTGTCCAAGGACACGGAGTCCATGCAGCCGCACATCCGGGCGTTCGTGGAGCGGGCGGTCACCTTCACCACCTGCCCCGACTGCGCGGGCACCCGCCTGAACGAGGGAGCGCGCTCCTCGAAGATCAAGCGGAAGAACATCGCCGACCTGTGCGCGATGGAGATCCGGGACCTGGCCGAATGGGTCCGGGACCTGGACGAGCCCTCGGTGGCGCCGCTGCTCGCGACGCTGCTGGAGACCCTCGACTCGTTCGTCGAGATAGGTCTCGGCTACCTCTCGCTCGACCGCGCCTCGGGCACGCTGTCGGGCGGCGAGGCGCAGCGCGTCAAGATGATCCGCCACCTCGGCTCCTCGCTCACCGACGTCACGTACGTCTTCGACGAGCCCACCACCGGCCTGCACCCGCACGACATCCAGCGGATGAACGGCCTCCTGCTGCGGCTGCGGGACAAGGGCAACACGGTGCTCGTCGTGGAGCACAAGCCGGAGACGATCGCGATCGCCGACCACGTCGTCGACCTCGGCCCCGGCGCCGGTTCGGGCGGCGGCACCGTCTGCTTCGAGGGCACCGTCGAGGGGCTGCGGACCGGCGGCACCATCACCGGCCGGCACTTCGACGACCGGGCCTCCGTCAAGGAGAGCGTGCGCAGGCCCACCGGGACGCTGGAGATCCGCGGGGCCGCTACCCACAACCTGCGCGACGTCGACGTGGACATTCCGCTCGGGGTGCTCACCGTCGTCACGGGTGTCGCGGGCTCCGGCAAGAGCTCGCTCGTGCACGGCTCACTGCCCCGGAAGTCGGGGGCCGCGGGCGAGGGCGTGGTGTCGGTCGACCAGGGCGCCATCAAGGGGTCCCGGCGCAGCAACCCGGCGACGTACACCGGACTGCTCGACCCGATCCGCAAGGCGTTCGCCAAGGCCAACGACGTGAAGCCGGCCCTGTTCAGCGCCAACTCCGAGGGCGCCTGCCCGACCTGCAACGGCGCCGGGGTCATCTACACCGACCTGGCGATGATGGCCGGGGTCGCCACCACCTGCGAGGAGTGCGAGGGCAGGCGGTTCGACTCCTCGGTCCTCGACTACCACTTCGGCGGCCGTGACATCAGCGAGGTGCTCGCGATGTCGGTGACCGAGGCCGAGGCGTTCTTCGGGTCGGGGGACGGGCACCTCCCCGCCGCGCACCGCATCCTCGCGCGCCTCGCCGACGTCGGCCTCGGCTACCTCACCATCGGCCAGCCCCTCACCACCCTCTCCGGCGGTGAGCGCCAGCGGCTGAAGCTGGCGACCCACATGGCCGAGAAGGGCGGGGTCTACGTCCTCGACGAGCCGACGGCCGGCCTGCACCTCGCCGACGTCGAGCACCTGCTGGGCCTGCTCGACCGGCTCGTCGACTCCGGGAAGTCGGTGATCGTCGTCGAGCACCACCAGGCGGTCATGGCGCACGCCGACTGGATCATCGACCTCGGGCCCGGCGCGGGCCACGACGGCGGCCGGATCGTCTTCGAGGGCACCCCCGCCGAGCTCGTCGCCAAGCGCGCCACCCTCACCGGCGAGCACCTCGCGGCGTACGTGGGCGGCTGACGGGGGCGTGGCCCGGCCCGGGTCCGGCGGCCGCGGCCGCCGCCGGACCGGGCCCCGTACGGGTGTGCTCACCAGGCCGGATGCGCGGGGCGCTCGTACGCTCGAAGACATGTCAGACGTGTACGCGGCCCGCCGGGGCCTGCTTCGCGACCGCTGTGCCGCCGCGGGGAACGCCGCCGCACTGATCACGCGTCCGGCGAACGTCCGCTACCTCACCGGGGCGTCCCCGCCGTCCGCCGTCCTGCTCGTCGGGCCGGACGGCGAGGACATGCTGTTCACCGTCGGCCCGCCCACCGGCGAGGCCGACGAGGGGCGCCTCGACGAGCGGCTCAGGCTCTCCGTCCTGGCGGGCCCCGGCAGCGACGCGGCCGTCGCGGCCGGGGACATGGCCGGTTCGCTGCGCGTCGAGTCGCTGGCCGTCGAGGAGCACCACCTCACCGTCGCCCGCCACCGCGCCCTGCGCTCCGTCGCGCCCAAGCTGCGGCTCGTGGACCTGGGGACCACCGTGGAGCTGCAGCGCCTCGTCAAGGACGAGGAGGAGATCGCCTGCCTGCGGATCGCCGCGGAGATCGCCGACCAGGCCCTCGGTGAGCTGCTGGAGTCGATCCTGGTGGGCCGGACCGAGCGCCACCTCGCCCTGGAGCTGGAGCGCCGTCTCGTCGACCACGGGGCCGACGGGCCCGCGTTCCCGACCTCCGTCGGCACCGGGCCGAACTCCGGCCGCTCCCGGCACCGGCCCTCCGACCGCCGGGTCGAGGAGGGAGACTTCCTCTCCGTCTGCCTCGGAGCCAACTACCGCGGCTACCGCTGCGAGATCGGCCGGACCTTCGTGATCGGCACCAGCCCGGCCGACTGGCAGATCGAGCTCTACGATCTTGTATTCGCGGCCCAGCGGGCGGGCCGGGAGGCGCTCCTGCCCGGCGCGGCGTACCGCGAAGTCGACCGCGCGGCGCGCTCCGTACTGGACTCCGCGGGCCACGGTGAGGCCATCGCTCCGTCGACCGGACACGGCGTCGGCCTCGAAATCGACGAGGACCCGCAGCTTGCACCTACGGCAATGGGTAAACTGGACGCTTGCGTGCCGGTCACCGTCGAACCGGGGGTTCACCTCCCGGGCCGGGGAGGTGTCCGGATCGATGACACGCTCGTCGTGCGCCCCGAGGCGGACGGCGGTCCCGAGCTACTCACCATTACGACCAAGGAGCTGCTCGCGCTCTAGTCCGCCGCGGCGGACTGTGCGCGCACCCGTGGTCTTCCAGTGCAGGAGATTCCGCAACCGTGGCTTCCACGAACGACCTCAAGAACGGCATGGTGCTCAAGCTCGACGGCGGCCAGCTCTGGTCCGTCGTCGAGTTCCAGCACGTCAAGCCCGGCAAGGGCCCGGCCTTCGTGCGCACCAAGCTCAAGCACGTGCTCTCCGGCAAGGTCGTCGACAAGACGTTCAACGCCGGCACGAAGGTCGAGACGGCCACCATCGACCGCCGCGACATGCAGTTCTCGTACATGGACGGCGAGTACTTCGTCTTCATGGACATGCAGACCTACGACCAGCTGATGGTCGACCGCAAGGCCGTCGGCGACGCCGCCAACTTCCTCATCGAGGGCTTCACCGCCTCGGTCGCCCAGCACGAGGGCGAGGTGCTCTACGTCGAGCTCCCGGCCGCCGTCGAGCTGGTCATCGAGCACACCGACCCGGGCGTCCAGGGCGACCGCTCCACCGGTGGCACCAAGCCCGCCAAGCTGGAGACCGGTTACGAGATCCAGGTCCCGCTCTTCGTCACCACCGGCGAGAAGGTCAAGGTCGACACCCGTACCTCCGACTACCTCGGCCGGGTGAACAGCTAACCGTGGCTGCCCGCAGCAACGCGCGCAAGCGCGCCTTCCAGATCCTGTTCGAGGCCGACCAGCGCGGGGTGCCCGTGCGCGAGGTCCTCGCGGACTGGATCCGCCACGCGCGGTCGGACGACCGGCAGCCGCCCGTCAGCGCCTTCACGATGGATCTCGTCGAGGGATACGCCGACAAGGTGAACCGCATCGACGACCTGATCGTCACCTACGCCGTGGACTGGGAGCTCGACCGCATGCCGGTCGCCGACCGGAACATCCTGCGGCTCGGTGCCTACGAGCTGATCTGGGTGGACGACACCCCGGACGCCGTGGCCATCGACGAGGCCGTCCAGCTGGCCAAGGAGTTCTCGACGGACGAGTCCCCCTCGTTCGTGAACGGGCTGCTGGCCCGCTTCAAGGACCTGAAGCCGAGTCTGCGCCGGGGCGAGTAGCCCACGCGGTTCGGCGAGAACGGCAGGGCCCGCAGCGCACGCGCGCTGCGGGCCCTCCGTCGTTTCAGGTACGCGAATACCGGCGTGGGCCGGGAGCCACTCCTGGCTCCCGGCCCACGCCGGTAACGTTTCTGCTGGTCCTGGGCGCGGGGACTAGATGTCCTCGTGCGCCACGGCGCGACGCGCATCCGCGTCGAGCACGCCCCAGCTGATCAGCTGCTCGGTCAGGACCGAGGGGGACTGGTCGTAGATGACGGCCAGGGTGCGCAGGTCGTCCTGGCGGATCGACAGCACCTTGCCGTTGTAGTCCCCGCGCTGGCTCTGGATGGTGGCGGCGTACCGCTGCAGCGGGCCGGCCTTCTCGGCGGGCACGCCCGCGAGGCGCTCCAGGTCGAGGCGCAGCTTCGGCGGCGGCTCGGCGGCCCCGCCCGGAGTCGTGCCCGGCAGAAGCTCCTGCACCGGAACCCCGTAGAAGTCCGCCAGCTCGGCGAGGCGCTGGACGGTCACGGCGCGGTCCCCGCGCTCGTACGACCCGACCACCACGGCCTTCCACCGGCCCTGGGACTTCTCCTCGACACCATGGAGGGAGAGGCCCTGCTGGGTGCGGATGGCGCGGAGCTTGGCCCCGAGCTGTTTGGCGTATTCGCTGGACATAACGCTCCCGGACGCTGTGACGACATGACCACGTGCGGCACCGCCGCGCGGCTGGTAACTCACTGTGAGGTTACGCAGCGTTACTTGGATGCGTCAAGCCGAATGGTCTTGGCCGCCCCCCTTCGAGCGGCCCCCGCCGAGCCCGGTGCCGGTGCGGGGCCGGGCCCCTGGTACCGTGGAGGCCGTAAAGCCAGACGTCCTTTAAGAACCGTCCCGTGAGGCGGAGAAGGAGGTCCTTTCATGGACGCTCAGCAGAGCGATGCGCGCCCCGTTCTGGAGGCGCAGGACATCGCGCGGGTACTGACCCGCATCGCCCACGAGATCGTCGAACGCGCCAAGGGCGCCGACGATGTGGTGCTCCTCGGCATTCCCACCCGCGGTGTGTACCTCGCCCGCCGGCTGGCCGCCAAGCTCGAAGAGATCACCGGCACGAAGATCCCGGTCGGATCCCTCGACATCACCATGTACCGCGACGATCTGCGGCTGAAGCCCGCCCGCGCGATCGGCCGCACCGAGATCCCCGGCGACGACATCGACGGACGCCTCGTCGTCCTCGTCGACGACGTGCTCTTCTCCGGCCGCACCATCAGAGCCGCCCTCGACGCGCTGGGCGACCTCGGCCGCCCCCGCGCCGTGCAGCTCGCGGTCCTCGTCGACCGCGGCCACCGCGAGCTGCCGATCCGCGCCGACTACGTCGGCAAGAACCTCCCCACGTCGCTGCGGGAGACCGTCAAGGTCCAGCTCCAGGAGGAGGACGGCCGAGACGCCGTGCTGCTCGGCCAGCGGACCGACCCGGCCGCCGGGCAGTAGCCCGTACGGGTGGGGGCCCCGAACGCGGGGGCCCGTGCGCGAGCCTGCCCGCCGGGCCGCACTCCCACCCCGTCCGCGGCCCTGGCCTCCCCGCCGCCCCGCCCTCCCCGCCGCCCCGCCCTCCCCGCCGCTCTGACCTCATCGACAAACGGAGCACCCTGATGAAGCGCCACCTCATCTCGGCCGCCGATCTCACGCGCGACGACGCCGTCCTCATCCTCGACACCGCCGAGGAGATGGCACGCGTCGCGGACCGGCCGATCAAGAAGCTGCCCACCCTGCGCGGCCTCACCGTCGTCAACCTCTTCTTCGAGGACTCGACCCGCACCCGGATCTCCTTCGAAGCGGCCGCCAAGCGACTGTCCGCCGACGTCATCAACTTCTCCGCCAAGGGCTCCTCGGTCTCCAAGGGTGAATCCCTCAAGGACACCGCGCTGACCCTGGAGGCCATGGGCGCCGACGCCGTCGTCATCCGCCACCACGCCTCCGGCGCCCCCTACCGGCTCGCGACCTCCGGCTGGATCGACTCCGCCGTCGTCAACGCCGGCGACGGCACCCACGAGCACCCCACCCAGGCCCTGCTGGACGCCTTCACCATGCGCCGCCGCCTGGTCGGCCGCGACGCGGGCCTCGGCAAGGACCTGAACGGCCGCCGCATCACCATCGTCGGCGACGTCCTGCACAGCCGCGTGGCCCGCTCCAACGTGCAGCTGCTGCACACGCTCGGCGCCGAGGTCACCGTGGTGGCCCCGCCCACCCTGGTCCCGATCGGCGTCGAGAGCTGGCCCTGCGAGGTCTCGTACAGCCTCGACGAGGTGCTGCCGAAGTCCGACGCGGTCATGATGCTGCGTGTGCAGCGCGAACGCATGAACGCCGCCTTCTTCCCGACCGAGCGCGAGTACTCCCGCCGGTACGGGCTCGACGGCGACCGCATGGCCAAGATGCCCGAGCACGCCATCGTCATGCACCCCGGCCCGATGAACCGCGGCATGGAGATCACCGCCGAGGTCGCCGACTCCGAGCGCTGCACGGCCGTCGAGCAGGTCGCCAACGGCGTCTCCACCCGGATGGCCGTCCTGTACCTGCTGCTCGGAGGCTCCGAGCCGGCCGTCACCACCACCAGCACGCCCCGTATCGAGGAGAGCAAGTAAAGATGAGCAAGATCCTGATCCGTGGGGCGAAGGTACTCGGTGGCGAGGCGCAGGACGTCCTGATCGACGGCGAGACCATCGCCGAGGTCGGAACCGGGCTGTCCGCCGAGGGCGCGACCGTCATCGAGGCCGAGGGCCAGGTCCTCCTCCCCGGCCTCGTCGACCTGCACACCCACCTGCGCGAGCCCGGCCGCGAGGACTCCGAGACCGTCCTGACCGGCACCCGCGCCGCCGCCTCCGGTGGCTACACCGCCGTCTTCGCCATGGCGAACACCTTCCCCGTCGCCGACACCGCCGGCGTCGTCGAGCAGGTCTGGCGCCTCGGCAAGGAGTCCGGCTACTGCGACGTGCAGCCCATCGGCGCCGTCACCGTCGGCCTGGAGGGCAAGCAGCTCTCCGAGCTGGGCGCCATGCACGACTCCGCCGCCCGCGTCACCGTCTTCTCCGACGACGGCAAGTGCGTCGACGACGCCGTGATCATGCGCCGCGCCCTGGAGTACGTGAAGGCCTTCGGCGGCGTCGTCGCCCAGCACGCCCAGGAGCCCCGCCTGACCGAGGGCGCCCAGATGAACGAGGGCGTCGTCTCCGCCGAGCTGGGCCTCGGCGGCTGGCCGGCCGTCGCCGAGGAGTCGATCATCGCCCGCGACGTCCTCCTCGCCGAGCACGTCGGCTCCCGCGTGCACATCTGCCACCTCTCCACGGCCGGCTCCGTCGAGATCGTCCGCTGGGCCAAGTCCCGCGGCATCGACGTCACCGCCGAGGTCACCCCGCACCACCTGCTCCTCACCGAGGAGCTCGTCCGCTCGTACAACGCGGTCTACAAGGTCAACCCGCCGCTGCGCACCGAGCGCGACGTCATGGCCCTGCGCGAGGCGCTCGCCGACGGCACGATCGACATCGTCGCCACCGACCACGCCCCGCACCCGCACGAGGACAAGGACTGCGAGTGGGCCGCCGCCGCCATGGGCATGGTCGGCCTGGAGACCGCGCTCTCCGTCGTCCAGCAGACGATGGTGGAGACCGGACTGCTCGACTGGGCGGGCGTCGCCGAGCGGATGTCCTTCGCCCCGGCGCGGATCGGCAGCCTGGACAACCACGGCCGCCCCGTCTCGGCAGGTGAACCCGCGAACCTGACCTTGGTCGATACCTCGTACCGTGGTGTCGTGGACCCCGCACACTTCGCCTCCCGCAGCCGCAACACGCCTTACGAGGGCCGTGAGCTGCCGGGACGCGTCACTCACACCTTCCTGCGGGGCCGGGCAACGGTCGTGGACGGGAATCTGGCGTGACACCTGCAGTAATCCAACTGGCCGCAGAGGCTGCCGAGCGACGGTCGGCGGAGGTGACGGACTGGGGCGCACGCATCGCGTGGGTGGTCGGTCTGCTCGTCTTCATCGCGTTCGTGTACTGGCTGATGCGGCAGGGCTGGAAATGGCGCGGCGCCCTGCAGAGCGATCTGCCGGAGCTGCCCGCCGCCCCCGGCGGCCTCCCCGAGCACCGGCTGGCCCTGACCGGCCGGTACCACGGGTCCACCACCGCCGGGCAGTGGCTCGACCGGATCGTCGCCCACGGCCTGGGGGTGCGCAGCCGGGTCGAGCTCACGCTCACCGACGCGGGCCTCGACGTGGTCCGTCCGGGTGCCACCGACTTCTTCGTACCGGCCGCGCAGCTGCGCGGCGCCCGCCTCGACAAGGGAATCGCGGGCAAGGTACTCACCGAGGGCGGTCTCCTCGTCGTCACGTGGGCGCACGGCGACAAGCTGATCGACTCCGGATTCCGCTCCGACCGCGCGGCCGAACACGCCGCCTGGGTCGAAGCCATCAATCTCATGAACCAATCCATCACGACGGAAGGCGCCGAACGATGACGACCTCCACCAGGGGAGCAGCCAAAGCTCCCGCCGTACTCGTCCTGGAGGACGGTCGGATCTTCCGCGGCCGCGCCTACGGCGCCGTGGGGGAGACCTTCGGCGAGGCCGTGTTCTCCACCGGCATGACCGGCTACCAGGAGACCCTCACCGACCCGTCGTACCACCGGCAGGTCGTCGTGATGACCGCCCCGCACGTGGGCAACACCGGCGTCAACGACGAGGACCCCGAGTCCTCCCGCATCTGGGTCGCCGGGTACGTCGTACGCGACCCCGCCCGCGTCCCGTCCAACTGGCGCTCGCAGCGCTCTCTGGACGAGGAGCTGGTCAAGCAGGGCGTCGTCGGCATCTGCGGCATCGACACCCGTGCCCTGACCCGCCACCTGCGCGAGCGCGGCGCCATGCGCGTCGGCATCTTCTCCGGCGAGAGCATCGCCGATGACGCCGCCCTGCTGGCCCGCGTCCTGGAAGCCCCGCAGATGAAGGGCGCGAACCTCTCCGCCGAGGTCGCCACCAAGGAGACGTACGTCGTCCCCGCCATCGGCGAGAAGCGCTTCACCGTGGCCGCCGTGGACCTCGGCATCAAGGGCATGACCCCGCACCGGATGGCCGAGCGCGGCATCGAGGTGCACGTGCTGCCCGCCACCGCCACCGTCGAGGACGTGTACGCGGTCAACCCGGACGGCGTGTTCTTCTCCAACGGCCCGGGCGACCCGGCCACCGCCGACGGCCCCGTCGCCGTCATGCAGGGCGTCCTGGAGCGCAAGACCCCGCTCTTCGGCATCTGCTTCGGCAACCAGATCCTGGGCCGCGCGCTGGGCTTCGGCACGTACAAGCTGAAGTACGGCCACCGCGGCATCAACCAGCCGGTGCAGGACCGCACCACCGGCAAGGTCGAGATCACCGCGCACAACCACGGCTTCGCCGTGGACGCGCCCCTCGACAAGGTGTCCGAGACCCCCTACGGCCGCGCCGAGGTCTCCCACGTCTGCCTCAACGACAACGTCGTGGAAGGCCTCCAGCTGCTCGACCAGCCGGCCTTCTCCGTCCAGTACCACCCCGAAGCGGCCGCCGGCCCGCACGACGCCGCGTACCTCTTCGACCGCTTCACGTCTTTGATGGAAACCGCCCTGATGGAGGCCGAGCGTGCCTAAGCGCACCGATATCCAGTCCGTCCTGGTCATCGGCTCCGGCCCGATCGTCATCGGACAGGCCGCCGAGTTCGACTACTCCGGCACCCAGGCCTGCCGCATCCTCAAGGCCGAGGGCCTGCGGGTCATCCTGGTGAACTCCAACCCCGCGACGATCATGACCGACCCGGAGATCGCCGACGCCACGTACGTCGAGCCGATCACCCCCGAGTTCGTCGAGAAGATCATCGCGAAGGAGCGCCCCGACGCGCTGCTCCCGACCCTCGGCGGCCAGACCGCGCTCAACACCGCCATCTCCATGCACGAGCAGGGTGTGCTGGAGAAGTACGGCGTCGAGCTCATCGGCGCCAACGTCGAGGCCATCAACAAGGGCGAGGACCGCGACCTCTTCAAGGGCGTCGTCGAGGCCGTCAAGGCCAAGATCGGCTACGGCGAGTCCGCCCGCTCGGTCATCTGCCACTCCATGGACGACGTCCTGGCGGGCGTCGAGACGCTCGGCGGCTACCCCGTGGTCGTCCGCCCCTCCTTCACCATGGGCGGCGCCGGCTCCGGCTTCGCCCACGACGAGGAGGAGCTGCGCCGCATCGCCGGCCAGGGCCTCACGCTCTCCCCGACCACCGAGGTGCTCCTGGAGGAGTCCATCCTCGGCTGGAAGGAGTACGAGCTGGAGCTGATGCGCGACACCAAGGACAACGTGGTCGTCGTCTGCTCCATCGAGAACTTCGACCCGATGGGCGTCCACACCGGCGACTCCATCACCGTCGCCCCGGCCATGACCCTGACCGACCGCGAGTACCAGCGGCTGCGCGACATCGGCATCGCGATCATCCGCGAGGTCGGCGTCGACACCGGCGGCTGCAACATCCAGTTCGCGATCGACCCGGTCGACGGCCGCGTCATCGTCATCGAGATGAACCCGCGCGTCTCGCGCTCCTCGGCGCTCGCGTCGAAGGCCACCGGCTTCCCGATCGCCAAGATCGCCGCCAAGCTGGCCATCGGCTACACCCTCGACGAGGTCCCCAACGACATCACCGAGAAGACGCCGGCCTCCTTCGAGCCGACCCTCGACTACGTCGTCGTCAAGGCCCCGCGCTTCGCCTTCGAGAAGTTCCCGCTCGCCGACGCCACCCTCACCACCACCATGAAGTCGGTGGGCGAGGCCATGGCCATCGGCCGCAACTTCACCGAGGCCCTCCAGAAGGCCCTGCGCTCCCTGGAGAAGAAGGGCTCGCAGTTCACCTTCGTCGGCCCGGTCGGCGACAAGGAAGAACTCCTCGCCACCGCCGTCCGTCCCACCGACGGCCGCATCAACACCGTCATGCAGGCCATCCGCGCCGGCGCCACCCAGGAAGAGGTCTTCGAGTCCACGAAGATCGACCCCTGGTTCGTCGACCAGCTCTTCCTGATCAAGGAGATCGCCGACGAGCTGGCCGCCGCCGAGAAGCTCCACCCCGAGCTGCTCGCCGAGGCCAAGCGCCACGGCTTCTCCGACGCCCAGATCGCCGAGATCCGCGGCCTGCGCGAGGACGTCGTCCGCGAGGTCCGCCACGCGCTGGGCGTCCGCCCGGTCTACAAGACGGTCGACACCTGCGCCGCCGAGTTCGCCGCGAAGACCCCGTACTTCTACTCCTCGTACGACGAGGAGAGCGAGGTCGCGCCCCGCGAGAAGCCCGCGGTGATCATCCTGGGCTCCGGCCCGAACCGCATCGGCCAGGGCATCGAGTTCGACTACTCCTGCGTCCACGCCTCCTTCGCCCTCAGCGACGCCGGCTACGAGACCGTGATGGTCAACTGCAACCCGGAGACCGTCTCGACGGACTACGACACCTCCGACCGCCTGTACTTCGAGCCGCTCACGCTCGAAGACGTGCTGGAGATCGTCCACGCCGAGTCGCTGGCCGGCCCCATCGCCGGCGTCGTCGTCCAGCTCGGCGGCCAGACCCCCCTCGGCCTCGCCCAGGCGCTCAAGGACAACGGCGTGCCGGTCGTCGGCACCCCGCCGGAGGCCATCCACGCCGCGGAGGACCGCGGCGCGTTCGGCCAGGTCCTCGCCGAGGCCGGCCTGCCGGCCCCCAAGCACGGCACCGCCACCACGTTCGCGGGCGCGAAGGCCATCGCCGACGAGATCGGCTACCCGGTCCTCGTACGCCCCTCGTACGTGCTCGGCGGCCGCGGCATGGAGATCGTCTACGACGAGGACCGGCTGTCCTCGTACATCGCGGAATCCACCGAGATCTCGCCGACCCGCCCCGTCCTCGTCGACCGCTTCCTCGACGACGCCATCGAGATCGACGTCGACGCCCTGTACGACGGCACCGAGCTCTACCTCGGCGGCGTCATGGAGCACATCGAGGAAGCCGGCATCCACTCCGGCGACTCGGCCTGCGCGCTGCCCCCGATCACCCTCGGCGGCTTCGACATCAAGCGCCTGCGCGCCTCCACCGAGGCCATCGCCAAGGGCGTCGGCGTACGCGGCCTGATCAACATCCAGTTCGCGATGGCCGGTGACATCCTCTACGTCCTGGAGGCCAACCCGCGCGCCTCCCGCACCGTCCCCTTCACCTCGAAGGCGACCGCGGTCCCGCTCGCCAAGGCCGCCGCCCGCATCTCGCTCGGCGCCACCATCGCCGAACTGCGCGAAGAGGGCATGCTCCCGAAGACCGGCGACGGCGGCACCCTGCCGCTCGACGCGCCGATCTCCGTCAAGGAGGCCGTCATGCCGTGGTCGCGCTTCCGCGACATCCACGGCCGCGGCGTCGACACCGTCCTCGGCCCGGAGATGCGCTCCACCGGCGAGGTCATGGGCATCGACTCGGTCTTCGGCACGGCGTACGCCAAGTCGCAGGCCGGCGCCTACGGCCCGCTGCCCACCAAGGGCCGCGCGTTCATCTCCGTCGCCAACCGCGACAAGCGCTCGATGATCTTCCCGGCGCGCGAGCTCGTCAACCACGGCTTCGAGCTGATGGCCACCTCCGGCACCGCCGAGGTGCTGCGCCGCAACGGCATCAACGCCACCGTCGTGCGCAAGCTCAGCGAGGGCGAGGGCCCGGGCGGCGAGAAGACCATCGTCCAGCTCATCCACGACGGCCAGGTCGACCTGATCGTCAACACCCCGTACGGCACCGGCGGCCGCCTCGACGGCTACGAGATCCGCACGGCGGCCGTGGCCCGCGGCGTCCCGTGCCTGACCACGGTCCAGGCGCTCGCCGCGGCCGTCCAGGGCATCGACGCGCTCAACCACGGCGACGTGGGCGTGCGCTCGCTCCAGGAGCACGCGGAGCACCTGACCGCGGCCCGCGAGTAGGGGGCGTCCGGCGGATCAGGGTCGGATCGCCAGGCGCCCCGGGCCCGGCCATGATCCGCCGGACACCCCCTGCCAGCCCGTACGAGGAGGGGGGCACGGATGCGCGATGCGCGTCGGTGTCCCCCTCGTCATGAGCGCACAAGGGATCTTCTCGACATGTACAAACTCTTCTTCGACCTCGTCTTCAAGCGGATGGACCCGGAGCAGGCCCACTACCTGGCCTTCCGCTGGATCCGGCTCGCGGCCCGCACCCCCGTGCTGCGGACCTTCGTCGCCGCGGCCCTGGCCCCCCGGCACAAGGAACTGCGCACCGAGGCGCTCGGGCTGCGCATGCACGGCCCCTTCGGCCTCGCGGCGGGCTTCGACAAGAACGCCGTCGCCATCGACGGCATGTCGATGCTCGGCTTCGACCACATCGAGATCGGCACGGTCACCGCGCAGGCGCAGCCGGGCAACCCCAAGAAGCGGCTGTTCCGGCTCGTGCCGGACCGCGCGCTGATCAACCGCATGGGGTTCAACAACGAGGGCTCGGCGGCCGTGGCGGCCCGCCTGGCGGCCCGTGTGCCGGTCTTCAACACCGTCGTGGGCGTCAACATCGGCAAGACCAAGGTCGTGCCGGAGGAGGAGGCGGTGGCGGACTACGTCGCCTCCACCGAGCGCCTGGCCCGCCACGCGGACTACCTGGTCGTGAACGTCTCCTCGCCGAACACGCCGGGCCTGCGCAACCTCCAGGCCACCGAGTCCCTGCGCCCGCTCCTGACGGCCGTACGGGAGGCGGCGGACCGCACGGTGACCGACCGCCGGGTCCCGCTGCTCGTCAAGATCGCCCCGGACCTCGCGGACGAGGACGTGGACGCGGTCGCCGACCTGGCGCTGGAGCTCGGCCTGGACGGCATCATCGCGACCAACACCACCATCGCGCGCGAGGGACTGGGTCTGAAGTCCGCCCCGGCCCTCGTGAAGGAGACCGGAGGCCTGTCCGGCGCCCCGGTCAAGGAGCGCTCCCTGGAGGTCCTGCGCCGCCTGTACGCCCGCGTGGGCGACCGCCTGGTGCTGGTGGGCGTCGGGGGCATCGAGAACGCCGAGGACGCCTGGCAGCGGATCCTGGCCGGCGCCACCCTGATCCAGGGGTACAGCGCGTTCATCTACGAGGGCCCGTTCTACGCCCGCGCGATCCACAAGGGCCTGGCGGCGCGCCTGGCCGTCAGCCCGTACGCGACCCTCGCCGAGGCCGTCGGCGCCGAAACCCGAAAGGCCATGCAGTGACCGAGACCCCCGTGACCGAGACCGTGACCCCCT
Organism: Streptomyces sp. NBC_01006; assembly: GCF_045162725.1. NCBI lineage: Bacteria > Bacillati > Actinomycetota > Actinomycetes > Kitasatosporales > Streptomycetaceae > Streptomyces > Streptomyces sp. NBC_01006. The sequence goes on along the minus strand of NZ_CP108700.1, from coordinate 1,857,243 downwards.
TCGGCACCCGCCTGCGCGCGGCGATGGACGCGCGCGGCCCGCTGTGCGTGGGCATCGACCCGCACGCGGCCCTCCTCTCGTCCTGGGGCCTGAACGACGACATCGCGGGCCTGGAGAAGTTCTCCCGCACGGTCGTCGAGGCGCTGGCCGACTCGGTGGCCGTCTTCAAGCCGCAGGCGGCCTTCTTCGAGCGCTTCGGCTCGAAGGGCATCGCGGTGCTGGAGCGGACCGTGGCCGACGCGCGCGCCGCCGGCACGCTGGTCGTGATGGACGCCAAGCGCGGGGACATCGGCTCGACGATGGCCGCGTACGCGGAGACCTTCCTGTCGCCGTCCTCCCCGCTGTTCTCCGACGCCCTGACCGTCTCCCCGTACCTGGGCTACGGCTCGCTGGAGCCGGCGGTGGAGCTGGCCCGCCGCTCGGGCGCGGGTCTGTTCGTCCTCGCCCTCACCTCGAACCCGGAGGGCGCCGAGGTCCAGCGCGCGGTGCGCGAGGACGGCCGCACGATCGGCGCGACGATGCTCGGGCACCTCGCGGCGGAGAACGCGGGCGCCTCCCCGATGGGCTCCTTCGGGGCGGTGGTCGGCGCCACGCTCGGCGACCTGTCCTCCTTCGACCTGGACATCAACGGTCCGCTGCTGGCCCCCGGCATCGGTGCGCAGGGCGCGACGGCGGCCGACCTCCCGGCGGTCTTCGGCGCGGCCGTCCGCAATGTGGTCCCGAACGTCTCGCGGGGCGTGCTGAAGCACGGTCCGGACGCCGCCGCCCTGCGCGCCTCGGCCACCCGGTTCGCGGACGAAATCCGCGAGGCGGTCTCCGCCTGAGCACCTCACGTCGTACGGCCTGACGAAAATCGAACGTCTTTCCTCGGACAAAACCGGGGTAGTTTGTCCGTGATGTACGGTTCAGTGGAGGCTGACCAGGACTTTTCGTCCGTTTGCGCTGACTGGAGCGGTCATGGCCGCTAGTCTCCGATCAGAGTGACGAGCAGCGAACGAGTTCCACCGCTGTTCGGGCATTCGCCTGGTGTGGCGCCCTAGGGTTCCCCACCGGTCCGTATCCGACAGTTCGACATCCGAGGTGACGTAGGCGTGGCTCTTCCGCCCCTTACCCCTGAACAGCGCGCAGCCGCGCTCGAAAAGGCCGCCGCGGCTCGCCGGGAGCGGGCCGAGGTGAAGAATCGACTCAAGCACTCCGGCGCCTCGCTCCAAGAGGTCATCAAGACGGGCCAGGAGAACGACGTCATCGGCAAGATGAAGGTCTCCGCCCTGCTGGAGTCCCTGCCTGGCGTGGGCAAGGTCCGCGCCAAGCAGATCATGGAGCGCCTCGGCATCTCCGAATCCCGGCGTGTCCGAGGTCTCGGTTCCAACCAGATCGCGTCTCTGGAGCGTGAGTTCGGCACTCCTGCCGGCTGACGCGTTGCCTGAAGTTCTCCCGGCGTTCTCAGGCAGTCCCGAGAACCTGGATAATCGCTCTATGGCAGCAGAGGTTCGTCCGCGGCTGACCGTGCTCTCCGGCCCCTCGGGGGTCGGCAAGAGCACGGTCGTCGCGCATATGCGCAAGGTCCACCCCGAGGTATGGCTCTCGGTGTCGGCCACCACCCGCAAGCCGCGGCCCGGTGAGCGACACGGAGTCCACTACTTCTTCGTCAACGACGACGAGTTCGACAAGCTGATCGCCAACGGCGAGCTGCTGGAGTGGGCCGAATTCGCGGGCAACCGCTACGGCACACCGCGCGGCGCGGTGGTGGAACGACTGGAGAACGGCGAGCCCGTTCTCCTGGAGATCGACCTCCAGGGCGCGCGACTCGTCCGCGAGTCCATGGCCGAGGCCCAGCTCGTCTTCCTCGCGCCGCCGAGCTGGGACGAGCTGGTCCGCCGGCTCACCGGCCGCGGCACCGAATCGCCCGAGGTCATCCAGCGCAGGCTGGAGACCGCCAAGGTCGAGCTCGCTGCCGAGTCCGAGTTCGACACCACCCTGGTCAACACCTCCGTCGAGGACGTGGCGCGCGAGCTGCTAGCCTTGATGGAAGTTGTCTGATCGTTGATCGATGTTCATTTCGATCAATGCTTGATCATTCACCCATTCTTCGGAAGGTAGAGCGTGTCCTCTTCCATCACTGCGCCCGAGGGCATCATCAACCCGCCGATCGACGAGCTGCTCGAGGCCACGGACTCGAAGTACAGCCTCGTGATCTACGCGGCCAAGCGCGCGCGTCAGATCAACGCGTACTACTCGCAGCTCGGTGAGGGCCTGCTCGAGTACGTCGGCCCGCTGGTGGACACCCACGTCCACGAGAAGCCGCTTTCGATCGCGCTGCGCGAGATCAACGCGGGTCTGCTGACCTCCGAGGCCATCGAGGCCCCGGCCCAGTAAGGCACCGAGAATTCCTTTCACCACAGGCCCGGCAGAACATCTGCCGGGCCTGTGGTGTGTCATAGACACGTACGACGATCAGCGATAGGGGCGTGTGTGGTGGGTAAGCCGAAGGTCGTGCTCGGAGTCAGCGGCGGCATCGCCGCGTACAAGGCGTGCGAGCTGCTGCGCCGGCTCACCGAGTCCGGGCACGAGGTACGGGTCGTCCCCACGGCGGCGTCCCTGAACTTCGTGGGCGAGGCCACCTGGGCCGCGCTCTCCGGGAACCCGGCGGGCAGCGAGGTCTGGGAGACCGTCCACGAGGTCCCGCACGTCCGCATCGGGCAGAGTGCCGACCTCGTCGTCGTCGCCCCCGCCACCGCCGACATGCTCGCCAAGGCCGCCCACGGCCTCGCCGACGACCTGCTCACCAATACGCTGCTCACCGCGCGCTGCCCGGTGGTGTTCGCCCCCGCCATGCACACCGAGATGTGGGAGCACCCCGCCACCCAGGAGAACGTGGCCACGCTGCGCCGCCGCGGCGCCGTCGTCATCGAGCCCGCCGTCGGCCGGCTCACCGGCAAGGACACCGGCAAGGGGCGGCTGCCCGACCCCGAGGAGATCTTCGAGGTGTGCCGTGGCGTCCTGAGGAGGCACGGTCTGGCGCGCGGGGCGGCCGGGCCCGACCTGGCCGGCCGGCACGTGGTGATCAGCGCGGGCGGCACGCGGGAGCCGCTCGACCCGGTCCGCTTCCTGGGCAACCGCTCCTCCGGCAAGCAGGGCTACGCCCTGGCCCGCACCGCCGTCGCCCGCGGGGCCCGGGTCACCCTCGTCGCGGCCAACACCGCCCTGGCCGACCCGGCCGGGGTGGACGTCGTACGGGTCGGGACGGCCGTACAGCTGCGCGAGGCCGTGCTCAAGGCGGCGGCCGACGCCGACGCCGTGGTGATGGCCGCAGCCGTGGCCGACTTCCGGCCGGCCGAATACATGAGCGGCAAGATCAAGAAGAAGGACGGGCAGGATCCGGCCCCGGTGGCGCTGGTGCGCAACCCCGACGTCCTCGCGGAGATCTCGGCCGACCGGGCCCGGGAAGGCCAGGTCGTGGTCGGTTTCGCCGCCGAAACGGACGACGTGCTCGCGAACGGCCGCGCCAAACTGCTCCGCAAGGGGTGTGATCTTCTCGTCGTGAACGAGGTCGGCGAGACCAAGACCTTCGGTTCCGAGGAGAACGAGGCGATCATCCTGTCTTCCGATGGGACGGAGACCCCGGTTCCCTATGGTCCCAAGGAGGCCCTGGCGGAGGCGATTTGGGATCGGGTCTCCCCGCGACTCGCCCCCCGACGCGCCTGAGCGACGGCTCTTCTCGTAGCCGATTCCATGAGCCAGAATGGAGTGCCGCAGGTCACATGGCTCCCATTGGGCGAGACAGGTGGTCCGGTAAACGGTGGCGACCGATAAACTGCACACTTGGAACGTGATCGGGCGCAGCCCCCGGTGTGGTTCCGCCAAATGATCAGCCAGCAGCCGCTGCAACCCCAGGGAGCGTTGTGTCCCGTCGCCTGTTCACCTCGGAGTCCGTCACCGAGGGTCACCCCGACAAGATCGCTGACCAGATCAGCGACACGATCCTCGACGCACTTCTCACCGAGGACCCGACCTCGCGTGTGGCCGTGGAGACCCTCATCACCACCGGTCTCGTCCACATCGCCGGTGAGGTGACGACGAAGGCGTACGCGCCGATCGCGCAGCTCGTCCGCGACAAGATCCTCGAGATCGGCTACGACTCCTCGAAGAAGGGCTTCGACGGCGCCTCCTGCGGCGTGTCGGTGTCCATCGGCGCGCAGTCCCCGGACATCGCGCAGGGCGTCGACACCGCGTACGAGAAGCGGGTCGAGGGCGACGAGGACGAGCTCGACAAGCAGGGCGCCGGCGACCAGGGCCTGATGTTCGGCTACGCGTGCGACGAGACCCCCGAGCTCATGCCGCTCCCGATCCACATCGCGCACCGGCTCTCGCGCCGCCTGTCCGAGGTCCGCAAGAACGGGACCATCCCGTACCTGCGCCCCGACGGCAAGACCCAGGTCACCATCGAGTACGACGGGGACAAGGCCGTCCGCCTCGACACCGTCGTCGTGTCCTCGCAGCACGCCTCGGACATCGACCTGGACTCGCTGCTCGCCCCGGACATCCGCGAGTTCGTCGTCGAGCACGTGCTCGCCCAGCTCGTCGAGGACGGCATCAAGCTCGACACCGAGGGCTACCGCCTGCTGGTCAACCCGACCGGCCGCTTCGAGATCGGCGGCCCGATGGGCGACGCCGGCCTCACCGGCCGCAAGATCATCATCGACACCTACGGCGGCATGGCCCGCCACGGCGGCGGCGCCTTCTCGGGCAAGGACCCGTCCAAGGTCGACCGCTCCGCCGCGTACGCCATGCGCTGGGTCGCCAAGAACGTGGTCGCCGCCGGCCTCGCCTCGCGCTGCGAGGTCCAGGTCGCGTACGCCATCGGCAAGGCCGAGCCCGTCGGCCTCTTCGTCGAGACCTTCGGCACCGCCAAGGTGGAGGTCCAGAAGATCGAGGACGCGATCGGCCAGGTCTTCGACCTCCGCCCGGCCGCGATCATCCGCGACCTCGACCTGCTGCGCCCGATCTACGCCCAGACCGCCGCGTACGGCCACTTCGGCCGCGAGCTGCCGGACTTCACCTGGGAGCGCACCGACCGCGTGGACGCGCTGCGCGCGGCCGCCGGCCTGTAGGAACACGCAGGACCTGCGGTATCGAGCAAGACCCGCTGTACGGACGGCCCCGGACCCCTGTGGTCCGGGGCCGTCCGGTGTCGGTGGGGTTTGGTAAGAATGCGGGTGTGAGCAGCACGAACGAATCCGGGCAGCGGAGCGGGGACGAGAGTCCCGGCGGTCCGCCGGAGCAGCTCGCGCTGATGCGGGAGATGGTCGCCGAGGCGAAGGCCAAGGCCCCCAAGGCCAAACCGCGCACCTGGCGCGGCGCCGCCCTGGCCAAGGAGCTGCCGGTCGCGCGGATCCTGGTCAACAAGGGCGTGCTCCACCTCGACCAGCTCTGGGACTACGCCGTTCCAGAGGAGCTCTCCGAGGCCGCCCAGCCGGGCGTGCGCGTCCGGGTCCGCTTCGGCGCCGGCTCCCACCAGGTGCACGGCGGCCGCCGCGAGGGCGGCGGCCTCATCGACGGGTTCATCGTCGAGCGCCGCGCCGAATCCGACTACAACGGCGTCCTGGCCGCCCTCGCCCACGTCGTCTCGCCCGAGGTCGTGCTGACTCCCGGCATGCTGGCCCTGGCCCGGGCCGTCGCCGACCGGTACGCCGGCAGCCTGGCCGACGTACTCCAGCTCGCCCTGCCCGCGCGCAGCGCCCGCGCCGAGGCCAAGCCCTCACCGGAGCCGCTGCCCCCGCCTCCCGCGCCCGAACCGGGCGGCTGGGCGCGGTACGGCTCCGGCCCCGCCTTCCTGCGCGCGCTGGCCACGGGCGCCGCGCCGCGCGCCGTATGGACCGCCCTGCCCGGCCCCGGCTGGGCCGACGAGCTGGCCCGGGCCATGGCCGCCACCCTCGCCTCCGGCCGCGGCGCCCTCGCCGTCCTGCCCGACGGGCGCACCGCGGCCCGGGTCGACGCGGCGCTGACCGCCCTGCTCGGCGAGGGGCGGCACGCGCTGCTGACCGCCGAGTCCGGCCCCGAGAAGCGCTACCGCCAGTGGCTCGCCGTGCACCGGGGCTCGGTGCGGGCCGTCATCGGCACCCGGGCCGCGATGTTCGCGCCCGTACGGGACCTCGGGCTGGTCGCCGTCTGGGACGACGGAGACTCCAGCCACGGCGACGACCACGCGCCGTTCCCGCACGTACGGGAAGTGCTGGAGCTGCGCGCCGTCGGCGACGGCTGCGGATTCCTGGCCGGGAGCACCAGCTGCACCGTGGAGGCCGCCCAGCTGGTCGAGACGGGCTGGGCGCGACCGCTCGTCGCCGACCGCGAGACGGTACGGGCCTGCGCGCCCCGGATCCGGACCGTGGGCGACGAACTCCTGGCCCGGGACGAGGCGGCCCGCGCCGCCCGGCTGCCGAGCCTGGCCTGGGAGACCGTACGGGAGGGGCTGAAGTCCGGGCCCGTGCTCGTCCAGGTGCCCCGGCGCGGCTATGCGCCGCGGCTGGCTTGCGAGCGCTGCCGCGCCCCCGCCCGCTGCAAGGTCTGCGCGGGGCCGCTGGAGGCCCCCGACGCGCGGGAGCTGCACTGCGGCTGGTGCGGACGGCAGGAGAGCGCCTGGCACTGCGAGGAGTGCGGGTCCTTCCGGCTGCGCGCCCAGGTGGTGGGCGCCCGGCGGACGGCCGAGGAGCTCGGGCGGGCCTTCCCGGCCGTGCCCGTACGGACTTCGGGGCGCGACCACATCCTGGACGAGGTGCCGGACCGGCCCGCGCTGGTGGTGTGCACCCCGGGAGCCGAGCCGGTCGCGGCCGGCGCCGGGTACGCGGCGGCGCTGCTGCTGGACGGCTGGGCGATGCTGACCCGGCCCGACCTGCGGGCCGGGGAGGACGCGCTGCGCCGGTGGATCGCGGCCGCCTCGCTGGTCCGCGGGGAGGGGCAGGTCGTCGTGGTCGCGGAGCCGACGCTGCGGCCGGTCCAGGCCCTCGTGCGGTGGGACCCGGTGGGCCATGCCGTACGGGAGCTCGCGGAGCGGGCCCAGCTCGGGTTCCCGCCGGTCTCCCGGATGGCGGCCGTGGCCGGTCGGGGCGAGGCGGTGGAGGCCTTCCTGGCCGGAGCCGGGCTGCCGCCGGACGCGGAGGTGCTGGGCCCGGTCCCGGTGCCGGGGCGGCGCGGGGAGCCCTCGCCGGGGGAGCGGGCCCTGGTCCGCGTCCCGCCCGGCAGCGGGGCCGCGCTGGCGGCCGCCCTGAAGTCGGCCCAGGCGGCCCGGCTGGCCCGCGGAGTCCCGGCGGCGGAGTCGGTCCGCGTCCGCATCGACCCGCCGGACATCGGCTGAGGGCCCCTGCCCCGGCCCGGTGCAGCCGAACGCCCCCGGCGGGACGGGGTGTCCCGCCGGGGGCGGTGGTCGGCGGGCCGGCCGTCGGAGGTCGGCGTCCCGACGCCCGGCGTCGGATCAGCCGTTGCGGGGGCCCGGGAGGGCGGCCGCGGAGCGGGACGAGGCCGCGGCCTGGGACTCCTCGCGCAGCGGCTGCGGCGGCACCGAGCGGGCCGCCGGGACCGTGGGCAGCGGCCCGAGGGTCCGCGTGGTCGTGCCCTCGGCCAGCGGCTCCGCGGACTCCGCGGCCTGGGCCCGCCGGGCCCCGTACCGCCGGTGCACGGCCTGCTTGGTGACGCCGAGCGCGGAACCCACCGCGTCCCACGAGAAGCCGAGCGAGCGGTCGAAGTCCACCGCTGCGGTCACCAGCGTCTCGACGCTGTCCCGCAGCTCCTGCGCGAGGCGGACGGTGGGCGCGGGGGCCCGGCCATAGACGACGAAGCCCGTGGAGGGACCGGAGCGGCGCGGGCGGTATACATTGCCGAGCTGGGCGGTGAGCGTACGCAGAGCATCCACCTGCCGGCGAACCCGCTCGATGTCCCGCACCAGGAGATGCAGGCTGGCCCGTGCTTGGGCGTCGTGGGTGGCGTGGTCGGCCATGAAGAAGCCTCTCGAACCGGTGCTGAAGAGCGGATCGGGCCGCAGACACCGATCTCATCGCGCGGCCCGGTTTCGGTCAATCTCTCTTGACCAACGCGCCAAACGCCACTGAAGTCACGCACCGGGGGCGTGTCGGCATATGCGAGAGGCGCGCGTGTGTGCGTACGCCCCCTGACGGGCCGTCCGGGACCCCTCGGCGGTCCCCTGGGCAGCCCCGTGGGCGGGCCCCTGGGGCGCCCGCCCAACGGGCCGGGCGCCCCCAACGGCGCCGGGAACATAGACTGGTGCGCTGCTGACAGCCGAGATAGCGAGGTAGGACCCCAGTGAAGCTCGTCTTCGCAGGCACCCCCGAGGTCGCCGTGCCCGCCCTGGACGCCCTCATCGCCTCCGGGCGGCACGAGGTCGCCGCCGTCGTCACCCGGCCCGACGCACCGGCCGGCCGCGGCCGCCGGCTCGTCGCCAGCCCGGTCGCCGAGCGCGCCGAAGAGGCCGGCATCGAGATCCTCAAGCCCGCCCGGCCCCGCGACCCGGAGTTCCAGGCCCGGCTGCGCGAGATCGGCCCGGACTGCTGCCCGGTCGTCGCGTACGGGGCGCTGATCCCCAAGAGCGCCATCGAGATCCCCCGGCACGGCTGGGTCAACCTGCACTTCTCGCTGCTGCCCGCGTGGCGCGGGGCCGCGCCCGTACAGCACTCGATCATGGCCGGGGACCAGGTCACCGGCGCCTCCACCTTCCTCATCGAGGAGGGCCTGGACTCCGGGCCCGTCTACGGGCACCTGACCGAGGAGATCCGCCCCACCGACACCAGCGGCGACCTGCTCACCCGCCTCGCCTTCGCCGGCTCCGGCCTGCTGGCCGCCACCATGGACGGCATCGAGGACGGCACGCTGCGCGCCGTCGGGCAGCCCGCCGACGGCATCTCGCTCGCACCCAAGATCACCGTCGAGGACGCCCGCATCGACTGGAACGCCCCGGCGATGCGCGCCGACCGCGTGGTGCGCGGCTGCACGCCCGCGCCCGGCGCTTGGACCGTCTTCCGCGGGGAGCGGCTCAAGCTGATCTCCGTCGGCCTGGTCACCGACCGCACGGACCTGGCGCCCGGAGAGCTCTCCCCGGGCAAGAACAACGTGTACGTCGGCACCGGCTCGCACGCCGTGGAGCTGCTCTGGGTGCAGCCCCAGGGCAAGAAGCCGATGCGCGGCGCCGACTGGGCCCGCGGGGTGCGGATCGCCGCCGGCGAGCGCCTCGGCGCCGCGGACGTAGGCTGATCCGTACCGGTGTCCGAGTCGGACACCGGCCCGCCGCCGGCGGCACCCCGTACGCCGGCGCCACCTCGTAGACCCCGTAAACCCGGAGCACCTTTCACGTGAGCGATCAGTCCCGACCCCCGCGCAGCGCCGCAGGCCAGCGGCAGGCCAAGCCGTACCGCCGCCCCAAGAAGGACCCCGTCCGGATGCTGGCCTTCGAGGCCCTGCGGGCGGTGGACGAGCGCGACGCGTACGCGAACCTCGTCCTGCCCCCGCTGCTGCGCAAGGCCCGCCAGAGCGAGGGCTTCGAGGCGCGGGACGCGGCGCTGGCCACCGAGCTCGTCTACGGGACGCTGCGCCGCCAGGGCACGTACGACGCGGTCATCAAGGCCTGCATCGACCGGCCGCTGCGCGAGGTGGACCCGCCGGTGCTGGACGTGCTCTCGCTCGGCGCCCACCAGCTGCTGGGGACCCGGATCCCGACGCACGCGGCGGTGTCGGCCAGCGTGGAGCTGGCCCGGGTGGTGCTCGGGGACGGGCGCGCCAAGTTCGTGAACGCCGTGCTGCGCAAGATCGCCGCGCACGACCTGGACGGCTGGCTGGAGCGGGTGGCCCCGCCGTACGAGGAGGACGCCGAGGAGCACCTCGCGGTGTACCACTCGCACCCGAGGTGGGTGGTCAGCGCCCTGTGGGACGCCCTCGGCGGCGGCCGGGCCGGTATCGAGGACCTCCTCGAAGCCGACAACGAGCGGCCCGAGGTCACCCTGGTGGCGCGGCCCGGGCGGTCCACGCCCGAGGAGCTGCTGGTGGCGGTCGGCGAGGACTCGGCGCTGCCGGGGCGCTGGTCGCCGTATGCCGTGCGCATGGCCGAGGGCGGCGAACCGGGCGCGCTGGAGGCGGTCCGCGAGGGGCGCGCGGGCGTCCAGGACGAGGGCAGCCAGCTGGTGGCGATGGCCCTCGCGGCCGCGCCGGTCGAGGGGCGCGACGAGCGCTGGCTGGACGGCTGCGCGGGACCCGGCGGCAAGGCGGCCCTGCTGGGCGCCCTGGCGGCGCAGCGCGGGGCGTTCCTGCTGGCCTCCGAGAAGCAGCCGCACCGGGCGCGGCTCGTGGAGCGCGCCCTGGCCGGCAATCCCGGCCCGTACCAGGTCATCGCGGCGGACGGCACCCGCCCGCCGTGGCGGCCGGGCTCCTTCGACCGGGTCCTGATGGACGTCCCCTGCACCGGGCTGGGCGCGCTGCGCCGCCGCCCGGAGGCCAGGTGGCGGCGGCGCCCGGAGGACCTGGAGGGCTTCGCCCCGCTCCAGCGCGCGCTGCTGCGCGAGGCGCTGTCGGCGGTCCGGGTGGGCGGGGTCGTGGGCTACGCGACCTGCTCGCCGCACCTGGCCGAGACCCGGGTCGTCGTGGACGACGTCCTGCGCGGCCGCGGCGCGGGCGCCTCGCCGGTGGACGCCGAACTGATCGACGCCAGGCCGTACATGGCGGGCGTCCCGGCCCTGGGCGACGGCCCGGACGTACAGCTGTGGCCGCATCTGCACGGGACGGACGCGATGTACCTGGCACTGATCCGCCGCACGGGGTAGCGGGGGCGGCGACCGTGGCCGAGCGCGTGGTCGAGGCGGACGGCGTCACGCTGTGCACCGAGTCCTTCGGGGATCCGGCCCGTCCGCCCGTCCTGCTCGTCATGGGGACGGGGGCTTCGATGCTCTGGTGGGACGAGGGCTTCTGCCGGATGCTCGCCGGGGGCGGGCGCTTCGTGATCCGGTACGACCACCGCGACACCGGCCGATCCGTCACGTACGCGCCGGGCCGTCCCGGGTACACGGGCGCGGACCTGGTCGGTGACGCCGCCCGGGTCCTCGATGCGTACGGCATCCCGGCCGCACACGTCGTGGGCGTCTCCGCCGGCGGGGCGCTCGCGCAGCGGCTCGCGCTCGACCGCGCCGACCGCGTCCTGTCCCTCGTCCTGATCAGCACGTCCTCGATCAGCGCGTCCTCGGCCGTCCCCGGCGGCGAGCGCGCGCCCGCGCCGCCCACCGCCGAGTTCCTGCGGTTCGTCGCGGCCGCGCACGTGGACTGGTCGGACGCCGACTCGGTGGTCGAGTACCAGGTCGCCTACGCGCGCGTGCTCGCGGGCGGCCGGCGCCCGTTCGACGAGGCCGCCGCCCGCGCTCTCGTCCGCCGCGACGTCGAGCGCGCGCACGATTTCGCCGCGGTCCGCAACCACGACGTGCTCCCGGAGGGCGAGCTCCCCTCCGCGCCCCTGTCCTCGATCGCCGTGCCCGCGCTGGTGATCCACGGGACCGCCGATCCGATGTTCCCGCTCCCGCACGGCGAGGCCCTCGCGGAGCGGATCCCCGGGGCAAGACTCCTGGTCCTGGAGGGCGCCGGGCACGGGGTCGAGCGGGCCGACCGGGCCGTGATCGTCCCGGCGATCCTCGGACACACCGCCGCGGATCACGCCGACAGCGATCTGTAAGAATGTATTGATCGTTCATCGGTTTTGGTTAAGCGTTGCTACGCCCGTCCTCAGTTCCGGGGTCGTGGCCGGAACTGCGCCACGGCATGGCAGGCTTGGGGGCATGGCCGCTCAGATTTATCCCAGCATCCTGTCCGCCGACTTCGCCCGACTCGCCGAGGAGGCGAAGGCCGTCGAGGGGGCCGACTGGCTGCATGTCGATGTCATGGACAACCATTTCGTCCCGAACCTCACCCTCGGCATGCCCGTCGTGGAGTCCCTGAGCCGCGCCACGGACATCCCGCTGGACCTGCACCTCATGATCGAGGACCCGGACCGCTGGGCCCCGCAGTACGTCGAGGCCGGCGCCGGATCGGTCACCTTCCACGCCGAGGCCGCCGCCGCGCCCGTGCGCCTCGCGCGGGAGATCCGGGCCAAGGGGGCGCGGGCGTCCATGGCGCTCAAGCCCGCCACGCCGATCGAGCAGTACGAGGACATCCTCCCCGAGCTGGACATGCTGCTGATCATGACGGTCGAGCCCGGCTTCGGCGGCCAGCCCTTTCTCGACATCATGCTCCCCAAGATCCGCCGTACCCGGGAGCTCATCGCCAAGCACGGCCTGGAGCTGTGGCTCCAGGTCGACGGCGGGGTCTCGGCCACGACGATCGAGCGGTGCGCGGAGGCCGGCGCCGACGTGTTCGTCGCGGGGAGCGCGGTCTACGGGGCGGTCGACCCGGCCGCGGCCGTACGTACGCTGCGGGAGCGGGCGGACGTCGCGATCGCCGCGGCGCCCTGGGCTTGCGACCACTGAAACGAGAGTTGGTGAACAGCTCGGTGAACGGGAGCTGTCCAGGCTGATCAACGGCCGCCGGATCTGACAGGATGAACGGCGAGTCGAGAGTGTGAACAGCAGTGAGGAGAACGCGGTGTCTGCAATGTCGGCGGGACGGTCAGCCCTGCGGATGGGACCCGCGGAGCTGGTGCAGGCGGCGGCCATGGCCCGCCGCTTCTACCTGGAGGGCAAGTCCAAGATCCAGATCGCCGAGGAGTTCGGCGTGAGCCGCTTCAAGGTGGCCCGGGTCCTGGAGACCGCCCTTGAGCGCGACCTCGTACGGATCGAGATCCGGGTGCCGGCCGAGCTCGACGCGGAGCGGTCCGACGCGCTGCGGGCCCGGTACGGGCTCCGGCACGCGGTGGTGGTCGAGTCCCCGGCCGACGCGACCGAGGACGCGCCGGATCCGGAGAACCTGGGCGCGGTCGCCGCCGACCTGCTCGGCGAGCTCGTCAACGAGGGCGACGTACTGGGCCTGGCGTGGGGGCGGTCGACCATCCACATGGCCGCCTCCCTGCACCGGCTGCCGCCGTGCACCGTGGTGCAGCTGACGGGCGTGTACGACGCCGGTACGGCCGAGCGCGGGTCCGTGGAGGCCGTACGGCGGGCCGCCCAGGTCTCGGGCGGCGACGCGCACCCGATCTACGCGCCGATGCTGCTCCCCGATCCGGCGACCGCGGCCGCGCTGCGCAGTCAGACGGGGATCGCCCGGGCCTTCGAGTACTTCGACAAGGTCACGGTCGCCGCGGTCTCGATCGGGTCGTGGGAACCGGGCATCTCGACCGTCCACGACATGCTCACCGACGAGGAGCGGGCGCACTACGCCTCGCTCGGTGTCGCGGCCGAAATGTCCGCCCACCTGTTCGACTCCGAGGGGCGCCGCGTCGGGCGGGACCTCGGCGAGCGCTGCATCACCGTCGAGGCGGACCGGCTGCGGCGGATCCCCGAGGTCGTGGCCATCGCGGGCGGGCTGCGCAAGGCGTCCGCGATCGGGGCGGTGCTGCGGTCCGGGCTGGTGACCAGCCTGGTCACCGACACGGCGGTCGCGGACTACCTGCTCACCGAGTCGGAGCCGGGACTGCGGCCGGCGCTGGAGCGGGCCGACCCGGACGACTGAGTCCTCGGGTTCTTTTGCGGATCGTGTGCGCCGCCCCCGCGCCGCCGCCCTGCCCGGGCCCGGCGCGGGCCCTGGGGCGGGCCCCCGGGCGGATGGTGCCGCAATTGAGATCCGAACGGCGGCCTCTGCGGGGGCCTGTGGGGCGCATACTGGTCTCAATGACAAAGTCAGCAGTACCTCGCCGCCATTTGCCGTCCAGCCCGTTCAAGGCCCCCGTGGAACCGCCGCTCCGGCAGTTCAGCGTCGGCGACCGGGTCTCTCACGATGAGCACGGCCTCGGCCGTGTCGTCGGTATCGAGGAGGGGATCGCTGTACTGGTCGACTTCGGGTCGGTCCAGAAGAGAATCCTGAGTCCCTACACCAAGATGTCCGCGCTCTGAGGCTGTCGCCGCCGCGGGCACCGTCGCCGCGCGATTCGCGAGCGAATCGGATATTTGGCACGATCGGTGCATGATCTTCAGGGACGTGCCCCGGTCGTTGCTGCGTCTGGTCGTGGGGACGGTGTTCCTGTGCGCTGCGCTGATCGGCGTGGCGGGGTGTGGTGGGGAGAAGGCCGCGCCGTCCGCCGCCCCCTCGGTGTCGGCTTCCGTACCGGGTTCCGCTGTTTCCGCGCCGCCCGTCTGGGCCAAGGGGATGGCGACCGTACGGGCGGACGCGCTGCCGGCGCAGGCCCGGGACCTGCTCGTGCTCATCGACACGGGCGGCCCGTATCCGTACCGGCAGGACGGCACCGTGTTCGGGAACTTCGAGAAGGCCCTGCCGAAGCAGAAGCGCGGGTACTACCACGAGTTCACGGTGAAGACGCCGGGGGAAGGCGACCGCGGGGCGCGGCGGATCGTGACCGGTGAGGGTGGGGAGTTCTACTACACGGACGACCACTACGACACCTTCAAGGCGGTCCTGCGATGACCCTGGATCCGCGGCCGCTCGGGCCGGCGCTGGCCGCCGCCGAGGAAGCGGGCTGGACGACGCTCCGGGTGGACCTGGCCGGCGTACGCGGCAAGGCCGAGCTGATGCGGCGGTGGGGGGCGGCGCTCCAGGTGCCGTCCTGGTTCGGCGGGAACTGGGACGCGTTGGCCGATGCGCTGATGGACCTGTCGTGGTTGCCGCGGGCCCCGGGGCGGTTGGTGGCGGTGACGTCCTGGCGGTCGTACGCACAGGTCCGGCCGGGGGACTGGGAGACCTTGCAGGAGATCCTGGAGCAGGCCGTCGACTTCTGGCGCGAGGGCGCCGACGGCGAGTTGACCGTGCTGCTCGCCGAGGCTCCGGGCGGGTCGCCCGAGGGGACCGCGCACGAGCCGTCCGGGCGTTGAGCCGGGGCGGGACGGACATGGCCGTGGGGGGCGGGGGCCTCGCCCCCGCCCCCCACGGGGACTAACCCTTCGGGATCCACGGGGGCGTTTGGCCCCAGGACCAGACCGGGATCTTGGCCGCGTCCACCGGTGGCGGGTTGGGGCCCGAGTAGATCAGGGCCATGCGGGTGCCCCACTCGATGTAGTACGCGAACACCGCTCGGAATTCGGGGTCCGCCGGGAGGCCGACCTCGTCCGCCGTGTCCATCAGCAGGTCCACCCAGCGGCGGCGCTGCTTCTCGGTGATGCCGCGGCCCAGGTGCTTGGTGGCCATGTGCTGGTGGCCGCCGTGGTGGGCCGTGTACTCCGCCGGGCCGCCGAAGACCTCCGACAGCCAGACGGCGACGTGCTGGGGGTGCTCCGAGTCCATGCCCGCGAAGACCGGGGCCAGGATCTCGTCCTGCAGGGCGTGCGCGTAGAAGGCGTCGGTGAGGCGGTTCATCGCCTCTGCCCCGCCCATCCACTCGTAGATGGTGGGAGTGGTGCCGGGTGTGGTGCTCATGACTGGGGTGCGGCCTTTCCGGGGCCGGCCACGTCGGTGACGCGGTAGTGCTGCATCTCCTCGATGGCCTTCACGTACGGGCGGATCGCGCTGAAGAACGCCGGGAAGTGCTCGCCCTTGCGGAATCCGTTGAGGTGGGCGTCCACCGACGTCCAGCGGATGCGGAGGATGTAGCGCTCCCGGTCGTTCTCCTCCTCGCAGCGGGCCAGCTCGTAGTCGATGCACTCGGGTGACGCGGCCAGGGCCTCCGCGGCCTGCCGGTACGAGTCCTCGAAGGCCTGCTGGTCGTCCAATGCGATCCGGTAGCGGATGTATTCGACGGTGGTGGTCATGGGGCGTGCCTCTCCCTGTGATCGGGTGCCGGTCGGCTCGCTGTCAGACTTGCGTGATCATGCCCCGGTGGGGAGGACTTTCGTCATTCCGACTCAGACTTCTTGGAGTCCGTGGCCTCGGAGGCGTCGGAGGCCTCCGCCACGTCGGGGCCGGCCGCGCGGACCTGCTGGACCTTGGCCAGCGAGTCGCGGAGCTCGGTCAGCCACTCGTCGGTGTTGCGGCCGACGAGGCGGACGCACCAGGCGAGGGCGTCGGCCCGGCTGCGGGCGACGCCGCCCGCCACCAGGGTGTCGAGGACCTTGCGCTCCGGCTGGCGCAGGCGCGTCATCACCGGGACCGCCAGGTGCGTGAACAGGACGCGGTCGTCGCCGGACTGGACGGCCCAGGCGACCTTGCGGCGGTAGAGCTCCTCCGCCTCCCGCGCCACCTCGATGCGCTGTTCCCGGGTGCGCTCGCGGAACTCCTTGACGGACTCGGTCGCCGGGATGGTGCCGACGACCGTGATCTCCTCGCGGTCGACCGCCACGTCGACCAGGGACTCGTACACGTCCACCGGAAGGCGGTCCGCGAACCACGCGCGAAGCTGCTCGCTCTGCTCGGATGTAATCATGTAATTAACGTTGCATCCGATGCTCGCTTGATCGCAAGCGATTCGTGTTCGCTCTCAGCCCATCGAGCGGTACCGGTGGATCAGCGAGACCGCCATCGCCCCCTCGCCCACGCCCGAGGCCACGCGCTTGACCGAGTGGGCCCGCACGTCGCCGGCCGCGAAGACGCCGGGGACGCTCGTCTCCAGCGGGTACGGGGCGCGCTCCAGGCTCCACTCCGCCGGGAGCTCCCCGCCGTTGGCGATCAGGTCGGACCCGGTGAGCACGAAGCCGTACTCGTCGCGCTCGACCACGCCCGACAGCCAGTCCGTGTGCGGGCGGGCGCCGATGAAGGTGAACATGAACCGGGCCGGGACCTCGGTGTTCCCGCCCGTCGTCGCGTCGTGGAGGGTCAGCCTCTCCAGGTGCTCGTCGCCGTCCAGCCGGACCACCGTCGTACGGACCTTGACCTCGATGTTCGGGGTGCGGTCGATCTCGTCGATCAGGTAGCGGGACATGCTCGCGTCCAGGGATTCGGCGCGGACCAGGATGGTCACCTTGGCCGCGTACTTGGCGAAGTGCACCGCCGCCTGGCCGGCCGAGTTCGCACCGCCCACGATGAACACGTGCTGCGAGATGCACGCCGAGCTCTCCGTCGTCGCCGCGCCGTAGTAGAGCCCGGCGCCCTCGAAGCGGTCCGCGCCGGGGGCCTCCAGACGGTTGTACGAGACCCCGGTGGCCAGCAGCACCGTCTCGGCGCTGATCTCCGTGCCGTCGGCCAGGGTCAGGATCTTCGCCGGGTCGTCCCGGGTCAGCGAGACCACCTCCACCGGGTGCAGGATCTCGGCGCCGAAGCGGGAGGCCTGGATGGTGGCCCGGCGGGTCAGGTCGCCGCCGGAGAGGCCCGAGGGGAAGCCCAGGTAGTTTTCGATCAGGCTGGAGGTGCCGGCCTGGCCGCCCGGGGCGCGGGAGTCCAGCATCAGCGTCGAGAGGCCCTCGGAGGCCGAGTAGACCCCGGCCGCCAGACCCGCGGGGCCCGCTCCGACGATGACGCACTCGTAGTGCGGGCGCGAGGCGGTGGTGGCCAGCCCGAGGCGCTGGGCGAGCTCGGTGTCGGACGGCGCGGAGAGCACCGCCCCGTCCGGGAACCGGACGAGGGGCAGCGCCGCGTCGGGCTGGGCGGCGATCAGGGTCAGCGCCTCGGGATCCCGCTCCACGTTCAGGAAGCGGAACGGCTGGCCGTTGCGGGTGAAGAAGTCCCGGACGGCGTGCGTGCCGGGGGAGACGAGGTGCCCGGCGACGATGATGCCGTCGTACGCGGGGCGGTAGGTGGCCAGCCAGTCGGAGAGCAGGTCGTCCAGGACCGGGAAGAGCCGCTCGTGCGGCGGGTCCCACGGCTTGAGCAGGTAGTAGTCGAGCCGCACCCGGTTGATGGCGGTGATCGCCGCGTCCGTCTCCGCGTACGCCGTGAGCAGCACGCGGCGGGCGTCCGGGAAGCGGCTGACGGCCTCCAGGAGGAACTCGACGCCGGTCACGTCGGGCATCCGCTGGTCCACGAGGAACAGCGCCGGGTCGTGGCCGCGCTCGTCGAGGGAGTCCAGGATCTTGAGGGCGTCGGCGGCGGAGGAGGCGCCGAGCACCCGGTAGCGGTCGCCGTACGCGCTGCGCAGGTCGCGGCGGACGGCCCGCAGCACCTGCGGATCGTCGTCCACGGCGAGGATGACGGGCTTCCTGCTCTCGGCGCGCTCGGTCGCGGCCGCCGTGGCGGGGGCGGTGGCGCTCTCCGGGGCCGCGCTCACGCCGCGTCCAGCATCAGCTTGTCGGCGTAGCACCAGGCCCACGCCTCGCCGGGCTCGTGCGAGGCGGCGATGGGGTGCTCGCTGGTGCGGTAGTGCTTGGTGGCGTGGCGGTTCTTGGAGGAGTCGCAGCATCCGACGTGCCCGCAGCTGAGGCACATCCTCAGGTGCACCCAGCTGTCGCCGAGGGCGAGGCACTCCTCGCAGCCCTCGGTGCCTGGTTCCACCGGACGTATCTGATCGATGTGTGTGCACAACAGGTCCGTCGTCATCGTCCCCGTCCCTCTCCTCGATCCTTCGCGCACCCCTGATTCACGGCGCGTCCAGACCATAGGGCGGTGCCCCCGTAATGGTTCAGTGATTCGGCCGAGGTCATGAAGTCCTGCGGCTACTTCATGACCTCCGGAAGCGACTACCTGAAGTGGCCCCGCGACCTGCCCTCCCACCTCATGAAGTCGCATACGGGCGCTTTGACGCAGCCCTCGGGCACAAGCAGTGTGGGTCAGGCCAACGACAACAGGCGGCGCCTGGAGGAATCCGTGAGCAGAAAGATTCTGGTCATTGTCTCCGAACACGGTTACTGGGCCGAAGAACTGATAGGCCCGGTTTCGAAGTTCGACGAGCGGGGCTACGAAGTCGTATTCGCCACGCCGACCGGAAAGCGTCCGCACGCTCTTCCGCCGAGCCTCGACGCGAACTTCATCGACCCTCCACTGGGGCGCTCGGTCACCACCGAGGAGAACGCCCGGCTGGGGCGGGAGTTCGAGCAGTCGAGCCGGCTGGACACGCCGCTCGACATCGAGGCGTGGGCACCCGAGCGCCCGTACACGAGCGACGAGGGCTACCTGCGCAAGCTGGAGCAGTACCACCGCGATCTGGAGAAGCTGGAGGCCGACATCGCCGGCTACGACGCGCTCCTCATCGTCGGCGGCAGCGGCCCCATCGTCGACCTCGCCAACAACGAGCGCGTCCACGCGCTGATCCTGGCCTTCAAGAACGCCGGCAAGGTCGTGGCCGCCGAGTGCTACGGCGTGGCCTGCCTGGCCTTCGCCCGCGACTGGGGCGACCGCAAGAGCATCATCTGGGGCAAGCACGTGACCGGCCACTGCAAGGAGTACGACTACAAGGACGGCACCGGATTCCTCGGTACCGACTTCAACATGGGTCCGCCGCCGTACCCGCTGGAGTACATCCTGCGCGATGCCACCGGGCCGCGCGGCGCCTATCACGGGAATTTCGGCCACCCGCTTTCGGTGATCGTCGACTACCCGTTCGTGACCGGCCGTTCCACCCCTGATTCGTATCTGACGGGGCAGAAGATCGTGGAAGTCCTGGAGGACGGTCTCACCCGTTACGGGTGGTAGGGGGAATCATGGAAGCCACTCCCGGACGGGAAAGGCTGATCGAGCAGTTCAAGGCCGACGGCCTGAATGTGATGTTCGGAAATCCGGGGACGGTGGAACAGGGATTCCTCGACGCGGTGGACGCGGCGGAGGACTTCCACTACGTCCTCGCCCTCCAGGAGACCGTGGCCGCCGGCATCGCCGACGGCTACGCCCGGGCCACCGGCGGCGCGGCCCTGCTCCAGCTGCACTCCGGGGTGGGGCTGGGCAACGGCATCGGGATGCTCTACCAGTCGCTGCGCGGCCACACCCCGCTCGTCGTGGTCGCCGGCGACGCCGGGGTCCGCTACGACGCCATGGACGCGCAGATGGCCTGCGACCTGGTGGCGATGGCGAAGCCGGTGACGAAGTACGCGACCCGGGTCACCGACCGGCACTCCGTACTGCGCACCATCCGGCGGGCGGTCAAGATCGCCCTGACCCCTCCGCGCGGCCCGGTCTTCGTGGCGCTGCCCATGGACGTGCTGGACGAGCTGAACTCCGAGCCCGTCCTGCCCGCCGCGGTGCCGCTCACGGACGTGGCGCCCTCGCCGGCCTCGGTGGGGCGGGCGGCCGAGCTGCTCGCCTCCGCGGAGCGGCCCGTGATCCTCGTCGGGGACGGGGTCTCGCTCTCCGGAGCCCAGCGCGAACTCGCCGCCGTCGCCGAGCTGCTGGGCGCCGACGTGTACGAGGTCGACTCCTCCGAGGTGAACATCGCGGCCTCGCACCCGCTGCGCCGCGGCCAGACCGGCCACATGTTCGGCCCGCACAGCAAGGAGCTCGTGGCCGGCGCGGACGGGGTGCTGATCGTCGGCACCTATGTCTTCCCGGAGGTGTTCCCCGAGCTGGACAGCCCCTTCCGGGCCGGCGCCAAGGTCGTCCACATCGACCTGAACGCGTACGAGATCGCCAAGAACCACCCGGTGGACCTGGGCCTGGCCGCCGACCCGAAGCAGGCCCTGCGCGCGCTGGCGGGCGTACTGGAGCGCCGGCTGAGCCCGCAGCGGCGGGCGGCCGCGGCCGCCCGGCTCGACGCCCGCACCCGCGAGCGGGCGCTGTCCGCCAGGGGCGGGGACACCGAGCAGGACGGCACGCCGATGGCCGTCTTCCTGCGGACCCTGGCCGAGCGCACCGGCGGGGACCTGATCGTCTTCGACGAGGCGCTGACCACCTCGCCGCTGGTCACCCGGTACCTGCCGGCGGAGCGCCCCGGCGACTACCACCTCACCCGGGGCGGTTCGCTCGGGGTGGGCTTCCCGGGGGCGGTCGGCGCCAAGCTGGCCCGTCCGGACCGCCTGGTCGTCGGCTTCGCGGGCGACGGCGGGTCGATGTACACGTACCAGGCGCTGTGGACCGCGGTCCGGCACGGCATCGACGCCAAGTTCGTGGTCTGCAACAACCGCAAGTACCGGCTGCTGGACGACAACATCGCCCAGTACTGGCGGGAGCGGGACATCCCGGAGCACGGGTTCCCGGGCTCCTTCGACCTCTCCCACCCCGAGATCGACTTCGCCGGGCTGGCGCGGGCGCTCGGCGCCGAGGGGATGCGGGTGGAGAAGCCGGACGAGGCGGTCGCCGCCGTGGCCCGGATGCTCGACCACCCCGGACCGTTCCTCGTCGACGTACAGATCTGACGCTCCGCCGCGACGCACCGCACCGCACCGCCGCCACCCACCGCACAGCAACCACCACGGACAGGAGGAGACCGCATGCCCGCCGAGCGGCTGACCGAGGACGCGATCCGCACCTTCGCGGAGAACTGGTACGTGGCCCTGGACCAGCACCTTCCGCTGGACCAGGTGCTCCCCCTCATCACGGGGGACCTGGAGTTCAAGGTCCCCGAGGACACCTTCCTCGGACACCAGGGCTTCGGCCGCTGGTACGAGGCGGTCACGAACCGCTTCTTCGACGAGGTCCACACCGTCACGAAGGTGGAGCCCGTCATCGAGGGCGACCGGGCCGTCGTCCGGGTCCTGGTCAACTGGCAGGCCAAGATCTGGGACCCGCCGGCCGCCCGCAGCGAGTGGCTCGGCTTCGACGCCGACCAGACCTGGACGGTCGTGGCCGGCCCCGACGGACCGCTGATCAAGCAGTACACCGTCAACGACCTGGCCCCGATGCCCGGTTCCGGCTCGCTCTGAGCGCGGGCGCAGGCTCAGGCGAAGGAGAAGCGACGATGACCGAAGTGACACGGGAGCGGGTCGAGGCGGCGTACGCGGCCCTCGGCTCCGGCGACCGGGCCCGCATCCTGGAGTACTACTCCGAGGACCTGCGCTGGCTGGTGCCGGGCAGCCACCCGCTGGCCGGCTGGTACGAGAGCCTGGACGCCTTCCTGGAGCTGATGGGGCAGACCCACAAGCTCACCGGCGGCACCTTCCGGATGGACATCCAGGCGGTCCTCGTCGGCGAGGACTGCAGCGCCGACGTCTGCCGCAACGTCGCCGTGCGCGACGGCGCGGACCCGGCGAGCCAGTCCCCGTACGAGCGCATGGACTACCCCGTCTTCCACTTCATGCGGTGGCGGGACGGCCGGATCATCGAGGGCCGCGACGGGCTCTTCGGGGACTCGGCGACCGCCTTCAGCCAGTTCTGGGCGCCGTTCGCGCCCGACGGAACCCGCCGGGACCGATAGGGGGAGGAGCGCGATGAGCGCTGTGGACGCACGACAGATCCTTGAGAAGTACTACGAGTACGCCAACGCGGGCGACTGGGACCGCTGGTGCGACCTGTTCGCCGACGACCAGGTCATGGACGAGCAGCTCGCCGGACACGTCGAGGGCCTGGAGCTCCTGCGCTCGATGATGAAGGGCATGGGGACGATGTACCGCGTCTTCCGGAACAAGCCCGTGCACTTCCTCGTCGACGGGGAGAAGGCCGCGGCCGTCTCCCACCTCAGCGCCGTCAGCGCCTCCGGCGAGGCGATCGAGGCCGAGGTCATGAACTTCTTCCGGATCGTGGACGGAAAGATCGCCTACATGGCGAACTACCACGACACCGTCCCCTTCCAGGTGCTGAACCAGGGCTGAGGGGGGCCGACTCGTGGCGATCGCCGAGAGAGAAGAGTACGACTACGTCATCGTGGGATCCGGCACCGCGGGCAGCGTCCTCGCGAACCGGCTCTCCGCGGACCCGGACGTCTCCGTCCTGGTCCTGGAGGCGGGCGGCAACCGGATCCCGCCCGAGGTGGACGACCCGTCCTCCTGGTACAAGCTGCTCGGCGGGCCCGTCGACTGGGGCTACACCAGCGTCCCGCAGCCCGGGCTCGACGGCCGCCGTACGTACGAACCGCGCGGCAAGGCCCCCGGCGGCAGCAGCAACCTCTACATCATGATGCACATCCGGGGCCACGCCTCGGACTTCGACAACTGGGCCTACCAGGGCGCAGCCGGCTGGGGGTACGAGGACGTCCTGCCGTACTTCGCCCTCCTGGAGGGCCAGGAGGACGCCACCGCGCCCACCACCGGCACCCGCGGCCCGCAGCGCATCACCAACGCCGGGCAGCACGGCCCCAACCCGGTCTCCCGCGCCTTCATCGACGCGGCCGTCGAGCTCGGCCACGAGGAGATCGCCGACTTCAACACCGACGGGCCCCGGCGCGGGCTCTTCGGCACCGGCTGGCACCACATCGACGTGGCCGAAGGGCGCCGCCAGGGCACCCTCGCGGCCTACCTGGAGCCGGCGCTGGACCGCTCCAACCTGACGCTGCGCACCAGCGCCCAGACCACCCGGCTGCTCTTCGACGGCGACACCTGCACGGGCGTCGCGTACACGCAGCTCGCACCGCCCGCGGAGATCCCCGGCCGGACCGTCCGCGACAGCCACAGCGCGGCCACCGCACCGGGTACGCACTCCGTACGGGCCCGCCGCGAGGTGATCGTGGCCGCCGGGGCGATCGAGTCCCCGAAGCTGCTGCTGCTCTCCGGCATCGGCAACCCCGAGCAGCTGCGCGAGCACGGCATCGGGACGGTCGCGGCGCTGCCCGGGGTCGGCGAGAACTTCCACAACCACGTCCTGACCGGGCTGATGGCCGAGGTCACCCAGGAACTCCCGCCCCCGGCGCAGAACCTGTCGGAGAGCGCTCTGTTCCTCTCGTCCCGGCCCGGTCTTCCCGCGCCCGACCTGCAGATCGCCTTCGTCCACGTGCCGTTCGACGTGATCGTCGGCAAGGACCACCCGAACACGGTGAGCATCCTTCCCGGTGTCGTACGCCCCGTCTCGCGCGGCTGGATCCGGCTCGCGAGCGCCGATCCGCTGGCCCACCCGCTGATCAACCCGAACTACCTGGGCGACCGGTGGGACCTGGAGCGGATGGTGCAGGGCATCAAGCTGGCCCGGGAGATCTTCGCGACCTCTGCCTTCTCGCCCTGGTACAAGCAGGAGCTCCAGCCCGGTCCCGGCTTCGTCTCCGACGAGGACCTGCGGACCTTCGCGAAGCAGAAGTCGGAGAGCTACCACCACCAGGCCGGCTCCTGCCGCATGGGCATCGACGACCTCTCCGTCGTCGACCCCGAGCTGCGGGTGCACGGCGTACGCAACCTGCGCGTCGTCGACGCCAGCGTGATGCCCGCCGTCCCGTCGGGCAACTGCCACACCGCCATCGCGATGATCGCCGAGCGCGCGGCGGACTTCCTGAGGGGGACCTCCCGTGCCTGACGCCGTACTGCGCGAGGGTGCGCTGAGCGGGACCCGGATCGCGGTCCTGGTCGAGAGCGACTTCTACGAGCCGGAGATCTTCTACTACCAGCACCGGTTCGCCGAGGAGGGCGCCGAGGTCGACTTCCTGACCCGGCTGTGGGGCAACGACTCCATCACCTTCTCCGGGCACGAGTACCGGGCGCCGTTCACCGCCGACAAGTCCCTGGAGGGGCTCGGCGACGAGGAGCTGCGCCGGTACGCGGCGATCATCGTGCCCTCGGGCATGGTGGCCGACCGGCTGCGCTACACCGAGGACGTGGACGTGCTGGCTCCGGCCACGGAGCTGCTGCGCCGGGCCTTCGAGGAGCCGACGGTCCTCAAGGGGATCATCTGCCACGGCATGTGGCTGGCCGCCTCGATCCCGGACAAGATCCAGGGCCGCAAGGTGGTCTGCCACAACAACCTCATCGGCGACGTCCGGAACATGGGCGCCGAGTACGTCAACGAGGACGTGGTGGTCGACGGTGACCTGGTCACCGGCCGCACCGGCGCCCACCACCACCTCTTCGCCCGCCGGATCATCGAGCTGATCGCGGCGGGGCGGGGCCGGGGGAGCGCCTGATGCCCGGCGCCGGGGAACGCGTGATGGTCTGGTCGCACGTGGGCCTGAACTGCACGGACCAGAAGACGACCGAGGAGTTCTACACCCGGTACTTCGGCTTCACCCGGGCCCGGGTGGTCGACCTCGGGGAGGCGCGGATCGTGTTCCTGCGCAAGGGGGACGCGTACCTGGAGCTCTTCGCGGCCGGCACCCCCGCGGCCCGGCCGGCGCAGGACGACGGGCCGCAGGCCCCGGGCCGGATGCGACACCTGGCCTTCCAGACCGACAGCGTGGACGCGTTCCTGGCCGAGCTGGGTGACGCGGCCGAAGTGACCCTGGGGCCGCTGGACTTCGACGACTTCATCTGCGGCTGGCGGACCGTGTGGGTCCGCGATCCCGACGGGGTGATCGTCGAGGTCAGCCAGGGATTCGAGGACGACCGCTCACACGACAAGGACGGTGCATGACATGGCGGACGCCGTGAGCTTCTCCTTCTCCGACACCATCGCCGGCTACGTCGGCCGCTTCGACTCCGAGTCCCGCGTGCTGCGGCTGAAGACCTCGGACGGGCGCGAGTTCGACGTCTCCCTGGCCGGGGACCCGAGTGCCGAGCTGGTCCGCAACCTGGACGAGCCGTACATCGACGCCTCCGGGCACATCGACGAGATGCTCTCCCCGGGCCGGTTCCTCTTCGTCTACGGCGTCCACTACCCGGAGCACGGCGGGCGTTTCGACGCCAAACGCCTGGTGTTCCTGGGCCGCGGCGCCGAGGACTACCGGTTCGAGGAGCCCAGCTGGTGGGTCAAGCAGATCGAGTCGCTGGCCGACTTCTACAAGCGGGCGCAGTTCGGCGACGGGCCGGTGGACTTCACCGAGTACCGCACCGAGATCCGGCTCGGCGGCGACAAGACCGCCAGCCACGTCCAGGAGACCGACACGATCTCCCGCCTGGTCTACGGCATGGCCTCGGCCTACCTGCTGACCGGCAAGGACGAGTACCTGGAGGTCGCCGAGCGCGGCACCGAGTACCTGCGCAAGCACATGCGGGTCGTGGACAGCGAGGAGGACGTGGTCTTCTGGTACCACGGCATCAGCGTCGACGGGGACAGCGAGCGCAAGCTGTTCACCTCGGAGTTCTCCGACGACTACGACGCGATCCCGATGTACGAGCAGATCTACGCGCTGGCCGGCCCGATCCAGACCTACCGGGTCACCGGTGACATACGGATCAAGAACGACGCGGACGCCACCATCCGGCTGTTCGACAAGTTCTTCTTCGACCCGGAGCAGGGCGGCTACTACTCGCACATCGACCCGATCCTGTTCAGCGCGGACCACGAGTCCCTCGGCGAGAACGCCGAGCGCAAGAACTGGAACTCGGTCGGCGACCACGCGCCCGCGTACCTGATCAACCTGTACCTGGCGACCGGCGACCAGAAGTACGCCGACTTCCTGGAGTACACCTTCGACACCATCGCGGACAAGTTCCCGGACTACAAGAACAGCCCCTTCGTCCAGGAGCGCTTCTTCCGCGACTGGTCGCACGACACCGCGCACAGCTGGCAGCAGAACCGCGCGGTCGTCGGGCACAACCTGAAGATCGCCTGGAACCTGATGCGGATGAACTCGCTGAAGGCCAAGCCGGCGTACGAGGACCTCGCCAAGAAGATCGGCGAGATCATGCCGGCGGTCGGCAGCGACGTGCAGCGCGGCGGCTGGTACGACGTCGTCGAGCGGGTCAAGTCCACCAGCAAGGACGGGCAGGAGACGTATCGTTTCGCCTGGCACGACCGCAAGGCCTGGTGGCAGCAGGAGCAGGCGATCCTCGCCTACCTCATCCTGAACGGGACGGTCGGCGGCGACGCCTTCCTGCGCGAGGCCCGGCAGGCGGAGGCCTTCTACAACACGTTCTTCCTCGACCACGACGAGGGAGCCGTCTACTTCAACGTGCTCGCCAGCGGTACGCCGTACCTGCTCGGCACGGAGCGGCTCAAGGGCAGCCACTCGATGTCCATGTACCACTCGGCGGAGCTCTGCTACCTGTCCGCCGTCTACAACAACCTGCTGATCAACAAGCGGGAGATGGACTTCCACTTCAAGCCCGACCCGACCAACCTGCCCGACCGCGTGCTGCGCGTCTCTCCCGACCTGCTGCCCGCCGGCTCCGTGCAGATCGCGTCCGTCGAGATCGACGAGAAGCCGTACCGGGACTTCGACGCCGACGGCCTGACCGTCCGGCTGCCGGACGTCCAGGGGCGGATCAAGGTCAAGGTCCGGCTGCGCCCGGTGACTTCATAGCGCTCAACGGGGGGCGCCCCGACTAGAGGGGAAAGCAATGTCTCTGAACGTCAAGGAACGCCGCAACAAGGGCGGTACCGTCCTCGTCGCCACCGGCGAGATCAACAGTGAGACCTCCGGACAGCTGCTGCAGACCCTGCTGCCGCTGGTCCGCGAGGGCCGGCCGTTGCGGATCGACCTCACGGCCGTCACGTACGTGTCCAGCGCGGGCCTGCGCACCCTGCTCGTCGTCTACCGCGAGGCCCAGCACGCCGGTGTCGCCGTCACCCTGTACGGGGTGAGCGAGGAAGTCCGGTTCGTCATGTCGGCCACCGGCTTCCTCGACTTCTTCGAGACCGGCGAGGCCGTCGCGGCGAGCGCCAAGGCCAAGGCCGCGCGATGACCGAGGCCCAGTCCGAGCAGGTGCTGCGCGTCGACGCGTACCCGACCCACGAAGTGGGCGGGTACCGCGTCCGCGCCGGCAAGCCGTTCCCCTTCGGGGCCAACGTGGTCCCCGGCGGGGTCAGTTTCTCCGTCTTCTCCGACCAGGCGACCTCCATGACCCTGGTCATCTTCAAGCGCGGAGAGCCCGAGCCGATGGCCGAGCTGGAATTCCCCGAGGAGTTCCGCACCGGCAGCGTCTTCGCCATGACGGTCTTCGGCCTCGACCACGAGAACATCGAGTACGGGTACCGGGCCGACGGCCCCTACGACCCGGTCTCCGGGCACCGCTTCGACGCCCGCCAGGTCCTCTCCGACCCCTACGCCCGGCTGATCTCCGGCCGTGACGTGTGGGGCGTGGAGCCGGACCGCAGCCGCGGCTACCAGTACCGCTCGCGGGTCTGCCTCCAGGACTTCGACTGGGGGGACGACACGCCGCTGAGGCTCCCCGCCGAGGACCTCGTCGTGTACGAGACCCACGTGCGCGGCTTCACCCGGCACCCCTCCTCGCAGGTCACCGCCCCCGGCACGTTCGCGGGGCTGCGTGAGAAGATCCCGTACCTGAAGGAGCTCGGGGTCAACTGCATCGAACTGCTCCCGGTGTTCGAGTTCGACGAGAGCGACAACATGCGCTCCAACCCGGAAACGGGCGAGCACCTCTTCGACTACTGGGGCTACAACACCGTCTCGTTCTTCGCGCCGAAGGCCGGCTACGCGGCCACCGGACGCTACGGGATGCAGGGTGACGAGTTCCGCACCCTGATCAAGGACCTGCACGCGGCCGGCATCGAGGTCATCCTCGACGTCGTCTTCAACCACACCGCCGAGGGCAACGAGCAGGGCCCGACGATCTCCTTCAAGGGGCTCGACAACGCCACGTACTACATGCTCACGCCGGAGGGGTACTACTTCAACTTCAGCGGCACGGGCAACACGGTCAACTGCAACCATCCCGTCGTGCGCAACTTCGTGCTCGACTGCCTGCGCCACTGGGTCGCCGACTACCACATCGACGGCTTCCGCTTCGACCTCGCGGCCATCCTCGGCCGGGCCCTGGACGGCACCCCGCTGCCCAACCCGCCGCTGCTGGAGCTGCTCGCCTACGACCCCGTCCTGCGGCACACCAAGCTCATCGCCGAGGCCTGGGACGCGGGCGGCCTCTACGAGGTCGGCAACTTCCCGGCGTACGGGCGCTGGGCGGAGTGGAACGGGAAGTACCGCGACACCGTGCGCAGCTTCCTCAAGGGCGACCCCGGGGTGACCGGGGAGCTGGCCACCCGCATCGCCGGCTCTCCCGACCTGTACTCCAGCCGCGGCACCTCCGCCTCGGTCAACTTCCTCACCGCCCACGACGGTTTCACCCTGGCCGACCTCGTCTCGTACAACGACAAGCACAACGAGGCGAACGGCGAGGGCAACAACGACGGCGGCAACGACAACGCCAGCTGGAACTGCGGGGCCGAGGGGCCGACCGACGACCCCGAGGTCAACCGGCTGCGCACGCGCCAGATGAAGAACGCGATCGCCATCCTCATGACCAGCCAGGGCATCCCGATGCTCCTGTCCGGCGACGAGGTCGCCCGCACCCAGCAGGGCAACAACAACACGTACTGCCAGGACAACGAGCTGTCCTGGTTCGACTGGGACCAGGTCGACGAGAACGCCGAACTGCTCCGGTTCACCCGGGAGATGATCGCCTTCCGCGGGCACCACCGCGAACTGCGCTCCACCTCCCACCCCACCGGCCAGGTCCGCGAGAGCCTCGGCCTTCCGGACATCAGCTGGCACGGCGAGCGGGCCTGGCAGCCGGACTGGTCTGCGGAGAGCCGGCTGCTGGCGGTCGCCCGCTGCGGCACCGGGGACGACGACGTGGTGTACGTGGCCATGAACTCGCACTGGGAGGCGCACGACCTGGAGCTGCCCGCGCTGCCGCACGGGCGCAGCTGGCACCTGTTCGCGGACACGGGGGCCGAGGCCCCGCACGACATCCGCACCCCGGGCGGCGAGCCCGAGCTGGAGAACGCCGGGAAGTACCTGATCGGTCCGCGCTCGGTCGTGATCCTCGTCGGCCGGACGCCCGATCCCGAGCTCTAGCCGCACCCGCTCCCTGATCCCACCGAACGCTCCAACCGCAGCGCCGAAGGAGACCTGACATGCCGCTTTCCGTGTCCCTGAGCATCGAGGGCGACACCACCGTGATCGAGCTGGCGGGCGAGCTGGACGCCAAGACCGCGCCGGACTTCCACCAGACCATCGAGAAGGCCGCCGGGCACGGCACCGGCACGGTCGAGATCAGGATGGCCGGTGTCGGCTACATGGCCAGTGCCGGACTGCGGTCCCTGGTCTTCGCCCAGCAGAAGGTCGCGAACCACGTGACCATCAAGGTGGTCGGCGCGATCGAGCCCGTGTCCCGGACCATCCGGACGGCCGGGCTGGACCGCAGCATCGTGCTCTCCGATGAGTGAATCGCATGAGTGACATGGTCGAACTGGCGAGGACGCCCGCCGAACTGGAGGTGCCCGCCACGCTGGGGGCACTGGGCGACATCGCCTCGTTCGTCCTGCGGCTGGCCGGCCGGGCGGGCCTGGGCAAGGGGCCCGCGTACCGGATCCGGCTGGCCGTGGACGAACTGGCCACGAACATCGTGATGCACGGGTACCGGGGCGGCGACGGGCGGATCACCGTCCGCGGCCGCTCCGGTCCCGGCCGGGTGCAGATCTCCATAGCGGACTCCGCGCCGGCGTTCGACCCCGTCGAGGGCTGCCTGCCCCCCGCCCCCGGGGTTCCCCCCGAGCGGCGCAGGATCGGCGGACTCGGCATCCACCTGGCGCTGACCAGCGTGGACGAATTCAGCTACGTACGCAGGGACGGCCGCAACATCAGCACGCTGACTGTGAACGCTGAGGGGACGGACCCATGCCCTCCACGACCGTGATCATCCTTGATGAGTACCCGCCGCCTCCGCTCGAACTGCTCGACGCGCTGCGCTCGATGGACGCGGAGCTCGTCACCCGCACCCTGGCGGAACTGCGGGGCGGCCCGCTCGACGAGCTGCCCGTCGCCGACGTCCTGCTCGCCCCGGCCGAGGCCGACGGCGAGTCGGTGCGCCTCGCGGTACGGCGGCTGCGCCGCTGGGCCGGGGCTCCCATCGTGGTCGTCTGGACGGTGACGGAGTTCGCCGCCCTGGAGGAGCACGTCCGGCTCGGCCACGACTACCTCGTACCGCCCTTCCTGCCTGCTCTCGTAGGGGCCCGGCTGCACAGCTGCTCGGAGCGCGCCGGACTCGGCCGCACCCTGCGCGAAGCCGACGCCCGCGCCGAACTCATGGGCTACGAGAAGGAGCTGGAGATCGGCCGGGAGATCCAGGCCGGATTCCTGCCCGAATCGCTGCCGGTCCCCGAAGGCTGGGAGATCGACGTCTGCTTCCGGCCCGCCCGGCAGGTCGCCGGGGACTTCTACGACGTCTTCGAGATCTCCCGCGGCCGCCGCCTCGCCTTCGTCGTCGCCGACGTCTGCGACAAGGGGGTCGGCGCCGCGCTGTTCATGGCGCTGATCCGCTCGCTGCTGCGGCACACCGCGGAGAACAGCGGACTCCAGCACCTGGTGGCGGCCGGGCGCGCGGGCGGCAGCCGGCGGATCCCGGTGGTCGGCGCGACACCGCTGCTCAACGCGGTCACCGCCACCAACGGCTACCTGACCCGCAACCACCTGAGACAGGGCTACTTCGCAACCTTGTTCTTCGGTGTGCTCGACCCCGTGACCGGCAGCCTCGTGTACATCAACGGGGGCCACAACGCGCCGCTGCTGCTGCGCGCCGACGGCGGCGAGCCGCTCGCCCTGGAGGTCACCGGACCCGCCGTCGGGGTGCTGCCGGACTGCGTGTACACGCTCGGCTACGCCCAGCTGAACCCCGGCGACACCCTGTTCGTGTTCACCGACGGAGTGCCGGAGGCCCGCTGTCCCGACGGCAGCTTCCTCGGTGACGAGCGGATGCTGGAGCTGCTCGCCGGCCCCCCGGGGAGCGGCAGGGAGGTGGTCGACCTCATGGACACCGCGGTACGGGAGCACACCGGAACGGCCGAACAGCACGACGATGTCACCATGCTGGCCCTGCACCGGCCACGTGCGGCGCGGGGGCCGCACGGGGACCGGACCACGGCGGCGGCCCGTGCGGCGGTGGCCTGATGGCCCGGACCATCGTGGTGCACTCGCACCGCGGGGGCACCGGCAAGTCCTCGGTACTGGCGAACCTCGCCCTGCTCATCGCGGGCGAGGGGCGCCGGGTGGGGGTGGTCGACACGGACATCCAGTCGCCCACCCTGGACCTGCTCTTCCGGCTCGGCCCGGGTCCCTCCCTGGCCGACTACCTGCTCGGGCGCTGCGAGATCGAGTCCACGGCCCAGCAGGTCGGCGTGCCCGGGCTGTACGTCGTACCGGCACGGACCGGGACGGCGGCCCTGCGTGAGCTCATGACCAGCGGCTACGACGTGGGGCTGCTGCCGGAGGGCTTCGACCGGCTGGTCGATCGCTACGCCCTCGACGTGCTGCTGCTCGACACCCACGCCGGGCTGAACAACGAGTCGGTGACCGCCATGGCGAGCGCCGACGTACTCATGATCATGGCTCGGGCCGACCGGATCGACCTCTCCGGGGTCGAGGAGACCATCGCCCTCGCCGGGCGGCTGGCCTGCCGGCGGGCTCTGGTCATGAGCATGGCCCCCGAGGGCATCGACGGGGAGCGGATCCGCCGGCGTGCCGAGGAGGTGTACGGCGCCCCCCTGGCCGGAATCCTTCCCTATGTGCCGGAAATGGCCGCCCTGTACGGCGAACGCATATTCGCCGAAGCCCATCCCGACCACCCCCTGGTCGGTGAATTCCGCACCATCATCTCCGCGTTGGACGCACCTCACGAAGTATCGCGCGCCTGACGCTCCCCCCCTTACGCCCCCTGCGGGGGGCGTGTTGAATCGGCAGCGATTCCAGAACAAGGAGAACAGTCATGAAGATTCTCGTCGTCATGACGGCCAAGGCAACGCTCCACCTGTTGGACGGGGAACAACACCCCTCGGGTTTTTGGGCCGAGGAATTCGTCGTTCCCTACACCCTCTTCAAGGCCGCAGGCCACACCGTGGACGTGGCGACGATCGGGGGCCAGGCCCCCACGGTCGACCAGACCAGCATCGACCCCCAGTTCCTGCAGTGGGTCCGCCCCGAGGGTTCGCCCGACGAGGACGCGGCCAATGCCGCCGAGTACGTGAGAGTCGTCGAGAGCACCCCCCAGCTCACGAACCCCCTCGCCCTGGAGTCCCTCGGAGAGAAGGACATAGCCGAGTACGACGGCATCTACGTCAGCGGCGGCCACGGCGCGATCGGAGACCTGCCCCACTCCGACGAGCTCGCCCAGATCCTGCGCTGGGCCCTCGCCCAGGACAAGCCGCTCGCCACCGTCTGCCACGGCCACACCTCGCTGCTCGCGCTGCGCGACGGCGAAGGCCGCTGGCCGTTCGAGGGCTACCGGATGACGGCCTTCTCGCACAGCGAGGAGATGGTCACCAACATGGCCGGCCGTCTCCCGCTGATCCTGGAGGCCGAGCTCACCCGGCTCGGCGCGCGCTACGAGAAGGCCGAGAAGATCTGGGACTCGCACGTGGTCGTGGACCGCAAGCTCACCACCGGCCAGAACCCGTACTCCTCCAAGGCCCTTGCCGAGACGTTCCTGGAGCAGCTCGCCAAGGGATAGAGAACGCCCCCGCATCCGACACCGGAAGGCAGCCATGACCAAGCGCGCGCTCAGCGACCAGCCCTTGGCCAACCCCGGGAAGCTGTTCATCGGCGGCACATGGGTCTCGGCCCAAGACGGCCGTACCGAGCCGGACATCAGTCCCGTGGACGGACAGGAGATCGTACCGGTGGCCCAGGCCGCCGCCGCGGACGCGGACGCGGCCGTGGCCGCCGCCCGCCAGGCGTACGAGGAAGGTCCCTGGAGCAGACTTTCGGCCCAGGAACGCGCGCTGCGGCTGAACCGGGTCGGCGAGCTCATCGAGCGCGACCTGGAGGAGATCGCCCTGCTGGAGACGGTGGACATGGGCAAGCCGTTCGCCTTCTCCAGCACGGTCGACGCCCCCATGGCCGCCCAGCTCATGCACTACTACGCCGGCGCCGTGACCCGGGTCGACGGCTCCTCGCGGGCCCCGGCCGGCGGGCAGCTCGCGTACACCCTGCGCGAGCCGCTGGGCGTGGTCTGCGCCATCACCCCGTTCAACTTCCCGCTGCTGCTGTCGATGACGAAGATCGCACCGGCGCTGGCGGCGGGCAACACGGTCGTCCACAAGCCCTCCCCGGCCACCCCGCTCACCGCGCTGAAGATCGCCGAACTCTTCCAGGAGGCGGAGATCCCGGACGGCGTGCTGAACGTGATCACCGGGCCGGGCGTGGAGCTCGGTGAGACCCTCACCGGCCACCCCGACATCGACAAGATCGCCTTCACCGGCTCCACCGCGGTCGGTCAGACGATCATCCGCAAGTCGGCCGGCACCCTGAAGAAGGTGACGATGGAGCTCGGCGGCAAGTCCGCCAACATCGTCTTCGCCGACGCCGACCTGGACGCCGCCGAGGAGCTCGCCTTCTTCGGCATCTACTACAACAAGGGCGAGATCTGCACCGCCGGCTCGCGCCTGCTGCTCCAGCGCCCCATCCACGACGAACTGGTCGAACGCCTGGTGAGCCGGGCCGCGGCCCTCAAGCCCGGTGACCCGCGCGACCCGGAGACCCTGTTCGGGCCGCTGGCCCACCGCGGCCAGTTCGAGAAGGTCAGCTCGTACATCGAGATCGGCGAGAAGGAAGGCGCGGTCCTGCGCACCGGCGGCACCGGCTGGACCCCGGAGGGGGCCTCCAGCCAGGGCCTGTACTTCCTGCCGACGATCTTCACCGGCGTCGACAACGGCATGCGGATCGCGCAGGAGGAGATCTTCGGCCCGGTCCTGTCGATCATCCCCTTCGACACCGAGGAAGACGCGATCCGGATCGCCAACGACAGCGCGTACGGGCTCGCTGCGGGCGTCCACACCAAGGACCTGCGGCGCGCCCACCGGGTGGCCTCCCAGATCAAGGCCGGCACGGTCTGGGTGAATTGCTACAACCAGTACGACCCCTCCGTGCCGTACGGCGGCTACAAGGCCTCCGGATACGGGCGCGAGTGCGGACCGGAATCCCTGGAGAGCTACACGCAGACCAAGTCGGTCTGGATCGGCATGGACTGAGCGCCCGGCCGGCTGACCGGCCGAGCGACCGACCGACCGACTGAGCGACCGACCGAGTAGGAGCGGCAATGCGCACAGGCATCATCGGCACCGGGCGGATCGGTTCCACCCTCGCGCGGATCCTGGTGGCGGCCGGGCACGAGGTCTTACTGGCCAATGCCCGCGGCCCCCGGTCCCTCGGCCCCTTACTGGCCGAACTGGGCCCGGCGGCCTCGGCGGCGCACCCCGCCGAGGCCGCCGACCAGGCCGAACTGCTGGTGCTGATGGTGCCGTACGCGAGCGTCCAAGGACTCCTCCCGTCCGCGGCCGTGCAGGACAAGGTGCTGGTGGACGCCACGAACGCGTTCAGCGGCGGCGGCGCCCCCGCCGACCTGGGCGGGCGCGCCTCCAGCGAACTGGTCGCCGAGTGGTATCCCGGAGCCCGGGTCGTGAAATCCCTGAACACCATGCATTTCGAGACCCTCGCCGTCGCCGGCCGCCTGGAGGGCGAACGCCTGGCCCATTTCACGGCGGGCGACGACGAGAAGGCGAAGGAAATCGTCGCGGGAATCATCGCGGATTTGGGATTCGCGCCCGTCGACACCGGCTCGCTGCACTCCGGAGGAATTCTCCAGCAGCCCGGCGGGCCCCTTTTCAACCGGCCGCTCACGGAAGCGCAGGCGCTGGCATGGATCTCTCACTGAACGTGAACGGAAGACCCGAGCAGTTCTCGGCCGAGCCGAACGAACTGCTCGTGGAACGGCTCCGCGACGGCCTCGGGCTGACCGGAACCAAGGTCGGCTGCGACACCGGCCAGTGCGGCACCTGCGTCGTCCAGCTCGACGGACGGTCGGTCAAGAGCTGCCTGATCCTCACCGCGTCCGCCACCGGCTCCCGGGTGACCACCATCGAAGGGGTCACCACGCGCGGCGGCGAACTCAACGGCCTCCAGGAAGCCCTGCGCCAGGAGCACGGGACCCAGTGCGGGTTCTGCACCCCCGGCATGGTGATGGCCCTCGGCGAGCTCGTCGAGAACACCGCGGACCGCGAGGCGCCCACCGAGCCCGAGATCCGCGAGTGGCTCACCGGCAACCTGTGCCGCTGCACCGGCTACCACAGCGTCGTACGGGGCGTGCAGCGCGCCTGCTCCGCCGCCCGGACCGAGATACCCGAGGAGATCAGCGGGGGCGCCGCCGTCTCCGCGCCCGCCGAGCCCGAGCCCCGGCCGGCGTCCGTGTCCGCCTCCGCGTCCGCGTCCGCGTCCGGCAAGGAGGTGTGAGGGAGATGACCGCAGTGACGGGGGAGGCACCCCTCCAGGGATCGGGCCTGCTCGGCCGGCCGCTGGACGCCCGCGAGGATCCGCAGCTGCTGCGCGGCGAGGCGAAGTACGTGGCCGACATCAACCTGCCGGGCACCGCCCACATGGCGATCCTCGGCAGCCCGGTGGCCCACGCGAAGATCCTCTCCATCGAGACCAAGGCCGCGGAGCAGATGCCCGGCGTGCTGAAGGTGGCCACCGCGGCCGACTTCACCGACGTGATGCCGCTGCCCTGCATCTGGATCCCCGGCGGGGTCGAGAGCCACTTCCCGCCCCACCCGTACGGACTTCCCGGCGCCCGCCCGGTCCTGACCGGCGACACCGTCCGGCACGTCGGCGACCCGATCGCCGTCGTCGTCGCCGAGACCCCGCGCCAGGCCACCGCCGCCCTGGCCGCCATCGCCGTCGAGTACGAACCGCTGCCCGTGGTCACCCGGGCCGACGCGGCACTCGCCGAGGGCGCGCCCCAGCTGCACGAAGCCGTACCGGGCAACCTGAACGCGTACTGGACCTGCGGCGACAAGGAACGCACCGAAGCGGCCCTCGCCGAGGCCGAGGTCAAGGTGGAGCTGGACCTGGTCAACCAGCGCACCATCAACAGCCCCATCGAGCCGCGCGGCGCGGTCGGCGACTACAACGCCGCCACCGACGAGTACACGCTGTACGCCTCCACCCAGGGCCCGCACAACCACCGCTTCCTGCTCGCCGCGCTGGTCCTCGGCATCCCGTTCAACAAGCTCCGGGTGATCGCCCCGACCGTCGGCGGCAGCTTCGGCACCAAGGGGTACCTGTACCCCGACATGGCGCTGGTCCTCCTGCTCTCCAAGGCGCTCGGCCGGCCCGTGAAATGGGTGGACACCCGCACCGGGCTGATGAACTCCACCGTCCAGGGCCGCGACCACCGCCAGCACGTGGTGCTCGCCGGCACCCGCGACGGCCGGATGACCGGCCTGTGGGCCACCAGCTACGCCAACCTCGGCGCGTACCCCTCCACCATCGGCCCCGGTGTCGCCACCGCCCTGATGGGCCGCTCCATCAGCGGCATGTACGACATCCCGGCCGCCTTCTGCGAGGTGTACGCCGCGTTCACCAACACCGTCTCGCTCGGCGCCCAGCGCGGCAGCGGGCGCGCCGAGGCGGCCTTCCTGATGGAGCGGCTCGTCGACCGGTTCGCCTCCGAGATCGGCATGGACCCGGCCGTCGTCCGGCGCAAGAACCTGGTGCCGAACGAGAAGTTCCCGTACGACAACGGCCTCGGCTGGACGTACGACTCCGGGGACTACCAGGTCAACTTCGACAAGGCGATGGAGCTGTCGGGCTACGCCGACATGCCCGCCCGCAAGGCCGAGGCCCGCACCCGCGGCAAGCGGCTCGGCGTGGGCATCGCCACCTACGTGGCCATCTGCGGGGTCGGCCCCTCCACCCGGATGTCCAAGGAGGGCATGCTCGGCGGCACCTGGGAGAGCGCGAACATCCGCGTCCACCCGACCGGCGAGGTCACCGTCACCGTCGGCTCCGCCTCCACCGGCCAGAGCCACCACACGGTCTTCGCGCAGGTCGCCGCCGACGAGCTCGGCATCGACCCGGCGCTGGTCCAGGTGTACGAGGGGGACACGCTCAAGGCCCCGTACGGGCAGGGCACGTACGGCTCGCGCTCCTATAGCATGGCCGCGCCCGCCGTCGCCCTCACCGCCCGGAAGATCAAGGCGAAGCTGGTCAAGGCCGGGGCCGTGTTCCTCGGCGTCCCCGAGGACAAGGTCGTCTACGCGGGCGGCAAGGTCTACGAGGACGGCAACGAGGAGAACACCAAGACCTTCGCCGAGCTGGCGATGGCCATGTGGTACGGCTGGGGGCTGCCCCACGAGATCGAACCGGCCCTCGACGAGACCACCCACTTCGACCCGCCGGACTTCAACTACCCCTTCGGCACGCACGTGGCGGTCGTCGAGGTCGACGAACTCACCGGCGAGACCGAGGTGGTGGCCTACACCGCCGTCGACGACGCCGGCAACATCGGCAACCCGAAGATCGTCCTAGGGCAGATCGAGGGCAGCATCACGCACGGCCTGGGCCAGGCGCTGATGGAGGCCGCCGTATACGACGAACAGGGCCTGCTGCTCAGCTCGGACCTGACCAAGTACGCCCTGCCGCGCGCCGCGGACGTGCCGTTCTTCACGCTCGACAAGACCACCACGCCCAGCCCGCACAACCCGCTGGGCGCCAAGGGCGCCGGCGAGATCGCCACCGTGCCGCCCGCCGCGGCCGTCGTCAACGCGGTCGTCGACGCCCTGTCCGACCTGGGCGTACAGCACATCGACATGCCGCTCACCCCCGAGAAGGTCTGGCGCCGCCTGAGAGGGGAAGCCCAGTGATCCTCACCGAGTTCGACTACGTCCGGCCCGTCGGCCTCGAAGAGGCCCTGACCCTGCTCTCCGGCACCCGGGGCGCCCGGGTGCTGGCCGGCGGCCAGAGCCTGCTGCCCGGGCTGCGCACCG
This sequence comes from Streptomyces sp. NBC_01006, assembly GCF_045162725.1. NCBI lineage: Bacteria > Bacillati > Actinomycetota > Actinomycetes > Kitasatosporales > Streptomycetaceae > Streptomyces > Streptomyces sp. NBC_01006. The sequence continues at coordinate 1,818,645 of NZ_CP108700.1, read as the reverse complement.
GGGAGGACACCGCCCGTCTGCTCGTCGACGTACGCCACCTCGAAGAGCTCCGCGGCATCGAGCGGACCGCCGCCGTGATCCGGATCGGCGCGCTGACCACCCTCGCCGAGCTCGCGGGCCACGCGGCCGTGCTGGCCGAGGCCCCGGAACTGGCGGCCGCCGCCCGGGCCAACGGGGACCCCCAGGTCCGCAACCTCGGCACGGCCGGCGGGAACCTCGCCGCCACAGGGCGAGCCACCGACCTGCCGGTCGCGGCCATCGCCGCGGACGCCCTGGTCGAACTGGCCGGACCGGGCGGGCGCTGGACCGTGCCCGCCGAGGAGTTCGCGGTCTCCGGGGTGCCGGCCGGGGCCGTGGTCACCGCACTGCTGGTGCCCGCCGCCGGGCGGGCCGCCGCCTTCGAGAAGACCGCCGACCGGGCCACCCGCTACCCGGTGTGCGCCACCGCCGTACGGATCACCCCCGACGGGCCGCGCATCGCGGTCACCGGGGCCACCGCCCGCCCGCTGCGGCTGCGCGGGGTCGAAGACCGGCTGCGCGGGGGCCCGTACACGACGGAGGCCGTGCTCGCGGCCTTCCGTGCCGAGCCCAGGGAGCTGTTCGTCCCCGGGCGCGGCACCTCGGCCGAGTACCTCGGCCACCTCGCGGGGGTGCTCGCCGCCCGCGCGCTGCAGAGGGCAGACCAGGCCCTCGCCTGACCGCCCACCACGGGGAGTTGACGCAGTGGCCGAATTGTCCAGGACGACCACGGGGGTTCCGGCCGGGCCGGCCGCCCAGGCGGCCGCGGCCCCCAGAGGCTCCGGCTTCTGGGTGGTCGGGGCGGTGCTCGTCCTGCTGATGCTCTCCTCGTCCGTACCCTCCGCCCTCTACGTGCTCTACCAGCAGAGATGGGGCCTGTCCTCCGGCATGATCACGGTGGTCTTCGCCCTGTACGCCGTCACCGTGCTGATCGGGCTCCTGCTGTTCGGGTCCCTCTCGGACACCCTGGGCCGGCGCCCCGTGCTGGGCGTCGGCCTGGTCCTGGCGATCGTCTCCATGGGGCTGTTCGCCGGGGCGCAGGGGCTCGGGCTGCTGCTCGCCGCCCGCGCGGTGCAGGGCCTCGCGGTGGGCCTGGCCACCGGGGCGATGGGCGCCGCCCTGCTCGAACTCAGCCCCAGCTCACGGCCGGCGCTCGGCGCCCAGGTCAACAGCGCGGGGCCGACGGTGGGGATCGGGCTCGGCGGGATCGGGGCCGGGCTGCTCGTCCAGTACGCACCCGCCCCGACCGTGCTCAGCTACCTGCTGCTGGTCGCCGCCTTCGCGGTCACGCTGGTGGGGGTGTTCAGGATGCGTGAGAGCGCTCCCGATGCCCGATCCGGCGGCCGGATGCGGATCAGCGCCCGCCGGATCCACGTACCGGCCGCCGTACGGGGCCGGTTCGCGGTCCTCGTCCTGACCATCGTCGCCGTCTGGTCCGTCGGCGGCTTCTACCTCTCGCTCGGGCCGCACCTGGCCCTCTCGCTGCTCGGCAGCTCCAACTACCTGGTCGGCGGGGCCACCGTGGCCCTGCTCGCGGGCGCCGCCACCGCGGCCCAGCTGCTGCTGGGCCGCTTCGAGCCCCTGCGCACCGCCGTCCTGGGCCTGTGCGGGCTGCTGGCCGGACTGGGCCTGGTCCTGCTCGCGCTGGGCCTCCGCTCGGCGCCCGTGTTCCTCGTGGGCACCGCCGTCCTCGGCGGCGGCTGGGGCGCGGCGTTCCTCGGCTCCTTCCGGGCGCTGAGCGCGCTCGCCGACCCGGCGCACCGAGGCGAACTCACCGCCGCCGTATACGTCTTCGCGTACCTCGCGATGAGCGTGCCGGCGGTCCTCGCCGGAATGCTCACCAACATCCACGGCCTGCACCGCACCTCGGTCGGCTTCATGGCCGCCGTCGCCGGGGTGTGCGCGCTGGCCCTGTTCGTCACACTGCGGCTGGCCGCCCGCACCCGGGCCGAAGGGAGCACGACATGAAGGCTGCCGACATGAGCACCGCGGAGCTGCGGTCGGCCCTGATCGGGCTGGAGATCTTCGCCGGACTCACCGAGGACCAGCTGGACTGGCTGGTCTCCGTCTCAGAGCCCCGGGTCCTCGGCGACGGGGAGGTCCTGTTCCGGGACGGCGAGGAGGCCACCGGCTTCCACGTCCTGCTCGCGGGCGGGCTGGTCGTCACCAAGGTCGTCGACGGCCGGGAGGAGGTGCTGACCCGGCACTCCACGCAGGAGGAGAGCGCCGCCGCCGAGGAGCACGACGGCAAGCCCTCCGCCGCGCACCGCTTCACCGGCGAGCTGCCGCTGCTGACGGACGGCGCGTACGTGGCCACCGCCGCCGCGAGCGGGCCGGCGACCACCATCGTCGCCTACCCGAAGCCGGTGTTCTTCGAGATGCTGACCCGCTGCCACGGGGTGGCGGCCGTCCTGATCCCGGTGCTGGCCTGGCGGATCAAGTCCTCGGAGGTGCAGGCCCGCAAGCGGGCCACCGTCGAGGCGCTCGGCACCCTGGCCGCCGGCCTCGCGCACGAGCTGAACAACCCGGCGGCCGCCGTGGCCCGGGCCGCGCAGGAGCTGGCACCGGCCCTGGAGGGCCTCACGCGGACCGCCCAGGCCTGGGGCGCCGCGGCGACGGGCGCGGAGCGCTCCGTACTCGACCGGCTGGCCGAGGAGCTCGACAAGCTGCCGCCGCCGGTCACCACCGATCCGTTCGCCCAGGCCGACGCCGAGGAGGAGATCGCCGACTGGGCCGAGGAAGCGGGCACCGAGCGGCCCGGACTGCTCGGCTCGGGGATCTCGGACCTCGGACTGGAACTGGGCTGGCTGCTGGAGCGGCTGGAAGGGGTCGGGGAGCCGGCCCTGCCCGCCGCCCTCGACCACCTGGCGGCCCTGCTGGAGATCCGCTCGCTCGCCGCGGAGCTGCGCGCGGCCGGCCCCAGGATCTCCCAACTCGTCGCCGCCACCCGGGATTACGCCAATCTCGACCGGGCACCCGAACAGCGCTTCGCGGTGGCCGACGGGATCGAGAACACGCTGGTCGTCCTGCGTGCCAAGCTCTCCGGGATCACCATCGTGCGTGAGTACGAACCGGATGTGCCCGAACTGACGGGCTATCCCAGCGAGTTGAACCAGGTGTGGACCAACCTGGTCGACAACTCCGCCGAGGCCATGGAGGGCGCCGGCACCCTCACCCTGCGGGTGCGCGCCGAAGGCGTGTGCCTGGTCGTGGAGATCGCCGACACCGGGCGGGGCATCCCCGAGGACTCCCTGCCGCGGATCTTCGAACCCTTCTACACGACCAAGGACGTGGGCAAGGGAACGGGCCTCGGACTGCACCTCAGCTATCGCATCGTGACCCAGCGACACCACGGCTCGATCACCGCCCGCTCGCGTCCCGGCGAGACCCGGATGGTTGTCCGGCTGCCGCTCACCGCGGCCGCCGCCTGCGCCGAAACACCTGATGAAGCCAGCTCCAACCACTCCACCACCAGTTGAACGAACGGAGTCGACATGGCCAAGTACGACATCTCCAAGCTCCACCCGGTGTTCGTCCGCCAGATGGAGGCGCTGGCCGCCCTGGACATCGAGGCGGTCATGAAGAACTACACCGACGACGCGGTGCTGCTGCGCTTCGAGGGGGTCTCCGTCGGCATCGACGCCGTGCGCGAGACGTTCACGGGCTACCTGACGGTGAAGCCGACCCTGGTGGAGCTCCAGGAGTACATCGAGACCGAGGACACGATCTTCTACCGCGCGATCATGAACCTGAACGGCGAACCGGAGCACGCGTTCGGGACACTGGTGGTCCGCGATGGCCGGATCTGGCGCCAGACCGCCGGTTTCGGCGGCTGACCAACGATATCTGGGTAGCGTGTGCGGGGAGGGCGGAGGCAGCGCCCTCCCCGTACGTGCAAGCCCTTCCGGCGACCGGGGACCGGGCTCGGCCCCGCCCGGCACGGCTTGGCTCGTGAAATGGCAAAGGGGAGGTCATGGAACGCGAAACCGGACGTGTCGAGGCATTCAGTGACGGTGTATTCGCCATCGTCATCACGATTCTGGTCCTGGAACTCAAGGTTCCGGAGGAAAAGGGATCGGACTTCTGGCACGGGGTGTCGGAACAGTGGCCGCACTATGCCGCATACGTGGTGAGTTTCCTCATCATCGGCGTGATGTGGGTGAATCACCACACCATCTTCAGTCACCTGAAGCGGGTGGACCGGCCGCTGTTGTTCCTGAATCTCCTGGTGCTGATGGTGGTATCGGTGATTCCCTACACCACCACCGTGCTCGCCGAGCACCTTGTCGAGGAGGGCGGCTCCGCCAACGCCGCCGCGGTCCTCTACAGTTCGGTCACCGTCGCCTACGCGCTGGCGTTCCTGGCCTTCTGGTGGTACGTCACGCGGGTCGGCCACCTGTTCCACGAGCGGGTGGACAAGGAAGGCGCCCGGGCCACCCGCGTGCGCTTCGGCCTCGGCGCCGTGGCCTACCCCTTGACCGTTCTCCTGTCCTTCTTCTCCGCTCCCCTCACTCTCGCCACACACTTCCTGATCGCGCTCTACTATGCGGCGAACCAGATCCCCATCCCCCTCGTGGTAGAGGAAGAGCGGCTCGAATCTGCGAGCGACCTCAGGAAGTAGCCGCGGGGGCCTACGGCCGCTCAGTACGGTCAAGTAGGGTATTGGATCTAGTGGTCGCGGGGGAGGCCCAGATGGCTCGCGCAGTCCTGCCGGAGGAATCCACCAAGGAAATCTCCGAATTGATCGACGTCCTGATCTCTCTTTTCTTCGAATCCTTACCCCGGCGGGACCAGCGAAACTGGGCCCGCGTTTATCTCAACGGCCTCGTGCGGACCAGCGGGAAGAAAACAATCCGTAACATCGCCGGAACCGGGGCCAGTTCCGTCGAGCAGAGCCTCCAGCAGTTCATCAGCAAGTCACCGTGGGACTGGACGCCGGTGCGCCGCTCCCTCGCCCAGTACCTCGAACGCACCGCCCAGCGCCCGCTGGCCTGGGTGGTCCAGCCCATGGTCATAGAGAAGGCCGGCGACCGCTCCGTCGGTGTCGGCCGGCAGTTCGTCCCCCAGCTCGGCCGCACCGCCAACTGCCAGCAGGCCAGCGGCATCTGGCTCGCCTCCAGCGAGGCCAGCTTCCCCGTCGAATGGACCCTCACCCTCCCGGGGCCCTGGACGAACGAGCTGATGCGCCGCAGGCGGGCCGGCATCCCCGACACCGCCCGCTCGCTCACCCCCGCCCAGGACGCCGTACACGCCGTCCAGCGGATGGCCGCCACCTGGCAACTCCAGCGCCGGCCCGTGGTGATGGAGGTCGCCAACACCGACATCCCGCAGAGCATCGAGTCCTTCGCCCTGCAGGACATCCCCTTCGTCTTCAAGGTCGACGGCTCGCTGCCCGTCTCCTTCGGCGGCGCCGGCCGGCACAAGCCCGGACCGAACACCGCCCCCGCCCGCGAACTCATCGACTCCCTGCGCTCCCAGCGGCGCGTCGTCGAATGGACCCGGCACGGCCGCGCCGAAGGGGCAGTGACCCTGCTGACCTCGGCCGCCATCCTCGCGACCCCCGGCGAGGACCGCCCCATACCGATGCCGCCCACTCCGCTGCTGCTCGTCGGCGCCTGGACCGAAGCCGCCCTGCTGCCCTCCGAGTTCTGGATCACCAACATCGGGGACCGGCCGCTGGCCCAGCTGTTCCTGCTCGCCAAACTCACCGACCGGGTATCCCTCGATTTCACCGAGACCTGCGAACCCGTAGGCATCCGTGATTTCGAGGGCCGCTCCTTCCGTGGCTGGCACCACCACGCCACGCTCGCGAGCGTCGCCCACGCGTCGAAGCTGCTCAGCGCCCGCGGCCGGGTCCCCGACGGGTTCCCCCCGCCCGGCCGGCCCGCGATCGGTGGGGCGCCGGCTCCCCGGCCGCGCACCGGGGCGCCCGGACCCGTGCCGCGGACCGGCCCGCCGGTGCTGCCGCCGCGGCCGCTGATCCCCGGCCAGAGCGCGAGACGCGAGTACATCCGCTGATGCTCGACATCGCCGACGAGCTACGCGCGTGGTGTGCCGCGCACCGGGAATTCGCCCTGGCCACCGTGGTCGCCGTCACCGGGAGCGCGCCGCGCGGCCCGGGCGCCTCGCTCGCCGTCGACGCCGGCGGCACCGCGCTCGGCTCCATCTCGGGCGGCTGCGTGGAATCCGCCGTGCACGAGCTGTGCCTCGACGCCATCACCTCCGGCGAGGGCGGGGTGCACCGCTTCGGATACAGCGACGACGACGCCTTCGCCGTCGGCCTGACCTGCGGTGGGGTCCTGGACGTGCTGGTCACCCCGGTGCGCGGGCACGATCCGGTGCGGCCCGTCCTCGGCTCCGTGCTGGAGGCCGCCGCCGGCGGGGCCCGGGCCGCGCTGGCCCGGGTGGTCTCCGGCCCGCCGCCGCAGCTCGGCCGGGCGCTCGCCGTCCACCCCGACGGATCGTACGAGGGCTGCCTGGGCGGGGGTGCGGCCCTGGACCGGGCCGCCGCCGTGCACGTACGGGACCTGCTGCTGGCCGGGCGCACCGGGACGGCCGAACTCGGCACGGCCGGCGGGCTGTGCGGGCAGCCGCTGACACTGCTGGTCGAATCGGCCGCCGAACCGCCCCGGCTGATCGTCTACGGGGCCATCGACTTCGCCGCCGCCCTCGCCCGGATCGGGGCCTTCCTCGGGCACCGGGTGACCGTCTGCGACGCCCGGCCCGTCTTCGCGACGCCGGCCCGTTTCCCCGACGCCGACGAGGTGGTCGTGGACTGGCCGCACCGGCACCTGGCCGCGGAGTGGGAGGCGGGCCGGGTGGACTCCCGTACGGCGGTCTGCGTCCTGACCCACGACGCCAAATTCGACGTACCCCTGCTGGCGCTGGCCCTGCGGCTGCCGCTCGGCTACGTCGGAGCCATGGGATCGCGGCGCACCCACGCCGCACGCGAGCAGCGGCTGCGCGAGGAGGGGGTGCCGCGGTCCGCGCTCGCCCGCCTGCGCTCGCCCATCGGACTGGACCTCGGCGGCGCCACGCCCGAGGAGACGGCCCTGTCGATCGCCGCCGAGTTCACGGCGGTCCGCTACGGCGGATCCGTCGTTCCCCTGGCACAGCGCCCGGGCCCGGTGCACACGCATACGAGGCAGGTCGCCCGGGCGGCGGGGAGGGGATGACGGCGCAGCTGCTATCCGGCCTGGGCCTTCACGTGCGCGACGACCTTGTCGAACTCCCCGGTCGGGGAGAAGTCGACGTACTCGGTGTCGGTGAGCGCCACCGGGATGTGGCCCGGCCCCCAGTAGAAGGCCTGCCCCTCCTCGTACACCGTGTCCCCGTCGCCGGTGCGCATCATCAGCCGGCCCTTGAGGAGATAGCCCCAGTGCGGGCACGGGCACATGTCATCCTGCAGCCCCTTGACCGCCGCAGTCATGTCCGTGCCCGCCGGCAGGCGGAAGAAGCCGACGCTGAACTCTCCGCCGATCTCCTTGGCCCGGACCTCCAGGCCGCCGCCCTCGATGACGACGGGAGTCTCGTCGCGCGTTACTCCGGCCATGGTGTCCGTCCTCTCCTCTTCCCTTGCTCCCCACTCTCCGCTTGTCCGGCGCATCCCGCTCGCCTACGGGACCAAGGTCCCGTAGGAAAAGACCAGGCGGCCCGGTATGTCCTGGACGATCAGCCCGGGCGGCATTAATCCCGGGCCATGGGAGAATGAAGTACGTGCGTTTCCTCGGCCGCCCGCCGGGGCCGCAGCCGGATCCTTCGATCGACTGGGATGTTCAGCACGTGCGTTTCCTCAATGACCAGAAGCCGCCGTACGACCTGACGTACGACGATGTGTTCATGGTGCCGAGCCGCTCCGCGGTCGGTTCCCGCCAGGGCGTGGACCTGTCCTCGCCCGACGGCACCGGCACCACCATTCCGCTCGTCGTGGCGAACATGACCGCCATCGCGGGCCGCCGCATGGCCGAGACGGTCGCCCGCCGCGGCGGCATCGTGGTCATCCCGCAGGACATCCCCATCGAGGTCGTCACCGACGTCATCTCCTGGGTGAAGACCCGCCACCACGTGCTCGACACCCCGATCACCCTGGCGCCCACCCAGACCGTCGCCGACGCGCTGTCCCTGCTGCCCAAGCGGGCGCACGGCGCCGGTGTCGTCGTCGATGCCGAAGGCCGCCCGGTCGGCGTGGTCACCGACCACGACCTGACCGGCGTGGACCGCTTCACCCAGCTCTCCGAGGTCATGTCGAAGGAGCTCCTGCTCATCGACGCCGACATCGACCCCCGCGAGGCCTTCAACAAGCTCGACGCCGGCCACCGCAAGCTGGCCCCTGCCGTCGACAAGGACGGCAAGCTCGTCGGCCTCCTCACGCGCAAGGGCGCGCTGCGCGCGACCCTTTACACCCCGGCCACCGACGCCAACGGCAAGCTGCGCATCGCGGCGGCCGTCGGCATCAACGGCGACTTCGTGCAGAAGGCCAAGCAGCTGCTCGACGCGGGCGTGGACACGCTCGTCATCGACACGGCCCACGGCCACCAGGAGTCGATGATCAGCGCGATCAAGGCCGTGCGCGCGCTGGACCCGCAGGTCCCGATCGTGGCGGGCAACATCGTGGCCGCCGAGGGCGTCAAGGACCTCGTCGAGGCCGGCGCCGACATCATCAAGGTCGGTGTGGGCCCCGGCGCCATGTGCACCACCCGCATGATGACCGGTGTGGGCCGCCCGCAGTTCTCCGCGGTGCTGGAGTGCGCGGCGGAGGCGAAGAAGTACGGCAAGCACGTGTGGGCCGACGGCGGCGTCCGCCACCCGCGCGACGTGGCGATGGCGCTGGCCGCCGGTGCGTCCAACGTGATGATCGGCTCCTGGTTCGCCGGGACGTACGAGTCCCCGGGCGACCTCCAGCAGGCCGCCGACGGGCGCTTCTACAAGGAGTCGTTCGGCATGGCCTCGGCGCGTGCCGTGCAGAACCGCACGTCCGAGGAGTCGGCGTACGACCGGGCCCGCAAGGGCCTGTTCGAGGAGGGCATCTCGACCTCGCGGATGTTCCTGGACCCGGCCCGCCCGGGCGTCGAGGACCTGATCGACTCGATCATCGCGGGCGTGCGCTCGTCCTGCACCTACGCGGGCGCGGGCTCCCTCGCGGAGTTCGAGGAGAAGGCCGTGGTCGGCGTCCAGTCGGCGGCGGGCTACGCCGAGGGCAAGCCGCTGCACGCCAGCTGGAGCTAGTCCCCGCATTCACTGCTTTCCCCGCTTTCCCGGTGGCCCCGGGCCCGTCCTCCGCGGACGTGGCCCGGGGCCACCGGCGTTCGGCCGGAACCGTTCGGCGAGCCGTTCGACCGGTGGGCGCAGGTGGCGGGCGGATACGCCATGCGGCGGATAACTCCGGGCGCCGGGTCCGTCACGCTCAGGTCATCCGACCCGGAAGGGGCATCCCGTGACCACGACCCTCTGCCGCCGCACCGACGCCCACGCCCTCGCGCGACTGCACAGCGAACACGGCAAAGCCCTCTACGGCTTCCTCCTCGGTCTCACCTTCGGCGACCGGCACCGCGCCGAGGACCTCCTCCAGGAGACCCTCTTCCGCGCCTGGAAACACCCCGAGGTGCTGGAGAGCGACCACGCCTCCATGCGGCCCTGGCTCTACACCGTCGGCCGGCGCCTCGCCATCGACGCACGGCGGGCCCGCCAGGTACGGCCCGCCGAGGTCGGGCCGGACGCGCTCGACACCCACGCGCCCGTCGCCGACGACGGCACCGAACAGGCCGTCACCGTCCTGGACGTGCGCGACGCGCTGAGATTACTCAGCCCGGAGCACCGCGCGGTGCTCGTGCAGATCTACTTCCGCGGGGCATCGGTCTGCGAGGCGGCCGAAGCGCTCGGCGTCCCCGCCGGGACCGTCAAGTCCCGTACGTACTACGCCCTGCGGGCACTGAGGGAGGCCATGCCCGGCTACGGCCCGGGCCTCGGCGTCGGGCCCGGCCCCGCCCATCGCGTCGCCGCCTGAGCCGCCACCGCCGCCCGCGAGCGGACCTGGAGCTTCGCCAGGATGTGCGAAACGTGCGTCTGGACCGTCCGCACGGACAGGAACAGGGCGCTCGCGATCTCCGGGTTCGAGCGGCCCTGCGCGACGAGCAGGGCCACCTTGAGCTCCGCCGGAGTCAGCGCCTCCCACCCGCTGGCCGCCCGCCGCCGCGCCGAGCGGCTGCCGCGCCGCACCCCCAGGCTCCGCAGCCGGGCGTCGGCCCGCGCGATGTCCCACCGCGCGCCCAGCTCCTCGTACGCGGCCACCGCACGCGTCAGCGCCGACCGCGCCGCCGCCAGATCGCCGTGCCAGGCCCGGGCCACCGCCAGGTCCTCCCACGCGTGGCCCAGCACCAGCGGCCGACCGCTGCGCTCCGCCCGCTCCAGCGCCCGCGCCAGCAGCTGCGGGTCCTGCGCGAACAGGCCCTCGCAGCGCAACAGCGCCAGCGCCGGGCCCGGGTACTCGGCCAGCGCCGCCGCCGTCCGCCCGCAGGCCGCCACCGCCGCCCGGGCCGTCGCCGTGTCCCCGCACTCCAGGGACAGCCGGACGATCTCCGACAGCATCCAGGGGCGTTCGTACGTCCTCGCCTCGTCCGGGCCGTCCGCCAGCGCCGGCAGCAGCTCGCGCACCGCGTCGGCCGGCCGGCCCGCCCGCTCCGCCAGCAGGGCCCGGGCCAGCAGTACGTGCCCGCTGTAGCGGCGGGCCGCCGGGGCCGTGAACGCGGCCGGCGGGAGCAGTGCGAGCTCGGCCTGCGCCGCCTCGCGCTCGTCCCGGTGGCCCCGTACGAGCGCCCGCAGCCCGTGCACCACCACCGGGAGCCAGCCGTCCGAGACGGGCAGCCCGTCCGCCCGGGCCACCCCGGCGAGCGCGGCGTCCCAGTCGCCGAGCCGGTAGTGGAACTCGGCGTGCAGCGCCTCGGTCACCACCAGCCGCCCCGTCGAGCGGGTGGCCAGCGCCAGCTCCCGCGCCTCGCGCAGCGCCGCCGCGACGGGCTCCGGCTCGTCGAACTGCCCATGGCCCTCGGCCTGGTTGGCCAGGAGCAGCAGCCGCATGTCGTTGGCCTCGGGGTCCCGCCGGGCCCAGGCGATTCCCTCGGCGACATGGCGCAGCGACTCCCGGCCGCGGCCCAGGTGGAACAGGGCGAAGGCCATCGCGTGGTGGGCCTCCGCCCCGCACAGCGGATCGCCCAGCCGGGCCGCCTCCGCCACCACCGGGACGGCCAGGACGTGGGCCTGCGCCGGGCAGCCCCGTTCGGCCAGGGCCAGGACCCGGCAGGCCTCCAGCCGCAGCCGCAGCGAGGGGGAGGGGACCGGCTGCTCCAGCGCGTCCTCGGTGACGGCCAGCGCCCGGCCCATGTCCCCCTCGATCATCAGCGCCGACACCAGCTTGAAGGCCAGCGCCGCCCGGGCCGCGGGATCCGCCGCCCGCCGGTGCAGGGTGGTCAGCAGCTCCGCCGACTCGGGGCGGCGCAGCATCAGGGCGGCGTCCGCGAGGCTCCCCTCCAGGGCGTCCCGGTCCGCGCGGTCGGCCTGGCCCACGGCCCGCTCCAGCAGCTCGGCGGCCGCTCCGGGCGCCGCCGCGATCAGGGCCCGCGCCGAGTCCGCCAGCCAGTGCACCGCCCAGCGGTCCAAGGCGCCCCCGGCCAGCAGCTGTTCGGCGGTCCGGGCCGGATCGTGCCCGGCCTCGGCGAGGGCCAGGGCCGCCTCCTGGTGCAGGGCGGAGCGGGCGGGCCGGGGCAGTTCGGCGTACAGGGCCCGGCGCAGCGCGGGATGCCGGAAGCGCAGCTGCTCGCCGGTGTCCTCCAACAGCCCGGCGAGCAGCGGCTCCTCCAGCTCGGCCAGCACCTCGCGGGCGGGCCTGGCCTGTACGAGGGCCAGCTCGCGCGGGGTGAAGGCCGGCCCGAGCAGCGCCGCGTGGCGCAGGGTGGTGTAGGCGGCGCGGGAGAGGTAGCCGAGGCCCCGGGGTAGGGAGCCGGGCGGATCGGGCAGCTCCTCCTCCGCGACGGACAGTTCGGCGGTGGTTGCGGTGATCTCGATGGCCCGGGACCAGTGCGCCGCGAGCTCCTGCAGGAGGCGGGGGTTGCCGCCCGCCTGGTCGGCGGCCCGGCGCAGCCGCGGGCCGGGGGGTGCGCCCAGCAGCCCGTGGAGGAGCCCGGCGGACTCCGGCCCGGTCAGCGGCTCCAGTCGTACGGTGTGCCCGCCCGGGCCCGCGCCCAGCCCGGCGCACAGCTGCTCCACCTCGGGACGCCGGGGCAGCGTTCTTCGGGTCGCCGCCAGCAGCAGCGGCAGCCGGTCCGCCACCCGGCCCAGGCGCCGCCACAGCAGCAGGCTGGCCGGGTCCGCCCAGTGCAGGTCGTCCAGCACCAGCAGCAGCGGGCCCCGCGCACACCACCCCTCGACCCCGGACACCAGCAGGTCCATGGCGGCGAGCCACGCCCCGCCGGGCTGCTCCGCATCCCGGGCCTCCCGGAGCAGGGCGACCACGGCCGCCCGATCGGGGCCCTCGGGGTGCAGGCAGTCCAGTGCGGACCGCAGCGGCAGCTCCGCCGTGAAGGGATCGGCAGCCCCGTAGCGCACCCGGCAGCCCAGCGCGGCCGCCTCGGCCAGCGCCTCGCGCACGTACGCCGTCCGGCCCGCGCCGGGCTCGCCCTCCACGACCAGGCGGCCACCGGGGCCCCGCGCACTGCCGCGCACCCAGTCCCGTAACTCCTCGCGCTGCTGTTCCCGCCCGACCCGCACCTCGGCGAACCTCCCCGACTGTCCCCCGGCTGCCGCCGGGGAAGCCCCGGCGGTCGGTCCGTGCCTCAGTACCGGGGCGGCTGCTGCCCCGGACCCGAACTGTGCACGCCCGCGCGGTATTTGGGTATGCGCAGGGAGATCTTCATGCCCGCGCCGACCCCCGTCTCGATCACCGGGCCGTACGCGTCCCCATACACCTGCCGGATCCGCTCGTCCACGTTCGTCAGCCCGATGCCCGACGAGGAGGCGCCGCGCTCACCGGCCAGGATCCGGCGCAGCACGGCCGGATCCATGCCGACCCCGTTGTCCTCGATGGTGATCACCGCCTCCGCGCCCGCGTCCCGGGCGGCGATGGTGATCAGGCACTCCCCGGTGGAGTCCTCCAGCCCGTGCTTGACGGCGTTCTCCACCAGCGGCTGCAGGCACAGGAACGGCAGCGCCACCGGGAGCACCTCGGGCGCCACCTGGAGGGTCACCTTCAGCCGGTCCCCGAACCGGGCCCCGGCCAGGGCCAGGTACTGCTCGATGGACCGCAGCTCCTCGGCGAGCGTGGTGAACTCGCCGTGCCGCCGGAAGGAGTAGCGCGTGAAGTCGGCGAACTCCAGCAGCAGGTCCCTGGCCCGCTCCGGGTCGGTCCGGACGAACGAGGCGATCGCGGCGAGGGAGTTGAAGATGAAGTGCGGGGAGATCTGCGCGCGCAGCGCCTTGATCTCCGCCTCCATCAGGCGGGTGCGCGAACGGTCCAGCTCGGAGAGCTCCAGCTGGACGGAGACCCAGCGGGCCAGCTCCGTGGCGGCCCGCACCAGCACCGCCGACTCCCGCGAACCGTAGGCCACGAGGGCGCCGAGCACCCCGTCCTCTCCGGTGAGCGGGGCGAACACCGCCCATTTCAGCGGGCAGTCGGGGCGGGTGCACTCCGTCCGTACGCTCATGCTGCGGCCGGAGTCCAGCATGACGGCGACCCGGGCCATCGCCCGCCGCTCGTGGTGGTCGGCGCCCGGCCCGTCCCAGGCCAGCACGGACCGCCGGTCGGTGAGGCACAGCGCCTCCGTGCCCAGCAACGAGCGCAGCCGCTTCGCGGCCTTGCGGGCGGCGTCCTCGGTGAGCCCGGCACGCAGCGGGGGAGCGGCCAGCGAGGCGGTGTGCAGGGTGTGGAAGGTGGCTCGCTCCACGGGGGTGCCGAGGGCCAGGCCGGTCGCCCGTTCACCGCGCCGGGCGTGCCAGCGGCCGCCGGCCCAGCCCAGGCCCAGCAGCAGGGCCGCGCCCGCCACCGCGAGGGCCGAGAGCACCGCTCCGGTCATGGAGCACCGCCCGCACCGGCCGCACCGGCCCCGGTCACGCTCTCCGGAAGGTGCAGCCGGGCCAGCGTCGCCGCCGTCCCGGCCGGTATCCGCGACCGGGTGGCCAGCGATACGAGCACCATCGTCAGGAACCCCAGCGGTACCGACCACGCCGCCGGCCACGCCATCAGCGTGTGCACCCACCCCGCCGGGGGCAGCCCCGCGCGGGTCGCCAGCACCGCGCCCAGCGCCGCCCCGCCCCCGGCGACCAGCCCGGCCACGGCGCCCGGCGGGGTCAGCCCGCGCCACCAGATGCCCAGCACCAGCAGCGGGCAGAACGACGAGGCCGACACCGCGAAGGCCAGCCCCACCGCGTCCGCCACCGGCACGTCCGTCAGCAGCATGCTCCCGCCCAGCGGCACCAGCATCGCCACCAGCACCGCGAGCCGGAACGTCCGCACCCCGCGCGTCGCCAGGATGTCCTGGTGCAGCACCCCGGCCACCGCCATGGTCAGCCCCGAAGCCGTCGACAGGAACGCCGCGAACGCGCCCCCGGCCACCAGCGCCCCCAGCAGATCGCCGAGCACCCCGCCCACCATCCGCTCCGGCAGCACCAGCACCGCCGCGTCCGCGTCCCCGGTGAGGGCGAGTTCCGGGGCGTAGGTCCGGCCGAGCACCCCGTACACCGGCGGCAGCAGGTAGAAGAAGCCGAGCAGCCCGAGCACCACCAGCGTGGTGCGCCGCGCGTCGCGGCCGTTCGGGCTCGTGTAGAAGCGCACCGCCACATGGGGCAGGCCCATCGTGCCGAGGAAGGTGGCCAGCACCAGCCCGTACGTCGCGTACAGGCCGAGCGCCGGCCGGTCCCCGTCCATCGGCTCGGACCAGCGGGCGGTGTCCCGCCCGGATTTCGCCCGGGTCTGCGGAACCCGGGTGTCCGGGGCGAACTCCAGCCGCGCCCTGGCCCGTACGGAGTGCTCGCCGGGCTCCAGGGTCAGCGGGGCCGCCGTGTAGCCGCGCCCGTCGACCTGCCCGGTGACCTTCACCGCCAACGGCACGTCCAGCGACAGCCGTACGTCCTCGGCGAGCGTGACGGCGGTGTGCTCGCGGAAGACCGCCGGGGCGTCGAAGGAGGCGCGCGGGGCCCCGTCACCGGCCCAGGCGGCGAGCAGGAAGAAGGCGGGCACCAGCAGCGCGGTGAGCTTGAGCCAGTACTGGAAGGCCTGCACGAAGGTGATGCTCCGCATCCCGCCGGCCGCGACGGCCGCGGTCACCACGAACGCGACGACCACCCCGCCCACCCAGTGCGGGGCCCCGGTCAGGATCTCCAGGGTCAGCCCGGCGCCCTGGAGTTGCGGCAGCAGGTACAGCCAGCCCACCCCCACCACGAACAGCACCGCGACCCGGCGCACCGCCTGCGACTCCAGCCGGGCCTCGGCGAAGTCGGGCAGCGTGTACGCCCCCGAGCGCCGCAGCGGGGCCGCCACCAGCGCCAGCAGCACCAGGTATCCGGCGGTGTAGCCGACCGGGTACCAGAGCATCTCGGGCCCCTGCAGCAGCACCAGCCCGGCCACCCCGAGGAAGGAGGCCGCGGAGAGGTACTCCCCGCTGATCGCCGCCGCGTTGAGCCGGGGCCCCACCGTCCGCGAGGCGACGTAGAAGTCGGAGGTGGTCCGCGATATCCGCAGCCCCAGCGCACCGACCAGCACCGTGACCAGGACGACGACGGTGACCGCGGTCAGCGCGTACGTCTGGTTCAAGGCTCGGTCCTCATCGCCCGGGGAAGGGGGTACCGGAGTCTACGCACGGCCCCGGACCCCGCAACAGACGCGAACCGGGCCGATCCCACCCCCTCCCACCGGCCGAAAAGGGGTGTCAGCGGGCGGGGTCGCGGTGTTCTGCGCAGTCGCGCAGCGCGATCTCCAGTTCCACGTACGAGTCTTCGGCGCGGCGGAAGGCCAGGGTCAGCGCCGCCTCCGCGCGGGGCGGGAGCTGCTGGCGGACGCCCTCGTTGGCCTCGTACAGGACGTCGGCCCAGCGGGCGGCGGCGCTGCGCAGCCGGGCGAGCAGCAGCTCGGCCTCGGCGGGGCCGGCGGGCGGGGTCCGGGGCAGTACGGCCAGCGCGTCGAGCAGCGCCTGGATCTCGGCCATCCGCACCCCCCAGCTCGTTCCCGGCGGCTCCACCATAGGTCCGGGGCCGGTCGGCTGCGGGCGGCGGCGACCGCCCTGCGACCGACGGCGGGCGCGGGGCGCCGTACGTCCCGTTCGGCGCGACGAACGGCACACGGGCACGCCGGACGGTCGGCGGCCGACACGGCCTAGCCGGTCGCCTGGCGCATCAGCAGGTCCCGCAGCTGGCGGGCGTGGCGCCGGCTGACCTGGAGCTCGGCGGATCCGACGCGGACGCTGGTGGTGCCGGCGTCCATCCGGAGCTCGTCGATCCGGCCGAGGGCCACCAGGTGGCGGCGGTGGATGCGGACGAACCCGCGGGCCGCCCAGCGCTCCTCCAGCGTGGAGAGCGGGATGCGGACCAGGTGGCTGCCCTCGTCGGTGTGCAGCCGGGCGTAGTCGCCCTGGGCCTCGACGTACGCGATGTCGGCGATCGCCACGAACCGGGTGACGCCGCCCAGCTCGACGGCGATCTGGTCCGCGGTGCGGTCGGCGACGGTGAGCTCGGGGGCGGGGCGGCGCTGCGGCGGGACGGAGGGGCCGGGGGGAGCGGGGAGACCGGCCCGGCCGGCCGGACCGGCGGTCCCGGCCGGCTCCGCGGGCTCGGGCGGCTGCGCGGCGGCCCGGCCCAGCTGGGCGCAGGCCCGCCGGACGGCCTCGCCGAGCCGCTCCGGGCGGACGGGCTTGAGCACGTAGTCCACGGCCTTGAGGTCGAAGGCCTGGACGGCGAACCCCTCGTGGGCGGTGACGAACACGATCAGCGGCGGCCGCGCGAACCCGGCCAGCAGCCGGGCGATGTCCAGGCCGGTCAGCCCCGCCATGTGGATGTCGAGGAAGACGACGTCGATGCCGTCGGGCCCCTCGGGGCCGCTCTCCAGGGCCCGGGTGATCCGCCGCAAGGCCTCCGTGGCGTCCGAGGCGCCCTCGGCGCTCAGCACCCGGGGGTCGGAGCTCAGCAGGTAGAGGAGCTCCTCCAGGAGCGGCTTCTCGTCGTCGACGGCCAGTACGCGCAGCATGCGGTGGAGTGTATGGACGAGCGCGCCGGGGCGGAACGGTGCGCGGCCCGCCTGCCAGGGGGGAGAGGGGCAGGGGGCCGCGCGGTTTCGGGTGTGGGGGGATACGGGGGAGGGGCGGTGGATCAGGAAGTGGTGATCAGCTTGCCGTCGGGGGACACCGCGTACCAGGTGCCGCCGACGCCCTGGCCGTTGATGTCGCCGGCCTTCTTGTCACCGGTGAAGGTGTAGACGGGCCAGCAGTCGATGGCCTGCTGCTTCATGCCGTCGGGGCGGTCCAGGACCGAGTAGCCCTTCTCCACGATGCCCTTGGCGTTGGCCTTGTCCACCGGGGGCACGACCGGCCACTTGGCCACGCAGTCGCCGGTGCAGTTGGAGGCCATCGGCCAGGCGGTGTCCTTCTTGAACCGGTAGACGGTCATCCCGTTGCCGTCGACGATGTGCTCGCCCAGCTTGGGGTCCTTGGCCACGGTCAGCGCGCCCGAGGCCTGGCCCGCACCGGCCGGCGCCGGCGCCGGGGCCGCCTTGGCGGCCTTCTTGCCGTCGGGGGCGAAGGCGAACCAGGTCCCGCCGACGCCCTGCCCGTTGGTCTCGCCCGCCTTGGTGTCCTTGCTGTACCGGTACACCGGCCAGCCGGCCACCGTCAGCTGCTTGCTGCCGTCGGTGCGCACGACCTCGCCCAGCAGCGACGCGTCCATGCCCGCGGCCGCGGTGGCGTCGCCGGCCTGTACGGCGGGCCAGGCCTTCGCGCAGTCCCCGTCGCAGTTGGACTTCGGCGGCTTGGCGGTGTCCTTGTCGAAGCGGTAGAGGGTGAAGCCGGCGCTGTCGGTGAGGAGGGCGCCGATCTGCTCGTTCTGGGCGACCGCCAGCTGTCCGGCACCCTTGGCGTCCGCGCCGGCGGCGGCTCCCGCGCCGGAGTCGGAACCGTAGTCGGAGCCGTAGGCGCCGGCGCCGGAAGCGGCGGCGGGAGCCTGGGCCGCGGCCCCGGCCGGCTTCGCATCGCCCGCCTTGTCGTCCCCGCCGCAGGCGGTCGCCGTCAGGGCGACGACGACTGCGACGGCGGCCAGGGTGGTTCCGCGCTTGATGCCCATCTTGATCTCTCCCACGTCGGTGTCTCCGTGTCCGCCGCCCGTTTCCGCGGTGCGTCGGCAACTGTGCTCAGGACACGCCCTGTTGGGGTCGATCTGTTCAAGCGGATTCCTGTGGGCTGTTTCACTCACCCGGGACCGAACCCGGAGCGCCGCAGAGCCGTGACCACAGCGAGGCCGAGGACCTGGTGTCCGGAGTCGTTGGGGTGCAGTCCGTCCGCCAGGTGCTCCGGTCCCAGCAGGTCACGGCCCGGCAGCAGGGCGAGACGGTCGTCCCCGGCGGCGATCCGGTCGTGGGCCGCCCGCTCCATCGCATCGCGCAGGGCGCCCAGGGTGGCGCCGAGCCGGTTCGGGGTGCGCTCGGCGTCGGGCCGCAGTACGGGGGAGACCAGCAGCAGCGGGGTGCGGGGATGCCCCTGGCGGACCAGGTCGAGGAACGCGCGGGTGGTCTCGTACAGCAGGGGCGCCGAGAAGGGCACGCGGGACCAGCAGTTGGTGCCGAACGCGAGGGTGAGGACATCGGCGGGCAGGCCGGCGATCTGCTCGGCGGTGG
Source organism: Streptomyces sp. NBC_01006 (assembly GCF_045162725.1). NCBI lineage: Bacteria > Bacillati > Actinomycetota > Actinomycetes > Kitasatosporales > Streptomycetaceae > Streptomyces > Streptomyces sp. NBC_01006. Next base: position 1,799,768 of record NZ_CP108700.1, on the reverse strand, counting down.
CGAGCTCCCCGCGGGCGGCGCCCGCGTACCCGAGGTTGACCGTGTCCCAGCCCAGCGCCCGCCCGGCGACCGCGGGCCAGCCGTGGGCGGGCCGGGTCGACCACCAGCCCTCGGTGATCGAATCGCCGTGCACCACCCAGCGCGGGCCGGCCGGAGCAGGGGCCACGGCACCGCCGACCCCGCGCAGGCCGAGGATCAGAGGGGACTGCCCCTCCGGCGGGTGGAGGGTGAACGGGCCGCTCCCGCCGGGCAGTTCGATCCGTACGACGGCCTCCGCGGCCGGGTCGGTCCAGACCTCGCGGACCACCCCGTGCCGGTCCCACAGGGCGAAGCAGTGCGCGAGGTCGCGCAGCGCGTCGGTGGGGCCGGGCACGGTCGCCCGGTAGCGGATCTCCACGGCGTGCGCCGCGTGCGCCGTGAACTCCAGACGCACCCCTATCGGCAGGGTGGCCCGCTCCCCGGTGTCCCAGGGCAGCCGCATGCCGTCCTCCGGGTCGGCCCGGACCGGGCGCCCCTTGTCCAGCCAGGCGACCCCGCGCAGGAAGGGCCCCGGGTCCAGCCAGTGCGTGGCGGTGCTCTCGGCGTTCACGGCGTTCTCGGCGTTCACGGCGCGCCTCCGGTCGTCGGTCCCGGCGGCATGCTGCGGCAGATCTGACGAGGTGTCAACGGAAGGGACAAAGGGGGCGTACGCATTGATCGATCATCCGTGCGCAACAAAGGACCATCCAGGACAGATCCGCGCAACGATCGTGCGGCAATGTGCAAGGATGGTGCATTACGGGCGGTATCACTCAGCTCGTAGGCTCACTCGCTGTACGTGGAGTGGCGCGGACCGCCTGCTCGGCGGTCCCCCCATGCCCAGGCTCCTTGTCTGTGTCCTGCTCCGGACCGCTGCGGTCGATGCCTCAGTCCCCATCCGCAGTGTCAAAGGAGTCCCCTCGTGCTCGAAACCGGCCAGGCGCCACCGCTCACCTCCGGGCCCCGCAAGCCTGTGAACCCTCTGCTGCGCCGCAAGCCGGTCGAGCAGATGGTCGCCGAGGGCGGCCAGGGCGAGGGCGGAAACCTGCGCCGCTCGCTCACCATGTGGCAGCTGACCATGATCAGCATCGGCGCCACCCTGGGCACCGGCATCTTCGTCGTCCTCGGCGAGGCGGCCCCCAAGGCCGGCCCGGCCGTCACGATCTCCTTCATCATCGCGGGCCTGACCGCCCTCTTCTCGGCCCTCTCCTACGCGGAGCTGGCCGGATCGGTGCCGGTCTCCGGCTCCTCGTACTCGTACTCGTACGCCACCATGGGCGAGTTCATCGCCTGGGTCTGCGGCTGGTGCCTGGTCCTGGAGTACGCCGTCTCGGTCTCGGCCGTCGCCGTCGGCTGGGGCCAGTACCTCAACGAGCTCCTCGACGGGACCATAGGCGTCACGCTCCCCGAGAAGCTCTCCGCCGCCCCGCTGGGCGACGGCGGCATCATCAACCTGCCGTCCCTGGTCGTCGTCCTGCTCGCCATGGTCTTCCTGCTCCGCGGCGCCAAGGAGAGCGCCCGGATCAACACGATCATGGTCGTCGTGAAGATCGTGACCCTGGTGCTCTTCATCGGCATCGGCGTCATGGGCATCAAGTCCGGCAACTACGCCCCGCTGGCCCCGCTCGGCGTCACCGGCATCAGCGCCGCCGCCTCCACGCTCTTCTTCTCGTACATCGGCTTCGACGCCGCCTCCACCGCCGGTGAGGAAGCCAAGAACCCGAAGAAGGACCTGCCCCGCGCGATCATGCTCTCGCTGGGCATCGTCACCATCCTGTACTGCCTCGTCGCCTTCGTCGCCGTCGGCGCCATGCCGTGGCAGGACTTCGAGGGAACCGAGGCCGCGCTGGCGCAGATCATGACCAACGTCACCGGTGACTCCTTCTGGGGCGTCGTCCTCGCCGCCGGCGCGGTCGTCGCCATCGCCTCCGTCGTCTTCGCCGTCCTCTACGGCCAGACCCGCATCCTCTTCGCGATGTCCCGCGACGGCCTCGTCCCCAAGGTCTTCGCCAAGGTCGACGAGAAGACCGGCGCCCCCCGCGCCAACGTGGTGATCGTCTCCCTCTTCTGCGGCGCGCTCGCGGCGTTCATCCCCCTGGGTGAGCTGGCCAACGCGACCAGCATCGGCACCCTCTTCGCCTTCGCCCTCGTCAACATCGCCGTCGTGATCCTGCGCCGCACCAAGCCGGACATGCCGCGCACCTTCAACGTGGCGCTCTTCCCGGTCACGCCGATCCTCGGCTTCCTCGCCTGCGGCTACATGATGTACAGCCTGCCGACCGCCACGTGGATCGCTTTCGGTGTCTGGATGGCCGTCGGCCTCGTGGTCTACTTCCTGTACGGCATCCGCCGCTCCCGACTGGCCACGGCAGAAGTGGCCACAGCAGAAAAGTGATCCACCCGCAGTGCGACTGAACGATCTCGACGAACGCATCGTGCACGCCCTCGCCGAGGACGCCCGCCGCTCCTACGCCGACATCGGCTCCGAGGTCGGACTCTCGGCCCCGGCCGTGAAGCGTCGCGTGGACCGGCTGCGGGCCGAGGGAGCCATCACGGGCTTCACCGTCCGCGTCGACCCCGCCGCCATGGGCTGGGAGACCGAGGGCTTCATAGAGATCTACTGCCGCCACAACACCTCGCCGGACGACATCCGGCGAGGGCTGGAGCGGTACCCCGAGGTGGTGTCCGCGTCGACCGTCACCGGCGACGCGGACGCCCTCGTCCAGGTCTTCGCCTCCGACATGCGCCACTTCGAGCGCGTACTGGAGCGCATCGCGGGCGAACCGTTCGTGGAGCGCACCAAGTCGGTGCTGGTCCTGTCCCCACTCCTGCGCCGCTTCACCTCGGGCGCCCCGGCCTAGAGGTCGTACCCCCCGCACCCCGGACACCCCTGCGCCCCGGCATCCCTATGCCGGGGCGCAGCCGCGTCCGGGGTCCCGCGGGCGGCGTTCAGCGGTGCCCGGCACTCACGTGGGCCGCATCGGTGCGGCGGCCGGCCGACACCAGCAGGGGACGGCGTTCCTCCTCGGTCAGCCCGCCCCACACCCCGAACGGCTCCCGGGTCCGCAGCGCGTGCTCCAGGCACGCGGCACGGACCGGGCAGACGGCGCACACCCGCTTCGCGGCCTCGTCGCGGTCCTCGCGCTCCTCGCCCCGCTCACCCGCCGGGTGGTAGAAGCGCCCGGGGCCCAGGTTCCGGCAGGCCGCGCGCAGCTGCCACTGCCAGTGATGGTGCGCGGAGCCGGGCAGCCTTGAGACGTCGGTCATGGCAGTTCCTTTCCGTGGATTACCGACGCGTCTGACCGCTCTCCGCTCCGCGAAACCTGCCCGCCGGGTTCCTCCGGCCGTACGAGGCCCTGCGTCAGTCCGTCGTGTCCGGGGTGCGGACTCCGATGAAGAGCGGGCGGCGGCGCAGGGTGAAGCCCATCGACTCGTAGAGGGCGATGGCACCCGTGTTCTCCGCCGCCGCGTGCAGGAACGGGCGGTCGCCGCGCTCGCGGATCGCGGCGGACACCGCCCGGATCAGCCGGCCCGCGAGCCCCTTGCCCCGGTGGTCCGGGTGCGTGCACACCGCGCTGATCTCCGACCAGCCCGGCGGGCGCATCCGTTCCCCCGCCATCGCGACGAGCCGGCCCTCGTGGCGGATCCCGAGGTACGTGCCCAGCTCGACGGTGCGCCGCGCGAACGGCCCCGGCTTCGTGAGCTGGACCAGCTCCAGCATCTCCGGTACGTCGGCCGGCCCCAGCAGGACCGCCTCGGGCGCGGACTCGGCCCGTACCGCCCCGCCGTCGAGCTGCACGCCCGGTATCGAGTCCTCCGTCGTCCACCCCGCGGGCGGCGTCGGCAGGCCGGTGATCCAGACCGTCTGGCCCGGCCCGGCCAGCGCGGCCAGATCGGCCCAGGCCTCCGGGTCCTCGGGGTCCGCGAGCGCGACGAACGGCGAGGTGTCGGCGACGTACCGGGCCGCGAGCCCCCGGGGCCCGGTCTCGGCGAAGGCGCTGCTCGGGCCGCTCAGGGCGGCCCAGACCGGGTTGTCGAGTACGTGGAGCGGGGTGGCCGTGTCGATGTCGGGCGCCATGAGGTGGGAGACTCCTTCTGCTGGTGACGACTTCTGCTGGTGACGACGGTCATGAGGACGGTCAAGAAGGTCAGCATCCGGCGCGGTCGCGTTTATGCCCCTCACACCCCGGCAGTCGCTACGCGCCCGTCGGCAGGGAATGAACGGCCCCGCACAACGAATCTCCGTCCGAGCCGTGAAACGCGCAACGAATCGATGCGCGGAGCGCAACAGTCATGGCTTGTCGGCGTCGAACGGGTGAACGTACCTTCAATAGGACCCACTCCCCTCCTGCCACAGAGGTACGCCCATGCCCCCGCTGCGCACCGCCCTCCTCCAGAGCTCCGGACGGCTCGGCGACACCGCCGAGAACCTGAAGGCGCTCGACGGGGCTGCGGAACGCGCCGCACGGGCGGGTGCCGGGCTCCTCGTGACCTCGGAGATGTTCCTGACCGGCTACGCGCTGGAGGTCGAGGACGTCGCCGCCCTCGCCGAGGCCGCCGACGGCATGTCGGCCCGCGCCATCGGCGAGATCGCCCGCCGCCACGGCGTAGCCGTCCTGTACGGCTACCCCGAGCGCGAGGGCGACACCGTCTACAACGCGGCCCAGCTCATCGGCCCCGACGGGGCCCGGCTCGCGAACTACCGCAAGACCCACCTCTTCGGCTGCTTCGAGCAGGACGCCTTCACCCCCGGCGACACCCCCGTCGTCCAGGCGGAGCTGAACGGCCTGCGCATCGGCATCATGATCTGCTACGACGTGGAGTTCCCGGAGAACGTCCGGGCCCACGCCCTGGCCGGCACCGACCTCCTCCTGGTGCCGACCGCGCAGATGCACCCGTTCCAGTTCGTCGCCGAACAGCTCGTCCCCGTACGGGCCTTCGAGAACCAGATGTACATCGCGTACGTCAACCGCACCGGTCCGGAAGGCGAGTTCGAGTTCGTCGGACTCAGCTGCCTGGCGAGCCCCGACGGGGCGACCCGCACCCGGGCCGGGCGCGGCGAGGAGCTGGTGATCGGCGAGGCCGATCCCGAGCTGCTGCGCGCTTCGCGCGAGACCAACCCGTACCTGCGCGACCGCCGCCCCGGGCTCTACGCCTCCCTCGTCTGAGCCCCGCCAGCGCCCTCCCCCCTGCCCCACCCCCGCAAGGAGCCGTACCCCATGACGTCCACGGTGCCCACCACCGCCGTCCCGCACAGCGACGGACAGCCGCCGATCACCATGTTCGGCCCGGACTTCCCGTACGCGTACGACGACTTCCTCGCCCACCCCGCGGGCCTGGGCCAGATCCCGGCGACCGAGTTCGGCACCGAGGTCGCCGTCATCGGCGGCGGGCTGTCCGGCATCATCTCCGCCTACGAGCTGATGAAGATGGGCCTCAAGCCCGTCGTCTACGAGGCGGACCAGATCGGCGGCCGGCTGCGCACCGTCGGCTTCGAGGGCGCCGGCACCGAGGGTCTGACGGCGGAGATGGGCGCCATGCGCTTCCCGCCGTCCTCCACCGCGCTCCAGCACTACATCGACCTGGTCGGCCTGGTCACCGAGCCCTTCCCGAACCCGCTCGCCGAGTCCACCCCCTCGACGGTCGTGGACCTCAAGGGCGAGACCCACTACGCCGAGACCATCGCCGACCTCCCGCAGGTCTACCGCGACGTGTCGGCCGCGTGGAACGCCTGCCTCGACGAGGGCGCCGACTTCTCCGACATGAACCAGGCGATGCGCGAGCGGGACGTCCCGCGGATCCGCGAGATCTGGGCCAAGCTCGTCGAGAAGCTCGACGACGAGACCTTCTACGGCTTCCTCTGCAAGTCCGAGGCCTTCCAGTCCTTCCGCAAGCGCGAGATCTTCGGCCAGGTCGGCTTCGGCACGGGCGGCTGGGACACCGACTTCCCGAACTCCATCCTGGAGATCCTGCGCGTCGTCTACACCGAGGCGGACGACCACCACCGCGGCATCGTGGGCGGCTCGCAGCAGCTGCCGGTGCGGCTGTGGGAGCGCGAGCCCGAGAAGATCGTCCACTGGGCGCAGGGCACCTCGCTGTCCACCCTGCACGAGGGCGCCCCGCGCCCGGCGGTGACCCGCCTGCACCGCACGGCCGGCAACCGCATCACGGTCACCGACGCCTCCGGCGACATCCGTACGTACCGTGCCGCGATCTTCACCGCCCAGTCCTGGATGCTCCTGTCCAAGATCGAGTGCGACGACACGCTGTTCCCGATCGACCACTGGACGGCGATCGAGCGCACCCACTACATGGAGTCCAGCAAGCTCTTCATTCCCGTGGACCGGCCGTTCTGGCTGGACAAGGATGAGGAGACGGGCCGCGACGTCATGTCGATGACCCTGACGGACCGCATGACGCGCGGTACGTACCTCCTGGACAACGGCCCGGACCAGCCGGCCGTCATCTGCCTCTCGTACACGTGGTGCGACGACAGCCTGAAGTGGCTGCCGCTGTCCGCGAACGAGCGGATGGAGGTCATGCTGAAGTCCCTCGGCGAGATCTACCCGAAGGTCGACATCCGCCGCCACATCATCGGCAACCCGGTGACCGTGTCCTGGGAGAACGAGCCCTACTTCATGGGCGCGTTCAAGGCCAACCTGCCGGGCCACTACCGCTACCAGCGGCGCCTGTTCACCCACTTCATGCAGGACCGCCTCCCCGAGGACAAGCGCGGCATCTTCCTCGCGGGCGACGACATCTCCTGGACGGCGGGCTGGGCCGAGGGCGCGGTCCAGACGGCGCTGAACGCGGTCTGGGGCGTCATGCACCACCTCGGCGGCTCCACCGACGCCACCAACCCCGGCCCGGGCGACCTCTACGACGAGATAGCCCCGGTCGAACTCCCGGAGGACTGACCCACCCGGTCACTCCGGCCCCATGACCACGGGCCGCCCCCGCGCCACGAGCGCGGCGGCGGCCCGTCTTCATGCGCCCGCTCAGGAGGTCGGGGTCAGGAGGCAGCGGCCCACCAGGCCCACGCCGGCGTCCAGGGAGTCCGTGAACTCCTCGGCCAGGTCGGGCGAGCGGCGCAGGGTCCACAGGAGGCGGGCCGCCGACCAGGCGGCGCCGCGGGCGCGGTCCAGGCTCCAGGAACCGAGCAGATGGGTCAGCGGGTCCGCGATCTCCAGCAGGTCCGGGCCGGGCATCAGGTCCTCCCGGATGTGCTCCTCCAGGGAGACCAGGGTGTCGCCGACCCGGTCGAAGTCCGCCTCCAGAGCCCGCGGTTCGCAGTCCAGGGCCCGGCAGGTGGCCACCACCGCCAGCGCCAGGTCGTGCCCGATGTGCGCGTTGATCCCGGCCAGCGCGTGCTGCAGCGGCCGGACCCCGGGGTGGCGGCGGTACTGGAGCAGTGGGCGCCAGCAGGCCGGGGCCCGGTCCGCCTCCACCGCCGTCAGGTACCGCTCCGCGAACCGTACGCTCAGAGCCTCCGCCCGCCGCGGCGCCGGGAACTCCCCGTGGGAGATGCGCGCGTGCAGCGTCTCCGTCACCGTCAGGTACACCCGGTTGAAGACGGCGACACCGTCCTGCGCGGGGAGCCGCTCGTCCAGGGCGCGCATCCGCGCGAGTACCGCTTCCATGGGTGGCAGCGTCGCAGCCGGCGGTGCGGATCCGGGGAACTTGGCCGTGTGCTTCGCCGGTTCGGGCGAACCCGGACCGCTCGCCGGCTCGCTCAGGGGCGGGTGCCCCGGGCGGCGTCGCCCTCGTCCAGGTCCGCGGCCGTGTCCGCGTCGCCGGTGTCGTACGCCGACGTGCCCGAGTCGAGCAGGGGCCCCTGCTGCTTCAGGTGCGCGGGCGCGAAGTACCGCAGCGCGTGGTAGCCCGTGATCACCACGATCGTGCCGAGGGCGATGCCGCCCAGCTCGAAGCTGTCCGTGAACTGCAGCTTCACCCCGCCGATGCCGATGATGATGCCCGCCGCGGCCGGCACCAGGTTCAGCGGATTGCGCAGGTCCACCCCGCCGTTGATCCAGATCTGCGCGCCGAGCAGGCCGATCATCCCGTACAGGATGACGGTGATCCCGCCGAGCACCCCGCCGGGGATCGCGGCGACGACCGCGCCGAACTTCGGGCACACGCCGAAGAGCAGCGCGAAGCCGGCCGCCGCCCAGTAGGCCGCGGTCGAGTAGACGCGGGTGGCCGCCATCACGCCGATGTTCTCGGAGTACGTGGTGTTCGGCGGGCCGCCCACCGCCGTGGACAGCATCGACGCGGCGCCGTCGGCCGCGATCGCCGTGCCGAGCTTGTCGTCGAGCGGGTCGCCGGTCATCTCGCCGACCGCCTTGATGTGCCCGGTGTTCTCGGCGATCAGGGCGATCACCACCGGCAGCGCGATCAGGATCGCCGACCACTCGAACTGCGGCGCGTGGAAGCTCGGCAGCCCGATCCAGTCCGCCTTGCCGACCCCGGAGAGGTCGAGCCGCCAGTGGTCGACGGCCTCCGCCCCGCCCACCGTCGAGTGGATCTTGCCGAAGACCAGGTCGAAGACCCAGGAGATGGCGTACCCGAAGATCAGCCCGAGGAAGATCGCGATCCGCGACCAGAAACCCCGCAGGCAGACCACGGCCATCCCCGTGAACAGCATGGTCAGCAGCGCCGTCCACTGGTCCTGCGGCCAGTACGTCGAGGCCGTCACCGGCGCCAGGTTGAAGCCGATCAGCATCACCACCGCGCCCGTCACCACCGGCGGCATCGCCGCGTGGATGATCCGTGCCCCGAAGCGCTGCACGGCGAGCCCCGCCAGGAACAGGACCACGCCGACCACGAACACCGCTCCCGTGACGACCGCGCTGTCCCCGCCGCCCGCCCGGATCGCCGCCGCGACGCCCACGAAGGCGAGGGAGCAGCCCAGGTACGAGGGCACCCGCCCGCGCGTGGCCAGCAGGAAGATGGCCGCCGCGACACCCGACATCATGATCGCCAGGTTCGGGTCCAGGCCCATCAGGACCGGCGCGACGAAGCTCGCCCCGAACATCGCCACGACGTGCTGGGCACCGAGCCCGGCGGTCCGCGGCCACGACAGCCGCTCGTCCGGCCGCACCACCGCTCCGGGGGCGGGGGTCCGCCCGTCTCCGTGCAGGGTCCAGCGCACGCCGAGGCCCATGTCTCCACCACTTCCGTCGAACCGAACGACACCGATTGGTCAAGCAACTGGCCGCCGGGGCATGCCCCGGCGGCCGGCGCCATTTTACGGTCGGATACCCGCCGGTTCGTCCCGATCCACGGGCACGGCCCCGGCCGCCGCCGGCTTCTGCCGCAGTACGGCGGCCCCCGCCACCAGCGCGAACGCGAGCAGCGTGACCAGCCCGAAGGACACCACGAGCGAGGTCGCGTCCGCCACCGCGCCGATCGCCGACGGTGCGATCAGCCCCGAGGTGTACGTGATCGTCGCGACGCCCGCGATGGCCTGCGCCGGGGCAGGCCCGCTGCGCGCGGCCGCCGCGAAGGCCAGCGGGACCACCACCGCGATGCCGAGCCCGATCAGCCCGAAGCCCGCGATCGCCACGGCCGGATCCCCGGCCGCCACCACGAGCACCCCGCCCGCGGTGGCCAGCAGCCCGCCCGCCCGGACCGTGCGCACCGCCCCGAACCGGTCCACCACCCGGTCCCCGACGAGCCGGGCGAGCGCCATGGTGAGCGCGAACGCGGTGGTGCAGGCGGCCGCGTCCCCGGCGTTGGTGTCGAGCACGTCCCGCAGGTAGACCGCGGACCAGTCCATGCTCGCGCCTTCCGCGAAGACCGCGCAGAACCCGATCGCGCCGATCAGCAGCGCGGACTTCGGGGGCAGCGCGAAGTGCGGCGGGGCCTGAGCCCCCGCGGCGCTGTGCAGATCGAGCACCCCTCGTACGGCGACCAGCCCGGCCGCGGTCAGGGCGAGCGCGGCGACCAGATGGTGCAGCCGGGCGTCGGCCCCGGCGTGCGCGGCGACCGTGCCGGCCGCCGAACCGATCAGCGCGCCCACGCTCCACATGCCGTGCAGCGAGGACATTATCGAGCGGCCGAGCCGGTTCTCGGTCTCCACGCCCAGCGCGTTCATCGCCACGTCCGCCATCCCGGCGGTCGCTCCGTAGACGAACAGGGCGAAGCACAGGGTGGCCAGGTTCGGGGCGAGGCTCGGCAGGATCAGGGACAGGGTCCACAGCACCAGCAGCGCGCGCAGCGCGGCGCGGGCCCCGAAGCGGTGGTTGATCCGGCCGGCCAGCGGCATCGCGACCGCCGCGCCCAGGGCCGGGAAGGCGAGGGCGAGGCCCAGGGTGCCCGCGCTGAGCTGGGCGTGGTCCTGGATCCAGGGGATACGGGTGGCGAAGGAGCCGGTGACGGCCCCGTGGGTGCAGAAGACGGCGGCGATGGCGAAGCGGGCATGGCGCAGGCGCGCCGGGCTGAGGTCTGTTTCCCCTGTCATGGATTTAAACTATCAGGGACCCTGCCTGATAGTTAGCATGCCCGAGCTACCTAAGATGGGCGCCGTGACTCCTGCCAAGGCCCTGACCCCCGCCGCCCCGTCGCCCGCCTCGCCGAGCACGGCCCGGGCCATCAACGACCGTCTGGCCCTGGGACTCCTGCAGGAGCAGGGGCCGCTGACCGCCACTCAGCTCAAGGCCATGACCGGCCTGTCCCGCCCCTCGGTCGCCGATCTCGTCGAGCGGCTCACCGACGCCGGGCTGATCGAGGTGGTGGGGGAGTCGGGCGAGCAGCGCCGCGGCCCCAACGCCCGGCTGTACGGGATCGTCGCCCGCCGCGCGTACCTGGCGGCCCTGGACGTACGGACGGACAGCGCGACGGCGGTGGTCGCGGACCTGCTCGGCCGCCCGCTGGCCCGGGCCGCGCTCCCGGTGGACGCCGTCGACGAGGCCGTGACCCGGCTGGAGGACCTCGCCCGGGAGGCAGGCGCGGACCGGCTGCACACGGTGGTGGTCGGCGCCCCGGGTCTGGTGGCCCCGGCCGGGGAGCTGCACAGCACCGCCGGACTGCCCGCCTGGCACCGGGACCTGGTGGCGGCCCTCCAGCGGCGGCTGACGGCCACGGTCGTCGTGGAGAACGAGACCAACCTGGCGGCCCTCGCCGAACAGCGGGTCGGCGCGGCCCGGGACCTGGACTCCTTCGTACTGCTGTGGCTCGGCGCGGGCGTCGGCGCGGCGGTCGTGCTGGACGGGCGGCTGCGCCGCGGAGCCTCCGGCGGCGCGGGCGAGATCGGCTTCCTCCCGGTGCCGGGCACGGGCCGGCTGCCCTCCGCCACGGACTGCGGCGGCGGCTTCCACGCGCTGGTCGGCCGGGACGCCGTGGCCGCGCTCGCCGCGGAGCACGGCTACGCCGGGCCGGTCGAGGAGGCGGTGGCGGGCGCCGCGGGCGAGGCCTTCCTGGAGGCGCTGGCCCAGCGGCTGGCCCTGGGTGCGGCCGCCGTCGCGGCCGTCCTGGACCCGGGATGCCTGGTCCTGGCGGGCGCGCTCGGCCACGCGGGCGGCGCGGGCCTTGCGGCCGCGGTCGCCCGCCGGCTGGCCGAGCTGACCCCCGTGCCGATGGAGGTCCGCGCCACCGCACTCGGCGACCCGGCGGTCCTCACGGGTGCCCGCCTGGCCGCCCGCGAAGCCGCCCAGGCGGACCTCTTCGCTCCCTGAACCGCACCGGACCGGACGGCCTACCCGCCGTCGTCTTCGATGCGTTCGTCGTCGCGGAGCCTGCGCCAGATGCGGGTGCGGTGCAGGAGGAAGAGCGCGCCGGCCAGGAAGATCACCTGGAGGCCCACGGCGAGCACCCAGAAGATGGCCCGGCTCTCCAGCTCGTCCGACAGGTAGGCGAAGTTCATGCCGAAGAACCCCGTCACGAAGCTCAGCGGCAGAAAGATCGTGGAAACGATCGCCAGCCGGTTGATCACACCGTTCTGCTCGCCGGACACCAGCGAGGAGTAGGTGCTGAAGCCTCGCCGGGCGGCCTCCTGGAGTGCCTCGATGTCCGTGAGGACCAGCCCCGACGTGCGCTGGTACTCACGAGCGAGCCGCTTGCGCTCCTCCGGGAAGTCGCGGTTCAGCACCCGGCGCGTGATGGCCTCCTCCGCCGCCTGGCGGTAGGGGAGGAGGGTCTGGTGCAGGAGCGCCGCGGTCCGGCGCAGCCGCGCCAGGCGGTAGAGCTGCTCCGGCTCCCGCTGCCGGAACATTTCGTCCTCCAGGTCCTCCACCTCCAGAAGGGCCCGGACGGCTGACCGCCGATAGGTCTCCAGAGCCTCGCCGAGCAACAGGAACAGCGTGGCCACGGCGTCGGGCGGCCTTTCGTGCTTGAAGCGGGCGACGAGGCTCTCCACCAGCCCGGCCGGTCCCCGGTGCACGGTGACCAGGTACCGCTCGGTGGCCAGGACGTGGAGGTGGATGATCTCGCCCGCCTCGATCGCGGGGACGACGAACGCGGCGGCGTCCCCGAGGTACTCGGCGCGGGCGGCCTCCTCCTCCCGGCCGAGCCACGCCAGGTCCTCGGCCTCCAGCCCGAGCAGGTGGGCGACCGGCTCTTCCCCGGGCGGGGCCACCTCGGGCAGCTCCGCGTCCACGAACAGGAAACGGGATTCCGCGAGCCGCTCACGGGCCTCCGACACCGAGGTGCGCCGCACGATGCCCTCCGGCATGGACACCACCGAAACGATCACCGTGCCGCCCGGGCCGTCAGGAACTCGGAGAAGGTGATCTTGCCGACCGCGTGGGACGGGGCCAGGTTGCCGCCGCGGCGAAAGGCCGCGTACGCCTTCCCCGCCAGTGGCAGCGCGAACACCTTGCGCCTGCGCCCCGTCGCCGCCAGGTACGCCCGGCCCAGCTCCACCAGCGTGTGGATCTCCGGGCCGCCCATGTCCGTGACCCGCCCCGCCGGGGTGGGGACGGCCAGTTCCGCCAGCCGGTCCGCCACCTCCTCGACGGCGATCGGCTGCACCCGGACGCCCTTCGGCAGCGGAACCGGCACCACCGGCACCTTCGCCAGCGCGTCCACCAGCATCGCCACCAGGTCGTGGAACTGCGTCGTCCGCAGGATCGTGACACCCAGCCCCGACGCCTCCAGCATCCGCTCGACCTGGTACTTCATCGTGTAGTAGCCGAACGGGACCGCGTCCACCCCGACGATCGAGATGTAGACGATGTTCGTGACCGTCCCGGCCCGCCGGGCCGCCTCGATCAGGTGCCCGGCGGCCACGTCGTCGCCGCCGCGCGGGGTGCTCGCGCAGTGCACGACCACCTGCGCGCCGGCCATCGCCGCGTCCAGCCCGCTGCCGTCCCGCAGATCCACCGGGTAGTCCTTCGCGCGGCGGCTCAGGACCCGTACGTCGTGGCCCGCCGCCCGCAGCCGGGTGACGACCGCCCCGCCGAGGTTTCCGGTGCCTCCGGTGACCAGGATCGTGCTCATGGCGTCCGTTCCTTCCCTGCAGGGTTTCCGTTCACCAGGTGAGACCGGACAGCCCCGGGAAATGTGACGGCTGCCGCTGACGGAGTTCCAGCTTCTCCGGATTCGCCACACCCCGCACCCCGCGGCCGGACGTGCGAGGACCCGGTGGCCGCCGGGCCACCGGGTCCTCACGTCCCTTCACCTGCGGCACCTGCGCGGTGTCAGCAGGCGCCCTGGTCCTTCCAGACGCCCCACTCGCCGGTGGTGCCGGGCTCCTCGTTCTGCGTCCACCACTGGGCCTTCCAGGTGTGGCCCTTGTGCGAGACGAGGTTCCCGCTGTTGTAGACCGTGCCCGCGACGTACGCCGGGCTCGTGCAGGTCCCGCCCGGCGGTGTGGTCGGGGGAGTCGTCGGCGGCGTCGTCGGGGGAGTGGTGGGCGGGGTGGTCGGGGGCTGGGTGCCGCCCGGCTCCGTCACCGTCGTGCCGCGCGCCAGGTCCCCGGCGAGGGCGTAGGTGGTGCCGGAGATGTTCACCGTCCAGTTGGAGGGCGTGGAGACCGGCAGGTAGTAGTTGAACGCCAGGTCGACCGAGGCGCCGGGAGCCAGCGTCTGCCATGCCGGGAGCTTCAGCGAGACCCGCTGGAAGTCGCCCTTCAGGCCGCCGACGTTGGTGCCGGTGTGGCCGCTGGTGATCACCTTCGTGCCGAAGCCGGACTGGTCGGAGGCGTTGTTCGGGGCCGAGGTCCCGTAGTCGAACTGGAACTCGGTGCCGCCCGGCAGCGTGGTCTTCGTATTGTTGGTGATCTTGAGCTTCGGGGTGATCGGGTAGTTGGCGTCACCCAGCTTGAACTCGGTGAATTCCGTCTTGATGTCCACGGCCTGGGCGGGCAGGGCCGCGCCCGCCTTCCTCGCGCCGTAGGGGGCGGCCGACTTGAACTTCTCGTACATCAGGGAGGTGAGGGTGTCACCCATCTCGTACTGGCCCTTGGCGGCGTTGTACCCGTAGTCGCCCGCCAGCTCCCAGACCATCGTGCCGCCGATGCCCTTGTCCACCACGTAGTCGGCCTTGGCGGCGACCGACTGCTCGTCCTCCGTCGACAGGAAGACCTTCTTCTGGGCGTTCCACAGCCACGGCGCCACCAGCGTGGAGTCGTACTTGCGGACGTAGGTGCCGGTCAGCGTGGTGTTCGCGGGGAAGCCGTACTTCGTGACGTAGTCGCCTACGACACCCTTCTCCAGGTTCTTCGCGTGCCACATCGGGTTGGAGCCCGCCGGGGACTCGACCCCGTTGGTGTCCAGGTCGTGCCACAGGTTGTCGATGCCGACCGCGCCGTCGCCGCACTTGGTCAGCCCCGCGCCGGCCGGGCAGGTGGCCGACGGGGCCTTGCCCCACAGTCCGTCGGTGCCGCCCTGCACGTTCTTGAAGCCGCGGGTGTAGTACGGCAGGCCCATGTTGATGCGGCCGGCCGGCATGGAGCCGCGGAAGTAGTGGTAGGCCCAGTCGGAGTTCAGGTAGCCGATGCCGCCGTACTGGGAGGTGGAGTAGACGCCGGCGGCGGCCAGTTCGCCGTCCTTGCCGTCGTCGAAGAGCGAGGCGTTCGGGCCGACGTACTCGTTCCAGGCGCCGTGCAGGTCGTAGGACATGATGTTGACGTAGTCCAGGTACTGCTGCATCTGGAACGTCTCCATGCCCCGCAGCAGGTAGCCGGAGGAGGGGGCTGCGACGGAGAGCAGGTTGTGCTTGCCGTCGGCGGCGCCCGCGCGGTCGAGCTTCTCGCGCAGCGACTTCATCAGGGCGGCGTAGCCCTGGACGAGGCCGGCCCGGCGGGCGTTGGAGAGCTGCCAGTCCAGCGGGTTGCCCGCGTCCTTCATGGTGGTCGGGTACTCGTAGTCGATGTCGACGCCGTTGAAACCGTACTTGCGGATGAACTCGACGGAGGAGTCCGCGAAGGTGTCGATGCCGGCCTGGTTGACGGAGCCGTCGGCGTTGGTGGCCATGGAGTAGAAGCCGCCGGAGGCGACGCGGTTGCCGTCGTCGCCGAAGTAGCCGCCGGTCTCGGCCCAGCCGCCGACCGAGATCAGCGTCTTGACGTTCGGGTACTGCTTCTTGAATTTGTTCAGCAGGTTGAAGTGGCCCTTGTACGGGAGGGCCGGGTCCATCTCGGCGCCCGCCACGCCCGGCCAGGTCATCCCGGTGGCGGCGTTGTTCGCGTTGTCGGTGCCGACCGAGATCTTGTTGTCGGAGCCGACGTGGGCGAAGGCGTAGTTCAGGTGGGTGACCTTGGACCACGGGACGTTGTTGGCGAGGTAGGCGAGGGTGCCGTCCTTGCCGGTCCGCCAGCCGGTGAAGTATCCGATGACCCGCCGCTGGTGATCGGCGCCCATCTTCTCGCGGCCCTCGGAGCCGTAGACGGAGCAGTACGGGACGTCGACGCCGGCCGTCTTGTACAGCCCGTCCGGGCGACAGCTCTCGTTGTCGGCAGCGTGTGAAACGCCCGCCGAGAGCCCGCCCACCAGCAGTCCGGCGATCGCCGCGCCGGATACCAGGAGCATCGCTCTCGTACGTGTGGGGGACAGCATGGTGCCTCCTGGGGAGGGGAGGATGGCAGGACACGAAGGACACAACAGGCGGAGAAGTGGTGCGTGTTGGCCCGTGACGTGCGCACATCTGACGGGCTGCCTCCCGGGGAAGATGAAGGGAACGTTAAGAGGACTAGACCACCCCGTCAATAGGTCTGGACCAATAGCGGGCCTACTTGACGGACTCCCGCGCGACGGGCTCCCTGTGACCCAGGCCACAGTCCCTCGCTCGCATGGCCGCCGATCACCCGTGGCAAACTGGCAGCAGTACCAGTAAGCAGCGCACTCCGGGGTCGGTGTAATTCCGAACCGGCGGTATAGTCCGCGACCCGTCCGCAGCCAGCGGCCGGTTGATCAGGTGAAATTCCTGGACCGACGGTGAAAGTCCGGATGGGAGGCAGTGCGCGGCGGGCCAGTCACCGGTACGCCGCCGTCGGCGGTTCATCGGCGTATCCCTGCGGATACGTCCGGACGGACCGTTTCTCCGGCCTCGGCGTCCCCGTGTGTGCTGTACCGCTTCATCTGTCGTATCCCGACAGGCCCCGGAGTCCGTGCCCGACGAGGCAGGAGGACCCGGTGGCGAACCACGCCGCGCACGCACCGCACGACGCCTTCGGCGAGCCCGATGTCGACGCCGGCGCCGTCGCCGACGCGCAGGCCATGCGCCGCGCCGTCGAGCTCGCCGCCCGCGGCCTCGGCTCCACCAGCCCCAACCCGGTCGTCGGCTGCGTCATCACCGACGCCGCGGGCACCGTCGTCGGCGAGGGCTGGCACGAGCGGGCCGGCGGCCCGCACGCCGAGGTCCACGCCCTGCGCGCCGCCGGCGAAGCGGCCCGCGGCGGCACCGCGTACGTCACCCTCGAACCCTGCAACCACACCGGTCGTACGGGGCCCTGCGCCCAGGCGCTCGTCGAGGCCGGCGTCACCCGCGTGGTCTACGCCGTCCCGGACCCGAACCCACAGGCCAGCGGCGGCGCCGCCACCCTGCGCGCCGCCGGGATCAAGGCCGAGGGCGGTTTCCTGGAGGCCGAGGCCGCGGCAGGCAACGCCGCCTGGCTCACCTCCGTACGCCTGGGCCGCCCGCACGTGACCTGGAAGTACGCCGCCACCCTCGACGGCCGCAGCGCCGCCGCGGACGGCAGCAGCCGCTGGATCACCGGCCCGGAGTCCCGCGCCGACGTCCACCGGCTGCGCGCCGAGGCCGACGCCGTCCTCGTCGGCGGCGGCACCCTGCGCACCGACGACCCGCACCTGGCCGTACGCGGACTCGCCGGCACCACCGCCGCCACCCAGCCCCTGCGCATCGCCCTCGACACCCGCGCCGGCCTGCTGCCCACCGCCCGCATCCTCGACGACGCCGCGCCCACGCTGCTCGTCGTCGGCGAGGACGCCGACACCCGGCACCTGCCGGGCGTCGACCTGCTCCGGCTCCCCCTGCACGACGGCCGCATCGCCGTCCACGACCTGCTCGGCCGGCTGTACGCCCGCGGTGTGCGCTCCCTCCTCCTGGAAGGCGGCCCCACCCTCGCGGGCGCCTTCCTCGAAGCCGGAGCCGTCGACCGCGTCGTCGGCTACCTCGCCCCGGCCCTCCTCGGCTCCGGCCCCGCCGCCCTCGCCGACGCCGGCATCACCGACATCACCCGCGCGGTGCGCCTCGACATCACCGAGGCCGTCCGCGTCGGCACCGATCTCCGCATCACCGCCGTACCCGTGTCCGAAGCCGTCCCCACCCCCACCGCCCCCAAGGAGCACTGAGTGTTCACCGGAATCGTCGAAGAACTGGGCGAGGTCACCGCCGTCGAGCAACTCTCGGAGGCCTCCCGCTTCCGCCTGCGCGGACCCGTCGTCACCGACGGCGCCAAGCACGGCGACTCCATCGCCGTCAACGGCGTCTGCCTGACCGTCGTGGAGACCGGCGACGGCGAGTTCACCGCGGACGTCATGCAGGAGACCCTGAACCGCTCCAGCCTCGGCGCCCTCCACGCGGGCTCCCGGGTCAACCTGGAGCGCCCGATGGCCCTCGGCGGACGGCTCGGCGGACACCTCGTCCAGGGGCACGTGGACGGCACCGGCGAGATCCTGTCCAGGACGCCCTCCGAGCACTGGGAGATCGTCAAGGTCTCGCTCCCGCAGAACCTGTCCCGGTACGTCGTGGAGAAGGGCTCCATCACGGTGGACGGCGTCAGCCTGACCGTGGTCGAGGCCGCCGCGGACTGGTTCACCATCAGCCTCATCCCCACCACCCTCGCGCTGACCACCCTCGGCCTCAAGCAGCCCGGCGACCCGGTCAACCTGGAGGTCGACGTCCTCGCGAAGTACGTCGAGCGCCTGCTGGCTTCGGGCGTGGACCCGCTGACCGCCAAGGAGGACCAGCCGTGACCGCCCTGACCTGGCTCAACGCGGAGGCCTTCGCGGTCTTCGGCCAGAAGGTCATCTGGTCCGACATGATCGGCAACCTGATGGGCCTGGCGGCCCTCGCCCTCGGCTGGCGGCGCTCCCTATGGACCTGGCCCGCCCAGCTCCTGTCCGGCCTGATCCTCATAGCCGCGTACGCCTCCGCCCACCTCACCGGCGGCGTCGGCAAGCAGCTCCTCGTCATCGGCGTGGCAGCCTGGGGCTGGCGCGCCTGGCAGCGCGGCCGCCGGCAGGCCCAGGACGGCACCCTCGCGGTGCGCACCGCCACCTGGACGGAGCGCGGACTGCTCCTCGGCGGGGCGGCCCTCGGCACCCTGGCCGTCGGCGGCCTGTTCACGCTCTTCCCGAACCTGTCGTGGAGCCCGTGGGCCGACGCCTACATCTTCGTCGGCACGATCGTCGCGATGGTCGCCCAGGCCCGGGGCCTCGTCGAGTTCTGGTTCGCCTGGCTCCTCGTCGACCTGGTCGGCGTCCCGCTCGCCTTCACCAACGGACTGGCCTTCTCCGGCCTCGTCTACGTCGTCTACTTCGCGCTCGTCCTGTGGGGCGCCCACGACTGGTACCAGCGTTCGCGCACCACCCCCGCCACGGCCCTGGAAGGAGCAACGGCATGACCACCCTCAAGCCCGTGCCCGACATCGACGCCGTCCTCGACGCCGTCTTCCGGCTCGACCCCGTCGAGCAGGCCATCCGCGACATCGCGGCCGGCCGGCCGGTGGTCGTCGTGGACGACGAGGACCGCGAGAACGAGGGCGACCTCGTCATCGCCGCCGAGAAGGCCACCCCCGAGATCGTCGCGTTCATGATGAGCGAGTGCCGGGGCCTGATCTGCGCCCCCATGGAGGGCCCCGAGCTGGAGCGGCTCGAACTGCCCCAGATGGTCCAGAAGAACACCGAGTCGATGCAGACCGCCTTCACCGTCTCCGTCGACGCCAGTGCCGCCCACGGCGTCACCACCGGCATCTCGGCCGCCGACCGCTCCACCACCCTGCGGATGCTCGCCGACGGGGTCTGCGAGCCGTCCGACTTCGTGCGCCCCGGCCACGTCTTCCCGCTGCGCGCCAAGCCCGGCGGCGTCCTGGTCCGCAACGGCCACACCGAGGCCGCCGTCGACCTCGCCCGCCTCGCGGGCCTGCGCCCCGTCGGCGCGATCGTGGAGATCGCCGGCGAGGACGGCGTCATGCTGCGCCTGCCCGAGCTGATCCCGTTCGCCCGCAAGCACGGCCTGACGATCATCTCCATCGAGGACCTGATCGCCTACCGCCGCTCCGCCGAGCCGACCGTGCGCCGCGAGGCCACGGTGGCCCTGCCGACCGCCCACGGCGACTTCACGGCGTACGGATACCGCTCCATCTCCGACGGCGTCGAGCACGTGGCCCTCGTCCACGGCGAGATCGGCGACGGCCAGGACATCGTGGTCAGAGTCCACTCCGAGTGCCTGACCGGCGACATCTTCCACTCCCTGCGCTGCGACTGCGGCCCCCAGCTGCACGCCTCCATGGCCCGCATCAAGGAGGAGGGCCGCGGCGTCGTCGTCTACCTGCGCGGTCACGAGGGCCGCGGCATCGGACTGGTGTCCAAGCTGCGCGCGTACGAGCTCCAGGAGCGCGGCCGCGACACCCTGGACGCCAACCTGGAACTCGGCCTGCCGGCCGACGCCCGCGACTACGGCGCCGGCGCGCAGATCCTCGCCGACCTCGGCGTCAAGAGCGTCCGGCTGCTGACCAACAACCCCGACAAGTCCGCCGCCCTCGTACGGCACGGCATCGCGGTCAACGACCGGGTGGCCATGCCCACGGAGGCGGGCGAGCACAATCTGCGGTACCTGCGCACGAAGCGGGACCGGATGGGTCACGACCTGCCCTGGCTGGACCAGGCCGTGACCACCTCCGCCTGCGGCAACCAGTAAGCACCTACGAACCACCAGCACCAGCACCAGCACCAGCACACACCACGAACCACGAACCACGAAGAACCGAGGAGCACAGCTGTGAGCGGCAAGGGCGCACCCGAACTGAGTGTCAGGAACTGCGGAGACCTCCGGGTCGCCGTCATCGCGGCCCAGTGGCACGAGAAGGTCATGGACGGGCTCGTCGACGGCGCCCTGCGCGCCCTGCACGAACTGGGCATCGACGAGCCCACCCTGCTCCGCGTCCCGGGCAGCTTCGAGCTCCCGGTCGTGGCGAAGGTACTGGCCGGTCGCGGTTACGATGCCATCGTCGCCCTCGGAGTCGTCATCCGCGGCGGCACCCCGCACTTCGAATACGTCTGCCAGGGCGTCACCCAAGGCCTGGTGCAGGTGTCGATCGACACCGGAGTCCCCGTCGGCTTCGGCGTACTGACCTGCGACAACGACGAGCAGGCGCTGGACCGCGCCGGGCTCGAGGGGTCGAACGAGGACAAGGGACACGAAGCGGTCATCGCCGCCGTCTCGACTGCTGCGACCCTGCGGTCCGTCAGCGAACCCTGGCGCTGAGTGGCGACGGGGGACCCCGTATTCTGAGGACCATCATGGCGAACACACCCTCCAAGAGTTTCGAAGAGCTCTTCACCGAGCTCCAGCTCAAGGCCGCCACCGGCGACCCCGGCTCCTCCCGCACCGCCGAGCTCGTCGGCAAGGGCGTCCATGCCATCGGCAAGAAGATCGTCGAGGAGGCCGCCGAGGTCTGGATGGCCGCCGAGCACGAGGGCAAGGAAGCCGCCGCCGAGGAGATCTCCCAGCTGCTGTACCACGTCCAGGTGATGATGGTCGCGCGCGGGATCTCCCTCGACGACGTCTACGCGCACCTCTAGGCCGGAGCCCGTCCCGCAGGTCCCCCGCCCGCCGCTCACCCCACACCTTTCGCAATCCACGCACTGAAGGAAGACCCATGCTGCGCATCGCCGTCCCCAACAAGGGTTCACTCTCCGGAGCGGCGTCGGCGATGCTCCATGAGGCCGGCTACCGCCAGCGCAAGGAGTCCAAGGAGCTCGTGGTCCTCGACCCCGAGAACGGGGTGGAGTTCTTCTACCTCCGCCCCAAGGACATCGCGATCTACGTCGCCTCGGGCAAGCTCGACATCGGCATCACCGGCCGTGACCTGCTGCTCGACTCCGGCGCCAGCGCGGAGGAGATCCTCCCGCTGAACTTCGGCCGCTCCACCTTCCGCTACGCCACCAAGCCCGGCACGGCGAAGGGCCCCGAGGACTTCACGGGGATGACGATCGCGACCTCGTACGAGGGAATCGTCGCCAAGCACCTCGCCGAGCAGGGCATCGACGCCTCCGTCGTGCACCTGGACGGCGCGGTCGAGACCGCCATCCAGCTCGGCGTCGCCCAGGTCATCGCGGACGTCGTCGAGACCGGCACCAGCCTGCGCAACGCCGGCCTGGAGGTCATCGGCGAGCCGATCCTCACCTCCGAGGCCGTGGTCATCCGCCGCAACGGGGCCGACGCCGAGAACCCGCAGGCCCAGCAGTTCCTGCGGCGCCTCCAGGGCGTCCTGGTGGCCCGCAGCTACGTGATGATGGACTACGACTGCCGCGCCGAGCACCTGGAGCGGGCCGTCGCCCTCACCCCGGGCCTGGAGTCGCCGACCATCTCCCCGCTGCACAACGAGGGCTGGGTCGCCGTCCGTGCGATGGTCCCGGCCAAGGAGGCGCAGCGGATCATGGACGACCTGTACGAGCTCGGCGCGCGCGCGATCCTCACCACCTCGATCCACGCCTGCCGTCTCTGACCCGTACGTCCTTCCGATCCGTACGCCCCCTCCCGAAGGCATCTCCCGCATCATGGCCGAGTCCGCCGCCCAGCCCGCACTGCCCGCTCTGCCGGTCACCTTCCGGCCGACCCGTACCCGGGCCGTCCTGCTGGGCGTCGGGCTCGCCATGTTCGCCACCATCACGGCGATCGCCCTCCTGCTGGAGAACCTCGGCCCGGGGGAGCGGATCAGCTTCATCTTCACCGCCGTCCTGCTGTCGTCCGTACTCGTCCTGCTCAGCCGCCCCAAGGTGGTCGCGGACGAGGCGGGCGTCACCGTCGTGAACCTGACCAACACCCGCCGCCTGGAGTGGGCGCAGATCCTGCGCGTCAACCTCCGCCCGGGCGATCCGTGGGTGTTCCTGGACCTGAGCGACGGTACGAGCCTGCCCGCCCTCGGCATCCAGCCCGGCGTGGCCAAGCAGCAGGCCATCGGCGACGCCCGCGCGCTGCGCGCGCTCGCCGAGGCCCGGGGAACCGGGCCGCACCACCACTGACCCGTCCGCCGCACGGACGTCCCACGGACCTCCCACGGACGCACGCCCGGACAGCGGAGCTCGAACACTCGGCGAACAGTCGTGGAACGGGCCTCGAACAGGCCTTGAGCGGCTCTCGGACGAAGCACCGGAGCCACAGCCGACGGCTGCGTCCCATTGCGGCGGCGATCTCAGTGACTACCCTGGTGGCGGGGCGCACCCCAACGCCCTCCCACCGGCCCCGGGACCCCGAGGCCCGCGGGCACCTGCGACTTGAGGAGTGACTCCCTCCAGCAATGGACGGATCGTCCGGTAGTACCCGCGCCGCCCTCCCCACGGAGGCGGCGGCATGACCATCCCGCTACTCCTGCTCGTGGCGGCATTCGCCCTGATCCTCGCCAACGGCTTCTTCGTGGCGGCCGAGTTCGGCCTCGTCACCGTGGAACGGCCCGAGGCCGAACGCGCCGCAGCCGACGGCGACCGCCGTGCCCGCACGGTGGTCGAAGCCCTGCGGGAGCTGTCCTTCCAGCTCTCCGGCACCCAGCTCGGCATCACCATCACCTCCCTCGTGGTCGGCATGCTCGCCGAACCGGCCCTCGCCGGACTGCTGGCCGGGCCGCTCGCGGCCACCGGCCTGCCCGCGGGAGCCGTCTCCGGCGTCGCCGTCTTCATCGGCATGCTGCTCGCCTCCGCCGTCCAGATGGTCGTCGGCGAGCTCGTCCCGAAGAACTGGGCGGTCTCCCGGCCGCTGCAGGTGGCCCGGTTCGTGGCCGGCCCGCAGCAGGTCTTCTCCCGTGCCTTCCGGCCGGTCATCGCCGGCCTCAACGCCGTCGCCAACCGTCTCGTACGGGCGCTCGGCGTGGAGCCGGCCGAGGAGATGGCCTCCGCCCGCACCCCCGGCGAACTGGTCTCCCTGGTCCGCCATTCGGCCCAGGCCGGCGCCCTCGAACAGGACACCGCCGACCTCTTCGTACGGACCCTCTCGCTGGGCGAGCTCACGGCCCAGCACGTCATGACCCCCCGGGTGAAGGTCAGCGCCCTCCAGCACACGGCCACCGCGGCCGACGTGCTGAACCTGACCCGCGCCACCGGGCTGTCCCGGTTCCCGGTCTACCGGGAGCGCATCGACGAGGTCACCGGGGTCGTCCACCTCAAGGACGCCCTCGCCGTGCCCGAGTCCGAGCGCGCCCGCACCACCGTGAGCCGGATCTGCGTCGCCCCGCTGCTGGTGCCCGGCTCCCTGCCGGTGCAGCCGCTGCTGGAACGGTTGCGCAGCGAGCAGCCGATGGCCGTCGTCGTCGACGAGTACGGCGGCACCGCCGGGGTGGTCACCCTGGAGGACATCGTGGAGGAGCTCGTCGGAGAGGTCCGCGACGAGCACGACCTCGCCGAGGACGAGAACCCCGAACTGGCGGCCGTGCCCGCCGAGGACGGCCGCCCCTCCTGGGAGGCCGACGGCAGCTGCCGGGTGCAGACCCTGCGCCGGATAGGCCTGGAGGTGCCCGAGGGCCCGTACGAGACCGTCGCCGGCCTCGTCGCGGACCTGCTGGGCCGGATCCCCGCCCCCGGGGACCGTGCCGAACTGCCCGGCTGGAAGCTGTCCGTCCGCCAGGTCGGCCGCAACCGCGCCGAACGCGTCAGGCTGGTCAGGCTGGGTGCCGTCCCCGCCGCCGGGCACGGGACCGGCCCCGAGGCCACCCGCGCCACCGTCCTGATCGACGCCGGCTCCGTACGCACCGGGCCGGGCCGGCAGGGCTCCCCGGACGGGCGATCGCCGCAGCCGGCCCAGTCGGCCCAGCTGGAAGGCGCCGGACGATGAACGCCCTCCAACTGCTCTTCGCCCTGCTCCTGGTGCTGGCCAACGGTTTCTTCGTCGGCGCCGAGTTCGCGCTCGTCTCCGTACGGCGCAGCCAGATCGAGCCGCTGGCCAAGGAGTCCAAGCGGGCCCGCCAGGTGCTGTACGGGCTGGAGAACCTGCCGCGGATGATGGCGGCGGCCCAGTTCGGCATCACCGTCTGCTCCCTGACCCTCGGCGCGGTCGCCGAGCCGACGGTGGCCCGCCTGCTGGAGCCGCTCTTCCATGCGGCGCACGTCCCGCAGGGCATGATCCACCCGCTGGGCTACGCGGTGGCGCTCGCCGCCGTCGTCTTCCTGCACCTGGTCATCGGCGAGATGGTCCCCAAGAACCTCGCCATGGCCGCACCGGAGAAGACCGCCCTCTGGTTCAGCCCGGGCCTGGTCGCCTTCGCCCGGCTCTGCGGCCCCGTCACCTCCGCGCTCGGCTCCTGCGCGCACCTGGTCCTGCGCCTCTTCAAGGTGGAGCCCAAGGACGAGGTCGAAGCCGTCTACACCAGCGCCCAGCTCGGCCGGCTCGTCGAGGACTCCCGGCAGGCCGGGCTCCTGGAGCCGGGCGAGCAGGAGCGCCTGGAAGACGCCCTGGAACTGGGCAGCCGCCCGGTCACCGACGTCCTGCTCGCCCGGGACCGGCTCGTCACGGTCGGCCCCTCGGCGACCCCGCGCCAGATCGAGCAGCTGACGGTCCGCACCGGCTACTCCCGCTTCCCGGTCCGTTCCGAGAACGGCGCCTTCATGGGCTACGTCCACGTCAAGGACGTACTGGACCTGGAGGAGCGGGAGCGGGCCGTGCCCCAGCGGGTCTGGCGGCGGATGACCACCCTGTCCGCCACCCTCCCGCTGGACGACGCGCTCAGCGTCATGCGCCGGGACGCCACCCATCTGGCCCAGGTCGCCGACCCGGCCGGCCGGGTGCTGGGGCTGGTCGCCCTGGAGGACGTCCTGGAGATGCTGGTCGGCGAGGTGCGCGACCCCGCGCACCGCGTCCCGGCCCGCCGCCCGGGCCCCCGGCAGACCAGCACCGCCGGGGTCTGAGAGGACGGAGTGTGAGGCGCCGCCGCTGTGGCGGGGGCAGGAGCCGCCCCCGCTACAGCGGCGGCGGCTCCTGCCGGTCGCGGTCCTGCGGGCCGCGCCCCGACAGGACCTCCCCGTACGCCTGCATCAGGTCGGGCAGCCGCAGCGTCGCCAGGTCCTCCCGGGAGGGATCGCCCGGGAAACCCGCCAGCCGCAGGTCCCGGTACGCGCAGCTCTTCTCGTACAGGGTGCGCAGGAAGCGGCCGTTGCCCAGCTCGTCGATCCAGCCCTGCTCCACCACGTGCCCGCTGATGCTGCGCAGCTCCTCCAGGGCCTCCTCGTCCCAGCAGTCCCCGTTCGCGTCCGCCAGCACCCCGCCGATCGCGGTCAGTTCCAGCGGCCGGTAGCTGGGGAAGTCCACCCGGGTCGTGAACCGCGAGGACAGCCCCGGGTTGGCGGCCAGCAGCCGGTCCATCCCGGCCGGATAGCCGGCCAGGATCACCACCAGGTGGTCACGGTTGTCCTCCGCCCGCTTGAGCAGCACCTGGAGCGCCTCGTCCCCGTACGCGTCGCCCTTGCTGTACCCGGTGTTGGAGAGGCTGTACGCCTCGTCCACGAACAGCACCCCGCCGATCGCGGAATCGATCAGCTCGTTCGCCTTCACGGCGGTCTGCCCGAGGAACTCGCCCACCAGGTCCGCCCGCTGGGCCTCCACCAGATGGTCCCCGCCCAGCAGCCCGAGCGCGTAGAAGACCCGGCCCAGGATCCGCGCCACCGTCGTCTTGCCGGTGCCCGAAGGCCCGGAGAAGACGAAATGCCGCTTCGGAGGCTGCACCGGCAGCCCCTGCCCGGCCCGCAGCCGGGCCATGTGCAGCTGCGCGGAGAGCGCCTTCACCTGCCGCTTCACCGGCTCCAGGCCCACCATCCGCTCCAGCTCCGCCAGCGCCTCGGCGAGCAGCGCCGGATCGGCCGGTCCGGCCGGCAGCCCCCCGGGCTCGGCCTGCGGCGGGACCGCCACCTTGCGGCGTACGCCCTCCACCCGGCCGGTGCCCGGGCCGCCCGGAGCCCCGAACCGCGGGTCCGGATCCGGCGCGATCAGCGGGTCCGGCTCCGCCTGCCCGTCCGCCGCGATGTCCTGGACGGGGCCGCCGCCGAGGGCCACCGCCGCGAAGTCCCCGCCGACCGGCGAGAGATCGTGGCCCGCGTACCCCTCGTAGCCGGACGCGGCGTATCCGGCGTATCCGTCGGCCCCGTCGACGTAGTCGCTGTCCTCGATCGCCGTCAGCCGGGCCGCCGTGTCCATGAACGCCGGGTCCACCCGGTGCACCGCCCGGTACAGCGGCAGCGCCGCCGCGCTGCGCCCGGTCCCCTCGTGCGCCCGCGCCAGCCAGTACCGCAGCTCCTTGCGCTGCGGCTGCTCGCTGCGGCAGCGCATCAGCGCCGCCGACAGCATCGGCTCGGCCTGCCCGTACATCTCCAGGCGGACCCGGGCCATCCCGCCGAACAGGCCGGCCTCGATCCCCAGCAGCGGATCGTCCACCAGCGGCTCGGTGTGCCGCACCAGCTGCTCCCAGTCCTTGACCAGGTAGGACCGGCAGGCGTGCAGGAACCGCACCTGCGTATCGGTGTCCACCGGCGGCAGCGCCGCCAGTGCCTGGTCCAGCTCGGGGACGTGCCGTCCGTCCAGCCAGTGCGAGGCGTGGGCCAGCAGGAGGTCCCGCCGGCTCTCCAGCACAGGCTGTACCCACCAGCCCAGCCAGTACCAGGAGTTCAGGGTCCGCCGGTGGCGGGCCCGCTGTTCGCCGAAGCGGTCGCGGTGGGCGTACATGCGCAATAAGGCGTTCGTGGTGTCCACCCGGAGCGCGTGCAGGCCCAGCCATGCGTCGGCCATCGAGGGATCCAGTCGTACGGCCGCCCGGAACTCCTCCTCGGCCTGCGGATAGGCGCCCATGGTGCAGGCGTCCACCCCGCGCAGCCAGGCGAGTTCGGCCGGGGCGTGCGTGCCCGGCGTGCCGAAGTCCATCACATCCCCCACAAGCCTGCCCCCGTGGTGCACAGCAACCCCCGCGTCGCGCCCGCGAGTTGTCCACTGCGCCGATGAAATCAGGGATGCATCGTACCTGCGGCCAAGCACCATACGTAGGGTGCGGCGGACACCGGTCGAAGGCGCACCAGGGGCGCACAAGGTGACTCAGGGTGAAGATTTCGGGGAGACCGGGCCCGTGCGGCGCCGGTGGGAAGCCGGCCCGGGGCAGAACGAAGCCCCCGATCACGGGGGAACGATCGGGGGCTTCGCGTCCGCTGCGGCCTGGAAAGACCGCGCATTCAGAACGTAAGGCCGGTGCGGGGCCCAGGTCAAGCAAGTCGGTACAGGCCCGCTCGGGCGGTTCTCGCGAGCTGCTCAGGCCTGGGGGAATCCGTCACCTTCCGTAACGGAAGAGGCCCTTCCGGCGGTCGCATCCGTCTCGGAAGTCCACTCGTACCCCGTACCGCTCTGGTGTACCAAAGTGTCCGCGAAGGGGCGCGAAGGATCGTCCGTGAAGTGCGCGAGCTCCGCGCGCTCCCATCCGTCCCAGAAGTCGGAAAGTTCACGCCCGTCCCGATTTCGCCCGCGCCCCCAGGACTGCGCGCGCGGGGTCTCCATCCACAGCAGCCGCGCCAGATACGGGCGCAGTGCCCGCCGCCCGGCCCCGACCCCCTCGATCAGCAGAACCGGAACCGGCTCCAGCACCCGCTCGGGGCCGAACCGGCGCTCCACCCAGTCGTACGGGGCCCAGTGGGCCGGCCGACCGGCCGCGAGCGGCTCCAGCACCTGCGCGCGCAGTCGCTCCGGCCACTCGAACAGCTCCTCGTGGGTGGCCACGTCGTCCAGGTGCAGCACCGGCGCCCCGCCCAGGGCCTCGGCGAGCCGCCCGGCGAAGGTGCTCTTCCCGGACCCCGCGTGCCCGTCGACGGCGATCAGCCGGACCGGGCCCAGCGACGGGGGCAGGGCGACGAGTTCGCGCGCGAGTGACTGAAGTGACTGGTGAGGCTCCACCCGGCCAGGGTAGGGCCCCGGCCCTACCCTGGTCCGCTCCGGTCCCGCGTCACCCCGACACGGGGCCGTGGCTTCGCCGTCCGGCGGGCGGGAACTGGAAGGGTGGGGGAGCCGACCCAGCCGCACCGACCCTTGGGGGCCACGCCGATGACCGCACCCACACCACGCCGTGCCCTGCTGGCCCTCGCGCTCGCCGCGGCCGCGGCGGCCACCGTCCCGGGCGGCCGGGCCTCGGCATCCGGCGCGAAGCCCCCGGCCGGCACGGGCGCCGGCGATGGCCCGGCCGAGGCGGAAGCGGAAGGGGCGGCGGCAGGCGCAGCCGCGGCCAAGACCGTGGACAACCGGTTCTGGTACTCGTACGCGCACTGGCTGGCCGGCACCCACCGCGGCACCGCCGCCCTCGCCGGCGCCCGCCCCGGCCTGGTGATCGACACCCCGGCCGGCCGCACCGAGTACACCGACCCGCACACTGCGAAGAAGGCCACCTGGGAGTACGCGGTCTGGACCTCCCCGGTGCACCGCTCCGGAGTGCCCGGCACCGAGGCCATCGCCTCCTGGAACGCCCACACCCCGGCGGGCACCTGGATCCAGGTGGAACTGCGCGGCACGTACGGCAGCGGCGCAGCCACCCCCTGGTACGTGATGGGCCGCTGGGCCTCCGGCGACGGCGACATCCGCCGCACCTCCGTGGACGGCCAGACCGACGGCAGCACCACCGTGTGGACCGACACCCTGGCCGTCGACGCCCCCGCGCGGGCGAGCGGCGTACGGATCGCCGACTGGCAGCTGCGCCTGACCCTCCACCGCAAGCCCGGCGCCGCCCAGGGCCCGACGGTGTGGCTGGCCGGGGTCATGGTCTCCGACGTCCCGGACCGGTTCACCGTCGCCGCCTCCGCCCCCTCGGGCAAGGCCCACGAGCTGAAGGTCCCCCGCTATTCGCAGGAGGTCCACAAGGGCCACTACCCCCAGTACGACAACGGCGGCGAGGCCTGGTGCAGCCCCACCTCCTCCCAGATGATCATCGAGTACTGGGGCCGCAAGCCCGCCGCCGGGGACCTGGCCTGGGTCGATTCCCGCTACCCCGACCCGCAGGTCTGCCACGCGGCCCGGTTCACGTACGACAGCGCGTACAAGGGCTGCGGCAACTGGCCGTTCAACGCCGCGTACGCCGCCACGTACACCGATCTCGCCGGGGTCGTCACCCGGCTCCGCTCCCTCGCCGAGCTGGAGATCCTCGTCGGGGCGGGGATCCCGGTGATCACCTCGCAGTCCTTCCTTGCGGAGGAGCTCACCGGTGCGGGCTACGGCACCGCGGGCCACCTGATGACCGTCGTCGGCTTCACCGCCGCCGGGGACGTGGTCGCCAACGACCCGAACTCGCCCGACGACACGGCCGTCCGCCGGGTGTACGGGCGCCGGGAGTGGGAGAACGTCTGGCTGCGGACGAAGCGCCACAATTCCGCCGGAAAGGTCGCGTCCGGCTCCGGGGGCATCTGCTACCTGTACGCCCCGGCCCGCCCGAGCGTCACCCAGATCGCCGCCCTCCGGGCGGTGGGAGTGCTGTGATCGGAGTGCCGGAAGTTCCCGTTGACCGCGAGCATAGATAAGCGGAACATAAAGCCATAAAGGGCAGATAAGGCTTCTACAGGAGGCGGCCCGCCATGACCACCCACAGCATCGAACACCACCCCGACCTCGCCGAGATGCGCTCCCGGTTCGAGCGGGTCACCAGCACCCCCGCCGCGCAGGCCGTGGAGGCACTGGCCCTCATCACGGGCCTGTACCTGGCGGCCTCGCCCTGGATCGCCGGGTTCAGCGGACTCAGCTCGCTGGCGATCAACAACCTGATCGCCGGCGTCGCGTACTGCCTGTGCATGAGCGGACTCGGCTCCGCCTACGAACGCACCCACGCGATGGCCTGGACGGCGGTCGCCATCGGAGCCTGGACGATCGTGGCTCCCTGGGTCATCGCCGGTGACGTCAGCACGACCCGGTCCGTGGTCAGCAACGTCATCACCGGCGGCGTCGCGCTGCTGCTCGCCCTCGCCATGGCGGGCATGGCGGGACGCAACCGCGCGACCTGACCCGTGTACGCACCGGGTGGTGCACCCGGTACGCACCGGGCCCCGACCGCGAGGCGGCCGGGGCCCGGTGGCACGCCGGGGCGGCGTGACGCGTGCCACGCGTGACGATCGTCTCTACCGCCAAAGCCGCGAACGCTGTCACATTGGACGGTATGACCGCATACAGCGCCTCCCTCACCGCCCGCGCCCGGAACCTCGTCCGGACCGGTGGCCCCAAGGACCACTCCAAGTGGCTGGAGCACGTGCTCGGCTGGACGCTGGTGGTCGTCGTCGCCATGTTCGTCACGCAGGTCGGCTGGCTCTGACCTCCGGGGCCTGCGCCGACGAGGCCTACAAGGCCTCCAGCCGCAGGCCGTCCGTGACGATCAGGTCCGAGGTGACCAGAGCCTGTTCGGCGCTGACCCGGGTCATGAAGACGAACGGCGGGATCACCGGGGGAGCGGGCAGTCCGTCCGGGCTGAACGTGACGCACAGCAGCCCTTCGATACAGCCGCTGAACTTGGTCAGGTACAAGGTCACATTGCCCCGCAGCTCAAGGGAGGCGGCGGCGAGCCCGTACTCCTCGCGGCCGTCGCGGGTGCGCAGCCGGTAGTCGGCCAGCGAGGCCGCGCGCATCTTCAGCACCAGCACCCTCAGCGGCCCGTCGGACGTCGCGACCTCGGTGACGCCCGCGAAGGCGAAGCCCTGCGGGGCGAAGAGCGAGGTGGTGACCGTCGGGGGAGTCCGGGGCGCCGTCGGCGGCCCGTGGGGCGGGGCAGCCGCCCTGGCCGGCGGGGCTCCCGTCGCCGGCGCGGCCGCCAGCAGCACCGGCAGTACGACGGCGAGCACCCGCGGACCGGGACCGCCCGGCCCGCGCTCGTACGACGCCTCCTCGTCCGCGGATCCGTCCGCGGCTCCCTCCGGGAGCGGCGTCCACCCGAAGGCCAGCGCGCTCCCGGCGATCCCGAGCAGCATGCCGACCAGGAACCCGCCCAGGTTGGTCGCCAGGAACGACAGCACCGACAGCAGCAGGGCGTGGACGCAGACGTACGCCCGGGCCTGCGGCAGGAACCACAGGAACAGGCCCGCCACCACGAGTGCGGCGCCGATCCCGATCGCCGCGATCCCGCCGAGGCCCAGGCTCACCAGCACGGTCAGCGGGGAGAGCGGGACCAGCAGCAGCTCGGCCCCGCCCAGGATGACCAGCAGCCCGCCCCAGAACGGCCGGGTCCGGCGCCAGGCGCGCAGCCGAAGGCGGCTCAGAAGCACTTCTTGCCGTCCAGGCCGACGCTCACCCGCATGCCCTTGAGGCGGAAGTTCCCGCCGGTCGCGGACCAGGCGTGCGATTTCACCCCGACGACCTCGATGTCCCCGGCCTGGAGGCCGAACTTCCCCGGCTCCCCCCTGACCCCCTCCACCTGGTCGAGGGTCGAGGCGTCCCGGCCGATCTGCGCCGTGCCGAAGGTCGCGTCGCCGTCGAGGTCCTCGCCGTCGATGACGAGGTTGCTCGCGGTGACCTCCCCGGCCGGACCGCCCGCGGTCAGCTTGAAGACCACCGTGCCCAGCGGGGTGTCCACCTCGGCGGACTGGCAGATGTCGGTGAGCGTGGCCTCGCCGATGCCGAGCAGCGCGACCGGATGCCCCTTGCCGTCGACGGATCGGTCCGTCTGCACGTACGAGGCCAGGCCCTTGCTGCTCAGCTTCGAGGAGGAGACCTGGAAGGCGGTCCCCGAGACGGCGAACGACGCGGCGAGCGCGCCCTGGGCCATGACCACGGCCATCGCCCCGACCGCGAGGTCCGCGGGCACCGCGACCGCGGCCGACTTCCGCCAGTTGACCCGGCCTTCGCGACCGCGGATCGTTCCCGCGCCGCTGTTCACGCCGCTGTTTTTGCTCATGGAAGTGCCTCCCGTACGTCGTCCGGTGCGCAGGGGAAGTGCATGAGGCAGGTCTGCCATACTGCGGGCATCCTGTGGCAGTTCGAGGCTAGGGCCGAATTTGAATAATAGTCAACAGCGGGGCGCGAGCGAGCGTTCGCAGGTCCGCAGGGCCGAACTCATAGCGACCGGGCGCAAGTTGTTCGCCGACACCTCGTACGACGCGCTCTCCATGGACGACATCGCCAAACAGGCGGGTGTCGCCAAGGGGCTGATCTAC
The DNA here is from genome assembly GCF_045162725.1 of Streptomyces sp. NBC_01006. Lineage (NCBI taxonomy): Bacteria > Bacillati > Actinomycetota > Actinomycetes > Kitasatosporales > Streptomycetaceae > Streptomyces > Streptomyces sp. NBC_01006. The sequence goes on along the minus strand of NZ_CP108700.1, from coordinate 1,767,000 downwards.
TACTACTTCAAGAGCAAGCGCGGCTACTACCTCGCCATCGTCGAGGACTCGGTGGCCGAGCTCGTCGCCCGCGCCGCCGGCGAACCGGACCTGCCCAACGCCGAGCGGGTGCGCCGCACCATCGACGGCTACCTCTATTACGCCGAGCACCACCAAGCCGCCTACCGCACCATCGTCACCGGGGGAGTGGGCTCCGACGCCGAGGTGCTCGCGATCCGCGACGCGGTGCGCGAGGAACTGGTGGCCACCATCGCCGAAGGCGCGTACGGGCGCCGTGCCGTCCCGCCGCTCGCCCGGCTCGCGCTGGTGGGCTGGCTGTCCGGGGTCGAGGGGACCACGCTGGAGTGGATCGGTGCCCTGGCCGCAGACACGGATGCCGATGCCGACGCGGAATCCGCCGCGCGGCAGCCCGACCGGGACCGGCTCGGGGTCCTCCTCGTCCGCCAGCTGCGCGCGACGCTGACGGTGATCGGGGAGTTCGTCCCGGAGTGTCCGCCGCCACCTCTGCCCGAAGACGCGTTCGAGCCGACCGGTGATCTTGCCCCAGTGACGGGAAGTCCCTGATCGGGCATACTCAAGCCGCCCGCAGCCACTGATCTGCCGCTTCCGTGATCCGGGAGGGCAGTATCGGCTGTGAGAAGCACCGAGACCCGGCGGCCCGTCCCACACCTCACGTGCCGCCGCCGTGCCCGACGAGGGAGGAGAGCGCCGCCATGACAGACCGCGCCCCGCAGCCGGTGGACCGTCAGCTGCCCACCGAGGAGTCCCGGGATCTTCTCGCGCTCGTGCGAGAGATCGCGCAGCGGGAGATCCGCCCCGTGGCCGCCGACGAGGAGGACGCCGGGACGTTCCCGCGCGCGATCTTCACCCTCCTGTCCGAAGCCGGCCTGCTCGGTCTCCCGTACGCCGGTGAGTACGGCGGCGGCGAGCAGCCGTACGAGGTCTACCTCCAGGTCCTGGAGGAGCTCGCCGCGGCCCGCCTGACGGTCGGGCTCGGCGTCAGCGTGCACTCCCTGGCCTGCCACGGCCTGGCCGGATACGGCACCGAGGAGCAGCAGAAGGCCCACCTGCCCGCCATGCTCGGCGGCGGCCTGCTCGGCGCGTACTGCCTCTCCGAGCCCGCCTCCGGATCCGACGCCGCCTCGCTGACCACCAAGGCCGTGCGCGACGGCGACCACTGGGTCATCACCGGCACCAAGGCCTGGATCACCCACGGCGGGGTCGCCGACTTCTACACCGTCCTCGCCCGCACCGGCGGCGAGGGCCCCAAAGGCATCACCGCCTTCCTGGTGCCCGGCGACGCGGAGGGCCTGACGGCCGCCGTCCCCGAGAAGAAGATGGGCATGAAGGGCTCGCCCACCGCCCAGCTGCACTTCGACGGGGTCCGCGTTCCCGACACCCGCCGCATCGGCGAGGAGGGCCAGGGCTTCACCATCGCGCTGGCGGCCCTGGACGCGGGCCGCCTGGGCATCGCCGCCTGCGCCATCGGCGTCGCGCAGGCCGCCCTGGACGAGGCCCTCACGTACGCCCTGGACCGCAAGCAGTTCGGGCACCCCATCGCGGACTTCCAGGGCCTGCGCTTCATGCTCGCCGACATGGCGACCAAGATCGAGGCCGGCCGGGCGCTGTACCTGGCGGCGGCGCGGCTGCGCGACGCGGGCAAGCCGTTCTCCCGCCAGGCGGCGATGGCGAAGCTGTTCTGCACGGACGCCGCCATGGCCGTCACGACGGACGCGGTCCAGGTCCTCGGCGGCTACGGCTACACCGCGGACTTCCCGGTGGAGCGCCTGATGCGCGAGGCGAAGGTCCTCCAGATCGTCGAGGGCACCAACCAGATCCAGCGCATGGTCATCGCCCGCCACCTGGCGGGCCCCGAGTCCCACTGACGGCCGACCCGCCCCTCGGGGCACGCCCGGCCCTGGCCCGGCCGGGCGACCGGCCGGGCTGCCACCAGTCGGACTAAGGCAGGTCGTCACCGACGGGCAGTGGCTTCGCGTCGTGGTTGACGAAGAGGTCCTGGCGCGCGGCGGGGTGGTCGGCCGGCGGGGCGTTGGACACCGCGTTGTAGCTGATCAGGGCGAGGGTACGGGCGCGCGTGGAGCGGTTCGGGCCCGAGCTGTGCACCAGGTTGCCGTGGAAGAGGACCACCGTGCCGGCGGGGCCGGTGGCCCCGTGCACACCCCGGGTGCGGGCGAGCTCCTCGGTCGAGGGCTCCGGGAGCGCGTAGGCGTTGCGGCTCGACGTGATCCAGGCCCAGTCGCCCTCTCCGCCTTCCGCGGGCCCGGTGTTCCCGGCCGGCGCGGCCGTCCCCGGCCGGTCGGTGTGCGTGCCAGGTATCAGGCGCAGCGGCCCGTTCTCCTCGGTGACCTCGTCGAGGAACACGGCGGCGGTCAGCGCCGCCGGGCGCCGCATCCCGTCGGCGGCCCGCCAGAAGTCGAAGTCCCGGTGCCACTGCCAGCGGTCGCCGCGCCGGGCCGCCTTCGGATTGACCTTCCACTGGTACACGTACATGTCCTCCCCGAGGAGCAGCCGGGCCAGCGCGGTCAGCGGTGACGCCTCGGCCAGTGCCTGCCAGGGACCGCCCCTGCGGTGGAGCCCGTAGACGGCGCGCACGGTCGTGCCGTCCTCCTCGAAGAACCGCTGCGGTCCCTCCTCCGCGAGTACGCCGGGCAGTTCCTCGGTCAGGGGGCCCCAGATCTCGTGCGGGGTCATCGGGGGTACGACGACAAAGCCGTCGCGCCGGTATTCGGCCAGGAGCCGCTTCGGGTCCGTCATGGGCCCAGGGTGCAGCCCGGCCCCCGCCCGGGCGAGGCGGCACGGGGAGCGCACAGGGAGTGCGCCGGGTCACCCCCGGCCGCTCCTGCCGGCGGCCGCCGTAGGCCGTGTCTTTCGGATCAGGCCGGGCCCGACGGCCAGATCGGGGAAGTGGCGACCCGGGACCACTCCGGATCGCGGCGGCCCGGCAGGGTGCGTCCGTCGGCGGCCCAGCGGGCCAGCAGCGCATCGTAGATCGGCGGGTCCGGCTGCCGTTGCTGAACCGATTCTTCATGGCGAGGAACCGATTCTTCGTGGCGGGGAGGCGCCGGACGCCGCCGCCGTCCCGTTCTTGCCCCAGGGGATTCGAGCGTGGTCATGCCCGGCCAACGCGCCACCCGACGCACGGGTAACCGCCCCCGCCCTCCGGGTATCCGTTCGAGATGTCCCCGCCCCCGCCCCCACCCCCCGCCCCGAGGTCCCCGGACCCCTTCCGAGTGGCCAGACGTGCCGGGCTGTCAGGGAGTGACAGAACTCTGGCCCCGAACCCGGTATCTGACGTACCGTCATATCCGCCTGAGCCCGCTGCCCCAGGAGGCTTGCCATGCCCGCGGACCGACCCGTACCGCTCGACGAATACCCCGTCCACCAGGCCCCGTTGTCGATGAAGCACCTCGTCACCGGGGACCGGAACGCCTACGACCGCTGCATCTTCCACGTCTTCGACCACGCCGGCCGCGCCGTCCTCATCCTCGGCCTCGGCGTCTACCCCAACGCCGGGGTCATCGACGCCTACGCCACCCTCCGCACCGGCGACGAACTCCTCGCCGTCCGCGCCTCCGACGCCCTCACCGACGACCGCATGAACCTCTCCGTCGGCCCGCTGCGGATCACCGTCGACGAACCCCTGAAGCGGATCACCCTCCGGTGCGAGGCCGACCCCGCCGACCCCGACGGGCTCTCGTACGACATCACCTGGACCGCCGGGTTCCCCGCCGTCTGGGAGCCCCACCACGTCCAGCGCCGCGGCGACCGCCTCATGCTCGAAGGCCGCCGCTTCGTCCAGGCCGGCCAGGTCACCGGCACCATCCGGGCCAAGGGCGAGGAGTACGCCCTCACCCCCGGCGAGTGGACCGGAACCCGCGACCGCAGCTGGGGCGTGCGCCCCGTCCCCGGCGAGGACGGCGGCCGCGCCGCCGAGGAGCACCGGCCCGAGGGCTTCCACTGGCTCTGGATCCCCGTCCGCTTCGAGGACCGCTTCCTCATGGTCATCGCTCAGGAGGACGCCGACGGCCACCGCACGCTCAACGAGGCCGTCCAGGTCTTCCCCGAGGACAGCGGCCGCCACGACGTACAACTCGGCTGGCCCCAGACCGAGATCCGCTACCGCCCCGGCACCCGCCACCCCGAGAGCGCCGTCGTCCACCTCGCCGACCCGGCCCGCAAACCCCTCGAACTCGGCGTCGAGATCCTGAACTCCTCCCCGCTCGCCGTAGGCGCCGGCTACCCGCCCGCCGCCGACTGGCAGCACGGCACCTGGCAGGGCCGCGGCTGGACCGACCGCCGCGTCTACGACCTCTCCGACCCCGCCGCCCACCCCATGGCCGCCTTCGGCGTCACCGATCACTCCGCCCGCTTCACCCTCGACGGGCGCACCGGCTTCGGGATCTTCGAGCACGGCAGCTTCGGCCGCCATGACCCGAGCGGCTTCGCCGACTACTCCTCCGTCGCCCAGTAGGGAAGGGGCTCACATGGCCACCGCACCACGTCCGCGCACCTCCACCCGGGAGCCCGGGGAACTCGGCCTCCGCCTCGCAGCCTGGCTGGACGGCAGGCTCCCCGGCGCGAAGGTCACCAACGTCGCGGTCCCCGCGTCCAACGGCATGTCCAGCGAGACCCTGCTCTTCGACATAGAGCACCCCGACACCCCGGTCCGCGCCTGCGCCCTGCGGCTCGCCGCCGACCCGGCCGCCTACACGGTGTTCCCCACGTACGACATGCCCCGCCAGCACCGCGTGATGAGCCTGGTCGCCGCCCACACCGACCTGCCCGTCCCGCGCGTGCTCTGGCTGGAACAGGACCCGGGGCCGCTCGGCGCGCCCTTCTTCGTCATGGCCCGCGCCGAGGGCCGGGTCCCGCCCGACGTCATGCCTTACACGTACGAGGGAAACTGGCTGCACGCCGCCGGCGACCGCGAACGCGCCGCACTCCAGGAGGCGAGCATCTCGCTGCTGGCCCGGCTGCACGACCAGTTCCCCGCCGAGGAGGCCGAGTTCCTCCTCCCCGAGGGCGCCGGCAGCCCGCTGCGCCGACACGTCGACGCCCAACGCGCCTACTACGCCTGGGTGGTCGAGGCACTCGCGCCGTCCCCGCTGCTGGAGCGGGCCTTCGAACGCCTGGAGGAGCTGTGGCCCGCGGACGAGGGCCCGGCCGTCCTCAACTGGGGCGACGCCCGCATCGGCAACGTCGTCTACCGGGCCGACGGGTTCGAGCCCGTGGCCGTCCTGGACTGGGAGATGGCCGCGTACGCCCCGCGCGAGGTCGACCTCGGCTGGACCGTGTACCTCCACCGCTTCTTCCAGGACCTGACCGTCGGCTTCGGCCAGAGGGGCCTGCCGGACTTCCTGCGCCGCGAGGACATCGAGCGCCGGTACGCCGAACTCACCGGGCACACCCCGCGGGACATGGAGTTCCACACCCTGTACGCGGCGCTGCGGCACGGGATCGTGATGCTGCGCATCGCCTACCGGCAGGCGCACTTCGGGGAGGTCGAGATCCCCGCGGATCCGGACGGCCTGATCCTGCACCACGCCAGCCTCCGGGCCATGGTGCAGGGCACGTACTGGTAGATCCGGCCGGATCCCGATGGATCCGGCGCCCGCGGCCGGGAAGGCCGTCAGGCGGCCTGCGCGTGCTGCCGCATCTGCGGCAGCAGCGCCGGCGCCGGCATCCGCACGGGACGCGAACCGGGACCGCCGACGTGCGAGAACGGCTGCGTCCGCCAGTCCAGACCCTGCGGCAGGTCCAGCAGCACGACCTCCAGCTCCTGGGGCTCGCCCTGGGCCATGCCCACCGTCGGCAGCGCGTCGGAGGCCGGGCGGCCCGTGCCCGCGCACACCGTGAGCCCGAACGGGTTCCACGGGGTCAGGCAGAGCGCGTGCTCCGGCAGGTACTCCTCGTCCGCGACGAGGGCGATCGACTGGCCGCAGTCCGGGCAGATCGCGTGGTGGATCTCGAAGCCGTCGAACCCGTCGGCGTCTTCGAGGTACTCACCGTCCTCGGCGTCGACGAATTCCAGGGGCTCCGGTTCGGTGCGACCGGCGCGCTTGGTGTTCAGCATGGATGTACTCCCCCTTGGGTGGGCCGGGCGGGCAGGTTCTACGGCCTCGGCCACAGCAAGCACTTCCCGCCGCGCGGCACGAGTAACCACAACATCCCGGCGTACGCCTCCATACCCTTGTGGCCTTGGTCACATGCCCGCCGCAGGTGCCACTTGTGGCCGGACAGCACTGTGCCTGGAGCGCCCTTGGGCCTTAGGTTGAGCGGCTATGAGCGCAATGGAGGAGCTGGACCGCCAGATCGTGGATCTGCTCGTGCGGGACGGGCGGATGAGCTACACGGATCTGGGCAAGGCCACGGGACTGTCCACGTCGGCGGTCCACCAGCGAGTACGCCGTCTGGAACAGCGCGGAGTGATCCGCGGGTACGCGGCCGTCGTCGACCCCGAAGCCGTGGGCCTGCCCCTGACGGCCTTCATCTCGGTGAAGCCCTTCGACCCGAGCGCGCCGGACGACATCGCCGACCGGCTGGCCGGAGTACCGGAGATCGAGGCCTGCCACAGCGTCGCCGGCGACGAGAACTACATCCTCAAGGTCCGGGTCGCGACCCCGCTGGAGCTGGAGGACCTCCTGGGCCGCCTGCGCGCCCTGGCCCACGTCTCCACCCGCACCACGGTGGTCCTCTCCACCCCGTACGAGGCCCGCCCGCCCCGGGTGTGACGCCTTTTCCGCCGCGCCCCCGGGGGCGCGGTCGAGGCGGGGCCGCGGACCCGCGAAACTAAGGTCATGACCGACCGCACCGCCAGTTCCGCCGACGCCGCCGGAGCCCCCGCATCCGAACGGACCGTTCTCCTCCGCGGGGGCGAGGTACACAGCCCCGCCGACCCCTTCGCCACCGCGATGGTCGTCGAGCGGGGACACATCGCCTGGGTGGGCTCCGAAGGCGCCGCCGACGCCTTCGCGCAAGGCGTCGACGAGGTCGTCGACCTCGGCGGGGCGCTCGTCACACCCGCCTTCACCGACGCGCACGTCCACACCACCTCCGCCGGCCTCGCCCTCACCGGGCTGGACCTCACCGGCGCCGCCTCCCTCGCCGACGCCCTGCGCCTCGTCCGCGCGTACGCCGAGCGCCGCCCCGCCGACCGGGTGCTCCTCGGCCACGGCTGGGACGCCTCCCGGTGGCCCGAGCGCCGTGCGCCCCACCGTGCGGAGCTCGACGAGGCCGCCGCCGGACGCCCGCTCTACCTCAGCCGCATCGACGTGCACTCCGCCGTCGTCACCACCGCCCTGCTGGACCTCGTACCGGCCGTCTCCGTCCGCGGTGACGAGCCGCTGACCCGCGAGGACCACCACGCCGTCCGCCGGGCCGCGCTCGCCGCCGTCACCCCCGCCCAGCGCGCCGAGGCCCAGCGGGCCGCCCTCGACCGGGCCGCCTCCCTCGGCATCGGCTCCGTCCACGAGTGCGGCGGACCCGACATCTCCTCGGCCGAGGACTTCGCGGACCTCCTCAACCTCGCCCGCGAGCGGCCCGGACCCCGCGTCTTCGGCTACTGGGCGGACCGGGACCTCGAACAGGCCAAGGCGCTCGGCGCCATCGGCGCCGCGGGCGACCTCTTCGTGGACGGCGCCCTCGGCTCCCACACCGCCTGCCTGCACGCCCCGTACGCCGACGCGGGCCACACCGGCACCGGCTACCTCGACGCCGCCGAAGTCGCCGAGCACGTCGCCGCGTGCACCGAGGCGGGGCTCCAGGCCGGCTTCCACGCCATCGGCGACGCGGCCCTCACCGCCGTCGTCGAGGGCATGCGCGCCGCCGCCGAGAAGGTCGGCCTCGCCCGCGTCCGCGCCGCGCGGCACCGCGTCGAGCACGCCGAGATGATGACCCCCGAGACCATCGCCGCCTTCGCGGACCTCGGCCTCACCGCCTCCGTACAGCCCGCCTTCGACGCGGCCTGGGGCGGCGAGGAGGGCATGTACGCCGACCGGCTGGGCGCGGAGCGCGCCCGTACGCTCAACCCCTTCGCCGCCCTGCTCAAGGCCGGTGTGCCGCTCGCCTTCGGCTCCGACGCCCCGGTGACCCCGTTCGACCCGTGGGGCACCGTCCGGGCGGCGGCCTTCCACCGCACCCCCGAGCACCGGATCTCCGTACGGGCCGCCTTCACCGCCCACACCCGGGGCGGCTGGCGGGCCCTCGGACGCGACGGAGCCGGTGTGCTCGTGCCCGGCGCCCCCGCCGACTACGCGCTGTGGGAGACCGCCGAACTGGTGGTCCAGGCCCCCGACGACCGGGTCGCCCGCTGGTCCACGGACCCCCGTTCGGGGACCCCCGGGCTGCCCGACCTCACCCCCGGCGGCGATCTGCCGGTGTGCCTCGCCACCGTCGTCGGCGGGCGGGAGGTATTCGTACGGCCACAGGGGTGATCCGGTCGGCCTCGGTTCGGTACGGGCGCTCGGACCCGGATAGGTTCGGCCGGGTCCACCACCGGACGTCCGTACCGGGCGGATCCGTCTGCTCAGCGCGCCCGCGCCTCGGGGGCGAGGGAAGGTTTCGCCGGGAAGGGGGTCCTCCCTGCTCCCCAAGAGCTCGGGGGAAGGTGGCCCCGGTCGGGGCCCGCGGTCCAGTAGACAACGGTCACGGCGACCCGCAGCCAGCGGGAGCCGGACCGGCCCGAAGGACCGCGGGCCCCGACCACTGTTCTAAAGTCATCCTCTGAGACAGGACGGACAAGAACACGAAGGCGGACTCAGTGAGCGACGGCGGACAGCGAGGGCACGGACCGCTCGGCACGGCCTTGGTGATCATTCCGACCTTCAACGAGGCGGAGAACATCGGGCCGATCGTCGGCCGCGTGCGCGCAGCGGTGCCCGAGGCGCACATCCTGGTCGCGGACGACAACAGCCCCGACGGCACCGGCAAGCTCGCCGACGAGCTGGCGGCCGCCGACGACCACGTGCACGTCCTGCACCGCAAGGGCAAGGAAGGCCTCGGCGCCGCCTACCTGGCGGGCTTCTCCTGGGGCCTGGAGCGCGACTACGGCGTGCTCGTCGAGATGGACGCCGACGGCTCCCACCAGCCGGAGGAGCTGCCCCGGCTGCTCACCGCGCTGGCCGGGGCCGACCTGGTCCTGGGTTCGCGCTGGGTGCCGGGCGGCCGGGTGGTCAACTGGCCCAAGAGCCGCGAGTTCCTCTCGCGCGGCGGCTCGGTGTACTCCCGGCTGATGCTGGACGTCCCGATCCGCGACGTGACGGGCGGCTACCGTGCCTTCCGCCGCGCGACCCTGGAGGGGCTGGGTCTGGAGGAGGTGGCCTCCGCGGGCTACTGCTTCCAGGTCGACCTGGCCCGCCGCGCCGTCCACCAGGGCTTCCGCGTCGTCGAGGTGCCCATCACGTTCGTCGAGCGCGAGTTCGGCGACAGCAAGATGAGCAAGGACATCGTGGTGGAGGCCCTGTGGCGGGTCACCCAGTGGGGGCTCAAGGGCCACGCGGCGAAGCTGACCGGCCAGGACAAGCCCAAAGGCCTGACCAAGGGCCCGGCCAAGGGCCCGGACGCCCCTTAGGGGATGTCCGGTACCTCCGGCTGAGGCCGCTTTTTACGCCGCCCCAGGCACACTGGGTGGTATGACGACCGGCGCTCCCCTCTCGACGGCCCCCCGGCGGCGCTCGCGTGCCCGCACCTTCCTTCCGCTGGCGGTCGCCGCCTGGCTGATCCTGGAGATCTGGCTGCTGAGCCTGGTCGCCGGCGCGGCCGGCGGGCTGACCGTCGCCGCGCTGCTCGCGGGCGGGATCGTGCTCGGTGTCGTGGTCATCAAGCGGGCCGGGCGGCGGGCCTTCAAGAACCTGGCGGACACCTTCCAGCAGGCCCAGCAGGGGCAGCAGCCCGCCCCGCAGCAGCCGGGCGGCGGCAACGGCCTCACCATGCTGGCGGGACTGCTCCTGATGCTGCCGGGCCTGCTCTCCGACGTGGTCGGCCTGCTCCTCCTGGTCCCGCCCGTCCGGGCATGGACCGGCCGCAGACTGTCCGGCTCCCTGGAGCGCAAGATGGCCACCGCTCCGGCCGGCAGCTTCGGCGACGCCTTCCAGCAGGCCCGGATCCACCAGCCCGACGGCAAGATCGTCCAGGGCGAGGTCATCCGCGACGGGCAGCAGCCGCAGCAGCCGGGGCCCGACGCCGGGTACCGGCCGCCGCTGGCGCCCTGAGCGAGCAGGGACGGAACGAAGCCGAGGGCCCCCGCCACAGTTCGTGGCGGGGGCCCTCGGCTTCGTTCTGCTACACGTCCGGCTGTCAGGCGGACTTGCGGCTGTCCCGCGGATGCACGGCAATGTTCATGGCGCCGGAACGCAGGACCGCCAGCCTCTCGGCCAGCACTTCCTCCAGTTCCTCGCGGGTGCGCCGCTCCATGAGCATGTCCCAGTGCGTTCGCGCAGGCTTGCCCTTCTTCTCTTCGGGCCCGTCCCCGTCAACCAGGAGTGCCATGGCGCCGCACGCCTTGCACTCCCACTCCGGCGGAATCTCTGCCTCAACCGAGAACGGCATCTCAAATCGATGTCCGTTCTGGCATGCGTACTCCACCGCCTGGCGCGGGGCCAGATCGATGCCGCGGTCCGTCTCGTAGCTGGTAACCACGAGCCGCGTACCGCGGAGAGCTCGCTCACTCATGAATCGTGCCTCCCGGGCTTGTCGCCCACAGGACAGGTGTCGCTGTCGTCGTCATCCGGTCAACGTCCGGTCGGCGGTATAGATTCCCGCTCCGGCTGATGCGTCGCCCGTCGTGCCGCCCCTTGTTGTACCCACCAGTGCCCGTTTTGTCACATCTGGCAGCAGATGTCACCCAACGTCTTCAGTTCTTTAGCGCGCAGTAACGGTCCGGCTGGCAGGCCAAAGGCGTACACTACCGGCCCTTCGCTTCAACGTCGAAATCCGTTCGGAATTCGTATGAAGATCCGGGTCGTGGCCCCGGTCGGAGCGGCCACCGGATCCACTCAGATCCGCTCGGGAACAGGATTCCCCGCCGCCTCCACCGCGCGCCGCACCGGCACTCGCGCCAGGAGCACGAAACCCAGTGCGAAGAAGACCACCAACGAGATGATCGCGTCCCGGTAGCTGCCGGTGACCTGGTACGTCAGGCCGAACACCAGCGGTCCGATCCAGCTCACGCCGCGGTCGCTCATCTCGTACGCCGAGAAGTATTCGGCCTCCTTGCCCGCCGGCACCAGGTGCGAGAAGAGCGAGCGCGACAGTGCCTGGCTGCCGCCCAGCACGAGTCCGATCATCGACGCCAGTGCGAAGAACCACACCGGCGCACCCGCCGGCAGGAAGAAACCGGCGGCCAGGGTCACGGTCCAGGCCACCAGCGACCCGAGGATGGTCCGCTTCGCGCCGTACGACACGGCCAGCCGGCCCATCGCCATCGCGCCCGCCACCGCGAGGATCTGCACCAGCAGCACGGCCGTGATCAGCGTCGAGTCCTCCAGCTTCAGCTCCTGCTTGCCGTAGACGGACGCCTGCGAGATCACGGTCTGGATCCCGTCGTTGTAGACCAGGTACGCCAGGAGGAACGACAGCGTCAGCGGGTGCCGCCGCATGTCCTTCAGCGTGGCGACGAGCTGCTTCCACCCCGACCCGGCGGCCGCGTGGTCGGCATCCGAGCGGACCACCGCCCGGTCTCGCAGCCGGCGCAGCGGGATGATCGCGAACGCGCCCCACCACAGCCCTGCCGAGGCCAGGCATATGCGTACCGCCGCGTCCTTGGAGATCCCGAAGGACTCGTGCGACTGGAACAGGACCAGGTTCAGGATCAGGACGAACGCACCCGCCGTGTAGCCGAACGCCCAGCCGCGCGAGGAGACGGTGTCCCGCTCCGCCGGCTCCGCGATCTGCGGCAGGTAGGAGTTGTAGAGCACCATCGACACCGACATCGCGGCGTTCGCCACGATCAGCAGGACACCGCCCAGCAGGTAGCGGTCGCCGCCCAGCAGGAACATCGCGGTGGTCGCCGCCGCGCCGGTGTACGCCGCTGCCGCGAGCAGTGGCTTCTTGCGGCCCGTACGGTCCGCGGCCGCGCCCACCAGCGGCATGGCCAGCACTGCGACGATCACCGACATCGAGACGGCGTACGCGAAGAACGAGCCCGACCGGACCGGGATCCCCAGGGGGTGGACGTATCCGTGCGCGTCCTGGGCGGCCTCGGCCATCGTCGTGAGGTACGGGCCGATGAACACCGTCAGCACGGTCGACGAGTAGACCGAGCAGGCGAAGTCGTAGAAGTACCAGCCGTGCTGCTCGCGCTTGCGGGCCGCCTTGGCGGCAACGGCGGCTCTGCCGTCCTCCGCGCCCGGTTCCGCTTCCTCTGTGGTCTGCGCACTCATGAGTGCCCCCTCGCTGGTCCCCGTACCGCTGCGGCCGCCCCACCGGGCACGGTGGCCGTACGGGCGCTCAGGCCCAGGCCCCGCGCCGGTCCAGCACCGTGCGCAAGATGTCGATCTGGTCGGTCATGATGCCATCGACTCCCAGGTCGAGCAGCGCCTCCATGCGTTCCGGTTCGTTCACGGTCCACACGTGCACCTGGAGTCCCCGTTCGTGCGCGGTGCGTACGAACCGGCGGTCGACCACGCGGATGCCCGCCTGGGTCTCCGGAACCTGGGCCGCCACCGCCCCGACCCGCAGCGCCGCGGGGATCGCGTACGAGCGCAGCCGCAGGCCGATCACTCCGCGCACCCCGTACGAGGTCGCCAGCCGGGGGCCGGCGATCTTCTGGGCGCGGGCCACCCGGCTCTCCGAGAACGAGCCCACGCACACCCGGTCCCAGACCCCCGCCCGCGCGATCAGGTTGACCAGCGGGTGCAGGGCCGACTCGGACTTGATGTCCACGTTCCAGCGGGCCTCCGGGAACTCTTCGAGGAGCTCCTCGAAGAGCGGCAGCGCCTCGGAGCCCGCCACCCGCGCCTGGCGCACCTTGCTCCAGGTCAGCTCCGCGATCCGGCCCTGCCCGTCGGTGACCCGGTCGAGGGTGGAGTCGTGGAAGGCGACGAGCTTCCCGTCGGCGGTGGCGTGCACATCGGTCTCGAAGTACCGGTATCCCGCGTCGGCGGCCCGCCGGAAGGCGGCGGCGGTGTTCTCCAGCCCGTCCGCGGCACCTCCCCGGTGCGCGAAGGGGATCGGAGCCGGGTGGTCCAGATACGGATGGCGAAGGCGTACGTGCGTCACCCGTCGCAGTATGCACCGTGTGCCCCGTCGGGAGTGAGCGGCCGGATGGCCGCACGGTGGCCGCACGGTGAACGCCGCGGCGCCCTGGTCCCGGTGGACCCAGGCATGACAGGCTGTGGGGGCGGAAGCGATCCAATATCGGCCGCACCCGGGGCCGGGTGGGGCCAATTCGACGAAGGTGGACCGGACAGCATGGCAGAGTGGACTTCGGCGGTGGGTGCCGCACAGCTCGCCCGTCTCATCACCTCCCAGCAGGCGCGCCCTGGCGTCCCCGGCGCGCGCAAGCTCCCCGCGTACCGGACCCTGGCCGACGGCATCCGGCTCCTCGTCCTCGAAGGCCGCGTCCCGGTCGCCGCCCGGCTGCCCGCCGAGCGAGAGCTGGCCGTCTCCCTCTCCCTCTCCCGCACCACCGTCGCCGCCGCGTACGAGGCCCTGCGCGGGGAGGGCTTCCTGGAGTCCCGCCGCGGCGCCGGCAGCTGGACCTCCGTACCGGCCGGGAACCCGCTGCCCGCCCGCGGCCTGGAGCCGCTGCCGCCCGAATCCCTCGGCTCGATGATCGACCTCGGCTGCGCCGCGCTCCCGGCCCCCGAGCCCTGGCTCACCAAGGCCGTACAGGGCGCGCTGGAGGAGCTCCCGCCGTACGCGCACACCCACGGGGACTACCCCGCCGGGCTGCCCGCGCTGCGGCGGATGCTCGCCGACCGCTACACCGAGCGCGGCATCCCCACCATGCCCGAGCAGATCATGGTCACCACGGGGGCGATGGGGGCCATCGACGCCATCTGCAGCCTCTTCGCCGGGCGCGGGGAGCGGATCGCCGTCGAATCCCCCTCCTACGCCAACATCCTCCAGCTCATGCGCGCCGCCGGGGTGCGGCTCGTACCCGTCGCGATGGCCGACGGGCTGGCCGGATGGGACATGGCGGTGTGGCGGCAGGTGCTGCGCGACGCCGCGCCGCGCCTCGCGTACGTCGTCGCCGACTTCCACAATCCGACCGGGGCGCTCGCCTCGGACGAGCAGCGCCGCGCCATGGTGGAGGCGGCCCGCTCGGCCGGCACCGTACTCGTCGTCGACGAGACCATGGCCGAGCTCCAGCTCGACCCGGCGCTGGAGATGCCGCGTCCGGTCTGCTCCTTCGACCCGGCCGGCTCCTCGGTGATCACCGTCGGCTCGGCCAGCAAGGCCTTCTGGGCCGGCATGCGGATCGGCTGGGTCCGCGCGGCGCCCGACGTGATCCGCAGCCTCGTCGCGGCCCGCGCGTACGCCGACCTCGGCACGCCCGTGCTGGAGCAGCTCGCGGTGAACTGGCTGATGCGGACCGGCGGCTGGGCGCAGGCCGTGCAGATCCGCCGCGACCAGGCCCGGGACAACCGGGACGCGCTGGTCGCCGCGGTGCGCCGGGAGCTGCCGGACTGGGAGTTCGAGGTGCCGCGGGGCGGGCTGACCCTGTGGGCCCGCGCGGGCGGGCTGTCCGGCTCCCGGCTGGCCGAGGTGGGGGAGCGGGTCGGCGTACGGGTCCCCTCGGGGCCGCGGTTCGGCGTCGACGGGGCCTTCGAGGGCTACGTCCGGCTGCCGTTCACCGTCGGCGGGCCGGTGGCCGAGGAGGCCGCGGTCCGCCTCGCTGCGGCCGCCCGCCTGGTCGGCACGGGAGCGGCGGGCAGCAGCGCGGAACCCCCGCGCACGTTCGTCGCGTAAGAGGGTCGGTCGCGCAAGAGGGTCAGGGGCCGACCGGCCAGGGGCCGCGGGCCGGCGGGGCCTCGGCCGGGACCTCCCCGGCCTCCGCGGCGTCGATCGACGGGCCCTGCGCCCGGGCCGGCGGCTGCACGATGTGCAGCGGCTTCGCCAGCGTGACCCGGCCCGGTCCGCCCGGGGCCGGCAGCTGGCGCCCCGGCAGCAGCTCCAGCACCGCCTGGCGGTGTCCCGGGTGCGTGGCGTCGTCGTACGGGTCCGGCGTGGCGGGCACCTGCAACCGGTGCACGGGACCCGAGCCGAGCCGCGCGTACCCGCGCCCCGGCGGCACCTGCGCCGTCGGCGTGGTGTGCGGCGGCAGCCCCAGTACGTCGGTGATCTGCTGGCTCGCGGCCGGGCCGAGCACGATGCGGGCCCGGGTGTGCTGCCAGACGGCGTCGTTCAGCAGCTCCAGGTGGTCGAACTGCTCGGCCACCACGACCGTGACGTACGCGGCGCGCCCGTGCCGCAGCGGTACCTGGAGCTGGGAGAGCGGATCGGGGCTCCCCTCGGCGGTCGCGAGGTGCGCGAGCACGCTGGGCCGGTCCAGCAGGATCCACAGCGGCCGCCGGGTGTCCTCGGGCGCCGGCCGGCCGGCCTCGCGGGCCCGGTGCGTGGCGATGAGCCGCCGCTCGGTCTCGCGCGCGGCCCATTCCAGCGTGGCCAGCGCCCCGGCCGGACCGCATTCCACGGCCAGGACGCCCGTACGCCCGGACAGGCAGGAGAACTCCCCGCTGCCGCCGCCCTCCACGATCAGTACGTCGCCCCCGTGGTGGAGGGCCTGGAGGGCGATCGAGCGCAGCAGGGAGGAGGTGCCGCTGCCCGGCCGGCCGACGGCCAGCAGGTGCGGCTCGGTGGAGCGGGGGCCGGTGCGCCAGATCACCGGCGGCACGTCGCGCGGCTCGTCGTCCTCCAGGACCGGCAGGGTGCGCTGCACGGCGCCGACGTCGGTGAAGCCGAGCACGGTCTCGCCGGGCGAGGTGACGAACGGCTGCGCGGCGATGCCCGTCGGCAGCGGCGCGAGCACGGTCAGGTCGAGCTGGTTGCCCTCCTCGTCCCAGTCGAAGAGGTACTCCCGGCCGCGCCCGGACTTGGCGTGCAGCAGGGTCTCGATCCGGGCCCGCGAGGCGGCCTCGCCGTCGGTGAAGTAGGCGGGGTAGCGGATCCGGAGGCGGGTGACACGGCCCGCCTCGTCGAAGGCGTAGTCGCTGAAGGCCTTGTCCCACTCCCCGCCGTGGGCGAAGAGCGGGTTCGGGTCCTCGGGGATGGAGAAGTACGGCACGAGCGCCTCGTAGAGGGAGCCGAGCCGTTCGGTCTCGGCCTCGCTGGGCCCGGTCTTCACCGGGGCCCGGTCGCGCCCCTGCCAGGCCGCGGCCGCCATCAGGGTGATCAGGGCGAGCAGCGGGCCGTACGGGACGAGCGCGACCACGAGGACGCAGGCGGCGCCCAGGAACAGTGCGGGACCACGCTTGTCCTTGGGCGTCCGGGCCCACTTGCGCCGCCCGGCCGCGGCCAGGACGCGCAGGCCGCGCCCGATGACGAGGAGCGGATGGAGGACGTCCGTGGCGCTGTCGGCGGCCGTGCGAGCAAGGTCGCGGCCCCGTGCCAGCGACGTGGTGCCGTTGCTGAGGATGCGGGGGAGTGGGCGCCGGGCCACGGTCGTCTCCTGGAGTTGTGTGCGGTGCGGGACGGTGCGGTTGGGGGGCTAGAGCTTGATCCCACCGAGGAGGCTCGCGAGGCTCGCCGTGCTCGCCGTGATGCTCGGGGCGATGGCGGAACCGGCGAGGAAGAAGCCGAACAGCGCGCAGACGAACGCGTGCGACAGCTTCATCCCGTCCTTCTTGAAGAAGAGGAAGGCGATGATGCCGAGCAGGACGACGCCTGAGATGGACAGGATCATGAGAGGTTCTCCTGGTGGGAGGGGACGGTCACCATCAGTTGTTCCAGGCTCACAGGAAGTATCAATGCGATAAAAGGTGCATACGGGTGAATCCCGTCTTTTTTCACTTGCCCGGCGCAGTCCGGCTGGCGCGTCCGCCGCGAGGGGGATCCTTGCCTCGGCCGGGGCCCCGTATGTGCAGGTCCGGGCGCTACTCTGGCGATTCACCCGTACGGTCGCAGTGCCGTACGCCCCCCTGCCCGCCCGGCGCGGGGAATCTCACGTCAACAGCGAGTGGAAGGCGGTACGACAGATGAGCGAGCACGAGCCCACCCAGGGCGGCTCCCAGGGCGCTCCCGACGAGGACGTCATCGAGCTGGCCACCAAGATCTTCGACCTCGCCCGGCAGGGCGAGACCGAGACGCTCACCGCGTACCTGGACGCCGGAGTCCCGGCCAACCTCACCAACGACCGCGGCGACACCCTCGTCATGCTGGCCGCCTATCACGGCCACGCCGCCACCGTCACGGCCCTGCTCGCCCGCGGCGCCGAGGCCGACCGCGCCAACGACCGCGGCCAGACCCCGCTCGCCGGCGCCGTCTTCAAGGGTGAGGAGACCGTCATCCGCGCGCTGCTCGACGGAGGCGCCGACCCGACGGCCGGAACCCCCTCCGCCGTGGACACCGCCCGCATGTTCGCCAAGGCCGACCTGCTGGAACTGTTCGGAGCCGAGTAGTCCGTTTTTGCCCGTGACCTGGCAGGGTCTGATCGGTCCGCCACCTCACGGAATGGTCACGGCGGCCGTAAATGTGGTCGCGGCGCACAAACCGGCTGGGTCATCATGGCGACGGATTCGATTCGCGAACGCGGCGGACGGGCAGGAGCGGGCAGGACACGAAGGGTGTCCGGGCCCATCCCCTGCGCAAACCCGGCCGACGTGGTCGCGGAGCACCGACGAGAGTGAGAAGGCAATGGTCTACATCGAGCGGAACATGACGGCGGACGTCCTCACATGCTGTTACGCGGCCCTGTGAATCCCGATTCCCGGTTGCGTCCCCAGCTTGATTTGAGGCCATTCCCATGTTCGAACCAGTCATAGCGCCAAGCGGCACCCTGCTCGGGCTCCTCCAGCGGGGCCGCGGCGACGGTACGCTGCACGCCCTCGCGGCGCCCCGGGCGGAGGCCCTCGCGGCCCTCAACCAGTGCGTGGTCAGCGACCCGCGCCAGGACTGGCAGGTCGAGAACCGCTCGCTGTACTACGCGCGCCTGTACCTGGATCTCGACGGCCCCCTCGGTGCGATCGAGAGCCACCTCTTCAGCGCCGACGACCTCGTCGACGACGCGGACCACCGGACCGGCCTCGCCCTGTCCGTCCTGGGCCACCTGGCCTCGTACGGCCGCGACGACGCGCTCATGCTGCTGCGCCGCTACGCCGCCTCCGGCGCCAACTGGGCCTGGGCCCTCGACGAGCTCGCCCTGCGCGACGACGACGAGGGGCTGCGCGGCCTCGCCGCGCCCGTGCTCGCCAGATTCCCGGCCGACGCCGAGGGTGAGGCGCGGCTGGCCGCCGCCGTCCGCGACGCCTACGAGCCCCGGCCCTGGTGTCTGTGGGAAGAGTCACCCGAGTACGGCGACCGCCTGCGCGCGGCCCGACAGCAGGGCTCCTTCGACCGCTGGCAGCGCCAGCTCACCCCGAACGGGCCCCGGCCCGGCTGGGGGGTCCAGGCCGTCTTCGACTGGGCCGCCGACGGCTTGCGCCGCGGCACCCCGCTGCACGTACCCGCCGCCCGCTGCCTCGCCGCCGTCGCGGCGCCCGAGGACCGCTCCGCGATCCTCGCGGCCGCCGCCGGCGCGGGCGGCGAGGCCGCCCGGGCCACCGCCCTGCACCACCTGGTCCTCGCCGAGCCGGAGAACCCGGCCGTACTGGACCTCATCGAAGCCGCCGGGGACGAGCCCGCCGTGGCCGCCTACGAGCGCATGTGCGGCCCCGCCGCCGTCGACCGGGCCCGGCAGTGGATCCACCGCCCCGACGCACTGGGCGCGGCCGCGGCCGCGCTGCTGGCGGCCCGGGGCGGAGCGGAGGATACCGGACTCGTACTGGGCGCCCTGCGCTCGACGGTCCGCGGCTCCGGGCCGGACGCCCAGCGGCTGTTCGCCCTGGTCGACGGGGCGGGCCGGCTGTCCATCGGCTGCGCGGCACCGGTGCTGCGCCACATCTACCGCGAGACGGCCTCCTCCCACCTGCGCGGGCGCGCGGCGCGCGCCCTGGCCAGCACGGACCCGTCCTTCGCGGCCGGCTTCGCCGTCGAATGCCTCTGGGACTGCGAGGAGACCACCCGCGAGGTGGCGGCCCGCCACGCGGAGACCGCGGACGCCCGGGTCGCACCGCGCCTGCGCCGCCTGGCGGCCGACCCCGCCGAGGAAGAGGACGTCCAGTCGGCGGTCAGGAGCCGGATCACACCGGAGTCGGCCGTGTAGGCCCCGGCCCGCCCCCGCTGCACAGACCTGGGCCCGGCCCCCTGACGAGGGGGCCGGGCCCAGGTCTGTTGTCACGGCCGCGGAGACGGCGTGCCGTGGGGTGCCGACTGCGGGGCGCCGGGCTCTTCGCGGGCCTTTCCGAGCGCCTTGCCGCCAGGTGGGCGTCGCAGACCCGGCGGGTGACGAAGCCGAGGACGGCGTCGACGTGTTCCTCGTAGAACGCCCCGAACCCCTCGGGCGTGGTGAGATCCGGCGGTCCGGTCTCATGACGTGGGCTGTGCACCCGGCCCCTCCCCTGCGCCGGGGACCCGGTCGGCCCCCTCACCCGGTACTTGGCCGCAAGCCCCCCGGGCGTTTCATCGGGCCCTCACGAACCGCACCGGCACCCCCGGCCGGGCCTGGGCCGCCGCGTCCAGGGCCGGGCCCGCGGGGACCACGCCCACCACCGGGTAGCCGCCCGTCACCGGGTGGTCGGCCAGGAAGACCACCGGCAGGCCGTCCGGGGGGACCTGGACCGCGCCCAGGACCATGCCCTCGCTCGGGAGTTCACCGCCGCGGCCCCGGACCAGCGGGGCCCCGGCCTCGGTGCGCAGGCCGATGCGGTTGGACGCCGGCGAGACACGGAACCGCGCACGCCACAGGGCCGCGACCGAAGCCGGCTCGAACCAGTCCGCCCGCGGCCCCGGCCGCACCGGCAGCACCAGTTCGGCCGGCATCCCAGGCGCCGCCGGCGCATCCGCCCCGCGGACCGGATCCGGACCGGCCGGGCCCACCGGCAGCAGCGTCCCGGCCGACAGGACGGGCGGCCCCAGCCCCGACAGCAGGTCCGTCGAGCGACTGCCCAGGACCTGCGGTACGGCGAACCCTCCCCGCACCGCGACGTAGCTGCGGACCCCCGACTCCGCCCGGCCCACCTCCAGCTCCGCCCCGGCCCGGAGCCATACCGGCGCTCCCCAGGCCACCGCGCGACCTGACACCCGTACCGCACACGGCGCGCCCGTGACCGCCACGGTCACGGGGGCCAGCGCCCGCAGGGAGACCCCGTCCAGGGTGGTCTCCAGGGCGGCCGCGTCCGGAGGGTTGCCCAGCAGCCGGTTGGCCAGGCCGTGCGCCCCCGCGTCCAGCGCGCCCGACCTCGGCACCCCCAGGTGCGCGTGGCCGGGCCGCCCCAGGTCCTGGACCGTGGTCAGCGCCCCGGCCCGGAGCACCTCCAGCGCAGCTCCCCTCACCCCGCCACCTCCTCGAACCGCACCCGTACCCCCGGCGCGAACAGCGCCGCTGGCTCCCGCTGCGGATCCCACAGCACCGCGTCCGTCGTCCCGATCAGCTGCCAGCCGCCGGGGGAGGAGCGCGGGTACACCCCCGCGTACTCGCCGGCGAGGGCCAGCGAGCCCGCCGGGACGGCCGTACGGGGCGTGTCCCGCCGCGGCAGGTGGAAGCGCTCCGGCAGCCCGGTCAGGTAGCCGAAGCCGGGCGCGAACCCGCAGAAGGCCACCCGGAAGACGGTTTCGCCGACGATCCCGGCCACCTCCCCGTCCGCGACCCCCCACAGCCGGGCCACCTCCGCCAGGTCCGGCCCGTCGTACCGCACCGGGACGGTGACCAGCGGCCCCTCGGTCTCCGCGAGCGGCGGCACCTGCCAGCGCGCGATCCGCTCCGCCAGCGCGCCCGGCTCGCGGACACCGTCCAGCAGCACGCTCCGCGCGGCCGGTACGAGGTCCCGTACGCCGCCCAGCTCGCCCGCGTCCCGCCGCCGGAGCAGCTCCGCGTGGAGCGCCGCCACCTCGGCCGCCGAGTCCAGCTCGATCAGCAGCGCCTCGCCGCCCATCATCAGGGGCCTCACGTGAAGGCCTCGACCCGTACCCCCGCGGCGTCCAGCGCCTCGCGGACCCGCAGCGCGAGCCCGGCCGCCCCCGTGGTGTCCCCGTGCAGGCACAGCGAGCGCGCCCCCAGCGTCACCCGGGAGCCGTCGGCGGCCGTCACCGCGCCCTCGGTCGCGATCGCGACCGACCGGGCGACCACGGCGTCCGGGTCGTGCAGCACCGCCCCCGGCTCGCCGCGCGGCACGAGCGTCCCGGCCGGCGTGTACGCCCGGTCGGCGAAGGCCTCCGCTACGGCCGTGAGCCCCGCCGCCTCGGCGGCGGCCAGCAGCAGCGAACCCGGCAGGCCCAGTACGGGCAGGTCACCGGCCCCGGCCGCGGTCCGGACCCCGGCGACGACCGCGCCCGCCTGATCAGCGTCGTGGACGGTGCGGTTGTAGAGCGCACCGTGCGGTTTCACGTACGACACCCTGGAGCCGGCCGCCCGCGCGAAGACCTCCAGCGCCCCGATCTGGTACGCCACCTCGTCTGCCAGCTCGCCCGCCGGCACGTCCATCGAGCGGCGCCCGAAGCCCGCCAGGTCCCGGTACGAGACCTGCGCGCCGATCCGTACGCTCCGCTCCGCGGCCAGCTCGCAGACCCGGCGCATGATGGACGGGTCCCCGGCGTGGAAGCCGCACGCCACGTTGGCGCTGGTGACCACGGACAGCAGGGCCTCGTCGTCGGTCAGCGTCCAGCGCCCGAAGCCCTCGCCGAGATCGGCGTTGAGGTCGATCAGAGGTGTGATCAGAGGTGTGATCATGGAAGCCATGCGGTGAGCGTAGAACAGCGCCCGCATGCCGGGGCGCGTGGGACCGATCCGGCCGAACCATGCCGTTTGGGATGTTGTCGGTGTCAGCGCCTAGTCTTTGTCCGTGACTCTCCCTGCCCCGGCGAAGACCCTTCCGTCCCCGGCGCCGGGCCCGGCTGCCGACGAGGGCCTGGCCCGGCGGCTGCGCGCGCTCGCCTGCACCGCCCCGCTGCACGACCTCGACGTACGCAAGGCCAATCTCGCCGGCGAGTACGGGATCTACGCGATGGCCGAGGTCGCGCTCGCCGCGATCGACCTGGTCACGCTCAACATGGACTTCGACACCGGCGCGGACCACGAGCAGATAGTGGCCCGTCTGCTGCCGCGCGTCGCCGCGCAGGCACCACACCGCCCGGCGGCCGAGCACGAGCGGGTGGCCCGCTGGGTGCTGGAGAACCTGATCAACGTAGGCAGCGTCGACCGGGGCTTCCGCGCGATCTACGGCACGTTCGGCCCCGACGGGGTGTACGTCCGCCGGGACTACGACTTCAAGCTGATCGAAGAGGTCCCCGGCTACGGCGGGGCGGTCTACCTCCGTACGACGGACGAGGCCGTCAACGTGCTGGTCGGCGCCCTCGACACGGACGTCACCAGCGCGCAGATCGCCGCCGAGGTGAAGCTGGAGGTCCTGATCAGCCGGGGCCGGCTGGCCGACGCCCAGCTCGCCGCCGAGCAGGCCAGGTACCGCACGGTGCAGTACGCGGAGACCCTGCGCCGCACGCTGGACGCGACCCGGCGCAACGTGCGGGCGGTGGACTGGTTGCAGTCGGTGCCGGACATGATCGAGGAGGCACTCGACCACGTCGCCGACCGCTACCGGCACGAGAACGCGATCCTGACGAACATCCGCCGGGCGCGCGACGAGGCCGAGGCTGTGTTTGATTCGAAGACGGCCGACAACAAGCGGCGCGCCGCCGAGCTCGTCGACATCGTCAAGGACTGCATCCGCCGCCACACCCAGCTCCAGTCGAGGCTCCTGGACGCGGGCCCGCTGTTCCGCGCCGAGCAGGACCGGCAGGCCTTCGCGGCCCCGGCGCCGCGCTCCGGGATCGACCTGTACGCGCAGCTCGTGGCGCCCGTGCTGCCGCTGCCGCTGGCGCAGGCCTCCCGGGTCACCGACGCCTTCTTCGCGTCGGCGGTCGGGCTGCGGACCCCGGTCTCGGTGCGCGTCGCCGACCTGGTCGAGATACTGCTGACGCCGCCGGTGGAGCGCGAGCACCTCGGCGTGGAGATGCCGGAGCCGGACCTCATCGCGACGCCGGACGACAGCCGGTTCAGCGAGGAGCAGCTCGCCGCCGCGATGGAGCTCCTGGACCTGCCGCACGACGCCCCGCGCCGGCTCTCGGGCCTGCTGGCGCAGGCCCGGCGCAGCGACCCGGACCTGCCGTACCTGGTGGCCCTGCTGGCCGTCCACGCAGCGAGCCCGGCCGTCGGCACGGCGTACCGCCAGGGCGAGGAGCGGCTGCTCTTCGCCGTGGACGACGGCACGCAGCTCGACGATCCGGAGTTCGGCGGCGCGGACCTGATCGTCGGCACGGCCCTCCTGGACGCGGCCGCGATGGCCGCGGACCGCACGGAGGCGGCATGACCCCCGGCCGACGGCTCCGCCCGCGCCCGCGGACCGGCGCCGGGACGCGCAGCATGATCCAGCACAGCGGGAAGGCGCCGGCCCGGGAAGAGCACCGGCCCGCCGCCGCAACCACCGCACACCACGAGAGGCAGTACCCGTGAGCGACCACCACGCCGAGAACCCCGCGTGGAGCGAGGCCGACGCGCCGTCGGCCTCCGTCGCGCCCGCCTCCGTGGCGCCCGCCTTCGTCGCGCCCGCCTTCGGGGGGCCCGTCGCGCCGGCGGCCGTCACCCCCGCCGATGCCGCGGACGCGGCCCGGCTCGTCGCCTTCGGGCTCCAGCCCAAGCTGCTCCCGGCCCGCGACGCCGAGTACGCCGAACTGCTGCGCCGCTACCGCGAAGACCCGGCCTTCGGCCGCCTCGCCGACGCCGTCGCCACCGGCCTCGGCCTCGTCGTCCTGGAGGTGTCCCCGCGCGCCGGCATGGCCGTCGCCGCCGGCGAGGACTCCGTCTTCGCCGTCCGGATGGGCGACTACGCCCGCCGTACCACCGCCGACTCCGCCGACCGGTTCCTGCACGGCCTCGCCCACCTCGCCGTCGCGGCCCTGGCCTTCCCCCGCCCCGAGGACCTCGCCGACGACGGCTACATCGGCCGTATCACCGTCAACGGGGTCGACGCCTTCGTCCGGCAGACCTGCCGCCGCCTGGAGGAGCGCGCCGAGGAGCTCGGCGAGAACACCGACCCGGCCACCGACGCCCCCGGCCTCGAAGCCGCCTGGCGCGTCTACGCCCGCCGCAGTGCGACCGGCGCCACCAAGGATGCCCGCCGCCTGGCCGGTTCCACCACCGGCATCGTCGGCAAGGCCGCCGCGTTCCTCACCGACTCCGGGTTCCTGCAGCGCACCGGCGACGACGCCGGCGGTACCTACCGCACCACCCCCCGCTACCAGCTCCAGGTCCGCGACATGGCGGGCAGCGCGGCCATGGCCGAGCTCCTGGAACTCGGCGTGGTCCCCGTCAGCGACGGCTCCGCCAGCCTCCTGCCGCCGCCCGAGGGCGACGACCTGGAGCTCGCCGCCGACGCCGGCCTGCCCTTCCACGCCTGAGTCCCGCCGCCGAGCACCGCCGCCCGACCTGCCCTCCGTACCGAGAATTCACGAGAGTCCGCCGCCATGTACGAGCTGTCCCGGATCCGCCTCTACTCCATCGGGCCCGCCGGTGCGCGCTACGCCGACACCGTGCTCGACCTGCGCGGAGTCGGCGAGCCGGTGCCCCATCCGGCGCCCGCACAGGCGGAGTTCTTCGAGGACGAGCCCACCGGCCCGCCGCGCCGCCCGGCGCCCGCGGGCGTGCTCTTCCTGGAGAACGGCGGCGGCAAGTCCGTCCTGCTCAAGCTGATCTTCTCGGTGATGCTCCCCGGCCACCGCAACACCCTCGGCGGCGCCAGCTCCGGCGTCCTGCGCAAGTTCCTGCTCGCCGACGACTGCGGCCACGTGGCCCTGGAGTGGCAGCACACCCAGACCGGCGAGTGCGTGGTCGTCGGCAAGGTCAGCGAATGGCGCGGCCGCCAGGTCTCCAACGACCCGCGCAAGTTCGCCGAGGCCTGGTACTCCTTCCGCCCCGGCCCGGGCCTGAGCCTGGACAACCTCCCCGTCGCCGAGGCCACCGCCGTCCGACCGTCCGTCGAAGGCGCCTCCGGCGCCCGGGGCCGCCGCCGCACGATGAAGGGCTTCCGCGACGCCCTCACCGAGGCCGGCAAGGCGTACCCGCACCTGGAGGTGTACTTCGAGGAGATCCACGACCGCTGGAACGAGCACCTCACCGAGCTCGGCCTCGACCCCGAGCTCTTCCGCTACCAGCGCGAGATGAACGCCGACGAGGGCGAGGCCGCCGGCCTCTTCGCGGTCAAGAAGGACTCCGACTTCACCGACCTGCTGCTGCGCGCCGTCACCGACACCCGCGACACCGAGGGCCTCGCCGACCTGGTCCACGGCTTCGGCAACAAGCTCGGCCGCCGCGCCGAGCTGATGGCCGAACGGGAGTTCACGGCCGGCTCGGTGGACCTCCTGACCAAGATCGTCGAGGCCGCCGAGACCCGCTCCCGGCTCCGCGACGTCCACGCGGGCGCCGAGCGCCGTACGCGCACCCTCGCCCGGCGGCTGTCCGCCCGCGCCGGCGAGGAGCGCGGCCGCGCCGCCGACCTCGCACAGCGGGTCACCGCCGCCGCCCACGGGGTCACCTCCGCCGAGTCCGCGCGCTCCCGCAGCGCCGCCGTCTCCGCCGAACTCGCCTACCGGCACGCCTCGCTCGCGCTGACCGTCGCCGACAAGGCCGCCGCCGCCCAGCGCCGCGAGCTCCTCGAAGCCCGCACCCTGCACTCCGCGTGGCAGGCCGCCGAGATCGTGCTGCGCCACCGCGCCGCCGCCGACCGCTCCGCCCGGGTCGCCGCCGCGATCCTGGAGGCCGAGCGGGACGCCGCCCCGGCGCTGGCCGCCCGCGCCACGGCCGCCGCCGCGCTCGTACGGGCCCTGCACACGGCCGCCGAGGACGGGGAGCGAGTCGCCAACGAGGAGGAGGAGCGCTCCGCCGGCCTCCAGGAGGCGGGCGAGGCGGCCCACCGCGATGCCACCGCCGCCGCCACGGCGGCCCAGCGGGCCCGCAGCGAGGCCGAACACCTGCGGGCCCGGCTCGCCGAGGTCCAGCAGGAGACGGCCGAGGCCGTACGGGCCGGCTGGCTCGACGACTCGGCGCCCGACGCGGACCCGGCGCGGGCGGCCCTGGCCGCCTCCGACGCGGAGAAGACCGCCGTCGCCGCCTGGGACGAGTCCCGCGAGGCCGCCCGCACCACCGCCGACGCCGCCCGCGAGGCCGCCGCCGCGGAGTCCCGCGCCGAACTCACTGCCGCCCGTGCGGCGGACGCCGCCGACGCGGCCGAGGCCGCGCACGACGCCGAGCACCGGGCGGCCGGCTCCCTGGCCGCCTCCCCCCGCCTCGCGGAGCTCCTGGGCCTCCCGCCGGTCCCCGAAGCCTTCCTCCCGCACCCGCGCACGGGCACCCCCGCCGCATCCGGCACGCCGACCGGCCCGACGGGAACCGCCGGCTCCGCCGGGGCGGCCGACGCGGGCGGTGGGCTCACGGTCGCGGACCTCGACCGGAACGCCGACGAGCTGCGCGAGATGCTCACCCACGGAGTCGGGGCGGCCGAGCGGCAACTGTTCGAGCTGCGCACCGCCGCCGCCGACGACGCCCGCATCCTCGGCGCGCTCGGCGACGGCGGACTGCTGCCGCCCGGCCCCGACGTACTCGCCACCGTCGAGTACCTCGGCGAACACGGCATTCCGGCCCTGCCCGGCTGGCGCTACCTCGCCCAGTCCGTGGACCCGGCCGACCACGCCGCCGTCCTCGCGGCCCGCCCCGAGCTCGTCGACGGCGTCGTCATCACCGACCCCGACACCCACGCCCGGGCCCGCGAGGTCCTCTCCGGCGCCGCCCTGCTGCCCCGCTCCACCGTCGCCGTCGGTACGGCCGCCGCCCTGCTGGCACCGGTGCCGCCCGCCGATCACTCCGAAACGGGGGTGTTCCTCGTACCGCCGAACCCGGCCATGCACGACGAGCACGCCGCCGACGAGGAGCGCCAGGCGCTGCGCACCCGGGCCACCGCCCGCGACACCGAGATCCGGGACCTGGCCGCCCGCCTCGCCGGGGACCGCGAACTCGCCGCCCGCCTCGCCTCCTGGCGCACCGGCTGCCCGCCCGGCCGTCTCGCCGAGCTCGCGCAGCAGGCCGAGGCTGCCCGCGCGTTCGCCGAGGAGGCCGACGCCGAGCTCGCGGAGGCCCGTACCGTACGCGCCGAGGCCGACGAGGCCGCCGCCGACGCCGCCCGCGTCCGCGACGAGCGCCAGGACGCCGCCCAGCGGGCGCGCCGCGCCGCCGACGCGCTGGCCGGGCTCGCCTTCCGGCTGCGCGAACGCGCCGGCTGGCAGGCCAAGGTCCGTGAACTCGCCGACGACGCCGCCGAATCCGAGGCCCGCGCCGAGGTCTGCCTGGACCGGGCCCGCGCCGCGGACGAGGACCGCCGCGCCGCCCAGCGCGCCGCCGACGACGCCCGCCGCACCGCCCGCGCGCTGCGCGCCGAGCGCACCGAGATCGCCGGCGCCCCCGAGGCCCTGCCCGAGGAGGACGGGACCGCCAAGGCGCCCCTGCCCGATCTGCGCGAGGCCTACCGGGCCGCCTCCCGGCTGTACGAGAAGGTCGGCGTCGGCGCCGACCTGCGCGCCGAACAGGCCCGCGCCGAGAGCGACGAGAGCGCCGCCCTCGCCGAACTCGACCGGCTCACCAACAAGGTCCGCACCCGGGCCGCCCAGCTCCTCGAAGGCACCGACGGCGCCGACGGGCCCTCCCGGCAGGCGGCCGCCGCCCGCGCCGAGTCCCTCGTGCAGATGCTGGAGACACGCGCGCAGGTCGCCAGCGAGCAGCTCG
Source organism: Streptomyces sp. NBC_01006 (assembly GCF_045162725.1). NCBI lineage: Bacteria > Bacillati > Actinomycetota > Actinomycetes > Kitasatosporales > Streptomycetaceae > Streptomyces > Streptomyces sp. NBC_01006. The sequence goes on along the minus strand of NZ_CP108700.1, from coordinate 1,738,961 downwards.
GCCGGCTCCGCGGCGAGGCCGAACGGCACGCCCCCGCCGAGGGCGAGGCCCACACCGACCTGCCCGAGGACCTGATCCCCGGCGACGTCGAGCAGGCCCAGGCCCTCCTGCGCACCGCCACCGCCCAGCTCGCCGCGCACACCGCGGCCGTCGAGACCGCCCGGGCCGCCCACGCCGACCTGCTGCGCGCCCACCGCACCGCCGAGGACGGCGCCGGGGGCTTCGACGAGACCGCGGCGATGCTGCGGGACCTGCTGCGCGACCACACCCACCAGGACGACGAGCAGGAGCCGGGCGCCCACCCGGGCACGCTGGAGGAGGCCCGGCAGTCCGCCGCCGAGGCCCGCCGCTCCCTGCGCGGCTGCGCGGCCGACCTCTCGGCCGCCGAGTCGGCGGTGCGCGAGGCGAGCGACATCCTGGTCCGCCACGCCAACGCCAACCGCTACGAGCAGGTACGCACCCCCGCGCGCCAGCAGATCCGCGAACTGCCCGCCTCCGCCCTGCCCGAGCACGCCGCCGCCTGGGCGGCGGCCTTCGCGCCCCGGCTGCGCGTCCTCACCGACGAGCTGGCCCAGCTGGAGCGCAATCGCGACAGCATCGTCGACCGGCTGCGCGGACTGGTGGAGTCCGCCCTGGCCACCCTGCGCTCCGCCCAGCGGCTCTCCCAGCTCCCCGAGGGCCTGGGGGAGTGGTCGGGCCAGGAGTTCCTGCGCATCCGCTTCGAGGAGCCGGACCAGGCCACCCTCACGGAGCGCCTCGGCGAGGTCATCGACGAGGCGACCCGCACTGCCGTGAAGAAGAACAGCAGCGCCTCCTTCGGCGAGGGCCGCCGCGACGGCATGTCCCTGCTGCTCCGCGGAGTGCAGGCGGCCCTGGAGCCCAAGGGCATCTCGGTCGAGATCCTGAAGCCGGACGCGGTGCTGCGCGCCGAGCGCGTCCCGGTGGGCCAGATGGGCGATGTGTTCTCCGGCGGCCAGCTGCTGACCGCCGCGATCGCGCTGTACTGCACGATGGCGGCGCTGCGCAGCAACGACCGGGGCCGCGACAAGCACCGCCACGCGGGCACGCTCTTCCTCGACAACCCGATCGGGCGCGCGAACGCCACGTACCTGCTGGAACTCCAGCGGGCCGTCTCGGACGCGCTCGGCGTCCAGCTCCTTTACACGACCGGCCTGTTCGACACCACGGCCCTCGCCGAGTTCCCGCTGGTCATCCGGCTGCGCAACGACGCGGACCTGCGGGCGGGCCTGAAGTACATCAGCGTCGAGGAGCACCTGCGCCCGGGCCTGCCCCAGCAGTCCCCGGAGGAGGAGACCATCCACGGAGAGATCACGGCGACCCGCATGTTCCGCCGCTCCGCGACCGTTTCCTGACCGCAGCCCCGGCCCTCCCGGCGGGCCCGCACGGGTGTCAGCCCCGGTCTCAGCCCGCCCGGTAGCGCCGGTCCGCGCCCGGCGGCGGCCACGCGGCCGGCCGGGGGCCCGGGGCCTCGCCGCCGCCCCGCGGTATTCGGCCCGTCCCGGCGCCCGGCTCCGGGCGGGCCTCCCGGCGGGCGTCCCGGCGGGCCCGGCGCCGCTCGCGCCGACGGTCCCGGGCCGTGCTGCTCGGCTCGGACACCACCCCGTACCGCTGGTTCCACATCTGCCGGGTGATCAGCACGTCCAGTACGCCCCAGGTGGCCACGACCGTCCCCGCTATCGCGCAGAGCGCGATCGGGAGGGCCAGCCAGGAGCCGGTCACCATCAGGAAGAAGGCGACCGTCGCCCCGGTCAGCGTGACGGCCACGATCAGCACCGCCCGCACCGCCGAATCCCGCACCGGATCCGGCATCCGGCGCCGACGGGCCGGCTCCTCCTCCCACAGCGACCGCCCCCGCGCGCCCACCATGGCTCCGTCTTCCTCGTACATCCCCATCGCACGCTCCCCCTGCCCCGTCCCCTCAACCAGCTAGACGTTCGACACCGCCGAGAGATTCCCGTATCCACCGGACTTCTCCCCAGCACCTGCCCATCCCGGAACGAAGAATTCCAGCCATCCATTCGGTTGCGGGAACTGACACCCCACCAAGTGTCATCTGCCACATAACGGGCCGCTCTTGACCGGATGTGTCGGACAACTGGTGATCTACGCCTTGACGCCCGGCCGAAAACGTCCGGACACGCCTTCGAAGCCGCTCCCCGGCAGTAGTAGGCTCACGCCGTTTAAATGACGGAACACCGACCCCCGACAACGGGGTTGAGCTGGGGGAGGCTGGGGAGGCCATGCGCTTTCGCGGGAAGTCCATCCGCCGGAAGATCGTGGCGTTGCTCCTTGTGCCGCTCGTCTCCCTCACCGCCCTCTGGGGCTTCGCGACCGTGCTCACCGGCCGCCAGGCCCTCGAACTCCTCGACGTGGCCTATGTCATCGACAAGGTCGGCTACCCCGTCGAGGACGTCGTCCGCGTCATCCAGAAGGAACGCCGCCAGACCCTCGTCGTCCTCGGCGACCCCCGCGCCTCCACCGCCACCGCCGAACTCGCCAAGCGCCGCGCCGCCACCGACGAACTCGTCGACCGCATCGGCAAGAACGCCAAGGACCCCGAAGTCTCCGACGAGCTCGCCCCGGAGGCCGCCCAGCGCCTCGACTCCATCCTCGACGCCTTCCACGGCATCGGCGCACTGCGCCGCTCCGTCGACCAGAACACCCTCGACCCGAACCAGGCGCTGGAGCTCTACAGCCGCCTCGTCGACCCCTGCTACGACTTCCTCCTCAACCTCCACGCCCTGGAGAACGTGGAGATGGACAAGCAGGGCCGCGCCCTGGTCGGCGTCACCCGCGCCCGCGAGACGCTCTCCCGCGAGGACGCCGTCGTCGCGGCCGCCCTCGCCGCCCGCAACGTCACCCCCGCGGACGTCCGGCACGTCTCCGACTTCGCCGCCAACCGCGCCCTGCTCTACGAGTTCAACCTCGCGATCCTCCCCGCCGACGACCGCGAGCAGTTCGAGCAGTACTGGGGCGGCGCCGAGAGCAAACCACTGCGCGACGCCGAGGAGCGGTTCATCACCGGCGGCTCCGGCAAGAACCCGCGCATCACCGCCGCCCAGTGGGACGAGGCCGCGAACAAGGTCCTCGACGACCTCGCCGTCATGGGCACCGCCGCCGGTGACCGCTACCAGAAGCGCGTCGAACCCGTCGCCATGGACGTCCTCGTCCAGGCGGCCATCGCCGGCGTCCTCGGCTTCATCGCCCTCGTCTTCTCCGTCGTCCTCTCCGTGCGCATCGGCCGAGACCTGGTCCGCGACCTGTCCCGGCTCCGCAAGGAGGCCCACGAGGTCTCCGGCGTCCGGCTGCCCGCCGTCATGCGCCGCCTCGCCGCCGGCGAACACGTGGACGTCGAGACCGAGGCCCCGCGCCTGGAGTACGAGAAGGACGAGGTCGGCCAGGTCGGCCAAGCCCTCAACACCCTCCAGCGCGCCGCCGTCGAGGCCGCCGTCAAGCAGGCCGAGCTCCGCCGGGGCGTCTCCGAGGTGTTCGTCAACCTCGCCCGCCGCAACCAGGTCCTGCTCCACCGCCAGCTGACCCTGCTCGACACCATGGAGCGGCGCACCGAGGACACCGAGGAGCTCGCCGACCTCTTCCGCCTCGACCACATGACCACCCGCATGCGCCGCCACGCCGAGGGCCTCGTGATCCTCTCCGGCGCGGCCCCCTCCCGCCAGTGGCGCAAGCCCGTCCAGCTCATGGACGTCGTACGGGCCGCCGTCGCCGAGGTCGAGGACTACGAGCGCATCGAGGTACGCAGGCTGCCGCGGCTCGGCATAGCCGGCCCCGCCGTCGCCGACGTCACCCACCTCGTCGCCGAACTCCTGGAGAACGCCACCGTGTTCTCCCCGCCGCACACCGCCGTCCAGGTGCACGGCGAACGCGTGGCCAACGGCTTCACCCTCGAAATCCACGACCGCGGCCTCGGCATGAACCCGGAAGCGCTGCTCGACGCGAACCTCCGCCTCGCCGAGACCCCCGAGTTCGAGCTCTCCGACACCGACCGCCTCGGCCTGTTCGTCGTCAGCCGCCTCGCCCAGCGCCACGGCGTCAAGGTCGTCCTCCAGCCCAGCCCGTACGGCGGCACCACCGCCGTGGTGTTCCTCCCGGCGGCCCTGCTCACCGAGGCCCCCGAGACCAACGGCACCGGCCTGCGCCTCGGAGACGGCAAGGGCGCCCGGGCCGGCCTCGGAGCCAAGAACGGCCAGGGCTCCGCCCGGCCCGCCCCGGCGGCCATGGAGCGCGCCCCGGCCGGCCGCTCCCTCGCCGCCCCCGAACTGCGCGGCCCGGTCGAACTGGAAGCCCCGCTCGGCGTGCTCGGCCTCGACGACCCGGCCGCCCTGGACGAGATCACCACCGGGATCTCCGGGCTCACCGGCGTCGGCGGCCGCCCCGCCATGGCCACCCTCGACGACGAGACCCCGCCGAACGGCACCCCGCGCAGCGCCCTGCTGGGGCTCCGCCCGGCGGACCGGGCGCACACCGACCGCAAGGGCGGCCAGGAGCGCGAGCGGGAGCCGCTGGCCCCCACCGGCCCGGTCCGGCTGGACAGCCACCGCGCCGATCCGGTCCGCGGCGCCCGCCCCGACGGGACCCGGTCCCCCGGCGCCGTGCCGCTGCCGCGCCGCAGGCCCACCCCGACGCTGGTCGCCGAGCACGGCCGCCGCGTGGAGCCCCGCCCGGTCACCGCGGTCCCGAAGACCTCGGCGCAGCCGGAGCCGGCCGCCCCGGGCCCCGGCGGGCTGCCCAAGCGCGTCCGCCAGGCCAACCTGGCGCCCCAGCTGAAGAACGCCCAGGCCGCCGCACCCGCCGAAGCCGCCACGGACCAGGTGGTCCACCGCGACGCGGAAGAGGTACGTACGCGCATGTCCGCACTCCAGCGCGGCTGGACGGCGGGCCGCACCCAGCAGGCACAGCAGCAGTCCGGAACCGGGGCAGGCACTTCCGCCGCCACAGGTCCCGGAAACGAGAACGAGGGGGACGGTCGATGACCGCACCGCAGACCGGCAACGACACCCGGGGCCGCGGCTCCGGTCCGCTCAACTGGCTCCTCGACGAGCTCGTCGACCGGGTCGGCAGCATCCGCAAGGCCGTGGTCCTCTCCGGCGACGGCCTGCCCACGGGCAGCTCGAAGGACCTGACCCGCGAGGACAGCGAGCACCTGGCCGCCGTGGCCTCCGGCTTCCACAGCCTGGCCAAGGGCGTCGGCCGCCACTTCGAGTCCGGCAGCGTCCGCCAGACCGTGGTCGAGCTGGACGAGGCCTTCCTCTTCGTCATGGCCGCCGGGGACGGCAGCTGCCTGGCCGTGCTCTCCGACGCCGACTCCGACGTCGGGCAGGTCGCGTACGAGATGACCCTCATGGTCAAGCGGGTAGGCGACCACCTGGCGACCGCTCCCCGCTCCGGGCTGCCAGCCGGAGGGTGAGGCGGACGGCATGAGCGATCCAGGCCAGAACCATCCGGCCGAGAACGATCCGGGCCGGCCGTACGACCCCGCCCACCCGCACTGGTTCGACGACGAGGCCGGCCCCGTCGTGCGCCCGTACGCCATGACCCGCGGCCGGACCAGCCACGCCGGCCAGCACCGGCTCGACCTGATCGCGCTCGTCGTCGCCGAACCGGCGGCCGACGATCCGGTCTGGGACCTGACCCTGTCCCCGGAGCACTCCCACATCCTCGGACTGTGCCGGGAGCGGCCGCAGTCGGTCGCCGAACTCGCGGCCGAACTCGACCTCGCGGTCGGGGTCGTACGGGTCCTGATCGGCGACCTGGCCGATGAGGAACTGGTCCATGTGAACCGGCCGGTACCCCCGGCCGAACTGCCCGATGAATCCATTCTGCGTGAGGTGATCGATGGCCTTCGGGCGCTCTAGCCGCACCGGTGCCATGCATGCCGTGTCACCGGTCGAGCCGCTGACCCTGAAGATCCTGGTCGCGGGCGGCTTCGGGGTGGGCAAGACCACCCTGGTCAGTGCGGTGAGCGAGATCAGACCGCTGCGGACCGAGGAACTGCTGTCCGAGCCGGGCGTCGGCATCGACGACACCGGGGGAGTGGAGGGCAAGAGCACCACCACCGTGGCGATGGACTTCGGTCGCATCACGCTGCGCGAGGACCTGGTGCTGTACCTGTTCGGCACGCCCGGACAGGACCGGTTCTGGTTCCTGTGGGACGAGCTGGCCCAGGGCGCGCTCGGCGCCGTGGTCCTCGCCGACACCCGCCGCCTCGCCGACTGCTTCGCCGCAGTCGACTACTTCGAGCGGCGGGGGATCCCGTTCACGGTCGCCGTCAACTGCTTCGACGGCGCCGAACGCCACCCGGTGGTGACCGTACGGGAGGCGCTCGACCTCGATCCCGAGGTGCCGGTCCTGCTGTGCGACGCCCGGGACCGGGAGTCCGTCAAGGACGTGCTGGTGGGGGTGGTGGAACACGCGATGTCGCTGGCGCGGGCCCGCCGCCGGAGCCTGACCGCGGGGAGCTAGGAGGCACCCTCCGAGCCCCCGGCGCACAGGAGGCGGCCCGTACCCCCGCCGACTGGGGTACGGGCCGCGGCTCTCATGGGGGGACGGGGGCCCCGGCCGCGGCGTCGTACGCGGCGGGAGGCTGTGGAGCGAGTGTGAACCTGCCTCCGGGGGTCGTCAAGCGTTCGGACGACAGCACCTGTTCAGGGTCCGCACCCGGCCGGCCGCCGTCACCCCGGCGTAGCCGCCGGCGTCACGTGGCCGCCTCCGTCCCCGCCCCCGGCCACGGGCCCTCACCGCACCGCGACGACGGCCGATCCGTGCCCGAACAGCCCCTGGTTCGCGGTGATCCCCGCCCGGGCCCCCGGCACCTGCCGGTCCCCGGCCGTGCCGCGCAGTTGCCAGGTCAGCTCGCACACCTGGGCGATGGCCTGCGCCGGCACCGCCTCCCCGAAGGAGGCCAGTCCGCCGCTGGTGTTCACCGGCACCCGCCCGCCGAGCGCCGTCGCGCCCTCCCGTACGAGCTTGGCCCCCTCGCCCTCGGCGCACAGGCCGATGTCCTCGTACCACTCCAGCTCCAGGGCGGTGGACAGGTCGTACACCTCGGCGAGCGAGAGGTCCCCGGGCCCGAGCCCGGCCTCCTCGTACGCGGCCCGCGCGATCGACGCCCGGAACGAGCCCGGCGCCGGCCGTACGGCGGTCACCGAGTCCGTGGCGATGTCCGGGAGGTCGAGGACCGTACGGGGATACGTCGGCGTCACCGTCGACACCGCCCGGATCCGCACCGGATCGGCGACCCCGCGCGAGCGCGCGAAGTCCATGCTGCTCAGGACCAGGGCCGCGCCCCCGTCCGAGGTGGCGCAGATGTCGAGCAGCCGCAGCGGATCGGCGACGACCGCCGAGTCCGCGACCTCTTCGGCCGTGACGGGCTTGCGGTACCGGGCGAGCGGGTTCAGGGCGCCGGCCGCGGCGTTCTTCACCTTCACCTGCGCGAAATCGTCGAGCGTGTCGCCGTACACGGCCATCCGGCGGCGCGCGTAGAGGGCGAAGTACGCCGGGTTCGTGGCGCCCAGGACGCGGAACCGCAGCCAGTCCGGATCGTCCGGCCGGTCCCCGCCGGCCGGGGCGAAGAACCCCTTGGGCGCCGCGTCCGCGCCGACGACCAGGACGACGTCGGCCAGCCCGGCCAGGATCTGCGCCCGCGCCGCCCCGATGGCCTGGGCCCCGGAGGCGCAGGCCGCGTACACGCTGGTCACCCGCGCGCCCTGCCAGCCGAGGGCCTGGGCGAAGGTCGCGCCGGCCACGTAGCCGGGGTACCCGGAGCGCACGGTGTCGGCGCCGACGATCGACTGGACGTCGGCCCACTCCAGCCCGGCGTCGGCGAGCGCGGTCCGGGCCGCGGCCCGTCCGTACTCGACGAAGCTGCGGCCCCACTTGCCCCAGGGGTGCATACCGGCCCCGAGGACGGCGATGTCGGCGCTCACGCGGCGCCTCCCGCCGGCTTGAACCGCCAGGTGGTCCAGACGGTCCCGGTGTCCGGGTCCTCGTTCAGCACGCCGCCGACCACCTCGACCTCCATCCCGACCGCCAGATCGGCGACGGTGACCCCGGGGACCGTCTGCCCGAGCACGACCATCCCCTCGGCCTCCAGCTCCACCGCGACCAGGGAGTACGGCTCCCAGGGCGCGTCCGCGTCGGACACGTACGGCGCGGGCGGCCGGTACCGCCCGTCGGTGTAGGACCACACCCGGCCCCGCGGGGACAGCGGCACCTCGGCGAGCAGGCCGTCGCCGGGGCAGTGCGGATTGCGGCAGTACGCGTCCTCGCGCGGGAAGAACACCGCGGCGCAGGCGGAACACCGGGTGCCGAGCAGCCGGAAGCCGCCGCCCTCCTCCGGTCCGTCCTCGGTGAACCACCCGCTCACGACGGGTGTACGTGTACGTCCCAAGGGAACCCCTCCCCAGCCGGTCACAGAAATCTGATGGATCGTCAGAAGTCTGTCACGGGCGGGCAGTCCTGGCACGGGTTCTCGGCAAGCCACTTCTGTGCGATCGCCCCCAGCTCCGCGTCGCGCCCGGCCAGCATCATCCGGATCATCTGCGCGTCCCCGCGCAACGACCAGGCCGGATGCCCGAAGGTGGCCGGGTTGTTCCCCTCGACCAGGAAATGCGCCGGCCAGGCCGTCCCGTACCCGATCAGGGGCAGCGCGGCGAGAAACCGCTTCCGGCCCCGCGCCAGGCCGTACGCGGTGAGGGCGAGCCCGGTCAGCGTGCCGGTGAGGTGGATCCAGCGGGTGGCGGCGCGGGAGTGCTGGGCGACGTAGTAGGGCCAGAACTCCTCGTACGAAGCGAAAGTCATGCGGGCACGGTACTCACGGCCGGATGGGGACGACAGGGACCGGAAAGCCGAACTCGCACAACCGAGAGCGCCCCCATGCCCCTTGGCATACGATCGCCGCATGCCGGCACAGCAGAGGGACTCGCACTGCTCCACCTGCGGATCGCTGTTCGACACGACCTCCTGGCCCCGTACGTGCGCCTCGTGCGGGGCCGTCACGTACCGCAACCCCCTGCCGGTGGCCATCACGCTGCTCCCGGTCGAGGACGAGGCGGGCACCGGGCTGGTCGTGATCACCCGCACCATCGAGCCGGCCCTCGGGGGCATCGCCCTGCCCGGCGGTTTCATCGACTTCGGCGAGGACTGGCGCGACGCGGTCGTCCGCGAGCTGCGCGAGGAGACGGGCATCCGCGCCCCGGCCTCGGAGGTGGCCCTGGCCGACGCGATGAGCTCCCCGGCGGGCCACCTGCTGCTCTTCGGGCTGCTGCCGCCGCGCCCGACGGCATCCCTGCCGCCGTCGGCCCCGACGGACGAGACCTCGGGCTGGCACGTCCTGCGCACCCCGACGGAGCTGGCCTTCCCCCTCCACACCCGCGCCACGGCAGCCTGGTTCGCGGGCCGCTACACCGGCTGACGCCGGGCGACCCGGCTCGCACCCGCGCTCACGCCCATGCGGCTCGCGCGCCCGCACCTCACGCCCCCGACGGCAGGACGAAGTCCGCCATGGCCACCGCCGCCACAGCCACCACTGCCGTCACGGCCAGACCGCGCGCCCACAGCGCGCGCAACGGCACCGGCCGGACCCGCAGACAAGCCCCCGCGACCATCGGGAGCACCGCGCTCGCCGCCGCGCTCGCCCAGACCACTCCGAAGCCGGGAGCCGACGCCAGGTGGCCGCTCAGCCACCCGTGGGCCAGCAGGGCCGGCGGCGCCGAGACCGGCACCGTCATGACCAGGACCGCCACCGGCTCCGGCCACGCCGTCAGACGGGCCGTCAGCCGCCCCAGTACCGCCACCGGCTTGACGAGAAGCAGCCCGTGCAGGAACCCCACCGCCACCGCGGCGACCGACCCGACCCCGAACACCACCAGGGACGCGACCGGCGACGCCTGCCGCGCCGCGACGAGCAGCCCCCACGCCAGGAGCAGCTGGCAGGCGCCCACGACCTCGGACCCCGGCGCGATGTCCCGGCGGCGCGGACGACTGCCGGCCGGATTCGCCCAGACCACCACTGACCCCCTGACCGACGGTTCCGACGGCGGCGCGGCCGGTCCGCGCGCAGGGGCAGGGTCCCCCGGCCGCCTGGAACGCTCCTAGAGCCGCCCCGGAACGCCTTGCGCGGCCCCGAGCCCGAGCCCCCGTACCTCCACCCCCTCGACCGGCTCGCCGGCTTCGTTCTCCACCACCACCGCGTCCTCCACCCACCGCACCGCGTACCGCTCGACCCCGCCCGCCTCGAACCCCGGCCCCGGGTCCCGGATCACCACCCCGCCGCCCGTACGCCCCCGGGCCGGAGCCCACGCCTCCAACGCCACCCCGCCTTCACCGGCCCGGCGGACCGGCAGCACCGAGCCCGCCCGGGCCAGCACCGGGATCCGCCCCTGCGGGGCGTCCAGCAGGACCTGTCCGGGGCCCTCGTACGCCGTCCCCGTCGCGGTGTCGTACCAGCGCCCCCGCGGCAGCCGGACCGCCCGCCGGTCCGCCCCGCACTCCAGCACCGGCGCCACCAGCAGCGCGTCGCCGAGCAGGAACGCGTCCTCGCAGTCCCGCAGCGCCCGGTCCTCCGGCGCCCCCCACCACAGCGGCCGCACGTACGGGGCCCCGGTCCGGCGCGCCAGCTGGGCCAGCGTCAGGAAGTACGGCCGCAGCCGCTCCCGCTCCGCCAGTACGGCCCGCGCCGCCTCCTCCACCTCCGGCCCGAACTCCCACGGCTCCCGCCGCCCGGCCCAGATCGCCGAGTGGGTCCGGAACAGCGGCAGGTACGACCCCAGCTGGAGCCACCGCAGATACAGCTCCGGCGAGGGCGAGCCCCCGAAACCGCCCACGTCCGGGCCCGAGTACGGCACCCCGCACAGGCCGAGCCCCAGCACCAGCGCCAGCGAGGCCCGCAGCCCCTCCCAGCCGGTCTCCACGTCCCCGGACCAGGTGCCCCCGTACCTCTGCATCCCCGCCCACCCCGACCGGGAGAACAGGAACGGCCGCTCCGCGGGCCGCAGCCGGACCAGCCCCTCCCAGCCCGCCCGCGCCATCCCGAGCGCGTACACGTTGTGCGCGGCCCGGTGGTCCCCGCCCGCCCCGTCCATCGAGTGCCGCGCCGAACGGGGCAGCGTCATGTCCCCGAAGGGGGCGAAGGACACCGGCTCGTTCATGTCGTGCCACACCCCGGCGAAGCCCTGCTCCAGCCGCTCCGCGTACAGCCCGCCCCACCAGGTGCGCACCGCCGGATCCGTGAAGTCCGGGTACGCGCACTCGCCGGGCCAGACCTCGCCCCGCACCTCCTGCCCCCGGGCGTCCCGTACGAAGGCCCCGCCCGCCCCCACCGCACGGCCCGCCTCGTGGACGGCGTCGCCCGCCTTCACCGCCGGGTCGACGATCGACACGAGCCGTACGCCCTGCTCCGCCAGCTCCCGCGCCAGCCCCGGCAGATCGGGGAACCGCTCCTTGTCCACCGTGAAGACACGGTGCTCGTCGTAGTGGTCGATGTCCAGGTGCACGCCCGACAGCGGGAGCCCGCGCGCGGTGTAGCCCGACACCACCCGCCGCACCTCCTGCGCGCTCCCGAACCCCCACCGCGCGTGCTGGTAGCCGAGCGCCCATTCGGGCGGTACGGCGGCCCCGCCGGTCAGCCCCGACCAGCCCTGCAGCACCCGCGCCGGCGTTCCCACCAGCACCCAGCAGCGCAGCGGCCCGCCCTCCATGCGCAGCTCGCTCGCCCCCGGCCGGTCCGCCCCCGAGCCGGCGCCCTCCTCGCCCTCGCGCAGCGCCACCCGGCCGTCCCAGGAGTTGTCGTGGAACACCAGGTGGGTACCCGCGTCCGCGACCACCATCTGCACGGGCATCGTGATGTACAGCGGATCGTCACCGGGCCCGAAGCCGCCCTTGGGGTCCGTGTTCCACAGCCGGTACACCCCGTCGCGCAGCCGCGGACCGCCGGCCCGCCCGCCCAGCCCGAAGAACCGCGCGTCCGCCGGCACCTCCGCCCGCTGGAGCCACCGCGACTCGACCGGCTCCCCGGCGACAGGCTGGACCGGCTCCCACCAACGCGGCGGCAGCTCCCGGCGCAGCACCGTCCCGCCGGGCGTACGGACCTCGATCGCCCCGTGCCGGGACACCGCCACCGTCACCCGCTCCGAGACCACCCGCCAACCGCCGCCGGTGTCCGGCTCCAGCACGGCCCGCGGATCGGGCTCCGGCCCGCTGCCGACCAGCGCGTACGAGGGGGTCGGCCCGGCCCCGTCCCAGCCCCAGAACACCGCACCGCCGGCCGTGACCCGTACCAGCAGCTCCGAGCGCGTGAACTTGAGCACCCCGCCGCCCGGCCGTGCTTCCGTACCGGTCAGCAGACCCGGCACGCGGGCCCGCTCCGCGCCCCGGCGCGGGAGCCCCACCGCGTCCGCGCGCCGGTTGCGCAGGGCCGAGCGCCACGCGCGCCGCCCGCGCTCCGTACCGATTTCCTTCACCGCACGCACCAGATCACGACCGTTCATGCTGCTCACCCTGCCACCGGCCGCCCGGCGAGCGGGCGGCGTTCAACTTCCGTTCACTCGTCCAAGAGGCCCCTGGTGCGGAGGTGGATCACATGGCATGGTCCCTGTGAGCCGCCGCGCACACCCACCGCGCGGGGGCGCCGTACGCACGCCACGCACACATCACGCACACGACGCGCGAGCCGCAGACTTGACCGGGAGCCGACCCATGACCTCAGCCACCCCGCCGGAACCCCTCTGGTCCCCGGGCCCCGACCGGATCGCCGCGGCCCGCATCACCGCCTTCCAGGCCTGGGCCGCAGAGCGCTTCGGAGCCCCCGCGGACGGCGGCTACCCCGCACTGCACAGCTGGTCCGTCGACGAGCTCGACACCTTCTGGCAGGCCGTCGCCGAGTGGTTCGACGTCCGCTTCACCACCCCGTACGAATCCGTCCTCGCGGACCGCTCCATGCCCGGCGCGCGCTGGTTCCCCGGCGCCACCCTCAACTACGCCGAGCACGCCCTGCGCGCCGCCGAGGACCCGGCGCGCGCGGACGACGCCGCGCTGCTGTACGTGGACGAGACCCACGAGGCCACCCCCGTCACCTGGGCCGAGCTCCGCCGCCAGGTCGGCGCACTCGCCGCCGAGCTGCGCGCCCTCGGCGTACGCCCCGGCGACCGGGTGAGCGGCTACCTCCCCAACATCCCCGAGGCCGTCACCGCGCTCCTCGCCACCGCCGCCGTCGGCGCCGTGTGGACCTCCTGCGCCCCCGACTTCGGCGCCCGCAGCGTCCTCGACCGCTTCCAGCAGGTCGAGCCGGTCGTCCTGTTCACCGTCGACGGCTACCGCTACGGCGGCAAGGAGCACGACCGCCGCGACGCCGTCGCCGAACTGCGCGCCGAGCTCCCCTCGCTGCGCGCCGTCGTCCACATCCCGCTGCTCGGCACGGAGGCCCCCGAAGGCGCCGTCGCCTGGGCGGACCTGATCTCCGGCGCCGCCGAGCCCGTCTTCGAGCCGGTCCCGTTCGACCACCCGCTCTGGGTGCTCTACTCCTCCGGTACGACGGGCCTGCCGAAGGCGATCGTGCAGTCCCAGGGCGGCATCCTCCTGGAGCACCTGAAGCAGCTCGGCCTGCACTGCGACCTCGGTCCCGAGGACCGGTTCTTCTGGTACACCTCCACCGGCTGGATGATGTGGAACTTCCTCGTCTCCGGCCTGCTCACCGGGACGACGGTCGTCCTGTACGACGGGAGCCCGGGCTATCCCGACACCGGGGCCCAGTGGCGGATCGCCGAGCGGACCGGGGCCACCCTGTACGGGACCTCCGCCGCGTACGTCATGGCCTGCCGCAAGGCGGAGGTCCACCCCGGCCGGGACTTCGACCTCTCCGCCGTGAAGTGCGTGGCGACCACGGGCTCCCCGCTGCCGCCCGACGGCTTCCGCTGGCTGCACGACGAGGTGGCGGAAGACCTCTGGATCGCCTCCGTCAGCGGCGGCACCGACGTCTGCAGCTGCTTCGCCGGCGCCGTCCCCACCCTCCCCGTCCACATCGGCGAGCTCCAGGCCGCCTGCCTCGGCACCGACCTCCAGTCCTGGGACCCGTCCGGCAAGCCGCTGATCGGGGAGGTCGGCGAGCTGGTCGTCACCAACCCGATGCCCTCCATGCCGATCCACTTCTGGAACGACCCGGACGGCAGTCGCTACCGCGACAGCTACTTCGAGATGTTCCCCGGCGTCTGGCGCCACGGGGACTGGATCACGATCACCGACCACGGCTCCGTCGTCATCCACGGCCGCTCCGACTCCACCCTCAACCGGCAGGGCGTCCGGATGGGCTCCGCCGATATCTACGAGGCCGTCGAACGCCTTCCCGAGATCAAAGAGTCCCTGGTCATCGGCCTGGAGGAGCCCAACGGGGGCTACTGGATGCCGCTGTTCGTCCACCTCGCACCCGGCGCGACCCTCGACGACGACCTCCGCGGCCGGATCAAGGCCACGATCCGCGAGGAGCTCTCCCCGCGCCACGTCCCCGACGAGGTCATCGAGGTGCCGGCCATCCCGCACACCCTGACGGGCAAGCGCATCGAGGTCCCGGTCAAGCGCCTCCTCCAGGGCACGCCGCTGGCGAAGGCGGTCAACCCGGGCTCGGTCGACAACCTCGAACTCCTGCACTTCTACGAGGAGCTCGCCCGTACGCGCACGCGCGACTGAGGTCACTGTCAGTGGTCACGGTTACTGTGAGTGAGCAATCGAATGCGTCACTCAGGGGGAGCCATGCCACGGACACGCCACGACACCAGCCGGACCACCGGGAGGGCCGCAAAGGCCCCGCAGGCCGGTGGCCGCACCACCCGGCGCCGCATGCTGCGCCGCGAAGTCCCCAGCACCGTCGGCCTCCTGGCCGACGCCGGGGACTTCGCGGCCATGCGCGACTACCGCAGCTTCACCTTCGACCACCACGACGACTACAGCGACTACCTCCGCCACGTCGACGGCCTGCTCCGGTCCCTCGCGGCTCAGGGCATCCACACCACCGTCGCCCTCTTCGACCCCGACGAGTACGCCGAGTTCTGCAGGGAACACGGCATCGACCCGGACACCGCCGGGGCCCGTACGCGCTTCACGGCCGAACTGGCCGGCGCCGGGGCCCTACTGCCGTACACCGGCCAGCCCATCGACGAGCTCGTCCCGCTCCTCGTCGACGAGGCCGTCCGCCAGGCCACCTGGGAGTACGCCACCACCCTGCTCGCCGGCGTCGGCAGCTGCGCCGACTGCGGCGAGGACATCGGCCACGCCTCCTTCACCCGGGCGAGCGGGGCGCTCACCCGCCTCGTCGACGGCGCCGGGCCGGGACACCACCACCTCGTCTGCAGCGTCCCGACCCAGGACGAACAGCTCGTCGCCGTCCTGCACGCCGAGGTCGACCCGGACCGGGACGGTCCGCCGCGCATCGAGGGCCGCGAAGGACTCGACTTCGTGACCGTTCTCGCCGCCGGCCTCGCCCTCGGCGGTCCCGGGGGCCTGGTGCTGCGCAGCACCATCGAGGGCCTCGGCGACCGGGTCCACGGCTGGCGCCTGGACCGCGGCCGCCTGGTCCCGCTCTCCGCGGCGGCCGTGTTCAACGCCTACTGCACGGACGCCGACACCGGGGACCCCGTGGCCCCCGAGTCCGGCGTCGAATACTGCCCCGGCTACGAGGTGGACGACCCCACCCCGAACCACTGACCCAAGGAGGACACGACCGGACACGACCGGACACGACCGAGGGGCCCCCGCCACCGGCGAAGGCCCCTCGATCGACACCACCCTGCTCGGCTACTCGCCGGACAGCACCGCCTGGGCAGCCACGCGGGCCTCCTCGGCGCTGTCCGCCGCACGCGCCGCGGCCGCCGCGCGCTCGCACTGGGCCAGCGTGTACTTGGCGAGCGTCGCCCGCACGTAGGGAATCGAAGCGGCACCCATCGAGAGAGAGGTGACACCCAGACCCGTCAGCACACAGGCCAGCAGCGGGTCGGAAGCGGCCTCACCACAGACACCGCAGCTCTTGCCCTCCGCCCTGGCGGCCTCGGCCGACATGGCGATCAGGTCGAGCAGCGCCGGCTGCCACGGGTCCTGGAGCCGCGACACCGCACCGACCTGACGGTCCGCGGCGAACGCGTACTGCGCCAGGTCGTTCGTGCCCAGCGACAGGAACTCGACCTCCTGGAGGATCGAGCGCGCCCGGAGCGCGGCGGAGGGGATCTCCACCATCGCGCCGAACTTCGCCTGCAGCCCGGCCTCGCGGCACGCGTCCGCGAACGCCTTCGCGTCGGTCCGGTCGGCCACCATCGGAGCCATGACCTCCAGGTGGACCGGCAGGCCCTGGGCCGACTTGGCCAGCGCGGTCAGCTGCGTACGCAGCACGTCCGGGTGGTCCAGCAGCGACCGCAGACCGCGCACGCCCAGCGCCGGGTTCGGCTCGTCGGCCGGAGTCAGGAAGTCCAGCGGCTTGTCGGCGCCGGCATCCAGGACACGTACGACGACGCGACCCTCGGGGAAGGCTTCGAGCACCTTGCGGTACGACTCGATCTGCTTCTCCTCGGACGGCGCCTTCTTGCTGTCGTCCAGGAACAGGAACTCGGTGCGGAACAGGCCCACACCCTCCGCCCCGGCCTCCACGGCCGCAGGCACGTCCGCCGGACCGCCGACGTTGGCCAGCAGCGGCACCTTGTGACCGTCGGAGGTCGCACCCGGACCGGACGAGGACGCGAGAGCGGCCTTGCGCTCGGCGGCCGCGGCCTCCAGCTCGGCCCGCTTCTCGGCGGTGGGCTCGACGAACAGGTCACCGGTGCTGCCGTCGACGGCGATGACCGTACCCTCGGCGATCTCACCGGCACCCGGCAGCGCCACGATCGCCGGCACGCCCAGCGCCCGCGCGAGGATCGCGCTGTGGCTGGTCGGGCCGCCCTCCTCGGTGACGAAGCCGAGGACGAGCGCCGGGTCGAGCAGCGCGGTGTCGGCGGGGGCCAGGTCCCTCGCGATCAGCACGTACGGCTCGTCGCTGTCCGGCACACCCGGCATCGGCACGCCCAGCAGCCGCGCCACGATGCGATTCCGGACGTCGTCCAGGTCGGCCACTCGGCCGGCCATGTACTCCCCGGCCCCCGCGAGCAGGTCGCGGTACGAGGCGAACGCGTCGTACACGCCGCGCTCGGCCGTGCTGCCGACGGCGATGCGCCGGTCGACGTCCGCCATCAGCTCGGGGTCTGTGGCGATCATCGCCTGGGCCTCCAGCACGTGCTGGGCCTCGCCGCCTGCCAGCTGGCCGCGCGCGATCAGGTCGGCGGACACAGCCTCCACGGCCTTGCGGGCGCGCCCCTGTTCGCGCTCCGCCTCGTCCGCGGTGATCTGCTTGGCCGGCGGCTCCAGAACCGCCGTGCCCATGTGCCGCACCTCGCCGATCGCCACACCGTGGCTCACGCCGACGCCTCGCAGCGTTGTCTCCATTTCACCCGTCTCCGATTGAGCGGCGGGCCCAGCCGCCGCGGTGGATGTCCGACCCGCCCGTGCAGGCGGACGAGGTCACTGCCAGCTGAACAGGGCGTCGTCGACCTTCACGTCTCCGGACTCGACGACATCGCCCAGGGAGTCCGGGGTCGCCTCCAGCGCCACGACGGGGCAGATCGGAGACTTGCCGGCGTCCTCGACGGCCTGCGGGTTCCAACGGATGACGGCCTGCCCACGGGTCACGGTGTCGCCCTTGTTGACGAGCAGCTCGAAGCCCTCGCCGTTGAGCTGAACGGTGTCGATCCCGAGGTGGGTGAGTACGCCGTGCCCTTCGCCGTCGACGACGACGTACGCGTGCGGGTGCAGGGAGACGACCACACCGTCGACGGGGGCCACCGCCTCCGACGGCTCGCGCACGGGGTCAATAGCGGTGCCCGGACCCACCATTGCGCCGGAGAACACCGGATCGGGCACTGCCGCGAGTCCGATGGCCTGCCCGGCAAGTGGGGACGTCACGCTGGTCATGGGGGGCCTCCCAGGGGTGGTGCTTCTACGTGTCGTCGTCACAACCCGTGCTGTGACGACGTACTTTCAGAAGGGTATGTCACGACATGTCCCGGTTCACTCGATGTGCACCCCCTGCCGGAGGGCACGACGCGCGACCGCGACGACGTAGTGGACTAGACCATACGCCTGAATCGATTTGCTTGGGCACCACGGGCCCTGTACTGTCGTGACTCCCGCCAGGACGTGCCGCGTGAACTTCTCGCGAACAACCGATGGACGGGACTCCTCCTCTTCAGTGCTGGTCTTGATCCGTGCTGCTCTTCGTATTGCCTTCCCGGTAAATCGAGTGAGTGGTCAAGGAGCCGGAAAAGCCCTGATAGAGTCGGAATCGCTGGAAAGGGAAAACGCGAAAGTGAACGACCTGGAAAGCGAGCGGAACTGACTCTGATAGAGTCGGAAACGCAAGAACGAAAGAACGAAAGCCCGGAGGAAAGCCTGAGAGGGTGAGTACAAAGGAAGCGTCCGTTCCTTGAGAACTCAACAGCGTGCCAAAAATCAACGCCAGAAGTTGATACCCCGTCCACTTCGGTGGATGAGGTTCCTTTGAAAAAGACCTGTGAGGTCGCCTTCGGGTGATGCTTGCAGGCAACAACACAGCGAGGACGCAGTGGTCAGTCGGTCATATTCCGACATGACTGACCCGCTCTAAGTGTGTGTACCGGATTACCGGTAAACATTCATGGAGAGTTTGATCCTGGCTCAGGACGAACGCTGGCGGCGTGCTTAACACATGCAAGTCGAACGATGAAGCCCTTCGGGGTGGATTAGTGGCGAACGGGTGAGTAACACGTGGGCAATCTGCCCTTCACTCTGGGACAAGCCCTGGAAACGGGGTCTAATACCGGATAATACTCCTGCCTGCATGGGCGGGGGTTGAAAGCTCCGGCGGTGAAGGATGAGCCCG
>NZ_CP108700.1:0-1717500 GCF_045162725.1 Streptomyces sp. NBC_01006 | reverse complement strand
CCGAAATGCATTTAGGTGCAGCGTCGTGTGTTTCTTGCCGGAGGTAGAGCACTGGATAGGCGATGGGCCCTACCGGGTTACTGACCTTAGCCAAACTCCGAATGCCGGTAAGTGAGAGCACGGCAGTGAGACTGTGGGGGATAAGCTCCATGGTCGAGAGGGAAACAGCCCAGAGCATCGACTAAGGCCCCTAAGCGTACGCTAAGTGGGAAAGGATGTGGAGTCGCAGAGACAACCAGGAGGTTGGCTTAGAAGCAGCCACCCTTGAAAGAGTGCGTAATAGCTCACTGGTCAAGTGATTCCGCGCCGACAATGTAGCGGGGCTCAAGCGTACCGCCGAAGTCGTGTCATTGCAGCAATAGGGCCAACGCCCGCTGTGATGGGTAGGGGAGCGTCGTGTGCCGGGTGAAGCAGCAGCGGAAGCTAGTTGTGGACGGTTCACGAGTGAGAATGCAGGCATGAGTAGCGATACACACGTGAGAAACGTGTGCGCCGATTGACTAAGGGTTCCTGGGTCAAGCTGATCTGCCCAGGGTAAGTCGGGACCTAAGGCGAGGCCGACAGGCGTAGTCGATGGACAACCGGTTGATATTCCGGTACCCGCTTTGAAACGCCCAATATCGAATCAGGCGATGCTAAGTCCGTGAAGCCGTTCCGGACCCTTCGGGGAAAGGAAAGTGGTGGAGCCGACGAACCAGACTTGTAGTAGGTAAGCGATGGGGTGACGCAGGAAGGTAGTCCAGCCCGGGCGGTGGTTGTCCCGGGGTAAGGGTGTAGGCCGAGGGGTAGGCAAATCCGTCCCTCATTAAGGCTGAGACCTGATGCCGAGCCGATTGTGGTGAAGTGGATGATCCTATGCTGTCGAGAAAAGCCTCTAGCGAGTTTCATGGCGGCCCGTACCCTAAACCGACTCAGGTGGTCAGGTAGAGAATACCGAGGCGTTCGGGTGAACTATGGTTAAGGAACTCGGCAAAATGCCCCCGTAACTTCGGGAGAAGGGGGGCCATCACTGGTGATCGGATTTACTCCGTGAGCTGGGGGTGGCCGCAGAGACCAGCGAGAAGCGACTGTTTACTAAAAACACAGGTCCGTGCGAAGCCGTAAGGCGATGTATACGGACTGACGCCTGCCCGGTGCTGGAACGTTAAGGGGACCGGTTAGTGCACTTTCGGGTGTGCGAAGCTGAGAACTTAAGCGCCAGTAAACGGCGGTGGTAACTATAACCATCCTAAGGTAGCGAAATTCCTTGTCGGGTAAGTTCCGACCTGCACGAATGGCGTAACGACTTCTCGACTGTCTCAACCATAGGCCCGGTGAAATTGCACTACGAGTAAAGATGCTCGTTTCGCGCAGCAGGACGGAAAGACCCCGGGACCTTTACTACAGTTTGATATTGGTGTTCGGTTCGGCTTGTGTAGGATAGGTGGGAGACTTTGAAACCCCAACGCCAGTTGGGGTGGAGTCGCCGTTGAAATACCACTCTGGTCGTGCTGGATGTCTAACCTCGGTCCGTGATCCGGATCAGGGACAGTGTCTGATGGGTAGTTTAACTGGGGCGGTTGCCTCCCAAAGGGTAACGGAGGCGCCCAAAGGTTCCCTCAGCCTGGTTGGCAATCAGGTGTTGAGTGTAAGTGCACAAGGGAGCTTGACTGTGAGACCGACGGGTCGAGCAGGGACGAAAGTCGGGACTAGTGATCCGGCGGTGGCTTGTGGAAGCGCCGTCGCTCAACGGATAAAAGGTACCCCGGGGATAACAGGCTGATCTTCCCCAAGAGTCCATATCGACGGGATGGTTTGGCACCTCGATGTCGGCTCGTCGCATCCTGGGGCTGGAGTCGGTCCCAAGGGTTGGGCTGTTCGCCCATTAAAGCGGTACGCGAGCTGGGTTTAGAACGTCGTGAGACAGTTCGGTCCCTATCCGCTGTGCGCGTAGGAATATTGAGAAGGGCTGTCCCTAGTACGAGAGGACCGGGACGGACGAACCTCTGGTGTGCCAGTTGTCCTGCCAAGGGCATGGCTGGTTGGCTACGTTCGGGAGGGATAACCGCTGAAAGCATCTAAGCGGGAAGCCTGCTTCAAGATGAGTATTCCCACCTCCTTGAGAGGGTAAGGCTCCCAGTAGACGACTGGGTTGATAGGCCAGATGTGGAAGCCCGGTAACGGGTGGAGCTGACTGGTACTAATAGGCCGAGGGCTTGTCCTCAGTTGCTCGCGTCCACTGTGTTAGTTCTGAAATAACGAACAGCTGTGTTCATGCCAGCGTTCAAATTTCATAGTGTTTCGGTGGTCATAGCGTTAGGGAAACGCCCGGTTACATTCCGAACCCGGAAGCTAAGCCTTTCAGCGCCGATGGTACTGCAGGGGGGACCCTGTGGGAGAGTAGGACGCCGCCGAACAATCATTGTAGAAAGCCCCGTACCGGGTATCCGGTACGGGGCTTTTCTGCGTTCTGGCCAGGTGCGGCTTCCTGTAGGGTCAGGAGGCATCGTTCGTACGTTCAACAGTGGAGGCCCCCGGGTGGAGGTCCAGGAGACTCGGGTTCAGACGGACCGAATTTTCACCATTCCGAACATCCTGAGCATGGCTCGCCTCGCCGGCGTGCCCCTGTTCCTCTGGCTGATTCTGGAGAAGCACGACGGCTGGGCACTGGCCGTGCTCATGCTCAGCGGGGTCAGCGACTACCTCGACGGGAAGCTGGCGCGGCGCTGGAATCAGATCAGCAACCTCGGTCGGCTGCTGGATCCGGCCGCAGACCGGCTGTACATCCTCTCCACGCTCTTCGGCCTGACCTATCGAGACATTCTGCCGCTCTGGCTCACCGGGGCCCTGGTGGCCCGTGAGCTGATGCTGCTGGTCATGGTCTGGATCCTGCGCCGTCACGGCTATCCGCCGCCGCAGGTCAACTTCCTCGGCAAGGCCGCGACCTTCAACCTGATGTACGCGTTCCCCCTGCTGTTGCTCAGTGACGGTACGGGTTGGTTGGCCTGGATGGGGGCAGTTTTCGGATGGGCGTTCGCCGGATGGGGTACAACCCTCTACTGGTGGGCAGGAATCCTTTACGTGGTGCAAGTCCGCCGGCTCGTGAAGGCGGACGCCGCGGCCGATTGAGTTCGCTCGGCGTGGGGCTGACGCGGAGGAGTTGCGGAGTCACCGTCCGGGACGGGTGAGGTCGGCGAGAACGTCGTCTCTCAAGGAGGACTCTTCCGACATGAAGGCCGTCGTGATGGCCGGTGGCGAAGGCACTCGCCTTCGCCCCATGACCTCGAGCATGCCCAAGCCGCTCCTGCCGGTGGCCAACCGGCCGATCATGGAGCACGTGCTCAGGCTGCTCAAGCGGCATGGGCTCAGTGAGACCGTTGTGACCGTGCAGTTCTTGGCCTCACTCGTCAAGAACTACTTCGGTGACGGCGAGGAGCTCGGAATGGAACTCACCTATGCCAACGAGGAGAAGCCACTCGGCACTGCCGGCAGTGTGAAGAACGCCGAGGAGGCCCTGAAGGACGATGCTTTCCTCGTCATTTCCGGCGATGCGCTCACCGACTTCGACCTCACCGATCTCATCCGCTTCCACAAGGAGAAGGGCGCACTGGTCACGGTGTGCCTGACCCGGGTGCCGAACCCGCTGGAATTCGGCATCACCATCGTGGACGAGGAAGGCAAGGTGGAGCGCTTCCTCGAAAAGCCGACATGGGGGCAGGTGTTCTCGGACACCGTCAACACCGGTATCTACGTGATGGAGCCCGAGGTCTTCAATTACGTGGACCCGGATGTTCCGGTCGACTGGTCGGGCGATGTCTTCCCGCAGCTGATGAAGGAAGGCCGGCCGATCTTCGGTTATGTGGCCGAGGGCTACTGGGAGGACGTCGGCACGCACGAGAGCTACGTCAAGGCGCAGGCCGACGTACTCGAGGGCAAGGTCCAGGTCGAGATGGACGGCTTCGAGATCTCGCCCGGTGTGTGGATCGCCGAAGGCGCCGAGGTGAGCCCGGACGCCGTGCTGCGCGGGCCGCTGTACATCGGGGACTACGCCAAGGTCGAGGCCGGTGTGGAGATCCGCGAGCACACGGTCGTCGGTTCGAACGTCGTCGTGAAGAGCGGGGCCTTCCTGCACAGGGCCGTCATCCACGACAACGTCTACATCGGGCCCCACAGCAATCTGCGCGGCTGCGTCATCGGCAAGAACACCGACATCATGCGGGCCGCCCGGATCGAGGACGGGGCCGTCATCGGTGACGAGTGTCTGGTCGGTGAGGAATCGATCATTCAGGGGAACGTGCGGGTCTACCCCTTCAAGACGATCGAGGCCGGCGCCTTCGTCAACACGTCGGTGATCTGGGAGTCGCGAGGTCAGGCGCATCTGTTCGGCGCCCGCGGAGTGACCGGCATCCTGAACGTGGAGATCACCCCCGAGCTGGTGGTCCGGCTCGCCGGGGCGTACGCGACGACCCTGAAGAAGGGCGCGACGGTCACCACGGCCCGTGACCACTCCCGCGGCGCGAGAGCGCTCAAGCGGGCGGTGATCTCGGCGCTGCAGTGCAGCGCGATCAACGTGCGCGACCTGGAGAACGTACCGCTGCCGGTGGCGCGGCAGCAGACCGCGCGGGGTACCGCGGGCGGGATCGTCGTGCGGACCTCGCCCGGAGTGCCGGACTCGGTCGACATCATGTTCCTGGACGAGCGAGGAGCGGACCTCTCGCTCCAGCAGCAGCGCAAGCTGGACCGGGTGTACGCGCGGCAGGAGTACCGGCGGGCGTTCCCTGGCGAGATCGGCGACCTCCAGTTCCCGGGCAGCGTCTTCGACGCCTATACGGGTTCCCTGCTGCGCCGGGTGGACACGACCGGCATCGCCGATTCCGGGCTCAAGGTCGTCGTGGACGCCTCCAACGGCAGCGCCGGGCTGGTTCTGCCCAGCCTGCTGGGCCGGCTGGAGGTGGACGCGCTGACGATCAACCCCGGACTCGACGAGTCCCGGCCGACGGAGACCGCTGAGTCCCGGCGGGCCGGACTGGTGCGGCTCGGAGAGATCGTGGCCTCGGCGCGGGCCGCCTTCGGAGTGCGCTTCGACCCGGTGGGCGAGCGGATCTCCCTGGTGGACGAGCGCGGGCGGATCATCGAGGACGACCGGGCGCTGCTGGTGCTGCTCGACCTGGTGGCCGCGGAGAAGCGCAGCGGCAAGGTGGCGCTGCCGGTGACCACGACCCGGATCGCCGAGCAGGTGGCGGCGTACCACGGGACGCAGGTGGAGTGGACGACGACCTCGCCCGACGACCTGACGCGCGTGGGCCGGGCGGAGAACACGATCTTCGGCGGGGACGGCCGGGGCGGTTACATCGTTCCGGAGTTCAGCAGTGTCTTCGACGGGTCGGCGGCCTTCGTCCAGCTGATCGGGCTGGTGGCGCGGACGCAGCTCACGCTGAGCCAGATCGATGCGCGGATACCGCGAGCCCATGTACTCAAGCGGGACGTGCCGACCCCGTGGGCGGTGAAGGGGCTCGTCATGCGGCGGGTCGTGGAGGCGGCGGGGGACCGGCAGGTGGACACCACCGACGGTGTGCGGGTGGTCGAGGCCGACGGGCGGTGGGCGCTGGTCCTGCCGGACCCGGCGGAGGCGGTCACGCACCTGTGGGCCGAGGGCCCCGACGACCCGTCCGCGCAGGCGCTGCTCGACGAGTGGGCCGGCGTGGTGGACGGTGCCGGGCACTGAGCGCCCGTAGCCGGCGGAAACGGCGTGGTCCGGTGGTCCGGGTGCGGCGGATGTCGCTCCCTGTCCACAGGACGGGCGCATTCGGTGTGGGCGGCGCCGACATGCGACGATGAGCGGCATGTCGCAGCCGCCCCACAACCGGAGTTCGGCGCCGGCGCTTCCCGCGCGCCCGGACGCATCCATGTCGCTGCTGACGCACGTGATGGACCACAGTCTCGACGAGGGCTACGCGGAGGCGTCGGCCCGGCGCGAGGCGGACGGCACGGCGGGTCTGCCGCGCACCCTGAAGGCCAAGCTGGCGCTGGCCGCCGGGCTCGTGCTCGCCGCCTTGGTCGTCACGCTGGGTGCCGCCCAGGCGCGGATAGCCGCGCCGGTGCTGGCCAAGGAGCGGCAGGAGCTGATCGACCGGGTGCAGCGGGCCGACGAGCACGCGGACGGCCTGGAGCGGGACATCGAGCGGCTGCGGGAGAACGTCGCGAGCCGCCAGCGCGAGGCGCTCAAGCAGCACGGCGGGGACCAGGGGCAGCTCGTGGCACTGCTGTCCGGTGCGACGGAGGTCCAGGGGCCCGGTCTCAAGCTGGTCGTGGACGACGCGAAGGGCTCCTCCTCGGGCGGTGGCGGCAAGCCGCGCGAGAACGCGGGGTTCTCGGACACCGGCCGGCTGCGGGACCGGGACATGCAGAAGATCGTCAACGGGCTCTGGCAGTCCGGCGCCGAGGCCATCTCGATCAACGGGCAGCGGCTGACGGCGCTGTCGGCGATCCGGGCCGCGGGTGACGCGATACTGGTCGACAACAGGCCGCTGGTGCCGCCGTACGAGGTGCTGGCGGTGGGGGACAAGAAGCGGCTCGGGACCGCGTTCCAGGATTCCGCGGACGGCCAGTACCTGCACGCCCTGCAGGAGAACTACGGGATCCGCGCCACCTTGTCCCCGGCGGACGAGCTGCGGCTGCCGGCCGCGTCGAGCCTGACCGTACGTACAGCTACAGCAGAAGAGCCGAAGAAGGGTGCATCGTGATCGCGGTACTGGGCCTGGTGGCCGGAGTGGTGGTCGGGCTTCTGGTCCGGCCCGAAGTGCCGGCCGTCGTCGAGCCTTATCTGCCGATCGCCGTGGTGGCGGCGCTGGACGCGGTGTTCGGGGGCCTGCGCGCGATGCTGGACGGCATCTTCGTGGACAAGGTCTTCGTGGTGTCGTTCCTGTCCAACGTGGTCGTCGCGGCTCTGATCGTCTTCCTCGGAGACAAGCTGGGTGTCGGCTCGCAGCTGTCCACCGGTGTGGTCGTGGTCCTCGGCATCCGCATCTTCTCCAACGCCGCGGCCATCCGCCGGCACGTGTTCCGGGCGTGAGGCCGATGAGTACGAACGACAACCCGCCCGAGGAGCCGATGGGCTCGGAGACGCCGCCGCAGGACGAGCCGGCGCGGCCCGCCGAGCCCTCGGCGGCCGGCGAGGGGGCCCAGACCGGCCAGGTTGCGAAGCCCGACCAGCCCGGCCAGGCCGTGGAGCCCGCCGGGCCCGCGCGGAGCGGTCGGCAGCGGCTGGCGGAAGCGGTGTGGCCGCCGCGCGTGAGCCGGGCCCAACTGATCGTCGCGCTGCTCCTGTTCGTCCTCGGGCTGGGCCTGGCCATCCAGGTGCGCTCGAACAGCGACTCCAGCGCGCTGCGCGGGGCCCGTCAGGAGGACCTCGTACGGATCCTCGATGAGCTCGACGGGCGGACCAAGCGCCTGGAGGACGAGAAGCAGCGGCTGGAGGACCAGCGCAAGGAGCTGGAGAGCAGCTCGAACCAGGCCGAGGAGGCCCGTCGCCAGACGATCGAGAAGGAACGCCAACTGGGGATCCTGGCCGGTACGGTGGCGGCGCAGGGACCGGGCATCACGTTGAAGATCACCGATCCCAGGGGGCAGGTGCAGTCGGACCAGCTGCTGGACACCCTCCAGGAGCTGCGGGCGGCCGGGGCCGAGGCGATCCAGGTCAACGGGGTGCGCATCGTGGCGAGCTCGTTCTTCTCGGACGAGGGCGGCGGGATCGGGATCGACGGTAAGAAAATCACACAGCCTTATGAGTTCAAGGTGATCGGCAAGCCGCAGGATCTGGAGCCCGCCCTGAACATTCCCGGCGGTGTCGTGCAGACGCTGGAGAAGGAACAGGCCAACGTCGCTGTCACACGGTCGGCGAAGATCGTTGTGGATGCCTTGCGGGCTGCGAAGCAGCCTGACTACGCTCGGTCGTCAACGTCGTGACGCGGAGCAGAGCGCGGACGGGCTCACGCGGGCTGATGCCTGCGGGGGGTCGGCGCACTGAAGTCGTGCCGCGTGGTGGAAACTGTCTGGTGGTTACGGACGTTGTGAGAATGTCCGGGTCGGCAGGTGTGTGCATTCGGAGTTCGTCCTGCCCCACGGGCGGGTCTGTTTCGTTCAAGGGGAATCGCCCGTGAAGTTGTTTGAGAAGTTGTTCGGCAAGAAGAACCGCGAGGAAAGCGGTGCGGCCAAGCACCGCGCGGGGCAGGGAGAGGTGGAAGGGCAGGGCGGCCGGCCGCTCTTCCGTGACGAGGTCGCCGGCGCGGGGGATGTTTCGGGCGCGCCGGGCGCGTCGTCTGTTGACCCTGCCGGTTCCGGACGCATAGGTTTCGGTGAACCATCAACCTCAAGTTCGGGTGGAGGGTTTACCCCCGACCCGTATGCCACCAATGCCTCCGCGGGGCAGCCGCGGCGCGAGGAGCCGTCCATGTCGGCCGAGCAGGTTTGCAGCAGGTGCGGACACCGCAGCGATGCGGCCAGCCGGTTCTGCTCCAACTGCGGCGCGCCGCTGCGGGCGGGTCTGACGCCGGAGCGTGCCTCGGAGACCACGTCCACCATCTCGATCTCGGGCCTTGAGGCCTACGAGGCCGAGGTGTCGGGACAACAGCACGTGTCGTCCTCGCTGTCCCCCGAGGCCCAGGCCGCGGTGGAAGCCCTGCCTCCGGGTTCCGCTCTGCTCATCGTGCGGCGCGGACCCAACTCCGGCAGCCGCTTCCTCTTGGACGGTGAGCTGACCACGGCGGGCCGGCACCCGCAGAGCGACATCTTCCTGGACGACGTCACGGTCTCCCGGCGGCATGTCGAGTTCCGCAGGAGCCAGGACGGCGGCTTCACCGTCGCCGACGTGGGCAGCCTCAACGGCACGTACGTCAACCGTGAGCCGATCGACTCGGTCGCCCTGCACAACGGCGACGAGGTGCAGATCGGCAAGTACCGGATGGTCTTCTACGCGAGCCTGCGGGGCGTCTGACCACCCCCTGGGCTCCGCCTGGGGGGATCCCCACCTCCGGACTCCGTCCGGGGGTCACCCCCAGAGGGAAGGTCCCATG
Source organism: Streptomyces sp. NBC_01006 (assembly GCF_045162725.1). Taxonomy (NCBI): domain Bacteria; kingdom Bacillati; phylum Actinomycetota; class Actinomycetes; order Kitasatosporales; family Streptomycetaceae; genus Streptomyces; species Streptomyces sp. NBC_01006. Next base: position 1,708,450 of record NZ_CP108700.1, on the reverse strand, counting down.
CTGCGTATCCCGGCCGGCGGTGCCCCGAAGAGCGGCACCGCCGGAAGCGCCGGCTCCGCCGGGCGGCTGGTGAGCATCGGCACGGTGCTCACGCTGCTGCGTGACGAGTTCCCCGAAGTCACGATCTCGAAGATCCGCTTCCTGGAGGCGGAGGGGCTCGTCGAGCCCCGGCGCACACCTTCCGGATACCGCAAGTTCAGCACCGAGGACGTCGAGCGGCTGGCCCGCATCCTGAGGCTGCAGCGCGACCACTACCTGCCGTTGAAGGTCATCCGCGAGCAGCTGGACGCGCTCGCCCGCGGCGAGCAGATCCGTATCCCCGCGCCCACGGCGCACGGGGATTCCGTCGATCCCGCGAGCCCTTCCGCCGTCTACGGCGAAGTGGGCCGGGAGCGGGCCGCCGCGGCCCGGGTGGGGCGCGCCGAGCTGCTCGCCGCGGCCGAGGTGGACGAGGCGCAGCTCGCCGAGTGGGAGTCGTACGGGCTGATCGGCGAGGCCCCCGGCGGTGGATTCGACGCCGAGACGGTCACCGTGGCCCGGCTGGTGGCGGATCTGGGCCGGTTCGGGCTGGAGCCGCGCCACCTGAGGGCCATGAAGGCCGCCGCGGACCGCGAGGCGGGTCTGGTGGAGCAGGTCGTGGCACCCCTTCGGCGGCACCGCAACCCGCAGACCAGGGCGCATGCCGAGGCCACTCTGAAGGAGCTCGCGGGGCTGTCCGTACGGCTCCACGAGGCCTTGGTGCAGACCGCGCTCGGGGTCCGTCTGCACTGACCTCGGGGATCCCCGAGGGGGCCCGACTACCCAAACCTGCCGGGCAGGTCCTAGGGTTGCTGTGTGAACGAGCTCGACGTTGTGGGTGTCCGGGTGGAAATGCCCTCCAACCAACCGATCGTGCTCCTGCGTGAAGTGGGAGGCGACCGGTACCTCCCCATCTGGATCGGACCAGGGGAGGCGACCGCCATTGCCTTCGCGCAGCAGGGCATGGCCCCTGCCCGGCCGCTGACGCACGACCTGTTCAAGGACGTGCTGGAGGCGATCGGCGAGGAGCTCACCGAGGTCCGGATCACGGATCTGCGGGAGGGCGTCTTCTACGCGGAGCTTGTCTTCGCCAGCGGGGTCGAGGTGAGCGCGCGGCCTTCCGACGCCATAGCGCTGGCCCTGCGCACCGGAACGCCGATCTACGGGAGCGACGGCGTGCTGGACGACGCCGGAATCGCCATTCCGGACGAGCAGGAGGACGAGGTGGAGAAGTTCCGCGAGTTCCTCGACCAGATCTCCCCGGAGGACTTCGGTACCGGACCGCAGTGAGCCGTCGGCCGCGCCGTCCGCGCCGCGTGTCCCCGGGGGGCGTCAGCCCATTCGGTTAGCCCTTCCCCGGCATAGGACACGGGAAACCACTCTCAGGGTGATTATCACTCGGCGTGCCGAGTGTGGCGATCGTTGACGCACCCCTGGTGACTGCCTACCTTCGAGGGGGCAGGTCAAGGACGGAGGGTCGGCGTGAGAGTCACGGGCGACGGTACGACCGGGGGCATCCCCGTGCGGAGTGACGGTGGGCCGTACCCGCTCCACGGCAGTGCGGCCGGTTCCGCGCGCCGTCAGCCGGACGGCGCGCAGGTCGCACCGGTGGGCGCGGACGCGGCGCCCGAGCAGGTGGGCTACCGGGGACCGACCGCGTGCGCCGCGGCGGGCATCACGTACCGCCAGCTGGACTACTGGGCGCGCACCGGGCTGGTGGAGCCCACGGTGCGCCCCGCGTACGGCTCCGGGACCCAGCGCCTCTACAGCTTCCGGGACGTCGTCGTCCTGAAGATCGTCAAGCGCTTCCTGGACACCGGGGTGGCGCTGCAGAACATCCGGACCGCCGTCCAGCACCTGCGCGACCGCGGTTTCTCGGACCTGGAGCGCATGACGCTGATGAGCGACGGCGCCACCGTGTACGAGTGCACCTCGCCGGACCAGGTCGTGAGCCTGCTCCAGGGCGGGCAGGGCATCTTCGGCATCGCCGTGGGCGTGGTCTGGAGCGACGTGGAGAACGCGCTGTCGCAGCTGCACGGCGAGCGGGTCGACACCGGCGAGACGGTGGTCGGCCACAACCCGACGGACGAGCTGGCGGCGCGGCGCAACCGGGCCGGCTGAGCCCGCCCCGGCGCGGGCCGAAGACGCCGGGCCCGGCCCCGGCCGAATGTCAGTGGCATGAGGCAGCATCGGGGCTGTGAGAGCCGCGCCGACCATCCTGCATCTGGACATGGACGCCTTCTACGCCTCCGTGGAGCAGGCGTCGAAGCCGAGCCTGCGCGGGAAGGCCGTGATCGTCGGCGGGCTCGGACCGCGCGGGGTGGTCGCCACCGCGTCCTACGAGGCCCGGCGCTTCGGGGTGCATTCTGCGATGCCGATGGCCCAGGCGCGCCGGCTCTGCCCGAACGGCGCGTACCTGATCCCCCGCTTCCGGCTGTACCAGGCGGTCAGCGAGGTGGTCATGGGGCTGCTGCGGGAGCTGTCCCCGCTGGTGGAGCCCCTCAGCCTGGACGAGGCCTTCGTGGACCTGGAGGCGGGCGGGACCGCCTTCGACTCGAAGAGCGCCCGGGAGACGGGGGAGCGGCTGCGGGCGGACATCCGGGCCGCGACCGGGCTGAGCGGCTCCGTGGGGCTGGCGGGGTCCAAGATGCTGGCCAAGGTGGCGTCCGAGGAGGCCAAGCCGGCCGGGCTGCTGCTGATCGAGCCGGGGACCGAGCGGGAGCTGCTCGCCCCGATGTCGGTACGGACCCTGCCCGGGGTGGGGCCCGTCACGGGGGAGCACCTGCGGCGCGCGGGGATCACCACGGTCGGGGAGCTCGCCGAGGCCGGCGAGGACGAGCTGGTCCGGATGGTCGGGCGCTCGCACGGGGTCGGGCTGTACCGGATGGCGCTGGGGCTGGACGACCGGCCGGTGGTCGCCGAGCGCGACGCGAAGTCCGTGTCGGTGGAGGACACCTTCGACGTGGACCTGCACGACCGGGTGCGGATCAGGACCGAGGTGCAGCGGCTCGCCGACCGGTGCGTGCAGCGGCTGCGGGGATCGGGGCACTCGGGGCGCACGATCGTGCTGAAGGTGCGGCGCTACGACTTCTCGACCCTGACGCGCTCCGAGACGCTGCGGGGGCCCACCGACGACCCGGCGGTGGTGCGGGAGGCCGCGGCGCGGCTGCTGGAGGCGGTGGACACCACGGGCGGAGTCCGGCTGCTGGGGGTGGGCGTGACGGGCCTCGCGGACTACACGCAGGAGGACCTGTTCGCGCAGTCCATGGCGGCGGAGGCGAAGGCAGCCGCGGAGGCTGCCGCGCAGGAAGCCGCCGATGCGGCTGCGGAGGGCGGGGCCGCCGAGCCCGACGGTGCCCCGGAGACAGGGGCGCCGGGAGCGCCTGGAGGGCCAGGAGAGGCCCCGCGGGGTGCGGAGCCGTCAGGGGCGTCCGGGGAGCCGGAGCCCGCCCCCGAGCGGCGCTGGGCGGCCGGTGGCGACGTACTGCACGCCGTGTACGGGCCCGGATGGGTGCAGGGCAGTGGGGTCGGGAGGGTGACCGTGCGGTTCGAGCAGCCCGGATCGGCGCCGGGCCGGGTGCGTACCTTCCGGGTGGAGGACCCCGAGCTGGAGCCCTCCGATCCATTGCCCCTCGTAGGGGAGGCAGGGGCGGACGCGACCTAAGGGGTGTCCTCGCCGTTCGCCAGGTGCCCGAAGTCGCGCTGGATGTCCGACGGGAGGGAGACGTCCAGTCCGTAGTGGTGGTAGAGCTGGAGTTCCTGTTCGGGGGAGAGGTGGCGGCCGACGCCGAAGTCCGGGGCGTCCTTGATGAGGGAGCGCTCGAAGGGGACCCGCAGGGTGTCGTCGACGACCTCGCTCGGCTCCAGCGGGACGAACGCGTCCCGGCTGAACAGGCCCGTCCGGACGGCGGCCCATTCGGGCACGCCCGTGGCGTCGTCGAGGTAGACCTCGTCGACGGTGCCGATCTTGGTTCCGTTGCGGTCGAACGCCTTGCGGCCGATCAGGCTGCGCGGATCGATGTCGGTCTGCACGGTCCCTCCATATGGTCGCAACTCCTCCGTAATGACTACAGAAGGGCATTTCCGGAGTGCGGGCCACTCGAGGCAGGGCCCAGAACCTCGCTGGTAGGCTGGGTGATGGCTGTTGACCCTGTGCGGGAGAGTCCTCCGAGTGAGTACGACGGAGGCGCCGAAGGAGCAAATCCTCCCCGGAATCTCTCAGGCATACGTACCGCACGTGACGAGGCCACTCTGGAAAGCAGGGGCGGGTACCGGGCGCACAGTGCCGGTTCCCCTCCTCACCGACGGTGAAAGCCGGAATCCGCGGGCCACCCCCGCGACTCCGGTGAAGCTCTCAGGTTGAGATGACAGAGGGGGAGGCCGTCCGGGTGCCCGCGCCGTGGTGCCCCTCGCAGGTCGTACGACCCAGGAGGCCTCCGTACATGACCGCCAACCGCATTCCGCTCTCCCAGCTGGAGCGAGGCATCCCCTTCGAGCAGCGCCACATCGGCCCGGATGCCGAGGCGCAGGCGAAGATGCTCGCCCACGTGGGCTACGGCTCGCTGGACGAACTGACCGCCGCCGCGGTACCGGATGTGATCAAGAGCGCCGAGGCGCTGAACCTGCCCGAGGCGCGAACCGAGGCCGAGGTGCTGGCCGAGCTCCGCTCGCTCGCCGACCGCAACCAGGTCCTCACCCCGATGATCGGTCTCGGCTACTACGGGACCTTCACCCCGCCGGTGATCCTGCGCAACGTGATGGAGAATCCGGCCTGGTACACGGCGTACACGCCCTACCAGCCCGAGATCTCGCAGGGCCGCCTGGAGGCGCTCCTCAACTTCCAGACCGTCGTCGCCGACCTCACCGGCCTGCCGACCTCCGGTGCCTCCCTGCTCGACGAGGGCACCGCGGCCGCCGAGGCCATGACGCTGGCCCGCCGCGTCGGCAAGTCCAAGGGCAACATCTTCCTCGTCGACGCCGACGCGCTGCCGCAGACGATCGCCGTGATCGAGACCCGCGCCGAGCCGATCGGCGTCGAGATCGTCGTCGCCGACCTGTCCGAGGGCATCCCGGCCGAGGTCGCCGAGCGCGGCGTCTACGGTGTGCTCGTCCAGTACCCGGGCGCCTCCGGTGCCGTACGGGACATCAAGCCGGTCATCGACCAGGCGCACGGCCTCGGGGCGATCGTCGCCGTCTCGGCCGACCTGCTCGCGCTGACCCTGCTGACCTCCCCGGGCGCGCTCGGCGCGGACATCGCCGTCGGCACCACCCAGCGCTTCGGCGTCCCGATGGGCTTCGGCGGCCCGCACGCCGGCTACATGGCCGTCCAGGACAAGCACGCCCGCTCGCTGCCGGGCCGCCTCGTCGGCGTCTCCGTGGACGCGGACGGCAACAAGGCGTACCGCCTGGCCCTGCAGACCCGCGAGCAGCACATCCGCCGCGAGAAGGCCACCAGCAACATCTGCACCGCGCAGGTGCTGCTCGCCGTCATGGCCGGCATGTACGCCGTCTACCACGGCCCGGACGGCCTGCGTACGATCGCCCGCCGGACGCACCGCTACGCGGCCCTGCTCGCGGCCGGTCTCAAGGCCGGCGGCGTCGAGCTGGTGCACGGCTCGTACTTCGACACCCTCACCGCCCGGGTGCCCGGCAAGGCCGCCGAGGTCGTCGCCGCCGCCCGCGAGGGCGGGGTCAACCTGTTCCAGGTCGACGCCGACCACGTCTCCGTCTCCTGCGACGAGACGACGCTGCGCGCCGGCATCGAGGCGGTCTGGGCCGCCTTCGGCGTGAGCGCCGACATCGAGGCGCTGGACGAGACCACGGCCGACGCGCTGCCCGAGGCCCTGCTGCGCTCGGACGACTACCTGGCGCACCCGGTGTTCCACCAGCACCGCAGCGAGACCGCGATGCTGCGCTACCTGCGCAAGCTGGCGGACAAGGACTACGCGCTGGACCGCGGCATGATCCCGCTGGGCTCCTGCACCATGAAGCTCAACGCGACCACCGAGATGGAGTCGGTCACCTGGCCCGAATTCGGCCAGATGCACCCGTTCGCCCCGGTCGAGCAGGCCGAGGGGTACCTCACGCTCATCACCGAGCTGGAGGAACGTCTCTGCGAGGTCACCGGCTACGACAAGGTCTCCATCCAGCCGAACGCCGGCTCCCAGGGTGAGCTCGCCGGCCTGCTGGCCGTCCGCGCCTACCACCGGGCGAACGGCGACGAGCAGCGCACCGTCTGCCTCATCCCGTCCTCCGCGCACGGCACCAACGCCGCCAGCGCCGTGATGGCCGGCATGAAGGTCGTCGTCGTCAAGACCGCCGACGACGGCGAGGTGGACGCGGCCGACCTGCGCGCCAAGATCGAGCAGTACCGCGACGAGCTCTCCGTGCTGATGATCACGTACCCCTCGACGCACGGTGTGTTCGAGGAGCACGTCGCCGACATCTGCGCCCAGGTGCACGAGGCCGGCGGTCAGGTCTACGTGGACGGCGCCAACCTCAACGCCCTGGTGGGCCTGGCCAAGCCGGGTCACTTCGGCGGCGACGTCTCGCACCTGAACCTGCACAAGACCTTCTGCATCCCGCACGGCGGCGGCGGCCCGGGCGTCGGCCCGGTCGGTGTCCGGGCGCACCTGGCCCCGTACCTGCCGAACCACCCGCTCCAGCCGACCGCGGGCCCGGAGACGGGCGTCGGCCCGATCTCGGCGGCGCCGTGGGGCTCGGCCGGCATCCTGCCGATCTCCTGGTCGTACGTGCGCCTCATGGGCGGCGAGGGCCTCAAGCGCGCCACCCAGGTGGCGGTGCTCGGCGCGAACTACATCGCCAAGCGCCTGGAGCCGCACTACCCGGTGCTCTACACCGGCCCGGGCAACCTGGTCGCGCACGAGTGCATCATCGACCTGCGCCCGCTGTCGAAGGCGACGGGCGTCAGCGTCGACGACATCGCCAAGCGCCTCATCGACTACGGCTTCCACGCGCCGACCATGTCCTTCCCGGTGGCCGGCACGCTGATGATCGAGCCGACGGAGTCCGAGGACCTCGCCGAGATCGACCGCTTCTGCGACGCGATGATCGCCATCCGCGGCGAGATCGACCGGGTCGCGGGCGGCGAGTGGCCGGTGGACGACAACCCGCTGGCCAACTCCCCGCACACGGCGGCGGCGCTCGGCGGCGAGTGGAACCACCCGTACAGCCGCGACGAGGCCGTCTTCCCCGGTGGGGTCACGGCTGCGGAGAAGTACTGGCCGCCGGTGCGCCGCATCGACGGTGCCTTCGGCGACCGCAACCTGGTCTGCTCCTGCCCGCCGCTGGACGAGTACGACAACTGATCCGCGGGGCGCCGCGCCCGTGGAGCGACCTGACATGTCCGTATGACATGACGGCATGACGAAGGGGTCGGTCCGGGAGAATGATTCCCGGGCCGGCCCCTTCGTCGTACTCTTCCGCGCGCTTCCCGTTCGTTCCGTGCTGCCGCCGGTCAGGCCGCTTTCATCACGTGCGCCGCCGCGAGCGGGCGGTGCGGGGCGATGATCTGGCCGTCCGGCAGCAGCTCACCGGTGTCCTCGAAGAGCAGGACGCCGTTGCACAGCAGGCTCCAGCCCTGTTCCGGGTGGTTGGCCAACGGCTTGGCGGCCTCCCGGTCGGCGGAGTCGGCTGACGGGCACGCTGGCTGGTGCTGGCACATGGATGCGTTCTTTCGCTGCGATGTGGTCTGTGTGCTGCGGCTCGAAGCTTTGTTCATGGCCGCCCCCCGTATCAACGTCTTGGTTTGGTCAGGGTCCCAGTGTTGCCCTCCGGAGTTGCGTCCGCAGGGATTTCCCGGCAGCTGTCCTCATAGATTGATGACGCATCACTCGTGCGGGCGGTTCAGGTCAACTCCCCTGTCATTTCGGATGGTTCGGGGGTGGCCCGACTGGGCTAGGCCGAATGGGTCGTACGGACCACCGGCAGGGAACGCACCTGCTCAGACCCGCCGCACCGCGGCCCGGAACCCCCTCAGGCGGCCGGCGCGGCCAGCGACGGCGGGACCGGCGGGCTCGGCGGAGTGAGCCGGTGCGTCATCACGGGCAGCAGTTCGGACACCGGGTGCGGCCGGTACGGGGCGATGCCGGGCGGGGCCGGAGCCAGCGGCACCAGCAGATCCGCGGCGGCGGGCAGCCCGGCGGAGGCGTCGGCGCCGACCGCCCCGTGCAGCCACAGCGTCAGCATGTACAGCTCCGGTACGGACAGCAGTCGCGGCTGGTAGCTCTTGCCGAGCGATTCCGCCTGGCGCAGGGCGCGTTCGGTGGCCGCGACGTAGGGACCCTCGAAGAAATGGGAGAAGACCCAGCCGTCCGGTGTCAGCCGGGTGTCCGCGGCCGCGACGTAGCGGTCGCCGCTGCGGATCAGGAACCGCCAGGCGGTCAGCCGGGTGCGGGGCGGGCGGCCCCCCGCTGCCAGCTGGGAGATGTTCAGCCGGTCCAGGACGTGGACGGGCAGCGGCAGTTCGGCGGTCATCGGGCCCTGCAGCGCGCGCAGGGCCGGAGTGTGCGCCTCGTGGACGGCGGTGGGGGAACCGAGTGCCGCGAGGACGCTGCGCAGGGCGGGCGCGGGAGCCGGAGGGACATGCAGCGGCATGGTGGGTCGCCTCTCACTTGGGAGACCTGTGGAACGGGGCAGGTGCGGACGGCGCTGTCGCATTCTGGGGCCAGAGGGGGGCTGAGGGGCAATGGCCGCGCGCCAACTCTCTGCCTCGTTTGCGGAGTTTATACGACATGTGTTCACGCAGTGTTTCGGCTAGCTGTCCCGCCTATTGCCGACAAGGCGCTTACCGGTCCCGCTGACATGGCTTTCATGCCGGTTGCACGCGAACAATCCGCGCTGACCTCGGAGGTTACCGGACGGGGGCTCGGCTGGAAAGCGTCCATTATCCGGAACCGGCAAAACCCATGCGGAATTTGCATACGACGTCTTGCCAAGTGAATGTGCCATAGCGCCCTTCGGCCAAACCGGCGCGCGCTCCCCGCCACGCACGCCCCCGCTGCGTTAGCGATCTCGCCTCCGGGGCATCATCGACCGTACACACGCGCCTGGGTGGCATGGGCCGGGCGCAATCGAGGAGGGACGCTCCGATGGGGGAGAAGGTCGTGGCGGGCGGATTCGACCTGTCCGATCGGCAGAAGTATCGGAGGAAGCTCCACGAGTGCCTGGAGGGGCTGGAGCGGCTTCTGGCGGAGAAGAGGTTCGATCGTCCCAAGAACATGATGGGGCTGGAGATCGAGCTGAATCTGGCGGGTTCCGACGGGTTGCCGAGAATGGTGAATGCGCAGGTTCTGGAGCGGATAGCGAGCCAGGATTTCCAGACCGAGCTCGGAATGTTCAACCTGGAGGTGAACGTACTTCCGCACCGGCTCGGCGGGCGGGTTTTCGACCAGCTCGCCGAGGAACTGAGCGCGGGGCTCGGCTACGCCCACCGGCAGGCAGCGGAGATAGACGCCGGGGTGGTGATGATCGGCATCCTGCCGACGATCACCCGCTCCGACCTGGTCACCGCCAACCTCTCCGCGGTGGACCGCTACTCGCTGCTGAACGAGCAGATCCTGATGATGCGAGGCGAGGACTTCCTGCTCGACATCGACGGGGTCGAGCGGCTCACCTGGAGCACCGGGTCGATCGTCCCGGAGGCCGCCTGCACCTCCGTGCAGCTGCATCTTCAGGTGACGCCGGGCCGGTTCGCCGACGTGTGGAACGCGGCGCAGGCGGTGACCGCCGTACAGATAGCCGTCGGTGCCAACTCGCCGTTCCTGTTCGGGCGCGAGCTGTGGCGGGAGTCGCGGCCGCCGCTCTTCACGCAGGCCACCGACACCCGGCCGCCCGAGCTGCAGGCCCAGGGGGTGCGGCCGCGGACCTGGTTCGGGGAGCGCTGGGTGGAGTCGGCGTACGAGCTCTTCGCCGAGAACGTCCGGTACTTCCCGGCCCTGCTGCCCATCTGCGACGAGGAGGAGCCGCTGCGCGTGCTCGCCGAGGGCGGGGTGCCGAGCCTGCAGGAGCTGGTCCTGCACAACGGCACGGTCTACCGGTGGAACCGGCCCGTGTACGGGGTCGCCGACGGGATGCCGCACCTGCGGGTGGAGAACCGGGTGCTGCCGGCCGGGCCGACGGTCGCCGACGTGGTGGCGAACGCGGCTTTCTACTACGGGCTCGTGCGGACCCTCGCCGACGAGCAGCGGCCGGTGTGGACGCGGCTGCCGTTCGCCGAGGCGGAGGCCAACTTCGACGCGGCCTGCCGGTACGGCATCGACGCGCGGCTGCGCTGGCCGCGCCGGGGCCGGGGCGGAGGCCTGGCCGGGGTGTCCGCCGTACGCCTGGTCCTGGACGAGCTGCTGCCGATGGCTGCGGCCGGGCTGGACGCGTGGGGCATCGAGCCCGCCGACCGCGACCACTACCTCGGCATCATCGAGGAGCGCTGCCAGCGGCGGGTCAACGGGGCGACCTGGCAGGTGGACACCTACCACCGGGCGCTCGCGTCCGGGATGGGACGGGACGAGGCGCTGGCCGCCATCACCCGGCGCTACAGCGAGCTGATGCACAAGGGCGACCCCGTGCACACGTGGCCGGTCGGGCTGGCGGACGAGGAGGTGAGCGCCGCGGTGCCGGCGCGGCGCTGAACCGCTGCCGAACCGGCGCCGAACCCGTGCGGGCCCGGCTCGCCGGGCCGGCCACGGCACCGCCGCCGCCCGCGTTCCGGGTCCGGTGATCCCCTTCCCCTGCCGAAGAGGCAGTATGGGGTGGACGAGGCGGAACGGCGGGACGGGAGTCGGACGTGCGGGCGGAGCCGGAACCGGTGGTCAAGGCGTTGCACGAGGACGGGCGGGGGGTCCTGCGCACCGAGACGCTGCTCGTGCTGGCGCTGTCGCTGGGGGCGAGCGCCTGCTCCTCGCTGATCAGCTTCATCGGCTCGCTGACCAAGCCCGGCGGCCTCAAGGACCAGGCCGCCACGCTCAACAGTTCGTACGCCCCCGGCCGGCCGTGGCTGGACCTGGCCTGGCAGCTGTTCGGCATCGGCACCGCGCTGGTGCCGGTGCTGCTGGTCGCCCACCTGCTGACCCGGGAGGGCGCGCCGGGGCTGCGGGTGCTGGGCTTCGACCGCACCCGGCCCGGCTGGGACCTGGGGCGCGGAGCCCTGGTCGCGGCCGGGATCGGGAGCGCGGGGCTGGCTTTCTACCTGGCGGCGCGGGCGAGCGGGTTCAACCTCACGGTGGTGCCGGAGGCGCTGCCCGACGTGTGGTGGAAGTTCCCCGTGCTGATCCTCTCCGCCCTGCAGAACGCGGTGGTGGAGGAGGTCATCGTGCTGGCCTATCTGCTGCGCCGGCTCGACCAGCTGGGCTGGTCGCCGATGGCCGCGCTGCTGGCCAGCGCGGTGCTGCGCGGCTCGTACCACCTCTACCAGGGCATCGGCGGCTTCCTCGGCAACATGGTGATGGGCGTCGTCTTCGTGCTGGCCTACCGCCGCTGGGGCCGGGTGGGGCCGCTCGTCGTCGCGCACGCGCTGCTCGACATCGTGGCCTTCGGCGGGTACGCGCTGCTCGCGGGCAAGGTGGGCTGGCTGCCGACGCCGTAGGCGTGGGCGTGGGCGTGGGCGTGGGTGTGGGTGTGGGCTTCCGTCCGTCAGGGGCGGGCGAGCAGTTCGCCGTCGATGACGGTGACCGCGTTGCCGGTCAGGAGCGTACGGTCGCCGGCCAGCCGGACGGCGACGCGTCCGGTGCGCGCCCCGCCCTGGAGGCCGACGAGTGAGGTACGGCCCAGCCGGGCGGCCCAGAACGGGGCGAGCGCGGTGTGGGCGCTGCCGGTGACCGGGTCCTCGTCGATCCCGAAGGCCGGGAAGAAGCCGCGGGAGACGAAGTCGTACCCGCGGGAGGGGTCCTCGGCGGCCGCGGTGACGATGACCCCGCGGCGGGCGTGGCCGCGCAGGGCTGTGAGGTCGGGGGTGAGCTCCCGTACGGCCCGCTCGTCCGCCAGCTCGACGAGCAGGTCGCCGATGTGCTCGGACGTGTCGTGGACGGACCTGATCTCCGCGCCGAGGGCGATCCGTACGGCGGGGTCCGCTTCCACCGGTGTGAGCGAGGACGTCGGGAAGTCCATGGTGATCGCGCCGCCCTCGGCGGTCCCGGCGGCGGTCCCGGCGGTCTCGGCGGTGAGGATGCCGCACCGCGCGGAGAACCGGATCAGCCCCGTGGCCAGCCCGCTCGTCGTGATCACGTGCGCCGTGGCCAGCGTGGCGTGGCCGCACATGTCGACCTCGGCGGTGGGGGTGAACCAGCGCAGGGACCAGTCGGCGTCCCCGCCGGGCGGCAGCGGACGGGCGAAGGCGGTCTCGGAGAGGTTGACCTCGGCGGCGACCTGCTGAAGCCAGGCGTCCGGGGGGAACTCGCCGTCGAGGAGGACGACTCCGGCGGGGTTGCCGCGGAAGGGACGGTCGGTGAAGGCGTCGACGATTCGGAGGCGCATGCACCGACGGTAGGGCCGTTTCTCGATCGTCGACAAAGGCCAATCGCAGATGACTGGCCTGGTCAGGCGCGTGTTCGTTGAGAGTTTCCGATATATCGTTGACGCATCGCGATGGGTCAGCGATAGTAGAGGCATCGCAAGAGCGATGACATGAAACCGAAAGACGAAAGGAGCGCAGTCATGCGTTCACACGGACAGCACGAACACGAGCACGGACGGGGCCACGGCCACTGCGGGCCCGATCGTCGGGAGGAGTTCAAGGGGCGGCGCGCTGCCTTCGGCCCGTTCGGGCCGCCCTTCGGCGGCGGCCCCTGGGGCGGGCGCGGCGGACGCGGCGGACCGCGCGGCCGGGCCCGGCGCGGAGACGTGCGCGCCTCGATCCTGGCGTTGCTGAAGGACCGGCCGATGCACGGCTACGAGATGATCCAGGAGATCGGCGAGCGCAGCGGCGGGGCTTGGAAGCCCAGCCCGGGATCGGTCTACCCGACCCTCCAGCTGCTCGAGGACGAGGGGCTCATCTCCAGCGAGAGCGAGGGCGGCAAGAAGCTGTTCACGCTCACCGACGCCGGCCGCACCGAGGCCGAGTCCGGCTCCGAGGCCCCCTGGGCCGACGCCGGGCGCGGGGTCGACTTCGAGGCGATGCACGAGGTCCGGACGGCCGGCATCGGCCTGTTCGAGGCCTTCGGCCAGGTCTTCAAGACCGGCTCGGCCGAGCAGCGCGAGAAGGCCCTCGCGGTCATCAACGACGCCCGCAAGAAGCTCTACCTGATCCTGGCCGACGAGCACTGAGCCGGCCGGCGAAATGAAAACGGCGCGCCCCGCGAGTCCTCTCGCGGGGCGCGCCGCCGTATCCGGGTACCCGGCGGGGAGGGGTCAGGCGACCAGGCCGGCGAGCTTGCGGAGCGACTCGTTCAGCGCGGCGGTGGCCGAGTCCTTGAGCTTGCCCGCCATGAGGGAGACGGCGGCCCCGTTGAACTCGCCGTCGATGCGGACCGTGGTGGCCGCGCCGTCGGGGACGAGGGTGTACCGGGTCAGGATGGCCACGCCCATCGGGCCCTTGCCCGTGATGGCGAAGACGCGTTCGTCCTCCAGCTCCGAGACGGTCCAGGCGACCTCGGCCGGGAAGCCCATCATCTTCATGTTCTCCACGAAGGTCGCCCCGACCGCGAGGGTCTCGGGGCCGCCCTTGGGGAAATTGGTGTGGGTCATGCTCCACTCGCCGTACGCCGCCCAGTCCGTCAGCTGGGCCCAGACCTTCGCGGCGGACGCCTCGATGCGTGATTCCGCGGTCACTTCGGCCATGCGGCCACCCCTTCTCGTCGGGTACGTGCGGCGGAACGTAGCCCCGGCGGGCGGAACATTCAATACTGACGACCTGTCAGAAACGATCGGCCCGGTCACGCCCGGTCTCGGATCCGTCTCAACAGGTGTCATGCCTGTGACGGTGCTGACCGGCCCTGCCATGATGGCCCGATGCAAGCGTCAGGGAGAAACGCCGGACTGGGCCTCGCGCTCGTCTCGGCGGTTGCGTTCGGTGGTTCCGGTGTGGCGGCGAAGCCGCTGATCGAGGCGGGTCTGGACCCGCTGCACATGGTCTGGCTCAGGGTGGCCGGGGCGGCGCTGGTGCTGTCCCCGCTGGCCTGGCGGCACCGCGATCTCCTGCTGCGCAAACCCCTGCTGCTCGCCGGGTTCGGGATCGTCGCGGTCGCGGGCGTGCAGGCCTTCTACTTCGCCTCCCTGTCGCGGATCCCGGTCGGCGTGGCCCTGCTGCTGGAGTACCTCGGCCCGGCGCTGCTGCTCGGCTGGATCCGCTTCGTGCAGCGCAAGCCGGTGACGCGGGCCGCCGCGGCAGGCGCCGCCGTCGCCGTCGTGGGGCTGGCCTGCGTGGTGGAGATCTGGTCCGGGCTGAGCCTGGATCCGCTCGGCGTGCTGCTCGGTCTCGCCGCCGCCTGCTGCCAGGCCTTCTACTTCGTGTTCGCGGACCATGGCGCCGACGGCGGCGCCGAGGACGACGTGCCCGACCCGATCGGCGTGATCGCGTACGGCATGCTCGTCGGCGCGCTGGTGATGACGGTGATCGCGCGGCCGTGGCAGATGGACTGGCAGGTGCTGAGCGGGTACGCCGCGATGGGGGACCTGAGGGTGCCCGCGTGGGTCCTGCTCGGCTGGGTGGTGCTGATCGCGACGGTCTTCGCGTACCTGACCGGCGTGGTCTCGGTGCGCAAGCTCTCGCCGCAGGTGGCCGGGGTCGTCGCCTGCCTGGAGGCGGTCGTGGCCACCGTGTTCGCGTGGATCCTGCTCGGCGAGCACCTGTCGACCCCGCAGATCGTCGGCGGTGCGCTGGTGCTGGGCGGGGCCTTCATCGCGCAGTCCGCGCGGCCGACGCCGCCGGGGGCGGCCGATCCGGACGCGGCCGTTCTGGACCGCGAGACGACGAGAGCCTAAGGTGGCGATCATGCATTCGACCGTGCTTCCGCCTCCCGCCGCGTAGCCGCGGGCAGCCGCCCTTCCGACGAGGATCCGCCCCGGGGAGTTCCCGGGCCGATCCGCGCTGCCCGCGAAGCGATGACCTTCCCTTTCATCCTTCACGCATGCGCGGAGCACACTCGTGTCGAATCCTTCGCCCGCTTCAGGGCGCAGTCTGCTGTACCTGGTCGTCGCCGGAGCTGCCTGGGGCACCGCCGGGGCGGCCGCCTCCCTCCTCTTCCTGGCCAGTGACCTCGGCCCGCTCGCCCTGTCGTTCTGGCGGTGCGCCGGCGGGCTGGTGGTGCTGCTGGGGGTGCTCGCCGTACGCCGGCCCCGGGGCGCGGCGGCTGCGGCGCGGGCCGCGGCGCGGCCGTCGGTGGCCTCGCTGATCGGGACCGGCCTGATGTTCACGCTCTTCCAGTCCGCGTACTTCGGCGGCGTGCGCGAGACGGGCCTGGCGGTCGGCACGGTCGTCACCCTCGGCGCCGGGCCGGTGCTGATCGCGGTCGGGGCGCGGTACTGGATGGGCGAGCGGCTCGGCCGGGGCGGCGTGGCCGCCGTCGTCGGGGCGCTCGCCGGACTCGCCGTGCTCGTCCTGGGCGGTGGGGGCGGCGAGGTGCGGCCGCTCGGCGTCGGCTGGGCCCTGCTGTCGGCCGCCGGGTACGCCGGCATGACGCTGCGTGCCCGCTGGCTGGGGCGGCGCGGGGCGGGCGGGGACCCGCTGGTCACCACCGCCTGGTCGGTCGCGGTGGGCACGGTGTGCCTGCTGCCGCTCGCCGCGGCGGAGGGGCTGGTGCCGCACACCGCCGAGCTCGGGCGGGTGCTGTGGCTGCTGGTGTACGTGGCCACGGTGCCGACGGCGCTGGCGTACGCGCTGTACTTCACCGGGGCCGCCGCGGTGCGGGCCGCGACCGTGTCCGTGATCATGCTGATCGAGCCGGTCAGCGCGGCCGTGATCGCCGTGCTGGTGCTCGGGGAGCGGCTGACCGGGGCCGTGGTGCTGGGGACCGTACTGCTGCTGACGGCGGTGGGTGCGCTGATCGCGGCGGAGGCGGGCAGGCCTGCGGGCGATCCTGCGGGCGGGCCGGGGGTCCGGCCCGCCCGTGCGCCTCGTGGGCTGCGTGAGTCGCGTGAGCCGGATGAGCCCCGCGGGGCTCAGAGCGCCGCGAGGTAGTCCGGGGTGGCGATGCCGGGGGCCAGGTCGTCGGCCGGGATCGGGGTGCCGTGCACCGGTGCGACCGGGACCACGCCCGACCAGTAGGGCAGGCCCAGATCCTCGGGCTCGTCGTGGGGACCGCCCGTACGGAGCTTCGCCGAGACCTCGTTCAGGTCCAGGCGGATCACCGCGGTGGCGGCGAGCTCCTTGGCGTTGGCGGGCCGGGAGTCGGCCGAGCGGCCCGGAACCACGTGGTCGACGAGGGCGTCGAGGGCCATCCGGCGCTCGGCCTCGTCGGTCACCTGGTAGGCGGTGCCGTGCACGATCACCGAGCGGTAGTTGATCGAGTGGTGGAAGGCGGACCGCGCCAGCACCAGGCCGTCCACGTGCGTCACGGTCAGGCAGACGGGCAGTCCCGGGTCGGCCTGACCGGCGGCGAGCAGCGGGCGCGAGCCGGTCGAGCCGTGGACGTAGAGGGTCTCGCCGACCCGGCCGTACAGGGTCGGCAGGACCACCGGTGCGCCGTCGCGGACGAAGCCGAGGTGGCAGACGTAGGCCTGGTCGAGTATCGAGTGGACGGTCTCGCGGTCGTAGCGCGCCCGCTCGCGGGAGCGGCTCGGGACGGTGCGGTCGGTGGGCTCGTAGCCGCCGCCGGTCGCCGCGGTCGCCCCGCTCGCGCCCGTCGTCCCGTTCGTCTCGGGCATCTCTTGCGTGTCGGTGGTGGCGGTCATGGTGCGCGCTCCGTTGTACTAGTGCATACTTGGGTTTGTGCTAGGAGAGTATCGGATCACAGGGCGCCGCGCATCGGATATCGCGGCGAGTGTCGAGGCGGGCGTCGGATCGGGCGCGCTGGCGCCCGGAGCGCTGCTGCCTCCGATGCGGGAGCTCGCGGGTCTGCTCGGGGTGAACCCGAACACCGTGGCCGCCGCCTACCGGACGCTGCGCGAGCGCGGGGTCATCGAGACCGACGGGCGGCGCGGCAGCCGGGTCAGGGGCCGGCCGGCGAGCGCGCCGCGCGACGAGCTGCGGGTGGCGGTGCCGCCGGGGGCGCGGGACGTCGCGTCCGGGAATCCGGACGTACGGCTGCTGCCCTCGCTGGAGGACGCCCTGGCCGGGGCCGCGCGGCGGTACGCGCAGGCGCCGACGCTGTACGGGGACGACCCGGTGGTGCCGGAGCTGGAGCGGCTGGCCCGGGCCGACTTCGACGCAGACGGTGTTCCCGCCGGGCCGGTGGGGGTGACCTCGGGCGCACTGGACGGGATCGAGCGGGTGCTGGCCGCGCATCTGCGGCCGGGGGACGCGGTGGCGATCGAGGACCCGGGCTGGGGGAGCGTGCTGGACCTGGCGGCGGCGCTGGGACTGCGGGTCGTACCGGTGGCGGTGGACGACGATGGGCCGGTCGTCTCCGCGGTGGAGCGGGTGCTCGCGGAGGGCGCGCGGGCGCTGCTGGTGACGGCACGGGCGCAGAACCCGACCGGGGCGGCCGTCAGCGCCGAGCGGGCGGTGGAGCTGCGCGGCGTGCTGGCCCGGCATCCGGAGGTGCTGGTGGTCGACGACGACCACGGGCACGCCATCGTGGACCTGCCGCTTCACTCGCTCGGCGGAGTGACCCGGCACTGGGCGCTGGTCCGGTCGACGGCGAAGGCGTACGGGCCGGACCTGCGGTTGGCGGTGCTGACCGGCGACGCCGTGACCCTGGACCGGGTACGGGGGCGCCAGCGGCTGGGCCCGGGGTGGGTGAGCCGACTGCTCCAGTACGCGGTGGTCGAGCTGTGGACCTCGGACGCGGTGGACCGGGCGGCGGTCGCGCGCTCCTACGCGGAGCGGCGGGACGCGCTGGTCGCGGCGCTGCGGGAGCAGGGCGTGCAGGCGCACGGGCGCAGCGGGATGAACGTGTGGGTGCCGGTCGCCGATGAGACCGGGGCGGTGACGCGGCTGCTGGCCGCGGGCTGGGCGGTGGCCCCGGGCAGCCGGTTCCGGGTGGAGTCGGGGCCGGGCGTACGGATCACGGTCTCGGCCGTACGGCCGGGCGAGGTGCCGGGGCTGGCGGCGGCGGTGGCGGCGTCGGTCCGCCGCACGCCGGGCGGCCGCTTCGACTGACGGCCCACCCGGCCACGGCCCCTCCTGCCCGAAGAGCCTGAGGACTCGCCGCGTTGCTGACAAAACGCACGCATGAGCGAAGTTAGGCTGTTCGGGAACAACTCATGGGGGAATGCGTGGACATAGACGTCAAGACGTACTACGTGCGGCAAAGCGCGGGTGGTGCCGACGCGGCTGCCGAGAAGGCGTTGGAGAACCTCCGCAAGTCCCTCGATTCGAGCGACACGGCAGCCGATGGGCACCACGGCTGGGCCTCCGCGGGGGCGTTGAAGCGGTGTGCGACCGCGTGGGAGGACCACATGGTCGACCT
Source organism: Streptomyces sp. NBC_01006 (assembly GCF_045162725.1). Taxonomy (NCBI): domain Bacteria; kingdom Bacillati; phylum Actinomycetota; class Actinomycetes; order Kitasatosporales; family Streptomycetaceae; genus Streptomyces; species Streptomyces sp. NBC_01006. The sequence continues at coordinate 1,689,914 of NZ_CP108700.1, read as the reverse complement.
GGGAAAGCAGATGAACACCATGGCCGACAACCTCCACACCACGGCCAACGCCTACGACACCACCGATGCCCAGGCGAGGGACGCCTTCGGCAGGCTCCGGCACGGCCTCGCCGACTTCGGGAGGAACTGACCCGTGGTCGCCTATCACGACCTGTACGACTGCCGCGTGGACCAGTGGCAGAAGGCCGCGGACGACTGGGTCGACCTTGCCCGGCGCTCCTCTTCCGCCTGCGAGGACATCCGCGCGCAGGGCAAGAAGCCCCTCGATGACCACTGGGCGGACGCCACCGGCAAGCAGGCCGGCAAGCGCCTGGAGGACCTCGCCGACCGTCTGGAGTCCGGCGGCGACATCATGAAGGGTGTCGCCATGGTCCTCGACGCCCTGGCCCATTCCATGGGCTTCGCCCAGCGCACCCTCTTCCACGCGGCCGAGCTGGCGAGGGAACACGGGCTGAGCATCCAGGACGGTCACGCGGTGGGCGCGTACACGGGCGCCGCACCCGTCGGCCCGAACGTCCCGCAGAACGTGCGCGACGCCTACACCAAGGAACTGGGCCACATCTCCGAGGTCAACGCGCTGATAGAGGAAGCCCTGCGCGAGGCTTCTCAGGCGGACGGGAAAGCCTCCGCCGAGCTGGACAAGCTGGCGACGACCATCAATGTCGCCGACACCTCACAGGCGCACAATGAGATCCTGGTCGAGGCGTCCCACATCGAATTCGACATGCTCAGGGCGGACATCCCGGTGGGGAGGGACCCGCACCTCCAGCGCGCCTGGTGGGACGGCCTGACCCCGCAACAGCAGAAGGACCTCATGCGGGCCGATCCCGTGACCCTCGCCGACCTCAAGGGCCTGCCGCCCGAGGTCGGACGCGAGCTCCGCGGGCCCGACGGCAAGATCGACCGGGTCGAGATGGTGCGGTACGCGCTGGACCACTGGGACAAGAAGGACGACCTCGATTTCAAGAACAACTGTGCCAATTTCACATCGTCGGCCCTGGAGGCCGGCGGGATGCAGAAGAAGTTCGACTTCTGGCTGGGGCCCGGCGGGGACAACACCTGGGGGCGGGAGAGCGGTGTGGGGGTGGACAGGATCGACCGCCGGGTCTACCACTCCCGCTCTTGGGGCCTGGCCAAAGACCTGCACGGCTTTCTCCTGCACAACGGCGGTGAGGAGGTCACGCGATCGGAAGCGCGTCCCGGCGACGTGATCTTCTACGAGCAGATCGCTCCCGACCCGGACGAACCACCGGGGGAGATCTACCACGCTGCCGTGGTGACCTCGGTGACCCCTGACGGCGACGTCAAGTTGAGCCAGCACACCAGCTCGTTCCAGAACGTGAGTCTGGAAAGTCGCGAGCACGTTGCCACCCGGAACCATGGCGAGCAGCGCATCCACATCGTCCGACCGCACCCGAATTGGTACTGATGGACATTTCTTCCGCCGCCACCTCGCCCGCCGCCTCGCGAGGCCGCACGGTCACCCCCGGCATGGTGATCACGGCATTGCTCGTGCCGGTCGTGGCTGTGCTCGGCGTGCTCTCCTCATTGCACGTCGAGGACATCGACATGGCATGGGTGCACCGGCAGCAGGCGGCCTGTCGGCACATGCCCTTCCCGAAGGTGGAGTACGTCTTCGCGTGGGCGGGTCCGGTCCTCGGGCTGTCAGCCATGCTCGTCTGCCTGCTGCTCGCCCGGTGGATCCGGCGGCGTTGTGGGGTCCGGATCTGGGACACCTGGCCGGGACTCCTGGCCTTCGTCGTCGCCCTGCTCAACGTCGTGGCGATCCTGCTGGAGCTGTTCATGCTGTGGACCACCAACACGCCCGACGGTTCGGGGCCGATCCTCGGCGACTGCGGGTAGGCACCCGCGCCCCGCGGGCTAGCGGCGCCGCGTCTGGGTCAGCGCCGCCCCCGCCAGGACGATCGCCGCGCCCACCGGGGTGTTCCAGTGGAGCTGTTCGCCGAGGAGCAGGACGCCCGCCGTGGTGGCGATGACCGGGATGAAGTACGTGACCATCTGGGCCGTGGTCGGGCCGACCTCCGTCACCAGCCCGTACTGCATCTGCAGGGCCATTCCCGTACCCAGGGCGCCCAGTGCGACCACCGACAGCGTCGGCCAGAGCGGGAACGAGGTGGGAGCCGAGGTGAACGCGGCGCTCACCACCAGCAGTTGGAGCGTGGACAGCATCAGCTGCGCGCCGGTCAGCGCCACCGGCGAGCCCGGGACCGAGGCCAGCGTGCGCCGGACGTAGATCCAGCCGATCGGGTAGCAGAGCGAGGCGAGCAGGGCGAGCGCGGTGCCCTTGGCGTCGATGCCCGAGAAGCCCTGCCAGGCTCCGAGGACCGTCAGGACGCCGAGGAAGCCCAGGCCCAGGCCGGCGAAGCGGCGGCGCGTCGGGCGGTCCTCGGACAGGGCCACCAGCGACAGCGCCATGCCCCACAGCGGCGAGGTGGCGTTGCAGATCCCGGCCAGGCTCGACGGGATGCTCAGCTCGGCGTACGAGAACAGCGAGAAGGGGGCGGTGTTGAGCAGGAGCGCCGCCACGAACAGGTGGCCCCAGGTGCGGCGGCCCCGGGGGAGCGGCTCGCGGCGGACCAGGAGCACGGCCAGCAGGGCGAGCGCTCCGGACAGTACCCGGCCGAGGGCGACCTGGAAGGGGGCGTAGGCCTCCGTCCCCACCTTGATCAGCAGGAAGCTGAAGCCCCAGACCACCGAGAGGATCGCGAAGCGGAGCCGCCAGTCCACACGGGCGGTGCGGGCGGGGGTGACCGGCGGGGAGAGGGTGGGGCGAGGGGTGGCGGGTGCGCTCATGAGGAGAACTCTGCTCCGCTCAACTACGTAGGACAAGCGAGATTTCTTCGCAGCGACGGCGTAGCATTGCTTACATGTTGAACCTGGAGCGCCTGCGCACCCTCGATGCCCTCGCCCGTCACGGCTCGGTCAGCGGAGCGGCCGACGGGCTCCACGTCACGACCTCCGCCGTCTCGCAGCAGATGGCCAAGCTGGAGCGGGAGGTCGGCCAGCCGCTGCTGGCCAAGAACGGCCGAGGGGTCCGGCTCACGGACGCCGGACGGCTGCTCGCCGATCATGCGGCCCGGATCATCTCCCAGGTCGAGCTCGCCCAGGCCGACGTGGAGGCCCAGCGGGGCTGCGCCGTCGGTGAGCTGCGGATCGGCGCCTTCCCGACCGCCATGCGCGGGCTGCTGCCCCAGGCGCTGACCGCCCTGCGCGCCGGACATCCCGAACTGCGGGCCCTGGTACGGGAGCAGGAGCCCGAGGACAGCATGGCTGCGGTCGTGCGCGGGGACCTCGACCTGGCGCTGGCCATCGACTGGCACAACAAGCGGATGCCGGTCCCCGCCGAGCTCACGCGGGCGCACCTGCTCGACGACTCCTGCGACATCGCCGTGCCGGCCGGCCACCGGCTGGCCGACCGCGACCGGATCTCGCTGGCCGAGTTCGCCGACGACGACTGGATCTCCTGGAACGAGGGGCAGTTCTGTCACGAGTGGCTCGTGTACACACTGCGCGGAACCGGCGTCGAGCCGCGCATCGCGCACATCGCCGAGGAGCACCACACCCAGCTGGCCTTCGTGGAGGCGGGGCTCGGGGTGTGCGTGGCGCCCCGGCTCGGGCGCGGTCCGGTGCCGGCCGGGGTCCGGCTGCTGCCGGTGAGCGACGCCGTCCGGCGTCACGTGTACGTCGTCTGGCGGGCGGACGCGGACCGGCGGCCCTCGATCCGGGCCGCCGTGGAGGCGCTGGGGCAGGCCGCCGCCGCGGTGGAGTTGGTGGGGTAGGCGGAGTAGGCGGAGCGGTACGTCAGAGCTTGCGGAAGTCCCAGGAGACGATCGACTCCGGGGTGAGGCGGATCCAGGCGTGGCGGCCGTCGTGCGGCATCTCCTCGATGCCGAAGTTCTTTGCCGGAAAGAGCCGTTCCGCCTCGGCCAGCTCCGGGCAGGGTTCGCCCGTGCGCGGGGCCTCGCCCACGAAGACGGCGCTGCCGGAGAGTTCGACCCCGCGCAGTTCGTCGTACGCCTCGCCCGCGTCCACGACCACCGAGATCCGCGAGTCCTTGCGCAGGTCCGACCAGCGGCGGCTGCGCGTGATCGAGTACAGCCACAGAGAGCTGCCGTCCCAGGCGAACCACAGGGCGCCCACGTGCGGGCGGCCGTCCGCGGAGACGGTCGCCACCCGGCAGGTGCGCTGCTCGCGCAGGAAGGCGTCCACTTCCGCGTCGGTCATCATGATGCGGCGGCCCCGCCGCTGTGATCCGTCCATCCGTCCCGCACCCCTTCACATCTGACTGAGTGTCAGGAATCATGCGGGATCGATCGTCGTCACGCCAGGGGGAGCCATGCCGGAACTCGATCCCGCCACCACCGCGCTGCTCACCGTCGAGTGCCAAAGCGGCGTCGTCGGCGAGGAGAGTGCCCTGCCCGAGCTCGCCAAGGAGGCCCGGGACTCGGGGATGCTGGGGCGGGTGGCCGCGCTGGTCGACGCCGCTCACGCGGTCGGCGTACAGGTGCTGCACGCGATCGCCGAGCGGCGGCCGGACGGGCTGGCGGCCAACGACAACGCGCGGCTGTTCCGGGCCGCCGGGAAGCTGCCCGTCCGGCAGCTGTCCGGGAGCCGGGCGGTGGAGGTGGCGGCCCCCATCGAGGTGGCCGAGAACGACCTGGTGGTCCGCCGGCTGCACGGCCTCTCACCGATCGCCGGCACCGACGTGGACGCCCTGCTGCGCAATCTCGGCATCCGTACCCTCGTCGTCGCCGGGGTCTCCTCGAACATCGCGATCCCGAACACCGTCTTCGACGCCGTCAACCTCGGCTACCGGGTCGTGGTGCCCTCCGACGCCATCGCGGGGGTGCCCGCCGCGTACACGGCCGAGGTGATCCGCAACTGTCTGGCGCTCGTCGCGACGATCACCACCGCCGACGCCCTGCTGGAGCAGTGGGCTCCCTCCGCATGATCGCGGACACCGGCGAAACGACGTGCCAAGGCCCAGCCCGCGCCCCGTCGGCGGCGAGCTCGGCGCGCCGCTGCCCAGGTTCAGCGGAACGCGGCGATATTGCGGGCGGCCCAGTCGGCGAACGGGCGCGGGGCGCGGCCGAGGACCCGCTCGACGTCCGGGCTGACGCGCAGCTCGGCCGGGTTCGGCGAACCGAGGATGGTCAGGGTGTCCTCGGCGAGCTCGGCCGGCATGCTCTGGGCCATGGCGGCCTTGGCCTCGTCGCGGGTGAGGTCGTGAAACCGCACTGGCCGGCCCAGCGCGGCGGCGATGGCCTCCGTCTGCCGGCGCGGCGTGATCACCTCCGGGCCCGTCAGTTCGTACACGCCGCCGCTGTGGCGGTCGTCGAGCAGGCAGGCCGCCGCGGCCTCGGCGATGTCCGCCGGGTCGACGATCGGCACCCCGACGTCGCCGAAGGGCGCGGCGACGACGCCCCGCGTGCGGATGGAATCGGCCCACCACAGGGCGTTGGAGGCGAAGCCGCCCGGCCGCAGGATGGCCCACTCCAGGCCGGACTCCCGCAGTACGTCCTCCAGCGCGCGCATCGCGATCCGCGTAGCGCCGAAGGGCCTGGTCGCCACGCCTTGCGTGGAGAGCAGGACGACCCGGCGGACCCCGCCGGCCTCGGCTGCGGCGATGATGTCGGCCGGGCCGGCTCCGGCGGCGTGCATGTCGCCGGACAGCAGCAGGAACAGTGCCTTCGCCCCGGCCAGAGCCGGCTCAAGGCCGGCCGGCTCGGCCAGGTCGGCCGCGACGTGGCGGACGCCGTCCGGCACCGCCGCCGCGTGCCGTGAAACGGCCGTCACCTGCTGGCCCGCCTCGGCCAACACCCGCGTCAATGGCCGGCCGACATTCCCCGTAGCCCCGGTCACCACGATCATGATCAGCTCCTTGTTCGATGTTCGATGCCCTCAGTGGTCTTCACGCTAGGAGCCGGGCTTACTTTTCGTAAGGACATACCTCGGGGTAAGCTCATCACGTGACAGAAGGTGCGCAGCTCACGAAGGTCGAGACGGGGAAGCGGTATGAGGTGTTTCACACCGACTGCCCCGCGCGCGATGTGGTCGACCACGTAACCAGCAGGTGGGGCATCTGGGTGTTGATCTCCCTGCGCAGCAACAACCTCCGGTTCTACGAGCTGCGCGAGAGCATCCACGGCATCAGCGAGAAGATGCTCGCCCAGACCCTGCGCGCGCTGGTCCAGGACGGCCTGGTCTGGCGGGAGGTCGAGCCGACGACCCCGCCCCAAGTCACCTACGGCCTGACCGAGTTCGGTCGGGACATCGGCGAGCCGCTGGAAGAGCTGTTCGGCCGGATCACACGGCGGTTGCCGCCGCGCGGCGCGCAGTAGCGCCGATGGACCGCTGACGCCCGGCGTCAGACGGTGGGGGTGGTGCCGCCGTCGATGACGTGTTCGGCGCCGATGATGGCCGAGGCGCGGTCGGAGACGAGGAAGGCGACGAGTTCGGCGACTTCCTCGGGCCGGTTGGGGCGGCCGAGCGGGATGCCGCCCAGGGAGTCCATGAGGCGGCCCAGTGCCGCTTCCTGGGTGATGTCTGCTTCGTGGGCGATCCGGGCGACGAGGTGGTCGGCGGCCGAGGTCTGGACGAAGCCGGGCGAGACGGTGTTGACGCGGACGCCGTGCGGGGCGACCTGGTTGGCCAGGCCCTTGCTGTAGGTGGTCAGGGCGGCCTTGGCGGCGGCGTAGGCCAGGGTGCCGTTCCACAGCGGCATGCGGCGCTGGATCGAGGTGACGTGCACGACCGCGCCCTTGCCCATGGCGATCATGTGCGGCAGGAGTGCGCGGTCCAGGCGGACGGCGGCCAGCAGGTTCGTGTTCAGCTCCCTGGACCAGTCGTCCTCGCCGAGTGCCGCGAACCCTCCGGCCGGCGCCGCGGAGCCGCCGAGGGTGTTGACCAGGATGTCGACGCCTCCCACGCGGGCGTCCACCTCGGCGGCTACGTGGGCTGCGCCCTGAGCCGTGGACAGGTCGGCGGCGATGAAGGCCTTCTCCTCGACGTCGTCGGGGCGACTTCGGGCGGTGACCAGCACGGTTGCGCCGGCTTCGGCGAGACGTCGGGCGATGGCGACCCCGGTGCCCTTGGTGCCGCCGGTGACCAGGGCGCGTCGGCCTTCGAGGGATTCGCTGATGGATGTGGTCACGGGGTGCTCCGATCCCGGGTGCGGGCGCGGTAGGCACCGCTCCCGTCGCTACTTCTGAAATAGAAGCCAGTAACTTCGACTCTAGCAGTAACTGGCGAGATGGTCGCCGTGGCGAGCCGGATCAGGCTGGAGGACCGGCCGTCCGTACCGCGGTGCGGTGTGCCGCTCAGTTCTCCGGCGGGACGGTGGAGCGGGCGTACTCGGTGGGCGTGAGGCCGTAGCGCTTCTTGAAGGCCCGGATGATGTGGCTGCTGTCCGCGAACTGCCAGTACGCGGCGAGCTCCGAGACGCTCAGCCGGAAGCCAGCTGCGGCTCCGCGTCGTCGACCCGGCGCCGCGCCACCGCCTTGGCCAGCTCGATGAGTGCGCTGTGCGCGGCTTGCACTCCCGCGGGCCCGAGACCGGTGACCGTCTCGTAGATCATGTTCGAGTGGGCCGCCAGCAGGCGTACTTCGGCGCAGTCCGCCGGCCCGGTGATGCTCTGCCGTGGCCCGAGCAGTGGTGTGAGCAGGGCTGCGGGTAGGACGAGGACCTTCGCTTTCGTGTCCGGCACCGTCTCGAAGTGCAGGGGCCGTCCGATGTGGCGGATCAGGAAACGGACGTCTCGGACCTCGCCGCCGTCACCGCGGCCATGGACGGTGTGGCCGAGCGGTTCGGGCGCCTGGACGTGCTGGTCAACAACGCGGGGGTGGCGATTCCGGGCACCGTCGAGCAGATCGACATGGAGGACTATCGGACCATGGTGCGCACCGATATCGACGGCGCCTTCTTCGCCGCCCGAGCCGCACTGCCCCACCTGCGGGCAGTGCGCGGATGCATCGTCAACGTCGGATCCGTGGCGGCGCTGCGCGGTGAATGGAACCAGGCCGCCTACAACATGACCAAGGGTGCGCTGGTGAACCTGACCAACTCGATGGCACTGGATCACGGCCGGGAGATCCGGGTCAATGCCGTTCACCCCGGCGTGACGCTCAGCAGGCAGGTCCTGCGCGCCGCACTCGCCGAGGGAACTCCACTGCACGAGCGCTTCGCCGAGCGCGTACCCATGGGCCGGCCGGCCGAGCCCGCCGAGGTCGCGGCCGTCATCGCGTTCCTCGCCGGTCGTGACGCCGGCTACCTCAACGGAGTGCACATACCCGTGGACGGTGGACTGACCGCATCGGACGGCCAGACCGACCTGTACAAGGCCGACGACTGACAAGGCCGACGGGCACGGACTGGGTGCGCCCTGTCGCGGCCATGGGACGCGACGGTACGACCGGCCATTTGCGGTGCCACCAAGGTCTGTTCAGTTCTTGTGTGCGCCGTGTCGCCGGCGTGGAACTGCCGAACCCGGCCTCGGTCCGCCGTGCACGTCACCAGGGCACTTCGCCGGCGTCGTCGAAGAACCTGCCGGTCGGGCCGTCGTCGGGCAGGGTCGCGAGTTTGACCGCGATCGCCGCGCCCTGTTCGGGGGTCCGTACGCCGCGGAAGCCGTTGAGGTCGGTCGCGACGTAGCCGGGGCACGCGACGTTGATCAGGATGTTCGTGCCGCTCAGCTCCCGGGCGTACTGGAGGGTGACGGCGTTCAGGAACGTCTTCGATGGCGAGTACGCCACGGCCGCAGGACCTGCCGTCTGGTCTGCAGCGGGTCCTGATTGGCGGGTGAGGGAGCCCACGCTGCTGGACATGTTCACGATCCGCGGTGAGGCGGAGCGGCGCAGCAGTGGCATCATCGCGTTGGTCACGCGGATGACGCCGATCACGTTGGTCTCCACGACCGTCCGGATGGTGCCGGGATCGACCTGGGTGGGCTCCTGCGGCATGCCACCGCTGATGCCGGCGTTGTTGACGAGCACGTCGAGGTGCCCGGCCCGTTCCTCGATCAGTCGCGCGGCGGCGCTCGCGCTCGCGTCGTCGGTCACGTCCAGCGGTACGCCGAACGCGTCGACGCCGGCCGCGCGCAGCTTCTCCACCGCGGCCTGGCGGCGCTGATCGTCGCGGGCGCCGACGCCGACGCTCCAGCCGAGGGCGCCCAGGCCTGCGGCGATCTCGTAGCCGATTCCCTTGTTCGCGCCGGTGACCAGCGCAATCGTTCGTTCACTCATGGGAATCATGCTGCCTGCGGAGCCGGCGGGAGGTCCAAGACCGATCGGGTGGGCGGCGATACCGTCCGGGTATGGATCCGGAGTACCGTGGTCGTATGGAGACGCGGGAACTGCGCTATTTCGTCGCGGTCGCCGAGGAACTGCACTTCGGGCGCGCCGCGCAGCGGCTCGGGATCGCACAGCCGCCCCTCTCGCGGGCGATCCAGCAGCTCGAACGGCGGCTCGGGGCGGCGCTGTTGGATCGGACCAGCCGTACCGTCACGCTGACCGAGGCCGGCGCGGTGCTGCTGGCCGAGGGCCGCGCCGCCCTCGACGTGGTCGAAGCCGCCGAGCGCCGCACCCGCCGCGCCGCCCTTGCCGCGACCGGCCATCCCGGCCTGGTCCTGGTCACGAAGGCCAGCGCGTCCAGCGAGCTGCTGGCGAAGCTGCTCGACGCGTACGCCGCCGAACCCGGCGCGGTGCCCGTCGACGTCATCCTGTGCGGCCCGGCCGAGCAGGGACGGCTGCTGCGCGAGGGCCGGGCCGATGTGGCGTTGCTGCACCGGCCGTTCGACTCGACGGCCGGGTTCGACACCGAGGAGCTCAGCACGGAGGGCCAGGTCGTGGTCCTGCCGGCCGGGCATCCGCTCACCGTCCGGCCCCATGTGCACATGGCCGACATCACCGGGCTGCCGGGCCTGCCCCTGCCACGCTGGCCCGAGCCCGACGGTACGTACGCTCCCGGCCCCGGCCCGCAAGTTCGCGACCACGCGCAGCTGTTGCAGCTCGTCGCGCTCGGCCGTGCCTGCGCGGTCTCACCGGAGTCGTGCCGAGCCCAACTGCACGACGACCTCGCCGCCGTGCCCGTGCTGGACGCGCCGACGGTCACCACGGTGATCGCCTGGCCATCGCACAGCCGGTCCAGAGCCGTCGCCGACCTCATCCGGACTGCACTGCGTCTCTAGTGCCGCATCAGGCGGCGTTCGCGGGCGACGGCCCGGAATCCCGGTGGGGCGCGACGATCACGGCGCCTACTCTGGCGCTGGGAGTCCCTCGGTACGCGTCGGGGAGCGGCGAGTGTCCCTTTGATTGCAAGGCTTGATGAATGGATACCCTGGGAAAAGGCTTACAGAAGTGACAGCGACGCACTATGTCACACCCTTGCGTGAGGGCGGCTCGTTCCCCGGGATCGTCGAGGCCGACGACCTCGGGACCTACGTCATGTAGGTCCCATGGTCAGCCCCTTGACCTGCGGATACTCTGGTGGGCACGGCAGACCGTGGAGTCCACTGTGCCACCCACCGGGGATACCGCCGTACCGCGGGTCCGTCGGGCCCGACTCTTTCGTCGGCTGACTGGAGTCCAGCGCCTGGGTGCGGGCCGGGGCGTCGATGCCGGGGGGCGGGCCACGGCGGCCTGTGTCGGAAGGCGGGGTGCGGTGGCGGTGGTGTGCTGCGGCTGCCGATGGCCTTGGCCGTGTGCGAGTGTGTTGCCGCCCCAGACGGTCCAGGCCGGGAGGACGCTTCCCGGCTTGACCACGGTGTCGAAGCGCAGGCCTGCCTCGATGCCGGGGGTGGGGGCCGTCCAGTCGATCAACCGGGATCCGACCTTCAGGGGCCAGCCGACATCCTCCAGGGGACGGGACGCTTCGGCGAGGTCTCGTCGAGCGAGGGCCCGTCGACGAGTTCCATGACGATGACCGGCATACCCTGCTCTTCGGTCACGTCGTGCCCGGTGGCCACGCTGCTGTGCCGGATACGGGCCGCGGCCTGCGCCTCGCGCTGCATCCGGGTCCGCCGATCGGCCAGTTCGGCTGCAGAGGCGTCGGTGAAGGCGCGGAGTACCTTGACGGCGACCTCCCGGTCGAGCAGTTCGGGCACGTCGGCGGGCTCATGACCGCACCCAGGGCGGGGCAAGGGTGCAGTGGGGCCGGGGCCTGCCCGGCAGCCGGCGTCGGCCCGGCATGCCGCGCCCCTGCAAGAACCCACTGACGCTTTCGTTAATTCCTTGCAACAGAAGACGATCACTGTTTAGCCTCGGTCGATCACCAATGACGGCCAGTCCGGCTATCCGACCGACCTATCTGAGGAGTGTTGTGACGGCGCAGGCATCTGTTGTGCAGCCGGGAGTCTTAGGCGACGACAGAGGTTTCACACTCCATGCACCGGACGGAACCTCGTACCGCGTCGATTTGGCGAACGACGTCCTCGCCCCCGGAAACCCCCTGCTGGCGGACTACTGCGAGGGCCGCCGGGTGGTCGCCTTCCTCAGCCCGACCGTCGACCGGCTCTACGGGCAGCAGCTGCGTGCCTACCTCGGGGCCCGACTCGCCCCGGACAGCTGGAGCGCGGTCGTTCTGGAGGGCGGTGAGCAGCGTAAGACCATGGCGTCGGTCGAGGAGATCTGTGCCCGGGCCAAGCTGGCAGGGCTCGACCGACGCGGAGTGATGCTGGCCGTCGGCGGAGGGGTCACCTGCGACCTGGTGGGCTTCGCCGCGGCGATCTACTGCCGGGGCGTGCGCTACATGAAGGTCAACACCACGCTGGTCGGCCAGGTCGACGTGGGCGTGGGCGTCAAGACCGGCGTCAACGCCCTCGGCATCAAGAACATGCTTGGCGCCTACCACCCGGCGCATGCCTCCCTCAACGACCGCGCCTTCCTCCGGACTCTGTCCCCCCGCCAGATACGTTGCGGGCTCGGCGAGATAGCCAAGATGGCGATCATCAAGGATGCCGCCCTGTTCAGGGTGCTGGAAGAGTGCCCGGAGGTCTTTCAGCGGCCGGACCCTTCGTCGGCCTGGCTCACCCAGGCGGGCCTCGGGAGGCGCGGCGTCGAGGACTACGTGATCCGTACCTCGATGGCTCTGATGATGGAGGAGCTCTGCCCCAATCTTCGTGAGCACGACCTGGCCCGCCTGGCCGACTTCGGCCACACCTTCGGCCCTGTGATCGAGACGGCCGGCGAATACCGGATCGCGCACGGCGAGTCCGTCGCGATCGACATGGCTCTCTCCAGCCAGCTCGCCCGGGTCCTGGGCCTGATCGACGCCGAGGACTGCGAACGGATCCTCAGCTTGCTCATCGCGCTGGGTCTGCCCGTCCACGACGCCGGCACCTGCACCCCCGACCTGATGAACCGAGCCCTGGAAGACTCCTGGGAGCGGCGGGGACGCAGACTGCACCTCGTGGTGCCCGAGGGCATCGGCTCCGGGGTCTTCGTGGATGACCTGGACGACATCCCGGCCGGCGCCCTGGACGAGGCGCTGCGGGCACTCGATGCCCGGGCCAAGGCGCAGTCCGCCCCTCTTGTGACGGTGCGCTGAGGGGTCCACCCGGATCCTCGGTGCCCCCTCCGCCCCCCCCAGAACCGGCGGCGCCCGCCCGTGCGGTTCCCGCCTTCGCCGGACAACAGGGGCCTCCTCGGCGTATGTGACGACGCCGCGTTCCCCGGCCGCACGGTCTGCTCCGGTCTCCCTCGCCCCGGTCCGACCAGCCGTATACAGACAGCCCCTTGGAGCCGCACCCCGATGAGCCCCGCCCAGCCGGATCCGACGCACCCGCACGCAGACCCCGCCACTCCCGGACCCACCCGTGCCAGGATCACCAACCTGTACGAGGGGCTGCTGCGCGAGGTCACCGGAGACCACGGCGGCAACGGCACCATCCTGGCCCACCGCGCCTACCGCCGGGAGGAGGCCCCGGCGCCGATCGCCTTCGTGGACCTGGTCGTGCTGCCCCCGCACACCTCCATCGGGTTACACCGGCACGCCGACGACCACGAGACGTATGTCATCCTCTCCGGCCGTGGCCGAATGACTCTGGACGGTGCGGAGTTCGGCGTGCGCGAGGGAGACGTGATCACCAACCGTCCCTACGGAGAGCACGGTTTGGCCAACGACGGCGACACCGAACTCAAGCTCCTGGTCTTCGAGGTCGGTCCGCTGGATGGTGCCCGGTGACCGGCCCCCGCCAGCTGGAACAGCTGGACAGGGAGGCGGCGCGGCTGGCCCCCGGCGCCTCGGAGGAGTCGGCGCTGGGCCGCCGCGTCTTCGTCGAGGGCCGCGGCGCGGTCCTCACCGACCTGGACGGCAACCAGTACATCGACCTCGCGGCCGGCACCCTCACCCAGTCGCTCGGGCATTGCCACCCGGAAGTCGTCGCGGCGCTCGCCGAACAGGCCGCCCGCCTGTGGAACGTCCACGACTTCGCCACTGCCGACCGCGCGGGCCTGTGCGACCTGCTCGCCGACCTGCTGCCGGAGTACCTCGACACCTACTCCTTCTTCTCCACCGGCGCCGAGGTCGTCGAGGCCGCACTGCGCACCGTCCAGGCCGTCGCCGAGCCCGGCCGCAACCGGGTCGGGGCACTGCGGTACGGCTTCCACGGCAAGACCCAGGGTGCCCGCATGCTCGTCCACTGGGACATCGGCAACCAGGCCTTCGCGGGCAACAGCGTCCTCGGCTACTCCCCCTACTGCTACCGCTGCCCGCTCGAACTCGCATACCCGTCCTGCGGGGTGCGCTGTGCCACCCTCGTACGCCGGCACATCGCCGAGAAGTCCAATGTCTCCGCGCTGGTCTTCGAGCCGGTGCTCGGTGCGGCCGGCGTCATCGTGCCTCCGCCCGGCTACTGGGAGCAGATCGCCGACAGTTGCCGTGAGCACGGCGTGCTGCTGGTCGCCGACGAGGTCCTCACCGGAGGCGGACGCACCGGCACCTTTCTGGCCGCCGAGCGTTTCGGCATCGAGCCGGACCTGGTCGCCCTCTCCAAGGGCATGGCCTCGGGCTTTCCGTTCGCCGTGCTGGCCGGTCGCTCCGACGTGCTGCGCCACCCGCAGGTGGGCCGTGCGGGCTCCACCGCCTCCACCTATTCCAACAACCCGCTGGGCATCGCCGCGGCCAGGGCCACGCTAGAGGTCGTCCGCCGCGACACCCTGATCGAGCAGGTCGACGTCCTCGGTGCCCTGTTGAGCGAAGGGCTTGTCGAACTGCAGGCAAAACATGCGGTATTGGGCGATGTGCGAGGCGTAGGGCTGCTGTACGGGCTGGAGTTCGTACGCGATCGCGACACCCGTGAACCCGCGCCCGAGATCGCCCGCGAGGTCTACCTGGCCGCGCTCGATCTGGGGCTGCGGACCTCGATCGGGGGCCACATCATCCGGCTCGCCCCGCCGTTCACCATCGACCGAGACCTGCTGGAGGAAGGCATCGCCCTCCTCGGCCGGGCCCTGGAACGCGTCACGGGAGCCGAGCGGTGATCGTCGCGGAGAACCTGGCAAAGGAGTTCAAGGTCCACGAGCGGAAGCCCGGGTTGCTCGGAAGCCTCAGCACCCTGTTCAGCCGGGAGTACCGGCTGGTGCGCGCGGTCTCCGGGGTCTCCTTCGAGATCCCCGCCGGGGCGAAGGCCGCGTACGTCGGCGCCAACGGAGCGGGCAAGTCCACCACCGTCAAGATGCTCACGGGCATCATGAGTCCAACCTCGGGCCGCGCTGTGGTGGCGGGCTTGGAGCCGTACCGGGAGCGGCGGCGCAACTCGGCCAACATCGGGGTCGTCTTCGGCCAGCGCAGCCAGCTCTGGTGGGACTTGCCGGTACTGGATTCCTTCCGGATCCTGCGCCGTATCCACGAGATCCCCGACGCCGTCTACCGACGCAACATGGACCTCTACCGGGACGTGCTGGACCTCGGCGCCCTTGGCAACACGCCGGTGCGGCAACTGAGTCTCGGCCAGCGGATGCGCGCCGAGGTCGCGGCCAGTCTCCTGCACGACCCGAAGGTGGTGTTCCTCGACGAACCGACCATCGGCCTCGACCTGGTCCTGAAGGAAGCGGTCCGCGAACTGGTGAACCGCGCCAACGCCGAACTCGGCACCACCGTGATGCTGACCAGCCACGACATGGGCGACATCAGTGCCATCTGCGACCAGGTGCTGGTGGTCAACCGGGGCGAGGTGGTGCACCGGGGCACCATGCACGAGCTGCTGCGCACCGCCGACACCCGCGCGGTGGTCTTCGAGCACCGTCAACAGCCGGAGCACCAGGTCGGCCATGGCAGTACCGACCGCGGGACCGCACTGATCGAGGCACATCTTGACGGGGCGTCGGCGACCCTGGTCGACGGCGGCCGAATCAAGGTCGAGTACCCCGCCGACCGATGGTCGGCCCGCCAGGTGATGGGGTTCCTGCTGGAGCATTTCGACGTCACCGACTGCGTGGCCCCCGAACCGGACCTAGAGATGGTGCTGCGCCGCATCTACACCGGCAGCGGCAACGGACCGTCCGCCGGGATGCGGGAGACAGCTGCCTGATGTCGACGTCAAGCCACGGGACGAAGGGGCGGCCGGGTCCGTCAGGGGCGGCCGGCTCACGCGAAGGAAGGTGGGCCGGTACGAAAGCCACCGCCACTCTGCGCCGCTACACGCCGTTCGCCACGGCGAGTCTGCAGGGGCTGCTCCAGTACCGCTCGACCTTCCTGATCAACGCCCTCACGGCGACGGCCGCGGTCGGGGTGCAGGTCTTCCTGTGGCGCGCGGTGTATGCCGGCCGCGAGGGCGGCCTGCCGGGTGGCTACGACCTGCCCCGCCTGACCACGTATGTGCTACTGGCCCAGGTGCTCGGCCTGCTGCAGGCCAACCGGGTGGACGAGGAGGTCGCAGGGGAGGTCCAGCGCGGTGACATCGCCGTCTCGCTGCTGCGGCCGGTCAGTTATCCACTCGCCCGTTTCGCCGCGGGCCTTCCGGTTTCGCTGACCAACGCCACCCTGGTCGCGGTGCCGGTGGTGCTCCTCTACGCGCTGCTGCTGCCGCTCACCACCCCGACCTGGCCCGGTGTCCTGCTGTTCGCGTGCTCGGCCGGTCTGTCGCTGGTGATCGGCTTCGCCGTGAATCTGCTGGTCGGGCTGGCCGGGTTCGTCACCACCAATGTCTGGGGCGTCCGTATCGTCAAGGACAGCGTCGTCGCGTTCTTCGCCGGGCAGGTCGTCCCGCTGGCGCTGCTGCCCGGGCCACTGGCCGCCGTCGCGTCCGTGCTGCCCTTCCAGGGCATGGTCGACGGACCGCTGCGGCTGCTCCTCGGCCGGTACGACGGTCCGGTCGACGCCGCAGGCATCCTCGCCGTCCAGCTGGCCTGGGCCGCGGCGCTGACCGTGCTGGCCGCTCTCGCCTGGCGCCGTGCCGTGCGCCGCCTGGAGGTGCTCGGCGGATGAGACCGCTCGCAACCGCCGCCCGCTACATCCGGCTCACCTGGCATCTGAGCGCCATCAGCGTGAACCGGCTGACCGAGTACCGCATGGACTTCATCCTCGGCGCCGGCGGACTACTGCTGCGTGTGATCGGTCAGGTCGCCGTGATCGGCGTGATCTTCCGGCAGGTTCCCCTGATCGCCGGCTGGCACTACCACGAGGTGCTGTTCCTGTTGGGCTTCTCGTTCCTGCCGCGCGGCCTGGACCGGATGTTCACCGACCAGCTGTGGATCCTGGCCCGCAAGCTGGTGCAGAACGGCGAGTTCTTCCGCTACCTCATCCGGCCGGTCCATCCGCTGTTCTCGCTGCTGTCCGAGCGCTTCCTCTACCCGGACGGCTTCGGGGAACTGCTCACCGGAGCTGCCCTGGCCTGGTACGCCGCGGCCCACCTGGGACTCGACCTGGGCGTCGGGGAGCTGCTGTTCGCCGCACTGCTGGTCCTGTGCGGCGCGTTGATCCTCGCCTCGATCAAGACGCTTTTCGCATCGCTCGCGTTCTGGACCACCAGCAGTTTCCCGGCTCTGTACGCGGCCAACCAGCTCGGTGACTTCTCCGGTTACCCCCTCGACCTCTACCACCCGTCCCTGCGGTGGCTGCTGACCTGGCTGCTGCCCTACGCCTTCACCGCCTACGTCCCCGCGACATACCTGTTGTTCGGGCACACCCGCATGCTGCCCTGGCTCTTCGTGGTGACCGGTGGGCTGGTGATTCTCGCCCTGGCCGTCTGGCACCGGGGCGTCGACCGCTACGAGATGACCGGGAGCTGAACCTTGGACACCCTGCTGCTCGGCGGGCCACCGCCCGCCACGGTCGAACTGCTGCGTGCCGCCCCCTGGATGGACGAGAGCACCCGTCACTCCGGCCACGTGGTACTCCTCGACCAGGCCACCCTCGGCGAGGTCCGGCTGCTGATCGTCGGCACCCCGGAAGCCACCCCGGGAGGCCCTGCCTCCGAGCGCAGCCAGGGCGCGGGCACCGCCACACGCTGGTTCGTTCCCGTTCTCGACGCCGATCCCGGCCGTGGCGCCGAGGGCACCGCAGCCTTCGACCGGCTTGTCGTGAACGCCTTGCGCGAAGGACTGCGGGTGACCACCCGTCGTGGCAATGTCATCGAGTTCCGCGGCGAACCCGCCCCGTACGAGGGGCAGCTGCCCTTCGATCCCGGCTGGTGCTCCAACACCCTCTCCCTGCTCGACCTCGGCGGCACGGCCCACGCCCACAAGGCCTACCGCCGGATCGGCGACGGCACCCGCGAGCCCGAGCTGCTGCGCCTGATGGTGGGCAGCGGCCGCACTCAGCAGCCCGTCGGCGAGTACGCCTACGTGGACACCGCCACCGGACGCCGCGAACCCCTCGGAGTGCTCTACCGCTACGCCGAGGGGGAGGGCTTGAACGTGCCGCTCCGGGCAGGCATCCGGGCCCTGTGGCCCCTGCTGCACGCGGGCACCGGCCCTCGGGCTGCCGTCACCGAATCGCAGCAGGACCTGACGGCGCTCCTGCGTGCCGCCGGTCGATTCCTGCGCGGCTTCCACCAGGAGCTCGCCGAACGGCTCGCCCCGCACCCCGATTTCCCGGCCGACAGCTTCCTCAGGGAAACGGCCGGGAAGCTGGGCGCACTCACCCCGCTGATCCTCGCCGACACCCGCATCCCGGTCGAGGTGAGGGAAGCCGCCGCCACCGGCATGGCCCGCGAGCTGGCCCGGATCGCCGACCTGCCACCGCGGCCATGGCCCGTCGGCCCCTGCCACGGCGACCTGCACCTGTCCCACGTACTGTGTCAGGAACTCCCCGGCGGTATATGGGATTTCCGTCTCATCGACCTGTCCACCCCGATCCTGGACCCGGCCGACCCGTCGACCGCCCAGTCGCCCTGGCAGGACCTGGCCGCACTCACGCGCGGCCTGGAGATCTTCACCGCCGACGAGTTCACCGACCAGGCCGCGGACACCCTCGGCATGGATCCCGAGGACACCTGTCGCGCGGCCCTCCTCCAGGCCGCGGGCGTCCGTCCCGACACTCCCGGCTGGACGCCGGAGAAGCTCGGCGAGCTGGACCGGCTGCGCGCGTCCGCCCGGCTCTGGGCAGCCCGTGCCGGAGACCTGCTCGTCGACGACGGCCCAGCCCTCTCAGGCCACCCCGCCCGGCGGCTGTTCCGGCTGCGCCGTCTGATTCACGAGCTGGACTACGCGTACGCCCACGACCGCGCATACCACGCGGCGATCAACCTGCGGCATGCCGTGGAGGCCAGCGCCCTCCCGGCCGCCCGATGAGGACCGGCACCCGTGCACATCATTGAGACCTACTTCGAGTGCGGGGGCTTCGACCACCGCTTCCTCCAGGGCGGCATATCCGTCTATCTCTGGAACCTCTCCAAGGCGCTGGCCGACCAAGGCCACCGTGTCTCCGTCGTCACCCCCGCCCACGGCCGCCTCGACGACCTGCGCGGTTCGTACGACCTGGAACGGCTCGACTACGAGGACCGCTACGAACTGCCTCTCGTCCTCGACCCGCACACGTGGGGTGAGCGCTTCCCCGCCGTGGTCAGCGTCCCGCTGACCACCACCGCCCACCGGCTCCGCCTCGATGGGATCGACGTGTACTTCCTGTCCAACCAACTGCTCGACGAGCTACCGGACCGGTTCTACCCGCCGTACGACACCAAGGGGCGGGACCTGGTCTTCTTCAAGCCGCTCGCCTATCAGGTGGACACCATCCGTTTCGTACGCGACCGGTTCGGGGACGAGGAGGCACTCCTCCACGCCCACGAACCGTATTACCACTACCTGATGCCGGCGGCCTTCCGGGACGACCCGGCCAAGCGCGTGGTCGGGACCGTCCAGAGCAACATGCCGATCACCAAGAAGGTCTACCGTCCCAAAGTCGAACGGCTCCTGGAGTTCTTGGGCGTCCCGCACGTACTGCCCGCCGAGGACGAGTCCCCCGACCGCCCTCGCACGGAGTACGAGACGGTCATGAGCGCCTACCAGCAACGCACCCACCTGCACTACGAGTACGGGCCCGGTCACGTCCGCGTCTACGACATGGTCGCCGAGCACGCGGACCTGGTCGACTTCCTCTCGCCCGGACACCTGGAGTTCTACACCGACTTCGCCGACACCCCCTTCGAGCAGCTCTTCACCCGGCTGCCGGTCCATGACACGGTGCGCCGCAACGCCCACAAGAGCTTCGTCGGCGGCTGTGCCATCGGCGCCGGCTGGACCACGCCGGAGCGGCCGGCCGTCGACCGCACCTCCGTCCTCGCCGGCCTCGGCCTCGACCCCGCCCTGCCCACGTTCTTCCACAACGCCCGCTACGCCGTGAACCACAAGGGCCAGGTCGAACTGTTCCGGGCCGTCGACCGGGTCCTCGGCGAGGGACTGGCGGCCAACTTCATCCTGCGCTGCCTCAGCGACGGCGGCATCGACGACCCTTACGTGCGCGAGGTCGTCGAGCGCCACAAGGGCCGCATCCACCTGGAGTGCGAACGCGTCGACGAGCGCCGGATCGTCGAGTACGCCGCCTCATCGGACTACTGCGTCTTCCCGTCCAAGTTCGAGATGGACACCTTCCTGATCGCCCAGGGCGAGGCGATGGCCGCCGGCGCCGTCCCGATCGCCACCGCCCAGCTGGGCATGGCCCACTTCGGGCACGTCGCCGACCCGCTGGACGGCGCCGACGCCGCACGGGCCACCGGCTTCGCCGTCCACCGCTCCTTCGCCGAGGACGACGCGCTCCTGGCCGACTCTCTCGCGCGGCGCATCCACCAGGGCGCGACCCTGCTGCGCGAGCGCCCTGAGGAGTACCGCCGGCTGCGGACCAACGCCATTGCCACCGCACGGCGGTTCACCTGGGAGCGCGCCGCCCGCCTCCACCTGGAGGCCTTCACCGCGCTCCAGGAGGGGCGGCGGCCCGCGATCGGCGTCGAACTGCTGCTGCGGCACGGCTGGTTCGACCTGCTGCCCGACGAGGCGTACGAGACCCATGGCGACGCGATCGCCGAGGCCGCCGCCCGGCTCGGCGACGCCGAGACGTACCGGCGCTGCCGCCCGCTGGACGGGCCCGCGGCCCGCGCTCTGTTCGACACCGCCTGGGAGCGCGCCGACTTCGCCCGCTGCGAGTACGCCGCCGATGTGGTCCCGGAACTGCGCGCCCTTCTGGACGGCCGTTGCACGCTCACCGACGGCCGGATCGTGTACCGCCTGCCGCACGCCGAACGCGTCGAGCTGGTCCGCCTCGCCCCTCCGGCCCCCGGGCGCGGGGGTGTGACGGTACTTCCTCTGGAACGGACCGGACCAGGCGAGTTCACTTGTGAACCACCGGATGCCGGAGGGGACCTGCACCTGCTGCTCACCCTGACCTCGGGCCGCTCCACCTGGGACGTGGTGCGCCATGGTTGACGGAGTGCGCGCCGTCCTGCTGGCGGGCGGCGAGGGCCGCAGGATGGGCAGACTCGGCCACGGCCGCCTCAAGCCGCTGGTGCCCTTCGGCGGCTCCTGCCGGCTGATCGACTTCTCGCTGGCCAACGCCGAGGCATCCGCTCTGGGCGAGGTGCTGCTTCTCTCCCAGTACGAGGAGCAGCACCTCATGGACGACCTGCACCGCACCTGGTGGCGGCCGGGCTTCCGGGTGCACTTCGGTCCGTACGACCGGGCGTACCGCGAAGGCGCCGGGTACCGCCCGCCGGTCTGCCCGGGTCCGCCGGAGCGCGGCACGGCCGATGCGCTGATCCGCAAGGCCCCGTACCTCTTCGGGCCCGGCACCTCCGAGGTGCTGGTGCTGCACGCCGACCACGTCTACCGCTTCGACTACGGTCCGCTGATCGTCGCCCACCGCCGCTCCGGTGCCGCACTGACCCTCGCCTACCAGCGGATCGAGCGACGGTACGTCCACCTCTTCGGCATGGTCGAGTTCGACGGAGCGGGGCGGCTCACCGCGTTCGTGGAGAAGCCCGCCGAGCCCACCAGCGACCTCGTCTTCGCCGCCTTCTGCGTCTTCGACGCGGCCCGCCTGCACCACTACCTGGAGAGGCTGGACGGCACCGACTGGCAGCACGACATCAGCCGGGACGTCATTCCCGCCATGCTCGCGGGAGGCGAGCGCATCCTCGGCCACGAGGTCCCCGGTCACTGGGAGGACATCGGCACGGTCGACCGCTACCACCGGGCCCACCAGACGCTCCTGGCGGAGGGTGCGGTTCTGACACCTGATCAGCTTCCCCTCACGGTGATGCCGTCCGTGCGGCGCGGGATCGTCTCCGCCTCCCCCGGCATCGTCCGCAGCATGGTTCCCGCCGACCTCGTCAACCACGGTCGGATCGAGCGCAGTGTCGCCTTCCCCGGCGTCCGTGTCGGCGCCGGGGCACGCGTGCGCCGCAGCGTGCTGCTGCCGGGCGCGCGTGTGCCCGCCGGCGCCGAGATCGACTCGGCGATCGTGCTGGAGGACGGCACCGTGCAGTACGTGGCGGCCCCGCACACCCCCGGAACCGCGGAGGCCCCAGGACCCCGTCGCGAGACCGCGACCGGACAGGCGGCCACCGAGGACGATCGGCCCGCCGTCACCGGACCCACCGGAGGACCACGTGCCTGAACGCGCCTTCACCGTCGTCGACCTGGGCGGCACCACCCTGCGGATCGCCCGCTACTGCGCCGGGACGAACACGGTCTCCGACGTCCGCCGCATGCCCACCGACGGCATGGCCCGCCGCCCCGGGGCGTCCGTGTCCGTCCTGCAGTCCAGGGTCGTCGAGCAGCTGGCCGTCGTCGCCGCCGAGGCCGTCGAGCGGCACGGCAGCCACGCGCTCGCCGTCGCCTTCGCCGGACCGGTCACCGCCGACGGCCGTGTGGTGACCGCTCCCACCGTCTGGGGCGAGCGCGGGGCACCCCTGCCCCTCCGTCACCTGCTGGAGGAGCGCCTCGGAATCCCTGTCGTCGTGGTCAACGACCTGACGGCCGCCGTGTGGCGCTATGCCACAGGACCGGACGAGCAACCGTTCTGCCTGATCACGGTGAGTTCCGGGATCGGCAGCAAGGTCTACCGAGCGGGGGAGGTGCTCCTCGACGCCGAGGGCCACGGCGGCGAACTGGGTCACTGGACGTGTGACCCTTCGCCGTACGCGCCCCTGTGCGACTGCGGAGGACGTGGCCACCTCGGGGGGATCGCCTCCGGCCGGGGCATGCTCGCCGCGGCCCGCCGGGCCGCCCTCGCCGACCCGCAGGGCTACGCCCGATCGTCGCTCGCCGAGGTGGCACCCGACCCCGAGCTGCTCGACAACGCGGAGCTGGTCGCAGCCGTGCGCGACGGGGACGCCCTCGCGACGGCGGTGCTGCGCGGCGGTCTGGCCCACCTCGCCTCCGCCGTCACCTCCGTTTTCACCTCGATCGGTGTACGCCGCTACATCCTGATGGGTGGTTTCGCACTGGCCGTCGGACCTCGCTATGTCCAACTGCTCACCGAGGAGCTGGAGCGCCTGGGCTGCTTCGGCCTCGACTCGGCGGAGATCCGGCGGATGGTCGAACTCGGAGCACCCGACGACGACCACGGGCTCATCGGCGCCGGACGGCTGCTCGCCGCGACGGACGACGGGCGCAGGGAGGTGACGGCGGCATGACCCGCATCACGGCCACGAGCGCGCCGATGCCCGGCTCGACCACCCTGGTCGTCGGCAGTGGTTTCGTGGGCCGGGCGGTCGCCGCCCGGCTCACCGCGCGCGGCGACACCGCGGTCCTGGCCTCTCGCCGCCCGCCCGCGCGGCAGTCCGGGCCCTGGGTGCGCCTGGACGCCGCTGATGCGGCCTCCTGCGCCCGCGCGGTGAAGGAGGTAGGGCCTGACCGGCTGGTCCTGGTGCACGGCCCGTCCGACGTCACCTGGTGCGAGGCCGATCCGGTGCGCGCCGCCGAGCTGCACGCCGCGGCGGCGGCCAACCTCACCGCGGCCGCGCCCGGCCGCCGTACGGTCCTGATCTCCACCGACAACGTCTTCGACGGCACCTCCCCGGTCAATGACGAATCGGCCGCCACGGCGCCCGCCAATGCCTACGGACGGGCGAAACTGGCGGCCGAGCGCATCGTGCGCGATGCCGGCGACGCGACCGTGCTGCGGGTCAGTCTGGTCTACGGCTGGGAACCTGCGGACTCCGCCAAGTGGCTCAACTTCTTCGCCGCCTGCGCCCACCGGCTGCGCGGCGGGGAGCGGGTGGAGGCCCCCGACGATCAGTGGACCACCCCGGTGCTGGTCGACGACGTCGCCGCCGTGAGCGCCGCTGCCCTGACCGCGGGGACGCCCGGCCTCCTGCACCTCGGCGGCCCCGACCGCGTCTCCCGAGCGGCATGGGCCGAGATCATCGCCGACGGCCTGGGCGTGCCGCGTTCCCGGGTGGTCCGGGTGCCCAAGGCGCACGGCCGGTACGCCAGCCGCCCCACTCATACCTGCCTGACCAGCACCCTGCTGGACGACTTCCTGCTCCAGCACGGGCTGCGGGTGCGCGGAGTCGTCGAGGGGGCCCGCGACCTGATGGAGGCCGCCTCGTGATCCGAACCGTCCGTTCCCGTGAGGTCTACCGGAACCCCTGGATGACCGTCCGTGAGGACGACATCCGCCGTCCCGACGGCAGCCCCGGCGTGTACGGCGTCGTCGAGAAACCGGACTACGCACTGGTGATCCCCCGTCAGGACGACGGCACCGTGCACCTGGTCGAGCAGTACCGGTACCCGGTCGGCGGGCGCTACTGGGAGTTCCCGCAGGGCTCCTGGCCCGAGGGCCACGTCGGCGAGGCCCCGCTCGACCTGGCCCGCGCCGAACTGCGCGAGGAGACCGGGCTGCGGGCCACCCGGATGACCTACCTCGGCCTCGTACACGTCGCATACGGCTACGCGTGTCAGGGCTGCCATGTCTACCTTGCGGAGGGGCTGATCCCGGGCGAGACCGAACGCGAGGCCACCGAGGCGGACATGTGCCAGCGCTCGGCCGACCCGGGGGAGTGGCGCGAGCTCGTCCGCGCCGGCCGGATCACGGACGCTGCCACGCTGGCCGCCCACACGCTGCTGACGCTGCACGAGGAGGTGCGGAGCGAGGGAACCTGTGGCGGGACGGGGTACAGGGAGACCGGCAGCCGGTGCGGGGAGGCCGGGCGATGACGTTCCCCCCTTACAGCCGCCCGGCCCGCTTCGCGGTCGTCGCGACCGACCTGGACGGCACGCTGCTCCGCGGCGACCTCAGCGTCTCCCCGCGCACTCGGACGGCACTGGTCCGGGCCACGGCGCTCGGCGCCCGCCACCTGGTGGTCACCGGCCGCCCGGCCGCCGGCTGCCGCAGCCTGCTGGAGCCCCTGGGCTACCGAGGCCTCGCGGTATGCGGTCAGGGCGCTCAGCTCTACGACGTCGGCGCGGACCGGCTCCTGTCCTCGGCAACCCTGGACCGGTCCACCGCAAGGGAGCTGGTGGAACGCATCGCCGAGTCGGCCGGACCGCTGGAGCTCGGCGTGGTCACCGCAGGCCTGTCCGGCGAGTTCCTGGTCACCCCGGGCTTCGGGGAGCGCGTCCGGCACGGCTGGCGGCTCGTCGAGGGCCACACCGACCTGTGGACCCGACCCGTGGAGAAGGTGCTGATCCGCAGCCGCCGCCTGGACGACGACGCTCTCGCCGCACTGGCGCACCGGGTCTGCGCCGGCCGGATCGCCGTCACCCACTCCGGGGAGGACATGGTCGAACTGCTGCCCGCCGGAGTCAGCAAGGCGACCGGCCTGGCTGCGGCCGCCCGCAGGCTGGGTTTCAGCGCCGCCGACACCGTTGCGTTCGGCGACATGCCCAACGACATCCCGATGCTCGAATGGGCGGCCCACGGCGTCGCCATGGGCAACGCCCACGCCGCACTGCGCCGTCACGCCGACGAGATCGCCCCGACCAACGAGGAGGACGGCGTCGCGGTGGTTCTGGAGCGCCTCTTCCCGCCCGCGCACGCGGCGCAACCCGCCTCGACCCACCTCTGACCGTCCACCCTCCGAGGGAGAGCCGCAACCATGCCCGTCATCCGTGGCAGCCACACGCCACGAGGCCCCCGAGTCGCACGTGACCTGACCGACCTGGCCCGCCTCCACGGCGTCGCCACGCACTACACCACCGATCTCGGCCGCAGGGTCGACGTCTCCCCGGAGACCCTGCACGCCGTGCTCGGCGCACTCGACGTCGATACGAGTACCCCCGGCGGCATTCGCGACGCACTGGCCGAACGCAGGCAGGCCCTTGCCGGGCACCTGCTGCCGCCCTGCGTGGTGGTGCGCGCCGGGCGGCCTCCGGCGGCCCCGGTCGCCCCGTCCGGGTCCCAGCTGTGGGTCGACACGGAGGACGGCCGCCGCCACCACGTCAGCGCCCACGGCGGGGAACTGGCCGAATTGCCGGTCGGCCGCCACATCCTGCACGCGGTGCACGGCACGCGCGCCGAGGCCGTACCGCTTCTGGTTGCTCCCGAGAGGCTGAAGGGCCCCGACCGGCGCGGCTGGGGCTTCCTCGTGCAGCTGTACTCGGTGCTCTCCCGCCGCTCCTGGGGCCTGGGCGACCTCGGCGACCTGACCGAGCTGGTGGGCTGGGCCGGTGGTCTCGGTGCCGGCTTCGTCCTTCTCAACCCGCTGCACGCGTACGTGCCCGGACCACTGCCCGACCCCTCCCCCTACCGTCCCAGCACCCGGCGTCATCCCGATCCGATGAACCTGAGGATCGAGGCCGTCCCCGAATTCGCCGCCCTGTCGCCCGCGGACCGGGAGCATGCGGCCCGACTCCTCGCTCGCGCGCGGGAGCTGAACGATGAGGTACTCGCGGGCGGCCCCATCGACCGGGGGGCCGCTCGCGCGCTGAAGCTGGGGGCCCTGGAACTGGTGCACCGCACCCCGCTCAGCCCCGCCCGCCAGGAGGCGTACCGGCGCTACGCCGACGCCGGGGGTCAGGGCCTCGCGGACTTCGCCCTGTGGTGCGCGATCGCCGAGGTGCACGGCCCCCGTTGGCGCTCCTGGCCGACCGGGCTTCGCAGCCCCGCCGGACCCGGGATCGATGCCGCCCGTGCCGCGCTCACCGACCGCGTCGAGTTCCACCGCAGACTCGCCTGGCTGGTCGACGAGCAACTCGCCGGGGCGCAGCACGCGGCGAGAGCTGCGGGAATGGAGATAGGGCTGATGCACGACCTCGCGGTCGGCGTCGACCCGGAGGGCGCGGACGCCTGGCAGTTCGAGCAGTACCTGGCCCGTGGCGTGACGGTCGGCTGTCCGCCCGACGACTTCAACCGGAACGGCCAGGACTGGGGGCTGCCGCCCTGGCGCCCGGACACCCTCGCCGGGGCCGGATACGCCCCCTTCGCCGAGGTGCTGCGCGGCACGCTGCGCCGTTCGGGCGCGCTTCGCCTGGACCACATCATGGGCCTGTTCCGGCTCTGGTGGATCCCCGAGGGCGCGCGGGCGGGGGAGGGTACGTACGTCCGCTACGACCACGAAGCGCTGCTCGGGGTAGTCGCCCTGGAGGCGTACCGGGCCGGAAGTCTGG
Source organism: Streptomyces sp. NBC_01006 (assembly GCF_045162725.1). Taxonomy (NCBI): domain Bacteria; kingdom Bacillati; phylum Actinomycetota; class Actinomycetes; order Kitasatosporales; family Streptomycetaceae; genus Streptomyces; species Streptomyces sp. NBC_01006. The sequence goes on along the minus strand of NZ_CP108700.1, from coordinate 1,662,915 downwards.
TGATCGGCGAGGACCTGGGCACCGTGGAGCCCGGGGTGCGCGAGGAGCTGGCCGACCGAGGCATCCTGGGCACCTCCGTGCTGCGGTTCGAGTACCTCGGCGGCTCGGAGCAGCGCTCGGGGCCGCTGCCGCCCGAGCGCTGGCGCGCCGACTGCCTGGCCACCCTCACCACCCATGACCTGCCCAGCACCGCAGCCTGGCTGGAGGGCGAGCACATCCGGCTGCACGACCGCCTGGGCCTGCTCACCCAGCCGGAGGCGGAGGCGCGGGCAGCGGCCGAGGCCGAACGCGACGGCTGGCTGGCCGAGTTGCGGAGAACCGGCGCTCTCGGACCGGACGGGGAAGCAGGCCGGGACACGTGCCCCGAGGGAGAAGCGGACCGCGTTCCGAGCCGCGAAGCCCTGGCCCTGCACGGCTTTCTCGCCCGGACACCCGCGAAGCTCCTGGGCGTCTGGCTGCCCGACACCGTCGGGGACCGCCGCCCGCAGAACCTGCCCGGCACGTCCGACGAGTACCCCAACTGGCGCCTGCCCGTGGCCGGACCGGAAGGACTTCCACTCCCCTTGGAGGACCTGTTCGCGCATGAGGGTCCGCGCGCGGTCGCCGAGGTCTACCGCGACCTGTCCACCACCCCGGCCGCTCCGCACGGCTGACCGCCGGCCCCGCCAGAGCCCTCCACCCGCGAGGGGCGGCCGGCGCAATTCCTCCGCACACTGCCGCCGGCACAAGGCGGACGCTTGATTCACCTCCCCGGATACATCTCCCCGACCGAGAGGAACGATCAGACCCATGAGCACCGAGACCGATGTCCTCGTCCTGGGTGGCGCCGGCGTGGACACCATCGTCCACGTCCCCGAGCTACCGCTCCCCTATGCCGACAGCTACATGATCCGGCCCGGCATCGAGACCCGAGCGGGACAGAGCGGGGACTTCGTCGCGCTCGGGGTGAGCAGCCTGGGCCTGCGCACCCACCACCTGGACATGATCGGCGAAGACCACGAGGGCGACCTGGTCCGCGCACTCCACCGAGACCGGGGCATCTCCCTCACCGAGGTCCCTCTGCCCGGCGGTACCAAGCGCGCCGTCAACCTGGTCGGACCCGACGGCCGGCGGCTGTCCCTGTACGACGACAGCCGCTCCCAGGAGTCCGACCGGCTGCCCGAGGCGACGGTTCGGGACCTGGCCGCCGTCAGCCGTCACGCCCACGTCGTCATCACCTATCCGTGCGCGCTCGCGCTGCCCGTGCTGCGGGAGACCAGGGTGACCCTCTCGACCGACCTGCACGACTGGGACGGCGCCAACCCGTACCACGAGCCCTTCGCCCTGGCGGCGGACCTCGTCTTCCTGTCCACCACCGCCCTGGACGACCCCGAGCGCACCATGCGTGACATCGCCCGGCGCGGCCGGGCCCGGGCCGTCGTGGCCACCGCCGGAGCCGGGGGCGCCTACCTCCTGGCCGACGGCGAACTGGTGCACGTCCCCGCCGTCACGCCCCCGGCCCCCGTGGTGGATTCCAACGGCGCGGGCGACGCCTTCGCCTCCGGCTTCCTGTTCGGCTGGCTGAACGGCGAAGACCTCCGGCGGTGTGCCCTGTACGGGGCGGTCGCCGGTGCGTACGCCTGTACCGTGCCGTCGACACGCACCGACACCATCGCAAGTGCCGAGCTCCTCGCCGAAGTGGCCAGGCTGGAGGCACGGTCCGCGTCCGAGACGGCCGCGGGTGCCGATACGTCCGGTGACCTCGTATGACGCGTACGACGAGCGGCGCGTCCGCATTCGCTGCCGCCTCACCGTCCGGATACGACGTCGTGATCGTCGGCGGGGGAGTGTCGGGCTGTGTGCTGGCCTCCCGGCTGAGCGAGGACCCCGGTCGGACGGTGTGCCTGGTGGAGGCCGGTCCGGACTACGGCCCCGACCGGGGTGCCTGGCCGCACACGCTGCTGGACGCCCGCTCCCTGCCGCGCGACGACGTCTGGGAGCGCGGCACTGAGGTGCACCGCATTCGCGCCCGTGTCCTGGGCGGCTCCTCCTGCGTCAACGGCTGTTGGCACACCTGGGGTTCGGCAGCCGACCACGAGGAGTGGACTGATGCGGGCGGCCGGCCGTGGTCGGCTGCCGCCATGGAGCCGTATCGGCTGCGGGCCGTCGAGCAGATGCGGCTGCGGACCGTACCGGAGCGGGAAATCTCCGTCTGGGCGCGGGCTGCCCTGGCGGGGGCTCGTGAACTCGGCTACGCGGACGTGGACGTGGCCACTTCGGGCGGGACCGGCTGCGGCACCCCGCTGATCAACGCACTTGACGGCCTCCGCTGGAACGCTGCCTTCGCCTACCTCGAACACGCCCGGTCGCGGCCCAACCTGACGATCCTGGGCAACGCCACGGCGGACCTGCTGACCGTGCGCCACGGGCGGGTCCGGGCCGTCCAGGTCGTCGTGGACGGGAGGCGCGAGACCCTGGCGGCGGACACGTTCCTCGTCGCCTGCGGCGCCTTCGGTTCACCCGCGCTGCTGCTGCGCAGCGGCATCGGCCCCGCCGACGAGTTGCGGGAGACCGGGATCCGGCCCTCGATCGAACTGCCCGGCGTGGGTGCGAACCTCGTCGACCAACCTGGTGTCTTCGTACCGCTGACCCCGACGGCCGAGCTGAACGCCGCCTTGGCGGCCAAGGAAGGGGCCGGCGAGCTGTACGTCAGCCGGATGCTGATCCGGGCGGCCAGTGAGGTCTGTCCCGGGGACTCCTGGGACCTGCACATCCTGCCTTCCGCGGGCGACCCGCTGTTCGGCACGCTGCCGCCCGGGGAGTACGAGGCGGGCATCTCGGCCTTCCTGATGAAACCCCGCTCGCGCGGCCGGGTACGACTGCGCTCGGCCGACCCTCACGCCCGCCTGGACATCGACCCGGCCTTCCTCACCGACCCGGCGGGCCGCGACGCCGCCGCGCTCCGCTCGGGCCTGCAGCTCGTGGAGCGGCTCGCCGCGACCGCTGCCTTCAAGCCGCTGGCCGGCCCCGTCGCGGGCCGCCCGTCGCGCGACCTGTCGGACGAGGAGCTGCGCGCCCGGCTCGGCACGTACTGGCACCCGGTGGGTACCTGCGCCATGGGACACCCCGACGACCCGGCGGCCGTCGTCGACGGCGAGGGCAGGGTGCGGGGTGTGGACAACCTGCGGGTCGCCGACGCCTCCATCCTGCCCACCGCTCCTGCGGCGAACACCCAGCTCCCGGTACTCGTCCTCGCCGAAATGCTCGCCGACGCGGTGAAGGAGAGCGACGAGCGATGACCGCCCCGACCGGTCCCACCGGCATGCGGAACACGGAGCCAGCGCGTCGTGGCCGGCTGCTGTACGGCTGTACGGGCCCGGGGGGGCGGCCGGGACCGCGGCCCCTTACACCGCCCAGGACATCGACCACGCCGAGGCCGCCGTCGAGGCCACGCTGGAAGCGGGGATCACGCACTTCGACCGCGCGGACATCCACCGGTCCGGGAAGTCCGAGGCGGTCTTCGGCGAGGTGCTGGCGCGCCCGGGCTGCGCGAGCGGATCGAACTGCAGTCCAAGTGCGGCATCCGCCTGGCCGAGGGCGACCGGCCCGGCCCGTACGACCTGCGCGGCAAGAGTGTGCTGCGGCGCGTGGAGGAGAGCCTCACCCGGCTGGGCACCGACGTGATCGACCCCCTGCTTCTGCACCGCCCGCTCGAACACTGCGTCGCCCACGTCACCGACATCCAAACCTGCTCGACCTTGCCGCACATACAGACGGAGAACGAACACAGTGACCGCGAGTACCCCATGCACGACCGCCGGCGCGCCCGGCATTCTGCAGTCCGCCCGCTTCTACGTCACCTTCCGCTGCAACTCGCTCTGCGGATACTGCAACGTATGGCAGGACGACAAGTTCAAGGGCTACGAGGAGCTGACCCTGGAACGGGCCCGTCAGATTCTGGACGAGCTGCACGAACTCGGCGTCCGCTATGTCGATTTCACCGGGGGCGAACCGGTGCTGCACCCGCACATCGACGGGATAGTCCAGTACGCCAAGTCCCTCGGAATGACGGTGGAGGTCACCAGCAACGGCATCCGGTTCGCCAAGCACATCGACGCGATCGTGCCGTACGTCGACACCATGAACATCTCGTTGGACACGCTCAGGCCCGAGCGGTACCGGCAGATCCGCGGAGTGCCCACCCTGGACCGGGCCCTGGACGTGATCCAGCGCATCATCGCCACCGGCTCCGGCAACCTGAAGCTGATCTGCGTCGTCACCCGGGAGAACGTGGACGAGATGCCGGAGCTGCTGCGCTTCGCCCACGAGAACCGGATCACCATCTATTTCTCCGGGATGTTCGAGTACTTCGACGAGCAGGACACCGTCCGTGACATGCAGAGGACGGCACGCAAGCTCAAGCTGATCGAACAGAACGGCAAGCCGCTCAACGACACCGTTGCCGCGCGGGCGGACCGCATGGAAGGCTCGGGGCCGGTCGGCGGACCGATCGCCGCCGAGCTGATGCGGCTGCTCCACGAGCCGTTCGCACTGATCAACCTGCACTTCCGCAAGTACATGGAGAACCTGGATCCGACCGCGCCCACGGCCTGCTTCGCCAACAAGCGAATCCTCACCGTAGGCCCGGACGGACGCCTGGTGCTGCCCTGCTACCACGCGTTCGACAACTCGGTGCCGTGGGACCGCCCGCTGCGCGAACTGGTGCAGGACGAGGAGTTCGTGCGCGTACGCGACGAGGAGGTCGGCCACCGCTCGGAGTGCCGTAGTTGCACTGTCTTCCCCTATGTCGGGCTCTCGTTCAGCTACCGGTTCGACAAGGTCTTCCTCTACCAGGCGCTGTCGGAGGAGATCGCCAAGATCAAGGTCCGGTTCGCCGACCCGCTGTATCCGAGCCTCGGTATCGCCTTCGAAGAACTCCAGCTGCAGTACCAGGAACTGGAGCAGCTGATCGATCATGCGCTCCCCACCCCGCGAGCGCCGCTCACCTCCGACCACCTCTATCGCTTCGAGACCACCGCGACGGGCCTCCGGACCGAGTTCGTCGCCGGGGAGGTCAGCCTTGCCGAGCTGCTGGGCGACCACGCGCATGGCGAGTGCTGGGGGATCCAGCGTTCGCCGCACACCTGGGTGCGGCTGGTCTACCGCGACCTCGTCCCGGCGCTCAAGGCCCTCGCCGAGGAGGGGCTGCTCGCCCACGACGCCTACGAAGTCACGATCGCCGAGCTGTACGCCGTGCAGCTGGCCTGGTGGCAGGGGTACCTGGCGTGCTACTACCGCGGTGGCGACCAGGCCGACACCGCCGGACCCGAGAAGGTGCTCACCGGCTTTCTGGAGCGCACGGCGGCCCTGCTGCCCGACGCGCCCGGCTCCGGGCGCGTGCGCGAGGTGCTGTTGCACGCCGGCTGCGTCCTCGGCCTGGCGCCCGAGACGCTCGCCCCCCTCGCGGTGGGCACCCCCTTCCCGGAGGCCGGGCTCATCGCCAAGCACCTGCTGCTCATCGCAGACGACGCCGACCTGCCCCGCTACGCCGGCCTGCTTCCGGAGCAGGCCGCCGAACCGCTGCGCCGCTCGGCCGGGGCCCGCGACGACGGCATCGGCGCGCACGCCCCGCTGGATGCCGAGACCGGGCGGCTCCTCGGTCACGGGAGCAGCGAGCAGGACGGGAACCAGGAGGAGAGCGTCGACCAGGCCACAGCCGAACGGCTGCTCGCGGCCCTGGCCCTGCTCGACCCGGTGCAGCGCGCAGCCGCAGCCGAGCGTCTGCTCGCCCATGAGCTGCGGGCGCCGCAGGTCCTGCGCCGTCGAGGCGAACCGCTGAGGGACCGCCGAGGCGCCTAGGCAGCTCCTTCAGGATCAGGCCGGCAAGGCCCGCGGCGTCCGATGCAGGGCGTCGCGGGCCAGGCACGATCCGGCAGCGCCGGGGGCGGGCGTCCGGATGTCAGGCGAGGGAGACCAGGTCCAGGTAGTCCTCGCTCCACAGGTCCTCGTCGGCGTCCGGCAGCAGCAGGACCCGGTCCGGGCGCAGGGCCTCGATGGCGCCCTCGTCGTGGGTGACCATCACGATGGCGCCCGGATAGGTGCCCACCGCTGCCAGGACCTCACGACGGGACGCCGGGTCGAGGTTGTTGGTCGGCTCGTCCAGCAGGAGCACGTTCGCACCGGAGTGGACCAGCGTGGCCAGCGCCAGCCGGGTCTTCTCGCCTCCCGAGAGCACCTCCGCACGCTTGTCGGCGTCGTCCCCGGTGAACAGGAACGAGCTGAGTACGCGCCGTACCTCGCCGTCGCTCAACTGCGGCGCGGCGGTGGCCAGGTTCTCCCGGACGGTACGCGCGGAGTCCAGGGTCTCGTGCTCTTGGGCGAAGTAGCCGAGCCGCAGCCCGTGCCCGCGCACCACCCGGCCTCCGTCGGGCGTCTCCCGGCCGGCCAGCAGGCGCAACAGGGTGGTCTTCCCTGCGCCGTTGAGCCCCAGGATCACCAGTCGGCTGCCCCGGTCCACGGCGAGGTCCACACCGTGGAGCACCGCCTGGCCGCCGTACGACTTGGCCAGGCTCACGGCCCCGAGTGGCATCCGCCCGCAGGGGGCGGGTTCGGGCAGGCTGATCCTCGCCACCTTGTCCGACCGCCGGGTGGGTTCGAGGCCGGCCAGCATCCGGTCGGCGCGGCGGGACATGTTCTTCGCGGCGGTGGCCGTGGCCACCCGGGCCCGCATCTTGTCGGCCTGGGCGTGCAGGGAGGCTGCCTTGCGCTCGGCGTTGACCCGTTCGCGCGATCGCCGCCGCTCGTCGCTCTCCCGCTGGGTCAGATAGGCAGCCCAGCCGGTGTTGTGCACGTCGATGGTGGCGCGCTGCGGATCGAGGTGGAAGACCCGGTTGACCGTCTCGGCGATCAGATCGATGTCGTGACTGATCAGGATCAGCCCGCCGCTGTGGCCGGCCAGGAAGGTGCGCAGCCAGGCGATGGAGTCGGCGTCGAGGTGGTTCGTGGGCTCGTCCAGCAGCAGCGTGCCGTCACCGCCCGCGAACAGGATCCGGGCCAGCTCGACCCGCCGTCGCTGGCCACCGGAGAGTTCGCCGACCGGCTGCGTCATGACGCGCGTCGGCAGCCCGAGACCCGCGGCGACGCGGGCCGCCTCCGCCTCCGCCGTGTAGCCGCCCGCGCTCTGGAACGTCGCCTCCGCACGGACGTAGGCATCCATGGCCCGCGCCTGCTCGGAATCACCCGCGGCCTCCGCCATGGCGGCTTCGGCGTCCCGCAGGGCCCGGACCGCCCGGTCCAGGCCGCGGGAGGAGAGGATTCGGTCGGTGACGGTGACGGACGGATCCGCGGCGCGGGAGTCCTGCGGCAGGTAGTTGACGGATGCCGTGCGGGAGATCGTTCCGGCAGCCGGCCGGGTGTGCCCGGCCAGGGTGTTCAACAGGGTGGTTTTGCCCGCGCCGTTACGGCCGACCAGGCCGACCCGGTCGCCGGGCGCGACGGTGAAGGAGATGTCGGACAGCAGCAGACGGGCGCCGACGCGCAGGTCGACACCATGAACGGTGATCATGTAATGACGCTCCGAGAAAGCAAACGGACACACTTCTGGCGTGGAAGCGGGTTCGTGAGCTAGGAAATCCGGGGCGTAGACATGCCCCCAGATTATCGGACGGCCCCCTCCCGTGCACTGCCTTATGGCGATGCCCGCGGCGCTACAGCCGTGAGTTCCTCGACGTCCGAGTCAGCTTCTCCGGTCCGTTCATCCACCGATGGCCGCCTCCGCCTCGCACGCGGTGGCGGTCGTCGTTCAAGTGCGGACCGGGAGCAGTTGCGCGAGGCGGCCGGGCACGCGACGGGGGAGGGGCGGCCGAAGCCCGGGACGGCTACTGGTCCGGCCGGCCCGCCCGGGCGAGCCTGAAGAGCTCTTCCACACGTCGGCTCCCGGCGAACACGTCAAGGAGCTCTCCCCGGAGGCGGGGGTCCTCGGCCGACGCACGCAGGACTCGGGTGAACTCCTCGTCCAACGGCTGCAACTCCGCCTGACGGCAGACGAATTCGAACATAGCCGCCCGGCCGGCGTCACGCCGCGCGGCGTAGCGGGCCAGGGACCGTCCGGGCGCCAGTGCGCCGGAGAACTCCTGCCCGATCGCCCGGGCGAGACTGTCGGCGTCCGTGAACGCGTCCGAGATGCCGTGCGCTCCGATCGGGTCCTTGTGCTGCCCGGCGTCACCCGCGAGCGCCCAGCCCGGGCCGTGTGGCAGGCGGAAGAAGTTGCGCAGCAGGCCGGCGGCCCTGACCGGCTCGGCGAGCCGCCCGCCGTGCATTCGTGCCCGCAGCTCCGGCAGGCGATCCAGGGTGTCGAGGTACAGCCGCTCGGATCCGGAGCGATGGGCGAGGAAGTCCGTGCGGGGCAGGGTGAGCGCCACGACGGTCAGTCCGTCGTGGGTGGGCCACAGGGAAGCTCCGAGCCCTGGTCGTACGAACGTCTCCGCCCCGTCGGCCGGCACGTGCGACCAGTATCCGTAGAGGGTGGCGGCGAGCGGTCCGCGATCCTTCGTCACGCGCGCGCCCACCGCCCGCGCGATCGTCGAACCGCGACCGTCGGCGCCGACCACCAGCCGGGCCCGCTCGGCGAAGGACACCCCCCGCGCGTCCTGTCCCCGGACCCCGGCCACGACACCGTTCTCCCACACCACATCACGTACGGAGGATCCTTCGCGCACCTCGGCACCCGCCTCCCGCGCGGCGTCGACCAGCAGGGCGTCCAGTACGGAACGACGAGGGGCGTACGTCGTCGCCGGTCCGTTCGCGGCTGTCGGCGTGCCGGACAGCACCGTGCCGCCGAAGTCCACGCGCAGCTGGTCGATCGGGGGGCAGCCGGTGGCCGCGAGCCGGTCCTCCAGGCCCCAGGACGCGAGGAGTTCGACACCGGGGCGCAGGATCCAGTGGGTGGAGAGTGTGTCGCTCGGGAAGGAGGCGCGGTCCAGCAGCAGAACCGAGTGCCCCGTGCGGGCGAGAAGCATTGCGAGCGGAGCTCCGGCGCAGCGGGCGCCGACCACGATCACGTCGTACGGGCTCATGGACGGCGACTCTAGGAGGCGCGGCAGCCGCCGGTCGATGCTCGATATGAACACCTGCACAGCCGTGCACCGAACGGCTTCGTGCTCCTAAACTCCAGTGCCTTATTGCGAATTGACGGGAATTCGAGGAGGTGAGTCCATGTCGGAACCTCAGGCGGTCCCTTTCGCCGAGCAGGATGAAGTCGAGACGGTCACAGCCACGCTCCGCGTTCATCCTCGCGTCCGGGCGGCGAGAGTCGAACACGCCAAGGGCGGGCCGGGTGAGAGCGGACGGCTCGTAGCCCATGTCGTCCCGGTGGCGGACCCCGGCGGTGGTCCGGCCGGGGACGCCGATCCGGTGGTGGACTCATGGCAGGCCGTCTTCGACGACTGCTATGAAGTCGCCGCGCTCGACACCACTCCACAGACGTCCAGAATCACGGGGTGGACGGACAGCATCACCGGACGTCCGGTTTCCGTTGCGCAGATGGCCGAGTGGGTCGACACGACCGTGGCGCGGATCTCCGCTCTCGGGCCCCGCAGAATTCTGGAGATAGGCGCCGGTACGGGTCTGCTGATGGATCCCCTCGTCCGCGCGCTCGGCCCGGATGTCTACACCGCCACCGATTTCTCGGAGCAGGCCGTGCTCCTGCTGAGGGAGCTGGCCGCCGAACTGAAGGAGCACGCCCCGGGAACAGCCACGACCGTCGCCCAAGGGCCGGCCGTCGCGCACGTGGAGGGCGGCCCCTACGATCTGGTGATCATCAACTCGGTCGCGCAGTACTTTCCTTCGATCCTGTATCTCGAAGAGGTCCTGCACCGGGTCCTGCCGGCTGTCGCACCGGGCGGGCACGTCTTCCTGGGCGACCTGAGACATGCGGGGCTCTGTGACGCCCTCGTCGGCCTCAAGCACCACCGGCGGGCGCCGGCCGGGGCCGACCACGCGCAGTTGACTGCCCAGATGGACCGGGAGCTGAGGCTCGACGGGGAGCTGAGCCTGCATCCCGGGTACCTGCACTCCCTGGTGGAGCGGATCGACGGGATAACGGGTACGGAGACCGCCCCGCGCCGGGGTGCCTCGCCGACCGAGATGACGCTGTTCCGGTACGACGCCGTGGCGCACGTCGGCTGTCCGTTGGCGGACGCCGAACCCGAGTGGTGCGACGGCGAGACCCTGACGGTCGAACAGCTACGGATCCGTCTTGCCGGGGAGGAGCAGCCGTTCGGATTCCGGGGTGTCCCCAACGCGCGGCTGGCCGAGGCTCTCGCGCTGCGGGAGGCGAGCGGTTCGGCCCGGGACACGGCCCCGGCCGGGACCGGTGGCACCTGCCATCAGGGTGGCGGCGACCCGACGGGCGAGCGCGGCACCGTGAGCGGTCTCGACCCCGAGCGGCTGTGCCTGCTGGCCGAGGAGTCCGGATGGTCCGCGAGGCTGCGGTGGACACCCGATGACGACGGCGCCGGCAGGTTCGACCTCTGGTGCGTGCCGTCCGGGCACACCCCGGCAGCCGTCTGCCAGGCGGTGCCCGGCGTTGCCGGCGCCGGCCGGCCCTGGCGGCAGCCCGTCTTCCCGCCCCGGGTGGAACTGAGCTGCCGGGAAGAGGTGCTCCGAACGGTCAACGCGGACCTTCCGCCGGGGCTGCGGCTCCAGGACCTGGTCTTCGTGCCGGAACTGAGCTGACCGGCACCGGCCGTACCCCTCACCAGGCACACCGAACTGCAAAGGATGAAGCATGGTTACGCACGTCCGCCATGTGGGATTCGGGGTCCCGAATCTTGCCGCGGCCCGGGAGTTCTACGAGAAGCGCTGGCAACTGGAGGCGGTGGGCAACGACGACGGCCGGCTCTACCTGGGCTCGGGCTGCCCGGAGAGCCACGTACTGCGCCTTCGCGAGACCCCCGAACCCCGGGTCGACCTGATCTCGCTGGCCGCCTCCTCGGCCACTGAGGTGGACGAGATAGCCGAGCGGGTGGCACGTCATCCCCAGGCGAAGATCGTGCGCGAACCCGGCGAGCGACAGGACCTCGGGGGCGGGTACGGACTGTGGTTCCTCGACTGCGACGGCCGTACGGTCGAGGTGTCCTCGGATGTGGCGGGCCGGGCCTTCCGGCCGGTGGAGGAGACGGAGACCCGCCCGATCGGGATCAGCCACGTCGTGCTCAACACCCCCGACCTGCACTCCGCCCGCACCTTCTACGAGTCCGTGCTCGGGTTCAGGGTGTCGGATTGGGTCGAGGACATCATGTGCTTCATGCGCACCGGACGGGCCCATCACGTCATCGCCTTCACCAGGGCGCCGCACACCTCGCTGAACCATGTGGCCTTCGAAGTGCGTGGACTCGACGAGTTCATGCGGGCGACCGGCGCGATGATGCGCCAGGGCATGCCGCCGCTCTGGGGGCCCGGCCGCCACGGGGTCGGGCAGAACACCTTCTCGTACTTCCAGGACCCGTCGTCGGGATTCGTGCTCGAGTACACCACTGCGGCCCAGATGATCGACGACGAGCACGGCTGGACGCCGAAGGTCTACCCGGCGACGGCCCAGACGACCGATGTGTGGGGAACCGCCAACGCGCGGGACGCGCTGGTCGCCACCACCCTGCTCGGCACTCCCGACCCGGGCCTGTGGGCGGCTCCGCCGGTATGAGTGCGCAGGGAAGTGGTGCGACGGGCGGAACATCGCCGGTGGTCCTGGTCACCGGGGGCTGCTCGGGTATCGGGCTGGCCGTCGTCGAGGACTTCGCGGCGCACGGGTACCGTGTCGTCGTCCTGGACCAGGAGGAGCCCGGGCGGCCCCTGCCGGCCGGGGCGACCGCCGTCCGCGGCGACGTGTGCAGTGTCCGGGACAACGAGCGGGCTGTGGCCGCCGCCCTCGACCGGTTCGGCCGGCTCGACGTTTTCGTCGGCAACGCCGGGATCCACGATGCCGGGACCCGGCTGCGGGACCTCCCGGCTGAGAAGCTGGCCGAGGTGGCCCGGAAGGTCCTGGACGTCGATGTGGTCGGGTACATGTTGGGCGCCCGGGCCGCCGCCGACGCGCTGGAGCGCACGGGAGGCTGCATGGTCTTCACCCTCTCCGACGCGTCGTTCCTGGTCAGCGGAAACGGCGCGGGCCTCGCCTACGCGGCTGCCAAGCATGCGGCCCTGGGGCTCGTCCGTCATCTGGCCGCAGATCTGGCGCCCGGGATACGAGTCAACGCGGTGGCCCCCGGGGGAGTGGTGACGGGGCTTCGTGCGGTGGCGGGGCCCGGCCCGGCGATTCGACCGGTCTTTGCCGACCCGGAGCCCATCGTCCGCACCATCCGCGAGTTCAACCCCCTCGGGGTCGTGATGGAACCGTCGCAACTGGCTCCGCTCTACCGGTTCCTGGCCTCACCCCAGGCGGCGGGGATGACGGGGGAAGTGCTCCGTCCCGACGGTGGACTGTCGGTGCGGTGATCGCGCCCCGTGAGGGTGGCGGTCGAGAGATGAGGGGGTCGGCCCCGCACCGGTCCGGCCCCCTGGAGTGTCCCTTCGGAGCGCTCTCAACTACAGCCCGCGAGATCAGATTATTCGTTTGCGCACAGCAACGATCAAGGTATGTTTCTCGATGGATGCCCATACTCTGCAACTTTCCTTCGAGGAGCCTGCGTTGAGCGTATATGAGCAGCTGAAGACGCGTGAGGGCGACGCCCTTTCCTATGTGGCGCAGTGCGAGAGCGAGCTCCGCCACTCCCCTGTCGAACTCGTTCCCCTTGTGAAGCTCGTGACTTTGGGTACGCTTCGGAAATCGGGTGCGGACGCAGGCCACGCGCAAGCCCTGGCCGACAGCGAGTTAGCCCTGCCGCCCATCACGGTGCACCGTGCCACCATGCGCGTGGTCGACGGAATGCACCGGTTACGCGCCGCCGAGCTCCGGGGCCAGGACCGGATAGCCGTGCAGTTCTTCGACGGCGACGAGAAGGATGCGTTCGTCCTGTCGGTGGCGGTCAACGTGGCCCATGGCCTGCCGCTGGCGAGGGCCGACCGGATCGCCGCCGTGCAGCGCATCTTCGTCTCCCATCCGCAGTGGTCCGACCGCGCGGTGGCGTCCGTGACCGGCCTGTCCGCCAAGAAAGTGGCCGAGGTGCGCCGGGGCATGGCCGACGACGAACCCCAGGTCGCCGTGCGGGTCGGTCTCGACGGCCGGGCCCGCCCGGTCAACAGCGTGCAGGGCCGGGAACTGGCGAGCGAGCTCATCCGCTCCAACCCCGGTGCCTCACTGCGGCAGATAGCCCGGAAGGTGGGCATCTCCCCGGCGACGGTCGCCGACGTACGTGAACGGATCCGTCAGGGCGTGGACCCTGTGCCGTTGAAGCTCCGCGGCGGGAAGCCGCAGTCCGGACGGCGAACCAGGCCGGTGGCCGGCACCAACGCGCCGATGCTGCCCAGCCGGAACCTTTCGGACCTGATGCCCATCTTCGACACCCTGCGCAGGGACCCCTCGCTCCGGTTCAACGACACCGGCCGACTGGTTCTGCGCCTCTTCGACTCCTGTGCGCACGCCGCGCGCGAGCGGCGCAAGATCGCCGAAAGCGTTCCGCCGCACTGTCGCCTGCTGGTGGCCGAGCTGTTCCTCGGATATGCGGAGATGTGGCGCTACCTCGCCCAAGAGCTGGGCGAGGAGACCGAGTTGATCCGCTCCGAGGCAGTCTGACCCGGATGCGTGCAGACCTTCTGTTCAACTGCGTTAACGCAGCTGTTGAACACAGTTCGCCCGCACACCGTGTGCGACCCAAGGAGAACCGATGGCCAACACAACGGTGAACCGTGCGGCTGCTGCGCCGTCCCGGGAGCCCGCGACCGTGCTGGTCGCCGTCGTCGTGCCGGAACTGGAAAACCCCCTGCTCCTGCACCTGGCGAGCCAGATGGCACACGCCCTGCTGCGGCAGGGGCTGCTTTCCGTCCTCTGCCCGGAGGCGGCCGGCAGGGAGTGGCAGGAACAATGGCACGAAGAGCTGCCCGGGCGGCTCAGGGCACGCGGCATCGACGGGATGGTGCACATCGGACCGGTGCGGACCGGCGATGCGAAGGCGCCGGAGGGCGGGCTCACCGCCGGACCGGGCGCACCGGTCTTCGTCGTTCACGCCGGGGCGGAGGGCTCCACCGCCCTGCAGCTCTGCACCGACGACGCGGTGGCCGCCGACAGGACGCTCGGATACCTTTCCGGGCTGGGCCACACCGCGATCGGGCTCATCCTGACGCACACCGCGGACCAGGCGGCCGGCGACCGTGCAGAAACGTTTCTGGCGCGGAGCCCGGTCCTGGTGAAACAGACGATCTCCTCGCCGGAGGGCGGGTACTCTGCCGCCGGCGCACTACTCGACGCCGGCTGCACGGCCGTCGTCTGTGACAACGGACTGCTCGCGCTCGGCGTGCTCGATGCGGTGCGGAGCCGCGGACTGACCGTGCCCGGCGACGTATCGCTGATCGCTCTCGAGGATGCGCCGTCCAACCGCTACACCGACCCGCCGCTGACGGTGCTGCAGCTGCCCGTGCGGCGGATGGCACAGAGTGCGGCCGAGGCGCTCAAGGAGGCACTGCTCGGTGTGCCGGTGCCCCGCGCCGACCTCGTCTTCGCCTCCGAACTCGTGGTCCGGGGATCGACCGGCCCCGCACCCCGTGGCGGTCGGGCATGCTGAGGCTGGCGGCCACGGACCTGGACGGCACACTCCTGAGAAGCGACAGGAGCATCGCCCCGCGGACACTCGAAGCGCTACGGGCCGCGCGGCTGCGCGGCATGAGACATCTGATCGTCACAGGACGGCCTGCCTCCGGGTGCGGGCAGGTTTTCGACGCTCTCGGGTACCGGGGGATCGCCGTCTGCGGGCAGGGCGCCCAGCTGTACGACGTGACCGCGCGCCGGGTGCTCAGCACGGTCGCCCTCGACCGGGATCTGGCCCGCACCCTGGTGGCCCGGCTGCTGGCCGAGCTGGCCGAGCTGGGCGTGCCCGGCGAGTTGTCTCTTGCCGTGAACACCTCCGGTCCGGAAGGCGAGTTCGTGCGGACACCCGCATTCCCGGTCCGCGACACCCTCTCGCCGGTCCGGACCTGCCGTCCCCGGGACCTGTGGCGCCGGCCGGTCGACCGGGTCTTCCTGCGCCACCCCGTGCTCCTCGACGACGATCTGGCCGCGCTCGCCGCAAGGGTCTGCGGCCCTCTGGCCGCCGTCACGCACTCGGACCGCGGTCTGGTGGAGATCCTGCCCGCCGGTACGGACAAGGGGACGGGCCTGGCTCTTGCCGCGGAGCGCTACGGTGTCGACCTCGCCGACGTGATCGCCTTCGGAGACATGCCCAACGACATCCCCCTGCTGAGCCGGGCGGGCCACGGCGTGGCCATGGGCAACTGCCATCCCGACCTGAAGGCCGTGGCCGACGAGGTGGCGCCCCACCACGACGACGACGGGGTCGCCCGTGTCCTCGAAGGGCTGACACGGACTTCCGGCCAGGCGAGCAGCGACCCTCTCAACCGACCTGTGCCTCCCGACGCACCGGAAAGGACCGCCCCATGCGCGTCGACCTGCTGACCCGCGAGTACCCACCCTATGTGTACGGGGGCGCTGGTGTGCATGTGACGGCCCTCGCCGGTCGGCTGCGCCCCCTGGTGGACCTGCGGGTCCACCACTACGGTCCGTCCGACACCCTTGACGTGCCGTCCGCCGCGGCAGCCGGCGCCCCGGATGTGCTCGCCCACCGGGTGCCGGCCGAACTGCGTGACGCCAACCCGGCCCTGCAGGCCGTCGCGGTCAACGCCGCCATGGCGGACGCCGTGGCGGGCGCGGACGTGGTGCACAGTCACACGTGGTACACGGGTCTTGCCGGCAGGTTCGCCCAGCAGCTCCACGGCATTCCGCACGTGGTGACGGCACACAGCCTGGAACCCCTCAGGCCCTGGAAGAAGGAGCAGCTCGGCGGGGGATACGCCCTGTCCTGTTCCATGGAACGGACCGCGCTCTGTGCGGCCGACCGGGTGGTCGCCGTCTCGCGGGCCATGGCACAGGACATCACGCGCCTCCACCCCGAACTCGACCCCGACCGGGTCAGCGTGGTGCACAACGGCATCGACACCCAGGAGTTCGCCCCCGACCACAGCAGCGACGCACTGGAGTCGTTCGGCATACGCACCGACCGCCCCATCGTGGCGAGCGTGGCCCGGATCAGCAGGCAGAAGGGGCTCGACCATCTGCTGCGGGCCGCCCAGCACTTCGTTCCCGGAACCCGCCTGGTGATCGTGGCGCAGGCCGCCGATACCTCCGAGGCCCGCGCGGAGTTCGCGGACGGGGTCGGTCGGCTGCGCGACCAGGGTGTCGACGTCCACTGGATCGGTGGGGAGTTCTCTCGCCGTGCGCTGGTCCAACTGCTGACGCACGCTCGGGTGTTCGCCTGCCCCTCGGTCTACGAACCGCTCGGCATCGTGAACCTGGAGGCCATGGCCTGTGGCACGCCGGTCGTCGCTTCCGCGACCGGCGGCATCCCCGAGGTGGTCGTCGACGGCGAGACCGGCCGGCTCGTGCCCCTGCTCGGGGGGCCAGAGACCGGCGGGCAGCCGGATGATCCCTTCGTCTTCGCCAAGGACTTCGCCGCCCGGGTGAATTCTCTGCTGGACGACCCGGACACCGCGGAGAGGATGGGGCAGGCCGGGCGTCTGCGCGCCGTCGAGACGTTCTCGTGGCAGCGCGCCGTACGCGAAGTGAGAGACGTCTACGCGTCGATCGCACGACAGGGCCCGGCCGTCTGACAACTCACTGCTCCGGGCCGCGCACGACAAGTCGTTCCGTGCGAAGCGAGACGATTCCACGCCTGGGCGAATACTGAGTTGAGCGCTCCTTTGGGTAACGCGGGTCTGGTTCGTACTCTCTGGCGAGGCGTGATCGCAGACAGAGGAGGCGCCTCGTGCCGGAATATGAAGCAGCCCTGGACGTACTGACCGACATATGGGCGGAGGTATTGCAGCGGAAACGCGACACCATATCGCCGGAGGACAGCTTTTTCGAGATCGGCGGTGACTCTCTCAAAGCCCTCTGGATGATCGACCGGGCCGCCGAGCGCGGGCTGGCATTCACCCCCCGCCAGGTATTCGGGTTCCCGGTGCTGGGCGAGTTGGCCGCGCTCGCCGCTGCCCTGCCCACCCCCGCCACCGCCCCCCGGGACACCGGGCCGGAATTCTCCGGAGGGCCGTCCGGTCTCTCCCGGGCGCAGGAATGG
The DNA here is from genome assembly GCF_045162725.1 of Streptomyces sp. NBC_01006. Lineage (NCBI taxonomy): Bacteria > Bacillati > Actinomycetota > Actinomycetes > Kitasatosporales > Streptomycetaceae > Streptomyces > Streptomyces sp. NBC_01006. Next base: position 1,645,657 of record NZ_CP108700.1, on the reverse strand, counting down.
ATGGCCACCCACGACCACCCGTCGCTGAACGTGCACACACTGCTGCGCTGGGGAGGAGACCTCTCCGTCCCCCTCCTGGAGCGGAGCCTGCAGTGGCTCACCGAACGGCACGCCGCGCTGCGCACGGTCTTCCCGCGCGACGGGGAACGGCCGGTCGCACGGGTGCTGCCCGATGTCCGGGTCGCGATCCGCACGGCCGACCTGCGGGGCGGTGAACGGGCGGTCACCGTCCAGGACGCCCTTCCGCAGGCCGGCGTACGGGTCCGCGAGCCATTCGATCTCGCCGACGGGCCGCTGCTGCGCCTCGACGCGCTGCGTCTCGCCGACCAGGAGTGGCTGCTGGTGCTCGTCGTCCACCACCTCAACACCGACGGCTGGTCGATGGGTGTACTCGCCGACGAACTGCTGGCCTGCTACCGCGCGCTGGAACACGGTCACCAGCCGCCGCGGCTCCCGGCCACCAGGCCGTACGCGGAATTCGGCGCCGGTGAGGACACCAGGCACCTCCCGTACTGGCAGCGACGACTGGAAGGCGCCCAGCCCCTGTTCGGGGGCGGCAACACCGTGAGCCTGCCCAGCCTGCAGCACGCGTTCACCGTCCCCGAGTCCGCGGTGGCCGCAGTGCGCTCCGCCGCGCGCGCGGGCACGCCGGCGTCCGTCGTGCCGCTGACGGCACTGGCCATCGCCCTGGAGCGGATGACCGGTCGGTCGGACATCGTGATCGGCACGTCCGTCTCCAACCGGGGTACCCGGGACTTCGCCCGTACCGTCGGGTTCTTCGCCAACACCCTGTGGCTCCGGCTGGACCTGCGCCGGAGCGAGGACCTCGCCGACCGCCTCGGTGCCGTCCGCGACTCCTACCTGGACGGGCTCACCCACTCGCTGCCGATCGAGGCGCTCTTCGAAACCGGTGCCGACTTCGGTCAGGTGCTGTTCAACTACATCGACATGCCCCTGGACACGGGAGACCGCGACGTCGAGCCCGTTCCCGTGTCCCTGGCCGTCGCCGAGCAGTACCAGGACCTCTTCCTCACCCTGGTTGACGACGGACGCTCCCTGCACGGCCTGCTCACCCACACCACCAGGTGGTTCACGCCCGAGCGGGCCGGCCGGCTGGTCGAGGAGCTGATCGGTGTGCTCCACGAACTCGGGGAGGCCTGAGATGGCGGCGATCGGCCCCTCGGGCACGGGGACGGTGCGCGGAGGGGGGTGGCTGACGGTGCCCCGCCACCGCGACGGAGCCGCGGTGCGCCTGTACTGCCTGCCCTGGGCTGGGTCGGGGGCGAGCGCGTACCGCCCCTGGGCCCGGACGTTCCCGGCCTCCGTGGAGGTCGTGCCCGTAGCGCTGCCGGGACGCGAACGGCGGCTTCGAGAAGAGCCGCTGCGCACGGTCGATGCGCTCGCCGACGCCCTGGTCCCTGTGCTGCGCGCTGACATCGACCGCCCGTACGCCCTCTTCGGGCATTCGATGGGGGCGCTCATCGCCTTCGAGGCCGCGCTGCGACTCACCCGGGACGGACTTCCCCCTGCCCGGCTGTTCGTCTCGGGATCCCGGGCACCGCACAGGCCGCTGCACTACGGGGGCCTGCACACGCTGGCGCCCGGTCCGTTCCTGGAGGCCGTACGCCGCTTCCAGCCCGAGCCGGGGGGAGCACTGGACGACGACGAACTGGCGGAGCTGTTCCTGCCGACCCTGCACGTGGACTTCGCAGCCGCCGAGACCTATCGGCGCCCCTCCGACACGCGGGTGGCCTGCCCCGTCAGCGCCTTCGGCGGAGACGCGGACCCACTGGTCGACGCTGCGGACGTGGCGGCCTGGCGCCTGCACACCAGCGGCCCGTTCACCTCGTACAGCATCGAGGGAGGGCACCTGTTCGTGACGACCCGGGAGCGCCGGATGTGCGAACTGGTCGGCGGGGAGCTGTGCGACCTTCCCGCCGGGGTGCCGCGTACCCGGTCCTGAGCAGCGCGAAGGCGCCGGAGGGAAACCCCTCCGGCGCCTTCGTCCGTGCCGACCGTGCTATGCGCCTACGTGGTGCATTACGTGCTTGATCCGTGTGTAGGCCTCGAACCCGTACATCGACAGGTCCTTGCCGTAGCCGGAGTGCTTGAACCCGCCATGCGGCATCTCCGAGGGGAAGCCGAGATGGGTGTTGACCCAGACCGTGCCGAAGTCGAGGAGACCGGTGAGCCGCATCGCGCGGGTGTGGTCGGACGTCCACACCGCCGAGGCGAGGCCCTGCTCCACACCGTTGGCGAGCCGCACCGCCTCCTCCTCGGTCGCGAACGGCTGGACCGTGACGACCGGGCCGAAGACCTCGGTACGGATGATCTCGTCGTCCTGCCGGACTCCGCTGACGACGGTCGGCTCGAAGAAGTATCCCGCCTCGCCCGCTTGTTTCCCTCCGACGATGACCTCGGCATGCTCCGGCAGACGCTCGACGAGGCCGCGCACCCGCTCCAGCTGGGCGGCGTTGTTGAGCGGTCCGTAGGCCGCGGCCCGGTCGGTCGGCGGGCCCGGGCGAACGGCCCGCGCGGCGGCTGCGAGGCGTTCCACCAGTTCGTCGTGGATCTCCCGGTCGGCCAGCACCCGGGTGGCCGCGGTGCAGTCCTGCCCGGCGTTGCCGAACGCGCCCTCGATGATCTTCGCCGTGGCGGCGTCCAGGTCGGCGTCGGCGAAGACGACCACCGGGGTCTTCCCGCCCAGTTCCAGATGGACCCGCTTGAGGTCGGCGGCGGCCGAACGGGCGACGGCGATGCCGGCCTCGACGGATCCGGTCAGCGACACCATCGCGGGCACCGGGTGCTCCACCATCAGCCGACCGGTCGCGGGGGCCCCGCAGACCACGTTGAGGACCCCCGGAGGCAGGAACTCCGCAGCCAGCTCTGCGAACAAGAGGGCCGACCGGGGCGTCGTCTCGGCGGGCTTGAGCACCACGGTGTTCCCCGCCGCGATGGCCGGCGCGCTCTTGAGCACGGCCATGAGCAGCGGAAAGTTCCATGGGGCGAGCTGGGCGCAGACGCCTACCGGCTCCCTGCGCACGTACGAGGTGTGACCGGCGGAGTACTCGCCGGCGGAGCTGCCCTCCAGGAGTCGGGCCGTCCCCGCGAAGAACCGCAGCTGGTCCACCATCAGCGGCGCCTCGCCGGCGGCCGCGGTGCTTCCGGTGTCGAGGAGCTCGGCCTCGGCGAACTCCTCCATCCGGCTCTCCAGGGCGTCGGCGATGCGCAGCAGTGCCTGCTGACGTTCGGCAGGCGTGGTGCGTCGCCACTGTGCGAACGCGGTCGCTGCCGACCTCATCGCGGCATCGACGTCCTGGGGGCCGCTGACGGGAGCGAGGGCGCTCGCCGTCCCGGTGCACGGGTCGAGCAGCTCGGCGAAACCGTCGTCGAGGGGCTCGGTCTTCTTCCCGTCCACGAAGTTGGACAGTCTGGGCAGGGGCATCAAGGTCTCCTCGGGAAAAAGGGCGGGGCGGGGTACGGACGGATCACGCGGGCCCGGGAGCCGCGATCGCGTTGCCGTCCTGGACGCGCAGCTCGGTGAATCCGTGGAAGCCGAGGTTGTTGTTGTAGTTGAGGGTCTGCGGCAGCACGCGCAGCCCGGGCATCCGCCGGTACAGCGTCGCCAGCGCGATCCGCATCGTCTGGCGCACCAGAGGGTCTCCGAAGCAGAGGTGACGGCCGGCGCCGAAGGTCAGATGGGTGTTGGGGGCCGGCCGGTCGAGCACCAGCTTGTCGGGCTCGGAGAACTGCTGCGGGTCGCGGTTGGCGGACGCCACGTACAGCATCATCGGGCGTCCGGCCGGCAGCACGATCTCCTCGCCGGCGGCGGTGGTGTAGGGGATGTCCTCGCGGGCCACCCGGCCCACGAACTGCACCGGGGTGCACAGGCGCAGCAGTTCCTCGATCGCGTCCGGTACGGCCGCCGGAGTCTGCAGGAGGTCCCGCTCCTCGGCGGTGCACCGGTCGAGGACGTGAACGCTGTTGCCGATCAGGTACCGGATCGAGGCGACGCCGGCGAACAGCAACAGCGCGGCCTGCGCCACCACGTCCTGCTCGGAGAAGCGGTGCCCGTGTACCTCCGTGGTACGCAGCGTGTGCAGCAGCCCGTTCTGACGGGCGGCGCTCTCGGCGCACTCGGGGGAGGCCAGGAACTCGGTCAGCTCACGGGTGCTGGCCTGGGTGCGCTTGAGGTGCTCGACGGTGACCTGCGTCGACCCGAAGAGGTGGGCGATGTCGTCGGTCCAGCGGGTCAGCTCGGGATGGGCCTCGACCGGGACGCCCAGCACATCGGCTATCACCATGGCCGGCAGGGGGAACGCGAACTCGGACATGAGGTCGAAGCCGGAGGGGTCGACCTTGTCCAGGAGTCCGTCCACCAGGCCCTGGATGCGCGGCTCGAGCCACTCGTCGCTGAAGGGCCGGTAGCTGTTATTGGCCTGGCGGCGGTTCACCGTGTGCTCCTTCCCGTCATGGAAGGCGAGCCAGCGCTCGTATACGCCGATCATGTCGGCGAACTCCTCCCGCTGCGACTCGGGCAGGAACCAGAGCGGAACCGCGGCCCGGGCGTTCGAGAGGCGCTCGTCCTTCATGAGCCGCAGGCAGTCCTCGTAACCGAAGAACAGCCACGCGCCGCCGAAGATGCGGTCCGAGCGGAAGGCGGGACTCTCGTTACGCATCTTCTCGTAGAACGGAAACGGGTCCGGAATGTACTCCAGATCGTTGTGCGTGAATTCTTCCGCAGAGAGGGCGTGGGTCGGCAAGGGGATTCCTCCGTCTCGGAGAATTGCAAAGGGGGAAATGCGACATAGAAGCGTGTCGATTGACTAGAACAGAAGCGGCGGCTCACTGGCAACGGCGTCGAACGATGTTGAACAGTGGGACTGTTCACGACTGCTTACTGGTCAGACAGATGCCCGAGGCTCTAGCCTCTCGGGTCGTCGAAGGTGAACGTCGTTCCCGCCGGCCTGGAAAAGGGGGATCACGATGCTGGAAGCAGCTCGTTCGGAGGAGGCGCAAAAGATGTATCGGCTCGATCGTCGCGCCTTCTTCGACGAAGACGTACTGAAGGAGGAAATGCGCCGGGTGTTCCGGCCGAGCTGGCAGCTGCTCGGTTTCGAGTCCGAACTGCCCGACGCCGGCGACTACGCGGTGCGGCGGCTGGGGGACGACGGCGTCATCGTCGCCCGCGACGAGGAGGGCCGCATCAGTGTCATGCTGAACTCCTGCAGTCACCGGGGCACCCAGCTCTGCCGTGCGACCTTCGGCAACTCCGCCCACTTCAGGTGCAGTTACCACGGCTGGACCTATTCCAACGACGGCCGCCTCGTCGGGGTGCCGAGCCTCCGGAGCAACTACCCGCAGGACTTCCGCAAGGAGGCCTACGGCCTCCCGCGGGCCCGGGCCACCGCCTATCGCGGCTTCATCTTCGCCACCTGGAACGAGCAGGCACCTCCACTGGAGGAGTACCTCGGCGACTTCCGCTGGTACCTGGACGCGATGCTCGACCTCACCGGGGGCGACTGGGAGGTCTACGGGCCGCCGCAGCGCTCCGTCGTGAAGGGCAACTGGAAGATCTCCACGGACAACTTCGCCGGCGACGGCTATCACATGCAGACGACCCATCAAGCCGCCTTCGAGCAGGGCATCTACGGCAGCAGCCTTGCCGACGGAACCCTCGGCAAGGGGGAACTCGACCTGATGGGCATCAACATCAGTACCCCGCAGGGTCATGCGGTGCGCGCCGGATACGTCGTCGAGAAGGCGAACCCCACGTTCGAGCGCGACCTCACGCAGGCCGCCTACCTCGGCTATCCGCCGGAGGAGTGGCCGCGCTTCACCGCAGCGCAGACCGAGGAGCAGGTGAGGTTCAACTCGCACTGCGAGGTCGTGCACGGCACGGTGTTCCCCAACGCCGCCTTCCTGAGCGTCTCGCACGACCGGGCCGTCGGCCGCGACACCGATCCGCTGACCAAGTACTTCGTCTGGCGCGTGCACACGCCGATCGACGCGCGTCACACGGAATGCACCTACTGGACGCTGGTTCCCAGGTCGATGAGCGAGGAGTGGAAGCGGCGCTCGTACGCCTTCCAGGCCCGGTCGCAGTCCGCCGGCGGAATCCTCTTCGAGATGGACGATTTCGAGAACTTCGCCCGGATCGACGCGGCGATCAGCGGCAGCGTCGCGGACGACGCGCCCACCGACCTCTCCCTCGGCATGGGGCTCGGGACGCCCGTCCCCGACTTCCCCGGTCCGGGCCGGGCCGAGCACCTCACCCTCTCCGAACACAACCAGCGTGGCTTCTACCGGCGTTGGGCCGAACTCATGGAGGCCCCCCGTGACTGACGCGAGCATGGCGCGGGCGGAGCCGACGCGGCCGCTGCCCGAGCAGCAGCCCTTCCCCGGACGAGGCGCCCGCCACCGCGAGATGGACCGGCCCCTGCGGGAGTTCCTGGAGGAGGAGTCGGCGCTGCTCGACGACCGCCAGTACCAGGACTGGCTCGACCTGCTGGAGGACGACTTCCTCTACCAGGTTCCGGTGCCCCTGCTGCGTGAGGACCCGGACCTGTCCCGGCACAGCGATCGGGCGATGCTCTTCGAGGCGACGAAGCACGTGCTCGCCCTCAAGCTCGGCCGACTGGGCCTGAGGCACGCCTGGTCGGACCGCCCCGGCGGCGTCGTGCGCCACTTCCTCGGGCCTGTCCGCGTGTTCGCCACCCATCGGGTCGGGACCTGGCGTGTCGAGTGCGGTGTGCTCGCCACCTGGAACCGGGGCCGGGGCGAGAGCGCGACCGTCACCGCGAGCCGCCAGGACATCGTGACCGACCTCGGCGGGGGGTCGTATCGCCTGCTGCGGCGGCGCGCGCTCCTCGACATCGAAGTGCCCACGCATGAACAGCTCTCCATCATCTTCTGACGGCCGATGCGGCCACGACTGCAAGGGATCGTCATGAGCGGACTCGCCCGGAGTTCTGCAGGGCGGCAGGAATCGGAACTGTGCAGGATCGTCTGCGAGTCGGCGGCGGTGCGTGTGACGGTCAGCCCCACGGGCAACGGTCAACGGCTCAAACTGGAATCGGAGCGCTCCGGAGCGGTGGTGCTGCTGGACGCCACCGTACTCGACGCACTGTGCCACCTCACTCCGCCGCAGGCCGTCGAACTGGTGCGGGTGCGCACAGAGGGTTCTCCCGACGCCGACCCCGAGGAGGCGCGGTGAAACCGGCGGCCTTCGACTACCAGGTGCCCCGGACCCTCGACGAAGCCCTCGCGCTCCTGGCCGGCGCCGACCGGCCCGCGGTGCCGCTGGCCGGCGGACAGAGCCTGGTTCCCCTGCTGAACCAGCGGCGTGTCAGGCCGGCGACCGTGGTCGACCTCAACCGGGTCGCCGGGCTCGCGGGCATCCGGGTCACCGCCGACTCCGTACGCGTCGGCGCGATGACCAGGCTCAGTGACGTGGAGGCCGATCCCGCCCTGACCGCGGCCCTCCCCGTCCTCGCCCACACCGCCGGCCTCGTGGCCCACCGGCAGATACGCCACCGCAGCACGCTGGGCGGCTCGCTCTGCCACGCGGACCCCGCGGGGCAGCTGCCCGCGTGCGTGGTCGCCCTCGGTGCCCGGCTCACCCTGCACAGCACCCAGGGAGCGCGGACACTCGACGCCGAGGACTTCTTCCAGGGGCCGCACCTCACCGCGCGTCGGCCCGGCGAGCTGCTCACCGCGGTGGCGATCCCACGCCGACCCGGATTCCGCCACCGCTTCGAGGAGGTGTCCCGGCGCGGCAGCGCGGGGCGGCCCCTCGTCGGGGTGTGCCTTGCCGTCGCCGTCGAGGGGCCGGTCGTCGTACGGGCCCGCCTCGCGGCCTCCGGCATCGCCGACCGGCCGGTGCGGCTGCGAGAGGCGGAACGCGCACTGGTCGGACAGCCGCCGGGAACGTCCCTCAGCGGCGTCCTCGACGCCGCGTCCGCCGCCGCCGACCCGCCGGGCGACCTCCACGGAAGCGCCGCCTACCGAACCGACATGCTGCGCACCGCTCTGCGCCGGGCGGTCACCCGTCTTGTGCCCGAGAGGAACGCCGCATGAGATTCCAGGACATCACCCTCACCGTCAACGGAACGGTGCGGTCGGCTCCCGCGGAGGCCCGCACGCTGTTGAGCGACTTCCTGCGCCACTCCCTGGGGCTGACCGGCACGCACGTCGGATGCGAGCAGGGCGTGTGCGGAGCGTGCACCGTGCTGGTCGACGGCGAGCCCGTCCGCTCCTGCCTGATGCTGGCCTTCCAGGCCGACAGCAAGAACGTCGAGACCGTGGAGGGGCTCGCACCCGACGGCGAACTGAACGCTCTGCAGCGGGCGATGATGGCCGAGCACGGGCTCCAGTGCGGATTCTGTACCCCCGGCCTGCTCATGGGCCTGCACTACGCCGAGCGCGCCGGACTGTGCGCGGCGGATGCCCTGGAGAGCGTCGTCGACGGCCACGTGTGCCGCTGCACCGGATACGCCGGGATCCGCTCCGCCGTGGAGCGGCACTGGCAGGGCGGGGAGGGCGCCCGGTGAACTGGCCCGAACCCGTGATCGGCCGCTCCGTGCCCGGCATCCAGGACGCGCGGCTGCTGCGTGGTGAGGGCCGGTACGTCGACGACATCGACGAAGCCGGCGCCCTGCACGCGGTCGTCCTCCGCAGCACCGAGGCCCATGGCGTCGTCACCCGCTTCGACGCCACGGCGGTGCTGGCCGGCGGCGAGGCCCGGCTCGTTCTCGGGCCCGACGACATCGCCGAGCGGCTCGACCCGCTGCCCACCTCCTGGCGGCTGCCCGGCCAGGCTGCCCTGCACGTCGACCCGCAGGCGCGCATCGTGCGCTACGTCGGCCAGCCCATCGGCCTGGTGGTGGCGGACAGCCGCGCCGTCGCGGAGGACCTGGCCGAACGCGTCGCGGTCGACATCGACCCGCTGCCCGCCGTCGTCGGCATCGACGCGGCGCTCGCGGACGACGCACCCCTGGTCCACCAGGACACCGGGAGCAACGTGGCCGGCACGATCCACTTCGGCGACCCCGCCGACGAACTGGAGGAGATCTTCCGGACCGCGCCACATGTCGTCGAGCGACGGCTGAGCGTCCAGCGGGTCAGCCACAGCCCCCTCGAACCGCGCGGGCTGCTCGCCGAGTGGATCGGGCACACCCGCCGGCTCACCGTGTGGAGCAGCACACAGTCGCCCCACGTGGTCCGGCGGGAACTGGCCGCGGCGCTGCGGCTCCGCGCCGATGAGGTCCGGGTCGTCGCCCCCGACATCGGCGGTTCCTTCGGCAGCAAGGTCACCCTGTACGTCGACGAGGCGCTGGTCTGCCTGGCCGCCATGGTGCTCGGCGGCCGGGTGAAGTGGATCGAGGACCGGACCGAGAACCTCACCGCGACCTACCAGGGGCGCGGACAGCAGGCCCGTGGTCGTCTTGCCCTGGACGGCGACGGCACCTTCCTGGCGGTCCACGCCGACATCCTGGGCGACCTCGGGGCGTTCGCCATCCAGGCGGGCTCGGGCCCGTTCCAGGTGACCGGCCTCGCGTTGGAGGGGCCGTACCGCTTCGAGCGGGCGGGCTCCACGGTGACCGGCGTGTTCACCAATGTCGTACCCACCGGCGCCTACCGGGGCTACGGGATGCAGGAGGCCTCCTGGATCCGGGAGCGGCTGGTCACGGAGGCCGCGCGGGAACGCGGTCTCGATCCGGTCCAGCTGCGGCTCCGGAACATGATCGGACCGGGCGAGATGCCGTACACGACGCGCACCGGGCTGACCTACGACAGCGGCGACTATCCGGCAGCCCTGAGGCGCGCCGCCGCCATCGGCGCGGACCGTCGGCGGGCCTCCACCCCGACGCTCCGGCGCGGGGTCGCGGTGACCGCGAGCGTCGAGATCACCGGATTCGCACCGTCAGCGCTCCTGGAGGCCTTCGGCATCGACTGGAGCGGCTGGGAGAGTGCCCGGCTGCGCGTCAACCACGATGGAACCGTCACTGTCTTCTCCGGTGTCGTCGGGATCGGCCAGGGCATCGATACGGCCCTCGCCCAGATCGCGGCCGACCGGCTCGGTGTCCCACTCGACTGGATCACGGTCGAGCTGGGGGACACCGCCACCTCGCCGTACTCGGACCTCACCTCGCAGGCCAGCCGGTCGCTCACGCTGGCCGGCGGAGCTCTGATGAAGGCGGCCGAGAAGATGCGGGAACGGATGCGCCTGCTGGCCGCCGGCTACCTCGGGGCCGACCCGGCGGACGTCTCCATGGACGGGGACGTGTTCCGCGTCGCCGGCCGTGACACCACCATCGCCTGGCGAGAGGTCGCCTCGCGCGGCTGGAAGGGCTGGGGCCGTCCCGACCCCGACCGGATCCGGCTGGAGGAGTCGGTCGACTTCGACCCGCCGGCCCTCACCTACTCCTACAGCGCACACGGCGCGGCCGTCGCCGTCGACCTGGAGACCGGCCGGACGTCGGTGGAGGACTACTGGACCGTCAACGACAGCGGGGTCCTGGTCAATCCGCTTATCGCGGCCGGCCAGATCGCCGGCGGAGTCGCCCAGGGGCTGGGTATCGCCCTCCTGGAGGAGGTCGTGCACGATCCCGCCACCGGACGTCCACTGACCGCGGCCTACGGCGACTACGTCCTGCCGTCCGTCGGTGACGTGCCGCCGGTGACCATCGAGGACCGAGTCACCCCCAGCGAGATCATCCCCGGCGGGTTCAAGGGGCTGGGCGAGGGAGGCGCGATCCCGCCCCCGGCGACCGTTGCCGACGCCGTCGCCGACGCGGTGCCCGAGATCGGTGAACGACTGACGGACACGCCCTTGTCGCCGTTCCGTGTCTGGTCCGCTCTGGCTGCGGCCAAGACGGACTGCGGCTGACCGCACCTGCACCACGCCGTACCCCTCGTACTCAGGAGGTTCCGTCCATGGCGGACGATTTCACCCCGACCGTGCGCGACGTCACCTTCGACCTGCTCAGATCGTTCGGCCTGACCACCGTCTTCGGCAACCCGGGTTCCACCGAACTACCCATGTTCCGCGACTTTCCCGCCGACTTCCGTTACGTGCTCGGCCTCCAGGAATCCGTGGTGCTCGCCATGGCCGACGGCCACGCCCAGGCCACCCACAACGCCGCCGTGGTCAACCTGCACTCGGCGGCGGGGGTCGGGCACGCGATGGGCAGCCTCTTCACCGCCCACCGCAACCGCACCCCACTGGTGATCGTGGCCGGCCAGCAGGCCCGTTCACTCCTGGGCGGCGAGCCGTACCTGTTCAACGACGACGCGGTGGGACTGCCCCGCCCGTACGTCAAGTGGAGCCGGGAACCCGCCCGTCCCCAGGACGTACCGGCGGCCATCGCCCGCGCCTACTACCTCGCCATGACGCCGCCCCAGGGTCCCACACTGGTCTCCGTCCCCGCCGACGACTGGGCGGCCCCCGCGGAGCCCCTGGCGCCGCGCACCGTGAGCACCGCCCTGCGCGGCGACCCCGAACGCCTCGACGATGTCGGCCGCGCGCTGGCCGGCGCGGCCCGGCCGGCCTTCGTGGTGGGCGCCGCGGTCGACCAGGAGCGAGCCTTCGACGACGTGGTGGCCCTCGCCGAACAGCACGGGGCCCGGGTCTGGGCCCCGCCAATGTCCCATCGGTGCTCCTTCCCCGAGGACCATCCGCTCTTCGCCGGATTCCTGCCACCCCTGCGCGAGGGCATCGTGGAGCAGCTCACCGGCCACGACGTCGTCCTCTCCCTCGGGGCGCCGGTGTTCACCTACCACGTCGCCGGCGCCGGCCCCGTCCTCCCCCCGGACACCGCCCTGTTCCAGCTCACCGACGACCCGCAGACCGCGGCGTGGACCCCGGTCGGCACCTCGGTGGTGACCAGCATCCGGCAGGGCGTACGTGATCTTCTCGGGTACGCCCCGCAGACGACGCGCGCGCAGCCGCCCCGGCGGCCACGGCCACGTCCCGTGGCCCCGGACGACGGAACCATCGGCCAGCCGTTCCTCATGCAGACGCTCGCCCGGCTGCGCCCCGCGGACAGCGTCATCGTCGAGGAGGCGCCCAGCAGCCGCCCGGTGATGTGCGAGTACCTTCCCAACACCCGGCCGGAGAGCTTCTACACCTGTGCCAGCGGAGCGCTGGGGCACTCTCTGCCCGCGGCGGTGGGCATGGCGCTCGGAAGGCCCGGCCGACGGGTGATCGCCGTGGTCGGCGACGGCTCCGCCATGTACTCCGTCCAGGCCCTGTGGTCGGCGGCGGAGCTGGACCTGCCGCTCACCGTGATCGTCGTGAACAACGGCTCGTACGCGACGGTCGACCGGTTCGCCGAGCGCTTCGGCATCGGCAAGGCGGTCGGCACCGCCCTGCCGGGCCTGGACTTCGTCGGCCTCGCCCGCGCCCAGGGGTGTGAGGCCTCACGGGTCGAGCGGCCCGAACTGCTCGCCGACGCCCTGCGCGCGGCACTCACCTCCGCCCGCCCCCACGTGCTGGAGGTCGTGACCGGGCGATGAGCGGACGCAGCGTACATCCGGCGGAACCCGGCGCCCCGGCGCTGTGTGCCGATCCGGACAGAGGACACCCCACGGGACCAACAGACAGGACCACCCCATGACACAGCGGACCGAGGAAGACACGCGTCGGCAGATCCGAGACATCGTGATCAGCATGGCACCGGACGCTGGTGCGGCCGACGGGACCGACCCCGACCTGGTGGAGACGCTCGGCTACCACTCGCTCGCTCTGCTGGAACTCGCCTTCGCCCTGGAGGACGAATACGCCCTGCCCCCCATCGACCAGGAGAGCGCCCAGAGCATCCGCACGGTGAGTGACGTGGAGAACTACGTCCTCGCACAACTGCGGCAGGGCGAGGGCGACGGAGGTGCCCGGTGATCGAAGCGAGGCTGCGCGCCGTCGTCGCCCGCGATCCGAGCCGCACCGCAGTCGCCTTCGGCGAACGCCGTCTCAGCTACCGCGAACTGAGCGACCGGACTGCGGGGCTGCGCGCCGGGCTCGGCCGGCTCGGCGTGGTACCGGGCGACCGGGTGCTGATCGTGTTGCCCAACTGCCCCGAATTCGTGATCGGTTACTTCGCCACCGCAGGCATGCGCGCCGAAGTGCAGGCCCTCGACCCGGATCTGACGTTCAACGAGATCCTCGACCGCACGGCGGGGTGCGAACCCGCCGTCGTCATCACGGACACCGTCCGGGCGCCCCTCCTGGAACACCTGGGCGCCAGGTGGCGCCGCTCGCCGCAACTGATCGTCGTCGGCGAGCCCGGCCCGGGCGCCCACGCCTTCGACGCCCTGGCGGTCGCAGGGGTACCGACCGCGGGCGTTTCCCCCACCGCACCCGAGCCGTCCGACGGCCCCTGGGTGCTCACCCACTCCTCCGGATCCACGGGCGAACCGAAGCGTATCCGCAGGAGCCAGGGGAACCAGCTCGCCGAAGCGGACAACATCGCTTCCACGGCAGGGATCACCCCCGACGACGTGATCCTCTGCCCGGTTCCCCTGTTCCACGCGCTCGGCCAGTTCTGCTGCATGATCGTCTCCGTGCTCGTGGGCGCCACGCTGGTCCTCGTCGAACCGCGGGACTCGGGCAGCGTCCCTGACGGGGCTCCGGCACTCGACGTCGAGAGGATCCTCGGCCTGCTGCAGGAGCACCGGGTCACCGTCTTCCCCGCCGTTCCGTACCTCCTCGCGGCGCTCGCCGACTGGCCCGCGGACCAGGAGGCCGACCTCTCGTCGGTACGCCTGTGTCTGTCCGGCAGCAACTTCCTCGCCCCGGGCGTCCAGGAGCGCTTCCTGGCGCGCTTCGCGGTGCCCGTGCGCCAGACCTACGGCAGTTCCGAGGCGGGCAGCGTGTCCTGGGACTGCGGCCCCGGCCCCGTCGTGCCCGAGTCCGTGGGCCGCCCGCTCAACGGTGTCCGGGTGGAGATCCTCGACGACCGGGGCCGTCCGCTGCCGCCCGGCGAGACCGGGGAGATCGCTGTCACCAGTGGCTCGGTGATGACCGGATACGCCGGACAGGCGGCGACGCGGAACCCTGTCCACGGCCGCCACCTCACCGGTGACCTCGGCAGGCTCACAGCCGAGGGGCGCCTCTACGTCACCGGACGCAAGCGCATCCTGATCGACACCGGTGGGCACAAGGTCAACCCGGTCGAGGTGGAGGAGGTCCTGGAGACCCATCCCGACGTCGCGGAAGCCGCCGTGGTCGGGCTGCCGTTGGCCGGTGGCGGTGATCTGCTCATCGCCGCCGTGGTGCCGCGCGGCGCCCTGGACACCACCCGGCTCGCGGCCCACTGCGAGGGACACCTCACCGGCTACAAGGTGCCCGCGCGCTTCGTGGCCGTCGAGGAGATCCCCCGCACCCCGCTCGGGAAGACGCGCCGCGCCGCACTCGCCACCCTGCTCGCGGCAGTGCAGGAGCCCGGCGGGCCGCCGGCCGCCGACGACATCTGGGCGGAGCCCGACCTCGAGGCGCGCACCCGGCTGATCGCGGGCCATGTGCTGCGCTGCGTGGCCGCCGTGACCGGGGAGGTGCCCGAGGAGCACGGCCCCGAAGCTGCGCTGCGCGACCTGGGGCTGGACTCCCTGCGTGCGCTGCGGCTCAAGATGGCTCTGGAGGACAGCCTCCGCCGTGCCGTCGCCCTGCACGACCTGCTCTCCGGCACCTCCGTCGGGGCCTTGGCCCGGCAGCTCGCCGAACAGACCGGCGAGGCGCTGGAGCCGCTGGCAGTCGAAGGGCGAAGCATCGGTGAATTCCCGCTGTCCGCAAACCAGTTGTCGATCTGGCATGCGGACCGACTCGCCCCTGAGAGCGCCGCGTACAACCAGAGCTTTGCCGCCCGGATCACCTCCGGCTGTGAGGCGGACGCCCTCCGGCGGACCTTCCAGGACCTGGTGGACCGCCACCCGGTGCTCCGCACCACGTTCGGGGTGCGCGGCGGTGAGCCGTTCCAGCACGTGGCGGCCCGGGCCCGCGCGGACTTCGAGGTGATCGGGACGCCACTCGACCCCGAAGAGATGGAACGGGAGCTGAGCGCCGAGGCGTTCCGGCCGTTCGCCCTGGAGACGGAGCACCCGATGCGGGTGCGGCTCTACACGGACGCCGGCGACGGCGGCCCCGTCCTTTTGGTGACGACCCATCATATCGCCTCCGACTTCTGGTCGCTGGTGACGATGCTGCGGGACATCGAGACCTCCTACTCGGCGGCGGTGACCGGCGAAGAGATCTACCGGCCCCCGCAGCCGCACACCTACACCGACTACGCCCGCTGGCACGCCAGGTCCGCCGAAGGGCCTGTGGGGGAGCGCGACTGGGCCTACTGGCGGGAGGTGCTCCGCGATCCGCCGCCTGCTCTGGAGCTCCCCCTGGACAAGCCCCGCCCCGTAGTCCAGGCGCAGCACGGCGCCACCTACTTCCACGACCTCGGTCAGGAGTCCGTCAAGGAGCTGGAGGCGTTCGTCCGCGAACGCGGCACCACCGTGTACACCGTGCTGTTCGCCGTCTTCCACGTTCTGCTGCACGCCTGCACCGGGGAGCGGGACATCGCGCTGGCAGCCATCACCACCAACCGGCAGCGGCGTGAATTCCAGGACGTGCTCGGATACTTCGTCAACCCGGTCGTCTGCCGGACGCCGATCGACCCCGACGAGCCGTTCGAAGAACTGCTGGGGCGGGTCCGCGACAGTCTGCTCAAGGGCCTCGAACACCGGACGCTGCCCTTCGAGCGGATCGTGGAGCGGCTCGGTCTCAGACGCGACCGGAGCCGCGCGCCTCTCGTCGAGGTGGCCTTCGGCCAGAACAAGGCGCACGACGAAGCCCGGCTCGCGGTCGGCCGGTTCCTGTCCGGCGGCAGCGGCCGGACGCTGCGCCTCGGCGAGCTCGCTCTGGAATCGATGGCGCTGCGTCAGCGCGGTGTCGTCTACGACCTCTCTGCGTCGGTGTACGAAGCGTCCGACTCGGTGGCGATCGCCTGGGAGTACAGCACCGAGCTCTTCGAGGAGCCGACCGTCGTGCGGCTGGCGGGGCAGTTCGAGAACGTGCTGCGGGCTGTGCTGCGGACCCCGCGGACTCCCGTGGGGCGGATCGACGTGCTGGACGCCGGAACCCGTGACCGACTGCTCGCCGCCTCGCGCGGCGGGCCGGGCCCCCGGAACCCGCGGACGGTGACCGAGGAGACCGTCCGCCATGCCGCCGCCATGCCGCAAGTGACGGCGGTCGAGGCGGACGGCGAACTGCTCACCCGCGGGGAACTGGTCCGGCGGGCAGGCGCGCTGGCCGACCGCGTCCGGGCCACACGCCCCGGGTCCGGCGCCGTCGCCGTGGTGTGGCTGCCGCCCACCGCCGACCTGGCCGTCGCCGGCCTCGGCGCGATGCTGGCCTCCGTGGCCTGCGACCCCGTCCGGGCGGACAGCCCGCCCGACCGCGTTCGGGCCGTCGCGGCGGGCGACGGCGCGCATCTCGTCATCACCACGGCATCGGGCCGCGACCGGCTCGGCGCGATCGGCCTGCCCGTCGTCTGCGTGGACGACCTACCGTCCGCCGCCGGCGTGGATCTGCCCGGAGTGCCGGGCTCCGGGCCGGAGAGCACGGCTGGCGGCCTGCCCGCGGTGATCCAGCGCACGTCGGGAGTGACCGGCCCGCCGCGCGAGTCCGTACTGGACCACCGGACGCTCGCGGCCTGGGCCCAGTGGCTCCGGGAACAGTACGGCTCTCTCGATGGAGTGCTCGTACACGGGTCGCTCGCACCCGACCGGATGCTGGCCCGGCTGCTCGCCGTGCTGGCCGCGGGGGGCCGCGTGGTACTCACCGCGGCTGGCGGGAGTGCGCGTGAACTCGCTGAACTCCTCACTGCCGAGAGGGACTTCGCCCTTGTGGCGCTCACCCCCACGGAGTGCGCCGCGCTCCTTCCCGCGCTGGCCGGACGCAGGCCGCGCACGGCGGCGCTCGCCATCAGCGGTGAGACCCTGCCGGGCGGACTGCTGCGGGAGGTGACCGCGGCGACCGGAGGGACGCGTGTCGTGCACGAGTACGGCGGCGCCGACACCTTCCCGGTGGTGCGCGCCCACGAGGCTCCGCGGCATGTGCTGCGCGACGACCTGCCCGTACCGGTGGGCCGCCCCGTTCCCGGCGTCGAGTGCTATGTCCTCGACCCTTCGGGGCGGCTGTGTCCCCCCGGCGTCGTCGGCGAGCTCTGCGTGGTGCAGGCCCCGTCCGCCGCGCCGCCCGGCTCCGGACCCCCGGCTGCCGGGCAGCGAGCCTCACTGCCGGGAGGGCCGTCACCGGTCCGCACCGGCGATGCCGGCCACTACCTGCCCGACGGTGACGTCGTGGTCCTCGGCCGGATCGGCGACCGTACGGCCGTGCGCGGCTATCGCGTCGAACCGGCCCAGGTGGAGGCGGCCCTCACCCGCCTGCCTGCCGTCGCCCGGGCGCTGGTCGTCCCCGGCACGGACGGCGTGCCCGTGGCCTACGTCGAACCGGGCGGCGATGGGCACGATGGCACCGGCGACGGGCTCACGGCCGCGGCGCTGCGCCACGGGCTGCGCCGCGCACTCCCCGAGTACATGCTCCCGGCCGAGTACCTGCTCGTCGACCGGCTGCCCGTGGCCGGCAACGCGAAGACGGCGCGGACCGCTCCCGCGCCGGAGGCGGCCTCGGCCGACCCCATGGGGGTCGAGGCGGCGGCCACGGCCGACACCGGAACGATGACCTCGATGGAAAGCCGGCTCGCCACCATCTGGAAGGAGATCCTGGGCGCCCCTTGCGTCGGACCGGACGACGACTACTTTGATCTCGACGGCGACTCGATCACGGGCCTGCGCATCGTCTCCCGCGCCGCGGACGAGGGCATCCGGATCACTCCCAGGCAGCTGTTCACCCACCCCGTGCTCCGCGAACTCGCCGCGGTGGCCGAGGACACCGGCGGGGCGGCCCGGCCGGACCCCGGCGAGCCGTCGGCACGGGAAGACGGCGCCTCGCGCGTGCCGACCCGGTCACCGTCCGAGAACCCCGGGCTTGCCGGGACCATCCCCCTGGCCCCTGTCCAGCAGTGGTTCTTCGATCTCGAACCGGCCGAGCGGTCGCACTGGAACCAGGCGGTCCTCCTCAGGACGACACGGGTGGTCGACCGTGCCGCGCTCGCGGTGGCACTGCGGTCGGTCGCCCTGCACCACACGGTCTTCCGGCACCGCTTCACCCGGCCGACGGCCGGAGCCGCCCCACGACAGTGGTACGACCCTGAAGGAGTGGCCGTCCACCTCGTCGAGGAGGAGTGCGCCCGCGCACCGGAGGACGTTGCCGAGGAGTTGCACGCCTCACTCGACTTGGAGAAGGGCCCGCTGTTCGCCGCCGCGGTCTTCCCCGCCCCGGCCGACGGCGCCGGCGCCGGCACCGTTCACGTGTTGCTCGTCGCCCACCATCTGGTGATCGACTTCGTCTCCTGGCAGATCGTCGTGGACGACCTCACCACGGCCTACGGCCAGCTTGCCGCAGGGGAGGACGTACGGCTGCCGCCCTTCGTGCCGTACTTCCGGTGGACCACTCTGCTGCACGCCCACGCCGACTCCGCCGCCGTGCGGACCGAACTGGACCACTGGGCACCGCCGGGCGACACGGAACGGCCGGCCGGCCGGCTCGTGCCACCGGGCGTCGAGCGTGACGCACGCGTGGTGACCGCGGACCTGTCGCAGGAGGTCACGGCCGCACTGCTGACGCGCGCGGGTAAGGCGGTGGGGACACGCCCGCAGGACATCGTTCTGGCCGCGGCCGCCTACGCGGTGGCCCGGTGGACGGGGGAGGCTCAGGTCCGCATCGATCTCGAACGGCACGGCAGGGAGCACCTGTTCGAGGGAGTCGATCCGGGTCGCACCGTAGGCTGGTTCACGGTCGTGCATCCGGTGCGATTCGACCTGCCACGGGACCCGGATCCCCTGGCCGTGTACGGCGCGATGTGCGATGAGCTGCGTGGAGTTCCCGCCGACGGCGTCGGCTACGGCCTGCTGCGTCATGCCGCGACCGATCCCTCCGTACGCGACCGCATGGCAGTCGTACCGCCGGCCACGGTCAACTTCAACTACCTGGGCCGCATGGGTGTGCTGCTCGGCGGCAGCGGACAACAGGCCGTCACCCGGGACCTGTTCACACCGGCCGTCCTGGGCGAGGTGGCCGACCGCGCCCCCGCGAACGCACGTCCCTACGAGCTGGAGTTCAGTGCGATGCCGATCGGAGGACGGATGCGCCTGCGCGTCGTACACGCCGAGGGCCCCGGACGGCCGCCGGCGGAGGAACTGCTCTCACACATGGGGGAGGCGCTGACCGAGCTGGTCGCCCGTCTCTCCACCACGGGACGCTGAGCATCGTCCCGCGCCGGTGAGCGCGGCCCCTCGCTCGTCGCTCACGACCCCGGTCCCACCGAAGCACCGACCGCCGCCCCAAGGAGGCACGACATGCCATCGGGCCCGTCCACCCAGCCCGCCCGCATCACCGACATCACCGAGCAGGTGCGTGCGGCCTGGGCCGCAGCCCTGGAAGACGACACGTTCGCCGACGACGACGACTTCTTCGACATCGGCGGACACTCCCTGTTCGTCGCCCGCATCATGGCTCGCCTGGGCAAGGCCCAGGGGCAACGGTTGTCGCTGCGCCTCTTCTTCGAGAACCCCACCGTCGAGAGCCTGTCGCGGGCGATCGAGGCGATCGTGGGACAGAACGGAGGCGAGCCGCGATGACCTCCACGGACGAACGGCTCCCGCCGCCCGCCTGGAACGACACCACCCGTGACTACCGGCGCACGGCGACCGTCCCGGACCTGGTGCGCGAGGCCGCCGCCCGCCACCCCGGGCGCCCGGCCCTCGTCGGAGCCGACGGCCGGGTGACGACTCACGCCGAACTGGACGCGTGGAGCGACCGCATGGCACGGCTGCTGCACGACCGGGGTCTGGGGCGCGGCGACTTCGTGGCGCTGTACTGCGACCGTACTCCGCTCGCCGTCGCCTCCCTGCTCGGTGTGCTCAAGTCGGGGGCCGCGTACCTCCCCATCGATCCCGCCTGGCCGCGACAGCGGGTCACCGGGCTCCTGCGCGACCTCGGCGTACGGTGCGTCATCACAGGCGCCGTGCACCTGCGGACCGTGCAGGAGATCCGCTGGGAGGTGCCGACCGTGACCGAAGTCGTCTGCCCGGACATCGACGCCGACAGCACCTGGGCACCCGTTCTGGACCGCACCGAGGTCGAGGAGTTCTTCGACTTCCTCTCCGGCGAACCCGACCCGCTGGAAGCCGCCGGGTTCAACCTGCGGCGCTCCGACCGCCCGTACACACCCGCCGACGTGACCGCGTACGCGCGGCACGTGGCGGGCCTGGCACAGGAGGCCGCTGGCCGGGGCGCGGACATCCTGGAGGTGGGCTGCGGCACCGGGCTCGTCACGGAGGTTCTCGCTCCCGGCGCGCGGAGGTACGTCGCCGCCGACCCGTCGGGCGTCGCGGTGCGGCGCAACCTCGCCACCGCGGCCGCCGGCGGGTTCCGGGTCGAGGGCCTCGTCACCTACGCGCACGAGGTCGCGGACGTCGTTCAGGGGCCGTTCGACCTGATCGTCATGGCCAGCACCGTCCAGTTCCTGCCCGACATGGACTACCTGTTGCAGACGCTCGCCTCGCTCAGTGGCCTGCTGCGCCCGGGCGGTGGAATCCTGCTCGCCGACCTGATCGACCCGGACATCGAGGCGCACGCCGGACTCAGGGTTCCCCCCGCCCTGCTGGACAGGCTCTCCGAGGTGCTGCCCACCGTTGCCGAGGTGGAGGTGAAGCGGCGCACCGAGGGAGGCTTCAACGGCGAACTGGCCGGTCGCTACGACGCGTTGATCCGTCTCGTCGGGCACGTACCGGAGGCGGACCGGGGCGGACGGGTCTGGACCGGGGCGGCCGTCGCCGCACGCCCCGCGCTCCCGCCGCGGGACGCGGTCACCGCCGACGACCTCGCGTACGCCATCTTCACCTCCGGCTCCACGGGCACCCCCAAGGGCGTGGCCGTCCAGCACCGCTCCGCCGTCAACCTCATCGAATGGATCAACGGCACGTACCGGGTGAGCCCTCCGGACCAAGTGCTCTTCGTGACCTCGTTCTGCTTCGACCTGTCCGTGTACGACATGTTCGGGGTGCTCGCCGCCGGAGGCTCGGTCCGTGTCGCCACGCAGGGCGAGATCGCCGAACCCGACGTCCTCATCGACATCCTGGAAGGCGAACCGGTCACCCTCTGGGACTCGGCCCCCGCGGCGCTGGCGATGCTCACCCCTTTCCTCGCAGAGCGCGACGCGCGGGGACGCGACGGGCTGCGGCTCGTCCTGCTCAGCGGCGACTGGATTCCATTGCCGCTGCCGGACGAGATGCGTGCGGCCTTCCCCGGGGCGAAGGTGATCGCGCTCGGCGGTGCCACCGAGTGCACGGTGTGGTCGAACCACTACCCGGTCACGGCGGTGGATCCCGAGTGGCCGAGCATCCCCTACGGCAGGCCCATGACCAATGCCCGTTACTACGTGCTCGACGAGAACCTGAGGCCCACCCCGGTCGGGACGCCCGGCGACCTCCACATCGCCGGTGACTGCGTCGCCGTCGGCTACGTCGGCAGCCCCGCGCTCACCGCCCGGAAGTTCCTGCCCGACCCCTGGGCACCCGGGCCCGGAGAACGCATGTACCGGACCGGCGACCGGGCCCGCTGGCTGCCCGACGGGAACCTGCAGTTCCTCGGCCGTCTCGACGACCAGGTCAAGGTACGCGGCTACCGCATCGAACTCGGAGAGGTCCAGAGTGCGCTGGTGCGCTGCCCGGGTGTGCGGACAGCCGTCGTGGTCGCCGTCGACGGACCCGGAGGCAAGCACCTGGCCGCCTCCTACGTCCCGGAGGCCGCGTCCCCGGTCGGGGTCGAGGAGGTGCGGAGTCACCTTCGGGCTCAGCTGCCCGCCTACATGGTTCCGACGCGGATCGCGGCCGTGCAGACCCTGCCGCTGACGGCGACGGGGAAGGTCGACCGCGGTGCGCTGATCAGCGGAGGCTGAGACGGCAGAGGGCGGGGAGGGAGGCCCACCCGCCCGGCGGGCGGCCTCCCTCCCCCCTCCTCGAAGGCCGGCACATCGGGAATGCTTTCCGAGGAAACCACGACTCCTGGACCGGGTATTGCATTCTCCGTCCGGGCATTTCTTCGGGTGGTCCGGCAGGAATTCACGTGAACCGCGTGTCAGGGGAACGAGCAGATTGAACGTGGCGGCGGATATCTTCGGAGAGCCTAGGATGCAGCGCATGGCGAACAATCGAGGGCTTGTTGAAATAGCGATGGCATCGGAAGGCGAGAGAGTTCTCTACGCGATTCCGCATGCCGGCGCGGGAGTCGCGGCCGTCAAGAAGATGTGCCGTGCGCTCGGTGAGCGGTGGACCGCGGTCGGCGTCCGGCTGCCGGGTCGGGAATCGCGTACCGCCGAGGCCCCGGTTTCCGACCTGGCCGTGCTCGCGGACACCCTGAGCGCACAGATCGCCGCGCACGCCGGGAGCCGTGAGGTCTACCTCTACGGACACTGCGCCGGAGCGGTCATCGCCTACGAGGTCGCCCGCCGGCTGCCCGCGGCGCAGCTGCGGGGCCTCGCGGTATCCGCGCACCAGTCCCCGGACCGGATTCCCGTG
Organism: Streptomyces sp. NBC_01006; assembly: GCF_045162725.1. Classification (NCBI taxonomy): domain Bacteria; kingdom Bacillati; phylum Actinomycetota; class Actinomycetes; order Kitasatosporales; family Streptomycetaceae; genus Streptomyces; species Streptomyces sp. NBC_01006. The sequence goes on along the minus strand of NZ_CP108700.1, from coordinate 1,622,971 downwards.
ACCGAGTCCTGGCGACTGCCCCCGGACGAGTTCTTCGCGCGGGTCCGGGAGGACGGCTATCTGCCGGACGAACTCCTCGACGACCCGGACCTCCTGGACCTCGTCGAACCGGCCCTGCGGGCCGACTACCGGGCGATCGAGAGCCACGCTCACGAGCCGGAGCCCATCGACGCCCCGATCCTCGCCCTGCTGGGGACCGGGAAGCACGCGATACCCGTCGAGGACGTCGTGTCCTGGGCGAAATGGACTTCGGTGGGCTTCCACCTCGAAATGCTTCCCGGTGGCCACAACCTGCTGCAGGACAGCCCGGCGGACGTGGCGGCGGCCCTGGACCGGCATCAGCCCTGAGGAATCCGTACCCGAGGTGCCCGGGTACGCCGGGCGTGCGACGGCTGCCGCGACGGCCCGTCAGCCGGCGCGGCCGCCCCGGCGCATCCGTTCCACGGTCCGCGCGGCCGCACGGTCGAGGAGATCCAGCCGGTCCAGCCGCGCCACCACCGTGGGCGTCAGGAGCCCGATCTGCGCCAGCATGGGTACGATCCGGGAGAACAGGGACCTGCGATACGCGGCCAGGCCCGGATCGTACGTGGCGAACCGCACCCCCGCCGCCTGGTCGACTTCGAGCCGTTCCCACACGTCGGTCAGCAGGAACCGCAGCCGCAGCAGCTCGATCGCCTCCAGCACGAACTCCTCCCGGTGCGCACGCTCGGCGTCGGACAGCTCGGGCAGCACGTCTTTGAGCAGCAGGACGCCGAACGACACATGGCGGGCCTCGTCCCTGGCGACCCTGACCACGATCTGCTTGATCAGCGCATCGTGGAAGGTCGCCTCCGCGAGCCGGAACCCGGCCAGTGCGACCGGCTCCACCAGACACTGGATCGCGAGGGCCGTGAACTCCCACTCCCGGGCCACCAGCGCGTCCTGGAACAGCGCCCGCAGCGCCTCCGTCACCGGATAGGGGTCCGGTACGTGCTCACGTACGTACCGGGCGAACGCCTCGACATGGCGGGCCTCGTCACCGGCCTGACTGATCGCGCACAGCTTCGCCTCCACCTCGGGCAGCACCTCGGCCAGCCGGGCGCACGAGACCAGCGCCGCCTGCTCCCCGTGCAGGAACTGAGAGACCATCCATGCCTGCACCTCCCAGCGGAAGGCGTCCCAGCCCGCCTTGCCGCGGTGCGCGAGCGGCGAGGAACGGAACGTGCCCAGCGCGTACGCGGAGCCCTCCGGCAGCGGAGAGCCGAACCCGACCCGCAGGGACCAGTCGATGTCCGTCGACGCGTTCCACTGGGCGAGTTTGGCCGACTCGTACAGCTGCGACAGGCGCGTGGTCCGAGCGTCGTAGTCCCAGTTGAGCACGGCGCTGACCGCTGTCTCCACCATGAGCCGGGCGGGCTCGACGGCTTGAGGTGCGGGCATCAGCGCCGTCCGCCTTCACCCACAGGCCGGTCCGGGTGTTCGGCCACGTGGACGGCCATTCGCGCGAAATCGTCGACGAGCCGGCGTACCCACGAGCTCTCGAACCGACGCTGGTCGTACCAGACGATGCCCTGGACACCGGCGCGCTCGGGGATCAGCGCGAACTCCAGGTCGAAGCGGCTGCCCGATCCGTCCGGCGGCGCCAGCTGGCTCACCTCCAGTCCGTCCAGGGACAGCTGGTACTCGGGTCCGGCCATGACCTGGAAGAGGATGTTCTCAAGCCCCGCGCCCCGCTCGCCCTGCGCCTGCGGCACCAGGTGATACGGGATCTCCTGGTTGCCCAGCGCGTCGAACACGATGTCCTGGGTGGCCTCCAGCACGTCTTCGAAAGTGGGCCGCTGCGGCATCTTGACCCGCAGCACCAGAAGGTTCGTCAAGAAGCCTACGGTGTCCGCGAGTTCGGGCCGCAGCCGATTGGCGAACATCGAGGCGAGGCCGAAGTCCGTGTCCCCGGTGTAGGTGTGCAGCACGGACGTGAAGACGGCGAGTCCGGCGGCGAACGTCGTGGTGCGCTGGGACCTGCAGATCTCCGCCAGGCTCGCGGCGGCAGACTCGGGCAGGTCGAACGTGTGCGTTCCGGGCCGCTGGGCGCCGTCGGCCCTTCCTGTGGGGCGCCCCACCAGCGCGGGGGGCTGCGCACCGGCCAGCCGGGAACGCCAGAACTCCTGTTGTCCGGTCAGCGCTCCCGACTCGAAGCGGTCCCGCTGCCACTCACTGAAGTCCATGTACTGCATGGGCGGCCGCTCCGGCCGCGGCACGACCGCCGAGCCGCCCGGACGGTAGAGCCGGCCGAGGTCGCCGGCCAGCACGCCCCCGGACCAGCCGTCGGTGGACAGGTGATGGATGTTCAGCATCAGCACCGACTCCTCGGGCGCGACCTCGAGCAGCGTCGCCCGCACCGGTGAGACCCCCAGGTCGAACGGGGTGCGGACCAGATCCCGCATGACGCCCTCCAGGGCGGCGGGAGTGCCGTCTGTCCGGAGCGACTCCAGGGGCACCGGACGGGGCTCGTGGACATGCTGCACCAGACGCCTGCGCGAGGTCTCGTACGTCGTCCGCAGCGCCTCGTGCCGGTCGACCAGGGCGTCGAGGGCCGCCCTCAGCGCGGTGTGGTCGAGTGGCCCGGCGAGCCGGTAGAAGACCGGTACGGCGAGTGGCGACTCGCCGCCCCGATAGTGCTCCATGAGGCCGAGAAGACGTTGGCCGAGTGAGGCGGGGGCTGAGCGTTCGACGGTCGTCACGTCATTCATCGGGGTCATCCCTGGCAGGCGGTCGAGGCGGGGGCGGTGGCAGCCCTCGCGGCGGGCAGCGTACGGACGGTGAGCGGGCGGATGTCCGGCCACACGCTCTCGATGCGGCGCAGACACTCGTCCTCGGAGCCCGAGGTGCCCTCCAGCCGCCAGCCCTCGGGGAGGGCGTGGCCGGACGGCCAGATCGAGTGCTGCTCCTCCGCGTTGACGACAACGTGGAAGCGGGAAGAACCGTCGGATCGCATCTGTCGCCCTTCGTCGGGAGGGAAAGAGGGGGAGGTGGGTGCTTCGTGCCGGCGCCGTGTCGCTCGCGCGCCTGACATGCGCATGAGCGGGGGAGCAGCTGGAACGGCGAGGCCGGTTCGTCATCCTGTCGCGGCGATCGAGCCGGCGTCCAGGACGTTCGACTCGAACGCCCTGCCGCCCAGTTCGCCGGCGAGGTGAGCCCGCCACATCGCCCGGCGCCGGGGCTTCCCGCTGGAGGTGCGCAGCACCGTGCCGCGAGGGCCGTTCACGATGACCACGTCGAGACCCGGCACACGGCGCCGCAGCCGACGTACGACCTCCCCCGTCCAGGGCCCGGGACGGCGCTCCACGACCACGACCGCTGTGTCGCGCCCCCCGGCGGCGCCGAGGAGTACGGCCACCCCGGCCGTCCGCAGCTCGGGCAGCCGCGCCACCGAGGCCTCCAGGTCCTCCGCGAACACGGTCGTCGCACGGCACTTGAGGCTGTCACCGAGCCGTCCGACCACGAACAGCTCGCCCTGGTCGAAGAAGCCGCAATCGCCTGTCCGGAGCTGGCCCCCGCTGAAGACGCCCTCGCCGGTCCCCGCGTCGGCCCCCGCGTAGCCCTCGGCCACCGAGGGGCCGCCCACCACGATCTCGCCGACATGCCCCTCGGGCAGCGGCCGCCCCAGCCGGTCGGTGACCAGCACACGGCTCCCGGCGACCAAGGGGCGTCCACAGCCCGTCAGTTCCATCGCCTCGGTGCCGTCGGTGCTCGGACGCACACGACGGCCGACATCGAGCGCACGCGGGTCGACCGACACGGAGCGCGGTTCGTCGTCGCGCGACGACCCGGTCACCGCGAGGGTCGCCTCGGCCAGCCCGTACGCGGGCAGCAAGGCCGTGGAGCGGAACCCGAACGGTGACAGCAGGGCGGCGAACTGCCGCAGCACCTGCGGCGGCACGCGCTCGGCCCCTGTGATGACCGCCGACCACCCGGAGAAGTCCATCTCCTCCAGGGACTCGGCCCGCACCCGGCGTACCACGTGCTCGAGTCCGAAGGCCGGAGACGCGGTGAGCTGCGCTCCCAGCGTGCCGAAGCAGCGCACCCACTCCAGCGGGGTGCGCACGAAATCCTCGGGACGCATCACCCACAGATCGGCGCCGATCGACAGCGGCGTCAGCAGGCAGCCGACGAGGCCCATGTCGTGATGGAACGGCAGCCAGGTCGCGGTCGCGTCCGACGATCCCATCCGAAGCCAGCGGCGCACCGCAGCCAGGTTGGCGGAGAGCGCGTCGGTCGTGACGGCCACCGCCTTGGCCGGGCCGCCCGACCCCGAAGTGAACTGCACCAGTGCCCGCTCGGGCGTGCACGCGAGGGCCTGCGGCACCCCGGCCGCCGCCGACAACTCGGCCATGGTCACCTTGAGCACCCGCGGGCAGTCGGGCCCGACAGGGACCGCGCCTAGCGGGTCGGCCCATTCGGGACGGGTGACCAGGACCTTAGGCCGGATGGACGCGAACATCCGCTCCGCGTGGCGCCGATGGGCGTCGGGATTCTCGAACACGAGAGGAGGAGCCAGCGGGGCGGGAGTGGCACCGACGGCCACCGTGCCCAGCACGGTGGCCACGAACTCGGGACCGGTTCCGGTCGCCGGTACGACGACCTCACCGGGCGCGACACCGAGTGACCGCAGCCGGTCCGCCAACACGAAGGCGGCACGCGCGAGTTCGGTGTACGGATGGAAATCCCAGCCCCCCAGCCCGTCGTAGAACCGGATGCCGCGCCGGGGGTCGGGGTCGACAAGCGCGTCCAGCAGCGGATGTTGCTCCATGACACCTCACATTCGTGCGCCGCCGGTACGTCCGGCCGTGCGCCTCCGGCCCGCGGCTACCCGCCCGTGCGGACCACGCTCTCGTCACCGGTCCCGCTCCCGGGCCGGGGCGCGGGCTTCGCGAGCGAGGCGATCGGTGCCGTGCGCACGGCACGCCGGGTCGAGGTGAGTACCGCCAGACAGAGCATCCACAGGGAAAGCAGCAGGACGACCCGCTCGGTGCCCAGCACGGTGATCAGCGTGCCGCTGAGCGCCGAACCGATGGCCAGGGCGCTCATGGTCAAGGTGGACTCCGTGCTGCTGACCCGGCCGCGCAGCTCGTCCGGGGTGATCGCGAGCCGGTAGGTGGAGATCGCCACCATGTAAACGGGGGCGACCAGCGATTCGAGCGCCGCGACGAGCCCCAGGGTGGTCGGATTGGGGGCGATCGCGTACAGGGGGAAACCGAGCGCCTCCAGCCACAGCATCGTCACGGCGATACGGCCGAGCGGATAGCGCTTGACGACGCGGTCCGAGACGAGGGCACCGAGCAGCGCGCCTACAGCGGCACCGCTGAAGATCACACCGATCTCCACCGCGGACGCCCCGGCCTCCTGCGCCAGGACGACGATGACCAGGTAGCCGGCGCCGTAGCGGACGCTGTCGGCGGCGCTCACCAAGGTCAGGAACCGGATCACCGGCTGGTGCCACACCCAGCTCAGCCCCTCGCGGATCTCCGCCGTCAGGCGCGGACGTGGCCCGGTGCGCCGCTCCTCCTGGAAGTCACCCCGTATGAGCCGCAGGCTCAGGGCCGACACGGCGAAGGACACGGCGTTCACGGCGAACGGAAGGACACGGCTGAGGGAGTAGAGCGCGCCGGCGGCCACCGCCCCGAAGACCCGGATCGTGTTGTGGACGGTCTCGCTGTACCCGAGCGCGCCCGACAGCTGTTCGCGCCCCACCACATTAGGCAGGGCGGCGCTGTTGGCCGACAGGAAGAGAGTGCTGAGCAGGCCGTTGAGCGCGGCGACCCCGTAAAGGTGCGGCAGCGTCAGGCTGTCCGTGGCGAGTGCCACCACCACGGAACCGACGAGGACCGCACGGCCCGCTTCGCACCAGATCATGGTGACCTTGCGGTTCCAGCGATCTGCCAGGGCCCCTGCGATCAGGCCGAACAGCAGGAACGATGCCGTGCCCAGCCCGGTGACGAGCCCCGCCTGCGTCGCCGATCCGGAGACCGCCAGCACGATCAACGGGAGGGCGAAGAACTGGGCCTGGTCGCCCACGAACGAGATGACCTGCCCGCCCAACAGCAGACGGAAGTCCCGGTTGCGCCAGAGGGAGGGGGTGCCGGGACCTGATTCGGCCATGGTGCGCCTTTCGGAGTCGGGGACTACGGCCGGTGACCGTAGTCGAGTGGCGGACAGGCCGACAAGGCGCGCTCCCGGGCGCTGTGTTGAGCGGTCTGTTCAACTGCGGCGGCGCCGCGGTTGGACGGTGTCCGGCCATGGCCCTCGGGGCGTTCAGTACCGCGGGGGAGCGGAGCCCGGCCGCGACCGGGCAGGCCATCGTGCGCTCGTCACCGAGGTGACCACCAGCCCCCTGCCGACCAGCCAGCGCCCCGCGAACCCCGACGGGCCCGCTTCCGTGACGGCCGGCAACACCCGCACCGCGAAGGTGCCGTCCGCCCGCAGGTCGACCTCCGCGTCCTGGAAGCCGAGCCAGGCACGAGTGAGCGGGAACCACGCCTTGTAGACGGACTCCTTGGCGCTGAACAGCACGGTGTCCCAGCAGATGCGCGGAGCTTCCCGGCGCAGCACCGTGAGGCGTGCGCTTTCCGCGTCGACCGCGATCTCCTTGCCCACCCGCGCCGGCAGCGGCCGGTGCGGTTCGGCGTCGATACCGAGCACGGCCAGATCATCCGCCCGGGCCACCGCAGCGGCCCGGAATCCCACGCAGTGCGTGATGCTGCCGATCACCCCGGCCGGCCAGGCGGGCGCGCGCTGCTCGTCCCTGGGTACCGGCGTCGGCGGCAGCCCGAGACCCGACAGCGCCCGGCGGGCACAGCCGCGACCGGTGGTGAACTCCCGCCGTCTGCCTTCGGCCGACCGGGCGACCGCCGAAGCCTCCTCCGGGAAGAGCGGGTATGCCGTGTCGTCGTCGTACGCCTCCGCCGAGGCCGTGCACGCGGGAAGGATCTTCTGGAGCAAGGAGAGCCGTTCCATGGTCAGGCCATGCTCGGTGACCCGGCCGGAACAAGCCAAGTGACTGTCCGTCGGGACGTCGGTCACCGACTTGCCGGGAACAGGCGGAGGCCGTTGAAATGATGCGCCGAGGCCGAGCCCAGCGGTCCTCCCCATGGTGCGCCACCTCCGCCGGGAGCTGCTCGCACCGGGTACCTGCCCTGCCCTTCCCGGTGTTCCACGTGACCCCGACCTGCCCGCCGTGGCTCTGCTGCGCCCTACTCCAAGAGGACTCATGTGTCGCTGACAGACAAACCGAGCGTCCCCACGGGGGCCGCGTCGCCGCCCGGCAGCACCGTGAACCGCAGCGCCGTGCTGGCCCTATTGGTGAGCAGCCACTTCATGCTCAACCTGGACTCCGCGATCGTCGAAGTGGCGCTGCCCGCCCTCAAGGAAGGGCTTGGTTTCGGCCTTTCGGACCTGTCTTGGGTGGCCAACGCCTACATCCTCACGTTCGGTGGTTTCCTCCTGCTCGGCGGGCGACTGGGAGACACCCTGGGCAGCCGCCGCGTCTTCACGGGCGGCCTCACGCTGTTCGCACTCGCCTCGCTGCTCGGCGGCCTCGCCTCCGAGCCGGAGCTGATCATCACGGCCCGCGCGGTCCAGGGCCTGGCCGCCGCCGTCATCTCGCCGACCGCACTCTCGCTGCTCGTGCAGGTCTTTCCCAGCGGTACGGCCGAGGAGCGGGCCCGGCGCGGCAAGGCGCTCGGGACGCTCGGTGCCGTCGCTGCGACCGGCGGCTCGGTGGGCTACTTCCTCGGCGGTGTCCTCACCGAAACACTCGGATGGCAGTCGACGTTCCTCGTCAACGTGCCGGTCGCGGCCGCAGCTGCGGCCTGGGCCCGGCGGCTGCTGCCCGCGGACGGCCCGCGGCCCGCGCGGCTCCGCATCGACCTGGGCAGCGCACTCACCGGCTGCGCCGGTATGACGCTTCTCGTGTACGCCCTGGTGGAGGCCGGCCCCACCGGACTGCTCTCCGCACGAACCCTGGGCCTCGGGGGGCTCTCGCTCGGCCTGCTCTGCTGGTTCGTCGTACGCCAGCGCCGCAGCCTCGACCCACTTTTCCCTCTGAGGGTGCTGCGGCACCGTGCCGTTCGCGGGGCCAACGCGGTCGCGGCCCTCGTCAACATGGCCATCGGCCCGGTCATCTTCTTCCTCAGTCTCTACATACAGCAAGTACTCGACTACTCACCGTCCGCGGCCGGTCTGGCGATTCTGCCCATAGTCCTGTCCATCACCGCGGCCTCCGCCCTGGCCGGCCGGCTCCTCAACGTCCACAGCCCGCGGGCCGTGATCATCACCGGCCTCCTGCTCTTCGCCGTGGGGCTCGTCTGGCTCGGCCGGATCTCCGGCCAGTCCTACTGGTTCGAGGTGCTCGGACCCGAGTGCCTGGTCGGCTTCGGCGGTGGCCTCGTCTTCGTCACCTTCACCGCCTGCGGCACGAGTGGTCCGGACGAGCGTGATGCCGGTTCAGCCTCGGCCGTACTCACCACCTCCCAGAAGGTCGGCAGCGCGTTCGGCCTCGCAGTGCTCACCGGCATCGCCGGGGTCGGCCCGAGATCCGGCGACGTGTCGTCCGGGGCCGGCTACGGCGCGGCGATCCTCGCAGCCGCGGTCCCCGTCCTCGTGGCCGTCGTGGTGAGCACGCGCTGGATACCCAACCGAACAGAACAATGAGGCGGTTCCCTTGAAGTGTCTCTTCATCACACAGGAGTACGCTCCGCTCTTCGCCGAGGGCGGACTGGGACTCGCCAGCAGTGCCCTGCCGGCGGCGCTCCAACGCTGGCACGGCATCGAGCACGACCTCGTCCTGCCCTATTACCCCTGGCTCGTGGAGCGCCACGGTCTGCGGACCGAGGAAGTGTGCCGGATCCCGGAGATCGAGATCGCCGGCCGGCGCGCCTCAGCCACGATCCTGCGGCTGCGCGACCACGACGCCCCGTGCACCATCCATCTCGTGCGCTGCGACGCCTGGTACGACCGAGGCGCAATCTACTGCGACGACGACTACCACCCCTTCGCCGACGAAGCCGAACGCGCCGCGTTCTTCGGTCACTGCGTTGCCGAGTGGGTCGAGCGCGACGGACGGACGTACGATCTCGTCCACGCCAACGACTGGCAGTCGGGTGCCGCCCTGGCCGGCTTGCGGGCCCGGGATCCGGAGCTGCCCACGTTGCTGACCGTCCACAACGGCATGTACCAGGGCAGACTGAAGGAACACTCGCTGGACCGGCTCGCCCTGTCCGACGATTCGGTCCGGATCCTGGCGGCGGCCGGTGGCGACGATCCGAGCATGCTTCTGCTCGGTCTGCTGCACGCCGACACCGTCGCCACCTGCAGCCCGGGCTACGCCCGCGAGATGGCCACGGCTTTCGCCGGCACCCCGGTGGGTGCCGCCCTGGCGAGTGCACGCACCCGCGGCATCGTGTTCGGCGTCGACGCCGACGTGTGGGACTCGGCCGCGGCCGGCCGGCTCACCGTCCCGTTCGAGCCGCACTCCGCCGAGGACGGCAAGCGCCGCAACAAGGCCGCTCTCCAGCGCCGTACGGGACTCCGTGTGGACGGAGACGTTCCGGTCCTCGGTGTGTGCTCACGGCTCGTACCGGAGAAGGGCACCGACCTGCTCCTGGAGGGCCTCGCTCCGCTGCTGCGCGAGGGCGAGGTGCAGCTGGCTCTGGCAGGTCCGGCCGCCGTCGAACTCCGGCCGCTGCTGCGGAGGGTGGTGGAGGAGTCGGCCGGCTCGGTCGCGTACCTGCCCGAGTTCGACCAGGACTGGGCATGGCTGATCTACGCGGGCTCCGACTTCACGGTCATGCCCTCGCGAACCGAACCCTGCGGTCTCAACCAGCTCATCTCCTACCGCTACGGGACCCTGCCCCTGGTCAGCCCTGTCGGTGGGCTCTCCGACACCGTGACCGACCTGCGGACCGATCCCAGCCGCGGGAGCGGGATGTTCATCCCTGAACTGACGCCCGAGAGCGTGCGGGGCACGGTCCTCGACGCCATGCGCTGGCGCGCCGGGCAGCCCGGCGAACTGGCCGCGGCGCGGCAGCGGGTGATGCGCCAGGACTGGTCGTGGGGGAACACCGCGGACGGGTTCGCCCAGCTCTACCGAGAGACAGCGGCGCGGCGAGGACGGCTGGTGTCCTCGGCGGCCGAGTGAGCAGGGCCCCTGGCCGCCGTGCACCACCGGTTCCCACGCCATCCGTCACCCCGATCCCGGAAAGGTGGGCAACATGCTGGACCTCGCTCGCGAACTGCGCCGATGGCGGGCGGAGGGACGGGAGCTGGCCGTGGCCACGGTCATCGCGACGAAGGGCAGCGCACCCCGGCTGCCGGGCGCGGCCATGGCAGTCGACCGCGAGGGCGCGGTGATCGGCTCGGTCTCCGGCGGCTGCGTGGAGGGTGCCGTCTACGAGCTGTGCCGGCAGGCGATCACGGACGGGCAGCGAGTCGTCGAGAGCTTCGGCTACAGCGACGACGAGGCCTTGGCCGCGGGGCTCACCTGCGGCGGTGTCATCGACATCCTGGTCACGCCGGTGGGCCCGCGGGCCACACCGGTCCTAGACGCCGCACTGGACGCCGTGGCGAGGGACCTTCCCGTCGCGCTGGTCCGCGTGGTGGCCGGCCCTGACGTACCGAGTGGCGCCATCCTCGCCGTGTCGGCCGACGGGACGTACCGCGGATCGCTCGGTGGACGCGCCGCGTGGGACCGGGCCGTGGCGGGTGAGGCCGCCGGGTGGCTGGCGGCCGACCGGACCGGCCTGATCCGGCGTGAGGTGGAGGGCACCACGATCACCCTCTTCGTCGAGACGTCCACCAGCGCGCCGCGTCTCATCGTGTTCGGGGCGACGGACGTCGCGGGCGCCCTGATACGGATCGGGGCGCAACTGGGGTACCGGACCACGCTGTGCGACGCACGCCCGGTGTTCGCGACCCCGGAGCGCTTCCCGGAGGCGGACGAGGTGGTGGTGGCCTGGCCCCATGTCTATCTGGCGACCACCGGGGTGGACGAACGGACAGCAGTGTGCGTCCTGACGCACGACCCGAAGTTCGACCTCCCGCTCCTGGAGGCCGCCCTTCGGCTGCCCGTGGCGTATGTGGGGGCCATGGGTTCCCGACGTACCCACGAGGAGCGCATGGCACGGCTGCGCGAAGCCGGCGTCGAGGAGCCGGCGCTGGCCCGGCTCCGCTCCCCGGTGGGCCTGCACCTCGGCGCACGGACCCCGGCGGAGACCGCCGTGTCCATCGCCGCAGAGATCCTCGCCGCCCGTTACGGCGGCACGGGCGTCCCGCTCACCGGCTCCTCCGCGCTCCTCCACGCAGGCCGTGAGGAACCTGCGTGAGCCGAGCACCAGGGACGACGTGGGCGAGGAGAAGCCGACGCAGACGCGCCCCCGCAGCACCGCACCCCCCCGCACCGCCTGATTCCGAGCTCTTGATCCGACCGTTAGGGAGCCCTCGCGTGACCCTGTTGTCCGTCTCGCCCGCCGCTTCGAGAAGGTCCCGCGTGAGCAACGTGCTGCTCGCGGCCGGACTTGTCGCCTCCCTGCTGTCCGCGGCGCCCGCCGCGGCAGCGCTGCCCGCCTGCTCGTCACCGCCTTCGGACCGGGAACTCGCTTCCGGTGCTACGCGTCACGATCTCTCCCGGGAGCAGCTCTACTTCGTACTCCCCGACCGCTTCGCCAACGGCGACAGGGCCAACGACACGGGGGGCCTCCCCGGCGGGCGGACCGACAACGGGCTCGACCCCACGAGCAAGTACTACTACCACGGTGGCGATCTGCCCGGAGTGATCGACAGGCTGGACTACATCCAGCGACTGGGCACCACGGCGATCTGGCTGGCGCCCGTCTTCAAGAACAAGCCGGTGCAGGGTGCGGAGCCCTGGGCGTCGGCCGGCTACCACGGCTACTGGGTCACCGACTTTACCCAAGTGGACCCGCACTTCGGCACCGAAGCCCAGCTCAAGGAGCTGATAGCCAAGGCGCACTCCAGGGGTATCAAGGTCTTCCTCGACATCATCACCAACCACACGGCGGACGTCATCGACTACGCGGAACGCGCCGACGGCTACCGATCGTCGGGGGCCTTCCCCACCCTGGACAAGGAGGGCAGGCCCGTCGACCTCACCGCGATCGCGAATCAGAACGTGGCCCGGGGCGGCTACTCCTGGCCCGACCTGACCGTGGACTCATTCCCGTACACGCCGGTCTTCCGTACCCCCTCAGACGCCACCGTCAAGTCTCCGTCCTGGCTGAACGACCCGACGCTCTACCACAACCGCGGGAACTCGACCTTCGAGGGCGAGTCTTCCGTGGAAGGAGACTTCTTCGGCCTCGACGACCTCGCGACACAGAACCCGAGGGTGGTGAAGGGATTCGAGGAGGTCTATCAGGACTGGATCACCAGAACGGGGCTCGACGGCTACCGGATCGACACCGCGAAGCACGTCGACATGGCCTTCTGGCGGCAGTGGGCGCCTGCCGTGAAGAGCCACGCGACGCGCCGGGGAAACGCGGACTTCTTCATGTTCGGCGAGGTCTCCTCCGCCGATCCCGCGGTCACCTCTCCCTACGTCACCGACGGGAAGCTGCAGGCCACCCTGGACTTCCCGTTCCAGAGCGCGGCTCGCTCGTACGTGTCCCAGGGCGGCTCGGCCCGCGCCCTTGCCGATCTGTACGCACAGGACTACCGCTACACCACCGCCCGTACGAACGCCTACGGGCTGCCGACCTTTCTCGGCAACCACGACATGGGACGCTTCGGCGGATTCCTGCGGACCGACAACCCAGGAGCCGGTCCGGCCGACCTGCTGAGCAAGGACCGGCTGGGCCACGACCTGCTGTTCCTGACTCGGGGCCAGCCGACGGTCTACTACGGTGACGAACAGGGATTCACGGGAGCGGGCGGGGACGTCGATGCCCGGCAGGACCTGTTCGCCTCCAAGACGGATTCGTTCAACACGGACGAGGTGATCGGCGGCAGCCCGGGCTCCGCGGACCGGTACGATCCGACCGCCCCGCTCTACCGGCACATCGCCGGACTGGCCGAGCTGCGCCGGAACCATCCGGCGCTCGCCGACGGAGCCCAGATCGAGCGGTACGCGGCCGACGGTCCGGGTGTCTACGCGTTCTCCCGGATCGACGCCGGACAGCGGATCGAATACGTCGTCGCCGTCAACAACTCGCCCGAGGCGAAGAGCGTCTCGCTCGACACCTTCTCGGCCGGCATGGAGTTCGGGCAGCTGTACCCGGCGGCGGGGTCCCGGAAGACCAGCGCGGCCGACCGGAAGCTCACCCTCACCGTCCCGCCGCTCTCGTCCGTGGTCTACAAGGCGGCTGACAGGGTCGCGGGGGCGGCCGCTTCCCCCCGGCTCACCATGCGGACGCCGGCGGACGGCTCGACCGGCACGGTCACCATCGCCGCGGACGTGGCCGGCGGGGGGTTCGATCAGGTCTTCTTCGCCGCCCGGGTCGGCAACGGGACCTGGCAGAAGCTCGGAGCCGCCGACAACGGCAGCTACAAGATCACCCATGACGTCGGCGGCGTCCCGCGAGGCACCAGAGTCTGCTACAAGGCCGTGGTCAAAGACCCCGAGGGCCGCTTGCGGTCCACCACCGGAAGCTTCACCACAGGTGTGGCCACCTCGCAGGCCCCGCCGGCGGCCACGCCTGCCTCCGGCGCCTCTCCTTCCCCGGGCATCGACGCCACAGCGGTGCACTGGATCGACCAGGAGACCGTCGCCTGGAAGACCGGGCAACTGCCCTCAGGCGCCTCCGCCCAGCTGGTCTACGACCCCTCCGGTCGGCTGCGAGTGGAGCACGGGGCCCTGAACAAGCCCGGCTACTGGATCCGGCTCGGGCCCGAACCCGGCGGACTCACCCCTGAACAGCTCGCAAGGTACCCGCACCTGCAGGGCTATTCCGCCTTCAAGGTCGACCGACGGGACCTCTCGCGCGCCGGCCTCGCGAGGCGCAGCCAGCTGTTGGCGACCCAGCACGCGTCCGACGGCACGCTGCTCAGCGCCTCTGGCGTGACGATCCCCACCAGGCCGCGGCCCTAGTACGCCGGCAGGATTTCGCTGTCTGACCTGCGGGTTTCGTTGGGCGGCTGGAGTGTAGCGGGCGGTGCTGGAGACCGTCGGGAGTTGCATGGCCGGCCTGCTCGGCCAGTTGCCAGCTGTTCTTGCGGGCCACCGGGGCGAGCAGTCCGCGTACGTAATCGCGCATCCGGCGGCGCAGTTCTCCAAGACCCGCGGCCCCAGACGCCTGCGTGCCCGCGTGAACGAAGACCCGGCCGGCAGCGCGTCGCCGGACTTATTGTCGCGGATCCCACATTTCTCCGGCACTTCACCGACAAGCTCCGGCGTCACCCAACGGGTCACCACACCCAGTCGCACATGATCGGACAACCCCACCCACGGATGCATGCCCGGCCCAACGATCACGCTCCTCCAACGTCACCGCGAACTGCTTGACCAGTTCGAGCAACCCGACCCTGGCCGGCATGTCACGCTCCGCCTTCGACCGTCCGGTCGCTGTCTCGGAACCGTACTGGGATTCCTTGGCCGACGCGGCATTCCAGCGACGCTTACACCGCCCGCGGAGCTACCTCCACCCGTAGGTCAGCAGCCTCGACCACTACCACCGCCTGCTGACAGCCCTGTTACGCCGCCGCAGAGCCGCTACCAGCACACTTCTGGCGCAGCTCCTGAACGTCACCCGCACCAACCTGTCCAACCCAGTTCCAAGACGGTCACGGCCTCCTGGACCTGCACCGCGTTGTGGTCACTCCGCTACCAGGAACCTCAGCCCGGACCCTCGCCCAACTACAAGCCCGCCTACCGTCACGCGAGGACACCTGCACAGATCAACTCTGACAGTTATTCAGCTACGAGCCCCAGGCCGCACCGAGAACTGCCGGGCCGGTGTCTTCGCCGCCTACGCCACCACAGCCGGCCGCGCTCTGGTGGACCGGGAGCTCGACCTGCCCAAGTCCTGGACCGACGACCGTGACCGCTGTCGCGCGGCGACAGCACGCTGCTGTGGAGGTGGGGCTGCCATCGGGCGAGCCGGGGAAGCCGCCGAAGAAGTTCTCTTTGCTGCTCACCACGAGGTTCGGAAATGCCATCGCGGTGAACACCTTCAACACGTACGTGTGGAAGCCTGAGCTGGCTCGGGTTGGGGTGATCCCCGCGCAAGCCAAAGGAGCGAAGCCCTGGCAGTGGGAGGCGGTGCACGGGGACGGATTCCATGTCCTGAGGCACACCTACACCTCGGTCGTTCTGGAGGCAGGCGAGTCAGTGGTGACGTTGGCGCGGTGGCTGGGGCACTCGTCCCCGATGATCACGCTCAACCACTATGCTCACTTCACGCCTGAGGCCGGCGGCAAGGGACGCCGGGCCATCGACGGGCTGCTGGGGGAGCGGGGGATCGGGCTGTTGGCCAGAACTCCCCAGATTCTCCCCAGGGCTGATGGGCGGTCTTCGCGGGATGGGTAGAGACTTGACCCGGGCCTTGGATCGTAAAGTGCGATCGCCAGATAACCTGGGGAAATGCTCACAGAAGTGACCGCGACCCGCTATGTGACGCCCTTGCGTGAGGGCGGCTCGCTCCCCGGGATCGTCGAGGCCGACGACCTCGGGACCTACGTCATGAAATTTACCGGAGCCGGTCAGGGGCGCAAGACCCTGGTCGCCGAAGTCGTCTGCGGGCGCCTGGCCCAGCGCCTCGGCCTGCGGGTCCCGCGGCTGGTGCAGATGCAGCTCGACCCCGTGATCGGGCTCGGCGAGCCCGACCAGGAGGTCCAGGAGCTGCTGAAGGCCAGCGGCGGGCTCAACCTCGGGATGGACTACCTGCCCGGGTCGATCGGCTTCGACCCGCTCGCGTACCAGGTGGACCCGGCCGAGGCGGGGCGCGTGGTCTGGTTCGACGCGCTGATCAACAACGTCGACCGTTCCTGGCGCAACCCGAACATGCTGGTCTGGCACGGGGACCTGTGGCTCATCGACCACGGCGCCACCATGATCTGGCACCACAACTGGCCCACCGCCGAAAGCGCCGCGGCCAAGCCGTACAACGCCTCCGACCATGTCCTGGCCCCCTTCGGCCCGGACGTCACGGCCGCCGCGGCCGCGCTCGCGCCCCTGGTGACGCGCGAACTCCTCGAAGAGGTCGTCGCCGACGTGCCCGACGAGTGGCTGGTCGACGAGCCCGGCTTCGACTCCACCGGCGCGCTGCGCCGCGCCTACGTGGACGTGCTGCTGCCGCGCGCGGCCACGATCCACGAGAGGATCTCGATGGAGGCCGAGGTGAAGCCCGGGTCGGGTCCCCCCGGCTGGCTCGCCGACCGCCTCGACCCCCGCCCCCGGAAGAACAAGAGCGACAGCGAGTGACCAAGCGGGACGTGTTCGAGTACGCGCTGGTGCGCGTGGTGCCCCGGATGGAGCGCGGCGAGTGCTTCAACGCCGGCGTGATCGTCTACTGCCGGGCCCGCTCGTACGTGGCCGCGCGCACCCACCTGGACGAGGCCAAGCTCCTCGCCCTGGACCCGAAGGCCGACGTGGCGGGCGTACGGGCGGCGCTGCGTGCCGTGGAGGGCGTGTGCAGCGGCGGTGAGCGGGCCGGACAGGCGGCCGGCGACGACGCGGGCCGCCGGTTCCGCTGGCTGATCGCCCCGCGCAGCACGGTGGTGCAGCCCGGGCCGGTGCACACCGGCCTGACGGCCGACCCGGAGGCCGAGGTGGAACGGCTGCTCGACCTGCTGGTCCGCTGATCGTACGGCCGTCCGCGGGGTGATCCGTACGGCGGCCGCCACGACCTGGGGAGCCTTGGCGGCGGCGGCCGTTGACACCGGGTGCCAGGGCTCCTAGCGTCTCCTCAGCTGAGGCTACTAAGCGGTTGCTCACCAATGGGGAGCCGCTGATGAGGATTCCGAGGGCGAGGAGATCCACCATGTCCACCACCGAGCAGCGCGTCGCGATCGTGACCGGGGCGGCCCGGGGCATCGGCGCGGCCACCGCCGTGCGCCTGGCCGCCGAGGGCCGGGCCGTCGCCGTACTCGATCTCGACGAGGCGGCCTGCAAGGACACCGTCGAGGCGATCACGGCGGCAGGCGGCAAGGCCCTGGCGGTCGGCTGCGACGTCAGCGACGCGGCGCAGGTGGAGGCGGCCGTCGAGCGCGTCGCGAGCGTCCTGGGCGCGCCGACCATCCTGGTCAACAACGCGGGCGTGCTGCGCGACAACCTGCTCTTCAAGATGAGCGAGAACGACTGGGACACCGTCATGAACGTCCACCTGCGCGGTGCGTTCCTGATGTCGAAGGCCTGTCAGAAGTACATGGTGGAGGCCAAGTTCGGCCGCATCGTCAACCTCTCCAGCAGCTCGGCGCTGGGCAACCGCGGCCAGGTCAACTACTCCGCCGCCAAGGCCGGTCTGCAGGGCTTCACCAAGACGCTGGCCATCGAGCTCGGCAAGTTCGGCGTCACCGCCAACGCGGTCGCGCCCGGCTTCATCGTCACGGAGATGACCGCCCAGACGGCCGCGCGCGTGGGCATGGGCTTCGAGGACTTCCAGGCCGCCGCGGCCACCCAGATCCCCGTCCAGCGCGTCGGCCGCCCGGACGACATCGCCAATGCGATCGCGTTCTTCACGGGCGAGGCCGCCGGCTTCGTCTCCGGCCAGGTCATGTACGTGGCCGGCGGCCCGCTCAACTGACGAGAGGCAGGCGCAGGTCATGGCGGACAACAGCACGGAGCGGGCAGCGGACAGCGGCAAGGTCGCGCTGATCACCGGAGGCAGCCGGGGCATCGGCTACGGCATCGCCGAGGCGCTCGTCGCCCGCGGCGACCGGGTGTGCATCACCGGGCGCAACGAGGACGCCCTCAAGGCGGCCGTCGAGGCGCTCGGCGCGGACCGGGTGATGGGCGTGGCCGGCAAGGCGCACGACGAGGACCACCAGGCCGTCGCGGTCGAGCGGACGATGGAGGCCTTCGGGCGCGTCGACTTCCTGATCAACAACGCGGGCACCAACCCGGTCTTCGGTCCGATGGCGGACCTGGACCTCGGCGTCGCGCGCAAGGTCTTCGAGACCAACGTGATCTCGGCGCTCGGGTTCGCCCAGCGGACCTGGCACGCCTGGCAGAAGGACAACGGAGGCGCGATCGTGAACATCGCGTCCATCGCCGGCGTCTCCGCCTCGCCCTTCATCGGCGCGTACGGGATGAGCAAGGCCGCCATGGTCAACCTCACCCTCCAGCTCGCCCACGAGATGGCGCCCGGGGTCCGGGTCAACGCGATCGCCCCCGCGGTGGTCAAGACGAAGTTCGCCCAGGCGCTCTACGAGGGCCGGGAGCAGGAGGCCGCTGCTGCCTATCCGCTCGGCCGGCTGGGACTGCCGCAGGACATCGGCGGGGCCGCGGCTTTTCTTACATCTGCACAAGCGGAATGGATCACTGGCCAAACTCTGATCGTTGACGGAGGAATGTTCCTCAATGCCGGGGTGCACTGATCGATAATCGGACGCATTTGCCTCCCAGAGGGAGGCAAATGCGTACCTAACATGCACGAAATCGGTCAAGTGTCACATGAAACCTGCCCATTGGATTTGTGAGGCACTGCGGTAGGGTCTGCCGCACCCCTGGCTGATCGAGGAGCGTGCACGTGTTCATCCGGACCAGATGCCTGCAGATCACTGCAGCCCTTGCGTCCATATCCCTGCTCGCCGGATGCGGTCTGCTTTCGGACGACAGCAGCGACACCGCGAAGAGAATCGTCGTCGGCACGACGAGCGCGCCGAGCACCCTCGATCCCGCCGCGGCCTGGGACGGCTCCTGGGAGCTGTACCGGAACGTCTACCAGACCCTGCTGGCATTCCCGACGGGCTCCACCAAGCCCCAGCCCGACGCCGCCCAGACCTGCGAGTTCACGGATTCCGGGAACGAGTCGTACCGCTGCACCCTGAAGAAGGGCCTGAAGTTCTCCGACGGGGAGCCGCTCGACGCCAAGGCGGTCAAGCACTCGCTCGACCGGATCCGGACGATCAACTCCCAGACCGGTCCGAAGGACCTCTTCGGCAGCCTGGACAAGATCGAGACCCCGGACGCGCTGACGGTCGTCTTCCACCTGAAGACCCCGGACGCCACCTTCCCCTTCGTCCTCGGCTCGCCGGCCGCCTCACTGGTCGCGCCCAAGGACTACCCGGCCGACAAGGTGCGCGAGGACGGCAAGATCACCGGCTCCGGCCCGTTCGTGCTCGACTCGTACAAGGAGGGCAGCGAGGCGGTCCTCGGCAAGAACGCGTCCTACAGCGGCTTCGCGAACCGGCGTAACGACGGCGTGACGATCCGCTACTTCGCGGACTCCACCAAGATGGTCGCCGCGCTCAAGGCCAAGGAGATCGACGCCACCTACCGCGGTCTGTCGGCCCCCGAGATCAAGGACCTGCAGACCCCCGCCTCGCACAACGCGGGCGTCCAGGTCGTCGAGAACGTCGGCGCCGAGATCCGCTACCTGGTCTTCAACCCCAAGGACCCGCAGGTCGCCAAGTTGCCGGTGCGCCAGGCCATCGCCCAGATCGTCGACCGCGGCGCGATCGTCTCCAAGGTCTACCAGGGCACCGCCGAACCGCTGTACTCGATGGTCCCCAAGGGTGTCGTGGGCCACAAGACGCCCTTCTACGACAAGTACGGCCAGGCGGACGTCAAGAAGGCCCAGAAGATCCTCAAGGACGCCGGGGTCCCCACGCCCGTGGACCTGACCTTCTGGTACACCACCGACCGCTACGGCGCCTCCACCGCCGACGAGTTCACCGAGCTCAAGCGCCAGCTGGACGAGAGCGGCCTCTTCAGGGTCACGCTGCGCGGCCAGCCCTGGAAGGTGTTCCAGGTCGGCTACAAGAACGGCGAGTACCCGGTCTTCGGCCGAGGCTGGTTCCCCGACTTCCCGGACCCGGACAACTTCATCGCGCCGTTCATCGGCAAGGAGAACGCGGTCGGCACCCCGTACGAGCCCAACGAGATCCTCACCGACCTGCTGCCCAAGTCCCGCCGCGAGAGCGACCGCTCGGCCGGCGTCCACGAGTTCGAGCAGGCCCAGCAGATCTTCGCCGAGGACGTCCGGCTGCTGCCGCTGTGGCAGGGCAAGCTGTACGTCGCCGCCCGCGAGGACATCGCCGGCGCCGAGCGGGCGCTCGACCCGCAGACCGCCATGCAGATGTGGGAGCTGTACCGCAAGACCAGCTGGTAGCCGCGGCGCCGGCCGCAGTCCACACCGCATCCGCGGGTGCCTCCGGGCGCCCGCGGATGCGGCGTTGTCAGTGGCCCCCGGTAGGTTCTGGAGCTGTTGCACCGCGCAGCGCGCGCGAAACTTGTACCGGAGGTTGTAGACGTGACCCAGATGCTGCCCGAGTCCTGGCTCCCCGTCCTCGGCGACGAGCTGGAGAAGCCCTATTTCAGCGAGCTCACCGAGTTCGTCGAGAAGGAGCGGGCGAACGGGCCGGTCTACCCGCCCCACGAGCAGGTCTTCGCCGCCCTGGAAGCCACTGCCTTCGACCGCGTGAAGGTCCTGGTCCTCGGCCAGGACCCGTACCACGGGGCCGGCCAGGGCCACGGCCTGTGCTTCTCCGTGCGGCCCGGGGTCAAGACCCCGCCCTCCCTGCGCAACATCTACAAGGAGATGCACGCGGAGCTGGGCACCCCCATCCCGGACAACGGGTACCTGATGCCGTGGGCCGAGCAGGGCGTCCTGCTGCTCAACGCGGTCCTCACCGTCCGTGAGGCCGAGCCCAACTCGCACAAGGGCAAGGGCTGGGAGAAGTTCACCGACGCGGTGATCCGGGCCGTGGCCGACCGCCCCGACCCGGCCGTCTTCGTCCTGTGGGGCGCCTACGCGCAGAAGAAGCTCCCGCTCATCGACGAGGAGCGGCACGCGGTCGTCAAGGGGGCCCACCCCTCCCCGCTGTCGGCCAAGAAGTTCTTCGGTTCCCGGCCCTTCACGCAGATCAACGAGGCCGTCGCGGCCCAGGGCCATGAGCCGATCGACTGGACGATCCCGGACCTGGGCTGACGCCCCACCGCGCCTCGGTGCCATAACCGGTGCCTCCGGTTAGCGTCGTGACGACCGGACCGGAGCAGGTCCGGCAGAGCGAGCCGGAGGCCGCCGTGACGGAGCAGCAGGAGGCGTCGGAGGACGCCGTCAT
Source organism: Streptomyces sp. NBC_01006 (assembly GCF_045162725.1). Lineage (NCBI taxonomy): Bacteria > Bacillati > Actinomycetota > Actinomycetes > Kitasatosporales > Streptomycetaceae > Streptomyces > Streptomyces sp. NBC_01006. The sequence goes on along the minus strand of NZ_CP108700.1, from coordinate 1,601,761 downwards.
GACCAGGATCGGCCAGGCCGTCATCCTGCTGCACGCCGGTGACCGCGAGGAGGCCCGCAACCGCCTCGGCGAGATCTGGACCGAGATCGGCGAGGACGGCGACTCCCTCCACCGCTGCACGCTCGCGCACTACATGGCCGACGCCCAGGACGATCCCGCCGACGAACTGGCCTGGGACCTGCGGGCCCTGACCGCCGCCGACGGTCTGGGGCCGGGGCTGCGGGACGGGCTGCCCGCGCAGCACGAGCCCCATCCGGCCGTGCGCGTGTTCTACCCGTCGCTGCACCTCAACCTGGCCGCCGACTACGTGAAACTCCAGCGGCCCGAGGCGGCGCGGCTGCACCTGGCCCGGGCCCGGGCCGCCACCGGCGCCCTGTCCGACGACGGGTACGGGAACGGCGTACGGGCGGCCATCGCCCGGCTGGAGCGGCGCCTGGCCGCGGAACCGGGCCGGGGGCCCCGGCCGTTCCCGGAGCAGCACCCGTAGCGGCCCGGCGGATCGGCGGTTCAGCGGCTCAGCGGATCGGAGACTGGGCGGCTCAGCCCTCGTGGACGCCCGCGCAGATGCGGGCCTCCGGGCTGTCCGGGTGCCAGCGCCCGTGCCGGCGGCCCAGCGCGCACACGTCCGCGGGCCGGACCGGCAGCTCCTTCATCAACTCGCGCGGAACCTCCGCGTCCGGCCCCGGCCGGTCCGTACGGCCGCCCTTGCCCCCCGAGGGGCGCCGGGCGGCCCGGCGCGGCTCCGGGATGTCCGGCACCGGCGGGACGGCCTGTGAGGCCTCCTCGGTGGCCGCGCCCGACGCGCCCGACCCGCCCGCCGCCGCAGCAGCTGCTCCGAGCGGCGCGGACGGCGCGCCTCCACGGGGGGCCGCCGGCTGCGCGGACTGCCCCGGTACCGCCTTCAGGGCCTCCAGGACGGGCGCCTGGACCTCCACCGGCACGGCTCCCGGTCCGCCGCGCGGATCGTGCCGGGGCGGTGGAGCGGCGGAGCCGGGGGCGGCCGCCGGCTGCATCGGGGCGGGTGTCACATTCACGCAGCCGGAGACGGCCGAGACGGCACAGGCGACTCCGAGCAGCAGCTTTGTCGTGGTTCGCGTTGGATGCACTCGCGCAACTCTGCTGTGCGAGGACCCCGTTGCGAAAACCCGGAGCCGAAAATGACCCCGCACGGGTGACGGACATCCGCCGGACACCCGCCCCCACCCGCCCCCACCCGCCCCCCACCTGCGCCCAGCGGCCGGCGGCCGGCCGGTGTGGGACCCGGGTCAGTCGCCCGTGGCGCCGTCGATCTGCTCGCGCAGCAGGTCCGCGTGCCCGTTGTGGCGCGCGTACTCCTCGATCATGTGCGTGTAGACCCAGCGCAGGCTGAACGTCTCGCCGCGGTGGTGGCTCTCGGGATCCGACACCAGGTCCAGCGGACGGCCCGCCGCGGCCTGCCGCGCCAGCTCGATCTCGGTCTGCCAGGTCTGCTCGGCCTCGGTCCAGGTGTCCCCGGGGCCGAAGTGGAAGTCCCCGTCAGGGTCCTCCTGCGTGCAGTACAGCTCGGGCAGGTCCTCGCCCAGCATGATCTCCCGGAACCAGTACCGCTCCACCTCCGCCATGTGCCGTACGAGGCCCAGCAGGCTCAGCTCGGACGGGGGGAGCGGGGCGCGGCCCAGCTGCTCGGCCCCGAGGCCCTCGCACTTCCAGACGAGGGTGGCGCGGTGGTAGTCGAGCCAGCCGTCCAGCATCTCCCGCTCGTTCGCGGTGGTGGAGGGCTCGGTGCGGTGGGATCCGGTGGTCGTGGTCATGCCGCCATCCTCGGCGAACGCGAGCCCCGCCACCAGGGATTAAGCTGCGGAAGTCCCAGAAGGACCAACCTGGAGGTTCCCGGTGAAGGTCGGCGTCATCGGACTCGGCGACATCGCCCAGAAGGCGTACCTGCCCGTCCTCACCGCCCGCCCGGGCGTGGAACTGCACCTGCAGACCCGGACCCCGGCCACGCTGGAGCGGATCGGGGAGATCCACCACGTCCCGGCCGGCCGCCGCCACACCACGCTCGACGGACTGCTGGCCGAGGGCCTCGACGCGGCATTCGTGCACGCCCCGACGGCCGTTCACCCCGAGATCGTGGCGCGGCTGCTCGAAGCGGGCGTGCCGACGTACGTGGACAAGCCGCTCGCCTACGAGCTCGACGACTCGCGGCGGCTCGTGGAACTCGCCGAGGAGCGCGGGGTCTCGCTCGCCGTCGGCTTCAACCGCCGCCACGCGCCCGGCTACGCGCAGTGCGCCGAACACCCGCGGGACCTGATCGTCATGCAGAAGAACCGGGTCGGGCTGCCCGAGGACCCGCGGACCCTGGTCCTCGACGACTTCATCCACGTCGTCGACACCCTGCGCTTCCTGCTCCCCGGGGATGCCGACCACATCGACGTCCGGGCCCAGGTCCGGGACGGGCTGATGCACCAGGTCGTCCTCCAGATGTCGGGCCCCGGCTTCACCGCACTCGGGATCATGAACCGGCTGTCCGGTTCCACCGAGGAGATCCTCGAAGTGTCGGGGCAGGACACCAAGCGGCAGGTCGTCAACCTCGCCGAGATCATCGACCACCGCGGCCAGCCGACGGTGCGACGCCGCGGGGACTGGGTCCCGGTCGCCCGCCAGCGCGGCATCGAGCAGGTCGTGGACGCCTTCCTGGAGTCCGTCGCGGCGGGCAGGACGCTCAGCGCCCGCGACGCGCTGCTCACCCACGAGCTGTGCGAGCGGGTGGTGTCGTCGGCTCTGGAGCAGGCTTCCTGAGCCCGAGCGACCTGACTCCCTCGACCGCGCAGTACGCCGCCAGCAGCGCGAGGCAGGCGCCCCCGGGCCAGTCCCCGAAGCGGACGTAGAACGTCGAGCCGCGGGAGAGCGGGACCTCGTACACCTGCGCGGCGCGCGCGGAGGTGGGCAGCGCCGGGCCGATCCGCTCGCCGGACGGGCCGTGCACCACGCTGATCCCGGTGAGGGTGGCGTGCACCATCGGGCGGCCGTCCTCGGCGGCGCGCAGGGCCGCGAGCGAGGCGTGCTGTGCCGGGGCCCAGCTGTGCTGGAAGCTGGAGGTGGCCGACTGGGCGATCAGCAGGGCCGCCCCGTCGCCGGTGAGGCGGCGGCTCATGTCGGGGAAGGCGGACTCGAAGCAGACCAGCGGTCCGATCCGGACACCGGGCCGCCCCGGCAGGTTCATCAGGACCGGCTCCGCGCCGCGCCGGCGGTCCTCGCCGGCGGCCCTGCCGACCGAGGTGGCCCAGCCGAGCAGCGACCGGGCCGGTATGTACTCGCCGAAGGGGACCAGGCGCATCTTGTCGTACCGGTCGCCGGTCGGTCCGCCGGGGCCGACGAGGACGGAGCTCTTGTAGATGCCGCCCCCGGACGGCGTGGCGGCTGCGGCGACCGGTCCCGCAACCGGCCCCGCCACCGGGCCGGCCGGCCGCCGGGCGTCGACGTTGACCAGGAGCGGAGCCCCGACACCGGAGGACAGCGCGGCCAGCCGCCGGGCCAGGTCCGGGCGCGCGGCCAGGTCCGCCCCGACACTGCTCTCGCCCCAGACCACCAGGTCCACCCGCTGCCCGGCCAGCGTCCGCGTCAGCCGCTCCCCGGCGTCGAACCGCTGCTCCGCGCTGTCCGGGCCGTCCGCCACCAGGCCCGGCTGTACGACGGCCACGCGGAGTGTGCCCGACACCTCGGGCCGCGGCACCCACAGCCACACCGCCCCCGTCAGCACCACGCACCCCGTCACCCCGGCCACCGCCGGAACCCGGGCCCCCGGTACGGATATCAGCAGCACCAGCGCGCAGTTCACCGCCACCACGAGCAGACTCACCAGCCACACCCCGCCCACCGACGCGAGCCGCAGCGCGGGCGGCACCTGCCACTGGCTGGCCCCCAGCAGCCCCCACGGCCCGCCCAGCCCCTGCCAGGACCGGGCCAGCTCGGACAGCAGCCAGCCCGCCGGTACGAGGAGCAGCGCGGCCGCCGCCCGGCCCGGCTCCGGGGTCCCGCCGAGGAACTCGCGCACCAGCAGGGCCCAGGGGATCCAGAGCAGCCCCACCAGGGCCGCCACCGGCAGCAGGAACACGTGCAGGCTGGGCAGCAGCCAGTGGTGGACGGCGACGATGAAGGCGGCGCCGCCGAGCCAGCCCTCCAGGGCCGCGCGCCGCCCGGTCGGCGCCGACCTCAGCAGCAGCATCCAGGGCACGAGGGCGACGTACGCGAACCACCAGAGCGCGGGGGCGGGGAAGGCGAGGCACGGCAGCGCCCCGGCGGCGACCGCGGCCGCCGCACGCCGGTACCGGGTCCGCTTCGCGACCATGGCGTGCCTCCGCTTCCAGTGTGGAACAGGGCCGTCCGGACGGCCGCCCGAGCAGGATCGGTGCCTATGCGGTCATGTGCCGCCATTTCTCGTCGACGGTGACGCGGGTGAGCAGCCAGCCGCCGTCGGACGTGCGGGCGAGGGCGAACGTGTAGCGGCCGGCGGCCACGAAGTTCGGCGCGGTCACCGTCCCGTCGAACTCCGGCCCGGCGAGCCGCATCGGATTGAGGAAGTCCGCCCGCACCTCGGCCCGGTCGCCGGGCCAGCCGCCCCGGTCCTCCAGCCGGATCAGCCGGTTGACGATGAGGTGCTGGCGTACCGGGAAGAGCTTCATGGTCTCCGCGAGCCAGTCCGCGACTTCGGCGGCCGGGCCCTCGATCCCGCCCGCCGAGCCGTAGTCGGCCCGCCCGGTGGGAGTGAACAGCGCGCGGTACGCCGCCCAGTCGCCGTCGTCCACGGCCACCGCGTACCCCGTGACCACCTCGTCGATCGCCATCCGGTCCATGACCGTGGCGAGGTCCACACGCTGCGTCATCGGGTCAGTGTGGGGGCGCGGGGCGGCGACGCCAAGGGGCGTGCGCGGTCCGGATCCGCGCGCGGTGGATCAATGACCGGAATGCGCCTCCCGCTGCCGGACCACGACGAGGAACGCGTCGGTGGCCAGGTCCATCACCACCTCGGCCGGCACGCCCTCGCGCATCCGCTCCGCCGCGTACTCCTCGGCGGGCCAGCTTCCCCTCGGACTTCCGGCCGGAAACCGCTCCAGCACCACTCGACCCACGGGACACCCCCTGCTGTTTGCCTTCCGGTCTCTTCAGGTCTCTTCAGGCACAACGACGCGGAGGCCGCCCGGGAACGTTCCCGAGCGGCCTCCGGTTCACGCGAAGCGGTGAGCGATGGCGGCGTCAGCCGGCCGACTCGCCGGCGAACGGGCTGAGCACGCCCATGCCGATCAGCACGAACAGTACGATGCCCAGGGCGATCCGGTAGATCACGAAGGGCATGAAGCTCTTGCTGGAGATGAACTTCATGAACCACGCGATGACGACGTAGCCCACGAAGAACGCGATGACCGTGGCGAAGATCGTCGGCCCCCAGGTGATGTGCCCCGGGCTCTCGACGACGTCCTTGATCTCGAACGCGCCCGAGGCCAGTACGGCCGGAATGGCGAGCAGGAACGAGTAGCGGGCGGCCGCCTCACGCGTGAAGCCCAGCAGCAGACCGCCGGAGATTGTCGCGCCGGAGCGGGAGACACCCGGGATCAGGGCCATCGCCTGGCAGAGACCGAAGATCAGGCCGTCCTTGACGCCCAGTTCCTTGAGCGTCTTGCGCTCACGGATGGCGCGGTGCCGGCCACCCTCCTCGTCGCGGGCGGCCAGCCGGTCCGCGATGCCGAGTACGACGCCCATCACGATCAGGGTGGTGGCGGTCAGGCGGAGGTCACGGGCCGGGCCCGTGATCTGGTCCTTGAACGCGACGCCGAGGACACCGATCGGGATCGATCCGACGATCACCAGCCAGCCCATCTTGGCGTCCTGCTCCGAGCGCAGCGACGCGTTGAACAGCGAGCGAAACCAGGTGGAGATGATCCGCGCGATGTCCTTGCGGAAGTAGATCAGCACGGCGGCCTCGGTGCCGATCTGCGTGATCGCGGTGAAGGCCGCGCCCGGGTCCTGCCAGCCGGCGAATGCCGCGGTCAGCCGGAGATGGGCGCTGGAGGAGATCGGGAGGAACTCCGTAAGCCCCTGGACGAGACCGAGGATTAGGGATTCGAACCAGCTCATGTCGGGGTGTGCTCGTCCTTGTGATCGTCGGACAGTTCGGTTCCGATGCTAGGGCCCATGGGGAGCGGCGCTGACCACAGGGGGGTGCACGGGCACCGGATCGTGCGTTTCGCACGCCGGTACGGGCGCCAGCCGGTGCCGCCCGCGCCATCCGACGACCGCGGCCGCCACCGCGGAGACGGCGATGAAGCCGAAGGAGGCGAGGAAGGCGGGGGAGTCCGGGGAGGAGGCGCTCGCGCCCGCGACCACGTAGGCGGCGGTGTTCGGTACGACGCCGATCGCCGTCGCGAGGAGGAACGGCAGCCAGCCGCAACGGGACACCGCCGCGCAGTAGTTGGCGACCGCGAAGGGCAGGCCCGGGAAGATCCGGACCGCCAGCATCGAGCGGAAGCCGTGCCGGGCCAGCTGGTCGTCGGCCGCCCGGAGCCAGCGGCCGCGCAGCAGCGGCCGTACGGCGTCGCGGCCCATCATCCGGCCCAGCCCGAAGGAGATCCCGGCGCCGATGACCGATCCGCCGACCGCCGCGGCCAGGCCGAAGGGGATCCCGAAGACGGCTCCCGCCGCGAGGTTGAGCAGCGGCCGCGGCACCAGGGCCGCCGTGCCCACCCCGTACGCGGCCGCGAACAGCAGGACCGCCGCACCGACCGGGAGTCCCGGGGGCCAGCCCTCCGACAGGATGCGCTGGGGCTCGTACAGCACGACGCACACGCCGGCCGCCAGCAGCAGCACGACGAGGAGCGACAGCCGGGTCCACGGCGCGAGGAGGAGGGACATCAGGGGAGACTAACCGACCAATGCGGCGTCGCGCCGTAATCTGGGCCTCATGCGGCCGAACGACCAGCGACCCCCGAAGGTCCCGCGCAGCGCCCTCGCGGACACCCTCATGGACCGCCTGACGACGACGTACGGAGAGGCCGCCGACCCGCAGCAGGCCCGGTCCATGGCCGCGTACATGAAGGACGCCGCGCCCTTCCTCGGCATCCGCACCCCGCTGCGGCGCGAACTGTCGAAGACCGTGACCGGGCAGAGCGCGAAGCCGGCCGAGGCGGACGTCGCGGCGCTCGTGCTGCGGTGCTGGGAGCTCCCGGAGCGCGAGTACCACTACTTCGCCGTGGACTACCTGCGCCGCCACGTCCGGGTCTGTTCCTCCGGCTTCCTGCCGGTGGTGCGCCGGCTGATCGTCACCGTTCCGTGGTGGGACACGGTCGACCTCCTCGCGGCGCACGCGGCCGGCCCGCTCGTGGCCGCCGACCCGGAGCTCACGGCCGTGATGGACGAGTGGATCGGGGACGAGGACCTCTGGCTCGCCCGCACCGCCCTCCTCCACCAGCTGCGCCACAAGTCCGCGACGGACACCGGACGCCTCTTCGCGTACTGCCGCCGCCAGTGCGGCCACCCGGACTTCTTCATCCGCAAGGCCATCGGCTGGGCGCTGCGCGAGTACGCGAAGACGGATCCGGAGGCGGTCCGCGCCTTCGTCGAGGCGGAACGGGACTCGCTTTCCCCCCTGTCCGCACGCGAAGCGCTCAAGAACCTCTGACCGCGCGGTAATTCATTCGACGCGGCGGGGCCGGTCCGGCAGGATCCAGGGCATGTCCCGGTACGCCTTTCCCGCAGCGCCGTCCGCAGTCGCGGACGCGCCGAAGGCTGCCGCTTTCCTCTTCGAGGCGTTCGAAGCCCTCGAGGCAACTGTCTTCGCCGCATTCGACGGCGCACGAAGCTGACCCTTCCCGGATCGTCCGGCGGACCCCACAGGGGGAGGGTCGGTTCGCTCCAGGGGTCCCGTTTTCAGCTTCGGAAGCATTCGGGAAGACATCATGGCCAAGACGGCCTTCGTGCGCACCAAGCCGCACCTGAACATCGGCACCATGGGTCACGTCGACCACGGCAAGACCACCCTCACCGCCGCCATCACCAAGGTCCTCGCCGAGCGCGGCGGCGCCTCCTTCGTGCCGTTCGACCGCATCGACCGGGCCCCCGAGGAGGCCCGGCGCGGCATCACCATCAACCTCACGCACGTCGAGTACGAGACCGAGACCCGGCACTACGCCCACGTGGACATGCCCGGGCACGCCGACTACGTCAAGAACATGGTCACCGGCGCCGCCCAGCTCGACGGGGCGATCCTCGTCGTCTCCGCGCTCGACGGGGTCATGCCGCAAACCGCCGAGCACGTGCTCCTCGCCCGGCAAGTCGGCGTCAACCACATCGTCGTCGCGCTCAACAAGGCCGACGCCGGGGACCCCGAGCTCACCGACCTGGTCGAGCTGGAGGTCCGCGAGCTGCTCACCGCCAACGGTTACGGCGGGGACGCCGCTCCGGTCGTACGGGTCTCCGGACTCGGCGCGCTGGAGGGCGACCCGCGCTGGACCGGGGCGATCGAGGCACTGCTCGACGCGGTGGACACGTACGTGCCGATGCCGGTGCGGTACACGGACGCGCCGTTCCTGCTGCCGGTGGAGAACGTGCTGACCATCACCGGGCGCGGGACGGTCGTGACCGGCGCCGTCGAGCGCGGCAGCGTCCGCATGGGCGACCGCGTGAGCATCCTCGGCGGCGACGGCGAGGCCGTGGAGACCGTGGTCACGGGCCTGGAGACCTTCGGGAAGCCGATGGAGTCCGCCGAGGCCGGGGACAACGTCGCGCTGCTGCTGCGCGGGGTCCCGCGCGACGGCGTACGCCGCGGGCAGGTGGTCGCCGCGCCCGGGAGCGTCGTACCGAGGCGCCGCTTCACCGCGCAGGTGTACGTGCTCTCCGCGCGGGAGGGCGGGCGGAGCACCCCGGTGGCGTCCGGGTACCGGCCGCAGTTCTACATCCGCACCGCGGACGTGGTGGGGGACGTGGACCTGGGCGCGGCCGCGGTGGCCCGGCCCGGGGAGACGGTCGCGATGACCGTCGAGCTCGGACGGGACGTACCGCTGGAGTCGGGGCTCGGCTTCGCGATCCGCGAGGGCGGGCGGACCGTCGGCGCGGGGACGGTCACGGCCGTGCTCGACTGAGGCGCCGCCCGCGGCGGCGACCCCGCCCTGGTGGCGGCGGCCCGGCTGCGCCAGACTGCCGTCACCACGGGCGTACGGAGAGGGGCGGGCGGGGATGAGCGGCGATACGGCACTGGTGCTGGGCGGCGGGGGACTCACCGGCATCGGCTGGGAGACGGGGATCCTGTACGGGCTCGCGCAGGCGGGCGTGGACCTGACCGCCGCCGACCTCGTCGTCGGCACCTCGGCCGGCTCGGTGGTGGGCGCCCAGCTCACCTCCGGGCTGCTCACCCCGCGGGAGCTGTACGAGCGCCAGCTCGGCGACCCCGCCGGCGAGGTCGCCGCGCGGCTCGGTACGGGGCTCATCGCCCGGTACGCCGTCGCGATGGTGCGCTCGCGGGATCCGGAGAGCTACCGCAGGCGGGTCGGCGCCCTCGCGCTCGCCGCCGACACCGGCGAGGAGGCGGAGCGGCGCGAGGTGCTGGCGGCCCGGCTCGTCTCGCACGCGTGGCCCGAGCGCAGGCTCGTCGTCACCGCCGTCGACGCGCTCACGGGCGAGCTCGCCGCCTTCGACCGCGAGAGCGGGGCCGGGCTGGTCGACGCGGTCTCGGCGAGCTGCGCGGTGCCCGGGGTGTGGCCGCCGGCCACGGTCGGCGGGCGCCGGTTCATCGACGGCGGGATCCGATCGGCGACCAATGCGGACCTGGCCTCGGGCTGTGCGCGGGTGGTGATCATCGCGCCGATGGCGCTCGGATCCGGGCTGGTCCCCTCGCCCGCCGCCCAGGCGGCGCGGCTGCGCGAGGCGGGGGCGAGGGTTCTGCTGATCACCCCGTCCGCGCAGGCCCGCAAGGCCTTCGGGCGCAACGTCCTGGATCCGGCGCGGCGGGACCCGGCGGCGCGGGCGGGGCTCGCGCAGGCCGCGGAACACGCCGCCGAGGCGGCAGCCGTCTGGGCGGGCTGACCCGCCGCCGGCCGCCTGCCGGACAATGGTGCGGTGAGCGACGAACAGATCCCGGTCATCCGGGACGTGGGCCAGGGCACCGCCAAACTGATGCCGGACGTGGACCGGGAGCGGGCCTGGCTGCTGACCGTCGACGGCGCACCGCAGTCGTACGTGGACCTCGACGATCCCGGGTACCTGGAGTTCGAGTACGTACGCCGGCTCGCGCACGTCCTGGACTGCGTCGCGGAGCCCGGGGCCGCGCTGGACCTGCTGCACCTCGGCGGCGGCGCGCTGACGCTGCCCCGCTACGCGGCGGCGACCCGGCCGGGCTCCCGGCAGGAGGTCGTGGAGTTCGACGCCGCACTGGTGGATCTGGTCGCCGAGCACCTGCCGCTGCCGGCCGGGTCGGGTGTCACGGTGCACGCCGCCGATGCGCGGGCCTGGCTGGAGGGAGCGACCGCGGACAGCGCGGACGTACTCGTCGCCGACGTGTTCGGCGGCTCGCGCGTACCGGCGCAGCTGACCTCCGTGGAGTACGCGCGTCAGGCGGCGCGGGTGCTGCGGCCGGGCGGGGTGTACGCGGCCAACCTGGCCGACGGGGCTCCGTTCGAGTTCCTGCGGGCCCAGCTCGCCAATTTCGGCGCGGTGTTCGCGGAGCTCGCGCTCGTCGCGGAGCCGGGGGTGCTGCGCGGGCGGCGGTTCGGGAACGCCGTACTGCTCGCCTCGGACGCGCAGCTGCCGGTGGCCGCGCTGTCCCGGCGGTGCGCGGCGGACGCGTTTGCGGCGCGGGTCGAGGACGGGGCGGCCCTGGCCCGGTTCATGAAGGGGGCCGTGCCGGTGGCGGACGCGGACGCGGTCGCCTCGCCGGAGCCGCCGGAGGGCGCGTTCAGCCTGGGGTGACGCCGGTGGGCGCGTCCGCCGGGTCGGGAACGGTGGCGGCCGGGACCGAGGCGGCCTTCGGGGGAGCGGGCTTGCGGGTCATGCGGCGTACGTCCGGGACGAAGAGGACCGCGGCGGTGCCCAGCACCACCAGCGCGGCGCAGCCCCACAGGGCGGAGGTGCGGCCGAAGGCCGACTCGACCGGGCCGGCCACGGCGGTCGCCAGCGGGAGCATGGATACCGAGCCGAACCAGTCGTAGGCCGAGACGCGGGAGAACTTCTCCTCCGGGATCTCCTGGTGCATGGTCGTCATCCAGTTCACGCCGAACACCTCGATGGCGGTCCCGCTGACGAACATCACCGTGCACAGGCCCCAGACCGGCAGCGGGATCGCCAGGCCCGCCGAGGGCAGCGCCAGCGGGAACACGCACAGGGTGGCGACCAGCAGCAGCCGGCGCGGTTTCCACACCATCATCAGGACGGCCCCGGCGACGGTGCCGATGCCGAAGAACCCCAGTGCCAGGCCCCATGGGGCCGGCCCGCCCAGTCGGTCCCGGGCGACCAGAGGCCCGTACACCGCCTCCGCGGCGCCGACGACGGCGACGACCACGGAGAACTGGAGCACGATGCTCCACAGCCAGGGCCGGGTCCGGAACTCCACCCAGCCCTCCCGCAGGTCCGCCAGCAGCCCGCCGCCGGGAGCCCGGCCGGCGACATGGCTGACGTCGAGGAAGGCGCGCAGGGCTCCGGCGATCGCGAACGCGGCGGCGTCCACGGCCAGGACCCAGCCGGGGCCGATAGCGGCGATCATGGCTCCGCCGAGGGCGGCCCCGCCGATGCCGGCGCCGTTCATCGCCATCCGGAAGAGGGCGAAGGCGCGGTTGGCGTGCTCGCCGGAGACGCTGGAGAGCAGCATGCCCTCGGCGGCCGGGTTGAAGAAGGCCTGGCCCGTGCCGCAGAGCGCGGTGAGCAGCATCATCTGCCACAGCTGGGGGTGCCCGGTCAGGACGAGGACGGCGAAGGCCGCCTGCGAGACGCAGTTGAGGGCGTTGGCCGCGACCATCACGTGGTGGCGCGGCAGCCGGTCGGCGAGTGCGCCGCCAATGAGCAGGAACAGGACGAGCGGGAGCGTACGGGCCGCCGCCACCAGGCCGACGTCACCGCCGGAGCCGCCGGCCTCCAGGACGGCGAAGGCCGAGGCGATGAGTGCTCCGTGGCTGCCCAGGTTCGTCACGACCGCGGCGCCCGTGAGCAGCGTGTAGTTGCGGCCCGCCCAGGCGGGCCGGCGGCGGTGCGCGGTCGTACGGGACGGGGCGGTGGGGGGAGAGCTCACCCCCGGACTATCCACGCCCCGGGCCGAGAATCCAAACGGACTAGGGCCCGGGGCGCGGGGTGGGACGAATGGTGCCGAAGGGGCCGGCGGGTGAGTCAGCCGTTGCCGGCGGTCCCGTTGAGGCGCACCGAGCTGAGGATCTTGTCCATCGTCTCCTGGGGGACCTCGCCCTGGACGCCGGTGGCGCTGTAGAGGATCCAGCTGGAGAAGTCACCGTTGGCGGTCTTGAAGCTGAAGGCGATGGACTTGCCGTCGGTGGTGCACTTGTCCGCCTTGGGCACGCCGACCGCCGTCGCGGTCGCCATGTGGCCCTTGAGGCCGGAGGAGGTGGTGTACTCCTTCGGCTCCGAGACCTTCACGGTGCCCTTGGGCGCCTTCTGCGCGTACGCGGCGAACGCCCAGTTGCCGGCCTCGTTCTTCACCGCCTCGGCGGTGTCCTTGGCGCCCTGGCCGCCCTTGGTGCCCGTCCCGGCGAGTCCGGTCGACTCCTCGCGGCCGTCCTTGTTGGAGTCGACCTTGCACCAGTCCTCCTTGAGGAAGGCCGGCGCGGAGAAGGTGGTGAGCGGCATGCCGTCGTTCTTGCTCGCGTCCTCGAAGCCCGAGATGACGCCGGCGCTCGCGACGTTCCACTCCGGCGGGACGTCGAAGGCGGTGCCGTACTTGGGGTTGAGGACGACCTTCCAGCCGGGGATCACCGGCTTGACGTCGCCGCCGGCGCGCGGGTTGGCGCCGGGCGAGGCCGGGGCCTGGGCAGTGGCCGGGGCCGAGGAGGCGGCGGCGGGCTTGTTGTCGGCCGCGTCGTTCTTCTTGTCGTCCCGGGTCAGGACGAACGCGCCGGTGCCGGCCGCCACCACGACGACCGCGGCCGCGGCGACGATGGCCACCGTCTTCGTCGCGAAGGGGCTCCCGCCGCTCTGCGGCGGCTGCATGGCCTGCGTCGGCTGGCCCCACGGCTGGACCGGCGGCGGGGTCTGGTAGCCGGCCTGCGGGTATCCGTAGCCGGGCTGCTGCTGCTGGTAGGGGTTCGGCTGTTGTCCCTGCTGCCCCTGCTGCTGGTACGGGTTCTGATGCGCGTCCTGAGGGTTCTGCTGTCCCCCGGGCGGCTGCTGCTGTCCTGGCCACATGGCCGGTAACGATAGTGGGAGCGGGTACCGGGAGGCACGTCCGCCCCGTGTGAAGGTCTGGCCAGGGTGTCTACTCGCGGGTAACATCGCGTCCCATGAGCGCAGATCAGATGAACGTGGGCGAACTGCTCGCCGCGACGGTGCCGATGGCCCGGACCCTGAACCTCCAGTTCCTGGAGACCACCCCCGAGCGTGCGGTCGTCCGGCTGCCGGACCAGCCCGACTACCACAACCACGTGGGCGGCCCGCACGCCGGCGCCATGTTCACCCTCGCCGAGTCCGCGAGCGGCGCGATCGTCCTGGCCGCCTTCGGCGACCAGCTCTCGCGCGCCGTGCCCCTCGCCGTCAAGGCCGAGATCGGCTACAAGAAGCTCGCCAAGGGCGTCGTGACGGCCACCGCCACCCTCGGCCGCCCGGCCGCCGAGGTCATCGCCGAACTCGACGCGGGCGGCCGCCCCGAGTTCCCCGTCACCATCGCCATCCAGCGCGAGGACGAGGCTGTGACGGGCGAGATGACCGTCGTCTGGACCCTGCGCCCGAACGCGTAACCGGCCGCCGCACGCCGGCCACCGGCGGCGCGGCCGCCGGTCGAGGACCCGCCCGAGGACGAGAGGACCCGCGTCCCGGGCGGGTTCGTGTTTTCACGGGCAGGAGCGCGGGCAGGGCTGGATTCCGCGGGCAGGGTTCGCAGTCCGCGGGCGACGAACCGGAGGTGGCCGTGGCCAAGGTCGAGATCAAGCTCGACGCCGAGCTCGTGGTGGAGGTGATGGTCCTCGCCGGGATCGGTTCGCCCCAGGACGCCGTGGAGGCCGTCGTACGGGACTACATCGCGCGCGGGCACCGCACCGAGGCGCGCGTACAGGCGCAGGACGCGCCGCGCCGCGAGGCCGACGCCCTGGAGCAGCCGCCGCAGGGCTGAAACCCGGAGTGGCGGTGGCGCGTCCGGCGGGCAAGGGCGGGGCGGCAGCGCACAGTGGGCGGGGGAGCGGTCCGGCGCGGGCCGCTCCCGCCGACCCGAGCCGCAGCCGCAGGGAGCGCCCATGAGCGAGGCCGTGTCCAGACGCCGCGCGATCGGGCTGCTCGGGGCGGTGGGCGCCGCCCTGGGAGCGGGCGGCTGCGTGGCCGCGGTGCCGCCCGGCGGCGCGGTCCCCCGTAAGGCCTCGGCATCCGCCGCGGCGACCGGAGCCGCGGCCCGGCCCGGCAGCGCCGCCCGCATCGACGCCCTGCTGGAGCGGCTCACCCTGGAGGAGAAGACCGCCCTGCTGCACGGCGGCCCGGACCCCGCCCCGCTCGGCCAGGCCGGGTACGTGCCCGGCGTACCGCGCCTCGGCATCCCGGCGCTGCGGCTCGCCGACGGGCCGGCCGGGGTACGGGTCGCGAAGCCCGCCACCGCACTGCCCGCCCCCGTCATGCTGGCCTCCGCCTTCGACCCGGCGCTGGCCCGCGAGTACGGCAGGGTCATCGGGCGCGAAGGCCGGGCGCTCGGCCAGGACGTGCTGCTCTCCCCGATGGCCAACCTGATCCGCACCCCGTACGCCGGGCGGAACTTCGAGACCTTCGCCGAGGACCCCCGGCTGACCGCGGACCTCGTCGCGCAGGTGGTCCGCGGCATCCAGGACGAGGGGCTCATCGCCACCGTCAAGCACTTCGCCCTGAACAACCAGGAGCAGGGCCGCGACACCGTCGACGCCGTCGCCGCCGAACAGACCCTGCACGAGACGGAGCTGCGCGGCTTCGAGGCCGCCGTCGCCGCCGGGGCCGGCGCGGTGATGGGCGCGTACAACAAGGTCAACGGCACGTACGCCTGCGAGAGCAAGCCCCTGCTCGACGAACTGCTGCGCGGGCGCTGGGGATTCGGCGGCTGGGTGATGTCCGACTGGAACGCCGCCCACAGCACCGTCGCCGCCATCGGTGCCGGCCTCGACATGGAGATGCCCGGCGGCACCCGCTTCGGCGCCCCGCTCCAGCAGGCGGTGCGCGGCGGCTCCGTCCACGAGGACACCGTGGACCTCGCGGTACGCCGGATCCTGGTCACCATGGACCGGTTCGGGCTGCTCGCGGCGCGCCCGCCGGCCCGCCCCGCGCGCGACGCCGCCGCCGGGGCCCGCCTCGCCCGCCGGGTCGCGGCCGCGGGTGCGGTGCTGCTGCGCAACGAGCACGCCACCCTGCCGCTGACCGGCGCCGCGGCCCGCTCGATCGCCGTGATCGGCCCCACCGGGCAGCTGCCCTTCGTCAGCGGCGGGGGCAGCGCACACGTGGTCCCCGACCAGGCGCCCGCCCCGCTCGACGCCATCAGGCGGCGCGCCGGCAACGGCAGTACGGTGCACTACGCGCTCGGCGAGGACCTGTACGGCCGCCCGCTCCCGGCGCACCTGCTGACCCCGGCCGCGGACCTGGCCGACCGGCGCGTGGAGGCCGGGCGGAGCTGGAGCCACGAGGGCGAGTTCACGCTCGCCGCGGACGACGAGTGGACGCTGCTCGTCCACTACACCGGGAGGCGGCCCGGCGTGCGCCTCGACGGCGAGGAGCTCTTCCCCGTCCGGCAGGGCGTGGCCGAGCACTTCGCCGGGGGACTTCTCGGAGCGGCGCCCGACGGGCTCGCCGTCCGCCGCCGCACCCTCACCCTCACGGCGGGCACCCACCGGCTCTCCGTCTTCGCCGAGGGCGGGGCCAAGGGGCAGCGGTTCCGGCTGCGGCACACCACGAAGGCGACCCGCGCCGCCGACCTCGCCGAGGCCGTGAAGGCCGCCGAGCAGGCGCACAGCGTCGTGCTGTTCGCCTACGAGGACGCCACCGAGGGCACCGACCGCACCTCGCTGGGGCTGCCCGGCGGGCAGCCGCGGCTGATCGAGGCGGTCGCCGCCGTGAACCCCCGCACCACGGTCGTGCTCAACACCTCCTCCAGTACGAGCATGCCGTGGCTCTCCCGTACCGGAGCGGTCCTCCAGATGTACTACCCGGGCCAGGAGGGCGCCGGAGCCACCGCCGACCTCCTCTTCGGGGACGTGGACCCGGGCGGCCGGCTCACCCAGACCTTCCCGGCCGACGAGCAGGCGACCCCGGTCGGCGGGGACCCGCTGCGCTACCCGGGGGTGGGCGGGCGGCAGGAGTACGGCGAGGGCGTCCACGTCGGCCACCGCTGGTACGACGCGCAGCGGGTGGCCCCGCTGTTCCCGTTCGGGCACGGGCTCTCGTACACGACCTGGGAGTACGAGAACCTCGCCGTGCGGCCGGAGCGCGGCGGGCTGCGGGTGGAGTTCACGGTCCGCAACACCGGGCACCGCAAGGGAACCGAGGTGGCCCAGGTGTACGTCGGCCCCTCCGCGGAGCTGAAACTCGACCAGCCGGTGCGCGCGCTGGCCGGCTATCGGCGCCTCACCCTGGCACCCGGCGAGGCGCAGCAGGTGGTTCTCGACATCGATGCCCGCGCGCTGTCCTCCTGGGATCCCGAAGCGCGTGCCTGGGCGCTCGGTTCAGGCCGTCGTGAAGTGTTCGCGGGCCGTTCCTCCCGCGAACTCCACCTGCGGGCAAAGGCTGTGGTCACGAGCAGATAGGCTGCCCGTTCGGCGGGTCACTGGGGACGCGCCGCCGCGATTCGGGAGGACGTACCGGTGCACATCCAGGAATGGCTGGAGACGATTCCGGCGGTCAGCATCTATCTCCTGGTGGGTCTGGTCATCGGGCTGGAGAGCCTCGGCATCCCGCTGCCGGGAGAGATCATCCTGGTCAGCTCGGCGCTGCTGGCCTCGCAGCACGGCGAGATCGATCCCGTGGTCCTGGGGATCTGCGCGTCCACCGGGGCGATCGTCGGCGACTCGATCGGCTACGCGATCGGGCGCAGGGGCGGCAAGCCGCTGCTGGAGCGCCTCGGCAGGCGCTTCCCCAAGCACTTCGGGCCGGAGCACGTGGCCCAGGCGGAGCGCGCCTTCGAGAAGTGGGGCATGTGGGCCGTCTTCTTCGGGCGGTTCGTGGCCCTGCTGCGGATCTTCGCGGGCCCGCTGGCGGGTGTCCTGCACATGTCGTACTGGCGGTTCCTCGTCGCGAACGTCCTCGGCGGAATCCTGTGGGCGGGCGGCACCACGGCCGTCATCTACACCATCGGCATCGTCGCGGAGCCGTGGCTCAAGGGTTTCTCCTGGGTCGCGCTGGTGCTCGCCCTGGTGATCGGCCTCACGGTGACGCTGGTGCTGCGCGGCCGGATGAAGAAGGCGGCCGCGGCCACGGCGGAAACGGAGAAGGCGGCCGCCGCGGCCGAGTAGCCCCGGCCGCGGGGCGCGGGAGGGGCGCGGGCACCTGCGTACGGCTACTGCGGGGGCTGGACGGCGGCGCGGTGCTGCTTGGCCAGGTCCGCGTACATCAGCGCGTTGACCTTGATGCCCTCGCGCTCCTCGTCGGTCAGCTCGCGCCGCACCTTGGCCGGCACGCCCGCGACCAGCGAACCGGGCGGGACCACCATGCCCTGCGGGACCAGTGCCTGCGCGGCGACCAGCGAGCCGGCACCGATCACCGCGCCGTTGAGGACGGTGGCGCCCATGCCGATGAGGCAGTCGTCCTCGACGGTGCAGCCGTGCACCACGGCGTTGTGGCCGATGGAGACGCGCTCGCCGATCGAGACCGGGAACCCGGGGTCGACGTGCAGCGTGCAGTTGTCCTGCACATTGCTGTCCGCGCCGAGCGAGATGGGGCCGCAGTCGGCGCGCAGTACCGCCGAGTACCAGATGCTCGAGTTCGGGGCCATCGTGACGTCGCCGACCACGACCGAGGTCGGTGCGGCGAAGGCCGTGGGGTCGATCTGCGGGCTCTTGCCGCCCACGCCCGCGACGAGTGCCTGGCCCCGGTCCGCGTGATACGTCATGTTTCTCTTCCTCAGTCCTGTGTGCTGGAGTGCCCTGCTGTCGCGCTACCGGCACGGTAGGGCACGGGCCCGGCCCGACCGGCGATGGGGTGAAGATCACGGCGCGCACGGGCGCTCCGCGCGTTACGGTGACCCGGTGCCGAAGAACCAGAACACGTTCTCATCGCTGACCGGCCTGAGCCGCAGGCTCGCCAATCGCGCGGTCCACGCCGGCTGGCGCTGGATGCAGCAGGCCGGTGCGGTCACCGCGCAGACGCCCGGACGGCTGCGCTTCGGCGCGATCGGACACGGCACCCGCCTCGCCTTCCCCCAGGGCACGGTCTTCGGAGAGCCGTGGATCCGCCTCGGCGACCACTGCATCATCGGCGAGCAGGTCACGCTGACCGCCGGGATGATGCCGGGGCTCGACCTCGGGACCGAGCCGGTGCTGGTCCTCGGCAACGGCGTCGTGCTCGGCCGGGACACCCACGTCATAGCCGACACCCGCATCACCATCGGGGACGACACCTTCTGCGGACCCGGGGTGTACATCACCTCCACGAACCACAGTTACGACGATCCGCACGAGCCCGTCGGCAAGCAGTGGCCGCGCAGCGCGCCGGTGGAGATAGGCCCGGGCTGCTGGCTCGGCACGGGCGCGGTGATCCTGCCGGGGGCCCGGCTGGGCCGCAACGTGGTGGTGGCCGCGGGGGCCGTCGTACGGGGCGAGGTGCCGGACCACGCGGTGGTGGCCGGGGCGCCCGCGCGCATCGTCCGCCGGTGGCAGCCGGAGACGGGCTGGCAGCCGCCGCTGCGGACCCCCGCGCCGGTGCCGATCCCGGAAGGGGTGACGCCGGAGCAGCTGCGCGCGGTGGCGCTGCTGGCGGAGGCCGAGCAGCGCTCGGCGGACACGCACTAGGTCGCCTGCCTGCCCGCCGGCCGGTCTGCCCGCTAGCCCGCGGCGAGCAGAACCGTTCCGGCCAGGGCCAGCCCGGCGCCGGCCGCCTGGACCGTCCGCAGCCGCTCCTTGAGGACGACGAAGGCGGCGAGCGCGGTGATCACCGGGTAGAGCGAGGACAGTACGGCGGCCACGGTCACCGGACCGTGCTGGGCGGCCACGGAGTACGTGCCGTTCGCCGCGACGTCCGCGAGCCCGACGAAGGCCAGCGCGGGCAGCAGCCCCCACAGGATCCGCGGGCCCGTCCCCGCCGGCAGGGCCGGGGCGCCGCGCCGGGTCCGGACCCACAGGGCCGCGCCGCCCGCGGCCACGTTGGTGACCCGCTGGACGAACAGGGCGAGGAAGAGCCCGGTGACGCTGCTCGACGCGTGCGCGATCAGGGCCATCACCGCACCGAACCCGAAGGCCGCGGTCAGCGTGAGCACGACCGCCCGGCGCTGTACGGGCGCACCGCGCAGCTCCGGGCCGCCCGCGAGGACGATGCCCACGACCGCCACCGCGATCCCCGCGAACTGGCCGAGCCCGGGCCGCTCGC
This sequence comes from Streptomyces sp. NBC_01006, assembly GCF_045162725.1. Classification (NCBI taxonomy): domain Bacteria; kingdom Bacillati; phylum Actinomycetota; class Actinomycetes; order Kitasatosporales; family Streptomycetaceae; genus Streptomyces; species Streptomyces sp. NBC_01006. The sequence continues at coordinate 1,582,066 of NZ_CP108700.1, read as the reverse complement.
CCAGGGCCAGCCCGGCCGCGACGGGCACGACCACCCCGAGCGAGCCGAGCGGCGAGACAACGCCCATCGGCCCGAGCGCCAGCGCCTCGTAGAAGCAGAGCATGGCGACCGGCCCGACCAGGCCCGCCGCGACCGCGAACCACAGCTGGGGCCCGGCCTCCCGCCAGGCGCCCGTAGCCAGGACGACGGCGCCGAGCACGATGACGGCGAGCACCTGGGAGACCACGACCACCGTGAGCGCCGGCAGCCGGCGGGTCAGCATCCCGCCGCCGAAGTCGGCGAGACCCCACAGCAGGGCTGTGGCCAGGGCGAAGAGGGCGGTCATGACAGGGGCCTCGCAGTACGGTGCAGTGAACGGGGGAGTCCGGCGCGCAACACCCCGCACGCTAGTTCAGCCGCACCGCGCCACCGCGGACGGGTCGGTCAGAGGGCCGGGATCTCGATGGCGGGGCAGCGGTCCATCACCATCTCCAGGCCGGCCTCGCGGGTCCGGGCGTAGGCGGCCTCGTCGATCACGCCGAGCTGGAACCAGACGGCGTCCGCCCCCACGGCCACGGCCTCGTCGGCGACGGCCCCGGCCAGGTGGCTGTTCACGAAGACGTCCACGACGTCCACCTCGAACGGGATCTCCGCGAGCGAGGCGTACCCCTGCTCGCCGTGCACCGCCTCCGCCTTCGGGTGCACGGGGACGACCCGCTTGCCGAACCGCTGGAGCGTGCGGGCCACCCCGTAGGCAGCCCGGTCCCGGTTGTTGGACAGGCCCACCACGGCCCAGGTGTCGCCGAGCTCGGTGAGGATCTTGCGGATGGTTGCCGGGTCGCCGTACACGGTTGCCGCCTCCTGTTGCCTTCAGGTGCGGCCCGGCGCTCCGGCCCGCACCCGTGATCAACCGAAAGGACACGTGTCCGATTCCCCGTAGGGTGGAGCGGTGAAGTCGGACCAGTACGTGACGGTGGCCCGTGAGGGCGTGCACGAGTCGGAGATCAACCGCTCGCGCTTCCTGTGCTCGCTCGCGCCCGCCGCGACGGAGCAGGAGGCGCAGGAGTTCATCGCGCGCGTCCGCAAGGAGCACCCCACCGCCACGCACAACTGCTTCGCCTACGTCATCGGCGCCGACGCCTCCGTCCAGAAGGCCAGCGACGACGGGGAGCCCGGCGGCACCGCCGGGGTGCCCATGCTCCAGATGCTGATGCGCCGCGACATCCGGTTCGCGGTGGCCGTGGTCACCCGCTACTACGGCGGTGTGAAGCTCGGCGCCGGCGGCCTGATCCGGGCCTACGGCGGAGTCGTCGGCGAGGCCCTCGACGCGCTCGGCACCCTCACCCGCCGCCGCTACCGGCTGGCCACCGTCACCGTGGACCACCAGCGGGCCGGCAAGACCCAGAACGACCTGCGCTCCACCGGCCGCACCGTGGTGGACCTGCGCTACGGGGCCGCGGTCGAGATCGAGGTCGCCCTGCCGGAGGCGGACCTGCCCGCCTTCGAGGCCTGGCTCGCCGACAGTACGGCGGGCAGCGCCACCCTCACCCTCGGCGGGGAGACGTACGCGTCCTGAGGACGTGGCCCGGGGGCCCCGGTGACGCGTTAGCGTAGAGGGGCTCAGCGAGCGGGAGACGACCGGGACGACCAGGGGGACGGAAGAAACATGTGCGGCGAGACGTCCGGCGGGGCCGGCGAGTGAGGCTCCTGCACACCTCCGACTGGCACCTCGGCCGGTCCTTCCACCGCGTGAACCTGCTCGGGGCCCAGGCCGCCTTCATCGACCACCTGGTCGAGACCGTCCGCGAGCGCGAGGTCGACGCCGTCCTCGTCGCCGGCGACGTCTACGACCGGGCCGTGCCCCCGCTGCCCGCCGTCGAGCTGTACGACCGGGCGCTGCACCGGCTCGCCGACCTCGGCGTGCCCACCGTGATGATCTCCGGCAACCACGACTCCGCCCGCCGGCTCGGCGTCGGCGCCGGGCTGATCGGCCGGGCCGGGATCCACCTGCGGACCGACCCCGAGGGCTGCGCCGACCCCGTGGTGCTGGCCGACGTACACGGGGAGGTGGCCCTGTACGGACTGCCGTACCTGGAGCCCGCCCTGGTCAAGGACCGGTTCGCCGCGCAGAAGGTGAGCCACGAGGCAGTGCTGGGCGCGGCCATGGACCTGGTCCGGGCCGACCTCGCAGCGCGCGCGCCCGGCACCCGCTCCGTCGTCCTCGCCCACGCCTTCGTCACCGGCGGGCTGGCCAGCGACAGCGAGCGCGACATCGCCGTCGGCGGGGTCGAGGCCGTGCCCGCCTCCGTCTTCGACGGGGTGGACTACGCCGCCCTCGGCCACCTCCACGGCTGCCAGACGATCAACGAACGGGTCCGCTACTCCGGTTCCCCGCTCGCCTACTCCTTCTCCGAGGCCGACCACCGCAAGACGATGTGGCTGATCGACCTCGGCCCGGCCGGAGAGATCGCCGCAGAGCGCGTCGACACCCCCGTGCCGCGCCCGCTCGCCCGGCTCCGGGGACGGCTCGACACGCTGCTGGAGGAGACCGCGTACGACGCGTACGAGGGCTCCTGGATCGAGGCCACCCTCACCGACCCGGTCCGGCCCGAGGACCCCATGGCCCGGCTCGCCGCCCGCTTCCCGCACACCCTGAGCCTCGCCTTCGACCCCGAGGGCCGCGAGGAGTCCGGCGGGGCCTCGTACGCCCAGCGCCTCAAGGGGCGCAGCGACCAGGAGATCGCCGAGGACTTCGTCGCCCACGTACGCGGCGGCGGGGTCGCCGACGAGGCCGAACGGGCCGTGCTCCAGGGCGCCTTCGAGGACGTACGGGCGGACGACAGCCGGCAGGAGACCCGCCGATGAGGCTGCACCGGCTCAGGATCACCGCCTTCGGCCCCTTCGCCGAACCCCAGGAGATCGACTTCGACGCGCTGTCCGGCGCCGGGATCTTCCTGCTCCACGGCCCCACCGGCGCGGGCAAGACCTCCGTCCTCGACGCCGTCTGCCACGCCCTGTACGGATCGGTGCCCGGCCCCCGCCAGGCCCCCGGCACCAGCCTGCGCAGCGACCACGCCGACGCCGGGACCCCCACCGAGGTCACCCTCGAACTCACCGCGGGCGGGCGGCGCCTGGAGATCACCCGGCGCCCCGAGCAGGACCGGCCGAAGAAGCGCGGCACCGGCACCACCAAGGACAAGGCGCAGAGCTGGCTGCGCGAGTACGACGGGGAACGCTGGCAGGCGCTCAGCCGTTCCCATCAGGAGATCGGCGAGGAGATCGAGCAGCTGCTCGGCATGAGCCGCGAGCAGTTCTGCCAGGTCGTGTTGTTGCCGCAGGGCGAGTTCGCCAAGTTCCTGCGGGCCGACGAGGCGGCGCGGGGCCGGCTGCTGGGCCGGCTCTTCGACACCCGCCGCTTCGCCGCCGTCGAGGCGCTGCTCGCCGAGCGCCGCCGGGCCGCCGAGGCCAAGGTCCGCGCCGGCGACGAGAAGGTGCTCGGCATCGCCCAGCGGCTCGCCCAGGCCGCCGGGGACAGCGCCGACCTGCGGGCCTGGCCGCTGCCCGGGCACCAGCCGGGCGATCCCGGGCTGGCCGGGGCCGTCCGGACCTGGGCCGCCGTCGCCCGCTGCGCGGCCCGGGAGCGGCTGACGGTCGCCGAGTACGCGCTGGCCGCCGTCGAGGGCCGGCACGCCGCCGCCCGGCGGGCCGCGAGGGAGGCGCGGGAGCTCGACCGCCTCCAGCGCCGGCACGCCGAGACGGCCCGCCGCACCGCCCTGCTCGCCGAGGCGGAGCCCGAGCGGGAGCGGGTCCGCGCCCTGCTGGACCGGGCCCGGCGCGGCGCCCTGGCGGCCCCCGCCCTGGAACTGCGCGGAGCCGCCTCGGCGGCCCACCTGTCCGCCGCCCACGCGGAGGCCGCCGCCCGCGCGCAGCTCCCGCCGGCCCTCGCCGAGGCGGGCACCGAGCAGCTGTCCGCCGTCGAGCAGCGGCTGCGCCAGGACCTCGGAGCGCTCGGCGCCGCCCAGCGGTCCGAGCAGCGCAGCGCCGAGATCGGCCGCGAGCGGGCCACCCTGGAGCGGGAGGCCCGCGACGCCGAGGAGCAGCTGCGGGACTCCGCCGACTGGCTCGCCCGCTGGGAGGCCACCCGGACCGCGCTGGCCGAGCGGGTGGACGCCGCCCAGCAGGCCGCGACGCTGGCCGAGCAGCTCGCGGGGCGGCTGGAGCCGGCCCGGATGCACCTGACCGCGTCCCAGCGCCGGGATGCGCTGGACGCCGATGCGCAGCGCGCCGAGGGTGAACTGCTCTCCGTACGCGAGGAGTCGACCGCCGCCCGGGAGCGCTGGCTGGAGCTCAAGGAGGCCCGGCTGCGCGGGATTGCCGCCGAGCTCGCCGAGGCGCTGGTGGCGGGGGAGGCATGCACGGTGTGCGGGTCGGCGGAGCACCCCGCTCCGGCGCGCCCGGCCCCCGGGCACGTGGACCGGGCTGCCGAGGACGCCGCCCACGCCCGCTACGAGCGGGCCGAGGGGAGCCGGGCCGCCGTCGAGCGGAAACTCGCCGCCGTCCAGGAGGCGCGGGGCGAGGCCGCGGCGGCCGCCGGGGAGGCCACCACCGGCGAACTCCTCGCGCTGACCTCTGACCTGAGCTCCCGGCACGCCGCCGCCCACGCCGCGGCGGCCGGGCTGCACACCGCCCGGGAGCGGCTGGCCGGCGCCGAGCGGGAGCACGCCGTACGCAGCTCCGACCGGCTCGATGCCGAGCGCAGGGCCGCCGGCCGGGCCTCCCGGCGCGAGGCCCTGGACCAGGAGCAGGCCTCGCTGGAGGAGGAGCTCGCCCTCGTACGGGACGGCGCGCCCACCGTCGCGGCCCGCGCCCGGACCCTGGAGGACCGGGTCCGGATGGTCACCGGGGCCGCCGCCGCGCTGCGCCGGGCCGAGGACACCGCCGCCCGGCTCAAGGAGGCCGATGCCCAGCTCGCCGACGCCGCCTTCAAGGCCGGCTTCGACACCACCGAGGCCGCCGCGGACGCGGTCCTTCCGGACTACGAACGCACCGCGCTCCAACGGAGGACGGACGCCTGGCAGGCGGAGGAGGCCATGCTGGCGGACCGCCTCGGCGAGACCGACACCGCCCTGGCCGCGACACTGCCCCCGGCCGCGCCGGACGCCGCCGAGGCGTACGAAGCCCGGGCGGCGGCGAAGCTTCGTACGGCAGGGTCCGCCGTGGACGCGGCCCGGGTGCGCTGCGCGGAGCTGGACCGGCTGTCCCGCCAGGCGGAGCAGGAGCTGCGCGCCCTGGGCCCGCTGCGCGAGGCGTACGACCGCGTGGCCCGGCTGGCCGGGCTCACCGCGGGCACCTCCGCCGACAACGAGCGCAAGATGCGGCTGGAGGCGTACGTCCTGGCAGCCCGCCTGGAGCAGGTCGCGGCCGCCGCGACGGTACGGCTGCTGCGGATGTCCGGCGGCCGCTACACGCTCGTCCACTCCGACGCCAAGGCGAGCGGACGCGGGCGATCCGGCCTCGGGCTGCACGTGGTGGACGCCTGGACCGGCAGCGAGCGGGACACCGCCACGCTGTCGGGTGGTGAGACCTTCTTCGCCTCGCTGGCCCTGGCCCTCGGCTTGGCCGACGTGGTCACCGACGAGGCGGGCGGCATGCGCCTGGACACCCTGTTCATCGACGAGGGCTTCGGCAGCCTCGACGACCAGGCGCTCGACGAGGTGCTCGACGTACTGGACTCGCTGCGCGAACGGGACCGCAGCGTCGGCATCGTGAGCCACGTCGCCGACCTGCGGACCCGCGTCCAGGCCCAGTTGGAGATCGTCAAGCAGCGCGGCGGCTCGGTGGTCCGCCACCGCACGGCGTCCGTCACGGACTGAGCGGGCGGCGGGACAGCGGCGAGGAGTACACGATGCTGGTGGTGACGGAGCCGAGGCCGGCGATCCGGCCCGCGACCTCCTCCAGGTGGCCCATCGAACGGGTGGCGACCTTGAGCACGAAGCAGTCGTCGCCCGTGACGTGGTGGGCCTCCAGGATCTCCGGGGTCGCCTCCAGCAGGTCGTGGAACGGCTTGTAGTTGCCGTGCGGATAGCGCAGCCTGACCAGCGCCAGGATGGACTTGCCCAGCTTCTCCGCGTCCACCACGGCGGTGTACCCGGTGATCACGCCCGCCTCCTCCAGGCGGCGCACCCGCTCGGTGACCGCGCTCGCGGACATCGAGACGGCGCGCGCGAGATCGGCGAAGCTGGCCCGGCCGTCCTCTTGGAGGGCCGTCAGAATGCGCCAGTCGGTGGCGTCAGGGGAATAGTCGGTCATGAGGCAGGTGTAGCAGGGGAATCCCCGGCTGAACAAGGGGAAGGCCGGGGAAAGCCACTTCCCGGGATGATCAGCGGCTCGTAGATTCAGAGCCATGACGACGACACAGAACAGCGCCGCCCCGGCCGCCGCCCCGGCCCCCGCTCCCGCCGCCAACCCCGTGCTCCGGGTGCCCCCGGCCGCCCCGGCCGCGGCCGCCGCCTACTTCGCCGCGAGCCTCGCCTTCCACGCGGACGTGTCCGACGTCGCCGCCGCCTTCAAGGCCCACCGCGAGCAGGGCGCCGAGCTCGGCTTCCAGCTGGTCGACTCCCGCTCCACCCCGGCCTGGGACCAGGCCCACGTGCCGGGTGCGGTCCACCTGCCGACCGCCCTCGTCCCCGAGCAGGCCGAGCGGCTCCTCGACAAGAGCCTTCCCGTGGTCACGTACTGCTGGGGCCCCGGCTGCAACGGGGGAGCCCGCTCCGCGCTCGCCCTGGCCCAGCTCGGCTTCCAGGTCAAGGAGATGCTCGGCGGCATCGAGTACTGGATCCGCGAGGGCTTCGAGGTCGAGACCTGGCAGGGCGGCCGACAGCGCGGCGAGGCGGACCCGCTGACCGCGCCGACCGACTCGGACGACTGCGGCTGCTGACGGCCGATTCCGCGCCGGAACGCCGTACGGGCCGCCCGCTCCCTCGCAGGGGGAGCGGGCGGCCCGTACGCGTGAGCGCCGGCGCCGTCGATCAGAGCTTCGACAACTCGTCCACCAGGTCGTCCAGGCCCAGCGAGCCCTGCGACAGCGCCGCCATGTGCCACGCCTTCAGGTCGAAGGAGTCGCCGTGCGCGGCACGCGCGTTGTCCCGCCCGAGCAGCCAGGCCCGCTCGCCCAGCTTGTAGCCGATCGCCTGTCCCGGCATCGACAGGTAGCGGGTCACCTCGCTCTCGATGAAGTCCGCCGGCCGGCCGCTGTGCAGGCCGAAGAACTCCTGCGCCAGGTCCACCGTCCAGCGCTCGCCCGGGTGGAACGGCGAGTCCGCCGGGATCTCCAGGCCCAGGTGCATGCCGATGTCCACGATGACGCGCGCGGCGCGCATCATCTGGCAGTCCAGGTAGCCCAGGCGCTGCTCGGCGTCCTTGAGGTAGCCCAGCTCGTCCATCAGGCGCTCCGCGTACAGCGCCCAGCCCTCGACGTTGGCGCTGACGAGGCCGACGCTGGCCTGGTAGCGGGAGAGCTGGTCCGCGACGTGCGCCCACTGTGCGAGCTGGAGGTGGTGGCCCGGAACGCCCTCGTGGTACCAGGTGGAGACCAGGTCGTACACCGGGAAGCGGGTCTGGCCCATCGTCGGCAGCCAGGTGCGCCCCGGACGGGAGAAGTCCTCCGAGGGGTTCGTGTAGTACGGGGCCGCCGCGCCGCCCGGCGGGGCGATCATGGACTCCACCCGCTTCACGCGCTCGGCGAGCTCGAAGTGGGTGCCGTCGAGGTTCTCGATGGCCTCGTCCATGATGCCCTGGAGCCAGGCCCGGACCTCGTCGACGCCCTCGATGTGGGTGCCGTGCTCGTCGAGGTGGGCCAGCGCCTCCCAAGGACCCGCGCCCGGCAGGATCTTGGCGGCCTCGGCGTTCATCTCGGCGAGCAGCCGGTGGTATTCCGACCAGCCGTAGGCGTACGCCTCGTCCAGGTCCAGGTCCGTGCCGTTGAAGTACCGCGACCAGCGGGCGTAGCGCTCGCGGCCCACCTGGTCCGGCGCGTCCGCGACGGCCGGGGCGTACACGTCGCGCATCCAGTCGCGGAGTCCGGCGACGGCCGCGGTGGCTCCGGCGGCCGCCTCCTCCAGCCCGGCGCGCAGCGTCTCCGGGCCGCGGGACGCGAGTTCGCCGAAGAAGCCCGCGCCGTCGCCGTCCGCGCCGTCGCTGTCAGCGCCGTCGCTGTCAGCGCCGTCCTCGCCCGCCCAGGTGGTGAGCTGGTCGATGAAGGTGGCGGTGGCGCGCGGGCCCCCGTACAGGCCGCGGTCCAGGCCGAGTTCGAGGCTCTCGCGGTAGCCGGCGAGTGCGGCGGGGACCGCGCGCAGCCGCTCGGCGATCGCGGCCCAGTCCTCGTCCGTGTCGGACGGGGTCAGGGTGAAGACGTCGCGGACGGCGTGCGCGGGCGAATGGATGTTGCTGACGGTCCGCAGGTCCTCGTCCGCCTCGTACACCGCGAGTTCGGCGTTGAGGCGCTCGCGCAGGAGGCGGCCGCAGCGGCGCTCGGCGTCGCTGTCCGCGCCGGGCAGCCGCTCGGCGGCGTCGAGGCGGGCGAGGGTGGAACGGGACAGGTCGGCGGCGGCCGCACGGCCGGCGGGCGAGAAGTCCGGGAGCCGGCTGGAGCACGCGGCGACACCGAGATAGGTGCCCGCGATCGGATCGATGGCAATGAGGTCGTCGACGTATGCGTCGGCGACCTGGCGGGGCAGCCGGGAGGCGCTGTCGCTGCGAAGGGTCTCTGACATGCGGCCATCTTCGTACGAGGGAAGGCCCCGCGTCATCACCGTTCGCTTTCAGCCTCCTGACGTGCACGGGAGCGGCGGAGCGTGGTGCCGCTCCCGTGCGGTCAACGGCGTGCGTCCGGGGGCGAGTTCACGCCACCTGACGCGATCCCGGTGGTCCGGGTTCAGCGCGGGTGGTGCTGGCCGTACGGCTGCTGCGCGCGCGGGAGCTCGTACACGCCCCGGGAGGCGGCCGGCTTCGCGTCAAGCCGGGCGGTGATCACCAGGGTGCCCTCCTCGATCTGGTAGTCGAGGGGGAGCCCGAGGCCGCGCATGGCCGCGACCATGCCGGTGTTGGAGGCCTGGGTGACGGCGTACACGCTGTCGCAGCGGGCCTCCACGGCCATCGAGATCAGGCGGCCCAGCAGTTCGGAGCCGATCCCGCGGCGCTGCCAGTCGTCCTCGATCAGGAGCGCGACCTCGGTCTCGTCCCCGTCCCACAGCAGGTGGCCGAGGGCGACGAGCTTGCCGGACGCGGTGGTGGCGGCGAGCGTACGGCCGAACCGGGGGCTCAGCAGGTGGCCGAGGTAGCGGTCGGCGTCGGAGACGGGGCCGTGGTAGCGCAGGCCCAGGGTGCGCTCGGAGCAGCGGTCGTGCATCGCGCGGGCGGCGGCGAGGTCCGAGCCGTCGGCGCGGCGGACCGTGATCTCGTTGCCCTCGGGCAGGGTCAGCACGTCCTGGCTGCGCGGCACGCGCGGGCCGAGCCGGGCGTCGAGCTCGACGAGGGCGCGGGCCCGGGCGAACTCGGTCGGGGTGAACGGCAGATAGGGGCGCTCCACGGTGATGGCACCGCCCGAGGGGTCGCGCAGCCGCATCACCGTCGCCTCCAGGACGCCCTCGACGGGGGCGTCGGCGCCCGCGTTGGGGCGGCCGGAGAGGGTGGTGGCCGGGATCGAGTGGATGGTGCAGCGGCCGAGCAGCTGGCGCAGGGCGAGGGGCAGCTCGGCGGCGTCCAGGGCGGTGCGGGTGGCCAGGCCCAGGACCCGGGTCGGGGTGTCGACCAGGTCGTGCGCGTCGGCGCGTTCGATCCAGGTGCTGTGGCCGCCGGCCCCGGCGATGGCGCGGGAGAGCTCGGAGGAGGCCAGCTGCTGCGGGGAGCGCAGCAGGAACTCGTCGACGGTGCCGCCCTCGGGGAGCGGGTGGGTCTGGAGGGTCAGGATGTCCACGCCGTGGTGGGCGAGCGCGCTGCAGATCGCGGCCAGGCTGCCGGGCTCGTCCCGTACGGTCGTCCGCATCCGCCACAGGGCGGTCGTGGCGGCGGTGGCGCTCTCCGACGCGGACCCCGACGCGGAGGTGGCCCCGGCCGTGCCGCCGGGGGCCGGATCGGAGGGCGCTGTGCTCGGCGGCGGCGGTGCATGGCTGTGGCGGCGTGCCCACCAGGTGTGGAACGCCGTCGTGACCAGGAGTGCGATGGCCGAGGCGATGAGCAGGACCGGGCCGTGGGGGCCGTGCGCGACGAGATTGGCGATGCCGTCGGCGACCGCGACGGCGCAGAACAGCGCGGCCAGTTCGACGAGGTCGCGGCGCCAGTGGTGGCGGTGGTGGCGGTGGGCGGAGGCGTGGTTGCGTTCAGTCATGCATGCCACTGTGACGCAGGGGTGTTGCGTGATCACGAACGATCTGTGTCCGACTGGTTAAGTGTCCGTCTGGCCGATTTCGCCCGGTTTTCGAGAGGGGTGCAGCCATCCGGAATCCGCGGCGGCGAGCCGGGGGCCCGGTCCGGGACCCGGGGGTTCCGGGGCCCGGACGGCCGGCGCCGAGGCCCGGGATCCCCCGGGGACCTGCGGTGGTTACTGGCCCACGCGTCCGGGCTGGAGCGAGGTGGTGAAGAGTACGCCGCCTCCCTGGCGCCGCAATCGGACGGTGAGTTCCCCGCACTCGCCGTCGATCTCGACCTCCCCGTAGTACGGGGGGTTCTCGGACGGTGACATGTTGGCGAGCGGGGCCGACTGGACGTAGGCCGTCTCGGGGCCGAAGGTGGCGTCGAGCTTCCCGGCGGGGAAGCCGCCCGCGCCGATGGGACCGGAGACGAACTCCCAGAACGGTGCGAAGTCGGTGAAGGCGGCCCGCTCGGGGGCGTAGTGGTTCGCGGCCGTGTAGTGCACGTCGGCGGTGAGCCAGAGGGTGCCCGTGATGCGCTGGTGCTTGATGTGGCGCAGGAGTTCGGCGATCTGGAGCTCGCGGCCGAGCGGGGCGCCCGGGTCGCCCTGGGCGACGGCCTCGAAGTTCTCGGTGCCGTCGGCCACGACGATGCCCAGCGGCATGTCGGAGGCGATGACCTTCCAGGTGGCGCGGGAGCGCGACAGCTCGCGTTTGAGCCAGGCCAGCTGCTCCTGGCCGAGGATGCCGATGGGGTCCACGGTCTGGCGGCCGGGGGAGTTGGCGTCGCGGTAGGTGCGCATGTCGAGGACGAAGACGTCGAGCAGCGGCCCGTACCGCATCACCCGGTACATCCGGCCCTCGGCGCGGCCGCCGCGGAGGTCGGTGACCGGGAAGTACTCGCCGAAGGCCTGGCGTGCGCGCCCGGCGAGGGTGTCGACGTCGCGCACGGTGTAGCGGGGGTCGTCGATCACCTGGCCGGGGTACCAGTTGTTGCGCACCTCGTGGTCGTCCCACTGGGCGAGGACCGGCACCTGGGCGTTGAAGTCGCGCAGGTTGCGATCGAGCAGGTTGTAGCGGAAGTTCCCGCGGAACTCGGCGAGGGTCTCGGCGACCTTCGCCTTCTCCTCGGTGGTGATGTTGCGCCAGATGCTGCCGTCGTGCAGGGGGACGGAGGCCTGGATCGGCCCGTCGGCGTAGATGGTGTCCCCGCTGAAGAGGAAGAAGTCGGGGTCGCGCTGGCGCATCTCGTCGAAGACGCGGTAGCCGCCGAGGTCCGGGTTGATGCCCCAGCCCTGGCCGGCGAGGTCCCCCGACCACAGGAAGCGCACGTTGTGGCGGCGTGAGACGGGGGTGGTCCGGAAGGTGCCGCGGACCGGCTCGCCCGTGCGGCGCGGGTCGTCCGGGTCGGCCAGGACCACCCGGTAGTGGATCTGCTGACCGGGCGGGAGGTCGCGCAGGGTGGTGGTGCCGGTGAAGTCGGTGGCGGGGCCGAGGAACGGGCCGCCGTGCCGCCGGACGCCGTAGCGGAACGACTCGCTCGGGGAGGTCTCGACGTACATCCGCGCCGGCCGGTCGGAGCGCGTCCAGATGGTGGCCGAGTGCGCGGTGATCTCACCGGACTGGGTGCCCCACGAAGCGCTCGGGCGTCCGGAGCGGGTGAACGCCGCGGCGGTGGTGGGTGCGGCGAAGGCGGGCGCGGCGAGCGCGCCGGACAGGGCAAGGCCCACAGGAACGGCGAGTGAACCGCCGAGCAGGGACCGTCGGGTGTGCGGCATCGGTGCCATCGGAGCGTCTCCAGGGGCCGGCGGGGACGGGTCGGACCAGTGTGCCGTCGTACACCGGCCCGCCCGCGTCGCCCAACCGAACCGTGGATGAACAGCCGTCAGCAGGTCAGGCGGATTGGCCGGTTGTGGCTCGCACCGTGTCCAGAACCACGCGGCAGACCAGCGCCGGGTCGTCGTTCATCGGTACGTGGCCGCATCCGCGGAGCCGGACCAGCCGGGCGTCGGGGACCGTGTGCTTGGCGCGTACGCCCTGGCGGGGCAGGAGCAGCCGGTCGCGGGAGCCCCAGGCGATGGTGACCGGCAGGCCGGGCACGTCCGAGGTGAACCGTACGGAGCGGCCGGCGGCGAGGGTCTCCTCGAATCCGGTGGCCTCGCGCAGGGCGAGGGTCTCGGCGACCACGGCCTCGGGTGACCGGCGGGCCGGGTGCGCGTAGATCGTGCCGGTGAGCGCGGCCCGGCCGGCGGCGCTGCGCGAGAGCCGCTCCAGCGTGGAGTGGGGAAGCGTGAGCGCGCCGACGCGCATCGCGCGCAGGGTGGCGAAGGCGTACTTGCGCTCGGCCTCGGTCCAGAAGCCGGCGGGGGAGAGCGCGGTGACCGAGCGGACCAGGTTGCTGCGGCCCATCTCGAGGGCCAGGAGCCCGCCGAGGGAGTTGCCCACGACGTGCGGGCGCTCGACGCCGAGGGCCGTGCAGAGCGCACCGAGCGCGGGGACGAAGGTGCCCAGGTCGTACGGGACCCCCTCGGGCAGCGGCTCCGAGAGGCCGAAGCCGGGCAGGTCGACGGCGATGACGTCGTGCTCGGCGGCCAGGATGTCGGTCACCGGGTGCCAGGCCTGGAGGTGGTGGCCGATGCCGTGCAGCAGGAGAAGCGGTGCGCCGGCGCCCTTGCGCTCGTAGGCGACGGTGGCGGTGCGGGGGCCCAGCGGCGATTCGATCGGGAAGGAGACCGTGGCGGTCATGCAGCTCCTCGTCGGGTGGACGCGTGTGAGACAGGCTGTCAGTAATGACTACCGCCATGATTACCGCCCGGTAGCCCTGCGGGACAAGCCCCGGACGCGTGTCGGGGAGCGAGAACATCGCATGAACGGCTTGATACGTATGCCCGATGTGCCCGGTAAAGGGGTGAGGATTGGTCTTGACCAAGGGGGAGTGCCGTCCTATCGTCGCAGGGATAGTGCAGGAACCTTTAATAAACAAGGGCGCGGAACTGCCGCTGGAACACGGCGATTGCAGCGATGGCAGGAGGAGTCAGGGTGGGGACCACGCAGCTCGAAACGGTGCCGGAGCCTAAGTACTGGCACCTCAAGACCGTCCTCAGCGAGGCGCTCGACCAGGACTTCGCGGTGGGCGAGGTCCTGCCGAACGAGCGTGAGCTCGCCGCCCGCTTCGGAGTCGCCCGCGCGACCCTGCGCCAGGCCCTGGAGCAGCTCGAACTCGAAGGGCGGCTGCAGCGCCGCCGCGGGGTCGGCACCACCGTGGCCCCGCCGCGGGTCGGCGTGGCCGTCGGCAGTACGGGGCAGAGCTGGCCCGGCGAGAGCGTCGACGGCTGGGAGGTCGTGGACGCGGACCCGGCCGATGCCGCCCTGCCGTCCGCCGCCGTCCTGAAGCTCCTCGGTGGCGCCGGCGCCACCGACCGGCCCCTGCACACCGTGCGCCGGACCCGGGTCTCCCACGGGCAGGCCGTAGCCGCCGAGCTGCTGTACGTGCCGGCCGCTTCCGTGCCCGGCCTCTCCGCCATCGACGCCCCGGCCGGACCGGCGCGCGCCCGGGCCGTGCTGCGGGAGCTTCAGCGGCTCGCCCTGGACGGGCAGGACCGCTCGGTGGAGCTCGGCTCGGCGCGTGCCGACGACGCCAAGGAACTGGACCGGCTGCCGGGTGCGCCGGTGCTCGTGGTCACCACCCGGTACTTCACCGCCGCGGGTACGGCCGCCGTCTCGGTCGCCACGTACCGCGCGGACACCTGCCGCCTGACCTTCGGTGACGCGGGCGATGTGGAGATAACGCACGAAGCCCGCGTCGCCTCCTGACGGCTGAGACTCCGCCCGTCCGCCGCCGCGGGGTCAGCGGCGGCGGGTCGTGACCGTCTTCTCCACCGCGAAGAGCTCTTCTTCCACGTGGTCCAGCGCCAGGCGCAGGGCCCCGGTGGCCACCGCGGCCTCGCCGAGCAGGGACTGCGCCACCCGCGGGGGACGAAGGCAGTAGCGCTCCAGTTCGCGGCGCAGGGGGTCCAGGACACCGGCCAGGCCGGCCGCCCAGCCGCCGACCACGACGAGCTCCGGATCCATGGCCAGGACCAGCGCCGCCACGTCGTGCACCAGCCGCTGGATGAAGCGCTCCACCGCGGCCACGGCCCGCCCGTCGCCCCGGCGGGCCATCGCGAAGACCTCGGCGACCGCCTGCTCGTCCAGCGGGTGCAGCGGTTCGCCGGTCGTGGACAGCAGCTTCTCGGGCGTGACATCACGGCCCAGCAGGTGCAGGGCGCCGATCTCGCCGGCCGCCCCGCCGAAGCCGCGGTGCAGCCGTCCTCCGATCAGTGATCCCGCGCCGGGGCTGAGCCCCGCCATCACGAACACCATGTCGTCGGTGTCCAGCGCGGCGCCCTTCCAATGCTCGGCGACCGCGGCCGCATTGGCGTCGTTCTCCACCTGTACCGGGCAGCGGAACGAGCGCCTCAGCCGCTCCCCGAGGGGTAGTCCGGTCCAGCCCGGCAGTGCCGTGCCCAGGCGTACGGTGCCGTCCGCCTCCACGATCCCGGGGCTGCCGACGCCGACCGCACGCAGGGAGTCCCGCGGTACGCCGGCCCGCCGCAGCAGATCGGCCACCGCCGCCCGCACCCGCTCCAGCCGCTCGTCGGCGGACGCCGTCTCGGCGACCTCCTTCGTGCCGGCGCCGATCACCCGCCCGTCCAGCCCGGACAGCAGCACCGCGATCCGGTGCGAGCCGATCTCGATGCCGAGCAGATGCCCCGCCTCGGCCCGGAACCGGTAGCGCCTGGCCGGCCGCCCCTGGCGCCGCGCGCCCTCCTCCGCGCCGGCCTCGACGACGAGCCCGGTCCCGATCAGCCCCTCGACCACACCTTCGACCGTCGGCCGGGACAGTCCGGTCACCCGGGTGAGGTCGGTGAGGGTCGGCGATTCGGCCGCCCGCAGCGCACGCAGCACCACGGCCGAATTGATCCGCCGGAGCAGAGAGGGATCCCCGCCGGTCAGCTGCCCCAACGTGTGTCCTCCCAGCTAGCGAGCTTGTCTGCCGGATCGTACTGTGCCCCCGGGGCCGCTGCGAGACGCAGCCCCCCATCGGCCGGAACCGGCTCCTCCCCTCAGGCCGGGGCGACGAATCCCGACTCGTAGGCCGTGATCACCGCCTGGGTCCGGTCGCGCGCCCCGAGCTTGCCCAGAATCGCGCTCACGTGGGACTTCACCGTCTCCGTGCCGACGATCAGCTCCTTGGCGATTTCGACGTTCGTCAGCCCTCGGGCCATCGCCCGCAGTACCGCTTCCTCCCGCTCGGTCAGCGCGGCCCGCTTCAGTACCGCCCGCGCCTGCCGGTTCCCGTACTCCGCGGCCAGCGCCCGCACGGCCGCCGGGAACAGCAGCGTCTCGCCCTCGGCCACCAGCCGCACCGCGTGCACGATCTCGGAGGGGCGGGCCCGCTTCAGCAAGAATCCGTCCGCCCCGGCCCGCAGCGCCTGGTACACGTACTCGTCGTTCTCGAACGTGGTCACCACGAGGATCTTCGGCGGGGAATCCACGGTCCGCAGCACGGCCCGCGTCGCCTCGATCCCGTCGAGCAGCGGCATCCGCACATCCATGGCCACCACGTCCGGCCTCAGCTGCCGCACGAGCGGGACGACGGAGGCCCCGTCGGCCGCCTCACCCACCACCTCGATGTCGGGCTGGGCATCCAGGACGGCACGCAGACCCGCGCGCACCAGGGGTTCGTCATCGACGAGCAGAACGGTAACCGGCATCCGGTCAGCGTATTCGCTCCAGCGGAAGCCGTGCGCGCACCCTCCAACTGCCCTCGAACGGCCCGGTCTCGGCCTCCCCGCCGAGCAGCGCGGCCCGCTCCCGCATCCCGCGCAGCCCGCTCCCGCTGCCGGGGATGAAGGCGGGCCCCTCCGGCAGCGGGTTCATGACCTCCATGTCCAGCCTGCCGACGGCCATCTCCACCCGGACCTTGACCGGCACCGGCCCGCAGTGCCGCAGCACGTTCGTGAGCGCCTCCTGCAGGATCCGGTAGCCCTCCCGGGTGACCGGGCCCGGCAACTGCTCCAGCGGCCCCGTCAGTTGGGCGTCGACCTCAGACCCCGATGCCCGCGCCGACTCCAGCAGCCGGTCGGCCTCGGCCAGCGTCGGCCGCTGGGAGACGGGCTGCGCCGACTCCCGCAGGATCAGCAGGACCCGTTCCAGGTCCTCCAGCGCGGCCCGGCCCGTTTCCTCGATCGCACTCAGCGCCCTGTCGGTGAACTCGGGGTTGCCGGCGGCCCGGGCCGCCCCCGCCTGCACCACGGCCACCGTCAGGGCGTGCCCGATCGAGTCGTGCAGCTCCCGCGCGATGCGGGTGCGCTCCAACAGCTGCTCGGTGCGGGCCTCCAGGGCGGTGAGCCGCTCGGCGGCCGAAGGCCCCAGCAGCCGGCGCGCGACCGCGGTGACCAGCTCGCCCAGCAGCACCACTATGGCGATGAGAAGGACCAACGGGACGGGAACGAGCAGTGCGGCGGCCCAACGCGGCGGAACGAAGGGGATCATGAGGTCCGAGTTGAGCGGGTGTCCGAGCGCCGCGGCGACGAGTTCGACGGTCACCACCGGGAGCCATACGGTCGCGGCCATGGCGGCGAGCGCGATGACGAGCCGTGTCTCGAGCCACAGCAGTGTCCGCCACCGGTCGCTCCACCGCGCCGACGGCGCGGCACTGATGCCGCTGTCGAGGTCGCCGCGGTCGTGCGGGGTGAGCAGGAACTGCGCTTGCAGCCCCTCGGCCAGCCGCACCCAGGGCACCAGGCCGAACGGTATGACGATGACCAACGGCATCCACGGCCACGCCGGCTCTATGAACATCCACAGGGCCAGCAGCAGCACGGGCACGCACAGATGCAACCAGCGTGAGTAGGTCACCGGTTGGAGCGGGGCACGGAGCAGTCGGTACATGCCCCCCATCGTGGCAGTGACCGGCCCGGATACGTCTCCCCCACGTGGGGGAGACGGCACCCTCGCATGGGGGAGGAGCGGGGGTGGGGCGGGCAGCGAATCTTGAGCCATGAACAGCATCGAGATCCGAGAACTGACCAAGGAATACGGCCGCACCCGAGCCGTGGACCACCTCACCTTCGACGTCCTGCCGGGGCGGGTCACCGGATTCCTCGGCCCCAACGGCGCCGGCAAGTCCACCACGATGCGCCTGCTGCTGGGCCTGGACCGGATCACCTCCGGGACGGCCAGGATCGGCGGGGCCCGGTTCGCCGACTTCCCCGACCCGCTGCACCGGGTGGGTGCACTCCTGGACGCCCAGGCGGCCCACGGCGGGCGCACCGCCCGGGACCACCTCCGCTTCCTCGCCGCTGCCAACCGCATCCCGGTCCGCAGGGTCGAAGAGGTACTGGAGCAGGCGGGGATCGCCTCGGCGGCAAAGCGTCGGGTCAAGACCTTTTCGCTCGGCATGCGCCAGCGTCTCGGCATAGCGGCCGCGCTGCTGGGAGATCCCGAGGTGCTGCTGCTGGACGAGCCCACCAACGGGCTCGACCCCGAAGGCATCATCTGGATCCGCGAGCTGATGCGCGGCCTTGCCGCCGAGGGCCGCACGGTGCTCGTCTCCAGCCATCTGATGTCCGAGACCGCGGCGCTCGCCGACCATCTGGTCGTGCTCGGACAGGGCAGGCTGCTGGCCGACTCCTCCATGGAGGAGTTCATCGAGGCCCGCAGCACCCCGAAGGTGCGCTTGCGGACCTCGGACCCGGTCCGTCTCCGGGCGGCCCTGGCCCGGGACGGCTTCGAGCTGGCGAGTACCGGAGACGGGCGCTGGACGGTGGAGGGCATACGGGCCGAGCAGCTCGGAGGCATGGCAGCCCGCGAGGGCATCCCCGTGCTGGAACTCTCCGACGAACGCGCCTCGCTGGAGCAGGCTTACCTCGACCTGACCGCCGACCACGCCCAGTTCGCCGCCACCCACTGACTTTCCCCAAGACCCAAGGAGGCTTCGCCATGAGCGCCGCTCTGCCCACCGTCCCCGTCCTGCACTCGGAATGGATCAAGATACGGTCCCTTCGCGGCACGTTCGGGGCGCTGATCGCCATATTCCTGGCCACCGCCGGGATACAGGCTCTGGCCGCTGCCGCCGT
The DNA here is from genome assembly GCF_045162725.1 of Streptomyces sp. NBC_01006. NCBI lineage: Bacteria > Bacillati > Actinomycetota > Actinomycetes > Kitasatosporales > Streptomycetaceae > Streptomyces > Streptomyces sp. NBC_01006. Next base: position 1,563,558 of record NZ_CP108700.1, on the reverse strand, counting down.
AGGCCAGGCCGAGGCCGGCAGCATGGGGGAGGACCCGCTCCTCGGCGCCTTCTACGGCATCAACTTCGGCCAGATAGCGGCGTTCGCCTTCGGGGCCAGCGCCTTGGCCGCCGAGTTCCACAACGGCGCCCTGCGCACGTCGCTGACCGCGGTGCCGAGCCGTACGCGCCTCTACCTGTCGAAGATCGCCATGGTGGGCGCACTCGCCTTCCTGACGGCCCAGGTCACCGGCCTGCTCACCTTCGTCCTGGGCCAGGCGTTCATGGGCCAGTACGCGATGTCCCTGGGGGACCCGGGCACCCTCCGCGCCGTCTTCGGCAGCGGTGTGTACCTCACGCTCATGGCCCTGTTCGCGGCCGGACTGACAGCGGTGCTGCGCAGTGCGGCGATCGTGCTGAGCGTGCTCATACCCTTCGTCGTCATGGCGCCGTTCATCATCGGCCAGGCCGCGGGCGGCGTGGCCGAGTTCCTGCCGGACCAGGCGGGGCAGCTCGTCATGCACCTGGAGTCCAGCGGTCGGCTCGGTCCCTGGAGCGGCCTCGGCGTGCTGGCGCTGTGGGCGGCGGCCGCGCTGGCCGGCGGCTGGCTGGCGGTGCGCCGGCGGGACGCGTGACGCCGGGCCAGTTGTCAGACCTCGACGCGATACTGACGGTATGACCACGGCAGAGCATCTCGACACGATCGACCGGCTCCGGACGCGTGCCTTCCCCGACGTCCCGGGCAGGTCCGAAGTGGGCACCAGCGGGCCCGGCTACCACCTCGCGGAGCTGGGCGGGAGCCGGTGGTACGGGGACGAGGACGCGGCCGACCGCCTGGCGCACGAGGACCAGGTGTCCGCCGAGTTCGACGCCCTGGCCCAGCGGCTGGAGGAGCGCTGGGGCACGCCCGACCGGTTCACGCTCGACAGCCTGCGGCTGCGGACGGAGGCCGGGGAGGTGGCGCAGCCGTGGCAGGAGATCGGCGACACCAGCGACCACCTCCACCTCTGGCGGGTCGGGGACCGCTGGGTCGCCGTCTACGAGGCCCGCTGGGGGGCCGACCACTCACCGCAGCTGATGGCCGCGGTGACCGTGATCGACCCGCCCTAGGGGGTGTCCGGGTTCGGCTGGGGAGTCTGCTCGGCAGCCGACTCGGCGGCCGAGCGGAGGCGGGCGTACTCCTGGGCCATGGACTCCGCGGTCCAGTGGGCGTTGAGGCCGCTGGGGTTGGGAAGCGCCCAGACGCGGGTGGAGCCGATGGTCCGGTCCTGGGGTCCGATCTGTGCCTTCCGCTCGCCGAAGGCGGTGCGGTAGGCGGTGACTCCGACGACCGCCAGCCACTGCGGGCGCAGCAGTTCCACCTTGGCGGTCAGGATGCGGCCGCCCTCGCGGAACTCCTCGGCGCTCAGCTCGTCGGCCCTGGCCGTGGCGCGGGCGACGACGTTGGTGATGCCGAGCCGGTAGGTCAGCAGCTCTTCCTGCTCCGCGGGATCCAGGCGGCGCGGGGTGAAGCCGGACAGATGCAAGACCGGCCAGAAACGATTGCCGGGGCGGGCGAAGTGGTGGCCCGTCGCGGCGGAGAGGAGACCCGGATTGATCCCGCAGAACAGCACACGCAGACCGCCCGCGACCACGTCCGGGAGGACGCGGTCACGGGCGGCGCTCAGCTCCTCGGCGGTCAGAGGATCGATCCCGGTGCGTACCCGGCGGCCTCCGGGTGCTGCTTGGCGATCGCCTCGATACGGGATACCACCGCGGCCACCTGGTCACCGGCCGCGCCCGTGAAGGACAGCTTGTCGGCCATCAGGGCGTCGAGCTGGGCCCGGTCCAGCGGCATCCGCTCGTCGGCGGCCAGCTTGTCCAGCAGCTCGTTGCGCTCGGCGCCCTGCTCGCGCATGGCGAGCGCGGAGGCCACCGCGTGCTCCTTGATGACCTCGTGGGCGGCCTCGCGGCCGACACCCGCCCGCACCGCGCCCATCAGGACCTTGGTGGTCGCGAGGAACGGCAGGTAGCGGTCCAGCTCGCGGGCCACGACGGCCGGGAAGGCGCCGAACTCGTCGAGCACCGTCAGGAAGGTCTCCAGCAGGCCGTCGAACGCGAAGAACGCGTCGGGCAGGGCCACCCGGCGGACCACGGAGCAGGACACGTCGCCCTCGTTCCACTGGTCGCCGGCCAGCTCGCCGGTCATCGAGGCGTAGCCGCGCAGGATGACCATCAGGCCGTTGACGCGCTCGCAGGAGCGGGTGTTCATCTTGTGCGGCATCGCGGAGGAGCCGACCTGGCCGGGCTTGAAGCCCTCGGTGACCAGCTCGTGGCCGGCCATCAGGCGGATCGTCTTCGCGATCGACGAGGGGGCGGCGGCCAGCTGTACCAGGGCGGTGACCACGTCGTAGTCGAGCGAGCGCGGGTAGACCTGGCCGACGGAGGTGAAGGCCTGGGCGAAGCCGAGGTGGGCGGCGATCCGCTGCTCCAGGTCGGCCAGCTTGGCGGCGTCGCCGCCCAGCAGGTCGAGCATGTCCTGGGCGGTGCCGACCGGACCCTTGATCCCGCGCAGCGGGTAGCGGCCGAGCAGGTCCTCCAGCCGGGCGTAGGCGACCAGCAGCTCGTCGGCCGCCGTGGCGAAGCGCTTGCCCAGGGTCGTCGCCTGCGCGGCGACGTTGTGGGAGCGGCCGGCCATGACCAGCTCGGCGTGCTCGCCGGCCAGCTTGCCCAGACGGGAGAGGACGGCGACCGTACGGTCGCGGGCCAGCTCCAGCGAGAGCCGGATCTGGAGCTGCTCGACGTTCTCGGTGAGGTCGCGGGAGGTCATGCCCTTGTGGACGTGCTCGTGGCCGGCGAGGGCGTTGAACTCCTCGATGCGGGCCTTCACGTCGTGCCGGGTGACCTTCTCGCGCTCGGCGATGGAGGCGAGGTCGACCGTCTCCAGGACGCGCTCGTAGTCGGCGAGGGCGGCGTCCGGGACCTCGATGCCGAGGTCCTTCTGGGCGTGGAGCACGGCGAGCCACAGCCGCCGCTCCAGCGTCACCTTGTACTCGGGGGACCACAGGACGGCGAGCTCCGCGGAGGCGTAGCGGCCGGCCAGGACATTGGGGATGCGGGGCTTGGCTGTCACGTGTAGGGATTCTACTTGGGCCGCAGCTGTGCGTTTACGCAGGTAGGGACCCCGCCCCGGATTGTGCCTTGCTACGAGAGCTGCTCGCGCGCGCCTGCCTCGTACGGGAGCAGCTCCGGGCGCTTGGCCGGTCGGCCGTCCCCGGAGGAGCGGCCCGTCAGGCGGCGGCCGACCCACGGCAGCAGGTGCTGCCGGGCGAAGCTCAGGTCCTGGGACCGGCGCACGGCCCAGCCCGGCGGTATCGCCGCCGGGAGCTCGGCGCGCCAGTCCTGCTCGGGCGGCAGGCCCAGCGTCTGCCAGACCGCCTCGGCGACCCGGCGGTGGCCCTCGGCCGTCAGGTGCAGCCGGTCCACGTCCCACATGCGGGGGTCGGCCAGCACCCCGGGCCCGTACAGGTCCACGACCAGGGCCCCGTGCCGGGCGGCCAGCTCCTCGATGATGCCGAAGAGCTCCTCCATGCGCGGCCGGAACCGGTCCATCACCGGCCCGTTGCGCCCCGGCGAGCGCATCAGCACCAGCGTCCCGCAGGTGGGGGCCAGCAGCCCCACGGCCTCCTCCAGGTGCCCGCGGACCCGGCCCATGTCCACCTTCGGCCGCAGCGCGTCGTTCAGACCGCCGACCAGCGTCACCACGTCCGCGCCCATCGCCGCCGCGACCGGGGCCTGGTCCTCGGCTATCTGCCCGATCAGCTTCCCGCGGACCGCGAGGTTCGCGTAGCGGAAGCCGGGCTCTCGCGCCGCGAGGCGGGCGGCCAGCAGATCGGCCCAGCCGCGGTAGGAGCCGTCGGGCAGCACGTCGGACATGCCCTCGGTGAAGGAGTCGCCGACCGCGACGAAACTGGTGTAAGACGCATTCATCTCCATGGCGCAGCGATGCTACCGCGCAGTACCCCGGCCGTGCAGGGCCGGGGCACCACCGCGGTGGCAACCGCGTCAGGCGGAGGCCGGCCTGCCGAACAGCTCGCGCAGCACGTCCTCCATCGTGACCAGGCCCGTCATCGCCCCGCCCGAGCCCATGACCGCCGCAAGATGCGTCCGGCTGCGCCGCATCGCGGTCAGTACGTCGTCCAGCGGGGTCTCTGCCCGTACCTGCGCGATCGGACGCAGCGCGGAGACGGGGAACGGCTGGTCCCGCTCCGGCCCGTCCGCGTCGAGGGCGTCCTTGACGTGCAGGTACCCGAGGATCCCGGCCTGGGCGTCGATCACCGGGAAACGGGAGTACCCGGACTCGGCGGACAGTCGCTGCAGGGCCGTCGGCGTGACGCCCTCCCGGGCCACGACGACCCGGTCCAGCGGCAGCACCACATCGGTGACCGGCCGCCGGCCCAGCTCCAGGGCGTCGTGCAGCCGCTCGCTCGCCCGGCCGTCGATCAGCCCCGCGGCGCTGGAGTCCTTCACGATCCGGGCCAGCTCGTCGTCCGTGAACGTCGCCGCGACCTCGTCCTTCACCTCCACCCGCAGCATCCGCAGCAGCAGGTTGGCGAAGGCGTTGATCGCGAAGATCACCGGCCTCAGCGCCCGGGCCAGGGTCACCAGCGGCGGACCGAGCAGCAGCGCGGTGCGCACCGGCTCGGACAGCGCCACGTTCTTCGGCAGCATCTCGCCGAAGAGCATGTGCAGGTACGTGGCCAGCGCCAGCGCCACCACGAACGAGATCACGTGGGTCAGCCTCGAGTCCACCCCGACCAGGTCGAACAGCGGGGTCAGCAGGTGCGCGATGGCCGGCTCGGCCACCACACCCAGCACCAGGGTGCACAGCGTGATGCCCAGCTGGGCCGCCGCCATCAGCGCCGAGACGTGCTCCAGCGCCCACAGCACGGCGCGGGCCCGCCGGTCGCCCTGCTCGGCGTACGGCTCGATCTGGCTGCGCCGCACCGAGATCAGCGCGAACTCGGCGCCGACGAAGAAGGCGTTGACGACCAGGGTCGCCAGGCCGATCAGCAGTTGGAGCACCGTCATCGCGCTCCCTCCCCACCCTTGTCCGAGGACTCCTGCGCCGGCTCGGCCGGCGCGTGCAGCAGCACCCGCGCGGCCCGCCGGCCGCTGGCGTCCACCACGTCGAGCCGCCAGCCGGCCAGCTCCATGCTGTCGCCGACGGCCGGGATCCGGCCCAGCTCGGTCGCTATCAGCCCGGCGAGGGTCTCGTACGGGCCGTCCGGCACGCGCAGTCCGATCCGCTCCAGCTGATCGGTGCGCACGGCGCCGTCGGCGGAGTAGAGGGGGCGCCCGGAGGCGTCCGTACCGGCCGGGGCCAGGTCCGAGGTCTCGTGCGGGTCGTGCTCGTCGCGCACCTCGCCGACGACCTCCTCGACGATGTCCTCCAGGGTGACCACGCCGGCCGTGCCGCCGTACTCGTCGATCACCACGGCCATCGTCTGGCGGCCGGACAGCAGGTCCAGCAGCCGGTCCACGGTCAGCGACTCCGGTACCAGCAGCGGATCGCGCAGCAGCCGGGAGACGGGGCGGCGGTGCCGTTCCTCGGCGGGCATCGCGAGCACGTCCTTGATGTGGACGGTGCCGACGACGGTGTCGAGGCTGCCGCGGTAGACGGGGAAGCGCGACAGGCCGGTCGCGAGCGTCGCGTTCGCCACGTCCTCGGCGGTGGCCTGCACGTCGAGGGCCGTGACCTGGACCCGCGGGGTCATGACGTTCTCCGCGGTCAGGTCGGCCAGGTTCAGGGTCCGCACGAAGAGCTCGGCGGTGTCCTTCTCCAGCGCGCCCGCCTTCGCGGAGTGCCGGGCCAGCGCCACCAACTCCTGCGGGGTGCGCGCGGAGGCGAGCTCCTCGGCCGGCTCCATGCCGAGCCGGCGGACCATGTGGTTCGCCGTGGTGTTGAGATGGCTGATGAACGGCCGGAAGGTGCGGCTGAATACCCGCTGCGTGGTGGCCACGCGCTTGGCGATGGCCAGCGGTGAGGAGATCGCCCAGTTCTTGGGGACCAGCTCGCCGACGACCATCAGGACGACGGTCGACAGTACGGTGCCCAGGATCAGGGCGGTGGTGGAGGCGGTGTCGGCCGACAGCCCCATGGCCTCGAAGGGGCCCTGGAGCAGGGCGGCGATCGAGGGCTTGGAGATCATGCCGATGACCAGGCCGGTCACGGTGATGCCGAGCTGTGCGCCGGAGAGCTGGAACGTGAGGCTCCGGACGGCCTCCAGGGCGCTCTCGGCTCCGCGCTCGCCACGCTCGGCGGCCTGTTCGAGCTCACTGCGCTCGACGGTGGTGAGCGAGAACTCGGCCGCGACGAAGGCCCCGCAGGCAAGGCAGAGCAGCAGCGCCACGAGGAGCAGGAGCACTTCGGTCATCGGTCGGTCACCTCCGTCCCATGATCAGCCAGGAGGAGGGGTATCGCGCGATGTCGGGTACTGGGGGGCTCGCCCATGGGCGGACGCTCACACCTTTCGTTCGGGTCGGTTTTCGGGTCGGTCGACCGCTTGCACCATAGTAAAGGAAAGGCAAAGAGGTCGGATCATTCTTTTGGCGGAGCGCAACCGGATGATGGGATCCGGCCATGAGTGATCTTCATATCGGTCCCGCGTCCGCCGCTGATCTCACCGCCGTGCTCGACTTCTGGAAGACGGCCGCCGAGGGAACGAGTATCAGTGACGACCTCGCCGGGGTCGAGCGCCTCCACGCCCGCGATCCGCACGCCCTGCTGCTCGCCAGGCGCGAGGGCGAACTGGTCGGCACCGTGATAGCGGGCTTCGACGGCTGGCGCTGCCACCTGTACCGGCTCGCGGTGCACCCGGATCGCCGCCGCCAGGGCATCGGGTCGGCGCTGCTGGCCGCCGCGGAGGAGCGGTTCCGCGAGCTCGGCGGACGGCGCGCCGACGCGATGGTGCTGGACCGCAACGAGCGGGCGCACGGGGCATGGGCCGCCGGCGGGTACCACCCCGGGGACCAGTGGACCCGCTGGGTCAAGCCGCTCGGCTGAGTACGCGTACTCAGGAGTTCGGGGCCGTACCGTGACGACAATCGGGTGATCCGATCATGCGCCCCGGCCGCTGGGGCCCCCAGGAAGTGGAGACCCAGTGACATCCCGTACGACCACCCCCGCCCGCGCCGCGCTGCTGGCCGCCGGAATGCTTGCCATGACCGCCTGCGGCACCACGGCGGCCGGCAGCGGCGCGGTCGCGGACCCGTCCCCGGTGCCGGCGCCCGGCCAGAGCACGGACTACGCCGCCCGGGCGGCGGCCGCGGTGGGCCGCCACGACAAGCTCTTCCCCGAGGTGGCCGCGCTGTGCGAGGGGAAGGCGAGCGCGGCGCCGACCTCGTCGGCCGCGCCGGACGACCTGCCCACGGACCCGGCGGCGCGCAAGTACGCGGAGAACCACGCGTACAAGAACCAGGCCGCGCTCACGCCCGCCGCCCAGTGCCGCGGCGACGCGCACGCCGCACGGATCAAGGCGGCGCTGGGCGGCTCCGACGGGAAGGGCGCACCGCGGACGGCGCAGGAGCTCAGCGGGCTCCTGACCGGGATGGGCTACAAGGTGGAGACGGGAGACGTGTACGCGTCGAGCACGGGCGACCTCTCGTTCGTCCTGTCGATTCCGGAGAGCGGGCCGTGCGTGACGGGTCATGCGAGCCCGCCGGTGAGCGTGCAGGCGCAGGGCGCCTACATGGAGGGCGGCTGCCACGAGCCACGCGGCGGCCACTGAACGCCCCGCGGACGGGAAGGCCCGCGGACGGGAAGGCCCCGCGAACGGCAAGGCCCGGCGGGCCGGTCGGCGCCGCCGGACCTGATCGGTCCGGGGTGTCGGATCAGGGCTGCCAGGTCCTCAGGAAGGACTCCGGGGACCAGGTGCCCGACAGGGCGGCGGAGAGCCACGTGGGAGCCGCCGCGCGGAAGGACTCCGGGGACAGGGATCCCGAGGCTTCGGGTACGACGCCCAACAGCGGGAGCCCCGAGGACGACGGCAGGTCCGCCAGGTTGCAGCGACAGGCCAGGTCCGGCTCCGCCGGCCAGCTGCCGATGACCACGCCCGGCGCCTTGAGCCCCCGTGCCCGGAGGGCTTCCGCCGTCAGGGTCGTCGAGTTGAGGGTGCCGAGGGCCGGCGGGGTGACCACCAGGACCGGGGCGTCGAGCAGGCGGGCCGCGTCGGCCAGGGTGTGGCCGGCCTCGTCGAAGCGGACCAGCAGCCCGCCCGCCCCCTCCACCAGGACCAGGTCGTGGGAGCCGGACAGGTCCCGCGCCGCCTCCGCGATCTCCGTCGGGGAGAGCGTCGGCAGGCCCGCCCGGCGGGCCGCCGTGTCCGGGGCCAACGGCTCCGGATAGCGGGCCAGTTCCACCGCCGTGACCGTCGGCCCGGCCAGGCGGACCACCTCCGCCGCATCGCCCGGAGCGCCGGGTTCCATGCCCGTCTGAGCCGGCTTGAGCACCGCCACCGAGCGGCCCGTCGCCACGGCGGCGGCCGCGACCGCCGCCGTGACCACCGTCTTGCCGATCTCCGTGCCCGTGCCCGAGACCATCAGTACCGTCATGTCAGCCCTCCTGCGCGGCCGCGCACACCGCACGGCAGATGCGGGCCACGTCGGCGTCGTCCGTGACGAACGGCGGCATCACGTAGACCAGGTCCCGGAACGGCCGTACCCACACGCCTTCGCGTACCGCGGCCCGGGTCGCCGCAGCCACGTCGACCTCGTGCGTCAGCTGGACCACGCCGATCGCGCCCAGGACCCTTACGTCCCGCACACCGGGCAGCTCCCGCGCCGGGGCCAGGCCCTCCAGCAGACCCGCCTCGATGCGCTTGACCTCGCGCTGCCAGTCCTGCCCGAGGAGCAGGTCGATCGAGGCCAGCGCCACGGCCGTGGCGAGCGGGTTGCCCATGAACGTCGGCCCGTGGGCGAGGATCGGGACGGCGCCCCGGGAGATCCCGTTCGCCACCCGCTCCGTGCACAAGGTGGCGGCCAGCGTGAGGTAGCCGCCGGTCAGGGACTTGCCGAGGCACATCACGTCCGGGGTGATCCCGGCGTGGTCGGCCGCGAACAGGGCGCCGGTGCGGCCGAAGCCCGTCGCGATCTCGTCCAGGACGAGCAGGACGTCGTACTCGTCGCACAGTTCGCGCAGCACCCGCAGGTATCCAGGGTTGTGGAAGCGCATGCCGCCCGCGCCCTGGACCACCGGTTCCACGATCACCGCGGCCAGCTCGTCCGCGTGGGCGGAGAGCAGGGAGCGCAGGTGGTCGACGTACGCGGGATCCACGGGCGCGTCGAATCCGCTCGGCGGGACGTCCGCGAAGAGCTGCTGCGGGAGGATCCCCGCCCAGAGCTCGTGCATGCCGCCCTCGGGGTCGCAGACGCCCATCGGCGTCCAGGTGTCCCCGTGGTAGCCGCCGCGCCAGGTCAGCAGCCTGGTCTTGCCGGACCGGCCGATGGAACGCCAGTACTGGAGGCACATCTTCACCGCGACCTCGACCGAGACCGACCCCGAGTCGGCGAGGAAGACGTGCTCCAGGCCGGGCGGGGTGATCTCGACCAGCCGGGCGGCGAGGCGGACGGCGGGCTCGTGGGTGAGTCCGCCGAACATCACGTGTGACATCCGGCCGAGTTGGTCGGTCACGGCCTCGTTCAGCACCGGGTGGTTGTAGCCGTGGATCGCCGACCACCAGGAGGACATGCCGTCGACCAGCTCGTCCTGCCCCTGCGATGGCTCGGCCAGCCGGAGCCGGACCCCCGAGGCGGAGGAGACCACCAGGGGCTCCTGCCGCCCGGGCATCGGACCGTACGGGTGCCAGACGTGCTGCCGGTCCAGCGCGAGCAGTTCCGCGGCCGGCAGCGAGTGGTGCTGGTCAGGCATTGGGGGCGAGGTCCGTTCCCGCGCCCCGGCGGCGGACCGCCACCAGGTCCGGGCGGACCTCGCCGGCCGGAGCCTGGGCCGGCGCCCCGGCGGGCACCGGTGCCGATGCCGCGACCGCCGCCTGTGCCGGGACGGCCTCGTGGCCCGAGCAGCCGCCGCACGCCGAACCGCAGCCCGCCTCGGCCGCCGAGGAGCCGCACGGGCCCTGGCCGGCCGCGGCCCTGGCCGCCGCCAACGCGTCCGCGCGGTGCGCCGGCAGGGTCGTCGTACCGGCGCCCTCCACCTCGAAACCGGCGTCCGCGATCATGTCGAGGTCGGCCTGGCCGGCCTGGCCCTCACTGGTGAGGTAGTCGCCGAGGAAGATCGAGTTGGCGATGTGCAGCGCGAGCGGCTGCATCGAGCGCAGGTGCACCTCGCGGCCGCCGGCGATCCGGACCTCCACGTCGGGGCAGACGAACCGGACCATCGCCAGGATCCGCAGGCAGCGCTGTGGGGTGAGGTTCCACTCCTTGGCCAGCGGGGTGCCCTCGAACGGGATCAGGAAGTTGACCGGGACCGAGTCCGAGTCCAGCTCGCGCAGCGAGTAGACGACGTCGACCAGGTCCTCGTCGCTCTCGCCCATGCCCGCGATGAGACCGGAGCAGGCGGACAGGCCCGCCGCGTGCGCCTTCTGCACCGTGTCGACCCGGTCCGCGTACGTGTGGGTCTTGGTGATCTGGCCGTACGTGGCCTCGGAGGTGTTCAGGTTGTGGTTGTAGGCATCGGCGCCCGCGTCCTTCAGGCGCTCGGCCTGGCCCTCCGCGAGGAGGCCGAGGCAGGCGCACACCTCGACGCCCTCGTTCTGCTCCTTGATCGCCTCGATCGTCCTGCCGACCCGCTCGACGTCGCGGTCCGTCGGGCCGCGCCCGCTCGCCACCAGGCACACGCGCTTCGCGCCGCCCGCGACACCGGCCGCGGCGGCCTGCGAGGCCTCCTCCGGCTTGAGCCACGTGTACTTGAGGATCTCCGCCTTCGATCCCAGCCGCTGGGAGCAGTAGGAGCAGTCCTCGGGGCAGAGCCCGGACTTCAGGTTGACCAGGTAGTTCAGCTTGACCCGACGCCCGAACCACTGGCGGCGCACCTTGCCGGCCGCGGCCACCACGTCGAGCAGTTCGTCGTCAGAGGTCGCCAGTACGGCAAGCGCCTCTTCGCGGGTCGGCAGCTCGCGCCGCAGCCCCTTGTCCACCAGGGTGTTCAGCAGGTCCATGACGCCGATCCTGGACTACACGAGCACTCCCGGCCAAGGAGAGATCGCACAACATGGCCGGAACGGAGTGTGTGGATCGCCACACCTGGCACTCAAGTGGCGGCCGTTAGGGTCAGGCAGGTCTGTGGATTGCCGACAAAAAACGAGGACCCGCCGATGAGCCAGCACAGCCCCGAGCCCGATGACGTGTTCGCCTGGATCGACGACGCGGAGCGGGCCCGTGAGCAGGCCGGACTCGTCCGGACGCTGCGCCCCCGCCCGGCCTCCTCGCCGCTGCTGGACCTCGCGAGCAACGACTACCTCGGCCTGTCCCGCCACCCCGAGACCGTACGCGGCGCGCGCGAGGCGGCCGAGCGGTGGGGGGCCGGGGCCACTGGATCACGCCTGGTGACCGGTACGACCGAGCTTCATGCGGAGCTCGAGCGGGAGCTCGCGGCGTTCTGCGGATTCGAGGCCGCGCTCGTCCTGTCCTCCGGGTACGCCGCCAACCTGGCGGCCGTCACGGCGCTCAGCGACCGCGGCACGCGCGTCGTCTCCGACGCGGGCAACCACGCCTCCATCGTCGACGGCTGCCGGCTCTCGCGCGCCGGCATCGAAGTGATCCCGCACTCCGATCCGGAAGCCGCGCGCAAGGCGCTCGGCGCACAGGAGGGCCGGGCGCTGCTGGTCAGCGACTCGGTGTTCTCCGTGGACGGGGACGCCGCCCCGCTCGCCGCGTACGCGGCCGCCTGCCGGGAGCGCGGCGCGGCCCTGGTCGTGGACGACGCGCACGGGCTGGGCGTCCTGGGGGAGGGCGGCCGGGGGGCCCTGCACGCCGCCGGCCTCGCGGGCGCGCCCGGGGTGGTGGCCACCCTCACGCTCTCGAAGTCCCTGGGCAGCCAGGGCGGGGCCGTGCTCGGTCCGGCCAAGGTGATCCGGCACCTGGTCAACACCGCCCGGACCTTCATCTTCGACACCGGGCTGGCACCGGCCGCCGCGGGCGCGGCGCTGGCGAGCCTGCGCCTGCTCCGGCGGGAGCCGGAGCGCGCCGGCCGGGCCCGCGAGGTGGCCGACCGGCTGTACGGGCGGCTCACCGCGTCCGGCCTGACCGCGGCCCGGCCGGACGCGGCCGTGGTGTCGGTACGGGCCCCGTCGGCCGCGGCGGCACTGCGCTGGGCCGCCGACTGCCGCGAGGCAGGTCTGTCCGTGGGGTGCTTCCGTCCGCCGTCCGTGCCGGACGGCATCTCCCGGCTGCGGCTGACCGCACGGGCCGATCTCACGGGGGACGAGATCGACCGGGCCGTCGAGACGATCCTGAAGACCGCCCCGGCCGGAGCCACGGACTGCTAGGGCCTCACGCGAGTACGTCCACGTCTGCCCGTACGGCTGCGAGGAAGCCGTTCCAGGCCGGCTCGGTGAAGAGCACGGCCGGGCCGTCCGTCCGCTTCGAGTCGCGGACGGCCAGCAGGCCGCCGCCACCGAGGACGGCGGTTTCCACGCAGTTGTTCATTCCGGTGCTGCGGCTGCTCCGCCGCCACCGCGCGCTGATCAGAAGTCCGCTGGTGGATAGGGGGGTTGCGGACACGGGGGTGCCTCCTTACGCGTCGTCAGCGAGTGAGCTGATGAGATCCGACGAGTCCTGGGGCGGGAGGGCGTGCGCCTGGATGGTGCGGAATGCGGCGCTGTACGCCTCAAGGTCTTCCTTCCGCTCCAGGTAGAGGCTACTCGTCAAATGGTCGAGTACCACCACATCCAGATCGGCGATGTTCGGAAATGAGAAAATAACGAACGGTCCTGTCAGGCCGAGATGACCCCCCACGCTGAACGGCAGTACCTGCAGCCGCACTTGGGGCAACCGGGCCACCTGCACCAGATGCCGCAGCTGCGCCTCCATCACCCCGGGCCCGCCGATCTGCCGCCGCAGCACCGCCTCGTCCAGTACGGCGCTCAGCTCCAGCGGCGGATCCGCCCGCAGCACCGACTGCCGGGCCAGCCGTACGTCGACCAGCGCGTCCACCTTGGGCTCCGGCAGCCCGCCCAGCGCGGCCCGGGTCACCGCCCGCGCGTACTCCGGGGTCTGCAACAGGCCCGGCACCACGGAGAGCTCGACCGTACGAGCCGCGCGGGCGCTCGCCTCCAGGCTGATGAAGTCCCGGTACTCCTGGGGCAGCAGGCCCCGGTAGTCGTGCCACCACTGGCGGCCGCGTCCGGCCTCGCCCCCGCCCGCTGCGGGTCCCGCCGCCGAGGCCGACAGGGCCTCAAGCAGCGCCCGCTGCTCGGGGCTGACGACCTCTCCGTACACATCGAGGAGGAGGCGGATGTCCTCCGGTTTCACGCCACTGCGCCCTGTCTCGATGCGGCTGATTTTCGACTGGTGCCACCCCGCGATCCGGGCGGCCTCACCACTGGTGAGTCCGGTCCGGTCGCGCAGGGCGCGCAGTTCCTCGCCGAGCTTGCGCCGACGCACCGCGGGACCGTGCTGCATACCCGCCTCCTTCCACCGGCACAGCTCGCACCAGTCTGCCGTCCAAATACGCTCTTCCGTAGCAGAGTTCACCGCATTGAGCGACAGATATATGCATATCTTGGGGGAACGGCCGCACCGGCGGGACGATGGGTGGCACTCTGGCGTCCAGCACAGATCCGGGGCGGTTCGCCCCGGTGGGAAAGGGACCGTCGCCATGGCAGACCTCCAGGAAGCATCCGTCACTCTGCCGAGCGATCCCGCCTCGGTCGCCACCGCCCGCCGCTACGTCGCGGAGGTGCTCGGTGAATGGGGACTGCCCGACGAGGCCGACACCGCGGACAGCATCCGGCTGATCGTCTCGGAGCTCGCCACCAACGCCGTCCAGCACACCTTCGGCCAGTCGCCCACCTTCACCGTCGACGTCCGCCTGGAGCGCGGGGAGTGGCTGCGCGTCGGGGTGACCGACAGTCACCCGCGCTGGCCCAGGCGCCTCCCGGCCGCCGTGCAGCAGGACAACGGCCGGGGGATGGTCATCATCCGCTGGCTCACCGCCGAAGCGGGCGGCCGGCTCTCGGTCAGCCCCACCGAGGACGGCGGCAAGACCGTCTGGATCGCCCTCCCCTGGCCCGTCGGAGCCCCCGCGAAGAGCGTCTCGGGCTGCTGATCCAGGCCCAGGGCCGTAACTCCTCCCGGGTGTCCGTATACGGAACCGGGTGCGGGCGGCCCGGGAGTTGAACCGAGTGCTTCCCTGAAACGTGGGTTAACGCGGCGGAAAAACGCGGCGCCTAGCGTGGCGGCCATGGCCGTCCGTCAATGATCACCCATCCTTCGGCAAAGCGCCGGTGCTCGGGACGGAAAGCCTTCCCCTGCGTTGGGCAAGAGACGCTTGGCCCGGATACGTGCAGGTCAACAAAGTGTTGAAGGCCGCTTAGGGTCGGCCCGACGCGACGCTGACATGGTCCTGGAAGCTTGGTGATACGAGTGCAACTGACACCGCACGAGCAGGAACGACTGCTCATCCACGTGGCCGCGGACGTGGCCGAGAAGCGCAAGGCGCGCGGCGTCCTCCTCAACCACCCCGAGGCGATCGCCCTGATCACCTCGCACATCCTCGAAGGGGCCCGAGACGGGCGGACCGTGGCCGAGCTCATGGCCTCCGGCCGCACGGTGCTCGGCCGCGCCGAGGTGATGGAGGGGATCCCCGAGATGATCCACGACGTCCAGGTCGAGGCGACCTTCCCGGACGGCACCAAGCTCGTCACCGTCCACGAACCGATCGTCTGAAGGGGAGAACCCGCATGATCCCCGGCGAAATCGTCCACGGGGACGGCCCGGTGCGCCTCAACGAGGGCCGGCCCGTCACCCGCCTCACCGTGCTCAACGCCGCCGACCGGCCCGTCCAGGTCGGCTCCCACTACCACTTCGCCGAGGCCAACCCCGGCCTCGACTTCGACCGCCCGGCGGCCCGCGGGCTGCGGCTCAACATCGCCGCCGGCACCGCCGTGCGCTTCGAGCCGGGCATCCCGGTCGCCGTGGAACTCGTACCGCTGGGCGGGCTGCGCACCGTACCGGGCCTGCGCGGGGAGATCGGAGGGCCGCTCGATGGCTGAGCTCGACCGCCGCGCGTACGCCGACCTCTTCGGGCCGACCGCGGGCGACCGCATCCGGCTCGCCGACACCGACCTCTTCGTCGAGATCGAGCGGGACCTGAGCGGCGGCCCCGGACGCTCCGGCGACGAGGCCGTGTTCGGCGGCGGCAAGGTGATCCGCGAGTCCATGGGCCAGGCCCGGACCACGCGCGCCGAAGGCGCCCCCGACACCGTGATCACGGGAGTCGTCGTCCTGGACCACTGGGGCATCGTCAAGGCCGACATCGGCATCCGCGACGGCCGTATCTGCGGCATCGGGAAGGCCGGCAACCCCGACACCATGGACGGGGTGGACCCCGCCCTCGTGATCGGTCCCGAGACCGAGATCATCGCGGGCAACGGGAAGATCGTCACGGCCGGCGCCATAGACGCCCACGTGCACTTCATCTCGCCGACCGTCATCGACGAGGCCCTCGCCTCCGGCATCACCACCCTCGTCGGCGGCGGCACCGGCCCCGCCGAGGGCACCAAGGCCACCACCGTCACGCCCGGACCCTGGCACCTCGCCCGGATGTTCGCGGCCCTGGAGTCCTACCCCGTCAACATCGGCCTGCTGGGCAAGGGCAACACCATGTCCCGCGAAGCCATGCACTCCCAGCTGCGCGGCGGCGCCCTCGGCTTCAAGATCCACGAGGACTGGGGGGCCACCCCCGCCGTCATCGACGCCTGCCTGAGCGTCTGCGAGGAGACCGGCGCCCAGGTCGCCGTCCACACCGACACCCTCAACGAGGCCGGGTTCGTCGCCGACACCCTCGCCGCCATCGCCGGGCGGACGATCCACTCGTACCACACCGAGGGCGCGGGCGGCGGGCACGCACCCGACATCATCACCGTGGTCTCCGAGCCGAACATCCTGCCCAGCTCCACCAATCCGACCCGGCCGCACACCGTCAACACCATCGAGGAACACCTCGACATGCTGATGGTCTGCCACCACCTCAACCCGGCCGTCCCCGAGGACCTGGCCTTCGCCGAGTCCCGGATCCGGCCCTCGACCATCGCCGCCGAGGACGTACTGCACGACCTCGGCGCCATCTCGATCATCTCCTCCGACGCCCAGGCCATGGGGCGCGTCGGCGAGGTCGTGCTGCGCACCTGGCAGACCGCCCACGTGATGAAGAAGCGGCGCGGCTTCCTGCCCGGCGACGGGCCGGCCGACAACCACCGCGCCCGCCGCTACGTCGCCAAGTACACGATCAACCCTGCCGTGGCCCAGGGCCTCGCCCGCGAGATCGGCTCGGTGGAGACCGGCAAGCTCGCCGACCTCGTGCTGTGGACGCCCGCCTTCTTCGGGGTCAAGCCCGAAGTGGTGATCAAGGGCGGCCAGATCGCCTACGCACAGATGGGCGACGCGAACGCCTCCATCCCCACCCCGCAGCCGGTGCTGCCCCGTCCGATGTTCGGCAGCCACGGCCGGGCACCCGGGCTGAACTCGGTCAACTTCACCGCGCAGGCCGCGCTCGACGACGAGCTGCCCGAACGGCTCGGACTCGGCAAGCAGTTCGTGGCCATCGAGAGCACCCGCAAGGTGGGCAAGTCGGACATGCGCAACAACGACGCCATGCCGAGGGTCGAGGTCGACGCCGACACGTTCACCGTCACCATCGACGGCGAGGTGGTGGAGCCCGCACCCGCCGCGGAACTGCCCATGGCGCAGAGATACTTCCTCTTCTGACATGGAGCCCCTGCTGATGGCGGAGGCCCCATGAGCCTCGCCGCACTGCTCGTCCTCGCCGACGGACGCTTCCCCGCGGGCGGGCACGCCCACTCCGGCGGGGCCGAGGCCGCCTGCAAGGCCGGCCGGATCCACGACGCCGCCACCCTGGAGGAATTCTGCCGCGGCCGGCTCCACACGGCCGGACTCACCGCCGCCGGACTGGCCGCCGCCGCGGCCCTCGGGCTCGACCCGGCGGTCCTCGACGCCGCCGCCGACGCCCGCACGCCCTCGCCCGCGCTGCGCACCGCGGCCCGGCGGCTGGGCCGGCAGCTGCTGCGCGCCGCCCGGGCCACCTGGCCGGCCGCCGAACTCGACGCGCTTGCCGCGGCCTTTCCGCGCGGGGCGCACCAGCCGGTGGTGCTCGGGCTCACCGCCCGGGCGGCCGGGCTCGGGCCGCTGGAGGCCGCGCACGTGGCGGCGTACGAGAGCGTGAGCGGACCGGCGACGGCAACGGTACGCCTCCTGGGCCTGGACCCCTTCGAGGCGAGCGGGGTCCTGGCTCGCCTCGCCCCCGAGCTCGACGCCGTCTCCGGCCGGGCCGCGCGGGCCGCGGACCGGGCCCTGCGGGTAGGCCCCGACGCCCTGCCCGCGGCCTCCTCACCACTGCTGGAGATCGCGGCGGAGCTCCATGCCGACTGGCCGGTACGGCTGTTCGCCTCCTGACGGCTCCGGCCGCCTCCCCCCCCATCCCCTTGGAGATCCCCATGCACCTCGACCACGGTGTGACCTACCCCCAGCGCCACACCCACAGCGCCGAGCCGGTACGGGCGGACGGCTCGCGCCGCGCCCTGCGCATCGGACTCGGCGGACCCGTCGGCTCCGGCAAGACGGCCACCGTCGCCGCGCTCTGCCGCGCCCTGCGCGCCGAGCTGTCCATGGCCGTCGTCACCAATGACATCTACACCCGGGAGGACGCCGAGTTCCTGCTCCGCGAGGCCGTCCTGCCGCCCGAGCGGATCAGCGCGGTCGAGACCGGCGCCTGCCCGCACACCGCCATCCGCGATGACATCTCCGCCAACCTGGAGGCGGTGGAGGAGCTGGAGGAGACGGTCGGCCCGCTCGACCTGATCCTCGTCGAGTCCGGCGGCGACAACCTCACCGCGACCTTCTCCCGCGGCCTCGTCGACGCCCAGATCTTCGTCATCGACGTGGCGGGAGGCGACGACATCCCGCGCAAGGGCGGCCCCGGGGTCACCACGGCCGACCTGCTCGTCGTCAACAAGACCGACCTCGCCCCCTACGTGGGCTCCGACCTGGACCGGATGGCCCGCGACGCCGCCGAGCAGCGCGGCGAACTCCCCGTCGCCTTCCAGTCGCTGCGCGGCGGCCAGGGCGTGGCTCCGGTGGCCGCCTGGGTGCGCGAGCGGATCGCCGCCTGGGCCGCCCGATGAGTCCTACGGTGGCCGGCGCGCCTCCCGCCGCTCCGCCGGCCCCGGCTCCGCCCGGCCTGGCCCCACCGGCCCCGGCCCGGCCCGCCCCGGCCCCGGCTCCGCCCGGTGTCCGGGCCACCGCCCGGATCTCCGCCGTCGCCGACGGCCGGGGCGGAACCGCCCTGCCGCTGCTGGCCGGTGAAGGGCCGCTCGCGCTGCGCCGCACCCGTGGCACGCCCGCCGAGGCCGGCGTGATGCTGGTCGGCGCGATGAGCGCGCCGCTCGGCGGGGACCACCTCACGGTGGAGGCCGCCGCCGGCCCCGGGGCCCGCCTCGCCCTGGCCTCGGCGGCCGCCACCCTGGCGCTGCCCGGGCGCGGTGGTGCGCCCGCGCGGTACGACGTACGGCTGACCCTGGCCGAGGACTCGGCGCTGCGGTGGCTGCCGGAGCCGCTGGTCTCCGTACGCGGCAGCGACCTGCGGGTGCGCACCCGTGCCGAACTCGCCCCCACGGCCCGGCTGCTGCTGCGCGAGGAGCAGGTACTGGGCCGTTCGGGGGAGGTGCCGGGCCTGCTGCGCAGCCGGCTCACCGTGACCCGGGGCGGGAGCCCGCTGCTGGACCAGGAGGTGGCCTGCGGACCGGGCGCGCCCGGCGGCTGGGACGGCCCGGCGGGGCTCGCGGGCCACCGGGCGCTCGGTCAGCTCCTGGTCGTGGACCCGGCGTTCGCCATATCGGCGCCGACGGCCGCGGTGCTCGGGGAGTTCGCGGCGGTCACTCCGCTGGCCGGACCCGCCGTCCTCGTGACGGCTCTGGCCCCCGACGCCCTGCGGCTGCGCGAGGTACTCGACGCGGCGTGTCTCACGTACGGCTGGTAACCGCTGAGCGAACCTGGGACGAATGGGACACCGCTCAGCGGTACACGCCTTTCCGGTTATCGGGTTGGCAAAGAACGCGACCTCGCTCTGTTGTCAGGTGTAGGTCAGGCGAAAGGATCCCCCTGTTCGACCGAATGACCCGACCAACCCGGCCTCTTCCGGCCGGGTCTGACGCAGGGGGAACAACCACGTGATACGCACTGCAGCGCTGGGGAGCGCTGCCACTCTGATCACCGGAGCGCTGGCCGCGGGCCTGCTGCTGGCCCCGCCGGCCGCCGCGGCTCCGTCCAGCCAGAACAACGGGCTTCCGGAGGCGCTGGGTGTCCAGCTCGCCGCCGCCCGGGCCGCCGCCACCGGGGTCGAGTGGAAGGACTGCCCCGCCGACTGGGGCTTCGAGGCCCCGATCCAGTGCGGCTGGGTCAAGGTCCCGCTGGACTACGCCAAGCCGTTCGGCAAGACCATCGACCTCGCGGTCGACCGGATCGGCAACACCGGCACCAAGGAGGAGCGCCAGGGCGCGCTCGTCTACAACCCGGGCGGCCCCGGCGGCTCCGGCATGCGCTTCCCGCGCCGGGTCACCACCAAGAGCCCGCTGTGGGTCAACACCTCCAAGGCTTACGACTTCGTGGGCTTCGACCCGCGCGGTGTCGGCCACTCCGCCCCGATCTCCTGCATCGACCCGCAGGAGTTCGTCAAGGCTCCCAAGGCCGACCCGGTCCCGTCCAACGAGGCGGACAAGCGCGCCCAGCGCAAGCTCGCCGCCGAGTACGCGGACGGCTGCAAGGAGCGCAGCGGCGAGATGCTGCCGCACATGACCACGCCGAACACCGCGCGCGACCTGGACGTCATCCGGGCCGCACTCGGCGAGAAGAAGCTGAACTACCTCGGCGTCTCCTACGGCACCTACCTCGGCGGCGTCTACGCGACGCTGTTCCCGAGCCACGTGCGCCGCATGATCGTCGACAGCGTGGTCAATCCGGACACCGACAACATCTGGTACCAGGCCAACCTGGACCAGGACGTCGCCTTCCAGACGCGCTGGAACGACTGGCAGGACTGGGTCGCCAAGTACGACTCCGTCTTCCACCTCGGCGACAGCCGCGCCAAGGTCGAAGCCAAGTACCAGCAGCTGCGGGCCCAGGCCAAGGCAAACCCGCTCGGCGGCGTCGTCGGCCCGAACGAGCTCATCGGCTTCTTCCAGGGCGCCCCGTACTACGACTCCTCGTGGGTCCCGGTCGCGCAGGCCTTCAGTGCCTGGGCCGCCGGTGACGAGAAGCCGCTGATCGAGGCCATCGCCCCGGACATGTCCGACACCAAGGGCAACGCCGCCTCGGAGAACAGCAACGCCGTGTACACCGCGGTCGAGTGCGCCGATGCCAAGTGGCCGACCAGCTGGGCCAAGTGGGACCGGGACAACTCCAAGCTGCACGAGAAGTACCCGTTCCTGACCTGGTCCAACGCGTGGATGAACCTGCCCTGCGCGACCTGGAAGTCCAAGCAGAGCAACCCGATCGAGGTCGGTGCCAAGCGCGGTCTGCCGCCGGTCCTGATCGTCCAGTCCGAGCGTGACGCGGCCACCCCGTACGAGGGCGGCGTCGAGCTGCACCGCCGCCTCGCCGGCTCGCGTCTGATCACCGAGCAGAACGCCGGCTCGCACGGTGTCACCAGCCTGGTGAACCCCTGCATCAACACCCGGGTGGACGCCTACCTGCTGACCGGCAAGGTCGACGCCAAGGACGTGAAGTGCGGTCCGCACGCCACGCCGGTTCCCCCGGCCCCGGCCGCCGCGAAGTCGCTCGCGAAGGCTCCGGCCTCGGCGCTCCCGGCGCTGGAGGAGCTGCCCGCCGTCCGCTAAGGCCGGCAGAGCCCGGCGGGGCTCGGTAGGGCACGGCACGGGAGAAGGCTCAGCGCGTCTTGCGCCGGGCCTTCTTCCGCGCTTCCTCCTCTTCCGCCTTGACCTCGGCGGCGTACCGGTCGACGTACTCCTGGCCGGACAGTCCGAGGACCGCGTACATGATCTCGTCGGTGACGGCCCGCAGAACGGCCCGCTCGCCCTCCATCCCGTCGTACCGGGAGAACTCCAGCGGCTTGCCGAAGCGGATGGTCACCCGCCGGATGTTCGGGATCTTCTGCCCGGGCGGCTGGATCTCGAAGGTGCCGACCATCGCGCACGGTACGACGGGCACCCCGGCCCCGAGCGCCATCGCGGCCACGCCCACCTTGCCCTTGTAGAGCCGCCCGTCGTGCGAGCGGGTGCCCTCCGGGTAGATGCCCAGCAGCTCGCCCTTGGCCAGTACCCCGAGCCCCTCGCGCAGCGCGGCCTGCCCGGCGTCCTTGCCGGAGCGGTCCACCGGGATCTGCCCGGCGCTGCGGAAGAAGAACGCGGTCAGCCGTCCCTTCACCCCGGGACCGGTGAAGTACTCGGCCTTCGCGAGGAAGGTGATCCGGCGTTTGAGGATGGCCGGCATCAGGAAGTGGTCGGAGAACGACAGGTGGTTGCCCGCGATGATCGCGGCTCCCTCCGCAGGGATGTTCTCCAGTCCCTCGATGCGCGGCCGGAACAGCAGCCGGAGCAGCGGACCGAGCAGCACGTGCTTGAGCAATTGGTAGAACACCGGGGCATTTTCCCTTCACCTGGGGGTCAGGTCAGTGTGCCGGACGCGGTGCCAGATGGGCATGGCGAACCAGAATCCCACCAGCCAGCACAGGATCACCGCGGCCAGCAGCCCGGCCTGCGACAGGCTCAGGACCAGGCTGAGGACGAGGAGTACGGCCGCCGACATCGCCAGCATCAGCAGCAGGACGCCCCACAGGGCGAGCCTCCCCGCGATGTGCACGAGCCGGGTCTTGTCCATCGAATCGCACACGAGCCGATGCAGGGGCGCGGGCGCGGTGAGTAAACCGACCGCCCCGAACGCCAGCACCAGCGCGGTGACGTAGACGGTCCGGTCGGCCGCCGCGAGGGCGGCGAAGCGCGGGCTCACTGCCACGGCCATGAGGAATCCGAGCAGGAACTGCACCGCCGTCTGCGCGATGCGTACCTCCTGGAGGATCTCGGCGTAGGCCTTGCCGGCGGCCTCGTCCTCTCCGGGTTCGGCGTATGGAGCGCCGTCGGTGCCGTGGGACATGGGATCCTCCAGGCCGTGGGGTTCGGCGTCACATGGAACTTCCTTGGCTGACCTCCGTTGCCTAATAGAACGGACGGCGTTGCCGGGGGTTCATGTGGGGGCCGATCGGAATCGGCCAAAGGGGCCAGGCCTGGGGAGGCTGCGGCGGGAGGTGTAAGGGAGGTGCGGAGGCGCTGGTTCAGGTTTTGCTGGACGCGGCCATGGCGGCAGTCAGCAGGCCGAGGACCACCCAGCCGAACCACAGCCAGCCGTTGCTGCCGAGGGCCACGGAGTACGTGGCGACGGCCACCAGAGCGGCGAAGGTCATCACGGCCATCGCCTTAACGGATCCGGTCATGCCCCATGGTCGCCCGCGAAGGTACCGGCGCGCTACTGGCCACGCGCTTGGAGCGAGGCGAGATAGGAGTTGTACGCCTCCAGCTCCTGGTCGCCGTTGCGGTCCGCGGCCCGGTCGGAGCGCTTCGCCGCCCGCTGCTCGGAGTGGTACCACTGGTAGACCAGCGCGATCAGCACCAGCACCGAGGGGATCTCGCTGAAGGCCCAGGCGATGCCGCCGCCCCACTGCTGGTCGAGCAGTGGATCGATGCCGAGGGAGGCCGGCGGGTTCGCGTACGTCTTGATCATCGGCTCGCTCGCCATCATCAGCGCGATGCCGAAGAAGGCGTGGAACGGCATGCCGGCGAAGAGCTCCAGCATCCGCATCACGTAGCCGGGGCGGTGCGGACCCGGGTCCACGCCCATGATCGGCCAGAAGAAGACCAGGCCGACGGCCAGGAAGTGCACCATCATGCCGATGTGCCCGGCCTTGCTCTCCATCAGGAAGTCGAAGAGCGGGGTGAAGTAGAGGGCGTAGAGGCTGGCGATGAACAGGGGGATCGTGAACACCGGATGGGTGATCACCTTCATGTAGCGGCTGTGCAGCAGCATCAGCAGCAGCTCACGCGGTCCCTTGACGCCCCGTGCGGCGGGCGGCAGCGCGCGCAGCGCCAGCGTCACCGGCGCGCCCAGCAGCAGCAGGATCGGGGAGAGCATGCTGATGACCATGTGCTGGACCATGTGCACGCTGAACATGACCATGCCGTAGTCGTTCAGCTTGGTGCACATCATCAGGGCGACGGTCAGCACACCCGTGGTGAAGGCGATGGTCCGGCCCAGCGGCCAGGCGTCCCCGCGCCGGCGCAGTCGCACCACGCCCCACGCGTACAGGCCGAGGCCCACCAGCGAGCCGATCAGGAAGAACGCGTCGAAGGAGAACTCCAGCCCGCGCCCGAGAGTGAACGGCGGCAGGTCCATGTCCATGTTCATGTCCATGCCGTGACCGCTGTGATCCATCTGTTCACTCCCTTGACCCGTGGTGCCCCACCACAGTAGTGCCGCCCCCGGAGGCGAACGCGTCCGGGGGCAGGGTCAGAAGGGGGGAAACATCACAGAACGTTCTGCGCCTCGGCGTACCGTTCCGCCGGGACCGTCTTGAGGGTCTGTACCGCGTCGGCGAGCGGGACCATCTCGATCTCGGTGCCGCGCAGCGCGGTCAGCATCCCGAATTCGCCGCGGTGCGCCGCCTCGACCGCGTGCCAGCCGAAGCGGGTGGCCAGGACCCGGTCGTACGCGGTCGGCGTACCACCGCGCTGGACGTGGCCCAGGATGACCGGACGGGCCTCCTTGCCCAGGCGCCGCTCCAGCTCGACCGCGAGCAGGTTGCCGATGCCGGCGAAGCGCTCGTGCCCGTACTGGTCGGTGCCGCCCTCCTGGAAGTCCATGGAGCCGGAGCGCGGCTTGGCGCCCTCGGCGACCACGACGATCGCGAACCGCTTGCCCGCGGAGAAGCGCTCGCCGACGATCGCCGTCAGCTCGTCGATGTCGAAGGGGCGCTCCGGGACGACGATGGCGTGCGCGCCGGCGGCCATGCCCGAGTGCAGGGCGATCCAGCCGGTGTGGCGGCCCATGACCTCCACGACCATCACGCGCTGGTGGGACTCGGCGGTGGTCTTCAGCCGGTCCAGGGCCTCGGTGGCGACCCCGACGGCGGTGTCGAAGCCGAAGGTGACGTCCGTCGAGGCGATGTCGTTGTCGATGGTCTTGGGGACGCCGACGATGGGCAGACCGGCCTGCGAGAGCAGGTTCGCGGCCTTCAGGGTGCCCTCGCCACCGATCGGGATGATGGCGTCCAGGCCGAGGTCGGCCACGTGCCCGCGAGCCCGCTCCACGCCGTCGCGCAGGTGCGCGGGCTGCACCCGGGAGGAGCCGAGGATGGTGCCGCCGCGGGCCAGGATGCCGGCCACGGCGTCGAGGTCGAGCTTGCGGTAGTCGCACTCCAGCAGGCCGCGCCAGCCGTCGTGGAAGCCGATGACCTCGTCGCCGTGGTCGACGACGGAGCGGTGCACGACGGAGCGGATGACGGCATTGAGGCCGGGGCAGTCGCCGCCGGAAGTGAGCACACCAATGCGCATGGCAGGAAGAACCTTTGCAACGTGGGCCGACGACCGGACCACGTCGTCCGGTTGGAACTACGGCCACCCTACAAGCGGTGGAGCGGTGGACTGAACCATCCTCCACATGCTGGTCATACTCGTCGTACGAAACCACGTCGGCCCGGTTCCCCCAAGGGAAAACCGGGCCGAACACATGATTGCGGGGCCGCCCCGATGAGCGGTCCGCGCGGGTGTTACGCGGGCTGCGTGGCCGCCGCGATGCGCTCCGCGCGCAGCGCCTCGTACCACTGGTCGTCGATGGGCGGCAGCGCGTTCACGTCGAGGGCCAGCTTCAGCAGCAGGTCCGCGATCTGCGGGTTGCGCGCCATCACGGGGCCGTGCATGTAGGTGCCGAAGACCGTGTCGTTGTACGCGCCCTCGGTGCCGTCGCCCGTGCCGTTGCCGCGGCCCAGCCGGGTGCGGGCGAAGGGCCTCGCGGTCGGGCCGAGGTGGGTGACGCCCTGGTGGTTCTCGAAGCCCGTCAGCTGGGGCAGGTTCAGGCGCGGGTCGATGTCCGCGAGGACGTCGCCGACGCACCGCTCGCCCTCGCCGCGCACGGTGACCACGTCCAGCAGGCCGAGGCCCTCCTGGCGCTCGCCCATGTCGTTGACGAACTCGTTGCCGAGGATCTGGTAGCCGGCGCAGACGGAGAAGACGATCGCCCCGTTCGAGACGGCCCGCTCCAGGCCGCCGTCGCGCAGCAGGCGCTCCGCGGCGAGCCGCTGCGGGCGGTCCTCACCACCGCCGATCAGGTAGATGTCGCCCGAGGTGGGGATGGGCTGGTCGCTGCGCACGTCCACGCGCTGCACGTCCAGGCCGCGCTGGCGCGCCCGGCGCTCCACCACGAGGGCGTTGCCCTGGTCTCCGTACGTGCTGAGCAGGTCCGGGTAGACCCACACCAGACGCAGGC
This sequence comes from Streptomyces sp. NBC_01006, assembly GCF_045162725.1. Taxonomy (NCBI): domain Bacteria; kingdom Bacillati; phylum Actinomycetota; class Actinomycetes; order Kitasatosporales; family Streptomycetaceae; genus Streptomyces; species Streptomyces sp. NBC_01006. Next base: position 1,537,861 of record NZ_CP108700.1, on the reverse strand, counting down.
TGTTGTCGCTCATGCTCTTGTCCTTGAGGGTTCTAGTTGCCGACGCGGCGGCGCACGTCCTGGAAGGCGGTGTAGTTGGCGATCAGCTCGATCTGCCCGGGCGGCGCCAGCTGCACGGCCTCGTCGAGGGTCTCGCACACGCGGAAGTCCAGGCCCGCGACCTCCAGGCGGACCGCCAGGTCCAGCTTGCGGTCGCCGATCACGAAGATCGGGTGGCCGGCCAGGCGCGGGTAGTCCACGTCCCAGAGCCAGGAAGTGTCCGTGCCGTCGGCGCCGCGCGCGTTCACCGAGAGGATCACCGGGGTCGGCGGCGGGTCGATCAGCGAAAACGTTTCGAGCCAGCCCGCGGGGTTCTTCGCGAGCAGTAGCCGCAGCTCACGGCCCTGGAAGTTCACCACGTCGTAGCGGCCGGCGACGGCCTGCACCTGGTACATCCGCTCCAGCGCGACCTGCGGCGGCACGCCGAAGACGGCGGCCACGGCGGCCGAGGTGGCGGCGTTCGCCTTGTTGGCGCGGCCGGGCAGCTGGAGGTGGATCGGCCAGGCCGAGCCGTGCGGGTCCAGTACGTGGTCCCCGGACAGCACCCAGCTCGGGGTGGGGCGCCGGAAACCGCACTCGCCGCAGAACCAGTCGTCGCCGGGGCGCTGCATGACGCCACCGCAGGAGGGGCACGACCAGGCGTCGTCCTTCCACTCCTGGCCGGCGGCGACCCACACCACGTTCTGCGAGGACGAGGCCGACCACACGATGAGCGGGTCGTCGCAGTTGGCGACGATGACGGCCTTGGAGCCCTGGAGGCCCTCGCGCCACTTCTCCGCGAGCATGCGGGTCTCGGCGGCGCGGTCCAGCTGGTCGCGGGAGAGGTTCAGCAGGGCGATCACCTTGGGGGTGACGTCCCGGGCCACTCCGGCGAGGTACTTCTCGTCCACCTCGATGACGCCGTACTTGGCGTCCGAGCCGCCCGCGAGGGCGGAGGTGATGCCGGCCGGCATGTTCGCGCCGAGGGCGTTGGAGACGACCGGACCGCTGGCCCGCAGGGCCTCGGCGATCAGCCGGGTCGTCGTGGTCTTGCCGTTCGTCGCGGAGACGAGGACGACGTCGAGATGCTGCGCGAGCGCTCCGAGGAGATCGGGGTCGAGTTTGAGTGCGACCTTGCCACCGATCACCGATCCGCTTCCGCGTCCCGCGGCCCGCGACACCGCCGCCGCGGCCTTGCCCGCCGTCACGGCCAGCTTGGCCCGCGGCGAAAGCGGCTCTGTGTTGCCTGCCATCGTCCCTTGTCCTCCTTGCGTCGGTCGGCCCCAGCCTATCCAGTACCGGCCGGGGCCTTGACCGCGGCGCCCCAGGGCGCCGCGGATCTCCTCATATATTCGCCCGTCGTACCCTTACGGCCATGCGACAGCGCCCCATCCCCGGTACCACCGGCCTCGTCCGCACCATGAGCCTGCTGGGCGACCCGGTGCTCCACTCGGCGTGCGCGGAGGTCACCGCATTCGGCCCGGCCCTCGACCGGCTCATCGAGGACATGTTCGCGACGATGTACGCCGCCGAGGGCGTCGGTCTCGCCGCGAACCAGATCGGCGTCGGGCAGCGGGTGTTCGTGTACGACTGCCCCGACGACGAGGACGTGCGCCACGTCGGGCACATCGTCAACCCGCGTCTGGTGGTGGCCGACGGGGACGAGTTCCGCGGCCCCGAGGGCTGCCTGTCGCTGCCCGGCCTGGAGGCGGGCACGGTCCGCTTCGACCGCGCGGTCGTCGAGGGGGTCACCTCCGACGGCGCGCCCGTACGGATCGAGGGCACGGGGTTCTTCGCCCGCTGCCTCCAGCACGAGTGCGACCACCTCGACGGCACGGTCTACGCGGACCGGGTCACCGGGCTGCGGGCCAGGCGGCTGCGGCGGGCGATCCGCAAGACGCCGTGGGGCGCACGGGCCGCCGGGGCCGCGCAGAACTGAGCGCGGCCGATCCGGCGGGCCCTCGGGCTGCCGGGCCCGTCAGAACCCCGGGCCGTCCACACGGTTGCCGGCCGTGGCCAGCCGGCCCCACAGCAGGTCGGTGAGCCCGGTGACCAACTCCGCGCGGTCGCAGGGGCGTTCGCCGAGCCACCAGTCGCCGGCGGCGTGCATCATGCCGACGATGCCGTGGCCCCAGATGCGGGCCAGGCGCTCGCCGCCGGGGCCGAGGTCCACGCGCTCGCCGATCACGTCGGCGAGCTCCTCGCCGAGCCGGCGCAGCAGCGGGGCCGAGTGCAGGCCCACGTCGAAGCCCCGCTCGGCGGCGTGCGAGTCCTCGGCCGGGTGCATCAGGAACCGGTACACCTGCGGCCGGGCCTCGATGGCCGCGAGATAGGTGTCCAGGGTGGACTCCACGCGGCTGCGGCGCTCGGCCGGGGCGTCCAGCGCGGCCCGCAGCGAGTCGAGCAGGGCGTCGGTGTGCCGGACGGCGAGGGCCTGGTAGAGCCCGGCCTTGTCGCCGAAGTGCCGGTAGAGGATCGGCTTGGTGATGCCGGCCTCCGCCGCGATGGCGTTCATGGACGCCTTGGGGCCGTCCCGGAGGACGACCCGGTCGGCCGCTTCGAGCAGCTCCCGCCTGCGGCGCTCGGCCGCTCCCGGTTCGCCGGCCTGCTGAGTGGTCTCCATGACGTGTTTCTCTCCCCGCCCTTGCGATGGTGCGTGACGCCCACGCAACGTAACACCCCGCACACCCTCGCGATTGAATCGGCTGCACTGTGGACGGCTCTGCTTGACAGTGATTACCCGTCGGTAACAGACTGTGGCCACCGTACGGGTTACCGCTAGTAACGCACTGGTGGACGCACAGCTGGAGGGGAACATGGCGGAGTTCACCATGGAGCTCAATGACGACCAGAAGCAGGTACGCGACTGGATCCACGGCTTCGCGGCCGAAGTGATCCGGCCCGCCGCCGCGGAATGGGACGAGCGCGAAGAGACTCCGTGGCCCGTCATCCAGGAGGCCGCGAAGGTAGGCATCTACTCGCTCGACTTCTACGCCCAGCAGTTCTTCGACCCTACCGGCCTCGGCATCCCGGTGGCCATGGAGGAGCTGTTCTGGGGTGACGCGGGCATCGCCCTGTCGATCGTGGGCACCGGGCTCGCCGCCATCGGCGTCGTCGCCAACGGCACCGAGGAGCAGATCGGGACCTGGATCCCGCAGATGTACGGCACGCCCGACGACGTGAAGGTCGCCGCCTTCTGCTCCTCCGAGCCGGACGCCGGATCCGACGTCGGCTCGATGCGGACCCGCGCCGTCTACGACCAGGCCAAGGACGAGTGGGTGCTGAACGGCACCAAGACCTGGGCGACCAACGGCGGCATCGCCAACGTCCACATCGTCGTCGCCGTCGTCGACCCCGAGCTCGGCACCAAGGGCCACGCCTCCTTCATCGTGCCGCCGAACACCCCGGGCCTGTCCCAGGGCCAGAAGTTCAAGAAGCACGGCATCCGCGCCTCGCACACCGCCGAGGTGGTCCTGGAGGACGTCCGCGTCCCCGGCTCCTGCCTGCTCGGCGGCAAGGAGAAGCTGGACGAGCGGCTCGCGCGGGCCCACGAGCGGGCCAGGGCCGGCGGTGGCGGCGAGCGCGTGAAGAACGCCGCCATGGCCACCTTCGAGGCCTCGCGCCCGGCGGTCGGCGCCATGGCCGTCGGCACGGCGCGCGCGGCGTACGAGGTGGCCCTCGACTACGCCAAGACCCGTACGCAGTTCGGCCGCCCGATCATCGACAACCAGGGCGTGGCCTTCCAGCTCGCCGACATGAGGACCTCCATCGACGCGGCCCGGCTGCTCGTGTGGCGGGCCTCCTGGATGGCGGTCGCGGGCAAGCCCTTCACCTCGGCGGAGGGGTCCATGTCGAAGCTGTTCGCGAGCGAGGTCGCCAAGAAGGTCACCGCCCAGGCGGTCCAGATCCTCGGTGGCAACGGCTTCACCCGCGAGTACCCGGTGGAGCGCATGCACCGCGACAGCGCGATCTACACGATCTTCGAGGGCACCAGCGAGATCCAGCGGCTGGTGATCGCCCGCACGATCTCGCAGATGCCGATCCGCTAGCCGCTCGCGCGCCGTGCCTCACGCGTGAGTCCGTCAGTGCACGGGCGTGAGGCACAGCGAGTGGGCGCCCTCGACCCACTTGTCGGGGACGCTGATCAGGTCGCCGTCGGCGCAGTCCGCGCCGCCGGTGCCCCGCTCCTTGGTGACCAGGTACTTGGCCAGCGGGGAACCGCAGGCTTCCGGCACCAGCTTCTCGTTGCGCAGCTTGTCCGCATCGCGCACGCACGTCCCGATGGCCGGGCCGGTCGGCAGCTCGTCGCCCCCAGCCATCAGGCCCAGCAGCACGAGCACGGGGGGCGCGAAGGCGAGGAGCACGAGCGGCACCAGGAAGAGCAGCGCCGACGGCCGGCGCCACAGCGGCTTGCCGGGGTTCAGGGAGGGCACGATGGCGCCCGCCGGGGGAGCGAGCTTGAGGAAGCGCGCCCGCGCGCCGAGGTTCATCAGCAGGGTGACGGGCGTGATGAACACCGACAGCGGGCCCCACCAGCCCTGCCACAGCGTGTCCGCGGACATCTTGCGGTAGGTGGCGAGCCCGCAGTCGCGGCAGAACGGCCCCTCCTGGCGCAGGAACCGCATCAGGACGAGCATGCCCTGGTGCCCGCGCACGGTGGCCTGCACCGCCGGCTGGGCCCCGCACACCCGGCAGCCGTACGGGGCCTGCACCCCCGGCTGGAGGCCGTACGGGACCGCCTGCGGCGGCACGCCGTACGGGTAGGGGCTGCCCTGCGGGGCGTACGGGTGGTAGGGGCCGGCGCCGTGCTGCGGTGGCGGAGTGGCCACGGATGTCTCCTCGGGTCTCGCGGCGACCACCGGGCGGTCGGTGATCACCGGCACCCTAGCCCGCGTCTCGATGTCCGCGGCAGCCGGCCAACGGGCCCGCGCCGAACGTGATCCCGGCCACTCCCGTACGCGCCGCGAACACCGCCGAGGCCCCCGTGGCCGCCCCCTCCAAGGGGCGTCGGGTGAACGATCCGAATACCGGGCATGAGCGCATGGTGAGCGGGCATACACACCCTGAACTGGACCACGAATATGGGTTCCGTCCGGGGGCGGCGATCAGCAATACTCACCGCCACCGTGGATCGCGGATTCGACCGGGTGACCACCGGCCCTCCCGCCCCACACTGCGAGGAGGTGCGCCATGTGCTCCCACCAGCCCCCCTGCCCGTCCGCCGACAGCGCCGATCACGACGCCGCCCGCACCGTGGCCTTCCGCCCCGAACAGGGCTGGAGCCTGCTCTGCAACGGCCTGGTGGTCTTCGACGACACCGGTGAGCTGCTCCCCGACGGCCGCGCGGTGGAACCCCGCCGCCCGGCCCTGGTCTGAGCTAGGAGGCCGCATGCGCCAGCAGCTGATCCGCAAGCCCGTCCCCAAGCCCGCACCACGAGACCTGGACCTGCGCACACCGTCGGGCAGACCCCTCCCGTACTGACGGGAGCCCCGACGTTACGCGGCCCCACCGGCTGGAGTTCAGCTGGTGGACGCCGCGGTTCCGCCCAGGAACGCGGCCTCGTAGGCCTCGTCGCCGATCGCCGCGCGGGCCTGCCGTTCGCCCCGGTCCCGCAAGGCCGTCAGCGAGGGTGAGCCCATCTGCGGCCGGCCGACCGTGCGCCACCAGGCGTGCCCGGTGCCCAGCAGCCGCGCCGCGAGTTCCCCGTCGCCCAGCGCCGCCACCGCCGCCGCGAGCACGTCCAGGCCCAGCGCGATGCCGAACCGGTCGCCCAGCAGCCGCTTCCCGGAGAGCATCGCCCGTACGTGGCGTGCCGCCTCCCCGTAGTGACCGAGCCCGAGCGCCGCGACCGCCAGCACGTAGTCCGCGTACGCCCGCAGCCAGCGCTCGCCCAGCTCCGCGCAGGCCTCGCGCAGCTCCCGGGCCTCCTCCGCGGCCTCCTCGAAGCGCTGCAGGTCGCACAGGGCGTAGCCGGTGGCCAGCCGGCACAGCAGCCAGCCCGGGCCGCTCGTACGGCCGCCGTGGCCGGCCCGCGCCCGGGGCCCGGCCAGCTCCAGCGCCCGTACGGGGTCCCCGGGCATCAGGACCGACACCCCGTGCAGATACGCCGCGCGCAGCTCCGGCTCGGGATCCGCCAGCCGGGCCGCCGTGCGGGTGCACTCCGCGCCCAGCTCCCGGGCCGCGTCCATGTCGCCCTGGAGCAGGGCGGTCAGCCCGAGGGCCCACAGGGCCTGGGTGTACGCGGCGCCGGTGCCCGGTGCCGTCCGCAGGGCCCGTTCCAGGAAGCCGCGTCCCTCGTGGACGTGCCCGCACGAGAACCAGAAGAACCACAGGGCCCCGGCCATCTCCAGAGCGGCCGCCGGGTCCGCGCCGAGGAGGTGTTCCAGCGCCGTGCGCAGCTGTGCGTGCTCGGCGGTCATCCTGCGGTACCAGTCCACCTGGTCCGGGCTCATCCAGCCCCGGTCGGCGGCCTGGCAGAGCGCCGCGTACCAGTGGGCGTGCCGGTCGGCGACGGTCTGTACCTCGCCGAGCTCGGTCAGCCAGTCGTGGCCGTACTCGCGGATGGTGTCCAGCATCCGGTAGCGGGCGCCCGCCCCGCGCTCCAGGGTGCGCCGCACGACGGACTTCGCGACCAGGCCCGCGAGCACCCGCTCCACCCGGGAGGCGGGCAGCGGGCCGCCCGAGCACACCGCCCGGGCGGCGGCGGCGTCGAAGTCCCCGGTGAAGACGGACAGCCGGGCCCACAGCAGCCGTTCCACCGGTTCGCACAGCTCGTGGCTCCAGCCGATCGCGGTCCGCATCGTCCGGTGCCGGGGCTGGTGGACGGGCCCGCTGTCGGACAGCACGGCGAAGCGGGTGCCCAGGCGCTGCGCCATCTGCTCCAGGGTCCACACCCGCAGCCGGGCGCCGGCGAGTTCCAGGGCCAGCGGGATCCCGTCGAGGCGGCGGCACACCCCGGCCGCGAGCCGGGCCCGTTCGGGGTCGTCGAAGGCGGCCGCGGCCTCGGGGGTCGAGGCCACGGCCCGGGCGCGGAAGAGGGCGAGGGCGTCGCTCTCGGGGCCGTCGCAGGGCAGCGGGCAGACTTCGACGACCTTCTCGCAGGGGCTGTCGAGGGGCTCCCGGGAGGTGACCAGGACCGTCAGCCCGGGTGCGGACTGCAGGAGTTCACCGACGAGGTGGCGGCACTCGGCCACCATGTGCTCGCAGGTGTCGAGGACGAGGAGCAGTTCCTTGTCGGCCATCCACGCGCACAGCTCCTCGTCGAGGGGGCGGGCGGAGTGGTCGGCCAGGCCGACGGCGTGGGCGACGGTCATGGTGAGCAGGCCGGGGTCGCGCAGGGGTGAGAGCTCCACCCACCAGACCCCGTCGGGCCGGGCCTGTTCGGGATCGTTGACGGCCCGCAGGGCGAGGCGGGACTTGCCGACGCCGCCCACCCCGGTGAGGGTGGTCAGCCTGCGGGAGCGCAACAGGAAGTGCAGCTCGGCGAGTTCGCTCTCCCGCCCGATGAACCCCGTCGGGCCGGGCGGCAGATTTCCCGGCGGGGCGCAGGGAGCCGGCTCGGGATCGCCGTCGGGCTCCGCGGAATCCGGCCGTTTTCTGTTGAACGCGTACTCACCGAACACGGGTGTATTGTGCGCGATCTTCTTGCCCGTTCGTGCCGTTCCGTTCGGATTGCCGTCACCTTGCCGGGAGACGGGCCGTGCGCCTCATGCCACGAGTACGATGCTCCGCTCCGCGGAGAAGGCTCCCCAGTTGCCGTCGGGCAGCCGGGCGCGCAGCTTGAGGGTCCACCGGGTGCCGGCCGGCTCGGTCACCGTGATCCGGTGCTCCACCCCGGATGCTCCGGAGGCGGGTGCGGCGCCGGAGCCGAACTGGATGACGGTGACGGGCCGTCCGTTGACGTGGAGTTCGTACTCGGCGGTCGGGCGGCCGGTGTCCGGGGCGGTCCAGGTCAGCGTGACGACGCCGGGGGAGGCGGTCGCGGTGAACTCGGCGGGCGCGGTGCCCGGGCCCTGCCCGGCGGAGGGCGGGGTGGTCACGTCCACCGCCGGACCGTCGGGGGAGGAGTTGTCCGCGCCGTCGCGGGCCCGGACGGTGAAGGTGTAGACGGTGTCCGGCTGGAGGCCGGTCAGGGTGGTGCCGGTCTCTCCGGGGCCTGCCGTGTGGATCCGTATGCCGCCCTGGTAGACGTCGTACGCGGTCACGCCGGTGTCGTCGCTCGCCGCGGCCCAGGACAGCGTGGCGGACCGGGGCCCGTCGGCCCGGCCCGTGGTGCGGGCGGGGGCGGTGGGAGGCTGGCGGTCCTCGGCCTTGGCGGGCGGGGTGGTGGCTTCGGCGGAGGCGCTCGGGGCGGAGGTGTTCCCTGCGGCGTCCCGGGCCCGGACCGTGAAGGCGTAGCCGGTCTGCGGGGTGAGGCCGGTGATGTCCACCATCGTCTTGTCGGCCGGGAGTTCGCGCACCAGCCGGCCCGCCTGGAAGACCTGGTAGTTGGTCACCGCGTCGGCCGGGGCCGCCGCCTGCCACATCACGTGCACGGAGGTGGCGCTGCCGGCCTGCGCGGTGATCCCGGCGGGGGCCGCGGGGGGCGTGGTGTCGGCGGCGGTGCAGGCGGCGAGCCCGGTAGCGAGCCCGGTGGCGGCCAGGCAGAGGGCGAGCAGGGGGGCGGTGCGTCGCACGGTGGGCCTTCCTCGGCTTCCGCTTCCTCGTAAAGGTCTAGACATATATGGCATGGCTGCGGGCGGTGCGGCAAGACCCGCGCGCGGCGCTCTCTCCCCGTCGGCCGATGCCGACGAGATCGTCCCCGAGTTGGCCGCGCGTGTCGGCCTCGGCGAGGATCTGCTCGCCCGGCGCCCCCACGAGGTCAGCGGCGGCCGGCTGCAACGCGCCTGCCTGGCCCGCGCCTTGGTACTGCGCCCGCCCGGCCGGTCTGCGACGAGATGACCGCGATGCTGGACGCCTCCACCACGGCCGCCCTGGTGGGGGTGGCCGAGGAGTACCGCGCCGACACGGGGGCCGGGCCGCCGGCGGTCGGCCACGATCCGGTCCCGCTCGCCCGCCGGTGCGACCGTACGACCCATTGGGACGGGATCGTCAAGCACTGATCGCCCGTCACGGACGGTCAACACCCGTACGGCGGACACGGGTTTCGCCCGAAGGCACCCCCTCCTGCGCCACGATGGCGCCGCCTAAGGAGGTATCGATGGTTATTTCGCTCTCCGTGGTCGTGCTGCTCCTCGTCCTCGCGTGGATCTTCATGCGCAGCGGCGGCCTCAAGTTCTCCCACGCCCTCGTCTGCGTACTGCTCGGCTTCTACCTCGCGAGCAGCAGCATGGCGGCGACCATCCACGACGGTCTGACGGCCACGGCCCAGGTGGTCTCCGGTCTGCGCCCGTAAGCCGGCCGGTCCGCGGCGAATTGATCAACTGTTGCGCCTTCATGAATCATCCGGCTCCTCCATGGACTCCTCAGGCCGTGCGATCTAGCGTCTGGCGGCGGCGCGACGTCATACGAACTGTCAACAACGGAAGAGAACGGAGGAAGCCCGGATGTTCCGAAGAGCGCTGAACTGCGCCGTGGTCCCCGCCCTCATCGTGTTCACCGCGATGTACGGGATCTCCCCGGCGCAGGCCGCGGAGATACCCCAGGCCCCCGGCCACCGCCTGGTCAGCCACTACGACGGCGCCCCCGCGGCTGCCGTGCCGCTGCCCGGCGACGCCCCGCCCCAGCACCCCTTCCTCGCGCCCAACGGCCGCAGCGGCATGCACTCCGACGCCGGGGGCAGCGCCACCTCCCCCTGGTCCGGGCCGCTCGGCCGGAACCCGCAGGTGAGCAGCGAGAAGATCGCCGCCCTCGGCGGCGAATGCGCCACCGCGACCTTCGACTCGGGAGGCCGGCTGGTCACGGTGTGCGGCACCTTCACCGGCTTCAAGGTCAAGCTCCTCGATCCCCGTACGCTGGCCACGCTCGCGGAACACCAGCTCCCGCAGCGTTCCTCGATGGTCGAGGCGATCACCTCCCTCGACTTCTCGAAGATCTTCAAGGACACCTCGGGCGGCGCCTACTTCTACCTGGACGACCAGGACCGGGCCGTGCTGGCCGACTCCCGCCAGCACATCCTGCGCCTCTCGCACGCACAGCAGCCGGACGGCAGCTGGACGTTCGCCGTCGACGACGACTGGGACCTCACCGGCCAGGTCCCGCACGACTGCGTCACCTGGACCAACCTGCGGCCCAGCGGCACCTGCGACCCCGTCACCTCCGTGATGCCCGACTGGAGCGGCCGCATCTGGTGGGTCACCCGCCAGGGCCGCGTGGGCACCGTGGACCCGGGGACCTCGCAGATCCGCTCGATCAGCCTCCCGGGCGAGGAGATCCAGAACTCCTTCTCGGTCGCCGAGGACGGTGTGTCGATCGTCTCCGACCACGCCCTCTACAGCTTCCGCGCCGCCACCGACGGCACCCCCGAAATGCAGTGGCGCCAGACGTACGACCGCGGTACGGGAACCAAACCCGGCTCCGTGAACCAGGGTTCGGGCACCACCCCGGACCTCTTCGGCGACGGCTACGTCGCCATCACCGACAACGCCGACGACCGGATGAACGTCCTGGTCTACCGGCGGGGCACTGACGTACCCGCCGACCGGCGGCTGGTCTGCAAGGTCCCGGTGTTCGGCAGCGGTGCCTCGACCACCGACAACTCCCTTATCACCTGGGGCAACAGCATCGTCGTCGAGAACAACTACGGCTACGAGAACCTCACCAGCCTGCTGCTCGGCAAGTCCGTCGTCGGCGGGGCGAGCCGGATCGACGTCCGCGCCGACGGCAGCGGCTGCGACACGGTGTGGCAGAGCTCCGTCCGCTCGCCCTCCGTCGTCCCGAAGCTCTCCACCGCGAACGGGCTGCTGTACTTCTACGAGAAGGAGCCCAACGCCTGGGGGATCGACGCCTGGTACCTGACGGCGGTGGACTTCCGCACCGGAGAGCGCCGCTGGCGGCAGCTGACGGGCACCGGGCCGCTGTACGACAACAACTGGGCGCCGATCACGCTCGGGCCCGACGGCACCGCGTACGTAGGCGTCTTCAACGGCATCGTCGCGGTACGAGACGGCGGCTGACGCCGGGCCGGCCGACGCGCGATCCGCGTCGGCCGGCCCCTCAGTCCTCGGGGCGTCAGGGCTGCTCGGCCCGCTCAGCCTGCTCGGGCTGCCACAGCGGGTGCTCGCGCTCGGCCCAGGCACGGCCTACGGAGCCGGTACGCAGCCCGCGGCGCGCCTCGGGGTCGGCCAGGGCCTTGCCGATGTGCGCGGCGAGCACGACGGCGACGGCGAGGGCCAGCCAGTCGTGGACGAAGGTGGCCGCCGTCCGCTGGACCAGCGGTACGAGCCCGGTCCACCACATGAGCATGCCGGTGCACGCCATCACCAGTACCGCCCCGGCCAGCCAGCCCGCGTACACCTTCTGCCCGGCGTTGAACTTCCCGGCGGGCCGCCTGGTCACCCGGTCGCGCCGCAGGGCGGCCCGCAGCCAGACCCGGTCGTGCGGCCCGAACCGGCCCAGGCGCCGGAGATCGGCGCGGAAGGCGCGTGAGGCGAGCCCCAGCAGGAAGGGCGCGACGAGCAGCAGCCCGGACCAGACGTGCACGGTGACGACGAGGTGGCGCCGGCCGACGAGCTCGGCGAGCGGAGGCAGGTACAGACAGGCTGCCGTGGCGACGCACAGGCCCATCAGCGCGGCGGTGGACCGGTGGATCCACCGCTCGGCGCGGCTGAACCGGTGGATCCGCTCGGTGCGCTGCCGTACCGGATCAGACGGTCGGGGCATCGTCGCGTCCGTTCGACCGGCCGACCCAGGCGTCGACTTCGTACCCGAGGTCCTCCCAGTAGCCGGGTTCCACGTCACGGGTGAGGGTGATGCCGGAGAGCCACTTCGCGGACTTGTAGAAGTACATGGGGGCGACGTACAGCCGGACGGGACCGCCGTGCGAGTGGCTCAGCGGCTTGTCCTGCATCCGCAGCGCCACCATGACGTCGTCCCGGCGGGCCTGGGGGAGGGTCAGCGACTCGGTGTAGGTGCCGTCGAAGCAGCTGAAGCGGATGGCCCGGGCCTCCGGGCGCACCCCGGAGGCATCGAGCAGCCGCGCCAGCGGCACCCCCTCGAACGGGGTGCCGGGAACCCGCCAGCCGGTGACGCACTGGACGTCCCGTACGACGCGGGTCTGCGGTAGCGCTCGGAGCGCGTCGAGGGTGTACGTCATGGGGCGGTCGACGAGGCCGTCGACGGTGAGCCGGTAGTTCTCGGGGCCGCGCTCGGGGACGGAGGAGGCCACCGAGTAGTAGCGGAACCCGCCGCCGTTCGGCAGCAGGCCGGTGAGGCCGGTGGGGTCCTTGGCCGAGGCCGCGCCGAGGAAGGCGTCGAAGCCGTCCTGGAGGTACGGGGCGGTGACCAGCCCGGCGGCGCCGAGTCCGACCATGCCGAGGACCAGGCGGCGCCCGACGGGCGTGCCCTGACCGTCGGGGTCCGGTGGCTGGGGTGCGGGTACGGCTGTGGGTGCTGGGCTCACAGCCCGATTCGACCACCGCGGCCGCGCCCGCGCCAGGCCCGGCGGCGGTCCGTCAGACTTCCGTCACACCTTGCCCGGCGAACAGGCGCACAGGCGAACAGGGGTGCCGGTGGGGTGACCGGTAGGGTGCCCGTTGATCAAATCCGTTCATCGGGCAGTCACACACGGAAGCGGCAACCACGGTATGAGCGCGTCGAGAGCCATCGGACACCCCGGGCCGGGGGCCGTGCCGGGGAGCGGTGCCCGCCTGGCCGCCCTGGACGGCGTCCGGATCGTGGCCGCGCTGGGTGTCCTCTGCTACCACTACCTGGCACTCGACAGTGGTTGGGGAGAACCGGCCGCCACCGTCTTCCCCGTCATGAGCACCTGCGCCGCCTACGGCTGGCTGGGCGTCGAGATCTTCTTCGTCGTCAGCGGGTTCGTCATCTGCATGAGCGCCTGGGGCCGCGGTGTGGGCGAGTTCGCCACTTCCCGCATCGCCCGGCTGTTCCCGGCCTACTGGGCGGCCGTCCTCTTCACGGCCGGCGTCCTGTTCGCCTGGCCGGAGGTGCGCGGGATCAAGGCGTTCAGCGACGTCGTGGTCAACTTGTCGATGCTCCAGGGCGGCATCAAGGTCCCGCACATCGACGACGCGTACTGGACCCTCTTCGTCGAGCTGAAGTTCTACGCGCTGTTCGCGCTGGTCGTCCTGCGCGGCGTCACCTACCGGAACTGCGTGGTCTTCTGCACGGTCTGGACCGTGGCCGGAGTGGTGGCACCCACCGCTGACAGCGGAGTGCTGTCCTTCTTCGCGATCCCGACCTTCTCGCCGTACTTCATCGCGGGAATCGCCTTCCACCTCATGCGCCGCTTCGGGCCCAACGCAGTCCTGTGGGGGATCGCGGGCCTTCAGTTCGTCCTGGCGCAGAGCTACGTCCAGGGCCGGATGATCAGCAATCTGGGGAGCGGCGTCGCCGCGCGGACGCCGGTCTGGCCGGCCCACGTCCTCATCGCCTGCGGGTTCCTCGTCATGGCGGGGATCGCCCTCGGTGCCTTCGACCGCGTCCGGTGGCGCTGGCTGCGGCACGCGGGGGAGGTCACCTACCCGCTGTACCTGATCCACATGATGGCCGGGCTGACGGTCATCCACCACTTCCGCCACGAGGTGCGGCCCGTCCCCCTCGTCCTGGGCGTCACCGCGCTCATGGTGGCGCTCGCCTGGCTCGTGCACCGGCTCATAGAGCGCCCCTTGGGGCGCCGGCTGCGCACCGGAATGCGCCGCGCCGTGCACGACATCCGCCGGCACACCGCGCACCCGGAACCGGTCCCCGCGGTCCCGGCCCAGCCGCCGGCGCCCGAGGCGGAGCGCGTCCGCACGCCCCGTCGCTGAACCGGCGGCCCGAATCCCGCGGCGGCGCTACGCCTTCCAGAAGAAGACGGCCGTCATCCGCTTCTCCTCCAGGGTCTGGCCCCAGTAGCCGGTGGCGCTGTGGATCAGGTTCGCGGAGTAGAGCAGCAGCCGGTTGGCGCGATGGGGGACCCGTACGTCCTCGGTGAAGGAATCGGGGGAGACGAAGCGGGTGCCCAGTGCGTCGACCAGGTTGTTGTGCGGTGCGATCACCTGGTTGCCGCCCAGTGCGCCGCCCGGCAGGCTCTGGCGGTAGAAGCTCGTCCCACAGTCCTTCGGCACCTTCGGGTTGAGGTAGAGCACGGCGGCGTAGCGGCACAGGCTGCGCGAGTCGGTGTGCGGGCGCGGCTCGCACTCGCCCTCGCCGACGACCTGGACGCAGTTGTGGTTGAACGTTCCGCCGCCCGCTGGTCGTTCGGCCCAGATCTTCGGCGCGCCGGTGCACTTGCGCACCAGCCGCTCCACCAGGGCCAGTTCATCGGGCTCCAGACCCGGCATCGCGCGCAGCCCCGGCCAGCTCTCGGGCTTGTGCGGATAGCCCTCGGTCCAGTCGTCCTTGGCCAGGCAGCGATCCCGTACGGCGTCCGGGTCGGGCAGTACGTCATCCAGTACCCAGTAGTCGCGCCCACGGGTCGGCTTGCGGTACGGGAGGACCGGGAGGGGGGGAGGTAGGGGCATGCAGGGACGGTAGCCACCGGGCCCGGTGCCGCTCGCTCCGGAAGGAGTCAACGTTCCGTCAAGTGTTCGCCATGGGTGGGGAGATCGCCGGGACACGCCTGCGGGCGCCCGCCACCGGGCGGACCGGGTGGTTCACTGGCGGCATGCCGCTCGAAAACTACGGAGTGCTGTCCGGAACCCTGCACCGCCACTTCCGTGACCGGCTCGACGACCAGGGCCGCTGGTTCCACGTCCACCTGGAGGTCGACGCGCCCGCCGGCCGCTACGAATGCGCCGTCGACGTGGACAGCAAGCACTCCACGATCGGGGTCCAGTGGAAGGTCTTCACCCTCCACGCCTCGGTGCTCGACCCCGTCGCCTCGCCGTCACCCGGCTACCACGACCTCGCCCGGACCTCCGGATCGGGCGCGCTCGACTACCTCCGGCACCCGGCGCTCGCGGACCGGCCCGGCTGTCTGCTCGGCGGCCACCCGCCGCAGTGGTTCCAGCGGATCCTGGACCGGTTCAACCCGCCCCGCCCCTGGATCTCGGGCTCGTACCTGGAGGCCTCGCAGGCGCTGGAGCCGATCCTCGTCGTGGGCCGGCCGGTCCTGGTCTTCGGCGAACCCTTCGACGAGGGGCTCGGCATGCACAACATCCACCAGAACCAGGGTGACCCCTACGGCAGCCAGTGGTGGCCGGACAACGGCATCTGGCAGGACGGGGCCACGCTCACCCGGCGCCCGGACGGCCTCTTCGACGTGTTCGTCTCCAGGTTCTCCACGCAGCGGGAACCCACCGACGCCGACGGTCATCCGGTCTCCTCGGCGACGCACACCCCTCAGTGAGCCGCGCGGCAGGCCCCGCTCGCGTCCTTCGCGGAGATGCCGACCGCCTGGAGGCTCGCGGCGCAGCTGGTCTGGTTGCCGATCTGGCCCTCGTAGCACGCCTGCCCCACGCCGTCCGTGACCTGCTTGCCGTGTTGTACGAGGTACTGCTCGCACTCCTGGATGCTGGTGGGGGCGGCGGTGGCGGCCGGGGCGGCGAAGAGGGCACCCCCGGCGGCGAGGACGAAGCCGGCGAGGACGCTGGTGATACGGGCCGACGGACGCATGCGGATGCACCTGCTCTCTCGGTCGGTCACGTGGTCCGCCGGTGCGCCGGACCACGGGCGGAGGCGGCGCGGAGCGGGCACTCCGGGGAGCGACGGGCTCGACGCATCGGTCACCCCCGCCCTTCCGACGCTAGAGCACCGGGCGGCGGGTCGCCACCGCCGCGCAGACCGCTGCCAGCGGCAGCTCCGCGCACACCGCCAGGGCCAGGGCCGTCGCCCGGGCGCCGCCCGGAGCCGAGGTCGTCACGTCGAACCAGGCGTCCACCAGCAGCAGCGCGGCCGTCGCGGCCGCCAAGGGCGCCGCGCGGGGATCGTGGCGCCTGAGCAGCAGACCCGTACCGCTCAGTCCCGCGGCCAGCAGGGCGTCCAGCCCGATCCAGGCGGTGGACCAGTTCGCGACCTCCGCGGTCTGCGGCAGCGTCTTCGCCAGCACCACCATCCACGGCAGCAGTACCACCCCGGCGCCGGTGAGCAGCGTGGCCGACCGGGGCCGGGGCGTGCGGCGGGCCTGGAAGCGCGGGGCGACGAGGGTCATGGCGGTGGAGCTCCTTCCGGCCCCGGTGGTCCGTCCTCCGGGTACGACGATCACTCTGGTCGCGCGGAGGACCGAAATCAGTAGCGGCACCGTCCGAACCGGGGGTGGCACTGGCTACACCCCCGACCGGGTACCAGGGTGATGGAGCGGCGCTGGCCAGTGCGATTACCGTACGGGCATGGGACTTTCCGGGGCGCCGAGGCGTACCACACGCTGGATCGCCGACCACGCGCCCTGGTCGGCGTGGGCCTGGCGCAGCACCGCGTTCACCGCCGCCGCGATCCCGATGGCCCTGCCCGCCGTATCGGTGCTGGTGTTCCTCAAAGCCGCCCCGTTCACGCTGTTCGCGCTGCTGCTCCTGACCCCGCTGCTCACCCGGCTCCAGCGCAGCCGGTTCCGGGAGCTGCTGGAGCGGGAGATTCCGGCCGTCGCGTACGGACACCGGCCGCTGCGTCCGCGGGCGTTGCTCGAACGGCTGCGCTCCGAGTCGACCTGGCGGCAGTACGGGTACCACCTGCTGGTCAGCCCGCTCGCGGGGGTGGGCGGGGCGCTGATCGTCCTCGCCTGGGCGTGCGGGTTCGCCGGGGCCACCGTGTACGGATGGTCGTGGCTGCTACCCGCCGAGGAGGCGTACCCGGGCTGGACCCGGGCCTACGACGCCGCCACCGTGCTCGGCGCTCTGCTGCTGCTCGCCACTCCGTGGCTGGCCGCCGCCCTGGCCCGGCTCGACGCGTTCGCCGCGGCTTCCCTCCTCGGACCCAACCGGGCCAAGGAGCTGGAACGCCGCGTCGAGGACCTCGCCGAGAGCCGGGCCGACGTCCTCGACGCCGCCGACCTCGAACGCCGCAGGATCGAACGGGACTTGCACGACGGCGCCCAGCAGCGCCTGGTCGCCCTCGCGATGAACCTCGGCATCGCCCGGGCCACGCTCACCGATCTGCCGCCCGAGGCGAAGGCCGTGATCGACGAGGCCCACCGGGAGGCCAAGGAGGCCATCGAGGAGCTCAACAGCCTCGTACGCGGCCTGCATCCGGCGGTCCTGGAGGACCGCGGACTCGACGCGGCCCTCTCCGGGATCGCGGCGCGGGCGCCCCTGCCCGTCGAACTGACCGTGGAGCTGGCGCACCGGCCCGGCCCCACCGTCGAGGCCGTCGCCTACTTCGTCGTCTCCGAAGCCCTTGCCAACGTGGCCAAGCACGCCAAGGCCTCGCGCTGCCGCGTGGAGGCCCGCCGGGACGCCGACCTGCTGCGCATCACCGTCACCGACGACGGGGTGGGCGGCGCGGACCCGGCCCGCGGGACCGGGCTGGTGGGCCTGCGCAAACGCGTAGGGTCGGTCGACGGAACCATCCTGATCAACAGCCCCCTCGGGGGCCCGACCGTCGTGACTGTGGAGCTGCCGTGCGGGCTGTGATCGCCGAGGACTCGGTCCTGCTGCGAATAGGGCTGGTCAAGGTCCTCGAAATGGCCGGGTTCGAGGTGGCCGCCGAGACGGGGGACGCCGAGGGACTGCTCGCCGCCGTGGCCGCGCACGAGCCCGACCTCGCCCTGGTCGACGTCCGCATGCCGCCCGGCTTCACCGACGAGGGCGTACGCGCCGCCCTGATGGTCCGTCAACAGTGGCCCGGGACCTCGGTCCTGCTGCTGTCGCAGTACGTGGAAGAGCGCTACGCCGCCGACCTGCTGGCCGGTCGGGCAGGGGGCATCGGGTACCTGCTCAAGCAGCGGGTCGCCGACGTCGAGGAGTTCATCGACGCCGTCAGGCGGGTCGCGGCCGGCGGCACCGCCCTCGACCCGCAGGTCGTCTCGCAGCTGCTGCTGCGCCGCGGCGGGGGCCTCGACCCGCTGGAGCGGCTCACCCCGCGCGAGCGGGAGGTGCTCGCGCTGATGGCCGAGGGACGTTCCAACGCGGGGATCGCGGTGCAGCTCGTCGTCAGCGAGAGCGCGGTCGCCAAGCACATCAACAACATCCTCGCCAAGCTGGACCTGCCGCAGGCCGACGGCGACCACCGGCGGGTCCTCGCGGTCCTGCGCTTCCTGGACGGCACCTCGTGAGCGGGGGCGGACGCCCGGGCGGGTCGCGTCCCCGGCGCACGGCGTGGATCGCGGCCGCGGCCCTGAGCGCCGTGTCGGTCGTCGCCCCCGCCGCCTGGCAGGTCTGGTCGTACGCCTCCAGCGAGAGCGGGACGCTGAGCGGCGGCAGCGGCGAACGGCCGGTGTCCGCCGTGGAGATCGACGCGGGCGGTGCCGACGTGCGCCTCACCCCCCGCTCCGACGGGCAGGTGGTCTACCGGGCCGAGACGCACTGGTCGGTGGCCGCCCCGAAGATCGAGGAGAGCTGGCTCGGCGACACCCTGAAGCTGACGGCGCACTGCCCCGCGGTCGCGGACCTCGTGACATCGGGCGTCGGCTGCTCGGTCGACCTGGGCGTCACCGTGCCCGCCGGCATCCCGGTGAAGGTGACGGCCGGCTCCGGCACGGTGGTGATCAGCGGGCTGGGCGGCGCCGTCGACGCCGAGGTCGGTGCCGGGACGCTCCGGCTGAGCGCGCTGCGCGGACCGCTGCGGGCGAGCGTGGGCTCGGGCTCGCTCGAAGCCTCGGGGCTCAGCTCGCCGCAGGCCGAGATCCGGGCCGGGGCGGGCTCGGCCGTCGCCCGGTTCGCCGCCCCGCCGGAGCGGGTCACCGCCCGGGCGGGTGCGGGCCGGCTCCGGCTCACCGTGCCCGCGGACACCCGCTTCCGGGTCACGGCCCGTGCCGGGGCGGGCCGTTGTGACGTCGCGCCCGGTATGGACGACCCCGCCGCGCCGGGCCGGCTGGACATTTCGGCGGACGCGGGCCGCGCGGAGGCGGGCTACTGAGGGCCGCGCCCCTGGGAAGTGTGCTGCGGCGGCCACGGCGGGGCGCCGTGGCCGCCGTGGCCGTCAGGCGCGGGGCGGGACCCGGGAGGGGCGGCCGCCGCCGCGGGTGAGGGAGTACCCGAAGATGCCGGCGAGGGCGCCGAGCAGTCCGCCCGCCGCCGTCCAGACCCAGCGGTCGGACCACCGGCCGCCGGACCAGCCGTCGGCCGGCTCGCCGACGGCGGCCGGCTGCGGGGCCGGACTGCCCGAGCCCGCCTGCACGGTCTTGCCTATGCCCGGTACGAGCGGTGCCGCGAGGGCGCCGTCCACCGCGAAGGCGCCTCCCGTGTCGCGGGTGGAGACCTCGACCTCGCCCCGTACCGGAAGACCGAGGTCCTCCTCCGCCACGCCGACGACCGTCAGACGGACGTAGTAGCTGCCGGGCAGCGGGTCGTTGGCCCAGGGCTCCGCACCCGGGCGCACGGTGCGCAGGGTGCAGGACAGCTCGACCGAGGCGGCCTCCTTGGCCGCCGCGGCCTGCTGCGTGCCGTACGTGCACGCCTGGCGGCGGCGCAGCCCGTCGTAGACGTCGAGCTGCCAGGTCGAGGCTCCGTGCCGGTTCGCCGCCGGAGGCAGCTTCACCGTGGCCTTGACCGTGGCCCGCTGCCCCGAGTCCAGCGGGACCGCCCAGTACAGGTAGTCACCGGTGGACGCGTCGGCCGTGGCCCGCTGGCCCGGCTGGATCGCCGTGGCGGTACGGAAGGCCGTGCCCGCCTCGGTCGGCCCGGAGGCCTTGCCGCCCGGGCTCGCACTGGCGCTCGCGCTCGCCGACGGGGTGTCCGCCAGGGCGGCGCCCGCCATGGCGAGCACACCGCCTGCGGCGAGGGCGGCGGCGGTCAGTATGCGTACGGTACGCATCAGTTGGTCCTCCAGACCGAGATACGCCAGCGGGAGATCCAGCCCCACAGCAGACCGGCGACGAGGCCGGCGAGCACCAGCACGCCGAGCAGCCACCAGCCGCGGCCGAGACCGAACGCCGCCGCGTCGGACGCGCCGTCGGGCCCGTCGACCACGTCGATGGTGAGCTCGACGGGCAGGCCCGGCGTGGTCTTGACCGAGGCGGGCGCCGAGAAGGAGTTGCTGACCTGCAGGCAGACGGTCTCCACCGCCGGCTTGCCGTCACCGTCCTTCTCCGCGTCGGGGTCGTCGAGTTCGGCCTTCGGGTAGCGCAGACCGGTCGAGATCATGTCGGTACGTCCGTCGCCCGCCTCCGAGCCGCGGACGATCTCCCGTCCGTGCACGGTCGTCGCGCGCAGCATGACCCCGTAGTCGTTGCTGACGGCGCGGTCGGCGGCGATGCTCACCGAAGCGCGCAGCTCCTGGCCGGGTTTGACGTCCACCCGGTACCAGCGGTGCTCGCCGAACGTCTCGCGGTCGGTGTACAGGCCCGCCCCGAGCTGCGGCGCGCCGGCGCACTGCTTGGCGCCCTCGGTGGCCACCGGGGTGACGACCGGGGTCGCCGCCCGGTCCACCAACTGCTTGACGCGGCCTGAGAGTTCGGCGGTGTGCTGCACCGAGGTGTAGGTGCCGCCGGTGGCCTCGGCGATGCAGATCAGCTGGTTGCGCGTCTTGGCGTCGGGGACGAGCCCGAGCGTGTCGATGACGAGGTGGATGCCCTGGGCCGCGATGTCACGGGCCACCTCGCACGGGTCGAGCGGGGCACAGGTGTCCTCGCCGTCGGTGATGAGCACGATCCGCCGGGTGGCGTCACCGCCCTTGAGGTCTTCGGCCGCGCCCAGCAGGGCGGGCCCGATCGGCGTCCAGCCGGTGGGGGCCAGGGTGGCCACCGCCGTCTTCGCCTCGGTCCGGTCGAGCTTGCCGACCGGGTAGAGCTGCTTGGTGTCCTTGCAGCCGAGCTGCCGGTCGTCACCGGGATAGGTGGCCCCCAGGGTCCGTATCCCGAGCCGTACCTCGTCCGGCGTGGCGTCCAGTACCTCGTTGAACGCCTGCTTCGCCGCGGCCATCCGGGACTTGCCGTCGATGTCGGTCGCCCGCATCGAGCCGCTGACGTCGAGGACCAGCTCGACCTTGGGGGACTCCTTCGCCACCGGTTCACCGGCGGCGGCATTCGCCGGGAAGAGCCCGACCGCCAGAGTGGCCAACAGGCCGCAGGCCCCGGCCGCCACCCATTTTCTTGTGATCATCGCCGGATCGTATTGAGGATCGGCCCCCGGAGCCAAAACGCTCCCCGGGGAAGCCCGGCCGCCCGCCGCCGCCCACGGCCGACCTGCCGTCGGCGCCGCCCGCGGCTACCCTGGACGGGGGGACGGTCGGCAGTGCCCCGACGGAGGCGATCTCATGAGACGACGCCATCACTTCCACATCGATCATGCGGGGCACTCCGTCAGCGCCACCGTCGAGACCGGCCGCCACGTCGAGGTGGAGATCCTGGTCGACGGCAAGGAGACCGGGCACGGCACCACGCACCACGACCGGCCCGTCACGGTGCAGGTGGAAATCCCGACCGATCCGCCGACATCGGTGTCCGTACGTGCGACACCCGGCCCCGGCGTCCCGCGCTGCGTCCTGGAGGCCCCGGACGCCGTTCCCCAGGTCATGTCCCCGCGTCGTTACTGACGCGGCCGAGCGGCACGCGCCCCGGCCGCGGGGGCCGGGGCTCATGCCGCTCGGGAAGGGATCAGGCGGGCGTCAGCTCGCCTGGAGGGTGACGTCGTCCACGACGAAGGAGGTCTGGAGGGACTGGTCCTCCACGCCCTGGAACGTCAGGGTGACGGTCTGGCCGGCGAACCGGGACACGTCGTAGCTCTTGAGCACGTAGCCCGGGGCCGCGTCCAGGTTGGACAGGGTCTCCAGGGTCTGGCCGCCGACCGAGACGGTGAACCGGTCGTAGACCACGTTCTCGTCCTCGTCGGTGTCGATGTGGAGGTAGAAGGCGAGCCGGGCCGTGGCGCAGCCGGCCGGGAGGGCCAGCGACTGCGACGCGCTGTCGGTGTGCGAAGCGCCGTAGCCGTTCAGCCACGCCATGTACGCGCCGCTGTGCGAGACCTGGCCGGACTGGTTGGTGACGACCCCGGCGGTGGCGGTCCACGGGCTGCTTCCGCTCTCGAAGCCGCCGTTGACCACGACCTGCTTCGGGGTGCACGTACCCCCGCCGCCGACGGTCAGGGTGTAGGTGGTGCTGTGGGCGACCGTGCCGGTGCCGGTGACGGTCAGGGTGTAGGTGCCCGCCGCGGTGGCCGCGCCGACCTGCACGGTGAGCGTCGAGGAGCCGCCGGACTGCACGGAGGCCGGGCTGAGCGTCGCGGTCACCCCGGACGGGGCGCCGGAGACCGACAGGGCGAGCGTCTGCGGGCTGCCGCTCACGGTGGTGGTGTTCACCGTGGAGGTGACGCTGGTGCCCGGGGTGGCGGAGCCGGCCGCCGGGGAGGTGCCGATCGAGAAGTCCTGCGCCGGGGTGTCACCGCCGACGGCCTGCTTCCAGATCGCGTAGGCGACCCCGTCGGCGCTGCGGTCCAGCACCGTCGCGTTGATGTTGTTCGCCGTGTCGCAGGAGCTGTGGTAGCAGGAGTCGTACGCCGCGTTCGCGGTGCCGCCCCACTTGGTCGCCTGCGCCGAGGTCTTGCGGGCGCTGGCGCCGGCCGCGTAGCCGGAGGTGGGGATGCCGCCCTGCTGGAAGGAGTAGTCGTCGCTACGGCCCTGGCCCTCGGTGTTCTCCTCGGGGGCGAGGTTCAGCGAGGTCCAGTACGCCTTCAGCGGTGCTGCGGTGGTGGAGTTGAGGTTGTTGATGAAGTAGCCGCCGTTGGGCGAGCCGACCATGTCGAAGTTGTAGTAGCCCTTGATGGCGGCCTTCTCGGCGCTGCTGAGCCGGCCCACGTAGAACTCCGAGCCGTTCAGGCCCTGCTCCTCGTCGGTCCACCAGGCGAAGCGCACGTGCTTGGTCAGGGTGGGGCTCTTCTGGGCGAGGACGAGCGCGTTCTCCAGCAGGGTCGCGGAGCCCGAGCCGTTGTCGTTGATGCCCGGCCCCGCCGAGACGCTGTCGAGGTGGGCGCCGAACATGACGGTCTGGTCGGCCGGACCGCCGGGCCAGTCCGCGATCAGGTTGTTGGACGGGTAGGTGCACGAGGTGCAGTTCTGCTCGGTGACGGTGAAGCCGGCCGCCTGCAGCCTGCCCTTGATGTACGCCACGGACTGGGTGTAACCGGCGCTGCCCGCCCGGCGGTTGCCGCCGTTCTGCGAGGCGATGGTGTTCAGCTGGGTCAGATGCGCCTGGACGTTGGCCACGTTGATGTTCGGCGGGTCGTTCCCGGGCTGGGTACTGCCGACGCTGAGCGCGTAGTCGACGGTGTGCGCGAGACTCGGGCCCTGGCCCTTGACCGTGACGGTGGAGGAGCCGGGCGCCGCGTTGGCCGTGGCGGACAGGGTCAGCGTCGAGGACTGGCCGGACTGGACGGTGGCCGGGTTGAAGGAGGCGCTCACCCCGGACGGCAGGCCGGTGGCCGTGAGCGTCACCTGCTGCGCCTGGCCGGTGGTGGTGCTGGTGGTCACGGTGGTGGTGACCGAGGCGCCCTGCTGGACGGTGCCCGAGGACGGGTTCAGCGCCATCGAGAAGTCGTCGTTCTGCCCGCTCGGGGTGCAGGTCGGGTCGCCCGGCTGGGCGGGCACGCTGATCGCGTCCCAGGCGGCCTTGGTCCTGGTGAACAGGTTGCAGGTGGCCGGGTCGAGCGACTTGGCGGAGCTGAGCGTCGCCGTGCGGTACTTCTTGTAGGACATGCTGCTGGTCTTGAGCAGCATCCCGCCGTAGAAGATCTTGCCGGCGGTCTGCACGCCGACGCCGGTGACCGTGGACTGGTTGCAGGTGGGGCTGCTCGGCTTGCCGCCGCCCGGGTTGCTGCCCTCGGCCAGCAGGTAGAACCAGTGGTTCAGGGGCCCGGCGGCCGCGTGCACCTCGGTGCCGGGTATCGCGGAGCTGTAGCAGGCCGGGTCGTTGTTGACGGCCGGCGGGTTGTACATGTTCCGGATCGGCCCCCGGCCCTGGAGATTGATCATCTCGCCGACGGTGTAGTCCGGGGTGTCGTACGGGGCCGGCTCGTTCGCGTACGCCTCGGTCAGCGCGCCGAAGATGTCGCCGGTGCCCTCGCCGAGCCCGGACTCCTGGCCGCTGGTGCCGCCGGGGGTGTTGGAGTCGATGGCGTGCCCGTACTCGTGGCCCACCACGTCGATCCCGGCGATCCACTCGTTGGCGCTGTTGTGCCCGATGGTGACCGAGCTGCCGTCCCAGTAGGCGTTGAGGTCGCCCAGGCCCACCTTGCCGGGGAAGCTGCGGCCGTTGCCGCTGACGCCGTTGCGGCCCAGCCACTGGCTCAGCATGTCCCACTGCTTCTGGGCGGCGAACATCAGGTCCGTGCAGCCGGTTTCCTTGGACGTCGCGTTGCCCGTGCCCCAGGAGTCCGAGGACTTCGTGAACACGCTGCCGGTGCTGTAGTCGGCGCAGCTCAGACCGGGCCGGTTCGGGTCGCGCAGCGAGTACGAGCCGCCCGAGGCGGTGGTGTCGATGGTGAGCGGGTTCGGGCCGTTCCACTTGCTGGAGCCGCTGCCGGCGACGACCTCGTCGTGGCGGTCCACGACCTTGCCGGTGCGGGCGTCCACGAACACGTGCAGCTTGCTGGGCGCGGTCTTGGTGCTGCCGGAGAGGACGGTCTCCCAGGCGAGGACCTGCTTGTCGTCCTTGATCTTGACGACGAGCCGGCTGCCCTGCACCTCGTCGACCTTGGCCAGCTCCGCACGCGAGACGGCCTCGGCCGCCTTCGCGGTGACGGAGGGGGTGGTCGCCACGTCGATCGCGCTGGCGGAGGCCGACTGGACGGCGCGTACCCGGCCCTCGCCGTCGGCGAGGACGACCGCGTCGCCGCCGACGACCGGCAGGCCGCGGTAGCTGCGCTCGTAGGAGACGGAGTACAGGTCCTGCACCCACGGGGTGACCAGGCGCCGGTCGTACTGCTGTTGGGGCGAGTTGACCAGGGTGTCGAGGCCGCTGCGGACCGCCGCGTCGGCGGCGGTGACCGCGCGCTCTGCGGACTTGGCCTGCGGGGAGGGTGCGGGGGGCTGAGCCTGTGGTGAGGCGGACGCGGCGGTGGCCAGCGTGCCGGCGAGGCCCGCGGTCAGCGCCATGGCCGCCACGGAGGCCATCCATCTGGTGGGCTGCAAGAGTCCACTCCGATCGTGTGTGGGGGGTACGGGTGGGTGTTGGCGCCGAGTATGGGCGTGGACATGGCGAGATTGGGACATACCTGCGCGCATAAGGTCCGCGTTATGGTGCCGTGGGGTCACGCTGCGTAAGCTGCCGGAATGCAGCTGGAGTTGAGGCATCTGCAAGCCGTGTGCCAGATAGCGGAGTCCGGCAGTCTCGGTGGCGCGGCCCGGCGGCTGGGGGTCTCCCAGCCAGCGCTCTCCGCGCAGCTGCGCAGGATCGAGCGGGTCACGGGCGGCGAGCTCTTCGTCCGCGGCCGCAGCGGGGTGGAGCCCACCCCGCTGGGCCAGTTCGTCCTGGCCAAGGCGCGCCGCGTGCTCACCGAGATGGAGACCCTCGGCGCCGAGACCCGCGCGATGGCGACCGACGCCCCGCTGCGCCTCGGCTGCATCCTGCTCGTCCTGATCGACGGACTGCTCGCGCGGACCGACCTGACCCTGTCCGGGCGGGAGATCACCGTGGACGTGGAGGATTCGGTGACCGCGCTCGTACGGATGCTCGGAGCGGGCCGGTTCGACGTCATCGTGTACGGCGAGGTCAACGACCACGAGGTCGCGCTGCCCCAGGGCACCCTGGCCCGGACCCTGGTGCCCAAGGAGCCCTTCTGCATCCGGATGTCCACCCGGCACCCGCTGGCGGGTCGGGAGGTCCTGGACCTCGCCGAACTGGCCGGCGAGCAGTGGATGACCCTGGTGGAGGACGACGACGGCGGTCCCGAAGCGCTGGTCGAGGCCTGTGCGAAGGCCGGCTTCGCCCCCTCCCTGCGCCACCGGATCACCGACCGCAAGATGCGGCACGACCTGGTGGCGGCGGGCCGCGCCATCTCGCTCACCCAGCCCACGGCCCCCGCGGTGGAGGGCACGGTGATGCGCCCGCTGCTCGGCACTCCGATCACGGGCCGTATCCGGCTCGCCTGGAACCGCTCGGCGGTCTCCGCCGGCCAGGCGGACTCCCTCTACCGCGCGGCGGCCGGCGCGTACCTGGCCAACGTGGACAACAACCCGTTCCACCGCGCGTGGTGGAACGCTCATCCGGAGGCGCACCCGGTCCTCGGGTGAGCGTGCGCGGCCCTGAGGGGAGCCGGCGCGGCCCTCAGGGGCGGAGGGGCCCGGAGGACGGCAGCAGCCGGTCGTCGTGGACGAGGCCGGCCACGTGGTCCGACACCATGTCGAGGATCGCCGCCGCCGCGGCCGCGTCGCCGAGCACGAGGAAGTTCAGGGTCAGCCCGTCCGTCATCGCCGCCAGGTAGCGGGCCAGCACGGGGACGGGTACGCGCAGTCCGGTCCCCATACCCAGGCGGACCTGCTCGATCAGTTCCGCGTACGTCGCGCAGTACAGCTCGTGCTGGCGCCGCGCCAGGTGCTCGAACCCCGGCTCGCGCAGGGCGTACTGGGTGAGCTCGTACGTGAGCATGTGCTCGGCGGGGTGGGTGCGGACGTGGTCCCAGTAGGCCTGGAAGCCGGCCCGGACGGTCTCGCGGAGGGTGGTGCGCGGCAGGATCGCCTCCCTGACCACCGCCAGATAGTGCTCGGTGATCGTCTCGATGACCGATTCGAGCAGCGCCTGCTTGGAGTCGAAGCAGTAGTGGAAGACGCTCAGCGACACGCCCGCCTCGGCGGCGATCGACCGGGTCGTCGTCCTGGGGACGCCGTCGCGGGCCATCGCGCGGATCGCGGCCTCGGTCAGCTGCCTGCGCCGCTGCGCCAACGGCATCCGTGCCATGCGGAATCGGTTCCCTTCGTACGCGCGGAGGTACGGCCGGGGCCGGGGCCCTCGGGATCGGACGAGCCGATCCCGAGGGCCCCGGCCCACGGGCGCCGCTTCGGGCCGTCAGCTGCTGTAGACGCCGACTTCGTGCAGCGAGTAGCCCCACTGCGTGCCGCGGCCCGCTCCGTGGACGCGTACGTACCGGGCCGGGACCCCGGCGAACCGCGCCGTGTCCAGGCCGCCGTCGCCGGTGGTCGTGGACCACACCGTCTGCCAGTTCACGTCGTCCGTCGAGACCTCGATCCGGTACGACTTCCCGTACGCGCGCTCCCAGTCGAGGGTGACGCGCTTGACGAGGCCGGGGGAGCCGAGGTCGATCCGCAGCCACTGGTCGTCGTTCCAGTCGCTCGCCCAGCGGGTGCCCGTGTCCCCGTCCACGGCCCGGCCGGGCGCGTAGCTGACGAACGGGTTCCACTCGGCGGAGCTGGCCGAGGCGGGCGCGCCCGCGGCGAGGTTGACGCCGGCCTTGTGCTGCTCGGACGCCCCCCAGGTGCGCAGGTAGGACTCGGCGCCCTTGAAGAGGTCGTCCACGACACCCTGGCCGCCGACGAGCCGGATGTCCTCGATCCAGTCGGGGACGAGGCCGTAGTGCGCGGCGCCGTCGGTGTTGAGGTCCCAGGTGCGCTGCCCGGTGGTCTGCTTGTCGATGACGGAGCCGCCGTCGGTGCTGCGGAACGGGTACTTCACCGGGTTCGGGGTGTCGGCTCCGCGCGGGCCGGGCCAGCCGCCGACCCCGTTCATGTCGGTGCCGTACCCGTAGCCGACCTGGTACTTGTCGCGCAGCGCCTTCGTACGGGCGGCCTCGCCGCTGAACCCCTGCGCCC
Organism: Streptomyces sp. NBC_01006; assembly: GCF_045162725.1. NCBI lineage: Bacteria > Bacillati > Actinomycetota > Actinomycetes > Kitasatosporales > Streptomycetaceae > Streptomyces > Streptomyces sp. NBC_01006. The sequence continues at coordinate 1,509,894 of NZ_CP108700.1, read as the reverse complement.
CGTTCATGTACTGGGCGGCGAACCCGCCCAGCTTGTAGAGGCGTTCGGTCCAGCCCAGGTCCATCCAGCTGTGCGAGGAGATCACGCCCGGGTAGGACTCGGATTCGAGGATGTCGAAGGCCCGGCCCGCGGCCTTGACGCTCATGTGGTCGACTTCGAGCATCATCTTGCGTTTCATCATGCCGCGCACGGCGTACTCACCGAGGTCGGTGAGACCGCGGGAGTTGCACTGCGCGTCCGCCGCGTACGAGGGGACCGACACCCCCGCCGGCAACTCCTTCTGCGCCGATGGCGCCGGTGCCAGGCCGATCGGGTTGTCGTGCTGCGGGCCGGTGCACTGCTCGGTCTTCCAGAAGGTTCCGGTGGACAGGAACTGCCCGACGTTGATCGCCGTTCCCAGCGCGCCCTCGTCGAAACGGACCCCGCACAGGGCGTTGTCGAACTTGTGGCAGAGGAACATGCTGCGCACGCCGAGCCGGTACAGCTCGTCGAGGCCGCGGTCGATGTCCGCCTTGCTGCACTGGGAGACGTCCAGGATCTGCTTGCAGCCGAACGGCTCGGAGGTCTCCACGCCCAGGACCACGGCCAGCTTGCCCTGCTGGACGACGTCGCGGGCCTGCGCGGAGTCGGTGACGATCCGGAACCAGCCCTTGCCCGGGCCGCCGTACATCTTGTCGATGAAGGCCTGCATGTCGTACGTCTTCTGCGCCTCCAGGCGGATGGCGGTCATCTCGTCGCAGCTGCGGTCCTTGAAGAAGTAGACCGAGCAGATCACCCCGTTGGTGACGAGGTCGTTGACGAGGACGCGCTGGCCGCCGCGCCAGGCGCGCTCGATCCAGGCGTAGTAGTTCTGCTGGTGGGTGAGGGAATCGTGGGCGGGCCAGTCCTTGAACGTCGGCCAGCCGGTGGGGTCGTGCTTGCCGTCCCCGCCCTTGGTGATGAAGTCGAAGATCGCGAGGGAGCCGTCGGGGTAGTGCTCGGGGCAGTCCTTGAGGGCGTCGGCCACCCCCAGGTCGGAGAACGCCTTGCCGCAGATGAGCCGGCCGCCGAAGCCCTCGTTGGACATGATGTGGTCGTGGGCGTCGACGAAGCCCCGGACCCGCCCCTGGGCGTCGGTGCCCTTGAACGGCTCGCCCGTGACGTTGATCTGGGAGTCGGGCCCGGGTCGCGCGGTGGGGTTCCACCAGCCGGCATCGCCCTCGGCGGCCGCGCCGGGCGCGGGGCCGAGGGCCATGGCCACCATGGCGAGGAGAAGGGCGAGCAGCGCGAGGGGCCTGCGCCTTCGGTGCGGGGCTCGGGTCATGGTCATCACTCACGTCATCGATCGGTGGATGGCGCGGTCGAGGACGCATACCGTCTGAGGGAGCCGGCTGATTGTCATGTCCCGCGCAGGCATTGCGACGAGAATGGCTACCGGCGGTAACAGAGTCAAGAGTCCGGGACGGTTGACCTGATGGAATGTCAGGTGTTGGGCCGGGTTGATCCGTGGGAGCGCCGCGGGCGGGCGCCGGGGTTAGGCCGTGTCTTTCGGATCATGCTCCCCCAGCTCCGCTGGGAGGTGCCCCCAGGCCCGCGGCGTCCGGCACCGCACCTCGCCGCGTTCTCGTCGGTCGCCGACGTCCCCCAGCTACCGCTGGGAGGTGCCCCCACCGCGTCGACTCCCTCCTCCGCCTTGCGATGCACGGCGCCAGACGCCGCGGGCTGACCCGGCCTGATCCAAAAGACACGGCCTACTCGGCGCCCTCGCCGAGGACGGCCGCGACGCCCTGCGCGAGGCAGGGGACCCGGTGCGCCGGGAGCCCCGCGATGTTGATCCGCCCGGCCGTCGTCCCGTAGATGGCGAATCGGCTGCGCAGCCGCAGCATCTGGCGTGCCGTCAGCGGCAGCATCGAGAACATCCCCTTCTGCCGCGCCAGCACATCGGCCTGCGCGCCCCACCCCAGCGCGGTCAGCTCCGCGGCCAGCCCGCGCCGGTTGTCCTCGATCCGGACCCGCATCCCGTCCAGCTCGGCGCGCCACAGGGCTCGCAGCCCGTCGTCGTCGAGGATCGCCGTCACCACCGCGGCCCCGTGCTCCGGCGGCATCGAGTACAGGGTGCGGGCGGCGTTCTGCAGCGCCGTCTCCACGTGCCGCAGCGACTGGCGCGAGGCGCCGAGTACGACGGCGCAGCCGGTCCGGTCGCTGTACAGCCCGAAGTTCTTCGAACAGCTGATGGCGACGAGCATCTCCGGCACCCGCTCCGCCAGCAGCCGCGTGGCCGCCAGGTCGGCCTCCAGGCCGTCGCCGAGCCCGTGGTACGCGAGGTCCACGAACGGCACCCAGCCGCGCTCGGCGGCGAGCTCGGCCACGGCCTCCCAGGCCTGCGCGGACGGGTCGACCCCGGTCGGGTTGTGGCAGCAGCCCTGGAGCAGGACGACGTCGTCGCGCCGCGCCCCACCGAGGTCACGCAGCATGCCCGCCGTGTCGAAGCGTCCCTCGGCGTCGAGCCAGCCGTACGTCCGCACGGTCAGCCCGGCGGCCTCCAGGATGGGCCGGTGGTTGACGTACGCCGGGTCGCTGATCCACACCGTCGTGCCCGGCCGGGTCCGGCAGATCAGATCGGCCAGCAGCCGCAGTGCGCCGCTGCCCGCGACGGTCTGGACGGCCACGGCCCGCTCGGCCGCGCCGCCGCCGGAGCCCAGGACCAGTGACAGCATCGCCCGGTTGAAGGCGGCATTGCCGGAGAGCCCCCGGTACTCCTTGGAGGCCGAGCGCTCCGCCAGGCGCATCTCGGCCTCGCGCACGGCCGCCATGACCGGGGTGCCGCCCGTCTGGTCGCGGTAGACGCCGAGCACGAGGTTCAGGCGCTCGGGCCGGGCGTCGGCGCCGTACGCCTCGGTGAGGTCCCACAGCGGGTCCACGGGCGGCGGGAGGAGGAGCTCAAGCATGATCGGGAACCTCGGGCTGGATGCGGGGGAGGGGGCGGTTGCGGTCGCGCGGTCGCCGGTTGGCGAGGGCGACGCCCGCGGTGATGAGGGGGACGCCGACGAGCACGGCCGCGGTCGGCGACTCGCCGAGCAGGGGGATGGCGAGCAGGACCACGGCGACCGGGCTGAGGCTGCCCACGGTGGAGCTGCGCTCCGCGCCGAGGCTGCGGATGGCGAAGGCGTACAGCAGGCCCGCGCACAGGCCGACCCCCAGCCCCTGCACCACCAGGAACAGGGCGATGTCGCTCCCCGCGGCCGAGGCCAGGCCGGTGGGCAGCACCCCGGTCAGGACCAGGAGCGCCATCACCGCGAACGAGGGCAGGCACAGCAGGCCGATCGATCCGACGGGATCGAGGTCCACTTCCTTCAGCCCGACCGTGTACAGGGCCCACAGCCCGCTCGCGACGAGCAGGATGCCGGCGCCGGCCAGCACCTGCGTGTTCAGCGGGACGACGTAGCGCCAGACCAGGGCGACCACGCCGACCGCGATCAGCCCGAGGCCGGCCGCCTGCGTGCCCCGGGGCGCGCCCCGGCCGCCGGCGACCATCAGCGCGGAGACGAAGAGCGGGACCATCCCGGGGACGATGGAGCCGACGAACGCCGCCGAGGTGAGCGAGCCGCCGTACATCGCGGCCAGGAAGAACGGCACCCCGGCCCCACAGGCGATCTTGAGCGCGGTGGCCGGGCGGACGGCGGCGATCCGCCGGCGGCGCCGCCACAGCGCGGGCGCCAGGACGAGCAGCGGGACGCCGAAGCGCAGCAGGGCCGCGTCGGCGGGCAGCAGGGAGGAGGAGCTCAGGGCCCGGGCGCTGAGCGCGAAGGCGGCCCAGATCAGCACGGTCACGACCAGTGCCAGGGTGCCCTTCGCCTGCGGGGACAGGCGCAGGAGGCCGGGGGCGCGGGCGGCCGGCGGGGCCGCCGTCGCGGGTCCGGCATTCGTGGTGACCAAGGGGCTCCTCCAGCCTCGGGGGGCCGGATCCGGCCAAGCAGCAACGCTAGGTCTTTTGCCGGGGCAGCCGATTGCCAGTTCTGTCTCTCGGACATACGTTTGAGGCAGAATCTGCCAAGGAGTGGCCGAGGAGGGGCGATGGACGCAGTCGATCTGCAGATCATCCGCGAATTGCAGGCCGACGGAAGGCTGTCCAACCAGGACCTCGCCGACCGGGTACGGCTGTCCCCGTCGCCCTGTCTGCGCCGGGTGCGGCGCCTGGAGGAGGCCGGCCTGATCCGCGGCTACACGGCCATGGTCGACCAGGTCGCCTTCGGCCTGCCGATCACGGTCTTCGTCCGGATCCGCCTGGACCGCCACACGAAGGAGGCGGTCGCCGTCTTCGAGGGGCACGTCGCGCTCATCGAGCACATCCAGGACTGCTACCTGATGGCCGGAAGTAGCGACTACCTGCTCCGGGTGGTGATCGAGAGCCTGGAGGCGTACGAATCCCTCGTCCGCAACCGGATCCACGCCATCCCCGGCATCGCGTCGATCGAGTCGAGCTTCGCCTTCGGCAGCGTGAAGCAGTCCAGGGTCTATCCGACCCCCTCGTGAAAACCCGACGGGGAACGTGCGGCCGACGGGGAAGTTTCCCGCCAGTGTTACAAGATGGTGATCTTGATCTCGTGGCCACGTGGTATGCAGGGCTGTGGCGTAGATTTGCCCCGATGGCCGGCCTGCCGGGATCGACTGCTTGTTGTCGTTCGAGGTTTGGGTCGAATGCGGTACACGGGGAGGGGCCATATGTTCCGCAATCAGGACGGGCGTGTCTTGAAGCGGTCGCCGAGTGCACGGGAAACAAGTGCACGGGAAAATCGGTTGCGCGACGCCCGATTGCGCTCTCACAGCCGCCGCTTGATACGCCGGCTGGCGCCACAGCTGCCGCTCAGCGTCACCACATTGTGTGAGCTGCTCGGCGAGGACCGTGGCACGCCGATCAGCCTGCTCGAATGGGATCTGCCCGCCGACGGGCCCTTCGGTGTCCTGATCTCGCGCCAGGACGAGGATGTGATCGCCTATCAGGCGAAGACCACCAAAGCGCACCAGGCGCACATCATTCTGCACGAGGTGGGGCACATCATCGCCTATGACATCGCGGGCGAGCGGCCGGCGGGCATGCAGTTGCGGACGTGCTATTCGGACCGGGACGAGCGCGACGCCGAGATCATCGCCTCGACCATCATGAACCAGGCCATTTCCATGAGCCGGCGCGCGCGGCGCTACGGCCTCGACCAGCCGTGGCAGCCCTCGGTCTACAACAGCCTGGTCCTCACAGACGGGCTGACGTGAGCGCACTCAACCTGGTCGCCATCGTCACGCTTCTGGGCGGTGCGGCCTGGATGATCCCCGCACTCGTCCAACAGCGCTTCCGTGACCCCATGCGCCTGCACCTCTTCCTGGCACTGTTCCTCATGGGGCTCGGGAACGTCTTGAGCCAGCCTCGAATCCTCATGTGGCTCGACGGCGTCACTCTCCCCGGGTTCACCAAAATCACCTACAACGTGGCCGTTCTGACCGGTCTCTGCCTCATGGTCGCGTTCCTGCGCGAGAGCCCGCTCACCCGCTGGCGTGCGCCGTGGCCGTGGGAGGTCGTCGCCTGCGCGATCTGCCTGACCGTGATGACCGCGATGACGGTGGCCCTCCCGTCCCCCCTGCGCAACCACGTGCTCACGTCCAGGTACCTCGTCGACTGGCGGGTGCGGACCTTCTACAATTTCGGCAATTTCTACCTGCTCTTCGGGTACGCGGCCTGTGCGGTGCTCGCCGCGCGCCACGCGCGCAAGGGGCGTTCCCTGCACCGGCTTTCGCTGGGCGTCATTTCCGTCGGCCTGACCGCGCTGGCACTCTCCTGCGTATTCCGGTTCCTCTGGGTGAATCTGCCGACGCTGCGCGAGCCGGGGCGGAGGGTCACGTATGCCGATGTCTTCGGATTCGGCCAGATCGCCACGATCGTGGTGTGCGCGGGGCTGAGTCTGCCGGCCTTCGTGAGCGTGGTGCAGATCGTGCGGGAGAGGCTCGACTACCAGACCCAATTCTGCGGTCTGGAGGAACTGTGGAACCGGCTGGTGGAAATCCACCCCGAGCTGGTTCTCGACCACCGCGGCCGCCGGCCCGGTTTCCTCCTCGTGAATGCCCCGGCCGTGTACCGGCGTTACGTGGAATGCCGGGACGGACTCACGAGGCTCGGCCCGTACCTGCAACTCGTGGCGGAGGAGAGGCCGGCGCCCGTGGCGGACGACGATCCGAGGACGTCCGCGTGTCTCGTGGACCGCGCGCTGTGCCGCTTTCTCGAACGGAACGGCCGGGACGACGGCCCGCCGACGGCCTCCGTGTTCGTACTGGCTCCCAAGCTGCGGTGCGGCGCCGGGGGGACCGACTACGAGGAGGATCTCGCCGCGCTCGTCCGGCTCTCCCTCGAACTGCGCGAGATGCGCGACCGGCGGGTGGCGGAGCCGGCGGAGATGTCCTAGAGGCTACGCGCCGTCGCGCTCCGACGGAGGGGTCGGGGTCTGCCGCGACGCGTCCAGCACGTCCATGATCGACAGCAGCTGATCGCGCAGCTCCGGCGTGAACTGGCCCGCCCGCATCGCGATCGACCGCACCTGCCGGTCGGCCAGGGCCGCCCATTCGTCCGGCAGTCCGGCGGTGCGCGCCGGCGGCTCTTCGTCGATGAGGGCGCTCACCGACACCGGCAGGCTCATGTTCCGGCCCTGGAAGTACGTGACGATCGCCGACAGCACGCTGACCGTGGGGTTGGTCTGGGAGCCGTTGCGCAGCGCCGTCAGATAGCTCCGCGAGATCGTCACGCTGTGCCGGGGGTCCTCCGAGATCGCCTGGGCCACCTCGGACGTCGACGGCTCGCGCAGGCGGCCCACCGCGTCCGCCGTGGCGGCGTCGGCAAACCAGGAGTTCAAGCGTTCCGCCAGCGTTGCCATGCGTCCGACCTCCGGGGGCTCTTGCGACGTGGGTTGGGTATGTGAGCACAGAGGTCTTCAGGCTCGACGAGGTTCCCATGTGCGCGCGCGCTCGCTTGTTATATCGGCGCTTGCGGAAATTTTAACACACGCGACGCCGCCGAAGTCGTGCTGCTACTATATTGGACGAGACGCCGATACAGACTTCTCTTGCCTTGTCATGTGGCGCTCGAACTGGAGGGGACATGCGTAGCGGTACTGCTTTCACTCAGGGGCTTCGCCAGGCCGTCGACAACGGCCCGGCATGGACGGTCGAGGCCGTCCGCCAGGTGCGTTACCACGTCGTCAGCTCCGACGGCCTCTTCTCGCCGGACAACACGGCACTGCTGACCGGCTGCCCGGAGGTGCCCATGAACCGGGGCGACCGGCGGCTCGTCGTCATCGACGAGAACGTCGATCTGCTCTACGGCGCCCAGGTGCGCGCCTACTTCGCCGCCCACGGGATCGACGCGACCGTCGTGGCCCTGCGGGCCGACGAGACCGTGAAACAGTGGGACGCCGTGTGCCGGGTCGTCGACGCGATGAACAGCTTCGGGATCGACCGCCGCCGAGAGCCCGTCATCGCCATCGGCGGCGGCGTACTGACCGACATCGTCGGCTTCGCGGCCAGCCTCTACCGGCGCGGGACGCCGTACATCCGCATCCCCACGACGCTGATCGGTCTCGTGGACGCCGGAGTCGGGGTCAAGACCGGCGTCAACTACGAGCTCGGCAAGAACCGCCTGGGCACGTACGCCCCGGCGACGGTCACGTTCCTGGACCGGTCGTTCCTGCGAACCCTGCCGCTGCGGCACGTGAGCAACGGCCTCGCCGAGATCCTGAAGATGGCCCTCATCCGGTCCGAGGACCTGTTCAACCTGCTGGAGAGCCACGGCGCGGCCGTACGCGCCGACCGGCTCCAGGGGACGTCCCGGGAACTCGCCACGGCCGCGAACGCGATCATCGCCGAGTCCATCCACCTCATGCTGGAGGAACTGCAGCCCAACCTGTGGGAGTCGACGCTGGAGCGCTGCGTCGACTACGGCCACACCTTCAGCCCCACCCTGGAGATGCACGCGCTCCCCGAGCTGTTGCACGGAGAAGCCGTCGTGATCGACATGGCGCTGACGACGGCCCTGGCCACCCTGCGCGGCGATGTCAGCGCGGCCCAGGCCGAGCGCGTCTACGCCGTGATCCGGGCGCTCGGCCTGCCGCTGTGGAACGACGTGCTGCACGACACGACACTGCTGGAGGACGCCCTGCGGGACACCGTGCGCCACCGGGACGGCCAGCAGCGGCTGCCGCTGCCGATGGGCATCGGACGGCACCGCTTCGTCAACGACGTCACGCCCGCGGAACTGCGCGACGCCGCGCAGCTGCTGGGCGAGCACGCCGGAACGCCGGCCCGGGCCGCCACGGCGCCCGTATACGAGCGGATCGGCGCATGACCGCGGACACGGCGGTGGTGGTCGGCGGATCGACCGGGATCGGCCGGGGCGTCGCCGACGCCTGGGCCGCCCGGGGCATCGAGACCCACGTCTTCAGCCGCAGCAGGCCGGCCGGCCCCGGCGCCGACCGGCTCGTGTGGCACCGCCTCGACTTCCTCGACGCCGAGCAGGCCAAGGAGGCGCTGCGGTCCGGCATGCCGTCCCGGGTCGGCCTGGTCTGCTACTCGGCCGTCTACTTCACCGCCCGGCGCGAGCCGTTCCTGGAGACCGACGACACCGACTGGACGGACCAGTTCGCCATCAACGTGCACGGTTTGGCGTGGACGCTGAAGGCGACCCTGCCCGTGCTGCGCGAGGCCGCTCCCGGACTGTTCCTGCACATCTCCTCCGAGGTGGTCTACAACGCCGGTCCGAACCGGTCGGGCTATGCCGCCACCAAGGCCGCGGCCAGCTCGCTCATCCAGTCGGTCTCCGAGGAGACCGACCCCTCCGGGGTGCGCCTCGTCCAGGCGCTCCCCGCAGGCATGGTCGACACCCCGGGCATCCGCGCCCGCCGGGCGCAGGACTTCGACTACAGCGGCTACATGGCCCCGGCCACGTTCGCGCCGCTGGCCGCCGAACTCGCCCGGAGCCGGGGCGCGGCCGAGCACGGCGAGGCCCTCGTCGTGCACGCCGACGGCAGCTGGTCGCCCGTCGGTGACGGTGCGCCGGCGTCCCAGTCGCGCCCCCTGGCCAACTCCCCCCGGTAGGAGAACCCCTTGCCACACCTGCACACGTCAGCGCTGCTGTTCGACATGGACGGCACGCTGGTCGATTCGACCGCGCTCGTCGAGTCCACCTGGGCCGGCTTCTGCGCCCGGCACGGACTGGCCCTGCCGGACGTCCTGGCCTACGCGCACGGCCGCCCGACCCGGGAGACCGTGAGCCGCTTCCTCCCCGATCCGGAGCTCGCGGCCGCGGAGACCCGGCGGCTCGTCGCGGACGAGGAGTCGCAGACCACCGGGATCACCGCGATACCGGGCGCGGCCGAACTCCTCGCCGCCCTGCCGCCGGACGCATGGGCCGTCGTGACCTCGGCCGGCCGGAGGCTGGCCGAGGTGAGACTCGCCGCCGCGGGACTGCCACTGCCGGAGGTCATGGTGACCGCGGACGACGTGGCCCACGGCAAGCCGCACCCCGAGGGCTACCTGCGGGCCGCCACCGTGCTGGGGGTCGAACCGGCCGCCACGATCGTGTTCGAGGACTCCGGTGCCGGTGTCCTGGCGGGGCTGGAGAGCGGCGCACGCACCGTCGTCATCGGAGGCCTGACCACGTACGACGACGCGGCGGAGCGGTACGCCGACTTCCGCGGGTTCCGGGTCGCCGAGCCGGAGTCCGGGTCTGCATGCGTCGTCCTCACCGTTCCCGAGCCGGTCACCGCCCGTACGGGGGGCGCGCGGTGATCGACGCCCCTGCGGTGCCCCGTACGCGACGCGTCGCCGCGGCCACGTTCGCGGCGGACGTCGGCGGCACCTGGACGCGGCTGCGGGTCGGCGGAGAGCAGGCGCCCGTGGAGCGGCTGCGCTCGCCCAGCAGGCTCAACCAGCCGGGCCGGTCCGTCGCCGAACTGCGGGAGGACATGGTCGCCCTGCTCTGCCGGGCGGCGCCTCCCGGCGCCCGGGCAGCGCTCTCCTTCGGCGCGGCCATCGACCACCTCACCGGCACGGTGTACGGATCGGCGCCGCTGTGGGGACCGGAGGCCGCACCGTACGACCTCGCGGCGGCGCTGCGCCGGCGCCGTCCCGACGTCACCTGGAACCTGGTCAACGACGTCACCGCCGCCCTCGCGGACTTCGCCGCCGGGCACGCCGGGCCCGGCACCCGGCGCATCGGGTACCTGACCATCAGCAGCGGTATCGCGCTGCGCGTCGCCGACTGGGAGCGCAAGCACATTCCGGTCGACGACCGGGGCCTGCAGGGCGAGATCGGCCATCTCCCGGCCATGGTCACGGGTTCCGTGCCCGAGCGCTCGGGGCTGCCGTGCGCCTGCGGCGCCCCCGGCCACCTGGCCGCGATCGCCTCCGGTCCCGGCATCGCCCGTCTCGCCGAACGGCTGGGCCTCGCCGCGGGTTCCGAACTCCCGGCATGGCTCCCCGAGGCGATCGCGGCAGGGGACCCCGGCGCGCGGCGGCTGCTCGAACTGTGCGTCGAACCGGTCGCGAACATGCTGCGCACCCTGTGGTGCCTCGACCCGCACCTCGACCTGCTGGGGCTGGGCGGGGGAGTGGTCGAGGGGCTCGGCGCCCCCTACGCCGAGGAGCTGCGCCGGCAGCTCGCCGCCGCGACCTCCTACGCCGACCGCGGCCGGGACGCGGAGTGGCTCGCCGACCGGCTGGTGTTCTGCGGCCCCGGCGCGGTCGACGCGCTGCGGGGCGCGGAACGCATCGGGGAGTGGCTGCCGGGGATTGTCCCGTGAGCGCGGCCACCCACCGCGTGCTGCGGCGGCTGGCCCCGGACGCCCGGGGCCGCACCCGGGTCGAGGTCGCAGAGGTGCCGACCCCGCGCCTCGCACCGGGCGACGCCCTGCTGGCTCCGGCCGTCGCCGGGATCTGCGGCACCGACTGGCAGATCCTGCGCGGGCTGCGGCCCGACGCGAGCCCCGTTCTGGGACACGAAGGCGTGGCCCGCCTGGTGGAGCCGGGGGACTGCGGACTGCCGGCGGGCTCGCTGGTGACCGTGAACCCGACCCACCCCGACGACCCCTCGTTCCTGCTGGGGCACAATCTGCCGGGCCTGTGGGCCGAACGCACCCGCATCCCCGCCACCGCCGTACGCGCGGGACTGGTGCTGCCGGTGCCGGACGGAGCGGACCGGCCGCGGGTGGCGGCACTGGCCGAGCCGCTGGCCTCCGTCCTGTACGGCCTGCGCACGGCCCTCCGTACGACACGCCCCGCTGCCCTGGTGGTATGGGGCGACGGGATAGTCGGACGGCTGGCCCGCGATGCCTGGCAGCGCGAACTCCCCGGGTTGCCCACGCTCCTGGTGGGCCACGGCCCCGATGCCGTCCACCCCGGGGATCCGGGCCTGCCGCAGGCGCTCGCGGCACTGCCCTCACCGGTCGCCGCGGTGATCGCCACGCCGCGCACCGGGACGCGGGAAGCGCTGTCCGCCCTGGACCTCCACGTACGGGGCACGCTGCTGGTCGACGTGCACGCGGGCCTGCCCTCCGGCCGCATCCCCCTGTCCGCGGGCCGCATCGACGTCGCGGCCCTGCGCGCGGACAACTGCGGGGGCAGGCCTTGGCCGCCGCGGGTGCACCGCTTCGACCGGCCTGCCGGACCACTGCTGCTCCACGGCCACCGCGGGGTGTCGGGGGAGCACCTGCGGCAGGCGGTCGGACTCCTCTTGGCACAGGACGGCGAAGAACCCCTGGGGGCGGACGTACTGACCCACGAGGTGGACCTGGCGGGCGCGGCGGACCTCGTCAACTCGCTGCTGGCTTCGGGCGGCCGGGTCGCCGACGGGCGGCGGGTGCTCAAGACCGCCATCCGGATCGGCGGACGGCCGTGACGGCCGTGACGGCCACGGCGGCCGCGACCACCAGGCCCGCGGTCGCCGCGCCGCAGTGGCGGATCAGCACCGACCGGCGGGCAGCGGCACGCATGGCCGTGGCGGCCGGATCCGACCTGCTGCACCTCGACTTCGGAGGCGCCCACCGCGGCCCCCTGCTCAGCGAACCCGCCGAACTGCGCGCGGCCGAGGCGATCGCCGAGCACATCCCGGTCCCCGTCCTCGCGGTCAACCACGTCAACGACATCGGACTGGCGGACGAGCGGGGAACCGCCGATCCGGCGGCGCTCGCCGTACTGGAACGGGCCCTGGACTGCGCACTGCGCCTGGGGGTGCAGGTGCTCCACGTCCCGGGCTTCCGGCGGAGCCTGCCGAGGACCGAGCGGCTGAGGGCCGGTACGGCCGACGCCCTGCGCACCCTGGGCGAGCGCGTCGCGCAGGCGGGCCTCACGCTCGCGTACGAGTCGCCCCTCGGCCCCCGCGATTCGCTCGCCCTCGCCCGCGCGGTGGACCACCCGGCCCTGCGCCTGGTGCTGGACACCGGCAACCTCGAAGAGGCTGGGGAGGACCCCCTGGCCTTCGCCCGGGAGGTCGCGGCGCACGGGCTGCTCCTGCCGGACCTGCACGTGAAGGACGCAGCCCCCGGTCCCGCCCCCGCCGCAGACGGAGCCGCGCCGCCGCCCGGCTCCGCCTTCCACGCGCTGCCCGCCCTGCTGCGGCAGTGCGCCGTCCGCTCCGTGCTCGTGGAGAACGACTACCGGCAGGCGCCTGACCGCCTGCGCGAGGACGTCACGCTCTGCCGCAACGCGGCCGGGCTCAGCCCTATATGAGGACGCACGATGAAAGCCATTCAGCTCACCGGCCCCCGCACGCTGTCGGTCGCGGAGGTCGACCCGCCCGAACCGAGCCCCGGGGAGGTCCTGGTCCGGGTGCGTCTGCTGGGCCTGTGCGGAACCGATTTCGGTTTCTACGACGGCACCAGCAACTATCTCCGCGACGGCCTGAAACGCTACCCCTTCGTCCCGGGGCACGAGTGGATGGGCACGGTGGTCGGCCTCGGCCCCGGCGTGGACCCGGCCCTGGCGGGACAGCGGGTCTCGGGGCACAACTTCCGTACCTGCGGCCGGTGTCCGCAGTGCCGGGCCGGCCGCATCCGCTACTGCCCGGACCGCAGCGAGATCGGCGTGCTCGGCGACCGCCCGGGCGCCGGCTCACAGATGATCGCCGTACCGGTGGACACCCTGACCCGGATACCCGACGGGCTCTCCGACGAGGCGGGAGCCCTGCTGGAGCCGACCGCCGCCGCGGTCCACGCGCTGGACCGGCTGGAAGTGGGCGACCGCGACCGCGTCGCCGTCCTCGGTGCGGGCACGCTCGGGCTGGCGGCGGCCCAGGTCGCGCGGGCCCTGGGCGCCGACCCCGTCGTCTTCGACCCGCAGCCAGGCGCCCGGGAGTTGGCGGGCCACCTCGGACTGCGCGCCTCGGAGGCACCCGCCGACGCGGACGAGGGGGCGTACGAGGCCGTGATCGAGGCGTCCGGCAGCACGGCCGCCGTCCGCGCGGCCGTCCGGCTGGTCGCGCCCGGCGGACGGGTGGCCCAGCTCGGGACCCCGCACCACGCCGTCGACGGATTCGACGCGGCGGCCCTGGTGATCCGGGACGTCACGGTCCACGGCGTCCTGTCCGGCATCGGCTACTGGGACCGGCTCGTGACCCTCGTGGAACGGGGCGCGGTGGATCTGGACGCCCTCGTCGACCGGGTCTTCCCGCTCGGCGAACTGGACGCCGCTTACGCCCGCTTGACGGACGGCGGGCGAGGCCGGCCCAAGGTCCTGGTGCGGCTCGATCAGGGCGTCGGCGCCGAGGCGGGCCGATGAGCCGTACGGCGGCGCCTGCGCCCGCGGCGGCCGGGCGGATCGACGGACCCACCGCGGCACGGCTGGCCGTGCTCGCCGGGGCCGCGTTCGTGTACGTCACCTTCGAGGTCTTCCCGGTCGGGCTCATCACGGAAATCGCTGCCGACCTCGATGTCACGGCCGGTCAGGTCGGGCTGCTCATCAGCGGATACGCCGTGGTCGCCGCCGTGGTCACCGTTCCGACCGTGGCGCTCGCCGCGCGCGTCTCGCGCGGCACGGCCCTGATGGTCTCGCTCGGGGTCCTGGTCGTCGCGGAGGTGCTCGCCGCCGCTTCGACCGGGTTCGCCATGATGGCCGTCAGCCGGGTCGCCGCGGCGCTGACCCACGGGGTGCTGTGGTCGCTGATCGCGCCGGCGGCCGCGACCCTGGTGCCGCGTGAGCACGTGGGAACCGCCACCGCCGCGGTGTTCGGCGGTGCGTCGCTCGCGGCGATCGTGGGCAGCCCCGGTACGACGCTCATCGGCGGGCTGATCGGCTGGCGGGCCACCGCCCTGGTGCTGGCGGCCGCCACGGTGGCGGTGACGTACGCGCTCACCTGGGCCCTGAGGCCGCAACGGACCGGCTCCGCGGGAACGGAGGACGCCCCGGCCGTGCCCGCGCTCGCGGAAGAGGGTCGGGTGGACTGGCCCGCCGTCCTTGCCCTGTGCGGCGTCGCGGTGGTGCTCGTCACCGCGCACTTCCTCAGCTACACGTACTTCGCCCTCATCGTCACCGAGGTCACCGGGGCTTCGGGCGCGGTCGTCGTGCTGCTGGCGGCCTTCGGTGTCGCGGGGGCCGCCGGGACCTACCTCATCGGCAGGCACAACGACCGCGCCCCGCAGCGCGCGGCGACCGTGACCATGGCGGCGTTCGCAGCCGGGGTCGGCCTCCTGGCCCTCGCGTTCGTACCGGCTCCGCGGGCGGTGCAGTACGCCGTCGTCGGCGCCGCCGTCGCCGTATGGGGCGGGGCGTTCGCCGCCGCCGGGCCGGTGTTCCAGACGGCGGTCATGCGCCTGGCGGCACGGGACGCCGACCGGGCCTCCTCGGTCTACGTCACGGGCTTCCAGATCGGGATCGCCGGCGGATCGGCGCTGGGCGCCGCCCTGCTCGGCCGGTCGGCCGCCTGGCTGCCGACGGTGTCGCTCGCCCTCGGGGCGGTGGTCCTGGCCGTTGTTCTCGTACGTCGGCCGGTCCCAGCGCTCTCTTAGTGTTCAAGCTGCTTGTATATAAGACAAGTTGCTACTAGGGTCATCTTGAGGCTTTGGAAACGGCTTTGTGTACGCCGATTCCTCCGACCTACTCCCACCGCTGCCCGCTGCTCACGAGAGGCAATTCATGCGGTCCCGTATGGCTGTATTGATCCTGGCCATCTTCTGCGTCGGCACCGCCGAACTCGCGCCGAGCGGAATGCTGGGCGACCTGGCCGCAGACCTGTCGGTGACCATCCCCACCGCCGGCCTCCTCGTCACGGTCTACGCGCTGACCGTGGTCGTCGGAGGGCCGATCGTCACCGCCGTCTCCACCCGCATCCGCCGCAAGTACCTGCTCGTGGCGCTGCTCCTGGTCTCCGTCGCCGGCAACGTCGTCTCCAGCCTCGCGCCCACCTTCGGCCTCCTGGTCGCCGGCCGCATGCTGACCGCTGTCATCCACGGCACCTTCCTCGCCGTCTGCGTCGTCACCGCGGGCAGCATGGCCGCCGAAGGCCGCGAGGGCTCCGCCGTCGCGGCCACCCAACTCGGCGTCAACCTGGCGACGGTGCTCGGCGTCCCCCTCGGCACCCTGGTCGCCCAGCAGTTGAACTGGCGCGCCACCTTCGGCAGCGTCGCCGTACTCGCCCTGATCGCCGCGGCCCTGATCCTGCTGGTGATCCCGGACGACGGGCGCACGGCCGGCTCATCGGCCGCGCACGAGCTGAGGGTGTTCAAGGACTGGCAGGTGGTCGGCACCGTACTGGCCACCGTCCTGTGCTCCGGCGGCATGTTCACGCTGATCACGTACATGGTGCCGCTGCTCACCGACGTCGGGCACTTCCCCTCGGCCTGGGTTCCCGTCGTACTCGTCGCCTACGGTCTGGGGTCCATCGCGGGCAACACCCTCGGCGGCCGGTCCGCGAACCGGTCCGCCGACGCGGCCGTCTTCCGCCAGTCCTGGACGCTCGCCGCCGTTTGCCTCCTGTACTGGTTCGCCGCGCCCTCGGCGATCGGCACGGCCGTCTTCCTGGTCCTGTTCTCCATGGCCACCTTCGCCCTGATCCCCGGACTCCAGGCCAAGGTCCTCTCCGCTGCGGCGGACGCGCCGACGCTGTCCCTCACCGTCAACATGTCCGCGTTCGGCCTCGGCGCCGCGCTCGGCTCCTGGGCCGGCGGGCAGGTCATCGACCAGGGCTTCGGCACCCGCGCGGTGACGATCGGCGCCGCCGCGTTCACCGCCCTCGGTGCCCTGCTGCTCACCCAGACCGTGCGTGCCGCGCGCCGCCGCCCGAAGGCCGTCGGCTCCGAGGCCGTCACCTCCGCGCCGGCCTCCTGAACCGCGTCCACCGAACGAGACCGAACCAGATCGAACGAGAGAGTCAGCCAGCCCCATGCCCAGCAGCCTCGCCTCGCCCGCCAGACCCAAGCTCCCTTCGCTGACGGGACTGCGGTTCATAGCCGCCGCCCTGGTCTTCTTCTTCCACGCCTCCCTGATCTTCATATCGATGAACCCGTTCGCCGACGAGGGGGTCGCCGACGGTTTCCGCTGGCTGTTCAGCAAGGCCGGCTGGATGGGCGTCTCGTTCTTCTTCGTGCTCAGCGGGTTCGTCCTGACCTGGTCGGCCAGGCCGAACGACACGGTCACCGGGTTCTGGCGCCGGCGCCTGATGAAGATCTTCCCCAACCACATCGCCACGTGGGCGCTGACCATCGTGCTGTTCGCCGGAACGGCGGTCCCGCTCAAGGTGTGGCTGCCGAACCTCTTCCTGCTCCAGTCGTGGTTCCCCGACCCGGCCGTCCACATGGGGCTCAACACCCCCTCCTGGTCGCTCTGCTCCGAGCTGCTCTTCTACCTGCTCTTCCCGTTCCTGATCGGTCCCGTGCTGCGGATCAAGGAGCGTGCACTGTGGGGCTGGGCCGCCGCCATGGCCGCCTGTCTGGTGGCCGTACAGCTGGTCACCGATTTCCTGGCACCGAGCAGCCCGCCGGCACCGGGCACCGACGTGACGGTCTGGCAGTTCTGGTTCGGGTACAACTTCCCGCCGGTGCGGATGTTCGAGTTCGTGCTCGGCATGATCCTCGCCCGGCTCGTACTGGCCGGGGCGTTCCCCCGGATCCGGATCCTCCCGGCCGCCGTGCTGTGCGTGGTCGGCTACGCCGTGGCGCTGGCGGTGCCGTTCCTGTACGGGCTCAACGTCGCGACCATCGTGCCCGTCGCGCTGCTGATCTGCGCGGTGGCCCGGGCCGACGTCGAAGGCGCACCGACCGTGCTGCGCGGGCGCACGATGCGGTGGCTCGGCGAGGTCTCCTTCGGTTTCTACCTCGCCCAGCAGATCGTCCTGTCCTTCGCGCGCACGACGCTGATGGAGCACCGGACGTACGCGACCCCGACCGGCATCGCCGTCGTGGCCGCCGAGTTCGCCGGTGCGCTCGCCCTCGGCTGGCTGCTCCTGGTCTGCGTGGAACGCCCGGCGATGCGCCGCTGGGCCCGCCCCCGCCGCCCGGACCGGGAGCAGGCGGTTCCCGCCGAAGCCCCGCCGCAGCGCCGGCTGACCCACGTCTCCTGAAAGGACCTCGCTCCCCATGACCTCGCCTTCCCCGACCGCCGCCACGAGCGCGGCTCCCGCTCCCGGGCCTTCCAGATCCAAGCTCCCCTCGCTGACGGGGCTGCGCTTCATCGCCGCCGCCCTGGTCTTCTTCTTCCACGCGACCTTCAGCGACCCGCCCATGAACCCGTTCGCCGACCAGGGTTGGGAAGAAGGCTTCCGCTGGCTGTTCAGCAAGGCCGGCTGGATGGGCGTCTCGTTCTTCTTCGTGCTCAGCGGGTTCGTGCTGACCTGGTCGGCCAAGCCGAACGACACGGCCACCGGGTTCTGGCGCCGGCGTCTGCTGAAGATCTTCCCCAACCACATCGTGATGTGGGCCCTCGCCATGGTGCTGTTCGCCGGCGCGACGACCCCGCTGTCCGCGTGGCTGCCGAACCTCTTCCTGATCCACTCCTGGTTCCCGCAGCACGCCACCTTCATCAGCGTGAACCCGCCGAGCTGGTCGCTCTGCTCCGAGCTGCTCTTCTACCTGCTCTTCCCGTTCCTGATCGGTCCCGTGCTGCGGATCAAGGAGCGTGCGCTGTGGGGCTGGGCCGCCGTGATGGTCGCCTGCATGGTGGCCGTGCAGCTGGTCACCGACTTCCTCCTGCCGCAGCACCCGCCCACCCCCGAGGGCTTCGGCATCTCCCTGTGGGAGTTCTGGTTCGGGTACAACTTCCCGCCGGTGCGGATGTTCGAGTTCGTGCTCGGCATGATCCTCGCCCGGCTCGTACTGGCCGGGGCGTTCCCCCGGATCCGGATCCTCCCGGCCGCCGTGCTGTGCGTGGTCGGCTACGCCGTGGCGCTGGCGGTGCCGTTCCTGTACGGGCTCAACGTCGCGACCATCGTGCCCGTCGCGCTGCTGATCTGCGCGGTGGCCCGGGCCGACGTCGAAGGCGCACCGACCGTGCTGCGCGGGCGCACGATGCGGTGGCTCGGCGAGGTCTCCTTCGGCTTCTACCTCGCCCAGTACGTGGTGATGTACTTCGGCCGCACGGCCCTGATGGACGAGAAGCTCTTCGCCCCGCTGCCCGGGGTCCTGGTCCTCCTCGGCTTCTTCTGCGCCACCCTGCTGGTCGGCTGGCTGCTGCTGGTGTGCGTGGAACGCCCCGTCATGCGGCGATGGGCCCGCCCGGCTCCGCACCGATCGGCCGCGGCCGAGCCCGCCCGGGAAGAGCGGCAGCCCGCCCCCGCCCTGCGCTGAACGGCGCTTCATCACCCCTTTTCCTTTCCCCCACCGATTTCCACGTCACCACTTCGCACCCTGAGGAGCGTCCATGCCCACGATCGACGTCAATGGCACCCCCGTCCAGTACACCGCCGAGGGCAGCGGCCCCGGCCTGCTGTTCGTGCACGGTACGGGCGGTCACGGCGAGGCCCAGTTCGGGCACATCCGCGAGCACTTCACCGACCGCCACACCGTCATCACCCCCGACTGCTCCGGCAGCGGCCGGACCCCGCTGCACGCGGACGAGCTGAGCCTGGACGAGCTGGTGGAGCAGGCGATCGGCGCGGCCCGCGCGGTCACCGACGAGCCCTTCGACATCGTCGGCTTCTCCCTCGGCGCGGTCGTCGCTGCCGCCGCCGCGGCCAAGCACCCCGAACTCGTCCGCCGGCTCGTCGTCATCAACGGCTGGGCCCGCAACGACGACCCGCGCCAGCAGCTGGCCACCGACCTGTGGCGGCGGCTCCCGGCCGTCGACGAGGAGGCCTTCGCCGCGTACAGCGCGCTGCTGATCTTCTCGCCGCCCTTCCTCGCCGGCTTCGGCAGCGAGGGCGTCAAGGCCACCGTCGCAGGGATCAAGGCCGAGGAGTGGACGCTGCAGCAGATCGAGCTCGACCACCACGTCGACATCACCGACCGGCTCCCCGCCATCACCGCCCCCACCCTGGTCATCGGCTCCACCCGGGACGTACTCATCCCCGTGGAGCACTCGCGGGAACTGCACGCGGCCGTGGCGGGCAGCGAGTACGCGGAGCTGGAGAGCGGCCACATGGTCATCTTCGAGAAGACGGCCGAACTCGTCGAGCTGCTCACCGGATTCCTCGACCGGGACTGACCGGGGCCGTTCGTCTCCGCGGGGCCGGAGCGGGTACCACCGGCCCGCCCGCTCCGGCCGTACGGCCCTGCCCCCTTCCCCTTCCTGCCTCCAGCTCCCGCCTTACGCCTTCCTCCGGAGAGACACCTTGTCCACGACCGCGGAACCTGCCGCGATACCGACGGAGCACGCCACCGAGCCCCACCGGGCCGTGCACGGCAGGCTCCCTTCCCTGACCGGCCTGCGGTTCTTCGCTGCCCTGCTGGTGTTCGGCTACCACTCCTCGCTCGCCCTGCCCGCGCTCAACCCGTTCGCCTCGAAGGACGTCGCCGACGGATACAGGTGGCTGTTCAGCAACGCGGGATGGGCCGGGGTGAGCTTCTTCTTCATCCTCAGCGGATTCGTGCTGACCTGGTCGGCACGGCCCGACGACCCGGCCCGGCACTTCTGGCGCCGGCGCTTCTTCAAGGTCTACCCGAACCACCTGGTCACCTGGGTGCTCGCCTTGGCACTGCTCGCGGGAGCCACCACCCAGTGGTGGCAGGCGGTGCCGAACCTGTTCCTCGTCCACGCCTGGATCCCGGAGTTCTCCGTCTTCCTCGGTGTGAACCCGCCCAGTTGGTCGCTCGCCTGCGAGCTCTTCTTCTACCTCTGCTTCCCGCTGTTCCTGCGCTGGATCAAGAGGATCCCGTCGGACCGCCTGTGGCGCTGGGCCGCCGGGACCGCCGCCGCAGTGATCGCCGTACCGACCCTCGCCTACCTGGTGCTGCCGGTGAACCCGCCGATGCCCGAGGGCTCCGCGGCCTCCGTCTGGCAGTACTGGAGCGTGTACATGCTCCCGCCCGTACGCGCCCTGGACTTCGTCCTCGGGATGCTGATGGCGCGCATCGTCGTCACCGGCCGCCGCTTCGGCGTCAAGCCGCTGCCCGCCGCCCTCGCCTGCGTGGCGGCGTACGCCCTGTCCCTCTACGTCCCGTGGCTGTACGCACTCGACGCGGTCTTCGTCATCCCCATGGCCCTGTTGATCCCGGCAGTCGCCCTCAAGGACGTCTCCGGCCGCCCCTCGGTGCTGCGCAGCCGGCCGCTGATCTGGCTCGGCGAAGTCTCCTTCGCCTTCTACATGGTCCATCTCATCCTGCTCAACGTCGTACGTGAACTACTCGGCCCCGAGAAGTTCTTCGGCACCGCCGCCGGCATCGGCGTATTGGTGATCGAGGCACTGGCGACCCTCGTCGTGGCATGGCTGCTGTACGTGGCCGTGGAAAAGCCGGCGATGCGCCACCTGGGGCGGACCCGAAAGGCAACCACCGCATGAAAGCCGCCGTCATGAAGGCCGTCGTCATCAACAGCTACGGGCCGCCGGAGGTGCTCGCCGTCTCCGAGACGCGGACCCCGCGGCCGGGCCCGGGCGAGATCCTCGTCCGGGTGGCCGCCGCCGCGGTGAACCCGGTGGACCTGGCCGTGCGCCGGGGCGACATCCCTTCCCCGGTCCTGCCGGCCGTCGTCGGCTGGGACGTCTCCGGCACCGTCGTCGCGGCGGGCCCCGCGACCAACCGCTTCGTCCCGGGCGACCGTGTGGTCGCCATGCGGTCACCGCTGGCCGACGGAGCCGGAGTATCGGCCGAGTACGTCGCCCTGGACGAGGTGCTCGCCGCCCCCGCGCCCGTGAACGTACCGCTGGAGCACGCCGCCGCCCTTCCGCTGGCCGCCCTCACCGCCGAGCAGGCACTGACGCGGCTCGGCCCCGATTTCTCCGGGCGGCTCCTGGTGAGCGGCGCCGCGGGTGCGGTGGGCGGCTTCGCCGTCCAGCTGGCGGCCCTGCGCGGCCTGCGTCCGGCCGGTCTCGCCCGCGCGGGCGACGAGCGGATCCTGGGGGATCTGGGGGCCGCCGAGGTCCACGCGGACACGGACGGCCTGCCTGCGGGCGCGTTCGACGCGGTCATCGATGCGGCGGGACGACCGGAGACGATCGCGGCGGTGCGCGACGGAGGACGCTTCATTTCGCTGACCCCCTTCGCCGTACCCGAGGCCGAGCGGGACGTCGCCGTGGAGGTCTACGGCGTGCGGATCGACGGAGCCATGCTCGACGGCCTGGCCCGCCGCGTCGAGGAAGGACACCTGACGCTGCGCATCGCCGAAGTCCTGCTGTTCGAGCACGCGCCCCGGGCGCACGCCGCCCTCGAAGCGGGCGGTACCCGCGGCAAGATCCTCCTGACACCGGAAGCTGGCTGACGGCCGTACGCGCCGAAGGGCCCCGGGCCGCCGTCACCGGCAGCCCGGGGCCCTTTCGCGGCTGGAGCCGGATGACCGCCCCTACTCTGTGTGACGGTCTGCGACAGCTGTAGGCCTCTGTGATTCCCAGGCCGTACGACCTGCGACTGATGTCCGTATTTGCCCCGGCTTGACGGGTGAACAAGATCACTCTCGGCAAGGCATTGCGCATGGATGTCAGGACCCGGGGCAGGCGGCCGGATCGTGTCGGTGCAACCGGCAGGGGGATTCAGAGGACGAAAGGCAATACGCAACGTGACCGCAGCACAACAGAGCATCCATGTGGGCGGAGAGTGGCGCGCAGCCCTCTCCGGCGCCACGCGCGAGATCATCGACCCCGTCGACGCGACCGCCTTCGCGGTCGTGGCGGAGGGCGGCGTCCAGGACACCGACGAGGCCGTGGCCGCGGCGCGCGCCGCGTTCGACGACGGTGCCTGGCCCCGTACGCCGGTCGCCGAGCGGGCCGCCCTGCTGCGGCGGGTCGCCGCCCTGCTGGAGCGCGACCGCGAGCGGATCGGCGCCCTGGAGAGCCAGGACGCGGGCAAGACGCTGGAGGAGGGCCGCGTCGACGTCGACTGCGTCCGTGACGCCTTCCTCTACTTCGCCGACCTCGTGGCGAACGAGAACGGCGGACGGGTCGTCGACGCGGGCTCCGACGAGATCCGCAGTGTCGTCGTGCACGAGCCGGTCGGGGTCTGCGCCCTGATCACGCCATGGAACTACCCGCTGCTCCAGGCCAGCTGGAAGATCGCGCCCGCCCTCGCCGCCGGCAACACGTTCGTGATCAAGCCCAGTGAGATCACCCCGCTGACCACCGTCGTGCTGATCGAACTCCTGCTGGAGGCCGGACTTCCGCTCGGCGCCGCCAACATCGTCACCGGTCCCGGGGGCACGGTCGGCGCCCGGCTCGCCGAACACCCCGATGTCGACCTCATCTCGTTCACGGGCGGGCTCGTCAGCGGCACGAAGGTCGCCAGGGCGGCCGCCGACAGCGTGAAGAAGGTCGCCCTCGAACTGGGCGGCAAGAACCCCAACGTCGTCTTCGCCGATGCCTGTTCGACGCCCGAAGCGTTCGACACCGTCGTCGACCAGGCGCTCAACGCCGCCTTCATCCACAGCGGCCAGGTCTGCTCCGCCGGCTCCCGCCTCATCGTCGAGGAGCCGCTGCGCGAGCGCTTCGTCGCCGAGCTCGCCCGCCGGGCCGAGCTGATCCGCCTGGGGCGCGGCACCGACGAGGGCGTCGAGTGCGGCCCGCTCGTCTCCGCGGCCCAGTTGGCGCGGACCGAGGAGTACGTCGCCTCCGCCCTCGCCGAGGGTGCGGTCCTGCGTGCCGGCGGCGAGAAGCCGGCCGGTCCCGGCTACTTCTTCCGGCCCACGGTCCTGGACCGGTGCCACCGCGGCATGCGCGTCGTCCGCGAGGAGGTCTTCGGCCCCGTCCTCACCGTGGAGACCTTCCGCACCGAGGAAGAGGCCGTCGCCCTCGCCAACGACACCGAGTACGGACTCGCCGGAGCGGTGTGGACCTCCGACGGGGACCGCGCCCGGCGGGTCGCGGCCCGGCTGCGCCACGGCACCGTCTGGATCAACGACTTCCACCCCTACCTGCCGCAGGCCGAATGGGGCGGCTTCGGAAAGTCCGGCATCGGCCGCGAACTGGGCCCCGGCGGTCTCGGCGAATACCGCGAGGCCAAGCACATCTACCAGAACCTCGCCCCGCGCCCCGTGCGCTGGTTCGCGGGCGCGGCGGAGAAGGACCAGGCATGAACGACCAGCACGTGTACGACTACGTCGTCGTCGGCGGCGGCACCGCGGGTTCCGTGATCGCCTCCCGGCTGACCGAGGACCCGGACGTCAGCGTCGCCGTCATCGAGGGCGGCCCCAGTGACGTCGGCCGCGAAGACGTCCTGACCCTGCGCCGCTGGATGGGGCTGCTCGGCGGTGAGCTGGACTACGACTACCCCACCACCGAGCAGCCCCGGGGCAACTCGCACATCCGCCACAGCCGTGCGCGGGTGCTGGGCGGCTGTTCCTCGCACAACACCCTCATCGCGTTCAAGCCCCTCCCCTCCGACTGGGACGAGTGGGCGCAGGCCGGTGCCGAGGGGTGGGACGCGGCCGCCATGGATCCCTATTTCGCCCGGCTGCGCAACAACATCGTCCCCGTCGACGAGGCCGACCGGAACGCGATCGCCCGGGACTTCGTCGACGCCGCGCAGACCGCGCTCGGTGTGCCGCGCGTCGAGGGCTTCAACAGGGCTCCCTTCCACGAGGGCGCCGGCTTCTTCGACCTCGCCTACCACCCGGAGAACAACAAGCGGTCCTCCGCCTCCGTCGCCTATCTGCACCCGTTCCTGGACCGGCCGAACCTGCACATCGCCCTGGAGACCTGGGCGTTCCGGCTGGAACTGGAGGGCACCCGCGCCACCGGCGTGCACATCCGTACGAAGGAGGGCGCGGAGCACGTCGTACGCGCCCGGCGCGAGGTCCTGGTGTGCGCCGGGGCCGTGGACACCCCGCGCCTGCTGCTGCACTCCGGCATCGGGCCGCGCGCCGACCTGGAGAAGCTCGGCATTCCCGTCGTGCACGACCTGCCGGGCGTCGGCGAGAACCTGCTCGACCACCCCGAGTCGGTCATCGTGTGGGAGACGCACGGTCCGATCCCGGAGAACTCCGCGATGGACTCCGACGCCGGGCTGTTCGTCCGCCGGGATCCGCAGGCCGAAGGCCCGGACCTGATGTTCCACTTCTACCAGATCCCCTTCACCGACAACCCCGAGCGCCTGGGCTACGAACGGCCCGCGCACGGCGTGTCGATGACCCCGAACATCCCCAAGCCGCGCAGCCGCGGCCGGCTCTACCTGACGAGCGCCGACCCCGAGGACAAGCCCGCCCTCGACTTCCGGTACTTCACCGACGAGGACGACTACGACGGCCGGACCCTCGTCGACGGGATCCGCATCGCCCGGCGGATCGCGGCGAGCGAACCGCTGGCCGGATGGCTGAAGCGCGAGGTCTGCCCGGGGCCCGAGGTGACCTCCGACGAGGAACTCAGCGCGTACGCCCGCCATGTGGCGCACACCGTCTACCACCCGGCCGGGACCTGCCGGATGGGGGCCGCCGACGACGAACTCGCCGTCGTCGCACCCGACCTGAGGATCCGGGGCCTGACCGGCATCCGGATCGCCGACGCGTCCGTATTCCCCACCATGACCGCCGTGAACCCGATGATCGGCGTCCTGATGGTCGGCGAGAAATGCGCCGACCTGCTGGGAGGCATGCCCCGATGACCACTCCGAGCACTCCGAACACTGCACCGCACACCGCCGCGCCCACCCCGCCGCAGACGCCTGCGGAACCCGTCTTCTCCGTACGCGACCTGTGGAAGGTCTTCGGCCCGAAGGCCGACCGCGTGCCCGCCGACAAGGAACTCGCCGCCCTCGACGCCGCCGAGCTGCGCGAGCGCACCGGCTGCACCGCCGCCGTCCGCGACGTCTCCTTCGACGTCCGCAAGGGCGAGGTCTTCGTCGTCATGGGCCTGTCGGGCTCGGGCAAGTCGACGCTCGTACGCTGTCTGACCCGGCTCATCGAGCCGACCTCGGGCGCGATCTCCATCGACGGGGAGGACGTGCTGTCCATGGACACCGGCCGGCTCCGCGAGCTGCGCCGCCACCGCGCGGCGATGGTCTTCCAGCACTTCGGTCTGCTGCCGCACCGCACGGTGCTCGACAACGTCGCCTACGGACTGGAGATCCAGGGCGTGGGACGCGGCGAACGGCGCGAGCGGGCGGCGGAGTTCGTCGCCAAGGTCGGCCTGGACGGCATGGAGCACCGCAGGCCGAGCCAGCTGTCCGGCGGTCAGCAGCAGCGCGTGGGCCTGGCCCGCGCACTCGCCGTGGACCCCGAAGTCCTGCTGTTCGACGAGCCGTTCAGCGCGCTGGACCCGCTCATCCGACGGGACATGCAGGAGGAGGTCGTACGCCTGCACGGGGAGGAGGGACGCACGATGGTCTTCATCACGCACGACCTGAGCGAGGCGCTGAAGCTCGGCGACCGCATCGCGCTGATGCGCGACGGCCGGATCGTGCAGCTCGGCACGCCGGAGGAGATCGTGGGCGCCCCCGCCGACGACTACGTCAGGGACTTCGTCCGGGACGTGCCGCGCGAACAGGTGCTGACCGTCCGCTCGGCGATGCGCCCCGCCCTCGCCGGCGAGCGCGAGGCCGGCCCCGCGCTCGACCCCGGTGCCACCGTCCACGAGGCCATCGAGGCCGTCGCCCGTACGGGCGAGAACGCGCGGGTCGTCGAGGACGGCCGCTGCCTCGGCGTGGTCGACCACGCGGGACTCCTCGGTGTCGTCGCCGGGGTCCCGGTCGCGACGGGAAAGGCGGTGGCCTGATGTACGCCCATACGACCTGGCCGCCGCCGGGCGGCACGACCGGCTCCGACGCCGGACGGTGGGGCCGATGACCGCCACCGCCACCACCCCTGCCACCACGGGTTCCACGACCGCCTCCTCGGAAGCCGGGCCCGGCGCGCTGCGCGCACTCGCGCGCCACCGCGGCCGGCTGATCGGCGCGGGCGCGGCCCTCGCACTCCTCCTAGGTTCCCTGCTCCTGGGCGGCGGTAGCTGGCCGGCGTCGCTCGCCGTCGACCTGTCCGGGCCGCTCGACCGCGCCAGCGACTGGATCATCGACAACCGTGACGGCCACCCGCTGTTCCTCTACTTCCTCGGGCACGTCAGCAACCTCGTGGTCGTGTCCGTCCGCGCGGTGTACCTGCTGCTGCTCGCCCTCGGCTGGGCCGGCGTCACCGCCGCCGCCGGACTGGTGGCCTGGCGTGTCGCGGGCGTGCGCCTCGCGCTGACCTCCGTCGCCGCCTTCGCCGTGTGCGGTCTGCTCGGCATGTGGGTGCCCACCCTGCAGACGCTCGCCCTGATGGTGGTCGCCGTCGCCGCGTCCGTACTGCTCGGAGGCCTCCTCGGGCTGGCCGCAGGCCTGTCGGACCCCATGCACCGGATCCTGCGGCCCGTGCTGGACACGATGCAGGTGCTGCCGGCCTTCGCGTACCTCCTGCCCGTCGTGCTGGTCTTCGGCATCGGCGTGCCCGCCGCCGTCCTCGCGACCGTCGTGTACGCCGCCCCGCCCATGGCCCGCCTGACCGCACTCGGGCTGCGCGGCGCGGACGCCGGAGTCGTGGAGGCCGCCACCTCCCTCGGCGCCACCGGCAGGCAGCGGCTGCTGACCGCCCGGCTGCCGCTGGCCCGCAAGGAACTGCTGCTCGGCGTCAACCAGTCGATCATGATGGCACTGGGGATGGCAGTGATCGCGTCCGTCATCGGCGCGGGCGGCCTCGGCGACCGGGTCTACCAGGCGCTGGCCTCCGTGGACGTAGGCGCCGCGCTCGCCGCCGGTGTGCCGATCGTGCTGCTCGCCATCGTCCTGGACCGGGTCACCGCCGCGGCGGGGGAGCGGATCGGCGCGGGTGAGGCCGGCCGGTCCCGGCTCGGCTGGGCCGTCGCTGCCGCGGTGACCGCCGCCGTCGCCCTCGGGGGGCGCCTGAGCGACCGGCTCTCCTGGCCCGACGGGTGGACGGTGCACATCGCCGAACCCGTCAACCGGGCGGTCGACTGGATGACCGCACACCTCTACTCCGGCGTGCCCCTCGTCGGCGGCACCGCCGACTGGGCGGGGCACTTCACCACCTGGGTCCTCAACCCGCTGCGCCACGGCCTGCAGTGGCTGCCCTGGTGGGCGGTCCTGCTGACCGTGGCCGCCCTCGCGCTGCTCATCGGCACCTGGCGCACCGCCGCGACCGCCGTCCTCGCCATGGCCGCGATCGGCGTGCTGGGCGTCTGGGACCCGGCGCTCGACACGCTGTCCCAGGTACTGGCCGCCGTCGCCGTGACGCTGCTGCTCGGCTTCGCGCTCGGGGTCGCCGCGGCCCGCAGCACCCGACTGGGACGCGCGCTGCGTCCGGTCCTCGACGTCTTCCAGACGATGCCGCAGTTCGTGTACCTGATCCCCGTCGTCGCCCTGTTCGGTGTGGGCCGCGCCCCGGCGGTCGCTGCCGCCGTGGTCTACGCGCTGCCCGCGGTGGTCCGGATCACGGCCCAGGGAGTGCGCGCCGTGGACCCGGCCGCTCTGGAGTCCTCGCGCTCGCTGGGCGCGACCGGGCGTCAGCAGCTGCTCCAGGTCCAGCTGCCGCTGGCCCGGCCCGCGCTGCTGCTGGCCGTCAACCAGGGCGTGGTGCTGGTCCTCGCCGTGGTCGTCATCGGCGGTCTCGTGGGCGGCGGAGCGCTCGGCTACGACGCGGTCTTCGGTCTCGCCCAGGGCGACCTGGCGACCGGTCTGGTCGCAGGTGCGGCGATCGTCTGCCTCGGCCTGGTGCTCGACCGCCTCACGCAGCCGACGCAACGCCGCGACCCTGCCGGAAAGGGGGCCTGAGATGGCTCGCACACGCACACGCACTCGTACACGCATCACCGCGGCCCGTACCCGCTGCGCCGCCCTCGCGGCCGCCGTCGCACTGACGGCCCTCACCGGCTGCGGGGCCGCCG
Organism: Streptomyces sp. NBC_01006; assembly: GCF_045162725.1. Taxonomy (NCBI): domain Bacteria; kingdom Bacillati; phylum Actinomycetota; class Actinomycetes; order Kitasatosporales; family Streptomycetaceae; genus Streptomyces; species Streptomyces sp. NBC_01006. Next base: position 1,481,450 of record NZ_CP108700.1, on the reverse strand, counting down.
ACATGACCCGCCAGGCTTCCCCGTACGCCGACGCCAAGGGCTCCCGCACGGTGACGCTGTCCGTGCAGTCGTGGGTGGGCGCGCAGGCCAACGTGGCCGTCGCCCAGTACCTGCTGGAGCACGAGCTCGGCTACCGGGTGGACACCGTCCAGATCGACGAGGTACCCGCCTGGGACGCGCTCAGCCAGGGTCGGGTGGATGCCATCCTGGAGGACTGGGGCCACCCGGAGCAGGAGAAGCGGTACGTCGAAGACAAGGCGACGATCAAGCGGGGCGGCGATCTCGGGGTGACCGGTCACATCGGCTGGTTCGTACCGACCTACTTCGCCGAGGAACACCCGGACGTCACCGACTGGAAGAACCTCAACAAGTACGCCGGCGACTTCCGTACGGCGGAGAGCGGCGGCAAGGGCCAGCTGCTGGACGGCTCCCCGTCCTACGTGACGAACGACAAGGCGCTCGTGAAGAACCTGGGCCTGGACTACCAGGTCGTGTTCGCGGGCTCGGAGGCGGCGCAGATCACGCAGATCAGGCAGTTCGCCAAGGAGAAGAAGCCGTTCCTGAGCTACTGGTACAAGCCCCAGTGGCTGTTCGAGAAGGTCCCGATGACGGAGGTGAAGCTGCCCGCCCACGAGGAGGGCTGTGACGCCGACACGGAGAAGGTGGCCTGCGCGTACCCGCACACCCCGCTCCAGAAGTTCCTCAACGCCCGCTTCGCGGACGGCGGAGGTGACGCCGCCGCCTTCCTGAAGAAGTTCCGCTGGACTACCGAGATGCAGAACGACGTCTCCCTGATGATCGCGGACGAGAAGCTGGCGCCGCAGGAGGCGGCGGCCCGCTGGGTCAAGGAGAACGAGGCCACCTGGCGGGCCTGGCTCCCGTCCTGACGCGGGAGCGGCGCACTCGCGTGATCCCCGCGCACGATCACGCGTACGAGGCCGCCAGCTCGCTGCTGCGGTCGCGAGCGGCTTCCAGGGCCGCCATCAGGGCGGCCCGTACGCCGTGCCGTTCCAGCTCCCGCACCGCGCTGATGGTGGTGCCGGCCGGCGAGGTGACCGCCTCACGGAGCCGGACCGGGTGGGTACCGGAGTCGCGCAGCATGACCGAGGCGCCCACGGAGCTGCGTACGACGAGCTCGTGGGCCTTGTCCCTCGGAAGCCCCAGCAGGACGCCCGCGTCGGTCATCGCCTCGACGAGGAAGTAGAAGTAGGCGGGCCCCGACCCCGAGAGGGCGGTCGCGGCGTCCTGCTGGGCCTCCGGCACGGTGAGGGTGTGGCCGACGCCGCGGAACAGCTCCGCGGCCTGCTCCACGTGCTGCTGCGAGGCGTGGCTGCCGCCGGAGAGGACGGTCATCCCCTCGTCGACCAGCACCGCCGTGTTGGGCATCGCCCGGACCACCGCGACGCCGGCCGGGACCCGTTCCTCGAAGAAGGCCGTGGTGAGCCCGGCCGCCACGCTGATCAGCAGGGTCCCGGGGGCGATCGCGGGGGCGATCTCCTCCAGCAGCGCGCCCATGTCCTGCGGTTTCACCGCGAGGATCAGCACATCGGCCCACGCGGCGGCGTCCGTGTTGCCCAGCGCCGTTATCCCGTGACGCGCCTCCATCTCGGCGGCGCGCTTCTTGCGGCGGCAGGTGACCCCGAGTGCCTGCGCCGGCCAGCCGGAGCGCAGCAGGCCGCCGAGGAGTGCCTCACCCATCTTGCCCGCGCCGAGCACGGCGACCTTGCACGTCATGACTTGCTCCCTCGTGGTGGAAGTGACGGAAGAGGTGAAGGGCCGGACGGCCGGGTCACGCCGTACTCGTCTCCGCGTACGCGTAGGGGTGTGCGTGTGCGTGTGCGTGTGCGTGCGGTGCGAACAGAGCCAGGTCCTCCGCGCCGACGACCTCGGGGTACGCCACGGCTCCCGGCCCCTCGTCCGGTACGGGGAACCCGGCGAGCAGCCGGACCAGATCATCCGAGGCCAGCCGGGCGAGGCCGCGGGCGACGGACCTGCCCGCACCGTCGGCGAGGTCCACCGGGTCGCCCACCGTGAACTGCCCCTCGACGGCGGTGACTCCGGTCCACAGCACGGGCCCGCCGTGCTCGCGCACGTCCCGCACGGCGTCGGCGTCGAGCACGATCCGACCCTGCGGCGCCGTGGCGTGGGCGAGCCAGAACAGCTGCTCGGCGGGCCGCTGCCGGGCGGCGTGGAAGTACGTTCCCGTCTCCCCGCCGGCCAGCGCCCGTGCGGCGTGCCAGGCCGCGGCCAGCACCACGGGGATCCCGGCGCTCGCCGCGGTCATCGCCGCCTGGACCTTGGCCCCCATGCCGCCCGTTCCCACTCCCGAGCGTCCCGGGGTACACGTACGGATCCCGGCGAGGTCGGCGGGTCCGCGGATCTCGGCGATCGGGCGGGTTCCGGGGGCCAGCGGGTCCCCGTCGTACAGCGCCTCCACGTCGGAGAGGAGGACGAGCAGGTCCGCGCCGATCAACTCGGCGACCAGCGCCGCGAGCCGGTCGTTGTCCCCGAAGCGGACCTCGTGGGTGGCGACGACGTCGTTCTCGTTGACGACCGGCACGATCCCCATGTGCATGAGCTTCTTCAGGGTGCGCCGGGCGTTGTGGTAGTGGTCGCGGCGGGTGATGTCGCCGGCCGTGAGCAGCACCTGCCCCACCTGGATGCCGTACCTGCCGAACTCCGCGCCGTACGTGCCCATGAGCAGCCCCTGGCCGACACTGGCGGCCGCCTGCTGCTCGGACAGTTCATCGGGCCGCGCGGTCAAGCCCAGCGGGGCCAGTCCCGCCGCGACGGCGCCGGAGGAGACGAGCACGACGCTCTTTCCCTGCCGGTACAGCCCGGACAGGACCTCGACCAGGGCCGCCGGCCGCCCCGGATCGAGCCGTCCGGAGTCCGAAGTGAGCGAGGACGAGCCGATCTTGACCACGATCCGGTGGGCCTCGGCCACGTCCGCACGCTCGATGCGCGGATCGCCCGGCGCGGATTCGGGTGTCACGGGAACTCTCCTCGGGGGCAGTGGGGAGGTGGCTGCGGGGCTCCGATTCATTCATGCGCCATTACCTTTTCCTTCCCGTTCTCCGGGAACCGTTCGGGACCGATTCGGTACCCACCTGCCCCAACTTTGCGGGGCATCAGTAGGCCCGTAACGCAAAAGCAAAGAAGGGAGTACGGAGTACGGTGTATTCGTCATTCACGGAGAAAATGGCACAACCGGATCTGATAGATCTCGGCGACGGAATATATGTCCTCCGGTTCGAGGTCATGAAAGTGACGTCGGTCTACCGGGCGGTCAAGGAGCTCCTGGCGCGCGGGGTGATCCGGCACGGCCAGACCCTCGTCGACAGCTCCAGCGGCATCTACGGCCACGCACTCGCCCTGGTCTGCCGGGAGCTGGGACTGAAGTGCCACGTCTTCGCGTCCGTCGCGGTCGACGACGGGATCAAGACGCAGCTCAAGTACCTCGGTGCCACCTACGACCAGGTCGCCGGCGGCGGAGGCAATCTCCAGCACGACCAGGAGGCCCGCGTCCGGCTCGTCCACGACTACCTCCGGCGCAACCCGGACGCGTACTGGATGCAGCAGTACCACGACGACGTGCACTACGCCGGCTACGAACACGTCGCGGAACTGCTCCTCAAGGAGCTGGGCTGGGCCGAGATGACCCTGGTCGGCGGCGTCGGCACCGGAGCCTCGACCAGCGCGATGAGCCGCTACCTGCGCGAGTCGTGCCCCAACGTCCGGGTGGCCGGCATCCAGCCGTTCGGCAGCCGCTCCTTCGGCTCCGAGAACTTCCCGCTCGACGGGTTCATCATCGCCGGCATCGGCAGCGGGATCCGCTTCGACAACATCGACTACAGCGCCTACGACGACATCCACTGGGTCGACTTCGACGTGTCGGCCGCGGGCTGCCGCCACCTGCTCTCCACCACGGGCGTCTTCGCCGGGCTGTCCGCCGGCGCCGGCTGGCAGGCCGCCCGGTACATCCGCTCGACCGAGCCCTCCGGCGGTCCCGTCGTCTTCATGGCCGCCGACCCCGGACACCGCTACATCAAGCAGGTCTTCCCGCCCGACGGCCCGCTCGTCGAGGACCCCGAATACCGGCCGGTCGTCATTTCCGCACTGGAGGAGATGACCGGACCCTGGTCCACGATGAACTGGGGCCGAAGGCAATACAGCGTCCAGGACGACCTGCCGGTGCTCGCCCTGCAGGGCTGACCGGCCCGCGGGGCGAAATGCCCGCACGGCCGACCCGGGATCGCCGAATTCCACCGTAAAGAATCAGAGGCCGCACCCATGACCGATGTCGCCATCATCAACTATGGCGCCCAGCACGACTATCCGGCCATGCTCCACGAGCTGGCGGACGGGCTCCACGTCTTCAGCCACAACCCGCTCGCGCACACCGCGGGGCTCGGCTCCTACGAACACGTCGAGGACTGCGAGTTCGTCCCCTACGCCGAACTGCGCATCCGGCAGCTGGCACGGACCCGGTCCTTCTCCCACATCATCACCGACAACGAGTACGACCTCGAACGGACCGCGCGCATCCGGGAGGACCTCGGCATTCCCGGCCAGTCGGCGCGCAGCGCACGGCAGTTCCGCGACAAGGTCGTCATGAAGCAGACGGCGGGCCGCACCGTCGCCACCCCGCGCTACGCCCGGCTGGCGACGATCGTCGACCTCACCCGGTTCATCGACGAGAACGACTACCCGGTCGTCGTCAAGCCGGTCAGCCAGGGCGGTTCGCGCGACATCGCGGTGCTGCGCGACGAGCACGACCTGATGGAGTTCAGCCGCCGCCACTGGCGCGAGGACCTCATGGTCGAGGACTTCGTCGACGGCGAGATCTACCACGTCGACGCGATCCTGGCGCCCGGCTACCGCTTCGTGGCCTCCTCCCGGTACCTGCGCGACTGCCTCGGCGTCCTCTCCGGCCAGAACAACGGCTCCCTCCAGCTCGACCCGGGCGGCAAACTCTCCCAGCGGCTGGAGGAGTTCCTCGACCGGGTCCTCGAAGCCTTCGACACCCCGGAAACCGGCGCCTACCACCTGGAGGTGTTCCGCACGCCCGAGGACGAGTTCGTACTGTGCGAGATCGCCTCGCGCGTCGGCGGCTCCCGCATCCCCGCCCTCACCCGCCTCACCTACGGCCTGGATCTGCACGCCACCTGGCTGCGGCTGTCCTGCGGTCTGCCCGTCGACCCCGCGCCGACCGCCCCGCCGGCCGAACTCCGCGGCTCCATCGGCATCGTCCCCCAGGGCCGACCGGTGCGCGCACCGCAGACCCTGCCGTTCGACTGGGTCGAGCACTACCAGGTCAACGAGCAGCTCGCGCTCGGCGCCGTGGCACAGAACAGCACCTCCAACCTGTGCTTCGCCCTGGTCCGCGGAGCCGACACCGCCGAGGTGGAGCAGCGCCTGCTCCAGGTCGAGGAGTGGATCCTGAACAACCTGATCGAGGCCGACGGACCCGCCCGGCTCCCCGCGTCGTGAACGCCTGGCGAGAGGCGTCGCCCACCGCGCGCCTCCTGCTGGTGGCGGTGCTCTTCACCGGCCTGACCACCTTCATGTTCCTGCCCCTGCTGGCCATCGAACTGACGGCGCAGGGCATCCCGGCGGGCCGCACCGGCTTCCTGGTCGGTCTGCTCGCCTTCTCCGGCCAGGCGTTCTCACTCCTGACCGGGCTGCTCGTCGACCGGTTCGGCGCCCACCGGGTGATGTCCGCCGGATTCCTCCTGCGCGTCCTCGGCTACGTGCTCCTCGGGCTCGGCGGCGGCAGCGCTCCGGAGCCGCTCGTCGCCGGCATCGTCGCCGTCGGAGTCGGCGGTTCGCTGCTGGGCCTGTCGACCAAGACGCTGCTCGTCTCGCAGGACGGCACCGATCCGCGCACGATGCTCGCGCTGCGCTCGACGTTCGTGAACGTCGGAGTCGTGGCCGGGCCCGCGCTGGGCGCCGCGGTGTACCCGCTCGGGTTCGGCTGGATCCTGGCGGCCTGCGTGCTCTCGCACCTCGTCCTCGGCACCTGCCTGCTCCTTCGACGGTCCGTGCCGGCCTCCCGGTCACGGCCCGCCGCGGGACGGGCCCCCGCCCCCGCCCGGGCGGGGGACGGGGCGCCCACCACGCCGTGGACACTGCGGCAGTGGCTGCCCCTGTGCGGGCTGGGGGTCGCGTACTGGGCGATCTACAGCCAGCTCAACGTCCTGCTCCCGATCACCGCGAACGAGATGACCGGCAGCACCGCGGCGATCTCGGTGGTCTTCACGGTCAACGGCCTGCTCGTCGTGCTGTTCCAGTACACCCTGCTGCGCCACGTGTTCCGCCGCGCCACCGCCCGCACCCTGCTGGTCCTCGGCTTCCTCGCCTTCGCCTGCGCCTACGCCACGCTGATACCGCTCGCCGGGTGGTACTCGCTGCTCGCCTTCGTGGTGCCGGTCACGCTGGCCGAGATGCTGATCGGCCCCAGCCTCGACGAGCAGGCGGTCAACGCCGCCGCCACCCGCCGCACCGGACTCGCACTCGGCGCGATGAGCGCGGCCGGAGCCCTGGGCAGCCTCTTCGGCTCCAGCGCGGGCGGCTACCTGCTGCAGAGCGCGCGGGGCGGCAGCGAGGTGTGGCTGCTGCTCGTCGGATCCTCCCTCGCCGCCGCGGCGATCTGTCTCCTCCTACCGAAAGTGCGTACGCGCCATGTCTGACACACAGCCGACCGCCGTGCTGCTCAATCCCCGCAGTCATGTCCTGGCCGCGGCCCGGAAGCTGGGCGCCGCGACCGTGACCGTCCCCGAACCCGGCAGGCCACTGCCCGCGGACGGTGCGGGACTGGCCTTCCACTCCCCGTGGACGACCGACCCCGAGGACCTCATCGACCGGCTCCGCGCCCTTGACCTGCCCGCCCCGGTCAGCTGCTTCGGTTTCGGCGAACTCGGCTGCGTCGTGGCCGCGCTGGTCAACCACCGCCTCGGCTGGCCCGGCAACCCGCCCGAAGCGATGGAGGCGTTCAGGGACAAGGCGAAGCTGCGGTCCGCGGTCGCAGACCGGGCCGGCGCGCCCGTCGCGTACCGGCTCTGCACGGAGAAGAGCCAGATCCGCCCGGCCGTCGAGAACATCGGCTACCCATGCATCGTGAAGCCGGCCGACGGCACCGGCAGCGCCGGGGTGCGGCAGCTCGCGGGACCGCAGGATCTCGACACCTACCTGGCCTCACTGGACTTCGACTCCCCGCACCTCGTCGAGGAGTTCCTCGTGGGGACCGAGTACAGCGTGGAGGCGATGAGCTCGTCCGCGGGCCACCGGATCCTCGCGATCACGGAGAAGGCGACCACCGGCGCCCCCGGATTCGTCGAGACCGGCCACACCCTGCCCGTACGGCTCGCCCCGCAGGACGAGGAGGCCCTCGCCGTCCTGGTCACCGCGACCCTGGACGCGGCGGGCTACCGTACGGGCCCCTCGCACACCGAGGTCATGCTCACGGCCGAGGGGCCCCGCCTCATCGAGTCGCACGGCCGCCCCGGCGGCGACCGCATCAGCGACATGCTGGACCTGGCCCTCGGCGAGGACCTCTTCGAACAGGCCATGGCCGACTCCCTCGGCCTGCCCGTCCCGGGCGCCCCCACCCGCGACCGCGTCGCCGGGATCCGCTACGTCACCTTCGACCGTACGGCGCCGGTCACCGTCACGGACGCGGAGACCGCGAAGGTGGCCGCCCTGCCCGGGGTCACGGAGGTCGCCATCTCCGTCCCGGCGGGCCAGCTCCCCCCGGAAGTACACCGGTCCGGGGACCGGCACGGCTTCGTGGTCGCCTTCGGCGCGAACCGCGAGGAGCTGGAGAGCCGTCTCGACCTCGCCGTACGCACCCTCACCGCCGGCCGCTGAGCCTCCCCGCCCGCTCCGCCACTTCCTCCCCCCCACCCCCCCTGCACCAACACGCCAGCGCCCGAAAGGCACTTCCATGTCGTACAAGATCCTGGTCCTCGTCTCCGAGGCGGCGAAGTTCCGGCTCGACAACCACTCGATCATTCCCAGCGCGCTCCACCGCGAGGGGCACGACGTCCACGTCGGCGACATCGACACCCTCTGCCTGCACGACAACATCGTGGTCGTCGACCGGGTGCAGCTCAGCGAGGAGTACCTGACCGGCCACGACTTCCCGGCGCTGAGCGAGTCCTACGCCTCCGCCGAGGACTTCGACCTGGTCTGGGTCCTCACCGGCACACACCCCGAGGCGCTCGCCGACTCCTTCCAGCTGCTGTGGCTGCTCAACCAGCGCGTCCCCTTCGTCAACGACGCCTCCGCCCTCTTCTACCTCAACTCCAAGATCACCCTCAGTGCGGCGGTGCCCGCGGAGCACCTGCCCGCCTCCTACGTGTCGAACGACTTCGAGTACCTCACCGGGCTGGTCGAGTCCGACGAGAACCGCACCTGGGTGCTCAAGCCGACCAACGAGGGCTGCGGCGCCGGCGTGTACTTCGTCAACAAGAACGAGCGCAACCGCCCCGCACTGCTCCAGGCCGCCACCGGCAACGCCGTTCCGCGCTACGAGATGTACAGCCGCAACATCATCGGGCTCTCCAAGCGGTACACGGCCGTGCAGGAGTACATCCCCAACGTCCGCAACAACGAGAAGCGCGTGATCATCGCCGGCGACGTCCCGGTCTGCGGCTTCCGCCGCTTCCACTTCGAGAACGACGACCGCGCCAACGTCACGCTCGGCACCAAGTTCGAGGGCCTCACCCTCACCCCGGAGGAGGACGAGTTCGTCCGGGCCCTGGGCAAGCGCATGATGGACCTGGGCATCTTCTACTCCGGCATCGACATGGCGTACCCGTACATCATGGAGTTCAACCTGGTGAACCCGGGCGGGCTCAACTACTCCTTCCGGGCCACCGGCGTCGACCAGTCCTCCGAGACCGTCAACGCCGTGCTCGCCGCGCTGCGCGCCGCCGGGAAGATCTCGTGACCGCCTGGTCCTCGCTCGACCCCCGGGCCACCGCCGCCTGGACGGAGTTCGCCGCCACCGGCGCGGCCGACGCGGACAACGAGCGATTCCAGAAGCGGCTGCACCGCCCCGGCTGGGTGCACGCGTACCCGCCCGTGGTCTTCCACGGGGCCGCCGCCGACGAGGTCACCGACCTCGGCCTGCGCCTCGCCGAGCTGGTCTCGGACTTCCCGCGCCGTGCCTTCGGCGACGACCTGGAGGCCTGGGCCGAGTACCTCGGTATCCCCGCCGAGGACGCGGAGCTGATGATCAGCGCGCTGCGCCACCCGCGGACGGGCCGCACGGCCACGGCGGTCATGCGGCCGGACCTGGTGGTCACCGACGACGGACTCCAGCTGGTCGAACTGAACGTCTCCACTCCGATGGGAGGCATGAGCACGATCGCCCCCTACACCGAGGCCACCCTGGACTCGGACTACGCCCGCTTCCTCGCGGCGCGCGGCCTCACCCCGGGCGCCGCCGCCACCTCGCACGTCTGGCTGGACATGTTCGTCGGCCTCCTGCGGGAGCACGACACGGAGCGGCCGCTCCACGTGTTCGAGGCGATCGCGAACCCCGCGGACTCCGACTCGGGCCGGCGCTTCTTCGTCGACATGATCCGGTCGGGCGGGTACGAGATCAGCTGCGGCCTCGTCACCGACCTGGAACTCGACGAGGAGGGCGCCTCGTTCGAGGGCAAGCGGATCGACGTGGTCGTCACCATGTACACCTGGCACGAGACCAAGAAGTACGTCCCGCCCGCCCTCACCCGCAGGCTGATGGAACTCGACATCGCAGAGAAGATCGACTTCATCGGTGCCCCGGCGACCGCCCTCCACGACAACAAGGCCAACCTGGCCCTGCTCACCGAGCCGGAGTTCGACCACCTCCTCAGCGACGAGGAACGGGCCCTGGCGCGGGCACACGTCCCGGTGACCTTCCGGCTGCGGGCGGACACCCTCGACCGCGCCCTCGCGGAGCGCGAGGAGCTCATCTGCAAACCCGCATCGGCCTACGGGGGCAAGGACCTGGCCTTCGGATTCACCCAGGACGACGGCCAGTGGCGCGCCCTGCTGGAACAACGCCTCGCCGACCCGCGCGAGACCTACGTCCTCCAGCGCAGGCTCCGACCCGCCGTCGTCGACGTACCCGGAGCCGACCCGTCCGGGCGCGAGGTCGTCCTGGCACCCCTGGTCTTCGGCGGCCGCTTCGCCGGGACGTTCCTGCGCCAGGCCCCGCCGAGGTCCGCCTCGGCGATCAACGCCTCCAGCGGCGCGGAGGCGGCCGGGGTCCTGACCTTCGACACCCCGTAGCCCCGCACACCCACCCCTCGTCGTTCGCACACAAGGAGTTCTGTCGGATGCTAAGGATCGCGGTTCCCAACAAGGGCTCCTTGTCCGAGCGGGCTTCGGCCATGCTGAGGGAGGCCGGTTACCAGCAGCGCAAGGAGGCCAAGGAGCTCGTCCTGGTCGACCCCGGAAACCAGGTCGAGTTCTTCTACCTCCGCCCCCGGGACATCGCCGTGTACGTCAGTGCGGGGCGGCTCGACCTGGGCATCACGGGCCGCGACCTGCTGCTGGAGTCGGGTGTCAACGCCGAGGAGGTCCTGGCGCTCGGCTTCGCCCGCTCGACGTTCCGCTACGCGGTCAAGCCCGGCTCGGCGCGGGACACGGCCGACTTCGACGGCATGACGATCGCCACCTCGTACGAGAACATCGTGGCCAAGCACCTGGCGAACAGCGGCATCCAGGCCTCGGTCGTCCACCTCGACGGCGCCGTGGAGACCGCCGTGGAGCTGGGCGTGGCCCAGGTGGTCGCGGACGTGGTGGAGACCGGAACCTCGCTGCGCAACGCCGGTCTCGAAGTGATCGGCGAACCCATCATGGAATCGGAGGCCATCCTCGTCCGCCGCCCGGGAACGCAGGATCCGAGGGCCCTGCAGTTCCTCCGGCGCCTCCAGGGCGTCCTGGTGGCCGGCGCCTACGTGATGATGGACTACGACTGCCGCGCCGAACACCTGGATGACGCGGTCGCCCTGACCCCCGGGCTCGAAGCGCCCACCGTCTCCCCGCTGCACAACGAGGGGTGGGTCGCCGTCCGGGCCATGGTCCCGGCCAAGGACGCGCAGCAGATCATGGACGGCCTCTACGCACTGGGTGCCCGCGCGATCCTGACCACGGCGATCCACGCCTGCCGACTCTGAGGAGTCAGCATGTGAGCGGGTGGCGGGCCAGGAACCGGGCCAGGGCCTCGGCGACCGGCCGGGACCGTTCGATGTGGAGCAGGTGGCCCACTCCGTCGATGACGCACTCCTCTACAGCGGGCACGTTCGAGCCGAGGAACGCGGCGACCTCGACCCACAGCGGTCGGGTCTCGCTTCCCAGCACGGAAGGCACCGGTCGGCGGATCTGCGCGGCGTCGTCGGCGTCGAACCGCCATTCGGCCAGGGCGGGCAGCGATGGCGAGGTGGTCGAGCAGCGCGACGGCATCGGCGACGTGGTCGGCGATGGAGACCTCCCCGAGGGGGTGGGTGCTGCCGCCCCAGCCCCGCTTGTGGTAGCGGATGAGCTGGTGGCGCTCGGCGAGTGCCGGTTCGGCCATGAGCGGGACGAACCCGTCGGCGAGGACCGGGCTGATGAGCAGGAGCGGCTCCCCGGTTCCGCGGATCTCGTGTTCGAGCTGGATGCCGTTCACCGTGACGGTGTCCATGATGTCCTCCCATGAGGTCGTGGTTGGCTCGGTCCGGCGGAGCTCGCCGAATTCGCCGACGTCGCCTATGCCGCCGGACACCTTGACGTCACGATCGAGACCTGGGAGCAGCTCCACGGCGAGCCGTCTCGGCTCGGCGAGGACGCCGCCGCGGCCGGGGCCGCCGTACGGGTCGCCATGCACCTGCTGTTCGACACCGAGCTCATGGCACCCGTACGGGGCTGGCTGCGCCGCGCGGAGCGGCTCCTCGATCCCGCGCCGGTGACCGGAGCGCACGCGTGGTTCGCGGCGGTACGGGCCTTCGAGCGCTGCCTCGGCGGTGACCTCGAAGCGGCACGGGACTGGGCCGAGCGGGCGATCGAGACCGGCTCGCACACCGATCCGGCCGCAGCGGCGATCGGGCGCGTGGCCCAGGCCCGGCTGGTGATCCTCGACGGCGAGGTCGAACGGGGTCTGGAGCTCCTCGGCGACGCCGGCACAGCTAGCTCGGACCGGTGACGCCGGTCCCCTCCTGGACGACCGCGCCAAGCAGATGTACGGCCGGCGGCTCGCCGAGATCGAGGACGACATGGAGGAGCCCGCGCCGACAACGACATCGCCCGACAGGAGCAGGCCGAACTCGAACGTGGATTCCTGATCGACGAGCTCGCCCGGGCCGTCGGACTCGGCGGGCGTGACCGGCACGCCGGCGCCGCCTCCGAACGGGCCCGCTCCGCCGTCACCCAGGCTCTGCGCAAGGCCATCGGCCGCCTCCGCGACGCCTCTCCGGAGCTCGGTGACCACCTCGACCGCACGATCCGCACGGGGACCTACTGCGTCTACGTCCCCGATCCGCGCGTCCCTTCCCCGTGGTCCCTCTGACGCATGAAGACAGCGCCTGACGAGGTTCGCGGGGATGAATCGATTCGTCTGCCACGTGCGTCAACACCCCGCGAAGTATGCCAGGTTGAGAGGACCTGAACCTGTTGCGCTACGTGTCTCTCTGGCTACATACTGTGATTGCTTCCACCGCCTTCCGCGTGATGGGAGCGCTCTCGCAGGAGTCTCGTCGTCGCCTTGAAGAGGAGTGCCATGCCTCGGTTATCGGCGCGAGATGTAGTGGCCATGGCGGCTCAGCCCGTCCTGCTGCTCGCCGCCGTCGCCGTCTTCGCTCTCACCGAGTGGCGAGGATGGGCACCGGGTACGGCCACCTTCCTCTTCCAGTTCGCGGTACTCGGCCTTCTCGTGGTGCTGGAGTTCCTGATCCCGTACAACCCCGCCTGGCGGCCGGACCGCCAGGAGTGGGGGTACTACGCCGTGTACTACGTCCTCACCGCGATCGGGGGCGCGCTCGGGCAGAGCCTGGTGCTCTTGGCCGTCGGTGCGGTGGCGAATCCGTATCCGGCGCTTCCGTTGTGGGGTGAGATCCCGCTGGCACTCCTGCTCGGCTCCCTCGCGAGCTACGCGGTGCACCGGGCCGGACACGCCTACGCATGGCTGTGGCGACTGCACGGCGTGCACCACGTGCCGGGGAAGGTCAACGTCGCCAACAACGGGGTCAACCACGTGGCCGACGTGGTGATTTCGCAGGGATTCGTCCAACTGGCGCTCGCGCTGGTGGGATTCTCCGAGCGCGCGGTCTTCGGTGTGGGGCTGTTCGTCGTGGCGCAGGGCTACTTCGTCCACGCCAACATCCGGGTGAGGCTGGGGCCCTTCAACCATGTCCTCGCCGGTCCCGAACAACACCGACTGCACCACAGCACCGAGCTGTCCGAGGCCGGTCACTACGGCTCCGACCTGTCCGTATGGGACAGACTCTTCGGCACCTTCACCTGGCGTCCCGGCCGTGAGCCGGCGGCGGTCGGACTGACCGATCCCCGCGCCTTCCCGGCCACCGGTCGCATTCTCACCACGCTCGTCCACCCCTGGCGCCGCTCCGCCGGGTGACGGGTCTCCGCTCTCCGCACCAGCTCTCCCCGCCTTCTCTGTCTCCTGCCTGCTCACGTTCATGCGGCGCGCGCCGCTCCTTTCGCGTGCGCCCGTTTCGCGACTCGAGGAACGCCCATGTCTGCACAAGCCCGTACGTCCCCGCCGGTCACGCCCGCAACGCCCCCGGAGAAGATCGCCGTCATCGGCATCGGCTGCCGTTTCCCGGGCGGAGCCAACGACCACCGGTCCTTCTGGCGAAACCTGATCGAGGGGAAGGACTGCATCACGCCGACGCCGCCCGACAGGTACGACGCCGCGGGCTTGGGCAGCAGGGACAAGGCGAAACCGGGCCGCCTCGTGGGCGGGCGCGGCGGCTACATCGACGGCTTCGACGAGTTCGACCCGGCGTTCTTCGGCATCAGCCCCCGCGAGGCGCACGCCATGGACCCGCAGCAGCGCAAACTCCTGGAGGTCGCCTGGGAGGCCCTGGAGGACGGCGGACAGAAGCCGGCCGAACTCGCAGGGCGGAACGTCGGGGTGTACGTCGGGGCGTTCACCCTGGACTACAAGATCCTGCAGTTCTCCGACCTCAGGTTCGACACCCTCGAAGCCCATACGGCGACCGGCACGATGATGACGATGGTCTCGAACCGGCTCTCGCACTGCTTCGACTTCCGCGGCCCCAGCCTCTCCATCGACTCCGCCTGCAGCTCCTCGCTCGTCGCCGTGCACCTGGCCTGCGAGAGTCTGCGACGCGGCGAGAGTTCGCTGGCCCTGGCGGGCGGCACGCTGCTGCATCTGACACCGCAATACACCATCGCCGAGACCAAGGGCGGCTTCCTCTCACCCGAGGGCCTCTCCCGGACCTTCGACGCCGACGCCAACGGCTACGTCCGAGCCGAGGGCGTGGGCATCGTCGTCCTCAAGCTCCTCTCGGACGCGGTCCGCGACGGCGACCCGATCCACGCCGTGATCACGGAGACCGGCGTCAACCAGGACGGACGCACCAACGGCATCACCGTCCCCAGCGCCGACGCCCAGGCGGCGCTGATCGAGCAGGTCTGCGCCCGGGCCGGGATCACCCCGGGCACCCTCCAGTACGTGGAGGCCCACGGCACCTCCACGCCGGTGGGCGACCCGATCGAGGCGAACGCGCTGGCGAGCGCCCTCGCCGTCGGCCGCAAGCCGGGCGCCGCCTGCTACATCGGTTCCGTCAAGACGAACATCGGGCACACCGAGTCCGCCGCGGGGATCGCCGGTCTCATCAAGACCGCGCTCAGCCTCGAACACCGGCTGATCCCTCCGCACATCAATCTGGAACGCATCAATCCCGCGATCGACCTGGACTCCGCGCCGTACGAGATCCCGGACCGGGTCACCCCCTGGCCCCCTCACGAGGGACCGGCCCGCGCGGGCGTCAATTCCTTCGGTTTCGGCGGCACCAACGCGCACGTGCTGCTCGAAGAGGCGCCCGCACGCACCGCCGAGGACACACCGACCCGCGTCCCCGAGCAGGGTTCCGCCACCGACGGCCTCCCGTTCAACGTGCTGCCGCTCAGTGCCCACGACGCCTCCGTGCTGCCGCCACTGGCCGAGGCCGTCCGCGCGGAACTGGCAGCCCAGGGCTCGCACGCGGCAGACTCCGCGGCCGATCCCGCCTCCGTCGCGGACCTCGCCCACTCCCTCGCCCGCCGCAGGCAGCACCACGACGCCCGGCTGTCCGTGGTGTACGAGACGCGTCACGATCTGGACGAGGCGCTGGCGGCGTGCGTCCGGGGCGAGGAGCACCCCCGCGTCCTGCACGGCAGGCGCCGTGAGGGACAACAGGACTTGGCCGCTTGGGTGTTCACCGGGATGGGGCCGCAGTGGTGGGCCATGGGCCGCGAGCTGTTCGAGACCTCGCCCACCTACCGGGAGGCCGTCGAGGCCGTCGACCGCGAGATCGCAGCACAGGCCGGCTGGTCGCTGACCGCGGAACTCAACGCCGCCGAGGACGAGTCCCGGATGGCGCAGACCTGGCTCGCACAGCCCGCCAACTTCGCCGTCCAGGTCGGCCTCGCCGCGCTCTGGCACGCCCACGGGGTTCACCCCTCCGCGGTCGTCGGCCACAGCACCGGCGAGATCGCCGCGTTCTACGAGGCCGGGATCTACAGCCTGCGCGATGCCGTACGGATCGTCCTGCACCGCAGTCGCCTGCAGCACCGGCTCGCAGGAACGGGCACCATGCTGGCCGTCGGTCTGCCCGAGGACGAGGCGTCACGGCGCGCGGCGCCTTTCGGGGACCGCCTGTCCGTCGCCGCCGTGAACAGCCCCGGCGCGCTGACCCTGGCAGGGGAGAGGGCGGCGCTCACCGAGTACGCGGAAGCGCTGCACGCCGACGGCGTGTTCGCCAAGTTCCTGGACGTACAGGTCCCCTACCACAGCGCCGGGATGGAGGAGATCAGGGCCGATCTGCTGAGGGAGCTCGCCGGGATCGAACCGAGTCCCGCGCGGCTGCCCCTCTATCTCACCGGCCGGGAGGGGCGCGCCGAGGGGCCCGAACTCGACGCGGGTTACTGGTGGAACAACGTCCGTGACACCGTCCGGTTCCGCTCGGCCGTCGACGCCATGATCGACGACGGACACCGCACCTTTCTGGAGATCGGACCCCACCCGGTGCTCGGTCACTCCATCAAGGAGTGCTTCGCCGCCCGTGCGGGCGACCCCACGGCCGTCATCACGGCCACGGCCACGGCCACGGCCACGGCCACGGCCACGGCCACGGCCACGGCCACAGCCACGACCACGGTCACGCCCGGGGCCGGGGGCTCGCACCAGACCGTGACCACCCTGCCCTCGATCCGGCGCGCCGAAGGCGAAGCCCTGCGCTTCACGACCTCCCTGGCCGCGCTGTACAGCCTCGGCTGCGCCGTCGACTGGGAAGCACTGCACCCGCGGGGGCGGCGGGTCCCGCTGCCCCGCTATCCGTGGAAGCGGGACCGGTACTGGACCGAACCCGCGCCCGTGGCGCAGATCAGGCTGGGCGAGGTCGACCATCCGCTGCTGGGCCGGCGTCTCGCCACCGCGGAGCCCGCCTGGGAAGTGGCGCTCGACGTGGAGAGCACGCCCTACCTCGCCGATCACCGCATCCAGGGTCGGACGTTGTTCCCGGCGGCAGGCTACGTCGAGATGGCGTACCAGGCGCTCCGGTCCCTGACCGGTGGCACGGACGCCGAGCTGGGGGACATCGAACTGCGCAAGGCCCTCTTCCTGCCCGAAGACGCCCCCCGAGCCGTCCAGTTGTCGCTCTCCGCGCAGACCTCCGCCTTCACCGTGGCCACCGGCGGCGATGCCCCCTCCGTACACGCCTGTGGCGTGGTGCGCGGCGGAACTGCGCCCGCTCGTACCTCCCCGGTGGACGGGGAGGCGATCCGGGCACGGGCGGACCGGCGCCTCGACTCCACCGCGTGCTACGACGCGCTGAGCGCCCTCGGGTACGACTACGGCCCCGCGTTCCGGGGCATCGGGGAAGTGTGGCGGACAGAGGGCGAGGCCCTGGCTCTGATCCGGCCACCCGTGTGCGTCGGCAGCGCTGCCGGGCACCATGTGCATCCGGTTCTGCTCGACGCCTGTTTCCAGACGCTCCTCGTCGCGGGACTCTCGTCCGCGGACGCGGTTCCCGAGAGTGGGATGCTCCTGCCGCTCACCATCGACGCGGTGCGCACGCTCCCGGTCGGTGACCGGCCGCTGTGGGCGCACGCCACCGTCACACGGCGGGCGGAGGACGAACTCGTCGGTGACATCACCCTCTACGCCGAGGACGGCGAGCCGCTCGGGTACGTCCGCGGGTTCCGCGCCGCCGACGTGGAACAGACGTCGGCCACGGTGGGTGTTCCCACCATCGACGGATGGCTTGCCGAACTCACCTGGACGCAAGCACCGCTGGAGTCCGGCGGCCGGGACGCCGAGACGGCTGCGGACCTGTCCGTGGCCCCGGACCCGGGTCCGCCCGCCCACGGCACCTGGCTGCTGTTCGCGGACCGGCCCGGCGCAGTGGCGGACCGCCTCGCGGCACTCGCCGCCACGAGCGGCGCGCACTGCCACCTCGTAAGGCCGGGGGACAGCTATGCCTTCGACCCGGAAGGACGGGACTCCCAGGTGGTCCCCGGCAGCGCCGACGACCTGCGCAGGCTGCTCGCCGAGCTCGCCGCCGACGATGGTCCGGCCCTCGACACCGTCGTCCACCTCTGGAACCTGGATCTGCCCGCCCTGGAGGACACCGGGCGCGGACACCTCGACGCCCACAGCGCGCTGGGCGCCTACTCCGTGGTCGCACTGGCCCAGGCCCTTCAGGACGACCCCCGGCAGTCGGCCGCGCCGGCCGCCCTGCACCTCATCACCCGGGGGGCCCAGGCGGCCGTCCCCGGAGACCCGGTCGAACCCCTCGGCGCGCCCGTCTGGGGCATCGGCCGGGTGCTGCGCCACCAGGAGCTGACCGCGCACCGGGGCAAGCTGATCGACCTGCCGCTCCCCCCGGCAGGCACCCCGGACGGGTCCGGCCCGCAGGCCTCGCAGGCCTCCCGGGACGCCGCGACGCAGGCCGACGCCGAAGCGCTGCTCCGGGAGATCCTCGCCCCGTCAGCCGTGGACGGGCCGCAGGACGAGGTCGCCCTGCGCGACGGCCGACGCCTCATCAGCGGCCTCGCCCGCCCCGAGGGCCTCACCCGCCCCTTCCCGCCCAGGCTGCGCCCGGACGGCGCGTACCTCGTCACCGGGGCGTTCGGCGCGCTGGGCCGGCTGCTGTGCCGCTACCTCGTCCACCGGGGCGCCCGGCACCTGATCCTCGTCGGCCGCACGGAACTCCCCGACCGCGCCACCTGGCGCGCCCTCGACCCGGACTCCCCGGCGAACTCCCCGGTTCGCTTCGTCAAGGAACTGGAGGCCCTCGGCGCCCACCCTGTCCATGCTTCCCTCGACATCTCCGACGAGCACGCCCTCACGCGGTGGCTCGCCGACTACCGGGACCGGGACGCGCCCGCGGTGCGGGGCGTCTTCCACCTCGCCGGGCACGTACGCGACACGCCGGTCCGGGCCGTGGACCGCACCGCGTTCGACTCCGTCTTCGACCCGAAGGTGGCGGGCGCCTGGCTCCTGCACCGCCATCTGCGCGACGAGCCGCTCGACCACTTCGTCCTCTTCGCCTCCGTCGCGTCCCTGCTCACCACCACCGGCCAGACGAACTACGCCGCGGGCAACGCCTTCCTCGACGCCCTGGCCCATCACCGCAGGTCCCGTGGGATGCCCGCGCTCAGCCTGGACTGGGGGCCCTGGGCGACCGGCATGATCGAGGAACTGAGCCTGGTCGAGCACTACCGCACCGTCCGGGGCATGAGTTCGCTCTCCCCGTCGGCGGGCATGGCCGTCCTGGAGCGGGTCCTCGGCCAAGGCCGCACCCAGCTCCTGATCGCCACCGTCGTCGACTGGAAGACCTTCCTCGCCTGGTACCCGTCACCGCCCCCGCTGGTCAGGGGTCTGGCCGCCGAGGCGGCGAAGGCCACGGCGGCGGACCGCTCCGCCGCGGGCAGCGGCGCGCCGGACGAACAGGCCCGCTATCTGGACCGGTTCCGGGACGCCGCCTGTGAAGAGGAGCGCACCCGGCTCGTCGCGGACCTCTTCCTCGGCTGCGCGTCGTCCGTACTGCGGATGAGCACCGACCAACTCGACCTGGACGCAGGCCTCGGTGCCCACGGCATCGACTCCCTCCTCGCCATGGAGCTGCG
Organism: Streptomyces sp. NBC_01006; assembly: GCF_045162725.1. Taxonomy (NCBI): domain Bacteria; kingdom Bacillati; phylum Actinomycetota; class Actinomycetes; order Kitasatosporales; family Streptomycetaceae; genus Streptomyces; species Streptomyces sp. NBC_01006. Next base: position 1,462,103 of record NZ_CP108700.1, on the reverse strand, counting down.
GGCCAGGATCCAGGCGGCCACCGGGGTCGCGCTGCCGGTCGTGGCGCTGCTCAGCGGGGCCCCGCTGTACGAACTGACCGCGCAGCTCCACGACGCCACCAGGGAGCTCGCCGCGAGGGCGGCGGGCCCGGATCCGGCGGCGGCGGTGGAGATCCACGAGGATCCGTCCCGCCACCCCCTGACCCAGAACCAGAAGGCGCTGTGGTTCCTGAAGCAGCTCCACCCGGACGGCTTCGCGTACAACATCGGTGGGGCCGTCGAGGTCCGCACCGAGATCGATCCCGAGCTGATGACCGCCGCCGTCCGTGCCCTCGTGGCCCGGCACCCCGTGCTGCGGGCCAACTTCGTCATGGAGGACGGCCGGCCGCTCCAGACCGTCTCGGACGCCGTCGAACCGGACACGGGGGTCTTCGACGTCGAGGGCCTGGAGTGGGACGAGATCCGCGAGCTGATCGTCCAGGAGTACCGCAGGCCGTACGATCTCGCGCACGACCGGCTGATGCGCTTCCGGCTCTTCCGGCGCGGTCCGGACCGGTGGGTGCTGATGAAGGCGGTCCACCACATCGTCTCCGACGCCATCTCCACCTTCACCTTCATCGAGGAACTGCTCGCCCTCTACGAAGGCATGCGCTCGGGCCGCGTCGTCGAACTGCCGCCGGTCCGGGGCCGGTACGTCGACTTCCTCAACCGGCAGAACCGGTTCCTGGCGTCCCCCGACGCCGACCGCATGCTGGACTACTGGCGCGGCGCGCTGCCCGCCGAGGTTCCGCCGCTCACCCTGCACACCGACGCACCCCGGCCCGCCGTGCAGACCCACAACGGAGCCTCGGAGTTCTTCGTCCTCGACGGCGAACTCAGCGCCCGGGTCCACGCCCTGGCCCGCGAACACGACGTGACCGTCTTCATGGTGCTGCTGTGCGCCTACTACCTGCTGCTGCACCGTCACTCCGGTCAGGACGACATCGTCGTCGGCAGCCCGGTGACCGGTCGCACGGACGAGGACCTGTCGTCCGTGTACGGCTACTTCGTCAACCCCCTGCCGCTGTACGCGAACCTGGCCGGTGACCCGACCGTCGCCGATCTGCTCGCCCAGGTCCGCAGGACGGTGCTCGGGGGCATCGACCACCAGGAGTACCCCTTCGTCCTGCTGGTCGAGAAGCTGGGCCTCCAACACGACCCCAGCCGCTCGGCGGTCTTCCAGGCGATGTTCATCCTGCTCGCCCACAAGGTGTCCTCGGAGCAGTACGGCTACCGCCTCGACTACATCGAACTGCCCGAGGAGGAAGGGCAGTTCGACCTCACGCTGTCGGCGTACGAGGACGAGTCGGAGCGGCGCTTCCACTGCGTCCTGAAGTACAACACCGACCTGTTCCGGCCCGAGACCGCCCGTCGGCTGGCCGGGCACTACCGCAACCTCCTGGACGCGCTGACCCGCGCTCCCGGTGAGCGAGCGGTGGCCGGGCTCGACATGCTCGGCGAGGACGAACGCCACGAGATCCTGCACGGCCCGGCCGCCAGGGGACCCGTACTGGCCCCGGAACCGCCGGTGCACCTCCGGTTCGCGCGGGTGGCGGCCCGTACCCCGGAGGCGGTCGCGGTCACGGTTCCCGCCGCGGGTCCGGGGGGCGCCGCCCGCCACATGACCTACGCGGAGCTGGAGCGGGCCTCCGCCGTCCTGGCCGGGCGGCTGCGGGCCCGGGGAGCGGGCGGCGGCGTCGTCGCGGTGTGCCTGCCGAAGTCGCCCGAACTGATCGTCGCGCTGCTGGCCGTACTGCGTGCGGGGGCCGCCTACCTGCCGCTCGATCCCGACCATCCCGTGGAGCGGCTCGCCTTCATGGCGGGCAATGCGGCCGCCCGCCTGGTCCTCACCGACCCGGCGGGCGCCGGGCGGCTGGACGTGCCCGGCGCCGAGTTCCTGACCGACGTCATGGCGCAGGACCTCGAAGACCCGGCCGTCTCCGCCGCCACCTGCGCCGACGACGCACCCGTCGGCCCGGACGCACCCGCTTACGTCATCCACACCTCCGGCTCGACGGGCCGGCCCAAGGCCGTAGAGGTGTCCCACGGCGCCCTCGCAGCTCTCTGCACCGCCTGGCGCGAGGAGTACGGACTGGAGACGAGCCCAGGCGTCCATCTGCAGATGGCCGGCGTGTCCTTCGACGTGTTCACCGGTGACCTGGTCCGTGCCCTGTGTTCGGGGGGCCGGCTCGTCCTCACCGACCGCGAGCTGCTCCTCAACACGGCGCGGCTGCACGAGGCGATGACCGCCGAGGGGGTCGACTGCGCCGAATTCGTCCCCGCCGTGGTCCGCGCGCTGATGACCCACTGCCAGGAGGGCGGCCACCGGCTGGACTTCATGCGGCTGGTGATCGTCGGATCCGACACGTGGAAGGTCGCCGAGTACGAGCGGCTGCGCGCGCTGTGCGGGCCGGAGACCCGGGTCGTCAACTCCTACGGCCTCACCGAGGCCACCGTCGACAGCGCCCGCTTCGACGGCCCCACCGACGGCCTCGACCCGAACAGCATGGTTCCCATCGGTACCCCGCTGCCGAACTGCGTGCTGCACGTCCTCGACGCCCACCGGCGGCCCGTACCGGCCGGGGTCACCGGCGAGCTGTGGGCCGGCGGATCCGGCCTCGCCCTGGGCTACGCAGGCGACCCGGAGCAGACCGACCGCCGTTTCGTCACCGTCACCCTGGACCGCGGTCCGGGTGCCGTCCCCGAGCGGCTCTACCGCACAGGGGACCTGGCGCGCAGGGACGCCCGGGGCCGCATCCACCTGCTCGGCCGCGCCGACGCCCAGATCAAGCTGCGCGGCCACCGCATCGAGCCGGGGGAGATCGAGTCACTGCTGACGGCGCTCCCCGAGGTCGCCGACGCCCATGCCATGGTCCGGACCGACTGTGGCGCCGAGCCGACCCTCTGCGCGTACGTGGTCCGCGCCGCCGGCACCGAGCCGGACACCCGCGCCCTGCGCCGCCACCTCGCCGCCCACCTGCCCACGTACCTCATCCCGGCCCGCCTGGAAACAGTGGACGCCCTCCCCCTGACGGCGAACGGGAAGGTGGACCCGGACGCACTGCCCGTGCCCCGGGCCGAGCCCGCGCAGGAGGGCCACGAACCACCCGTCACGCTCTACGAGGAGCGCATGGCAGCCCACTGGAAGGCGGTGATCGGCCTCGAAGGCATCAGCCTGCACAGCGACTTCTTCGACTCCGGCGGCAGCTCCATCACCCTCATCGAGCTGATCCACCGCCTCCAGAAGGAGTTCGGCATCGCGATCCCGGTCGGCCTGCTCTTCAAGGTGACCACCCTGCACGGCATGGCCCGTACGGTCGAGGACATCGTCACCGGCCGGATCTCCGGGAACCTCTCCCACCTGTCCTTCAACACGGGCGAGGGACCGCTCGTCTTCTGCTTCCCGCCGGCCGGCGGTCACGGCCTCGTCTACCGCCACTTCGCCGCACACCTCCGGCCGTACGAGCTGATCGCCTTCAACCACGTCGACGGTGACAAGAGCACGCGCTACGCCGACCTCGTGGAGTCGCTGCACCCCGAGGGGCCCTGCCTCCTCCTCGGCTACTCCCTGGGCGGCAACCTCGCCTTCGAGGTCGCCAAGCAGCTCGAACGGCGGGGGCGCGTGGTGGCCCAGGTCGTGATCATGGACTCGTACCGCATCGAGGAGGAGTACGGGCTCTCCGCCGAGCACACCGACGCGTTCGAGCGCGAACTGCGGGACCACCTGCGCCGTCACACCCACTCCGAGACCGTCACCGCTCAGACCCTCGAACAGGCCAGGGACTACCTGGAGTACTGCGGGCGCACCCCGAACCGCGGAGCGGTCGCGGCCATGGTCACCGTCATCTCCGACGAGGCGAAGGCCGAGTTCTACGCGGCCGGACAGCGCGGCAGCTGGCACAGCGCCTCCACCACCGTCAGCCGCCTGGTACGCGGCGCGGGCCTGCACGCGGAGATGCTCGACGAGAAGCCCGCCGAACGGAACGCGACCCTGGTCCTCTCCGCGTTCGGCGACGGCAGCACGCAGGGGGCTCCCCGTGGCGCGTAACGACAGGCCCGTATGGGAGGACAGGGGCCGATGGGCCCCGGGAGGTGGCCGCGGCCCGGGAAGGGCGCCCCGCGTGATCGTCATCGGCGCGGGCATCGGCGGCCTCTCCACCGGCTGCTACGCACAGATGAGCGGCGCGGAGACCCGGATCTTCGAGCGCCACGTCCTGCCCGGCGGCTGCTGCACGGCATGGTCGCGCCAGGACTACGTCTTCGACTACTGCATCGAGTGGCTCACCGGCACGGGACGGGGCAACGACGCGAGCCGGGTCTGGCGGGAGCTCGGCGCCCTCGACGGCAAGTCCATCGCGAACTTCGAGATGTTCAACACCGTCACCGACGAGACGGGCCGCTCGGTCACCTTCTACAACGACCCCGACCGCCTCGAAGCGCACCTCCTGGAGATCTCGCCGGGCGACGCCCGCCCGATCCGTGCGTTCTGCCGCGACCTGCGGCGCTTCACCCGCATCAACCTCTACCCCTTCCTGACCCCGCCGCCGCTGCAGTCCGCGGGCGAGAAGCTGGCCACCCTGCGGGCCGTCCTGCCCTCGTTCGGGCTGCTGTGGCGCACCGCCGTGACCCGCATGGAGAAGTTCTGCGACCGGTTCGAAGACCCTTTGCTGCGCCGGGCCTTCCCGTTCATCTTCTTCCAGGACCACGAGGTCTTCCCGCTGCTGCCCTACCTGTTCAACATGGCCAGCGCGTTCCACCTCAACGCGGGCTTTCCGCAGGGCGGTTCCCTGGGCCTGGCCCGCTCGGTGGAGGAGCGCTACACGGCACTCGGCGGGCGGGTCGACTACCGGGCCAGGGTGGAACGCGTCCTGGTGGAGAACGACCGCGCGATCGGAGTGGAACTTCGGGGCGGGGAGCGGCACTTCGCCGACCACGTCGTCTCCGCCTGCGACGGCGCCACCACCATCGAGGGGCTGCTCGGCGGCCGTTATACGAGCCCGAAGATCGACAGGCTCTTCAGCGAGATGATGAGCCGCCCGGACGTGCTCTACCCGGGTGTGGTCTCGGCCTTCGTCGGACTCGACGCCGAACTGGACCCGGCCGCCCGGCACAGCACCACCTACCTGCTCTCCGACGAGGACAGCGCAGCGCTGCCCGGCGTCCTCCAGAAGAGCCTCGTCGTGCAGATGCGCTCGCGCTACTCCGACGGTTTCGCTCCGCCCGGCAAGTCCGTCGTCCACTGCACCTACTTCAGCGACTACGACTCCTGGAAGCGGCTGCGGACCAGCGACCGCAAGGCGTACTGGGCCCGCAAACAGGAGGTGGCGGACTTCGTCCGGGGCTTCCTGCAACGGCACCACCCGGGCATCGGCCGCGCCATCGAGGTCGTGGACGTGGCCTCGCCCGCGACCACGGAGCGGTACACCGGTGTACGGGGCGGCAGCATCCTCGGCTGGAAGTCCTTCACACCGGCCGACGACGTGATCACCGGCCTGATCAACAAGGACCGGATGCGGCTGCCCGGCCTGGACGGCTTCTCGATGGCGGGCCAGTGGTTCGGGGGCGGCAGCCTGATCCGCGCTGCCGCCAGCGGCCGGTTCGTCACCCAGTACCTGTGCAAGGAACTCGGTCTGGACTTCCGTGCCTGGGAGAGCGGCGGCACGGTCCCCTGGCATCCGGACAAGCTCGGAAGGCTGCCCCAGCTCGAAACCCGCAGGGTGAGGTGACCGTCAAGTGACCGCGACGACAACGGCAAGCACAACGGCAACCACAACGGCAACGACGCGCAGAAACAGCATGATCATCATCGGTGGGGGTCTCGGCGGCCTGTCCACCGGTGCGTACGGCCAGATGAACGGCTACCGCACCCGGGTCTTCGAGATGCACGAGATCCCGGGAGGCTGCTGCACGGGATGGGGCCGCGGTGACTTCACCTTCGACGCCTGCATCAGCTGGCTGCTCGGCAACGGTCCCGGAAACGAGATGCACCAGATCTGGCTCGAACTCGGCGCGCTCCAGGGCAAGGAGATGCGGCACTTCGACGTGTTCAACACCGTGCGGGGCAGCGACGGCCGCACCGTCTACTTCTACTGCGACCCCGACCGGCTGGAAAGCCACCTGCTGTCCCTGTCCCCGCCCGACGCCCGCGCCATCCGGTCCTTCTGCGCGGGACTGCGCAAGTTCATCGCCTGCCTGCCGACGTACCCCTTCCTCAAGCCGGTGGCGCTGATGACCCGCCGTGAGCGCTGGCGGATGCTGGCCGGCTTCCTGCCGTACTTCAACCTCTTCCGCACCTCGATGTCCGTGCTGATGACGGAGTACTCGGCCCGCTTCAAGGACCCGCTCCTGAGGGACGCCTTCAACTACATCCTCTACGAGAAGCACCCGGGCTTCCCCGTCCTGCCGTTCTACTTCCAGATGGCCGCGCAGGCCCACCGGTCGGCCGGGGTGCCCGAAGGCGGCTCCCTGGGGCTGGCCCGCTCCATCGAGCAGCGTTACCTGAGCCTGGGTGGCGAGATCACGTACAACGCCATGGTCGAGGAGATCCTGGTCAGGAACGACCGGGCCGTCGGTGTACGCCTCTCCGACGGCCAGGAGCACTACGCCGACATCGTCGTCTCGGCCTGCGACGGCCCCACCACCCTCCTCGACCTGCTGGACGGCCGCTACCTGGAAGGCGAGTACGCCACCCTGTACCGGGAGACCCTGCACCAGCCGGGCATGGTCTTCCCCGGCTACGCCAGCGTCTTCCTCGGCCTGCGCCGCCCGTTCCCGGACGCCGACCCCACCACCACCCATCTGCTGGACGAGGCGACGGCCTCCCGGCTGACCGGCATCCGGCACCCCAGCCTCAACGTCCAGTTCCGCAGCCGCTTCTACCCCGAGCTCTCGCCCCGGGACACCACCGTCATCTACGCCACCTACTTCTCCGACACCGCCCCCTGGCGGGAGCTCGCCGAGGGACCGGAGCGGCTCAGCCGTGCCCGCAGGGGGACGGAACTCCACACCCTCCCGGTCCGGCGCGGCAAGGCCTACGCCCTCGCGAAGCGGCGTACCAGGGACGCCGTCGTCGACTTCCTCGACGGGCTGTACCCGGGGCTGAAGGACTCCGTCGCCGTACGGGACACCTGCACCCCCCTCACCCAGATCCGCTACACCGGCAGCTTCGAGGGCACCTTCCTCGGCTGGCAGCCCTTCGTGGAGAGCGGCGAGGCGATGGAGGAACTCGTCAAGAAGAACGGACCCGTCCTGCCCGGCCTTGGGAACTTCTACCTCTCCGGGGTCTGGGCCACCACCGGCGGCCTGATCCGCGCGGCCGCGGCCGGGCGCCAGGTCATGCAGTTCATCTGCCGGGACGACGGAATCGGCTTCACAGCCTCCGTCGACACCAGCGCGCCCCTGCCGACCCACGTCGACATCCCCGTCGGCCCCCACCGCTGAGAAAGGCACCTCCGTGACCATGCCCCCTCATGTCACCCCCGCCCCGGACACCTCCCCGGAGCCCCTCGCGTACCCGTTCTGGACCACCAGGGGGCTCGGTCTGCCCGACGGCTACCGGCGGCTGCGCGATCAGCCCCCCGTCCGCGTCCGGCTGCCGTACGGAGACGACGCCTGGCTCGCCACCAGCTACGAGGACGTGCGCGCCGTCCTGTCGGACCCCCGGTTCAGCCTTGCGGAGGCCGTCCGCCGCGACCAGCCCCGTATCGGTCCCATGCCCCGGGCCGGCGGAGGCCTCATCGCCCTCGACGCCCCCCACCACACCCGGCTGCGCGCACTGCTGGCCAAGGAGTTCACCGCCCGGCGCATCGAACGGCTCCGCGGCCACGTCCGCGAGGTCACCGACGGGCTGCTCGACCGGATGGCGGCAGCCGGACCGCCCGCCGACCTCGTGGAGGACCTCGCCTTCCCGCTGCCCATGACCCTCATCTGCGAACTCACCGGGGTCCCCGACGCCGACCAGCCGGCCGTACGGGCATGGGCGGACACCGTGTGTTCCGGCAGCGTGACAAGCGAGGCCGTGCAGCGTGACGCCAAGGACTTCTTCACCCGCATGTACGGATGGATCGAGACCCGTCGCCGTGCGCCCGCGGACGACCTGATCACGGTCCTGGTCCGTGCCTGCGACGAAGGCGTCCTGACGGAGGACGAACTGACGGGGCTGCTCAACGAGATCCTCATCGGCGGCTTCGTCACCACCACCAACCAGATCGCCAACTTCTTCGCGGTCCTGCTGCTCCCGCGGGAGGCGGGCGCCGACGGGGCGGACGTACTGGCGGCCGTCCGGGACCGACCCGACGTGGTCCCCCGCGCCGTCGAGGAACTCCTGCGTCTCGTCCCCCTGCTCAACGGCCTCACTCTGCCCCGCTACGCGGGCGAGGACGTGGAACTGGGCGGTGTCCTGGTCCGGGCCGGTGAACCGGTCGTGGTCTCCCAGGCGGCCGCCAACCACGACCCCGGCGTCTTCCCGTCCCCCGACCGCATCGTGCTCGACCGGCCGGGCACTCCGCACATCAGCTTCGGACACGGCATCCACTACTGCCTGGGCGCCCACCTGGCCCGCCTCGAACTCCAGACGGCCCTGGAGCGTGTGACGGCGCGCCTACCGGGTCTGCGGCTGGCCGTACCGGAGGAGGAGCTGCAATGGCGGTCCAAGGAGTTCTTCAGCGGCCTCCGGTCACTGCCCGTCGCCTGGTGAGGATCGAGCGTGTCGGTCGCGCCGCCGTATTTGCTTCGGTCTACGGTGGGATCCAAGATCCAGCTTCGAGTCCGGGCGAGCGAGGAACGGTCGTCGAGGCAGCCGCCGCCACGAGCCTTCACCTTCGAGGAGCCGCAGATGAACGCGACATCATGGGCGACCGGCGCCGCTCGCCGTGCCGTCGCCGCGGACCGGGCACTCGTCGTGTGCGGCGCCCGGCGCCGGGTGACCGCGGCAGACATCGCGATCTGACCCGCCACCGAGCCCGGGCAGCAGTCGGCCGTGACCGGACAGAACCCCTCTGATGTGAACGGTGCGAACAGCGCGGACGAGCCGGAGCCGCAGCCTGTGGTGCACGCCGAGACCCGCTGGCCGATGGCCGCAGCCGTCATCGCTTCCGCGGTGCTGACCCTGCTCCTGCCCGACGACTTGCGCCTGGGGCCCCGATGGGCGCTTCCCCTCGCCGAAGGACTGCTCCTGGTGGCGCTGATCTCGGGCGATCCCGTGCGGATCAGCCGCCGCTCGACTGCCTTGCGCGCGGTGTCGATCGCCCTGGTCACCGTGCTGGCGTGCGGCGCCATCTGGTCAACCGTACGGCTGATCGACGATCTCATCCACGGCGGGAGCGAGACCAACTCCGCCAATGCCCTCTTGCTGGCCGGCGGCAGCGTCTGGGCCTCCACCGTCCTCGCGTTCTCCCTGCTGTACTTCGAACTCGACTGCGGCGGGCCGGCCGCCCGGGCCCAACACATGCCGTCCACCCCCGCACTCGCCTTTCCCCAACAGCTCAGCCCCGAACTGAACGCCTCGCACTGGCGCCCCCGTTACATCGACTACCTGTACCTCGGATTCACCAATTCCACCGCATTGAGTCCCACCGATGTCATGCCTCTCGCCCCCTGGGCCAAGAGCGTCATGACCCTCCAGTCCATCGTCTCCCTGGTCATCCTGGGACTCGTCATCGCCCGGGCGGTCAACGTCCTCGCCTGACGAACCGCTGGACGGCGCACCCGTGAGCCGCCTGCCCGGGACGGTGCTCCCGTCAGCGAGCGAATTTTTCGATGGCGGCCGGGGTGACCGGGGTGAAGAAGTTCACGAGGTTGCCGTCGGGGTCACGGAACAGGAGCGCGCGGTTGCCCCAGGGCATCGTGGTGGGCGCGTTGACGAAGTTCTCCACGAAGCCGGTCAGGTTCCGGTGGACGCTGTCCACGTCGTCGACGAGGAACTCGATGATGACGCTGTGGTTGTCGGCCGGGCGGGCGGAACCGGGCGCGAACAGGGGCACGGTACGGGTGCTGCCGATCGCGAGGGTGGCCGAGGCGGTCCTGAGCTCGGCGAAGTCCTCGTTGGACCAGCTCGCCCGCACTCCGGTGGCGCGCTCGTAGAAGTCGACGAGGCGGGCGGTGTCGCCCGTGATGATGCGGATCGAGACGAAGTCCATGGGTTCTCTCCTGGAAGATCGGTGCTTCTGATCGCACGCTACGACCGATACCGGACAGAATCCGCCCGGTATCTGAGGGAGACTTCTGGGCATGTCCCGACCGACTGCTCGCGTCCTCGCCCTTCTGGAACTCCTGCAGTCGGGAGGCATCCGGACGGTGGCCGAACTGGCCGGTCGGCTCGACGTCGACGAGCGCACGGTGCGGCGGTACGTCGACCACCTCATCGACCTCGACGTGCCCGTCGAGTCCGTGCGCGGCCGCTACGGCGGCTACCGGCTCACCTCCGGATACCGCATGCCTCCGCTGATGCTGAGCGATGACGAAGCGCTCGCCGTGCTGCTCGGCCTGGTCGCGGGCCGACGAGCCGGCCTGATGACGGCCACCGGCTCGGCGAGCGAGACGGCGGCGGCCAAGGTCCGGCGGGTGCTGCCCGAGCGGCTCGGCCGCAGACTCGACGCCGTGCTCGGCTCCCTCGCCTTCACGGCTCCGCCCGACGAGTCGGCCGCCCCGGAAGCCGGGGTCCTGCTCGCGATCGCCGACGCGGTGTGCCATCACCGGCCGGTCTCGATCCGGTACACCGCCGCCGACGGCCGGCGCAGCGAGCGCACGCTGCACCCGTACGGGCTCGTCGCCCACTCGGGCAGGTGGTACGTCAGGGGTGCGGATCCCGCGATCGGTGAGGACCGGACGTTCCGGCTCGATCGCATCGCCGGCGCGAGGACCCTGCCCGGCGCGTTCGAGCCGCCCGCAGGACTCGACCCGGCGGAGCACGTCCTGGCCGGGCTGGCCACCGCTCCGCACCGCCACGAGGTGACCCTGCGAGTCCAGGCGACGGCCGAGCAGATCCGCACCCGGCTTCCCGCCGGCATCGCGATCGTGGAGGAACCACCGTCCGCGAGCGGCGCGGATTCGGACGCCACGCCATGGTCCCGCGTCGAGTTGCGCGTGGAACGGCTCGACTGGCTGCCCGCCGTGCTCGCGTCGCTGGACCGGCCGTTCGTCATCGAACGACCGGATGAGCTCCGCGCCCTCGTCGAGGCGCTCGCCGGCAGGCTCGCGGATTCCGCCCGGCGCAGACCGCCTCAGGTCTGACGGATCAGCAAGGTCCCCGTACCGTCCGCGGCGCGTCGTGCGGTACCTGCGGGCCGGCTGCCGGAGGTGAGAGCGGCCAGGGCCAGGACGGCCAGTCCGCATCCGGTGATGGCCCACCAGGCCGCCGACCGCGCCCCGGAGGCTGCGGCGGCTCCGATCACCGCGACGCCGAGGGCCGCGCCGACCTGTCGGCTGGTCGCGGCGATCGAGGCGGCCACCCCGGCCTGGGCGCTGGGCAGACCGGCCACCGCCGTGGTCGTGACGGGTGCGTTGACGAAGCCGAAGCCCAGCCCGAACAGTGCGTACGACAGGGACAGCAGGAGCGGAGAGGGGTGGGCCGAGCGGGTGACCAGTGCGGCCAGTGCGCCGCTGGAGGCCATACCGGCCCCCGCGATCAGCAGCGGAACGCGCGGGCCGCGGCTGCCGACGATCCGCCCGGACAGCGGCGGGCACAGCAGCGACAGCGCCGCCATCGGCAGCAGCCGCAGCCCGGCGTCCAGTGGACTCAGCCCGAGATCGCCTTGCAGGTGGACGGTGTTGGCGAACAGGAAGCCGCTGAGCGCGGCGAACGCGAAGACCGCCGTCGCCGTGGCTCCGCTGAAGGGCCCGCTGCGGAACAGCCTCGGGTTGATCAGTGGCTCGTCGCGCCGGCTCTCGTACGGTACGAGCCAGGCCAGCGCGCCGGCCGCGGCGATCAGACCGGCCATGACCGGGGGCGAGGTCCAGCCCGCGCCGGGCCCCTCGATGAGGGCGTACGTCAGCGTGCCGAGCAGGACGATCACCAGGATCTGTCCCACCGGGTCCGGCCGACGGGGGTGTGGTGCCCGGGACTCGGAGATGTGGAGCGTGGTGAGCAGGAGCGCGGCCAGGCCGATCGGCACGTTCACCCAGAACACCGACCGCCACCCCGCCGACTGCACGAGGAGGCCGCCGAGGACCGGACCGGCAGCCATGCTCAGCCCGACGACCGCACCCCAGGCGCCGATCGCCCGTGCCCGCTCGCGCGGATGGGGGAAGGCATGGGTGAGGATGGCCATGGCGACCGGGGTGAGCATGGATCCGCCCGCCGCCTGCACCGTGCGGAAGGCCACGAGCCAGCCCGTCGTCGGTGCGAGGCTGCACAGCGTCGACCCGACGGTGAACAGGACCAGCCCGATCCGGAAGACGCGCTTGCGCCCGAGGCGGTCGGCGGTGGAACCGGCCGACGTCAGCAGGGCGGCCAGGACGATGGTGTATGCGTCCAGGGTCCATTGGAGGCCGGTCGCCGAGGAGTTCAGGTCCTGCCCGATCGCGGGAAGGGCGACGTTGAGGATGGTGGTGTCGAGGCTGACCAGCAGCACGCTCAGGCAGCAGATCGCCAGCACGAGCAGCTGCCGGCCGCGGCCCGGCTCGGGAGCGAGGGTGCTTCCCACTCAGTGCCGGGCCTCGGCGAAGTCCGCTACCACGGACAGGAGTTGGCCGGGGGTCTCGATCTGGGGCATGTGTCCGGTGTCGGGGAGGAGACGGAATTCGCCGTCGGGGAAGGCCGCGGCGTAGGCGCGGCCGTAGTCGGCGTCGACGACCTGGTCGCTGGCGCCCCATGCGACGAGGGCCGGTACCGCGACGGCGGCCAGCCGTCCGCGCAGCGTCGGGTCGGCCATCACGTGCGGGCCCGAGTAGACCTCCAGGGCGGAGCGGTTGGCGGCCATGACGGCGCGCGCTGCCTCCGGGAGGGTGACGGGGTCGACGGTGAACGCGGCGGGGTCGTGGAAGGCGAGCTTCGAGAGTTCGGCGGGCGTGAGGGAGAAGGTGTCGGCGATCGGGTGGCCGGGGACGTGGATGCCCGCCGCGTTGACGAGGACGACGGCGCTGATCCGGTCACTGCCCACCAGGGCCAGTTCGGCGGCGATCCAGCCGCCGATGGAGTTGCCGACGACGGTGACCCCTGAGAGGTCGAGCTCGTCCAGCAGCAGGGCGTAGCTCTCGGCCAGGGTGGTGACGTCCGTCAGCCAGTCGGGGCGGTGGGTGCCGCCGAAGCCGGGGTGGACCGGGGTGACGACCCTGGCGTCGCGCTGCTCCGCGAGGAGCCGCGCGAACGGGGCGACGGTCTGGGGGCCGCCGCCACCGTGGAGCAGCAGATAGGTGCGCCCCTGGCCCTGGTCGTCGACGGTGAGGTCGAGCGTGCCGGAGGGGTGGGCGAGGGTGTGGACGGTGCTGGTCATGGGATTCCTCCTGGACGGTACGGGGGGTGTCATGCGAAGTCGGTGGCGGGGACGGTGGCGTAGCGGCTCATCGCCTCGACGGTCGCCTGCGGCGTCAGCTCCCCGGAGCCGGCGATCATGTCGCGCAGATCGCGGAAGTACTGCACGTAGAGGTCGGGCGTGAAGGTGTTGATCATCACGGCCGGTTCGTCGCCGAGGTTGGCGAAGGTGTGCGGGGCGCCGGGCGGGATCATCGCGAGCGTGCCGGGCGGGGCGATGTGGACGGTCTCGCCGATGGTGAAGTGCACGGTGCCGGAGACGACGTAGAAGCCCTCGTCGTGCTGGGCGTGCCGGTGCTGCGGGGGTCCCTCGGTGTGCGGGGCGAGGGTGATCTCGCCGATCCCGAGCCGGTGGCCGGTGGTGGCCCCGTCCTCCAGGATGCGCATCTGGGTCCGCCCCAGGCGGATCGTCTCGCCGCCGTCCGGGCCGACCACGGAAACCTGCGTCATAGCCGCTCCTTCGTGAGAGTTTGCTCTCACGAGAATAGGAGGGTGGACCGGCGTTATGCAAGTGAACTCTCATAACGAGAGGGTGCTGGTAGGGTCGGTACGCGCCTATACGCGGAGGAACGGGGACGTAGTGATGACGACAGGGGCCGGGGCGGGCCGCAGCAATCAGAAGCAGCGCACGCGCACCGCGATCGTCGAGGCCGCCCGCGCACTCATCGGTACCGGCGCGGAGGTGACCATGCCCGCGATCGCCCGCGCGGCCCTGGTCTCCGAGGCCACCGCCTACCGGTACTTCCCCGACCTCCCCTCGCTCATCGGTGAGTCCCTGGCCGGGGTCTGGCCCGCGCCCGCCGACGCGCTGCGGCCGGTCGCCCGCTCCACCGACCCCGTCGAACGGGTGGCCTTCGCCTGCGAGTTCATGCTCCGCGGCGTCCTTGCCCGCCAGGGGGCGGTACGCGCCATGATCGCGGCCACCGTCACCCGGCCCGGGACGGCCGCCGCGCGCCCCGGCATCCGCTTCGGCCTGATCGACCATGCGCTGATCCCGCTGCGGGACGCGCTGGGGGAGGCGGAGCCGGAAGCGTTCGCGCAGCTCGAGCGGGACCTGGCCGTCACCGTCAGCGCGGAGGCCCTCTTCTGCCTCATGGACCTGTGCGGGCTCGCCCCCGACGAGGCCGTGGCCAGCGCCGTACGCACAGCGAGCACGCTCACCGAGGCCGCCGTACACCGGGCCGCCGTCCGACGCTGACGACCGCGCTCACGTCACCCTCGTACGTCGCGAAGCGTTACCGAGAAGGGCCATCGCCCCGAGCCGGACACGTCGGCAGCGTAGGCCTGACGGATGAAACGCCGTTCCCACGGCACCTCGACCGCACGGGAGTGGTAGTTCTGCCGCACCCATGTGACCGCAGACCTTCACGCGCTCGCCTGCGGCGCGGTCGTACGCGATGCGAAGCTTGCGCATCGCGTCCACGGGGTCGGCGGGAAGCCAGAAGTCCCGCCAGGGAATCCACAGGGACTCCCACGGCGGCTTGGGCGGCTCGTGATCCGTTGAGTTGTCAGCCATGGCGATAGCCCCCAGCGGGATCTGGGGGAGCACTTGTTGAGCATGGGGAACCAGCGCGAAGGCCAAACCCTCTGCCTGCCCAAGGGCGCCCGCTGGTGCCCAGCACGGCCGCCTCGAAGGTACCCAGCTGGCCCGGCAGGGTCGGCAAGATGCCGGAGACCTCGATCGACAGCAGTACGAGCACCAGGACGGCCACCGACAGCCGTAGATCCAGAGCCTCCGCGGTGGTCACCGCAGCCGGCAAGTCCAGTGCCCGGGTGGCGAGCGCGGCCGCCCCCGCTTCGGCGAAGACGTGCGGACGGCGGACCGGCCCGAGTGCCGTGCGCGCGTCGAACATGACTTTGCGCAGCCGACTCTCCCGGGCGGGGGCGGACGGAGTGCGCGCGACGCTCACGATCAGTACGGACAGCACCGTCAGCACGGCCAGTTACACCCAGGCGACGGCTCCCTCGCGCAGCAGGTAGCCGACCCGGACGAACTCGCCGACCCCCTCCGGGCTCACGGCCGCCGCCTGGACGGCGAACTCGATCCGCACCAGGAGGGGGAACCGGATCCGCGAGTCGGTGAACATCGTGTTCCAGCCGCGCCGGCCCGGGCCAGCAGTGGCGCCCACGCCGGTGTCACCAGGCGTACGACGAGAACCTCCCCCTTCTCCAGCGCGCCCGCGTCCGCGAACTCGTGGATCACCCGGGTCCGGCCCGTGTAGCTCCCCGGACTCACCTCCGATCCGCTCAGCCCGTCGCCCGTGTGCTCCCCCCGCTCGGTCCCGAACAGCGTCAAGGAGGTGATGCCGGACCCGAAGAGCGTGATCCGCGCGTCGGCGGGGCCACATCGGGCAAATTGAGCCGCCGCTGCCACTGGCGCCGCAGCCGGCGCTCACGCACCAGTTCACGCCACGACGGGTCGTCCGCGGCGGCGTTCACCCAGCCGCTCAGCTCCTCCCCGGTCAGGTGGAACACGTCATCGTCGACGTCGAGCAGGTCGGCGAGTACCAGTCGTCGGCCGAGTGCGAGATATCCGGCTCGCATGAACGGCCAGCCGAGCGTGAAGGAGTGCAGGGCCTCGTCCAGTACTCCGCTCCAGTGGTTCGCCACAGGCGGACCCCGCGCCGCAGCCGGCCGACCGGACCGCGTTCGAGCCGGCCTGCTGGGGCGCCGTCATGGCTCGATGCCGGTGTCAGGGCGCTTGGTTCGCCGCCGTCGCGGCGGCCGGCGATCACCGAGCGGAGCATCGAAGGATCGTCGATCGCCGTGGGTTCGGCCGGGTCGAGGCTGTACACCAGGTGGCCGAAGCATCGCAGGTACTCCAGCAGCAGTTGTTCCTCGTCCTCCGGGGTGGCCGCGGCGACCCGGTCCAGGGCGCGGTCGGCCTGGTGGGCGAGCCGGGCGCTGCCCACGAGCAGGGATCCGGTCGTGAGCCCGGCCGTGTGCCGGCCGCCGCGCGCCAAAACCACCCCCAGCAGATAGAGGGCGTGACCCGTCGGGCAGGTAGTGAGCGAGCACCGAGCCAGCGCCGCCCTGCAATGCTCACCCGTCCTGCTCAGACGGCCCCCGACCGAAGCGATCACCAGCGTGAGGGGGCCGTTCAGTATGTGGATTCGGCTCGGAGGGGAGTCGTCAGCGTGGCCGTGTCAACGGAGAAGACGGTGTCGCAGCGGTCGCGGACGTAGTCGTTGTGGGTCGCGATGACGACGGCGCATCCTGCCTCGCTCATCTCGCGGAGGATGTCCACGACCATGACGGTGTTGTCGTGGTCGAGAGCCCCGGTCGGTTCATCGGCGAGGGCGGGCTGCTTGACCATGAGCCGGGCGAGCGCAACACGCTGCTGTTCCCCGCCGCTGAGGAGGTGGATCTTTTCCTTCTCCCTGCCGGCGAGCCCGACACGGTCGAGAGCCTCCGCAATGGTGACTCGCGGATTGTTCCTCAGGGCCCGACGCGGCTTGACGGCGGCCTCCAGATTGGCGGCGACGGAGGCGTTCTCGATCAGGGCGTAGTTCTGGAAGAGGTAGCCGAGCACTTCGCGGCGGAAACGTCGGACTCCGCGCCGATCGAAGCGGGTGATGTCCTTGCCGTCGTACAGGATCGCGCCCGAGCTCGGAGCTTCGAGGAGGCCGAGGCAGTTGAGGAGAGTGGACTTTCCTGATCCGCTGGGGCCGACGAGGGCAAGCATGGCACCGCTGTTGACGGTGAGGTCGACATCGGACCACAAGGTCCGCCGGCCGAAGGATTTGGAGAGGTTCTCGATACTGATCACGGCAGTGCTCCTGCGGGGGAAGGGGTGGGGGCGTCGGTAGGAGTGGTTACCCTTCGGCTGCCCCTTCCTTGACGATGCGGCGGTGGAAGACGGCCAGGGCGAGCAGCACCGCACCGGCTTCCAGGGCGACCAGCCCGCCGGTGAGGCCGAG
This sequence comes from Streptomyces sp. NBC_01006, assembly GCF_045162725.1. Classification (NCBI taxonomy): domain Bacteria; kingdom Bacillati; phylum Actinomycetota; class Actinomycetes; order Kitasatosporales; family Streptomycetaceae; genus Streptomyces; species Streptomyces sp. NBC_01006. The sequence continues at coordinate 1,444,697 of NZ_CP108700.1, read as the reverse complement.
GTCCAGCGCAGTGATCTGTGCGGGCTGGCTTGGTGCGGGGATACCGACGGCGGTGTACTGCTCCAGTTCCCGGTTCTGCTGCCACACCTGGAAGGGAACCCAGGCGACCAGCAGAAGTGCGAGGATCCCTTCGACAGTGAGCACGGAGCGGTGGCTGGCGACGAACCTCCAGCCGCTGATGTGTTTGACGAAAATCGCCTGGGCGTTCTTGCGCGAGTAGACGATGCAGACACCGATGCCGGTAATGATGAGCACGGTGACGGCGATGCCGAGATTGAACAGCTGCATCCGCAGATCGTTGACGGAGTCCCGCATCTGCAGTGCCGCGTTCTGCCCCACGGGGCGGATGGCGATCACGTACGTCTGCAGCTTCTTCGCGTCGATCCCCTTCTGGATGTCGACCGGTTCCGGGAAGACCACACCTCCCTGCGTCGCGAACGAGGTGTAGGCGTTGTCGGTGAGGTACGTCGACCCGTTGGGGACCACCAGCAGAACCGGGTCGTGTACGAGGGAGCGGTCTTCCTTGGTGTTGCGTGCGGCCGTGTGGACCTGCTCCCCGGCGTTGTAACCGAAGACCTGCTGGCCGTTCGCCGCCTGGAGCGTCTCGATTTGGTCGGCCTTGATCCGTTCGCGGTGGCCCGGGCTGAGGGTTCCGGGTATCTCGGCGGCGATGGTCGGTGCATGCCGGCTCAGAGAGGCAGGGACGATCAGGCGCACCGGGCGGGAGTCCGGAGATTTGCCGTCCTTCGGGGCGGGGGCGTAGCGACGGCCTGCCGGATCGAGGAAGGGTTGTCGGTCGAGGAAGGTCTCGTTGACGATGAGCATTTCGCCCTGGGGAAGGCCGGCGCCCGGGGCGAGGTCCTGGAGGTCCCGGCGGCCGGCGACGATGAGCTCGCCCGCTGCGTCGGATTGGCGCAGCCACTGCCCCACCTTGGCCTCCAGCGTCTTGGTGTCCTCTTCGCCCAGGCTGCCGTTGAGACGGATGGCGGCGGTGTCACCCACCTTGGCGTAGAGCTCGCGACTGTCCTGGCGGGAGAGTACGTCCTGGGCCGCGAGCACGGTGGAGGTGGCGATGCCGAAGGCGAGCAGGAGAGCGGGTACGCGCACCAGGTAGGCGGAAGTGGATGCGGCCCGGGCCGGAAGTTCGCCTTTGAGGGCGCGCAGGACGTCGGTCCTGAACGTCAGGGCGAGCATGGCCGCGTGTGCGGCGAGGATCAGAAGGACGAGGAGGCCGGCGATGCCCGTGGCCACCGAGGCGAACAGGCCAAGCCAGGCCAGGCCGTTGTAGAGGGCCAGAACGACCAGGGCACCGGCTACCACCGCGGTGGCAGCGATCGTGGCGAACCCGGCCAACTGGCGGAGATCTCGGAAGAGGATGTCTGTGAATGACCTGCCCTGCAGGCGCAGCACCCCGTACGCCTTCGCGTTGAGCAGGACACTCGCACCGGTCATGGTGATGGCGGCCAGGGCGACCACGGCGAAGGACAAGACCAGGATGCTGTCCGCGTAGAAGGGGGTCAGTTCTTCGAAGGAGAGCGGGTGGTGGATGGTCGCTCGCAGCCCGAGGTTCTTGAACTTGGCTACCAGCGCATCGGATGCCTCCGGCGGCCCGAACACGTAGTAGTAGCCACGCGGATCCCGTTGCCCGATCTCGGCGAGGGGATGGACCTCGGTGTGGAGGTCCCGGCCGAACGCCGGATAGCCCTCCTTCAGCCACGACGCTGCTACCGAATTCGGGGCGCCGGTGGCGAGGTAAAGGTGCCGAAGACCATCGGGATTCCGCAGATCGGGCACCTCACGGGCCACCGTGACCTTGTGCTCGGCGGCAAAGGCCGCCACGCCGCGCGCGACGTCGGAACCGCTGACGGAATCGTCGGAGTCGAGTACCCAGACCACAGCCGAGTGACCCAGTACGTAGTCCTCGTCCAGTCCCCGCACGAACAGAAACGCCACCAGTGCGGATAACGCGAACACGGCGGCGTAGACGAACTTGATACCTCGGTGCAGCAATCGAATACCTAGGTCGGAGTGGTCGGGGGAGCATGCGCTGGGACGGCCGCGGAGAAGACCGTCGGTGGGGCCGACCGTGTGGGGACCGGCTTGCCGGGCCCCACACGGTCAAAGCGGCTACGGAACATCCGACGCATCCGAAGCCATGCGGTGTCTCAGTCGCAGTTGGAACGGTAGTACGACTCGTTGCCCCACATCGCCTCAGGTGCCGACGCGTAAGACGTCTTGTCCTTGTCGACGTTGCCGCTCTGGGCGAGGTACTTGCCCTTCGCGGAGGAGCCGTGGCACCGGTCGGGGTGGTAGTAGTTCGAGTAGACGAAGTCGCTGCTGTTGGTGCCGAAGTACCAGGTGCCGCCACTGACGTCCGACTGTGCAGCCACCGCGGGAACCGCAGCACCCAGGACGATGAAACCTGCCGCGACGGCGACGATGGCTTGAAATGTGCTAGCCATCAGCGATCCGTGCCCCGAGGTAACGGCTTGGGCTGCACGCATCTAGGCATACCAGCAGGTCAGCGACCTTCATTGGCTTTGGCCGAAAATGCTTGCCCTCTGCAACCAGGCTCGCCCATGGCGCAGAACCATGCACGGCACATCAGCGTCGTCTGCGGCGGGACTCGCCGGGCAGTGAGCGGCAAAGGGGCAGTGCGGCCGGACACCCTCGCGACGCCGGCGCAGCCTGTACGGTGTGCTCCCCACCGGGTGAGCGTCATCGCGGTCACCACCTCGTCCAGGCCTGTCAACAGCCAATCAGTTCAGTGGCCGTTGACAGGCGTCTCCCTCGAAACCGGGTGACAACCCCCGGCCCCCTGGCCGGAACCTGATCGGACTTGCCCAGGCGTGGACGAGGCGGGCCTGGTCGTCGATGACATGCTCAGGCGGCGACGCCGAGTTCGGTGCGGGGGCGGTGGATGAAGTCGCGGACGGCCGGCTCGCGCCGCCAGGGTGCGAGGGCGGTGTTGAACTCGCGGACGTACTCCCTTGGCCCGGGAAGGACTGGACGCGGGCGAGGATGTCGACGGACCGGGTGAAGACCCCGGAGGGCATGGCTGCGGCCCGCTGGTTCCAGGCGAGCGATGCCTTCGGGTTCTTCAGGTCGCGGAAGACCTCGGCGGCGTCTGCGGACAGCCTCGCGTGGTGATGGGATTCGATCCAGGCCGGCTCGTCGCCGCTGGTCTGGTCGGCCTGGCTGATGAGGTCCTCGGACGCGGCCAGGGCCCGTGAGGCGGCCCTGGCGTTGTTCTCGCGGGCGTGGGCGCGTGCCTCGATGAGTTTGGTGAACGCCAGGACACGCGGGGCGTCCTTGGTCCTTAAAGGTCGATCCCCTCAACTCCGGCAAGGCCCCGTCCTTCGAACGCGACGTGGACGACCTCCTCGCCCAGCACACGGCCTCCGGCCGGCTCCGCTTCACCGCCTCCTACGGCGAGGCCGCCGAGTTCGCCGACCTGAACTTCATCGGGGTCGGCACCCCGCAGCAAGCCCGGCGCCGACGCCTGCGACCTCACCGACCTCTTCGACACCGTCACCCAGCTGGCCCCCGGCCTGATGACCCCGGCCGTCAACGCGGTCAAGTCGACCGTCCCGGTCGGCACCGCACCCCGCATCGCCGAACTCCTCCAGTCGATGGCCCCGGCCCGGGACCCTATCGAGGTCGCCTGGAACCCGGAGTTCCTCCCCGAGTCCTTCGCGGTCGAGGACACCCTGCGCCCCGACCGGCTCGTCCTCGGGTTCAACACCCTCCACTCCTGGGCGGAGTCGATCCTGCGGCAGGCGTTCGCCAAGATCATCGTGGCGGGAACGCCGACGCTCGTCACCGACTGGGCCACCGCCGAGCTCGCCGACATCCTCGGCTACGACCATCGCATCGGCCGCCACGGCATGCGGCCCGGCCTCGGGTTCGGCGGCGGCTGCCTGCCCAAGGACCTCGGCGGCTTCATCACCCGCGCCGACGAGCTCGACGCCGCAGAAGCTGTCGGCATGCTCCGGTAAGCGGCCTCCGTCAACGCCCGCCGGCGCGTCATCGACCTGGCCCGCGAGGAACCGGTTTGGTCCCTGACTGGTCCGCAAGCGCTGGTCAGGAGCGGGAGAGGGGTGGGAGGAACTGGGCGGAACGGAGTAAATGGATTCCCGCTTCGAGCGGGTCGAGCGGAAGGCGCCTGACGGGCGAAAGCCCAGGTCAGGCGCCTTTTCTCGTGCCTCTAGAAGAAGCCGAGACGCTTCGGGGAGTAGCTGGTCAGTATGTTCTTCGTCTGCTGGTAGTGCTCCAGCATCATCTTGTGGGTCTCGCGGCCGATGCCCGACTGTTTGTAGCCGCCGAAGGCGGCGTGGGCCGGGTAGGCGTGGTAGCAGTTCGTCCACACGCGGCCCGCCTGGATCGCGCGGCCCGCGCGGTACGCGGTGTTGATGTCGCGGGTCCAGACGCCCGCGCCCAGCCCGTACGCCGTGTCGTTGGCGATCCGGACGGCGTCGTCGAAGTCCTGGAACGAGGTCACGGACACCACCGGGCCGAAGATCTCCTCCTGGAAGATCCGCATCCGGTTGTCGCCCTCGAAGATGGTCGGCTGCACGTAGAAGCCGCCCGCGAGTTCACCGTCCTGCTCGATGCGCCGGCCGCCCGTCAGGATCTTCGCGCCCTCCTTCTGGCCGATCTCCACGTACGACAGGACCTTCCGCAACTGCTCCTCGGACGCCTGCGCGCCGATCATCGTGTCCGTGTCCAACGGGTGCCCCGGCACGATCAGTTCGGTACGGGCCACGGCCGCGTCGAGGAAGTCCCCGTACCGGCCCCGCTCGATCAGCGCGCGCGAGGGGCTCGTGCACACCTCGCCCTGGTTCAGGGCGAACATGGTGAACCCCTCCAGCGCCTTGTCGCGCAGGTCGTCGTCGGTGGTCCAGATGTCGTCGAAGAAGAGGTTGGGGCTCTTGCCGCCGAGTTCGAGGGTGACGGGCTTGAGGTGCTCCGCCGCGTACTGCATGATCAGCCGCCCTGTGGACGTCTCCCCGGTGAACGCGATCTTCGCCACGCGCGGGCTGGACGCCAGCGGCTTGCCCGCCTCCTCGCCGAAGCCGTTGACGATGTTCACCACACCCGGCGGCAGCAGGTCCGACACCAGGCTCAGCCAGTAGTGGACAGAGGCCGGGGTCTGCTCGGCCGGCTTCAGCACCACCGTGTTCCCGGCCGCCAGCGCGGGAGCCAGCTTCCACACCGCCATCAGGATCGGGAAGTTCCACGGAATGATCTGCCCGACCACGCCCAGCGGCTCGTGGAAGTGGTAGGCGACGGTGTCGTCGTCGAGCTGGCTCAGCGCCCCCTCCTGGGCGCGCAGCGCACCCGCGAAATAGCGGAACTGGTCGATGGCCAGCGGCATGTCGGCGGCGAGGGTCTCCCGGACCGGCTTGCCGTTCTCCCAGGTCTCCGCGACCGCCAGGGCCTCCAGGTTCTGCTCCATCCGGTCCGCGATGCGCAGCAGGATGGTGGACCGCTCGGCGACCGAGGTGCGACCCCAGGCGGGCGCCGCCGCGTGCGCCGCGTCGAGCGCCCGCTCCACGTCCTCGGCCGTGCCGCGCGCGACCTCGGTGAAGGTCTGGCCGTTGACGGGGGAGGGGTTGGCGAAGTAGGCGCCGAGGGCGGGCTCGACGTACTCGCCGCCGATGAAGTGGCCGTACCGGGACGCGTACGACATCAGCGCGCCTTCGGTACCGGGCGCAGCGTAACGGGCCATGGTGTCCTCCCCTTGCCGGGCGCCGGCCGCCGTCGGACAGCGCTCGGGAGGAGGCTAGGAGCGGGCAGGTTGCGGATACGTTGCACGCCGCGGGGGCGGAGTCGGCTCCGGGCGTACGAGGGAGGGTTCGGCGCCGAGTTCCTCGTCGAGGTCCCGTACGCGGGCCAGCGCTGCCGGGCGACCCTCCGGCGGCAGCGCTGCGGCCAGCGCCCGCCACACCGCCGCGTCGTCCGCGCCCCACGGAGTGCACACCCAGTCGCTCAGCAGTCCCGCGTCCGCCCGGGCGATCACCGCGGCCCGTGCCTGGCCCTCGATCCGGCGCCGCAGCCGGACGATGCCCGGCGCGGTCGAGCCGGGGAGCAGCGGGCCCGCGTAGTGGTGGAGGGCCGCCGAAACGGCGCCGGCCGCCAGGTGGCGGGTCACGAGGGTGAAGTCCGCCTCCAGCGGCGCCGCCGTACGGTACGGGCGCGAGAGCGGGGCGCGGTCCCCCAACAGCCCGCGCAGCCGTGACATTTCGGCGCGCAGGGTCACCGGTGACACCGACTCGTCCTCGTACAGCGCGATCGCCAGCTCCTCGCCCGACAGCCCTGCCGGGTGGTGCGCGAGGAGCGCCATGATCTCGCTGTGCCGCCTCCCCAGGCGGACCCTGGCACCCCCGCCGACCAGCAGCGCCTCGTCCCGGCCGAGGGCGCCGAGGGTGTCCCCGGCGGCCGGCGGGACCGGGTCCAGCAGCGCCAGCTGGGCCTCTGCGGCGCGGGCCACCGCCTGCACGAAGGCGAGGGAGTGCGGATGGGCCAGGCCGTCCCCGCCGGTGATGTCCACCGCGCCGAGCAGCCGGCCGGTCCGCGGATCGCGCACCGGGGCCGCCGCGCACGTCCAGGGGTGGACCCGGCGGCTGAAGTGCTCGGCCCCGAAGACCTGGACCGGCTCCCCGACGGCGACCGCCGTGCCGGGTGCGTTGGTGCCCATCGCCGTCTCCGCCCAGCGGGCGCCCGGCACGAAACCGAGCCCCTCCGCCCGCCGCAGCGTGGCCGACTCGCCCTCCACCCAGAGCAGACTGCCCCGCGCGTCGCACACCGCCAGCAGATGGGCCCCGTGCGCCGCGAACGCCCCCACGAGATCCCGGACCACCGGCATCACCCGGGCCAGGGGGTGCTGTGCCCGGTACGACCGGAGGTCCGCCTCCGCCAGCTCCACCCGGGGCGTGCACTCCGGGCTGACCCGGGCCCGGGCGCACCGCCGCCAGGAATTCGCGATCACCGCCCGGACCGGAGCCTCGACCCGCCCGTCCTGCGTGAACGCGCTGTGCGCCCGGCGCAGTACGCGCGTGCGCTCGGCGGGATCGGCCCCGCCCGGCAGTGCCACCGACGGATCGTCCATTCACCCTCCCGTGGTGCCGCGGTACCCGGAGCGCCCCCATCGTCGTGCGGGTACCGGGTCGCGACAAGCGCCGTGTCGGCCACACGGCGCCCGAAATGCCGCCACGGCGTCGCGGCGCGGCCGCGCACGGTGGCCGCCGCGTGGGCCGGACGGGGCACGGACGGGGCAGCCCGCGCCGGGAGGCGTACGGAGTCTTCGCTAGGAGGGGTGGTCGGGAACGCGTGGTCGCGGCGGTGCGTTGAGGGGGGTAGTGGACGACGACAGGTGGAGGTGTCCGCAGATGTCCAAGCGCGGCAAGGTCGCGGTTGCCGGAGTGGCGGCAGCCATCGTGTTGTTCTGGACGGTCGGGTTCTGGGCAGGACTGCTGGTCCTGATCGGTGTGCCGGCGGCCGCTTACCTGCTGCTGGACTCCTCCCAGCGGCGTCGCCTGCGGGGTATATCCAGGAAGCAGCTGGGCCGCTGAGGCGCGGCTAGTAGTAGTCGCGCATCAGGGTGGTGGCCCACTGTGGCTGGCGCAGTTCGCCGCGCGGGCCGAACTCGGCCATGTACGGCTTCAGGTCCAGGACCGGGGTGCCGTCCACCGCGTCGAGGCCCTCCACGTGCACGTCCAGGCCGTCCACCTTCAGGATCCGGCACCTGGAGACGCCCAGCCGGTTCGGCCTGTTCTTGCCGCGCTGGGCGAAGATGCCGACCAGCGGCCAGCCGGGGTTGCCCCGGGGGTGACGCGCGCCCGTCTCGATCTTCTCCAGCGGGACCCGGTCGAAGTGGTAGACGACCTCCAGGTGCGAGAACTCCGCCAGCCCGTACAGGGCCTCCGGGCCGAACCGCCCGGCGTCCAGGCGGATCACGGCCGTCTCCCGCCCCCAGTCGTCGTCGACCGCCTCCGCGCGGCCGCCCACCACCACGGCCACCGGCTCCGATTCCACCAGCACAGCGTCTCTCCTTCGGTTCAGGCCGGGCGTACGGCGACGCGGTCCAGGGCCGCGAGCAGCTCCGGCAGTTTCGGCAGGCCGAGATCGGGATCCCCGTCGCGGGGGACTGTGAGGACCTCGCTCGGCTCCTCGTCCAGCAGTACGAAGGCCGTGTCGCCGGTCCGCGCCACCAGCGACCACCCGCGGCCGTCCACCCGCAGCGTCCGGACCCCCTCGCCCGCGAACGAGGACCGGACCCGGCCGGGCGGCGGCGGGCTCTGCGTGTACTCCAGGGCCTCCCGGAGCGCCCGCGCGAGCCCGGGGTGCGCCGCGGCCGCCGCGCCGCCGTCCGTCGCGATCCGCTCGTGCCAGTCCGTCCACTCCCGGGCGATCTGGTCCGCGCCCATCCGCCGCTGCACCGGCCCCCACGCCTCCGCGGACGGCGGTGCCAGCGGCACCCGCCCCGTGCCGTCGGCGCCCTGCTCCGGGTCGTGCGGCTCCGGGATACCCGGCGCCGCCACCGACAGGGCCAGCGGCCAGCCCGCCAGCGAGACCACGATCGACCGCTCGTCGGGCGACAGGTCGTACTCCATGCCGCAGTCCCAGGAGGCGATCGCCATGGCCACGAGCGAGACGTCGTCCACGACGACCGTCCAGCGCGCGCCCTCCTCGTCCTGGCCGAGCACCAGCCCGTATCCCTGCGCCGCCGGCTTCACACCCAGCAGCGAGCAGGCCTCCGGGAAATCGTCGCCAAGGATGCTCGGAAACTGCGCGGGGGTCAGCAGCACGGCGGTGAGCACATAGAGCGAACCGCCCCCCTCCTCGTCCGTCACGTGGCCTCCCGGTCGCTCTCTCGTCGGCGCACCCTAACCAGCGGGTAACCCCCGCGTCGAGAGCCTGCGGCCGTCGATTTCCAAGCCCGCCACCTGCACGTAGAGTTGGCCACCCGCCACAGAAAGGGACACCCGGTGCAGCGTTACGACCGGCTGAGGGAGATCCTCCGTCTGGACCCCGACAAGGACTTCCTCGCCATCTACCGGCTCACCACCACCTACGAGTTCCCCTGGGACTTCACCCGGGCCCTGGAGCTCGCCCTCCTGCGGACGTACGCCGTCCCCAGCATCGGCCGCCTGCTCGCCGAGACCGCCGAGTTCACCGACCGCCCGCAGAAGCGCTACGACGACACCTCGCTGCTCCTCGACGCCGTCGTGGAGCACGGCTTCGAGAGCGAGACCGGACGCACCGCGATCCGCCGCGTCAACCAGATGCACCGCGCCTACGACATCAGCAACGAGGACATGCGCTACGTCCTGTCCACGTTCGTGGTGATTCCGGTGCGCTGGCTGGACGCCTACGGCTGGCGCCCGCTGACCCACCACGAGCGCCGCGCCGCCGCGAACTACTACGCCGAGCTCGGCCGGCACATGGGCATCAAGGACATCCCGGGCTCCTACGAGGAGTTCGAGGAGACCATGAACGCGTACGAAGAAGCCCACTTCGGCTGGGACCAGGGCGGCCGCGAGGTCGCCGACTCCACCATCGGCCTGATGGCCTCCTGGTACCCGGCGCCGCTCGCCCCCGCGGCGCGCGCACTGGCTCTCTCCCTCCTCGACGAGCCGCTCCTGTCCGCCTTCCGCTACGAGAGCCCCCACCCGCAGGTCAAGCGGCTGTTCCGGGGCGCCCTCAAGCTGCGCGGGCGCGCCGTCCGGCTGCTGCCGCCGCGCAAGGCCCCGCACCACGCCCGGCAGAACCCGGAGATCAAGGGCTACCCCCAGGGCTATGACGTGGGCGAGCTCGGCACGTTTCCGGTGCCCGGCTCGGGGGGATGCCCCGTACCGCATCCCCGCCGACCGGCCGAGGCCGAGGCCCAGCCTCCGGCGTGATCCGGGGCACCTCCTCGGATCCCGGGCCAGGTGCCGACGTACGAAGTGGGTGTGGGGAGGGGCCGGTCAGGCGCGGCGCAGCGCGAGCGCCAGGAAGCGGGCGTCCTCGTCGGCGTACGAGGTCATGTCCCAGCCCGAACCGGCCAGCAGCGGGCCCAGGTTGTGCTCGGCCCGCATGTCGTCCGGGGTCAGGTCGCGGCCCTGCCGCGCCGCCAGGGCCGCCCGCCCGATGGGGTGGAACAGGGCGAGCCGGCCGCCGGGGCGGACGACGCGGGCGAGCTCGCGCAGGTTCGCCTCCGGATCGGGCAGGTGCGAGATGAGCCCGGCGGCGAACACGGCGTCGAGCACCCCGTCGCGCAGCGGCAGCCGGGCCACGTCCGCGAGCAGCAGCGCGCCCTCGGCGTCCCGCCCGGCCCGCCGTGCGGCGGCGAGCATCTGCGGGGTGAGGTCCGCGCCGAGCACCGTGCCGGCCGGGCCGACGGCGGCGCGCAGCGCCGTCAGCGCCCGCCCGGTCCCGCAGCCCGCGTCGAGGACGCGGTCCCCGGGGCGCAGGCCGAATTCGGCCACGGCCGCGGTGAACGCGGGCCCGTCCGCCGGGAACTTCCGGTCCCAGTCGGCGGCGCGCGTTCCGAAGAACTCCTGCACGTGCGTGTGGTCTTCGCTCATGTGGACATGATCCCCCATGGGGTTCCGCGCGGTGCGTGTGCAAGGTGGCACGTGGCGTGATCGAAGACGTACGTAGCTCTGTCATATTCCAGCAGTTCCAGCTGCTTTCGAAATGCTCCCCTTGTTCGCGCCCTCACCCGGACTAGCGTCCCGGGGCCATGGGACACCTCGACCACGCGGCCTATGGCTGGCTGACACCCGTACTGTCATATGTGATGGCATCCATCGGCGCGGCCCTCGGGCTGCGCTGCACCGTCCGCGCGCTCGCCGCGACGAACGGATCCTCCCGCCGCAACTGGCTCCTCACCGCGGCCTCCGCCATCGGCACCGGCATCTGGACGATGCACTTCGTCGCGATGCTCGGCTTCAACGTCACCGGCACCGAGATCCACTACAACGTGCCGCTGACCATCCTCAGCCTCCTCGTCGCCGTGCTCGTCGTCGGCGCCGGGGTGTTCGCCGTCGGTTACGGACGGGCCCGCGGCCGCGCCCTGGTCCTGGGTGGGCTCACCACCGGCCTCGGCGTCGCCAGCATGCACTACCTCGGGATGGCCGCCCTGCGCTTGCACGGCAGCATCTCGTACGACCCGCTCACGGTCGGGCTCTCGGTCGCCATCGCCGTCGTCGCGGCCACCGCCGCGCTGTGGGCCGCGCTGAACATCAAGGCACCGGTCGCCGTGGCCGTCGCCTCGCTCGTCATGGGCGCGGCCGTCAGCAGCATGCACTACACCGGGATGCTGGCGGTCGCCGTCCGTGTCGTCCCCTCGGACCAGGCCCTGCCCGGCGCCACCGCGATGCAGTTCATCTTCCCGCTCGCCGTCGGGCTCGGCTCGTACCTGTTCATCACCTCCGCGTTCGTCGCGCTGTCCCCGACCGCCGACGAGCACGCCGCCTCCATGTCGGCCGCCCGGTACCTGGGCGGGCAGGCACCGGCATCGGGGCCGGTGCAGGCGGCGTCCGCGGTGCCGCCCGCGGCGGCCCGCTGATCTGCCGACCAGCCGACCTGCCTGCCTGTGCCTGCCTGCCGACCTGTCCCGAACCACCCTGCTGGACCGCACCCGGAACGAGGAGCCCATGCGCACACCCCGCAGACCACCGGCAGCGGCGCCGCAGCTGCCCGCGCCCCCGGCGCGCGGCCGCCGGGCCCACGCCGGACCACCCGCCGAGGAGCCGGCGCCGGAGGGCGGGCGGACCGGCGGATCCGGCCCGGCGACGGCGGCCGCCACCGACGGTGGGTCCCGCCGGCCGGGGCTGCGGCCGAGGCTGCGACCCGCCTCCGTCCGCGCGAAGATCGTGTCGCTCCTGATGGTCCCGGTCGTCTCGCTCCTCGCCCTCTGGGGCTTCGCGACCGTCAGCACCGCCCAGGACATCGCCCGGCTCACCCGCGCCCAGCGGGTCGACCAGCAGATACGCACCCCCGTCGCGGCCGCCGTCACCGAGCTCCAGGCCGAACGGCGCGCCGCCGTCCGCTACCTGGCCGATCCCGTCTCCGACCAGCGCACCGCGCTCGAACAGCAGGCTCGCCGCACCGACGCCGCCGTCCGGCGGCTCCGGCTCGGCGACCGGCACACCGTCGCCGAGTCCGGTGACCACCGCACCGACGTCGTGGTCCGCGTCGGCGCCTTCGTGGCCGCGGCGGAGGGGCTCGGCGCCACCCGCAAGGACGTCACGGACCGGCGGGCGACCCAGGACGCGGCGTACGAGACCTACACGCGCGTGGTCGACAGCGCCCTCGCCGTCGACGGCTCCCTCACCGGCGGCGCGGAGGCCGAACTCGGCCCCGATGCCCGCGTCCTGCTCGAATTCGCCCGTGCCGGAGAGCTCCTCTCCCGCGAGGACGCGCTGATCGCCGCGCCCGGGCCGCGCACCGCCGAAACGCTTCGGCGCCTCACCGGCGTCATCGAGACCCGCCGCGCCCTCACCGCGGGCAGCGCCGACGACCTGCCCGCCGCCCAGCAGGCCGCCTGGCAGTCGGTCGCGAAGAGCGCCGCCTACGCCGAGCTGACCGCTGCCGAGGACCGGGTGCTCACGGCCGGGGCGGCCACGGGAGCGGCCGGCGGTTCCGGCACCGGTTCCGGAGCCGGATCCGCCGCCGGACCGGCCAAGGACACGGCCCGCGGTGCGCCCGCCGGCTGGGACGCCGCGTACACGGGCATCAGCACCTCGATGCGCGAGATCGCCGCCGCCGCGCACGCCGGAGCCGTCGACCGCACCGACCCCCTCGCCCAGGGCGGCCTGAGCCCCGCCGGAGCCGCCGTACTGCTGGGTCTCGCCGCAGTCGCCGCCTCCCTCGTCATCTCGGTGCGCATCGGCCGCGCCCTCGTCGTGGAGCTCGTCTCGCTGCGCAACACCGCCCTGGAGATCGCCCACCGCAAGCTCCCGCACGCCATGGACCGGCTGCGGGCCGGCCAGGACATCGACATCGAGGCCGAGACCCCGCCCCCACCGCCCGCCGACGACGAGATCACCCAGGTGGGCGAGGCCCTCGCCACCGTCCACCGGGCGGCCCTCGGCGCCGCTGTCGAGCGTGCCGAGCTCGCCAGCGGCGTGAGCGGCGTCTTCGTCAACCTCGCCCGCCGCAGCCAGGTCCTGGTCCACAAGCAGCTCACCCTGCTCGACTCGATGGAGCGGCGCGCCGACGACCCCGGCGAACTCGGCGACCTCTTCCGCCTCGACCACCTCACGACGCGGATGCGCCGGCATGCCGAGAGCCTGATCATCCTCTCCGGGGCCGCCCCCGGGCGGGCCTGGCGGATGCCGGTCCCGCTGACGAACGTCGTACGGGCCGCCGTCTCCGAGATCGAGGACTATCCACGCGTCGAGGTCCGCCAGCTGGCCGAGGCCGCCGTACTCGGCGGCGCGGTCGCCGACCTCACGCACCTGCTCGCCGAACTCATCGAGAACGCCACCCAGTTCTCCCCGCCCCACACCAAGGTCCGCGTCAGCGGCGAGCCCGTCGGCGCCGGATACGTCCTGGAGGTCGAGGACCGCGGGCTCGGCATGGGCCGAGAGTCCCTCCACGAGGCCAACCGGCGCATCGAGCAGTCCGAGGCCCTCGACCTCTTCGACAGCGACCGGCTCGGGCTCTTCGTGGTCAGCCGGCTCTCGGCCCGGCACGGCGTGCGGGTGCACCTGCGCACGTCGCCGTACGGGGGCACGACCGCCGTGGTGCTCCTGCCGAACTCCCTGCTCCAGGGCGCGATCGAGACCGGCTCCGCGCCGGCGAAGGCCCCGGCGCCGGCTCCGGACGAGCCTTTCGAGCCTGCGGCGGAGCCGCGGGAGCCGGCGCCGGCGCCGCCCGCGATGGCCGTCGTACGGGAGGACGCGCGCCGGTCGGCGGTACGGGAGGAACCGCGCGGCATCCCGGCACCGGAGCGGAGCCCCGTACGGGAGGAGGCGCCGCACCCGGCCCCGGCCCCGGTGGCCTCCCTGCGGTCGCGGGGCCCCGCAGGCGCGGCGGTCACCGAACTGCCGCGCCGCGTACGCCAGGCCAGCCTGGTGCCGCAGCTGCGCGAGGCCCCCGCCCCGAAGGCCCCCACCGGGGTGCGTCCGCCCGAGGAGCCGCCCGGGCGCAGCCCGGAGGAGGTCCGGGACCGGATGGCCTCCTACCGGGCCGGATGGGTCCGCGGCGGCCAGGAGACCGGCGCCCACGCAGGCAGCGAAGGAGAAGTGTGATGATCGAGCACCAGAGATTCAATCCCGACGGAATCCGCAGGTCCGGCGAACTGGACTGGCTGCTGGACGATCTGGTGGTCCGGGTCCGCGAGGTCCGGCACGCCGTGGTCCTGTCCAACGACGGCCTGGCGGTGGGCGCGTCCAGCGCGCTCAGCCGGGAAGACGCCGAGCACCTGGCCGCCGTTGCCTCCGGCTTCCACAGTCTCGCGAAGGGCGCGGGCCGGCACTTCCACGCCGGGGGCGTGCGCCAGACGATGGTGGAGATGGACGAGGGGTTCCTCTTCGTCGCGGCCGCCGGGGACGGATCCTGCCTGGCCGTGCTGAGCGCGGCGAGCGCCGACATCGGGCTGATCGCGTACGAGATGGCCCGGCTGGTGAAGCGGGTCGGGGAGCACCTGTACACCCCGCCCCGGTTCGCGGCGCGGCCGCCGGCCGCGGGCTGAGAGCGGCGGTCCGGTACATGAACGGCCAGTGGTACGACGCCGACGCGGGCCCGCTCGTCCGTCCGTACGCCATGACGGGCGGGCGTACGAAGCCGGGGCCCCACGGGGTCCGGTTCGACCTGATCGCGCTGGTCGTCGTGGACGGCGAGGGCGGGGACGCGGCGGCCGAGTCGCTGCTCGGCCCCGAACACCGGGCACTGCTCGGGCTCTGCCGGTCCGAGACGCAGTCGGTGGCCGAGCTCGCCGCGGACGCGGACCTGCCGGTGGGCGTGGTGCGGGTGCTGCTCGGGGACCTGTTGGAGGGCGGGCACGTCAAGGTGAGCCGGCCGGTGCCGCCCGCCCGGCTGCCGGACGAGCGGATTCTGCGTGAAGTCATCGAGGGATTGCGAGCGCTGTGATGGGACAACACCACGACGGAACCGGCGGACGGGCCTCGGTGCCCGACCCGGAGACGGATCTCGATCCGGGTGCGGATCCCGAGGAAGACGGGGAACTGGCCGCGCTCGCGCTGAAGATACTCGTGGCGGGCGGGTTCGGGGTCGGCAAGACGACACTGGTCGGCGCGGTCAGTGAGATCCGGCCGCTGCGGACGGAGGAACTCCTCAGCGAGGCGGGCGAACGGGTCGACGACACGGGCGGGGTCGCCCAGAAGACGACCACGACCGTGGCCATGGACTTCGGGCGGATCACCATCCGCTCCGGACTGTCGCTCTACCTGTTCGGGACGCCGGGGCAGGACCGGTTCTGGTTCCTGTGGGACGAGCTGTCGCAGGGCGCCCTCGGCGCGGTGGTGCTCGCGGACACGCGCCGGCTGGAGGACTGCTTCCCGGCTGTGGACTACTTCGAGCACCGGCGCATCCCGTTCGTGGTGGCCGTCAACTGCTTCACGGACGCGCGGCGGTACGGGGCGCACGAGGTGGCGCGGGCACTGGACCTGGAGCCGGGAACTCCGGTGGTGCTGTGCGATGCGCGGGACAAGGACTCGGGGAAGGAAGTGCTGATCAGGCTGGTCGAGTACGCCGGGCGGGTGCACACCGCCCGGCTGCTGGACTCGGTGGAGCCGCAGGCCGATTCCGTGTGAGGGGCGAGCCTGGGGCGGCGAGGGGGCGGCGGCGCCCGCGTCAGTGGGTCACACCGTCGACGGAGATCACCTTGTCGATGGGGACGCGGACGAGGAGTTCGCCGGGGACGGCGTTGCGGCGGCCGAAGTCCTCGGCGCGCTCCTCACCCATGTAGCGGGCGGCGATGCGCGTCGCCCAGGGGAGCATCTCCTCCGGGTCCTCGCCGATCTCGGCGCGCCCCTGGAGGACGACGTAGGAGTACGGCGGACGGTCGTCGTCCACGCAGAGCGCGACCCGGCCGTCGCGCAGCAGGTTGCGCCCCTTCGCCGTGCCCTTGCCGGTGTTGAACACGAAGGTGTCGCCGTCGAGAACGAACCAGACGGGTGCGATGTGGGGGCTGCCGTCCTCGCGGACAGTGGACAGCTTGCCGGTCCGGGTCCCGTACGAGACGAATGCCCGCCATTCCTCTTGAGTCATCTTCTTCGCCATGGGGACATCCTCCTTGCCCGAAAGGCGCTGGTGGGGAAGGCTGGCGGCACTTACTACGAGGGGTGGGGCGCGGCCACGCCGGCGGCGTCAACGGGGAGGGGCTCGAAATGGCACTGGACAAGCAACTCGACTGGCTGCTCGACGATCTGACGCGCAGGGTCCAGCAGGTCAGGCATGCGGTGGTGCTCTCCAACGACGGCCTGGTGACGGGCGCGAGCGCGGGGCTGGCCCGGGAGGACGCGGAGCATCTGGCGGCGGTGGCGGCGGGGTTGCAGAGTCTGGCGAAGGGGTCGGGCCGGCATTTCCGGGCGGGCGAGGTACGGCAGACGATGGTCGAGTACGACGACGGCGCCCTGTTCGTCATGGCGGCGGGCGCGGGGAGCTCGCTGTGCGTGCTGAGCGCCGCGGAGGCCGACATCGGCCAGGTCGCGTACGAGATGACGCTGCTGGTCAACCGGGTGGGGGAGCACCTGGGAGTGGCAGAGCGGCGGATCACGGGGGGCTGAGGCCTGCCGGGTTTCCGGAGTTATCCACAGGCCTCGCGGGTATCGTAGCGCTGAGTTACGGTCTTCACACAGAGTAATCGTCTCGTGTGGGGGAGGACCGTCATGGAGGTCGCGACGCAGGTCTTGTCGGATGTACGGGGGCAGGCCCTGCCGGTGGTACGGGCGGCCGGGCCGTCGGGGGTGGTACGGGCGGACCTGCTGCCGGATGCGGCGGTGGGTGGAGCCCGGGCGGCCGAGGAACTGAGGCTGACCCGGACCGAGTTCGCCCGGGCCGTGCAGCTGGGCATCGTACGGGCCGGGCCGCCGGCGCCGGGAGGGGCCGCGCGCTACACGCGGGCCGAGCTGGAGCGGATCCGGTCGGCCGAGGGGTTCCCGGACGCGCTGCGCGAGCGGGTCGAGACCTTGGCCGGAGCCGAGGCCGCCGGCGCGGTGCTGGGCATCAGCCCGGGCCGGTTCACCCGGCTCGCGCGCTGCGGGCACATCACCCCGGTCGCCTACCGGATCAACCGCTACCGGGCGGCGGTGTGGCTCTATCTGGCCGCGGAGCTGAGGGAGTTCGCCGACCGGGAGTCGGGGATGCTGCGCGGGAGCGCACCCCCGGCCGACCGGGAGCTGCTGGCCGCCAAGGCGGATCTGCGGCCGCGGAAGTGGCGCGGGCGGCATGTGGGGCTACTGCTGAGACGAACCGCCGACCCCTGGGAGCGGGCCGCCGTGCTCGCCTCGGTCCTCCCACAGGAGGAACTGCGAGAGGCCGTGCCAGATCCGGCGGAGCGGATCGTGCTGGCCGCGCTCGCCCCGCCCCCGCCCTACGGGCACCCGCAGATCCCGGCCGCGGCTGCCGTGGCGCTCCGGCTGCTGCGGGCAGAGCCGCCGGACGAGGTCCACTGGTACCGCACCAGCCTGGACTTCGCGCTGACCGGGGCCCGCGGTCAGCCGAAGTCGACGGGGGAGAGGGGGCCGACGTAGACCCAGGCCCCGGCCTCCCGGGTGAAGGCGCTGTGCTCGTGCAGGGAACCGGTGTGCCGGCCCTCGCGGTAGTGCGCCCGGAACTCCACCGAACCCTCCGTCTCGAACATCCCGCCGCGCTCGGTGGCGAGGATCTCCAGGCGCTCCCAGCGCTGGCCGGGGTCCAGGTCGAGCCGGCCGGGCCGGGTGCTCGGGTGCCAGGAGCGCAGCAGGTAGGCGGTGTCGCCGACGGCGAACGCGCTGAACCGGGAGCGCATCAGGAGCTCGGCGGTGGGCGCCTGCTGTGCACCGGAGTGGAAGCGGCCGCAGCACTCCGGGTAGGCGGCGGGCAGCCCGCAGGGGCAGGGGAGGGCCGGGGTGGGCATGGTGCGCTCAGCTCTTCGTGGACGGGACGGACTGCCGGAAGGGGGTGGGTTACTGGGGTGACACGGGCGGCTTGGCCGCGTTCTCGGCGTACGGGCGGAAGAGGCCTTCCTGGACCACGGAGACCAGCAGCCTGCCCTCCAGGTCGTAGATGCGGCCACGGGCAAGGCCGCGGCCGCCGTGCGCGATGGGCGACTCCTGGTCGTAAAGGAACCACTCGTCGGCGCGGAACGGCCGGTGGAACCACATGGCGTGGTCCAGGGAGGCCATGTCGAAGCCGCGCATGCCCCACAGGGGCTCGACCGGGATGCGCACGGCGTCGAGGAGGGTCATGTCACTGGCGTAGGTGAGGGCGCAGGTGTGTACCAGCGGGTCGTCGCCCAGCGGGCCGACCGCGCGCATCCACACCGCGCTGCGCGGATCGGCGTCCTTGAGCTCCTCCGGAGTCCAGCGGAGCCGGTCCGTGTACCGGATGTCGAACGGCTGGCGGCGGGCCATCCGCTCCAGCGCCTCGGGCAGCGCGCCCAAGTGTTCGCGGATCTCGTCCGCGACCTTCGGCAGCGTGTCCGGGTGGGGGAAGTCGAGTCGGGGAGGCAGCTGGTGCTCGATGCTGCCCTCCTCCGGATGATGGAAGGAGGCGGTGAGATTGAAGATCGTCTTGCCCTGCTGGACCGCGGTGACGCGGCGTGTGGTGAAGGACCGCCCGTCGCGCACCCGCTCCACCTGGTACACGATCGGCACCCCGGGGATGCCGGGGCGCAGGAAGTACGCGTGCAGCGAGTGGACCGGGCGGTCGCTCTCGGTGGTGCGGCCGGCCGCCACCAGGGCCTGGCCGGCGACCTGCCCGCCGAAGACGCGCTGGAGGGATTCCTGCGGGCTGGCGCCGCGGAAGATGTTGACCTCGATCTGCTCCAGGTCGAGCAGATCGACGAGTCTCTCGGCGGGATTCGTCATCAGAGGTTCTCCACTGTTGGGTCCGGGCGGAGCCGGCGGGAAACCGGCGTCGGCGGGGCCGGTCGCTTGCGGGTGGGGGTCCCCCCGGACGGAGTCCAGGGGGAGGTCAGAGCGCGCCGAGCTCACCGACCGAGGTCAGCCGGATGATCGCACGGCCTTCCTCGTCGGAGGCCGCGAGGTCGACCTCGGCGCTGATGCCCCAGCCATGGTCCCCGTTCGGGTCCGCGAAGGTCTGGCGGACGCGCCACAGGCCGTGCGCCGGGTCCTCCTCGATCTGGAGCAGCTTCGGGCCGCGGGCGTCGGGGCCGGTGCCCAGGTCGTCGTACTCGTCCCAGTACGCGTCCATGGCCTCGCCCCAGGCGTCGGCGTCCCAGCCGGACCCGGCGTCCAGCTCGCCCAGCTGGTCGACGTGGTCCAGCGCGGCGAGCTCCACCCGGCGGAACATGGCGTTGCGGACCAGGACGCGGAAGGCGCGGGCGTTCGCCGTGACCGGCTTGACCTGGTCGGCCTTCTCCTGGGCCTGCTCCGCCGTCTCCACCTCCGGGTTCGCCAGCTGCTCCCACTCGTCGAGCAGGCTGGAGTCGACCTGGCGGACGAGCTCGCCCAGCCAGGCGATGAGGTCCTGGAGGTCCTCGGACTTGAGGTCGTCGGGGATGGTGTGGTCCAGCGCCTTGTACGCGCTCGCCAGGTAGCGCAGCACGATGCCCTCGGTGCGGGCGAGTTCGTAGAACGAGGTGAACTCGGTGAAGGTCATCGCGCGCTCGTACATGTCGCGGATGATCGACTTCGGGGAGACCGGGTGGTCTCCGACCCACGGGTGGCTCTTGCGGTACACGTCGTAGGCGTGGAAGAGGAGCTCGTCGAGCGGCTTGGGATACGTGACGTCCTGCAGACGCTCCATCCGCTCCTCGTACTCGATCCCGTCGGCCTTCATCGCGCCCACGGCGATGCCGCGCTCCTTGTTCTGCTGCGCGGCCAGGATCTGCCGCGGGTCGTCCAGGGTGGACTCGACCACGGAGACCATGTCCAGCGCGTAGGAGGGGGAGTCCGGGTCCAGCAGCTCGAAGGAGGCCAGCGCGAAGGTGGACAGGGGCTGGTTGAGCGCGAAGTCCTGCTGGAGGTCGACGGTGAGCCGGATGGTGCGGCCCTCCGCGTCCGGGGTGTCGAGCTTCTCGACCACGCCTCCGTCCAGCAGCGAGCGGTAGATCGCGATGGCCCGGCGGATGTGCCGCAGCTGCGCCTTGCGCGGCTCGTGGTTGTCCTCCAGGAGGTGGCGCATCGCCTGGAAGGCATCGCCCGGACGGGCGATGACCGACAGCAGCATGATGTTGGTGACCTTGAACCGGGAGGTGAGCGGCTCCGGGTCGGCGGCGATGAGCTTCTCGAACGTGGTGTCCGACCATGCGACGAAGCCCTCGGGAGCCTTCTTGCGCACCACCTTGCGGCGCTTCTTCGGGTCGTCGCCGGCCTTCGCGAGGGCCTTCTCGTTCTCGATGACGTGCTCGGGCGCCTGGGCGACCACATAGCCCGCCGTGTCGAAGCCGGCCCGGCCCGCGCGGCCGGCGATCTGGTGGAACTCGCGGGCGCGCAGCGTGCGGACCCGGTTGCCGTCGTACTTGGTGAGCGCGGTGAACAGCACCGTGCGGATGGGGACGTTGACGCCGACACCGAGGGTGTCGGTACCGCAGATCACCTTCAGCAGGCCGGCCTGGGCCAACTTCTCCACCAGGCGCCGGTACTTGGGCAGCATGCCTGCGTGGTGGACGCCGATGCCGTGCCGGACGTAGCGGGAGAGGTTCTGGCCGAACTTGGTGGTGAAGCGGAAGTTGCCGATCAGATCGGCGATCTTGTCCTTCTCCTCGCGGGTGCACATGTTGATGCTCATCAGCGACTGCGCCCGCTCGACCGCCTGGGCCTGCGTGAAGTGCACGATGTACACCGGGGCCTGCCGGGTCTCCAGGAGCTCGGTGATCGTGTCGGTGATCGGCGTCGTGACGTACTCGTACGACAGCGGTACGGGCCGGCTCGCGGAGCGGACCACCGAGGTCGGCCGGCCCGTGCGGCGGGTCAGGTCCTCCTCGAACCGCTTCACGTCGCCGAGCGTCGCCGACATCAGGACGAACTGGGCCTGCGGGAGCTCCAGCAGGGGGATCTGCCACGCCCAGCCGCGGTCCGGCTCGGCATAGAAGTGGAACTCGTCCATGACGACCTGGCCGATGTCGGCGTACTTGCCGTCGCGCAGGGCGATGGAGGCCAGCACCTCGGCGGTGCAGCAGATCACCGGGGCGTCCGCGTTCACGGAGGCGTCGCCGGTCAGCATGCCGACGTTCTCGGTGCCGAAGAGCTTGCACAGGTCGAAGAACTTCTCCGACACCAGCGCCTTGATCGGAGCGGTGTAGAAGGTGACCTTGTCCTGGGCGAGGGCGGTGAAGTGCGCGCCCGCCGCGACGAGGCTCTTGCCGGAGCCGGTCGGGGTGGACAAGATCACGTTCGCCCCGGAGACGACCTCGATCAGTGCCTCCTCCTGAGCCGGGTACAGGGTGATGCCCTGATCCTCCGCCCACGAGGAGAAAGCCTCGAAGAGGGCGTCGGGGTCGGCGTTCGGCGGGAGCTGATCAATGAGGGTCACACCCCCCATCTTGCCTGGCTTCCCGCCGGAAGAGGGAACCGGCGGACGGATCGAAGATCACCGCCGGTACGCTGTGCCGTTGACCGGGCCCGAACGAAACCGTCAACAGGGCCCGACCACCACACGACTGGGGCGGGGAACGACCATGATGGGTCCGGCGCACTCACTGTCCGGGGCGGCAGCCTGGCTGGGGGTGGGAGCGGCGGCCGCGGCCGCCGGGCACCCGATGCCCTGGCCGGTCCTCGTCGTCGGCGCGCTCATCTGTGCCGGCGCGGCCCTCGCCCCCGACCTGGACCACAAGTCGGCGACGATCTCGCGCGCCTTCGGCCCGCTCTCCCGGGGCCTGTGCGAGGTGGTCGACAAGATCTCCTACGCCGTCTACAAGGCCACCCGCGCACCCAAGGACGCCCGCCGCACCGGCGGCCACCGCACCCTGACGCACACCTGGCTGTGGGCCGTCCTGATCGGCGCCGGGTCCTCCGCACTGGCGGCCACCACCGACCGCTGGGGCGTGCTCGTCCTGCTCTTCGTCCACCTGGTCCTGGCCGTCGAGGGCCTGCTGTGGCGGGCCGCCCGGATGTCCAGCGACGTCCTGGTCTGGCTGCTGGGCGCCACCAGTGCCTGGATCCTGGCCGGCGTGCTGGACCAGCCCGGCAACGGCGCCGGATGGCTGTTCACCGGCCCCGGCCAGGAATACCTCTGGCTCGGCCTGCCGATCCTGCTCGGCGCCCTGGTCCACGACATCGGCGACGCGCTGACCGTCTCCGGCTGCCCCATCCTGTGGCCCCTGCCGATCGCCGGGAAGCGCTGGTATCCCATCGGCCCGCCCAAGGGCATGCGCTTCCGGGCCGGCAGCTGGGTGGAGCTCAAGGTGCTCATGCCCGTGTTCATGCTGCTCGGCGGCATAGGCGGAGCCTCCGCCCTCGGCTTCATCTAGCTCATCCGGGAGTTCGTCCGGCACGGCGAAGGCCCCGGCCCCCGCGCGGCTGCGGGGGACCGGGGCCTCGTACGGCACCTCGTACGGCAGGCGGTGCGGGCCGGTCAGCCGTGCCAGGAACGCCACAAGGCCGCGTACGCGCCGTCCGCCGCGACCAGCTCGTCGTGCGAGCCCAGTTCGCTGATCCGGCCGCCCTCGACCACCGCGATCACGTCCGCGTCGTGCGCGGTGTGCAGCCGGTGCGCGATCGCGATCACCGTACGGCCGTCCAGCACCCGGGCCAGCGAACGCTCCAGATGCCGCGCGGCCCGCGGGTCCAGCAGCGAGGTGGCCTCGTCCAGCACCAGCGTGTGCGGATCCGCCAGCACCAGCCGGGCCAGCGCGATCTGCTGCGCCTGCGCCGGGGTCAGCGCCGTACCGCCCGAGCCCACCTCGGTGTCCAGGCCGCTCTCCAGCGCCCGGGCCCAGCCATCCGCGTCCACCGCGCCCAGAGCCGCCCACAGCTCGGCGTCACCGGCCCCGGTGCGCGCCAGCCGCAGGTTGTCCCGCAGCGAGCCCACGAACACGTGGTGCTCCTGGTTGACCAGCGCCACCTGCTCGCGCACCCGCTCCGCGGGCATCCGCGACAGCTGCGCCCCGCCGAGGGTGACCTCGCCGGTCCGCGGCGCGTAGATGCCCGCCAGCAGCCGGCCCAGCGTGGACTTGCCCGCCCCCGAGGGGCCGACAAGCGCCATCCGGGTGCCCGGCGGCACGGACATGGACACCTGGTGCAGCACGTCCACGCCCTCCCGGTAGCCGAAGCGCACCTCGTCGGCCCGGACGTCCCGCCCCTCCGGGGAGACGTCCGCGTCACCCGCGTCCGGCTCGATCTCCCGTACGCCCACCAGGCGGGCGAGCGACACCTGGGCGACCTGCAGCTCGTCGTACCAGCGCAGGATCAGGCCGATCGGATCGACCATCATCTGCGCCAGCAGCGCACCGGTGGTCAGCTGTCCCACGGACATCCAGCCCTGGAGCACGCAGTAGCCGCCGATCATCAGCACGGAGCCGAGGATCGTCACGAAGGTGACGTTGACGACGGGGAAGAGGACCGTCCGCAGGTACAGCGTGTACCGCTCCCACGCCGTCCACTCCTTGATCCGCCGCTCCGACAGGGCGATCCGGCCCGGCCCGAGCCGGTGCGCCTCGACCGTGCGCGCGGCGTCCACCGTCTCGGTGAGCGCGGCCGCGACCGCCGCGTACCCGGCCGCCTCCGAACGGTACGCCGACGGCGCCCGCCGGAAGTACCAGCGGCAGCCGGTCACCAGCACCGGCAGCGCCACCAGCGAGGCCAGGGCCAGTGGCGGCGCGGTCACCGTGAGCGCCCCGAAGAGCAGCCCGATCCAGACCACGCCGATGGCCAGCTGCGGCACGGCCTCGCGCATCGCGTTGGCCAGCCGGTCGATGTCGGTGGTGATCCGCGACAGCAGGTCACCGGTGCCGGCCCGCTCCAGCACGCCCGGGGGCAGGCCCACGGACCGCACCAGGAAGTCCTCGCGCAGATCGGCCAGCATCTCCTCGCCGAGCATCGCGCCGCGCAGCCGGACCAGCCGCACGAAGAACGTCTGGACCACGAGGGCCAGCGCGAACAACAGGGCCACGCGCCCCAGATGGAGCTCACGGACCTCCGCCGCCAGCTGGTCCACGACCCGGCCCAGCAGGTACGGGCCGACCATGGAGGCGGTCACCGCGGCCGCGTTGACCGTCACCAGCACCACGAAGGCCCGCCGGTGGCGGCGGAACAGGCCGCGCACATAGCCCCGTACGGTCGCCGTCGTGCCCACGGGCAGGGTGGCGGCCGATGCGGGGGCCGCCGGATCGTATTGCGGCGGCGCCACGCCGATCATGCGGATTCCTCGATCTCTGTGAGTGCTTTTTCCAGCCGGGCTTCTTCCAGCCGGGTCAGCTCCGGCCGGGCCGCCCGCTGTTCCTCGTCGGTCTCGCGGGTGACGACCGCCCGGTAGAGCGGTTCGCCGTGCAGCAGTTCGCGGTGCGTACCGGTCGCGGCGACCGCGCCCTCGTGAATCAGGACCACCCGGTCCGCGCGGTCCAGGAGCAGCGGCGAGGAGGCCAGTACCACCGTCGTGCGCCCGGCGCGCAGGGTGGTGATCCCGTCCGCGATCCGCGCCTCGGTGTGCGAGTCGACGGCCGAGGTCGGCTCGTCCAGGACCAGCACCTCCGGGTCGGTCGCCAGGGACCGGGCCAGCGCGAGTCGCTGGCGCTGCCCGCCCGAGAGGGACCGGCCGCGCTCGGTGATCCGCGCGTCCATCGGGTCCTCCACCCCGTCCGGCGCCGACTGCAGCAGCGCGTCCAGGACGTCCGCGCACTGGGCGGCGGCCAGCGCCGCCCCGGGCTCGACCGCTCCGGACGCCGGTACGGCGAACAGTTCGCGCAGCGTCCCGGACAGCAGCACCGGGTCCTTGTCCTGTACGAGGACCAGCCTGCGCGCGGTGTCCAGCGCGAGCTCGTCCAGCGCGACCCCGCCCAGCAGCACCGAGACCCGCTCGGCAGCCGGGCCGTCGTCCGCCGGATGCCCGCCGAGGCGCTCGGCGAGCCGGCCCGCCAGGTCCGGATCCCCGCACACCACGGCGGTGAACCGGCCCGCTGGGGCCAGCAGTCCCGTCGCGGGGTCGTACAGGTCCCCGCCCGGGGCCGGAGCCCGCGGGATCCCGGCGTCGGGCGCCTCCGGCTCGGGGGCGTCCGTACGCGTCAGCGACAGCACCCGCGCGGCCCGCACGGCGGAGGGCCGGGAGAAGGAGTACGCCATGGCGATCTCCTCGAAGTGCCGCAGCGGGTAGAGCATCGTGGCCACCGCGCTGAAGGCGGCGACGAGTTCACCGACCTCCAGCCGGCCGTCCAGCACGAGTGCGGAGCCGTACCAGACCACGGTGATCAGCAGGGCTCCCGGGAGCAGCACCTGGATCGCGGAGATCAGCGCCCACATCCGGGCGCTGCGCACGGCCGCCTTGCGGACCTCCTGAGAGGCCTCGCGGTAGCGGCCCAGGAACAGCTCCTCGCCGCCGATGCCGCGCAGCACCCGCAGGCCGGCGACGGTGTCGGAGGCGAGTTCGGTGGCCTTGCCGGCCTTCTCGCGCTGCACGTCGGCGCGCCGGGTGGCGCGCGGCAGCAGCGGCAGCACGGACAGGGCCAGCACGGGGACGCCGATCGCGACGACCACGCCGATGGCGGGCGCGTAGAACAGCAGGCCGACGCAGATGGCGACGACGGAGAAGGCGGCGGCAAGGAAGCGGGAGACCGCCTCGACGAACCAGCCGATCTTCTCCACGTCGCCCGTGGAGACCGCGACCACCTCGCCCGCCGCGACCCGCCGGGTCAGAGCCGAGCCCAGTTCGGCGGTCTTGCGGGCGAGCAGTTGCTGCACCCGCGCGGCGGCGGTGATCCAGTTGGTGACGGCGGTCCGGTGGAGCATCGCGTCGCCGACCGAGATGGCCACGCCGATCAGTGCCAGCAGCGCGCCGACCAGCAGCAGCCCGGTGCCGTCGCGCCGGACGACCGCGTCGACGCCCAGCCCCACCGCGTACGGCAGCCCCGCGACGCCGCAGAAGTGCACCAGTCCCCAGCACAGGCTCCGGGCCTGTCCGCCGAGTTGGCCGCGGCCCAGCCACACCAGGAAGCGCGGGCCTGAACGGGCGTCGGGTACCCCGGGATCCGGATACGGAAGATCGCTGATCTGCATGACGCCCCATGACTGGTCGAGTGGTCCAAACCGTGCAAGGTTCGCCTTCCGGACCGGTTCCGGGCAATCGATTTTGCGTTGGCCAAGGCCCTACGCAGCGGGGTGTGCGGCGCGTCCCGCCGCGGATCGCCAAGTCAAGGACGGGTCGCCCACTCCAGCTCCAGCAGCGCCGAGTGGTAACTGCGGCCGGTGGCCCGGTCCATGCCCACCTCGCACATCCGGTTCGCCGACAGATGCGCGTCGAACGGGCGCGAGATCACCTCCGCCGCCTCGCGCTCCGTCGCCGAGGCCGTCAGCTCCGGATGCAGCATGCCCCGGTCACCCGCGAAGGCACAGCAGCCCGCATCGTCCGGAACCACCACCTCCGTCGCACAGGCCTCGGCCACCGCCCGCAGCTGCGCCACGTCGCCCAAGTGGTGCATCGAACAGGTCGGATGGAGCACGGCCGAGCCCACCGTGCGCCGGACCTCCAGGTGCGGGAGCAGCTCGTCCGCCGCCCACACGACGGAGTCGACAACCGTCAGCTCCGCGTGCAGCGCCCGGTTGTCGTCCGTCAGGTACGGGACCACCTCGTGCGCGATGCCCAGCGTGCACGAGGAGGCGTCGACCACCAGCGGCAGCCGCCCGCCGGCGGTCCAGCCCCAGGCGGCCTCCACGATCCGGTTGGCCATCACCCGGTTGCCGGCGTCGTAGCCCTTCGAGTGCCAGATCGTCGCGCAGCAGGTGCCCGAGACGTCGCCGGGGATCCACACCGGCTTCCCGGCCCGCTCCGACACCGCCACCACGGCCTCGGGCAGCGAGGGGCCGGACCGGCCCTGCGGGCCGCCGAAGATCCGGTTCACACAGGCCGGGTAGTACACCGCCGCCGCTCCCACCCGCTCGGTCCGGGGCAGCCTCTTGGCGGCGGCGCCGGGAAGCTGCGGCAGCCACTGCGGAACCAGGTCGGGGCGTACGGCCTTGCGCGCGACCGCGGTGACGGCCTCCAGCAGGCGGTCACCGACCCGGGCAGTGATCTTGTCGGCGGCGGCCACGGCCAGCCGGGCGGATCCCTCGACGGCCTTGAAACGCTGTGCGGCGAGCGCGGCGGCCCGCTCCTCGCGCGGGCTGTGCCGGCGGTGGCGGAACTCCCGCATCAGCGCGCCCGTGTCGATGCCGACGGGGCAGGCCAGCTTGCAGGTGGAGTCGCCCGCGCAGGTGTCCACGGCGTCGTAGCCGTAGGCGTCGAGGAGTCCGTCCAGCACCCGGGAGCCCGGTTGCTGGCGCATCATCTCCCGGCGCAGCACGATCCGTTGGCGCGGCGTGGTCGTCAGGTCCTCGCTGGGGCAGGTCGGTTCGCAGAACCCGCACTCGATGCAGGGGTCCGCCACCGCCTCCACCCGTGGGATCGTCTTCAGCCCGCGCAGATGGGCCGTCGGGTCGCGGTCGAGGAGGATGCGCGGGGCGAGCAGTCCGTCCGGGTCGACGACCCGCTTCGTCCGCCACATCAGCTCGGTGGCCCGGGACCCCCACTCCAGTTCCAGGAAGGGGGCCATGTTGCGGCCGGTGGAGTGCTCGGCCTTCAGCGAGCCGTCGAACCGCTCCACCGTCAGCCGGCAGAAGGCGTCCATGAAGGCCCCGTACCGCTCGACGTCGGCGGGCTTCGCCGCGTCGAAGGCGAGCAGGAAGTGCAGGTTGCCGTGGGCCGCGTGGCCGGCGACGGCAGCATCGAAGCCGTGCTCGGCCTGGAGCGAGAGGAGCGCCTCGCAGGCCTCGGCCAGCCGGGAGGGCGGCACCGCGAAGTCCTCGGTGATCAGGGTGGTGCCGGGGGCGCGGGCTCCGCCGACGGCGGTGACGAAGGCCTTGCGGGCCTTCCAGTACCCGTTGATCGTCCTCGCGTCGCGGGTGAACGCGTTGGTGATCGAAGCCGCCGGAGCGACCAGGTCGAGCCCGGCGAGGACCTCGGCGGCGCGGCGTTCGTACTCCGCGCGGCCCGCCTCGTCCGGCGCGCGGAACTCCACCAGCAGGGCGGTGGTGTCCTTCGGCAGCCCGGCCCAGTCGGCGGGGACCCCCTCGACGCTGACCGAGGCGCGCAGGGTGTTGCCGTCCATCACCTCCACGGCGAGGGCGCCCGCCTCGTTGAACAGCGCTACGGCAGCCGCCGCGGCGGGCAGCGAGGGAAAGAAGAGCAGCGCGCTGGTGAGCTCGCGGTCCAGCGGCACGGTGTCGAAGACGACCTCGGCGATGAAGCCGAGCGTGCCCTCCGAGCCGACCATCAGGCCGCGCAGGATCTCGACGGGGGTGGCGCCGTCCAGGTACGCGTCCAGGCGGTAGCCGGTGGTGTTCTTGATCTCGTACTTGGCCCGGATCCGCGCGACGAGCTCCGGGTCGGCCTCGATCTCGCGCCTGATCTCCATCAGCCCGCGGCACAGCGCCGGTTCCGCGCGCTCCAGCTCCTCGTCCGCCAGGGGATCGGCGGTGTCCACGACGGTCCCGCCGGGCAGCACGAAGGTCAGCGAGGAGAGGGTGCGGTACGAGTTCCTCGTGGTCCCCGCGGTCATGCCGGATGCGTTGTTCGCGACGACCCCGCCGAGCGTGCAGGCGATGGCGCTCGCCGGGTCGGGGCCGAGGACGCGGCCGTGCCGGGCGAGGGCGGCATTGGCCCGCGCCACGGTGGTGCCGGGTCGGATCCGGGCGCGGCGGCCCTCCTCCAGCACCTCGATGCCGGCCCAGTGGCGGCGTACGTCGACCAGGATGTCCTCGCCCTGGGCCTGGCCGTTCAGCGAGGTCCCGGCGGCACGGAAGACGACCTCGCGTCCGCGGCCGTGCGCGTACGAGAGGACCGCGGAGACGTCGTCGATGTCCTCGGCGACCACCACCACCTGCGGCACGAACCGGTACGGCGAGGCGTCGGAGGCGTAGCGGACCAGGTCGGAGACCTTCCACAGCACCTTTTCGGCGCCCAGCAGCTCCGTCAGCTCGGCGCGCAGCGGCTCCGGGGTGCCGGCGCCGCGGTGGTCGGGAACGCGGTCGGGGGCGGGGCCGCCGACGCTGTGCGGCCGCAGGGCTCCGGGCTTCGGTTCCAGCAGCGGCATGCGCGACCCCTCGCTTACTCGTTCGGCCCAGTCCGAGGAACTCTCTGCGGCCCCGGGGCGGCCCTCTCAGCAGCCGTGCTCCATCGGGGCGTCCGTCAGAGCGTTCAGCAGACCGCCGAGCACCTCGCGCTGCTCGGCGGTCAACGGAGCCAGGATCTCCTCTGCCGCGTCGGTTCGCGCGTTGCGCAGGCGGCGCAGCGTGGCGCGGCCCGTGTCGGTCAGCTCGATCCTTATGACCCGCCTGTTGGCCGGATCGGGCGCGCGGCGTACGCATTCGGCGGCCTCCAGGCCGTCCACCAGCGTGGTCACGGCGCGGGGCACGACTTCCAGGCGGGCGGCGAGGTCCGCCATCCGGGGAGGCCGGTCGCCGTCGTAGTGCGAGACGAGGCGCAGCAGCCGGCTCTGGGCGGGGGTGATGCCGAGCGGTTCCAGGTGGTGCTTCTGGATCCGGTGGAGCCGGCGGGTCAGCCGCAGCAGCTGCTCGGCGAGCACGCCGTCCGTGCTGTCGGTTTCGGAAGCGGTCCTCATACTGGGAAACAGTACCAGGACCACATTCATTGTGAGTATAGGTAACAATGAGCTATGCTCATTCGAGTCTCGTAGGTCTTGTACTCAGCCAGGTCTCGTCAGAAGGAGGCTCATGCGCCCCGAAGAGCCGAAATGGATCCCATCGAAAGAAGCCCTCGATCCCAACCGCCCCGCCCCCGCGGAGCAGCCGCGTGAGCTGCGCCGGATCGTGGGCCTGTTCCGCCCCTACCGCGGCCGCCTTGCCGTCGTGGGGCTGCTCGTCTGCGCCTCCTCGCTGGTCGCGGTGGCCTCGCCGTTCCTGCTGAAAGAGATCCTGGACGTCGCCATCCCGCAGGGGCGCACCGGGCTGCTGAGCCTGCTCGCGCTCGGCATGATCCTCACCGCCGTCGTCACCAGCGTCTTCGGCGTGCTCCAGACCCTGATCTCCACCACCGTCGGCCAGCGCGTCATGCACGATCTGCGCACCGCCGTGTACGCCCAGCTCCAGCGGATGCCGCTGGCCTTCTTCACCCGCACCCGGACCGGTGAGGTGCAGTCCCGCATAGCCAACGACATCGGCGGCATGCAGGCGACCGTCACCTCCACCGCGACCTCGCTCGTCTCCAACCTGACGGCCGTGATCGCCTCCATCGTCGCGATGCTCGCGCTCGACTGGCGGCTCACCCTCGTCTCGCTGCTCCTGCTGCCCCTGTTCGTGTGGATCAGCCGGCGCGTGGGCCGCGAGCGCAAGAAGATCACCCTGCAGCGGCAGAAGCAGATGGCGGCCATGGCCGCGACGGTCACCGAGTCGCTGTCTGTGAGCGGCATCCTGCTCGGCCGCACCATGGGCCGCGCCGATTCGCTGACCCGGTCATTCTCCGACGAGTCCGAGAAGCTCGTCGACCTCGAAGTGCGCTCCAGCATGGCCGGGCGCTGGCGGATGTCGACCATCGGCATCGTCATGGCCGCCATGCCCGCGCTCATCTACTGGGCCGCTGGCATAACCCTCCGGCCGGGCGCCCCCTCGCTGTCGGTCGGCACCCTCGTCGCCTTCGTCACGCTCCAGCAGGGCCTGTTCCGGCCCGCCGTGAGCCTGCTGTCGACCGGCGTGCAGATCCAGACCTCGCTCGCCCTGTTCGGCCGCATCTTCGAGTACCTCGACCTGCCGGTGGACATCACCGAGCGCGCGGACGCGGTACGCCTGGACCGGGCCCGGGGCGAGGTCCGGCTGGAGGACGTGCACTTCGCGTACGACGCCAAGCACGGGCCCACGCTGACGGGGATCGACATCACCGTCCCGGCCGGCGGCTCGCTCGCCGTGGTCGGCCCGACCGGCTCTGGCAAGAGCACGCTGAGCTACCTCGTACCCCGGCTCTACGACGTGACCGGCGGCCGCGTCGCCCTCGACGGGGTGGACGTCCGGGATCTCGACTTCGACTCGCTGGCCCGCTCCATCGGCGTGGTCTCCCAGGAGACGTACCTCTTCCACGCCTCGGTCGCCGACAACCTCCGCTTCGCCAAGCCGGACGCCACCGACGAGGAGATAGCCGAGGCGGCCCGCGCGGCCCAGATCCACGAGCACATCGAGTCCCTGCCCGACGGGTACGACACCCTGGTCGGCGAGCGCGGCTACCGCTTCTCCGGCGGCGAGAAGCAGCGCCTCGCCATCGCCCGCACCATCCTGCGCGACCCGCCGGTGCTCATCCTCGACGAGGCCACCAGCGCGCTCGACACCCGCACCGAGCATGCCGTGCAGCGGGCCATCGACAACCTGTCCCAAGGCCGCACCACGATCACCATCGCGCACCGGCTCTCCACCGTCCGCGACGCCGACCAGATCGTCGTACTGGACAAGGGCCGCATCGCCGAGCGCGGTACGCACGAGGAGCTGCTGGAGGCGGACGGCCGGTACGCGGCCCTGGTCCGTCGGGACCGGGAAGCCGCGCTCGTGCCCGAGAAGGTCGCGCAACCTGCACCGGTAAACGTGTGATCGTATGACTGGCGTGCGGGTGTGATGCGGCAAATATGGCGTTTCGCGGGTTAGCGTGCCCGCATGCGCCATGAGTACCAGCCGCCACGGCGTCGCTCCCGGCTCACTCGCCGGGGCCGTCTGGCGCTCTTCCTCGGCATGCTGCTCGCCATCGGTGCGGCCGCTCTGTTTCCGCTGCTGCGGAACGGAGGAGCCCCCGAGAAGCCGCGCCAGTTGACCATCCCGGAGGGCTGGCGGGCACCCCAGGTGTACGCCGCGATCGACCGCGAGCTGAAGCTCCCGGCCGGCTCCGCCAAGGCGGCGGTCCCCACGGCCGGACTGGCCCTGCCCGCGGAGGCGAAGGGCAATCCGGAGGGCTTCCTGTTCCCGGCGACGTATCCGGTGACCTCCAAGTCCACGCCGGCCGCCTTGCTCGCCTACATGGTGGACACGGCCAACCGGAAGCTGGCGACCAAGGCCGTCGCCGACGGGTCCAAGGCACACGGGATGACCCCGTATCAGACGGCCACGCTCGCCAGCATCATCGAGGCGGAAGCCGAATCCCGCAGCGACCGGGGCAAGGTCGCCCGGGTGGTGCACAACCGGCTGGCGCGGTCGATGCCGCTCCAGATGGACTCCACCATCAACTACGCCCTGGGCCGCAACACGGTGGACACCAAGCTGAGCGAGACGCGGATCGACAGCCCCTTCAACACCTACGAGCGCCAAGGGCTCCCGCCGACGCCGATCGACAGCCCGGGCCTTGAGGCCATGGCCGCGGCCGTCGCGCCGACGCCCGGAGACTGGCTGTTCTTCGTCACCGTGAAGCCGGGGGACACCCGCTTCTCGGCGACGTACGAGGAGCACAAGAAGCACGTCGCCGAGTTCAACCGAATCCGGGCCGGTGCCGGTGCCGGTTCGGGCACGGGTTCGGGCACCCGCGAGGCCGCCGCCGGGCCCGCCCGGGCAGGCTCCCGCGCCGGCTAGGCGGAGTGGACGGCGGCCGGCGGGAGGGTGCCGCCCGTACCGCGGGCCAGCATCCCCGTGGTGGTGGTCGGCATGACCTGGGGGCGCTGCTCGTGGAGCTGATCATCGCTGTGTGCCTGCTCGGGTCGGACCGATGGCGCAAAGTTGCCCTGGTGTTTGACGTCATGCTCCACGGGATGATCATTGTGACCATGGGGTTGTGGAGCTTCGCCCCGGTGATGATCGGTTGCCCGGTCGTCGCCGCCATGCCCGCGTCGGTTGCCCCGCAGGCAGAGGAACCGGGCGAGCTCCATGCAGGGAAGCCCGAGTTCGCCCGATCGCCGGCCGAACTCGGCACGGCCTGACGGAAGGGCGACTGATCATCTGCGGTGCGAGGTGGGACCTATGGCCACACTGACGGCAGAGGGAGTCTGCGCAGCGTATCGGAGCGGCGTTGTCTTACGGGACATAGACCTTGAATACGGTCCGGGGGTTCACATATTGCTCGGACCCAACGGTTCCGGTAAGACGACGGCCTTCCGGGTCCTCGCGGGGATCCTGCCCCCGATGCAGGGGACCGTCCTGGTCGACGGCAAGAACCCGTACCGTCAGGCGGACGTGAAATCCGCGATCGGGCTCGCCAGCCATCGGTCGGCGCTGGCGCACCGGCTGAGCGTGATGGACAACCTGCGCTACTGGGCCCGTGTACTGGGCCTGGCATCCGGGCCTTCGGAGGCACGGATCGCCGATGTCCTGACGCTGCTGGGACTTGAGGGACTCGCCGATCAGAGGGTCGGCAGCCTGAGTCGCGGCCAGAACCAACGAGTGGGCCTGGCCAAAGCGTTCCTCGGCCGCCCCCCGATTCTGCTGCTCGACGAGCCGATGTCCGGTCTCGATCCGACCATGGCAGAGCAGCTGTCGGATCATCTGACGGAGCTGGCCGATCACGGCCACACCATCGTCACCTCCACACATGCTCTGACCGAGGCGCACCGGCTGGCCGACGACGTAACGGTCCTGCACGGCGGACGGATAGCTGACGGGCGCAGGCCGTCACCCACCCGGTGGCGGCACGGTCCGGGGATTTCGACCCGGTCTTGCCCGCCTGAGCTGCTGGACCGGGTAAGTCCTAGGCTGCGGCCCGTCGCGACGAGAGCCACTCGTAGGCCGCCTCCGCGCTGAAATCGGGCTGCCCGCCGCGGAACAGCAGGCCGGCACCGGTGAACGCCGG
This sequence comes from Streptomyces sp. NBC_01006, assembly GCF_045162725.1. Taxonomy (NCBI): domain Bacteria; kingdom Bacillati; phylum Actinomycetota; class Actinomycetes; order Kitasatosporales; family Streptomycetaceae; genus Streptomyces; species Streptomyces sp. NBC_01006. The sequence continues at coordinate 1,410,623 of NZ_CP108700.1, read as the reverse complement.
GTCGGTGGCGGTGGTCGGCACGTACGGGATCGCCACGCAGGCCATGCCGGCCGCGTGGGCGGCCTGCGCCCCCGGCGCCGCGTCCTCGACCACCACGCAGTCGGCGGGGTCCGCGCCGAGGCGGCGGGCCGCCTCCAGGAAGACGTCGGGGGCGGGCTTGCCGTGCACCACCTCCTCGGCGGAGACCGCCGTGGTCAGCAGCGAGTCCAGGCCCGTCACCGCCAGCACGGCGTCGATCGCCTCGCGCGAGGACCCGGACGCCACCGCCATCGGGACCCCCTCCGCGTGCAGCCGCTCCACGAACTTCCGCATCTCGGGGAAGGACTCGGTCCCGGCCCGGGCCAGCTCCAGGTAGGCGGCGCTCTGCTCGGCGAGCAGCTGTTCCACCGGGGCCTGGATCCCGTACCGGTCCCTGAGGATCTCCAGCGTCTCCAGGGTGCCGATGCCGATGAAACGCGCGTGCTGCTCCCAGGTGAAATCCGGGACCCCGTGCCGCGCCAGGGTGCGGCGCCCGGACTCGTAGTAGTTCGGCTCGCTGTCCACGAGGGTGCCGTCGAGATCGAATATGACGGAAATCATCCGCTCTGCCCGTCCTGCCGGTTACTTACCTTTCTCACCCATCCTGTCAGGATTTGCGCGCTGCCCGTCCCACGGACTCCACCAGCGGCAGCAGCCGGTGCGCGACGCGCTCGCGCAGCGCCACCTCCGTACGGGTGCGGACCACGCCCGGCAGCCGGATCAGCTGCTGGATCACGTCCTCCAGATGCGCGTTGTCCCGGGCCGCCACCCGGGTCAGCAGGTCCCCGCCGCCGGTGATCGAGAAGGCCTCGATGATCTCGGGCACGGCGGCGAGGGCGTCGCCCACCTCGTCCAGGTGCCCCTGGGTGACCTCGATGTGCACGAACGCCAGCACCGGATGCCCGAGTGCGGCGGGGGAGAGGGCGGGACCCGCTCCGGTGATCACTCCGGTGCGTTCCAGCCGGTCCAGCCGGGCCTGCAGGGTGCCGCGCGCGACCCCGAGGATCCGGGCGTACTCGCGGACGCTGGTGCGCGGCTGTTCGATCAGAAGACGCAGGATCCGGGTGTCGAGCTCGTCCACCGCCATGCCGCGACTGTACCAATGGCCCAGTGCGGTGCCCTTCCGGCGAGTGCGGCCGAGGAGCGGAGAGATGCGGAGAGAACGGAGAGAGCGATGAAGGCCACCACCGGTCTGCACTGCCTGGTCACCGGGGCCAGCGGATACATCGGGGGCCGCCTGGTGCCCGAGCTCCTCGACGCCGGACACCGCGTCCGGTGCCTGGCCCGGTCCCCCGAGAAGCTGCGCGACCACCCGTGGGCCGGGGACGCCGAGGTCGTCCGGGGTGACGTCGTCGACGCCGAGTCCGTCGCGGCGGCCCTGCGCGGCATCGACGTCGCCTACTACCTCGTCCACGCCCTCGGCGCCGGATCCGGATTCGAGGACCGCGACCGCACCGCCGCCCGCGTCTTCGCGGAACAGGCCCGTGCGGCCGGCGTCCGCCGCATCGTCTACCTCGGCGGGCTCACCCCGGCCGGGATCCCGGTACGCGACCTCTCCCCGCACCTGCGCTCCCGCGCCGAGGTCGGCGAGATCCTCCTCGGCTCCGGGGTGCCGGCCACCGTCCTGCGCGCCGCCGTCATCATCGGTTCCGGCTCGGCCTCCTTCGAAATGCTGCGCTACCTGACCGAACGCCTCCCCGTCATGGTCACCCCCAGCTGGGTCGGCACGCGCGTCCAGCCCATCGCGGTCCGCGACGTCCTGCGCTACCTCGTCGGCAGCGCCGCCATGCCGCCCGAGGTCAGCCGCGCCTTCGACATCGGCGGTCCCGACGTGCTCACGTACGAGGAGATGATGCGCCGCTACGCCGCCGTGGCCGCCCTGCCCCACCGGCTCATCCTGCGCGTCCCGATGCTGACCCCGCGGCTGTCCAGCCACTGGATCGGCCTCGTCACGCCCGTGCCGCGCGCCTTGGCCCGGCCGCTCGCCGAATCCCTGCGCCACGAGGTCGTGTGCACGGAGCACGACATCGCGCGCTACGTCCCCGACCCGCCCGGCGCCCCGATCGGCTTCGACCGGGCCGTGTCCCTGGCCCTGCGGCGGGTGCGCGAGGCGAACGTGACCACCCGCTGGTCCTCCGCCTCCCCGCCCGGTGCGCCCAGCGACCCGCTGCCGACCGACCCCGACTGGGCGGGCGGCAGCCTCTACACCGACCGGCGCGAACGCGCGGTCGACGCCTCGCCCGCCGCGCTGTGGCGGGTGGTGGAGGGCATCGGCGGGGAGAACGGCTGGTACTCCTTCCCGCCGGCCTGGGCCGTACGGGGCTGGCTCGACCGGCTCGTCGGCGGCGTCGGCATCCGCCGCGGCCGACGCGACGCGGCCCGGCTGCGGGTGGGGGACTCCCTGGACTTCTGGCGGGTGGAGGAGATCGAACCGGGCCGCCTGCTGCGGCTGCGCGCGGAGATGCGGCTGCCGGGGCTGGCCTGGCTGGAGATGTACGCGGACCCGGCCGCGCCGCCGGGCCGGGACCAGGGCGGTGCGGTCCGGGGCGCCCGGTACCGGCAGCGGGCCCTGTTCCATCCGCACGGGCTGCTCGGCCACCTCTACTGGTGGAGCGTGTCACCGTTCCACGCCGTCGTCTTCGGGGGCATGGCCCGCAACATCGCCCGCGCAGCCCAACGCCTGGACCAGGAGGCCGCCGCGATCGGGGACCCGGCATCCGACCGGTCTGCATCCGACCGGCCCGCATCCGACCGGCCCCGGTCCGCCGAAGTACCGGACGACAGCCGTCCCCCCGGTCCCGACGCGGAGCGAGAGAACCCATGAACGTCGCGGTGGTCCTGTACACCTCCGACCTGCGCCTGCACGACCATCCGCCGCTGCGCGCGGCCCTCTCCTCCTGCGACCGGGTGGTACCGCTCTTCGTCCGCGACCGGGCCGTGGACGCGGCCGGCTTCGCCGCGCCCAACCGGCTCGCCTTCCTCGCCGACTGCCTGGCCGATCTCGACGCCGGACTGCGCGAGCGCGGCGGCCGCCTGGTGCTGCGTTCCGGCGACGCCGTCGCCGAAGTCCGCGCCCTCGTCCGGGAGTGCGACGCCGACGAGGTCCACATGGCGGCCGGGGTCAGCGGGTACGCGCACGCCCGCGAGGAACGGCTGCGCGCAGCCCTCGAAGCCGAGGGAGTACGGCTCTACGTGCACGAGGCGGTGGTCACGGTCGCCGCCCCCGGGGCCGTACTCCCCGCAGGCTCCGACCACTTCGCCGTGTTCACCCCGTACTTCCGCCGCTGGTCCGAACTGCCGCCCCGCACTGTCGCCCCCGCGCCGCGCTCCGTCCACGTGCCCGACGGCATCGGCTCCGACCCGCTGCCGCGCCGCGCGGACGTCACCGGGGTCTCCCCGGGCCTTGCCCGCGGCGGCGAACGCGAGGCCCGCGACCTCCTCAGGCGCTGGCTGCGCGCGGGCCTCTCCCGCTACGCGGACTCCCGCGACGACCTGGCCGGCGACGCCACTTCCCGGATCTCACCGCACCTGCACTTCGGCACGCTCTCGCCCACCGAAGCCGTCCACCGCGCCCGCGCCGCCTCCGGCCCCGCCGCGGACCCCGGCGCCGAGGCCTTCGTCCGGCAGATCTGCTGGCGCGACTTCCACCACCAAGTGCTAGCCGCCCGCCCCGAGACCGCCGTACGGGACTACCGCGACCGCCGCGACCAGTGGCGCACCGGGGCGGCCGCCGAGGAGGAGACCGAGGCCTGGAAGGAGGGCCGTACCGGCTACCCGGTGGTCGACGCGGCCATGCGCCAGCTCCGCCACGAGGGCTGGATGCACAACCGGGGCAGGCTGCTCACCGCCAGCTTCCTCACCAAGACCCTGTACGTGGACTGGCGGGTCGGCGCCCGGTACTTCCTGGACCTCCTCGTGGACGGGGACCTCGCCGACAACCAGCTCAACTGGCAGTGGGTGGCCGGGACGGGCACCGACACCCGCCCCAACCGGGTCCTCAACCCGGTGCGCCAGGGCCTGCGTTACGACCCGGCGGGCCGCTTCGTGCACCGCTGGGTGCCGGAGCTCGCCGGGCTGGACGCCCCGAAGGTGCACGAGCCCTGGCGGCTGCCCGCGCCCGAGCGGGCCCTGTACGCCTACCCGGACCGGATCGTGGAACTCGCCGACGGGCTCGACCGGTTCCGGAGCGGACGGGGAGCGCGGTGAACGGTGGGCCCGGCTCCCGAGCCCTATCGTGAGCGGGTGGACCGCGTGCCCCAGACACCACCGCCGCCCCAAACACCACCGCCGCCCCGGCCCGCCGCCGCACTGAGCACCGGCGCGGTCGCCCGCCGCCTCGGGGTCTCGCCGACGACCCTGCGCTCCTGGGAGCGCCGGTACGCGATCGGCCCGGCCCGCCGGGAGCCCGGCCGGCACCGGCGCTGGACCCCGGGGGACATCGCCCGGCTGGAGCTGATGTGCCGGCTCACCGCCGACGGGGTGCCGCCGGCCGAGGCGGCCCGGGCCGCGCTCGGCGGAGCCCCAGAAGCCCCAGAAGCCCCAGAAGCCCCAGAAGCCCCAGAAGCCCCAGGAGCCCCCCGAGCGCGCCGCGCCGAGGCGGCGCCGTCGACCGCTCCCGGCGGGCCCGACGCCCTACCGCTCGGCGCGGTCCGTCCGGAGTGCCGGGGGCTCTCGCGGGCCGCCGTACGCCTGGACGCGCCGACCGTGGCGGAACTGCTGGAGGCGGCCCTGGCCGAGGACGGCCTCGTCACGGCCTGGGAGGAGGTCATCGCGCCGACCCTGCACGCCGTGGGCCGCAAATGGGCCACCGTCGGGGAGCGCTACGTGGAGGTCGAACACCTGCTGTCCTGGCAGATCTCCGCAGCGCTGCACCGGATCCGGCCCCTGCCCGAGCCGCCCCGGAGCCCGCCGGTACTCCTCGCCTGCGTCCCCGGCGAGCAGCACAGCCTGCCCATCGAGGCCCTGACCGCGGTCCTCGGCCAGCGGGGCGTGCCGGCCCGGATGTTCGGGGCAGCCCTGCCCGCCGAGGCCCTGCGCGACGCCGTGCGGCGCACCGGTCCGCGGACCGTCGTCCTGTGGTCGCAGTCCCGTACGACCGCCGACCCGGCCCTGGCCCGGTCGGTGGCCGGCATCGAGTGGGGACTGCGCGGTGCCCGGGCCCGCCCGGCGCTGCTCCTCGCCGGACCCGGCTGGGGCGCGGACGCACCGGCGCCGCGCACCGAGCGGCTGTACGGGCTGCGCTCGGGCCTCGCGGTCATCGAGTCGCTCGCGCCGCCTCGGGCAGCGACCGGCGCAGCCGGTGCAGGGCCCTTCGCATGTGGCTCTTGACGGTGCCCAGGGGGAGCCCCGTGCGGTCCGCGATCTGCGTCTGGGTCAGGTCCGCGTAGAAGGCTAGGTGCAGCACCCGCCGCTGCTCGGAGGGCAGTCTGGCCAGCTCCCCGAGGACCAGCACCCGGTCCAGGACCTGCTCCGCCTCCTGCCGCGCCGGGCCTGCGGGACGCTCGGCCACACCGCGGGAGGCGCGCGAGGCGGCCTCGGCCGCCCGGGCCCGCCGGGTCCGCGCCTCCAGGGCGTCGGCCACCTTGTGGCGGGTGATGCCGGTGATCCAGGCCCCGAGCCCGCCGGGCCCGGGCCGGTAGCGGCGCCGGCCGTGCCAGACGGCGAGGAACACCTGCTGGGTGATGTCCTCGGCCTCCCGCTCCTCGCCCAGGTACCGGTGGGCGAGCGAGTGCACCAGCGGCCGCCAGCGCCGGTAGACGGCCTCCATGCACCGCTCGTCGCCCGCCGCGAAACCCGCCGCCACGCACTCCTCGCGCTCGCTCTCGTCCATGCTCCGACCCTCGCGAGCACGCACCCGACGAGCCACTCGCAGCATTTGCGCATCGATTTTGCCGTCCCGTCCCCGAACGCGCCGTCCTGCCCCGGAACAGCAGGAATCCTCCGGCGCCGACACGCCGGAGGGTTTAGGGTCCGGAGCATGAGCGACCTGTTGCTGGTGAGACACGGCGAGACGGCCTGGAGCGCCAACGGGCGCCACACCGGGCGGACCGACATCCCGCTGACCGCCACCGGCGTCGAGGAGGCCATCTCGCTGGCCCCGTACTTCCGTGACCGGCACTTCTCCCTGGTGCTGACCAGCCCGCTGCGCCGGGCCGTCGCCACAGCCGAACTCGCCGGACTGAGCGGCGGCGTCACCGACCCCGACCTGTACGAATGGGACTACGGCGGCTACGAGGGCATCACGACCGCCGAGATCCGGCGGACGCGGCCGCACTGGTCCCTGTGGACCGACGGCGTCCCGCCCGGCGACGCCGAACACCCCGGCGAGGACGCCGCCCAGGTCGGCGCCCGCGCGGACTGCGCCCTGGCCCGGGCGGCCGCGGTCCTCGCCGAGGACCGCGGCGATGCCGTCCTCGTCGCCCACGGCCACTTCCTGCGCGTCCTGACCGCCCGCTACCTGGGCCTGCCCCCGCAGGACGGCCGGCTCTTCCTGCTGCGCACCGGCACGGTCAGCATCCTGTCCACCGAACACGGCCTCCCGGTGATCGCGGGCTGGAACACCCACCCCTGAGTTCCGCGCCCCCAGGTCCCGCGGCCGTACACGTGGGATTCTGAGAACGTGCGAGCCCTTGGGGAACTCGAACGGGAACTCCGGACGGGCACCGGCCCGGTGCCGGCGGCCGCACGGCGGGCGGTCCGCACCACGCTCGCCGCCTGCACCGGTTTCTTCGTGTTCCTGTACGGATACGACCGGCCCATCGGCGCGACCTACGCCCTCTTCTCCGCCGTCTCCCTGGCCGGGCTCGCCCGGATCCCCGGCACCGGACGGCAGCGGGCCGCCGTCGTGGTCAAGCTGCTCCCGGTGGCCTGCTTCCTGGTGACCGTGGGCACCTTCCTCGCCGTACGGACCTGGAGCGCCGTCCTCGGCATGGCGGTCATCGGCTTCTGCCTGGCCTTCTCGGCGGCGGCCGGACCCCGGCCGGCGGGCGCCGCACCCGGGCTCCAACTCCTGTACATCCTGCCGAGCTTCCCGCCGTACCTCCCGCACACCCTCGGCGAGCGTCTGGTCGGCACCCTCACCGGCCTCCTGCTGCTGATCCTCGCCGAGGCCTTGATCCTGCCCGACCCCCGCCCGGTGACCTACGCGGAGCGGGCCGCGGGCGCCGTGGCCGAGGCGGCCCGGTGCGCCGCCGCGCTGGGGCAGCCGCCCCACGTACTGGCCGCTCCGGCTGCCGACCGGGCCCGGGCGGCAGCCGAGGCGCTGCGCCCCTCCCACGTCCCGGAGGCCGAACGGCCCGCCGGGCCGGGCCTGCGCGAGCGGGCCATGGCCCACACCGGGCTGGCCGCGCGCACCCTGCTCTCCCGGCTGCGGAACCTGCCCGCACCGCCGGCCGGGCGGGAGCCGAGACAGGCCGGGCTCGACCTCCTCGGCGCGGTCCGGGAATCGGCGACCGGGACCGCCACCCTGCTCCGCGACGGGCGCCCGCCCCCGGTGGACTCGGCGGAGCTGCTGCGCCTGCGCGCCCGCAACGCCCGTACCCCGGCCGACCTGCCCGAGTCCCGCCGCCGGCAGGCCGCGCTGCTGGAGGTCGCGGACGCCGCCGTGGCGCTCCGCACGGCATCGGAGATCGCCGTGGAGGGGCGCGGGGCGCACCCGGACGCGGACGCGGCGGACCGGTTCTGGTACGTCCGGCAGAGCACCCCCCGCCTCTGGTGGCACCGGCTCGCCGCGCACACGGGGCCGCGCTCCGTCCACTTCCAGAACGCCGTACGGATCGCGCTGGCCCTCGCGGTGGCCCGTACCGTGGCCGGGCTCGACTCCCTCCCGCACGGTTTCTGGGCCATGCTCGCGGTCATCAGCCTCACCCGGACCACCGCCGTGCAGACCCGGGGCACCGTGCGCAGCGCGCTGATCGGCACCTGCGTGGGCGCGCTCGCCGCCGGCACGGTGCTCGCACTGGCCCGCGAGGAGACCACCGTGTACGCGATCGCGCTCGCGCCGCTGATGCTGCTCACGTTCACGCTCGGTCCCGTACGGGGCGTGGGCTGGGCGCAGGCGATGTTCACGCTCGTCGTCGCCCTCGTCTTCGCCCAGCTGGCCCCGGTCACCTGGCAGCTGGCCGAGGTCCGCTTCCTGGACGTGCTCATCGGCAGCGCGATCGGGATCGTGTGCGGGCTGCTCGCCTGGCCGCGCGGGGCCCAGGAGGAACTGGCCCGGGCGGTGGCCGGGCTGCTGCGCGCCTGCGCCGACGACGTCGAGTCGACCACCGCCGTCGTCGCGGCGCCCGGGCGGCTGCCGGAATCCCCCGGGGACGCGGAGCACCGGGTCCGGACCACGCTGTCGATGGCGGAGTCGGCGTACGCCCAGTACCAGAGCGAGAGGCAGCGCCCGGTGGGGCCCGGTGCCGACTGGCAGGCCGCGGTGATGACCGGGCACCACGTGCTCTGGGGCGGCGGGCGGGTGCTGGGCAGCGCCGACGGGACACCGCTCGCGCGCAGTGAGGCGGCGGGACTGCGCGAGTACGCGGCCCGGGTGGCGGCCGGACTGCGCCGCGCGGCGGCAGCGGCCGACGCCCCGCGCAAGACCCGGCACGGCCCGCCGGGCGGTCCCGTAGCCCTTCTTCCGGACACACTGCCCGCGCCCACCGACGCGGCGCCGCCCGATGCCGGGCCCGCGTACTTCGCCACGACGGCCTGGCTCGACTCCCTGACGGCGGACCTCCAGCTCATCGCGTCGGGCCGCGCCGCGGCCCACTCCCCGGGGTGAGCGCAGGGGCCCCCGCCGTTTCCCGGCCGCCGGCCCGGGCAGAACCTCCACGGCGTCCGGACCGGCCGGGCGGTGGCGAACAGGAATCGAGGGTGAAGGTGGGGGAGCCGATGAAGGGCGGCAAATCCGCGGCGGAGGTCTTCGACGATGTCGGCGCACGGTACGAGGGGGTGTTCGGGCGCGTCCCCGGTCAGCTCGCCGCACTGGACTGGCTCACCGCCCGCCTCACCCCCGGCGCCCGCGTGCTGGACGTGGGCAGCGGTACGGGCCGCCCGGCCGCCGAGGCGCTCGCGCGGGCCGGCTGCGCGGTGACCGGCATCGACGTCTCGGCGCACATGGTCGACCTCGCGCGCTCCCGGGTTCCGCAGGCCCGCTTCGAGCAGGCCGACGTACGGACGTACGAGCCCGCGGAGGGCTCCTTCGACGCGGTGTGCTCCTTCTTCCCGCTGCTCGTGATGGACCAGCGGGAGATCGCGGCGGCCCTGGAGCGGATGGCCTCGTGGGTGGCGCCCGGCGGGTACTTCGTACTGGCGACCGTGCCGGGTGACATCAGCGACCTCGACATCGTCTGGATGGGGCACGAGGTCACCGTCAGCAGCCTGTCCCCGGCGGAGCACCTGCGGCTGCTGGGCGCGGCAGGCCTGGAGGTGGTGGAGCACCACACCGCGCTGTTCCGGCCCGCGGGGGTCGAGCCCGAGGAGCACTTCTTCTGCTACGCCCGCCGCCCCGCCTGAGCGAGTGCTGGTCCGTTGGCCTCAGGTGGCCGATAAATACCCTCCGGTACTGGGCCAATGGCCCAGTGATTCGGAGCTGTGTTGAGCCAGTGGGCCCTCAGATGCTTATCTGTGTCGTATCCATGTACTTACGGCGCCGCGCAGCGCCGGGCGGCAACGAGGCCGGTCCGGAGCGCGGCGCCTTCGCCGTGCCCGCCTGCCGCCCACCACCCCCGGGCGGACGCCGGACCGGCGCGCACCACTGCAAGGGGGGCGGCACACCGCCGTGAAGAGGATGTTCGTGGCTCCGGATCCGGGGCGCCTGAGACTGAGGAACTCGCTGCGGGCCGTGCTGGGCGTCGGGCTCGCCGTCGCCGTGGCCGAGCTCTGCGGCCTCTCCCTCACCGCTTCCATCACCGGGGGACTGGCGGCCCTGCTCACCCTGTTCACCGTGCTCGACACGACCGTGCGGGCCCAGCGGGTGACCAGCGCCCTGCTGCCCGTCGCCGGATTCCCCGTCCTCGCACTGGCCACCACCCTGCACGGGGTGCCGCTCGCCCGGGACGCCGCCTTCCTCGCCGTCGTGTTCGCCGGGGTCTACGCCCGCCGCTGGGGGCCGCGCGGGCACGCCCTCGGGATCTTCGGCTTCATGATGTTCTTCGTCACCCAGTTCCTGCACGCCGTACCCGGCCAGCTTCCCGAGCTGTACGCCGCCGTCGGGCTGGCGCTGCTGTCCGCCGGAGCGGTGCGGTTCCTCCTCTGGCCGATCGAGCGGCGCACCCCGCCGCCCGCCGCGCCGCCCGGCCTGCCCGGCACCGGCCTGGCCCGGCCGACCACGCGGCAGGCCTTCCAGGCCACCGCCGCCTGCGCCTTCGCGCTCGGCATCGGCCAGGCGCTCTCCGACGACCGCTGGTACTGGGCCGTCGGCACCGCCTGGTGGATCTTCGTCAACACGGCCTCCCGCGGCGAAACCCTCGTCCGCGGGTTCCGCCGGGTCCTCGGCACGGTCGTCGGCATCGCCGCCGGGCTGCTGATCGCGGTACCCCTGCACGGGGCGCCCGCGCCCACCGCCGCCCTGGTCGCCGTATGCGTCTTCGGGATCTTCTACACCGCGGCGCCCTCGTACTCCTGGATGATGTTCTTCGTCACCGTCATGGCCGGACTGCTCTACGGGCTCCTCGGCGTCCTGCACCCCGGCCTGCTGCTCCTGCGCTTCGAGGAGACCGCGATCGGCGCGCTGGGCGCGGCCCTCGCCGTGGTGCTCGTCCTCCCGGTGACCACGCACGCCGCCAACGATGCCTGGATCCAGCGCGCCCTGCACTGCGTACGGGCGTCCACGGCGGCCGCGCTCGACCGCCTCGCCGGGGACCCCGAGGCCGATCCCGCCCCGCACGCCGCCGAACTCGAACTGCTGCTGGCCCGCGTACGGATGGCCCTCGCGCCGCTCGTCCACCCGCTGAGCCCGCTGCGCGCCCGCAAGGCCCGGGCCCGGCAGGTCCTCGGGCTGCTCGACGACTGCGCCCGCGAGGTGCGCGGACTGGTGGCCGTCGCCGCCGACCCGCAGGCCTCGCACGACGCCCGGCTGGCCGCCGCCTGCTGGCGGGTGGAGAGCGCCGTTGAGGCGCTGACCGCCCCGCGGGCCGCGGCGGAACGCGCTGTTCCCGCCCATCCCCGGCCCGCCGGCGAGGAGCCGGCCCTCGCGCACCTGCACGGCCTGGAGCACGCCCTCGCGGCCCTCCACACCCCTCTGCGCACCGACCCCCGCGCGCCCCTCGCCGTCGGCGCCTGATCCGGCCCGCCCGGGCCCTGACCTACGAGGTCAGGGCCCCGATGGCGGCAGATCTTACGCCCTGTCAGGACCCCTCCGCAGGGCAATGGCCCGAAGATCACTCGGTGGAGTTGTTCCGGCCGTGCGTGCGGTATGCCGCTGACCTGCGGCATGTACAACGGGTGGTTGTTGACAGCACATTCATCTGGCACGTACAGGGTGGATCTGGTCGGACAGGGGGTAACCGCCCGGGATGGAAATACTTCAACAGCGCTCGACCACAGCCCAAGTGTGGGAAGCAGCCGAGGAGTTCATCCGACTCTTCCACCGGGAGAATCCGCCGGCGGGTGATCCGCGGGCCCGGCTCGCCACCGTGCGTGCCGAGCTCGCGGACACCGGAAGCTACCGGCACACCCCGCAGGAGCTCGTCCACGGGGCCCGTGTCGCCTGGCGCAACAGTAACCGCTGCATCGGCAGGCTGTACTGGAACTCGCTGCGCGTGCGCGACCGCCGCGACCTCACCGACGCCGACGACATAGCCGCCGAGTGCTTCGAGCACCTGCGCGACGCGACCAACGGCGGCCGGGTCAGACCGACCATCACCGTCTTCGCCCCCGACACCCCGGACCGCCCCGGCCCGCTGATCTGGAGCGAGCAACTCGTCCGGTACGCCGGATACGGGGACCACCACTCCGTCACCGTGGGCGACGCCCGCAACGCACCGCTCACCAGTGTCCTGCTCGGCCTCGGCTGGACCGGGGGCGCGGGCACCCCCTTCGATCTGCTGCCGCTGGTGGTCCAGGGCGTCGACGACAAGCCCCGCTGGTTCGAGACCCCCGCGGACGCCGTGCTGGAAGTCCCGATCGAGCACCCCGACGACGCCGGCTGGGCGGAGTGGGGGCTGCGCTGGCACGCCGTACCCGCCATCTCCAACATGTGCCTGGAGATCGGCGGCATCCACTATCCGGCCGCGCCCTTCAACGGCTGGTACATGGGGACCGAGATCGGCGCCCGCAACCTCGCGGACACCGACCGGTACAACCTGCTCCCCGCCGTCGCCCGGCGCCTCGGCCTCGACACCACCAGCGACCGCTCGCTGTGGAAGGACCGCGCGCTCGTCGAGCTCAACCGGGCCGTACTGCACTCCTTCGACCGGGCCGGGGTCACCATCGCGGACCACCACACCGAGTCCCGGCGCTTCCTCAGCCACATAGAGCGCGAGGAGCGCAAGGGGCGGGAGGTGGGCGCCGACTGGTCCTGGATAGTGCCGCCGATCTCGGGCTCCGCGACCCCGGTCTTCCACCGCACGTACGACGACCGCCCGAGCTCGACGGCGTACGTGCACCACCCGGGCGCGCAGGAACGGGCCCAAGGGCGAGATCTGGTCTAGACCCTCTGTTACCGTCGGCTCCGCACGGATCGATCCGGAGCGGTGGAGAGGGGCATCCCGTGGACGGCGCGGACGGTACGGATCTTGCGAACGGGACGGACGGCAGGGGCGGCGGACTGCGGGCCCACATCGGCTCGTTCACCTCGGGAGGCGGCCGCGGCATCACCTCCGCGGCCGTGGACCCGGCGACCGGTGCGCTGACCCTCCTCTCCGCCACCGACGCGGTCGCGGACCCCTCGTACCTCACCCTCGACCGGGACACCGGGGTGCTCTACGCGGTGAGCGAGACGGAGCAGGGTGCGGCCGCCGCCTTCCGGCCCACCCCCGAGGGCCTCACCGCCCTCGGCCCCGCCGTCCGCGTCGGCGGCTCCGGACCGACCCACCTCGGCGTGGCCGGGCGCCGGCTGCTGACCGCCAACTACACCTCCGGCAGCGTCAGCAGCCTCCCGCTCGCCGCGGACGGCAGCTTCTCCGGGCCGGCCTCGGTCCTCGCGCACGAGGGTTCGGGACCCGACGAGAGCCGCCAGGAACGGCCGCACGCCCACCAGGTGCTGCCCGATCCGAGCGGCCGCTGGGTGCTCAGCGTGGACCTCGGCACCGATTCGGTCCGGGTCTGCGCGCCGGACCCGGCCACCGGGGCGCTGCGCCTGCACGGCGAGACCGTGCTGCGTGCCGGGACGGGCCCGCGCCACCTCGCCTTCCACCCGGGCGGCGAGGTGGTCTACGTCCTGCACGAGCTGGAGCCGCAGCTGACCGTCTGCCGCTGGAACGCCGGCTCCGGGCAACTGGAACCGATCGATGAGGTTCCGGTCGCGTCCGCGGCCGTTTCAGGGGCCGTACGGGCCTACCCGTCGGCCGTGGTGCCCTCGCCCGACGGCCGCTTCGTGTGGGCGGCCGTGCGCGGCGCCGACGCCATCGCCACCCTCTCGCTCGCCGACGGGGCCGAGAGGCCGCGGCTGGTGGGCAGCGTGGACTGCGGCGGCAGCTGGCCGCGGGACCTGGCAGTCGACCCCTCGGGGCGCCGGCTGTACGCGGCCAACGAGCGCTCCGGGGACGTCACCTGGTTCGACGTCGACCCCCTGACCGGGCAGCCGCGCCGGGCCGGCTCGGTGGCGGTGCCGGCCGCGACCTGCGTGGTCTTCGTCTGATCCGACTGCCCGCAGCCCTGTACGCACGGACGAGGGCCCGCGCGCCGGGAGTTCGACCCCCGGGGGCGCGGGCCCTCGTCCGAGCGGACCTGTGCGGGATCAGTGGGCAGCGGCGCCCTGGGTGAGACCGAGCGCCGCGGAGTACTGGGTGACGACCAGCTTGCCCAGCGCCGAGTAGGCCCCGAGCACCTCGGCGGCCGCGCAGTCGGCCTCCTTGCAGGCCGTGTCCAGCAGCCCCTCGGCGGCTTCCGGGCCGATCAGGTAGGGGGCCAGCGCGAGCTGCGTCGAGCCCTCGCTGCGCAGCTGCTCGGCGACCGCGGCCACCGAGCCCTCCTGGTCGAGCGCGGCGGCCTTGACGGGCACCGCGAGGCGCGCGGCCAGCAGCATGCCGGTGACCGCGGCGGCCTGGACGGCCTCCTCGCCGCCGGTGGTGGCCACGATGATGCCGTCGGCGGCGGTGGTGACGGTGAACAGCCGGGCGCGGTCGGCGCGGGCCAGTCCGGCCTCGGAGAGCCGCACGTGCAGGCCCTCGGCGAGCAGCGGGTGCGGGCCGAGCACCTCGGCCAGCTCGGCGGCGGCCGAGGAGTCCATGACGGCCTGGCGCATCCGGCGCAGCAGGTCGGCGTCGGGGCCGGCCAGCAGCGGGACGACCACGGCGTCCGGGCCGGTCGGCGCGGGCACCTGGTGACCGGCGGCGCGGGCGAACTCCGCGCGAGCGACGCGCTCGGCCGCGACCGAGGTCAGCACGCGGGAGAGGGCCGGGAACTCGGAGCCCTCGGCGTCATCACCCTCGAGGAAGCCGATGCGGGCGTCCAGGCCCGGCAGCTCGGAGCGGCCGATGCTGACGATCTCTTCCGCCAGCCCACGGGAGGCGGCCGAAGGGGCACCGGGCACGGCGAGCACCAGCGCGGGCGCGCCCTCGGGCGCCACCGCGGGCTCGGGTCGGCGGTGCCGTCCGGCAGGGCGGGGTCGCGGCATTCGTACGGGCAGGCCATTCGCGGGCCCAGTGGGGGAGCTCATGGCGCCGCATGCTACTGGCTTATCGGAACCGAGTGTTCGGGCAGGGCCTCAACGGGCGGCTTCTGTCCGTATTTATCCGTGGAATGTCGTATACCGTTCAACAGAAAGACCAACCGAAAGATCAACCGGCGGCCGGAAGCTGCCAGTCCACCGGCTGGGCTCCCTGGCGGACCAGCAGGTCATTGGTCCTGCTGAACGGCCGCGAGCCGAAGAACCCGTTGGCGGCGGACATGGGCGAGGGGTGGACGGACTCCACCGCCGGCAACTCGCCGAGCAGCGGCCGCAGATTGCGGGCGTCCCGGCCCCACAGCACCGACACCAGGGGCTTCCCGCGCGCGGCCAGCGCCCGGATGGCCTGCTCGGTGACGGCTTCCCAGCCCTTGCCGCGGTGGCCCCCGGTCTTGCGCGGGGCGGTGGTCAGCGCGCGGTTCAGCAGCAGTACGCCCTGCCGGGTCCACGGGGTCAGGTCCCCGTTCGCCGGCCGGGGTACGCCCAGGTCCGCGTACAGCTCGCGGAAGATGTTGTCGAGGCTGGGCGGCCACGGGCTGACGTCGGGCGCCACCGAGAAGGACAGGCCCATCGCGTGCCCCGGGGTGGGGTACGGGTCCTGGCCGACGATGAGCACCTTCACCTCGTCGAAGGGCTGTTGGAAGGCGCGCAGTACGTTCGCCCCGGCGGGCAGGTACGTCCTCCCCGCCGCGATCTCGGCGCGCAGGAAGTCGCCCATCGCGGCGATCTGCGCCGTCACCGGCTCCAGAGCCCGGGCCCAGCCCGGCTCGACGATCTCGTTCAACGGTCGTGCTGCCACAGCGAGTCACTCTACTGGCCGATTCGGTGAGCGATGACCGCCGCCCGTACGCACAGGACGTCGGGCAGATGCCCGGCCAGCAGCTGCCAGCTGTCCCCGTCGTCGCCGCTGGCGTACAACTCGCCGTTGCGGTTGCCGAAGTAGACCCCCGCCGGGTCCGCGTCGTCCGTGCACAGGGCGTCCCGCAGCACCGTCCCGTAGTGGTCCCCGGCCGGCAGTCCGCGCGTGAGCGGCTCCCAGGTCGCGCCCGCGTCCTGCGTACGGAACACCCGGCACCGGTGCTCCGCCGGGACCCGGTCGGAGTCGGCGTTGAGCGGGAAGACGTACGCGGTGTCCGGCCGGTGCGGGTGCGCGGCCACCGCGAAGCCGAAGTCGGAGGGCAGGCCGGCGCCGATGTCGGTCCACCGCGCCCCGGCGTCGTCGCTGCGGTACACGCCCCAATGGTTCTGCAGGTACAGCCGCTTCCGGTCCCCGGCGTCCTGGGCGATCTTGTGCACGCACTGGCCGAACTCCGGATGCGGATCCGGCAGGAACACCGCCGAGACGCCTTCGTTGGACGGGGTCCAGCGGGCGCCGCCGTCCAGGGTCCGGAACACCCCGGCGGTGGAGACCGCCACCGTCACCCTGGCGGGGTCGGCCGGGTCCGTCAGCACCGTGTGCAGGCCCTCGCCGCCGCCGCCCGGCACCCAGCTCCCCCGGCTCGGGTGCTCCCACAGCGGGCGGACCAGCTCGAAGGACTCCCCGCGGTCCGTCGAGCGGAACAGCGCGGCCGGCTCCGTCCCGGCGTACACCACGTCCGGCGCCTCGGGGCCGGCCGGATGCAGCTGCCAGACCCGCTCCAGCGAGGCCCCGGTGTCCTTCGGGAACTTCACGGCGGGGGCTGCGGGCTCGTGCCAGCTCGCCCCCAGGTCGTCGGAGGTGAACACGGACGGCCCCCAGTGCGAACTGTCGGCGCCGACGAGCAGCCGGGGTACGGTTCCCCGCCGGTCGACCGCGACGGCGTAGACGGCCTGGGCGTTGAAATGGGGCCCGTCGAGCTCCCAGGCGCCGCCCCGCCTGCGGCCGATGAACAGGCCCTTGCGGGTCCCCGCGAGCAGGATCACTTCGGACATGGCCGACATGGCCGACACCTCCGGACTTCGCCGTCCCGGTCGCTGCGTACCGTTTCCAGCCAGTCTGCACCCGGCCGCCGACAGCGGCCGCTGCGCCGGTCCGCTGCGCCGAGCAGTCGGTCGCCATCGATCAACAGGCGTATCCAAAGGGTGGCTACTTGATCGTAGGAGGCCGATGGGGGTTGACTTCCACCTCTGCCACCGCACGCGAGAGGCAATACGTGGCCACCGAGCACCTGTCACCGCTCGACCTCGCCTTCTGGCGGATCGAATCCGCCGCCCATCCCATGCACCTCGGCGCCCTCGCGGTCTTCGAGGCCGCCCCGCGCGACACCCCCGGCGCCGGCCCCGACCCCGCCGTCCGCGCCGCCGCACTGCTCACCGCCCGCTGCGCTGCCGTCCCCGGCCTGCGCCGCCGCATCCACGACGTGCTGCTGCCGATCGGCGCCGCCGCCTGGTCGTCCGACGCGGACTTCGATCCCGCCCGGCACGTGTTCCTCGTCCGCACCCCCGACCCGCGGGCCGCCGCCGGGCCCCTGATGGCGCGGCCGCTGGACCGGGGCCGGCCGCCCTGGGAGGCGCACGTCCTGGCCGGGCCCGATCCGGGCTCCTTCGCGGTGCTCTTCAAGTTCCACCACGCCCTCGCCGACGGGCTCGGGGCCCTGGCGCTGGCGGCCCTGCTCTTCGACGAGGGTCCGACCGTACGGGGTCCCGCGCGACCGGTCCCGGCAGCGCGGCCCGCCGCCGGCTCCGCCCTGCGCGGCCTCCCCGGGATGCTGGCCGCCCGGGTCCAGGACGTCGGCCAGGCCCTGGAGATCGGCGCCTCCGTGGCCCGCGCCGGCCTGCCCCTCGGGGTCCCGGCGGCCCTGACGGCCGTCCCGGCGCAGACCGGCACCCGCGTGGTCGCCGGCCTGGCGCTCGACCTCGACGACGTCAACCGCATCCGGAAGGTCGCCGGAGGAACCGTCAACGACGTGCTGATCGCCCTGGTCGCGGGCGCCCTGCGGCGCTGGCTGCTGGGCCGCGGCGACCCGGAGCCCGAGGGTCCCGGCCCGCGCGCCCTGCTACCGGTATCCCGCCGCCGGCCCGGTGGTGCGGCGAAGTACGGCAACCGGCTCTCCGGCTACCTGCTCCGGCTCCCGCTCTCCGAAGCGGACCCGCTGCTGCGCCTGGACCGGGTGCGGCTCGGCATGGACCGCAACAAGGAGGCCGGACCCGCGCGCGGCGCCGGTGCCGTCGCCCTGCTCGCCGACCACGTCCACCCCCTCGGCCACCGGCTCGGCGGCCCGCTGGTAGCCCAGGCGGCCCGGCTGCTCTTCGACATCCTGGTCACGAGCGTCCCGCTGCCCGGCTTCACCTTCTCGCTCGGCGGCAGCCGGGTCCGCGAGGTCTATCCGCTGGCCCCGCTCGCCCGCGGCCACTCCCTCGCGGTCGCGGTCTCCACGTACAAGGGCACGGTCCACTACGGCCTGGTCGCCGACGCGGCCGCCGTGCCGGATCTGGCGGCCCTCGCGGAGGCGCTGCGCGCCGAGCTCGCCGAGCTTGTACGAGAGGTCTCGTAGTACGGGATGAATCGTAGTACGCTGACTCTCGTACAAGCCGCCGATCCGCGGCGTGCCCGGCCACCTCCGGAGAGTCCTTCATGAGTGCTGCCCCCATCGCCCCCGCCGCCCACGTCTCCGCCACCCACGCCGAGGCCCTCTTCGAGCCCTTCACCCTGCGCTCGGTCACCGCGCGGAACCGCATCTGGATGGCGCCGATGTGCCAGTACGTCGCCGAGGCCTCGGGTCCGGCCGCGGGCGTGGCCCACGCCTGGCACTTCGCGCACTACGCGGCCCGCGCGGTGGGCGGCACCGGCCTGATCCTCCAGGAGGCCACCGCCGTCTCCCCGGAGGGCCGGATCTCCCCGTACGACCTCGGCATCTGGAACGACACTCAGGTCGAGGCGCTGCGCCCGATCACCTCCTTCATCAAGGCCCAGGGCGCCGTCCCGGGCATCCAGATCGCCCATGCCGGGCGGAAGGCTTCGACCGGCCGGCCCTGGGAGGGCGGCGGATACGTCGGCCCCGAGGCGGACGGGTGGCTGCCGAGCGCCCCGAGCCCGGTGCCGTTCGCCGAGGGCGACCCGGTGCCGCACGAGCTGACGACCGCCGAGATCCACGAGATCACCGGGCAGTTCGCGGCCGCCGCGCGGCGCGCGCTGGCCGCCGGCTACGAGGTCGTCGAGATCCACGGCGCCCACGGCTACCTCATCGGCCAGTTCCTCTCCTCGCAGATCAACCGGCGCACCGACGAGTACGGCGGCTCCTTCGAGAACCGGGCCCGCTTCGCCCTCGAAGTCGTCGACGCCGTACGGGCGGTGTGGCCCGAGGAGCTGCCGCTGTTCTTCCGGGTCTCCGCCACCGACTGGCTGGAGGAGTCCGGCTGGACCTCCGAGGACACGGTCCGGCTGGCCGCGCTGCTCCAGGGCCGTGGGGTGGACCTGCTGGACGTGTCCACCGGCGGGATGGCCCCGAAGGCGAACATCCCGGCGGGGCCCGGCTTCCAGGTGCCGTTCGCGGCCGAGGTCAAGGCCCGGACCGGCCTCCCGGTGGCCGCCGTCGGGCTGATCACCGAGCCGGAGCAGGCCGGCGCGATCCTGGCGGACGGGCAGGCGGACGCGATTCTGCTCGGCCGCGAGCTGCTGCGCGACCCGTACTGGGCCCGCACCGCGGCCGCCGCACTGGGCGCCGAACGGGCCGCCGAGCCGGGCACCGGGGTACGGGTGCCCGTCTCGTACCACCGTGCCTGGTAGCCGCCGCGCTCGGCCGTACGCGTCCCCTCCGGCGGCAGTCGATGTACTACGGTGGTTCTCGTACGAACAGGGGAGCCGGACGAGACGAGGTCAGACGTGACGGATACGGCCACCACCCGTGCGCTCGCGCATCCCGGGCTCGCCGAGATCCGGCTCGAAGCGGTGCTGCACGCCCTGTCGGACCCGATCCGGCTGTCGATCGTGCGGGACCTCGCGGCCACGCCGGACGAGCTGGCGTGCTCGTACTTCGACCTGCCGGTCACCAAGTCGACGACCACGCACCACTTCCGCGTCCTGCGGGAGGCCGGTGTCGTCCGCCAGGTGTACCGGGGGACGGCGAAGATGAACGGCCTGCGCGGCGCGGAGCTGGAGAGCCTGTTCCCGGGGCTGCTCGACAGCGTGCTCGCGGCGGCCGCCGCCGAAGAGGCGCGCCTGGCGCGCTAGGGCCGGCCGGGCACGGGCCCGGGCTCAGGTGCCCGGGCCTGCGGTCGCCGCTGTCAGCAGGCCCGGCCAGTCCGGGATCTTCACCGAGCGGCGGCCCAGCGAGCGCCCGAGATCGGTCTCCGCCGTCTCGATGGCCAGCCAGCCCGGCCATTCCACCGGGTGCAGTCCCGCCGCCCGCAGCGCGTCCAGCGGGTCGCCCGGCAGCTCCCGACGGGCCAGCACCGCCGCGTCCTGGAGCAGCGAGGACGCCGTCTCCTTGGCGCAGGGCCGGTTGGTGCCGATCACCCCGGTCGGGCCGCGCTTGATCCAGCCCGCCACGTACTCGCCCACCGAGGCCCGGCCCTCGCGCAGCACCCGGCCCGCGGCGTGCGGAACCGTGGCCCTCACCGGGTCGAACGGCAGGCCCGGCAGCGGGACCCCCTGGTACCCCACCGAGCGCAGCACCAGCTGCGCCTCGATGTCCTCGTACGAGCCCGTCCCGGTGACCCCGCCGCGGCCGTCCGGGGCGGTCCGCTCGAAGCGCATCCCGGCGACCCGGCCGCCGGGGCCGGCCAGCACCTCCACCGGGCGCAGGTAGAACCGCAGGCCGATCCGGCGCTGCGCGCCGCCGGGGTCCTGCCCGGCCCAGCCGCGCAGCACCTCCAGGTTGCGCCGGGCCACCGCGGGCAGTGCGGCGGCCGCGTCCTGGTCGGCGTACGCGGGGTCGAGGGCCAGCTCGGCGGGGTCCACCACGGCCGCCACGCCCGGCAGCGTGCCCAGCTCCCGCAGCTCCTTGGTGGTGAACTTGCCCTGCGAGGGCCCGCGTCGGGCCACCATCGACACCGACTTCACACCGCTGTCCGCGAGCGCGCCCAGGGCCGGCTGCGGCATGTCGGTCGGGGCCAGTTCCTGTTCGCCCCGGGCCAGCATCCGCGTCACGTCCACGGCCACGTTGCCCGCCCCGACGACCACCGCCGAGCCCACCCCGGGCAGGTCGAAGGCCTCGGCCACTGCGTCCGGGTGGCCGCTGTACCAGGCGACGAAGGCCGTCGCGGAGTGCACCCCGGCCAGATCCTCGCCGGGGATGCCGAGCAACCGGTCGCGGGCGGCGCCCACGCAGTACACCACCGCGTGGTACAGCTCCAGCAGCCGTGCGGTGGACAGCTGGGCTCCGCCGACCTCGACGTTGCCGAGGAAGCGGATCCGCTCGTCCTCCAGCACGGTGCGCAGGCTGCCCTGGAGCGACTTGATCTTCTCGTGGTCGGGGGCCACCCCGTAGCGCACCAGCCCGTACGGCGCGGGCAGCCGGTCCAGCACGTCGACGCGGACGCCCGGCACCTCACGCTGCTGTACCAGGGTCTGAGCGGCGTAGACCCCGCTGGGGCCCGAACCGACGACGGCGACACGAAGCACGGCGGAGCTCCTCCCGCAGGTGCTCCCAGCATGCCACCGGGCCCGGCGGCCGTCAGCCCATCGCGCGCATCCGGTGGATCTCGGCGGTCTGGGTGGCCACCACCTCGTTGGCCATTTCCTCCACCGCGCCGTTGTTCCCGGAGGCCAGCGCCTCGCCCGCCATCTTGACGGCGCCTTCGTGGTGGGCGGTCATCAGGGTGAGGAAGAGCTTGTCGAACTCGGCGCCCTTCGCCCCGGCGAGCTGTTCGAGCTGCTGCCCGGTCGCCATGCCGGGCATCGCGCCGTGGTCGTGGCCGGCCGCCGGGACCCCGGAGGGTGCCGGGTAGCGCGCCAACCACTTCTCCATCGCGCCGATTTCGGGCTGCTGGGCGGCCGAGATCCGCTCGGCGAGCCGTTTGACCGCATCCGCCGAGGCCCGGTCCGGGGCCAGTGCGCTCATCGCGAGGGCCTGCCGGTGGTGTTCGATCATGTGCTGTACGTAGGCCCGGTCGGCCGCGTTGGGACCGTCGTCCGGCTGCCGCTTCGCGGCCTCCTCGGGGGAGAGGGTGCGGGCCCGCTCACCCGGTCTGCCGGGGGCGATGACCGCCGCGCCCCCGTTCTTCGCCCCGTCGCCGCCGTCCCCGCCGCGGCAGCCGGCCAGTGCGAGCAGGATCCCGGCGGCCACGGCCGCCGCGGTCGTTCGGCCGAGTAACCCTTTTGCCATGTCCATGAAGGGAACATACTGCCGGGGACCGCTCCAGTACCCCGGCGGGCACGTTCCCACCACGAGCGGAATCGACCGGACTCCCATGGGAGGGCGCAGTGACCTCGAAGCACACCACCAGAGTGCGGCACAGGAGTCTGGGGGCGGCCGTGGCCGCGGCCGGGCTGCTGACCACGTTGTTCGCGGCCGGTCCCGCGGCCGCCACCCCCGATCCCGGGGACTTATCGCCCGGCAGGGCTGCCACGCAGGGCGGCGACCCGGCGGCGGGCGGCCGCGCACTGGCCCCGGGCGAGATCCCCGGCCAGGACGAGATCGTGCACAGCGCCAACGTCAAGCACCTGACCAACATCCCGAGCACCTACCCGGGCGTCATCAACACCGACCTGGCCTTCCAGGGCAAGTACGCCTACGCCGGCAACTACAACGGCTTCACCATCTATGACATAGGCAACCCGAAGGCCCCGAAGACCGTCAGTCAGGTGCTCTGCCCCGGAGGCCAGAACGACGTCTCCGTCCAGGGGGACCTGCTCTTCCTCTCCACCGACTCCTCACGCAGCGACGACTCCTGCAACAGCGTCTCGCAGCCCGCGACGGAGAAGTCCTCGTGGGAGGGCATCAAGATCTTCGACATCAAGGACAAGAAGAACCCCAAGTACATCAAGTCCGTGGAGACCAACTGCGGCTCCCACACCCACACACTGGTGCCGGGCGAGCGCGACATCTACCTCTACGTGGCCTCGTACTCCCCGAACGAGGCGTTTCCCGACTGTCAGCCGCCGCACGACGGCATCTCCGTGATCAAGGTCCCGAAGAAGAACCCGACGCAGGCGGCGGTCGTCGCCTTCCCCGTCCTCTTCCCGGACGGCGGCAATCCGGGCGCGCCCACCAACCCCGGTGTCAGCAAGACCACCGGCTGCCACGACATCACCGTGCTGCCGTCGAAGAAGCTGGCCGCCGGTGCCTGCATGGGCGACGGCATCCTCTTCGACATCAGCAAGCCCGAGCAGCCTCGGGTCATCGACCGGGTGCAGGACAACGTGAACTTCGCGTTCTGGCACTCGGCGACCTTCAACGAGAAGGCCGACAAGGTGGTGTTCACCGACGAGCTGGGCGGCGGGGGCGGCGCCACCTGCAACGAGGCCACCGGCCCGAACCGCGGGGCCGACGGCATCTACGACATCACCGGCCGCGGCGACCAGCGCAAACTCGTCTTCCGCAGCTATTTCAAGATCCCGCGCATCCAGGCCGACACCGAGAACTGCGTGGCGCACAACGGCTCGCTGATCCCGGTCGGCGGCGGCCGCGACATCATGGTCCAGTCCTGGTACCAGGGCGGCGTCTCGGTATGGGACTTCACCGACTCCGCCCGGCCCAAGGAGATCGGCTACTTCGAACGCGGCCCGCTCACCACGGACCAGCTCGGACTCGGCGGGTCCTGGTCGGCGTACTACTACAACGGGTACGTCTACTCGAACGACATCGCCAAGGGCCTCGACGTGCTGCGGATCGACGACTGGCGCACCGAGAGCGCGAAGCGGGTGTGGATGGACCGGCTCAACGTGCAGACGCAGCCCGAGTACCACTGAGCCGGCTCAGCCCGCTGAGGGAAACGTTCCGCCGGGCGGTCCGCCGTCCGGCGGGAAGCCGAGCTCCCAGTCCAGCCCGTAGCGCTGGAACAGCTCCGCCCGCAGCCGCGCCAGCGGCATCGGGGCCCCCGGCAGCAGGACCGCGACCACCGCGCCCATCAGCAGCGCCCGCAGCAGCGGGTAGTCGGTGTCCACGTCCGCCGATCCGTACCGCGTGACCGTGTCCCGGAGCAGCTCCGCCAGCCGCTGCTGCTCCGGGCACTGGACGAACCCCTCGGCCTGGAGGATGCCCGCCATGTGTGTCCGCATCAGCAGCGGCTCGTCCCGGGCGAGCCCGAGGATCGCGTCGACGGCGCGGGCGAGCCGCTCGCGGCCGTCGTCGCTGCGCGGCTCGCGCTCCAGGGCCGAGCCCAGCGTCAGGTGCATCAGCCGGTGGACGGCCGACTGGAGCAGCTGCCGTTTGCCCGGGAAGTAGTACGAGACCAGGCCGCGGGCCGTGCCCGCCCGATCGGCGATGTCGCCGAGCGTCGTGGCCTCGTAGCCGCGTTCGGCGACGAGTTCGACCGTGGCCTGGAGCAGCCGCTCCCGGGAACGTCTGCGCAATTCTTCATTGACCGATGCGCTGCGCGGGGACATGCTTACTCCTGCGTTGACTGGCTCCCAGCCAATATACTCAGCGCACGGGGCCACCTGCTCTGGGTGACGCGGGGGATCACCCAGAGCAGGGACTTCCACACTCGGGGCAAGACGACTTTCGGCCTGCCGCCCGGACGGGCGGGATCAGGTCCGGTGGGATCAGGCGGGTGCGCTCAGGCGAGTGCGCTCAGACCCGGCATGAGGGCCACGACCAGCGGGACCGCCGGGACCAGTGTGGCCAGTGCGGTCAGCCGGAGCCGACGGCCCGCCGACAGCCGGGGCGCCGCCGACAGCAGCCGCCGCACCCGCTCCGACACGTGCGGCTGCGGACTCGGGTAGGCCCCGAACACCCCCCGGTCCTCGTTGAGCCCGACCAGCGCCAGCGCGATCGTCAGCCTCCCGAACCGTCGCGAGGCCACGTCGTCGGCGGCCAGTTCGACGAGCCGGTGCATCTCCGCCTCGAACGCCGCGAAGACCGGCACCTGCGGGAACCCGCCCGCCAGCGCCCGCGAGCAGTGCAGCAGCCAGTCGTGCCGGGCCTGCGCGTGCCCCTGCTCGTGCGCCAGTACGGCGTCCAGCTGACTCCCCTTGAGCCGTCCGAGCGCGGCCGTGGTCACCACCAGCTGCGGGGCCGCGCCCGGCAGCCACCACGCGTCGGGCCGCGTCCCCTCCAGGACGACGAGACGCGCCCCCGCCGGGTCCTCCCCGGGCAGCAGTGGCGCCCGTACGAGCAGCTCGGCGCCCTGCGCCCGGCGCCGGGCCCGGGCCCGCAGCACCTCCCGGGTCAGCCGGGCCCCGGTCCACAGCCCGCCGCCCGCCAGCGCCAGCGCGGTCCCCACGGCCCACGGGCCGCCGGTCGGGCCCAGCGCGTACGCGTCGACCACCCCGTGCGGGGCCGCCGCGAAGAGCCGGCCCCGGACCGCCAGCCAGGCGGCGGCCGCGCTCAGCAGCATCGACAGGGCGAGACACAGGAGCACCGCGCCCACCACGCACTGCCACACCCACAACGCGACGACGGGCTCCCGCTCGGGCCAGTCGGCCCGGGCCAGCAGACGGGGGGCGAGCACCGCGGTCAGGGCGCCGAGCAACAGGAGTGCGGCGGGGACCATCATGTCCACCAGCCTATGAGCGCGGGGCTACCTGCGGGTACGGCCTTTCGCGATTGGTGACGCAGGACACGTTTGCCCATCGGCTCCCCGAGCCTCACAGACTCAGCAACATCGCCAACATCCCCATTCCCATGGCGAGTCGGCACGCCCGCGTCAGCTCCGCGGCCTTCACGGGCGGCCCGCCCGCGACCGGCTGCGCACCCCCGCCCGCCGTCACCAGCCGGGCCCCGCCGAGCAGCACGTACCCCGCGAAATAGAGGAGCAGCGCCCCGGTGACGAGCGGCAGGCCCCCGCCGTGCCCGTGCCCGTCGGCCATCGTCAGCGCCATGTACGCCATGGCCAGCGAGCCGACCAGGTGGTGCGCGTGGTGCACCCCGCCCCGCAGCAGCCACAGCGCGTGCAGCGCGGCCCCGCAGAACACGGCCAGCAGGATCCCGGGCCCCCACGGCCCGATGCCCGGGGGCACGGCCATCGCCGCCATCCCGAACGCCATCAGCGCCTCGCCCGCCGCCCCGCCGCGTGCCTCCCGCTCCGATCTGCGCACCCGCCACAGGCAGTACGCACCGCTCACGGCACACAGCAGTACGAGGAGCCAGGCGGAGAGGGAAGCGGAAAGTGACATCGCGGGACCGTGCACGGCGGAACCTCCCGGTTCGTCGGCGTCACGGGAAGAGATGCCCAGGCCCGGATGTCCGCACGCCGCTCCGGGTTAGGCTCTCCTTGCCGCACCGGGCATGTCATATGCCACCGAGCAGAACGGGAGCACCCGATGTCGACCGCCCACCCCACCGCCCTGAACTTCCGCAGTGCCGTGGAGACGGACGTACCTGAACTGGTGATCCTGGTCGAATCGGCCTACCGCGGGGACGCCAGCCGCGCGGGCTGGACCACCGAGGCGGACTACCTGGACGGGCAGCGCACCGACCCCGACGGGGTCCGCGCGATCATCGACTCCGCCGACAGCGTCCTGCTCGTCGTCGAGCGCGCCGGCGAGCTCGTCGCCTGCTGCCAGCTCGAACACCGGGGCGACCATGCCTACTTCGGGATGTTCGCGGTCCGCCCGGGGCTGCAGGGCGGCGGCCTCGGCAAGGAGATACTCGCCGAGGCCGAGCGCCGCGCCCGCGAGACGTGGGGCGCCAAGGAGATGCGGATGACGGTGGTGAACGTACGGGAGGAGCTCATCGCCTACTACGTGCGCCGCGGATACCGGCGCACCGGCGAACTGAGCCCCTTCCCCTACGGCGACGAGCGCTTCGGCGTCCCGCTCCGCGACGACCTGGCCTTCGAACTGCTGGTCAAGCCGTTGTAGTACGCAGCGGGAGCCGCCGTCAGGCGATGAACCGGCCCGTGCTGCGGATCTCCGGGAAGTCGGTTGACGCGCCGTCCAGTTCGAGCGCCCGCGCCACCCGCAGCTGTTGCAGGGTGTTGACGGTCCAGCCGGTCACCCGCAGCCCGGCCGCGTGGACCGACTCCACCGTGTCCAGGGTGAGCTCGCGGATGTTCAGGGCGGCGGTGTGCGCACCGACGGCCAGCGCCCGGTCCACGATGGTCCTTCGGTGCCCGAGGTGCCGGTCCGCGTACAGGCAGCTGCGCACTCCCGGCAGCAGCCGGGCCGCCTCGGCGAGCGCCTCGTCGCTGAAGGAGGCCACCTCCACCCGTGCGCCCAGGTCGCGGCGCAGGACCAGCTCCGCCAGCGCCGCCGCGGTCGGCCCGTCCTGGACCGACACCTGGAGCGGGGTCCGGACCGCGTCCAGGACCTCCTCGAAGACCGGTACGCGCTCGCCCCGGCCGGCGTCCAGCTCGCGCAGCGCGGCCAGGGTCAGGTCGGCGACGGCTCCGGAGCCGTCGGTGGTGCGGTCCACCTCGGCGTCGTGCAGGACGACGAGCACGCCGTCCTTGCTCAGCTGCAGATCCAGCGCGATGACGTCCATCCCGGAACGTTCCGCGCGGACGAACGACCGCAGGGTGTTCTCCGGTTCGACACCCATGACCCCGCGGTGACCGATGGTGAGGAAAGTCAAGGTTCTCTCGCTTCCGTCGACGGCGGCTCGCCGCACGGTCGCGGTGTCCCTACCGGCCGGGCGGTGAGGACGCATGCTAGTGCGCCGGGGATGCGATGGGACCGCCCGTGCAGCGCCCGGAACGGGGCCTTCGGCCGGTTCCCGCCAGGGCTGTACGCCGCCGAGCGCGCCGCGGCGGCCCTGCCGCGTCACCCGGGCGTGGGCGCGTCCCCGCTGCCTTGACGATCCGCGGCCAGGGCTCCGGCCGAGGTCCCCGTACCGGCCGGGTCCAGCTCCGCCAGATCGGCCAGCAGGGCCTCGCCCAACTCCAGTTCGGCCAGGTGCTGCCGCTCGCTCCAGCGCAGCGCGAGCGCGGGGAAGGCCCACTCCGGTACGTCGTCCGCCTGCGCCATGGCCTCCCGTACGGCGGCCAGTTCGTCCCGGGTGTGCTCCAGGTGGTCGCCGACCATCGCGCGCAGCAGCTCCGGCTCGGCGAGGTGGCCGAGCCAGATCCGCAGCAGCAGCCCGTGCTTGAGCACCGGGGGTCCGGCCTCCGCGGTGTCCGAGGCCCAGCCGGCGAGGGCCGCGCGTCCCGCATCGGTGATGGCGTAGCGGCGCTTGGCCCGCGCCTCCTCCGGCCCCGAGCGGGCGGAGGCCGCGTACCCGAGCTCCTCCAGCCGGCGCAGTTCGGCGTAGATCTGGCTGATGGCCGGGGACCAGTAGAAGAAGCGCAGGGAGGAGTCCGCCCACTTCTTCAGCTCGTACCCGGTGCGCTCCCCGGGGAAGGACAGCAGCCCGAGCACGGCCCACGCGGTCGCCGGTAGGTCTTGCTTCTTCGACGTCTGACTACTAGTCATATTCCGAATTGAAGTAAGGCCGGGCACGGGACGCAACCCTGGAGGCATCGTGAAATTCTCCGTGATCTTCGAAGCTCAGCTCGCCGACCCGACCGTGGAGCGGGAGCACCAGGTCATCCACGACTGCGTGGAGCAGGCCGTGCTCGCCGAGCAGATGGGATTCGACCGGATCTGGGCCGTCGAGCACCACTCCCTGAAGTGGTACGCGCACATGTCGGCGCCCGAGGTCTTCCTCACCTGGGTCGCGGCCCGGACGCACACCATACGCATCGGCCACGGGGTCGTCTGCATGCCCTTCAACTTCAACCACCCGGTCCGGGTGGCCGAGCGGGCCGCCATGCTCGACCTGCTCTCCGGCGGCCGCCTCGACCTGGGCGCCGGGCGCGGCGGCACCGAGCAGGAGACCTCCCTGTGCGGGGTCGACCGGGAGCGCACCACGCAGGAGGTGGAGGAGGCGCTGCGGATCATCGGCAAGGCCTGGCAGGAGGAGGAGCTGGAGTACCACGGAGAGCTGATCGACATCGACCCGCACCCGATCCTGCCGCGGCCGCGCCAGACCCCGCATCCGCCGCTGTTCCTGGCGTGCAGCCGCGCCGAGACCCTCGTACAGGCCGCCGAACTGGGCGTCGGGGCCCTGGTGATGGGCTTCGCCGGGCCGGAGTCCATCGCCAGGATGCGAGCCGTGTACGACGGGGCGGTGGCCGGCCGGGACGGCACGCGCTTCGTCTCCACCGCGGTCAACGACCACTTCTCGGTGCTCTGCCCGACCGTCGTGCTCGACGATCCGGCCGAGGCGCGCCGGATCGGCATCCGCGGCCAGCGGTTCTTCGCCCAGTCCATCGGCCACTGGTACGGCGGCGCCGGCGTCCCGGACGAGGCCGTGGTCGCGGGTGCCGACGAGGCGACGGAGATGCGCCGGGCGGCCGAGCAGGTGGTGGCCCGGCTGCACGAGCAGGCCATACCGGTGCGGCCCACCTCGACGGCGACCTTCCACGCCGATCACGCGTACGGGAGCGCCGACGACGCCATCGCGTACGTGCAGCGGCTCAAGGAGGCGGGTGCGGACGAGATCATGTGCCTGATCCAGATGGGCACGGTGCCGCAGGAGGCCTGCCTGGAAACCCTGCGGCAGTGGGGCGAGAAGGTCATCCCGCACTTCCGCACCGCCTGAGTGACGGACGTCACCCGTCGGCCCCGCGGGCACCCGCCCGCGGGGCCGACGGGTGCGGTTGGCGGTGCGCGAAAGGGGCGAAGCGCTCGCAGGGACGGTGGACGGCGGGAAGAATTACGGTGTCCATGGGGGTCGCGCAGGATAATTTCCCGCACAGCCCCTTGAGCAGGAGGGGCCCGCACCCATACGCTGTGTTGACGCGAGGTTCTCCTGTGGAGGAAGTGACATGACGGAAATTCTTGTGCCGGGTTCTGGCGGTGCGGTGATAGCCGCCGGTGCGCGGGTGGTCGACCACCCGGCGTGGCCCGAGCTCAAGGCCGCCGTGGAGGAGATCCGCCCCTGGCAGGCCAAGGACGGCTCGATCGACTTCGAGGCCGCGGACGCCCCGGCTCCGACCGAGGTCGCAGCAGCCGTCGAGCAGGTGATCGCCGCCGTGGAGACCCTGTCGCCGCTGCTGCCGCACGCCACCGCGTACCACCGCGCGCTCGTCTCCGACCTGCGCAAGTGGGTGGCGGACGGCTTCAAGGTGCCGGACTTCCTGGACTCCCTGCTGGCCTTCCACCCGGCCGCCGAGCGCGCCGACGGGCTCCAGCACCTGGTCGTCTTCCCCATGTACACGCAGAACGGCAACCTCGACCGCAACTTCGAGGCCGTCGTCCTGAAGATGGTGTGGCCCGAGTGGCTCTCCGAGCTGGAGCGCACCCGGTACGACAACCCGCTCTTCCTCGGCATCACCTTCGAGGACTTCACCCCGGGCTACGACACGCACTCCGCCGTGCTCTTCCCGGAGACCATCGCAGTCCGCGAGGCCCCCGAGCGCTTCACCTGGGGCGGCATCTTCTGCGACCGCGAGGCCGCCCGCTACCGCAAGGTCACCGAGGCCGCCGTCGACATCCTGGGCATCGAGCTGCCCGAGGACATCGCCCGCATGGTCGAGGACCAGGAGCGCTGCGAGAAGGCCTTCGTCCTGTGGGACATGGTCCACGACCGCACCCACAGCCACGGCGACCTGCCGTTCGACCCCTTCATGATCAAGCAGCGCCAGCCGTTCTGGATGTACGGCCTGGAGGAGCTGCGCTGCGACCTCACCGCCTTCAAGGAGGCCGTGAAGCTGGAGTCCGAGGGCAACGAGCACGGCCGCGACGTGCAGTACGCCGTCCTCTTCGACCGGATGTTCCGCTTCCCGGTCTCCGGTGACCGCAACCGCAACTACGACGGCCTCGGCGGCCAGCTGCTCTTCGCGTACCTCCACAAGCACGACGTCGTGCGCTGGACGGACAACAAGCTGAAGATCGACTGGATGCGCGCCCCGCAGGTCACCAACCAGCTGTGCGCCGAGATCGAGGACCTCTACCGGGCCGGCATCGACCGCCCGAAGCTCGTCCACTGGTTCAAGGCGTACGAGCTCGTCTCCACCTACCTCGCCCCTCACCCGGGCTCCAAGTGGGCCAAGGGCCCCGACGCCCTCGACCTGACGCAGCCGCCGCGCAAGCTCGTCGACGACGTGCTTCCCGACGAGTTTCCGCTGAGCATGTTCTATGAGGCGCTCGCCAAGAAGCTCAAGGGAGTGATCGCCTCCACGAAGGGCATCACTGCAGTGAACGCCGATTCGGCCGAGCGGGTCGCCGCGTGAGCGCTCGCGCACAGGAGGCTGCACAGATGAACAGCGCTGGAAAGTCCGGGAACGGCAAGCTCCAGGGTGCCGTCGTGGCGGTCGCCGGGGCCGGCGGCCCCGCCGGTCGCGCCGCCCTGATCCGCCTCGCCGAGGCCGGTGCCGTGGTCGTCGCGGCCGACGCCGACCCGACGCGCCTCGCGGAGTCCGTGGACGCGGCCCGCTACGCCCACGGCGGCGCCACCGTCACCGGTGACACCGTGGACCTGCTCGACCTCGCGGCCACCAAGGCCTGGGCCGAGCGGACCGAGAAGGAGTTCGGCCGGATCGACGGGGTCGTCCACCTCGTCGGCGGCTGGCGCGGCAGCAAGACCTTCACCGACGTGGACCTCGCGGACTGGGACTTCCTGGAGAAGCTCCTGATCCGCACCGTCCAGCACACCTCGCTCGCCTTCCACGACGGGCTGCTGCGCAGTGACCGCGGCCGCTACGTCCTGATCAGCCAGTCCGGCGCGCACAAGCCGGTCGCCAACAACGCCGCGTACAACGCAGGCAAGGCGGCCGCCGAGGCCTGGACGCTCGCCCTCGCCGACTCCTTCCGCAAGGCGGGGGGCGAGGACGGCCCGGGCGCCGCGGCTGCGATCCTGGTGATCAAGGCACTGGTGCACGACGCGATGCGCGCCGAGCGCCCCAATGCGAAGTTCGCGGGCTTCACCGACGTCAAGGAGCTGGCCGAGGCCATCGCCGGCGTCTGGGAGCGGCCCGCCATCGATGTGAACGGACAGCGTCTGTGGCTCACTCCGCAACCGTGAAGACCGATGCCCACCGCCACCACGATCCGGCGGTGCGCGGATTCGCGAGCGACAACTACGCGGGGGTCCATCCGGAGATCCTGGAGGCCCTCGCCCTGGCCAACGGCGGCCACCAGGTCGCCTACGGCGAGGACGAGTACACCGAGCACCTGCAGAAGATCATCCGCAGCCACTTCGGCCCGTACGCGGAGGCCTTCCCGGTCTTCAACGGCACCGGCGCGAACGTCACGGCCCTCCAGGCCCTGACGGACCGCTGGGGTGCGGTGATCTGCGCCGAGTCGGCGCACATCAACGTCGACGAGGGCGGCGCCCCGGAGCGGATGGCCGGGCTCAAGCTGCTCACCGTCCCGACCCCGGACGGCAAGCTCACCCCCGAGCTCATCGACCGGCAGGCCTGGGGCTGGGAGGACGAGCACCGGGCGATGCCGCAGGTCGTCTCGATCACCCAGAACACCGAGCTCGGCACGGTCTACACGCCGGACGAGATCCGGGCGATCTGCGAGCACGCGCACGCCCACGGCATGAAGGTCCACCTCGACGGGGCCCGCATAGCCAACGCCGCGGCCTCGCTCGACGTGCCGATGCGCACGTTCACCAACACGGTGGGCGTGGACGTGCTGTCCTACGGCGGCACCAAGAACGGCATGATGTTCGGCGAGGCCGTGGTGGTCGTCAACCCGGACGCGGTCCGGCAGATGAAGCACATCCGCAAGATGTCGATGCAGCTCGCGTCCAAGATGCGGTTCGTATCGGTACAGCTGGAGGCGCTGCTCGCCAAGGACCTGTGGCTGCGCAACGCCCGGCACGCCAACGCGATGGCGCAGCGGCTGGCGGCGGGGGTGCGCGAGACCGACGGGGTGGAGATCCTCTACCCGGTGCAGGCCAACGCGGTGTTCGCGAAGCTGCCGCAGGAGGTGTCGCGGCGGCTGCAGAAGCGCTACCGCTTCTACTTCTGGGACGAGGCAGCCGGCCACGTGCGCTGGATGTGCGGCTTCGACACCCAGGAGGAAGACGTGGACGGCTTCCTCCAGGCGCTGAAGGAAGAGCTGTCCCGCTGAAGATCTGAATAGATATACCCCTGACCGCAAATTCATTGATTTGCGGTCGGGGGTATGCCTATGCTCCGGGCCATGCAGCTGATCCCGCAAAGCCCGGATGTGCACGCCTATCTGGCGGCAGATGAGGTCATCGACCACGACCACCCGCTCGTGGAGGAGACCGCCGACGCCCTCTGGGCCGCCACCGGCGACGCATACTCATACGCCAAGGCCGCCTTCGAGTTCGTCCGCGACACCATCCCGCACTCCGCCGACTCCGGGGATCTGCGCGTCTCCTGGCGCGCCTCGGACGTGCTGCGCACCCGCAACGGCATCTGCTTCGCCAAGTCCCATGCGCTGGTCGCCCTGTTGCGAGCCCGGGGCATCCCGGCCGGCCTCTGCTACCAGCGGCTCACCGACGACGACGGCTCGAACCCCGTCGTGCACGGGCTGATCGCCCTCCGGTTGCCGGGGGCCGCGGACTGGGCCCGCCAGGACCCGCGGGGCAACAAGCCCGGCGTGGACGCCCGGTTCGCGCTGGACACCGAGCAACTCGCCTTCCCTGTGCGCCCCGGGCTCGGTGAGGTCGACTACCCCGAGCTGTACGCCGCTGCGCACCCCGCCGCGCTGGCGGCCCTCCAGGGGTCCGCCGATCGGCCGGAGCTGTGGCGCAACCTCCCGACGGAGATAGGAAAGTTTCCTGTCGGATGACGTTGTCAACTTGGCATGCCCATGAGTACTTTCGGCGGCAGAACATCCCCCGTTCCCCCCACCCCGAACGGAAGGTGCTCCATGCGCTACGGAGTTCCCACAGCTCTGGCCGCCCTGGCACTCGGCCTGACCGCGGCCCTGACCCTCACCCCCACCGCCCAGGCCGGGCCCCCGCCGGCTCCCGCTCCCGCCGCAGCCGCCGCTCCGGCGCAGTTCGCGCACCCCGGAGTCCTGAGCAGCCGTGCCCAGCTGGACTTCGTACGCACGAAGGTGCAGGCGGGGGAGCAGCCGTGGAAGTCGGCGTTCGACGCGATGCTCGCCAGCCCGTACGGCTCGCAGTCGCGTACGCCCCAACCGCGCGCCGTCGTCGAGTGCGGCTCGTACTCGAACCCGGACAACGGCTGTTCCGAGGAGCGCGAGGACGCCATCGCCGCGTACAGCGACGCCCTCGCCTGGTACATCACCCGGGACGCCAAGTACGCGAAGAAGTCGATCGAGCTGATGGACGCCTGGTCCGCGAAGATCAAGGACCACACCAACACCAACGCCCCGCTGCAGAGCGGCTGGGCGGGCTCCACCTGGCCGCGCGCCGCCGAGATCATCAAGCACACGTACACCGGCGGCTGGCCGAACCAGGGGCGCTTCGCCACCATGCTGCGCGACGTCTACCTGCCCGAGGTCATCAACGGGAAGCCGAACAGCAACGGCAACTGGGAACTGATCATGATGGACGCCGCCATCGGCATCTCGGTCCATCTCGACGACCGCGCGAGCTACGACAAGGCGATGGCGATCTACCTAGGCCGGGTCCCGGCGTACTTCTACCTCGCCTCGGACGGGGCGCAGCCCGCGTACCCGCCGCGCTCGACCATCGACACCAAGAGCGAGCTGATCGACTACTGGCAGGGCCAGAGCACCTTCGTGGACGGGCTCGCCCAGGAGACCTGCCGGGACTTCGGCCACACCGGGATGGCGATCGCCGCGACCATGCACGTCGCGGAGACCTCGCGGATCCAGGGACGCGACC
The DNA here is from genome assembly GCF_045162725.1 of Streptomyces sp. NBC_01006. NCBI lineage: Bacteria > Bacillati > Actinomycetota > Actinomycetes > Kitasatosporales > Streptomycetaceae > Streptomyces > Streptomyces sp. NBC_01006. Next base: position 1,375,988 of record NZ_CP108700.1, on the reverse strand, counting down.
TGTACCCGCAGTTCAAGGACCGGTTCCGGTACGCGCTCGGCTTCCACGCCCAGTACGAACTCGGCGCGAAGGTGCCGTCCTGGCTGTGCGGCGGGAGCGTGACGAAGGGCATCGGCCCGGCCACCGAGGTCGGCTACAACGCCCTGCACACGCGCCTGGGCGTCAGCATGGAGAACACCCGCAAGCTCACCGAGGGGCGGCGCCCGGCGGGCACCGAGAACCACTTCGAGGCATGGGAGACGCTGACCCACGCCGAGAACCCGAACTGACGATCGGGCTCGACCAGCACGCCGGCACGCCGGCACGAGACCGCGGCCCCGCCGTGAACAGCGGGGCCGCACGATCACCCGACCTGATGGTGCGGGATCAGCCCGCTTCCTTGACCTGGGCGGCCGTCGGCGCGGTGCCGCCCAGGTGCGCCGGCAGCCACCAGGTGTCTTCGGGGCCCTTGGGCTTGCCCGGGTAGGCGCTCTGCGCGGCGTCGAGCAGCTCCTGCACCCGCTCGCGCAGGCGGCGCGTGATGGCCCCGGCGTACTGGTCGGTGGGCGCCTCGATGGGCTCGCCGACCCGCATCGTCACCGGGATGTGGCTGCGCTTGAGGTTCTTCGGGCGGCCCTTGGTCCACAGCCGCTGGGTGCCCCACAGCGCCACCGGGATCAGCGGGACGCCGGCCTCCTGGGCCATGCGCGCGGCGCCCGACTTGAAGCTCTTGAGGGTGAACGACTGGGAGATCGTCGCCTCCGGGAACACGCCGATGATCTCGCCCGCGCGCAGCGAGTCGAGGGCGTGCTGGTAGGCCGTCTCACCCTGCTTGCGGTCGACCGGGATGTGCTTCATCGCGCGCATCAGCGGACCGGACACCTTGTGGCGGAACACCGACTCCTTCGCCATGAAGCGGACCAGGCGCTTCTGCGGCCGCGCGGTCAGGCCGGCGAAGATGAAGTCGAGGTAGCCGATGTGGTTCGACACGAGAACCGCCCCGCCCTTGCGCGGGATGTTCTCCGTGCCCTTCATGTCGATGCGGATGTCCAGCGCCCTGAAGAGGGTGTGGGCGGCGCCGATCACCGGAGGATAGACGAGCTCAGCCATGAGGGGGAGACCCCGCTTTCTGCCTGGGGAGGTGCTCCCGGCCGGAAGTTACGGCTGCGTAGGTACGCTGCCCTTGGGGATCGTGCCCCATACGCGGGCTGCTGGCCAGCCCAGACGACCGTGCCCGAGGAGATTCTCGTCACGCCGGGAATGCGGCGCGTAGCCGGGGCGCTCGGATCACCGTACGAACGCAGTTCAATGATGCGGCAACGAGGTCCGCGGCGACGGGAGCAGGGGTGCACGGGGACGAGGACGGGCAGGTCACGGGCCTGGTACGGCTGGGCGCGGCGCAACTGGGCGCACCGCTCGGGCGCCGGGCCAGCCTGGTGCAGTTCTCCAGCGCGTTCTGCCAGCCCTGCCGGGCCACCCGGCGGATCCTCGCCGACGTGGCCGGCCTGGTCGACGGCGTCGAGCACATCGAGATCGACGCTGAGGCCCGTCTGGAGCTGGTGCGCGCCCTCTGCATCGAGAAGACGCCCACCGTGCTCGTCCTCGACGCCGGGGGCCGGATCGTGCGGCGCGCGGTGGGGATGCCGCGCAAGGCGGACGTGATCGCCGCGCTGGGCGCCGCGGTATGACGGGCACGGCGGCCGGCCCGATGACCGGACCGATGGCCCGCCTGATGACCGGCGCGCCGGTGCACGCGCCCGCACGCAGCGTGACGCGCCTCGCATCTGCCCGATGCGGCTTGACTGTGTACACGGGAGATCGCCAGGCTGGCGGCATGCGGTATGAACTCCTGCTTTACGGGCGGGTCCACGTGGACCTCGTCCGCTACGCGAGCGCGCGTTGTCAGGGCCACTGAACGAACCCGGTCCCCGACCCGATCCCATCGCGCCCGTGTCCGCCGCCTCCGCGGCAGAAGGAAGCACCTCCATGACGGCCCCGACCGCCTCCACCGTCCCCACCGCCGACTCCGGCCGGCCCGGCTCGCCCGACCTGCTGCGCTCTGTCTTCCGCCGGCATGCCGCGGGAGTGGCCGTGATCACCGCCGAGGACGGCGGCCGCCCGGTCGGGTTCACCGCGACCTCGCTCAACTCGGTCTCCGCCGATCCTCCACTGCTGTCCTTCACCATCGCCACGGGGGCCTCCAGCTGGCCCGCGATACGCGACTCCGAGCACCTCGGCGTCCACATACTCGGCGAGCACCAGCAGGACCTCGCGGGCCTGTTCGCCCGCAGCGGAGCCGACCGGTTCGGGCCCGGCACGGGCTGGGCCCCGGGTCCGTACGGGGTTCCGGTGCTGGACGACGTACTGGCGTGGCTGGTGTGCCGCGTGGTGGCGCGCGTGCCGGCCGGGGCGCACCGGGTGATCATCGCGGAGGCGGTGACCGGGGACCCGGCCGGGGAAGGCCGGCCGCTGCTGTACCACCAGGGTCGCTTCAACGCGCTGCGCGACTGAATCGTCCCTGCTGGGGCGGGTTCGGGCGGCGTTGGACAGATCACAGTTCACCGGCCTTGCCACCGTGGAGCACCCACGGTGTACTGACGAGTAACATTCCCTTCGGAGCGCGGGCCGCCCCGACCGGGATCCGCCCGACAAGGCGCCTATGCTGCCTGCACAAGGCGGTATCAGAAAAAAGACGATGCGGTAGGAGAGCCGGCGTGAGCCTGAGGATCGTTGTCTGTGTGAAGTACGTGCCCGACGCCACCGGCGACCGGCACTTCGCCGATGACCTGACGGTCGACCGCGACGACGTCGACGGTCTGCTGTCGGAGCTCGACGAGTACGCCGTCGAGCAGGCGCTGCAGATCGCCGAAGACGCCGACGACGCCGAGATCACCGTCCTGACGGTGGGCCCCGAGGACGCCAAGGACGCGCTGCGCAAGGCGCTGTCCATGGGCGCCGACAAGGCCATCCACGTCGAGGACGACGACCTGCACGGCAGCGACGTCATGGGCACCTCGCTGGTGCTCGCCAAGGCGATCGAGAAGGCCGGCTACGACCTGGTCATCACCGGCATGGCTTCGACCGACGGCACCATGGGCGTGCTCCCGGCGATCCTGGCCGAGCGTCTGGGCGTCCCGCAGGTCACCCTGCTCTCCGAGGTCAAGGTCGAGGACGGCACCGTGACGGGCCGCCGCGACGGTGACTCCGCGAGCGAGCAGCTGGAGGCCTCCCTCCCGGCGCTCGTCTCCGTGACGGACCAGTCGGGCGAGGCCCGCTACCCCTCCTTCAAGGGCATCATGGCCGCCAAGAAGAAGCCGGTGGAGTCCTGGGACCTGGAGGAGCTGGAGATCGAGTCGGACGAGGTCGGCCTCGAGGGCTCCTGGACCGCGGTCGACTCCGCGACGCAGCGCCCGGCCCGCACCGCCGGCACGATCGTCAAGGACGAGGGCGAGGGCGGCAAGTCGCTGGCCGAGTTCCTGGCCGGCCAGAAGTTCATCTAAGAGCTTCGGTCACCTCTGTTAGCCCCCAGATACTTCGCAATCGCAGGAGAGCAGTCCCATGGCTGAAGTTCTCGTCTACGTCGACCACGCGGACGGTGCCGTCCGCAAGCCCACCCTCGAGCTGCTGACGCTGGCCCGCCGCATCGGCGAGCCCGTCGCCGTCGCCCTCGGCGCCGGTGCCGAGGCCACCGCCGCCGTGCTCGCCGAGCACGGTGCGGTCAAGGTCCTGACCGCCGACGCACCCGAGTTCACCGAGTACCTCGTCGTACCGAAGGTGGACGCGCTCCAGGCCGCGTACGACGCCGTCTCCCCGGCCGCCGTGCTCGTCCCCTCCTCCGCCGAGGGCAAGGAGATCGCCGCCCGCCTGGCGGTCCGCATCGGCTCCGGCATCATCACCGACGCCGTCGACCTGGAGGCCGGTGACGAGGGCCCGGTCGCGACGCAGGCCGCCTTCGCCGCGTCCTTCACCACCAAGTCCCGTGTCTCCAAGGGCACCCCGGTCATCACCGTCAAGCCGAACTCGGCTCCGGTCGAGGCCGCCCCGGCCGCCGGCACCGTCGAGGCGCTCGCCGTCACCTTCGGCGCCCTGGCCACCGGCACCAAGGTCGTCTCCCGCACCCCGCGCGAGTCGACCGGCCGCCCCGAGCTGACCGAGGCCGCGATCGTGGTCTCCGGCGGCCGCGGCGTCAACGGCGCCGAGAACTTCCACATCATCGAGGAGCTCGCGGACTCCCTCGGTGCCGCCGTCGGCGCCTCGCGCGCCGCCGTCGACGCCGGCTGGTACCCGCACTCCAACCAGGTCGGCCAGACCGGCAAGTCGGTCTCCCCGCAGCTGTACATCGCCTCCGGCATCTCGGGCGCGATCCAGCACCGCGCCGGCATGCAGACCTCGAAGACCATCGTGGCCATCAACAAGGACGCCGAGGCCCCGATCTTCGACCTGGTCGACTACGGCGTGGTCGGCGACCTCTTCGCGGTCGTCCCGCAGCTGACCGAGGAGATCAAGGCCCGCAAGGGCTGACCTGCGTCGATGCTGTGACTCGGGGCCGCGTGGTGACACTCACCACGCGGCCCCGAGGTGTTTCCTGCAACCATTGACTAGACAAGAACCCCTCATTAAATTCTGCTATGCGGATCTATGCTTCCGTGAAGCGGAAAAAGAGGAGAGTGCACGATGGGTCAGCAGGAGAAGGTGGCGACGAGCCTCGCAGGCGCGGTCAGCGAGGGGATCAGCGCCTCCCTCGCGCCGGTGGACGCGGAGCTCGCGCGCCACTACCCGGGCGACCCCGGCACCCGCCAGCCCATCCACACGGTCTACGTCCCCGGTGACGTCTTCGCCGCCGACACCATCCGCTCCTGGGGCGACCAGGCCCTCGCCGCCCTCGACGAGCACGCCCCGGACGCCGCCACCTTCGCCAAGGTCCTCGGCATCTCCGACGAGCTCGCCGTACCGGTCTACGACCGGGTCCGCGCCAAGCTGCAGCGCGAGCCCATCGAGGACCTCCGCGTCGACTTCGAGGACGGCTTCGGCGTCCGCTCCGACGACGAGGAGGACCAGGCGGCCGCCCGCGCCGCCCGCCTCGTCTCCGAAGCCTTCTCCAACGGCACGAACGCCCCGTACATGGGCATCCGCATGAAGTGCATGGAGTCCAACGTCCGCGACCGCGGCATCCGCACCACCGACATCTTCCTGTCCGGGCTGCTGGAGCACGGCGGGCTGCCCGAGGGCCTCGTCCTGACCCTCCCGAAGGTCACGTACGCCGAGCAGGTCAGCGCCTTCGTCAAGCTGCTGGAGGCCTTCGAGACCGCCCGCGGCCTGCGCCCGGGCCGGATCGGCTTCGAGATCCAGATCGAGACCAGCCAGTCGATCGTCGCCTCCGACGGCACCGCCACCGTGGCCCGGATGATCGAGGCCTCCAAGGGCCGCGCCACCGGCCTGCACTACGGCACCTTCGACTACAGCGCCTGCGTCGGGGTCTCCGCCGCGTACCAGTCGAGCGACCACCCCGCCGCCGACCACGCCAAGGCAATCATGCAGGTCGCGGCCGCCGGCACCGGCGTACGCGTCTCCGACGGCTCCACGAACGTCCTGCCGATCGGCAGCACCGAGCACGTCCACGAGGCGTGGAAGCTGCACTACGGCCTCACCCGCCGGGCCCTGGCCCGCGCGTACTACCAGGGCTGGGACATGCACCCGGGCCACCTGCCGACCCGCTACGCGGCGGTGTTCACCTTCTACCGCGAGGGCCTCGAAGCCGCTGCCGCGCGGCTGAAGGCGTACGTCGCGAAGATCGAGGGCGACGTGATGGACGAGCCCGCCACGGCCAAGGCCCTGGCCGGCTACCTGGTCCGCGGCCTGGACTGCGGCGCGGTGGGTGCGGAGGAGGTCACCGCCCTGACCGGCCTGACCCGCGCCGAGCTGGACGCGTTCGCGATCCCGCGCCGCTCGGCGACGCTGACGGCGACCGCCTGATCCGCCGTTTGATGGACGAGGCCCGGTCCGGGGACGCCCCGGCCGGGCCTCGCGGCGTGTCATGGCGCGCTTTACGGCGGGCCGATGATCCTGCGGTTCAGGGTTCCGTCCCGGCCCGCGGTGACGAGCAGGCTCCCGTCGGGGGAGAAGGCCACGGCGTTGACGGCCTCGGCGTGGCCTTCGAGCGGACCGCCCACGGGCCGGCCAGCCGACGGGTCCCACAACCGGACCCGGCCGTCCTCGCCGGCCGAGGCCAGCAGGCGCCCGTCCGGCGAGAACGCCACTTCGTACACCGCCGAGGAGTGGCCGGTCAGCGGCTCGCCGATCTGCCCGCCGCCGTTCGGCTCCCACAGCCGCACGGTGGCGTCAGCTCCCGCAGTGGCCGGGACGGTTCCGTCCGGTGAGAACGCCGCCGACCACACCGTGCCCTGGTGGCCGAGCGAGAGGCCGTCGAAGCGCAGCCGTGGGCCGGCAGCCCACCACTGCACCCGGCCGTCCGCGCCGGAGCTGACCAGACGCCTCCCGTCCGGGGCGAAGGCGATTCCCACGACCTCGTTGACGTGGGCCTGCGGGGACTCGCCGAGGCGTTTTCCCGAGGCCTTCCAGAGCGCCAGAGTCCAGTCCGCGCTCCCCGTGGCGAGGAGTCGGCCGTCGGGCGAGAACGCCAGACACCAGGGCAGGACGGTGCCCTCGACCAGGGGTGGTCCGATGGGGAGACGCGTGACCGGGTCCCACACCTGTACGGATCCCGCACCGGTGGTCGCAGCGACGAGGCGGCCGTCGGGGGAGCAGGCCACCCTGACGAGGGCGGCTCCGGCCTGCACGGGCGGCAGTCGGACCGGCTGCCGTTCTCCCGGCGCGGAGGCCAGGGCCTTGGCGGCGAGCGGTGTCGTACGGGGTGTGGCGGCCCGTTCGTACAGCAGGACCGTCTCGTCGGAGGACGAGGTGGCCAGGAGCCGTCCGGTCGCCGAGAAGGCGATGTCCTCGACCCGGCCGGCGTGGTCGCTCAGCGGCGGGCCGACGGACAGGCCGGTCGTCGTGTCCCACAGGCGAGGTGCCCGACGAGGCGGTGCCGGAGGGCGTACGGGGCCGGGCGGGTGGGCGGACCGGCGGGCGGGCCGACGGGCTGGTCGGGGTCCGGTCGGGCGGTGGGCTCGGGGGCCGGTCCGGCCGTCGGATCGGCCACCGGTTCAGGATGCCGTGGTGTCCGGGCCCGGTCGGCCGGGCCGAGGGAGTCGGCGGGCTGGTGGGGCTCGGCGGGGGCGCGGGGTCCGGTGGCCGATTCCCCAAGGGACTCCCGTACCGCTTCCGCGCCCTCGGTGGCGCTCTGCGCGGCGCGGGCCGCACGGGCACGGGAGTGCCCGGAGGACTGCAGCGCGGCAAGTTCCCGCCAGCGCCGACGCCAGGCATCGAGTTCGGGTGCCGTGTGGGAGGGGACGGCGGTCGGACGGCCGTATTCGTCGTAGGACAGCAGGACCCGGACCAGCGCCATGAAGGTGTCCAACCGGACGAGCCGCTTGCCGTTGAAGATGTCGCTCTGGGTGGCCACCGCCAGCCGGATCTGCGTCATGGATCCGGTCGCGCGCGCTCCCAGATCGCGGTCCGAGGGCATGCCCCGTTCGATCCGTAATCGCGTCAGATCACCGGCGAGCGCGGCGAGTCCCTCCTCGAAGGTCGTGAAGGTGCCGTGCGGCTGCGGCGCGATGTCCCCCATGTCCCCCCCTCGGCCATGTGTGGCCGCCCAGGTTAGAACGCCGCGGGCGGAACAGTCCGGAACTTTCCCGAACAGCTCGGAACGGGGGGCGCGTTCCGCCGAACACCAGTGTCGTTCAGGGGGTTTCCGGGGCGATCGGCTCGGACCGGGTTCGTTCCGTACGTGCCTGCCGGCGGCCCGGCCGGGGGTGCAATCGAGCCATGACCACTCCACGTGAGACGCAGCAGCCGTTCCTGTCCCTGCACACCGCCGTCGTGCTCGTCAGCGCCCTGCTGATCGGCGGCGTGGTCGGCGGGCTGAGCTTCCTGGGCGGCGTTCCCGTCGCCCTGTCCGTACTCGCCGGGCTCACCGCCGCCGGCGGGGCCGTACCCGTACTGCGCGGGCTGATCTTCTGAAGCGAACCCCTTATGCGGCCGGGGGGATTTCGCCCGAGCCGCGGGGGATCAGCCGGGTCGGGAGTTCGATGCGGGCCGGGTCGAGGGCGGCGCCCGCGAGGCGCTGGAACAGGCGGTCCGTGGCCACCCGGCCCAGGGCCGCCGGGTCCTGGGCCACCACCGTCACCCCGGGCCGCAGCAGGTCGGCCAGCTCGAAGTCGTCGAAGCCGACCAGGGCCACCGGCACCGGGTGCTCGGCCAGGACCCGTACCAGCGTCACTGTCACCCGGTTGTTCCCGGCGAAAACCGCCGTGACGGGGTCGGGGCCCGTCAGCATCGCGCGGGCCGCCTCCCGGACGCGGTCCGGGGAGGTCGAGCCGAGGGAGACGCAGGACTCCGCCACCGGCAGGCCCGCGTCCGCCATCGCCGCGCGGTAGCCGCGCAGGCGCTCCGTCGCAGTGTGGATGTGCGGGTGGTCCCCGATGAAGCCGATCCGGCGGTGGCCGCCCCCGATCAGGTGCGCGACGCCCGCGCGGGCACCGCCGAAGCTGTCCGACAGCACCACGTCCGCGTCGATCCGGCCCGCCGGCCGGTCCACGAACACCGTGGCCACCCCCGCCCGGATCTCCGGCTCCAGGTAGCGGTGGTCGTCCCCGGCCGGGATCACGATCAGCCCGTCCACCCGGCGCGCGCACAGCGCCAGCGCCAACTCCCGCTCCCGGTCGGGGTCCTCGGCGCTGGACCCGTTGATGAGCAGCGCCCCGTGGGCCCGGGCCACTTCCTCCACGGCCCGGTTCAGCGGTCCGTAGAAGGGGTCCGCGAGATCCTCCAGGACCAGCCCGACGGTGGCCGTACGCCCCTTGCGCAACACGCGGGCGCTGTCGTTGCGGCGGAAACCGAGCGCGTCGATGGCCTCCTGGACCCGCCGCACGGTGTCCGGGGTGACCCCCGCCTCGCCGTTGACCACACGCGAGACCGTCTTGAGGCCCACGCCCGCGCGGGACGCCACGTCCTTCATGGTCGGCCGGTTGCCGTAGCGGGGGTCGGACGGGCGGCGGGTCTGCGGCACGGGACGGAAACCTCCGGAGGTGGCGGGGTGGGCGGGTCTGGGATCCGATCTTTCCGACCTTGAGGATAAGCACTGGGCCGGGGAGTGGGTTTCCGTGGCAGGGTGATGCGGGCAAGCCACTGGGGGCTCCGGACGAGCCATGGGGAGAGGGGTAGACGTGATTGTCTGGATCAACGGCACATTCGGCGCCGGGAAGACCAGCACGGCCCGCGAACTGACCGGGATCCTGCCGGACAGCACCCTGTACGACCCGGAGCTCGTCGGCGACTCACTACGCCAACTGCTGCCGCGCAAACGCCTCGCGGAGGTCTCCGACTACCAGGACCTGCCGAGCTGGCGGCGCCTGGTGGTGGACACGGCCGCCGCGATGCTCGCGGAGCTGGGCGGGGTGCTGGTGGTGCCGATGACGCTGCTGCGGCAGGAGTACCGGGACGAGATCTTCGGCGGGCTGGCGGCGCGCCGGATTCCGGTGCGGCATGTGCTGCTCGCCCCGGAGGAAACGATCCTGCGCGAGCGGATCGCGACGCGGGAGGAGCCGGGGGACCCCGCCGACGTGGACGTGAGGGTGCGTCAGTGGGCGTACGACCACATCCCCGCCTACCAGCAGGCGCTGGGCGGCTGGCTGGCGGCGGACGCGCACGTCATCGACAACGGCGCCCTGAGCGTGCGGCAGACGGCGGAGCGGATAGCCGAAGCCGTACGCACGGACGCGGCCCGGGTCTGCGACATCGTGCAGACGCCGGAGCCGACCCGGGAGACGGTGGCGGCCGGGGTGCTGCTGTTCGACGACGAGGACCGGGTGCTGTTGGTCGATCCGACGTACAAGCCGGGCTGGGAGTTCCCGGGCGGGGTCGTGGAGGCGGGCGAGGCGCCGGGCGGCGCGGGCGTGCGGGAGGTCGCGGAGGAACTGGGCCTGAGGCTGGACGCCGTACCGGGGCTGCTGGTCGTGGACTGGGAGCCGCCGGTGCCTCCGGCGTACGGGGGACTGCGGCTGCTGTTCGACGGTGGCCGGCTCTCACCCGCCGCCGCGGCGGGGCTCCGGCTTCCGGGTCCGGAGCTGCGGGCGTGGCGGTTCGTCACGGAGGAGGAGGCGGCGGGCCTGCTCCCACCGGTCCGCTACGAGCGCCTCCGCTGGGCCCTGCGGGCCCGCGAGCGCGGCCGCCCCCTCTACCTGGAGGCCGGCCGCCCCACGCCGTGACCCCTAGAGCGTGTCCGCGGCTGCGCTGAGGGTGGCCGCCGCGGACTCGGTGAGCGGGTCGCCGTGGCCGAAGCAGGCCACCGACGGGGACAGCGCCGCCAGGCTCCGGAACGAGGCCTGGGCCCCCGCGCGGTCCACGTTGAACACGCCCAGCATCACCCGGTCCACCCCCGCGATGCAGTCGCCCGCGAACAGCACTCCGTGGCGCGGCAGATGGATGCCGATGCTGCCCGGCGTGTGGCCCGGGGCGTGGACCACCACCGCTCCGCCGCCGAACGGGAGCACCTCCCCGTCCTCGACCTCCCGGTCGACCCGCGTCGGCGGCGCCGGCGGCACCGTCAGGCCGTGCGCGTACAGCGGGAGTTCCCAGTCCATCAGCACCGGCTCCGGGACCGGGAGCTCGCCCCGGATCACCGGGGCGTCCAGCCGGTGCGCCAGCACCTGCGCACCCCAGCGCCCGGCGAGTTCCTCCGCGGCGCCGACGTGGTCGCGGTGGCAGTGGGTCAGGACGATCCGCTCCAGCCGCTCCGGGCTCAGCCCCAGGGAGCGGACGGCCTCCTCGATCGCCGCCGCGGCGCCGACGTGGCCGGAGTCGATCAGGGTCAGGGCCTCACCGTCGCGCCACAGGTACGCCTGGCCGATCGGGAAACGGAGCATGTGGAGCCGCTGCGGGAGTACTTCGACAAGATCCATGCCCCGAACGTACGTCCGTGTCCGTCCGTCGGCTCCGCTCCCGGCCGGCCTTTCACCGGGAGCGGAGTTCGCCCGTAGCGCAGCCCGACAGGCCGACCGGTCCTCAGGTCAGCCGCGCTTGGACTCCGCGTAGTTGACCAGGAACAGGGCCTCCGCGACCGACAGCCGCTCCAGCTCCTCCGGCGAGACGCTCTCGTTCACCGCGTGGATCTGCGCCTCGGGCTCGCTCAGCCCGATCAGCAGCATCTCCGCCTCCGGGTAGAGCGAGTTCAGCGTGTTGCACAGCGGAATCGATCCGCCCATACCGCTGATCTGCATCTCCTGGCCCGGGTAGGCCTCCTGCAGGGCCGCCTTCATCGACGCGTACGCCGGGCTGTCGGTGTCCGCCCGGAACGGCTGGCCCTGGCCGACGACTTCGAGTTCGAGGCGCGCCTGCCACGGGGTGTGCGCCACCAGGTGGGCCTCCAGCAGCTTGACGGCGTCGGCCGTGTCCACGCCCGGCGGCACGCGCAGGCTGATCAGCGCGCCGGCGCTCGCGTGCACCGAGGGGGTGGCGCCGACGACCGGCGGGCAGTCGATGCCGAGCACGGTGACGGCCGGGCGGGCCCACAGCCGGTCCGCGATGGTGCCCTCGCCGATCAGCCCGACCCCGTCCAGCACCTTCGCGTCGGCGCGGAAGTCCGCCTCCGGGTACTGCAGGCCCTCCCAGGCGGCGTCCGAGGCCAGGCCGTCGACGGTCGTCGAACCGTCCGCGGCGCGCAGCGAGTCCAGCAGCCGGATCAGCGCGGCCAGCGCGTCGGGCGCGGCGCCGCCGAACATGCCGGAGTGCAGGTTGCCGCCGAGGGTGTCGATCTTCACCTTGATCAGGCACATGCCGCGCAGGGTGGCCGTGACCGTCGGCAGGCCGAGCCGGAAGTTGCCCGTGTCGCCGATGACGATCGTGTCGGCGGTCAGCAGCTCCGGGTGCGCCTCGGCGTACTGCTGGAGGCCGCCGGTGCCCTGCTCCTCCGAGCCCTCGACGATCACCTTCACGCTCACCGGCACCCCGCCGTTGGCCTTCAGCGCGCGCAGCGCCAGCAGGTGCATGACGAACCCGCCCTTGCAGTCCGCGGCGCCGCGCCCGTACCAGCGGCCGTCGCGCTCGGTCAGCTCGAAGGCGGGGGAGATCCAGGCGGCGTCGTCCAGCGGCGGCTGCACGTCGTAGTGCGCGTACAGGAGGACGGTCGGCGCACCCTCCGGGCCGGGCAGAAGGCCGTACACCGACTGGGTGCCGTCCGGGGTGTCGAGGAGCGCCACATCCTGGAAGCCCTCGGCGCGCAGCGCGTCGGCCACCCAGTTGGCCGCGCCCTCGCTCTCGCTCTGCGGGAACTGCGCCCAGTCCGCCACCGACTGGAAGGCCACCAGCTCGCTCAGCTCCTGCTTGGCGCGGGGCATCAGCGAGGCGATGGTCTCGGCGATCGGATTCTGGGACATGGGCACGCTCCTCTTGGGTGCGACGTTGTGTAGGTGTACGCCGTGTACGCGTACGCCGGGTATGTGTACTCGGCGGTACGTGTACGCCGCCCGCATCCGCGTGGTGGGCGTATGCCGGGTACGGCGAAAGACAGTCCCGATCCTCGCACAGCAGGACGGGCCGGACTCGCGCCGTAGGATTTGGCTGCATCGGAGCAACCGCATGATCAGGAGCAGCAGCACATCGTGAGCAGCGACGACAGCACCGTCGGGGGACCCGACTCAGCAGCAGGGCAGGCCGCTCAGGGGGCGGAGGACGGGGTGGCCGAGGTGCCCGGGGGCACCGGTGAGGTATGGGACGTGGTCGTGGTCGGGGCCGGGCCGGCCGGCGCCTCGGCCGCGTTCGCGGCGGCGAAGGCCGGGCGGCGCGTACTGCTGCTGGAGAAGGCCGAGCTGCCCCGGTACAAGACGTGCGGCGGCGGGATCATCGGCCCTTCGCGCGACGCCCTCCCGCCCGGGTTCGTCCTGCCCCTCCAGGACCGCATCCACGCGGTCACCTTCTCGCTGAACGGGAAGCTGACCCGGACCCGCCGTTCGCGGCAGATGCTCTTCGGCCTCGTCAACCGGCCGGAGTTCGACGCGGCGCTGGTCGCCGAGGCCGAGAAGGCCGGCGCCACCGTCCGTACGGGTACGGCCGTCACGCGGGTCGAGCAGCACGGGGCGGCGGTGCCCGACCGGCGCACGGTCGCCGTGGTCCTCGCCGACGGGGAGACCGTCCTGGCGCGCGCGGTGGTCGGCGCGGACGGCAGTGCGAGCCGGATCGGCGCGCACGTGGGCGTCGAGATGGAGCAGGTGGACCTCGGCCTGGAGGCGGAGATCCCGGTTCCGGAGACGGTCGCGGAGGACTGGAAGGGGCGGGTGCTCCTCGACTGGGGCCCGCTGCCCGGCAGTTACGGCTGGGTCTTCCCCAAGGGCGACACCCTGACCGTCGGGGTCATCTCGGCGAAGGGCGAGGGGGCCGCGACCAAGCGGTACCTGGAGGACTTCATCGCCCGGCTCGGACTCGCCGGTTTCGAACCCGCCATCTCGTCCGGGCACCTGACCCGTTGCCGCAAGCCCGAATCGCCGCTGTCGCGGGGCCGGGTCCTGGTCGCGGGCGACGCGGCCGGACTGCTGGAGCCGTGGACCCGCGAGGGGATCTCCTTCGCGCTGCGCTCGGGCCGGCTGGCCGGGGAGTGGGCGGTGAAGATCTCCGAGGCGCAGGACGCGGTGGACGCGCGCCGCCAGGCCCTGAACTACGCGTTCGCGGTCAAGGCCGGACTGGGCGTGGAGATGGGCGTCGGCAAGCGGATGCTGACCGCCTTCGAGGCCCGGCCGGGGCTGATGCACGCGGCGATCACCGGCTTCCGGCCGGCGTGGCTGGCCTTCGCCCGCATCACCCGGGGTGCGACGACGCTGCCGGACCTGGTGCGGACGTATCCGATCGCCCGCAAGGCGCTGCACATCCTGGACGGCAAGCAGGCGCGGAACCGGGCCGAGGGTCCGGAGCAGGGACAAGGCCAGGGCCAGGGCCAGGAGACGGAGAAGGCTTAAAGCGCCGGCCCGGGCCCTTCCTGGCCGGGGTGCGGACGAGGGTGGCGGTCTTGCCGGGTGTGCGGGCAAGGCCGCCGCTGTTTTTGGGCGGGGCGGGGCACAGCGTGGGGTGCGCCGTGTTCCGTGTGCGTCAGTTCGACACGGTGATGCGGAAGACCGGGTGGTCGCCGGCGGTGGCCTGGAGCTCCGCGTCGGTGGACCGGGCGGTGACGCCCTGGAAGAACCGGTTGACCTCCCAGCCCCACTTCTCCAGGTAGGCGCGCAGCACGGCGGCCTTCTGCACCGGATCGGTGATCTCGGTGACCGTGAAGGTACGCACCTTGCGGCCCACGCGCAGCTCACCGCCGCCCGCCACCCGCATGTTGCGGACCCACTGGGAGTGGCCGCGCGCCGACACCAGGTACTTCTCGCCCTCGTACGTGTGCGGGTTGACGGGGATCCGCTGCATCTGGCCGGACTTGCGGCCGCGCACCGACAGCTCGGCGGTGCCGGCCAGGCTGATGCCGAGCCGGGCCAGCTTCCCGAAGAGGGAGTTGAAGCGGGTGGCGAGCGGGCTGGCCTGGACGTAGTACGGGGTGGGCGCGTTCATGGCTTGCTCCGGGGGCATTGGGAGAGCGGTGCTCTCGCTTGAGATCAGTGTGCACGGATTGCTGCCCCAAAGCAAGAGCACTGCTCTCTGAATGAAGCGGCGCTCTGATTTTTGGGCAGTGCTCTGCCTTCTGGCACACTGCTCGTATGAGTACCGTGCGCGGGGCCCGGGAGCGGGCCCGTATCGAGGTCACCGCCGCCATCAAGGACGAGGCGCGCCGCATGCTCGCCGCCGAGGGTGCCGCCAAGCTCTCGCTGCGCGCCGTGGCCCGCGAGCTGGGCATGGTCTCCTCGGCCCTCTACCGCTACTTCCCGAGCCGCGATGAGCTCCTCACCGCCCTCATCGTCGACGCCTACGACAGCGTCGGCGCCGCCGCCGAGGAGGCCGACGCCCGCGCCCGCGCCGCAGGCGCCGCCCCCCGCGAGCGCTGGACGGCCGTCTGCGAGGCCGTCCGCGCCTGGGCCCTGGACCACCCGCACGAGTACTCCCTGATCTACGGCTCCCCGGTCCCCGGCTACAGCGCCCCCATGGACACGGTCGCCCCCGCCTCCCGCGTCGGCAACACCCTCATCGGCATCGTCCGGGCCGCCCACGCCGGGCGCGGCCTCGCGCTGCCGCCGCTGCCCGCCGCCCTGCGCCCCGAGGCCGTACGGATGACCGCGGACTTCGCCGAAGGGCTGCCCCCGGAGGTCACCGCCGCCCTGGTCGCGGCCTGGGCGCAGTTGGTCGGCCTCATCTCCTTCGAGCTGTTCGGCCAGTTCAACCGGGTCGTCGAGGACCGAGCCACGTTCTTCACCCACGCCGCGGGCCAACTGGCCCACGGGGTCGGGCTGCCCGCCGTATGACGGCCCGGGTGCCCATCCGTACGACTGTCTGTGCGGCCGCCCGTGTGGCCGCGTGATGCGCGTGATTCACATGATGAGGTGACAGATCGCTTGTCTGTTCCTCGCATCAATACGAGTGGTTCGGCTTTCGCCGAACGGGCGCCCGTCTAGTGTTCGTCGGGTCGTGCTCCTGCCCCCGCCCCTTGTCGGAGGAACAGTCATGGCCCGCGCCGTGAAGGCCCTGTACGCCGTCCTGGTCACCTCCTTACTGGCCGCCCCGGCGCCCGCCGTGCCCGCCTCGGCCGGCACGGTGGCCGAGGACGCCGTCCCGGCCCCGAGACCCCGGGCAGCCGGCGTGCGGGGCCTGGAGATCGGCGTCCCCGCGTACGCATGGGCCGGGGACCGCATGCTCGGCGACCTCGTCGCCACCGCGCCCGCCGCGTCCGTGGTCGTCCTCAACCCGGGCAACGGCGACACCCCCTTCGACGCCCGCTGGCAGGCCCGCGCCGACGTCCTGCGGGCCGGGACCACCGCCACCGGGGAGAAGACGAAGGTCCTCGGCTACGTCCACACGGACCACGGCAACCGCGACATCGCCGCCGTCAAGGCCTCCGTCGACAACTACCTCAAGACCCGCGACGGCCGACTCCACGTGGACGGCATCTTCTTCGACGTCGTCAGCCGCGACTGCGGCCCCGGTAACGCCACCCGCGACCACTACGCGCAGCTGCGCGAGTACGTGCAGGACACCATGGACGCCGCGGACCCCACGGCCGCCGAGCTGGTGGTCGACAACCCCGGCACCGCCATCGCCGACTGCTACCTGGAGCCCGGCCACCGCACCGCGGACGTTTTCGTCACCTTCGAGGACACGTACGCCGCGTACACGGGAAGCGGTTGGCTCGGAGGGAACGTTTTCGCAGACTCGGGCGGCTACCGCGCCGGTACGGAACTCGACCCGACCGGCACCGCGTTCTGGCACCTCGTCCACGCCGTCCCGGACGCCACCGCCATGCGCACCACGCTCCGCACGGCCTTCGACCGCGGCGCCGGATACGCCTACGCGACCGGCACGCGGATGCCCAACCCCTGGGATGAGTCGCCGAGTTGGAAATACCGAACCCAGACGCTGTACGCCGCCACCCTGGGCTGACGGACGAGGCGGTCGGCGGCGGCCGGAGCGCCAGAGGTCAGCGGCCGTCGTTCTCCGGGCGGCGGGCGAAGCGCCACAGGACGTGGGTGATCCGCAACAGGAACACCGCCCCGGCCAGGACCCCGGCCGCCACCGTGAGCACCGCGTCGGCGGTGGGGGAGACGTCGAAGACCAGGGCGGGGCCGTACACCGCCCCGAAGACGAGCGCGGCCGCGAAGCATCCGCTGACGAACGCGTAGCCGATCTCTATCGTGATCGCGTCGCGATCCTCCTGCGTCCGTCGCCCCATCCACGCAGTGTCACATCCCGTACCGCACCGTCACAAGAGTGCCTTGAGGCTGCTTCGACCGCCCGCGCGGCGCCCCCAGCTCCCGCCCCGCCCCACCCCTGGAGTCCGTCAGCCGATCCCGGCCGCCTCGGCCCACTGCCGCGCCAGCGACTCGTCCCCGGTCACCCCGGGTCCCATCAGCGGAAGGCGGTTCCACAGCGCCGCGTACAGCCACGACGCCGTCCCGATCACCTCGCAGTCCGCCGGGTCGCCCGTGTCGCCCGACACCGTGCGGGGCGGCTCCGGCGACAGGTGCAGGGTCCACACCGCGCCCGTGTCGGCGGCGCGGACCCGCATCACCCGCGGCTCCTGCGTCCGCATCCGGCTGCGCGGCCGCGCGTGGAAGCCGGTCAGCAGCTCGTCCACCCCGTCCTCAGCGAACTCAGGTGCCACCGGCGCGTAGACCACGCCGAGCGCCGCCTCCGCGTCCATCCGGTGCACGGCCGTCTCGTGCGCCTGTCGGCGCGCCCAGAAGGCCAGCGGTGACGGCGCGGCCGTCGGCAGGAAGGTCCAGCACTGCACGTCGGCCGGAGCCTCGGTCAGCGTCCGCACCAGGGCCTCGTGACCCTCCCGGTACCAGGCCAGCAACTCGGCGCCGACCAGCTCCGGGGCGTCCGGGAACGGGCCCGGCTCCACGACCGCGTCCCTGACGTACCCGGCGGCCCACCGGTGCACCGCGCCCGTGTGCCGCACCAGATCGGCGACCCGCCACCCGGGACAGGTGGGCACGGGGGCCTCCGTACCCGCCCGCTCGGCCGTGTCGGCGAGCAACTCGCCTTCCTGCGCAAGCGTCTCCACGTACTCCGAGATCTTCATGCGGGCAGTGTCGCACCGGCCACCGACAATGCCGGTGAGAATGGAGCCATGGACGGGGAACTCTTCCCGCGCGAGCGGACCGAGATCGCCCCCGGCGCCGTGCACGTGCCCGACTGGCTCGGGCCCGGGCGCCAGCGGGAGCTGCTCGCCGCCTGCCGCGCCTGGGCGCGGCCGCCCGCAGGCCTGCGCACCGTACGGACTCCCGGCGGCGGGACGATGACCGCCCGCCAGGTGTGCCTCGGGCTGCACTGGTATCCGTACGGGTACGCCCGCACCGCCGTGGACGGCGACGGGGCCCCGGTCAAGCCGATGCCCGGCTGGCTCGCGGAGCTGGGGCGCGAGGCGGTGGCGGCGGCGTACGGGAACGACGATGCGGCAGCGGTAGCGCCGACGGCCGCGGCTGCGGCTCCGTACGCGTACGACATCGCACTGATCAACTTCTACGACGGCGACTCCCGCATGGGCATGCACCGGGACGCCGAGGAGAAGTCGGGGGCTCCGGTGGTCTCCCTCAGCCTCGGCGATACGTGCGTGTTCCGCTTCGGCAACACCGACTCGCGCGGCCGCCCGTACCAGGACGTCCGGCTGCGCAGCGGCGATCTGTTCGTCTTCGGCGGCCCGGCCCGGCTGGCCCATCACGGGGTGCCGAAGGTCCTGCCCGGCACCGCCCCGCCCGGGCTCGGGCTGACCGGGCGGCTGAACATCACCCTGCGGGTCGGTGGCCTCGGGGCGGCCCCCGACTGATCGTCGGCGCCGCGCACACCGCCGATCATGCGAGGATCGCTCTCATGAACGGCAACGGGGCCCCGCCGCGGGTGGGGGATGTGACCGCGGTGTCCGCGCTGTCCGCGGCGTCTTCCGCGTCGGCGGCCGAATCCGCGTCTTCGGGACCGTCTTCGGCCGGGTCCGCGGCTGCGTCTTCGGCGAGGACCAAGCTGGAGCGGGGCCGCGGCGCCCTCGGCCCGGCGCTGGAGCTCGTCCACACGGGCCGGGCCCCGACCCGCGCCGTCCTGACCGCCGAGCTCGGTGTCACCCGCGCCACGGCCGGGGCGGTCGCCGCCGAGCTGGAGGCGCTGGGCCTGATCCGCGTCGACTCCCGCCCGGGCGGCGCCGGAGGCACCCAGGGTCGCCCCTCGCACCGGCTCTCCATCGACGAGAACGGCCCCGTGGCGCTGGCGGCGCAGGTTCACTCCGACGGGTTCCGGGCCGCGCTGGTGGGCCTCGGCGGCCGGATCGTGGCCACCGCTCCCGGCAAGGTCACCGTCTCCGCGGATCCGGCCCAGGTGCTCGGCGAGGTCGTCGAGGCGGGCGCGGCCCTGCTCGCCGAGACGGGCCGCCGCTGCATCGGCGCGGGGCTCGCGGTGCCGTCGGCGGTCGCCGAGCCGGAAGGTACGGCGCTGAACCCGCTGCACCTGGCCTGGCCGGCCGGGGCTCCCGTACGGGCCATCTTCACGCAGTGCGTGAAGGCGGCCGGGATCGAGGGCCCGGCCCTGACCGGGAACGACGTCAACCTCGCCGCGCTCGCCGAGCACCGGCACGGCGCGGGCCGCAGCGCCCAGCACCTGCTGTGCGTGGCCACCGGCCACCGCGGGGTGGGCGGCGCTCTCGTACTGGACGGGCGCCTGCACAGCGGGAGTTCGGGGCTGGCCCTGGAGGTCGGCCACCTCACGGTGAACCCGGAGGGCCGGCCCTGCCACTGCGGCAGCCGCGGCTGCCTGGACGTGGAAGCCGATCCACTGGCCTTCCTGACCGCGGCGGGCCGCACCCCGGGCCCGGAGGTGTCGCTGCTCCAGCAGGCCCGCGACCTGCTGGGCGAGGAGTACGCGCAGCCGGCGGTACGGGCGGCCGCCGAGGAGCTCATCGACCGGCTGGGCCTGGGCCTCGCGGGGCTGGTCAACATCCTGAACCCGGACCGGATCATCCTGGGCGGGCTGCACCGGGAGCTCCTGAACGCGGACCCGGAGCGGCTGCGCGCGGTGGTCGCGGACCGCAGCCTGTGGGGCCGCAGCGGGGGAGTACCGATCCTGCCCTGCACCCTGGACCACAACAGCCTGGTGGGCGCCGCTGAGCTGGCCTGGCAGCCGGTCCTGGACGACCCGCTGGGCACGCTGGGGGCAGTGGCTTAGGCACCCCGCGGACCACGCCCCGGCGCCGGGCGGGGCCCGCCGCCGGGGCGTGGTCCGCGGGGTGTGGCGGCGGAACCCCTACCCGGGCCTTGCGCCGACCGAGGCCGCCACCGGCACGGCTGCCGGGAGGGCGCTCGGGTCCACCGCGACCACCACCGCCGGCGCGGGCTCCCGTACGGGCTTGGAGCCGCTGCCGACCGGGGCGGCGCGGAGCGAGAACCACACCACCTTGCCGGGGCCGTCGGCCTGGTTCCGCGCCCCCCAGGCCTCGCTGACGGCCGCGACCAGCGCGAGCCCGCGCCCGCAGGTCTCCAGCGCGTCAGCGGCCGCCTCCCGCAGGACGGGAAGCCGCGGATCGCTGTCGTACACCGAGACGGTGAGCCGCCCCAGCCGCAGCTCGATCTCGACCGTGCAGGTCTTGTCCGGCTGCGCATGGCGGTGGACGTTGCTGAGCAGCTCCGTCACGCCGAGCGCAGCCCGGTCTATGAGCGGATCGAGCTGCCAATGGCGCAATTGCGCTGAAACGATCCTTCGGATCTGTCCGATCCGGGACGGCAAGGCCTGCAGTTCGACCACGCAGTGCCTGCGGGAATGACTGATCACGGCTGCGACTCCCCGACATGAGTGTTACGGGTGCTGCACCCTCAGTAATGCTCCACCAGGGTCACCCACGGTGCCCGTGTATGCAACCGAACGCGATCGAAAGCGATCCGCATGGATACTCAAAGTGACTGTTTGTGCAGGTGAGGGAGGTACATTGCGAAAGCAGGGGGCGAAAGAACGCACGAAGGAGCAAGGCGCATGAGCACCACCCGTACCTCCGGTACGACGGCTACGACAATCGACGTCGACCGTAGCGACGCGGACTACCGCGCCTGGCTGAAGGAGGCCGTCCGCAAGGTTCAGGCCGATGCCAACCGCTCCGCCGACACCCACCTGCTGCGCTTCCCGCTCCCCGAGGAATGGGGCATCGACCTCTACCTCAAGGACGAGTCCACGCACCCGACCGGCTCCCTCAAGCACCGCCTCGCGCGCTCGCTCTTCCTCTACGCGCTGTGCAACGGCTGGATCCGCCCCGGACGCCCGGTCATCGAGGCCTCGTCCGGCTCGACCGCCGTCTCCGAGGCGTACTTCGCGAAGCTGATCGGCGTCCCGTTCATCGCCGTCATGCCGCGTACGACCAGCCCGGAGAAGTGCCGGCTGATCGAATTCCACGGCGGCGAATGCCACTTCGTGGACGACTCGATGAAGATGTACGAGGAGTCCGCGGAGCTCGCCGCCCGCACGGGCGGGCACTACATGGACCAGTTCACGTACGCGGAGCGCGCGACGGACTGGCGCGGCAACAACAACATCGCGGAATCGATGTACCAGCAGCTGCGGTTGGAGCGTTACCCCGAGCCGGCGTGGATCGTGGCGACGGCGGGTACGGGCGGTACGTCCGCGACCATCGCGCGCTACGTGCACTACATGCAGCACGACACCCGGGTGTGCGTCCCGGACCCGGAGAACTCCTGCTTCTTCGACGGCTGGACCAACAACGACCCGCACGCGAGCAGCGATTGCGGGTCGCGCATCGAGGGCATCGGGCGGCCGCGGATGGAGCCGAGCTTCGTGCCCGGAGCCATAGACCGCATGATGAAGGTCCCCGACGCGGCGAGCGTCGCGGCCTGCCGCGCCCTCGAACAGGCCATCGGCCGCAAGGCGGGCGGCTCGACCGGGACGGGCGTGTGGAGCGCGCTGAAGATCATCTCGGAGATGGTCGCCGAGGGCCGCAAGGGCAGCGTGGTCACCCTGCTGTGCGACCCGGGCGACCGCTACCTGGACAAGTACTACTCGGACGAGTGGCTGGCCGCGCAGGGCCTGGACATCGCCCCGTACACGCAGACCCTCGAAACCCTGCTGGCGACCGGCGTCTGGCGTGAGCCGACGGCCTGACCGGCCGGGCCGGGCCCCCGGCCCGAACTCCGTGTCACTGACCGGCGGCCGGGCGCTGGGACGTCAGGCGGGCGTCCAGTGCGCGGACCGCGGACCGGAACGACTGCCCCAGGAGCGGACGCGCTGCGGTGAGGGCGAGCCGGAGCGGCGCCGGTCCGTCCACCGCGAACGTCCAGCGGACGAGGGTGCCGGAGCAAGGGTCGGCCGGGGTGAGCCGCCACTCCTCCAACAGGGCGCGGATCCCGGGGGCGTTGGTCTCGTCGACCCGGTACGCGTAACGCCGCTCCGGATCCGCCGCCATGATCGTCTCCTCGAAGCGGGTCCCGCCGACCAGCCGGACCTCCCGGCCCGCGCCGCCGTGCGTCGGCCGGGCCAGGGTCACCGCCCCGAACCATTGCGACCACCCCTCGACGTCCTCGGCCAGGGCCCGGTACACGGCATCGGGCCCCGCCGTCGTCCGTGCGGCGAAGCGCAGCCGGGTCGGGGCGTCCTCGATGAAGTCCAGCCCCACCGGGCGGAGTCGGCGAGCCATGGCGGTCCCTCCTGGGGGTGCGCAGTGGAACGTGCGTCCGCGTACCTTAGCTGCCGGACCGTCAGATGTCCGCCGCCCGTACGCCGCTACGCGGGCCCGCGTAGGAGGCCCCGGTACGAGGCCCCGGCCGCGAAGGTCACCCGGACACCCCCTAGGCAGGGGGTGCGGGGCGCGGGATGCTGGAGGTGCGCTGAACCCCGCCCCGCGAGCGGAGGCCGTCGTGCCGGACAACCCCCAGCCCCCGCAGCCCCTGCATCCCCTGGCCCTCGAACTCCTCACACCCCCACGCCCCCTGGCCCTCGAACTCCGCGTGCACGGAGTCCACGGCGCACCCCCGGAGGAACTGCTCGGTGATCCGCGCACCGTGCGGATCACCGGGGACTCCACCGCCGCCGTGTTCCGGCGCGCCGCGGACGTCGACGCCGAGGCCCACCCCGAGTGGTACGCCGGCCGGCCCGTGGTCGAGGCCTACTGCTGGTCCCGGCTCACCTCCGGCAACGGCTCCCGCGCCCTGTGGCTGCTGCTCCTGCCCTTCATGGTGGTCAACCTCGCGCACTGGGCCCGGCCGGCCGCGCCCGCCACCGGTCCGGCCCCGCGCGCGGTGCGCACGTACGGGGTCCTCGTACGGGTCCTCGCGCTCAGCCTCACCCTGCTGCTGATCGCGGCCGCCTGCGAGGTCGCGCTCGATCTCCTCGCCTGGCAGTGCGCGGGCTCCGGCGCCTGCACCGGCTCCCGGTCCTGGCTCGGTTTCCTGGAGCCGGGCGGCTGGTGGGGCCAGCCGGGGCGGCGGCTCGCGCTCGGCGCGCTGGTCCCGGCCGCGCTGACGGGGCTGCTGTGGTACCTGTCGAACCGTACGTGGAGCGCGTACGAGTCCCAGCCCCCGCCGGCGGAGACCGTCGTCCTCGCCGCCGAGCCGGACGGTACGCCCGCGCTCGGCCGGCCCGGATTCTGGTACGGGCGGCGCATCGTGGCCCGGCTGCGCGCCGCGCACACCGCCGCCGGGCTGCTGATCGTCGCGGCCGCCGTCGCCGCGCCCACCGCCCGCTACGACCGCCGTGCCGGCGGCGGCCCCGTACTCGAAGCCCTCGGCTGGGCGGTGGAGGCGGCGCTCGCCGCCGGGGCCGTTGCCGTCGCCTGGGTCGTCTGCCGGCGCGGCCGCACCGAGGACCGGGCCGACCACCGCCTCGACCGGGCCGCCGTCACCCTGCTGCCCGGCTCCGCCCTCGCGCTGCTCGCCGCCGTACTGCTCTACGCCGGCTGGTCGCGCCCCGGGTGGACCTCCACCGGGCGGCTCCCCGGCGACTTCGCGTTCGGCGTGCTCATGCTCGGGCAGGGGTGCTGCGTCCTGCTGCTCGCCGCCGTCGCCGTCCGCCTGTACCGGCTGGCCCCCGACCCGGCGACCGCCCTGTACGGGCTCGGCGGTCCCGGCATCGCCATGCTCGGCTGCGCCCTCGGCGGGGTGATGTCCGGCGGGGTCGCCCAGCGGGTCGCCGACTGGCTGGACGGCGGGGCCTCCCCCTCGTCGGCCGGGGCACCGGTGCCCGCGCCGCCTGTGCTGCTGTCCTGGCAGGCGGCCGTGCTGCCCCCGCTGCTCCTCGTACTGGCGCTGCTCGCGGCCTGGTTCGCCGTACGGGGGGTCCTCGCGCGGCGCCGGCTCGCCGCCGGGGTGGCCGCCGAGTACCCCGGGGAGCCGCCCGACGAGAACCGCAGCCGCCGGATCGCCGGAGCCCGGGCCGCCGCCGCGCTCACCGACTCCGCGCCCTGGTTCGTGGCCGCGGTCTCCGGGATCACCCTGCTGCTCGGCGGGGGCGCCCTCGCCGGGGCCTGGCTCAGCGGGCAGGTCCCGGGTGAGGCGGCCCGCGGCGCCCACCCGCTGCTGGAGACCGCCGCCCGCGCGGCGCAGGACGCCGGGTCCTGGCTGATAGGCCTCGGCATCGCCGCGTTCGTCGCCTGGGGCCGCCGCGCCTACCGGGACCCCGCCGCCCGCCGCACCATAGGCGTGCTGTGGGACGTCGGCACCTTCTGGCCGCGCGCCGCCCATCCGTTCGCACCGCCCTGCTACGCCGAGCGCGCCGTCCCCGACCTGACGTGGCGGATGACCGGCTGGACCGGCCGCACCGGCGGCCGCCTGGTCATCTCCGGCCACTCACAGGGCAGTGTCCTCGCGGCCGCCGCCGTCTGGCAGCTGCCGCCGCAGGTCCGCCGCCGGGTCGCGCTGCTCACGTACGGCTCCCCGCTCCGGCGGCTCTACGGGCGCTGGTTCCCGGCGTACTTCGGCCAGGGCCCGATCGCCGCGCTGCACGCCGACATCGACTGCTGGCGCAACCTCTGGCGCGCCACGGACCCGATCGGCGGCCCCGTCCTCCCACCGGCCGGCACCACCCCGCCAGGCCCAGCTGCCCCACCGGCCCCGGGCCCCGCCGACTCCGTCGACCGGGGGCCGCTGGCCGATCCGCTCGCGTATGGGCGCAGCGCCCGCTACCCGCTGCCCGCGCCGATCCTCGGCCATTTCGACTACCAGGCCGACCCGGCCTTCGCCACCGAGCGCGACGCCCTCCTGGCGCGGCTGGCCGGACCGGCCCGCCTTGCCCGGTTCCGGCGGACCGGGCAAGGCAACGCACCGGCCGCACACTCCGCAGGCGCAGTACCGGCCCCACCCGTCACACCGGATCCGGCCACCCCGGCCGTGCCCGGCCCCAGGGTCAACAAGGCGTCGACAGCACCGGAAGGGTCGGAAGTGTCGGAAGTGTCGGGAGATCCTCCGGGAACAGGAGGGTGAGCTCGTCCGTGCCCGGGTCCGAGAGCTGCGCCACCCGGCCCGCATGGCGCTCGACCATCGACTCGAAGGTCTGCCGCGCCGTGCGGCCGTTGCCGAAGGCCGGCCCCTTCGGCAGCTCCGTGAAGTACGCCAGCAGCGCCTTCG
The DNA here is from genome assembly GCF_045162725.1 of Streptomyces sp. NBC_01006. NCBI lineage: Bacteria > Bacillati > Actinomycetota > Actinomycetes > Kitasatosporales > Streptomycetaceae > Streptomyces > Streptomyces sp. NBC_01006. Next base: position 1,350,714 of record NZ_CP108700.1, on the reverse strand, counting down.
CGGTGCCCTCCCCGAGCCGGTACTCGTGCTCCTCCGCCTGCTGTTCCACGATCCGCAGCAGCTCCTCCGCCCCGTAGTCCCCGAACGTGATGGTCCGCGAGAACCGCGAGGCCACACCCGGATTGACGGTCAGGAACCGGTCCATCTCCGCCGTGTACCCGGCGACGATCACCACGACCGCGTCCCGGTGGTCCTCCATCAGCTTCACCAGGGTGTCGATCGCCTCGCGCCCGAAGTCCCGCCCGGAGTCCTCCGGAGCCAGCGCGTACGCCTCGTCGATGAACAGCACCCCGCCGCGCGCCCGGTCGAACGCCTCCTGGGTACGGATCGCCGTGGAACCGATGTGCTCGCCGACGAGGTCCACCCGGGAGACCTCGACCAGGTGGCCGCGCTCCAGGACACCGAGGGAGGCCAGGATCTCCCCGTAGAGCCGGGCCACCGTCGTCTTGCCCGTGCCGGGGTTGCCGGTGAACACCAGATGGCGGCGTACCGAGGCGGCCTTGAGGCCTGCCTGCTGCCGCCGCCGGCCCACTTCGATCATGTCGGTGAGCGCCCGCACCTCGCGCTTGACGCTGTCCAGGCCCACCAGCCCGTCGAGCTGCCCCAGCACCTCGCCGGAGCCGCGCGCCGCCCCCGGCGACTCCCGGTCCGCCTCCGCCACGCCGCGCGGGGTCGGCACCTGAGCCGCCTCCACCGCCGGGCCCCGGACCGCGCCGACCGTACGGATCCCCGCGCGCTCACCGGCCGGAGCCCCGGTCCCGGCTCCCGCCGACTGGGCGGCGAGCCGTGATCCGGACTCGTCGCTGGTGCAGTCCTCGGCGACCGGGCCGTCCTCCGCGAACTCGTAACCCCCGCGCGCGCAGCGCTCGGTGTGGCAGCGGGTCAGCGTGGTGCGGCAGCCGTCGATGACGTGGAAGCCGAAGCCGGAACTGCCCGTCACCCGGCAGGACTGGAAGCTGCCGCGGCCGCCCGCCGACACGTAGAACCCCGACTCGGAGGGGGAACTGACCGTGCACCGCTCCAGCGCGGGATCGGCCCCCTTGGTGACGATCACCCCCGTCTGGACCGCGTCGATCGTGCAGTTGGCGAGGGTGCCGCCGCTGCCGTGGTCGCGGAACCAGGCCCCGGTCGCCGCCTCCCGGATCCTGCAGTCGTCGACCTGCGCGGTGGCCCCGTCGCTCACCGAGACGGCCGTGTTGCGCACCTGGGAGAGATCGCTGTCGACCACGTCGGCGCGCGAGCCCCGGTCCAGGACGAACACCGCGTCCGGTACGTCGTGCACCCGGCAGGAGCTCAGCGAGGCGGTGGCCCCGTCGCTGATCCACACCGCCGGATAGTCGCCCGTACTGTCGTGGATCTCGCAGGACTCGGCATCCACCCGGGTACCCGGATCCCACACGGACAGGCCGTTGCGGCCGAACCTGCGGACGGTGGTGCGGCTGAGCGTGAGCACGGATCGGGAGCGCAGGTCCACCGCGTTCTCCGGGATGTCGTGGATGTCGCAGCCGGCGATCGTGAGCACCGCGTCCGTGTCGAGGGTGACCCCGTCCGTCGAAGTGCGGTGCACCGAGCAGTCCGTGAGGCGGGCCGCCGCACGCGCGGCGATCTGCACCCCCGTGCCCTTGATCTCGTACACCTCGCAGCCCAGCGCCTCCAGGCCCGAACCCTCGCCGGTGACCGCGATGCCCGCACCCGAGGCGTGGTGGATCCGGCAGCGCTCCAGCCGCGGCCGCCCGCCGCCGCGGACGGAGACCCCGGTCTGCCCGGCGGCCACCACCTCGCACTCCTCGAACACCCCGCCACCGCCGTCCAGTACGGCGATCCCGACGCCCGCCGGGTTCTCCACCGTGCACCGCCGCACCAGGGGCCGGGCCCCGCCGCGCACCTCGATCCCCGCCGCGGACCGGGTGCTGACCCGCAGGTCGATGAGCTCGGGCGAGCCCTCCTCGACCAGCAGCGCGGGCGCCGCCCGGTCCTGCCCCTCCAGGTGCAGGTCCTGGACCACGGCCGAGGCGCGCACCGTCAGCGCGACCCCGTCGAGCGGGGCGATCCGTACCGACCCCACCGAGCCCTCCGGCCCGCGCAGGGTCACGGCATGGTCGAGCACCAGGTTCTCCCGGTAGGTGCCGGGAGCGATGGACAGCACATCCCCGTCGCCCGCGACGGCGAGCGCGGCGGCCAGCGTCGGATACTCACCGGAGCGGCGCCGCCACCGCGAAGACCCGCCGTGCGTCACCTGGACCGTGCCCTGTGCCATGGTGCTGTCGTGCCCCCGCCCTCGTGCTCGTGCCATCGAAGCCACTGAAACCACCGCCGCCGCCCACCGCCTTGGCGGCGACCGACTTCGGCCGCTCCACCGTAGCGCGCGCGGAGCCGGTGAGATGCCAGGTCAGCTGCCCGCGCCCGCCCGGCCCCAGTCCGGTCCCGCCGCCGCCCACGCGCGGTCCAGCCGTATGTACCGACGATGCATGAGCCTTCGTACGACGAGGCGGCGGACCGTCTCCACCAGCGCGGCCGCGCCGATCGCGGCGGCCAGGCCCACCACCGCCGCGTGGGCGCTCGCCAAAGACGCGTCGAGGGGACGCCCCACGAGCCGGCCCTGCGTATCGGTCCATATCCGGAACCGGTCGCCCGCCTGCGGCGGTTCCTCCGCGGCCGGCACCGTGCCCTGGTGGCTGCTGCCGTCGGGCGCCGTCCAGGACGCCACGATCTGCGTGCGCTGCGGGGTCTGCCGCTGCGCCGACGGATCGGCCTCCGTCCCCGCGGGCGGCTCCACGGCCGGCCGGACCACCACCGCCGGGACGAGGTACCGCTCCTGCCGCTGTTCGCGCGCGGCCCGCTGCAGCGTGCCGTCCACCTCCAGGCCCGCGACCGTGCCGACGGCCGGAGCCACCAGCAGGACGCACACCAGTGCGGCGAACGCCACCCATGCCTCGAAGAGATCAGTCGGCCGGCGCAGTGGATTGCGCCGCCAACGCCACACACCCGTTGCTGTCCACACGGTCCGGCACCCCCTTTGCCTCCGTCTGCCTGCGGTCCAAGCCTCCCGCACCCCCGGGCAAGGCGCATTCCGGGACGCGCGGCAGCCGTGTCACCCGATCCGGTGCATGAAGTCCCGGAAGCGAGGGCTCAGCCGCAGCCGTAGCCACAGTCGTAGCCGAGCTTGCTTCCGCACCTTCCTGTCACAGCCGTCGAATGCACCAACGGTCCGCTCACGGTGCTTGGTTCCAGCGTTCCCCCACAGCCCCTCGAAGGTGTCATTCCGAGGGGTCGCCGCCGCCCCGCTCACTCCAGGACGCGGACCTCGTCGCCCACCCGCACCGTCCCCGTCCGCACCGGCACCAGCTGCCGCCCGAAGGCCAGCGACTTGCCGATCCGCCGGTGCCGGGCGAGGGTCTTGAGGGGCTCCTTGCCCCGCTGCGCCGTCGCCTGGTCGGTGGTCGTGACGATGCACCGCCCGCACTCCCGGGCCCCGCGGAAGACGGCGTCACCGATCGCTATGCGCCGCCAGCCGTCCTCGGCCCACGCCTCGGCGCCGGCGACCACCACATTGGGGCGGAAACGGTTCATCGGAAGCGGACCCTCCTCGGGATGGTCCCCCTGTGCGATCAGCGAGTTGAGCGCGTCCAGCGATGCGAGGGTCGTGAGCAGCACCGGATAGCCGTCGGCGAGGCTCACCGTCTCGCCCGGCAGCGCGTACTGCGGGTCGACGGGCCGCCGTACGGCAGGGTCGTCCATGTGCACCAGCCGCGCCGGCACCCCCAGGTAGGCGCTGAACCAGTCGGCCGCGGCGCTCGCCGCGACCACGGTCTCGATCTTCTTGCCGAACAGGGTGACGGGCTCCAGCGGACCCGGCTCCGGCACCTCCACGGCCAGCTCGGCCATGCCCGGCGCCGACAGGGCGACCGCGCCGCCCCCCAGCGGACGCGCCGCAGCCAACGCCAGCCGGGGCTGCTGGCGTTGGGTGATGACCGTGCCCTCGGTGTCGACCAGTGCCCACCGCCGGTCCCCGGACAGACCCCAGGGCTCCACGGCCATCTCGTCGGGAGCTGTCCCCGCTACCGACTTGACGGGATGGATGTGGAGCGCCTGGACGTACAAGTTCGACATGGGAGCATCCTGCCAGGAGCCCCCGCGCCCGCCCCAGTGAGCGTCCCCGGATCTGTCAGTACCGGATCCGTCAGTAGCCGCGCCCCTGGTACGGGCGGCCGTACGGGTCCTCGTACGAGGCGGCCGGAACCGGAGCCGGAACCTGCATCGGGCGCGGTGCGGCCGGACGCATCGCCTCGTACCCGGTGCCCGTGGCCACCGGCCGGGGCTGCTGCGGCTGGGCCTGCTGCATGTAGCCCGCGCGGGCCACGGCCGGCTGCTGCTGCGGGATGTACGGAGCGGGCGCCTGCTGCAGGGGCATCGGTGCGGGTGCCTGCTGCTGGTACGGGTACCCGTACGCCGGGGCTTGCTGCTGCGGCATGGCCGGGGGCAGCGCGGCCGGCAGGGCGGGCAGCGACGAGGCGAGGGCAGGGAGGTACCCGCCGCTCGAATAGCCGGAGCTCGGGGAGTCGTACGCGGCCGGAACGCGGATCGGGGCGATCTGCGGGGTGCCGCGTTCGGCGACGAGGGAGTCGTAGATGGGGGTGTCCGGGAAGGAGGGCGCGGAGTAGTAACCGCCGCCATAAGTGGAGCGGGGGGAGGTCATGGGACCTAAGTTAAGCCCACGACTTCACCGGGTCCATAGCGAGGTGTGACGAACACCGCGCTGACCTGCATATTCCCAGGTCAGAGCCACACCCTTCACTTCCTGTTCACGTGCACGATTTCGCCACTTCCGCCCCGGGTTGCTCCTACTCGTACTCACCGGTTGGCTGTTGCACCGACTTGCCACTGACGCAGCGTCACAATGCGATGACCTGGGATGACATCGGCAACGGGGAGGGCCGGGGGGTGGTTTTCCGTTTCAGGCGTCACTCGGGCGGGCATAGGTTCGGCCCTTCCACGCGGAGCCGCGGCCCCGGTAGTGCTGAACGGCGGAGTCGACGGTCATCAGGAGGTACAGGAGGGCCGTGAGCGGAAGGAGTGGCGCGAGTGCTGCGGGCTGCCGGTAATAGCGCAGCATCGGCAGATAGGTGCCCGCCATCAGCAGCCAGGCGAGCCCGCCCGCCCACGCGGTGGCGGCGTGCCCGGTCGCCAGTCCCGCGAGGAGGGCGGCCGGGGGGACGAGGTAGACGAGCACGAGCCCGGCCACCGTCCCGGCCAGCAGCAGCGGCTGGTGGCGCAGTTGCGCGTACGCGCTGCGCGAGACCATCCGCCACAGGTCCCCGAGCCCGGCGTACGGGCGCACGCTGTCCACCCGCTCCGCGAGTCCCAGCCAGATCCGGCCGCCCGAGCGGCGGACGGCGCGGGCGAGGGAGACGTCGTCGATGACGGCGTGCCGGATCGAATCCGGCACGCCCGCCCGTACGGCGGCCTCGGTGCGCAGCAGGACGCAGCCGCCGGCCGCGGCGGCGGTCCGCCCGGTCGGCCGGTTGATCCGGCGGAAGGGGTAGAGCTGCGCGAAGAAGTAGACGAAGGCCGGTACGACGAGCCGCTCCCAGGGGCTGACGGCACGCAGGCGGGCCATCTGTGAGACGAGGTCGAGCTCGGCGGTGGTCGCGGCCGCGACCAGCTCGCGGAGGCTGTCGGGCTCGTGCGCGATGTCGGCGTCGGTGAGCAGGAGGTACTCGGGCTCGGCGGCGTGGGCGGTCCGGGCGAGCGCGATCCCGTGGCGCAGCGCCCACAGCTTCCCGGTCCAGCCGGGTTCCGGCTCGCCGGGGGAGGTCAGGGTGAGGGGCAGTCCGGGGTGCTCCCCGGCCAGCCGCAGGGCGAGGTCGCCGGTGCCGTCGGTACTGCCGTCGTCGACCAGGATGACCTCGGCTTCGCCGGGATAGTCCTGGGCGATGAGCGAGGGAAGGCTGCACGGCAGCACCTCGGCCTCGTCCCGGGCCGGGACCACGATGGCGACGGACGGCCACCGGCCGGGGGCGCCACGCGGCGGGAGCCGCACGTCGGTCCGCCAGAACATGCCCTGGGCGAAGGTGAGCCAGATCCAGGTGGCGAGGGAGGCGCAGGCGGCGCAGAGAAGGCCCATGCGGGCAGTGTGCCGAAGACGGAGGGGGGTGTCGTGGATTTGGCCGAGGCGAGGCGAGGCGAGGCGAGGCGGGGCGGGGCGTGGCGGTGGGGCGGGCGCGGGGTCCGTCGGGTCGGGGTCGGCGGACCTCGGGGGCGGGCTTCCATTAAGGTGACGAGGTGAAGATCGCCCTCATGGACTCCGGGATCGGCCTCCTCGCGGCGGCTGCCGCAATGCGGCGGCTGCGGCCCGACGTCGATCTGGTCCTCTCCTCCGACCCCGCCGGCATGCCCTGGGGGCCTCGTACGCCCGCCGATCTGACCGGACGGGCCCTCGGTGTGGCCCGGGCCGCCGCCGGGCACCGGCCGGATGCCCTGATCGTGGCCTGCAACACCGCCACCGTGCACGCCCTGCCCGCCCTCCGGGCCGAGCTCGAACCCGGGATCCCGGTGATCGGTACCGTGCCGGCGATCAAGCCCGCCGCCGCACCGGGCGGGCGCGTGGCCATCTGGGCCACCCCCGCCACCACCGGCAGCCCCTACCAGCGCGGACTGATCCGTGACTTCGCCACCGGGGCCCGGGTCACCGAGGTGCCCTGCCCGGGACTCGCCGACGCCGTCGAGGCGGGGGACGACAGCGCCGTCGCGGCGACGGTTGCCGCGGCCGCCGCGCTGACCCCGGCCGACGTCACCGACGTCGTCCTCGGCTGCACGCACTACGAGCTCGTCGAGACGCCCATCCGGGCCGCCCTGGCCGAGCGGACCGGCGGCGCCGAGCTTCGCTACCACGGCTCCGCCGAGGCCGTCGCCGTACAGGCGCTGCGCCGTCTCGGCGCCCTCCCCGAACCGGGCCTGCCGCGTACCGGAACCCTGACCGTCCTGCTCAGCGGGGAGGAGGGCGCGCTCCCCGCCGCCGCGCTCGGGTACGCCGAAGGGCGGCTGCTCGCGGGCGAGGGCGCGGCCGTCGGGCGCTGACCCCGCCAGGGGGTGTCCGCAAAGTCCTAGGACTTTGCGGACACCCCCTGGCGCTACGTCCGGCCCGCCAGCGACCGAGCGAGTGCGCGCAGCCCGTCCGCGTCCAGCACCCGGTCCCCGAACCCGGGCAGTGGTACGTGCAGCGGAGCCGTCCACTCCGGCGGGATCGCCGCCTGGCCGTAGCGGGCCCCGGCGAGGGTGCCGGTGACCGCCGCCACCGTGTCGGTGTCCCCGCCCAGGTCCACGGCTGCCCGTACGGCCCCGGCGAACCCGGTGGTCGTCCGCAGCGCCCACACCGCGGAGCCCAGGCAGGGCCACACCGCTCCGTTGAACTCGGTGGCCAGTCCCGGATGCCAGTCGGGGCCGAGGACGACCGCGTACCGGCCGCGGTGCTCCGGGTGCACCGCGTCGAGCACCTCGGGGAGCGCGGCCAGCGGATCGCCCCCGTCGAGCATCACCCGTACGAGCTCGTGCAGTACGGCCGTACCCTCCCAGGCGGCCCGGTCGCCGTGCGTCAGGGCCGCGATCCGCCGGGCGGCGTCCATCGTCCCCGCCCGCCCCTCGGCGGCGAAGTACACGGCCGAGGTGGAGGCCCGCATCAGGGAACCGTTGCCCGCCGCCCGCGCGTTGATCTGGAAGTGCAGTGCGGCGGCCAGGTCCCAGGCGTCGCCGCTCGTCAGCACGTCCTCCGTCTGGAGGCCGATGTCCTTGGGCTCGGCGGCCGCCCAGCGCTGGAACCGCCCGAAGACGTCGGGGAGTTCGAGCCCGCCGTGCTCCAGGAGGGACTCGCCGACCAGGACCGCCATCTGCGTGTCGTCGGTCGCCTCGCCCGGATCCCAGCCGCCGCCCCCGCGCATCTCCCGGCCGCGCGCGGTCAGTTCCCCGGCGGGGCCGAACTCGTAGGGCGCGCCGAGGGCGTCGCCGACGGCCGAGCCCAGAACGGCGCCCACGGCGCGGTCGAGTCGAGCGATCACAATTCCTCCTCGGCGGTTCGGGGCGTGCTCAGGCCAGTACACCGCGTGCGCAAGCATCACCCCGCCCTCGGGGTGGTCGTGAGCGGTCACCTGGGCGACCGGAGCACCTCAGGTTTACTTGAGGTTCAGGTCGGGCAGGCGCGCATACGACGGCGCTCCGACGCGTGCGACGCGTCCGCGCCGAGTGGTCCGGAGGCGGTGCCGCACATGCGGAACGTGAGTACGCTGCTACACATGACGGTTCACCCCCCGGGTCCGCTGTGGACGGGACGGGCCTCCAACCGGGTGCAATGGCTGTTCGCCGCGGCCGGCGCGGCCTGCCTCGCGCTCGGCGTCGGGCTGGCCGTCGACTCGAACTGGACCTCCGGCATCGTCCCGCTGCTGATGTCCGTGATCGGCTGCCTCGCCGTCGGACTGCTGATCCTCTACGGCACGCTCGCCTTCGTCTACGTCGCCGTCACCGTCGACGCGGAGGCCATGGAGGTCCGCTGCGGCCACATCGGGCTGCCGCGCCGCAAGATCCGGCTCGCGGAGGTGGCCTCCGCCGAGTTCGTTCCCCGGATCACCCCCCAGCAGTGGGGCGGCTGGGGCTACCGCTGGCGGCCCGAAAGGGGAACCGCCGTGATCGTCCGGCGCGGCGAGGGAGTGGAGCTGCGGCTCGGCGACGGCAAGGTGTTCACCGTCACCGTCGACGACGCCGAGAACGCGGTCCGCGTCATCCGCACCCACCTGCGCGCACTTGCCCACTGACGGTTCTCCCGCTGCCCGCGGGCGGGCACGTACACTCCGGCAGATGAGCAGCAGTGTCACCGCAGAGCCCGGACCCGGTGTCGACGGAGAAGCGGAACCCGCAACCCCGGCCGCGTCCCCCCGACGGTGGGCGACCGCCTGGCCGGTGCGCGCCGCCCTCGCCGTCGGCTCCGGCGTGCTGCTCTACCTGAGCTTCCCGCCCCGCCCGCTGTGGTGGCTGGCCCCCTTCGCCCTCGCCCTGCTCGGCGCCTGCCTCCGCGGCCGCCGTGCCCGCGCCGGCTTCGGCCTCGGCTTCCTGCACGGCCTGGGCTTCCTGCTGCCGCTGCTCATCTGGACCAGCGAGGGCGTCGGCCCGGTCCCGTGGCTGGCCCTCGCCACCGTCGAAGCCCTCCTGATCGGCCTCACCGGCCTAGGGATCGCCCTCGTCAGCCGGCTCCCCGCCTGGCCCCTGTGGGGCGCGGCCGTCTGGATCGCCGGCGAGGCGCTGCGCGCCCGGGCCCCGTTCGGCGGCTTCCCCTGGGGCAAGCTCGCCTTCGGCCAGGCCGACGGCGTCTTCCTCCCGCTCGCCGCCCTCGGCGGCACCCCGCTGCTCTCGTTCGCCGTGGCCCTGTGCGGATTCGGGCTCTACGAGGCGCTGCGCGTCGGCATCGACACCCGGCGGGCCACCGCCGCGCTGCTCGCCGCGACCGCCGTGGCCGCCCCGCTCGCCGGGGCCCTGGCCGCCCGGCCGCTGGTCTCGGACGCCGCCGAGGAGGGCACGGCGGTGGCCGCCGTCGTCCAGGGCAACGTCCCGCGCGCCGGGTTCGACTTCAACGCCCAGCGCCGCGCGGTCCTCGACAACCACGCCAACCGCACGCTCCAGCTCGCCGCGGACGTCAGGGCCGGCCGGGTCCCGAAGCCCGACTTCGTGGTCTGGCCGGAGAACTCCTCCGACATCGACCCGTACACCCAGCCCGACGCGTACGAGGTCATCGACAACGCGGTCAAGGCGATCGGCGTGCCGGTGGCGATCGGCTCCGTGCTGGCCCCGGAGACCGGGCCGCTGCGCAACACGATGATCTTGTGGGACCCGGTCAAGGGGCCCGTCGACACGTACGACAAGCGCAAGATCCAGCCCTTCGGCGAGCGCATCCCGATGCGGTCCTTCGTCCGGCTCTTCAGCTCGGACGTGGACCGGGTGCAGCGCGACTTCGGCCCCGGCAAGGAGCCGGGCGTCTTCGCCATGGCGGGCAGCGCGGTCGGCATGGTCACCTGCTTCGAGGCGGCCTTCGACGACGCCGTGCGCTCCACGGTCCAGGACGGTGCGCAGGTGATCGCCGTACCGAGCAACAACGCCACGTTCGGCCGCTCGCAGATGACGTACCAGCAGCTCGCGATGGACCGGGTGCGCGCGGTCGAGCACAGCCGGACCGTGCTCGTGCCCGTCACCAGCGGTGTCAGCGCCGTGATCCGCCCCGACGGGGAGATCGTCCGGCAGACGAAGATGTTCACGGCCGATGCGCTCGTCGCAGAGATCCCGCTGCGCTCCACGCAGACCCCGGCCACCCGCTACGGCCCGCTGCCGGAGTACCTGCTGCTCCTGGTCGCCGCGGGCGGCCTCGGCTGGACCCTCGCCCGCCGGGTCCGGTCCCGCCGGACGGCGGCCTGAGGCGGACCCGGGGGACCGCCCCGCCCCGCCCCGCCCCGCACCGCCCCTCCCCGCGCCGGTCGGTGCGCGCGGCCTCGTAGGGTCGGAGGATGACCACACCCGAGTTCATCCGCCAGATCCGCGCCTCCGCCGGGAACCAGCTGCTCCTGCTGCCCGGGGTCACCGCCATCGTCTTCGACGACGAGGGGAGGGTGCTGCTCGGCCGCCGCTCCGACACCGGCCACTGGTCCGTGGTCGGCGGGATCGCGGAGCCGGGGGAGCAGCCCGCGCAGACGGCGGTGCGCGAGGTGTACGAGGAGACGGCGGTGACTTGCGTCCCGGAGCGGGTGGTGCTGGTCCAGATGCTGGAGCCGATCACGTACCCGAACGGCGACGTCTGCCAGTTCCAGGACATCACCTTCCGCTGCCGCGCCACCGGCGGCGAGGCCCGCGTCAACGACGGCGAGTCGCTGGAGGTGGCCTGGTTCGAGGTGGACGCCCTGCCCCCGCTGGAACCCTTCGCGGTGGACCGCATCCACCGCGCCCAGCGCGAGGACCCGACCTGGTTCGCCCCGGTCGCCGGGGTCCGGGCGGAGCAGCGCCGAGTGCCCGAAGGCGGTACTGAGGCTCAGCCGGCGGAGACGGCCGCCTCGCGGTAGAGCTCCAGTGCCTGGTCGTCCATGACGGCGCTGTACGAGACCTCCGGGACCGTGCCGCCGCCCTCGTAGCCGCCGAGGACGCCGGCCAGGGCGCCGTCCGCCAGCCAGGGGCTGCCGCTCGTGCCGCCGCTGAGGTCCGGGCAGTCGATCCGGCGCTGGGTCTCGGAGAACAGGCTCGTGGTGTTCGCGCAGCGCAGCGCGGCCTCGTCGTCGCTGGGGTAGCCGAGGATCGTCACCGTCACGTCGTCCGGCTGCTCGGTGGCCACCGGGAAGCCGCCCACCGCGTCCTCGATGCGCGCCGTGCCGCCGTCCGCCGGGGCGACCGTCGCGAAGGCGACGTCCGCGTCCGGGTCCCTCCCGTCCGTCCAGGTCGGGGCGACGGACACGCCCGTCAGCCTCCACACGCCGTACGGGGCCTTGCCGTCCCGGTAGCCCGGCGCGAACACGGTGGTGTCCGGGTTGTCCAGGCAGTGCGCGGCCGTGGCGATCACATCGCGGTCGTCGCTGTGCACCACGGCCGCGGTGCAGAAGTGCCCGCCGTCGAGGGAGCCCGCGAACAGGGCGCCGACCCGGTTCGCCGTCGGGTCGGACCCGGCTTCGGCGGTGACCCCCAGGGGCGGCACGGCCGCCGCGTCGGGCAGGTCCACGCTCAGCAGCGTGGCCATCGCGGCCAGCGCGAGCAGGATCCGTGACGTCCGCCGGGCGCGGGGGCCGTGGGCCGGTCGGGGAAGCATGCGCGGGATCATGCCCCGAGCCTCCCCGCTGAAGCTATGCCCGGAGCCCGGTATTCCATATGAATGTCCTGTGAATCGGCGCTCCCTGCTCGTGCCGTGGTTTCGGGCTCCGCAGGCGGTCGTGCGCCGCGCGGGCGAGACTGGCAGAGGCGGCAGGGGGGTCCAGGAGGTGTCCCGCCATGACCGCACAGCACCGCACGCCCGTGGTGTTCATCCACGGCCTCTGGCTGCATTCCACGAGCTGGGAGGGGTGGGCCGACGCCTTCCGCGAAGCCGGGTACGAGCCCGTCCTGCCGGAGTGGCCCGGGGTCCCGGACACCGTCGCCGAAGCCCGCCGCCGGCCCGACGACCAGGCCGGGGTCGGACTCGTCGAGATCTCCGACGCGCACGCCAAGGTCATCCGCGACCTGCCCGCCCGGCCCGTCCTCGTCGGGCACTCGGTCGGCGGGTTCATCGCACAGCACCTGCTCGGCCAGGGCCTCGCCGAGGCCGCCGTCGCCATCTGCCCCGGACAGATCAAGGGCGTCAAGGCCATCGCCCCGGCCCAGGCCAAGTCGACGTTCGCCGTCCTGCACAACCCGGGCAACACCCGCCGGTCGGTCTCGCTCAACCGCGAGCAGTTCCGCTACGGCTTCGCCAACGCCGTCTCCGAGGAGGAGTCCGAGGAGCTGTACGACGAGTGGACCATCCCGAGCAGCGCCCGTCCGCTGTTCCAGCTCGCGCTCGGGAACTTCACCCCGCACTCCCCGGCCGAGGTCGACACCGGCAACGAGACCCGCGGTCCGCTGCTCCTGCTGTCCGGCAGGCTCGACCACACCGTCCCGGACCTGCTGACCCGCTCGACCTACAAGCAGTACCGCCACTCGCACGCGACGACCGAGTACCAGTGCTTCGAGGACCGCGGCCACTCCCTGACCGTCGACCACGGCTGGCCGGACCTGGCCCGCGCCTCGCTGTCCTGGCTGGACTCCCACACCGAGGCGGCCCACCCCCGGGCCGCGTGAGAACACTCCCTACCGGCGCTCGTACACCGTCACCCGGCGGCCCCGGACCTGGCGGTCCTCCACCACCGTGAAGCGCTCCTTCAGCACCGCCGCCTTCGCCGCGTCCCGGGCGGCCCCCGAAGGTTTCGCCACCTTCGCCGCGTCCGTCACCAGCAGCACCCGCGACTGCCGGAGCAGCGCCTCCCGGATCCGCGCCGGATCCGCCTCCTCGCCCTTGAGGGTGGCCGAGGCCACGGGACTGCGCTCCAGGGCCACGTCCGCCAGCCCCGCGAACGCCCCCGGCGAGACCAGTGCCGTGTCCCGCCGGGCAGCCGGTACGAACAGCACCGCGTCCCCGGGCCGCCCCAGGCGGGCCACCTCCCCGGCCACCGCCAGTACGTCGTCGACCCGGCTGGCCGGAGCCCGCTTGCCCAGCTCCACCGGCAGCAGCGCCAGCACCGAGATCCCGACCGCACCCGGCACGAGCAGACCGGCTCCCCTCGGAAACAGGGGCCGGGCGGCCCGTACGGCCGCCCCCAGCCCCGCCCCGATCAGCAGGGCCAGACCCACCATGCTGAACAGCACGTACCGGTCCAGGAACAGCGGCTGGACCAGGGAGATCCCGATCAGGCCGAGCTGCGGGACCGCCAGCAGCGGCAGCCCCACGGCCGTCGCCGACAGCCGGCCCGCGCGCGGCCGGTCCGCCAGGGCGCAGACACCCCCGAGCGTCAGCAGGATCGCCGGGCCGATCATCATGTGCCAGGTCAGCGGCGGTATCCAGGACACCTGGTCGGACTGGCTCCGGCTGAACAGCACCAGCGGCAGCGCCCCCGCGACCGCGCAGGCCCCGTACGCCGCCCAGCGCAGCCACGCACCGCGCCCGGCCCGCACCCACCACAGCGTCGCCGCGTGCGCGGGCAGGACCAGCAGCGACAGCCAGTTCAGCAGCGCGCACACCAGCACCGTGACCGCGTACGCCGTCCACCGCGGCCAGGCCCGCCGCCCGGGCCCCGGCGGCGCGGACAGCAGTGACACCAGCAGCAGCGTGGAGAGCCCGGCACCGGCCGCGACCAGCGCGTACGGCCTGCCCTCCTGGAGGTAGAACTGCACGGCCGGCAGCAGCCCGAGCGCCAGCCCGCCGCCCAGCCCCGCCCAGAACCCGGCCAGTCGCCGCCCGATCACGGCCACGCACGCCGCTGCGGCCGCCACCGCCAGGACCGACGGCAGCCGCAGCGTGGTCGTACCGGCCCCGAAGAGCTCGAAGAGCCCGTGCATCAGCAGGTAGTACAGCCCGTGCACGGCGTCGACGTTGCCGAGCATGTCCACGATCTCGCCCGCCGACCGCCCGGCCACCTGCCAGGTCGCCGCCTCGTCCCGCCACACGCTGTTCTGCCGCGAGAGCCCCCACAGGCCGAGGGCGACGGTCCACAGGAAGGGGAGCAGCCAGACGAGGGGCCCGCGTCTGGCCGCGGGTATGTGGCAAAGCATGAAGGTGCTGGAATCCTCGGTCTGGCGTTCGGGTGGAAGACACCAGTCTATGGACGCGGCGGAGGACTTCCGGACCGGCTGTTGTGCACCGCGGAGCGTGATCGCCGGGCCCGCCCGCCCCTAGCCTCGCCGCAGGAGCACGAACGAGGGGCGGTACCCGGTGAACTGGCTGATCCACGACTACCGCGAGAGCGATCTCGCCGCTGTCGTCCACCTGATCGACACCACGGCCGAACTCGGCCAGGAATCCGTCTTCTCGCTCGCCGAGTGCATCAGCGCCCTCACCGACCGGCAGCCCTGCGTGGTCGCCGTCCACCAGGGCGTCCCGATCGGCGCGGCCCTCGCCTGCGTCACCGGCGAGCGGGCCTGGGTCATGCGGATAGCGATCGCCGCAGGCTGGCGCGGCCGCGGCCTGGCCAGCGCCCTCCTCGTCGAGCTGGAGCGGCGGCTGATCGCCGCCCGCGTCGGGCGGATCGCGTACGTCCTGCCCGAGGAGGACCTGCTGGGCGAGGGCCTGCTCAACGCGGGGTACACGCGCCAGCCCGCCGTCGCCTACTTCGAGAAGACCGAGCCGCTGCACGGACCGGCGGCCGGCCTCCTCGACGACCTCGGCGGCCGCTTCCTGCCCAATGACCTGTGGACCAAGGTCGCCGGAATGGAGCACGAGAAGGACCTCATAGAACGGCGCGTCGTGCTCCCGCTCGCCGAGCCCGAGCGGGCCGCCGCGCACGGGGTGCGGCCGCCGCGCGCCATCACCCTCTTCGGCCCGCCCGGCACCGGCAAGACCACCTTCGCCCGGGCCATCGCCTCCCGGCTCGGCTGGCCCTTCGTGGAGCTGCTGCCCTCCCGGCTCGCCGACGAGGGCAACCTGGCCACCGCGCTGAGCGACGCGTTCGCCCGCATCGCCGAGCTGGAGCGGGTCCTCGTCTTCATCGACGAGGTGGAGGAGATCGCGCCCGTACGCACCGAGCCCGCGCAGCCCGGCGGGATCCACGGGGTCACCAACGAGCTGCTGAAGCTGATCCCCGGATTCCGGGAGGGCGACGAACGGCTGCTGGTGTGCGCCACCAACTCCATCCGTTCCCTGGACCCGGCGTTCCTGCGGCCCGGGCGCTTCGACTACCTGATCCCGATCGGCACCCCGGACGCCGGGGCGCGCGCCGCGATCTGGTCCCGCTACACGGCGGGCCGCACCGACGTGGACGTGGCGGCTCTGGTGGCTGCGAGTGAGCTGTTCACCCCGGCCGACATCGAGCACGCGGCGCGGATCGCGGCTCAGGTGTCCTTCGAGCGGGATCTGGAGGCGGTGGGCGCGCGCGGAGCGGCGGCGGCCCAGCTCGGCGCCTCCACACAGGACTACCTGGCGGCGGTCGCGCAGTGCCGGCCGACGGTGACCCCGGCGATGACGGGGGAGTTCGAGGCGGACATCACCGCCCACGCCAGGTTCTGAAACCCCGGTCCGGTCGGGGTGCTAGCCGGCGCAGCGGTACGTGAACCGCGTCGCCGCGGTGCGCTGCCCGGGCGAGACCAGCTGGAGCTTCGCCTCGGCCCCGTACGTGCCCCGGCCCTGGAAGGTCCACAGCAGGTGCAGCCGGGCCTCCTTCCGCCCGCGCGGCACCCGCTCGGTGAGTTGCTCCGACTGCGTGCCGTCGGAGCGCACCCACCGGTACGTGAGGGTCCCCGGCCGCCCGTTGGTCCGTACGACGGCCACGACATCGGCGGTCGAGTCGCAGCCGGGACCCCGCGGGTCGGCGGTGGCGACCGTCACGTCCCGTACTTCGAGGGCGGGTCCGTACCGCTGCCAGGCCAGGTACCCGAGCACCACGAGCAGGATCGCGGCGGCCAG
This sequence comes from Streptomyces sp. NBC_01006, assembly GCF_045162725.1. Taxonomy (NCBI): domain Bacteria; kingdom Bacillati; phylum Actinomycetota; class Actinomycetes; order Kitasatosporales; family Streptomycetaceae; genus Streptomyces; species Streptomyces sp. NBC_01006. The sequence continues at coordinate 1,334,576 of NZ_CP108700.1, read as the reverse complement.
GGTGTACCGCCGCCACTCCCCGCGCCGACGGCGGGGCGGCGCCGGTTCCGCGACCACGGGGAAGGGGGCCGGCATGGCGGCCGTCACCCCGGGGCCGAACCTCAGGACCGAGCCCTCGACCCGGTCGGGCACGGCCTCCTGATGCGGCACCTGCGGCTGGGGCCGGGTCTGCTGCGGCCCGCTGAACCAGTGGCTGCCGAGGACGGTGGCGCTGTAGTCGTCGTCGCTGTCGCTGTCGCTGTCGCTCATGAGATCGTGCACCGCCTGATGAAGACCTGGCTGGTCGAGGAACCGTTGCCGGCGGCGGGCTTGGTGGTGGCGCGCACGCCCCAGTAGCAGCCCGTGCCGGAGAAGGTGTGGGTCTTGACGAGTGGCGCGGCGGCGCCCGGCTGGTAGGTCAGGGCGTCCGCGGAGCCGTCCGGCTTGCCCAGCCTCCCCTCCACGTCACCCGTGAACCATTCGAGCACCACCGTCACCGGCGCGGTGCCCTTCGCCTCGACGGTCACCGTCGCCTGGCCGATGGAGTTCCCCGTCTGGCGGACGGTGACGGACACCGCGCCGACGACCACCGTCGGCTTCGGCGAAGGCGGCGCAGTGGTGGGCGGAGCGCTCGTCGGCGCCGTGACCGTGGGCGTCACCACCGGCGAGTAGCTCGGGCTCGGAGTGGAGGAGGGCGACGCGGACGCGGACGGAGAGAGGGAGGGGGACGGGGAAGCGGACGGCGAGGGGCTCGCCGACGCGCTCGGGCCCGGCGCCGGCGAGGGGCCCGTACCGCCCGGGCTCGCGCTCGACGTCGCGAACGCGTTCAGCGCCGCGGCCCCGCCGGCCTCCCCGCCGGCCGCGCTGTAGGTGAGCGCCGCCAGGACCCCGAGGACCAGGGCCGCGCCGCCCGCGATCAGCCCGCGCCGGCCCGGGGCCCAGCGCGAGGGCGCCGCGATCGTGGTCGTCGCCACCGCAGTGGTCCCCGCGGCCGGGGCGCCCGCGGAGGGGAACAGCAGGGGCAGCAGCGCGGCCAGCGCCGCCAGCTTGCGCTGGCCGCGCTCCTCCCAGTCGGCCCCGTACGCGGCGAGCGCCACGCCCTCCAGCTCCGCCACGAACTCCTCGGCGTTCTCCGGCCGCTCCTCCGGGGCCTTGGCCAGACCCCGCCGGATCAGCGGGCGGACCGGCTCCGGGGCCTCGGTCTCCGGGACGGGCGCCTCTATGTGCTGGACCGCGAGCTCCGCGAAGTTCTCCCCCGCGAACGGCTTGCGGCCGGTCAGGCACTCGAAGAAGGTCGCCGTCGCCGCGTACACGTCCGCCGCGGGCGAGGCCGGGCGGCCCTGCCACTGCTCGGGGGCCATGTAGGCCGGGGTGCCGGCCACCCCGGGCGTCGTACCGCGGCGCGCCGCGATCCCGAAGTCCACCAGCTTCGAGGAGCCGTCGGCGGAGACCAGGACGTTCTCGGGCTTGTAGTCGCGGTGGACGACGCCCGCCCGGTGCGCCGCGGCCAGGCCCAGCAGCGAGCCCTTCAGCAGCACCAGCGCGGCCTCGGGATCGGCCTGCCCGGCCTGTTTCAGCAGGGCGCGCAGGGAGATCCCGTCGACCAGCTCCATGACGATGGCGGCGCCGCCGGGCGCCTCGGTGTGCTCGACGTATTCGTACAACCGGACCACGTACGGGGTGTCCAGGCCGCCGAGGAGGCGGGCCTCGGCCCGGAACTCCGCGACGAACGCCGGGTCCTCGCGCAGCCGGTCGCTGAGGTACTTCACCGCGACCGGCGTGCCCGTGGCCTCGTGGACGGCGAGGACCACGCGGCCGCTGCCGCCCGAGCCGAGCTCCCGGACCTGCGCATAGCCGGGCACCGTCCACGCGTTCTTCATCGTCATGCCCCCGTCCCCGCCCTCGTGTCCCCGTCCGCGGCTTCACCGGGCCCCGTCCGCCGGGCCCGCTCGTGGCGAGCGGGCACACCCAGGGACACGGTTTCCGCCACGGCCGGTTCCCAACCGCGCGGAGCATTTCACACGGTGGTCAGGGCGGTTTTACGGGGGCTGTACACGGGTCGTCCGGGGGTCAGGCCGCGGCCCGCTCCGCGCCGATCATGGTGTGCAGCCGGTCGGCCGCCGCCCTCCCGAAGTCCGGGTCGTTGATGTGGGTGTCGTAGTCGTAGAGCCGGGCGGAACTGCCCCGCAGCCCCTCGCGCAGCGTCGAGAACAGGGCCCGGTCCGCGTCCGGGTCATGGTAGGTGCCGCCAGGGGCGCCGAGCGTGGACAGTCCGCGGAGCGGGATGCAGACGGCCGTGGGACCGGTCGCGGCGCGCAGTTTGGCGGCGACCCGGCGGCCGAGCTCCGCGCATTCGGCGGGGGTCGTACGGACCACCGTGATGGACGGGTTGTGTACGTGGACCCGGCGGTAGCGGGCCCGTTCGGGCAGGGTTTCCAGCGGGCCGAACTTCACCATGTCCAGCGCCCCCAGGCTCACCACCTGCGGAATCCCGGCCCGCCCGGCGGCGCTGAGCCGGTCGGGGCCGGCGGTGAGGATGCCGCCGCACAGGTCGTCGGCGAGCTCGCTGAGCGTGAGGTCGAGGACGCCCGCGAAGATGCCCTGGCCGGCCAGGGTCTCCAGGGTGCGGCCGCCGGTGCCGCTGACGTGGAAGACCAGTACCTCGTAGCCGAGTTCGGTCAGTCTCTCGCGGGCGGCGTCCACACCGGTCGTGGTGACGCCCGCCATGCTCGCGGCGATCAGCGGGCGGGAGCCGGCGCCCAGCCGGGCAGGGCGGCGCAGCTCCCGGGAGGCCCGTTCGAAGGCCTTCGCCATCCCCGCGGCCGCCTCGACCGCGTTCGCCATGACCGGCGCGGAGATGCTGTTGATCCCCGCGATGTCCACCACGCTGTACATCATCGTGATGTCCGAGGATCCGACGTACGGGGCCACGTCCCCGGACGCCATGGACGAGACCATCAGCTTCGGCACGCCGAGCGGCAGCGCGCGCATGGCCCGGGTGGCGATGGAGGTGCCGCCGCTGCCGCCTATGGCGAGCGCCGCGTGCAGCCGGCCCTCGGCGTGCAGGCGTAACAGCGTCGCCTCGGCACCTTTGGCCATCGCCGTCTCGGCCGCGCCCCGGTCGGCGGCCGCACGTAGTTCCGACAGCTCCGTTCCCGCTGCCCGGGCCACCGCTTCGCGCGGTACGTCCGCGGGCACCCGGGGATCGCCCATGATTCCTGTGTCGACCATGATCACTTCGACGCCGGTGCGCAGCAGCCTCTCGCGCAGCCAGCCGTACTCGACACCCTTGGTGTCCAGGGTTCCCACCAGCACGACGTTCGTCATATGTGCAATGTCCACGCGGGTGGGGTTTGTTGGCAAGTCAAGGTCGGGTCAACCTCGCGGCAGCCCCAACAGCCTCTCCAGGAAGGGGATTTGAGAGGCGATCAGCTTGGTTTCGGCCACCGGGGGAGTGAACCAGGCCACCCGGTCCAGTTCGGGGAACTCCTGTGTCCGGCCCGAGTGCGGAGGCCACTCCATCGTGAAGGTCCCGGGCACCATCAGCGCCGGATCCAGGTCCGCCCGTACCGCCCAGATCGTCACCAGCTTGCCGCCGGGGATCCGCAGCTCGCCCAGCGGGAGGTACGGGCCCTCCGGCGGCGGCAGGCCGATCTCCTCGGTGAACTCCCGCCGGGCCGCGTCGATCGGCGCCTCGTCCTCCTCGTACTCGCCCTTGGGGATGGCCCAGGACCCGTCGTCCTTGTGCTCCCAGAACGGACCGCCCATATGGCCGAGGAGCACCTCGATGCCGTCGTCGGGGGAGCCGGCGGGCCCGGCGGTCGGGCGGAACAGGAGCAGTCCGGCGCTGCGCTTCTGTGTCATGCGTCCATATATGCCCCGCGAACGGGCCCCTCAGTGGTCGTGCGGGCCCTGCCGGTGCACCGGGCCGTGCGCGTCGGCGCAATGCGGGTCGGCCGGGTCCGCGCCCGGCCGTCCGACCGTGAGCAGGGCCTCCTGTACGTGGTCCACCTGGAGGGTGGTGTGCGTGATCCCGTACTCCTTCTCCAGCAGCCGCTCCAGGTCGCGCCGTACGGCATGGCAGTCGCCGGCCGGTTCGACCAGGACGTGCGCGGACAGCGCCGCCTGCCCGGAGGTGATGGTCCAGATGTGCAGGTCGTGCACCTCGGTCACCGGCGGGTGTCCGACGAGCCGGTCGCCGACCGCGTCCGGGTCCATGTGGGCCGGGGCGGCCTCCAGGAAGATCCGGCCGGAGTCGCGGACCAGCCCGTAGCCCGCCCGGACCATCAGCACCACGACCACCAGCGTGGCGATCGCGTCGGCCTGGACGAATCCCGTGGTGAGCACGATCAGACCGGCGACTGCGGTGCCGATGAAGGCGAACAGGTCGTTCAGGATGTGCTGGTAGGCGCCCTCGACGGCGAGCGAGGAGCGGTTCGCCTTGGAGATGCACCAGGCGGCGGCCACGTTCACGACGATGCCCGCGAGGGCCGTCACGAGGACCAGCCCGCCCGCCACGGGCGGCGGGTCGAGCAGCCGCCGGACCGCCTCGTACGCCAGCCAGACCGCGAGCAGGAGCAGGGTGAGCCCGTTGGCCTGGGCGGAGAGTATCTCCGCGCGCTTGAGGCCGTACGTGAATCCGCCGCGCGCCGGGCGGGCCGCGAGCCGCATCGCGATCAGCGCGAGGACGATCGAGACGGCGTCGGTGAGCATGTGGGCGGCGTCGGAGATCAGGGCCAGCGACTGGGCCACGATGCCGATGACGACCTCGACCGCCATGAACGTGCCGATGAGGCCGAGCGCGATGGCCAGCCAGCGGCGGTCGGCGTCCGCGGCGACGCCGTGGCTGTGCCCGCCGTGCCCGCCGTGATCGCCGTGCCCGCCGTGATCGTGGCCGGCGGCCTGATCGCGGCCGTGGTCGTGCGGCGCGTGGCCGTCGTGCGCGTGGTCGTGCCCACTCATGGCGTCCCCCGTGTGTTCGGTTCCGACGCGTGAAGTGAAGCGCACCGTGACGCAATGGGCAAAGGCTGCAACGGGGACCGTTGTCATTACCCATAAGAGGCCGCTGACCTGCGGTGATGTAGATCCCTGCCGAGTGGGGCGGATCGTGGGAAAATCTGCACATGGCCCAGCGCCCCGGTGTGCCGACCGCGCCCGAGCTCGTCCTGGAAACCGACGCCGGCACCACCGCGATGGTCCCGGGCCGGACATACCACGTCGGCCGCGACCCCCTCTGCGAGATCTGCCTCGACGACGCCCGCGTCTCCTGGCACCACGCGATCCTGCGCCCCGACGGCGACCACTGGACCGTGGAGGACGAGGACAGCACCAACGGCACCTGGGCCGACGGCCACCGCATCCACGCCTGGAACGTCGGCGCCGGCAGCGAGCTGCGCTTCGGCAGCGCAGCCGACGGCCCGCGCGCCCTGCTGCTCGGCCCGGCCCCGGCCCCGGCCCCGGCCCCGGCCGCTTCGGCGGTTCCGGCCGGCGGCTCCCGTCCGTCCTCGGTGTCCCACCCGTCCCTCACCGGCACCTTCCGCCGGCCCACCACCGTGCGCCCGCTGCCCGCCCGTACCGCCGTGCGCATCGGTCGCGCCCCCGCCAACGACCTCGTCATCGACGACCTCGTCGTCTCCCGCCGCCACGCGGAACTGCGGGCCCTCGCCGACGGCACGTACGAGATCGCCGACCTCGGCAGCCACAACGGCACCTTCCTCAACGGCACCCGCACCGACCGCGCCCCCGTCACCCAGGGCGACATCATCGGCATCGGCCACACCGCCCTGTGCCTCGTCGGCGACCAACTCCAGGAGTACGTCGACACCGGCGAGGTCTCCCTCGACGTCCAGGACCTCGCCGTCGCCGTCGACCACGGCCGCAAGACCCTCCTCGACGACGTCTCCTTCCCCGTCGGCGCCAAATGCCTGCTCGCCGTCGTCGGCCCCAGCGGAGCCGGCAAGTCCACCCTGCTCGGCGCCCTCACCGGACTGCGCCCCGCCGACCACGGCACGGTCCTCTACGACGGGCGTGACCTCTACCGCGACTACGCCGAACTGCGCAGCCGCATCGGCCTCGTCCCCCAGGACGACATCCTGCACGCCCAGCTCACCGTCCGCCGCGCCCTCACCTACGCCGCCGAACTGCGCTTCCCGCAGGACACCGCCCCGGCCGAACGCCAGGCCCGCGTCGACGAGGTGATCGGCGAACTCGGCCTCGAACAGCGCGCCGACCAGCCCATCCACAGCCTCTCCGGCGGCCAGCGCAAACGCGTCTCCGTCGCCCTCGAACTGCTGACCAAGCCCTCCCTGCTCTTCCTGGACGAACCCACCTCAGGGCTCGACCCCGGCATGGACCGCTCGGTCATGCACATGCTGCGCGGTCTCGCCGACGACGGCCGCACCGTCATCGTCGTCACCCACAGCGTGCTCAGCCTCGACGTCTGCGACCGGCTGCTGGTCCTCGCCCCGGGCGGGCGCATCGCGTACTTCGGGCCGCCCGACGAGACCCTCGCCTTCTTCGGCTTCGCCCAGTGGCCCGAGGCCTTCGAAGCCTTCGAGAACGAGCGGGACCGTGACTGGGCGGGGGAGTACCGCAGCTCCCCGCAGCACCGCACGTACGTACAGAGCGCCGCGCGGCAGCCCCGGTCGGCACAGGACCGGTCCGCGGCGGCCGCCTTCGCCGCCCCGCCGCCCAAGGCGCAGAGCTGGGGCTCCCAGCTCTCCACCCTGATGCGCCGCTACGCCGCCGCGCTCAGCGCGGACCGCACCTTCCTCGCCATCATGATCGCGCTGCCGTTCGTCATGGGCGCCATGGCCAGGGCCCTCGCCGGCAGCACCCTCACCGCGGAGACCGCGATCAATGCCCTGCTCATCCTGTGCGTGGGCGGCGTGCTGACCGGCGCCGCCAACGCCGTGCGCGAGCTGGTCAAGGAGCGCGTCATCTACCAGCGGGAACGGGCCGTCGGCCTGTCGAGATCCGCCTATCTGATGTCCAAGGTGCTGGTGCTGGGCGCCATCACCGTCGCCCAGGCCGTGGTGCTGACCCTGGTCGGCCTGTACGGAGTGGACACCAACGCCCCCGGCGGCAAAGGCGTCTTCATGCCGCCCCTCGTCGAGATCACCCTCGCCGTCGCCCTGCTGTCCTTCACCGCGATGATGCTCGGCCTGCTGGTCTCCGCCCTGGTCCGCAAGGAGGAGGTGACCATGCCGCTGCTGGTCCTCCTCGCCATCGTCCAGGTGGTCTTCTGCGGGGCGCTGCTCCAGCTCGACGGCGTACCGGTGATCGGACAGCTGGCCTGGCTGGTGCCCTCCCGGTGGGCGCTCGGCGCCATGGCCGGCACCATCGACCTCGGCGCGATCGTGCCCGGGAAGCTCACCGACGACCCGCTCTTCGCGCACAGCGCCGGGGTGTGGCTGCTGGACATGGGGATGCTCGTCGCCCTGTCCGTCCTGTTCGGGGTGCTGGTCCTGCGGCTGCTGCGCCGCCACGAGCCCGCGATCATGCGGAAGTAGCCGCCGATGACCAGTACGACCGGTCCCGCAGAGTTCCACCCCACCCATGTGGTCCCCCGGGAGGGGCTGTCCGCCTGGGAGGAAGCCGACCTCTCCCGGCCGACCGCGGCCCTGGACCCCTTCCTGCCCGTACGACTGCTGTCCCGGCGCGGGGAGTGGGGGCAGATCCTGTGCGCCAACGGCTGGTCCGCCTGGGTGGACGCGCGGCTCCTGGTCTCCGTACCCGAGCCGCCGCCGACCGGAGGCCGGCCGACGTCGCGCGCCGAGGACCCGCTGCCGCTGCTCGCGCACGGGGCCGAGGCCCTGGAGCGCTACCGGCAGGCCGCCGCCGACCTCGCCTCGGGGCGCACGGACGCCGAGGCCTTCCGGCGGGCGACCCGGGGACTGCGGGCCGGCATCGTGGTCGACGGGGAGTCCGTCTGGCTGTACGAGGAGGCCACCGGGCGCTGGATGTACGGGGACGGCACCGGCCTCGTGCCGTACGCGGTCGGCGAGGGGCCCGGGGTCCCGGCCGAGCCGGAGCCGCCGGAGCCGTCGGTCGGACATGAGCCCACGCGGATCGTGACCCCGCCCGGGAGCGCAGGGCCGTGACGGCCGCCGAGCCCCTCGGCGGGCGCCCCTCCGACCTGCGCGGCAAGCAGATCGCCGGATACCTGGTGGAGAGCGAGATCGGCCGCGGCGGCATGGCGGTCGTCTACCTCGCCCGGGACCTGCGGCTGGACCGGCCGGTCGCCCTGAAGCTGCTGGCCCCCGAACTCGCCCGCAACGACGTCTTCCGGCAGCGCTTCGCCCACGAGTCGAAGGTCGCCGCGGCGATCGACCACCCGCACATCGTGCCGGTCTTCGACGCGGGCGAGACCGACGGGCTGCTGTACATCGCGATGCGCTACGTCCCCGGACAGGACCTGCGCGCCCTGCTGGACCGCACCGGGCCGCTGCCGGTGGAGACCGCGGCCCGGATCGCGGGCCAGGTCGCCTCGGCGCTGGACGCGGCGCACGCCCACGACCTGGTGCACCGGGACGTGAAACCGGGGAACATCCTGGTCGCGGAGGGGACGGACCGCGAGCACCCCGAGCACGTGTACCTGACGGACTTCGGGCTGACGAAGAAGTCGCTGTCACTGACCGGGTTCACGAGCGTCGGGCAGTTCGTCGGCACCCTGGACTACGTGGCGCCCGAGCAGATCTCCGGCAAGCCGGTCGATGCCCGCTGCGACGTCTACAGCCTGGGCTGCGTCGTCTACGAGATGCTGACCGGCAGCCCGCCGTTCCGGCGGGACGACGACATGGCGCTGCTGTGGGCCCACCAGTTCGATCCGCCGCCCGCGGTGAGCTCACGGCGGCCGAGCCTGCCGGCGGCGGTGGACGAGGTGCTGGCGAAGGCCCTGGCCAAATCCCCGGACGACCGGTGGAGCAGCTGCCTGGAGTTCACGGGGGCGCTGCGCCGGGCCGGCGCGCGGGCGGCTGCGCCGCCCGGCGCCCCACCCCCGCCACCGCGCTGGGCGCTGCCGGTGTTCCGGGGCGAAGGCACCAGAGGCGCCGCCTGAGAACCGGTCACTTCTCCGTGGCGACAGGCGGCTTCTCGACGAGACCGCGGCGGTGCACCGGGCGGGCCAGCAGCGCGCCCAGGAAGCCCGCGAGCGCACCCCAGACCAGGGCGAGGCCCACGTTGCGCCACAGCACCGGGCGCAGCTCCACGTTGCCGCCGAGCCCGCCGACGTCCCCGATGCCCAGCAGCGACAGCCCGAACCGGGCCTGGACACCGGCCAGCAGGCACACCATCAGGGTGGCGAGGGCGAGGGCCACGCCCAGATGGAGCGCGTGCTGCCAGGCGCGGACGCCGGCCGGGGAGCGTACGGCGGCCAGGAAGCCCGTGCCGAGCAGCAGCACGACGGCGACCGCCACCAGCCACCAGGCGCGGGAGTCCCGCTGCGCGAGCGAGGCCACATCGACCCGGGACAGGTCGTGCCCGCGCAGCACCTCGTCCAGCAACTGCGGCATCGGCAGCCCGAACGGCCCCTCGACCTTGCCCTCCCAGGCCCCGCCGAACCCCAGGGTGAGCGCGAACCAGGCGAGGTTCGGCAGGCCGAGCAGGATCACGGCGAAGGTCCGGTCCGCGTGCCCCTGGGTGGCGGCCACCACCAGACCGACGCCGATGCCGAGGACCACGTACGCGAGCAGCAGCGCCACGGTGGCGAACGCGGCGGGCCGCACCGCCGTGTGGAAGCGGACGAGGCCGGCCGGGAGCGGCGCGCGGCGCGAGACCAGCAGGGCGATCAGCAGCAGGCCCAGGATCCACAGCAGCCCGCAGCCGAGCGTTGCGGGCAGGGCCGCCCGGAAACCCACCGTCGGGGAGACGTCGAGGAGTTCGCCGAGGTCGGCCACCGGGGAGTCGCCGGTGGCGATCCCGAAGGTGTGGCGGGCGAGGAGCGCGGCGCCGGTGAGGGCGAGCAGCCAGAGCAGGACCAAGGGTCCGGCCCGGGCCAGGAGCTCCCCCGGCCGGGCCACCGCCCGGTTGTGCAGGGGGCGCAGGAAGAGGGAGCCGGTCGTGAGGGCCCCGGCGAGGCTCACCGAGAGCGGGAGTACGGACAGGCTCGCGTCGGCCTCGGCCAGGAACCCGGCCCCGCCCGTCACCTCGACCGATCCGCCGACCGCCATCACGACGACCGCCGCGACCACCCGGGGGAACGCGCCGCCCGGCAGGCCGGTCGCTCCCGCGCAGGCCAGACCGGCCGCGGCGACGGCGGCCATCACCGCGAAGCCCGCCACGACGGCGACGAGGGCGTCCCGCCATGCCCGCGCCGAGGCCCCGGATGCCGAGCGCGGTGGTACCGGACCCGGTGACGACGGACTGCTCTCGCTCACGCTGCAACCGTAGGCACGCTCGGCTTGCGGCCACCACCGGGACGACGCACACAATGGTCCGCAGGGACCGGAACTCCGCCGCCTGGAAGAAGAGCCCGTGACCACGCAACCTTCCGGCCCCGGCCAGGAGCCGCAGCGGCCCACGCAGTCCTCGCAGCCGCCGGGCCCGCGCCCCACCGGTCCGCCGTCCGGCCCCCTCTCGGGCGGGCGGCAGGGCCCGCCGCCCACTCCGCCGGCCCCGCCGGCCGGAGGGACGCCGCCGGGGCCGCCCGCCAAGGGGCCCTGGTGGCGATCCGTACCCCGGGTGGCCGGCGCACTCGTCGCGGTGGCCGCCGCCGTGGTCCTGGCCGTCGTGCTGACCCGGCCAGGTGGCTCCCCTTCCGCCCGCGGCGAGGTGTTCCTCCAGCCGGCCTCCGCCACCGGCCCCGCCCCCTTCACGCAGTCCACCGCCACACAGGAGGCGGTGGAGCCGCCGCAGAGCCCGGCGCCGTCGGCGCAGAGCGCCACGCCCGGCACCGGCACCACCGCCACGCGCAGCATCAGCGGTTCGGCGCCGGGCCTGTACGGCGGCACCCGGTCCGTGGCGAGCTGCGACGTCGAGAAGCAGGTCCGGCTGCTGTCCGCCCAGCCCGCCAAGAACGGGGCCTTCGCCTCGGCGCTCGGCATCCGGCCCGAGTCCGTGCCCGGATACCTGCGCGCGCTCACCCCGGTCCAGCTGCGCACGGACACCCGGGTCACCAACCACGGCTACCACGACGGGAAGGCCACCGGCTTCCAGGCGGTGCTCCAGGCCGGGACGGCGGTACTGATCGACGACCGGGGGGTGCCGCGGGTGCGGTGCGCGTGCGGCAACCCGCTCGGGCCCCCGGTCGCGCTGGCCGCCGACCCGAAGCGGCACGGGCAGCCGTGGAGCTCGTACCAGCCGTCGAAGGTGGTGGCCATCGTGCCGTCGGTGACGGTCGTCCACGAGTTCGTGGTCTACGACCACCACGACGGGCGCTGGTTCGCGCGGGACCGGGGCGACCACCAGGGCAAGCACGACAAGCCCGTGCCGCCGCCGGTGCTCCCGCCCGCGCCGGTCACACCGTCGCACCCCGCTCCCGCGACCTCCGCGCAGTCCCCGACCCCGCCGACCCCCTCGCGCTCCCCGGCCGAGTCGGCGCCCGAGTCCTCGCCCCCGCCGCCGTCCCCGTCCGCGTCCCCGTCCGCGTCCGAGCCGCCGTCCGAGCCCGCGTCGAAGCCCGCGTCCAAGCCCGCGTCCAAGCCCGCGTCCAAGCCCGCGTCCAAGCCCGCGTCCGCGCCCCCGCCGGGGAACCCGTCCGACTCCGCCGCGCCGTCCGCCCACGGCGCCGGCTGACCGGCGGGCGGCCTGTGCGGGCAGGCGTCCGGGAACGGTGAGACCCTGGCTGCATGGCCGAAAGGGGAGCGAGCCCCGAGGTCGACTGGCCCGCGCAGCCGGACATGAGCCTCGCGCTCAACCGCATGGGCACCTTCGACTGGGACCTCGACAGTGGGCAGATGCATCTGGATCCCACCGCCCTCGAGGTCCTCGACCTGCGCCCCGAGGAGTTCACCGGCACCCCCGAGGGGCTGCGGGTGCGGGTGCCGCCCGGCGAGGAGGTCCGGCTCGACGCCCGGGTCGCGCAGGCGCTCAAGGACGGCCGTAGCCACTACGGGGCGTACGTACGCACCCGCCTGCGTGACGGAACCCCGGTCTGGACCCACATCCAGGGCCACATCCTGCGCGAGGCCAACGGCCGCCCGTACCGGATCATCGGGATCCTGCGCGACGCCGCCCACGACCCCGGCGAGCCCGGAGCCGGCGGGGAGCAGGCCGAGGGGCGGCGCCGGATGACCGGCGTCGTCGAGCGGACCAGCGCGATCCTGGCCCACGCCCGCACCGTCAACGACGTGACCGACGTCCTCAAGGACCCCGAGGCCCTCGGCCACCTCGGCGCTGTCAGCGTGATGCTCGGCATCGTCGACGGCGGCCGGATCCACCTCGTCGCCGAGGGGCAGCTCGGCTCGTACGTCCCCGAGATCGAGTACACCCGGATCGATGCGCGGCTCCCGATGAGCGAGGCCGTACGGAACCTCCAGCCGGTGTTCATCGCCTCGCGCGAGGAGTTCCAGGAGCACTACCCGCAGCTCTGGCCGTACATCGAGCCGCTCTCCGTGCGCAGCGGCGTCTACCTGCCGCTGATCGCCCAGGGCCGGGCCGTCGGCGCGCTCGGGCTGCTGTACACGCGGGACGGAGACTTCACCGCCGAGGAGCGGAACCTGCTCGTCGCGCTCGGCAGCGGCATCGCGCAGAGCCTCCAGCGGGCCATCCTCTTCGAGCAGGAGCACGATCTGGCGGAGGGTCTGCAGCGGGCGATGCTGCCGCGCCGGATCCCGGAGGTGCCGGGCGCGCGGATCGCCGTACGGTACCGGGCCGCCCGGATGGGGCGGGACATCGGCGGGGACTGGTACGACGTGGTCCCGCTCGGCGAGGGCCGCGTCGGGGTGATGATCGGCGATGTGGAGGGGCACGACACGGACGCGGCGGCGGTCATGGGCCAGCTGCGGATCGTCCTGCGCGCGTACGTAGCCGAGGGACACACCCCCGGCACGGCCATGGCGCGGGCCTCGACCTTCCTGCGGGAGCTGGATACGGAGCGGTACGCCACCTGTACGTACGCCGAGGTGGACCTGAACACCGGCAGGCTCCAGCTGGTCCGCGCCGGGCACCTCGAACCGGTGGTGCGGCGCGGCGACGGCAGCTGCCACCGCATCGCGGTGGCCGGCGGACTCCCGCTCGGGCTGCCGTCGCGCGACAAGCCGGGAGTCGGCTCGGGCTACCCCGTCACCAGCCTCGAACTGCACCCCGGGGACACCCTGGTGCTGTGCACGGACGGCCTGCTCGAACGGCCGGACGGCGCCCCCGAGGCAGGGATGCAGGAGCTCATGGAGGCGGTCCGCGCCGGGCCCGTGGACGTCGAGGAGCTCGCCGACGTCCTGTGCGACCTGGTCGGGGACGCGGGCGTCGGCGACGACATGGCCCTGCTCCTGCTGCGCCGCCGCGGCACCCCCGTCCCGCGCGGCGGCGGCCCGCTGCGCCTGCCGCTCGCCCCGGGCGACCCCGACGGCCCGGCGATGGCGCGCCACCTGATCCGCGCGGCGGTGGCCGCGTGGGGCGCCGCGGACCGGGCCGACGAGATCGAACTGGCGGCGGACGAGCTGATGACCAACGCCCTCGTGCACACCGACGGCGGCGGCCACGTCAACGTACGGCTGACCCCGGAGGGCCGGATCCGGATCGAGGTCGAGGACTCCAGCAGCGCCCTGCCGCGCCGGCGCGAGGCGGACGACTGGGCGGTGTCGGGGCGCGGCCTGCTGCTGGTGGACCGGCTGGCCGAGGAATGGGGCGTGGAGCCCCGGGGCGGCGGGAAGAGCGTGTGGTGCGAGTTCGCCGTACCGGGGCACGCGGTGGCGCCGTGACGTGCGGGGGCGCCACCGGGCGGCGGATCAGACCGCCGCGTACGGGCCCTGCTCCGCCTTGGTGGTCTGCATGGCCGTCAGCTTGCGGACGAAGACGATGGCGAGGACGGCGGCGGCGACCGTCACCAGGTCGGTGACCATCCCGACGGCGGACGCGTCGCGCAGGGCCTCAGGGGTGTCGGCTCCCTTGTACATCAAGCTGAACACCCGGTCGAGCACCAGCGAGGAGGCCCACAGGGCCCACCAGGCGTTGAGGGGCGCGGCCGAGACCTCGCGGAAGGAGCCGTCGGGCCCGAGCTGGGTGCTGGCGGTCCAGGTCTGCTTGGCGATCTGGAACGGCAGGAAGAGGTTGCCGATCGGGATGAACCAAGCGCCGATGGCCCAGCCGCGCTTCTGGACGAAGGCGTCGGGGCGCATGATCTCGCCGTTCACGCGCACGCGGTGGAACCAGATGATGAAGACGACCGCCGTGGCCAGCAGGATCAGGGCCTGGAGGAAGCCGGCGACCGCCGTCAGGATGTCCGACCGGTCGAGCGTGCCCTGGCCGACGTCCGCCGGGTCGGCGCTCACGCGCTTCATGAGCGAGAAGACGTACCCGCTGATGGCCGCCGAGAACAGGTTGACCGCGGCCGCGACCCCCAGCAGCGCGGTGACCGCGACCGCCAGGCCGCGCGGGGAGCGCAGCACGTCGGTGGCGGGCCACGGAGCGGCGTACGGCATGCCGGGGTACGGGCCGCCGGGGTACCCGGGCTGGGGCGGGCCGGGGTACGGCTGTCCGGGGTAGGGCTGTCCGGGGTAGGGCTGGGCCGGCTGGGCCTGCGCCGGGTACGGCTGAGGCTGTTCCGGCGACGGTGCCGGTGCCGGTACTGAGGCTTTGGCTTCGGCCGGGGGCTGCGATACGGCCGTGGCCGTGGCCTCGGCCGGCGGCTGAGCCGGAGGTGGAGTCGGCGGGCCCTGCGGCTCGTTCAAGGACATGCGGTGTGTACCCCCCACGGGAACATGCGACTGAGATGCGGATGCCCGCTGACCTGCGGCGGGCACGCTCGAACCTTGCCAGCCCGGCATCCGGCGGCCAAATCCTTTCTGCGGGCCGAATGACGGGCGAATGGCTGAAACCGCGGGGCGCGGGCGGTCGTGCCCGCCCGGGGCGGGCCGAGTGGCCGATCCTGCCTGGGTGCTGAGCCTGCGTCCGCTGCTGCCCGTCCTGCTCACCGTCGTCCTCGTCACCCCCGCCCCCGCGCTCGCCGCCGGTGCGGGGTCCGACGGGATCGAGACCGCCCGTACCGGCCGGCAGATCGCCCCCGGGATCCGGCTGGAGTCGTACGACCGGCTGGAGGCCGACCGCTGGCTGCGGATCGACGAGCTCCTCGTCGACCTCGGCGGGAGCGGCGGGGTGCACGCCGAGTACCTGGGCGGGCACGGCCCGGCCACCGTCGCCGAGTCCGCCGCCCGCCACCCCGCCGGGTCCGGGCGGCGCGTGGTCGCCGCCGTGAACGGCGACTTCTTCGACATCCGGGGTACGGGCGCACCGCTGGGCCCCGGCCTCGGCGGCGGCCGACTGCTGCACTCCGCGGGTCCGGGGCCCGGCGAGGCCCCGGCCGTCGGGTTCGGCGCCGACGGCAGGGGCCGGGTCCTGCGCCTCGGCCTCGACGGGAGCGTCACCCTGCCCGGTGGCGCGGTGCGCCCGCTGACCGGCTACAACGCGGCCCGGCCGGCCGCCGGGGGCCTGTCCGCGTACACCTCCGACTGGCCGGGGGCGGAGCTGCCCGCCCTGGGTACCGCCGTGGCGGTCCGGGACGGCCGGGTCACGGCCGCGGCCCCGCCCGTACGAGGCGCAGCCCGCCGGCAGCGTCCGGAACCCGGCACCACGCTGCTGTCGGCGGCCGCCGGCGAGCCGGCCGCCGCCGAACTCGCCGCCCTGCGGCCCGGGGACGCCGTGGCCGTCGCCGCCCGCGCCGTCCCGGGCGGCGACGGACCGACCCCGGTGGCGGCCGTCGGCGGGCGCGAGGCCCTCGTCGTGGCCGGTGTCCCGCAGAACCACGACGGCGAACCGAACGACACCGCCGCGCCGCGCACGGCCGTCGGGTTCTCGCGCGACGGGCGGCGGCTGCGGATCCTCACCGTGGACGGCCGCCAGCGGGACAGCGGCGGCCTGACCCTGACCGCGCTGGGCGGGCTGATGCACCGGCTCGGCGCGTACGAGGCCATGAACCTCGACGGCGGCGGTTCCTCGACCCTGCTCGCGGGGCTGAGCGGGGCAACGGCCCTGGCACTGGAGAACTCCCCGTCGGACGGGCGGCCGCGGCCCGTGGCGAACGGGCTCGTCCTCACGGCCCCGGCGGGCTCCGGCCGGACCGCCGGGTACCGGATCGAGCCCGTCGGCGGCACCACCGAGGAGTTCACCCGGGTCTTCCCCGGGCTCACCCGGACCCTCTCGGCCACCGGGTACGACGCGCTGCTGGGCCCGGCCCCGGGCGCGCCGGTGTGGTACGCCGAGGGGGCCGGCCGGGTCGACTCCGGCGGGGTGTTCCACGCCGTGCGCCCCGGTCGTGCGACGGCGCACGCCCGGCGCGCGACGGCGCATGGCGCGCTGCCGCTTGAGGTGCTCGGCCCGCTGACCCGGATCCGGCCCACGCCGGCCCGGATCGGGCTCGCGGAACAGGGGGAGAAGGCCGGATTCCGGCTCACCGGGTACGACGTGCAGGGCGCCGCCGCCGTCGTGGAACCCCGGGACGTGGCCTTGGAGTTCGACCGGTCCCGGTGGAGCGTCGCCGATGACGGCCGGGGCGGCTTCACCGTCACCGCCCGCGTCCCCCAGGCCACGGGCCACCTGCGCGCCACGGTCCGGGCGGCCGGCGGCTCGCCGGGCGCGGCCGTCGAAATCCCGCTCGGCGTCGGGCTGGTGACCCTGCCGCTCGCCGATCTGGCCGACGCCGGGGAGTGGACCGGAGCGGGCGCTTCCGTGGCCGGGGGGCATCCGGGCGCGGGGCTCGCCCTGGATCTGCCCCGGGCCGGGGCGCAGGGGAGTGCCGCTCCGCCGCGCCCCCTGCCCGTGCCGGAGCTCGCCCGTTCGCTCACGCTCTGGGTCGGCGGTGACGGCTCCGGGGCCCGGCCCGCCGTGGAACTGGCCGACGCGGACGGGGCCGCCGTCACCGTGGGCGGGCCCGCCGCGGACTGGACCGGCTGGCGGGAGGTGACCCTTCCGCTCCCGGCCACCGCCCGGCCGCCGCTCACCGTGGCCCGGCTCTCGGCGGTCGGGGGGACCGGCCCCGGACGGCTCGCGCTCGACACGCTCGGCGCCCGGACCCCGCCGACGGGACCCGCCGCCGTGCCCGTGGTCCGGGATCCGGTCGTGGCCACCGAGGCCGGGGTCCGGGCGCGGCCCTGGCGGTTCGCCGTCGGGGGCGGGGACGGCGGTGCCGACTTCGCGCTGACCGGCGCCGACCGGCCGGAGTTCGTGCACCGAGGTGTGCGGTTCCTGTCGCTCGACACCGCGAAGCCCACCTTGGGGGGAGGCGGCCTGTACCGGATCCGGGCCCTGCGGGAGGCCCTGGCGGCCGCCGCGCGGGAGCCGGACACGGGCGCGCTGGCCGTCGTACGGGCGTACGCGCCGGACCGCGTGGACCTCAAGGAGGCGGCCCTGGCGGGGCGTCTGCTCGCCGAGTTCCGGCGCACCACCGGCAAACGGGCCGCCGTACTCACCCTCGGTGCCCCGGAGTTCGCCACGGACCGCTCCGAGGGAGTCCTGTCGGTGGCCGCCCCGCGCACCGGCCGGACCCTGGTCGGCGTCGACGCCTTCGCCCGGGGGGACTGGCTCTCGGTCCGGCACACGCCCTGAACCCGTACGCGTCAGAGCTCGACGAGCGTGACCTCGGTCGCCTTCACGCTGGTCCACACCTTCGAGCCGTCGACCAGGCCCAGTTCGGCCGCGGCCTCCGGGGTGATCTCCGCGACCAGGTCGGGGGCCTCGGCCGAGCCGACCAGCACGCGCAGTCGGCTGCCGACCGCGGTGATCTCCCGTACGGAGCCCTGCCAGACGTTGCGCGGGCTGCCGGCCGGGCGGTCGCGATGCACCGACACCGCCTCCGGGCCGATGATCGCCAGCGCCGGGGACCCCTCGGGCAGCGCCTCCGCCACCACCAGGCGGCCCCCGGCGGCGAGTACGAGGCCGTCGGCCGACGCGGTGCCGGACCAGGCGTTGCGGCCGAGCATCCGGGCGACCCAGGGGGAGCGGGGGTGGCGGGTGACCTCGGCGGGCGGGGCGTCCTGGAGGGTGCGCCCGCCGGCGAGGACGAGGACCCGGTCGGCGAGGGAGACCGCCTCGACGGGGTCGTGCGTGACGATGAGGCAGACCCCGCCGAAGCCGGCCAGGTGCGTGCGCAGGGTGTGCCGGACCCGGGCCCGCGTGGTCTGGTCGAGGGCGGCGAGCGGTTCGTCGAGGAGTAGCAGGCGGGGCCGGGCGGCCAGCGCGCGGGCCAGGGCGACGCGCTGGGCCTGGCCGCCGGACAGCTGAGCGGGCTTGCGGGCGGCGAGGTGGCCGACACCGAGCCGGTCCAGCCACAGCTGCGCCTCGCGGCGGGCCTCGGCGCGCGGCACCCGGCGGGCGCGCAGCCCGTACGCGGTGTTGGCCAGCGCGCTCAGGTGCGGGAACAGTGCGCCGTCCTGCGGGACCCAGGCCACCTGGCGCTTGTGCGGGGGCAGCTCGGTGACGTCGGTGTCGCCGAGCCGGAGTTCGGCGTGGGCGCGCGGGGTGAGGCCGAGCAGGGCGCGCAGCAGGGTGGTCTTGCCGGCGCCGTTCTCGCCGACGACGGCGATGGTGGTGCCGGGCTCGGCGTCCAGGGTGAGCTCGTTGAAGCCGGTGACGGTGGCGTGCAGCGGCCAGTGGCCACCGTCGTCGGGGGCGGCGGGCAGGCCGTCGGGCAGGGCGGCGGACAGGCCGGCTGGCAGGTCCGCCGGCACCGGCGCGCCCGGCGTCCGCTCGGTCCCGGGGGCCGCGGCCGCCACCTCGTCCGGCATCTCCGGCGCCGCGGCGGGCCTGGCGGCGGCCGGGGTTCCGGTCCAGCGGCCGCGCAGGGCGATCAGTACGGCCATGGCGATCACGAGCAGCAGCAGCGAGACGGAGGTGGCGGCTTCCGGCTCGTCCTGGAGCAGCAGGTACACCTGGAGCGGCAGGGTCTGGGTGGTGCCGGGGAGGTTGCCCGCGAAGGTGATGGTCGCGCCGAACTCGCCGAGCGCGCGGGCCCAGGTGAGGGCGGCGCCCGCGATCAGGCCGGGCGCCACCATCGGCAGGGTCACGGTGAAGAACACCCGGACCGGCGAGGCGCCGAGGGAGGCGGCGGTCTCCTCGTAGCTCTGCTTGAGGCCGCCGAGCGCACCCTCCAGGCTGATGACGAGGAAGGGCATGGCGACGAAGGTGGCCGCCACGACGGCCCCTGACGTGTGGAACGGCAGAGTGATCCCGAACGTGCCCTCCAGCCCGGGCCCGAGCAGTCCGCGCCGGCCGAAGCCCAGCAGCAGCGCCACGCCGCCGACCGTCGGCGGCAGCACCATCGGGAGCAGCACCAGCGAGCGGACGAACGCCTTCCCCTTGAACGGGACACGGGCCAGCAGCCAGGCCAGCGGCACACCGAGGAGCAGTGAGAGGCCGAGCGCCCACAGGGAGACGAAGAGCGACAGGCGCAGCGCCTGGACCACGCCCGGGCTGGTGAGGTGGGCGCCGACCTCGCCCCACTCGGTGCGGGTCAGGATGCCGATGAGGGGCAGCAGCAGGAACGCGACGGCGAGCAGCGCGGGGAGCGCCAGGGTCACGGGGGGCCGGGTGCGGGTGCGGTGTCTGCTCATGTGGGTTCCTGGCCGAAGCGTACGGGGGGACGGGAAGCGCGGGGAGTACGGGAAGCGTGGGGAGTACGGGAGTACGGCGCGTCGGCGGGGACACGCCGAAAGGGACCGCCCGTCCCCCCGGACCAGGCAGTCCCTCTCGATCCTGGCGGCCGCGGCGCCGGTTACGCCTTCTGGAAGCCCGCGTCCTGGAGGATCTTCTGCGCCTCGGGGGTGCTCAGCCAGGCCACGAACGCGGCGGCGGCCTCGGCGTTCTTGGACGCCTTCAGGGTGGCGGCCGGGTAGGAGGCCACGGCGTTCTCGGCGTCCGGGATGTCCACGACGGAGACCTTGTCACCGGACTTGATGGTGTCGGTCTTGTAGACGAGGCCGGCGTCGGCCTCGCCGAGCTCGACCTTGCTCAGCACGGCGCGCACGTTGGGCTCCTGGGAGACCGGCTTCACCTCGATCTTCTGGGCGTCGAGGATCTGCTTGCCGTAGCGGCCGACCGGGACCTCGGGCGCGGCGAGCACGACCTTGAGCTTGCTGTCGGCCAGGTCCTTCAGCTCGTCGACCTTGAACGGGTTGCCCTTGCCGGCCGCGATGACCAGGCGGTTCTTGGCGATGATCGCCGGGTCGTTGGTCTCGGCCTTCAGCCCGTCCATGGTCTTGGTGTCGGCGGTGACCAGCGCGTCGGCCGGGGCGCCCTGCTTCACCTGGGCGGCGAGCTCCTGGGAGCCGGCGAAGGAGAAGGTGACCTTCGTGCCGGGGTGCGCCTTCTCGTACGCGGCGCCCGCGGTCTTGAAGACGTCGGTGAGGGAGGACGCGGCGAGGACGGTGAGGCTCGCGGCCTTGGGCTCGGCGGAGGCGGAGGCGTTGGCCGAGGGGGAGGCCGCGGCGCCGGAATCCTTCTTGTCGCTGCTGCCGCAGGCGGCCAGCGCGGGTACGAGGAGGGCGGCGGTCAGCGCGGCGGTGAAGGCACTGCGGCGATTCAGGCTCGGGGACATGAGCTGGTGCTCCTCGGTCGGGTCGGCGGCCGGCCTGGTGCCGGTTCCGCGTGGTGGTGACCCGCGCCGGTGACGGGCGGAGCGGGTGAGAACGTGCGCTGGTGCTGGAGGGTCAGGTGCGGTCGATGTGCACGCTGGTGGACTTCACGCGGGCGGTGGCCTGCATGCCGACCTCCAGTCCGAGTTCCTCGACGGCCTCACGGGTGAGCAGGGAGACCAGGCGGTGGGGACCTGCCTGGATCTCGACCTGGGCGGCCACGTCTCCGAGCTTGACGGCGGTGACGATGCCGGGGAACGCGTTGCGGGCCGAGGTGTACGGCTCCTCGTCCTCGGCGTGGGCGCCCTGGCCCACCGCCACGGAGAAGGCGGCCAGGTCGCGGCCGTCGATCAGTCGCCGTCCGGCGTCGTCGCGGTGGGTCGCGACACGGCCGGCGTCGGCCCAGCGGCGGGCGGTGTCCGGGCTGACGCCCAGCAGGCGCGCCGCCTGTCCGATGGTGTAGGACTGCATGAGCGACAAGGTAGGGGCACGTATCCCGCATTTGCAATTCCCTTGGGCTGATACACATGGCAGATGCCACGCCTCTTGGCGATTCCGCCAATATGCATTCCGCTCGGGGCGGGCCGGCTGGCTAAGGTTTCGGCATGGCTGATGAAGCAACGGGAACGGGCGCGGGAACGGCAACGGGAACGGCTACGGGAACGGGAACCACGGGATCCGCCCGGGTGGACGCCTGGATCTGGTCGGTCCGCCTGACGAAGACCCGCTCGGTCGCGGCGACCGCCTGCCGGGCGGGCCACGTGAAGGTCAACGGGGAGCGCGCGAAGCCGGCGCAGATGGTGCGGGCGGGGGACGAGGTACGGCTGTTCCACGCGGGGCGCGAGCGCATCGTGGTGGTGAAGCGGCCGGTGACGAAGCGGGTGGGCGCGCCGGTGGCCGCGGAATGCTTCGTCGACAACAGCCCGCCGGCGCCGACGCGCATCGAGGCCGAGGTGGTCGGCGTCCGCGACCGCGGCACGGGCCGCCCCACGAAGCGGGACCGCCGCGAAATCGAATCCCTCCGCGCCCGCGGCCGCTGACCGGACCGGGCCGAGCCGGGCCGGCGCGATCCGAAAAGGGACGCCCCGGCCCGCGGGTCAGACCTTGCGGTACGTGTAGGCCTCCTCGGCCGCCGCCGCCACCGCGTCCAAGGGGGCGCCCGCGGAGGCCGCCACCACCGCGGCCACCGCCCCCTCCAGGAACGGGGCGTCCAGCAGCCGGGACCCCGGCGGGAGTTCGTCCTCCACCAGCAGCGCCTTGACCGTCAGGACCGAGCTGCCCAGGTCCGCCAGGAGCGCGACCCCCGCGCCCCGGTCCACCTCGTGCGCGGCCGCCGCGATGCGGTCCGCGTCCGTACCCAGGCCGCCGTCCGCGGTGCCGCCCGCCGCGGCCACCGGGACGACCGGGCCGCCCGCCGCCAGGCCCCGCGCCAGGTCCGCCACGGATTGCGCGACCACCGCGCTGTGCGACACCAGCACGATCCCGACCGTCGGCCCGCTCATACGGCGTCCGCCGTGTCCGCCGTGTCCGCGAGAGCCCCCAGCAGCAGGGCCGCCGAGGTCGCCCCGGGGTCCTGGTGGCCGATGCTCCGCTCACCGAGGTAGCTGGCCCGCCCCTTGCGGGCCAGCATCGGCACCGTCGCCTGGGCCCCGTTCTCCGCCGCGTCCGCGGCCACCCGGTACGAGGTGCTGAGCGCCGCCACCCCCGGCACCAGCGCGTCCAGCATCGTCTTGTCGCCCGGCGCCGCCCCGCCGAGCTGCGCCACCGCGCCCACTCCCGCGTACAGAGCCTTGCGCAGAGCTTCGTCGGAGACCTCGGCGGCCTCCCCGAGCTCCTTGCCCGTGCGCCGCAGCAGCGTCCCGTACAACGGGCCCGAGGCCCCGCCGACCGTCGAGATCAAGGTCCGCCCCGCCAGCACCAGCACTGCCCCCGGACTCGCGGCGGGATCCTCAGCGAGGGCCGCCCGTACCGCCGTGAAGCCGCGCAGCAGATTGCTCCCGTGGTCGGCGTCCCCGATGGGGGAGTCGAGCTCGGTCAGCCGGTCCGCCTCGCGCTCTACCACGGCCCCGGCGGCCGT
Organism: Streptomyces sp. NBC_01006; assembly: GCF_045162725.1. Taxonomy (NCBI): domain Bacteria; kingdom Bacillati; phylum Actinomycetota; class Actinomycetes; order Kitasatosporales; family Streptomycetaceae; genus Streptomyces; species Streptomyces sp. NBC_01006. The sequence continues at coordinate 1,311,803 of NZ_CP108700.1, read as the reverse complement.
CATCCAACGCCGGAAGAATTCCGCGTCACGCAATTCCGTCTCCTCACCCGTGTACACAACCCTGTCCGCACCGTGCCCGCCCACCTTCTCAGCAGCCCCACCGCAGGGCCGGAGTCCGGACGGGCGCGTCCCACAACCGCAGCAGCTCCTCGTCTGCGCGGCACAGCGTCACCGAACACCCCGCCATGTCCAGGGACGTGACGTAGTTTCCGACCAGCGTCCGCGCCACCGGCACTCGGCGCTCCGCCAGCACCCGCGCCACCTCCGCGTGGAACCCGTACAGCTCCAGCAGCGGCGTCGCCCCCATGCCGTTGACCAGCGCCAGTACCGGCCCGTCCGCCGGAGCCACCTCCCCGAGCTCCTCCAGTACGGCTCCCACCGCGAGCTCCGCGATCTCCCGGGCCGGCATCATGGCCCGCCGCTCGCGGCCCGGCTCGCCGTGGATGCCGATCCCCAACTCCAGCTCCCCGTCGGGCAGGTCGAACGTCGGGCTGCCTTTCGCCGGCGTCGTGCACGCGCTGAGCGCCACCCCGAAGCTCCGCGAGGAGGCGTTGACCCGCCGGGCGAGCTCCGCGACCCGCTCCAGCGGGGCGCCCTCCTCGGCGGCCGCACCGGCGATCTTCTCGACGAACAGCGTGGCCCCGGTGCCGCGCCGCCCCGCCGTGTACAGACTGTCGGTGACGGCCACGTCGTCGTTGACCAGCACGCGCTCCACCGGCAGGCCGTCCTCCTCGGCGAGTTCGGCGGCCATCTCGAAGTTCAGCACGTCCCCGGTGTAGTTCTTGACGACGAACAGCACCCCCTGCCCGGAGTCCACGGCAGCGGCCGCCCGCAGCACCTGGTCGGGCACCGGCGAGGTGAACACCTCCCCGGGGCACGCGGCCGACAGCATCCCGTACCCCACGAACCCGGCGTGCAGCGGCTCGTGCCCCGACCCGCCGCCGGACACCAGCCCCACCCGGCCCCCGGCCCGGGCGTCCCGCCGTACGACGACCCGCCGCTCCACGTCGACCTCCAGCTCGGGATGCGCGGCCGCCATCCCCCGCAGCGCATCGGCGACGACGGTCTCGGGACTGTTGATCAGCATCCGCATGGGTATCTCCTGATGAGGCCGGCAAATGGCGGGGGGGGAGGGGGACAGCGCCTTCGCTCCCCTACCCAGTCGGACGGCGGGCCCATGCCGACCGGCGGTCCAGTTCCTCGTCGAGCGCCAACGCGGCGTCGATGAGCGCCAGGTGTGTGAACGCCTGCGGGAAGTTGCCCAGCTGCTCGCCGGAGGCCCCGATCTCCTCGGCGAACAGGCCGACGTGGTTGGCGTACGTGAGCATCTTGTCGAACGCGTACCGTGCCTGGACGATCCGGCCGGCCCGGGCCAGCGCCTCGACGTACAGGAAGCTGCACAGGTTGAACGTGCCCTCCGAGCCGCGCAGCCCGTCGGGCGAGGCAGCCGGGTCGTAGCGGTAGACCAGGCTGTCACTGACGAGGTCCCGGTCCATCGCGTCGAGCGTGGACAGCCAGGAAGGGTCGGTGGACGAGATGAAACCCACCTTGGGCATGAGCAGCAGCGACGCGTCGAGGACGTCCGAGGCGTAGTTCTGGACGAAGGCCTGCCGCTCGGTGCTCCAGCCGCGCTCCCCGATCTGCAGGAAGATCGCGTCGCGGGCCGCCGTCCAGCGCGCGATGTCCGCGGGCCGCGAGTGCGTCTGGGCGAGGCGGATCGCCCGGTCGAACGCGACCCACGACATCAGGCGGCTGTAGGTGAAGTCCTGGCGGCCCCCGCGGGTCTCCCAGATTCCCTCGTCCGGAACGTTCCAGCGGTCGCAGAACCAGTCCATGAGCGTCGTGAACGCCCTCCAGCCGCGCAGCGCACCCATGTCGTTGCCCTCGCCGAACGCGTAGGCGGCCTCGCCGTAGATGTCGAGCTGCACCTGGTCGGCGGCGGCGTTGCCGGCCCGGACGGGTGCCGAACCCCGGTACCCCTCCCAGTGCCCGAGGACCTCCTCGGGCATACGGGGGTCTCCGTCGACGCGGTACATGATCTGGAGGGGGTAACCGGCGGCCGTGCCGCCGGCCTCGAAGCGGTCGCGGACCCAGTGGCGGAAGGCGATGGCCTCCTCGGTGAAACCGAGTTTGGTGAGCGCGCGCACCGTCAGGGAGCCGTCGCGGATCCAGGTGTAGCGGTAGTCCCAGTTGCGCTCCCCGCCGATCTGCTCGGGCAGTCCCATGGTCGCGGCGGCGATCGGCGCGCCGGTGGGGGCGTACGTGAGCAGCTTCAGGGTGATGGCGGACCGGTTCACCATCCCCTGCCAGCGGCCCCGGTAGGTGGACGCGTGCAGCCAGTCGTGCCAGAAGCCCCGGCACCGGTCGAAGTCCGCCAGGGCGCGCTCGCGGTTCAGGGGATCGGGGCGCGGGCCGCCGGTGGCGTCGGCCGTCAGGACGACGGCGGCCACTTCGCCCGCCGCGAGGGTGAAGCGCGCGACGGCGTCCTGCCCGTCCGGGGTGAGGGTGATCGGGGCGCTCGTCTGGACGAACAGGTCGGTTCCCGGGCCCTGCATCAAGGCCGTACTTTCGTCCAGGAGCTTCAGGGTGTGCGGGGCCCGGCCGTAGTCGAACCGGGGCCGGACCTCCAGGGTGAAGGGCAGAGTGCCCCGCACCACGCGTACGGTCCGGTGCAGCCGATGCCGGTCCGTGGCCTCGGGGGACGGGTCGGGGACCATGTAGTCCGCTACCTCCCCGACGCCGTCCGGGGTCATGAAGCGGGTCAGCAGCGTGGCCGTGTCGGCCAGGTACAGCTGTTTGACCGTCACGTCGGGGACCTGGTCGAGATCGACCGCGAGGTGGCAGTGGCCGCCCTCGGCCTGGTCCAGCAGGGATCCGAAGATGCTGGGCGAGTCGAACCGAGGCGTGCACCACCAGTCGACGGTCCCGGCGCTGGAGACCAGCGCGACCGTCTGGAGATCGCCGATCAGACCGTGGTCCGCGATCGGGGGATAGGCACTCATGGCGACTCCGGTGGTGAGTGGCTGCCCTGCCCTCCCACGGTACGTACGGTGCCCGGATCGCGCCCGGCCGGACCGGCTAGCCGTGCGTCACTCGGCGAGTCACTCCGCGAGTTCGCGCGTGTCCAGCGGGAGCCGCCAGACGTTCCGCCGGTGGACGGCGTCGAGTTCGGCCTGGAGCGGGGACGGCGGCACGGTCAGTACCGGGCAGGGCGCGTGCGCCAGGCAGTGGCGGGCCACCGAGGGCCGCAGCAGGCGGCGTACGGCCCCCCGCCCGCCCGTCCCCACGACCAGCAGGTCCTCGGGGCCGCCCACCGCGTCGACGAGGGCCGCGCCGGCCGTGGCCCGTACGGCGTGGCCCGCGAGGGTCACGCCCGGTCCGACCGGGCCGAACGCGGTGTCGAGGGCGAGCCGCAGCCGCTCCACGGCCGCGGCCTTGGCGGCGGCCAGCACCGGGACCCCGCCCGGCCCGCGGCTGCCGATGTCCCCGCCCGGCGCCTGCCAGGCCAGGACCACCCACAGCTCCGCGCCCCGCGCCCGGGCCTCGGCGGCGGCCCGGTGCAGGGCCGTCAGGCTGCCCGAGCTCCCGCTCACACCGACCACGACTCTGTGCCGCACTGCGTCCACCGTCCACCCCTCGTCCGGTCTGCTGCCGGCTCCCATGCAAGCGCCGGGCGGGCGGATACGGGTGGTCCGCTGACGGCTTCCTGACGGGGAGGCCGCGAACCATGACGGGTTGCTGATACCGCTCGCCGTCAGCCGGCGTGGATGTGGGGGCGGCGGTTGCGGTCCGGTTCCGCCTCGCGGATGACCTCGCGGGTGACGGGGGCGACCTCGCCCTGCCCGAAGAGGAAGAAGCGGAAGAAGTTGGCCATCGGGTTGCCCTCGGTCCACTCGAAGTAGATGTGCGGCCGCTGGCCGGTCTCGTCGCGTACGTGGAGGAGGAGGGCGGCGAGCGCGTTGGGGATGCTGGAGCTCTCCAGGGTCAGGACGCGGTAGCGGCCGTGCAGGACTTCACCGCGCACCCGCATGCCGGATTCGAACTCCGACGCGTCCAGGACGGTGACCTCGACGAACATGACGTCGTCCTCGGCCGGGATGTCGTTGTCCGCGCGGATCTGCGCCTTCTTCAGCCGGTACTCGTCGAGGTCCCGGTTGTCGGGCTCGTTGGCGATGAAACGGATCGTGCGGTTGGCGGTGTCGCGGATGAACCGCCGTGCCATGTCGTCGAACTCCACGTGCGTGACGCGCAGCTCGAAGACCCGGGCGAGGCGGGAGAGCAGGGAGAGGGCCATGATGCCGGCGATGAAGCAGGCACCGATCTTCACGCCGTCGGGGCGCTCGGCCACGTTGACCGCGGTGGTGTAGACGAAGACGGCGGAGATCACGCCGAAGCCGATCGCCCAGCCGCGCTCCCCGGCCCGGCGGGCGGCGATGGTCACGGCGACGGCCGCCGAGGTGATCAGGACGAGGACACCGGTGGCGTACGCGCCGCCCTGGGCGTCGACGTCGGCGTCGAAGATCCACGTCACCAGGAAGGCGATCAGGGTGAACACGATGACCATCGGGCGCAGGGCGCGGGCCCAGTGCGGGGCCATGCCGTAGCGGGGCAGGTAGCGCGGCATCAGGTTGAGCAGGCCGGCCATGGCCGAGGAGCCCGCGAACCACAGGATGAGGATGGTCGAGATGTCGTAGACCGTGCCGAACGCGGAGCCCAGGTACTCGTGGGCCAGGTAGGCCAGGGCGCGGCCGTTGGCCTCGCCGCCGGGCTGGAACGCTGCGGGCGGGATCAGCAGGGTGGTGACGAAGCTGCTGGTGATGAGGAACACGCTCATGATCACGGCGGCGGTGGTGAGCAGCTTCTTCGTGCCGCGGATCCGGCCCGCGGGCTTCTCCTCCGTGTCCTGCGGGGAGCCCTGGACGTGCGGCATGACCGCGACGCCGGTCTCGAACCCGGACAGACCCAGCGCCAGCTTCGGGAAGACCACGAGCGCGATGGCGATCATCATGAACACGTTGCCGTGCTCGGCGGTGAGGGCTTCCTTCCAGTCGGTGATGACGTGCGGTTCACTGGCGACCTGCCACAGGCCGACCGCGATGACGACGACGTTCAGCGCGAGGTACGAGAAGACCAGGACCACGGCCACCCCGATGGCCTCGCTGAACCCCTTGAGGAACACCGCGCCCAGCAGGGCGATCATGATCAGGGTGATCAGGACCTGATGGCCGTTGAGCGTGCTCGTCAGATGCGGGTTCTCCACCAGGTGCGCGGTCGCGTCGGCCGCCGACAGGGTGATCGTGATCAGGAAGTCGGTGGCCGCGAAGCCCAGCAGGGTCAGGACGAACAGCTTGCCCTTCCAGAACGACAGCAGCCGTTCCAGCATCGCGATGGACCCCTCGCCGTGCGGGCTCTCCTCCGCGACGCGGCGGTAGACCGGCAGCGCCCCCAGCAGGGTCAGCACCACCAGCACGATCGTCGCCAGCGGTGACAGCAGGCCGGCCGCGAGGGCCGCGATGCCCGGCTGGTAGCCGAGGGTGGAGAAGTAGTCGAGACCGGTCAGGCACATCACGCGCCACCACGGCCGCCCGTGGTCGGCGGCCTCGGCCGCCGGGCTCCCGTCCGGCTCCTCCACCGGCCGATGGCCCGAACGGTGTCTGGTCTGGTCGGTCAGGCCTTCCAGGAGCCATGCCCTCAGGCGGCTCGGCTGGGTGGGGGTGGCCATCGCGGGTGCTCCTTCGTACGGCTTGGATCCGGCCATCGGTGCGACGGCTGGGCAAGCGTACGGAACTCGATCATTCGTGCACGCGCGCGTTCTCATGCTGACGGGCCCTTGACGGTGCCGCTCGGGGGATTGCTCCGGTTGGGCGGAGCCCCGTACTCCACCCCGAACCCGCCTCCCACCTGCGTAGACGTGCCGTACCACGGCCCTGCGTGGACTGCCGTCCGAGCCCGCGACCCCCACCGGTCTTGACGGCTCCTTAACGCCTCTCTAGCGATACCTTGACGGCCCGATTCCGGGGGAGCGGGCGCCCGTGGGCCATGAATCGATCGAATGTTCGAGTGGCGCGATATGATGGATCCGTGCGTACGATCCCCGGCCTCCAGGGCTCCCTCTTCGACCAGGGCGACGAGATCCGCCTCGGCCCCCTCTCGGGGCTGCGCCGGACCGGGCTCGGCGCCGGGGCCTGGGTCGACCACCTGCCCGGCTGGCTCTCGGGCGCCGACACGCTGTTCGAGCACCTTGCCGAGGACGTGCCGTGGCGCGCCGAGCGCCGCCAGATGTACGAGCGCGAGGTCGACGTACCCCGCCTGCTCGCCTTCTACGACGAGGGCGAACCGCTGCCGCACCCGGTGCTCACCGAGGCCGGCTCCGCGCTGACCGGGCACTACGCCGCCGAGCTGGGGGAGCCCTTCGCCACCGCCGGGCTCTGCCTCTACCGCGACGGGCGCGACAGCGTCGCCTGGCACGGGGACCGCACCGGCCGGTCCGCCACCGAGGACACGATGGTCGCGATCCTCTCGGTCGGCGACCCCCGCGACCTCGTCATGCGCCCCCGCGACGGGGGATCCACCCTGCTGCGCCTGCCCCTGGGGCACGGCGACCTCGTGGTGATGGGCGGCTCCTGCCAGCGCACGATGGAGCACGCCATCCCCAAGTCCACCCGCGCCGTCGGCCCGCGCATCAGCATCCAGTACCGCCCCCGCGGCGTCCGCTGAAGCCGGGGTCCCTCGTCTTCGGGGCCCCGCTCAGTACCCGTAGACGCTCAGCTCCGTGATGGACGCGAAGATGTGCTCCCAGACCGCGGCGCCGGGCTCTTCGGGATCGTCGGACTCCAGGACCTCAGGCTCCAGCTTCCCCACCTCGAAGAGGAAGGAGCCGTAGCCGTTCTCCTCGGGATACGGGTCCCAGCACGCCCCCATGAAGCGGCGCACGGCCTCCAGGAGGCGTACGAACGTCTCCGTGTCCCGGGCGAAGGGGAACGGCCCCTCGCCCTCGCGGACCAGGGACACCGCGCCGGTCTCCGGGTGGAGGAGCACATGGCCCTCGTCGGCGTAGCCCAGCTCGAACGTCCCCAGGTACAGGAGGCCTGCGAAGTGGTCCTCGGACTCCGGCTCCCCGGGCCCGTCCTCGGACCAGGCGAGCTCGAACGAGGTCACGCCCGCCGCCCAGTGGCGCGGCAGGCCCACGGTGCTGATCAGCTCCCGGGTCGGGAGGTGGGTCAGTTCCGCGGGCAGCCGCGCATCCGGTACGCGGACCGTACGGTCGGCGCCGAACACCGCTTCCACGCGGGCCGCGTCCAGCGGGGTCTCGCCCGGCTCCGGGCTGGCGAACCACGGATTGCTCGCGCCCTCGTCCCACGAGGAGGTGTCGGCGCCGCCGGCGGGCCAACCGGTCGCGGACGCCGCCCCGTTGCGCTCCACCACCACGATCCCGCGGGCCTCGGCGAGCAGGAAGCGGCCCCCGCCGAGGGGTACCGGGTCCTCCCAGGTGCCGGGGCAGTGCAGGGCCCAGGCCTCCTCGTCCGGGTCGAAGAGGAACGGCTCCGCCTCCTCGGGCTCCGCCGTGCGCCGGGTGAACTCCCCGGCGGCGGGCGCCGGGTGGGGCGCGCCGGAGGCCAGATCGAACCAGCGTTCCTCGGTCCACAGCGACCAGACCTTCAGCAGGCTCCGGCCGTCCGGCCCGTCGAAGACCACCGCCGAGGCGTCCCCGCTGAGGTTCGGCTCGGCCCGGAAGGCCCCGACCGGCCGCCACCAGGCCCATACGGTCCGCCACGGCATGCCGGGCTCGGCCGCGGCTATCCGCTCCGCGTACGCGTCGTGCCCCAGCACCTTCGCGGCGAAGTGGAGCCACGAGCCGAACTCCGCCCGCGACACCTCCGCGTACCCGAACACGGCCTCGGCCTGGCTGAAGACCTCACGGGCGATCCCGTCCCCCACCTCGGGGTCGGGCCACTCCCGTATCCGGGCGGCTCCGGCCTCCAGCGGGGCGGCGGGGGAGGGGAACAGGGCGTCAAGATCTTCGCGAGGCATGCCGACCATGGTGCCGGAGGCCACTGACAGTCCCCGACCCAGGGGATGTTGGGCCCGTGATGGCCCTCCGCGGCCCGTGGGGGTCCGCCGCTACGCGGGGTCCGGCTCCTTCGCCGCGGCGGGCTTCGAGGCCGCCGTCGCGCCCGGCCGCACCGCCGCGGCCGCCGCGTGCAGGGAGCGCAGCGCCAGCAGCAGTACGCCGATGTCGTCGAGGTACACCGGGTCCGGGATCAGGTCCACCGGTGAGACGGTGTAGATCACCGCGACCCAGAACAGCGCCTTGTCGCGCAGCGGGATCCCGGCGTCGAGCAGGAGCCGCCGCGCCGCGAAGACCCGTACGAGGAGCACACCGGCCGCGATCGCCAGACCGAGGGCGACGAGCGCGGCGATCGTCAGCCAGACCGTTGCGTCCATGTCACCCCTATACCCCGTCCGGCCGCGCCATCCGCGCCCTGCCGTCCACTATCCGCCGCCCGTCAACCGCCGTGCTCGCGCAGTCGGCGGCTGACCTCGCCCAGCCCGTCCGCCAGCGCTTCGAGCTGCGCGGGCGTGAGCACGTCGATCAGCGACTCCCGGACCGCCGCCACGTGCCCCGGCGCGGCGTCCTCCAGGCGGGCCCGGCCGGCGTCCGTGAGGACGGCGAAGACCCCGCGCACGTCGGAGGGGCAGCTGCGGCGGCGGACCAGTCCCGCCTTCTCCAGCTGGGTGACCTGGTAGGTCAGCCCGCTTTTCGAATTGATCAGGCCATTGGCCAGTTCTGTCATCCGCAGCTCGCCGTCCGGAGCCGCGGCGAGTCGTACGAGTATCTCGTACTGCGGGTGCGAGAGGCCGGAGTCGTCCTTGAGCTGCTGGTCGAGGCGGCGGTTCACCAAGGCGGACGCGGCCAGGAAGCCGCTCCAGGCGCGCATCTCGCGCTCGTCCAGCCATCTCGTTTCAGCCATGCGCCCAGCCTACACGGGTTGTTCCAATTTGAATCACTCGCTAGGGTCGGGGCTGGCGGTTCGAATTTGAACAACCCTGCTCCACTGCAACCCCGTCCCCGCCCGGACCGCCCGACCGGAAGGATCCCCCCCCATGACCAGCCCCTCCGTCACCGCAACGAAGCCGCAGGCCGCAGCCGTACCGGCCGTCCCGCTCGCCCTCTCCACCTCCGCCCACGACGCCGGCCTGCTCCTCCTGCGCGTCGTCCTCGGACTCACCATGGCCGGCCACGGCGTCCAGAAGCTCTTCGGCTGGTTCGGCGGCGGCGGCATCAGCGGCACCGGCCAGTTCTTCACCGCCAGCGGCTACCCCGCGGGCGACGCCATGGCCGTCGTCGCCGGCCTGACCGAGACCCTCGGCGGCCTCGGCCTCGTCCTCGGGCTGCTCACCCCGCTCGCCGGGGCCGCCGTCGTCGGCACCATGATCAACGCGATCGCCGTCCACGGCGCCGGCGCGTTCTTCGCCCCCAAGGGCATCGAGTACGAGCTGCTCCTGACCGTCGCCGCGGCCGCCGTGGCCCTGACCGGACCCGGCAAGTACGCCGCCGACCGCTTCCTGCCCGTACTGCGCAGCCACCGCCTGGCCCACGGCCTCCTCGCCGTCGCCCTCGCCGTGGTCATCGCGGGCGCGCTGCTCCTCGTACGCAACTGACCATCGCGCTCCGCAGGGTGCCCGGGTCCCGGATTGATTGGACCCGGGCATTGGGGGGAACAGCGCACAAATGACACAACCCATCGAAGACTACGCACTCATCGGCGACCTCATGACCAGCGGGCTCGTCGGCCGCGACGGGTCCATCGACTGGCTGTGCCTGCCGCGCTTCGACTCGCCCGCCTGCTTCGCGGCGCTCCTCGGCGACAAGGAGAACGGCCACTGGCGCATCTCGCCCGCCGGGGCCGCCGACGACGAGCAGTGCACCCGCCGCGCCTACGTCGACGGCTCGCTGGTCCTGGAGTCGTACTGGGACACCCCGGACGGCGGCTCGTTCAAGGTCACGGACTTCATGCCGCAGCGCGACAACGCCCCCGACGTGATGCGCATCGTCGAAGGCCTGACCGGCGAGGTCACCGTACGCAGCGTCCTGCGCCTGCGGTTCGACTACGGGCACGTCGTCCCCTGGGTCCGCCGCGCCGAAGGCGACCGGGTCGCCGTCGCCGGGCCCGACTCCGCGTGGTTCCGCAGCGAACCGTCCGTACCCACCTGGGGCGAGGCCAACAGCACCTGCTCCGAGTTCACGCTCGCCCCGGGCGAGCAGGTCGCCTTCGTCCTCACCTGGCACGCCTCGCACGAACCGCGCCCCGCGACCGTCGACCCGTACGACACGCTCCGGCAGAACCTCGCCGCCTGGCGGGACTGGTCCGCCCAGTGCACCTACGAGGGCCCCTACCGGGAGGCGGTGACCCGCTCCCTGATCACCCTCAAGGCCCTCACGTACGCCCCGACCGGCGGTATCGCGGCCGCCGCCACGACCTCCCTGCCCGAGGAGCTCGGCGGCGTCCGCAACTGGGACTACCGCTACTGCTGGCTGCGCGACTCCACCCTCACCCTCGGCTCCCTCCTGGAGACCGGCTTCCTGGACGAGGCCCGCGCCTGGCGCTCCTGGCTGCTGCGCGCGATCGCCGGAGACCCCGCCGACCTCCAGATCATGTACGGGATCGGCGGCGAGCGCCGGATCCCCGAATCCGACCTGCCGTGGCTGCGCGGCTACGCCTCCTCCGCCCCCGTCCGGGTCGGCAACGCGGCCGTGGACCAGCTCCAGCTCGACGTGTACGGGGAGGTCCTCGACTCCCTCTACCTGGCCAGGGCGAACGGGCTGCCTTCGGAGCGGCACGCATGGCGGATCCAGCTCGCGCTCCTCGACTTCCTGGAGCGCAACTGGCGGCGGCCGGACGAGGGCCTGTGGGAGGTGCGCGGGCCGCGCCGGCACTTCGTGCACTCCAAGGTGATGGCCTGGGTCGCCGCGGACCGGGCCGTGCGCACGATGGAGAGCGACCCCTCGCTCCTCGGTGACGTGCAGCGCTGGCGGACCATGCGGGACGAGGTCCACCAGGACGTGATCGAGAACGGCTTCGACCCGGTGCGGGGCACCTTCACGCAGTACTACGGCTCCCGCGAACTGGACGCCGCCACCCTGCTCATCCCGCGGGTCGGATTCCTGCCGCCCGACGACCCGCGCGTGATCGGCACGGTCGACGCGGTGCGGGTGGAGCTCGGCAGCAACGGCCTGGTCCGCCGCTACAGCACCGAGGGCCCGTCGGTGGACGGGCTGCCCGGCGACGAAGGGGCCTTCCTCGCCTGCTCGTTCTGGCTGGCCGACGCGCTGCACATGACCGGGCGGGAGAAGGAGGCCCGGGAGCTGTTCGAGCGGCTGCTGGCCGTACGCAACGACGTGGGACTCCTCGCGGAGGAGTACGACCCGGTGTCCGGCCGCCAACTGGGCAACTTCCCGCAGGCGTTCAGCCACGTAGGCCTGGTGAACACGGCCATCACCCTGGGCCGCACCCAACCCCCACCCACGCCCTGACCGCCCCGCGGCCGGACCGGGCCGGGCGGTTGCGGCGGGTCAGGCGGGGGTGGCGGGTCAGGCGGGGGTGGCGGTCGCGCGGCGGTGGAGGAGGGTGGCGGTCGGGGGGTCGGCCGGGAGGAAGGCTTCCAGGTGGAGCTCGGCCAGGGTGACGTCCACGGCCGTCGCGAACGAGGTCAGCGTCGTCAGGAGCCGGAGCTCGCCCTCGGTGGTGTGCAGGCGCAGGGGGACCGCGAAGCCCAGGTGGTCCGGGCCCGGGGGTGGGGCCGGCGGCAGGTAGCCGGTCAACTCGCCGATGAGCGCGTCGAGTTCCGGGTCCGGGTGGGCCGTGGCCCGGGCTCGCAGGCTCTCCGTGATGTGCCGTCCCCACGCCGCGAGGTTCGCCACGCGCGGCGCCATGCCCTCGGGATGCAGCGCGAGCCGCAGCACGTTCACCGGCGGCGCGAGCAGATGCGCGGCCGCGCCCTCGCTCAGCACCTCGAACGCGGCGTTCGCCAGCACGAGTTCGCCGCGTGGACCGGCGACCACCGCCGGGTACGGCAGGTGCCCGGTCAGGATGGAGCGCAGGGCCTCCATGGCCGGCCCGACGGCCGCCGACTCCGGCGGCGATTCCGCGTACGCCGGCGCGTAACCAGCGCTCAGCAGCATGGAGTTGCGCTCCCGCAGCGTCAGCCCGAGGGATTCGGAGAGCCGGACCACCATCGCCCGCCCCGGCACCGAGCGGCCGCTCTCGATGAAGCTGAGGTGCCGCTGGGTGGTCCCGGCCAGGGTGGCCAGTTCGAGCTGGCTCAACCGGCGCAGCGCCCGGCGCCGGCGGACCTCACGGGCGAACGGGGTGGGTGCGTGGGCAGCGGTGGTGGCCATGTGCCCTTTCTAGCCGCCGCCGGCCGGACCGGGCGATTCCCCGGAGGGAATTGCCGGCGTGTCCCCGACCCCGGAATCTGGGCGTCATACCCCGCCACACCCCGCCGCACCACGGCACCGACAAGCCCGGAGGACGCAATGCGCTCGTACCACCTGGAAGCATTCGGCGGCATCGAGGGAATCGCGCTGCGCGACTCCGGCGGACCCCGGCCCGAGCCGGCCGGCCCCACCGGCATCGTCGTCGCCGTCCGGGCCGCCTCCCTCAACAAGCGGGACCTGCTCATCCTCGACCGGCTCTACCCGCTGCCCGCCGTACCCGGCGTGGTCCCGCTCAGCGACGGCGCCGGCGAGGTGGTCGCCGTCGGGGAGGCGGTGACCCGGTTCGCGGTGGGCGACCGAGTGTCCTGCGCGTACTTCCCGCGCTGGCGCACCGGCCGGATCACCCCGGACGCGCTCGACCAGCCCGGCTGCACCCTCGACGGGATGCTCGCGGAGTACGCCGTACTCGACGAGCAGTGGGCGGTCCGCGTCCCGGACCACCTGACCTGGGAGGAGGCGGCCACGCTGCCCTGCGCCGGGGTCACCGCCTGGCACGCGCTGACCGGCGGGGACCCGCTGCTGCCCGGTCAGACCGTACTGACGCTGGGGACAGGTCCGGTCGCCCTCTTCGCCGTGCAGTTCGCGAAACTGCTGGGCTGCCGGGTGGTGTCGACCACCTCCAGCGCCGACAAGGCGGACCGCCTCAAGGCACTCGGCGCCGACGAGGTCGTCGACTACCGGCGCACCCCCGACTGGGGCCGGGCCGTACGGGACCTCACCGGCGGCCTCGGCGCCGACCTCGTCGTGGAGACGGGCGGCCCCGAGACCATCGAACAGTCGGTGCGGGCGAGCGCCCTGTACGGGCAGATCGCCCTGCTGATCACCGCGAGCGCCGGAAAGTCCGGGATCGAGATCTCGCACGCGGCGTACGCATCGAGTCTGGCCACGATCCGCCGGGTGTTCGTCGGCAGCCGCACGCAGTTCGAGGACATGAACCGGGCGGTGGCCGCCCACGGCCTGCGCCCGGTCATCGACCGCGTGCACCCCTTCGAGGAGGCGCGCACGGCCTACCGCGAGTACGCGACGGACGCGCCCTTCGGCAAGGTCGTCATCACGATGGACGGGGCCGACGGGAACTGACCCCGTACGGCCCCGTCCATCGGGGAGCGCGTATCAGACGGCGGCGGGCTCGTCGTCCTCCGGGACGCTGACCAGCCAGCGGGTGTCCTGCCGCGGCCGCAGGTACAGCGCCCAGTACAGCGTGGCCACGGCCACGATCCCGCCGGTCCACAGCAGGTACTGCGTCTCCTGCTGCGTGAGGATGTACGCGAGTACGGCGATCAGCACGATCGGCACGGCCGGCCACAGCGGCATCCTCCAGGCGGCCACCTCGCGGTGCGCCCGGCCCCGGGCGAACAGCGCGGCCACGGCGACCAGCAGGTACATGCCGGTCACCGAGACGCCGGTGACCCCGTACAGGGTGTCGAGGTTGACGAAGCACAGCGCCGCACCCGGGACGCCGACGAGGAGGGTGGCCACCCACGGGGAGCCGAAGCGGCCCAGCTTGGACAGCGCGTGGTTGACCGGCGCGGGCCAGGCCTTGTCGCGGGCGGAGGCGAACAGCACGCGCGAGTTCTGGATCACCATGACGATGCCGGCGTTGATGATGGCGAGGGCGACGCACAGGCTGACGAAGGTGCCGACGGCCGAGTTGGACCAGGCGGTGACCATCCCGCCGAGGTCGCCCTCGGACAGCGCCGTGAGGTCGGGCGCGCCGACGGTGATCGCGATGACCGGGATCAGGATGACGGCCGTGGAGATGGCGAGGGTGGCGAGCACCGTACGGGCGACGTTGCGCCGCGGGTTCTCCAGCTCCTCCGACAGGTAGACGGCGGTCGAGAAGCCCTGCGTGATGAACAGGGCGATGGCGAGCCCGGAGACCACCATCATCGCGGTCACCGTGGACGTACCGCCGCCCTCTGCCGCGACCGTGCCGTGCACCAGCGCGTCGGCGCCGCGCTCGCTGTGCGCGAAGCCCAGTACGGCGACCAGCGCGGCGGCGACCACCTCCAGCACCAGGAAGATGCCGGTGATCCAGGCGTTGGCCCGCAGGTCGAGGAGGCCGGCGAGGGTGGCGAGCAGCATCACGCCGCCGCCCGCGACCGGGGCCGGTATGTGCACGATCGGCGCGAGGTAGTCGGCCGTGCCCATGGCGATCACGGGCGGCACGATCATCACGACCAGCAGGGAGAGGACGAACACCAGCCAGCCGGCCAGCCGGCCAGCCATGGTCGACACCATCGCGTACTCGCCGCCGGCGCTGGGGATCAGGGTGCCGAGCTCCGAGTAGCAGAACGCGACGCCGATGCAGAGCAGCGAACCGATGGCGATCGTGAGGGCGGTCCACGAGCCGAGGCTGGCGAACAGGTCGGGCACGACGACGAACAAGGTCGAAGCGGGCGTCACGCACGAGAGCGTCAGCAGTGTGCCGCCGACGACGCCGATGGAACGCTTGAGCTTCTGGGGGACGGGCCCGGTGGCGGGGGCGAGGGCCTGAGGGGCGCTGATCGTTTCAGACATCGGTGCGGGGTTCCGATCGGCTGGTGCGGTGAACTGAGGTGCGGGAGCGGTATCGCCTCCGAGGCGGTGGTGAGCAGAGTGGTTCAGTGGCTCCCGGGCCGACATCGAATCCCTGCGGGATTCGCAGGTCAAGAGCAGTTCTCCTGCGGATTCCATCGTCGGGTCCCGCGGCGGTGGCCCTACGGCAGCGTTAAGACCGCGTAAACGCTGCACGGAGTGCGGGTGCGGGAACCGCAGCGGAGGGCGGGCAAATTTTCTTCCGCTTTGCCGACATGTGCCCGGGGCGACACCACCTGCCCACGGAGTGGGCACCCGGGTGGGGGCTCGGGGTCGCTTCCGGGTCGGTCCGGATCAGCTGCTCGCGGCGGCCCGGCCGTCCGTACGCGAGGCCAGCAGCAGGGCGATGTCGTCCGGCCGGTCCGCGGAGCCCCCCGCCCCGCCGATCAGCCGGTCGGCCAGCTCGGTCAGCGGCGACGGCCCGGCCGCGGCCAGCACAGCCCGCAGCCGCTCCACGCCGACGTCGATGTCCGTGCCCGCCTCCTCCACCAGCCCGTCCGTGTACAGGGCGAGCACCGAGCCCGGCGCCAGCCGCAGGTCCGTCACCGGGTACGTGGCGCCGGCGTCGATGCCGAGCACCACCCCGCCCGGCAGGTCCAGCACCTCGGCCCGCCCGTCCGCGTGCCGCAGCAGCGGCTGCGGGTGCCCGGCCCGGGCGGCCCGCGCCCGGCCCGACACCGGGTCGAGCAGCACGTAGCAGCAGCTCGCGAACTGGCCCGGGTCGAGATCGATCAGCAGCCGGTTGGTGCCCGCCACCACCTGGTCCGGCGCACTGCCGGCCAGCGTGAAGGCCCGTACGGCGCTGCGCAGTTGACCCATCGTGGCGGCGGCCGCCACCCCGTGGCCCTGCACGTCCCCGATCACCAGCGCCAGCAGGCCCTCGCCCGTCTCGACGACGTCGTACCAGTCGCCGCCCACGTCCATGCCCTGCGTGCCCGGCAGGTACCGGCCCACCGTCTCCACGTTCTCGTGCACCGGGAGCCGGTGCGGCAACAGCGCCGACTGCAGTCCGCGGGCCAGCGCCGCCTCCGTGTCGTAGCGCTGCGCCCGCTCCAGGGCCTGCGCGATCAGCCCGGCCAGCGCGGTCAGCACCGTACGCTCCTCCGGGCTGAACCCGCGCGGCGCGTCGAAGCCGAGGATGCAGGAGCCCACCGGCCGGCCCGAGGCGATCAGCGGCAGGAACGCGCGGGCCCCGACATGGGCGTCCAGCGGGATCCCCGGATAGGCGGCGGCCAGGTGCTCCATCGACTCGAAGAACATCGGCCGGCCCGTGGTCAGCGTCTCCACGCCCGGCAGCCGCACATCCAGCGCCACCCCGTCGAACCGGTCCAGGAAGCCCTGCGGGAAGCCCGTCTCCCACGCCAGGTGCAGATGCCGCTCGTTGAGCAGGTAGATCGCCAGCTGGCGGCCGCCGAAGGCGGGCAGCAGTTCCTGCGTGACCACCGCCGACACCTGGCGGGCCGTGACCGCCTCCGTCAGCGCGATGGCGAGGGCCACCGGCCGGTACAGCGCCGAGGCCCGGTCGGCCGGCGAACCCAGCCCCAGCCCCGCGCCCGGGCGGACCACCGATCCGGGCGCGTAGACGGGCGGCTCGGCCGCGTCGATCGTCACGGTCACCCCGTCCACACCCGGGTACAGGTCCACCTCCACCCAGCCCGCGTCCGGCTGCCGGCCCAGCCGGGCCGGGAAGCGCACAGGCTCCCCGGACATGAACACCCCGCGGAAGTGGTCCTCGTACGTCGGCTGCCCGAGCCACGGCACCGCCTGCCACAGCACCCGCCCGCGCAGCTCCGGCGCGCCCAGCCCCAGCAGGTCGGCGGCGGCACGGTTGACGTAGCGGACCCTGCCCTCACGGTCCATGGAGAGCACGGCGAGGGTCAGCCGCTCCACGGCCTCGCGGGCGCCCTGCGCGGTGTCCGGCGGAGGCACGCCGACCGGATCGCCGGTCCAGAGCACCGGTTCGGCGGCCGCGCCCAACGCGGCGAGTCCCTCGGCCAGCCCGTCCGCGGCGGTACGCAGCCGCTCCCGGTCGGCCTCGTTGACCGAAATCCCCGGGGTGGCGGGGCGCAGGACGAACAGCACCCCGAACCGCTCGGCCCCGGCCATGACGGGCTCGTACAGCGAGCCGAAGGGGAACGGCAGCCCTGCCATCAGCTGCGGGAAGCGCCGCATGGCCACCTCCGCGTCGGGCAGGTGCACCGACTGTCCGGAGCGGTAGGCCTCGGCGACCGGGTACGGGCGGTTCACGTGCATCCGCCACCACGGACGGAACAGCCGCACCGGCAGCCCCGTGACCACGGCCAGCAGCAGCGGGCCCTCGGCTCCGGAGCGCAGGTATACCCCGCCCGCAAACCCGCCGACGGCATGCACCGCATCGACGCAGGCCCGCGCGAGCACCCGGACCGTGGCGTCGGTGGCGGGGCCGCTGTCCGGTCTCGCCGTCACACAGTCAGCATGCCCCCCGGACGCCGGACGCTGCATCCCGGCGCCGGTGGGCGGGGGCCGGGCGTCAGCGCCCGGTCTCCCCGCTTCAGCCCCCAGCCCCCTCCCGGCTTCCGCGCCCCGCACCGGCGCCGCCGCGGTAGCCGGCCACCACCGCGAGCGCTGCCAGCAGCAGCACCGAGGCGACCGTGCGCAGCGCGGCCCCCATCGCGTCCGTGAAGGCGCCGATCTGTGCCGGATCCTGCGGATCGCCGTGGAACCGGGAGGCCAGCACCGTGCCGACCACCGCCACCCCCAGCGCGGCGCCGATCTCCCGGGCCGCGGTGTTCAGCCCGGAGCCCAGCCCGGCCTGGTGCGCCGGCAGCTCGGCGACCACGGTCAGGGTCAGCGAGGGCGCGCACAGGCCGGTCCCGACCGACAGCACCAGCAGGTAGCAGGCGTACAGGGCGTACGGGGTGTCCGCGTCGGCCGTGGAGACCAGCAGCAGCCCGGCCCCGATCAGGCCCAGCCCGGCGCCGACCGGCAGCCGCGGCCCCGTCCGCTCCGCCAGCCGGGCGCCGAGCTTCGGCACGACGGCCATGCCGATGGTCAGCGGGACGATCGCCAGACCGGCGACAGCGGGCGAGAAGCCCTTCGCGTACTGGAGGTACTGGGCGTTGACGAAGAAGAGGGAGAAGAGCCCGAAGAACGCGGCGCCGATGCCGAGCGACCCGGCGCGCAGCTTGCGCGAGGCGAAGATCCGCGGGTCCAGCAACGGGTGCGCGGCGCGCAGCGCGTGGCCGGTGAAGGCCGCGAGCAGCCCGGCGCCGGCCCCGAAGGCGATCAGCACCGCCGCCGAGGTCCAGCCGTACGAGGGCCCCTCGATGATCCCGTAGACGACCGCGAGGAGCGCCCCGGCCAGCAGGAGCGCGCCCAGCGGGTCGACGGAGGCGTCGGACCGGGCCGGCGTGCGGGGGACCGTACGGGCCACGGCGAGCGCGAGCAGCGCGCCGAGCGGGACGGCCGCCCAGAACAGGGCCCGCCAGGTCAGGTACTCCCCGGCCAGGCCGCCACCGACGTTGCCCGCCAGGCCCCCGAGGCCGGCGGCCAGCGTCCAGGTCGCCAGCGCCTGGCCGCGGCGCTCGGGCGGGCTCAGGTGGATCAGTACGGACATGGTGGCGGGCATGATCAGGGCCGCACCGGCCCCGCACAGGCCGCGCCCGGCGATGAGCACCGCCGGGGCCGCGGCGGGCGCGCTGACCGCCGCGCCCGCGGCGAACAGCCCGAGCCCGGCCAGCAGGGCGCCCTTGCGGCCGTACCGGTCGCCGAGGGCGCCGGCCGGGATGAGCAGCGCGGCGAACACGATGACGTAGGCGTCGACCGCCCAGACCAGCTGGCCGGGGGTGGGGTGCAGGGAGGAAGCGGCGAGCTGCGGTATCAGCAGGTTGACGGCCGCGACCATGGCCTGCGCGACGAGCACGCAGGCGCACAGGACGAGCAATGCGGGCCGGGTGAGGGCGGCGGGCGCCGGGGCGGACGGACCTGTGCCGGGATCTGCTTCGCGATCTGCTTCGGGATCTGCGGCATCCCGCTTGAGGGCATGGCGGAGCACGGCTCCTCCTCGGAGTCGGTGACGGTGAAGTGGTGTGGCGTGGGGGAGGGGAACGCGGTCGGCGCCATCCCCTGTGCCTCACCGTAGAGTTGGCGTGACCTGCTTTCCAGTGCAAGTTCTGCAAGGGGTGAATGCGTGTGGCGCAATCCGGCCTGGACCTCAATCTCCTCGTCGCCCTGGACGTCCTCCTGGAGGAGTCGAGCGTGTCCCGCGCTGCCGCCCGCCTGCACCTCTCCGAGCCCGCCATGAGCCGCACCCTCGGCCGGATCCGCAAGGCCCTCGGCGACCCCGTGCTCGTGCGCGCCGGGCGGAGCATGGTCCCGACCCCGCACGCCCTCGCCGTCCACGGCGAGGTCCGGGCCGTCGTGGAACGGGCCCGGGCCCTGTTCCTGAGCGGTGGGCAGGTCGACCTGCCCACCCTCACCCGTACCTTCACCGTGCTGGCCCACGACGCCTTCGCCGCGACCTTCGGGGGCACGCTCTTCTCCCGGGTGGCCCGGGAGGCGCCGGGCGTACGGCTGCGCTTCCTGTCGGAGAGCCACGTGGACACCCCGGCGCTGCGCGAGGGCATCGCCGACCTCGAACTCGGCGTCGTGGACAGCCGGTCTCCCGAGGTGCGCGTCGAGCACCTCTTCGACGAGCACATGATGGGCGTGGCCCGGGCCGGCCACCCGCTGCTGAAGGGCCGGATGACCGCCCGCCGGTTCGCGGCCGCCGAGCACCTCATCGTCTCCCGGCGCGGACGGCTGGAGGGCCCCGTGGACGCGGCCCTCGCCCGACAGGGCCTGTCCCGGCGGGTGGTGGGCAGCGTCGGCTCCTACCCCGCGTCCCTGTTCCTGCTGCGCGAGAGCGACCTCGTCGGCCTGATCGCCACTCAGGCCGTGCCGCTCGCCACCGAGCTGGGGCTGGAGGCCTTCGAGGTGCCGCTCGATCTGCCGACGCTGCCCTTCGGCATCGCCTGGCACCCGCGCCACGACGCCGACCCGGCGCACGCCTGGCTGCGGGGCTGCGCACGCGAACTGCTCCCGGCGGTGGCCGGGCACCCCGTACGCCGTACGCACTGACCCGAACGCCTCCCCCGTCCGGGGGACGGGCCGCCGCACCGGTCCTGGCCGGCCGCGCTCCGGGGCACGATACGCACGCGTCCCACCCCGCCACGGAAGGCAGAGCATGCGGTTCCAGTACGACACCATCGGCGAGCGCTTCGTGGAGTCGAAGACCACGGCGGCCTTCGCGGCGGCCGACACCCACACCCTGCTCGGGGCGCTCGACGCGCTCGGCGGGGTGCGCGGGCTCGACACCCTCGACCTGGCCTGCGGATACGGCTACAACACGCGGCTGCTGGCGCGCGGCGGGGCCCGGCGGGCCGTCGGCGTGGACATCTCCGAGGAGATGATCCGGCTGGCCCGTGCGCACGGGGTGATCGGCGGGAACGGGGTGGGCGCGCTGGAGCTCGCCGTGGGTGCCGTACGGCCGGCGGGCGCGGCGGCTCCGGGAGCGGACGGGGACACCGAGGAGGGCCACGGCGCGGCGGAGCCCATCGAGGCGGCGTCCATCGAAGCCGGCTCCATCGAAGCCGGCTCCATCGAAGCCGGATCCATCGAAGCCGGATCCATTGAATACGTGGTCGCCGACGCGGCGAAGCTGCCGCAGATGGGCCCCTTCGACCTGGCCACCGCCGTGTACCTGTTCAACTACGCCGGCGACCGGTCCGCCCTGCACGCCATGTTCCGGTCCATCCGCGCCAACCTGCGCGACGGCGGCCGGCTGCTGGCCATCGTGCCGAACGCCGGCGCGTTCCCGAACGTCGACTGGTCGCCGTACGGGGTCCGGATCGTCGACCGCGTCCAGGAAGGCGACGCGCCGCTGCTGAAGGCGCAGTTCCTGACCCAGCCCCCGGCCGACTTCGAGTTCCGCGAATGGGCGCACGCCGACTTCGCCGAGGCCGCCGTCGAGGCGGGCTTCTCCACGGTCGGCTGGCAGCCGAACCGGACCCCGCCCGCCGACGGCGCGCGCGACGAGGCGTACTGGACCGCCTACCGGGCCTGGCCGATCAGCTCGCTGATGACCTGCACCGCATGACGGCCCCCACCACGGCCCATCCATCGGCCGGCCCGTCGGCCCGCCCGCCCGGGCTCACTCGTCGGCGGCGGACCTGATCAGCTCCACGATCCGGTCCCGGGCCGCCCGACCCTCCGGCACCGGCAGCAACGGGTACCCGTGCGGCAGCCCCTGCTCCTCGTGGAACTCCACCTCCACCCCGTCCGCACGGGCGCGGCCGAGCAGCTCCCGGCTGTCGGTCGTCAGCACGTCCCGGGTGCCGGTGAACACCGTCAGCGGTGCCAGCCCCGCGAAGGAGCCGTGCAGGGGGCTCACCCGCGGGTCGTCGGTGGCCAGGGTGCCCGCGTACAGCCGGCCCGCCTCCAGCAGCCCCGACCGGGCCTGGAACGGGTCGGCCGCCTCGATCGCCGGCTGGTCGGGGTGGCTCATGGTCAGGTCCAGCCAGGGCGAGATCAGTACGATCCGCGAGGGCTGGGCCCCCGTACGGTCGCGCAGGCGCTGGGCGGCGGCCAGTGCCAGCCCGGCTCCCGCGGCGTCCCCGATGAGCACCGTGCCGCCCGCTCCGCCGCTCGCGATCAGCCCGCTCAGCAGGTCCGCGGCCACCGGAACCGTCCGGTCGGCGGTCCCCCGCGGGGCAAGTATGTACGCCGGTACGACGACGCGGGCCCGCGCCTCCGTGACCAGGGTCCGGATCATCGACCAGTGCGGCCGGACCAGCTCGTTGATGTACCCGCCGCCGTGCACGTACAGCACCTGGGCCGCGGGCTCGATCCCGCGCGGCGAGGCGTCGTACACCGGCCAGGCGCCGACGAAGGTGCGGGAGACGTCCGCGACCCGGCCCAGCGAGCGCGGCGGCAAGTGGGACGCCGGCCGGCGGGCCGTCTCCGCCACGCGTGCGCGTACCGCCTCGGCACTCGCGAACCGTCTTCGCCGCCCCGCCGCGATCAGCGCGACCGACAGCGCCCTGCTGCGCAGACTCGGCACGCCCCTCACCTCCCCATTCCCTGCCCCGGCCGCGGGCCCCTGCCCAGGCCACAGCCCTTCACGTGAGGAGCATAGGCGTGAAGCTGGGCTGTCGACCCGCTTAAGAAATCCTCGATGGACTGATCACCTCCGCGCTCGGCAGATTGGTACCTGTCGATACGTCGCACCCGCACCAGTGGTTGCAACGCCCCCTCCGCATGCCTGGAGCCACCCCCATGAAGGCACTCGTCAAGCACAAGGCCGAGCCCGGGCTGTGGCTCATGGACGTCCCCGAGCCCGAGTACGGCCCCGGCGACGTGCTGATCAAGGTGCTGCGCACCGGCATCTGCGGCACGGACCTGCACATCCGCTCCTGGGACGGCTGGGCGCAGGGCGCCGTCAAGACCCCGCTCGTGCTCGGCCACGAGTTCGTGGGCGAAGTCGCCGCGCTCGGCGCTGACGTCCGGGACATCGAGATCGGCGCGCTGGTCAGCGGCGAGGGCCACCTGGTGTGCGGCAAGTGCCGCAACTGCCTGGCCGGGCGCCGCCACCTGTGCCGCAGCACGGTCGGCCTCGGCGTCGGGCGCGACGGCGCCTTCGCCGAGTACGTCGTCCTGCCCGCGCAGAACGTGTGGGTGCACCGGACGGCCGTGGACCTGGACGTGGCGGCGATCTTCGACCCGTTCGGCAACGCCGTGCACACGGCGCTGTCGTTCCCGCTGGTCGGCGAGGACGTACTGATCACGGGCGCGGGCCCGATCGGGATCATGGCGGCGGCCGTGGCCAAGCACGCCGGTGCGCGCAACGTCGTCATCACCGACGTCAGCCCCGAGCGCCTGGAGATCGCCCGCAAGGCCGGCGCCACGCTCGCGCTCGACGTCTCGAAGTCGACGATCGCCGACGCGCAGGCGCAGCTGGGCCTGCGCGAGGGCTTCGACATCGGCCTGGAGATGTCCGGCCGCGCCGAGGCCATGCGCGACATGATCGACAACATGACGCACGGCGGCCGGATCGCCATGCTGGGCCTGCCGGCGCAGGAGTTCCCGGTGGACTGGGCGAAGGTCGTCACCTCGATGATCACGATCAAGGGCATCTACGGCCGCGAGATGTTCGAGACCTGGTACGCGATGACGGTGCTGCTGGAGGGCGGGCTCGACCTCAGCCCGGTCATCACCGGCCGCTACTCGCACCGGGACTTCGAGGCCGCGTTCGACGAGGCGGCCACCGCCCGCAGCGGCAAGATCATCCTGGACTGGACGGCGTAACGGCCCTTCCGGCCCCTGGAGCGGAGGGCGCAACGGCCCTGCGTTCCTCCCCGCCTCCGTCCCACCGAACCATCTCCCTACGGCCGGGCCCCGCCCACCCTCCCCCCTCCGCGGGGCCCGGCCCCCTTCGTCCGCCGCACAAGGAGAAGCCGAAGCCCATGTTCGAGTCCGTACGCGAAGACCTCCGCACCACCCTCGACGAGATCCGCGCCGCGGGCCTGCACAAGCCCGAGCGCGTCATCGGCACCCCGCAGAACGCGGCCGTGGCGGTCACCGCCGGCGGCGCCCCCGGCGAGGTCCTCAACTTCTGCGCCAACAACTACCTGGGCCTGGCCGACCACCCCGAGGTGGTCGCCGCGGCGAAGGACGCGCTGGACCGCTGGGGCTACGGCATGGCCTCGGTCCGCTTCATCTGCGGTACGCAGGAGGTGCACAAGGAGCTGGAGGCGCGGCTGTCCTCGTTCCTCGGCCAGGAGGACACGATCCTCTACTCCTCCTGCTTCGACGCCAACGGCGGCGTCTTCGAGACCCTGCTCGGTGGCGAGGACGCGGTGATCTCCGACGCCCTCAACCACGCCTCGATCATCGACGGCATCCGCCTGTCCAAGGCCCGCCGCTTCCGGCACGCCAACCGCGACATGGCCGAACTCGAAGCCCGCCTGAAGGAAGCCACCGAGGGCGGCGCGCGCCGCAAGCTGATCGTCACCGACGGCGTCTTCTCCATGGACGGCTACGTCGCCCCGCTCGCCGAGATCTGCGACCTGGCCGAGCGCTACGACGCCATGGTCATGGTCGACGACTCGCACGCCGTCGGCTTCGTCGGCCCCGGCGGCCGCGGTACGCCCGAGCTGCACGGGGTCATGGACCGCGTCGACATCATCACCGGCACCCTCGGCAAGGCCCTCGGCGGCGCCTCCGGCGGCTACGTCGCGGCCCGCGCCGAGATCGTCGAGCTGCTGCGCCAGCGCTCGCGCCCGTACCTCTTCTCGAACTCCCTCGCCCCGGTCATCGCCGCCGCGTCCCTGAAGGTCCTGGACCTGCTGGAGTCGGCGGGCGACCTGCGCGAGCGGCTCGCCGCCAACACCGCGCTCTTCCGCACGAAGATGACCGAGGCCGGCTTCGAGATCCTCCCCGGCGACCACGCGATCGCCCCGGTGATGATCGGTGACGCGGCGGAGGCGGCCAAGATGGCGGAGCTGCTGCTGGAGCGCGGCGTGTACGTGATCGGCTTCTCCTACCCGGTGGTCCCGATGGGCGCGGCCCGCATCCGGGTCCAGCTCTCGGCGGCCCACTCGACGGCGGACGTGGAACGCGCGGTGGCGGCCTTCGCGGACGCCCGTGCGGCCCTGGCGGCCACGGAGGCCTGAGCGCGGGTCGGGCAGGGCGCTCCACCTGCGAGAATGGTGGGGTGATCGACCCCCGCCGGCTGCGCATCCTGCGGGCCGTGGCGGACCACCGTACGGTGACCGCCGCGGCCGCAGCCCTGTACCTCACCCCCTCCGCCGTCTCCCAGCAGCTCGCGGCGCTGGAACAGGAGACCGGGCACGCACTGCTGACCCGCAGCGGTCGCGGCGTACGGCTGACGGCGGCCGGCGAGATCCTGCTCGGGCACGCCCACGAGGTCCTCGCCCAGCTGGAGCGTGCCGAAGCCGAGCTCGCGGCCTACGCGGGAGGTGCGGCGGGCGAGGTGACGGTGGCCGCCTTCGCGACGGGCATCGCCGAGGTGCTCGCCCCGGCCATCGCCCGCCTGGCCCGCGAGCACCCGGGCATCCGGCTGCGCGTACGGGACGCGGAAGGCGATCAGAGCCTGCCCCTGCTGCTCGACGGCGCGGCCGACCTCGCGCTGGCCGTCGAGTACCGCGGCGCCCCGGGCGCCGACGACGGCCGCCTGTCGGTCCTCCCGCTGTACGCGGAGCCCTTCGACGCGGTGCTCCCCTCGGGGCACGCCCTGGCCGACCTCCCGGAGGTCCCGCTGGCGGAGCTCTCCGGCGCGGACTGGGTGGGGCAGTACCCCGGGAACCCGTGCCACGACGTGACCCTGCTCGCCTGCGAACTGGCCGGGTTCCAGCCCCGGTTCGTGCACTCCTCGGACGATTTCCGCGCCGTGACGGCCCTGGTGGGCGCCGGGGCCGGGGTGGCTCTGGTCCCGCGCTCGGCGCTGCGCGGCATGGACCTCAAGGAGGTCCAGGTCCGCCCGGTATCGGGCGCGACGCCCACCCGGAGGGTCTTCGCCGCGACCCGCCGGGGCGCGGAATCCCACCCCCTGATCGCCCCGATCCTGGCAGCCCTGTCGGAGGAGGCGGGAAGGCTCCCGACGCACTGAGCGGCGCGGCGCGGCGGGGCGGGACGGGACGGGGCGTGGCGCGTCGGGTCGACCCGGCGTCGACTACACCCTCCGGACCTCCACCCCCGCCGCCTCGAACCGTGCCGCCACGTCGTCCGGGAGGGCCGTGTCCGTCACCAGGACGTCCACCGACCGTGTCGGGCAGATGCGGGCGAAGGCGCGGACCCCGAGTTTGCTGGAGTCCGCCGCGATCACCACCCGGCGGGCCCGTTCGCACAGGAGGCGGTTCATCGCCGCCTCGTCCTCGTGGCGGGTCGCCGCACCGTCCGCCGGGTCGAACGCGTCCACGCCGACCACCGCCGTGTCCATCGTCAGCTGGCCCAGGACCTGCTGGGCCAGCGGGCCCGTCAGCTCGTACGACTGGGGGCGGGCGACCCCGCCCGTCAGGACGATCTTGAACTGAGGTCTGATGACGAGCTCGCCCGCGATGTTGAGCGCGTTGGTCACCACCGTCAGCGCCGGCGAGCCCGCCGCGAGGTCCGGGCGGCCGGCCAGGGCGCGGGCCACCTCCGTGGTCGTGGTCCCGCCCGTCAGGCCGATCACCTCGCCCGGGGTGATCAGCTCCGCCACCGCCGCGCTGATCCGGTGCTTCTCCGCCGCGCGGCGCGAGGTGCGGTAACGCAGCGGGAGCTCGTACGAGACGCCGTGCACCACCGCCCCGCCGCGCGTGCGGACCAGCAGCTGCTGCTCGGCCAGCTGGTCGAGGTCACGGCGGATGGTCGCGGCGGACACGCCGAGGGCCTCCGCCGTCGGCTCGACCTCCAGCTCGCCCCGCTCCACCAGCAGGTCCAGCAGCGTCTGCCAGCGCTCCTTGCGGGTCATGGACCCCACGATGATCGACCCCCTCGGGTGTACTCCAACGGCCTACGCGTCGACATTAACTCAGGAGATCAACCCCTCAGGGTGCTTGAAGTTGCGTGAAATGGGCCGCTACCTTGCAGGAAACTGCACCCACCACGCCAGGGAGCCGCCATGAGCCACGTCGCGTACGAGTTGGGCACGCAGCCCGAGTGCTGGGAGCGGGCCGCCGAACTGGCCCCGGCCCACCGGGCGTTGCTGCCGCAGCCGGGGGAGCGTACCGCGATCGTCGGGTGCGGGACCTCGTACTACATGGCCCAGGCGGCCGCCGCCCTGCGCGAGGAGGTGGGGCAGGGGGAGACCGACGCCTTCCCCGCCTCGGAGTTCCCCCTGCACCGCCGCTACGACCGGGTCGTCGCGCTCACCCGGTCCGGCACCACCACCGAGGTGCTCGACCTGCTGGCCGGGCTGCGGGACACCGGAGTGCGTACCACCGCCGTCATCGGGGACCCGGCGACCCCGGTGATGACCCTCGCCGACGAGCTCGTCGTCCTCGACTTCGCCGACGAGCAGTCCGTCGTGCAGACCCGCTTCGCGACCACCGCCCTGACCCTGCTGCGCGCCCACTTCGGCCAGCACACCCCCGCCGCCGTCGCCGACGCCCGGACCGCGCTCGCCGAACCACTGCCCGAACAGGCGGCGACCCGCGGGCAGTTCACCTTCCTCGGCCGCGGCTGGAGCGTGGGCCTCGCGCACGAGGCCGCGCTGAAGATGCGCGAGGCCTCCCTCTCCTGGTCCGAGTCGTATCCGGCGATGGAGTACCGGCACGGCCCGATCAGCGTGACCGGGCCCGGCACCCTCACCTGGTCGCTCGGCGAGGCCCCCGAGGGGCTCGCCGATCAGGTGCGGGCCACCGGCGGTCAGTGGGTGGCCGGCCGGCTCGACCCGCTCGCCGAGCTGGTACGGGTCCACCGGCTGGCGCTCGCCGTGGCCGCCCACCAGGACCTCGATCCGGACCGGCCGCGGAACCTGACCCGCTCGGTGATCCTCACCGCCGGTGAGGAGGCGGTCCGATGAGCCTCGTCTCCGCCGGGACGCTCGTCCTCGACGCGGCTGCCGCCGGCCGCGCCGTCGCCGCGTTCAACATCATCACGCTGGAGCACGCCGAGGCCGTCGTCGCCGGGGCGGAGCGGGCGGGTCTGCCCGTCATCCTCCAGCTCAGCGAGAACGCCGTGAAGTTCCGCGGCGGTCAGCTGCTGCCGATCTCGCGCGCCGCCGCCGCGTGCGCGGAGGCCGCCGGGGTCCCGGTCGGCCTGCACCTGGACCACGTCAAGAGCCCCGACCTGCTCCGGCAGGCCGCGGACGCCGGGTTCAGCTCGGTGATGTACGACGCCGCGCAGCTCCCGTACGCGGAGAACCTGGAGGCCACCCGCTCCGCGGCCGACTGGGCGCACGCCAACGGTCTGTGGATCGAGGCCGAGCTGGGCGAGGTGGGCGGGAAGGACGGCGCGGCGCCGCTGGACCCGCACGCGCCGGGCGCCCGTACGGATCCGGACGAGGCCCGGCGGTTCGTGGCCGACTCGGGTGTCGACGCGCTGGCCGTGGCGATCGGCAGCAGCCACGCGATGACCAGCCGCACCGCCGAGCTGGACCACGCGCTGCTGGCGCGCCTGGCCAAGACCGTGGACGTGCCGCTGGTGCTGCACGGCTCCTCGGGGCTGCCGGACGCGGAACTCGCGGCAGCGGTGGCGGGCGGCATCCGCAAGGTCAACATCGGCACCGCGCTGAACGTGGCCATGACGGAGGCGATCCGCACCCACCTGACCCCGGCGGACCCCCGGCCGTACCTGACGGCGGCCCGTACGGCGATGGCCGCGACGGCCGCGGCGATGATCACGGCGCTGAACTGACGACGGGGCGGGACGGGCGGCGCGGCGCGGGGGTCGGTCAGCGGGGGACGAGCCGGGCCTCGTGGCACGTGAGGGCGTGCCAGCGGGCCCGGTCCGGTGTCGCGCCCGTCGCCAGGGTGCGACGGGCCTCGATCGCGGTGACGTGGCGGTCGGTGGACAGGCACAGGAGGACGAACAGACCGGTGTGCGAGGGCTCGACGGTCTCCTCGTAGTACCACTCGGCCGTGACGGTCCGCCGGCCGGCCAGGAAGGGCCGCTGGAGGAAGTCCTGCACGTCGAGCGGGAAGTGCCCGAGCACCCCCTGCGCCTCCGGCGGGTCCAGTACCAGCCGTTCCACCGGCGCGCCGGGACGGCCCGGCGCCGCGGCCGGGCCGCCGCCCGCCGGCGGCGTACGCACGTCGAAGGAACGGGTCCGCAGCGAGCCGGGCTCCACCCGGACCCGCTCACCCCGGTGCTCCTGCGCCCTGCCGTCCCGGTACACCGGCTGGACCCGGCACAGACCCCGGTCTCCCAGCACCAGCGCGAACGGCGTGCCGTCGGAGTAGGTCTGGGCCCACCACACCAGGGACCGGCCGGCCTTTTCGAGCGCCTTGGCCCGTACGTCGTCCGGCAGCAGCTCCCACGAGCGCAGGCGGTCGGGAGCCTCGGGATCGACGGGCAGCGCTCCCGGCTCGTGGATCTGGGTCACGCCCCCGGAGTCCTCGGCCCGGCCGGCGGGCAGCCGGTCCTGACGCCCCGGCATCCGGTCCTGACCTCCCGGCAGATCCCGGTGCTCCGGCAGCCGGTCCCGCCCGGCGAATTCCCGCTCCCAGGCCTGCTCGTCCACGTGTCCCCCCGGATCCTCGAACTCCCGCGCCCCGCACGCCCATTGTCGGTCACGGACCGGCGCCCGGACGGCCGATCGGCGGAAACGGGGGCCCGCGAGTCCTTCCCCCTTCTTGGAACACGTTCTACTCTGTGCGCCGCCACCACAGCGACCGGCTGGACCGCGAGACACCCGGAGGGGCCGTGCACCTCGAATACACGCCTGAGCAGCAGCAGTTGCGCACCGAGCTGCGCGCCTACTTCGCCGAGCTGGTGCCGGAGGACGTCTACGCCCGCTACGAGGACCCCGCCGCCCAGAAGCGCTTCTACCGGGAGACGATCCGCAAGCTCGGCGCCGACGGCTGGCTCGGGGTCGGCTGGCCCAAGGAGTACGGCGGCCGCGGGATGTCGCCCATGGACCAGTTCATCTTCTTCGACGAGGCCGCGCAGGCCGTCGTACCGCTCCCGCTGATGGCGCTCAACACCGTCGGCCCCACGATCATGCAGTTCGGCACCGACGAGCAGAAGTCGTACTTCCTCCCGCGCATCCTCTCCGGCGAGATCGACTTCGCCATCGGCTACAGCGAGCCGGACGCCGGTACGGACCTCGCCGCCCTCAAGTGCAAGGCGGTCCGCGAGGGCGACGAGGAGACCGGCACGTACGTGGTCAACGGGCAGAAGATCTGGACCACCAACGGGGACACCGCCGACTGGGTCTGGCTCGCCGTCCGCACCGACCCGGAAGCCCCCGCGCACAAGGGCATCACCATGCTCCTCGTACCGACCGCCGACCCCGGCTACTCCTGCACCCTGATCAACACCCTCGCCTCGCACGACACCACCGCCAGCTACTACGAGAACATCCGGGTACCCGCGAGCCGCCGCGTCGGCCAGGAGAACAAGGGCTGGCGCCTGATCACCAACCAGCTCAACCACGAGCGCGTCACCCTCGCCGCCCACGGCACGATGGCCATCCGCGCCCTGCACGACGTCCAGCGCTGGGCCGCGGAGACCAAGCTCGCCGACGGCCGCCGCGTCATCGACCTCTCCTGGGTCCGCGGCCGCCTCGCCCGCACCCACGTCCGCCTCGACGCGATGAAGCTGCTCAACTGGCAGATGGTCAACGCGGTCCAGGACGGCACCCTGACCCCGCAGGACGCCTCCGCCGTCAAGGTGTACGGCTCCGAGGCCCGCAGGGACGCGTACGCCTGGCTGATGGAGGTCGTCGGCGCGGCCGGCTCCCTCAAGGACGGCTCCGCGGGCGCGGTCCTGCACGGCGAACTCGAACGCGGCTACCGCAGCGCGGTCATCTTCACCTTCGGCGGCGGCAACAACGAGATCCAGCGCGAGATCATCTCCTGGATCGGCCTGGGCATGCCCCGAGTCCGCCGCTGAACGCCGTGACGGGGAACCGTAGTCGGCGCAAGAGAAGGACAGTTGGCATCAAGGCCGGGAATCGATCCCGCTCCGGTCTGTCGCCGACACGGCCGGGGGCAGCGGTTCAAGGGCCGCGTGCCAGGCGGGCGGAAGGGTCGCGACGCCCGTGCGAGCGGCGATGACCCCGCCCGCGATGGCGCACGTGGTGTCGATGTCGCCGCGCCCGGCGACAGTCGACCACAGGCCCTCGTGCAGGTCGTCGAGGTGTCCCGCCGCGCACCAGAGCGCGTAGGGGACGGTGTCGGGTCCGGACATCCGGTAGCCGGAGCCCAGTACCTCCGCGGCGTGCCGGACCGAAGTGTGCTCCGGCATCCGGGCCGCGATCCGCACCCCGGACCGGACGTCGCCGACGGGGAGCCGTTCGGCGACGGCCCGGAGGAAGTCCGGCCGCGCCGGGGCGGCCCCGCCCCGGCTGCGGGTGGCCAGCGCCGCGGCCAAGGCGACCGCCACCGCCGCGGTGACGGCCTCCGGGTGGTGGTGTGAGACCGCGCCCTGCCTGGCGGCCTGCTCGGCGACGGTGTCGAGGTCCGCGGCGTGCCAGGCGCCGAGCGGGGCGACGCGCATGGCTGCTCCGTTGCCCCAGGAGCCCAGGCCGTCGAACTGACCGGTGACCACCTCCGGCCAGGGCTCGCCCGCGCCGATCCGGCGGAGCACGTCGTGCATCGAGGCCCCGTAGCCGCGGTGCGTGTCGTCGGCGTAGGCCTCGGCGAGGCGAAGGGCGAAGCGGTCCTGGTCGACGGTGCCGCCGCCCTCGGCGAGTTCCCGGACGAGAACGAGGGCTTGGGCGGTGTCGTCGCTCCACCGCCACAGCGGCTCCGGGGGCAGGATCCGCGCTTCCAGGGCCGCTGGGCCCTCGCGGCGCAGGATGCCGAACCAGCGGTCACCGAAGGCGTCACCGAAGGCGAGCCCGGACAACGAGTCCAGCGCAGCGGTAGGTGGGTTGATCATCGGAGCAGTATCACAGGACGGGGGCGCCCCGGTGAAGGACGTTTTTCCCGGGGCACCCGCGCATTCCGTGCGGTGGGTGTGGTGGGTGTGGTGGGTGTGGTTACGGGGCGGGCTGCTGCTGGGTGACGCAGTGGATGCCGCCGCCGCCCGCGCCGAGGCTGTCGATGTTGAGCTGCTCGACCGTGCGGCCCGGGAAGAGGCGCTGGAGGGCGGACTTGGCTCCGGCGTCGGCGCGGGTGTCGCCGAACTGGGGGGCGATGACCGCCCCGTTGCACACGTAGTAGTTGGCGTACGCGCCCACGAAGTTCGGGTCGGTGGACCGGATGAGGTTGTAGTCCGGGCCCTGGAGCTTGGTGACCGAGATGGGGTTGCCCTGGGTGCCGGTGGAGGTGGAGAGGATCTGGTACTGCTGGCGCGCGTCGTTCGACCAGGGGTCGGTGTCGCTCGACAGCGGCATCTGGACCAGCCCCTGGCCGGGGGCGAGGAAGCGGGAGGTCGCGTCGACGTGGTCGTCGGTGATGTCCCGGCCGAGGACGCCCTTGAACCAGATCACCTTGGAGGCGCCGAAGGCGCCGCACATCGCCGCCTCGATCTGTGACTGCGTCAGGCCGGGGTTGCGGTCCGGGTTGATGATGCTGCTGCGGGTGGCCATGAGGGTGCCGGCGCCGTCCGTCTCCACCGCGCCGCCTTCGCCCACGAAGGCGGCGGTGGTGAACGGGACCCCGACGTAGGCCGCGATCCGCGCGGCGACCAGGGAGTCCTTGGCGTGGGTCTGCTGGTTGCCCCAGCCGTTGAAGTTCAGGCCGACCGTGTCGAGTCCGCCCGCGCCGTTCGTACGGAACACCGGTCCGCTGTCGCGCATCCAGCAGTCGTCGACGGGGATCGAGCCGATCACCGTGACGGCCGGTCCGCTGGCGCTCATCGCCTTCGACACGCTCGCCGAATTGGCGCACATGACGACCGGCTCGTACTTGGCGACGGTCTTCGCGATGAGCACGATGTTGGCCTGGACGCCCGCCAGCTTCCGCCCCCAGATGGCCGAGCTGTCCGGCCATGCCATCCAGGTACGGGTGTGCCGGACGGTGTCGAGCGGGACCGCGAACCCGCCGGCGGCCGTCGTTCTCCCCGAGGGGCGGGTGGCCGCGAAAGCCTCGCCGCCCGCGGCGGCCAGTGCGGCGCCGGCGGCCGCGAGACCTGCCGCCGTGAGGAAGCCTCGCCTGTCCAGGCTCCGCCGCGGCGTTCTGCCGGCCGGGTCCTGGGGTGCAGCGTGATCGTTCATCACTGTTCTCCGATCAGCCAGGGGTGGATCGCTCCACCGATTGGCCCGGAACGTATTACTGACCGAGCGCTCGGTCAATAATTCGTGCAGCTTCAACTTGCCTATACGGAAAGGGAGTTGGAGGGGCGTGATCGTTCCACCGGTGCGGTGGACGCGGGGTCGTTAGAGTGACGCCGTGGCAGCAGAACTGGCAGCACAGGGCGAGGGCGGGCGGCGGTCGTCCGCCAAGGGCGAGCAGACCCGCGCGCGGCTGATCGCCGCCGCCCGTACCCTGCTGGCCGGCGAGGGATTCGCCCGGTTCAGCACCCGCAACGTCGCCGCGCTCTGCGGGATCTCGCACGGGATGTGCCACTACCACTTCCAGGACCGCACCGACCTGATCGTGGCCGTGGTGGCGGACATCGGGCCCGAGTGGATCGGCCCGATGGAAGCCGCGGTCGACCGCCCCGGCTCCTTCGCCGAGCGCGCCGAGCGCGTGATCGGACTGCTCACGCAGCCCGAGGGCCCGGACCTCTCACGCCTGCACTCCGCCCTCCACTGGTTCGCGTTGAACGACGACCGGGTCCGGGCCGCGGTGGACGGGGAGTACCGCCGCTGGCGCGAGTGCTTCGTCCGGCTGTTCCAGGTGCTGGCGGACGAGCACGCCGGAGCCTTCGACCCCGTTCCGCCGGGAACGGCGCTGGCCGCCGCAGCCGACGGGCTCGCCGCCCTCCAGTCCCTGGACCCCCGCGTCGACCCCGAGGCGACCGTACGCGTCCTCGTCGAGGGCCTCACCGCGGCAGCCGTACGCCGCCCCTGATCCGCGCCGCCCGCCCCCCTCTCAGAGCGCGCGCCGCGCCGCCGCGATGCCCTGCGGATCCCAGCCCGGCCGGGGGACGGACTCCAACAGCAGCCGGGTGTAAGGATGCTCCGGCGCGGCGAGGACCTGAGCGGTCGGGCCCGCCTCGACGATCCGGCCGTGCCGCATGACGACGACATCGTCGGTGACACAGCGCACGACGCCGAGGTCGTGGGTGATGAACAGGTAGCCGATGCCAGTCTGTTCACGGATGTCGGCGAGCAGGTTCAGGATCTGCGCCTGCACGGACACGTCCAGCGCGGCCACCGCCTCGTCGAGCACCAGGACGGCGGGCTCCACCGCCAGCGCCCGGGCGATCGCGACGCGCTGGCGCTGCCCGCCCGAAAGCTGCCGCGGCAGGGCGTCCGCCTCCCGTGCCCCCAGACCCACCTGGTCGAGCAACTCGGTGATGCGCCGGCCGTGATCGGCTTCGGGGAAGTGCAGCCGCAGGGTTTCGCGGAGCGCCCCGCCCACGGTCGTGCGCGGGTCCAGGGAGAGGAACGGATCCTGGAAGACCATCTGCACCTCCCGGGCCCGCGCGAGGCGTTGCGCCTTGCCGCGTACGCGATCGCCCCGGTCCCGGCCGTGGACGCGGACCTGACCGGCGTCCGCCCGTTCGAGACCGACGACGATACGGGCGGTGGTCGTCTTCCCCGAGCCCGATTCGCCGACGATGCCGAGCGAGCCGCCCTCGGCCAGCCGGAACGAGACGTCGTCCACCGCCCGGACGGGCCCGTACGCCCGGTGCAGGCCGACGGCCTCCAGCACGGTCTTCCTCATCGGTGGCTCTCCTTTCGGGCGGGGGACCGGTCCTGCCCGGCCGACGCGCCGCGGACCCGGTCACTGTGGTGGCACGAGGCGAGATGACCAGCCGCCCCCGCGGAGCCCGCCACGCCTGCCACACCCGCCACGCCCTCCGCGAGCGGCAGCAGCGCGGGCGCCTCCCGGCCGCACAGGTCGGTCGCGTACGCGCACCGCGCCGCGAACGGGCACCCCACCACCTCCTCGCGCAGGCTCGGAAGCCGGCCCTCGATCGCGGCGAGCCGGCCCCGCGGCGCGTCCAGCCGCGGGGTGGAATCGAGGAGCGCGGCCGTGTACGGGTGG
Source organism: Streptomyces sp. NBC_01006 (assembly GCF_045162725.1). NCBI lineage: Bacteria > Bacillati > Actinomycetota > Actinomycetes > Kitasatosporales > Streptomycetaceae > Streptomyces > Streptomyces sp. NBC_01006. The sequence goes on along the minus strand of NZ_CP108700.1, from coordinate 1,276,943 downwards.
CGCGGCCGCGCGAACAGCTCCTCGGCGGGGCCCGTCTCCACGATCCGGCCCGCGTACATCACGTACACCCGGTCGCTGATGGCCGCGGCGAGCCCGAGGTCGTGGGTCACGAACAGCAGCCCGGTGCCGAAGCTCTCGCGCAGCTCGCCGAGGAGCGCGACCACCTCCGCCTGCGTCGTGACGTCGAGGGCGGTGGTGGGTTCGTCGGCGAGGATCAGCGCCGGGTCGCCCATCAGCGCCGCCGCGATCATGACCCGTTGGAGCATGCCGCCGGAGAGCTGCCCCGGGTACTTCCGCAGCGCGGCCGCCGAGAGACCGACGGCCTCCAGCATCTGTACCGCCCGCGCCCGGGCCGCGTCCTTCTTCATCCGGGCGTTCAGCCGCAGGCTCTCGGTGAGGAAGTCGCCGACGCGGCGCATCGGGTTGATGGCGGCCCGGGGGTCCTGGAAGATCATGGCCGCCGTGCTCGTCCGCAGGAGCCGCAGCTGCCCGGCGGTCATCGTCAGTACGTCGTCGCCGACGACCCGTACGGCCCCCTCCGCCGCCGCACCCGCCGGCAGCAGGCCGAGCACGCTGCGCGAGGTGAGGGTCTTGCCGGAGCCGGATTCGCCGACCAGGGCCACGGTCTCCCGGGCGGCGACGGTGAGGTCGACGCCGTCGAGGACGGGCCTGGCACTGTCCGGCAGCAACAGCCGCAGCGCCTGGATGTCGAGGGTGTTCAACGGTCCCTCCTGGCGACCTTGTCGGCCTGGCGTTCGCCGACGACGTTGAAGGCGACCACGGTCAGGACGATGGCCGCGCACGGCACGATCGCCGAGAGCGGGTAGCCGGACTGGATGGCGGTCTTGCCGTCGAAGACCACGCGGCCCCAGTCGGGCGTCAGGGCGGGTACGCCCAGGCCGAGGAAGGAGAGGCCGGCCAGGTCGATCAGGGCGTAGCCGAAGTTGATCGTGGACTGGGCGAGGACGACCGGGGCGACCCCGGGGACGACGTGCCGCAGGCAGATCTGCAGTCCGGAGTGGCCCTGCACCCGGTAGGCCTCCACGTACGGGCGCATCCGCTCGGCGAGGACGAGGGAGCGGGTGAGCCGGCTGACGTACGGGAGGTACGCGATCGCCAGCGCGATGACCGGCGCCGGCAACCCCTCCCCGTAGACCGACACGATCAGGATGGCCAGCAGCATGCCGGGAAAGGCGAAGACGAGCTCGGTGCTGCGGGACAGGACGGAGTCCAGCCAACCGCCCCGCCAGGCCGCGGCCGTCCCGATGGCGACCCCGGCCAGGGTGGAGAAGACCACCACCCCGAGCGGGCCGAGCAGGGAGGTACGGGCGCCCAGGACCAGCCGGGACAGCGTGTCGCGCCCGGAGGCGTCGACCCCGAGGAGGTGCTCCGCGGACGGCCCGGCCAGGGCGTTGCCCAGGTCGACGGCGTTCGGATCGTACGGGGCGATCCAGGGGGCGAGCAGGGCCGTGAGCACGACCAGGGCGACGAAGCCCAGGCAGAGCGCGGACAGGGGTGCGCGGGAGCTCCGGATCCGGACGAGGCCGGGCCGGCGCAGCAGGGCGGTGGCGCTCATGCGGCCTGCTTCCGGGGGCCGAGGGCGACCCGGGGGTCGACCAGCGGATGGAGCAGGTCGACGAAGAGGTTCACGGTCATGAACAGGGCGACCATGATGAGGGAGATGGCCTGCACCGTGGGGAAGTCCTTGGTGGTGGTGGACAGTTCGAGGAGCTGGCCGATGCCGCCCACGCTGAACGCGGACTCCACCAGGACGGTGGTGACCAGCAGGGTGGAGACGATCAGCCCGCCCGTGGTGAGGACGGTGCCCAGGGCGTTGCGGAACACGTGCCGCCGGACCACCAGGTGTTCGGCGACCCCGCGGCTGCGGGCGACGGTGACGTGCTCCTGGCCGAGGACTTCGAGCATCGCGGCCCGGGTGACGCGGGCGAGCATCCCGATCAGGTAGAGGGCCAGCGCGACCGCGGGCAGCGTCAGGTGCCATAGCATCTGGCCGAGGCCCTCGCCCGTGCCCCCGGTGGGGAACCAGTGCAGTTTCACCGCGAACAGGCCCTGGAGCAGGACCGCGGCCACGAACGACGGGGTGCCGATCGCGAAGGTGGTCGTGACGAGGATCGTCGAATCGGCGGCGCCGCCGCGGACCGCGCCGATCCAGCCCAGCAGCAGGCCGGCGGCGAGGACCAGTACGAGCGCCATGGAGATCAGCAGCAGGGTGCTGGGCAGCCGGTCCGCCAGCAGCCGGGACACGTCGGTGCGGTACGTGATCGAGCGCCCGAAGTCGCCCTGCACCACCTGGCCGAGCCAGCGCACGTACTGCACCGCGAACGGATCGTCCAGGTGGTATTGAGCGTTGATCGCCCGCAGGGCCTCCGGGGAGGCCGACCGCCCGGCGAGCAGGAAGCTCGCCGGATTGCCGGGCGCCAGGTACATCGCGCCGAAGATGACGAACGAGGCGCCGAACAGGGTGGCTGCCATCTCGGCCAGCCGGCGTACGGCGAATCTCAGGAAACTCATCGCGCGGCCGCCCCGACATCGGCGGCCCACGGGTAGTACAGGTACGAGATGGTGGTCGGCGCGCCGGTGATCCGCTTGTTCAGGAAGAGGGCCGTCGGCCACTCGGCCACGGGGATCCACAGGACCTCGTCGGCCGCCTTCTTCTGCAGCTGGGCGGCCGTCGCCATCCGCCGGGCCGGGTCGTACTCGGCCCGGGCCTTGGTGACGAGGTCGTCGTACGCCGGATCGCTGTAGCCGGCGTAGTTCTGGAACGTCCCGGTCTGGAAGTTGCCGAGCAGGTCCATCGGGTCGGTGATGGAGTCGTAGTACGTCTCCGGGAACATGTCCAGGCCCTCGCGCGCCTGGGGGTCGGTGAACAGGGCGGTGAAGGCGTTCGGGGCGATGGTCTTCAGCCGGACGTCGAGCCCGATCCTGCTCCCGGCGGCCTGGACCGCGGTGGCCAGCAGCGATACGTCCTGGCCGATCGCGCTGGTGGCGATGGTCACGGTCTTGCCGGTGGCGCCCGCCTCCTTGATCAGCGCCTTGGCCTGCTCGATGTTCTGCTCGGGTGACGGCAGTCCGTCGAAGGCGGCCTTGCGGACGTCCTCGGGGGCCGCGGCCCAGACGGCCTTGGTGGTGAGGGAGTTGGTGGCGGTGCCTGCGCCGCCCAGGCCCGCCTTGACGAACCCCCGGCGGTCCAGCGCCATGGACAGGGCCCGGCGGACCCGTACGTCGCCGAGCGCGCCCTTCATGCTGGTGACGTTGACGTTGACGGTGCTGAGTCCCTCGCCGAAGCAGAGCGTGCCCACCCCGCTCCTGCTCAGCCGGTCGTAGCTCTCCGTGGGGATCAGGTACCCGCCGTCGGCCTCGCCGTTGAGCATCGCGTTGGTACGGGCGGACGGGTCGGTGAGGAAGGTGAAGACCGCCTTCGCCGATTTCGCCCTGGCGCCCCAGTAGCCGTCGAAGCGCTGGAGCTCGATGGACTGGCCCTTGTTCCAGGTGCCCAGCTTGAAAGGGCCTGTACAGTCCAGGCTGCCCGAGGTGCCGTAGTCCTTGCCCGCCTTCTCGACACCGGCCTTCGAGGCCACGACACCGGCGGCGGTCGCCATGTACTGGGGGAACTGCGCATCCGGCTGCTTCAGCTTGACCGTGACCTGGAGCGGGCCCGTCTTGGTGATCGACTCGACGTTGGCGAAGTTGCTGTTCCAGGCCGATCCGCCCTCCGGGTCGAGCTGCCGGCCGAGGCTGAAGACCACGTCGTCCGCGGTCATCACCCCGCCGTCGTGGAACTTCACGCCCGGGCGCAGATCGTAGACCCAGGTGTTCGGGTCCGGGTTGGCGGCCTTCTCGGCCAGGCCCGGAGCCACGGTGAGCTGCGGGGTCCACCGCATCAGGCTCTCGCAGAGGTTGGAGACGATGGTGTTCTGCGGGTAGTCGAAGGCGGCGATGTAGTCGAGCGTGGGCGGTTCGGCGTACAGGGCCCAGGTGAAGGAGTCCAGCTCGCCGGCGGCGGCCGGGGTGCCCGCGGAGAGCTTGAACGCGGCGCTCCCGGGGGCCGGTCCGTCCTTGGGCGGGCCGGAGCAGGCGGCGACCAGGGAGACGGCGGCGAGGGCGGTGAGGGCGGCCGCGGTGCGGGCGGCGGTGCGGGTCCCGGACCGGGGAAGGGATCTCGGCATCGGTGCTCTCTCTTCCTTGCTCGGCGCTCAGCGGGAGGTGGCGACGGGCACCGGGGACGGCACCTGCTGGGTGATGCAGTGGACGCCGCCGCCCCCGTACGCGATCACGCGGGAGCGGACGCCGACGACCTTGCGGCCGGGCAGCGCGGCCGCGATGACGGCGAGCGCCCCCTCGTCCTCGGGGACGCCCGCGACCGGGACGACGACCCCGCCGTTGGCGATGTAGAAGTTCAGGTAGCCGACCTCGGTCTCACGGCCGGCCACCTCGACGAAGGCGCTCTGCGGCAGGTCGACGATCTCCAGTCGGCGCCCGGCGGCGTCGGTGGCCTCCTCCAGGACGGCGCGGTTCACGCGCATCCGCTCGTGGTCGGGGTGCTCCGGGTCGCTCGGCAGCTGTACGACCACCTTGCCGGGGGCGACGAACGCGCAGACCCCGTCCACGTGCCCGTCCGTCTCGGTGTCCAGCAGACCGCCGTACGGCAGCCAGATCACCTTGGTGACGCCGAGGCGGGCAATCAGCTCGGCCTCGATCTCCTCCTTGCTCATCCCCGGGTTGCGGTTGGGGTGCAGCAGGCACTGCTCGGTGGTGATGAGCGTGCCCTCGCCGTCGACGGTGATCGCGCCGCCTTCGAGGATCATCGGGGAGGCGATGCGCTCCACGCCGAAGTGCTCCAGCAGGGCGGCCGCCATCTTGTCGTCGGTGTCGTACGGGTGGTGCTTGCCGCCCCAGGCGTTGAAGCGGAAGTCCACCCCCGCACGCCGCCCGTCGGGCCCGAGCACGAAGATCGGTCCCGAGTCCCGGAACCAGGAGTCGTCCAGCGGCAGTTCCACGACGGTGACGCCCTCACCGCACCGCTCACGGGCCTCGGCGCCGGAGCCGGGAAGCGCCACCATGGTCACCGGCTCGAACTGCGCGATGGCGCCGGCGACCTGCGCGTACTCCGTCTTCACCTCGTCGAAGACCTCACCCCACAGCTCCTGACGCGTGGGCCAGGCCATGAGGCAGCCCTCGTGCTCGGTCCACTCGGCCGGCATCCGGAAATCCGTCATGGTCGCTCCTGTGTGTGAAGGGAGGGGAGGGGCGTGTGCCCCGCATCCTCCTCCGTACTGAAAATTCAGTCAATGCTTCTGGTCAAGTGCTCGTCGATTCGGCCAGTCGCGCGCCCTGCGAGGGGATTCGTGGGCGCTGGGGTGCTGTGATGCGCCGCAAGTCCGGGTGTCTGACCAGCAGATATGGTGGGCAACCGGGCTGGGGAAGTGCCTGACTGTTCGATCAGGAAATGGCCCCATGTGACCGGCTCGGCGGGTAGAGTGACACCTCGTGTCAGACCGTCGAACGGAAATACTCAGGGCCGCCACGCGAGTGATCGCGCGCCGCGGCGTGCGCGGACTGCGCGTGGGAGAGCTCGCCGCCGAAGCGGGGGTGTCCACCTCGCTGATCTACTACCACTTCACCGATCGCGCCGGGATCCTCCGCCGGACCCTGGAGTTCATCAGCGACCGCGCCGACCGTTACACGGCGGAGCGCGATCCCGCACTGGACTCCCTCGACCCGCGGACCGAACTGGCGCAGGTACTGCTCCTCGAACTCCAGGACACCCCGGAAGTACGGGAGAACAGCACCGCGTGGGGAGAGCTCAGGGCCAGCGCCGTCTTCGACGCCGACCTGCGCGAGGACGTGGCCAGGGCCACGCACACCTGGGTGCACGAGATCGCCGACCTGCTCGCGCACGCCCGGCCCATGGGCACGGCGCCGGCGCACGCGGCCGCGGCCGAACGCCTGACGGCCCTCCTCGAAGGCCTCAGCGTCCGCTGGCTCAGCGGCTCGCTGCCCCTGGAGCACGCACGCCGGCTCCTCATGGACGCCATCGAGGTGGAGCTGAACACCACCGCTGAGCCTGAGGTGTTCGGAGCCGGCTACAGGAAGTAGAGGCGGCTGAGCGAGACCGAATCGGCGGGCGCCGAGACGAGGGGCTCGCCGTCGAGCGAGACCAGGCCCGTGCCGGGGTGTACGTCGACCGTGCCGGTACGGGCGTTGCGGAGCATGTTCCCCGGTCCGATGCCCCGCGTCCCGCGGACCGCCACGCGGCGCCGGCGCGTCGGCATCTGATCGCCGTTCCGGACGGCGGCCTGCGCGACGAACGCGACGGAGATGTCGGCGGCGGTGGCGCCGTGCGCTCCGAACTGCGGTCCGAGGACGAGTGGTTCGCACCGGTCGGTGGAGGCGTTCGGATCGCCGGTCACCCCGTACGCGGGGAATCCGGCCTTGAGGACCAGCTGCGGTTTGGCGCCGAAGTACTGGGGCCACCACAGGACGATGTCCGCGAGCTTGCCCACCTCGATCGAGCCGACCTCGTGCGCGAAGCCGTGGGCGATGGCGGGGTTGATCGTCAGCTTGGCCATGTAGCGCAGGACGCGCTCGTTGTCGTCCCCGCTCGCCTCCGTACCGTACGAGCCCTCGCCGTCCAGGGGGCCGAGCTCGCCCTTCATCTTCCCGGCCATGGCGAACGTACGGCGTACCGTCTCGCCGGCGCGGCCCATCCCCTGGGCGTCGGAGGAGGTGATGCCGATGACCCCGAGGTCGTGCAGGACGTCCTCGGCGCCCATCGTTCCGGCCCGGATCCGGTCGCGGGCCATCGCGGCGTCGCCGGGCAGGTCGACCTTGAGGTCGTGCGCCGAGACGATCATGCCGTAGTGCTCGGCCAGCGCGTCCCGGCCGAAGGGCAGGGTGGGGTTGGTGGAGGAGCCGATGACGTTCGGCACGCCCGCCATCTTCAGGACGTTGGGGACGTGTCCGCCGCCGCAGCCCTCGATGTGGAAGGCGTGGATCGTACGCCCGTCCAGGACGCGCAGGGTGTCCTCGACGGACAGGCACTCGTTCAACCCGTCCGTGTGCAGGGCGACTTGGACGTCATGCTCCTCGGCGACCCGCAGGGCGGTGTCCAGGGCGCGGGTGTGCGCGCCCATGTCCTCGTGGACCTTGAAGCCGGACGCGCCGCCCTCCGCCAGGGCCTCGATGAGCGGAGCCGGGTCGGAGGAGGAACCACGGGCCAGGAAGCCGATGTTGACGGGCCAGGCGTCGAAGGCGTTGAACGCGTGGCGCAACGCCCAGGGGGAGTTGACGCCCACCGCCCAGACCGGGCCGAACTCCTGGCCGATGATCGTGGTGACGCCGGAGGCCAGGGAAGCCTCCATGATGCGGGGCGAGAGCAGGTGGACGTGGGTGTCGACGGCGCCGGCGGTGGCGATCATGCCTTCGCCGGAGACGATGGTCGTCCCGGTGCCGACCACGACCTCGACCCCGTCCAGCGTGTCGGGGTTCCCCGCCCGTCCGATGGAGGCGATACGGCCCTCGCGGATGCCGATGCTGGTCTTGCGTATGCCGAGGACGGCGTCGATCACGAGGACGTTGCTGATGACCAGGTCGCAGGTCTCGCGGACGGCGGCGGCCTTCAGGTGCAGTCCGTCGCGGGCGGTCTTGCCGAACCCGGCCAGGAACTCGTCGCCGGGCCGCTGGGAGTCGGACTCGACGCGCACGATGAGGCCCGAGTCGCCCAGCCGCATCCGGTCCCCGGCCCGCGGCCCGTGCACGGCGACGTAGTCGTACGGGTCCCTGCCGTCGGCCGGGGCCGCGCCTGGCCGGCCGTGACAGCCGGCGGCGTCGAAGACGCTGCCACTCATGCCTGCTCCTGGTATGCGGTGAGGTAGCCCGTGGCCCGGGCCTTGGCCAGCGCCGCCTCGCGGGCGCCCGGGGCGTCCAGCGGTCCGTCGACGAGCCCGGCGAAACCGATGGCGACGCGCGCCCCGCCGATCGGCAGGAGCTCCACGAAGACGGTGGATCCGGAATCGAAGCGGACCGTGGAGCCGGCCGGAACGGCGAGCCTCGTGCCGTACGCCGCCGCGCGGTCGAAGGCGAGGCGGGGGTTCGCCTCGAAGAAGTGGAAGTGCGAGGAGACGCTGATCGGCACGGTCGCTGTGTTGCGCACCGGCAGTCGCAGCGTCGGTTCGGCGGGCCGGTAGCCCTCGCCGTCCCCGGGCAGGGTCGCACCGGGGGCGGCGAGGCCGAGTGAACCCCGCTGCCTGAGCGGGTCGTCGATGACGCAGAGCCGGGTCCCGTCGTCGAACACCGCCTCGACCTGGAGGCCGGTGACCACGTCGGGTACGCCGGGCAGTACGTCGTCGGCGCCGAGGACGCTGCGCCCGGCCTCGATCGCCTCGGCCAGGCGGCGTCCGTCCCGGGCCGCCTCGCACACGGTGTCCGTGATCAGCGCGGTCGCTTCGGGAACGTTGAGCTTCACACCCCGGCGGCGCCGGGCGCGGGCCAGTTCCGCTGCCGTGAAGATAAGCAGCCGGTCCCGCTCGGTGGGTGTCAGTCGCATACTGCCTCGATTCGGTGCTCGGAGGTCTTACGGGAGCGGCTCGTGCATCGTGGAGCAGTGGATGCCGCCGCCGCCCGCCATGAGCCGGTCGACGTCGATCTGGACGACCGCCCGCCCGGGGAAGGCCTCAGCCAGGGCGCGCAGGGCGGCGGCGTCCTTCACCGCGTCCCCGAACCGGGCGGTGATGACCGCTCCGTTGACCACGTGGAAGTTGAGGTAGGAGTCCACGAACTGGGAGTCCTTCGACCGGACGGTGTCGGGGCCCTCCACCCGGATCACCTTCAGCCGCCGCCCCCGGGCATCGGTGGCGCGGGAGAGGATCGAGAACTGCTCCCGGGCGTCGCGGGCCCAGACGTCGTCCCGGTCCGCGGGCGGGACCTGCACCATCACCACACCCGGGCGCACGAAGCGCGAGGTCACGTCGATGTGGTCGTCCGTGATGTCCTTGCCCTTGATGCCGGGGACCCAGATCATCCTGTCCGCGCCGTACGCGTGCAGGACGGCGCCCTCGATCTCGGCCCGGCTCATGCCCCGGTTGCGGTTCTTGTTGACCAGGCTGCTCTCCGTGGCCATGAGGGTGCCGTCGCCGTCCGTCTCGATCGCCCCGCCCTCGCCGACGAAGTCCGTCCTGATGAAGGGCAGATGGCCGTCGTCCGCGACGAGCCGCGCGACATCGGCGTCGTAGGAGTGCGTCTGCTTGCCGCCCCACCCGTTGAAGTTGAGGCCGAGGGCGTCGAGCCCGCCGCGGCCGTCACGGCGGAAGACCGGTGCGATGTCCCGCATCCAGAGGTCGTCCGCGGGGATCGAGTCGAGCACCGTGACCCCCGGTCCGCACAGGGACCGCGCCCTGGCGGCCGTGTAGGAGTCCGGGGCGCACAGGACCACCGGCTCGCAGCGGGCGACGGTCCGGGCGATCAGGGCGATGTCCTCCTGTACCCCGGCGAGGCGCCGGCCGCCCCAGATGGCAGACCGCGAGGGCCAGGACATCCACGTACGCGCATGCGGTACGTCGTCCCGGTCCACCCGGCGGCTCGGTATCGCGGCGCTCGCCCGCTGCGGGGCCGCGGCCATGGTGCCCAGCGCCACACCCGCGGCTCCGAGCCCCGCGGCGCCGAGGACGCGCCTGCGCGAGGGTTGGCCGGAACCGAACAGGCGGCTGAGGAGGGAGCGGCCGTTGTCGTGGGAGGTGCTCATGTCCCGACTCTGTCATTGACTGAAAATTCAGCCAATACGCGGGACGAACAGAAGCCCCTACCCGGAGGGAGGGGCTTGGGGTGGGGCTCGTACTCGCCGCGGCGGCTACCCGCCCGGCTGCCCCAGGTGCCGGAGCTCGGCCGCGATGGCCGTGGTCACCAGTTCGCGCGCGTGCGCCAGCGGCAGGCTGCCACTCAGCCAGCGTGAGCTCAGGCCTTCCACCAGGGCCGTCAGGCGCTCGGCGGCGCCGGCGAGCGCAGCGGCTCCCGCCATGGGCCGGACCCGGCCCAGCAGCTCGCCCACTTCCTGCACCCAGACGAGGGTGGCGCGGGCCAGGTCCTCGCGCAGGTCGGGATCGAAGACGGCCGTCGCGCGCAGCTCGCCCCAGGCCGTGCTGTTCTCCCGTACCTCGGGGCTGTCCTGGAATTCGAGGAGGAGGGTCTCCTCCAGCTCGCCCTGGGCGTCCAGCGCGGGAGCGTCGGCCTCCCGCTCCGTGGTGTACCGTCCGGCGCGGTCGTTGATGAACTCCAGCGTCGCGCGCAGGATTCCGGCGCGGTCCTTGAAGTGGTAATAGATCAACGCCGTGGACACGCCCGCCTCGGAGGCGAGCTCCTCCACGCGCAGGCCGCGCACGCCGCGTCGGGCGATGACCCGCGCGGCCCCTTCCATGATTGCTGTTCGACGGTCCGCCACGCCGACACCCTACCTGGGTGCGCATGACGCCTACGACTGCATTCCTGACTGAAATTCCAGTCGGATAGGATCCGGGGTCGTTCGGGCGACCGCACCAGCCGCCGATCCGCCCCAGTCGCCGGGAGAGCCATGACGACACGACACCCGGGTACCGCCCCGCACCACCTCCGGGAGCCCGCCGCCGACGATCCGCGCGAGGTGGGCGGCTACCGCGTGGTCGCGCGGCTCGGCGCCGGCGGAATGGGCCGGGTCTACCTCGCCCACACCCCGGGCGGCCGCCCGGTGGCGCTGAAGGTGGTCCGGCCCGAGCTCGCGGGTGACCCCGAGTTCCGCCGCAGGTTCGCGCAGGAGGTGGCCAGCGCGCAGCGCATCCACGGGCTGTACACCGCCCAGGTCGTCGACTCGGGGACCGACGACCCCACGCCGTGGCTGGCCACCACGTACGTACCCGGTCCCTCGCTCCAGCAGGCGGTGCACACGTACGGCCCGCTGCCCGTGCGCACCGTGCTCCTGCTCGTCGCCGGCATCGCCGAGGCGCTCCAGGAGATCCACCGGGCGGGCGTGGTCCACCGCGATCTGAAGCCCGCCAACGTCCTGATCGCCGCCGACGGGCCGCGCGTCATCGACTTCGGCATCGCGCGGGCCGCGGACGCAGGCGCGCTGACCGGCGCCGGGCTGCGCGTGGGAACGCCCGCCTTCATGGCCCCCGAACAGGCGCTGGGCCGGCCGGCGGGCCCGGCCACGGACGTCTTCGCCCTGGGCGCGCTCGCCGCCTACGTGGCCGGGGGCGTGCCGCCCTTCGGCGCCGGCCCCGACTCCGCCGCCCTGTACCGGGTGGTGCACGAGGAGGCGGACCTGGGCGGGGTCCCGCCCGGACTGCAGCCGCTGGTGTGGCACTGCCTGGCCAAGGATCCGGCGCACCGGCCGACCACCGCCCAGGTGATCGAGGCCGTACGCAGCCACCCCGCGGTCGGCGGGGAGCTGCGCTTCACCGACGACTGGCTGCCGCACCAGGTCACCACCGAGCTCCGCCGCCATGCCGATCTGCCCGCACCGCCGGACGGTGCGCCGGTCGCCGTGCCGGCCACCGCCACCGCCACCGCCTTCGACGCGGCGCACACCGTCGCCGCCCCGCGCGTACCGCGGCCTTCCGGGCAGGCTCCGGCCGGGGCCGCCCCGCATCCCCCGGCGGCGCAGGACCCGCAGCCGCGCGGCCGCAGACGGGCGTCGGCGTCCGGGCGCGGGCGGGGCCGTACGGTGGCGGTGGCCGGCGCCGCCCTGCTGCTGGGCGCCGGCGGGGCCTTCGCGCTGCTCGACCCGTACTCCGAGGACGGTGAGGACGCGGACGCCGCCTCTCCGGCCGCCGGGTACACCGCCGTCCACACCGGCACCGAACTCACCTCGCCGGACCAGAGCTACGAGTTCGACGTCAAGGCGGGCCGGGTCGTACCGCAGGAGACCGCCTCCTGGTACGTCGGCCGGAGCGCCACCGAGTTCTACGTGTCCGAGAGAAGTGACACGTACGTCATGCCGGCCGGCGGGCAGGGGCTCGCCGACTGTCTCAAGGGCATCGAGAGCCAACCCGTCACGGCGCTGCCGTTCACCGCGCTGCACGCCGGCCGGGCCTTCTGCGTACGGGCCCAGGACGGCCGGGACGTCGGGATCGTGACCGTGCTCACGGCGAGCCCCGGCGAAGGCCCGGTGAAGGTCTCCGTGGACTACTACCGCCGCGACGGATGACCCGCTCGGCTCATTGACTGAATATTCAGTCAGTGTCACAGTGGAACCATGACCTCCCCTTCCTCCATGCCCCGTCGTACTGCTCTGCGGGCCTTCGCCGGTATCGGCGGTGCGCTCGCCCTCGGAGCCGGTGCCTGCGCTCCGGCCGATTCCGGCGATGCCGGGACCGATGCCTCGCCGACCCCCGGCCCGGGTACGATCACGGCCGCCGGACGCAGGTTCCCCGCCGAGTGGGAGAGCCACGCGCGGACGTTCATGTCCTGGCCCGCGCTGGACCGGGTCTGGTACGAGCAGCTGCCGGCGGTACGGGAGGACATCGCGCGGGTGGCCCGAGCGGTCGCCGCGTACGAACCCGTCGTGATGCTCGCCCGGCCCGACCAGCAGGCGGCGGCGCAGAAGGCGTGCGGCTCGGAGGTCGAGGTGATCGCCGTTCCGGTGGACGACCTCTGGGCCCGCGACACCGTGCCGGTGTTCGTCGAGGAGCCCGGCAGGCTGCTCGGCGTCGACTTCAACTTCAGCGGGTGGGGCAACAAGCAGGAGCACCGCAACGACGCCCAGGTCGGCCGGGTCCTGCTCGCCAAGTACGGGATCGAGCGCGTGCAGGCCCCGCTCGTCGCCGAGGGCGGCTCCTTCGAGACCGACGGCCAGGGCACCCTGCTGGTCACCGAGAGCTCGGTGGTCAACAAGAACCGCAATCCCGGCAAGAGCCGCGACCAGATCGAGGCCGAGCTGGGGAGCACCCTCGGCATCAAGAAGGTCATCTGGCTCGCCGGGGTGCGCGGCCAGGACATCACGGACGCGCACGTGGACAGCCTCGTCCGGTTCACCGCCCCGGGCGTCGTCCTGCTGGACCAGGCGTTCCCCGGCACCCCGCCCGACGTGTGGTCGCGCGCGGCCGATCAGGCGAGGACGGTGTTCAAGGACGCGACCGACGCGCGCGGCAAGCGGCTGGAGGTCGTCGACCTGCCCCAGCCCGACCTCGACAGGATCACCGGCCGCGGCGACGCGTTCGTGTCCACGTACGCGAACTTCTACGTGGCCAACGGGGCCGTCTTCATGCCCAGGTTCGGGGATGCCAAGGCCGACGACCGGGCGAAGGGGATCCTCCAGGAGCACTTCCCCCAGCGGGAGATCGTGCCCGTGAAGATCGACACCATCGCCTCCGGCGGTGGCGGCATCCACTGCTCGACGCACGACCAGCCGGGCAAGCCCGCGGCCGAGTAGCGGGTGGTTCGACGGCGCGGCCCAGGCGCGCGCGGGGTGGTGCGGGGTGGTGCGGCACGGGGTGGGCGCGCTTCCACGCGCCGGGGTGCGCACCTCTGCTCCGGCCCGCCGCGCCTCGGTAGGCTGGAGCGGAGGCGACACGGGAGGTACGGGAATGACCGCGACCCCGGGGAGCGCACCGACCCCGCCCGAGCCCGAGCCCGACCGCCGGCCCGACCCCGGGCTCTTCGGGCCCGCGTCCGTCACCTGGCAGTGCCACGGCGACCCGATCATGTGGATCGCAGGAATCCGCGCGCTCTACCTCCAGGCCCTGCACCCCCGCGCGGTCCGCGGGGTCGTGGAGAACAGCGACTTCCGCTCCGACGCCTGGGGCCGGCTGCTGCGTACCGCCGACTTCGTCGGCACCGTCACATACGGCACCACCGAGGCCGCCGAGCGCGCCGGCGCCCGCGTCCGCCGGATCCACCGGGCGCTGTCCGCGACCGACCCAGCCACCGGCGAGCGGTTCCCCGTCGACGACCCCGAGCTGCTGCTGTGGGTGCACTGCGCGCAGATCGACAGCTTCCTGCACGTCCTGCGCCGCTCCGGGGTCCCGCTCACCGCCGCCCAGGCCGACCGCTACGTCGACGAGAACCGGGTGGGCGCCCGCCTCGTCGGCCTCGACCCGGCGCAGGTCCCGGCCGGCACGGCGGCCCTCGCCGCGTACTTCGAGAAGGTCCGCCCCGAGCTCGCCGCCGGACCCGACGCCCGCGCCGTGGTCGCCTTCCTGCGGAGCCCGCCCACCCCTGCCCTTCTCGTCCCTGGCCGAAACCTGCTGTGGCGCCCGATCGCGGAACTGGCCTACGGTTCCCTCCCCGGCTACGCGCACCGGCTGTACGGGCGCGCGGCGCCACCGGCGCCCGTCATCACCCGTCGCCTGCGCCTCACCGGTACCCTGCTGCGCAGCATTCCCGCAGGTCTGCGGTGGCAGCTGCCTCCAGGTCACATCTTGAAAGCGATGCGTCGCATGGGCCCCGGGAGCCGCCCCTCGGCGTACACACTGCGTACACCAGCGGCCATACTGGACCGGCCGGGGAGGGCGTAGGACGGAGCACGACAACGGGGGCGGCTTTAAGACATGGCGGAGTCCAGACTGATCCAGGGCCGATACCGGTCACTCGATCTGATCGGGCGCGGCGGCATGGGCGAGGTGTGGCGCGCCCGGGACGAGTCGCTGGGCCGGCAGGTCGCCGTGAAGTGCCTCAAACCGCTCGGGCCCGAGCAGGACAACCACTTCACCCAGGTCCTGCGCGAACGCTTCCGCCGCGAGGCGCGCGTCGCCGCCTCCCTCCAGCACCGCGGGGTCACCGTCGTCCACGACTTCGGCGACGACAGCGCCGCGGGCGGCCCCCTGTACCTCGTCATGGAACTCCTCGACGGCCGCAACCTCAGCCAGCTGCTGGACGACAACGAGACGCGCCCGCTCCCCGTGGACGTGGTCGTCGACACCGCCGAACAGCTCGCCGCCGCCCTCGGCTACACCCATGACCAGGGAGTCGTCCACCGCGACCTGAAACCGGCCAACATCATGCGGCTCACCGACGGCACGGTGAAGATCTGCGACTTCGGCATCGCCCGCCTCGCCCACGACATCGGCTTCACCGCAAAACTCACCGGCGGCGCCATGGCCATGGGCACCCCGCACTACATGTCGCCCGAGCAGATCGCGGGAGGCGAGGTCGACCACCGCAGCGACCTCTACTCCCTCGGCTGCGTCCTGTACGAGATCGCCACCGGCGCCCCGCCCTTCGACCTCGGCGACTCCTGGTCGGTGCTGGTCGGCCACCGCGACAACGCGCCCGTACCGCTGCGCCGGCACCGCTCCGAGCTGCCCGAGTACTTCGAGCAGGCGGTCCTGGACCTGCTCGCCAAGCGCCCCGAGGACCGCCCCGGCGACGCCCGCGACCTCCACCGGCGCCTCGTCGAGGGCCGCCTCGGCCCCGGCGGCCTGCCCGGCGCCCAGGCGCCCCTGCCCGCCTGGGCCGACGGTATGACCGCCGGCCGCAAGGCGGGCCCGGCCGCCCGCCCCGCGAGCGGCGCCTGGGCCGTGCTCACCGGCTCCTGGACCGCCGGGCGCCCCAGCGGCGAGCACCGGATCCTGCGCCCCGCCGCGGCCGAGGACCCGCGGCTCACCGCGCCGTACGGGGTCCCGTACGCGCGCCCGGACGCGTCCGGCTCCGACGCGACCGGCCTCGACGGGGCCGGTCCCGGCGCGCTCGCCGCCGGCCACACCCGGGCGTTCGCCCTCAGCCGCGCGGATCGGCCCGAGGAGGCCCTGGCCGTGTACGAGGCCGTCGTCGAGGGGCGCACCCGGGTGCTCGGCGCCGACCACCCCGACACCCTCGCGGCGCGCCAGGAGGCGGCGTACGAACTGAGCCGGCTCGGACGCCACCGCGAGGCCCACGACATCTACCGCGCGGTCCTCGTCGCCCGGGAGCGCGCCATGGGCCCGCTCCACCCCGACACGCTGCGCTGCCGTCACAACCTCGCCTGCGAACTCGGGGCGCTGGGCCGGTTCGCCGACGCCCACCGCACCGCCTCCGAGGTCGCCGCCGACCGGGCGGCCGTGCTGGGCGCCGAGCACGCTGACACGCTGCTGACCCGGTACGAGGTCGCGTACGCGCTGGGCCGCCTCGGCCGCTGGCAGGAGGCCCTGGACGGGTTCGGCCACGTCGCCGCCGTACGGGAACGGGTGCTCGGCCGGGACCATCCGGACACCCTCGCCGCCCGCTACGAAGCCGGCATCGCGCTCGGCCGCACCGGCCACGCCGCCCAGGCCCTGGACCTGTTCCGGGGCCTGGTCCGCGACCGCACCCGCGCCTACGGGGCCGCGGACCCCGAGACGCTCCGCGCCCGGCACGTCCTCGGCGTCAACCTGGGCCGGCTGGAGCGCTGGGAGGAGGCGGTGGCCGAGGCCCGGCAGGTGGCCGCCGCCCGGGCCAGGGCGCTCGGCGCCGAACACCCCGACACCCTCGTCAGCCGGCGCGAGCTCGCCGTCGGGCTGGGCAGGCTGGGCCGCTGGGACGAGGCCCTGCCCGTCTACCGGGACCTCTCCGGCATCCGCGAACGCTCCCTCGGCGACGACCATCCGGACACGGTGGCGGCCCACGCCGACGAGGCGCACTGTCTGGAGCGGCTCGGCCAGGTGTGTTACCAAGAGCCATGACGAGCTTCGGGCACGATGTATACGACGACGTGATCGTGGGCGGCGGGCACAACGGACTGGTGGCCGCCGCGTACCTGGCCCGGGCGGGCCGTTCGGTGCTGGTCCTGGAGCGGCTCGGGAACACCGGCGGCGCCGCGATCTCCACCCGCCCCTTCGTCGGCGTCGACGCCCGGCTCTCGCGCTACTCGTACCTCGTCTCCCTGCTCCCGGCGAAGATCGTGCGCGACCTGGGGCTGAACTTCGCCGTACGCAAGCGCACGGTGTCCTCGTACACGCCCGTCGAGCGCGACGGGCGGGCCGGCGGGCTCCTCGTCGGCGGCGGGGAGTCCCGCACCCGGGAGTCGTTCGCGCGGCTGACCGGCTCGGAGCGGGAGTACGAGAGCTGGCGCGCCTTCTACGGGCGGACCGGGCGGCTCGCCGAGAAGGTGTTCCCGACGCTGACCGAGCCGCTGCCCACGCGGGCGGAGCTGCGGGCCCGGATCGACGACGAAGCGGCCTGGCGGATGCTGTTCGAGGAGCCGTTCGGGCGGGCCGTCGAGGAGCATTTCACGGACGACTTGGTGCGGGGCGTCGTGCTCACCGACGCCCTGATCGGTACCTTCGCGGACGCGCACGACGCCTCGCTCGTACAGAACCGGTGCTTCCTGTACCACGTCATCGGCGGCGGCACGGGGGACTGGGACGTTCCGGTCGGCGGGATGGGCGCGCTCACCGATGCGCTGGCGGCGGCGGCCCGGGCGGCCGGGGCCGAGATCGCGACCGGGCACGAGGTGCTCCGGATCGACACGGACGGGCGGGCGCCGGCCGAGGTGACGTTCCGTACGGCGACGGGGGAGGGACGGGTCGTCGGACGGACGGTGCTGGTCAACGCCTCGCCGCGGACTCTGGGGGAACTGCTGGGCGAGGCGGAGTCGGCGCCCCCGGTCGAGGGCGCACAGCTGAAGGTCAACATGCTGCTGCGGCGGCTGCCGCGGCTGCGGGACACCTCGGTGGACCCGCGCGAGGCCTTCGGCGGCACGTTCCACATCGCCGAGGGGTACGCGGAGCTGGCGCGGGCCTACGCCGAGGCGGCCACCGGGGAACTCCCGTCCGTACCGCCCTCGGAGATCTACTGCCACTCGCTGACCGACCCCTCGATCCTCGGACCGGAGCTCGTGGCGCAGGGGTACCAGACGCTGACCCTGTTCGGCCTGCACACCCCGGCCCGGCTGTTCGGACACGACAACCAGGGGGCGCGCGAGGTGCTGCTGACCGGCACGCTCGCGCAGTTGGACGCGCACCTGGCCGAACCGCTCACCGACTGCCTGGCCTTCGACGCGGACGGGCGGCCGTGCATCGAGGCGAAGACCCCGCTGGACCTGGAGCGAGAACTGCGGCTGCCCGGCGGGCACATCTTCCACCGGGACCTGTCGTGGCCGTACGCGGACGACCAGGGCGCGGCGGGTCGTTGGGGCGTGGGGACCCCGTACGCCAACGTCCTGCTGTGCGGCGCGGGCGCCGTGCGCGGAGGAGGCGTCAGCGGGGTCCCCGGCCACAACGCGGCGATGGCCGTCCTGGGGCACTGACCGCAGTTACGCGGCGACTCCGACGGGCTCGATGACGACGATCGGGATCTCGCGGTCGGTCTTGGTCTGGTACTCGTCGTACGCGGGCCAGTGCTTGACCATCACGGGCCAGTACGCGGCGCGCTCGTCGGGGGTCGCCGTGCGGGCCGTGCCCTGGACGACCTTCGGGCCGACCTGGATGCGGACCTCGGGGTGGGCCGTCAGGTTCTTGTACCAGAGCGGGTGTTCGGGGTCGCCGCCCTTGGAGGCGACGAGGAGGTAGCGGCCGTCGGCCTCGCCGTAGATGAGCCCGGTGCGCACGGTCTGGCCGGAGACCCGGCCCACGGTGGTGAGCAGCAGGGTCTGGGTGCCGTTCCAGTCGTGGCCCTCGGCCCCGTTCGTCGCGACGTACTGCTTGACGTGGTCGAGCTGCCAGGTGCCCTGCCTGGGGTCCTTCGGGTGGTCCCAGTCGATGTCGGTGGTCGCCATGTGCCTGTACCTGCCTTCGTTGTTGAGCTGCCTGCGGGGGGTTGAAGACTCAACGAAACCCAACGAGTGCGAACAGCGTCGGGCACGGTTTTATGCCACCGCCTAGGTCGGCGCCGGGAGCCGCTCTAGGATCGGGCCTTGATCGCCGAACTTCAGTGTGTGGTGCTGGACTGTCCCGATCCGCTGCGGCTTGCCGAGTTCTACCGGGAGGTGCTGGGCGGGACCGTCAACCGGCCGGACCCGCGCTGGACGGTCGACGAGCACTGGGCGACGCTGCACACCCCGTCGGGTCAGGTGCTCGCCTTCCAGCGGGTGGCGGACCACCGACCGCCGCGCTGGCCGGACCCCGCCCACCCCCAGCAGTTCCACCTGGACTTCGCGGCGGCGGACCTGGACCGGGCGCAGGAGCAGGTGCTGGCCTGCGGCGCGAAGCTGCTGGACGCGCGCACCGGGGCCGTGCCCGACGACTGGCGCGTCTACGCGGACCCGGCCGGGCACCCCTTCTGCCTGGTCCGCGAGGCCTGACGCCGCAGCGGTGGCCGTACGCCCGGCGCGTCAGTCCGTCGAGCGGGTCCAGCCGGCGGCCTGCATACGGGACGCGTCGGCCGGGCGGTCCTCCGCGAAGAGGAGCCGGGCCGGTTCCGCCACCCGTACGACGTCCACGTACACCCCGCGGCCGACGTAGCGGCCGGTCGCGGCGTACCGGAAGCGCAGGTGGACCGGGCGGCCCGCCCAGGCGGTGAGGGGGGCCTCCAGGCGGTGCCATATGCGGGCGGACCAGCCGCCGGCGCTGCCCTGCGGCCACTGCTCGGGGGTGCCGCCCGTCGACCGCTGCGTGCTGAACGGCAGCGGCTCCCAGGTCTCCCCGTCGGCCGAGGCCTCCACGTGGAAGGCGCCCTCGCCGGGCACGGTGTCCCACCACACGGCGCAGCGCAGCCGGGCCGCGGCCGTCGCCGGGGTCAGCGGCGGCAGGGTGAGGGTGCCGGAGCCGCCGGTCTCCATGCCGGAGTACCAGGCCGGGCCGCCGTGCTTCGTACGGACCGGGACGGCGCGGGCGAAGCGGTTGCCGACCGCGACGCGCGGTGCGCTGCCGGCCCGCCAGGTGCGGACGGGGTGGACGGAGTTGCCGAGCAGGATGAGGAAGGAGTCGGTGGAGGGGTCCAGGACGAGGGAGGTGCCGGTGAAACCGGTGTGGCCGGCGGAGTGCGGGGTGGCCATGGCGCCCATGTACCAGTGCTGGTAGAGCTCGAAGCCGAGGCCGTGGTCGTCGCCGGGGAAGGCGGTGTTGAAGTCGGTGAAGAGCAGTTCGACGGAGGCGGGGCGCAGGATGCGCTTGCCCGCGTAGACGCCGCCGTCGAGGAGGGTGCGGGCGAGGACGGCCAGGTCCCAGGCGGTGCCGAAGACGCCGGCGTGGCCGGCGACGCCGCCGAGGGCGTACGCGTTCTCGTCGTGGACCTCGCCCCAGACCAGTCCGCGGTCCAGGCCGGACCAGGGGGGCCGCTGCACTTCGGTGGCGGCGATGAGGCGGCGCCAGGAGAGCGGTGGGTTGTAACGCGTGCGGTGCATCCCGAGCGGAGCGGTGATCTCGTCGTGGAGCAGGAGATCCAAAGTGTGACCGGTGATCCGTTCCAGGAGCAGTTGTAGCGTGATCAGGTTGAGGTCCGAGTACCGGTACACCGTCCCGGGCGTGTCCTGCGGGCGCACACCGCACAGCATCCTCAACTGCCCGGCGCGGGTCGGCTGCTGGTAGAAGGGGGCCCACGAGCGCAGCCCCGAGGTGTGCGTGAGCAACTGGCGTACCGTGATCAGCTCTTTGCCGCCGCCGGTGAACTCGGGCAGGTACCGGTCCACCGGAGCCTCCAGCTCCAACCGCCCGCGCTCCATCTGCTGCACGGCAAGGAGCGAGGTGAACAGCTTGGTCAGCGACGCCAGGTCGAAGACGGTGTCCTCGGCCATCGGGATGCGCTGAGCCGCCGGGAACTCCCGGACCCGGTCGGTGCGGCCGTCGTAGTCGGCGTACCGAACGGCCTCGCCCATGGCGCGGTGCAGGGCGATCGTGCGGCCCCGGCCGGCGAGCACCACGGCCCCGGCGTAGTAGGGGTGTTCCGGGGAGGGTCCCAGGAACCGCCGGGCCTCGTCGGCCGCCGCCTCCAGGTGCCTCTCGACCAGCCCCGCCTGCCGCGCCGACCCGTACCGCAGGCGCAGCCCCTGAAGGGCCCGCCGCTCGGCCGGATTCCCCGCGGCCCCCGCGGCCCCGGGCAGCGCGGCGTGCAGGAGCAGCACCCCGCCCAGCGCCAACAGCCGCCCCCCGAGCCGCCGCCGGCTCAGCACCGCCCCGGCAGGGGTTTTGCGGCGTGCTTCCCCGTCCCCCGTGAGCTCCTCCACCACCGGCCTCCTGTTCGCCGAACCGCCCTCCCGAAGTATCTGCCCGCAGGCGTCGCGTGCCCCGCACCGACCGGCCCGTAAAGAATCTGACGAGTCATCAGAAACCTCTTCCCTCGGCCGCCGGGCTGCGGCATGCTGCCGCCCATGGAGACGGAGCTGAGCAAGAAACTGGGAGTCGAGCACGCCATCTTCGGCTTCACGCCCTTTCCGGCGGTCGCCGCGGCCATCACCCGCGCCGGCGGCTTCGGCGTCCTCGGCGCCGTCCGCTACACCGCCCCCGACGACCTCGAACGCGACCTCGACTGGATGCAGGAGCACACCGACGGCAAGCCGTACGGCCTCGACGTCGTCATGCCGGCCAAGAAAGCCGTCGACGGCATCAGCGAAGCCGACATCGAGGCGATGATCCCGGCCGCCCACCGCGCCTTCGTCCGCGACACCCTCGCCAAACACCACGTGCCCGAGCTCGCCGAGGGCGAGGCCTCCGGCTGGCGGATCACCGGCTGGATGGAACAGGTCGCCCGGCGCCAGCTCGACGTCGCCTTCGACTACCCCATCAAACTCCTGGCGAACGCCCTCGGTTCCCCGCCCGCCGACGTCATCGCGCGCGCCCACGACCACGGGGTCCTCGTCGCCGCCCTCGCCGGCAGCGCCAAGCACGCCCGCCGCCACGCCGAAGCCGGCATCGACATCGTCGTCGCCCAGGGCTACGAGGCCGGTGGCCACACCGGCGACATCGCCACGATGGTCCTGGTCCCCGAGATCGCCGAGGCCGTCGCCCCGCTCCCCGTCCTCGCCGCAGGCGGCATCGGCAGCGGCGAGCAGATCGCCGCCGGCCTGGCCCTCGGCGCCCAGGGCGCCTGGCTCGGCTCCCTCTGGCTCACCACCACCGAGGCCGACCTGCACTCCCGCGCCCTCACCGAGAAGCTGCTGGCCGCCGGCTCCGGCGACACCGTCCGCTCCCGCGCCCTCACGGGCAAGCCCGCCCGCCAGCTCCGTACCGAGTGGACCGACGCCTGGGACGACCCGGCCGGCCCCGGCGCGCTCCCGATGCCGCTCCAGGGACTGCTCGTCGCCGAGGCCGTCTCCCGCATCCAGAAGTACGAGGTCCGGCCGCTGCTCGGCACCCCCGTCGGCCAGATCGTCGGCCGGATGAACTCCGAACGCAGCGTCCAGGCCGTCTTCGACGACCTCACCAGTGGCTTCGAGCGCGCCATCGACCGCATCAACCGCATCGCCGGCCGGGCCTGAGAGGCGTGATCAGCATGACTGCCATGAGTGACCAGCCCCCCAACGGTTTCTGGGCCCAGGCGGCCGCCGACCCCGAGCGCACCGTACTGATCACCCCCGAGGGTGAGGAGTGGAGCGCCGGGCGGCTGCACGCCGACGTCAACCGCCTCGTCCACGGACTGCGCGCCGCCGGAATGGAGAAGGGCGACGTCTTCGCCGTCGTCCTCCCCAACGGCGTCGAGTTCCTCACCGCCTACCTCGCCGCCTCCCAGGCCGGCTTCTACCTGGTCCCGGTCAACCACCACCTCGTCGGCCCCGAGATCGCCTGGATCGTCTCCGACTCCGGCGCCAAGGTCCTCATCGCCCACGAGCGCTTCGCCGAAGCCGCCACCGCCGCGGCCGACGAGGCGGGCCTTCCCGCGAGCCACCGCTACGCCGTCGGAACGGTCGCGGGCTTCCACCCGTACGCCCGGCTCCTCGGTGGACAGCCCGCGACACCGCCCGAGGGGCGCACCCTCGGCTGGGTCATGAACTACACCTCCGGCACCACCGGGCGTCCGCGCGGCATCCGCCGCCCGCTGCCCGGCAAGCTCCCGGAGGAGACGTACCTCGGAGGCTTCCTCGCCATCTTCGGCATCCGGCCGTTCGACGGCAACGTCCACCTGGTCTGCTCGCCGCTCTACCACACCGCCGTCCTCCAATTCGCGGGCGCCGCCCTGCACATCGGGCACCCGCTGGTGCTGATGGACCGCTGGACCCCGCAGGGGATGCTGCGGCTCATCGACGACCACGCCTGCACGCACACCCACATGGTCCCGACCCAGTTCCACCGGCTCCTCGCGCTCCCGCAGGAGACGAAGGACGCGTACGACGTCTCCTCGATGCGGCACGCGATCCACGGGGCCGCGCCCTGCCCGGACCACGTCAAGCGGGCGATGATCGACTGGTGGGGCACCTGCGTGGAGGAGTACTACGCGGCCAGCGAGGGCGGCGGCGCGTTCGCAACCGCCGAGGACTGGCTGAAGAAACCGGGAACGGTCGGCAAGGCCTGGCCGATCAGCGAGCTCGCCGTCTTCGACGACGACGGCAACCGGCTGCCGCCCGGCGAACTCGGCACCGTCTACCTGAAGATGAACACCGGCGGCTTCAGCTACCACAAGGACGAGGGCAAGACGAAGAAGAACCGCATCGGCGACTTCTTCACGGTGGGCGACCTCGGGCTGATCGACGAGGACGGGTACCTCTTCCTGCGCGACCGCAAGATCGACATGATCATCTCGGGCGGGGTGAACATCTACCCGGCGGAGATCGAATCGGCCCTGCTCACCCACCCGGCGGTCGCGGACGCCGCCGCCTTCGGGATCCCGCACGCCGACTGGGGCGAGGAGGTCAAGGCGGTCGTCGAACCGGCCGAGGGCTTCGTCGCCGGGGACGCCCTCGCCGCGGAGATCCTGCACCATTGCGAGCGGCAGCTCGCCGGCTTCAAACGGCCGAAGTCGGTCGACTTCATCGAGACGATGCCCCGCGACCCGAACGGCAAGCTGTACAAGCGGCGGCTGCGCGATCCGTACTGGGAGGGCCGCGAGCGCGCGATGTGAGCGCGCAATGTGAGCACGCGATGTGAGCGCCTGGGCGTGGCGAGCCGGGACTCGGTCCGCCACGCCCGACATGTCGTGAGAAGTGGCACGTCAGAGCCCTGGATGCGTCCCTTGCGCCGCACTCGGGGGACGCTTCTGGCAAGTTGGCTGATATGAGTACGGCACCCAGCAGATTCCCCCTGACCGACTGGACCGTCGTGGTCCCCGTGGTGGCGCTCCTCGCGCTCGTCTTCAGCTGGGGACGCGATCTGCCCGGATACGCCGTGGCCCTGGTCGCCCTCTGCCTCGGAGGCGCGGTGCTGGCGGCCGTGCACCACGCCGAGGTCGTCGCACTGCGCGTGGGCGAGCCGTTCGGTTCACTCGTCCTGGCCGTCGCCGTCACCGTCATCGAAGTGGCCCTCATCGTCACCCTGATGGCCGACGGCGGCGACAAGACCGCCTCACTCGCCCGGGACACCGTCTTCGCCGCCGTCATGATCACCTGCAACGGAATCGTCGGCCTGTCCCTGCTCGTCGGCGCCCTGCGCAACCGGGTCGCCGTCTTCAACGCCGAGGGATCGGGGGCGGCCCTGGCCACCGTGGCCACCCTGGCCGTCCTCAGCCTGGTCCTGCCGACGTTCACCACCAGCAAGCCGGGGCCGGAGTTCTCCACCGCCCAGCTGGCCTTCGCCGCCGTCGCCTCGCTCGCCCTGTACGGGCTGTTCATCGCCGTCCAGACGGTCCGCCACCGGGACTACTTCCTGCCCGTGGCCACCGAGGCCGGTACGGGCAACGCGGCCGGGGGCGGGGCCGCGGCTTCCGGCGGCGGAGGGGACGGTGACGGGGACGGTGCCCACGCCGCGCCGCCCACCTCCCGCGCCGCCCTGGTCAGCCTCGGCCTGCTGCTGGTCGCGCTCATCGCCGTGGTCGGCGACGCCAAGGCCGTCTCGCCCACCATCGAGGCGGGCGTCGCCAAAGCGGGCCTGCCCAACGCCGTCGTCGGTGTGATCATCGCCCTGCTCGTCCTGGCCCCCGAGACCCTCGCCGCCGTCCGCGCCGCCCGCCGCGACCGCGTCCAGACCAGCCTCAACCTGGCCTACGGCTCCGCCATCGCGAGCATCGGACTCACCATCCCCGCCATCGCCCTCGCCACCATCTGGCTGTCCGGCCCGCTGCTGCTGGGCCTCGGGCCGATCCACATGGTGCTGCTCGCCCTGACCGTCGTGGTCAGCGCCCTCACCATCGCGCCCGGCCGGGCCACGCTGCTCCAGGGCGGCGTGCACCTCGTACTGCTGGCCGCGTACCTGTTCCTCGCCGTCAGCCCCTGAGCCCGCGGCGGGGCCGGAACGATCCGGCCCCGCCGGGCAATGACACAGGTCAATGGAACAGGTCAGCGGCGCTCGCGCGGCCAGACCACTTTCAGCTGCGGCGAGGTGAGGATGTCCCGCTCGCAGAACCGCGAGGTCACCCACCGCTCCTGGGAGAACAGCCGGGTCTGGTCGGCGTAGTACGGCGAGTCCGGGTTCGACGACTGACCGTACGTCAGCAGCGTGCGCGCCACCGGGCACCGGCTGCCGTCCCAGCCGACCGCCTGGATGTGGCTGGAGCCGTGCACGACCTCCGGGTAGCCGCCGGCCGCCGCGTTCCACGGCGCCTCGATCTTGTTCCACACGCCCAGCGCCTCGGTGCCGCCCGGCACCGGCAGCTTCTCCCCGCCGCGCACCACGAACTGGTGCTCGCCGAGCGGCGCGTCCAGAGCGATGCCGGCCGCCCCCAGCTCCGCGACCGCGTCCGCGAGCGCCCGTCCGATCCCGGGCGCCGCCTGGTTGAGCGTACGGGGCGTGCGTACGGGGTCCGCCGCCGAGAACGGCACCAGCCACAGGTCCTTGGCCGGGGTGCTCGCGGTCAGCTTGCGCCAGAACCGGTCGAAGAGCAGCGCGCCGCGGCTGCCGGTGTCGGCCCGGTGGTCCCAGCCCGCCAGCACGGCGCAGGCCGCGGAGACGTCCACCGACCGGCCGTCGCTCGCGGTGGCCGCGCCGCCGGGCAGGGCGGCGCAGGCCTTCGCCGCGTCGGCCGCGGCCAGGTCGCCGGCCGGCACCCGGTTCGCGAACTGCTGCTTCTGCAGGTCCGCCACGGTCAGCCCGCCCTTGGCGGCCATCGCGGAGACGTCCTCCACCGCGCCCCGGGTCCGCAGCGAACGCGGGGTGCCGAGGCTGCCCCAGATCCGCTCGTAGCCGGTCACCGGCGTCTCGGCATTGGCCAGCCAGGCGCTGTCGTTGGAGTTCTCGGCGTACGGGGCGTCGCGCAGCGTCGGCGCCTTCCCCGGGCCGAACACCCCCGGCTGCACGGCGTCCGGGTCCGAGCCGAGCGCGCAGTCGGCGCGCGCACCGTCGAGGACCGCGAGCCCGGACGCCGGGTACGTGGCCCGGCCGAGCGGGGTGGAGCAGCGGGCGGCGAGCTCGTCGGTGATCCGGGGGAGCACCTGGGACTGGGTGAACAGCGTGCCGCCGGCCGAGTCCGCGGCGATCGTGTTGACCCAGGGCAGGCCCTGCGTGCCCCCCAGCGCGTCCTGGATCCCGGCGACGGAGCGGGCCTTGCCGATGGCGAGGGCGGTGTCGGAGCCGCGCAGGTTGGCCGCGTTCGGGTCGTTCAGCGCGTACGCCGTGCCGGCTGTCCAGGGCAGTGGCAGGCCCGGGCCGAGGCCGGTGATGACGGGCCCGTAGCGGGTCCACCACTGGGTGCGGCCGACCGGAGCGCCGCCTGCCACCTGGACGGTCACCTGGCGCTGCGTCATCTTCTCCGGTTTGCCGTCGACCAGGTAGGCGGTCGGGTCGGCCGGGTCCAGGGTGAGCTGGTGCAGGTTGAGCGGGGTGCCGGTGGCCACGGTGTGGCTCCAGGCCACCTTCTCGTTGAAGCCGATGTTCACGACGGGCGTGCCCAGCAGGGAGCCGCCGGAGACGTTCAGTTCGCCGGGTATGGTCTGCTGCGACTGCCAGAACCGGCGGCCACCCTGCCAGGGGTAGTGCGGGTTCCCGAGCAGCAGGCCGCGGCCGTTCGAGGTGGTGGAGCCGCTGAAGGCCACCGCGTTGGAGCCCATGTCGTAGCGGCCGGTGTCGAAGAAGGCCCGGGCGGCCTCGGCGGCGGCCGCGGGGTCGGTGCTCGGGCCGGTGGTCGGGCCCGCCGTGAGGGAGGCCGCCCGGGCGGGCGGCTGCGCCGCCGCGATGTCGTCCACGGCGCGCCCCTGGCCGCCGAGCACCGAGACGGCGAACGCGCGGGCGGCCACGTCGAGGGCGGTGACCGGGCGCACCCAGGCGGCGCCCTTGCAGGCCGGGTCGGTGATCTTGTTCTGGGCCAGCCAGGCGTTGTACCCGGCGGCCCAGCCGCGCATCAGCTCCTTGAGGTCCCGGGTGGGACCGGCCGGGGCGGGCGTGGCGAGGAGCTTCTCGACGGTCCCGGACTCGCGGACCCCCTTGAAGTACAGGTCGCTGGTGAGGTTCTTGCTCGCGGAGGACAGCGAGCCGTCGGTCGCCGCGTCGGCGCCGAACCAGCGCGAGCGCTCGCCGGCCACGGTCACGAACCCGTCGGCGAGCACACAGGCCTGGTCGGCGGCCTGGGCCCAGCCGGTGCCGAAGCCGAGGTGCGCGTAGTCCTGGGCCAGGATGTGCGGGATGCCGTTCTCGGTGTACCGGATGACGGCCGACAGGCCGCCGCCGGAGGGCGTGCGGTCGGCGGCCGCCGCCCCGGCGGTCGCGGCCGAGGCCTGCGGGGCCGCCGCGGTGGCGGCGAGCAGGGCGGCGCCGACGAGCGCGGCGCGCCGGAGCAGCGGGCGGGTGCGACCGTATCCATCGAAGAAGCGCAACATGCCTCCCAAGTAGCCTGCGGATGGGCTGGGTTGCCCGCGGTACAGGCGGTGCTTGTGTGCCCCCACACTCACGCAGGCGACCTGATGATCTGTCAACATCCCGTTTGGTATCCCGGCTTTCCGGGTCATTGACCTCGGGTGTGCGCGGAGACGAGGATCACGCCATGACGGCAATGCGGGCGGTGCGGCAGAACACGGTCGACGGGCTGGTGCGCGACAGCGCGCTGCGGGTCCCCGAACGGCAGGCCGTCCGCTACCGCGAACGGACGTGGACGTACGCGGAGCTCGACGCCGCCGTCTCCACCGGCGCCGCCGTCCTGCGGGAGCGGTACGGGCTGGCCGACGGCGACCGGGTCGCGACGTTCGCCCACAACTCCGACGCCTACCTGCTCGCATTCCTCGCCTGTGCCCGCGCCGGGCTCACGCACGTCCCGGTCAACCAGAACCTCACCGGCGAGGACCTCGCGTACATCCTGGACGACTGCACGAGCGCGCTGGTCCTCGCCGATCCGGACCTGGCCGGGCGGATCCCCGAGGGCCACGCCGTACGGCCGCTGCGCGACGCGCCCGGCTCGTTCCTGGGGGAGCTCGCCGATCCGCTGCCCTTCGTACCGGACCGCGACCCGTACGCCGTGGTGCAGCTGCTCTACACCTCGGGCACCACCGCGCTGCCCAAGGGCGCGATGATGACGCACAAGGCGCTGGTCCACGAGTACGAGAGCGCGATCGAGGCGCTGGACCTGGCCGGGGCGGACCGGCCGGTGCACTCGCTGCCGCTCTACCACTCGGCGCAGATGCACGTCTTCCTGCTGCCCTACCTGGCGGTGGGCGCGCAGAACACGATCCTGGACGCGCCGGTCGCCGAGGAGATCTTCGCCCTGGTGGAGGCGGGGCGGGCGGACAGTCTGTTCGCGCCGCCCACGGTGTGGATCGGGCTGGCGGGCCACCCGGAGTTCGGGCGCCGCGATCTGGGCGCGCTGCGCAAGGCGTACTACGGGGCCTCGATCATGCCGGTGCCCGTGCTGGAGCGGCTGCGGGCGCGGCTGCCCGGGCTCGGCTTCTACAACTGTTTCGGGCAGAGCGAGATCGGCCCGCTGGCCACCGTCCTGGGACCGGACGAGCACGAGGGGCGGATGGAGTCCTGCGGGCGGCCGGTCCGCCACGTCGAGGCGAAGGTCGTCGACGAGGACGGCGCGGACGTGCCGGACGGGACGGCGGGCGAGGTGGTGTACCGCTCGCCGCAGCTCTGCCTGGGGTACTGGAACGACCCGGAGGCGACGAAGAAGGCGTTCCGGGACGGCTGGTTCCGTTCCGGGGACCTAGCGGTACGGGACGCGGAGGGGTACTTCACGGTCGTCGACCGGGTGAAGGACGTCATCAACTCGGGCGGCGTGCTGGTGGCCTCGCGACAGGTCGAGGACGCGCTCTACACCCACCCGGGGGTGGCCGAGGCGGCGGTGGTGGGCCTGCCCGACGAACGGTGGATCGAGGCGGTCACGGCGGTCGTGGTGCCGCGCGGGGAGGTGACGGAGGCGGAGCTGCTGGCGTACGCGCGGGAGAAGCTGGCCCATTTCAAGGCCCCGAAGCGGGTGGTGTTCGTGGACGCCCTTCCGCGCAACGCGAGCGGCAAGATCCTCAAGCGCGAACTCCGCGACCGCTTCGGTCAGGAGGACGGGGAGGACCGGGAGGGCCGGTAGCCCGGCAGGGACGGCAGGGTCGGTGGCCCGGTAGGCCCGGCCGGGGTGTCACTCGGGCAGCAGGCCGGTGTCCCGGAGGCGGCGGAGGGTGAGGTGCTCGTGGGCCAGGCGTCCGACCAGGGCGCCGCCGTAGACCACGAAACCGACGCCGACCAGCCAGGACTGGACGACCAGCAGCGTGCCGAAGGGGCCGTACGTGACGGCGTTGGAGGCGATCAGCGGGGAGAACACCAGCTTGGAGAAGACCCGCAGGCCGAGCAGGCCCAGGCTGGTCGCCACCGCCCCCGGCAGCAGGGCCCGCCAGCGGACCCGGCCGCCGAGCAGCAGCCGCTGGGAGCCCCAGAAGAAGAGGATGGTGCCGAGCAGGTCGCCGGTGGTGCCGAGGATCGTGCCGACGGCGTCGTTCGACGGTGCGGGGATCCCGACGAGCAGCCCGAGGTAGCAGACCAGCAGGGCCAGCCACACGACGTGCCGCCACATGGTGTGCCAGCGGGCGGTGGGCAGGTCCCAGACCTTCTCGTACCCGGTCTGCACGGCCGAGCCGAAGGTCAGGCCGAAGACGGCGAGGGCCGCGAGCCCGAACGCGGTGGTCCGTTCGAGCGCCAGGTCCGCGGCGGCGAACAGCATCTCGACCCGGGCCCGCGAGGACTCGGTGACCCCGAGGGCCTGGCCGAGCCAGCGGCCGAAGCCGGAGCCGCTGCCGGGGGCGGCGGCCGCGACGACCACCAGCAGCGGTACCAGGGTCAGGAAGCCGAGGGCGGCGAAGCCCATGGCCCGGTGCATGAGCTCCATCTCCCGCCCCCGGCTCCACGCCAGCCCGGCCGGGGAGGCCTGGAGCCGGTCGTGGAGCTGGCGGAGGATCGAGGTCACGCCTCATGGACTACCCGGACGGACCCGCCGACTCTCGGAGGCTCCCCGCAAGTGGGCCCGAAGGGGTGGTTCCGGGGCCCGGCCGAGGCCGCGCCGGATCCCGTCCCGGCACCGCGCACCCCCGGTCGGCTACCGCGGCTCGCGCAGGTCCATCAGGCGCTTGATCTTGCCCACCGAGCGTTCCAGGGTCTCCGGGTCGACCACCTCGACGGCCACCGAGACCCCGATGCCGTCCTTGACCGCGCGGACCACGGAGGCGGCCGCGGACTGCCGCTGAGCGGAATCCGCCTCCCGGCGCGCCTCCACCCGTACGGTCAGGGCGTCCATCCGGCCCTCCCGGGTCAGCCGCAGCTGGAAATGCGGGGCCAGACCGGGAGTACGGAGCAGGATCTCCTCGATCTGCGTCGGGTAGAGGTTGACCCCGCGCAGGATGATCATGTCGTCGCTGCGGCCGGTCACCTTCTCCATCCGACGGAAGGCCGGCCGGGCCGTACCGGGCAGCAGCCGGGTCAGGTCCCGGGTCCGGTAGCGGATGATCGGCATGGCCTCCTTGGTGAGCGAGGTGAACACCAGCTCCCCGGACGCGCCCTCCGGCAGCACCTCTCCGGTGAACGGGTCCACGACCTCCGGATAGAAGTGGTCCTCCCAGATGTGCAGGCCGTCCTTGGTCTCGACGCACTCCTGTGCCACGCCCGGGCCCATCACCTCGGACAGGCCGTAGATGTCCACCGCGTCGATGTCGAGCCGCTGTTCGATCTCGCGGCGCATCTCCTCGGTCCACGGCTCCGCGCCGAATATCCCCGTACGCAGCGAGGTGCTGCGCGGGTCGATGCCCTGGCGCTCCATCTCGTCCAGCAGCGTGAGCATGTACGAGGGCGTCACCATGATGACCTCGGGCCGGAAGTCCTGGATCAGCCGCACCTGCCGGTCGGTCATCCCGCCGGACGCGGGGACGACCGTGCAGCCGAGCCGCTCCGCGCCGTAGTGCGCGCCGAGGCCGCCGGTGAACAGGCCGTACCCGTACGCGATGTGCACCATCTGGCCCGGTCTGCCGCCCGCCGCCCGGATGGACCGGGCCACCACGTCCGCCCAGGTGGAGAGGTCCTCGTCGGTGTACCCGACGACGGTGGGGCGGCCGGTGGTGCCGCTGGAGGCGTGGATGCGGCGCACCTCGGAGCGCGGCACGGCGAACATGCCGAACGGGTACTGGTCGCGCAGGTCGGCCTTGGTGGTGAAGGGGAAGAGGGCGAGATCGGAGAGGGAACGGCAGTCGTCGGGGTGCACACCGGCCTTGTCGAAGGCCTGCCGGTAGTGCGGCACCCGCTCGTAGGCGTGGCTCAAGGTGGCGCGCAGCCGCCGCAGCTGGAGCGCGGCCAGCTCGTCGGCGCTCAGCCGCTCTCCGTCGTCGTGGACATCCGCATGCGCCGTCATGCCGTCACCTCATCTTGAACCGTGAACCGGAGCTTTGATTCGGGTTAACCGACCGATCATTCGGTAGATTGCCCCAGCCCGGCGGCGAAATCAATGACTCGAACGAGTGATCGCATGATGGGATGGGCCCATGTCGATCTTCACCACATACGACGGAACCGGACTCGCCTACCACGTCCGGGGCGAGGGCGAGCCGCTCGTCTGTCTCCCCGGCGGCGCCATGCGGGCCTCCTCCTACATGGGCGACCTCGGCGGGCTGGCCGCCGGACGCCGGCTGGTCCTCCTCGACCTGCGGGGTACGGGCGGCTCGGCTGTCCCGGCCGACGAGTCCACGTACCGGGTCGACCACCAGGTCGCCGACGTCGAGGCGCTCCGGATCCACCTCGGCCTGGAGCGCATGGACGTACTGGCCCACTCGGCCGGCGGCAACCTCGCCCAGCTGTACGCGGCCGCGCACCCCGACCGGCTGCGCCGCCTGGCCCTGATCACCCCGACCTGCTGGGCCGTGGGCATCGACTCGACCCCGGAGCAGCGCCTGGAGGTGGTCCGCAAGCGGGCGGGCGGCGAGCCGTACGACACGGCCATCGCCGCGTACGAGCAGATACTCGGGATCCTGGCGGCCGGCGGCGCCCCCACCCCGGCGGACTGGCGCCGGGTGATGCCCCTCGCGTACGGGCGCTGGGACGCGCAGGCGCGTGCCCACGTCGAGGCGAGCGACCGGGAGAAGAACGCGGTGGCGGCCGCCGCCTACGCGGGGCCCGGCGCCTTCGACCCGCCCGCCACCCGGGCCGCCCTGCGGCGCGTGGCGGGCGAGGTGCTGGTGCTGGCCGGGGAGCTGGACAACTACCCGACGGCCGCCCTCGCCGCCGAACTGGCGGGGCTCTTCCCGCGGGGCGTCGCCGACGTCCAGCCGGGCGGCGCGCACTTCCCGTGGCTGGACGACCCGAAGTGGTTCGCAGCCCGCGTGGAGGGCTTCCTGGCCACCGGAGCCTGAGCGGCGGAGCCCTCCGGCTGCGGCGGCCGCCCGGACCGCACGGCGGTGGGCGGGACCCGAGAGGGCCCCGCCCACCGCCTCCGCAACCCCGCGGGTCAGCGCGCCGCGTCCGCCTCCGTCGCCACCGACTTCGCCCAGCGGTAGTCCGCCTTGCCGCTCGGTGAGCGCTGGATGGCCGGCGTCACGACCAGCTGGCGCGGGATCTTGTACCCCGCCAGCCTGGTCCGGCAGTGCCGCTGTATGTCGTCCAGGCTCGGCTCGGGCGCGCCCGTCCGCAGCTGCACCACCGCCGCCACATGGCTGCCCCACTTCGCGTCCGGCACCCCGGCGACCAGGGCGTCGTACACGTCCGGATGGGACTTCAGCGCCTGCTCGACCTCCTCCGGATAGACCTTCTCGCCGCCCGTGTTGATGCACTGCGAGCCGCGCCCGAGGACCGTGACGATGCCCTCCTCGTCGACCGTCGCCATGTCTCCGAGCAGCACCCACCGCTCGGATCCCTTCTGGAAGAAGGTCTCGGCGGTCTTCGCCGCGTCGTTGTAGTAGCCGAGCGGGACGTGGCCGCGCTGCGCGAGCCGCCCCGGTACGCCCACCGGCACCGGCTCGTGCGTCACCGGGTCCACCACCTGCGTACGGTCGTTGACCACGAGTCGGAAGCCCTTCTCGGGGCCGGAGTCGTCGGCCGCCCGGCCGTTCGACCCGGACTCCGAGGACCCGAAGTTGTTCAGCAGCATCACGTTCGGCACCAGCCGCTGGAACTCGGCCCGTACCGTCTCCGACATGATCGCCCCGGACGAGGAGACGCTGAACAGAGAGGACAGGTCGGTCCCCTTGAGCGGGCCCTTCAGGGCGTCGATGAGCGGCCGGAGCATCGCGTCGCCCACCAGCGAGACGCTCGACACCCTCTCCTTCTCGATCGTACGGAGCACCTCCTCCGGCGCGTACTTGCGGTGGATGACCACCCGCTGGCCGTAGTTGAAGGCGATGAACGAGGTCAGCGTCGAAGTGCCGTGCATCAGCGGGGGAGCGGGGAAGAAGGTGAGCCCGGCGCCCTTCGACGCGACCCGCTCGGCGAGTTCCTCGGGCCGCTTCACCGGCTCGCCCGAGGGTTCGCCGCCGAAGAGCCCCGCGAAGAACAGGTCCTCCGCGCGCCACATGACGCCCTTGGGCATGCCGGTGGTGCCGCCCGTGTAGATGATGAACAGGTCGTCGGGGGAGCGGGGCGCGAAGCCGCGCGCGGGCGACCCGGCCGCCTCCGCGTCCGCGTACGCGACCGGCGCGATCGAGGGCTCCGGGGCGCCCTCGGGGACGGCCCCGACGCGGATCAGGTGGCGCAGCTTCGTCGTCTGCGGGAGGGCGGCGGCCACGCGCCCGGTGAACTCGCCCTCGAAGACGAGCGCGGCGAGGTCGGCGTCGTTGTAGAGGTAGACCAGCTCCTCCTCCACGTACCGGTAGTTGACGTTCACCGGTACGAGGCGGGCCTTGAGGCAGGCCAGGACGGTCTGGAGGTACTCGATGCCGTTGTAGAGGTGCAGTCCCAGGTGCTCGCCGGCCGTCAAACCGCTGTCCAGCAGGTGGTGCGCGATGCGGTTCGCCGCGGTGTCCAGCTCCGCGTACGTGAGGCGGCGCTCGGCGCCGGTGCCGGGGTGGTCCACGTACACCAGGGCCTCGCGGTCCGGAACCACGTCGACGACCGACTCGAACAGGTCGGCAAGGTTGTACTCCACCGTTCCTCCTCACCCCCGAGGTTTCCCGTTGCCGGGCCGTGGCTGTTGCCCCGCGGCGGTCATTAGAGCGCCGCTCAGCCCAAGTGGGAAGGGCGTGGCCCAAGAAAACTGACTGTGTGTCAGAAAACTATTGAACTGCACCCGGCCCTCCTGCAACCTGTTCTAGGTCTTGAGACGGGAGGACGGCAATGGGTGGGACGGAACACCTGACCGTGGAGCGCCACGGCGCCACGCTGGTGCTCACCATGAACCGGCCGGAGGCGAAGAACGCGCTTTCGCTGCCGCTGCTGGTGGGGCTGTACGACGGCTGGCTGGAGGCGGACGCCGACGACACGATCCGCTCGGTGGTCCTGACGGGCGCGGGCGGGGACTTCTGCGCCGGGATGGACCTCAAGGCGCTGGCCGGGAAGGGGATGGCGGGCGACCAGTACCGCGACCGCCTCAAGGCCGACCCCGACCTGCACTGGAAGGCCATGCTCCGCCACCACCGGCCGCGCAAGCCCGTGATCGCGGCGGTGGAGGGGTACTGCGTGGCCGGCGGGACCGAGATCCTGCAGGGCACGGACATCCGGGTCGCGGGCGCGGGCGCCACCTTCGGACTGTTCGAGGTCAAGCGGGGCCTGTTCCCGATCGGCGGCTCGACGGTACGGCTGCCCCGGCAGATCCCGCGCACGCACGCCCTGGAGATGCTGCTGACCGGCCGGCCGTACCCGGCGGACGAGGCGGCCCGGATCGGGCTGGTCGGGCAGGTCGTCCCCGAGGGGACCGCACTGGCCAAGGCCCTGGAGATCGCCGAGCAGATCAACGCGTGCGGGCCGCTGGCCGTCGAGGCCGTGAAGGCCTCGGTCTACGAGACCGCCGAGCTGACGGAGGCGGAGGGCCTGGCCTCGGAGCTGCTGCGGGGCTGGCCGGTCTTCGACACCGCGGA
This sequence comes from Streptomyces sp. NBC_01006, assembly GCF_045162725.1. NCBI lineage: Bacteria > Bacillati > Actinomycetota > Actinomycetes > Kitasatosporales > Streptomycetaceae > Streptomyces > Streptomyces sp. NBC_01006. Next base: position 1,241,587 of record NZ_CP108700.1, on the reverse strand, counting down.
CGCCAAGGAGGGGGCGCGGGCCTTCGCCGAGAAGCGGCCCGCCGTGTACCGGCGGGAGTAGCCGCCGGCCGTCCGGAAGTGGCCCAGCGCGTGATCCCGCCCCCAGCCGTTCGGAACATCAGAACATCGGAGAGACAGCCATGACACCCGCCGCGTCCCCGCCAGAGGTGCTGCGCGCGCCCCTCGTCGTCGAGTTCCCCTTCACCCGCTCCCTCGGGCCCGTCCAGAGCGCCTTCCTCACCGGGCTGCGCGAGCGCGTCGTCCTCGGCATCAGGACCGCCGACGGCAAGGTGATGGTCCCGCCCGTCGAGTACGATCCCGTCACCGCCGAGGAGATCCGCGAGCTCGTCGAGGTCGGCGCCACCGGGACCGTCACCACCTGGGCGTGGAACGGCTCCCCGCGCCCGAACCAGCCCCTCGCCGCCCCCTTCGCCTGGGTCCTGGTCCGCCTCGACGGCGCCGACACCGCGATCCTGCACGCCCTCGACGCCCCCGGCCCCGAGGCCGTCCGCACCGGCATGCGGGTACGGATCCGCTGGTCGGACGAGCGCACCGGCGCCATCACGGACATCGCCTGCTTCGAGCCGCACGAGGCGGCGGAGACGGCGCAGGCGACCCCGCACGACGGGCAGTTCGCCGACGCCGTCACCGGCATCGTCGCCGCCGCCCGCCTCGACTACACCTACAGCCCCGGCCGCGCCCAGACCGCGTACATCAACGCCCTCGCCGAGCGGCGGACCGTCGGTGAGCGCTGCCCCTCCTGCCACAAGGTGTACGTCCCGCCGCGCGGCGCCTGCCCCACCTGCGGGGTGGCCACGACCGACCAGGTCGAGGTCGGCCCGGCGGGCACGGTCACCACGTACTGCATCGTCAACATCAAGGCGAAGAACCTGGACATCGAGGTCCCGTACGTCTACGCCCACATCGCCCTCGACGGCGCCGACCTCGCCCTGCACGGCCGGATCGGGGGCATCCCGTACGACCAGGTCCGCATGGGCCTGCGCGTCGAACCCGTGTGGACCGAGGGCGGCCGCCACCCCGACCACTACCGCCCCACCGGCGAGCCGGACGCCGACTACGACGCGTACAAGGAGCTCATCTGATGCCCACGACGAGCAGGTACGCGCGGGACGTGGCCGTCGTGGCCTTCGCGCAGAGCGACCACCTGCGCCGCAGCGACGAACTCAGCGAAGTCGAGATGGTCATGCCGGTCCTGCACCGGGTGCTGGCCCAGACCGGTCTGAAGGCCGGCGAGATCGGCTTCACCTGCTCCGGATCCAGCGACTACCTCGCCGGCCGGGCCTTCTCCTTCACCATGACCCTCGACGGGGTCGGCGCCTGGCCGCCGATCTCCGAGTCGCACGTCGAGATGGACGGCGCCTGGGCCCTGTACGAGGCCTGGGTCAAGATCCAGACCGGCGAGGCCGACACCGCGCTGGTGTACTCGTACGGGAAGTCCTCCCCGGGATCCGTACGGGACGTCCTGACCCGGCAGCTCGACCCGTACTACCTCGCTCCGCTCTGGCCCGACTCGGTGGCCCTGGCCGCCCTCCAGGCACAGGCACTGATCGACGCGGGCGAGACCGACGAGGGCGCCCTCGCGGCCATCGGCGCCCGCAGCCGGGCCGCAGCCGAGGCCAATCCGCACGCCCAGCTCAGCGGCGGCGCCGTCCCGCAGGGCGACTACCAGGTCCGGCCGCTGCGTACGGGAGACTGCCCGCCCATCGGCGACGGCGCGGCGGCCGTCATCCTCGCCGCGGGCGACACCGCGCGGCGGCTGTGCGCGCGCCCCGCCTGGATCACCGGCATCGACCACCGCATCGAGGCGCACGGCCTGGGCCTGCGCGACCTCACCGACTCCCCGTCCACCCGGATCGCCGCCGAGCACGCGGGCGTGTTCGACGCCCCGGTGGACACCGCCGAACTGCACGCGCCGTTCTCCTCCCAGGAGGTCGTGCTCCGCAAGGCGCTGGGACTGGGACTCGGCGGGGACGACGTCGCCGTCAACCCGTCCGGCGGGGCGCTCGCCGCGAACCCGGTCATGGCCGCCGGCCTCATCCGGATCGGCGAGGCGGCCGCCCGGATCCACCGCGGCGAGTCCGACCGGGCCGTCGCGCACGCCACCTCCGGCCCCTGCCTCCAGCAGAACCTGGTCGCCGTCCTGGAAGGGGAACCCGCATGACGCGTACGGGAAAGGAGCCGGTCGCCGTCGTCGGCATCGGCCAGACCAAGCACGTCGCCGCCCGCCACGACGTCTCCATCGCGGGGCTCGTGCGCGAGGCCGCGGTGCGCGCCCTCGCCGACGCCGAGCTGACCTGGGCGGACATCGACGCGGTCGTCATCGGCAAGGCCCCCGACTTCTTCGAGGGCGTGATGATGCCGGAGCTGTACCTGGCGGACGCCCTCGGGGCGGTCGGCAAGCCCATGCTCCGCGTCCACACGGCCGGTTCGGTCGGCGGCTCCACCGCCCTCGTCGCCTCCAACCTCGTCGCCGCCCGGGTCCACCGCACCGTGCTGACCCTGGCGTTCGAGAAGCAGTCCGAGTCCAATGCCATGTGGGGCCTGTCGCTGCCCGTTCCGTTCCAGCAGCCGCTGCTGGCGGGGGCGGGCGGGTTCTTCGCCCCGCACGTGCGCGCGTACATGCGGCGCACCGGCGCGCCCGACGCGGTCGGCTCGCTCGTCGCGTACAAGGACCGCCGCAACGCGCTGAAGAACCCGTACGCGCACCTGCACGAGCACGACATCACCCTGGAGAAGGTCCAGGCCTCGCCGATGCTCTGGGACCCGATCCGGTACTCCGAGACCTGCCCCTCCTCGGACGGTGCCTGCGCGATGGTCCTCACCGACCGTGCGGGCGCGGCCCGTTCGCCGCGGCCGCCGGCCTGGGTGCACGGCGGGGCGATGCGCAGCGAGCCGACGCTCTTCGCGGGCAAGGACTTCGTGTCGCCGCAGGCGGGCAAGGACTGCGCGGCAGACGTCTACCGGCAGGCCGGGATCACCGATCCGCGGCGGGAGATCGACGCGGTGGAGATGTACGTGCCGTTCTCCTGGTACGAACCGATGTGGCTGGAGAACCTCGGCTTCGCGCAGGAGGGCGAGGGCTGGAAGCTCACGGAGGCCGGGGTCACCGAACTCGACGGCGACCTCCCGGTGAACCCGTCGGGCGGGGTGCTGTCCACCAACCCGATCGGCGCCTCGGGCATGATCCGCTTCGCGGAGGCGGCGCTCCAGGTCCGCGGCCGGGCCGGCGAACACCAGGTCCCGGACGCCCGCCGGGCCATGGGCCACGCGTACGGCGGCGGTGCGCAGTTCTTCGCGATGTGGCTGGTGGGAGCCGAACCGCCCGCCTCCTGAACGGACTCGGCCGCGGGGCGGGCGCGGGGCGGGCGCGCGGCGTGGTGCCGGACCGGCCACGGGTGACTCACCGTGGCCTGTGCGGCACCCGCTGCGATGGTTACTCTGGCCCCCGGACGACGTACCGGGAGTACCGGGAGGAGCACGCACGTGGCCGAGAGCATGACTTCACAGCCCCTGGCAGCCGGCTGGGGCAAGCCGGACCTCGATCTCAGCGGGGCGGACTGGCAGTCGAGCAGCCGGGGAGCGGGCGACGTCCAGATCGCCTTCGTCGAGGGGTTCATCGCGATGCGCAACAGCGAGCGCCCCGAGAGCCCTTCGCTGATCTTCGCGCCCGACGAGTGGCGCAAGTTCGTACTGGGCGCGAGGGGCGGCGAGTTCGACCTGACGTAGTCGCGTGGGTTCCCGGAAAGCGAGGCCATTTCCCGGCCTTGGGGGCCGCTGAGGGGCCAATCGGGCCCTTGGGGAACCACCGAGGCGAGAGCATGTCCTCAACTTCAGCGGCGCCGTCACTCGAACGAGTGGCGGCGCCGCTTCGCGTTGCCTCCGGGCTGCTTGGCGTCCTTCGACCTGATCAGGGTGCTGATCGAGTGGTTTCACGCGAACCGGTCGGTTCGCCGGGGGAATGTCTGCGCGTAGACGGCGCCGAGGTAGGTGCCGTAGGAGAACCCCAGGTAGGAGATCTTCTTGTCCCCCAGCACGGCACGGATGGCGTTCATGTCGCGTTCCCGGTGAGCTGATGGTGGACGCACTGCTTGTACTGCTGGAAACTGTCGGGCTGATAGCAGTCCTGCGTCTTGTTGGCGTACCAGACGAAGAAGACGGCGGCCAGGACGGACACCGCGATCGCGATGGCCGACGTCACCACGCCGGTGAGGGCCTTGCCCCGGCCGATGCCGGTCCGCTTGGCCGTCGTCAGGGCGACGATGCCCAGGATCAGGCCGATGCCGCCGAGCAGGCCGCCGACGAAGAAGATCGACGTGCTCAAGCCGATGACGCCTAGCACCACGGCGGCCCCGGCCAGGCCGTTGGCGGATGCCGTGTGATGCGTCGGCATCTCTGTTCCTTGCGTGTTCATCAAACGTCCTCCGGTCAACTGTTCAGGGCACGATCCTGGCCTCCGGCGTCGCGGATGCGCATCGCGGGAAGGCGGGAGAAGGTGCTCCCCCGATCGGGGGAGGCCATCGGTGAGCTGCCCGGTCATACTGGGGCGATCATGATCAGGGGACTTCGGCCGCTGCTGCGCGGCTCCACGTATTCGGGCATGCTGTTCGCCTATTGCGGCGCGTTGGCGAGCCTTCCGCTGCTGCCTTTCGCCCTGCTGCCGACACTGGCGTGGCCATCCGCTCCCTATGGAGTGCAGGCCGTCCTGGTCCTCCTGGTCTGGGCAGCACTGATCGGCTCGGTCGGCCTGGCCCGCACCACGCGGCGGGCACTGATCGCGTTCGCCCGCCAACTTCTGAGGGTGCCGTTGCCGGCCCCTGCCGCCGTGCCGTCCGGCGCCGACCGTTGGCGGACTCCCCTCTGGCTGGTGCTGCACGTGGCGCTGGGGTGGACGGGGGCGCTGACGAGCGGTGTGCTGGTCCTCATGGGGATTGCCATCCCCGGGGGGTGGCTCAGGGCCGAGGCCGGGCTGAGTCTGTTCGGCCGGTCGCTGCGGTCCGATGGCGGATGGCACAGCTGGGTGGTGGCGCTCTGCTGCCTGCTGCTCGCGGCGGTCGTGTGCGTGGTGGTGACGAGCGTGCTGCGGTGGCTGGCGCCCAGGCTCCTGGGTCCTTCGTCGGCCGAGCGGCTCGCGCTGATGGCCGAGCGGGAGCAGCGCCTTGCCGAACGCAACAGGCTGGCCCACGAGTTGCACGACTCGATCGGGCACACGCTGACCGCGACCACGATCCAGGCGGCGGTCGCGGGCGAGGTGCTCTCCGCCGACCCGGTGGCGGCGCGGGCCGCGCTGCGCAGCATCGAGGAGTCGGCCAGGGCCGCGCTGGAGGACCTGGACTACGTACTGGGCGTACTGCGTGAGGAGAAGGCGGAGACGGCACCGACCCGGACCCTGGCCGACCTGCCCGACCTGCTCGACCGGTTGCGTCACGCGGGCGCGGTCCTTGATGTGGAGCTGTCCGGCAAGCCGGCCCAGGTACAGGGGACGCTCTCCCGGGCCGCGTACCGGATCCTGCAGGAAGGTCTGACGAACGCCTTGCGGCACGGGACGGGCGGCCCGATCGGGGTCCGGGTGGCGGCAGCACCGGACGGGCTGGAACTCGGTGTGGTCAATGGGGCGGGCGCGGGCATGCGTACGGGCGCGGGTGTCTTCCGGACGTCCGGGCACGGCCTGCCCGGCCTTGCCGAGCGCGTGCGGCTGCTGCACGGTGAGATCGAGGTCGGCCCGGACGGGCCGCGGCACTGGCGGCTGGCGGTCCGGCTGCCGGTACGGGGCTCGGCATGACCGCCTCCGACGCGAGCTCGGCCGCCATGACGGGCGCCGGCTCCCGCCCCGCCGCCACCAGCCCTGCCCCTACCCCCGTCACCCTCTTGATCGCGGACGACGACGAGGTGACCCGCAGCGGTCTGCGCACCTTGCTCGCGGCGCAGCCGGGGATCGCGGTGGTCGGAGAAGCAGCCGACGGCGTCGAGGCCGTCGAGCAGGCGCGGCGGCTGCGGCCGGACGTGGTCCTGATGGATGTGCGGATGCCGCGGTGCAACGGGATCGAGGCCACCCGGCAACTCCTTGCCGAGCCGGCCCGGTCGGCCGAACCTCCGAAGGTCGTGGTGATCACCACCTTCGAGAACGACGGCTACGTCACTGCGGCACTCAGCGCGGGGGCCAGCGGTTTCGTGCTCAAGCGGCTTCCGGTCCGGCAGATCGCCGAGGCGGTACGCGTGGTGGCGGCGGGGGAAGCGATCCTCTTCCCGGCGACCCTGCGCCGGATGGTCACCGCCCGCCCACTGGGCTCCGCCGAGGCGTTGCCGAAGGCGGCGCTGACGGAGCGGGAGGAGGAGGTGCTGCGGCTGATGGCCACCGGCCTGTCCAACCCGGAGATCGCGCAGTCGCTCATGGTGAGCCTGGAGACGGTGAAGACGCACGTCGGGAACGTGCTGACCAAGCTCGGTGCGCAGAACCGGACCCACGCGGTGGTGATCGCGTACGAATCAGGTCTGGTGGTGCCGGGGTTCACCGGCTGAGGCGCAACACGGCCCGCGCGATCGCCACCGACTCAGGTACCGCCGCCCGTACGACGGCCGGCGACGGCCTGGGCGACGCCCGCCACCGCCGTCAGGTCGAAGACAGCTCCAGCCAGGAGGTGTGCCGTTCACCCTCCGCGGGCGCCGACGCCGCAGGCGCGGAATCGGGCATAGCGGGACGATGGGTAGGGTGGCGTTATGAGCGGCGAGAGCGACCTGAGGAAACTGCTGAGCGGCATGCGCCCCGAGCTGCACGAAGGGCGGTACGTCTTCTGCACGGTCTCCGGAGCCACGGCGCCCCCGGCCGGAACCACCCCCGTCGCCACCGTCCTGGAGGCCGAGGGGCTCACGCTCGTCCTGCGCCAGGAGGAAGCCGACGCCGCCGGCCTCGCCTACGACTACACCGCCGCGTGGATCACCCTGCGCATCCACTCCGCCCTCGACGCCGTCGGCCTCACCGGAGCCTTCGCCGCCGAGCTCGCCGCGCACGGACTCAGCTGCAACGTCATCGCCGGGTACCACCACGACCACCTCTTCGTGCCCGCCGAGCGGGCGGCCGAAGCCGTGGCCGTACTGGAAGAACTGGCAAACCGTTCGATGTAATCGAGACACCGGTAAACGGCCCGGACACCCGATCCCGAAGATTCCGATCCTTCTCGGCCGAACGCCTTTCCGCGTGCGTGCGCGGGCGTACGCTGTTCCCCCGAACCGGCCTGGGGGGTACCAGCCATGACGGAACGCCCGAATCGCAGACGGCGCAAAATGTTCGAACGCGAGGCCGAACTCGCCACCGTGGACGAGGCCCTGGAGCAGCTCGGCGACTCCGCGACCGGCGACGCAGGCGGCACGCTGCTCGCCTTCTCCGGCCCCGCCGGCCTGGGCAAGACCACCCTCCTCGCCGAAGTGCGCCGCCGCGCCCTCGCCCGCAACTGCACCCTGCTGGCCGCCCGCGGCGGCGAACAGGAGCAGAGCCAGCCCTTCCACGTCGCCCGCCAGCTCATCCAGCCCCACCTGGCCGGCCGCTCCGAGGAGGAACTGCGCGCCGCCCTCGGCAGCTGGTACTCCATCGTCGGCCCCGCGCTCGGCCTGTGCGCCCCCGAACAGGGCGCCCCGCCCGACCCCCAGGGCCTGCGCGACGGCCTCGACTGGGTTCTCACCCACCTCACCGTGCAGCGCGCCCCCGTCGCCCTCGTCCTCGACGACGCGCACTGGGCCGACCCCGAATCCCTCTCCTGGCTCGCCGCCTTCGCCCCGCGCGCCGAACACCTCCCGCTGCTCCTCGTCGTCGCGTACCGCCCCGAGGAACTCCCGGCCCACGCCGAGGCCTTCCGTACGCTGCCCGGCCGCGCGGGACACCGCCCGCCGGCCCTCGCACCGCTCACCGAGGCCGCCGTCTCCACCCTGGTCCGCGAGGCCGTCGGCGACCACGCCGACGACGCCTTCTGCCGCGAGGCCTGGGCCGTCACCACCGGCAACCCCTTCGAGGCCGTCGAACTCACCGCCAAGGTCCGCGACAAGGGCCTCGACCCCACCTCGGCCAGCGCCCCGCTGCTGCGCGACCTCGCCGCCGCCCAGCGCGGCAGCGGCCTCGTCGCCCGCTTCGAGCGGCTCGGCCCCTCCACCGTCCGCTTCGGCTGGGCCTGCGCCGTCCTCGGCACCGCCATCCCGCAGGAGCTCGCCGCCCGGGTCGCCGGACTCGGCTCCGAGGAGGCCGCCGACGCCACCGCACGGCTGCGGGAGGCCCGCATCCTGTCCGGTCCCGGCGAAGAGCCCGACGCCGGGCTGGAGTTCGTCCACCCGCTCATCGCCACCGCCCTCTACCGGGCCATCCCCGACGCCCTGCGCGTCGCTCTCCACGGACAGGCCGCCGTGGCCGTCGTCGACGCCGGACTCGGGTCCTCCGCCGCCGCCCGCCACCTGCTGGAGACCCACCCCGAGAACGACCCCTGGGTGGTACGGACCCTGCGCGAGGCCGCCGCCGAGAACCTGCGGGCCGGCGCCCCCGAGGCCGCCCGCCGCCAGCTCGCGCGCGCCCTGCGCGAACCCCCGGACTTCGACGAGCGCGCCGCCGTGCTGTACGAGCTCGGCTGCGCCTCCCTCCTCACCGAACCGGCCAACACCGTCAACCACCTGCGGGCCGCGCTCGCCGAACCCTTCGACGACCCGGCCCTGCGCCAGGGCATCGTCATCCGGCTCGCCCAGGTCCTCGCCCACAGCGACCGCCTCGCCGACGCCTCGGACTCGCTCGCGCGGGAGATCCCGTACACCCGGGACGTCCGGGCCCGGCTGCGCCTGCAGTCCGAGCAGTTCATGTGGGACGCCTTCAACGCCGTGGAGCCCGACTCCCCGGCGCGCTCGCGCCGGCTGACCCGCCTCGCGGACCGGCTGACCGGCCGCGACCTCACCGAGCGGTACGTCATCGGGCTGCGCGCCTGGGACGCCTGCCTGCGCGGTGAGCCGGTGGACGTGGTCCTCCACCACGCGGTACGCGCCCTGGGCACGGAGTTCAGCTGGGCGTACGAGGACCGGGGCTTCGAGGTGCCGGTGCTCGCCGCCATGGTCCACATGTACGCGGACCGGCCCGGCCGGGCGGAGGAGCTGTTCGAGGCGGGCACCGCCGAGTTCGAGCGGCAGGGCTGGCGCGGGGCCCACCTGTCGTTCGCGTACAGCCTGCGCGCGTACATCCGCTACCGGCGCGGGCGGCTCGCGGAGGCCGAGGAGCTGGCCCGGGCCGGGCTGCGGCTCGCCGAGCGGGTGGGGCGCGGTACGCCCGTGCACTGGTACGCCATCGCGATCCTCGCCACGACCCTGCTCGCGCGGGGACGGGTGGACGAGGCGTGGGAGCTGGCGCGGGAGCACGCGTTCGGGGAGTCCTTCCCGGCGGCGGTGGTCTTCCCGGACTCGCAGACCGTGTACGCCGAACTGCTGCTGGCCCGCGGCCAGACGAAGGCGGCGGCGGCCGAGCTGGAGGCCGTGGACCGCAGGCTGAGCCCGCGCGGCATCCGGAACCCGTCCTGGTGCCCGTGGCAGCTGCACCTGGCCCGGGCCGTGGCGGCGGAGGACCCCGACCGGGCGCGGGCCCTGGCGGCCGACGCGATACGCCGGGCCCGCGCCTTCGGCGCCCCGTCGGGGGTGGGGCAGGCGCTGCGGGTGGCGGCGGAGGTGGTGGCTCCGGAAGAGCGGCAGGGGCTGCTGCGGGAGGCGGTGGAACTGCTGTCCGCCTCGCCGGCGGGGTACGAGCTGGCGTGCGCGCTGGCCGCGCTGGGGACGGAGCTCGGGGACCCGGAGCTGCTGGCGCGGGCGGTGGTGACGGCGCGGGAGTGCGGGGCGGACGCACTGGTGGCGAGCCTGGGCGGCGCCGCGGGGGAGGGGGCGTGGGCGGCCGGGCTGACGGAGGAGGAGTACCGGCTGGCGGAGCTGGCCGTACGGGACGCACCGGCGGCCCGGGGCCGGGACCTGTCGCCGGTCTACCGGAAACTGGGCACGGACCGGAACGGACTGGCCGACGCGCTGGCGGCGTTCGCCCGCAGCTCAAGCTGATACGGGACGGTGTCGGCCGGGGCAGGGTGAGGCCATGGACCACAACCAGCGCCTCGCCCACTTCCGCAACGAGACGGCGGCCTTCGAGAAGACCATCGCGCGCGCGATCGCCGAAGCCGGCGGCGGACCGGTCCCGCTCGTGCCGTCCTGCCCCGGCTGGTCGGCCTCCGACCTCCTCGGCCACCTGGGCGCGGTGCACCGCTTCGTCGGCCGCATCCTGCGCGACCGCCTGTCCGAGGCGCCGGACCACACCGACCTCACGATCTTCGGGATCCCGGAGGATCCGGCGGTCCGGGCGGCCTGGCCGAAGCCCGAGACGGCGCCGAACCGGGGGCCGGTGCCGGACGCGCTCACGGAATGGTTCGCGCAGGGTGCACGGCAGCTGGAAGACCACTTCCGGGAGCTGGGGCCCGACGTACCGGTGTGGACGTGGTCGCCGGATGCCGCAGAGCACACGAGTGGCTTCTGGCTGCGCATGCAGACCATCGAGCTGGCGGTGCACCGGTGGGACGCGGAATCCGCGACCGGGACGCCGGGGCCGGTCGACGCGGAGATCGCGGCGGACGCGGTCCCGCAGACCTTCGAGGCGATGGCCCCGTTCCGGCGGGCCGTGGCCGGGGCCCCGGTCGGGGCGGGGGAGCGGTACCGCTTCCGGCGCACGGACGGCCCCGGGGTCTGGACGGTCACGTTCTCCGGGGAGCAGGTCACGGTGGAGCACGGGGCCACCGACCCGGTGGACGTCGAGGCCGCGGGCACGGCGTCGGACCTGATGCTGTTCCTCTGGCGGCGGATCCCGGCCACCGCTCTGGCGGTAAGCGGGGCCGCGGACCTGCTGCCGCACTACTTCACCCTGGTCCCGCCGGTCTAGGGCCCGTCCGGCCCGTCCGGCCCGTCTTCCGGATCAGGCCGGGAGCGGCTCCGTGCGGCGGCGGCCCGACCCGCGCCCCGAGGGAGAGGGGCCCGGGGCCGGAAAGCGGGGCGGGCACGTACCATGGCGGCATGTCCTTCCTCCGCCGCAACCGCGCCGCCACACCCGCCGGCCCGGACTTCGACGTCCTGGCCATGGACCCGGGGGACTGGCCGGGCAATCTCGGGGCCGGGCTGCTGCCCGCGCCCGACGGCAGCTGCCAGGGCGTCTTTCTCCGCTACGACCTGTTCGGCGGACGCGGCCCCGCGATGATCATCGGAAACCTCCCCGAGGGCTCCCCGGCCCGGGAGCTCACCGACGGCCAGGTCCCCTTCGAGGTGGCCCAGCTCCTCGACGCCCTCGAGAACGACGAGGACGTCGAGGTCACCGGCATCGAGGACTGCCCCGTCATGCAGGGCGACAACCTCCTCATCGTCCGGAAGGTCAAGCTCTCCGAGGGCCGGATCAGCTGCGTGCAGTTCGACCGCAGCGACAACGTGCTGGTCACCATCGCCAGCTGGGACCGGCCCATCACCGACGACCTGTACGCACTGCTCAAGCCGCTCCCCGCCGAGCTCTTCCAGCAGGGCTAGGCACCCGGCGCTACGCGTCCGCGATGTCGTTCGCCGCCACGTAGCCGAACGTCATCGCGGGGCCGATCGTCGATCCCGCCCCCGCGTAGCTGTGGCCCATCACCGCCGCGCTCGCGTTGCCCGCCGCCCACAGGCCCCGGATCACCGATCCGTCCGGGCGCAGCGCGCGGGCCCGGGCGTCCGTGACGATGCCGCCCTTCGTGCCCAGGTCACCCGGCACGATCTTGAAGGCGTAGAACGGCGGTGCCCAGATCGGGGCCAGGCACGAGTTCGGCTGGACCCCGGGGTCCGTGTAGTAGTGGTCGTACGCCGTGTCCCCCCGGTGGAAATCGGGATCGGTGCCGTTCCACGCCTGGGCGTTGAACCGGTTCAGGGTCGCCCGCAGCGCCCCCGCCGGGACCCCGATCTGGCCCGCCAGCGCGTCCCAGGTCCACGCCTTCTTCGCCGCGCCCGCCTCGTACCACGCGTCGGGGAAGACGATCGTCGGCAGGATGTCCTTGAACAGGTATTTGTTGCGGTAGTTCTGATCCACGATCAGCCAGGCCGGGATGTGCGAGCCCGCAGCCCCCCGGTCCTTCTCGTACATCACGTGCACCACGTCGCTGTACGGAGCCGCCTCGTTGACGAACCGCGCACCCGCCCGGTTCACGATCAGCCCGCCGGGAAGCGTGCGCTCCGCCAGGCAGAAGTACGGCTGCCCGGGCAGCGGGATCGACGGTCCCCACCAGGCGTCCTCCATCAGCGCCAGCGCCGCCCCGGCCCGCTGCCCCGCCCGGATCCCGTCGCCCGTGTTCTCCTTGGCGCCGACCGACCACTGGGTGCCGATGGGCTGCTGCTGGTACTGCGCCCGCATCTCCGCGTTGTGCTCGAAGCCGCCCGAGCCGACGATCACGCCCTTGCGGGCCCGTACGACACCCCGTACGCCCTCCTTCTCCACCACGACACCGGTGACGGCGCCCCCCTCCTGCACCAGGTCGACCAACGGGCTGTTCAGCCACACCGGCACCCCCGCCTGCATCAGCCCGGCCCGCAGTCCGGCCGCCAGCGCCTGGCCCATCGTCAGCGGCTTCTGCCCGCACAGCGCGGCCTTGGTGCCGCGCGCCAGGCACTCCGTGGACACCGCGAGGCCCTTGGCGTTCACGGCCGCCAGGTTCAGCCACTTGTAGTCCTGGCTGAAGACCACCATCCCGGCCGGCACCGGCATGTACGCCGGGTTCAGCCGGGCCAGTTCGGCGCCCAGGACATTGCCGTCGATCTGGTCGGGCTCGATGGACCGGCCGTTCGGCAGCCCGCCCGGCAGGTTCGGGTAGTAGTCGCTGTACCCGTCCATGTACCGGAAGCGCAAGGGGCTGTTGGCCATCACGAAGTCCAGCATCCGGGGACCGTTGGCGAGGAAGGCCGCCTGCCGCTCCGCCGGTGAGCCGTCGCCGACGACCGCCGCGAGGTACGTCGCCGCCTTCTGCGGGGTGTCCGGCACGCCCGCCGCCAGGATCACCGAGTTGTTCGGCAGCCAGATCCCGGCCCCGGAGCGCGCCGCCGAACCGCCGAACGTCGGCGCCTTCTCGACCACCAGCACGCTCAGGCCCCGTTTGGCGGCAGTGAGCGCGGCGGTCATCCCGGAGGCCCCGGACCCGACCACGACCACGTCGTACTCACCGAGCGGAACCCCCGTACCGGCTCCGTCGGCGGCGCGCGCGGCGGGCGACGGCAGCGCGGCTGCGGCGAGCACCCCCGCCCCGGCACCGGCGAGGACCGTACGGCGGGAAGGAGGGGTGGGGCATGCGGACTCGGCGCTTGCGGAGGACATGGGCGGGCTCCAGCGGAGTGGGAGGGCGGGGGCGGTCGGCGGCTCCAGCATTTCTGATGCCGAGTCAGAAAAGGTGTTCGGGGGATCATGTGATGTCAAGGCATGTGCAGGGGTGGCGAGACGGCCCTGAACGCACGAAATCCCGTGGTACGCACACCGGGTGCGTACGGCACGGGATTTTCGTACGGGGTCGGACCGCCGGGATCAGCGGGTTCCGACCGCCGCCCGGACCGCCCTGCGAGCCATGCCGCAGTCGTCGTGCAGACGGCGCAGCAGCAGCCGCTGCTCCTCGCCGGAGGACAGGGAGCCCGCCGGCAGCGGGTGGCTCGGGGCGGTGGCCAGCATGGAGCGCTGGACCGCCGTCTCGCACATCCGGATCTCCCGCGTCAGCACCAGCATCAGGTTGACCAGGAACGCGTCCCGCGAGGCCGGACCGGCCGACTGGGCGAGCCGGCTGATCTGGCTGCGGGCGGCCGGGGCGTCGCCCAGTACCGTCCACAGCGTGGCCAGGTCGTAACCGGGCAGGTACCAGCCCGCGTGCTCCCAGTCGAGCAGCACCGGCCCCGCCGGGGACAGCAGCAGGTTCGACAGGAGCGCGTCACCGTGGTTGAACTGCCGCTGGACGCCCGCCAGTTTCAGCCCGCACAGCAGCTTCTGGAGATCACCCAGATCCCGGTCGGTGAGCAGCCCCAGCTCGTGGTACCGCGCCACGCGCTGCCCGTAGTTCAGCGGGTCCCCGAAAAGATCGGCCGGCGGACGCCACTGGTTCACCCGGCACACCGCGCCCAGCGCGGCCCGTACGTCGGCCCGCGGCGGGGCTTCCACGGGGTGCCTCTGCAAAGCCGCGACCCGGCCCGCCATCCGTTCGACCACCAGCGTGCAGTTCTCGGGGTCCGCGGCGATCAGCCGCGGCACCCGGACCGGCGGGCGGTGCCGGACGAACGCCCGGTACGACCCTATTTCGTGCCGGTACCGCTCGCGCCATTCCGGCGAGTGGTCCAGTAAGACCTTGGCGACCGCGGTCATCCGGCCTGTCGTCCCGACCAGGAGGACCGACCGGCCGCTGCGCCGCAGCACCTGGACCGGCGCGAACTCCGGACAGATCCTCTGCACCGAGGCCAGCGCGGTGCGCAGCTGCGCACCCTGCGGCCCCGAGAGGTCGATTCTTCCGCTGAGCGGCTGCGATCCGGCACCCGGCATCCGCCGCGCCCGTACGGCGCCCTGCGCCGGTGCCGCCTGGCGGCCGGGATCGAGGTAGGGGCCGCCGCCCGCCTGGAGCGTGCGGTGCGGCCGGACCGGGGCGGACACGGAGGACGTTGCTGCGTACATGGCGTTACGGATCCCTTCGTGCGCCGACGAGTTGCGTACGCCACCCCGCCGGTCCCGTACTTCACCCTGGGGAGTTCCGCCCGGAGACCGGGTCGGGGAGGCGCATTCCTACCTGACACCCGGCCGTGGGTGGCGGACCACGAAGCGTGCCCTGGCGAAGGCTGGCGAATATGCACGGGGCCTCTGACGGCGGGCTACTGTCAAATCAGCCGAGAACCTGGGGGCTTGACGTGAGCAAAGGACCAAACACCCGCCTGAACGACTTGTTCGGTCTGGCCGGCTGGTCGAAGGGTGAGCTGGCGAGGATGGTCAACCGGCAGGCGGCGGCCATGGGCCACCACCAGCTGGCCACGGACACCTCGCGGGTACGGCGCTGGATCGACGTGGGGGAGACCCCGCGCGAACCGGTGCCGACCGTACTGGCAGCCCTGTTCACCGAGCGGCTCGGTCGTGTCGTGACCATCGAGGACCTCGGGTTCGTACGGCAGCGGCGCACCACCAAACGGCAGCCGGACGGGGTGAAGGAGAACCCCGACGGAGTGCCCTGGGCGCCCGAACGCACAGCCGCGGTCCTCACCGAATTCACGGGAATGGACCTCATGCTCAACCGTCGCGGTCTGATGGGCGCGGGTGTCGCGCTCACCGCCGGCTCCGCCCTCACCCACGCCATGAACGACTGGCTCCACACCGATCCCGCCCCCGCCAAGGCGGCGCAGAACTTCGGCGACTCCTACCAGGCCGATCCGATCGGCTACGACCGCTACGAAGCCGCCCCCATCGGCTCCCAGGAGATCGAGGCGCTGGAGCGCTCCGTGGAGGTGTTCCGGGCCTGGGACGCCTCGCGAGGAGGCGGACTGCAGCGCAAGGCCGTGGTCGGCCAGCTCAACGAGGTCGGCGGCATGCTCGCGTACCACCACCCCGACCACCTCCAGCGGCGACTGTGGGGGGTGGCGGCCAACCTGGCGGTGCTGGCGGGCTGGATGTCCCACGACGTGGGCCTCGAACCCACCGCGCAGAAGTACTTCGTGATCGCCGCGCACGCGGCCCGCGAGGGCGGGGACCGGCCGCGGGCCGGCGAAGCGCTGTCCCGGGCCGCCCGCCAGATGGTCCACCTGGGCAAGCCCCACGAGGCCCTGGACCTGATGAAGCTGGCCCAGTCCGGCTCCGGAGAGCAGACCCTGCCCCGTACCCGCGCCATGCTGCACACCATCGAGGCCTGGGCACAGGCGGCGATGGGCAAGGGCCAGGCCATGCGCCGGACCCTGGGCGAGGCCGAGGACCTGTTCGTCTCGGACAAGGGCGACGTCCCCCCGCCGTCGTGGATGCAGAACTTCGACGAGGCGGATCTGCACGGCATGCAGGCCCTTGCCTTCCGCACCCTCGCCGATCACGACCCGTCGGCCGCGCCGATCGCCCAGCGGCACGCCCGGGAGGCGCTGCGGCTGCGCTCCGGCGGCCACCAGCGCTCGCAGATCTTCGACTACATCTCCATGGCGTCGGCCTGCTTCATCGCCGACGACCCGGAGCAGGCCGACCGCTACGCCCGGCTCGCGCTGGTCTCGATGAACGAGACCTCCTCGCACCGGACCTGGGACCGGCTGCGCGAGATGTACCGGCTGACCGGACAGTACGCCGGGTACGCGGGGATCGAGGACCTGCGCGCGGAGATCGAACTGGCCCTGCCGAACAGCCCGTCGCAGCACACCGTCTAGCCCCCGATGGCATCTGTCCCCACGACACCTGGCCACATGACACCTGTACGCACGACACCTGTACGGAGACGAGAACGGCCGCGCCTTGCGGCGCGGCCCTGAAGCGGTACCCGTCCGTCGCGGGGCGGTCAGCCCCCGACCCTGGCCACCAGGACGCAGGCGTCGCCCTCGCGTTCACCCACACCGAACTCCTCGACCACCATCCGCACGCAGTCCTGCGCCGACCGCGCGCCCGCGAACCGCGGCGCGAGGGCCAGCAGCCGCTCGGCTCCGTCCGCCCGGCTGAACTCGATGCTGCGCGGCGTCAGTCCGTCCGTGTGCAGGACGAGCACGTCGCCCGGGTCCAGCCGTTCCTCGGCCTGCCCGTACGCCGCCCCGGAGGTCGCGCCCAGCAGTACGCCCTCCGGCGGCTGCAGGGTGCGGCCCGAGCCGCCGCGGAACAGCAGCGGGGCCGGGTGGCCGGCCTGCGCCCAGGACAGGACACGGCGGGCGGGATCGTAGCGGCAGCACACCGCCGAGCCGAGCGCCGGCTGGACGGAGGCCTCCAGGAGCTGGTTGAGCCAGCCCATCAGCGGGCCCGGCTCGATCCCGGCCATCGCCATGCCGCGCAGGGCGCCGAGCATCATCGCCATCCCGGAGGTGGCCGTCACCCCGTGCCCGGTCAGGTCGCCCACGGTCAGCAGCGAGCGGCCGTCGGGCAGTTCGAGCGCGTCGTACCAGTCCCCGCCGATCAGCCCGCTCCTCGCGGCGGGCAGATAGTGCGCGGCGACGTCGAGCGCGCCGGTGATGTGGTGCGGGAACCGCAGGGAGCCGCGCCACGGGGGGAGCACGGCTTCCTGCAACTCGACCGCCAGCCGGTGCTCGGTCTGCGCGATCTCCCGCCGGCGCTGCAGCGAGTCACGGGACTCGCGTACGGCGCGCTGGCTTCGGCGCAGCTCACTCACGTCCCGGAGCACGGCCCACATGGAGGCCGTGCAGCCGTCGGAGTCGAGCACCGGCTCGCCTCGCATGTGCAGCGTCCGGACGCGGCCGTCGGACCGGACGATGCGGAACTCGCCGTCGATCGGCCTCCCGTCGACCAGACAGGCCGTCACCATCGAGGTCAGCAGCGGCTGGTCCTCGGAGAAGAGGGTGGAGCCGAGTTCGTCGAGGGGGAGCGGTCCCGCCTCGGGCGAGCGGCCGAAGATCTGGAACAGCTCCTCGGACCAGTTGACTTCGTCGGTGAGCAGGTTCCACTCGGCGCTGCCGACGCGGGTCTGCTGCGCCTCGGGCCCGGCCGAGTCGTTCTCCGTCGCGCCCTCGGCGAGCCCGTCGAGTTCGGGGGCGGCCGGCAGGCCCTCCTTGAGCTGGCCCAAGTGCTCGCCCAGGTCGTCGAGCTGGTGTACGGCCAGATCGCACAGCGCCCGCTGCCAGCGGCCCTGCGCATCGTCGTCGTCGGCGACGGTGTCGCGGCGCACCGCGTCCACCTCGCCGCGGAGCCGCCGGGTCTGCGAGATCAGTGCGTCCACCGACCCAGGCTCGGGTGGCTGCGCGGGACGGTCCGCGAAGAGGTGGGACGGCATGAGAACTCCGATACAGGCGGCGCGGCACGGCCATGTCTGAAGGAAGGACCGGTTACGACTGTTGCACAGGCGGCGACGACCCGTAAGGCGTTTGGCAACATCCGTAACGGCCTTGCTTCAGGCATATGCCAAGGGCCTCCCGGCCCCCCCTTCGCGTGTACGAACGTTTCCGGTCAGTCCTTCCGGGGCCTGCCTGTGGTCTCCGGCGTCACACGCTGATCGGCACCGGGTGGATCTCGCTGGCCGGGTGTCCCGTGCGCTCGTGGATCCGCATCACGGCATCGGCCGAGGGAGCCTCGGACAGGCAGTACACCGTGCCGGAAGCGGGGTCGGCCCAGGCGCGCTCGAAGTGCACCTTCTCCTCGTGCTCGATCGCCAGATCCGCCTTGTGGGCGGCCATCAGCTCGGCTGCCGTAATGCCCTTCATGCCGTGGTGGACATCCATGTACATGGTCACCGCCGCACACCTCCTCGCGAGATTTCGGCGCGTACGGCCGTCTCTCCTCCCATCGTCCTCCCGCGGCCGGAAACCGGCCCTCCGGAGGGCGCGGATCGATCGCACGGGCGAGGCGTACGACACTTCCGGGCGGCGCAATCCGTAAGCGAGCCGGATCAACACCCCCGCGGGGGTACCCCCGAACGAAGGACCCCGTCCGTGCGCGGGCCGGCCGCACTCGCTTCACAGATCATCCCATGATCGCTACGCTACGTGCCGGTAATGAGCCGGTGGAGGTCCGTGCACGCGGATCCGCGCAGGGTGGGGACGCAGAACATGACCGGGCAGAGCCGCCGCTCCTTCCTCACCTACCTCGTCGCGGCGCCGACGCTCGCCCTCGTCACCCGGGCCGGGGCCGACGCCCTCGCCCCGCAGCCCGCCCACGCCGTGGTCCCGAGCCTGCCCGCCCCCGCCGATCTGGTGGACCTCGGCGACCTGTTCATCCTGGCCGGCGCGCCCACCTCGGCCCTGCTGGCGCTCTCCGTCGAGGCGGACGGGAGCATCCGCTTCCGGCTGCCCCGCGAGGAGGTCGGCCAGGGGCTCACCACCGCCGTCGCCATGCTCGTCGCGGAGGAGCTCGACGCGCCGCTGGCCGCCGTCCGCGTGGAACTGGACGACGCGCGGCCCGAGCTGCTGTTCAACCAGCTCACCGGAAGCTCCAACTCCATCCGCTCCCTCTACGGGCCCGTCCGGCAGACCGCAGCCACCGCCCGGGCCCGCCTCGTCGCCGCGGCCGCCCGCCGCTGGAACCTCGCCGCCTCCTCGCTGACCACCGCGAACGGTGTCGTACGGGCGCCCGACGGCCGCACCGCCGCGTACGGCGGCCTCGCCGCGGCCGCCGCCGACCCCGCCCTGATCGTCCTCGGCGCCACCCCCAAGAAGGCGGCCGAGCACTCCCTCGTCGGCCGGCCCACCGGCCGGATCGACGCCCGCGCCATGGTGACCGGCGCCCAGCAGTACACCCTCGACCTCGACGTGCCCGGCGCCAAGCCCTGCGTGGTGCGCCGCCCGCCCAGCCTCGGCGGCAGCGTGAAGGGCGTCGCCAACCTCGCAGCCGTCCGGGCCATGCCCGGCGTCCTGCACGTGGTCACCGTCCCGACCGGCGTCGCCGTCGTCGCCGAGACCTTCGGCCAGGCCCTCGACGCCAAGACCGCCCTCCAGGTCACCTGGGGCCCCGGCCCCGCCGACCGGCTCTCCGACGAGCAGGTCCGCGCCAAGCTGCGCGCCGCCACCCCGCCGCTGCTGGTGCCGCCGCTGCTCACCCCGTACGTGGACGCCGAGTTCGACTTCGCCTTCGTCAGCCACGCGCCCATGGAGACCAACTCCGCGGTGGCCGACGTACGGGAGGACCGCGCCGAGATCTGGTCCGGGCTCAAGTCCCCGATCGTGGCCCGCGAGACCATCGCCGCCGATCTCGGCCTGCCGCTGGACAAGGTCACCGTGCACGTGGTCCAGGCCGGCGGCTCCTTCGGGCGGCGGCTCTTCTTCGACGCCGCGCTGGAGGCCGCCCGGGTGTCGAAGGCCTGCCGCCGTCCCGTCCGGCTGATGTGGACCCGCGTCGACGACACCCGGCACGGCCGGATGCGCCCCGCCACCCACCACAAGATCCGCGCCACCCATCTGCTGGGCGAGGTGCTCTCGTTCGAGCACCGGGTGGCCGCCGCCGAGACCGACTTCCGGCACGGGCTCGGCGAGATCATCACCGCCACCGCCGCCAGCCTGCCGCTCGGCATCGGCAACGCCACCCTCGCGCAGACCCTGTTCCACACCACGATCAAGTCCCCCTACCACTTCGGCCTCACCACCCACGGGCTCAGCGAGGTGCCCACCGGCATCCCGACCGGGTCCTGGCGCTCGGTGTACTCCGCCAACACCCGGGGCGCCGAGGAGATCGTGGTCGACGAACTCGCCGCGCGGACCGGCAAGGACCCGTACCGGTTCCGGCGCACCTTCCTGAAGACCGACGCCCAGCGCGCTGTGCTCGACATGGCGGCGACGGAGGGGGAGTGGGGGCGGCCGATGCCGGCGGGCTGCGCGCAGGGGATCGCCTTCCACGAGGAGTACAAGTCCCGTACGGCCTGCCTGGTCGAGATCGACGCCCGGGACCCGGAGCGCGTCCGCGTCACCAAGGCAGTCATCGCGGTGGACGTGGGCCTGCCCGTCAATCCGCGCGGACTGGAGGCTCAGATGATCGGGGGCCTCACCGACGCGATCTCCACCACTTTGAAGGCCGGTCTGCACCTGGACAAGGGCCTGCCGCTGGAAGGCAGTTACAGCCAGTTCCACTGGGCGCGGCAGCGCGACACCCCGCAGGACGTACGGGTCTTCGTGCTGCCGGCCACCGGGGAGGAGCCGGGCGGCGCGGGCGAGCTCGGCGTCCCGGCGGCGGTCGGTGCGATCGCCAACGCCTGGGCCAGGGCCACCGGCGCCAAGCCGCGCAGCTTCCCCCTCGACTTCGACGTCGACTTCACCCCGTACCCCCGCTGACTTCACCCCGTACCCCCCCCGCTAGCCGGTAGCCCAGTTCAGGAGAGTCCGCCGTGCCCTCGCACACCTTCACCGTCAACGGGCGGAGCGTCACCGTGGACGCGCCCGACGATCTGCCCCTGCTGTGGGTGCTCCGCGACATGCTGGGCGTGCGCGGCCCCAAGTACGGCTGCGGCGTGGACGTCTGCAAGGCCTGCACCAGCCATCTCGACGGGTCGGACATCCGCCCGTGCGTGGTGCCCGTCTCCGCGTGCGCCGGCAAGACGGTGACCACCATCGAGGGACTGGCGGACGGGGACGCACTGCACCCCGTACAGGAGGCCTGGCTCGAACAGGACGTCGCCCAGTGCGGTTTCTGCCAGCCCGGCCAGATCATGGCCGCCGTCGCGCTGCTCAAGCGCACCGGCGCGCCCACCGACGAGGACATCGACGCGATCGCCAACATCTGCCGCTGCGGCACCTACTTCCGTATCCGGGAGGCCATCCGCAGCGCGGCCGCCCGGATGTGAGCCGCCCGGCTTCAGCCGCGCGGCCGTGGGCGAGAGGGGTCCCGGCGACTCCCCCGTCGATGCCGGGACCCGACCGCTCGGGGTCAAACCTAGGCGCCCGGCCGCCGGTTGGCAGGGTCCGCCCTGCACAGTGACGGCGCGGGACGGGTATCACGGAGCACAGTGATACGACGGGTGCCCGACCGCGACCGCGCACCCCGGACCGAAGGGAGCCTCTCATCTCGCACCCGCCCGTGGCTGCGCCACCGCACGCCGACCGGTCCCGCAGCCGGTCCGAGGACATCGTCAAGGTGCACCGGATCGCCCACTCCGGCGGCTCGGCCGCCCTGTTGGAGTGGCTCGCCGCCCGGCTGGGCGGCTGGACCGGCGTGGTGGACGCCGACGCGCCCGCAGGCCCCGAGCTCGCCGTCCGCGGGGCCGCGGAGCTGAGCACCCGGGGCGTGCGCTCGGCCGTCCTGCACGGCGAGCGCTCGGCCGCGCTGCTGTTCGCGCTGGACGGGGGCCGCGCCCTGGCCGCCGTACTCGACCTGCCGCACCACCCGGAAGCGCCCGCGCTGCTCGCGGACTCCGCCGCGGTGCTGGCCCTCGTCCTGCGCGCCGAGGAGGCCGAGCGGCGCGAGGAGCGGGCCGAGCTCGCCGAATCGCGTGCCCGCGAGGCGGTCCTGCACCTGCTGATGAACGGCCGGCTCTCCACCGCCCACCAGATCGCCGAGGCGCTCACGCCCTCGCTGCCGGACCCGCTGCGGATGTACGTCGTCGAATGCCGGGCCGGGCAGCGGGGCGAGGTGGCCCGGCTCTGCGAGGAGCTGACGGGCGGCCGGGCCTGGATCGTGCGCTGCCCGGTGTACGTACGCCACCTCATCGCCCTGGTCCCGGCCGGTCCCGCGACGGTCTCGGCCGAGCACGATCCGCTGTCCGAGGCGCTGGTGGGCGCGGCCCGCGACCGCGCCGTCGGGGTCAGCGGGCACCTGCGGCTGCGCGAGGCCCCGGCCGCGTACACCCAGGCGTTCCACGCCCTGGCCGTCGCCCGCGGCCGCGCCGGGCGGCACGCCAGGTTCGGTCCCGGGCCCGAGCTGGAGCTGGCCGCCCACGCGGCCGGGACCGGCTGGGCCGAGACCCTGCTCGCGCCCCTGCACACGTACGAACCCCGGCGTCCCCAGGACCCCGGCCCGCAGGAGCTGCGGGCCACCGCCCACGCGTGGCTGAACTTCGGCCCGCACGCGACGCGGCTGCTGAAGATCCACCGCAACACCCTGGCCACCCGGCTGCGCCTGATCGAGTCGGTGCTCGGCAGGGACCTCGCGCGCCTGCCCGAGCAGGCGGAGCTCTCGCTCGCGCTCCGGCTGACCCCGGGCGGGCCGGGTGCCTCCCCGGGGGTCCCGCCCGGGGCTCCGGCCGATCTGGACGGCGTACTGCGCCACCCCGACCTGGCGGCCTGGGCCCGCGCGCACCTGGCGCCGCTGACCGGGCGCGAGGCCCCGCCCGGCGCCCGCGAGACCGTACGGGCCTGGCTGCGGCACGACGCGCACCTGGTCCCGGCGGCGCTCGCGCTCGGCATCTCGGTGCCGGGCACGCGCAAGCGGCTGACCCGGATCGAGGCCCTGCTGGAGCGTTCGCTGCTCCAGTCGCCGAGCGCCCGCCACGACCTGTGGCTGGCCCACCGGGCCGAGGAACTGGCCCGGCTCGCCGGGCCCGCGGCATGACACAGCCCCAATGAGGGACAAACCGCATGAAACATGCACGATCATGCCGGGATGAGGCGTATCAATCTCAAGCGCGTGCTGGTGGGTGAACCGCTCGACACCGCACGGCTGGGCGAGACCCTGCTGCCCAAACGGCTCGCGCTGCCGATCTTCTGCAGTGACCCGCTCTCCTCCGTGGCCTACGCCACCGAGGAGATCCTGCTGATCCTCGCCCTCGGCGGCGCGGCGCTGCTCCACCTCGCCTGGTACGCGGCCGCCGCCATCGTCTTCCTGATGATCGTGGTCGTCGCCTCCTACCGGCAGACCTGCTACGCCTATCCCGGTGGTGGCGGTGCTTACATCGTCAGCTCGGAGAACCTCGGCCAGACCGCCGCCCTGACGGCCGCCAGCGCACTGCTCGTCGACTACGTCATGACCGTCGCCGTCTCCGTGGTCTCCGGCGTGGACGCCATCACCTCCGCGATCCCCTCGCTCAGTGACCACGAAGTCGCCCTGTCGGTGGGGTTCGTGGTGCTGCTGATGCTGATGAACCTGCGCGGCGTACGGGAGTCGGGACGCATCTTCGCCGTTCCGACCTACGGATTCGTC
Source organism: Streptomyces sp. NBC_01006 (assembly GCF_045162725.1). Classification (NCBI taxonomy): domain Bacteria; kingdom Bacillati; phylum Actinomycetota; class Actinomycetes; order Kitasatosporales; family Streptomycetaceae; genus Streptomyces; species Streptomyces sp. NBC_01006. The sequence continues at coordinate 1,217,817 of NZ_CP108700.1, read as the reverse complement.
CTCGTCATCTACGTCATGTTCGCCGTGGCGGCCGTCCGGATCGCGACCGGCGACACCATCCGCGCCGAGTCCGCCGACCTCCCGATCACCGCGGAAGCCACGTTCACCGGCCTGGGCCTGGTGCTCCTCGTGATGCGCGCCTTCGCCTCGGGCTGTACGGCGCTGACCGGCGTCGAGGCGATCAGCAACGGCGTGCCCGCCTTCCGGAAGCCCAAGAGCCGCAATGCCGCCAACACCCTCGCCGTGATGGGCGTCCTGTCGGTGACCATGTTCCTCGGCATCACCATCCTCGCCATGGTCTACCAGGTGCACGTCGCCGCCGACCCGACGGAACTGGGCCTGCCGGCCGGCACGCCGATGTCCACCGCGCTCGCCCAGATCGGCCGTGCCACCTTCGGGAACTGGCACTTCCTCTTCTACCTGCTCCAGGCCGTCACCGCGGGCGTGCTGATCCTCGCCGCGAACACCGCCTTCAACGGCTTCCCGATGCTCGCCTCGATCCTGGCCAAGGACCGGTACGCGCCGCGCCAGCTCTTCAACCGCGGCGACCGTCTCGTCTACTCCAACGGCATCGTGCTGCTCGCGCTCACCGCCGTCGCCCTCATCGTCGCCTTCGACGCCCAGCTGACCCGCCTCATCCAGCTCTACATCATCGGCGTCTTCGTCTCCTTCACCCTCTCCCAGTCGGGCATGGTCCGGCACTGGCGGCGGGAGCTCGCCTCCCCGGCCACGCCCAGGGCGGAGCGGATCCACATCCACCGGAGGCTGGCGATCAACGCGGTCGGCGCCACCCTGACCGCCGTGGTCCTGATCATCGTCCTGACCACCAAGTTCACGCACGGCGCCTGGCTGGTCGTCATCGCGATGCCGCTGCTCTTCTTCGGCATGAAGGTGGTCCGCCGGCACTACGACAGGGTCTCGGCCCAGGTCGCCGTCGCCTCCGGGATCAAACCGCGCAAGCCCTCCCGCCACCATGTGCTGGTGCTCGTGTCCAACGTGCACGCCCCGACGCTGAAGGCGCTCGGCTACGCACAGGCGCTGCGGCCGGACACCCTGACCGCCGTCACCGTCGCCGCCGACGAGGAGGACGCGCGGCGGCTGCGCGAGGCCTGGGCCGAGCACGACCCGGGCGTACCGCTGAAGATCCTGCACTCCCCGTACCGCGAGGTCATCGGGCCGGTGCTCGCGTACGTGCAGGAGCTGGCCGCCGCCGAGGGGACGGACATCCTGTCCGTGGTGATCCCCGAGTACGTGGTGGGGCACTGGTGGGAGCAGCCCCTGCACAACCAGAACGCGCTCCGGCTGAAGGCGAGGCTGCTGTTCACCCCCGGGGTCGCGGTGATCGACGTACCGTACCTGCTGGAGTCGGCCCGGTCGGCGGAGTCGGCGAAGTCGACGAGGTAGCGGGGGCGTTCGCGCGCTGGAGCACCGCCGCATGGGCCAGTGCCAGCTCCACCACGTGCGCGGGGTCGGAGAGCGTGCGGCCGGTCAGCTGCTCCAGGCGGCGCAGCCGGTTCGAGACGGTGTTGCGGTGGCAGTACAGCCGCTGTGCGGCGTACGTCGTCGAGCCCTGGCAGGTCAGCCAGGTACCCAGCGTGGTCAGCAGCACCCGGCGGTCCTCCGCGGGCAGCGCCAGCACCGGGCCGAGCACCACCTGCCGCAGCCGGCCCGCGAGTTCGGCCTGGGAGGCGACCAGCGCGGTCGGCAGCCGCTCGTCCAGCAGGGCGGTGCACGGACCGCCGGACGCGGGGGCGGTGCGCAGCGCGAGCGCGGCCAGCCGGTGCGCCCGGGCCAGGTCCCCGGGGCTCTCCACGACCGGGCTGACCCCGGCCCGGGCCGCGAGCGGGCCGAGCAGCTCCCGTACGGACTCCAGGGGATGGTGGCCCAGCTCCACCAGGCCGGTCTCCCCTTCGGCGCGGATCCGCCACAGCACGCGCAGGCCGTCCGGGGCGAGCGGGCCGCCGGAACCACCCGGACTTCCCGGTGCGCCCGGTGCGAGTACGACGACCGCGAAGCGGCCGCGCCCGGGGAGGCCGAGCCGGTCCGCCGCATCCACGGCCGCGGGGCCGTCCGGCGGGCCCGCGCCGTCGAGCAGCGCGTCGAGCAGGGCCGCCCGGCGCTCCCGGTCGCGGTCGCGGCGCGCGGTCTCCGTGCCGCGGTACGCGTCGGCCATGGCGTCCGTCAGCTGGTCCAGTACGTCCCACAGCACGCCCGCGGCCGGCAGCAGCCGGGGCAGCGCCGCCGGATCGTGCGCGGCCACCGCCTCGTTGAGGGTCTGCCACACCATGCGGCCGCCGCGCCGGTAGGTGCGCAGCAACGAGGCGAGCGGCAGACCCTGTTCGGCCAGGAGCGTGCCGGTGGCGCGGGCGCCCGCGAGCTCCACGGGCAGCCCGCGGATGCCGCGGTCCAGGCCCTCGACGGACTGCCGGAGGTCGAGGCGGATCCGCTCGCGCAGCTCGGCCCGGCCGAGCAGGGCGGCGTACGCGGGATCCTCGGCCAGCGTCCGGTCGGCGAGCCGGTCCGCCGTCACGGTGATCCGGCGGGACAGGTCCTCGCGTATCTCCTCGATGATCCGCTCCATGACGGGCAGGGTGACACGGGGGAGGGGGTGGTGGGGAGGGCCGGGACCGGGCGACCGCCGGGGCGTGGTGATCTTATGTCCGGATGTGCGCGAGTCAGCTGGGATTGCGGGCCGGGAACGACTTTCATGGGGGTGCCAGGACTCGTACCGGAGCAGGGGGAGTATTCATGGTCACCGACGGCGGTCAGAAGGACAGCGAGAGCAGCGAGAGCGCACCCACCCTGATCGGTTCCGTGCAGCGGGCGCTGCGCCTTCTGGAGGCGATGTACGCGGAGGGCGGGGTGACGGCGAAACGGCTCGCGCGGCTGACCGGCATTCCGCTGCCCACCGTCTACCACCTGTTGCGCACCCTCAGCCACGAGGGCTACGTCGAGCGCGAGGGCGGCGCCTTCCGGCTCGCGGAGCATCTTCCGCTTGCGTCGTGAGCCGCCGACCGAGCCCCCCGGTGACACCCGCGCGCCCTGTGCCGCCCCGTGCGCCCTCTTGCGTGATCAACATTCGTGATCAGAAGTCGACGGGTTCCGGCCACGCAGCCGCGTGGTTCTGTGCATGTTCCCGCGGAAAATGCCAGAAGCCCCTTCCGTGCAGTGGAACGTGAGTAAGTTCCCTCCTGTCGCGCCGTAGACCGTGCACTTCGCACGTCTGGCCGGGAGGGGAGCCCGCGTGCCCGGGATCGACGAATGCCTGCTCGAAGCCATGGCCCTGCCTGGTGCGCGGGGGGCCGCGCTGGTCGACTGGAGCAGCGGACTGGCCCTCGGCACCGCCGGGGACTCGCCGGTCGGCGACCACGAGACCACCGCCGCCGAGACCGCCGAGCTGGCCCGGGCGGCCGCCGAGTACGAGTCCTTCGCCCAGCCGGCGCCCGACTCCGCATCAGGACCGGACCTGGGCCAAGCGGGCCTGGGCCTGCCGGTGGAGGACCTGATCGTCACCACCCGCACCGGCTACCACGTCCTCCGCTTCGTCGAGACCAGCTTCGACAGCAGCGTCTTCCTCCACCTGTGGCTGGACCGTACCGACGGCAACCTCGCCCTCGCCCGGCACAGACTCCGCATCCTCGCCGAGGGGCTGGTCCTCAGATGACCGCCGTCCAGGTCGGCGGCCTCGCCGCCGTCGCCGTCTCGCCCCTCCTGACCCGGCTCGCCGCAGAGCGCGCCACCGGCGCCCTGCTCCGCGACCGCGGCACCCTCTTCCTGGAGGACGGCCGCATAGTGCACGCCGAGAGCCCGGCCACCCCCGGCCTCGACGTCCTGCTCACCACCGGCGGCGGCCTCGCCCCCGAGCGCTGGCGCGAGGCCGTGGACCGGGCCGGCGCCCGCCGCCAGGTCGCCCGCTTCCTCGTGGACAGCGGCGGTCTCGCCGGCGGCGAACTGGAGATCTGCCACCTCGCCGCCATCTTCGACGCCGCCTTCTTCGCCCTCTCCCCGGGCACCGGACCCTCCCGGTTCCGCCGTGGGGCCACCCACTGGATCGGCTCCGTCCGCTCGGTCCCGGCCGCCGCCGTCGAACGGGAGACCCGGCGCCGGCGCGAGCTGCTCGACGCCGTGTGGCCGTACCCGCTGCTGGACACCTCCCCGGTGGTGCCCCGGGCCGCCGCCCCCGGCCAGACCGTCACCCCCCGCCAGCGGGCCCTGCTCGCCAGGGCGGACGGCGCACGGACCCCGGCGGACCTCGCGTGGGTGCTGGGCCGCCCGGCCTTCCACACGCTGCTCGACGTACGGCGCCTCGCGGCGGCCGGGCTCGTCGAGACCCCGCACGCGCCGGTCCTGGCGCCGGTCGAAACACCCCTGCCCGACTGGATCACCCAGACCCAATCCCCGGACGTGGCGCTGCTCCGCCGGTTACGCGACGCACTGGAGGCAAGCCTGTGAGGCTCCCGCTGCGACCGGCTCTGCGCTTGGAGCGCGCCGACCGCTCCGAGCGGAGGCAGCCCGAAAGGAGAAAGGCCGACATGAGCACGGCGATGGTGCCCCCCGAGGCCGAAGCCGACATACTCGCCGAGCTCCGCAGGCTGCGCGCCCGGGTCCCCCAGCTCACCGGCGCCCTCGCCGGCAGCGCCGACGGCCTGGTCCTCGCGCAGGACAGCGCGGCCACCGAGGTGGAGTCCGTCGCGGCCCTGACCGCCGCCGCCCTCGGCGTGGCCCAGCGGCTCAGCGACACCACCGGCCAGGGCGGATTCCGCGAACTGCTCATACGCGGCGAACACGGATACGTGGCCACGTACGCGGCCGGGGACGCCGCCGTCCTCACCCTGATCGCGGAGCCCCGCGTCAACGTCGGCCGGCTCCACCTGGAGGCCCGCCGCTCCAGCCTCCGCATAGCCGAGCTCATCGACCACGTCCTCGGGCGCCGAGGCCCCGAGGTCCCGCACGTCCATGTCGGTACGGACCAGGCGTAGTCAGTACAGAACAGGCATGGAAACCCTCCGGAACCTACTGGAACCCACCGGAATCCACCGGAACCCACCGGTGAACCGCCTGAAATTCGCCAGAACACAGAGAACAAGAAAGAAGAGGAGCCACTCATGGCCAACGTGGAGACCGCTCTCAAGGAAACCCTCGCCACCATCGACGGCGCGATCGGCGCGGCCCTGGTCGACTACGGCAGCGGCATGGCCCTCGGGACCATCGGCGGCGGCAAGGACCTCGACCTCACGGTGGCCGCGGCCGGCAACACCGACGTGGTCCGCGCCAAGGTCCGCACGATGGAGATGCTCGGCCTCAAGGACGAGATCGAGGACATCCTGATCACCCTCGGCACCCAGTACCACCTCATCCGGCTGCTGAAGAGCCGCGACTCCAAGGGGTTCTTCCTCTACCTCGCGCTCGACCGCGGCCGGGCCAACCTCGCGATGGCCCGGCACCAGCTCAAGAAGATCGAGGCGGAGCTCGAAATCTGAGCAGACGTTCGGTGCGACTCCGACGCCGAGGTGGCGGGCGGCTGAATTCTTTGCCGTCCGCCCCGGAGGTCACGGGTCATATGTCCAGGATGGGGGGACTTTATCATCCCGTTACCGAGTAGGATGCTCTCATCACCTGATCATCGAAATAGCTTGAAACGCTGGAGAACCCGCCACCCATGCCCCCGCGCCTGAGCATCGTCGTCCCCGTCTACAACGTCGAGCTCTATCTCGACGAGTGCCTGGAGTCCATTGCCGCCCAGACGTTCGCCGACTTCGAGTGCATCCTCGTGGACGACGGGTCCACCGACACCAGCGCCGTCATCGCCAAGGCCTTCGCCGCGCGGGACAAGCGTTTCCGGGTCGTCATGCAGGAGAACGCCGGACTCGGCGCCGCCCGCAACGTGGGCGCCCGCCACGCCTCCGAGGACAGCGAGTACCTGGCCTTCGTCGACAGTGACGACACGATGCCGGACTACGCGTACGAGCGTCTGATCGCGGCCCTCGACGAGACCGGTTCGGACTTCGCCGGCGGCAACGTGAAGCGTTTCCGCTCCGTCGGCATGCAGCAGTCCTGGGGCCACCGGGCCGCCTTCGCCAAGACGCAGCTGAAGACCCACATCTCCAAGTTCCCGGCGCTGGTCACCGACCGCACCGCGTGGAACAAGGTCTACCGGCGCAGCTTCTGGGACGAGCACGGCTTCCAGTACCCCGAGGGCATCCTCTACGAGGACGCCCCCGTCAGCATCCCCGCGCACTACTTCGCGTCCAGCGTCGACATCATCAGCGACTGCGTCTACCACTGGCGCGTGCGCGAGACCGGCGAGCGCTCCATCACCCAGCGCTCCACCGACCCGGTCTCCCTGATCGACCGCGTCACCTCCGTCCGCCTGGTCCGTGAGGCCCTCAAGGCCAAGGAGGGCGCCAAGTACGCCCGCTACCTGCGCGACTACGACTACAACGTGCTGAGCGAGGAACTCCCGCTCATCTACAAGTACGTCGGTGAGGGCGGAGCCGACTTCCGCGCCGCCTTCGTCAAGGAGGTCGGCGGCCTCGTCCGCGAGATCGGTACCGGCCCCTGGTCCGACCTGACCGTCGCCGACCGCCTCAAGGCGTACCTGGCCCGCGAAGGCCGCGTCGAGGACTTCATCGCCCTCACGCAGCACCAGAGCGACTACTCGTACAGCGTCCCCGTCAAGGGGCTGGCCCGCCCGCAGGCCGACTACCCGTTCCTGCACGGCCGTCCGCCGGTCCCCGCCAAGATCCTCACCCTCGGCCCGCGCGAGCGCCGCGTCGTCAGCCGCCTCGAGCAGGCCGTCTGGAGCGACGGCAAGCTGCTGCTGCGCGGCTACGCGCTTCCCGGCCACCTCGGCGCGGAGAGCCGCCTCGGCTCGCGCAAGATGCTCGTCTTCCGCGAGGGGGGCAAGCGCCGCCGTACCGTGGTCACCGCCCGTACGGTCGCCTCCCCGATGGCCACCGTCAACGCCGCGCACCTCGCGCTGCGCCACGCCGACTGGGCCGGTTTCACCGCCGTCGTCGACCCCACCGCCTTCCAGACGGGCGGCAAGTGGACCGACGGCATATGGACCACCTCCGTCGCCGTCACCGGCGCCGGCGGCCTGCACCGCGCCCGCCTCAAGGGCGGTGAGTCCGACTCCGGCCAGAACCCGCCCGCCCACTGGGTGACCCCGGACGTCCGCATCGTCCCGAACGCCACCGGCGCCCTCACCATCCAGGTCGAGACCGTCCGGGCCCGCGCCCTCGACGTCCGCCGGGCCGGCGAGGAAGCCGTCGAGGTGGCCGGCGAGCTCGCCGCCGAGATCGGCGCCGGCGCCACCCTGCGCGCCGAGCACGTCTCCACCGCCGCCGTCCTCACGTTCCCGATCGAGACCGCCGCCGCGAGCGGCTCCCGCGGCGCCGGCCGGATCCCGTTCACCGTCCGCGTACCGCTGGCCGAGCTGGCCGCCGTACCGGACGCGGAGTGCGAGCCCGGCGAGTGGACCCCCGAGCCGTGGAGCCTGACCGTGGTCGGCGCCGACGGCTCCGAGCACCGCCTCGCGCACGACGAGCGCGGCGGATTCGCCGGCCTGGTCGTTCCCCTGACCGGTGGGAACGCCGACCGCGCCCTCTTCGCCAAGCGCGGCAACACCGGACACCTGACCCTCTCCGTGCAGCCCTCGCCGCCGCTCGTCGACTCGGTCACCGGCCAGGACGGCACCCTCACGATCAAGGGCCGGTTCGTCGCGCCCGCGGACGAGCCGTACGAGCTGGTCCTGCACGACGCGCACGGCACCGAGTTCAGCTACCCCGTCACCCGGGACGGCGACCGCTTCGAATCCGTCTTCGAGCCCGTCCTCCCCGAGTCCTACGCCGGCCGCACCACGCTGCCGAAGGGCCGCTGGTGGCCCACCCTGCGCCCGCTCGCCCAGGGCGGCACCACCGCCGGCCTGCTCGGCGTCGACCGCGGCGCCCCGGTGCAGCTCGCGCCCACCGCCCTGCACGCCGGACCGCACGCGATCACCGTCGAGGGCCGCCGGATGCGGGTCGAGGCCCGCTTCTACGACCGCATGGTGCTCGTCGCTGACCCGCTGCTCAGCCCGCACGACCGGACCCGGTACGCCCAGCGCGTCACCCGGTACGAGACCTACCCGGCGCAGCGCGCCCTGCCGGTCAAGGACATCGTCGTCTACGACACCCACCAGGGGAACGGAGCGGGCGACGCGCCCCGCGCCATCCACGAGGAACTGCTGCGCCGCGGCGAGAAGCTGGACCACGTCTGGCTCGTCCGTGACGGCCGCGCCGAGGTCCCCCCGACCGCCCGCGCCGTGCAGTACGACAGCACCGAGGCCTGGGAGGTCCTGGCCCGGGCCCGCTACTACGTCGTGAACGACAGCGTGCCGCAGCGCTTCCAGCGCCGCGCCGGCCAGATCGTCGTCCAGACCTGGCACGGGACGCCGATCAAGGAGATCGGCCACGACTTCATCCACGACTACTACACGAGCCCCGAGATCCTGGAGGCGCTGGAGCACGACAGCGCCCAGTGGTCGCTGCTCGCCTCCCCGAGCTCGTACGCGACACCGCTGCTCAAGCGCGCCCTCGGCTACCAGGGCGAGGTCATCGAGTCCGGCAGCCCGCGCACGGACGCGCTCGTCAAGCCCGACGCGCAGCGGATCGCCGAGGTCCGCCGCCGGCTCGGCCTGCCCGAGGGCAAGAAGGTCGTCCTCTACATGCCGACCTGGCGCGAGAACCGCGAGGGCTGGTCGGGCGGCTACAAGCTCGACCTCCAGATCGACCTGGACGCGGCGCGGCGCGAGCTCGGCGAGGACCACGTCCTGCTGGTCCGCGGCCACCACCACGTGACCGAGCAGGTACGGGACAACGTGCGCGACGGGTTCGTCGTCGACGTGTCCCGCTGGCCCGACGCGACGGACCTGCTGCTCGTCGCCGACGTCCTGATCTCGGACTACTCCTCGGTGCTGTTCGACTTCGCGCTCACCGACCGGCCGATCCTGCTCTTCACGTACGACATGGAGCACTACCGGACCACGCTGCGCGGCTTCAACTTCGACCTGGCGGCGAAGGCCCCCGGCCCGCTGCTGACGGACTCGGCGAGCCTGATCGAGGCCGTGCGGGGCGCGGAAGCGGTCGGGGCGGAGTTCAAGGAGGCGCGCGCCGCGTTCCGCGCCGAGTTCTGCGACCTGGACGACGGCGCCGCCGCCGAGCGCGTCGTCGACCGGATGCTCTCCATGGGGGCCAAGCCGGCGGTGTAAGCCGTTGGAGTGCATTCAGGAAGCGTTGCCGACCGGCCCCGGGCCCACCGATGAATTTCGGGCCCGGGGCCGGTCTGTATAGGAGCGAGACGGTGCCCCACCGCACGGACTCGACCACGCACCCGCCTGGAGGCAGTCATGAGCAGCAGCAACGGATTCACCACATGTCTGTGGTTCGACGGCAACGCGGCGGCCGCCGCCGACTACTACGTGTCCGTCTTCAAGGACGGGAAGATCGGGCGGACCGGCTACTACAACGAGGCGGGACCGGGCAAGGCCGGTGACGTGATGGCCGTCGAGTTCGAGATCAACGGCCAGAAGTTCATCGGCCTCAACGGCGGCCCGCAGTTCCCGTTCACCGAGGCGATCTCGTTCCAGATCCACTGCGCCGAGGAGGCGGAGTCGGACTACTACTACGACGAGCTGACGAAGGACGGCGGCGAGGAATCCGCCTGCGGCTGGGTCAAGGACAAGTTCGGGGTGTCCTGGCAGGTCATCCCGGACGGCGCCATCGAGCTGGTCACCGACCCGGACCCGGGGCGCTCCGCCCGCGCCACCGCGGCCATGATGAAGATGAAGAAGCTGGACGTGGCGGAGATGCGCAGGGCGGCCGACGCCGGCTAGGCCTCGTCGCCGCCCGCCGCGATACGGGCCAGCAGGGCCGGGAGGGCGGTCCCGATCGGCTCGCGGATCACCTCGTCGGCGAGGGAGTCGTAGGGGGTCTCCTCGGCGTTCACGATGATCAGGCGGGCCCCCGCCTCGGCGGCCATCCCGGCCAGCGAGGCGGCGGGCTGCACCTGGAGCGTCGTACCGACGGCGATGAACACGTGAGCGCCCTTCGCCACGGCCACGGCCTGCGCCAGCACCTGGGGGTCGAGCCGCTCGCCGAACATCACGGTCGCCGACTTGAGGATCCCGCCGCAGACCAGACAGGCGGGATCCTGCTCCCCGGCGGCGACCCGGGCCAGTGCCTCGTCCATCCCCGACCGGGCGTGGCAGGCCGTGCAGACCACCGCCCGGGCGGTCCCGTGCAGCTCGAACACCTTGCGCGGCGGCATCCCGGCGAGCTGGTGCAGCCCGTCCACGTTCTGGGTGATCACCCGTACCGGGGTGCCGGTGCGCTCCAGTTCGGCCACGGCCAGATGCGCGGCATTCGGCTGCGCCCCGAGGGCCCCGACTTCGGCACGCATCCGCCAGGAGCGGCGCCGGATCTCCGGATCCGCCATGTAGTACGAGTACGTCACCAGCTTCTCGGCCTCGGGATCCCGGCGCCACAACCCCTGCGGCCCCCGGTAGTCCGGAATCCCGGAATCGGTGGACATCCCGGCCCCACTGAACACTGCGACGAGCGGCTTCCCCATGTCCCCGACCCTACGTACGGTCGGTCCGGACCCGCGACCGTATTAAACGGCGGCGGGTCCGGGAGGGGTGTTCCTGCGGTGAATCCCGCCCCCCACAGGAGTGAGATCCGAGGCCCACCCCTGCCCGTGAAGACGCCCGGTGGTTACACATGCCGCATGAAGATCACCTCGTACAGCCTCGGTGCCCTGCTGCTGACCTTGCTCGCGCTGCCGGCCCCGACCCCCGCCCCCGCCGACGCCGCCGCCGACCCCGCCCCGGTCGGCGCCCGCCACCGGCACACCGGCTCCGAGATCGGTGCCTTCCTCACCGCCTTCTACGGCCACCACGGCCCCTCCGTGCACGACCGCGACCAGCGCGTCTCGCAGCAGCTCAAGGAGAAGCAGGCGCACGCTCCGAGCTCGGACGTGCTGCTCTGCGCCCAGAAGGAGCCCTCGAACGAGCCCTGGGACATCGCGGTCGGCCCGGTCACCGTCGCCCAGTCGGCCGGGGTCGGCTGGGCCACCGTCACCACCCGCTGGGGGGCCGGCCAGCCGGACACCTTCACCGCTTACGTGCGCCTCGACTCCCGGCCGATCAAGCTCGACGACGTGATCTGCGCCGGCTGACCTCCCGTACTCCGTCTGGTACAACACCGGACATGACGGGATTCGAGATCAGCGGCGCGAGCGCCGCCGACATGGAACTGATCCGCCGCTGGGCCGACGAGGAGGGGTGGAACCCGGGGGACTCCGACCGCTTCGCGTTCGCGGTCGCCGATCCGGCCGGCTTCCTCGTCGGCCGGATCGACGGCGAGCCGGTGGCCTGCATCTCGGCCGTGCGGTACGGGTCCGCCTTCGGGTTCATCGGCTTCTACATCGCCCGTCCCGCTTTCCGCGGACAGGGCTACGGGATCCGGCTGTGGCAGGCCGGGATGGAGCGGCTCGACGGGCGGCTCGTCGGCCTGGACGGGGTGGTCGACCAGCAGGACAACTACCGCAAGTCCGGGTTCCGTTCGGCCTGGAACAACGTACGCCACGAGGGCGTCCCGCAGCCGAACGGCTCGGGTGGCGGCGCCGGGTTCGAGGTGGTCGACGCAGCGTCGCTGCCCTTCGGGATGCTCGCCGCCTACGACCGCCGGTTCTTCCCCGAGTCGCGCGACGCCTTCCTGTCCGCCTGGACCGGGCTGCCGGGCCGTACCGCCCTCGCCGCCGTCCGCGACGGCCGGATCGAGGGGCTCGGGGTGATCCGCCCGTGCAGCGGGGCCTCCCGGATCGGCCCGCTGTACGCCTCCACCCCGGCCGTCGCGGCCGCCCTGCTGCACCGGCTCGCGGAGCACACCCCCGACGGGGCGGTCGCCGTGGACGTGCCCGACGCCAATCCGGTGGCCACCGACCTGCTGGCCGGCCTGGGGCTGGCCCCCTCGTTCGAGGCCGCCCGGATGTATACCGGGCCGGCCCCGGAGGTGGAACTGGCCGGGCTGTACGGGGTGACCAGCCTCGAACTGGGCTGACGGACGCGGGGAGCTCCGGGCCGGGAGCCGGCTGCCGGGCGGCGGTCGCACGACGCCGCCCGGCCGGTCGCGTCGTGCCGGGTCAGAAGCCGAAGAGCGCGCCGCTGGTGTGCCGCAGACCGCACGGGTTGCCGAAGGTGTACGAGTAGTTCAGCCGGCGGCCCTGCCACACCCCGTCCGCGGTCACCGTCATCGGGTTCCACTCCCGGGTACAGTCGACGCCCGGGCCGGGCGCGGCGACCGCGTCCAACTGGCGCGAGTTCGCCCGCAGTTCGGCACACGCGGCGGCCGGGGACGGGTGCGTCCCACCCGGGGTCGGCGCGCAGACGAGCGTCACGGCGCGCACCACCGTGCCGTACCTGGCGTCCTCCCCGGCCGTGATGCTCAGGACGAGGGCGGAGGGCGCGTACAGGCTCTCCGCACCGGACGGTGCGGCGTCGGCAGCTCCGGGCCAGGCCAGGGCCGTGAGAGCGGTGAGCGCCATGGCGGCGGAACCGAGGCCGAGACCCTTTGCGATGGACCGCATTTCGAACTCCCTTGAGTGGTTGCTTCGGATAGCGGACAGGAGTCTTACCGACACGGACCGTGAACGCCCGTTCGTACCCCCATTTTCCGTCACCGATCGTAAGCGAATGTATGCAGACCGCAGCCGTGCGAGGGGTGCTGACCTGTGGGGGAGTGGAGCGACGAAACGGCCGAACACACGCGCTGAAACATTCCCGAGGGCGGGTCCGGGCCGGCTCCGGGCCGGTCCCGGGCCGGTCCCGGGCCGGTTCCGGTTCCGCCCTAGCGCGTCGTCGCGATGCGAGGGGCGTAGAGGTCGATCAGCCGGGTGCGGGTCTGCTGGAGCCGCAGCGCGAGCACGCGGCCGACCCAGTGGCCGAAGGCGGGATCGGCGTCCATCAGCATGCGCACGGAGGTCGCGTCGAACTCGTACGAGCGCACCGGGGTCATCGCCTCTGCGCTCAGCTGCCATGAGTACGGCGGGAAGAGCCAGGACCAGCCGACGAGTTCCCCGGGGCCGAGGTTCTCGATGGGGGCGGGCCGGCGGGCGGGCAGCGGGATCTGGAGCGTCACCGTGCCGGATCGCACGATCCAGAAGGACTCGGCGCGCGCGCCCTCCTCGAAGATCCTCGCACCCTCGGGGAAATTGACCTCGCGGGCCTGGGACATCAGCCGCCCACGGTATTCGGCGGAGAGGACGGCGGCGATTCGGATGGGGGAAGGTGTGCTCACGACGGCCTCCGATCAGGGCCCCCCGTTACCCCCCAGTGTGACCGACACCCGGACGAATCCGGGCGTGGCGCGTCACCCGGTTGTCCGAGTACCCCACGGGCGGCTCCGCACACGCGTTCCACGGCCACGGCGGCCGACTCCCCGAAGTCGGCCGGTGGCGCCCCGCGAGCGGTCATTCCTCGGCGTTGGCCTCAAGGCAGGCCAGCTCCATCGCGTCGAGGACCGCCTCGTGGCTGCGGCGGCTCAGCTCGGCGACGTTCTCGATCTGCGCCGTGGCCCAGGCGGCCAGGGTCATCACCAGGACGCGCAGCCCGTCGGTACCGTGCTCGGCCAGGATCGCGTCGGCGACGATCATCGCGTCCTCGGGCACCTGCTCCGGCGGCTCCAGCCCGGCGAGCCCGCGCAGCATCGTGAGGGTGCGGCGGGAGATCTCCGGCGTCATCCTCGCCAGCCGCATGTCCTCTTCTTCGTCCATCCGCCCCACCCTCCCGTACGATCCCGTCCCCCCAGGGCACGGTAGGCGCTGACGGCTCTGCGCGGGGCCGTTTCGCCAGGGTGACCACACGTGAGGAACCGGTCCCGGGCGCCGGCCCGTGCGCCGGCCCGGCCGGGCGGCCGGCCCGGGCCGACCGGTACGGATGGCGGCGGGAAAGTCGGTGCCCGCGTGGGTTCCATGGTCGGCGACCGGCCGGTAACTTGGCCGCGGCATCCGTCCGTTGCCCGATTCCGCCAGGAGCGACATGAAGAGCCTCATCCGTGCGCTGTGCTGCGCCCTCCTGCTGCTGGCGGGGGTCCTGCCGGCGGTGGCCGGACCGACGCCCGCCGCAGCCGCGCCGGTCGCGCCCGCGTCCCCGGCCGAGGCGTGGACCCCGCCGCTGTCCACCCGCGGCCGCTACATCGTCGACGCGCAGGGCAACCGCTTCCGGCTCCGCTCCGGCAACTGGGACGGCGCCCAGGGCTCCTGGAACGGCAGCGGCGACCGCAACGACCCCGCCACCCACCACGCCGGCCAGAACTCGGGCGGCATCCCGATCGGGCTGGACCGGGTGGCGCTGCCCACGCTGCTGGCCGACTTCCGGGCCCTCGGCCTCAACAGCATCCGGCTGCCCTTCTCCAACGAGATGCTCCGCACCACCGCCCCCGTCCCGGACGCGGCCGTCGCCGCCAACCCCGCGCTGCGCGGCCGTACCCCGCTCCAGGTCTATGACGCCGTCGTCGCCGGGCTCACCGACGCCGGCTTCGCGGTCATCCTCAACAACCACACCGTCACCACCCGCTGGTGCTGCGGACTCGACGGCAACGAGCGCTGGAACAGCGGCCGCACAACCGCCCAGTGGGCCGACGACTGGGTCTTCCTGGCCCGCCGCTACCGCGACAACCCGCGCGTCGTCGGCGCCGACCTGTACAACGAGGTCCGCCGAGACACCTTCGACGACCCCAACTGGGGGCTCGGCGACGGCCACGACTGGCAGGCCGCCGCCCAGGAGGCGGGCGACCGGATCCTCGCCGAGGCCAACCCGAACCTGCTCATCGTGGTCGAGGGCATCAACTGGACCGGCATCCCCGTGGACGGCCTCCCGCACGGCCGCCCCGCCCTGACCCCCGTACGCACCCTGTCCCACACCCTCGTCGTCTCCGACAAACTCGTGTACTCGGCGCACTTCTACGGGTACACCGGCCCCCGGCACAGCGGCGCGACCGGCATCGGCGAGACCCATGACCTCCGCTACCAGGACATGAGCCGGGACCAGCTCGAACAGACCCTCTACGACCAGGCGTTCTACGTCTCCGCCGAAACCGGCACCCACTTCACCGCACCCGTCTGGGTCAGCGAGTTCGGCATCGGCGCCGACGAGACGGGCGCCCTGCCGCGCGCCTGGTTCCAGAACATGACCGGCTATCTGAACGCCGTCGACGCCGACTTCGCGTACTGGCCGCTCGTCGGCTGGAGCACCACCGCCCAGGGCGCCCCGGGCGGCGACTCCTGGGCGATGCTCCGCTACGACTCCGCCGGCCGCCGGTCCGGAGTGCTCGACGCGGCCGACTGGCGTACGCAGCCCTGGACGGCCCTCGCCGGAGCCGCCGGGCGCACCGGTCAGATCCCCGCCACCCCCGCCTGGTACCAGCTGACCACCGACCACCGCGACCACAACGCCTCGCTGCGCACGCGGGCCACCGGCGACTGGGACGGCGGGGCCCGCAAGGCGGTCTGCCCCGACGGCTCCCGGCTGGCCGGACTGGGGCACACGGGCGGCCGAGGCCTGTGCAGCACCTCCGACCTGCGGGCCGCCACGGGCGGGCACACCGTGGTGCGCGACGAGGCGTACGTCCCGCAGGGCGGCGACTGGGCCACCGGCTATACGAAGTTCCAGTGCCCGGCGGGCCAGTTCCTGATCGGCTACAGCCTGCGCGGGGAGCGGGTCTCGGCGGCGCTGTGCGCGCCGAGCCGGACCGCCCTTCCGGCGGGCGGCCGCACGCTCTGGTTCGACCGCGGCGACAACCGTCCGCCCGGCGCCCCCGGCGGCGAGTTCGCGTACGGCGACTACAAGGGCCAGTGCCTGCCCTCCGAGTACGCGGCGGGCATCGCCTTCACCACCCGCGCGGGCTCCCGCCCGGGCCCGGCCGCCCTCCTGTGCCGGCCCCTGCCGGCCGCCTGACCCGTCCGTCCACGAGGCCGGCGGCGTCAGCGACCGCCGTCGGCCTCGTGGACGGCACCGGCACCGGCCCGGGCCAGCAGATCCGGGAGGTCGCGCATGTCGGTGAAGAGCACGGTGCCCGGGCCGGAGAGGTGGTCGGCCGGGGTCAGGCCGCCCGCGTAGCCGAAGGAGCGCATGCCCGCCGCGCGGGCCGCCTCGACGCCCGGGCGGCTGTCCTCGACCACGGCGCAGGCCGACGGGGCGACGCCCATGCGCCGGGCGGCGTACAGGAAGAGGTCCGGGGCGGGCTTGCCGCGGTCGACCTCGGTGGCGCTGTGGATGCGGCCCGCGAACCGCTCGTACAGTCCGGTGCGGCCGAGGGTGTGCCGCATCTTCTCGTGGGTTCCGCTGGAGGCGACGCAGGTCGGCAGGGTGATCGCGGCGAGCGCCTCGGGCAGGCCCTCGACCGGGGTGAGCCCCTCGTCCACCGCCTGCGCGTGCATCCGCGCGAAGCGCTCCTCCCACTCCCGGGCCGCCTCCGCGCCGAGCCGGCCGGCCACCGTCTCCCGGTTCGAGGCGCTGGAGCGGCCGATGAACAGGTGGATCACCTCTTCCTCGGTGAGCGGCCAGCCGAGCTCCGCACCGAGGGCGACGTTCACCCGGGCCGCGATCCGCTCGGTGTCGACGAGTACCCCGTCACAGTCGAATATGACGAGTTCGATCGGTTCAGTGGAAGTGATCATGGCGGGAAGGATATGTGGCCGCAGACTCCGCGGATTTGGCATCCGATGCGTCAAGTGGGGTGAACGGTTCCGCAAAGGGGCTTAAGGTGCGCCCGTACGCACGGTCGTGAACGGCTGTACGCCTGTTTTCGGCCATCACCGCACAGTGACACCGAACTGGGGGGTTCATGCGTAGATCCAGAGGGCTCGCGGCCGCTCTCGCCCTGTCCCTGGCCGGGACCGGCGCGAGCATAGGCCTCGGCCTCGTCCCGCAGGCGGCGGCGATCACCCCGCCCGTCGCCTTCACCGCAGACGCGCTGTCCACCTGGCAGCCCAACGGCGTCGTCTGGGCCCTCGCCGAGGCGGGCGGCACGGTGTTCGTCGGCGGTACCTTCTCCGCCGTCCGTCCTCCCGACGGCGACGGCTCCGGCGCCGCCGAGCAGCCCGCGGTGAACTTCGCCGCACTCGACGCCGCCACCGGCGCCCCGACCTCCTGCCACCTCTCCTTCACCGTCGGCGGCGGCACCGCCACCGTCCGCGCGCTCACCCTCTCCCCGGACAAGCAGACCCTGTACGCGGGCGGCTACTTCGGCGCCGTCAACGGCACCCCGGTCTCCAGCCTCGCCGCCATCGACGTGGCGACCTGCACCGTCAAGACCTCCTTCCGCCCGGCGTTCGCAGCCACGGTGCGCGCGCTGGCCGTCACGAACGACACCGTCTACGCGGGCGGCGACTTCCTCACCGTCGCCGGACAGCCGCGCGAGCGCTTCGCCGCCGTGGACGCGGCCGACGGCGCGCTGCGGCCCTTCCGGGCCGACGCCGACGAGCCCGGCCGCGCCGTCGAGGTCACCCCCGACGGCAACAACGTTGTCCTCGGCGGCGACTTCTTCACCGTCAACGGCACGAACACGCACGCGCTCGCCGTCGTCGACTCCACCAGCGGCGCGCTCACCAGGAGCTACCCCGGCTTCATCGAGACCAACTCCGTCGTCAAGGACATCGCGACCGACGCGACCGGGTTCTACACCGGCAACGAAGGCACCGGCGGCGGGGTCTTCGACGGCCGGATCGCGCTCAACCTGAGCGACTTCAACCAGCGCTGGCGCGACACCTGCCTCGGCGCGACGCAGGCCGTGCTCCCGTACCAGAACGTGCTCTACAGCGCCTCGCACGCGCACGACTGCTCCAGCGTGGGCGAGTACCCCGACGGGCAGCGCCACCACCTGCTCGCGCAGCCGACGACCAGCGTCGGCAAGCTGGGCTGGGCCCCCGACACCAACGACGGCATCGGCGAGGGCATCGGCCCGCGCGTGATGGCGGTCGGTTCCAAGGGCGGCGTCCGGTACCTGTGGGTCGGCGGCGAGTTCACCACCGTCAACGGCTCCGCGCAGCAGAGCCTGACCCGCTTCGCGTCCACCGGGGACACGGGCGCGCCCACCGTTCCCGTCGCGACCGCGGCGAGCTTCAGACCCGGCGAGGTACAGGTGCGCTGGCGCACCAGCCTCGACCTGGACGACAGCGCGCTGACGTACCGGGTCTACCGGGGCGGCTCGGGCACGCCGATCGCCACGGTCACGGCCGACTCGCTGTTCTTCAAGCGCCCGCAGGCCTCCTGGACCGACACGACCGTGGCCGCGGGCCAGTCGTACACATACCGGGTGACGGCCACCGACGCGGCCGGCAACACCAGCGCCCTGTCGGCGACCGCCGGCGTGACCGTCCCGACCTCGGTCGACGCGTACCCCGACCAGGTCCGCGCGGACGGCGCCCAGCTGTTCTGGCGCTACGACGACGCCTCCCTGCCGAACGTCGCCGACTCCTCCGCGAGCGGCAACCAGAACGGCGTGCACCTGAATGCCCCCGCCCTGCGCCAGACGCCCGGCGCGGTCTCGGGCGCGAGCACGGCGATCGGCTTCAACGGCGCGGACAACCGGGTCTACGGGGACCAGCGCCAGACCATCGGCAGCAGCTACACCATCGAGACCTGGTTCAAGACGAACACCACCCGGGGAGGCAAGCTCTTCGGCTTCGGCAACAACCAGGTGCGCGGCAGCAGTCAGTACGACAAGCACATCTACATGACCAATGGCGGGCGTCTCGTCTACGGCGTGTACACCGGCGCCACCCGCACCATCACCACCGGCGCCGCGTACAACGACAACACGTGGCACCACGTCGTCGCCACCCAGGGACCGGGCGGAATGGTCCTCTACGTGGACGGCGCGCAGAAGGGCACCCTGGCCGTCACCACGCACGAGAACTACGCCGGCTACTGGCACGCCGGCGGCGACAGCCTCGGCGCCTGGCCGAACCCCCCGACCAGCGAGTTCTGGGCGGGTCAGCTCGACGAAACCGCCGTCTACCCGAGCGTCCTGAGCGCGGCCCAGGTGCAGCACCACTACGCCCTGGCCACGGCCCCGGCAGACTCGGTCGTCCAGGTGCAGGCCGCCGAGGACACGTACGCCAACGCGGGCGCGCCGGACGGCAATTACGGGAGCTCGTCCTCGCTCGCCGTACGGGGCACCTCGCTGTACACGAGCTACCTGCGCTTCAACCTGCCCACCGCGCCCGCGGGCACCGTGCTGAAGTCGGCCTCCCTGAGCGTGAAGACCAGCACGATGAGCGGGGCCGGTACGGCGGACACGGTCTCGGTGGTCCCGGTCACCGGTACGTGGACGGAGGCGGGCACCACCTACGACAACCGCCCCGCCACGGGTACTGCGGCCCTCGGCAGCTTCGCCGGGGTCCCGGACGGCTCGGCGGTGCACACCACCGGGCTGAGCACGGCCGGCCTCGCGGGCGCGCTCGGTACGAGCTACGGCCTGGCGCTGACCAGCCCGGGTACGGACGCGCTGTGGCTGTGGTCCTCCGAGGCGGCGGCGAACGAGGGCACGCCGCAGCTGACGCTGACCTTCGGCGCACCGTAGCCGCGGCAGGCGGGACGAAGGTGACAGGGGACGCGGGCCGTCGTGGTCCGCGCCCCCTGTCGCCGTCTACGCCACCGTGTAGCTGAACTCGTACGCGACGGACGTGTCGCCGTGGCGGTAGGTGAAAGCCCCCGAGCCCGACAGCCCGGCCAGCTCGCCCGACCCTGAACCGGGGACCACCTCGAACGTGCAGCTGGTGCCGGAGGCGTCGAAGGTGCCGCGCTGGTCCAGGACGAACGCCCCCTTCCGGCCGTCCACGGAGCCCGACAGCAGCTCCAGGCCGGTGTAGGAGCCGGTGCCCTCCCCGGTGTACGCGATCGTGTAGGCGGCATTGGTCGCCCCGGCCTCGATGCCGCCCGTGAAGGCGTTGACGACCGTCGAGCGGGCGAGGCGCGGGGTGGAGTCGGCCGGGCCGACCGGCTGCTCCTGCCAGTCGGCGAAGGTGAAACGGCCGGTGGTGCTGCGGCCGGTGGTGGTGGCGCTGCCGGTGGGGGCGTTGCCGGTAGGGGTGTCGGTACGGGCGGACATGGAGGACCTCCTGGTTCACGGCCGGGCGGGCTCGGTCCCCCCGACACGAGAACAGCCTGTCCGGGATACCTGACACCTTCTGTCAGGTATCCCGGATCCCGGCCACAATGGCCCCATGCGCGCCGACCGGCTCCTCTCCCTGCTCCTCCTGCTGCAGAACCGCGGCCGGATGACCGCACCCGAACTGGCCGCCGAGCTGGAGGTGTCGGTCCGTACCGTCTACCGGGACATCGAGGCCCTCGGCGCCTCCGGCGTCCCCGTCCACGCCGACCGCGGACCGGCCGGCGGCTACCGGCTGATGGACGGCTACCGCACCCGGCTCACCGGCCTCACCGACGCCCAGGCCGGCTCCCTCTTCCTCGCCGGTGCACCCGGGCCCGCGCAGGATCTGGGCCTCGGCGCCGACCTGGCCGCCGCGCAGCTCAAGCTCCAGGCGGCGCTGCCCGCCGCCCTCGCCGACCGGGCCCGCCGGCTCCAGGACCGCTTCCACCTGGACGCCCCGGCCTGGTTCCGCGACGCCGACCCCGTACCGCACCTCGCGCGGATCGCCCAGGCGGTCTGGGACCAGCGCGTACTGCTCACCCACTACCGCCGCTGGAGCGGCGAGGAGCGGGCCGGGCGCTCGCTGCACCCCCTCGGCCTAGTCCTCAAGGGCGGCATCTGGTACCTGGTGGCGCGGGCCGCCGACGAGCGCGTACGCAGCTACCGGGTCTCGCGGTTCCTCGCCGTGGACACCGCCGCGGAGGGCTTCGAGCGCCCGGCCGGCTTCGAACTCGCCGCGTACTGGGCGGAGTCCGCGCGCCGGATGGAGGCGGCGACCCGGCAGGGGACCGCCCGGCTGCTGCTGTCCCCGCGCGGGCGCAGGCTGCTCCCGATGCAGTTCGGCGCCGCCGGCGTACGGGCGCTGGCCGGCGCGTCCCCGGCCGCCCCCGGGGACCCGGAGGGCTGGATCCGCGTCGACCTGGAGGTCGACTCCCAGGCCGTCGCGGTCGGGGACCTGCTCCGCCTCGGCACCGAAGCCGAGGTCCTCTCCCCGTCCGAACTCCGCCGGGCCCTCGCGGACACCGTCGCCGCACTGGCCGAGCGGTACGGCTGAACCCCATCCCGAGCGAGAACCGTCAGGGAACGTCCGAATCAGGTCACTTGAGCCTGAGCACTGGTTGTTAGTGTCACGATCATGAGCCTGTTACGCCCGCTCCCCCTCGCCGAGTGGACTACGCACAACGCCGTCCGTCTGGCCACTTCCGGCCTCGCCGCCCCGCTCGACGACCTGGAGCCGCTGAGCCGACTCGTCGGTGACGCGCGAGTGGTCGCGCTGGGCGAGAACTCCCACCAGATACGCGAATTCGGGCTGCTGCGCGATCGGATCCTGCGCTTTTTGGTCCAGGAGTGCGGATTCACCGTCTACGCCGCGGAGTTCGGGGCTGCCTCCGGCCGGGCCGTCGACGCCTGGGTCAGAGGCGGTGACGGTGATCTCGACGCGCTGATCACGCCTCGCAGCGACGGCTGTCCGGGCCAGTCCGCCGAGGGCCGCGACACCCTGCGGTGGCTGCGCGCCCACAATGCCACCGCGCCGCATCCGGTCGGCTTCGCCGGGCTCGACGTCCCGGCGGCCGGCGGCTCGCTGGCGCCCGTACTGGAGCCGGTCGCCAGGTACCTGGCCGATGTCGACTCCGGCGCGGTGCACTATGCGCGTACCGCTCTGGAGCTGTCGGAGCCGCTTGCGGGCGGCTCGGGTCTGGTCCCCGCCCACGCCCGCCTCCGCCTCGATCCCGCGGTCCAGGACCGGCTCTCGGCCATCCTCGGCCGGCTGCTCAATCGGGTCACCGTCATGCGTGAGGTCTATGTCGACAACGGCGGCCGCCAGGCGTACGAGAACGTCCTCTCGGACGTCTGGGCGGCCTGGCGCACCGACCAGATGCAGCGCGCGATGTCCGAACTGCTCGGCGGCGCACCCGACTCCGCCGACCTGGCCGCTCGGGACCGCTACATGGCAGACAGCCTGCTGCACCTGATCGACCGATCCGCACCCGGTACCCGGATCATCGTCTCCGCGCACAACGCCCACATCCAGCGCACCGCCAACCCCGGGGACGCCCCGCTCGTCCGGACGCCCATGGGATACCCCCTCGCCCAACAGCTCGGGACGGGCTATGTGTCCGTGGCGCTGACCAGCGGTGGCGGCCGGACCGTGGCGAACGTCCCCGATCCGGCGCACCCTTCCGGGATGCGCCAATCTGCGGCTGACGCCCCCGCAGCGACACCCGACAGCGTGGAGTCGCTGTTCGCGGGCGTGCTCGAAGCGCCGGCGCTGGTGGACACCCGCGCGCTGCGCACGCACGCCCGGCGGCATGGCCTGCCGGAGCCGGCCCGGATCCGCATGGACAACGGCTTCCTGCCCGTGCCCGCCCTGGATGCCTACGACGCGGTGATCAGCGTGCCACGCACCACGCTCACTGCGGACTTCGCCGAGGCGGACTCGACCGAATCCCTGATCAGGAGTAGGTGACCGGCGGCGCCGTCGGGCGGTGCTCCCAGCGGATCTCGCCGTCCTCGCGGTGCGGGGTCGGGGCGAAGCCGCAGGCGGCGGCGACCGCCGCCGAGGCGTGGTGGTCCGGGTGGACGTACGCGATCAGCAGCCCGGTGGGGAGGTCCGCCAGCCATGCCGTGACCGTCCGGGCCGCCTCGGTGGCGAAGCCCCGGCCCTGCCACGGGGTTCCGATCACCCAGGCCAGCTCGGCCGTGTCCCGCGCGGGCGTGACGGTGGCCTGTACGGTCCCCACCAGCGGCCCGTCCCCGCGCAGCCTCAGCACCCAGTTGCACCACACGACCGCGGGGTCCGCGGACCCGGCCGCCAGCCGGGCGTAGCGCTCGCGCAGCGCGTCGGCCGTGAGCGGGGCGCCGCCGATGAACTCGTGCAGTACGGGATCGCCCAGGACGAGGGCCATCTCCGGGGCGTGTTCGACGCCCAGGGGGAGGAGGTCCAGGCGGGCACTGCCGAGCCGACCGGCAACGATCGCACGGGCCCGGGGCCGCCGGACCTTGGCGGCCGCACCCGGGCGGGGTACGTCGTCCACGGCGAGGCAGATCCCGAGGACCCGGTCGTGGCCGGTCCAGCCGTTGACCCGGCCCCGGTTGTTGCTGATCTGCACGCGGCGGCGCGGGGTGTCCACGGCGGAGACAAGGTGCAGGTACACCGTGCCGGAGACCCGGGCCAGCACGATGTCGCCGGGCTCGACGAGCGCGGGGTCGACCGGGGCGACCCGGACCCGCTGCCTGCTGCGGATCAGCGGCACCATCGAGTCGCCGGTCGGCCGGAACTCCACGGTCTCGCCCCGGCCGATGCGGTCCGCCACTGCGTCGAGCATGCCCATCGGGCGAGTCTGCCCGGCGCGGCCGGATTCCGGAAACCGCATTTCGCGGGTGCTGGACGGGACCGGACGGACTGGACGGGACGGGACGGGCCGTCAGCGCGGCGGTTCCACCTCCAGGAAGCGGCGGCGGCGCGGCCCCCGGTAGAGCAGGCAGCCCCAGCCGAGGGGTTCCAGCGCGGCCGCGCAGGCCGTCAGCCGCTCCTGCTCCGCCTCGGCCGCGCCGCCGCCGGGCGGGCCGAGCCAGGTCACCTCCACCGCTGCGCCCCCGTGCGGACCGGGCGCCACCCGGTACCCCGTCCGCGTACGACGTCCCTCCGCGTCCACCGCCGACGGCGGGAGGCCCGCGGCCTCCAGTACGAGGGCCACCGCGCGCGGCATCTGCCGCAGCTCCCAGGGGGCGGGAACCGCCGTCCCCGCCCGGCCGTTCACCAGGCGGCGGATCTGCAGCAGGCCCTCGTACGCCGCCCGGACCTCGGCCTCCCGCGCCGCCGTGGCGGGCCGCTGCGGTCCGTCGCCGGTCGCCGGCTCGAACGATGCCGTCACCACCCACCACCTCCCTCGGTGCGGTCTGAGTACCTCACACCCAACGACCTGAGTATCCGCCCCGATTCCCCGCGACTCCGCCGCTGATCGAATACGGGCATGACCTTCGACGCCGCCGCCCGCCCGCGCCGCATGCAGAACGTGACCACCGCCGGCTCCGCCCTGGCCGTGGCCCTGGTCCCGCTCGTGGTCGGCGTCCTGGTGGCCAAGGGCATCGCGGCAGACCCGCACACCCCCGTCAACGCCCTCATCACCGGCGGCGGCCAGCGGGCGGGTCTGCCCCGGGCCGAGTGGCGCCGCCGCGGCCACGCCACGATGCACCGCCTGCGCAGCGTCCGTCGGCACACGGTCCTCCGCAGCACGGCCCGCCCCGGCCGCCGCCCCGCCACCGTCCGGCAGGGTCCGGATCGGCCCGACAGCTCCTACCCGACCGGCGCGAGCGGCTCCTGGAGCTCGGTGACCCACTGGGTCCGGTCCTCCGGGCAGGCGAGGGTCAGCTCGCGGGCGTAGCCCGCCGAGCGGTGGCCGTTCGCGTCGATCCAGTGCGCGAGCGCCTGGGCGGTGGGCAGGATGGCGTCCATCGAACCCCGGTGCACCACGGTCGCGGCCCGCTCGACCCCGGGCAGCTCGACCACACGTACCGCGCCCCCGAGGGCCTCGGCGCGCACCGAGGCCCCCACCGGCAGCCCGGCGTGGACGAGGACGGCGCCGGGCTCCGCACCCGGCGCGTCCTCGTAGTACGCGATCCCCGGGCCGGTCGGGACCACCCCGGCGGCCTCGATCCGGCGGCAGAGCTCTTCGTAGAGCGGGCCGATGACCGGCCCGATGTCCTGCGGTTCGTAGCTCCCCGCGACCCCGGTCAGCTCGACGAGCCGGACGGGCGGGAGGCTTTTGACGACGATGTCGACGGTGGACATGGAACCCTCGCTCTCGATGGTCCGGAGCCTCGTCTCGACCTGGGTCAGCCGGGCCGCCGCGGCGGTCATGGCCGACTCCAGTTCCGCCCGGCGCAGCCTGAGCATGCCGCGCAACTCCTCCGCGCCCAGCCGCTCGTCGAGGATCGACCCCACCTGGTCCAGGCTGAAGCCGAGTTCCTTGAGCGCGATGACACGGTTGAGGCGGGCGAGTTGCCCGGCCTCGTAGTAGCGGTAGCCGCTGGCGGGGTCGACACGCGCCGGGCGCAGCAGTCCGATGGCGTCGTAGTGACGCAGCATGCGGATCGATACCCGGCCGTGCTTGGCGAAGTCTCCGATGGTGAACATGACGCCCTCCAGTGCAGGCCCTGACACGGGGGGAGGGTCAAGTCCTGAGCGATATCTGCTGGTCAGTGGCCATACTGCCGGATGCAGAGATCCACGATGGAGGGCGGTACGGCGCCCTCGGCGGCCGCGCACAGCTCGTCCGGGCGGGGCAGCCGCGGCGGGGCCGGCTGCCTCGGGGTGCGCGGCGGCGCGGGCTTGGGCGGATGCGCCCGGCGGGGCGCCGCGGGCGGTTTGGCGCTCCGTACGGCGGGCGGCCGCTCCGGGGCGGCCCGGACCGGCGGCTCGGGGAGCTGCCCCAGCGGCAGGGGCAGGGACTCCGGAGGACTCGGCGGCCGGTCGGGGGCGGGCGGCGCCTCGGGCGTGTCCTGAGCGTCCGCGGGAGCCGAGGTGCCGCGGGGCGGAGCCGGGGCCGCGTCCGGGCCGACGGAGACGCAGCCGGTGCTCGCGAGCAGTGCGACGAGGGACAGGGGCAGGGCCCGGCGTAACTGCATCCGACCACCATGCCGCACCGCGGGCCGCTCGCCGGGCCGTACTCACGCGTCCGGGTGAAGCGACCCGCAGCGGGATCGGCCCCGGCATCCTCATCGTCACGGTCCGGATGCCGATGGCTACCGGGGTCGAGAAGCGGAACGGACGGATGGGGTAGTTCGGACACCTGGCTTGACCCGGGCCGTCCGGGGAGGAAAGAGTGCGCCGATCAAGCACTCAAGAACCACCGCATGACCTGCACTTCGGAGATATCTCATATGTTCGCACCGGTCCGCGATTCGCTTGACCCCATGACAACCGGAGGCGCCCTTCAGCCGGGAGCCGCCACGGGCATGGTCCTGGTCGCGCGGCGGCGCAGGGCCTGACCGGCAGGGTGGGGGCCGACACCGCACCGCCGCGCCGGTCCCCACCCCCGCCGGGAGACAACCGTGTCCCACTACTCCGACGACTCCGATGAGAGCGCAGGCGTGCCCGACGACCGCCTGTTCGTGCGCCCGTACGTGACCCCCTCAGGGCGGCCGTCCCGGGCGACGACCCCCGCCTGGCCGCACACCGGGCCCGTGCCCGTGTCCTTCCGCGCGCCCGAACCCCGGCGTGACGGCGACCCCGAGCCCGCTTGCGGTGCGGAGCCGGCCGGCGCCGGCACCGGGCGGGAGCGCGGCAGCCGGGTGCCGCTGGTGGCCGCGGCCCTGCTCGTCCTCGCCGCGGCCGGCGGGATGGCGTTCCTGCTGAGCGGACCCGACCCGGAGCCCCGGCGGGCCGTGAAACCGCCGGAGTTGTCCGTTCCGGTGCTCCCTGCGCGCAGCCCCGGAGCCGGGGCCGACGATCCCTCGCCCAAGGGGTCCGTACGGGCCTCCGCGCCCTCGGCGGCCGCGTCGGCATCGCCGTCGGGACCCGGACCGGAGGGACCGACCGCGGGGCAGAACCTCAAGTCGGCGCCGCCGGGCACCCCGTCCGGGCCGCCGTCCCCGGGGGCCTCCGGAACCCTGCGGATGGGTGACCGAGGGCCCGAGGTGCGCGCCCTCCAGGAGCGGCTCCGCGGGCAGGGGTTCACGTACGTCTCGGTCACCGGCGAGTACGACAGCCAGACCAAGCGCGGGGTCGCACAGCTCCAGCGCGACCGGGACATCAAGGGCGACCAGCCCGGGGTCTACGGCCCGGCCACGCGGGCGGCCTTCGGAGGCTGACGCCGGAGCGTGACTCCGGAGCCGGCGGCCGGTGTCAGCGACCGCCCGAGACCCGCAGGACGGCGCCCGTCGTGTACGAGGCGTCCGGGGACAGCAGCCAGGCCACGGCCCCCGCGACCTCCTCCGGCTGCCCGGCCCGCCCGAGCGGGATCCCGGCAGCCGCCCGGGCCGGTCGTCCGGGGTCGCCCATCGCGGCGTGCATGTCGGTCTCGATGATGCCAGGCGCCACCGCGTTGACCCGGATCCCGTCCGGGCCGAGCTCCTTCGACAGCCCCACCGTCAGGGCGTCGGTGGCCGCCTTGGTCGCCGCGTAATGGACGTAGTCGCCGGGGCTGCCCAGCGTGGCGGCCGCCGAGGACACGTTCACGATGGCCCCGCCGCCCGCCCCCGCCATGTCCCGGGCGGCGCGGCGGCAGCACAGCAGGTACCCGAGCAGGTTCACCTCGACCACGCGCCGAAGGTCCTCGGTCGCGGTTTCGGCGAGCCGGCCGAGCGGGCCGGTCACCCCGGCGTTGTTCACCAGCCCGGTCACCGCGCCGAACTCGGCCCCGGCGATGTCGAAGAGCCGCTCCACCCCGCACTCGTCGGAGGTGTCGCCGCGTACGGTCAGACAGCGCGCGCCGGCCGCCCGTACGCGCTGCGCGACGGCCTCGGCGGCCGCGTCGTCGCGGAGGTAGCCGAGCACCACGTCATGGCCGTCCGCGGCCAGGCGCAGGCAGGTCGCGGCGCCGATGCCTCTGCTGCCTCCGGTGACGACGGTGACCGGACCACGTGGCACGGGGACCTCCTGGGCGGGGGCGGCGGGACGGCGGTGTGGCGGGTGGCGGGGGCGCGTCAGGCTAACACCGGGATTTCGGCTGGACCAGCAGAAATGCCGGGTCGCACAGTGGACCCCGGTGCACACGGCACCATCCGTCCGTCCCGGCCGAGGAGTTGCGCACATGTCGACCTTGCGGGTCACCGCCGAAGAGCTGACCGTCCACGAGCATCCGAACGCCGACGCGCTGGAGCTGGCCCAAGTGGGCCTCTACCGGGCCGTCGTCGCCAAGGGCGCCTACCGCACCGGGGAGTTCGCCGTATACATACCCGAACAGGCCGTGCTGCCCGCCGACTTGATCGAGGAGCTCGGCCTGACCGGCCGCCTCGCCGGAGGCTCCGCCGACCGGGTCAAGGCGGTGCGGCTGCGCGGCGAACTGTCGCAGGGGCTGGTGTGCCGGCCGCGTGCGCTGGCCGATGTGGACCTGGCGCGGGCGGCAGAGGAGGGTACGGACTTCGCCGAGCTGCTCGGGATCACCAAATGGGCGCCGCCCGTCCCGACGACGATGAACGGCGAGGTGGAGGCCGCGCCCGAGCTGCTGCCGTGGGTGGACATCGAGAACCTCCAGCGCTACCCGGACCTGTTCGCGCCCGGCGAGCCGGTCGTCCTCACCGAGAAACTGCACGGCACCGCCTGCCTGTTGACGTACGTCGCCGACGGCGGCCGGGTGCTGGTCTCCTCCAAGGGCTTCGGCTCGAAGGGGCTTGCCCTGCGCGAGGACGAGCGCAACCTGTACTGGCGGGCCGTACGCGGCCACGGCGTACCGGAGGTCGCCGCGAAGCTGGCCGAGCGGCTGGGCGCCACCCGGATCGGCGTCTTCGGTGAGGTGTACGGCGCGGGCGTCCAGGACCTCGCGTACGGTACGGACGCCCGCACGGCCGCCACCGGGCCGGGATACGCCGTCTTCGACGTATCGGCGGAGATCGACGGGCAGGTGCGGTGGCTGGACCCGCAGGAGCTGTTCTCGGACGGTGAACTGCCATTGGTGCCGCGGCTGTTCGAGGGCCCGTACGAGCTCGGCACGGTGCTGGAGCTGGCGACCGGCCGGGAGACGGTGTCGGGCCGGTCCATGCACCTGCGCGAGGGCGTCGTGATCCGCCCGGCGGTGGAGCGCCACAGCCCGGTGGTCGGCGGCCGCGCCGTGGCCAAGGCCGTCAGCCCGGCCTACCTCACCCGCAAGGGAGGCACGGAGTACGAGTGACGGACCCGGCACACGTCGAGCACGTGCCGGTGGGCCGGCACGCGCCCGCCCGGCCCGAGCCGGAGCCGGTCGTCTCAGACAAGGCGCGCACCGCCGTCCACGTGCAGCACGGTGCCGGTGACGAACGGGTTGCCGATCGCGTACAGCACCGAGCGCACCACGTCGTCCGGGGTGCCGGTCCTCAAAACCCTGAGGCAGCTCGAGTACCTGGTCACCGTCGTCGACACCGGCTCCTTCACCCGGGCCGCCGAGCTCCTGCACGTCTCCCAGCCCGCCCTGTCCCACCAGGTCCGCGCGCTGGAGCGGGATACGGGCGGGCCGCTGCTGGAGCGGCTGCCGCGCGCGGTCCGGCTGACGCCGATGGGCCGCGCGATGCTCCCGCACGCCCGTGCCGCGCTCGCCGACGCCGAGCGGGCCCGTACCGCCGCCCGCCGCGCCGTCGGCCTGGACGGCGGCGAGATCCAGGTCGCCGCCGTCTACTCGATCACCCTCGGGATCCTGCTCCCGGTGCTGCGCACCTGGCACGAACGTCATCCCCACGTACGCGTCCGGCTCATGGAGTTCCCGCACGCCGACGCGCTGCTCGCCGCGATGGCCGCGGGCCGCGCCGACCTCGCCGTCGGCCCGGTGCCCGGTGAATGGGACGGTCCCGTACGGGAGTTGGGGGCGGAGGAGTTCGTGCTGGCCGTCCCCGCCGACGATCCGGCGCCGGACCGGGTGCGCCTCGCGGACCTGGCGGACCGCTCATGGGTGCACTACGCCCCCGGCAACGGCCTGGCCGAGGTGGTGGACCAGGCCTGTGCGGCGGCCGGCTTCCGGCCGCGTGCCGCCGTACGGACCGAACAGACCGCCGCGGCTCCGCTGTTGGCGGCCACCGGGCTCGGACCGGCCCTGGTCCCCGAGAGCGTCGTGCCGTCCGGCTTCGCGGGGCGGGTGCTGCGTCCCGAACCGCCGGTGCGCCGGATGCTCGCCGCCTATACGCGCCCGCACCCCGACCCGCTCACCACGGCCTTCCTGGACACCCTCGCCCGGTGCGCGGAGGCCGGCGGCGGCTGAACCCGGAAGCTCACGGTCGCCGGGCCGGCGATCCGGCTCGGACCTCCAGGGACGTGCGCCAGCCCGGGGCCTCCGGCTGCGGGGGCCGGGGCGTGGGACGGCCGCCCGTGGCGAAGAACGCCGACAGCGGGAGCGTCGCCGCGCCGACCGTGACCGCGTCCGGGCCCAGGGACCCCAGGCCGATGGTGACGTGCTCGGCGGGATGGCGCAGGGAGTACCGGGCCGCGTGCTCCCGTACGGCGGGCAGGATGTGCGGGCCCAGCAGCAGGCCCGCCCAGCCGCCGATCAGGATGCGCTCCGGCCGGAACAGGTTGACCACGTCCGACAGGCCCGCGCCGAGGTACTCCGCGGTCTCCTCCAGTACCTCCAGGGCCACCGGATCCGCCGCGACGGCAGCCGCCAGCAGCGCCGACAGGGCCTCCTCCTCGTCCGCCGCGTCCACGGCGCCGCCGCCTCGCTCCGACCACCGCTGCAGCAGGGACTCCGCCCCCGTGTACGCCTCCAGGCAGCCCAGCGCCCCGCACCGGCAGCGCCGCCCCCGTACCGAGACGGTCAAATGCCCCCACTCCAGCGGGGTGCCCTCCGTCGTGCCCCCGTCCGGCGAGCCGTCCGTGATCAGGCTGGCGCCCACGCCCGAGCCGAACAGGACGACGACGGCCTCGCGGGCACCGCGCCCCGCCCCGAACCACATCTCGGCCTGGCCGAGCGTGCGTGCCCCGTTGTCGATGATGTACGGGACCTCCGGCGGCACGGCTCCCGTCGCCCGCAGCAGCGCCTCCAACGGGACCGCGTCCCAGCCGATGGTCTGGCCGTGGACGACCGCTCCGCCCGGCGCCTCGCGGTCCACTATGCCGGGGACGCCCACGCCCACCCCCAGCAGCCGGTCCGTCCCGACCCCGGCCTCCGCGAGGACGGCGGCGATCCCGGTCCGGACGTGGTCCACGATCGGGCCGACGTCGTAGCAGCCGCGCGGCTGCAACGGCAGCTCGGCGCGCGAGAGTTCGGTCAGTGTCAGGTCGAACAGCTCGACGCGGACCCGGGTTTCGCCGACGTCGACCCCGATCATGTGGGCGCTGCCGGGGGCCACGCGCAGCAGGGTGCGCGGCCGGCCGCCGTCCGAGTCGACGATGCCTGCCTCCTCCAGCAGCCCGTCCGAGACGAGTTCGCCGACCACGTTGCTGACGGAGCCGGAGCTCAGCCCGGTGGCGGGCCCGAGTTCCTGCCGGCTCATCGGCCCGCCGAAGTACAGCCGCTGGAGCACGGCGCTGCGGTTGCCGCGCCGCAGGTCCCGTACCGTACGGCCGCCACGCCCTGTGGTCATCTGGCTCCTTCCGTCCTGCCGTCCGCCCTGTCGTCGCTCGCAACATACCCTTGCGCGACCCCTTGACGCGACCCTTTCACGAGGCTTAACTCACGTCCTAAATTAAGGCCTTGAGGCGCTGGGCTCCAAGCGGTGGGCGCGCCGCCGAAGCACCGCCGCCAACGCACCGCCGCCAACGCACCGCCGCCAACGCACCGCCGCCAACGCACCGCCGTCAACGCACCGCCGTCCGAGCCGAGAACACCCGCCGGCCTTCCCCGACCCTGCCGAAAGGGGCCGATCCGCCATGCGCAGAACCCGAGCCGCCGCTGCCGCCGTCACCGCCTCCCTGCTCGCCGCCACCGCCACCGCCTGCGGCGGCGGCGCCGCGGACACCGGCGGCGGGTCCAACACCGCCCCCAAGGAGCTCACGTACTGGGCCTCCAACCAGGGCCCGGACCTCGCGGCGGACCAGGCGGCCCTCGGCCCGGAGCTGAAGAAGTTCGAGGAGCAGACCGGGATCAAGGTCAAGCTCGAAGTCGTCCCCTGGTCGGACCTGCTCAACCGGATCCTCGCCGCCACCGCCTCCGGCCAGGGCCCCGACGTCCTCAACATCGGCAACACCTGGTCCTCCTCCCTCCAGGCCACCGGCGCCCTGCTCCCGTGGAACGCCGAGAACTTCGCGGCGATCGGCGGCAAGGACCGCTTCGTGGAGTCGGCCATCGGTTCGGCGGGCGCCGCCGGCCAGGACCCGGCCGCCGTCCCGCTGTACTCGATGGCGTACGCGCTCTACTACAACAAGAAGATGTTCCAGGAGGCGGGCATAGCGAAGCCCCCGGCCACCTGGGACGAGATGGTCACGACCGGGCAGCGGCTGTCCAGGGACGGCAAGTGGGCCCTCGGCGCCGAGGGCGCCAACCTCGCCAACAACATCCACCAGGCCTTCGTCCTCGCCAAGCAGCACGGCGCGGACTTCTTCGACGCGGCCGGCAAGCCCACCTTCGACTCCCCGGGCGCCGTCGACGCCGTCAAGCAGTACGTCGACCTGATGGCCAAGGACAAGATCATCGCGCCGGGCAACGCCGAGTACGCCCAGAACCAGTCCCTCCAGGACTTCGCCAACGGCAAGACCGCCATGGTCCTGTGGCAGAGCGCCGCCTCCTCCTTCAAGAGCCACGGCATGAAGGAGGGCGACTGGGGCGTGGCCCCGGTCCCGGTGCCCGCGGGCGGCACACCCGGCTCCGGCCCGGGCACCAACTCCATGGTCGCCGGCATCAACCTCGCCGTCTTCAAGAACACCGACAACATCGACGGCTCCCTCAAGTTCGTGAAGTTCATGACCAGCGACGACGAGCAGAGGATCCTCAACAAGACGTACGGCTCCGTCCCGCCCGTCAAGGCCGCCCAGAGCGACCCCGCGTTCGCCACCGACGACCTCACCGTGCTCCGCACCACTCTGGGCACCAGTGCCGCCCCGCTCCCGCAGGTCCCGCAGGAGTCCCAGTTCGAGACGGCCGTCGGCACCGCAGTCAAGGAGCTCTTCGCGGACGCCGCGGCGGGCCGCCCCGTCACCACCGAGTCGGTCAAGGCCAAGCTCACCAAGGCCCAGCAGCAGATGGCGAGCTGAGTGCGGCCCGATGAGCCTCAAGACCGCGCGTCTGCGCCGCAGTTCCCTCCCGTACCTCCTGCTTCTGCCCGCGCTGCTCCTCGAACTGCTCATCCACCTCGTCCCGATGGTGATGGGCATCCTGATGAGCTTCCGCCGGCTGACCCAGTTCTTCATCCGCGACTGGTCCCGCGCGCCCTGGACGGGCTGGGCCAACTACGAACTCGTCCTCGACGTCAACAGGCCCGTCGGCGAAGCCCTCTTGCGCTCCTTCCTCACCACCTGTCTCTTCACCCTGCTCTCCGTCGGACTGTGCTGGCTGCTGGGTACCGCCGCGGCGGTGTTCATGCAGGAGGGCTTCCGCGGCCGCGGCCTCCTGCGCGCCCTGTTCCTGGTCCCGTACGCCCTGCCCGTGTACGCGGCGGTCATCACCTGGGCGTTCATGTTCCAGCGGGACAACGGCCTGGTGAACCACGTCCTGCACGACCAACTGGGCCTGATCGGCGGCGAGCACACCTTCTGGCTGCTGGGCGGCAACAGCTTCTGGGCCCTGCTGACCGTCTCCGTCTGGAAGGGGTGGCCGTTCGCCTTCCTCATCGTGACCGCCGCCCTCCAGAACATCCCCGGCGAGCTGTACGAGGCCGCCGCGCTGGACGGCGCCGGCATCTGGCAGCAGATCCGCCGGATCACCCTGCCCTCGGTCGGCGCGGTCAACCAGGTCCTGATCCTGGTGCTGTTCCTGTGGACCTTCAACGACTTCAACACGCCGTTCGTGCTGTTCGGCAAATCGGCCCCCGAGGCCGCCGACCTGATCTCCCTCCACATCTACCAATCCAGCTTCGTCACCTGGAACTTCGGCACCGGCTCGGCCATGTCCGTCCTGCTGCTGCTCTTCCTGCTGATCGTCACCGCCGGGTACTTGCTCGTCACGACCCGCGGAAGGAGGAACGAGCGTGCCTGACCACACCAGGATCGGCGACGGCAGCCGCCGCCGATCCTCGCCGCTCGCCCCGCCCCTCACCTTCCGGGTGATCCGCGCGGCCTTCCTCACCCTGCTCTCCGGCTTCGTGCTGCTGCCCGTCTACGTCATGGTCACCAGCTCCCTCAAGCCGCTCCAGGACGTCGCGGGCCGCTTCCGCTGGATCCCCAGCGGGCTCACCCTCCGCCCCTACATCGACATCTGGCACACCGTCCCGCTCGCCCGGTACTTCGTGAACTCCCTGATCGTGGCGGGCGCGGCCACCGCCGCCTCCGTCGTCATCGCCGTCTTCGCGGCCTACGCGGTCAGCCGCCACCGCTTCCGCGGCAGGCGCCTGTTCACCGTCACCGTCCTCTCCACCCAGATGTTCCCCGGGATCCTCTTCCTCCTCCCGCTGTTCCTGATCTTCGTCAACGTCGGCAACGCCACCGGAATCGCCTTCTACGGCTCCCGCGGCGCGCTGATCCTCACGTACCTGACCTTCTCCCTCCCCTTCTCCATCTGGATGCTCATCGGGTACTTCGACTCGGTGCCCCGCGACCTCGACGAGGCGGCCACCGTCGACGGCTGCGGCCCGCTCGGCGCGCTGCTGCGCATCGTGGTCCCGGCGGCCGTCCCCGGCATCGTCGCCGTCGCCGTGTACGCGTTCATGACCGCCTGGGGCGAGGTGCTCTTCGCCTCCGTCATGACCAACGACACCACCCGCACCCTCGCCGTCGGGCTGCAGGGCTACTCCACGCAGACCGACGTCTACTGGAACCAGATCATGGCCGCCTCGCTCGTCGTCAGCATCCCCGTCGTCGCCGGATTCCTGCTGCTCCAGCGGTACTTGGTGGCCGGACTCACGGCGGGAGCCGTCAAATGACCCTTTCGGCAGGAGCCGTCGAATGACCCTTTCCGGAACCCGTTTCGAGACCGGCGCTGAACTCGGCTCCATCGATCTCGCCGCCCTGCCCCGCGAGTTCGCCTGGGGTACCGCGACCTCCGCCTACCAGATCGAGGGCGCCGTCGCCGAGGACGGCCGCGCCCCCTCCATCTGGGACACCTTCTCCCACACCCCCGGCGCCGTCGACGGCGGCCACACCGGCGACATCGCCTGCGACCACTACCACCGCTGGCGCGAGGACATCGCCCTGATGCGGGAGCTCGGCACCAACGCCTACCGGATGTCCATCGCCTGGCCGCGCGTGGTCCCCGGCGGCGACGGCCCGGCCAACCCCGAGGGCCTCGCCTTCTACGACCGGCTCGTCGACGGCCTGCTCGCCGCCGGGATCACCCCCTCCGTCACCCTCTACCACTGGGACCTGCCCCAGGCCCTCCAGGACCGCGGGGGCTGGCCCGAGCGGTCGACCGCCGAGCACTTCGCCGCGTACGCCGGGTTCGTCGCCGCCCGCCTCGGCGACCGGGTCACCCAGTGGGCCACCCTGAACGAGCCCCTGTGCTCGGCGTGGATCGGCCACCTGGAGGGGAGGATGGCCCCCGGCTGGACCGACCTGACCGCCGCCGTCCGCGCCTCGTACCACCTGCTGCTCGGCCACGGGCTCGCCACCCAGGCCGTACGGGCCGCCGCCCCCGGCGCGCGGATCGGCATCGTCAACAACCTCTCCACGATCGAGCCCGCCACCGACACCGAAGCCGACCGGGCGGCGGCCCTGCGCATGGACGGCCACGTCAACCGCTGGTGGCTCGACCCGGTCCACGGCCGCGGGTTCCCCGCCGACATGCGCGAGGTCTACGCCGTGGACCTCCCCGAACGCCCCGGCGACCTCGCCGCCATCGCGAGCCCGCTCGACTGGACCGGCCTGAACTACTACTTCCCGCAGACGGTCACCGCTGACCCGGCCGGCCCCGCCCCGTACGCCCGCCAGATCGACCGGCCCGGCGTCGCGCGCACCGGTATGGACTGGGAGGTCGACGCGAACGGCCTGGAGGCCCTGCTCATGCGGCTGACCGAGGAGTACGGGGCCCGGCGCATCCACGTCACCGAGAACGGATCCGCGTACCACGACACCGTCGCCGCCGACGGCAGCGTCCACGACCCCGAACGGGCCCGGTACCTGACCGGGCACCTGGCGGCCTGCGCCCGCGCCGCCCGCCGCGGCGCGCCGCTGGCCGGCTACTACGCCTGGTCCCTCCTGGACAACTTCGAGTGGGCCTACGGCTACGACAAGCGCTTCGGCCTGGTCCGCGTCGACTACGCCACCCAGCGTCGCACGATCAAGACCAGCGGGCGCCGCTACGCCGAAGTGATCGCCGCGCACCGGGCCCTGTGACATCGCGGCTCCCCGCGCCGCGCCGCGCCGTGCCCGCCCCGCTTCTCGGGGCGGGCACGGCCTTTCGTGATGGGATGGGCGGCGGTGCTTCCACCAGCTCACGGCTCATGGCACACGGAGAGGTCGGGTAGATGTCCCAGGACACCATGCGGGCGATGGCCTACGAGACGTACGGCGGGACGGAGGTGCTCACCGAGACCGAGCTGCCGATGCCCAAGCTGGCCCCCGGCGAGCTCCTCGTCCGGGTCAGGTGCGCCTCGGTCAACCCCGTCGACTGGAAGATCATGGCGGGCGGGCTCGACCCGCTGATGGACGTCGTGTACCCGGTCGTCCCCGGCTGGGACGTCGCCGGCACGGTCGAGCGGGTCGGCATCGACACACCCGAGTTCGCGGTCGGCGACGAGGTCATGGCGTACGCCCGCAAGGACTACGTGCACGGCGGGACCTTCGCCGAGTTCGTCAGCGTGCCCGTACGGGCCGCGGCCGCCAAGCCCGCCTCGCTGTCCTGGCAGGAGGCGGCCGGCCTGCCGCTGGCCGGGCTCACCGCGTACCAGCTGCTCACCCGGCTCGCCACCGGAAAGGACGACACCGTCCTCATCCACGGGGCCGCGGGCGGGGTCGGGTCCTTCGGCGTGCAGATCGCCCGTGCGCTGGGCGCCCGGGTCATCGGCACGGCCTCGCCGCGCAACCACGACCGGCTGCGCGAACTCGGCTGCGAGCCCGTGGAGTACGGGGAGGGACTGGTCGACCGGGTGCGCGCGCTCGCCCCCGACGGGATCACCGTCGCCGCGGACTTCGTCGGCGGCGTCCTCGACGTCACCCAGGCGGTCCTCGCCGACGGCGGCCGGCACGCCTCCATCGCCGACCCCACCGTGCTCGGCGCGGGAGGCCAGTGGATGTGGGTCCGGCCCGACGCCGAAGGCCTGGCCGAACTGGGCCGGCTCGCCGACAGCGGGCAGCTCACCGTCACCATCGCCGAGACGTTCCCGCTGTCGCGGCTCGCGGAGGCCTTCGAACTCAGCCAGACGGGACGCACCGCCGGAAAGATCATCCTGGAGGTCTGACCCCTCCTCAGCTCCCGGTGCCGGTCGGCATGTTGTGGAGGCCGACCATCGCCCGCACGGCCGGGGGCAGCCAGTCCCCGGCCGGCTTCACGTCCCCGCCGCCCAGGCGCTCCAGGATCTGCGCCGGGGTCGGCCGGGTGGCCGGGTCGGGGGAGAGGCAGACCCTCACGATCGCCGACAGGCCGGCGGGCAGCAGCCGCAGGGCCGGCTCCACTTTCGCTCCCTGCGGGAACGGCGCGGCCCCGCACGCGTGGGCCAGCACATCCCGAACGCGTAGGCGTCGACGGCCGGCGTGAGCGGAGCCCCCGTCAGCTGCTCCGGGGCGAGGAAGCCCAGGGTGCCGATCAGGTGGTCCGTCCGGGTCAGGGCGGTGGCGTCCAGCGCCCGCGCGATGCCGAAGTCGATGTCCCGCGCACCCGTCTCCGCGATGATGATGTTGCCGGGCTTCAGATCGCGGTGGACGATCCCGAAGGCGTGGATCCCCTCCGGTGCACGGATTCGATCTCCCGCGCGAACCGCTTGCGGAACCCCGGATCCGCCGCCAGGTCCGCCCGTACGACCTTCACCGCCACCCGCCGCTCACCCGGCGACAGCCCCAGGTAGACCGTCCCCATGCCGCCCTCGCCGAGCCGGGCCGTCAGCCGGTAGCGGCCGACCCGGCGGGGGTCGCCCGGCAGCAGCGGATCGGGCCGCACGGCCCGTACGGGAACCGCGGCCGGAGCCGCCGCCCGTGCGCCGCCGCGGCGGAGGATGTCCGCGACCGCCACCTCGGTCTCGGCCCGCAGGATCGCCGCCTGCTTCTCCCCTTCGGCGGTTGTCCTGGGTGATGACCGGCTGCGGCGGGAACGGCACGAATCGGCTCCATGCGGTTCCCCGTGCCCTTCCGGCTGTCCGTGCCGCCCCGTTGAGCGGAGTCTCGCAGACCCCCGGGGCCGCGCACACCGATTGGGCGAGGTTGCCACCGAGCGGGGAGGCGCGGGGCGGCCGGAGAGCCGCCCCGCGCCCGCACGGCCTTCCTCGGGTCAGGGGAAGGAGACGACCGTGGACGGGGTCGTCGACGTTCCCGAGGTGGGTGCGCCCGTGGTGTTGATGACGTGCTCGTACTGGCCCTTGCCGCCGAGCGAGACGACGAGCAGGTCGTGGAACTTCACGCCCGGCCTCACCGGCGCCTGGAAGCCGTGGTCCTGACGGATCGTCGGGTCCACGTTGTAGTAGCAGTAGCTGCCCAGTCCCCATCCCTCGTGGACGGTCACCGAGTCGGCCACCTTGTACGCGGCGTAGCCCTTGGTCGTGCCGTTCTGGATCGCCGCCTGGTTCGGGGCGTCGTACGCCTTCTCGTTCTGGAAGAAGACCGTGCGGCCGCGCTCGCCGTTCCACTGCACGTCGTACTTGTTGAAGTGCTCGACGAACAGCCCGGTGGCCAGTACGTCGTCGCCGTTCACCCGGAACCCGTAGTCGGCGCGGTTGGTGTCCCAGCCCACCCCGTCGCCGTGGTCGGCCCGCCAGATCCAGGTGTGGTCGACGATCGTGTCGTGGTTGTTGATCACCATGCCGACGGTGGCCTTGCCGGGGCCGGCGCCGCCGACCCGGATGAACACGTCCTGCACGGTCGTCGGGTCGGCGCCGTGGTCCGTGGCCGTGCCGGCCGGGCCGACCTCCAGCAGGCTCGGCGAGTTGACCGGCCCGGCGTCGATCAGGAAGCCGGCGAGCCGCACCCCGTCCACGTCGGCGACCTTCATCGCCGTCACCCCGTTGTCCGGAACGATCGTGGCCAGGCCGAGGCCCAGGACGACCGTGTCCGCGCGGTTCACCTGGAGGGTCTGGTCGACGTGGTAGACGCCGGGCGTGAAGAGCAGGTGCAGGCCCTGGGCCAGCGCCTGGTTCATCGTCGCGGCGGTCGTGCCCGGCTTGACCACGTAGAACCGGCTCAGCGGGAGCGAGGTGCCCTGCGGCGCGCCGTTGCCCCAGGAGGTGCCGCGTGCGTTCTCGCGCTTGGCCGGGACGAAGACTTTGTACTCGGTCCCGTCGAGGTAGAGGAAGGGCTTCTCCCGGGAGACGGGAGTGGTGTCGAGCGTGGTGTACGGCGGGTTCGGGAAGGACTGGGCGGGTGCGCCCTGGACCCCGGAGAAGACCTGGTTCCAGACCCCGTTGCCCCAGCCGCCGATCGCGCTGTCGCGCGTGTACCACTGCTGCTGCGAGTAGTTGCCCACCTGGCCGTCGATCTTCGAGTCGGCGATGTAGCCGCCGGATGCCCAACCGAAGCCGTCGGGGGCGAGGTTGAGCCCGCCCTTGACGTGCATCCGGCGGAAGGGCGCGGCCTGGGACACGGCCCAGCGGTCGGTGCCGTTCACGGGGTTGAGCGCGAGGTTCTCGGCCGAACGCCAGAAGTTCTGGGTGGCGTTGCCGCCGAACCAGCCCGCGTCGACGGTCACGTCCCCGTTGATGGTGGTGTCGTCGGGGCTGAGGCCCAGACCCGAGATGGAGGTGTAGAAGCCGATCTGGGCGTTGAGGCCGTTGTACGTGCCCGGCTTGAAGAGGAACTGGTAGCGGCCGGCGCCGAACTGGGCCGACTCCTGCTGCCGGAACACCTCGTCCAGCCTGCCCTGGATGTTCGGGGTCGACGGGTCGAAGACGATCACGTTGGGGCCGAGGTCGCCGCCGCCGGGGAGGGTGGGGCCGCCGCCGGAGGTGCCGAAGACCTGGAACTCGTAGAGGGAGTAACCCCACTGGGTGGCGCGCTGGGTGCCGTACACGCGGACGTAGCGGGCGGTGCCGGTGATGTCGTGGATGGCGACCCCGCCGGTGGCGGCGGTCGTGGAGTAGGCGGTGCTCCAGCGGGCGCCGTCGTCGGACAGCTCGATCCGGTACGCCTTCGCGTACGCGGTCTCCCAGCGCAGTACGACCTGGCTGAGCTGGGCGGGGGCGCCGAGGTCCACCTGGATCCACTGCGGGTCGGCGAACTGGCTCGACCACCGGGTGGCGTTGTCGCCGTCGACGGCGGCGGAGGCGGGCGTGCCGGCGTTCTCCTCGCTGGAGGCGGTGGCGGGCCTGCCTTGGGACAGGAGGACGGGCGCGGCCTGGGCGGCGGCTCCCGGGAGGAGCACGAGGAGGGCCGCTACGAGCGCGGTGACGAGGGCCGCGGCCGTCAGTCGCGGCGGATGGTCCGAGAGGCGGGGCATGGGGGGGGGCTCTCCTGACGTCGTGGATCCGGGGGATCGAAGCGTGAGTGAACTGCCCGCCATGAGGGCCGTCAAGGGTTTCAGCCTTCATGAAGTGAACGTCCGAGAAGGTGTCAATTGCCGGTGAGGCCTGTGAACTCGGAGTTTCTTCAATCCTTGTGAAAAGTGTTGACGAAAAAAGGTGCCATGACTCTACTGAGACTCCTGGCCGCTCTGTCCCGCCATACCCGCTGAGACCCGCTCGGCGGGACAGGGCTCGGCTGTCTTCGGGGAGTGGCCTTGGGCGGAGGGTGAGGGGTGGCATGCGTTCGTTACTTGGCGCGATGGAGGGGGTGGTTCACCCGAGTGAGGGGACCGCTCCGCATTCCGCCCAGGTGACTTCGACGCCGGGGAGGTCGGCGGACCAGCGGTCCGCGAGCGCCGCGAGCCCGGCGGCGTCGGGCGGGGCCGCGCCGAGCCCGATCGCGTACCGGGCCGAGGTGGGGGAGAGCGCGAAGGGACGCGGCCAGGCGTGCGCCTCCCGGACACCGGCCTCCGCGAGGGCGCCGAGCAGCGCGCGCATCCGGCCCCGGGCCCGGCCCAGGTGCTCCTCGAACTCCCGCGGTTCGTCCTCCCGTACGGTCACCACCGCCCATGCCGCGTGCCGGCGGTGCATCGGCGGGGTGGCGGGGGCTTCGG
The DNA here is from genome assembly GCF_045162725.1 of Streptomyces sp. NBC_01006. NCBI lineage: Bacteria > Bacillati > Actinomycetota > Actinomycetes > Kitasatosporales > Streptomycetaceae > Streptomyces > Streptomyces sp. NBC_01006. The sequence goes on along the minus strand of NZ_CP108700.1, from coordinate 1,176,659 downwards.
CGTCGATCTCCGTCTCCAGGAGTTCCCAGGTCTGGTACAGCTCCCGAACCAGCAGATCGCGCAGGCCCGGGCCGACCTGGGCCGTGCAGCTGCGGACCGGCGCGGAGGGAGTGAGGACCGTGACGGGGTCGGGGTCGGGGTCCGGGGCAGATGGTGTCAGGGCGATCGGGTCGCGCCAGTCCCAGGCGGCCCAGGTCCCGAAGAACTCCCGGAGCAGGGCCTCGGGGGACAGGTCGGCGGCCTCCCGGACCGTACGGGCCGCCAGCACCGCCCAGGCCAGCCCCGGCAGCCCGCCGAAGGGCGCCGAGTCCAGCCCTCGTACGCGGGCCCAGGCCTTGACCTCCCGGGCCAGCCGGACGAACTCCGCATGCCGCTCGGCGCCCACGAAGTCCCGTACCGCGTCGGCGTCGCTGACGGCGCTGAGCGCGATCGCGGCCGCCTCGCCGAGATCCGCCCGCAACTCCACCGCCCGCGCCGGGTCCACCGCGCCCGTGGCGACGACCACCAGGTCCACATCCCGTCCGGCCGCGCGCAGCCGCAGCCCCGGGACCCGCGCCCCGACGACCTCCCGCAGCCGCTCGGCCTCCGGAAGCGCCGCCGCGACCCGCCCCCGTGCCCCCGCGATCCCGGCCGTGCCCGGCAGGGCCGCGACCAGGTCGAGGTCCGCCCCGGGCAGGGCGCAGCCCATGCGGCGGGATCCGGCGAGGTGCACCGCGCCGTCGCCCAGCGCCTCCGCGATCCGGGCGGTGAGGGCCTCGGTCTCGGCCTCATGGGCCGATGGCGCTCCCGGTTCGGATTCCGGCTCCGGTACCCATCGCCACGTCCCCGTGCCGAGTTCCACTGTCGCCCGTACCCGCATCGGGCCGTCCCCGCGCCGGGACAGCACGGCGAGCTCCCCGACCCGGGCCGAAGTCCCGGTCCCGCTCCCGGTCCCCGATCCGCCGAGTCGCGCGGTGAACTCCGCCAGTGCCCGCTGGGGATCCCGGCTGCGCCCCAGCGTCAGGTGCGGGGTGAAGCCGTCGCGCCCCCGGCACCCCGGGAACCTCTCGGCGAGCCCCCGCCGCAGCTGCTGCCACGGCTGGTCGCCGGCCGCCGCCGGGTCCAGCCACAGCGTGGCGTCCTCCCGGTGCCCGAAACTGTGCACCCCGGCCAGCCGCGCCGTGAACGGCGCCGCCTGCGCGGCCACTTCGGCCAGCAGCGGCAGGGCCGCCTCGAACGAGGACTCCGGTACGAAGCCGAACAGCAGGTTCACGTGCGCAGGCCAGCGGCGGACCGCCGGGTCGTGCTCGCGGCGCAGCTCCTCGACCGCCGGATCGTGCGGCGGCAACCAGGCCACCGCCGTCCGCGCGGTCGCCCGGACGTCGAGCACCGCGTGCCCGTCACCCCGCCCCGCGAAGTCCACGACCGCCTCCACCCCGAAGTGGTCGGAGATGAACAGCCCTTCCGGACCAGGGCTGTTGCCCCGCAAGACGGCCTCCCGCACCCGTGCCCCCGCCGAACGCAGCAGCACCCGGTCCAGCCGGCCGGGCCGCCCCGACAGCGAGCCCACCGCGGCCAGCGGATTGGCCACCGGATCGAAGGTCGGCGTGGTGTCCCGCGCCCCGTGCACCTCGGTCCAGGTGTCCCGCATGCCCAGTGCCGCCGCCGGCCCCCCCGCTCCGGAGCGTCCGTCGTTGAAATCGCCGAGCAGCGCCACGTCCGCCTCGACGCCGCTCAACCCCTCTGCGATCCGCGCCAGTTCGGTACTGCGCCGCCCGGCGCCGTTCTCCGTGTGATCGCTCGTCAGATGGACGGAGGCCACCACGAGGGGGCCGCCCGCGGTGTCCGCCGTCACCGCCGCGACCGCCTTGTGCGGCCCCAGCAGGTGCAGCCCCGCCTCCCGTACGGGCAGCCGGCTCAGCACCAGCAGCCCGCTCGCGGCGACGTCCTTGCCGCGCGGATCGGTGCCCACCGTGTACGCGGCGCGCACCCACGGCTGCGCCAACAGCATTTCGAGCAGCGCCGGTTCGACCTCCTGGAGGGCGATCACATCGGCATCGGCGGCCGCCAGGTCGGCCAGCAGCATCGGCCTGCGCAGGGCGGTGTCGATGCGCGGGGCGTCGTACCGGTCCCACAGGGTGTTCCAGGTCAGCAGACGTACGCGCTGCTGCCCCGGCCCGGGGTCCGGTGTCACGGGCCCGGACCCGGCCGGAGCCTCGGCCGGCCGCCAGGCACCGCCGCCCGCCGGATCCCACGCGTACGGGGTCCGGGCTGTGAAGAACGGGGCCCGCAGCAGCCGCGGTTCGCGGCTCCGGCCGGCCTCGGTGGAGTCGATCCGGTCCACACCGCTCGCCCGGTCCCATACGAGCTCGCCGTCCGCCTCCACGAACAGCACCCGGTGCCAGGGGATGTCGCCGCCCGGTACGAAGGACGGCAGCGGGACCCGCTTTGGCGGCGCCCCGCGCTGGTGCAGCCCGAACACGAAGCGCGCGGGATCGAAGCGCGGGTCCCAGCGGACCTGGTGGTAGAGCTCCTCACTGGTACGCATCAGCCGTCCTCGCCCACTGTCACTGCCACTGCCGTGGCCGCCGACGCCGTCCCGGCCACGGTCCCGATGCTCCCCGCCGTGTCCTCCACCGTCCCGCCCGCCCCGATGTACCGGATGCGGTGCGCGGCCCCATGGCCGGGATACGGCGGGCTGAACCGGTGCAGCTGGGTACTCAGTACCTCCGCCGGCACGGGATGGGGCCGGACGCCATTGCGCCGGACCAGCTCCGCCTCCTCGACCAGCACCACGGCCTGGGTTACCAGCGCGTCGCGGCGCCGCGCGACCGCACCGGCCAGGCCCCGCTGCTGCTCGGTGAGGGAGGTGGCGTCCCACACCACCGTGGATCCGGCGCCCGCCGCCGCGGCCAGCGCCGCGTCCAGCCGGTCCAGGCCCTCGCGCAGCACGTCCGCGTTGGCCCGCTGGTCCGCGCGGGAACCCCGGGCGGCGCGCAGATCGTCCAGACTGATGTACGCGGCCACGCCCGGCAGACTCCGGGCGTACGTGCTCTTCCCGCTGCCCGAGGGCCCGCACAGCTGCACCAGCCGAGGGAAGCCGCCGTCCCGCCACCGCCAGGTCGCGGCCACCGCCTCCTCGGCGGTGGAGATCCCGCCCCGCCCGAAGGCCTCCCGGGCCTCCGCCCAGCAGCGGTCCGCCGCGTCCGCGCCGAGACCCCCGAGGGCCTCCCGCAGCCCCGCGCGCAGCGGACCCAGCGGATCGGGGCCGAGCAGCCCCGCCTCCTCGGCGTACAGCGCGGACCACTCGACGCACTCCCGCGCCCCGGCATCCGCCGCATCCGCCGTATCCCCCGCGACCGCCCCCGCGAGTGCGTGAAGCACCCCGAGATCGGCGGCGACGGCCATCCGGACCAGCCCGGCCCGCCGCCCCTCGTCCGGGAACGGCCGCTGCAGGCACGGGTAGAGCCCGACCAGGTCGGCGACCCGCCGGGCGAGCGGCATCCCGAGCGGCCCCGCAGCCAGCCGCGCCGCGATCCGGGCCCGCGGCGCGCGGTGCAGTACGGCGGCCAGTACCCCGGCCAACCGGGCCTCGCCGGTGCGGCCCGACGCGTCGAGCCGGTCCGCCACCTCGGCGACGACCGGCTCGACTTCCGCGAGGACCGGCTCGACTCCGCCGGCGGGCCCGGACTCCAGGCCGAGGGCGGCCGCCAGCTGCGCCGCGTCGGGCTCGGAGCCCGAGCGCACCGCCCACAGCGGGGCCTGCGGACCGAGCCCGTTCGGCACCACCTGCGCGTACATCCAGTGCGTGTCCGTCTGTACGTGGCCGCTCCGCACCCACTTGGCGACGCACCGCCCGAAGTCCGCCCGCGCGAACCCGGCCACCGTCCGTACGACGTACCCCTCCTGCCGCGTGGTGTCGAGCCGCAGCTTGCGCAGCGCGCGTTCGTCGAAGACGCCCTGCCAGAGCACGCGCGGGGTGGGCACCCCGAGGCCGTGCAGGAAGCTCACGGTCCGGTCCCAGTCCAGGCAGTGCTCGCCGTCCCACACCGAGAACCCGTGGAACCAGCTGTCGAGGTCCTCGTACGGGAGCGAGTGGCGGGCGTACAGGTTCTCCCCGCACACCCGCCACCCCGCCGGTATGCCGGCGCCGATCCGGCTCTGGAGGCCCTTGACCCAGGCCCGCGAGGGGTGGTGGCCCGAGTCCAGCGAGCGCGCGTGCAGGCCGTCCGCGTACAGGGTGGTGTTCTCCCCGTCGAGCTTCTCGGTGACCACGACCTCGCGCCCGGCCAGCCCCCCGAGCCCCCCGGCGCGCACGTCGTCCGCCGTCGCCCCGGGGGACCAGGGCAGGTGCGGGGTACGGGGGTAGTGCGTGCGCATGGCCGGCTCCAGCAGTGACGACAGGGATTCGTCGTCACTCTAGGTATGCGGAGCCGGGGTATCCAATCAATAAGCCGCCCCTCGGAGCCTTGGGCCTCAGGGGCGGCGGCCGGCCCAGGCCACCAGCCGGTCGATGGCCGAGGCCTCGGGGTCCACGGTCACGACCTCGGCGAACGGGATTCGCCCGCCCCGGGTTTCGGCCGGCAGCGCGCGACGTACGACGCCGATCACCCGCTCGATCAGGGCCGTGTCCCAGTCCGGGTGCTGGCCGGTAGCCGTGGCCAGGTCCCAGGTGTGCACGAGGAGTTCGTGGGTGTATACGGCCGCGGCGGCCGCGCCCGGCAGGACACCCATCGGAAGGCGCAGCTGCCGGCCGAGGATGTCCGGGTCCGCCCACACCTCCGCGACCTCGCGGGCGCCCGGCTCCCAGGCCGCCGCCCATGCGCCGTCGGCGAGCTCGTCGGCGAAGGAGGGGACGCTGAACGGGTCTTCGCCCCGCCCGATCACCGAGATCCGGCGAACCACGGCGACGAGGTGGCTGGACAGCCGCCGGACGTCGAACTCGTCGCAGGGGGTCGCGGCGTCGTACTGCTCGGGCCGGACGGCGGCGAGGGTACGGCCCGCCAGCTCCACGGCCGCGGCGAGGCCGAGCCGCGGATCGAAGGAGGAGGAGGAGGCGACGGCGTCGGTGTCGGTGGCGCCGGTGTTGGTGGAGGTGGTCTCGATGAGCTGCTTGGTCTCGTTCATGCGTTCATCCTGTAAGCCAAACTGGCCACCTTCTGGCCAGTTTCCCGAAGAGAATGAAACGGAACGGGAAAGACGCGAAAGACGCGTAAAGACACTGATGCGCGAGGAAAGAGGCACATGAGAGCCGACCGCTTGGTGGCGACCCTGCTGTTCCTCCAGGAGCGCGGCCGCGTCACCGTCCCCGAAGTGGCCGCCGAACTGGAGATCTCCGAGCGCACCGCGCGCCGCGATCTGGAGGCCCTGGCCGCGTCCGGCATCCCCGTCTACTCGCAGCGCGGCCGCGGCGGCGGCTGGTCCCTCGTCGGCGGGGCCCGTACCAACCTCACCGGCCTGACCGCCGACGAGATCCGGGCGCTCTTCCTCGTCACCGGGCCCCTGACGGCCACCCCCGAACTGCGCACCACCCTGCGCAAGCTGGTCCGGGCCCTGCCGCCCACCCTGCGTGCGGAGGCCGAGGCCGCCACCCGCGCCGGCGTCGTCGACGCCACGGACTGGTCCCGCAACGCCCTCACGGCCGATGCCGCCCACCGCTCCGCACTCCAGGGCGCCGTGGTCGACGGGATCCGCGTCCGCCTCGGGTACGCGGGCGTGGGCAAACCGGCCGGCGAGCGTACGGTCGACCCCCTCGGGCTCGTCGCCAAGGCCGGGCTCGACTACTTGGTCGCCGGTACGGACAAGGGCCTGCGCACCTTCCGGCTCAGCCGGGTCACCTCCGTCGAGCCGACCGGCGAACCCGTGGTCCGGCCGCCCGACTTCGACCTCGCCACGGCCTGGCGTGCCCTGTCCGGGGCCTTCCAGGACGGTATGTACGCGGTGACCGCGCGGGCCCGCGTCCGCCCCGACACCCTGGCCCTGCTGCAACGGTTCCTCGGCGGACGGGTGCGCGTCGGCGGCCCGATGCCCGACGGCTGGACCGAGGTGTGGGTCGACGGCCCGGCCGCCAAGGCCCTGGCCGGCCACCTGGCGGGGCTGGGGGCGGGGGTCGAGGTCCTTGAGCCGCCCGAGGTGCGGCAGCGGCTGGCCCGGCTCGGCGCCGAACTCACGGCGATGTACGCGGGGGAGGACGTGGGGGAGGACGCGCAGGACCCACCGCCCGGTCAGTAGCCGATGGTGAACCGCTTGCCCGTGTGCGCGTCGCGCTCGATCTCGTCGACCAGGGCCACGGCGTAGTCCTCGACCGAGACGTGGCTGCCGCCGCCCTCGTCCACGACCAGGTCGTCGAGGGCCAGCCGGTACGTGCCCGTCCGCGTGCCCGGCGCGATCTGCGCGGCGGGGCTCAGACAGCTCCAGCGCACCTCCTCGACGGGCACGGTGCGCAGGAAGTCCAGGGCCTCCCCATGGGCGTGCATGAGCGCGCGGAGCGGCTCCGGGACGCCCGCCGCTTCCCAGACCAGCGGGCCGTCGGGGGTGCGCAGCGAGCCCGCCCCGCCCACGACGATCACCCGGGGGCGGGGGGTGTCCGGGCCGAGCGTGCAGACGCCGCCGATCAGGGACTTGGCGGCGGTCACGAGGACGCCCGGGTCCCCGGAGCCGGGGCCGATTGCGCTGACGACCACGTCGGCGCCGGCGGCCGCCTCGGCGACCGAGTGCGGGTCGAGGACGTCGCCGGACACCACCTCGGCTCCGGAATCCGTGAGTTTCGCTGGATCGCGGACGACCGCGGTGACCTGGTGGCCGCGGTCGAGCGCTTCGTGCAGCACGCGGGCTCCGATGGTGCCGGTCGCGCCGAACAGGGCGATCTTCGCCATGGCGACTCCCTGGGGGTGGAGGCGGTACGGGCCTCAGGTCGGACCCGCGCCGCCCATCCAAGCGAACCGGCCTCCCGCCACCCGGCAGCCGGGCCGAGTCCACACGGATGATCCGGCCTGATCCGCCCGACACCGCCTGGTGGCACTACTGACACAAGGCAACGATGGACGGGGAGACCGTGCCCTTGGCCGCCTCGCACAGGGGTGCCATGTCGTACGTGCGCGGCGGCGCGGGCCGGGGTTTCGGCTGTACGGGCTGATGCTTGCGGGGCCCCGACGCCGGGGCGGGGCGCGCGGGGCGCGCGGGCCTCGCGGGCCGCGCCGGCCGGTCCGGCGCGAGATCGCGGGTCCGGGGCCGCACCGGCCGGCTCTCCTCGGCCTGCGCCGCGGCCGGGGCCGGCGCGGGAGGCTGAGGCTCCGGCGCAGGCGCCGACGGGGTTTCCGAGGCCGGCAGCCGCCCCAACGGCAGGGCTTCGACCGCCGCCGCCGGGCCTCTGCCCGCCGTCCGGTCGGAGGCCGGAGTCGTACGGGCCGCCTCCGCGGGCCGCTCCGGCCGTACGCTCACGCACCCGGCGGTCAGCGCCACCGCGGCGAGGATCAGGGGCAGGGGCAGAGCCACCCGGCGCAACTGCATCCGCCCACCCTGCCGTACGACGGCCGCCGGAACCTACGCACCGTCACACACACGAGTGACGGCACACCGGGCGGGTCTCAGGGGCGGCCCTGCGCGGCCAGGCGGAGCAGGTGTTCCAAGGGCCCCCGGCGCAGCGGGCTGTCCGCCCAGAGGCCTTGCCAGGCCCAGGCCGCTGCCAGCGCCACCCCCGCGAACCCCGCCAGCGCGCCCCAGGACGCGGCCCCGTGGGCCGGTCCGGCCAGCACCAGCGCATGCAGGACGTACGCGCTGAGCGCCATCGCCCCGAGCGTGGCCGGCGCCCGCAGCAGCCGCGCCCCGGCCCGGCCGCGCGCGGCGAGCACGAAGAGCCCGATGAGCGCGCAGCCCACCCCCGCGTTGCCGATCGTCTCCAGGGGGGTCTGGCTGTACGGGTCCGCCACCAGCAGCCAGTCCCACGAGGTGCTCGGCACGGCGCCGAACTGCCCCCGCAGCACCTCCCGTACGGGATCGGCCGCACCCAGGGCCTCCGGATGGCGGGCCGCGATCACGTCGAGCAGCCGCTCCCGGCCGTCGAGGCCATGAGTGGCCACCCAGGCGGAGCCGTAGCCCGCGGCCGCCGCGGCCGCGCCCCACAGCGCCATCCGCCGGGCGGCGCGGCGCTCGCGCGGATCGCACAGCCGGCCGAGGGCCAGTCCGACCAGCACGTACGGGAAGTAGGTGGCCAGCGGATACGCGCCCGTGAGCAGCAGCTCGCACAGCGTCCGGCCCAGCCCGTCCCAGCCGGTCAGGGCGGTGAGTTCGGGGACCGCGCCGCGCCCGGAGGACTCGTACCCGAACACCGGGCCGAGCAGGAACGAGAGCAGTGGACCCGCCACGACGGAGGCGCCGGCGACGGCGGTGAGCACGGGGGTGGTCAGCCGGGTGAAGGGCTCGGCGGCGAGGAAGTAGACGGCGAAGAAGGCCAGGATGACGAGGATCCCGGGCCGGAGCGAGGCCAGCAGCAGGCCCAGCCCGGCCAGGACCGCGCAGCGGATCAGCAGCGGGCGGTAGCGCCGCGCCCAGCCGGCCGGCTGCTGCGCGGGGGTGCGGCCGCGCTGGGCGAGGGCGAGCGAGAACCCGGCGAGGAGGGTGAACAGCGCCGGCGCCCTGCCGTCGGCCGCGACGATCAGGTACCCGGCGCCCTCGGGCCGCGGGCCGGGGCCGACATGCACGGCGAACATCCCGAGGACGGCCACACCGCGGACTGCGTCGACGGCGGCAAGCCTGCCGCTCGTCCCCGTCATCCGCAGGTGATGCTGTCGCGCGGTGTGTAGCGGGTCTTCATCGTCTCACGCTTGACCTCCTGGCCGCCCTGCACGAACACGCGGTCGACGGAGACGTCGAAGCCCTCCAGCGGGGACTGCGGTTCACACTTGGGTCCGCTGTCGGTGCGGGTCGCCGGCTGCTTGACGTTCGTACGGGGGCCCTGGGTCGCGCGTATCTCCTCGTACTTCTTCGTGCCGAGGAAGGTGATGGCGATGGACGTGTCGGTCGCCTCCGCCTGGATGTAGAGGGCCTTGCCCGAGTCGTTGGCGAAGCGCAGGTCGAGGCTGCCCCAGGCGACGGTGGCCTCGCGGCCCTCGGGGTAGCGCTCGATGTAGAAGGAGTGGGCCCCGTACTCGACGGGCTTGACGCCCGCGAAGAACATCGCGTTGAAGACGGTGGTCGCGACGGCCGAGACCCCGCCGCCGGAGGCCTTCTCGTACTGGCCGTTGTTGATGATCAGGCCGTCGACGAAGCCGTTCTCCTTCGTGCGTTCTCCGACGGTCCGGTTGAAGCTCCACGTCTCGTCCGGCAGCACCAGCGATCCGTTGATCAGCTCCGCCGCCCGCCCGATGTTGGTCGTCCGGTACGCGGCGGGCTCGAAGCGGACGGTGAAGGAGGACACCTTCTCCTTGATGCCGAGCTGTTGGACCGTGTCCGGCGTGAGCTTGGGCTGGACGGCCTCGGTGGCGACCTCGCCGGTGCGCGCGGCCGCGCCGCTCCCGGTCAGCAGCGGCAGCACGGCCGCGCTCAGGGCCTGCTCGGTGATCTGCCGGCCCGCACGCCCCTCTTCGGCGACGGCGACCCGCCCCGAGCCGTCGAGCCGGAGCTTCGCCTCGGCCGGGCGGGGGACGGCCTGCCGCAGCGGATCGGCGAACGCCGGATCGGCCAGCAGGGCGTTGGCGTCGAGGGCGGGGGCGAGCGGGCCGCTGCCGTCGTCCTTCAGGGAGAGGTGGCGGGCGAGGACGGCAGGGCTGATCGGTATGCGCTTGCCTTCGGCGGTGAGCGTGACGGGGGCCGATACCGCGGGCTCGGCGAGCTCCCTCAGGGCCCGGTCGGTCTCCTGCTGTCCGATGCGGGGTTCCGTCCGGAGGACCGGCAGTTCGAGCGGGTCGCCGCCGCCGGCGGTACGTGGGTAGGCCTCGCGCAGGGCGCCCAAGGAGCGGTCGACGTCGAGGGCCGTGCCGGTGACCGGGGGCACCGGCTTGGCCTTGCCCTTCTCGAAGGTGACGGTGCCTTCGCGGACCTCCTGCCCGGCCTTCTTGCCGATCCCGTCGACGGCGGCGCGGGCCGTCTTCTCGTCGAGGCGGACCACCGGGCGGACTTCGGGGTCGCCGGAGGAGAAGAGCCGGCCGATCACGCTGACCGGGTCGGAGCCGGAGCGGGCGGCCCGGTCGACGGTGGCGGCGGTGTCCAACGACAGTCCGAGCGCGGCCGGTTCGGCCTGCTCGGTGCGGTCGCCGATGCGCAGCCCGAGCGGGGCCGCGGCGGCCGGGCCGAGTTCCCGGTCCAGGCGCCGGCCGGCCTCGGCCCGGCTGAGCCCGCCTATGTCGACTCCGCGGACTTTGGTGCCGGACGCGATGTCCTGGCCGGCCAGGAGCAGACCGGCGGCGTACAGCCCGCCGAAGCCGAGGGCCGCGGCCCCGCCGGCCACGCCCGCGACGGCAGGCGCGCTCCACCGCCGGGCGGGGGCGGCCCTGTTGGCCGCACCCGCGCCCGTGTCCGTACGGGAAGCGCGTCGCATACCGCTGTCTCTCCTCGGTCCGGTGACGTGGTCGGACCGGCGGTTTTCATGCCGCCAGTCCGCGCGACGAACGTACCAACGAGGACGTAACAAGGTAATAAGGAGGTATAGGGGTGGTAAAGGTGTGGTCAGTGGCCGGGGTGGTGGGACCGGCGTAACCCCCGGGCCGTACGGGCTGTTGCACAGGACGAGGGTCCATCCACGGTGAACGGAGTGCCGATGCCGCAGCTGACCGACGAGGCCTTGACCGAAGACGAGGGCGGCGGGCGCAGCACGTGGATGACCCCGCAGGAGTACGGGGCTTCGCGGGCCGCGCTCTGGACCGGCGCGGTCGTCCTGGTCACCGACACCGACGGCCGGGTCCTGGTCCAGAGCGTCGACTACCGCCCCGACCGGCTGCTGCCCGGCGGCGCCGTGGACGCGGGCGAGGCCCCGGCCGCCGCTGCGGCCCGGGAGGTGCGGGAGGAACTCGGCGTCGACGGCCGCTACCCGCGCGGGCTCGCGGTGGACTGGATCCCGGCCGACACCCCCGGCATCCCGCCCGAGATGGGGTTCCCGGGGGAGATCCTGCACGTGTACGACGGCGGCACCTGGACGCCGGACCGGATCGACGGGATCCGCCTCCCGGCCCAGGAGATCACCGGCATCCACTTCGCCGAACCGGCCGACCTGCCCGCCCTGATGGACCCCGGCGACGCCCGCCGCGCCCTGTCGGCGCTGCGCGCCCGCATCAACGGCGGCGGCCCGGCCCTGCTGGAGGACGGGCACCCCACCCTGCCGACCGCCCTGGACCGGCTCGGCGTCCTGCGTACCCGCCGCACCCCGCTCCACGGCACCTGGCACACCGGCCCGGTACCGGCCGGGGTGCCCGTACGGGCACCCGCGGCCTGGCTGTTCGCCCCCGACGGGCGGGTCCTGCTCCTGATCTCCCGCGCCACCGGCTGCGCCCACCTCCCGCCCCCGACGGCGGACTCCACGCCGCTCGGCCACCGCCACGCCGACGGGGCGGCCCATCCCCGGACGGCGGGCCGCCTTCCCTCCCCGCCCCCGGCCGAGGATCCGGCGTACGCGCGCCTGCTGGCCACCCCCGAGCAGGTGCGCGAACTCTCCGACTGGGGCCCGGCCGGCCACGCCGAACTCGCCGCGGTCCACGAAGCCCGCACCCGCCTCTCCCTCCCACCCCCACCCCGCACCCCCCTCACCGAGCCCTCGGGGGACGGCCTCGACCGCTGATCACGCGTGCCCCGGGTGCCGCCCGCAGCCCCCACCGAGCGGACCTTCGGAGGGGGCTGCGATCATGATCGGCGACCACAGAACCCGGAGCGCAGCCATGAAGCTTGAACACCACCGCGTCGCCAACAGGCTTGGGGAGATCCTGGAGGCGGCGGCCGCCGGGGAGTTTCCGCCGGCCGACGGCGGGACGACCGTGGTGCCCCAGCCGAATCCCCGTGACGCGGGTGTCATCGCCTTCACCGCACACTCCGTCGTGTTCACCGACGAGGACCCGCAGTGGGTGCGCTCCACCCTCGCCGCCCTCGAATGCGACGCCCTGGCGGCGACCATGCACCCGCGCTTCCTCGCCGCCCTGCTGGACCGCACCCGCCGCACCACCGACACCGTCGACCTGCTCACCGTCGCCGGCCCGCTGCCCGGCGACCCGCCGCTGGAGCTGCGCGAGGTCGCAGACCCCGACCACCCCCGCGTGCGCCGGGCCCTGCGCCGTCGCGACGACGTACGGGTCTGGGCGGCCGACGGAGGAGTGCTCGTACTCGGCCGCGGCGTCGCGGGCCGATGGGAGACGGCGATCGAGGTCGACGAGGCCGCCCGCCACCGGGGCCTGGGCCGGGACTTGGCCCGCGCGGCCCGCCACCTCGTCCCCGACGGCGGCCCGGTCTGGTCCCAGCAGGCCGCGGGCAACGCCCGCAGCATCCGGGCCTTCCAGGCCGCCGGGTTCCGCCCGGTCGGCTCGGAGGCCCTGCTGCTCGTGCCCCCGTCCTGAGCCTTCCGGTCCGAGGCACCCGGTCCGAGGCACCCGGTCCGAGGCACCCCTGGGCATCGGGTGTTCAAGGGGGTCGTGTGGAATGGGTGTATGGGGAGAAGTGAGAACCACATACGGGCCGAGGTCACGGCCACCGCGCCCGAGCACTGGCGTTACGGGCGCCACCTCGACGCCCTGGCCGCCGCGGCCGCCGGAGTGGGCGAGGCCGACGCCGTGGCCGCCGTGCTGCGCGATCGCGACCCGGTGATGGCCGAGAGCGCGGTGGTCACCCACCTCGACCGCCGCGCCGCCCAGCTGCTGACCGACCCGCGTTTCCCCGGCTGGGCCCGCGCCATGGGCACGGCGATCGGCGCCCGCGCCTTCCCGGCCCGCCGGCTCCGCGAGTGGACCCTGCTCAAGTCGATCACCGACGGCGACCCGTGGTCCGCGGCCGAGCTCACCGCCGCCTCCGACTGGTGCCAGCGCACCGCCGCCCAGTCGCTGAGCTCGTACGAGGCCCTCGACCTGCTCGCCGCCACGGCCCGCTCCCACCGCGTGCGCAGCGCCGCCGCCGCGCGCCTGCGCCGCCGGAACGCCACGGGCTGACCCCGGCCGGAAACCCCACGGGAAGAAGGGGCCAATCAGGAGCAAGACGGGAAAACGGCGGCAACGGTTCTATCCGCTCCGCACAAGAGTCTCGTCACACAGCCGTTCGGGGGTTTAAAGTCTGCCTACCTGGCCGGGTATCAGCGTTGATTCCGATGCCGTTCCACTGGAGGCTGCTCTCCGTGTCGCACGTTTCCCAAGCTCCCGTCACCACCCCCGACGGCGAGCCGGCCCCGCCCGCACCCACCGCGTACGACCAGGTCAACGGTTGGTTCTCGGGCTATGACCAGGTGCTCTTCGACTGGTTCCTGACCCGCCGCAGCGGCGCGGAGGAGAAGCCGGGCGATCTTCTCGAACTCGGCGCGTTCATGGGGAAGAGCGCGATCTTCCTCGGGGGGTACCTGCGGGAGGGCGAGGAGTTCACCGTCTGCGACCTCTTCGACTCGCCCGCGCCGGACGACTCCAATCTCGCCGAGATGCAGGACTCGTACCCCACGCTCACCCGCCGCGGCTTCGAGACGAACTACCTGGCCTTCCGCGAGGCGCTCCCCACGATCATCCAGGCGCCGACCTTCGTCGTCGCCGACCGGGTGCGCGCCGCGAGCTGCCGGTTCATCCACATCGACGCCTCGCACCTCTACGAGCACGTCGTCCAGGACATCGCGTCCTCGCGCGTCGTGGCGGCCCCGGGCGCGGTCGTCGTCTTCGACGACTACCGCTCCGAGCACTGCCCCGGCGTGGCCGCCGCGGTCTGGGGCGCGGTGGCCACCGGCGAGCTGCACCTGATCTGCGTCTCGGCGTCGAAGCTGTACGCGACCTGGGACGACGCGGCGCCCTATCAGGCGGAGCTGCTCACGTGGCTGGACGGCCGCAAGGACCTGTGGCACGGGGTGGACCTCGTGGCCGGCCAGTCGCTGGTCCGCATAGGTGACGAGGGGGCCATCCCGCCGGCGCCCCCGCAGCCGCTGCGTCCGGAGCCCGAGCCCGTCGCGGAGCCCGTGCGGCAGCCGGCGCACCTGCCCGGACCCCGCCCGCGGGCCGGTACCGCCTGGCGCAGGCTGGCCAAGGACCTGCTCCCGCCGGTGGTCACCCGCGCGATCGTGTCCTGGCGGCGCCGCCGCCGCTGACCTGCCGCCCGCGCCGCCATCCGTATACGGGTCATGCGCGTCTCGCACGTACGGTGCCGGTCCCCTCGCCGGGGGCCGGCACCGGCACGTCCGGCCCGCGTCAGCCGCCCTTGCGGACCCGGGCCGCGCGGCGCGCCTCGGCGAGCTTGCGGGCCTCGGAGGTCTTGCGGGACTCCTTGCCCACCCCCGGCCGGCCCGGACGCGTACCGATCCCGCGGAAGCCGAGGTCCGTTCCCGAGGGCCGGCCCTTGGCGTCGGTCGGCTCGGCGCCGGCCAGCGGCACCCCGGACGGGGCCTTGGCCCCGGTGATCCGGCTCAGCGCGGCCTCGCCGGAGCGGACCTGGGTGGTGGTCGGCCGGATCTTGGCCTCGGCCATCAGCCGGACCATGTCCCGGCGCTGGTTCGGGGTGACCAGGGTGACGACCTTGCCGGACTCGCCCGCGCGGGCGGTACGGCCGCCCCGGTGCAGGTAGTCCTTGTGGTCGGCCGGCGGGTCCACGTTCACGACGAGGTCCAGGTCGTCGATGTGGATGCCGCGCGCGGCGACGTTCGTGGCGACGAGGACCGTGACGGCCCCGGTCTTGAACTGCGCGAGCGTGCGCGTGCGCTGCGGCTGGGACTTGCCGCTGTGCAGCCCCTCCGCCCGTACGCCCATGGCCCGCAGGTGCTTCACGAACTGGTCCACGCCGTGCTTGGTGTCCAGGAACATCAGCACCCGGCCCTCGCGCGCCGCGATCTCGGTGGCGGCCGAGTACTTGTCGGCGGAGTGGATGTGCAGCACGTGGTGGTCCATCGTGCTGACCGAGGCCGCCGACGGGTCCACGGTGTGGGAGACCGGGTCCCTCAGGTAGCTGCGGACGAGCTGGTCCACATTGCGGTCCAGGGTGGCCGAGAACAGCATCCGCTGCCCGGCGTGGTGCACCTGGTCGAGGATCTCGGTGACCTGCGGCATGAAGCCCATGTCGCACATCTGGTCGGCCTCGTCGAGGACGGTGATCTTCACCCGCTCCAGGTGGACGTCGCGCCGCCCGACCAGGTCGCTGAGGCGCCCGGGGGTGGCCACGACGACCTCGGCGCCGGTGCGCAGCGCGCTCACCTGCTTGCCGATCGACAGCCCGCCGACCACCGTGGCCATCCGCAGGTCCAGGGCCTGCGCGTACGGAGTCAGCGCCTCGGTCACCTGCTGCGCCAGCTCGCGCGTCGGTACGAGGACCAGGGCCAGCGGGCGCTTCGGATCGGCCTTGCGGCCCGCGGTGCGCGCCAGCAGGGCCAGGCCGAAGGCCAGGGTCTTGCCGGAGCCGGTCCGGCCGCGGCCGAGGATGTCCCGGCCGGCCAGGGAGTTGGGGAGCGTGGCCGCCTGGATGGGGAACGGCTGCGTCACCCCCAGGTCGGTCATCGTCGTCACCAGCTCACGGGGCAGGTCGAGCTCGGAGAAGGCCTCCACCGGCGGCAGCGCCGGCTCGACCGTCTTCGGCATCGCGAACTCGCCCTTCAGGGGGGCGGTCCGGGGGGTCTTGCCGCCCGACTTCCCACCGCCCTTGGGGCCTGCCTTGGCTCCGGCCTTGATGCCGAAACGCCCGTGAACCGACGGGTTCTTCATGCAGAACCTTCCGTGAGACGTGAAAAGTCGAATTTTACCATCGGGGCCGCGGCGCCACGGGGGCGCTGGGGCGGCCCGTGGACCGCTACGGCACCGCGGGGCCGAGCCGCCCGCTCCGCACCTCGGCGAGATGGGTCGTCATCTCGACCGTCGCCCGCGCGAACCAGTCGGCGATGACGGCGATCTCGTCGGGGGAGTACTCGGCGAACACCGTGCCGAGCCGGGCGTAGAAGGGCTCGTACACGGCGAAGACGCGGGCCGCGGCCTCCGGGTCGGCCACCACGCGCACCCGTCGCCGGTCCGCGGGATCCGGCTGCCGGCGGGCGTATCCGGCCCGCTCCAGGCGGTTGAGCACCCCGGTCACGGCGCCGGTGGTCAGGTTCGTCAGCTCCGCGAGGTCGCCCGCGCCCAGCGGGTCGTCCCCGGCGCCCAGGATGTGGCCCAGGCAGGTCAGGTCGGTGACGTTCAGCCCGAGCAGCTGCGCGACTTCCTGCTGGCCGATGAGGCCGAGCGCGACGTACCGGTCCATGCGCGACAGCGCCTCCTGGGCCGTGGCCGCGGGGCGGGACTTGCCCTGCACGCAGATACTCCTTAGTCTCTAAGTAACTTAGCTCGTGAGATGCTTATCTTGTTCACTAAGTCATCTCGCCCTTCGAGCCTACTGCCGCCCGTCCGTCAGGGGAGAATCATGAGCGCGCACGGAGACGTGGACATGGGGCACACGGTCGCCGGCTGGACCGGCACCGCCCTGGCCCTGCTGGGCTGCACCGGAGCCGGGGTCGCCCTGTGTGCGGCCTGGACCACCGGGATCTGGCTCGGCCTCGGCCTCGTCGCGGCGGCCGGAGTCGTCACCTGGGTCCTGCACCTCGCCGGCTGGGGCAAGCCCGGCGGTCCGCGTCCCCGGGTCGAGTGGGACTGGCGTACAAGGGACACCGTCGCGCTGTCCGGGCACGCGCACTGCCTGGGCTGCCGGGCCGGCGGGCCGCGCCGCGCCGCTGCGGCGGCTCCGCGGACACGGCCCGCCGAATTGGCCGTTCAGCAATTCGAGCCGTCCCCGATCGGCCGCGCCTGAGGTGTGTTGGGTGTGGCGTGCGGGCAGGATGGGAACGGCTGCACCGCACGTGCGGCCCGCGTGGAACGTTGAGAAGGATCAGTACTGATGGCAACAGGCATCGTGAAGTGGTTCAACTCGGAGAAGGGGTTCGGCTTCATCCAGCAGGACGACGGCGGGCCCGACGTGTTCGTGCACTTCTCCGCCATCCAGAGCAGCGGCTTCAAGGAGCTGCAGGAAGGCGCGAAGGTCGTGTTCGACGTCACCCAGGGCCCCAAGGGCCCGCAGGCGGAGAACGTGGTTCCTACCGGGTGACGCCGCTTCACGAGCCCAGCCCGTGACATGAGCCCCGCCGGTCGGTCCGGCGGGGCTCATGGCTTTCGCGCAGGCCGTTACGGGGCGGGAGGCCGGGAGCCCGCGCGGTGCAGGGCCAGCAGCAGCGGCCAGAGGTGGTCCGCCAGCTCCGCCGGGGAGCCCGGGACGCTGTCGTGCAGCCAGTCGGCGAGGATCCCGGTGAACGCGGCGGCCACCGCCGAGGCCACCAGGTCGGCGTGCGGGGCGCCGGCCGCCGCGCGCTCGGCGCGGGCCCTGGCGCGCAGCTCCCGGTGGAGCCGCTCGCCGAGCGGGCCGCCGCCGCCCGGCAGGAGCAGGGTGCGGTACAGGGCCGCGTGCGCGGCGGCGTCGGCGAGGAAGCCGGCCAGCGCGGCCGGAGGTCGGGCCGGGGCCTGCGCCCCGGGCTCCGTCTGCCAGGCGTGCAGGGCGTCGACCGCCGCGTGCACGACATCGGCGCAGGCGTCGACGGCCAGCGCCGGGAGGTCCTCGTAGTGCAGGTAGAACGTGGCGCGGCCGACCCCGGCCCGGCGGACCACCGCCGAGACGCTGACCTCCCCGAGAGGCCGGTCCGCGCACTCGATGAGGAGGCTCTCGCGCAGCCGGGCCTTGGTGCGGGCGGTGCGCGGGTCCTCCGGGCTCATGAGGCCAGCAGCGCCGCGCCCAGGGCGAGGGCGCCGGGCAGGGCCTGGGCGACGAGGATGCGGCGGTTGGCGGTCGCGCCCCCGTACAGCCCGGCGACGATCACGCAGACGAGGAAGAAGATCTGGGTGGCGAGCGAGTCGATGACCAGCGACCACACCAGGCCGGCTGCCAGGAAGCCGTTGTAGAGGCCCTGGTTGGCAGCGAGCGGCGCGGTGCGGCGGGCGAGGTCCTCGTCGAAGCCCGACAGGGCCCGGCCGGGCGGCCGCTGCCACAGGAACATCTCCAGGACCAGGAAGTACACGTGCAGGGCGGCGACGACACCTATGAGGACCTGAGCGACCGTGTGCACGGCCACCTCCGTTTCGAGGGCTGCTGGAGCAGCGTCGGCGGGCAACTTCCTGGACAACTGTACAGGAAATCGGGGAGGCCGGGTCGCCGCCCGGTCGCCCGGTCGGCGGTCGTCCGTTCACCCGATCGCGCGCGGCTACGCTGGCCGCATGACCCCGCTCGTCTATTCGGACTTCGGCACCGGCCGCCACCGCGAGAGCTCGCTCATCCGCCACGCCCTCGGGAGCGTGCACGACGAGGTGCTGGTCGCCGGCCTCGCGGGCGGGATCGGCTTCATGTACTTCGTCTTCGAGTACGCCGGCCACCTGCCGATGCCGACGATCGTCGCCCAGGCCCACCCCCAGCCCTGGGTGCAGACGGCTCTGAGCCGGCTGAACGTCCCGTACGAGGCCACGCGCAGCGCCAAACCCCGCTGGGGCAGGATGCGCGCGGCCCTCGACGAGGGGCGTCCGGTGTTCTGCACCGTCGACCGGTCCCGGCTGCCCTGGCACCAGGGCGTCCCGGAGATGGCCGGCGCGGATCCGTACACGGTGGTCGTTGCGGGGTACGAGGGCGCCGAGGGCGAGACCCTCTACGTCGAGGACGCGGCCGAGGTCCCGTACCGGATCGGCCGGGAGGAGTTCGGCGCCGCCTGGACGGGGCACGGCAAGGGCCACCACCAGATGGTGGTGCCCACCGGGCCGGCCACCGCCGGGCCGGACCTCGACGAGGCCGTCGCCACCACCGCCGCCCGGCTCACCGGGCCGGTCCTGGGCAACCAGTTCGACGTCAACTTCGGTTTCTCCGGCATGGCGAAGTTCGCCGCGCAGCTGCGCGACACCAGCACCAGGACGGGCTGGGAGCGCCGGTTCGGCGGCCCCGAGGCCTTCCGGGCGGGCACCGGGCGGCTGTACGCCTGCCTGGAGGAGGAGTGGACCGCCCCCGGTGCCACCCGGCCGCTGTACGCCGACTTCCTCGACCTCGCCGGGCGGCCCGAGGCGGCCTCGCTCCTGCGGGATTCCGCCGGGCACTGGTCGCGGCTGGCGGCCTTGGCCCGTACGGCCGAGCCGGACTCCGACGCCGCCGCGCGGCGGGCCCTGTTCGACGAATGCGCCGAACTCGTGGACCGCTCGCTGGAGCTGGAGCGCCGGACGGTCGCCCTGCTCTGAGCCGTACGGGGCCGTGCCGGGCCGTGCCGGGCCGTGCGGCGGGGACGCCGCGGTTACCCGCTCACTCCTCCTTGATGCTGATGGCTGCCACCGGGCAGGCGCGGGCGGCCTCGCGCAGCAGCGGGCTGCCCTGGCCGTCCTCCCGGCCCGGGAGCACCTGGCTGAAGCCGTCGTCGTCCTGGGTGAACACGTCGGGCGCGGTCAGGGCGCACTGCCCTGCGCCGATGCAGATGTCCGTGTTGATGTCGATGCGCTGTGGCGACATGTCCCTCACCATGCCACGGGGAGTTCGACCATGCCCTGAATGGTGTCGCCGGGCCGGAACGGGATCCGGTCCGGCTCGGCGGCCAGCCGGAGCCCGGGCAGTCGCGCGAACAGCGTCCCCAGGGCGATCTCCATCTCGGCGCGGGCCAGGTTCTGCCCGAGGCACTGGTGGACGCCGAAGCCGAACGCGACGTGGTGCCGGGCGGACCGGTGCCAGTCCAGCGCGTCCGGCTGCTCGAACACCGCCGCGTCCCGGTTGATGACGGAGGTGGAGAAGACCACCCCGTCGTCCGGACGGATCGTTACCCCGCCGATCTCGATGTCCTCGGTGGCCACCCGCAGCATTCCGTCCGCGATGGACAGGAAGCGCATCAGCTCCTCCACGGCCACCGAGATCAGCGACGGGTCGGCGCGCAGCTCGGCCAGCTGCTCCGGATGCCGCAGCAGGGTGAACGTACCGAGCGAGATCATGTTCGCGGTGGTCTCGTGGCCGGCGACCAGCAGGATCGCGGCCAGCGAGACCAGCTCCTCGACGTCGGTCTCACCGGTCTCCAGGCGGGTGGCGACGAGCTCGTCCAGCAGCCCGTCGCCCGGGTCGGTCCGCTTGCGCTCGATCAGATCGCCCAGGTAGCCGTTGATCTGGTCCCGCGCGGCCTCCACGTCGGCGAGTTCGGGCCCGCGCAGGAGCCTTCGCGAAGCACCCTCGAAGAACTCGTGGTCCTCGTACGGGACTCCGAGCAGGGCGCAGATCACCATCGAGGGGACGGGCAGGGCGAAGTCGCTCACCAGCTCGGCCGACGGGCCCCTGGCGACCATCTCGTCGATCAGCCGGTCCACGGTCTCCTGGATGGCGGGCCGCAGGGCCGCGGTCCGCTTCAGGGTGAAGCTCGGGATGAGCATGCGGCGCTGGACGTTGTGCTCGGGGTCATCGACGCCGAGCAGTGCCGTACGGCGGTTCTGGAGCCCCTTGAACCGCTTGGTGGGGGTGGGGAAGGCCTCGTTCTGCCGGTCGGCGGAGAGCCGTCCGTCGGAGAGCAGGGCGCGCGCCTCGGCGTGCCCGGTGACCACCCAGACCGAGCGGCCGTCGAAGAGGGTGACCCGGGAGAGCGGCCGGCCCTCGCGGAGCGGGTCGTACGCGGTCGGCGGGTGGTAGGGGCAGGTTCGGTCCTGGGGAAAGGCAACGGTCTCTGACATGCAGCACCTCGTAAGCATGGTTCCGTGGGTCCGTATCGCCGGAATCCATTACATGCCCTAGGCACCTATCTGACCTATGCCACTTTCGGCCAGATAGCCCTCTTTGGCCCGCCCGGCCGAGTGGCCGCCGGGAGGCTCAGAGATGGGCGTCCAGGAAGGCCCGGAGCTCGGCGCGGCTCATCGCCCCGGCGTGGCTCGCGACGGCCTCGCCGCCCTCGACGAGGACGACGGTGGGGGCCCCGGTCACGGCGAAGCGCCTGGTCGGCTCGGGGCAGCGGGTCATGTCGGTCCGGACGGCCGTCAGGCGCGTGCCGTACTCCTCGGCCGCCTCGGACACGAGCGCGTCCATCGCGCGGCAGGCCTCCAGGGCCTTGGGCCAGGTCCCGATGAAGTAGGCGAGAACCGGCCCCTCGGTCATGCCGAGGATGAAGTCGAACTCCTGGTTCTCCAGCGGCTGGTGTACCCGACGTGCCATGGGCGGTGCTCCTGCTTCGTGTTCCGGGTGGTGCATGGATGGGGCCCCATCATCGCCGCCGGGTCCGTCCGGCCTGAATTCCCGTCCGGAATGGGTGTTTCCGCCAAGGGTCCGGGGCGTTTGCAGGGGATTGCGGGCGGGCCTTTCGGCGATGCTCCAGGGCGGTTTTCACGGGATAGGGCAGATGCGGGAGTTCATGTATGCCCCGCACGGCATTTTCGCCACAAGGGGGCTGATCACCTTGCATCTGCGAGGCAGTTGATCGGCGTGTCGGGAGGGGTCGTCCATGGAACGTCGCAGGAACCTTCGGAGAGCTGGCCTCGCGCTCGCGGCGGGCGCGCTGTTCCTCGCGGGCTGCGGGACGCCGGCCGCGGAGGGGAAGGACGGGAAGGGCGGGAAGGACGCGAAGGCGGATCCGGCGGCCTCGGTCTCCGCTTCCGTGAACGCCTCAGCCGGCGCGTCGGCGAACGCCTCCGCCGCCCCGCTGAAGCCCGGCGAGGTACGGGTCGGCGGCGCGGTCGGCAAGCCCTACACCCTCACCCTCGCCGACCTGCGCAAGCTGCCCCAGAGCTCGGCGCCGGTGAAGTTCACCAGCGCCAAGGGCGACCAGGAGCACACGTACGCGGGCGTGCCGCTGTACGAGGTGCTGAAGACGGCGGAGCCGCGCTTCGACCAGACCAAGAAGAACGGCCAGCTGCGCGGGGTGGTCGCCGCGACCGGGGGCGGCGACTACCGTGCCGTCTTCGCCTGGGCCGAACTCGACCCCGGGTTCGCCAAGAGCCAGATCCTGCTCGCGGTCTCCGAGGACGGCGTGCCGTTCGACGACGCGGCGGGACCGCGGCTGGTCGTACCGCAGGACACCAAGGGCGGCCGGTACGTGTCCGAGCTGAACCAGCTGTGGGTCGGGGACGTCGACCCGGTGGTCGACGGGACGAAGTGACGGTGGAGGCGAACGGGTCGGGCGAGGCCGGTGGCGGCCGCTTCGGGGTCGCCCGCCGGGCCCTGCTCGGGGCCGGGGGGCTGGCCGCCCTGGCCGCGGGCGGCGCCGTACTGACGACCTCCGGGGCCGGCGCCCGGACCGGGGAGCGGCGGCCGGCCGCCGTCATCCCCTTCCACGGCCCGCACCAGGCCGGGATCCTGACCAGGCGCCAGCCGTACGCGCATCTCGCCGCCCTCGATCTGGAGCCCGACGCGGACCGGGCCCGGGCGGCCTCCCTGCTGCGCGCCTGGACCGAGGCGGCGGCCCGGATGAGCGGCGGCGAGCCGCCGGCCGGCGCCGAGAACGATACGGGCGCCGCCCTCGGCGCAGGGCCCGCCTCGCTCACCGCCACCTTCGGTTTCGGTGCGGGCCTCTTCGACCGGCTCGGACTCGCCGCGGCCCGGCCGCAGGCCCTCGCCCCACTGCCCGCCTTCAACGACGACCGGCTCGATCCGGCCCGCTCCGGCGGCGACCTGTTCGTGCAGATCGGCGCCGACGACCCGTTCGTCGCCGTGCACGCGCTGCGCACCCTCCAGCGGCTGGCCCGGGGCACGGCGCGGACCCGCTGGGTGATGTCCGGCTTCACCCGGCCGCCCGGAGCCTCGGATTGCGCAGCCGGGTCCGGTACCCACCGCAACCTGATGGGCCAGCTCGACGGCACCGCCAACCCGGCCCCCGCCGAGGACCCCGCCCAGCGGGCCCTGATCCTGGTCACCGGCCCGGACGCGCCCGCCTGGCTGGCCGGGGGCTCGTACGCGGTCGTACGCCGGATCCGGATGCTCCTCGACACCTGGGAGTGGCTGCCCGTCCACCACCGCGAGGAGGCCGTGGGGCGGCACGTGGCCGACGGGGCCCCGCTGACCGGCGGCACCGAGCGCACCCCGGTCGATCTGGACGCCGCGCGGCCGGACGGGATCCCCGTCATCGCTACCAACGCCCACATCCGGCTGGCAGCGCCGCGCAGCAACGCCGGCGCGACGATGCTGAGGCGCGGATGGTCGTACTACGACGGGCTGCGCCCCGACGGCACACCGGACGCGGGGCTGCTGTTCGTCGCCTGGCAGGCGGATCCCCGTACGGGCTTCGTCCCCGTACAGCAGCGGCTGGCCCGGGGCGATGCCCTCGCCCGGTACACCGAGCACGAGGCCTCCGCCCTGTTCGCACTACCGGGCGGAGCCGCGCCGGGGGAGTACGTCGGGCAGCGGCTCCTCGAAGGCTGAGGACCGGCGCCCCGGGGCCCGTTGTCAGTGGTGGCTGTGAAGCTGGTCGCATGGACGACAGGATGCTCAGGCGCCGGGTCTACGGCGCCGACCACGACGACCCCGACCCCGGCCCGCGCCCCGGCCACGTCTACGGCGAACTCGTGGGCGGCCCGCTGGACGGGCTCCTCCTGGACATCACGGACTGGAGCCCGCGCCACCTCGCCGAAGAGGCCCGGCTCCCCACCGAGATAGGCCGCTACGGAGCCGGCGGCCGTGCCCACTACCGCCGCCGCGCGGCCGATCCGGACCACTGGGACTGGTCGGGCGACAGCCGCTGATCCGGGCGGGCGCGGACGTCAGCCGGCGGCGCCTGCGCCGGCGCCCCGGCTCACGTTCCGGGCCCACAGGACCAGTGGGATCTGCAGCGGCAGCCGGGCGAGCGTCGCGGCCCGGACGGCGGGGGAGCGGGGGCCCGCGTCGACGGCCATCTTCACGTTCGCGGGGAACACCCCGACGAAGAACGCCGCCGCGGCCAGCGCCGCCACCCGGCGGGTCCGCGGATGGGCGACACCGGCGGCCAGCGCCAGCTCGGCCGCGCCGCTCGCGTACGTCCACTGCCGGGGGGTGCCGGGCAGCGCGCTGGGGACGATCGCGTCGAACTGCTTGGGCGCGAGCGCGTGCGCGACGCCCGCGGTCGCCAGCAGGCCGGCGAGGAGCAGGGGGGAGGAAGGAGTGCGCGGCATCGGGGGGTCCTCTCGGATGGGCCGGAGCCCGCGATCCTACTCGCGGGTAGGGCTTTTCGGCCTGGAAGATTCTTTTTGAAGAAATCTCCGGGGAGCTGTCGATCCGGGCGTCTCCCGTTCGACGAAGCAGTGAGAGGCGGGGAAAGCCCCCGCCCGCCCGACCGAGGAGCCACCATGCCGCGCTTCCTTTCCCTGATCCGCATCGACGAGCAGGCCCTTCCCGCCACCACCGAGTTCCCGCCGGAGTTCGGCGAGCGCATGGGCGCACTGATGGAGGAGATCACCAAGGCCGGGGTCATGCTCGACACCGCCGGGCTGCTCCCCACCTCCGAGGGAACCCGGGTGACCTGGTCCGGCGGCAAGCTGAGCTACACCGACGGGCCCTTCACCGAGACCAAGGAGGTCGTCGGCGGCTACGCCCTCCTCCAGGCCAAGGACAAGGCCGAGGCGCTGGAGTGGACCAAGCGGTTCCTGGAGATCCACCCCGCGGAGTGGACGGTAGGCGCCGAGCTGCGCCAGATCGACGGGAGCTGACCGCGCCACGACCGCGCCGCGTTTGCCCTGCCTCGTCACGGCTGCTCTGATGGGTGGCCGTGACGGCAGTGAGTGCGACCCAGGCGGTCGAAGCGGTGTTCCGGATCGAGTCGGCGCGGATCATCGCCGGTGTCGCGCGCATCGTGCGCGACGTCGGCATCGCCGAGGAGATCGCCCAGGACGCGCTGGTCGCCGCCCTGGAACAGTGGCCGGAGTCGGGTGTCCCGGACAAGCCGGGCGCCTGGCTCATGGCCACGGCCAAACACCGCGCGATCGACCTCGTGCGCCGCAAGGAGACCTACGCCCGCAAGCTCGCCGAGGTCGGCCGGACCCTGGAGGACGTACCACCGCCCGCCGAGCCGGCGGCCCCGGACGACATCGACGACGACCTGCTGCGGCTGATCTTCACCGCCTGCCATCCCGTCCTGGCCACCGAGGCCCGGATCGCGCTCACCCTGCGCCTGATGGGCGGGCTGACCACGCAGGAGATCGCCCGCGCCTTCCTCACCTCGGAGCCCACCGTCGCCCAGCGCATCGTCCGGGCGAAGCGGGCCCTGGCCAAGGCGGGGGTGCCCTTCGAAGTCCCGTACGGAGCCGACCGCGAGGAGCGGCTCGCCTCGGTCCTGGAGGTCATCTACCTGATCTTCAACGAGGGTTACTCGGCGACCGCAGGTGACGACCTCGTGCGCCCCGCCCTGTGCGAGGACGCCCTGCGGCTGGCCCGGGTACTGGCCGGCCTGATGCCCAAGGAGCCCGAGGTGCACGGGCTGGCGGCGCTGCTGGAGTTCCAGGCCTCCCGGATCTCCGCCCGTACCGGCCCCGACGGCGAGCCGGTGCTGCTCGCCGACCAGAACCGGTCCAAGTGGAACCGGCTGCTGATCCGCCGGGGCGCCCTGGCCATGCAGTACGCCGGGAGCGGTCCGTACTCCGTGCAGGCGGCGATCGCCGGCTGCCACGCGGAGGCCGTGCGCTACGAGGACACGGACTGGGCGACGATCGCCATCCTCTACGGGCGGCTCGTCGAGCTGGTCCCCTCACCGGTCGTGGAACTCAACCGGGCGGTCGCCGTCTCGATGGCCGAGGGCCCGGAGGCCGCGCTCCCGCTGGTCGACGCCCTGGCAGGGGAACC
This sequence comes from Streptomyces sp. NBC_01006, assembly GCF_045162725.1. Taxonomy (NCBI): domain Bacteria; kingdom Bacillati; phylum Actinomycetota; class Actinomycetes; order Kitasatosporales; family Streptomycetaceae; genus Streptomyces; species Streptomyces sp. NBC_01006. The sequence goes on along the minus strand of NZ_CP108700.1, from coordinate 1,150,793 downwards.
GGCCCTGCGCTCCTACCACCTGCTGCCGAGCGTACGGGGCGACCTGCTGGAGCGGCTCGGCCGCAGGGAGGAGGCCCGGGCGGAGTTCGAACGCGCCGCCTCGCTCACGCACAACGCACGGGAACGGGCCCTGCTGCTGGGGCGTGCCGCCCGCGCGTGAACACGGGCGGCCGGCGTCGTCAGGAGCGGCGGGTGTACGGGGCGTACGGGGCCGTGTCGTTCGGGAGCGCTGCCGCGCCGAGCGGTGCCGCCGCGCCGAGCGGCGTGCCGACGGGGCGGCGCGGAGCGGTCAGCGCGACCGGGCGGCGGAACGAGCCGTGCCGGGCGATCTCCCGGACCGTCGCGCGCAGCGCCTCCTGGAAGTCGTCCATGGTGCGGCGCGCGGCGGCCGTGTCCACGTAGATCGAGTTCATGTGCAGACCGTCGGCGTCCCGCTGGAACCAGGAGCAGGCACCGTTGGCCCGCGCCGACCACACGTGCGAGGTCGGCCGCCAGTCCTCGTGCCGCTCGGCGCCGGGACACTTGCGGACGTCGATGTACGAGAAGAAGTTCACCGGGTAGGGCCAGGAGCGGGCGGCGAACTCGGCGGGCGCCAGCAGCTGCCAGGCCCGTACGAACGGCACGTCGATGTGCTCCATCATCTCGCCGAAACCGGCCCTGACCGCCGCCATGACCTGGGCGAAGTCCCGGCCCGGCGAGGCGTCGAACTCGATGGGCATGGTGTTGACGAACCAGCCCACCGAGTTGGCCCAGCCGGCCCGGCCGCGCTCGCTGACCGGCATGAAACCCCGGTACACGCCCGGCCCGCCGGCCTCGCGCAGACAGACCGCGACGGCCGCCAGGACCCCCATGAACGGCTTGCCGTCCACCGCACGGCAGGCCTTCTCGAACACCTCGGCCTCGCCCGCGTCCAGCAGCGGCGAGGCCTCGTTGACGATCGGGTACATCCGGCCCGGCTCCACCCCGAGTTCGAGCGGGAAGCGGGGGAAGAACTCGCCGCCGCGCGCCATGAACGACTTCCAGTAGCCGAGGCGTTCGTCATCGGCGGCGATGGAGAGGTAGCGGCGCCGCTGCTCCTCGGCGAAGTCCAGGTAGCTCGGCGCGGGCGGCAGATCGATCTCCTCGCCTCGGCACAGAGCCTCGTACGCGTTCTGCACCTCGTGGACGACGATCGGCATCGACAGGCCGTCGCAGACGATGTGATCGAAGGCCAGGTAGACGGTCGCGGAGTCCTCGCGCAGGACGGCGCCCATGGTGAACAGCGGCCAGGACAGCGTGTCGATGCTGCGCTTGAACCGGTCGGCGAGAAAGCCGCGCAGGTCCTCGGAGGAGTCGAACTCGGCCACGGGCGCGGTGTCGAGGGCGAGTTCGGCGGCGGCGATCGGCTCGCACGCCAACTCGCCCGCCAGGCGGCGGAATTCGCACCGCAGCACCTCGTGCCGGCGTACGAAGGCCAGCAGGGCCCGGGTCAGGGCGTCCTCCACCAGCGCGCCCTTGACCTCGAAGGTGACCGCGATCCAGGACGCGACGGGATCGTCGGCGCCGCGGCTCTCCTCGGCGACGGTGAAGTGCTTGTCCTGGTTGAACGAAGCCCTCCTGCCCGCCGTGTCACCCGCCGTGTCACCCAGCGCGTCGCCCGGCGCGTCGCCCGTACCGCCGGTGTCCGCCGGCGCCCCGGCCGTGGACCGCAACCGCCACTCGACGACCCGTCCGGGTGCCATCTGGTGCATCTCCAGAGGAAACTGCCGCATTCCGTCATCCCTTCGCCCCCAGAGTCAACCCCGAGGCCCTAACGACACCCGCCCCGCGGAAGTGACGCCCACCAGTTCGCTCACCGGTCGTGACATCGCGCGGGCCGCGGCTCGTCCCCCGGCCGGGGGCGCCGGAACGGCGGGTCATGCACTCCGGACGTCCGGATCCTCCGCCGTGTCGGGGCGGACCTCGATGTGGTCCGCGGCCAGGTCCACCGCCACGCGGTGTTCCATGCCCAGCGCCTCCAGGAACTTGTGCGGGAGCTGCACGCGGCCGGTCCGGTCCAGCATCACGTACTCGCGCTCGCTCACCGACTCCGCGCCGTGCTCGTCCGTGACCGTGCGGCGCAGCACCTCGCTGCTGGTGCGGCCGTCGCGGATCGCCACCGTACGGCGGACCTCGCCCGCCACGAGCGGGTCGTGCGTCACGATGACCACGGTGGCGCCGAGCTCCCGGTTGACGGTGCGGAACGCCTCGAAGATCGCCGCGCCCGTCTCGGAGTCGAGCTCGCCGGTGGGCTCGTCCGCCAGCAGGACCGCCGGGTCGTTGGCCATGGCCACGGCGATGGCCACCCGCTGCTGCTGGCCGCCGGAGAGTTCGGCGGGACGCCGGTGCGCGAGATCGGCGATCTCCAGCGCCTCCAGGAGACGGGCGACCCGCTCTGCCTGCCGGCCCGCCGCGCCGCGCCCGCGCCGACCCCTCAACTGCATCGGCAGAGCGATGTTCTGAGCTGCCGTCAGGAACGGCAGGAGGTTGCGGGCGGTCTGCTGCCAGACGAAGCCCACCGCCTCGCGCCGGTAGCGCAGCCGGTCCTTCGCCCCCATCCCGAGCAGGTCGAAGCCCTCGACGGTGGCCGAACCGGCCGTGGGGACGTCCAGCCCGGCCAGGATGTTCAGCAGGGTGGACTTGCCACTGCCGGACGCACCGACCAGAGCGACCAGGTCACCCCGCTCCACGGTCAGTTCCAGGCCCTGCAGGGCCTGCACCTCGACCCCGTCGGCGCTGAAGATGCGGACCAGGCGGTCGCAGGCGATGGCGGTGTCGGCCCGCCGGGTGCGCGGTCCGGCGGCGGCCACGGCCTGCCGGCGCAGCTCTTCGTAGGTCGGCTGGTCGCTGTTCAACGCTGGTCTCCCGCTCTCAACTCGGTGGTGATCTGGCGCCGTCCGGATATCGCGGCCTCGGCGAGCACGGCCACGGTGACCAGGAAGGCCAGCCCCAGTGCCTGGGTCAGCACGGGCGGCGCCGTCAGGCGGAGCCCCGTGGGCACGGTCGAGCCGACCAGGGCGGACAGGTCCATGGCCGGCCCCAGCAGGGCGACGGCCGCCGCCGCGACGAGTGCCCCGCCGAGGGTGGCGGTCAGCGCCTGCGGCAGGGCCTCCGTCAGGATCAGCCGGATGCCGTCCCGGGGCCGCAGCCCCATCGTGCGCAACCGCGCCAGCAGCGCGGCGCGTTCGGGCGCCGCCCGTACCAGCGTGAGCAGTACGGCCAGCAGCGCGAACCCCGCGGCCCCGGCCACGGAGGCCCAGAACAGCCGGACCGCCGACCGCTGGAGCGGGTCGCTGCCGAGCTCGGCGGCCGTGGCGGCGCTGGTCCGGACGGTGAACCGCCCGGCGGTCCCCGCCGGGGCGGTTGCCCGGACCGCCTCGCGCACCCGGTCCCCGTCGACCTCCCCGGCCGCCAACCAGCGGTCGGGGTGGCCCGTCTTGGGCAGCCGCGCGGTGGTCGGCCCGGCCGGCAGGACGACCACGGCGCCGCCCGCCCCGGGCTTGGCCGGGGTCCCCTCGACCACGCCGACGGAGCCGATCTGCAGTTCGCCGCCGTCGCCGAGCGACAGCCGGTAGGTACCGGACGCCGCCAGCTTGGCCAGGTCGCTGCTGAACAGCGCCGGCACCGGGGCGTCGGCGGAGCCGCCGCCCTTGCCCGAGAGCAGGGCCGGGTCGAACTGCCCCCGTCCCACGGTCCTCGCCAGTTCCGCGTACGCCACCGGCTCGGCGACGACCACCGTGACCTGGGTGGAGCCCTGGACGGTGCCGAACACGAACGCCCGGTCGTCCGTCCACACCCCGACCGAGGTCCGTACGCCGGGCAGGGCGGCGGCGGCCTCCGCCATCGCCGGGGGCAGGGCGCCCCCGTACGGCGCCGCGATCTGGACGTCGCCGCCGACGGCCAGGCGGGCCACCCGCAGCCGGCCGGTGTCCACCGAGTCCAGCACCGTGGCCCCGAACCCGCCCGTGGTGACGGCCAGCAGCAGGGCGATCAGCGGCAGCACCGAGGGGCGCGCCCGGCCGCCGGTGCCCCGGGCGGCGCGGGCCAGGCCGAGGAAGCCGACCAGGCCGGGCCGCCGGCCGGCCGCCCGGGCCAGTGCCCCCACCAGGACGGGCTGGAGCCGGGCCAGTACCAGGCCGCCGCACAGCGCGAGCAGCAGCGGAGCGGCGACCAGCAGCGGATCCAGGCCGTCACCGGCCGGCGCGACGCCGCGCCGGCGGACTTCGAACACGGCCGCCGCGGTGGTGGCGACGACCAGCAGCTCGGCGACCAGCCTGCGGCGCGGGGCCGGCCCGCGGCGCCGCGCGGACAGCAGCACGGCGGACCGTACCGGAAACGCCAGCAGCGCCAGCAGCGTGACGGAGGCGGCCGCGAGGAGGGCGGCGGTCCACCGCGGAGTCGGCAGCAGCCACAGCGCGAGTACGGTCGCCGCCGCGGAGGCGGGCAGGACGGTCACGGCCCCCTCGCCGAGCAGCCGGCCGACGATGCCGCGCGGCGAGCCGCCGCGGGCCAGCAGCAGCCGCAGCTCCGACTCCCGCCGGTCCCCGGTCAGGGCGGCGGCCAGGCAGAACACCACGGCCGCCACCCCGGCGACCCCCGCCGGGCCGATCGCGGCGAGCGGCTCGACCGCCTGCTGCCGGGCCTCGGCCTGCTTGAACAGGTCCGGCAGCCGGGAGGTGATCCGCAGGTCGCTGCGCTGCGTCGTACTGCGCAGGGCGGAGGCGGTCGGGCCGCCCACGTACGCGGCGACCTCCCGGGCGACGCCGGGCAGCAGGTCGGCGCGGAGCCGGCCGGTGTCCACCGGGAGCCGCCAGAAGTCCTCGGCGCTCTCGCCCCACGGCGAGAGCCGGTCGAGCCCGTCGGACCCGACGAGGGCGGCGGTCTGCCAGAACCGCTGCGGAGGAACGGTGGGGGTGTAGCTCTCGCAGGCGCGGGTGAGACAGGGCAGCCCGGTCCAGAAGGCATCGGCCTCGTCGGTGGCCCGGTAGAGGCCGACCACCTCGGCGCTCATCGGGTCGGAGCTGTTCGCGACGGTCTCCAGCACGGTGCCGACCCGGACGCCCAGGGTCTGCGCGGCCTGCTGGGACAGCGCGACCGGTACGGGCCCGTCGGGGGCGCCGCCGCTCGGCCAGCGTCCGTCCACCAGCTGGGCGTGCGCGGCCGCGTCCCGCAGGTACAGCAGGTCCAGGCGGGGCTGGACGCCGTCGGGGTGCGGCAGTTCGGGGTTGGCGAGGCTGCGCCCCTTGGCGGCCTGGGTGCCGTGGACCGTTCCGGAGGGGGCGATGGCGAAGCCGTCGCCGGTATGGGCGAGCAGTGCGTCCCGTACGGAGTCCAGGTTCTCGGGGGACTGCTTGCCGTACCGGGCGGTGGAGGTGGCGAGCAGGCTCGTCGCTGCGGGGCCGCGGTCGGCCAGGAACGAGCGCAGGGCCTGATCGGCGCCCCGGTCCAGGGCGCGCGGCAGGGCGGCCGCGAGCAGTACGGCGACGAAGGCGAGCGCCGCGGCGAGCAGGGCGCTCGACGGCGCCGACCGCAACCGGGTGCGCACCCACGGCGCGGGCCGGACCTCGGACGGGGCCCCGGATGGGGCTGCGGACCGGGCTTCCGGCGGGCCGTCCGGTGCGCCGTCCTGCGCGCTGTCCGGGGTGTCTGCGGGCCTGGTCACAGCTCCTCCACGTGCCGCAGCCGGGCGGCCGCGTTCGAGACGTTCCGGTCGCGGCGGCCGCCGAGCACCGCCGACAGCAGCGGCACCGCCGCGATCGCGACGGTCAGCAGCAGCGTCGTGCCGTTCGGCAGGTCGACGATCACCTGCGGCACCGGACGGCGCGCGGCGGACGTCAGCACCACCAGCGGCACCACCAGATGGACGATCGCGGCGCCCAGCCCGACCCCGACGGCGCAGCCGAGCCCTACCAGCAGGCAGCTCTCGGCGGCCGCCGTCCGGGCCAGGGTGCGCCCGGGCGACCCGAGCGCCAGCAGGACCGCCGACTCCCGGGCCCGTTCCCGGGCGCCGGCCGCCGCGGAGGCCGCGAAGCCGATCGCCGCCAGCACCGCGCAGGCCGCGGCGAGGGCGGCCAGCGCGCTCTGCGGGCCGGCGCTCAGAGGGTCGTCCAGCATCCCGGCGGCGACCTCCTCACGCAGTCGTACTTGCTGCACCCCGGCGCCGGCCCGCAGTTCGGCGGCGGCGCGGGCCGGCGCGGTGTCTGCGGCGGACTTCGCGGGCAGCCACCACTCGGTGGGCGCGGGCAGTTCGCGTGCCCCGCCCGCCGCCAACAGGCGCCCCACGGAGCCCAGATCGACGGCGAGCGCGGTGTCCCCGGCCACGGGCAGCGAGCCGATCGCGGCCGTGATCCGTACCGGCACCGATACGCCGCCCAGCGGTACGGGGACCAAGTCGCCGACGGCCGCGCCGACCCCGGCGAGGTAGGCGCGGGTGGCGATCCCCGGTACCTCGGCCGCGCTCTGCGCACCGGGCGGCGCCAGCGCCAGCTGGATCCCGGCCTTGGCCTCGCGGCCGCCCCGGTAGCGCAGCCGCAGCGGCTCCGAGCCGTCCTGTGCTCCCGGCAGCAGCTCCGCGGCGGCGGAGCCGTCGGTGAGCGCGGGTGCGGAAAGCGTCCACGCGCCCGCGCCGGTCGCGACCGTCACCGGTTCGGCCCGGCCGGCCGCGGTCTCGGCCACGGCCAGCCGACGTACGGCCAACTCCGCACCGGTGGCCGCCGGTTCACCCGTGTCCGAACCGAAGCCCTCCTCGCCCGAGCCGTACGAGACCGCGATCCCGGCCAGGGTCAGCGGAGCCGCGGCGGAACCGAGCGGGGCGCCGGTCAGCGCGCCGAGGTCCACCGAGGCGGTGGCCGCCCCGGTCGCGGGCAGCTGGACCATCGGCGTCCGGTAGGTCAGCCCGAACCGGTCGCGCACCAGCAGCCCGATCCCGGGATGACCGCTGTCACCGCCGGACCCCCGCAGCTCCACGTCGAGGTCGATGCGCTGCGGTTTCCCGGGCAGGGCGATGCCGCCCGCGCCGGGGGAGGCCGGCGCCGACAGGGGTGCGAACAGTTCCCGCATACCGCGCCCGTCGCGCAAGTCGGCGCGCAGCGGCACCCGTTCGGCCACTCCGGCCGCGTCGAGCGCGAGCACCTGAGCGGCCCGCCCGCCCGGCAGCTCCTGGGGCTTGCGGATCACCGGGATCACTCCTTCGCCGCCGGGCAGCGCCGCGTACCGGCCGGCCTGGCCCATCGCGGCGAGGTCGCTGCCGGAGATCCGCAGCCCCCCGGCGGTGGCGAACTCGGCCTGGTCGCGCTGGGAAGCGGACCAGGCCGCGTGCTGGCCGAGGGCCAGGACCCCGCTGGAGACGGCGAGTACGAGCAGCAGCACGGGCCCCGTGGCCCGCCCCGGCCGGCGGGCGAGCTGCCAGCCCACGAGCGCCGGACCGAGCCCGCGGCCCCGGGCGGCGATCCGCCCGCCCAGCCGCGCGGCGAACGGCAGCAGCCGCAGCACCAGCAGCGTGCCCGCGCACAGGGCCAGCGTCGGCGCGGCCACCAGCACCGGGTCCACGCCGATCCGTCCGCCGTCGGCCGCCGGACCGGCCGTGAGCCCGTCCCCGCTCTGCCGGGACAACTGCTGGTAGGCGAGGGCGGCCAGTGCCAGCAGCGCCAGGTCGGCGCCCGAGCGGGCGGCCCCGGCCACCAGGGCCTGGCGGCGTCCGCTGCGGCGCAGGGCCGCGGCCGCTACGCCGCGCAGTACGGCGGGCAGCGCGGCCAGCAGTACGCAGGCCAGGGCGCAGGCGGCCGCGACCGGCCACAGCAGCCAGGTCCCGGCGGTGTTGAACGGCACCCGCGCGAGCGGGCCGAACCCGCCGAGCAGGCGCAGCAGCGGCGGGGTGAGCAGCGGCGCGAGGACGGCGGCGGGCAGGGCGAGCAGCAGCGCCTCGGCCGCGCTGAGCGCGCCGAGGCGGCGGCGGGACGCCCCGCGCGCGGCGAGCAGCACCCGCTCGCCCTCCTGGCGCTCCGTCAGGAGGTGTGCCACGAGCAGCAGGGCGGCGCCGGCGAGGACGGCGAGCTGTAGTGCGCCGATGAGCAGGGTCGACCGGGCGACCAGCTGGGCCGAGGCCAATTCGCCGAGGAATTCCGGCAGTTCGGTCTTGGCCTGGAGGGACTTGGTGCGTTTCAGCGCTTCGGCGGCCGCGGCCGTACGGTCGCGGATCGCCTCGGCGTCGGAGCTGTGGGTGGTGGCGAGGTCCGGGGTGAGGAGCGAGCCGCGGTTGTTCTGCACCAGCCCGCCCGCGGTGAAGGCGGTGTCGTCCACGAGCAGCGGGCCGTACGTGGTGAAGCTGCCGACCTGGAGTTCCCGGCCGCCGAGCGGGTCGAGCCGCCAGTAGGGCGCGTCGGGGTCGGCCGCCCGGTACACCCCGGTGACCAGCACGGTCAGCGGGGCGCCGCCGTACCGGTCGTCGAGCCGCACCTCGGCGGGCAGCGCCTCGGGGCTCAGCCCGAGCCGGGTCAGCGCCGCCCGGGGGACGGCCACCGGTATCCGGCCGCCGGGGGCGCCGACCGGCTCGGGCCACTGGCCGGCGAGCAGGCGTACGTTCTGGTGGCCGAAGGCGGCGAGCAGGGTCAGGTCGGCGTCCCGGCCGGGGGTGCGCGCGCCGGGGAGCCCGTACGAACGGCTGCGCGCCACGCTCTCGACGGCGACGGGCAGCCGGCCGAACAGCTCGTCGGCGAAGGCCCGTACGGCCTCGTCGTCCTTGCCGCGGTCGGCCGCCGCGTGCTCGCCGGTGACCAGGACGGTGGTCCGGGCCCGGTCCGGACCCTGCAGGGCCTGGCGCAGCCCGGCCTCGCCCACGCCGCGGGTGAACGCGGACAGTGCGGTCAGCACGGTCGTGGTGATCAGTACGGTCAGCAGCACGGCGGCGGCGAGCGGCACTCGCCCGCGCAGCCGACGCACGACGAAGCCGAGCATGTGCCGTTTTCCTCCCCCATCCGGACCGTTGGCACCGGATAGCGGACGATGCTGTCAGATTCGAACGCGCGACGGAAGGGGCTTGCGCGAAGGGTGGGGCGGATGAACAAATTCGAAACGAAGTGATTGAGGGCGATTGAGGCGATTGCGTTGACCGCATCGGCGATCGCCGGCCGATTCCAGGGGGAGTCCACACCATGACGCAGAAACAGGTCGACACGGCGGCGACGCCCATGGTCGTGGCCGAAGGCCTGCACCGCAGTTTCGGCAGCGGCGAGCGTGAGGTGCACGCCCTGCGCGGGGTGTCCTTCGAGGTCGAACGCGGCCGGCTCACCGCCCTCAAGGGCCGCTCCGGCTCCGGCAAGACGACCCTGCTGAACCTGGTCGGCGGCCTCGACACCCCGACCGGCGGCAGCGTCGTACTCGACGGCACCGATCTCGCAGGGCTGGACGAACAGGGGCTGCTCGCGCTGCGCCGCGACCGGATCGGGTTCGTGTTCCAGTCCTTCGGGCTGCTCCCCGTCCTGACCGCGGTCGAGAACGTCGGCGTCCCGATGCGGATGCGGAAGATCCCGGCGAAGCAGCGCGAGGAGCGCGCCCGCACCCTCCTCGCGCTGGTCGGCCTCGCCGAGCACGCCGAGCAGCGGCCCGGCGAGCTCTCCGGCGGCCAGCAGCAGCGGGTCGCCGTGGCCCGCGCCCTGGCCAACGAGCCGGCCCTGATCATCGCCGACGAACCCACCGGCCAGCTCGACTCCGAGACGGGCCGCTCGATCATGCAGCTGCTGCGCGCGGTGGTCCGCAGCGAGGGAGTCACGGCCCTGGTCGCCACCCACGACCCGGCCCTGATCGAACTCGCGGACCGCGTGGTGGAGCTGCGCGACGGCCGGATCGTCGAGGACTCAGACGCCTGACCGGCCCTCCACCCCCGGACCCTCCGCGAGCAGCGCCACCATCACGTCTAACGGCAGCGCCGGGTTGGCGGCCGCCGCCCCCGCCACCTCGGGATCGGCGTCCGCGAGCAGGCCGACGAGGACCGCCGGGGCCAGCGCCGGGTGCCGGGCGGCGAGCGGACGGGCCCGCTCGTCGGCGAGGCAGGGCAGCAGCGCCGCGGCCGTCGCGCGCGGGTTCCGGGCGATCTCGCGGAGGGCGCGTCGCACCGGCGGATCGTGCCGGGCCAGGTCCTCCAGCAGGGCCGGCGGGGCGTCCGGGTTGGCCGCCACCCGCGCGAGGACCCGTGCGCCGTGCCGCGCGACCATCGCGCGCAGCGACTCCTCGGACAGACCCGGATGCGGGGCGACGGCCCTGGCCACCGACGCATCCGGGTCGGCGGCGAGGGCGTCGCGCAACTCCGGTGCCAGGTCTCGCCGTTCGCCCACGAGCCTGCGTACGCGCGCATCCGCCGACGCGGCCGCTCCGGCGAGCTCGGCGGGCGATGCGGTGGCGATCCGCGGCAGCAGGACCGGCCCGATCCGGGTCACGCCGGCCAGGTGCGCGAGCACGTCGAGCGGCACCCGCGGATTGCGGGCCAGGTCGGCCGCGACGCCGTCCGCGCCGCCGGCCGCGAGGGAGCGGATCAGCGGTTCGCCGATCGCCGGATTCCCGGCCACCTCCGAGCGCACCGCCGGGACCGGGTCCACGGCGAGCCGTGCGTACAACTCCTGGGGGAGATCCGTCCGTTCGGCCAGCGCCCAGCGGATCAACATGGAGGGATGACCGGCGAGGGAGGCCGCGGCCGCCACCGGCGTGGCCGGGTTCCGCGCGGCCTGCCGCAACGTGTCGTGCACGGTCGATTCGTGCCCGCCCGCGCAGGCGGCGCCGCCGAGCAGCTCGCAGTCCGTCCGGGGGCAGTACGGATCGTGCGTGAACGGGATCTCCTCGCGGTCGCAGACCAGGCACGAGCGCGCCGGGGCCAGTCCTTCGCCAGTGATCAGCGCGGCCAGCGCGGAGGGCGGGGTCATCTCGTTGGCCGCGGCCCCTCTGCGCACCTCGGCATGCGGATGCGCGGCGAGCCGGGCGGCGACCGACGGCTCGGACGTCCACAGAGCCAGCTCCGCGACCACCCCGATCTCGGGATCGGCGGCCAGTGTGTCCAGTACGTCGAGCGGCAGACCGGGTCGGGAGGTCAGGGCCTCGCGGGTCCTCCGGTCCGGATGGGCCGCCAGCAGCCGGGCCCACGCGGGCGGGCCGGCGCCCTCGTCCAGCAGGGCCAGGGCCACCGAGGGGCGGTCGGTAGGGTCCACATCCGCATCCGCGGCGGTCAGCAGGCCCGCGTGGGCGAGGCGGATCGCGGCGTGTTCGTCGTGCGCGGCCACCGCGGCCGCCCGGGCGGGCCCCAGGTCCGTGCGCTCGCCCAGCGCATCGGCGAGTTCCGGGTCCGAGGCCGCACGCCCGATCAGCCGGTCGAGCAGCTCCGCTGGCAGCGCGGGGTTGGCCGCGAGTCCGGGGAGGAGGTGGGACGTCATCGGCTCGCCGCCTCGGCCAGGGCCGCGGTCAGGGCTTCGGTGTGCGGGTGGGGGCGCCGATGGCGGGGAGTGACCACGCCGATGTGCCGGGCGGGGCGCGGCGGTTCGACCCGTACGAGGGTGACCGAGGTCTCCGGGGCCAGCGACACGTGCGGGATCAGCGCGACGCCGACGCCCGCGGCGACCAGGGTCTGCGCGAAGAAGTAGTCGGTGGTGGAGGCCGCCACCCGCAGGTCGAAGCCCGCGAGCGCCGCGTACCGGCGCAGATAGGCCTCCGTCTTCAGACAGCCCAACACCCAGCGCTCGGCGCCGAGTTCGGTCAGGGCGAGTGAGTCCCGGCCGGCGAGCCGGTGCTCGTGCGGCAGGGCCAGCCACAGCGGGTCGTCCATCAGCGGTGTCCAGTCCAGCCCGCCCCGCAGGGGCAGCGGACCGTCGAAGTGGTAGGCCAGGGCGAGATCGGCCTGTCCGCCGCGCACCATGGGCACCGCGGCCTCCGGTTCGGCCTCCCGTACGGTCAGCTCCACCTCGGGATGCGCGGCCACGAACTCGGCCAGCGCCGCGGGCAGCAGCCGCCGGCCGCCGCTGGTGAAGGTGGCCACCGTCAGCCGGGGCCGGTCCGCCGTCAGCCGGTCGATCTCGTGGCGGACCTGGTCCAGCTCGGCGGAGATCGTCTCCGCCGCCTCCACCAGCAGCCGCCCCGGCTCGGTCAGGGTGACCCCGCGGGTGCTGCGCACCGCCACCGGGTGGCCCAGGCTCCGCTCCAGCGAGGCGATGTGCTGCGAGACGGCCGAGGGGGTCAGCAGCAGGGCCCGGGCCGCCTTGTTGAAGCTGCCGTGCTCGGAGACGGCCCGCAGGATCCGCAGTCGCTGCACATCGATCATCAGTTTTCCTTCATACCCGTTCAGCAAGTGATCGGTTCTGCTGGGGACGATACAGCGGCACAGTCGAACCCATGCAGAAGATTCTCGTGATCGGCGGAAGCCGGTACTTCGGAAAGCACCTGGTCAGCCTCCTGCGCGACGCGGGCGACGAGGTCACCGTCCTCAACCGCGGCTCCGCCGCCCCGCCGCCCGGCATCGGCCGCCTCGTCGCCGACCGCGACGACGAAGGGCGGCTGCTCGCCGCCCTGGGCGGGCGCACCTTCGACACCGTCGTCGACCAGGTCTGCTACACGCCCCTCCAGGCCGCCGTCGCCCGCCGGGTCTTCGCCGGCCGGACCGCGCGGTACGTGATGACCTCGACGATGGAGGTCCACGACCCGGCGCCGCCCACCCCCGAGGCCCGCGCCTACGCCGAGGGCAAGCGCGGAGCCGAGGCCGTTCTCGGCGGCGCGGGCGCGGGCGAAGGCGGCAGCCCGTTCGCCTTCACGGCCGTAAGGACCGCGCACGTGCTCGGCGGCGGCCCGCAGGAGTTCACCGGGCGCCTCGCGCACTACGTAGGGCGGATCGCCGCCGGAACCCCGGTGGACGTCCACGAAGCCCCGTACGCCACCTCGTTCGTCCACCACCACGAGATCGCCCGGTTCCTGCAGTGGACGGCCGGGCAGCCCTTCACCGGCGCCGTCGACGCCGCCTCCCACGGGGCGCTGGACGTCCTCGGGCTGTGCGCGCTGGTCGCCGAGCGGGTCGGCCGCCCCGCCCGCCTGCGGATCGTCGAACCGGGCGCCCCCGCCTCGCCGTTCTCCTTCGACCGCGACTACGCAATCGACAACAGCCGGGCGGAAGGCCTGGGTTACCGCTTCGGCCGGGTCGCCGACTGGCTGCCCGGGGCGGTCGACGAAGCGGCCGCCGCGCTCGCGCTCTGAGCCGTCAGCCCTCGCCCGTACGGCGCTCCAGGGGAGTGGTTACCGCCGAGTTGCTCACACTGAAAGTGACGCTGCCGGCGCGGTAGCGGTCATCGGTCCACTCGATCGGGCGACCCGTCGCGGTGGCCGAGACATGCCGCTGGCGCAGCAGCGGGCTCCCGCGCCGGATCTCCAGCAGCCGTGCGTCCTCGCTGCCGGCCGGCAGGGCGTCGATGAGGTGCTCGCCGTAGTGGGCGACGATTCCGGAGCCGTTCGCGAGGCTGTCCATCACCGAGCGGACGTCGTCCGGCAGCGCCTCGACCGCGGCCGCGACCCAGTCGGCGTACGCGGTCCGCTCCACCATGGTGGGCTCCCCGTCGAGCAGCCGCAGCCGTACCACGGCCAGGATCGCGGTGTCCGGCGCGAGCGCGAGCCGCTCCGCCTCCTCGGCGGTCGCGGGCCGGCGGACCCGGGACAGGAAGCGGCTGGTGACCTCCTGGCCGAGCCCCTCGGCCCACTGGGCGAAGCTGTTCAGCTCGCCGAAGCTGTGCCGACGCTCGTGGCGCAGAACGATCCTCCGGGCGCCCTGCCGGGAGCCGATGAGCCCCTCCGCGGCGAGCGTGGCCACCGCCTGCCGGACGGTTCCGCGCGAGGCGGACCAGCGGGCGGCCAGATCGCTCTCCGAGGGCAGCTGGGCGCCCACCGCGTACTCGCCGGAGAGGATCGCCGTGCGCAGCGCGTCGGCGATCTCCAGATACCGGATCGTGCCCATCGGGTACTCCGCCCCCCATCTGTCGACCTCGCCGTCGACCGTATCCCGCGTCTGTCGACGGTCCCCCCAACCTAGGCGTTGAAGATCATTGGGCGCTCCCTGTCACGGCTTCTTTCGGTCATTCTCGTCTCTTCGTCGAGCCGTGCCCCGCGGTCCAGCCCCCGTTCATCTTCCGTATAGCGAGGCCGGGCGAACTGGAGCCAACTTGTTCAGACAAGTCGACCCCCGTCAGGAACCCGTCTCCGGGAGAGACCGTGCTCAGTTCCTCCGCTCGCCGTGGTGCAGCCGTACTGCTCAGCGCCGCCGTCCTCACCACGCTCAGCGCGTGTGGCGCCGCTCCGGACAAGGCCGCCGGTACCACCGGTGACGGCAAGTCCAAGGTCCAGCCGGGCGCTGCCACCTCGGCGGCCGACCTCGGCGGCATGGACGCCCTCGTCGCGGCCGCCCAGAAGGAAGGCAAGCTCAACGTCATCGCGCTGCCGCCGGACTGGGCGAACTACGGCGAGATCATCAAGGCCTTCGAGGCCAAGTACAAGATCAAGGTCAGCAGCGAGAACCCGGACGCCTCCAGCGCCGACGAGATCGCCGCCGTGAAGTCCCGCAAGGGCCAGGACCGCGCCCCCGACGTCATGGACCTCGGCATCGCCTTCGCGCGCAGCGGCGCCGGCGAGAACCTGTTCGCCCCGTACAAGGTCACCGCCTGGGACAAGATCCCGGCCGGCCAGAAGGACGCCGACGCCCGCTGGTACAACGACTACGGCGGCTACGTCTCCATCGGCTGCGACGCGGCCAAGATCCCGAACTGCCCGACCACCTTCGCGGACCTGCTGAAGCCCGAGTACAAGGGCAAGGTCGCGCTCAACGGCAACCCGACCAAGTCCGGCTCCGCCTTCGGCGGCGTCTACGCGGCCGCCCTCGCCAACAAGGGCTCCTTCGCCGACATCCAGCCCGGCATCGACTACTTCGGCCAGCTGCGCAAGAGCGGCAACTTCATCCCGGTCGAGTCCACCCCGGCCACCGTCGAGAAGGGCGAGACGCCCATCTCCATCGACTGGGACTACCTGAACGCCGGCTACGCCGAGCAGTTCAAGGGCAAGGGCGTCGACTGGAAGGTCGCCGTTCCCACCGACGGCGTCTACGCCCAGTACTACTCGCAGGCCGTCAACAAGGAGGCCCCGAACCCGGCGGCCGCCCGCCTGTGGATGGAGTTCCTGTACAGCGCCGAGGGCCAGAACCTTTACCTCAAGGGCCACGCCCGCGCGGTCCTGCTCCCGGTCATGACCCAGGACGGCACCGTCGACAAGGACGCCGCCGCCAAGCTCCCGCAGACCCAGGGCACCCCGGCCTTCCCCGCCTCCGCGGAGCTGGACAAGGCCAAGGCCACCCTCGCCGAGAAGTGGGACAAGGCCCTCTCCTGATGTCCCCCTCCACCCCCACCTCCCACCCGGAGGGGACCGCCGGCGGCAGCACCACCAGCCGCCGCCGGCGGCGCGGCCCGCGCACCTGGCTGGCCGCCCTCCCGCTCCTCGCCTTCACCGGGCTCTGCTTCGGCATCCCGCTCGGCGCCATCGCGTTCGGCGCGGTCACCCGCACCGACCCGTCGACCGGCGCCACCCGGCTGACCGGCGAGCACCTCTCGCGCTCGCTCCAGGGCCCGTACCTCGACTCGCTCATCGGCAGCGTCCAGCTCTCCGCCCTCACCGCCCTCATCGGCGGGGTGCTCGGGGTCCTGATCGCGCAGGCCGTGGTCACCTCCCGGTCGCAGGCCCTGCGCAGCGCAGCGCTGACCGCATCCGGCGTACTCGCCAACTTCGGCGGCGTGCCGCTCGCATTCGCGTTCATCGCCACCGTCGGCATCTCCGGGGTCGTCACCCAGCTCGCCGATCTCACCGGATTCGGCTGGAACCTGTACTCCTTCACCGGCCTGACCGTGGTCTACCTGTACTTCCTGATCCCGCTCATGGTGCTCGTGATCGCCCCGGCGCTGGACGGACTGCGCCCGCAGTGGCGCGAAGCCGCCCAGAACAACGGGGCCACCGGATGGCAGTTCTGGCGCCACGTCGGACTGCCGGTCCTGGCGCCCTCCCTGCTGGGCGGGTTCGTGCTGCTCTTCGGCACCGCCTTCGCCGCGCACGCCACGGCCGCGGCCCTGGTCGGCGGCTCCGTACCGCTGGTCACGCTCAAGATCGCCGACGCGCTGTCCGGCAACGTGCTGACCGGACAGGAGAACGTGGCGCTCGCCCTCGGCCTCGACATGATCCTGATCGCCGGCCTCGTCATGGCGGTCTACCTGCCCCTCCAGCGACGGAGCGCCCGATGGCTGCGATGACCCCGACGCCCGCACCGACCGCCTCGGACACCGGGGACACCGCCCCGGACACCGGGGCGGCGCCGGCCGGCATCACGGCGCAGGCCCGCGCCCCGCGCCGCCGCCCCCGTCCCCGCGTCTGGCGCGGAGCCGTACTCCTGCTGGCCGGCGCGTACTTCCTCGTCCCGCTCCTGGCCTCGTTCGTCTTCACCGTGCACGTGCCCGGCCAGGGCATCAGCTTCGAGGCGTACACCCAGCTCCTCGCCGCAGACGGGTTCACCGAGAGCATGCTGCTCTCCCTCGGCCTGGCCGCCGCCACCATCGCGACCTCACTGCTGCTCGCCGTGCCCGCGCTGGTCGCCGTACGCCTCGGCTCGCCGCGGCTGCGCCCGGTCGTGGAGGTGATGTGCATGCTGCCGCTGGTGGTCCCGCCGATCGCGCTGGTCACCGGTATCACCACCGTGCTGCGCTGGGGCCCCGAGCACCTGTCGCGGACACCGCTCTACCAGACCTTCCTGGCCGTGCAGAACGAGCAGTTCCCCGTCGTCCTGGTCCTCGCCTACACCGTGCTGGCGCTGCCGTTCGTCTACCGCTCGCTCGACGCGGGCCTGCGCGCCATCGACGTGCCGACGCTGGTCGAGGCCGCCCGCAGCTGCGGCGCGAGCTGGCCGTACGTGGTCCTGCGCGTGCTCCTGCCCAACCTGCGGGCCTCGCTGGCCGGAGCCGCCTTCCTCACCCTGGCGCTGGTCCTCGGCGAGTTCACCATCGCCTCCCTGCTGGGCTTCAGGCCCTTCGCCGTGTGGATCGTCACGATCTCCGGCGCCCACGCCCGGATGTCGGTCGCCGTCTCCATCCTCAGCCTCCTCATCACGTGGATGCTGCTGCTCGTCCTCTCGCGGGCCGGGACCAACCCCGCCACGGTGTCCTCCGCCCCCAGTACGTCCTCCACCTCCCGCAAGGAGTCCTGACCTCCATGTCCACCACCCTTCCCGCGGCCAGGAAGCCCGAGGAGTCAACCGACTCCGCGCCGGGCGCGCGCGTCGAATTCCGCGGTCTGCGGCGGGCGTTCGGCTCGACCGTCGCCCTCGACGGGCTCGACCTGACCATCGAGCCGGGCGAACTCGTCGCCCTGCTCGGCCCGTCGGGCTGCGGAAAGACCACCGCGCTGCGCGTGGTCGCGGGCTTCGAGCAGCCCGACTCCGGTGAAGTCCTGGTCGACGGCCAGGACATCACCCGCGTACCGGCCAACCGGCGCGACGCCGGGATGGTCTTCCAGTCGTACAGCCTCTTCCCGAACCTCAGCGCCCGCGACAACGTGGCCTTCGGCCTTCGCGTACGCAAGGTCGGCGCGGCCCAGCGCCGCGAGCGCGCCGCCGAACTCCTCGACCTGGTCGGCCTGCCGGAGCACGGCGACCGCTACCCGCACCAGATGTCCGGCGGCCAGCAGCAGCGCGTGGCCCTCGCCCGCGCCCTGGCGCTGCGCCCCCGCGTCCTGCTGCTCGACGAGCCGCTCTCCGCGCTCGACGCCAAGGTCCGGGCCAACCTGCGCGACGAGATCCGCCGGCTCCAGCTCTCCCTCGGCATCACCACCGTGTTCGTCACGCACGACCAGGAGGAGGCGCTGTCGATGGCCGACCGGGTCGCCGTCCTGAACGCCGGCCGCCTGGAGCAGTGCGCGGCCCCCGCCGAGCTGTACGAGCGCCCCGCGACGCCGTTCGTCGCCGAGTTCGTCGGCACCATGAACCGGCTGCCCGGGCGGCTCACCGACTCCGGCCTGGTGGAGGTGGCCGGCACCCGGCTGCCCGTCGACGGCCCGGTCCCGACGGCGACCCGGGAGGTGGAGGTGCTGGTCCGGCCCGAGAACGTCACCGCGACCGCCGACCCCGAGGGCACGGCCACCGTCGTCTCCGCGTCCTTCTTCGGCGCGGTGACCCGGCTCCACCTCGACCTGCCCGGCGGCACCTCCGTCAAGGCGGACCTGCCCTCGCGGGACGCGGGCGAGCTGGCGCCGGGTGCGCGGGCCGCCGTCGGCCTGGCCGAGCGCCCGGTCCTCGTCGTGGCCCGGTCCGCGTGAACGGCCTCGCGGCCGTCCTGTTCGACATGGACGGCACCCTGGTCGACACCGAGGTGCTGTGGTGGCGCTCCACCGAGCAGGTCGCGCAGGGCCTCGGCCACGAACTCACCGACGCGGACGCCCCCGAGGTCGTCGGGCGCGCCGTCGAGGACACCGCCGCCCACCTCGTACGGGTCTCGGGAGGGGGAGACCCGTCCGAGGTGGCGCGGGCCCTGACCGCGGACTTCTTCGGCCGGGTGGAGGCCGGGGCGCCGATGCGGCCCGGCGCCCAGCGGCTGCTGACCGCGCTCGAAGCGCAGGGCGTGCCCTTCGCCCTCGTCAGCGCCTCGCCGCGGCTGGTCGTCGACTCGGTCGTCGGCGGTTCGCTGGCCCACGTCCCGTTCGCGTTCACGCTGTCCGCCGACGACACGGACCGGACCAAGCCGCACCCGGACCCGTACCGGAGCGCCGCCGAGCGGCTCGGCGCCGACGTACGGGACTGCGTGGCGGTGGAGGACTCGCCGGACGGCGCGGCCTCCGCGGAGGCCGCCGGCTGCCGGGTACTGGTGGTCCCGTCGCTGCTGGACGTGCCGGCCTCGCCCGTACGCACCTTCGCGCGGTCCCTGGAGGACGTCACTCCGCAGCTGCTGCGGAGCTGCCTCGGCGCCGCCGGGAGCGTCCCGCCTCAGCAGCCCAGGCCGAGCAGCTCCACGACGCCGTCCACGTAGGCGGCGGACACGGAGCCCGGAGCGGTGGCCGCCGCGTGGCGCAGCGAGGGCAGACCGGCGCGGACGAACGCCGCGCACTGCCCGTACAGCCCGGCCTCGTGCGAGGACCCGTCGTCCTCGGTGCCGAGCAGGGACAGCAGGGTCCACAGCAGCGCCTCGCGGGTGGCCAGCCGCGGCGGGCCCGCCGACCAGACGGCCATCAGCACCCCGCACACCGCCGGAGCGGGCGGGTGCAGGCGGCCGGACAGGAAGGCGTGGCCCTCCAGCGCGCGGAAGGCGGCCGGATGTCCCTCGGCCGCCGCCCACATTGTGTCCACGAGATGCCCCGCGCCGCGGCCGCAGCCACAGGTGACCGTCTCCCAGGCGTGGCGGCCGATCTCCGCCCCCACCGCGTCGGGCACCAGGGGGCTGCTGCGCGGCGTGCTGTCCGTCCCTCTCATGCGAGCAGTATGGAGATCGGGAACCGCCCTGACCAGGGGGTTCCGCCAGTCGGAACGGTCCTGTGACCGCCCGGCCGGAACCGGATCACCGGGGCCTTCGTCTGAGACCCCGTGTGGATGAAACGAAGAATTGCGGCCCTGCTGCTGGCCCTTCTCGCGACGCAGTTGGGATCCCTGATCAGCCCGGCGTACGCATGCGGCTGCGGGGCGATGATCCCCGAGGGATACGCCCGGATCGGCGTCGAACGTGAGACATCCGTCGTGCGCTTCGACGGCCGTACGGAACAGATCGTGATGCGGTTCGTCGTCCGCGGGGACGCCCCGCGGGCGGCCTGGATCATGCCGGTGCCGGGACGGGCGACGGTGGAGCTGGGCGACGGGGAGATGTTCCGCCAGCTGACCTGGTTGACCCGGCCCGAGTACAAGACCCGCGGCTACTTCTGGCCGCGCGACCACGACTGGCCGTTCTCCTCCACCAATGGCGACTCCGTGGGAGCCGCACTGCCCGGTGCTCCCGCGGTCGGCGTCGTCGGCCGTGAGCAGCTCGGCGACTTCGACGTCGCGCGCCTGACCGCGACCGACCCCGACGCGCTGCGCAACTGGCTGGAGGCCAACGGCTTCAAGCTGCCCGACGGGCTCGCCGCCGAACTGAAGCCCTACGTCGACCAGAAGTGGGAGTACGTCGCCGTACGCCTCGCCCCCCGCCAGCAGGGCAAGCCCCTCACGGGCACCCTCGACCCGCTGAAGATCCGCTTCGACAGCGACCGGCTGGTCTACCCGATGCGGCTGTCCCGGCTGGCCAAGACCCCGCAGTCGCTCGGCCTCTACATCCTGGCCGACCACCGGATGGAGCCCGCCTCCGCCATCGGCGGCGCCGAGCCGAAGGTCACCTTCGCCGGCGAGGTCACCCCGGAGGGCGGCCTCGCCGCGCTGACCGGCGGCAAGCCGGCGTTCCTGACGGCGATCGACCAGGAGTTCCCGGAGCCGGGCCGCATCGACGGGGACCACGAACTGCGCGCCACGGCCGCTGACACCCCGTACCGCAAGGTGATCTACCAAGGGGAACTGATCACCGTCGGCGGGATCCCGGCCTGGCTGCTGACCCTCGCGGCCGTCCTCTTCGCGCTCGCGGTGACCGCGGCGACCGCGTTCACCCTCCGCCGCCGCAGGTCCCGTACCGCGAGCGCCTGACGCCCGCCCGCCGGCCCGGGACCGTCGGGATCCCGGGCCGGCGGGCGTTGCCGGCCGGTCAGACCGGGCGGGGCGGCTGGGTCTTCCAGAAGGCGCACTGGTGGTCCGACCCGAACGAGGTACCCGTCCGCGTCGCCGTGGGGCTGAGGGTGAGGACCGTGGCCCCGGACCCGGCCGGCGGCCATGCCGTCTGACCCGGCACCACGGGGGTTCCGTAGCGCGCGAACGCACCCCAGTAGCGCTTCATCCGTGTCGCGAGTTCGACCTGATCCACCGTCAGTGGGCGTTCACCCATGGTGAAGTCGTGCAGGTACGCCAGCTCCGCGCTGTGCGCGTTCGACTCGTCCAGGCCGGGCACCTGCGCCCCGTACAGCGTCGGCGAGTTCGGGTCGTCGAACTCGTAGACGTACGTGGGCACTTGGGCGGCGAACAGCTGCGCCGTCCACGCCGTCTGACACGCGAACGTCGAGTCCGTCATGACCGCCGACAGCGCCAGGTACGGGGACCCGTACGCCGACACCGGATACCGGGCGAGCACCTCCGGCCCCGCCGCCCCGTACCCCGCCAGGACCTGCCCGGTGTACTGCTCCTGCGTCAGGTACGGCTGCGTCAGCGCCACGAACAGGCGCGCCTCGGAGCGGGTGCTCCCGATCATCACCGGCACCTTGTTCCAGTTCCCGCTCCCGATGGCCGCCACCGGATCGACCGGCAGCAGCCCGTCACCGGACGCCGGTCCCGAGGTGGGCACCGTACGGGCCGCCTCGACCAGCGCCGTTCCGGACGCGCCGCGCAGACACGCGGCCAGCGCGGCCGGATCCGTACAGCCCGCGCCCGCGGCGAAGGCCCGGGCCTCGGACTCGGCCCGCGCGCCGTCCGGTGTACCGAGCAGCGTGCACGGCCCGCTCTGCAGCACGGCCCGGTGGAACAGCCCGGCCGCCGACGGCGCCGCGAGCAGCGCGCAGACGGAACCGCTGCCCGCCGACTGACCCGAGACCGTGACGTTCCCGGGGTTCCCGCCGAACGCGGCGATGTTCTCCCGGGTCCAGCGCAGCGCCGCCATCTGGTCCATCAGCCCGAAAGAGCCCGAGTGCCGGTCGTTCTGTCCGGTTATCTCGGGCAGTGCGAGATAACCGAGCTGTCCCAGCCGGTAGTTGATGCTGACGACGACACTGCCCGTGAGATCGGCCATGGTGCGGCCGCCGAACTGGGTCCCCGTGCCCTGGCTGTACGCACCCCCGTGCACCCACACGATCACGGGCAGCCGGGCTCCGGCCCGGGCCGTGCGGGGCCGGTACACGTCGAGGTACAGACAGTCCTCGCTGTCGGCCTGCGGATCGCGCAGCCCGAACGGCGAGAACTGCAGGCATGCCGGGGCCTGTTGGACGGCCTCGCGTACCCCGGTCCAGCGGCGCGGAGCCTGCGGCGGGCGCAGTCGCGCGTCCCCGACCGGGGGAGCGGCGTAGGGGACACCGAGGAACTCCTCGGCGCCGTCGTGGGTCTGCCCGCGCAGCAGGCCCTGCGCGACGGTGGCCTGCGGGCGCGGGGATCCGTCGGACGGAGCCCTCGTGGTCGCCGCGGCGGGGAGCGCCGAGGTGAGCAGGGCCGCCACCGCGCAGGCGGCGGCGAGCAGCGACCGTGCCGCGTTCGTACGCGGCCTGCTCACGGGCGGATCCCCGCGAGCAGGGCCGAAGTGGCGGCGAACTCGGCCGGTCCGGTGTTCCAGTCGGCGTTCATCGGGCTGATGGCGATCTTGCCGGCTTTCACCGCCTCCACGTCACCGCCCTTGGCGGCCGGCTGCGGGCGGAACTGCACGTTCACCTTCCAGGTGCCGTCCCCGGAGTCGGTGAAGTCCGGCTGGAGCGGGGCCTGCGGGTCCTGGAAGGTCGCGGCCACGCCGGCGGCGGTGCCCGTGCCGTCCGCGCCGACGACCGGGTGGTTTACGTTCAGGCCGACGCCCTTGGGCAGCAGCGGTCCGGACTTCGCCCGGGTGCGCAGCCGGTCGATCAGCTTGACCGCGAAGTCCATGGTGGGGCCCATCGCGTTGATCGTGGCGGTCGGGTCGGGGACCGCCAGGCCGCCGGTGCTCAGGGCGATGGCCGGGACTCCGCTTTCGAGGGCGGCCACGGCGCCGCCGACCGTACCGGAGTGGGTGGCGAGACCGGCGACGTTCGGGCCGAAGTTGGTGCCGGAGACCACCAGGTCGGGGGCGTGGCCCTCGAAGACCTCGGAGAGGCCGAAGAGCACGGCGTCACCGGGGGTGCCGTCGACGGCCCACACCTTCGGCTCGGGGTGTTTCACCGCGATGGTGGGGGCGCTCATCATCTTCGTGCCGGTACCGCTCTGGTTGGTGAGCGGGGCGACGATCGTGACGTCGTACCCGGCGGCGGTCAGCCGCTCGAACGCCTTGCGGATGCCGGGCGCGTTGTAGCCGTCGTCGTTCGTGAGCAGGATGCGCAGCGGGGCCGCGGGAGTTGCCGCAGATCGCGCGGGCTCGGGCGCGGTCAGCGGCGAGGCGACCGCGGGGGCCGTACCCGCGAGGGCGGCCGTGCACAGGATGAGCACGGCCGGCGGCAGGACTCGCTTGCGTCTCACAGAGGACTCCTTGAAAAGGGAGGGAAGGAGGCGAAAGTGCGGTGAGGGTGTGGGGTGGGGACCGGCGGGCGCACGACCCTCGGCATGCGCCCGCCGGAGTTCGGGAGCCGGGCCACCGGCAGGTGCGGGAAGCGGCGGCCCGGCAGTGATCAGCGCACGCTGCGGATCGGGAGAATGGCGAGTGCGCCGATCAGCGAGAGGGCTCCGCCGACGAGGAAGAGCGGGGTGTATCCGCCGAGGGCGGTCACGACGGCCGAGGCGACGAAGGGGGCGATGATCTGCGGCCCGGCGTTCGCGATGTTGAGGACGCCCATGTCGCGGGCGGCGTCCTCGGCCCGGGGCAGGACGAGCGTGACGAGCGCGGTGTCGACGGCCATGAAGCAGCCGAACGCGAGCCCGTTGAGCGCGCTGAAGACGAGCATGCCGGTCCAGGTGGGGCTGATCACGGGGACCACCATGACGAGCCCGGCGAGGGCGGCCGAGACGCCGACGAACACCTTGCGGCGGTCCCACCGGTCGGACAGCATCCCGCCCACGACGGTCGAGACGGCCATCGCGATCATCGACACGGGGGTCAGCACCGCCATCGCGGCGGGCGGGGTCAGCCCGGAGGGCAGGCTGATGTGGTCGTCCAGGATGTACAGCTGGTAGCCGACGACGGAGAAGTAGCCGAGGACCATCAGGGCCCGGCCGATGAACGCCCACCGGAAGTCGTGGTTCGCCAACGCGGAGAGGAACGCCGCCAGTTGGGCTTTCTTCGAGACCGCCGCCGGGGCGGGGTCGGTGCGCGGAACGTCCCGGCACAGGGTGGTGAGCAGCAGCGCGGAGGCGGCGACGACAGCGCCGAAGACCAGGTACCCGGTGCGCAGGTGCTCCGCGGTCGCGGAGGCGATCAGCACCCCGACCGTGCCGCCGATCGGCAGGCCCAGCCCGACCAGCGCGGACGCGGTGCCGCGCCGGGCCACGGGCACGCGGTCGGGGACGATCGCGGTGACGGCGGCCTGGTAGACGTTCATGGTCGCCTGTACGAGGCACCAGCCGGTGCCGACGACCAGCGCGGTGGTCGCGTAACCGAGGAAGGCCAGGGCGGCGAGCGCGGCGAAGGCGCCGCCGAGGATCCAGGGGTTGCGACGGCCGCTGCGGTCGGAGAGGGCGCCCGCGATCGGGTTGAAGGCGGTCGCGAAGACCGCGCTGATCCCGCCGATCACACCGAGTACGGCGACCTTGTTCGCGGGGTCGATCTCCGCGATCTGGGTGGGCAGCAGGATCGATCCGACGCCCATGTAGACCGCCAGGAGGGCGGAGTTCGCGACCAGCAGCAGGGGCAGGAGTGCGCGCTGGCGGGGAGGTTCCGGATCCGCCTGGGCGGGCGGGTCGATGAGTTCGTTCTGGGCCATGACGACTCCTCGGGGGACGGAGCGAGAAGGGGGTGCGGAGGTGCGGCGCGGGGGGAGGGGCGCAACCTGCGGCTTCGACGGGTGTGACGGCGCCCGGGGGTGGCCCGGCAGGCGATGACGATTCACGTGAAGTTGTTACACGTGTCACCTTCGGCGCTTGGACACTGTGTAGCACCCAATCCGGAGCCCCGCTAGAGGTTGCGGCCGGGCGGTATGCGGATCGTGATCGATGCGTGGTCGAGGGTGCGAGGACGTGTAACCACCCTCTCAAGGCCACTGAGCAGGGAGATCGTGTCCGGAATTCCTCTTGCGCTTGTGGCGGCGGTCAACAATCCGCAATACTCCGTGCCGCATCGCGACGACTCCCGCCGCCGCTCGTCGGAAGGGTCCGCGGCGGGTCTGCCCGCCCGGTATCCCCGGCGCCCTTGGTTGTCGGCCCCCGGCGTCCCTGACCCCCGGCGTCCCCGGCGTCCCCGGTCCACGGACCCGCCGTCCCCGGTTCACGGACCCGCCGCCCCCGTGACGTCCTCCGCTCGCCCGCCCGTGCCTGCCTGCTCCCCGCGTGCCCCCACCGCCCGGGGAGACCACCGTGAAAGGCCCGTCATGCCACGTCCCTCCGCCGTACCCCCGCCCGCGCACCGCGCGTCCCGGCCCCTGATCCCCGCTCCCCGGCACCACCTCCCGGCGGCCCCGCCCCGCCACGCGGTCGCCGTCGGAGCCGCCCTCCTCCTCG
This sequence comes from Streptomyces sp. NBC_01006, assembly GCF_045162725.1. Taxonomy (NCBI): domain Bacteria; kingdom Bacillati; phylum Actinomycetota; class Actinomycetes; order Kitasatosporales; family Streptomycetaceae; genus Streptomyces; species Streptomyces sp. NBC_01006. The sequence goes on along the minus strand of NZ_CP108700.1, from coordinate 1,125,364 downwards.
GGTCGCTGCTGATCGGCCTCCTGGCCGCGGTCGCCGAACGCCCCTTCTTCCAGGGGCTCGACGACCGCTGGGCCGCCTCCTTCAACGGCTCGCGAGGTGACGCCCTCACCGGTTTCGCCACCGTTCTCGACCGCCTCGGCGGCCCGATCGGCACGGTCCTGCCGATCGCCCTGATCGGCTGCCTCTGCGTCTACGGGCGCTGGCGGTCGGGGCTGTTCGCCCTCGCCGCCGGCATCGTGGCGAACGTCCTCGTGGTGCTCCCGCTCAAGCAGCTCGTCGACCGTCCCCGACCGCTGCATCCGTGGGTCCTGGTCAACGACGGCTCGTTCCCCTCCGGGCAGGTGTTCACCGCCGTGACGCTGGTGATGGTGGCCGCCGTCCTCGTGTTCCCCCCGCGGGCCCGCCGCTGGTGGTGGCTCTTCGGGGCGCTGTACGTCGTCGCCATGATGGGCAGCCGGACCTGGCTGCACGCCCAGTGGCTCAGCGACACCGTCGCCGGGGCGCTGGCCGGGGCCGGCAGCTGCATGCTGCTGTGGAAGGCGTTCGAACCGCTGCTGCGGATCGAGGCCGAGCGGATGGCGGCCGACAGTCTGTGGCTGTGAGCGGCGCGGGACCTTAGGTATATCGAGAATCATTGACGGTCGTCCAAGATTCGCCATACTCTCGTGATCGGGGCCGGCCTGCGTCCAGCGCACCTCGGCCCCCGGAACGACGAAGGAAGGGCCCCATGGCACACACCGAGCACCGCACTCCGCCGCCCGTGGTCGACCTCCCCGCGGGGCGGCTGCGCGGAGCCGTCGAAGACGGGCTCTCCGTCTTCCGGGCCGTCCCGTACGCCGCACCCCCGGTCGGTGATCTGCGCTGGCGGCCCGCCCGGCCGCACCCCGGCTGGAGCGGTACGCGCGAGGCGAGCGCCGATGGTCCCAGCGCCCCGCAGATGTACATGGAAGGCGGCGACCCGCTCCTCGGCGGTCACGGGTCGCCCCCCTTCGACGAGGACTGCCTCACGCTCAACGTCTGGACGCCTGCGGCCGACGACGCCCGCCGCCCGGTGCTGGTGTGGATCCACGGCGGCGGCTTCGTCTCCGGATCGGGTTCGCTGCCCGGCTACGGCGGCGCGACCTTCGCGCGCGAGGGCGACCTGGTGTTCGTCGGCATCAACTACCGCATCGGGCCGCTCGGTTACTTCTCCCCGGACGAGGACGACGAGGCGGCCAACCCCTGGCTCTCCGACCAGCTCGCCGCCCTGCACTGGGTGCGGGAGAACATCGCCTCCTTCGGCGGCGACCCCGACAACATCACCGTCGCCGGCCAGTCCGGCGGCGCCGTCTCCACCGCCGCCCTCGCCGGGCACCCGCTGGCCGAGGGGCTGATCCGCCGGGTGATCCTGCAGAGCCCGCCCTTCGGGCTGGACCTCCCCGACCCCGACACCTACCGGGAGCGCACCGCCGCCTTCCGGGAGCTGGCCGGCGCCAAGACCGCGCAGGAGCTGCGCGCCCTGCCCTGGCCGGCCCTCATCGGCGCGACCGGCGGCCTGTTCGCCCGCACGATGCGCTGGGGCTACTGGCCGACGCCGTTCCTGCCCGTCGTCGACGGGGTCACCCTCGCGCGCCACCCGGTCGAGGCCCTGCTGCACGGGGCCGCGGCCGGCGTCGACGTCATGATCGGCTGGACCCGCGAGGAGGCCAACTTCGGCTTCGCCCTGGACGAGGGGTACGCCGCCGCCACCAGGGAGCGGGTGACCGACCGGATCGCGGAGACCTTCGGGGCCGAGGCCGCCCCCGGGATCTACGCCGCGTACGAGGCGGCCCGCCCCGGCGCCCGCCCGGCCGACGTCCTCATGGACCTGATCTCGGACGAGCTCTTCCGCGTCCCCTCCGTCGGGCTGGCCGAGGCCCGCGCCGACTCGGAGCACCCCGTCTGGGCCTACCAGTTCGACCTCCAGGCGGCCGCGTACGAGGGCCGGCTCGGCGCCGCGCACTGCCTCGAACTCCCCTTCGTCTTCGACAACTTCGAGCAGTGGTCGCACGCGCCCTTCCTCGCCGGGCTCGCCCCGGCCGTACGCGACGGGCTCGCCCGCACCATGCACCGGGCGTGGATCGCGTTCGTCCGCACCGGCGACCCGAACCACCCCGGCATGCCGCAGTGGCCGCCGTACGACGCCCTGACGCGGACCACGATGCGCTTCGACTCGGCCGTCACCGCCCTCGACGACCTCGCCGGGGCCTCGCGCCGCCTGCACGAAGCCCGGAAGGCGCAATGATCTAACTCGTGTAACCTGGGGGAAGAGACGGTCACGGTCGACCCGAGGGAGCACTGAGGACCATGCCCAGGGAGTCCAAGGCCAGGGAGGAGAGCGGTTCCGCGTCGCCCACGTCGCCCACGTCGCCCGTGTCGATCACCAGCGCGGACGTGGCCCGGCTCGCCGGGGTGTCACGCGCCACCGTGTCGTTCGTGCTGAACGACACCCCCGGCCACCGCGTCAGCGCGAGTACGCGTACCCGTGTGCTCGACGCGGCCCGGCAGCTCGGCTACGTACCGCACGCCGCGGCCCGGTCCCTGCGCGCCGGGCGCAGCAACCTCGTCCTGATGCCCGCCTCGGTCTCCGCGATAGGCCGGCTCGTCAGCGACTGGGTCGACGACCTGCACAGCGAGCTCGACCGGCACGGCTACACGGCCGTCCTGCACGCGGGCCGCTTCGCCGACCCCCTCGACGCGGCCCGCGCCTGGGCCGAGCTGCGCCCGGCCGCCGTCATCGCCCTCGACGGCGACCGCTTCACCGACCAGGCCGCCGAACTGCTGAGCCGCGCCGGAGTGCGCGGCCTGCTCGCGTTCGCCGCCCGCCCGGTGGCGGGCGTCCACACCATCGGCTTCGACCACGCCGACATCGGCGCCGCCGCCGCCGAGCACCTCATCGCCAGGGGCCGGAAGCGGATCGGCGTGGTCCTGCCCCTGGAACGCGGCCTCGGTTCCCTCGCCCGCCCGCGGCTCGCCGGAGCCGAGTCGGTCGCAGCCCGGCACATGGCGACGGTGACCCCGGTGGAGCTCGCGTACACCAGGGAGTCCGCGACCGCCCTCGCCCGGCGCTGGCGGAGCCTGGGTCTGGACGCCGTCTTCGCGTACAACGACGAGTACGCGGCGCTGCTGCTGCACGCCCTCCAGGCCGAGGGCATCGCGGTACCGGACGAGGTCGCGGTCGTCGGCTCCGACGACCTGGTCGTCTCCGCCCTCCAGCAGCCGGCCCTGACCACGGTCCGCCTGGACCTGCCCTCGCCGGCGCGGGTCGCCGACGCCGTGCACGAGCTGATCGAGACGGGGACGACGCCCCCGGTCCCCGCCGTAGAGGCCCTCCTCGTCCACCGCGCCAGCTCCTGAAAGACCCGCTCGACCGCCGCCCCCCGACGGCGGTCGCTCTCCGGGCCTATCGGGTCTGCGCGGGGGCCGATCGGGCCCGTCCGCCCTGCTCCCGGGCGAGGGCGGGGGAGAAGGCCCACCACGCCAGCAGCGCGGCCCCGGCGCCGGCCGCCGCTCCCGCCACCGTGTCGCTGAGCCAGTGGGCGTGCAGCCAGGTGCGGCTCCACATCATGGCCACCGTGAACACCGCGCCGCCGGCCCACCAGGCCCGCCGCCGGGCGGCCGGGACCAGCAGGACGCCGACCAGGACGACGAGCAGGGCAGCCCCCGCCGCATGGCCCGACGGGAACGAGCCGTGGTCGACGCGGACCATCGGGTTCGCCGGGCGCGGGCGGTCCACCAGGTGCTTGAGCACCTGCACCACCGCCATGTTGCCCGCGAGGTAGACGCCGAGCAGGAAGCCCGCCGAGACCCAGCGCCTGCGTACGAGCAGGAAGACCAGGAGTGCGAGCGGTACGACGACGCCCAGCGGGCCGCCGAACCAGTCGAGGACGGCCGCGACGGCCGCGGGCAGCCCCTCGTGCGGGCCGCCCATCCACTCCAGCCACCGCTCGTCCGCGCCCTGGAACGGCGGGTTCGCGACGTCCGTGCGGACGGTGAGGGCCAGCGCTGCGGCAAAGCCGAGCAGTAGCACGGCCAGGAGCAGGATGCCGGGGCGACGGTGCAGGTCCGCCGCCTCCGGTCCGGCCGCGGCGGCGCGCGGCGGAGTGAGTGTGTGCCGGGACATGACTGCCTTTCGACGTACGCGTGGGGGCGCGGCCGGGCCGCGCCCCCACGATGGGACTGGTCTCCACGAAAGACGCGGTCTGGGTCAGGCCCCCGCGCCCAGGTGGCGGGCCAGGAACGCCACGCTCTGCGCGACGATCGCCGGGATGTCGTCGGAGCCGAGGAAGATGTGGTCGGCGTCCGCCACGGGCTGCAGCGTCACCTCACCGCTCGCGCCCGTCAGCGCCTCGGCGAGGGCCTCGCTCTGGCTGTACGGGACGAGCCCGTCCGCGGTCCCGTGCACCAGCAGGAACGGCGGCGGGTTCGAGCCGGGGACGGCGTACGTGACCGGGCTCGCGGCCCGGGCCGGCTCCGCCTGCTCGGCCGCGGGAACGCCCAGCAGGGCGTCGTACGGGTTGGGGAACTCGGCGCCGGTCGGCATCGGCAGCGGGTGGTCGGCCAGGGCGACCAGGTCGTGGACCCCGTACCAGTCGACGACGGCCAGGACGGCGGTCTCGCCGGAGCCGACGCCGTGGGAGCCCTCCAGCGCCGCCAGGGTCTCGGTGTCCGTGCTGCCGGGGCGGACGAGGCCGGCGAGCGCGGCCAGGTGGCCGCCGGCCGACTCGCCCCAGACGCCGATCCGGTCCGGGTCGAGGCCGAGGGCCGGGGCGAACTGCCGCACGTAGCGGATCGCGGCCTTGACGTCGTGCAGCTGGGCCGGGAAGGGGGCTTCGAGGCTGTGCCGGTAGTCGACGGAGACGAGCGCGAGCCCGGCGCCCAGGACCGCGCCGTGCAGCAGGGCGGCGGGCACGGTCGGCGGCGGGTAGCGGCGGTCGCCGTCCAGCCAGCCGCCGCCGTGTATCCAGACGACCGCCGGGAAGGGGCCCTCGCCCGCCGGGAGCTGTACGTCGAGGAGGCGGGGGCGGTAGCCGGGGGTGGTCGCGTACGTGATCCCGTCGAAGCGGCGTACGCCGTCCGCGCCGGTCACGGCCGCGACGGGCCGCTGGTACGGCGGGGGCGGCCAGGTCATGTCGGCGATGTCGAACTCGGCAGGGGGAGATTGCGTCATTGAGCTCTTCCCAATTCGGTGTGCGGCCTCGGCGGCCGGCGGGTCCGGTGCGGGCGGCCCGGGCTTCGTAACGTTTTGTCCGAAATGCTTGCGCGGGCACCGGGGGAGGCTTAGCGTGTTACACGTGTAATCACAACTCTAGCGACGCGTTTCCGCTGACCACAAGCCCACGGGGCATCTGAGTTCCCGGGTAGTTACACGAGACACGCACAACGGCGTCGCCTTCCCCCTCCGGGAGCACGACATGCTCACCACCGCCACCCTCCCCGCCGAAGCGGGTGCCGCAGGCGCCGCCACACGCACCGCCGCATGCACCGCGGCCGTCGGCGCCCCGGTTTCGCCCCGCCTCCGCATCCGGGGCTCCGCCCACTGGGTGGCCGTGCCCGCCCCGGCCGCCGTCCCGCTGCTGCGAACCCGGGTCCGGGCCGCCCTGGAGGGCTGGCCGGTCTCCGCCGAGGTGGCGGACGTCCTGCTGCTGGCCGTGAGCGAGCTCGCCGGCAACGTCGTCCAGCACGCCGCCGCGGGGGGCCGGATGCGGGTCGGGCTGACCTTCTACGGGGGGCGGCTGCGGTTGGAGGTCGTCGATCAGGAGGTCCGGCCGCCCCGGCTGCCCCACCCCGCCGAAGAGGTGGACCCGTACGCCGAAAGTGGCCGCGGACTGCTGATCGTCCAGCTGCTCGTGGCCGAGGCGGGCGGCGAACTCTCCGTCATGGCGGGCGAGTTCGGTACGTCCGTGCGGGTGTGCCTGCCGGCCGCCTGAACCCGCCTACGGGCGTCCGGCGGGCGTCCGGGGTCGGCCCGGAGGTGTCCCGGATGCGCCCCGGGGGCCGCTCGGCGTTCATCAAAATATCGAGCAATGTTGACGGACGCAAAATTATCGAGATAACTTCCATGCATCTCCCCCGCTGCTCCCTGATTGAGGTGCCGCCCCATGGAGCTCTCCCCTTCCGCCCACGCCGACTCCTTCTGCAGAGACCGGCTGCCGGCCTTCCCCCTCTGGCCCGAACTCCACTTCGACCTACCCGAACTGGACTACCCGGACCGCCTCAACTGCGCCGCACGCCTGCTCGACGAAGCCGTCGAACGCTGGGGCCCCGACCGCCCGTGCCTCCTCACCCCGACCGAGCGCTGGACGTACGGCGAGCTCCAGCAGCGCGCCAACCAGGTCGCGCAGGTGCTCACCGAGGACTTCGGCCTCGTACCCGGCAACCGCGTCCTGCTGCGCGCCCCCAACAACCCCTGGCTCGTGGCCGCCTGGTTCGGCGTCCTCAAGGCGGGCGGCGTCGCCGTCACGACGATGCCGCTGCTGCGCGCCGCCGAACTCGCCGAGCTCTGCGAGATCAGCCGCCCCACCGTCGCCCTCTGCGACCACCGCTACGTCGACGAGCTCGCCACCGCCGCCGCTGCCGTCCAGGACCCCGCCGGCCTGCCGGTTCTCGCGTACGGCGGCCCCGGAGTCATGGACCTGACCGCGCGCTGCGCGGCCAAGAGCGGAGTGTTCGCCACCGTCCCCACCGCTGCGGACGACGTGGCGCTGATCGCCTTCACCTCCGGTACGACCGGGCGGCCCAAGGCGACACTGCACTTCCACCGCGACGTCCTCGCCAACGCGGACACGTTCTCGCGGCACGTGCTGAGGCCCCGCCCCGGCGACGTCTTCACGGGTACGCCGCCGCTCGCCTTCACGTTCGGGCTCGGCGGGCTCGTGGTCTTCCCGCTGCACGTCGGGGCTGCGACCCTGCTGATCGAGCAGGCGACCCCCGAGCAGCTGGCCGACCTGGTCGCCGAGCACGGCGTGACCGTCCTGTTCACCGCGCCCACCGCCTACCGCGCGATCATGGCGGCCGGCGCGGTGGGCCGACTGGCCGGGCTGCGCCGCTGCGTGTCCGCCGGGGAGGCGCTGCCCGCCGCCGTGTGGGAGGAGTTCCACGCCGCCACCGGGCTGCGCATCATCGACGGCATCGGCGCCACCGAGATGCTGCACGTCTTCATCTCCGCGGCCGACGAGGACATCCGGCCCGGCGCCACGGGCCGTCCCGTGCCCGGGTTCCGCGCCGCGGTGGTGGACCAGTACGGGGACCCCGTCCCCGACGGCCAGCCCGGCCTGCTGGCGGTCACCGGTCCCACCGGCTGCCGCTACCTCGCCGATCCGCGCCAGACGGCGTACGTCAGGAACGGCTGGAACATCACCGGCGACACCTACATCCGGGATGCGGACGGCTACTACTGGTACGTCGCCCGCAGCGACGACATGATCGTCTCCTCGGGCTACAACATCGCGGGCCCGGAGGTCGAGAAGGCCCTCGCCGCCCACCCGTACGTCGAGGAGTGCGGGGTCGTCGGCGCGCCCGACGAGCGGCGCGGGATGCTGGTCAAGGCGTACGTCGTGCTCGGCGCCGGGGTCCCGGCGGACGAGGCGACGGCCCGGGAGCTCCAGACCCACGTCAAGGGGGCCATCGCCCCCTACAAGTACCCCCGCGCCGTGGAGTTCGTCCCACGGCTCCCGCGTACCGGCAACGGGAAGCTCCAGCGCGGCGAACTGCGCGAGTGGGCCCGGACCTCCGCTCCGGCACCGGTTCAGCCGGTCCCGGCGCAGCCGCAACCCGTCGAAGCACCCGTCGAAGTGCCGGTCGAGGCCGATGCCGGCTGCGCCGCCGGCTGCCCCGAGGCCCTCGTCCCACACCTCCCCAGCGTGGTCATCGAGCGCCGTGTCGAATGGCCCGACACGGACGCCGCCGGCCACTACCACCACTCCACCGTCGTGCGCTGGGTCGAAGCGGCCGAGGCCGTACTGCTGCGCCGCCTGGGCCTCGCGCACCTCTTCGGCAGCACCCCGCGCGTCCACTTCGAGGCCGACTACCGCGCCCGCCTCTGGTTCGGCGAGGCCGTGCGGATCGAGCTGAGCGTCGCCAAGGTCGGCTCCAGCTCCCTGACGTACGTGTTCACGGTCCAGGGCGAGGAGGGCGTCGAAGCCGCCACCGGGCGGATGGTCATCGCCCACTCCGCCGCCCGCGCGACCGGGACCACCCCCTGGCCCGCCGACGTACGCGAGGTGCTGACGAAATCGGGCCCGCAGGCGCCCGAGCTCCTCACCCTCCCCGCGAGAGATGTCGAGCATTGTTGACGGTCGCTAAATCTACGACATATGTTGTTCCGGAACCACGAGGAGGTACGCCGTGCGCGTAGCAGTCATCGGAGGAGGGCCCGGCGGGCTGTACTTCGCAGCCCTGGCCAAGCAGCTCTCCCCCCACTGGGACGTCACCGTCTGGGAGCGGGGCGCCCCCGACGACACGTTCGGCTTCGGGGTCGTCTTCTCCGACGAGACCCTCGACGGCATCGCGCAGGCCGATCCCGAGATCTACGCGGCCATGTCGGCGGAGTTCGCCCGCTGGAGCGACATCGACGTCACCTACCGGAGCCGGACCCTCACCTCCGGCGGCCACGGCTTCGCCGCCCTCGGCCGCCGGCAGCTGCTGCGGATCCTCCAGGAGCGCTGCGCCGCGCTCGCCGTGGACGTCCGCTACCGCACGCAGTCCCCGCCCGCCTCCGAGCTGGCGGCCTCGTACGACCTCGTCGTCGCCTGCGACGGCGTACGGTCCGCCACCCGCGCCGCCTACGCGGACACCTTCGGGCCCGACCTGGACGAACGCTCCGGCCGCTACATGTGGCTCGGCACGGACAAGGTTTTCGAAGCCTTCACCTTCCTCGTCGAGGAGCGGGAGTTCGGCACCCTCCAGGTGCACGCCTACCCCTACGACGACACCCGCTCCACCTTCATCGTGGAGATGGACGAGGCCGCCTGGCGGCGCGCCGGTTTCGCGCAGTTCGCGGACCGCGACCACCCGCCCGGCACCAGCGACCTCGACAGCATCGCCCGCTGCGAGGAGCTGCTCGCCGATCACCTCGACGGGCACCGGCTCCTCCCCAACAACTCCAAGTGGCTGCGCTTCACCACCGTGCGCAACCGGACCTGGCGCCACGAGAACGTGGTCCTGCTCGGGGACGCCGCCCACACCGCCCACTTCTCCATCGGCTCCGGCACCAAGCTGGCCATGGAGGACGCCCTCGCCCTGGCCGCCTGCCTGCACGAGCACCCCGACGTGCCGGGCGCGCTCGCCGCGTACGAGGACGAGCGCCGCCCGGTGGTGGAATCCACCCAGCGCGCCGCCCAGGCCAGCCTCGAATGGTTCGAGAACATCGACCGCTACGTGGACCAGGAGCCGCCGCAGTTCGCCTTCAACCTGCTGACCCGCAGTCGCCGCGTCACCTACGACAACCTGCGGGTGCGCGACGAGGAGTTCACGACCGCCGTCAACTCCTCCGCTCCCGTGCCGCCGATGTTCACGCCCTTCCCCCTGGGCGGACTGCTCCTGCGCAACCGGGTCGTGGTGCCGTCCACCGCCCTCGGTACGGCGAAGGACGGCATCCCGGGCGACTTCGACCTCGTCCACCTGAGCACTCAAGCCCTCGGCGGCTCCGGGCTGGTCCTCGCCGGGAGGACCGCGGTCAGCGCAGAAGGCCGGACCACCCCCGTCTGCCCCGGCCTCTACACCGACGAACAGGAGGCGGCCTGGCGGCGGATCACCGACTTCGTCCACGGCCAGTCCGACACCTGCCTCGGCGTCCAGCTCACCCATGCCGGCCGCCGCGCCGCCGCCGGCGACGCCCCGCCGATCGCCGCCTCGGCCGTCGCCTGGGACGAGCGGAGCCCCGTCCCGCGGGAGGCCACCGCGGCCGATATGGACCTCGTCGTACGGGACTTCGTCCGCGCGGCCCGGCGCGCCGACCGGGCCGGCTTCGACGTACTGGAACTCCAGTACGGGCACGGGCAGCTGCTCTCCGGATTCCTCTCGCCGCTGACCAACCTGCGCACCGACGAGTACGGCGGCACCCTCGCCGGGCGGCTGCGCTTCCCGCTCGAAGTGCTGCGCGCGGTACGGGAGGTGTGGCCCGCCGGCAAGGCGCTGCTCGTGCGGATATCCGCCGCCGACTGGGCCGAGGGGGGCATCAGCGAGGCCGACGCCGTCGCCGTCGCCCGGGCCCTCGCCGAGGCGGGGGCCGACGGGATCGACGTCTCCACCGGCGAGGTCGTCGCCCACGAGCGGCCCCGCTACGGCCGCAGCTACCAGACCCCGTACGCCGACCTGATCCGCAACGCCACCGGGGTGCCCACCATCGCCGTCGGCGCGATCTCCACGTACGACGACGTGAACTCGATCATCCTGGCCGGCCGGGCCGACCTCTGCGGGGTGGGCCGCGCCCAGCTCCACGACCCGCTCTGGACCCTGCACGCCGCGGCCGCGCAGGGCTACCGCGGGCTGGCCGCGCCCTGGGCGCCCGGCTGGCAGGCGGGCAGCGGCAGACCGCCCGCCGCCCGGACCGACCGGGTCCCGCCGCGCCTGGAACTGCTGCGGCAGCCCGCCGCGCCGGTGCACCAGCGCTGGCTCCCGCGCCTCGCCGCCACCGCGCCGGCCAATTGAGGAGACCCCGATGGAGACCCTGCCCCCGAACGGGCCGCCCCCGAACGGCCAGTTTCCGAGCGGCGCGACCCAGAGCCGCCCGCCCCTGCCCCTGAGCCACCTGCCCCGCTTCACGGCGGCGGCCGTCCAGGCCTCGCCCGTCTACCTCGACCCCGCCGCCACCGTCGACAAGGCCGTCGCGCTCATCGCGGAGGCGGCCGCGAACGGCGCCGAACTCGTCGTCTTCCCCGAGGTGTTCGTCCCCGGATACCCCTACTGGAACTGGACGATGAACCCCGTCCAGGGCTCGCCCTGGTTCGAGCGCCTCCAGCGCGCCTCGGTCGACGTCCCCGGCCCGTACGTGGACGCCCTGCGCGCGGCGGCCCGCCAGTACGGGGTCGTCCTCGTCATCGGCGTCAACGAGCGCGCCGCGCACAGCCTCGGCGTCCTCTACAACACGCTGCTCACCATCGGATCCGACGGCGGGCTCCTCGGCGTGCACCGCAAACTGGTGCCCACCTGGGCCGAGAAGCTCACCTGGACCGGCGGCGACGGCAGCTCCCTGCGCGTCCACTCCACCCCCGTCGGCCCGCTCGGCGCCCTCGCCTGCGGCGAGAACACCAACACGCTGGCCCGGTTCACCCTCCTCGCGCAGGGCGAACTCGTCCACGCCTCCTGCTATATCGCCCTGCCCGTGGCCCCGGCCGACTACGACATGGCCGACGCCATCGCCGTGCGCACCGCCGCCCACAGCTTCGAGGGCAAGGTCTTCTCCGTCGTCGCCTGCTCCACCATCTCCCCGGAGATCGTGGACCTGCTCGCCGGGGACGACGAGGAGCTGCGCGCCCTGTTCCAGCGGCCCCGCAGCGCCCTGTCCGGGATCTTCGGCCCCGACGGCCGCCCGGTCACCGAACCGCTCGTCGACGACGAGGGCATCGTCTACGGCGAGATCGACCTCGGCCGGTGCATCCAGCCCAAGCAGATGCACGACATCACCGGCCACTACAACCGCTTCGACATCTTCCGCCTCGAAGTCGACAACCGCCCGCGCCTGCCGGTGACCTTCACCGCGCCGCCCGCCGGCCCCCGGATCACCACGCCTGAGGAGGACGTATGACCATCGAGCAGGACGACACCATGCTCGGCCGCGCCCGGGTCTTCGACACCCCCGAGCTCACCGCCTACTACGGCGAGCTCGAAGCCCTGGACGCCGGCGCCCTGTGGACCGTCGCCAACGACATCGAACCCTGGTACCCGCAGCCCAAGTCCGCTCCCGTGCTGTGGCGCTACGAGGAGCTGCGGCCCCTCGTCCACAAGGCCCTCGGCCTGGTCAAGGCCGACGACGCGGGCCGCCGCGTCGTGATGCTCGTCAACCCCGGCCGCAAGGACGTCAGTGCCGCCGCCGGCCTCCTCTACACCGGGCTCCAGATCATGGGCCCCGGCGAGGCCATGACCGCCCACCGCCACCAGGCCGCCGCCCTGCGCTTCGTCCACGAGGGCACCGGCGCCTGGACGATCGTCGACGGCCAGAAGCTGAAGGTCGGCCCGCGCGATTTCGCGATCACCCCCAACGGCACCTGGCACGAGCACGGCAACGACGGCGAGGAGGGGCCGGTCATCTGGCAGGACGGCCTCGACATCCCGCTCGTCAACGCCCTGGACGCCGGGTTCTACGAGGTCCACCCCGAGCTCCACCAGACGCCCGGCAAGGTGGTCAACTCCTCCGTGCTCCAGTACGCCGCGAACCTGCTCCCGTACGGCTCGGAGCGCTGGAGCCGGCCCTACTCGCCGCTGCTCGCCTACCCCTGGGAGCCGACGTACGAGGCCCTGCTCGGCCTCGCCAGGGCGAGCGAGGGCTCCCCGTACGACGGGGTCATCGCCGAGTACACCAACCCGGTCACGGGCGGCCCGGTGATGCCCACCATGGGCGCCCACATGCAGCTGCTGCGCCCCGGGCAGGCCACCCGCGCCCACCGGCACACCGGCTCGGTGATCTACACGGCCGCCAAGGGGCACGGGGTCTCGGTCATCGCCGGACAGCGCTTCGAATGGCGCCAGGGCGACATCTTCTGCGTCCCGTCCTGGGCCTGGCACGAGCACCACAACCTGGACCCTTCCGAGGACGCCTGCCTGTTCTCCTTCAACGACTTCCCGGTCATGCGCTCGCTCGGCTTCCACCGCGAAGAGGCGTACCCGGACAACGACGGCCACCAGCCGATGCCCGCCGCCGCCCCGACCGCTGCCGCCGCCCCGACCGCCACCGCCTGACCCCAGGAGCCCCACCATGCGTCTGCTCACCTTCACCACCGGCGATGCCGCCCCGCGCCTCGGCGCCGAGGTCGACGGCCTCGTCCTCGACCTCGGGGTCCTGGCCGACCGCGCCGGCGTGGACCTCCCGCGCGATCTGCTCTCCTTCGTCCAGGCGGGCCCCGCCGCCCAGGAGGCCGCCCGGCGCCTGATCGACGCCGACCCCGCCGCCCGCCCGGCCGGGGCCGTGCACCGGCTCGAAGAGGTCACGCCGGCCGCCCCGCTGCGCCCCGGCAAGATCATCGGTGTCGGCCTCAACTACGTCGAGCACGTCGAGGAGTCCAGCCGCAGCCTGGACACCGACAAGGAACTCCCGCCCCGCCCCGTCCTGTTCAGCAAGCCCGCCACCGCCGTCACCGGCCCCGGCGCGCCGATCCTGCACAACGGCGACCTCACCCAGCAGCTCGACTGGGAGTGCGAACTGGCCGTCGTCATCGGCCGTACCGCGTTCCGGGTGGGCGAGGAGGACGCGTACGAGCACGTCTTCGGCTACAGCATCGTCAACGACATCAGCGCCCGCGACCAGCGCCGCTCCGGCCAGTGGTTCTTCTCCAAGGGCCAGGACTCGTACGCGCCCTTCGGCCCGGTGGTGGTCACGGCGGACGAGATCCCCGACCCGATGGCCCTCGACCTCTCGCTGCGCGTCAACGGCGTCACCAAGCAGAAGTCGAACACCCGGCACATGCTGTTCCCGATCGCCCGCCTCATCGCCGACATCAGCTCCGGCGTGACCCTGGAGCCCGGCGACGTCATCGCGACGGGATCGCCGTCCGGGGTCGGCGCGGGCATGGTGCCGCCGGAGTTCCTGGTTCCGGGTGACAGGGTGGAGGCGACCGTCGAGCGCATCGGCACCCTGGCCAACCCCGTCGTCGACGCCCGCTGACCGCCGCAGGCCCAGCAAGCACCGAGGAGTACCCGTGCCGCCCCGCACCTACCGCATCGGCCAGATCGTGCCGAGCTCGAACGTGACCATGGAGACCGAGGTCCCCGCCATCCTGCGCGCCCGCCAGGAGGTCCTGCCCGACGAGAGGTTCACCTTCCACTCCAGCCGGATGCGCATGACCCATGTGACCCCGGAACAGCTCAAGGCCATGGACGCCGACTCCGACCGCTGCGCGGTGGAGCTGTCCGACGCCCGTGTCGACGTGCTCGGCTACGCCTGCCTGGTCGCGATCATGAGCATGGGCCTCGGCTACCACCGCACCTCGGAGCAGCGCCTGCACACCCGTACGGTCGAGAACGGCGCCCCCGCACCCGTCGTCACCAGCGCGGGCGCCCTCGTCCACGGACTGCACACCATGGGCGCCCGCAAGATCGCCCTGCTCGCCCCGTACATGCGCCCGCTCACGCGGACCGTCGTGGACTACCTCACGCACGAGGGCATCGAGGTCCTCGACTACGAGGCCCTCGAAATCCCGGACAACCTCGACGTGGCCGCCCACGACCCGGCCAGGCTGCCCGGGCTCGCCCGCGCGCTGGAGTACGCGGACGCCGACGCGGTCGTGCTCTCCGCCTGCGTGCAGATGCCCTCCCTGGGCGCGATCGAGGAGGCCGAACAGCTGCTGGGCAAGCCGGTGGTGTCGGCGGCCGTCTGCACCGCCCACCAGATGATGCGCGCCCTCGACCTGCCGGCCGTGGCCCCGGGCGCGGGCCATCTGCTCTCCGGCGCGTACGCGCGGACGCCGCTTCCGCAGTAGGGGCAGGGGCCGCGGGGGAGCGGCTGGATATGATCGCGACCGCGCACAACGGAAGGCGATCATGTCGGACAGCCCCCTCAGGCCCAGCTCGTTGATCAACACGGTCTACGGAGCGTTCCTGCGCCGCCTCGGCGGCTGGATCTCCATCGCGGACCTGATCACGCTGATGGGCGAGTTGGACGTCGACGGCCCGGCGGTGCGGTCGGCGATCTCGCGGCTCAAGAAGCGCGGCGTACTGGAACCGGAGCGCCGGGGTGCCACCGGGTACCGGCTCAGTCCGGCGGTGCACCCCGTCTTCGACGAGGGCGACCGCCGCATCTTCGCCAGCCTCGAACCCGCCGACCTGGCCGACGGCTGGGCCATGGCGGTGTTCTCCGTACCGGAGTCCGAGCGCTCCCACCGCTACCAGCTGCGCACCCGGCTGACCTGGCTCGGCTTCGGCAACATCGCGCCGGGTGTGTGGCTGGCCCCCGGGCGGCTGCTCGACGACGCCCGGGCGATGCTCGTACGGCTGGGGCTCAGCGAGTACGTGCACCTGTTCGCCGCCGACTACGCCGCCTTCAGCGACCTGGCGCAGACGGTGAGCGACTGGTGGGACTTCCCGGCGATCCAGACCCAGTACGCGGCCTTCACCGACACGTACGCCCCCGTCGCCGCGCGCCTCGCGGCCGAGGGGGAGCCCGACCCGGCCGAGGCCTTCCGCCACTACGTGCCGCTGCTCACGCAGTGGCGCCGCCTCCCGTACCTCGACCCGGGCCTGCCGACCGAACTCCTGCCGGCCGACTGGAACGCGGTGGCGGCCCGCCAGCTCTTCCAGCAGCTCCACGCGGTCCTGCTGGACCCGAGCCTGCGCCACGTCCGCGCGATCACGGGCCTGGAGGAAGGGGCCTCCTAGGGGCCTCCCAGGGCCCCCTAGGGGGCGCCCGTGCCGGCCCGGGCCAGGGCTACGACGCCCACGCAGATCAGCGCCACGCCCAGCAGCTGGGGCAGCACCCACCAGCCCGACCGCAGGTGCTCCTCGTACAGGACCACGCCCAGCGCGACGCTGACGCTCGCGTCGCCCAGGGTCAGCGCGGGCTGCGAGGCGACCAGCGGCCCGCCCTGCATGGCGTGTTCGAGCAGCAGCAGGGCGCAGATGCCGGTCGCCCCGAAGGCGTACGTCTGCCACGCGGTCAGGAACCCGACGATGCCGTGCTCGGTCAGCACGTACACGGAGTGCTTCATCAGGGCGGCCGTGATCGCGTAGCAGACGGCGGTGGCCGCACCGAGGCAGCCGGCCCGGGCGCGCCCCGGCGGGCGGCGCAGCCCGGCCACCGTCAGGCCCGCGACGACGGCCGCGCACACCACGAGGGCCGGGATCCACCGGTCGACCGGCACCTGCGTCCGGTTCCCGGCGGGGGAGGCCGCGGCCAGCGCCACCCCCAGCCCGGCCACCACCCCCGCCACGGCCAGCCACAGGGCCCCCGGCAGCCGCCGCCGCGCCACCAGTGAGGCGATCAGCAGCGCGAGCGGCAGCTCCAGTACGAACAGTGGCTGTACGAGCACCAGCGCACCGGTGGCCAGCGCCGCGGCCTGCCCCACCCCGGCCGCGATCACGGCCAGGATCCCGACGACCCACACGGGCCGCCGCAGCAGGTCGAGGACCAGCCCGAACCGGAATCCCTTGCTCTGCGGCACGGTGAGCGCGGCCCGCCGCTGGAGCACGGTGGCGAGCGCATTGCTGAGCGCCGCGAACAGTGCGAAGCAGACCGGCAGTACGACGCCCATCCGCCGATCCTCACGGCGCCCGCGGCGGCCCCGGCCCGCCGACACGCCACGCGGTGCGGATTCCCCCTGTCCGGTCCCCCGCCCCGGCGGGATCAGCGCGGGGCGGCGGCCCGGTCCAGGGCGAGGGCCGCCAGGGCCTCCGGGGCGCCGGCCTGGCCCCGGATGCCGGGGAAGGCGTTGACGTCCACGATGAGCGGGGCGGCGTCGCCGGTGTCGATGAGGTCCACCCCGTAGACGTCGAGCGAGAACACCTCGCCGGTGCGGCGGACCAGGTCCGCCCAGCCGGGCGGCAGTTCGGCCAGGGGGAGCGGCCGGGTCGGACCCCGGCCCTCCGGTGCGAGCTCGGAGCGGCGCAGGGCGGCGAAGACCCGGTCCCCGATCGCCCACAGCTTGTGGTCCCAGCCGCTGTTGGGCGCGAACTCCTGCACCACGACAGGCTCCTGCGGCCAGGCGTCGGCGAGCTCGCGCAGCCGGGTCCCGTCGTCGACCCGGGCGACCAGGTCGTGCCGGCGGCTGTGCCGGCTCTTGACCACCAGGGGCGTGCCGCCGAGCGGCGCGCCGGCCGCCCAGGCCGCGAGGGAGCCGTAGGTACGGGTGCCCGCGAACGGCAGACCTGCGCGCAGGGCCGACTCCGCCATCCGCGTGCGGTCCTGGCAGAGCGCGGTGGCCGCGGTCGAGTTCAGCACCGGGGCCCCGCGCCGCTCCAGCTCCCGCGCGAGGTCCAGCGCCCGGGGCGTCCGCGCCTTCAGCAGGTATACGTCGGCCAGGTCCGCGGGGGCTGCGTCGGCCGCACCCGGATCCAGCGACTCCACCCGGTGCCCGGCGGCTTCGAGCAGCGCCGTCGCGGCGGCCAGCAGCGGATGGCCGGGCTCCGGCGTGACCAGGCAGATCCTCACAGGGCGGCCTCGCCGGCCCGGGCGGAGGCCTGCGCCGCGGACGCCTGCGCCGGGATCGACAGGGGCAGTCCGCGAGCCGGCGCGGGGCAGGCCGCCGCCGACGCGGCTGCGGCCGGGCTGCCCGTCCGCGCCAGCCCCAGCACGGCCCGTCCCACCCGGGCCGCCGCGTCCGGGACCTGACGGAAGCTCGGGAAGTCGTTCACGTCCACCACCACCGGCCCGTCCGGACCCAGCAGCACGTCCACCCCGTACAGGTCGAGCCCGTAGACAGCCCCCACCTGCGCGGCGATCGCGGCCACCTCGGCCGACAGCGGTACGCGCCGCTCCCGCACCGCCGGATCCGGGTGCAGGGGCGAGCACCGCTCGGTGGCGAAGAGCTCCCCGCCGACCGCGTACACCTTGATGTCGGTGCCCGAGTTGGCCACGTAGGGCTGGGCGATGAGCATGTGCTCGCCCGCCAGCTCCGGGAGCAGCGCTTCGAGCTCCCCGGGCGCGGACACCAGGTGCACGGCCCGCCCGGAGCTGCCGTCCGCGGGCTTGACGACGAGCGGGTACTCCGCGACCGGTATCTCCCGCAGCAGTTCCGGCCGCGCCACGGCGTACGTCGGCGGCATCGGGAGCCCCCCGGTCCGGCCGATGGCGGCGGCCAGCGCCTTGTCCCGTACGCCCCGGATCGAGCGGGCGTCGTTGACGGTGGTCATGCCGGCCGAGGCGGCGGCTTCGAGCAGGGTCAGCCCGGGGCCGCCGGAGACGGTCTTGAGCACCCAGGCGTCGTGCGCGCCCGAGGCCACGACCTCGCCCATGCGCAGCAGCGAGCCGCCCGGCCGCACCACGTCCACCTGGTGTCCCCATGCGGTCAGCTGCCGGATCACCTCGTTCGGCATGCCGTCGTGGCGGTAGTGCTCCTCCACCAGGAAGCAGAGCCTCATCGACCTTCCCCATATTCCCCGGACGTCCGCCGATCCCGTCCGGCGAGTTGTGACGTCACAGGATGTCATGGAGCGCAATGTGATGATCAGTCCGGTTGGAGAAGGCTTCGCCAAGGCTCCGCCGGCCGGTCACTCGCCGTGCGTGAACACCACCAGCGCCGCGTCCCGCACCTCCGACTCCGCGTGCCGCCTCAGCCTCCGCAGCACCTCCCGCCACTGCGGCGGCCAGCCGCAGCGCCGGCCCATGGCCGCGGTGAGCGCGACGGCGAACAACCCCGGAACCGGAGCCCCGTCCTGCGCGAGCCCGCGTACGGCCTCCAGCACCACGGCGGGGTCCCGGACCCGGTCGCCGTGCCAGTTCCCGTCGCGCAGCGAGTTCGCCGTCGCCGCGGCCAGCCCGGGCCGTCCCGCATGGGCCTCGACGAGGGAGTCCAGGGCCGCCCGCAGCTCCGGCAGGTCCGCCCGCAGGTCCACCGAACGCCGCTGCAGCGCCACGCGGGCCGTGGCCAGGGCCGGTTCACCGGCGAGCTGCCGCACCAGGGCAGCGCGCAGCTCGTGGTGCTCCTCCGAGATGCTCTGGCACAGGGACCGCACCCGCTGGAGCGCCGGCAGGTCCCGCTCGGCCCCGGCCTCCGGGTCGTCACCGGAGCGTACGGTGGCCAACAGCTCCTCCACGGCGCGGTGGAACTGGCTCCCGGGCTCACCGCCGCCGACGGGGTGCGGCAGCCGCGAACCGGCGATCTTCTCCAGTGCCGTCGCCGCGCTCTTCCACCAGGGCGAAGCCTCCAGATCGCAGACGGCCCGCCATACGGGGTCCGCCGCCTCGGGCGCATAGGCGACCCAGTCGGGCAGCGCCGCGACCGCATGAGCGGCCACGGACCGGTGAGGAGAGGCGGCCAGGAGCGCCACCAGCCGGGCGTAGCGCGGCCGGTGCTGTCGCGGCACCCAGAGCGCCGGGGTGCGCGCGATCACCGCCCCGGCTTCCCGGGTCCCACTCGCCGCGGCCGTCTCCAGCACGGGCCAGGTCTCCCCGGTTCCCAGCAGCCCGATCGCGAGGCTCACGGCGGCGGTCACCACGTCGGGGTGGCTCTCGGCGTCGCCGGCGATGTGCGCCAGCAGCGCCGCGGCCCGGCGGGGCGGCAGGAACCGCGCGGTCAGCCGGACCGCCTCCTTGCGGCTGGTCACCTTGACCCCCGAGGGGGCGCCCAACAGCCCGTCCAGCAGCTCCGCGAGGCGCGTCGGCGCGGTGGCGGCCGCGGCCCGCCCCGCGGCGTACACCGCGACGCGGGCATGATCGTCGCCCGCGTGCGCGAGCAGTTCGGGCAGCACCGCCGCCGGCTCCACCGTACGGGCGGACGCGGCGAGCGCGGTCTCCGCGAGCACCGTGTCCGCCGAGCGCGCGTGCCGCCGTACGAGCTCCAGCCCGTGGTCGGGAATCCGCGCCGCGCCGCGGAGGACCTCCGACCGCTCGTACACCGCCCTGGACTCGTCGCCGACGGCGACCTCGGCCAGCCAGGCCGCCTCCTCCTGCTGGCGGGGCACCCACCGGTCCGCGCAGTCGAACCGGGGGAGCGGCCGCACCGCTCCCTCGCGCAGGAACCGGCCGTACGGGGGGGGCGCGGCGAGCGCGCGGTCCAGCAGATCCGTACGGTGCGCCGACAGCACGTCCAGCACGGGCGCCAGCGCGACCGCCGACGGCTCCTGCTCCAGCAGCACGGCCACCCGTTCGCCCCGCGTCGTCGGATCCGCCAGCCAGACCCGGGCGAACCGCGGGAACCAGGCGGCGGAGCACCGCTGCCGGGCCTCGTCGAGCATCCGCTGGAGCTCCGGCATGCGGTGGCCGCGCTCTCCCCAGAGGCCCGCGAGCGTGAGCAGCGGTTCGTACTCGCCCTTGGCCGCGCGGACGTCGAGCCAGGGGCTCAGGACGTCGAGGATCCGCTGCGCCCGGCCGGGCGGCAGCACGCTCCCGTACGGAGGGTGCACGAGGCGGCCGGTGCGGGCGGTGAGCTCGTGGAGGGTGCGCAGCGCCCAGTCGAGCAGGGCGGGCGAGGCGGCCGGGTCCTCCAGCGCCGCGAACACCAGGCGTTCCAGGGCCCAGTGCGTGTCGCCGGAGCAGTCGCGGGCCTCGACGGCGTCGGTGGCGATCCGGTCCAGGCAGGCGACCGGGGCCTCGGCGGCGAGCAGCGGCACCGGCACCCGGGCCAGCGCCGTCAGCGCGGCCGCGCGCACGGGGTCGCGGTCGTTGCGCAGCCGCTTCACCATCAGCCCGAGCACCTCGCCCAGCGCTTCGGCGTCGCGCGCGTGGACCGCGTTCTCGACCAGCCGCGGCCAGGCCGCCCGGCGGGTGTCGGCTTCGGAGCGCCCCGTCGCGGCGAGGAGTTCCGCCCGGGCCTCGGCGACCGGAAGGTGTGAGACCGCTTCGAGGAGCCGCTCGATCGGCAACGCGTCGCGGCGGGCGCGGTCCGCGCGGCGCCGCGCTGCTGCCTGGCGGCGCTCGTGCGGGAGCACGGCCAGGACCTCGTCGGGGATCATCCCGTCCGGAGCGGGGGTGTGCGCGGTGGCCGCGTCGTGGAACGCCGCGCGACGGCCCGGGGGCAGCGCCTTCAGCAGCGCTGCCAGGTACGCGGGACGCCCCGCCCAGCGGCGGCCGAGGGCGGGCAGGGACGGCGGGTCGGCGCGGACGAGCCGGCGCAGGGGGGAGGGCGGCAGGAGGTACTCCTGGTACCCGTCCGCGCGTTCGGGGGCGGTCAGCCAGCGTACGACCCGCTCCGCGTCCACGGCGATCAGATCACCGACCCGGTCCTCCAGGGGCCGGGGCAGCCGGGCGGGCCCGTACCGCTCCAGCAGCCCGAGCACGCGGTCTGGTGCGGCGGGCAGGGCCGCGGCGATTCCCGGCGCCCGGCGGTGCCACCAGCCGGCGCGCAGGTTCTCCGGCAGCTCCGCCAGTTCGGCCGCCGCCTGGTCCAGCACCGGGCCGGGATGGCAGCGCCCCAGCCGGACCCAGTGCGTGACGGCATGGGCCAGCTCCGGCAGGAGGGCCGAGACGAACTCCGGCCCGCAGGCCGGGAGCAGGGAGGCGGCCTCGGCGTCGCCCCACTCGGCCCGCAGGACGGGCGCCAGCCGCTGCGCGAGCGCCCGGCGCGAACCCCGGAACACGGCCAGCGACAGTTCCCGGCGGATCCGGGCGGAGGCGTCCTCGTACGCCGCCTCGATCGCCTCGTCCGGCACGGGCAGGGTACGCACGGCCCGGTGGGCGAAGGAGCGCACCACCGGGTCGGGGTCGGCCATCCGCTGCGCCAGGTACCCGGCCTGCCGCCCCGCGAGGGCCGCCAGCGCGGCCAGCCGCCGCTCGTAGCGTCCCCGGCCGGCCAAACCGTCCAGTACGCCGCTCAGTTCGCCAGTGCGGGCGAGGTCGCGGGCGGTGGTGGCGAGCAGCCGCAGCCGGTCGGCGTGCGGGAGCGGATCGAGTTCGGCGAGCAGGTGTTCGACAGGCTGTGGCATGAGGCCAGTGTGCGGACCGGGGCCGACGGGGAGAAATCGATTTCCCCGTGGCCGCGGACGGCCGCGCACGCCGAGGGGCCCGGGCGGCCGTCATCACGGCTGCCCGGGCCCCTCGCCGCGACGCGGCCCGCCGGTCACACCGGCATGGGCACCGACACGAACCGCTTGCCCGACTCGTTCTCGACCACGACCTCCTTGACGTCGGCCGGGTCCACCGCCGCCGAGCCGTCCAGCGACGCGCCCTTGCCCTCGCCCATCTGGCCGCCGACGACCCAACTGCCGGCGGAGGTGCGCTTGCCGTCCTTCCCGACCACGATCAGCATGCAGCGCTCGCCCGGCGGGATCCCCGCCACGGCCGCGTGCACGCGGACCCACTTGGCCGCGGGCGTGACCTGAACGGTCATCCGCGCATTGGTGCGCGCGTCGGTCGCCGAGGCCACCTTCGTACCCGCCGGCGGCGGTGAGGGCTGCGCCGAGACCGACGGCGTGGGCGGCAGCGGCTGGGCGACCGGCGTGCCGTCCGCCGAGCCCAACTGCGCCCCGGCCCAGAACACGGCGGCCAGCGAAGCCGCGGCGGCCAGTCCCGCGATGCCCCACCGTCGGCGCCGCTCGCCCGACGCCTCGCCCCGCACCTGCCGCAGCGTGCGCTGGAGCAGCAGGTCACCGCCCTGTGGCGGTCCGTCGAGGAAGGCCTCCGCAGGCACCTCGCCCAACGCCGCTTCCATCTCGCGCAACGCGGTCACCTCCTCTCGGCATTGCACGCAGCCGCTCATGTGCTCCTCGACCCGGCGGACCTCCTCCTCGTCCAGGACGCCGAGAATGTACGGGCCGAGCAGTTCCTCCTCCTCGTGCCGCTGCCGGTTCATGCCACCACCTCCCGCAGTCCAGCACCCTGTCGGGGCGGCCTGCCCATTCGATTGCCCGCCCGGCCCTCCGCGGCCCCGCCCTGGCGGAACACCTCGCGCAGTGCCTTGAGCGCGTAGTGCGCGCGTGATTTGACCGTGCCCGCCGGGATGCCGAGGCTGTCGGCCGCCTCGGCCACGCTCAGCTGGCGGTAGTACAGCTCCTTGAGCACGTCCCGGTGTTCCGGGGACAACTGGTCGAGGGCCCCCAGCACGGTCATCGTGTCCACGATGGAGTCCGCGTGGTCCAGCTCCACCGGGGGAGCGGCCGCCTCCCCGGAAACCTCCGCGGGGCGGGCCGCCTTGGCCCGGTAGCGGTCGGTGATGATGTTGCGGGCCACCGTCAGCAGCCAGCCGCGCACCGAACCCTTCCCGTTGACCAGCACCTCGGAATGGCGCCAGGCGCGGATGAGCGTCTCCTGGACGACGTCCTCGGCGGTTGCCCGGTCTCCGGTCAGCCGGGTGGCGTACGCGAGCAGGGCGTGGCCGTGCTCCTCGTAAACCGACCTGATCAGTGCCTCATCGGTCGAGCCCCGCCGTGTACGGGGCCACAGTGGTCCGGCCATCTCACCCTCTCCGTCTTCCTCGCCCATCTGGTGCGGTCAGAACACGCGCCCCGGCGGGGCCCGGTTCATGTGACCCCCGTCACTTCGGACGGGTGGCGCTCAGGTGCGGCAGACGCGCCCCTCGTTGAGGCAGCCGACGACGGCGGCCATCTGCGCGTCCGTCATCGCGTCCACGAACATGGCGTGGTCCGTCATGGGGCTGTGGCGCTGCTCGGGGAAGGAGTCGACGGCGACCGCCACCCCAGGCGGCACCTCGTACGCGAGGGAGATGCGCAGCTGGGGCACGGCGAACGTGCCCTGCGGGCAGACGCCGTTGGCCGCGGGGAAGCGGAGGTGCGCGCGGTGCCCCGGGCTCTCGGTGTCCAGCCCGTTCCAGCAACTGGGGAAGACGAGCGTACGGGTGAGGCGTTCGCCGGCGGGGCAGCGCGGGTAGCGGGTGGTGAACCGGTCCGGGGAGCCGGAACAGCCCCAGCGGGCGCGTACGTCCGCGTCGCTCGCCGCGGTGTACGCCACCGCGTCGCCGGTCATCGCGCGCAGGAAGCGCGGCATCGGCACGACCTTGCCCACCGGGTTGCCGCGGAACTCCACGGTGACCGCCGCCTCGGGCAGGATCTCGCCCGTGTTGCCGTGCCCGGCGGAGCTCTCCTGGGGGTGGCTGCTCGCCCGGTCCGGCCGGCGCAGGACCGGCCAGTAGTACGTGGACCGGTCGCCGCCGCGGCAACTGGTCGCGGCGGCGGCCAGGGAGGCGTCGGTCGACATCGCGTCCGTGGACAGGTTCCCCACGTACGCGTGGGTGTGGTGGGCGCCCGAGCGCAGCCCCGGGGACACCACGAGGTTGTCCTCGTTGTAGTGGCGCTCCTCGTTGCGCCCGCAGTCCACCGTCACGGTGCCCGTCGAGGCGTCGGGTCCGATCGCCGACGGATCGCGCGGGCCGGGCGGTATGTCCTGTATGTCCACGTAGTCGCGGGAGTTCATCCCGGAATGCGCGGTCCCGTCGGGGCTCGCCGCCCGGGTGGCGCCCAGCACGGCGGCCGTCAGCCCGATGCCGAGCACCAGGCAGACGAGCAGCGTGAGCAGTCGGCGTTCGTTCCCCATGCGGGTCACGGTTGCCGCTGCGCGCCGCAGCGTCAACCTGACGTCCCGTAAGTCGGCCAGGGCCCCGCCGCCGGGCGGCCCGCGAGCTTGCCGAGCCGTCGGGGGACCGAGCACAGTGACCGGCATGACACCCGCTGAGCTCCTGCACGCGTTCGCCCGCACCCGCGCCTCGCTCGACGGCGGCGAGGTGGCCTTCTGGTGGTCCGGGGACATCTACTCCTGGGCCCCGGAGCAGCCCTACCGGCGCCTCTTCGGCTTCGAGGGCCTCAACGTCTCCCGGCTCGTCCCGGACGGGGAGAGCGACGGCTTCCAACTGCTCACCAGGGAGGCCGCCTTCTACCTGGATCCGCAGACCCGGGAGATCCTGGAGACCTGGGAGGACAAGCCGGTCATCCACGTCTGGAACGATCCGGCCAACCTGAGGCTGCGTCCCTTCCCCGTCCCCCTGACCGAGCTCGGGGACCAGGTCTGCTTCAGCCTGGAGATCCCGCTCGCCTATCCGTCGCCGCTGCCGGTCGCCGACTACCCGCTCAACTCCGCCGACGACACGTACCGGGCCCTGGAGCTCTTCCAGTTCTTCGCCCCGGGCACGGTGCTGACCACCGACGAGCCGAGCGTCCCCTGCACCATGTCCTGGACGCGGATGTCCCCGTGGCTCCCGTGGATGGAGCAGGGCGCGCGCCCGGGCGGCCTGACCTTCCACTGCCGGGGCCGCAAGCTGGGCTCGTACGCCGAGGTCCCGGAGCGCACCCGCGCGTACATCGAGGCGCACCACCCGGAGTACGCCCACGCCCCGGAGAAGTGGACCGAACCCAACGAGACGAGCTGGACCTACTTCCGCACCCACCACGGCTCCCCGCCGAGGTAGCGGACCCGGGCGGCAGCCGCTCCGAAGGGCCTGTGACCTCGGACGGTTACGTCCCGGGATGCGGCACGTGATGGATGTGCCGATGATGGTTACGACCCGTAGAGGGCCCGTACGCGAGCGTCGACCGCATGGGCAGGCAGCAGGCCATCGCCCTCCCGCTCGCGGCCGGGCGGCTCCGACCCCACAGCGTGTTCCCGCCGGCCGCAGGGCTCTTTGACGTCCTTCGTCCCGAGGGGCCGGCGGCTGCGGCGCGTTCGTCAGGCGGAGGAGGAGTCGTGGCACCTCTGGCACGGATTCAGCTGGACGGCGGGGGCAGTCTCCTGATCGAGGCCCCGGCCGGGCTGGAGGGGCCGGTGAAGGCCGGCCGCATCGGCGAGGCGATCCACGAGCTCCCCGAGACCCTGCAAGAGGCTCTGGTGCCGGTCACGGAGGCGGCGCGCGTCACGCTCGAACAGCTGCGCAAGGCCCGGCCCGACCAGATCGCCGTCGGGTTCGGCGTCGACCTGTCGGTCGAGGCGGGAGCCGTGATCACCAAGACCGGCGCCCAGTGCCACCTCAACGTGACCATGACGCGGACGCGGAAGGATCCCGACCCTCCGGATCCGCACGAGGGCGCGGGCTGATCCCGATGGGCAGCGCGGCGCCCGGGCCGGAGCGGGAAGGTACGTCGCGGCTGCCGCCCGCCGTGGCCCAGATCCTCGGATCCGACGGACAGGTGGCCGGGGCCGGCTTCCTGGTGGCGGGGGACATCCTCGCCACCGGCAGTGACGACAGCACCGTGCTGCTCTGGGACGTGGAGACGCGCAAGGTACGCGCCACGCTGACCGGTCACACCGACGCGGTGCACGGAGTGGCGTTCAGTCGGGACGGGCAGAGGCTCGCCACCGGCAGTGCCGATACGAAGGTGCGGTTGTGGGACGTGGCCACCGGCAAGACCCTGGTCACGTATGCCAACCCTGCCGGAGAGACGGCGGCGGTGGCGTTCAGCCCCGACGGGCGGACCCTCGCCGCCGGCAGCACCGATGACTCGGTGCGGTTGTGGAGTGCCTCCCTCCCCTCGCCCGCGTCTGCCGTCCAAGAGATCTGTCGCGCCGTCGGCCGTGACCTCACCGCGAAGGAACGGGCGGCGTACCTCCAGGGCGGACCGGGAGGTCGCGTGTGCCCGTCCCGCTGATGCCATGATGCGCATGACCTTGCACGGACCCCCTTCCGCACGGCCGCTCTCCTCACCCGGGACGGCCGTGCGCCGCCGAAGCTCCCGGCCGCGGCCGGGAGCTTTCGGCTGTCCGGGTTCGGGTGGTTCGTCCTGCCTCGCGTGAGGCCCGTCGGATACGGGGGACCTGGGGGCCGGGGCCCCGGGGGCGGGGGGTAGGGTCCGGGGGAGGTGTAAGGGGGGCGGCGGGGGTGCGGACAAGGGTTTTCCCTGTATCGGGTTCATCCTCGCGTTGCCTACTGTCTGCCCACCGGCGATCTCTCCCGCTCCGAACGGACCCCGCGCCAACCCCACATGGTGTGAAGCCGTCCGGGCGGGCGGATCGCCCGCACCGCCGTTGCCCCAGCCCCGCCGAAGCGGCCGGGACAACGCGGCGAGCAGCGGTGGCCGGGACGGGATTGACCGACCCGTCCCCGGCCCCGTAGCCGCCGGTTCACCTCCCACACTGCTCCAACCGCCCGCTCCGGCCTGCCCGGAAAGGGCCCGCGAAAGGGAACACCGTGCACGCAACGAGACGCAGGCTCATATCCGTGGTGGCGATGTCCGTCACCCTGCTCGCCGGCTCCGCCACCGCTTCGGTGGCCCTCGCCGGCTCGGAGCCCGCGCCGGCCCCGGCCGCCGCCTCCACCCTGCCGGCCGCGGGGGCGCCGGCCGCTCCCGACGCCGCGCCCGTGCAGAACCTGATCGTCGGCTACAAGTCCTCCGCCACCGAGGCCAGCTCCAACAAGGCCGCCGCGGACGACGCGACCGCCAAGGGCAAGAAGGCCGGCAAGAAGGCGAAGTTCGACCGCCGTCTCGGCACCGGTGCCGCCCTCGTCAACCTGGGCGGCTCCGTCGCCCCGGCCGCCGCGGCCGACGTGATGGCCCAGTTCCGTGCCGACCCGGACGTCGCCTACGTCGAGGCGGACTCCCGCGCCTACGCGATGGCCACCCCGAACGACACCGAGTACGCCAAGCAGTGGGACCTCTTCGAGCCCACCGGCGGCATGAACGTTCCTGCCGCCTGGGACAAGACCACCGGCTCCGGCGTCACCGTCGCCGTGATCGACACCGGCTACGTGGCCCACTCGGACGTCGCCTCGAACATCGTCGCCGGCTACGACTTCATCTCCGACGCCACCGGCGCCCGTGACGGCAACGGCCGCGACAACAACCCGGCCGACGCGGGCGACTGGAGCGCGGCCGGCGAGTGCGGCACCGGCTCCCCGGCCAGCGGCTCCTCCTGGCACGGCACCCACGTCGCGGGCACCATCGCCGCCGCCACCAACAACGCCAAGGGCGTCGCTGGCATCGCGTACAACGCGAAGATCCAGCCCGTCCGCGTGCTCGGCAAGTGCGGCGGCACCACCTCCGACATCGTCGACGCCATCACCTGGGCCTCCGGCGGCACCGTCGCGGGCATCCCGGCGAACGCCACCCCCGCCAAGGTCATCAACATGAGCCTCGGCGGCTCCGGCGCCTGCACCTCCAGCTACCAGAACGCCATCAACGCGGCCGTCGCCCGCGGCACCACGGTCGTGGTCGCCGCCGGCAACAGCAACGCGGACGCGGCCGGCTTCTCGCCCGCCAGCTGCAACAACGTGGTCTCCGTGGCCGCCACCAACCGCACCGGTGACCGCTCCTTCTACTCCAACTTCGGCAGCCGCGTCGACGTCTCCGCGCCGGGCGGTGAGACCCGCCGCGCCACCGACACGCCCGGCACCGTCACCACCCCGGAGAACGGCATCCTCTCCACGCTGAACAACGGCGCCACCACCCCGGGCTCCGAGATCTACAAGCCCTACCAGGGCACCAGCATGGCCGCCCCGCACATCGCGGGCCTCGCCGCGCTCGTCGTCGCCGCCAAGCCCTCGCTGACCCCGGCGCAGGTCGAGTCGGCCATCAAGGCCAACGCCCGCCCGCTGCCCGGCACCTGCACCGGCGGCTGCGGCACCGGCATCGCCGACGCGGCCGCGACCATCACCGCCGTCACCTCGGCGCCCGCCCCGGGCTTCGAGAACGGCACGAACGTGAACATCCTCGACAACACGACCGTCGAGAGCCCGATCACCGTCAGCGGAGTCGCGGGCAACGCCCCGGCCGCGCTCAAGGTGAACGTGAACATCGTGCACACGTACATCGGTGACCTGAAGGTCGACCTGGTCGCCCCGGACGGCTCCGTCTACACCCTGCACAACCGCGCGGGTGGCGGCACCGCCAACATCAACCAGCAGTACTCCGTGAACGCCTCCTCCGAGGTCGCCAACGGCACCTGGAAGCTCCGCGTCAACGACAACGCGGGCGGCGACACCGGCTTCATCGACTCCTGGAGCCTCGGCTTCTGAGGACCTGACAGCCGCGGCCGTCAGGCGCACCGGACAGGTGCACCGGCCGGGCGCGCCAGTACGGACCAATCAGCCCGCGGGCCTGCCGATACACCTCGTATCGGCAGGTCCGCAGCCGTTTCCCGGCAGCTGACTGAATTCTGCGTCACAATCCGGGTCCACCCGGCATCCGACCTCGTATTGTCGCGTCTCACAGGAGATGCACAGAAGTGGGGACGAGAGGCTGGTGGCTGTGCGTGGTGGCGGCGACGGGGAACGCTGACACGACCGTCGGACACGGTGAACTGATCAAGGAGGTCGAACGTGCGCTGACCGCGCACGGGCGGGCCCTCCTCACCGGACCCGCCGGCGCGGGGAAGACCGAGGTGGCCGGCGCCGTCGCGGCCGCCGCCGCGACCCGCCACGAGACCGTGCTGCGCCTCGCCCCCGAGGCCGCCGACCAGTGGATACCGGAGGCCTCCGCCGCCGCACTCCTCGCCTCCGTACCCTGTTTCGCGCTGGAACGGCTCTCCGGACCCCAGCGCACCGCCATCGCCCTGCTGCGCCGGGAGACCGACGCGCCCCGCGCCGGCCGCGACCACGTCGCGCTGCGCCTCGCCGTCGTCGAGGTCCTGCGCACACTCGCCGCCCGCACCCCCGTCCTGCTCGTCCTCGACAACGCCCAGTGGCTGGACGCGGAAAGCACCGACCTGCTCCGGTTCGCCCTGCGGCTGACCCCGCCCCGTGTACGGGTCCTCGTGGCCGAATGCGTCCAGGGCGGCGCCCCCGTCGGCGGCCCCCTCTGCGGCCCCGGCACCCCCGCGATACGCGTTCCCGCGCTC
This sequence comes from Streptomyces sp. NBC_01006, assembly GCF_045162725.1. NCBI lineage: Bacteria > Bacillati > Actinomycetota > Actinomycetes > Kitasatosporales > Streptomycetaceae > Streptomyces > Streptomyces sp. NBC_01006. Next base: position 1,095,831 of record NZ_CP108700.1, on the reverse strand, counting down.
GGCGCCGACGAGATCGCCGAACTCCTCGCCCGCCACGGCCTCCCCGCCCGCCTCGCCGGCCGCATCCACCAGGCCAGCGGCGGAAACCCGCGCCTCGCCCTCGCCCTCGGCCACTCCCTCGCCGAAGCCGCCGAGGCCCGCGACGCCAGCGCCCACCATGCCGACCCCCTGCCCCTGTCCGGCCAGGCCCGCGAGGTGGCCCGACGGCTCCTCGCCGAAGCCCCCGCCCCCGCGCGCCGCACCCTGCTGCTCGCCGCCCTCGCGGCCCACCCGACCACCGCCCTGCTGCGCCGGGCCGGCCGCCCCGACGCCGAGGCCGAACTCGCCGAAGCCGAACGGGCCGCGCTGGTCACCGTGCGGGAGGACGGCTCCGTCACCTTCACCGCCGGGGCCCTGCCCATGGCCCTGGCCGCCGACGCCGGCTGGCCGGAACGCGCCGCCGGACACTCCGCGCTCGCCGCCGCCGTAGACGACCCCGTCCAGGCCGTACGCCACCGCGCCCTGGCCGTGGACACCCCCGACGAGTGGCTCGCCGCCGAGATCACCGAAGCTGCCGCGGCCTGCCGCAGACGCGGTCAGCGCGCCCTGGCCGCCGAGCTCGGCATGCTCGCGGCCGAACGTACGCCGACCAACCGCCCCGGGGACGAACTGGCCCGCCTCGTCGCCGCCGCCGAGGACGCCGGCTGGGCCGGCCGCGCCGACCTCGCCCGCCGCGCCACCCGCGCCGTACTGGCCCGCGACGCCTCGCCCGCCGACCGGGTACGAGCCCGGCTCGCCGTGATCGACGCCGCGGGACAGGCCCTCGCCGCCCTCGACGAGACCTTCGCGTACGCCATGGACGACGCCGCCGGGGATCCCGCCCTCCAGGCGGCCGTACAACTGCGCATCGCCACGAAGTACAACCTCAGCGACGGCGACCCCGTACGCTCCCGCGACGCCGCGGCCGAGGCAGGCGCGCTCGCCGCCCTCGGTGGCGACCAGGTCGCCGAGGCCATGGCCCTGACCGTACGGGCCCGGATGGGCCGCATCCTCGGGGACCCCGACGCCGAGGACATCCTGGCCGAGGCCCTGGCCCTGCCCGCCCCCGAGGTGCCGCTCGGCATGCGCAACGCGCCGCAGTACCTCGCCGTACGGCACGCCCTGTTCGACGACCGCCTCGACGACGCCCGCAGCCAGCTCCTCGTCCTGCTCCCCGTCGTCCGGCGCACCGGATCCGCGGAGGACGTCTTCGAGGTCCTGCGCAGCCTCACCGAGGTGGAACTGCGCCGCGGCCGGTGCACGTCCGCGTCCGCGCACGCCCGCCGCGCCCTCGAACTCACCATCGAGGCGGGCCTCTCGCCCGGCCCCGCCTGGTACGCCGCCGCGATGGCCGAGGCCATGGGCGGCAGCTTCGCCCGCGCCGCCGGCTACGCCCGGCGCGGCATCCAGGCCTCCGAGGAGGAACACGACCAGGTGTTCCTCTCGCGCAGCCTGTACGCACTCGGCCTGACCGAGCTGGCGACCGGGGAGGCCGCCAGAGCCGTGGCCACCCTGCGCCGGGTCGCCGAACTGGAGGAGGCCCAGCAGGTCGTCGACCCCTCGATCCTGCGCTGGCACGGAGAGCTGGCCGAGGCCCTGGTGGCGGCCGACGCGCCCGACGAGGCCGCCGAACTGCTCGGCTCCGTCCGTACGGTGGCCCTCGGCCTCGGCCGCACCGCTGTGGTGGCCGCGCTCGACCGGGCCCGCGGCCTGTGCCTGTCCGCGCACGGCGACGCCGACGCCGCCGTGGACCTGCTGGAGGCCACGGTGCAGCGGTTCGCCGCCCTCGAACTCCCGGTGGAGCGCGGCCGTACGCTGCTCGCCCTGGCCCGGGTGGAACGGCGCCGGCGCCGGCGCGCCCCCGCCCGCGCCGCGCTGCGGGCCGCCGCCGAGGTGTTCATCGCGGCCGGCGCGAAGCCCTGGGCCGAACTCGCCGCGGAGAACCGGGAGCCGGGCCCTGCCCCGGGCGGCGGCGCGGGCGTGGTCCTGGCGGCGCTGACCGAGGCCGAGACCCGCCTCGCCCTGCTCGTGGCGGAGGGCGCCAGCAACCAGGAGGCGGCCGCGAAGCTGTTCGTCAGCGTCAAGACGGTCGAGGCCCGGCTGACCCGGATCTACCAGAAGCTCGACGTACGCTCCCGGGCCCAGCTGGCCACCACCCTGCGCACCCGCTGACGGGCGCGCAGGGCGCGGGACTCAGCAGCCGAGGTTGCCGCCCGGGCTCACGCCCAGGATCTGCGTGAACGACTGGTACGCGTTGATCCGGCTCTGGACCTGGGCGGGGTTGCCGCCGTTGCACTCCAGGGAGCCGTTGATGGACCGGATCGTCTCGCCGAAGCCGGCGCCGTTGACCATGGCGGCGTGGGCGGTCATCGTGCCCGGGCCGTTCTGGGTGTTCCAGTACCAGAGGGCGGTCTTCATGGCGATCGCCGGATCCTGCTCCACGAGGTACGGGTTGGCGAGGAGATTGATGCCGAGGGCGTCGCCGGCGGCCTTGTAGTTGAAGTTCCAGCTCAGCTGGATCGGGCCGCGGCCGTAGTAGGCGGCCTGCCCGGCGGGACAGCCGTACGGTTGGCTCGCGTCGCAGTAGTGGGGGTAGTTGGCGGTGTTCTGCTCGACGATGTACACGAGCCCGCCCGTCTCGTGCGAGACGTTCGCCAGGAACGCCGCCGCCTCGCGCCGCTTGACGGTGTCGTCACCGGTGTTGGCGAAGCCGGGGTACGCCGACAGGGCCGCGACCAGGCCGTTGTAGGTGTAGAAGGAGTTCCGGTTCGGGAACATCTGGTTGAACTGGGCCTCGGAGACCACGAATCCGGACGGGTTGCCGGGATCGCCGGGGTCCTGGCCGCCACCGCCGCAGGTGCCTTGGTCGGACCAGACGCCCCACTGCCCGGTGGTGCCGGGCGTCTCGCCCTGCGTCCACCACTTGGCCTGCCAGTTGTGCCCGCTGTACGAGGCGCTCATGCCGTTCGTGTAGACGGCGGACGAGGACCACGGGGTGACGCAGGCAGCGGCCGCCGAGGCGGGCGAGGCGGGGAGGGCGACCGCGAGGCCGATGGTGGCGGCAGTGGCGGCCGCCAGGGCGAGTGCTCGGCGGCGAAGCGCACGTATCACGTAACTGCTCCTTCAGTGGGGGGGAATTGGCGTGGGGGGCATTCCTCGCCACTGAAGCGAAGCTGGTCTGGACCTGTCAAGGTCTAGACCAGTATTCGTTCCACTCGGACAACAAACGGGCAGGGCCCGTACGCGCCGACGCGCATACGGGCCCTGCCGGTTGCCGAAGAGTGAGCGGTCAGCTGCCGGCGGAGACGTTGCCGGAGAGGACCGGGATGTTGTCGACGATGTGGGAGAGGGACTCGTCGCCCTTGGCCTGGGTGGAGTTCTCGGTGCACTGCTGGTTCATCGGGTTGGACAGGACGTTGATGTCCTGGACGCCGATGTTGGCGAGGACGGCCACCAGCGACTGGGCGTTGACCTTCGCCGGCAGGCCGACGCAGAGCTTGTTGAGCGAGCCCTGGACCGCGCTGAGCTGCGGGCTCATCGCGCCCTTGGTCTCCTGGTTGCCGTAGATCTGCGAGGCGTCGTTGCCGTTGACCGTGTTGACGCCGTTGTCGTTGCCGATCGCCATCGCCGGGGCGGCAACCGCGGCGCCGAGGCCCAGCACGGAGGCGGTGACCGCAGTGGTGGCCATGAGCTTCTTGAGCATGAGGAGATTCCTTCTGTAGCGGTGTTGCGTGGGATGGCTGCCCCCGGCGGGACGAGCTGATCAACTGCAATCCGCGCGCTTGGTTATCGCCTGTCACCCGAGTGGCCCAGCGCGTCCCCCGTGACCGGGGCGCGCGAAAGGGGCCGCCCCCAGCTCAGCTGGAGACGGGCCCCTTCGTCCGACATCTTCAGGGCATCGCCGTGGAGACGGCCGCGGGCGGTCAGCCCGTCTTGCGGCGGGTCTTCTTGTTCTTGCCGCCCGCGCCACCACTGGCGCCCTGGATCTTCGCCCGGCTCTGGTGAGCCTGCTGTGCATGGGCACTGCGTGCGTTGCGGTCAAGGGCCTCCCGGAACTTGCGCTTGGCCTCCTCGGCCGGCGATTCGTCCTGCGGGGTGTCCGACTCTTGTGCCATGTGTCCTCCTGGGTCGACCTGAAGCCGTCTCAGTCTGTCACCCACCGTCCCCCCTGACCAGCGGGTTCCGTTCCAGGGGCCCGTGCCGGACCGGGCCCGGGCCCCGATCGACGGGATCGGCTGCCGGTGGGCACACGCGAAGTCCCGGGCCTCGCGGGGAGACCCGGGACTTCACTGGTGCACTTCGCTTGACCGCCGTGTTCAACGACGGACCGCCCCCGAGGTCACGCCTCGGGAGACACACGCCGTTGGTGTACCCGCAGCTGCAGGGTGGCGAGGTCCAGCAGCGGGGTGGGCACGGCCAGCGCGCGGGCCCGGGCGATCAGGTCGCCGAATACGTGCTCGACCTCCGTGGGACGGCCGGCGACCAGGTCCCGGTACATCGACGGGGTGAGCGGGGAGCCGGGCGTGGTGACCGTACGGGCCGTGAAGGCGAGCTCGGCGTCCGGTACGGGATGGCCCGCCTCGGCCGAGACGGCCGCCGCCTCGGCGAGTACGGCCTGCCCGAGCCCGGCGCCGCCGGGGACGGCGGCGACCTCGCCGACGGAGCCGCGCCCCAGGCAGGTGGCGGCCGCCAGGGTGCTGATGAACACCCACTTGTGCCACATCGCGCCGACGACGTCCGCCGTCTCGGGGCTGTCGATCCCCGCCCCGCTCAGCACGGCGCGTACGGCGTCCACGCGGGCGGAGGGCCGGCCGTCGAGTTCGCCGGTGATCACGGTGGACGGCGGGGCCATGCGCACGATGTCGCCGTGCTCGTTCAGGGTGGTGACCACCTTGGCGACGCCGCCGAGGACCGGCGCCCCGCCGAAGCGGTCCCTGAGGTGTTCGAGGTGGGCCATGCCGTTGAGCAGCGGCACGATCGCGGTCCCCGGACCGACCGCCGGGGCCAGGTCCTTCGCCGCGCGGTCGAGCGCCGCGGACTTCACCGAGAGCAGGACGAGGTCGTACCGGCCCGACAGCGCGTCCGCGGTCACCAATTCGGGAGTGAGCGTGAGCTCTTCGCCGAGGCCCGTCACCCGCAGCCCGCGCTCGCGCAGGACGGCGGCCCGCTCGCGGCGGACCAGGAAGGTGACGTCCTGCCCGGCCCGGGCGAGACGGGCGCCGAACCAGCCGCCCACGGCGCCGGCGCCGACTGTCAGGATTCTCATACGGGACAGCCTGTCATGGGACTACGCGCTCCCGCAGGCCCCCGTCGACGGGAAGGGCGTCAACTCTGGGTGACGCGCAGCGCGTCGCCGACCAGGCGTACCGCGCGGGAGAGGCGGCCCAGCTGCTGGAGTTCGACGGCGTACATGCGGATCGAGCTCTCGATGACGATCTCGGCCACGCCCATCGAGGGCAGTTCGGCCCGGCTGGTCTCCAGGGCGACCCGGACCGCGCGCATCTCGTGCTGCAGCTGGAGCTGGGCGTGCCGGGTGAGGAGGGCGGGGCTGCGGGTCAGCGTCGAGTAGCTGCCGTAGCGGGCCGGGAGCAGATCACGCAGCCAGCGCATGGCCGTGCGTTCCCAGTCATGGGTACCGGGGGCCTTGACCTGGCAGGGCCAGTCCGGGCTGAGCGTGGTGGAGACCGTCTGGCGCATTCTCGTCGCTTCCGAATGGTGTCGAACTCTGATCGAGACGTTGGTGGGCGGCCTCGGCCCAGGGGTTGACCGAGGCCGCCACAAGCGCTCTGGTGGATACCGGTGCCGGGAACGGGCACCCTGCGCGGGGCGTGAGGAGGAGCCGTCCCGCGCGGGTGTCCGTTCTGGGAGGGCGTGGGGTCGCTCTCCTTGGCGTCCGTGGATCCGGCGCGCTGCTTAGTAAACATATATACCGTCGAGTAGACAAGAGAATGAAAAATTACATACGCGTACAGGGCGTGAAAGTGGACTGCCCCGTACCGGTTGAAAATCGGCCTTACAGGAAGAATCCGTGCTGGTCGGCGACCTGCTCGTACCCTTCGAGCCGCGCCTGCGTCCGCTCGGGATCCGCGTCGGCCATCGCCTGCAGCAGAGCCGCCGACAGCATCCCCGGGGCCGCGTACGAGTCGAACACCAGCCGCGCCCCGGTCCCGGCGGTCAGTGCCACGTCCGCCTCGTCCACCAGCGGGCCCAGGGTGGTGTCGGTGATCAGCGCGATCTTCAGCCCTGCGCTGCGGGCCGCCCGGAGCGCCGACAGGGTCTCCTTGGCGTGCCTCGGCATCGCGAAGGCCAGCGCCCAGGTCCCGCCGGCCTCCCGGGACTGGAGCAGGGCGTCGTAGGCGACGCTGCCTCCACGTGTCACCAGCCGGACATCGGGGTGGATGCGCCGTGCCGCGTACGCGAAGTACTCCGCGAGCGAGACCGAGATCCGCAGGCCCAGGACCGTCAGTGGCACCGAGCGGGCCAGCTCACGGCCGATGTCGAGCACCTGGTCGGTGTCGGCGAGCAGGCGCCGTACGTTCTCCAGGTTCAGGATCTCGGCGTCCACGGCCGCCTGGAGCTCGTTGCGGCGGAACTGCTCGCGGCTCTCCGGGGAGCCCGCGACCGCGCTCAGGGCCATCGGCTGCAGGGCGTCGCGCAGGGCCGGATAGCCGCTGAACCCGAGGGAGGTGGCGAAACGTGTCACCGACGGCTGGCTGACGCCCACCCGCTCCGCGAGCTCGGTGATCGAGAGGAACGCGGCCTCCGTGAGGTGGTCGACCAGGTACTGGGCGATCCGCCGCTGCCCCGGGGACAGCCGGTGGCCGTCGAAGAGGGCGCGGACCCGGTCGCCGGGAGCCCGCTCATGGACCGGCGGCGCCTGCCCACTCGGCGTGATCGCAGCCGCCTGTGCGCGTGCCTGCTGCCCCGATGACACCGATGGGCCTCCCTCTCATGTCACTCGTCTTCAAACATAGCTCACGCCCTGTGGTCGGGCCGGGCCGGTGCCGGGGGCCCAGCCCGCATCTCTCGCGACCGCCGGACGGCGGAAATATGATGGGCGCGGATCTTTGGCGCGGCCCCCACCGCGAGAGCCGAGAGCCGAGTACCGAGAGCAGGGACCTATGGATGCACCCGGGAGCGGTCCATGACCCCGCGCCGCACCCCGAAATCGGTGAGCGCCGCCGACCTCCTGAGCACCCTGGGACGGCTCACCGCCCGGGCCCGAGCGGGAACGGAACTGCAACTGGCCAGGGTGGAACTCGCCGAGGCCCTGCAGCGCGAGATGCTGCCGGCCTCCCTGCCCGCTCTGCCCGGACTGCGCAGCGCGGCCCGCTACGCGCCCGCCCGGCACGGCCTGGACATCGGCGGAGACTGGTACGACGGCTTCCGGCTCTCCGGAGGCGGGCTCGCCTTCTCCATCGGCGACGTACAGGGGCACGACGTGGAGGCCGCCGCCTTCATGGGGCAGGTCCGTGTCGGCGTGCGTGCGGTGTCGACCGTCGTCGTGGACCCGGGCGAGGTGTTGAGCCGGGCCAACGACGTCCTGCTGTCGATGGACTGCGAGCTCTTCGCGACCTGCACCCTGCTCCGCTTCGACCCCGAGACCTGGCAGCTCGAAAGCGCCCGGGCCGGCCACGTGCCCTCCGTCTGGGCCACGGTCGACGGCCGCTACGGGATCACCGACGACGAGGGCGGCCTGCCGCTCGGAGTCGAGCCCGGGGCCCGGTACACGGTGACCCGACGCCGGCTGGACCGGGCGGGCTCCATCGTCCTGCTCACTGACGGCGTCGTCGAGGGGCCCTCGTTCCCGATCGACGTCGGACTGGACCGAGTGGCCCGCGTGGTCAGGGAGGCGGCGGGCGCCGACCCCGACGAGATCGCCGCCGAAATCATGAAGGTGGCCGATTCCACCGGCCACGCCGACGACGCGGCGGTGCTCGTCCTCAGCCACGACGCGGCGGGACCCTCGCCCGGCTAGCGCGTGTCACGGACCGCGCGGAGGCGGCGGTTGTTGTCTGATGCTGTGGTGCGCACCGAGGAATGGCGACGTTTCAGCGGAACCCTTCTCGGGATCCTCATCGTCGCCACCGCCTACTACGCCGCAGGACGGATCGGCCTCCTGCTCCGCGTGGAGGTCGAGGGCGCGGTGGTGACGCCCCTGTGGCTGCCCACCGGCATCGCGGTCGCCGCCCTGCTGTGGTTCGGGCCGCGGATCTGGCCGGGCATCGCCCTCGGGACGTTCTTCGCCATCGAACACCTCGCCACCTTCCAGCTCGCCGACGCCGGCATCATCGTGGGGAACACCCTCGCGCCGCTGTGCGCGTACCTGCTGCTGCGCCGCGTGGCCTTCCGCGTCGAGATCGACCGGCTCCGGGACGGCCTGGCCCTGGTCTTCCTGGGCGGGCTGGTGCCGATGCTGATCAGCGCGTCCATCGGCACCGGGGTGCTGGTGGCCACCGGGGACCTTGCGCCCTCCGGGTTCTGGCCGGTGTGGTCGGCGTGGTGGGCCGGCGACGCGATGGGGGTGCTGGTGCTGACCCCGCTGCTGCTCGTCGTGCCCCGGGTGCGGATGCCGCAGGACGCCTACCGGGTCGCCGAGGCGGTCGGGCTGGCCATCGCCGCCGGGGCCGTCGCCTTCGTGGCCACCCGGAGCTCGCTGTCGCTGCTCTTCCTCGTCTTCCCGCTGCTGATCTGGTCGGCCGTACGCTTCCAACTGGCCGGCAGCGCGCCCTGCGTCCTGCTCGTGTCCGTCGTGGCGATCTCGGCGGCGACCAACAGCCTCGGACCGTTCGCCGACCACACCCTCTTCGAGGTCATGGTCAACCTCCAGGCGCTCAACGGCTCGGCGGCCCTGACCGCGCTGTTGCTGTCCGCGCTGGTCACCGAGCAGAACAACATCCGCGAGGAGATCGAGCGGGTGTGCGAGGACCTGGCCGAGGTCGTCGAACGGCTCGCCCCGCACCGGCCGGAGGACTGACCGGCTCCGCTCACGACGGCCCGGCGCCGCTCACGACGGACCGGCCCCGCTCACGTACGGGCGCCCGCGGGCGGCAGCGCGTCCGCGACGGCGCGCGCGAGGGCGTACGGATCCCCGCTCGGCTCGGTCGGATGGGCGGTCGTACGGTGAGCCCAGGCGTCCTCGACGGCGTACCAGTCGATGGCCTCCGGCGCGGCTCCCGAGACCAGGGACCGGTCCAGCGAGGCGAAGTACCGCGCCCAGCGCGGCGCGTAGAACTCCTCCAGCAGCCCGGCCCACTCGCGGTTCGCGTAGTCGTGCAGCGAGAAGGGCCGTTCGCTTGCCGTACGGGTGCCCCAGGTGGTCAGCAGCGAGCGGACGTCGTACTCGTAGCGGTCGCGCTCCGCCTCGTCCGCGCCCCAGGACCGGGCGCCGGCCGTCCACCGCCCGAACAGGAAGTGCCGGTCGGATCCGGTGACGGCCGCCAGCAGCCGCTCGTCGCGCTGCCACTCCCCGACCAGCAGCCGGAACCGGCCCAGGTCCTCGGCCCCGTACGCCGCTTTGATCTGCGGCAGCAGCACCCGGGAGTGGTTGGCGAGGGCCTGGCGGGCCGTGTCCACGAGGTCGTAGCGGTACGCGCTCGAACGGCGCAGCCGGGGCGCGACCTTCAGCAGCGCGTCCAGCGCGGTGCGCACCGATGCCGCCGGGTAGCGCATGTTGCCGGGCGTCCAGGCGCTCGCCCTGTTCGCCGTCAGGCTCGGGCGGGCCGTGAACAGGCCGTCCTGGGGCTGCGCGGAGTCCGTCCCGGTGCTGTAGGGGCCCGTGCGCAGCGCCTCCCAGGCGGCCGCCGCGTACCCGTCCTCGGCGCCGTAGCGGCGGCGCGCGTAGGCGGCGAACCACTCCTTCCGGTCGAGGGGGCGCGGCTCCCAGGCCAGATCGGTGAAGAGCGCGAAGGCCGCCGGATCGACCCCGGCCGCCTCCGGCATGTACGCGATGCCGGTCAGTGCGCTGTCCGGCTCGGCCCGCCACTGGTCGAACCGCCGGAGCCAGACGCCGGTGTTGGCGCCGATCGTCGTGTGCCCGCCGAAGTTGTGGATCGTGCCCAGCGCGTACGGGGTGTGCGCCCAGGAGGTCTCGCGGTCCAGGTTCTCGTAGCGCTCGGACATTCCGTCCACGATCAGCATCCGCGAGGTGTCCACCCCGGAGAGCAGTTCTCTCGTCGGATCGTCCTGCCAGCCCAGTACGGCCCAGATCGCACCCGGGTGCGCCGTGTCGAGGGCCCGCTGTACGGCGCCCGCGGCCGCCTTCACGTCGACGGAGGCCGCCGTACCGCCCTCGTGCAGCGGGCTCATCCGGTACATCGGGCTGTCGCCGAACCGGGCGCGCTGGGCGGCGTAGTAGTCGGCCGCGAGCGCGGCGAAGACGGGGCCGGCCGGATCCAGCCAGTCGGGTCGGGCGAAACCGTCCCAGGTGCCCTGCGGGTGGACCCGGGCGCCGGGGTTGCGGTCGGCGAAGCCGGGCGGCACGGTGCCGAAGTAGCCGGGCAGGACCGGGGTCATGCCGAGGGCGCGCAGCTCGTCGGCGACCCGCCCGCCGAGCGCCGCCCGCTCCTCGATCAGCTGCTCGCCGACCGGCCCGCCGAACCCGCTCAGGTTCTGCAGCAGCCACCAGCTCTGGTGCGCGGGGCCCGGGATCCACGCGCGCAGTTCGGCCGCCGTGTACCCGTGCCGCTGGAGGGCCGCGTAGTACGGGTACTCCGCGCCGACCTGGACCAGTACCTCGTTGACGCCGTGCAGGGCGAGCAGGTCGATCTGCCGTCGGCGCTCCTCCCACGTGCGGTACGCGCCCGCGTACCCCTCGTCGGTGTCGTTGAGGGCGTACCGGTGGCGTACGAGGGCGGTGCGGGTGACGGGCTGCGGGACGCCGGGCAGGACGTCGGGGAGCGCGTCCAGGCTGTCGCCGGGCCAGCCGACGTCCACCTGGGCCACGTGCCGGAGGTACCAGCCGACCCCGGTCAGCACGGTCGCGGGCGTACTGCCCCGGACGACGACGGCGCCCGCCCGGCCGGACACCGTGAAGCGGTCCTGGCCCTCGGCGCTGCGGGGTCCGGGCAGGAGGGTGAACTGGAGGGCGTGGCGCGGCGGCAGCAGCCGGCGGAGCGCGGCCTCGGCGGCGGGGACGCGGGTGCGTGCCGGCCCGGTGGACGCGGCGGCCGGCGCCGGTTCGGGCGCGACGGCCGGCCGGGGGACGGGCAGGGCCGCGGCCCCGCCCGGGGCGGCCGCCAGGGCGAGCAGCGCGAGGAGGGCCGAAAGCCCGGCCCGGAGGGACGGCCGGGGCCGGTCGGATCGTGGCATCGGGGGTCCTCCCGGGTCGGCGTCCCCGCAGGGCGGCAGCCCGATAACGGGGCCGGGAGCGCGGAAGTGACGGTCCGACAGATGGAGGGAGCGTGTTCGCCGAGCCGATACGGGGACGCAAACGCGCCCACCGGGCAGCGGAGGAGCTCCGCTGCCCGGTGGGCGGTGGGGAGAGAGGGGAGAGGGGCGGCCTCAGCCCTTGAGGTCTCAGCCCTTGGGGACCTGGATGACGACGGTGTTGCACACCTTGTCGGCGAAGGTCTGCTTCTTGTCGTCCCACAGCGGCCACAGGAAGCCGATGTAGCAGGGGAGGCCGTCGAGGATGTGGGCCAGCTTGCGGACGAACGCCATGCCGAACCCGAGGAAGGCGCCGTCGGCCTCGCGGCGCAGGCTGATGCCCACGACCTTCTTGCCGATCGTCTGGCCCGTGGTGCCTTCCTTGTAGAGCTGGAAGATGGCCATGCCCATGGCGTACAGCCAGCCGATGATGAAGAACACGCCGGGGCCGGCGTTCGCGGGGTCGCTGCTGGTGGCCAGGTCGATGAAGCCGAGGGCGTACATCGGGCCCGCGATGATCAGCCCGTCGAGCAGGTACGCACCGAAGCGCTGACCCCAGTGGGCGAGCGGCGGCATGCCCGAACCCGGCATGCCGGGCATGGCGGGCGGCGGGTAGGCGCCGTACGGCGGCGGGGTCTGCTGCGGGGGCTGCTGGGGGTAGCCGTACTGCGGCGGAACGCCCTGCGGGGGCTGCTGCGGGTAGCCGTACTGCGGGGGCACGCCCTGGGGGGCCTGCTGCGGGTGGCCGGGCTGACCCTGCGGGGGCTGCTGGCCGTACGGGTTGTTCGGGTCGCCGAAGCTCATGGCGAAAACTCTCCGGTGTCGGAAACGGGGACGTAGCGGATGGATCGGAGGAACATCACCATGTATCCGGTTTGCCCCCCTGAGCTGCCGCGATCTAGCGCGCATCATCGTGGTCGTTCCCTCGACCACTTGTCCAATCCGGCCAGATCGGCTCCTTTTCGGTCGCTCTTGTGCGGCGGCCGTGCCATGGTGGCCGGATCCGATATGTGCGAATTCCCCGGCGTTCTAACCCAGTGGTAACTTCCGCGAGTTGATCTTGCCGGTCGCCCCCTCGCGGCGACGGCGATCCCTCTCGCAAGGAAGTCACCGTGCACCGCCATACCCCCTCGCTCCGCCGCCCGTCCGCTCACCGTTCGTCAGCCCTCGCCGTACGCACGGCGGTTCCGGCGGCCCTGCTGGCCCTGTTCGCCGCCGTCCCGGCCGCGGCCGCCCCGTCGGCCGGCTCCGGCACCGCCGCCGCCCCTGCGCCCCACCTCGACGCGGTGGAGCAGACGCTCCGCCAGGTTTCCCCCGGCCTCGAAGGCCAGGTGTGGGAGCGCACCGGCGGCAACGTACTCGATGCCGGGGCGCCCGGCGGCGCCGACTGGCTGCTGCAGACCCCCGGCTGCTGGGGCGACGACAAGTGCACCGCGCGCCCGGGGACCGAGCAGCTGCTCTCGAAGATGACGCAGAACATCTCCCAGGCGACGCGGACGGTCGACATATCGACCCTGGCGCCGTTCCCCAACGGCGCGTTCCAGGACGCGATCGTCGCGGGCCTCAAGTCCTCGGCCGCGCGCGGGAACAAGGTCAAGGTGCGCGTGCTGGTCGGTGCCGCGCCGGTCTACCACCTCAACGTGCTGCCGTCGAAGTACCGGGACGAACTCGTCGCCAAGCTCGGCGCGGACGCCCGCAACATCGACCTCAACGTCGCCTCGATGACGACCTCGAAGACGGCGTTCTCCTGGAACCACTCCAAGCTCCTCGTGGTCGACGGCCAGTCCGTGATCACCGGCGGCATCAACGACTGGAAGGACGACTACCTGGAGACCGCCCACCCGGTCGCCGACGTCGACCTCGCCCTGCGCGGGCCGGCCGCCGCGTCCGCGGGACGCTACCTCGACGAGCTGTGGTCCTGGACCTGCCAGAACAAGAACAACATCGCCAGCGTCTGGTTCGCCTCCTCCAACGGCGCCGCGTGCATGCCCGCGATGGCCAAGGACACCGCCCCCGCCACGCCTGCGGCCGGCCCGGGCGACGTACCGGCCGTCGCCGTCGGCGGACTCGGCGTCGGAATCAAGCGCAGCGACCCGTCGTCGGCGTTCCGGCCCACGCTGCCCAGCGCCCCCGACACCAAGTGCGTCGTCGGCCTGCACGACAACACCAACGCCGACCGCGACTACGACACGGTCAACCCGGAGGAGAGCGCGCTGCGGACGCTGATCTCCAGCGCGAAGGCACACATCGAGATCTCCCAGCAGGACGTCAACGCGACCTGCCCGCCGCTGCCCCGCTACGACATCCGCGTCTACGACGCCCTGGCCGCGCGGATGGCGGCCGGCGTCAAGGTGCGCATCGTCGTCAGCGACCCCGCCAACCGCGGCGCCGTGGGCAGCGGCGGCTACTCGCAGATCAAGTCGCTCTCGGAGATCAGCGACACCCTGCGCGACCGCCTCGCCCTGCTGACCGGCGACCAGGGCAGGGCCAAGGCCACCATGTGCTCGAACCTCCAGCTGGCCACCTTCCGCAGCTCCCAGAGCCCGACCTGGGCCGACGGCCACCCGTACGCGCAGCACCACAAGGTGGTCTCCGTCGACGACTCGGCCTTCTACATCGGCTCCAAGAACCTCTACCCGGCGTGGCTCCAGGACTTCGGCTACGTGGTGGAGAGCCCGGCGGCGGCCGCCCAGCTGAACACCGGACTCCTGGCCCCGCAGTGGCAGTACTCCCGCGCGACGGCCACGATCGACCACGAACGCGCCCTCTGCCAGGCCTGACCACCCTCCCGGCACCCACACGAACCCGCCCCCGGCAGTCACTGCCGGGGGCGGGTTCTTCGCGGTGCTCCTCGGCGGCGTCAGCCGCCGCCAGGCACTACGGGAGGGGGACGGGCAGCGGGGCCGTGCTCAGCGCGGGGATGGTCCAGCGCTGGGGGTTGGTCGCGTTGCAGTCCCAGAGATAGAGCTGCGTGCCGGTGTTCATGTTGCTGGTGTCCAGGCAGCGGCCCGACCGGGGGTGGTAGACCGTGCCGTCGGCGTGGGGCAGGAACTGCTGGCCGTAGCTGCCGTTGCAGGGGTAGAGCCAGATGAGCGTGCCGTTGCCGGTGCCCGCGTAGGCGGCGTCGATGCACTTGCCCGCGATACGGATCGTGCCGTCGGCCCGGATCTCGAACTTCTGCGCGTCACCCCCGTTGATCATGTTGCAGTCCCAGGCCTGGATCCTGTTCCCGTCCGTGGTGCGGCCGTTGTCGTTGTCCAGGCAGTGGCTCGGCTTGGCCGCCAAGGACATCGGGCCGGTGGCTCCGGGCGCGGTGAGGGTGGCGGCGTAGGGATAGACGGCGAGGTTGCTGACCCCGCCGGTGAAGCCCCCGAAGTAGTCGGGAGCGCCGTTGACCTTGTAGCGGCCCGACACGAGCGAACCGCTGGGGGCGGGGCTGGTGGAGGCCGGGTGGTGGCCCGTCGCGGCGAGGGCGCCGTTGACGTAGAGGCTCATGAGAGCGGTGTCGGCGTTGTAGACCGCGGTCAGCTGCGTCCAGGCGTCGGGAACGAACCTGGCCGAGTCGTTGACGCCCGCGTCCGACCAGTCGTACGCCCAGCCGTCGACGTCACCCTTGGCCAGGGCGAAACGCCATTGGCCGGTGGCGGGGTCGGCGTAGAGGGTGAACGCGCTGTTGCGGGTGTTGTCCTGGCTGAGGACCAGGGCGCCGGTGCCGGAGACCTTCGCCCACGTACTGATGGTGAAGCTCTTGCGGGTGTCGATCACCGACTTGCCGGTGGTCATGGTCGCCTGACCGCCGCCGAACGCCGCGTACGCGGTGCTGCGCCCGCCGATGGTCGCGGTGGGCCAGGTGATCCCGCTCGTGGTCGCGGGGTAGTCGCCCACGGCGCTCGGCGTGATGCCACCGGTCTGACCGGTGAGCTTCCAGTGCGCGGCGGGAGCGGAGAGGTTGCCGAGGAACGCCGGCGCCTGGCTGATGCCGGTGACGTTCAGGGGCTGCGCGGTGCCGGTTCCGGCGAGGGTGGCGAGCTGCCTGTTGGCGCTGACGGCCCACAGGTCGGCGAGCTTGTCGCCCGTGACGTCGCCCGAGGTACCGATGGTCGGGAAGGCCGCCTGCTCCAGGCCGGAGGCGATCTTGACGCGGCCTGCGGCGTTGCCCCACGTGGTGGGGTCCACGTTGCCGTCGGCACCCTTGCTGCCGTAGGTGCGCAGCAGGTCACCGGTGGCGTTGTCGCGCAGCCACAGGTCGGGGATGCCGTCGCCGTTGAGGTCACCGGGGGCGGCGACGGTGAACTTGTCCCAGTCGCCGTTGCCGACGAGTACGGGCTGGCCGTTGCTGTCGAGGGTGCCGAAGACGCTGGTGTAGTAGGCCCAGAGCTGTTTGCCCTGTTTGACGAGGAGGTCGGGTACGCCGTCGCCGTTGAGGTCGCCGGGGGCGATGATCTGTTCGGCGTTGTACCAGTGGTCGTCGCCGTTCCAGTCGTCGCCGTAGTCGCAGCCCGTGGTGGGGTCCTTGACGGGGCAGGCGACGGTGAGTTCGACGGGGTTGTTGACCGCGGTGCCCTGGCCGTTGTTGGCGTAGGCCCAGAGCTTCTTGGTGTTCATGCCGGAGGGCTGCTGGAGGGCGACCAGGTCGTTGTACCCGTCACCGTCCCAGTCGCCGAAGGTGTCGATCTGGGCGCCGCCGAAGGACATGCCGCCGTCGGCGGCCGGCGCGAACTTGCCGTTGCCCTGGCCGGCGTACATGAGCAGCGTGCCCCGGGAGTCGACGGTCCAGATGTCGCGGTTCCCGTCGCCGTTGAGGTCCTTGGGGCCGTCCACGGTCTGCGAACGCGTCGCGTAGTACAGGTAGGACGTGGTGTCCGAGCGGTTGCCGGCCTTGTCCACGCTGTAGGCGTAGATGTAGTGCGGGCCGGATCCTGAGGGAGCGATGGTCACGCTGCCGCTCGCGGGCACCGGGCGGTTCCACGGTTCGAAGTCCGTCGAGTAGATGATCTCCTTCACGTCGGTGACGCCGTTGGCGTTGAAGGTGAAGGTGCCGGGGGTGCGGGCCTTGCCGGTGGTGGCGGGCCAGCCGTTCCTGCCGTCGGGGAACTGGGTGGAGCTGATGACCGGGGGCTTGCTGGGCCGGTTGCGGTCGACGGAGAACTTGCAGCTCGGCGACCACGCGGATGTGGCGCCGTCGCCGTCCTTGGCACGGACCTGCCAGGTGTAGTCGCCGCTCGGCAGGCTGGCGTCGGGGACGCTCCAGGTGGTGACCTTGCCGTTGTTGGCGGGCAGGGTCTGGGTGGCCACCGGGGTGCTCTGGCCGGCCTTGAAGACCTGGTAGTCGGCGTTCAGGTTGCCGGCGTCACGGTCGGAGAAGGTGGCGTAGAGCCCGACGCGGGTGTTGCCGATCGCGCCTCCGTTGGCGCAGGAGGTCGACGGAGAGGTGCCGAGTGCGGACGGGGTGTCCGGCGGGTTGTTGTACTCGGTCTCCAGCGTGATCGTCTTCGGGTCGAACCGCTTCCACTGGTACTGGTCGCCCTCGTTCGGCGCGTAGAGGCCGAGCGTGACGGAGGACCAGCCCTTGGAAGCGGACTCCTTGGCGAGGTCGGTGGCGTTGAACTCGAGGTTGCCCGCCCCGCATTCAGCGCGGCCCTTGGCCGCCGTCACGGTGTCGAGCTTGCGGCCCTTGCCGGGCTGGTTGTTCCAGGTCGTCTTCGGTGAGATCGCCCCGGTGCTCCACAGCTCGACCGGCGTCGCCGTGCACGACCAGGACCACGTCTCCTTCACGCGGAACGTGGACTTCGTGACCTGGGCGCCCTTGAGGTTGGAGGTGTCGAGCTGGAAGAAGGACCTCGACAGGCCGTTCGTCTCGCTCTCGTAGCCGACGCGGACGTCCTGCTTGGTGTTCCAGTAGGAGTTGTTGGGCCAGCTGCGGTAGGCCCAGGCCCAGTTCTGGCGTTCGCCCCAGGCGACGGAGGGGTCGATGTAGACGGGGTACTTGGTTGCCGTGCCGGTCAGGAGGGCCTGGTCGGGCTTGATCTCCAGGTTTCCGCCGGTCACGGTGGTGGGCATCTGGGCGTCCTTGGCGCCGGAGGGCGGTACGAACGCGTCGGCGGGCGCGGGCTCGTTTCCCGCGCCGGCGGCGGCGGCGAGCATGCGGGGGGCGGTGGTCTTGGACTTCAGGAGGGTGGTGGTCGTGGCGCCGCCGGTGGTGGTGGAGTCCCACATCATGGGGGTGGAGGCGGTGAAGACGCTCTGTCCGGCGGGGTTGACCGCGTTGATGAGGCCGGTCGTCGTGTCGGTGGAGACGTTCAGGCCGACGGTGTCGAG
Source organism: Streptomyces sp. NBC_01006 (assembly GCF_045162725.1). Taxonomy (NCBI): domain Bacteria; kingdom Bacillati; phylum Actinomycetota; class Actinomycetes; order Kitasatosporales; family Streptomycetaceae; genus Streptomyces; species Streptomyces sp. NBC_01006. The sequence goes on along the minus strand of NZ_CP108700.1, from coordinate 1,078,128 downwards.
TTTGAACTTGAGCGTGGCGAGGTCGGGGTGCTGGGCGGCGGCGGGGGTTTTGACGACCAGGAGCTGGGAGAAGCCCTCGACTTCGGCCTTCAGCTGGAGGTCCACGTCGGGCAGGACGTTGGCGTAGGTGGCGACGTTCCCGGCGAGGGTGGGCTTGGGCAGTGCCCTGGGCCAGGTCAGGGAGAGGGTCCGGCCGTCGCGGACGCCGCTGAGCAGTGCGCCGGTTCCGCCGCCGGAGAAGGTGACGGAGACCGCGGATGCCTTGGGGGTGACCCGTCCGTCGGGAGCGAACTGCAAGGTGGGGTCGGTCGGGACCCACACGCCGGCGCGCAGGACGCGCACGGTCGTGCCGTGCCGGTTGACCGACCACTTGCCCGTGGGCAGGGCCCACGTGTCGGAGGACTCGGTCCGGGCAGAGGTCAGCTCGTAGGGCTGGCCGGTCTCCTTGGCCTTGGCGAGAGCGAAGTCCTTCGCGCTCATCGAGCCGTCGGCGACGGGATCGGACACGGCCGCGGAAGCGGTCTGCGAGGGGTACAGGACACTCAAACCGGAAGCGACTATTCCGGTGACCAGAGCCACGGAAACAAGCCGCGAAATTCTGCCCCCATAGAGCTTGTTGTTGGGGGCGCCTTTTATTCTCACGCAAACTCCAGCTGTCTGAATATTCGGAGCGACTCTACTCGAATGTCGACACCACCTGCGCTGTGACCTGCTGTTTTTTATGTCACGCATACCCTAACTGCCCCATATCGTCAGCAAGATCCATTTTGCTGTGATTGGCGATTGTCCGGAGTGCTGGATGGGGTAATTCGGACTGTTAATCTGCACCTGAAAATTGCACAGAAACATGGGGTAGGTGTGAGAAGATTTCGCATGCGAGGACTTTCTGTGGCGTTGGCCGCAGCAGTCCTCTCAGGCATGCTGCCCGGCGCCGCCGCGGTGGCAGACAGCAAAGACCGGCCGCCGTTGCCGGGCCTCAAGCAGCCGAAGGCCGTGCCGGTCGAGCGGGTCCGCGCGGGCGGCGAGAAGAAGAAGGACGAGGCCGACACCGGCCCCTGGAAGGCGCCGAAGGTCGTCTGGCCCACAGCGGGATCGGCCGAGGTCGACCTGGCCTCCGGCCCCGTATCAAAGTCGTTCCTGTCCGGCTCGGCCCGGACTCCTGCCGTCGGCTCCGGCCCGCAGAAGGCCGGCAAGCTCCCGGTCGCGGTGGACGTCCTCCCCGGCAAGGCCTCCGAGGCCCCTGCCAAGGTGAACGTCACCGTCACCGGGCACGACGCCGCACGCAAGGCCGGCGTCGACGGCGTCCTGCTGTCGGTGGGCCGCGCGGACAACGCCACCAAGGCGGCTTCCGCGAAGGTCGAGGTGGACTACAACTCCTTCCGCGGTGCCTACGGTGGCGACTACGCCGCGCGCCTGCGACTGGTGGAGCTCCCGGCCTGCGCCCTGACCACTCCCGACCGCGCGGAGTGCCGTACGCAGAAGCCGCTGGCCACCGAGAACGACACCCGCGGCGGCACGCTGACGGCCCAGGTCACCACTCCCGGCATCGCCGGCCAGACGGCGAAGTCCGCCCCGGCGGCCGCACCGGCGGCCGGGGCTCCCGCCATGGTCCTCGCGGCCACGGCGGACGCCTCCGGCCCGACCGGCGACTACAAGGCGACCTCCCTGCAGCCGTCCGGGTCCTGGAACGCGGGCGGTTCGACCGGTGCGTTCTCCTGGTCCTACGACATCGCCGCGCCTTCCGTGCCCGGCGGTTTCGCGCCGAAGATCTCCCTCGGCTACAGCTCCCAGGCGGTCGACGGCCGCATGGCCGCGTCGAACAACCAGGCGTCCTGGATCGGTGACGGCTGGTCCTGGGAGCCGGGCTTCATCGAGCGCCGGTACAAATCCTGCGAGGACGACAAGACGGGTGGGACGAACACCACCAAGGTCGGCGACCAGTGCTGGTTCAACGACAACGCCACGCTGTCGCTGAACGGCAAGTCCACCGAGCTCGTCTTCGAGCAGGGCAAGGGCTGGCACCCGGCAGCCGACACCGGCGAGAAGGTGGAGAAGCTCACCGGCGCCGTCAACGGCGACAAGGGCACCGCCGGCGTCGACGGCGTGGGCGAGCACTGGAAGATCACCGCCACCGACGGCACGCAGTACTTCTTCGGCCTGAACCGCCTGCCGGGCTGGAAGGACAACGGCACCGCCGCCGACGATCCGACCACCAACTCCACCTGGACCGTCCCGGTGTACGGCAACCAGGCGGGGGAGCCCTGCTACAACGCCTCCTTCGCGAGCGCGTGGTGCCAGCAGGCCTGGCGCTGGCAGCTCGACTACGTCGTCGCGCCGACCGGCAACGCGATGGCGTACTACTGGAAGACCGAGACCAACAACTACGCCCGCAATTTCTCGCCGACGACGGGCAAGGGCACGGTCACCCCGTACGTCCGCGGCGGCTGGCTCGACCACATCGACTACGGCCTGCGCTCCGACTCGGTCTACACGGCCAAGGCCATGGGCCAGGTCACCTTCGACGTGTCCGAGCGCTGCCTGAGCACCTGCGGCACCTTCGACGAGACCAACGCCAAGAACTGGCCCGACTCCCCGTACGACCAGTTCTGCAAGGACGGCTCCACGGAGTGCAAGAACCAGTTCTCGCCCACCTTCTGGTCGCGCATGCGTCTGACCGGGATCAATACGAAGGTCCTGACCGGGGGCGTGTACAAGGACGCCGACTCCTGGACCCTCGACCACAGCTTCCCGCCCGCCGGTGACGGGATCTCCACACCGCTGTGGCTGAAGTCGATCACCCGCACCGCCAAGGCGGGCGACGCGACCGACATGCCCATGCTTCCGGTGACGTTCGCCGGCGAGCAGCGGCCCAACCGCGTCGACTCGACCGGCGACGGCCTCGCCCCCTTCGTCCGCCTGCGCATGTACCAGGTGACCACGGAGACCGGCGGCACCATCGGCGTCACGTACTCGCAGCCCGACTGCACCGCCACGACTCTGCCCAAGCCGGACGCGACGAACACCACCCGCTGCTACCCGGTTAAGTGGGCCTGGGAGGGTGAGACCTCCAAGGTCGACTGGTTCAACTCGTACGTGGTCACCCAGGTCGTCGAAGGCGACAACCTGGCGTCGACGCCCGACAAGGTGACGTCGTACAACTACGTCGGCGGAGCGGCCTGGGAGAAGAGCGCGGACGAACTCGCCAAGCCCGACGACCGGGTCCACTCGCTCGCCCGCGGCTACGAGCTGGTCCAGACCCGCTCCGGCGCCGCGAGCGATGCCAAGACACTGTCCGAGACGCGCTACTTCCGAGGCCTCGACGGCAAGGAGGTGAAGGACGGCACGGGCGCCGCGGTCACCGACCGCCCGGAGTTCGCCGGCATGCCCAGGGAAACGGCCACCTACAACGGCGACGACACCGGCAAGCTGCTCTCCGCCACCTCCAGCACGCCTTGGCGCTCGGGAGTCGTGGCCAAGCGGACCCGCAGCGGCCTGCCCGACCTGGTCTCGTACAAGACCGGCACGGAGAAGCAGTCCACTCGCACCACCGTCACGGGCGGCACTCGCACGACCGAGACCGTCCGCCACTACGACGACTACGGCATGGTCGACTGGGAATCCCAGCTCGGCGACACGGCCAAGACCGGCGACGAGCAGTGCACCACCACCAGCTACGCGCGCAACACCGCGAGCTGGATCCTGGGCAAGGTGAGCCGCGTCGAGACCGTGGCCGTGCCCTGTGGCACGGAAGCCAGCCGTCCGGCCGACGTCATCGCGGATTCGCGCAGCTACTACGACAACGGTGTGATCAACACCGTTCCCGGCCCCGGTCTCGTCACCAAGACCGAGAAGATCAACGCGAAGGGCGACGGATACGACCCGGAGTCCTCCGTCCCCAGCACCTGCGGTCCGGCGAACAACCAGCTCTGCTACGACGTCTACGGTCGCCAGCTGGTCGCGGCCGACCCGTACGGCAAGGTCACCACGACCGCGTACACCCCGGCCGTCGGCGAGGTCCCGACCGCCACGCTCGTGACCAATCCGAAGGGGCACACCGCCTCGTCCGAGCTCGACCCGGTGCGTTCGCAGCCGACGAAGACCACCGATGCCAACGGCAAGGTGACGACGACGGCGTACGACGCGCTCGGCCGGGTGACGAAGGTGTGGCTGCCGAACCGGCCAGCCGCGACGTTCCCCGACGCGCCGAGCCGTGTCTTCGACTACACGATCCGCAACGACGGACCGAGTGTCATCACCAGCAAGTCGTTGACCCACGACTACAAGTACGCCGTCAGCTACTCCATCCAGGACGGCCTGCTGCGTGAGCGGCAGACCCAGACGCAGTCGCCCGACCTGTCAGGACGGCTGATTTCCGAGACGTTCTACGACACGAGGGGCCAGGCCTGGCGGACCTCGGGCACGTACTACGCCGACGGAGCCCCCGAACCGCAGCTCGTGACCGGTCAGGAGACCAACTACCCGGCCTCCACGGACACGGTCTACGACGGCGCCGGCCGGACCACGGCCGTCATCTCGAAGAAGTACGGGGAAGAGACCAAGCGGGCCACCACCCTCTACACGGGCGACACCACCACCGTCATCCCGCCGCAGGGCGGCACCGCGACGACCACGGTGGTCGACGGCCTCGGCCGCACCGTCGAAACCAAGCAGTACACGGACGCGGCCCGTACGGCTTCCCAGTCCACGCTGTACACCTACAACAAGCTGGGGCAGCTGGCCCAGGTCACCGACCCGGCCAACGCGAAGTGGACGTACACCTACGACGTCCGCGGCCAGCAGGTCGAGTCGAACGACCCTGACAAGGGGATCACGAAGACCGCGTACGACGCGGCAGGTCGGATCACCGATGTGACCGACGCGCGCAACGGCACCCTGCACAGCGAATACGACGAGCTGGGCCGCCCCGTCGCCCTGAAGCAGGGCGCGACCACCCTCACCGCCAACGTCTACGACACGGTCGCCAAGGGCCAGCTGACGAAGTCGGTCCGCTACGTGGACGGCAAGGCCTTCGAGTCGGAGGTCACCGCCTACAACGACCTCAACCAGCCGCTCGCCTCCAAGACGACGATCCCGGCCACCCCCGACACGGGCGCCCTGGCGGGCACCTACAGCTGGACGAACACCTACAACATCGCCGGCCAGATCCTCACGACCAAGCAGCCGGCCATGGGCGACCTGCCGGCCGAGACGGTCGGCAGCACGTACAAGAGCGTCTCCGGCCTGCTCAACAACATGGCCGCAGGCAGCAGCCGTCTCGTCTCGGCCATGACCTACGACCACTACGGCCGCACCGCCCGCCAGGAACTGGGCGCGATCGGCCAGCGGATCTACCGGTCGACCGAGTACGACGAACACACCGGCGCCACCACCCGCTCCTACACCGACCGTGACGTGGCACCCCAGCGGATCGAGGACACGCGCTACACGACCGATCCCGCGGGCAACCTCACGTCCATCGCCACGGCGTACGGCCAGGACGCGGCCCGTACCACCGACACCCAGTGCGTCAACCTGGACGCGCTGCGCCGCATCACCGAGGCCTGGACCAACAAGGGCGAGGCCTGCGCGAGCTCCCCGTCGGCCTCCGTCATCGGCGGCGAGGACCCGTACTGGACGACGTACACCTACGACGCCGTCGGCAACCGCAAGACCGAGACCAAGCACAAGACGGCCTCCGGTCCGACGGCCGACACCGTCCGCACGTACGCGGCTCCCACGGCGGGCAAGCACGACCTTCCCAAGGTCACCCAGACGGGCACCGGTGCGCACGACGAGGTCTTCACCTACGACGCGTCGGGCAACACCAAGACCCGCAAGAGCGGTACCGACGAGACGCAGTACCTGGCCTGGGACGCCGAGGGCCACCTCAAGTCCCTCGACCAGGGCACGTCCAGCAGCTCGTTCACCTACGACGCCTCGGGCCAGCGCCTGATGAGAAAGGACTCGACCGGCACCACGCTCTACCTGCCCAACGGCAACGAGCTGCGTCTTGACAAGGCCGGAGCCGTCAAGGGAACCCGGTACTACGGCGACGTCGCCATGCGCACCGGCGGCAAGCTCACCTTCACCCTTGCCGATCACCACGGCACCGGCACGACTCAGGTCAGCGCGGACGCCGTGCAGACCGTGACGCGACGGAAGACGGGGCTCTTCGGCGATGAGCGAGGCACGAAGCCCACGGGCTGGTCGGGTGAGAAGGGCTTCGTCGGCGGTACGAAGGACGCGGACAGCGGACTCACGCACATAGGCGCCCGCGAGTACGACCCCCTGATCGGTCGGTTCATCTCAGTCGACCCGATCATGGACCTGAAGGACTCGCAGCAGCTCCACGGCTACACCTACGCCAACCAGAATCCCGTCACGTTCTGGGACCCCACCGGCAAGCAACTCGAAGAGTGCGCCAGTGGCATGTACAAGTGCCACAACGGCAATGACCCGTACGCCTACGGAAACCGCTACGAGGAGATCGTAGAATCCAACGGCGGAACCCTCTCCGACGACTACTACCGGCAGAAGCACTATGGGTGCGTGGACTTCACCTGCAAGAAGGGGAGTTCCGGGAGTTCCCCCACCAGCAGGCCCACCCCTCCGAAGTCTCCGAAGCCTCCGAAGAAGCACGACTTCAGCTGGTCCAATCCGGTCAGTGAAGTGTTCTACGGAATCTTCGCGAACGCCGCACACGCCTCATCCATGTTCGGCTGGATAGCCGACGGCGACTGCTGGAACGGCGGTGCGGGCGCTCCCGGTTGTGACTACGGGGGCGACTACGAGGAGTGGCTGCAGGATCAGGGAATCGACACCTCCAGTGACTGGTACCAAGTTCCCGGATTCCTGGGGTCGATGTTTTCCCACCGCGAACCGGGTGCGGGCCTCGGCGGCCGGGGCAAGGCGGGCGGCTACTGCTTCCTGGCCGGCACGCTCGTCCGCATGGGCGACGGTTCCGAGAAGAAGATCGAGGACATCGAAGTCGGCGACGAGGTCCTCGCCACGGACCCTCGGAGCGGCGAGACGGGATCGCAGAAGGTAACCCATCTCATCCGGACGGAAGGAGTGAAGGAGCTCAATTCCCTGTCGATCGAATCGTCGGCAGGAGTCGACGAGCTGGTCACGACGCGCGAGCACCCGTTCTGGTCCCCGTCCGAGAAGGCGTGGGTCAATGCGGGCGACCTGAAGCCCGGTGCGTCACTTCTGACCGACGCGGGTGCGACGGTCCATGTCGTGGCGAACAGGCCCTTCACCAAGTACGTCAAGACCTACAATTTCACCGTTGCGAACCTTCATACCTATCATGTAAAGGTCGGTTCTGCCTGGGTCCTGGTGCACAACACCTGTGGCCCCAGCGGCGGAGGGGACATCTTCTCTCACTTCACTGATGCTCGCGGAGCGCGAGGCATAACTGGTGTGGGCGAAATGGAAGTCGGTCAGACGGTGGTCGTCCGGAGTATTCAGTTCGGTCAAGGTTCGAATGAATTCATGTCCACCGGTGCCGGCGATATGTTCGTGACCACCCTCGGACGAGATGCGACGCCCGGTCAGCTGGGTAGAGTGGGCGTCTTCGGGGACCGGCAGAACTATGTGGTCCAGTTCAGTCAGGAGGCTGCGTTCGTTCACGACGTAAGGCCTGTCATGAACCCGGGCAACAGCTCGATCTTCACCATGCCCGGTGGCTCCCAGTTCAGTGGGGAATTCACCTACACGGTCACGAGGTTGCGGTGATGGAACTTTCCGAGAATGTCGAGGGCGCGCTGGCCGGTCTGGCTTCGCCGGACCTGGCGACCCGGGTCGGCGCGGTCGAGACGCTGGCGGTCTGCTCGTCGGTGATCGCCGAGCAGGTGGCAGCCTTGTTCGAGGCGGACGAGGAGGCACGCTTTCTGATCTTCGAGCGGCTCGGCCGGTTCGGGTCGCTGATGGTCGAACCGCTGGAAGGCGTGTACCGGAAGGCCGAGGATCGGAGCCTGCGGCGGATGTCGGCGTCGGCTCTGACCTATCTGGGGAGTCATGCCGGGGTTCCGTCGCTCATGGAGGCGATCGCTGTGGGTGATCCGGACCTGTGCATGGCCGCGATCTCCCTCTCCTCGGCCGGGGTGTCCGAGGCGGTCGGGCCGATCGAAGGGGCTCTGCTCGCATGCGATCTCTCGGACACCCGGACTCTGGAGTGCCTCGTCTCGTCGCTCCGGCGCCTGAACCACCCGATGGCCGAGAACGTGCGTCTTCGTTTGTCCGAAGTCGAGCCGAATTGGCTGCGTGATTCGCTCCTCGGCTGAGGGGTTGTCCGACACGCCGCTTTCGTGACAGCTGTCGCGCAGAGGTCCCACCGGTCCTTCCGGTGGGACCTCTGCCGTTTCCGGACTCCATGCAGAACGCCCCCGGCCGCCGTGCCGGCTTCATCTGTCGTTCGCCCGGGGCGCGCAGGCTCGGCCGGGGAAGACCCCCCTCACATCGGCCACCACCGTGGCCCCCGCCCGGGAGCGACCATGACCTCTGCCCCGACGCCGTCCGCCCGGCCGCGCGAACAGCGCCTGCGCCGGTACCTGATGTGCCGCCCCTCCCACTTCGAGGTGGTGTACGCGATCAACCCCTGGATGGACCCGGAGAAGCCGGTCGACGCCGACCTCGCCGTCCTCCAGTGGGAGCGGCTGCGCGAGCTGTACCGCGAACTCGGGCACACCGTCGAGCTGATCGACCCCGTGCCCGGCCTGCCCGACATGGTGTACGCGGCCAACGGGGCCACCGTCGTCGACGGCCGCGTCCTCGGCGCCCGGTTCCGCAACGCCGAGCGCATCGCCGAGGGCCCCGCGTACCTGGACTGGTTCCGCGAGAACGGGTTCACCGAGCTGCACGACCCCGAGTACGTCAACGAGGGCGAGGGCGACTTCCTGGTCACCGCCGGCCACGTCCTGGCCGGATACGGCTTCCGCAGCGACGAGCGCGGCCACCAGGAGGCGGAGGCGTTCTTCGGCCGGCCCGTCATCAGCCTGGAGCTGGTCGACCCGCGCTACTACCACCTCGACACGGCGCTCGCCGTGCTCGACGGGGACGAGATCATGTACCACCCGGAGGCCTTCGCCCCCGGCAGCCGCGCCCTCCTGGAGACGCTCTTCCCCGACGCGCTGCTCGTGTCCGCGCAGGACGCCGCGGTATTCGGGCTGAACGCCGTCAGTGACGGGCTGCACGTGGTGCTTCCCGAGGCCGCCGAGGGTCTTGCCGGGCAGCTGCGCGAGCGCGGCTTCCGCCCCATCGGCATGGACCTGTCCGAACTGCTCAAGGGTGGCGGCAGCGTCAAGTGCTGCACCCTTGAGATCCGGCCCTGACCCACGTCGAAACCGCTGCTGCCGCAGCCCCTTTGGCAGGGCTGCGGCAGAGCTGCTGCGCGGGTGGATACGGGTCAGTGGAACAGCATCGAGGCGTCGCCGGCCGCCGTCGTGACCGAGCCGGGGCACAGGAAGCTGCCCGAGGTCTTGGTCGCGGTGAAGGCCTGGTTGACGTACTTGCGGGTGGCTCCGTCCCGGTTCCACGTGATGTTCGTGGCCTTGTAGCGGCAGGAGATGAAGCTCTGCTTGCCCGTGATGTCGATCGCGTCCGTCTTGGCGAGGCCGGCGGCGTCGTCGAAGGTGAACGCGGGGTTGTTGTTGAGGGAGGCGGTGATGCCGCCGTTGCAGCCGAGGTTGCCGCCGGGCGTGTTGATGGTGGTGCGGTCGACGGTCAGCGCGCTCGGGGGGTTGGCGCTGGTGTGTGCGTTGGTCCACGTACAGGTGCTGCCGGCGACGACGATGACGCCGTCGAGCCGCTGATCCGCGGTGGGGCCCAGGGCCGTCGCCGACGTCGCTGCGCCGACGATCACCACTGCTGCCAGTACGGTCGCGCCCGGCCATGTCGAGATCTTCATGCTGTCGCTCCTCTTCGCCACGTCCTCGTGGGGTGTGAAGCGGGGCCTTGGGGGGCCTCGCCGGCGTGCGCCCGGCCCGACGGTGGCGGTTCCGTACCGGCCGGGGGAGAGAGCTTTCGAGACACGCCAGGGAACGTCCCACAGGGACCTTGAAATGTCAGGCCCATGTCAAGCGATTGGCTGGAGTTCGCCCTGGACGCGGGTCGATGAAAGGTGCGCGAGCGCGTGGGCGGCTTTTTCTTCTCCTGCGGACGGTATGGAACGGATGGATTCCCGTTGCTGTCTAGTCCTGTGCGCCCGTAAAGGCGGCGCCGCCGGACCGCAGGTCCGTGCCGACCCGGCCAGCGCAGAGAGTTCCCTGATCCGTGAGTCTCACCAGCAGCACGCTCCTGACCCTCGTCGTACTGGCCACGGTGCTGGCCTTCGCCGCCGCGGTGTGGCTCTGGCCACGCCTCGGCCGCCGGGGCGGGTGGCCGGCGCTCGGGCGGGTCGGCGTCGTCCTGACGCTCCAGGTGCTGCTGCTCGCCTCCGTCGGCCTCACCGCCAACCGGACCTTCCTGCTCTACGGATCCTGGGCGGACCTCGCAGGGAAGCAGGGGTCGATGCCCTCCATGGGCCAGGACGCGCCCGGAGCCTCGGCGGTGCGCGTCCTCGGCCGGCAGCCGACGGACGTACCCGGCGGCGGAACACCCCACATCGGCGGTGAGATCGAGAAGGTCACGGTGCGCGGCGAGGGGTCCAAGGCCGTCGTCCAGGCGTACGTGTACCTGCCGCCCGAGTACTTCCAGAAGGGGAACGAGAACAGGAAGTTCCCCACCACCGTGGTGCTCACCGGATTCCCCGGGATGGCCGAGAACCTGCTCAAGGGGCTGGACTACCCGAAGACGGCGTGGAGGCTCGCCAAGCAGAAGAAGATGCCGCCGATGATCCTGGTGATGATGCAGCCCTCGGTGATACCGACCCGCAACAGCCAGTGCGTCGACGTGCCGGGCGGCCCGCTCAGCGAGACCTTCTTCGGTACGGACCTGCGCAAGGCGGTCTCCGGCGCCTACCGCGTCGGCACCTCGCCCTCGAACTGGGCCATGATGGGGGACTCCACCGGGGGGTACTGCGCGCTGAAAATCGCGCTGGAGCACCCGGAGAACTACGCGGCCGGAGTGGGCCTGTCGACCGACTACAAGCCGGAGCTGGACCAGGACTCCGGTGACCTCTTCCACGGGAACACCGCCGAAGAGAAACGATCCGACCTGCTGTGGAGCCTGGACAACCTGCCGCAGGGCAAGTCCTCCTTCCTGGTGGCGACCTCGGAGCAGGGCGAGCCGAACCACAAGGACACGCAGAAGTTCATCGCGAAGGTGAAGGCCCCGGCACGGGTCTCGTCGATCACGCTCGACAGCGGCGGCCACGGCTTCAACACATGGCGGCGGGAGATCCCGCCCGCACTGGAATGGCTCGGCGGCCGCATCTCCGCCGAATGAGCCGCTCTCACCCGACCGGACCAGCCCGCGGCCCCGCGGATGCGGCGCCGGGCGTCCGGGCGGAGGCTGGGGCCATGCACCACGCGCCGATCCTCGTCCATCCGATCGCCGCGGCCGGCGGCCGCCGCGTCTCCCTGCGCGCCGAGGGCCGGGACAACGTCCTCGGCCTGGCCTTCAACGACGCCGACGTGATCGAGTTCCTGCGCCGGGCCGGCGTACCCGACCCCGACGACGTGGTCCTCGGCGACTCGGAGCTCGTCGAATGGCAGGGCGGGGAACCGCACACCTACGAGGCGGAGCCCTCGGACACCGACATCCCGTGACTTCGTCCCCCGAACCCCCGCGCCCGGGCGACCGGGAAGGCACCATGGGGAGCGGTGGCTGACCCAAGCCGTCCGTTCGGGAGAAGAAGGGGAGACGGCATGCTGAAGGCCTTCACCGACCTGTCCACGCCGCTCGTGGCCGATGCCTGCGTCCGCGGCGGCGTCCCGCTGCGCGTGGCACCGCCCGGCATCCGCACGGTGCTGCCCGGCCACCGGGTCGCGGGGCGCGCGCTGCCGGTGCGCCACTACGGCAGCGTCGACGTGTTCCTGGAGGCCTACGGATCCGCCGAGCCCGGCGACGTCCTGGTCATCGACAACGGCGGCCGGACGGACGAGGCCTGCATCGGCGACCTCACCGCACTGGAGGCCGAGACCGCCGGCCTGTCGGGCCTCGTGGTGTGGGGGCTGCACCGCGACACGCCCGAGCTGGCCGAGATCGGCCTGCCCGTCTTCAGCTACGGGAGCCACCCGCCCGGGCCGGTGCGGCTGGACGAACGCGAGCCCGAGGCGCTGGTCACCGCCCGGTTCGGGCCGCATCTCGTCGGCGGCTGGGACTTCGTCTTCGGCGACGCCGACGGGGTGCTGTTCGTGCCCGCGGACCGCGTCGAGGAGGTGCTGGACACCGCGCTCGCGATCCGCGAGACCGAGCGCGAACAGGCCCGCCGGATCCGTTCGGGCGAGACCCTGCGCAGCCAGACGGCCTTCGCCGACTACCTGGTCCTGCGCGAGGCCGACCCCTCGTACACCTTCCGCCGGCACCTGCGCCGGATGGGCGGCGCCATCGAGGAGTGACGGCGCCCCCGTACGGAAGGCGGGCGAGGACCGGTCACCCGGCGGCGGGTCCTCGTGCGGGCGGCCGGATCACCGCCGCGCCGCCGGGCACGCGGTGTCCTGCGCCGGGAGGGCGCCGTCCAGCAGATAGCCCTCGACGTAGGCGTCGACGCACGCGTCGCCGTTCTGGAACTGGCCGTGGTCGCCGCCCTCCACGGTGACCAGCCGCGACCCGGCCAGCCCCCGGTGGGCGCGCACGGCGGCCTCGTAGTACGTCGCCGGGTCGTTCTTCGAGTTGAGCATCAGCACCGGCGGCAGCCCCTCACCGGTGACCTTGATGCGCGGTGCCTTGGAGTGCGGCCAGTTCGCGCAGATCGCCGCGTACGTCAACTCCCGTGCCCCGGCCAGCGGATGGGTGCGCGTGGCCTCGGCGCTCTCCTTCACCCAGTACCGGCTGTCGCGCGTCCACGGGGTGTCGCCGCAGGTGACCGAGGTGAAGTCGGCGACGAACTCCGCGCCCATGAGGTGCTTGAGCTTCGCGGCGACCGCCTTCCGCGTCTGCGCCGGAGCCTGCTCCGGATGCTCCAGGAATCCCAGGAGCGAGGCGAGATCCGCGAACTGGCCTGCGTTGTAGAGGGCGTTCGTGGCCGCCGCGTCGAGGTGGTTGGGCGTGATGACCGTCCCCTCGACGTCCAGCGGCCGGTCGTGCAGGGCCGCCCGCAGCCGCTCGTACGAGGCCTTGGCCTCCTCGGGGGTGCGCCCCTGGTGGTACGTGGCGTCGTTGGCCGCCAGCCACGGCAGGAAGTCCTGCTCGAAGCGCCGCTGGAAGCTCATCGGCTGCCCGGTCATGAAGGACTGCCAGTCCCCGGTGAAGTCGATGTTGCTGTCGAGGACGACCCGCTCCACGCGGCGGGGGAACTCGGTCGCGTAGTACGCACCGAGGAAGCTGGCGTACGAGGGCCCGTAGTACGAGATCTGCTCCGCGCCGAGCAACTCCCGGTACAGGTCCATGTCGTGGACGGCCTGATCGGTGGTGATGTACGGCAGCAGCCCGCCCGAGTTGCGCTCGCAGTCCCGTACGAACTCCCGCGCGCGGTCGAAGGTCCGCCGGACGGCGGTCGCCGAGCGGTCGCGCAGATCGGCGCCGCCGAACATGGCGTCGACCTTGTCCTGGTCCGAGCAGACGACCCTGGTACTCGCCCCCACGCCCCGCTGGTCGAAGCTGACGATGTCGTACGCGGCCGCCAGCTTCGGGCTGTACGAGGCGAGCCGGGCCGGCCGGGGGAGCCCCGAGGCTCCGGGGCCGCCGGCCGCCATCATGAGCACGCCCCGGCGCTTCGCCGGATCCGCCGCGCGGTGCCGGGAGAGCGCGATCGTGAGGTCCGGTCCGGAGTCCGGGTGGTACCAGTCCCGTGGCACGGACATCGAGGCGCACTCCAGCGAACCGCCCTCACAGGGCTGCCAGTCGAGCTGCTGCTGCCGGTATCGGCCGGGCACCGGCGGTGTCGCGCCGGCCGCTGCCGAAGGGGCTGCGGGGCCTGCGAGGCCTGCGGGGCCTGCGAGGCTCGCGGGCCCTGCGGCGCTCGCCACGCCGGCGGGCAGGGCCGCTGCGGCGAGCACCGTGCAGGCGGCGGCCGCGAGCCAACGTCCGGGCTTCTTGAACACGTGCATGTCTGAACTCCCCCTGGGATCCGGCTGGTCCCCGTGATCGTCCCGCGCCGGCCCCCGCGCGCTCGATACCCCTGCCACCCGCATCCGGGGTGGCACCAGTGCCACCACGCGGCGGTGCGACGGCTTTGCCAAGGGGCGGGGAGTCCGTAGCAGAACCGATACTTCAGGCCTCTGTGACGTGCATCGCACGCAGCGCTACATTGCCCACGCCCCGCGGCTGCGGGGAGGTGCGCGCCGTGCGGCCGGGGGAGGGGCATCGACGATGGGCTCTGGAGTCTTCGCGAAGCTGGGGAGCGCGATCACCGTCAAAACGGCCGCCGTGGCCGCCGCGGGCGCCCTGGTGGTGTCGGGCGCGGTGGGGGCCGGCGTCTGGGCGCTGGGCGGCGGCCCGCACCTGGCGGTCGTCCAGCGCAGCGTCTCCGTACCGGTCGCGGCGGGCGGGGAGCAGTCCGCGGTCGCCGCCTGCCTGCCCCATGAGAAGGCGCTCGGCGGCGGGTACGCCGTCACCGGTACGGGCTTCGCCACGAGCAGCCTCTTCGCGGGTGATGCCTGGCTGGTGGCCGCGTACAACCCCGACGCGGCGCCCGCCACCCTCACCTCGTACGCGCTGTGCGTCAACGCGAAACCCGAGTTCCGGGGCGGCGTCACATGGTCGGAGCAGGCGCACGCCTTCCACGACCGGGGCAACAAGATGACCAGCGCCAGCGGCGGCGGGACGATCCACGACCTCACGACCGACGGGCCGTTCGTGGATGCGGCCAAGCACGCCTCCGCCTCGCCCTCCTGCCCCGGCGACTTCACCTCGCTGGGCACCGAATTCCGGTCGGGCCGCAGCGTGGCGGGCCGCGCGGTCGCGCCGGTCCCGCTCGACAGCCTGACCACGAAGTCGGTGTTCTCCGGCGCCGCCAAGGCGGTGCCCTCCGTCACGCTCAACCCGGGCAGCCGGCTGAGCAGCGGCACGTTCCCTATCCGCTCGTCCGAGTTCATCACGCACCAGACCCGGATCGAGGACCCGCAGCCACCGGAGGCGAACTACGCGGTCACCGTCCGCCCGATCTGCGTCCGGCTGAACAGCGTGTCCGTGGCCACCGTCAAGGTGGCGGTGAGCGCGGGCGGCAGCGCGGACGTCGCCGTGTCCTGTCCCAAGGGGAAGCTGGTGGTCGGCGGCGGCTTCGAGTTCCCCGCGGCCAACGAGACGGGCACCTCGGAGGCACCGACGCGCTTCTTCGGCGACGGCTGGCTGTATGCCCCGGCCGACGCGCCGGCGGCCGGTGAGCCCTCGGGCCACAAGGTGACGGCCTGGCACGTCACCGGCAGGAACCAGCAGAAGGCCGGTCTCGACTACTACAACTCGGTCTGGGTCGAGCACAGCGACCGGGAGACGCTCACCGGAAGCGGCTACTTCGACACGCACCGGCGCGGCCCGGACGACCAGGAGCTGCACGTCTCGCCGGTGCCGGACAGCCAGGAGCTGGTCGCCGGCGCGGTCTGCGCCACGATCGACGCCAAGGCCACCGAGCCCGCGAAGGCACCCTCGCCGCCCGCCGTCACCAAGCCGGAGCTGCCGCACGCACTCGACCCGGCGCCGGGTCCGACGGACGGCACGGGCTCCGCGCCGCCCTCCGCCTCGCCCTCCGCCCCGGCGTCCGGTGCTTCGCCCACGACGAGCCCGTCCGCCTCGCCCGGTACGTCTGCGACACCCGGCAGCCCCAACGGTCCCGGGACCCCGACCAGGGGCGGCCCGAGCCGGCCGGGCACTCCGTCGCAGAGCGGTTCGCCGACCCGGCAGCAGCCGCAGGCGCCGGCGGTCACCATCCAGCAGCCGTCCGGCGGCGGCCAACTTCGGCGCGGCTGCGAGGAGTCGTTCGCCGCGACGGCCCGGACCCGTCCGGGCGACCAGCCCCTCACGGACCCGCAGTACACGAGCTGGCGGATCAACGGGCCGAACGGGCCGGTGACGCTGGGCGCGGGCGCGGCCGGCCGCTTCCTGGTCCCCCTGCTGCCCGACGGGACGTACAAACTGGTGTTCACGGCCACCGATCCGGCGTCCGGACTCAGCGGGAGTACGGAGACCTCCGTCAGGATCGTCGGCTGCCTGCGCTGAGGACCGACGAAGAGGATCATGATGGGGCGCCGGCCCGCCGGGCCCGCCCCGCCACCGAGTCCAGGAGGTACGTGTGTCTGCCGCGTCGAGCACCGCGTCGTCGAACGCAGCGTCGCCGAACACAGCGTCGTCGAGTTACGCACCCGGGGTCTTCGAAGTACCGCTGCTGGGCGACACGATCGGCGAGAACCTGGACCGCACCGTCCGCCGGTTCCCTGACCGCGACGCCCTCGTCGACCTCGCCGCCGGGCGCCGGTGGACCTACGCGGAGCTCGCCGCCGACGTCGACGCCCTCGCGCTGGGCCTGCTGGACCTGGGCATCGCCAAGGGGGACCGGGTCGGCATCTGGGCCCCCAACCGCGCCGAGTGGACGCTGGTGCAGTACGCCACCGCCAAGATCGGGGCGATCCTCGTCACCGTCAACCCGGCGTACCGCTCGCACGAGGTGGAGTACGTACTGCGCCAGGCCGGGATCCGGCTGCTCGTCGCGGCGGAGCGCTTCAAGTCCTCCGACTACGCCGGGATGATCGAAGAGGTGGGGCCGCGCTGCCCGGACCTGGAGTTCACCGTCCTGCTGGAGGGGCCGGAGTGGACCTCCCTCCTGGAGCGGGGCCGCCGTGGTGATCCGGCCGACCTCGTCCGCGCGGCGGCGGAGCTGAGCCCGGACGACCCCGTCAACATCCAGTACACCTCGGGGACCACGGGCTTCCCCAAGGGGGCGACCCTCTCGCACCACAACATCCTCAACAACGGTTTCTTCGTCGGCGAGTTGTGCCACTACACCGAGCAGGACCGGGTCTGCATCCCGGTGCCCTTCTACCACTGCTTCGGCATGGTGATGGGCAACCTCGCCTGTACCAGCCACGGCGCGGCGATGGTCATCCCCGCGCCGGCGTTCGACCCGGCGGCCACCCTCGCCGCGGTCGAGGCCGAGTCGTGCACCTCCCTGTACGGGGTCCCCACGATGTTCATCGCCGAGCTCGCCGCGCCCGGCTTCGACACGTACGACCTGTCCAGCCTGCGTACGGGCATCATGGCGGGCTCGCCCTGCCCGGTCGAGGTGATGAAGGAGGTCATCGACCGGATGGGCATGCGCGAGGTGTCCATCTGCTACGGGATGACGGAGACCTCGCCGGTGTCCACGCAGACCCGCGCCGACGATTCGGTCGAGCGCAGGGTGTCCACGGTGGGCCGCGTCGGACCGCACCTGGAGGTCAAGGTGGTCGATCCGCAGTCGGGGCGGACCGTGCCGCGCGGGGAGCCGGGGGAGCTGTGCACCCGCGGCTACTCGGTGATGCTCGGCTACTGGGGCGAGCCGGAGCGCACCGCCGAGGCCGTCGACGCCGCGCGCTGGATGCACACCGGGGACCTGGCGGTGATGGACGAGGACGGCTACCTGAGCATCACCGGCCGCATCAAGGACATGGTCATCCGGGGCGGGGAGAACGTGTACCCGCGGGAGATCGAGGAGTTCCTCCACGGCCATCCGGACGTCCTGGACGTGCAGGTCATCGGCGTCCCCGACACCAAGTACGGCGAGGAGCTGATGGCGTGGGTGCGGATGCGCGAGGGCGCGCCGCCGCTGACCGAGGAGGCCGTCCGCGCGTACTGCGACGGACGGCTGGCCCACTTCAAGATCCCGCGGTACGTGCACGTCGTGGAGGCGTTCCCGATGACCGTGACCGGCAAGGTCCGCAAGGTCGAGATGCGCGCGACGGCGGCCCGCCTGCTGGGGCTCTCCTCGTAGCGGCGGTGCCGCCGACCCGGGCGGTTCGGTTACGGGCGGGTCAGTTACGGGGGGACAGCTCGGCCATGGCGCTCCAGCCCTGGCCGGGCACCTCGACGTGGATGATCTCCGGCGTGCCGGCGATGGCGCCGGCGAGGGTCTCCATACCGGCCTTGAAGTGGTCGGACGCCACGTGCGCGGCGCCCGCCTCGGCGTCGGTGAAGGCTTCCAGGAGCGTGTACTTGGTGGGGTCGTCGACGCTGCGTGACCAGTCGTAGAAGAGGTTGCCGGGCTCGTTGCGGGTGGCCCGGGTGAAGTCGTCGACGAGCGTGAGCCAGTTGTCGCTGTGCTCCGGACGGACGTCGAACCTGACGGCGATGAAGATCATGCCGACCAGCCTGGCACCCCGCCGGGCCCCGCGCATCCCCATCACGCCGTATTTCCGGCAGCGTCGGAAAACCGCGCGCCGGGCGCCCTCAGGCGCAGTCCGCCGCCGCTTGCCCGAGCGCGGTGCGGATCTCCCGCGGGCGCCGCCGGAACTCCTCGGTCGGCAGCGACACCGACAAGGCGTGCACCGCGTCGCCGTCGTGGTCCCGGCCGCGCGGCAGGGCGACGGCCAGGCAGGTGTACGCGGGATCGGCCTCGCCGATCGACACGGCGAAGCCCTGCCCGCGCACCCGGGACAGCTCCGCCTCCAGCAGCTCGGCGCTGGTGATGGTGGCCCCGGTCAGGCGGGCCATTCCGTGCTCGGCCAGATACCGCCGCCGCAGCGGCCGGGGCAGCTCGGCGAGCAGCGCCTTGCCGTGTGCGGTGGCGTGCGCCCGGGTCTCCCGGCCCGG
This sequence comes from Streptomyces sp. NBC_01006, assembly GCF_045162725.1. NCBI lineage: Bacteria > Bacillati > Actinomycetota > Actinomycetes > Kitasatosporales > Streptomycetaceae > Streptomyces > Streptomyces sp. NBC_01006. The sequence goes on along the minus strand of NZ_CP108700.1, from coordinate 1,059,309 downwards.
CGCGAACGGATTCGCCGCGTCCGTGACCGGGGCGGTGGTGTCGACCACCGTGATCAGGCCGCCCCGGTAGGCGGTGTAGTAGGCCTCGGCGCCGGTGGTCCGGCGCAGCCGGGTCAGCAGGTCGGCCATGCGCGGCGCGGGCTCCAGATGGCGCAGCAGGCTCCGGTGCAGCCCGGGGATCCGCGGTCCCAGCACGTACCCCTGCGCGGTGCGGACGAGGTACCCGCGTGCGGTGAGCGGGGCCAGCAGGTGGTAGGCGGTGGACAGCGAACACTCCATCCGGCGGGCCAGGGCCTTGGCGCCGACCGGTCCGGGCGCGTCGGCGACGGCGTCGAGGATCGCGAGCGAGCGGTCGACGGACTGCGGACCGGTGGGCGGCATGGCGGGGGTCCTCCCGGGGTGGTGACTGGACGGACCCCCGAGCCTATGACGCGGTGGACGGGTGGCGTTCATCGGACGTTGACCCGATGCTGAGCCGGGGCGCGCACAGTCGTCCGTATGGACAGCGAACACGTCGCACGCGCGAGGCCGCACGGCCCGGCGGCTGCCGATCTCACCGGCGTCCGGGTCGCCCATCGCGCGATCCTGGCCGACATCGAGCGCCTCGCCGGGCTGCTCGCCGCTCTCGCCGCGGCCGCCGAGCCGGCCGAGCCCGCGCGGGCGCAGGCCATCGCCGGGTACGTGCACCGCGACGACGAGCTCGTAGGCGGCCACCACCGCGAGGACGAGATCCTGTGGCCGGTCGTCCTGGACGCCCTGCCCGACGCCGCCGGGGCGGTGGCCGGCATCGTCCGCTTCGTCGCCGACCACCAGGTGCTCGACGCACTCCGGGCCGACCGCGACGCGGTCGCCGCCCGCTCCGCCGCCGAACCGGGCCGCCACGCGGGGCGGTTGGCCGCGCTCCTCGCCGACCAGCGGGACCTGCTGGCCGCGCGCATCGGAGCCGGGGCGAAGGCGTCGGTGGCGTTCGCGGGCTGAGCGGCCGGTTCAGGGGTGCGCCCACTGCCGGGCGAGCGAGGTGAAGGCGCGGGCGGCGGCGCTCTCGTACGCGCTCTCGCGGCGCAGCAGGGCCACGGTCCGCGCGGGGAGGGCGGGCGCGAGCGGGACGGGGTGCAGCGGGGTGCCGTCGCGGGTGAGCGCGTCGGGGAGCACCGTGGCCAGCCCGGTGCGCCGGACGATCTCGGTGAGGGCGCTGATGGAGTTGGCCTCGACCGCGATCCGCGGTGCGACGCGGTGCCGGCGGAAGTACGCGTCGACGTGGGTCCGCGTGGCGAAGTCCCCGCTGAGCAACGCGAGGGGGCAGGCGGGGAGTTCGGACACGGGCAGGGGCTCGGTGCGGCCGGCGTGCGGGTGGTCGGGGCCGACGACGAGGCCGAGGGTCTCGGTGAACAGGTCGGTGGCGCCGATCCCGGGCAGGTGCGTGCCCGAGAAGGCGATGCCGAGGTCGACGGAGTCGGCCAGCAGCGCCGCCTCCAGCTGACTCTGCGTCATCTCCTTGACGTTCAGGGTGATTCCGGGGTGGCGGGCATGGAGTTCCGCGGCGAGCGGGCCCAGGAGGTACGCGGTGAAGGTCGGGGTCATCGCGAGGCGCAGGCTGCCGCTGGACAGGTCCGCGACGTCCAGTACGGCCCGCTCGGCAGCGGCCAGGTCCTGGAGTGCGCGGCGCGCGTACGGGACGAAGGTCGCGCCGGCGTCGGTCAGGCGTACGGAGCGCCCCGTGCGGTCCAGCAGCTGGACGCCCACGGTCCGCTCCAGCTGCTTGATCTGCTGCGACAGCGTGGGCTGCGAGATGCGCAGCTCCTCGGCGGCGCGGGTGAAGCTTCCGTGTTCGGCCACGGCCAGCAGATAGCGGAGATGGCGCAGTTCCAGAGGCATGGAAAGAAGTATAGATCGCAGCAATAGCGATCATGCTCAGTACGTCTTGGACACTATAGCTACAGGTCATGCATGGTGGATCTCGTCAGCCCGGCCAGGGCCGACACCACCGAAGGGAGTGACCGTGCACGACCTCACCGAGGGCCTGGCGCACTTTCAACAGGACGTCTTCCCGGCAAAGGCGGAGCTCTTCGCCCACCTGGCGACCACCCACCAGCCGCAGACGCTCTTCATCGGCTGCTCCGACGCCCGCGTCGTCCCGGAGCTGATCACCCAGCAGGAGCCGGGCGAGCTGTTCGTCATCCGGACCGCCGGCAACCTCGTACCGGCCCACCCGGACGCCGTGGAAGGCGCCGACGGGAGCGACGGCGTCGCCGCCAGCATCGAGTACGCGGTCGCCGTCCTCGGCGTGCGATCCATCGTGGTCTGCGGACACTCCGCCTGCGGCGCCATGACCGCGCTCGCCGCCGGACAGGACCTCGCGGAGCTGCCCGCCATCGCCCGCTGGCTGCGCCACGCCGCCGCGGCCGGGGCGCCCGGCGGGGCTTCGGCCGAGGCGCCGCAGCGCGAGCTCGGTGCCCTGATCCGCGGCAACGTCGCCGCGCAGCTGGCGAACCTCGCCACGCACCCGGCGGTGGCCTGCGCCCTGGCCGCCGGGGCCGTCACCCTGCACGGCTGGGTGTACGACATCCCCACCGGCAAGGTCGAGCGGATCGACCCGGCCGCCGGCCGGTCCGCCGCCCTCGCCGCCTGAACCCCCTGCCGACTTCCCTGAACCACCCCACCACGTAGAGGAACCTCCCATGATCCACGCCCAGTTCGACCCCTCCGCCCGCCAGGCCCTGGCCGTCGCCGCCGTCGACGCCAAGACCCGCAAGGACCTCTCCTGGCAGCAGATCGCCGACGCGGCCGGCCTGTCCGTCGCCTTCGTCACCGCCGCGGTGCTCGGTCAGCACCCCCTGCCGGCAGCCTCCGCCGAGGCCGTCGCCGAGCTCCTCGGCCTCGACGCCGACGCCGCGCGGCTCCTCCAGACCATCCCGACCCGCGGCTCGATCCCCGGCGGCATCCCGACCGACCCGACGATCTACCGCTTCTACGAGATGCTCCAGGTCTACGGCACCACGCTCAAGGCCCTGGTCCACGAGCAGCTGGGCGACGGCATCATCAGCGCGATCAACTTCAAGCTGGACGTCAAGAAGGTCGCCGACCCGGACGGCGGAGAGCGCGCCGTCATCACCCTCGACGGCAAGTACCTCCCGACCAAGCCGTTCTAGGGTCCACGGGCTGTCCGGTCAAGCGGATGCGCCGAGCAGTGCCTCGGCGACCGCGGTGCGGGCGTACAGCACCGAGCGGCCCGCCCGGTGCGCGCTGACCAGCCCCGCGTCGCGCAGCGCCGTCAGGCTCTGGGACACCCCGGCCGCCGACAGCCCCGTACGCCGGGCCAGTTCGGTGGTGGAGGCCGGGGCGTCCAGCTCCGTCAGCAGCAGGGTCCGGGAGCGGCCGAGCACCGCGGCGACGGCATCCGCCTTCGCGGTCGGCGGCCGGGACGCCCACAGCGCGCCGACCCCGCGCGCCGGGTAGGCGATCTGCGGCGGATCCGGCGGGGTCATCCGGGTCAGCAGGCCCGGCCCGAGGAAGGCCGAGGGCACCAACAGCAGCCCCCGGCCCGCCATCTCCCGGGTCAGCGGCCGGGTGCGGCGCACCAGGCTCAGCGCGTTCTCATCCCAACGGACGGCGCTGTGCAGCTCGTTGATGACATGGCCCGCGCCCTGTTCGGCGGCCTGCCGGGCCCGGTGGAAGACATCGGCCTCCAGCACCGCGCGGATCCGTGCCCAGTAGGGGGCGAGCGCCAGCTTCCAGTACGCCTCGACCTCCTGCGCCAGCCGCGGCAGGCGGGCCGGCGGGTCCGCGTACAGGGCCCGGGCGCGGGGGCCGGGCGAACCCTGGTGGTAGTGCAGGTGGTCGAGATTGCGGCGAACCGTTTCGGTGGGGGCCGACACCAGCTCGGCCAGCTCCGCCGCCAGGGCGGGGGCCGGTCCGGCGGGCGCGGGGTTGAGGAAGTGGGGCACGTACTTCGAGGACGGGATCAGCTCGACGAGCCACCCCCGGTCCAGCCCGGCGGCGGCCAGCCGGGGTCGTACCTGCTCCGCCCAGGGCCGGTACACGGGCGACACGGCCCCGTCGTTCAGCAGCCGACGGAAGCTGGTCACCACCTCCCAGAGCGGCGAGACGGCGAACCGCATCTGCGCCAGATCGCCCGCCGAGAACGCCAACTCCGCCAGCGGGACCACCCCTTGGATTCACACATGCCCGAATCAATGGCCCCGACCCTACCGCCCGCAGATCATTCCGGCATGACCTCCATGACCTCCATGACCTCGCAGACCCTCACCGCGGCGGCATCCGGCACCTGGCGGCTCGGCGACCTCGAAGTGAACCGCCTCGGCTTCGGCGCGATGCGCCTGACCCAGGACGGCCCGGCGTTCGCCCCCGGCGCCACCCCCAGCGACCGAGGCCGGGCGATCGCCGTCCTGCGCCGCGCCGTCGAGCTCGGCGTGAACCACATCGACACCGCCGCCTTCTACTTCTCCCCGCTGCGCTCCGCGAACGAGCTGATCAACGCGGCCCTGGCCCCCTACCCGGACGACCTCGTCATCACCACCAAGGTCGGCCCCGGCCGGGCCCTGTCGGGGGAGTTCCTGCCGCACGCCACTCCCGATCAACTGCGCGGCCAGGTCGAGGAGAACCTGCGCCAGCTCGGCCGCGACCACCTCGACGTGGTGAACCTGCGCATCGTAGGGACCGATTCGATCGCCGAGCGCTTCGGCGCCCTGGCCGACCTGCGCGAGGCGGGACTCATCCGCCACCTCGGCCTGTCCAACGTACAGCCCGGGCACCTCGCCGAAGCCCGGGCCATCGCACCGGTGGTCTGCGTGCAGAACCTGTACGGGCTCGGCGCCCGGCCCGAGCAGGAGGCGTTCCTGCGCACCTGCGGCGAGCAGGGGGTCGCGTACGTGCCGTTCTACTCGATCGCCGGCACGGGACGCGAAGCGGGCGCGGGCGGCGCCGAGCACCCGGAGGTGCTCGGCGTGGCCCGCGCCCACGGGGTGGGCGCCGCCGAGATCCGGCTGGCGTGGACCCTGCACCGAGGACCGCACGTCCTGGCCATCCCCGGGACGGGGAACCCGGACCACCTCACCGCCAACGTGGCCGCGGCCTCCCTGCGCCTCTCCGCCGAGGACCTCGCCGTCCTGGACTCCGTCGGCCGCAGCGACTGACGGCCGGGCGGCACGCAGCCCGGCCGTCAGTCGCCATCAGCGGGGACCGACCGGCCCCTTCCCGGCGACGGTGTTGCCGGTGACCGCACCGTCGGCGCCGGCCAGGGTCACGGCATGCCGGACCCCGTCCGGACCGAGGACGACGGCCAGCCAGGCGCTGCCGCCGCCCTGCTGGGCCACGGCCCGCAGCGATTCGAGCTTGCCGCCCTCGACGGCGGCCGTGGCCTTCTCCACCGCCTGCGCCGCCGCCAGTGCGGGCAGCGGCACCGGGGCGGCCTTGGCGGAGCCGTCCGCCCGGCCGCCGCCCGGCCCCCGGCCCACCGCTCCCTTTCCGCCCGGGAAACCGCGGTCGCCGTCGACGACCTCGGGCTCACCGCCCCTGTGCGGCATCGGGCCCGCCCAGCCCTCCATCGGCTCCCCGGGGCCGTGCGCGCGGACCTTGGCGGCGAAACCGCCCCGCATGCGGTCGTGGTGGCCGTGCTCGGCCACGGCCACCGCCGCCAACCCGCCGCCGATCACGACGACCGCCCCGAGGGCCACCCATCTGGTACGCCCCTCACGGGCCAGCCGGACCAGCCGGCCGCGGCGACCCGCCGCCGCACCGGTCGCGTCGGCCGCGGTCTTGGCCTCGCCCGGGCCTGCGGGCGGCTCGGCGGGCTGGGGACTGGACTGAGTCATCGACATGCTCCTCGTGTTCTGCGGGCACGCTGCCCGGCTGGGCAGATCGTGCGCGCCGGATGCTGAAGCTCTGCTGAAGCCGGCTGAAGACCTCTTCAGCAAGCGGCCGACACGACCTGAGAACCTGTCCCCATGCGCGTACTGGTGGTCGAGGACGAACGGCGGCTCGCCGCTGCCCTCCAGCGGGGTCTGCGGGCCGAGGGCTTCACCGTGGACGTGGCCCACGACGGCCCGCAGGGCCTGTGGCTGGCGGGCGAGCACGACTACGACGCCATCGTGCTCGACATCATGCTGCCCGGACTCAACGGCTACCGGGTCTGCGCCCGGCTGCGGGCGAGCGGCTGCGAGTCGGGGATCTTGATGCTCACCGCCAAGGACGGCGAGTACGACGAGGCCGAGGCCCTCGACACCGGCGCGGACGACTTCCTCTCCAAGCCCTTCTCCTACGTGGTCCTCGTCGCCCGGCTGCGCGCCCTCATCCGGCGCACCGGCCGCCGCAGCCCGCAGATCATGGAGTTCGGCGATCTGCTGATCGACCCGGCCGGGCAGCGGTGCACGCGGGCCGGCACCGAGGCCCGGCTGACCTCGCGCGAGTTCGCGGTCCTCGTGTACCTGGCCCGGCGGGCCGGGGAGGTCGTCCCCAAGCGGGAGATACTGGAGCACGTCTGGGACGCGGCGTACGAGGGCGACCTCAACGTCGTCGAGGTCCACGTCAGCGCCCTGCGCCGGAAGATCGACGCACCCTTCGGCCGGGCCGCCGTGGAAACCGTCCGCGGCGCGGGCTACCGGCTGGCGGCCGACGGTGGCTGATCGGAGAACCGTCGGCGCCGCCGCCCGTCTCCCCGGCCGCCTCCTCCAGCGCGCCCGCGGCCGCGTCCGCGAGCTCGCGCGGGGCCCGCGCCCCGACTCCGTACGCGACCTCGCACGGCGTCTGCGCCCCCGGTCCGTCCGCGCCCGGGCCACGCTCGGCGCCTCCGCGGTGGTCGCCCTTGCCCTCGGCGCCGCGTCCTTCGCCCTGCTCGGGATCCTCGACGGCAACCTGATGCGCGATGCCCAGGCCGCGGCCGAACGCCAGGCCCTCTCCACCGCAGGGCTGGTGGCCGCGGGACGGTTCGACACCGTGGTGACCCCCGGGCGCGGCGCCGACTTCGTCCAGGTCGTCGACGCCCAGGGCCGGGTGCTGGCGGCGAGCCCCAACCTCGCCGGCCGCCCCGCCCTCACCCCGGCCCGGCCGGGCGGACCGGGCACGGTCCGCGACACCTGGAAGGAGGGCCCGGCGCGCGGCGACCGCCGCCACCGCGTCGTCCAGGTCACCACCGTCACCGCGGACGGGCTGGTCACCGTGTACGCCGGAACCTCCCTGCGGGAGGCCGACACCGCCGACGACGCCATCACCGGTGTACTCGCCGTCGTGGCTCCGCTGCTCGTGCTCACCGTGGCCCTGGTCACCTGGCGGGTGACCGGCTGGGCGCTGCGGCCCGTCGAGGCGATCCGCGCCGAGGTCGCCGAGATCAGCGACCGCGACCTGCACCGGCGGGTCCCGGTGCCGCCCAGCCAGGACGAGATCGCCCGGCTCGCCGTCACCATGAACACCACGCTGGACCGGCTGGAGGCCGCCGGGATCCGTCAGCGCCGGTTCATCGCCGACGCCTCGCACGAGCTCCGCAGCCCGATCACCGTGCTCCGCACCCAGCTGGAGGTCGCCCAGGCACACCCCGACCCGGCGCTGTGGGGCGAGCTGGTCAGCGGGGCCCTGGAGGACACCGTACGGCTGCAGGACCTCGCCGCCGACCTGCTCCTGCTGGCCCGTCTGGACACCGGGGAGGCGCCGCCGGACGCCGCGGTCGACCTGGCGGACGTGGCCCGGGAGGCGGCCCGCTCGCGCCGCCGGGACCGGATCCCCGTCGACGCGGAGATCGCTCCCGAGGTCGTCGTACGCGGCAGCACGCTGTGGCTCGCCCGGCTCGTCACCAACCTGCTGGACAACGCCCAGCGCCATGCCGACCGGCGGGTCCGGCTCGTCCTGCGCGTCGACGGGCCCCGGCGCACCGCCGTACTGGAGGTCCGCGACGACGGGCCGGGTATCGCGATGGCGGACCGGGAGCGGGTCTTCGAGCGGTTCACCCGCCTCGACGACGCCCGCAGCCGGGACGAGGGAGGTACGGGCCTGGGCCTGGCCATAGCCCGTGACATCGCCACCCGCCTGGGCGGATCCCTCACGGTCCAGGACGCGCCGGTGGGCGCCCGTCTGGTGGCGCGGCTCCCCCTGGAACCTGACGGAAGCGGGGCGGACACCGGGTTCTGATTGTTCCCCGTTCTGCTTTTTTCGCACCTGTCCAACTCTGTTCACTCCATGCTTGCTTCGGCTCCTGAAGGGGGGCGTGGCAACGCCATGAGCCGCATCCCGGACAGACACCAACCAGGCGCAAAAGCAGCCAGAGGACGGCGCGATGAAGAACAACCGGATGATCGTCACCGTGGTGGCGCTCTTAGCGATCTTCGCCTTCAGTGTGGTGATGGTCGTGGCGGGACAGCCCGTCGCGGCCGTCACCGCCCTGATCCCGTCGGTCGCACTGGGCGTGCAGCAGATCGTGCAGGCGGGCACCGGGGTGGCCGAGAGCCGCCGCGAGCGGGCCGCCGCACAGGTGCCCGACCGGGACGAGGAGCCGCGGGGATGAACCTCCACTCGGCACCCCAGGACCTCCCCCAGGGCCGGCGCGGCAAGCCCGGCCGGCCGCTGGGCCCCATCACCGAAGGCACCGGACCGGCGCACCGCGCCTGGCTGGAGCCGCTGCGCGATGCCATCCACGGCAGGGGAGTGACGCTGGACGAGCTCCAGGCACGCACCGGCCGGGACAAGGGGCACATCTCCGAACTGCTGCGGGCCGTCGGACGCTACCCCCGCTGGGTGTTCGTCCGTACGGTGCTCCTCGCGCTGGAGCGCCCCGGCCTGCCGTACGACACGATGCGGCTGCGCTGGGTGATCGCGGCCCAGGACATCGGCAAGCGCACCTCGTGGATCAAGGACTGCCTCCACGAGGGCGGCGCCCGCCACCGCACCGCGACCGCTTCGGCCCCGCTGGACTTCCGGGCCTTCCAGCAGATGCACCGCCCGCACTACACCAGCTACGCCTCGGCGTTCCTGCGCCGGGGCGGCCTGGTCGAGAAGGCGGTCGACGACGTCTTCACGCTCCTGCTGATGCTGTGGCACGACGCACTCGCCAGCGAGAACCCCGAGCGGTTCGCATGGCCGATGCTGCGCCAGACGGTGCTCGAACGCGCCCCGAAGGAGAACGGCCGCCCCTGCCTCGTCGAGGCCGCCTTCGACACGGTCGCCCTCGACTTCGCCCCGGACCCGATCGGGCAGGTCGAGGAGTCGATGGCCCTGTTCCGGGCCGTCGGGGGGCTCGCGCCGATGCAGCGGGACGTCATCGTCCTGCTGTACCTGTGCGGACTGGAGGAGGCCCGGGCGGCGGACGAACTGGGTGTCTCCCTGGCCTCCGTACGGTCCACCGCACGGCACGCCAAGCGCAATCTGCACGCCGCCCTGTACCCGGACACCACCGCCGAGGAGGAGGTCTCCGGTGACCTCGACCATTGACCAGCTACTGGCCCGCGCCCGACTCCACTCCACTTCGCACGCGCCCGCCGACATCGCGGACACCGGCGGCGCACCCCACCACGGGGTGGGCGCCCGGTCGCCCGGCGCGGCGGCCGGCGAACCGCAGAAGGGTATGCGGGGAGCCGCCCGCGACCTCCAGGCCCTGTGTGAGACGGCCGTCACGGGCACCGCCGTCACCGCGCTCGGCGACTTCCTCACCCACAAACTGCCCCAGCCTTCCGGGGCCCGCGTCCTCGGCTGCATCCTGCTGCTCACCGACGCGGAGGACTCCGCCCGCTTCTGGTGGCAGTACGCCGCCGGCGCCGGGGACTCGATCGCCTCGTACTGCCTGTACCTCCACCACCTCGCGCTCGGCGAAAACCACGAGGCGGTCTGGTGGCGACGCCAGAGCGCGCCGACCGCCACCGGGCAGCAGGCGGCAGACGCACCGGACGCGCTGGATGCACCGGACGCATCGGACTCAGGGGACGCGAGGGACGCGGCCACGGTGGTCTTCGACGGCGCGGAGCGTGACCTCGCCGCCGATGCGAGCCTGCCCACCACCCTGCGCGTCCTACGGGCGCTGCGGCCCGGCGGAGCCGGGACCAGACGCGGCGCCGGCACCGTCAAAGCCGTCATGGAGTACGTCTCGGCCGCCGTCAGCTACGTCGACGACGACCTCGAACTCCCCCTGCCCGACCCTGACTTCACCGACCGCATCCGCGACCTGACGGCCGCGCCCGGCCGCCCTCCGAAGTCAGGTCCCCGCACCCCGCCCCGGCTCCCGCCCCGCCTCCGGACCACGTGATCGGGTAAGCGCCGGTCAACGATTTGACGGACCGTGACCCCGCGCTGCACCATTCCACTAAGGCATTAGTGGAATGAGGCAGGCGCATGATCGAGTTTCAGGTGGACCGGCACAGTGGTGTCGCCACGTACCTGCAGCTCGTCAACCAGGTGAAACAGGCACTCCGACTGGGCGTCCTGGAACCGGGGGACCGGCTGCCGACCGCCAGGGCCGTGGTGGAAGCCACCGCGATCAACCCCAACACCGTGCTGAAGGCCTACCGCGAGCTGGAGCGCGAAGGCCTCGTCGAACCCCGCCCGGGACAGGGCACGTTCGTCACCCGCTCGCTCTCCCGCCCCGAAGCCGCGGCCGACTCGCCGCTGCGCGCCGACCTCGTCGCCTGGGTGACCCGCGCGCACGCCGCGGGGCTGGGGCGCGAGGACGTCCTGGCGCTCGTCGAGGCGGCGCTGGCCGAGGCGGCGGCACGGCCGCGGGGACCGGCGGGGGCCGCGGGGGCCGGCACGGAACGACCGTCACGAGAGGACACCACGTGAACGACCCGACCGCCGAACCGGCGCTCCGGGCAACCGCGATAGGGCAGCACTTCCGGGGGAACCGGGCCCTGCACGACTGCGATTTCGAACTGCCGGCGGGCCGGATCGCCGCGCTCGTCGGCCCCAACGGGGCCGGCAAGAGCACGCTGTTCCACCTCATGACCGGTCTGCTGAGGCCCACCACCGGAGAGATACGGGTCTTCGGCGCACTCCCCGGCACCCGCGCCGCCCGTACCCGGACGGCCTTCGTCAGCCAGGACAAGCCGCTCTACCCGCAGTTCACCGTCGCCGACATGCTGACCGTGGGCCGCAGGCTCAGCACCGGCCGCTGGGACCAGGCGAAGGCCGAGCGTATCGTCGGCGAGGGCGGGATCTCACCGAAGACCCGGATCGCCACCCTCTCCGGAGGCAAGCGCACCCGCGTCGCGCTGGCCCTGGCCCTCGGCAAACAGGCCGACCTGCTCCTGCTGGACGAGCCGCTCGCCGACCTCGACCCGCTGGTGCGCCACGAGGTGATGGGCCTGCTCATGGCCGAGGTCGCCGACCGCGGGATCACCGTCGTGATCTCCTCGCACGTCCTGCCCGAGCTGGAGGACGTCTGCGACCACGTCCTGCTCCTGCAGGGCGGACGGATCCGGCTCGCCGGTGACACCCAGGACCTGCGGGAGGCGTACACCCGGCTCACCGGCCGCGCCGACCCCGACACCCCGGACGGTCTGCCGCGCGGCGCCGACCGCGGCGCCGTCGTCCACGCCGGCACGACCGGCCGCCAGCTGACCGCGCTCCTGCGCAACGCACCCGGCACGTCCCTCCCCTCAGGGGTCGACGAGCGCTGGATCACCAGGGCTCCCTCCCTCGAAGAGCTCCTGCTGGCCCACCTGCGCTCCGCGCCGCAGAGCCAGAGCGCCGCACACGTGACGGAGGCCGCGGCATGACGGGCACCCTGTGGCTCGCCTGGCGCCAGCAGCGCCTGCTCATCCTCACCGGAGCCGTGCTCGTCACGGTCCTCACCATCTGGGTCGCCCTGCGGCGGGCGGACCTGATCGAGGCCATCAGCGGCTACGACCTCTCGCAGTGCAAGGGCTGGAACGGCGACTGCCCGCCCGAGACCTACGACGCCATGACCGAGAGCAACGGGGGGATCCGCACCCTGGGCGCCATCGGCCTGGCCCTCCCGGCGGCCATCGGCATGTTCTGGGGAGCGCCGCTCATCGGCCGCGAGCTGGAGAGCGGCACGATCAAGGTCGTCCTCACCCAGGACACCGGCGCCCGCAGCTGGTTCGCCGCCCGGTTCGGCCTCGCCGCGCTCTGCGCCGTCGCCGTCTCCACCGCCGTCGCCGGACTCATCGCCTGGTGGTGGGCGCCGATCTCCAACATGTACGACGGCGTGTACTGGCACGACCCGTACATCCTCAACGCGTCCGGCCCCTCGGCCGTCGCCGGCGCCCTGTTCGCCCTGGCCGCCGGCACCGCGATCGGCCTGCTGGTGCGCCGTACGCTTCCCGCGATGGGCCTGACCCTCGCCGCGGTCCTCGGCACGGCCGCCGTACTGACCTTCTTCCGCCGGGACTTCGTCACCCCCGTCGACCGGGTCACCGCCGGGATGACGCCCAAACAGCTCATCGGCAGCGCCTGGTCCGCGGGATACCGCTACCTCACCCCCGACGGGGCCCAACACCCGCTGGAGAACTGCCTGTTCTCCGGCGAGGAGCTGCGCCGGTGCATGGACGAGCACGGCTTCGTGGGCCGGGTCCACAAGGTGTACCCCAGCTCCGGCTTCTGGACCTTCCAGGGGATCGACACCACGGTCTACCTGCTGCTGGCCCTGGCCCTGGTGATCCTGACGGCCGGCCTGCTGCGCCGGCGCCGCCTCGGCTGAGCGTGCCACGGTCCGGCCCGGCCCTCTCCACCGCTTCTTCCGGAGGAACCTCCCATGGCAACCAAGAAGAACCTCGTCGCCAACCGCACCACCCTCACCCACAAGGTCCGCTACGCGGCTCGCAACCCCGCGCGCATCGGCCCGTACGTCCGCCGCGCCGCCCGCGACAGCTGGCTGCGGCTCAAGCACCCCGACCACGTGGGCTACTACCGTGCGGTCATGGCCTCCGACACCGCCCGCAGCCCCGAGGCCGCCGTCGGCAGCCAGACGCACGACCGCTGGCTGGCCCTCGGCAAGATGCAGTTCGACTACCTCGCGGAGCACGGCCTCGCCCCGCACCACACGATGCTGGACATCGGCTGCGGCAACCTGCGCGCGGGATGGCGGTTCATCGAGCACCTCGACCCCGGCCACTACTACGGGATCGACATCTCGCCCGACATCCTCATATCCGCGAAGCAGACGCTGGCCCGGCAGGAACTGCAGGGCAAGCTGCCGCACCTGACGCTCACCCAGGACCTCACGCTGGACTTCCTGCCCGACGCGTACTTCGACGTCGTGCACGCCCACAGCGTGTTCTCCCACTCGCCGATCGAGGTCATCGAGGAGTGCTTCGCCCACGTCGGCCGGATCCTGGCCCCGGGCGGCTTCTTCGACTTCACCTTCGACCGCACCGAGGGCACAGAGCACCAGGTCCTGCGGGAGGACTTCTACTACCGCACCCAGACCCTCGTCGAACTCGCGGCCCGGCACGGGCTGAAGGCCCGGTTCATGGAGGACTGGGAGCGCTTCGGCCACGGCCAGTCCAAGATCCGCGTCACCGCCTGAACCCGGACCCGTGCCGTTCGGCGGAGAACCGCCGAACGGCACGGGCGGACGGTCGGGCCGACCGGGTCAGCGCGAGCCGTGCTCCGGCAGGTCCTGCTCGGCCGGGGCCGCGGTCAGGGCCGGGATCAGCGCGAAGCTGCGCTTGGCGGGGGCCGCCGACGGAGCGGCGGCCGGGGCCGCCGGGGTCTTCTTCCCGCAGAACGCGCCTTCGAGCGTGCCGCCCAGGGCCGTGTTGGCCGCGCCCCTGTTCGAGGTGTTCGCCACCGCGGCCAGGCTGTGCTTCCCGTCACGGGTGGTGAAGGCGTACGTGTAGAAGCCCTGCACCGTGCCCGTGTGCCCGTACACCGAGGTACCGCACGACAGGTCGTAGCGGCGCAGGCCCAGCCCGTAGAAGCGGGTCTTCGCGGCGTCCGTCGGGGTCATCGTGAGCATGGCGTCCAGCGTGCCCGGCTTCAGCAGCTTGCCGCCGAGCAGAGCCGACATGAAGGTGTTGAGATCGGCCGCGTTCGAGATCATCGCGCCGGCGGACTGCGCCCAGGACACCGTCTGCTCGGTGGAGTCGACCAGCGGCGCCCCCTCCTCGTCCGGGTGCAGGTAGCCGTGCAGGTGCGCGCCCTTGATCGCCGTCGAGGGGTGCACGTACGAGGTGTTCTTCAGCTTCAGCGGCTTGATGATGCGGCGCTCGTACTCCTTGGCCACGCCGTTCCCGGTGGCCTTCTCGATGAGCATGCCGACGACCACGAAGTTGGTGTTGGAGTACTGGTACGAGACGCCCGGTTCGGTCGTGCGCGGCTCGCGCAGCGAGAGGGCGACCAGCTCCTGGTAGGTGAAGACCTTGTTCCGGACGGCCTCGAAGCCCGGGACGGTCTTGTCGAACATCGCGTTGGTGTAGTCCGACAACCCGCTGCGGTGGGTGAGCAGGTGACGCACCGTGATGCGGTCGTCGGGGAGCAGGCCGGGCAGGTACTGGTTGACCGGGGCGTCCAGGCTGATCTTCCCCTCGTCCACCAGCTGGAGCAGTACGACGCTGGAGAACGACTTGGTGACGCTACCGATCCGGAAGCGGCCGTTCACGTCCATGGCCGCGCCCGTGGTCCGGTCCTGGACGCCCACCGCACTGGTCAGCGGCGCACCGGAACCGGTGATGCGGACCATGGCGCCGGGGGCCCCGGCCGCGGTGGTGTTCTTCAACGCCTGCGTCACGGCCTCCATATCGGGCGTGGGGGCGGTCGTGGCGGCGGTCTGCGCCGCCGCCGGGGCGGAGAAGGGGCTCGCGGCCGCGTGGGCGGCGGTCGCCGGCACCGCTGCGGCCACGACCGCGAGCAGGGCGGCACTGAGAGTCAGGCTTCGGTCGAAAGGCAGGCGCACGTAATTCCTCAACTACAAGGTGGCGGAATGGGTTTAGCTGTCGCAGTCGCGGACTCGCCGCCGCGGGGCGGTCAAGTCCGCGGGCTGTGATCGTACGTGGCCACCGGGTACGGCCCGTGCACCAGCCACCTCAGAACGTGCAGGCAGGGGTGCTTTTCAGCCACGCGGTGTCCGTGCGCAGCCGGCAGATCCCCGCCAGCCGGGCGTCGGCATCCGGGTTCCACAGCCGCACCGTTCCGTCGTTGCTGCTGCTGGCCACCGTCCGCCCGTCGGGGGAGAAGACCACGCCCCACACCGCGCTGGTGTGGCCCGTCAGGGCGGCCCACAGTCGCCGCCCGGCCACGTCCCACAGCCGCACCGTACGGTCGTTGCCGCTGCTGACCAGCCATTGCCCGTCGGGGGAGAAGGCGATCGCGCGGACGGAGCCGGTGTGGCCCGAGAGCACGGTTTCGGCCCCGGCTGCGGCCCCGGCTTCGGTCCCGGCCCCCAACCGCCGTGCGTCCCACAGCCGTACGGTGCCGTCGTTGCCGCTGCTCGCCAGTGTCCGCCCGTCCGGGCTGAACGCGACGGCCCGCACCGCGCCCGCGTGGCCGGTCAGCGTGGCCAGCGGCCGCCGCCCCGGCACGTCCCACAGACGTACGGTCAGATCGTCGCCGGCGCTCGCGAGCGTGCGGCCGTCCGGGCTGAACGCCACGTCGTTCGCGAAGTCCGTATGACCGGTGAGCGTGTCCAGGGCGGTACGGGAGGCCACGTCCCAGAGCCGGACCGTCCGGTCGGAACCGGCCGAGGCCAGCATCCGCCCGTCCGGGGAGAAGGCCACCGCGTACACGATCCCGCCGTGACCGGTGAGCGTGCCCAGCGCCGTACGGGAGGCCACGTCCCAGAGCCGGACCGTACCGTCGGAGCCCGCCGAGGCCAGCAGCCGGCCGTCCGGCGAGAAGGCGACCGAGAACACCGTCCCGGTGTGGCCCGCGAGCGTCCCGACCACCCGCCGCCCGGTCACCTCCCACAGCAGCACCGTGTGATCGGCGTCCGCGGTGGCCAGCAGCTTCCCGTCCGGGCTGTAGGCGGCATGCCAGATCTCGGTGAACGGGCGCGGGGTCAGCACCGCACCCCGCAGGTCCCAGAGCACCACCGACTGGTCGAAGGACGCGGTGGCCAGCAGCGCGCCGCCGGAGTCCACCGCCACCCCGAGCACGTAATCGGTGTGCCCGGCCAGCGTCGAGACCGGCCGGCCGCTGCGCACGTCCCACAGCCGGGTGGTGCCGTCGCCGCCCGCGCTGACGACCGTGGTGCCGTCCGGCGTGTACGCGACCGCGTTGATGTCGTCGTTGTGCCCCGTCAGCGCCATCGTCGTACGGCGTTCGGCCACGTCCCACAGCCGCAGCGTCCGGTCGACGCCCCCGGAGGCCACCGTCCGGCCGTCCGGCGCGAACGCCACCCCCAGCACCTCGGCGGTGTGCCCCGCGAGGACGGCGAGCTGACGGGCAGCCACCGGGTCCCACAGCCGTACGGTCTGGTCGGCGCCCGCCGACACCAGCGTCCGGCCGTCCGGCGCGTACGCCAGCGCGTTGACCCTCCCGGTGTGCCCGGCGAGTTCCGTCACGGCAGCCCCGCCACCCGCGGGATCGCACAGCCGGACCGTCCCGTCGGCGCCCGCGACGGCGAGCGTGTGCCCGTCGGGCGCGAAGGCCACGGCCCGGGCGTCCGCCGTCTGCACGGGGAGCACCGCGATGCCGTGCCCGTCCGTGTCCCACACCCGGACGGGCCCTTCCGTGGACGTCGCCGCGAGGGTCCGGCCGTCGGGCGCGAAGGCGATCGCGCGTACCCGGCCCGGCACGGTGAGGGTGACCGTCGTCCGCCGGTCCGCGACCCGCCGCAGCAGCACCTTCCCGTCGGAACCGGCGCTCGCCAGCAGCCGGCTCCCCGGGGCGAACGCCACCGCGTTGACCGGTCCGCCGTGCCCCCCGAGCCGGGTGAGGAACTGCTGGGACTGCGTGCTCAGCAGCGCGCCCCGCGACTCGGGGTTCGCCTCCGTGCGGTACGCCTCCTCCGCGAGCCGCATCGAGTCCTCGGGCCTACCGGCGGCGAGGGAGGTGGACCGGACGGCGAGGGCCTGCGAACGGGCGGTGCGCTCCTGGCCGAGCGCGCCCGCCCGCTGCTGGTACGCCACCGCCCCGGCGGTCAGGGCCAGGGCCAGCAGGACGACGAGCAGGGCCAGCATCCGCTGCCGGAGCCGGACCTGGCGCCTGGCCTGTGTCCGCCGCGCGTCCTCGGCGGCCCGGCTCGCGCGCAGGAAGTCCGCCTCCCGGGGGCCGAGCCGGCTCCTGCCGTCGAGTTCGTCGGCCCAGGCGCGGGCGGCCCCCAGCCTGCTCCCGCGGTACAGCACGGACGGATCGCGGCCCTCGCGCTCCCACTCCTCGGCGGCGTGGGCCAGCTGCCGGTGGACCAGGAGACCGTCCCGGTCCGCGTGGATCCAGCCGCGCAGCCGCGGCCAGGCGTGCAGCAGGGCCTCGTGGGTGATCTCGACGGTGTCGCTGTCCATCGTGATCAGCCGGGCCCGGACGAACGCGTCGAGGGCCGCTGCGGCCCGGTCCGCGTCGGCGAGCTGTTCCATCAGTTCGGTACGGGCCGTGCGCCGCCGTGTCGCCCCCGTACCGTCGGCGACATGGACCAGTGCCACCAGGATGCGGCGGATGGTCCGCTGCTCTTCCGGGTACAGGCGGGCGAACACGCTCTCGGCGGTGTGCGCGACCGCGCCGCGGATGCCGCCCGTCTCCTCGTACCCCGCGACCGTCAGGGTGGCCCCGGCGCGCCGCTGCCAGGTGGCCATCAGCGCGTGGGAGACCAGCGGCAACGCACCCGACGGCGTGTCGCCGGGCGCGGCCGCGACGGCGTCTGCGGCCGCCGCGGGCTCCTCCCGCAAGCCCGCGTCGCGCAGCAGCAGTTGGACCAGGCCCGGTTCGAGGGTGAGGCCGGCGAGCTCCGCCGGGCGGGTGATCGACTCGCGCAGCTCGGCCACGGACATGGGCGGGAGGACGAACAGCCCGTCGGTGCAGGCCGCGGCCAGTCCGGGCAGGTCCAGGCAGCTGCCGGTGAAGTCGGCCCGTACGCCGAGCACCACGACGGCCGGGTCGGGCGTCGCCGGCTCCGGCCCCGCCGTGGCCAGGGCGCACAGGACGCGGACGAAGCCCTGCCGCTCGTCCTCGTCGGAGCAGAGGGTGAAAAGTTCCTCGAACTGGTCGACGAGCAATACCGGCCGTACGGAGGGCGGCCGGCCCTCCCCGGACCCGTCCGGGGTCTCGGGCGCCAGTCCGCGGACGGCTTCGAGCAGCCGCCGCGGCCGGTCGCGCAGCTCCCGTACGGTGATGCCGAGATCGCCGCCGAGCACCTTCGCGGTGCGGTCCAGCAGCTCCTGGAGCGGGTGCGCGGTCGGGGTGAACCGTACGACCGGCCACCCGTCGGCGCCCGCCATCGGGAACCCGCCGGTGCGCCGCAGGGCCGGTACGAGACCCGCGCTGAGCAGGGACGACTTGCCGGCGCCCGACCGGGCGACGAGCACCAGCGGGCCGCTGCCGATCCGTTCGAAGACCCGCTCGACCAGGGCGGCGGTCACCCGCTCGCGGCCGAAGTACCAGTCGGCGTCGCGCGAGGTGAACGCGGCGAGGCCGCGGTAGGGGCATTCGCCCGCCGACTGCGACTGCGACTGCGACTGCGACTGCGACTGGCCGGCCGGCGCGGCGGCGCTACGGGGTTTGGGCACCTCGGCCTCCGGGAGCAGCTGGAGGAGGGTGCCCCCCGCCTCCAACACCCGGTCGCAGCGCGACGCGACGTCGTGGGTGACGCGCTTGGCACCTGTCTCGATCTTGCTCAGGTAGCCCTTGCTGTAGTGCGTACGACGGGCCAGATCGGCCAGCGACAGGCCGCGCTGCACCCGCAGCCGCCGCAACTGGGCGGGAAAGGCCGCGGCGGATCCGGCGGCTGCGGCCGCTTCGGGTGGATCGGGCTGGTGATCGATGTGGTGATCGGTGTCGCGTCCGCGGTCCGGGTCCCCCACGGCATCCCCCATGGCACAGCGCGCCCAGGTTGTGAGATGGAACGTCCCAGGCTACCGCGGGGGTCGGACGGCAGAACGCGCGTCGGGTCGGCGTGGCGGAAAACGCGCAGTACAGCAGCCTTCCGGGGCCGCCGGGGGAGCGGCGGACCCGGAAGGCCGCGAACAGGTGCCCGACTACGGGCGATTGAGGGTGATGGAGTTGATCGGCCCGAGATCGGCGTAGACGCCCGTGCCCTGGGCGATGGGGGATCCGCAGTTCTTGCCGTCGTAGCCGGTGCACAGGCTCGCGGTGGCCCCGCCGTACTGGTTGTTGAGGACCCAGTGGCGGCCGTACTGGTTGCTCAGGTTGTGGGCTCCGTAGCTGGTGAAGACGTGGCTCGGCTTGACGGCCGGGTTCTGGTCCTGCGGGTAGATGCAGACCGACCCGTACGGACAGCCGGCCCAGTCGTCGGCGGGCCTGGCGTCGGCCGGGCCGCTCAGTGCCACGACGGCCGCGGCGGCGGTGGCGAGTGCGGCGGCGCCGCGGATCATCTTGCGCATCATGTCCCCCTGTTGGGTTGCCTCGGTGTCGACGTCGGTGTCGACGTCCCGGCGTGCTGACGCCTTCAGCCTTGCCCGGCGGCCCGCGGGGGTCGACGGGTTTCCCGTCGCCCATCGCCGGGCCCGGCCGGGAAACCCGCCCTGACCTGCCCGGCCGCCGGACCGAGGGCAACCGTCACCGGCGGTCACCGGCCGGCTCCCGTCCGGCGCCGTGATGTCGTCCTCCCCGATGGCGGGCAGAATTGAGGGGGCAGCCCGTGCCCGCCGCGCGGGCGCCGGTCAGCCACGAGCGCGGCGAGACGCGCGCAGAAGGGGGCCTGCCGATGCCATCGGACCGGCTGGGGGGCGCGGATGGCCCCGGCCCGATCCGGTCCGAACCGGGGTCCTTGCTGGAACACGTGGTGGTGGCGGTCTTCGGCATCGACGGCGAGGACCGGGTCTGCTACTGGGGCCCCGGAGCGCAGAACCTCTTCGGCCACGAGGCCGGGTCGGTACTGACCCGGCCCGCCGCCGTCCTCTTCCCCGAGCCGGCCCCCGGCGACGGCCCGGGCACGGCCGCGCACCTCGCGGAGCGCGCCCGTGCCCTCGGCTACTGGCGCGTACGGCTGCCCGCGCTCCACCGGGACGGCTCGGTGTTCGACTGCGGCTTCCGGGTCTTCCCGATGACCGCGGCCTCCGGCGACTCCGTGGTCATCGGGCTGGCCAGCCGGGGCGACGAGCTGGACCGGGTCAAGACGAACCTGTCCTTCCTCGACGCCCTCTTCGAGACCTGCCCGATCGGCCTGGTCATGCTGGACGAGGAGCTGCGCTACGTCCACCTCAACCAGGCCCTGGCCGACATGGACGGGATCCCGCTCGACGCGCACCTGGGCCGCCGGATGGCGGACATCATGATCACCTCGGACGGCGGGGAGTACCAGCGCATGCTGCGGTCCGTGGCGGAGGAGGGCCGTACCGTGATCGGCACCCTCGTGGGCCTGCGCACACCGGGCCACCCGGACCGCGACCAGGTGCGCTCCGTCAGCTTCTTCCCGCTCAGCGGCGCGGGCGACACCCGGCGCGGACTGGGCGGACTGCTGCTGGACGTCACCGACCGCGAGCAGGCCATCCTGGAGGCGACGGCCGCCCGCCGGCGCCTGGCCCTGCTCGACCGGGCGGCGGCGGGCATCGGCACCACCCTGGACCTGAACACCACCGCGCGCGAGCTGGTCGGCGCGGTCGTCCCGGAGTTCTGCGACGCCTCCGTCGTCGAACTCGTGGAGTGGATGGACGAGAACGAGGCCTTCGACCCGGCGCTGCCCGTGACCACCCGCCGGATCGCCTCCGGCACCACCCTCCCCGAGCCCGCCGTCGAACTCGTCGGCGGCCTGGAGGAGGTCACGTACCCGCCGGGCTCCCACATCCACCAGATGCTGGGAACGGGCCGCCCGCTCTGCTTCACGGTCGACGAGGACTTCGCCACCCGGACCGTGGTGCACCGGGAACGCGCGCAGCTGCTGCTGGACAGCGGGCTGACCTGCATCCTCATGGCACCGCTCATCGCGCGCGGCACGGTGCAGGGCATCGCCATGTTCGGCCGCTCCGCCGCCCGCCCGGCCTTCGCGGAGGAGGATCTCGGCCTCGCCGGCGAACTGGCCTCGCGGGCAGCGCTGTGCCTGGACAACGCCCGGCTGTACGGCAAGGTCCGGGACATCGCGCTCACCCTCCAGCGGGCCCTGCTGCCCAGCGCCCCCGCGGCGGGCCCGTACGTGGACATCAGCCACCGCTACCTGCCCGGCAGCCGCGGCACCGAGGTCGGCGGCGACTGGTACGACGCGATCACCCTGCCCGACGACCGGGTGGCCCTCGTCGTCGGCGACGTGATGGGACACGGAGTACCGGCCGCCGCGGCCATGGGCCGGCTGCGGATCACCGCGAAGACGATCGCCCGGCACACCGCCGAGCCCGCCGCCCTGATCGAGGAACTCGACGCCTGCGCGCAGGAGGCCGGCATCGAGTGGGCGACCTTCCTGTACCTCCTGTACGACCCCCACACCGGCCGCGCCCGCATCGCCAACGCCGGCCACCCGCCGCCCCTGATACGGCACCGGGACGGGACCGTGCACGCCATCGGCGACGTGCTCGGGGTCCCGCTCGGGGTGGGCGGCGTACCGTACCGGTCGATCGAGGTCGAGATTCCCGAGGGCGCCACCGTGGCCCTCTACACCGACGGCCTCGTCGAGGCCCGAGGCCAGGACATCGACACCGGCATCGACGCGCTGCGCGATCAACTGCGCGCCCCGCTGGGCTCGTTGGAGGAGGGGGTCGACCGGATCCTCGCCAACCTGCTGCCCGACACGGCGACCGACGACACGGTCCTGGTCCTCGCCCGCATCAGCGCGGTCCCCGGACGCACGCCGGGTACGGGAACCGGATCACCGCGCCGGGCGTCGTCGTAGCGTGCGACGTGGGACGGAGAGCCGATCGGGAGCAGGGCGCGTGGACGAGCAGGGGGCGGGGCGCGGCCCCGGGCGCCGGCCCGGGCGCCGGCCCGGGCCGTGGTCGTGGCGCGGCCGGGGGCGCGTCCTCGCGGGGGCCGCGGCCCTCGTCGCCTGCCTGCTGGTCTTCCACGGCGCGGTGCCCGATGCGCTGCCGGGCCGTCCCGGCAGCCTGCTCGAAACGTTTCTTCCCTGGCTCGGACTGGCCGTCCCGGTCCTCGCGGCCCTGGCGCTGCTGCGCCGTTCGTCCGTGGCCGCTCCCGCGGCGCTGCTGCCCGCCGCCGCCTGGCTCGCCCTCTTCGGCGGCCACCTGCTCCCCGGCGACGACCGGGCACCCGATCTCCTCGCCGTCCAGCACAACGTCAGCGACGAGAACCCGGATCCGGCGGGCACCGCCCGCGCCCTGGCCGGCACCGGCGCCGATCTCCTCGCGCTGGAGGAACTGACGCCCGCCGCCGAGCCGGCGTACGCGGCGGTGCTGGCGCCGCAGTACCCGTACCACGCGGTGGCGGGCACGGTCGGACTCTGGTCGAAGCACCCGCTGGCGGACGTGCGGCCGGTGGACATCAGGCCGGCCGGCCTCGGGGAGGACTGGAACCGCGGACTGCGCGCCACCGCCCGCACACCGCGGGGCGAAGTCGCCGTGTACGTGGCGCACCTGCCCTCCGTACGCCTGAGCCCGACGCACGGCTTCGGCTCCGTACGCCGCGACGAGAGCGCCGCACTGCTCGGCGCCGCGATCGCCGCCGAGCCGGCGCAACCGCTCATCCTGCTCGGGGACCTCAACAGCACCGTGGACGACCGCGGGCTGGACCCGGTCACCTCGCGCATGGACCCGCCGAGCCGGGACTTCGCGTTCAGCTGGCCCGCTTCGCTGCCGCTGGCCCGGATCGACCAGGTCATGACGCGCTCGGCGACCGTCACGAGGATCCGGTCGCTGTCGGCGACGGGCAGCGACCACCTGCCCGTCGCCGCTCACATCACGTGGCGCGCTCCTGGACGAGGTCGGTGAAGCGCCGCAGCCCGTCCTCGCTGTGGCCCAGGAAGAGGTTCGGCTCCACGAGTTCCAGTTCCATCAGGACCGGCGTCCCGTCGTCCGCCGTCGCGATGTCGACCCGCGCGTACAGCAGCGCTCGCGCCCCCGGTGCGGCCGCCAGCGCGGCCTCGGCCAGGGCCAGTTCGGCCGCGGAGGGCCGGTGCGGCACCAGATCCGGATGCGGCACGCGGTCGTTGTCGATGCCCCCGAGGTCGGTCAGCACCGGCCCCTTGCGCATCGCATGGCTGAAGGCGCCGCCGAGGAAGACGAGCGCCCGTTCGCCCTCGTCGATCCGGGTCAGGTACGGCTGCACCATCGCGGTCGATCCGGCCGCGTGGAGTGCCGCGACGTGCCCGGCGGCCGCCTCGTGGTGGTGCTGCGCGTACCGACCGGTGTCGCGGGCGCCTGCCGAAACGGTCGGCTTGACGACGAACTGGCCGTCCCCGGGCAGGACGACGGCCTCGCCGGGGGCGATGAACCGGGTGGGCACGACGGGGACCCCGCGGCCGGCGAGCTCCCCGAGGTACCGCTTGTCGGTGTTCCAGCGCACCAGCGCGGCCGGATTGTCGAGCCGCGTCGCGCCCTGCACCGCGTCGGCCCAGGCCAGGTACTCCGGCCACCGCGCGGCGTAGTCCCAGGTGGACCGTACGACCACGGCCGCGCACCGCGACCAGTCGAAGTCCGGGGCGTCCCAGGCCGCCGCCACGGCGTCGACCCCGCGGGCGCGCAGCGCATCGAGCATCAGCGGCAGGTCGGAGTCCCAGGCCAGGCCCGGCTCCGAGGTGGCCAGGGCGACCCGTGTGGTGACGGCCATCAGCAACTCCCCTTCTTCTCGACGCGCAGCAGCACGCCCCGCTCGTCCCGTACGTAGACGCGGTCGCGGTTCTTGGCCAGCTTCCGCTCCACCTCGGACTCCAGGTCGATGCCGTTCATCTCGGCGAGCGCCGCGAGGTACAGGAACACGTCCGCGAGCTCCTCGCCGAAGTCGGGCAGTTTCCTGCGCCAGGCGGTGAAGGCCTCCCCGACCTCGGCCGTCAGCAGCCCGAACTCCAGTGGCACGTCTGTGGTGTTGAAGCCCTTCGCGAGCTTGTTGTCCCAGGCGAGCTGCTGGGCCGAGCGGATGTCCACCGGTTCCTCCGGGCGTGCGTACGATCGCTTGCTGCCCCGGCAGCCTAACGACCCGCGGACCCCCCGGCAGGGGCAGGGGCAGGGGCCAGGCCGTCGGCGACCAGGCCCGCGAGGACCGCCTCGCCCAGCGCGTGCACCGCGGACTGCGGGCGGACCATCACGGTGAACTCCTTGATCCGGCCGTCCTCGGCGAAGTGGACCAGGTCGATGCCGTGGATCGCCTTGCCGTTCACCGTCGCCCGGAACAGCAGGACCTCCGAGGGGGCCACGGAGCCGTCGGCGCTGGTCTCGGCGCTGCCGGTGTATTGGCCGACGTAGCGGAAGTCCTCGAAGGTGCGCAGCAGCACCCCGAAGAGCCCCAGCACCATCGGCCGGCCCTCGAACGGCGTGAACTTCACGGGGCTGTAGAGGCGCACGTCCTCGGTGAACAGGCCCTCCAGTGCGGCGAGGTCACGGCTGTCGACGGCGGCGCGGAAGCGGTCTGCTGCGGTCACGGCTTCTCCCTGAGGGTCATCTACTCATCAATGTGATTAGTCAGTTTCTTGAGTATCATGCGAGAGGCGTCCGTGCACAGGGGCGACCCCGGAAACAGAGGCGAGAAGGAGGCGATCCGATGGCTTTGCGCCACGCCGTACTGGCGGCGCTGCTGGACGAGGAGCTGAGCGGGTACCAATTGGCGAAGGCCTTCGACCTCGGCGTCGCGAACTTCTGGCACGCGCTCCCGCAGCAGCTCTACGCCGAGCTGGCCCGGCTGGAGCAGGACGGGCTGATCACGGGCCGGGAAGTGGTCCAGGACACCCGGCCCAACAAGCGCCTGTTCACCGTCACCGACGCCGGGCTCGCCGAGCTGGAGCAGTTCACCGCATCCGCCACCAAGCCCTCCTCCATGCGCGACGACCTCATCGTCAAGGTCCAGGCCGCCGACCACGTGGACCCGGCGACGCTCATCGCGCAGCTCGCCGAGCGCGCCGCCGTCGCCCGGGCCAAGGTCGAGCTGTTCGGCGGTCTGCTGCTCAAGATGCGCCGCGACCGCTCCGAGGAGGACTTCCTGCGGTACGGCGAGCGCATCGGCCCGTACCTGACCTGCCTGCGCGGTCTCGCCTTCGAGCAGGGCAACCGCGACTGGTGCGAGCGTACGATCGCGGTCCTGCGGGAGCGGGAGGCGGCCCGTGCCGCGCGCTGAGCAGCCGTACGTACGGTACGTGGCCCTCGGCGACAGCCAGACCGAGGGACTCGGGGACGGCGACGACACCATTGGCCTGCGGGGTCTGGCCGACCGGCTCGCCGAGCACCTCGCGCTCCACAACCCCGGTGTCCGGTACGCCAACCTGGCCGTCCGCGGCCGGCTCGCCGGGCAGGTGCGCGCCGAGCAGCTCGCCCCCGCGCTCGCCCTGTGCCCCGACCTGGCCACCGTGGTCGCCGGGGTGAACGACGTGCTGCGGCCGCGGTTCGACGCGGACGAGGTCGCCGGCCACCTGGAGGCGATGTTCGCCGCGCTCACCGCCCAGGGCGCGCACGTCATGACGCTGACCTTCCCGGACCTCGGGCGGATCACCCCGCTCGCCCGCCCGCTGGCCCCGCGCGTGAGCGCCCTGAACGACCGGATCCGCACGGCCGCCGGGCGCCACGGGGTGGTCGTCGTCGAGACGGGACACCACCCCGTGGTCACCGACCCCCGGCTGTGGAGCGCGGACCGGCTGCACGCCGGCCCGCTCGGCCACGAGCGGATCGCCGCCTCGCTCGCGGACGCCCTCGGCCTGCCGGGCAGCGACGATTCGTGGACGCACCCGCTGCCCCCGGACGGGACTCCCCGGCCCACCCTCGCCGCCGAACTGCGCTGGGCCGCCGCGTTCCTGGGCCCCTGGCTGGGCCGGCGCCTGCGCGGCCGCTCCTCCGGGGACGCCCGTACGGCCAAGCGCCCGGAGCTCCTCCCGGTGCGTCCGTGAGCGCCGCCGTTCCCTTACCCGGGACGCCTCCTAGCGGGGAGTGCCGTCGTCGGCCTTGAACGGGCTGCCGTGGCCGGGCACGATCAGGTCCGCCGCGGCCAGTACGCGCACTCGGGAGGCGCGGTGCACCTCGCGGTCCGGGGCCACCGGGTCCTCCGCGGGACCGTCCGCGTGCCACCACAGGTCCCCGGCGAAGGCGACCACGCCGGTGTCTGTGCCGGCGAGCAGGGTGATGTCCTCGGCGCTGTGGCCGGGGGTACGGATCAGGCGCAGGGACGGGGTGAGTTCGTAGCCCTCCGCGTCACGGTTCGTCCACTGGTCGCCCTGGTACTCCACCTTGTGGTCGTGCACCCGGGCACGACCGAAGAGGCCCACGTTCATCGTGTTGTCCGGGTGGTGGTGGCTGAGCACCACGTCGGTGATGTCGTCGGGGCCGAGGCCCAGTTCCGCGAGCGGGACGAGGATGTCCTCGTGGCTCGCGACCATGCCCGGGTCGAAGATCACGTGTCGTCCCGCGTCGTGGACGTAGGAGACGGTGGCGGCGACTCCGGGGCCGGTGGAGCCCACGTAGCCGGTGGTCAGGACCTTGTATGCGGCGCTGCGGCCGAGCGGTGCGTCTGTCATGGCCCCAATCCTTGTGGGAGCGGCGGGAGTTCACGAGTGGCACTCATGCCTCTGATCGCAGGATTCGTGCCAGCCGTGTGCCAGACTGCGCGCGTGCCTCCTTTCAAGACCGTCGCCGCGTACGCCCCTCCCGGCGTCGGCATGCTCGCCGCCGGCATCGTCTGCGAGGTGTTCGGCCCCCACGGAGCCGCGCTGCCCGGCTTCGACTTCGCCCTGTGCGCCGACCGGCCCGGACCGGTGGCCACGGACTGCGGTGTGCCGCTGTCCGTCGCGCACGGCCTGGACCGGCTCGCCGAAGCCGATCTGCTGCTCGTCCTGCCCGGCGCGGACTTCCGTACCCCGCCCGCTCCCGCGGTACTCGACGCACTCAGGGCCGGACACGGGCGCGGGGCCGTCGTCGCTGCCCATTGCGTGGGCACGTTCGCGCTCGCCGCGGCCGGACTCCTCGACGGCCGGCGGGCGACCACCCACTGGCGGTTCGCGGAACTCCTCGCCGGCCGCCACCCGCGGGTCACGGTGGAGCCCGACGCCCTCTACATCGACGAAGGCGACATCGTCACGGGCGCGGGAGCCGCGGCCGGCTTCGACCTGTGCCTGCACCTGCTGCGGCGGGAACACGGTGCGGCACTGGCCAACGGCATCGCCCGGGACATGGTGCTGCCCGCGCACCGCGACGGCGGCCAAGCCCAGTACCTCGCCGCACCCGTCCCCGAGAACGGACAGGACGAGCGGCTCGCGGCCGTCCTCGGCTGGGCCCGCGCACACCTCCACGAGCCGCTGCCCGTCACGGAACTGGCCCGCCGCGCGATGATGAGCAAACGGTCCTTCGCCCGCCGCTTCACCGCCGCCACCGGCACCACCCCGCACGCCTGGCTGCGGAGCCTGCGCCTGAGCAGAGCCGAGGAACTCCTGGAGGCCACCGACCTCCCCGTCGAGGAGATCGCCCGCCAGGTCGGCTACGGCAGCGCCGCGGTACTGCGCGAACAGTTCGTACGCCGCCGCGGAATCCCACCCCGCGCCTACCGCAGCGCCTTCACCCGCACCACGTAGGAACGGGACGGGCCCCCACCCGGGACGTGCGGCCCCGGGCGGCAGCACGGGCCGGAATTCGGCAACAGGAACGGCTCCCGCCGGTCCTTGGGCACCACCACCGCGCCGTCGAACATCGCTTGCCTCCAGTCCCCGCTCCGCAGCGCGGCCGAGGTCCGGCACGCGAACAGCCATCCGCGGGCCGGCTCGTCCGCCGCGTCGGGCGACACCAGCTCGACGGGCTCCCCGTACGTGCGGCGCAGCCACCCCTAGGCCTTGTGCCGGGCGGCCTCCAGGTCGTCGGCCCGCTCCGCGCCACCGGGGCGCACCCGCGCGAAGACCAGTTCCAGCAGCCCGGCCCTGTCCAGGCGGGCCAGTCCGCCGGTCATCCCGTCGAAGAACACCACGGATCCGCCGTTGTTGTGCGCGTACAGCAGATGGCCGCTGACCTCCGCCCCGCCCAGGGCCCGCCGCACCCAGACCACGCCCTGGGTGTCCGGACCGGTCTGCTCCGCGCGCTCGATGACTTCGTCCCAGCTTTCGCAGCGCAGCTGTTCGGCGCCGGGGAAGTAGCGCCGCAGCAGCAGCTCCCACCATCCCGGAGCCTCGTGCGCCGGCTGCCACGGCAACGGGCAGGAGGGCGTCCCGCCGATCGCCGCCGCCATGGTGACCACGCATCCGCGCGCGTTCAGGCGCCGCGCCTGAGCCTCGGGGTCGCGCTCCACGGGGTCCTGCGTGTAGGCCGCGGCGTCCCGCCACGGATCGTCGGCCGCCGGATGGAAGGGCGTTCCGAGGTCCTTGGGCACGACCAGCGAAGCGGTCAGCATCGGCGTCCGCGGATACCCCGGCTGCTTGGTGGTCCGACAGGCGAACAGCCAGGTCCCGGCGTCCTCGGCCACGGGCTCGATCGCGACCAGCTCCACCAGGCCGCGATAGGTGGTCAGAAGCCACTGCAGGGCCGTCTGTCACGGTTCGGCCTTCACCGTCCTGGCCAGGGCGGCGCTCGCCCAGCCGCCGTGCCGTACGTAGGCGAAGTACTCGTCCAGGGGCAGGTGCGACGGCGGGAACCGCACGGCGGAGCCGTCCTTGGGCACGAGCACCACGCTCGTCAGCGCAGCGGCCGGCGAACCCGCCGCCCCGGGGCCCGGCCGTGCTTCGTAACGGATGATCCAGGCGAGCGGGTCCTCTCCGGACAGCTCCGGCTGCAAGACGATCGTCCGGGGTTCGTGGGCGTACGCCCCTTCGAGATGCGTCCGCGCCGCTTCCAGGGCCTCGTTCAACGTGAGCATTGCTGTGTCCTGACGGGGTTGGCGGTAGGGGACATGGGCGATCTCGCTGATGTCGTACGTCTCCGGTTCGGCCGGCGTCCCGGTCCGGCCGTCCAAGAAGACCACTCCGTGCGGTCCTGAGGGGTTGCGGCCGGTCAGGGCCGGGGTGCGCCCGCTGCCGCGAGGCGGTGGCGCTGGAGCCCCCGCGCGTAGAAGAGGTGTGCGATCGCCTCGGCGGCCAGGAGCAGGACGACCAGCCAGGGGGCGAGGTGTCCGGCGCCCCAGACGACCAGCAAGGGGATGCCGATGCCCGGAACGGCCCAGACGGCGACGCTTGCCGGCGGGCGGCCGTAGCGCAGCGCGATGGCGGCGTGGGCCGCGTGGTACATGGCCAGGCCGCCGGCCAGGACCCACACCGCGCCGGTCGGCAGACGGGCGTGGTCGGCCTCTTCGACGGCGGTGGCCAGCCCGGCCGCCATGCACAGGACGCCCGCGGTCACGAAGAAGTGCAGGAAGCCACCTACGTCGCGGGCGAGCAGATAGGCCTGGCGGTCGTCGGCCCTGGCGAGCATCAGCTCGGCAGAGGTCGAGCCGAAGTCGAAGTACGACCACCAGAGCGCGGCGAGGAGCACGAAGCCGAGGACGCCGACGACCCCGGCCCGCAGGGTCCACGTGTGGTCGGCGGAGGTCACCAGCGCGATGACGGACTCGCCGAGCACGATGATGACGAAGAGGCCGACCCGCTCGACGATGTGCCCGGTGTCCAGCCGGGCGGGCAGCCCGCGGCCGCGCGCGCTGAGCAGCAGCGCCATCTCGGCGGCGATGAGCACCGCCCACATGACGTACTGCCAGGGCGCGGGCACCGCGGCGGAGCCGGCCCAGAGCAGGCCCGAGGCCAGGCAGTAGCTCAGCGGGCGCCAGCGCGGGACGCGCAGGGGTTCGGGGTACTTGGTGGCCGGCCACCACAGCCCGAGCAGCACCAGACGGGTGCCGGCGTACCCGAGGGCGTAGACGGAGCCGCGGTCGGTGTCGGCCTCGGGCACGGCGCAGGCCATGACGGCGATGCAGAGCATGGCGGACAGCATGAGCAGCCGGCGGCGGGGGCTGTTGTCGACGAAGAGGTTCGCCGAGACCATCAGGTTGATCCACAGCCACCACGGCGGGAAGTAGAGCCCCAGGAACACGGCGAAGTCGCGCAGGCTCGGATCGCCGTGCAGTTGGTGGGCGAGCTGGGAGGCGAGTGCGACGAAGACGAGGTCGAGGAAGAGTTCGAGCCAGTCGGCGTGCCGCCCCTCCTCCGGGTGACCGGCGTTGTCCGCCTCCGCGCCCGACTGGGGTGTGCTCATGCGTCCGCCCGGGTCCGTTCCGCCGCCCTCGCGGCCTGCTTCCCCGTATGACATCACGGTATGACTAGTCGAGGGCGTGCGACGCGGCACGGGCCTCCAGGGGGTGCCGGCGTCCGGCGGCGGAAGCGAGCAGCACGGCGGTGGAGACGAGACATACGACGAGGCAGGAGATGGTGAGCGACAGGGACACCGCCGGAGTGCCCACCGAGAGGGCGGAGGTCGCCAGCAGGGCGGCGACCATGCCCGTGGCGTTGATCAGGTTGAGCCGGCGGCTCGCGTAGGTGTGCAGAACCTCGGCGCTGCCGGAGGGATGCTGACGCCGGGTCTGGATCTGTTCCAGGAGGCTGGCCATGACCACGGCGATGGGGATCACACCGGACCACTCGGCGTACTCCACGAAGAGCTCCAGGATCGTCGCGGCCAGGCAGACGAGCAGGCAGAGCAGGTTGACCCAGGTGACGCGGCGGACGTCCTTGCGGCGCGGTACGTAGTACAGCCGGAGCGTGGTGCGTCCGACCCGATGGGCGGGCTCGCCGGAGGGCCCGTCGACCTCCGCGGAGTCCCCGAAGCGGACGACGAACTGCTCCGGGAGCCCTTGCGGGCCCTCGTCCTCCCAGTCGGACGGGGCGACGACCGGTTCGACGGCCCACCGCGGGTCGGACATCCCGATGCCGGCCAGTTCGACCCCTTCGGGCGTGGGGACGGCCAGCTGGTTGCGGGCTTCCGTCGGCAGGCAGAGGTCCAGCTCCGCCGATACGCCGAGCAGCCCGTGGCGACGCAGGACGCACTTGCCGTCGTAGCCGTAGTGCAGCCGCGGGGAGGTGCCGTACGCGGTGTCCAACTCGGCGACCAGCGGGAGGTAGCGGGTGGCCGCGCGGATCCGCGCGCCCAACTCGCCGCCCGTGACCTCCATCGCCGTCTCCAGCAGCGTCGCGACGGCCTCGTGCTGGCGGCTCTGCACGGCGGAGCTGAGGGCGGCGGAGATCTCCCGGTGCGAGGCGCGCACCTCGATGCCGCGACCGCGATCGCGGCCGCGTCCGCCGTCGCCGTCGCCGTCGCCGGTACGGTCAGGGCCGGTGTCGCCGTCGTCCCCGCTGTCGTCCGCGAGCCAGTACGAGACCGCGTTCGCGATGTACGACTGCACCTCGACCTGCTTCAGCGAGGAAACCACTCCGCCGTTCGCGTCGCGGATGTCGAGCTTGTCCAGCGTCTCGCCGTAGTTCCAGGGGAAGATGTCGATCACCGCGCGGGTGTTCTGGATACCGGAGGCGTGCAGCGTCGAGGTGACCGAGTGGTGCGCCTTGCGCCGGCCGATCACCTCGACCATGTGGTCGCGGCGCATGACGGTGTGCGGGAAGTGCGCGAACTCCTCCGCGACGGACAGGCTCGCGGACACCTCAGGCATGCCCCGCCGCTCCCAGCCCCGCCCGGCCTCCAGCGCCAGCGCCGCCGTCAGGGTCGGGGCGGGGGCCTGGCGTTCGCTGTAGTACGTGACCAGGTCGCGGGCGAGCCGGCCGATCCGCGCGGCGGCCAGGTCCCGCGGGGGCCGGGAACCGGCCAGCAGCCCGTCCAGCCGTACGATCGCCCGGCCGTCGACCTCCGTCTGGGTGGCCAGGATCAGCGAGACGGACCGTACGATCTCCGCCAGCAGGGTCAGCTCGCGGGTGTCCGCCCCCGACTTGAGCGCCGCGGCCGCCGCGCGGCTCGCCGCCTCCGGATGGCCTGCGAGCAGGGCCGTGTGGGAGACGGCCGCCAGCCGGTTGAGGGCCCGGTCCGGATTGGAACAGGCCAGGTGGCGGACCTGCTCGACGTACCAGCCGATCCTGTCGGTGTTGAACGGGTCGAGCGGCTGGTAGTAGTACGCGGCGGCCAGCCGGTGCGCGCGTCTGAGCGTCGCGTCCTCCTCCACGCCGAGCCGGTCGAGGAGGTCCTTGCGCAGCAGGGGCCGCAGCCGGAACTCCTCGGTCGCCGCCATCGGGCGGGGTTCGATCACGGGCAGCCGCACCAGCGGCGCGCTGTCGGCCGGGACCCCGAGCGCATCGGCGGTGTACTCGACGATGTCCGGATCGAACCAGTCGTACACGCAGAGGTGTTCGAGCAGCGAGCGCCGGGCGGGCGGCAGCGCGGAGAACGTGCCGCGGATGCGGCGCAGGACGAGGTCCGTGTCCAGAGGTCAGCCCTCCCGGGTGAAGTGGGACAGGAA
This sequence comes from Streptomyces sp. NBC_01006, assembly GCF_045162725.1. Classification (NCBI taxonomy): domain Bacteria; kingdom Bacillati; phylum Actinomycetota; class Actinomycetes; order Kitasatosporales; family Streptomycetaceae; genus Streptomyces; species Streptomyces sp. NBC_01006. Next base: position 1,026,807 of record NZ_CP108700.1, on the reverse strand, counting down.
CTCCGAGATCGCCGAAGGCAGCCCGTCCAGTCTGCTGCACAACTCCTCGGCGGACCCCTTGAGCTCTTCGATGCCGACCAGGTCGATCCACTCCTGGACGGTCGCGGCGTCGAACGGAGGCAGGATCAGGTTGCGGACGGCGCCGGCGTAGGGGTGCGAGAGGCTGGGGACGCTCCGCCCGGCGAGGAAGACGGTGATGCGGCGGGTGGCCAGCAGGTCCGGCAGGAAGCTGGTGCTGATCCAGCTCTGCAGCGGGGGCTCGCAGCGGTCGAAGCCGTCCAGGACCACGATCGGGCCGGAGCCGGAGCCGGAGCCGGAGCCGGAGCCGGTCGCCGACTCGGCCAGGCGCGCGACGAGTTCGTCGCTCATGGCCGAGTTCTGGGTCTCGCGGTCGGCGTTGACGCTCAGGGCGATGTCGAGGTGCGAACGGTCCATCGACATCCCGTGGAAGTTCACCGTCGGCACCTCACCGTAGCGCTGCTTGAGCGCGCGGAAGGAGTCCATGCGGATGCCCTGCCCGGATGCCTGCCGGTATATGTGGTTCAGTACGTCGAACGCCGCCCAGGTGGTGGCGAGGTCGACGTGGCAGACCGTGCTGTCACCGTGCCGCCGGTGAAGCTCGATGAGCAGAGCGGTCTTGCCGATTCCCTCGTCGCCCTCGAAGAAGAGAGCCCGGTGCGAGGCGCCGTCGCTGATCACGCGGGCGGCGTCCGCCAGTTCCCGCGCGCGGTCTACGTGCACGCTTTCTTCCCCCCGGAAGTCCCCTGAGCGCTGCCGACCGGATCAGCTGCTGGGCTGCCCGCCGCCGCTGCCAGGTCCCGTCCCCGTCCCCGTTCCCGGCCCCGTTCCGGTGTCGGGCTCGGGGTCGCCGTCCTTGCGCACGACGATCCAGCTGTCCTCCACCTTGGTGTCCACGAGCCCGACCTTCGCGCCCTTGACCGTGCTGACCAGGGACTTCAGGATCTTGGAGCGCTTCGTGTGCACGTCCTGCTGGCCCGGGTCCGGCTCCGGGACGGCCTCGACGGCGACGCCCCACAGCCGCACCCGCAGCTTCTTGATCCGGTGCCGCATGGACCACAGGACGAGGCCCAGCACCAGCACGACGACCACGGCCACGGCGGCCTGCTGCCAGTTCTCGATGGCCACGCCTACCCCCCCTCGGTTGGCTTGATAGCGCCGAATGATGGCACGGGGCGGACCGCTCGATTCCGAGCACCGATGGATTCAAGCCATGTGCGGATGCGTCGACAGAGCCGCGTCGACCGCGGCTTCGGCGTGGATCCGCGCGGTGGGGAAGACGGGTACGGGGCTGTCCCCGGCGCCGATGAGCAGCTCGATCTCGGTGCAGCCGAGGATGATCCCCTGGGCGCCGCCGGCCACGAGCTCCTCGATGACGTGCTGGTAGGCGGCGCGCGACTCCTCGCGGACGATGCCCAGGCACAGCTCGTCGTAGATCACCCGGTGCACGAGCGCGCGCCCCTCGGCGTCCGGGACGCACACCTCCAGCCCGCTCGCGGAGAGTCGGCCCCGGTAGAACTCCTGCTCCATCGTGAACGCGGTGCCCAACAGGCCGACGCGCGTCAGCCCCGCCGCCTTCACGGCGCCGGCGGTGGCATCGGCGAGGTGCAGCAGCGGCACCGAGATGCCGGCCTGGACCCGGTCGGCGACCTTGTGCATGGTGTTGGTGCAGATGAGGACGAGATCCGCACCGGCCGCTTCCAGCCGCTGGGCGGCCGCCGCCAACACCTCGCCGGCCTCGGCCCACCGCCCCTCGGTCTGGAGCTGCTCGATCTCCGCGAAGTCCACGGAGTACAGCACGCAGCGGGCCGAATGCAGCCCCCCGAGCCGGTCGCGGGTGAGCTCGTTCAGCAGCCGGTAGTACTGGGCGGTCGACTCCCAGCTCATTCCTCCGAGCAGTCCGATCGTCTTCATAAGCGTGGAAGGTATCAGACGGAATTTGTATAAGTATTGCTTTGATTTGCTCGTACGGCGGCCCGGGGTGTGTTGACCCCGGGCCGCCGCTGAGTGACTGCTGTCATCCGCCGTGGGGCGGATCCGTCGGACGCGTCAGTTCTGCTGCTCCAGGAACTGCACGCGGTCGCGGGTCCACTGCCCGGCGGGCGCCGACCAGCCACCCACCGAGTCGTTCAGCTTGCCGTCCGCCTTGGTCGTCCAGGTGTACGCCTTGACGCTGCCGTCGTCGTAGCCGTAGAAGGCGCCGAAGTCGTCGCGTCCGTCACCGTTGTAGTCGCCGGTGACCACCTTCATGTTGGGCCGGTGGATGTGACCGGCCGCCACGCTCCACGCCTCGTAGGTCGAGGCGAAGGTGCCGTTCGCGCTGCTCGGGAAGACGTTGACGCTGTCGTGGCCGTCCGCATGGTCGTACCAGGCCGCGAGGTCGTCGCGCCCGTCGCCGTTGAAGTCGCCCGCGTGCAGCGACGTACGGGACCAGTCCGCCGGTGCGGTGGTCGAGCTCCACGAGGAGAGGGGAGTGAACTTGGCGTCCGCGGTGGCGCTGAACGTCCAGATCTTCTGGCTGCCGTCCGAGTAGCCGTAGAGGGCGGCGAGATCGTCCCGGCCGTCGCCGTTGAAGTCACCGGTGACGGCCTTGGAGCGGGACTGGTCCCAGCTGTTGTACCCGTGCCAGTAGGCGACCGGCTGGTTGAACGCGCCGTGGACCGTGCTGGTGAAGGTCCAGAGGGTGTCGTCCCCGTCGAAGGCGTCGTACCAGACGGCCACGTCGTCGCGGCCGTCGCCGTTGAAGTCGCCGCTGTACGGCGTCATCCGGCTGAACGTCCACTCGCCGGGCGAGACGCTCCAGGACTTGAACGGGTCGTTGAAGGAGCCGTCGCCCTTGCCGGTCCAGGTGTACAGGGTCACGACGCCGTCGGAATAGCCGTAGACCGCCGCGGCGTCGCCGATCCCGTCACCGTTGAAGTCGCCGGTGACGCGCTTCATGTTGGGCGCGTAGTAGTTCCCCGCCGCGACCGCCCAGGCGCCCTTCGGCGTCTGGAACGTGCCGTCGGACGTCGGCGCGAACGTGTGCATTCCGTCGCTGCCGTCGCCGAAGTCGTACCAGTCGGCCATGTCGCTGCGGCCGTCCTTGGTGTAGTCGTGGCGGATCGAGCTGCCACTGGACCACAGGGACTGGCTCCGTGCGTTGAAGACCATCAGGTCACCGCTGTCCGCGAGGAGCGCGTAGCCCTCGGGCGCGTTGGTCTTCGACTCCCAGAGCACGCTCGCGCCGTCGGCCTTGTAGACCACCAGGTTGCCGTCGCCGCGCATCGTGGCCGTGGCCCCCGCGTTGCCGGCGGTCTTGGAGGACCACAGGGCCTGGCCCGCGCGCGAGGTGACGACGAGGTTGCCGTCGCTCTGCATCGTCAGCTTCGCCGCATTCGACAACAGCGACTGGCCCGAGGCCAGTACCGTGCCCGCCGGGATGCGGGAGCCGCCGGTGATGCCGTCGATGGTGAAGGGAGGGGCGAAGGACACGTTGTCCGCCGCGGGCGTCTTTCCGGGCCAGCCGACCACGGTGTTGTCGCTCTTGCGCGCCCACAGGTCGGTGAAGGCGTCACCCGTGACGTCGCCCACCGAGCCCACGGTCGGAAACGCGGCAGCGGTCACTCCACTGCCGATCTTCACACGGCCGGCGGTGTCCCCCCAGGTGGTCGGGTCCACATAGCCGTCGGGGCCCTTCTTGCCGTACGACCGGAACACGTCTCCGTTCGCGTCATCACGCAGCCAGAGGTCGGGGATGTTGTCGCCGTTGAGGTCGCCCGGAGCGATGACGGTGAACTTGTCCCAGTCGCCGTTGCCGACGAGTACGGGCTGGCCGTTGCTGTCGAGGGTCCCGAAGACGCTCGCGTAGTAGGCCCAGAGCTGCTTGCCCTGCTTGACCAGGAGGTCGGGCTGGCCGTCGCCGTTGAGGTCGCCGGGGGCGATGATCTGTTCGGCGTTGTACCAGTGGTCGTCCCCGTTCCAGTCGTCGCCGTAGTCGCAGCCCATGCCGGGGTCCTTGACCGGGCAGGCGACGGTGAGCTCGACGGGGTTGCTGACGGCAGTGCCCTGCCCGTTGTTGGCGTAGGTCCAGAGCTTCTTGGCGGTCATACCGGAGGGCTGCTGGAGGGCGACGAGGTCGTTGTACCCGTCACCGTCCCAGTCGCCCTGGGAGGCGATCTGGGCGCCGGTGAAGCTCATCCCGCCGTTGGTCGCGGCGGAGAACTTGCCGTTGCCCTGCCCCGCGTAGGTGAGGAGGGTGCCGTTGGAGTCGATGGTCCAGATGTCGCGGTTTCCGTCGCCGTTGAGGTCGCCGGGACCGTCCTGGAGCGAGGAGCGGGACGCGTAGTAGAGGTAGCTGGCGGTGTCCGAGCGGTTGCCGGCCGAGTCCACGGTGTAGGCGTAGACGAACCGGGGACCGTATCCGGGCGGCGTGATGGAAGCGTTCGTGCCGGGCGCGATCGTGCGCACGCTGGGCTCGGAGTCGGTCCAGTACACGATCTCCTTCGCGTCGGTGACGCCGTTGGCGTTGAAGGTGAAGGTGCCGGGGGTGCGGGCCTTGCCGGTGGTGGCGGGCCAGCCGTTCCTGCCGTCGGGGAACTGGGTGGAGCTGATGACCGGGGGCTTGCTGGGCCGGTTGCGGTCGACGGAGAACTTGCAGCTCTGCGACCACGCGGAGGTGGCGTTGTCCTGGTCGGTGGTGCGCACGCGCCAGGTGTAGTCGCCGCCCGGGAGTTTGTCGTCGGGGACGCTCCAGGTGGTGACCTTGCCGTTGTTGGCGGGCAGGGTCTGGGTGGCTGTCGGGGTGCTCTGGCCGGTCTTGAAGACCTGGTACTCGGCGCTCAGGTTGCCGGCGTCACGGTCGGAGAAGGTGGCGTGGAGCCCGACGCGGGTGTTGCCGATCGCACCGCCGTTGGTGCAGGAGGTGGAGGGGGACGTACCGAGCGCGGAGGGGGCGTCCGGCGGGTTGTTGTACTCGGTCTCCAGGGTGATCGTCTTCGGGTCGAAGCGCTTCCACTGGTACACGTCGCTCTCGTTCGACGCGTAGAGGCCCAGGGTGATCGAAGACCAGCCCTTGGTCGCGGCTTCCTTGACGAGGTCATCCGCCTTGAACTCGAGGTTGCCCGCTCCGCATTCGGCGCGGCCCTTGGCCGCCGCGACGGTGTCGAGCCTGCGGCCCTTGCCGGGCTGGTTGTTCCAGGTCGTCTTCGGCGAGATCGCCCCCGTGCTCCACAACTCGACCGGAGTCGCCGTGCACGACCAGGACCAGGTCTCGCGGATACGGAACGTCGACTTGCCGACTTGCACCCCCTTGAGGTTGGAGGTGTCGAGCTGGAAGAAGGAGCGGGAGAGCCCGTTCGTCTCGCTCTCGTAGCCGACGCGGACGTCCTGCTTGGTGTTCCAGTAGGAGTTGTTGGGCCAGCTGCGGTAGGCCCAGGCCCAGTTCTGGCGTTCGCCCCAGGCGACGGAGGGGTCGATGTAGACGGGGTACTTGGTTGCCGTGCCGGTCAGGAGGGCCTGGTCGGGTTTGATCTCCAGGTTTCCGCCGGTCACGGTGGTGGGCATCTGGGCGTCCTTGGCCCCTGAGGGCGGCACGAACGCGTCGGCGGGTGCGGGTTCGCTCTCACCGGAACCGGCGGCGGCGAGCATGCGGGGGGCGGCGGTCTTGGACTTCAGGAGTGAGGTGCCGCCGCCGCCGGTGGTGGTGGAGTCCCACATCATGGGGGTGGAGGCGGTGAAGACGCTCTGTCCGGCGGGGTTGACCGCGTTGATGAGGCCGGTCGTCGCGTCGGTGGAGACGTTCAGGCCGACGGTGTCGAGCTTGAACTTGAGTGTCGCGAGGTCGGGGTGCTGGGCCGCGGCGGGGGTCTTGACGACCAGGAGCTGGGAGAAGCCCTCGACTTCGGCCTTCAGCTGGAGGTCCACGTCGGGCAGGACGTTGGCGTAGGTGGCGACGTTCCCGGCGAGGGTGGGCTTGGGCAGTGCCCTGGGCCAGGTCAGGGAGAGGGTCCGGCCGTCGCGGACGCCGCTGAGCAGTGCGCCGGTTCCGCCGCCGGAGAAGGTGACGGAGACCGCGGATGCCTTGGGGGTGACCCGTCCGTCGGGAGCGAACTGCAAGGTGGGGTCGGTCGGGACCCACACGCCTGCGCGCAGGACGCGCACGGTCGTGCCGTGCCGGTTGACCGACCACTTGCCCGTGGGCAGGGCCCACGTGTCGGAGGACTCGGTCCGGGCAGAGGTCAGCTCGTAGGGCTGGCCGGTCTCCTTGGCCTTGGCGAGAGCGAAGTCCTTCGCGCTCATCGAGCCGTCGGCGACGGGATCGGACACGGCCGCGGAAGCGGTCTGCGAGGGGTACAGGACACTCAAACCGGAAGCGACTATTCCGGTGACCAGAGCCACGGAAACAAGCCGCGAAATACTGCGCCCGTCAGGTCTCCTGGCGGGGGTGATTCTTATCGACACGCAAACTCCTGGTGGCAGATATTCGAGGGAACTCTACTCGGATATCGACGCCACCACTGCTCTGACCTGCGGTTTTTATGTCCCGCTTACCCGAAGTGACCGGTATCTTCTGCAAGATCCAACATGAAGTGGGGTGGACCCGATGCTTCCGCCGCCGATGCCCGGGTGTTCCGGGCGCCGGCGGCGGAAGGTCGTGGCTCAGTGGTTGATCACCCCCAACTGTCAGGACTCCGCGGAGCCCTCGCGCATGACGTTTTGGAAGGCCGTCATGCACGGCATGCAGTGGTGGTCTGTTTCGGCGTTGCCTCCCGGCTGGAGGGGGCGGCCGCACAGGGTGGCCCGGCGATCACGGGCGACGACGTGCCATACGAGGCCAGGCCCTGTGGCCGCCTCACCGACCTGCATTTCATACATGAGAGTGCTCCATGTGGTGGACAGCTCCGTGTCTCCACCAAAGCAGGGCGTGGCGCCGAAAGCCTGATGGGTGAGCCGTCCGGGTGACATCCGGCCGCTCGGCTCGCTCACCTGTTCGATGTGCGGGGCGGGGGCGCCGCGATACAGAAATACCCCGGACCAATTGACGGCCGGGGTATTCGTCAGCGTATATTTGATGTTTCACGCCTTGATTGACGGACAGGGCATGAAAAAGCTTTACGAGGACACCGTATCGGGTCGGGAGTGGCATTGTCAACCGTGGAATTCCGTAATGAGCAGCAATTCATCGACGAGCTCTATGCGCGCCTGGACGACCTGCGCGACCAGGCCGAACGGTCCGTGCAACAGGCTCTGTCCGGGGCGGGGACCGGGTTTCAGGCGCGGCTGGAGCGGGACGTGGTCGTCGCCGAGCAGTCCGGTCTGCTTTCCGCGCTGAACGCGGGCGAGAACGGTCTGTGTTTCGGTCGCCTGGAGTTCTCCGACGGACAGGACCACCACATTGGCCGTATCGGAATCAGGCAGGACGACGCGGACCGCACCCCCCTCGTCCTCGACTGGCGGGCCGAGGTGGCCCGCCCGTTCTACCTCGCCACGGGGCATTTCCCCATGGGCCTGCGCCGGCGCCGACACATCACCACCCGCGGCCGCGAGGTCACGGCCCTGCACGACGAGATCCTCGACCTCGCCGACACCGAGCGCACCGGCCACGAAGGGGCGGACGCCGACGCCGTGCTGCTCGCCGCGCTCGACGCCGCCCGCACCGGCCGCATGCACGACATCGTCCAGACCATCCAGGCCGAGCAGGACCGCATCATCCGCTCGCCCCACCAGGGCGTACTGGTGGTGGAGGGCGGTCCCGGAACCGGGAAGACGGCCGTCGCCCTGCACCGGGCCGCCTACCTCCTCTACGCCCACCGCGAGCTGCTCGCCAAGCGCGGCGTGCTGATCGTCGGACCCAACCCGGCGTTCCTCGGCTACATCGGCGGGGTGCTGCCCTCCCTCGGTGAGACCGGCGTCCTGCTCTCCACCCTCGGCGAGCTGTTCCCCGGCATCCGGGCGACCGGCACCGACCGGCCCGGCGCCGCCGCCGTGAAGGGCCGCGCCGAGATGGCCGACGTCCTCGCACGCGTCGTACGCGACCGGCAGGCGCTGCCGGAGACCGTCCCCGCCGGCAGCGGCGAGGACAGCGCCGTGCTCCCGGAGCCGGCCCTGGAGATCGACCACGACGACTACGGCACCCTGCGGCTCGACCGGACCATGGCGTACGAGGCCCGGGACCGGGCCCGCGCCACCGGGCTGCCGCACAACCTGGCCCGCCCGTACTTCGCGTTCCGCGTCATCGACTCCCTCACGGAGCAGCTCGCCGACCGGCTCGGCGCCGACCCGTACGGCGGCCCCAACCTGCTGGGCGCCGACGACATCGCGCAGCTCGGCAAGGAGATCGCGACCAGCGGCGAGGTGCACGCCGCGATCGACAGCCTCTGGCCGCCCCTCACCCCCCGGCAGCTCATCGCCGACTTCCTCGCGGACCCCACCCATCTCCCCGCCCACGAGGCCGGGTTGATCCGGCGCACGACGGACGACTGGACACCCGCCGACATCCCGCTGCTCGACGAGGCCGCCGAGCTCCTCGGCTTCGACGACAGCGCGCAGCGCGCCGCCGAGGAGCGCGAACGGCAGGAGCGCATCGCCTACGCCCAGGGCGTCCTGGACCTGTCGCAGGGGTCCGAGTCGTACGAGTTCGAGGACATGGAGAACGAGTTCCTCGCCGCGCACGACATCATCGACGCCGAGCGGATGGCGGAGCGGCAGGAGGAGGCCGACCACCGCAGTGCGGCCGAGCGGGCCGCCGCCGACCGGACCTGGGCCTTCGGGCACGTCATCGTGGATGAGGCGCAGGAACTGTCCGAGATGGCCTGGCGGTTGCTGATGCGGCGCTGTCCCACCCGGTCCATGACGCTGGTGGGCGACCCGGCCCAGACCGGCGACGAGGCCGGCTGCGGATCGTGGAAGCGGATCCTGGACCCGTACGTCGGTGACCGCTTCGAGCTGGTGCGCCTCGGCGTCAACTACCGTACGCCCGCCGAGATCATGGACCTCGCGGCCGCCGTGCTCCGGGCCCGCCACCCCGGATTCGAGCCGCCGAGCTCGGTACGGTCCACGGGTCAGCGGCCCTGGGTCCGGGCGACGGACGACCTCGCCGCCGCGGTCGCGGACGCGGTGCGCGAAGGCTCTCCGGCCGAGGGGCGGGGCGGCCGGCTGGCGGTGATCGCGCCGCGCCCGCTGCACGCGGCGCTGGCGGCCGCGCTGCCCGGCGTACGGGCGGGGGAGGAGCCGGACCTGACCCGTACGGTCGTCCTGCTGGACCCGCGCCAGGCCAAGGGGCTGGAGTTCGACTCGGTGATCGTCGTGGAGCCGGCGGACCACGAGCCGAGCGACCTGTACGTCGCCCTGACCCGGGCCACGCAGACCCTCGGGGTGGTGCACACGGGCCGGCTGCCGGAGGGGCTGGCCGAGCAGCCGTAAGCGGGGCCGCGGGCGGGGCGGGGGCGCGTCAGACCGCGGCCGGTACGAGGAGCGGCAGCGAATCGAGCGGCTCCGGGCGCTCCGGCCGCTGCGGGCGGTCGGGGAGCTCCAGCCCCGCCAGCCGCTCCAGGCCCGCCCGGCTCTCCTCGTCTACCGGCACCATCGTCACCAGACGCGGGCCCGCCGCCGGCCCGAGCCACAGATTGGTGTGCTCCAGGTGCAGCAGACCGACGTGCGCGTTGCGGATGTACTTCGTCTTGGCGCCCACGCCGAGCACCTCGTGGCGCGCCCACAGCTCCCGGAACTCCGGCGACTGCGCCTCCAGTCGCGCCAGCAGGGCCTTCCAGGTCGGCTCGGCGAGGTGTTCCGCCATCGCGGCCCGGAACTTGGCCACGATCGTGCGGTTCACCTCGGCCACGTCGGCCATCGACGCCCGCCAGTCCGCGTTGGTGAACGCAAGCCACAGGCAGTTGCGGTCCTCGGGCGCCAGCGCGTCCAGGTCGCAGAGCAGCCGTCCGTACGTGGCGTTGTACGCGAGGATGTCGTACCGGCTGTTCTGGATGCAGGCCGGGATCGGCCCCAGCTGGTCGAGCATCGCCCGCAGCGCCGGGGTCACGCTCGGGCACGGGGCATGCGGGGTCGGATCGAGGCTGCCGGCCAGCGCGAACAGGTGCGTGCGCTCACTGGCGTCGAGCAGCAGGGCGCGCGCCAGGGCGTCCAGGACCTGCGGGGAGACCTGGATCTCGCGGGCCTGCTCCAGCCAGGTGTACCAGGTGACTCCGACGGCGGAGAGCTGGGCGACCTCCTCGCGGCGCAGCCCCGGGGTGCGCCGGCGGCGGCCGCGCGGAAGCCCCACCTGCTCGGGCGTGATCCGCTCCCGGCGGCTGCGCAGGAAATCGGCCAGCTCGTGCCGGCGTACGTCGCTGTCGGAGGCAACAGTGGTCATGCAACCAGGGTGCCGCACCGCTCATCCCGTTGCCAGGTATTCCTTGTACCAGGATAGGAAGACTCTGGTACCAGGCTGAGCGCAGCGCGATCGTACCGGTGTGAGCGAAACGACCGTACGCACCACCCGTCCCTCCCCGTCCGCCCCGGCGGGCCGCCCGGCCTCCGGGCCGGCCCCGGCCGTGATCGGCCCGCTCGGGCTGTTCACCGTGCTGCTCGGCGCGGCCCTGCCCCTGATCGACTTCTTCATCGTCAACGTGGCGCTGCCCGCCATCGACAGCGACCTCGCGGCCGGCCCGGCCACGCTGGAACTGATCGTCGGCGGCTACGGCGTCGCGTACGCCGTGCTCCTCGTCCTCGGCGGCCGCCTCGGCGACATGGCCGGACGGCGCCGGCTCTTCCTGATCGGCATGACCGCCTTCGGTGTCACCTCGCTCCTGTGCGGGCTGGCGCCCACCGCCTGGACCCTGGTCGGGGCGCGGGTGGCGCAGGGCGCCGCGGCCGCGCTGATGCTGCCGCAGGTGCTCGCCACCATCCAGGCCACCACCCAGGGGCCGCGCCGGGCCCGGGCGATGAGCCTGTACGGGGCCACCGCCGGGCTGTCCATGGTCGCCGGGCAGATCCTGGGCGGCGTCCTGGTCGCGGCCGACGTCGCGGGCTTCGGCTGGCGCTCGGTGTTCCTGGTCAACGTGCCGGTGGTGGTCCTCGGGCTGGTGCTCGCCACCCGCGCCGTACCGGAGACCCGCTCGGACCGGCCGGCCTCGGTCGACGTACCGGGGACGCTGCTGCTCGCCCTGTCGCTGGTGTCCCTGCTGCTGCCGCTGACCGAGGGCCGGGCCGCCGGCTGGCCGCTGTGGACGTGGGTCTCGCTCGCGGTCTTCCCCTTCGCCGCCATCGCCTTCTACCGGACCGAGCGCCGCGCCGACCGGCTCGGCCGCACCCCGCTGGTGCCGCCGAGCCTGCTGCGCCTGCAGTCGCTGCGGCGGGGCCTGGTCCTGGTGGTGCCGTTCTCGATCGGCTTCAGCGGTTTCATGTTCGTCATCGCTGTGGTCCTGCAGCAGGGTCTGCGGATGGGCCCGGTGGAGGCCGGACTGGCGCTGGTGCCGATGGCACTGGCCTTCTTCGCCGCCTCGCTCGCCGGGCCGCGGCTGGTCGGCCGGTTCGGGAGCCGCGTCGTCACCGCGGGCGGAATCCTCCAGGGTGTCGGCGTCATCCTGCTCGTCCTCGCGGTCCTGCGCGGTTGGCCGGAGCTCGGGCTGCTCTCGCTCGCTCCGGGCGTGGCCGTGGCCGGCCTCGGCCAGGGGCTCCAACTGCCCGTCCTGATGCGGCTGATGCTGTCCGACGTACCGGCCGACCGGGCGGGCGTGGGCGGCGGGGTCATGATCACCACGCAGCAGTCCGCGCTCGCCCTCGGCGTCGCGACCCTGGGCAGCCTGTTCCTCGCCCTGGTCCCGTCGGCAGGCATGCGGGACGCGCTCGCCGTCACGCTGCTGGTCCAGCTGGGCATGATCGCCCTGACGGTGCTGCTGAGCCTGCGCCTGCCGAGGGTCGTGCGGTAGGGGCACACTCCCACTCGGCCTCACCGGCCACCCCCTGGTCCCGGGCCGCGGACCGGGGCGGGGTGTCACGAGGTGCGTCCGCTCCCGTACAGTCCGTGATGCCCGGGTTCCGCCAGGGGCCGGGACCAGCGGCGAACAGGAGAAGATCCGTGGCCACCGAAGCCGGCTTCGACCCCCGTCCGCCCGCCGCCCGTACGGGACGGCCGGTCCCCGAGCTGGACCGCGCCCTCGTGGAGCGGTGGCGCTCCGACGGGGCCGAACTGGTCGACCTGCTGGCCCTGGTGCGCGAACGGCTCGGCGGGGTCGCGGCGTTCGGTCTCGGGCCGAGCCCCACGGTGCTGGTCACGGACCCCCGGGCGGTCCGGCACGTGCTGGCCCTGCACCCCGACCGGTACGTCAAACGCTCCCACCGCGCCCGCCTGTTGATCGGAGACGGCGTACTCGCGGCGACCGGCGAGGCCTGGAAGAGCCAGCGGCGGCTGCTGCAATCCCAGTTCACCGGCACCGGCATGCGCCGCTACGAGCAGCGGATCGCGGAGGCCGCCCGGGTCACCGCCGGCCGCTGGGCCGCGTACGCCCGTACCGGGCAGCCGTTCGACGTCGGCCTGGAGATGCGCCGCTTCGCCCTGGACACCATCTGGCGCTCCCTCACCGGCCACCCCCTCGACGACGACACCGAGCGCGAACTGGGCGCCCTCGCCGTGGTGGTGGCCGCGATGCCCGAGCTGCCGGCCGACACCGCCGGCGCCCGGGAGGCCGTCGCCGCCGATCTCGCCAGGATCGACGCCGTCGCGCACCACGCCATCGAGGCCGCCCGCGGCGGCGGGGCCGGGCCCGACGGGCCGGGTCTCCTGCATCTGCTGCTCGGTGCGGCCGCCGAACGCCCCGAGTACACCGACCGGCTGATCCGCGACGAGCTGGTCACCCTGCTCGTCGCCGGCCACGAGACCACCGCCACCACCCTGACCTGGCTCCACCTCCTGCTCGACCGGCACCCCGCGGCCCGCGAGGAGGCCCTCGCCGCAGGCGCCCCGGGCTCGGCGGAGCGCCACCGCGCCGTCCAGGCCCTGGTCCACGAGACGCTCCGGCTCTACCCGTCGGCGTGGATCCTGCCCCGGTACGCCGCCGAGGCGGACGTGCTGACCGGCTACGCCGTCGAAGCGGGCTCCGACGTGGTGGTCTGCCCGTACCTCACGCACCGCGACCCCGAACTGTGGCCGGACCCCGAGCGGTTCGACCCCCGCCGCTTCACCGCCCCGGACGGCCGCCCGACCCACCCCGGCGCCTATCTCCCCTTCGGCATCGGCCCGCGCGCCTGTCTCGGCCTCCAGTTCGCCCTCCGCGAGTCGACCGTCCTGCTCGAACACCTGCTGCCCGCCCACGTCCCGGAGTTCCACTCCGTCCCCACGAAGGCCGCGTACAGCATCACCGTCCGCCCCGACGGCCCCACCCCGGCGACCCTCGCCTCGTAGAGCGCCTCTCCCGGACCCCGCCCCTCCCGGACCCCGCCCCTCTCGGACCCCGGCCTCTCTCGCACCCCGCCTCTCTCGGACCCTGCCCGCCCCGCCGCGCTCCTGCGGGCTTCCGGGGTCTGGTGTGAAGCAGTGAATCGGTGCTTCAATCCTTCCATGCCCTACCGTCGCCCGCCTTCCGTGCAGGCCCGCCTCGACGCCCGGCGCGAGCGGGTGCTCGAAGCCGCAGTCCACCTGCTCTCCCGGGAGGGGTACGGCGGCTGCTCGGTCGCCGCCATCGCCGCCGAGGCCGGGATCTCCACCGGCAGCGTGTACCAGTCGTTCTCCGGGAAGTCCGAGCTGGCCGCCGCGCTCTTCCGTACGCTCGTGGCCCGGGAGCTGGAGGCGGTGGCCGCCGCGACGGAGCGCCCGGGCGGCGCCGCGCAGCGGGTGGCGGCCGCCGTCGAGACCTTCGCGTACCGGGCGCTGCAAGCGCCGCGCCGGGCCTTCGCCCTGCTGGCGGAGCCGGCCGACCCGGCCGTCGACACCGAACGCCTCGTCTTCCGGCGGGCGTTCCGCGACGTGTACGCGCAGCAGATCGCCGCGGGCGTGGCCTCCGGAGAACTCCCGGCCCAGTCGCCCGAGTTGACGGCCGCGGCGCTCGTCGGCGCGATCGCCGAAGCGCTCGTCGGGCCGCTGGCCGACGGGGACGCGGCCCCGGGGGACGTCATCCCCGGTCTGATCACCTTCACCCTGCGTGCCCTTGGAGGACACGATGCCGCAGACGCATGAGGTCACCAACCAGGTGCCGCCGCACCTCGGTTACGACGCGGCCGCCGACCCGGCCCTGCTGGAGGCGGTCGCCCGCGAGGGCGGCGCGTGGGCGATACCCGAGATCCACCGGCTCGGCGCCCTCGCCGGCTCCGAACAGGCCGCGGAGTGGGGCCGCGTGGTCAACGAGAACCCGCCTGTGCTGCGCACCCACGACCGCTACGGCCACCGCATCGACGAGGTGGAGTTCCACCCGTACTGGCACGAGCTGATGGGCACCGCCGTCTCCCACGGGCTGCACGCCGCGCCCTGGGCGGACGACCGGGCCGGAGCGCACGTCGCGCGGGCCGCGAAGTTCCTCGTCTGGGGCCAGGTCGAGGCGGGCCACTCCTGCCCGGTGTCCATGACGTACGCCGCCGTACCCGCGCTGCGCGCGACCCCGGAACTCGCCGGCTGGCTGGAGCCGCTGCTCGCCTCCCGCACGTACGATTACGGACTGCGCCGGCCCGACACCAAGCAGGGCCTGATCGCGGGCATGTCGATGACCGAGAAGCAGGGCGGCTCCGACGTACGCGCCAACACCACGACCGCCGTCCCGGCCCCGGACGGCACCTACCGGCTGACCGGGCACAAGTGGTTCACCTCCGCGCCCATGTCGGACGTCTTCCTGACGCTGGCCCAGGCCCCGGGCGGGCTGTCCTGTTTCCTGCTGCCCCGGGTGCTGCCGGACGGCAGCCGCAACCGCCTGCTGCTCCAGCGCCTCAAGGACAAGCTCGGCAACCGGTCCAACGCCTCCGCCGAGATCGAGTACGACGAGGCCTTCGGCTGGTTGGTGGGGGAGGAGGGGCGCGGCGTCGCGACGATCATCGAGATGGTCAACATGACCCGCCTCGACTGTGTGCTCGGCGGGGCATCCGGGATGCGCCTCGGTGTCATCCGCGCCGTCCACCACGCCACGCACCGGCGGGCATTCGGCAAGGCGCTCATCGACCAGCCCCTGATGCGCAACGTCCTCGCCGACCTCGCCCTTGAATCCGAGGCGGCGACCGCCGTCGCCCTGCGCCTCGCTGGCGCCACGGACCGGGTCTCCCAGGGCAACCAGGACGAGGCGCTGCTGCGGCGGCTGGGGCTGGCCGTCACCAAGTACTGGGTCTGCAAGCGCGCCCCCGGGCACGCCGCCGAAGCCCTCGAATGCCTGGGCGGCAACGGCTACATCGAGGACTCGGGCATGCCGCGCCTCTACCGGGAGGCCCCGCTGTCGTCGATCTGGGAGGGCTCCGGCAACGTCGCCGCCCTGGACTCGCTACGGGCGATGGCCCGGCAGCCGGAGACCGTCGAGGCCTTCTTCGAGGAGGCCGGGCGGGCGGCGGGCGCCGACCGGCACCTGGACGCGGCGGTGGCCGGACTCCACAAGCAGCTGGCCGATCCGGCCGAGGCCGAGTACCGGGCCCGGCGGCTCACCGAGACGATGGCCCTGGTCCTCCAGGCATCGCTGCTGCTGCGCCACGCCCCGGGCGCGGTGGCCGAGGCCTTCTGCGCCTCCCGCCTGGGCGGCGAGCACGGCGGCGCGTACGGGACGCTCCCGACGGGCGTGGACACGGAAACCATCCTGTCCCGGGCCATGACCGCACCCGCGGCCACCGCCTGACGGGCGGCGCCCCGGCCAGGCCCGGCCGAGATCCTCGGCGGACCGGGCCTCGGGGGTGTCCCCGGAGTCCCGCCATCGCGTGGCGGCCGGGTGCGGCGCGTACCTGGACCGGCCGGAACCGCGCCGGACCGCACCGCGCGCGGCGCCGCGGCCTGATCCGGAAGGGGAGGCTCTACGCCGGGTCGCGTCGCGGCGCCGTGATGCGGCGTACGGCCTCGACCACCGCCGCGCGGTGCTGCGCGAGCCGCTCGGCCGCCCAGCCGGTGCCCGAATCGCCCGCCGCCGGGCCGCCCACCGCGCCGAACCAGGCCTGGGACAGGCCCATCACCAGTGTGAGGACGTCGGCGGGGTCCAACGAGGCGTCGACGTGCCCCGCCTTCTGCGCATCCTCCACCACCGCGATCTTGCCGCGGTAGGACTCCGCCTCCGCGGCCGTGGCCCCGGGCCGCTCCAGCTGCTTCCACAGCACGAGTCGCATCAGGGACGGCCGCTCGACGAGGTGGTCGAACACGGCGCCCGCGTACCCCGGCAGGTCGTCGGGGCTGAACGGGACGGATTCAGAACCGGTCTCCAGCGCCCGCCGCAGGACGGCGTCGAAGAGCTGTTCCTTGTTGCCGTAGTAGACGTAGATGAGCCGCTTGTTCGCCTGTGCGGCCTCGGCGATGCGGTCGACCCGCGCGCCGGCGATGCCATACGCGGCGAACTCGGAGAAGGCCGCGTCGAGCAGGCGTGCCTTGGTCGCGCTGGAATCCCGTGCCATGGGCGAAGCCTAGCAAGTAACTATCTGGTTATTGACATCCGGCGCGAGGTGGGTCCATAGTCGAACTATCCAGTTAGTTACTTACGGAGAGAGGGCAGCATCATGGAGATCCGCGCACTGGGCGGTCAGGGCCTTGAGGTCGGCGCCGAGGGCCTCGGTCTGATGGGGATGAGTGCCCACTACGGAGCCACCGACGAGACCGAGTCCCTCGCCACCATCGACCGCGCGCTGGAGCTCGGCGTCACCCTGCTCGACACCGCCGAGGGCTACGGCCCGTTCCTGAACGAGCAGCTCCTCGGCAAGGCGCTCGCCGGCCGCCGCGGCGCGGCCGTGATCGCCACGAAGACGGGTGTCGAGTTCACCGACCAGGGCGAGCTGCGCGGCCACAACGGGACCCCCGAGTACATCCGCCGCTCGGCCGACCGCTCCCTGCGCCACCTCGGCACGGACCACATCGACCTGTACTACCTGCACCGCGTCGACCCGAACGTCCCGATCGAGGAGAGCGTCGGCGCCATGGCCGAGCTCGTCTCCGCCGGCAAGGTCCGCCACATCGGCCTGTGCGAGGCCGCGCCCGCCACCATCGCCCGCGCCCACGCCGTGCATCCGCTCGCCGCCGTGCAGACGGAGTACAGCCTCTTCGAGCGCGGCATCGAGTACGACGGCGTCCTCGACACCCTGCGCGAACTCGGCATCGGGCTCGTCGCGTACTCACCGCTCGGCAGGGGCTTCCTCTCGGGCGCGATCACCACGCCGGACGACTTCGCGGCGGACGACTTCCGCCGGACGGACCCCCGCTTCCAGGGCGAGAACTTCGACCGCAACCTGGCCGTCGTGGACCAGGTCCGGCGCCTCGCCGCGGACAAGGGCGTCACCCCCTCGCAGCTGGCCCTGGCCTGGACGCTGCGCCGCGGCGCCGTGCCGATCCCGGGCACCAAGCGCCGCCGCTACCTGGAGGAGAACATCGCCGCGACGGCGGTGACGATCACGGACGCGGACCTGGCCGCCATCGACGCGGTGGCCCCGCACGGAGTGGTCTCCGGCGACCGCTACGCCCCGGAGCTGATGGCGTCCCTGAACGGCTGACCGTCCGGCCGCCCGCCCCGGCCCCGCCGCCTTCCGCGGGGCCGGGGCGCTCCCGGGCCCGCGCTCACCCGCGCGGGTCCACGGGCGTGAGCACGCCGAGCCGGTCCTCGACCGCCTGGGCGGCGTCCAGGCACAGGTCCTCCCGGAACGCGCGCCCGACGATCTGGACCCCGCACGGGAGTCCGCCGGTCACCCCCGTCGGCACGGCCACCGCCGGCACGCCCACGAAGCTGGTCACCGTGCACAGACGCATGCCCGACCCGACCCGGTCGCGGCCCGCCCGGTCGCGCGACTCCAGCCCCGGCTCGACCGGCGGCTCGGTGAACGTGGGGCCGAGCAACAGCGGGTACTCGTCGAGGAACTCCGCCCCGGAGCGGCGGATGCCCAGCCAACGGCCCATCAGTCCCACGAGCTCGTCCGCGCTCGCGGGCGGGGTGCGCTCCATCATCATCGCGATGTACCGGTCCCCGCCCGGGCCGAGCAGCGTGCGCACCACCGGCCGGCTCGGAGCGAACTCGGTCACGGCGATCCGGCCGTATGCGTCGAGGGCCTCGGCCGTGCGGGGTACGTCCGCCACCTCGCGCACGTCGTATCCCGCATCCCGCAGCGCTCCGGCAGCGCTCTCCACGGCTCCGCGCACCGCGGGGTGGACGCCCTGCCCGCCGGGGTCCGCCACGACGGCGACCTTCACCGGCCCGGGCAGCGGTTCACCGCGCACCGGCACCGGCACGGCCCGTGGGTCGCGCGGATCGGTCCCGGCCAGTACCTCGTACGCGAGGCGCAGGTCGCCCACCGACCGTGCCGGCGGCCCGTCGGTGACGAGCATCTGGGACGCGGGGCCGGGGTCGTCCGGGCCGAGGACGCGGTGGTCCGCCGGGAACCGGCCCGTGGACGGCTTCAGCCCCGCCACACCGCAGAACTGGGCTTCGCCGTCGGGTACGTGGGCGAGCGCATCGGCGAGCGCGTACGGGCCCGGACCGCCAGGAGCCCGGCCCAGTCGGCGGCCACCGCCCTCGGCCATGTGGCCACCGAGATCTCCCTGCTGCGGGAGGAGCACCGGGCCGAGGCCAGGGTCTGGCTGGCCTTCGTCGCGCAGGCGGCGGTCAGCGAGGCCCTCGCCGTGACGCTGAAGGCGAACTACGCGGCCCTGCAGGAGTCGTTCGCCCGGCTCGTCGCCGAGGCGGCGCAAGACGCCGGCCGCGCAACCCCCCTCGATCCGCAGCGCGAGGCCCGTACCCCTCCTCGCCCTCGCGGACGGCCTCACCGCGCACGTCCTCATCGGACACCTCACCCCGCACGAGGCGCAGGACGTCCTCCACGTGCACCTGGGCAGACTCTGGACGCACTCCGGGTGACGGTCGTCGCGGATGCGGGAAACCGTCCGGCGCGCCGTGGCCGTGGTGCACCTTTCGCGCTCTAATGTCGCGGCATGGCTGACATGTTCGATCACAATCCGCAGGTGTGGACCGCTGGCCGGCTCCGCGAGGCGCTGGCGGCGCTGCCCGACGAGACCCCGATCCACATCGGCGTCGCCGACGGCCCCGGGGACTTCGAGGGCTACGGGGAGTACGTCCTCGTGGACGCCGAGCCCGTCGAGGTGGACGTCGATTGCGAAGGCGCGGGCGACCACGACGGCGAGCCGGGCCACCGGGTCCAGTTCACGCTGTTCGCCGACGCCACCGCCGGGGCCTACCACCTCGACCTGGACTGACCTTCCCGGTCGGCCCCGAGGAACTCGGAGATCAGGCGGTTCGTCTTCGCGGGCGCCGCCGTGGGCAGCGCGTAGTGGGTGAGCTGCGGGAACGTTTCGACCCGGGCGTGCGGTACGGCTTCGCGGGCGCGGGCCGCGACCTTCTCCGGATCGTGGGCCCCGCTGCGGCCCGCGAGCAGGACCAGCAGCGGGGCCCTCAGTGCCCGGGCGTCCGGCCGACGGCCGACGACCAGCTTCCGGTCGGCGACGTCCGAGGCCGCCAGGGCGAAGAGCCGCTTCCACTGCGGGTCGGTGTCCGTGCCCGACGTCTCGCGGTCGACGTACGCGAGCACGCGGGCCGCCCGCGGGCGCACCAGCACGGGCAGTGAGCGCAGCAGGAATCCGGGGCGGTATCCCGCGAAGCACTGGGTCGGGTCGAGGAGCACCAGCCGGTCGACCCGCTCCGCCGCGTGCAGCGCGTACGTCAGGGCGATCCAGGCACCGTACGAATGCCCCAGCAGCGCGGCGCTCCGGACACCGAGCCCGTCCAGGAGCGCGTCCAGCCAGGCCATCAGGTCGGCGGTCGTGCGCAGCGGGCGGCCCGCGCGCACGCTGCGGCCGGCGTCGCCGAGGATGTCGACGGCGAGGACCCGGTGGTGTGCGCCGAGCGCCGCGGCGTTGGCGAACCAGACGGCGCCGGTGGAGCCGCCGCCGTGCAGGAGCAGGACCGCGGGGGCCCCGGCGGGCCCGTACGCGTGCACGCGGGTCGTTCCGTACGGGGTCGGGACGTCGAGCTCGGCGGTGCCAGCCGGCCAGCGCGCGAGCAGCGCGTCGTAGGCGGCGAAGAACTCTTGCGATGCGGATGCGGATGCGGATGCGTACACGGTCACGGCGGGCCCCCGGATATCGTCTCGTTGACCGATTATCTCGTTCGGCGAGAGAATAGTCGAGTGAACGATGACGACACCCCCGCCATGCGGCTGGTACACCTCCTGCGCGCGGTCACGGTGGAACTCCACCTGCGTGGCGCCGAGTTCGCGGCGCGCAACGGTCTGCATCCGACCGATCTGCGGGCCCTGATCCGGCTGCTCGATGCCGAACGGGCGGGGGAGGTGGTCACCCCGGGGCGGCTCGGTGAGGCGCTGCGGCTCAACTCGGCGGGTACCACCGGGCTCCTCGACCGGCTGGAACGGCTGGGCCTGGTCCGCCGCAGCCGCGACGAGCGGGACCGGCGCCGGATCCTGCTCGTCGTCGAGCCGAAGGCCGTCGAGCTGGGCTGGTCCTTCTTCGGCCCGCTGATCGGCGGCATGGTCGACGCGGCCGAGGAGTTCACTCCCGGTGAACTGGACGTCGTACGGCGCTACTTGACTGCGGCCCTGGAAGCCGCCGACCTCGCCGGCAAGGGTGCGTAGGGCCGCCCGGCCGGAATCCGATGGCCCGGCGCGGGCGTGCGGTGCGAGACTCGCTCGGTGGAAACGATCATCAAGGACATGGCGGAGCGCCTCGCTCGGGTACCCGGTGTGGTCGGCGTGATGCTCGGCGGCAGCCGGGCCCGCGGAGAGCACCGGCCCGGATCGGACTGGGACCTCGGCGTCTACTACCGCGGCGACCTCGATCTCGACGCGCTGCGCGCCTCGGCCGGACCCGGGGTGGACGTGGCCGCACCCGGGGACTGGGGCCCCTGGGTGAACGGCGGCGCGTGGCTGCGGGTCGAGGGGACCGCCGTGGACTGGATCCTGCGGGATCTGGACCGGGTCGGGCAGGTGTGGGAGCAGTGCCGCGAGGGACGGTACGAGGTCGGCGTACAGGCGGGGCATCCGCTCGGGTTCTGGTCGCCCTGCTACGCGGGCGAGGTGGCGCTCGGGCGGGTACTCGCCGATCCGACGGGCGAGCTCACGGACCTTCGACGGCAGACCGCCGACTATCCGGAGCCGCTGCGGGAGGCGCTGACGGCGGGGGCCTGGGAGGCGGAGTTCCTGGTCGAGGGAGCGGCGAAGGGCGCGGCCCGGGCGGACGCCCTGTACGTGTCGCTGTGCCTGTCCCGGGCCGTGGGCGTGCTGGTGCAGGCGCTGTTCGCCGCGGACCGCCGCTGGTGCCTGAACGAGAAGGGCGCGCTGGCCGTCGCCGAGACGCTGCCCGGCGCACCCGCCGGCTTCGGCCGCCGCGTCCGCGACCTGCTGGGCGCGCCCGGCACCACGGCCGAGGCGCTGACGGCCACCGTCGCCGAGGCCCGCGCCCTGGTCGCCCGGACCCGCGCGGGCCTCTGACCGGGGGAAACCCGGTTGTCAGGGGGCGCAGCCGCTGGAAGGGTGAGCGCCATGCCTACCTTCTCCGCGCCCGACGGGACCACGCTCGCCTACCGGATCCTCGGCGGGGACGGACCGCCGCTCGTCTGCCTGCCCGGCGGGCCGATGCGGGACTCCGTCTACCTCGGCGAGCTGGGCGGGCTCTCCGCGCACCGGCAGCTGATCATGCTGGACCTGCGCGGCACCGGCCGGTCCGAAGTACCCGCCGACACCGGCTCCTACCGCTGCGACCGCCAGGTCGAGGACGTCGAGGCCCTGCGCACGCACCTCGGCCTCGACCGGATGGACCTGCTCGCGCACTCGGCCGGCGCGAACCTGGCCGCCCTGTACGCCGGCCGCCACCCCGAGCGCGTCGGCAAGCTCGTCCTGCTCACCCCGAGCGTGATGGGCGTCGGCATCACGATCACGGGCGAGGACAGGCTGGAGACCGCCCGTCTGCGCCGGGGCGAGCCCTGGTACGCGGACGCGTACGCCGCCCTGGAGGCCGTCGTCGCCGGCCGGGGCACCGCCGACAGCTGGCAGGCGATCGCCCCCTTCCTCCACGGTCGTTGGGACGACGCCGCCCGGGCCTACGACGCCGCCGACGAGGCCCAGAAGAACGCCGGGGCCACGTCCGGCTACGCCGGTGAAGGCGCCTTCGACCCCGGCGCCACCCGTACGGCACTCGCAGGGTTCGACGCTCCCGTGCTCCTCCTCGCGGGCGAGTACGACGTATCGCTGCCGCAGCCCGCCGCCGCCGAGTACGCCGGTCTCTTCCCGCACGCCCGGCTCGCCGTCCAGCCCGGAGCCGGCCACGCCCCGTGGCTCGACGACCCCGAGCGGTTCACCGGGGTCATCGCCGCGTTCCTGGCCACCGCGGGAGTCCCGAACCCGGCGTAACCTGGTCTGACCGCCGTATCCGCCTGTGACCAGGGAGGCGGCGCATGACCGACCCGTACGGGTTCCTCCGGACCCCGCGTAGCTCCGTCCCGTCGCGCCCCGCGGACCAGCGGCTCGGCGACTGGCGGGAGGTGCACGCCGGGCAGACGCTGCTGCCCCTGGTGTCCGCGCAGGCGAACCGCTGCATGGACTGCGGCGTCCCCTTCTGTCACGGCGGCTGCCCGCTCGGCAACCTCATCCCCGAGTGGAACGCCTACGCCGCGCACGGCGAGTGGCGGGCCGCGGCCGAGCGGCTGCACGCCACCAACAACTTCCCCGAGTTCACCGGCCGGCTCTGCCCGGCCCCCTGCGAGGACTCCTGCGTACTGGCGATCAACGCCGACCCGGTGACCATCAAGAACGTCGAGCAGACCATCGCCGACCAGGCCTGGGAGCTCGGATACGCCCCGCCGGCGCCGCCCGGCCGGCTCAGCGGACAGACCGTGGCCGTCATCGGCTCCGGCCCGGCCGGGCTCGCCACGGCACAGCAGCTGACCCGGGCCGGGCACACCGTCGTCGTCTACGAGCGGGCCGACCGCATCGGCGGCCTGCTCCGGTACGGCATCCCCGCGTTCAAGATGGAGAAGACCCACCTGGACCGGCGGATCGCCCAGATGCGGGCCGAGGGCACGGTCTTCCGTACGGACGCAGACATAGGCGGCCGCGTGGACGCGGCGGAACTGCGCCGACGCCATGACGCGGTCGTCGTCGCCGTCGGGGCCGAGGAGCGCCGGGAGCTGGCCGCGCCGGGCCGCGAGCTGCACGGCATCCACCAGGCCATGGAGTACCTGACCTGCGCCAACCGGGTCGGCGAGGGGGACTGCGCGGCGCCCGCGCTCACCGCCGAGGGCCGGCACGTGGTGATCGTCGGCGGCGGGGACACCGGCTCGGACTGCCTGGGCACCGCCCTGCGGCAGGGGGCGCTGTCGGTGGTCCAGCTCGACATCCGCCCGGAGCCGGGCCCCGAGCGGCCGGAGGGAGAGCCGTGGCCGCTGGTACACCCGCAGGTGTACCGGATCTCCCACGCCCACGAGGAGGCGCGCGGGCGGCACGGCACCGATCCCCGGCTGTTCTCCAGCGCCACCCTGCACTTCGAGGGCGGTGCGGACGGCCGAGTACGGGCCCTGCACCTCACGGCGGTCGAGCCCGTGGGGCGCAGGCCGATGCCGGGCACCGAGCGGGTCATCGAGGCGGAGCTGGTCCTGCTGGCGCTCGGCTTCTCCGGCCCCGAGCGGGCCTGCCGGCTCGGCGAACAGCTCGGGCTCACCCGCGACGACCGGGGCAACTTCGCCCGGGACGCGCACTACGCGGCCCTCGGCGGGCCCGGCGATCCCCGCGAGCTCGGCAAGTCCGGAGGGCCCGGCGCCTCCGCGCCACCGGGCCGTCCCGCGAGGCCCAAGGCGCCGCCCTGGGCCGAGGCCCCGGCGGCCGGCGTGCCGCCGACCTGGGGCCCGCCGAGGGAGCGGCCCTCCCGCCGCCGGCCCGACGGGGTCTTCGTGGCGGGCGACGCCGGGCGCGGCCAGTCCCTGGTGGTGTGGGCCATCGCGGAAGGCCGGGCGGCGGCCGCCGCCGTGGACCGCTACCTCACCGGCTCCACGGCCCTGCCCGCCCCGGTCGGCGCCCACGACCGGCCGCTGTCGGCCTGACCGGCCCCGCCGGAACCGGACCCGAAGACCGGGCTTCACCCGACGCGGCTCCGGCGCGCCCCGCGGGGCTGCACAATCGTGGGGTGACTGCTGAAGATCGTTTCCTGTGGCTGGAAGACGTCGAGGGCGAGGCCGCGCTGGCCTGGGTGGGGGAGCGGAACGCGGAGACCGCCGCCGCGCTCGCCGCCGACCCCGGCTTCGAGGCGTTGCGCGACGAACTGCGCGAGGTCCTCGACGACGCCGACCGCATCCCGTACACCGCCCGACGCGGGGCTCACCTCTACAACTTCTGGCGGGACGCGGACCGCCCGAAGGGCGTGTGGCGGCGTACGACGCTGGAGCAGTACCGCAAGGACGACCCCGCCTGGGAGGTGCTCCTCGACATCGACGCCCTCGCGGCGCGGGAGGGCGAGGAATGGGTGTGGGCCGGCGCCCGGGTGCGGTACCCGGACTACGGCCGGGCCCTGGTCCAGCTGTCCCGGGACGGCTCCGACGCCGTCGTGGTCCGCGAGTTCGACCTCGACGGCCGGGCCTTCGTCCCCGGTGAGGACGGCGGCTTCCACGTCGCGGAGGCGAAGACCCGGATCGGCTGGATCGACGAGGACACCGTCTTCCTCGGCACCGACTTCGGGCCCGGTTCGCTGACCGCCTCCGGCTATCCCCGTACGGTCCGCCGCTGGCGCCGGGGCACCCCCCTGGCGGACGCCGAGCTCGTCTTCGAGGCCGAGGCGGGAGACGTGTCCGCTGCGGGCTGGCACGACCCGACCCCCGGTCACGAGCGCGACTTCGTCTCCCGGCACACCGACTTCTTCCACGACGAGCTGTACCTGCTCGCCGGCGGCGACCGGCTCGTCCGCGTCGAGGTCCCGGACGACGCGGGGAAGTACGCGTTCCGGCAGTGGCTGATCGTCACCCCGAAGACCCCCTGGCTCGGACACCCGGCGGGCTCGCTCCTCGCCTTCGGCTTCGACGCGTTCCTCGCCGGTGACCGCTCAGCGCACGTGCTGTTCGCGCCGGACGAGCGCACCGCGCTGGCCGGGCACAGCTGGACCCGCCACCACCTGATCCTGGAGACGCTCGCCGACGTCGCCACCCGCATCGAGGTCCTCACCCCGGGCCCGGACGGCTGGAGCCGCCGGCCGCTCGCGGACGTGCCGGCCCTGTCCTCGGCGACCGTCACCGACACCGACGCGGACGTCAGCGACGAGTACTTCCTGAACGTCGACGGCTTCCTGCAGCCCTCCACCCTCACGTACGGGCACATCGGCGCCGACTCCGAGCCGCTCAAGCAGGCCCCCGCCCGCTTCGACGCCCGCGGGCTGGCGGTCCGCCAGTTCTTCGCGACGTCCGCGGACGGCACGCGGGTCCCGTACTTCGTCGTCGGCCCCGCCGGCCAGGACGGGCCCGGGCCCGCGCTCCTCTACGGGTACGGCGGCTTCCGGGACCAGCAGACCCCCGGCTACAGCCCGCTCACCGGGCGGGCGTGGCTCGCCCGCGGCGGTACGTACGCGGTCGCCAACATCCGCGGCGGCTCCGAATACGGCCCCGCCTGGCACCGGGCCGCCCTCGGCGCGAACCGGGTACGGGCCTTCGAGGACTTCGCCGCCGTCGCCGCCGACCTCACCGCCCGGGGCATCACCACCCCCGACCGGCTCGGCATCACCGGCGCCAGCAACGGCGGCCTGCTCATGGGCGCCATGCTCGTCCGCCACCCGGAGCTGTTCGGCGCGGTCGTCGCGAAGGTGCCCCTCCTGGACATGCTGCGCTACCACCGCCTGCTCGCCGGGGCCTCCTGGGTCGCCGAGTACGGGGACCCCGACAGCGAGGCCGACCGGCCCCACCTCGAAGCCCTCTCCCCGTACCACAACCTCGCCGCGGACCGGCCGTACCCGCCCCTGCTGCTGATGACCTCCACCCGCGACGACCGCGTCCACCCCGGCCACGCCCGCAAGGCGGCCGCCCGGCTGCGGGAGCTGGGGCACCGGGTGCTCTTCCACGAGAACACCGGCGGAGGCCACGGCGGAGCCAGCGACAACGAACAGGCCGCCGTCAACCACGCGCTCGCGTACACGTTCCTGTGGCAGCACCTGGGCGCCGGCGCGAGGTGACGGGCACCGCCGCGCGCCCGGCAACACGAAAATGCGTTGCCCGGGCGCGGGCGGCTCCCGCACGATGATCCGCTGTGAGTACCACCCGTTCGTCCCGCTTACTGCCCGACCTCTCCCCGTGGCGCTCCAGTCGCGACTTCCGGCTGCTCTTCTTCCAGGGCGCCATCACGTTCTTCACGTCGTTCATGGCGATGATCGCCCTCCCGCTCCAGATCAAGCACCTGACGGACTCGCCGCTCGCGGTCGGTGCGATGGGCGCGGTGGAACTCGTCCCGCTCGTCGTCTTCGGCATCTACGGCGGGGCCCTGGCCGACGCGATCGACCGGCGGCGGATGATCCTGCTGAGCGAGGCCGGGCTCGGGGTGCTGGCCCTGGTCCTGCTCGTGAACTCCCTGCTGCCGAACCCGCTGCTGTGGCCCCTGTACGTGGTCGCGGCCGGCGTCTCGGCGCTGGCCGGGCTGCAGCGCCCGGCCCTGGACTCGATGATGGCGCGGATCGTGCCGCACGAGCAGATGACCGCGGCCGCCGCGCTCAACGCGCTGCGCTACCAGATCGGTGCGATCGCCGGACCGGCGCTCGCCGGCCTGGTCGTCGCCTACGCCGGCTATCCGGCCGCCTACGGCGTGACCGTCGCCGGCTTCGCGCTGTCCGTCCTGCTGTGCACCCGGCTGGCCCCGGCGCCGCCCTCGCCCGACGCGCAGCGGCCCTCGCTGCGCGGGATCGCCGAGGGCGCGCGCTACGCGTGGAGCCGGCCGGTGCTGCTCGGCACGTACGCGGTGGACCTGGCGGCCATGTTCTTCGCCTTCCCGAACACGATCTTCCCCTTCCTCGCGGACGAGCTCGACGCGGTGTGGGCGCTGGGCCTCATGTACTCGGCGGGCGCCGTGGGCTCCCTGGTCCTCGGGATGACCAGCGGCTGGACCTCCCGGGTGCGAAGGCACGGGCTGTTCGTGGTGTGCGGAGCCGCGGTCTGGGGTGTGGCGATCGCGGCGGCCGGCTGGTTCACCGACATCTGGGTGGTGCTGGCGTGCCTGGCGGTCGCGGGCGCCGGCGACATGCTGAGCGGCCTGGGCCGGGCGACGATCTGGAACCAGACCATTCCCGAGGAGCTGCGCGGGCGGCTGGCGGGCATCGAGGTGCTCTCGTACAGCGTGGGCCCGCAGCTGGGCCAGGTCCGCGCGGGCACGGTCGCGGGCTGGACGGGCACGCGGTCGGCGTTCTGGAGCGGAGGCCTGATGTGCGTGGCGGCGGTGGCGGCCCTGGCCGTAGCGCTGCCCAGGCTGGTGACGTACGACTCCGACACGGACGAGGACGCGCTGCGGCGCCGCGCGGCGAAGGAGCACGCCGAGGAGGGCCGCACCGGGGAGGGCCGCACCGGGGAGGACCGCACCGGGGAGGAGACGGGGCCGCTCCCCACGCCCACCTCGTGACGAAACGGTCATATTCCTGTCATTCTCCGCGCATGCCGGCGACGGAGGGTGGAGGAGATCAGGTCGGCACGTGGCAGGTGAGGAGAACGAGATGAAGAGGGGCGCGCAGCGAGCAGCCGTCACCGCGGCCGTGGCCCTGGCCGCCGGAGCCCTGTCCGCCTGGATCGCCGTCGCGGGCGACGGCGACGGGATGAACGCGACCGCGGCGAGCCGCTTCGCATCCGGGTACGTGCCGTACGCGGCCGTCGTGCTGCTGGTCTCGGCCACGGCGCCGACGGCGGTGCACGCCGTCCTGCGCGCCGTGCTCTCGCAGCTGGTCATGATCTGGGGCTACTACACCTGGGGCCCGATGATCACCTTCGAGCGGACGCCCACCCAGGCCGCGCACTACGCGCAGGAGTGGGCCACGGTCGCCGTCACGGCCGTCCCGGTGGCGGCGCTGGCCACGTACGGCCTGGTCCGCGCGGCCCGCCGGCTCGCCGCCCCGCGCGCCGGGCGGGTCTCGGCCTAGGCCGCGGGCTGATCCGGCCTGATCCAAAAGACACGGCCTAATCGGGCGGCGGCCCTACTCCGGTCGCCGGGTCCGGGCCCTGGCGGGGCGGCAGGCGGTCGCCGGGTTCCGGCCGGGGCCACGGGTGGACGACGTACTGGTTCTCGACGAGGTGCTCGTACACCTCGAAGTCGACGGCCTGCCACCGGTCCATGTCGCCGTGGACGGCCCGGAACTGGGCCGGAGTCGGACTTGCCACCCTTCTCACCTCCACGCGGACGCCTCATACGACGCTAGAACACTTCGGGAACCCGTGCACTACGTGGTGACGGGTTCCCCCGCGAGGCCGGCCAGGTGCAGCGCGCGGTGCATGGCGGGCAGGTCCCAGTCCTCGTCCCGGTCCTCGTTGCCGGTGGCCGCGACCAGGGCGTCCAGTGCCCGAGGTGCCAGCCGGTACTCCTCGGCGGCCGCCAGGAGCTCCTCCGCGGCCGGGCCGTGGTCGGCCAGCAGGCCGAGGACTTCCCGCCGATCGACGAAGCGGTCCATACCGCAGTCCAGACCGTCGTCCTTGAGGTCCTCCGGGTAGGGCGCGCGGGCCCATGCGCCGTTCTCGTACCAGTAGACGCATCCCAGCTCCCAGCCCTCCAGCAGGTCGCGCAGCGTCTCGTACGGGAGCCAGTCCGGGCCCTGCGCCAGCATGTCGACGGCGGGCTCGTGCCACTTGACGCCGCTCGACTCGTCCTCGCCGTAGAGCACGAAGCGGCCCTGGCCCATCCGGGCCAGGGCCCACCACGTGCAGCCGGCGTCGTCGAGACGGAGTGCGGCGCCGTCGATCCAGTGGCCGGTGCGGTGGATGCCGCGGCTCTCCGCCGCGGTGGTCGCCTCCAGTACGGCGACCAACGCCCACCGGGCCCACAGCAGTTCCGCCGCGGGGAGGTCTTCGGGCCGGCCCGGCCGGTCGATCGTCATGCTGTCCCTGCTCCTCGTGCCGGTGTCGTAGGCGTACCGGCACGAGGGTATCCGGCTGTGTCCGGCCGCTGCCGTCACACCGTCAGGGCTTCGCGTACCGCGAGGTGTCGGTGCACAGGGCCCAGATGACGAACACGCCGATGCCGATGGCGACGATCGACCAGAGCGGCTGGTACGGCAGCCACATGAAGTGCACGATCACGTACAGGGAGGTCAGGACGATACCGGCGATCCGGCCGGCCTCCCAGCCCTTGAGGATGGCCGCGCCGGCGAGGAGGACCAGGATGCCGACGATGAGATGGATCCAGCCCCAGGCCGTGAGGTCGAACTTGAACGTGTAGTTCCCGATGTCCGTGTACACCTCGTCGTTGGCGAGGGCGACGATGCCCTCGATGATGGCGAAGACGCCAATGACGATCATCAGGACACCTGCGAACACCGTGCCGCCCTCGGCCCAGGGGCTGCCCGTACCGGTCGGCCTGCTGCTTCCAGTCGTTCCACTCGGCGTGCTGCTCATCGCGCCGCCTCTCTCTCGGGTGCGGGACCCCGGGTCTTCCTGACCCGTCGGTCCCGACATCCATCGTGCGTAACGGTGGCGCGGGGCGCATGTCGGGGCGTATCGGTGCTGCTCGCAGAGCGTGAGCGGCCGGGCGGCCGGGCAGCGGGATACCGGCCAAAGACAGGGCCCCGGGGCTTGTCGGGGGGAGGCGGTGGGCAGTGCTTCGGGCATGTTGAGGCCTCAGCGTGAGCTGCCCCGCCAGATCTCCGACGCGCACGTCGACGCCCTGGTCGCGCTCGACCCGATCACCGGCACGTACCTCGGCACCTCCGTCGGCGTCGGCAGACTGCCGGACTTCTCGCCCGACGGGGCCGCCGCCGAGGCCTCTCTCGCGCGCGAGACCCTGGTACGGCTCGCCGGGAGCGACGCCGACACCGGCTCTGACGTGGACGTCGAGCGGCGGTGCGCACGGCTGCTGCGGGAGCGGCTCGACGCGGAACTCGCCCAGTACGAGGCGGGCGAGCACGTGCGCGGGGTGAACAACATCTCCTCGCCCCTGCACCGGGTCCGCAAGGTCTTCGCGGTGATGCCGACCCGTACGTCCGAGGACTGGGCGGCGATCGCGCAGCGGCTGCGGGCCGTGCCCGACTGCCTGAGCGGCTACCGGGCCTCGCTCGCCGAGGGCGTGGGGCGCGGACTGGCCGCGGCGCCGCGCCAGGTACGGGCCAACGTGGCCCAACTGGAGGAGTGGCTGGGCTCCACGAGCACCACGAGCACCATGAGCACCACGGGTTCCGCAGGCTCAACGGGCGGTGGGTTCGGCCCGCTGGCCGCCGGCGCGCCGCCGCACCTGCGCGCCGAGGTCGAGGCCGCCGCGCGGGTGGCGACGGGCGCCTTCGCGGAGCTGGGGGAGTGGTTCCGGCGCGAGTACGAGGCACAGGCCACCGGGACCGGCGCCGAGGACGCCGTCGGCCGCGAGCGGTACGGCCGCTTCGCCCGCTACTACACCGGCGCGGACCTCGACCTCGACGAGGCGTACGCGTACGGCTGGGAGGAGTTCCACCGGCTGCTGCCCGAGATGCGGGCCGAGGCGACGCGCATCCTGCCGGGCGGGCAGGACCCCTGGGTGGTACTGGCCTGGCTGGACGACCACGGCAAGAGCGTCCACGGAGTGGAGGAGGCCAGGGTCTGGCTCCAGTCCCTGATGGACGAGGCCGTGGCGGCCCTGGACGGGCGGCACTTCGACATCGCCGAGCCGGTCCGGAACGTCGAGTCGTGCATCGCGCCGCCCGGTGGCCCCGCGGCCCCGTACTACTCGCAGCCGTCCCTGGACTTCGCCCGCCCGGGCCGGACCTGGCTGCCGACGCTGGGCCGGACCCGCTTCCCCACCCACAACCTCGTCTCCACCTGGTACCACGAGGGCTTCCCCGGGCACCATCTCCAGCTGGGGCACTGGACGTTCGTCGCGGCGGGCCTCTCCCGCTACCAGACGAACGTCGCCAAGGTCAGTGCCACCACCGAAGGTTGGGCCCTCTACGCCGAACGCCTCATGGACGAGCTGGGGTTCCTCACCGACCCCGCCCACCGGCTGGGCCACCTCGACGCCCAGATGATGCGGGCCGTCCGCGTGGTGATCGACATCGGCATGCACCTGCGGCTGAGCATCCCCGCGCACTCGCCGTTCCGGCCGGGGGAGCGGTGGACTCCCGCGCTGGCGCGGGAGTTCCTCGGCCGCTACTCCAGCCGGCCCGCGGCCTACCTGGACAGCGAGGTCGTCCGCTATCTGGGCAGGCCCGCCCAGGCGATCTCGTACAAACTCGGCGAACGGGCCTGGCTGGAGGGGCGGGAGCGGGCCCGGGCCAAACAGGGCCCGGACTTCGACCTCAAACGCTGGCACATGGCCGCGCTCTCGCTCGGCTCACTCGGTCTGACGGATCTGAGCGACGAACTCGGATCCCTGTAGGGGGATCAGGGGCGGGCGGCGGTGTGTTCCAGGACGGCGCGGACCTCCGCGGTGATCGCGGTCTCGTTGCGCTCGAACTCGGGGCCCGTCAGCAGGCTCGGGTCCGCCGGGAGACCGGTGAGGACCGGGGTGTGCAGGTGGCCGCCGGGAAGTCGCGGGGCGAGTTCGCCGCGCAGGCGGTTGGAGCGGTAGGCCACCTCGTTGGACAGGTAGCCGCCCCCGCCGCCCTCCACCGCCCGCGAACCCGGGGTCGGACCGTCCTCGCGGTCCACCGGCCCGGTGGCGCCCGCCGGGATCTCAGTGACGGCGGTGTTGAGCAGTACCGGGTACGGGCTCTGCACGGCGCCGGTCGCCGCCTCGGTCGGGAGTGTCGTCCGGATGAACTCCGCGCCCGGGCCGAGACCGGGGGCGGTCACCGGGTGCTCGCGGGTACCGCCGGAGAGGGAGCCGGTGTTGTCGGGGTACGGATCCGCCGACCGGGACCGGCCCGCCCAGGCCTCCAGGGTGAAGATGCCGGGGTAGCCCTGGCTGATCGTGGTGATGACGTCCGCCGCGCCGGGGCCGCCGGCCAGGCGCGGGGCGAAGGCCCGCTCCACGATGCCGGCGTCGAAGTCGGCGTACCGTACGGGCAGCACGACGGCCCGGATCTCGGCGCGGCTGCCGTCGGCGAGGGTGATCCGGCGCCCGTTGAGCTGGAGGGCGGCGGAACCGGAGGGGTTGGCGCGGCGCAGTTCGGTGTCGAGCCCGAAGGGGTCGAAGCCGCTGATGAAGACGCGGCGTACGCCCGCCGGCGTCCGGAAGCCGTTGTCGGCGAGGCCGCGGGAGGCGTCCTCGAAGCGGGCGCGCAGTGCGGCGCGGTCGACGGCGAATCCCGGCTCCCAGCGGGCGAGCGCGGTGGTCATGGCCAGCCGGGTCCAGTACAGGGGGCGGTCGTCCCCGGCCGGGAGGTCGCCGCCGGGCCGCTGCCCCTGGGCGCGGCGTACGGCGGACTGCCAGAGCGCCTCGCCCCAGCCGTCGAGCAGCCGCTCGGCCTCGGCGGGGTTGCGGGCCGAGCACAGTGCGGCGGGGAAGCGCCGTACGAAGTCCCCGAACCCGGCGCGTTCGACGAGCGCGGTGCTGCGCGCATCCGCGAGCCGTGCCTGCTCGGCGTCGAGGGGAGCAGAGGGTGTCGTACGGCAGGAGGAGGTGTCGTCCGCGTGCGCGGGCGCGGTGACGGCCAGGGGGAGGACGGTGGCGAGAAGGACCGCGAGCGAGGCGGTGCGCCGTAAAAGCATCATGCGATGTGACATTACATAGCCATCACCGCGCCCCACCAGACGCCTTTTTGCAGGTCTGGCCGGTTCCCGTCACCCCGCCTCGGGCGTATCGCGGCGCCGCCTGAGCAGTGTCGTGTCGAGGGCGGCGGACAGCTCGGAGACCGACGGCCTGTCCGCCGGATCGGGGCGCAGACAGCCGTCGATGGCCGCCGCCAGGGCCGGGGGCAGGCGCCGGTGGGCGCGGACGGGCGGGGCCGGTTCTTCGAGCTGCGGATACCAGTCCGCGGCCGCGCCGTCCGTGGTCGTCGACCCGTCCACCGTGTCGCCGATGTCGAACGGGACGTCCCCGGTGGCGAGTTCGTACAGTGTGACGCCGATGCCCCATACGTCGGCCGCCGCCGACAGGGCCCCGCCGCGGGCCTGTTCGGGGGACATGTAGCCGAACGTGCCCACGCCGGCGGGGGCGATGCCGGGCGCGTGGGCGACGCTGAGGTCGAGCACCTTCGCGCGAGCGCCTTCCACCACGACGTTGGCCGGCTTCAGGTCCAGGTGCAGCAGGCCCTGGCCGTGCAGGTAGTGCAGCGCGGAGCACAACTGGACGCCCAGGACGGCCACGTCCTCGGCGGCCGCCCGCCGCGGCAGCCGGTCGATGAGGTGGTCGAGCGTCTCGCCGGTCAGCGTTTCGAGTACGACGAGCGGCTCGGGCGAGGCGAAGGTCTCGTACGCGCGGACCAGGTGCGGATGCGTGAAGCTCTGGAGCCAGCGGCCCTCACGGACCAGCCGCTCGGCCAGCCGCGCATCGTCGCGCTGGTCGGGGCGCAGGACCTTCACGACGCACCGGCAGTCCCGCTCCTCGCTCCAGGCGTCGTACAGGTCGAGCCAGCCGGTCCGGTCCAGGTGCGCCAGGACCTCGTACCCGGGCGCGGGCCTCGTACCGGGCGCGAGGGGCGGGCCCGCGGGGCTGCGGGCCGAGGTGGTGGTCGCGAGGCTCATGAGAGGACCTTCAGCGGGGCGGCGGGACCGGAGCCGGGCTCGGCGCCGTCCATGCCGGGCACGCCGCCGTGCTCGCCGCCGTTCATACGGTGCAGACGGGCGTAGACACCACCCCGTGCGAGCAGTTCCTCGTGCGTACCGCATTCGGCGACCCGGCCCCGGTCCAGCACCACCGTGGTCGTGGCGTCGCGGACGGTCAGCAGGTTGTGGGAGATCACGACCGTGGTCCGCCCGGCCATCAGCCGGCGCAGCGGCTCCATGATCCGGCGGGCCGATTCGGCGTCCAGACCGGTGGTCGGTTCGTCCAGGAGCAGTACGGGCGCGTCCCTGACCATCGCGCGGGCGATCGCCAGGCGCTGGGCCTGCCCGCCGGACAGCGTCCGGCCCCGCTGGCCCACGACGGTGTCGTAGCCCTCGGGGAGGAGCCGGATGAACCCGTCCGCGTCGGCGGCGCGTGCCGCCGCGACGATGTCGGCCTCGCTCGCGCCGGGCCGCCCGTACGCGATGTTCTCCCGTACCGTGCCGTGGAAGACGAGCGTCTCCTGGAGCACCACCGCGACGTTCTCGCGCAGTTCGGCCAGCCGCAGCTCCCGCAGGTCGGTGCCGTCGAGGAGGACCGCCCCCTCGTCCGGGTCGTAGAAGCGCAGTTGCAGCTTCCCGACCGTGGACTTGCCGGCGCCGCTCGCCCCGACCAGCGCCAGCGTCGTACCGGGCCGTACGCGGAACGACACCTCACGCAGCGCCCATCGCGCCGTGCCCGGATAGCGGAACGAGACGCCGCGGAACTCGACATCGCCCCGGGCGCGCCCGATCCTCCGGGCACGGGCGGCTTCGACCTCGGCGACCTGGGGGTGCTGGTCGAGCAGCTCGATGATCCGCTCGGCCGACGCGGACGCCGCGTAGAAAGTGGTCGTGAGCTGCGACAGGTCACGGATCGGGCTGTAGAGCCGGCCCAGCAGGGCGACGAAGACCAGCAGCCCGCCCAGGGTGAGCTGCCCCTGCGCCAGCTTCCACGTACCGAGGCCCATCACGGCCAGTACGCCGGTCAGTTCGATCACCTCGACGATCGGGCCGTACACGGAGCGGATACGGGCCGAGACCATCGCCGCGCGGAAGCGGCCCACGCTCTCGCGCGCGAACCGGCTCTCCTCCGTCCCCTGCCGGTTGTACGCCTGCACCAGCGCGATGTTGCCGAGCGACTCCTCGGCTATCGCGCTGATCGAGCCGCTGCGCCGGCGCCGCTCGCGCGAGGCGTCCTTGATCAGCCGGGAGAAGCGCCGGGCCGCGCCCCAGAAGAGCGGCACGATCACGAGCGCGAGGAGGGTCAGGTCCCAGCTCAGGTAGAAGAGCAGGCCCAGGAAGACGCCCAACTGGACGACGTAGTAAAGGGCGTTGGCCACGCCGGAGAGGAGGAACGTCTCGATCGCGTCGACGTCCCCGGTGATGCGTGACAGTACGTCACCCAGCCGCCGCCGCTCGAAGAACCCGAGGGAGAGCCCCTGGACGTGCCGGTAGACATCCGACCGCAGGGCCAGCAGAAAACGCTCGCCGACCCACGTGGACAGCACGTCGTCGGCGAACTCGAGAACGCCCGAGGCGAGCACCAGGCCCAGGTAGGCGAGGGCGATCCAGAGGAACGGGCGCAGATCGCGAGGAACGAGGACCTCGTCCACCACGATCTTGAAGAGCCAGATCTCGGCCGCGTCGAGGAGCGGGCCGACCATGCTGAAGAGCAGGATCGGGACCAGCCAGCGGCGGCCGCCCCGGGTGTAGGGCCAGAACCGGCGGAACGCCTCGCGCGGAGTGACGGGGGGCGCGGCGGCGACGACCGCGTCGGGGTCTTCTGCCACCGACAGCAGCCGCCGCAGAACATGCCGCGCGACCCGTCCCATGGTGCTTACCAGTTGTTGCCATGGTGGC
This sequence comes from Streptomyces sp. NBC_01006, assembly GCF_045162725.1. Classification (NCBI taxonomy): domain Bacteria; kingdom Bacillati; phylum Actinomycetota; class Actinomycetes; order Kitasatosporales; family Streptomycetaceae; genus Streptomyces; species Streptomyces sp. NBC_01006. The sequence continues at coordinate 990,979 of NZ_CP108700.1, read as the reverse complement.
CGTTGTGGCCGTTGTCGTTGGTGCAGTGGCGGCGACGGTGACGGCGCCTGCCGGTGTTGTCGTCACGTCCCGAGGTCATGTCCCTCTTTCCGCGACGGCGGTGCTTTGCGGGAACGAGGTGGGTGAAGATCGCCATGAGTTTTCCTCCATGAGTTGTCTCCTGGAGAGGCTTCCACAGGGGCATACGCTCCAGAGGGCTCGGGAGATTGCCCTTTCCGGAAAAATTCACCTTCGGGAATCTCGTGGGATGTCCCCGGAACGTCTTCCGATCGGCGGCCGCGCTGGGCGGACGGGGCCCACGACCGGGTGAATCGGCCCGGTTCGGGTCGGGCTGGTATGGGATGGCCCCCGCAACACCCTCATGCGATGGGAGACCCACATCATGAAGATCCGTACCCTGGCCGTTGCGGCCTGTCTGCTCGGTGCGACGCTCGGCGGGATCGGCAGCGCCTCCGCCGACGCCGGGGCCGAGGGCTACGCCATCGGCTCGCCCGGCTTCCTCTCGGGCAACGTCGTCCAGGTGCCGATCCACATCCCGATCAACATCTGCGGCAACAGCGTCAACATCATCGGGCTGCTGAACCCGACCGCCGGAAACACCTGCATCAACGCCTGATCCGCCGCGCCCGCGGTGTCACCGGTCCGTCCGGCGACACCGCGGGCGCGCCCGGTTCCCTACGGGACCCCGCGGATGCGGCGGACCAGCACCGATCCCGCCAGCGCCAGAGCGCCCGCGAGCGCGTACAGCACGGTGTACCCGCCGAAGTGCGTGACCACCGGCGCGGCGATCACCGGTGCCAGCACCTGGGGCAGCGCGTTGGCGATGTTGATGACGCCGAGGTCCCGGCCCCGGTCCTCCGCCGTCGGCAGCACGTCCGTCAGCAGCGCGAAGTCCACCGACGTGTAGACGCCGTAGCCGACCCCGAGGACCAGCGAGGCGACGATCGCCCCGGTCCAGGTCTGCCAGACGGCGAGCAGCAGGGTGGCCGCCGAGATGACCAGCCCCGCTCCGATGACGTAGACCTTCCGGCGGCCCGTACGGTCCGAGCGGACACCGCCGACCACCACCGTGGCCAGCAGGGTGAGCGCGTTGAGCGCCGTCAGGATCAGGACGCCGGTCTCGGCGTCGCCCTCGTAGTGCACCGCGTCGGTCAGGTAGTACAGCAGGTACATCGTGCTGACGGAGTACGACAGGTTCATCAGGAAGCGCGTCAACCAGGCCCAGCCGAAGTCGGGATGGCGCCGCGGGTCGATCCAGAAGCCGGTGAGGAAGGTCCGCAGGCGGAAGGCGGGCCGGTCGGCGGGCCGCAGCCGCGCGTCGCGCCGCATCACCACGTACGGGACGGCCGCGAGCACCGAGAAGGCCGCGCACGCGAGGTACCCGGCGGCGATGCCGCCCGCCACCGTGGCCAGCGCGGTGCCGGCCAGGATGCCGCCGACCTGCGATACCCCGAGCCAGCCGCCGACCAGCCCGCGCTGACGCGGCGGGACCTGGTCGGGTACGGCGGCGGTGAGGGCGGCGAAGGCCGCGTTGAGGGCCAGTTGGACCAGGCACCAGCCCGCGGTCACCACGGCCACGCTCGAAGCCCGCGCGAGGACGAGCAGTCCGGCCGCCCCGCCCAGGGCCCCCGCCACCACCCAGGGGATCCGCCGGCCCACCGGGGCCGTCGTACGGTCCGACAGGGCTCCGAAGACCGGGTTGGCGACCATCGAGACGGCCGCTCCCACCCCCGTCACCAGGGCGAGCGTGGCCGCCTTGTGGTCCGGGGTGAGCTGCTCCGCCTGGCGGGCCAGGAGCAGTTGGAGCGGGCCGAACCAGCCGACCCAGACCCCGAGGTTGGCGAGGGACAGCGCGCTCACCCACCGCCCGCCGACCGGGCCCGCCGGACCGGCCGGGCCGGCGGTCTTCGCCGCCGTCCCCCCGACGGTCATCTGCCGCCCTTGATCACGTCGCGGTACCAGGCGTACGACTCCTTCGGGGTCCGCTCCAGCGTCTCGTAGTCCACGTGGACCAGCCCGAACCGCTGCCGGAACCCCTCCGCCCACTCGAAGTTGTCGAGGATCGACCAGATGAAGTAGCCGCGGACGTCGACCCCCTGCTCCATCGCCCGGTGGAGGGCGGCCAGATGGCCCTCGTGGTACGCGATCCGGCGGGCGTCGGCGATCCGCCCCGTCACGGGATCGGGGCCGTCCGCGTACGAACAGCCGTTCTCGGTGACGTACAGCGGCGGCAGGCGGTCGCCGTAGCGCTCGCGCAGGGAGACGAGCAGTTCGCGCAGTCCGTCCGGGACCACCGGCCAGCCGAAGTCGGTGTGCGGGTACCCCTCGACCGGCCGGATGGCGAAGGGGAGGTCGGCGGGTACCTCGATGCCGCCGAACTCGGTGGCGGTGGCGGCCGGTTGCGGGGCGCCGACGAGCATCGGGTTGTAGTAGTTGATCCCGTACCAGTCCAGCGGGGCCGAGATCGTCTTCAGGTCCTCGACCACCGGTCCGGGCAGCAGCGAGGCCAGGCCCTCGTCGGGATAGGCGCCGGTCAGGACGGGATCGGCGAAGAGCCGGTTCGTGAGCAGGTCGTACAGCTCGGCCGCGCCGCGGTCCTCCGCGCTGTCGCTCGCCGGCCACACCGGGCTGTGCGAGGCGGCGATGCCGATCTGCCGGGCGCCCGCGGCACGCAGGGCCTGTACGCCCAGGCCGTGGGCCAGCAACTGGTGGTGGGCCGCGGGCAGGGCGTCGAAGACGAGGCCCTTGCCGGGGGCGTGCTCCCCGATGCCGTACCCCAGGAGGGTGACCTCGGCGGGCTCGTTGATGGTGATCCACATCGGGACGCGGTCGGCGAGCCGCTCCGCGATCACCGAGGCGTACGCCGCGAACCGCTCGGCGGTGTCGCGGCTGAGCCAGCCGCCCTTCTCCTCCAGGGCGAGCGGGGTGTCCCAGTGGAACAGGGTGGGCACCGGGGCGATGCCGGCCGTGCACAGCGCGTCGACCAGGCGGTCGTAGAAGTCCAGCCCCTTGCCGTTGACCTGCCCGTGGCCGTCCGGCAGGACCCGGGACCAGGACACCGAGAACCGGTAGGCGCCCACGCCGAGTCCGGCCATCAGGGCGACGTCCTCGCGGTAGCGGCGGTAGTGGTCGGTGGCCACGTCCGCGTGCGAGCCGTCCTTGATGCGCCCGGGTTCTTTGGTGAACGCGTCCCAGGAGGAGGGGCCCCGGCCGTCGGCGGTGGGCGAGCCCTCGATCTGGAACGCCGAGGCGGAGACGCCCCAGAGGAAATCGGCGGGGAACGCGGGTACGGACGCAGTCATACGGGCTCACTTCGGTCGAGGCGTGCGCGGGCGCTGACGGCACACTGTTGGTCCGCCGCGCCCGCCCTGTCAATGGAAAGTGAACAATCCTCATCTTCTCTCGCGGTACGCCGAGCCGGGTCCCGGTTCAAGAGGCACCCTGGAGACATGGCCAGGGCCAACGAGGAGGTCGAGGCACTGCTTCAGGAGTACGCCGACCTGATCTCGATCAGCGGCGGCGACGCCTTCAAGGCGCGCGCGTACGAGAAGGCCGCCCGCGCCATCGGCGCCCACCCGGGCGATGTCGCCGGGCTCGACGTCAAGGGCCTGCGGGAGATACCGAACGTGGGCAAGTCGATCGCCGAGAAGGTAGTCGAGTACCTGAGCACCGGGCACGTCCCGGACATCGAGGCGCGCAGGGCCGCCGTCCCTGCCGGGGTGCGGGCACTGACCGCGATCCCCGGGCTCGGCCCCCGCAAAGCCCTCGTCCTGTACGAGGAGCTGGGCGTCTCCTCCGTCGAGCAGCTGGAGGAGGCCATCCGCAAGGAGCGGCTGCGCGACCTGAAGGGCTTCGGCGAGCAGACCGAGCAGAACATCCTGCACGGAATCTCCGTACTCCGGAACGCCGACGGCCGCATCCTGCTCGGTGCCGCGATGGACATCGCCGAGCAGATCGTCGCCGAGATGGAGCGGATCCCGGGGTGCGTGCGGTGCACGTACGCGGGCTCGCTGCGCCGGATGCGCGAGACCATCGGCGACATCGACATCCTGGTGGCGGCCGACACGTCCGCGCCGTTCATGACGGCCCTCACCGGGCTCCCGCTCGTGGCCGACGTCATCGCGCACGGCGCGAAGAAGACCTCCGTCCGCACCGGGGCCGGCCTCCAGGTCGACCTGCGCGTCCTGCCGCCCGCCTCCTGGGGAGCGGGCCTCCAGTACTTCACCGGATCCAAGGCGCACAACATCCGCACCCGCGCCCTTGCGGTGCGCCAGGGGCTCAAGCTCTCCGAGTACGGGCTCTTCGACGCGGAGAGCGGCAAGACCCTCGCCTCGGAGACGGAGGAGGAGGTCTACGCCCGGCTCGGCCTGCCCTGGATCCCGCCGACGCTGCGCGAGGACCGCGGGGAGGTCGCGGCGGGGCTGCGGGGCGAACTGCCAGCCCTCGTGGTGGAGGGCGACATCCGGGGCGACCTGCACACCCACACCGACCTCACCGACGGCCTCGCCTCCCTGGAGGACATGGTGGCCGCCGCTGCCGCGCGCGGCTACGCGTACTACGCGGTCACCGACCACGCGCCGGACCTCGCCATGCAGCGCATGACCGAGGAGAAGATCCTGGCGCAGCGCGAGGGGGTACGGGCCCTGGACCGCACGGTGCGCGGGATGCGGCTGCTGCACGGCACCGAACTCAACATCGGCCCGGACGGCGGCCTGGACTGGCCCGACCCCTTCCTCGCCGGCTTCGACCTGTGCGTGGCCTCCGTGCACTCCCACTTCGGCCAGAGCCGGGCCGCCATGACCCGGCGCTTCATCCGGGCCTGCGAGAACCCGTACGTCCGCGTCATCGGCCACCCCACCACCCGGCGGATCGGCCGGCGGCCGGGCGTGGACGCCGACTTCGACGCCGTGTTCGAGGCCTGCGCGCGGACGGGCACCGCCCTGGAGATCAACGCGCATCCGGAGCGGCTCGACCTCGGCGACGAGGACATCCTGCGGGCGAAGCGTCACGGGGTGAAGTTCGCGGTGAACTCGGACGCGCACGCCATCACGCATCTGCCGTACCTGCGCTACGGGGTGGGCACGGCGCGGCGCGGCTGGCTGACGAAGGAGGACGTCATCAACACCTGGCCGTGGACCCGCTTGCACCGGTTCCTGCAGGGCAAGCGGGTCTGACACACCCTGGGCAGCCCGTCCTACGGTCGGCCGGCCCAGGCGGAGAGGGCCTCGTACCGCTCGGTCCGGCGGGCCGCGGAGCCGGCGGTCCGGGTGGCCCAGGCGATGTGCCCGTCCGGACGGACGAGGACCTCGACCACCCCGTCGAGGCGGGAGTGGCGGGCGCTGTCCGAAGTGACGGAGGTGACCCGGTCGGCCCATCCCTCCCCGGCGTCGAAGCCCCGCTCCCGTGCGAGGTTCAGCAGGACGAAACGGCCCTCGTGGAGCAGCTCGTACACCCGGGAAGCGGGGGAGCCGGCGATGCTCAGCGGGATGTCCGGCATCCGTGTGCCCACCAGCGGATCGGCGCCGGGGCCGGTGGCCGGGTATCCGACGCCGAGCGCGGAGACCAGCCCGGCGAGCCGGCGGTTGACCTCCTCGATGCCGAGCAGTTCGTCGAGCAGTTTGCGCAGGGCCGCGGCGGGCCGCTGGTACGGGGGGACCAGCGTCAGCTCCGCCAGCAGGGTTTGGACCTCGGTGTTCTCGGTGACCGCCACGCCCACCGGGTGCCGCTCCCCGTGGTACGTGTCGAGCAGCCCCGGCGGCGCCCACCCGTGGATCTCGGCGGCCAGCTTCCAGCCCAGGTTCATCGCGTCCTGGAGCCCGGTGTTGAGCCCCTGGCCGGCCGCGGGGAAGTGGATGTGCGCCGCGTCCCCCGCCAGCAGCACGCGCCCGGACCGGTAGCGCTCGGCGAGCCGGGTGGCGTTGCCGAACCGGGACAGCCACCGGGGCCGGTCGATCCCGCAGTCGCTCCCGTAGATCCGGATCAGGGACTCGCGGAACTCCTCCACGGTGACCGGCTCGGCGGTGGGCGTCCGCATCCGCTCCGGGTCGATCAGGACGAACCGGGTCAGGCCGCCCTCCAGCGGGACGGCCAGTACGCCCTCGGCCCGCGCCCGCCCGGGGCTTTCGAGGTCGGCCACCGCGAAGTCGCCGAGGATCCCGGTCAGCGTCTCGTCCGTGCCGGGGAAGTCGATGCCGGCCTCCTGCCGCACGATGCTGCGCCCGCCGTCGCAGCCGACCACGTAGGAGGCGCGTAGGGTCTGGGCTTCGCCCGGGCCGCGCACGTCGACCTCCACGCCGTCCGGGTCCTGGCGCAGTCCGGTGGTCTCGATCCCGCGGTGGATCTCCACGCCGAGCTCGCGCGCCCGCTCCTCCAGCAGGGCCTCCGTACGGGCCTGGGCCAGGAACAGGGTGTACCCGTGGCGGCTGTCGAGGGCGCCGAAGTCCAGCTGGGTGCCGAGGCCGGCGAAGTGCCAGCCGGGAACGGTCCGGCCGAGCGCGAGGAACCGGTCGGCCAGCCCGCGCTGGTCCATAAGCTCGACACTGCGCGGGTGCAGGGTCAGCGCCCGCGAATCGAGCTGCGGAGCGTCCCGCCGCTCCAAAATCCGCGTCCGTACGCCGGCCAGCGCGAGCTCGCAGGCGAGCATCAGGCCGGTCGGCCCGGCGCCCACGACGATCACATCGGTGTCCATCGGGAACCTCTTCTCTGGCTCTTCCCTATTTAGTGAACAGCGTTCACGTGAACGGTGTTCACTATAGTGGGGTCCATGAGCTCACCGTCAATCCCGTCCTCGGCCGACGCGGCCCGCCCCCCGGCCCGGGGCAGGCCCCCGAGACTGGACCAGGCCCGTACCGTCGAGGCCGCCCTGGTGCTGCTGGACGAATCCGGACTGGACGCGCTCACCATGCGGCGGCTGGCCGACGCGGTGGGCGTCCAGGCCGGGGCGCTCTACCGGCACTTCGCCACCAAACAGGACCTGCTCACCGCCATGGCCGAACGGATGCTGGCGGGCTGCTCCACCCCGCCGCCGGACCCCGACTGGAGCGAACGTCTGACCGCCCTGGCCCGTCGGATGCGTACGGCGCTCCTCGCCCGTCGCGACGGGGCACGGGTCTATGCCGGAACCCACTCGACCGGCGCGAACACCCTCGGCTTCGCCGAGACCCTCATCGAGGTCCTGAGCGAGGCGGGCTTCGGTCCGCAGGAGGCGGCGCGCACCGCGATGACGGTCGTCCACTTCACCGTCGGACACACCTTGGAGGAGCAGGCCGCCCTCCAGCCCGGCGATCAGGGGCCCGCGGACCCCGAGCAGCTGCGCGAGGCGGTGGCGGCGGGGAGCTACCCGCACCTCACCGCGGCCCTGCCCGTGCTGACCGGCGCCGATTTCGCGGCGCAGTTCGAGTTCGGCCTGGGCCTGCTGCTCCAGGGGTTGCGCACATTGCACCGGCCCGAGCCCGAGCCCGCCGCCTGAAAACGCAGCCGGCCCGCCCCCGAGGATCGGGGGCGGGCCGGGGCGCGTGCGGGGTGGGTCAGTTGTTCTGGGTGGCGTCCGAGTCCGCCTGGGCGGCGGCGCTCTCGGCGTCGTCCAGCTTCTGCTGCATGTCCTTGACCGTGGCCTCGTCGGCGCCGCTCAGGGACTGGGTCCCGGCGGGCTTGGCGCTCGCGCCGGGCGAGCAGCCGGTGAGCAGCAGCGCCGTCGCCGCGGCCAGGGTGGCGAGCGCCGCGGCGGCGCGGCGGGGCACGGTCACTCGGGTCACTTGGACTCCTGCGCGGAGCACCAGGTGCTGACGGCCTTCAGGTCGTCCTGCCGCTTCTGGAGGGTGGGCAGCAGGCTCTTGCGGAAGGTCAGGCGGTCGTTCAGGTAGGTGTGGACCTCCGTGTGGCCGGCGGTCTGGGCGTTCGCGACGCGCTGCTCCAGGCGTGCGACGGAGCCGGGGACGGTGGCATCGCCCTTGAGCCGGGTGATGGCTGCGCTGACGCGGGTCTCCGTCTTGGGCAGGCGCTTGCAGATCGCCTCGGCGCCGTCGCCCTTCGGCGCGGACTTGGCCGCCTTCGGCGCGGCGGGTGCGGGGCTTGCCGACTCGGCCTGCGCGGGAGCGGCGGAGATCAGGGCGCCGGCCAGCGCGAGGGCGCCGATCGTGGCGGCGGCGGTCCTACGGTTCGGGAGCATGGCTGTATCCCCTTCGGTGCGAACGGGCCGGCTCACTGGCGGCCGACCCGTTCGGGACGGTAGGGGGTGTCTTTGTGGAAACTTTGTGAGTCCACAGGGGCCGTCGGCCGGCGTCCTCAGTCGCCCCGGGAGATCCAGTCGCGTCGCTTCGGCAGCCGTAGGGTCGGGGCGTCCGCCGCCGACAGCGGCAGGCGCACCTCGAAGCGGGTGCCCGCGGCGCCGGGAGGCGTCCCGATCCTGACCGTGCCCTGGTGCAGCGCGACCTGCTGGGCGACGAGCGTCAGCCCGAGCCCGGAGCCGGGGCTGCCGGGGCGGTGGTGGAAGCGCCGGAAGACGGCTTCCCGCTCGCCCGGCGGGATGCCGGGCCCCGCGTCGTCCACGGTGAGCACCGCGTACCCGCCCTCCGCATGCAGCCGTACCGCGATCCTGGCCGGCTCGTCCGGCTGGTGGCCGTGCACCGCCGCGTTGCCCAGCAGGTTGGCGAGCAGGATGGCCAGCCCGGCATCCCACCCGAACACCCACAGCTCCGCGGGGAGTTCCGCATCCAGCCGGGCCTCGGGATGGCGGCGGGCGCTCTCGCCGACCACGGTGTCCACCAGCTCGGACAGGTCGAGGGAGGTGAAGGCGGACACCTCCACCAGATCGCCCCGGGCGAGCATCCGAAGGGCCGTGAGCAGGTCCAGCAGGCGGGCGTGGTCGAGCTGCAAGTCCCGTACGATCTCGGCCCGTTCGGCGGGGGAGAGGTCGGGATGGGCGGCCAGGACGTCCAGGTCGGTCCGCATGCTCATCAGCGGGGTGCGCAGCTCGTGCGAGGCGGCGGAGGAGAACGAGCGGGCGGTGTCCAGCGCCTGCGCCGTGCGGGCGGCCTGCTCCTCGTACCGGGCCAGCAACTGGCCGATGGCCAAGGACAGTTCGTCCACCTCGGCGATGTTCACGGGTGCGCTGGCGAAGGCGGCCGCACCCGCGCCCGGGTCGAGTTCGGCGGCCCGGCGGCTCAGCCTGCGTACGGAGGCGGTGGCGCGGCCGGCCAGCCCGTACGCGAGCAGCCCGGCGACCGGCGCCGACAGCAGGGCCACCAGCAGGACCCGGCGGCGTACGGCGACGACCTGCGGGTCGGCGGCCGAGGCCGGGGTGAACAGCCACAGCGTGCCCGGCGCGGGACCTGCCACCGGGACGGTCAGCACCCGCCAGGCGCGGCCCTTGGCCCGGACGGTGACCGGTCCGTCCGGGGTCTGCTCGGGCAGCCGCACCGGGTCGGCGGGCTGCGGGCCGCCCTCCAGGACGACGGCTCCGTCCGCCGTACGGACGCGGAGGCCGGCGTCGAGGACGTCACCGAGCACCTTGCGGTGCTGGTTCTGCTCCACCTTCGGCTTCCCGTTGCGGTCGGCCGTGAGCAGCGTCTTGACGTCCGGGAGGACGGCGGAGGCCCGGTCCTGGAGCCGGGTGTCCTGCTGCTGGTGGAGATCGCGGCTGACCAGCCCGAGCACCAGCAGGCCGGCGGCGAGCACCAGGAGGGGCACCACCACCGTCACCGAGAGGGCGATGCGCGTGGCGAGCTTCACGACCCGCTCTCCCGGGCCCCGGGGACGCGCAGGACGAAGCCGACGCCGCGCACGGTGTGGATCAGACGCGGGCGTCCGCCCTCCTCCAGCTTGCGCCGCAGGTAGCTGACGAAGGTGTCGACGGCGTCGCTGCGGACCTCGAAGTCGTAGCCCCACACCCGGTCCAGGAGCTGGTCCCGGGTGAGGACGATCCCGGCGTTGCGCACCAGCTGGAGCAGGAGCTCGAACTCGCGCCGGGTGAGGTGGAGTTCGGTCTGCTCGTGGTGGACCTGGCGGCGGGCCTCGTCGATCACGAGCGGGCCGGCGCGCAGTACGTCCGAGGCGGGAGCGGGGGTCGGGCGGCGGCGCAGCAGGGCGTTCAGGCGCAGGACGAGCTCCTCCAGGGCGAACGGTTTGACCAGGTAGTCGTCGGCCCCGGCCTGCAGTCCGGCGATCCGGTCCGCGACCTCGTCGAGGGCCGACAGCATCAGGACGGGAGTCTCGTCGCCGCGGGCGCGCAGGTCGCGGCAGACCTCGGTGCCGGTCAGGCCGGGCATCGAGACGTCCAGTACGAGGACGTCCGGGGTCCGGTCGGCGAGCAGGGCGAGTGCGGCGGGGCCGTCCTCGGCGAGCAGCACGGTGAAGCCGCTCAGCCGCAGCCCGCGCTCCAGGGAGCGGCGGATGGCGGCGTCGTCGTCCGCCACCAGTACCCGTCCGGTGGATGTACTGCCGGTGCCGGTCACACTGCCCTCCTCGCGCGCGGCCCCGTCGCGGAGGCCGGGGCAGACCATCTCACGGCCGCCGGACCGCCCGGAAGGCGGGGTGCGCGGGGCCGGTCTCCTTCCGCAGGCTCGCGGCGAGGTGCGCGCTGGTGTCCCGCAGGGCGCGGGGGACGCGAGGGCCGCGTTCGATGGTGCGGGTCGTGCGCGCCAGGGCGTTCAGGGCGCGGACGGAGCCGATGTCCGGGACGGACTCGACCAGGCCGGACAGCCACGCGTCCGTCTCGCGCCAGGCCCCGGCCCGGGCGAGTACGGAGGCCAGCTCGGTGGAGAACAGCGACCGGTAGGCGGGTGCGTCACCCGCGGCCGCCGCCTCGTGGAGGAGGGACGCGGCGCCGTCGAGATCACCCAGGTCGGTGAGGGCCAGACCGTGGTGACCGTCGAGCTCCGACCCGTCGAACCACCAGGTCCAGGACGGATCGCGCTCGCAGGGCCCGTCCGCCAGGAGCTCCCGGGCCGCGGCGAGGGACCGCAGCGCCCGGTGGCCCTGCCGGAGCCGGGCACGGGCGCGCGCTTCCCGTACGTGGAAGATGGCGGCCACCCGCGCCGGGAGGTCCCGGCCGGCCAGTACGGACGAGGAGATGCGCAGCGATGCGGCGGGCCGCCCGAGGTGCTCCTCCTGCAGGCACAGCACGGACAGGACGAGCAACTCGACGGAGCGGGCCTCCTCGGGGAGGGTGCGGGCCAGGGCGAGCGCCCGGCGGCTGAGCCGCTGCGAGATCCCGTGCCGCTCGGCGTCGAAGAGGATCCAGGCGGCGACCTGTAAGAGCTCCATCAGCGCCGACCGTTCGGTGGCGGATGCGGCGGATGCGGCGGACGTGGCGGATGCGGCGGATGCGGGGGGCCGGACGGAAGCCACGGCCCGCAGTGCCGCCGGGGCGGCCCGGCGGGCCCCCGCCGTCCGGTCCGTTTCGAGGAGCTCCGCGGTCAGTGCGGCAACGTGTTCCATGGTCCAAGCCTGCGGCCTTCCGTACGCGGCGGACGAGGACATTTCCGCACCCGGCATGATGGGGGCCGAGAAAGCCGCCGATGCGGCACCACCGCCACCCGAGGAGGAGCGGCATGTCCGCCCGGCCCACGCCGTATCCCGAACGCCCCGCGCAGGCCCCGGTCACCGGGGGCGGCCTCGCGGAGCTCCTGCGCAGGGTCCGCTACGAGGTCCTGCCGGCGAAGGCCACCGAGGACAAGGTCCTGGCGCACGTCCCGGCCGACGTACCGGTCACCGTCACCGCCTCCCCGGCCAAGGGCATCGGCCCGACCCTGGACCTCGCCACCCGCCTGGCCGGGCACGGCTACCGGGTCGTCCCGCACCTCCCGGCCCGGCAGATCACCGACGCCGGCCACCTCGCGGACATCGTGGACCGGCTGGTCGCCGCCGGCATCGAGGACGTCTTCGTACCGGCCGGGGACGCGGACCCGCCGGCCGGGGCGTACGACGCGGCCCTGCCCGTACTGCGTCGGCTCGGCGAGCTGGGCAGCCCGTTCGCGCACGTCGGCATCACGGGCTACCCGGAGAGCCATCCCCTCATCGACGACGAGGTCACGGTGCGGGCGATGTGGGAAAAGCAGCCGCACGCCACGTACATCGTCAGCAACCTGTGCTTCGACCCGGCGACCCTGCGGCAGTGGATCGGGCAGGTACGGAGCCGGCAGATCACGCTGCCCGTGCACGTGGGGGTCGCAGGCCCCGTCGAGCGCGCGAAGCTGCTGGCCATGGCCACGAAGATCGGCGTGGGGGAGTCGGCCAAGTTCCTGACCCGGCACCCCTCGTGGTTCCTGCGCTTCGCGGCGCCCGGCGGCTACTCGCCGGAACGGCTGCTGCGCCGCAGTGCCCCGGCGCTCGGAGCGCCCGAGGCGGCGGTGGCCGGGCTGCACCTGTTCACGTTCAATCAGATCGCCGAGACGGAGCGCTGGCGCCGCGCGATGCTGGACCGCGTCGGCGGCTGAGCGGGGGCACGTCCCGTCGGAGCCGTCGGAGCCATCGGAGTACATCTCGAATTCGCCTGACTCGACCCGGACTTGAACGCTGCCCGGCTAGCGTTCGCCTCGGTGCCCGGTTCTACATGTACAGGTCAGGAGATGATGTGCGCAGCCTGCTGTCACCGACGAGGACGATGAACGAAGAGGCCAGGGTCGAGGCCTCCCGCCCGGGGCGGCGGTGGGCCGGATTCCGCCGGACCGTGACCACCGCCGGGCTCGGGGCCGCGGCGCTCGTGCTGGCCGTTCCGGCCGTCGCCGTGGCCGACGTGATACCGGCCCTGCCGCAGAACGCGGACGGCCTCGAACAGACCTTCTCGCCCGCCTTCGACTACGACGGGGACGGCTGCTACGCCACCGCCGCGATCAGCAGCAGCGGCGTGCTCAACCCCGGGCTCAAGCCCGGTGGAGCGGTGAACGGCCACTGCCGTGACCTCGTACAGCTGCAGAACTCCAACACGTACTCCCGCGCGAAGTGCAACAACGGCTGGTGCGCCGTCATGTACGCGGGCTACTTCGAGAAGGACCAGGCCACGCTCGGCCCCTTGGCCATCGGGCACCGGCACGACTTCGAGCACGTGGTGGTCTGGATCAAGGACAATGAGGTCCAGTACGTGTCGACTTCGCAGCACAGCGGCTGGAAGTGGTACCCGCGCTCGCAGGTCCGCTTCGACGGGACCCATGCCAAGGTCGTCTACCACAAGGACGGCGCCTCGACGCACTTCTACCGCCTGGCCAACGGCAACGACGAGCCTGCCGAGAACCACACCGGCAACTGGTTCTACCCGCGCCTGGTCGGCTGGAACGGCTACCCGGCGGGCCTGCGCGACAAGCTCATGAACGCCGACTTCGGCTCGGCCACCATCAAGATCACCGACAGCCGCTTCAACGACGCCCTGAACGCCTCGAAGCCCCCGATCCCCTTCGACCCCTACGCGTAACGCCCGGCGGGAACGTGACGGGGCCCGGGAGCATATCCAGCTCCCGGGCCCCTGCTTGCCACCCAATTGCGCACACCGGCGGCGTTTAAGAGTCGCGGATCATTCTTAGATCGACGTGTTCTGCCTTTGAACTACCGCGCCACGAGAGAGGCGCAGAGGGGACTTGAACCCCCATCCATCGATGATCGTCCGCGCTCGGTCGATCCGGCGTTCGGCGGCGAATGCTGAGACTGGAGCGAGAATCTGAGTTTCACGGGGCCGCCTCTGCCGGCTTGGGCCACCCCGGCACGTGTGCCGGGGGAGGGATTCGAACCCCCAACTGACACCCCTTGGTCAGCTTCAACATCAGTTTCAGCTTTGCGCGCTGCGCGCGCACCCCCTCGCTCGCACAAGGGGCGATCTTGAGGCTACCGGAACAGGTAGCCGAACACCGCATCCCCGACGCGCTGGTCGGTGACCTCGGTGCCGTTGGCCTCCTCGCGGGCGAACTTGACGGCCTGCTGGAGCCTTTCGACGCGGTCGAGGAGCTCGTTGACCCGGCGGGCCGGCAGAGCTCCGGAGAACTTCACCGTCGTCCAGTAACCGACCGGGACGTCCTCGTAGTACACCTCGACCTGTGCCGGGTGCTTCTCGGTGGCCTCGGCCTTCACGTGGTTGCGCGGCACCTTCTTGGTGCGGATCGTGCGGACCGGGTCGGTCTTCCACGAGTCCGTGGAGGGGTCGAGGTTCCACGCCTCCGACGCGTCCAGCACCGGGAGCTTGCGTACGAACGTGTGCAGGTCGGTGAGCTGCTTCTCAAGGAACAGCAGGTACGGGACCGGCACTTGGGGCAGCAGGACGGTACCGTCGACGACGACGTCCGCGGCCGCCGTGCGGTTCGCCCAGTCCTTCGTCGCCGTCACGTCGAACAGCCGCGTCAGCGTCCCCGCCGTCGCGCGCAGCACGTCCTCCGCCTTGACCTGCACCCGCGTGGACTCGGGCGGCAGCTGCTCGCCCTCCTCGTCCTTGGGCTGGTACGTCCGCGAGATGCCGGCGAGCAACGCGGGCTTCTGGACGTCCTGATGGGCTTGGGTGAGTTCCTGGAGAGACTTGGACTTGACGCCCTTCTCCACTGCGATGATCTGATTCAACTTCGGCACACGAGGAACGTAACAGCACAACAGTCCACCGCACACCTGAGTTTCGGCGCCGCGTGACCACCCCGCCAAACGCGCGCGGCCCGCCCCGCCGCCCGGGAGCGGGCGGTGGAACGGGCCGTGGGTGGAGCGGGGGTGCGACGGGTCAGACCGCCGGGGACGGGTACGTCGGGTACTCGACGCCGGAGACGTGCTGGACGACCCGGATGACCTGGCACGAGTAGCCGAACTCGTTGTCGTACCAGAGGTACAGGATCGCGTTGTCGCCGTCGACCTTGGTGGCGCCGGCGTCGACGATCGAGGAGTGGCGCGAGCCCACGAAGTCCATCGACACGGCGTCGGGCGCGGTCGTGAAGTCGATCTGGCGCTTCAGCGGGGAGTTCAGCGACACGTCGCGGAGGTAGTCGAGGACCTCCTCGCGGGTGGTCTCGCGGCCGAGGCGCAGGCTCAGGATCGCGATCGAGACGTCCGGGACGGGGACGCGGATCGAGCTGCCCGTGATCGGCGCCTTGAGGTCCGGCAGCGCCTTGGCGACGGCCGAGGCGGCACCGGTCTCGGTGATGACCATGTTGAGCGGCGCGGAGCGGCCGCGGCGGTCGGCCTTGTGGTAGTTGTCCAGCAGGTTTTGGTCGTTGGTGAACGAGTGGACGGTCTCCACGTGGCCGCGCAGCACGCCGTACTCGTCGTCCATGGCCTTCAGCGGCGGGACGATCGCGTTGGTGGTGCAGGAGGCGCAGGACAGGATCTGCTCGTCCGGCTTGATCGTGTCGTGGTTGACGCCGTGCACGATGTTCGGGACGTCGCCCTTGCCCGGAGCGGTCAGGACGACCTTGTCGATGCCGGGGCGCAGGTGCTTGGAGAGGCCCTCGCGGTCGCGCCACTTGCCGGTGTTGTCGATGAGGATGGCGTCCTTGATGCCGTACGCCGTGTAGTCGACCTCGCTCGGGTCGTTGGCGTAGATCACCTTGATCGCGTTGCCGTTGGCGATGATCGTGCTGCTCGCCTCGTCGACCGTGATCGTGCCCTGGAACTGGCCGTGGATGGAGTCCCGGCGCAGCAGCGAGGCGCGCTTGACCAGGTCCGCCTCGCCGCCACCGCGGACGACGACGGCGCGCAGGCGCAGCCCGTTGCCGGAGCCGGCCTTCTCGATCAGGAGGCGGGCGACGAGGCGGCCGATCCGGCCGAAGCCGTACAGGACGACGTCGCGGCCCTCGCCGCGCTCGATCTTGTTGGCACCGGTGGCCCCGGCGACGGCCTCGGCGGTGAAGCGCTCCACCGACAGGCCCCGGTCGTCGGCCTTGTAGGTGGCGGCGAGCATGCCGATGTCGATCTGGGAGGGGCCCAGGTCCAGCGTGGTGAGCGCCTGCAGGAACGGCAGGGTCTCCGTGACGGAGAGCTCCTCGCCGGCTATCTGACGGGCGAATCGGTGGGTCTTGAGGATGCTGACCACCGACTTGTTCACCAAGGAGCGGCTGTGCAGCAGGATCGTCACGTCCTGCTCGCGGTGCAGCTTCCCGATGATCGGGATCATCGACTCCGCGATCTCCTCGCGGTTTTTCCAGTTGGTGAACGAGTCGTCATTGACAGTCACAGGCTTATCTTTCGAGCTAGGCGGCGCTCACATGCTAACCCCACGCCACTTTGGCCACTCAGGGGGTACCACCCAGGTGATTTTTTGGGGTGACATGTCGCATTCGTCCCTGGCGGATCCTCCGAGTGGCCCACGCGTACGCGAAAGAGGGCGGGGGAGGGAGACGGGGGGAGGAGCGAGGGGGCGGCATCCCGTCGCGGAGGCCGGCGGGCCGTCCGGGGGGCGCAGGGGTGAAGACGTACCCATCATGACAGGTCAGAGGCTGTTTTCGTAGGATCAAGGGCACAGTCGATTGCCCTTGTTTGGGCCCCCCTGCGGCTTTGAGAATCACCGTCATGAATCACTCGGCGAACATCAATCACGACGCAGTCCTCCGAGCCCGGGTCGCCCTCCTCGGATCGGCGAAGCCGCCGGTCCGCGAGCGGGTCGCGGCCTACCGCGTCCTGGTCCAGGTGAGCCCCCTGGCCTATCTGCCCCTGCTGTCCGCCGCACTGTGGAAGTACAGCCGTTACGAGTTCGCGCACCGGCCGGAGATCGCGCTGGCCCTGCGCGCCGAGTCCGTCGCCGCCGCGCGGCGCATGTACGCGATGGAACCCGGCTGGGGCGATCTTCTCGTCACCGCACTGACCAACTACCGGGAGCTGTTGATCCTCATGGACCGGCAGGAAGAGCTGCGCGCGGTGGAGGAAGAGATCACCCGCACCGTGTCCGGCGAGCGGTAGCCGGTAGCCGGCCGTCAGGGCGGCCGGCCGCACGGCCGGTCGCCGGGCCCCCGCGTACGGGGTCAGCCGGCGATCGGGTACATGGTTCCCCGGCGCCCCTCCGCCGAGGTCAGCCACTCCAGCTTCTCCGCCGTGTCGGTGGCCGGCAGTGGGGTGTGCAGCACGATCGAGAGGTCGGGCCGGGCCGGTACGCGCAGCTGCGTCGACTCGACGAACAGCGTCCCCACGACCGGGTGCTCGATCTCCTTGCGCATCTGGCCGCCGGGCCGGATGTCCCGCTGGTCCCACAGCACGGCGAACTCGGGGCTGAGCTCGCGCGCTTCCTCGATGACGGCCCGGAACCCCTCGTCCTCGGGCCACTCCGAGCTCGCCGCCCGGTACTGGGCGACCACGTTGCAGGCGTTCTCCTCCCAGCGCGGCGAACGGGCCTTGTAGATGGGGTCGGTGAAGAACGCGATGAGGCAGTTCTGCACGATCTCCGGGCGCATGCCGAGTACGAGCGCGGCAGCGTCGTTGTACAGCACGGTGTTCCAGTACGCGTCCATGATGTGCGCGGGGAACGGCATCCAGGCGTCGATCAGCCGCTTCAGCCCCTGGCACATGTCCCGGTCGGCGGGCGCCACTTCGAGCGCGGGCGGGTTGAGCCCCGCCAGTACGTACAGGTGCCGCCGCTCGGCGCTGGACAGTTTGAGGACCCGGCCCACGGAGTCGAGCACCTGCGGGGACACCGTGATGTCGCGGCCCTGTTCCAGCCACTGGTACCAGGACACCCCGACCCCCGCCAGCACGGCGACCTCCTCCCGGCGCAGGCCCGGCGTGCGGCGGCGGGCTCCGCCGTCGGGCAGGCCCGCCTGCGTGGGGGTGACCCGCGCCCGTCTGCTCATCAGGAACTCGCGCAGCTCGGAACGGCGGTGCTTGTCGATCGGTGTAGCCACTCAATCCCCCTGTCGGCTGCCTGGTGGTGCCACCAACAGGATAAGTTCCCACTCTCCACGGGCATTCCCGGGCCGCGAGGGTGTGGCCATGGCGATCGATTCTCAGACAACGACCACAACGACGAAGACCACAGCAAGGGCGGCAGACCCCGGGACCCCCGCAGGGCTCACCGGCCGGGCCAAGCTGGTCCTCTTCGTGCTCTGCGCCGCCCAGTTCATGGTGGCGCTCGACTTCTCCGTACTGAACGTGGCCCTGCCGGTGCTCGGCAAGGACCTTGGCCTGAGCCGGTCGGCCCTCCAGTGGGCGGTCACCGCCTTCGCGCTGCCTTCCGGCGGCTTCCTCCTCCTCTTCGGCCGCATCGCCGATCTGTACGGCAGGAAGAAGCTGTTCCTGCTCGGCCTCGCCCTCTTCGGCGCCGCCTCGCTGCTGGCCACCCTGGCCTGGGACCCGGCGTCCTTCCTGGCCGGGCGCGCCCTCCAGGGCCTCGGCGCGGCGGTCATCGTGCCGACCGGCATGTCCCTGCTGACCACGACCTTTCCCGAGGGCCCGCTGCGCGACAAGGCCGTCGGCATCTCCGGCACCCTGCTCTCCCTCGGCTTCACCATCGGCATGGTCCTGGGCGGCGTCATGACCGACACCCTCGGCTGGCGCTCCACGATGGGTCTGCTCGCGGTCACCGCCGTGATCGTGCTCACCCTCGCCCCCGGCCTGCTGCCCGAGTCGCGGACCCCCGACCGGCCGCGCCTGGACGTACCCGGCGCCATCACCGTCACCGGCGGTCTGCTCGCCCTCATCTACTCCCTGTCCACGGCCGCCCAGCGCGGATTCGGCGGCGTGGACGTGTGGGGCACGCTCCTCGCCGGCCTGGCCCTGCTCGTCGCCTTCGCCGTGGTCGAGTCGAAGAGCCCGGCCCCGCTGGTCTCGCTGCCGATGCTGAAGCGGCGCACGATCGCCTGGGGGAACATCGGCGGTCTGGTGACCTTCTCGATGATGTCGACGGTCATCTTCGTCCTGACCCTGTACCTCCAGGAGACGCTGGGGCTGTCCTCCTTCCGCACCGGTCTGGTCTTCGGCGTCCAGGGCATCGCCTCCGCCTTCGCCGGCTCGTACGCACCGAAGGTCATCGGCCGCTTCGGCGCCCGGCGCACGCTGACCGGCTCGCTGCTCGGCCAGGGGCTGTTCACCGCCGCGCTGCTCACCGTGGGCGCCGAGTCGGGCGCGCTCGTGGCGACCGTCGCCGTCTCGCTGGCCAGCATGTTCCACCTCGGCGCGATCATCTCGTACGGCCTCACCGTGACGAGCGGCGTGCCCGACACGGAGCAGGGGCTGGCGACCGGCCTGGTCACCACCACGCAGCAGGTCGGTCTCACGATCGGGATCCCGCTGCTCGGTGTCCTCGCCACCACGCAGGCCTCGCTGTTCGGCGGGGTCCGTACGGTCCTGGTGATCGACGCGGCGATCGTGGTCGCGGCGGCGGTCCTGGTGGGCCTCGGCCTGGGCGGCGGCCGTACGCGCAAGGCCTGACCGGGAGCGGCGGCTGCCCGTGCGGCGATCCCTGGGGTCGGGCTGCTCGTACCGGATGATCGGGCGGGACGGTACGGGGCGGGGCGGCTCACGAGGAACCGGAGAGCACCGATGCGACAGCGGATCCCGCTCCTGACCGCCGCCCTGGCGGCGACGGCACTGGCCGCCCTGCCCGGGTGCGGCGGCCCGCCGTCCCTGCGCGGCGCCCCGGCCGCCTCCGCCTCCGCGTCCGCATCCTCCTCCGGGCCGAGCCGGGCCCCTCAGGACTTCTCCCGTCAGGTCGACGTGGGCGGCGGCCGGAGGCTCTGGCTGAGCTGCAAGGGGAGCGGCAGCCCCACGGTCGTCCTGGAATCGGGGCTGCACGATTCCTCCGACACCTGGAACCTCACCGACACCCGCCCGCCCGTCCCCAAGTCACCGGCGGTGTTCCCGGGCGTCGCGGCCTTCGCGAGGGTGTGCACGTACGACCGGCCCGGTACCGTCCGCTACACGAGCCCGCCGGCGCTCACCACCCGCAGCACGCCGCAGAACGGCACGCGCTCCCTCGCCGCCATGGCCGCGGACCTCGACCGGGTGCTGACGGCGGCGCACATGCCCGGACCGTACCTGCTCGTCGGCCACTCCTTCGGCGGAATGATCACCCGTCTGTACGCCCAGCGGCATCCGGAGAGGACGGCCGGCCTCGTCTTCGTCGACGCGTTCGGCACGAACACGAGGCCGTACTTCGGCGCGCAGTGGCCCGCGTACGTGAGGCTGCTCAACAACCCCGGTACGCCCTTCGATGCCGACCCGGGGTTCGAGAAGGCCGACATCGACGGCGCGGTCGGCGAGGTGCGGGCGGCGAAGCCGCTGCCGAAGGTACCGATGGCCGTACTGAGCAAGACGGAGCCCTTCGCGGCCCCGGCCGGGAGTCCGAAGGCCCTCCTCGCACCGCTGGAGCGCGCCTGGCCCGCGGTCCAGCAGGGACTGGTGGAGCTGGGGGAGCAGACCCCGCACCTCCTGGCCACCGGAAGCGACCACTACGTACAGCTGCACGACCCGGACCTGACGATCAGCGCCGTCCGGCTGATCGCGGGCCGGATCCGCGCCGGTCGCTGACCTTCCGGACGCCTCGGCCCGTCACGGCCTCAAACCCGCTTCCACCGGGGAGGGTTCCCCGTGGAGGCGGGCACGGTCACGGGCACCGGCTCCGGGCCGCGCAGGTGCAGGTCGCGGACGGTGGCCGCGGTCTCCCGTTCGAAGTGCTCCCAGGAGATCAGCTGCCGCCAGGCCGGATCCGGCCGCCCCGGCACGGTGGCCCCCCGCGCCGTCCACTCCCGGGCGAGCTGCTCGAACAGCGGGGCGGACACGGCCGCGTGGGCCGGCTGCCGGGGGGTGGGGACGTACGGGGGGCGGTCGCCGTCATCCTCAGCTGCCCGGTGTCGCGCCGGGGTGGCGAGCGTGGAGCGCGTCGTCGTCATGCCTGGGCAAACGATTCGCTGGGCACCGGGGACACGGATGGCCGTGTGCCGGGGCGCGGTGCCTGGTCGGGCCGGCTATTCCTCCTGGTAGGAGTGGCGCTGCTCCGTCCAGGGGTCGGCGATGTTGTGGTACCCGCGCTCCTCCCAGAATCCGCGCCGGTCGGCCGTCATGTACTCGATCGCGCGCAGCCACTTCGGCCCCTTGTAGCCGTAGAGGTGCGGGACGACCAGGCGCAGCGGGAACCCGTGCTCGACGGTGAGGGGCTCGCCGCCGTGGTGGGTGGCCAGGACGGTCCGGTCGGAGGTGAAGTCGCCGAGGCGCAGGTTGGCGCTGTACCCGTACTCCGCCCAGGCCATGACGTGCGTGACCTGCGGGGCCGGGGGAGCGAGCTCCAGGATCGTCCGGGCGGCGACTCCGAAGAACTCGTGGTCCGTCGAGGTCGTACCCGAGGCGCAGTGCAGGTCGGTCTCGATGGTGACGCCGGGCAGCGCCGAGAGCTCGTCGAACGACCAGGCGTACTTGTCGCCCGTGGCGGTGGCGCCGAAGACCTGGAGGGACCAGCGCTCGGGACGGAACTTCGGGACCGGGCCGTAGTGCGATACGGGCCAGCCTTTGGCGAGGCGCTGGCCCGGAGGCAGGGGTGCGGTTCCCACGAGGTCGTCGTCCTGTTCGCCAGAGATTGCCCTTCCCTTCATTATGGCCGGTCGGGCGCATTCGCAATGGCGCGCCGAATCACTTCGAAAGGAAACCGCCGGACTGTGCGGTTTCGGCCCCGGGGGCCGGAAGTCCGTGGTCCCGCCATCGATCGATTTGGCGGTGCGTTCCTCTTGTCTCATCATGTGAACAGACATCAGGTTAGCGCCGCGCTCGCCAACTGTGCGCAACGCCCGCATTGTTGACTGATCAACGGATGAGAGTGGTGTGAGTTCCACCACTCCCCGACGCGTGCGCCGCCTGTCTCCCGGCCATTCCAACTTTCATCTTTCATCTTTCGAGGTAAAGGCAGCATGCCCGTCCAGCAGTTTTCAGACCTCGTGCGTTTCGCCCGCGACCGTTCCCCTTTCTACGCCGAGCTCTACGCGGACCTGCCGTCGCACGTGAGCCGGATCACCGACGTGCCCGTGGTGGACCAGGACGCGTTCTGGGCCGCCAACACCCTGAGCGACAACCGGGTCCTGACCGCCCCCCTCGGGGAAGCGGTCGTGTTCAAGACGGGCGGTACGACCGGCACGCCGCGGTTCTCCTGCTTCACCCGTGAGGAATGGCAGGAGTTCGTCACCGCATTCGGCTCCGGCATGGTCGACGCGGGCCTGCGGCCCGGGCACCGGGTGGCCGACCTCTTCTACGCCGGGGAGCTCTACGCCAGTTTCCTGTTCATCCTGGACTCGCTCGCGCACGCCCCCGTCGCCAACGTCCGCCTGCCGATAGGCGGCGGCGCGCCGCTCGAATCGACGCTCGCCACGATCGAGGACTTCGCCGCCGACGTCGTCGCCGGTACGCCGACCACGCTGTGCCGCCTCGCCGAGCACCTGACCTCGGCCGGCCGTCAACTGCCCGGCGTGGAGTTCCTGTTCTTCGGTGGCGAAGCCCTCTTCGACGATCAGCGCCGCCTCCTCTCGGCGGCCTTCCCGCAGGCCACACCCCGCTCGCTCGGCTACGCCAGCGTCGACGGCGGCCTCCTCGGCCGGCCGGTGCCCGGCGCGGGTGAAGACACGCGTACGCACCGCCCGTTCGCCCCGCACACCCTCGTCGAGATCCTGGACGAGACGACCGGCGAACCGATCCGCGAGCCGGGCCGCCCCGGACGGGTCGTCGTCACCCAGCTCTACCGCCGCCTCATGCCCGTCATCCGCTACCCCGCGGGCGACCGCGCGGAGTGGACCGACACCGAGGGCGGCGCGTTCCGCATCCTCGGCCGGGCCGAGGAAGGCGTACGCGTCGGCCCCGTCTCGCTGTACTGGCAGGACGTCACGAACGCCGTCGCCGAGGCCGACACCGACTGCCGTGTCACCGGCATACAGCTCGTCGTACGCCGCTGGGAGGGGCGCGACGGCCTCGTACTGCGCCTGGCCACCGCCACCGCCCCTGCCACCGCCCCCGGCCAGGACGTGGCCGGGCTGGAGGTCCTGGCCAAGGAGGTCGTGACCGGGCTGAACACCGCCCGGCCCCTCTACCCCGACAGCGTCGCCACCGGATTCGTGCACCCGCTGAGCGTCGAGTGGGTCCGCCACCGCGACCTGGTGGTCAACTCCCGCTCCGGCAAGCTCGTCCGCGTCCTCGACGAGAGGCCGACGGCATGACGACGCCCACCGTGTCCGCCCGCCGACTGCCCCTCGTCCTGCGCAATCGCGCCTTCGGCACCGTATGGCTCGGCCAAGTCCTCACCCAGGCCGCCGTGCGCATGTTCCAGGTGGGCATCTCCTGGTGGCTCATCAGCGACGCCGCCTCCGGTGACGGCGGTTTCGCGGCCGGCCTTTTCATGGCCGTCAGCACGCTGCCCGCCGTGGTCCTGGCCCCGCTCGTCGCCCGCGCCATCGCCCGCTTCGCCCACCGCTCGCTGCTGCGCACCGCGGCCGGGGGAGCGGGAGCCGCCGCCGCTGCGCTGGCCGTGTGGGCCGGCGCGAGCGAGCTCCCGGTCGCCGCCGCGTACGCCGCCGCCCTCGCCCTGGCGACCTGCCAGGCCTTCTTCGACCCCTGCCTGACCACCTCCGTGCCCGAGCTGGTCGACGACGCGGACATCGAGGCCGCGACCGGCTTCGAGCTGTCCACCCAGTCGCTGGCGAGCCTCGGCGGAGCCCTGCTCGGCGCCCTCGTCGTGGACGCGGCCGGGGTGGCCGGCCTCGCCGTCGGCTGCGCCGCCGCCTACGTGACGGCCGCCCTGCTCATCGCGACCGTACGGTTCCGCACCGCGGAACACCCCGCCGCCAATGCCGCCGCCGGCGAGGACCAGGCGCCGCGGCGGACACTGCGTCAGCTGCTGGGCTCCATGCCGTACGTCCGCGGCATCCTGCTCTGCTTCACCGCGGCCAACCTCTTCACCACGGCCGTCTTCGTCGTCATGCCGCTGTACACCGCCTCCGTGCTGCACGGCGACGGCGCCACCGTCGCCCTCCTGGAGGCCTCGCTCGGCGTGGGCACGCTCGTCGGCTCCTTCACCGGCGCCCGGGTGCCCGGCCGGCCCGCCGTGGTCGGCACCGCGTGCCTCGGCGCGATGGCGGCCGCCCTCGCCATTCCCGGTCTGATCGCCGCACGGCCCGCCATCGCCGGGTCCCTGCTGCTGACCGGCTGGTGCGTCGGGGTGATCGGGGTCCGCTTCGTGGCCCTGTTCCAGCGGCTGGTCCCGGCCGCCGACAAGCCGGCGTTCTTCGCCGTCATGCAGGCCGTCCTCGGCGCGACCTTCCCGGTCGCCTCGCTGCTCTTCGGATTCCTCGGCGACCACCTCTCCGCCCAGACGCTCTGCCTGATCCAGGCGGCCGGACTCGTGCCCGCCGCCCTCGCCCTGGCCCTGCTGCCCGGCCACTCCCGCCCGGCGGAGGCACCCGACCCGGCTCCCGCGCCGGAGCCCACCCCCGCAGGAGGCACGCGATGACCGACACGATCGAACAGGCCACCCCGGCCGACATCGCCGATCTCCGCCAGCTCTACTACGCCGTCTACGGCCCGCACTACCCGACCGCCCTCGGCACCGACCCCGCCGAGATGTCCCGGCTGATCCAGGATCCGCACACGCTCTGGCTCGTCGCACGCTGCCCCCGTACCGGCGCCCTCGCCGGATCGGCGGCGGTCCACAGCGAACCCGGCAGCCGCGTCGGCCGCCTCGAAGGGCTCGCCGTCCACCCCGACCAGCGCGGATCCGGGCTCGCCGGGCAGCTGACCGAGGCCGTGTGCGCCGGCACCCTCGACGCCGGGAAGCTCGACTCGGTGTACGCCACCGTCCGTACCGTCAGCGCCGGACCCCAGCGCGTCGTGGCCCGCAACGGCTTCCGCCCGCTCGGGATCCTGCCCAACGCCGTCGATCTCAGCAGCCGCGAAAGCCTCGCACTCTACGCGCGTCACTCGCCCGGGGTGCTGGACCGCCGGGTACCCGTCACCGAGGTCCCCGCCTCCCTGCTGCCCCTGCTGCGTACCGCCGAGGCCAGCCTCGGCATCAGCTACGCGGACGCCCGGCCCGCACCGCCCGTCCCGGTGCCCGCCGGGCCCGCCCCCCGCCGGCTGGAGATGATCGAGGCGCCGGCCTTCGTCCGCCGCCGCTTCCACGAGCACTTCCCCGACACCGGCCGCTGGTTCTACCCGCTGCACACCCCCAACATCCTGCTCACCCCCGACGACGGCGGCTTCGAGGTGTACGCCTACCTCAACCGCACCGGTGGCTACTGCGCCCTGGTCACCGCCCACCCCGACCCGGCGGCCGCCGCCGGCTGGCTGGAGCCGGTCACCCGTACCCTGACCCGCGCCGGCGCGGGCTACGTGGAGGCGCTCGTACCGCTGGAACACCACGCCGCGCTCTCCGCCTTCGCCGCCCAGGGCTTCATCGCCAGTGCCCTGTATCCGGCCATGCGCCGGGACGGGGACGGCTTCCACGACTACGTGGTGATGTCCCGGACCGCCGAGCACATCGATTTCCGCGGGCTGGTCGTCGACCCGCCGCTGCGGCCCTTCCTCGATTCCTACGTGTCGGCCTGGGCGTCGACGCATCTGCCCGTACGTGAGGTTGCTTCATGACCCCTTCCACGCCCCCTTCCACGACTCCTTCCACGACCCCCGCGAAACCCCACCTCGCCCCCGTCGACGTCCCCGACGCCGCCGCCCTCGGCCGGGTGCAGCAGCTCTGCGACCTGACCGCGCCCTACACCTCGGGTCCCGCCGAGGAGGAGCTGTTCACCGCCGCCATGGCGGAGATCAACGACTGGCACCGCGAGCGCTCCCCGTTCTTCCGCAGCCTGTACGACGACGGTGCCCGCCCGGACACCCCGTACCGGGCGCCCCTGGTGCACGCGAACTTCTTCAAGCGCCACGAGGTCCTGTCCATACCCGAGGAAGAGGTCCACCTCCACCTGACCTCCTCCGGGACCACCGGACAGAAGTCGCAGATGTTCTTCGACGAGTGGACCATCCGCTCCGCCCAGCGCATGGTCGCCCGCATCTTCGACCACAACGGCTGGATCACCCCCGACCAGCCGGTCAACTACCTGCTCTACAGCTACGAGCCCGCCCGCGACCTCAACCTGGGCACCTCGTTCACCGACAACTACCTGTGCGACTTCGCCCCGGCCCGGCAGGTCGAGTACGCCCTGCGCAACACCGGAAACGGGCACGAGTTCGACCCGTTCGGCTGCGTCGCCGCGCTGCGCCGCTTCGCCGAGGACGACGTACCCGTCCGCATCCTCGGCTTCCCGGCGTTCCTCTGGTTCACGCTGGAGCGGATGCGGGCCATGGGCCTCCCGCCGCTGGAGCTGCCGGAGGGCTCCCTGATCATCCTCGGCGGCGGCTGGAAGGGCCACACCGACCGGCAGATCGGGAAGCACGAGCTGTACGCCCGCGTCACCGAGCAGCTGGGCGTTCCCTCGGAGCGGATCCGGGACACCTTCGGCTCGGTCGAGCACTGCATCCCGTACATCGAGTGCGCGCACCACAACCTCCACGCGCCCGTCTGGTCCCGCGTCTTCATCCGCTCGACCCGCACCCTCGAACCGCTGCCGTACGGCGAGCGCGGCTACCTGCACCTGGTGTCCCCGTACATCACCTCCGTACCGGCGCAGAGCGTCGTCATGGGCGACCTCGCCTCGCTCCACCCGGGCGAGGAGTGCGGCTGCGAGCTGACCACCCCGTGGTTCACCATCCACGGCCGGGCCGGGGTCAGCCGCAACCGCAGCTGTGCCGTGGCCGCCGCCGAACTGATGAAGGGAATGTCGTGACCGACACCATCAACCTCAACCACCACTACTGGCAGGGCACCTTCATCGGAGACGACGAGGCCGCCCGCCGACTGGCCACCCTGGCCGCCGCCGTCGAGACCGCGCTCGCCGCGCCGCTGGACACCGAGACCGTCCTGGCCGCCTGCGACGCCCTCTCCCGCGCCCTGCGCGACCCCGGCCACCGGGTACGGGAGCGGCTGGCCCCGCACCTGCCCGAGGGCGGTGACGTGGACCGGGAGGAACTCCTGGCCGAACTCGCCGAGTTCCTGGGCCGCTCCTCCCTCACCCGCAAGCTCCGCCGCGAGCTGGGCAGCGCCGCCCCGCAGCGGCTGAACCGCCCCGACGCCAAGGAGACGGTGTACGAGGCCTGGGCGCCCGTCGGCCTCGTCGCCCACATAGCCCCCGGCAACGCGGCCACCGTCGCCCCGCTCAGCCTGATCGAGGGACTCCTCGCCGGCAACGTCAACGTCCTCAAGACCAGCAGCGCCGACACCTTCCTCGCCCAGCACCTCCTCGCCGAACTCGCCGCGCAGGACCCGACCGGGGCCCTCGCCGAGCGCATCATCGTGCTCCGCTTCCCCTCCTCCCGCCAGGACTGGCTGCGCCTGATGTGCGCACCCGCCGACGCCGTCGCGGTCTGGGGCGGCGAGAGCGCCGTCGAGGGCGTCGCCGCCCATGTCCCGGCCGGCTGCCGACTGGTGGAGTGGGGACACAAGATCTCCTTCGCCTACGTCACGCAGGACGCCTGGGCCGACGAGGCGACGGTGACCGCCCTGGCCGAGGACGTCTGCCTCTTCGAGCAGCAGGCCTGCTCCAGCCCCCAGGTCGTCTACCTCGACACCGATGCCGCGGACACCGAGGTCCTGCACGCGTTCGCCGAGCGCCTCGCCGCCGCCCTGGCCGCGCAGCCCGCGCCCGCCGCGTCGGACCGCGACCTCGACCCGGCCGAGTACGCCGAACTGACCACGACCGAGCACCTCGCCCGGCTGGAGGAGCACCTGGGCCTCACCCGCGTCCTGGCCGCCCCCGACGGCACCTGGCGCGTCATGGCCGACACCCGCCCGGCCCTCACCGCCTCACCGCTGCACCGCAGCGTCTGGGTCAAGCCGCTGCCCCGCAAGGACCTCATCGCCGCGCTGCGCCCCATGCGCCGCTACCTCCAGACGGCCGGCATCGCGGGCAGCCGCACCGACATCGCCGAGCTCTCCGCCCTGGTACTGGCGGCCGGGGCCACCCGCGTCACCCCCGTCGGGGCCATGACCGCGGGCTACGCGGGTGAACCGCACGACGGCGTCTACGCCCTCCAGCGCTACAGCCGCCGCGTCGCCGTCCAGGCCGACGCGCGCTTCGCCGCCACCGCCTGCCTCGACGACCTCGCCCGGCCGGCCGTCTTCGCGCCGCCCACCGGGCCGCTGCTGGACAAGGCCGCCGTCCAGGACCTCAACCGCGGGGTCGACCGCGGCGATGCCGAGCTGTACTTCCGCAGCGGCGGCAGTACCGGTACGCCCGCCCTGTCGCTGTTCACGTACGAGGACTACGACACGCAGATGCACGCCGCCGCCCGCGGCCTCCTCGCCGCCGGCTACGACCCGGCCCGGGACCGTACGGCCAACCTCTTCTACTGCGGCGGCATGTACGGCGGGTTCATCAGCTTCTTCTCCATCCTGGAGCGGCTCGGCGGCGTCCAGATGCCGATGGCGGCCGGCTCCGACCACCGCGCCACCGCGGAGATGATCGTCGCGTACGAGGTGGACACGCTGTTCGGCATGCCCTCGTACCTCTGGCAGCTCCTGCACGAGGAGGCGGAGCTGCTGCTCTCGTACGGAGGCCTCCGCAAGATCTACTACGGCGGGGAGCACTTCACCGAGGAGCAGCGCAGGACGCTGACCGAGACGTTCGGCATCGAGGTCATCCACTCCATCACCTACGGCAGCACGGACCTCGGCCCGCTCGGCTACCAGTGCACCGAGAGCGGCGGCAGCGTTCACCACCTCCACGCCGACCTGCACACGTTGGAGATCGTCGATGCCGACGAGGACCGGCCCGTGGCCCCGGGGGAGACCGGCCGGCTCGTCTTCACCACCCGCGCCCGGCGCGGCCAGCACCTCGACCGGTACGTGATCGGAGACCTCGGGCGCGCGCTGCCCGGGCGCTGCCCGTGCGGCAGCCACGCGCCGCGTTTCGAGCTGCTGGGCCGGCTGGGCGAGGTGATGCGGGTGGCGACGTACTTCCTCAACTACCGGCGTTTCGTGGCCATCGCCGGGGAGCACCTGGGGTACGGCGGTGAGCTCCAGGCCGTCCTGACGGCCGGGGCGGCCCGCGAGGGCCTCACCGTACGGCTGGAGAGCGCCCATGCCCCGGATCCGGAGCGGGCGCGGGAGGCGTTCCTGGCCGCGTACCCGGAACTGCGGTCGGCGGTGGGCGAGAAGCTGCTCGACTTCGCGGTCGAGGTGGTGGACGGAGCCGATCTGGACCGTGCGGTGACCAGCGGGAAGCTGCTGGCGGTGGTGGACCGCAGGCGGTAGCCCCGGCCGGTCCTAGCCGTCGGCGGGGGCAGGGGCAGGGGCAGGGGCTGGGGCGGGGGCGTGGGCGGTGAAGGCGCCCGTCCGCGCCGCCGCGGCCGCGGCGCGGGCGGCGCGGCGCGGGAGCGCGGGGTCCGGTGCGCTCCGGAGCAACAGGAGCTCGTGGTAGAGCGGGGCCGTCGCGGTGACGAGCACGGCGCGCGGGTCGGTGCCCGCGGGAGCCTCACCCCGGGCCACCGCCCGCAGGACGACCGGCGCCGAACGTGCGTGGCGGTCGTCCCAGAAGCGGCTCAGGGCCCGGGCGGCGTCGTCGAACCGGAAGGACGCCGTGATCAGGACCGTCGTCAGGGTCGGGCCGTCGGCGAGGGCGTCGAACACTTCCTGGTTCAGGGCCACGAGATCCTCCTCCAGCGAGCCCGTGTCCGGCGGGCTCCAGGAGTCGTCCGCCGCGGAGTCGAGCAGATCGGCGAGCAGCCCGCCCACATCCCGCCACCTGCGGTAGACGGTCGTGCGGTGGACGCCCGCGCGGCCCGCGACCGCGTCCACGGTGAGGCTGTCGCAGCCGTCCTCGACCAGCAGCTCCCCGACCGCCGCGAGCACTTGGCCGCGGACGCGGGCGGCGCGGCCGCCGGTGCGCCTGCGGACGGCCGGTTCAGGAAGATCGCTTGCGGAGGAAGGAGAGTCCATGTCAGGATCTTAACGCAACCTACGTCGCTTTAAGGAGTGGTTCCGATGGTCCACATCAGCGCGCACACCACGCATGCACCCGCGCCCGCCACCCACCGCGACCGATCGGCACACCCCCATGACCCCACAGCTCAGCGCCCTTGACCTCACCAAGTCCTACGACGGCCGCCTCGTCCTGGACGCGGTCAGCTGCTCCGTTCCCGCCGGCGGCCGCCTCGGCATCGTCGGGGAGAACGGCTCCGGCAAGTCCACCCTGCTCCGCCTCTTCGCCGGGCTGGAGGTACCCGACCGCGGCGAGGTCTTCGCTCACGCCGACGGCGGGATCGGCCACCTCGCGCAGGAGGAACAGCTCCCCGCCCACCACACCGTGCAGCGGATCCTCGGCCGCGCCCTGAGCGAACTGCACGCCATGGAGCGGCGGATGCGCCTGCTCGAAGCAGCCATGGCCGACGGGATCGAGCACCTGCCGGGACAGGACGCGGACCGGCCCCCCGTCCTCGCGGAGTACGCCGACCTGCTCGCCGCGTACGAACTGCGCGGCGGCTACGACGCGGACGCCCGCGTCGAGCGCACCCTGAACGGCCTCGGCCTGGTGAAACTGGACCGGGACCGCGCGGTCGGCGCCCTCTCGGGCGGGGAACAGGTCCGCCTGCGCCTCGCCGCCCTGCTCGTGGCCGCTCCCGAGGTGCTCCTCCTCGACGAACCCACCAACCACCTCGACGACAACGCCCTGAACTGGCTCGAAGACCACCTGCGGGGCCGCGCCGGCACGACGGTCGCCGTCTCGCACGACCGCGTGTTCCTCGACCGGGTGACCACCGCGCTGTGGGAGGTGGACGGAGACCGCCACGTCGTCACCCGCTACGGCAACGGCTACGCCGGCTACCTGGCCGGCAGGACCGCCGAACGGCAGCGCCGGGCCGACGCCCACGCGGCCTGGCGCACGGAGGTGGCCCGGCTGCGCGAGACCGCTGCGGTCACGGCCCGCCGGGTGGCGCCCGGCCGGGCGATGAAGGACGGCAACAAGATGGCGTACGACCGTGCGGCGGGCCGGGTGCAGTCCTCGCTGGCCTCCCGGGTCCGCAACGCCCGGGAGCGCCTGGACCGGCTCCTCGCGCACCCGGTTCCCGCGCCGCCGCAGCCGCTGCGCTTCTCGCCCTCGCTGCGCAGCGGCGGTGCGCGGGGTCTGCTGCTGGAGGCGACCGGCGTCGAGGTGGCGGGGCGGCTGGCACCCGTCGGCCTGAGCCTCTCGGCAGGTGACCGCATCCTGGTCACGGGCGCGAACGGGGCCGGCAAGACCACCCTGTTGGACATCCTGGCCGGGGCGGTCGTCCCGGACCGGGGGCACGTCGTACGTCCCGGCGGGGTACGGACGGCGTACCTGCCGCAGCTGGCCGAGCCCGGTCCGGCCGGCCACAGCGCGCTCGCCGCGTTCGGGCGGCAGCGGGCGGGGAGCGCCGAGGACCACGCCGAACGGCTGCTGGGCCTGGGCCTGTTCGACCGGTCCTGCCTGGACGTGCGGATCGCGGACCTCTCCGCGGGGCAGCGGCAGCGGCTCGCGCTGGCCCGCATGGTCTGCGAACCGGCCGACGTGCTCCTGCTGGACGAACCGACCAACCACCTTTCCCCGGCGCTGGTCGAGGAGTTGGAGGCCGCCCTCGCCGGCTTCCCGGGAGCGGTCGTCCTCGTCAGCCACGACCGGATGCTGCGTGCCCGGTGGCGGGGCCGCCGGCTGGAGCTGCACCCGCATGCACACGTACACGCACACGCTCAGGCGGCCCCGCCGCCCGCATGACGCCCTCGTGTCCACGTCCCACTCCCTTTCCCTGAAAGAGGCACCGTGCCCGTACCTTCTCCGACGTCTCCCGAGTCCCCCGGGCGACGTGCGCTCACCACGTTCCCCGTCCCGGATCCGGCCTCGGGCCCGTACGCGCTCACCGTCGGCCCCGACGGCGCGCTGTGGTGCACCCTCGTCCATGCGGGCGCCGTCGCCCGGCTGGCTCCCGACGGACAACTCGCCACGTACGCCCTGGACTCGCCGTCCTGCGGCCCGTCGCTCATCACGGCTGGACCGGACGGCGCCCTCTGGTTCACCCGCACCCAGGACCACCGGATCGGCCGCATCACGACCGGCGGCGAGGCCTGCTCGTACGCCCTCCCCGGCTCCGGCGGCGGCCCGTACGGCATCACCGCGGGCCCCGACGGCGCCCTCTGGTTCACACAGCTGCACGCCGACCGGATCGGCCGGATCACCACGGACGGCGAGGTCCGGGAGTTCCCGCTGCCCGTGGCCGGCGCGTTCCCCTCCATGATCACGGCGGGGGAGGACGGCGCGCTGTGGTTCACCCTCAACCAGGCGCACGCGGTGGGGCGGATCACCACGGACGGGAACGTCACCCTGCATCCGCTGCCCACCGCACAGGCCGCCCCCGTGGGGATCTGCGCGGGCGCCGACGGGGCGCTGTGGTTCACCGAGATCGGGGCCGGGCGGATCGGCCGGATCACGCCCCTCGGTGAGGTCACCGAGTTTCCGCTCGCCGACGCGGCCTGCCGCCCCCACGCCATCACCGCCGGCCCGGACGGCCGCCTGTGGTTCACCGAGTGGGGCTCGGGCCGGATCGGCTGCATCACCCCGGCGGGCCGGGTCGACTCGTACCCGCTCGACCCGCCGGGGAGCGAGCCCCACGGCCTGGCCTTCGGCCCGGACGGCGCCCTGTACGTGGCACTGGAGCACGGCGCGATCACGCGGTTCGACGTCGGCCGGTCCGGGAACTGCTGACCGGACGCGTAAGCGGGCACGGACGCGGACGCGAGCACGGCCGTGCGTGCCGGGCGGATCTTAGACGAAGGGTGGGAGGTTTTCCGTCAAATCTCCCGTTCTCCCCACGCTTCCACGCACGCTCAGTAGCGTCAGCCTCACAAGTGGTCCGGTGTTCAGCGCAAGCGGGCGCCGGCCGTGAACGCGGAGATGAGGGAGCGGGCGCCGATGGCGAATGTGGAAGTCTCGTTGAAGGAGACGATGACCTCGATCGAGGGCACCCTGGGGGTTGCCCTGGTCGACTACACCAGCGGAATGGCACTGGGAACGCTCGGTGGCGGCAAGGACCTCGACCTGGCGGTCGCCGCGGCGGGAAACACCGATGTGATCCGGGCCAAGGTCCGCGCGATGGAAATGCTCGGCCTGGACGACGAGATCGAAGACCTGCTCATCACCCTCGGGAATCAGTACCACCTGATCCGGCTGCTGCGGGGCCGGGGAACCAACGGGCTGTTCCTGTACGTCGTGCTGAACAAGTCGAACTCCAATCTGGCCATGGCCCGGCACCAGCTCAAGCGCATCGAATCCGCTTTGGAGGTCTAGGCGCCGCTTCCTCGGGCCCACGCATGCCCACGAATTGAAGAACTCTTCAATCCGGCACATCCGAAATTGGTCAAGCAGGGGCGCGCGTGGGCCCGGCGGGCGGAATGATGGGTGCAGGGGGCGGGCAACTCACCGGCCCCGGACCGCATACACGGGTCGAAGCAACGGCGGGGAGCGTTCGTGGGCAAGCAGGTACCCCTGTACCAGGCGAAAGCCGAGTTCTTCCGCATGCTCGGACACCCCGTCAGGATCCGTGTTCTGGAACTCCTGCAGAACGGTCCGAGGCCCGTACGCGAACTCCTGGCCGAGATCGACATCGAGCCGTCCAACCTGTCCCAGCAACTGGCGGTCCTGCGCCGCTCCGGCATCGTCATATCCACGCGCGAGGGCGCGACCGTCAACTACGCCCTCGCCGGGGGCGACGTCGCCGAGCTCCTGCGCGCGGCCCGCCGAATCCTGACGGAGCTGCTGGCGGGCCAGAGCGAACTCCTCGCCGAACTGCGCCAAGTGGAACCCCGCACCGGTGCCGGCACCGGTCATGCGGGAACCGGTGCGGGGCCCGGACGCTGACCGCCCGAACGCCGCAGGGTCGGGCCGGTCGGCGGACGCGAACGGGGCGCGGGCTCGGGATACCGGCCGATCGGCCGGGCGGTGGCTAGCCTGGGCTGCATGAACCCCTCAGCCGAGCCCGACCCGGCCTCCGCATCGGCCCCCGACCGGTACACCGTCGTCCTGCGCCCGGGGCTCGCCGAGCCCGGTGATTCCGCCCGGCGCGGCGTGCTGCGCACCGCCGTGGTCGAGGCCACCGGTGACTTCGGGGCCTCCGGCTATCCGCGGTACGCGGGCGAAGGCGTACAGGCCGACATCGACCCCCTGACGCGTACCGTCGAAGCGGTGACGCTCGACGGCGCCGAGCTTCCGTACGGCTGGGTGGCCCAGCTGGCGGAAGGCTAGAACCGTCCGCGACCAGGGCGTTGTCAGTGCTCGCACCTATGTTCAGCAGTGTCCGCCGAATGGCGCGGAACTCGCCTTGCTGCATAGGAGATGGGTGCGTTGTCAGATTGGGAGAGGTCGAGCACGGCCCGGGTGGTGCCACCCGCGCGGCCGCGCAAACTCGCCAAGGTCCCGTTCGCCGAACTCGCCGACGGACGCCTGCAGGGCGTGGTGTCCAGCGGATCGGACATAGAGCGGGTCTACGTCTCGTCGGTCGCGACCGGTACCTACGCGTTCACCTGCAGCACCAACAACAACCGGCCCTGCGGAGGCGCGCGGGGCTCGTTCTGCAACCACATCCGGGCCCTGATCAACGAGGCGGTGCTCCAGTACGGAGCCCCGCGCGTCGCACGCTACCTGCACGCCCCGGCCGCCGACGGTGAGCCGACCGCGGCGGGCATCACCGCCGACATGGTCGGCGCCCGTCCTCCGCAGGGGGACACCGCGGCCGCCGCGCCCGTGTTCAGCCGGTTCCTGCGCCATCTGGCCTACCTGGAACTCGCGCCGACCACCGCACCGTTGCCCGAGATGCAGTGGTTCCCGCCGACCAGGGAGGTGGCGACGAGCGCCGGGGACCGCACCGACCCGCTCGCCTGGACCGTCGCCGGGCAGGGCGAAGCCCTGGCCGCCGTCGACGCCTTCGACGAGGTCCTCGTCGCCGGCCTCCTGCGCCCCCGGCCGGCCCAGGCCGCCGCTCTCTCCGGGTTCGCCGACGCCCTCGCGGGAAGCCCGCTGGCCGCCAGGGTCGCCGAAGCCGCCGAGAAGACGGCGGCCGGAGCCGCGGGCGAAGACCACTTCGTGGCCCTGGCCGCCGCCCGTACCGCACTGCTCGGCTCCGTCCACGATGCGCTGACGACCCGCGTCGAGGAGGTGACCGGCCGGCCCCGCGTCGAGGAGAGCGTCCCGGCCCCCGGCGGACCGCAGGCGCCGAACCTGCTCGCCGCCGCCCGCTCCTGGCTCTGCGACCTCGCCCGCACCGGCTGGCAGGGCATCGACCACGAGCTGGTCTCCGCGTCGGCGCCGGTCGTCTCCGCGATGCTTCCCGACCCGGCGCTGCGCCGCCCGGCGACGCTCCTCGACGGGTTCGC
Organism: Streptomyces sp. NBC_01006; assembly: GCF_045162725.1. NCBI lineage: Bacteria > Bacillati > Actinomycetota > Actinomycetes > Kitasatosporales > Streptomycetaceae > Streptomyces > Streptomyces sp. NBC_01006. Next base: position 955,638 of record NZ_CP108700.1, on the reverse strand, counting down.
CGCCGAACTGGCCGCCTCCTGCCCGGGTGCCACCCTGGACCGTTTCCCCGTACGCCGCTGGGCCGACCTGTGGTCGCGTGCCCTGCTGCTGACGCTGCCCGGCGCCGCCGACGTACCCGTGACCGGGACGGCGACCGGCCGGCTCCTGCCGCTCGGCGTCGACCTGCACGAGCACGCGACCGCCGTACAGGCCCAGGTCCACGCGGTGTTCGAGCCCGCGGACGGGACCGCACCCCGGCTGGTGCGGGCCGGCGTCTCGGCGCCGAAGCCGGACACGATCGTCGGGGCCGGCCTGTGGCAGCTGCTCCGACCGCACATGTCGCTCCTGGCAGCGGCCGGCGAAGGCCGCTCGATGGACCTCGCCGACATGCCGGTCACCGCCGGGGGCGACCTGATCTGGAGCGACGCGTACGCCCGCCCGGGCGAGGCCGTCGACGCCTTCGCCACCGCCCGCGTGGCCCTGTCCGCCGCGAGCGCTCCGGCTACCGCGCCCCTGGAGCGGCACCCGGCGCGGATCGCGGCACCCGTCTTCCTGGAGGGCTACGCCACCCGTACGGACGATGAAGGTGCGCTCACATTGACCGTCGCAGGGGCCGATTTCGCCGTGGACGCGGACCGGATCCCGACCGCCGGACCCCTCACCCCGGAAGCCGTCGCCACGTCGAACGCGTGCATCGGCCTGCTCCGCTGGGACGCCGGGACCTTCACCGTCCAGCCGCTCGCCGTCGAAACCACCGTACGGAAGAAGGCGGTCGCGGTGCACGCCGGGGCATGGGCCGGGGGCACGGCCGACAAGGCCGGGGTGAAGGCCGAGAAGGCCGCCACCGACGCCGCGGCGGTGCTGCGCGAACGAGCCGGAAGGCTGCTGCGGAAATGACCGGACAGGAACAGGGAGCCGAGGCGCTTCCCGCCCCCGACGACAACCGCCGGCAGGTGCTGTACTGGCGGCTCCTCGCCCGGCTCTTCGATCCGCAGGAGCAGGCGGCACTGGAGTCCGCGAGCCTGGCCGTGGTCGAGGACCTCGGCCTGCCGACCGCGTTGCTGGACCCGCAGGCGTCCGTCGATTCGATCGTGCAGCGCCACCCGGAGCTGGCCGCCGAGTTCGACGGTCTGATGGCACCGCCGGAGCCCGGGCCGGACTCCGAGTCCGCGGCAGCCGGTGCCGGCGAGGGTGACAGCGACGGCGGACGTGATCGGGCCACCGAGGTACGGCGCGCGGCCCTCGTCTCGAAGGTGCTGCTCAACGTCTTCTCCTCCGGCTCCGGTACGGTCACGGCCGGGCAGCTGTCCCGCTGGCAGTCCGACGCGGGCTGGCTGGAGCGTTCGCTCGGCTGCAAGCCCGGCGAGCTGCGCGGCGCCCGGGCCGGGGGGATCGGCCCGGAACTCGGCGCCATCGAGGCCGACCTGGTCAAGCGGATGCACCTGCGCGAGGTACTGGCCGACCCGGTGCTCGCCGCTCGGCTGACCCCGAGCATGTCGCTGATCGAGCAGCTGCTGCGCGACAAGAACAACCTGTCCGGCGTGGCCCTGGCCAATGCGAAGGCCCTGATCCGCCGCTTCGTCGACGAGGTCTCCGAGGTGTTGCGCACCCAGGTGGAGAAGGCCACGGTCGGCGCCCTGGACCGCTCGGTCCCGCCCAAGCGGGTGTTCCGCAACCTAGACCTCGACCGGACGATCTGGAAGAACCTCACCAACTGGAGCCCGGAGGAGGAGCGGCTCTACGTGGACCGCCTCTACTACCGGCACACCGCGCGCAAGACGACCCCGCAGCGGCTGATCGTGGTCGTCGACCAGTCGGGATCGATGGTCGACTCGATGGTCAACTGCACCATCCTGGCCTCGATCTTCGCCGGACTGCCGAAGGTGGACGTCCACCTCATCGCGTACGACACCCAGGCGCTCGACCTCACCCCGTGGGTGCACGACCCCTTCGAAACCCTGCTGCGCACCAACCTCGGCGGAGGCACCGACGGCACCGTCGCGATGGCGCTGGCCCAGCCGAAGATCGCCGAGCCGCGCAACACCGTCGTGGTGTGGATCTCGGACTTCTACGAATGGCAGACCGAGCCGCTGTTCGAGAGCATGGCCGCCATCCACCGCTCGGGCGCCAAGTTCATCCCGGTCGGCTCGGTGACCAGCTCCGGCCGAGGCAGCGTCAATCCGTGGTTCCGGGAGCGCTTCAAGGACCTCGGCACGCCGGTGCTCTCCGGCCACATCCGCAAGCTCGTCCACGAGCTCAAGACGTTCCTCGCCTGACACCTCCAATCTTGCGAATTCCGAGAAAGGCCCTGACATGTCCGACCTGTTGCGCGCCCCCGCCGAGATCAAGTACGCCGAGGAGCTGGCCTGGCTGGAGTCCGTCGACGACGGCCCCAAGCCCTTCTCCTGGCGCCTCTCCCCGAAGATGGTCCGCCTGTTCATCCTGGGGTCCGAGCGCTCCGACGGCCTCGACCGGGAGATCTCCCAGAAGTGGTACGGCGACCGCAGCTTCGTCGAGCGTTCCATCGTCACCCTGGCCTCCGACCGCGGCCTGCTGCTGATCGGAGATCCCGGCACAGGCAAGAGCTGGCTGGCCGAACTGCTGTCCGCGGCGATCTGCCGCAACTCCACGCTGGTGGTGCAGGGTACGGCCGGCACCACCGAGGACCACATCAAGTACTCCTGGAACGTGTCCATGGTGATCGCCAAGGGCCAGTCGCGGGAGTCGATGATCCCTTCGCCGATCATGACCGCGATGGAGACCGGCGCGATCGGGCGCTTCGAGGAGCTGACCCGCTCCACCAGTGACGTCCAGGACGCCCTGATCTCGATCCTGTCGGAAAAGTACATCTCGGTCCCCGAACTGGACAGCGAGAACATCGTCTTCGCCAAGCCCGGCTTCTCCGTCATCGCGACGGCCAACAGCCGCGACCGCGGCGTCAACGACCTGTCCTCCGCGCTCAAGCGCCGCTTCAACTTCGTCCGCATCCCCGTGGTGACGAACAAGAAGAGCGAGGAGGAGATCGTCCGCTTCCGCACCGAGGAACTGCTGCGCCGGCACCACATCGAGCTGGACGTGCCGCCGACCCTGCTCGACGTACTGATCCAGAGCTTCACCGATCTGCGCGCCTCGGCGGCCGCGGCCGGCAGTGACGACGAGAAGCTGGAGTCGGCGCTGTCGACCGCCGAGCAGATCGGCGTGCTCGAGGACGCGATCCTGCACAGCAACTTCTTCGGCGAGCGCACCCTGACGGCCCACACGCTGGCCTCCTCGCTCGTCGGATCGCTGGCGCGGCGCGAGCCGGAGGACCTGGCCATCCTCAACAAGTACCTGCACGGAGTCGTCGAGCCGCGCAGCAAGGAAGAGGGCGGCTCCTGGCCGGAGTTCCTGGAGGGCGGCCGCGACGCGATCGCCACCCTGTCATGAGCACCGCGCAGGAGACCTCAGTACAGGAGAGCCCCGTACAGCACGGCACGACCTTCGACGCGCTGCGCACGCAGCTCCAGGAAGCCGCCACCGCCTTCGCCGACGGACCCGACGCGCTGGAGGGGATCCTCCTCGGCATCGTCGACGACGTCGACCGCGCCGTACGCGAGCCGCTGGAGGTCTTCCCCGTCTGCCACCACTCGCCGGCCTCGGCCGTCGCGATGGCGCGCCGACTGCGGGAGAAGCAGCCCAAGGTCGTCTACCTGGAGCTCTGCGAGGACATGGCCCCGCTCCTGACCGAGCTGCGCAACTGCCGGCTCCCGGTGGCGGTGCAGGCGTTCGCGAGCGAGGTCGACGGCTTCCCGGCCGAATGGGCCCCGCTGTCGGTGGTCGCACCGATCACGGAGGCCTCGGCCGAGTACCAGGCCATCGCCTACGCGCTGGACACGCCGGGCGTCGAGCTCGTCCTGGTCGACCGCTCCTCGGACCACGTCTTCCAGTGGCAGGCGGACGACGCCGCGGCGCGGTCGGCCGGGGAGCCGGCCGACCCGGACACGCCCCCGACGGCCGAGCCGCGCTTCGCCGAACTGGAGGAGCACCTGCTGCACCACGGCCGGGTGCGGCACTGGTCGGAGTGGTGGCACCAGTACGTCGAACTGCCCCTCGGCGACAGCGACCACGACACGTACCGGCAGGTCATGCTGCTGATCGGCAGCCTGTTCCGGCGGCTGGCGCCGGGGGACCCGGCACGGGTGCGCGTGGACGAGGACCGCGAGCGCTACATGTGGACCAGGATGCGCGAGCACCTCGCCGCGTCCGGCACCGATCCCGCCGACTGCCTGTACGTCTGCGGTGCGTTCCACGCGGCCAGCCGCGTCGCCGAGTTCGGTGTCCACGGCGCCGACACGTTCGAGATCAGCGCGCCGAGCGCGAGTACGTGGCAGTACGGCCTCATCCCGTCCAGTCACGCGGCGATCGAGGCGCAGTTCGGCCTCGCGGCCGGCTCCGTGTCGATCGCGGCCACGCAGTGGGCGAAGAACCTCAAGCGGACGCGGATACGGCCGTTCCGGCTCGCGGGGCAGGCGGGCACGAAGAAGGCGGCCAAGCCGCGGAAGGCGGCTCCCACCCCGGCGGCGCCGGAGCCGGCTTCCGATTCGGCCGCCGACATGCTCTCCGGGTTCCTGCGGCGTCCGCCCGTACTCGACCGGCTGGACGAGGCCGAACTGCTCGGCTGGTCGGTGGAGATCGTGCGCGCCGCGCGCCGGGCCGGCTACCTCGCCTCCACCGCCGACGCGATCGCCGTCTTCGAGACGTCGATCCTGCTGGCCGGCATGCGCGACCGGGCCAAGCCCACACCGTACGACTTCCAGGACGCGGCGATCACCTGCATCGAGAAGGACACGGTGCCGGGCCGGCGCGACGTGCGCCGCCTCGTCGAGATCATGATGGGCGGCGACCGGATCGGCCAGGTCGGCTACGACGCGCTGCCGCCGCTGGCGCGCGACGTACACGACCGGCTCGCACCGCTGGGTCTGCGGCTCCAGCAGCGCGGTGTGCAGCGGGCCTTGCTGGACATGGCCTCCCGCCCCGAACTGGAGAAGTGCTCCGACGTCCTGTGGATGCTGCGCCACCTGATGCCGCAGGGCACGGCGCGGCCGATCATGGGCGAGCGGCGGCTCGGGGAGCGGCCCATCCAGGAGTCCTGGGACCTCGCGCTGGGCACGCACCAACGGGCGCTGATCGAGCTCGGTTACGAGGGCGTCAGCATCGAGCAGGTCCTGGAGCAGCGCCTGCGGCGCACCGCGTACGGACCGCAGGCGACGACGGCGACGGTGCTCCAGGCCGTGGAGGACGCGACGCTGTACCTGCGCAGCCGCCGCCTCGCCGACGAACTGGGCACGCGCGCCCTGGAGATCCTGGCGACCGAGCGCAGCGTCGACGGCGCGCCGGAAGTACTGCGGCGGGTGCGGAGGCTGCTGGCCTACTACCGGACCGGCGAACCGGTGCTGCCCGCGTGGATCGAGTCGTTCGCCAAGACGGGCTACGCGCACTACTGCACCCTGCTGCCGACGGCGTTCACCGACGAGGACGCGACCGTCCGGCAGGTCGCCGCCATGCTGGGCTTCCTGTTCAGCATGGAGGGCCTGGCCCTGTCGCTCGGCTGCGACCGGACCCAGCTGGAACTGGCCTTCGCGCAGTCGCATCCGCAGGAGCCGGCCAAGGTGGCGCTGCTGTGGGCGGCCCGGGTGCACCTCGGGCAGCTCTCCCGTACGGAGCTGCGCGCGCGGTGCGACGAACTGCTGGGCAACCCCCTCGTCGTGCCCGCCTATCCGCGCTACCTCAGCGGATTCCTGCACGCGCTGGAGCCGGTGCCGCAGCTGGCCGACTTCGTCGTGGAGGCGGTGTCGAACGCCTTCGCGCGGCTCCCGGATCCGGTGCTGCTGCCCTGGCTGCCGACCCTGATCACCACGCTGCGGTCCGACGGCGCCGAACTGGCTCCGCTGCTGATCCGCGAGGCCGGGCGGATCTTCCCCGGTCGGCTGGCGGCGCTGGACACGTGGGTGCCGCCGTGGCTGGACCAGCCGGCAGTGGCAGCCGTGCTGCCCGCCCGCGGCAGAGCCGCCGCGCTGCTGACCGCCCACCCGCAGACCTGCGACGCGGTCGCCGACCTGCTGGGCTGCGGGGGCACGTGGACCGCACCGGCTCCGGCGCGGGCGGGCGCGGCCCTGGTCACGCGCCATCCGGACACCGCCCAGGCCCTGGAGGCGCTGTTGGCCGCCCGTCAGCGGTAGTCGTCGGGGTGGCCCTGCATCCAGGTGTTGATCTTGTCGCGGGTGCCGATCAGCGTGGTCTGGTGCTTCTTCAGGTTCTCGAAGGAACGGTCCCCGGCGAGCTCCGCGTCGAGCTTCTTGATCAGGGCGATGGGCTCGGGGAAGTGGCCGGGGCCCTTGGGGTCGGCCTTCATCGCCGCGTCCATGCGGTGCAGTTCGTCGTAGACCCGGCCGAGGAAGTAGGCACAGTTGCCCGGGGTGCACGATTCGCCCAGGGTGGCCTGGAGTCCCGCGAAGGCGTCCCGGACCAGGCTCACCGGCTCGGAGTGCTGCGGCGAAGGCGTACGGGACTGCGCCGGGGGCGATGCGGGCGCGGAGGCGTCGGGCGCCGTGGAGCCCGCAGCGCTCGGGGTTGCCGCTGCGCTCGGGGTGGCCGCGGGCGCGGACGAAGCGGCGGGCGGTGCGCTCTCCTTCGGGCTCGTGCTGCAGGAGACGCTGAGCGCCGCCAGGGCTGCGGCGAGGACCGCGGTACCCCGCAGCGTCGACATCGATATGGATCTGGGCATGGGCATGGACATGGCTTCCCCCGTGATCGTTGAGTCGGCTGACTCTACTGGGTGGCGGGCGGTGACCGCGGTGACGCTGCGGTGATCCGCCGGCCCGGCAGGCGCGCGGCGCACGTGCGGGTGGCGGGTGGTGCTGGTGGAATGGCCTCTTCGGCTGCCGGGGCCGGGGAGGTGTTCTTGTCGGAGCATGACGGGAGGTCCGCCGGGCCACCGGGGGAGTACGAGGCGCTGCGCGCGCGGCTGCGCGCGATGGAGGCCGCGGCCGAGGAGATCGGGACGAGACTCGACGAGAGCGCCACGTGCGAGGAGCTGGCCGGCTTCCTGTTCCGCAACCTGTGCGACGCCGTGGCGGTGGACCTGCGGGCCGAGGACGGCACGCTGAGCCGGGTCGCGGTGGCCGGGGCCGTCGGGCTGCTGACCGCGCAGACCGACGAGTCGCCCTCCGTACGCGCCATGGACGGCGGGCACCCCCTCGCCGAGTGGGTGGTGGTCTCCGGCGGCACCCGGGTGCACCTCGTGTCGGTGCCGCTGCTGGCCCGGAACCGGGTCCACGGCGCGGTGCTGGCCGTACGGGCCCACGGCGGCTTCAGCGACCACGAGGCGGCGACGGTCCACTTCACGGCCCGGCTGGCGGCGGTGCACCTGGGCCACGCCCGGGAGCTGGCCGCCACCGAGGACACGGCACTGAACCTGCAGCGGGCGCTGGTGTCGGAGCCGGGCCGCCCGCACCCCAATCTGGAGATGGCCAGCCGGTACCTGCCGGTCGGCTCCCGGGCCCTGGTGGGCGGGGACTGGTTCGAGACGGTCCGGCTGCACTTCGGCCGCACCCTGCTGGTGGTCGGGGACGTGATGGGCCACGGGCTCGACGCCGCGGTCGACATGAACGCCTACCGCTCCACGCTGCGCGACGTGGCCTCCACGGATCTCGCCCCCCACCGGGTGCTGCGGCAGCTGGACGCGCTGGTGGCCGAGGACCCGGCCCGCCGGCCGGCGACCTGCCTGCTCGTACGGGTCGACCCCTCGCGCGGGGTCGCGGACTTCGCGAGCGCCGGCCACCTGCCGCCGGCGATCTTCGGGGCGGACAGCACGGCGGTCCTGGTCGACGTACCGGTGGGTCCGCCGCTGGGCACCGGGGTGGGCGGCTACGAGGGCGTGACCCGACGGATCACCACCGAGGAGACCCTGGTGATGTTCACCGACGGGCTGGTGGAGCGGCGCGGCGAGGACATCGACGCCTCGCTGGCCCGCCTGGCCGGGCTGCGGCTGCCGGTGGGGGAGACGGTGGAGGAGATGGTGGACGCGGTGGTGGCGGCCCTGGACGCCCGCCACGCCGAGGACGACGTAGCCGTACTGGCCGCCCGCATCCGCCCCCGCAGGCCTTAGGCCCCCGGTTGGGCCCCGCGCAGCCACCCCGCAGAGGTGGCGTCAGGGGGGCGTCAAGGATGGGGGGTTGGGCGGAAGGGGGGCGTCAAGGTGGGCTGGTGGCGGGGGGTTCGGCGGGCAGGATGCTCTCGCGGCGGTAGCGCGAGACGGGTTCGCGGGCGACCGGGCGGCGGCTGAGCGGCCAGTGACCTGACACTGCCGGGATGACGCCCTCCGGACCGGACCGTGGGGGCCGGAAGCGACGGAACGCGCTCCCGTTCGTCGCCGCCGCACGACACAAGGGCCGCTCGGCCCGCAGCCCCAGGGGGGTGCTGCGGCCGGGCGGCCTACGTGGTCCGGCGGGCGAGCTGGGCTTCCAGGCCGTCCAGGATGGCCTCGATGCCGAACTCGAACTTCCGGCGCGTCGTCTCGGCGGGGTCGGCCACCGCCTGTTCCTCCAGGCGGGCGCGCAGCCGGGGGTACCGGGACGCGATCCCGGTCGCCCAGGTCACCACGTCCTGCACCGGACCGTCACCCTCCGCGCCCCTGCCCGGCCGGATCTGCGCCTTCGCCATCGCCGCCGTCACCGCCTCGTCGATGGCCGAGCCCGCCACGAACGTGTAGGCGGTGTTCACGGCCCAGTCGAGGTCCCACCCCGTGAACCCGGCCGCCTCGTACACCGCGTAGCTGTGGTCCTGGAACCGGGCCATCCCGTCCCCGTACACGAAGTGCGTGCTGATGGCGTTGATGAGCCAGGGGTGCCGCGCGGCCAGCGCGTGCGCGTCGAACGCCAGGGCCCGCGCCGCGGCGCGCCAGCCGGCCGTAGCGGGGTCCAGTGGTTCGATCTCGCCCCACACCCGGTCCGCGGCGAGGACGACGAGGTTCTCCTTGTTGCCCACGTGCCAGTACATGGCGGTGGGCGCCGAGCCCAGTCGCCCGCCGAGGCGGCGCATGCTCAGGCCCTCGATGCCCTCGGCGTCGAGCAGCTCGATCGCGGCCCGGACGATCTGGTCACGGTTCAACGTCTCACGCGGCATGGCGTCAGCGTAGCTCAGTTCCCGCAACCTCTTGCACGCCGTGCAAGTCTTCTTTTACGGTGTGCAAGTCCAAGCAGTTGCACACCGTAAAAGTCGAGCGCGGAGGAACCGAACCGTGAACCACGAACCGCTGACCTCACTGCCCACCGAACGCCCCGCCGGCTGCCCCTTCGCCCCGCCCGCCGAGCTGACCGAGGTGCGCGAACAGCATCCCGTCCGCCGCATGGTCTACCCCGACGGCCACCAGGGCTGGCTGGCCACCGGCTACGGCCCCGTACGCGCCGTGCTGGCGGACCCCCGCTTCAGCTCCCGCTACGAGCTGATGCACTTCCCCTTCCCCGGCGGCCCCGAAGGCGCGCTGCCCCCGGCCCCCGTCGGCGACATGACCGGGATGGACGCCCCCGACCACACGCGCTACCGGCGGCTGCTCGCGGGCAAGTTCACGGCCCGCCGCATGAGCCTGCTGACCGAGCGGATCGAGCAGATCACCGCCGAGCACCTGGACGCCATGGAGCGGCAGGGCTCCGAAGTCGATCTGGTCCAGGCCTTCGCGCAGCCCATCCCCGCCCTGGTCATCTGCGAGCTGCTCGGCGTGCCCTACGCGGACCGCAAGACCTTCCACGACTTCACCGTGGCCCTGATGAGCATGGAGGCGAGCATGGAGGAACGGTTCGCCGCCATGGCCGGGCTGCAGGAGTACATGACGCAGCTCGTCCGGACCAAGCGGACGGCCCCGACCGACGACCTGCTCGGCGATCTGACCGAGAGCGACCTCACCGAGGAGGAACTCGCCGGCCTCGGTGGCTTCCTGCTCGGCGCCGGCCTCGACACCACCGCCAACATGCTGGCCCACGGCACCTTCGCCCTGCTCGGCCATCCGGACCAACTCGCCGCCCTGCGCGCCGATCCCGGCCTCGCCGACAGCGCCGTCGAAGAGCTGATGCGCTACCTCAGCGTCGCCCACACCATGGTCCGGGTGGCCCTGGAGGACGTCGAACTGGAGGGTCAGGTGATCAAGGCCGGCGAGAGCGTCACCCTCTCCGTCGAGGCCGCCAACCGCGACCCGCTCCGCTTCGCCGACCCCGACGCCCTCGACGTCCGCCGCAAGGCCATCGGGCAGCTCGGCTTCGGCCACGGCATCCACCAGTGCCTCGGCGCCCAACTCGCCCGCGTCGAGATGCGCGTGGCCCTGCCCGCGCTCCTCGCACGCTTCCCGCGGCTGCGCCTCGCCGTGCCCGCCGAGGACGTGCCCCTGCGGACCGGCATGAACATCTACGGCGTGCACCGCCTCCCGGTCACCCTTACGTGACCGCCGACGCCGGCAGCTCCGCCGCGGCCGGCGGGGTGTCCCCGGCCGTCGGCAGCGTGAGCACCATGGTGAGCCCGCCGCCCGGGGTGTCCTCCGCGGTCAGCGTGCCGCCGATCGCCTCCGTGAAACCGCGGGCGACCGCGAGCCCGAGACCGACCCCCGCGCCGCGCGGGGCGTCCCCGTGCCGCTGGAAGGGTTCGAAGATCCGGTCCTTGGCCTCGTCGGGAACACCCGGCCCGCGGTCCACGACCCGCAGCTCGACCCGGTCGAGCAGCGAACTGGCGGACACGTGGACGGGCTGGCCGTCCGGGCTGTACTTGACCGCGTTCTCCACGACGTTGGCCACGACCCGTTCGAGCAGTCCGCGGTCGACGGCGACCATCGGGAGGGTCTCCGGGATGTCCAGCTCGACACTGTCGTCGGGTACGCCGCCCAGCGCCATCGGGACGACCTCGTCGAGGTCGGTCTCCCGGATCAGCGGAACGACGGAGCCCGTGTTCAGGCGGGACATGTCCAGGAGATTGCCGATCAGCGCGGCGAGCCGGTCGGCGCCCTCCTCGATGCCCTCCAGCAGCTCGCCCTTGTCCTCCTCGGACCACTCGACGTCATCGGAACGGAGCGAGGTGACGGACGCCTTGATCCCGGCGAGCGGGGTGCGCAGATCGTGGCTGACGGCCGCCAGCAGGGCCGTACGGATCCGGTTCCCCTCGGCGAGTTCGCGGGCCCTGCCCGCTTCGTCGACCAGGCGCTGACGGTCGAGTACGACGGCCGCCTGCGCCGCGAAGGCACCGAGGACGCGGCGGTCCTCCGCCGGCAGTACCCGCCCGGACAGGGCCAGGGACATGTTCTCCCCGATCGGCATGTCCACGTCGGCGTCCTCGGGACGGCTGACCGGATCGGTGCCGACGGAAGCGGCCGTCGTCCACGGCTCGACCTCGTCGGCGCGTTCCAGCAGGGCCACGGACCGCATGGAGAACGTCTCGCGCAGCCGCTCCAGCAGGGCCGTCAGAGAGTCCTCGCCGCGCAGGATGCTTCCGGCCAGGAAGGACAGGATCTCGGACTCGGCGCGCAGCCGGGCCGCCTGATGGGTGCGGCGCGCGGCCAGGTCGACGACGGAGGCCACCGACACGGCCACGCCGACGAAGATCGAGATGGCGACGATGTTGCGCGGATCGGAGATCGTGAGCTGGTACAGCGGTGGCGTGAAGAAGTAGTTCAGCAGCAGGGAGCCGAACGCGGCCGACGCGAGGGCCGGGAGCAGCCCGCCGAGCAGCGCGGCGGCCACGGTGAACGTCAGGAAGAGCAGCATGTCGTTCGCGAGCCCGAGCTCGGGTACGACCTCGTGCAGCAGCAGCGTCAGCAGCGCCGGGCCGACGACGCCGGTCAGCCAGCCCCAGATGAGGCGCGAGCGGCCCAGCCGGGCGCCGCGCGCGACCGGCAGGCTGCGCCGCCCCCGGGCCGCGGCGTCGTGAGTGACCAGGTGGACGTCGAGGTCGGGGCCCGACTCCACGGCCACCGTGGCACTGACTCCCGGCCCGAACACGTACTGCCAGGGCCGGCGGCGGCTGACGCCCAGCACGATCTGCGTGGCGTTGACGCCCCGCGCGAACTCCAGCAGGGCGTGCGCGACATCGTCGCCTATGACGTGGTGGAAGGTCCCGCCCAGGTCCTCCACCAGCGTGCGCTGGGCGGCCAGTTCCTTCGGGGAGGCCGAGGAGAGGCCGTCGCTGGCCGCGATGTAGACGGCGAGGACCTCGCCCCCGGCGCCCTTCTCCGCGAGCCGGGCGGCGCGCCGGATCAGGGTGCGCCCCTCCGGCCCGCCGGTGAGGCCCACGACGATCCGCTCGCGGGCCTGCCAGGTGGAGCGGATGTTGTGCTCGCCCCGGTACTCCTGGAGGTACTCGTCCACCCGGTCGGCGACCCACAGCAGCGCCAGCTCGCGCAGGGCGGTGAGGTTTCCGGGCCGGAAGTAGTTCGACAGCGCGGCGTCGACGCGGTCGGGCTTGTAGATGTTCCCGTGAGCCATCCGCCGGCGCAGGGCCTGCGGGGACATGTCGACGAGCTCGATCTGGTCCGCGCGCCGGACGACCTCGTCGGGAACGGTCTCGCGCTGCCGGACGCCGGTGATCGCCTCCACCACGTCGCCGAGCGACTCCAGGTGCTGGATGTTGACCGTGGTGACGACGTCGATGCCCGCCTGCAGCAGCTCCTCGACGTCCTGCCAGCGCTTCGCGTTGCGCGAGCCGGGGACGTTGGTGTGCGCGAGCTCGTCCACGAGCGCGACCGCGGGCCTGCGCGCCAGCAGGGCGTCCACGTCCATCTCCGTGAAGGTGCTGTCGCGGTACGCGATCTCCCGTCGCGGAGTCATGTCCAGGCCGTGCAGCATCACCTCCGTACGCGGCCGGCTGTGGTGCTCGACGAAGCCGACGACGCAGTCGGTGCCGCGCTCGATCCTGCGGTGTGCCTCGGACAGCATGGCGTACGTCTTGCCGACGCCCGGTGCCGAGCCGAGGTAGATCCGGAGCTTTCCGCGTCTCATCTGGTGCCGACTTCTCGTTCCACTCGGTGTGCTGTGCCGTGTCTGTCTGACTGTCAGGGTTCGAAGCGGTAGCCCATGCCCGGCTCGGTGATCAGGTACCGGGGGTGCGAGGGGTCCGCCTCCAGTTTGCGCCGCAACTGGGCCATGTACACGCGCAGGTAGTTGGTGTGCTCGGCGTACGTAGGCCCCCACACCTCCAGCAACAGCCTGCGCTGGGAGACGAGATGACCGGGATGGGCGATCAGCAGCTCCAGCAGATGCCACTCGGTGGGCGTCAGACGGACCGTGCGTTCGCCGCGCACCACCTTCCGGGCCGCGAGGTCGACGGTGAACTCGTCGGTCGTGATCCCGGCGGGGCCGGCGGGGGAGGCGGGGTCCTCCTGCCGCCGGGTGGCGGCCCGCAGCCGGGCCAGCAACTCGTCCATGCTGAACGGTTTGGTCACGTAGTCGTCCGCGCCGGCGTCCAGGGCGCGGATCTTCTCCTCGGAGGTGTGGCGCGCGGACAGTACGAGGATCGGCACCCGGCTCCAGCCGCGGACGCTCTTGATCACGTCCACGCCGTCCATGTCCGGCAGGCCGAGGTCCAGGAGGATGACGTCCGGTTTGCGGTCGGCGGCGAGCCGGATGGCCGCGCGGCCGTCACCGGCCTGCGCCACCTCGAACTTGCGCGCCTGGAGATTGATCTTCAAGGCGCGTACGAGCTGCGGATCGTCCTCCACCACGAGCACCCGGGTCATGGGGTGTACAGCCTTTCTTCGTTGCGGGCGGATAAGGAACCGGTGGGGCGCGGAGCTTCCGCGCCCCACCGGATTCCCGTCCGAGTGAGCAGGACGGCCATCAGCTCTTGGTCAGTGCCTTGAGCGCGGTGTTCAGCTCCAGGACGTTGACGCGGGGCTCGCCCATGAAGCCGAGGGTGCGGCCGGTGGTGTTGTCCTTCACCAGCTTCTCGACCTGCTTGACGTCGAGGCCGTTCCGGTCCGCGACCCGGTGGACCTGGATCTTCGCGTACTCCGGGGAGATGTTCGGGTCGAGGCCGGAGCCGGAGGAGGTGACGGCGTCGGCCGGTACGTCCGAGGGCTTGACCTGGTACGTCGCCGTGGAGTTGTCCGCGATCACGGCGTCCTTGGCGTCGGTGACCAGCTTGACCAGATCCGGGTTGTCGCCCGCCTTGTTGGTGGCGCCGGACAGGATCAGGGAGTACTGCTGGTTGACGCTGTTGGAGCCGAGGCCGTTGGAGGGGCGCGGCTGGAACCACTTCAGGTCCGGCTTGGCGGCCTCCTCGGGGTCATCAGGGTTCTGCTTCGGCAGGTTGTAGGTCTGGCCGATGAGGGACGATCCGACGATCTGCCCGCTCTTGTCCTTGATCTCGGAACCGTTCGCCTTGTCGCCGAAGGCGACCTGGGCGATGCCGGTGACGGCGAGCGGGTAGAGCACGCCGCAGATGACGGTCAGGACGAGGAGGGCGCGCAGTCCGGCGCCGAGCAGGCGGGCGGTGTTGCCTACGGAGTTGTTCATGGCAGATCAACCGATTCCGGGGATGAGGGTGATGAGCATGTCGATGATCTTGATGCCGATGAACGGGGCGACCAGGCCGCCAAGTCCGTAGATCCCCAGATTGCGGCGGAGCATCTTGTCGGCGCTGGTGGGCTTGTACTGCACGCCCTTCAGGGCGAGCGGCACCAGCGCGATGATGATCAGCGCGTTGAAGATGACCGCGGACAGGATCGCCGAGTTCGGCGAGTGCAGGCCCATGACGTTGAGCTTGTCGAGGCCCGGGTAGACCACGGCGAACATGGCCGGGATGATCGCGAAGTACTTCGCGACGTCGTTGGCGATGGAGAACGTGGTGAGGGCGCCCCGGGTGATGAGGAGCTGCTTGCCGATCTCGACGATCTCGATGAGCTTGGTGGGGTTGGAGTCCAGGTCCACCATGTTCCCGGCCTCCTTCGCGGCCGAGGTGCCCGTGTTCATCGCCACGCCGACGTCCGCCTGGGCGAGGGCCGGCGCGTCGTTCGTACCGTCACCGGTCATCGCGACCAGCTTGCCGCCGGCCTGCTCCCGCTTGATGAGGGCCATCTTGTCCTCGGGGGTGGCCTCCGCGAGGAAGTCGTCCACACCCGCCTCTTCGGCGATGGCCTTCGCGGTCAGCGGGTTGTCGCCCGTGATCATGACCGTCTTGATGCCCATGCGGCGCAGTTCGTCGAACCGCTCGCGCATGCCCTCCTTGACGACGTCCTTGAGGTGGATGACACCGAGGATCCGGGCACCCTTCTCGTCCTCGACCGCCACGAGGAGCGGGGTGCCGCCGGCCTCGGAGATCCGGTTGGCGAGGAGGTCCGCGTCGTCGGCGACCCGGCCGCCCTGCTCCGTCACCCATGCGATGACCGAACCGGCGGCGCCCTTGCGGGTCTTCCTGCCGTCGACGTCCACACCCGACATACGGGTCTGGGCGGTGAAGGCGATCCACTCGGCCTGGGCGAGCTCGCCCTGGTGGCGCTCGCGCAGCCCGTACTTCTCCTTCGCGAGGACCACGATCGAGCGGCCCTCGGGGGTCTCGTCGGCCAGAGACGACAGCTGGGCGGCGTCGGCCAGTTCGGCCTCCGTCGTGCCCTTGACCGGGACGAACTCGGCGGCCTGGCGGTTGCCGAGGGTGATCGTGCCCGTCTTGTCGAGCAGCAGGGTCGACACGTCACCGGCGGCCTCGACCGCACGGCCCGACATGGCCAGGACGTTGCGCTGGACCAGCCGGTCCATACCGGCGATGCCGATGGCCGAGAGCAGCGCGCCGATGGTGGTGGGGATCAGGCAGACCAGGAGCGCGGTGAGCACGATCATCGACTGCTTGGCGTCCGCGTAGATCGCGAAGGGCTGGAGGGTGACGACGGCCAGCAGGAAGACGATGGTCAGAGAGGCGAGAAGGATGTTGAGCGCGATCTCGTTGGGCGTCTTCTGCCGGGCCGCGCCTTCGACGAGCGCGATCATGCGGTCGATGAAGGTCTCGCCGGGCTTCGTCGTGATCTTGACGACGATCCGGTCCGAGAGGACCTTCGTACCGCCGGTCACCGCACTGCGGTCACCGCCCGACTCGCGGATGACGGGGGCCGATTCACCGGTGATGGCCGATTCGTCGACCGAGGCGACGCCCTCCACGACGTCACCGTCGCCGGGGATGATGTCGCCGGCCTCGCAGACCACGAGGTCGCCGATACGGAGCTCCGTGCCCGGGACCTGCTCCTCGCCGGAGTCGGTCAGACGGCGGGCGACGGTGTCCGTCTTCGCCTTGCGCAGGGTGTCGGCCTGGGCCTTGCCGCGGCCCTCGGCCACGGCCTCCGCGAGGTTGGCGAAGATGGTGGTCAGCCACAGCCAGGCGGTGATCGCCCAGCCGAACCAGTCCGTCGGGTCCAGACACGCCAGGACGGTGGTGACCACCGAGCCCACGAGGACCACGAACATGACCGGCGACTTGACCATGACGCGCGGGTCGAGCTTCTTCACCGCGTCGGGGAAGGACTTGAGCAGCGCCTTGGGGTCGAACAGACCGCCGCCGACGCGCCCCGCCGGGGCCTTGTGTCCGGTGGGCAGGTCTTCGTGCGGAGCACGGGTGGGGGTGATGGTGCTCATGATGCGAGCCCTTCGGCGAGCGGACCCAGCGCGAGGGCGGGGAAGTAGGTCAGACCGGTGATGATGAGGATCGTGCCGACGAGCAGGCCGGTGTAGAGCGGCTTGTCGGTGCGCAGGGTGCCCGCCGTCTCCGGTACGGGCTGCTGCTCGGCGAGCGAGCCGGCCAGTGCGAGGACGAACACCATCGGCAGGAAGCGGCCCAGCAGCATCGCGATGCCGATGGTGCTGTTGAACCACTGCGTGTCGGCGTTCAGGCCCGCGAACGCGGAGCCGTTGTTGTTGGCGCCGGAGGTGTAGGCGTAGAGGACCTCGGAGAAGCCGTGCGCGCCGGAGTTCAGCATGGAGTGGGGCGGGGTGGGCAGGGCCATGGCGGCGGCGGTGAAGCAGAGGACCAGAGCGGGGGTGATGAGGATGTAGCAGGCGGCGAGCTTGATCTCGCGGGTGCTGATCTTCTTGCCCAGGTATTCGGGGGTGCGGCCGACCATCAGGCCGGCGATGAACACGGCGATGATCGCCATGATCAGCATGCCGTAGAGGCCGGAGCCGACGCCGCCGGGCGCGATCTCGCCGAGCTGCATGCCCAGCAGCTGGATGCCGCCGCCGAGCCCGGTGAAGGAGGAGTGGAAGGAGTTGACCGCGCCGGTCGAGGTCAGCGTGGTGGAGACGGAGAAGATGGCGGAGGCGCCGATGCCGAAGCGGGTCTCCTTGCCCTCCATCGCCCCGCCGGCGATGTCGAAGGCCG
Organism: Streptomyces sp. NBC_01006; assembly: GCF_045162725.1. Taxonomy (NCBI): domain Bacteria; kingdom Bacillati; phylum Actinomycetota; class Actinomycetes; order Kitasatosporales; family Streptomycetaceae; genus Streptomyces; species Streptomyces sp. NBC_01006. Next base: position 938,285 of record NZ_CP108700.1, on the reverse strand, counting down.
GGCCGTGGTGGGCGAATTCGGTCCACATCATCAGCACGACGAAGCCGAGCCAGATGGTGGCCATGGTCGCAAGGATCGCGTAGCCCTGGCGCAGGCTTCCGACCATGCGGCCGAAGGTACGGGTCAGCGCGAACGGGATGACCAGGATGAGGAAGATCTCGAAGAGGTTCGAGAACGGGGTGGGGTTCTCGAACGGGTGCGAGGAGTTGGCGTTGAAGTAACCGCCGCCGTTCGTCCCGAGCTCCTTGATGACCTCCTGCGAGGCCACCGCCCCGCCGTTCCACTGCTGAGAGCCGCCCAGGAACTGGCCGACCTCGTGGATCCCGGCGAAGTTCTGGATGACACCGCACGCGACGAGGATGACCGCGCCGATCACCGAGATGGGCAGCAGGATGCGGAAGACACCGCGGACGAGGTCGGACCAGAAGTTGCCGAGCTCACCGGTGCGGGAGCGGGCGAAGCCCCGTACGAGGGCCACGGCGACGGCCATGCCGACCGCGGCCGAGACGAAGTTCTGCACCGCGAGGCCGCCGGTCTGCACGACGTGGCCCATGGCCTGCTCGCCGTAGTACGACTGCCAGTTCGTGTTCGACACGAACGAGGCGGCGGTGTTGAAGGCCTGGTCGGGGTCGATCGCGGAGAAGCCGAGCGAGCCGGGCAGGATGCCCTGGGCCCGCTGGAGGGCGTAGAGGAAGAGGACGCTCACTGCGGAGAAGGCCAGGACGCCGCGCAGGTACGCGGGCCAGCGCATCTCGGCCGAGGGGTTGGCGCCGATGGCCTTGTAGATCCACTTCTCCGGCTTGTAGTGCTTCTCGGAGGAGTAGACGCGGGCCATGTAGTCGCCGAGCGGACGGTATGCGAGGGCGAGCGCGGCGACGAGCGCGAGCAGCTGCAGCACACCAGCGGTTACGGGGCTCATATCGGTGCTCAGAACCTCTCCGGGTACACGAGGGCGAGGACGAGGTAACCCAGCAGGGAGACGGCCACGAGCATGCCGACGATGTTCTCGGCGGTCACAGCTTGGCCACCCCTCGGGCGATGAGAGCCACCAGTGCGAAAACCGCGACCGTGGTGACGACGAAGGCCAGATCGGCCATCGTGAGCTCCTGGATGAAGTGATGAAATGGATTTCGGCCAAGGCGGCCGATGTAGAGCAAACCGCGAGCTCAGGCGGGCGTTAAGACCTCTTGACGGGCTCCATACGGGCAGACCGGATCTCTTGATGCCGCCCTGACGCAGAACCGGTTCGGCAGCGGTGGGGCTCAGCCGCCGTGGGCCAGCCCGGCCGAGGCCAGGGCGGCGCCGGCCTGCGCGGCGAGGGCAACGGCGACGAGCCGGGCCTGCTCTGAGGGCAGCGGGCCCGGGATCGGGTCGAGGAGGAAGCGGCCGTAGTAGTGCCCGCCGCCGAGGGCGCGCAGCTCGGTCTCGCCTTCCGGCCACCGGTCGGGCCAGTACGTGGCCTCGGTCTCCCCGGTGTCGAGGCCGAGCCACAGGGCGCCGTCGTGCTCCAGCCGGGGGAGGTGCCCGATGAGCGACCCGTACTCGAAGCGGCAGTCGCGCAGGTTCAGCAGGCCGATGAGCTCATGGCGCACGTGCTCGACGACGGCCTCGGGGGAGCTCCCCTCCTCGGCGAGCCGGACCGTGCCCTCCAGCTGGGACAGGTGCGCGGCATCGGTGGTCACGGCGCCCTGGAGGCGGCGTGCGCGCACGGACAGCTGGGAGACGATCAGGCCGACGATCAGGAGCAGGACTGCCGTCTGGACATCGTCACCGTCGGCGATCGTGAAGCGACCGTACGGCTGCGTCAGGAACAAGTCGAACCAGGCCGCGGCCGACAGCGCGGCGAGGGCCCCGGCCAGCCGGGTGCCGAGCGCGGCGACCGCGACCACGGCGACGACGAGGATCAGGGCGGTGTTCGTCGCCGAGAGATCCGTACGGAAGGGCACGAGCGCGAGCGCCACGAGGAAGGGGACCACGAGGGCCGCGATCAGGGCGAGGCTGTCGTGGAGTCGATACCCGGACATGTGCTGCCTCCCGTCCGGACGCGCTGGTCTCGATTCGGGTGGTTCGCCTCGGGTTGGGTCGGGTCGGGCGGAACCCTTGTCGGGACCCTTCTCAGAACTTCTCGGGCTTGATCAGGGCCGCGATGAGGTAGCCGAGCAGAGCGAGGGCGATGATCAGCCCGACCACGTTCTCAGCGTCCATGGATCATGTCTCCGATTCTCCTGGTGGGGGCGGTGCTCCGCCACCTCCACAGTGCCCGCGCGGCTCGCCGGGGTATCGGACGGGAACGGCCTTTTGATGCGTTTCATACGGTTTCCACTCGCACGCATCAGAAGGACGTCAGGGTTTACGGTTCCGGTGTCAGAAGAACGTCAGCGGTGCCGGCAGGTGCCCGCCGGCTGCCGTTCCATGGACCGCATGCCTGGACCGAAACTCGTGCAGGACCACAACTGGGCGCCGGACGCCCGGGCCGCGGCCGGCGTCGCCGTGCTGTTCTCGGGACTGCTCCTCGCCGTCGACGCCGCGGCAGGCTGCACCCACTGGCAGCGCGTCCTGCTCTGGACGGCCCTCGGCCTCACACTGCTCGCCGTCCTCTGGCCCAACCGGGTCCGCGCCGCCCCGGGCATGCTCATGACCCGGGGACCGCTCCACCACCGCCGGGTCCGCACCGACCGGCTCGTCTCGGTCGCCTGGCATGACGGCGTCGCGCAGCGACTGGTCCTGAGGGACCTCGACGGCAACCGGCTGGAGGTCGATCCGCGGGTCTTCGCGGCGAACCCGGCCCTGTGGCACCTGTTCGACCAGGGCGTCAAGGTGAGCCTGTCCCTCGGCACCCTGGGGGAGGGCGCGGACGCGCTCCGGCGGCTCGCGCGCCTCATCGACCGGCAGACCGTGAGGACGGTCTTCAAGATCTCCGACATGGACACCGCCTGAAGGGGTTCCACGACCCCGCTACAGGCGGTCCACTACAGGCGGTCCACTACAGGCGGTCCAGCGGTACGGCCGCGTAGGACTCCCGCAGTGTGCCGATCACCGGGTCTTCGGCGCGGAAGACGATGTCGTCGACCGCCGCCAGCGCCCGTACGCCGAGGCCGGTGCTCGTGGCGAACGCCGCCCGCATCGAGCGCAGCCGGGCATCCGTCACCGCAGCCGTGACATGTCCGGCCCCGGCGGCCCGGAGCAGCCGCATCGTCGTCCCCGCAAGCACCTCGGCCTCGGGCCAGACCACGGCCCCGGCCTCGTCCACGAAGCCGATGTTCCACGTGCAGCCCTCGGAGACCAGCCCGTCCGCACCGGCGAACAGTACGTCGTCGAACCCGGCGAGCCGCGCCGCCCGCCGCAGGCGCAGCTGCCCGAACAGCGCCACGTGCTTCACGGACGGCGTGTCGCGGTGGAAGGGGAGCCGCTGCACGCGCAGCGCCGGCAGCGGGCGGCCGGCGGTGCCCGCGGCGGGGCGCGTCGTCACCAGCACGCCCGGCCGCCGCGCACGGTCGGGGGCCGTCAGGTCCAGCTCGGGGTCGAAGACCGTGACCCGCACCATGACCGCCCCGGCCCGCCCGCCGCCGGCCTCCCTGCGTACGCACTCCCGCACCCACTCGGGATCCAGCTCCGCCCCGAACACCGCACGGCAGTCCGCGACCAGCCGGGCGAGGTGCAGGGCCAGCCCCCGCACCCCGCCGTCCTCGACCTTCATGGTGGTGAAATGCCCGTAATTGGTCAATGCGAGGGCCTGTAGGGCCGCGGGGGAGGCGGGGGAGCCGTTCAGGGTTGCCATACCCGCAGTCTGCACGTCGTGGCCCCGCGCACCGGACGGCCGCGACAGAACCGCGTCAAGGTCCTCGGGCCGGGCCCCGCCGGGCGCCGCACTCGCCCGATGATGACCTGGCGGTGTCGTGTCCTACGCGCGCGTCGGGAACGAGGAGGCGGGTTCGGTGGTGGCGGCGGAAGTCCGGCGGGGGCGGTTGAAGGTCCTGCTCGGCGCGGCACCGGGGGTGGGCAAGACCTGCCGGATGCTCGACGAGGGCCGGCGCCGGGCCGAGCGCGGCACCGATGTGGTGGTCGCGTACGTCGACTGCCGCGGGCGCCGTCGTACGCAGGAGAAGCTCACCGGTCTCGAACTCCTGCCACGTGCCCGGGCGGAGCTGGACCTGGACGCGGTCCTCGCCCGGCGGCCGGAGGTGGCGCTGGTCGACGAGCTCCCGCACACCAATGCCCCCGGCGGCCGCAATTCCGCCCGCCGGCAGGACGTCGAGGAGCTGCTCGCCGCCGGGATCGACGTGGTCACCACCGTGAACATCGCGCACCTGGAGTCCCTCGGTGACGTGGTCGAGAAGATCACCGGGGTGCCGCAGTTCGAGTCCGTGCCCGACGACGTGGTGCGCCGCGCCGATGAGCTCGAACTCGTCGACCTGCCCGCCGAGGCGCTGCGGCGCCGGATGGCCCACGGCGATCTGTACCCGCCGGAACAGGTCGACGCGGCGCTCGCCCACTACTTCCGGGTCGGGAACCTGACCGCCCTGCGGGAGCTCGCGCTGCTGTGGGTGGCGGGCCGCGTCGACGAGGCCCTGCAGACGTACCGCTCGGAGCACGGCATAGGCGGGGTGTGGGAGACCCGGGAGCGGGTCGTGGTCGCGCTCACCGGCGGCCCGGAGGGGGCGACGCTCATCCGCCGGGCCGCCCGGATCGCCGCCCGGTCGGCCGGCGGCGACCTGCTCGCCGTGCACATCGCCCGCAGTGACGGCCTTGCCGCGGGCGCCTCGTCCGCCGCGCTGGCCGGCCAGCGGGCCCTCGCCGAGAGCCTCGGCGGCAGCTACCACTGCGTCGTCGGCGACGACGTCCCGACCGCGCTGTTGGAGTTCGCCCGCGCCGAGAACGCCACGCAGCTGGTCCTCGGCACCAGCAGCCGCAGCCGCCTCGAACGCTTCCTCACCGGGCGCGGCATCGGGGAGACGGTCGTCGGGCACTCCGACGACATCGACGTCCACATGGTCACCCACGAACGGGCGGGCCGCGGGCGCCTGTTGCCGTCCCGCCGGCGCACGCTGCCGACGTCGCGCCTCATCGCGGGGCCGGTGCTGGGCCTCGTCCTGCCGATCGCGCTCACCTTCCTCCTCGACCGCACGCGCGGCAGCCTCAACCTCACCAGCGAGGCCCTGCTCTTCCTGCTGAGCGTCGTCGGCGTGGCCTGCGTGGGCGGGGTGGTCTCCGCCGTCGTCGCGTCCGTCACGGCCTCGCTGCTGCTGAACTACTGGTTCATACCGCCCGTCGGTGCGTTCACGTCGACCCTCGACAGCGTGCTGGCCACGGTGGTGTTCGCGGTGGTGGCCGGGACGGTGGCGGCCGTGGTGGACCGGTCGCTGCGGCTCTCGCGCCGCTCGGCGCGGGCGACGGCCGAGGCGGAGACGCTGTCCTCGCTCGCCGGCTCGATCGTCCGCGGCGACCAGACGGTTCCCGCGCTCCTGGAACGGGCGAGGGAGACCTTCGGCATGGACTCCGTCGAGCTGCTGGACGCATCGGTGGCCGAGGCATCAACGCCCCCTGTGCGCGCAGGCGTTCCGCTGACGCAGGTGCCGATCGGGCAGGACGCCAGGCTGGTCCTGCGCGGCCGTACGCTGCCGGCCTCCGAGCGCCGCGTCCTCACCGCGTTCGCCGCTCACGTGACCGCCGCGGTGGAGCGGGCCCGGCTGGCCGAGGCGGCCGCCGAGGTGGAACCCGTCAAGGCCGCGGACCGGATGCGTACGGCGCTGCTCGCCGCGGTCAGCCACGACCTGCGCACACCGCTCGCCGGGGGCTGGGCCGCCATCAGCTCCCTGCGCAGCAGCGACGTGGAGTTCAGCGAGGAAGACCGGGCGGAACTCCTCGCCACCGCCGACGAGTCCATGGCCCGCCTCAACCGGCTGATCGAGAACCTGCTCGACATGAGCCGCCTCCAAGCCGGGGCGCTGACCCTGAGCCTGCGCCCCACCGTACTGGAGGAGGTGCTGCCGGCCGCCCTGGAAGCCCTGCCGCCCGATGCGCCCGCCGTCGAGACCCGGGGGCTGGAGACGGTTCCCGCCGTGCTCGCCGACCCGCCGCTGCTGGAACGGGTGATCGCGAACCTCCTCGGCAATGCCGCCCGCCACGCCCCCGAGGGGACCTCGGTGCTGCTGACGGCCAGCGCGCTCGCCGGCCGCGTCGAGTTCCGGATCGTCGATCGCGGGCCCGGGCTGCCCGCCGCCGACCGGGAGAAGGCCTTCGTACCGTTCCAGCGGCTTGGGGACACCGACAACACCACCGGCGTCGGGCTCGGCCTCGCCCTGTCGCGCGGTCTCACCGAGTCGATGGCCGGCACGCTCACACCGGAGGACACCCCCGGCGGCGGCCTGACCATGGTCCTCGCCCTCCCCGCCGCCGAGGCGACCGCCGTCGTCAGGAGTGCGTGAAGAGTGGGGTGGCGGACATATGGATGTCGCCAAGACGGCTGGCGATGACCCATTCCCGCCCAGACGCTGTCCCTCGTCTTCGCTCAATCGGAGGGACCGGCAACAACATGGCCATGCACACGGGTAAGACGGACACGGCGACCAGGGTCCCCGGTCCGGAGGAGCCCCCCGATGCCCGGTCCGGCGACCGGCACAAGCTCACCGCGCTCCAGGGGCTCGCCGCGCTCTCGCTGGACGCCATGGCGTCCGTCGCCTACGGGCCGGAGTCGATCGTTCTGGTGCTCGCGGCGGCCGGCGCGTACGGGATGGGGTTCACGCTCCCGATCACCGTGGCGATCGCGGTGTTGCTTGCGGTGCTGGTGGCCTCGTACCGGCAGGTGATCGCGGCGTTCCCGGACGGCGGCGGCTCGTACGCCGTGGCCAAGCGGCACCTGGGGCGGCGTACGAGCCTGGTGGCCGCGGCCTCGCTGATCCTGGACTACGTGCTGAACGTCGCCGTGTCGGTGACGGCCGGAGTCGCCGCGCTGACCTCGGCGTTCCCGCAGCTGTACGGCGAGCGGGTCTGGCTGTGCCTGGCCGTCCTGGTGCTGGTCACGGCCGTGAACCTGCGCGGCGTGGTCGACTCGGCGAAGGCCTTCCTGATACCGACCGCGGTGTTCGTCGGCTCGATCCTCGCGATGATCGCCGTCGGCCTCTTCCGGGACGGGCCCGTCAGCACGGCGTCCGCCGCAGGGCATGCCTCCGCGCTCGGCGAGGGCGCACTGCAACACAGTTCGGGGGCCGTCGGCGCGCTGCTCCTGCTGAAGGCCTTCGCGGCCGGCTGTTCGGCCCTGACCGGTGTCGAGGCCGTCGCCAACGCCGTGCCGTCCTTCCGTGCCCCGGCGGCGCGGCGCGCGCAGCGCACCGAGGTCGCGCTCGGCGCCCTGCTCGGCGTGATGCTGATCGGCCTGTCCATCCTGATCGGCCGCTTCCACCTCCAGCCGGTCGAGGGCGTCACCGTCCTCGCCCAGCTCGCCGACGCCTCCTTCGGGCACAACATCGCCTTCTACGTGGTCCAGTTCGCCACGATGGTGCTGCTGGCCCTCGCCGCGAACACCTCCTTCGGCGGACTGCCCGTCCTGATGAGCCTGCTGGCCCGCGACAACTACCTGCCGCACCTCTTCTCGCTCAAGGCCGACCGCCAGGTCCACCGCCACGGCGTGCTCGCACTGGCCGCCGTCTCCGCGGCCCTGCTGGTCTTCTCCGGCGGCGACACCAACTCCCTCGTACCGCTCTTCGCGATCGGCGTGTTCGTCGGCTTCACGATCTGCCAGGTCGGCATGGTCCGGCACTGGTACGGGGAACGCCCCGCGGGCTGGCGCAACAAGGCGGCCCTCAACGGATTCGGAGCGGTCCTCACCGGTGTCGCGGCCGTCGTCGTGACCGCCACCAAGTTCACCGAGGGCGCCTGGATCATCGTCCTCGCCCTGCCGCTGCTGGTCCTCGGCTTCGAGAAGATCCAGCGGACGTACGCGCAGATCGGGGAGCGCCTGGAGCTCGGCCGGATCCCGCAGTCCCCGACGCGGTCCCGCTCGCTGGTCGTCGTACCCGTCTCCGGGCTGTCGAAGCTGACCCGCCAGGCGCTGACCGCCGCCCGCTCGCTGGGCGACGAGGTCCTCGCCGTCACCGTCACCCACCCCACGGCCGAAGACCGGCAGGCCGCCGAAGCCCTGCGCCGCGACTGGGAGCTGTGGAACCCGGGAGTCGAGCTCGTCGAGGTCACCTCGCCGACCCGGGCGCTGGGCCGCCCCGTCTCCGGCTACGTACGCGAACTCACCGCGACCCACCCGGACGCGCAGGTCACCGTGCTGATCCCGGAGACCGAGCCGGCGCACCTGTGGCAGCGGCTCCTGCAGAACCAGCGCGGCTCGGTCGTGGCCCACGCGGTGCGCCGCGACACGGACGCGGTGATCTGCCGACTGCGGTTCCGCATCACCGGTGTCACCGACACCACCGGCGCCACCGGCATCACCGACGACAGGCGTCGGCCCCGGTGACCCAGCGATCCCGCAAGCACCAACGCCCCGGCCCCGCCGGCATGCTGGAGCCCGAGCAGCTCGCCGCTTCCGCGCGCGAGGCCGTCCGCAAGCTCCACCCGCGCGAACTCGTCCGCAAACCCGTGCTGTTGGTCGTCGCCGTCGGCTCCGTGCTGACCACGCTTTCGGCGCTGCTGCACCCGTCGGTCTTCACCTGGGTCATCAGCGTCTGGCTCTGGCTGACCGTGCTCTTCGCGAACCTCGCCGAAGCCGTTGCCGAAGGCCGCGGCCGCGCCCAGGCCGAGTCGCTGCGCAAGGCCCGTACGGACACGGTGGCGCTGCGGCTCCAGCACTGGACGTACGGAACGAACCTGCGCCACGCGCCGACCGAGGCCGTCACCCCGGCCGAACTCCAGCCCTTCGACTTCGTCCTGGTCGAGGCGGGCGAGACGGTCCCGGCCGACGGGGACGTCGTGGACGGCGCCGCCATGGTCGACGAGTCGGCCGTCACCGGCGAATCGGCCCCCGTGCTGCGCGAGTCGGGCGGCGACCGCTCCGGGGTCACGGGCGGTACGACCGTGCTGTCCGACTCGATCGTCGTACGGGTCACCTCGCGCCCGGGACACAGCTTCCTGGACCGCATGATCGCCCTGGTCGAAGGCGCGGCCCGGCAGAAGACCCCGAACGAGATCGCCCTCAACATCCTGCTGGCCGCCCTGACCGTGATCTTCATCCTGGTCGTGATCACCCTCCAGCCGATGGCCGGGTACGCGCACGCCGCCCAGGCCACGGCCGTCCTGGTCGCCCTGCTGGTCACCCTGATCCCCACCACCATCGGGGCGCTGTTGTCGGCGATCGGCATCGCCGGCATGGACCGGCTCGTCCAGCGCAACGTCCTGGCCATGAGCGGCCGGGCGGTGGAAGCGGCGGGCGATGTGAACACCCTGCTCCTCGACAAGACCGGCACCATCACCACCGGCAACCGCGAAGCCGAACGCTTCGTCCCGCTGCCCGGCGTCGACCACGGCAAGCTCGCCGACGCCGCGCAGCTGTCGTCGCTGGCCGACGACACCCCCGAGGGCCGCTCCGTCGTCGCCCTCGCCGAGCGGTACGGCCTGAAGGCCCCCGCGGAGCACGAGCTGAGCCGGCCGCGATTCGTCCACTTCAGCGCCAAGACCCGGATGAGCGGCATCAACCTGAGCTGGGCGGGCGGCAACGGCTGCGCCATCCGCAAGGGGGCCGTGCAGGAGGTCTGCGACTGGGTGACGATGCGGGGCGGGAGCGTACCGGCCGAGACCGCCGAACGGGCCGCGCAGGTGTCCCGGTCGGGCGGTACGCCGCTGCTGGTCGCCGTCCACGACTGGGAGGGGCCGCGGGCACTCGGGATCATCCACCTCAAGGACGTGGTCAAGGAGGGCATCCGGGACCGCTTCGCGGAACTGCGCAGCATGGGCATCCGTACGGTCATGGTGACCGGCGACAATCCGCTGACCGCGGCGGCGATCGCCGCGGAGGCGGGAGTCGACGAGTACCTGGCCGAGGCCACGCCCGAGGACAAGATGGCCCTCATCAAGCGGGAGCAGGCGGGCGGCAAGCTGGTCGCGATGACCGGTGACGGTACGAACGACGCGCCGGCCCTCGCCCAGGCGGACGTCGGAGTGGCCATGAACACGGGCACCTCGGCCGCGAAGGAGGCCGGGAACATGGTGGACCTGGACTCCAACCCCACCAAGCTCATCGAGATCGTCGAGGTGGGCAAGCAACTCCTCATCACGCGCGGCGCGTTGACCACCTTCTCGATCACCAACGACGTCGCCAAGTACTTCGCGATCATCCCCGCCATGTTCGCGTCGGCCTACCCCGGGCTCGGGGCCCTGAACGTCATGGGCCTGCGGAGTCCGACCTCAGCGATCACCTCCGCGATCATCTTCAACGCCCTGATCATCGTGGCGCTGATCCCGCTCGCGCTGCGCGGCGTCCGCTACCGGCCCGCGTCCGCGCACGACCTGCTGCGCCGCAACCTCGCCGTGTACGGACTGGGCGGCCTCGTCCTGCCGTTCGTCGGCATCAAACTCATCGACCTGGTGGTCTCCGCGATCCCCGGGCTCGGATGAGCTCGGTGGACGGGCTCCGTTGACGGGCGGCGTGGAGGAGTTCCGTCAACGCCGGATCAGGGACCCGTAAGAGGCCTTGAGGCATCGCTCGCGGCTCGGGTTGGATGAGTCCTCGGACATCGGCCTGCGCGTCCGCGCGCCGCAGGCTCCGCCGCCGGGGCGGCCCCCGTCCGGCCGCCCCGGCCTCCTCCCTTCCGCCCCAGGGGTGGCCCCGTGATCGAGCTGCACCCTTCCCTTCTCCCGTCCCTCGCCCCGTGGTTCCCCGCCGGATCCCCGGGCATCGGCGCGCTCGCCGAGCACGTGCTGAGAACGGGGAGCGGCCGCTGGTGGTGCGACCGCCCCCGCAACCCCCGGGTCCTGGCGGTCTCCTGCGGGGACCACGCGCTGCTGCGCGGGGACCCGCGGGGCCTCGCCGCCGAGGAACTCCGCCCGCTGGCAACCCACTACGTGCATGCCTCGGCCGGCTTCGCGGCTTCGCTGCACACGGCGTTGGAGGGCGTCACCCCCTGGGAGCGGATGATGTACGTCCGCCGGCCCCCCGCCCTGCCGGCCCGTCCGCCGCGCGGGGTGACCGTACGACGCCTCCTCGCGGGCGATGCGCGGGCATTGGCGGCGCTCGGGCCGCAGGCGTCGTGGATCCACGGGACCTGGGGCGGCCCGCACGGCTTGGCCGGCTCGGGCGCCGCATGGGGCGCCTTCCACCGGCGCGAACTGCTGGCGGTGGCGTGCGCGTACTTCGCGGGCAGCCGGTACGAGGACGTCGCGGTGCTCGCCGATCCCGGGCACCGGCGCCGGCACCTGGGACTGGCCTGCGTGAGCGGCCTGTGCGAGGACATGGCGGCCCGCGGCCGGACCCCGACCTGGTCCTGCGCCCGCGACAACCGCCCCAGCCGTCTCCTGGCCTGGCGGGCGGGCTTCCGCCTGGAGCACGAGTACGTCCACTACGCCACCCGAGGCCTCCGCACCCCCTCTCCACCCCACCCGGCCCCCGCTCACGCGTAGCCGCACCGCCCGCCATCCTTTACTTGCCAAAATGGAAAGTAGAGATCATTCTGGAAAGTAGCTGATTGGCATCGGAGTTGAGGGGGACCTGCTGTGAGTACGTCGGGAAACGCCGTCGGGGCTTTGGGACAGGCGGCGGCGCTGGAGAAGGCCGCACGGCGGCGGAGCGGGTGGTATGCGCGCTACCTCACGGTGTTCGGCGGGAGCCAGCTGCTCCTGGTGCCGGCGGCGCTGCTGTGGCACGGGTTCGCAGCAGCCTCCACCCTGGCGGTCGCCCAGGTACTGCTGGTCGGGGGGCTGAGTGCGTACGCCGCCCGGCAGCCGGTGGTGCGGCGCGGGTTCGGCTTCAGGCACGGGGTCATCGTGGGGACGTGGAGCCTGGTCTTCGTCGGGACGGTGGCGCTGGGCAGTACCCTCTTCGCCGACAGTGTGCCGTTCACCGCCGTCGGCGCGCTCGCCTGTGCGCTGCCGCTTGCCGTCGGGGCCGGTCTCGAACAGCGACGGTCGTCGTGACGGCGGACCCCGGAGGCGGACTCCATGCCGGTTCCCACCCACGGCACGGGCTCGACTCGCTGCTCAACGCACCCGTCCGGATCTCGGTGATGGCGGCCCTGATGCCGCTGGACAAGGCGGAGTTCGGCTTCGTGCGCGACCTCGTGGAGGTCACCGACTCGCTGCTCTCCAAGCAGGTGGCCGCTCTGGAGGAAGTCGGTTACGTCGAGGTCCACAAGGGAAGGGTCGGCCGGCGTCCGCGTACCTGGATCGCCGTGACGGCGGACGGCCGCACCGCCTACCAGCGGCATCTCGCGGCCCTGCGGGCGATCGCCGGCGACTGGGGTCAGTGAGCGGGTCGGGGGGTGTGGCCGATCGGGGGGACCGGGGGGCCCGGGGGGAGGAGTTCGGCCGTGACGAAGGCCACGACCGTGGAGAGGATCGCCACCGGCATCATCGCCGTACTGCCCAGCACCAGGACGACCAGGATCACGGTGCTGACCGGAAGCCGCAGCGCGCTCACGGTGGCGGCGGCCATACCGGCCGCCAGCCCCGCGCCGACGCCCAGGCCGGGCAGGGGCGAGCAGAGGATGCCCGCCGCCGCGCCGAGGAACAGCGACGGGAAGATGGGGCCGCCGCGCAGGCTGCCCAGGCACAGGGAGAACGCGGCGCCCTTGCAGAGCAGGACGGCGATCAGCGCGCCCACGCCCCAGGCGTGCGGATCGGCGACCAGCCGGCCCATCGTGTCCTGACCCGAGGAGGCCACGTCCGCGGGATTGAGGCCGGTGCCCAGCGCGTAGGCGGCCGCGCAGGCGCCGGCGGCGAGCGCGCAGAGGGTCGTGACGAGCAGCGGCCGTCCGGCGACGTGGACGGCGGTCAGCCGGCCCCCGTGCTGGATCAGGTGCACGGCGCAGGAGATGACCACGGCGATGAGGATCGACCAGACCACGTCACCGAAGTCCAGCCGGGGGAACTCCATGCCCGGATTCACCTTCAGGTTGCCGGTCGACAGACCGGTCCAGCGGCCGAACCCGGTGAACACGAGCGAACCGATGCCGCTGGACAGCAGCGCCGGCAGCATCACCGCGAACAGCCGGGGGCCGCCCACGCCCGCGATCTCCATCAGCAGCACGGCGGCGATCAGCGGATTGCCGAAGATGGCGGCGATCGCCGCGGCCGATCCGGCCGCGCCCAGCAACGCGGTGCTCATCGGCGTCTCCGGGGTTCCCGTGAGGTGCCGGAGGGCGACCGCGAGTCCGCCGCCCAGCGCGATGAGCGGGGCCTCGGGGCCGAGCGTGGCGCCGAGCGGGAGGCTGAACACGGCCGCGAGGATCACCCCGGGCAGGACTGCGGGCCCGGAACCGCTCGGGTGCAGACCGGAGGCGGGGATGTGGCCGCCGGCCCCGGGGAAGTGGGTGACGATCAGCCCGACGCAGATGCCCGAGACGAGCAGCAGAGGAAGCGGCCACCACCACGGCGGTGAGTCGAATCCGGCGGCTTGCGGGAGGTCCACCCACACCAGGCGTTGCAGTTCTTGGAGCCCGGCGAGGAACCAGAAGGCGGCCAGCGAGACCGGGATGCCGACGAGCCCGCAGAACAGCAGCGTTTTCAGGTACCCCGGTGCCCGGAGCAGCTCGCCGAGCTTCGCGGCTTCCGTCGGCAGTGACGCGGGATTCGGCTGAGGTTGCGGAGTCGGCGGAGTCGGCTGAGTCGGCTGCGTCATGGAGCCGTTCCTTCCCGTCCCCCGTCCTCACCCGTGCGTGCGGCCTAAGGCCATTGCAGCACCGTGCCCGTACGCCCGCACCTTCGCGCACCCCCGAACCTCGCCCGTTCGACCATCCGCCCTATCACCGCGACGGGCCAGGTCGGCCGGGCCAGAATGAAGGCGAGGCCCGTCCCTGAGGAGACCCCCGATGACGACGACCACCCCGCCGGTGCTGTCGGTGCGCTGATGCCCTCCGGCAAGAACGCGCGCAGTGCCCCGCACCCCTCGTGGTGGCGGACCCGGTCGCGCGCCGCGACGGCGGAGGCCCGGCGGCTCAAGCACCAGGCCGAGTCCCGCTTCCCGGTGGTCACCAACGCCGCGGAGCGCATGCTGGCGGTCGACATCTTCGACTCCGCGACACGGCTCGCCGCGCAGTGCTTCCTGACGGCCGTGCCGCTGCTCTTCGTCTTCGCCTCGTTCGCCCCGCAGGCCGTACGGGAGCAACTGCTCGCCTCGGTGCGCGCGGTGTTCGGGCTCAACGGCGCGGCGAGCGAGCAACTGAACAGCATCTTCGCCGGCTCCCACGGGGATTTCCAGAATGCGGTGGGCCTGGTGGGCGCCGTGATGGTGCTGCTGTCCGCGACCGCCGTCAGCCGCGCCATGCAGCGGCTGTGCAAGCGGGCGTGGGAGATTCCGCGTACGGGGGTGCGGATCGCGGTCTGGCGCTGGCTCGTCTGGATCGCCGTCTGGATCTGCCTGCTAGCCCTGCAGGGCCCCGTACGCAACGGGTTCGGCCTCGGGCTCTGGCTGGGCATTCCGCTCACCCTCGTCTTCCAGACGCTGGTGTGGTGGTGGACCCAGCACCTGCTGCTGGGCGGGCTGGTCGGCTGGCTCGCACTGCTGCCGGGAGCGGTGTTCACCGCCGTCGGCCTCACCGCCCTTTCGATCACCGCGCGCTTCTACATGCCGATCGCCCTCAACCGGGCACTGGACGAATTCGGCTCGGCCGGTTCGGTCTTCGTCCTGTTGTCCTGGCTGATCGTGGTGTGCGTGGCCGTCGCCGTCGGCATCACCACGGGGGCCGTCCTGGCGCAGGAGCCGTTCCTCGCCCGCCGGCTGGGCAGTCCGACCCCGAACCGGCTGGGAGCCGAACAGGGCTGAACAGGGCCGAGCAGGGCCGAACAGAGCCGAGCAGGGCCGAGCGGCTCCAGGGGCCGCTTCGTACGGACGGCAGCGCACTGCCGGGAATGCCATGCTGGGCAGCGGGGGCCCGAGTGACGTGGCCTGGAGGTGCATGGCGATGGCAATGCGTGCCGCAAGGGCGGAGGAAGACATCCGGCGGCTGTCCGCCGAGGAGCGGGCCGTACGCGGCCGATCCGCCCGACGCAAGGCACCCCGCTCCGATCACGGGGAGTTCGAGCCGTCCGCAGACCGCGAGGACCCGGTGGACGTACTCGTACGGCAGTCGGCCGGCCGGGTGGAGGACCTGGTGCCGATCCGGTACGGGCGGATGGTGGAGTCGCCGTTCCGCTTCTACCGGGGTGCCGCCGCCGTCATGGCGGCGGACCTGGCCCACACACCGGACTCGGGACTGCGGGTCCAACTGTGCGGTGATGCCCACATGCTGAACTACGGGCTCCTCGGCTCCCCGGAGCGCAATCTGCTGTTCGACATCAACGACTTCGACGAGACACTGCCCGGACCGTGGGAATGGGACGTCAAGCGGCTGGCCGCGAGCCTGGCCATCGCCGGGCGGGAGAACGGCTTCGACGATCGCGAGCGAGCCGCGATCGTCCTGGCCACAGCCAGGTCCTATCGCGAGCAGATGCGCCGCTACGCCGCGATGAATCACCTCGACGTCTGGTACACGCGGGTCGACGCGGAACAGCTCCGTACGCTGGGGGCGGCCGAACTGCGCTCGCGCGGACGCAGGAAACTGGCCGAGGAGCTGGCGAAGGCGCGCGGGCGCGACAGTCTCCAGGCCGCCGGGAAGCTCACCGAAGTGGTCGCCGGGGAACGCCGGTTCAGGTCACTCCCGCCTCTCGTCACACCCCTGTCGGAGCTGCTGCCGGGCGAGGAGCGCAGCTCGCTGGAGGAGCAGATCCGCGACATGGTCGAGAGCTACGGGCAGACCCTGCCGTCGGACCGGCGGCACCTGCTGCGGCAGTACACCGTCGTCGATATGGCGCGCAAGGTGGTGGGCGTCGGCAGTGTGGGCACCCGGTGCTGGATCGTCCTGCTCCTGGGGCGCGACGGCGGTGACCCGCTGATCCTGCAGGCCAAGGAGGCGGGGGAGTCGGTCCTCGCCCCGTACACCGGCCCCGGAGAGTACGCCATGCAGGGCGAGCGGGTGGTGGCCGGGCAGCGCCTGATGCAGGCGGCCAGCGACATCTTCCTGGGCTGGCACCGGGCGAAGGGGATCGACGGCCGAGAGCGGGACTTCTACGTACGGCAGTTGCGGGACTGGAAGGGGAGCGTCGAGCCGGCGCTCATGGTGCCCCGCGGCATGCGGACGTACGGCGAAGTGTGCGGCACCGCGCTGGCCCGAGCGCATGCCCGGTCCGGGGACCGGATCGCCATCGCCGCCTACCTGGGCAGCGGAGACGTCTTCGACCGGGCGCTGGTGCGGTTCGCGGAGTCCTATGCCGACCTCAACGAGCGCGACCACCAGGCGCTGGCGGAGGCGGTGGCCTCCGGCCGGGTGGTGACGGAGTCGGCGTGACGGCGGCCGCCACGGCGGAGTGACCCGACCGGGTGAGTCCCGCAGAACGTGCGATATGCCCGGAGGACCTCGGCGGTGGCGCCGTTGCGGCCGGGCGAGGGGTCCGTCAGAGGCCCGCTCGACATGCGGAAGGCGGTATGCGCGCCAATACTGCTGATCGCGGGCATCGGGCCCGCCCGAAGGAGGCGTCCATGGACGACTACCCCGCGCTCAGTGTGTTCTGGTCCATGCTCTGGTTCTTCGTGTGGATCATGTGGCTGTTCCTGCTGTTCAAGATCATCACGGACATCTTCCGCGATCACGAGATGAGCGGCTGGGGCAAGGCGGGCTGGCTGATCTTCGTGATCATCCTGCCCTTCCTCGGTGTCCTGATCTACGTCATCGTCCGGGGCAAGGGCATGACCCAGCGGGACGTCAAGAGCGCCCAGGAGAACGAGGCCGCGTTCCAGAGCTACATCCGCAAGACGGCCGGGACGGCCCCGGCCGGCGGATCGCACGCCGACGAGCTGGCCAAGCTCGTCGACCTGAAGGACAAGGGCGCGCTCAGCGAGGCCGAATTCCAGCAGGCCAAGGCGAAGCTCCTGGCCTGACCCCGTTATCCGCCCCGCCCGGTCAGTCGATCGGCTGCCTGGCCTCGGCCCGCACCCTCAGGGTCGTCCTGGCCAGGCCGTCGAGGTCGACGGAGGCGGGGTCCTGCCGGGCGGTCTCGGGCGCGACCACGGCGACCGCGGCACTCGTGTTCTCGTCGGCCCAGGAACACATCGGCAGGGTGGTCGTCTCACCCTCCTGGGCCGATGTCAGCACTTGGCAGGTCACGGTGATGCCGGTGCCGGCCGGCGTGATGTCCCGCGGGTGGACCGCCGTCTTGGCGCCGTCGGCCTTCGCGGCTCCGTCCATCATCTTCCTGCGGGAATCCGCCGGGTCCTTGAACTGGCCGTACATCCCGGAGAGGACGAGGACCCCGTCCGGCTGCGTCGGCGATCCGGACGTGTACCGGCCGGTGGCGGGCTTCGGGTTGCGGATCTTCGGGTCGTAGCCCTTGATCGCTTCCTTGCCCTGGGTCTGCGACAGGTCCTCGGAGAGCGTGTACGAGCCGCCCAACAGGGTCTTCGGCACCGTGAGCCGGTACTTGGCCGCGGGGAATCCGACTCCGCTGGTGTGCTGGTTCACCTCGTTCATCCGGTTCAGCACGAACCCGGCGACCACGAGCCCCACCACCGTGGCCGCGATGACGCCGGCGCTCTTCCCGGTCCGGCGCCCGCCCGGCGGCGGCCCCATGGGCGGCCCCATCGGCGGCTGTCCCCACCCGCCCTGACCGTGCTGCGGCTGCGGCTGCGGCTGCGGCTGCGGTGTGGGCGGGTACGGGTACTGCTGGCCGCCGTACGGACCGGGCTGTTGCGGGGGTCCGTACGGACCGGGGGAGTACGGGGACGGCGGCGGCATGCTCATGCCCAAACGCTACTTCACGCGCGGATCACATCTCCGCCCGGGTTGCAGGATTTCCGGGCCTACCGGCAGGTATCGGGCCGGGTTCCGCCCAGGTTTGATAGGAGTTGGCGTATCCGGTGCGTCTGAGCGGGAAGGGCCGACCATGCTGGAGTTCCCCAAGCCGAGACCCGTGGTGTGCACGTACTGCCAGGCGGGCCCGAAGGACGGCACCGCGCGCACCCTGTCGGCGGAGGCCGGCATCCTGACGGTCACTTGGCATACGGCCTCGTGCCCCCACTACGCGGCGGACCGCATCCTCGCCGACGAGCGGACCTGACCTCTGACCCCTGACCCCCGACCTCTGACCCCCGACCCCCGACCCCTGGCCCCTGCCCGCGCCCGGACCCCGGCCGGAATCAGAGCGTGGTGACGAGTCCGCCGTCGATGGTGTGGTCGGAGCCCGTGGTGTTGCCGGCCCGGTCGGAGGCCAGCAGGAGGACGAGGTCGGCGACCTCCTCGGGGCGGGTGAAGCGCCCGGTGACGGACTGCGCGGCGGCGCCCGCCACGATGTCGTCCGGCGTGCTCCCGGTACCACCTGCCACGGTGGCGGCCACCCCCTGATCCCCGAGCCACAGGGCCGTCTCGACCGGGCCGGGGCTCACGGTGTTGACCCGTACGCCCCGCGGTCCGACCTCCTTGGACAGCGCCTTGCAGAAGTTGGCGAGCGCCGCCTTCGCCGCGCAGTAGTCGATCACCCCCGGGTCGGGCAGGTACGCGTTGACCGAGCTGACGGTGACGATCGATGCCGTACCGCGCTCCAGCAGGTGGGGGAGGGCGGCCCGGGTGGTGCGGACGGCGGTCAGGAAGTTGATGTTCAGGGCCCAGGTCCAGTCCTCGTCGGTCAGCGACAGGAACCCGCCCAGCCGGGGCCGGACGGCGCCGACGTTGTTGACCAGGACGTCCAGCCCGCCGAAGGCCAGGACCGCCTCCCGTACGGCGTGTTCCGGTCCGTCCGCAGTGGCCAGGTCGACGGCGACGGGCCGGACCCGCCCGCCCGCGGCCAGCTCCGTCAGGGGGCCGCCCACCGTACGGGCGGCGGCGACGACCAGGGCGCCTTCTCCGGCCAGCGCCCGCGTGATCGCCAGGCCGATGCCCTTGCTCGCTCCGGTGACCAGCGCCACCTTGTCCGTGAGATGCAGATCCACGAGTACCGAGTCTGTACGTCTACGGGCCCGATCCCGTCCCGACAGGGCCGCTACGTCAGGCAGGTGGCCCTGTATCAGCCCAGGCGGGTCGGGGAGGAGGCCGCCGGGGTGAGGAGACGGGGGGCGCCCGAGCCGTCGGCCGGGACCGTCCAGAGGTCGGTGGTGTCCGGCGCGCCCTCGGCGGGCAGGGCGTACGCCACCGCGCGGTCGTCGAGCCACAGCGCCTGGTCGTCCACGCTGCGCTTCTCCGCGAGCGGCTGCTCCCGCAGCGTGCGCAGGTCCAGTACGTGCTCGCGCCACAGCGAAGCACCGCGCATGACGCGCTTCTTGTACACGACCCGGGTCTCGTCCGGGGACAGCGACGGGCACTCGACGTTCTGGGCGAGAGTGGTGACGCTGCGCCGCGAGAGCGAGCCCTTCACCAGGTACGTCTGGCCGGCGGTGGCGAGGGTGGCGTAGAAGGTGTCGTCGTCCCTGGAGAAGGTGACGCCCCAGAAGTTCACGTCCCCCGAGGAGTAGGGGCGGCCGTCCAGCACGATGGAGAACTTCTCCAGGTCCGGCTCGACCGCCCACGTCCGGGTGTCCACGATCGTCGTACGGGTGGAGAAGAACGCGGCGCCGTAGGACTCGCCGGAGACGAACACCGTCCAGGCGGCGAAGTGGCCGCTCGGCGCGACCCGGGCCCGCGACGGGGTGCCCGCGAGCGGGAAGGTGTGCAGCGTGCGCAGAGCCGAATCGACGATCAGGGCCTTGTTGTCCTGGGCGAGCGCGCCCGGCGAGGAGTTCAGGCACACACCGGTGCCGGCGGCGGCGTGGAAGCGTTGGCAGATGAGGCCCGAGGCGGTCCGCTCGGACTGCGGTGTCTGCCCCGGGACCGAGACCAGGGCCCCTCGGTGCGGGCCCTGCGCGCCGTTGAGGAAGGCCAGCCGGTTCTGCTGCCCGAGCGTGACCCGGCCCTGGGCGACCGTCGGGTCCCCCTCGTGCGTCTGCTCGGCGCGGGCGGCGGAGCGCAGTACCAGCGCAGTGCCGAGGCCCCCGAGGAGCAGCACGGCCACCGCGAGTACGAGCAGCCGGCGTGAGCGGGTCATCGGGTTCCTCGGGGGAGTCGGGCGGGGTCGGGAGCGGATTCCGGATCCGGGGCCGACGGGCGGAGTACGAAGCCGGCGACGGCCACGCAGCAGCACAGACCGGCCGCGGCGGCGGCGAGCGCCGGACCCGCGCCCCACACCGTCCAGGCGGCGCCGAAGGCGAGCGAGCAGACGAAGCGGGCCAGCGCCTGGCCGGTACCGACGAGGGCGAGGCCGGTGGCCCGCAGCTTCGCCGGGACGGTCGCGCCGACGGCGGCGGGCAGGACCCCGTCGGTCGCGGCGTAGAACAGGCCGTGCAGGGCGAGGACCAGGTACGGGAGGGCGGGCCAGTGCGGGGCCCACAGCAGCAGCCCGTACCCCGCCAGCAGCAGGGCGTGCCCGGTGAGGAAGACGGTACGGCGGCCGATCCGGTCGGCCAGGGCGCCGGCCGGCACGGCCAGCAGCAGGAACACGGCGGCGGTGCCCAGGGGGAGCAGCGGGAACCACTGCTCGCGGATGCCGGTGCGGTCCTGGAGCAGGAGGTAGAGGAAGGCGTCGCTGACGGTGGTGAGGCCCAGAAGGGCGGCACAGAGGGCGAGGGCGCGCAGCCGGGGCAGGCGCAGCAGCGCCGCCGCCTCGCGGAGGTTCACGCCGGCGGGCTTCGCGCCGCCCGGTTTCACGGTCTCGACGGGATCCGGGCCCGGGCCCGCCCCCGACGGGACGAACAGCATCAGCACCACCACACCGAGCACGGCGATGCACGCGCTGACGCCGAAGACCGCGTCGTAGCCGCCCACCGCCACGTTCAGGATGAAGAAGGCGGCGAGGGGGCCGAGCAGCGCCCCGGTGGTGTCCATGGCGCGGTGCACGCCGAACGCGCGGCCCTGTAACTCGGCAGGTGTGGAAAGGGAGATGAGCGCGTCGCGCGGAGCGGTGCGCAGGCCCTTGCCGGTGCGCTCCAGTGCGAGGACCACGCCCACCGGACCCAGGCTGTGGGCGAGCAGCAGCAGCGGTTTGCACAGGGCGGACAGCCCGTAGCCGATGCCCGCGACGAGCTTGTGGTTGCGGACCCGGTCGGCGAGGTGGCCGCCGGTCAGCTGCACCAGCGCGCTGACCCCGTTGTAGACCCCGTCGAGCGCGCCGAAGCCGAGCGGACTCAGCCCGAGCCCGGCGACCAGGTACAGCGGCAGCACCGCGGTGACCATCTCCGAGGAGACGTCCGTGATCAGGCTGACCGTGCCCAGCGCGAGGACGGCCGAGGCGACCGCGGGGGCCCGGCCGGGCCCGCCGTCCGGTGCGGTCTTCGCGCCGGCGGGCGCGGAGCGGTCCGCGAGGTACATGCTCTGGAGCTCCCGGTGCCGACGGTCTGGTCACTCGTACGTGTGAGTGAAACCCTAGTGGTTGTACGGGCCAACTGGACGGCGTACGGCCTGATTCGGCGGAAGGCGGCTGCTCGGCTCAGGTCGGCTCGGCTCAGTTCTGCTGCCTGCTGCTCTCGTCGCGCAGCCACGTCGAGAAGTCCCCGGACCGGATGGCCTTGCGGGCCCCTCGCCGGGCGGCGAGGGCCGCCACCACGAACACCACGACCCCGGGGAGCAGGCTCGGCTGGGCCCGCAGCAGGGCGCGCAGATCGCCCATACCGGTGCGCGCGGACGGCGCGTGCGCCCCCTCCGCACTCCCGGGCGCCTGCGAGGCCTGGAAGCGCTCCAGTTCGGCGGAAGAGGTGGCCGCCCTGACGCGCCGCCTGATCAAGTCCCGCCAGGTGCGCGGCGGATGCACCACGACCCGGGCCCCCTCGACCACGCGCCGCTCCTGCGGGGTGAACGCGAGGGACGCCGCCAGGTCGTCGGCCATCAGCGGGGGCAGGGCGGCGATCCGGGCGTGCCCCGGTTCGGTCACCGCGATGACGCCCCGCCCGAACAGCCCCTCGCGGACGGCGGGCAGCCGCTGCCAGACCCGGTAGTACGCACGGACCGGCCAGGCGCACCCGGAGAGCGGGATGTCCCGGCCGGGGGCCGCGGCGAGCAGTTCCGGACGGTCCGCGAGGGCGCCGGTCAGCGCCCGTACGTCGGCCGCCCCGACCTCGACGTCGGCGTCCACGTACAGGCGCGGAAAGCCCTGCGCGTGCTCGTCGCCGACCCGAAGTGCCGTGTGTTTGGAGGGAGTCGGTATCTCCACCACCCGTACGCGGGGCCCTCGCGCGCCCGCCACGGCGGCGGTGTCGTCCGTACAGCCGTTGCACACCACGACGATGTCGGGCCCCGACGCCGGGGCGTCGGCCAGGAGCGCGTCGAGGAGCCGGCCGATGACCCGGCCCTCGTTGTGGGCCGGGATCACGATGCTGGTCACCCCGGAAGTATGCACGCTCGAACACCCGCGCCGACCGTTTCCTCCAACTCTCCCCGGGGGTAGGTCCGGTGGTCTAGATTGAACGCAGCCGACCGGATTCGGCGTGCTTCGGTGACGCTGAAATCCAATCGGAGCAGGGTAGTTGGGGAAATTACGGGTTCGGCGGCTTGGGGGAACAGGCTGCCTGCCCGTGGCCGGACCGGCGAGGGGTGCCGGGCGGCCGGGGGGCGGAAAGTACGTCGCAACACGTAGGGCATCGGTCGTGGGGGGCCATCACCGTTGGGCAGGTCACGCACGGGGCGCGCAGGCGCCCCGGCGCCGGCCGTCGGCGGCACCCCCTTCCTTCGCACGCGTCCCGGCCATGGGTTGTCGATACGCCCTCGGGCGTGCGCCGAAGGAAAGGGAATGCCGTGAAGGAATCCGAGAAGGAATCAGAGAAGGAATCCGCGAAGGGTACGGGGCGCGAGGCCGCGATCGCGGGTGCGTGGCCGGCCAAGCCGTTAGGCGTCGCCGTCATCGGAGCGGGCTACTGGGGACCCAATCTCGTCCGCAACTTCCAGTCCAGTCCGGGGTTCCGGCTCCGCTGGCTCTGCGATCTGAACGTCGACCGGGCGCGGCAGGTGCTCGGCCACTACTCCACGGTCCAGGCGACCTCCGACTACGCGGCCGTCCTGGCGGACCCGGCCGTCGACGCGGTCGCCGTGGCCACCCCGGCCGGCACCCACCTCGACGTCGCTCTGGCCGCCCTGCGCGCCGGCAAGCACGTCCTCGTGGAGAAGCCCCTCGCCGCCACGTACGAGGACGGTCTGAAGCTGGTGACCGAGGCCGAGGAACGCGGCCTCACCCTCATGTGCGACCACACCTACTGCTACACCCCGGCGGTGGCCCGCATCCGCGACATGGTCCGCTCCGGCGAACTCGGCGACATCCAGTTCGTCGACTCGGTCAGGATCAACCTGGGGCTCGTCCAGAAGGACATCGACGTCCTGTGGGACCTGGCCCCCCACGACCTCTCGGTCCTCGACTTCATCCTCCCGGAGAACATCCGGCCCGTCGCCGTCGCCGCGCACGGGGCGGACCCGATCGGCGCCGGCCAGTCCTGCGTGGCCTATCTGACGCTCACGCTCAACACCGGTGCCATCGCCCACGTGCACGTCAACTGGCTGTCCCCGGTGAAGGTCCGCACGACGATGGTCGGCGGCTCCAAGCGCACCCTGGTGTGGGACGACCTCAACCCCACGCAGCGCGTCGCCGTCTTCGACCGCGGCGTGGACATGACGGCCCCGCAGGAGATCGGCGCGGACGAGCGCCGCGACATGCTCGTCTCCTACCGGACCGGGGACATGGTGGCGCCCGCGATCGGCGAGAAGGAGGCCCTGCGCAGCATGGTCGAGGAGTTCGCCGCGGCGATCAGGACGCGGCGGCCGGCGCTGACCGACGGCTGGTCGGGCCTGCAAGTGCTCGACATCCTGGAAGCGGCCTCCCGGAGCCTGGAGTTCCGCGGCGCGGTCGTCGGACTGCGCACCGGGCGCTGATCGTTGGCGGGACCCTCCACGGGACCGCCCGCGCCCACGGCCGCGCGCACCGCGCCGGGCGCAGCACGAAACACCATGACCGACTCAGTAGGGGCAGGGCGTTGAGCAGCGTACGAGGCAAGAGGATTCTGGTCACCGGCGGGGCGGGCACGATCGGCTCGCACGTGGTCGACCTGCTGGTGGACAACGGGGCGCGCGAGGTCGTCGTGCTCGACAACTTCGTGCGGGGTCGGGCCGCCAACCTGGCCCGCGCCCTCAAGAGCGGCACGGTGGACGTCGTCGAGGGCGACATCCGCGACCGGGAGACCGTACGCAAGGCGACCGAGGGCGCCGAGCTGGTCTTCCACCTCGCCGCCATCAGGATCACCCAGTGCGCGGAGGAGCCGCGGCTGGCGAACGAGGTGCTGGTCGACGGTACGTTCAACGTACTGGAGGCCGCGGTGGCCGCCGGCGTGGGCAAGGTGGTCGCCTCGTCCTCCGCCTCGGTCTACGGGCTCGCGGAGACCTTCCCGACCACCGAGCGCCACCACCCGTACAACAACGACACCTTCTACGGGGCGGCGAAAGCCTTCAACGAGGGGATGCTGCGCAGCTTCCACGCCATGTACGGGCTGGACTACGTCGCGCTGCGCTACTTCAACGTCTACGGGCCCCGGATGGACATCCACGGGCTGTACACCGAGGTGCTGATCCGCTGGATGGAGCGGATCACCGCGGGCGAACCGCCGCTGATCCTCGGCGACGGCACCCAGACCATGGACTTCGCCGACGTACGGGACATCGCGCGCGCCAACCTGCTCGCCGCCGAATCGGACCTGACCGACGAGGTGTTCAACGTCGCGAGCGGGTCCGAGACCAGCCTGCGCGACCTGGCCGTCGGACTGCTGGAGGCCATGGGCGCGCAGGGGATGGTGCCGGAGCACGGACCAGCCCGCGCCGTGAACGGGGTCACCCGGCGCCTCGCGGACACCTCGCAGGCCTCGGGGCGGCTCGGCTTCACCGCCGAGATCGACATGCGCCGCGGGCTGCGGGACCTGGTGGAGTGGTGGCGGGCCGAGCGCGCGGCGGACGCGGCCGCGCAGGCGGCGGCCGGGGAGGCCGGCCGATGAGCGCCCGGACCGCGCCCGCCGCGAACGCCGCACCCGCCCGCATCCCCGTCATGATCCCGTGGCTCGGCGAGGAGGAGGCGCAGGCCGCCGCCGAGGCGGTGCTCTCCGGCTGGGTCGCCCAGGGTCCCCGGGTCGCCGCGTTCGAGCGGGCCTTCGCCGAACGGGTGGGCGCCGAGCACGGCATCGCCGTCAGCTCGTGCACCACCGCCCTGCACCTGGCGCTGATCGCGCTCGACCTCGGCCCCGGCGACGAGGTGATCGTTCCCTCGCTCTCCTTCATCGCCACCGCCAACGCGGTGCGCTACGTCGGCGCGCACCCGGTGTTCGCGGACGTCGAGGAGGCCACCGGGAACCTGACCCCCGACACCGTGGACGCCGTACGCACCCCCCGCACCAAGGCCGTCCTCGCCGTCCACCAGGGCGGGGTGCCGGCGGACGTGACCGCCCTGCGCGCGGCCTGCGCCGACTGGGGCGTCCCGCTGGTGGAGGACGCGGCCTGCGGGATCGGCGCGACCGTGGGCGGCAAGTCGGTCGGCCACGGAGCCCTGCTCGCCGCCTGGTCCTTCCACCCGCGCAAGGTGATCACCACCGGCGAGGGCGGCATGGTGACCACGGACGACGCCGAGTGGGCCGCGCGCCTGCGCCGGCTGCGCGAGCACGGCATGAACGTGTCCGCGGCGCAGCGGCACGCCAGCAGCAAGCCGATCGCCGAGGCCTATCTGGAGGTCGGCTACAACTACCGGATGACCGACATCCAGGCCGCGGTCGGCCTGGTGCAGCTCGGCAAACTGGACGAGATCGTGGCCCGCCGCCGCGAACTGGCAGCCCGGTACGGCCAGTTGCTCGCCGGCATCCCGGGCCTGCGCCCGGTCCGCGACCCCGGTCACGGCGAGGGGAACTTCCAGTCGTACTGGGTGCTGCTGACCGCGGACTTCCCGGTCGGCCGGGACGAGCTGCTCGCCGCGCTGGCCGAGGCCGGGATCTCGGCCCGGCGCGGGATCATGGCCTCGCACCTGGAACCGGCTTACGCCGGACACGGGGCGGCGCCGCTGCCGGTGACCGAGCGGATCAGCCGCGATTCGCTGATCCTGCCGCTGTTCCACACCATGACGCAGGACCAGCAGGACCGGGTGGTCGCGGTGCTGCGCGAACAGGCCGGCGGATGACCGCCCCGCAGGCCCGGGTCACCGAGGACCTCCTGATCGTCGGCGCGGGCGGGTTCGCCCGCGAGACCGCCCAGGCCGTACGGGACACGGCCGCCGCCGACCTGGAGCGCGACCGCCCCCCGCGGTGGCGGCTCGCCGGGCACCTGGACGACGACCCGGCCCTGCACGGCCTGGACGTCGACGGGGTGCCGGTGCTGGGGGGCAGCGAGCTGCTGCACCAGCGCCGGTACCAGTCAGCCCGCGTCGTGGTCTGCGTGGGCAGCCCGCGCGACTACGCGGTACGGGCCCGCGTGGTGCGGCGCCTGGCCCTGCCCGAGAGCCGGTACGCGACCGTGGTCCACTCCACGGCCGCGGTCTCGGCGTCCTCGGTGCTGGGCCCGGGCTCGGTGCTGCTCGCGCACTGCGTCCTGACCGCGGCCGTACGGGTGGGGGCCCACGTGGCGGTCATGCCGCACGCGGTCCTCACCCACGACGACACGGTCGGGGACTTCGCGACGCTCGCCTCGGGGGTCCGCCTGGGCGGCGGGGTGCGGCTGGGGCGCGGGGCGTACGTGGGCGCGGGCGCCCTCGTACGGGAGAACACCACGGTCGGCGCCTGGTCGCTGACCGGTATGGGAAGCACGGTCCTGGCCGATGTGCCGCCCGGCGAGGTGTGGGCCGGAAGCCCCGCCCGCCGGCTGCGCGAGGCGGGGGGCCCGGCGCTCGACGAGCTATGGGCCGACGGCGAGGAGACCGGCCGGGGGCCGGGTACACGGATCAGGCCCGAGACACGCGGAGGGCCGGAAACACGGATGGGGAGCACAGTCGGATGAACCGGATACCGCTCGTGGACCTGAAGGCGGCGCACGCCGAGGTCGCGCAGGAATTACGCGCAGGGTTCGACCGGGTGCTGGCCGACACCGCCTTCATCGGCGGTGAGGAGGTCCGCGCCTTCGAGCGCGAGTACGCCGCCTTCGCCGGGGTCGGCCACTGCGTCGGCGTGGCCAACGGCACCGACGCGCTCGAACTCGCCCTGCGCGCCAGTGGGGTGGGCGTGGGCGACGAGGTGGTGCTGCCCGCCAACACGTTCATCGCCACCGCCGGAGCCGTCGCCCGGATCGGCGCCCGCCCGGTCCTGGTCGACTGCGTCCCCGACACCCTGCTCATGGATCCGCAGGCCGCCCTGGACGCGGTCGGCAAGGCCACGCGCGCCGTGGTCCCGGTCCACCTGTACGGGCAGTGCGCCCCCGCGGCGGAGCTCGCCGCGCAGCTGCCCTCGTACGCCAAGGTCGTCGAGGACGCCGCGCAGAGCCAGGGGGCGAGCCGCGAAGGCCGTACCCCCGGCAGCGGAGGGATCGCCGCCACCAGCTTCTACCCGGGCAAGAACCTGGGCGCGTACGGCGACGCCGGCGCGGTGGTGACCGACGACGAGGAGCGGGCCGACCTCGTACGGGCCCTGGCCAACCACGGCGGCATCGCCAAGTACCGGCACGACGTGGCCGGGTTCAACAGCCGGCTGGACGGCCTCCAGGCCGTGGTGCTGCGGGCCAAACTGGCCCGGCTCGCGGACGGCAACGCGGCCCGCCGCGCCGCCGCCGACCGCTACGACGGGCTGCTGGCCGATCTGGCCGCCGCCGGACGCGTCACCCTGCCGGTCACGGCGGAGGGCAACGTCCACGTATGGCACCTGTACGTCGTCCGGGTCGGCGGCGCGGACCGCGACGCGGTCGTCGGCAAGCTCAACGCGGAGGGCATCGGCGCGGGCGTGCACTACCCGGCCCCCGTCCACCTCACCCCGGCCTTCGCCCACCTCGGCCACGGCCGCGGGGACTTCCCGCACGCCGAGCGGGCCGCGGACCGGATGCTCTCCCTCCCGCTCTTCCCGCAGATCACCGCCGCCCAACAGCAGCGGGTCGTGGACGCGCTCACCGACGCGCTGCGCTGACGCCCAGCGCCGCGCCGACGCACAAAAAAGAGGTACAGATGAACAGACGGACAAGGTTGCTCCGGTACGGCCTCTTCACCGTGGTCGCCGCCCTGATGGCCACGGTCTTACCTCCGTCGTCGGTCGCGGGTGCGGCGGACCCCTGCGGTCCCGGCACGAACGCGATCGTGTGCGAGAACTCCAAGCCGGGCACGCCGATGTCCGACTGGTTCTCGCCCAGCGCCTACGGGGACATCAAGGGCTTCAGCGCCCAGATGAGCGTCCAGGCGGGCGAGACCGTGCAGTTCAAGGTGCAGTCGCCGACCCCGTACCGGGTGTCGGTCTACCGGCTGGGCCACTACGGGGGTGACGGGGCCCGCCTGATGTCGACCGCGGCGCAGGCGGCCCAGACCTACCCGGCGAACTTCCCCGCGGGCGGGAACCCGCGCAGCTGCACCACCAAGGCGGCCACCGGCCTGGTCGACTGCGGCAACTGGCCCGTGACCGCGACGTGGACCGTGCCGGCCGACGCCGTGTCCGGCCTGTACATCGCCAACCTCGACCAGGCGGACGGCAACGGGGTGATGCCGTACCCGTTCGTCGTCCGCAACGACTCCAGCCACTCCGACATCGTCGTGCAGACCAGCGACCAGACCTGGCAGGCGTACAACAACTACGGCGGCCAGGACCTGTACGACGGCGGGGGACCGGCGCCCGACGGCCGTGCGTACGAGGTGAGTTACAACCGGCCGATGGACATCGGCGGGGAGAACGGGATCTACGGGTCCGAGTACCAGATGATCTCCTGGCTGGAGCGCAACGGGTACGACGTCAGCTACATGTCCGGCATCGACATGTCGACACGCGGCGCGACGCAGCTGGGCAACCACAAGGTGTTCATGTCCTCGGGCCACGACGAGTACTGGACCCAGGACCAGTTCACCAACGCGCTGAACGCGCGGCGCGCCGGGGTCCACCAGACGTACTTCAGCGGCAACGAGGTCTTCTGGAAGACCCGGCTGGCACCCAGCATCGACGGCGCGGCCACCGCCAACCGGACGCTGGTCTGCTACAAGGAGACCAAGCTCTCCTTCCCCCAGCCCAACGGCATCCCGGACCCGAGCGGGATCTGGACGGGCACCTTCATGGACCCGGCCAGCTCCACGAACGGACGGCCGTACCAGCCGCAGAACCAGCTGACCGGCTCGCTGTTCAGCGTGAACGGCTACCGCAGCGACGCGATCACCGTGCCCGGCGCGTTCGCCAAGATGCGGCTGTGGCGGGGCACCACGGTCGCGAACCTGACCCCCTCCCAGACCGCCACCTTCCCGACCGGCACGCTCGGCTACGAATGGGACAGCGACGTCGAGGACGCGGCGCGGCCGCCCGGGCAGATCGCGATGTCCTCCACGACGGTGGACATCAACGACGGCAAGCTCCGGCTCGACTACGGCAACACGTACGGGAACGGCACCGCGACGCACAGCCTGGTCGCCTTCCGCGACCCGACCTCGCACGCCCTGGTCTTCGGCGCGGGCACCGTGCAGTGGTCCTGGGGCCTGACCAACATGCCGACGGGCAACCCCGACGACACGGTGGTCACCGAGGACAAGCGGATGCAGCAGGCCACGGTGAACGTCTTCGCCGACATGGGCGTCCAGCCCAAGTCCCTGCAGAGCAACCTCGTCGCGGCGAGCGCCTCCACGGACACCACCGGCCCTGCCATCACCGTGACCAGCCCGGCGGCAGGCGCCACCGTCCCCGCACTGCGCCCGGTGACCGTCACCGGCACCGCCACCGACAGCGGCGGCGGCGTGGTGGCCCGCGTGGAGGTCTCCACCGACGGCGGCACCACCTGGAAGGCGGCCACCGGAGTCGGGTCCTGGAACTACAAGTGGACCCCGACCGCCCCCGGACCCGTCCAGATCAAGGTCCGCGCGGTGGACGACAGCGTCAACATCGGCGCCACCACCACCGTGCCGCTGACCGTGGGACCCCAGCAGTGCCCCTGCACCGTCTGGCCGGCCGCGGCCGTACCGGGCACCGTCAACGCCGGTGACGGCAGCGCCGTCGAACTCGGCGTGAAGATCCGCTCCTCGGCGCCCGGCTCGATCACGGGAGTTCGCTTCTACAAGTCCCCGGCCAACACCGGAACCCACACGGGCAGCCTGTGGAGCAGCTCGGGCCAGCGCCTGGCCACCGGCACCTTCACCAACGAGACGGCGTCCGGCTGGCAGCAGCTGAACTTCTCCTCACCCGTCCCGGTCAAGGCCAACACCACCTACGTCGCCTCCTACTTCGCCCCGCACGGCGGGTACTCCTTCGACAACACCTTCGCCTCCGCCGACGCGGGGCTCGCCCCGCTGACCGCGCTGCGCAGCGGCACCGACGGGGGCAACGGCGTCTACCGCTACAGCGCCACGGGCGGATTCCCGTCCACGGCCGCGTCCGGCAGCAACTACTGGGTCGACGCGGTCCTGGACACCTCCACCGCGAGCACGACGCCCCCCACCGTCACCTCGATCACCCCGCAGTCCGCGGCGACCGGCGCCGCGATCACCTCCGCGGTCAAGGCCACCTTCAGCGAGGGCATCGACTCCGACACCCTCTCCTTCGCCCTGAAGGACCCGGGCGGCGCCACCGTCCCGGGCAGCAAGGTCCTCACCGCCTCCAACAGCGCCACCTTCACCCCGTCCACCGAGCTGGTGCTGAACACCACCTACACGGCCTCGGTGCAGGCCGCCGACCTGTGGGGCAACACCATGGCCGCGCCGGTCACCTGGACCTTCACCACCAGCGCCAGCCCGCCCACGGTCAACTGCCCCTGCACCCTGTGGGGACCCACCGCCGAGCCGAGCACCGCCAACGTCGGCGACGACACCAACTCCGTGGAGCTGGGCACCCGCTTCCAGTCCGCGGTCGGCGGGTACGTCACCGGCATCACCTTCTACAAGGGCCCCGGGAACACCGGTACGCACACCGGCAGCCTGTGGTCGGCCGACGGTACCCTCCTCGCCACCGGCACCTTCGGCAGCGAGACCCTGTCCGGCTGGCAGCAGCTCCACTTCGCCACCCCGGTACCCATCACCGCGGGCACCAGCTACGTGGCCTCCTACCACGCGCCGAACGGCAAGTACTCCGTGGACGGCGGCTACTTCACGGCCGCGCACCGCTCCTACCCGCTGGTCGCCCCGGCCGACGGCAGCGGCGGCGCCAACGGCCTCTACAAGTACGGCGCTTCCACCGCCTTCCCCACCAACACCTTCGGCTCCGTGAACTACTGGGTCGGCCCGGTCTTCACCACCACGGCGCCGAACGGCCTCGCGGCGGAGGGCTCGACGGAGGTGAGCGGCCAGTGAGCACCGTCAGCGTGGTGATCCCCTGCTACAAGTACGGCCACTTCCTGGCCGACTGCGTCAAGAGCGTCCTGGACGAGCAGCCGGGCGTCGACGTCCGGGTACTGATCATCGACGACGCCTCGCCCGACGACTCCGCCGACGTCGCACGGGCCCTCGCCGCCGCCGACCCGCGGATCGAGGTCCGGGTCCACGAGCGCAACCAGGGCCACATCGCCACCTACAACGAGGGCCTCCTGGAGTGGGCCGACGGGGACTACGTCGCCCTGCTCTCGGCCGACGACCGGCTGGTCCCCGGAGCCCTGGTGCGCGCCGCGGCCCTGCTCGACGCCCACCCGGAGGCCGGCTTCGCGTACGGCCGGCCGCTCCGGTTCCAGCACGGGGGACCGCTGCCCGCGGCCCGCACCCGGAGCACCGGCTCGGTGGTCTACCCCGGCCGGTGGTGGCTGGAGCGGCGGTTCCGGGAGGGCACCGGGTGCATCACCTCGCCCGAGGTGGTCGTCCGTACCAGCCTCCAGCGCAAGGTCGGCGGCTACGACCCGGAGCTCCCGCACGCCGGCGACATCGAGATGTGGATGCGGCTCGCGGCGCACGCCGACGTGGGCTACGTCCGCGGGGCCGACCAGGCCTTCTACCGGGTCCACGGCAACAACATGTCCACCACCGACTTCGGCGGGCAGCTCGACGACCTGCGCCAGCGCCTCGTCGCCTTCGACTCGGTCCTGGACAAGTGCGCCGGCCTGCTCCCGGAGGCCGGCCGGCTGTCGGCCCTGGCGCGGACCCGGCTC
The DNA here is from genome assembly GCF_045162725.1 of Streptomyces sp. NBC_01006. Lineage (NCBI taxonomy): Bacteria > Bacillati > Actinomycetota > Actinomycetes > Kitasatosporales > Streptomycetaceae > Streptomyces > Streptomyces sp. NBC_01006. The sequence goes on along the minus strand of NZ_CP108700.1, from coordinate 905,904 downwards.
GCCCGGTACGCGCTGAGGCGGGCCTACCGCGCGTACGACCGCGGGCGCACCGGGGTGGTGCCCGTCGAGGAGCTGGAGGAGTTCGCCGCCGAGTGCCTGCCGCAGTACACCGGGCTCCCCGAGTACCGGGCGCTGCGCTGGCGGCGGCGGATCGGGGCCCGCGCGATGCCGTACCTCCAGCCGCTGGTCCTCTCGGCCGTCGCCGACCGGGGGCGCGAGTGGCTCTGGTGGCAGTCCTGGAAACGCCGAGGGATTTGATGAACCAGCAGTACTCAGCGGGCCGCCGCGGCCGCCGCGGTCACGAGGACGCGGCTCTCGGTTTCGCCCTCGTCCCCCGGACCGGTGTCGGCGCTCTCGCGCCGGCGCCGGTTCCGGCGCGTCACGAGCTGATCGGTCCACAGCGCGGCGGCCACCCCGCAGACCCCGGCCAGCAGCGCCGTCCCGGCCAGTGCGCGGCTCTTGCTCCCCGTCTGCGCCACAGCGGTCGGCGGCACGAGGAGGGTCACGCTCATCCGCGCCGCTTCCGGGATCTGCTGCTCGGCCTGCATGGCCGTGATGCGCTTCGTGTAGGCCTCGACGACCTTCAGTACGGCCAGGTTGGCGGCGGCCGGATCAGCGTGCTCCGCCTGCACCTGGAGCGAGGGGATCAGATAGCGGGGGGTGACGCTGGTGCCGCTGTTGCGCGGCATCAGCCGGTAGGTGCCGTCGACCCCCGCGGCGTGCAACTCGGCCGCTCCGGCAGGCGATTCGAGCTGCTGCACCGCCGCGTACGACACGGCGGCCAGCGACGGCTGGAGGTTGGCGAGCTGATTGGGCTGGCTGCCGGTGACCGGCGGCTTGAGCACGACGATCGCCGAGCTCACATAGGTCCGGGTGGGGCGGAGCACCTGCACGGCCCCGGCGGCCGCGAGCGCCGCCACCAGGACCAGGACGTACCAGCGGCGGCGAAGCGTGCGGAACAACTCACCAGGCGACACAGGATTCCTTCCGTCGCGTTCGATCTTTCCAGGACGCCGGTCCGCCCGCCATCGGTTCCGGCAGGCGCAAGGGGGCATTCGTGAGCATCGGTGAGATAGCCGCGGTGCTGCGGCGCCGCTGGTACGTGATGGTGCCCCTGACGGTGATCGGACTCCTCGCGGGCCTGCACCTGTACCGCTCGGTGCCCGTGGCGTACCAGTCGCAGAGTTCGGTGGCGCTGCTCGACTCCACCGCGGTGGCCGAACTGGCCCCCGCCTTCGGCAACCCCATCTCCAACGCGGGCGGTTCGCTGGTCGTCACCGCCGACGTGCTGATCAGGACCCTGTCCGGGGCCGACGCGGCACGCGACCTGCACGGCCTCGGCGTGAGCGACCCGTACACGGTCGGCTTCGCCGCGAACACCTCGGGTCCGATGCTCACGCTGACCGTCACCGGCACCGACCGGGCGAAGGTGCTCAAGGAGACCAGTACGCTCACCACCTTCGCCGGCGAGCAGCTCAACGCGCTCCAGGCGGCGGCCAAGGTGCAGCCCGCGTACTTCGTCCAGACGGCCCCGGTGGTGCTGCCGCAGACTCCGGTGCCCCAGCTCAAGAGCCGCTACCAGCAGGTGCTGGGGGTGGTCATCGCCGGGGTGACCGCCGGCTTCACTCTCTCCTTCGTGACGGAGACCCTGTTGGTGGCCCGCCGCCGCAGGCGCGAGGCGGCCGCCGCGGTCGGCGCACCCAGGGCGCGCGTCCGCAGGAGGCTGCCGGGCCGGCAGCCGGACGCCACCGCGCTGCTCACCGGCTACCTGGGCCTGGCCTTCTTCATCCCCTCGAACCTGACCCTCCCGGGCATGGGCGGGGTGGGCACCCCGGCCAACGTGTTCGCCCTCCTCGGCCTGTTCTGGTACCTGGCGACCTGGCTGACCGGCCGGATCCGGCCGGCCGCGGGCACCCGGCTGCCCCGGGTCGTGACGTGGCTGCTGGCCGTCTCCGTCCTGGCCTCGTACCTCGCGAACGCCACGCGGGGCAGCACCCACAAGGAGGTGCTCGGCGCGGACCGCGGCCTGATCGGACTGCTCGTCTGGGTGTCGATCGTCGTACTGGTCTCGGCCGGCATCCAGGACCGGGCCCGCCTCGACGTCCTGCTGCGCCGGGCCGTGGTGATGGGGTCGGTGGTCGCCGCCATCGGCTACTACGACTTCTTCACCGCGACGAACATCGCCGAACACATCAGCATCCCCGGGCTCCACTCCAGCGTCGCGCAGATCACCACGCTCGACCGAGGGGCGTTCACCAGGCCGCGCTCCACCACCGCCCAGCCGCTGGAGTTCGGCGGCATGCTCGCCCTGATGCTGCCCTTCGCCGTCCAGCAGGCCTTCGACCCGGTCCGCAGCCACCTCAGCCGCCGGCGGCGCTGGGGGCCGGTGGCCCTCATGGGCGGAGCCCTGCCGCTGACCGTGTCGCGGACCTCCATCATCGGGGTGCTCATCGTGGTCCTGGTGATGGTGCCGCGGTGGAAGCCGCAGCGGCGCTGGACCGCGATCGGCCTGCTGTTCGGCTCCGTGGCCTGCTTCAAGGTCGCCGTACCCGGGCTGATCGGCACCATCACCACGCTCTTCGGGTCCTTCCTGTCGAACTCCGACAGCAGCACCCAGGCCCGTACCGTCAAGTACAGCGCGATCGTCCCTTACTTGGAGGAGCGCCCGCTGTTCGGGCGGGGCCTCGGGACCTTCACGCCGGACCTCTACTTCTTCACCGACAACCAGTACATGCTCACCCTGGCGGAGATGGGCCTGCTCGGCCTGCTCGCCCTCCTGGCGCTGTTTCTCACCGGCATCCACCAGGGCGGGGCCATCCGACGCCTCGCCGCCGCCGAGTCCGACCGGGAGCTCGGCCAGGCGTTCTTCGCCTCCGCCCTCGTCGCCCTCGTCAGCAGCGCCACCTTCGACGCCCTCAGCTTCCCGATGTTCGCCGGGATGTTCTTCCTGACGATCGCCGCCGGAGGCAGTTACCTCGGCTTCATCCGGCGCGGCGCGCCGCCGAAGCCCCCGACCGTGGAGACCGCATGCCCTCCCGCCGCCACCCGGACCGATCTCGCAGCGCCGGTCCCGTAGCCGTCCTCGTCGTCACCTGGAACAGCGCCCGGGTGCTGCCCGATTTCCTCGCCTCCCTCCCGGAGGGCATGGCGGGGCTCGACTGGCGCCTGGTCGTCGCCGACAACGACTCCGCCGACGACACCGTCGACGTCGTCCGCTCGCTGGCCCCCGGGGCGACGCTCGTCCAGACCGGCCGCAACGCCGGGTACGCGGCCGGGGTGAACGCCGCCCTCCAGGCCGCCGCCGCGTGGGAGGGCGGCTTCCGCGCCGCCCTCGTGTGCAATCCGGACATCCGGATGCGGCGGGGCTGCGCCGAACTCCTCGTCGACGCGCTCGACGCACCCCTGTCCGGCGGCCGCCGCGTCGGGATCAGCGTCCCGCTGCTCCACGAGGAGGACGGCACCCTCCAGCACTCGCTGCGCCGCGAATCGCGCGTGACGCGGGCCCTGGGCGAGGCGGTGATCGGCAACCGCCGGGCCGGGCGCTTCCCGCGCTGGAGCGAGCTGGTCACCGACCCGGCCGCGTACGAGCGGGCGACCGTCGCCGACTGGGCGACCGGCGCCCTCATGGCCCTCTCCCGGGACTGCCTGGACGCCTGCGGCGCCTGGGACGAATCCTTCTTCCTTTACTCGGAGGAGACCGAGTACTGCCTGCGGGCCGGGGACCGCGGCTTCGCCACCCGGCTCGAACCCGCAGCCTCCGCGGTGCACCTCGGCGGGGACTCGCAGGTCTCGCCCCGCCTGTGGACCCTGCTGACCCTCAACCGGGTGCGGCTCTACGGCCGCCGGCACGGAGCGGCGGCTACCGCCGCCTTCCGCGGGGCCGTACTGCTGCGCGAGACCTCGCGCGCCGCGCTCGGCCGGCCGGCGAGCCTGGCGGCGGCGCGGGCCCTGGCCAGCCCGTCCGCACTGCGCGCCACACCCGGCCCCTGAGCCGGAAGCCGGGTCACCCGGTGGGCGTCTGCCCGTCCCAGGCGGTGTAGAAGCTCTCCGGGTTGACCAGGTAGCGGACCGTGGGCCGGGGCACGTGCCGGACCTCGTTGCGGCGCGCGTAGCGGCGTACGAGCTCCCAGTCCTCGCGCGGCAGCACCTCGGGGGTACGCCGCAGCCGGCTGAAGTACAGGGACCGGGTGCGGCGCGCCACGAAGGCGTTGGTGTCGAGGAAGGCCTCGTGCGCGGCCCGGCGGCGGTTGAACGGCACCGACAGCACGTCCCGTTCGGAGCCGTCGGGCAGCACCCGGCGCAGCGCGGTGTACACGGCCTCGGGCCCGCCGGGCGGCTCCAGCACCGCGAGGGCCTGCTCCAGGTGGTCGGGCTCCCACAGGTTGTCGTCGTCCAGGAAGGCCACGTACCGCGAGCGGGTCAGCCGTATCCCCACGTTGCGCACGACTCCGGCCGTGGCCGTGTTGCGTGCCAGCGACACCGCGAACAGCCGTGGATCCTGCGGTAGTTCGGGAAGACCGGCGCCGTCGTCGACCACGATGACCACCTGGTCGGTGACGCTCTGCCCGAGAGCCGAGCGGACCGCCGCGCGCAGTTCCTCGGGACGCCGGTGGGTGGCGATCACGGTGGCCACCAGGGCGGTCGGCGCCCCGCCCAGGACGGCGGCGAGCCGGGCGGTCTCGGCGTCCTCGAACAACCGCAACCGCACGGCGGAAGGGGCGAGCAGGACCTTGTTCCTGGCCTCGAAGAGCACCAGCCAGCCGAAGGCCCGCTTGAGCAGCTCCCAGGGGGCTCGGGCGATGCGGCGCATGATGTCCTCTCGGTGCGATCGTCGGGGTGTGTCGGATCGTCGGATCGGCAGGTCGTTCAAGGGGCGGGCTCGGGGTCCACGGGCCGGCCGTCGGCCGTACGGTTGCCGCGCCACACGTTGCCTGCGCCGCCCGCGTTCCAGGCGGCGACCAGCCCGTAGGCGCCGGCGTTCACGTGGTACTCGGCGGAGAACACGTTGTCCGTGACCTGGATGCCGGTCGCGCCGGGCCCGCCGCCGTACAGCGCGTACGCCCCGCCGGCCAGCCAGTTGCCGTCCACGACCACGGAGGAGACGTTGCCGGTGTCCGCGAAGAGCCCGACGGCGGCGCTGGCGCCCTGGTGCACGGGGACGGGGTTCAGGAGGGTGTTGTGGCGGATGGTGAGGTGGCCCTTGTTGCCGCCGCCGCTGATGACGGCGTCGGTGTGCTGCCATTCACCGCCCTGGTTGCGGAAGGGGACGATGTCGTGCACGTAGTTGTCGTGGATCTCGCCCTGGCCCATCGAGAGGGCGTTGCCGAACACGGAGATGTCGCACCAGCCGACCTCGATCGAGCTGCCGCCCATGTTGGAGACCGCGTAGTCGACGCCGCCGTTGTCGGGACCCTTGCCCGGTACGGCGGTGATGGTGGTGTGCAGGACGCGCAGGCCGCTGAAGCCGGGGCGGAGGTTGATCCCCCACCAGTTCGTGGAGGTGATCCGGCTGTCGATGACGGTGACGTCGTTGGCGTAGACGTCCAGGGAACCGCGGATGTCCCAGCCCTTGATGACCATGCCGTCGGTCTTCACGGACATGTTGCCCGTGTCGTGCCGCTCCAGCGCGATCCGCGGGCCGGTGGTGCGGGCGTCGGGGAATCCGCAGGCGCCGGGCGAGGAGCAAGGGCCTCCGGGCCCCGGGCTCGTGCCCGGCGGGGGCATGGCCGAGGGCGGAGCCGTACTGGCGGAGGGACCCGGACCGTCCGATGCGGACGGGTCCGCGGAGGGCGAGGCGGACGGGGCGGGCTCGGGCGGGGGAGTGGCGCCGGGGCACTGGAGGGCGCTGTCCGGGCACGGCCCCGCGGAGGGCCCGGCCGTGGGCTCGCTGATCCCGGTCCGGTCGGCGTCGTACAGCGCGAGTACGACGGCCAGTACGAGCCCTGTCAGCAGCCAGGCCACGAGGCGCCTCCGGTCGCGTGCCACGGCGGCTACCCCCCTGCCGGCGCGGAGCCGCGCAGGAAGCCGCGGCTCGGCAGGATGCACACGACGTAGCAGAGGGTGCCCGCGGCCCCGGTCGCGAGGAGCGCGAGGACCCCGTCGCCCAGGACCCGCTCCAGGCCGAGGACCACGACGGCCATCACGGCGCCGCCGAGGAACGGCCAGGCGCAGGCCCGTGCCACGGTCCGCAAGGCCACGCCGCCGCGGTGCAGCGCGTAGAGGAACACCGGCACCACGACGGCGCAGGCGACCAGGACGTGCCCTTGGGCCACCCCCACGATCCCGCCCGCGCCGGCCCCGATCACCAGGGCCGGGACGAGGACGACGAGCCACAGGCCCTGGACTCCGATGAGGGAGCGGCGCCGGCCGATGGCCACCAGACAGTCGTACGCCAGCTCGCAGCCGATCCGTACGAGCCCCAGCGCCATCAGCCAGGGCAGCGCGGCGGCCGCGGGCAGCCAGCGGTCTCCGTAGACGAGCCCCACGATCGGCGCGGCGAGGGCGGCCAGCAGCACGCACAGCGGGACGGTGCCCGTCATCACCACACCGAGGGCGCGGCCGAAGCCGCCGGCCAGCGCCCCGGGCGAATCGGCCAGCCGGGAGAACCCGGCGAAGGAGACGCGGCGGGCAGCCTCGGAGATGATCCGCACGGGCCAGCCGGAGATGTTGAAGGCGAGCACGTAGAAGCCGAGGGCCAGCTGGTCCAGGGCGGAACCCACCACCATGGTGTCCACGTTGACGACGCCGAGGGCGAGCATGCTGGCCCCGGCGAGCGGGAGCCCGAAGCGGAGCAGCGCCTTCGCCTGCTCCCGGTCCCAGCCGAACTTCAGGGTGCCGGGCGCGGCGAGGCAGCATCCGAGGAGGGCGGCCGCGTTGCCTGCCACGGAGCCCCAGGCGAAGCTCATCGCGCCCCACCCCCGGACGGCCAGCAGCAGGGTCACTCCGGTGCTGAGGACGAAGTTGACGCCGTCGATGGCCATCCGCCTGCCCTGCGCGAACTCCCGGGTGAGGAATCCGGCGGGCACCTGCGACAGACCGTCCAGGACCACGCACACGCACATCACCCGCAGGATCCCGGAGGCCTCGGGCGAGCCGAGCACCCGGGCCACGGCGGGAGCCGCCGCGAACAGGACGGCGTACAGCAGGCAGCTGGAGGCGACGCTCAGCGTGAGCACGGTCGGGGCGAAGCGGCGCGGGTCGCCCTCCCAGCGCACGATGGCGAGGGAGACGCCCAGCTCGTTCGCGGAGAGCAGCACCAGCAGCACCGTCTGGGCGATCCCGTACACGCCCCAGGCCTCGGGACCGAGGAAGAAGCGGGCCAGGATGATGCCGGTGACGAAGTTGCCGAGGCGCATGACCACGGTGTTGACCAGGCTCCACCGGGCGGCGGAGCCGACCTTGCGCCCCAGCGAGCGTGCCTCGGGCGGGGTCTCGGCCGGAGCCTGGACACCGGCGTCGGTCCCGGTCACGGTGAGGCTCCGGCGGATGCCCGGGCGGTACGGGAGGCACCGGCTCCGGAGCCTGCGGCGTCGGGCACAGCGTCGGACTCGGCGCTCTCCGCGCTCTCGGCCGGAGCGGGCCGGTGCCGGCCCGGCTCGTCCGACCTGCGGCGCCGCGCCTCCACGAAGAAGGTGGCCACCAGGCTCAGTACGAAGCCCAGTGCCCCCGCCATGATCAGGTACTGGAGCCGGGTCTTGGTCTGCGCCTCCGGCTTCTGGGGCGGGACGATCGTGGCCATGCGGATCATGGCCTCGGGCGTCACCGACTGCTGGGACTGGAACTCCTGGAGCCGCTTCTCGGCGTAGGCGGTGAAGACCTGGTCCGATTTGAGGACGGCGGCCGGATCGGTTCCGGTGACGCTCAGCCACATGAAGGGCCCCTGCGCGTTGTCGGCGATCTTCGCCTCGTACTCCCCGGTCACGCCCTGGGCCTTGAGGTCGGCCCGGGAGTCGTCGGAGTTGAGGTTGCGGGCCAGGCCGTCGGCCATGCCGGTGAGCGAGGCCTGGGTGCTCAGGAAGGGGTTGCCGTCGAAGGCCACCGTGGCCTTCTTCGAGTTCAGGAGGGTCACCGTGCTCTGCGACCGGTACTCCACCGGGACCAGCACGTACACGCCCGCGATGAGCGCGGCCGTGAGCAGCAGTCCGGGCAGCAGCACGTACCAGCGCCTGCGCATGACCCGCCAGATCTCCGCGAGATCCATGGTCTCCCCCTCGCGGCGGCGGCGTGTCGTCCACGCGCCGCCGCTCTCTTCATGTGCGGATTACGGTTCTTGCTCTTGTTCGGTTCTTGCGGTGGTGCGGTGTTCTTGCGGTGGTGCGGTGCCGCCGGTCCTACGGGGCTACGGGGCGAGATCGGTGGGCCGCGGCCGCGTCCCCGCCGTCCCGCCGCCCAGCAGGACCTGCGCGATGCGCTCGCTCGCGCGCCCGTCCCAGAGCTCGGGGCAGCGCGGCGCGGGCGGATCGTCGAGCACCCGGTTCACGGTGGCCGTGATGCGCTCCGGGTCGGTTCCCGCCAGTACGTTGGTGCCCTCCTCGACGGTGATCGGCCGCTCGGTGTTCTCCCGCAGTGTCACGCAGGGCACGCCGAGGGCGGTGGTCTCCTCCTGGACGCCGCCGGAGTCGGTCAGCACCACCCGGGCGGAGTCCTGCAGCGCGATGAAGTCCAGGTATCCGGCGGCCGGGACCATCCGGATCCCGCCCGGGACTCCGATCTCGGCCAGCCGCTCGGCCGCCCGCGGGTGCACGGGCAGCAGGAGCGGACAGCGGTCGGAGATCTCGCCCAGTGCCTTCAGCAGGCCGCGCAGGGCCGCGGGATCGTCCACGTTGGCCGGCCGGTGCAGGGTGACCAGACCGTACCCGCCCCGGGTGAGCCCGTAGCGGTCCAGGACGTCCGAGGCCCTGGCCCGGTCCAGGTTGGCGAGCAGGGTGTCGATCATGACGTTGCCGACGACGTGGATCTGGTCCTCCCGGTACCCCTCCGCCCGCAGGTTCGCGGCCGCGTCGGGGGAGGGCGCCAGCAGGTAGTCGCTGACGCGGTCGGTGGCGACCCGGTTGACCTCCTCCGGCATGCTCCAGTCCCGGCTGCGCAGCCCCGCCTCCACATGGGCCAGCAGCGGGCCGGCCTTCGCGGTGACCAGGGCGCAGGCCAGCGTGGAGTTGATGTCGCCGACCACCACCACCGCGTCCGGGGCCAGCTCGTCCAGCAGCGGCTCGAAGGCCGCCATCACCCGGCCGGTCTGCTGGGCGTGCGTACCGGACCCGGCACCCAGGTACCGGTCGGGCGGGCGGATGCCCAGGTCGCGGAAGAAGACGTCGTTCATGGACTCGTCGTAGTGCTGTCCGGTGTGGACGAGGACCACCTCGGCGCCGCGGCGCTCCAGTGCGTCCATCACCGGTTTGATCTTCATGTAGTTGGGCCGTGCTCCGGCCACGCAGATGATCCTGGGCATGGTGTCAGAGCACCTCCACGGTGGGTCCGGAGAGCCGGTTGCGGCAGTCGAGTACGAACGAGGCGTGCTCGGTCACCATCGCGTAGTCGAAGGAGTCGTGGTCGGTGAGCAGGACGACCACGTCGGCCGCGGCCAGCTCCTTGCGGGTCGGCTCCACCCGCACGAGACGGGAGTCGACCTTGAGGCCCTCCACCACGTGGGGGTCGGCCGCGCGCACCTTGGCGCCCATGTCCAGGAGCAGCTGGGAGACGCGCACCGCGGGCGATTCGCGGGCGTCGCCCGTGTTCTTCTTGTACGCCAGCCCCAGCAGCAGGATCTTCGAGCCGTTGACGGCCCGGCGCTTGGTGTTGAGCGCGTCCATGACGCGGCGCGCCACGTACTCGGGCATGTGGCTGTTGATGTCGTTGGCCAGCTCGACGAAGCGGAAGCTCTGGCCGAGCTCGCGCTGGACCCGCCAGGACAGGTACGACGGGTCGATCGGCAGGCAGTGGCCGCCGACCCCGGGGCCCGGGGTGAACTTCATGAAGCCGAACGGCTTGCTGGACGCCGCCTCGATGGCCTGCCACACGTCGATGTCGAGGTGGCGGGCGAACATGGCTATCTCGTTGACCAGGGCGATGTTCACGTGCCGGAAGGTGTTCTCCAGCAGCTTCGCCAGCTCGGCCTCCTTGGGCGAGCTCACCGGCACCGTCTTGTCGACGAGGTCGGCGTAGAAGGTCTCGACGGCCTTGAGCGAGCGGGCGTCCACGCCCGAGACGACCTTGGGCGTCTGCTGGAAGCCCCAGACGGTGTTGCCGGGGTCGATGCGCTCGGGGCTGTAGCCGAGGTGGAAGTCGGCGCCGGCGGTGAGGCCCGAGCCGTCCTCCAGGATCGGGCCGAACAGCTCCTCGGTGGTGCCCGGGTAGGTGGTGGATTCGAGGATCACGGTCGCGCCGGGCCGCAGGAAGCGGGCCAGCGTGTGCGCCGACTCCTCGATGTAGCGCAGGTCGGGGGCACCGTCCTGTAACGGGGTCGGGACGGTGACGACCGCGACGTCGAAGCCGCCGCAGTCGCGCGCGAGTTCACTGGGCTGGTACGAGCCGCGCTCCAGCGCCCGGATCAGCCGTTCGGAGGAGACGTCCTCCACGTACGACTCGCCGGCGGCGAGGCTCTTGACCCGCCGGGCGTCCACGTCGTACCCGATCACTTGGTGTCCGACCTCGGCGGCCCTGACGGCCAGCGGGAGGCCGACGTATCCCTGTCCCACGACGACGACGCGCATCAGTGACTCCTGTTCGCGGAACCGGCAGACGATGTGGCGGGCGGCAGTGCGGACGGCGTACGGCGGATGAGTTCGCGCACCGTCATGAGGAGGAAGGCGGTGTTGGTGGTGAGGTAGCGCTTGCCGAGGCGGCGCGGTTCCTGGAGGGCGCGGTAGAACCATTCGAGGCCCATGCGCTGCCAGACCACGGGGGCCCGTTTGGTGACGCCGGCCAGGATGTCGAAGGAGCCGCCGACGCCGTGCACGACGTGGGCGCCGGTGCGCTTGCCGTAGCCGGCGGTGAAGATCTCCTTCTTGGGCGAGGTCATGCCGAGGAAGAGCAGCCGGGCCCCGCTCTGCGCGACGGCGTCGGCGATCGCCGGCTGGTCGGCGTCGTCGAAGTAGCCGTTGCGGCTGCCGGCCACGCGCAGCGCCGGGAAGCGCTCCGCGATCCGGCCGAGCATCAGCTCCAGTACGTCCTGCCGGGCGCCGAGCAGGTAGACGGGCACGCCGGCGGTCTCGGCGGCGGCCAGCAGCCGCATGAACAGGTCGATTCCCGCGACCCGTTCGGGCAGCCGGACGCCGAGGACACGGCCGGCCCACACCACGGCCTGGCCGTCGGCCAGGACGAGGTCGCAGCCGGAGACCGCCGCCGCGAGGCGGGGGTCGCGCCGCATGTTGACCAGTTTGGCGGCGTTGACCATGCCGATCTCGATCTGTTCGCCGCGCTGCACCGCGTCGAGGCAGCGCTGCACGGTCTCGTCCATGGTCAGGGCGTCGAGCGTGACGCCGAAGAGGGTGTGGCGGGGTGGTCGGCCCTGGGGGTCGTGCCTTCGGGTCATCTCTCCAGCCCCCCGAGCCAGGCGTGGAGCAGCCAGCCGAACTCGTACGGCCTGCACTCGCGGTCGATCACGTCGGGGCGGAAGACCCGGTCGAGCGGGGTCAGCCGGGCCTGCGGGGCCACCTTGGTGGTGAGCCCGCGGGCGGCGCGGACGGCCTTGGCGGGGTCTCCGCGGTAGACCTTGCGCCAGGTGACCCCGTACTTCTCGACGATCATGGGCTCGCGCGGAGTGCCGTCGGGCCGGCTGATCTCGGGCACGTCCGTCATCCAGCGCAGCCCCCGGCGGACGGCGGCGCCGAAGTCGGTGCCGCCCGCCTCGGCGAGGTCGAACAGCGCGGTGGGCGCCATGGCGTGCTGGTGCACGCTGTAGACGGGGTAGCCCTCCACCACGCCGCCCGTGCGGGCGTCGTAGTGCCACCACCACTGTCCACCGTCCCCCTGGAGCTCACAGATCCGGGCGGCGCAGGCGTCGGCGGCCGCGAGGGCCTCCGGGTCCGGGCCGCTCGCGTGCAGCCGGGCGAGCGCCTGGAGCGGATAGGTCTGGTCGGCGAAGCAGGCCACGTGCGAGCGGTATCCGGGGACCAGCCCCGGACCGGTGGCGTGCGGGAACAGCGGGCCGCCGGGGGCCCTGGCCGCCAGCAGCCGGTCGCGGGCGACCGCGATCCGGTCCTCCACGTCCGCCGCGCTGCGGGCCGCGGCGAGGGCGGAGAGCACCCAGGCCGCCTCGACCGTGTACTGCGGACGTCCGGGGACGTCCAGTACGGCCACCCGTGCCAGGGCGTCCGCCAGCTTCGGGTGGCCGGTCTCGGCGGCCGCCCAGGCGATGAGCGCCGCGTCGCCGAGGTTCGTCACCGCCGGCAGCCGCTCCACCAGCAGACCCGCGTACTCCTCGACGCTGTGTCCGCCGAACAGGGCGCGCTGCCGGTCCTCGGGCAGGAACCGCGCCCCCAGCGCGGTGATGGCCGCGTACCGGGTGCTGGTCCCGCGTGCCTCCATCCGGCGGACGCCGTCGGATGTGACCTTGCCCGCCCGGGTGAACACGAAGGTGTCGGCGCCCGGCAGGTACATCTCGGGCAGTCCCGCCTCGGCCAGCGCGAGCAGCCGCTCGGCGAGCGCGTGCAGCGACGGGTCCTCGTGGGCCAGTGCCCCTAATCGTGCTGCTCGTGTTGCGGTCACCGGGTCCCCACCCCGGCTTCCCGTGTGCTGCGCGCACTTCGTATGTCCGAGCTGTACGGCTCCAACACACCTACCCCCTCTGATTCGTTCCTCGGACAGACCCGGCGGTCGTCGTTCGGAGGGGTTTGCGCATGACGGCGCACGTGCCGGCGGTGTGTTTCCCCCCGATGGCACGAACCGTCCGAGGCCGCCCACTGGATCCCCCCAGCGATGCCCCGGACCGGAGCACGCGCGAACGGCAGCGCCGGGCGGGCGCGTTGCGCGCCGTCCGTCGTCACTTGGTCCGCGATGCCCTCGTCGTGTACAACCCCCCACTGAACAAAGCCTGTTGCCTGCTCAGATCCCGTGTACAGGGACAAGGTATGCCCAAGGATGTTCGTTGATTGCGGTTTTGCGGAAATGCCACTGACCTAAATTGCCGACGTACCGTCAGGTCCGCTCGGCCAGGGTTCCGGCCTTCTCCTCGTGCAGCGCGCCGGTGCGCGGGCACTCCCACACGCCCGGCTCGCCCTCGCGCTCCACCAGCCGGACCCCGGCCCGGCCGACCCAGCCGATGCGGCGGGCCGGCACCCCTGCGACCAGCGCGAAGTCCGGTACGTCCCGGGACACGACCGCACCGGCCGCGACCAGCGCCCACCGCCCGATCCGCACCCCGGCCACGCACACAGACCGGGCCCCCAGCGAGGCTCCCTCGGCCACGACGACGCCGGCGGCCTCCCAGTCGCCGCCGCGCTTCTGCCGGCCGTCGGGGTCGACGGCGCGCGGGTAGAAATCGTTGGTGAGTACGGCGGCCGGGCCGATGAACACCCCGTCGCCGAGCTCGGCGGGCTCGTAGACGAGTGCGTAGTTCTGGAGTTTCACGCTGTCGCCGATCCGTACGCCGGGGCCCACGTACGCCCCCCGTCCGACGATGCAGTCGCGCCCGAGCCGCGCGTCCTCCCGTACCTGCGCCAGATCCCAGATCGTGGTCCCGTCCCCGAGTTCGGCGCTCTCGTCGACCTGGGAGGTGGGTTGGATGCGGACACTCACGAAGCGGTCCCCTTACGTTTCGAAGTACTGGCGTACGACGTACGGAGGGAGCATATGCACGGCGCGACCGACCCACCCGGGAGTTCAACCGACTGTTCACGCAGCGGACTTGAGACCTCATCGGCTCCCGGGGCGGTGGACGGTGAGGGTGCCGTACGCGGACAGGGCCGCGGCCGGATCGCCCCCGCCGTCACGCAGGGCGGCGTCGAGGAAAGCGAGGCTCGCGGCGGCGGTGATGCGCGGGCCCTCCGTCCGGTCCAGGGAGCCGACGAGCGAGGGGAGGGGCGGCAGGTACAGCGGGGCGTCGGTGAAGGTGAGGTGGGCGGCTCCGGGGACGGTGAGCCGGTAGGTCGTCGCGCTGCTGAGGCCGAGGACGCGGGTGAGGTGCGGGAGGTAGTCCGGGTCGGTGTCCGGGCCGATGGCCTGGGTGAGCGCGAGCACCGGCTGGCGGAAGGGCTGCGGGGACGGGTCGTGGGGGAAGCCGTCCAGGTCGATGACGGCGGCGAAGGCGGGGTCCTGGCGGGCGGCTTGGAGGGCGGCGCCGCCGCCGAGGGAGTGGCCGGCCGCCGCGACGCGGGCGGTGTCGAGGTGCCCGGTGAGCGGGCCGGGGACCTCTCCGCTGTCGATGCGGCCCAACTGGGCCCGTACGAAGCTCAGATCGGCGGCGCGGACCGCCGTCCACGCGGCCGCCCGTCTCTCGTCCTCGGCGTCGTCGCCCGTCGCCGAGACCTCCGTACGGATCGTGCGGCCGTCGGCGAGCACGACCGCGGCGGAGTCGTAGGGGTGGTCGAGGCCGACGACGACGTAGCCGTGGCCGGCCAACTCCTCGGCCCAGGCCGTGTTCTGGGCGCGCACCCCGCCCAGGCCGGGGGAGAACAGTACGACGGGGAACCGTTCCGCGCCCGCCACGGGGACGTCGTGGGCGGCGTGCGTGCGGGCGCGCGGGAGGCCGTCCAGCAGGAACCCGGGAAGACCGGCGTAGTCGGCGAGCGCCTCGGAGACCACGCGTGCCTCGTCTTCCGTGCGTCCGAGGTACGGGGCACGGCGAGTGCCCGCGGGGGGCTTCCGAGCGGGATACCAGAACTGGGCGACGACCGTACGCCGGTCGTCGGGGGCGGCGGTGGCGCTCTCGGGGCGCTCCGGGTCGGTCAGCTCGATGACGCTGGTGCCGACCGCGAACCGGCCCGTCGGTGCGGGGAACACCGGCGTGGGCAGGGCCCAGAGCGCCGCCGGGCACGCGGCGACCAGCGCGAGGCACACCGCCGACCCCGGCAGCGCCAGCCACCACGGAGCCCTGCGCGTCGCGCGCCCAAGGAGGGGCGACACGGCGAACGCCAGGGCAGCGGCCGCACCGGCCAGCACCGGCACCATCTGCCAGCGCAGCCCGAGTACGCCGAGCACGGCCCCGGACAGCACGACCACCCCCGCCGCCCCGAAGCCGACCGGCCGCCGGGGGCGGGGAGGAAGCCACCGCACCAGTACGAGCGCGAAGGAGCCCAGCACGAGGAGGGCTTCCCAGAGGGACATCTGCACGTGCGCGTTCATCGCATCCACCCCGCCATGGTCCGAGCCCCGCCCCGCCCCCGGCGTCCCTCTCAGGTCTGGCAACCCCTGCGACCCAAGTCGCACCCGGCGCGTACGGCGGCTCGCAAAACACCTGGCAGACCAGGCCGGTGGGGGGTTATGGTCAGCGCGATGATCACTCAAACCACTCTCGGAATGGGGGTCCCGTCCGCGCAAGGTGAGTGCTGATGCTCACTCCCGCCGCCGACGGCTCCTCCCGTCTCTCCCTCTGGCTGCGCGTGCGCGAGTTCGCCGTGCCGCCCTCCATGATCGCGACCGCCACCGCCCGCCGCCTTGCCGGCGACTGGGCCGGGGCGTGCGCCGCCGCAGGCATCGATCTCGACTTCGACCTGCGTTCCGTGGCGCGCACCCACGGCCGCGAACTCGCCGCCCGACTCCGCGCCGACCTCCGCCACTTGGCCCCCGACCTGCTGCGCTGGCACATGCCCAGGATCGCTCCCGACGGACTGCTGCGGCCGGGCCTGACCCTCACCCTGGCCCGGTACGGCCGGGCCGACGGCGGAGATCCGGTGCACATCGTGGCCCGGACCCCGCCGGCGTGGGCCGATGCCGGTCAACGGTTCAGCCTGGCGCTGTGGGACGGGTCCCGGGCCGGGCCCGGCGCCCGCCGACACCCGCATCCCCACCCCGACCCGCGCTTCCGCCTCGACCTGCACCGCCACCTCTGGGACGCGCGACGGGCCGCTGAGCTCCACAGCCGATCCGGCGCCGATCTCCCCTCAACGGAGGCCGATCTACCGGGACTTGTGCCGCAGGTGCACCGCTGTGCCGTGGACCGCTGGGCGGCCGAGGCGGCGATCCTGCTCGATGCCGAGGGGCATGCCACCAGTACCGTACGCGTGCGGCTGGGGTCCCGGCGCCGGCTGGACCTGGAGCTCGTGGGGGAGGGCGGCGGCCATCCGGCCGCCATGCGGATCTCGGCAGCCGCCACGGGTTCGGGCGCCCCCGCGCCGCCGGTCCTGCCTGACGCGGCGACCTGGGTCCTGCCCGACCTCGACCTGCTCCGCACCGGTTCGATCGAGCCCGGCCGACTGCACCCGCTCGTCGCCCCGGCGCTCGTACCGGACCACGCGCCGCCCGGTCCGCCGAGGACTGCGGACCGGGCGGGACAGCCTCACCTCGTCGAGTGCAGGGGCTCTCAGCACCGGATCGGCCTGGTCGACGGGGTACTTGCCCCGCTCGACCACGATCCGGCCGAGATCCGGCGGGAGGAACTGCTGGTCGCCCTGACCGGAACCCCGCTGCCCTGCCTCCAGGCGATCGACCAGGCACACCGCCGGCCGGACTGCCTGGCCGGCGTACGCGGACGCCTCGACCACGGCGACACCGCCGGCGCGCTGGCCGTCGTCGAGCGGCTGCTGGGCCCCGACGCACTGCTGCGCGACGGAGCCCTCCGGGACGAACTGGAGGCGGCCGCACGGCGCCGGATCACGTACGGGCTGTTCAGGGCGGACCTGACCGGCCCCCGGCCCAGACCCAAGCCCGGCGATCTGCTCCCGGGCATCCGCCCTGCGCGTGAGCGCCGCTCGCACCCTCGCCGCTGACCCGGCGCACACCACGAACCCCAAAGGTGATCAAACATGCCCGCATACGCCCCGTTCGCCGTCACGGACACCCCCTCCGACCCGGCGCCCGCCTCCCAGCTCGACGTCGCCGGCGCACTGCTGTCCCTGCTGCGTGACGCCACCACCGAACCGCGTCCCGATACCCAACTGGAGGCCCTGACCCTGGCCGTGGCCGCCGACCTGCCCGTTCTCCTGTGGGGCGAACCGGGCATCGGCAAGACCGCGGCGCTGACCCAGCTCGCAACCTCCCTGGACCTGCCGCTGACCACGGTGATCGCCAGCGTGCACGAGCCTTCCGACTTCTCGGGCCTGCCGATCATCGGAGACGACCCCGCACAACACGGTGTTCCGATGGCCCCGCCGGACTGGGCCGTACGCCTGGTACGGGCCGGCCGGGGGCTGCTGTTCCTGGACGAGCTGTCCACCGCGCCGCCGGCCGTACAAGCCGCCCTGCTCCGACTCGTGCTCGAACGGCGCATCGGCGCCCTCCAACTGCCGCCCGGAGTAAGGATCGTGGCCGCCGCGAACCCGCGCTCCTCGGCCGCCGACGGCTGGGAACTGAGCCCGCCGCTCGCCAACCGGTTCGTCCACCTCCACTGGACCCACGACCACGACGTCGTCGTACGGGGTCTCGGCGGGACCTGGCCCCGGGCCACGCTGCCGCGGCTCGACCCTTCCGCGCTGCCGCAGGCCGTGGACCACGCCCGCCGCGCCGTGTGCGGACTGCTCGCCGCCCGCCCCGGGCTCGTACACCGGCTGCCCACCGGTGAAACCCGCCGGGGCGGCCCCTGGCCGTCGCCGCGGAGCTGGGAGATGACCCTGCACCTGATCGCCTTCGCGACCGCGGCCGGCTCCTCCCGCGACGTACTCTCCCTGCTGGTCAGGGGCACGGTGGGGGACGGTCCCGGGCTGGAGCTGCTGGCGGCTCTGGACCGGATGGAGCTCCCGGACCCCGAGGAACTGCTCGCCGATCCGGCCGCCGCCGCCCTGCCCGAACGGGGTGATCTGCGGCAAGCGGTGCTCGACGGCGTGGTGGAGGCGGTCCGCAACCGTCCGGAGAAGGCGCGCTGGGACGCGGCGTGGGCGCTCCTGGTCCGGGCGCTGGAGACGGGCGCCCCGGACCTGGTCGTCGTACCGGCGACCGCGCTCGCCGCGCTGCGCCGCGAGGAATGGGACGTACCGGCGGCGATCGAGCGGCTCGCCGGTGTGGTGTCCCTGTCCCGGCGGGCGGACCGTGCGACGGCCCGGGCCGTCGCGGCCACGAACGGCACGCGATGAGCGGGGCCGCGGGGACACTGGACCGCGACAAGCTGTTCGCCGCCCGGTTGCACGCCGCCCGGGTCCGGCCCTACCTGGCGACCGCGCTGTTCGCCCTGCACACGGTGGAGTCGCGCCGGGTACCGACGATGGCCGTCGACCGGCACTGGCGGTGCTACGTCTCGCCGTCGTTCGTGGACCGTACGCGGGAGGAGGAACTGGCCGCCGTATGGGTGCACGAGGTGTCGCACCTGCTGCGCGACCACCACGGGCGCGGCGACCGGGTCGCGAGGGAGCGCGGGCTGCACGGCCCGGGGGAGCGGCTGCGGATGAACATCGCGGCGGACTTCGAGATCAACGACGACGTGTACGGCGACGGGCTGGTCCGGCCCGAGGGCGCTGTCCAGCCGGCCGCCGTGGGGCTGCCCGAGGGGCAGCTCATGGAGGACTACCTGCGCCAGTTCGGGCTCGGACCGGCGACCCAGCACATGGCGTGGCTTGACTGCGGCAGCGGCGCCGACGGGCTGGAACGGGAGTGGGACCTCGGGGAGGACGGTGCGCACGGGCTCAGCGAGCAGGAGCGGGACGCGGTGCGGTTCCGGGTGGCGCAGGGCATCACCGGCCGTCCGGGCAGCGCCCCGCGCGGGTGGAAGCGGTGGGCGGAGGAGGCCTTCCATCCGCCGCAGCCGTGGCGGGAGTTGCTGGGAGCGGCGGTCCGCTCGGCGGCTTCCGGATCCGGCGCGGGCGAGGACTACACGTACGGCCGCCCCGCGCGGCGCTCCGCCGGGGTGCCGGGCGCGGTGCTGCCGAGTCTGCGGCGCAGGCCGCCCCGGGTCTGCGTGGTCATCGACACCTCGGCGTCGGTCAGCGACGCGGAACTGGGCAGTGCGCTGCTGGAGGTCGCCGCGATCTCCCGTGCGGTGGGCGGCCGCCGGGACCTGGTCACCGTGGTGCCGTGCGACGCGGCGGCCCGGATCGCACACCCGCTGTGCCGCGCCGAGGGCATCCCGCTGGTGGGCGGTGGCGGTACGGACCTCCGTACGGGTTTCGCGAAGGCCCTCCGGTCGGCGGCGCGGCCTGACGTCATCGTGGTCCTGACCGACGGCCAGACGGCGTGGCCCACCACCCGTCCCCCGTGCCGCACGGTGATAGGCCTGTTCGCGCGGGAGCGCTCGTGGAACGAGGACGACCCCGACTACGTCCCGGACACGCCACCCGCCTGGGCCCGTGTGGTCGACATCGGCTGAGGCGGGGCGCGAAAGTGATGTGCGGAGCCGGCATCCGGTTGACAGGCTGGGGGCATGAACCACCAGCACGCATCCGTACCCGGCCCCTCCGACGGGACCACCGCACCCCTCACCACGCCCCTCACCGCGGACCTCCTGCGCGGCGCGCTCGACCTGGAGCGCACCGGGCACGGCCTGTTCCCGCACCGGCTCCCCGCGTGGGCCCGCGCGCAGAACACCGACGGGCAACTGGCGATGGCGGAGGCACAGCCCTCCGGCGTACGGCTGGTGTTCCGCACCCGGGCCACCGTCATCGAGCTCGACACGCTCCGCACCAAGATGGCCTACGTGGGCGCCCCGCCCCGTCCCGACGGCGTGTACGACCTGCTCGTGGACGGCCGCCTCGCCGCGCAGGCCGGTGTGACCGGCGGCAACGTCCGTACGGTCGACATGACCACCGGGTCGGTGGAGACCCGGCCCGGCCCGGTCGGCACCGTCCGGTTCGGCGCTCTGCCCGACCGCCCGAAGGACGTCGAGATCTGGCTTCCGTACAACGAGTTCACCGAGCTCGTCGCGCTGCGCACCGACGCCCCCGTCGAGCCCCTACCGCACGGCAGCCGCCGGGTATGGCTGCACCACGGCAGCTCGGTCAGCCACGGCTCGGACGCCGCCGGCCCCTCCACGACCTGGCCGGCGCTGGCCGCCTCCCTCGGCGGCGTGGACCTGGTCAACCTGGGATTCGGCGGCAGCGCCATGCTCGACCCGTTCGTCGCCCGGGCCATGCGGGACACCCCGGCGGACCTGGTCAGCGTCAAGATCGGCATCAACCTGGTCAACCACGACCTGATGCGGCTGCGGGCCTTCACCCCGGCCGTGCACGGCTTCCTCGACACCCTCCGCGAGGGGCACCCCACCGCGCCCCTCCTGGTCGTCTCGTCCATCCTGTGCCCCATCCACGAGGACACCCCCGGCCCCACGGCCCCGGACTTCAGCACCCTCGGCGAGGGCAGGCTCCAGTTCCGCGCCGCGGGCGATCCGGCGGAGCGCGCCGCCGGAAAGCTGACCCTCGGTGTCATCCGGGAGGAGCTGGTCCGCATCGTCGAGCAGCGAGCCGCCGAGGACCCGAACCTCCACTACCTGGACGGCCGCGAACTGTACGGCGAAGCGGACTTCGCCGAACTGCCGCTCCCCGACCAGCTCCACCCGGACGCCGCCTCCCACCACCGCATCGGCACCCGCTTCGCCGAACGGGCTTTCGGCACGGGCGGCCCCTTCGCCTCCGAGCGCACGATCTAGCGCGGCGGCCCGGCGGGCGACCTCCGGTTCGTGGCCGCACTCCACCACCCAGCGGGGAGGTGTGTGGCAGCCGTCCGGTACGGCCTAGGCGATCGCGGAGCGCCGCTCCTCGGTGAGGTCCTCCCGCAGGCAGCCGTCCGGCTCGGACGGCTGTCCGCAGCGGGCGTGCGTCAGGGCGAGGGGCTGACCTGGATCGTGGTCAGGGCGCCGGACGAGGCCTCCTTCACCACCGTGATCCGCGTCCCGGTATCCGGTACCTTCACGCCCACCTGTGGCAGGTCGGCGTTCCAGTAGCCGCCCCGCCGGTCGTCGAAGACCGGGACCCCGGGCCGGGACGGGATCAGCACCGGTACGCCGCCCTTGTGCAGCACGATCTCGTCGCTCGGGCGCGTCGAGAACGTCGCGTCGAAGGTCTGCGCCCGCGCGACCAGCAGCGTGCCGTCGGCGTTCCGCAGCGGCTCCGGACGTGCGTCGACGGGGAGGAGCAGCCCCGCGCCCGGGTGCGCCTTGGTGGTGTTGTCGCTGTAGGCCGTGTCCCAGAGCCAGATGAGCACGCCCTGCTGGTACGGGTAGAACTCCACCGTGTCGTTCCCGGCACCGAAGTTGTACGGTCCGCTCTTGAGGTAGGCCCCGTAGCCGGTGTAGCGCCGGTTCTCGACCAGGTACGCGCGCGGGTGCTCGGCGGAGCCCGTACGGCCTTGCGTACGCGACCACTTCAGAGCGGTCCAGCCGTTCGCGCCCGCCTCGGCGCCGTCGCGCAGCAGCTCCCGCTCACCCGCCGTGATCCGTACGTCGTCGAAGGCGACCCCCTTGCCGTGGGTGTTGCCGTCCGAGGTCACCCGCAACCGCAGTTGGACGGTCCGGCCCGTGAACTGATCGAGCGGGACGGTGAGTTCGGCCCAGCCACCCGACGTGCCGGAGATCCCCTTCGCCGGGATGGCCGCGCCGCCGACCGTGCCCGGCAAGGGGGACCACGCGGTGCCGCCGTCCGTCGACGCCTCGACGGTCAGGAAGTCGAAGTCCTGCTCGACGTCGTACCAGACGCGGGCGTCGAGCCGGGCGCTCTGCCCGGCGGCGGCGCCCGAAAGGTCGACTGTCCGGGTCAGGGTGTTGTCCATGAGGTCGCCGGTGCCGCTCCACCACTGGCTGGCGCCCTCGTACGGGTCGGTCAGATCGGTACGGGTCACCGACGGCGGCAGGTGTACCAACAGGGCTTGCGGATCCTCGGTGTTGTAGCCGGAGACCCCGAGCACGGCGCGCGTTCTGCGGCCCGCGTCGGCCTCCGTGTACTCCAGCCAGCCCAGTTGCAGCTTGCTCCAGGGATCGAGGTCGCCGGGGTAGTCCCCGGTGGTGTTCCGCCCCTTGCCGAGGTAGGAGGCCGTGGACATCAGCGACCAGAAGTTGACGCTGTTGTCCCCGTCGGAGCTGTACAGGTCGGGCAGCCCCAGGTCGTGCCCGAACTCGTGGGCGAACAGCCCGACTCCGCTGTTCTCGCCACCTGTCAGATAGTCCCCGGCCCAGATGCCGGAGTCCCCGACCGGGACGCCGCCCGCCTTGTTGCCCGCGGGCCCCGCACTGCCGGCCTGGTCCCAGCACGCGAACCAGCGGTGCGCCCACACGGCGTCCTTGCCCTGGTCACCGCCGCCCCAGGTCTGGTCCTTGCCCGCGTGGACGACGACGAGGTGGTCGAGGTAGCCGTCCGGCTCGTCGAAGTTGCCGTCGTGGTCGGCGTCGTAGCGGTCCCACACGTCGTACTCGGCCAGCTGGGCCTTGATCTCCTCCGGCGTACGGCCCTTGGCGCGCTCGGTGTGGTACCAGGCGTTGGTGGCATCGCGTACGAGGTCCCAGTTGGTGCGGCACTGGCCGGGCTCGGAGCAGTTGTCCGTGCCGTACCGGGCCTCGTTCCAGGGCAGCCGCACCCAGTCGCTGACCTCGCCGTCCATGTCGTAGCGGCCGGAGGACTGCAGGCGGTAGTAATTGCGGAGCGTGACGGCGCCGGGGTCGGTGCCGAAGAACTGCTGCTGGTAGTAGGCCTGCTCGAAATCCTTGCGCCACAGGGTGTGGTTGTCGGTCTTCGCCGGCTTGCCGATCGTGTTGTGGCGGGGACCGGGCGCGCCGCCGAAGCGCGGCTTGCCCTCGAACTCGGTGGTGTTGTCCACCTGGTCGCCGAACTCGGCCAGGATCACGAAGACCTTGTCCTTGCGCTCCTGCGCGAGTTCGACGTACCGCTTGCCGACCGCGGCCTTGCGGGGGAGCGTGCCATCAGCCTCGGCCGCGGTGGTGCCGGCGGCGACGCCTTCGAGGGCCTGGCGACGCAGGCTCTGGCGCTGGACCTCAAGGGGCGCGGACGGCGGGGCGGGGGAGAGTTCAGGGGCCTGCTGCGCCGCGGGGGGCGGGGCGGCGGGTGCGGCGGCGAGCGCGGGGGTGGCGAGGAGGGCGAGGGATATCGCCGCCACCACGGCTGGGAGTCTGCGCAACGTGACGGACCTTTCGGGGAGTTGGGTCGAAGCGCAGGTAATATTTCACATGTCACAGGTGACGGCTAGAGTGCCGTCGGCACACATGAGTTCGCCGCGGCAGGCGCCGAAAAGGCGCCCACCGCGGCGAATCGTTGCCGGGCCGGTCCCCGGCTTTCGTCAGGTCAGCCGTCGATACGGTGCTGGGTCCAGAACGAGGTCAGGTCCGTGGTCGTGGCGGCCTGCGCGGCGGCCTTGAACTCGGCGGTCGTGGAGACGCCGTACCAGTGCGAAGTGGCGTAGCCCTTCAGCAGGTTGGCCATGGCCGTGTCGCCGAGGACGCGCCGCAGGTCGTGCAGGGCGCACTTGCCGTAGCCGTAGACGACGGTGGAGTAGCGGGAGGAGTGGGCGTCCCAGTAGCCCATGGAGTTGGTGATCTTCTCGGCGGACGAGGCCCACGAGACGCTGCTCCAGCAGTTGGCGCCCGTCTTGTTCAGGGCCAGGTCGGTGGCGTAGTCCGTGAACGCCTCGTCGAGCCACGGGCTGGTGTACTCGTCGTCGCCGACGATGCCGTACCACCACTGGTGGCCGATCTCGTGGGTGAGCGCCGTGGTGCTGACCAGGTCGAGGACGAATCCGGGGTACTCCATCCCGCCGAACCAGTAGTTGTTGTCGATGACGGCGTCCAGTTCGCCGTACGGGTAGGCGCCGAACCGCGCCGAGTGCGCGTCCACGGCGGACTTGGCGGTGGTCAGCATCGACTGCGAGTCGGCCGAGCTGATGCCGGACACGGAGTAGATGTTGATGGGGGTGCCGGCGGCGGAGGTGCCGGAGATCTTGCCGAACGGGCCGGCCGCCCAGGCGAAGTCACGGACCTTGGTCGCGGTGGCCGTGGTGACCGTACGCCCGCTGGTGCCGGGGGTGTCCACCGAGGCGCCGGTGGCCGGGACGAGCAGGGTGTTCGGGTGGTCCAGGGCCACGCGGAAGTCGGAGGCCAGTGAGTAGAAGGACTCTCCGTTGTTGGTGTACGGGTCCAGGTGCCAGCCGGCTCCGTCCCTGACCGCGAGGACGGGCAGGGCGTTGCCGAGCATGCTGAAGGCCCCGTCGTAGCCGAAGCGGTCGGCGCCGCTGGGCACGGTGATGCCCAAGTCGAATCCGATCGTGGCGGTCTGACCCTGGGTCAGTGGCGTCGGCAGGTCGATCTTGAGCGCGGTGCAGGCGACCGAGAGGGCCCCCGCCGTGCCGCCTGTGACGTTGCTGACCGTGATCGGCATCGCGGAGCAGGTGCCGTGGTAGTTGTCCCACAGCCTCAGGTACACCTCGCTGAGCGGGGTGGGGGAGGCGTTGGTGAAGCTCGCGCTCTCGTGGCCGGTCCAGACGGTGCCGCTCGTGTTGCTGCTGAGGTTGACGGTGTACGAGGGGGCGGCCGGGGTGCGCGTGGAGTCCCCGGGCGGGGTGGTGCCACCGGAGGTGTCGAGCGCGACGTCGTCGACGACGAAGCTCGTCTGGAGGCTGGAGTCCTCGGTGCCGGTGAAGGCGACGCTGACGGTCTGCCCCGCGAAGGCCGACACGTCGAACGACTTCTGGGCGTAGCCGGTGTTCTTGTCGAGGTTCGAGTACGTCGCCAGCGTCGTGCTGCCGATCTTCGCCGTCAGCTTGTCGTACTTCGTCGACGTGGTCGTCTCGGCGGTGTCGATGTGCAGCCAGAAGCTGAGGGTGGCGGTGCTGCATCCCGACGGGATCGTGACGCTCTGGGAGAGCGTGTCGGTGTGCGTACGGCCGACACCGTTCAGCCAGGCGAAGGTGGTGCCGCCGTGCGCGGCCTGACCGGCGCGGCTGGTGATGATGCCGGTCTGCGACTGGGTCCACGGCGAAGTGCCGCTCTCGAAGCCGCCGTTGGCGACCACTTGGCCCGGGGTGCAGGCGGCGGCCGCGGGGGACGCCTGGTGCGGCGCGGCCGTGGCCGGGGTGATGGACAGTGCGGCGGTGGCCAGCGCGGCGAAGGCGGATATGCACGCTGCGAGGGCCTTGTGGGGGGTAGGTCTCACGCGGAACTCCTTTGAGGCGGCCGGATTCCGGCCTGCTCGGTGGCCGCCCGGTCGGCTCGGGTGCGCCGGAGGGCAGCCGCGGGCTGTGCGTGTGCCGGAAGAGCCTGGCAGATTTGACCGGGGCATGCCATCAGGGGTGGGTAAAAGGTTCGTACGCCGTAGGCGCCCGGGTGAGCCGCGTCTCACCCGGGCTCTGCCACTTGTCTATGCAACGAGTTGCATAGAAGGATCGGGGGCATGGCGCTCGAACACGCGATCCTCGTCTCGCTGCTGGAGAAGCCGGGGTCAGGCTATGAGCTCGCCCGGCGCTTCGACCGGTCCATCGGCTATTTCTGGACGGCCACCCACCAGCAGATCTACCGCGTCCTCAAGCGCATGGAGACCGACGGTCTGCTCGCCGTCCGAGAGGTGGCCCAGCAGGGCCGGCCGGACAAGAAGGAGTACTCCGTCGCCGACCCGGGCCGCGCCGCGCTCTCCCGGTGGCTGCACGAGCCGATCGAACCCGAGAGCCTCCGCCACGACCTCGCCGTCAAGATCCGCGGCGCGGCCTTCGACGACCCGGCCGCACTGGTCCGCGAGGTCGAGCGGCACCGCCGGGCGCACGCCGACCGGCTCGCCCGCTACCTCGCCGGGGAGCTGCGCGACTTCACCGGCCCCGAGGCCCCCGCACCGCTCGACGCCGGCCAGGAGCTGCAGCACGTCGTCCTGCGCGGCGGCATCGCGTACGAGCGCATGACGATCGCCTGGCTCGACGACGTGCTCGCCACCGTCCACCGGCTCGCCGCGCCCCGCCCGCGCGCCTGAGCCGCTGCCCCCGCCCCCCGTTCGGAACCAGCACCTTCGGAACCAGCACCTTCGGAAGCAGCACCTCCGGAGGCAGCACCCTCACCCCTCAACCCTCTCCGGAAGGCGAACCTCCATGGCCGACTCCCTCCTGTTCAACCCGCGCACCTACGACCCGCAGCACTTCGACCCCGAGACCCGCAGGCTGCTGCGCGCCACCGTCGACTGGTTCGAGGAGCGCGGCAAGCGCAGGCTGATCGAGGACTACCGCACCCGTGCCTGGCTCGGCGACTTCCTCGCCTTCTCCGCCAAGGAAGGCCTGTTCGCCACCTTCCTCACCCCGTCCGCCGACGCCGAGGGCCTGCCGGACAAGCGCTGGGACACCGCCCGGATCGCCGCCCTCAACGAGATCTTCGGGTTCTACGGCCTGGACTACTGGTACGCGTGGCAGGTGACGATCCTCGGCCTCGGCCCCGTCTGGCAGAGCGACAACGCCGCCGCCCGCGCCCGCGCCGCCGAACTCCTCTCCCAGGGCGAGGTGTTCGCGTTCGGCCTCTCCGAGAAGACCCACGGCGCCGACATCTACTCCACCGACATGCTGCTGGAGCCCGACGGCCGCGGCGGCTTCCGCGCCACCGGTTCCAAGTACTACATCGGCAACGGCAACGCCGCCGGCCTCGTCTCCGTCTTCGGCCGCCGCACGGACGTCGAGGGCCCGGACGGGTACGTATTCTTCGCCGCCGACAGCCGTCACCCGGCCTACCACCTGGTGAAGAACGTCGTCGACTCGTCCAAGTACGTCAGCGAGTTCCGCCTGGAGGAGTACCCGGTCGGCGCCGACGACGTCCTGCACACCGGCCGCGCCGCCTTCGACGCCGCCCTGAACACCGTCAACGTCGGCAAGTTCAACCTCTGCACCGCCTCGATCGGCATCTGCGAGCACGCGATGTACGAGGCCGTCACCCACGCGCAGAACCGCATCCTCTACGGCCGCCCCGTCACCGCCTTCCCGCACGTGCGCCGCGAGCTGGCGGACGCGTACGTACGCCTCGTCGGGATGAAGCTGTTCAGCGACCGCGCCGTCGACTACTTCCGCACCGCGGGCCCCGACGACCGCCGCTACCTGCTCTTCAACCCGATGACGAAGATGAAGGTGACCACGGAGGGCGAGAAGGTCATCGACCTGATGTGGGACGTCATCGCCGCCAAGGGCTTCGAGAAGGACAACTACTTCGCCCAGGCCGCCGTCGAGATCCGCGGACTGCCCAAGCTGGAGGGCACGGTCCACGTCAACCTCGCGCTGATCCTCAAGTTCATGCGCAACCACCTGCTGGACCCGGTGGACTACCCCGCCGTGCCGACCCGCCTCGACGCGGCCGACGACGACTTCCTCTTCCGGCAGGGCCCGGCCCGCGGCCTCGGCTCCGTCCGCTTCCACGACTGGCGCCCGGCGTTCGACGCGTACGCCGCGGTGCCGAACGTGGCCCGGTTCCGCGAACAGGCCGACGCGCTCTGCGAGTTCGTCACCACCGCCGCCCCGGACGAGCAGCAGAGCCGCGACCTCGACCTCCTGCTCGCCGTCGGCCAGCTCTTCGCGCTCGTCGTCCACGGCCAGCTGATCCTGGAGCAGGCGCGGCTGACCGGCCTCGACGAGGACGTGCTGGACGAGCTGTTCGCCGTGCTCGTACGGGACTTCTCGGCGCACGCCGTCGAACTGCACGGCAAGGACTCCGCCACCGAGCAGCAGCAGGGCTGGGCGCTCGCCGCGGTCCGGCGCCCGGTCGTCGACGAAGCCCGTTCGGCCCGGGTCTGGGACCGCGTCGAGGCGCTGTCCGGGGCGTACGAGATGGCCCCGTAACGAGGACACCGCAGGGGCCGGTGGGGCCGCTGAGGCCGCTGGGGGCCCACCGCCGCGCAACCCGCGCGGTGGTGGGCCCCCTTGCCCCCGCGGCCCTCCCTCGGGAACTCACCGGCCCGGAAGGCGCCCCGACCCGTAGCGTGGTCGCATGACGACGATGCCGACCCGTACGAGCGGACCGAAGGTGCCGCCCTCCTATCCGCCGAGGACGCCTCCGCCGCAGAGGAAGCCCGTGGAGGCCCCCCGCCCCCGGCCCGCCACGAAGCCGGCGGCCTCGTAGGGTGAGCGGCATGGCGATCACACCATTGGAGACGAACGGCACCCGGCTGCTGTACGGATGCATGGCGCTCGGCGGCAGCTGGGACACGGATGCGTACGGACCGGCCGACATCGACGCGGCCGAGGCGGCGATCGTGGCGGCGCTGGACAGCGGCATCGACACCTTCGACCACGCCGACATCTACCGTCGCGGCAAGGCGGAAGCGGTCTTCGGCGAGGTCCTGGCCCGCACCCCCGGCCTGCGCGAGCGGATCGTGCTGCAGACGAAGTGCGGGATCCGACTGGCGGACGGGGACCGCCCCGGCATCTACGACCTGCGCGGCTCCACCATCGTGCGGCGGGTGGAGGAGAGCCTCGGGCGCTTGCGCACCGATGCCGTCGACGTCCTGCTCCTGCACCGGCCCGATCCGCTGGCCGACCCGAAGGACGTCGCGGCGGCGCTCACCTCGCTGCGCGAGCAGGGACTCGTCCGCCGCTTCGGTGTCTCGAACATGGACGCCGCGCAGATCGCCCGCCTCCAGCGGCACCTCGCATTCCCGCTGGTCGCCAACCAGTTGGAGATGAGCCTGGACCGCAGGGACTGGCTGGAGGACGGCGTGCTCGTCAACACGCCCGCGGCAGCGGCGGGCGGGTTCCCGGCCGGGACGGTCGAGTACTGCCTGGAGTACGGGGTCCGCCTCCAGGCCTGGGGCGCGCTGGCCCAGGGCCGTTTCACCGGGCGGCAGGAGAGCCCCGCCGAGCGGGCGACTGCCCGTCTCGTACGGGAGCTTGCCGACGCCAAGGGCACCACGCCGGAGACGGTCCTGCTGTGGTGGCTCCAGCGGCACCCGGCGCGGATCGCCCCCGTCGTGGGCAGCGGCCGCCCCGAGCGCATCCGCGCCTGCCGCGACGCCGCGCTCCGCGAGCCCGACCTCACGCACGAGGAGTGGTACGACCTGTGGCTCACCGCCCGCGGAGCCCCGCTCCCGTAGCGGTGCCGGCGCACGGGTGGCTCAGCCGATGTTCCACGACCAGGTCTGGTCCGCGCTGACCAGCCAGGCGAGGACGGCGAGGTCCGCGATGCCCAGGGCGAGACCGAGCCGGGCGCGGCCGGGCCGGCTCGTACCGCGGTGCAGTGCGAGGGCGGCGAGGACGATCGACGTCGGCCCGAGGAGCAGGTTCATCGCCAGGAGGCCGATGAGGCCGAACACGAAGGAGGCCACCGCCATCCCGTCGGCCTGACGGACGGCGGGGGTGGGGGCAGGGGACGGGGTGCGGGTGGCGGCGGGGGAGCGGAGCGCCGTTTCGGGTACGTTCATGATCATCCCTCCTGTCGGCCGGCCGGCCGGTGCCGGCGGGTTGTCCGCTCGCGAACCGCGAAGACCAGCAGCCAGCAGGCGATGGCGGCCGTGGCGACGAGGGATACGTGAACGGGCACGTGGGCGACGGTTCCCAGAGCGATCCCCATCAGCATGAGGGCCGCTATCAGGAAGAGCATCGTGCTTCCTCCAAAATAGGAGACAGTTGTGCACTGACTGCTCAGTCTAAATGCAAGCGCGCAGATTTCGAGAATCGGGGGTTGACTTTTCGTCATGAGTGAGACCATCGGGGCACGCCAGGCCCAACGCCACAAAACCCGCAGAGCCTTGCTGGACGCGGCCCTGTCGCTGCTGGAGGAGCAGAGTCTGGGCAGCCTCGGCCTGCGCGAGGTGACCCGGGTCGCGGGGGTGACCCCGACGGCGTTCTACCGGCACTTCCGCGACACCGAGGAGCTGGGCATCGCCCTGGTGGACGAGGCGCTGCAGAGCCTGCACGGCACCGTACGCTCGACCCTCGCCGCGTCCGGCGAGGCGGCGCAGCGGATCGACACGACGGTGGACCTGATGGCCGAACTCGTACGGGAGTACCCCGCGCACATCCGCTTCATCGTGCGCGAACGGCACGGCGGCGTACGCAGGGTGCGCGAGGCGGTGGCGGGACAGCTCGACGCGTTCGCCCACGAGGTGGCCGAACGGCTCGGCGCCGACCCGCTGAGCAGGGGCTGGAGCGCGGACGACCTGCTCATGCTGGCGCGGCTCTACGTCGACCACATGGTGATGACGGTGTCCGCCTACCTGGCCGCGGGCCCGGACGACGGGGAACGGGCCGCGGTCACGCGCACCGCCCGCCGCCAGCTCCGGCTGATCCACGCGGGACGGGTGCACTGGCCCGAAGCCCGTCCCTGAGCCGTGTCCTTCGGATCACGCCGGGCCCGGGCGCTCGCGGGCACCCAAGTATCCTCTGCCGGACGGGCTTTCGGCTGACCACCAGCAGGCACCGGACCACGAGGGGGACACATGTGGGGGCGGGGGACGGTCCTTGGGGACCGATACACACTGGCCGAGCGGATCGGCGGTGGCGGCATGGGCGAGGTATGGCGCGCCGACGACGACGTGCTCAGACGGCAGGTCGCGGTGAAGGTCCTGCTGCCCGCGCTGCTCGACGACGCCTCGTTCGCCGCGCGCTTCCGCAGGGAGGCCACGGTCCTCGCCTCCCTCAGCCACCCGGGCATCGTCGACGTGCACGACTACGGGGAGAGCCGGATCGACTCCGGTGAGCAGGTCGCGTACATCGTCATGGACCTCGTCGAGGGACGGACGCTGACCGAGGTACGGGCGCAGGGCGGGCCCCTCGGCGTCGAGCAGGCGCTCGACATCGCCGGCCAGGCCCTGGACGCACTGCACGCCGCGCACCTCCAAGGGGTCACGCACCGCGACATCAAGCCGTCGAACCTCATGCTCGGCGACGACGGCCGGGTGACGGTCACCGATTTCGGCATAGCCCGCTCCAGCGCGGCCAGCACCGGCATCACCGACTCGCACGCCGTACTGGGCACGGCCCTCTACATGGCTCCCGAGCAGGCGGAGGGGCTCGGGGCCGTCGCGGCGTCCGACCTCTACTCCATGGGAGTCGTCTGCTACGAACTGCTCACCGGCGAACCGCCGTTCACGGGTGAGTCGGTGGTCGAGATCGCGCTCAAGCACATCAGGGAGCCGGTGCCCGACCTCCCCGCCGAATTCCCCGCGCCGGTCCGCGCCTTCGTCGCCAGGGCGCTGGCCAAGAGGCCCGAGGAGCGGTACGCCGACGCCTCGGTGATGGCCGCCGCGGCGCGGCGCGCGGCGGCCGGCCGACCGCTCGGCGAGCTCGACGCCCCGGCCGGACCGGTCGTCGCCGCCGGAGCCGGCCGCGAGCCGGCCGGTGCCGCCACCGAGCTGCGGCGGTCGTGGCGGGACCGGCTGCGCATTCCCGCGTCCGTCTCCGCACCCCTCGCGATCGGGTTCAGCGTGACGATCACGATCTCGGTGGCCGTCACCGTCTTCTACATCGACGCCGGTGCCCGGCAGACCGACGCGAGCGCCCCGGGACAGCACCCCTCCACCTCCGCGTCCGCACCGGCGTCCGGCGGCGGGAGCCAGAGCCCCGGCGCGGACCCCGCGCAGAGCGCGCCGGCCGGTACGCCCAATGCCTCGGCCCCGCCCGCGGGCGGGAACGCGGGCGAGATCGCGGGCGCGGGCGCGCAGGGCGGTGCGGGAGCCGCCGCGGGCGGCGTCGGCGGCGCGGCACCCGTACCGAACCCGCCGCCGGCCGGGGGCGGTTCCGGCAACCCCGGGAGCAAGCCCGGCTCGGGACCGAGTGGCGGAGCGGCCGGAGGCGGGAGCGCGCCCGGCGGCGGAAGCTCGACCCCCGGAGGCTCCGGCAACGGCGGAACCAACCCGCCGCAGGGCTGCGGCGGAGCCGGCTGGAGCGCCATCACCAACGTCGGCGACGGGCTCAAGATCGGCCTGAGCGGCTCCGCCCCGCAGGCGAACACCAAGGTGATCATGGGGGGCGCCACCGCGTTCGGCTGGTTCCACGAGAAGAACAGCTACGACAGCTTCAAGACCTGCGGCCCGTCCGGATTCGCGATGGCGCAGGCGCTGACGCAGTTCGGGGACACCGTGCGCGTCCAGCTCGCCGGCCAGTTCGACGGAGGTGTCTGGTGGAACCTGGAGCACGCCCCCACGTCGGGCGCCTACTACATCAAGGACATCTCGTTCCAGGGCGGCTGCCTGACGGACAACGGCGCCGGCAACCAGCTGACGGTGGTGGCCTGCACCGGGAGCAAGGCCCAGCAATGGCGGCTCGGCTGACACCAGCCCCACCACCCCCACCACCACCCTCTGCGTCACGTGCCACGCCCCGGCGCGCCTGCCCCGGACCGGGTCGGCGCGCCGCCGCGGTTCAGTGCTCGGTGTCGAACGTGTAGAACTTCCGGTGGTCCAGCAGGTCGGCGGGAGTCACGTTGTTCCACGGCCGCATCGGCTTGTGCAGGTCGACGACGTCCGGCGTGGCCGCGGTGGGCAGGTAGCCGGACTTCGGGTTCCGGCGCTGCCACTCGGACCACAACAGGTCGATGAAGGCGTGGTGCATCCAGAACACCGGGTCGTTGGGCGAGGCCGCGCTGGCCATCTGACCGCCGATCCACATGTGGACCCGGTTGTGCAGGTTGGCGCCGCGCCAGCCCTCCAGATGGTTGCGGAAGCCGTCCGAGGCACTGTTCCAGGGGGTCGCGTCGTACACGGGCATGGCGAGTACGGCGTTCACCTCGGCCTTGGTCGGCAGCTGGGTGCCGCCCGCGCCCAGGGTGCGGCGCAGGTACGTGCGACTGTCCACCCCCACCGTGACGGCCCACTTGCCTGCTCCGTAGGCGAACGGACCGTCGACGACCTGCCCGTCTCGCTCCCGGCCGGTACCGCCCAGGAAGTCGGCGGCCCAGAGGGAGGAGGCCGCGGTGCGGTCCGCCGTCCAGTCCCAGTAGGGGAGCGAGACCTTGGGGTCCACCTTCTGCAGCTCGGCTTCGAAGTCCAGCAGGAAGCGGCGGTGCCAGGGGAGGAAGGAGGGGGAGCGGTGGCCGACCCGGTCGCCGAAGTCGCTGTCGGTCATCAGGAAGGTGTTGTGGACGGCGGCGAAGCGGTCGTACGTGCCGTTCCGCTTCAGTTCGAGGAGTGCGTTGGTGAAGGCCCGCTTCTCGTCCGCGGTCAGCTTGGCCTGGTTCTTGCGGACGGTCACGACGCGCCTCCCGCGGGGCCGAACGGAGCGAGGGCGGCGCCCTGCAGGTCCCGTACGGCGGCGCGGACGACCGCGACCGGATCGGGGAACGTCTGGTAGTGGTTGACGACGCTGACCCAGCTGCCGTCGGCGTTGCGCATCACGTGCAGTTCGTTGCCGTCGATACGGACGGTGGGCAGCCCGGGGGAGTGGTGGCCGCCCTGGTGCTCGCCGCCGCCGAAACCGATCTGGATGCGGCGGCCCTCGTAGACCTCGTCGATGGTGCCGGTGGGTATGGGGCCGGGCGACGAGGCCGCGGCCGCCCCCTTGGGGTCCGCGCCCGGCGAGGACGGGTCGGAGACCTTGATGACGGCCGCGGTCACTCCGACGGCGGTGAGCGCGCCGGCAGCAGTACCCAAAGCCTGTCGGCGGGTGATCTTCTTCATGGCCTGAAGAGGTATCAGAAGGGCCGGAACGCCTGATCAGTGCCCCATCCATCTAATTCACCGGATCCGCATCGGCCACCGCGGAACGCGAAAGGACTCCCCGCCGCGTCCGGAACCGGAATCGCGGGCGGGGAGCCCGAGCGCCGAGGGTCAGCCTTCGCGGGCCGCCACCGGAACGGGCCGGCGAGCGGGCTGCGCCGTGCCGCCGCCGTCCACGTGGTTCGCCTTGAGCGCCGCGTACGCGCTGCACACCGCCTCCGTCCGGACGGTGCGCCGGTCCGCGCACGCCGTCAGATCTCCCGCGCACTGCAGCTCCCATCGCGGGAAGCGGCGGCGCGACATGGCCACGGCGGCACTGGGGGCGAAGTAGAGCATCGTGGTGTTCTCGTGGGGGTTGTGCGCCGAGCCCTCGTAGACCATCCGGCCGCTGGTCTCCAGCCGGTCGGCCAGCCGGGTCAGGGCCCTCTCGTCGGGCCGGTCCATGAACAGGCCGACGTGGTTCTCGAAACCGTGGACGCGCTCCTGCGCACCCACGGCGTCCGTGTACCCGGGGCTGCACCGGGGGAAGAGGAAGACCTCGACCTCCGGCGCCAGACCGCTCGTGACGCGCAGCCGCGTCACCCGTATGTCCGCATCGTCCGGAAGCCAGTGGCGCTCCACCAAGCGGCGCTTGACCAGCACGCTCGGTATCGTGGTCGACGCGGGCCAGCCGTTTTCGTCGAAGTACGCGAGAGCGGTTTCCACTGTTTCCGGGAACAGTAGCGTTGCGCAATGCGATACAACGCATCCGCTCTTGATTTCCCGTTTGAGATCGCCCGGCATCCAGGGTGGCAGGAGAGCGTCCAGTGATTTCTTGGAGGCGTGGAGGGCGTAGTCAACAGCATGCTGGAGGCGCTGGACGTCGCACGGTTCGAACGTCACTTCAGGCATGTCGCAGCCTTTCTGTTGCCGACACCCGATTAAAGCCACGTCACCCATCAGGCGGCACTTGGCCGTAGCCTGATCGGGTGAACAGCAGCGCCTGACCTGCACTTTCAACACTTCACTTGCAACACCCCGCCTTCAGCACCCCGCTTTCAACACCGCACGTTCGACGGAAGGCGTCTTTCCCAGGAGGTAGAGGGCATGTCTCCGTACGGCCGAAAGAATTCCCCGCGCATCCTCATAGCCGGTGCCGGAATTGGCGGATTGACTACGGCCCTGAGCCTTCACGCGGCAGGGCTGGACGATGTCCTCATCGTGGAGGCGTGCCCCAACCTGCGCGCCGTCGGAGCGGGAATCAATCTCCAGCCCGCCGCCGTCCGGGAGCTGACCGAACTCGGATTGGCGCCGGCGCTCGACGAAGTCGCCGTGGCGACCGCCCGCCTGGAGTACCACCACCGCTACGGCGGCCTGATCTGGTCGGAGCCGCGCGGCCGCGCCGCCGGCTACAACTGGCCGCAGTACTCGGTGCACCGGGCCGACCTCCAGGACATCCTGCTGTCGGCCGTCCTGGACCGGCTCGGCCCCGAAGCCCTGGTCACCGGCGGCCGCCTCATACGGTACGAGCAGGACCGGACGAGCGGCCGCGACCCGGGCGGGCCCGCCGTCCGGGCGTACGTGACGGACCGGCCCGGCCCGTACACCTGCGACCTGCTCATCGGCGCCGACGGAATCAACTCGGCCGTGCGCGCGACCATGCATCCGCACGAAGGACCACCCCTCGGCAACGGGATATGCATGTGGCGCGGGGTGACCGAGGGCCCGCCCTTCCTCGACGGACGCACGATGATGATCCTCGGCTGCAACGCCCGGGTGAAGGCCGTGGCCTATCCGGTCACCCGACCCGACGAGAGCGGGCGGTGCCTGCTCAACTGGGTCGTCGAGAGCCGTACCGGCGACGGCCTGGGCGAGGAGGACGCTCGCGGCGGCGCCGACTGGGACCGCGCGGTCCCCCCGCAGGAGGTCCTCACCCACATCGAGGGCTGGCGCAGCGACTTCCTCGATCTCCACGGCATCATCACCCGGGCACCCCGCATCGGCCGGTACCCGATGATCGACCGGGACCCGCTGCCCACCTGGACGGACGGCCGGGTCGTCCTGCTCGGCGACGCCGCGCACCCCTTGTACCCGACCGGCTCCAACGGCGCCTCGCAGGCGATCGTCGACGCCCGCGTGCTGGCGTACGAACTGGCCCACCACGGTCTGGACGCGGCGACGGCGCGCTACGAGGCGGACCGCAGGCCGCAGACCACGAAGCTCCTCGCGGCCCACCGCCGGCTGGAACCCGACCCGGTGCTCCGCCAGGTGGAAGCTCTGGCCCCGGACGGCTTCCACGACATCCGCCACGTCCTGCCCGAGTACAGCCTGGACGGCATCAAGTCCTGCACCCGCCAGGTCACCGGCGTGGACGCCACCGCGCTCAACGCACGCACTTCCTGGAGCGTCGCCGTATGAACGTCTCGCGTACGCGTTCCACCGCCTTCGCCGCGCTCGGCTCCGCCGCACTGGTGGCGGCGCTCCTGTCCGCCACCGGGCGGCCCGCGGCCCCGCCGCCGCCCTCGGGATCCGCCGCGCGCATGCCCGCCTGCGCCGAGAACACCGGAAGCGCGGCCTGCTCCGTGTACGGCCGCGCCGCCCGGCTCGGCGGCGGCGCGGTCCGTACGTACAGCGAGTACCAGGGCGGGATACCCAGAACGCTCGGCATAGCCCTGACCGCCGCGGCCGTCACCGGGCTGCCCACCTCCGCCGCCACCGACGGCAAGCACTGCTACGACGCGGACGGCGACGGGCACCTCGACGGCATGCACGAATGCGTCGGCGGCCACAGCCTGGAACTCGGGCTCCCGGCCACCCCCGCCGCCGCGGCCAAGGTGCCCTTCCAGTGGGTGCTGTTCAACTGGAACCCGCACGGGCACAACCCGCACGGCCGCTACGACGTCGCCCACTTCGACGTGCACTTCTACCTCGCCCCCCAGGGGGTCCGGTCGGCGATCAGGACCGGCGGCTGCGCCCTGCTGATCGCCTGCGACCAACTGGCCGCGGCGGGCAAGCCGGTCCCGGCCGCGTACCTGCCGGCGGGCTACCCCGCGAGCAGCCCGCAGACCGCGGAAGGCGCCATGGGCGCGCACCTGGACAGCCGCCCCCCGTCCACCGGCACGCTCAGCGGCCAGACCTTCATCTATGGGGCGTACGCGGGCGACCTCATCTTCATGGAGCCCATGCTCACCAGGGACTTCCTCCAGCGGCACCGTACGGCGCCCGGCCACCGGACCTGCGAGGCCATTCCCCAGCCGGCCGCCTGGCGGATCCCCGGCTGGTATCCCACGCAGTACTGCACCGCGTACCGCCCGGACGAGGGCGACTACACGGTCTCCCTGACGGACTTCGTGCACTCGGGCGGCGCGCACCGCCTCGCCACGGCGGTCCGCTGAAGCCGGACCGCCGAAGCCCTGCCGCGTGGCGCAGCCGGCGAGCCCGGCGGGCAGCCGTCACAATCGGGTTGTCCGTCATGCCGCCTAATCACCCATTTGGGGGCTAGTTCATGTACGCAGCCGTCGTCCACGCCCTGGGGCAGCCGCCCCGGTACGAGTCCGTGCCCGAGCCCGTCCCCGCGGTCGGCGAGGTGGTCGTCGAGGTCCTGGCGGCCGCGCTGTACCCGCTGGTGCGCTCGTTCGCCTCGGGTGGCCACTACACGGGCGGCGACGCGCTTCCGCTGGTCCCCGGATTCGACGGGGTGGGCCGGACCGCGGCCGGTGAACTCGTCTACATCCCGGGGCTGGAGCCCCCGCACGGGACGATGGCCGAGCGGGTCGCCGTACCGGCCGCCGCGCTGATGCCCGTACCGGAGGGGCTCGATCCGGTCGCCGTCGCCGCCGTCATGAACCCCGCGTCTTCCGCGTGGATCGCGCTGCGCGAACGGGGCCGGCTGCGCCAGGGCGAGTCGGTGCTCGTCCTCGGAGCCACCGGCAACGCCGGGCGGGCCGCCATCCGGCTCGCCCTCGACCAGGGGGCGGGCGCGGTCGTGGCGGCCGGCCGCGATCCGGAAGGGCTGCGGGTCGCGACGGAGCTGGGCGCCCACCGTACGGTGCGGCTCGCGGGCCCGGACGAGGAGATCGCGGCCGCGTTCGGTGCGGCGGCCCCCGACGTGGACGTCGTCCTGGACTACCTGTGGGACCGCCCCGCCGAGCTGGCGCTCGACGGAATCCTGCGCCACCGTGCCGATCTCACCCGTACGTTGCGGTGGGTGCAGGTCGGCTCCGCGGCCGGGCCCGACATGACCGTGCCGTCCGCGTGGCTGCGCAAGGCGGACGTGAGCGTCTGCGGGAGCGGACTCGGCTCGATCTCGGGTGCCCGCCGCGATACCGCCCTGCGCGAACTGCTCGCCCGGCTGCCGGAGTTGGCGCCGACCATCGAGTCGGTCGCCGTGCCGATGGCCGACGTGGAGACCGCCTGGAACTCGCCGATGCCGTCCGGCGCCCGGCTCGTCTTCGTCCCCGCGGGCGGTGGCGAACCGGCCTCCGCGGCACGGGAGGCCGTCGGAGACCGGGAAACGGTCTGACCGGACCCGCTGCGCGTCACGAGCCCCCGCCGTACCATCGCGGCGGTGGGCTCGGCGCCAGATGCCGGCCCGGCCCGGCGCCGCGCTGTCGCGGAGCGTATCCGAGGAACTACCCGCCGGTGCAGGGATCGTAGGACTAGCATCACCCGACGTGAGTCATCCGGGGGACCCAGCGCGCACCGTACGACTGGCCGCAGAGACGGCGATGGATGCAATGGCCGTGCGGCTGCGGCGTGTTGCGGAATTACGAGACGTGACACCGGTATTGGAAGCCGAAGCCCTGCGCGAGGCGCGGCGGCTCGCGGAGCTGCTGCCCGGTGAGGACGACCTCGCCGTCCATCATCTGCTCGGCTGGTTCCACTGGTTCCGCCACCAGGCGATGGCTTTACGGACGGACCAGGTGCAGGGGCAGGACAGGCCGGACCTGCGGATCGCCGTGCAGGCACTCACCGCGTGTTTCCTCGCCGGCGATGACAATCTGCCGCAGCCGCTGCTGCCCGTCCTCGCGGAGAACGCAGCCGGGTACGCCGTGCAACTGCTGGCGGAGTTGAAGGATTCGGACGACCCGGCGCGGCTCTCCCGCATGGCGGACCTGTGGCGGCGCATCGTGGAGGCCGTGCCCGTCGGGCACCCCCACCGTGCCGTCCACCTGACCGCCTTCGGCAACGTGCTGCGGATCAAGTGGCGGCGGGGCGGCCCGCCGGCCGACCTCGACCGCGCGATCGACCGTTTCCGGGAGGCCTTGTCGGCGGTCTCCGAGCGGCCCGGCCGCGCCATGTACCTCTACAACCTCGGAGACGCGCTGCACGCCCGGTTCGACCGGGCCGGAGCGATGGAGGACCTCGAAAGCGCCGTCGCCCTGCTCGGAGAGGCGGCGCGGGCGACCCTCGATGACGGCCTCTACCGCGCGCTGGTCCTGACCGGCCTCGCAAGCGCGCTGCGCGCCCGCTACGAGCGAACCGGAGCGCTGCCGGATCTGGACGGTGCCATCGCCCGGTACCGGGAAGCGGCGTCCATGTTCCCCGTCGACCAGCCCGGCCGCGCCCAGATCCTGTCAGATCTCGGGAACGTACTGAGGCTCCGCTTCGAACGGACCGGCGCCATAGGGGACTTGGACCATGCTATGAACGCGGGCCGGCAGGCGGTCGAGGCGGCTCCCGCCGACCACCCGAGCATGCCGTCCACCTGAACAACCTCGGTGACGCCCTGCTCACAGCAGGACCCGTACCGGCGCACCGTGATGGACCGGGTCGTCTCCTCCTACACCCCGACCGTACGCGCGCTGCGCCACGCCCGCGAACGCGGTCGGCCCCACCCCCACGCGGGGGCGTGAGCCGCCCGCGCCGATGGCGCCGGTTGGTGGGACGCTGGGAAGGGCGAACCGTGGAGGACAACCCATGAAACGCTCAACGCGATGCGTCGCGATCAAGGCCTCGTCCGTACTCCTGCTGGCGGGCTTCGCGTCCGGAACGCTGGTGGTCGGTTCCGGTGCTGCCGTCGGCGCGGACGAGCCACGACGGGCGGCGGCGGCCCCGTGCACGAGCACCCAGGTCGTCGCGAACAGCGCGCAGCCGACCGGGCCCGCCCAGGTGCGGATCACGGTGACCAACAAGGGGAAGAAACCGTGCGTACTGAACGGCTTCCCGACGGTGGCGCTCGCGGGCCAGGGCTCGCCGGACAAGAACAAGCCACTCCAGGTGATCCGGGTCGGCAAGTCGGGGCCGGTGCAGCTGGCGGCCGGCGGCCGGGCCTCGGCGCAGCTCACCTTCACGCCCGTACTGGGTGAGGGGGAGGGCTATTGCGCCTCCGGTGCGGACCCCTTCGTCGCGCCGTCGATGGTGGTGGGTGTGGCGGGCGCGCGCTACCAGCTGGCGCCCAGCGACGGCAGTGAGTTCGCACTCTGCGGCACCACTGTTCGCGCGACCGCCTTCCGTGGGTAGGGCTGCGGACGCCGGAGGTCAATGAGGCTCGTGTCAGTGCGTTGTTATAGCGTGCGCACGTCAAACAACGCACAGTGCACACGCTCTCGGGGGATTCCCGCATGACCTACCCGCCCCAGCCGGGCCCCGGCCCGTACGGCCAGCCCGCCCCGCATGCCCAGCAGCCGCCGCAGGGCTACCCGCCCCAGCCGGGGTACGGACAGCCCCAGCAGCCGGGCCAGCCGCCGTACGGCGCCCCGCCGCAGCAGTACCCCTACCCGCAGCAGCAGTTCGCCGCCCCGCCCGCGCCGCCGCGCAGGCGCATGGGGGTCATGAAGGTCCTGAAGATCGTCGTCGCCGTGGTCGTCGTCATCGCGGCCGCGGTCGGCTACTACGCCAGCCGCGACGACGCCGACAAGGCGAAGGTCGGAGACTGCCTGACGAACAAGGGCACCACCGTGAGCCCCGACCTCCAGGTGGTGAAGTGTGGCGGCGCGACCGCCCAGTACAAGGTGGTCAAGGTGATCTCCGACTCCCTCGACACGAACCAGTGCAAGGGCGTGTCGGACATCGGCTACGAGGAGCAGATGCGCGGCTCCCGGCGCAGCTCGGGCAAGCGGTTCGTCCTCTGTATAGACGAGCTCAAGAAGCCCTGACCCCACCCCGCTCCACCTCGCCCCCGAGCCGCGGCGGTCCACCGACGGGCCGCGGCTCGGGCTCGCCCTCATGACCCGGTCGAACTCGTCGCCAGGGTCGGGCGGGCCTCCTCGGCCGGGTCCGGGCGGCGGGCCGGGCGGAATCCGACCAGCAGGACCACCACGCCGATCAGGGCGAATCCCGCCGTCCAGAGGGCGCCGACGTGCATGGCGTGGATGAAGGCGGCGTCGGCCGCCCGGGCGAGTCGGGGGTTGTGCGTCGCGGCCGCGATATGGCGGGCG
Organism: Streptomyces sp. NBC_01006; assembly: GCF_045162725.1. Lineage (NCBI taxonomy): Bacteria > Bacillati > Actinomycetota > Actinomycetes > Kitasatosporales > Streptomycetaceae > Streptomyces > Streptomyces sp. NBC_01006. The sequence goes on along the minus strand of NZ_CP108700.1, from coordinate 864,929 downwards.
AGCTCCGCCGAGACCCGGGCCTGGTCCTGCACCGGAGCCGGAAGGCCCGTCAGCGAGCCCTCGATCGCGTGCCGGTAGGCGATCGACGTGATCGTGCCGCCCGTCGCGATCCCCAGTACGCTGCCGGTCTGGCGCAGGGTGCTGTTGACCGCGCTTCCCGCTCCGGCCCGCTCCAGGGGCAGGGAACCCAGCACGGCGCCGGTGACGGGAGCGATCACCATGCCGATCGACGTCCCCTGCACCAGCATGACCACCGGATACCAGGCGATAGGCGTGCTCGCGTCGAACAGCGCCACCGCCCCCATCGCCAGGGCCGCGGTGGTCAGCGCGATCGCACCGACGAGCCGGACCGACGTCCTGCGGGTCAGCCGCACCGCGATCGGCGAGCCGACGACCACGCCGAGCGCGCCCGGCAGCCCGAGCAGCGAAGCGTCCAACGCCGAGTACTGGCGCGCCCCTTGCAGGTAGAAGGCAAGGTAGAAGGAGCCCGCCGTCATCGCCAGGAACACCGTCATCAGGGCGACGTTCCCGGCGGCGAAGCGGCGCTGCTTCAGCAGCCGGGGGTCGAAACTCGGCTCGGCGATCCGTAGTTCGGTGACGACGAACGCCGCGAGCAGCGCGATGCCCGCGACGGTGCTTCCCCAGACGCCCGGCTCCGTGAACGAGGCCTCCTGGCCCGCGCGGATCAGGCCGTACGCGAGCAGCCCCAGGCCGCCGGTCGACAGGAGCAGCCCGGCCGGGTCGAGGCGACGGACCTGCGGGCTGCGGAAGTTCGGCACGTACCGCGCGATGAAGCCGAGGCCGAGCACGACCACCGGCACGTTGACGAGGAACACCGAGCCCCACCAGAAGCGCGAGAGCAGCCCGCCGGCCAGGATCGGCCCCGCGGCGATCCCGACCCCGGCGAACGAGGACAACGTACCGAAGGCGGCCGGCCGCCCAGCGGGCTCGAAGGTCCAGCTGACCACCGACATGGTGGCGGGAACGAGTAAGGCGGCCCCGACGCCCATCACCGCTCGCGCCGCGATGAGCTGGCCGGGCGTGGAGGCGTAAGCGGCGAGGCCCGAGGCGGCGCCGAACAGGGCCATGCCCGCCAGCAGTGTGTTGCGGTGCCCGAACCGGTCGCCGAGCGCGCCACCGGTGAACATCAGCCCGGCGAAGGCCAGTGTGTACGCGCCCGTGGCCCATTGGAGTTGGCCGGGCGTGGCACCCAGGCCGCGGACGGGGTCGGTCAGCGTCTCGAAGGCGGTGGACAGGATCGTGCCGTCGAGCCAGATGAGGACCTGGGCGAAGACGAGAACGCCCAGGATGAGCCGTTGGCGGGCTTTCGGTGGCGTGGCGGATGACATGCGTGACTACCTTCGGTCAGGAGGGGTCGGCGCTAGAATCGACAGGGACCTGACGATCTGGCGCGGCGTCATCCTGGCAAAGTCGTCAAGTTCCTGTCAATCAATAAGAGTTCGGAGGTCGCCTCGTGGGCGAGAAGAGCCACGACCGAGTGCTGAGTTTTCTGGTCCGCCACACCTGGCTCAGCATGCGGGCGGCGATCGGCGCCGAGTTGGAGGAGTTCGGGCTCACCGTGCCGCAGTTCGCGACCCTGATGATGGTCAAGGAGTCCCCGGGCAAGTCGGTGGCCCAGTTGGCCCGTTCCGTCGGGAGCACCCGCCAGGCCGCCAACGAGATGCTCGCTGCGCTCGAACGCGACGGCCTGATCACCCGCTCCCCGCACCCCACCGACCGCAGGACGCACCAGCTGCACCTCACCGACCTCGGGGCCGCCCGCTACGCGGACGCGCTCCCGGCCGTACGGCGGCGGGAGGCCGAGCTGGAGGCCGGACTGGCACCGGACCAGCGCGATGCGGTCATCGCGTGGATGTCGTCGATCTCCACCGCCTGCCAGGCGCCGGGGGAGGGCCACTGAGCCGGCCGGGGGAGGCCGACTGCCTGATCAGCGCCCGCCTCGGCGGACAGGCCGAGCGCACCGATCAGTAGACGAGCTTGTACGTCACGTCCTTGGGGACCGGGGACGGGGCGGTGTCGGTGTAGAGGAGCCGGATGCTGGTGTAGCGCTGCACGTCGGGGTGGTCGGGCCAGGGCCGCGGGTGGCTCAGGGTCACCTTGACCGGGTACGCCCGGAAGCGGCCCGCCGCGCAGTACGGGGTGCAGTCGTTCACCATGTCGGTGCCGGTGGCCGTCGCGGTCCGCTGCCCCCAGCTGTCCCAGCGCAGCCGGACGAGGCGGTTGTTCCCGTCGCCGCAGGCCAGCAGGTACTCCTGGGGGCGCACCTGGGCCTGGGAGAAGCAGTCGACCACCACGACCGGATTCGGATCCATCACGGCCCGGGGCGCCTGCGCGGAGGCGGGTACGGCGCTTGCCGCGAGGGCCGCGGCCGCGCACAGCAGGGTGGCCGTCCGCACTCGCATCCGCACCCGGGCTCGGGTCGCGGGAGCGGGCCCACCGACTCGTGAAGCGTCCACGCAGCCCTCCTCGCATCGGCGGCCCGGCTCCGGCGCCGCCTCGTGGCTACAACCTTCCCCAGTTTCGCTCATCCGGCCGAACCCCGCACCCGCTGAGCCGGGGGCGCGGCGGCTCGGCGTGGTGGCTGGGCGTGGTGGCCCGGCGTGGCGGCCCGGCTCAGGAGACGGCGTACCACTGGCTGCCCCAGCCGGTGTTGATGGTGCTGGTGGACTGCTCGCCGAGGTTCACGGTGGCCGGCAGGGAGGTCTGGCCGGTCAGGAGGGTGCTGTAGCGGAGGTTCGGCGGGGTCAGACCCGCGTTCACCGAGATCCCGGCTCCCGTGGACTTGAGGGTGAGGGCGTTGGTGGCCCAGGTGCCGTTGAGGAGGAGGGCGATGAAGTAGGTGCCCGGGGCGGCCGTGAAGGGCTTGGCGAGGGGGAACGGCTTGGCGATCGCGTCGGTCATCAGCAGCGGGGAGATGTCCGCGGTGGACGCGCGCAGGGTGCCGTTCGCGTCGTAGACGCCGAGGTAGTTCTGGGAGAGCTGGGCGCCCGGGTCGATGCCGGCGAGCCCGAGCCAGATGTTGGACCAGGTGATCTGCTCGCGCAGCACGATCCGTACGAGAGTGACCCGTCCCCCGACCCCGGCGGCGGACTGGGCGGTCACGTGCCCCGCGTCGTTGGGGTCGCCCGTCCAGGCGAGGAGGTTCTGGTCCTGCGGCCGGGGGCCCTCGAACGCGGAGCCGCCGCCCGGCGCGACGGGCGCGGGCGCCGCGGCGCTGCTGCCACCGCCCTTGCCCTTCGGGGCGGCGCCGGACGTGGTGCAGCCGGCCAGCAGGAGCACCGCCGCGAGCGCGGCGGCGAGGCCGGCGGAGACGGTGGTGGTACGGGTGCGCATGGTCCCCCCATGAAATGCGGAAATGCGGATGTGCCGAAGGAGGCCATGGTCACACGGGCGCGGGCCAGGGGTGGCCGGGGGTCACGATGGAGGTGACCGCGTTCCCGATCATGCCGGACAGGTTCTTGCCCCGGTAGTCGATGTCGCTGTTGACGAGCACCACCAAGGTGGCCTTCTCGGCGGGGAGTTGGGCGGCGATGGTCTCGTAGCCGGGCAGTTCCCCGTTGTGGCCGAGCCAGCCGTTGAAGTCGAGGATGCCGAGGCCGTACGAGGCGCCGGGGACGCCCTCGATAGGGAGCGTCCGGAGCCGTTCGGCCTGCGTCCTGTGGGTCAGCAGCCGGCCGTCCGCCAGCGCCGGGGCCCAGGTGTGCAGGTCGTCGAGGTCGGAGATGGCCGCGCCGGCGGCCCAGGCCCAGGAGGGGTTCCAGTTCGTGGCGTCGGCGACGGTGCCCTTCGGCGTGAAGTCGGTGTACCCGTGGGCGTGCGGGTCGGGCATGGCGCCGTCGCCCGGCAGTGAGGTGTCGTTCAGCTTCAGCGGCGCGAACACGTGCTCCCGGAGGTAGTCGGCGAGGCGCTGCCCGCTGACCTTCTCGACCAGCATCCCGAGCAGGACGGTGTTCGTGTTGCTGTACTGCCACTTGGCGCCGGGCTTGAAGTTCGGGGGATGGCGGAAGGCCACGTCCACGAGCTGGCGCGGGGTGTACGTGCGGTGCGGGTCGGCGCGCAGGCCCGCCAGCCACTTCCGGTCCGTCGTGTAGTCGAAGAGGCCGCTGCGCATCTGCGCCAGCTGGCGCAGCGTGACCGAGTTCCCGCCGGGGACGCCGGAGACGTACCGCGAGACGGGGTCGTCGAGGCCGACCTTGCCCTGGTCGACCAGTTGGAGGACGCCGGTGATGGCGAAGGTCTTGGTGACGCTGCCGATCCGCGCGTAGAGGTCGGACTTCATGGGCGTGCCGGTCTGCTTGTCCGCGATGCCGAAGGACTTCTCGTACACGCCGCGGCCGGGCATCCACAGGCCGATGCCGAGGCCCGGCATGCCGGTCTGCTTCATGATCCCCGTGATCGCCGCGTCCAGTTTCCGCACGGTGGCGGGATCGAAGTCCTCGCGCACGGCGGCGGGGGCGGTACCCGCGCACAGGGCGGCCAGCAGCAGCGCCACCGCGGCGGGCACACCCGCCCGCCGGACCCGGCGCCCACGCGACGGACGGCACCTGCCCATGACCGGTCACCCCTGCCCAGGCTCGACCAAACAAGGCCCCCCAAGCCCCCGAGGTGCACCCCTACATCGTAGGAGCGCCCCCCACCCGCCGCGATTCCCCGTGCCGCGGGCCCGGCATGATCCGAAAGACACGGCCTAGTAGTGCTTTGTTAGCTGGTCTTGTCAGGTCGGGTCTCTGGTAGTTCGCTGGTTGTATGAGGGCTGGGGAGCTTGCTGCGGTTCGGGTCCGGTTGGAGGAGTTCATCTCCGAGGTGTTCGCGCCGCTGGTGCGGCGGGACCAGCGTGAGAAGGGCTTGCTCTATGTGCGGGGGCTGTTGCTGGACGGCCGGCGGAAGTCGATGCAGCCGATGGCGGAACGCCTCGGTGTCGATCACCAGCGGTTGCAGCAGTTCATGACGTCCTCGACCTGGCCGGTCGAGGACGTCCGGGCCCGGCTGGCCTGGCGGGCCGTGGCCGCGGTGCGGCCCGAGGTCTGGGCCGTGGACGACACCGGTTTCCCCAAGGACGGCACCGCCTCGCCCGGGGTGGCCCGCCAGTACTCCGGCACGCTGGGCAAGGTCGGCAACTGCCAGATCGGCGTCAGCGTCCATGCTGCTTCCGACACGGCTTCGTGCCCGCTGTCCTGGCGGCTGTTCCTGCCTGCCGCATGGGACGGGCCCGAGGCGGCCGCACGGCGCAAGGCCTGCCGGATCCCTGACAGCGTCCACCACCGCCCCAAGTGGCAGCTCGCGCTGGACATGCTCGACGAACTCGCCCGTATCGGCCTGCGGCCCGCGGTGCTGGTCGCGGACACCGGCTACGGAGCGAACGCGGACTTCCGCCACGGCCTCGAAGAGCGAGGCCTGGCCTACGTCCTGCAGGCCAGAGCCGAGATGACCGCCCACGGCGAGGGGGCCGAACCACACCAGCCCGCATACGGCGGGCTGGGCCCCCGGCCGCTGCCCCGTTACCGCACCCGGCCCCTCTCCTTACACGACCACGTACTGGCCGCCGGCCGCCGCGCGGGACGGACCCTGACCTGGCGCAAGGGCTCGAAAGCGGCGATGAGCTCGCACTTCGTGCTCCTGCGGGTCCGCCTCGCGGGCCGCCGGCCCAAACCCGCCGCTGACGGGACGATCCCCCTCACCTGGCTCATCGCCCAGTGGCCCGAGGGGGAAACAGAGCCGGTGAGGTACTGGATATCGAACCTGCCCGCCGACATTCCCGCCAAAGACCTGGTCCGCCTCGCAAAGGCCCGATGGCAGATTGAGCACGACTACCGCGAACTGAAAACGGGCCTGGGCCTGGACCACTTCGAGGGACGTTCGTTCACCGGATGGCACCGCCACGTCACCCTCGTCACGGCCGCCCACCTGTTCCTCACCGAACAGCGGAGGACCCCAAAAGCCCCTGCCAGGGCCTGACCCTCTACCAGGCCCTGGACCTCCTCCAACACCTACTCGCCACATGGACCGGCACCTGCCCCACCTGCCGACAACCCACCCCCTGGCAGCCCTACGACACCACGTAACAAAGCACTACTAGCCGCGTTGCCAGTAGGTGCAGGACTGCGCCGTGGGCGCTACACCGCCGCTCTGCGTGGGGCACGGGACCGGCTCGTCACTCGGTGACGGGGCCCGCTCCCACCGCCTCGGCTCCGATGTGGCGCCCGGCGAGTCGTCGAGGTACAGCGTGTACGCGCCGCCGGCCAGTACGAGGGCTACCCAGCCCGCCACGCCCCAGCGCCAGGCCTGTCGCGGCACTGCTGTCCCCCTGTCCCGAGTCGGATGCTCGACGTGCCGACGGGTAGTCGTTACGGCGCGATCGGGAGTTGGCGCTTGTGGTCGGTCAGGCGGTAGCGGCGGACGATCGTGTCGAAGGCGCGCTCGTCGACCGGCTTGCCCTCCAGGAAGTCGTCGATGTCGTCGTACGTGACACCCAGCGCGTCCTCGTCGGCCTTGCCCGGGTCCAGGGTCTCCAGGTCCGCCGTGGGGGTCTTCCAGACCAGCTCCGCGGGGGCGCCCAGGACGTCGGCCACGGCGCGCACCCGGCGCTTGGTCAGGCCGGTCAGCGGGACCAGGTCGGCCGCGCCGTCGCCGAACTTCGTGAAGAAGCCGGAGACGGCCTCGGCCGCGTGGTCGGTGCCGACGACCAGGCCGTCGTGGGCGCCGGCCACCGCATACTGGGCGATCATGCGCTGGCGGGCCTTGATGTTGCCCTGCACGAAGTCCTGGTGGTGGGCGTCGCGGAACGCGGTGCCGCCGGCGAGGGCGGCCTCCAGCGCGGCGTCGCTGGCGGGCTTCACGTCCACCGTCAGCACCCGGTCCGCCTTGATGAAGCCGAGGGCCAGCTGGGCATCCTTCTCGTCGGCCTGGACGCCGTACGGCAGCCGCATCGCGTAGAACGTCGCCTCGTGGCCGGCCTCGCGGGCCCGCTCCACGGCGAGCTGGCACAGCCGTCCGGCCGTGGTGGAGTCCACCCCGCCGCTGATGCCGAGGACCAGGGAGCGCAGGCCGGTGGAGGTGAGCCGCTCGGCCAGGAAGGCCACCCGGCGTTCGATCTCCCGGTGTGCGTCGAAGGTCTCCGACACCTGGAGTTCCCGGGCGATCTCCTGCTGCAGAACGGTGGACGCCGGCCGGCTCACGGCTGCTCCTCGTGGTCGATGGTGATTCATGGGGTGCGCTGCCCTGCCGACCCTAGTCGAACCCCTCCGGCGGCTCGAAAGCGGCCGGGCTTGACGGATGCGCCCGAAGTTATGACACTCGAAGTGCAAGTTGTTTGTGTGTCGTATGACCCTGGAGGGTCAGGAGGCAGTCATGCCGGAGCGCCGGATCCACGTTCTCGTCTACGTCGTCGCGGGGGCCGTCATGGGTGTGGTCTGGGCGTGGGGCGCGGACACCCCCGCCTGGGAACACGCATTGCGTCTCCTCGCGCTCGTCGCGTGCGCCGGAGCCGTGATGACGCTGGCGCACCGCCGCCGGGTCCGCCTCGGCCGGCCGGTCCACCGCCGCCTGCACTCCGGCCTGCTGCTCGGGAAGGTGCTGCTGGTCGCGGCGGCCCTGCTCCTCGACCAGCTGCTCGGCCTGTGGGTCTCCGAGCCGAGCCTGATCACCGCCGTCGTCCTGTTCGTGGGCATCGCGGCGGGCGGCCCCGCCCTGCACCGGCGGCTCGCGCGGGACGGGGGCGGTACGAGGAGCCCGCGGCCCGCGCCGTCCTCGGATCGCCGCGTTCTGACCGGGGCCGACGCGCAGTAGGCGGCCGGCGCCCTACGGCCGGTGGGTCGGCCCGGCCGGATCCGTACTGGCCAGTAGGGCGTGTACGGCCGTCTCCATCGTCCGGGCGGCCGCCTCGACACTCAGGCCACTGCTGCGCCAGTGGTACCAGGCGCCCCAGGTGGTCACCGCGTCCAGCCCGTGGAGCACCTCGGTCCTGCGCTCCGCGGGCAGCCGGTCGAGCTCCTCGCGGAAGATGTCGGCCAGCCGGCCCCGGGCGAAGTCCAGGACCTGCCGGGTGACCTCCCTGATCCGGTCCCCGTTCTGCTCCAGCCGCATCAGCGCGAGCTGGGCCGGTGTGATCCACTCCAGGATCCGTGAGCGCTGTTCCGTGAGCGCCGCGACCCGCGCGGCTCTCGGGCCGTCGGTCGGCAGGGGCCTGGTCTGCTCCATGAGCTGCTCAAGGCGCCGCGCGATCGCCGTCTCCACCAGCTGGGACATGTCGGCGTAGTGGTGGAAGACCAGGCGGCGGGAGACTCCCGCTCGTTCGGCGACGCGGTCCGCGGGGAAGTGCGACTCGCCCTCGTCGAGCAGGGACAGCACCGCGTCCGCGATCTTCACGCGGGACTGGCGGCTGCGCTCGGCGCGGCCGTCCGCGCGCCGTTCCTCTGACTGCCCCGCCGACTGCTGCACGTTGACCCCTCCCGGTCTCACTCGTCGCCATTGTCGCAAATGGGGCGCGCGTTGATTTAATTGCACTGATAGTGCAATGATGAAGGAACAAGCCACGCCGGACGAGGGGGATCCCGTACGCATGTTCGTCACGCTGGGGCGCTGGTGCGCCCGACGGCCGAAGCGGGTCGTCGCCGCCTGGCTCCTGCTGCTGGTGGGCCTGGCCGCGGCGGTGGGCGTACTGGGCAGCGCCACCACCGAGACGGTCTCCATACCCGGCAGCGACAGCCAGGCCGCCCACGACGCCGCCCGTGCGTTCGCCGACTCCGCCTCCGGCCGCCAGCCCCTCGTCCTGTACACGCCCCCCGACGGCCCGCCCCTCACCTCGGGCCCCGCACGCGACGCCGTCCAGGAGGCGGCCCGGGCCCTCGCCGCCCGCGACCACGTCCTCGCCGTGACCACCCCGTACGAGCCGGCCGGCAGAGCGGCCCTCGCCCCCGACGGGCACACCGCCTACCTCGCCGTCGAACTGGACCTGGCGGGCCGGGACATCACCGCCGACGTCGTCCACGACCTCATGGACGCCGCCGAACCGGCCGAAGCGGCCGGGATCGAGGTCACTCCCGGCGGCAACCTCGCAGAAGCCGCCGACAAGAAGTCCACCCGGCGCAGCGAGATCATCGGACTCGTCGCGGCCTTCGCCGTCCTCTGCCTCGGGTTCCGGAAGCCGATCGCGGCCGCCGTACCGCTGGCCACGGCCGTCGTGGGACTCGGCATCTCGCTCGAAGTCATCGGCCTGACCGGCCACTTGACGGACATGCCGTCCTCCGGCGCCACCATCGCGGCAATGATCGGCCTCGGCGTCGGCATCGACTACAGCCTCTTCTGCCTCACCCGCTTCCGCGAACTCCTCGCCACCGGCAAGCAGTTCGAGGACGCCGCCGCCCTCACGATCGGTGCCTCGGGCAAGGCGGTGGCCTTCGCGGGCACCGCGGTCATCGCGGCACTCGCCGGCCTCGCCCTCGGCGGCCTGCCGCTGCTCCGCGCGCTGGCGCTCGCCCCCGGCATCGCCGTCCTGGTCGCCATGGCGGCCACCCTCACCCTCCTCCCCGCGCTGTTCGGCCTGCTGGGACGGCGTCTCGCTCCTGCCCCCGTCGCCGCGGACGAGCCGCAGACCTCCCCGCCGCCCGCCCGCGGCTGGGCGCGCATCGCCCGGCACGTCGCCGACCGGCCGTGGCGGTACCTGCTCTCGGGCCTGGCCTTCTTCGTCCTGCCGGCGCTCGCCGCGGCCCAGCTCTCCTTCGGGCAGCTCGACGGCGGCGACAAGTCCCCGGGCACGGCCGGCCGTACGGCCTACGACAGGCTCGCGTCCGCTTTCGGCCCGGGCGTCAACGGACCGCTCCAGGTGACGTCCGCGCTGCCGAAGCCGGCGTCCGGACCGGCGGACCCGGACGTCACGTCCGTCGGCGAAGCGCTGAAGGACACCAGCGGCGTCGCCGCGGTCGGACCCGCCCAGCTGAGCCGCGACGGCCGGACCGTGCGCTGGCAGGTCACCCCCACCACCGCGCCCGGCGACCCGCGCACCGCCGCCCTGGTGCACCGCCTGCGCGAGCGCACCCTCCCGCCCGTCACGCAGGCCACCGGCAGTCAAGCCCACGTGGGCGGCATCCCCGCGACCCAGCTGGACCTGGGCGACCGCCTCGCCGAGCGCCTGCCCGCCGTCATCGGGGTCGTCCTCGCCATCGCCGGGTTGCTCCTCCTGCTGGCCTTCCGCTCCCCGCTGGTCGCCGTCAAGGCGGCCGTACTCAACCTCCTCTCGGTGGCCGCCGCCTACGGCGTGCTCACCGCGCTGTTCCAGTGGGGATGGGGAGCGACACCGCTGGGGCTCGACGGACCCGTGCCGATCCCCGGGTACGTACCGCTGCTCATGTTCGCGGTCCTGTTCGGACTCTCCATGGACTACGAGGTCTTCCTCCTGAGCGCCGTCCGCGAGGCATGGCTGGCGACCGGCGACAACCGCGGTGCGGTGATCACCGGGCTGGCGAGGACCGGAAGGATCATCACCTCCGCCGCGCTCATCATGGTGTGCGTCTTCCTCGGCTACCTCCTGTGGGACGACCCCGTCGTGAAGATGTTCGGGATCGGCCTCGCCACCGCGGTCGCGCTCGACGCCACGGTCGTCCGCGGGCTCCTCGTCCCCACCACGATGGTCCTGTTCGGCAAAGCCAATTGGTGGCTCCCGTCATGGCTCGACCGGCTGCTGCCGCAGATGCACATCGAAGGCGGCGAAGAGGACATCGTCCGTACCTCCTCCTCCGTCCCCGAACCCGTGAGGAACACATGAACCACCGCACCGCCGCCCGAGCCGACGCGCGCCGCCCGCGCCGCACCCGGCGGTGGGCGCCGGCCGGCGCGTGCGCGCTGCTCGCCGGCCTCGTACTCGCCGACCGCGTCGCCGCCGGTGTCGCCGAGGGCCGGATGGCCGACCGGATCGCCGCTCGGCAGAGCGTACTGGTGGCGGCGCCGAGCGTCTCGATCGGAGGCTTCCCGTTCCTGTGGAACGCGGCGTCGGGAACCTACCCGGAGGTGGAGGTCGACGGCCGGGCGCGGACGGAGGACGGGCTGCCCGTCACCGCCTCCGTCGACCTGTACGACGTGTCCGGGACGGCGGGAGGGTACGCGGCGGCCGCGGCGAGGGCGGAGTTCAAGGTCCCCCTCGACGCGCTCGGGGCGAAGCGCGGTCCCGGAGTTCGGCTGACCGGGCACGACGGGCGGCTGGAGATCACCCGGACCGTCATGGGAGTACCGCTGGTCGTGACCGCCGCGCTCACGCTCACCGGTGACACCGTCACGCTCGAACCGACGGCGGCGTCCTTGGCCGGGCGTCCCCTCGACCCGGCCAATCCGCAGATCGTGGCCGCGCTCAAGACGGCGGAACGCAAAATACCGGCCCTGCCGCTCGGCCTCGTCCCGTCCGGAATCTCCGTCGACGCCGGCGCCGTCACGGTGCACGGCGAGGCCGAGGACGTCCGTCTCCCCGGTCTCCCCGGCGGGGCATGAGAAAGGGGCGTCCCCGCCGGGAGGCCCGGGCCTCCCGGGCCTCCCGGTCCGCCGTTCGCCCGGAACGGATCAGCGCTCAGCGGCTCTTCTTCTGGGCTTCGACGATGCTCCGTACCGTGTCGTCCACCCCGGCGCGGCTCTGCACCCACTCCGAGAAGGCGGGGAACTGCCCGGCGATCGCGATGAGCACCTTCAACTCGGCGGGAGCGATGTTGACCTCGCACAGGTTGCGCTCGACGGCCCGGATGACGCCCCGCGCCACCTGATCGGGTGAGGAAGTCCGCGCGCCGCCGGGGGTCTTGGCGCCGGTCGCGGCGTGCATGCCGGCGTCGCGGACGAATCCCGGCTGGATGACGGACACTCCCACGCCCGTGCCGCGCAGGTCCTGACGGAACGCCAGCGCGAAGCCGCGCAGCCCGAACTTCGTCGCGTCGTACAGCGAGGACGACTTCGTGGCGGCCTTTCCGGAGATGGAGCCGATCAGCGCGATGTGGCCCTGCCCCGCACCGACCATCCGGGGCGCGAGCAGCCGGGCCAGCATGACCGGTGCCCGCAGGTTCACGGCGAGGGCCCGATCGATCTGTTCGGGGGTGTAGTCGAGCAGGTCGCCGCTCGACGGGAGCGCGGCGTTGGCGATGAGGATGTCGGTCTCGGGGCACTGCGAGGCCAGCCGCTCGACATCGGACGCGTCGGCGAGATCGGCGAGGACGGCCCGGGCGCCGAGCTCGTCGGCCACGGCCTTGAGCGCGTCCTCGCGGCGCCCGGTGACCACGAGCTTCGCGCCCTTCGCGGCGAGGGTACGGGCCAGTGTGAGGCCTATACCGCCTGTGACCCCGGTGAGGAGAACGGTCGATCCGGTGATGCGCATCCCAAACCCTCCCTGTTGTTCGTCCGAACGAACAGTGGCAGCTCGGTGGTCGAGGAGACCAGATGCTTCACCGAACTCAGGGGATCACGCGCTCGGGGTTGTGGCGGCGCGCAAGCCTCCGAGCAGGGTGGCCAGGTAGCGGTGGGCGGTGTCGATCCGGCCGGCGGGATCGCCGCCGTGGACCTCCACGGCGTAGGAGATGCCGCACATGAGCGGGACCAGATCGCCCGAGGCCAGGTCGGGGCGGACGGCCCCGGCCTCGCGGGCCCGGTCGAGCAGTACCCGGCCGGTCGACCACAGCGCCGTCTTGAGTTCCGTGGTGCGCGCAAGGGCGTCTTCGGGTGCGGCCGTGACCGGGGCCAGCGAGGCGTCGGTGACCTGCGCTTCGATGGTGCGGGTCAGGAAGCCCTCCAGCGCGTGCCAGGGGTCGGGGTCGGACAGTGCCTGCTCGCCGTGGGCGGTCAGGGCTTCCAGGCAGGGGGTGGCGACGGTCTCCAGCAGCGCCTCGGGCGTGGCGAAGTGCCGGTAGACGGTGCCGACGCCGAGTCCGGCGCGGCGGGCGACGTCGTTGAGCTGCAGCGGCGTGCCCTGGTCGACCAGGGCGCGGGCGACGGCGATGATCCGGTCCCAGTTGCGGGCCGCGTCCTTGCGCAGTGGCGTCGTCGTCATGCGGACATGGTAACTGGATGGCTCATCCGCATAGAGTCCGGTCGCGCTAGTGTTCGCCTGTGAGTCTTCATGTAGTCATCGGATTCGGGCCCGCAGGGGCCGCCACCGCTCGACTCCTGGTGCGGGAGGGGCATGCGGTGCGGGTCGTCACCAGGTCGGGCCGCAGCGCGGAGCCCGGCATCGAGCACGTCGCACTGGACGCCACGGACAGCGGGCGCTTGGCCGAAGCGGCCCGGGGCGCGGCCGCGATCCACCACTGCGCCGCTCCGCCCTACCACCGCTGGGCGAGCGAATGGCCTCCGCTGGTCTCGTCCGTATGCGCCGCGGCCGAGGAGAGCGGAGCCGTCCTGGTCATGCTGGGCAACCTCTACGGCTACGGACTCGTCGACGGCCCCCTGACCGAGGGGCTGCCCCTGGCGGCCACCGGGACCAAGGGCCGGGTGCGCGCCGCCGGTTGGGTGGCGGCGCACAAGCTGCACGAGGAGGGCCGCATCAAGGCGGTCGAGGTACGGGCCTCGGACTTCTTCGGGCCCGGCGTGACCGACGGCGGGCACCTGGCCGGGCGGGTCATGCCGGCGCTGCTCCGCGGCAAGTCCGTCTCCACCCTCGGTGACCCGGACGCCCCGCACAGCTGGAGCTACCTCCCCGACGTGGCCCGGGCCCTGGTCGAGGTCGCGGGCGAGGAGCGGGCCTGGGGGCGCGCCTGGCACGCCCCGACGGGACCCGCGCTGTCCGTCCGGGAGATGGTGGACCGGCTCGCCGCCCAGGCGGGAACGGGACCGGTCGCGGTGCGTCGGCTGCCGTCCGCGGTACTGGGCGCGGCCTCGCTCTTCTCGCCGCTGCTGCGCGAACTGAAGGAGATCCGCTACCAGTTCGACCGCCCGTTCATCGTCGATTCGACGGCGTACGAAGCCGAGTTCGCCGCACGTGCCACCCCCGTCGACGAGCAGATCAGGGCGACGGTGGACTGGTGGCGCGAGCGGTCGGCCGCCACGGGGTGACGCCCGCGTCGGAAGCATCGGAAGAAGGCGGGCTCTCAGTCCGGATCTGAGGAGCCCGCGGATCCCGGGGGCTCTGCGGGGTCGGTGACGGGGGGAAGGCCCTGCAGCTGCCGGTACTGGTCCATGATCGCCATGATGGCCTGGAGGTTCTCCATCTTCATGCCGGCCGCGCGCATCGCGACGGAGCGCACTCCTGCCTGCCGCAGGGCCTCGATGGCGGCGATCTCGCCGAGCACCGACTCGGCCACCTCGTCATCGAAGAAGTAGGAGACCGATACGCCGAAGAAACGGGCGAGGGCGGCCAGCAGGTCCGGTGACGGGTTGGATCGCTTGCCCGTCCGCAGCTGAGACAGGTACACGCCGCCGGCCTTGAGCTCGGGGTTGACCCGCTTCAGCTCCTCGGCCACCTCGGCATTGGTCCAGCGCCTGCCCTTGGGGCGAGCCGTCTTGAAGAGGTCGTCCAGACGTACTGCCAGTACGGGCCGGTCGTCAGTCTCGGACACTGTGCGTTTCCCTCCCGTCACCTCCCCGGTATTGCTCTCAGCTATTTTCCAGTTTTGCAGATTAGCGGTCAGTTGACAATCTGGCTTGAGTCCGCCACCGTGTACCCGTCGGTAGCTGACAGCTAACTTTGCTTCACGGGGGTAGCCGAGTGAGTTGCCGGCCGTATCGACCCGGCTCGGGCCGGCCCTCGGGGGATGGGGGCCGGCCCGATGCTTTTGGCCGCCACGGCGAGGAGCCGCGTCCCGGCCGACGCACCGGCGGCGCCGGCGCTCCGGTCAACTTCCTCCATCGCGGCGGCGGACTCCTCATGGGCGCCGATCGCGAGCGCGGTCAACAGGTCGTCCCGGTGCGGGAGGTCTCCCCACGTCGGCGACGACAGGCCCGCTGCCCTCGGCGACGGCTTCCAGGGACAGCCCTGCTGCCGGGTCGGAATGCGTTTGCATAGCCATGCGTTTAAGTGCATACTCTTCCTATGTCAAAGGTTCTCACCTCCCTGCCCACCGGCGAGCGCGTCGGCATCGCCTTCTCGGGCGGCCTCGACACCTCCGTCGCGGTCGCGTGGATGCGCGACAAGGGTGCCGTCCCCTGCACCTACACCGCCGACATCGGCCAGTACGACGAGCCCGACATCGCGTCGGTGCCCGGCCGTGCCAAGACCTACGGTGCCGAGATCGCGCGCCTGGTCGACTGCCGGGCGGCGCTGGTCGAGGAGGGCCTGGCCGCACTCGCCTGCGGCGCGTTCCACATCCGCTCGGGCGGCCGCGCGTACTTCAACACCACGCCGCTCGGCCGCGCCGTCACCGGCACCCTGCTGGTCCGGGCGATGCTCGAGGACGACGTACAGATCTGGGGCGACGGCTCGACCTTCAAGGGCAACGACATCGAGCGGTTCTACCGCTACGGCCTGCTCGCCAACCCCCACCTGCGCATCTACAAGCCGTGGCTCGACGCCGACTTCGTCCACGAGCTCGGCGGGCGCAAGGAGATGTCGGAGTGGCTCGTCGCCCACGGTCTGCCGTACCGCGACAGCACGGAGAAGGCGTACTCCACCGACGCCAACATCTGGGGCGCCACCCACGAGGCCAAGACGCTGGAGCACCTCGACACCGGCGTGGAGACCGTGCAGCCGATCATGGGCGTACGGTTCTGGGACCCGTCGGTCGAGATCGCCGCCGAGGACGTGACCATCGGCTTCGACCAGGGCCGTCCGGTGACGATCAACGGCAAGGACTTCCACTCCCCGGTCGACCTGGTGATGGAGGCCAACGCCATCGGCGGCCGCCACGGCATGGGCATGTCGGACCAGATCGAGAACCGGATCATCGAGGCCAAGAGCCGCGGCATCTACGAGGCGCCCGGCATGGCGCTCCTGCACGCCGCGTACGAGCGTCTCGTCAACGCGATCCACAACGAGGACACCCTCGCGCACTACCACAACGAGGGACGGCGCCTCGGCCGGCTGATGTACGAGGGCCGCTGGCTGGACCCGCAGGCCCTGATGGTCCGCGAGTCGCTGCAGCGCTGGGTCGGCTCGGCGGTCACCGGCGAGGTCACCCTGCGGCTGCGGCGCGGTGAGGACTACTCGATCCTCGACACCACCGGCCCGGCCTTCAGCTACCACCCGGACAAGCTCTCGATGGAGCGCACCGAGGACTCGGCGTTCGGCCCGGTGGACCGGATCGGCCAGCTCACCATGCGCAACCTCGACATCGCCGACTCCCGCGCCCGGCTGGAGCAGTACGCGGGCCTCGGCATCGTGGGCACCGCGCACCCCGAGCTGATCGGCGCCGCGCAGGCGGCGGCGACCGGCCTGATCGGCGCCATGCCGGAGGGCGGGGCCGAGGCCATCGCCTCCCGTGGCGAGGTCTCCGAGGACGACGAGCTGCTCGACCGCGCGGCGATGGAGTTCGGCACCGACTGACCGGTGCGCCGGCTCCGGCCTCGGGCGGTTCGACACGTGGACGACGTGCGGACCGCCCGAGGTGTTGTCCGCGTCCTGCGCCGATCCGAATGTGCGTGCCATTACTCTGGGCCTGCTCGGTACGCGAGTTGACGAACGGCAATGGACGGGGCGTGTGGTGACGGCGGGGGAGGCGAACGGCGCGGAGCTGGTCGGTAGGGTGCTCGGCGGTCGGTACCGGGTGACCGCGATGATCGGACGCGGCGGCATGGGCGTGGTCGCCCGCGCCGTGGACGAACTGCTGGGCAGGGAAGTCGCCGTCAAGGTCATGCGGGCCTACACCGATGCCTCCGCGGTCGAACTGGCCGATCTGCGCACGCGGATGCAGCGCGAGGCCCAGGCCGCCGCCCGCATCCGGCACGGCGGTGTGGTCACCGTGCACGATGTGACCGAGGAGGAGGGCCTCCCGGTCATCGTGATGGAACTCGTCGACGGGCCCTCGCTCGACGACGTACTGGAGAAGCGCGGCCCGCTCGAACCGCGCGAGGCCGCGGCGATCGGCGCCAAGCTGATGGACGCGCTCGACGCCGCGCACCGGGCCGGGGTCCTGCACCGCGACGTCAAGCCGGCCAACGTGCTACTGGAGCGCGACGGCCGCGTCGTGCTCACCGACTTCGGCATAGCCACCGTGCAGGCCTCGGGCGACGAGGACATGGCCAAGCTGACCCGCAGCGGCGACATCATCGGCTCCCTCGACTACCTCCCGCCGGAGCGCGCACAGGGCCGAGAACCCGGCCCCGCCTCCGACATCTGGTCGCTCGGCATGACGCTGTACGCCGCGGTCGAGGGCGCGTATCCGTTCCGCCGTACGTCCGCCTGGTCCACGCTGTCGGCGATCGTCACCGAGCCGCTGCCGGAGCCCCGCCGGGCGGGGGCGCTCGCGCCCGTACTGCGCGCCCTCATGGCGAAGGAGCCGGATAGCCGGCCCACCGCCGGCCGGGCGCGCGAGATGCTGCAGGCGGTGGCCGAGGGAAGGAGCGCGCACGGCGCGGCTCCGGCGGCGGCCGGCCCGCCGATGGCGCCGCCCGCGACCGCCCCGCCGCTCGCCGCCGCCCCGCCACCCGCCGCCCCGCCACCCGCCGCCCCGCCCACCTCCGTACCGACACCTCCGCCCGGCTACGGCCCCGCCCCGGTCCCGTACCCCCAGCCGTCCCCGCAACCGCCGTACACCGGCCACCCGGGGCCCGTCGCTCCGATGGGCGCACCGACCGCGCCCCACGCCTCCGGCAAGGGAGGAGCGGCCCGCGGACGCGTCGTCATCGCGGCGGCCGTCGCCGTCGTCCTGGCCGGAGGCGGCATCGCGTACGCCGCGGTGGGCAACCACGGCGGCAAGGGCGGCGCGGCGCAGGCCCACGCCGCGCCACCGCAGACCACCCGCGGTCCTTCCGCCTCGCAGAGCCAGAACTCCCGGTCCCCGAAGCCGTCCAAGGACTCCGGCAAGCCCGGCAAGTCACCGGCGCCCACCCCGAGCGGCAAGGGCGGCGGCTCGACCCCGAAGGCATCGGCCTCGCCGGCCGAGCCCACTCCCGTGTCTACGGGCTGCACCGGCTGGAGCCATCAGGACCGGAACCCGGGAACCTACGGCTTCATGTCCGGCACCTACCACATCACCACGGGGCCCTACCAGGAATGCCCCGCCGTGGCGGTGGCCAAGTCCGGTACGAAGCTCATGTACCAGTGCTACGTCGTCAACGCGTACGGCAACAAGTGGACCTACGTCCGCGCCACCGACACGAACGCGTCCGGCTGGATGTCCAACGACAACCTCACCCGCCAGAACGGTTCGTCGAGCCGCTGCTGATACACGGATTGTCCTAGGATGCGGCCCATGCCGGACGCCTCCCCCCGCCCCGAGCCGTTCACCCCGCGCACCGACCCCGCGGCGCTCGACGACCTGCGCGCGCGGCTGCGGGCCACGCGATGGCCGGACGCACCCGCGGACGCCGGCTGGTCCCTGGGGACCGACCTCGCCTATCTGCGCGAGCTCGTCGCCTACTGGGCGGACGGGTTCGACTGGCCGGCGCAGGAGGCGGCGCTCGCCCGGCTGCCCCACTTCCGCGTGCCGCTGCGCGGCGGATCCGCGCCAGGGGTCCACTTCGTGCACGCCCGCGCCGTCGCACCGGCCGGGGCGCCCGTACTGCCGCTGGTCCTCGGCCACGGCTGGCCGGACTCGTTCTGGCGGTACTCGAAGGTCGTCCCGCTCCTGACCGACCCCGCGGCGCACGGCGCCGATCCCGCCGACGCGTTCGACGTGGTCGTCCCCGACATGCCGGGCTACGGGTACTCCGACCGCCCCACCGGCCCGCCCCTCGACGCCATCGCCGTCGCAGGGCTGTGGGCCGAGCTCATGGAGGTGCTCGGGTACGAGCGGTTCGGCGCGGCGGGCGGGGACGTCGGCAGCCACGTCAGCCGCTACCTCGCGCTCGACCACCCCGACCGGGTCGTGGCCGTCCACCGTACGGACGCGGGCCTTCCGCTCTTCACCGGCGACCCGGCGGAACTCGCCCCCGAGGAGCGCGCCTGGCTGGAGGCCACCGCGGCCTGGGGTGCGACTGAAGGCGGGTACGTCGCCATGCAGCGTACGAAACCCCAGACCGCCGCCTTCGGGCTCACCGATTCGCCGGCCGGACTCGCCGCGTGGATCGTCGAGAAGCTCCGGGCGTGGAGCGACTGCGACGGCGACATCGAGCGGAGCTTCACGAAGGACGAGATCCTCACGAACGTCACGCTCTACTGGCTCACGGGGACGATCGGATCCTCCATGCGCATGTACCGGGCGAACGCCGCGATCCCGCCCGCGCAGCACGCCCGCCGGGTCGAGGTGCCGTCCGGCTTCTCGATCTTCCACGGCGACGTGGTCCGCCCGCCGCGGGCGTGGCTGGAGCGCACGGCGAACGTCGTGTACGCGACCGAGCCCCCGCGCGGCGGCCACTTCGCACCGTTCGAGGAGCCCGAGCTGTACGCGGAGGAACTCCGCGCGTTCTTCCGCCCCTACCGGGCGGCGGCGCGGAACGTACGCCGGTAGGCGTCAGGCGGGACACCGACCGTACGGTTGAAATGGCGGCGCAGCGTGGCGTCGGTGCCCATGCCGGTGGCCGTGGCGATCGTACCGATGGTGTCGTCGGTGGTCTCCAGGAGCTCCTGGGCGCGGTGGATGCGCTGGGTCAGCAGCCAGCGCAGGGGAGTGGTGCCGGTGAGGTCGGTGAACACCCGGGCCAGGTGGCGCGAGCTCATGTTCGCCCGGCGGGCCAGGTCCTCCACGCTGAGCGGCTGGTCGAGCCGTTCCATCGTCCAGGCCAGCAGCGCGCCCAGGGGGTGATCGCGAGGTTCGGGCACCGGAGTGGCGACGAACTGGGCCTGGCCGCCGGCCCGGTGCGGCGGGACGACCAGGCGGCGCGCGACCTGGTTGGCGACGGCCGAGCCGTGGTCGAGGCGGACCAGGTGCAGGCACAGGTCCATCGCGGCGGCCTTCCCGGCCGAGGTGAGCACGCTGCCGTCGTCCACGTAGAGCACGTCCGGATCGACCTCCACCCGGGGGTACTTGGCGGCCAGCGCGGCGGCGTGCAGCCAGTGCGTGGTGGCCCGGCGCCCGTCCAGCAGGCCCGCTGCCGCCAGTACGAACGCGCCCGTGCAGAGCGAGGCCACCCGGGCGCCCGCCTCGTGGGCCGCGCGTACGGCGGCGACCAGTTCCGCGGGCGGATCCGCGTCGAGGTCGGCGATCGCCGGGACGATCACGGTGTCCGCGTGCACCAACCGGTCCAGTCCCGCGTCGGGTTCGACCCGGAAGCGGCCGCCGACGGGCACGGAGTCCGGGCCGCACAGGGCGAACTGGTACCAGGGGTCCGCCAGATCGGACCGGTCCACACCGAACACATCGCAGGCCGCGGCGAGTTCGAAGTGCGGGACCCCGGGCGTGACGGCCAGCGCGACAAGGCTCATGTCCGAAAGTGTACGGGGCGTGGCATTACCGCTACTCCCGGCCGACGGCCCTCGCGGGCACGATGGCATCCAGTGATCGATCGAACGGGGGAGCCTCATGGAATCGAATCGAGTGGCGGCGGTAACGGTCTTCGGCGCGTACGGGCACACCGGACGCTTCGTCGTCTCCGAGCTGCTGGACCGGGGGCTGACCCCGATCCTGTCCGGGCGCGACGCCGACAAGCTCCGCGCACTGGCCGCCGAACTCCCCGGACTCGACGTCCGGCCGGCGTCGGCCGACGATCCGGAGGCGCTCGACCGCGCACTGGCCGGAGCGGCCGCCGTGATCAACTGCGCCGGGCCCTTCGCCGAGACCGCCCCGCCGGTGATCGAGGCGGCCCTGCGCGCACGGATCGCCTACCTCGACGTCGCGGGCGAGGTGGAGGCCGTCGCCGACACCTTCGCCGATTTCGCGGACCGTGCCCGCGACGCCGGGATCGTCGTCATGCCCGCGATGGCGTTCTACGGGGGCCTCGGCGACCTGCTCGCCACCGCCGCGCTGGGCGACGCCCCGGCGGCCGACGAGATCGACATCGCGTTCGCCCTCAGCAGCTGGCAGCCCACGGCCGGGACCCGCGGGTCGAGCCAGGTCTCGCGGCGCCGGCGCGAGGGCCGCCGGCTCGTCTACGCGAACGGCCGACTGGAGCTGCGTACCGACGCGGCGCCCACCGGGCAGTGGTCCTTCCCCGCCCCGGTCGGAGACCAGGCCGTGATCGGCGAGTTCACCACCACGGACAGCGTGACCATCGCCCACCACCTGTCCGCCCCGGACATCCGGACCTTCATGACGGTCGCGGCGGTCAAGGACGTGCTGGCCCCGGACGCCGTGGCGCCGGAGCCGGTCGACGAGCGGGGCCGGTCGGCGCAGACCTTCCTCGTCGACGTCACCGTCCGCACGGGCTCGACCCGGCGCCGTGCGGTGGCCCGCGGGCAGGACATCTACGCCGTCACCGCTCCGCTGGTCGTCGAAGCGGTCACCCGGATCCTCACGGGACGGGTCAAGACGGGGGGCCTCGTCGCCGCGCCGGGCGAGATCTTCGACGCGCACGCCTTCCTGACCGCGCTGGCCCCGCAGCACCTCTCGTACGAGCTCGGCGCCGCCGAGACGCGCGGCTGACCGAGGCCCGGGCCCGGCAGGCCTCAGGCAGACGTGCGGCCCCGGCTCGGCCGGCCGTTCGTGGGCGGGTACCCGGGCTTCGCGGGTGTCGAAGCCGACGGCCGTACGGGCGGGGGCACCGGCAGCGGCGGCAGGGCGGGCTCGTACAGCCACGCCGAGAACACCTCGTCCACCGGCTCGGCCGCGTACCGGGCGACGTGCGTGGTGAAGGTGGCGGTGCTCACCACGCCGTGCCGGTGCACCGTGGTCCAGTCGCGCAGCATGCGGAAGAACGCGCCGTCGCCCAGGGCGCAGCGGATCGCGTGCACCGCGAGCCCCCCGCGCTGGTACAGCCGGTCGTCGAACATCAGCTTGCGGCCCGGGTCGACCAGCCGCAGGTCCTGCGGCTGCGAGGCCAGCAGCCGGTGCGCGGCGGCCGCCTGCTCGTGCGCGGTGCGACCGCCGGAGCGCTCCGACCACAGCCATTCGGCGTACTTCGCGAAGCCCTCGTTCAGCCAGATGTGCCGCCAGTCGGTGATGGTCACGCTGTTGCCGAACCACTGGTGCGCGAGCTCGTGGGCGACGAGCCGCTCCGACCCGCGGGCGCCGTCGACGTGGTTGGCGCCGAACAGGGAGAGGCCCTGGGCCTCCACCGGAACGTCCAGTTCCTCGTCGGCGACGACCACCGCGTACTCGCTGAAGGGATAGGGCCCGAACAGGTCCTCGAACAGCTGCATCATGGCGGGCTGCCGGGCGAAGTCGCGGGAGAACTGGGGCAGCAGGTGCGCCGGTACGTGGGCGGTCATCGGCACGCCGCCGAGCCCGGGGTCGCCGAGCAGCACCGTCTGGTACACGCCGATGGACAGGCCGACCAGGTAGCTGGAGGTCGGTGCGGGCTGCTCGTACACCCAGGTCGTCGTGGACGCCCTGGTCGTCCGGGTGAGCAGCCGCCCGCCCGCGACCACCGTGTACGAGGACGGGGTGTTGATCGAGATCTGGTACGAGGCCTTGTCGGCGGGCCGGTCGTTGCACGGGTACCAGGAGGGTGCGCCGACCGGCTGGCTGGCCACCAGCGCGCCGTCGGTCAGCTCCTCCCAGCCGAGCCCGCCCCAGGGGCTTCGCACCGGCTTGGGATTGCCCGCCCAGTGCACCTCCACCGTGAAGGCGGCGCCGGCGGGCAGCGGCTTGGCCGGGCGGATGCGGAGCTTGCCGCCCCGGTGGGTGTAGTGCGGGGCCCGGCCGTTCACCATGACACGGCCTATCTTGAACTCGGCCAGGTTCAGATGGAACTCGGCGAGCGGCGCCCGCCCGGCGATCGCGCTGATCCGGGCGGTACCGGCCAGCCGGTTGGGGCCGGGCCGGTACTCCAGAGCGAGTTCGTACCGGTGCACGCGGTAACGGGAGTCTCCGTTGTCGGGGAAGTACGGGTCCGATGCCGCTGTTCTCTGGCCGTTCATTGCCGCTTCCGCTCCCTGCGCTGTGCCCGGGCCCTTGTCAGGTCCGCCATGCCTCGATCGGGTTGCCCAGCCAACGGGTGTCGGCGGGGACGGATTCCCCGGCCATCACGAGAGAGGCGGGACCCAGGGTGCTGTGGGCCCCGACCGAACTTCCGGGCAGGACGATGCCGCCCGGGCCCAGCGTGGCGCCCTCGCGGAGGACCACAGTATCCGTCCTCAAGATCCGGTCGTGGAAGAGGTGAGTCTGCAACACGCACCCGCGGTTCACCGTGACCCCGTCGCCCAGCTCCACCAGGTCCGATTCGGGCAGCCAGTAGCTCTCGCACCATACGCCGCGACCGATCCGGGCCCCCAGTCCGCGCAGCCACAGGTTCAGCAGCGGGGTACCGGGCACCGATCCGGCCAGCCACGGCACGGCCAGTACCTCGACGAAGGTGTCGGCCAGCTCGTTGCGCCACACGAAGCCGCTCCACAGCGGGTGCTCTCCCGCCCGGTGCCGGCCCACCAGCAGCCACTTCGCGACCACCGAGACCGCGCCTGCGGCCACACCCGCGGCGAGCAGGACCACGCCGGACAGCAGCGCGGTGCCCCAGACCCCCGGGCCGCCGCTCACCGTGGCCAGCGCGCACAGCGCCGCCACCATCAGTACGGCCAGCGCGGCCGAGCAGAACACCGGCAGGAGCCGGCACAGCTCCACCAGGCCGCGTGCCCACAGCAGCCGCGCGGGCGGCTCGTACGTCCGGCTCTGGTCGGAGGTCTCGGCGGACCGGGGCAGCCGGACCGGCGGCAGGCCCAGGTAGGAGCTGCCCTTCTTGGCCTTCTTCGGGGTCGCCGAGAGGACGCCGACCAGCCCGCCGTCCGGCACGCTGCGGCCGGGCGCGGTCATGCCGGAGTTGCCGAGGAACGCCCGGCGGCCGATCTCGGAGTGCCCGATGTGCATCCAGCCGCCGCCCAGCTCGTACGGGGCGGTCAGGGTGTCGTCGGCGAGGAACGCGCCCTCGCCGACGGTGGTGAGGCTCGGCAGCGCGAGCACGGTGGAGACCTCCGCGCCCCGGCCGATCTTCATGCCGAGCAGCCGCAGCCACACCGGGGTGATCAGACCGGCGTACAGCGGGAAGAGCGTCTCGCGCGCCAGGTCCATCAGCTGGGTGACCGTCCAGGCCTGCCAGCCGACCCGGCTGTGCGTCGGATGGGTTCCGGTGCGCAGGCCCAGGCTGAGCAGGCGTACGGAGACCAGCAGCAGGGCCGCGTACGTGAACCCGTATGCGAGCGCCCCGGGCACCACGGCGATCAGGGCCCCGCGCAGGGCCTCGGCCAGTCCGGCGTCTGCGGGCACGAACCGGCTCAGCACGAGCAGGGCGGGCACGGTGGCGAGCACCGGCAGCGCGGTGAGGCCGATGCCGGCCGCCCCGTAAGCGGCCCGCCAGAAGAGCCCGCGCGGCGGGCGCTGCTTGGGCCAGTTGCGCTTCGCCTTGCCGAGCTTGACAGCGGGCGCACCGGCCCAGCGCTGCCCGGTGGGCACCGTACCGACCACGGCGGAGCCGGGGGCCACCTCGGCCCGCTTGGCGACCCGCGCCCCGGGGAAGAGCATGCTGCGCGTGCCGACCACCGCGCCCGCGCCGACCTTGACCGGGCCGATCACCAGCCGGTCGCCGTCCAGCCAGTGCCCGCAGAGGTCCACCTCGGACTCCACGGCGCAGCCGCGGCCCAGCTTGAGCATGCCCGTCACCGGAGGCAGCGAGTGCAGGTCCACCTCGGGGCCGACCTTGGCGCCGAGGGCCCGCGCGTACCGCTCCAGCCAGGAACCGGTGAGCGAGGTCGCGCCCACGTACTCGGCCAGCCGCTCGGCAGTCCACAGCCTCAGGTGCACGCTTCCGCCGCGCGGGTAGCGCCCCGCCTTCACGCCGCGCAGCAGCAGGCGAGCGCCGCCGGCCGCGATGGCGAGGCGGCCCGGCGGGCTGAAGAGCAGCGCCGCACCGGGGAGGACGAACCACCACGAGGCGGTCGGTGCCCACGGATAGGCACCGAACCAGTGCAGCGCGTTGCCCAGCGCCAGCAGGGCCACGCTCCAGCGCAGGCCCACCAGGGTGAACAGCGGGAGCAGCAGGAGCGACTGCACCACCTTGGCCCGCAGCGGAACGGGCGCGACGACCCGGGCCGCCTCGTCGTCCCGTACGGACTTCTCCAGCCGCCGGGCCAGCTTGCGCAGGACGGGCTGCTGATAGATGTCGAGGACGGCCGCACGCGGGTAGCGGGTGCGCAGGCGGGTGGTGAGCTGGGCAGCGGCCAGGCTGTTGCCGCCGATCGCGAAGAAGTCGTCGGCGGCGCCGGTGACGGTCACCCCGAGGGTCTCGGTCCACTGCTCGGCGAGCCAGGCCTCGGTGCCGTACAGCTGCTCGGTGGGGCCGGTGGTCTCCAGCTCGGGCAGCGGCCAGGGCAGAGCGTTCCGGTCCACCTTGCCGGAGGTGCGGGTCGGCAGTTCGTCGACGGGCGCGAGCAGCGGTACGAGGGCCGCGGGGAGCTCGGCGCGCAGCCGCTCGACGGCCGCCGCGTGGTCCCAGCCCTCCTGGGCGACCAGGTAGCCCACCAGCAGCTGGTTGCCGCTGCGCGCCGTACGGACGGCCGCGGCCGCGCCGGCGACGCCGGGCAGGGCCTGGAGCGCCGCGTCCACCTCGCCCAGCTCGATCCGGCGGCCGCCGAGCTTGATCTGCTCGTCGCCACGGCCGAGGAAGACCAGGCCTTCCGGTTCCGCGCGGACGAGGTCGCCGCTGCGGTAGGCGCGCTCCCAGCCGAGGGATTCCAGCGGGGCGTACTTCTCGGCGTCCTTCTCCGGGTCGAGGTAGCGGGCCAGGCCGACGCCGCCGATCACGAGCTGGCCGCTGCCGCCCATCGGCACCGGCTCGCCGGACTCGTCGACCACGGCCAGCTCCCAGCCGTTCAGCGGGAGGCCGATCCGGATCGGCTCCTCGCCGGTCAGCAGCGAGGCGCAGGCGACGACGGTGGCCTCGGTGGGCCCGTACGTGTTCCAGACCTCGCGGCCCTCGGTGACCAGGCGCTGGGTCAGCTCGGGCGGGCAGGCCTCGCCGCCGAAGATCAGCAGCCGGACCTCGTCGAGGGTCTCCGGCTCCCAGAGCGCGGCCAGGGTCGGCACCGTGGAGACCACGGTGATCTCCTGCTCCACCAGCCAGGGGCCGAGGTCGGCGCCGCTGCGGACCTGGGAGCGGGGGACGGGCACGAGGCACGCGCCGTAGCGCCAGGCCAGCCACATCTCCTCGCAGGACGCGTCGAAGGCGACGGACAGGCCGGCCATGACCCGGTCGCCGGGGCCGATGGGCTCTTCGGTGAGGAACAGCGCGGCCTCGGCGTCCACGAACGCGGCGGCGCTGCGGTGGCTGACGGCGACGCCCTTGGGCTTGCCGGTGGAGCCGGAGGTGAAGATGATCCACGCGTCGTGCTCGGGCCCGGGGCGGGCGGCGGACACGGGAACGTCGGGCAGGTCGGTGACGTCGACGCGCTGTCCGCCGCCCAGCACGGCTCGTACGCCGGCCTCGCCGAAGACCAGCTCGGCCCGCTCGTCGGGGTCCTCGGCATCGACCGGGACGTAGGCGGCACCTGCGGCGAGCACGGCGAGAATGGCCACATACAGTTCGTTCGTCCCGGACGGTACGCGGACGCCGACCCGGTCGCCGAGCCCCACCCCGGCGGCGGCGAGGGCGCGCCGGCGGCGTTCGACCTCGACGGCCAGCGCCCGGTAGGTCAGCTGGGCGGAGCCGTCGTCGAGGGCCGGCTCGTCGGGGTACGCCCGTACGGAGGCCTCGAAGACGTCGACGAGGGTGCGCGTGGGGGCGGCGGGCCCGGCGGAGAACCGGGCGGATTTGCCGGACCCCTCGTGCACGTCGCTGTCGTCGAGCAAGGTCAGGTCACCGCGCTCATGTGTGGCTGCCATCGGCCCTCGCGTCTCGCTCCCGGGGGGACATCCGGGTCGCCGGCGGAGCCCAGGTCTGCCCGGGTTGTTCCGGTCCGGCGTCGAACAACCCGCCATTCTACTGCGGCATCAAGAATTTTCTTGCTGAAGGCTTGGGCCGTGGCGGAGAAGGAGCGGTCTGGCCGGGCGCGCTGATCATGGCTCTCGGATGGCTACGGGGCGGTCAGGAGGGTGCCGAGCCGGTGATGGTGGTGACGGTGTGGCGGAGGGTGGAGTCGTGCGGTGAGGGGTCGGGCCAGCGGGCGCCGATGTGGCCGTCGGGGCGGATGAGCAGCGCTCCGTGCGGGCCGAGGCCGCAGCGGTCGGCGTGCTCCGGGGGCAGGGTCTCGACGCGTACCGGCCACGGCGCGGCGGCCTGGAGTTCCCAGTGGGCGGGGTCCGGGGTGAGCAGGGTGAACCACTCGCCGCAGGTGTCGAGTGTGGAGCGGCCGTCCGCGAGCCAGAGGTGCGGCAGGCGATGGCCGGGCTCCGGGGTGGGGACATAGTCGGTGTCGGTGTCGGTAGCCGTGTCCGTGCCCCTGCCTCGGTCGGAAGGCTCGGGGCGGGTGCCGTTGCCGTCGAGGACGGCGGCGGAGCGGTAGGTGGTGCCGAGTACGAGGCCCAGCTGGGCGAAGTACCGCTCCGACCAGGGCAGTTCGATCCGGTCCTGCGCCGGTGCGCCGCCTCGGAGCTGGTCGCGGCGCCGCTGGAGTACCTGGACCATGAGCTGGGCGTTGGCCACTGCTTGGCGCAGCGTCCGATGGGCGACGGGCTCCCGTTCCGTCGCGTACGTGTCCAGGAGGCCCGGCCCGGCCCACCCGCGGAGCACGCCCGCCAGCTTCCAGCACAGGTTGTGCACGTCGGCGATGCCGGTGTTCATGCCCAGGCCGCCGATCGGGGGGATCGCGTGCGCGGCGTCGCCGGCCAGCAGGATCCGGCCGTGGCGGAAGCGTTCGGCGACGAAGGCGTTCATCACCCAGTGCTGCACCCGCCGTACGTCGGCCCGTACGTCGGCGCCGCTGCCGAGAGCCCGCGAGACGAGGCCGGACCAGTCGGTGTGTGCGCCGTCCTCGGGTGTGGGACCGAACCAGAGCCAGCCCCCTTCGGGGTGGACCGGTCCGAACGATCCGTGAGCGGTGAAGTAGACCCCGGCGGGCTGGTGGGCGCTCCATCGCCCCAGGTCGGCGTCGAAGACGACGGTGGTGAAGTCGCCCATCGCGCCCGGGCCGGTGGTGCCGATGGCGAGGCGCTCCCGGACGGTGGAGTTGGCGCCGTCGGCGGCGATCACGTAGCGGGCGCGGACGCGTGTCTCCTCACCGTTTCGGCGGTCCAGGAGTTCGGCCGCGACGCCGTCGGGTCCCTCGGCCAGGCCGGTCAGCTCGACCCCGAACCGCAGGGGGGCGTCGCCACCGCCACCGCCACCGCCACCGTCGCCGTCGGCGGCGGCGGCGAGGAGGGTGGGTTCGAGGCGGTCCTGCGAGGTGAGCACACCGGTCACGGGGCTTTCGGGTACCGGCGCGTCGACCCCGACCATCGCCGCCGTGGCGAAGTCCTCGTCGTAGAGGGTGTCGCGGAAGCGGACACGTCCGTACTGGGGTGCGAACGCGGCAGCCGTGACCTGGGCGGCCAGCCCGAGTTGGCGAAAGATCTCCATCGAGCGCACGTTGACCAGCCGGGACCGCGGGAACGGCGACAGTTCGGCGTGCTTCTCGACGAGCAGCGTGGGCACGCCCCAGCGTGCCAGCAGCGCCCGGGCGGTGAGCCCGACCGGCCCGCCCCCGACGATCAGCACCGCCACCTCGGCATCTGCTCCGGACAAGCCTCGCTCCTCGTACTCACCGCAGGTCGGTCGACCGCACTGTCCACGGTAGGGCGCCGGAGCTCCTCAGCCCCGGCGGCAGGCATCGTCGGCGGGTCGTGCCGTCGACGGTCACGGCGTGTCCTCCTGCGTGCCTTTCGGGCTGCGGGGCGGTTGTCATCACGTCGTCATCTTCGACCCCGCCGGAGCCTTCCATGTCGATCCACCGTCTCGTCCGCGCCGTGGGCGTAGCCGCCGGGGTCCTCCTCGCCGCGCCCTGGACGGCCGGCGCCGCCCGGGCGACCGACGGCGTGCCCCGTACGGGGTTCGAGACCACGTACGGGGCACGCTGGACCACGGAGTCCGAGGAGCGGGCCTTCCTCGACGCCGTCGAACAGGGCGGCGAACGGACCGCTCCGCGGCGGCAGCGGATCGGCACCAGCACCCGCGGCCGCCCGCTGTGGCTCGTGAGCGTGAGCAGCACCCGCCCCGCACCCGTGCCCGTCCCCGCACCCGCGCCCGTCCCCGCACCTGAACCTGCACCCGTCACCATCCTGCTGGTGTGCAGCCAGCACGGCGACGAGCCGGCCGGGCGCGAGGCATGTCTGACCACCATCCGCGAGCTCGCGTACGCCCGAGACCCGGGGACCCGAGGCCTCCTGGAGCGGGCCACGGTCCTGGTCATCCCGACCGCCAACCCGGACGGGCGGGCTGCCGACACCCGGGTCAACGCGGACGGCATCGACATCAACCGCGACCACCTCGCGCTGACTTCGCCCGAGGCGCGGGCCGTCGCGGCCGTGCTGCGCGACCGGCGTCCGGACCTCGTCTACGACCTGCACGAGTACCGGGCGACGCCCAGGACGTACGACAAGGACCTCTTCGACCTCTGGCCGCGCAACCTCAACACCGACCCCGGCGTGTACGCGCAGGCCCGCGCGCTGTCCGTAGCCTTCGTACGGAAAGCGGCGCACGCCGCCGGGTACTCCACCGGCACCTACGGCATCTGGACCGACCCCGTGACCGGCGCCCCCGTCAAGCAGGCCGCGGGCGACGGTCAGGAGCGCATCCTGCGCAATACCGCGGGCATCAAACACGCCGTGACGCTGCTGATCGAGAGCCGCATCGAGGCGGCCGGCGCAGCGGAAACGGCCGACCCCGCCGTCAACCGCCGACGCCGCGTGAACTCCCAGCTCACCGGCTTGGGTGGGCTGTTCGCGTACGTCACCCAGCGGGCGGGCACGCTGGCGGCGATGACCGCATCGGCCCGCCTGACCGGCTACCGCGACCAGGGCCCGATCGCTCTGGGCGGTGCGGACAACCAACCCCCGGCCGAGGGTGAAACCCTCACCGACCCACCCTGCGGCTACCGCCTCACACCCGCCCGGTACACCGAGGTCGCCGGCCGCCTCACCCTGCACGGCGTACGGGTCACACGCTCCGGCGGGGGCGCGTTCGTCCCGCTGCGCCAACCCCTGCGCGCCCTGGTCCCCCTGCTGCTCGACGCCCGGGCCCCGTACCGCCTCACGGAGGGAGAGCCGGTGCGGTACTGCACGGCGGCGGCCCGAGCGGACCCCGCCACAGCTCGTCGAGCCGCAGGAACGTGAGCGCCCGGCGCGTGAGGACGAGAAGGTCCTCGGGCTCGTCCTGGCCGGCCCAGTCCACGGCCGCGGTGAACGCGTCGAGCACGGAGCCCGCCAGCAGCCGTACCTCCAGGCTGTCGGCAGGTCGGCCCGTCCGTGCGGCGCGGCGACGGCCACGTCGTCTACGGCTCGTCCAAGAACGCCCACCTGACCCCGGGTGCTCAGACGAAGTGGACGCCGTCGCCGCCCGTTCCCGTACCGGCAACCGACAGGGCCGTCTGCTCTTCCTGTTGCCGGCGCCACACCCCGGGCGGCTGCCCGTGGTGGCGGCGGAAAGCCGCCGCGAAGGCGTACGGGGAGCCGTAGCCGGTGCGCTCGGCGACGTCCGCGAGCGTCGGCTGCCCGGCGCGCAGGTAGTCACGCGCGAGCGTCATGCGCCAGTCGGTCAAGTACTGCATCGGGGCCTGGCCGAGTGCGCGCTGGAAGCTCCGCGCGAACGCCGCCCTCGACAGCCCGCTGAGCGCGGCCAGTTCGGGCACCGTCCACGGGTGGGTCGCATCGTCGTGCATGGCCTGCAGCGCCGCGCCCAGCCGGGGATCGGCCGAAGCCCGGAACCAGCGGGGCGCGCTGCCGCTCGTCCTGAAGCTCGTACGGATCGCGAGGACCAGCAGGACGTCGAGGAGCCGGTCGAGTACGGTCTGCTGGCCGGGCTCCGCGGCGGCCAGCTCCCGCGACACCACGCCGATGACATCGTGCAGGGGATCGCCGACGGCCGCAGACAGCGGCAGGACCTGGGGCAACGCCCCGAGCAGGCCTTCCCCGACGTCACCGGAGAACTGATAGGCGCCGCACAGGAACACGGTGCTCCGCTGCGCCTGCCGGCGATCGGAGTGCTCGCCGGGGGTGTGCGCGTCGGCGTGCCGCGCTTTGAACTCTTCCGGCTCCAGGCACGCCGCCCCGGGCTCATGTGCGATGTGGTGATCGAGCCCGCCCCGTACGAGTGCCATCTCGCCGGGGGCCAGTTCGAGAGCATCCTGCGGATCGTCGAGCCAGAGCCACGCGCGCCCCTGGACGACGGCGTGCAGCGCCAGCTGGATCGTGCCCGACAGCCGCAGCCCCCACGGGGGCTCGGCCACCGTCCGGGCGAAGACGCCGCCGGAAGCGCGCGCCCTCGTCAGGTGATCCTGTAGGAGGTCCATAGGACGAGTGTCGGCCGATACTGATGCCTCGGTCAAGAAAGTGAGCGTCTGGCACAAAGAAGACGCGCGATGTGCACATTGATTCCCTCCCTCCTTGACTGGAGCGTGGGATTCATGACCAACACCTCACGCCAGACCACGCTGGTACTGGGCGGTACGGGCCGGACCGGCTCGCTCCTCGCGAAGAAGCTCGCCGAACGGGGCCACCACGCGCGAACGGCTGCGCGCCGCGGCGCCGACGTGCCGTTCGATTGGGACGACGCCGCCACGCACGGCCCCGCCCTCGCCGGCGCCGACCGCATCTACCTCGTCACGCCCGTCCTGCGGGTCGCGTACGCCCGGCTGGTGTCCGGCTTCCTGGATCGCGCCGAAGCCGCGGGGGTACGTCACGTCACGTACCTCAGCGCGTACGGCGCCGAGGAGGCCCCGCCTGAAGTCGACATCCGGGCCGTCGAACTCGACGTCCTGGGCCGCCGGGCCTTCACGGCCTCGGTGATCCGGCCCGCGTGGGTCATGCAGAACTTCGCCGACGAGCACCTGCCCGTCGTGGACGGCGCGATCACGGTGCCGACGGCGGGCGGCGCGGAGGCGTTCGTCGACGCCGTGGACATCGCCGCGGTCGCCGCCGAGACGCTGATCGACCCCGACGCCCACGCGGGCGCGACCTACGAGCCCACCGGCCCCGAAGCGCTCACGGTGGCCGAGGTCGCCGCCGCGGTCGCGCGCGTCGCCGGCCGACCGGTCAGGCACGTCGACATCGACGGCGGCTCGTGGATCGGCGGCGCCGTGGCGGCCGGCGTGGTCCCCGCCGACTACGCCGTGATGCTCCGCTGGCTGACGGGGACGATCGCCTCCGGCCACGGCTCGCGCCCCAACGACGACGTCCTCAAGGTCACGGGAGCCCCACCGACCGCCTTCGCGGACTTCGCGCGCCGCAACGCCCACGCCTGGGCCCTCCCGGCGGTGACCTCGTGACCGGCGCCCGAGCGGGTTACGAGGCGCTCGCCCCGTTCTTCCGTATCGTCGAGGGCCGTGCAGCCGTCGCGGACCTCTCACCTCCCCGTGGCGCCGTCGATGCATTCGCGCAGCAGGTCCGCGTGCCCGTTGTGGCGGGCGTACTCCGCGATCATGTCCACCATGATCCGGCGCAGTGAGATCGGCTCCCCGGTGCTCTTGCGGATCCCCGTGTCGTCCAGCGACGCCGCGGCGGTGATCTGCCGGGACCGCTCGCACTCCGCCCGCCAGACGGCGAAGGCTTCGGCGGCGTCACCGTCCAGGCTCTCGAAGTCCTGGTCGGGGTCGTCGTCGGAGTAGTGGAGCATCGGTACGTCCTCGCCGGCGAACTGGATCCGGAACCACCAGCGCTCGGCACCGGCCAGGTGCCGTACCAGTCCGTGCAGGGACAGCGCGGACGGCGGCACGGCCTTCGCGGACAGCTGCTCCTGGGACAGACCGGCGCACTTGAGATCGAAGGTCTCCCGGTACCAGTCCAGGGTGGCTTCCAGCGTCTCCCGCTCGCTGCCCACGAAGGGCGGATTGCGGCGGGTGTCGCCGCTCCACAAGGGTGAGTAGTGCTTGGGGGCGGGCGAGCCGGTCATCGTGTGCCTTCCTGGTCGAGGAGGACGCGAGTCTAGGCGCGGGGGCGCCACCGCCGGGCCGCCCGGCGGGGAAAACGAAGCGCACCAGGTGATCGGTTCGGGAAACACTGTCCGAGTGACCTTCGAAGCCATCCAGACGCCGCAGGACCGGGCCCTTCGCCATGTCGCCGGGTTGTCGTCGGGCCCTCCGGTCGACCCGGCGCTGCGCGTGACCCTCAACTTCCACGATCTTCAACGGGGCCTACGATGCGGAACCCGCTCATGAGCGGCCCGCCTACGGGGCATTGAACTTCCGCGACAAGGCGGTCGGCGCAGCGCCGCGTTTCGGTTCCGCTCACTTCCGGCTCACCGCCGAAACGCTGATACGGACCACGTTCTGCTACCCGGACAGCTTCCTCGAACCGTCGGACTTCGGCGTCGCCGGCCGCATGCGGCTGATCGAGCTCGCCCGGGCCGACAAGCAGGACGCACTCGACGACTACATCGAGGCGCAGGTGCACGGGCCGGTCCGGCTGGACCGCGATGTGGAGGCCCTGGTCCTGGACCCCTGTTTCCAGGGCACGGCCGTGGAGGATGCCGCCCGGCGCCTCGACTGCCCCCTGGAGTGGCACCTCGGCTTCCGGCTCACGGTCGACGAACTCCGGCTCCAGCCCGACTACCGGGGCCGGGAGTACGTCGATCTGGGCGCCCGGATCGCGGTCGACGGCTTCCCCGATCCCCGCATCCTCGGAGATGCCGCCCGGGCGGGTGACCACGATCCGCAGGCGATCAAGAGGGTGTGGCACTGTCTCGCGCGTTTCGGAGCGTCCTGGGATTAGTCGCTGCCGCTCAGGTGGCGCGGGTGTAGCGGACGTTTCCGCTCCAGATGCGTTCGAGTCGTACGCGGCTGCCCGGCCTTGGGGCGTGCCAGATCTTGTCGTGACCGGCGTAGATACCCACATGCCCTATGGTCGCGCCTGCGGGGAAGAATACGAGATCGCCCGGTACGCGCTGAACGCGGCCGATGTGGCGAGTGTGTTCGTACTGTTCGTCGGCGGTGCGGGGAAGCACCCGGCCGGCCTTTCGGAAGGCGTACAGCGTGAGGCCCGAGCAATCGAATTCCCTCGGCCCCGTCGCTCCGTACACGTAGGGCGCACCCCGCTTGGACGCAGCGATTGCGACGGCCTTGGCGCCGTAGGGTGAGGCCGCCTGGGCCTCGGCGGCGGGGCCGGTGAAGCTGGCCAGGGAGATTATGACGGAGAACGTGAGCACTGTGGCGATACGGCGGTTCGTCAACTGGGCGGTGGAGCGTTTTCGGTTGTCCGTCCTGACGTGGCTCAATCGTGATACCTCCGCATTGTGTTGCTGAAACAGTACCGGGTGAGGTTCTGCGTCGGTGACATTGCGATTTGGCTCTCGATGGCGGACCAGTTTTGTCCGACCGGCGCGAAGTTGCCGCCATCGGACACGCCTTCAAGTATCTCGGTTAAGTAAAATCGTCCGTGTTTATACGCATGAGTTATTTTCCGGATTGGCGGGCGGGGGAGTACTCCATGCGGGGGTGTTAGGCGTCCAGCCCTGGTCCGGGGCTCAGTTCCGGCCGGTGAATTCCCAGGACCGGATGTCGCGGTAGTGGATCGGGCCGGGGCCGCGGCCTATGTTGCTGCCGACCAGGTGCAGGCGTTCGGCCGGCCAAGTGCGGCCGGCGAACTCGGTGAGCGTGGCCGCGACTTCCAAGGTGCTGGACGGGTCGCTGCGGCGGGAGCGGGCCAGCGTCAAGTGCGGGCGCAGCGGGCGGTCTTCGAAGGCGATGCCGCATTCCCTGACGACGGTGCGGACCTGGGAAGTGAGCAGGTGCAGCCCTTCGATCTCCCCGTCGATACCGCTCCACAGGACCCGCTGGTCGAAGTGTCCGCTGCCGCGCAGTGCCAGTTCAAGGGGCCGGTGCGCCGCCGCGAGGGCGGTGAGCGGCGGCTGCAGGAGCGGGACCGTGGCGACGGGGAGTTCACCGAGGAAGGCCAGCGTGATGTGCCAGTCCTCGATGCGGTTCCACCGCATGCCCGGGTAGGCGCGGTAGGAGGGCCGCAGTTCCCGTGCCAGTTCCTCCTTGGCGTCGTCGGGCGGGGCGAGGGCGATGAACACGCGGACGGTCGCGGCGGCGGACGGGTGCTGGATCTGATCGTTCACGAGGGACTTCGTACCGCACCCCGGCGATCCAGTCACCTTCCGACCCCCGGCCCTCGCTGCCGCAGTCCGTCCCCTTGTTGCCCGCCTGTACGTCGAACCGCTCGGTGGTTACCCCGGGTTGTGGGGCGGGCCGGTCGCCGACGAGAGGTACGCGCTGATCGCACACATCTGACGCGTCCGCGTCCGTGCGGGGATCAGTGGGGTGCGGTCAAGCGCTTCGTGAGCATGCCGCCACCGACGATCAGCGCCACGCCGAGCCACCACATGTTTCCGTCGAAGATCAGGACGGCAATCCCGATCGGCACCAGCAGCCCGGCCAGGGGTACGAACATC
The DNA here is from genome assembly GCF_045162725.1 of Streptomyces sp. NBC_01006. Taxonomy (NCBI): domain Bacteria; kingdom Bacillati; phylum Actinomycetota; class Actinomycetes; order Kitasatosporales; family Streptomycetaceae; genus Streptomyces; species Streptomyces sp. NBC_01006. Next base: position 829,259 of record NZ_CP108700.1, on the reverse strand, counting down.
CCGGCGAGGCGCGGCGGCTCCGGGCCGGGCCGGCCCGCCTCGCGCAGGGCCCGGGCGCGTGCCACGTCCGGGTACCAGGCGGTGAAGCGCACGGCCGCCACGATGGCCAGGATCTGGATGATCCATCCGGTCCAGATGTTGTTCGGATTGTGCAGCACCAGGTCCCCGTACGCGCCCGCGACGGCGGCCACCAGGAACGCCAGCCCCCACGCCCCGGTGATGAGGTAGTTGGTCCGAAGGAACGCGGGCTTGTCCCAGTACGCCGGATCGACCCGCTCCCGCGCGTACTGGAGGGTGAACGGCATGCGGAGCGCCATGGAGCCGAACGCGATCACGAAGAGGGCGATGTTGGACACCTCACCGGCGTACGTCTCCAGCCATCGGCGGGTGTCGTCGCTCGCGAGGATGCCGACGACGGCGAGGATCGTGAAGAAGACCAGGTCGGCGATTTCCAGGAGCTTCCACGAGCTTCCCCTGTTGATGATCCGTCCGGCCGCGACCAGCACGATCGTCGTCGCCAGGGCGAGTACGACCGCGATCTCGAACCTGCCCGGCCCGACCACGAGCGAGAAGATGATCCACGGCGCCATGCCGATGACGGGATTCTCCAGGAATCCCGCGACAGCACCGCGTGCCGTGGCGGACCCTTCGGCTTTCACCCCTCCAGGGTGCGCGAGCACGGCCCACGGGGCCATTCGGGGGCCACATGACGATTTCGGAGCCGTTCCGGAAGAGCCGATCGGGACGACACGGGGCGTGCCGTCCTTCGCGGCGTACGACCTGAAAGCGGATGCGCATGCCAGGTGCCCGTGTGGTGCCTACGCGGTGCTCGTCATGCGGGCGAAGACGACCACGTTGCTGTCGTAGTAGTGCTTCTTCGGGTCGAAGTCCCCGCCGCAGGTGACCAGGCGGAGGCCTGCGTAGTCGAGGTTCTTGTAGACCTCAAGGGTGGGGAACTCGGCCTTCGGGTACTCGGCGACGCGTTCCACCGTGAACGTGGCCGTCTTGGCGTCCTGCCTGGTCACCTGGATGGTGTCACCGGCCTTCATCGTCTTCAGCTTCTCGAACACGGCCGCCGCTCCGTTCCATGTGACATGGCCGGCGATCACGGCCGGGCCCTGGGAGCCGGGTGTGGGGCCCGGCTCGTACCAGCCCGCGAGTCCGGGGTTCTTCGGGGTCTGCATCGTGCCGTCGGGGTTCTGGCGCAGCGTCTCCAGGGTGCTGGAGAGGCCGAGGGACGGGATGGCGATCTTCTGCGGTTCCGACCGGGCCAGGGCGGGCTGGGCCTGCGCCCCGCCCTTCGGCGGCGTTTGGTGGCCGCTCGCGGATGCCGCCGGGGCGGGAACGACTCCCGCGTCGTTGTGTGCCGGGGCGGGGGGCGCCGCCGTGTTCTGGCCCCCGCACCCCGCGAGGACGAGCGTGGCGAGGGTCAGGGCGGCGGCGGCCAGGGCGCGGCGCGCAGTCCCTGCGGAGGTCCGGCCGGCCTTCATGCGGCCGCACCCTTGGTTTCCGTACGGATCAGGGCAGCCGCGGCGCGCCGCCGCGCGAGGAACACCACGCCGGCCGCCGCGGCGGATACGGCGAGGGCCGCCCCGGCCGGCATCGTCGCGCTCTCCGGCGCGCCGCCACCCGTGTCGATACCGCCGCCGGTCTCGATGCCGCCGACCGGAAGGGAGCCCACTGACGCGCCCATGACCATTCCGCAGTTGGTCGGAGCCGTCGCCTCCTGGGGCAGCTTCGGGTCGAGCTCGCTCTTGCCGGCCCCTTGGACGTCGTACGTGCCGTTGTGGTTGCGGTCGATACCGTGCTGCACGATGTGCAGGTCCTTGATGTGGTCGACCACGTCCTGCGCGACCGTGATCGTCCGCTTGTACGAGACCTTGCCCTGCTTGTTGGCGACGGGCATCCGGTCCACGGCGAGACCGCTGGCCGCCTTGGTGTCCCCGGAGGTGGTGAGCGAGATGTTGATGTCGCCGTAGTCGACGGTGGCCTCGGTGTTGCTGAGGACCCCGTCGTGGTCGGTGTCGTCACTGGCGTCCGGGCACTGGAAGTCGTGTCCCTTGGTCGAGCCGTGCAGGTGCTGGGCCGAGGGCTGTCCGGGCACCATGCCCTCGGACTCGATCTGCACGGTCAGCTGGTTGCCCTTGATGCTCAGCATGGCGGTGCCCCGGGATCCTGAGTCGTTGAGCTGCGCGAGGTCGATCTGGTACGCCTTCCCGCCATCCGCGGCGAGAGCCGGGCCGGAGAGCCCGAGGGTCAGGAACACGGCGGCGGGCCCGGCGGCGAGCACCACGAGGCGACCAGTGCGCTTGGCTATCACATTCGCTCCTGTTCCGCGGCTCCCGGGAGAGGGAACCGCAGATCGTACGGGGGTGAAGCGAGCTCCCGGAGAGGGTCTCGCTGCTACTTCGGAGCGCCGACGCACATGGATGGGTGCCAGTTTGAAAAACCTGGAAAAAGCCGGAGCGACCCCCGTACTAGCGTTGCGGGGCGGCGCGCAGGGACGCGGCGAAGGCGGGCCAGGAGTCGGCCGAGGCGTAGACCGTCGCAGCGTTCACGACCCCGGCCGCACCCAGGTCGAGGCGTACGGGCGGGTCCAGGTGCAGGGCCACGTTCAGCGAGCCGGCCACCGAACAGGCCACCGCCCCCGCCTCACCCGGCACGGCCCGCGGGCCCCGGCCCGGGACGGTACGGACCACCGGCGCCACGGACCGGACCGCCGAGCGCGGCAGCGTCACGTCCCCGAGGAACCCGGTCCGCAGGACGACCCGTTCCGCGTCCACCGTGTGCGGATGCCGAACCACCGCGGCCACCAGGCCCAACCCGGCCAGTATCAGCAGCAGTTCCAGCACCGCGTGCACCGGCCGGACGGCGGGCGGCAGCATCGTGGAGAGCAGGACGGCCATGACGGCCTCGGTCGCCACCAGGACCAGCACCAGTTGTCGAAGCTCGGCCGAGTGCCGCAGCCCCAGCCCCGGCGCCGGCCGACGCCGCACCAGCACCGCCCACAGCGACCCGCCCCACACGCGAGCGATCCCGACCCTGCCCGGCCGCACCGTCACGTCCCCCTCCACCCGCTCCATCGCCGTCACGGACACCCTCCGACCCGTCGCACCATCGCGTTCACCACCCAGCATCGAGCGGTGTCGGTACGGGGGAAAGTGATGAATGTCAGCATCCGGCGACCACGTATGCGGCTTCGCGCCAACTCTCGCTGCTTTCAGGCGAGTTATTACCCAGCTGGCCTATGTTCTGTGGGGTATGCGCCAGTTCACCCCAGGAGGTCAGATTGCAGCACAGGCGACGCTTCCTCGCCTTTCCCCGCGCGTTACGCCGCTCCCACCTGCTCATCGCCTTCGGCCTCGGCTCGCTGCTGATCGGGCTGATGCCGTGGCTCGGGGTCGGCGGTCCGGCGGCGGCCGGGCGGGGGCCCGGCCCGCGGCCCGCGCCCGTACCGTTCGACCAGCAGACCGCGCAGCAGTCACCGCACCACGGCATCGCGCCCGCGAACGCCATGGAACCCACGGCTCCGGTGCTCGACCGGACCGGCTGGACGGCCACCGCCGGTGACGAGGAGACCAGCGGCGAGAACGGCCGCGCGGCCAACGTGCTCGACGGCAACACCGGCACCATCTGGCACAGCAAGTGGGCCGGCACCCCCACCCCCCTGCCCCACGCCATCACCATCGACATGCACCGCACCGCCGTCGTCTCCGCACTCGTCTACCTCCCCCGCGCCGACGGAGCCAACGGCCGCATCGGCGAGTACAGCATCAGCGTCAGCACCGACGGACAGAACTGGGCGGCGGCGAGCCCCGTCGCCACCGGCACGCTGGCGGACGACGGCAGCGCCAAGACGCTCGGGTTCGCCCCGCAAGGCGCCCGGTTCGTGCGGCTGACCGCGCTCACCGAGGCCGGCGGCCGCGGTCCCTGGACCTCCGCCGCCGAGATCAACCTGCTCGGCGACCCCGGCACGCCCGCCGCCACCGTCGACCTTCCCCGCACCGGCTGGACGGCCACGGCGAGTGACGAGGAGACCGGCGGCGAGGACGGCCGCGCGGCCAACGTGCTCGACGGCAACGCGGGCACCATCTGGCACAGCAAGTGGTCGGCCACCCCGGCCCCCCTGCCGCACAGCATCACCATCGACATGCACCGCACGACGGCCGTCTCCGCCCTCGTCTACCATCCCCGCCTGGACTGGGCCAACGGCCGGGCCGGCGCCTACACCATCACCACCAGCACCGACGGCACGGCCTTCGGCGCGCCGGTCGCCGCGGGCACCTGGCGCGACGACGACACCGTCAAGACCGCCACCTTCATCCGCACCGAGACCGCGCGCTACATACGGCTGACCGTGACCACCGAGGCCGGCGCCCGCGGCCCGTGGACCTCGGCCGGGGAGATACGCCTCAGCGGACCGGCCAGCCCGGCCGTCCACGGATCCTGGGACCGGATCACCGGCTTCCCCCTCGTACCCGTCGCCACCGCCGCCCTGCCCGGCGACAAACTGCTCGCCTGGTCCGCGTACGCGGTCGACCGCTTCGGCGGCAGCAACGGCTACACCCAGACCGCGATCCTGGACCTGAAGACCGGCAAGGTCACGCAGCGCCGCATCGACAACACCGGTCACGACATGTTCTGTCCCGGCATAGCGATGCTGGCCGACGGCCGCGTGCTCGTCACCGGCGGGAGCAACGCCGAAAAGGCGAGCATCTACGACCCGGCCACCAACGACTGGTCCGCCACCACCAGCATGAACATCGCCCGCGGCTACCAGGCCATGACCCTGCTCTCCACCGGCGAGGCCTTCGTCCTGGGCGGTTCCTGGAGCGGAACCGCGAACACCGACAAGGCCGGTGAGGCCTGGTCGCCGGACACCCGTACGTGGCGAAAGATCCCCGGGGTCTCGGCCGTCCCGGCGCTGACCGCCGACCCGGCCGGACCCTACCGGGCCGACAACCACATGTGGCTGTACGCCACTTCGGGCGGCAAGGTACTGCAGCTGGGCCCGAGCAAGCAGATGAACTGGATCTCCACCAGCGGCCAGGGCGGCATCACGGCCGCCGGCACCCGGGCCGACAGCCAGGACGCCATGACCGGCAATGCCGTCGCGTACGACATCGGCAAACTGCTCACCCTCGGCGGCTCGCCGGCCTACGAGAAGACCCCGGCCACCCGGCGCGCCTACACCGTGAACGTCTCGGGGGGCCAGGAGGTGCGGGCGGCCCGTACCGGGGACATGGAGCACGCCCGCGCGTTCAGCAACAGCGTCGTCCTGCCCGACGGCAAGGTGGCGGTCTTCGGCGGACAGGCCTATCCGGTGCCCTTCAGCGACGCGACGTCGGTGCTGGCGCCCGAGCTGTGGGACCCGGCGACCGGCCGCTTCACCCCGCTCGCCACCATGGCCATCCCGCGCAACTACCACAGCGTGGCCAATCTGCTGCCGGACGGGCGGATCTTCTCGGGCGGCGGTGGCCTGTGCGGTGACTGCGCGACCAACCACGCCGACGGCGCCGTCTTCACACCGCCGTACCTGCTGAACGCGGACGGATCGCCGAAGCCGCGTCCCGCCATCACCGCAGGCGTACCCTCAAGGGCGGCCCCCGGCGCGTCGCTGACGGTGAGCACCCAGGCCCCGGTGGCCTCCTTCGTCCTGATGCGCGCCGCGGCCGCGACCCACTCCACGGACAACGACCAGCGGCGCGTCCCCCTCGTCTCCACGGCCACGGGAACCGGCGCGTACACGGTGTCCGTACCGGCGGACACCGGCGTGGTCCTGCCGGGCAGCTACATGCTCTTCGCCCTCGACGCCCAAGGCGTCCCGAGCATCGCGAAGTTCATCACCATCGCCTGATCCCGCGAGCGGTGTCCGGCGGCCGGTGTCCGGCGGCCCCCGGGCCGTTCGGACACCGCTCGCGCTTCGGACCCGTCCGATAAGTTGGCCCACCGGACGGTCCGTTCGCCGCGGACCGGCACAACGTTCGTGGGGGACGGGGGAGTCGGTGGAGTCTTTGCGGCCTGGTGACCTGCCGGAGATCGGCGGGTACCGCCTGCTGGCGCGGCTCGGCGAGGGCGGAATGGGCGAGGTGTTCCTGGCCCGGACGCCCTCCGGCCGGCCGCTGGCCCTCAAGACCGTGCACCGGGAGCTGAGCCTGGATCCGGACTTCGCCGAACGGTTCGCGCGGGAGATACGCACCAACGACCGCGTCCGCAGCCCGTGGACGGTCTCGGTGGTCGACTTCAGCCCGCCGGGGGTGCTGCCGCAGTGGCTGGCGACGGAGTACATCGCCGCGCCGTCGCTCGGCGACTGGGTACGCCGGTACGGGCCTCTGCCGGAACCGGCCCTGCGGTGCCTGGCCCGGGAGCTGTCGGCCGCGCTGGTCACCGTACGGGCGGCGGGCGTCGTGCACCGCGACATCAAGCCGGCGAACGTGCTGCTCGGTCCCGAGCGGCCCTTCCTCATCGACTTCGGCATCGCCCGAGCCGTACGCGACCCTCGCCATACGCAGACGGGCGCGGTCATCGGCACGCCCGGCTTCCTCGCGCCGGAGCAGGCGATCGGCGCCGTGGCGCAGTCTCCGGCCGACGTGTTCTCGCTGGCCGCGGTCCTCGTCCACGCGGCGACCGGCCGCAGTCCCTTCCTGACGGGCGGCGAGGAGCTGTCGCTGCCCGCCCTCCTCTACCGGATCGTGCACGACGAGCCCGTGCTGGACGGTGTACCGGAACCGCTCCTCGCGTTGGTACGGGAATGCCTGTCCAAGGACCCGGCCGCGCGGCCGACGGCCGAGGAGGTACGGGCACGGCTCGGCGCGGCGGAGGAGGGGGACTGGAGCGCTGCGGCGCCGCCGGCCCTGATCGCGGAGGCCGGCCGCCGGGAGGCCGAACTCCGGCGGCTGATGACCGCATCGCAGCCGCCGGCCGGAGCCCCGGTGGGGACCGGCACCGCGCCGGTTCCCCCGCCGCCCCCGCCGTTCGCCCCGGCATCCTCGGCGAGCGGGTCCGGGCGGGGCTCTCGGCGGCGCCTGGTGATCGGCGCGGCCGCCGGTGCCGCTGCGGTCGCGGCGGCCGTCACGCTCGCGATCGTGCTGCCGAACGGCGACGACGGCCGCGGAGGCGGATCTTCCGCCACCTCGCCCTCGCCGTCGCCGTCCACGTCGGCGTCGACCGCCGGGTCCTTGCCGGAGTCGTGGGTCGGCACGTGGTCCGGCACCGGGCCCGGTACACCGAACGCGGACGGGATCACCCGGGCGAGGACGGGTGAGTTCGCGGTCGTGGTCACGCTGAACGCCGGGGCCGTGGGCGACATAGTCGGCAAGCAGGTCAGCGACGTCAAGGAGGTCTCCTCCGGGCGCGATCTGGGCTGCACGGAGGCCCTCAAGCTCCAGCAGATCAAGGGGAACACCGCGGTCTTCGCGGCGGTGACCAGCCATCCGACCGACCGCGAGGCCACATTCGACTGCCCCCAGGGCAACCTCTACGTGCTGACGCTGGAGTCGGCGGACCGGCTGACGCTCGCATCGGAAGGCGCCCAGTCGGCCGGAGCCCCGGCGGCCCTGACCCGCAGCCGCTGAACCCGCCGGCCCCGGCAACGAACCCGACGTCGAACCCGACCCCGACCCCGACTCCGGCGCTCAAGATCATCGGGTGCAGAATGACCCGTATGTCGATAACAAACACGCCGAAAACGGCGACGATTGACGACGCGTCACTGATCGGCCGCACCTTGGCCCTCGCGTTCGACGACGACCCGATGATGCGCTGGTTCTTCCCCGACGAGGCCGCGCGCGAAGCAAGGCTGGCCCGGTACTTCAGCACGATCTTCACCCGGCAGTACGTGCACCACGGCGTCTGTGAGTACACCGACGTGGCAGCCGCCTTCTGGGTTCCGCCGGGCGCGCAGGACAAGGCCGTACCCGACGCCGAGACCATCCAGGAGCTCTCGGAGATCCTGGGCGACCGGGCTCCGCTGTTCCGGCAGGCCGCGGAGGCGGCCGCCGGGGAGGGGCCCCAGGAGCCGCACTGGTATCTGGCCGTGGTCGGCGCGGATCCGGCCGCCCAGGGCCAGGGCCACGGAGCCGCCCTCCTCCGCTCGGGCCTCGCCAAGGCCGACGCGGCCCGCCTGCCGGTCTACCTGGAATCCTCCAAGCCGTCCAACCTCCCCTTCTACGAGCACTTCGGCTTCACCGTGCTCGGCGAGGTCCAACTCCCGGGCGGCGGCCCGACCCTCTGGGCGATGCGCCGCGAGCCGGTTCGCCGGCCGGCCGACGCCTGAGGCCTTCATGACGGGAGGCGCCGACGGCTCGCACGCGGCGCCTCCTCGAAAGACTGGGCATTTGCGCGCCCTTACCTCTTCATAACTTGAACTTTCAACGCAGTGTCATTCATACGGATAAGGCACGCTAATTGCCGAATTGCGTCGATGCGGAGCGTGATGGCAACGTTGCCATCACGTTAATAATTCACTTCTTGACGAGGGTGTCGGCGCCGAGTTGACTGCGTCTACCTCGGCCGCAAGGACACGGCCTGCTCAGGGAGGTTTACGTCGTGAACACGCATCTCGGTCGGGTCGTCGTAGCTGTCACCGCTGCCGCGGTCTCCGCCTCGCTCACCGCCTGCGGCAGCACGGAGAGCGCCGGGTCCGGCGGCTCCGCCAAGAGCGAGGCCATCAAGGTCGGTCTCCTGCTCCCGGAGGACCAGACCGCGCGCTACGAGAAGTTCGACAAGCCGCTGATCGAGAAGGAAATAGCCAAATTCACGCGCGGTAAGGGCGAAGTGGTCTACGCCAATGCCAAGCAGGATGCGGCCGCCCAGAACGCCCAGGTCGAGTCGATGATCGCCCGCAAGGTGAATGTCCTCATCATCGACGCGGTGGACGCGAAGGCCATTGCCGGCGCGGTCAAGAAGGCCAAGGACGCCAAGATTCCGGTCATCGCCTACGACCGCCTCGCCGAAGGCCCGATCGACGCCTACACCTCCTTCGACAACGAAGACGTGGGCAAGGTCCAGGGCAAGGCCCTGCTGGAGGCGCTCGGCGACAAGGCCAAGGACGGCCAGATCGTCATGATGAACGGCTCGGTCACCGACCCGAACGCCAAGGGCTTCAAGTCCGGTGCGCACTTCGTCCTCGACGGCAAGGTGACCGTCGGCAAGGAGTACGACACCGTCGACTGGAAGCCGGAGAACGCCAACGCCAACATGGCCGCCGCGCTCTCCGCACTCGGCAAGGGCAAGATAATCGGCGTCTACTCCGCCAACGACGGCATGGCGGGCGGCATCATCGCCGCCCTCAAGGCCGCCGGAGTCTCCGCCCTTCCCCCGGTCACCGGCCAGGACGCCGAACTGGCCGGCGTGCAGCGGATCGTCGCGGGCGAGCAGTACATGACCGTCTACAAGCGGTACGCCCCCGAGGCCGCAGCCGCCGCGGAGATGGCCGTCGCCCTCGCCCAGGGCGAGAAGATCGACGGACTCATCAACCAGATCGTCGACAGCCCGACCACCAAGGGCGTGCCGTCCGTGCTCGTCCCGGGCGTCGCGCTGACCAAGAACAACGTCAGGTCGACCGTGGTCGAGGACGGCGTCTACACCATCGCCGAGATCTGCACCGACAGGTACCGGGCCGCCTGCGAAGAGATCGGCCTGAAGTAGCCCGAAGCGGCCGTACGGTCGGTCAGTCGCCGGCGGACTCCAGGCGGACGCGGAACAGTGCTCCGCCGCCCCGCGAAGTCTCCAGTTCCAGTCCGCCGCCATGGGCCCGTACGAGCGCCGAGGCGATCGCCAGGCCGAGCCCCGCCCCGCCGCCCGCCTGCCGGCTCCTGGAGGCGTCCACCCGGTAGAACCTCTCGAAGACCCGGGCCGCCTGCTCCGGCGTCAGACCCGGACCGGAGTCGGCCACCTCGATCACCTCGGCGCCGCCCGCACTCCCCACCCCGATGCGTACCGGCGAACCCGCCGGCGTGTGCGCGACGGCGTTGCCGACCAGGTTGGCGATGACCTGGCGCAGCCGCGCCTCGTCGCCGCACACCGGGGCGGGGCCGGGCAGGCCGACGCCGCCCGGACCGGTCAGCGTCACCTCGCGCGTCGGATCCAGCGCCCGGATGTCGTGCAGGGCGTCCACCGCGAGGGTGCGCAGATCCATCGGGGCCAGCTCCAGCGGACGCTGCTCGTCCATCCGGACCAGGGTCAGCAGGTCCTCCACCAGACCGCTGAGCCGCACCGCCTCGCTCTCGATCCGGGCCATCGTCCGTTTCACGTCCGCCTCGTCGGCGAGCGCGCCCATCCGGTACAGCTCCGCGAAGCCCCGGATACCGGCCAGCGGCGTACGCAGTTCGTGACTGGCATCGGCGACGAAGCGCCGCATCTGCTCCTCCGACGCGGCCCGGACCGCGAACGCCGACTCGATCTGCGCGAGCATGCCGTTGAGCGCGCTGGTCAGCCGCCCGGTCTCGGTACGCGGGGAGGCGTCCGGCATCCGGTGCGAGAGCGGGCGCCCGGCCGAGATCTCCGCCGCGGTCTCCTCGATCCGCCGCAGCGGGCGCAGCCCGGCCCGTACCGCGAACCAGCCGGCAGCGGCGAGCAGCAGCGACACCGCGACGCCGATGAGCTCGAAGGCGGTGGCCAGGTGGTCGAGGGTGGAGGACACGTCGTCCAGCGGGGCCGCGACCACCACTCCGGCGGGCAGCGCCGGATCGTCGCTGCCCACGGGCACGATCAGCACCCACCAGGTGCCGTCACCGTGGTCGCTCGGGACCTCGAACGCCCGCCCGAGCCTGGCCCGCAGCTGCGCCCCGTCCATCGCCGGCCACAGCGGGCCCGGATCCCCGGCCGCGACGGGCTCCCGGAACTGGTCGGACACCCTGCCGTCGGTGTCGGCGAACGCCACCACGTACTGGCTCGGCAGCCAGGCCCGCCCCGGCCCGCCGCCCGCCCGCCCGAGGTGCGGCTGCGGGGTGCCCTCGGCCCGGACCCGGTACGCCACCGAGTTCCCGTACCGTTCGAGCTGCTGGTCCAACCGCCCCACCAGCTGCGCGCGCACCGAACCGAGGACGACGGTGTCGCTGACGGTCAGCCCGAGCGCGACCAGCGCGATCGAGAGCAGCACGAGCCGCGAGCGCAGCGACAGGGGAAGGCGCCTCGCCATGTCAGGTCTGCGGGCGGCGCAGGACGTACCCGATGCCGCGCACGGTGTGGATGAGTTTGACGGCGCCGTCCGCGCCCGAGTCCACCTTGCGGCGCACGTACGAGATGTACGACTCGACGATGCTGAGGTCGCCGCCGAAGTCGTACGCCCACACGTGCTCCAGGATCTGCATCTTGGACACGACGCGATCGGCATGGGTCATCAGGTACGCGAGCAGTTTGAACTCGGTGGGGGAGAGGGAGACGGGCCGGCCGCCGCGCAGCACCTGGTGGCCCACCGGGTCCAGTTCGAGGTCGCCGGCGACCAGGCGGCCCTCGCCCGTCGGGGCGCCGGTGCGGCGCAGGATCGCGCGGATCCGGGCGATCAGCTCCTCCAGGCTGAACGGCTTGGTGACGTAGTCGTCGCCGCCGGCCGTGAGTCCGCTGATCTTGTCGTCCACGCCGTCCTTCGCGGTGAGGAAGAGCACCGGCAGGTGCTCGGCCCCGGACCCGCTGCCGACCGCCTCGCGTAGACGGCGTACGACGGCGAATCCGCTGATGTCGGGCAGCATCACATCCAGCACCACCAGGTCGGGCCGCTCCTTGGCGACCGCCGCCAGGGCGTCGGCGCCGTTCGCCGCCGAGGTGACCCGGAAGCCGACGAACCGCAGTGAGGCGGACAGCAGCTCCCGGATGTTCGGCTCGTCGTCGACGACGAGCAGGCTCGCCTCGGGCGTGGCCGTGTCCCTGTCCAAGGGGGCGGTTCCTTCCTCTCGTGCTCAGCCCCGGCCGCCGCCTGCGCCTGCGCCTCCGGATCCGCTCGCGCCTGCGAATCCGCCCGCGCCGCCCTGGGCGACGGTCGTCGCGGCGACATCGCCGGCGGAGGTCTGGCTGCCGCGCACGGTGACGGTCTGACCCGGCTGGAGGTCGGACACCTTGCCGCTCTTGGCCTGGGTGATCTGGGTGTTGGTGTCGGTGGTGACCTTGACGACGTTGCCCTGGGCGTCGGTGACGTAGAGGGTGGTGCCGTCGACGAGCTTCACCGTACCGGTGGTCACGCCGGCCCCGGCGCCCGGGCCGCCCGTCGCTCCGCCGAAGCCCTGCCGCGGGCCGCTCTGCCCGGTTCCGCTCCCGCTCCCGCTCCCGCTCCCGGTTCCGGTTCCGGCGCGGCCCCGTCCGGTGGCTCCCTGCCCCTGGCCGGTGGTCCCGTTGCCCGCCTGGGCGGAGCCCGTACGTCCTTGGCCGCCCGCCCCGGCCGCGAAGTTCCGGCCTCCGGATCCGGCCCCGGGTGAACCCTGGAGGTGGCTCTTCTCGACCAGGGCGCCCCCGGTGAACGCGAGCCCGGCCACCACCCCGCCCGAGAGCAGCAGCGTCAGCCAGGGCAGCCGGGGCCGGGGCGGAGCGGCGAGCTCCGCCGAGATGTCCCGGGTGTCCGGCGGTTCGGAAAGGATCCCCTCGGGATCGCCGCCGGGGCCCTGCGCGGCGGGGTGTTCCACGATCAGCTCCTCCGGGAAGGGGTCCTCCCCGGCCGCCGATGTGGTGAACACCTCGGCGAACGGCGCGTACCGGTCGTCGCCGGTCTCGGGCTGCTTCTCCAGTTCGGTGCGGCGTCGTGCCATGTCAGCTTCTCCCTGTTCCCGCGTGTGCCGGCTCACTCGTGCCGCAGTGCTTCGATGGGCCGCAGGCTCGCGGCCCGGTTGGCCGGGTATCCGCCGAAGAACAGCCCGATCGCCACGGCAATGGCGAAGGCGCCGACGACCGACTCCGGTATGACGACCGGCTTGATGCCGACGATGGTGAAGTGCGAGCCGATCAGCCCGGCCGCGACGCCGAGCCCGCCGCCGATCAGCGAGAGCAGGGTCGACTCGGCGAGGAACTGGCCGAGGATGACGCCCCGGGGCGCCCCGATCGCCTTGCGGATGCCGATCTCGCGGGTCCGCTCCGTCACCGTGACCAGCATGATGTTGGTGATCCCGATGCCTCCGACCAGCAGGGAGATCGCGGCGACCGCGCCCAGCAGCACGGTGAACGTCTTGTTCGTCGACGCCTGTGTGGTCAGCAGCGATTCCTGGCTGGACACCCGGAAGTCGAGGGCGGCCGGGTCCTTGATGCCGTGCCGCCCCATCAGGACGGTGGTGATCTCGCTCTGCGCCCCGGCCGTCGCCTCCGCGGACGTGGCCTCGACGAGGATCTGGCTGACCGAGCCGAAGCCGGTGAAGGCGTTCTGCACGGTGGGCAGCGGCGCGACCACCACGTCGTCCGGGTCCTGGAAGCCGGTGCCGCCCTTGGCGGCGAGCACCCCGACGACGGTGAACGGCGTGCCGCCGAGCACCATCTTCCGGCCGACCGGGTCGGCCGTGCCGAACAGGTCGGCGGCGGTCGTCGAGCCGATGACGGCGACCTTGCGGGACGCCAGTACGTCGTCGCCGCTGAAGTAGTCGCCCTTGGCCACCTTGCTGTTGGAGGCCTTGAAGTACGCCGGGTACGTGCCGACGACCTGGCCGACCGTGTGCGAGGTGCCCTCGTAGAGGGCGGTCTGCGAGGTGGTGACCTCGGGCGCCACCGACTCGATGTGCGGCGCCGCCGAGGGGTCGGCGAGCGCCCGCGCGTCCTCGACGGTCAGGGGCTTGGTGCCGCTTGCGGTGGCGGAGCCGGAGCGCGAGCCGCCGAATCCGCTGCCGGAGGAGACGGTCAGGGCGTTGGTGCCGAGCTTCTCGATGGAGTCCTTCACCGCCTGCGAGGAGCCGTTGCCGACGGCCAGCAGCAGGATGACCGCCGCGACGCCGATCAGCACGCCCAGCATCGTCAGTGCGGAGCGCACCTTGTTCGCCGCGAGGCCGCCGAAGGCGAAGCGCAGCGTCTGGAACGGGTTCACCGCAGGCCTCCGGCCACAGCGCGCGCGGGCTCGGACATCGCGGGAGGGGGACCGCCGACGGGCGCCTGCCGGACGTCCTCGACGATCTGCCCGTCCACCAGGCGCAGCACCCGTTTGGCGTGCCGGGCCACCTCGTCCTCGTGGGTGATCAGGACGACGGTACGGCCCGACGCGTTGAGCCGGTCCACGAGGGCCAGGACCTCCTCGGTGCTGTGGCTGTCCAGATTTCCGGTCGGTTCGTCGGCGAGCAGCATCGCGGGCGCGGTGACGAGCGCGCGGGCCACGGCCACGCGCTGCTGCTGACCGCCCGAGAGTTCGTTGGGGCGGTGGTCCAGGCGGTCGGCCAGACCCACCAGGGTCAGTGCCGCCACCGCGCGCCGGCGCCGCTCTGCGGCCTTCACCCCGGCGTACGCCAGCGGCAGTTCCACCTGGGCGACGGCGCTCGTACGGGGCACCAGGTTGAAGGACTGGAAGACGAAGCCGATCTTGCGGTTGCGGACCAGCGAGAGCTGGTGCTCGTCCAGGCCGCCCACATCGATCCCGTCGAGGAGGTAGCGGCCCGACGTGGGGACGTCCAGGCAGCCGAGGATGTTCATCAGCGTCGACTTGCCCGAACCGGAGCTGCCCATGACGGCGACGAAGTCACCCTGCTCCACGAGGAGTTCGACACCGGGCTGGCGGCCCGTGGCGGGATCGCGCGGACCGCCGAGCGCGCGTACGGCGGCGTCGCCGTGCCCGTACGTCTTGAGCAGCGCGCGCACCTCGATCACCGGCGGCGTCATCCGCGCCCACCCCCGCCCCCGCCGGTGCGGAAGCCGCCCGCGCCGGTACCGCGATTACGGGTGGCGCCCGCTCCGGCGCCACCGGGGAACGCGCCGCCCGGGAAGCCTCCGCTGCCGGTCGAGGACACGGCGGCCAACTGCACCTGCTCGCCCTCCGTCAGCCCGCTGAGGATCTGGTCGGTGCTGTCGCCTTCGAGGCCGACGGTGACCGGCGTCCGTACGGCGGTGCCGTCCCCCTTGACGACGGTGACGCTTCGGTTCGCACCGGTCCCGGACACGGCGGCGGTCGGAACCGAGAGGGCGCCGGACGCCTCGCCGACGACGACCTGGATGCTGGCGCTGAGGCCGCTGCGCAGGTCGTCGGTGGGGCTCGTGATCGTGAGCGTGGCCGCGTACTGCACGGCGCTCCCGCCGCCCGAGTTGCCGCCGCCGGAGGAGGAACCGCTGCCGGTGGGCAGGGAACTGACCGACAGGACCTGTGCGTTGAGGACCTTGCCCGCCATCGCGTTGAGCGTGACGGTGGCCGGCTGGCCCGGCTTCAGCTTGAGGGCGTCGGCTTCCGAGAAGTTCGCCGTCACCTGCATGCCGGACGGGTTGGTGAGGACCACGATCCCGGAGAGGGAGGCCGGGGAAGCGGCAGCGGAGGAGGCGGAGTTGGCGCCGGAGCCGCCATTGCCGCCATTGCCGCCCCCCGTGCCGCCGCTGCCGTTCGTACCGGACACCGTGTCGCCCACCTTCGCCGAGACGGACGCGACCGTCCCGGCGGCCGGTGCCTTCAGTACGGTCCCGTCGACGGCGCGCTGCGCGGCGTCCACGGCGTTCTGCGCCTGGGTGAGCTGGGCGCGGGCCTGGGCCACCTGCGCCGGATCCACGGTCGGCGTCGGTGTCGGGGCCGGAGCGGAACCGCCCCGCGAGGACGAGGCGCCGCTGCCCGAGGCCGAACTGACCTGTCCCGCCTCGGCCTTGGTTACGTTCGCCTGGGCCGCCGTCAGCGCGGCCCGGGCCTGGGTGAGCGTCTCCGTCGCGGCGGTCGAGTCGACCTTCCCGAGCAGCTGTCCCTTGGTGACCTTGTCTCCCGGCTTGACGTCGACCTCGGTGAGCCGCCCGCCGGTGGTGAAGTTCACCCCGACGTCGCTCGGCGAGCTCAGTGACCCCGAGCCGGACACGGTCGCGAGGACGGCGCCCTTGGTGACCGCGACGGTCCGCGCGCCGCCGCGCGCCGGACCGTCGCTGCCACTGGTCACCGCCGCATACGCGCCGCCGGCGCCCGCGAGGACCGCCACCGAGAGCACCGAGTTGATCAGGACGGCCCTGCGCCGCCGTGGGAGCACCTTCATGGGGCGGGATCCTGTCCGCCCGCACTTTGGAGCGTCTGGGAGCTTCCTGGGAGTTCCCTGGGAACGCCACGCCCGGCCGAAGCGGGCATAGCGTCCGATCCGGTGCGTACGGTGCGGACTCCGTCCACCCCCGGGGCGAGCGGGCCCGCGCACTGTCAGGAAACTCCCAGCGGATGCCCCGGTTGCCCCTATCTCCGTGCGGTTCAGTCGCGGTCGCCGACGCGCCCCTGCCGTCGGCGGCCCGACCTAGGAGACGACGGACATGCCCTGGACCACGCCCCGGCCGACTGCCGCGCTCTCCGCCGTGGCCCTTGCGGTGTGCGGACTGCTGCTCGCGGGCTGCGCCTCCGGCGCGGGCGCCGCGAGTACGGCGGCCTCCGCCTCCGCCTCGGCGGCCCCGTCACCGGACGCCAAGGCCATGGACGCGTACCGCCAGTGCCTGGCCCAGCACGGTGTCACGATGGCTCCGCGCCCGACCGGCACGCGAGGGCCCGGCGCCGGTGCCGGTGGCTGGGGCGGTGCGTCGGGAGGCCCCGGCCGCAGGGCGTCGGCCGACCCGCAGCGCAACGAGGCGACCCAGGCGTGCGCGGATCTGCGCCCGCAGTTCAACGGTCGCGGCGGCGGCCCCGGCGGCGACAGCAGCGCCATGAAGGCGTTCACCAGCTGCCTCAAGGACCACGGCGTGGTGCTGCCGTCGGCCACCCCGAACGCGCCTGGCATGAGGGGCTTCCCCACCTCCGACCCGCAGTCGGCGCAGGCCTTCGAGACCTGCAAGGCCCTGCTGCCGCAGCGCGGCCAGAACACCCCCAAGCCGGGCGTGAGCCCGTCGGCCTCCGCACAGACCTGAGCGGCGTGCCGCGGCCGGATGGCCGTGACACGCCGCTCGCGGCGGGCCGGCGGTTCACACGCTCTTCGGTGTGGCCGCCGGCCCGGTCGCCCCGTCAGGGGCGGGATCGATCAGCCGTTGCGGTGGTGCCGGCGGCCGTCCCATGAGTCGGAGTCGAGGACGTTGCCGCGGTTGTCGCGGAGCGTGGCGCTGTCGCGCTCGTCCCACACCTGGTGGTGGCGGTCCTGGTAGACGTCGTGGCGGGTGTCGCGGCCCTGGCCGGTGTGGACCTTGACGCTGGAACGGCCGTCCAGCCGGAAGTCCTTGAACTGGTAGCGGTTGCCCTGCCGGTCCGTGAGGGTGAAGCCGCGCAGGTTGACGGCGTGACGGCCGGTGTTCTTCACCTCGACCCATTCCCCGTTCAGGGCACGGGCGGAGCGGTCGTTGCGACCGGGGCTGTCGTACTGGACGTCGCCGATGACGATCGAGGACTGCGCGCCCCGGTGGTCGCGCCCGTGGTTGTCGGCGGCGGCCGCCGGCAGGGCGGCGGCGCCGACCAGGGCGCCTGCGGCCAGAAACGCGGAGAGGACCCGGCGGGTGGCGAGAGAAGCAGACATGAAGATGACCCCTTCAACAGACAGCGGCCCTTCCCGGCCGTGAAGGCGGGTGGGCTCCGATCAGTTCCCGGCGTCCTGCCGAGGAGGCACACTCTGGCCCCCAACCACCCCCAAACGCCACCAACGCGGGTCGTGTTGCCCAATGCAGACATACCCGTGACTCTTGCTTGTATCGGGCATCTGTCAAGGCCGTGCTGACACGCACAACGGGAGCGCGCGACACAGGCCATGGGAGGCCTGGAGACGGAGCCTTCCCCCGTGTGCGCCCGCCGCACGGGACGCTCTTCCCTCCCTGCGCCGAATGGGTTCAGGGTTTGTAACGGGCGTTCGGCGGGGCGTCAGAGCGACGGCAGGTTGACGGTCGGGGCGGGGCCCGGTGCCCGCTGTCCGCGGATCAGCGGGAGCAGGACGGCCGCGCCCGCGAGCGAGAGGAGCGCCGCGACGCGCAGCACGCTTTCGATGGCCGGTCCGTCCGAAGCCGCCCGCTGCTCCGAGCCGCTCAGGACCTCCAGAACGGTCGCCGCCACCGCCACGGCCATCGCGCCCAGCAGGACCAGCGACGTCAGCACCAGTCCGGAGGCGGCGGCGAGGCGGCTCGACGGGACGTACGACTGGGTGGCCACGTTCGTCAGCGCCCAGCCGAGGCCGATCCCGAAGCCCACGACCGCGAAGACGGCCGTGTACAGCGGGAGCGGGTCGGTCCAGGTCAGCGCCAGGAGGGCCACGCCGCTCAGCAGCATCCCGCCCGCCATCAGCGTTTCCGGCCGCCGGTGCTGGGCGAGGTGGCCGGACCAGTAGCTGGCGGCCCCGGCGCCGACGGACAGTGCGAGGAAGACCAGCCCGGCGTCCAGCGGGGAGAGACCGCGGACCTGCTGGAGGTAGAGCGCGGAGAGGACCGCCACCAGGCAGTACACGATGTTGGACACGGAGCCGGCCAGCGTGACCGTCACGAACGGCCCGTTGCGCAGCAGGGACAGGTCCAGCAGCGGCTCGGCCGTCCGCCGCTCGATCAGTACGAACAGGGCCAGCAGGAGCGCTCCGGCGGCGAAACAGGCCAGCGTCGCCGCGGAGGCCCAGCCCCAGTGGCCGCCCTGGTCGACCGCGATCATGATGGCGGTGAGACCGCCCGCCACGGTGACGGCTCCGGGGAGGTCCAGGCCGTGACCGGCCTCCTCGTCGCGGGTGTCGGTGACGAACCGCAGCATCAGGAAGGCCGCGACGGCGCAGAAGGGCACGTTCAGCAGGAACACCGCCCGCCAGCTGACGTGCTCGGCGAACGCACCGCCCACGAACGGGCCGAGTGCGGTGCCGATCGCGCTGAAGGCCAGCACCGTACCCACCGCGCGGCCCTGCCGGTCGTCACGGAAATGGGCGGTGACGACCGCCACGGCCACGGGGAAGACCATCGCGGCCGTGGCCCCCTGGACCACCCGGCCCACGACCAGCCAGACCTCGTTCTGCGCGGCGGCGCACACGACGGACACCACGGCGAAGCCGACCAGACCCCAGACGATGACGGTGCGCCGCCCGTGGACGTCGGCCGCCCTGCCACCCGTGATCATCAGCGCGCCCAGCGTCAGCATGTAGCCGCTGACCAGCCACTGCAGATTGGTGGTCGGAGTGGAGAAGTCCCGGGCGATCACGGGCAGCATCAGGTTGAGGGCGAACCAGTCCATCTGGACGAGGAGCATCGACAGTGAGGCGGCGGCGATGACCGCCCGGTCCCGGCCCGAGAACAGCCGCCGGCGGGGCGACCCGGTTCCCACGTTGCCCACGCCCATGAACACGTCCCGTCCACAGCCCCCGGCGCCCCCTCCCACCAGCATGCGCCCGCCCGCCCCACCAGGCACCCGGGGCCGGGAACCCTGCTGGGACGGCTCCCTGGGCGGGCTCCTAGGCGGGCTCCCACAACTCGACCCGGTTGCCCTCCGGATCGGTGACCCAGCCGAATCGGCCGACACCCTCCATGTCCTGCGTCTCCTCGGCCACGTCCGCGCCCTTGGCACGCAATTGCGCGAGCATCGCGTCCAGATCGCGGACCCGGAAGTTGAGCA
Source organism: Streptomyces sp. NBC_01006 (assembly GCF_045162725.1). Classification (NCBI taxonomy): domain Bacteria; kingdom Bacillati; phylum Actinomycetota; class Actinomycetes; order Kitasatosporales; family Streptomycetaceae; genus Streptomyces; species Streptomyces sp. NBC_01006. Next base: position 809,650 of record NZ_CP108700.1, on the reverse strand, counting down.
TGGTCTGCTGGGCGGGGGACCCGAAGTAGTCGGTCCCGGACTCGAACGTCGCGAACACCGTCGGCCCGGCTCCCTGCTGCCACAGGCCGTGCTCATCGGCATCCAGGCCCAGGCACTCGCGATACCAGGAGCTCAGGGCCGCCGGATCGGCCGCCCGCATGAAGTACCCACCGATTCCCGTCACACGTTCCATGCCGCCATGCTCCCAGCACGGCGGGTCGGGCGGGCAGTCGCCACACAGCGCCACACGGCACCACACAGCGCTGCGCCGCCACCGCCGCCGGGACCCGTCAGGGGATCAGTACGCAGTGGTTCTCGATCACCCTGCCACTGCGATCCAGACCACCGCAGATCGCCAGCCGCGGATACGCCCTGAACTCGCGGTTGACCACGAACCGGGCCTGCGATACGCCCGCCCTGCTGTTCCGGTAGTCGCCGACGAAGGCCCGCAGCGTCCCCGGCAGTCCGTCCCTGGTCGTGACGGTGATGTCCTGGACGTAGTCACGCCCCTGGTAGGCGGTGGCCACGCAGATGTAGGTCCCGCACGTGGCCTTGACCTCGGCGCTCGCCGGTGCCGCGGTCACCAGCGCCATGGCGGACGCCGCGGTCAGAGCCGCTGCCACGGTCGCCGATCGGCGCCACGCGGGTGTCACCGACCGGACCGTCTTGTGGCGTACGAAGTACATGAGATCCCCTCCGAGCTGTGCCGGCCGATTGCACGACGTATCCACCGTGTCACGTTCAGTTCCGTTGGGGCATGCGGCAACGGTGAACATGCGGTGAGGAGGCTGAGGATCCGCGGATACGGTATCCGCCGGCCCCTTGTGAGAAACGCGCCGCCGTGATGTGACCCAGGACACGGGAACCGCCCGCGTCCGGCAGACAAGAACCCGACGTGGACTATTCAATGCACGCCCGGATACGAGCCGGGGACCCGGAGGCCTTCCGGGCGCTCTTCCGAGACCACGCCCAGCTGGTGCACCGGCACGCCGTACGCGCGACCGGGGACCGGACGCTCGCCGAGGACATCGTCTCGCTGACGTATCTGGAGGCCTGGCGCCTGCGCGAGAAGCTGCGGGACGAGGGCGACAGCCCGCGCCCCTGGCTCATGGGCATCGCCGTGAACGTACTGCGCAACACCACGCGCGCCGCCCGCCGGCACCAGCGCGCGCTCGGCCGGCTCCCGGTCAGGGACACGGTGCCCGACTTCGCCGACGAGCTCGTGGCCCGCCTCGCCGACGCCGATCAGCTCGCCGCCGCCCAGCGCGCGCTGCGCGCACTGCGGCGCAGCGAGCGGGAGGTCTTCACCCTGTGCGTCTGGTCCGGACTGGGCTACGCCGAGGCCGCGGCCGCGCTCGGCGTCCCGGTCGGCACCGTACGTTCCCGCCTGTCCCGCGCCCGTACCCGGCTGCGCAAGCTCTCCGAGAAGGAGTTGGCGAGATCCGGGGAACCGCTTTCCCGCTCCGGACAAGTACAGGGCGGCCGCACTCCTGCGGCCCGGTCACAAGAGTCGCAGTCCTACGAGGAGGAATCCCGATGATCCGCAAGAAGTGGCGGCGAGACGAACCGCTGGACCACGCGGAACTGGGACGGCTGCTGCCGCCCCCGGGAGGCCCGGACCTGCCGCTCGACCGTCAGAGCCTGCTTGAGGAGCACCTGATGAACGAGATCCAGCAGATCGCCGCCGCCCCGGCTCCGGCCGGGGACCGGGCCCCGTCCCGCCGGTCCGTACGACGGCCCCTGCTGATCGGCATCCCGGTCACCGCCGCCGCGCTCGCGGGTGTGATCGCGCTCAACGCCGCCCAGGGCCCGACCGGCGCCGGTGCGTCCGCCCGTACCACCGCGGTCGAGGCGCCCGTCGTATCCATAGAGACGGGCAGCTCCGAACAACTCGCCTCCACCGTCGAGCAGATCGCCGCGGCCGCCGCCAGGACGGGCCTGCCGGACCCGGGTCCCGGCCAGTACGTCTACATCAAGAGTCAGGTCTCGTACCAGTCGACGTCCGTGGACGTGGACAGCGACCGGTCCAAGACCTGGGTGCAGCCGCTGCACACCCGCGAGGTGTGGAAGTCGCCCGACGGGACGAAGGGCTGGCTCGACGAGCCCGGACAGCAGCCCGAGGGCGGTATCACCCTGGACAAGGACGCCCCCCGCTCCAAGCCCGTCAACGGCCAGGACATCCCCGGAGAGGCCGTCAACTTCTCGTACGACTGGCTCAAGGCACAGCCTGCGGACCCGGACGCCCTGTTGACGGCCATCCGCGCGGCGGGCGGCAGCGGACGCGACCGGGACCAGGAGGCCTTCGAGCAGATCGGCTCGATCATCGGCGAGCAGGTCGTGCCGTCGCGCATCGCCGCGGCGCTCTACCAGGCGGCGGCCAAGATCCCGGGCGTCGTCGTCGTCCAGCACTCCCAGGACGCCGCCGGGCGCGACGGGATCGCGCTGGCCCGCGTCGACGAGCGGCGCGGCGCGCGCACCGAGTTGGTCTTCGACCGCTCGACGTACGCCTACCTCGGCAGCCGTGGCGTACAGATCAGGCAGGAAGGCGAGACCGAGCCCGGAACGGTGGTCGAGAGGACGGCCGTCCTGGAGCGGGGCGTGGTGAACGGACAGAAGGAGCGTCCGACGGGCCGGCGCACGGCCTGACCCCAGCCCGAATAGCCGAGCGGGCCCCCGAGGTCCCCTTGTACTCTCGCCGCCATGGATGACCGCACCACGCCCACCCTGCTCCTTAACCCGCCCCGCACCACCACGGCGGAACTCCTCGCGCAGGCAGCGGTGTGGCGCGGCCATGACGTCGTCGCCCACGCCAAGCAGGCCGAGGGCCGCGAGACGTACTGGTACGGAGGCCCGCTCGCCGCCGACGTCCTCTCAGGCCGGCTCGGCCTCGGGCTCCTCGAACCCGCCGACGACTGGCTGGCGACGGTGCCGCATCCCCTCCTCCGGCGGTCCGTGCGACTCACGACGCTCGCCGAGGCCCGGTCCCTGCGGGAACCCGCCTTCGTCAAACCGCCCTCCGCGAAGATCGACCTGCTCCCCGCCGCGGTGTACGAGGACGGAAGCGCACTGCCGGCCGCCCTCGACGCGGCCACACCGGTCCTCGTCAGCGGCGTCGTGGAGTTCGCGGCCGAGTACAGGCTGTTCGTGCTCGACGGGGAGGTCGCCGCCGGCAGCCGCTACGCCGTGTACGGGCGCCCCGATCCCGCACCGCTGGACGCACCCGCCCGGGCCTTCGCCCGCGAAGTGCTCGAAGCCACGGCCGGCGGGCTGCCCAGCGCCGTGTGCGTGGATGTCGGCCGGCTCGCCGACGGCGGCTGGGCGATCGTCGAGGCCAACATGCCGTGGTTCGCACACTGCTACGCGGCCGAGCCCGACGCCGTCCTCGACGTCGTACTCCGCGCCGCGGGCCCGCTGACCCACGTGGCCGCCCGGGACCTGCCGTTCGTCCGCGAGACCGGGACCCGGCCGAAGGAGCCGGCGGCCCGTCCCGTGGAATGGTCGCTGCGTTCCGCCGAGCCGGCGGATGTCGAGACGGTCGTCGAGCTGCGGGCGATCGTGATGCGCCCGGACCTGGAGCGGCTGGGACGGTTCGACGAACACCGGGTCCGGCAGCGGCTGCGCGATTCCTTCTCCACGCAATACACGTCGGTCATAGTGGCCGAGGGTGCCTTCGCGGGCAGCGTCACCCTGCGCCCGGCCGAGGACGGGTGGTGGCTGGAGCATTTCTATCTCGCTCCGGGCCTGCACGGCCGAGGCCTCGGATCGGCCGTCCTGCGCTCCCTGCTGCGGCGGACCGACAGCGACGGCGTGCCCGTACGGCTGAACGTCCTGCAGGGCAGCGCCGCCCGGCGGCTGTACGAGCGCCACGGTTTCACCGCGGTGGCAGAGGACGCGATCGACGTCTTCATGCTGCGCCTGTCGGGCGCCAGCTGACGTACTCTGAGCGGGCTTTCGAACTTGTTCAAGCCGTAAGAGAAAAATGGGGGGGCCGGTGCGTAGTCGCCGACTCGTGGTTTCAGCTGCCGCCATCGCGGCGAGCGTGGGTCTCATACCGGGCGTGGCGCAGGCCGACGGCCCGGGCGCGGCCGGAGCTTCAGTGCCGCCGGTCGAGGTTGCCGCCGACGAGGCCGGGACGTTCCAGAGCCCGGGCGACCGGACGGTGCGAACGGCCCTGCCGGGCAGCGAGGTGAACAAGGCGGCCTCCGCGTCCGCCGCCGCCTCGAACCTCGAAGTCGTGATGTCGGCCGACATCACGACCGCGCGCGGTATTTCCCTGAACGTCAACCTCTACAACGGCGTGCCCGTGGCGCACGAGGTCACCATCGCCTGGGGCGACGGCACGACGGACACCATCACCATGAACGGTGGGGAGGCGCGCGGGCACAACAAACACACCTATCCGAGGCCCGGCGACTACACGATCACCGTGACCGCCACGGACAGCGTCAACAAGGTGCAGGCCGTGAACCGGCTCGCGTTCTCGACGGCCGGTTCGTACTTCGTCCCGCACACCCCCACCCGGCTCCTCGACACCCGGTCCGGCCTCGGCGCGGCCAAGGCCAAGGTCGGCGCCTACTCGTCGGTCTGGATGAAGGTCGCGGGCAAGGGGAACGTCCCGGCCGGGGCCGCCGCGGTCGTCCTCAACGTCACCGTCACCAACACGACCGCCGGCGGACACGTGTCCGTCTACCCCGCGGGCAAGCAGCGGCCCGAGTCCTCGAACATGAACTACGTCGCCGGACAGACCGTTCCGAACCAGGTGATCGTGCCGATCGGCAAGGACGGGTACGTCGAGCTGTACAACGGCGGCTGGAACTCGGTCGACCTGCTCGCGGACGTGACCGGCTACTTCGACCGGTCCGCGAACGACGGCTACACCTCGCTGAACCCGGTCCGTTTCGTCGACACCCGTGAGGGGCTGGGCGCCGCGCGCGGCCAGGTCGCCGGGCAGGGCACGTTCGGCGTGCAGATCACCGGCAAGAGCGGAATTCCCGCCGGGGTGAGCGCCGTTGCGCTGAACGTGACCGTCACCAATCCGCGGGAGGCCGGCCACCTGACGGTCTTCCCGAGCGGGCAGACGGCGCCGACCACGTCCAATCTGAACTTCACGGCAGGTCAGACGATCGCGAACTCGGTCATCGTGCCCGTCGGCGCCGACGGGAAGATCAACGTCCGCAACGGCGCCTGGGCGGGTACCGACGTCATCGTCGATGTGGTCGGCTACTACGGCGCCGGCAGCAAGGCGGCCTTCACGAGCACGACGCCCGGCATCCCGACGGGCGGCCCGTGGCGGCTCCTGGACTCGCGCCGCTGGGGCGGCGCCGGTACCTGGCCGTGTCTCGCCGGCGGCTACATGCCCATGGACATGGATTCCGGGAATCGCGACCGCCTTCCCGTCGAGGCGTACGTACTGAACGTCACCGTCACCAGTACCTCCGGTCCCGGCTTCCTCTCGGTGGCCCCCGACCCGTACGCGATGGACGCGTACAGGAACGGGAGCCCGACCCCGCCGCCGCGGCCCGTGTCCTCCACGCTGAACTGGACGGCGGGCAAGGACGTTCCGAACCTGGTCCAGGCGAAGCCGGGCCCCCACGAGGTCATCGACCTCTGGAACCAGAGCAGCCGCGAAGCCCACTACATCGTCGACTGGTTCGGCCAGTACGACGCCTACTGATCCCGCGGCCCACCCGCCGCACGCCGGCGGCCCCTGCCTCGCGTAGTACGGCAGGGGCCGCCCGCCGGCCTCAGGAACTCGTGAGGACGACGAGCCTCTGGGTCGCCCGGGTCATCGCGACATAGCGGTCGACCGCTCCTGCGACGCCCTCGCCGAACGCCTCCGGGTCGATGAGGACGACCAGGTCGAACTCCAGGCCCTTCGACAGCTCCGGGGTCAGCGACCGGACGCGGGACGTCGCCCGGAAGGAGGGATCGCCGATGACGCAGGCGATCCCGTCGGTGTGCGCGGCGAGCCACGTGTCGAGGACGGAGTCCAGATCCGCGACGGATCCGTGCACGACGGGAATACCGCTGCCCCGGACGGAAGTCGGCACGTTGGCGTCGGGCAGCACGGCCCGGATGACCGGCTCCGCCTGCGCCATGACCTCTTCCGGCGTGCGGTAGTTGATGCTCAGGGAGGCCACCTCGATCCGGTCGAGCCCGACCCGCTCCAGCCGCTCCCGCCACGACTCCGTGAAACCGTGCCTGGACTGCGCCCGGTCCCCGACGATCGTGAAGCTCCGGGACGGGCAGCGCAGCAGCAGCATCTGCCACTCCGCGTCGGTCAGTTCCTGGGCCTCGTCCACGACGATGTGCGCGAACGGGCCGGCGAGCCGGTCCGGGTCGGCGCCCGGCAGGGCGCTCTCGTCGATCAGGCTGTCCTGGAGGTCACGGCCGCGCAGCATCCTCACCGCACCCTCGCTGTCGTCACCGGCCGAGTTGAAGTCGGCGGCCGCGAGGATGTCGTCGATGACTCCGGCCATGCGTTCGCGTTCGGCGGCGACGGCCGCGTCGTGCCGGAACTTGCGCCGGGCCGCCTCCGGGTCGCCGAGCCGCTGCCGCGCCGCGTCGAGGAGCGGCAGGTCCGACACGGTCCAGGCCTGCGCGTCCGCGCGCTGCAGCTTCCGTACGTCCTCGCGGCCGAGCCGGGGGGCGCACAGCCGCAGGTAGGCGGGCACCGACCACAGGTCTCCGACGAGGTCGGCCGCTTCGAGCAGCGGCCACGCGCGGTTGAGGGTCGTGACCAGCTCCTCTTCGTGCAGCAGCGCCCTGCGGAGCTGGTCGGGCGACACCTCGTCCTCATCGTCGTCGAGCTTGTCCATCAGGATCGTGAGCAGCCCGTCCCAGATCCGTTCGCGCGCCTCGTTGTGCGGGACGCCGGCCGCCTCTTCGAAGGCCTCGGTCCAGTCGGCGGCGCTCAGCCACAGGTCGGCCCAGGGGGTGGACACCGTCATCCCCTCGGTGGGCGGCTCCTCGTAGATCCTGACGGCCTTCTCGATCGCCTTCACCATGTCCGCGGACGACTTGAGCAGCGCCACGTCGGGGTCGGTCTCGGCCGGGGCTGCGGCTCCCTCGGGGAGGAGGTCGCGCACGGTGCAGGTCTGTACGCCCTCCTCGCCGAGGCTGGGCAGGACGTCGGCGACGTAGTTCAGGTACGGCTGGTGCGGACCGACGAACAGCACGCCGCCCCGGCGGTGCCCGAGGCGGGGGTCGGAGTAGAGGAGGTGGGCGGTGCGGTGCAGGGCGACGACGGTCTTGCCCGTGCCCGGACCGCCGTCGACGACGAGGGCGCCGCGGGAACCCGCGCGGATGATGGCGTCCTGGTCGGCCTGGATGGTGCCGAGGACGTCGCGCATCCGGGGCGAGCGGGTGCTGCCCAGGCTGGCGATGAAGGCGGACTGGTCGTCGAGCGCGGCGTGTCCTTCGAACCCGTCGGCGGTGAACACCTCGTCCCAGTAGTCGCCGATCCGGCCGCGGGTCCAGCGGTACCTGCGGCGGCTCGCCAGACCCATCGGGTCGGCGTGGGTCGCGGCGAAGAACGGCTCGGCGGCGGGGGAGCGCCAGTCGATCAGGAGCCGGCGCCCGGCGCCGTCGGTGAGGCCGAGCCGTCCGATGTAGACGGGCTCGGGGTCGTCCGCGCCGACGATGCGACCGAGGCACAGGTCCAGTCCGAAGCGGCGCAGGGCGCGCAGTCGGGAGGTCAGCCGGTGGATCTCGCTGTCCCGTTCCATCGCCTCGCGACCCAGGCCGCCGGGCGCCTTGCGCAGCTCGTCGAGGCGGTCGGACAGCTCGGTGACGGCCTGCTGAAGGCTGTGGGCGAGGGCCGCGAAGTGCTGCTCGTCGCGGGCGATCAGGGTCGGGTCGGCCTTGGGGGAGAGGTGGTCGGGGAGGTCGAACGCGCTGGTGGTCTTCGTTGTCAACACAGGCACCCCGTGCATCTCCTATTTCCGCTGCTTCTGGCTACGAGGAGCGATTTTGCGGTACCGAGGGGGCCTTGCCGCAAGCCCCCCTGTGCGCTATAAGTTAAGAGTGGCAAGGGGTGAGCACTCCCCCTTCCGCAACCTCCCCCTCTCGCAGCGGCCGCTCCAAGAGCGTGCGTACGGCGGGGACACTTACGTCGTTCGACGCGCGCCCCCGCCGGCTCATCCCCGCGGTCGGGCTACTTGGGGGTCACCCAGACCTGACGCTCGTTGGTGTTCGCCTCCTTGTAGGCGTACGTCGGCGTGCACATCACGGGGAACTCGCCCGAGTCCGTGCCCTTGACGCAGTCGCCCTTGGTCAGGCTGCGGTTCGCGTGGGTCAGGCCCAGTGTGTGCCCGATCTCGTGGCTGACGTGGTTGCGCATGATGGCCTCGCCCATGGCGGCGGTGGGCTTGCCGGCCGGGGTGAAGAACTCGTCGTCGATGTAGGCGTGGCCGCTGGTCACCGTGTCCGCAAGGGAGGAGGAGGTGAAGCCGCAGCTCAGGTTCGCGGTTCCGGATCCGTCGCGGACCACCTTCCACCCGGTGCTGCCCATGCTGCCCTCGCCCGCCGGCGGCACGCAGGGGCGGTGCAGCACGCCGATGACCACCTCGCCCCTCGGGCGGGAGTAGTCCCAGCCCACGGGGTGGGTGTCGACGGTGACGGGGAGGTTCGTGATGCGCTGGAGGTCGGCCGCCGTCGCCTTGACGTACGGGCCAGCCAGTCGGCGGACTTCTGGTCGTAGAACTTGATCGTGTAGCCGGTGGCCAGCCACTTGGTGGCCCCCGAGAGCTTCCATCCCTCGCCCTGCGGAGGAGTGGCCGCGGCTGCCCCGGCGGCCACGGCCGAACGGCTCCCGCCGATGCTCATGACGCCGCTGCTGAACGGGGTGTGGTCGCCGGCGGAGACGGCGGCGTCGCCGTCCGCAGCGTCGGGTGCCTCCCCCTCAGGCAGCGCTGCTTCCTCGGGTGTGGCGGACGGATCGGCGCCGGCGGAGGCCACGGCGCCGGTGTCCTCGGTGCCGAAGGCGGCGGGGGCCAGCAGACCGCCCGCGGCGGCCACCACGGCACACGCCGCCACCAGAGGTATTCGATACTTGGCCCGGTCGGGTGTGGTCAGCCGGTTGCGGGAGCGAGGGGTTTGTGGCCGGGGTAGACGTGATCGGGGGTCACGATGGCGGTGACCGCCTGGCCGAAGAGGGTGCTGGGCTCCTGGCCCTCGTACCGGTCGTCGGTGTTGAGGAGGATGACCATGGTCGCCTGGGCCTGCGGCAGGTAGACCGGGAGGACCTCGTACCCGGGAATCGAACCGTTGTGACCGATCCAGCCCTGGACGTTGAAGATGCCCAGCCCGTAGCCGTCACCCGGAAGGTTCATCGGGGTGGTCTTCAGCCGCTCGGCCTGGGTCGCGGGCGTCAGCAGCCTGCCGGTGGCGAGGGTGCGGGCCCAACTGCGCAGGTCCTGCAGGTCGGAGACCATCGCTCCGGCGGCCCAGGCCCAGGAGGGGTTCCAGCGGGTCGAGTCCTCGGTCTTGCCCGAGGCCGTCTGGTTGGTGTAGCCGTGAGCGTACGGATCCGGCATGGCCGCACTCGTGGGGAAGACCGTGTGGCGGAGCCCGGCCGGTGCCAGGACCTTTTCCGTGATGACCTCGTGGAGCGGCCGTCCGGTGACCTTCTCCACCACCAGGCCGAGCAGGATCAGGTTGGTGTTGGAGTAGTCGAACTGTGCGCCCGGAGGGAACTGCACGGGGTGCTTGAAGGCGTAGTCGAGCAACTGCCGGTGCGTGAAGCTCTGTTCCGGATCGGCCTGGAGCTTCTTGATGAAGTCCCCGTCCAAGCTGTAGTTGAAGAGCCCGCTGCGCATGCCGGCCAGTTGGCGCAGGGTGATGCGGTCCCCGTTCGGAACGCCCTTGATGTACTTGCCGATGGGGTCGTCTAGGCCGATCCTCTTCTGGTCGACGAGCTGGAGGAGGGCGGTGACCGTGAACGTCTTGGTCTCACTGCCGATGCGTACGTGGAGGTCGGTCGCCATGGGTGCGCGCGTCGCCTTGTCGGCCACGCCGAAAGTCCTCACGTAGCTCCCCTTGCCGGGGGCCCACAGCCCCACGGTCACACCCGGCACCTGCGTCTCACGCATGACCTGACGCACCGCCGCATCCAGTCGCGCGGCGACGGCAGGCGTGAGCTGCACGAAGCCCACGTCGGTGGTGGGGGTGGGGGAAGGGGAGGGGGCGGACACCGCCGGGGCGGTTGCCGCCCCGGCCGCCGCGGAGCCCGCGGCGGCCGGTCCGATGAGCGCGCCTGCGGCGGCGGCAGCCACGCAGGCCCGGCGCAGCCGGATGTGGGTCGGCTTCACGGCACGCTCTCCTGTCGTCCGAGGGCCCAGACAACAATCACCAGCGTAGGCCCGCCCCAGGCCGGTCGCGCGGCGAGTCGTGCCCGTGCCAGGACGCGTCCCCTCACTCGGGTCCCCGACGGGTGGTCAGGCCCCGCAGAACGGCATGGTCCGTACGTATCCGCCGAAGTTCTCGTCGTCGGTGCCGAGGAGGGCGTCGGTGGATCCTGGCAGGCACTCCACCCCCTCGATCTTGTACCGCGGGAACCTCTCAAGTACGGCAGAGGACGGCGCGAGCGTGACCCGTACCCGGCCGGTCGCCGACACGGTCACGCGGCCGGCCTCGCTCACCGCCGAATCGAACGGGCCGTCGTCGCCCGCGTCCGCCGCCGAACTCACGATGATCCGCCCGGAGTCGGTCACCGAGATGTCGGAGATGTGCCGCGTGGCGGCGTCGTTCGGAGACATCGCCCGGTAGGCGCGACGGGTCACGCTGCCGAACTGCGGCTGTCCCCATGACGCGAACGAGAGCGGCGCCGCGTACACCGTGGCAGGGCGGTCGGCACCCGCTCCACGATCCGCCCACAGGGCGGCGAGGTTCCCGTTCTGGGCCACGAGCGCGAAGCCCTCGAAGTCGTCGCCCTCCCCGATGGCCGGCAGCGGCGCGTAGTCGACGACCGTCGCCGTGCTGCCGACGACCTTCAGGCGGTAGACGATGCCGCGACTGGTCAGCGCCAGGTACTCGGTGGGCATCTGCGGGATGGCTTCGATCGCTTCCAGGGCGGAGGGCTCCGGCCCGTCCCAGGTGATCGGGGAGATGCCGTCGGAGTCTTCTCCGCGCGTGATCCGGGACAGGCGCTTCTGGCCGGTCTGCTTGTTGTCGTGCACGACCAGTGCGTGCACCCCGGCTCCGTCCGCGGTTCGGCCTTCGAACGCGATGCCGCTGACACCGCTGCGGGCGTCGTCGCCCACCTTCTGCCATGCGTCGGCCGCACCGGCCGAGGTGGTGCCGAGCATCGTCATCAGGGCGGTCGCCGCGGCGGGCCAGGCCGCGCGCTTCAACATCGGGAGCTTCACTGGGATCGTTCGCCTTCCCTCCGACAGACGCGATGTCACGCGTCGGGAGGCAGGCTATTGATCATGGTCAGTGCTGCTCAACGACCGTTGCGCCATATGGGGGGAGCGCGAAGAAGCGAGGGCCTGGCGCCTCGGTCGAACGCAACCGTGTGTGGGTGGTGCGGCTTAAAAAGTGTAGTCGTTGCACTTATTGAGCCGGTGTGCTTTTCTGGAATGGCCGGCCGGCCTGCCCGGCGGAACACCACCATCTCCACGACGGAGCACCACCTTGAACTCCTCCACCCCACCCCGGATCGCGATCATCGGCGCCGGTCCCGGCGGCCTGACCTGTGCCCGCATCCTGCAGCGGCACGGCATCGCCGCCACCGTCTACGACCAGGACGCCTCCCGCTCCGCTCGCAACCAGGGCGGCACCCTCGACATGCACGCCGATTCCGGCCAGAAGGCGCTGCGGCAAGCCGGACTGCTGGACGAGTTCCTGGCGTTGGCCCGCCCCGAAGGCCAGCAGATGCGACTGGTCGGCCGCGACGGACGCGTCCTGCTCGACGCAGTCCCGCCCGAGGCCGACGCCGAGGAGGGCAACCCGGAGATCGACCGAGGACAGCTGCGCGACCTCCTGCTGAACTCACTCGAACCCGGCACCGTGCGCTGGAGCCACAAGCTCACCCACGTGGAGCCCGTCACCGCAGGCGTCCACCGTCTGCACTTCGCCGACGGCGCCACCACCGACGCCGACCTCGTCGTAGGCGCCGACGGAGCCTGGTCGAAAGTCCGCCGGCAGCTCTCCGACGCGACGCCCGTCTACACCGGCGTCACGTTCGTCGAAACCGGCCTCGACGACGCCGACACCCGCCACCCCGCACTCGCCGCGCTCACCGGCGACGGCACCATGATGGCTCTCGACGACAACCAGGGCTTCATCGCCCAGCGCAACAGCCACCAGCACATACGCGTGTACGTCGGCATGCGCACCGAGGAGAACTGGCACCAGGGCGCCGGCCTCGATCCGGCCGACGAGGGCGCCGTACGCGAGGCACTGCTCAAGGAGTTCACCGGCTGGGGTCCCGACCTGCTCGGCTTCATCACCGACACCGACACCGGCTACACCAACCGGCCCCTGTACGCCTTGCCCGTCCCCCACACCTGGCAACACACCCCCGGCCTCACCCTGCTGGGCGACGCCGCCCACCTCATGTCACCGTTCTCCGGCATGGGCGCCAACCTCGCCATGCTCGACGGTGCCGATCTCGCCCGCGCCCTCATCGACGGCACCACCACGACCGACGACGCCGTGCGCGCGTACGAGAGCCTCCTGCTGCCCCGCTCCGCGGCGGCCGCCGAAGGCGCCGCCGAGGGAATCGCCGGCGCCTTCGCACCCGACAGCGCCGCCCAGGTCCTCGCCCACATGGCCCGGATGTCCGAGGAGGCATAACGGCCGCCGACTCCTCCTGGATCGGCGGCCTGTCCATCGTCTCCGCAGACGGGGACGGGGACGGCAAGCTCGTAGGCCACGCGGTGCTCACCCGCTGCCACATCGGCGACACTCCGGCCCTGTGCCCGGCCCCCGTCGCCGTACTGCCCGAGTACCAGAAGACCGGCGCGGGCTCCGCCGCCATCCGCGCAGCTCTGCGGGCCGCCAAGGACATGGGCGAGCGCTACGTCACCGTCCTCGGACACCCGGCGTACTACCCGCGGTTCGGATTCACCGGCGCTTCCGCTCACGGCATCCGCCTGAGCATCGAGGTCCCGGACGAGGCCATGATGGCCCTCACGCTCGACGAGGCCCACCCGCTGCCGGGCGGCACCGTCCGCTACGCGGCCCCCTTCGGGATCTGACGACCCGCTCCACCCGATAGGTCCACCAGCCCGGCCCGCACTCAGGGATGAGTCGCGGGCCGGGCGATCGGGCCCTCGTCGACGCCGAGGTCGGTGCGCATCACGGCGCGGAGCTCCTGCCCGCGGTTCCAGAGTTCCTGAAGCTCGTCGTGTATCTCCTGGAACGAGCCTCCGGGAACCGGCCGGCCCTCTTCCAGCCGCATCGTCATGCCGTACAGCTCGGACAGGGCCGTGGTCATGACGTCCAGTTCGTCCATCACCGTGGTGGAGGCGATCATCTGCGCCTCGGCGAACGCGGCGTGGTGCGCGTGCCGGGCGGCCTCCATCGCCTGCCGACCTTCCGGTGCGACCTCTTCCTTGTGCACCAGCCACAGGTAGTTCATCAGCTCGATCCGGTAGCGGCGGTACGCGGCGTTGGCCGCCACGTAGCACTCGCGCCGCCGGTCCTCCTCGGTGAGCCGCTGCTGGTGGAGCCGCTGGGCGTGGTCCGTCCGCTGCTGGCGCTCGAACTGCTCGGCTTGGGCACGGGCCGTCAGGCGCTGGGACAGGACGGGGGCGAGGAGCGTGCCGATCACGCCGACGCCGGCGGCGGCCAGCGCGATCAGAGCCGTGCCCACCATGCCTCCAGATGATTCGGGACCGTCGTACGCGGCCTGCGGCCGAGCACGGCAAATGTAACGGCTCGCCCTCGTGGCTAGAAGGCCGAGTGGGTGAACCAGTGGGTGAGCAGGTCCTGGTCGCCGAGCAGGCGGAAGGCGTCACTCTGGCGGTCCATGCGACCGTAGAGGAGCAGGAGCAGGTCCGCGGCCGATCCCCGTACGGTGGCGTCCGCCGTACGGGCCTCGGCGTGGTCGGCGACGAGTGCGAACCCGTCCGGGCGCAGGCCGACCAGCCACTCGCCGTCACCGTCGCCGTCCGTGCAGCTGAAGCGAATGGTCCGGTCAGGGGCGCGCAGCTGGGCGGTCAGCGGCGCGAAGGAGGACGCGAACGGCAGGTTGGTGAGGAACTCGTCGATGCCGTCGACCGCCAGTGCGCGGTGGATGTGCGGTGTGATCCCGAGGGCGAGTTCCGCGTCGGCCCGGTGGACGAGGGTCTCGAAGAGCATGCGCCGGACCCAGAACCGGGCGTGCTGGTCGACTCCCCAGGCCCACATCGGCGCGTCCAGGTCGGTGGCGGCGAACACCTCCGCGGCCTCCGCGGCGCTCGCGGCCAGCCAGTCCGGGAGCCCGTCGCGGTCCTGCGGCAGGCGCAGGTCCACCTCGCGACTGGTCGGCGGCTGCTGGATGCGCCGGCGGAGCAGCTCGGTGAACCAGCGGTGCACGCTGCCGACGTGCTGGGTGAGGTCCGCGAGGGTCCAGCCGGGGCAGGTCGGCACCGGGGCGGAGAGGTCCGCCGCCTTGACCGTGGCGACGAATCCGGCGGCCTGGGCGGCGACGGCCGCTCCGTGCTGGGCGGGGTTCATGTGTGGGCCCTTCGTCTGCTGGTGCTGCCCGGGTGGAAGAGGTACTTAAGGGTGTAGATGATTGACACCCTTAAGTAATAGTGAAGGTAATTCGCGAGCCCCGCGCATGTCAATTTCCGGCCCAGCGTCCGCCCGTGCCCCGCCTGCTACAATGACCGCGTTCGCCTTCGGCACCCCAACGGGTATGTCCGGAGGCTTTTTTCATGCCTTCTTCCACTGCCGAACCCACCACCCCGCCCACCGCCTCACCCGCCACCGGCTACCGCTCCCTGCTCCGCAACCGCGAGTTCGCCGGCCTGTACGCCGGCTTCACGCTGACCGTTGCTGCGAGCACCCTCTCGGGCTTCGCGCTCGGCTCGCTGGTGAATCACCAGACCGAGTCACCCTTCCTGACCGCCGTGAGCATGTACGGCGCCACCTTCGCGACGGTGCTCGGCGCCCTGACGCTCATGTCGGTCGCCGACGGGAACCGCCCCCGCCGGACCCTGGTCACCCTCCAGGGCGCCTCACTGGTGGGCGTTGCCGCGCAAGCGGTTCCAGGGGTGCCGTTGGCCGTCCGGTTCGGCCTTCTTCTGGTGTTGGGCTTCTTCCAATCCTTGGGCACCGGAGCCCGGATGGGACTGCTCGCCGAAGTGGTGCCGACCTCCACCTACGCGCTGGCGCGTTCGCTCATGAACATCACCTCGGGCGGCACGGCCATCCTCGGCTACGCCATCGGCGCCGCACTACTGCGCCACCTCGGCCCGCAGGAGGTCTTCGTCATCGCCGTCGCACTGACCGGACTCGGTCTGGGCGTCGTGGCCGCGACGATCAGGGAACGGTCCGTCCGTCCGGCCCGCCGACCCGGACTGCGCCGGACCTGGGCGACGAACACCGCGCTCTTCTCCCGGAAGCGCCAGCGGGTACTCCTGCTGAACCTGTGGGTGCCCAACGGCCTGATCGTCGGCTGTGAGGCTCTGTTCATCTCCTACGCACCCCAGCACGCCGGCGCCTTCCTGGCAGCCGGATCGGCCGGCATGCTCCTCGGAGACCTGGCGGTCGGGCGGCTGCTCACCGCGGCCCAGCGACACCGCTGCGCGTTCGCCTTGCGGCTCCTGCTCGCTGCCCCGTACCTGCTGTTCGCCTTCCAGCCGCCCGTGCCGGTGGTGATGGCGGCGGTGTTCGTCTCCGGCGCCGGGTTCGCCGCGACCCTGCCACTTCAGGAGCAACTCCTCGCGCTGACCCCCGACCCGGTCCGGGGCCAGGTCCAGGGCGTCGAGTCCGCCGGCCGGATGACGTGGCAGGGCATCGGAGCCGCCATCGGTGGCGGCGTCGCCACGTACCTCACCCCCGGCGCCTCGATCGCCGCCTTGGCAGTGGTGTCCGTTGCCGTCACCCTCGCCTCCCGGGCCTGTTCCGGGCCCGATTCGGAACGGCCCCCGGCCGTCGACGCTCAGTAGCGAAGCCGGTGCCCGCAGTCATGAAAAAGAGTGCTTTGAACCCATGCCGGATATCCGACGTTTCCTGTGTAGGGAGCTTCCCTGGCGCGTTCGAACCGATAGGGGATTCACTGTGATACGTCCGGTTGTCGTCCAGCGCGGTCGGAGCGCAATCGAGGTGAGCGCCCCGCCGGTCTTGCCCGGGCTGTCCGCACCGGCCTGCCGGAACGCCGACCCGGCCCTGTTCTTCCCGGCGTACGGTGTGCCGTTGAGCGAGCCTCAGATCACGGCCGCCAAGGAGCTGTGCGCCACCTGCCCGGTCCGGGAGGAGTGCCTTGCCATAGCCGTCCGTTCGGACGAGAGCGACGGCATCTGGGGCGGCACCACGCCGCTGGAGCGACGCAGGATGAGGCTGCAACTGGCGCGCATGGAACAGGGTACGGAGCTGGCCCGGGCCGTGGTGTCGGGGGAGGAGCCGGACGTGCTCC
The DNA here is from genome assembly GCF_045162725.1 of Streptomyces sp. NBC_01006. Lineage (NCBI taxonomy): Bacteria > Bacillati > Actinomycetota > Actinomycetes > Kitasatosporales > Streptomycetaceae > Streptomyces > Streptomyces sp. NBC_01006. The sequence goes on along the minus strand of NZ_CP108700.1, from coordinate 793,080 downwards.
AGGCCCTGCGGCCCGCCGTGGTGCACAGCCTGTTGCGCATGGGCTGGAACACCGAACGTATCGGCGCCGCCCTGAAGATGTCATCCAGTCAGGTCCAAACGGCGCGGGGGATGGCGGCGCGGGCGCAGGCGTTTCTCGCCTTCATGGAGCGCCACTGCCCCAAGGGCAGGGCCTGATCGGCGCCCGGCCGACGCGGACAGCGCCGGGGGCGGGCGCCGCTCATCCATCGGGTCAGTCCCGGACGATCGTCCAGGGGCGCATCAGGTCGTCATCCTCGTGTTCGAGGATGTGGCAGTGGTGGACGTACTCCGCGGGGAATTCGGCGCCACTGCCCGGAATCGACGCGATCTCGTCCGTCGGCGGATCGAATTCCTGGATGATGATTCTGGTCACCGTCTCCGGATAGGACTTGACCGTGTCCTTGTTGGACTGTGCCTCGTCCGGGTCCGGCGGAATCGGCGGTCCGGTGAGGTAGTTCGCCAACACCGGCCTGTCCTCCGGCTTGCGGCCACCGTCGATCCACTTCTCGTACTGCTCCTGGTATGCGGTTGCGTCGATCGGCTGCCTGTTCAGCACCTGGAAGTTGACGAGGTGGACGTGCATGGGGTGGGCGTCGTGGTTGGGATTGATGTACTCCCAGATCTCGGTCGAGCCCGCCTTGATGAAGTCCTGTGACGGTTCCATGAACGGGACCGCGTTGAACGTCATGGTGCCGAAGAGCTTGTGCTGGTACAGCACCCATTCGCGCCGGCGGGTGTGCGGTTTCGGCCTGATGGGTTCGACCGCCGGCAGATCGAGCTCCTTGGGCGGGGTCGTCCTGTCCCTGCCTCCGGACAGGGGTTTGGTGACCTTGAATCGCATGATTCCCGAGATTTCCGGTCCGTCACCACCCGGGAAATGGACCGGCGCGTTGTAGTTCGTCAACGTGACGTCCGTACCCATGGGCACCTTGCTGAAGTCGACGATCAGGTCGTACCGCTCGGCCGGCCCGATCAGGAAGTTCAGCATCTGCAGTAGGGCGCGGAATCCGCCGTCGGTGCCGATCAGCCAGAACGGCAGGGTGGGCTGAGGCAGCACGTCCGTGGGAACGGTGAAGTTCAGTCGCCAGAAACGCTCGTTCGAGGCGTTGAGAATGCGCAGCCGGTAGCATCGCGGCTGCACGGCCAGGAAGGGATACGCCTTTCCGTTGACGATCGGGGTGTCCTCGCCCTGCTGCAGGGTCATGGTGTAGGCGAGCGAGCCGTCCGGGTTGAAGGTCCGGTCCTGGAGGATGAGGGGTACTTCGAATTCGCCTTGCGGCAGCCCGAGCCGCTCGTCCGCCGGGTCACGAACGAGGTAGAGACCGGCAAGGCCCGCATAGACGTTGACACTGGTCATCCCCATGCCGTGGTCGTGGTACCACAGCATGCTCGAATTCTCGTGGTTGGTGTAGGCGCAGATCGCTTCGTTGGGCTTGGCGCGCTTCGGGTCCAGGGTGGTGTACGCCTCGGCGTGGATACCGTCCGGGCTGAACGAATGCAGCGGCATGCCGTCGGACTGCGGCGCCGTGAAACCGCCGTGCTGGTGCACGACGTTCCACACGTTGACATTCGAGGGGAAAGGCATGTGGGGCTTGTAGGGAGGCGGTGGGATCGGGGTGAGCTGGGGGTTCCCGTTACGAATGCCGTCGATCACGAACTGGAACAGATGGGTGGTCGGCAGCTTGTTGCGGTACTTGACGACCGTCGGGTGGTCCTTGTTCACGCTGATGGTCGGCCCGAGATATCCCATACCGATGGCCTTGCGGGGATCGCGCGGGTTCGCGGCCCAGTAACCCCACACGGTCGCCGGCCCGAGATCCCGGTGGAAGCGCCACGAGCCCTGGCGCATCGTGATCTCGTAGTAGTCGGCGCCCGGATAGACGGACGGATCCGGGATGGCTGTCAGCGGCGTGGGCAGCGGGTCGACATATTTCGTCAGCGGTGGGGTTTTCGGCACCATGGTGTTTCCGGACCCGTGACCGTGACCGTCCGAAGCGCGCGCCGGTGTTCCCAGAAAACCCCGAGAAAGTGTGACCGCACTCCCCATGGCGCCGGCCATGAGGAATTTCCTTCGCCCGACCATCGTCCCCAGCCTTCCCTCGCCTCACCTGACGTTCCAGGGATACAGAGCGGGTACCGGGCGTGGATTCAGCGCGCCGGTCCGGCCTGGTAAAGCCACTCATTGAGGCGATTTTGCGGAAATTCGGCAGGCGTCGGAATTGGAATCCAATTATTCGGAATTGGGACCTGATGATTATCGCCGACCGGCCTCGGGTGTTTCGGTGGGGGTGGACTGGGCGGGTCGCGCATCGGCGCCCACGAGTGGACCAATTCCCGAGGTCTCCTTCCTCGGGTGCCGATACTGGCCTGCCGCATTCGTCGAACCTGAGATCGAGGCCAGAACATATGTCCGATACGTCGTACCGCCGCAGTCCCGCGGGAATCTCCCGAACGCGCGCCACCGCCTCCTTCGCCGGCGCCGTGATCGGCCTGATGGGCCCCACCTGTTCCGCTCGCGCCGCGACACCGTTGGCGGATCCCGTCGTCATTCGCGCTTGCGCCAACGCGTACACGGGGACTGTGGGAGTCCTCACCGGGTTCGATGATGAATGCCACTTCTTCGAGACGCCGCTCGAGTGGAACGAAGAGGGGCCGCAGGGTCCCCAAGGCCCGACCGGGCCCGCGGGTCCGGCAGGTCCGGCGGGTCCGGCGGGCCCGGCGGGCCAGACCGGGCCCGCCGGCGCTCAGGGACCCGAAGGCCCTCGGGGACCTGAAGGGCCTCGGGGGCCCCGGGGCCCGACCGGTACCGCGTCGGAGAACATCTACGTCAACGCGGACGGCGGCACCGTCGTCGATCCCCCGTCCGATGTGGTCCGGGTGTGGCGCGAAGGGGTCGGCCAGTAGTACGGCTTCACGTTCAACCACAGCATCGCCTTCTGTTCGCGCAACGCCACCTTCTTCCGGACGCCTCGCCACTTCACCACGAGCGACGGGGTGGACGGCGACATGGGGATCCAGACCTACGACCTGCAGGGCACGCCGGTGGACAGTTCGTTCGCGCTGACCGTGACCTGCTGACATTCGAAATCAGGGAAAACCTCGGGCATTGCCGCCCCCTGCGTGAGAGTTCGCCCTCACGAAACCAGGAGGGCGGCTCTCGTTATGCAAGCGGGCTCTTATAACGAGAGCCGGTGATGTTAAAGTGAAGATGAAGGGGCGACAGCGAGCCGGCAAGGGCAAGAGGCGCAAGAGCTCGCGGAACGAGGACGGGAGGGACGTACGGATGGCGATGGCAGAGACGGAGTCCGGGCGCAGCAACCAGAAGAAGCGCACGCGTACGGCGATCGTCGAGGCGGCCCGCGAGCTCATCGCCACCGGCGGCGAGGTCACCATGCCCGCGATCGCCCGCGCGGCACTGGTCTCCGACGCCACTGCGTACCGGTACTTCCCCGACCTCCCCTCGCTGGTCGGTGAGGCGCTGGCCGGTGTCTGGCCCGCACCCGCCGATGCTCTCCGACCGGTCGAGGGCTCCCGGGACCCCGTCGAACGCGTCGCCTTCGCCTGCGAGTTCCTGCTGCGAGGTGTCCTCGCCCGGCAGGGGGCGGTGCGCGCGATGATCGCCGCGACCATCACCCGCCCGGAGGCGTCGCCCGGGAGGCCCGGCATCCGATTCGGCCTCATCGACGAGGCGCTCCTTCCCCTCCAGGACACCTTGGGGGTGGCGGATCCGGAGGCCTTCGCCCAGCTCAAGCGCGACCTCGCGGTGGTCGTCAGCGCGGAAGCCCTGTTCAGCCTCACCGACCTCTGCGGACTCGCCCCCGACGCGGCCATCGCCAGCGCCACCCGTACGGCGAGGACGCTGACAGGGGCGGCAGTCCGCGTGGCCGGGGCCACGGCCACGCACGAGTAGAGCCTTCGCGGCGGTGCCGACCGGTGCCGTCCGGTGCCACGGCGGCCGTACGGGAAGCGGATCTCCCCTCGGAACGTGTCGCCGCGCCCGCCACGGGTCCCGGCATGGAACCGTTTCCGCATGACCGAAGGATCGACACCACATCTCTCCCCGGCGCGGATCACCGTACTCGGCGTCCAGCCCGGCAACCCGCCCTTTCGTATCGTGGAGGTCGACGGAGAGTTCGTCGGCAGGGCGATGTCGATGACGGACGTGCTGCTGGTCGCCGCGGAGGCAGGGATCCCCGTCCACGACCTCGACGACCTGGACGAGGTCCACTGGGTCGGCGGCGGCAAATTCACCTGGACGCCGCACTAGCGCGTGTCCGCCGGGTCAGTTGTCCGCGGGCGGCCGGCGGTCGGCGGGGGTGACCGGGGTGCGGACCGGCGTGCCGGTGCGGCGGGCGCCGGACCAGGGAGCGGGGACGGCGTCGATGTCCCGGGCCAGCCGGTGGGCGATGGCCTCGTAGTTGACCCGCCAGCCACGGAAGTGCGGCCAGGCCTGCTCCGGCGTGCGCTCCATGCGGTACCCCTGCAAGGACATCCGCGCCACGCCCTGGAGGAAGTCCTCGTACGTGAGCAGCAGCGCGTCGTCAGGATGCGGGTCGTGGTTGTAGCTGATGCCTCGGATGTCGGCGAGGTCGCGCAGGCATACGAAGCCCGCGCGCAGGGCCATCCGTACGGCGTACTGCGGCTGGGAGGGGTTGAACGCCAGCCGCAGCGCCGCGGCGTCCATCACTGCCACCAGGGCCACGAGCCAGTTCCGGTTCGCCTTGGGCGAGCGGAACTGGATGAGGATCGGGTAGGTGGTGTGGCTCTCGCTCACCGCGGCGCTCCACCGCTCCCAGTTGCGGAACAGCTCGTCGAGCCCGTCCAGCAGCTCCGCCTGCGCATAGCGGGCCAGGATCTCCGGCCCCCAGGGCGGGACACCGGCCCGCGCCTCCAGCAGGGTCACCTCGATCTCCCGGCTCTGGTACGCCCCGTACAGCGCGGGTAGGTACCCGACCTGAAGGCCGATGGTCACGGGGCCGGTGGCCGCCGCGCAGAAGTCGATGGCGTTCAGGCTCTCGCGGTTGCTGCTGGCGAACCCGAGCGTGAGCAGCGAGGAACCGGCCTCCACCAGGGCCTTGCGCAGCGGCAGACCGCTTAGGGCGGCCTCCAGGAGGCCGTAGCCGAGCAGGAACTGCAGGAGCCAGCCGATCAGTACGGCCACCAGGGTCAGCGGCGCCATCGGCGCCAGCGTCCGGTCCTTGCCCTCGGGAGTGGAGCGGGTGTCGGCGGCGAGCTGGAAGGGCCGGCGGACGGCGTCGTGCACGAACCGGGTGAACCGGGACCGGCTGGGCCGCGGGACGACGAGGTTGCTCACTACGGAGGAGAAGCCCGACAACACGAGGGCGGCCCCGAGCACACCCATCAGCACGCGCACCAAGTCCCGCTCCCTTCGTGCCCGTGACGGCCCAGGCACCCAGCGGATCCCACGGAACAGGCGGAAACCAGGCGGCTCGCCCACCCGGCACCCCGAACGGCCGCGCGCACCCGGTTCGAGCCGGACGCGCCTGCGCCCACCGTATGGCGAGCCGGGGACAAGGACTACGGCCGGGCGGGAGACTGGCCGACGTCGGGACGCGGCAGGGGCGTGGAGGCGGTGGAGCGATGGGCGGCGCGCGGTATGTCCTGGACCTGATCGGTGCGTTCGAGCAGAACGCGGCGCGGCCCGCGATCGGGGCCGGGCCCCTCGTCATGGGGTTTGCCGAGGTCCTGGCCGATACGTACCGGCTGGCCGACGTCCTCGGGGAGCTCGGGGTGCGGCGCGGGGCGGGTCTGGCCTGCGTCACGGACGGCAACCGGCCCGAGGCGCTGCTCGTGCGGCTGGCCGCGCACGTGCTGGGCGCGCGGCTGACCCAGGTGGTCGTCGGCCCGGCCACCCACGGCCTGGACTTCATGCTGCGCGACTGCGCACCGGTTCTGGTGGTCAACGACACCCCGGTGCCGGAGACAGGGGTTCCGCGCATCGGGTCGGCGGAGTTGATGCGGCTGGCCCGCGCCCGGGAAGGCCGGCCGGTGCCCGTGCAGGCACGTGAGGACGACGTGGCGCGCGTGACGTACACCGGCGGTACGACGGGCAGGCCCAAGGGGGTGGCCTCCACGTTCGCCGCGATGGCGGGCCGGACCGATACGCGGGGCAGGGGACGCGAGGGCGGCGAGGGCGGCAACGGCCGCAACGGCGGCGGGCCTCGTGAGTCGGTCTACCTGTCGGTCACCTCGCTCGCGCAGCGTTCCGGGGGCCGGTGCCTGGAGCACCTGCGTGAGGGAGGCCGGGTGGAGATCCTCGACCCCTTCTGCGCGGGGGAGTTCGCCGCCGCCTGCCGGCGCCTTGCGCCCGTGTCCACGTACCTGACGCCCTCGATGGTGTACCGGCTGCTGGACGACCCGGCGACCGCCGACGGCGTACCGGGTCTGGACCAGGTGTCGTACGGCAACTCTCCCATCCATCCGGAGCGGCTGCGGCAGGCGCTGACGCGCTGGGGTGCGCGCCCGAGGTGGCGGCAGGGCTACGGGATGAACGAAGCCGGCGTGATCTGCAGGTTCTCGGCGGCCGATCACGACGCGGGGGTGACCGACCGGCCGTACCTCCTGGCCTCCGTCGGCCGCCCCGCGCCCGGTGTCGACGTACAGGTGCGCGATCAGGACGGGGCGGAGTCGGAGCGGGGAGGTACCGGGGAGGTGTGGGTGCGGTCCGCGATGGTGATGGCCGGCTACTGGAACCAGCCCGACCTGACGGCCGAGGTGATGCGGGGCGGATGGCTCAGGACCGGGGACCTCGGCCACTTCGACGCCGACGGGTACCTCTATCTCGACGACCGCGTGAAGGACGTGGTGATCGTGGACGGTGTGAACATCTACTGCGGTCCGGTCGAGGCGGCCCTGACCCGGCATCCCGCGGTGGCCGAGGCCGCGGTGGTGGGCAGGGCCAGTGATCGCACCGGCGAGGAGGTGTGCGCCTTCCTCGTGCCCGCGCCGGGTCACCCTCCTACGAGTGCGGCGGCCGCCGAGGCGTGCCTGCTGGTCGCCGGGGCGCTGGCTCCGGCCCACCGGCCGACCACCCTCTTCTGGGAGGAAGCCCTTCCGCTGACCGACCGGGGCAAGCCGGACAAGCGGTTGCTGCGGGAGCGGGCTGCGGCTGCTCGCCGCCGACCACCAGGAGGCGACCTCCGCGGGCTGTAGCGGCACGTCCCTGGAGGTCTGCCGGGTCGGCGGGAAATCCCTTTCGCGGGTATCGCGGTGATCATTAGAGTCAGGGGCATGAAGTTACTCATGCGCAAAGCGGCCATGGCCGCGCTCGTCGCCTCCCTCGTGGCCGGTGCCACGACGCTCACGACGGGCATCGCCTCGGCGGCCGACGAGCCGGACGTCCAGGGGCTGTCCTGCGGCTTCGACAACAGGAACCCTCCGCCCACCGTCCAGGTCGGCAGCACCGGCAACACGGTGAAGGAGGCCCAGTGCCTGCTGGGGTTCTGGACCGGCCTGCAGATGACAGAGGAGGAGCCCGAGGGCGTCTTCGGCGCGGACGCCACGTCCGCGACGGCGTTCTTCCAGGGCAAGCGTGGCCTTCCGCCCACCGGTGTGGTGGACGCCCGCACCTGGGCCGAACTGCGCCACAGCTGAGACCGGCTACGAGGAAGGCCCCGCCCGAGGCGACTTGGCGGGGCCTGTTCGGATACGCCCGTCCCGGAACAGGCCCGGCCGTTCTGGGAGCGTTGGCTCGACGGACCGCCGAAGACGCCGGGCACTTGGGCCGCTACTCGACACCCGGCAGCGCTGGGCCTGGCTGGACCACGTCCAGGGGAGGGCGTCGCTCCGCGCTCACGAGGATCCGTGATGGGGGAGCGGTCCTCGTATCCCTGCCGGGCCTTGGGTGCGCCCGTGGCGCTCGGGATGCGGATCTCGGCGGATGTCGGGATGCTGGATGCGCCAGCATCTCCAAGGAGGCCGTGATGTCGATGCTTGACAAGCTCAAGGGCCTGATCAAGGGCCATGAGGACACAGCCCGACAAGGGGTTGAGAAGGCCGGCGACGCAGTCGACTCGAAAACGGACAACAAGTACCAGAGCCAGGTCGACATGGCCCAGCAGAAGATCAACGAGCAGTTGGGCACCGACAACAAGCCCAAGGACGGCCCCCCGCAGCCGTAGCCGTAGGCCGGCCGAGCTCTCCCCTTCCCGAACCGGAACCTCAGCTGCCGGTCAGCGTGCGGTCCAGGAGGGGGAGCAGCCGGTCCCAGTGGCGTTGTAGTGCCGAGGGGTTGAAGGCGTCGGTGTCGGACATCGTGAAGCCGTGGACGGTCCCGGGGTAGATCTCGCAGGTGTAGCCGACGCCCGCGTGGTCCAGGGCCTGGCTCAGCTGGCTGATCGCCTCGGGCGACATGTCGGTCTCGGCGAGCCCGAGGTGGACCTCGGCGGTGAGCTTGGCGACGAGGCGGTGCGGGCTGTCGGGTGTGTCCCTGACCAAGGGGGCGGGGTGGAATCCGGCGACGGCGGACACCTGGTCGGGGTGGGCCGCTGCCGTGCGCATCGCCAGCACGGCGCCCATGCAGTAGCCGATGGCCGCGACCGGTCCGGTGCTGACCTCGGGCTGGGCGGTGAGGAACCTGATGTAGGCGTCGGCGTCGCCCAGGGCGCGTTCGGTGGTGTGCGCCTCGATCAAGGGCATCAGCCGGCCGAGGACCGCGGGCCGGACCTCCGCCGTGATGTGCTCGGGAAGTTCGACCACCGGTGTCGGGCCGTGCCGGTAATAGACGTTGGGGACGAGTACGTAGTAGCCGCGCCCGGCCAGTTCGCGGGCCATCTCCTCCAGCACCGGCCGCACGCCGAAGGCGTCCATGTACAGCAGCACTCCCGGGTGCCGCCCGCCGCCGTCGGGGAAGGCGGCGAAAGCGTCGGCCTGGCCGTCCGCGGTGGGAATCTGTAACGTCTTGGTGGGCATTGTGGATCTTCCTTCCTCGGATTGATGCCAGTAGATCACTGGGCGCGGCGCCGCGGCCAGCTACTCGTCGCCATGGGAAGGGGAGGGATACGCGGGTGGGCGCAAGCACAGGCACGGCCGGTCGGGCAGTCGAGATGACTCGGGTGGGCGCCCGGTGGCGGGTGACCCGCCCGTGGCCTTCGTACCTGCGCCCCTTCGTGCACAGCTATGCCGGCTACTGGGAGGCTGCGGCCGCGCCCTACCGCGTGCGGTTGGTCCCCACGGGTCGAGCGGTCGTGGTGATCAATCTGGGGGAGCCGTTCACCCAGGTACGGCGGCTGGGAGACGTGGGAGACCTGGGAGACGGCCGGAGCCCGCACGGCCAGGTGACCGGCTCGCTGGTTGCGGGTCTGGAGGACGGACCCCGGGTGTGTGACCACCCCGGTGGCCAGGAGGCGATCCGGCTTGAGTTGACCCCGCTGGGTGCCTACCGGCTGTTCGCCATGCCGATGAGCGAGTTGACCAACACGGTGGTCGGGCTGTGCGACGTACTCGGACCCGAGGCCGGAGCGCTGGCGGACCAACTGGCAGCCACCACCGACTGGGGAGCCCGGTTCGACCTGCTGGACATCGCGTTGTCGGCCCGGATCGAGCGCGGCCCGGATCCCGCGCCCGAGGTGAGCCACGCCTGGCGGCTCCTGTCCCGCGCCGGCGGGGCGATCCCGGTCGGCCGTATCGCGGCCGAAGTGGGCTGGAGCCAGGGCCACTTGGTCCGCCGGTTCACCGAACAGGTCGGCCTGACGCCCAAGACGTCCGCCCGTGTGCTGCGCTTCCACCGGGCTGCGGGGCTGCTCACTCGCGCGGGCGCGAATCTGACCGAAGTGACCGCTGCCTGTGGCTTCTACGACCAGGCGCACCTCAACCGCGAGTTCCGCGCCCTGGCCGAGACCACTCCCGGCCAGATGGCCGCAGCCCGCGTGACGGAGGGAGCGCTCGCCCTGTGAGGGGCGAGGTCAAATTTGTCCAAGCCAGGCCGTGGGCGCGTCGATAGTGTCTCCGTTCGTAGTTGATCAGGCACCCGAGCCCAGGGGACGCCTCTGCCGCGAGAAGAAGAGATCTTCGACCGGCGGCCGAGGGCGGACCGGGCAACGGTGAACCTGGCCCGGAGGAGGAGTAATCGATGGAAGACCTGCTGCGCATCCTCGTGGCCGGCGCGCTCTCAGGCGGTTTGATCGGTTTGGCGGGGGCTCTCGGCCGAAACCGCCGCAGGCGCCGGGAGGGCGGTGGATCCGACCGCCGCTGACGCAGGTCGGGCGGTCATGCCACCGAAGTCGAGCGCGCGGGAGATCGTGCCGGCCGAGACGCGGACGTCGGCCGGGTGAAGGTCCCCGTGGAGCCACACCGGCGGCTCCTCCCGGTCCGGAGCCGAGACGGCATCGTCCCGGACCGCTCGGACGTCGCCGACCACGGGGGTGTCGGCAACGTCTTGTACGTGGCGCTCGAACTCGAACGCCTCGGTACGGATCACTGGAGAGCGCCGTCCTACGCCGTGGCGAGCCATTCGGGGCGGTCGAGGAACGCGAGCACCGCCCGCTTCTCGGGGAGGTGGATCTCAGGCAGGTCGATCTCGGGCAGGGTGATCTCGCCCTGTCGGACGAAGCCGATACGGCCCAGCAGGGCGATGGCCTTCTCGTTGCGCGCGTCGGGCTCGCCCACCGCGCGCAGGACGGCCGGGTCACGGAAGGCGAAGCGGATGAGCGAGCCGATGAGGGTACGGCTGAAGCCGGGGCGGGGTCGGCCGGCTGTCGGCGCCAGCATGAGGTGGACGCCGATGTCGCCCTCCCGTACCTCGTAGCACTCGCTGACCCGGTCCTCCTCCGGCTGGTAGGTCTGGAAGAGCGCCACGGGCTCGTCGTCCAGCCGGACCATGTACGCGTGATGGGTGTCTCGGCGGTCCACGTCCTCGTAGATCTCTTGCACCAGTTCTCGACTGGTGCCGTTCATGCCCCAGAATTCGGCGCGCTCCTCGACGACCCAGGCGTGCAGCACGGCGGAGTCCGTCGCGGGGTCCACGGGAGTGAAGCGGACGGTGCCGAAGTCCTCGACGGTCTCGCTGTAGACGTCGGCGCGCGGGGTGGCGAGGACGGTGGACTCGGTTCTCATGCGGTCTCGTTCCTTCTTGACGGCGGGCCCGGCCGGCGATGGCACACCGGCCCGCGAGCTCATTAGGTTAGGCTGGCCTAAGTGTAGGGGTTCGTTGGCGTGATCTGATCGCCGGGCGGGCGTCGGCGCTGCCTGCGGTCAGCCGTGGGTGTGCAACGAGTCCGGGGTCGGCCGCTCTACCATCCCCACGCTCGCGGGGGCCGGCTCCTGCCGCCTACGCCTCCGTCGTGTCCTGCTGCCGGCGCACCATCTCGGAGATCCAGACGGGCGCGAACGGGGACGTGCAACCCGGGGGAGTCGGGTAGTCCTTGAGTACCTCCAGGCGCTCGCCGATGGCGATCGCGCGGGCGCGGTGCTCTGCGTGTTCGATCCCGATCTGTGCCAGGCAGTGGTTCATCGCCCATTGCAGACGGTCCGGGGCGTCCTTCATCTCGGCCTCGATGGCGTCGAGCAGCCCTGTGAGGTCGAGCCCGTCCGGCTGCTTCGCCACACGTTCGGTGGTCAGCGCCCAGCCGGCACTCGCGACCACCGGATCCGGATCGGCGGACCAGGCCAGCCGCAGCTCCTCGGAGTGCGGGCTCTTCTTCACCACGTAGTTCACGAGCCAGTCGTGCACCTTGGGCGTGCGCGCCTCGCGCAGCATGACGTCCAACTCGTCGCGCTCGAACGCCTTCGGGCGGCAGATCAGGATCGCCAGCAGTCTCGCCGCGGTGTCGTCCGTCTCCCAGAGCCGGCGCGCGAGTTCCTGCTGCGTTCTCAGCCGTTTTGCGATGGCGCGGAGCTTGCCGAGGTTCACGCCGTGATCGTCACCGTGTCTCTCGTTCACCGCGCGTGATTTCGGGTCTTCGAGCGCGGCCAGCTCGGCCATCACCTCGGCCACCATCGTCTGGGCCATCTCGGTCATCTCGGCCCCCTGTCCGTCGCTGGCGGGATTCAGCCTATGACGGAAGCCGGCCGGGATCCGGGAACGTCGCGCCGCCCGACCGCCGCCCGACCGCCGCGACGCCACACGCGACGACACTCGCGTCGCCCACGGGAAATGGCCGAACTCCTGCGGAATCCGACTGCCGTTCGTCTGGCGTATCCGCCACCGTCACGTCAGGCTCCCTCTCCAGTAGCCCCGACACGCTGTTCTGGGGGCGCTCAAGCATTCCTCGATCAAAAGCAGAGGTCACTCTCGCCATGGCAGAACTGAACCGCCGCCGCTTCCTCCAGCTCACCGGCGGCGCCGCCGCCCTGACCCTGCTCAACGAGAGCATCGCGCGCGCCGCCGCCATCCCCGCGCAGGGGATGACGGGGACGATCGCCGACGTCGAGCACATCGTGGTCCTGATGCAGGAGAATCGTTCCTTCGACCACTACTTCGGTGCGCTCCGCGGCATCCGCGGTTTCGGTGACCCGCGCCCGGTGACCCTGCCCAGCGGCAAGTCCGTCTGGCACCAGACCGACAACGCGGGCAAGGAGACGCTGCCCTTCCGGCCGCCGTCCGACGACCTCGGCATGGAGTACCTCCAGGGCCTCAACCACGACTGGGCGGGCGGTCAGAGCGCCTTCAACAAGGGCAAGTACGACAACTGGGTGCCCGCCAAGACGCCGGCCACCATGGCCCACCTGACGCGCGAGGACATCCCGTTCCACTACGCGCTCGCCGACGCGTTCACCATCTGCGACGCCTACCACTGCTCGTTCATCGGCTCGACCGACCCGAACCGCTACTACCTCTGGTCGGGCCACACCGGCAACGACGGCAAGGGCGGCGGCCCGGTCCTCAACAACGCCGAGGCAGGCTACGGCTGGACCACCTACCCCGAGCGTCTGGAGGCGGCCGGGGTCTCCTGGAAGGTCTACCAGGACATCGGCAACGGACTCGACGCCGCCGGTTCCTGGGGCTGGATCAACGACGCCTTCCGCGGCAACTACGGCGACAACTCGCTCCTCTACTTCAACAACTACCGGGGCGCCCAGCCTGGCAACCCGCTGTACGAAAAGGCCCGCACCGGCACCGACGCCCGGACCGGCGAGGGCTACTTCGACAAGCTGCGCGCCGACGTCACCGCCGGCACCCTGCCCCAGGTCTCCTGGATCGCCGCCCCCGAGGCGTTCAGTGAGCACTCCAACTGGCCGGCCAACTTCGGCGCCTGGTACATCGCGCAGGTGCTGGACGCGCTGACGTCCAACCCCGACGTGTGGGCCCGTACCGCGCTGTTCATCACGTACGACGAGAACGACGGCTTCTTCGACCACGTCGTCCCGCCGTACGCCCCCGCCGACGCCAACCAGGGCCTGTCGACCGTCTCCACGACGCTGGACGTCTTCCCCGGCAAGGCGGGCTACGTCGCCGGCCCGTACGGTCTGGGCCCGCGCGTGCCGATGCTCGTCGTCTCGCCCTGGAGCACCGGTGGCTACTCCTGCTCCGAGACCTTCGACCACACCTCGGTCATCCGCTTCATGGAGAAGCGCTTCGGTGTGCAGGAGCCCAACATCTCGCCCTGGCGCCGCGCCGTCTGCGGTGACCTGACCTCCGCCTTCGACTTCGCGCGCACGGACACCAACACGGTCCGGCTGCCCGACACGGGCCTGTGGGAGCCGCAGGACCGCGAGCGCCACCCCAACTTCCTGGCCACCCCGCCTGCGGTCGGGACCATGCCGCGCCAGGAGAAGGGCCTGTGCAACACCCGTCCGCTGAAGTACGCCCCGTACGTGGACGGCGCTGCGCTCACCGGCGAGGGCAAGTTCCGGCTGACGTTCAGCGGCGGCGCGGACCTGGGTGCGCAGTTCTACATCACGTCCGCGAACCGGACCGACGCCCCCTGGACGTACACCACCGAGGCCGGCAAGTCGATCTCGGACACCTGGAACACCCGCTACTCGGCGGGCGTCACCGACCTGACCGTCCACGGCCCCAACGGCTTCCTGCGCGGCTTCCGCAACCCCGGCACCACCCCCGGCCCCGAGGTCACCGCCCGCCACAACGCCACCACGGGGAACCTGGACCTCACCCTCACCAACGCCGGAGCGTCGACCGCGACGCTCACGGTCACCAACGCCTACGGCGGCGGACCGAAGCGCCTGACGGTCGCCAAGGGCGCCACGGTCACGTACAGCGTTCCCCTGCGGAGCACGCGACGCTGGTACGACGTGACGGTCACCGCGTCCGAGGCCCCGGACTTCGGCCGCCGCTTCGCCGGCAAGGTCGAGACCGGGGCGGCCGGCCTCTCGGACCCGGGCATCCTGACGGAGCAGGGCTCCTGACGGACCGCTCCTGACGGACCGCTCCTCCTGGCCCGAGCCCCGCTCCGCGGAACCCTCCGCGGAGCGGGTCGCTCGCGGCATGCCTCCGGGCGCGGCCCCGGCCGGGCCCGCTACGGTGGCGCGATGGAACAGCGGATCAGCCTCGTCACCCTGGGCGTCGCGGACCTCGCCCGCGCCCTGGTCCTGCCCGACTTCGGCGGGTAGCGCGCACGGCCCCGCCGTTCCGTTCCGCCGCTCCTACCAGCCTGTGAGCCCGGTTCTGGTCCCGGTCCTGATCCGGATCACGGTCACAACGGGCTCCCCTCGCGCAGGTAGACCGCGGAGCCGGACCGGGCGGCGGCGTAGATGGCAGTCAGCGTCTGGAGGCGGGCGGACAGCGGCGTGTCCCGCAGCTCGTCGAGGTGCTTGAAGGCGTGGCGGTCGTGCTCGGGGCTCAGCCGGATGGGCTGATCGCCGGTGTGGACGCCGCCGTGGAAGAAGTAGTCGATCACAGGGCCGGTGCTCTCGACGTCGACGCGGTGGTCCGTGCCGATCAGCCGCGGTTCGTCGTCCAGCTCGACCCCGGTCTCCTCGTTCATCTCCCGCCGTGCTGCCGCCCATGGGTCCTCGCCGTGGTCGAGCATCCCGCCCGGGAGCCACCACTGGCCCGCGACCGGCTGGCCGGGGCCGTAGCGGAGCAGGAGGACGCGGCCGTCACGGTCCAGCATCAGGACGCAGGAAGCCACGACCGTCAGAGGGAGGGTCTTGATCCACTCTTCTCGGGGAATCCACATGCTCATGCCTCCCGGGCGGTCAGGGTCCGGGCGGAGGTCTTCTCCAGGTGCGCGGTGAACACCGCGGCCGGGTCCGTGACGCCGAGCCGGTGCAGGGTGACCATCGCCGTCACCAGTACGTCGCACACTTCCGCCTCCACGTCCCGCCAGGAGTGGGACAGGCCCTTGCGGGGGTTGGTGCCGGTGGCGCCGATGACGGCCTGCGCAGCCTCGCCGAACTCCTCCCCGATCTTGAGTACCTGCAGTACCCGGCGCTGCTCGGCGGGGACATGGGCGGCGGCCTCGTCGAAGAAGGCGGCAAGCTCCCCGGTGACGGCCCAGGCGTTCTTCTCCACGGTGGTTCCCTTCGTCCGGCTGTAGTCCGTTCTCAGCCGTATGAACGAATGGGATGACGTGCGGGATGCTCCCGCCCGTCGGGGGCGCCCGCGGCCGCCTATCTGAGCAGCGCGAACGTACTGGCGGCGACGGCCCCGCCCAGCGCGGCGCCCGCGAGGACCTGGGCAACGGTGTGGTCCTTGAGCTCCACCCGGGACCAGCCGACGGCGGCGACCAGGGGGTACGCGAGGAGCACCCGGGGTCCGTACGCCATGGCGAGCAGCGCGACGCTCCCGGAGGAGACGGCCGCGTGCACGCTGATCTTCCAGGCAGGGGTCACGGCGAGGAGGGCCACGAGGGTGGCCAGCATGGCCGAGATCAGCGCGATCATGGTTCGGGGGGCGCCGAAGGCCCAGAGCAATGTGATGCCGGTGGCGACCGAGACGGCGATGAAGGTCATCACGATGATGCGCTGCTGCCGCCGGCCGACGTGCCGGTCGGTCCAGCGGCCGCGGCGTATGCCGTACTTGATGAAGGCCAGGGGTATGACGGCGGCGAACAGGCAGCCGAGGAGGCCCCATCCGATCCCGGCGAGGCGGCCGGTGTACCAGCCGATCAGGAGGGTGTCGGCGATGATCCACGTCTTCGGGTCGAGCCCGTCGGTGATCAGACGCGCGGCCCGGGACTCGTCGGGCCGTACGACCGGGGTCGTGGTCGTCGTGGTCACGTCGTGGCCTCCTGGCTGGTCGTGGTGCGGAAGTCGCCGACCGCGGGGGAGTGTGGTGGATCCGGGCGGGCCGGATGATCCTCTCAACCTCGGCGGTGAAGGCGGAGGCCGCCAATTCACTTCCCGCCCGCTGCACGCTTCCGCTCGTCCTCCCGCGCTGCCCAAGCGGCCGAGTCGATCCGCGATCGGTAGTCCTCCTTCGGCTCCGACGCGTCCAGGTGTACCGTCCACGCCCACAGCACGACCGCCACCAGCAGGAAGCAGCCCGCCACCCCCAGGACCGCGTCGACATCGTCGGACTGGGATTCCGGGTCCGTCCCGAAGAAGGCGGGAGGACCGTCGACGATCATGCTCACCCACCATGCGAGGGCCGCGTTGCACGCGAGTACGGCCAGCCAGTACAGGATCCGCACGGCCTTCGCCGGGCCGCCGTGCAGCGTGCGCAGCAGGAGCAGACGCCGCAGCCTCCCCGGCCCTCCGCGGTGGCGGCGCGCCTCGGCCTCGAAGCTGCGTACCGATACGTAGCACTCGTCGAGCCAGTGGCCCGGCTCCGGGTCGGGGGCCCCGGTCGGCGCCAGCTTCTTGGCCTCGATCCAGCCGGTGATGAACTGGACCTCCATCTGGGCCTTCTCCAGCCTGCGGCGGTAGTGGTGGTCGGCGCTCCGCGCCTCGCGGCGGTCCCTGAGGACGAGGCTGATCCCGCCGACCAAGCCGGTGATCACGGGCACGAAGAACGGCGCGAACGACACCAGGGAATCCAGACCAGGCACCGGCAATGCCTCCTCATCCGACCCGGCCTCGGCTGGGGGCCTCCCTCCAGCCTCGCATCCCCCATGGCGGCCCCCACCGCTCCGTACGGCCGATCGGGTGACCGCAGTGAGGCCGTTAGGGACCGTTCTGAGTTCAGTTCACCGGGCGGCATCCGACGGCTCGTACCAGAGGCTGGTCATCGGGGAGCGCATGGTCCAGCCCAGAGAGGAGTAGAGCGCCCGGCCCTCGGTCGTGCCGACCAGGAGGCCGGTCCTTGCACCGGCCTCGTACGCGGTGCCCTGCAACGTGCGCATCACCAGGCCCCCGAGGCCCTTGCGCCGGTGCTCGGTGGCGGTCTCGACCTGGTCGACCACGGCATGGGTGCCTGCCTGGGCGATCTGTCCGCGGGCGGCGAAGTGCCCGGCGCCCGTGCGGACCAGCACGCGGCTGACGCCGCCCCGGGTCCAACTGGTCAGCGTGTAACCGGCCGGCGCCGCAGGGCGGCGCTCCGGTGCCAGGTGGCAGGTCATCAGAAACCCCGGACTGTCGCGACGCCAGCCCGGCCCGACCCAGGGAAGGACCGCGTCGTCCTCGGCGAACAGCTTCAGCCACGTCCCGGGCGCGCTCGTCGCGGCGACGATCTTGCGTACGTCGCCTTCGGAGGGCTCCGGAAGTACGTGCCGGGCGACATGCTTGGGCTGCCCGACGTCGATCGTCCATCCCCACGGCTCGTCGATCGGGTTCGAGCTGCCGCGGGAGACGACCCAGCCGTTGATCCACATCCGCACGAGCTCACTGATCCTGGTGTCCGCCATCGCAGCCCGTCCTCCTGGGTAGTAATAGGTGCTAGCGTGAAGTGAACCTTACGCAACGGGGGTGGGATTTGACCATAGGAGCAGGTTGGTCGGCCACTGCCGCCCCTGATGGTGATTCACCGATGTCACCGGAGCCGAGTAAGGGGATCGCGCCCGCAGTTGGTGCCCGTCGACGCGGTGGACGAGTGCGGCGATGCGTGGGGCGAGCTCGATTCCGGCCGGGCCGACGTTCCGGGCTTTCAGTTGTGGCACGGCCCAAACGCCAGCGGGCCCGAAGCTCTGGAGTTCCTCAAAAGGCGCTTGTCGCGCCGATCATGCCGGGCATCCTCCTCGTACGGATCGGAACGGACGGCAACGGGGAGCAGGACATGGGATACCTGGTGATCCTGGGGATCGGCCTCATCGTGGTGCTCATCGCGGCGCTGCGGGGAAACAGAGGTGGCGGGTCGACGCGAGGACGGTCCAGCGGCGGAGGCGACGGCGGCGGTCACGCCTGCGGTGGCGGTTGGTCCTGCGGCGGTGGCGGCTCGTCTTGCGGTGGCGGCGGCGGGGACTGACCCGACAGCGCTCGCTGCGCGGACCCGATGGACTGACGGGCCCGTCCGGGGGCGGATGGGCAACTCCTCATCGCCACACCGGCCGAGCAGCTCGGCTGAGGTCCCGTGGACACACCGGTGCGGAACTTCCACGCGATCCGTTGAGGCCCCTCACCCGGGCGCGAGTACGGTGGCCGGCGGTGGGGGCGAGCCGCGGCGAGCCACGGAGTTGGGTACCCTCTCGGTTGGCTTCGGGGCTTCAGCGGGCTGAACTGCCGTGACAGGGGATGGAATTCTCATGAGTGCACCTTCTACCGACCTATTCCAGCCGCTCAGGCCCGACGACCCGGCCGCGGTCGGCGGATACCGCCTGACCGCAGTGCTGGGCGCGGGCGGCATGGGCAAGGTGTACCTCTCCTACACGCCGGGCGGGCGGCCCATCGCCCTCAAGGTGATCCGGCCCGAGTTCAGCGAAGACCCCGAGTTCCGGCGGCGCTTCCAGCAGGAAGTGCGGGCGGCGCAGCGGGTGCAGGGCCTCTACACCGCGCCCGTCATCGACTTCGACACCGAGGGCACCCAGCCCTGGCTGGCCACGGCCTACGTACCGGGTCCCTCCCTCGCGCACGCCGTGGCCCAGTACGGGCGGCTGCCGCTGCGCAGTGTGCTGCTGCTGGCCGTCGGAGTCGCCGAGGCGCTGCACGTCATCCACGGCGCGGGCATCGTCCACCGTGACCTGAAGCCCGCGAACGTACTCCTCGCCGCCGACGGCCCCCGCGTGATCGACTTCGGTATCGCCCGCGCGGCGGACGCCACTTCCCTGACCGGCAGCGGAGTCAGCGTCGGCACGCCCGCGTTCATGGCGCCCGAGCAGGCCTCCGCCGGTACGGTCACCGCCGGCACCGACATCTTCGCGCTCGGCCAGATCGTGGCGTACGCGGCGATCGGTGCGCCCGCCTACGGCGAGGGCTCCTCGCACGCCGTGCTGTACCGCATCGTGCACGAGGACCCCGACCTCAGCACGCTGCCGGAGGAGCTGCGGCCCCTGGTGACGCGGTGCCTCAGCCGTGACCCGGCGGACCGGCCCACCCTGGCCGAGGTCATCCAGATGTGCCACGACCTTTCCCCCGCCCCGCTCCGCCAGGGCGAGGACTGGCTGCCCCAGGCGGTCGCCGGTTCCATCACCGAGCGCCTCCGGCTGCCCGAACCGGCGAAGACCCCGCCGCCGCAGCCCGCCGCCGCCCCGGCCCCGACGCCGACCGAAGTCTCCCCGCAGCCTCCGGCGCAGGGTGCGCCCCCGGCCACGCCGGCCGGTCTCGGCGTGGCCGCCGCGCCGACGCAGAGCGCCCCCGCCGCTCCGGCCCACGCACCGGCCGGTCCCGCCGCTCCGGGCGTGCCGCCCGGGTATCAGACACCGCCGCCCGGCTACCCGGCCCAGCCCGGCTACCAGACGCCGCCGCCCGGATACGTGCCGGGCTACCCCGCTCCGTCGCCCTCCCACCACCCCGGGTACCCGCCCCCCGCCCCGCAGCGCAAGCCGAAGGGGCTGATCATCGCCGGGGTCGTCGTGGCGGCGGTGATCGGCCTCGCGGTCCTCGGTTCCCTGCTGCCGGACAACTCCGGCGACAAGGCCAAGGGCGGCACGTCTTCCGCCGGCGGAAGTACGAGCAGCGCGGCCCCCAGCGGCAGCTCCCAGGGCAAGGGCGGCAAGCGCGCCGACCCCACCCCCGCCTCCTACCAGGGCATCAACCTGACGGCCAACTACCAGCTCATGCTGGCCGACAACCCGCCGCGCCCCGTCTCCGGCGGCAACGCCGGCGTGTTGTACAACCACGGAGACTTCTACTTCTACATCGACACCCTCTTCGGGGACACGAAGGTCGGGACGGACAACGGCAAGCTGGTCGTGCTGAACAACTCTCAGAAGGGTTCGTTGGAGACCTGCCGCGCCGAAACCCGCTACACCGAGAAGATCGGCCTCGATCAGCTCACGGACGGGTCGGAGATCTGCGTGCTCAGTGACGCGGGCCACATCGCGGTGGCGACGTACCGGGGCAGGTCGGGCGCGAAGGATCCGAGCAGCTACATCACGCTCGATCTCACGGTCTGGCGCAACGCCGAGGAGCCGAAGAAGGGGAGCTGAGGAGCTGGGGAGGAATGGTGCGATAGTCCCCAAAATGGGCAAATCGCAGACTTCCGTCATTTGACTCAGTTACTATCATATGCCTTTTGATGGTGTGTCAGTCGCAAACGTGCGGGGCATAATCGGCCCCGGTCGTCTCCGGAAGCAATGGAGCCATCGGGACACCGACCGACCTCCCCGTCGGATTCCCGGACCGGACCGATCCTCAAGGCGCCGTACATGTCCCTGGCCAGCCGCACCCGCCTCGCGGCACTGATCGCGGCGGTCTCCGTCGCTGTGGCCGGCGTCACGACCTGGGCCTACGGGTACGGGAGCGAGCCGCCGCAGGCGGCCGCCCCGGCCGTCGTCAGGCCGAGCGTGACCGAGGGCTCCGCCCTCCAGGTCGTCGCACACCCCGACGACGACCTCTTCTTCATGAACCCCGACCTGAGCCGCTCCATATCGACGGGCATCAAGGTCACGACCGTCTACCTGACCTCCGGCGAGTCCGACGGCAGGAACGAGGCCCACAGCCCGCACCTGGACGACGCCGCGGGCCCCGCCGACCGCGCCGCCTACGCGGAGGCCCGGCAGAACGGCATCCGGGGTGCCTACGCCCAGATGGCCACCGGCGACCGCACCAGCACCTGGCAGCGGAAGTCCGTACCCACGACCGGCGGAGGCAGCGCCGAGGTGGACGTCCTCGTCGCCAGGCCCGAGGTCAACCTGGTGTGGATGCAGCTCCGCGAGGCCCGCAGCATCTCGGGGGACAATCCGGACAGCCTGCGCGGCCTGTGGGACGGCCGAATACCCGCCCTCGGCGCCCAGCTGACCTCCGGGACGCCGGTCGAGCAGCCGTTCTCGTACACGAAAGACCAGGCCGTAGCCGCCATCGCGGACGTGTTCGCGCTGTACAAGCCGACCACGATACGGACGCAGGACCCGACCCCCGGCAAGTCGGGGAGCGGCGTCTTCCTCGACCACCAGGACCACATGTACGGAGCCCGCTTCGTCCAGGCCGCCGCGGAACGCTACGCGCAGACCACGGACCGGCCGCACTTCTCCGTCCAGAACTACGTGAGCTACCCGAACAGCTCGCTGCCGCCGACGCTCGACCCGCAGACCGCCGAAGAGAAGCTCGGCTACCTCAAGACCTACGCGTGGATGGACCACCAGGACTGGTGCGGCAGCCCCGCCGGCTGCGGCGACCGCAAGACCGCGACCAGGCCCACCGGCGCCGGATGGAACCAGACCATCCGCTACAGCCGTGGCGACGGCACCTCCTGGATGACCGAGGGCCCCTCCGGACGGCTGTGGGCCTTCGCCGCGCTGGACGGCCGGATGGCGTACTGGTCGCGCAGCGGCCCGAAGGCCCCCTGGCAGGGTCCTCGCTTCCTTCCCGGTGCCGGCATCGACGCCGGGGCGAGCGCGGTCCGGCTCCCGGACGGCCGGATCGCGGTCTTCGCCACCCGCACCACCCTCGGTACGACACCTCAGGACTACGGCCGGGACATCGTGTACGCCGTCCAGGGCGGGGGCGACGGCGACGGGGTATTCGGCCCCTGGCAGTCACTGGGAACCCCGGACACCGCGGACAGGTCCGGCACCTCGGCGATCAGCGCACCGTCCGTCGCCGTGGATCCGGCGGGCCGGATGACGGTGTACGTACGCGATTCCCGCCGCACCCTGCGCGCCCGGACCCAAACGGCCCCGGACGGCGCCTTCGGGCCCTGGCAGGATCTCGGCGGCGCCGGCCTCCTGGGCGATCCGGTCACCGCGACCGACGGGGCGGGGCGGCAATACGTGTACGCGGCGACGACCGGCTCCGTACTGGCCTGGGTCCAGCCGACGCCGGGCGCCCCCTTGACCGGCGCCTTCGCGACCGGACTGCCGCAGACCACGGGCGTGCTCTCGGCGCGACCCGAGGGCGACGGGGTCCGCCTGTTCTTCCGCCGGCCCGGCACGGGCACCGTCGGTACGAGCCTGGCGACCGCGGGCGGGCCCGCGCCGCAGTTCTCCCCGGTCGCCGAGGCCGGCGGTCCGGGCGGCTACGGCGGCGTGGGTATCGCGGGTCCGCTGCTCGCGGGCCGTACGGGCTCGGGCACGGTCGGCGTGGCGGGCGGCGCGTACGGTCCGCAGTCCTGGCAGGAGTCCCAGATGCTGTACACGGGCGCACCGGCGGGCGTGGCCGACCGGGCCGGCACGGCCGTCGCGGCGGCCCTCGGCCTGGACGCCGACCTGCACATCGTCACGACGGTTCCCCCGGCCCGGTCCGAGCCGCCCGGCGACCGGACCCCCTCCCCGTGGCACAGGGCGGTCCAGCCCCCTCTGGTCGCGCAGGCCGCCCCCGGCCGCTAGGACGAGAACCGCAGGGGCGGCGTGGGGAGACCCTTGTCGTCGAGTGCCACCAGGGTGAGGACGGCGATCGAGCCCGTCCATGCCAGAGGTGCCACCGATGACGGCTTGCCCGCACGGTTCACCTTCTCGGGCAGCTCTCCGAGCGAGTTCCGCTTGGAGAGGACCCAGTCCAGCACCTGCCTCGCCTTCGCCGTCCTCCCCGTACCGGCCCACGCGAGCGCGAAGAACGAGGTGCTGGGCGTCCAGGCGTTCCCACCCCATGGCGCCGTCGGATCGTTTCCGGGGGTGAGACCCCCGTTCGGCAGGAGCAGGGCCTTGTACGTGGTGTCGAGTGCCCGGGGCAGGTCGGCCGGAGCCGTGTTGAAGGGCGGCGCCATGAAGGCCGCCGCGCTGTCCTGCCCGTGCTGCCCGTCGACGGTGCGCTGGTACCCCAGGGGAGCGAACTTCTTGGCTATCCCGGAGGAGAGCCGCTTGGCGGCAGCGGCCCAGCGTGCCGCGTCGGCCGGCCGGTTCAGCTCCCCGGCGAGGTCCGCGGAGGCGTTGAGCCCCGCGAGCAGGGGCGCGGCCGTACCGATGTTCGTCGTGGTCGTCGTCAGCTCCCAGTAGTCCGGGGAGGCCGGAGGCAGCCCGTCCGCCCCCAGGGAGGCCGCCGCGTGGTCGGCCGCCTTCCGGATCATCGGGTAGAGGCCGGCCAGCCGAGCGTCGCGGGTGGTCCGCGGGGCCTTCTGGTACCACTGCCAAGCGGCCCAGGGGACCCAGCCGTTGGCGTCGAGCTGCCACCGCCTGCCGTCCGGCGGCCCGAAACCGTCGAGTCTCGTCCGTGCGTCCCAGGTGCCGTCCTTGCGCTGGGTCGCGGCGCTGTAGCGGAGGATCCGGTACGCCTCGGCCTCGTGGCCGGTGTGCGCGAACGCGGCGCAGGCGAAGCTGGAGTCGCGGGGCCAGGAGTACATCCAGCCGGGAGTCCAGCCCGCCGCCATGGCGCCGTTCGGCCGGAGCAGGGCGCGCATGGTCAGCAGGGCCCGCTCGGCCGCCGCGCGCTGTGCGGGCGAGCTGCCGGGGACCCGGCCGGCAGCCAGCCAGGCGCCGCTCTGCGCGATCTGCTGCCGGGCCGCCGGATCGCCGGCCGCCACCAAGGCCGACGCCGTCCGGCCGACGGGGACGTACTTCCACCGGCCGGACGGCAGTCGCAGTACGTTGCTCCGTCCCATGTACCACGCACCCTTGGCGGTGGCCGGTGTGATGCCCTCGGTGGCGGCCGTGTTGGAGAGGAGGCCGACGGTGGGGGCGGCGAGCACCGACAGGGGCGCGTATCTGCCCTCGGCGTCGCCGAGACTCTGGTGGCCCAGGGGCCTGACGAGGAACACCGGCCGTCGTGCGTCGGCGTGCCGCCCGCCGGCGGATCCTGCGGTGCACACGGGAAGGGCGATGCACGCGACCGCCGTCGTGACGGCCGCCCAGCGCACGAGCCGGGCAGCAGGCATCGCCACTCCCTCCGTCCGGCTTCCGCGCGTGCGGCGCCCGGAGTTCTCATCGTGGACGAGGTGTGCGGAGCCCGCCACGACACGCCCGCCGCCCGGGTGACCCCGGATGCCGGTGGACGACGCACCGTGCACATTGGTGTGACCGGCCCCTGCGAAGGATTGGTGAATGACTACTGCGTCGAGCGAGGGCGAGGGCGACGGCGAGCGCGAGCGGGTGGGCGCGAGCCGGGGGAGCGGCCACTGCCCGTTCATCCGCAGCCTCCTGCTCGGCGCGGGCACGACCCTTGTGGCGGCGGCCGGAGCCCTGATCGCCGTCGGGTGCTTTCTCGGGCTCTACGTACGGCCCACGTCGGACGACTGGTGCGCCGCCTGGAAGTCCCGTGACCTGGGAGTCCTCGGCATCACGTCCGACTTCTACACGACCCAGAACGGACGGATCGCCAACGCCTTCCTGAGCGGCATCATCTACGGCGACGGGCTGACCGGGATCAAGATCCTGCCCACCGTCATCGTCGTCACCTTCACGGTCGGCCTCGTCCTGCTCGGGTGCGAGTTCGTCCGGCTCCTCGGCGCGAGACCGCGGGTGATGACGGTGATGACCCTGACCGCCTGCTCGCTGGCCGTCCAGGCGCTGGTCTATTACGCCGGCACCCGCAGCTATCAGGTACTGCTGTGGGCTCCGGCCACCATTTCCCACACCACTCCCAGCGTCATCGGAGTGTGGGCGCTCCTGCTGGCCATCCGGACCGTGCGCCAGCCCCGGGCCGGCATACGCGCAGGCGGCTTCGCCGCCGCGTTCCTCATCGCGTTCGTGCTCGGAACCCTGAGCGAGCCGTTCGCCCTCGTCAGCGGTCTGCTCGCGGTCGGCGCCGGCCTGCTGGCCCTGCCCCGGCTGGGGCTGGCGCGGACCTGGCACACGTTCACCTGGTGCGTGCTCTGGTGCGCCGGACTCCTCTGCGGGCTGATCGTGCTCTACACGTCCCCCGGCGCCCGGTGGCGCCGCGCCCAGCAGCCGGACCGGGAGTCGATGCTCTCCCCGGGCGAGCTCGGCGAGACCTTCCGGGACTGGCTGCACATGTGGGACTCCGTCACGGGCCAGTGGGCCTACCTGGGAGCCGCCGCCATCGGCGTCCTCCTCGGCCTGGGGACCGGGCTCCGTACACCCGCGCCCGCGGCGCGGAGAAGGCGCCGGGCCGTATCGCGGCCGATGCTCGTCGCCGTGCTGCTGCTCCCCGTACCGGTGGTGGTGCTCGGGTCGTTCGCGGTGGTGCTGGGCCTGCGCAGCGGTTACGGCCCGAGCGGGTGGACGTACGCCCGTACGTGGACGAACTACCTCGTACCGATGGAACTGGCGCTGTGCGTCTACGGAGCCCTGCTGGGGGAGTGGGCCGGCCGGACCCTGGCCCGCCGGCGGAACGCCCCGGTGGTGGTGTCGGCCGCCGTCGTGGCGGCGGGCGGCCTGACGCTGGCGGCGCTGGCCGCGCTCGTCCCGAACGTCCAGCAGCTCACCACTGTCACGGTCACCCGCGCGGTGGCCTGGGACGCCCAGAACTCACGTATCCGGAGCGGGGCGGCGCGGGGCGCCACCGACCTCGGGTACCGGCCCCTGTACATCGGGAGCCTGGCCGAGCCCTTCTTCACCTCCGACTACGAGCGGGACTGGGTCGCCGGCTGTCTCTCGAAGTGGTACGGCATCACCCGGATCCACCGCCTCTGAGGGCGAACCGCGCCGACGACGGCGGCCCGGAGGATGAGACTTTCGGCAGATCCGGGCTCGGCGGGCGTTGCGTAATGTCGGGTCCGTGAGGCGAATGATCATGGACTTCCGGATGCCGGCGCACGTGCTGCTCGCGGGCGCGGCGGTAGCGGCCGCGCTGACCCCGATCAGCCTGTGGTGGGCGCTGCCGACCGCGGTGTGTGCCTTCCAGGCGGGCTCGCGGCCCGGCCGGACGCGGGGCACCGCGCTCGCTCTGGTCGCGGTGGTCGTTGCGGCGGTGGCCGTGGTGGCGGTCGTGCCGGCCCCGGCGATTGCGTCGCTGCCGCCGAGCCCGACCATCTCGCCGATCCGGAGCATTTCGGTGACCTGGTCCGGCGGGCGGCCGCCGCCGGGCTCGACGTACGACTGCAGACCGACGGATCGCCGCCGGACGACCTCCCTCGGGCCGTGGAACGGGCCGTGTGCCGGGTCGTGCAGGAGGCGCTGACCAACAGCGTCAAGCACGCGCCGGGCGCAGCGGCGACGGTGACGGTCCGGTACGGGATGTTCGTCGCGGAGGTCGAGGTGACCAACGGCCCGCCCTCTGGCTCCCGCACCGGCCCCGGCGCGACCGGTTCCGGTTCCGGGTCCGGTCTGGTGGGGCTCGACGAGCGGGTGCGGCTGGCCGGCGGCAGCTTCGCCGCGGGCCCGCGGGACGGAGGCTTCACCGTCCGAGCCCGCCTTCCGTACCGCCCGTCCGCCGGCGTTCCGCGAGCCGACGGCCCCACCGCCACCCGAGCGGAGGAAGCCCGCCCGGCCGGGTCGCAGGACCCGGAGCGGCGCCGCGCGCGCAAGGGGCTCGGGCGGACCGCGGTGGCCGCCGTACTCGTGCCGATGGTCACCGCCGCGCTGCTGTTCGTCGGTCTGCGCGCTGGGGATGTACTGACGGCCCGTCAATCCATGCTGTCGGCCGAGGACTTCGCCCGCCTGCGCGTGGGACAGCTCCGCGAGGACATCGCCCCCGTCCTCCCCGACCGGCAGACGACGGCCCGTCCGGCCCGCCCCACCCCCTTCCCGCCCGGGGCCGCCTGCGAGCACTACGTGGCCACCGCCGACCCGTTCGACGACCTGTCCGGTGACGTCTACCGGCTCTGCTTCCTGGACGGCCGCCTGGCCTCCGCCGACCACTTCACCGGAAGGGCCGCCCTGTGATCCGCATCCTCATCGCCGACGACGAGCCGATGGTCCGGGCCGGCGTACGCGCCGTGCTGTCCACCGACCCGGCGATCAGCGTGGTCGCGGAGGCCGGCGGCGGCCGCGAGGCCGTCGAACTCGCCCTGCGGCACCGCCCCGATGTCGCCGTACTCGACATCCGCATGCCCGGCCTCGGCGGCATCGAGGCCCTGGCGGAGATCCGCCGTACCACCCCCGAGACCGGCGTGCTCATGCTGACCACCTTCGGCGAGGACGACTACATCCTGCGCGCCCTAGGCGGCGGAGCCGCCGGCTTCCTCGTCAAGTCCGGCGAGCCCGAGGAGCTGATCGCGGGCGTGCACGCGGTCGCCGACGGTGCCGCCTACCTCTCACCGAGGGTCGCGGCCCGCGTCGTCGCCCACCTCGCGGCCGGCGCGGCCGGCCCCGGGGCGGACCGCCGCAGCGCCGCCCGCGCCCGGGTCGAGGCGCTGACCGTCCGGGAGCGTGACGTACTGGCCTTTCTCGGGGGCGGGTTGTCCAACGCCCGCATCGCCCGTCGGCTGCACCTGGCGGAGGGGACGGTGAAGGCCCACGTCAGTTCGATCCTGGCCCGGCTGGGCGTGCAGAACCGGGCCGCGGCCGCCGTCGTGGCGCACGAGGCGGGCATAGTCCCGGCCACCCCGGCGACGTCGGCCACCCCCGCCACCCCGCGCCGCGACCAGCCCTGACACCGCGAGCGTCCCCCACGGCCGTACGCCGACCAGGACGCCCGCCACCACGGTGGTGCCCAGCACCGCTCCCGCCAGTACGTCGTGCGGGTAGTGCACCCCGACCGCCACCCGCAGCAGCGCCGCCACCACACCCAGCGGCAGCGCCGCCGCCGCGAGGGCGGGCCGCAACACGGCCACACCGACGGCGAGCGCCACGGCGAGCGTCGCGTGGTTGCTCGGGAACGACCAGTCGCCCGGCTCCGGGCACACCGCCACCGCGTCGCGTACGGCGCGGCACGGTCGCTCCTCGTCGACGACCGATTTGACGGCCTCGCTCAGGACGTACGCGGCCACCGTCCCCAGCCCGACCAGCACGGTGCCCGCGATGCCGTCGGCGTCCCGCCGCCGCAGAGCGCGCCACCCCACCGCGGCCAGCAGCAGCCCGAGGAGGACGAGCGTGCCCTCCGTGGCGGTCTCCAGCAGCGCACCCGTCCACCGCGGCCCGTCCGCCACCCACCCGGTCACCGCACGGTATCCGCGGACCGAAGCCCCGCCCTCGGGCACCGGCCCGTCCGGCGCGAGCCACAACAGGCCCAGCGCGCCCGCGACTCCGGCGGCGGTCGGCGTCAGGGCCGCCGCGCGTGCCATACCCGGTCGTATCTCGTTGTCCATGCCGCCGACGCTAGGAATCCGGGGCGCCCCACCGCCCCGGCCGAACGGCGGGTCCGCCCCCCGCCGTTCGTCAGGGTTGCCCGTACCAGAACCCGGTGCTATCCGTCCCGGGTCGGCAGCGAGGTCCTACGCGAGGACGGTGTCGGCCGTGTGAGGAGTACCGAACCAAAGGCCCGCGGCCCGCTCGAACGCTTCACGATCAGGGCGCCGGTCACTTGCCCAGGCGACGATGCCGTCGGGCCGGACGAGCACGGCACCCAGTCCGAGGTCGTTCCTCGCCGGCCCGGCCGCGTACCGTATCCGGCTCTCCCAGCCCGTCGCCGAACCCTGCAGGCACCGGTCGATGCTGAAATCGAGTGCGACGCCTCGCCCGTCCTGCATCAGGTCGCCGAGGCGAGTCCCGTCCTCAAGAAGAAAGTCCGGGGCGCTGCGGCCGGCCAGCGGATGCTCGCTGCCGACGTCGTAGTGGATCCACGATCCCGACAGCCTCTCGAACATGTAGGTCGCTCCGTCGCGGGTCCCGATCAGATCGCGGACCACTGTCTGGATCGCCTGGGCATGCGGCTCCGGTTTCATGGCCGCCACCTGGGCGCGCGACCAGTCGAGCACCCCTGCGGCGATCGGATGGCGCTCGCGGGTGTACGTGTCGAGAAGTCCATCCGGCGCCTGCCCGTGCACGGTCGCCGCGAGCTTCCACCCCAGGTTCACGGCGTCGCCGATGCCGGTGTTGAGCCCCTGCCCGCCAAGGGGGGAGTGGATGTGAGCGGCGTCGCCCGCGAGCAGGACGCGTCCTTGCCGGTAGGTCGTCGTCTGCATCGCCCGATCGGTGAAGGTCGATGCGATGTGGACGTCGTTCAACGTGACGTCGGTGCCGGAAACACGGCGCAGGACCGCCTGGAGATGGTCGCGAGTCGGCTGCTGCGAGCGGTCGAACGCGCCGCCGTCGAAGTCCATCATGCCGATGTGCCCTTCCGTGGGCATCCGTATGTACAAGCCCTTCGGCGTCAGGTTGAACCAGGGGCGCAGCTTCTCCCAGCCGGCGATGGCGGCGTGCATGACGTAGCCGGTGAACTGCGGTTCGGTGCCGACGAAGTCGAAGCCCGCGAGCCGGCGCACCGTACTGCGTCCGCCGTCGCAGCCGACGAGCCAGCGCGCCTCGTACGTGTCCCCGCCGGCTTGCGCGACGACGGCGCCCTCACCGTTCTGGGAGATGGCCGAGACCGTGACGCCGCGCTTGACCTCCACGCCGAGCTTGGACGCCTGCTCGGACAACACCGTCTCGACCGCTTCGAGGTCCGTCATCAGGAGCTCCGGCGCCGGGGTGGGAAGCCGGAACGGTAGGGCGGCGACGTCGATCTTGGCCGGATCGAGCATCATGCCGGCGAAGTGACCACCGCGACGAGGGGGCGAGGGCTCGTCCGCGTCGGGGTTCCCTCCGGAACCGTCGTCGGCGCCCGACGCCGTCAGCAGCGGTTGCAGCATCCCGCGGCGGTAGAACGCCTCGGCCGAAGCGGCGGACAGGCCGCGCATCCCGAGCGGGGCCACCCGTAACGGGGAGTGGGGCCCCGGCTCCCGCTCCAGCACCAGTACGGAACAGCCCGCGAGGCCGAGCTCGCAGGCGAGGGACAGACCGACCGGGCCGGCTCCCACGATCACCACGTCATGCACGAGAGATCCTCTTCCTTCAATTCACAGCCGGCTGGGCACCGGCGGGACCCTTCGAAAGGTGCCAGCCCCCACCGACATCGGACCGACAGCCCCCGACAGGCCACCGACACCACGGCTCCGCCACCCTCAAGGCCGGGTACCGCGGAGCCGGACAGCCCCTAGCCGGACAGGCCCGACCGGGCCCGGGCCCGGTCGCGGAACCACGCACCCGCTCCGACCAGCACCGCCACCCCCACCCCGTACAGGGGAAGCCACAAGGTCGTCGTGGCCGCCAGGCACTCGGCCACGGCCTTGCGGGCCTCGTCCTGCTGTACGAACGCCAGGGCCGCGCCGTCACTGCCGGCCAGGTTCCCCAGCGCGGCCTCCACCTGGAGGGCCTCGTACCTGCCCCGCAACACGCACTCGCTGCGCGTGCCCGGCATCGGGAACAGCCAGGCCCGGCGCTGCAGGAGGGGGGCGAGCGCGACCGCCACGCACAGGCCGACGACCAGCGCGTACGCGACCAGGCCGCGCATGTACGGCGATCGGAATTCCGGCGTCCACTCCGCCCGTCGCTGGAAGGCGAGCATCACCGCGAGCAGCGTCACCCCGATGAACGTGGCGAACCACTGCCACGAGCCCTGGGCGAGCGCGAACGTCAGCACCGCGGCGAGTCCGATGCCGATGACCCCGGGAGCGGGAATGCCGTCGCCGGCTGCGGCGGGCGCCCGGCTCGTGGTCAGTCGGGGGCTGGGATCACTCACAGGCCTCTCCTGCAGGCGGGAGGCACCAGCATGGCCCGCGGAGCGCCGCGGCCCCGGGCCGCCATGCCGTACGGGTCCTGCGCCCGCACGGATGGCCGCGGGCCACGGCTACGCCGGCAATCGTTACTCGACGTAAGGGGCGGTAGGCGGTAGGGGGAGCGCGTCGCCTCCGGGAGGCGCGGGCCGGTCCTGTCCGTGCACGCTGGAGGGGAAGCCCCGCCGAGCGCCGCTCGGCGCCGTTCCCACACGGCTCGGGCACCGCAGGAGCCGGGCCGCGTGACCAACCCGGAAATCAGGTGCGACCCATGCGTACGTCGACCCGCATCGCCGGTGTCCTCGCCGGCCTGACCCTCACGCTCGGCGGCACACTCGCCGCCCCCTCCGCCCAGGCGGACATTCCGGCCTGCACGAACATGGCCACCCAGGCCGGTGCCGGCGCCACCGACGCCGTCACGACGGCGTGCCACCTCGGCGTGAGCGGCGACCTCCAGGGCTGTGTGAGCGGGCTGACCGCGGCCGGAGTGCCGGGCGGCGCTGCGAACGGCGCCTGCCGGCTGGCCGCCCACGAACCCCGTTAGACCCACACCGCACGCCGCCGCAATCGGGTATGAACGATGACATTCAGTGAGATTCGGGTGCCCCTGGGGTGAGCCGCCCCATAGGGCCCACGTCACATACGAACCGGGATAGTAGCTCCTGCCGCCCCGCTACCGCTGCTGTCGCGTGAGCTCCCACCTGCACGGATCGCCTCCGACCCCACCGGGGGTCGGGGGCCCCGCACTGCGAGGGCCGCTAGTAGGACGGGCCGTTGCCAGGGGGTCGGGGCGTCGGTAGAACTGGATGAGTCGCCAGGCGGCACGGGTACTTACCCGCCGCCGACGAACCCCTCTCCACCGCGTGAGTGGCTCACGCATGCCTTCGGCATGCGGCGACCGCCCTTGTCCCCTGTGGAAGGTTCATCCGTGTCGAACTCCGTCATCCGCCGCATCGCCGCCTCCAAGAAGACCCTCGCCGGCTCCATCGTCGCCCTGGGCGTCGCCGGCTCCATGCTCGCCACGGTCCCCGCCCAGGCGGCCCCCACGAGCGCCAAGGCGATCGCCCAGCAGATGATCAAGGACCCGGCACAGTTCGCGGCGTTCAACAACATCGTTTCCCGCGAGAGCGGCTGGAACCACACCGCCACCAACGCCTCCTCCGGCGCCTACGGCCTGGTCCAGGCCCTCCCCGCCTCGAAGATGGCCTCCGCCGGCGCCGACTGGAAGACCAACCCCGCCACCCAGATCAAGTGGGGCCTGGACTACATGAACTCCCGCTACGGCAGCCCCGTCGGCGCCTGGAACTTCTGGCAGACCCACCACTGGTACTAAGCCACCAGCGGACAGCACGGCAGACACACGAAAACGCCCGGCCGGGACATCCCGGCCGGGCGCTTTCGCGTGTGCGGCTGCAGACCTCGACTCCGAGGAGTGGCGCGTCGACGAGGAGAAGACCACTCGGGGTCGTCCCGCCGAGCCGCGTACGCTCGGCCGCGTGCCCCGCTCTTCGAAGAAGCCCCGCCGGCTCGTCGCCGACGGGCGCGCCTACATATGGACGGTCTGCCACGGTCACCACGTGCCGGAGAACCGCGGCTGCCGCAAAACCCTCACCCTGCACACTCATCCGTCGGGCACCGGCGGCCTGCTGCGCTTCGTCTTCGACGAGGGCCCCGGCCGGTACGTCTCGGGTTTCACCACCGGGTCGGGGGAGGTGGGGGCCGTCGGCGTCGGCGCCCTGAACCTGCACGAACCGGGCACGGTGCGGTTCCTGCTCGACACCGCACTGGCCCGCGGATGGGACCCGGGGGAGAGGCGGGACGTGAAGGTCGACGGCTGGACCTTCCTCGATGAGGCGGTCGCCGCGCGCGGCTGAGGCCGCGGCCGTCGCCACCGTGCCCCGGCAGCACCGGCTCCTGACCACTGGCGCAAAGTTTCGATCCGTGGTTCCCGCGAGTGGAATCCGAGAAGAATTCGGAACAGACCCCGCGAGGTGTCGAGGATCGGTGCCCGGCTCCGACGTCCCCTGTGCAAGGCAACGGGAAACCACGAGCGAAGGAGGACGCCATGAAGTACCTCGTCATGGTGCAGGGCTCCCAAGTCGACTACGACGCCTACGGCGGCAAGGGCAGTGCGCAGAGCCCCGCGTGGAGCGAGCAGGACCTGAAGGCGATGTTCGCGCACATGGAGGCGATCAACAACGACCTCGCCGAGTCCGGTGAGCTGCTCGACGCGCAGGGGCTCGTCGAGCCCGCGCGGACCCGCTTCGTGACCGCCGACGGGGACGGCCGGCCGGTGATCACGGATGGCCCGTACGGGGAGACGAAGGAACTGCTCGCCGGGTACTGGGTGCTCGACTGCGCGAGCCTGGAGCGGGTCACCGAGATCGCGGCGCGGGTCGCCCGCTGTCCGCAGCCGGCCGGCGCGCCGGAGCACCCTGTGGTGATCCGGCAGATCGACGAGCGCCCCGAGTCCGAGCTCTTCACCAGCTGAACGTGCACGAACAGGACCCCGCCGAGACCGCCGAGCTCGCTGAGACGGTCGAGGACCTGCTGCGCAGGCACGCGCCGCAGGTCCTCGGCGCGCTCGTGCGCCGGTACGGACACTTCGACGCCGCCGAGGACGCCGTACAGGAGGCCCTGCTGGCCGCCGCGCGGCAGTGGCCGGAGACGGGGACGCCCGCCAATCCGCGCGGCTGGCTGATCCGGGTGGCCTCGCGGCGGCTGACCGACCGGCTGCGGGCGGACGAGGCACGGGCGCGGCGCGAGGAGACCGCCGCCCGTCTGGAACCCCGCGACACCCGGGCCGCACCGTCCGACGACGACACCCTCACGCTCCTCTTCCTCTCCTGCGACCCGGAGCTCGCGCCCGCCGCCCGGATCGCGCTGACGCTGCGCGCCGTCGGAGGCCTCACCACGGCGGAGATCGCCCGGGCCCATCTCGTACCGGAGGCGACGATCGCGCAGCGGATCAGCCGGGCGAAGGCGAAGCTCCGTGACCACCCCTTCCACCCGCCCGGCCCCGAGGACCGGGACGCCCGGCTGGCCACCGTCCTCCAGGTGCTCTACCTGATCTTCAACGAGGGCTACACCGCGACCTCGGGCCCCACCCTCCACCGCGCCGACCTGGCGCGCGAGGCGATCCGGCTGACCCGGGCGGTGCGCCGCCTGCTGCCCCGGGAGGGCGCGGTGGCCGGTCTGCTGGCCCTGATGCTCCTGACCGAGGCCCGCAGCGCAGCCCGTACGGGCACACACGGCGAGCTGATCCCCCTGGACGAACAGGACCGCGGGCTCTGGGACTCCGAGGCCATCACCGAGGGCACCGCCCTGGTCGAGGAGGCGCTCGCGGAGGGCCCGCCCGGCCCGTACCAGCTCCAGGCGGCGATCGCGGCCCTCCACGACGAGGCCGCACGCGCCGAGGACACGGACTGGCCGCAGATCCTCGCCCTCTACGACCTGCTCATCGCCCAGGTCCCCGACCCGATGGCGGAACTCGGCCGCGCGGTGGCCGTCGCGATGGTCCACGGCCCCGAGTCCGGCCTCACCGAACTCACCGCCCTGGAACCCCGCCTGAAGGACCATCACCGCCTCGCAGCGGTCCGCGCCCACCTCCTCGAACATACCGGCGCGACCGAAGCCGCCCGCGAGGCCTACGAGGAAGCGGCCCGCCTCACCCTGAACATCCCGGAACGCCACTACCTCCGCACGAGGGCCTCCCGGCTCGGACACTGAGCGCGCCGGGCCCTGAAGACGACAGGTTCCATGAGTGGTACAGATACGGCCAGTTGGTCGGGCACGCTCCGTGAGGGGGCTGCCTGATCCTCGGAGTCGGCGACCGGCTGGACTACGGCAAGTGACATCGCCGCTTCAGGAGCCGAACGCGGGGGCCGCCGTGCCGCCGTACGCGGCGGGCATTCGGCCAGTCGTGACGTGAAGTCTTGACGGCAGCAGGGCGGTTCAGTTGACTCACGCGGTGTCCTGTCCCGTGGTATAGACCTCGGAGGCGCTTTGTGACCACCGTACGCGTGACACCGGCCCGGCGCCGGCTCAGAACCGCCCTGCTGGGCGTGGCCGGCGTCCTCGCCGGGCTCCTCCCGCTCGCACAGGCCACGGCCACGGCCGCCGCCGGGGAACCGCCGCCCCCGACGGCGGTCGACCGTTTCGAGGGCGAGATCCCGTTCGCCGGACCGCCCGCGGAGGGAATCTTCACCTGGGGCAGCGATGCCGACGACAACCCCCGGCTGGAGCTCCGGGAGCGCGCCGACGCCCCCGAGGGCGCGAAGGTGCTGCACGGCGCGTACGACATCAGCGGCTGGGGCGGCTACACCCACGACTTCGCCTTCGACAAGCCCGCCCACGACTGGAGCGCCCGCGGCGGCATCCGGTTCTGGTGGTACGGGCAGAACACCGCACCGCTGCCACCCGGATCGGGCCCCCGGGTGAACTTCGAGCTCAAGGACGGCGGGGCCAACGGTGAGGCGTCCGAGCTGTGGACGACCTCCTTCACCGACGACTGGCAGGGTTGGCACCTCGTCGAGATCCCGTTCTCCCGGTTCGAGTACCGCACGGACTACCAGCCGGTCGGCGGCATCGACCACGTGCTCGGGCTGACCGAGATGTGGGGCTACGCCTTCACCTTCCCGGTGGGCCGCTCCGGCGAGTTCTTGATCGATGGATTGGAGGTGTACGGCGCCGCCGACCCGGTCGTGCAGACCAAGGTCGTCACCGACACGACCGTTCACCCTGTGAAGGAAGGCGGCTCCGCCGACGTACGCGTATCCGTGGCCACGACCGGCTCCGGACCGCTCACCGAGCCGGTGACCGTCGGCTACTCCACCGAGGGGGGCACCGCGACACCCGGAGCCGACTACCGGCCGGTGACCGGCACGCTCACCTTCCCGGCCGGGACCCCCTCCGGCAGCTCACGTACCGTCACCGTCACCACCACCAAGGACCGGGACGGCGAAACCGCCGAGACCGTACCGGTGAAGCTGACCGTGACCGGGGCCCGGCCGCCCGCCGAGGATCCGCTCGTGGTGATCGACGCGCACGGGCTGCCGTACCTCGACCCGAAGCTGCCGGTGCGCAAGCGCGTCGCGGACCTGCTCGCCCGGATGACCCCGGAGGAGAAGGCCGGGCAGATGACCCAGGCCGAGCGCAACGCGCTCAAGTCCCCCGGTGACATCGCCGCGTACGGTCTGGGCTCGCTCCTGTCCGGCGGCGGCTCCGTCCCCAGCCCCAACACCCCCGAGGGGTGGGCGAACATGGTGGACGGCTATCAGCTGCGCACCCGGGCGGCCCGACTCCAGATCCCGCTGATCTACGGTGTGGACGCCGTACACGGCCACAACAACGTCGTCGGGTCCACGATCATGCCGCACAACATCGGCCTGGGCGCCTCCCGCGACCCGGAGCTGGCCGAGCGGACCGGCGCGGTGACCGCCGCCGAGGTCCGGGCGACGGGCGTCCCATGGGACTTCGCGCCCTGCCTGTGCGTCACCCGCGACGAGCGCTGGGGCCGCTCGTACGAGGCCTTCGGCGAGGACCCGGCTCTGGTCACGGCGATGGAGACGGTGATCCGCGGTATGCAGGGGGCGCCGGACGGCCGGGACCTGGACCGCCCGGACAAGGTGCTGGCCACCGCGAAGCACTACGTGGGCGACGGCGGCACCGAGTACGGCTCCTCCACCACCGGCTCGTACACCATCGACCAGGGAATTACCCGGGTCACCCGGCAGGAGTTGGAGGCGGTGCACCTGGCGCCGTTCCGGGAGGCGGTCAAGCGCGGGGTGGGGACGGTCATGCCCTCCTACTCCTCGGTGGACTTCCTCGGTGACGACGCCGGCCCGGTGAAGATGCACGCCAACGCGGAACTGATCAACGGTGTGCTCAAGGACCGGATGGGCTTCAAGGGCTTCGTCATCAGCGACTGGCAGGCCATCGACCAGATCCCCGGCGACTACGCGAGCGACGTCCGGACCTCGATCAACGCCGGCCTCGACATGATCATGGTCCCGAGCGCGTACCAGGACTTCCACCGCACGCTGGTCGGCGAGGCGGCCGCGGGCCGGATCCCGCAGGCGCGGATCGACGACGCCGTGGCGCGGATCCTGGAGCAGAAGTTCAAGCTGGGCCTGTTCGAGAAGCCGTACGCCGACCGCACCGGCCTGGGTACGGTCGGCTCGGCCGAACACCGGGCAGTGGCCCGCCAGGCGGCGGCGAAGTCCCAGGTCCTCCTCAAGAACGAGGGCGGCCTGCTGCCGCTGAAGCCCTCGCAGAAGGTCTACGTCGCCGGCTCCAACGCGGACGACCTGGGCAACCAGGCGGGCGGCTGGACCGTGAGCTGGCAGGGCTCGTCGGGGCGTACCACGGTGGGCACCACGATCCTGGAGGGCATGCGGAAGGCGGCCGTCTCGCCGGAATCGGTGACGTACTCCAAGGACGCGACCGCGCCCACGGCCGGATACGACGTCGGCGTGGTCGTCGTCGGCGAGACCCCGTACGCGGAGGGCGTCGGCGATGTGGGCAACGGCCACGACCTCCGACTCTCGGAGGCCGACAAGGCGGCCGTGGACCGGGTCTGCGCGGCGATGCGGTGCGCGGTACTCGTGGTCTCCGGACGCCCGCAGCTGATCGGCGACCGGCTGGACCGGATGACGGCGCTGGTCGCGTCCTGGCTGCCGGGCACCGAGGGCGACGGGGTCGCCGATGTGCTGTACGGCAAGCGGCCGTTCACCGGCCGGCTCCCGGTCACCTGGCCGAAGTCGGAGGCCCAACTCCCGATCAACGTCGGCGACGCGGCGTACGATCCGCAGTTCCCGTACGGCTGGGGCCTGACCACGCTCGGCGCACCCCCGCAGGGCGGCGAGCCGGCGCTGCGCGCCCTCGCCCTGGCCGCGGCGGCGGTCGAGCGTACGACCGGGGCCGACTCGGAGGCCGGGCGCGCGGTGGCGGACCGGGCCCGGGCGATCGCCGCGGACCGGATCGGCGGCCGCTTCACGCAGGCCTCGTCCCGACCCTTCGCCGAAGCGGACCACCTCCTGATGACCGGCGACCTGACGGGAGCGGTGGCCGGCCTGACGGCAGCCTTCCGGGCCGCGGCCCGGTAGTGAGGCGGGGCCCCCGCGCTCCGGCGCGGGGGCCCCGCCGTCTCCGGTGTTTGACCTTGACATGGTGACAAGGTCTTCACTGCCGTCCAGGAGGTGGTTCCTATGACCACGGCGGACCAGGACACGAACACGCAGCGCGCTCTCCCGGGGCTGGAGGACAGCCGCCCGTCGGTGCGGCTGCGGGCGGCGCTGGCGATCGGCTCGACTCCGGACGCGCGCTCCGTGGAGAGACTCATGGAGCGGTGCGAGGTCGAACCCGACTTCTCCGTACGGGAGATGCTGACATGGGCGCTCACCCGGCACGCGGCATCCATCACGGTCCCACGGCTGATCGATGAGCTCCGTTCCGAAGGGGCGCAGGCACGAAGCCAGGCACTGCACACGCTGTCCAAGATCGGCGACCGGCGGGCATGGCCGGCGATCACCGGGGCGCTCCTGGCCGACGCCGACGACGAGGTGGCGCGCAGTGCCTGGCGGGCGGCGGTGTCGCTGGTGCCCGAAGGCGAGGAGCCGGAACTGGCCGGAGCACTGGCGGCGCAGCTGGGGCGGGGCGGGCGTGATACGCAGTTGAGCCTGAGCCGGGCGCTGATCGCCCTCGGTGAGGGAGCCGCTCTGCCCGCCCTACGCCCTGCGATGACCGATCCCGACCCCCGAGTGCGTCACCACGCGATGGCCACGGAACGCCTGCTGCGCGACCCGGACGCCGGATTCGAGTACGCCATCGAGGAGGCCAAACGCATCGCGGCCTTGCAGGACCGGCCGGGAGGGGAGTAGGCGCTGTTGATCGGGCCCACCCCGTGCGGATGCGGTGGCTTCGGGCCGTTCAGGTGGTGGAGCCCGGGGTGACGGAAGAGGCCGGAGGGGCAGGCCCCAGGCGGTGAGCTGGGCGGATCGGCGGGGAGCGGGGGCGCAGGCGCTACTGGAACCAGCCATGGGTGTGGGATCGGCCGAACCTCGCAGGGCCCTGGACGTGCTGGTGGGCACGAGCCACGGGCGGAGGAGGCAGAGGATGGCCGGATTCTCGACGTTCCGGGTGCCGGAGCGGGTCAGGGGGACCGCGGCGGACCAGGAGCTGGGGCGGAGGATGGTGCGGGCCTGGCAGCAGGACGGGATCTTTCAAGTTCGGCGGGATGCCGAACTGGGGGAGCTGACCGACGCCGCGATGTGCGCGGCACGGGCGTTCTTCCGGCTGCCGCTCGGGCTGAAGCACTGCTGCGTCAACGACCTGTCGTACAGCGGGTACATCGAGTCCGGGGAAGAGCTGACGGCGGGCGTGCCGGACCAGCCGGAGATCTTCACCGTCACCCCGCACTTCGACCACGACCACCGCCGGGTGCGCAAGGGGATGCCCTGCCATGGCCCGGTGCCATGGCCGGGTGATCCGTTCCGGTACGCCATCGAGACGTATCTGGGCAGCGTCGGTGAGCTCGGTGAGCGGATCCTGCGGCTCGTCGCCCTGGGGCTGGGCCTGGGGACCTCGGGCGCACGGCAGTTGACCGGGCTCACCCGGGGCGGCTGGCACCACATGCGGGTCCTGCGCTTCCCCGCTCGTACGGCGCCGTCGGCGCGGGGCATCGGCTCCCACACCGACTACGGACTGCTGGTGATCGCGGCGCAGGATGACGTGGGCGGGCTGTACGTTCGCCCGCCCGTGGAGGGTGAGCGGCGGTCGCGGAACTGGGTGGCGGGGGAGAGTTCGGCCGGGCGGGCCGAGGACGCACAGGACTGGCGGTTCGTGACGCCCGAGCCGGGGGTGCTGACGGTGTTCCCCGGGGACATCCTGCAGTTCCTGACGCGCGGGGCGGTGGAGGCGACGGCGCACCGGGTCCGGCTGGCGGAGCGGGAGCGCTACGCGCTCGCGTACTTCCACGAGCCGCACTTCGACGCGCGGATGCGGCCGTTGGGCGGGCGGCGCGAGGAGGAGACGCTGCACTACGGTCGCCACATAACCGACATGCTCATGAGGTGCTACCCGGAGCGGGCGACGACGCTGCGCATCATCCGGGAGGGCCGGCTCGCGGCGCTGGCCCGCTCCTAGACGGGCACCGGGGCGCGGGTCAGCCGCCCTGACCGGCGCTTCCGATGGGGCCGACCTTCACCGGGGAGCCGGGGCCCTCCGTGACGGGCAGGGTGGCGGCGCCCGGCCAGCCGAGGGTGACCGACTTCGTCTCGTCCGGCGGGGTCACCAGCAGTCCCGTGACGCGGACGCCGGAGCCGTCCGACGTGTTGAGCGGGTAGTTGATGCCGAAGGCCACCGACTTCCCGGGCTTGAGCGCGGCCGGCCCGGCCGGCTCACCGCTGCGCTTCGCGGACAGCGACCCCGCGTTCGTCTTCAGGTCGACGCCCGCGAACCCGGACAACGTGCAGTCCCGGCTGCCGCGGTTCTTCAGCTGCACGGCGACGGTGCCGTCGGGGTCGCCGTCGATGGTGTGGTCCATCGCCGTGATTTCCAGCTCGTCGGTGCGGCACTTGGCGACCTTGCCGTTCGCGTCGGAACCGGTCCCGGCGGCCGTGCCCTGCCCGGCCGGGCTCTTCCCGCTGGAGGCCTTCCCACCGCCTTGATCCGAACTGCCCGAGGCCGAACCACCCCCCGGGGAAGGGACGGTGGAAGCGGACGAAGGGCCGCTCGGCCCCTTGCCGCCATCGCCGCTCTGGCAGGCCGTGAGCGAGAGACCGGTGGCAACGGCCAGGGCGGCGAACGTGAGCTTGTTGACGCGCATCGCTTCTTCCTCAGTATCGGTCGGGGGCGCCGGCCGCTCGTACGGGTCGGTACGAGCGAGCGTTTCCAACCACCAGGACCCACCCACCCGGGCGAACCGTTCCGTCCGACCACCCCTTAATACATTGCTGTTACACCCACAGCGACGCGCCGGTCAGGGGCGCGGTCAGGCCAGGAAGGACAACCGCACCGTCCGCACTGGACGCCGTATGCCCCGCAGGAGCGAGCGACGAAGGGGGGGCGACGAAAGGGGTCTATGCGCGGAAGGCCTTCCGGAGAAGCTCCCCGAACTCGACCGGGTGCGTGGTCAGGCCCGTGTGACCGCCGGGGAAGTGCAGGAGTTCCGTGCCCAGCCGCTCGCTCAGCAGCGCGGCTGGACGGTAGGGCAATTCGCCCCGCGAGTCCTGGCCGCAGGCGAGCACGAGCCGGTCCGACAGGGACTCCAGGCGGTGGACGTCCGGGGCGTAGGCCATGAAGGCGGGCACGATGCGCCCAAGGAAGTACGGCAGGTCGGCCATCGTCCGCTCGGCCCGGGCCGCCGCCTGGGGCGGGAGTTCGAGCTCGGCGTGCGGCGGCTCGGCGGTGTCGCCGCCGCCCTCCTTCTCCAGGCCGGCGGCGAACTCGGCCATCGCCGGCAGGAGCCCCTGGGTGCGGAACGTCTCCTGCACGCGTACGAGGAGCGCACGGTGTTCGGGGGCGTCCGGCAGGACCTCCACCAGCGGCGGTTCGTGCGCCACGAGGCGCTCGACGCGTTCGGGGCGGGCGGTCAGCAGGTGCACCGCGGCGATCGCACCCGAACTGGCACCGAACACCCGGGCGGGCTCGCCGGGCGACAGCAGGTCCAGTATCCGCAACGCGTCGTCGGCGTGCTCGGCCACGCTCTGCTCGGCCTCGGGGTCGTCGAGCGCGCTACGGGACATGCCGCGCGGGTCGTACGTCGCGACGGTGTACTCGGCGGCCAGGTCGTCGGCGATGGCGTCGAAGGCCGCCGCTCCGCCCGTCCCGCCGGGGATCAGCAGCAGGAGCGGGCCCTGGCCGCGTACTTCGTAGTGCAGGGTCGCGCCGTTCACTTGCAGGTTGCCGAGGGTCGGGTCGGTCATGCGGAGTCTCCTTCTCGGGACGCGGGCCAGTGCTCCAGGAGGGTGTGGAGGGCGTCGAGGGCGCGGATCCAGGACAACTGCGGCGCACGCTCGTGCCCGAACCCGCCGGCGGCCTCCAGGGCGACGAACCCGTGGAACGTGCTGCGCAACAACCGGACCGCGTCGGTGAGGTCGGGCTCGGCCAGTCCGTAGCCGCGCAGCATGCCGTAGGTCAGCTCGACCGCGCGCCGCGGTCCGGGCGCCTGAGCGGCCAGCTCGGGGTCGATCCGGATCGGGGTCTGGGTCGCCGTGTAGCGGCCCGGATGCTGGTGGGCGTACTCCCGCCAGGCGTTGGCGAAGGCGACCAGTGCATCCTTGCCCGCCCGCCCGGCGGTGGCCTCCGCGATACGGATGGTCTTCTCGTCGGCCGCGAGCAGCGCGATCCGGCCGCGCAGATCGGCCAGGTTGCGCACGTGCGTGTAGAGGCTCGCGTCCTTCACACCGAGTCGCCGTGCCACCTGCGACATGGTCACCTGGTCGAGACCGGCCTCGTCCGCCAGCTCGGCACCCGCGACCGTCACCCGCTCAGCCGTCAACCCTGCCCGTGCCATGCACCCTCCACTTCATCCTAGGAATCCTAGTTTTAACCTAGGGCATCTAGGTAGGCAAATGCGGGGGAGGTGATGAGGGGGAGGGCTCCGGTGTTGCAGTGGGTCTCCGAGCGGGCCGAACCGCCCGTCCGGATTCCTGGCCCAGTGGGCGGCGAAGTCGGGGTCCGTGGCCGCGCCGACGGGCGACCATCAGCGGCAGCACGTAATTCCGGGCGGTCCAGGTCGGAGCGGTCGGCGGCGCTGCTGCGGCCACTGACTCCACCGTCAGGGCGGCGAGCGCCAGGAGCAGGCCGCGGCATACCGGGATCACGCCAAGCCCGGCCGCCCCCGGCGCAGGGCCTCGACCAGCCAGGGCTGGAAGGGCAGGTGCCCGGGGAGCACCTGCCAGTCGTTGGCGGTCCACACCAGCCGCCAGTAGCGCGCGACGAGCGGGTCGTGCCCCTCCTCGAACCGCTCCGCCATCCATTGCTTCAACTCGGGTCCGACAGGGCGGCCGAGGGCGGAGGCGAAGCGTGCCACCACGGCATCGACAACGGCTACGGCCTCCTCGTCCTGCGGATCGGTG
This sequence comes from Streptomyces sp. NBC_01006, assembly GCF_045162725.1. NCBI lineage: Bacteria > Bacillati > Actinomycetota > Actinomycetes > Kitasatosporales > Streptomycetaceae > Streptomyces > Streptomyces sp. NBC_01006. The sequence continues at coordinate 750,064 of NZ_CP108700.1, read as the reverse complement.
CCCGATTCCCTCGCGGCGGCGACCGCCTGCCGGGCGAAGGCGACGAGTTCCGCCGCCGTCCCGGCGGCGACCCCCGGCAGGGCGTCCTCGTCCGCGGGTGGGAGCGCGGCGTGCGCCATGCGGGCGCGGAAGCCGTCGTCGGTGATGAGTTCGGTGATTTCCATCCATGCGGCGACCTGCGCGTCCGTCGGGTCGTCGGGCAGGTCGGGGACGGCGCTGCGCAGCGCGGCTGCCGCAGTGGGCGCGGACGGGGTCCCGGCGGCGGTGAGGCCGTCGATGAAGTCCGCCACCAGGCGGCGCCGTTCCTCGGACGTGCGACGGATGAGCTGGTGCACGAGAGCTGCCTCCTCGGGGTTGTGGCCGCGCCGGGCGAGGTGCCGCAGTACGCTCCGCCGCAGGCGCAGCACGCGGATCTGGAGTTCGGTGGCGTCGGCCCGGGCGGCGGCGACCTCGGCGACGGAGAGCTCGCCGCCGAGGACGCGTCGGATCGTGCCGAGATCGACGTCGAGCTCTCGCAGGGCACAGATGGTCTGGAGCCGGATCAGGGCCGCATTGTCGTAGCTGCGGTAGCCCGCCGGGGTGCGATGGCTCGGGGGCAGCAATCCTATGTCCGAATAGAACCGGATCGTCCGTACCGGTACGCCGGTACGGGTCGAAAGGCTGCCGATCGAGTGCAGGGACGTCGTGCCGTTCATGCCACCCACTCTCCGGTCTCCAGCCGGTGGAGAGTCAAGCCGCGTACGTCTCGCCACCGGTGGTCGAGTCGTGGCGCCGGCTAGTTCGTGGTCAGGGCTTCGAGGGCGGGGACGGTTTCGGCCGGGCTCGGCAGGGCGGCGTTCTCCGCCTGGAGGCGGGTGGCTGCCTCGCGCAGGTCGGGGTCGCTGATGAGGCGGGTCAGGAGCGGGGTGTCGACGGCGTCGGAGGTGGAGCGCAGGGCGGCGCCGGTGGCGGTGAGGGCGTCGGCGTTGGTGAAGTGGTCCGCGCCCTGGGGAAGGACGAGTTGGGGCACGCCTGCCTGGAGGGCGGTGAGCATGGTGCCGGAGCCGCCGTGGTGGATCAGTGCGTCGGAGGCCGTCAGCAACTCGGCGAGCGGGGTCCAGGGCAGCGGGCGGACGTTGTCGGGGAGGGTGCCGAGGGGGGCGAGGTCGGCGTCGCCGACGGCGAGGAGGAACTCGGCGTCGACCGAGGCCGCCGCTTCGGTCAGCTGGATGATGGCGCGGACGCCGTCCATCTCGGTGAGCACGGTGCCCAGGGTGACGGCGACGCGCGGGCGGGTGCCGCGGCGGAGGAGACCGGCGGAGATGGTGCCGCCGCCGTTGTAGGGGAGGTAGCGCATCCGCAGGCCGCCGTCGTCGCCGCCGAGAGAGGCGGGAACGATGTCCAGCGCGGTCGGTACTGCGGGCCCTTCCACCCCGTACGTCTCGTACGCCTCGGTGAAGTTCGCGGCGAGCCGGGCGACCATGTCGTGGCCGGAGGTGACGCCGAAGTTCTGGATCACCGACGGGATCTTGAGCTTGGCCGCGACGAGCGGGGCGGAGGCCTGGAAGGAGTCGTAGACCAACAGGTCGGCACCCCAGTTCTCGGCGGTCTCCCGCAGCCCGTCCACGGTGGGCCGGGAGGCCAGCGCGAACCCGCGGGCCGCCATGTCGAGGATCTGGTCCGTGCTCAAGTCCGGGTTGACGTAGCGGGCCTCCTCACCGGTGGACTGCTCGAACACCTCCCGGATCGTACGGCCGTCGCCGATCTCGACGATCGGGAATCCGGCCTGGCGCAGGTGGTTCAGCGGCTGCGAACACGCGAACAGCACGTCGTGGCCGGCGGCGCGCAGGGCCTGCGCGGTGGGGATCATCGGGAACAGGTGACCGGCCGAGGCCGGTCCGGTGAAGAGTACGCGCACGGTGTCTCCTAGCCCATTGGGTCTGTCGGTCGGGGGCGAGCCGTGCGGGCCCGCCCCCGGTGCCGTGCGTTGAACTGACCGGGAGGCAGGCCGTGTTCCCGAGGGGGTCGATAACCGGACGTTCTGCTACGGGCCTTGCCGGGCAGGGGTGCGATGTGCTCACGAGACGCCGGCGGCCCCGGCAGGACGGTACGTACGACGCGATCTAGCCTTCGACGAGAGGGGTCAGGCCGTCCAGGAGGGCCTTGAGGCCCAGTTCGAAGAGGGCGTCGAGTCGTAGGTCATAGCCGTCTTCGAAGGCTCCGAGCGCCTTGGTGAAGGCGGGGAAGCGGCCGGATTCCATCAGGGTGCGGAGGGTGGGGGCGCGGTTTTCCATCCACTCGTCCTCCGACTGGCCGGTGGTCGCCTCGGCCTGTGCCTCCCACTCCAGGTGCACGGCCAGCCCCTGGACGTGGCTGTAGAGCAGCACGTGGATGTCGAACAGAGTCTCGGGATCGAGGCCGTGGCCGTCGAGTGCGGCCAGTACCCATTCGCCGTGGACCATCAGGTTGGGTACGAGCAGCGGGCGGGTGAGGGAGCTGAGCTGGGCCAGCCACGGGTGTCGGCGGTACAGGGCCCACAGGGTTCGGCCGCCCAGCTCGATGCGGGAGCGCCAGCCCTCCGGGGCGTCCGCGGGGTAGGACTCCTCTCCGAAGGCGGCGTCGGCCATGAGCAGGACGAGGTCGTCCTTGCTGGGGACGTGCCGGTACGGCGACATGGCCGCGACGCCGAGCCGGGCCGCTACGCCGCGCATGGAGAGCGCGGAGAGCCCTTCCGCGTCGGCGATGTCGATGGCGGCGCGGACGATCCGGTCGAGGGCCAGGTCCCCCTCGAAGGCCAGGGCCGATGAGGCGGACGAAGAGGGCGAGGCGGATGAACCACTTGAACTCGATGACGGCCGCCGGCGCGGCGGCGCCACCGGAGCGGGCGCGGCCACGACCGTGCCCGTGCGGGGCCGGGTCTCGACCAGCCCCTCCAACCGCAGGGCGGTCAGGGCCTTGGCGGCGGTGGCCATCGCGACGTCCCACTCCCTGGCGACCTGACGGGTCGACGGGACCCGGTCCCCGGGCGCGAGTTCGCCGTCCGTGATGCGCCGGCGGATCTCGCCGGCGATGCGCAGATAGGGCGGCACGCCCTGTGCCCCTGTGGGATGTGTCACGTTCTCTGCCCCTCCCCCTCTGTACTAGTGCAGAGGTTAGCAGCCAAGATGCCGAGCGAGCCCCAACTGTCCTAGGTCAGTAAGTCCATTGGGCCAGTTGAAGGGGGTGTGCGTACAGCGTACGTTCAGTCCTGTTCAGAGCGAGGCGCGTACGCACCTTCATACGTACACACACCCGAACGCCACGTACACCGCACGACAAGGAGCCTTCCCATGCGGACCGTTCTCATCTCCGGCGGCGGAATCGCCGGCCCCGTCCTCGCCCACTGGCTGCGCCGCCACGGCTTCGAGCCGACCGTCGTCGAACGCGCCCCCGGCCCGCGCGCCGGCGGCCAGGCCGTGGACATCCGCGGCGTCGCGCTCGATGTCGTCGAGCGTACGGGCCTGCTGGGGCAGGCCAGGAGCGTACGCACCCGGATGCGCGGCATGTCGATCCTCGGCCCCGACGGACAGGAGGTCGAGCGCTCCACGGAGGCCACTTACAGCAGCGGCAGGCTCGACAGCGACGACATCGAGCTGCTGCGAGAGGACCTGGTGCGGATGGTCCACGAGCACACCCGCTCGGACGTCGAGTACCTCTTCGGCAACAGCATCACCGCGCTCGCCGAGCACGAGAGCGGGGTGCACGTCGACTTCGCCCACGGGGCGCCCCGCTCCTTCGACCTCGTGATCGGAGCCGATGGACTGCATTCGACCGTACGGCGCCTGGCCTTCGGGCCGGAGGAGGACTTCGTGCACCATCTGGGCAGCTACCTGTCGGTGTTCAGTACGGACAACTTCCTCGCCCTGGACGACTGGCAGATGTGGCTCCGCGACGGCGACGCGGGCTTCGGCATGATGCCCGTGCGCGACAACACCGAACTCCGGATTGCCTTCGGCTTCGAGTCCGGCCCGCTCACCCACGCTCCGGACACCCTCCGGCAGCTCGTCGTGGACAAGCTCACGTCCCTGCGCTGGAACGGCACCCGCCTCGCCGCGGCCGCCATGCAAGCGCCTGACTTCTACTGCGATGCCATGGCCCAGATCCGTATGGACAGCTGGTCGCGCGGCAGGGTGGCCCTGCTCGGAGACGCCGGCTACTGCCCCTCCCCGCTCTCGGGACAGGGCACCAGCATCGCCCTCGTCGGCGCGTACGTACTGGCCGACTGCCTCGCCCTGGCGGCCCGGACGCAGAGCGGCCACAGCGCCGCGTACGCCGACTACGAGCGGCGCATGCGCCCCTTCGTCTCCCTCAACCAGGCCCTGGCCACGGAGAATCCCGGCGCCCCCGCCTCCGAGGCGTCCGTCGAGCACGCCAAGAACGCCATGTCGCTGGACGGTTGATCCGGGGCTGCCGGAGAGCCGGGCCGACGCGGGTGGACGGGGCCCGCAGGCATGGCCGATCATGGCCTGATGTCGCTCCGTACGCACGAGGCCGATCTGTTCGAGAGCTCCAGGGGCCGCCTGGAGGCGATCGCCTACCGGCTGCTGGGGTCGGCCGGTGATGCCGAGGACGCGGTGCAGGACACCTTCCTGCGGTGGCACGCGGCGGACCGGGAGCTGATCGAGACGCCCGAGGCGTGGCTGACGAAGGTGCTCACCAACATCTGCCTCAACCAGCTCACCTCGGCCCGCGCCAGGCGGGAAACGTACGTGGGGCAGTGGCTTCCCGAGCCGGTCCTGGCCGGCGACCGGATGCTCGGACCGGCCGACACCGCCGAGCAGCGCGAGTCGGTGTCCCTCGCGATGCTCGTCCTCATGGAGAAGCTGACGCCCAACGAGCGCGCCGTGTACGTGCTGCGCGAGGCGTTCGGGTACGCGCACCGCGAGATCGCGGAGATCCTCGACCTCACCGAGTCGAACTGCCAGCAGATCCACCGCCGCGCCAAGCAGCACCTCACGACCGACCGGGCCCGCGTCGAGGTCGATGCGGCCGCCGCCCGCAAGGTCGTGGAGGGATTCCTCGCAGCGGCCCTCAGCGGAGACACCGAGCCGCTGATCCGGCTGCTCACCGACGACGCGGTCAGCGTGGCCGACGGCGGCGCCCGGGTCCGGGCCCGCAGGACCCCGGTCATCGGTGCGCTCGGCATCGCGCGCTACCTGCGGGGGCTGTTCCGGCCGGGCCCCGCCAAGCGGGCATACGTAGGTGGCAGCGTCGCCCTCCATGCATCCGTGGTCAACGGAGCCCCTGCCGTACTGATCGCGGGCGGCGAACGCATCCTCGGCGTCATGTGCCTCGCCGCGACGCCCGACGGTGTCGAGGCGATCCACATCCAGGTCAACCCCGACAAACTGGAACGCATCGCACGCCAGTGGGCGGCCGCAGGCCCCCATCGCCCCGTCACGGAGATCTGGTGACGCAGGTCACAGTCGATTCCTGTCAGGGATCGCGCGGCTGTCCGGTTCAGGAGGTGAGTCCAACCGGATAGGAGCACGTCATGAAGCACCGCATCGTCGTCCTGGGAGCCGGGTACGCCGGAGCCGTCACCGCGGGCCGCCTCGCCAGGAGGCTGCACCGCGACGACGTCGAGATCGCCCTGGTCAACGGCGACCCCGACTTCGTCGAGCGCATCCGTCTGCACCAGCTCGCGAGCGGCCAGGACCTGCCGCGCCGCCCGCTGCGCGAGGTGTACGAGGGCACCGGCGTGCAGGTCCGGCAGGCATGGGTCACCGCGGTCGACGCCGAGCGCAAGACCGTCGACCTCACCGGTGAGAACGGCGCCGACACCCTCGCCTACAACACCCTCGTGTACGCCCTGGGGAGCACGAACGCCGACCACACCGTCCCCGGTGTCGCCGAGTACACCCACAACATCGCCGGAAAGCAGGACGCCCTGCGGCTGCGGGCACGCCTGGGCGAGCTGGGGCCCGACGGCAGCGTACTGGTCGTCGGCGGCGGCCTGACCGGCATCGAAGCAGCCACCGAGATCGCCGAGGCGCGCCCCGACCTCCACGTCGCCATCGCCGCCCGCGACGGCGTCGGCGGCTGGCTCGGCGAAAAGGCGCAGCGCCACCTGCGCGTCGTCCTCGACCGGCTCGGCATCACGGTCCACGAGGGGGCCGACGTCACGCGCGTCGAAGCGAACCACGTGGTCACCGGCACCGGTGCCGCCGGGGCAGCAGCCGGGCAGATCCCGGCCCAGGTCACCGTGTGGACCGCGGGCTTCGCCGTCCACCCGATCGCGGCCGCCACCACCCTGGAGGTGTCGAGCACCGGGCGGATCGTGGTCGACGCCACCATGCGCTCGGTCTCGCACCCCGATGTGTACGCCGTCGGCGACGCCGCGTTCGCCGAGGGCGCGGGCGGCAGGCCGCTGCGGATGGCCTGCGCCACGGCCAACCCGATGGCGTGGCAGGCCGCCGACGCCCTCGCCGCGCGCCTGACCGGCCGCAAGGTCCCCGAGAAGCCGATCGGCTACGCCGCCCAGTGCATCAGCCTCGGACGCCGCGACGGAATCCTCCAGCGCGTGACCCCCGAGGACCAGATGACGACCACCGTCATCACGGGCCGGGCCGGCGCCCGCGTCAAGGAGTTCATCTGCGCGTCAACGACCTGGACCATCGCGCACCCGACGATGCTCCTGCCGACCCGCCGCCACCGCGTCCCGGCGGCCCGCGAGGCGCAGAGCCGGTTCATCACCACGTGACGCACCGGCTTACCGGCCTCAGCCGCGGACGACCGCGAGCAGTCCACCGTCGTACGAGTAGCGCTCACCGGCGCGGTGCAGCAACGCCTCGTGCAGCCGTCCGATCTCCGCCCGCGCCAGCCCCGCGTTGCGGAATCGGATGGTGGTGACGGCCGCCCTGGGGCCGAGACCGGGGCCGGAGCCGAGGCCGGCAGGCCGGAAGCGGTCCCAGACGACGTTCTTCGTCGCACTCGGCGCCAGTTCGCCGACCAGGACGAACTCCTGGAGCAGACCCCAGCGCGTAGACCTCAGAGTGATCCGGCCCAACTCCTCCCAGGAGGCGCCCCATTCGTGGCCTTTACGCATGAAGTACAGTCCGTCACCCGCCACTCGGACGCACCCCGCGTCTCCGCGTGCCATGGCCAGTCCTCCCAGGCTGAACAGCGCGACCGCGACGATGCCCGCCGACGCGGCGGGGAGGGGATGGTCCACGAACGAGAACACGGCCACGCCGAGTGGAACGACCGCGGCGAGCATGGCCGCGATGGCGACGCGCATGTGCCCCATGGAGTACCGCACCTCGATGGGCGCCCCTGATTTCCGCCCGGCAATCGCCCGGACAGGAACCGCATCCACAACAGCATCGACAACCGCATCCCGAACCGGCACGGCAGGCTCCTGCCGGGGCGCGCCCGGCGGCGGTGGCGGATACGCCGCGACCGTCACCGAAGGCGCGACGGTCACCGCGCCACCCCCGCTCAGCGCGGACAGCACCTCCTCGGCGGACGGCCGCCTCTCCGGCCGCTTGTCCAGGCACTCGCCCAGCACCGCGCGGAGTCCCTCCGGCACACGTTCCAGGTTCGGCGCCTCGTGCACGACCCGGTAGAGCAGCTCCGCCGCACTGCCCTCGCCGAACGGCATGCGCCCGGTGGCCGCGAAGCACAGAACCGTGCCGAGCGAGAAGATGTCGCTGGCCGTGCCGACACTGCCGCCCTGGGCCTGCTCGGGCGACATGAATCCGGCGGTGCCGATGGCCACGCCCGTCCGGGTGAGCACGGTCGCACCGGTCGCACCGTGCAGCGCCTTGGCGATCCCGAAGTCGATGAGCCGCGGCCCGTTCTCCGTCAGCAGGACGTTCGCGGGCTTGAGGTCCCGGTGCACGAGCCCCGCCCGGTGTACGGAGTGCAGCGCCTCCGCCATGCCCGCGCCGAGCCGCCACACTGCGTCCTCCGCCAACGGCCCGCTCGCCCGGACCCGTTCGGCGAGATTGGGCGCCGGGATGTAGTCGCTGGCCACCCAGGGTGTCTCCGCCTCCGGATCCGCGTCGACCACGGTCGCCGTCCAAAACCCTCCGACCGCCTTCGCCGCCTCCACCTCGCGCCGGAACCGTGCCCGGAAGCCGGGGTCCGAGGCGATCTCCGGCCGTACGACCTTCACCGCCACCCGCCGACCGCTGCGCGACTCCCCGAGGTAGACCTGCCCCATGCCGCCCGCGCCGAGCCGCGCCGTGATCCGGTACGGGCCGACGGCCGCCGGGTCGCCGGCCTTCAACTGCTCCATGGTCCCCCCGAGTGCAATCGCCTACAGGAGAACCTAGAGCCGGCCCGCACCCGGTGTCAGCCGAGCGCCCGCAGGCATCCTGCCGGGAGGGGATCAGGCGTACGCGTACGAGCTCGACGAGTACCCGGAGAACGAGCCGTTCTTCTGCGGGCGGGGAACATCGTGGCCGCATCCGGCGCAGCTCACGCGTCGGTCAGCGGCAAGGCGGCGATCACCCCGTCCGGCACCCGGCACGTGCGCGTCTTCTCCGGCCGGTTCTCGACGAGGTCGAGCACCTCTTCGAGCGTCAGCTTCGCCTGTTCCACATCGGGCACCTTTCTGTACGGCCTGCGGGCCTGCGGTCCTGAACGCCGCCGGCATGCCGGGTGTCTGCCACGCTCGCACCGGCAGCCCACCCCCACCACTCGGCCCCCACCCAAATGGCGCAGCCCCGCCCGGTCCGGCTTTGTAGGCTCCTCGCATGCCACAGTCCGGAGAACCGCACACGCCGGTGTCGGGAAAACACGTACGCCGAGCCGTCGCCCACTGCCTCGACGCCCTCGAAGGCGTCCCCGCCACCCAATGGCACGACCGGGCGGGGGAGTTGGAGTGGACGCGGTGGGAGACCCTTGAGCACCTCGCGGACGATCTGCTCACCTACGCGCTGCGGTTCGGGCTCGCGCAGCCCATGGGCGTGCGGCGCGTCCCGCTGCGCGTGTCCCGCGATCGACCCGACGGCCCGGCCAACGTCATCTTCGGAGACCACGAGGCAGGGCCGGAGGGGCTCCTGGCCGTCGTGGAGGCTTGCGGCGGACTGCTCGCAGCCGCCGTGGACACCGCGCCCGCAACCACCTTGGCCCCACATGTCTTCGGAGCCTCGGACCCGGAGGGCTTCGCAGCCATGGGTGTCGTCGAAACGCTGGTCCACACCCACGACATCACCCAGGGCCTGGACTGTGTCCGGGAGCCCCCGCGGGACCTGAGCGAGCGGGCCCTCGCGCGCTTGTTCCCCGACGTGCCCGTCATCGACACCCCGTGGTCGACCTTGCTGTGGGCCACGGGACGCATCGAGACGCCCGACCGCCCCCGCCGGACCAACTGGCGCTGGTACGGCGCACCACACAGCCACAGCTGATTCGAACCGCCCGGTGACACGCCTATGTGAAACGGCGTTACCTCCAGTAAGTTACCGCCAGGTAAAGCCGCTGCGGCTCGACATTACGGGGGAGTAATGAACCGGAGAACCACTGCTCTGCTGTCTACCGCCATCGTGACCGCCGTCGTCGTCGGCGCGGCGCCGACGGCGACAGCGGCGGCCGCACCCGCCGCGGGTGCACGGGTGGCCGCCACGACGCCCGACCCGTTCTACCGTTACGACGGCAGCAAGCCGCTGTCCTCGTACCAGCCGGGCGACGTCCTGAAGAAGCGCACGCTGAATTACCACGTCTTCGGCATACCGACGCCGTTGAAGGCCATCCAGCTGCTCTACCGCACGACCGACGCCCGGGGCAGGCCGTCGGCCAACGTGACCACCGTGGTCCGCAGTCCTCACGGCGACGGCAGCAAGGCGGTGTCGTACCAGTCGTTCTACGACTCCCTCAGCCCGGAGGACGGCCCCTCCCGGGCCATCGCCGGTGACGTCTCCCTCGGCGGTGCCATCGCCAACGCCGAATCCCTCATCCTGGCGCCGCTGTTGCTCAAGGGCTACGACCTGGTCATCCCGGACACCGAGGGCCAGAACGCCGACTTCGCGGCCGGCCCGGAGTACGGAACGAACACCCTGGACTCGATCCGCGCCGGCATCCGCACCGAGGAGACCGGTCTGCATTCCGGCACGAGGTTCGGCCTGTTCGGCTACTCCGGCGGAGCCATCGCCACCAACTGGACGTCGGTCCTCGCCCCCGCGTACGCGCCAGAGGTGAACAAGCAGCTGGTCGGCTTCGCCGAGGGCGGGCTGCTCGTCGCCCCCGCGCACAACCTCAGGTACGTCGACGGCGCCCTGGCGTGGAACGGGGTGATCCCGATGGCGCTCGTAGGCGTCTCGCGCTCGTACGGCATCGACCTCGCCCCCTACTTGAGCCCGAAGGGCCTCGCGGTCGTCAAAGAGCTCGAACGCGGCTCGATCCTCGATGCGTTGGGCCACCACCCGGGGATGACGTGGAAGGACATGGCGAAACCGGAGTACAAGGACCCGAACTCCATACCGGCCTTCGTCGCAGCGGTCAACAAGATCAATCTGGGCCAGGCCGCCACCCCGACCGTCCCGGGGTTCATCGGGCAGGGGAACGCGGGCTGGCTCGAAGGAACGTTCAACAGCCCGCCGGGCATCGGCACGGGTGACGGCGTCATGATCGCCGGGGACGTACGGGCGCTGGCCCGGCAGTACTGCGACACCGGCAACAACTCGATCAAGTACGAGCAGTACGGCCTGCTGAGCCACGTCGGAGCCATGCCGTACTGGGCGCCGCGCGCGATGGCCTGGCTGGACGACCGCTTCGCGGGCAGGACCGCCCCCACCAGTTGCGGCAGGATCCCCGCGGGCAACTCGCTGGAGCCGGAGCGGCCGACGTCCACACCGTGACCGCTCGCACCGGTCCGATCCGGTCCGGGTCGGTCCGGTCCACGCGGGCTACCGGGATGCCGCGGACCCGGCGTCGCCGGCGTCCGCGACGCGGCGCCGGACCTGGTTCTCCTGGGCGAGACGGCGCAGCAGCTCGAACACCGGCGCGCAGATCGCGAAGACGATGACCGCCCGCTCGGCCAGGGCCACCGGGTCTTCGGTGCCCGCTGCCCGCTCCAGGTCCAGCCGGGCCACCGACTCGGCCAGCCTCGCGTAGGCGGCGAGCTCTCCCGGGGCGTACCGGGCGTCGAGCCGCCGTAGTTCCTTCAGCGCCGACGTCAGCCCGTGTACGTGCGGTGAGGTGTCGGGTGCCCGCCAGTCCAGGGCCGCGAGCAGCTCGGCCACCTCGGCCCCGGCGGCCGCTTCGGCCCCGGCCTCCTCGTCGGGGCCCGCGGCGCTCTGGGTCGCCATCGGCACCGGGAGGGCGTAGCTCACCGCTCCGAGCGCGCCCTCCGAGGTGTGGGCCTGGTCGACGGCCCCGAGCACCTCACGGGTGGCTGCGATCGACAGGCCGCCGAGCGTGGTGAGTGCCTTGATCAGACGCAGCCGCTGCGCGTGCTCCTCGCCGTACTCGGCCAGGGTCGCGGCGGTCGCCCGCCCTGCGGGCAGCAGGCCCTGCCGCCGGAAGTACTTGATGCTGGCGACCGGCACGCCGGTCCGACGGCTGAGCTCCGAGATCTTCATACGGCTTCCCTGCTGGGCTGGTCATGCGGTCCGGTGCCCTCATCGGCGATTGGACACCACAACAAGATACTGCCACTATCCAGTGACTGGATACCTTGAGTATCCAGCTAGGAAACGCCGCCGCACCGGAGAATCGATGCCCCAGTCCACACACCCCTCCGTGCTCCGCCGACCCCGGCTGTGGATCGGAACGGGACTCATCGCCGCAGTCGTCTCGATCTTGTTCGCCCTGCTTTACGTCGGCGGCAACGTCAACCCCAAGGGCAACCTGCGCGACCTGCCCGTGGCCCTGGTCAACACGGACGGCGGCGCCGACGCGGGCGGCCGCCACGTCAACCTGGGCGAGCAGATCGTCGCGGGCATACAGAAGGCCGCCAAGGGCGACAAGAGCATCGACTGGCAGGTCGTCAGCCGCGAGGAGGCCGACAAGCGGCTGGGCCGGGGCAAGGTCTTCGGCGCCCTCGTCATACCCCGGGACTTCAGTGCCACGGTGACCGCGCTCGGTGCCCCGCAGCCCGCGCCGCAGGGCAAGGCCACCCCGCCCACCCTGACCGTGCTGACCAACCAGTCGGCCGGCAGCATCGGCTCCTCCATGGCCTCCCAGGCCGCCCAGAAGGCCGCCCACACCGCGTCCGCGCAGCTCGGCCAGGAGCTCCTCAAGCAGGCCGCAGCCCAGAAGACCCCGCTCCCGACGGCCGCCCAGCTCAAGCTGGCCGACCCCGTGACCGTCACCGTCGCCGACGGCCACCCCGTCGGCTCCCGCAGCGCCATGGGTCTGAGCGCCTTCTACTACGCGCTGGTCCTCGTCGTCTGCGGCATGCTCGGCGCCAACCTGGTCAACTCCCAGGTCGACACGGCCCTCGGCTACCTGCACACCGACTACGGCCCGGTCCGCAAGCGCGAGCCCGTCCAGCACACCAGCCGCGTCCGCACCCTGGCCGTCGGCATGGCGCTCATGCTCGGCATGTCGCTCGTGATGGGAACCCTGGTCGAGGTCGCCACCGTCAAGATCCTCGACATGGACGCCTCCCACCTCGGCCTGCTGTGGCTCTACTCCGTCGCCACCGTCGCCGTCGTCGGCATCGGCAGCCTGGCCCTGTTCGCCGCTTTCGGTACCCCCGGCATGCTGCTGGCCACCATCGTCTTCGTCGCGATGGCCGTCCCCTCCTCCGGCGCGACCGTGCCGCTCCAGGCGCTGCCCGGGTTCTTCCGGGCCCTCGCCGACTTCGAGCCGCTGCGCCAGATCACCGAGGGCATGCGCGCCATCCTCTACTACGGCGCCCAGGCCGACGCGGGCCTGAGCCGGGCCTGGGCCTCGATGGGTATCGCCCTCGTCGCCGCGCTGGTATTCGGCTTCGCCGTCACCCGCTTCTACGACCGCCGCGGGCTGCACCGCATCCCCCGGCCCGACGACGAGTCCCCGGCCCCGGCCGAAACCCCCGAGCCCCGCGCGGCCGAGGCGAACGCCACGACCTGAGACGGCCGCCGTGGGCACCCTTCCGTAACGGCCCCGGGTCGCAGCCACGTGCTGCGGCCCGGGGCCGTTACGGTCACCGCACGGGCCCGAGCGTGGTGGGCGGCCGTCGCGGCCGCGGGCCCGGGTGCCACAAGGCAGAGGACGGCGAACAGTCCGGCGAACCCTCTGAAGAGCCGGCGGCGCACAAGAGCGCGTGCGACGGCGAATGAAAGCGTTTCCATGGCATTGGCATCGGCCCGCGGGTGCCCGCCCTTGACTCGCACCACCTGCTCGTCGGCGTGTACGCGCGCATCCCGGCCCGGGAGTGCCGCACGCTTCCTCGATGGGCGCACCGTGCACGCACCCGAGCGCCGTCGCCCTATCGGAAGGAATGCCCATGAGCGGAGGCGAGATGTCCGGGCCCGCGGCCGCCCCGGCCGGGGAACCCGGAACACGCACGGGTGCGGCCCCGGCTCCCGTACGGACCGAGCCCGCACGCCCCGGTCACCCCCTGTACGAGTTCGCCCTGACCGCGACGCTGATGTTCACCGTGGTCACGATCATCCGCTGGGTACTCGATCCGGCCTCCCCCCTCGCCCTGGGCAGCCTCCACCTGGCCCTCCTCGTCGTCGGTGCGCTGGCCGGGGCGCTCGTCTTCGGGCTGATCCGCTCCCCGTGGGGGCGGCGCTCGGGTGCGCACATGAACCCCGCGGTCACGCTCGCGCTGTGGCTGCTGAGGGCCTTCCCCGGCCGCGGGGTGGTGGTGTATGTCGTCGCGCAGCTGGGCGGGTCGGTCGCCGGGACGGCCCTGGCCCGACTGGCCTGGGGGCCGGCGGTCGCACGGGTCGGCTACGGCGCGGCGGCCGCGGCGCCCTCGTGGAGCGCCTGGGCCGTCTTCGCGGCCGAGGGCGGCTGCCTGGTCCTTGTCACCCTGATGATCGGCTTCTTCCTCGTACACCCGGCCCACGAACGATGGTTCCCCTCGGCCCTCGCGCTTCTCATCTGCGCGATCATCGCCGTTCTGGGCCCGCTCAGCGGCGGCGCCGCCAACCCGGCCCGCCAGTTCGGCCCCCAGCTGATGTCCGGAGCCACCGCCGGCCTGTGGATCTACCTCGTGGCACCCGCCCTCGGGGCCGCTCTGGGCGCCGGCGCCCACCGCCTGATCATCCGGGGCGGTCCGGCCCCCCACGGCGATGCGAAACGGCCGAGGTGACGGTGTCGAAGCACAGGGTGGTGCGGGACTGCAGGTCGTACCGGTCCCAGCGCGGCATGGCCGGGTGGTTGGGGTCGCCGGTGCGTATGAACGCGATCCACGCCCCGTGCATGGTCCTGGCGAGGCCGTCCCTGATCCTGGTGTCCATTCCCGCCAGGAACGGCGCGTGCGACCACTTGTCGAAATTGTCGAAGACGAACGGCAGGTCCAGGCAGTGCGGTGCGCCCAGCCGGCCGTCGTGCGCGGGGGTGGGGAAAGCGAACTCGTACGCCCAGACGGGGCGGCCCCGTACCGCCCGCTCCTCCGCGAACGCCAGGGTGGGCTTCCTGAACAGCTCGTCGGTGCTCAGGTCGATGAGCACGTCGATCGGCCGTGCGCCCGGGCGGGCGGCCTCGTACGCCGCGTACCCTTCGGCCGCGCCGTCACCGAAGCTGTCGCGTGCCCGGCGGAGCACCTGTTCCTTGGTCGCCGACGCGTACGTCTCGCCCAGCGCGAAGGTGAAGGCGGACTCCTCCCTGGTCCAGCCGATGAGGACGTCGATGTCCGCGCCCGGGCCGTCGAGCAGGTTCAGCGCGGGTTGCCGCGCCGCCGTCCCGCCGTCGAGCACCGGCATGAACGGCGCGGTCCAGTGTCCCCATTCCATGGTTGCCGCGAGCAGCCCGGCGGTGGCCTCGACCAGTCGCGGCCACGGCATCGTGCGCAGTTCGTCCTCGTCCTTCGCGCCGGCGATCTCCAGATAGGCGGCGGTGCGGGCCAGGGACTCGGCAGGCGTGGCGAGGGGCATGGCGAGCGGGACGCTCTGCAGGATGGCCCGGTGGAAGAGCCGGCCGTCACCCGCGTGGGCCGCGAGTGCCGCGGTGGACAGCGCGCCGGCGGACTGGCCGGCGACGGTGACGTTGCCGGGATCCCCGCCGAAGGCGGCGATGTTGTCCTGGACCCAGCGCAGCGCGGCGAGTTGGTCCGTGAGCCAGACGTTGGCGCACTCCGCGCCGCTGTCCGATGCCAAGGACAGCAGGCCGAGCGGTCCGAGCCGGTAGTTGAGGTTCACCACCACCAGGTCGCCGCTCCGCGCGAAGGTCTCGCCGGAGTAGTTGGGCATCGCCCCGGACCCGGAGATGAAGGCGCCGCCGTGGATCCAGACCAGGACGGGACGGCGCGCGTCGTCGGTGCCGGGCGTCCAGACGTTGAGCGTCAGACAGTCCTCGTCGAAGGGCGGGAGCCCGTGGCCGCCCAGGACCGGGTCGCCCTCGCGGACGGCCTGCGGCGCACTGGGGCCGTGCTTCGTCGCGTCGAGGGGGGCGCTCCATCCTGGATGCGGCTGCGCGGGGCGCCACCGGAGGGGGCCGACGGGCGGCGCCGCGTACGGCACGCCCCTGAACACGGCCAGGTCGTCTTCGACGACGCCGCGGATCGGGCCCGAGCGAGTGTTCACGACGGGCGCGGTGCGGTCCTGAGCGAAACCCATCCAGTGCGTCCTTCCAGACCGGGGTAGAGGGTCTTGGGACCACCCAAAATATTGCGCCCTACTGGCGGTCGTCAATATAATTCGATCCACGGTTGGTGTGGAGGGTCTGATCCGGTGGGCGCCTACTCTGAACCGTGGACTTCCGGCAGCTGACGTACTTCCTCGCCATCGTGGACCACGGTGGCTTCAACCGCGCCGCCGCGGCGCTCTACGTGTCGCAGCCGTCCCTGTCACAGGCCATCCAGGCCCTGGAACGCGACCTGGACGGCTGCCTGTTCCACAGGATCGGCAGGAGGGCGGTCCTGACCGAGGCAGGTGCCGCACTGGTCCCACGGGCCCGGGAAGCCCTGCACGCACTGGAACTGGCCAGGGCCAGCGTCGGCTCCGTCCACGAACTGCGCGGTGGGCGCCTGGAGATCGCCGCGATGGCCTCACCCACCATCGAACCCCTCAGCACCATGGTCCAGCGCTTCACCGAGCGCTATCCCGAGGTGTCGCTCAGCCTGCGCGTAGCCCTCACCCGTGAGGCCGTGATCGAGACGGTGCGCAACGGAGGCTGCGAACTCGGACTGCTGATCACCTCGTCGCCGCTGCCGGGTCGCGACGTCGTCCCGCACCATGTCGGAGACGACAGGCTCGTCCTGGTCACCCCGAAGGACGGCCCCTTCCCGCCCGGGCGGGCGGTGCAGGCCGAGCAGCTCGGAGGGCATCGGCTGATCGTGGGGCAGCGCGGGACCGGGATCCGTGCCTACGTCGACGACCTGAAAGCACAGGGCATCGACGTCCGCATCGCGGTGGAGACCGAACACCGCATGGCCTTCCTGCCCCTGGTGCTCCGGGGTGTCGGACTGGCGGTCGTGACGGAATCCTGGGCCGACCTGTCCGAGCGGGCCGGAGCCCTCGTCCTCGACCTGGAACCGGCCTGCGTCCAGCACAACGTCCTGGTGAGCCGCAAGGGGCGGCTGACGCCGGCCGCCAGTGCCTTCCTGGAGATCGCCGGTCCACCGGCTGATAGGGCCGGCCTATGAGACATATCGGGGATACGTGTTGGACCCGGACGACCACTGATTGCTGGAATTCGAGCCATGACGAACCACAGCATCGCCCTCATCCCCGGTGACGGCATCGGCACCGAAGTCCTCCCGGCGGCACGCGAGGTCCTCGACACCGTCGGGACGCGCCACGGCATCACGTTCACCTACGAGCGGTACGACTGGTCCTGCGAGCGCTACCTCCGCCACGGATCGATGATGCCCGAGGACGGACTGGAGCAGCTCCGCCGGCATGACGCGATCCTTCTCGGCGCCGTCGGTTACCCGGGTGTGCCGGACCACGTCTCCCTGTGGGGGCTGCTCATCCCGATCCGCCGGGCCTTCAGCCAGTACGTCAACCTCCGCCCCATCCGCGTGTTCGACGGTCTCCCCAGCCCGGTCCGCGCGGCCGTGCCCGGCGAGGTGGACTTCGTGGTCGTGCGGGAGAACACCGAAGGCGAGTACAGCGAGATCGGCGGTCGGATGAACCGCGGGTGTCCCGATGAAATGGCCGTGCAGCAAGCGGTGTTCACGCGGGCGGGAGTGACCCGGCTCCTCGACTTCGCCTTCGACCTCGCCGAACGGCGCGGCGGTCCCCTCACCTCGGCGACGAAGTCCAACGGGATCGTGCACACCATGCCGTTCTGGGACGAGCTGGTGGCCGAACGTTCCGCCGAGCACCCCACCGTCGAGTGGAACCAGGAGCACATCGACGCGCTGGCCGCCAAGTTCGTCCTCGACCCCGCACGCTTCGACGTCGTCGTCGCGTCCAACCTCTTCGGGGACATCCTCAGCGACCTGGCGGCGGCGGTGGCCGGCGGCATCGGCATCGCTCCGTCCGCCAACCTCAACCCGCAGGGCGAGTACCCGTCCATGTTCGAGCCGGTCCACGGATCGGCCCCCGACATCGCCGGGCAGGGCATCGCCAATCCGATCGGCGCGATCTGGTCCGCCGCCATGATGCTCGACCACCTCGGCCACCCCGCGGCCGCGGCCGACATCACCGACGCCATCGCCCGCGTCCTGGCCACCACCCCGGTCCGCACCCGCGACCTGGGCGGTTCCGCCTCCACCGCCGAGTTCACTTCCACCATCCTCCAGCACCTCTGATCAGGGCTTCTGCGTAGCCGCCGGAGACCGGGACGAGGGGTGGGGTGCGGGCGCTCTGGCGGGCGTGGGGCGAAGCGTCATTTATGCTTCAAGGCGGCCGCGGGGCGGTGGCTCGTCGCTGCACGCGGCAACTGCCGAACGGTCAGTCCGGACGGGGACCGGATGGCGCTGATCATGAAGATCTTGGGGAATCGAGTGACCGCCGACACGCGTCCCAGTGGTGTGTGGCGCCCGGCCCACCCGACCGCGAACAGAAGACCCCCAGGGAGAAGTGAGGTATGGCAGTGATCTGCGTCGGAGGCATGATCGGAATCGGCAAGACGAGCGTGGCCGAGCTGCTCGCCAAGGAGCTGGGCAGCGAAGTCTTCTACGAGAGCGTGGCAGACAACCCGATCCTTCCGCTCTTCTACACGGCGAGCCCCGAAGAGATCCAGGCGAAGCGCTACCCCTTCCTCCTCCAGCTCTACTTCCTGCAGACGCGGTTCGCCTCGATCAAGGAGGCGTACAAGCAGGGCGACAACGTCCTGGACCGTTCCATCTACGAGGACTGGTACTTCGCCAAGGTCAACCATGACCTGGGCCGGATCAGCACCCTCGAGATGGGGGTGTACGAGGGGCTGCTCAACGAGATGATGCGCGAGATCGACGGCCTGCCGTACCGCAAGGCACCCGATCTCATGGTCTACCTCAAGGCCGACTTCGAAACGGTGCTGCATCGCATCGGGCTGCGCGGCCGCGATTTCGAGCAGGACGAGAGCCTCGTCGAGTACTACCGGACGCTGTGGTCCGGCTACGACGACTGGGTGCACAAGCACTACTCGGCCAGCGAGGTCCTCGTCGTCGACATGAACAACACGGACGTGGTGAACAGCCCCGAGGACGCGGCCCGCGTGGCGCAGGAGGTCAAGGACGCCCTGGCGGCGGCCAGGATCCGGGCCTGAGCGCTCCGAGACCGAGTGCGGACCGGACGCGCCGTCCGGTCCGCCCTGACCTCGGCATGCCGCGCCGTCCACGATGCCGGGCGCCGTTACCGTCGGCGGAATGGACGGTGATCGCAGGCGATGGCGCCAGTGCTATCTCGGCGGGGCGGTGTTCGCCGTGTGCATGGCCGGCACTACCCTGCCCACCCCCCTCTACGGCCTCTACCAGGAAAAGTTCGGATTCTCCGAGCTGCAGGTGACGGTCGTGTACGCCGTGTACGCCTTCGGCGTCATCGGGGTCCTGCTGCTGGCGGGCAACGCCTCCGACGTCGTGGGCAGGCGGCCCGTCCTGCTGGTGGGCCTGGGACTTGCGGCGGCGAGCGCCGTCTGCTTCCTGTGCGCCACCGGGCTGGGCTGGCTGTACGCGGGCCGGCTGCTGTCGGGCCTGTCCGCAGGCCTGTTCACCGGGGCCGCCACGGCCTACGTCATCGAACTGGCGCCGCGGGACGGCTCCTCCCGCGCCACGTTCGTGGCGACGGCCGCCAACATGGGCGGGCTCGGCTGCGGACCCCTGCTCGCCGGTGTGCTCTCCCAGTACGCTCCCTGGCCGCTGTACCTGCCGTTCGCCGTCCACCTCGTCCTCGTGGCCGGCTCGGCCGCCGTCCTGCTGCGACTCCCCGAGACCGTACGGGAGCGGCAGCCGCTCGCGGCGGTACGGCCGCAGCGGCCCGCTCTGCCCGCGTCGGTGCGGCAGGTGTTCGTGCCCGCCGCAACCGCCTCGTTCGTGGGGTTCGCGCTGTTCGGAGTCTTCACGTCGGTCAGCCCGGCGTTCCTCGTCGAGTCCCTGGGCGTGCACGACCGGGCCGTGAGCGGGCTGATCGTCGCGTTGGCGTTCTTCGCCTCGACCGCCGGACAGCTGGCCGTCGGCCGCATCGGGGTCCGCCGGTCCCTGCCGCTGGGCTGCGTGACACTCCTCGCCGGGCTGGTGCTGCTCGCGGGCGCCCTGTACTGGGACCAGCTGGCGCTGGTGGTCCTCAGCGCGCTCGTCGGCGGCACCGGGCAGGGCCTGGCCTTCCGCGGGGCGCTCTCCGCGGTGGCCGGGGCCTCCCCGGCAGACCAGCGCGCCGCGGTCATCTCGATGCTGTTCGTGGTGGCGTACGCGGGCATCTCGGTACCGGTGATCGGCGTGGGCGTACTGACCGGCCCCATCGGCCTGGAGGGCGCCGGACTGGTGTTCCTCGCCTGTATGACGGCCCTGGTTTCGGCCGCGGCCGTCTATCTGCTCCGCCACCCCGTGCGCCAGGGGTAGTGGCGCACCGCGTTCGGCACTCGTGACCGGGCGCCGCCGTTCCCCGATCGGGCGATGTGTCGGGCCGGAGCGATTCGAATTCGCCCGTGCGGCGTTACACGACCTGGAGCTTGATCAAAGCCTCGGATCCGCCGGGGCGCGACACAGCCCGTGACCGGGTGCCGGTCGCAGGCGAGGGAGCATGATGTCAGACCTCATTCGGACGTCCACCGGTCGCGAGAGGCTTGCCGCGCGCTGCCGCGACGTGAGCGAGGCACCCGTGTTCGCCTTAGGGGTCATCTCGGTGATCCTCCTGAACGCCGTGCTGCTGGGCGTGGAGACGTACAGCGGACTGTCCGTGGAGTACGGCGTTCTCCTGCACTCCGCCGAGCGGTTCTGCGTCGTGGCGTTCAGCCTGGAGATGCTGATCCGCCTGGCCGCGCACGCCGACCGGCCGAAAGCTTTCTTCCGCGATCCGTGGAACGTGTTCGACCTGCTCGTCGTCTCCTCGGCCTTCGTTCCGTTCCTGCGGGAGAACACCACGCTGCTACGGCTGCTGCGCCTGGCGCGGGTCCTGCGCACCGCACAGTTCATGCCGCAGCTGCGGGTCCTGCTGGTCGCTGTCGGCCGCAGCCTGCCCGGAACGGTCAGCTTCCTGTTCGTGGGCGCCCTGATCCTCTACGTGTACGCGATGATCGGGTGGATCTGCTTCGCCGGCCACGACCCGGTGCACTACGGCTCCCTCGGCCGGGCCGGGCTGACCCTGTTCCTGCTGATGACGCTGGAGGGCCTGGGCGATGCCGTTCATGCCGGACTGGCGGTCTCCCCGTTCAGCATCATCTACTACGCCTCGTACGTGCTCCTCGCCTCCTTCGTCCTGGTCAACGTGCTGATCGGTGTCGTCCTCAACGCCCTGGAGGAGGCGCGTGAGATGGAGCAGGAAGAGAAGCGTGCCGCGCAGGCCGCCGCCCGGACGCCCGCAGGGCGAAGGGAGCGGGTGGCGCCGGAGGGGGCGGACGAGCTGCGGCTGCGGATCGCGGCGGTTCGCAGCGCCCTCGACGACATGGAGGCCCAGCTCGACCCCTCGGGCGCAGCGTCGCCGGTCACGACCGGATCCCCCTCGCTGGCCGGGGCGTCGGCAGGAGCCCGGTAGGCGTACGCGGGAAGGGCCCGGATCCTTTGAGGATCCGGGCCCTTCTTGGCAGTAGCGGGGACAGGATTTGAACCTGCGACCTCTGGGTTATGAGCCCAGCGAGCTACCGAGCTGCTCCACCCCGCGTCGGTGAACCCCACCTTACGGCACTGCCCGGCAGTGTTCGACCAGCGACGGCCGGCCGGGTCAGGTAGCGCTCGCGCCACTGCCTACTATGCGTCATGTGCCTGACAGCATGGGCACCGCACCGCACCGCACCGCACCACTCCCACGAACGGCACCACACCACCGAAGGGAGCGATCAGCGCATGACCAAGCCTGAGAGCGCGGGATACGACTACGACGTCGTCATCAGCGGGGCCGGCCTCGCCGGCAGCGCCGCGGCGATCCTGCTCGCCCGACGCGGTGTCCGCGTCGCACTGCTGGAACGCCGCTCGGACCCCGAGGCGTACAAGGCGCTGTGCACCCACTCCATCACGGCCAACGCCCACCCGGTGCTGGACGAACTCGGTCTCGTCCCCGCGCTGGAGAAGGCGGGAGCGGTCCGCAACGAGGCCCGCTGGTACACCCGTTGGGGATGGATCGAACCGAGGGCCGCGCCGGAGGGCCCCGAGCTGCCGTACGCGTACAACATCCGGCGCAGCACCCTCGACCCGCTGATCCGGTCCCATGCGGAGCAGACCGCCGGCGTCGATCTGCTCCTCGGCCACCACGTGACCGGGCTCGTTCAGGAAGCCGGGCGAACCGTGGGGGTGCGCGCATCGACACCGCAGGGCGAGCGCGAGATCCGGGCCCGCCTGGTCGTCGGCGCCGACGGCAAGGACTCGGCCGTGGCGAAGTCCGCCGGGATGCCTGCCCGGCAGTACGAGAACACGCGGTTCGGGTATCTCGCCCACTTCCGCAACCTTCCGCTGCACGGCGGGATCGGCCAGACGTGGTTCCTCGAACCCGACATGGCGTACGCGTTCCCCAACGACGACGGGGTCACGGTCCTAGCGGTGCTCCCGGACAAGAAGCGGCTGCCGGCCTTCCGGGAGGACCTGGAGGGCAGCTTCTTCGAATTCGTCCGCGCCCTGCCCGAGGCACCGCCCATCGACTCCGCCGAACGCATCACGAAGATCACCGGTACCGTCAACTACCCGCTGCACACCCGCAAGCCGACCGCACCGGGCGTCGCGCTCATCGGCGACGCCGCCCTGACCGGCGATCCCCTGTGGGGAGTGGGATGCGGATGGGCGCTGCAGTCCGCGCAATGGCTGGCCGAGGCGGTCGCCCCGGCCGCAGCCGGCCGGGGCGACCTCGACAAGTCGCTCGTGGCGTACGCACGCAGACACCGGCGCCGGCTGCGCGGTCACCAGTCCATGGCCGCCGACTTCGCCAAGGCCCGCCCGTTCAATCCCGTGGAACGGCTCGTGTTCTCGGCGGCGGCGCGCGATGAATCGGTGGCGCGGCACATGCATCTGTTCGCACAGCGCCTGATCGGGCCGCTGCGCTTCTTGAACCCCGTGGCACTGGCCAAGGCTTCGGCCGTCAACATCCGGCACCGCCTGGCGGTTGTGCCACCTGCGGACCGGTCAAACACAGACTCATGACCGGCTCAGGCTCCGGCTCTGCACCGCCTGTGTCGAACTCGCTGTCCGCGGCCACGCGGAAGCCGATGTTGCCGGTGGAGCTGTCGGGCGTATTGGAGCTCCGGGCTGCGACGCGGTAGCGGTTGCAGTACGAGTCGTGGCAGAGGTAGGAGCCGCCGCGCATCACGCGGCTGGTTCCGGGGGCGAACCGGTCGGCGCACCATTCCCATACGTTGCCGACGGCGTTGTAGAGCCCGAAGCCGTTGGGGCGGAAGGACTTCGCCGGTGCCGTGCCCGCGTAGCCGTCCTCCGCGGTGTTGCGGGTGGGGAAGTCGCCCTGCCAGATGTTGCACATGTGCCGGCCGTGGGGGGTGAGGTCGTCGCCCCAGGGGTAGCGCCGCTGTTCCAGCCCGCCGCGGGCGGCGTACTCCCATTCGGCCTCGGTGGGCAGGCGCGTGCCGGACCAGGCGCAGTACGCCTGGGCATCGTTCCAGGAGACGTGGATGACGGGGTGGTTCCGGCGCGCGGTGACGGACGAGCCGGCGCCCTCGGGGTGCCGCCAGTCGGCGCCGGGGACGGCCCGCCACCAGGGGACGGCCGCCACGGGCGCGGACGCGGCGGCGACGTCCTCGGTCAGGAAGCCGCCGAAGACGAAGGAGAAGCCGAAGTGTTCGGCTTCGGTGACGTGGCCGGTGGCTTTGACGAAGGTGGCGAACTGGGCGTTGGTCACCGTCGTGGGCGCGATGCGGAACGGGTCGACGGCGACCTCGCGTACCGGCCCTTCGCCGTCGGCCGGGGAGGAGTCCGGGTCGTCGGTGCCCATGAGGAAGCGCCCACCCGGTACGTCGATCAGCCCGCGGGCGGGCCGCGGGGCGGCGGCGACAGGTGGCCGCGGTGCAAGGGAGAGCGCGACGGTGGTGGCATCACCGTGTCCGGGGGCGCAGCAGGAAAGCATGGTGGCTCCGTCGGTGTACGTCGAGGGAGGGCGGGTGCCCCGCGGGTGATGCCGCGAGGTCGGCGGCTTGATCAGCTCTTGATCAGTAGGCCGCGGCTGCGCAGGACCCGGCGTTCGACGGGGCTGAAGATGAGGAGGTCGATGGCGATGCCGACGACGAGGATCAGGATGATGGCGAGGAAGACGCCGGGGAGGTCGATGTTGTTGCGGCCGTTTTCGAGGAGTTGGCCCAGGCCCAGGCCGAGGTCGGGGGAGCTGGCGATGATTTCGGCGGCCATGAGGGAGCGCCAGGAGAAGGCCCAGCCCTGTTTGAGGCCGGCGAGGTAGCCGGGGAGGGCGGCGGGCATGATCACGTGGCGGGCGCCGCGCAGGCCGGTGGCGCCGAGGGTGCGGCCGGCGCGGAGGTGGAGCGGGGGGATCTGGTCGATGCCGGAGACGAGGCCGTTGGCGATGGAGGGGACGGCGCCGAGGAGGATGACGGTGTACATCATGGCGTCGTTGAGGCCGAACCAGAGGACGGCGGGGGGTACCCAGGCGACGGAGGGCAGGGATTGCAGGCCTTGGAGGATGGGGCCGATCGCGGCGCGGACGAATGTGACGCGGGCGACGAGCAGTCCGAGGGGGGTGCCGATGGCCAGGGCGAGGAGGAAGCCGAGCAGGCCGCGGGAGACGCTGGTCCAGATGACTTCGAGCAGGGTGCCCTTGAGCCACATGTCGGAAAGGCTGTCCCAGACCGCGGACAGGGCGGGGAGCTTGGTCTCGTCGGTGACCTTCAGGGAGACCAGGACTTGCCAGACCAGCAGCACGAGGCCGATGGCGATGAACGGCGGGAGGACCTTCTTGACGAGGACCTCACGGGCCGGGGTGCGGTGGGTCTGGACGGCGTCGAGGGCGTCCAGGCCGGCTTCCAGGCCGGCGAGGTCGTCCGTCTTCGGCTTCGTTTCAGTGCTGGCCATGGCGGCGGATCTCCCCACGCAGGTGTTCGGTGATCTCGATGGACAGTTCGGCGACGTCCGCGTCTTCGATGCGGCGTGGCTGGGGGATGTCGACGGTCCATTCCTTGGCGATGCGGCCGGGGCGTGAGGAGAGCAGGACCACGCGCTGGGCGAGGCGGACGGCCTCGCGCACGTTGTGGGTGACGAAGAGGACGGAGACGTCGGTCTCGGCCCAGATGCGGGTCAGTTCACCGTGCAGCACGTCACGCGTGATGGCGTCGAGGGCGGCGAACGGTTCGTCCATCAGCAGGAGGCGGCTGTCCTGGGCGAGGGCCCGGGCCAGGGCGACGCGCTGGCGCATGCCGCCGGACAGTTCGTGGACGCGTTTGCGGTGGGCGCCGCCGAGCCGGACCAGCTCCAGGAGGCGTTCGGCTTCGGGCTTGCGGTCGGCTTTGGCGACCCCGCGCAGGCGCAGGGCGAGTTCGATGTTCTTGCCCGCGGTCAGCCACGGGAACAGGGCGTGTTCCTGGAACATGAGCGCGGGCCGGCCGCTGGTCTCGATGGTGCCGGCGGTGGGTTTGTCGAGTCCGGCGACCAGGTTGAGCAGGGTGGATTTGCCGCATCCCGAGGCTCCCAGGATGGTGACGAACTCGCCGGGCGCGACATCGAGGCTGATGTCGTCCAGGACGAGCTGCGGTCCGGCCGGGCCGGAGAAGGACTTCGAGACGTGCTCGATGCGGGCGGCATGAGTCACCGTGATGGTGTCCTCAACAGCTTTGGCGAGTGTGGTGGCCATGGTCGTCACCTCCTGGGGTAGCTGAACTACGGGCTTACTTGGTACCGAGGCCGGCGTCGGAGACCTCGGGCTTGCCGGCGGCCTTGAGGACCTTGTTCAGGAGCGTCAGGTCGTAGATCCCGGCGAGGTCGGGCTGTTCGATGAGCTTGGCCTTGACCGCCCAGTCGGACTCGGTCTTCAGGGTGGTGGCCAGCGGGTCGTCGGTGACCAGGATGTTCTTCCACGCCGGGTCGATGATCTTCGCGTCGAGCGGCTTGCCGCCGTCGGCCTCCAGCTTCGCGTTGGCGGAGGCCTTCGCCTTGTCGGGGTTGGCGTTGATCCACTCGTTCGTCTTCACCGTTCCGGCCAGTACGGCCTCGACGACGTCCGGGTGTTCCTTGAGGAACTTCTGCGACACGATGATGTTCGTGATCACGAACTTCTTG
This sequence comes from Streptomyces sp. NBC_01006, assembly GCF_045162725.1. Taxonomy (NCBI): domain Bacteria; kingdom Bacillati; phylum Actinomycetota; class Actinomycetes; order Kitasatosporales; family Streptomycetaceae; genus Streptomyces; species Streptomyces sp. NBC_01006. Next base: position 724,203 of record NZ_CP108700.1, on the reverse strand, counting down.
CCGGGCCACAGGTCGGTCTCGTCGAGGAGGACCGAGGCGCCGTCGGAGACCAGCTTGGAGGCGGTCGGCTCGGGCACCCAGGCGCCGTCGATCGAGCCCTGCTTGAAGGCGTCGGGGGTCACCTTGTTGTCCGTGCGGACGACGGAGACATCGCCCTTGCCGGACTCCGGGTCGACCTTCCAGCCCTTCTCCGCGATCCAGTTGAGGAAGGCGACGTCCTGGGTGTTCCCCTTCTGCGGGGTGGCGATCTTCTTGCCCTTGAGGTCGTCCAGGGTCTTGATCTTGTCCGGGTTCACGACGAGCTTGACGCCGCCGGAGGCCGAGCCGGAGATGATCCGCAGGTTGCTGCTCTTGGACTTGACGTAGCCGTTGACCGCCGGCGAGGGGCCGATGAAGCCGATGTCGAGAGAGCCGCCGTTGAGGGCCTCGATCTCGGAGGGGCCGGCGTTGAAGGTCTGCGGCTTGATCGCGGTGGCGCCCAATTCCTTCTGGATCAGGCCCTCCTGCAGGCCGACCAGCGCGGTGGCGTGCGTCAGGTTCGGGAAGTACCCGATACGGACCTCCGACGCGGAAAGCTTCTTGTCGCCGGTGGCCGCGACGTTGGCCTTGTCGTCGTCCTTCTTCGCCGCGGAACCGTAGCCGCAGGCGGTGAGCAGCAGGGGAAGAGCCGCTGTGACGGCGATGGCGCGCAGGGTGGTGAGCGGTCTGACGGCAGACACGGAGGTGTCCTTTCACGGGATGGTGTTCAGGGAGGTACGGAGAGATGGGCGACGCGAAGCCCTCGGTACACACGGCACGCGAAGGGGTGGGTGTCGGACGCCCGCGCTCGGAAGCAGGCGGTCGGTGAGGTCGGCCGAGGGGCCTGCCCGGTCGACGGAGAGCGCAGTGGGACAGAGCTCAGTGGTGCGCAACGCGCGGAACCGGCCAGGCGACGGGTGTCAGGCGGGCTGACAGATGGCGCTGGAGGTACGGACCAGGTCGATGTGTCGGCGGGAGGTCAGCGGCAGCATCCGGCCTGCGTGGTGCAGTGTTCGCACGGCCGCCTCCCTTGATTCCTAGTTTTCCCACCTGGTTGGTAGGCATATTGGCAGAGCCCGGCACCCGCCCCAAGAGGTTGACCGCATGGTGGACGCTTATATCTCGCAATGCGAGAAAGCGCAGGTGGGGCAGGGGTCAGGAAGCCAGGGGATCAGGGATTGGTCCAGGCCCCGGGGGCATCGGCCAGTTCCGATACGCCAGAGGGCAGATCGGCGGACGCGACGTCGGCCAGGCTCACGCCGTCGAGGATCTCGCGCACATTGGCCCGCAGCGCGATCCACAGGGGGAGCAGCGACTGGGCGGGGCCGGTGTAGGACAGGTCCGGTGGGCGGACTCCGCGCACCGAGACGAGCGGTCCGTCCACGACGCGGATGACGTCCGCGATGCTGATGGACCGGGCGGGCTTGGCCAGCCGGTAGCCGCCGTTGCCGCCGCGCTGGCTGAGTACGAGACCGCCTCGGCGCATGTCGTTCAGGATGCCCTCGAGGAACTTGTGCGGGATGTCCTGGGCGTCGGCGATCGCTTCGGCCTTCACCGGCCCGTCATCCTGTGCCGCGGCAAGCTGCAGTGCGGCACGTACCGCGTAGTCCGCCCTGGCTGAGATCCGCATAGGGCCATTATCCGGCATGGATCAGGCCGGCGACCGCCGTGGGTGGCCGCAGGCTGCCGGGCAGGTACGCGTGCCCGGCAGCCGAGGGGCCTGGGAGGTGAAGAGGGGTGGCCTGCGTCAGTGGAAGGCCGCCGCCACCGCGCGGTGGGAGCCGTTGAGGTAGTGCTCGCCGATGGAGCGCAGTCGGTGCGCGACCGGGCGGTGGGCTGTCAGGACTCGGGCGTTGCGCCAGAACCGGTCCAGTCCGGGGGCGTCGGCGAGTTCCAGCACCCGGGCGGTGATGTGCAGGGCGGCCTTCGAGGTCACGGCCTCGGCCGTCGCGACCAGGGCGGCGACGCCCGCCGGTACCTCGGCATCGAGCTGCGCACCCTTGGCGAGAGCCTGCGCCATGACCTCCGTCGCCCGGTCGACCACGGCGGTGGCCGTCTGAGCGGCAGAGGCGAGTTCCCCGTACGTCAGGAAGAGGTCCGGGTCCTCACCGGGCAGTCGGTGTGCGCGGCCGCCCCTGCTGAGGTCGCGTGCTTCGGTGAGGGCGCCCTCGGCGATGCCGAGGCCGACGTGGCACAGGGCGAGCCGGAGCGCCGGTTCCGCGAGCGCGGTGACGGGTGGGGTCGACTCCTCGTCGTGCGGCCGGCGGCCCAGCACCTGCTCCGGCGTGATGGCGACCCGGTCCAGGACTACCTGACCCGCGCCGGCGACCCGCTGCCCGAGGCGATCGTGAGCGGGCTCGACGGTCACGCCCCGTGCGCCGGGTGGGATCCGTACGACCAGTACGTCGCCGGTCGCGGTACAGACGGCGTCCACCACGATCTGGTCGGCCGCGGCCACCGCCGTGTCCACGGACCGGCGCCCGTTCAGCAGGTAGCCGGTAGCGCGCGGCCTCAGGCTGAGGTCCGGTCCCTCGGTGTCGTCGTTGGACGCGGGAGTGCGGACCGCCCCGGTCCACAGCCACCGCTCGCGCACCGACTCCTCTTCGAGGGCGGTGGCGTGCTCGTGATCCGCGTAGAAGCGTCCGCTCCAGGCGTGTACGTAGTGACGGGCGAGCAGGTCGCCGACAGAGCTGTCCGCTGCGGCGATCTCCCGTATGACGGCGCATCCGGTACGCCAGTCCGCACCGCGGCCGGGCCCGGGCGGGGTGAGGGCCGCCGGCAGACCGGCCTCGCGCAGCCGGGCCGTCTCGTCGGTCGGCGGCTTGCCGGCTTGGTCGCGAGCAATGGCGTCCGCGGCGAGGTCGTCCGCCACATCGCGGGCGGTACGCAGGAGTGCGTGGTGCCGCTCGTCGGTGCCGTGGGGGCTGGCGGTGGTCATGTCGACTACTCCGGAACGTTGTTGGGTGGCAGACGGTGGGTGTGCGAGCCGGCCGCGACCGGCCAGGGCCACGATCCCCACCTTTCCCATCGGATTGATAGGGATACTCGCCCGAAGCGACCTTCCCGGCAAGAGCGTGACCGAATGATGGACAGTCCGATCTCGGGATGAAAGACGATGCAGGCCAGAGGCCGGTCGGTGGGATCGCGGCCGGATCCCCTGTCAGGGGGCGCGTGGAGTCGGGGAGTTCTTCCCCCGGTCCTCTCGGTGGCAGGGCCCCTTCATCCGGCCATTTCCTATGCAATCAGTAGGGAAGTATTGACGCGCGCCCGCCGCGCACCCCACGATGTGCCCATGTCCCCGTCGCAGCCGTTGCTCGTACGCCGCAGGCACGTTGACCTCCGTCGCGTGGCCAGCGCCGTCTGCCGACCCGTCTAGGGCTTCTTCCTCAGGGCATTTCCTCGATGCGCCGGCCGGTGTCCCGGCTGCCGCTTCCGTCTGTGCGTCGCCCCGTCCGTGACCCCGGCCCTTCGGGGCCTGCGGATCGGTCCGGCGTGCGACGCGCCGAACCTCCCGGTCGACTCCTTCACGGAGACACCGCGCCCTGTCGTGCCCGAACACCCGGCCTCCGTACCTCACTCCGCGCAGCCGAAGGGGCTCATCGTGACCACCGCCATTCCCGCACCCGCACCGGCCGTCCGCCGTTCCCCGGCACCGCGCCTCCATCTGGTCGGCGACCGTCCGCCCGCTGTCCCCGCCGGCGGGACCGACGGCGGTCGCGTCGGGTACCTCGTGTTCCTGCCGGCGAACGTCGACCCGGTGGCGCTGATGCAGGCGCACGGCATACGCCCGGAGATCCATCCCCTCGTGCCCGGGTTGCCGCAGGCTCCCGGGTCGGCGCCGGCCCGGGAGCCCGAGTCCGGCCGGCTCGACGACGCGATCCGGGTGGACCGGACACGTCGGCTGGCCGAGGTCGACGGGCGCGAACTGGATCTCACCTACCTGGAGTTCGACCTCCTGGCCCACCTCGTGGCCCACCCGTACACGGTTCACACGCGTGATGCCCTCATCTCGGGCATCTGGGGGTACGGGCACATCGGCGACGGCCGTACGGTCGATGTCCATGTAGCCCGGCTGCGCCGCAAGCTCGGACCCGCCTACCGGGGCCGCATCTCGACCGTGCGCCGCGTCGGCTACAAGTACGTTCCCGACCAGCCGTAGCCCGGGGTCGGCTGCGCCGGGGCCGACGGGAGGAATCCGGCTGTCCCGTACCGGCCCCGGGGCCCCGCCGCTACCTGAACAGGCGGTCACCAGGGGTGGCCATGCGGTGGGTGCCGCTGTGGCGGTTCACCCAGTCACGGACGAGGCTGATGGCGTTGGCGCACTGCCAGCTGTCGTCGTACTCGCGCACTCCGGTGAAGGCCCCGTAGCCCGCGATGATCCCGTCCACGCGCCCGTCGCCCAGCAGTTTGTCGACGTACCACGGATCGTTGTACGTGGTCGTCCAGGACAGCGTGGCCGCGAGCTGTCCCGCGTCACGGTCCGCGGAGCCCTTCTTCAGTTCCGCGCACGTGTTGTAGGTGGCTTCCGTGCAGTTGCCGAACCCCTTGGTGATGTCACTGTCGCCGTAGTCCATCACCCGGCGTCCGGCCGGGAATCCGGAACCGGACCGGTTGAAAGCACCTCGGACCTGGTCGCGGGTTCCGGTCGTCGTGATGCCCTCCAGGCTGCCGAGCCTGCCTTCCAGGCTCTTCCAGCCCCGGCCGCCGACGTCCGGGGTACTGCCGCCGTGGTACTCGTAGAACCCGTAGAGCACCTGGATCCCGGCAGCCGTCAGCCGCTGTGCCTTGTCGCGCAGTCCGGCGACGCTGCACCCGCGGTTCTCCTGCTCTCCGCAGTAGTTCGGGTCCTTGATGTCCAGCCAGACCAACGACAGCCGGCGTCCCGCGTTGGCGTTCGAGACAATGCGGTCGATCATGCTGTCGAAGCTGGGGCCCAGCCGGTTGTCACCGGCCGAGGAGCAGTCGTGATAGGCCCGCCATTCGTTCGGGTTCCACCAGGCGCAGACATCTATCTCGATGCTGTTGGCGCCGTGCTTGAGTGCGGCGTCCACGCCGCCCAGGGTGTCGACGCGGTGCGCGATGGCGTAGATCGGGTGACGCTGATCGGCCGCTGCCGCCCGGGTCGTACCGAGCGCGGTGGTGCCGATGATCGCGCACAGGGCCGTGATCAGCGCCAGTAACAGCCGTTGGCCGGCAGCACGCTTGAGGTGAGTGGTCAAGAAGCCGCTCCTTCATGTCTCTGTCCTGAACCGGACAATTGATCTCACCCGTCACATGTTGACGCACGATAAATGCATGATGAACGCAATCGTCTTGCGGTCTGCCGGCCGCATCGGAACTGCCGATCGGCTGTCAGGGGCGGGCGGCGCGGCGGGAGCGCAGCAGCTCCAGGGCGATCGGGATCAGGGACGCGGCGGCGATGGCCGCGATGATCGGCAGCAGGTAGCGGTCGACGTTGGGTACGGAGGCGCCGAGCGCGTATCCGGCCAGGACCAGGCCGATGGTCCACAGCAGACCGCCCAGGACCTGCCAGAGGGCGAACGTGCGGGCCGGTACGTTCAGGACCCCGGCGAGCGGGTTCAGTACGGTCCGCACGATGGGCAGGAAACGGGCCAGGACGATGGCCTTCGCGTACCCGTAGCGTTCGAGGATCTCCGCCGCCCGGGCGGCGCCTTCGCCGATCTTGCGGGACTTCGTCCGGGTCAGGAACGCGGGCCCGGCCTTTCGGCCCAGCAGATAGCCCGTCTGCGCGCCGGCGAGGGCGCCGGCCGCCGAGGCGAGGAGGACCCAGGGCAGTGACAGGTGCCCCGGGGAGGCCGCCGAGCCCGCGCACAGCAGTCCGGCCGTGAACAGCAGCGAGGCCCCCGGCAGGAAGAAGCCGACGAGCAGCCCCGTCTCGGCGAACAGGACGACCGCGATGCCGATCGTCCCGAACGTGGCGAGGAGGGATTGGGCGTCGAGCAGGTTCACGGCGAGGTGCAACGGCGGCGCTGCGGCGAGCTGTGTAAGGGGCATCGGCGCGGTCCCATCGATAATGGTGGTCGGGGTGGGGTTCACCGTCGCAGACAAGGGGCTGCCGGGAGGCCGGGTGCCGGACAGCACGGGCGCCGTCCGCCCCTCCCTGTCTACAAGACAGTAGTCCGTCTACCTTACTGTAGACGATCTCTCCGAGGGGAAGGTTCCATGACGGGCAGCGCGAGCGAACGTCGGCCGGCGGGCGAGCTGGAGTCCAGCGTTCTGGCGGCATTGTGGGCGGCGGGAAAACCGCAGTCCGCGGCTCAGGTGCGAGCGGCGATACCGCAGCCGCTGGCCCGGACCACGGTGGCGACGCTGCTCGCCCGGCTGCACGAGAAGGGCGTCATCGACCGGAATCCGGGCGGGCGGGGCTTCCTGTACTTTCCGGTGGAGGACGCGCACGGCCTCACCGCCCGCCGGATGCATCGCGAGCTCGACCAGGACGGCGACCGCAGCGTCGTCCTGGCGCGCTTCGTCGAAGGGCTCAGTCCCGATGACGAGGCCGAGCTCAGGCGTCTGCTGGAGGGAGGCGGTCAGTGATCGTCCTGCTGCTCGTCCCCCTCCTGCTGCCCTGGGCCCTGCCGCCGCTCGCCCGGCGTGTGGCCGCCCGGGTGAGGCCCGACGTCGCGCTGTGGACGATCACCACCGCCTCGGGGGCACTCGCCCTCGGGGTCGTGGCGTGCCTGGGTGTCCTGCTGTTGCCCCTCGCTCTGGCGATACCGCCCCTGGCCGCCCTCGTACACCTGGTGCAACCGCTCCAGGCGGGGCCGGCGCCGCTGACCTTCGGGATGTCCGCGCTGTCCGCCGGGGCCGTCGCGGTCACCGGCGTCACCGTGATCCGACACGGATGGTCCGAGGTGAAGCGCCTGCGCAGTGCCCATGGCGATGTCGCCCATCTTCCGCACGTCGGAGGGGTGTGCGTACTGGACGATTCCCGCCCGGACGCCTACGCCCTGCCCGGGCTGACGGGCACGGGCCGGGTCGTGGTGACCAGCGGCATGCTGCGCTCGCTGGATCCGCGCGAGCGCGAGGTGCTCCTGGCCCACGAGCGCGCTCACCTCGCCTCGCGCCACCACCTCTTCCTCGCCGCCGCCCAGCTCGCCGGATGGTGCCACCCGGCACTGGCCGCGGTCGTTCCCCAGGTGTCGTTCGCCGCCGAACGCGCCGCGGACGAGGCCGCCGCCCGCGCCACCGGCGACCGGTTGCTCACCGCGCAGGCCGTGGGGCGCGCGGCGCTGGCCGCCACCCGTGGCAGCAGGCGGTCCGAGCGGTCCGTGCTCGCGGCGGGCGCGGTCACCGGACCCGTCCCCGCCCGCGTGAAGGCGCTGCTGGCCCATGCGCCCGCCCGGCGCATCGCCCCCGCGGTGCTGGCCATGGCCCTGCTGTGCGCCACGGCCGGCGCTTCCTCCCTGGCCGGGGCGATCTGGCTACACCGCGGGGTCGAAATCGCCCAGGGGGAGCACCCCTCCGACTGAAGTCCGACCGACTCCCGGGGGCCTACTCGGACCGCAGCTCCCGTTGACCGTCCTCGACGAGGATGCGCTGCCGCACGTCAGTCGCCGGCCGTCAGTCGCCGACCGTGGGCCGGCCGCCGGTGCGCGACAGGTACGCGAAGGCGAGGAGGGACAGCCAGGCGGTGGCGAAGAGCCAGCCCCCGATGACGTCGGTGAACCAGTGGACCCCGAGGTAGACGCGGGTGAGGCCGACCGCCGCACCCCACACTCCGATCACTGTGGCCGCAAGGCGGGGCACCCTGGAACCGCGCAGGAACAAAGCGGCGATCAGGAGCCCGGCGGTCATCGCGCCGGTGCTCGCGTGGCCGGAGGGGAAGGACCAGCCCGAGGCCTGCGTCGCCCAGTCCGCTGTCGCCGGGCGGGGGCGCGCGATCAGCATCATGATCGCGTAGCGCAGGGTCTGGCCCGCGCCGAGGCACAGGGTCAGCGCGGCGGCCGTGATGGCCCGCTGCCGGATGGTGCGGCCGGCGTACAGGCCTGCCAGTACGAGCAGGACGTACGGGATGAACCCGGTGCCGGTGTAGGTGACGATGCGGGCGAGGGCCGAGGGGACGGCGGGGCGGTGCTCCACGGACCAGCGGTGCAGGGCCGCATCGGCGGGCAGCAGATGATCCGGGGTGCGTACGACCCACAGCGCCAGCAGGGCGAAGAGCACGCCGGCGCTCAGGGCCAGCAGGCCCGCCCGGCGTGCGAGTCGGGCGCGGGTCATGGGGAGACCGGCAGCGGACGCATCGGGCCGGCCTTCGGCCGGTCCGCCACCGCGAGCTCGACGGCGTGCCCGTACTTCGCCGGCGGTTCCTCCGCGCCTCGGGCGTCCTCGCGCAGCGCGGCGTACGGGTTGACCGCGAGGTGGATTGCGGTGGGCACGGAAGCGGCCATGCAGGTGGGGCCTCTCGAAGGAGCCGGCCGAAGGCGACCGGGCGGAACACCCGGGCGACTGACATGCCGCAGGTGGTCTACTGCACTGTAGACGACTGCGGGGTAAGCGTGAGGTCAATGGCCGAGGGGTCCGCCGTCAGGCGGTCAGGACCCCGGTGCCGAGCAGGCCGAAGAGCAGGACTCCGATGACGATCCGGTAGATGACGAAGGCGTTGAAGGAGTGCTTCGCGACGAACTTCAGGAGCCAGGCGATCGAGGCGTAGGCGACGGCGAAGGAGACCGCGGTGCCGACGGCCAGCGGAAGGGTGTCCACGCCGGCGCCGATGGCGTCCTTGAGCTCGTACAGGCCCGCGCCGGTCAGGGCGGGGATGCCCAGGAAGAACGAGAGGCGGGTGGCGGCGACGCGTTCGAGGTCGAGGATGAGGCCGGTCGACATGGTGGCGCCGGAGCGGGAGAAACCGGGGAAGAGCAGGGCGAGGATCTGTGAACAGCCCACCAGCATGGCGTCCCTGAGGTCGGTGTCGTCCTCTCCGCGCTTGTGCCGGCCCATCTGGTCGGCGGCCCACATCAGGCCGCTGCCGACGATGAGGGAGCCGGCGACCACCCACAGGGAGGCCAGGGTGCTCTCGATCAGGGGTTTGGCGGCCAGCCCCACGACGACGATGGGGATGGTGGCGTAGATGACCCACCACGCGAACTTGTAGTCGTGGTGGTACCGCTCTTCGCGGTTGGCCAGGCCGCGTCCCCAGGCGGTCATGATCCGCACGATGTCCTTGAAGAAGTACACCAGGACCGCGGCGATTGCGCCGACCTGGATGACCGCGGTGAAGGCGACGACGGCCTTGTCGTCCACCGGGATGCCCATCAGCCCCTCGGTGATCTTCAGGTGGCCGGTGGAGGAGACCGGCAGGAATTCGGTGACCCCTTCGACGATGCCGAGGACCGCTGCCTGCCCGATGCCGATGGTGCTCAATTCGTCCGTCCCTGGGGTTGGTCCGATGTGTTGGCGGCGACGGCGGGTGTCATGGGAGGAGGGGCATGGCACACTCGGGGAAGTCCCTCACCGTCTACACGCGTGTAGAAGCCGAGGGTGACTGTAGAGGATGAGCAAGGAGGCGGCCAACAATGGACGGGCATGACCGTGCCGGTCCCGCGCACGAAGCGGACCGCCGCCTGGCCAACGGGAGGCGGGAGGCCGAGGTGCTTGCCGTACTCCGTTCGGCCTCCGCGCCGCTCACGCCCCGGGAGGTGTTGGATCGCATCGGTGGTGACCTGGCCTACAGCACGGTGGTGACGATCCTGACCCGCCTGTACGACAAGGACGTGCTCACCCGTGCGGCCCACGGGCGGGCCTTCGCCTATGCCCCCGCCACGGACGAACAGGGGTTCGCCGCACGGAAGATGCACCGGGCGATGGAAGAGGTGCAGGATCGCGAAGGGGTTCTCACGCGCTTCGTCGACGACCTTTCCAGCGGGGACGAGGCCTTGCTGCGCCGACTGCTGGGCGGCGACCTGGACGCGGGCCGGTAGGCGCGGGGTCTGCCGTGCATCTGGCCGTCTACCTCCCGCTGCTCTTCCCCCTGTTCGCCGGTCCAGGGGCCCGTCGGCTGGCGGATCGCCTGGAGCCGCGTCCGGCCACGCTGCTCCTGACGGCGGGTGCGGTGGTGCTCGCCGCCGGAAGTACCACGGTGCTGGGACTGCTGGCCCTCGCGGGTCTGGTCCGCATTCCGCTGATTGCCCGGCTGGCCGAGCTGTCGCCGGCGGTGCTGCAGCGCGATGATCCCGCGTGGATCCCGGTTGCCGTGGTGGCCGCGCTGCTGCTGGCGGCCGTCGTGGCGACCGGCTCGCGCTTTGCGTTCCGGCGGGTGCGGGCGGTGTGCGCGGCCGTCCTGGAAGCCGCCTGTTTCCCGGGGGGCGATCCGGTGGTCGTTCTGGAGGAACGGGCTGCCGACGCGTTCGCGATGCCGGGGCTGCCAGGCCGGATCGTGGTGTCCACCGGCATGCTGCGGTCCCTCGACGCCGACGAGCGGGAGGTCCTGCTCGCCCATGAGCTGGCCCATCTTAGGGGCCACCACCACCTCTTCACCGCGGCCGTTCAACTGGCCGCCGCCGTGAATCCGTTGCTGCGTTCGACGGCCGACGAGGTCGCGTACACCGTGGAGCGTTGGGCCGACGAGGCCGCGGTCCGGGCGACCGGAGACCGGCGTCGGGTGGCCGTCACCGTAGGGAAGGCCGCGCTGGCGGCGAAGGACTCCGGCGGCCGGCACAGACTGCCTGCGGCGGCCCTGGGCCTGCTCGGGCGGCCCCGGCGCGGCGAGGCGCCGGGGCCCGTTCCCCGGCGCGTCGCCGCACTGCTCTCGCCCCGGCCGACGGGTGGGGGATGGCGGGGAGTTGCGGCGATCGTCTATGTCGCGGCTGCCGCTCTGTGCACCGCGGACGCGGTCCAAGACCTCCACGAGGTGGTGCGGCGGGCCAAGGGGGGTTGAGCCCGCCTCCCGGGGAGCCCGGGGTGTTGGCCCGCGGACTTGGCCCGGGTCAGGCAGCGACCGAAGGCGTCCGTCGGGCGAGGGCGCCGGACGTCCTGACGGTGACGTAGAGGGAGGCCGCCAGGGTGAGTACCAGCAGGGCGCCCACGGTGAAGATGCTGGCGTCCGATACGGCGGGCGGGCTACCGGCCTCGGAGCGGGCGGAGCCGCTGAGGAAGGGGACCACGGCCAGGACGGCGATCCCGAGGACGACCTCGCCCCAGACGACCTTGGGGAAGTGCCGCAAGGTCAGGTGCAGGAGCGAGGAGGTGTCGTCCTCGGAGCGTGCCTTGACGATGCGGGGCATGAGCCAGAACTGGTTGACGGCGCCTGCCGTCACCATGCCGAGGACCAGGAGGATCTTGACGAGGACGAAGAGCCCGTAGGTCGTCGTCCACAGCTGGCTGATGGAGCCGACGTGCTTCCAGCCCAGCCACAGTCCGGAGGTGAGCACCGCGCCGACGCTGACGAGGGCGACGAGGGCGAAGCGGCGCCAGATGTCCGCCCAGAGCAGGCCCGCACTGTCGCCGAGGCGGCGGCGGGAGGTGGCGAGTCCGGCGAGGAAGGCCAGGCCGCCGACCCAGACCACACCGCTGATGATGTGGGTCTGGCTGAACACGAGGTCCAGCACCTTCTCCGCATCCTTCGGCTTGGTGGCCGGCACCGCAGCGATGAGCGTCACCGCAAGGCTCAGGGGCAGGGCGGTCAGTGCGAGGGTGTTCAGGTGCCGGCGTACCCGGGGAACGAACAGCGCGATCAAGGCGGCTGCGGCGAGTACCAGAACGACGTTCTGCACCAGGTATATCGTGCCCTGCGCGATCCAGGCGCCCTTGCCCGCCGGTGCGAGGAGGAAGTCCCAGATCCGGCCGGGCGAGAGGGCGTCACCGAACGGCATGCCCTTTCCGGCCCGGGCCAGGCGGGCGGCGAGCTGGAAATAGCCGGCGACGAGGAGGGCTACCCCGGCCCAGGCCAAGTAGCCTGCCGTTCTTCGTCTCATGACCTCCACGTCACTGCTATGGCTCTCCGGCGCGCGCAGCGCGGGGCGTACTGACGCTGCGTAGGTGACCGTGGCGCCGATGGCTCCGGAGAGGCCGATGAAGTAGCCGGCCTTGGTGAGGACGCGCCAGAGCGGAGGTGTGGTGTAGCCGGATTCGGCAGCCAGATGCATGAGGTGCATAAGGGGAGGCTAGCCTAAATAAGGCTACCCTTGTCTACTCCCTGCGAACACGAATGAAATCAGGCGCGGGGCGAATCCATGCTCGGCCGGATGGTCGCCTGACCTCGACAGTTACAGTCGGCGGATGGAACTGCGGCAGCTGAGGTACTTCGTCACCGTCGCCGAGGAACTGCACTTCGGTCGGGCCGCCGACCGGCTGCACATCGTGCAGTCGGCGGTCAGCCAGCAAGTGCAGCGGCTGGAAAGGGAGCTGGGGGCCGATCTGTTCGACCGATCGCCGCGCCACGTCCGGCTCACCGGCGCGGGGGAGCGGCTGCTGCCCGAGGCGCGGGCGGTGCTCGCCGCCGCCGAACGGGCCAGGGCCGCCGTCCGGGAACGGACCGGCCTGCGCCTGGGCACCAGCACCGGCCTCGGTGAACACCTGGACCGGCTGCTCGGCGACCTGGCCGTGCTCGCCCCCGACACCTCGGTCCAGCTGGTTTCGGCCCCGGCTCACGACCGCCTGGAACAGGTCGCCGACGGCCGCCTCGACGCCGCGTTCGTACGTTCCCTGGAGCCCGCCCCGGGCGTGCGGATCCTGCCTCTGTGGAAAGACCCCCTGGTGGCCGCCCTGCCGGCGGCCCATCCACTCGCCCGCGAGACGGAACTGGCCATCTCCGACCTGGCCGGCCTGCGACTCTGCATCACCGTCCGCCGCAACAACCCGGCCCTGGTCGATCTGGTCGTCGGAGCCTGCCATTCGGCCGGCTTCGAGCCGCTGCCCGGACCGGTCGGCGGATCGCTGCAGAACACCCTCGCCACCATCGGTGCCGGCTCCATACCGATGTGGACCGTGGTGTACGCGGCCCAAGCGCGCGTGCTGCTCAGCCCCCGGGTCGCCTTCCGCCCGTTCCGTGCCCCCGGCCTGGCCCTGCCCATCGGCCTGGCCGTCCGCCGGGAGACCCCGCCCGCTGCTCTTGAGGTACTTCTGCAGGCGCTCACCGCACTCCCGGCCGGCGACGATCACGAGAACTGATCGCTGCGGTCGCGGTCTGCTTCTTGGTCGGTCTGCACGGATCCGATGGACTGGGGTCACGCCGGTGAGCGACCCGGAAAGGCCGGGAAGCCGCCGCTGGCAAGGGAGTTCGGTCATGCCCATCGTCACCATTCAGCAGGGTCCCCGCGATGTCGAGCTGAAGCGCGAGCTCGTCAAGCGGGTCACGGACGCCTTCGTCGACGCGTACAAGATCCCGGCCGAGACCGTTCAGGTGTGGATCCACGAGGTCCCGGCGGACAGCTGGGGCGCGGCCGGCACGCTCATCGCCGACAAGTAGGGCCACCCGCGTCGGCGAGCCCGGGCATCGTGGTCACCAAGGGCGCGCCGTGGCCGCATGATTGACGGAATGTCACACACCATAGGGTGGCCGCTGTGACGAACGGCGGCGACAGCTCGACCGGGCCGTACGTCATCGACTTCGGCATCGCGCGGGCGGCCGACGTCACACAGCTGACGCGCAGCGGCGGCGTGATCGGCACCCCGCAGCACATGTCGCCCGAGCAGGCGCTGGGCGAGCGCGTCACCGCGGCCGCCGACGTGTTCTCCCTCGGCCTGATCGCCGCGGTCGCGGCGACCGGTCGGCATCCGTACGGCGAGGGCGGCGCGACCGCCCTGGCCGTACGGATCGCCGACACCGAGCGGACGGCGCCGGATCTGAGCGGCTACCCGGCGCCGCTGCGGCCCCTGCTGGAACGGACCCTCACCGCCGATCCGGCGGCGCGCATCACGACGGACGAACTGGCGGTGCTGAGCGAACGGGCGGCGGGGCGGGCGCTGCGTGCCTTCGACGGCTGGCTGCCGGCACCGCTCATGGAACGGATCGCCCACCGGGAGGCGGCTGCCGCACGCCCCCCGGAGCCCACGACGACGCCGGCCGCCGCGCCGCCCACCGAGCCCGACGTCCACTGGTCCGGGCAGCCCACGGTGTCGGCCCCGCCGCGGCCTGTCACGCCGCCTGCCGGTCCGGCTCACACACCGCAGCCGACGACAGCGCCCACTCCTCGGTCCGCCCAGCGCGGCCGCCCCGTGCTGTTGGCCGGCGGCGGTGCGCTGGCAGTGGCCCTCACCGCGGTCGTGACCTGGGCGCTCGTGAGCCCGGACGGCGGCGCGGGCGACGCCGCCGACGCCGGGGCGGACCGCAAGCACACCGGGGCCTCCGCCCCGGCCTCCTCGCCGTCTTCCCCCGCACCCGCCCCGTCCCCGTCCGAGCAGGCCGCGTACACGCTCCTCTTCGAGGACAAGCCCTTCACGCTGCGCGCACCGGCCTTCAACACCGGCACACACGTCGACCTGGACGCGCCGAAGGTGTCTCCCAACTGCAAGATCGGCCAGGCCGCCGGAATGGAGCTCACGTGCCAGGACTGGGGCGACGCGGACCTGCGCTTCCTCACTCCCACGGGCAGGAGCAGCGGCACCACGCCCGAGGCGTGCAGGGCTGGCGTGGACACCGACACATTGCCGGCCGCGGTCCCCAAGAAGGACCTGAACCTGGGTGCGACGCTCACCAAGGGCACGGTGCTGTGCACCGTCACCAGCGACAACAACCTGGCGATGCTGCGGATCACCGACGTACTGCCCCATGCCACGGGCGGCGCATCCTCGGACATGCCGGACCATGTCACGACGCTGACCATCTGGAAGATGGCCAAATAGGGGGACGTGCCCGTGCCTTCAGGGGCGCAGGCCGGCTTGCCTGAGCGCGACCTGGGACAGGTCGCCGATGACCCGCTCGTCCGCCCGGCGCCAGGCATCGGCGAGTCCCCCCGGCGGGACGGAGACCGATGCGAGGTCCCGCACCGGCCCGGTCAGGGCGCGTAGGGCAAGCAGATCAGCACCGCCGGGAGCGTCGAGAAGACCGCGGATCCGAGCACTGCGCCGGATCCAGCGCACGCGCGGGGGAAGCCAGAGTGCCAGCACGATCACCACCGAGGTGACGATCAGGACCAATGCCGTCAGGTCGGCCACACGGCCCACCACGTCCTGCATCGACTGCCCGGCGTCGGAGAGCCCGTTGCTGGCCTCGGCTGCGGACTGCAGCGGCTTCTTCAGGATGTCCCCGACCAGCGGCACGTGCGAGGCCGCATCCCCCGCATCGCCGAGGCCGGAGGCAAGGCTGCCGCCCGCGTCCTCCACCTTCCGCCCCGGCTCGGCCAGCAGCATGATCCCGTCGTGGACGGTCAGCGCGAACCACACCGCGGCCGCCAGCAGGGCCATGGCGATCAGGTCGGCGAGCACCTGGCGGCAACGGCGTGCTCGAGTCTGGGCGTAAAGACGCATCGGCGTACTCCTGTTCCGGCGCCATCAACGGACGAGACCGGCTCCCCAACCGGATGAGGGGCGACAGCCGTGACGGCGAGCCACGGCCCACCGTCGACCGTACGCGGCGCCCGCCCCGTCCGGTCGTCTTCACATGCGGACTTGCTGAGCCGCATCACAGACACATCCAGCAGTAGAGCTGTTCGCCGGCTTCGCGCGCTCGCCTGGCGAGAAGGACGATCCCTTCGGCTACTGGCTGCATGTCGTCGGCGTGCGCTCGATGCAGCTCCTCCGCTTGCACCCACCTGGCGACGATGGCCGGTAGCTCGTCGTCGCGCACTGCCGCCAGGGTGTCCCGTACCAGGGGATCGAGTTCGGATACCCACGGTCCCGTCATCCACGGGTCGTCCTCGTCCTGGGAGCCGTCGGGGCCGGGAGCCGGGGAGGCCGGCCACACCGTCGTCTCCCCGACCAGCTCCACTCGCCACTCCACCTGGCGGATGGCCGCGATCAGCATCGCCAGGACGATGGTCGGATCCACGTGTTTGGCCTCGACTCCGTCGAAGGCAGGCGGCTCTGCGCCGAGTGGTGACCCGCCATCCGTCCGCTCAAGCACCTCCACGACCGATGTCGCACCCACCGCGCGGAAGTAGTCGGTCAGAGCACCCATCGCTCTCCTCTCAGCTTCCAGTTCGTCGGCAGGCAGTAGATCAGGCGCCGCCCACAGCGCAGGGGGCGGACGCTGTCGCCCGAAGGCCGGTTAGAAGGTGTCACGCAACCTATTGCCCCTCACCACCGTTGAGTTATAGCCTCTAATTACAGCTTGATGCTCTGCCGCTCGGCGACGCCCACCCACCGGACATCAAAGGAGAACCCCATGCCCGGCACCCACCGCACCCACATCCGCGCCCTGTTCACCATCCCGCTCGCCATCGGCCTCCTCGGTACCGCCGCGTTACCCGCCGGCGCCGCCGCCTCCCTCAGCCCCCGCCCCGCCAAGTCCCTCACCTGCCGCGGCGCCGGCGTCGACCCCGCTGCCCGCGTCCGCCACCGGGCCGAGATCCGCATCGACGCTCCGCTGCGCACGGTCTGGAAGCTGCAGACCGACGTCGAGCGCTGGCCGGCCTGGCAGGCTCCCGTGACCACGGCGGAACGCCTCGACCGCGGCCCCCTCCGCCAGGGTTCGGCCTTCCGGTGGACAACCCCGGTACCCCCCAACCCGACTCCGGCCACCAGCCTGGAGATCACCTCGACCGTCGAACAGCTCGGGTACCGCTCCTGCATCCGCTGGACGGGCCCCGCAATCGGCGAGGGACTGCACATCGACGGCGTCCACGTGTGGAACTTCACCGAGATCCCCGGCGGCGTCAGGGTGAGCACCGAGGAGACCCACACCGGCCCACAGGTCGACGCGGACGTCCCCACCGCGACCGCCATCCTCCGCCAGGGACTCGAAGCATGGCTGAGCGACCTCAAGGTCACCGCCGAGGCTCGCGCCCCCCACCGGCCCCTCTCTTCTCGGTCGTTGGGAGTAGGACCGGCGCCCGATGCGCGCTGCGATGCTGCTGCCTAGGGTCGATACTCATGCAGAACACGGAATTCGTTCGTCGCCCGGTAGCGGAACGCAGGCGCGACTCCCTGGAACGGCTCGCCACGGAGCGGGACATATGGGTGGCCACAGCTCATCCTGATCACGGACCGCATCAGGTGCCGCTGTGGTTTTCGTGGGACGGCCGAGCGGTGTGGATGTGCACCGGCGCGAGTTCCGCGACCGCGCGGAACATCCGCAAGGAACCGCGGGTGCGCCTGGCGCTGCCGGACACGTTCGACGTGCTGCTTCTGCAGGGCGAGGCGGAGTGCTTCACCGACCAGGACGTGCCCGGAGAGGCAGCGGATGCGTTCGCCGGCAAGTTCGGGTGGGACCCGCGTACGGAGGACGGCCCCTTCGTGTACGTGCGCGCGGTACCGAAGACCGTGCGCGCCTGGAGAGGTGAACGAGAGCTGCAAGGCAGAGTCATCATGCGCGACGGAACGTGGCTCGAGTAGAGGCGGTGCTGTCATTCGGCCTGGCCGGTCTGCAAACCCGCCCCCGCTCCCTGGGCATCGTCGCGTTCATCGCGTGCGTCGGGCTCGCGGAGGTGCGCCGGATCTCCGTCGACAAGACGTGGATGTGGCGGCAGGTCGTTGACACCTGCCGAATGGCGTGCGACAAAGACCCCATGGGTTCTGCCGGTCTCCTCGTCTGAGGTGCGGTTCTCCGTGTGATCGGGCTACCAGTACGGGGCCGGTGCCGACGCCAGGGCCGCGTGAAAATTCACTGTCGCCACGCGCGAGACTGTCGAACAGTGGGCACACCACCGCGCTTATGTGAACGGACAACTCTGCTTTGACCATGATTCCCGGATCCCGTGTCCCGGGGCGGACCTGGACGGTCCGTCTGACCGGCCACGGTGACCACACCGTCTCCGTCACCTGCACCACCGAGGCATGCCGTATGCCGCCCCGGTCCAAGGACACGGCGGCCATGCGACGGTTCGCCGCCGAGCACGCCCGCGCGCACGCCCGCCTCGCCACTGTCCGCCCCAACGCGGCTTGTGCCTGCCGTGCCGCCGAGTGCGGATTCCACGAGGACACCAGAGCCTCCTGCATGGGTGCCCCGCTGCTCGTCCTCATCCACAACCCGGCCGTCGGCCAGGTCTGGACCCTCGCCGAGATCTGCCAGGCCTGCGCGCCCCTGATCTCGCACACCGCCGTCCTCGGACGCGCCCAGCAGTCGGCGCCTCCTCGCTCCTCCGCAGCATCGGCCCCTGCATCGTCCCTCCCCGCCTCACCGGCTCCGGCACGAGTGGCAGTCGCCGGCGGCTTCTCGTCCCCCGAGGCCGCACCCGAAGCCGTGTCCCGCCGCCGCCCGCACCGCGGCGGCCCCCGACGCAGCCGCTGACGGCCGTGACGCGTAGTCGGCCGGCCGGCGCCGGCTGCGTCGTCAGCCGGCGATCTGGTCCCCGTCAGGCACATCCTCGACCGTGACAAGGCTGCGGGGCAGTTCGAGTCCCTGTGACACCGCATCGGCGAGTCCTTCGGGGTCCGGACGTGCCGGGTACGGCGGCTGTTCCTCCTCGCCGTAACTCTCGATCGCCTTCACGAAGTAGCTCGGGTGCCAGGCGCCGACTGCCCCCTTGACTTGGACCGCGGTCACGGGGCGGTTGCCGATGAGGTGCTTGAGCGCGGCCGGAATCTCGTCGGATCGCAGTTCACCCGCTACCTGGAACAGGCTGGCGTGAGCACCGACGAGGCCGCCGTCCCGCAGGCGCACGGTCACGGTGAGACAGCTGGTGACGCTCGGATAGGTGATCACGCCCCCGGGCGCGACCTCCTTGACCTGCCCTTCCGTTATCGTCGCTCTGTCGGGTTCCACAAGGCCGATCGCCGCGCGCGGTCCTCCTTGGGCGGGCTCGTACAGCGTGTTGTCAGCGGCTGTACCGGGTGAGGTCAGGGCCACGGTGCCGACGAGGGCAACTGCGAGGGCGGCAACGCCGCGCTTGAGTTCGATCACAACTCGGCATTCTCCGTCATCTGTCATCGAACCTGATCATTGCCATCGAGCTCTGATGATCATTAGGTTTGTGTCATCGAAGTTCAAGTGGCACAGGCACGTCAGAAGGTGAGTAGACAGATGCAACCGACGTTCGTACTGGTTCACGGAGCCTTTTCGAACTCTTTCTCATTCGCGCCGCTCCAGGCCGAACTCGGCCTCCTCGGGCACCGTTCGGTCGCGGTCGACCTGCCCGGCCATGGTTTCGGGGCGACTTACACGCGGTCCTACCAGGTACCGCAAGACCTCGAAGGGCTCGCCACGGAACCCGGCTCGATCAAGGGCGTCACGCTCGCCGACAATGCGGCGCACCTGATCGGGATCCTCGAACGGGCCAAGCAGAACGGGCCGGTGATCCTCGTCTCCCACAGCCGAGGCGGCATGACGGCCACCGCGGCTGCCAACGCACGGCCGGACCTGATCGACCGCGTCGTCTACGTCTCGGCCTGGTGCCCTGTCGATCTCGACGTCAGCGACTACTACGCCGAGCCGGAGATGGCCACGGTCGACGCCGCTTCCCTGGCTCTGGCGCTGGCCGGGAACCCGGCCGAACTCGGTCTGCTCCGAGTCAACTTCCGCACCGCGAATCCGGAAGCCCTCGCGGCCTTCAAGGCGGCCTTCCTCGCTGACGGCACCGACGAGGAGTTCCTGTCCTTCCTGAACACCTTCCAGCCCGACGAGAACCTGGACGTCGGCACCTCCGCCGACCGGGCGCAGGCCGAGACCTGGGGCCGTATCCCGAAGACCTACATCCGCCTGGCCGACGACACGAGCCTGCCGCTCGCCATACAGGACCGGCTGATCCGCGAGGGCAACGCGCTGACGCCGGACAACCCGTACGACGTCCACACCCTTGCGGGCAGCCACCTGAAGTGGCTGGTCGACCCGGCACCGGCGGCCCGAGTCCTGGGTGAACTCGCGGCACCGGCGCGATAGCCCGGGCCCGCTGCGGTGCGGAGCCCCCGATCTCGAACGGGACCGACGTCGGCACATACGCTGCGGTCATGGATACCCCCGTGCTCACCGCCCGCGAACTGGTCCGGGACCGATTTCCCACTGCCCGGGCGGCTTTCCTCGCCGGCAGCGTGCTGACCGACCGCCGGACGCCCACATCCGATCTGGACATCGTGGTCCTCCTGGACGGGCCGCCCGCCCCCAGTCGGGAGAACTTGGTGTACCGCGGCTGGCCGGTGGAGCTGTTCGTGCAAACGGAGGCCGTCTGGCACCGCTTCGCCGACGAGGAGACCGCCAAGCGGAGTTCGCCGCTGCTCGCCATGTGCGCTGACGGCATGCTCCTGGTCGACACGGATGGGCTGGGCGCTTCGCTCCAGGACGAGGCGCGAAAGCGTTGGGCCGCGGGGCCGCCGCCGCTTTCGGACCGTGAGCGTGACTACCAGCGGTACGTCCTGACCGACTTGCTCGATGACCTGCGCGGCTGCGCGGACCCTGCCGAGCGGGTGTATTTGGTCTCGCACATGCTGCAGCGCGCCTCGGAGCTGGTCCTGCTGGTGGGTGGGCACTGGCTCGGCGGAGGGAAGTGGTTGTCGCGGCGGCTGGCTGCGGCCGACGCCGGATTGCACCACGCACTGTCCGAGGCTGCCGCTCAGGCGATAGCCGGGGATGCGACGGTCTTCGCCACGGTCGTGGCAGAGGTACTGGACCTGGCCGGCGGCCCGCTGTGGGACGGGTACGCCATCCGGTGAGCCGATCCCCGTGGGGTTTCGCCCCATGGGTGCGGTGCTGCCCGGGAGGGGCGCCCTGCCGCTCGTACCCGCTCGTACCCGCTCGTGCCCGCCCGTCCGGCTGACGTCCCGATGCACTCTTTCGATCGGGCCGGGGGTCGGGCAGGATGCCCGGTGCACCGGGAACTCCCGGGCGCCGGTCGCGAGACGGAGGCTGTGTGTCAACAGGGCACGAGCAAGCGGAGCGAGCGGTTCAAGAGCTTCGGGACTCGTTCTACCGCGATCCCTACTCCCGCTACGCCCTCGCCCGCCGAGCCGATGGGCTGACCTGGATACCGGAGGTCGACGCCTGGCTGGTCGCGCGTGAGGGCGACGTACGGGAAGTCCTGCGTCGCGCCGAGGACTTCTCCTCCGCGAACGCGTTGTTGCCGGACGTCCCGCTGTCGGAGGCTGCGCTCGGCGTCCTCCCGCGCGGGTTCGGGCCGCGGCCGACCGTGGTCTCCTCGGACGGCGCCGCCCACCTGCGCTACCGGGCCCCGTTGAACCGGGGCCTGTCCTCCGGCCGGATCGCGGCGCTGATGCCGTACGCGCGAGAGCAGGCGCGCGAGCTGGTGGACGGCTTCGCCGCGGACGGCTCGGCCGAGCTGGTGGAGGCGTACGCCCGGCGGCTGCCGGGACTGGTCATCGGGCGGCTCATCGGACTGGATCGCGCCGATGTTCCCTTGGCGGTGCACGGCGGCTACCGCGCCGAAGAGCTGTTCTTCCGCCCGTTGTCGCCACCCGAGCAGGCGGCCGCCGCGGAGGACGTCGTGACGCTCCAGCACTTGCTGGACGGCTACGTCCGCGACCGCCGGGCCCACCCCCGCGAGGACCTCTGCTCGGACCTCGTGGCCGCATTGGCCCCCGGGGAAGGCGAGTTGACCCTCGAACAGCGTCATGAGCTCGTGGCGAATCTGCAGAACCTGCTGATCGCCGGCTTCCTGACGACGAGCGCGCTGATCTCCACCGCCCTGCTGCACCTGCTCAGCGACCGGGAGCAGTGGCTCCTGCTGTGTTCCGATCCGTCGCTGATCGGCGCCGCCGTGGAGGAATGCGCCCGCTTCGACACGGCCATCCAGGGCTTTCGCCGGGTCACGACGCGGCCCGTGACGCTGGGCGGGACGAAGCTGCCGGCCGGGGCCACCGTGCTCGTGGCCTACGCCTCCGCCAACCGCGACGAGCACCGACACGCGCGGGCCGACCGGTTCGACATCCGCCGTCCCGCGGACCGGCGTCACCTCGCCTTCGGTCACGGGCCGCACAACTGCCCGGGCTCCCGCCTGGCCCGGGCCCAGCTCCACCTGACGCTGGAGCTGTTCTCGCACGCCCTGCCCGCTCTGCGGCTGGACCGACGCCTCCCGCCACCATCCATGCGTCCCACCCTCATCCACCGTTCACCCGAGACCCTGCACGTGGCCTGGTGAGCGCCGGTACCAGCCGTAGCGTCGACTGATGGGGGCCCCAACAACCCCTGGAATCAACCCGGTTCACGATCCCTCCCGAACGGCTGACAGGGCTGCGGCACCGTGCGAAGTTGTATGTGCAACGACCGCCGCGGGGGAAGGGGGACGCATGCCCGAGTACGCAGGTTCCGACGAGGAAGCGGAGCAGGACCTCATCGCGTACTGCGAGAAGATCGATTTCGACCCGGAGTGGGTGGCCGCGGACAAATGGGCCTCGTCCATCCGGATTGCCCAGCAGAAGGAGTACGGCTTCGTACAGGCCCGCAAAACGATCCTCACCGACCAGGAGGAGCTGGTCAAAGCGGGCGCCCGGGACGCCCGCAAAGCGAAGCTGGACTCGGACGCGGCGGATCTGCTCACCCAGATCAAATACGACCACGGCCTGAAGGATTCGCTGGTCGTCACCATCCTCAAGCAGTGCGCCGCCGCCTACGTGGGAGGGGAACGCGTCAACCTCGGCCTCGGCGGCGCCCCCATGGACCGCGGCGCCTACGGCGACCTGCGCGACGAGTGGACGGCTGCCGGTGAACTCGCCGACGGCGGCGTGTTCACCGAGTTCGTCAGCCACGACCCTCAGAACAAGGCCGCGCTCGGCAAGGGCCAGGTAGGCGACACCCTTGCCAAACGCAAGGTCCAGGGCAACCTCCTCGTACGAATTGCCGGCGTCCGCTTCAACATGCACATCGACATCGCGAACTGACCCGCTCCCGCCGGCGTTCCCCGTGGCCCTCGGGGCGGGGCTACGGGGGTGTCCGGCGCCGTGAGCGCGATGGGGCCGGCTGACCGACGGCTTCCCGGCCGGTCCGACCTGCGCACGTCGGCCCGAACCGACTGCCCTGCCGTCCGACGCCGGGTTCCGGCACGACTCCTGTATGGATGAAGCGCTACGTGGCGGCGGGGGTGATGCCGACGGGACCCGCCGCTCGGTTCGTGTAGCGGTCGCGCATGGCGTCGCTCGCCGCAGGGCCTGCCGTGAAGACGTACGCGTCGCTGTCGTCGAGCCGCTGTCCCGTTCCGGCGTCGACGACCACGGGCTCGACCGGCCGGCCGCTGTCGGCGTCGACGAGGATCATGCTCCGTTCCTCGGGTGCGAGGCGGGAGTTGCCCCACGCGGCCAGCGTGACGATCACGGGACGGAGGGACCGCCCCAGGGGAGTCAGTACGTATTCATGGCGGACGGGGTTGGTCTGGTAGGGGCGGCGCTCCAGCAGCCCGTCGGTGACGAGGGACTTCAGTCGGGTGGTGAGCATGCTGGAGGAGATGCCCAGGTTCTCCTGGAACTGGTCGAAGCGGGTGTAGCCGTCGAAGGCGTCGTGGAGGATCAGCAGCGTCCACCACTCGCCGACGTGCTGCACCGTCGTGGACAGCGGGCACTCCCGGTCCTCCAGCCTGATCCGGCTCGCCATCGGGGCACTCTCCCTGGTTGGTGCTAAAGTGAAAGTTACTGGCTTCCATTTTAGCACTCACATGGTGGGCGGCGGCTCCCGCCCGACCGCCCTCGGGAAGGGAAGTCATCGTGACCACAGCTCCCGGCGAGGGCGACCGGGACCCGACACCACCCCGAGGACCTGCCATGCACGACAACCGGACCCGCGCCGCGCGCACCGTGATCGACCCCGACGCCCTGCCCGAGACGATCACCCGCTACCTCAACGCCCACCGGGCGCACGACACCGCCACCGCCCTGTCCTCCTTCACCCCCGACGCCACCGTCACCGACGACGGCGCCACCCACCAGGGCGCCGAGGCGATCGAACAGTGGCTGAGCCGGTCCGCCACCGAGTTCACGTACACCATCGAACTCACCGGCGCGCAGAAGACCGGCGCCACCCACTACACCGCCACGCACCACCTCGAAGGCGACTTCCCCGGTGGCACCGTCGACCTGCGCTACGAATTCGCCCTCCGCGACCACGACCACCTCATCGAAGGCCTCGTCATCGCACCCTGACCCGCTCCGTGCCCTTGCCCGACGAGGACCTTCACTGCGGTTCCGACCAGCCGTTTCGGACGGAGTGACCGCCGAGCTGCATCCGGGTCCGGACCCCGGCCATGTCCATGAGGTGGCGCAGGCGCCGCTGCAGCGTGCGAGGTGACACACCGAGCTGGGTCGCGACCGCCTGGTCGGTCAGACCGGCCAGGAGGAGCGCGAGGATCCTGCGGTCCAGATCGGTCGGACCTTCCGGCCCGCGCTCGACGGTGGTTTCGCCGGCCCCGCCGTTGCCCGACAGCACCAGGGGATGCGCGGTGAGCCATACCGTCTCGAACAGCGCGTCCAACGCGTCCAGCAGACCGCTGCGGTGCAGCAGCACGGCCCCGGGCTCCCCGTCCGGTGTGACCGCGAGCGGTACGAGGCCGAGGTCGGCGTCGGCCAGGACGAGTTTCATCGGGAGCCGGTCGGCGACGCGCAGTTGCACCCCGTTGCGCAGGGAACGGATCGCATCGGTCACGATCCCCGGCTCTGTCAGCGCGGCCCGGTCCAAAATCGCCCGGAACTGCACGCCGCGGCCGAGGGCCACGGGCTCGGCCGTGTTCTCGTCGGGCGGCACGGCGACGAACGGTGCGGTGATGAAGGTGCGGACCTGCGTACGGGCCGCGTGCTGTACCTGCAGGAAGCGGTGA
This sequence comes from Streptomyces sp. NBC_01006, assembly GCF_045162725.1. Taxonomy (NCBI): domain Bacteria; kingdom Bacillati; phylum Actinomycetota; class Actinomycetes; order Kitasatosporales; family Streptomycetaceae; genus Streptomyces; species Streptomyces sp. NBC_01006. Next base: position 699,385 of record NZ_CP108700.1, on the reverse strand, counting down.
CCGATGGCGTCGACGCCCGTGACGACCTCGATCAGATCGTTGATGCTGCTCCCGGTCATCGCCGCCCGGTGCTCCTCGGCGAAGGTCACCAGGGCCTGCTCGGCCATGCGCAGCCCGTCCCGGCGCTGGCTGATGAGAGAGCCGAGTGCCATGGCCGGCGGCGCGGCGGTGAACTGTTCGTCCGCCGACCTGATCACCAGTCCCCACCCGACCAGGCGGGACAGGGCCTTGTCCACGTCGGCTCGCGGTACGAGGAGCCGGTCAGACAGCAGCTCCGCGGTGGAGTTCGGCAGTCCGAGGAGCACCCGGTAGACGCGCTCGTCATCGGGTTCGAGGCCCAGCACATCCAGCATCGACGACCGACTCCGTTCCGCTTGCCGCAGCGGGGAGAGTATGCGCCACGGCGGCAGGACATGAGTAGCCCCTGCCGGCGGCAACTGCGCAGGGAAGGGCCCGGGAAGTCGCCTCCCCGGGGCCCGGCAGGGCGGTTCATCGCAGGCCGTACGCCCGGATGATCTCGTTCTTGACGCTGTAGCCGCTGTTCGTCTCGGCGCCCGCGCGCACCGAGACGAAGCCGCCGGGCTTCTTCGGCGTCCTGAACGAACCCTTCCAGTAGCCGTCGGCGCCCTTGGCCAGGGTCACCTTCTGCCAGGTGGCGCCGTCGTCGTACGAGACGTCCAGCTTCACCGACTTGACGGTTCCCGGCAGGGTGCCGCCGTCCATCGGCACCGGCTTGAGCGCGAACTGCTGGTTCGCGTTGGCCTTGACGTCGCCGTGCAGGTCCGACTCCAGCTTGTAGTCCAGGTTCAGCACCGAGAACCGCTCGAAGAAGTCGGAGTCGACGGTGTCGGACATGAACGTCCACTCGGTGTGGGTGCGCGTCGAGAGCCGGAAGACGTCCCCGGGCCGTTCCGCGTCGAGGACGGCGCGGTAGGGCAGGTTGCCCTTCGGCACCTCGATCCACTGCATGTCCGTGCTGTACGGATTGTCGTGGATCAGCGTGTTGCCCTGGAAGACCTGCAGGTGGGTCGGCGTCTCACCCCACTGCAGGTAGCCGCCCAGCCGCATGGTGTCGCTGGAGGAGGCCCACGCCTGCACGTTCCACGTCATCTGGTTCTGCCAGCGGGAGTTGTAGACGCCGAAGGACTCGCCCTGGCCGGGGCGGATCGCCGGGGCGAACCAGTCCAGACGGGTGGTCCTGCCCTTGGCGTACGTGTTGTCGCCCGACACCATCACCCACGGCATGGCGCTTTGGACGCCCTGCGCATGGAACTCCCTCCAGACCTGGCCGGGGGTCACCCATTCGGTACGGGTGCCCGGGTGCCACTCGCGCTCGGGGAGGTTGAACGACGGGTTGAGGGTGAAGTCGGAACGGTAGCCTTCCGCCGCCCCGCCCTGCGTGGCCGAGTAGTAGCGAGCATCGATCCGGGCGAGATCACCGTGGGTCGGCTTGTAGACCAGGGCCCGGTCCGGCACCTGGCCGGGGTAGTCCCGGGTCAGGTCGTAGACGAACGGCGTGTACGCGGTCTGCTTCGCGGTCAGTTCGAGGGTGCCGGCCTTGGCCATCGCGATGAGCGTCTTGCCCGCGTCGCGGTGCACGGTGGCGACCGGGATGGCCGACTCGCCGACGTACTCCATCAGGGCACCGACACCGTCGTTGACCACGATCAGCGCCTTCGCGCCGGCCGCGACCGCCGCCTCGGCGCGCGCCTGCGAGGAGACCTCGTCGCTGCGCTCGACGACGACGGCCTTGCCCTTGGCGCTGACCTTCTCGTATGCGGCCGCCGCGCCGTTGCCCGCGTAGACCGCGTCCAGCTTGTCCGTGGCGGTGCTCAGCGCGCTGCCCGCCTGCACCAGTGCCTCGAAGCCGAGCCGACCGCCCAGCGCGCTCAGAGCGAGCAGCGGCTCGCCCTTGCGCCAGCGGGTGATCAGCATGAACTCGCCCTGCGTCATCGGCTCCGTCGGTGAGACGTAGACGTCGTCGTACGTAGGCGGCACCACGTACCCGCTGCGGAAGTCCGTGAACGGGTCGAGGCCCTTGTAGTGGACGTTGAAGTCGACCTTGCGCTGGCGGTCCTCGGTGCGCTGCGGCGCCTCGGTCCGCAGCAGGCGCGCCTTGCGGGCGTCCAGCACCACGTCCGCGGAGCGGTCCTTGAGCAGGGTCTCCGGGTCGACCATCACGGCCAGGCCCGAGCGGTCCGCGGACTCGCCGGCCACGTCGAGGTACGCCGCGACGGTGTACGTACCGGGCGCCATGCGCATGGTGGTCCGGCCGTCGACGTACACGGACCACGGCCAGAGGTCACCGGCCAGGTTGATCGTCGCCCAGCCGGCGGCGGGCTTGCCGTCCCGGCCGACCAGCTTGATGTTCAGGTCGTAACGCTCCTCCTCCTTGAGCAGCGCCACGGAGGTGCGGGTCACCGGCTTCCCGGTGGTCGCATCGGTGCCCGTCACGTAGCCGACGTCCCGGCCGGCCGGGGCGGTTCGCGGGTCACCGGTCACCGGGACGGCGGCGGTGCCGCCCGCCGGGACGGTCACTGTGGTGGCTCCCAGCCTGAACGGGCCGCCGTCGTTCGTCAGCGCCAGGTTCAGCCTGACGTCGGAGGAACCGGAGTTGGTGAAGGTCAGGTCCTTGGTGACGGCGGCGTCGCTCGGCTCGTGCGGCCACGTGTAGTTGCCGAAGAAGAGCGATCCGGTGCCGCGGACCGTGGTGCGCACGGCGGCGGCCACGTCGAGACGGCCGGTGCCGACCTCGTACGGCGAATACCGGTCGCCCAGCCCGTTCGCGGTGCTCATCAGGTGTTCCTTGAGCCGGGCGCCGGTCCAGTCCGGGTGCTGCTGGGCGAGGATCGCCGCCGCGCCGACCACGTGCGGAGTGGCCATGGAGGTGCCGCTGAGGGTGCGGTAGAGACCCTCGCCGCCGCCGCTCATCTCCTGCGAGCGGGCCGCGGTGATGTCCACGCCGGGCGCCGCGATGTCCGGCTTCATGGCGCCGGAGTAGGCCAGCGGGCCGGTGCTGGAGAAGGACGCGAGCCGGTCCTCTTTGTCCGTGGCGGCCACGGTCAGCGCCGAGGCGGCCGCGCCCGGGGCGGAGATGCTCTCCGGGCCCGCGTTGCCGGCGGCTATGACGAACAGCGTGCCGTACTGCGCGGACAGCGCGTCGACCGCCTGGGACATGGGGTCGCTGCCGTCCGTCGGATAGGAGTCGCCGAGGCTCATGTTGACGACGTCCGCACCGGACTCGGCGGCCCACTGCATGCCGGCCATGACCCAGGAGTCCTGGCCGGAGCCCTCCGGGCCGCCGAGCACCTTGCCGACGACCAGGTCGGCGCCGGAGGCGACGCCCTTGTAGGCACCGCCGGAGGCGGCTCCCGAGCCGACGATCGTACTGGCCACGTGGGTGCCGTGCCCGTTGACGTCGGTGACGGCCTCACCCGGGACGAAGCTGGCCGTGCCGTCGATCAGGCCTGCGAAGTCGGGGTGATTGACGTCGATGCCGGTGTCGAGCACCGCGACCTTGACGCCCTTGCCGGTGTACCCGGCCGCCCAGGCCTCGGGCGCGCCGATCAGCGGCACGCTCTCCTTGAGGTTGGCCTTCACCCGGCCGTCGAGCCACAGCTTCGCCACACCCGCGCCCAGCGTCGTGCCGCCCCGCGGCGCGACGTCGGTCCAGAAGGTACGGGCCTGCCGCTTCTCGGTGCTGAGCGCGGCACCGCGGATGCCCTTGAGGTCGCGGGTGAGCTTGCTGCCGCGGGGGGCCGTCGGCTCGCCCGCCGAGCGGGACTTCGACTGGGCGTACGTCGCGATGAGCGGCAGCGCGGCCGACTTCGCGTCGTCGTAGCCCATCTCGATCAGGTCGGTGACGTTGAACAGCCGCCGGTCCAGCTTGTCGGTGCCCAGCAGCGGTACCGCCTCGTCCGGGATGACGAACAAGTCACCCTTGATCTGCTGGACCTTGACGCCGCCGGCGGCGCTCGCGGGCCGTTTGACGTCGGCCGACTGCCGGCCGTCGGCCATCGTGGTGACCGTGACGACATCGCCGGTGACCAGGGTGACCTTGTGGGTAGCCGAGGGGTGGGCGGGAACGGTGGGCTTGCTCGGAGCGGCTTGAGCGGGCGCTTGCAGAACGGTGAGCCCGGACGCCAGCAGCGGCACCGCGGTGGCGGCCGAGATCAGCTGCCGGCGCACGCGCCGGCGCCTGCGCCGGAAGGCGGAAGCCTGAGAGGGGGAGGACATGCCATGGGTCTATCGGCCCGGCAACACCGACGTGAAGGCCCGACGACGGCAAGTCCTCGCCATGGCAAGGACTCGCCAGCCGTGACCCACGCGAATCCGGGCAAGACGAACCCGCCCCTGGCGAGCAAGAGTTGATCCAGCCGTCACTGCCGGTCGCAGCCGCCCAGCCGCTGTCCGGGCCGATGGCGGCCCGCGGCCCGCAGCAGCGGACCGGCTCGGCGGCGAGGAGATCCGTACCGCTCGACCTGAGAGAATCGGCGGTCGGATCACCCAGGCAGAAGGGTCGTTTGCCATGTCGGACGCCACATCGCCACCGGTCCACCTCGACAAGGTGGTGGAGGGGCTCGCGGGGAACCCCGCCCTGCCGTCCGAGCTCGTGCGCCGTCTCTTCGCCTACCGCAGGGGTCTTGGCAGGGTTGCCAAGCGGCCGGACTTGAGCGAGGGCGTGATCGCCGAGATCCTTGCTGCCGGTGACCACTGGCTCACCCACTCACTCGCCCTCAACCGCAGCCTCCCGCAAGGCTTCCGAATGATGCTCGCCGAGCACCCGGATCCCTTGATACGCAGGGCGGTAGCGATTGCTGCGGACGACGCGCCGCGAGAGCTGTTCGAGCGGTTGCTCGACGACCCCGACCCGCAGGTACGCGGACAGCTGGCGGAGAGCGATCACGTACCGGCGGATCTGCGGGTCCGGCTGGCGGCCGATCCGGAGCCGAAGGTCCGGGCGACGCTGGCCCAATGGTGGACGCAGGCCCCTGAACGGGTGCGCCGGCTCCTGCTGACGGATCCTGACGACTCGGTACGCGCAGGAGCATGTTCGACCTACTACCGGCGGAGCACCCGGACCTCCCGCCGGCGTTGCGCGGCTGGTACGGGTGGCGGTGTGCGTCGTAGTACGCGCGCAGCCACGGACGGCGTGCGGCAGGCAGCCGGGTGAGGGTGTCCACGAAGGCCCTGTGGTCGTGCCGGAAGAGGCGCCACGGACGGCGCGGCTGTGGGTAGTCGTCGCGCAGGACGCCGTCGGGCAGGGTGCCGGTCGCCGGGAGCGGTGAGGTCTCGCCGGGGAGGGCGAGGTACGCCCAGACGCCGGTGTCCAGCGGTACGACTGCGGCCCCGCCGGACGGGGGGCGCCACGGCTCGCCGGTCAGGGGATGGCGCGGAACGAGGAGGATGTCGGGGACGGGCCGGGGTAGGGGGATCCCCGGCCCGGCGAGAGCCAGGGACCTGGCCGGGGGACCGGAAGGAAGGACCTTGGCCACGCCGGCGCCGAGCAGGTCCGCGAGGGGCCCGGCGGGGAGGGTCACCGGCCGGCCCTCGGCGGCAGCCACCAGGTGGGCGAGCGCCACGCCCACGGCGGCCTCCCAGCGGCGGTTCCACGATCCGTCCGGTTCGACGGGCGCAACGCGCTGTGGCCCGGCCGCCACGTCGGCCCAGCCGGACGGCGCGGCGGTGGGCAGGGCCGAGGGGAGGCGCCGCACCGCGTCGGGCTCCAGCCACACCGCCTGCCACAGGCCGCAGTCGTCCATCCGGGTGGCAACCGCACACCCGCAGCCCTCGCACGCCAGATTGGGGCCGTCGCGGCCGTCCACCCCTTGGCAGTAGCCCGCGCACTTCTCGGGGATCAACACCATCCCCCGGGAGTCGCCCGGCGCGATGACGACCCTGCCGCGGACCCCGAAGGACACGGAGTGCACCGGCGCGTGGATGCCCTGGGCAGCCGCCCCTGCCTCCCCCACCTCGTCCCACAAACGCCAGGGCGGGCCGCAGGGTTCGGGGTCGGCGGCGTACGTCGCCGGCTCCATCAGCGGGGGATGCAGCTCCTCCCACGCCCCGTAGTGGGCGTGGACGGGAAGAGCGACCCGGGAGACCGGCGCCGTCAGCTGCGCACCGCACCCGGAGCATACGAACACGTCCAACAAGCTCCCCCTTGATCCGCTGCCCTGTGGATTGTCCCGGCCCGAACAACGCACGGTCCAACGGTGGAACAGCCACAGCACCAGGTCGGCGAGCAGTCGGACCGCCTCGCGGTCCGCCTCGGGCAGCACCCGGGCGGGCGGCTCGCCCATCCGGTGGCCCAGCAGCGCCTCGCGCCCGGGCAGGCGCGCCAGACCGGCTCTGCGGGCGCAGCGCGCGATGCCCTCCTCCACTTGGGCGTGGTCGGGGTGGATCGCAGCGGGCAGCGGGCAGCGGGCAGCGGGCAGTACAGCCGGGGCCGGGCCGGTGTGGCCGGCGGTGTGGACATGTGCCGCCTCCCTGGGTGGGGTGGGGGAGGGCCCGGCTCCGGTGCACCGCTGCTCGGCGGCTGGTGCCGGCGGGCCCGGGCGGAGCATGCCCGCGGTCCGGTCCGGGAGGCAGGTTCACGTCGGTGCGCCGTCCGCACCACCCCGTGCGCGGTCCCGGCCCGTGCCATCGCTCGGTGTGACTCGGTGGGAACAGTCCCGCCGTCGCGAGTCGGCTGCCGGCAGGTGCTGGTCGCGCCGTCCATCGCCGTGTGTGCCTGGCCTGTTGCGGATGACCCTCTTGGTCGCGGATACAGCAAGGCGCCCCGCACCGTTTGTGTTCGGGTGCGGGGCGCCGAGGTGTTCGGTCAGGCGGGGGTGACGTTCTCCGCCTGCGGGCCCTTGGGGCCCTGGGTGACGTCAAAGTTGACCTGCTGGTTTTCCTGCAGCTCGCGGAAGCCGGTGGAGTTGATCGCCGAGTAGTGGACGAAGACGTCCGGACCGCCGCCGTCCTGCGCGATGAAACCGAAGCCCTTTTCCGCGTTGAACCACTTCACGGTGCCCGTAGCCATGTGTTTCCCCTGTCGAGGATCGCGGGGTACTGGCTTGTCAGTACCCCTGGGTGAGGTGATCGCCCTGGTCCTCGGACACTGCTGTACAGCACGACGCCCGCGATGCGAACCGCGGGCGCTGAGACTTCGGAGCCACGACTACTAGCAGGGACGTTAGCCGATCCGCAGTCGCCTGGCTACAGAACGCAGCGAAAGTGGTGGATTGGGGGAAGGTGAACGGGGGCGTGGTCCGGGTCCGACCAGGAGTTCCCGGACAGGTGCTGATCGCGCTGCCCGGCGCGTCGAACGGAAGTGTTGGCTGGACCAGGGGGTCGGCCATTGCACCGGCGGTGTTTCCGGGAGTGGGACCCCCCCCGGTCGTGATCATGGGCATTTGTGCAGGTCAGACCGTTTGGTTCGCCCTGCCTACCCGGTGTGTGCGGCTCCCGGGCCCACTTGGCGGCGGGCAGGAGCAGTCGTGGTGCGGGTGGCGGAGGTCTCCGGCGCCGGTTCGGTGCGTGCGGCGAGTTCGGCGGCGAGACGGGCCCGTGCGCTCGGCGCGGGGGTGTCGGCGTAGCCGGGCGGGAACCGTAGGAGTCGACTGCCTAGAGGTTGACGCACTTCCCGCCGGGCGGGTCGGGCAGGGTGACGCTCAGTCGACGGGTGAGCGAGAGGGCGCCGAGGTCCCGACCGTCGTCGAACAGGGGCCGCCCGCGGCCGAACTGGAAGGCATGACGTCGATGGTTTCGGTCGGGTCGGTGAGGCGGGACGGGACGGTTGAGCGTGACCAGCTTCCAGCCGTCGCGGCAGTGGTGAGCAGGGCGGTCCGGTACGGGGAGTGCAGGGGCGGCCCCACCCGCCCGGTGAATCCCTCGTACGGGTCAGGGAGCTTCGGCGTGCCGGGTGGGGGAGTGGTCAGGCGAGAGGCTTCTTGGGGGTGATGGGCGGGAACGGGGTGTCCAGGGGCGTCTTCCCCCGCTGGTTGAAGGGGAGTCTGCCGAGTACGACCGCCATGCCGCAGGTGTTGCTGAGGGCGGAGAAGACCAGGCCGGCCGCGATCCCTGCGGACAGTAGCCGGAAGGCCGGGTGGGCGAGGAGGCCGAGGGCCAGGCCGAGGAGTACGACGGAGCCCGCGGTGAACCGGACTTGGCGCTCCATGGCTCAGACCGCCCGAGGGCGGCCTTCGGGACGGTCGAGCCGGTGTCCCTCGGCCGCCCAGGCGGTGGTGCCGCCGGTGAGGCTCGACGCGTCGATGCCGTGGGAGGCCAGGGTGGCGACGGCGTTCTGCGCCCGGGCCCCGGAGGCGCACACCACCAGCAGGGGCCTGTGCCCGGCGGCCTTCCGGAGATCCGGCAGCGCCCGCCCGATGCGGTCGAGGGGGATGTTGACGGCCTCCGGCAGATGGCCGGACGCGAACTCGGCCGGAGTACGGACATCGACGAAGGTCAGTTCGTGGCGGCGGGAGAACGCCTCGCTCACGCTCAGGTCGGCGGAAGCACTCATGGCAGATCGCGGTCCTTGGCAGAGGGGGGAGGGCCTGCACGGAAGGCCGGAGGCACGTGCCGGGGATCCTAGGCATCGCAGCGCCCTTGCGGCCCCTACCCGGCCCGACTGCCATGCGGTTGCCATGCTGCGGCAACAACGGACGGCACTCGGCGTACGAGCGGCGTATGAGCGGCGTACGACCGCCGTCGGCCGTGGGATCCCCGGCTCGGCGGTTCCCCCCGGACCGCTGACGGCGACCGGCGTCATCTCCCGTACTCGGGCCTGTCAGCGTTCCTTCGGGCCGATGGCCATGAGCAGCCGGACGTACGGGGACCAGCGGGCGCGCCGGGCCGGGTGCTCGGCACGGTCGAGGCTGTCCTCCAGCAGTGCGTCGTGCAACCAGCGGAAGGCCAGTGGCCAGCTCAGCCGGGCGATTCCGGTGACCCGCATCGACAGTGTGTGCCGCAGCACGGTGTGCTCGTCGTCGACCGGCAGTACGGCGTACTCGTGGAAGCCGTGGAAGCCGCGGGGGCCGCTGAAGGTGAAGCGGACCCAGGTGCCCGGGACGTACGCGGCGACCGTGTAGCGGACCGGGCCGTGCCCGCCTTTCGCGCCCGCTGACAGCGGGCGGTCGAACTCCATGGGAGACCAGGTCCGGTGCGGCCAGAGCCGGTCGTCCGCTCCGTCGGAGAGCGAATCGAGGAGGGCGCCGGCATCGGCCGCCTTCATAGGCAGCAGGCGTTCGTGGACGTTGTGGACGGGCATGGAACTCCTTCAATTGGAGATCAACCTCTAATTGAAATGGAGAGTACTCTCTGATTCATGCCGAGACCACCCCGCTTCGACGTCGGCGAGTTCCTCGACGCAGCCGTCCTCCTCACGGCCGCCGGCGGCCCGGCCGCAGTCACCATGTCCGCCGTCGCCCAGGCGGTCGGCGCGCCCAGCGGATCCGTGTACCACCGGTTCCCCGGGCGCGCCGCACTGCTCGCCGAGGTGTGGCTGCGTACTGTCGAGGGCTTCCAGGAGGGCTACCTCGCCGCCCTCGACGGTGACCCCGACCCCCGCGCAGCCGCCCGCGCCGGAGCCCGGCACGTCGTGGCCTGGAGCCGGGCCCACCCGCGGGAGGCGGGGCTGCTCCTGTACGGCGCCGAGGAGTTCGGCCGGGCCGGCTGGTCCGAGGAGCATCGAGAGCGGGCGGATCGGGGCAACGAGAGGGTGTTCGCCCGCCTCGGCGTGGTCGGCGCGGCCCTCGGCCTGACCGGGCCCGAGGGCCGGGACCGGATCGTCCTGGCCCTGATCGACCTTCCGCTCGGGGTGGTCCGCCGCCCCCTGCGGGCAGGCCACCCGCTGCCCCCGTACGCCGAGGACCTCGCCGAGGAGTCCGCGGCTGCCCTGCTCGGCTGACGGGCTGTTGCGGAGGGCTGGGCTCGGGCAGAGTCGAGTCGCCGTTGAGCTGCTGATGCCCGACTGCCCAATGCCCGACTGCGGTACACCTGACTCTGGTGGCTACTCTCGTCTCTTCATCGATGGCGACTGCAGGGGAGCAGACTGTGCGCAATGCCGCCGTGACGCCCGAGGGTGACCAGATCCGCTGGGTCGAGCTGCCCGGGCAGGAGCCATCACGCGTCTACGTGCATGGTTTGGGCGCCACTTCGCCCGCCTACTTCGCAGAGGTTGCGGTCCACCCTCTGCTGGCAGGCCGCCGTTCGCTGCTGATCGACCTGCTCGGTCATGGCATCAGCGACCGGCCGACAGGTTTCGATTACACGCTGGAATCCCACGCGGATGCACTCGCGGTGGCCCTGACCTCCGCAGGCGTCACCGGTGCGGAGCTGATCGCCCACAGCATGGGAGGCTCGGTGGCCATCGTCCTGGCTGCCCGGCATCCGCGCCTGGTCTCCCGGTTGGTACTGGTCGACGCCAACCTCGACCCGATCCTGCCGCTGCCCGCCTCTTCGGGAAGCAGCGGCATCGCCGCCTATTCCGAGCAGGAGTTTCTGACGTACGGCTGGGAAGAGGTCCGCGACCGGGCCGGCGCCCACTGGTGGTCCACGATGCGCCTGGCCGGCCGTGAGGCCCTGTATCGCAGCGCGGTGCACCTCACCCGCGGCACCGTTCCCACCATGCGTGAGCTTCTGCTGGACCTGAAGATTCCCCGCACCTTCCTGCTGCCCGATGCCGATGGCCCGCTCCCGGGTGCGGACGTACTCGCCGAGGCAGGGGTGTCCGTAGCCGCGATCCCGGACTGTGGACACAACATCATGCTGGACAACCCGGAAGCCTTCGCCCGCGCCTGCGCGGCGGCGCTAGCGGACCGGGACCAGGAATAGCCGGGCCAGCGCCCCACCGGATCAGACGGATGCCAGCCAGGCCGCCGTCTCATCGGGGTGGGCGAAGCGAAGGGTGTGGAGAGGCGCGAAGCGGGGATCGTGGACGCGACGCCCGACTTCGCGGCGGCGGGCCCCGTGTTGGGACCAGGCCCACCACGCGGGGTGTTCCCGGCTCAGCCAGTCCCTCCAGGTTTCCCGGTTGCCGCCGAACAGGACCTCGCGTGTGATCGTGCGCCGGAAGGACCGGCGCAGAACGCGGGGCATGATGACGCGCTTGGGGTAGTCCAGCCAAATCACCGTGTCGGCCCGGTCCCACAGCAGTTCACGGACTTCCGGATAGCCGTAGGAGTCGATGATCCAGCGAGGGCCGGCGGTGAGCGTCGATACGTCTTCGGCCAAGTTGTTGTTGATGGCCCAGTCGGGGCCGTTGAAGTACAACGCGTCCATCTCGTGGTAGGGCAGGCCCAGACGCCTGCTCAAGGTTTGGGCGAGCGTGGATTTGCCTGCACCGGTGACACCCACCACCAAGATCCGTTCCACGGGTTGCACCCCATCTCGGCACCCTGGGAGGAATACTCCCCTGCTCGTCAAGGGCAGCGCCGCCGCTCAGGCGCCGGTCGGCGGGCTGTCACACGCTTTTAATGCCAGGTGCATGGCCATCGGGACGGTGCTCTCCGCATGATCGAACTCCCGTCCGCGAGAGCCGAGGAGCCACCTGATGCCCACCCGCCGCCACTTCATCGCCGGGTCCGCGGCCACGCTCGGCCTCGCCGCGCTCCCTGCCGCGCCGGAGGCCCTGGCGGAAGCTCAGGCAGCTGAGGCAACCCAGGCCGCCACGACCGCCGGTACGGCGACTCCCAACCTCGTCGTGATCCTCGCCGACGACCTCGGCTACGGCGACCTCGGTGCGTACGGCCAGACGCTGATCACCACACCGCGCATCGACCGGCTCGCCGCCGAAGGCCTGAGGTTCACCGACGCCTACTCCACCGCCGCGGTCTGCGCGCCCTCCCGCTGCTCGCTGCTGACCGGCCTGCACACCGGGCACTCCGCAGTCCGGGCCAATCCCGACGGCGCCCCCGGCGCGCTGAAGGCCGGGGACACCACCTTCGCCGAGGTGCTGCGCGCCCGCGGCTACCGGACCGCGGTGATCGGGAAGTGGGGCTTCGGGCCGGAGGAGGGCGACCAGCCCAGCCACCCCAACTCCCGTGGTTTCGAGGAGTTCTACGGATGCATCGACCACGGGCACGCACACGAGTACTACCCGCAGTACCTGTGGCACAACGGTGCGAAGGAGACCATCGCCGCCAACGCGGGCGGTGCGAAGGGCGCCTACGCCCCCCAGCTCATCGAGCAGCGCGCGCTGGACTTCATCGGCGACCACGCCGATGAACCCTTCCTGCTCTTCCTCACGCCGACCGTGCCGCACGCACCGAGCGACATCCCCGACGTCGGCGCTTACGCCTCCCGTACCTGGACCCAGCAGAACAAGGGCCACGCCGCCCAGATCACTTACTTCGACACGCTCGTCGGGAAGGTCACCGACCGGCTGCGCGCGCTGGGCATCGCCGAGAACACCGTCGTCCTCGTCACCAGTGACAACGGCCCGCACGAGGAAGGCGGGGTCGACCCCGACCTGTTCGACGCGAACGGCCCGCTGCGCGGCTACAAGCGCAACCTCTACGAGGGCGGCATCCGCGTCCCGCTGATCGCCTGGTCCCCGGGCCGGATCGGGGCGGGGACCAGCGACCGTCCCACCCCGCTCACCGATGTGCTGCCGACTCTGGCCGAGCTGGGCGGTGCACCCGCACCCGCCGACATCGACGGACTGTCGGCCGCCACGCTGCTCGCCGGAAGCCCGAACGCCGCACGCCACAACCACCTGTACTGGTACCGGGACGAACGCGGCGTCACCAGCCGCGCCAACACCGAGGACGGCGGCCGCGCCAGCTGGCTCGCCGAGGCCGTACGCAAGGACAACTGGAAGGCCGTGCGGTTCGCGCCCGTCAGGGACCACACGCTGCCCGACGCACAGTGGCAGGTCGAGCTGTACGACCTCGCCTCCGACACCGGCGAGCAGCGCGACGTCGCCGCCGTCAATCCGTCCGTGGTGACCGGCCTCGTCGCCCTCATGCGTTCCTCGTGGGTGGACACCTACGCCCGCAAGCCCTTCGGGGTCCGCGCACAGGTCCAGGGGCCGGCCGTACCCGGTCAGGCCTTCACGGTGACGGCGACCCTGGGCAACGGGTCGGGCAAGCCCTGGACCCGCGCACTCCTCGCGCTCCGTGCCCCCGCGGGCTGGCAGGTGCAGGCGGCCGCCGCGACCGGTCAGGACCTGCTGGCCGCCGGAGCCACGCTGAACACGTCCTGGCGGGTCACCCCGCCGGCGACGGCAGCCCCCGGCACACAGTGGCCGCTCGCCGTCGACGGCACGGCGCAATCGCCGACCGGGCCGCTGCGCTACTCCGCCACGGAACGGGTCTCCACGGCGCCGGCGGCGCCGGTTGCCGATGCCTACCTGAGCGATCTCGTGTGGGTGTCGGCCACCAACGGATGGGGTCCGGTGGAACGCGACCGGTCCAACGGGCGAAGCGCCGCCGGGGACGGTACGCCGATCTCGTTCGGTGGAGTGACCTACCCCAAGGGCCTCGGCGTCCATGCACCCTCCGAGATCGTCTACCACCTCGGCGGAACGGCGGACCGCTTCACCGCGCTCGTCGGCATCGACGACTTCTCCACGAACCAGGCCGCCACCGGCGCTACGAAGGCCTCGGTACGGGGCGACGGCAAGGTGCTGTTCACCACCGGCAAGCTGACCGGCGCGGGCGGACCCGTGCAGGTGGATCTGGACGTACGCGGAGTGAAGCTGCTGCACTTGGTCGTCGAGGACGCCAACGCCAATTCGGCGTTCGACCACACCTCGTGGGCCCTCGCCCGGGTGACCGTGCTCTGAGCGGCAGAGCCGGGCGGGTGCGTACGGCGGGGGCGGATCGCAGACCTCCACCCCATCACGCTCTCGTCCGGCCTTGGCCCCATTGCGGAGCCGCGAGGAACGTAATGGGGGGGAGAGAGGGAGGGGGCTGGGGGCTTGCGGCCGGCTGTGGATCAGGAGCCGAGTACCAGGGCCGCGGCGACCGCCGGGCCGAAGGCGCCGCCGAGCTGGTAGCAGAGGGCGAACAGGCCGATGGCGGTGGGCCGCTGGGCCTCGGGGGCGCCGGCCGCGGCGTGCATCGAGAGGCAGGCGTTGGCGCCGGTGGCGGCGAAGACCCCGCCGACGGTGGCCGCCAGCAGGAGCGGGCCCCAGTCGGAGAACGCCGCGGCGGCAGCGGCCAGGGATCCGACGCCGATCAGGACGGCCAGCACGGCCGGGCGTCCCATCCGGGCCGAGGCCGCGGCGAGCAGCCAGGACAGTGCCGAGCCGACGAGCAGCGCGACCAGCTGACCGGCCCCGGCGGCGCCGGTGTCCCAGCCGGCCCGGTCGCCGAGCAGCCGCGGCACCGCGAAGAGCAGCGTGAAGTACGACCCCGACAGGACGAGCGCCAGCAGGCCCGAGGTCAGGAAGACCGGCGTGCGCAGCAGGGCGGCCGGGACGAACCCCTCCGGGCGGCGCCGGATGTGCAGGGCGAGCAGGACCGCGGCGACGAGAGCCGCGCCGAGTGCGGCCAACGGGGCGTGCGGAAGCGTGACAAGGGCGGTGGCCAGCAGGGTCAGCAGGGTGGCGCCGCGGCCGTCGAAGCGGTCGGAGGAGGGCGTGATGGCCCCGGCGTACCGCATCACCGCGGGCACGGCGAGCACCGCGACCACCGACACGGAGAGGGAGAGCCGCCAGGAGACGGTGTGCGCGAGCTGTTCGCCGAGGAGCGGGCCGGCCGCGCCGAGCATGCCGAACCCGGCGCTGATGACGCCCATCCGGCGGGCCGTGCCGGCCAGGCTCATCGCCGACGCGACCAGTCCCGCACCCCCCGCGGCCTGGGCCGCCCGGCCGGCCAGGGTGAGCGGGAGCCAGGGGGAGACCGCGACGAGGAGGGTGCCGACGAGGACGAGGGCGGAGGCGAGGCGCAGCACGGGCCGAAGACCGGTGCGGCGCAGGAGTCCGGCGAGGAGTGGGGTGCCGACGGCCATGGCCCAGGCGAAGGCGGAGACCAGCCAGGACGCGGTGGAGGTGGACACCCCGAGGGAGCGGGCCATGTCCGGAAGGATCAGGACCGGGGCGTTGGCCCCGGCGGCGATGGGGGTGGCGAGCAGCGCGAGCCAGAAGGCGGGGACGGGCCCGCGGGCCGCCGGGCTCCCGGGGGCGGCCGGGGCTCCCGGTGCGCGGGTGGCGGATGTTCCGGTGTCGGCACCGATGCCGGCGGCTGTGCGTGCGGGCGCGGTGGTCATGGCGCCGCTCCAATCCATCTGAAGGCTAACAATCTCAACGTTAAGATAAAATCACCAGATGCCCCTGAACGTCAAGTCTCTTAACGCTGAGATATCTGGGTTATGCTGGGTCCTGCGCGAGCGAGTGACCGAGGCGGAGGACCTGATGAGTGACGCGGTGGACGTGATCGTCGGCCAGTGGGTGGCGCAGCGGCCGGACCTGGCGGACGAGCTGTGGCCCATCGAGGTCCTGGCCCGGATCCAGCGGATGAACCGCATCATCGAGAAGCAGCTCAAGGCCTTCGTGGCCGAACGCGACCTTGAGGTCGGCGAGCTGGACATCCTCACGACGCTGCGGCGTTCGGGCCCGCCGTACACGCTCACCGCCGGCGCGCTCATCCCGGCCGCGATGGTCACCTCGGGGGCCATCACCAACCGCATCGACCGGATGGAGGCCAAGGGCCTGGTCGAGCGGATCCGAGACGGCCAGGACCGCCGCTCGGTCCGCATTCGCCTGACCGACCGGGGCCGCGAGGTCGCGGAGAAGGTGATGGCGGAACACCTGGATCACTTCGCCTCCCTCCTCGCTCCCCTGGACCGCGACACCTGCGACGCGGTGGCCTCGGCGCTGCGTACCCTCCTGGAATCCCACGGGGACACCGCGGTCGGCTAGGGCCCTCCGGGCGCTGTGTCAGGTCGCCCCCACATATCCGGCCACACCGCTTCACGCCGCCTCTGAGCTGCGACGAAGCCGTACTGGGGCGGCAGTTGGAACCCCGCCCTCCGCCCCGCCGGGGTGCGCCGACCGCCCACCCTCCCGGCCCGTTCCACCCGATGTGGCCGGTTTCGCCCCCCCTGACGCCGCGACTCCGGCGAGGCGAGGGGGCGTGGAGGAGCGCGCTCGCGTCACTCCCCGGTCAAGCGATGAGGCCGTCCACCAGGGCTCGGAGTCCGTCCAGGTAGGTGTCCTCGGCGGTCAGTTGTGACCAGCCGTCGGCGGCCTGTGCCAGGCGGGGTGGCTCGCTCGGGTCGAGATCGGCGAAGACTCGCTCCTGGTAGGCGGGGCGGTCGGCGTCCGCGCGCTGCCGGGCCGCTGTCGCGCGGACCCCGATCTCGCCGGCGGTGTAGTACCAGATCGCGCGGTACCCGTGTACGGCCCGCTCGGGGGACAGGCCGCATTCGACCAGTCCGTCGACGATCTGCTCGACGAACCAGGGAGCGGATGTGGACATCAGGTCGTCGGCGGTCAGCACCTCCACGATCCACGGGCAGGCGGCGAGCGCCTCGTGGATCGTGGCAGCGGCGACGACGACCCGTTCGCGAGGCTGGGCCGGCAGTTCGGGGCGGTGCACTGTCCGCGCGGCGTAGTCGTCCAGCACCAGGACGAGCAGTTCCCCTCTCACCCATCGACCTGTTCGCCTCGGCGCAGGCCGGACGGCGCCGAGGATGGTGCAGTTGCAGCCGGGGGCCGCCGCGATCGTGCCGCGTGGCCGCTGGCACCGCCTGGAGCTGGACGCCCCCGGCGACCTGATGTCGATCACCCTTCGTCGCGGCACCCGCCGCGAAAGGCGTACGGACACTCGTTGACAGCAGGGTGGCCCGGGCTCGGCTGCACCACCTCACCCGTAGGCGACCGTCACCTCGCGGAAGCCGAGGGAGCGAAGGAGGCCCTCCAGCATCGCTGTGGTGTTCTTCTCGGCGCGCCCCGCGAGACCGCTGTCGCGGGCGGCCTCGTTGATGTGCTGTGCGGCGAGCTTCTGCACGGCCTGCTCACCGGCCGGGTTGTCGGAGAACAGATCGCCGATCCGGTCCAGCAGGCCCCGCTGCTTCGACACCGCGTACGAGCGGTTCGGGTCGAGGGCTGCCGTGCCGAGCACCGCGTGCGGAAGCCGGATCGACGCCGTGGTGCGGTCGCCGTTCACGGAGACGTTCCGCTCGCCCAGCCCGCCCAGGTCGACGTAACCGCTGACCGTGCCGGCCCCCACGTACAGGGTGCGCGTTCCGCGGATGGCGTCCGGCAGGAACGCCGCGTCCTTCTCCAGGTCCACGACCACCTGGAAGTTGCCGACGGCAGCCTCGTAACGGTCCATGTCCTGGATCGACTTGAGCAGAGCCGGGCCGGAGCGGTCCCGGGTCTCATCACCGAAGAGGCCGCTGAATCCCGGAACCAGGCCGAAACGCGCCACGAGCACGATCAGCACCACGACCACCGCCAGAACGGCCGCGATCCGACCCCACCACGGGCGCCGCGGGACGCCCGGACGGTTCGAAGAGGTTTCCATACTCCCCGGATACCCCGTGAACGCCCCGCCAGCCCGTGCATCCGGTCCCCGCTACGGCAGGTGCGTGCACCGCGGGGTCAGCGGGCGGTGGGTCTGCCCGAGGTCAGCCGGGACGCGTCGATCTCGGCCCAGACCGCCTTGCCGTGCTCGTGGGTGTGGGTGCCCCAGCGGTCGGAGAGGCGCTGCACGATGTAGAGGCCGTGTCCGCCCGGGAGTCCGCGCTGCGGGGACGGGTGGCGGCGCGGCAGTGCCGTCGAGCCGTCGAAGACCTCGATCCGCAGGACCTCACCGGCCGAGACCACGAGTTCGATGCAACCACCCGCGTGCAGTGAGGCGTTGGTCAGCAGCTCGGACACGAGGAGCAGGGCGTCCTCGGAGGTGTCGGTGCCGTCCCAGCCCCAGTCCAGCAGGGCATGGCGCGTGAAGTCGCGGCCCTTGGCGACGTGGCCGCGGACGCCGGACAGGGCGAGGCGACGGCGCTGCACCACGGCTGAGGGCGGCCCGGCGTGCAGTGGATCGCCGGTTCCCGATCCGATGGTTTCCACTGAGTACCTCACCCCCGCCGTTGACTCTGGTCTCTCTGCCCGCGGGGACCCTTGTGGCCCGGCCCGAGCATGGCCGTGACAGTTTAGGGGACCCGCCGGTCTCAGGAACATGTCATGTGCATCCTCAGAGTGAGGCTGCTGTCCGAGGCGCGGATCTCGACCAGGTCGCACAGCTGATGGATCATCCACAGCCCGCGGCCACCGTCGACCGACGTCAGGGAGGGGCGACGGCGCCCCGCCAGCGGGTCGGCCAGGTGGCCGCCGTCGCGGATCTCGGCGACGACACCGCCGCCGGCGGTCTTCCACAGCCGAAGGGAGCCGCTCCCGCCGCCGTGGGCGAGGGAATTGGCGGCGGCCTCGCTCACCGCGAGGATCAGATCGCCGCGCCGCCCCGCGCTCAGGGCCGTGCCGCGGGCCCAGCTCTCGGTGTACGCGCGTACCTCGCCCAGCTCCCCGCAGGCGTACGAGAACCGGGGCACACCCCCGTCGGGCTCGGGCTGCGGGCCGTCGCAGTCGGCGCAGACCGCCGAGGCATCGGCGTACTCCGGGCTGAGCCGGTCCTCGCCCCCCGCCATCACGGTGGGATGGGTACGCCGGGCATCGGACACCACCGCGGCCGGCAGGCCCAGGACGTCGTACGGGCACAGGATGGTGGCGCGCCGCCCCGCGAAGGCGGTGTTGATGAGGGCCTCGTGACGCGTGGCCTCCAGCACCTCGGCCTGCGAGCGGCCGGGCCAGATCGGCTCGCCCACGATCCGGGCCGCCCGGCCCGCGTGCCGGTCGGCGAAATCCTGCAGGGCTGCCAGGATGCGGCCGGGATTGCGGCCCAGCCGTGTCATGTCCGCCCAGGTGACCTCGGCCGCGGGGACGCCGAGGCTCTCGCGCAGGGCGTCCAGCCCCGGGCCGGGCACGGCCACGAGCACCGGCTCGTCGGCCGCGAGGGCGGCCCGTACGAACCCGCCCACTCCTGCCAGGTACTCCGCCCGGCCCTGGTAGAAGAGGGCGGGGTGGACGAAGTCCCCGGGGGCGGTGGACGCAGACACGTTCATCATGCTGCGACCTCCAGCGCGGCACATTCGTCCGGGAACAGCTCCACTACCTTGCGGAGCGAGTACGGCGGGTGGTGGAGCAGCAGACGACGGCCCTGGCCCGTGACGGTGGCGTTCGCCCGTACCAGGGCGGCGACGGCCGCGGCATCGAGGAAGGCCACGCCCGAGAGGTCGAGGTGGACGACCGGGCCGGGGATCCGGGTGACGACTCCGAGCGCCGCGGACAGGACGGGCCGGGTGTCGAGGTCGCAGCTGCCGCACAGCAGGGCGCCGGGACGGTCGCGCAGCGGCTGGGCGGTCAGCAGCCGCCGCGCGACCGTCCCGGCGTTCGCTGCGTCCGCGCACCGTACGACGGCGCCCGCCCACGTCACCTCGTCGTACAGCGCCTGCGCGCCGACGGGCGGGACGGACCCGTCGTTCCGGTGAGCCTGGGGCATGTGGCTGCCTACACCGAGAGCATTCCGGCGCGCAGCCGGGCCAGCGTCCGCGACAGCAGGCGCGAGACCTGCATCTGCGATATGCCCAGTTCGGCGCCGATCTCGGCCTGCGTCCTGTCCTGGCCGAAACGCAACTGCAGGATCAGCCGGTCGCGTTCGTCGAGCTGCTCCAGCAGGGGCGCGAGGGTGTGGAACTCCTCGAAGAGCTCCATCGCGGGATCGACGTCACCGATACGGTCCGCCAGCGGCCGTGTCGTCCGGCTCGTCGAGGTCGCGGGCTCGTCCCCGTCGGCGCCGGTGGTGTCCAGGGAGCCACTGGTGTAGCCGTTCGCGGCGACCAGCCCGTCGATGACCTCCTCCTCGGTCAGTTCGAGGTGATGGGCGACCTCCTTGACCGTCGGGGCCCGCCCCAGGACGTCGGTCAGGGACTCCTGGGCCTTGGCGAGCTCCGTACGCAGTTCCTGGAGCCGGCGCGGTACGTGCACGGCCCAGGTGGTGTCGCGGAAGTAGCGCTTGATCTCACCGGTGATGTACGGCAGGGCGAGCGTGGAGAACTCGACCTCGCGGTCGGGGTCGTAGCGGTCGATGGCCTTGATGAGACCGATGGTGCCCACCTGGATGATGTCCTCGATGTCCAGACCCCCGCCCAGCACCCGGGCGCGGAAGCGCCGCGCGGCGAACTGCACGAGGGAGAGGTTCATCTCGATCAGGGTGTTGCGGGCGTACTGGTACTCGCGCGTGCCTTCCTCCACGCTGCGGAGCCTGCCGAAGAAGAGCCGCGAAAGCTCGCGGGCGTCGCCGGGCGCCACCTCCCGGGGGTTGTCCACCTCGGGCAGCGCCACGTCCTGCGGTGGGTCTCCCACGATCCTGTCGGCGGGCACAGAGGGCGTGATCTGCACGTCTGTTGCACGAATGGGGCCTACGGCGCTGGCCGAGCGAGACATGGTGGCCGTTCCCTCCCGATTGACTGACCGCTGCCCGGGCGCTCATGCCCCGGCTTCTCGTTCTTACACGGCTCGCGCGAAATCTTTCTTCCGGAAGCCCTCAGGGGCGGCCGTGTCGGCCACCCGGTGCGGTGTGCCGCGGTCCCGGCGCTTCCGTACGGCAGCCGGGCAGGCATACTCCCTAGCGGAGGACGTACAGGCGACGATCCGGGGAGGCGGACATGACCGGAGTAGGGAACGCGCACCACGAAGGCGTGGTCGGGGACGGCTACCCGGCCGGGGCGGCCTGGGTGGTGGCCGCGTACGGGGAGCTCGACCAGGACACGCTGGCCCCTCTGGAGGAGGCCCTCGCCGCCGCCGCGGACCGGCACGGGCTGGTGGTACTGGACGCGGGCTCCGTCACCTTCGGCGACTCGTCGTTCCTGAACCTGCTGCTGCGGGCGCACCAACTGACCGCCCTGCGCATCGCCGCCCCCGGGGAGCAGCTCCGCCGCCTCTTCGCCCTGACGGGCGCGGATACGGTCCTGTCCCTGTACCCCAGCGTCGAAGACGCCGTCGCCGGGTCGGCCGGCGGGTCATGACCGACGCGGCGGTGCCATAAGGTCCTTCGGGTCGGCGTCAACCTTCGCCGACCGGTCGTGTGGCGAGGGGTTGACGGATGTCTGAGCGGACGAGCCCGGAATCACCGAGCAGTTCGCCGGGGCCCGAGGGCAGGGACGGGATAGGCGAGGCGGAGCTGCGCCGGCTGCTGGCCGGCCTGACGGCCGTACGGGACGGGGATTTCCGTACCCGGCTGCCCGATACGTCGGACGGACTGCTCGGCGAGATCGCCACCGTCTTCAACGGGATGGCCGACCAGCTGTCGCTGGTCACGTCGGAAGTGACGCGGGTGGCCCGCGAGGTGGGCACCGAGGGCACCCTGGGCGGCCAGGCCGACGTACCCGGAGTCGGCGGTGCCTGGCTGGATCTCACTGATTCGGTCAACTTCATGGCCGGAAACCTCACCGACCAGGTGCGCTCCATCGCCCAGGTCGCGACCGCCGTGGCCAAGGGCGACCTCTCCCAGAAGATCACCGTCACCGCGCGCGGGGAGATCCTGGAGCTGAAGGAGACCATCAACACGATGGTCGACCAGCTCTCGGCCTTCGCCGGGGAGGTCACGCGGGTGGCCCGCGAGGTGGGCACCGAGGGCCGGCTCGGCGGCCAGGCCGACGTCAAGGGCGTCTCCGGTACGTGGAAGGACCTCACGGAATCGGTCAACGTCATGGCCGACAACCTGACCGCACAGGTCCGTTCGATCGCCCAGGTCACCACCGCGGTGGCCCAGGGCGACCTGACCCAGAAGATCCGGGTGGACGCGCGCGGGGAGATCCTGGAGCTGAAGGAGACCATCAACACGATGGTCGACCAGCTCTCCGCCTTCGCCGCGGAGGTCACGCGCGTGGCCCGCGAGGTGGGCAGCGAGGGCCGGCTCGGCGGCCAGGCCGAGGTGGAGGGCGTCTCCGGCACCTGGAAGCGACTGACGCAGAACGTCAACGGACTGGCCGGGAACCTCACCCGCCAGGTCCGGGCCATCGCCGAGGTCGCCAGCGCGGTCGCCGAGGGCGACCTGACCCGCTCGATCACGGTCGATGCCTCGGGCGAGGTCGCGGAACTCAAGGACAACATCAACTCGATGGTCGGTTCCCTGCGGGAGACCACCCGGGCCAACCAGGAACAGGACTGGCTCAAGTCCAACCTGGCCCGGATCTCGGGCCTGATGCAGGGCCACCGGGACCTTTCCGTCGTCGCCGCACTCGTCATGGACGAGCTGACACCGCTGGTCGCCGCCCAGTACGGCGCCTTCTACCTCGCCGAGGACCGCCCCGGCGGCACCGTGCTGACCCTCGTCGGCTCGTACGGCCGCCCCGCCGGCACCGGCGAGTCCACCGGCTTCGCCCTCGGCGAGTCCCTGGTCGGACAGGCCGCGCGCAGTCACCGGATCATCGCCACGGACCAGGTCCCCGGCGACTACGTCATCTCCTCTGGGCTGGGCCGCGCCACCCCGGGCAGCCTGATCATCCTGCCGATCGCGGCGGACGAGCAGGTCCTCGGAGTGATCGAGCTCGCCTCCTTCACCGCCTTCACCCCCGTACACCGCGACTTCCTCAGCCAGTTGACGGAGACCATCGGCGTCAACGTCAACACGATCGTCGCCAACGCCCGCACCGACGAGCTCCTCGGTGAGTCCCAGCGGCTGACCGGCGAACTCCAGGCACGTTCGGCGGAACTCCAGGTGCAGCAGGAGGAACTCCAGCGCTCCAACGCGGAGCTGGAGGAGAAGGCGGCCCTCCTCGCCAGCCAGAACCGCGACATCGAGGCCAAGAACCTGGAGATCGAACAGGCACGGCAGGAACTGGAGGACCGGGCCCAGCAGTTGTCGCTCGCCTCCAAGTACAAGTCCGAGTTCCTCGCCAACATGAGCCACGAGCTGCGCACACCGCTCAACAGCCTCCTCATCCTCGCCCAGCTGCTCGCCCAGAACCCCACCCGCAACCTCACTCCGAAGCAGGTCGAGTACGCGGGCGTCATCCACTCGGCGGGATCCGACCTGCTCCAGCTGATCAACGACATCCTCGACCTGTCGAAGGTCGAGGCCGGGAAGATGGACATCAACCCCGAGACGGTGTCCCTGCCGCAGCTGCTGGAATACGTCGACGCCACCTTCCGCCCCATGACCACGCAGAAGAGCCTCGACTTCACTGTCACCACCGCCCCCGACGCCCCGGACGCCCTGCGCACCGACGACTCGCGGCTGCGCCAGGTCCTGCGCAATCTGCTGTCCAACGCCGTCAAGTTCACCGAGCGCGGCGGCGTCGAGCTCCGGATCGAACAGGCGACCGCGCCCGAGGTACCCGCCGGGCTGCGCGGCCACGGACCCGTGGTGGCCTTCCGGGTACGGGACACGGGCATCGGCATCCCCGAGCAGCAGCTGGCCTCCGTCTTCGGCGCCTTCCAACAGGCCGACGGCACCACCAGCCGCAAGTACGGCGGCACCGGCCTCGGCCTCTCCATCAGCCGCGAGATCGCCCAGCTCCTCGGCGGCGCCGTCACCGCGGAGAGCACACCGGGACAGGGCAGCACCTTCACCCTCTACCTGCCGGTCAAGGGGGCGGAGTACGAGAAGGACCCCCTCCCCGACGCTCCGGCGCCCGACCCGCACGGCGCCGCCGCCGGGTCCGCGGAGCCAGGTCACGCGGGCACACCGGTACTGCCCAGGCAGCGGCAGGCCCGCCGGCTGCTGGTGATCGAGGAACGCCAGGGCGGACTGCTCTCCCTCGTCGCCGAGAGCGCCGATCGGGACTTCGCCCCCGGCCACCGCCCGGCCGGGGACCTCGGAGGCATCCAGGTCGTCGGCGTCACGAGCTCACGGGAAGCCGCCGCCGCCCTCGCATCGGATTCCTTCCACTGCGTCGTCCTCGAACTCGACATGCCCGACGGCGAGGCCCTGCGCTTCCTCGACGCCCTCGACGGAGACCCGGCGCTCTCCTCCCTCCCCGTTCTCGCGCACAACAACCCCCGTCTGAACACGGGCCAGGAGACGGCGCTGCGGGAACGGGCCGCGTCGCGCCGCCTGGAGCTGCTGTCCAGTCTGGACGAGCTCCGCGAACGCATCGTGCTGCACCTGTCCGCGGACCAGCCGGGGGACGTACTGCCCTTCGCCCACGCGGAAGCGGAGCGAGAGCAGACCCCCGCTCACGTGCCCGACGACGGCCTGGCCGGACGCACCGTCCTCGTCGTCGACGACGACGCGCGCAACCTGTACGCCCTCAGCGGCGTGCTCGAACTGCACGGAATCCGCGTGCTCCACGCGGAGGACGGGCGCAAGGGCATCGAGACGCTCACCCGCAACGAGGGCGTCGACCTCATCCTGATGGACGTGATGATGCCCGAATTGGACGGGTACGCGGCGACTGCCGAGATCCGGCGGATGCCGGCCCACGCCGGCCTCCCCATCATCGCGGTCACCGCAAAGGCGATGCCCGGCGACCGGGAGAAGAGCCTCGCCGCGGGAGCCAGCGACTACGTGACCAAGCCGGTCGACGCCGACGACCTCATCGCCCGCGTCCGGCACTGGCTCACGAGATGACCGCGCACCCGCCGACCCCGTCCGCCCGCGCAGCCACCCCACGGCCCGGCCATCACGAGCGGGACCGCCCCAGCAAGGAGCCGGAAGCACCGTGAGCACCCCCGACACACAGTGGCACGGCGATGCGCGGGCACCGGAAGCGGTCACCGAGGAGCCTTGCCGCAAGACGATCCCGCACCAGGCCCCGACCCCCTTGGGCCGCCTCGTCGCCACCGTCGAACGGCTGCGCGGCGAGGTGCAGGCGGCGCACGCCGCCGCGGACGGCAGGGCCCTGGTCGAACTGGCCAAGGGCATCCTGATCGGACAACTCAGCTGCACCCCCGCTGCGGCGGCACGGCAGCTGGACGAGCTGTCCCGCGAGACCGGGCTGTCCCCGCTCGACCTCGCCGCCGACATCGTCAACCAGGCCGCCCGCGACCACGTCAGCGAGGTCGCCGCCGAGTTCGTCGAGCGCACCGGCACGCTCGAACCGGCCAAGCCGTCCACCAGGGTGGCGGTCCGGCTGCGCACCGCCGAGAGCGGGATGCTGGCCGCCGCCGACGACACCCAGGCGGTCGCCGAATCCCTCCTGACGAACGCCCTCAAACCCCTTGGAGCGATCGCCGTCGCCGTGTGGACCGCGGCGCCCGACGGCTCCTTGGCCCTCGCCGGGTACGCCGGATTCCCGCCCGGGGAGGCCGCGCGCTGGCGCCACGTCCCCCCGGGCGTCTCCACCGTCGCCCGCCTCGCCCTGCGCGAGCGCCGCCTGGTCACCCTCGCCCGCCTGCAACGCGAAGGACTGCCCTCGATCGCGCACCTGCACTGGCCCGACGGCGGACGGATGGCCGTACCGGCCGGGACGGGCGGCCGCATCCACGGCGTCCTCGAAATCTGCTGGCCCGGGCCCCTGGCGCCGCAGCCCCCGCAGATCGAGCGCCAGGTCGAAGCCCTCGCCGAACTCTGCGCCCGCACCATGGACACCTCGGCCCCGGGCGATCCCGACCTCCCCGAAGCGGTACTCCCGGACGTCTCCGAGCTGACCGACCTCGCCGAGGGACTGCACGACCCCGCCGTCATCCTCACCCCCGTCCTCGATCCCGAGGGCCGGCTGACCGACTTCCGCATCCGCCACGCCAGCAGCCGCTTCGTCGACCCCGCCGGACGGCAGCGCGCCGACGTGAACGGCGCCCTGCTGCTGGAGGCCTATCCGATGGCCGCCGGCGAGAACGGGCTGTTCGACATCATCGAGCGCGTGCACGCGACCGGCGAACCCTTCAGGGCCGAACGCATGAGCCTGACCGCCCTCGTCGACCAGATCCCGCTGACCTCGGTCGCGGACATCAGCGTCAGCCGGCACGGCGCGGCCGTCCTGCTGATCTGGCGGATCGAGGACGAGACGGCACGCCTGGCCGACCTCCTCCAGCACGCCCAGCGCCTGGGCCGGATCGGCGGCTTCGAGGAGAACCTCGTCACCGGCGAGATCACCTGGAACGCCCAGCTGTACGCGCTGCACGGCCTGTCGGCCGGCGCCCCGCCCGTACCGCTGCGGGAACTGCCCGGCTACGCCCACCCCGACGACTCCGCCG
This sequence comes from Streptomyces sp. NBC_01006, assembly GCF_045162725.1. Taxonomy (NCBI): domain Bacteria; kingdom Bacillati; phylum Actinomycetota; class Actinomycetes; order Kitasatosporales; family Streptomycetaceae; genus Streptomyces; species Streptomyces sp. NBC_01006. The sequence goes on along the minus strand of NZ_CP108700.1, from coordinate 673,254 downwards.
CCCTCGGCCGCTTCCTGCGGGCCGTCCTGAGCTACCGCCGCCCCGCATCCGTCGATCTCCGCCTGCGCAGGTCCGACGGGATCACCCGCCACATCCGCGTCGTCGCCGAGCCCGTCCTCGACGCCGACCGGCGCCTGCACGCCATCCGCGGCGCCTACCAGGACATCTCCGCCCAGCACTGGACCGAAGTCGCCCTGGCCGCGACCCGGGACCAGCTCGCCCACACCGCGGCCGAGTCCGCGGAACGCAACCGCCTCACCCTTCAACTCCAGCACGCCATCATGCCGCCCACCCCGCCGGCCGTCGAAGCCCCGGGCCTGCGCGTGGCCGTCCGCTATCGGCCCGCGGAGTCCGAGTCGCTCGTCGGCGGCGACTGGTACGACACCGTGGTCCTGCCCTCCGGGCTGATCATGCTCTCCGTGGGAGACGTCGCCGGACACGGCATCGAGGCCGCCACCGGCATGGTCGTCCTGCGCAACGCCCTGCGGGGCCTCGCCGTGACCGGCGCGGGCCCCGCCCAACTGCTGTCCTGGCTCAACACGGTCACCCACCACCTGGCGAAGCACGTGACGGCCACCGCCGTCTGCGGGCTCTTCGACCCCCGTACCCGGGTGATGCGCTGGGCGCGCGCCGGGCACCTGCCACCCGTGCTCGTCCGCGGCGGCGAGCCCGAAGTCTTCCCGCTCATCGAGGGCCTGCTCCTCGGAGCCCTGCCGGACGTCACCTACATCGAACGGGAGATCCAGCTGGAACCGGACGACACCCTGCTGATGTTCACGGACGGGCTGGTGGAGCGGCGGGACTCCTCGGTGGAGGACTCCCTGGGCCACCTCGTGAGCGCGGCGGCCTCCGGGGTCGGCGACCTGGACGACCAGTTGGACCGCCTCCTCGCCGAGAGCCGCTCCGACACGGACGACGACACCTGCGTCATCGGAATCCAGGTCGGCTGACCCCGCCGGCCCTCGTCCGGTGCGACGCGTCAGATCCCCGCGACCTTGGCGCTCGCCGACAGCTCGTAGACCAGGGTGACCGTGCGCCGGCCGCCGGGCGGGAGCGCGACGTCCCAGCGCGCGATGCCCTCGGCGTCGACCGCGGCGGGTGCGGGGGAGCAGGCCTCCTTGCGTAGGCGCACCTCCACCGCCGAGACCTCCGAGACCGGGATCCGCTCCCGTACGACGACCACCCGTTCGCCGTGCTCCGCCGGCGCGGAGAACCGGGACAGGTGCAGGCGGACCGTGCGGGTCACCACGGTCCGCTGGGCGATTCCGGCGGTGGTCCGCGACTCCTCGGCCTCCCGGACCACGCTGTGGTCGTCGCAGCTGCCGAAGGCCAGGACGACCGGGGCGCCGGGGGCGGTGAAGTCCAGCGTGCCGCGGCCACCGAACCCGCCCGCCCGGACCAGGTCCACGGGACCGGCGAGCAGCGCGTGGCCGGACCCGTTGTCGAACCGCACCGCCTGGGTGACCTGAGGGGACAGCTCGGGCGAGCAGGCGTACTCGCTGCTCGCGGGCGCGGTGAACGCGGACAGCGGCACCCGGTGGGCGCGCCCGTCACCGGGTACGGAGACCGGTGTGGGCGAGCCCAGCACCCGCGCCTCACCACCGTCGTCCACCCCCGGCAGGCCGAGCACCGGGGCCGGGCCGATGTCCCCGATCGCCTCCTCGCGCAACTCGACGTCGACCGAACGGCGTTCGGCGGCAGTACGGTCGCCCAGCGTCAGCCGGTCCTCGCCGAGCCGCGGCGGATCGGTGGCCAGCGCCGACCGGGCCGTCGACAACGTCAGCCGTACGTCGGACCAGTCCTCGCCCGTGCGCTGCCAGACCATCGCGTCGGTCTCCAGCGTCAGCCGGTCGCCGTCGAGTACGGCCCGGTAGGCGGGACGCCACAGCGCACACGGGGTGAGGTGGCTCAGGCGCAGTCGGACCGGCCCGGCGGCCGAGGCGTCCACGGTCAGCTCGACATGGCCGACCAGCTCGGCGGGTTCCGTCCCGGACCCGGCCATGGCCCGTCGGACCGCATCGAGTTCGGTATCGAGCGAGACCAACCGGGCCTGGGCCGAGCGGAGTTCCTCGCCGAACTCCTCGCGCTCACCGTCCACCCGGTCCAGTTCACGGGCCCAGCGGGGCCCGTCGCTCTCCCCGGAGCCGGCTCCCTCGCCGATGTCCCGCAGCAGATCGGCGGCGAGGCGGCCGAGCACGTCGAGGCGGGCGTGCAGCCGGTCGCGCCGCTGCTCCGCGGCGTACCGCTCGCCTTCCAGTTCGTGGACGCGGCGGCGCAGGGCGGAGTCGTCGGGGGACGGCAGCGGTCCGCCGGGCGTCCAGGTGCGGACCATCCGTACGTCGAGCACGGCCGCCGGGTGATCGGCGGTCAGCTCGGCATGGAGGGTGCGGTCGACGGCCAGTGCGCTGACCGGTCCGAGACGCAGCCGCTGGACGCCGGCCTCCAGGTCCAGCACGGCGGTGCGCTCGACGTGGGCCCGGTCCTCCAGACAGGTGACCGCGGTGACGGGGAGGGCGATCGGCATGGGGGCCGTGGACATGGCTGTGTCAGCTCCTGCGGTTGCCGCCGACCAGGCCCTTGCCGGCCGGGATGCGGATCTCGTAGCCGCCGTCGAGGGCGGTGGTGGCGCCGGCGGGCAGGTCCACCCGCCAGATGCGGGTACCCGGTGCGTGGTGCTCGGGGCCCGCGCCCTCCTCGGGTGCCGTCCAGTCGGCCCGTTCCTCGATCCGGACGTCCGGCTCGGTGGTGACCGGCACCCGCTCGCGGACCTCGACCGTGACGGGCCCGGCGAGCCGGTTGGCGAGCTCCACGTGGACGCGGTGGTCGAGCACGGTGGTGTTGCCCCGCAGGCCCGCGGTCGACTCGTGCAGGTTCGTACGGCGGGTGACCGCGATGCCCTCGGCCGGCCCGAGCCCCACCCGGCGGACACCGCCGGGGGCGAGCGTGGGCAGGGCGGCGGTCAGCAGGAACTGGCCGTCGACGGTGACCTCCACCGGGCCGGCCAGCAGGGCCTGGTCGGTGGCGTTGGAGAGCACCAGCGTCGCGTACACGGTCTGCTCGACGGACGGCACGCAGAGGTACTCGGTGCGCAGACCGAGGGGGATCTCGCCGACGGTGACGGTGTGCCAGGTGCCGTCCGAGGGAATGTCGGCGCGGGCGGCGGCATCGAAGCGGTGGTCGAAGGATCCCGCCGACTCGCGGGGACGCACGGCGTGTCCGGGCAGCGGCAGCGCGGCCACCGCCTCGGCGCGGCGCCGGTGTTCGGCCGCGACCGGGTCGAAGGGGGCGTCCGGGAACAGCCGGCCCCGGCGACCGCTCTGCTCGTCGGGGCCGCACAGGACGAGGGCCGCGTAGTCGAGCTCGGCGCCGCTCGGCCGCGGCGGACCGGCCGGCGGCGTGGGCGGCGGCGGTGCCCCGCCGGGAGCCGCGGGGGCCATCGGTGCGGATGCCAGGGCGGCGGGGCGCGCCCGGCGAAGCCCGCGCCGCCGCCACCCGGCCTGCCGGCGGCCCGTGAGCGGGCCGGTGGTGCGGGGGCGGGCACGGCGGCGCCGAAGCCGGAGGCGCCGTCCGCGCCGCCGGGTACCGGGAATGCAGCGGGCCGCGCGCCGTAACCCTGCGGGGCCGGCGGCGGTGCCGACACCGGTACGGGTACGGGAGCGGGCGGCGGTGGCGGAACGGCACCGGGCGCGGAGCCGGCCCCGACAGCCGGACGCGCGCCGGCCGCCTCGTACCCGGCGAACAGGCCGGCGAGCCCCGCCGGAGGCTCGCGCCAGCCGGACGGTGCGGGGGCGGGCTGACGGCGTCCGATCCGCAGCGAGCGCAGCTTCGGGAGGTCGGTGCGGCGCCGGAGGTCGGCGGTGGCCAGGGCGATGCGTACGCCGGTCCAGTCCTCGCCGGTGCGCTGGGCGACCGAGGCGCGCAGCAGGAGACGGCCGGCGCCGTCGCCCTGACGGTGGGTGAGACGGTAGCCGGGCACCCAGACGGCGCCGGGCACCGCGTACTCCAGCTCCAGCTCCAGCTCCAGCTCCGGTTCCGGTTCCTCCGCGTCCGTGGCGCCGTCGAGGGTCAGCACCGCGCAGACCGTGGTCTCCACGTGCGCCGACGGCGCGTCGGTGGAGGCGCGGGCGAGCCTGTCCGCGGCGACGGAGAGCTCGTGCTCGACGAGGCGCTGCGCCTCCTCCAGTTCGACGAGACGCGCGTGCAGCCGTGTCAGCCGGGCGTCCACGAACTCGGCGAGCTCCAGCCATGCGTCGACCGGGGTGCGGCGGTGCGGGTCCCCGCGCCTGCGCTCCGGCGGCACCGGGTGCAGACCCCTGACCTCCTCGATCAGGACCAGTTGGCGCTCCCGGCGGCCCTGCGCCGCCGCGCACTCCTCGCGCAACCGCACGACCTCGCGCCGCAACGCGTCGGGTGTGCCGGCGCCGAGGGGTTCGGCTTCGACCTCCACCCGGGCCTCGGTGACGCGTACTGCGGGGGTGTTCAGGACACGGGCCCGCAGGGATCCCGGGTCCAGCGAGCGGGGCAGTCCCGTCACCCGCAGCCGGGCGCCGGGCGGCATGCTGCCGCGGACCAGGCGGCGGCAGACCGCCCCCTGCGCGTACACCACGACCGAATCGAGGGTCGAACCCCAGGTCCGTGCCGTCTTGTTCGTCATGTGCCCCGCCCCGCCCCCGTCGCGCCCGTGCTCAGCGAAGCCTACGCCCGAGGGCCGCGCGTCGGTTGCCGGGACCCTTGACGGCCGTCCGGGGCCCTCACATACTGGCGGCCAAATCGATTTGGCCAAATCGATTTGGCTCCCCGTCCAGGGCCGGATCGCGGCTGAACTCATGCGTGTCGAACGCCGATCGGAGCTCGAACGTGTCAAGTCCCCGCCACACCATCCCCGGTACCCAGCAGCCCCCGACGCCGCAGCCGCCCGACTCCCACACCGCCGACCCGGAAGCCACACACCCCCAAGGCGTCCACCCCGTCGACGAGTCCCGCCCCCTCGGCCGGATCCTCCTCTTCGGCATCCAGCACGTCCTCGTCATGGCGGCCACACCGATCTCGGCGATCTTCCTGATGAGCGCCACCCTCCGCCTCGACCCGCGCCTGACCGTCAACCTGCTCTCCGCGGCCTTCGTGCTCTCCGGCGTCGGCTCCCTCATCCAGTCGCTCGGGCCCTGGAAGTTCGGTCCCCGGCTCCCGTTCGTGATGCTGCCGGGCGGCGCGCCCCTCGTGCTCTTCCTCGCCATCGCCGAGCAGCACGGCCTGCGCACGGCCACCGGGGCGGTTATCCTCACCGCGCTCTTCTCCTTCGTCGTCCTCCCCGTCTTCTCGCGGCTGCTGGCCTTCTTTCCCACCCTCGTCATCGGCACGATGATCGTCATCGTGGGCGTCAACCTGGTGAAGGTCGGCGCCGTCCTCGTCACCGGGCGTCCCGGCGAGCCGGGATTCGCCGATCCCGCGCATCTCGGGCTCGGCATGGCCACGATCGGGTTCACCGTCGTCTTCTACCTGGTGTCCACCGGCATCGTGCGCCGGCTCGCCGTCATGCTCGGCCTGCTCGCCGGCACCGCACTGGCGGCAGTCCTCGGCACCGTGGACCTCGGCCGCGCCGCCGACGGCGGCCTGTTCAACGCCCCGCAGCTGCTGCCGTTCGGCTCACCGCGGTTCGACCTCGTGGCCGCGCTGCCGCTGATGCTCTACAGCCTCGCCTCCATGGCGGAGGCCACCGGGCAGACCGTCATCAACGCCGAGGCCGTCGGCAAGGAGATCGACCGGCGCACCGCCGTCCCCAAGACCATCAGGGGCGACGCGCTCACCTCCCTCGCCGGCGGATTCCTCGGACTGCCGCTGATGGTGACGAGCGGCGAGAACATCGGGATCGTCCGCGTCACCGGCGTGCGCAGCCGCTTTGTCACCGCCGCGGCCGGCGTCGTCCTCATCGCCATCGGCTTCCTCGCGCCCGTGACCCGCGCCGTCAGCGTCATCCCGTCCGCGGTCATCGGCGGCACCGCCATGGTCGTGTTCGCCGTCATCACGGTGCTCGGCGTGCAGATGCTCGGCCGCTCGGACCTTGACCAGCACACCAACACGTTCGTCTGCGCCGTCGCCCTCGCGCTCGGCCTGCTGCCCATCCTCATCCCCGGCGTGTACGCGGGCTTCCCGCCGAACCTCCGCATCCTCCTGGAGAGCGGCGTCGCCGTCGGCGCGTTCGTGGCCGCCCTGCTCCATTTCCTCTTCCACCACGTCAGGCCCGGCGTCGCCGCGCGCGTCGCCACAGCCCGTACGGAAAGCGACCGATGAACCAGCTCATCCACGACCACCGCGACCACCGCGACCTCCTTGAAGGCTCCGGCCCGTTCCTCCTCGTACCCGATGCCGTACTGCTGCCCGAAGGCCCCTGCGACGGCACGGCGGTCATCGTCGCCGACGGCACCTTTCGGGCCGTCGGCCCCGCCGAGGAGCTGGGGCGCACGCACCCGGACCTCGAACCCGTACGGCTGCCCGGCCACCTCCTGATGCCCGGCTTCGTCGATGCCCACCACCACCTCACGCAGAGCTTCGGCTCCGCTCTCGCCTACGGGGAGCCGTCGGAGATCTTCCGCCGGGTCTGGGTGCCGCTGGAGGGCGCCCTGGACGAGGAGTCGGCGTACACCGCGGCGAAACTGGCGGCGCTCGAAGCACTACGGGGCGGGTTCACCACCGTCGCCGACGCCGGCAACCGCACCGGCGTGGACGTCGACGTCGTGGCCTCGGCCACCCGCGACGCGGGCATCCGCTGCGTCCTGGGACTCGTCTGCGACGACGCCGGCGCCGCGACGGACGGCCCCTCCGTGTTCGACGCCGCGGGCGAGCACCTGGCCCGGTACGACGGCGACCCGCTCGTCCACGCCTCCCTCGCCGTCTCCGTCCCCGAGGCCGCCACCGACGCCACCCTGCGGGGCACCGCCCGGCTCGCCGCGGAAGCCGGGGCCACCGTGCAGATCCACGTCAACGAGCACCTGGCCGGAGTCGAACGCTCGCTGATACGCCACGGCATGCGCCCGCTGGAGCACCTGCACCACATCGGCGCGCTCGGCCCGCAACTGCTCGCCGCACACGCCACCCTGCTCACCCCCCGCGAGATGACCCTGCTCGCCGACACGGGTACCGCCGTCAGCTACAACCCCGTCGCCAGCGCCTGGAAGGGCAACGCCGTTGCCCCGGCCACCGCCATGGCCGAGCGCGGCATCCGCTTCGGGCTCGGCACCGACGGCACCCGGGGCGACGGGTTCCGGCTCGCCGACGCGGCCGAGTTCGCCCAGCGGATCGCGTACGGCCTGGCCACCGGCGACTCCTCCTGCGGCGCCGGGTGGACCTGGCTCGAACACGCCACCCACGGCGGCGCCGACGCCGTCGGCCTCGCCTCCCGTACCGGCACCGTCGCGGTGGGCCTGGCCGCCGACTTCCTCCTCGTCGACGTCACCAACCCCGAACTCGCGCTGTCCTGGGACCTGCCGTGGGAGCTGGTACGCCGTGGCAACCGCGACCAGATCACCGCCGTGTTCGTCGCGGGCCGGATGCGCCTGTGGCGCGGCCGGCCCACCGGATGGGACGGTCCCGCGCTCGTACGGCGAGCCGCCGAACTGGCCCGCGTCGCCGTGGAACGGGCCCCCATCACCCGGGTCCACCCCACCTCCACGGCCGCCCGTGAGCGGAACACCGCACGATGAACCCCGCGACGCTGACGGTGCTCGCCCTCACCGTGTCCGTGGCCGCCTTCGTCCAGGGCAGCAGCGGGCTCGGCTTCGCCCTGATCGTCGCCCCCGTGGCGGGGATCCTCGATCCGGGCCTGCTCCCGGTGTTCGTCCTGGCGTCGATGGTCCCGCTGAACCTGTACGTCGCCTGGCGCGAGCGGGCCGCGCTGGATCTGCGGGGCGCCGGCTGGATCACCGTCGCCCGGCTCGCCGCGACCCCCGGCGGGCTGGCACTGCTCTGGCTGATCCCGGACCGCAGCCTCGGCCTGTTCGTGGGCATCGCCACCGTCCTGGCGGCGGCGGTGAGCCTCGCCGCACCCGCGTTCACCCCCGGCCGCGCCGCCTACGTCGGGGCGGGCGCGGTGACGGGGCTGACGGAGACCGCGACCGGCGTGGGCGGCCCACCGCTCGCCCTGGTCTACCAGCACCGGCCGCCCGCGGAGCTGCGCGCCACCGTCGCCGTCTGCTTCCTCATCGGTGAAGTGGCTTCGCTGGTACTGCTGTTCGCCACCGGGCAGGGCCGTGTCCAGGACCTGGGCCCGGCCGTCCTGCTGCTTCCGGCGATCGCCGCCGGGGCGTGGCTGAGCCGGCTGGTGCACCACCGCTTGGACGCCCGCAGGATGCGCCTGTTCGTCCTGCTGTTCGCGTTGGTCTCCGGTGTGGTCCTCATGCTGGGGGTGTGATCCGCAGCGAGGAGGCCCGTACGACCAGCCGGGGCGCGGGCGCCGCCGTCACGGGCACGGCGGGCTCCGCCCCGCCCCGCAGCCGTCCCAGCAGCAGCTCCACCGCGTCGGCCGCCGCCCGGTCCAGATGCAGGTCGACGGCGGTGAGCAGCGGATCACAGGTACGGGCGCGCAGTCCGTCGTACCGGGTGACGACCATGACGTCGTCCGGTACGGTCCGCCCGCTGTCCCGGATCGCCCGGACCGCACCGACCGCGAAGGCGTCCACCAGCGCGCAGACGGCGTCGATCCCGGGATGCTCGGCGAGCAGGGCCGCGCAGCGCTCGTATCCGGCCTGCTCGCCGCCCGCCTCGGGGGCGGTCTCCACGACCGGCGGCCAGCCGTGTTCAGCGGCCATGCGTCCGTAGGCTTCGCGCGCGTCGACGGAGGAGTGCCGTTCGCCGGACCCGATGATCAGTGCGGGCCGCTCGGCACCCTGCTCGCGCAGGTGGGCGAGGAGCATCTCGGCGACGAGCCCGCCGCGCAGGTCCACGTACGGAGCCTGCTCGTCCGGGGAGACGGGCCTGCCGAGCGCCACGTACGGCAGCCCGCGCTCCCGCAGCCGGGCCGTGGCGGGGTCGTTCACGTCCGGCTCGACGACGATGGCCCCGTCGATGTCGACGGAGTGCAGCCCGGAACCCGACTGGACGGGCGGTACGAGCACGAGGGCGTAGTCGTGCAGCAGGGCGCTCTCGGCCGCGGCGGCGGCGATCTCCATGTAGAACCCGAGCCGGGAGGGCCCGCCGGCCACCGCGAACGGCATCGAGGAGGCGAGCGCGATGGCCTTGGCCTGCCCGTGCCGCAGCCGCTGGGCGCGGAGGTTGGGCCGGTATCCGAGCTCGACGGCAACCTGCTTGATCCGCTCCCGGGTGCGGGGGTCGACCTTGCCGAGCCCGTTGAGGGCGTGCGAGACCGTCGTGCGCGACACCCCGGCGACGCGCGCGACATCGGCGATCGTCGGAGGCTTGGGGCCGGGACCGGACGCGGGCATCTGCGCGGACTCCTCAGGTGTTGCGGACGGGTGACCCCGCCATCCTCGCCGACCCGCACGACGAAAGCGCCTTCCGGGTCGGCCAATGATCCCCCAGGACCCGCGCCTTCGGCCGCAGGCCGGGCGGGTCCTCTGTCGCGACGGGGGCCCACACGCCACACTGGGGACTCCGGGGCGCAACGCCCCGTCACGAGGAGGTGGTGCGGTGTTGTCGGGAACCCCTGCAGAACAGCCCGCTCCGGTCGTGCGGCCCGAGGTGTGGGAGACCTACGGGCCGGCCGATCTCAGCGCCGTGCCGGTGTTCGCCGGAGGGTTCATCAACTTCGGCTACTGGCAGGCGGTCGATCTCGAACAGCCGCTGTCCCAAGGTGACCGGATCCGCAGCGAGCAGGACCTCTACCGGCACGTACTCGACGCGGTCGGACCCGCGGGCGGTCGGGCCGTGGAGGTCGGCTGCGGTCTCGGCCTCGGGTGCGCCCTTGCCCTGGAGGAGTACGGGCCCACGGAGATGACCGGGGTGGACGTCCACCCCCACCAGCTCCGGCGGGCCCGCGAAGCGAACTCCCTCCTCCTCGAAGCCCGGCCGCCCCGGCTGCGCTTCGTGCTCGGGGCGGCGGAGAGCCTGCCGCTCGGCGAGGCCGAGTTCGACTGCCTGTACAGCGTCGAGGCCGCCCAGCACTTCCCGGACCTGCCCGCGTTCGCCCGCGAGGCGGCGCGGGTACTGCGCCCCGGCGGGCGGGTGGCGATCGCCAGCTTCTTCAGCGTCGACGGTGCGCCCGCGCCGGCGCAGCGGCTCGCGGGGCTGCTCGACTCGTTCGCCAGTGGCCTGGACATCGCCAGGCCCGTTTCCGGCCTCGACGAAGCCTTGACGGACGCCGGTTTCGTCGACGTACGGATCGACTCGATCGGTCCGCAGGTCTGGCCCGGCTGGGACCGCTGGCTCGCGCGCCTCTGGGAGCCGGGCACCTGGCCGCGGAACTTCCTGGCCGCCTGGGAGCAGCAGATCCTGGACTACTACCTGGTCACCGCCACCCGTCCCTAGGCCACACATTCGAGAGGCGAGCAACTCCGACCGCAGGCGCTTCCTTTGGGCCCGGTACCGCTCAAACTCACACACCTCACAGGTCACCTGAGTAGAGTCCGCACCCAACACCGTCCATCGAAGGAGCCCGCATGTCCGCTCAGGAGATTCCCACCCTCAAGTCCCAGTACGCAGAGAAGGTCGCCGCCGACCTCGACCTCAACACCGGCGAGCAGGAGCGCATCCGAGAGGAGATCGCCTCCCTCCAGGGGCGCCTGGCCGGTCTGGAGCAGGACCACGCACTCCTGGTCGGGATGCGGGCGGCCCTGGGTGGCATCGCGACTGCGGTGCCCGCCCCGCGCACCGGCAAGAAGGCCGCGACGACCACCACCGCGACGACCACCACCGCGACGACCACCACCGCGAAGACGACCACCGCGAAGACGACCACCGCGAAGAAGGCGACGGCGAAGAAGTCGACCGGCAGGAAGACGACCGCCGTGAAGGCCGCGGCGAAGGAGCCCGCGAAGGCGAAGGCCGCCACGCCGAAGGAGAAGGCTGCCGCTCCCAAGGAGAAGGCCGTCGCGTCCAAGGAGAAGCAGGTCCCGCTGACCGAGCTGATCCACCGGCACCTGAGCGGCCAGGCGGAGCCGAAGACGGCCCGCGAGATCGCCCAGGCCCTGAAGACCGCGCAGCCGGACCGCAGTGTCAGCGACAACCTGGTGCGCACGACCACCGAACGTCTGGTCGCCCGCAGCCTGGCGGAGCGCGTCAAGCAGGGCGCCACCGTGTACTACACGGCCCTCCCGCACCACGGCGAGGCGGCCGGGGCCCCGGTTGCCGCAGAAGAGGCAGTGGCCGGGAAGGAGACGGAAAACACTCCGGTGCCGGCCACCACCTGACCGTCCCGTACTGCGGGCGCCACCACGCGGTGCTTCCCCGGGCCTGTCGGCTCTGCCTCCGGCCCGGGGGTGCCGAACGAGCCGATCGGAGGCTGCTCCTCAGGCGTTGCGGATGGCCGTCAGCAGACGGGCGCAGCGGCTGCTCATGTCCTGGGCGGACTGGTCGGGGTGGGCGATCCACCAGCCCATGAGGGCGCTGACGGTGCCCGTCCACACGTGCTTGAGGGCGTCGGCGTCGAGGGGGTCCTCGTTGCCGCGGCCGCTGAGCAGCGCCGCGGTGCCCGTCGCGGCGAGTACGTCGACGGCCTCGCGGTGCCGCTGGGCGGCGAGGCGCAGTTCGGAGCCGGGCGGCAAGGTCCTGTCGTAGAGGACGAACCAGGCGTGCCGCCGTTCTTCGAGGGCCGTGAAGAGCCCGGTGAGGACGGCGTGGGGGAGTTGCTCCTCGTCGGTCGCGGCCGGTCCGCGGGACATCGCCTCGTCGATGGCCGCGATGACGCGGGCGGCGATGTGTTCGAGGCAGGCGAGGTAGAGCCCGTCCTTCGAGTCGAAGTAGGCGTAGAGCATCGGCTTCGTCACGCCCACCCTGCGGGCGATCGCGGCCATCGACGCGGATGCGTGCCCGTGCCGGCCGAACTCCTCCAGCGCGGCGGTGAGGATCTGCTCCTCGCGCTCGGCGCGCGGTACGCCCTTCGTCCCCGCCGGTCTGCCCCGGCGCCTGCCCGGCGGCGACGAGGTGGTCGGGGGGCTGCCCGGCGCGGCGCCGGCGCTTGTGGAGTCCATGAAGGGAACTATACGGTGGAGTAAATTACCAAGCGGTAAATTACCGAAGGGTTATATCGCCATGGCCGAGACCGTGCCCGCCGCCCCGCTCACCTCGCCCGGGCGCCGCCGCTCCTGGTGGGGCTGGGGCACCGACGACAAGGCCCTGCCCGACAGCGAGTGCGTCGCCCTCGGCACGCTCGTCCCCGGGGCGGCCGACACCCCGCTGCCCGTACCCGACATCCGGTCCGTCGATCTGCCCAAGGCCCGGGTCACCCCGCCGTCCTCCCTCGCCCACTTGATGTCCGACACCCCGCCGGCCCGGGCCTCCCACACCTACGGCAAGGCCTACCGCGACGTCGTACGGGCTCTGCGCGGCGAACTCGGGGCGGCTCCGGACCAGGTCGCCTTCCCCCGCCGCGAGCAGGACGTCGTGGACGTCCTGGACTGGGCCGAGAGCGCGGACGTGGTCGTCGTGCCCTACGGGGGCGGCAGTTCGGTGGTCGGGGGAGTGGAGTACCGCGGCGACCGGCGCCGCGGCGTGGTGTCCCTGGACCTCGCCGCCCTCGACCGCGTACTGGACATCGACACCGCGAGCAGGGCGGCACGGATCCAGGCTGGCGTGCTCGGACCCGACCTGGAAGCCCAACTACGGCCGCACGGACTGACCCTGCGCCACTTTCCGCAGAGCTTCGAGTTCTCCACCCTCGGCGGCTGGCTGGCGACCCGGGCCGGCGGCCACTACGCCACGCTCCTCACCCACATCGACGACCTGACCGAGTCCCTGCGTGTGGTCACCCCGGTCGGCGTCAACGAGTCGCTGCGCGTGCCCGGTTCGGGTGCGGGCCCGTCCCCCGACCGGCTGTTCCTGGGATCGGAGGGCACGCTGGGGGTGATCACCGAGGCGTGGATGCGGCTCCAGGACCGGCCCCGCCACAAGGCGTCCGCCTCGGTCCTGTTCGACGACTTCGAGGCCGCGGCCGGTGCGGTCCGCGCCATCGCGCAGTCGGGCCTGCACCCGGCCAACTGCCGGCTGCTCGACCCGGGAGAGGCGGCGCTCGCTGGCGTGGCCGGCGGCTGCCGGAGCGTACTGGTCCTCGGGGTGGAGTCCGCGCACTTCCCCGTCGCCGACCGGCTCGCCGAACTGGTCGCCCTGGCGCGGGATCACGGCGGTTCGCCGTCCGTGACCCCGGCCCTGACACCGTCCGCGGCGGGTGGTCCCGCCGATGACTCCGCGGCCGGCGCGTGGCGCTCCGCGTTCCTTCGCATGCCCTACCTGCGTGACGGACTCGCGCGGATGAGCGTGATCAGCGAAACCTTCGAAACGGCCTGCACCTGGGACCGTGCCGGGGCTCTGTACGAGGCCGTGCACCGGGACCTGGGCGCCGTCGTACGCAGGGTCACCGGCGCCGAGGGGATGATCAACTGCCGTTTCACCCACGTCTACCCGGACGGCCCCGCCCCCTACTTCACCGTCATAGCCCCGGCGAGGCGAGGCTCGGAGGTCGCGATGTGGGACGAGATCAAGGCCGCCGCGATGGACGTGCTCGGCGCACACGGGGTGACCGTCACCCACCACCACGCCGTCGGCCGCGACCACCGCCCCGGATACGACCGGCAGCGCCCGGAGCCGTTCGCCCGGGCGCTGCGGGCCGCGAAACACGCACTCGACCCGGCAGGGATCCTGAACCCCGGAGTTCTCTTCGACGGGGAGCGGAGCTGAGCGGACGGCGCACCCGCTGCGGGCTGCACGGTTGCGCCTTGCCGGTCCGGCGCCGCCGAAACCTCGTACGCCTGCGGAAGGACTGCACGGTCGGAGACGGGTAGGCGCCGCCCATGGACCGAGCCGCGTTGTTCGACGTCGACGGGACGCTCGCCGACACCAATCATCTGCATGGCGTGTGCTGGTGGGAGGCACTGCGCCAGGCCGGCCACGACGTCTCCGTGCACGCCATCCACCGGGCGACCGGCCTGCCGGGCGAGGACCTGCTCGCCCACCTGCTGGGCGACGGCCGGGACACCGGCGAAGACGATGTGCTCAGCACCGCGCACGACACCCTCTACGGCACCTTCTTCGACCGGCTGCCCCGCATCGAGGCGGCGGACGAACTGCTGCGCACCCTCGACCGGCGCGGCTGGCGCGTCGTCCTCGTCACCTCAGCCGGCAGCGAGGAACTCGGCCGGTGACCCGGCGTGCACGATTCCCACGGCCGGCCGTCAGCCGCGCCGCCGCCATTCCTCCGCCAGCAGCCGGTAGGAGCGGACCCGGTCCGCGTGCCGGTGGGTGATCGTCGTGATCAGCAGTTCGTCGGCGCCGGTCGCCTCCCGCAGCCGTTCCAGATGGTCGGCGACGGTGCGGGGTGAGCCCACGAACCGGGTCTCCACCCGGTCCGCCACCAGCTTGCGGTCCTCCTCCGACCAGGGAAGGGTGCGCGCCTCGGCAGGCGTCGGATAGGGGATCGCACCCTCGGCCGTGCGGATGCTGCGTACCCACGGCCCGTACCCGGTGGCCAGCTCGTGGGCCGTCTCCTCGTCCTCGGCGACCACCACGTCGGCGGAGACCGTCACGTACGGCCGGTCCAGCTCCGCGGACGGTTTGAAGGCGGCCCGGTACCCTTCGGCGGCCTCCAGCACCGTGGCCGGGCTGACGTGGTAGTTCGCCGCGAAGCGCAGCCCGTTGCGGCCCGCCGTCTCCGCGCTCACCCCACCGCTGCTGCCCAGGATCCACACCTGTACGTCGGCCCCCTCGCCGGGAACGGCGTGCGCCTCCACGCCCTCCGGCGTGCGGTACTCGCCGCGCAGCAGCGCGAGGACGTCGTCGACCTGCTCGGAGTAGTCCTGCGGCTGCGCGCCGGGCAGGTTGAGCAGCTTCTGTTGGAGCGCCACCCGCGGATGGCCCAGCAGGTGGGCGAAGGAGAACCGGTCCGGGATGCGCAGCCCGTTCGGGGTGTACCCGCCGGTGACCTGGGTGGCCGGGGCGGGCTCGCCCCCGTCCTCCACCGGGCGGCGGCGCTGCGGCGGCCCCGCCGAGCGGCCCAGCCCCAGGTCCAGGCGGCCGGGGTGCAGCGCGTCGATGAGGCCGAACTCCTCCACCGTCGACAGCGCGGTTCGGTGCCCGAGCTGGACGGCGCCGGAACCGAGCCGGATGGTGCTGGTCGCGGACGCGGTCAGGGCCAGGACCACCGCCGGGGAGGTCCCGGCGACGCCCGGATTGAGGTGGTGCTCGGCGAACCAGTAGCGCGTGTAGCCGAACTCCTCGGTACGGCGGGCCAGGTCGATGCTGTTGGTGAGGGCCTCGGCGGCGGTCGAACCGGACGCGACCGGGACGAGGTCGAGGACCCCGAGGGGGATTCCGGACATGGCCTGGCTCCTTACAGATCGGGGAACGACGGGTCGGGTATCTCCCGGCGCAGCACCGGGGCGATCTCCGACTGGAAGAGTTCGAGGGAGGCTCGGTGCTCCGCCTCCCGGAGCCCGCCCGCCTCGGCCTGCAGGTGCAGGACGGTGTGGCCGAACTCCGCGTGGTAGCGGTGGACCTTCTCGATCACCTGCTGAGGGCTGCCGATCAGCGCCGAGCTGCGCTCGGCGAAGTCCTCCAGGGTCGCGAACACAGGCTCCACGCCCTGCGCGCGGTGCGCCGCGAGGTACCGGGCGAAGGCCGGCCGGTACGCGGCGACGGCCCGCTGCGAGGTGCGTGCCGCGTGGTAGCCGGCCGTGCCCGCGCCGACGACGGCACGGGCCGGGTCGTGCCCGTAGTGCTCCCAGCGCTCCCGGTAGTGGCGGACCAGTTCCGCGTACGGACCGATGGGGTGGGTGACGTTCGCCGAGAACAGCGGGTCCCCGTACCGTGCCGCCAGATCCACCGACTCCCGGCTCGTCGCGCTGCCGTGCCAGACGCGCAGGGTGCGCTGGTGCGGCCGCGGCAGCACCTCCGCTCCGGACAGCGCGGGGCGGAAGCGCGGCTCGGCGCTGACCTTGTCCTCGCGCCAGATCCGCCGGAACAGCTCGTAGCTCTCGGCGTTGCGCTCCCACTGGTCCTCGGGGGTCACGTGGAACAGCTCGCGCTGGGCCGTGCCGTTGCCCTTGCCAATCATCAGTTCGAGGCGGCCGTCGGAGAGATGGTCCAGGGTCGCGTAGTCCTCGTACGCCCGGACCGGGTCCAGCAGGCTCAGCGTGGTGACGGCGGTGAACAGGCGGATCCGCCGGGTCAGCGCCGCGATGTGGCTGAGCACCACGGGCGGTGAGGACGAGAGGAACGGCCGTTCGTGGCGCTCACCGACGCCGAACCCGTCGAAGCCGAGCTCCTCCGCGAGCAGCGCGCTCGCGACGACCTCGCGGAACCGTTCCCGGGTGGGGGCGCCAGCGCCCGTCACCGGGTCCGTGTTGTCGGTGATCAGGGTGATGGCCAGGAACTTCACGAGGCCGCTGCCCGTCGGGCGGAGTCCGTCTGTGGCACCGCGAGGCCGAGGTGGTCGCGCAGGGTGGTGCCTTCGTACTCGCTGCGGAAGACCCCGCGCTCCTGGAGCAGCGGGACGACGGTGTCGGCGAAGGTGTCGAGGCCGCCCGGGGTGATGTGGGGGACCAGGATGAAGCCGTCGGCCGCGTCCGCCTGCACCAGTGTGTCGATCTGCTCGGCGACGGTCGCCGCGGAGCCGACGAAGGTCTGGCCGGAAGCCGTGGCGATGACCAGTTCCCGGATCGAGAGGTTCTTGGCCTCGGCGAGCGCGCGCCACTGCCGGGCGGTCTCCAGCGGGTCGCGGAACTGGCGCACGCTCGCCCGGCCGAGGGCGATGGTGTTCTCGCCGGTCACGGGGTCGATGTCAGGCAGGGGGCCGTCGGGGTCGTAGCCGGACAGGTCGCGGTTCCAGACGTGTTCGAGGTACTTGATCGCGGTCTGCCCGCTGACCTGGAGGCGGCGCACCTCGTGGGCGCTCTCGCGGGCCTCGGCGTCGGTGTCGCCGAGGACGAAGGTGGCCGCGGGCAGGATCTTCAACTGGTCGTGCGTACGCCCGTACTTCGCGAGGCGGCGTTTGACGTCGGCGTAGAACGCCCTGCCCTCGTCGAGGGTCCCGTACCGGCCGAAGATCGCGTCGGCGTCGGAGGCGGCGAACTCGCGGCCCTCGTCGGAGTCGCCCGCCTGGAAGATCACCGGACGGCCCTGCGGGCTGCGCGGCACGTTGAACCGGCCCTCGATGTCGAACTGCGGGCCCTTGTGGGCGAAGGCCCCGGCCCGGGCGTCGCGCAGGAAGGTGCCGGATCCGGCGTCGGCGACGATCTCGCCGCCGTCCCAGGAGTCGAACAGCTCGTGCGCGGTGGCCAGGAACTCCTTGGCCCGGCTGTAGCGCTCCTCCCGGGGCAGGAAGCCCCCGCGCCGGAAGTTCTCGCCGGTGAACGCGTCCCAGGAGGTGACCACGTTCCAGGCGGCCCTGCCGTCCGACAGGTGGTCCAGGGAGGCGAACTGGCGGGCCACCTCGTAGGGCTCGTTGAAGGTGGAGTTGATGGTGCCGGTCAGCCCGAGGCGGTCGGTGACGGCCGCGAGGGCGGCCAGCACGGTGAAGGTGTCGGGCCGGCCGACGACGTCCAGGTCGTAGATCTGCCCGCCCTGTTCGCGCAGGCGCAGCCCCTCGGCGAGGAAGAGGAAGTCGAACTTCGCGCGCTCCGCGGTCCGGGCGAAGTGGACGAAGGAATCGAAGTCGATGTGGCTGCCGGCCGCCGGGTCGCTCCAGACGGTGGTGTTGTTGACGCCCGGGAAGTGGGCCGCGAGGTGGATCTGCTTGAGCGGCTTGGCGGTCATGGTGCGTCCTTCCGGAGGCGGAGGCGGAGGCGGAGGCGGAGGAGAGGAGAGGGCGGGCGTCAGGCGGCCGGGAGCGTGGCCGCGGCGTAGCGGTTCGCGGGCCGGTCGAGTCCCAGCAGGCCGCGCAGGGTGTCGGCCTCGTACTCCCGGCGGAACAGGCCCCGCCGCTGGAGCTCCGGCACCAGGGCTCGGGTGATGGCGGGCAGGTCGTGGGCGATGACCGCGGGCCGCAGCAGGAAACCCGACAGACCCGCCTCCCGGCGCTCCTGGACCAGATCGGCCAACTGCCCCGACGTACCGGTGAACACGGCGGTGTCACCGTCGTACGGGTCGCGCGCGGCCTCGTCGAGGCGGCCGCGGCGGTCTGCCGCCGCTGCGGCGGTCTCGTCGAGGAACACGGTCAGCTCCCCGAAGAGGTGCAGCGGCCGCTCGCCGAGCCCCGCCGAGGCGCGCAGCCCGCGGACGGCGGTGACGGCCGCCCGCGTCTGCTCGGTGTCGCGGGCCACGAGGTGCCCGATGTCGGCGGACCGGGCGATGAGCCCGTACGCCGCGCTGTCGGTGGCACGCGCGCTCACGACGGGCTGGCCCTGGGGCGGGCGCGGGGTGATCGAAGGGCCCCGCACGCTGAAGTGGCGGCCCTCGAAGTCGATGTGGTGGAGCTTGTCGCGGTCCACGAACCGGCCCGTGGCCACGTCGCGGATCTCCGCGCCGTCCTCCCAGCTGTCCCACAGGCGCCGGACCACCTCGACGTGGTCAGCGGCCTCCTCGTGCAGCGCGTCCTCCGCGAGCGGTGCGGGGCGCCGGCCGAAGTGCCGCTCCTCGTACGGGAGCCCGGAGACCTGTACGTGCAGGCCGGCGCGGCCGCGGCTGACGTGGTCGAGGGTGGCCACGGCCTTGGAGATGTGGAAGGGCTCGGTATGGGTGGTGGTCACGGCCCCCACGAGCCCGATGCGGCGGGTCAGGGGCGCCACCCGGGCGGCGGTGAGGATCGCGTCGAGCCGGCCGCGGACCCGGTCCGTGCGCTCGTCGTGGCCACCGGGGGAGGAGGACTGGAGGGCGAGCCCGTCCTCGAAGGTGACGAAGTCGAGCAGCCCGGCCTCGGCCTCCGCGACGAGGCCGGCCCAGTAGCGGGCGGTGAACAGCTCGGCGGGCCGGGCCCCCGGCTCGCGCCAGGCGGCCGCGTGCGCGCCCGCGCCGTCCAGCGAGACGGCGAGGTGCAGTGGTGCGGAATCGGAAGCGGGCATGGTGAATGACGCCTTCCTGATCGGCGTGCGGAAATGGGAGGCCGATGCGGGGTGGGCGAATTCAACCCGTCATCAAATTCTCCCGAAAAACGCTACGCCGGGCGGCGGCGCCACTCAATGACCGGAGTATTAAGAGGACTTGGCAGTCGTGTTGCCCAGCCCGCCGGATGCCGACGCGCGGGGCCGGAAGTGGATCGGGGCCTGGAAGCGGGCCTCTACCCGTCCATCGACGCGCTGCGCGCGGTCGCCGGCGGCGGCTTCACCACGGCTCCGCCGGTCCCGTCACCCCGGGTGCCCCGCAGTGGGTGGCCCAGTCCACCCCCACGGCGCGACCCGCCGGTGTCAGCCGCGGGCCGCAGCGGACGGGCCCTCGACGGGATAGGGGACGAAGGTGCTGCTGTTCTCGTCCACGGCCAGCACCCGGCCGAGCGGCGGCACCGCACGCTGCGGGCAGTCCAGGCGTTCGCAGAGCCGGCAGCCCATCCCGATCGGGGTCGCGGCCGCCGAGTTGTCGAGGTCGAGCCCGTCCGCGTAGACGAGCCGGGAGGCGTGCCGGATCTCGCAGCCCAGCCCGATGGCGAAGGTCTTGCCGGGCTCGCCCCAGCCGCCGCGGTGCCGGGTGACGGCGCGCGCGGTCCACAGGTACCGCTGCCCGTCGGGCATGGCGGCGACCTGGACGTGGATGCGGCCGGGGGCGGTGAAGGCCTCGTACACGTTCCACAGCGGGCAGGTGCCGCCGGCCCGGGAGAAGTGGAACCCCGTGGCCGACTGCCGCTTGGACATGTTCCCGGCCCGGTCCACCCGGACGAAGGAGAACGGAACCCCGCGCAGCCTGGGGCGTTGCAGGGTGCTGAGGCGGTGGCAGACCGTCTCGTAGCCGATGCCGAAGTGGTCGGTGAGCCGCTCGATGTCGTACCGGAACTCCTCGGCGGCCGTGTGGAAGGCCGTGTACGGGAGGATCAGCGCGGCGGCGAAGTAGTTGGCGATGCCGATCCGGGCCAACGGGTGCGCAGCCGACCCGGCCGGGAAGTCCTCGGCTGCCAGCCGGTCCAGTGCGTCCCCGTACTCCAGGAGGGCCAGCTGCGTGGCCATCCGGAAGGCCTGCTGGCCGGGCCGGAGCCGGTTCGAGAGGTGCAGGACCCGGGCGTCGGCGTCGTAGTGGTGCAGCCGGTCGCAGTCCGCGGCGATCCTGACGCCGTGCCGGCCGGTCAGGCGCCGGGTCAGGGCGCGGATGACGTCCCCGGGGCGAACACCGATCTCACGGGCCAACTCCTCGGCGGCGAGATCGGTGTCGTGGAGGTAGTTCTGCCGCCGGTAGAAGAACTCGCGGATCTCCTCGTGCGGCGAGCGCGGCGCCTCGGTCACACCTCCACGGCCCTCGGCCGCGTCGGTGAGCCGCTCCGCGAGGAGCTGGCTGCGCCGGCCCAGTTCCAGCAGGACCGAGGCGACCGCCGGCATCCGGGTGGCGAGTTCGGCCAGATCGGAGGCGGAGACGCGGGCTTCGGCGACCTCCTTGGCGAGCGCCTCGCGCAGGTCCGCGACCATGCGGCCGGTGTCCCGCTCCGAGAAGAACCCCGGATCCACCCCGAAGGCCTCGGTGAGGCGCAGCAGCACCGGAACGGTCAGCGGGCGGGAGTCGTGCTCCATCTGGTTCAGGTAGCTGGGCGAGATCCCCAGCACCCTGGCCAGGTCGGCCTGCGTCATCCGCCGCTCCTCGCGCAGCCTCCGCAGCCGCGCGCCCGCGTACGTCTTGCTCACCGGACTCCTCCACCGTCGGACAGGCTCCGCAGCATACGTGGACCTCGTTCACCACGGGCCTTCGCAAACTTGGCAATTTCAGCCTCGAAGATTCGCAAAGCTTGGCAGATGTACCTCCTTGATGGCACCCAGTGCCAGTGTCAGAGTCGGTCCTGCGGCCAGCAGGAACCGGTGGCCGGGACGGACCTCGGATCTCCGACTCACGCCCTGATTTCTGGGGTTTCTCAGGCACGGAGTGCCAATGCGTGAATCCCCTACTGGGGCCATTGGCAAGACAAGCGACGGACGGAAGCGAAACGGTGACGGTCATGGCAGAGGCGAACACGACGGCGGCGGCCGAGCAGCTCAAGCAGCGCTGGGCCGAGGACCCGCGGTGGGCGGGCATCGAGCGCACCTACACGGCCGAGGACGTGGTCCGGCTGTCCGGCAGCGTCCGCGAGGAGCACACCCTGGCCCGGCGCGGCGCCGAGCGCCTGTGGCGGCAACTGCACGAGCAGGACTACATCCACGCGCTCGGCGCGCTGACCGGCGGCCAGGCCGTACAGCAGGTGCGGGCCGGGCTCCAGGCGATCTACCTGTCCGGCTGGCAGGTGGCGGCCGACGCCAACCAGGCCGGGCACACCTACCCCGACCAGAGCCTCTACCCGGTCAACTCCGTTCCCCAGGTGGTGCGTCGGATCAACAACGCGCTGCTGCGCGCCGACCAGATCGCCACCGCCGAGGGCGGCGCCGACACGACGGACTGGCTGGCCCCGATCGTCGCGGACGCGGAGGCCGGCTTCGGCGGCCTGCTGAACGCCTTCGAGCTGACCAAGGCGATGATCGCGGCGGGCGCGGCCGGCATCCACTACGAGGACCAGCTCGCCTCCGAGAAGAAGTGCGGCCACCTCGGCGGCAAGGTCCTCGTCCCGACCTCGCAGCACATCCGCACCCTCAACGCGGCCCGCCTGGCGGCCGACATCGCGGACACCCCGACGCTGATCATCGCCCGTACGGACGCCCTCGCCGCAACCCTGCTGACCAGCGACGTCGACGAGCGCGACGCCGAGTTCTGCACCGGCGAGCGGACCGCCGAGGGCTTCTACCACGTTCTGGGCGGCATGGCCCCGGTCATCGCCCGCGGGCTCGCGTACGCCCCGTACGCTGACCTGATCTGGGTGGAGACCGGCACCCCGGACCTGGAGCAGGCCCGCGAGTTCGCCGAGGCGATCCACGCCCGGTACCCGGACCAGATGCTCGCCTACAACTGCTCGCCGTCCTTCAACTGGAAGGCGGCCCTGGACGACGACCAGATCGCCAAGTTCCAGCGGGAGTTGGGGGCCATGGGCTACCGCTTCCAGTTCATCACGCTGGCCGGCTTCCACTCGCTCAACCACGGCATGTTCGACCTGGCCCGCGGCTACGCCGAGCACGGCATGACCGCGTACGTCGACCTCCAGGAGCGGGAGTTCGCCGCCCAGGCGCAGGGCTTCACCGCGGTCAGGCACCAGCGCGAGGTCGGCACCGGCTACTTCGACCTGGTCTCCACCGCCGTCAACCCGGCCTCCTCCACCACCGCGCTCGCCGGCTCCACCGAAGAAGAGCAGTTCCACTAGGAGAGGGGCGCCCTGGGAGTGCGGCGCCGATCCCACCCGGCGCCTTGCGCCCGCCGTCCGACGGTGTCCGGGGCCCTTGCGGCCCCGGGCGGCGACCACCCCACGCCGAGGAGCAGAACCGCATGTCACTCAAGCCCCTGACCCGCAGTGTCCAGGTCCTCGGCGCGCCGGGTGAGCGCCACGAGGAGATCCTGACCCCCGAGGCCCTGGAGTTCATCAGCCGGCTCGACGCCGCGTTCGCGGAGCGCCGCCCGGAGATCCTCAAGGAGCGCCGGCGCCGCTCGGCCCACCTGGCCTCCGGTTCACCCCTGGACTTCTCCCGCGCCACCGCCGCCGTCCGCGCGGACCCCGACTGGCGCGTGGCCCCGCCCGCCCCCGGTCTGAACGACCGCAGGGTCGAGATCACCGGACCGCCCGAACGCCGCATGGCGATCAACGCCCTCAACTCCGGTGCGCAGGTGTGGATGGCGGACTTCGAGGACGCCACCGCCCCCACCTGGAACAACGTCATCGGCGGCCAGATCAACCTGATCGACGCCATCGACCGGCGCATCGACTTCACCACCCCCGAGGGCAAGGAGTACCGCCTCGGGCCGGACCTCGCCACGATCATGGTGCGCCCGCGGGGCTGGCACCTCCTCGAAGAGCACCTGGAGATCGACGGCCGGCCCGTGTCCGCCTCCCTCGTCGACTTCGGCCTGTACTTCTTCCACTGCGCGCAGCGGCAGATCGACGCCGGGTACGGCCCGTACTTCTACCTCCCCAAGCTGGAGAACCGGTACGAGGCCCGCCTGTGGAACGACATCTTCGTGTACGCCCAGGACCTCCTCGGGATCCCGCGGGGCACCGTGCGCGCGACCGCCCTGATCGAGACGATCACGGCCGCGTTCGAGATGGAGGAGATCCTCTACGAGCTGCGCGAGCACAGCGCGGGGCTGAACGCCGGCCGCTGGGACTACCTCTTCAGCCTGATCAAGACGTTCGGTCACCGCACCGACTTCCAGCTCCCGGACCGCGCCGAGGTCACCATGAGCGCCCCGTTCATGCGCGCCTACACCGAACTCCTCGTACGGACCTGCCACCGGCGCGGCGCCCACGCCATCGGCGGCATGGCCGCACACGTCCCCAGCCGGGACGCGGACGCCGACGCCGTCCTCGCCAAGGTGCGGCTCGACAAGGAACGGGAGGCGCAGGACGGCTTCGACGGCTCATGGGTCGCCCACCCCGGGCTCGTCCCCGTCTGCCGCGAGGTCTTCGGCAACGTCCTGGGAGACCGTCCGAACCAGCGGGAGCGGACCCGCGAGGACGTCGAGGTCACGGCCGGCGACCTGCTGTCCGTACGCCGGGTCGCCGCCCCGCCCACGCAGGAGGGCATCCGTTCCAACGTGGCCGTGGCTCTGCGCTACTTCGACGCCTGGCTGCGCGGCAGCGGAGCCGTCGCCCTGAACGGGCTGATGGAGGACGCCGCGACCGCCGAGATCGCCCGCGTCCAGATCTGGCAGTGGCTCCGCCACGACCGGGTGGACCGGGTGGTGGTCACCGACCTCCTCGACGCCGAATGTGCGGCCCTGGAAGCGGAGGACCTGCGGGCCCTCGTTGCCGAGGCGCGGGAGGTCTTCGTGGACTGTGCGCTCTCGGTGCAGCTGCCCGCCTTCTTCACCTCCGAGGCCTACACCCGCCACCTCGTCCGTCGCACCATCGTGCAGGTGAACGCGTGAACGCCGGAGTGCGGCCGGCCCGGATCCGGCGCGTCGGAGTCGTCGGCGGGGGTCGGATGGGCGCGGGCATCGCCGAGGTGTGCGCGCGTGCCGGACTCGACACGGTCGTCGCCGAGGCGGACGCCACCGCGACCCGCGCCGCCGGTCACCGCGTCGCCGTCTCCCTGGAACGTGCCGTGCAGCGCGGGAAGCTCGACCGGATCTCCGCCGAGGACGCCCTCGCCCGGCTGGTGTTCACGGGGGACCTGGAGGACCTCGCCGACCGGCAGCTCGTCATCGAAGCGGTGACCGAGAACCCGGATGCCAAGACGGGGGTCTTCGCCGCGCTCGACAAGATCGTCGAGGACCCGGAGGCGATACTCGCCACCAATACGTCGGCCATCCCGATCATGCGGCTGGGCATGGCCACGAGCCGCGCGGACCGGGTGGTGGGCCTGCACTTCTTCAACCCCGTGCCCGTCCTGCCGCTCGTCGAGGTCGTGTCCTCGCTCCACACGTCGGCGGACACACTCGCCGCGGTCGAGGACTTCGCCCGCGACACCCTGGGCAAGACCGTGGTCCGCTCCCGGGACCGGGCCGGGTTCGTCGTCAACGCGCTGCTGATCCCGTACCTCCTGTCGGCCGTCCGGATGGCCGAATCCGGCTTCGCGAGCGCCGCGGACGTGGACGCGGGGATGGAACTGGGCTGCGCCCACCCGATGGGACCGCTCAAGCTCGCCGACCTGATCGGCCTCGACACGGTCGCGGCGATCGCCGAGTCCCTCTACGAAGAGTTCAAGGAACCGCTCTACGCCCCGCCCCCGCTGCTCCGGCGGATGGTGCAGGCGGGACTGCTCGGCCGTAAGACCGGCCGCGGGTTCCACACGTACGGCCGGGACTGAGGGCCCCGGCACGGTCTCCGGGCCGAGGGTGCTCCGGAGGCGCGCGGGAGCGGTGGGGGTGTGGCGAGTGGTGTCGCCGCACCCCCACCGTGTCTCATTTCAGCGTCCGACATGTGGAAAGCGGTGTTCATTCCCCGGTCATCGACCTACTGTGGGCCTCGCAGCTGGTTCGCCCCGTCCGCCAGGCGGGATGCGTCGTAAGAGGGAACCCGGTGGGAATCCGGGACTGCCCCGCAGCGGTGAGCGGGAACGACCGCCGTCATACGCACTGGGACCGGAACCGGTCCTGGGAAGCGACGGCCAGTAGGAGTCTCGTACGACGAGACGTGCCCGCGAGTCCGAAGACCTGCCCGTTGCCCGTGCGCGAACGACCGCGCCCGGTTTCCCGGTGACCTCGTGGGCGGGTCGGCGTGCTCCAGGCGGATCTTCCCCGTCGCGTACCCGTCGTACGTGGCCCCGGGGGTCCGCCCGTTGCGGCACCCTTCGCGTCCTCGGCCCTCACCGGGTCCATGGAGACACGCTCGCGAAGGAGAGTTCCGTGACCACCCAGTCCGCAGCCGCGGCAGTACAGGCCACCGTGTACGGCTACCCCCGGCAAGGCCACGACCGCGCGCTGAAGAAGGCCGTCGAGGGCTACTGGAAGGGCCGCGTCACCGCGCAGACCCTCCGGGAGACCGCCCGCGACGTGCGCCGGGCCAACTGGGCCCAGCTGGCCGACGCCGGCATCACCGAGGTTCCGACCGGCGACTTCTCGTACTACGACCACGTCCTGGACACCACGGTCATGGTCGGCGCGATCCCCGACCGCCACCGGGCGGCCGTCACGGCCGACCCGCTCGACGGGTACTTCGCGATGGCGCGCGGCACCCAGGACGTGGCCCCGCTGGAGATGACCAAGTGGTTCGACACCAACTACCACTACCTGGTACCGGAGTTGGGGCCGGACACCGTCTTCACGGCCGACTCCGCCAAGCAGGTCGCCGAGCTGAAGGAGGCCCTGGCGCTCGGTCATGCGGGCCGCCCGGTCCTCGTCGGCCCGGTCACCTACCTCCTCCTCGCCAAGCCCGCGCCCGGCGTCGCCGCCGACTTCGAGCCGATCACCCTCCTGGACCGGCTGCTGCCCGTCTACGCCCGAGTGCTCGCCGACCTGCGCGCGGCCGGCGCCGAGTGGGTGCAGCTCGACGAGCCGGCCCTGGTCCAGGACCGGACCCCGGCCGAGCTGAACGTCGCCGCACGCACCTACCGGGAGCTCGGCGCCCTGACCGAGCGCCCCAAACTGCTCGTCGCCTCCTACTTCGACCGCCTCGGCGAAGCCCTGCCCGTCCTGGCCAAGGCACCCGTCGAAGGCCTGGCCCTCGACTTCACCGATGCGGCCGCCGCCAACCTCGCCGACCTCGCCGCCGTCGGCGGACTTCCGGGCAAGCGCCTGGTCGCGGGCGTGGTCAACGGCCGCAACATCTGGATCAACGACCACCAGAAGTCGCTGTCCCTCCTCGGCACCCTCCTCGGTCTCGCCGACCGCGTCGACGTCGCCGCCTCCTGCTCCCTCCTCCACGTCCCGCTGGACGCGGCCGTCGAGCGCGACATCGATCCGCAGGTCCGCCGCTGGCTGGCCTTCGCCCGCCAGAAGACGAACGAGATCACCACGCTGGCCCGCGGACTCGCCAGGGGCGCCGACGCCATCACCGCCGAACTGGCCGCGAACCGCGCCGACCTGGCCTCCCGGGCCACGTCCCCGATCACCCGCGACCCCGCGGTCCGGGCCCGCACCGCGGCGATCACCGACGCGGACGGCCGCCGGGCCCAGCCGTACGCCGACCGGGCGGCCGCCCAGCGGGCCCACCTGGGCCTGCCGCTGCTCCCCACGACGACCATCGGGTCCTTCCCGCAGACCGGCGAACTGCGGGTGGCCCGAGCCGACCTGCGGGCCGGCCGCATCGACACCATCGGCTACGAGAAGCGCATCAAGGACGAGATCCGTGAGGTTATCGCCTTCCAGGAGAAGACCGGCATCGACGTCCTCGTACACGGCGAGCCCGAACGCAACGACATGGTCCAGTACTTCGCCGAGCAGCTGACGGGCTACCTCGCCACCCAGCACGGCTGGGTGCAGTCCTACGGCACACGCTACGTGCGCCCGCCCGTCCTGGCCGGGGACATCTCCCGGCCGGAACCGATGACCGTGCGCTGGACGACGTACGCCCAGGCGCAGACGGCCAAGCCGGTCAAGGGCATGCTGACCGGCCCGGTCACGATGCTCGCCTGGTCCTTCGTGCGCGACGACCAGCCGCTCGGCGAGACCGCCCGCCAGGTCGGACTCGCCCTGCGGGACGAGGTCAACGACCTGGAATCCGCCGGTACTTCTGTGATCCAGGTCGACGAGCCCGCGCTGCGGGAGACGCTCCCGCTGCGCGCCGACGGCCATGCCGAGTACCTGGAGTGGGCCACGGAGGCCTTCCGGCTGACGACCTCGGGGGTGCGTCCGGAGACCCAGATCCACACGCACATGTGCTACGCGGAGTTCGGCGACATCGTGCAGGCCATCGACGATCTCGACGCCGACGTCATCAGCCTGGAGGCAGCCCGCTCCCACATGCAGGTCGCGACCGAGCTCGCCGCGCACGGCTACCCGCGCGAGGCCGGCCCCGGCGTGTGGGACATCCACTCGCCGCGCGTCCCCTCCGCCGCGGAGGCGGCGGCCCTGCTCCGCAAGGGTCTGGAGGCCATCCCGGCCGACCGCCTCTGGGTCAACCCCGACTGCGGCCTGAAGACCCGAGGCTGGCCCGAGACCCGCACCTCCCTGCAAAACCTGGTGGCCGCAGCCCACCAAGTCCGCACGGAAACCGGTAGCGCAACCGTCTGATCCGCATTCGGGCCGGAACATCCGTCTCCCGATGTTCCGGCCCGATCGCGTCCCCACCGCGGTGAGCGGCCTTCGTGCTCACGGGCCCCGGGCCGGCCGCCGAAGTGGTCACGGATTGCCTGCGGCAGCCGTTCCCACCGCCGAGTCGGTACTCGTGCACGCGAGGGCTTCCTCGACCAAGCCGCGGAGTTCCTTGTCGTGGAGGATCATCGGGTATCCCCCGTGCGTGGACAGGCGGGACTGGGACTGGCGCACCGCCAGCAGCGCTTCCCGGATCGCGGGGCTGATCTCGCCCATCCGGATCAGGGCCCGGAGCGCGTCGCCGAAGAACCCGAAGTGGTCACCGCCGTCGGCGATCGGCAGGACGAACTCCTCCAGGACCCGCATGCTCGGTTCGACCTGGCCCGTGAGCTCCCAGAGCGTGATCGCTGCGGTGAGCCGCGGCCAATGCGCGCTGTTCTCCATCGCGAGACGCACCCGGTCCGCATCGGACGCCGCGTCGCGGCCGAACGCGGGCTCCTCCTCTGCCATGACCGCTTCGCCGACGAGC
Organism: Streptomyces sp. NBC_01006; assembly: GCF_045162725.1. Taxonomy (NCBI): domain Bacteria; kingdom Bacillati; phylum Actinomycetota; class Actinomycetes; order Kitasatosporales; family Streptomycetaceae; genus Streptomyces; species Streptomyces sp. NBC_01006. The sequence goes on along the minus strand of NZ_CP108700.1, from coordinate 644,735 downwards.
CTCGCAGCTGCCCCGCGGTCCGCGGAGATGTGTGCGGCGGTCCTCGCCACCAAGTGGTGATTGCCCGGGTAGTCCAGAACCCGGCAGTTCCGTACGGCGGGTTCGGCCGAGGCGGCGGCCGGCCCCATCGCCAGCAGTATCGTCAGCACGGTGACAGAGGTCCTGGTGTCTGCAAGCAGCGGGATGAGCTCGGGCAGGGCGGGCAGCGCGTCCTCGCCCCAGGCCTCCAGCACCTCAAGGAACCCTCGGGTCGTGCCCTCCCGCATCGCCTCCCGTATCGCGGGCAGCAGGATGTCCGCGTGCCTGCGCAGGGGGATCAGCACCTCTTGGATCTCCGGCCTCCGGGGATCACCGATGCAGTAGCCCCGCCCCTGCTCCTCTTCCTGCGCGCGCAGCTGCTCGACCAGCCCCGGCAGGGCGCGCGGGTCATCGATCCGGGTCAGGGCCCACCGGGCGATTTCCCGGACCGTTCCGTCGAGGTACGGGTCGGCCGCGTCGTCGTCGAGCAGGTCGGCGAGCCCGTCGGCGTACGGGGCGGCCGCCGGGCCCAGCACCGCGAGGATGTTCGCCGCCCTCAGCCGCACGGCGCCGTCCGGATCGGTCAGCAGCCCGCCCGCGAGAGGGAGCAGGGCGGCCTCCACGGATCGCCGATCGGTGAGGAGCCGCCACGCCACGTCCAGCGCCTCCCGGCACAGCGCGGCGTCCCCGGAGCGTTGCGCCGTCTCGACCAGCCGCACGGCGAAGCAGAGTTCCGCCTCGGGGTCGTGCTGGAGCAGCCAGGCCGTCGATCGGACCAGGTCCTCGCGGGTCCACGGAGTCTCGACGGCCGGGGTGTACCAGACGCTCTCGAACCGTGGTGGCAGCGCGAGATCGGAGAACACCTCGATCAGCCGGTCTATCCGCCTGACCGGCAGTTCCCGGTCGAGTTCCGCCGAGGCGTGCACGGCCGCGACCCACAGCACCGGGTCATCGCCGTCCAGTACGCCGGCCAGCACCGTTCGCGCATCGTCGGTATGCTCGCCGGCTTCTCCGGAGGCGGCCTCGCCGAGGGCGAGCAGCAGCGGCAGCCGTACCGTCGGGTCCGCCTCGACCCGCCACCGCTCCAGCAGCCGTGCGATCCCGGCCGGCAGCGCCATCGCCGCCCGCCGCACCGCCGGATCCGGGTCCGCGAGCAGGGCCCACGCCCCGGACCAGTCCTCGCCCGCCAGGGCCGGTGCGTGCATCGCCGCCAACAGTTCGACGAGGTCGACCCGCATACCCATGGCCGGGTCGGCGGCGAGCGCAATGACGAACGGGAGGGCGACCGCCGCCGCGGACGGCGTTTCGCGCCCGTCGAGCGTGACGAGAGAGTAGAGCGGGTAGCAGTCCTCCTCCACCGCCTCCGCACCCGCCGCGAGGAGCCGGCGGAGCGCCCGCGGTACGTCCTCGACCGGATCCATCGGAGAAATCGTCTCAAGCCCGTCCCACACCACGGCATCCAGCGCTGCCCGCGACATCCCCGTCACCACTGCCTCGATCACCATCACGTCGTCCTGCCCGCCACCGCCCGTCATCGTCCGGCAATTCCGTCGTCCTGTCGCCTGAATTCGCTGATGCCTCGGCTTTTGGCCGGTGAGCCGACCAGCTACACGGCAGAGGTCAGGCCGGCCACTCCCGTACCTCGGCGTAGATGGTGTCGGCGGTCTCCGGGGCGGCGTCCAGGAGCGTGGTGCACAGGCCGAGTGTGGCGTCGATGTCGCCCATACAGTAGGGGGCCAGAGCGAGGACGATCCTGCGCAGGTTGTTCAGCTCGCGCCCGTATGTTGTCTCGGGCGCGCGCAGGGCAAGGAACGACGCCAAGTGAGGTGCCTCGGACGGTAGTTGGTCCAGGCCCTCGGCCACCAGATCGAGGAATCCGCAGGCGGCGGCCGCCTGAGTCTTGACCCTGAGGGCGAGTGGGCCGCTCTCCGTGAAGGGGTATCCGAAGCGTCCGAATCCCGGCGGGTTCATGCCCGCGACCAGTTCACGGGCCCGGTCCACCTGACCGCCTGCCCACACAGCCTCGGCGAACGCGGACTGCACCCGGACGGCTTCCTCGTCGAGCGCCTCCTGCTGGCTGTCGTAGAAGGATTGGTCCTCCACGCCCGGTGCGTACGGATCACCGCCGAGCGACATGCTCATGGCCAGCCACATGCCGGCCTGGTCGCTGAAGAGCGCACCCCCACGCCGGAAATGGGCCTGCGCCTTGTCGTACCTTCCGATGTGCGCGTAGAGCTGGGCCAGGGAGAACTCCCTCCCGCTGTCCGAGAATCCCCCGGTGCGGCCCTTCCGACCGAGGGCCGACGTGTGCTCCAGCACCCTTTTGGTCAGCAGCCGCGCCCGTTCGGTGTCGCCCTGGGCCAGCAGGACCCTCCGCAGCTCCAGTACCGTACGGACCGAGACGTCCGGGTCCGTCGCCCGCCGGAGTGCCTCCTCGGGCCGGCGCTGCTCGGCCAGCGCGAGGATCCGGATGCCGTCGTCGGAGAAGCCGTACGAGTCGAGGAGTGCCAGGGCGCCGGTCCGGTCACCGCGCGCGGCCAGCCGATTCGCCACGGTCGTCACCCGGCGCTCACGCTGCCGCCGACTCACCCGTTCCAGGGCCGTACGGGCGGCGGCTCCCTGCTGGACCCCCGAGAGGTGTACGGCCAGGGACTCGTACCGTGCGTCGAGGTCGGTGGTGTCCGACTGCTCTGCGGGATCCGGGAGATCCGCCCACTGCAATGCCTGGGTGACGCACTGCTCGACGCGTCCGTGGTCCGCACGCCCTTCATAAGCGCGAGCCAGCCGGGCGTGCAGGTCGGCCATCCGGGAGGCGTCGAAGCGGAATCCGGGGTTTGTGCCGCGCAGGAGCTCCCGCACGTGCCGTTCCGCCTCTGCCCGCAGGGCCGTGATGCGTTGCTCCGGCAGGGAACCCGACAGTTCACCGGCCAGTCGCAGGAGGTAGGTCGCGAAGTACGAACGGGACTGGTCGACCGTGCGCAGCAGCTCCAGGGAGTCGTCCAGGAGCGCGACCGCCCGCAGGTCCTGGCCGTGCCGGTGGTGCCAGCGGACGAGATCGACGGTGAGGGTCACGCTGTCGTGGCCGTGGAAGGCGTGCATCTCCCGGGCGAGGCCCACCGCGTCCGCGATCCGTCCGGCCCGCACGCATTCGCGGGCCGTCTCCAGGACCAGCCCCTGCAGGCACGGCCCGTGCACGGAGTCGTCGTGCGGCGGGCTCACGAAGTGGCCGTCGGCCTCCGTGTCGAGCAGACTCGGCCGGCGTTTCAGCAGCTCCCGCATGATCCGGTCGGCCAGGACGTTGTCCCCGGAACGCCGCGCCAGCCGGGCCCCGTTGAGCTCCACCCACAGCCGCTCGTACGACCGGACGGCCCGCGCGCGCAGCAGCTCCATCGACCCCGTCGCGCACTCGGCCTCGCGGCGGCCCGCCGCGCTGGTGAGCGGGCGTACGGAGGCCAGCACCGCGGAGTACTCGACGGGGAAGCGCGACAGCCGCGCGAGGATGCCGGGACGGCTGCCGGCGTCTGCCCGGGACACCCAGGTCAGGGCCGTCGCGTGGGCCGCCTCGACGGTCGCGTTCCTGCCGTAGGAGTGCCGGGGGAGAGCGGCGATGACGCGCTCGGCGACACGGCGGGCCCGGGCGGGCCCCGACCGCTCGGCCGACCACTCCAGTGCCTGGTCGAAGAGTTTGGCGCGGGTCGGGCCGGATTCGAGCCGTGCCACCACGGTCATCGCGCGCTCGGGGTCGCCCAGGTCGCTCAGGTACCGTGCCAGCATCCCGGTGTGGAACTCGCCGAGCAGACCGGCCCCGTGGACCGTTGCCGGGTCCCCGTCCTCCTCGCCCGCCTGCGACTGTGCGATGAGCACCGCCGCCAGGCCCTGCAGTCGTCCGGGCAGCTCGTCGCGGTACGCGCCGTCGAGACGGTGGAGGTGCTCGGCGCACTCGGTGGACCGGCCCGTCACCCGGAGCTTGTGCGCGATCATCAGCTGCCACAGGGCGCCGACCTCGTAGGAGTGGGCCGAGGCCAGTTCGTCGGCCGCCTCGGGGCCACTGTCGGCGAGCACCGTCAGCGGGTCCTCGGTCAGCCCGCGGGCGGCCTCGGCCCGACGCAGCAGCAGCGCAGCCACGGCCGGCAGGTCCTCGATGCGTACTGCGGACGCGAAGGCGTTCCGGAGGTGCTCCAGCTCCGTGCGCGAGAACGCGGAACCCGTCGTACCCGGTCCACCGACGGTGGCCAGCACCTGTCCGCACAGCTCGGCGTCCATGCCCGCCTGGTGAAGGTGGTGGCTGTAGTGCCTGGCGAGGTAGGGGGCCTCGGTCCGCCCGGTGAGGAAGGCGGTACCCACGTCCCGGTGGGCCTCGGCCGGATAGAGGGGGTGCCGGCGTCCGGTGAGGAGGTGGGCGCGGAAGGACTCGTGGTAGAGCCGTACCGCATCGCCCTGGCGGTGGGTGAACTCGCCGATGTCGGCGAGGGCGTCCGCGACCTCGGAGTCCCTCCGTCCGGTCGCTGCCGCGAGGAGCCCGGGGGTCATGCCGGGTGCGCGGGCGACGGCCAGCAGGGTGAGGATCGGCCGGACGGTGCGCCAGGCGACGGACGCGAACGTCCGGTCGAGGAAGTCGTCGTACACCTCGGAGAGGTCCTCGGGAAGCCTGAGGTCGCTGATGTCGTCCAGGTGCACGTCGTGCCGGTCGTGCTCGTCGAGGGCCAGGGACGAGATGACGTGGCGGGCGTAGAGGTAGTTTCCGGCAGCCCGGGTGGCGATCCTCGACGCGAGGAGTCGCCGGGCCGGCGTGGCGGCGGTTCCGTTGCTCGTCAGGCGGGCGAGGCAGTAGTCGTACAGGTCGTTGGACTCGGGGGGCGCGTCGCGCGTCAGGTGCACGCGGTGGCCGCCCAGGCTCCGGAGCGCGGGTTGCTCGACCTCGCGGCTGGTCAGCAGGATGCGGAAGTCCAGGCCGGTACGGCGCAGGCCCGAGGTCAGATGGGCGAGCAGCGCGGTGATGCCGTCGGCGGAGTCGACCGACCGGGCCTCGTCGAGGGCGTCCACGATGAGGATCACCGCCGGCGGGTCCGGCATGTTCTCCAACGGCTTGCGCACCAGGCGGTTGAAGGCCGAGCGCGCCGATTCCCGCCCCAGGTGCAGGGACTCGATGTTGATTCCCCGGACGTGCGCGTCCGGCGCGGCGGAGCCGACCGTCACGGTGGCGTTCAGAGACAGGGTGGGCTCCGCGCCCATCAGTTCGGCGAAGCGCCCGTCCCGGCGTATCAGGGCGGCGACCAACTCCTCGACGAGGCCACGCCCCAGGAGCGTGTCGTCGTCCGCGTGGCACAGGTGCCCGACCACCACCGTCGACGGATCGCCCGGACCGATCCTGTCCACGAGCTCGCGCGCCAGGGCCGACTTGCCGGAACCGGGCTGCCCGACGACGAGCAGTGGCTCGTCCTGCCGTGCGGCCAGGTGACCGAGAGCGCGCTCCACGATCCAGGAGCGCCCAACGAATTCGTTCATCCCGACGCGTTCCTCCCCACGAGTCCCTGCGCTCATCCTCACCGCCGGGCCCCGGCCCCCGGCCCTGGCCCCGGCGCCGTCAGCCGATGTCGTCTTGGATCTCGATCCCGGACACGGTGCCGTCCTGCGTGACCCTCCCGGCCTCGACCTGCCCGACCACCCTTCCCGTACGGACACCTCGGGCGCGGACACCGGCGACGTCACCGGCGATCTCCTCGGCCCGCACCAGTCCCGACACCACGGGCCCCTCCTCGGCGCGTGTCTCGCCCGCGAAGGTGAGGCGCTGCCCGTAGACCGCTTCGAGGATGTTGCGGACGGCGTCGGCGGTGTCCAACAGGTTGCGGTCGGCAGGGTCGATGTCGGTGATGCCGTGGGCGTACGGGGCCAGCACCTGCCAGAGCGCGGTCAGGTCCTCCCGGAACCGCAGGACGACTTCGGCATCCGCGGGGGCGGGTGCCACGGCCCCGGCGAAGAGGCCCGGCTCGGTCACGGCCAGCGTCACGGGGCCGCCCGCACCGGTGCCCTCTCCACCGTCCGTTGCGCCCTGCCCCCTTCGGCGCTGGAGCAGCTGACCGGCCTCCTGGTAGAGGAACTTGACGCCTTCTGTGAGGACGAGGGAACTGACAACGGCGAGGGTGATCGGTTCCATGCAGGCCTCCTTGAAACGCTTCCTGCGGTGCGCTGACCAGAGCGTAGTGCGGTCCCCGCGCGCCTGCAGCGGGATCGTGGAAGACCGGGGGTCTCGCCGCACTTGTGCGGGGAGCCGGCTGGTGCACCTCGATCACCGCCGGGCCGGTGACCATCGCCGGGTCGGTTTGTCGATAGCCCACCCGTACTCGCGAGAACGCACCTTCACGTGTCACAGACCGGTCACAGCACCCACACAGCGGCTCCATCCCGGCGAATATGGCGCGATGCGCACACACCGAACCGTCGCCCTGCTCGCGGCAGTTGCCGCCCTCGCCCTCACTGCGTGCAACCCGCAGAGCGCCCCCGCCCCGGACCGGACCGCCGGCGGCCCGAGCGCGGCACCTTCCGCTCCCTCCGCGCACGCGACCAGCGGGCCCGCCGCCAAGGCCGCGGTTCTTCCCAACCTCGTCGGCAAGGGCCTTCAAACGGCCCAGGACGAGGCGCAGGCCGCCGGGTTTCTCATTCTGAAGTCCCACGACGCGCTCGGCCGCGACCGACTCCAGGCCCTCGATCGGAACTGGAAGGTGTGCTCGCAGACCCCCGCCGCCGGCGCGAGCATCGACACCAGCACCACCATCGACTTCGGCGCGGTCAAGCTCGAAGAGACATGCCCTGCGGCTGATGCCCCGGCACCGAAGCCCGCAGGGGACACCATGCCGAACTTCGTCGGCCAGGGGATGAAGGCCGTCCGTGGCGCCCTGCCCGCGAACGCGAGCATCACCGTCAAGGACGCGGTGCAGAGCCGCATGGTGCTTCAGGAGTCGAACTGGAAGGTGTGCACCCAGGACCCGAAGGCCGGCGTGGCGCTAGCCGGCCAGCCCGTCGCCTTCACTGTCGCCAAGACCGAGGAGGCCTGCCCCTGATTTCTTGACCTCTCTCTGGTGAGCGAAGCGGTCGAGGGCATGGAGTACGTGGGCGCGTGTCGTGTCGCTGCCCAGGTGACCGGCGTTGGCGACGACGGTCAGTTCCGCGTCGGGCCATGCCCGGGCGAGTTCCCACGCGGTGTCGAGCGGTCCGCCCATGTCGAGCCTGCCGTGGACCAGCACGCCCGGGATACCGGCCAGGCGATGTGCGTCGCGCAGCAGGGCGCCTTCCTCCAGCCAGGCGCCGTGGGAGAAGTAGTGCGAGCAGATGCGGACCAGGGCCAGTTGCGCGGATGCAGGGCGGTCGCCGTACGGGTTGGAGGCGCCGTTCGTTTCCCCGGACAGGACCGCGTCCTCCCAGCGACACCAGTCGGCGGTGGCCTTCTCCCGTACCGCGGCGTCCGGGTGTTCCGCGAGGCGCGCGTAGGCCGCGACGATGTCACCGTCTCGCGGTGTGCCCGGGGCTCCGGCGAGGAAGCGTTCCCACTGCTCGGGGAAGTACCGGCCGACCCCGCGGTAGAGCCAGTCGATCTCGGAGCGTCGCGTGGTGGTCACGGCGGCGATGACGATCTCCGACACCTGCTCCGGGTGCGTCTGGGCGTAGGCCAGGATCAGTGTGGAGCCCCACGAGCCGCCGTACAGCAGCCAGCGGTCCACACCCAGGTGCCCGCGTAGCCGCTCCATGTCGGCGATCAGGTGCTGGGTGGTGTTGTGCCGCATGTCGGTCGCGGGGTCGCTCGCGTGCGGTGAGCTGCGGCCGCATCCGCGCTGGTCGAACAGGACCACCCGGTACCGGTCCGGGTCGAAGTACCGGCGTGCCTCGGTCCCGCATCCGGATCCCGGGCCGCCGTGAACGACGAGTGCCGGCTTGCCGTCAGGGTTGCCGCAGACCTCCCAGTACACGAGGTTGCCGTCGCCGACGTCGAGCATCCCCGTCTCGTACGGCTCGATCGGCGGGTACAGCTCGGCCATTTCCAGACCTCCTGAGAACCAGATGCAACAGGGACAAGGCCTTGTAGTAGACAACAAGGCGAACCGAAACCGGCTCCCTGCCTGCCGATTGCGGTGTGAGCGCCTCACTGGTTCCAGGTGTATTCCATCTGGCGGGCCGTGCGGTGGGCGAGTTCGGCACCGTAGAGGCGCCCGACGATGTGGAGGCTGGCGTCGATGCCCGCGCTGATTCCCGCGGAGGTGACGATGTCACCGTCGTCCACCCACCGCACGTCACGGCGCACCCGGACGTCCGGCCGGCGGGCGGTCAGTTCGTCCTGGTCCTCCCAGTGGGTCGTGGCCGGGCGGCCTTTCAGGGCGCCGGTGGCAGCCAGCAGGAAGGCGCCGGTGCAGATGCTGAAGGTGAGCTCGGAAGTCTTGTGGCGCCGGGCCAGCCAGTCGATGACCCGCGCGTCCTCCTCGACGGCCGTGGTGACCCCGCCGGGGATCACCAGGACGTCGAAGGGCGGGTCCTCGTCGAGCGTGTGGTCCGGCACCACCCTCAGTCCGCCGCGGGCGCGGACCGGCCGGGCGGCCGCCGCGACCGTGACGACGCGCAGCAGGGGCTCGTCCGCGGCGGTACGAGCCAGTCGGCCGGCCGTGCTGAAGACCTCGAAGGGGCCTCCCAGGTCGAGGACTTCGACCTCGTCGAAGACGAGCACGCCGAAGGTGAGCGGGGCGGGCGTGAGCGGGGCGAGGGTGTCGTGGTTCATGGCACCAGGCTCCGGGTGGACGGGCCCCGGTGACAGTGTCGCAAACGGCGCGCACCGCTAGGATCCCGTCATGCAACATCACCGGGTCGCCTGCCTCGCCTTCGACGGGATGGCGCCGTTCGAGCTCGCCACCGTCGCCGAGGTCTTCGCGGTCCCACGGCCGGAGCTGGACGTGGACGGCTGGTACCGGTTCGAGTTGTGCGCCGAGACACCCGGACCGCACCGGGTCGTAGGCGGCTTCGACATCGTGGTGCACCACCCCCTGGACCGGCTCCGGCTTGCCGACACCGTCATCGTCCCGGGAGTGGCGGACGTACGCCGCGACGTCTCGCCCGCGGTGCTGGCCGCGCTGCGCGCCGCGTACGCGCGAGGGGCGCGGGTGATGTCGATCTGCAGCGGGGCGTTCGCCCTTGCCGCCGCGGGCCTGCTGGACGGCAGGGAGGCGACCACGCACTGGCGGCACGCCGGGCTGCTCCAGGCGCGCCATCCGCAGGTCAGGGTCAACGCCTCCGTGCTCTACATCGACGAAGGCTCGCTCATTACGGCGGCCGGCACCGCCGCGGGCATCGACGCCTGCCTGCACCTCGTCCGCAAGGACCACGGCTCCGCCGTCGCCGCCCGCGTGGCGCGCCGTATGGTCGTGGCGGCGCACCGCGAGGGCGGCCAGGCCCAGTTCGCTGAGCATCCCGTGGTGGGCGAGGCCCTGGCGGACGATCCCATCGGCAGCGCCATGAGCCATGCCCTGGACAACCTCCACCGGCGTCTCGCCGTCGGCGAACTGGCCGGCGTCGCGCACCTTTCGGTACGGCAGTTCGAACGCCGCTTCGTCGACACGACCGGTGTGCCGCCCGGACGCTGGCTCACGGACCAGCGGATCCGGGCCGGCGCCGTGCTGCTGGAATCCGCGGACCATCCGGTCGACGTGGTCGCCGGCCGGGTGGGCCTGACGGTCGCCGGCTTCCGCCACCACTTCCGGAAGACGATGGGCGTCAGCCCCTCGACCTACCGGAGCCAGTTCCGGCAGACACCGGGCCGGACCGTCCCCGGCCGGCCGAAGGGGCCACGGTAGAAGCGCGAAAGCGCGGCTCAGAACCGGTACAGCTCGTTCCCGGCAGCGTCGAGGATCAGGACCGGACGGCCGTTGGGCCAGACCACCAACTGGTCCGGGTAGTAGTCCAGTTCGAAGGGCTCATCGGGTGCGGTGGTTCCCGACCACGGCCGTTCCGCGTCCGCGTCGCCGACCGTGACCACCGTGACCTTGGCGCCCGGTTCCAGCCACTCGCTCCAGCAGTGCGGTTCGAGGACGAGCTCCAGCGGGTTCCGCGCGCCGTTGGTGACCGGGAGCCGGGCGACGGGAGCGGCCGGGTCCCAGGGCTCCGGCGGTGCGAGCACCACCGCATCCATCTCCTCGGCCGACGGGGCGCGCTCCAGGTCCGTGACGGCGCTCTCGCGCGCTGCCGGGCCCCGTTCCCCCGGACGTTTCCAGAACATCCGGGGAGACTACCCGCCGCCCTCCGGGGCGCAGTTGTCGGGCAGGACCCGGCCGTCCTCGTCGAGCGGGGGATGGAGCCGCGTGGGGTCCTGGGTGTTGACGTCGGACGGGCGCGGGCCTTCGGGGCCGTCGGGGCCCCAGCGCACCAGGCGGCGGGTGCGGGCGATCTCGTACGCGCTGCCCTGGAATTCCAGCCGGTTGACGCGGCTGCCGGCCCGGAGTGTGTCGGCGGCCGCGGCGTACTCGGCCAGCTCCGCGGCCGCCGGGCCGGCGGAGGCCGCGCCGGCGGCGGCCAAGGTGCGGGCGTCGGCGTGCATGTCGGCGTCGTACGGGATGAGGCCGCGCATCCGGGGCCACATCCACGTCAGGGAGAAGTCCAGCGCCTTGCGGGCGGCGTGCGCGCTCACGTGTGGGCCGTTGACCGGTGTCCAGCCGTCCGACGACCGCTCGACGATCGTGAACGAGGGCGGCAGCAGGAGTACGTCCGGATGGCTGTCCAGTGCCCGCTGCGATTCGGAGCGTACGTCCTTGGGGAACCGGCCGCCGGAGTAGGACAGGCCGCGCAGCGCCAGCTGTTCGATCGCCTGTGCCGGGGTGACCGGAGCGTCGGGGTCCAGTACCAGGTCGTCGTCGACGTCCGGGCCCGTTTTGCCGTGGGACCAGTCCGGGACCGGTGGTTCCGGATCGGTCGGGCGCGGCCCTTCGATGCCGTCCGGACCCGTGACGGCGTACTCCTCGGCGCGTACGATCCGGTACCGGCTCCCGGCCACCGCGATTTCGTCGACCCGTTCGCTCTCCAGGCGGGCGACCGCCGCGAGCAGGGCGCGCCGCTCCGCCCTGTCGTACGCATCGTCCTTCGCGCGGAACCACAACAGGGAGTTCAGGCCGTCGCGGGCCTGCTGCGGGCAGCCGTCGGTCACTGCGCTCACCACCCGCCAGCGGGGCCCGTCCCCGGCGCCCTGCACCGCCACCCCGAACACCGGGCCGCGTACGACCACATCGCCCGCACGGGCATTGGCATCGGCCGCGTCGGCCTCCGCCGCGGCCTCCACCGGCTCCACGGGCACCCGCACCACCATCGGCCGCGATCCGGCCGATCGCCCCACATCCCCACGGTCCATGCCCCCATCCTGCCGATCAGCGCACGCCCGCGCCCCGGATTCGCCGATTCCGCCCCGTCGGGCGGCCGCATGTGGCAGGGTGCGGGCGCCCTGCGGCCGACCGCCGCCGGGCGGGCGTGGCACCGGCCGTCCCTACCGGGGGTGCGGGGGCGGCGGGGGCGGGGTGGTGGTGGGCGCCGTCTCGGGCCAGACCAGGAGGACGGGACAGGGCGCGTGGTCGACGATGAAACGGCTGGCGGGTCCCAGGCTGCGGGGTCCGAGGTGGGTACGGTCGCCGTCACGGGCGAGGACCAGCAGGTCGGCATCTGCGGCGGCGGCGACGACTTCGCGCTCGGCACGGCCGGTGCGCTCCTGCCGCGTGCACGGGCGGCCCAGGCGCCGCGCGGCGTCCGCGAGGAGTCGATCGGCGGAGGCGGCGGCCAGGTGCTCCACCCGCGTGCCGGGGTCGCGTTCGGGGTGCCCGCGGCCGAGCAGGCCGGCGAACGCGCCGTGCGCCGCGCCGGGGACGTCGACCGGGGTGACGTGGAGCAGGACGACGTCCGCGCCGGCGGGGGTGTGGTCGCGGGCGGCGTCGACACAGGCGGGCCAGGTGCCCTCGGCGATCCAGACCAGCACGGCCATGGGTTTCAGCCTCCTTGCATCGCGGTCAGTGAGACCCACAGTGCCAGCACCGCGGCCCCCAGGCTGGCCGGTACGGCGTACAGGCCGAGCCGTGTGAACTCCTTCAGCTCCACCTCGGCGTCGTGTGCGTGCACGATGCGCCGCCACAGCAGGGTGGCCAGCGAGCCGGCGTACGTGAGGTTGGGGCCGATGTTCACCCCGAGCAGCACCGCCAGGACCGCGCCGGGTCCGGACGGGGCGGTCAGCGGCAGCAGTACGAGTACGGCGGGCAGGTTGTTGATCATGTTGGCCAGTACGGCGGCCAGTGCGGCGATGCCCAGCAGGGCCGGCAGGCCGGTGCCGTCGGGGATCAGGTGACCGAGGGCCGTGTCGAGGCCGTTGTCGACGACGGCGCGGACCACGATGGCCAGGGCCAGGACGAAGGCGAGGAACGGTGGCGCGGCGGCGCGCAGGATGGCGGCCGGGGTGGTGCGGCGCCTTACGAGGGCACGTACGGCGAGGACGGCGGCGCCCGCGAACGCCGCCCAGGCCGGGTCGATGCCGACCGCGGAGGTGACCACGAACCCGGCCAGCGTGCACGCCACCGTGGCCAGGGCGAACAACGGCACCTCGCGTGGCGGGGCTGTGGCCGGGGCTGCGGAGCCGGCGTCCAGATCGGTGGCGAAGAACCGGCGGAACACGACGTACTCGACGCCGATGGCCACCAGCCAGGGCAGGGCCATCAGGGCGCCGAACCGGGTGAAGCTGAGCCCGCTGGCGGCGAACGCCAGCAGGTTGGTGAGGTTGGAGACCGGCAGCAGCAGGGAGGCGGTGTTCGACAGGTGGGTGCAGGCGTACACGTGCGGCCGTGACCGGGCCCCGAGCCGCGCGGCGGTGGCGAACACGACCGGGGTCAGCAGCACGATGGTGGCGTCCAGGCTGAGCACCGCGGTGATCACCGAGGCGAGGGCGAACACCTGCGCCAGCAGGCGGCGCGGCCGTCCCGCCGCGGTGCGGGCCATCCACGCGCCGCAGGCGTGGAACAGCCCCTCGTCGTCGCACAGCTGGGCCAGGACGAGTACGGCCGCCAGGAAGCCGATCACCGGCCCCAGCCGGGCGGCTTCGTCTGCCGCGTGGTCCAGCGAGATCGCGCCGGTGGCGATGACGACACCGGCGGCCGGGACGGCGACGACGGCCTCCGGCCAGCCGAACGGACGGATGACAGCGCACGCCAGCACGACGACGAGAAGAACGGCGGAGAGGGCCTCCGCGAGGGCAGTACTCACACCACATCTTCTCCCGGTCGACCGATTCGCCGGTGACCGACGACGCCGTCGAGGTGCGCACCAGGCCGGTGCAGGAACAGGAGTGGACCGCGGCTCCTCCTTCGGCCGGGGGGACCGCGCACGAAGAGGCGGAGGCGGTCCCGATGACCGAGGCCGCTCTCCGCCTCGTACGCACTGGCCTGTTCGGCGGGCTACTTGACCGAGCCCGCCATCACCCCCTGTACGAAGTGCTTCTGGAACGCGAAGAACACGATGAGCGGCACCACCAGCGAGAGGAAGGCGCCGGGGGCGAGGACGCCGATGTTGCTGCCGAACTGCCGCATCTGCGACTGGAGGGCGACCGTCAGTGGCTGCGAGCCGCTGTCCGCGAAGAGCAGGGCCACCAGCATGTCGTTCCACACCCACAGGAACTGGAAGATCGCCAGGCTCGCGATGGCCGGCCGGCCGAGGGGGAGGACCAGCCGGGAGAAGATCCGCCATTCGGTGCCCCCGTCCATCCGGGCCGCCTCCAGCATCTCCTTCGGGATCTCCGCGAAGTAGTTCCGCAGCAGGAACACGGCGAAGGGCAGTCCGTAGGCCACGTGGAAGAGCACCACACCGGCCACCGTGCCGAACAGGCCGATGGCGCCGAAGAGTTTGGCCACCGGAAGGAGGCCGATCTGGACGGGGACCACGAGCAGCCCCACGACCCCCAGGAAGATCCAGTCCCGGCCGGGGAACTCCAGCCACGCGAAGGCGTATCCGGCCAGCGCCGCGATGCCCACGACGAGCACCGTCGTCGGAACCGAGATCAGCACCGTGTTCCAGAACGCCCGGACCAGCCCCGAATCGGCGAACAGGGCCGTGTAGTTGTCGACCGACAGCTGCGCGGGGTCGGCGAAGGAGGTCCACCAGCCCGTCGAGGAGTTGTCCCGCTCGGAGCGCAGGGAGGACAGCAGGAGCCCGGCGAGCGGGGTGAGCCAGACGAGGGCGACCAGCATCAGCACGGCCTGGACGGCCGAGTTGCCCAGCCACCGGCCTGCCCGGGTTCCTGTGGTGGTGTGGCTGCTCATGCTCCGCCCCTTCGGAAGCGACGTATGTTGAAGATCATCGCGGGTACGACGAGGAGGAGCAGCAGCACGCTCAGCGCGCTGCCCAGGCCCTGGTTGTCGCCCCCGCCGAAGGAGACCAGCCACATGCGGGTCGCCAGGACGCCGGCATCCTCCTGCACCGGCCCCGGCGCGATGATGTACACCAGGTCGAAGACCTTCATGACGTTGATCACGAGCGTCACGAAGACCACGGTCAGGACCGGCGCCAGCAGCGGGACGGTGACCCGCCGGAAGATCTGGCCCTCGCTCGCCCCGTCCACCCGGGCCGCCTCCAGTACGTCGCGCGGGATCGCGGCCAGGCCGGCCCCGATCAGCACCATGGAGAAGCCGGTCCACACCCACAGGTAGGCGCCGATGATCGCCGGGGTGACCAGGGTCGGGCCGAGCCAGTCGACCCCCGCGTAGCCGGCGGCGAAGTTCGAGGCGGGCAGGCGCAGGGTGTACGCCGCCGTGCCGTCGAGTCCGCCGAGCCGGAAGGAGCCGTCGGGGCCGGTGGTCGCGGTGCCCGCCACCTTCCCGTCCCGCAGGACCTCCACCCGTACGCCGGGCAGGCCCTTCTCGCCCGGGTCGACCGCGCCCTGGGTGCCGGTCGCGCCCGGGGTGACGTCCAGGTAGACGGTCCCGGTCAGGGCGTCGGCGGGGCCCGCGGCCGCGGGCGCCGCCGCCCGGTGGGCGCCCGCCGGCACCGCACCGGGTGCGATGCCGACGAGCGGCAGGGCCAGGCCCTGCGCCCCGGGCCGGACGGTGCCCGGGGAGGTGTAGGGGCCGCCGGGCCGCCCCGTCAGGCCCTTGCCCTCGCGGGCGCGGGCCGTCGGGTACGGGGCCGGCTCCGCGAAGGTGTCGTGCACCCCGACGACCGCCGCGTTGATCACGCCCCGGTCGGGGTCCTGCTCGTACGCCAGCCGGAAGATGATGCCGGCGGCGAGGAAGGAGACCGCCATGGGGAGGAAGAGGACCAGCTTGAACGCGGTCGCCCAGCGCACCTTCTCGGTGAGCACGGCGAGGACCAGGCCGAGCCCGGTGAGGAGGGCCGGGGCGACGACGATCCAGACGGCGCTGTTGCGGACCGCCTTCAGCGTCGCCGGATCCCGGAACATCTCCACGTAGTTCCCGGCCCCCACGAACCGGTCGCCCCGCGCGTCGAAAAGGCTGCGGCCGACCGAGAACACGACCGGGTAGACGACCAGCGCTCCGAGCAGGAGCAGGGCGGGCAGGACGAAGAGGACGGCGAGGCGCCTCCTCCTGCGCCGGGCGCGGACCTGTGGATCCGCCGCGCGCGCCTTCACGATGTGCGCCATGGAGCCGCCTCAGTTCCCGTACGCCTTGGCGGCGGCTTCTTCGAGCTTCGCGGCGGCGCCCCGGGGGTCGGACGGGTCACGCAGGAAGTCCTGGAGGAGCTTCCACTCACCGGCGCCCTTCGTGCCGCCGAAGGCCGCGGGAGCCTGGTCGGACATGTCGAAGCGGACCGAATCGCCCGCGGCGACCAGAGAGGCGGCGGTGGCACGCGCCGTGTCGTCGGCGTACGCCCGCGGCTTGACGTTCTTGTTCGGGGAGAGGAAGCCGCCGGCGCCCGCCCAGACCTCTGCCGCCTCGGGGGTGGCCAGGAACTCCAGCAGCTTCATGCCGGCATCGCCGTTCTTGCCGTCCTTCAGGACGACGGCGGCGTCGCCGCCGCTGACGACCGGCGACAGGCCGGCGCCCACGGGCGGGAAGGCGAAGAACTTCGCGTCCTCACCGGGCTTCTTGCCGAACTGGTCCTTGGCGACACCCCCGACGAAGTCACCCTCGAAGACCATGCCCGCCTTGGGCTCCGGCCCGAAGACCTGGCCCACGGAGGCGGGGAAGTCGGTCCGCAGCGCTCCGCTCGCGCCTCCGGCGACCAGCTGCTGGTCCTTGAAGACCTCGGCCAGGGTGGTGAGGGCATCCACGACGCTCTGATCGGTCCACTTGAGCTTGTGCTGGGCGAGCTGGTCGTACCGCTCCGCCCCGGCCGTCGAGAGGTAGATGTTCTCGAACCAGTCCGTGAGGGTCCACCCGTCCTCGCCGGCCACCGCGAAGGCGGGCAGCCCGGCGTCCGCCAGCGACCGGCCGGTCGTGAGCAGCTCCGCCCAGGTCTTCGGCTCGGCGACACCGGCCTGGGTGAAGGCGGCGGGGGAGTACCAGACCGTGGACTTGTGGGCGGCCTTGAAGTAGAGGCCGTAGTAGGTGTTGTCGACGGTGCCGTAGTTCTTCCAGACCGGGGCGAGCCCGGCCGAGGCGGTCTGCGCGGTCTGCTCGGACAGGGGCCTCAGCCACCCCTTCGCGGCGAACTGCTGGAGTACGCCCACCTGCGGGACCAGCACCACGTCGGGCGCGTTGCCGCCCTCGATCTTGCTTCCGACGAAGGTGGAGACATTGTCGCCGGAGGGGACGAACTCCGTCTTCGCCCCGGTCTTCGCGGTGAACGCGTCCAGCACCTTCTTGAAGTTCTGCTGCTCGCTGCCGGTCCACACGCCGGCCACGGTGACCGTCTTGCCCTTCAGCTCCCCGCCGCCGGACGCGGGCTCGGTGCTGCCGCCGCAGGCGGCCGCGGTCAGGCCGAGCACCAGGGCGGTGGATATGGCGGCTGCGCCGCGCCGTGCCGTACTGCTGGATCGTCCCATGACGAATCCTTCCTTGTCCGAGCGTGGGGTCAGGCGGTCTTGAGGTCGGTGATCCACCAGGCGGCGGTCGCGCCGGGCAGTACGCCGTCGGGGCAGGGCCCGCTGGCGAGGAGGGGTGCCCCGGGGACGGGGGCCGGCACCGGATCGGAGCCGAAGTTCACGGCGCAGACGAGCCCGTCACCGCGGACCATGGCCAGCACCTGCGGGGGCGTCTCCAGCCAGCGCAACGGACCCTCACCCAACTGGGGCATGCTGCGCCGCAGTTGGAGCCCCTCGCGGTAGAGGTGCCAGAAGGAGCTGGTGTCGGCCAGGGCCCGGTCTGTGGCGTGGTCCGCGAACCAGGAGGGCTGCGGCAGCCAGGGCTGGGCCCCCGCCGCGCCCTGGCTGAAGCCGAACGGGGAGGCGTGGCCGGACCAGGGCAGCGGGACCCGGCAGCCGTCGCGCACGTGCTTGCGGCTTCCGGTACGGGAGAAGATCGGGTCGGTCAGGACGTCGTCGGGCAGGTCGAGCACCTCCGGCAGCCCGAGCTCCTCCCCCTGGTAGACGTAGGCGGCGCCGGGCAGGGCCAGCATCAGCAGGGCGGCAGCCCGGGCCCGGGCCGCGCCCAGCCCGCTGCCCTCGACCCCGGGCTCGCCCGCGTAGCGGGTGACGGTGCGGACCTGGTCGTGGTTGTTCAGGACCCAGGTCACCGTCGAGCCGGTGCCCGCGATGTCGCGTACCGCCGCGTCGATCGTGGTGCGGAAGGCGGCCGCGTCCCAGGGCGCGCTGAGCAGGTCGAAGAAGAAGGCCTGGTGCAGCTCGTCCGGCCGTACGTACAGGGCGTGTTCGCGGGCCGTCGGTACGGACACCTCCCCGACGAGCAGCCGGTGCTCCCCGTCCCGGGCGGTGTACTCGTCGCAGACGGCCCGCCAGCGCCGCCACACCCCGTGCACCTCGGGCTGGTTCCAGGCGAGGGGGTTGACCGAGTCGCGGGAGCGCTCGTCGGCCTCCGGGTCCTCGGAGTCGGGCAGTTCGGGGTGTTTGAAGAGGCCGGCCGCGACATCGATGCGGAAGCCGTCCACCCCGCGGTCCAGCCAGAAGCGCAGCACCTGCTCGAACTCGTCGCCGACCTCCTGGTGGCGCCAGTTGAGGTCCGGCTGTTCGGGGGTGAAGAGGTGGAGGTACCACTCGCCGGGGGTGCCGTCGGGTTCGGTCACCCGGGTCCAGGCCGGGCCGCCGAACATGGCCCGCCAGTTGTTCGGCGGTTCGCTGCCGTCCGCACCCCGGCCGGGCGCGAAGTGGAATCGGGACCTGGCGGCCGCGCGGGGTCCGGCGGCGAGGGCCTCGCGGAACCACGGGTGCTCGCTGGAGCAGTGGTTGGGAACGATGTCCAGCAGGACCTTCAGCCCGATCCGATGGCTCGCGCAGACCAGCCGGTCGAACTCGGTGAGATCCCCGTAGACCGGGTCCACCGCGCGGTAGTCGGCGACGTCGTAGCCGTGGTCGTGCTGCGGGGAGGGGTAGAACGGGCTGAGCCAGATGCCGTCCACGCCGAGCTTCTTGAGGTACGGGAGGCCCGCGCGGACGCCGGCCAGATCGCCGATGCCGTCGCCGGTGCTGTCCAGGAAGCTGCGGACGTAGACCTGGTAGATCACCGCGTCACGCCACCAGGGAGCGGCGGTGGTGGTGGGGGAAGGGCGGCCTGAGCCGGCCGGAAGCGTGCTGAGCATCTCGCGTCGACCTGTCTGTGCTGGATGCGAGGAGGCGCCTAGAACATCGCGCCTCGTTATGCATTCATGTTAAGTACAGGAGCCCAAGAGATGTCAACGGTGTTGCAGCTATCTCGGCTGAATGCAGGGATTTTTGCCCATGAGGGCTACGCGAAGGTGCAGAGATATACCTAACGTGTAACTAAGGAGTCCGGCTCAGTGAGCGCCGGCGATCGTCCCCAGTTCACGGGCCAGCCGCCGGGCCGCCTCGTCCGGCGACTCCCGCTGCGCCAACAGGTCCTGGCCCACGGCCTGCACGGCGAGGCTCACCTGCCCGTAGCGCGGGCTCTTGGGGCGGGGTACGGCCGACAGGATGCTCTGCCGCAGGGTCGGCAGGTACGGATAGGCGGCGATCAGCGCCGGATCCTCGTACAGGGCCGCCCGCACCGGCGGCTGCGCGCCCTGGGTCAGCACGCGGCGCTGCACCGGCTCGCTGGTCAGGTACGCGAGCAGGTCGTCGGCCGAGGCGGCGTGCCGCGACCGGGCGGACACCGCCAGGTTGGAGCCGCCGAGCACACTGGAGCCCGGCCCGTCCCGGCCGGGCAGGGGCACGGCACCGAAGCGCCCCGCGACCTTCGACCCGGGCGCGCTCGCGTCGGCGTAGACGTAGGGCCAGTTCCGCAGGAAGAGCAGTCCGCCGTTCTGGAAGGCGGTGCGGGACTTCTCCTCCGTGTACGTCAGGGCCTCGGGGGCGATCCACCCCTCGCGCACCCCGGACGCCAGGAACTCCAGGCCCGCGCGGGCGGCCGGGGAGTCGACCGCGACCCGGTTCCCGTCGTCGCCGAGCACGGTCCCGCCCGCCGACTGGATGGCCTCGGTGACGTTCACCGTCAGCCCCTCGTAGGGGAGGAACTGCCCCGCGTAGCCGTCGATGCCGTGCAGGGGGGCGAGCGTACGTGCCTGCCGCTCCAGATCGGCCCAGGTCCGCGGGGGCTGCTCGCCCGCCTCGTCCAGGATGTCCTTGCGGTAGTAGAGCAGTCCGGCGTTGGTCACGTACGGGAGGGCGTACAGCCGGTCCCCGAACATGGCCGTGTCGACCACCGGCGGCAGGAAGGAGTCCACCGGGAACCGGTCGCGCTCCAACGGCGCGATCCACCCGGCCGCGGCGAACTCGGTCGTCCAGGCCACGTCCATGTTCAGCACGTCGAACCGGCCGCTGCCGGAGCGGAGCTCGCTGATCATCTGGGCCCGGGTTTCGTCCGCCGAATCGGGCAGCTCGACCAGGGTGACCCGCTCGCCGGGATGGTCGCGGTTCCAGTCGTCGAGGAGCGGGGCCAGGTAGTCGGTGAGGTCGCCCGCCGTCGCCAGCGTCAGGGGTCCGCGGCCGTGCCGGTCCGCGCCCTCCGCCCGCTGGCCGAGGCCCGAGTAACCGGCCAGCACCACCGCCGCGGCCAGGAGCCCCCTACCCGCGGCACGCATCCACCGCAAAGGTTCCTCCCGGTCGAATCCCGGCAGCGTCGCCGTCCTCGCAGCCCATATATACCCGTTAGCGATAAGCGATACTAGACACCCGGGTCGGCAGGACTGTTTCGTGGTCCCGTACGGGTCGGTACCGCTAACACGCAACTACGGAACGTCAGAGAAAGGGGAGCGCGTGCGGCTACAGCTGCTGGCACTCCTCACCCGCGGCCCCGCCCACGGCTACGAGCTGAAGCTGGCCCTTGAACAGCTGCTGGGTGCCGCGTACCCTCAGCCCAACGTCGGCCAGATCTACGTGACCCTCGGGCGCCTGGAGAAGACCGGCCTCATCGAGGGCGAGGACGTCGAACAGGCGGGCCGGCCCAACAAGCGCACCTACCGGCTGACCGAGGCCGGGCAGGAGGCCGTGTCGGCGTGGTTCGCCGAGACGGCCGACGAACCGCGGGTGCGCGACGAGTTCTTCATGAAGCTGGCCCTGGCCCCCTTCTCGGGCCTGGCCGACCCGATCGCCCTGATCAACAAACAACGCCGGCAGTACCTCAACACCATGCGCGACCTCTCCAAGCTGGCAGCGTCGGAGGACCGCGAGAACAAGATCTCCCAGCTGCTCATCGAGGGCGCCATGCTGCACCTGCAGGCCGACCTGGACTGGCTGGAGCGATGTCAGGAGGAGCTGGAATGAGCCCGGCCGGCGCAGCAGCCACAGCCGCCACGGCGGCTCCGAACGGCGCGATCGTCCACGCCGAGGAGCTCACCAAGACCCACGTCGGCGACAGTGCCCCGGTGCACGCCGTCCGGGGCGTGGACCTGACCGTGCGGCAAGGGGAGTTCGTCGCCGTCACCGGCCCCTCCGGCGCCGGCAAATCCACCCTGCTGCACCTGCTGGGCGGCCTCCAGCAGCCCGACCGGGGGCGGCTCTGGGTGGACGGCAGACGCGTCGACGGCTACAGCGAGGCCCAGTGGGCGGTCCTGCGCCGCCGGCGCATCGGCGTCGTCTTCCAGTTCTTCAACCTGGTCTCCAACCTCACCGTCGCCGACAACGTCGAACTGCCCGCCCTCCTCGCGGGCGCCTCCACCCGGACCGCCCGCGCCCACCGCGCCGAACTGCTCGCCGAACTCGGCCTCGAAGGCCGCGAACGGGCCCTGCCCGGAGAGCTGTCCGGAGGCGAACAGCAGCGGGTCGCCCTCGCCCGGGCCCTGGTCAACCAGCCCGCGCTGCTCCTCGCCGACGAACCGGCCGGCAGCCTCGACAGCAAGGGGACCCGCGAGGTCCTGCGCCTGCTCTCACGCTTCCACCAGCGGGGCCAGACCATCCTCATGGTCACCCACGACGCCCGCATGGCCAGCGCCGCCGACCGCGTCATCAGCTTCTTCGACGGGCACATAGCCGACGACGCGGAACTCGGCGGCGGCGGCCGACCCGGCCGCGGCGGAGTCTCCGGCACCCTCGAACTGACGGACTGAGCGTGCGGGCCACCCTGCGCTGGGCGCACGCCGACCTCCGCGCACACCGCGGCGAGGCCCTCTTCCTCGTCCTGGCCAGCGCGGGCATCATCGCCTCCCTCCTGCTGGCGGGAGCCCTGTTCAGCTACGCGACCAACCCCTGGCAGCGCGTCTTCAACCAGTCGCAGGGCGCCCACATCTGGCTGAACACCCGCGCGGACACGAACACCGGCGCGCTGGCCGTGCCCGATGAGGTCGCCGCCGTCTCCGGGCCCTTCGCCACCGCCCCGGCCACCGTCGAGGCCCACGGAACGCGCGGCCGCGTCACCCTGCGCGCCGGCGGGGCCCGCCCCCCGAAGGTGGCCCGCCCCCTGATCACGGAGGGCCGCTGGCTGGCCGGCGCGGACAGGGACACGGACGCGGACTCGGACGACGAGAACGCGGGGCACCGATCCGACGAGGTGGTCCTGGAGGCCAGCTTCGCCCGAGCCGTCTGGGCCCGGCCCGGGGACACCGTACGGTTCACCGGCGCGCGCGGCGAGGCCGTCGACCTCAGGGTCGTCGGGCTGGCCGAGGTAGCCGAACCCCGCTACCGGCCCGGCCTCGCCCCCGGCGTGGCCTGGGCCCCGCAGGCGGCCTTGGACCGCTTCGGCCCGACGGACAAGGGGCAGAGCATCGGGCTGCGCCTGAAGGACCCGGCCGACACCGACTTCGTGGTCCAGCGGGCCGTGACCCTGCTGGGCAGCGACAACGTCGCACAGGTCACCACCTGGCAGGAGGCGAGGGCCGACGCGGGCGGCGACGACCAGTTGCTGGGGCGGATGTTCGCCGCCTTCGGTGTCAGCGGTCTGATCGCCGCGGCCGTGACCGCGTCCGGAGCGGTCACCGCCCGGGTCCGCGGGCAACTGCGCGACATCGCCGTCCTCAAGGCGATCGGCTTCACCCCCGGACAGGTCATCCGCGGCTGCCTTGTCCAGCACCTGGCCTTCGCCGTCCTGGGCACGGCACTCGGCACGGCGGCCATCGTGTTCCTCGGCGGCTGGATACCCGGCCGGATCGGCGACGCGGCCCGTCTGTGGAAGGACATGCCGGGCCACACCGCCCTCACGATCGGCCTGCCGGCAGCCACCGTCCTCCTGATCGCGGGCGCCACCGCACTCACCGCGTGGCGGGCCGGCCGCGTCCCGCCCGTACCGGCGGCCAGGGCGGCGCTGCCCACCGGAGCCCCCATGACGGCCCTCGGCCGCCGGGCCCTCGGCCTGCGGCTGTCCCCGGCGCTCGTGCTCGGCTGGCGCGCCGCGTTCACCCGCCCCGGGCGCGCGCTGGTCCCGGTGGTCCGGCTGGCCCTGCCGCTCGTACTGATCGCCGTCGGCCTGGTCGCCTGGTCCACCCTCGACCAGTTCCGCACCGACCCGGCCCGGGTGGGCGTCCCGGCCGCCCTCACCGTCCGGTCCGGGCAGTCCGCCCTGACCGAGGCCGACCTGGAGCGGGCCATCGCCGAGGTACCGCAGATCGCCACCGTCCATCCCGGCGTCGAACTGGCCGCCCTGGCCCCCGGCCAGACCGGCACCATCGTCCTGCGCGGCCTCGGCCTCGGGGGCGTACCGTACCCGCACACGGTGGTGGAGGGCCGCGCGCCGCGCGGCGGCGACGAAGCGGTCGCCGGCCAGGGCCTCCTCGACTTCCTCGGGGTGGGTGTGGGGGACTGGGTCCGGCTGACCGTCCAAGGACGCCCGCAGATCCTGCACATCGTGGGACGCAGCATCGAGCCCGACTTCGACGGAAGGGTGATCTCCACCTCCCTCGACGTGCTGCGCGAGCGCGATCCGCGGCTGCGCCAGGAGTTCCTGGCCCTCGTCCTGCGACCCGGCGCGGACCCGGCGCAGGCACGGACCGCCCTCGACCGGGCGACCGGAGGCACCGTGGACATCCGCGAGACCGCCGACCCCACCACCCGGCTCGACCCGGCGCGGGGCGTCATCGCGGCCCTGATCGCGGTGTCGACGCTGATCGGGCTGATCGAGCTGCTCGCCCTGATCGGCGCGGACGTACGGGCCCGCTCGCGGGACCTGCTCGCCCTCAAGGCCATCGGCCTGACCCCCCGGCAGGTCGGCGCGGTCATCGTGACCGCGGCGGGCCTGACCGCCCTGGTCTCCGCCGTACTGGGAACCTCCGTCGGCACCCTCGCCGGCGGCTGGCTGGTCGACGCCCAGGGCCGGGCCGACGGGATCGGAGCGGGTATCGCCCACCGCCCGCCGACCCTGGTCCTGCTCACCCTGGTGGCGGGCGCCGTGCTGGGCGCCGTGGCGGCCGCCCTGGTGCCGGCCGCGCGAGCGGCCCGGCGACGGCCGGCGGACTCCTTCACCGAGACGATGTGATCCCTAGGTCGTGTCGTCAAAGTCCCGTCTGGCTGGCGGGGTCTGGCACGCACGCTCGCCGCGTTGTCGTCGGTCACCGACGCTCCGCGTCGATTCCCTCCTCCGCCTTGCGATCGCACGCACCAGACCCCGCCAGCCCCGCCCTTCGGGCGGCCGACGCTACTTTGACGACACTCCCTAGGGCGCCTCTTCCGCTGTGGACGACGACCCGCAGGACGTCAGCCGTGCCTCGCGCCAGGCCTGCGGAGGGATGCCGAACGCGCTCTTACTCGGTGGACCGGGAAGATCCGGGAGTCACGGGCTGCAAGCCCCGCCCGGCCATGACGGGCGATCGAGGCCCTCCCACTCCCTCCGGAGCATGGCGTACACCAGGTCGTCGCGCCATGCCCCCTTGAAGAACTCCGTACCGATGAAACGGGCCTCCCGGCGCATGCCCAGGCGTTCGAGGAGTGCGGCGGAGGCGGTGTTGTCCGCATGGCAGCGCCCGATCACCCGGTGCAGCCCCAGTACGTCGAACCCCAGGCCCAGAACGGCGCGCGCGGCCTCGGTGGCGAAGCCCTTGCCCTGCCGGGCGGGGTGGAAGACACACCCGAGCTCGCCCTGGCGGTGTTCCGCGCTGAGCAGGACCAGCTCGACCTGCCCGACGACCGTCCCCGTGCCCGGTTCGACGACCGCCAGACTGAGGCAGTCACCGTCCGCGGCCAGCCCGGCCTCCCGGGCCATCTGCTCCACCGCCACCCGGACCTCCTCCGGACCGCGCGGCTCCCACCGCATGAAGCGGGCGACGTCGGGCCGGCGCTGGTAGTCGCGGACGTCCCCGGTGTCCTCGGGCCGGAACGGACGGAGCGTCAGCCGGGCGGTGGCGATGGGGGATTCGATGCGCAGCACCGGGCGACTGTACCCGGGCCGCTCCGCCGCCCGGTCGGCCGGTACCCGCGCCGGGCACCGGATCCGAACGCACGCGCCGCCTGCCGCCGGCCTGAGCGTCCTGGGCCCAGACCCGATGCGGACCCGCGAGAATCACCTCGTGAGTACACCAGCACACCCCCAGCGGATCATCGGACGCGGCGTCAGCACCCTCATCCCGCAGAGCGCCACCGATCAGGCCATGGCCGCGCTCACCGGGTTGGACACCGTACCCGTGCACGTAGGGCTCCTCCAGGCAGCAGCCCTACTGCTGGAAGACGCCGCCCGGACGGCCGCCGACGAGGCGACGAAGGCCGCCATGGCCAAGACGGCGGGGATGCTGCGCTCCGCCATGTAGAAGCTCATGTCGTGTCCATCCGGCACAGGCAGGTCACAGCCGCCAGTACGTGCCCGCACGGGAATCCACGTGCACCACGTGTCGGCCGACGCGCACCACGTGGTGCCCCGGGCCGGACCAGGAGCCGGCGGGCCCGTCGGCGCCGGGCAGCGGGTCCCAGATCTCCAGGAAGGTACTGCCGTCCGGGTTGGTGCCCCACTCGACGAGATGATCACCCTCCCACCGGAAGGCGCCGACGTCTTCGCCGGGCTCGCCCGTGAGGTGGTGGAAGTGCACCCGGGAACCGTCGAAGGACGTCGTACCCGCGAAGCCCCGACTGTCGGCGTAGTACGGGCCGGCCTGCAGCCACACCGCTTCACGTTCCGCGAGGAGGGGTCCGCCGTTGCGGCTGATGCCGCGCCGCAGCCAGGCACCGTGCTCGGGCACCGGCACGCCGGGGCCGTCCGGGAAGCGGAGCTCCGGCCCAGGCTCAGGCGCGGTCATCGGTGGCCGGGTCGTCCACGGCCAGAAGCGTCAGCGGTACGTTGCCGCGCACTGCCTGCGAGTACGGGCAGACCGCGTCCGCCCGGTGCAGCAGGGGCTGGAGGTCCGCAGCCCGCCACCCCGGCAGGCTGACGGTGAGGGCCACCGCGAGGCCGTAGCCCGCGGGCGTGTCCGTGGTGCCGAGCTGCACCTCGCAGGCGACGCGCGCGGCCGAGGCGTCCGCCCCGAACTCGGCGGCGACCTCCGCGAGCGCCGAGGTGAAGCAGGCGGCGAAACCGGCCGCGAACAGCTGCTCGGGGTTGGTGGTGCCGGGCACCTTCTTGCGCGGCGGGGCGAGGCGGACGTCCAGGCGCCCGTCGTCCGTACGGACGGATCCCGTACGGCCCCCGGCGGCATGCGCGGTCGTCCGGTACAGGCTGCGGGTGAGTGGCACGGTCATGGCGTTCGGCCCATCTTGCTCGACGAGGAGGCTGCCCGGGTGCGGACAGCGTACGGCGCTGCTCGTGCAGCACCTCGCGCGTCGTCGTGCGTAACCGGGTACGGCGCATCTCGTCCGGGGCCGTGAATCCGACCGCCCGACAAACTAGCAACGGAGCCGGCCGACCGGGGCCCGCCCCACGGTGACGTTCCTCACCCGCCCCCGGCCTCGCGGGGATCCGGAGGATCGGGGACAGGTCATCGAGCCGACGGACAGGAGCCGTCGAGGACGAGATCGGCTGCCGCGTCTCCCCGGCAGCCGACGCGGCCGTCATTCCTACCAGGTGACCGGCAGGGCCACCGGTCCGCGGATGAGGACGTCCCTCTGCCAGGCCACGTGACCCGGATCGATGGCCAGCCGCAGGTCGGGGAGGCGGGTGATGAGGGTGGTCAGCAGCATTTCGGCTTCCATGCGGGCCAGCGAGGGTGCCACGCAGTGGTGGGGGCCGTAGCCGAAGGCCAGGTGGGACGGGCCTTTGCGGTCGATGTCGATCCGGTGTGGCGCGGGGTAGCACCGTTCGTCCCAGTTCGCCGCCACGTACGAGACGTAGACGGCCTCGCCGCGCCGGATCAGGACGCCTCCCACTTCGACGTCCTCGGTGGCGATGCGGGCTTGTCCCACGCCGTGCTTGTGGGGGATCCAGCGCAGCAGTTCCTCCACGGCCGCTGGTACGGCGTGCGGGTCGGACCGCAGCCGGCGCATCAGGCTGTCGTCTGTCAGCAGGAGGTAGACCATGTTGGAGGTGTGGTTGCGTACCGCGTGCCAGCCGTTGATCCCCATCAGCGTGGCCAGGGCGAGGAGTTCTTCTTCCTCGATCCTGCCGCTTTCGACTGCGGCTCCCAGCTCGCTGACGAGGTCGTCCTGCGGTTGGAGCCGGCGTGCGCGGGCCAGTTCACGAAAGCAGGCGCGTGCTTCTTCCTTGGCCTGCCGGGCGCGCTCGACTCCCGCCTCGTCTTTCGCCCGGGTCAGGATGGTGTCCGCCCACGTGCGCAGGCGCGGCCGGTCGGCCTCCGGCACACCCAGCACAGTGCCGATGACATGCATGGGGAAGGGGGAGGTCACGTGCTGGACGAGGTCGGCGGGCGGTCCGGCCGCGACCATCGCGTCGATGTGCTCGTCGAGTACGGCCTGGGTGCGAGGGCGCAGGGCTGCCAGACCGAAGCGATTGAACGCCGAGGAGACCACGGAGCGGACGCGCGTGTGGTCGGGCGGGTCGACGAAGCTGACCGCGCGGTCCAGCGGAACGAGGTACCTGTTCATGCTGGGCAGCGGCCGGCCGACGATGTCGCGACTGAACCGGCGATCGGAGGTGACGAACCGGACGGCGTCGTGCCGTGTCGCCAGCCAGCACTCGCCGGGGGCTCCGTGCGGCAGTCGGATCCGGATGACCGGTCCGGCCTGCAGCGCCTCGCGGAGAAACGGGTCGAAGTCGAGCGCAGCCAAGTCCGACGCCTCGTACAAGGGGGCGGTGCCGTCGTGCATCACCGGCTCCTCTCCGGCTCGTCATGGCGCAGCGGGGTGAGCTGCTCGATGTCGTAGCGCCGGCGCAGCGCGGCGATGGCCCCGTGGTCCACGGGCCCGCCGCAGGAAAGGATCTCCAGGAGTTCCTCGAAATAGCGCTCGTGGTCCGGGGGCGGGGAGGACTGGAAGAACATCCGGGCCGGGACGCCGGTGGGGTTGGCGAAGGCGTGCGGACAGCCGGGCGGAACCAGGATGACCGTCCCGGGCGTGGCGCGGACCACCCGTTCACCCTTCGGCGACCGCCATCCCCGCCAACCGTCCGGGGTGCGCACGAGCGGCTCGAAGGCGAGAACGTCGAGTTCACCCTCAAGGACGTAGAACAGCTCTTCGCTGCGCGCGTGGACGTGCGCGCCGACGTCGAAGCCCGGTGGCACGAGCACCTCGAAGCTCGACGCGAGGCGCGACTGCGCGCCGGTCACCTTGAACGTCACGTGCTGGGCGGCGGCACGAAGGGTACGGCCTTCGCCGGGGGGCACGATCAGACCGGCCTCCGCCGTTGGGGTGGCGGCGGGGGAGTATCCGGTCATCGGGCTTCCTTCTGCAAGGGTCACGGCGTACGGCTCCAGCGGCCCAGCGCCATCTCGGCCGTGATGCCGGGGCCGAACCCGGCGAGAAGGCCACGCGCCTGGTCGGCGGCGCCCCCCTCGTCGAACAGTCGGCGTAACGCGTCCAGTACGACGGCGCTCGCGATGTTCCCGTACTCGGTGAGCGTGGCCCGGCTGTGGCGGAACGCCTCCGGCTTGACGTCGAGGAAGGTGCCCAGGTCGTCGAGGATCCGCGGCCCACCGGCATGCACGATGTAGAAGTCGAGGTCTGCGGCATCCCAGCCGTGCCCGTCGGCGAGGCTGCGCAGTGCAGGGGCGAGCGGCTCCATGGTGCCGGGCACACGCTTGTCCAGCAGGAAGTGGAAGCCGGTGGCCCGTACGTCGTATGCGATCCAGTCCTCCGTCCCCGGGACGAGGTACGAGCCGTTGCGCTCCAGGCGGATGCCGTGGCCACCCGTCCCGCGGACGACCGCGGCGGCCACCCCGTCGCCGAACAGGCCATTGGACAGCAGTGACCCGATACCGATGTCGGTGGGCTGATAGCACAGTGAGCAGAACTCGCATGCCACGATCAGCGCGTTCGCCTCCGGATAGGCCGTGCAGAAGTCATGTGCACGGTTGATCGCGGCCCCACCCGCCGCGCAGCCCAGCTGAGCGATCGGCAACTGCCGTGTAGTGGAGGGGAATCCCATCGTATTGATCAGCCAGGCCGTGAGCGAAGGCATCATGAACCCGGTGCAGGACACGTAGATGATCACATCGATCTCCGCGGCCGTCAGCTCGCCGTCCTCCAGCGCGCGCCGGACGACCAGCGGGACACGGGCCTTCGCCTCCGCCGCATACAACCTGTTGCGCTCCCCGAAGCCGGGGTGCGCGAGGGTCTCACCGACCGGTTGTACGAGATGCCGGGTCCGCACCCCGGTGTTTTCGATCAGACGTAACGCGAGGCCCAGCTGGGGGTGGCCGGCATGACGCGAGCGTGCGAGCTCGAGTGTCTCCTCCATGGTGATGACGTATTCCGGAACGGACACGGCCGGCCGACACAACGTCGCCATACAACACCCTTACCCCACCGGCACGAGAGCGCCTTCGTTGACCCGGACGCCTCCTTAACGATCAACATTCGTGCTGGTCACCCATTTGCACCGGCGGGTCGTATAAGCGGGTGGACGATCTGGGTGACGGGGTGGGCTGCCCCGCGGTGCAGGCCGCGGTCCGGGTCCCAGTGGACCAGGGAGGCGGCGGGCACCCGCCGAAGGCCTTGACCGGCTGGTCGCGGCCTTCACCGCAGCCGGCCTCGCCGACCGCCTGGACCTGGGTGACCGGGACTGACCAACCCTGGCCAGAGGCTGCGCCTCCTGGACGGGGACCACGGCGTGCGCGGACCCGCACGCGCTTGTCACGCTCCTACGCGGAAGCAGGCTGAGGCCCGATCCGTACGGGCCTCAGCCTGCTTCCGTTCTGTGTAGGGGTGTTTCCGCCCAGGCGGTACCGGCACCCGGGCCGTGCCGTGTCGGTCAGAATCCGCAGGGCGTTCGCGCGTCCTGGAAGCGCTCCGGGTGCCGCCGCCGGTACTCGACCAGGGACTGGGCCACTGCGGCGCCTTCGCCCACGGCGGCGCCGACCCGCTTGACCGATCCGGACCGTACGTCGCCCACGGCGAACACGCCGGGCCGGCTGGTCTCCATCGGCAGCGCGGCCGGGCCGGCTCCGCCGCTGCCGGTCAGGACGTACCCGCGGTCGTCGAGGCTCAGGGTGCCGCCGAGCCACTCGGTCGACGGGCGGCCGCCGATCAGGACGTACAGGCAGTGCGCGGCGACGGTTCGCTCGTCGCCCTGGCGGTCCCGCAGCCTGAGTCCGTTGAGGGTGGACCCACCGAGGCAGCCGGCCACTTCGGTGCCCAGCAGGACCTTCAGGCCCGGGGTCCGCTCGATGCGCTGTTCCAGGTAGCTCGACATGGAGGCACTGAGGTCCGTGCCCCGGACCAGCAAGGTGACGGAGCGGGCGTAGCGCGCGAAGTAGAGGGCGGCCTGTCCGGCGGAGTTGCCCGCGCCCACCATGTACACGTCCTCCCCGGCCGTCGACGGGGCGTCGGACAGGCAAGACCCGTAGTACACACCGGAGTTGAGGAGACGGTCGACCCCGGGAGCCGTCAGCCGGTTCCAGTCCACGCCGGTGGCGACCACCACCGCGGCAGCGGTCACCGAGGCCGTCTCATCGGTGCCGGCCTTGACGAACTCGACGGTATGGCCGCCCGTGTCGATCGGGGTCACCCGACTGGCCACCCGGGTGGGCTGCCACTCGACGCGGGCCCTGCGCGCCTGTTGCAAGGCGCGCTGGGCCAGGTCACCACCCGTCAGCCCGACCGGAAATCCGAGGTAGTTCTCGATCCGCGAGGTCGATCCCGCCTGCCCGCCGGGCGCGTCGTCCTCGATGACGACCACGCTCATGCCCTCCGCGGCGGCGTACACCGCCGCGGACAGGCCTCCGGGGCCACCACCGATCACCGCGACGTCGTAGTGGTCCTGCTCGGCCGGCCGGATGAGGCCGAGCCGCTCGGCCAACTCGCTGATCGAGGGGTCCACCATCTCGGTGCCGTCGCCGAGCCGGACGGTGACCGGGGCCTCCCGCACGTCCTCGTCGGGCAGCCACCGGAAGAGCACGCCGCTGCGGCCGAGGAAGTCGCGTACCGCGTACGCGGCGGGGGAGAAGCGGCTGCCGCGCACCTCGGCGGTGGACAGATCCCCGTGGCAGTCGGCATTCCACGTGCACAGGGAGTCGTCGAGCGCGTCCCGAAGGTGCTCGGACGGGCTCTCGTCGCCCCGGACCGCCCCGGAACGGGCGCCGGGCACGGCGGCGGAGTGCCCCGCCAGCGACAGCCAGCGCACGCCGGGATGCGCGGCACCGGGGCCGGGGGCCTCATCGGCGAGCACGGCGGCGACGGGTACCTTCCGGTCGGCCAGCGACGCCAGCGCCCGGACCACCTCCGCCGGTCCTCCGACCTGCAGCACACGGAACGACGTCCGGTACCAGCTCTGCACCAGCTCGGCCGTCTCGTGCCGGCGGAGCGGATCGGAGTCGGAGAGAACGATCACCGGCAGTGCGGCATCGGCCATCAAGAGGTCCTCCAGGTAGGTCTCGGGGGATCGGCTTCCCCCTGCGGTCAACGAGCGGGGGCGCGATACGCATCGGCTCACGAAGGGCCACTGCGGGCGCGCGGGGCACAGGGGGGCGCGCGGGCCCCCCTGCGCGCTGCTCAGAGACGGCCGAAGAACTGGTTCCCGCGTGCCGAATGCTTCTCGCTCGTGTAGTACTCCTTCATCGCGGAGCTGATCTCGTCACGGCTCAACTGCCCGTCACCGTCGACGTCCAGCTGGTTGAAGGCCTCGTCGAAGGTCTCCCGGGGCAGGCGGAACATGCCGTGGAGCAGAGAGGTGTACTCCTCGCGCGTCAGCATGCCGTCGCCATCGCGGTCACCGAGCTCGGTCCAGGCGTTGCTCATGTTCCGGATCCGTTCCCAGATCCTGTTCTGGTCCGTGACGATCCGTGCTCGGAACGCCGACCGGAACTCCTGCCGGTCGACGGCTCCGTCGTCGTTCTTGTCCATCTTGTGGAAGACGGTGTCCCAGAGGTCCGCCAGCGAATTCCGGAGTCCGGCCACAGCGTCCGGGGCGTAGCCGAGCGACTCGGCGAGCCTGTCCGAGAGACCGATGACGTCCGACTTCTGAAGTCGCCCGTCGCGGTCCGAGTCGAACACGTCGAACGCCCGCTCCAGCTTGATGTCCAGAAGGCTCACAGCACCATCCATTCGCTCCGCGTAGTCACACCATTACGGTGTGAGGCGGGGCTCAGGAAACCACACGCCCCGGCCCTCGCGCATGCAAAGACCGGGGCGACTGAGCCTTCCGGGTGAAGGCCTGTCGCCCCGGCGCGAAGGCGGGGTTCTCCTGCCCGGCTACCGCGACGCCGCAACCGCGGCGGGCGAGCGGTGCGACGGGGTGTCGGACCCGAGCGCCCCGAGGATGTCCTCCATCCTCTGCTTGGCGTCGCCGAAGAGCATCTGGGTGTTGTCGCGGTAGAAGAGAGGGTTGGGAACGCCCGCGTATCCGGTTGCCATCGAGCGCTTGAAGACGACGACGTTCTCCGCCTCCCACACCCGCAGGACCGGCATACCGGCGATCGGGCTGCCCGGGTCTTCGGAGGCAGCCGGGTTGACGGTGTCGTTGGCGCCGATGACGAGCACGACGGTGGTGCCGGAGAGTTCGTCATTGATCTCGTCCATTTCCAGGACGATGTCGTACGGTACCTTCGCCTCCGCCAGCAGCACGTTCATGTGCCCCGGCAGCCGCCCGGCCACGGGGTGGATCCCGAAGCGCACGTCCACCCCTCGCTCGCGCAGCTTGCGGGTCAGCTCGGCGACCGGGTACTGGGCCTGCGCGACGGCCATTCCGTAGCCCGGAGCGATCACGACGGACGAGGCGTTCGCGAGCAGTTCGGCGGTGGCTTCGGCGGTGATCTCCTGGTGCTCACCGAGGTCGGTGTCGTCGCTCGCGGTGGCCTCGACACCGAAGCCGCCCGCGATCACGGAGATGAACGAGCGGTTCATCGCCTGGCACATGATGTAGGAGAGGTACGCGCCGGAGGAGCCGACCAGCGCTCCGGTGACGATGAGCAGGTTGTTGTTCAGCAGGAACCCGGACGCTGCCGCGGCCCAGCCGGAGTAGCTGTTGAGCATCGACACCACGACCGGCATGTCGCCGCCGCCGATCGAGGCGACCAGGTGCACTCCGAGGGCGAGCGCCACCGCGGTGACCGCGATGAGCAGACCGAGGCTCGGGCTGATGACGAAGAAGACGGTCATGACCGCGAACGCGACGAGGGCCCCGAGGTTGATCAGGTTCTTGCCGGGCAGCACCAGCGGGCTGGACTTGATGCGCGCCGACAGCTTCAGGTAGGCGATGATCGATCCGCTGAAGGTGACGGCGCCGATGAATATCCCGATGAACACTTCGGCGTGGTGGATGCCGAGCAGGTCCTGAGCCACCGCGACATGCCCGGGACCCTCCGCCTCGACCTCGAAGTAGCCGTTCCAGCCGACGAGTACGGCGGCCAGGCCGACGAAGCTGTGCAGGATGGCGATGAGCTCGGGCATACCGGTCATCTCGACGACCCGGGCACGCCAGATCCCGATGCCCGCGCCGATCAGCACGGCGACGACGAGCAGGGTCAGCCCCGTCGCGGCGATGCTGCGCGAGGCCAGGCCGATGGTGGCGGCGAGGGCGATCGCCATGCCGGAGATGCCGAACACCAGCCCCGAACGGGAGCTTTCGTGCCGTGAGAGCCCGGCGAGGCTGAGGATGAACAGGAGTGCGGCGACGATGTAGGCGGCCTGCGCGGCCGTGGCGGCAGTCATGTGGGTTCAGCCTCTCGAGAACATGGCGAGCATGCGGCGGGTGACCGCGAATCCGCCGAAAATGTTGATGCTGGCCAGCAGGATCGCGGCGAACGACAGCACGGTGATCGTGGTGTCCGCACGGCCGATCTGCAGGAGGGCGCCCACGACGACGATCCCGGAGATGGCGTTCGTGACCGACATGAGTGGCGTGTGCAGGGCGTGGTGGACCTTGCCGATGACGTAGTAGCCGACGACGATCGCGAGGACGAAGACGGTGAAGTTGCCGATCAGCTGGGACGGGGAGAACGCGGTCAGCAGGAAGAGCCCGGCCATCCCGGCACCGGCGAGCGCGTACTTCGCCGCCGCGGACATGGGCTTCTTGGCAGGCGCGACCGGCTTCACGGCCACCGGTGCCTGCGCCACCGGAGCGGCGGACACCTGTACGGGCGGCGGCGGCCAGGTCGTCACGCCGTCACGCACGACGGTCATGGACCGCTGTACCACGTCTTCGAAGTCGATCCGGTGCTGGCCGTCCTTGGCCGGCGTGAGCAGCTTCATCAGGTTGACGAGGTTCGTGCCGTACAGCTGCGATGCCTGGGCCGGCAGCCGGCTGGGCAGGTCGGTGTAACCGATGATCGTGACACCGTTCTCGGTGACGACCACTTCTCCCGCGACGGTGCCGGCGACGTTCCCGCCCTGAGCCGCGGCCATGTCGACGATCACGCTGCCGGGCCGCATGCTCGCGACGTCCTGCGCGGTGAGCAGCTTCGGCGCCGGGCGTCCGGGTATGAGCGCGGTGGTGATGACGATGTCGACGTCGGCGGCCTGCTCGCTGTAGATCTCCGCGGCCCGACGGTCGTACTCCTGCGAGGTCGCCTTGGCGTACCCGTCGGTGCTGGCCGCCTGTTCCACCTCTACGCCGAGGAACTCGCCGCCGAGCGAACGGACCTGCTCCGCCACCTCCGGGCGCGGATCGGTGGCGCGGACGATCGCGCCGAGGCTGCTGGCGGCGCCGACGGCGGCGAGTCCCGCCACGCCGGCGCCCGCGACGAGCACCTTCGCCGGTGGAACCTTTCCGGCCGCGGTCACCTGGCCGGTGAAGAACCGGCCGAACACGTGGGCCGCCTCGATGACCGCGCGGTAGCCGGCGATGTTGGCCATGGAGCTGAGCACGTCCAAGGACTGGGCCCGCGAGATCCGCGGGACGGCGTCCATGGCGAGCACCGTGATCGGACGCCGCGCGAGCTCCTCGATCAGGTCGGGGTTGTGCGCCGGGCCGATCAGGCTGACCAGCGTCGCCCCGTCGGCCAGACTCCGGATCTCCTCGCCGGACGGCGCGTTGACCTTCAGTACGACGTCGGCGCTCCAGGCGTCACCGACCTTCGCGCTCTGCGCCACGTACGCGTCGTCGGAGAAGCCGGAGGCCGTACCCGCTCCCGACTCGACGACGACCTCGTAGCCCAGCGCGACCAACTGGCGCACGGTCGCGGGCGTGGCCGCCACACGCGTCTCTCCCGGGCTTGTCTCGGCTGCGACACCGATCCGCTGCGGTGCGGCATGACCCATGGTTCTACCTCCCTTGTGATTGAACGTGAATGTGGAACGGAGCCGACAGCGGCTGCAGTCCGAGGTCGCGGCCGGTCAGTTCCTTCGTGACCGCGTTCGAGCCCGCCCAGATCTTGGCCACGCGGACCTCGATCCGGGCACGTGAGACCCGGTACTCCGTCATGTATCCGCGCCCGCCGAAGACCTGGACGCAGAAGTCGATGACCTTCAGCGTGTTGAACCCGAGCGTCTCACTATTCTGTCTTGCTAAGTACCAGTAGTCAGCGTTACGGTGTACTGGTATTCAACAACGCTGAATAGCTCAGGGGGGAGGTGTTTCATGACCAAGCTCCAGACGGAGATGCTCAAGGGCACGCTGGAGGGCATCATCCTCGCGTCCCTGTCCGGCCGGCCCGCCTACGGCTACGAGATCACGGCGCGGCTGCGAGAGCAGGGTTTCTCCGACATCGCCGAAGGGACCATCTACGCGCTGCTCCTCAGGATCGAGAAGCGCGGTCTCGTCGACGTGGAGAAGGTCCCCTCCGAGAAGGGGCCGCCACGCAAGGTGCACTCCCTCAACGCGCAGGGACGGGAGTACCTCGAAGAGTTCTGGAGGGCGTGGAGCTTCCTCACGGAACGACTGGAACAGCTCCGCGAAGGGGGTAAGTGACCATGTCCGAGGGCGAGAAGACCGGCTTCATCGCGAAGATGATCGGGCCCAAGAAGCGCTGGAGGGCGTACAAGGCGCGCGTCAAGGAGCTTCCCGAGGACCACCGCACGGCGGTCGAAGCGATCGAGCGGTACCTGATGCACTTCGTGCCGACCGACGCCGACAGCAATGCGGCGATGTTCGAAGACCTCGCTGACCTGTTCGAACAGGCGGTGGCGGACGGAACGCCGATCCGCGCGATCGTCGGAGAGGACCCGCTGGAGTTCGTCGACGCGTTCGCCCAGAACTACTCCGAGGGCGGCTACGTCCCCGCCCGCGCCCGGAAGCAGCTGACCGACGACATCGAGCGTGCAGCCGGCAACGAGACCGGAAAAGACGACACGACGGTCTGATCACGCGTCAGCACGTCCCGCTCTCGCCGCATGCCCGCGGCACCGTCGAGACCGACCAATGCGTCCAAGGAGATTCACGATGGGAAACGGCAACAACGGCTTATCCGCAGCAGGGCTGCGCCGCCTGCGCGAGGTACTGGAACGGCATGTGGAGTCCAAGAAGATCCCCGGACTCGTCGCCCTGGTCGGCCGGGGCGAGGAGACCCATGTCGAAGCGATCGGGACGATGCGCCATGACGGCGGCGCACCGATGCGCCGGGACACCATCTTCCGGATGGCCTCGACGACCAAGCCGGTCGCGGTCGCCGCGACCATGGTCCTGCTGGACGAGTGCCGGCTGCGACTTGACGACCCGATAGACCAGTGGCTGCCGGAACTGGCCGACCGGCGCGTACTCAAGCGGCCCGACAGCCCGCTGGACGACACCGTGCCGGCGCGCCGTCCGATCACCGTTCGGGACCTGCTCACCTCCACCTGCGGGCTCGGGCTGGACACGACGGCGATGGGCTCCCCGATGATGAGCGCCTACTTCGAGCGGAAGGTCTACGGCGAGAACGGGTGGATGCTGCCGGCAGTCGAGCCGGACGAGTGGATGCGCCGCCTGGGCACGCTTCCGCTGATGTACCAGCCCGGAGAGCGGTGGCTGTACAACGTCAGCGACGACGTGCTCGGGGTGCTGGTGGCCAGGGTCACCGGCCAGTCGTTCGAGGAGTTCCTGCGAGAGCGCATCTTCGATCCGCTGGGGATGAAGGACACCGGGTTCCACGTGTCCGCCGACAAGATTCACCGGCTGCCGCCCCTGTACGCCCCCGATCCGCAGACCGGAGAGTTCCACGTGGAGGACCAAGCCGAAGGGGGACACCACAGCAAGCCTCCGGCGTTCCAGTCCGCCGGCGGCGGACTCGACTCGACCGTCGACGACTACCACGCCTACTTCCGGATGCTGCTCAACCACGGGAAACACGGCACCGAACGGATCCTGTCCCGGCCGGCCGTCGAGCTGATGACCACCAACCGTCTCACGCCCGAGCAGACCGCCGCCCTTCAGGCCTGGGCGCGCAGCGTCGTCCATCTGTCACACGGTCAGGGGCAGACCGGTGGCTGGGGATTCGGTATGACGGTGCGCACCTACCGAGGCGACTACGCGCCCATCGGCCAGTTCGGCTGGGACGGCGGAGCCGGCACCACGACCTACGCCGACCCGCACAACCAGCTCGTCGGCATTCTGCTCACCCAGACCGGGATGTCCACTCCGGACTCGGCGCGGGCCATGCAGGACTTCTGGACCACCCTCTACCAGGCGATCGACGACTGAGCTGCTTACCTGGCCGAGGTCGGTCCGGCAGAAGACCTCGGCCAGGCTCCGCCCTTCTACGCCTCCACGGTCTGTGGTGTCCAGTTCGGATCGCGCCCGCTCAGCCCGACCGCCCGGTCGAGCAGCGGGGCGTCGTCCGGTACGGGTACGACGGCTCCGAAGGCGCCCCCGCCGCGTCCCTCGTCCTCGGCGGCTCGCAGCAGGAACGCGTGCGAGGCGCGCAGCGCGGCGTCGTCGGGTGTGTACTTCCGGCCGGTGGCCCTGGCCAGGTCCCAGCCGTGGATGACCAGTTCGTCGGCAGCGACCGTGACCGCGATCTCGGCGGGGAGGTCCACGCCTCCCGCACGGGTCATACCGGTCCAGGCGGCCGGTTCCCTCCAGGCTTCCGACATTTCGCCGAGGGCCCGGGGCAGTTCCTCGCGCCAGTCGGCGGGCAGGGAGGGGGTGGTGGAACCGGGGGGCGTGTCCGTCGTGGAGCCCAGGTCCTTGCGGGCGGCATCGCGGAACGCGACGGCGAGGCCGGTGAGGTGGCCGAGCAGTTCGCGCACCGTGTATCCGGGGCAGGGCGTCCGGTCGGCGAGCGCCGCGTCGGGGACGTCCGTCGCGAGCCGGGCCACGAGCCGGGCCTGTGGGCCGAGGTCGACAGCCGTCGTGTCGGTCATCTGCCGCTCCCTCCGGGTACTGGGTCTGAACGGTAGAGCGGTGATGAAGCCGGGACTCATCGCCACACGGGCCCGACATCTCACGTAAGCACAACGGCGTACAGTGCCCGCGCTACGCCTTCGGCAGCACGGGGCCGACGACCCGACGCTCCTACGCAAACAGGCAGACACCTCCGGACACCGTCGCGCTCGCGATCGGCCCGAACCTCCATCTGATCGTCCTCCACACCGTCGGCAGCCCAGGTGGGGCTCGGGCTCGGAAGTGCAGGCGCTCTCGCGCTCGCGGTATGTGCGGCCACCGCGGCGAAAGGGGCCGGGCTGGCCGCACGCAGCCCGATCATCCGATACCACGGAGGAGACCGGCCACAGGAGTTCCGCGCCTATCTGCGCGCCGTGACCAACATCGGCATCTCCCTGGGCGCAGTGCTGGCGGGCTGGGCCGTAGAGGTCGGCACCCACCATGCCCACCAACTCCTCGTCATCGGGAACGCGGTCGCCTTCGCCGCCTCCGCGGCCATCGTGTTTCGCCTGCGCCCGGTCAAGCCCGAGCCGGCCGTGCGCGGCTCGCGCTGGATCGCGCTGCGTGACCGGCCCTACCTCGCCCTTACGGTCCTTGACGGCATCATGGCCATCCAGTTCAAGCTGCTCACCGTCGCCGTACCCCTCTGGCTGATCACGGCTGATCACGGCTGATCTCGCTGTCCGCCGACATTCCTGCCTGGGCTGCCGCGACCCTCCTGCCGGCCGGAGTCACCGTCCACACGATCGGTGAACTGTGCCATTCCGCCGCCGGGTTCGAGATCTCCTTCGCCCTTGCGCCCAAGCGGGCCACCGGCCAGTACCTGGGCGTCTTCGGCCTCGGCGCCGGCCTGGCCGAGGCCGTCGGGCCCGCGCTGCTCATCTACCTGTGCATTACGTGGGGCCGCCCCGGCTGGTACGTCGTGGGAGCACTGTTCGCTCTGACAGGCCTGGCCGCCCCGCTCGCCGTCCGCTGGGCCGAGCGCCAACGGCAGGGCAGGCAGCCGCATCCCGAGAGGGCGGAGAAGCAGGTGGCCGCCTGAGGGCCACGGCTGCGTAATCCCAAGCGGCGGACGCTACGCGCGCTGGGCGAGACGCTCGCGCGGTGCCAGCGGAACCTCGGCCCACACCTGCTTGCCGCTGCTGAGCGGTACCGAGCCCCACGACGCCGTCGTCGCCTCGACGATGAGGATCCCGCGGCCCCCGGTCGCCGACCAGTCCACGTCCGTGGGTTTGACCGGGCTGCGGGGCGAGGCGTCGTTCACGGCGATCCGCAGCCGGTCCGCGGTCAGCGTCAGATCCAGCTGCACCTCTCCCTGCGTATGGGCGATCGCATTGGTGACCAGCTCGGAGACCACCAGCAGGGCGACGTCGAGTTCCTCCTCCACACCCCACGAGCGCAGCGCGCGTGCGGCGAAACGGCGAGCGTGCTGGACGGCGTTGGGGAGCCGCCAGACGGTCCAGTTCGTCCGCATCGGCCGGACGAGGGTGCCGTCGTAGCGCAAGAGCAGCAGCGCCACGTCGTCGTCCCGCCGATTGACGCCCGAGAGCAGTTCGTCGGCCACCATCCCCGGGTCGGACGGGTCCGCCGTGGCCAGTACGTCGCACACCCGGCGCATGCCGTCCTCCAGAAGGAGGTTGGACGACTCGACCATGCCGTCCGTCAGCAGGGCCAGCACCGTCCCCGGGACCAGGCCGACCTCCGTCATGGGGAATTCGGCGTCCGTGACCACTCCCAGGGGCGGTCCGCCCTCGACCTTGAACTCGTCGGTGCTGCCGTCCGGGTAGCGCAGGATCGGCTGCAAGTGGCCGGCGCGGACGAACCAGGCGATGCCCTCCTCCATGTCCAGGTCCACGTACAGACAGGTGGCGAACAGGTCCGTCTCCATGCCGACGAGCAGCCGGTTGGCCCGGGCGATGACCACGTCGGGCGGATGGCGCTCCACCGCGTAGGCCCTCACGGCCGTCCGTATCTGACCCATGATGGTCGCGGCTCCGGCGCTGTGTCCCTGCACATCGCCGATGACGAGCGCCACGTGGCCGTCGTTGAGCGGGATGACGTCGTACCAGTCGCCGCCCACTTCGAGCCCCACCGTCGCGGGCAGATACCGGGCGACGGCCATCCCGCCGGGCAGTGAGGGCAGTTTCCGCGGCAGCAGGCTGCGCTGGAGCATCGTGGCGAGTTCATGGCCGGCGTCCAGCGCGTGGGCGCGCGTCAGCGCCTGCCCCACCAGCCCCGCGGTGGCGGTCAGCAGCGAGCGCTCCTCCGGCCCGAACCGGTGCTCACCGTCCCACCCCACGAGGCAGACCCCGACCATCCGGCCGTCCGCCGGAAGCGGCAGGACGGCGAGGCCGCCGGGCCCGATCCCCGCGAGAGCCGGTTCGAGGTCCGCACCCGGCGGCCACAGGCTCACATGGCCCTCCCGAAGGGCGTTCTGCAGCGTGGGCAGGTCGTGCATCGAGGCATCCGGCCACTCCGATCGCCACTCCGAACGCCACATACCCGGCCAGGCGCGCGGCTCGGGAGGGTCGAGGACGGTGACCACGAGCCGGTCGGCCTCCACCTCCGCGACCGCCACCCGGGTCGCCTCCAGTGGGTCGCGCAGGGAGTTGACGACGATCTGGCTGACGTCCCTGATGGTCGTCGCGCCGGCCAGCTTGGTGGACAGCCGCTGCACGATGGAGACCTCGTCGGCGCTCGGGCGCAGGTAGGAGGCGTCGGCCACCACGCCGAGGACCCGCACGGGTGTGCCGTCGTCGTCCGTCATCACCCGGCACCGCAGGCCCAGCCAGCGCAGTTCGCCTCCCGGCCTGCGGATGCGGAACGCCAGCTGCTGCGGATCCGTCGTCAGCCTGTCCGGCTCCAGGATGGCCATCAGCGCGGGGATGTCGTCCGGCACGGCACTCGCGAGCAGCATCTCCACGTTGCCGTCGAACTGGTCGGGCGGGATGCCGAGCAGCTCCAGTACGCGCGCGTGCGCCTCCATGCGGCCGGAGTCGAGGTCCAGGATGAACGCGCCGCCCCGGAGCGGCACCAACGTGTGTCCCAGTACGGGGCGCCGGGCCGTGCGCCCGGGCGCGTGGGCGGCCACCGATTCGAGTCCGGCGGCGACCTGGTCGGCGTACAGCTCCAGCAGGCTCCGGCGGTCGCTGCTGAACCCGTCGGGAACCTCGCCGGCGACGATCAGGCAGCCCAGCTCCTGGGCGCCGTGCCCGAGCGGCAGGGCACCGAGCGAGAGTTTGGCCGGCGATGTCCTGACGGAGTCGTCCCGTACCCGGCCGGGGAAGTGGTGCGGGTCCTCCTCGACGTATGCGGCGAGTGCCTTCGGGGTCAGCCACAGCGGGCGACCCGAGCGGTAGGCCTCGGCGGCAGGGGAGTGCCCGTCGACGGAGAGGACCGCGGGCAGTCCGTAGAGCATGGAACGGTTTCCGGTCATCTCGGCCAGATGGAGCTCCTTGCGGCCTTCGGCGAGCACGTAGACAGCGGCCAGCTCAGCCCCGCAGAACGCAAAGCGCTGCCTCGTCACGGTCTGTAACGCCCTCCTGTGCGGGCAGCCACGGTCGACCGCCCTCCCTCCATGCTGTCGCGCCTTGCACCATCGGCGCGAGTCAGGAGCGGACGGAGCTGCGGGCGTGGCCGGATTCCGGTCCTTCCTGCCGGCCGCCGGCGGGTACCCCCAGGACGAGGTCACCGACCGGGGTACGTAGTCTTCAGCCGAGCGGCACGCGGATCCGGATGCGCCCCGCCTCCGTGCAGCTCAGGATGTGTCCCCGCCTCGCCACCGGGATTGCGGCGACGCACGTGCCGTATGAACGCCTTCCCCGACCTGGACGGGCACCGATGACCGTTACCGATCCCGCCGGCTCTCCCGTCCGGCGCCACCGCGCTCTCCTCGTGCCGCTGCTGGCTGCCGTCTCCGCCGGACTGCTGGCCGCCCGTACCGCCTTCGATTCCGACACCTTCCAGCACTGCCACTACCTGGGTCCCTCCACGCGGATGTACGTCACTTCGTGGGCCGGGGTCGCCTGTGGCTTGGGCGCCCTGCTGCTGTACGCCGCCTGGGGCCGTGCTGCGCAGCGTTCCGGGCCGACCGGCGAAGCGGCCTGGCAGCGGTGGCTCGCGGGGGTGTCCGCGCTCCTCACCGTGCCGGTGGTGCTGCTGCTCGTCATGTCGGCCTACTGGCTCTACGCGCCGGATCCGAGTGGCGGGTACGACTGCTCGGGCCTCCACCCCCTCATCCCGTAGGCAGCGGCCCGGCTCGGGGTGGGTCGAGACCCGGCTCACGATGCCAGCCCGCGCGCGGCCTCCTTCAGCAGGGCCAGGAAGGCCAGGGCGGCGGGGGAGGGGGCGCTCCCGCGTCTTCATTGGCCACGCCCGGCTGCGGCCGCCTGTTCCGGGGCGGCCGGCTCGTCATCCGTTTGCCACCGGAAGGGGTTTCAGGCCGCCGGGCGACCCGTCTGCCGGAAGGCCGGGTCGGGGCGGAGCGCGGAGGGCCGGGCGAGGAGGCAGGTGAGGGCACCCAGGAGGAAGCCGTACACGGACACCAGTCCGTGGCCGTTGGACTGGGCGAACCAAATGGCCAGGCCGAGCACGGGAACGCCTGCGGCCAGCAGGGCTTCCTTG
Source organism: Streptomyces sp. NBC_01006 (assembly GCF_045162725.1). Taxonomy (NCBI): domain Bacteria; kingdom Bacillati; phylum Actinomycetota; class Actinomycetes; order Kitasatosporales; family Streptomycetaceae; genus Streptomyces; species Streptomyces sp. NBC_01006. The sequence continues at coordinate 601,824 of NZ_CP108700.1, read as the reverse complement.
CCCCGCTCCCTGCCCCGGGCGGTCCGGATGACGCGCACGAGCAGGGCCGAGGCCAGGGTCGCGCCGAGGAAGTAGGTGGCACCCGAACTGCCTGCGAAGTTGCGCGGGTCGGTGCTGTGCTGCCCACCTGCGCCGACCAGGCCGTCGATGTGCTCGGGCAGGAGGATCCCCGCGAGGAACAGGCCCAGAGTGAGCGGGGCGCCCCAGAACCAGTCGGCCAGCGCGGCGATGACCGCGAGCGTGGCGATGTTCCAGGCCCCGCCGAACAGCCCGCCGTTCTGCATGAACATCGAGGTGACGACCCGCCACCAGCCGGACTTGGCCGGGTCGCTGTCGAAGGTGTCCATCGCACCGGCCCAGCACAGCTGGAGCACCACACCGGTCAGCGCGAGCCCGGTCAGGGCCACCGCCGCCCAGGGGACGCGCCGCCCGCGCAGGGTGTCCTCGCCCAGCAGGGCCAGCCCGCCCTTGAACATCAAAACCATCAGTGCCGCCGTGGTCACGTTGAACACCAGCGCGCCCATCGCCACCACCCCCCTTCAGTCCCCGTGGCTTCCAGCAGGGACGACAATAACCCTCGATGGGTCAAATTCAAACAGTGTTAGAAAATGGAGGTAGGCTGCCCCCGTGAAGCTGACAGTGGAGAGGATCATCGACGCCGGCATGGCGGTGTTCGCCGAAACCGGCTACCACGGACTGTCCATGAGGCGCGTAGCGCAGCGACTCGACGCCCAGGCAGGGAGCCTGTACTACCACGTGCCCAACAAGGGCGCCCTGGTCCAGCTCATGGCGGACCGCGTCGCCCGGCAGGCCTACGACGCGGGCACGACCGCCCTCGACCAGCTGGACCCCGGAGCGGACTGGCGGCAACGGATCGAAGCCCAGCTCGTGACGCTCCGCCACAGCATCCGCCGCCACGCCGGCGGCGCGGTCATGCTCGCCGACAGCCCGAAAGTCCTCAGCCCCGGCGCGTTGTCCTTGATGGAGCGGCTGCTGGAGACCCTGCGCGAGGCAGGGGTACCCGCCGTGCACCGCGGTGTCGCCGCGGACACATTGCTCAGCCATGTCACGGGTTTCGTCCTCCAGGAACAGAGCCAGTCGCCCACCGCGGCCGTCAGCGCCGACGACGCGACTGCCTTGCGGGAGCGCTACCCCATGACCGTCGCAGAGGCCGGCACCCTCACGGAGGACGAGAAGTTCACCCGCAGTGTGCGGCTCCTGTGCGCGGGCGTCGACACGCTCGTCGAGCCGACCCGGAGGTAGGTGAGCGCGGCACCGGCGGACCGCCTGGGTGCACGTCGAAGGCGCGGCCGATCGCGTCCGGACGGCTGCAGGCCGTACGGTCGAGGTGTGGACAACCGTGACAAGGGCCCCGAGTTCTTCACCTCGCGGCGCGCGAAGGGAGGGGCGATGGTGAGCCGGATTCTGGTGACGGGGTCCACGGAGGGTCTTGGCCGGGCCGCGGCGGAATCGCTGCTGCTCAAGGGACATGATGTCGTGCTGCACGCCCGGAACGAGCGGCGCGCGCAGGACGTCCAGGAACTGGTCGACCGCGGAGCGGACCTCGTCGTGGGCGACTTCACCGAGCGGGACGCCGTACGGCGCATCGCCGCCGAGCTGAACGGCCCGAGGCCGCTCGACGCGGTCATCCACAACGTCGGCGTGTACCGGGGCCCGGACGTCATGCCGGTCAACATCATCGCGCCGTACCTGCTCACGGCTCTGCTCCGCGGCCCGCGCCGACTGGTGTATCTGAGCAGCGGCTCGCACTTCGACGGGCGCCCCTCGCTTGCCGGGGTCGACTGGCAGGGGAACGGCCCGGGGTCGTACGCCGACAGCAAGCTGTTCGTCACCACGCTCGCCGCCGCGGTGGCACGTCTGCGTGCCGGCGTGCTGAGCAACGCCGTGGATCCGGGGTGGGTGCCGACCAGGATGGGCGGCCCCCATGCGCCGGACGATCTTGAGCTCGGACACCGCACGCAGGAGTGGCTCGCCGTCGACGATGATCCCGGGGCCCTGACGAGCGGCGGGTACTGGTACCACCGCCGGCTGCGCGAGCCGCACCCTGCTGTCCACGACGAGGCGTTCCAGGACCGGCTCGTGCGGACACTGGCCGAGGAGACGGGCACCGCACTCTGACCGATTCGCATGTGTCCGCGGCGCGATCGGCCTCGTTGCCTCTCGCCTGGCGTGTCGTGCCGCCGACGGGCGTGATCATGAGGCTGCCGTTGGTGTCGTGGTTGTCGGTCAGGGCGATCGGACACGGACACCGCTCGCATGCGGGGCAGGCCGTCCTCGGCGTGCCACGTCTCGAAGTCCGAGTGCCAGTGGAAGCCGCTGCCCCGGTAGCCCGGTTTGATGTCGATGCGGCTCTGGTGGACGTACGCCTCGGAGCCGAGCAGCGAGCGGGCGCGGTCGACGAGACGCGGATCGTGCACAACCGCACGGCGTACACCGGACCGGCGCGGATTCCTCCTGCCCCGGCGGCCCGCCGGGATCCGCCGATCGGGTGATTCGCAATCTTGCGGTGGCGGCCTCGCTGCGGGCGTGTTGTGCGGGTGTTGTCGGCGCCTGCCGGCTGTCGGCCCTCGCGTACCCGTACGCGGCTTGGGCGGCAGGCGCTGCGCGGCCCGGTGTCTTCCACCGGACCGCGCAGCACCTGCCCGGGGGTCAGGCCGGGGGCGGGCCGGTGCGGACGCATTCGATCAGGTAGTCGCCGTTCTCGGGGTCGACGCTCACTCCGTGGGCCTCGCTGTGGAAGCCCGGGAAGGTGCGGTCGAAGGACTCCAGGGCGCGCAGGTACCGCAGCAGCGGCCCGTCGGGGGCGCCGGTGGACTCTCCGGGCATCAGGACGGGGATCCCCGGCGGGGTCACGGTCACCATCGCCGCTGCCACCCGCCCTGCCGCCTCCGCCAGCCGTACGCGCTCGGTACCGCCCCGGATGAGCAGCTGGTAGCAGTGGCGCGGCGGCGCGACCGGCTCGGGGAGGTCGTGGAACGCCGCATCGAGGGCGTCGATCAGCTCGGCGCGGGTGAGGTGCTCGTGCATCTGCCGGCACAGGCCGCTGAGGGTGGTGCGGCCGTACCGGCGCGGGAACTGACGGACCAGTTCAGGCAGAACCCGGTCCAGCGGGGCGTCCGCGTCGTACAGGGCCTTGAAGTCCATGAGGGCGTCCATCAGGGTGCCCCACTTGCCCTTGGTGATGCCCATGGAGAACAGGATCAGAGTCGTGTAGCTGTCCGTCTTCTCGACGACGATCCCACGCGCCTCCAAGTACGCGGTGAGGATCCGTGCGGGGATGCCCCAGGTGCCGGTCTCACCGGTGGCGGTGACTCCGGGGCAGGTGAGCGTCACCTTGACCGGGTCCAGCAGGCAGTAGCCCTCGCTCAGCCCGGCGAAGCCGTGCCAGGCGGCGCCCGGCTCCAGGTGCCAGCACGACGGCTCGCGGCTCAGGAGCGAGGGCCGCGCGTCGGCGAACGCGATGCGCTCCCCGGTCGCCGGGTCGGTGACCGACTCGGGCTGCCACACACCGAAGAACCAGTCGGGCCGGTCCCCTGAGGCGGCGATGCGGCGCCCGGTGCGGACCACGGCCTGACGGAATCGGATCGCCTCGGTGACCGCCTCGTCGATCAGCCACTGTCCCTGCGGGCCGTCCATCATCGCTGCGGCCACGTCCAGGGAGGCGATCGCCGGATACAGCGGTGAGGTGGTGCCGTGCATCATGAACGCCTCGTTGAACCGCTCGTGCTCGACGGGGGCCCGCGGCGCCGACCGGACGTGGACCATCGCGCACTGGGAGAGGGCGGCCAGCAGCTTGTGCGTGGACTGGGTCGCGAAGACCGTGGGCCGGCCCGGCCCGCCTTCCTCATCGCCGTCGTCGGGGAAGGTGTCCGGTCCGACGGCCATGCCGTAGCGGCCCGCGTACAGCGGATGGAAGGGGGCGTACGCGAACCAGGCCTCGTCGAAGTGCAGGCGCGGCGTGCTCGGTGCCAAGGCGCGGGCCGTCGCGACGGTGTCGTAACACAGTCCGTCATACGTGGAGTTGGTCACCACCGCGTACTGGGCCTCGGGAGAGAGCGCCCCGGCGGTGAGAGGGTTCGCGGCGATCCTGCGCGACACCGCCGCCGGGTCGGTCACGGCGGGCGGCAGGGGGCCGGCGAGCCCGTAGCCGTTGCGGGTCGGCACCAGATAGACGGGCCGCGCCCCGGAGATCACCAGCCCGTGCAGCACCGACTTGTGGCAGTTGCGGTCCACGAGTGCGATCTCGTCGGTCGTCACGCTGTAGTGGCCGACCATCCGGTCCGCGGTGGAGTCCCCGTGCAGGACGAAGTAGGTGCGGTCCGCGCCGAAGACCCGGGCGGCGTTGCGTTCGGCCTCGCCGATCGGGCCGTTGTGCTCGAAGAGCGACCCGAGCTCCCCGACCGAGATCGACAGGTCGGTACGGAAGAGCCGCTCCCCGTAGTAGTCGAAGAACGCGCGCCCGGCCGGGGACTTGAGGAAGGCGACCCCGCCGGAGTGGGCAGGCGTGTGCCAGGAGTACTCGTGGGAGTCCTCGAAGCGCCGCAGGGCCTTGAAGAACGGCGGTAGCAGGTCACGGTGGTAGCCGCGGGCCGCCGTCGCGACGCGGCCCGCGATGAACGAGGGAGTGTCTTCCAGCGCCCAGATGTAGCCGACCACCGTCTCCGAGACCCACAGCGGCAGTCGCTCCAGGTCCTGATCGGAGTCGTCCGCCATCACCAGGAAGACCGGGAGGTCCTTGAACCGCCGCGCGATGTGCCGCAGGACCTCCCCGCCACCGCCCTCCTCGACCGGGCCCCCCGCCGCCCGCGGCAGGTCCCAGGCGACCACGGCCGCCGCGAGGCCGGCCTCGGTCTGCAGGGAGGCCCGCGCGTCACGCGCACTCGGCGCCCAGCGCAGCTCCAGCCCCTGGTTCTCCAGCTCCTTGCCGATCCGCCGTAGCTGCTCGGCGCTGACGCCACCACCCATCGGGTTCTCCCGAAGTGCCAGCAGGACCGTACCGTTCGTCATCTCTTCCGCTCTCCGTGCGCAGGGGTACGGCAGCCCGTACCGGGCCACAGTGTTCAGGCCCCGCCGCCGCTCGCGCCGATCTTCGACGGGGCTTCACCCGCACGTGGGCGTGGCGCGGGCGCGGGAACGGGCCCGCGCTCCGTGACGGGCGTCCGGTTTGCGCCTGCCTGTGGCGTTGTCCAGGCAGCTAGGCGGCCGGGTCCGGCCTGGCGGCCGCGGCTGTCGCGTGGGCCTCCGGTCGACACCCCGTGACGGGTGGGGCAGCATGAACAGGACGGCTGCCTGTCATGTGCCCCTCCCCCCTCCCGCTCGACTTCCGATGGGAGTACCCCCATGTACCGACGCACCCGACGCGCCGTGGTCACGTCCCTGCTCGTCTCCTCGGTCGTATGCGGTGGCGCCGTTGCCCTCGCACCGGCCGCCGGCGCGGCGGCCCCGGCCGCCAGCTGTACGGTCACGCCGGGACCGAACGACACGTACGTCACGATCACCGGCGAGGGGTTCACGGGACCCCGCAAGCTAAACGATGGCGAGTCCACCGTGGACCTGGCGATAGGCCCGGACGGAACCTTCCGAGTGCAGCGTTTCCAGAAGAACGTCGACTACACGGTTCTCGCGGTCAACGAGGACCAGAACTTCATCTTCGTGAACTGCAAGCGAGTGGGCTCGTCGGCGACACCGAAGCCCCAGAACCCGCAGAGCACGCCCCCGGCCCAGCCGGGTTCCCGGCGGGACATCGCCCAGGGCCGCGCGGCCGGCGCCCAGGCGGGCGCCGCGGCGGCCAAGAAGAGCTGCCAGACCAAGCCGGTGGCGGACAAGTCCGGCCCGCAGCACAGCAATGCCTATTGGCAGGCCTGGACCCAGGCGGCCAACCGTGCCTTCAACCAGGTCTGCAAGGGCATGTGAACAGCCGCTTCACCCCGAGCCGCGGGGCCGGCCGGACCGTCCAGGAGGGCGGCCGCCCGGCCCCGCTGCATCGGCTTGTGCGTACCGGCCGTGATCACCTTCCCGAACGACTTCGTGCGCATCAGGCCATGCACGCGCCGGCAGGACCTCGACGATCACGGCCGTGCCGACAGCAGGTCGAGCTTCGTGCATCGTGATCACGTCTCCGCACTTCAGATGTCCCCACTGTTCGGGGCTCAGGGGCGCCAGCCGGACATCGGCGCTCTCTCCCGGGCCGAGCTCCTCGGCGAACTCCACCCATAGCCTTGCGATGCTCAGGTCTGGCTCCCCGTCAGCGGTGCGGCGCCCGATATCCCACAGCGGCCTGAGCCGACCGTCCCCGGAAAAGGCGCTCCGGCGTCCACCCTCCTCAGGTCCCGGCAGGCTCAGCGTTGCCCGGACAGTGCCGTGCTGGACCTCCCACCCCCGCCACTGGCACCAGCGGCAGCTGCGGTCGAGCATCATCTGCCGAGAGGCCTCGGCCAGAAGCTCCCAGAACTCCACGGACACGGGGCAAAAATCACCGATCTCGATGAGCATGTCGAGCGCCATCTCCCAGTCCTGGCGCGCGATGTCCTCGCGGACATCCCCGACCGTCGCGCCGTTCTCTGCGGTGGCGTCCTCGGGCAAGAGGCCGACGGCCCGCCGAATGAGTGTGAATGCGTCATCCATGTGCTGCATTGTCCCCGGTCCCCGGTCCCCGGTCCCCGGTCCCAGGCCCTTCCTCTGTTCGATCGAGACGTACGGGGACTCCCTCAGGGCTCACGCAGGCGTACGGCGAGGGCGGCGACGTCGTCGTCAAGGCTTCCTCTGCTGTAGCGGAGGAGGTCGCGGTGAAGAGCCGTGAGCAGTTCGCGGGGCGGTGTCGGGGGCTGTCGACGCATCCAGGTTGCCAGCGGGAAGAACTCCCCGTTGCGGGCGCGGGCCTCGGTGATCCCGTCGGTGTAGAGGAGCAGCAAATCGCCGGGGGCGAAGTCGAAGGTGTCGACGTTGTAGTGATCGCCGATCAGGTCCGCGAGGCTGAGCAGGGGCGAGGGGGTGACGGACTCGAGGACACGGAGCTTGCTGCGGTTCAGGAGCATCGGCGGGGGGTGTCCGCAGTTGAGGATGTCGATACGTTTTCCCTCGTGCGGGATCTCGACGAGAAGGGCGGTGGCGAAGCGCTCCATCGACCCGTCAGGTGGATAGGCGGCGTTGTAGCGGCTGCTGCTGGCGTCCAGCCTGCGTGCGACGTCGACGAGGTCGGACTCGCCGTAGGCCGCCTCCCGGAACGCGTTGACGATCGCCGCGGCCGCCCCCACTGCCGGCAGGCCCTTGCCGCGCACGTCACCGATGAGCAGCCGTACCCCGTACGGCGTGTCGACCACCTCGTAGAAGTCGCCGCCGATGCGGGCCTCTGCGGCGGCCGCGAGGTACAGCGACTCGATCTCGATGTTCCTGAAGCGGCGTGGCATCGGGCTCAGGACCACTTGCTGCGCCGCGTCGGCGACGAGCCGTACCTGAAAGAGGGTGCGCTCCCGCTGGAGCCGGACATGGCTTCCGTACGCGGCGGCCACGGTGACCGCGATGATCCCCGCGGCCGTCCACCACGTTCCCAGATCGGGGAAGACGAGGCTGAGGCCGATCATCAGAAGGAGGCAGACCGTCCCGAGCAGGACCGTGGGGAGAACCGGCCACATGGCCGCGGCCAGGGCCGGCGCCGCGGGCAGGAGGCGGCTGAAGGCCATCTCCGGCGGAGTGGCGTAGGCCAGACTGGCGATCACGACGGTCAGAATGACCGGCGACAGCCGCACAAGCCTCCACCGGCCATAGCGCCGAGGGAGCCGCGGCCGTTCCGTCTCGATCACATTTCTCAGAATATCTGTGTAATGAGGGCCTAGCGCTCTGACGCATGGAGTCGGCTGCCCGCCCCGGACTCACTCGCAATCGAACGCGCGAACGACGGACTCCGGCTCGGCGGCGCCGCGGCAGCCCAGGGCCTACCTGCGCCCCCACCGGACCGGTGGCAGCGGCGGCGGGGGCGGATGGGGTGGAACGGGCGGCGGGGGAGGCGCCGCGGGCGGGACCGGCGGCTGATGCGGCAGCAGGTCGATCGGCTCGCGCAGGCGCAGCGTGGCGGGGAGGTCCAGCCGGCCCTCGCGCGAGGCGACCACGATGTCCCGTACGGCCAGCTTGGCCTCCACCGTGGACTGCCCACTGCGGGCGGCGACGAGCAGGCCGTCGCGGACGACCGCGACGAGCCCGCTGATCCGAAAGAGCACGGTGAGGTTCACAGCGACGGTGGCGGCCTGGGTGCCGTCCACGAGGAGGTCCACCGACGGGTGGTGCGCGGAGCTGATGGTGTGGGTGGCCAGGGCGACGACCTCCTCGCTGCCGGGGGACCGGCGCGTGCGAAGCGCCGCCTCCTTGAGGACCTTGTACTTGGACCAGCCCGAAGCCACCAGGGAGACGAGGTCGAGGTCCAGGAAGCCGTTGATGACGCCGGCCAGCTCGCGCCCCACGGCCCGGTCGGCCGCGCTGGTCAGGCCGTGCCCGCCCGGGAGCAGGCCGGTCACCGCGCCATGGGCCTCCAGGGAGTCTGCGAGTGCTTCGGGGTTCTGCCCCTGGGGGCCGAGCAGCAGGTCCCGGACGGTGAGAGGCTCGACGACGGGAGCCGTGGTCATGGGCCTTCCTCCTTCAGCGTCTGGTCACCCGGGTCCGGGTGTGGTTCCAGTCGTACGGAGCGGGTGGGCGGGCCGGTCTCGGAGGGCTCGGCCACGTCCGTCGCCGCAGGGGCGGGGCGCAGCCGGGAGCTGACGTGCTCGTGGACCCAGCGCGGCCCGCGGTGGCGGTGGCTGAGGAACGCGGATCCCGCGAGGGCCAGCAGGGCCGCTCCGAGCAGGCTCGAACCGACGACCAGGCCGACGGGGACCGTGACGGGGGTGGGGTCGGTGGTCGGGTCCGGGGTCGGCGTGGGCGGATCCGGGGCCGGAGGCGTCGGGGTGGGTGGGACCGGGCCGCTGCCGGTCACTGTGAACGCCGCCTCGGCGCCCACGCCGGAGTCATCCGTACATTGGGCCCGTACGGTGTATGAGGCCTCACCCGTATCGGGCGTTACGGCCAACCCGGTGTCGAAGGAGCCGTCCTCGGCGGGAGCCACCGTGTCCCACTCTTCGCCGTCCCACGACAGGGCCACCTCCGGGCAGTTGAAACCCGAACCGGATACGGCCACGGACCCGCCGCCGAACGGCAACGTGGGGGGATCGAGCGTCACCTCCGGCTGCGGCCCGGGCGCAGCGGTCACCGTGAACCGCTGCTCGGCAGAAATCTGTTCGTACCCGACGCAGGTCGCGGTCACCGTGTGATTCGTGGCGTCTGCGTCGGACGGAACGGCGAACTCGGCCGTGAACGCGTCGCCGTCCACCGTGACCTCTGCCGGCGTGACATCCGGGAGCGGGGTGCCGTCCCACGACAGCGTGACCGTACCGGCCTGGCCGTCGTCCGCGGTACAGCCGCCGAACCCGGAGCCGGTCACGGTGACAGACGTCTGTACGGCGCCCTCGGCCGGGTCCAATGCCATGGCCGTCGGCCCGGGCTCGGGCGTCACTTGGAAGTCGGCGGTGGCCTTGAGCTTCGAGTTGACCGTACAGAGAGCGGTGACCACGTAACTGCCCGGACTGGCATCGGACGGAACCGTGACGTCGGTATCGAACTCACCGGCGGCGTCGGCCTTGACGACGCTCGGGTTGTCGCCGCCTTCCCAGGTGATGCGGATCTCGGCCGCCTCGGCAGGGCGGGGCTCGGGCGCCAGGGCGGTCTTCGTGCAACGGCTGAACCCGCTGCCGTGGACCCCCACCCGGCTCCCCGGCGGGCCCTGGGACGGATCGAGCGTGATGGACTCTGCTGCCGCGGCCTGAACCGGCGAGGTGGCAGCAGGAGCAGCAACGGGCACGCCCCACGCGAACGCCGTGCTCAACAGCACCGCGGTCAGCGAGCGGCCGGCCCAAAGGACAAAGGGAAGCATGACCCTCCGTGAGCTGCTTCCCATTCTCCTCCGGGTCCCGCCGGCCCGCCTCCGAGGCGGAGGTGGGTGTCGACTGAGGACTCCACAGGAATCTTGCCGATGACACGGTGTTCACGCCGATGGGTACCAAGGAGATCCACTTGGTGGATCAGGCCCGGCAGGATCCGTGGATTGGGCGGCTGTGAAGACATCCGGTCACGCCGCGTCACGCCGGCGGGCGTACTGCGGCCTGCCGGTCCGGTGCACGGCGCGGTCACGAGGCCGGCCTGCGGTAGCCCGCGTGATCAACCTGGGTGGCGAGGACGACCGTGTGGGCGTCGGCCTGGATCGATCCGGACTCACCGGCGCTGAGTTGAGCATCGGTGACGCCGAGCGCGCTCTGGTCGTTGCCGAACGCGACGGCAGCGCGACGTCGTTCTTCGAGGACGTCTGGCTGCATTCCAGTCTCGTCGACGGTCGCGAACGGCTGCGCCCGCTGTTCGACGTGGTCCGCGAAGTCGCCACTGAGCACCGGAAGTTGGCCGAGACGGTGATCGCCTTCGCCGACGGCGGGTTGTCACTGGTCCATGCTGCCGAGGATCTGATGATCCACCCCAACACGGTGGCCTACCGCCTCGCCCAGTGGCACAAACTCACCGGGTCCGACCCGCGGACCTTCGCCGGTCTCGTCCGCTCGGTCGTCGGAATCACCACCTGGACCGGCTCATCGTTCCGGGTCAGCCGAGGGCTCGGTCGAGGTTGAACGCGGCGCTGATCAGCGAGAGATGGGTGAAGGCCTGCGGGAAGTTGCCGAGCTGTTCACCGGTCAGCCCGATCTCCTCGGCGTAGAGGCCGACGTGGTTCGCGTAGGTGAGCATCTTCTCGAAGGCGAGCCGCGCCTCCTCCAGCCGTCCGGCGCGGGTGAGCGCCTCGACGTACCAGAAGGAGCAGATCGAGAAGGTACCCTCGGCTCCCCTCAGGCCGTCCGGGCTGGCGTCGGGGTCGTAGCGGTAGACCAGCGAGTCGGACACCAGTTCCGCGGTCAACGTGTTCAGGGTGGAGAGCCATTTGGGGTCGGTGGGTGAGATGAATTTGGCCATCGGCATCATCAGCACCGAGGCGTCGAGCACGAGGTCGTCGAGGTGCTGGACGAACGCCCCTCGCTCGGGGGACCAGCCGCGCTGCATGATCTGCCGGTAGATCGCGTCACGGTTCTGCCGCCAGCGGGGGAGATCCGCCGGCAGGCCCCGACGGTTCGCCATCCGGATGGCCCGCTCGATCGCAACCCAGCACATCAGCCGGGAGTACACGAAGTTCTTCCGTCCCCCGCGCGTTTCCCACACGCCGTCGTCGGGCTGGTCCCAGTGGTCGCAGAGCCAGTCCACCAGGACGCAGAGCTCCTCCCACCGGTCGCTGCTGATGGGCTGTCCCCACTTGTCGTACAGATATACGGAGTCGATGAGCGCTCCGTATATGTCCAGCTGGAGCTGGCCGGTCGCGGCGTTTCCCACCCGTACCGGTGCGGACCCCAAGTAGCCCTCCAGGTGGGGCAGTACCTGCTCGGGCAGTTCGTCGCGCCCGTCGATCCCGTACATGATCTGCAGTGGGCCTGCGGGACCGCTGCCCCGCATGATGCCCCGCTCGGACAGGAAGCGCATGAACGCCTCGGCCTCGCCGGTGAAGCCCAGCCTGAGCATGGCGTACACGCAGAAGGCGGCGTCACGCACCCATACGAAACGGTAGTCCCAGTTGCGTTCGCCACCGATCTGCTCGGGCAGGCTGGTCGTCGGGGCGGCCACGATCGCACCGGTCGGGGCGTACGTGAGCAGCTTCAGCACGAGCGCCGAGCGGTGCACCATCTCCCGCCACCGTCCGTGGTAGCGCGAGCCGGCCAGCCAGCCGCGCCAGAACCGGACCGTCGTCTCGAACTGCCGCTCCGCTTCGGCCTGGGGGCAGGCCTGCGGGATGGCGTCGTCAACGATCGGGTCGAGGGCGAACACCGCCGACTCGCCCTCCAGAAGCTTGAAGTGGGACCGCGCGTCGAGGCCGTCGCACTCCAGCGGCGTGGTGGCGGTCAGCGCCAACGACAGGTCCCCGGAGCGGAAGACCACGGCGTGGCTGCCCTGCGCCTGTGCGGAGTGCGGATCGGCGCCGTACCCGAAGCGGGGAGCCACCTGCGCCGTGAAGGGTAGCGAGCCGCGTACGCAGATCACCCGGCGGATCAGCCGGTGCGGGGCCGGCGCGGCCGAGTCGTCGGTGATCGGCATGAAGTCCTGGACCTCGGCCACCCCGTCGGAGGCGAAGAACCGCGTGATGAGAACGTTCGTGTCGGGAAAGTAGAACTGCCGGGTCCGCGTCGGCACGTCGGCGGCGAGTTCGAACGATCCGCCCCGGTCCGCGTCCAGAATCGAGGCGAACACGCTCGGTGAGTCGAAGCGCGGGCAGCAATACCAGTCGATGGTGCCGTTCGTGCCCACGAGTGCCGCACTGTGAAGATCACCGATGAGGCCGTGTTCTGCGATCGGCAGATAGGGCGAGAGGCCTGTTCGCCCGAATCCGGCGTTCACGATACCGGCCTCCCTACGACGGCAGGGCGCATAGTGCGTACACGTGATGGTAGGACTTCCAGGCTGCGGCTGCCATTGCGTCCGGCGGGCGTCGCACTCGCCCCGAAGGCGGAGAAGCGTCGCATGCTATCGTTTTTGTGATCTAAGATGGTTGGTCATATTGCGATGAAGGAGTGCTCCCGGTGGGCAGAAGGAGCATGCGCGAGGAGATCGTCGAGGCGGCGGTCGAACGGTTCCATGCCCGTGGGTTCAACGGGGCGGGCGTCAAGGACATCACCGACGGCGCCGGGGTCCCGAAGGGGTCGTTCTACAACCACTTCGAGAGCAAGGAAGCGCTGGCCGTGGTGGCCCTGGAGCGGTACGGCGAGAGCCGCCGGCTCCACGAGCTCACCGATGCGTCCGTCGATCCGCTGCTGCGGCTGCGGCAGCACTTCGAATTCCTCCGCGATGAGAACACCAGCCGGAACTTCACCCGCGGCTGCCTCATCGGAGGCCTCGGCACGGAGATGGCCGATCACAGCGACCTCATCCGCGAGGCGGTACGAACCAGCCTGGAGAGCTGGGAGCAGGCGCTCGCGGCCCCGATCGCCGAGGCCCAGGCGTCGGGCCGGGTGACGGCGATCACGGACGCGCGGACGCTCGCCCGGTTCATTCTGAACGCCTGGGAGGGGACGCTCATCTCCAGTCGGTCCGACCGTTCGGAAGACTCGTACGAGGTGTTCTTCGGCGTAGTGTTCGGCACGCTGCTCGCCTGATGTCACCGCCTGCCTGCCACTGACGAGCAGGATGGTCAGACCGACACATCCAGCACGACACGGAAACGGGCTTCGCCGGACATCATGCGCTCGTAGGCCTGGGGAGCCTGGGCGAGCGGCATGACTTCGGTCATGGGACGGACATCCCGGTCCGCGGCGAACCGGAGGTTGTCCTCGTTTTCGATGGAGCTGCCGGTCAGGCTTCCGCTGATCGTCCTGGTGCCGAAGATCAGGTCACTGGTCTGCACCTGGATCGGATCGGGGGCGGCCCCGAGGACCACCATGCGGCCGCGTGGCGCCAGTCCGGAGATCAGCGGCGACATCGAGGCACCACTCGCGGCGGTCGCGACGATCGCGGCAGCACCGCCGAGCCGCCGCAGCGCCTCGCCGGCGTCCTCGGCCGAACTGTCGATGTAGTGGTCGGCGCCGAGCCGCTCGGCCAGCTCCGCCTTGTCGGTGCCCCGGGCGATCGCGGCGACGCGGAAACCGAGCCTGTTCGCGTACTGCACGCCCAGGTGCCCGAGCCCACCGATCCCCTGCACGGCCACCAGTGCGCCGGGGGCGCCGGCGGCCTGCCGAAGCGCGCTGAAGACCGTCAGTCCCGCGCACAGGAGCGGCGCCGCGTCGATCGTGCTCAGCTGCTCAGGGATACGTACCAGGCCGCTGGCCCTGGCGACCAGCACTTCCGCGTAGCCTCCGTCGATGTCACTGCCCGTCTGAGGTTGGTCCTCACAGTTGACGAAGTCGCCGCGCCGGCAGAAGTCGCACACCCCGCAGTGGCCGTTCAGGTACCCCACGCCCACGCGCTCGCCGACCCGCCACGTCGTCACCCCCGGGCCGACCGCGTCGATCACGCCGACGACCTCGTGCCCGGGAACCATCGGCTTGGACGGGTCGGGCCGCATCCCCTCGACGGCCAGGACGTCGGAGTGGCAGACCCCGCAGGCCTCGACCCGCAGGCGCACGTGCCCCAGCGGTGGCTCCGGCGTCTCACGCTCCACCCACTCGAACTTCCGTGACCCGGTGACCTCGAACGCTCGGTATGTGGACATGTCATTCCCTCGCGTGTGTGGAATGGGCGGTCAAAATGACCGGTCGTCTCACTTCCATAATGATCGGTCGTCTTGAACCCCGTCAAGCGGGCGGGGCTCTGGATGGCAATCGCGGGCAGCCGGCCGCATCGTGTTCGCGGGAGTCGCCGCGCCGACCCGCTCGGGCTCCGGCCGCCGGGATCACGCGCCGATTTCTTAGCATCAGGGGCCAACTATTCGCCCGGCCTCCACCAGGACGACTACAAAGGACCGAACCGAACCGATCGGAACCCTGCAATAGGGATGATGTCGAAGGCGGTGGATGCGCATGTATGCGTGCAACACGATCGAACCGATCGCGGTCAGATTAATTCAGGGAAGGCCGAGCTCCGGCAATCTGCCCTGATGTGGGCGGCCATGCTGAAACCCGTGTGGTTTTCCCCGACACGCGCATCGGTGGACGAGTATCGGCTCCTGACCTCGACGATCCGGTCGAGGGCAGAGAATGCTCAGGGTTTTTTCGGCGGTGCCTCTCGCCGGCCGGGGGAGATGACGTACCTGCCCCTTCGTATTCAGCTGCGCGGTTTGTCCATCGAGCTCTACATCGAGCTCCACCTGGAGAATGCGGGCATGCGCATCGCCGGATTCCGCAATACCTTCGAGAACGGACAGGCCCCGCCGGAATCGTGCGTCCGCCACGTGCGGGACTCCATGGCACCGCCGGGGATCCGCCGAACCGCAGTCCTGCCGTTCGGCGGCAGCCGCGCCGACCTGGAAACGGCCGCCGCCGTGCGGCGCTCGGGGATCTTCCTCGGGCGCCGGTCCCTGGGCAACGCGGTTGTCTGGCTGCACCAGAACCGCGATCCGAAGTGCACCGCGCACGGAATGCTCGTGCTCTCGGAGATGATCTGTGAGGCCGCCCGGTACCCCGCCCTTGCCGATGCGATGTCGCGCATCTGGATGATCGGCGGACGGCTGTCGGCCGCGGCACCCGCCTGAAATCGCTCAACCGGCACCGATCCGCAGGCGTTGGGGCATCGAAGAGGGAGCGAGCCCCTCGCTTCATCGGGCGCCCGCATCCTCTGCGCCGCCGACGTGGAGCGAGGCGTCCGCGACGTGGCGGGCCGGCAGCGCGGCTCCCTCCCCGGCCGGTATCCGTCGAGCCTGGCCAAGGTCGCGGCGCCGAGTGTGCGGTCGGGGCCGCCCATACCGGTGTCGGTGGCGAGGGCGCCGGCATCCCGGATGCATGAGGGGACGGTGCGATACGACCCCGAGGGTGGGCGGACGAGTCCGGTCAGGGCATCTCGTCGGGGTCGCAGCTGGCCCGGCGCAGACCGATCGTGCGCAGGGCCCGCATCAGGGCTTCGGAGTCTCCCTCGCGCACGACGTGGACGGCGCCGTCGACCGCAAGGCCGGATACGGCACGGGGCACGCGGTCGGCGGCCGTCCGCAGGACCACCCCGCTCGGCGGGTCCAGGGAGCGCACCCCGTGGAACACGCTGAGGATGTCCGGGGCCGCGTCGAGGCTGTCGATCCCGGCGGGCAGGGACAGGACGGTGATATCGGGCAGAAGGAGGCGGGCGTGCGCCAGAGCGACGACGGGGTCGTGGGCGTGCGACAAGACCCGGAAGTGCGGATTGCGCTGGATACCCGCGCGCAGAAGCTCCAGCTGCTCGCCGTCCGGCACGCCGACCACCAAAACCGTCATCACCTGCTCCATCCTGCGTTCCGGTAGGCCGTGACGCGACCCGGTACGCAGAGACCGAGTCGGCCCTGCCCTGCGGTGCAGGGGGTGGGGGTGTACGGCGTTGACGACCCGGTTCCACCGGTTCGCCGTGACCGCTCCCGATCCGCCCTGGCCAGTTTCCGCGGGGGCTGCCGGCTGATCGCTCGCAGGCGGCCACACTGGAGCCATGACCGAGCACCGCTTCACCGTGGACCTGACCAGCACCGGCACCGGCAGCACCGGCAGCACCGCGAGCCGTACCCGCAAGCCCCAGTACCGCCACAGCCTCCGGTACGAGAACCCCGCCGGTGAGGCCTGGACCAGCCCGGAGGGGCACACACTGCGCACTCCCTCCGGTCTCACCGTCGTGACGTGTTCCTGCGGCCTCGCCACCGAGGCGCTCCCGAGCGATGATGCGCGGCTCGTCTACGAGGAACACCGCAACACGATCCGCGACGAGGCGATGCGCGGCAATCCCCTGTAGGACGCCCCCGGGCCCGCCCGCCTCGCCTCGCCCCCCGCCTTGAACAGCAAGCAAGCCCTGGGTCCGCGAAGACGAAATCGGCACCACGAAGCAGGCGTCTCCGGAGCGGCCGGCAGCACGCCGCGCGAAAACCGGTCGAGTACGGCCGGGCAGTGCCGTAGGGTGGGGTTCACCGACGCGGGGTGGAGCAGCTCGGTAGCTCGCTGGGCTCATAACCCAGAGGTCGCAGGTTCAAATCCTGTCCCCGCTACTGCTCAGAAGGGCCCGGATCCTCAAAGGATCCGGGCCCTTCTGCTGTACGGAGGAGCTTCGGCCCCGGATCCGGCCGCGTGCCGGTGCAGTCCTCGGTACGCCCCGGGAGGCATGCCCTCCCACCGGGTGAAGGCGCGGACCAGGGCCGTCGCGCCGCTCAGGCCGACGAGGGGGGCTATCCGGTCCAGCGGCAGGGGCGTGGTCTCCAGCAGCCGCCTGACCCGGCCGTGGCGGGCGGTGTCGAGGAGCGCGCGCCACGACGTGCCCTCCGCGTGCAGGGCCCTGCGCAGGGTCCGGACGCTGAGGTTGAGCTCCTTGGCGGGGCCCTCGGGGCCCGCGTCCTCGAATGCCGCGTGCTCCAGCCACCGCCGCACGTGCTCGGCCACGGACACGGTCGCGGGCGCGGACAGCTCGTGCAAGAGCCGGTCGGCGTAGGCCCGGTGCAGGGCGTTGAGTGCCGGGTCATAGAGGGGGCGGCGCCTGTCGAGGTCCTCGTCGGCGATCGTGATCGCGTTCTCCGGGGCGTCGAAGGTGACGGGGCAGCCGAGAACGCGGGCGTAGGGCTCTGCCGAGCCCGTACGGGGGTGGGCGAACGACACGGACAGGGGCGCCCAGTCGTCGCCGGCGATCCAGCGGCCCGCCCGCACCATGCTGCTGACGACCGCCTCCACCTGCTGGGGATGCATGGCCGCCGGGTCGACGGTCGGTCGGTAGCGGACCCGGCTTACGCCGCTGCGACGGTCCAGGGTCACCGTGCCCGCCTGGCTCACCAGGGGGTGGTAGCGCTCGGCCGCCAGCGCCGCGTCCGCGAGGCTGGCGCAGGTGAGGACGAGGTGGCCCATGATGTGCAGGCCTTCGGGCCGGATGCGGTCGCCGACGAGGAGCCCGGTGTGCGGGCCGGCGTCCCGGGCGCCGAGTACGGCGTCCCACAGCGCACGCATCTCGCCGAACTCCAGCCGGTGCGTAGGCAGGGCCCAAGCGGCGGACCCGACGGTGCCGTCCTCCACGGCGCGCAGGACGGCGAAGGCATAGCACGCGGTGACGGAGGGCGGCTCGATGGTGGACACGGCCGCCAGTCAATGCGGGCACACCGACCCCGTCAACACCGCCCGCGGGGACAGCCGCCGGGGAGCGGGCCGGGAGAGTCAACGGTTTGGCCGCCGGAGTGAATGACGGAGCCGCAGGCCGCTTCTAAGGTCGGCCTTCGGACACCGCGGGGATCAGGGGCGGGCCCACGGAGCACGCACGGGGGAAGCGAGCTGCCCTGATCGCCACCGCTCAGAGGAGTACGCCGTGATTCTCTTCCTGCTCCCCGCAGGCGACTACGACCCGACCGAGGCAGCGGTTCCCTGGGCCGCGCTGCGGGACGCCGGCTTCGAGGTGCGTTTCGCGACCCCCGGCGGAAAGGTCGCGCTCGCCGACCCCAGGCTCACGGACCTCGGCTTCTCCTGGCTGTCGCCCTGGCTGATGACCCGCCGCGCCGAACTCGCCGCCTACCGGAGCCTCACCGAGGACCCCCGTTTCCTCGCCCCCTCCTCGTACGCGGATGTCGACCCTGCCGAAGTCACGGGCCTCTTCGTGCCCGGCGGCCACGCCGCGGGCATGCGGACGCTGCTCGAAGACACCACCGCCCAGCGGCTGTTCGCCCGGGTCTTCATCCGGAACCTGCCGGTGGGGGCCGTCTGTCACGGCGTGCTGCTCGCCGCCCGGGCCAAGGATCCCGCCACCGGGCGCTCGGTCCTCCACGGGCGCCGGACCACGGCTTTGACGTCGCTGCTGGAGTTGACCGGGTGGAACCTCACCCGGCTGTGGCTGGGGCGCTACTACCGCACGTACCGCACCACCGTGCAGCAGGAGGTCACCGCGGCGCTCGCCGATCCGAGCCACTTCCTCGCCGGCCCGCCGCTGCCCGTCCGCGACACGGCCGCCCGCCCCGGACGCGGCTTCGCCGTCAGGGACGGCAACTACGTCTCCGCGCGGTGGCCCGGCGACTGCCACCGCCTGGCGGCGGAGTACCTGGCCGTTGTCCGTGCCCATGAAGCGGAGCGCCGGTCCGGCTGATCGGCCCAGCTACCCGGAGGTCCGGAGGGCCGGGCGCCCGAAGACCATCTCCGAATTGTCATGAACACATCGTGAGTGAGAGGGGTGGCGATGAACCGACGAAGAAACTTCGGACGAAGCCGGTATCTGTTAATCGGCCTGGTCCTCGCGCTGGCCGCACTGGTACTCGGTCCCGCGGCCGCCGGCGCGGCGGCCGGCCCGCAGTGGTGGGAGCCCGCCGCGCGCCCCGCGCCGGACTCGCAGGTCAACGTCACGGGCGAGCCGTTCAGGGGCACCGACGCCCAGGGCCGGGTCCGCGGATACGTCGACGCGCACGTCCACCTGATGTCCAACGAGGGCTTCGGAGGACGGCTGGTCTGCGGAAAGGTCTTCTCCACGGCGGGGGTGGCGGAGGCCCTCAAGGACTGCCCCGAGCACTACCCGAACGGCGTCCTCGCCCTCTTCGACATGATCACCAAGGGCGGTGACGGCCTGCACGACCCGAACGGCTGGCCGACGTTCCGCGACTGGCCGGCCCACGACTCCGCCACCCACCAGCAGACCTACTACGCCTGGGTGGAGCGGGCCTGGCGGGGCGGCCAGCGGATCCTCGTGAACGACATGGTCACCAACGGAGTCATCTGCTCGCTCTACTTCTTCAAGGACCGCGGCTGCGACGAGATGACCGCGATCAGGCTCCAGATCCAGAAGACGTACGAACTCCAGGACTACGTCGACGCCATGTACGGCGGCGCCGGCAAGGGCTGGTTCCGGGTCGTCACCGAGCCCGATCAGGCCCGCAAGGTCATCCAGGACGGCAAGCTCGCCGTCGTCCTCGGGGTGGAGACCTCCGAACCGTTCGGCTGCAAGCAGGTGCTGGACAACGCCCGCTGCACGATGGCCGACATCGACCGCGGCCTGGACGAACTGCACCGGCTGGGCGTGCGCAGCATGTTCCTCTGCCACAAGTTCGACAACGCGCTGTGCGGCGTCCGGTTCGACTCGGGCACCCAGGGCATGGCCATCAACACCGGCCAGTTCCTGTCGACCGGCACCTTCTGGAGCACCGAGCCCTGTTCCGGCCCCGAGCACGACAACCCGATCGGCTTCGGGCTCGCCGCAGGCCTGACCGGCGCCGAGTCGCAGGCCGAGGCCGAGCCGGAGGCGGAGGCGCAGGCCCGGATCCGGGGCGCCCTGCCCGAAGGGGTCGAACTGCCGCAGTACAGCGGCTCCCTGCAGGCGGCGCAGTGCAACCGACGGGGCCTGACCGCCCTGGGCGAGTACGCGGTGCTGGGCATGATGAAGCGCAGCATGATGCTGGAAATCGACCACATGAGCGTCAAGGCGGCGAACCAGGCGCTGCGCGTGCTCGAAGCCGAGCGGTACGCCGGTGCCCTGTCCACCCACGGCTGGATGGACGACAACTGGACCGAGCGGGTCTACCGCCTGGGCGGCTTCATCACCGGCCACATGTACGAGGCGCCCGCGTTCACCGCCGAGGCGCGCAGACACGCCGCCCTGCGCGCCAAGTACGGCGCCGGGTACGGGATCGGCACCGACATGAACGGCTTCGCCTGGCTGCCCGGCCCCCGGGCCGCGGCCGGCGACCCCGTGCACTACCCCTTCCGCAGCCCCGACGGCGGTTCGGTCCTCGACCGTCAGGTGACCGGCAACCGTGTCTGGGACGTCAACACCGACGGCGGCGGCACTCACTACGGCCTCGTACCGGACTGGATCGAGGACATCCGGGTCACCGGCGGCCAGGACGTGGTGGACGAGCTCATGCAGGGCGCCGAGGGCTACCTGCGGACCTGGGAACGCAGCCGCGGCCACACCACGGCCTACACCCCGCTCGTCCGCGGCTACCGCCCCCACGACGGCCACCTCGCCTCCCCGCGCCCCCTGCCCGACGGCTTCACCCACGAGGCGGTCTGGAAGGTGCTGAGGGACCCCGCGCCCGGCACGGTCCGGCTCTACGAGTGCAAAGCGGCCAACCACTCGCTGCTGACGCCCGACCCGGGATGCGAGGGCCAGCAGCCCCTCGGCCCGGTCGGATACGTGTACACCACCGCGGTGCCCGGATCGGTGCCCCTCTACCGGTGCCACATCCCGTCCGTCTTCGACCACTTCGTATCCAACAGGCCCGACTGCGAAGGTCCGTACACCCGCGAAGGTCTGCTCGGCTACGCCATGCCGGCAGCGGCGTCCTAGCGACCACCTGTCCCACCCGCCCCGGGCCCTCCGCGCAGCCCGGGGCGGGTCAGGCGGCGTGCTGGGCCGGCGGGTAGCCCGTCGTGCTCCTCGGCGACGCTGGGCAGGAATCCGCCGTCCGGCCCATCAAGGGCACCGGCCGCGGCACCGAAAAGGATCAGGCGGAGTCGTCCCACCCCAGCGTTCCGGTACGCCTGCGCGCCCCACGCCGCCCCCGTACCGGCTGTCCCGCACCCCGGCCGCCGAGGCCCGGAGGAGATCCCGCATGCGCGTCTTCCTGCCCTTGACCGCTGTTGCCACCGCCGCGCTCCTGTTCACCACGGTCACCAGCGCGACTCCCGCGGCGGCAGACCGGAGCCCCGACGGCGCACCGCTGATCAAGGTGTCCGACCGCGACCCGTACGCGGACTGCACCATCGGCGCGATGTCCGCCGACAGCGTCGTCTACCCGGGCACCGAGGTCGAGCCATACCTGTCCGTCGATCCGCGCGACCCGAAGCGCGTGGTCACCGTGTTCCAGCAGGACCGCTGGAACGACGGCGGCGCCCGTGGCCTCGTGGCCAGCTGGACCACGGACGGCCACACCTTCCGCCGGAGCGAGCTGCCGTTCAGCCTGTGCGCCCGGGGCGGCGCGGACTTCGAACGCGCCTCCGACCCCTGGGTGAGCACCGGACCGGACGGCACCGTCTACGCCGGCGGGGAGGGCGTCGACTTCACGAGGAGCACGCGCAGCGCCCTCCTGGCCGCCACCTCGCGCGACGGTGGCCGTACCTGGCAGAACCTCACCACCACACACGTCGACGAGCAGCCGTTCTTCAACGACAAGCCCTCACTCACCGCCGACCCGATCCGCAAGGGCACCGCCTACCAGGTCTGGAACCGCCTCGACAACGACCCACCCGGCCCCAGCTCCCTCGACGGCCCGGGCTACATCTCCCTCACCCGCGACGGCGGCCGCACCTGGAGCGAGGCCCGGCCGTTCGTCGACACCAGCGCCGTGCCCAACACGCAGACCATCGGCCATCTGATCGTCGTCGACCGGCGCACCGGCACCCTGTACGACTTCTTCGACCGGATCACCTACTCCGACGACCTGAGCACCGTCGTCGAGGCCCACTACGCGGTGGTCACCTCGACCGACGCCGGAGAGACCTGGAGCGCCCCCGCCACCGTGGCCCGGGACACCTCCGTACCGGAGGTCGACCCGAACGACCCCACCAAGCTGCTGCGCGCCGCGGCCACCCTGCCCAGCCCGGCCGTCGACCCGAAGACGGGCACGCTGTACATGGCCTACGAGGGCTCGGACTTCTCCGGCGGCAAGTTCGACTCCGTCCAACTGGTGCGCTCCACCGACGGCGGACGCACGTGGGGGACCCCGGAGCTGATCAGCCCGGAAGGGGTGCCTGCCTTCTCCCCGTCGATCGCGGTCGACGAGCGGGGCACGGTCGCGCTCACCTACTACGACCTGCGTTTCCTCAAGCCGGGCGACACCACCACCCTGCCCACCGCCTACCAGATGGCCACGCTGCCGCACGGAGACCCGAGGCTCCGGACCGAACGACGGATCTCGCGGATCTTCGACTGGCTGCAGGCGCCGTACGCCGGGGGCTACTTCCTCGGCGACTACCAAGGCCTGGTGGCAGACGGCAAGGGAGTACGGGCGGTGCTCACCGAAACCCACTCCGGCGCGCCACAGAACCGTACGGACGTGTACAGCGGCAGTTTCCGCACCCGGTGAGCGACGGGCTCCATCGGTAGGCCGGCCGGCCCGACCGTATCCGGCCGGTTCAGACCGCTGCGGAAGGCAGGGCCAGAAAGGTACGGACGGGCGGAGGCAGGAAACCGGGACTCTGCATGAGTTCCCATTGGCAGCCGGGCTGCATCCGGTCGACCGCAGCGAGTTGCTCGCGCTGCAACAGCAGTCCAAGGGCGGCCAGAGCGGTACCGGATGGCTTCTCCTCGCGCGTGCGCAGCTCCTCCAGGAGAGACATACCGGCCGGCAGCTGCCTGCTGATCCACCATTCCGTAGTGGCGTCGCCGGGCGTCCCAGCGGTGAGTTCCTCTTCCGCCCGTGCGCACAGGTCCAGTGCCCAGGTACGTACCTCCAGGGCAGCGCGCCACGCGGCCCCGAGGTCCTCTGGTGAGGCTGTCACCGCGAGCTCGTGAAGGCTGTGGCGGACATCGCCGGTCAGCGTGGACAGGCTGTGGTCGGGGCCGATGACGGGTGAGTCCGGTACATCGCGCACGGTGGTTTCCACGAGGGACGCGATCGGGTTCACGCCCATGCCGGGCGTCATGCCCCGCAGCAGGGCAGCGATCCGCGGCAGGGGCGCGCTGCCCGTGAGCAAGGCGTCTGCTGCGAACAGCGCGGCGCCCTGCGGCGTCAGGTGCTCGGGGCTGGGGTTCTCGTCCCACTGGGCGAGCTCCGCCGGAGGCCACGGAACGCCGGCGGACTCGAAGAATTCGACGATCTGCTCATCCACCCGGCGAGCCCGGGCCGGCGGCACCATGACCGCTGCCTGACCGCCGCGCGCGATGTAGGCGTCTACGGCGTCCAGCTGCTCCTCTGGATCCTGGCCGGACTCCGCATCCCCTGGAAGGCGGACGGCGTCGACGGCGGCATGGAACGCGGCACGGACCGTCGCCTCCGGCACCGGGAGGCCCTCCCCGAACAGGAGCAGGGCCAGATCCGTCGGCCGCTTCCCGCGACCGGACAGCCGGGCGAGAGCGAGTACCAGGGCGAAGCTTTCGGGGACCGGCCGAGAGGTGCTTCCCAGGCCACGACCGAGACCCCCGCCGTGCGCGTTCGCAGGGAGAAGTCCGTGACGCCGCCACCCGGACAACTGCTTTCCCGTGACAGCGAGACCGTGTTCGCGGGCGTGGTCGATGAGCTGCTGGTCCGCCCGGCCGGGCTCCTTCGCGAGGTTCATCCCGTGACCGTACGGCGCGTACAAGGACCGTTTGCCCCCTTCTTAGAGACCCCCCACCTTCGTCCGGTCGCTGTGCTAGTGGTCCGCTGCAATGGGCGCATCACCGGATCCCGCGCGGCAGACCGCACCGGGACCCGCCACCGCGCCCGAACCGAAAGCAGGTCCCTTCTCATGACCAGGAACGACGACCACCGAGAGCTGCGCACGCTCCTGCTCCTGCTGGCCTTGGCCGTGGGCCTGCTCGCCGCCGGCGCGGCAGTCTGTCTCGCGGTCGCCCACCCGAGGCTGGCCGAACCCCTTGCCGTGGGCGCCGCGGTGCTGAGCTGTCTGGTCGGCCTCGCACGGGCGGTGGCCACAGCAGCTCGGGAGCGTCGCTGATTTCCACCGGCCTTGGACGCCCGTCGAGTCGATGACCGGCCCGACCGCGGTACGGCGCCGGCTTCGTGACGCAGTCCGGGGCACCTGACGAAGTGCTCCCGGCATCCTGCGCCCGCCCGCTCAGGTCGTTGCAGGGTGGCCGTGGGAGCTTCCCCCGTTCCGAACATCAGTCAAGGAGCCCTGAGCAGAACCGTGAGGACCCCGCCGAGGAGCGCGACCGGACGCTTCGAACGGAGCGAGCCGGACCGCTGTGCCGTGGACGTCGCCCGCGCCCTGGCCGTTGACCTGGAGACCACCACCGGTCCGCTCGGCCAGGGCTTCGGCAATCCCGCGGGCATGACGACGTCCGCGACTGCGCCGGCCGCGCGTGTCCCCGGTTCCGAGAGCGCGACCGACCGGGTCCTGCAGCCGGCCGCCGCAGCCGGTGGGTGATCCGGCTGCGAGCACCGCTGGTCAGCGACGACGCCCTTGTCTCCCGTACCAGATCACCAGTACCGGGACCGCGGCGCGTTTCCTGCCGCCCTCCGCGGCCTGGGCGCCGGACCGAGGACCGGATCCGAAGGGGCTCTGCCGCGACACATCAGACACGTTCATGGCTCTCGCGGCCATCGCGCCGCTGCATCACGCTCGACGATCCGTCCGCGTCCTGCGTCGCCAAGGCCCTCCCCGGCGCCCAGCGCTTTCACGGCAAACTCCGCCGGCTCTTCCTCGAACACACGACAACCCAAGGGATGTGAACCACAGATGGCGAACATACTCATCGCCGGGGGAGGCATCGGCGGACTCGCCGCGGCGCTCGGCCTCGCGGGCCGCGGCCACCGGGTGACCGTTCTGGAGCGCAGGGAGACGTTCACCGAACTCGGCGCAGGCATCCAGCTCGGCCCCAACGCCTTCCACGCGCTCGACCTGCTCGGCGTGGGCGCACAGGTCCGCGACCGGGCGGTCTACATCGACGAACTGCGGCTCATGGACGGCACCACGGACGAGTGGATCGCCTCGATGCCGCTGGCCGGCGACTACCGGACGCGTTTCGGCAACCCGTACGCGGTCGTGCAGCGTTCCGACGTGTACGAGCCGCTGCTCGAAGGCTGCCGCAGCCACCCGATGATCGAACTGCGCGGCGGTAGCAAGGTGGTGGCGTACGAGCAGCGCGGCCAGGGATCGGGCGAGGTGACCGCCGTTCTGGGCAGCGGTGAGCGGCTCAGCGGCGCGGCCCTGATCGGGGCCGACGGCATCCGCTCGGAGGTACGGCGTCAACTGGTCGGCGACGGGGACCCGAGGGTCTCCGGGCACACGATCTACCGCTCGGTGGTTTCGGCGGAGCAGGTGCCCGAGGAGCTGCGGTGGAACACCGTGACGCTGTGGGCGGGCCCCAAGTGGCACTTCGTCCACTATCCGATCGGCGGCGGCGCGTGGCTGAACCTGGCCGCGACCCGGGACGACGGCGCGCAGGTGGCCGTCGTCGGGCAGCCCACCGGGCGCGACCACGTGCTGAACGAGTTCCCGGAGCTGGGTGAGACGGCGCGGCGGCTGCTGGAGCTCGGTCGGGACTGGAAGGCGTGGGTGCTGTGCGACCGAGATCCGGTCGAGGTGTGGACCGACGGGCGTGTGGCGCTGCTCGGCGACGCGGCGCACCCGATGCTGCAGTACGCGGCCCAGGGCGCCTGTCAGGCGCTGGAGGACGCGGTGGTCCTCGCCGAGTCGCTGGACTGCTGCGAGGACACCGTCGTGCAGCGGCTGGAGAAGTACAGCGCTGCGCGCCGGGAGCGTACGGCCCGTACCCAGCTGGTCGCCCGTGAGATAGGCCGCCGGCTGTACCACCCGGTGGGCGACGCGGCGCGCGAGCGCAACGCGATGCTGACGGGTCTTTCGGCCGACGACATGTTCGACAAGGTCGCCTGGCTCCACGGGGCGGACCTCGGTTGACTCCGACCCGCCATGGCCTGCCCGCGGGTCCGGCAGCCCTCGGGAATGGCTAAGGGGCGGCCCCCGGTCCTGGACCGGGGGCCGCCCCTACGGGTTCATCGGAGCCGGAGCCGGCTCCGACGCACCAGCGCCCACACCGCGCCCGCGAGGAGCGATCCGGCGACGGGTGCGAGCAGGTAGACCCACAGCAAGCCGGTCGTACCGGAGACGAGGGCCGGCCCGAGCTGGCGCGCCGGGTTCCCGCCACCGCCGGAGAGCGGCCCGAGGAAGATGATGACGGCCGCGACACAGGCGCCGATGACGGGCGGTAGATGGCGCAGCAGCGGTGGACGGGCACCGAAGCAGGCCACGATCAGCATGATCACAGCCATGGACCCCGCCTCGGCCAGGAACACGGGGCCGGCGCCCCAGCCGGGGCCGGGGGCCAGCGCGGCGTCGCCGACCGCGTCGGCCGCGTCGCCCCACACGAGCCGCGCCAGCGCGACCCCGCACACGGAGCCGGCCAGCTGCGCCACGACGAAGGGCAGCACAGCCCTTCCGGGGAAGACGCGCAGCAGCCACAGCCCGATACTGACCGCGGGATTGAGATGCCCGGCGGTCTCCCGGCGCATGGAGGGCCCGAGTACGGCGGTGACGACCGCTCCGACCAGCAGCCCCATCACCACCAGTTGGCCGCGCGGGGTCGGCAGCAGGCCGGAGAAGGGAGAGCCGGGTCCCGCCATCCAGCGGGCGGCCGTGACCACGGTGAACAGCATGCCGGTGGTGAGCGCGAACTCGTAGCCGGCGGTCACCAGGAGGGGAGGCAGGCGCCCGGGCGCGCGTACGGGACGGCTCGTGGCCGCGGAATCGGTGTCGAGAGACGTCTGTGTCACCTCATGGAATGTGCGCCCGAGCACGGGCCGCCGCAATCGACGGGGGAGCCCTGTGTCAGGTCGGGCGGGCGGCCCGATTCCCCTCCCTGTGCGGCCTCAGGGAGCATGGGCCCTGGCCACCTGACAAAGTGAACCGGCGCCGCTGGATTTCGGATTCCGGGCCGCTCGACACTCTGGGGAATCGGCCACAGACACCTGGTCACCTGGTCGCCTGCTCATCTCCCCTTTGTCGAGAGGAACCGATCACCTATGTGCGGCCTTGCCGGATGGGTCAGCTTTCAGCGCGATCTGACGGCGCACTCGGAAATCGCGTCGGCCATGACGTGCACCCTGGAGTGCCGCGGCCCGGATGCGGGTGGGCTGTGGACCTCGCCCCGCGCGATCCTCGGGCACCGCCGCTTGGCGATCATCGACCTGGAGGGCGGCCGGCAGCCCATGGCCGCCGTCGAGAACGACGACACGCAGCCGGTCATCACCTACACCGGCGAGGTGTACAACTTCCGGGAGCTGCGCGAGGAACTGCGCGGACTCGGCCACGAGTTCCGTACGTCCAGCGACACCGAGGTCGTCCTGCGCTCCTACCTGGAGTGGGGCGCCGGCTTCGCGGAGCGCCTCAACGGCATCTACGCCTTCGCGATCTGGGACCCGCGTACCGAGGAACTGCTCCTCGTCCGCGACCGGATGGGCGTCAAGCCGCTCTACTACTACCCGACCGCCGACGGCGTGCTCTTCGGCTCCGAGCCGAAGGCGATCCTGGCCCACCAGGACGCCGAGGCCGTGGTCGACCCCGAGGGGCTGAAGGAGATCTTCAGCATCGTCAAGACCCCCGGGCACGCGGTCTTCCGCGGTATGCACGAGGTCGTCCCCGCCACGACCGTGCGCTTCACCCGCGAGGGGCAGAGCAGCACGAGGTACTGGGAGCTCAAGGCCACGCCGCACACCGACGACCTCGACACGACGATCGCCAACGTCCGGGATCTGCTCGAAGACATCGTGGAGCGCCAGCTCGTCGCGGACGTCACCGTCGGCACGCTGCTCTCCGGAGGCCTCGACTCCAGCGCGGTGACCGCCCTCGCCGCCAAGGCCCTCGCCAAGCAGGGTGTCGAACAGCCCATCCGCGCCTTCTCCGTGGACTTCACCGGTCACGACAACCGCTTCGAAACCAACATGCAGTGGGCCGACCCGGACACCCCGTTCGCGGTCGAGGTCGCGAAGCGCGTCGGCGCCGAGCACATCATCGTCGAGCTCGACAACGAGGACATCCTCGACCCCGAGGTGCGCAGTACCGTCCTGCGCGCCCAGGACCTGCCGGTCTCCACGGGCGACATGGAGTTCTCGCTGCTCATCCTGTGCCGTGCGCTGAAGGAGCGGATGACCGTAGCGCTCTCAGGTGAGGCGGCGGACGAACTCTTCGGCGGCTACACCTGGTTCCACGACAAGGAAGCCGTCGAGCTGGACAACTTCCCCTGGCACCACCCCTTCGAGAAGCTCGGCGGCATCGGCGCGCTGCGCGACGTAGGCCTGTGGGACCGGCTCGGGCTCACCGAGTACGTGAAGGACCGCTACACCCAGGCCCTGGAGGAAGTGCCCCGGCTGGAGGGGGAGACGGGCTTCGAGGAGCGGATGCGCGAGCGGACTTACCTCAACCTCACCCGCTGGGAGAACTTCCTGCTGGACCGCAAGGACCGCATGAGCATGGCGGCGAGCCTGGAGGTGCGGGTTCCCTTCACCGACCACCGCCTCGTCGAGTACGTCTACAACACCCCGTGGGCGATGAAGAGCTTCGACGGCCGGGAGAAGAGCCTGCTGCGCGCGGCGATGCGCGGAGTCCTGCCCGACTCGGTGCTCGACCGCAAGAAGAACCCGTACCCCTCCACCCAGGACCGCAAGTACGAGATCGCCCTGCGCGAGAAGGTCGAAGGCATCCTCGTCGAGGGCGCCCCGGTGCTCCGGCTGGTCTCGGAGGCGGACATCCGCAAGCTGCTCGACCGGCCGGTCGGCTCCTACGCCGTCGGCGGCCCGTGGAGCGCCCGCGCCGTGCTGGAGCGGCTCATCGAGTTCAACACCTGGGTCACCGAGTACGACGTCCGCGTCGAGCTCTGACCGATGTGTGCCCCCACCCAGGAGGATCTGACATGGTGACTGAAACGAACATCCCGACGGTGACCGTCTGGTCGGACGTCGGCTGCCCCTGGGCGACCCTCGCCCTGCACACGCTGCGCGCCGCGGCCCGGCGCCGTTCCCTGCCGCTGCTCATCGACCACCTGGCCTTCCCGCTGGAGCTGTTCAACCGGGAGCCCACCCCCAAGTTCATCGTGGACCCGGAGATCATGACGATCGCCGCCCGTCTGCCCGAGCTCGGCTGGCGGATGTGGGACGGCCCGGCGCACACCTACCCGGTGACGACCCTGCCGGCCCTCGAAGCGATCCAGGCCGCGAAGGACCCCGCGATAGGCGGGCTGCGGGGCAGCGACGAGCTGGACGAGGGACTGCGCCGGGCGTTCTACGCCGACAGCAGGTGCATCAGCGTCCACGCGGTGATCCTCGACATCGCCGAGCAGTGCGAGCACGTCGACGCGAAGGCGCTGGCGCAGGCGCTGGCCCGGGGCGACGGGCGTGCCGAGGTCTACGCGCAGTGGCGGACCGCCGAAGGGCCGCAGATCCAGGGCAGCCCGCACCTCTTCGCCGCGGGCGGCTACGCCTCGCACAACCCCGGCGCCACGTTCACGTGGACGGGCTCCCCCTACGAGGGCGGCCTGCCGCGCCTGGACGACTACAGCACCGCCTGGGCTGACGAACTGCTCGACACGATTCACCGAGAGGACTAGAGAGGGAAGCGCCGGCTCGGGTGATCCGAACCCGTGTCAGGCTCCCGGTCGGACCGGGCCGATGACGGTGCCGGGGGCCACCTCGAAGCGGCCCTCGGCAACGGAGGTGCCCGGAATCTCGCCGTCCGGGGCGCGGAGGGTGAACGACGCCTCGTCCGCGGGGGTGCCGTGGCCCTGGTCGGGCACCTGGATGTCGAAGTGGACGGGCCGGCCCGGCCCGAAGGTCACGCCGGTGGTCTGGTCGCCATACCGGCCGACCGTGACGTCCAGCGTCGTTCCGAGGTGTGCGAAGACGACGTCGGTCGGGGATCCGGCCAGCCTGCACGCCGCGTACCCCTTCGGCGCGGTCAGTGTGACGCGGAAGTGGATGTGCCCGGAACTGGCCTGGTCCTGCGTGATCTTCGCGAGGTGGTTGGCCGGCCGACAGGCCGATGGGGCCCCGAGGCCGCCCGGTGTTGCCGCCCGCGCGGTGCCCGCGCTCGCGACGGCCGCCAGAGCGGCGGCGACGACGATGGCGGACGTACGGTTCGCTCGCATGCGGGGCTCCCTTGCCTTGCCCGACCGGTCCGCAAGCCACTCCCGCGGAACCACGGATCGCCAGGATTCCTGCCCGACACTCCTCAGCGCTAATGTCCCGAAACATCAGCGGAAAACCAGTTTTGTTCCCTAATGGATGCATGCCGTCCGTCAGATGCGGGGACGGTCTCAGCGGGTGAGTTCGGCCATCATCGGCAACGGGTCGGCCCGCCGGCCTGCGCGGCCGCGGCCCGTTCCACGCCCGTCAGGCCCTTACGGTGCAGCTCCGCGGGCGGGGGTACGGACGTTGGCTGGATGTCGGCGTCCGGCTTGGGCGTGTGGATCATCGGCCGTTACCCTCCCCTAGTTGCTCAAGTCAACCAATAGGGATCGGGTATGGACGACACCACCGCACACTTCCGCAGCCACGTGGAAGAGATTCTTGACGCCCTGGAGAAGGAACCGGGCCGTGAGGCCCTGGTGCACCGGGGCCGGCGCGTGAGCGCGGGTGAATTGCGCGGCCTCGTCTACGGCATGGCCCGTGCGCTGCGGTCCCAGGGGGTGACGCGCGGTCAGACAGTCACCCTCCTCTCCGGCAACATTCCCGAGACGATCGCGGCCCGCTACGCCGCCGGGCTGCTCGGCTGCGCCGTGAACCACCTCTACGCCGGCCTTTCGGCCGACGTGCACGCCGACATCCTCCGGGACGTCGAGACCCGGACGCTGATGGTCGACCCCGCCTACGGGGCGCGCGCCGCAGACCTGGCCCAGCGGGTCCCGCTGGAACGGGTGCTGGTCCTCGGTGCAGGCGCTGGCGCAGAGGTGGGCCCCGGCGCGGGCCTGGACCTGGTGGAGCTCGCTGCCGAGGAGTCCGCGCAAGTCCTGACCGGTTCGGCCCAGCCACAGGACATCTGCACCATCCGTCACACCGGTGGGACCACCGGTCACCCCAAGGCCATCTGCACGACCTTCGAGCAGTGCGCGTCGATCGGACCGGACTGGTCCGAGGAGGGGGAGGTCAGGGCCCTGGTGTGCACCACTCTTGCGCATGCTGCGGGCCTCGTGGCGGACACCACGCTGCGCCGCGGCGGCACCGTCGTCCTGCTGGACGAGTTCGAAGCCGGTGCAGTGCTCGCCGCCATCGAGCGCGAGCGCATCTCCCACATGTTCCTGCTGCCGCCGCTCCTCTACCAGTTGATGGACCACCCCGATGTCGACCGCACCGACACCTCCAGCCTGCGCATGCTCACGTACGGGGGCTGCGCCTCCTCCCCGACCCGACTCGCGGCGGCGGTCCGCCGCTTCGGCCCCGTACTGAACCAGTTCTACGGCCAGAACGAAGCGGGCGGGATCAGCATGCTCTCCCCCCAGGACCACGATCCGCGCCGCCCGGAGCTGCTGCGGACCGCCGGGAAGGCCATGGAAGGTGTCGAGGTCGCCACCCGCGGTCCCGACGGACGACACCTGCCCGCGGGCGAGTACGGCGAGATCTGCGTACGTTCCCCGCACGTGATGAAGGGCTACTGGAAGCAGCCCGAACTCACCGCGGAGGTACTGCGCGACGGCTGGCTCCACACCGGTGACATCGGGTTCGTCGACTCGGACGGCTACATCACGATCGTGGACCGGCTGAAGGACATGATCGTGGTGGTGGGAGGCCACGTGTACACGGCGGAACTGGAAGACGTGCTGAACTCCCATCCACAGGTCCTGCAGAGCGCAGTGCTCGGAGTCCCCGACGCCAACCTCATGGAGCAGGTCCACGCGGTCGTCGTCCGCAGGCCGGGCGGCGACGTCGGCGAGGAAGAGCTGCGGGCCATGGTGCGGGAGCGGAAGGGTGCCATGTACGAGCCCGCAAGCATCGACTTCGTCGACGCACTGCCCCTGACCGACGCGGGCAAGCCCGACAAGAAGCTGCTGCGCGGCCGGGCCCTTGCGGCGACCGGATCTCACCGACCGTAGACGACCGCGCAGGACCCGGCGGAGCCGAACGGATTCCAGGACTCAGTCGAATTCGAAGGTGGCGACGACGGGGGCGTGGTCGGATTCGGGGAATTTGTCGTCGGTGGCGAAGGCGAGGGAGTCGTCGTGGAGGAGCTCGTTGTGGATCTCCGAGCCGCGGTAGTGGGCGAGGAGGTTGCGGGTGACGAGCATGTGGTCGAGCATCTGGCCGCGACCGTGGTGGAAGAGGGTGTAGCGGGCATCGCCCGGGATGGTGCGTTCGATGGGGACCAGGACCTTCGGGGCGAGTTCGCCGTTGTTGGTGTCCTCGATGTTGCCGCAGATCGCCAGGACCGGGACCTCCTCCGGCTCGGCGTTGAAGTCGCCGGCGACGATGATCCGCGCGTCGGGGTCGTCCTTGAGGATCTGGTCGACCAGGCGCCGCACTTCCAGGGCCTGGCTCATGCGCTTCATGGATGACAGGAAGCTGCCTTCGGCCCAGGCGTCGGCGCTGCGCCAGTTGCCCTTCTTGGGCTCGATCACCTGACCGGGGATCTCACTCGGGATCTTGGACTTCAGGTGCACGGTGATGACGTGCAGCACGCGGCCGGGTGCTGCGTGATCGGTGTCGATCTGAGCGTGCAGGACGGGGCGTTCGATCCCGATCGCGATCGGCTGCGTGTCGGGGGGCAGCGCGGTGAGCCGCTGGTAGTGGGGCTCGGCGACGAGCTCGTTCTTCAGCTGCTCGTGTTTGATGACCGGCAGGTGGGTGGCGATGACCAGGTTGCGGACGTCGAAGACCGCGTCGTCTTCGGGTTTCGTGCTCACCAGCTCGGCCCCGTCGAGATTGGTCCCCGTGAGCAGCTCCTTGAGGGCCAGCAGCGCACGCGGCTGGCCGGGGCGCTCTTGCCCGTGGACTTCCTGGAAGCAAGCGATGTCGGCCCGAAGCCGCCTGATCTGCGGCTTCATCAGCCGGATGCGCTCGTCCAGTGTCGGGTGGTCGGTCGGTGCGGTCTCGTCGAAATTCTCAAGGTTGAACGTGGAAATCCGGATCTGTGTCATGGGTGCCCCCAAGGCTTGACTTGGCGGGATTGTGAAACGCATCGAAAGTGATGCACACGCATGCCCTCAACAGGTGTCCTACGCGGCAGCGGTCAGGCAGAACTGCACGAGGCCGGCGTCGACATCGAGGACGATCTTCTTCATCTCCGCCCACGGTGGGTGGAAGGCCGTTCCCCACTCGATCGTGAAGGCGAGGATCTTCTCCTCCTCCTGGCCCGAGAGGATGTGGCGGGCGTAGGTGTAGTCGTCGCTCGTTCCACACGTCGGGTACAGGTCGAAGGCGGGCTCAGGGGTGTACTCCGTGCCGCGTACGCCCTTCAGGGCCTCGCAGAACCGCTCGGCGAGCACGGCGGAGTCGTCGGCGTCGCCCTCGTCGATGAACTCGGCGTAGAGCAGCCCGTCCTTCAGGCCGCGCTTGCCGTCGAAGAGGGGGTTGCGGAAGTTCTTGGCCGGGTCGACGGACTGGTTCTGGTCGTCGCCCCACACGTAGAGCATCTTCTGGGTGTAGCTGTGGACGTCGATGAACCAACGGGTGCGGATGAACCGGTCCAGCAACCAGCGCACGTTGCGGGTCTCCACCTCCGAGAAGGGCTCAGGGCCCTGGTAGACCTGGTCGGGGTCGGCCGGGTCGTCCGACACCCGCACGGGGGCGAGCGGGTGGAAGGCGGTCCGGTAGTCGAAGAGGTGGTCGTAGTTGCGGTTGACGTCGACGCCGACCGCCGCCGGATTGCCGCCGGACCGGGCCGGATTGCGGTTGCGCCGCCACATGGGATCTACGGTCTGGCTGTAGTGCCGGCCGTCCGGGTTGACGAGCGGGAAGACGACGACGTCGAGCTCCTGCATGAGCGTGCGCACCTGGGCGGAGGTGAAGCTCGTACCGCCGTACGCGAGGCCCGTACCGCCGGCGTGTGCGTGCAACAGGTCGGCAGCGAGGTTGACCAGGATTTCGCTGCTGCCCCACTCGCGGGCGTGTGCGCCGCCGATCAGGACGACGGCGGGCTTCGGCTCCAGGCGGTGGGTGCCGATGCGCAGCGCGTGGCAGGTCCGGCCCTCGAAGGTCGGCTCGGGCAGCTCGATCAGGTCGGCCGTCGGGAACGCGGCGGCCAGGCTGGTCACGCCGGACTCGACTTCGGTGATGTTCAGGTACGGCATGGCGTCCCTCCTGGATGCCTGGTAGATGCCTCCTAGCCGGCACCACGTCCACGTGGACGCCGGACAGCCCGTCGTACAGCCGGCTCAGCGTCGCATTCACCACCGGGCCGAGCACCACCTCGGTCACCGTCTACCTGCACGGCTGGTACGGGCAGCCCGCGTACTACGCGGACGACGTGTCGCTCAGCGGCCCCGGCGGCACGGACCCCACGCCGACCACCGCCCCACCGACCAGCCCACCGACCACCGCCCCACCGACCACCGCCCCACCGACCACCACCCCGCCGGGTGACACCTGTCCCACGAAGCCCAGGCCGTCAGGCAAGGTCCTGCAGGGCTACTGGGAGAACTGGGACGGCGCCTCCAACGGCGTCCACCCCGGCATGGGCTGGGTCCCCATCACGGACAGCCGGATCGCCGCGCACGGCTACAACGTCATCAATGCCGCCTTCCCGGTGATCCTCTCGGACGGCACCGTCCTGTGGCAGGACGGCATGGATGCCAGCGTCAAGGTCTCGACCCCCGCCGAGATGTGCCAGGCCAAGGCGGCCGGGGCGACGCTCTTGATGTCGATCGGCGGCGCCGCCGCCGGCATCGACCTGAGCTCAAGTACCGTCGCCGACAGGTTCGTGGCGACTGTGATCCCGATCCTCAAGAAGTACAACTTCGACGGCATCGACATCGACATCGAGACCGGCCTGTCCGGAAGCGGCGACATCAACACGCTGTCCCCCTCCCAGTCCAACCTGATCCGCATCATCGACGGCGTCCTCGCGCAGATGCCGGCCGGCTTCGGCCTCACCATGGCCCCCGAAACCGCGTACGTCACCGGTGGAAGCGTCACCTACGGGTCGATCTGGGGCGCCTACCTGCCGGTCATCAAGAAGTACGCCGACAACGGCCGCCTGTGGTGGCTGAACATGCAGTACTACAACGGCAGCATGTACGGCTGCTCCGGCGACTCCTACCAGGCAGGCACGGTCCAGGGCTTCACCGTGCAGACCACGTGCCTGAACAACGGCCTGACCATCCAGGGCACCACCATCAAGGTGCCCTACGACAAGCAGGTGCCCGGCCTGCCCGCCCAGCCCGGCGCGGGCGGCGGCTACATGGCTCCGAACCTGGTCAGCCAGTCCTGGAACGCCTTCGCCGGGTCGTTGAAGGGGCTCATGACCTGGTCGGTCAACTGGGACGGCTCAAAGGGCTGGACCTTCGGCGACAACGTCAAGACCCTGCAGGGCCGTTGACGTCCCGCTGACTCGGCCCCACCGCCCTACCGGGGCTCAGGGGCTCAGTGGCTCAGGGGTTTGGGTATCTGCGGAGCCGAAGACTCCGCAGATACCCTGGTCAGTCGTCAACAGACCACGGAGGCCACCCCGCCATGAGCAGCACCACGTCGTCCTTCCCCGACCGCATCGAACTCACCGGGGAGGGCCTCATCCTGCGCGACTGGACGGAAGCGGACCTGACCGCCATGCCCGCGCTGTTCGACGACCCCGACGTCGCGTACTGGACGCCCATCGTCTCGCCCTTCGACGGAGCGGCCGCCCGCGCACGGCTGGAACGGGACCGGCAGATGCGGGCCGAGGGCACGGTCGTCCTGCTCGCCATCACCGTCGACGGCCACGCACCGCTCGGCGAGGTGATGCTGCGGCGCGCTCCCGAGGGTACGGAGCTCGGCTACGCGGTCGGACCGGCTCACCGCGGCCGGGGACTGGCTGCACGGGCAGTGCGGGTGATGGCCGCGTATGCCTTCGAGGAGCTGGGCGTGGACCAGGTGATCCTTGAGCTGGAGGCCGAGAACGCCGCCAGCGTCGCGGTCGCCGTGAAGGCGGGCTTCAGCCTGCTCGGCGTCCCGTTGATCGAGGGCGAGGAGAAGGGACGGCCCTACACCTTGCAGACGTGGGCCCTGAACCGCCCCTGATATCCATCCCCCTCTTGACGGCGCGGATCTCCACCCCCTGTCTCCACCCTTGGGTCCAGGCGCCGCGTGCCTGCTCACAGCAGGCTTGAGGGCATGACCACGACCACATGGATCACCGACATCGCCCTCATCCCGATCGTCTTCCGGCAGCTGCGCGAAGGGCCACTGACCCCGAAGTCCTACCTGCTCCCGCTCGGGATCGTGACCTTCGTGGGATTCAGCGTGGACCACCGGATCACCGGCGCTTCTCCGCCCGGATGTGGATCGTGCCCGGGCAGGTGGAGGTGCGCGAGGACGGCGGGTCGCTCTACATCCTCAAGGCGCTGCTCGACGTGAAGACGAAGTCGGACCACGTCGACGACCCGTACTCCCAGCCGTGCAAGACCGATCCGGCCACCGATGCCCGCAACGAGGAGCTGGAGCGCACCCTCGTGCTGCCCGAGGTGGTGAAGGCTGTCAACACCGCGCCGGTGCGCACCCCTGCGCCGCGCGTTCATGGCGCGCATCATCGCGCAGTGGGTCCGCGAGCGGCACCAGCAGGGGCACAGGACCTCGTTCGACAAGATCATCGACTCCAGGAACCTGGGCCCGGCCCGGCTGGACGACAACTGGCGCCCGAAGCGGGTCTTCGACGACTACGTCCGCTCGTACCGTGACAAGGAGTTCGACATCACGCGGGAGACCACCGACGGCGGCGGCCGGCGCGTCACCCGGTACGTCTACGGCGGGGCAGACCTCACGAACGTCCAACTGACCACCGTGGGCGCGGCCGAAGTGCATCAGCGGTACCCGCAGGTCGCTCAGGCAGTGCAGGGCTCCGCCGGCAAGCCGGTCACCACGGCTGACGGTGCGATCTGGCTGGGTGGCTCCGTCCAGGCGCCGAAGCAGGGCGTCTGGGACGGGCTCAAGGACGACGCCACCAGGCTGACGGGTGGGGGTGGGAACGGCCCGTGGCTGGCGGTTCTCCTGCTCGCCCTGGGGGGCGTCCTGTTCGGCTTCCGGACCCGACGCGGCGGCCGCAGCGCCGGGTGAAGCGGGCCTGGCTGCGCGGAAAGCCGCGCCCAGGCTCGTCGTGACAGCGCGAGGGCCCCGAGCGCGAGCCGATATCTGAGCCGCACCGGTGGGAATGCCAGATTCCGGGACCGGTTCGGCTCCGACTTGATTCAGCCTGAAATACGAGTTCTCGCCATTGAACTCCAGACGGCAATCTCATTCCTACGAGGAAGGCCAACCGCCAAGGAGACGGAGGGTCGCTGATCGGTAGGGAGTCGGGGTATGGCCAGAATCGTTCTCGTGTCGGGGAGTTTGCGCCGGCAGTCGGTGAACACTGCTGCTCTCGCCACCATCCGCAGCATTCTCGACCGGCGTGACGGCGAATTCCACACGTCGGAGATCAGGGTCGCCGATCTTCCCCATTACAACGAGGATCTGGACGTGGGCCCCGGGCCGGCAGCGGTGAGTG
Organism: Streptomyces sp. NBC_01006; assembly: GCF_045162725.1. NCBI lineage: Bacteria > Bacillati > Actinomycetota > Actinomycetes > Kitasatosporales > Streptomycetaceae > Streptomyces > Streptomyces sp. NBC_01006. The sequence goes on along the minus strand of NZ_CP108700.1, from coordinate 563,812 downwards.
CCGCACGCGAGCTGCTCATCGCATCCGATGCCGCGATCATCAGCACACCCTCCTACAACGGTGCCATGACAGGGGCGTTGAAGAACGCCCTCGACTGGCTCTCCCGGCCATGGAAGGCGAGTTCGCTCTCCGGTAAACCCGTCGCGCTCCTCACTGCTTCCCCGGGGACATACGGCGGCGTCGATGCGCAGCCCGACACGCGCAGGGTCCTCGAAAGGTGCGGCGCCGTACTGATCGACCATGCGCGGGTGGCCGTCGGCAACGCCGAATTCCTGGTCGGCCGCGACGGGACCATCACCGACCCCTCGGTGGTGGCGGAGCTCGAAGGCCTCGTCGACGCCGCCGTCGCCGCGGTACGCGCTCACCAGCGAGTCCCTGTCGCGGCCTAGATCCCCAGGCTCCCTCGGACACACCCACAGACATGCCCGTCGAGACGGCGGTCTCCAGCCGGGCACGGCCATTTTCCACCCGCAGAAGGAGGTGATTTCCATGAAGAAGAATGTCGTCCGTCGCGTCGTCAACAACAGGATCTGAGCCCTTCCGGGCCGGATCGGTCGCTTCCGCCGGCGTATTCGCGAAGGCGGTGGCTTCCGTGAACAAGGTAGCCCGCCGCGTGACCCGTAACAAGATCTGAGCCGCGTCCTCCGGGGCCGCCGGATCATTCCCGGTATCGCGCAGTGAGGGAGGTGACTTCCATGGCCAAGGGCATCGTGCGTCGGGTCATCCGCAACGAGATATGAGCCCCCGGGGCCGGATCACTTCCGGTATCTCACCCGTAGAGGGAGGTGATTCCCATGGAGAAGATCATTCGTCGTGTCGTCCGCCACGACATCTGATGCGGAAGCCGCATCTCGGCTGAGGGGTGAACCCCTCGGGCACTTGTCTCCCGGGGAAAGCGATCGGCTTTCCCCGGGGGCTGTCCCATTGAACCCATTTACCAACAGGGGGTATTCCCATGGCGAACCTGGAGCGCCTTACCCGTATCGTGAACAGTCCCGGCCGGGGCCTCCTGGGCGCGGATGCCCGTGGTGGTCTGCACTGGCTCGACCGCGATCTCAACGTGCTGAGTTCGTCCAATTCCTCCGCCCCGTCGCAGGACCCCGCCGGCGACCCCGTCTACGCCGTCACCTTCGTCGACGACTGGATCATCACGCGCGACAAGACGGGCACGATCTCCCGCTGGCACGCCGACACCCTGCGGCTCTCCGACCGCCTCGACGCCGCCGCGACCGCCGACACCTCGCTGCTCCTCGAAGGCGAGCAGCCCGCCCCCACCATGCTCCGTGGCATCGGCGTCTGGGACGGCAAGCTCTACACGAACAACGGGTACTTCCAGGTGGTCGTCATCGACCTGGAGACCTTCACCATCGAGCGGATCACCGAATGGCCGCACGGCTACGACATGCTCGAATGGTTCTGCACCGACGCCCCCGGGGTGCACGCCGTCTCCGACCGGTCAGGCCGCATCCACCTCGGCTCGCTGCCGGAACTCTCCTTCCCGACGGTCGTCCAGGTCGACACCTCCAACGTCCACCGGGTCGTCTACGACGCCCGGCACAACCGCCTGTGGGCCCTCGGCGACGCGGGACTGGGGGAGACCCACAACATCAAGAACGGCGTGATCACGGTCGGTCTCGACGGCACCGTCGGCGAGCGCTTCGACTACGCGCGCAACGACGTCGAAGGCCTCGTCTTCTCGCCCGACTTCACCTCCGTCTACACCGGCGGCTTCGACGGCGAGCTGCTGATCTTCGACAACACCGAGCCCGAGCTGCGCGTGGCCAAGCGGGTCGGCGGCTTCAGCCACCAGATCATCGACATCACCGTCGACGAGTACGGCGACGTCTACACTCTCACCCAGGACGGTGAGGTGACCGCGCTGACGGCGGACGGCACCGTACGCGCCCGGCTCGGCTACGAGCGCCAGTGCGTGTGGGACCTCCAGCCCGTTCCGGGCGACGACCGCGCCCTGCTGGCCGCGACCGACGACGGCACCGCCCTGCTGCGCCTGGTCGAGCAGGTCCCGGGCCACCCGGCGCTCGTCCTGGCCGGACAGGAGTTCTCGGGCCTCGGCTTCACCCGCCGCCTCGTCACCCTCGACGGCGGCTGGGCGGGAGTCTTCTGGCCGGGGACCGTACGCCGCGTCTCCGGCGCGGGCCAGCTGCTGTGGGAGCGGAAGATGCCCGCCATCTCGCACACGCTCAGCCGGTCCCCCGACGGCAGCCGGCTGCTCGTCGCCTGCAACGCCGGCGCGATCGAGCTCGACGCCGCGACCGGTGAGGAGCTGTCCCGGATCGACGACCTGCCCGCCAGCGCCTGGGCGAGCGCCTACCTGGAGGACGGCAGCCGGCTCATCGCCACCCGCAACGGGGTGATGGCCGCCTACTCCGCCGAGGGCGAGGCCACCTGGACCACCGAACTCGGCAGCTACCCCAAGCGCCTCCTCGTCGACGGCCACCGGGTACGCGCCACCGGTGGCGGCGGCATCAAGGAGTTCGAGGTCGGACAGCCCCGACTCGCGCAGCGTTTCACCGAGCTGCTCGACAACACCGGCGAGAACTGCGTCGTGGCCGACGGCATCCTCGTCGCGATCACGTACGGTCTCCAGGTCGCGGCGTACGACCACGAATCCGGTGAACTCCTCGGGCTCCACGAGGATCTGCCCGACTTCCCCAAGGGCATCGCCCTGCTGCGCGGCCAGGACGGCACCACGTACGTCGTCATCGGCGGCCGCGGTGGATTCCTCCGGCTCTACCGGCTGGACCGCGACCGCAAGGACAGCGTCCTGACCGCCGTGCGCGACCTGTGGCTCCCCACCTCCACCGGCGACTACCCGAACGCCGGCGCACGATGAGCTCTCCCGCGGCCACCACGCCCGAGGCCGGCTCCGCCTCCGGCTCGGACTCGGTGGTGGAGCCCTCACCCTTCCAGAACCCGCGGTTCACGGTGTTCGCCGCGGGAAACGCGATCAACAACATCGGCGAGGCGATGTACGCCACGGCCCTGCCGTTGCTCGCCTACCGGCTGACCGGCTCGCTCGCCATCATGACGCTGCTGGCCGCCGCGGTCCCCGTCGGCATGCTCCTCGCGCCGTCCCTGGGCTGGGTGGCCGACCGCTGGGGGCCGCGGGCCCTGGTCGTACCGGGTCTGCTGCTCCAGGCCGCCGCGGCCCTGGTCATGAACCTCGTCCTGCACGCGGGCACGCCCACCCCGGCCTCGCTCTTCGTCTGCGCGCTGCTCGTCGCGATCGGCGGAGCCGCGTACCGGACGGGCTGGATGACCGGAGTGCCGGGGATGTTCCCCGACTGCCCGGTGCGTGCGCGAGGGACGCTGAACAGCCTCTTCTTCGCCGCCACCCTCATCGGCCCCGTGGTCTTCTCCCTCTGCCTGCCCTTCATGGGCTACGAGGGTCTGCTGTGGCTCAACCTGGCCACCTTCTTCGCGCCGGTCGCGGTCTGGGCGATGGGGGTGCACCCGCCCCGCGTTCACCCGGGCGTGCCGGGCGCGGGCCGCAACTGGAAGCTCTCCGAGGGCTGGAAGGCGATCGTCGCCGACCGCCGCGTCCTCGACATGCTCATCGTGCAGGTGGTGCTCGCCATCACCTGCGGTGCGGGCTTCGAAGCCCTGGTCGTCTACTCGCTGGGCCACACCTGGCTCCTCTCCGACCGCGCCGTGAGCACCGTCATCACCGTGATGAACGCGTGCATGCTCGCCGGCAACCTGCTCGTCGCCCAGCGCAAGCGGATCCGCCCGTGGATCTCCCTGACGCTGGGAATGACGGCCTGCGGCCTGTCGCTGCTGCTGCTGGCCGTGCCGTGGTGGCCGGTGTTCCTCGCGGCCGTCGCGCTCGGCGCGCTCGGCGAGGGCGCCGTCCTCAGCACCGTCGTGATGATGCGGGTCAAGTACCTGCCCGGCCCGGTGCTGGGGCGCGCCTCGGGGCTGATGTGGCTCATCACCGGCGGCGCCGCGCTGCTCTCGCCCGCCGTCACCCCGTCACTGACCGAGGCCGTCGGAGCACGGGGGACGTTCCTCGTGCTGGGCCTCGGCGCATGCTCCGCCCTCTGGTACCTGAGGCGCGGCCGGAAGGGCTGGGTCCGGCCGTCCGCGCCGGGCGCCTCCGAATCGAACGTCTAGGAGGAAACACCATGCAGGAAGTTGCCGAAGTATCCCGTAGGACGGCCCACCCCGGGCCCCTCCGGTCCCGCGCCGCGGTGCGCTCCCAGGTGCGCGTCCCGATCGGCTTCGGGCCCGGCCCCCAGCTCGACGCGCAGGTGATGACCTTCGACGGCCTGGCCGACGGCAAGGAGCACCTGGCCCTCGAACTCGGTGTCCGCCCGGCCGACGGAGTCCCCCTGGTCCGCCTCCACTCGGAGTGCCTGACCGGCGATGTCTTCGGATCGGCCCGGTGCGACTGCGGTCCGCAGCTGCACGAGGCCCTGCGGATGATCGACGGCGTCGGCGGCGTGCTGCTCTACCTGCGGCAGGAGGGGCGCGGCATCGGCCTCTACAACAAGCTCGACGCGTACCGGCTCCAGGACGACGGCCTGGACACGTACGAGGCCAACCGCGCCCTGGGCCTCGGCGATGACCTCCGCGACTACACCGCCGCGGCGCAGATGCTGCGCACGCTGGGGATCACCGAGGTCGATCTGCTCACGAACAACCCCGACAAGTCCGGCCAGTTGACCCGGCACGGCATCGTCGTGCGCAGCACCGTACGGACAGGGGTGTTCGCCAACCCCCACAACATCTCGTACCTCACGGCGAAGGCCGACAAGACGCTGCACACCATCAGCCTCAAGGAGAAGATCGCGTGATCAAGCACCAGGGCCCGATCAGCGGGGTCGCCACCTTCGGTGACCGCTACGTGGCCACCGCCGGCTACGACAACCAGGTCATCCTCTGGGACGCCGCCGGGCACACACCCCTGGCCCGCGGCGTGCACGACCATCTGGTCAACCAGGTGGCGTTCAGTCCGGACGGCTCGCTGCTCGTCACCTCCTCCAGCGACTACTCCGCACGCCTGTGGTCGGTACCCGACCTGCGGCTGCGCGCGGTGCTGGGGGACCAGAAGGACGACGTGGAGATGTCCGTCTTCCACCCCGAGCAGCAGCTGGTCGCCACGGCCTCCCGCGACCACACGGTCCGCGTGTACGACTTCTCCGGCGCGGTGGTCCGCCGCTTCGAGGGCCACACCGCCGATGTGATCTCCGTCGAATGGCTGCCCGCCACCGGCGAGCTGATCTCCTCCAGCGACGACGGGACGATCAAGCGCTGGTCGCTGGCCACGGGTGAGATGACCGCCGACATCGACCTCGACGGCGTCGAGACGGACACCATCGCGATCACGCGCGGCGGCGTGGTGTTCGCCGGCAACGACGACGGCGCCATCATCCGCATCGAGAACGGCGAGACCGAGTACTTCCCGGCCCACGACGCCGGCATCAAGCGCCTCGTCCTCAACTCCGCGACCGGCGCCCTCGTCAGCCTCAGCTACGACCGCTCCCTGCGCGTCTGGGACACGGCCGAGGGGCTGCGCCCGCTGCACACCACCGAGTTCCCCGCCGAGATCTGGGCCCGGTCCTGTGCGTTCCTCGACGACCACACGCTCGCCTTCGCCACTTTCGGCTCCACGTACGCGACGTACGACACCGTCTCCGCGACCTGGAACCTGGAGCTGGTGGAAGGCACCCGGTGCGTGAACGCCGTCACCACCCTGCCGGACGGGCGCACCTACACCGTCGGGGACGCGGGCGTCGTCCGCGTCGACGGGGTCGAGGGGGGACGCCCGGACAGCCTGTGCAACTTCCTGGTCCCCGTGGGCGGCAGGGTGCTCACCGGCGGCCAGCTGGGCAGGGTCTTCGACGCCGACACCGGCGAGACGCTCCACCAGCACCGCTCCCCGCTGAACTGCGCGGCCGCCTTCGAGCGAGACGGCGTACCGCACGTGGTCGTCGGCGCCTACACCGGTGAGGGTCTCGTCTTCGCCGTACGGGCGGACGGGGTGGTCGAGCACGTGGCGACGCTCCCGCTGCTCGCCAACGCCGTGAAGGGCCTGGCCGTCTCCGGCGACACGATCTTCGCGGTGTGCGCGGACGCCTCGGCCAGCTGGTTCAGCACGCAGACCCTCCAGGAGACCGCCCGCGTGGAGGAGGCGCACACCCGGATCGCCAACGGCTGCGCACCGCTGCCCGGCGGCCGGTTCGCCAGCGTCAGCCGGGACCTGGTCCTGCGCCTGTGGGACGGCGACGGCGCCACGGCCGTACCCACCCCGCACGACCACTCCGTCAAGTGCGTCGCCGCCTCGGCCGACGGAGCCCTGGTGGCCACCGGCTCGTACGGGGGCACGGTGGCCGTCTACGACACGCGCACCGGAACCTGGCCGTACGTCGGCAAGCCGACCACCGCGGGCATCTCCAGCCTCCACTACGCACCGGAGGCGGACACCTTCCTCGCAGCCTCGTACGACGGCTCGGTGTACCCGGTCCCGGCGGCGGCCCGGGAGGAGGCGGGGGTCCGGGGCGAGGGGAAAGCGGGTATTCCGGGGCATTAGCACGTTCCAGTTTCATGGACTAGTAAATTCCATATTGGCGGATTCTTTGATTCCGGATTGTTGGCGGGCTGCGGGGTCGCCTTAACTCAGATGAACCTCAAAAGATTTGAGATCGATTGACGTGTCGCGACGCGCTCGGGCAATCTTTGTGAGGCGCGACCGCGGGGATCGAAAAGGCGGGCGCGACACGGGGGGCCGGGGTCTGGGGGCGCATTTTGTGCACCTCTCCCTTTCCTGCCCGAATTAATCGAGTGGAAAGCGAAGGGGAGAGAAAACCAGAATGCGCTCCGTGATCAGAAAAGGCCTCACCACCACTGCCGCCGTCGCTCTTGCCGGAATAGCTCTGGCGATGGTGCCCGGCTCGGCGCAGGCCGACGACGGCCTGGTCTCGCAGGCCGCCCGGGTCGCCAAGTACCAGGCCTACCTCGCGATGAAGGCGGCTCAGGGGGACGAGCAGGCCAAGGAGACCGTGCAGGGGTTCTCGGCCCTTTCGAGCGCCCAGAAGACCCGGTTCCTCGACCTGCTCGAGGACCGATCCCTGATGAAGCAGCTCTTCGAGGATGCCGAGTCCCCGGCTGTCGCGGGTATCACGCGGTCGGTGCTGGCGGGCGGTGACGTCGTGGTCGAGCGCGAGTCCACCGGCGGTGGCGACGACGCTTCCCCCAACTCCAGCATCGCGCTGAGGGCCGCCGGCTACCACGACATGTGGGCCTCGTACTCGTACACGGACAAGTTCCTGGGCGTGAAGGTCTCGCGGGTCACGGTGCGGACCAACTACCAGGTCAAGGGCAAGGACACCACGAAGGTGTACCCGGGCAGCGCCTCCCACTACCTCTACGTGCCGGGATGCGACTTCTCCCACAGCCCGGTCAAGGAGTGGATCTCCTCGCCGCCGGCCGACAACGCCCAGAGCGAGACCGTCTGGACGGCGTCGTGCTGGGGCAGCTCCTGGGACGAGCGGGAGCGCGTCTGGGGTGACTACCGGGGCTTCGTCGGCGGTTACCTCAAGGACGAGTAGGTCCCATGGGCCTACGGTCGCCGAAATGCATTGTATCGGCTAGCTGATTTCTCTGTGGTCAAGGAGATGCCGTGTTCGGAACCATGGGATTTGGCCCGCTCATTCCCGTTGTGTTCGTACTCCTCGTTGTTTGTGTGGCGGGTGGCGCGATCCGGAAGAAGCGTCACTCCCGCTCGGCCGACGACGGCTGATGACGGCTGATGACGTCAGCGAAATATCCCCGCCTCTCCACTCGCGAGAGGCGGGGATATTTGTATGTGGGTTATCCGGGGATGGCACCGGGGTCGACGCCGGTCAGGTCGCAGCTTGCGTCCCACAACCGTGCCGCGACGGAGGTGTCGGCGAGGTGGTTCCACATCGGTTCGTGTCGGGGCTCGCCGCGCAGGCCGAAGACGCGTGGTCCCCACAGCTGGCCTCCACGCACGGCCGGGTCGAGCACCGCTCGTACTGCGGGCCATGCGCCGGCGTGCTTGCCCTGGACGAGGAGGGCCGCAGGTGCCGCGCTCAGCCGGGCTCCGGTGGTTCGTACGTGAACCGGCGGCCGTGACGGGGTGAGGGAGTCCAGCGCCCCGCCGGGATGGGCCACCATGCTCGTCACCGTGCTGCCGGCAGCGCGCAGGCGGCGGTCGAGTTCGACGCCGAAGTACATCTGTGCCAACTTGGAGCGTCCGTAGGTGCGTTTGGGCTGGTAGTCCTTCCGGGACTGCAGGTCGTCCAGGTCGAGCCGCTCGGACTTCGCCGCGAAGCTGCCCATGGTCACGACTCGGGCCGCCGGTGCGGCCGACAGCAGCGGCATCAGCCACTGGGTCAAGGCGAAGTGGCCGAGGTGGTTCGTTCCGAACATGAGCTCGTGACCGTCCTCGGTCACCCTGCGCGGCGGGTCGTCGAGCGCGACGCCGGCGTTGTGGACCACCGCGTCAAGGCGCTCCACCTCCAGTGACTCCACCGCCGTTTCGAGCGTCGAGAGGTCGGCGAGGTCCAGCCGTACGGCCCGCACCCGTGCACCGGCAACGCGCGCGCGGATCGAGGCCGTGGCGACCTCGGCCTTGGCGGGGTTCCGGCTGCCGAGTACGACGGTGGCTCCGGTTGCCGACAACTGCTCCGCGACGAAGTACCCGATGCCGGCATTGCCGCCGGTGACCAGGAAGACGCGGCCATCGGCACGCGGCAGCCGTTGGACGTTCCAAGGCGGGGTGGGGGCGGAAAATGCGGACGACATGGCGACGGGGCTCCCTTGTTGGTGAAGGCGGCTGCGACTGCTCCGCCGGCAACTCGACACCCACGGTTCCAGCAGCCACCGACACATCGCCTATGGATCACCGACAGGGTTCAGGGGAGCGGGGATTCGGTCCGGGGCCGGTCCGTGCCAGGCTTGCCGCCTTCGTCGACCGGAGTGCGCCGGGGGCGCGGCGCGTACCGGGACACCGCCACTCCGGCCAGGCAGAGCACGCCACCGAGGAGGGTCAGCCAGGCCGGTACCTCGCCCAGGAGGGCCCAACTCAGCAGGACGACGACGGCCGGGACGGCGTACGTGGTCGCCCCCAGCTTGCCGGCGGGCATGCGGGCCAGGGCGTAGGTCCACGTCGTGAAGGCGAGGGCGGTCGGCACCACGCCCAGGTAGACCATGTTCCATGTGGCGGACGCCGGCGCCCGGGGCAGTTCCTGGAGCAGCTGCCCGCTGAAGGGCAGGCAGGCCGCGGTTCCCGTCAGGCAGCTGTACGCGGTGATCTGCAGCGGCGTTCCGTACGAGAGGGCGGGCTTCTGGGCGATGACGCCGGTGGCGTAGGCGACCGCCGCGAGCAGGCAGAGCACGACCCCGAGCAGCGAGGTCGAGCCGCCGTCCCCGGATGACATCGACAGCCCCACGACCACCGCTCCGGCGAAGGAGACGGCCATGCCCGCCAAGAGCCGCGGCGGGAGCGCCTCGCCGAGGAGGCGGGCCGCGAGGAGCGCCATGAGGATCGGCCCGGTGTTCACGAGCAGAGACGCGGTACCCGCGTCGACCAGCCGCTCACCCCAGTTCAGCGCGATCGTGTAGCCGCAGAACCACACCACGCCGGACAGCAGGATGCCGCGCCAGGCCTCGCGGGGCGGCAGGCCTTGGCGGCGTACGAGGAGCAGGACGGCGAGCACCAGTGAAGCGGACAGCAGCCTGCCGAGGGCCAGCGCACCAGGTGAGTAGGCGGCGCCCGCACTGCGGATCGATACGAAAGCGGAGGCCCAGGCGAACACGGTGAAGGAAACAGCGCCCACCGTGACGACGCCGGGTGTGAGGTGACTTGAGCGGAACGTCATTGGTCCACTCTATGGGGCGAACGTTTCGGTGTCGACCGAAATGTTGATCCGACTCCGGCTCCGGCTCCGGCTTCCGCTTCGGCTCAGCTCCACGCCGCGGGCGTGATCCCCAGCAGCTCCCCGAAGGCCCGCTCCCCGGCCGCGGTGACCTCCAGCCCCCGCCCCCCGCCCGCCGGACGCACCACCCACTCCGCGTCCAGCGCCCGCGCGCACAGGCGTGCTCCCGTGAGGCCGCCCAGGTGGCGGCGCCGCTCGGTCCAGTCCAGGCAGGAACTCGCCAGTGGTCTGCGACCCGAACCGGCGCCGGCGAGGCTGATCCCGGCCTCGGTGCACCAGGCCCGGCCGTCATCCGTCAGCTCGAACACGCCCTGGGTGCGCAGCAGCCCGCGCCGCCCCATCGCATCGGTGACCGCCATGCCGAACCGCCCGGCGAAGTGGTCGTAGCAGGTCCGTGCGCGAGCCAGCGGGTCCGGCGCGGCCACCACCGGTACGGCATGCGCCGCGTCCCGGTCCGGAATCGCGTGCGAGGCGATTTCGTCGACCAGGCGGGCGGTCGCGGCGTCGGCGATGCGCACGTAACTGTGGCGCCCCTGCCGCTCGGTCACGCAGATGCCGGCGTCGAGCAAACGGGTCAGGTGGCCGCTGACGGTGGAGGGCGCCACGGCGGTGATCCGGGCCAGCTCGCCCGCGGTCCAGGCGCGGCCCTCCAGCAGCGTCATGCAGATCGCGGCCCGCGTCTCGTCGGCGAGGGCTGCGGCGAAGGCCGCCAGGCGGGCCGCGGGGGCCGGGGCATCGGTGGGCATCGAGGAGGGGGGCTCGTTCATGTCTTCAGGATGCCTGATTGTTTCGGTGATGGACGAATGATTCCGTCTCGATCGCCGAAGCCGTACGGGCGCCAGTCCCGCGGATGCGCACCTGCGTCTTTACGCCCCCTCGTCGTAGGTCCCCGCCTCGACTTCGAGGGCGAGTTCCTGGAGGACCTCGATCGAGGTGACGTCCGTGCGGCCGCTGTCGTGCGCGATCGCGAGGCTCGTGAACGCCAGGCTGAATCCGGAGACCATCGTGTGCAGGGCCGGACCGAGCGCTTCGGCCACCAGCGCCGCCACCTGTTGAGGAGACGCGTCGGCCGGCACGCTGATGGACGGCAGGATTTCGTTCAGGAGCGTGGTGGCCACACCGGCCGTCGCGCCGGGGCCGTCGTCACCGTCCCCGTGGGCGTCGCCGTAACCGTCGTGGTCCTGGCCGGTTTCGATGGCCCGGCGGATGTCCTGGGCTTCGGTGAGGATGCCGATCACCCGCTTGAGTACCTCTGCGCGTTCCATCCTGCGGAGCGTAGTCCGTGCTCGCCGGCCGGGGTGAGGGTGCGCCGATCCCGCACGGACCGCACCATGACCGTGTACGGGTACCCCGCGGCGAAGGAGGCGGCCATGTCCTCGGGTCCCGCCCCACCCACGACGTCCTCGGCCTCGGAGGGGGCCGCCGCGTGTCGGCTGCTGCTGGTGCGGCACGCGAAGGCCGTACCCAAGGAAGATCCGGCCCAGGACGCCGAGCGACCCCTCAGCGAGCGCGGCAGGGCCGACGCGCCCCGGGCGGGCCGCTGGCTGGCCGAGTCGGGCTTCACACCCGACCTGGCGCTGTGCTCCCCGGCACTCCGCACACGGCAGACATGGCAGTTGCTGGTCCCGGCGCTGGCGGAGGCGCCGTCCGCCGTGTACGACGAGCGCCTCTACGGCGGGCCGCCGAACGCGCTGGTCACCGTACTGGCGGAGCGGGCCGCCGGCCTCGGCTGCGTGGCCCTGATCGGCCACAACCCCGGCATTCACGACCTGGCCTCGGCCCTGTGCGGTTCCGGTCCGCCGAAGCTGCTGGAGGAGCTGAGGGCGGGGCTGCGGACCTCGGCGGTCGCGGTGGTGGACCTTCCGGGAGGCTGGGAGGCCCTGACCCCCGGTGCGGGGTACCTGACGGCCCTCTGGTCACCGCACCACTGACCTCCTGGCGGGCTGCGGGGACGGGGTCCGGCCCTGCCCCGGCCGTCGGCAGTACGTCGGAGAGGTACACGAACCGCTCGTCGGGCGGTCCCTCGGGCACCTTGCCGGGCAGCGGCTTCCGCGCGCGCTTCGTGTGCTCCGCGGGGCCGGTGTGGTCGGTCGGTCGTACGGGCGCGGTCCCCTGCCGCGCCGCGTGTTCTGCGCATTCCTGGGGAGACGCACAGAGAGCGCGCAGCGCGACCCGAACCGGCGCTGCGACGAGGAGAGGACAGTCTCATGAGCGACTCCGAAGCCCGCGGCGACGAGGTCTACCAGCCCCAGCCCGAGGACGAGCCCTCCGAGCGGCAGCCGGACATGGACGACAGCATCGGGGAACCCGGCACCGATGCCCTGATCGACCAGGGCTACTCGCCACCCGACTGGCCCTTCGCGAAAGAGCGGGGGGACAGCCTCGACGAGCGCCTCGCCCGCGAACTCCCCGAGGGAGAGGCGCCCGACGGCGACGGGATCGGGGACCTGACGGGTGGTGCGGGCGAGCCCGTGGACCCGCAGGCGGGCGGTGCGCGCGCCGGCCGGCTGGCGCCGACCACCACGTTCCCCCACGAGAACAACGTCTTTGCGTACGACGTCGGCATCGATGCCGGTGCCGCCTCCGCAGAGGAGGCCGCCATGCACGTCATCGAGGACTTGGACGGGCAAGAGGGGGAGCCGTAGCGGAACGGGCCGCAGTTCGCCGCACCCGCACCGGAAAGGCTGCCTATCCCTGGCCCTCGTCCCGGTGGATGACGTGGTCCCACCGGATCCGGTCGGCGTTGGCACGGCGCACCCGTTCCTCGTCGAGGGGCGGCCGCCCGTGGTCGTCCGCCGTTTCCTCCTCGTGCTGGAGAAGCGGCCGCTGCGGTGCCCCTGAAGCCGGGGCCGGCTCTTCTGGCATCGCCGCGCGCAGGGCCTGCCCCGTCCGCTCGGGTTCGGCAACGGAGACGGCCACCCGGCTGAACGGCGCGCCGGGGCCCAGATCCATGCACAGCACCACACTGCCGGCCCGCACCGCCACGAAGTCCTCACCGCCGAGCGCGTGCCGGATCCCGACGCACCGCCCTGGGGCCCACAGGCCGTGACCGGGCTGCCCGCGCAGCACGCGCCACCAGCTGCTCTCGACATCGACCCGGCGCAGCGCCGAGACGGGTACGCGGACCTCGCGCCGTCGTGCGGCGAGCCCCTCCCGCAACCCCAGCCGGACGACGACCTCGGCCCCTTCGATGCTCACGCGTGCCATGGTCTGCCCACCGTCCTTCCCGCGACCCGGAGAGGGCCTCGCCCCGCGTGATCCCGCCCGGGTCCAGACCGGCCCTGCCACAGGGCTTCGGCGGCGCCGAGATCGAACGGCGAATTGCACGTGATCGACTGGAGCACCGGCGGCCACGGGCCGCGCGCGCCGTCCGCCACGGTGCCTCAGCAGCACATGCTGCTCGCGCGCCGAGGCCCAAGGCACCCGGCGCCTACCCGGCGACCGGATTCCCATGCGGCCGTCGGCCCGCCGCGTGTCCCTTAGGTACGGGACGGGACAGACAGGACACGGTCGACTTCGACGACATCAAGCGGCGCTACCACCTGGTGCACACCGCTCGTCGCCTGAGCCTCGACCGGATCACCGGCCGACGATCTTGCGTATGTTCTCGATGCGGCCGCAGTCGGACGCCAGTTGCTTCTCGCGTTCCCGCAGGAACGCGGTGCCCAGCTCGGCCCTGCGCTCGTCGGGAACGCTCTCCCTGGCACCGTTGAGGATCGTCCGCTCCTCCTCGTCCAGGTGGTGGGAGACGGCCTTGACCAGGGCCTCCAGCCGCGTGTCCCACTCCTCGGAGCCGATGTCGTCCACTTCGAGCAGCGCCAGCAGGGCCTTGTTGCCCTCGGCATGCTCTTCCTCGCCGTGCTCGACCTCCTCGTTGTCGACGCCCCTGAAGCGCTTGAGCGCTCCGTAGACCTCGGCCTCCTCGGCCTCGCCGTGCGCGATGAGCAGGGCCGCGAACTTCTCCCTGGCCCCCGCACGGTCGGCCTCGACGCTCCGCATGCGGCGGAACAGTTCCTCCATGGTGCGATGGTCCTTGAGGATCACCGCGACGACGTCCGGGTCCGTGCTCTCTCCCGCCATACCGCTCACCTCCTCGATCGCCCCCCCACGCCGCGATCGGCGCGGCGGACATACGGGCGACTGCCCGTGTCCGGAGGGTTCATGCGGGCCCCTGTCGGCGTGCGGTCTCCGGGTGAGCTGATCGAGGGAGCACTCACAGTCCGTGCTGATCAAGCGTCGCCATCAGCTTCCGCTTGCGTTTCCGGTCGGCGCGCAGAGCGGCCAGGTACGTGGCGAACTCGGACTCGGTGCCCAGCGTGCGGTGGCAGGCGCGGGCGCTGAGCAGCAGCTCCGCCATGCGTTCGTACGTGCGGTCACCGGTCTCCGTACGCAGTGGCTCGATCCAGCGCAGGTAGACGGTCAGCGCGTCGGCCGGTTGCTCGTCGCGGATCCGGTCGGCCAGGGCCAGTCACTGCCGCTGGTCCGCATATCCGTCAGCGGCGGCCTGCCAGGCGGCCTCGACGTCGGCGTCGTCCATGAGCGCGTCGACCAGCACCGAACCGCCGTACCAACGGCCCTTCACCGGCAGGTCGGAGGCCCTCAGTGCCCCCAGGGCGCCCGCGCGCTCGGCGCCCTCCCAGGTCCCGGCCGTACGGGCCGCGGTACGAAGATGCTGGTAGGCGGTCAGGGAAGGACGGGCCCCCAGCAGATCCCGGTGGATCGTGACCACATCGGCCAGGCGGCCGGCCCGCGTGTCCCGATCGCAGACGAAAGCGACCAGTTCGTCATCCGGCCCCCACTCGGACTCGGCCCCCGCAACCCACGTTCGGCCCACTCCAGGGCCTCGGCCTTGCGGCCCGCGCCCTCCAGCTAAACAGGTGGCGCACCAGCCACTCGGCGGCCTCCACCGGGTCGGGGCGGGAGGACAGGCCTCCAAGTGGGCCTCTGCCAGGCCGGTGGCGATGTCCCCGATCAGGCCGTCCGAGTCGTCGATCTCCCCGTACGTCCGGCTCAAGGTCCGGAGCGCCTCGCGGGCCACCTCCACCGCGTCGGCGGCCCGGCCGCCCGCCGTCAGTGCCCGCAGGGCGGCGACCGCCTCCGCCGCCTGCTGCCCGTAGGCGTATTCGACGTAGCCGTAGCTGGCGAAGGGGCGGGTGTCCAGGAGGCTCAGGATGCGCTCCCGGACGATGGCGGTGTCATCCCCGGCGGTGGCCGCACGCAGCTCGAGCCGGCGGCCCCGGCCACGGTCGACGGCGAGCTGTTCCCTTATGAGGGCGGCCAGTTCCTCGCGGGTGCGCGACTCCAGCCAGTCGTCCAGCAGCCGGGTGCGTGAGGCGGCGGCCGACCGCTGCCGCGGCGCCGATCCGGCCTGTTCCAGGACGGCCAGACCCACCGCCACGCAGTGCTTGCAGAAGTTGCCTTCCCGCCCGTACGGGCAGTCGCACCATCCGCTGAGCCGGCCGTCTTCGTCCTCGGTCAGCTCGACCTCGTACGCGTCGGTGCCGTCCACGGTTACGGTGGTCGTCTCGCCCCCGATCTCCAGCCGGGACACCGCCGACGCATAGCCGACCCCCCGCTCGAAGGAGCGTGCGCCCGCCAGTCGGCGCAGGTCTTCCTCGGTGAAAGCCAGAGCATGCGTCACGGCATCCATTCAACCGGACGGGAATTCTCGGTGCTGGACGCTTCAGGAGAGGGAGCACGCAGTCGGCCCGGGCCACGCGCTCGGGCGCGTCACCCGTGTTCCTTCACGCCCTCGGCGATGAGGGAAACGCCGATGCCCAGCAGCCAAACGTCCTTGGCCAGCGCGATCCCCTGCTCGGTGGGACGCAGGCTGCCTTCCTGCCGCATGCCCGGCGTACGGAGGTAGAGCCCGAGGGTGCCGACGGTAAACGCGGTCAGCGCCACACCGGCGACAGCGGCAGGGACGAGCGGCACCAGCAGCGTGGCGGCGATGGCGAGCTCCCCGGCGGAGAGCACGCGGACGAACTTCTGGGCGTCCTGCTCGCCCAGGAACGGGTAGGTCCCGGCGGCGAACTGATGGAGTCGCTCGGCCGTGGCCTCGTCCGCACCGCGTTTCGCGAGCCCGGAATTCAGGAAGAACGCGCCGGCCGTGAGCCTGAGCGGAAGCTGCCGCGCCGCCGAACGCCATGCCCCACAGGAAACCATGCCGAGCCTCCCAGCGATGACCCCACGTACCACCCTGCCATCCCTCCGAGGCGTGTCAAACGGGGATCGGCCGGAGCTGGTGGAGCTGCGCATATCGGCAAGCGGGTTGAACTTGTCGGCCCGCTACCGGCCAACCTCGTGGAATTGCCGCGTCGGCGGGTGTGTGAGCCGGGGGCGGCCCGTGCGGCGGTGTTTGCTGGCGGCAGCAAGGGCCTCACCCGCGGGGCCGGTATACGCCAGGAGGAACCGGAAGCATGAAGTTCGCCCAGATCATCGACTTCGAGACCGAGCGCATCGACGAGGTGCGCAACCTCCTGCGCTCCTACGAGGAGCGGGCCCGCTCGGAAGGCCGGACCGGCGCCCCCGACTCCCGCACCCTGCTCAAGGACCGGGCCAACCCCAACCGCTACCTCGCCGTGGTCGAGTTCGATTCCTACGAGGCCGCCATGGCCAACAGCAAAGCGCCCGAGACCAACGAGCTGGCTCAGCAGCTCTCGGCGCTGATGACCAGGCCGCCGGTCTACACCGACTGCGACATCCAGGATCGGCAGAGCATCGGCTGACGTCGCAGGTCGCGCGCCGGCATCCTCCCAGGTCACCGCGCGATCAGGACGCCGAGTCCGCAGCAGACCCTGTCGTGCACGCATGTCCGCCGGGGTGGCGGGTACGACGCCTCCCGTACTGCCGTGGAATGAGGGGTGTCGGAAGTGATTCGAAAGCTGCAGGCGGTGGCGCTGGACTGTGCCGATCCGGTACGGCTCGCACAGTTCTACGCGGAGTTGCTCGGCGGCCGGGTGGTCGCGGACCCGGAGGATTCCGACTGGGTCGAGGTGCACGGATTCGAGGGAACGCCGCTGGCCTGCCAGCGGGTGGACGGCTACCGACCGCCCGAATGGCCCGGCCAGCGGCACCCGCAGCAGCTCCACCTGGACTTCGACGTGGACGACCTCGACGGGGAGGAGAAGCGGGCGCTCGCCCTCGGCGCGACCGTGCTGGAGCGGACGGACCAGCTCCGCCCGGACGCCAACTGGCGGGTTTACGCGGACCCGGCCGGCCATCCGTTCTGCCTCTGCCTTCACTGAGTCCGCCGGGCAGCGGCCTGCGGCAGTGGGCGGTCGCCGTCTGCAAGCCGGGGGATCGTGTCCTCGCCCGCTCTTGATCGTTTGACGGTCCGTGTTCGTGACCTCGGGCCGTCGTAGCCATGCCCGTGGGACAAGGGCCGATGGATGCAAGGCCCGAGCAGCCCGAGTCGTGCTGTCGTCGGGAAGGGGGCGCGTGATGGGTGCTGAGGTACCGACGGCCAAGGGGCGCTCCGCCTGGCCGGCGTGTGCGGTCACTGCGCTGGCGGTATTCCTGTGCGGGCTCGACCACTTGGTTCTCCTCACCGCGCTGACCACGATCCGCTCCGATCTGGGCCGGGACGCCGAAGGCGCGGCGGCCGGCTGGTTCGTCAACGCCTATCTCGTGCCGGTGGCCGTTCTGCCTCTTCCCGTGGCCAGGCTCGCCTCGCGCTACGGGCAGCTGCGCGTGTTCACTGCCGCGCTGGTGGTGTTCACCGCCGGATCCGCCGCGGCCGCGTCTTCGACGACCGCGGAACTCCTCACGATCGCCCGTGCCGTGCAGGGGGTGGGCGCCGCGGGGGTCCTGCCGCTGAGCCTGACCCTGGTAGCGGCCGCCGTGTCCCCGCGCCGCCGGCCCGTACTACTGGGAGTGTGGGGGGCCTTGGGCGGGCTGGCCGTGGCGGTGGGTCCGCTGGTCGGCGGCGCCGTCGTCGAGTGGGGCGGCTGGCAGTACGTCTTCTGGATCAACGTGCCCCTGGGGTGTCTGCTGGCCGTCGCAGCGCTGGTTTTTCTGCGCGAGCCGCCCGCAGCCGGGGTTCGGGCCGTGGCCGGGCCCCGCCCCTTGGGCGGCCTGCGGGCCGGGTTCGGGCGCCGACACGCATTTCGGGGTGTCCCGGCCGTGCATGCCTGCGGCTTCCTGATGCACGCAGCCGTTTTCGGGACGGTGTTCTGGCTGGCGCAATTTCCCCAAGCCGTTCAGGGCTACAGCCCCTGGGAGGCGGGCCTGCGCATCCTCCCGTGGACGGCGATGCCCCTGTTGGTGGCGCCCCTGGCCGGACTGGCGATGGCCCGTACCGGGACGCGTCCCGTCCTTGCGGCCGGCTTCCTGCTGACCGCGGCAAGTTCGGCCTGGTTCGCGGTGCTGCTCACCCCGCAGACCGCGTACGTGATGCAGCTGCCGGGCCTGCTGGCCGGCGGGGTGGGGATGGCACTGTTCTTCACGGCGGCGCCGGAGGCTCTCCTGGCGAACGCGCCCGAGGGGAGAGCCTCGGCGGCGTCGGGCGTCAACAGTTCGGTCCGGGAGCTCGGCGCTCTGGCCGGGGTCGCCGCCTCCGCTGCGCTCTTCACCCGCCAGGGATCCACCGCCGGGCCCGTCCCGTTCACCCACGGACTGGCCGCCGTCCTGTGGGGCGGTGCCGCGGTCGCCGTACTGGGACTCCTGACCACGCCCGCGACCGGCCCCGCGATCCGTATCCGTATCCGTATGCGAGGCCGAGCGCCGTCCGATGCCATGGAGCAGGCCGCGCCGACGCTGCCGACGGTGACCTGAACCACCGTGAGTCGAACAGGTCACCGTTGATCCGGGGGCCGGGGGTACAGGAGCGGGTCAGCCAGCAGCTGGGACAGTCCGAAACATTGGCAGGTCCGCCAGGACCTTCTCGATCACGTCCGCGGCGGCCGTGGCGCCGCCGGCCTCGCTGATCTCCTGCCGCAGCCCGGCCACCGCGGCCGCGATCTGCCGGTCCTCCATGACCGCCCGTACCGTGTCCCGCAGCGCCTCAGCGGTGGCTTGCTCACGGGGCAGCCAGCGGCCCACACCCAACTCCTGGACCTGGCCCGCGTTGACCCGCTGCTCGGCCATCTGCGGCACCACGACGACCGGTACGCCCAGCGAGAAGGCCTCCATCAGGCTGCCCATCCCACCATGCGTCACGAACACCGATGCGGCGGCCAGGACATCGAGCTGCGGCACGCTCGCATGCACCTCGAAACCGTCACCCACCACACCGAGTCCGGCCGCCGCCACCTCGGCACCCACGCTCATCACCACGTGCCACCCCTGGCCCGCGAATGCTTCCACGCAGGAGCGGTAGAACTCCGGGCGCCGGTTGAACTGCGAGCCCAGCGATACGTACAGCACCGGCCGTCCACTGTCCGGCTTGCGCCACCGGCCCTGGAAGGACCGGTCGGAGATCGCCGGCCCCACCCAGTGCGCTTCGCCCGCCTGCACCGTCTGCGGCCGCCGCTGGAAGGAACGGGGGAAGAACGCGACGGTCCGCGGCGGTGCCAGCGTCAGAGCATGGACTCCGCCCGGCACGCCGAACTCCTCCAGCGCCCCGGCGAGCTCGGGGAAGCCGGGGATCTGCGCGATGTCATCGAGGCCGAAGAACTCCCGCACCAGGCCGTCGTACGGGATGTGCGTCGGCGCCAGCTGGACGGCGGGCACGCCCCAGCGGGCCGCGAGCAGCGGTCCTGCCCAGGCGTATACGTCGGACAGCACCACATCCGGCACGTCCGTGCCGAACGCGGCTTCCAGCTCCGGCAGCGCGGCCACGTTGACGACGACCGCCTGGGTCACGCCCACAGCCATGTCCTCAGGAGCCTCACCCACCGCAGTCGCCTCGTACAGAACGGGCTGCGCTCCGACGGCGCGTACGTCATCGGCGAACTCCGAGGTCACCGCGTAGCTCACCCGGTGGCCACGGCTCACCAGTTCCCGTACGACTGCCAAGGTCGGAATCACGTGCCCGTGCATCGGCACGTTGAACACGGCCACATGAGGCGCTCGCCCCGTCCCGCCGACCGGGATGTCCAGCATGAGAACCACTCCAGACTTCGTACTTCGCTGCGCGGCACGGTCGCCGCTCAAGACCGATGGACTTGCCGCTAGCCCAACGCCGGTTCCCCGCACGAAGACACCACCGCCCAGACCTTTTCACCTGCGCGCGAGACCTGCCCTGGGGACGCACGTCTTCGCGGTGGCGGAAGGCTCCGGCTAGCCGGCGCTGATGGCTGTCACGTGCGCGGTGCCGTCGCGCAGAGCGGTGATGCGGACCTGTCCCGCGGGAAAGGGGTCCCTCCCGTTCGGGCCGGGTATCTGCGAGAACGGCGTCCAGGAGCCGTCCGGCATCCTGACGTTGTGCCAGATCCGGCCGTCGAGCCCGACCGCCACGACCTGGGCGGAGCCGTCGGGCGTCCCCGCGATGCCGATGGCGCTGGCTCCCATGGCGGCGGTGGTGACGCCCCGCGGCGGCCGGAATCCGGTCCACGAGCCGTCGGGCCGCCGCTGCTGGTGGTACACGAACCCGTCGAGGCCGATCGCGAGGACCTGGGAGGAACCGTCGGGCATACCGGTGATCGCCAGGGCGGGGCCGGAGAACGTCGGGGCCCCGTCGTAGCCGGCCAGGCGCCCCCAGGCCGTCCACGTACCGTCACGCCCCCGGACGCAGTGGTACATCGCGCCGTCCATGCCGTAGCTGAGCAGCTGGGCGGACCCGTCGGGCATGGCGGCGATCGACACCTTCGTCGCACCCCAGCGGCTGTTCACGGTGAAGCCGGACAGGGCCCGGAACCCGGGCAGGGTGCCGTCGGCGCGGCGCTGCTGGTGGAAGACGGTGCCGTCCATGGCCGTCACCACGATCTGGCAGGTGCCGTCGGGGAAGGCGGCGATGTCCGCCTCCCGGACGGTGAACCCGGTCGAGCCGTCCGGCCCTGCGACGCGCTGCCAGGGCTGGAGCGTGGCCGCACCCCGTACGGCGGTCAGCCACAGATCGTTGTCGGGCGCGATGCCCAGCACCACGACGGAGCCGTCCGCCATGCCGGCTGCGGCGCTCTGGACCCCCGCGAACGATGCGGCGCCGGAGGCGGCACCCGGGAGCGGACGCATACTGCTCCACGACCCGTCGGGGCGGCGCTCGGTGTGGAAGAGCGCGCGCCGCTCGACGTCGTACGGGGGCAGTTGCGCGGAGTAGAACCACACCGGGTTGGTGATGGCGACCAGTTGGTCCAGGGTGGTGGAGGCGGGCTTGGGTCTGCGCACCTCGGCCCGGGCGAACAGGGAGGCCTTGCCCCAGCCGCGCCAGCGCAGTTGTCCCTGACCACTGCCGTCGATACAGGTGGCGGCCATGATGCCCCACTCGGTGTGGAGCGTGGCGATGCTGTCCGGGGCGCCCGTCACGTTCAGGGTGACGTCGACGGCGTCAAAGAACGACAAGGGCAGCTCCTCACCCGGCCCCGCGGCCGTGCCGCCGCCGACGCGGGCGGTGAAGTCCACGGTCACGGCCGCGGATTCGACGGCGTACGACCGGCCCAGGCGCAGGGCGTCCAGCACGGCGGGCGTCGACAGGCTGGTGGCGCGCACCACGTTGTGGGGCCGGCCGACGGCGTCCGCGGGGCTGTGGGCGTCGCTGTTGCCCACGGCGGCGACCCGTTTGCCGAGGCAGAGCATGACGTGCCAGGCGGCGATGTTCGCCGCGTCGTCCAGGGTCCAGGGGCCGTTCCACACCTCCAGCGCGTCCACGCGGTCGAGGCCGAACTCCCAGAAGGATCCCGCTGCCGGAGTGAGCGGGTGGGCGGCGATCGTCAGGCCGCCCAGGCTGTGCACGCGCCGGGCGTGGCCTTCGAACGCCCCTTGGTCCGCGGGGCCGTAGCGCCAGTCCACCCATTCGCCCTGGGGCAGGCCGACGGCCAGCCAGTGGCCGTGGCGGGTGGTGACCTCCTCGGCGTTGATGACCAGCAGGTCCGTCGGGACGTTTCCGTGCCATGTCACCCCGGTGGAGCTGGTGTTGTGGTCGGACGTGGCGATGAAGTGCAGCCCCTCCTGGCGGGCGGCCGCGACGATCTCGTCCACCGTGCGCTTCCCGTCGGAGTGCACGCTGTGCAGGTGCAGGTCGCCCCGGTACCAGCCCGGGCCCCGCCCCGCGACCGAGGCCGGCAGGATGTCGTACGGGGTCCGGGGCAGCGGGTCTCCGGCGTGCAGGATGACGTCGACCTGCCAGGCCATGCCGCCGGCGGCGCCGACCATCGGCCCCAGGATGACGGACCAACCGCCGTTCTCGACCGGCCCGGGCACGTACCCGGGAGTGGCGTCCGCCGCGGAGAGGGTGAACCCGGACCGTTCGCCGCCCGACCAGCCGCGGAAGCCGGACGGGCCGAAGACGCCGAGGTCCAGGATGCCGGCGGCCGCGTCGTGGGAGGTGGAGACGGAGATCCGTTGCACGCCGGCGGGGACGTCGAAGGCGACGTACGCCCACTGGTCGTTGCCGTACGGGGAATGGCCCTGGTAGGTGGTGGTCACCGTGTCGGTCCCCTGGCCCCTCGTAGGGATCGCTCCGCCCCGTGTCCACACCACGGTCGTCCCCAACTCCCTGCCCCTGCCCGGACGATCGAGGCGGCCGATGGGGCAGAATGTCGACATGCCCCACGCTTCCGACACCCGCCAGAGCATCATCGACGCCGTACTGCGGATCATCGGGCAGGACGGCATCGCCGCCGTCACCAACCGGCGGATCGCCAAGGAGGCCGGCGTCTCCCTCGGTTCCGTCACCTACCACTTCGCCACCCAGCACGAGCTGCTGCGCGAGAGCCTGCTGCACTTCGTGGGCGAGGAGACCCGGCACTTCACGGCGCTCGCCGACGCATGCTCCGACGACCGCTTCGACATCGGGCAGGCGGCCGAGGTGGTGGCCCAGGTCGCGGGCGGCAACGCCTTCGACAGCCGCCACATCGCGCCCTTCGAGCTGTACGTCCAGGCCGGCCGCGACGAGCGGCTGCGCGCCGCCGCTGCCGAATGCTTCGCCGCCTACGACCTGCTGGCCACGCGGATCCTGATCCAACTCGGTGCTGCGGACCCCGAACGCCTGGCCGGCGTGGCCGTCGCCCTGGTCTTCGGGCAGCAGTTGCGCCGCCTGGCCACCGGGGCCCCCGCCGAGGACCTCGTCGACACCCTGCTGATCCTCGCGAAGTTCACCCCGGAGCAGACCCCGTAGGCGGTGCGGCCGAGGGCTGCTCCATGGGTGTCGGCGATGAAGCCGGCGCGAGAGCCGGGCGCTGCATCGCCGGCGACAGTTGTTCTTGAATGATCGTTCATGTATTTTTCAGGTATGCCCAGACCTCGTGAGTTCGAGCCCGACGCCGTCCTGAACGCGGCCATGCTGCGGTTCTGGGAACGCGGGTACCGGGCGACGTCCATCGAGGATCTGGTGAAGGCGACCGGAGTCAAGCCCGGCAGCCTCTACGGTGTCTTTCCGGGCGGTAAGCACGCGCTGTTCCTGAAGTCGCTGGAGCGTTACTCGAAGCTGGTCGTCCCCGAGAAGCTGGGCGAGCTGGAGGCTCCGGGGGCTTCGGTGGCCGAGATCCGCGGCTACTTCGACGGGCTGGTGCGCGACCTGCTCAGCCCCGAGGGTCGGCAGGGCTGCCTGCTCGTCAACACGGCGATCGAGAACGCCGCCGAGGACGACGAGGCGGCGGCCGTCGTCCGCGGCCACCTGGCCCGGCTCGAACGGTGCATGACCCACGCCCTGGAGAACGCCACCCGCAGGGGCCAGGTGCGCGCCTCACTGGACTGCGCCGGAAGCGCCAAGCTGCTCGTCGCCACCTGCCAGGGGCTGATGGTCGTCGGGAAGGCCAATCCCGACGAGACGCTCCTGCGAACGATCGTCGACAACGCCTTCACCGCTCTCGCCTGACGGCGGGGCGCACGCCACTCGGGCCACCGTACGCGGTGGCCCTTCTTCCGCACCGATAGTTGAATGACCGCTCAAGAATGGAGTCAGTACATGAAAGCCATCGTCATCTCCGCCCACGGCGGCCCCGAGGTCCTCACCTCCACCGAACTGCCCGACCCGGTACCCGCCGACGGCGAAGTGCTGATCCGGGTCAAGGCGTTCGGCCTCAACCACGCCGAGGCGTACATGCGCAGCGGCGCCTGGGGGAAGGTCGCCGCCGTCCCCGGGATCGAGTGCGCCGGGGTGGTGGAGGCCGACCCGTCCGGTGGGCTCCCCGTCGGGACGAGAGTGGTGGCGATCCTCGGCGGCATGGGGAGGACCCGCAACGGAAGCTACGCGGAGCTGGTGACCGTTCCGGCGACCAACGTGGTGGCCGTGCGTTCGCCACTGGACTGGGCCGATCTGGCGGCGGTTCCCGAGGTGTACGCGACCGCGTGGAGCGGCCTGTTCGGGAATCTGGACCTACGGGCCGGCGAGACCGTCGTGGTGAGGGGAGCGACCTCCTCGCTGGGCCAGGCCGCCGTCAACCTGGCCGTCGACCACGGCGCGACCGTGCTCGCCACGACCCGGGACCCGCGGCGAGCGCCGCTGTTGAAGGAGCTCGGGGCCGCCGACGTACTCATCGACGACGGCGCGCTCGCCGCCCAGGTCTCGGAGCGGGAGGTCGGAGTCGACGCGGTGTTCGACGTCGTCGGCAACAACGTCCTGCGCGACTCGCTGGCCCTGGTCCGGCCGCGCGGCCGAGTGTGCCAGCTCGGCTTCCTGGGCGGATTCGAGCCGGTGCGGGACTTCGACCCGATCGCCGATCTCCCCAGCGGGGTGCGGCTCAGCTTCTTCGGCAGCGCCTTCGTCCTGGGCACCCCCGCGTTCCCGCTCACCGACGTGCCGTTGGACGAGATCTACGCCAAGGTCCACGCCGGCGCCCTGCGGGCCCGTCCCACCCGGGTCTTCCGGTTCGACGAGATCGTCGAGGCCCATCGGGCCATGGAGGCAGGAGAAGCCCTCGGCAAGATGGTCGTCACCCTCGACTGAACCCGAGCCCGCCGCCGGCCCCCTCGGTCGGGAGCGTTGCTGGCGCAACACGGGGCGACGGGGAGGCGATTCCCCGTCGCCCGCGGCGGCGCCCGGTAGCGTGAGGCCGGGGGAAGGCGAGACGCACCATCGGCGGAACCGAAGGAAGGACCCCCATGCCTCCCCGCGACCGCCGCCGACGGATCGGCACGTGGACGGCCGTGGGCATCACGATGGCCGTCCTGGTCGCCGCCAACCTGGCCTTGCACCGCTGGAGCGGTCTGCCCGGCCTGGTGACGGCCGTCGTGGTCAGCGCCCTGCTGCTCGGGGTGCTCCGCTGGGCCGGCGGCACCCGGGCGGACGCGGGCCTGGCTGCGGGCACCCTGGCCCGCGGGGCCCGGTGGGCGCTGGCACTGATCGCCATGGTCGGCGTCGTCTACCTCGTCGGGGCACTGCTGCCGGCGACCCGAATGCTGTTCGAGGACCGGCGGTACTACGGGATGAGCGGCAGCGAGGTACTCGTACGCGTTCTCGTACTGGTGCCCGTCGGCACCGTCCTGGTCGAGGAGGTCGCCTTCCGCGGCGTGCTCTACGGACTGGTGCTACGCGTGCGCGGGGCGGTCTGGGCGACCGCCGTGTCGAGTCTGCTCTTCGGTCTGTGGCACGTGTTGCCGTCCCTGCACCTGGCAGCGGCGAAACCCACCCTGACGACGGTCTTCGGCGGTTCCGCGTTCGGCGCCGCCCTGGCGGTCGTGGGCGCCGTGCTGTTCACCGCTGCGGCGGGCGTCCTGTTCTGCGAGTTGCGCCGCCGCAGCGGCAGTCTGCTGGCTCCCATGGGCCTGCACTGGGCAGTCAACGCCTTCGGCTACCTCGTCGGATTCCTGCTGCGCTGACCGTGCAACCCAGGGGGTCGGACGTGGGACGTGAGGGACGGCGCGCCGTCGCGGCGGGCCGGCTCAGGGCGCCGGCCGGACGATGTCCCTCAGCCGGTCCAGGTCCTGCGCCGTGAATCCGGTCGGCCGCATCACTGCGTTCCAGCCGTCGACGTACGCCGCCTTGTAGGTGTGCCCGTGGCCGTCCGGGACGCCCGTGGAGAACGGCAGGTCGGCGGTGACCTGCCAGAAGGTCACGAACGGCATCCAGACCATCGCGCCGAGCACGTCCTTGCCGGGCGCCTGTCCGATCCAGTCGGGTTCGGAGAGGGCCAGGCTGGGGCTCCACCAGACGATCGGGTCGGACGGGTGCATGAGGTAGAGCACCCGCGTGCCGTCCCAGGGCCGGTCCGCCGGGGGGATGCCGGCGGTCGGGTCGTCGGTGAAGCGGACGGTCCGCCCGTCCTTGTAGACGGGCTCGATCTCGGGGCTGCCCGCCTGGCGGTGGTCGCTGAACTCGCGGAAGAGGGTGTTGAAGTTCGGCGGCCCGGCGAACAGGGTGCCGGCGGTGCGGTTGCGCAGGTCGTACTCCCCGCTGAAAGCCGTCTCGCCGCCGAACGACCCCAGGCTCTCGCCCGCAACGAACAGCCGCGGACGCTGGTCCTGGGGCAGCTTGGACCACTTGTCGTAGACCGCGTCGAAGAGTTGCCGGCCCGCCTCGCGCGCCTTGGACTGGTCGACGAGATAGGACAGCCACGAAGGCAGGTACGAGTACTGCATCGCCACGGTGGCCGAGTCGCCGTTGCCCAGGTACTCGAAGGAGTCCACGGCGGCGGGATCGACCCAGCCGCTTCCCGTCGTGGTCATCACGAGCAGGTTCGCCCGCTTGAATCCGCCGGCCCGCTCGAGGTCGGCGACGGCCCGCTCGGCGCGGCTCTCCGTGTCCCCGGAGGTCGACAGCCCGGCGTAGGCCCGGATGGGCTCCTGCGCCGTGCGGTGGGTGAACGCGCCGATCTCACCGGCCGACGGACCGCTGCCGGTGAAGGCCCGGCCCTGCCGGCCGAGCGTGTCCCAGGGCACCAGGGAGCCGGGCCCGCCCGAGCGCAGGACGGTGGTGGGCTGGTGCACCCCCTCGGGCGTCTGCGTGTCGCGTACGGAGAAGGCCTCGTTGGCCACGTTCACGAAGCCGCCCAGCAGCAGCCCGCTGAACACGGACCAGGCCAGCCCCACCACCAGCAGCCAGCCGACCACCCGCGCCGCCCGCGGACCGGTCCACCGGTCGAGCAGGTCGGCGACCCAGTGGAACACGCGCCGCAGCCCCCGCCCGACCAGCAGCAGGAGCCAGAAGACGAGCGCGGCGACGAACGGGGAGGCGACGGCGCCGATGACGCTGTAGTCGGTGACGCCCATGAGCCGGCGGATCTCGTGCTGCCAGTACTGTCCGAGCCCGAATGCGAGGGCGAACAGCACGATCGCGCAGACCAGCAGGACCAGCCACGACCTGCGCGAGGGGCTCCGCGGGTCCCGGTCGGCGAAGGCGCGCCACACGTAGGCGGCGAGCACCCCGATCCCGTACCCGATGGCCGCGGTGATGCCGCAGATCAGCCCCTGCAGGATGCCCCCGCGGGGAAGCAGCGACGGCGTGAAGGACAAGCACGCCAGGACCAGCGCGCCCCAGCAGCCGGGGAGCGTCAGGTGGAACAGCCGGTGGCGCGTGCGCGGAGCCGGCTCCTGCAGCGGAGGCACCTGCGGGTCACGGGTCATGGCTTCCTCCAGGGAGCCATGCTCCCAGGCCCCGCCAGGTCCTGCCATCCGGACCGGGCGGCGGCGGTTTGCGGGCCGCGCTGGGCCGCTGCCCGGAGCCTCGCGCCGGGCAGGACGGGACGCCGCCTGACCCCGTCCCCACGGGGCGTGGTGGCGGGCGGCCGGGGTGAGTCGGCTCCCGGCCCCCGCGCTCCGCCACTGCCGTACGCCACCCGCTCGTACTGACGGGGAAGACCTGGAAGAGGCCGGCCGCCAGGTTGGCCGCGCCGACGCCTGGAAGCCAAGCGGCCATGCCGGGAACAGCCGGTCCGGTCGGCGTGGTTGCATCGACCGAGGGACCGGCGCCGCACGGGCGGGGAACACGGAGACCACGAGGTCGTCCGCTCCACCCAGGATCCGGGCCCCAGGATCGCGGTACGCCCGCCGCGCGCTCGGACCAAGAAGTATTTCTGCAGGAGGACTGTTTTCATGACTGACCGGCCCTTGACGCTCATGGCAGTACACGCCCACCCCGACGACGAGGCCACCGGAACCGGAGGGGTCCTTGCGCGGTACGCGGCGGAAGGCATCCGCACGGTTCTCGTGACGTGTACCGACGGCCGTTGCGGTGACGGACCGGGTGGTTCCAAGCCGGGCGATCCCGGGCACGATCCGGCGACCATTGCCTTGATGCGCCGTCAAGAACTAGAGGCGAGCTGTGCCGTCCTGAAGGTCAGCGATCTGGTGATGCTGGACTATGCCGACTCCGGGATGATGGGCTGGCCGAGCAACGACGCCCCCGGATCCTTCTGGCAGACCCCCGTGGAGGAAGGCGCCGCCCGACTTGCGGAACTCATGCGGCACTACCGACCCGATGTGGTCGTCACCTACGACGAGAACGGCTTCTACGGCCACCCCGACCACATCCAGGCCCACCGCATCACGATGGCGGCGCTGGAGATGACCGAACTGACACCGAAGGTGTACTGGACGACGATGCCCCGCTCGATGATGCAGCGGTTCGGGGAGATCATGCGCGAGTTCCAAGAGGACATGCCGGAGCCGGATCCTGCCGAGGCCGCCGCGTTGGCCGAGATCGGCCTCCCCGACGATGAGATCACCACGTGGGTGGACAGCACCGCATTCAGCGGTCAGAAGTTCGATGCGCTGGCCGCGCACGCCAGCCAGGGCGAGAACATCTTCTTCCTCAGGATGGGCAAGGAGAGGTTCGGCGAGTTGATGGGCATGGAGACCTTCGTACGTGTCAAGGACGCCACCGGCGCGGCCGTACCCGAGAACGATCTCTTCGCCGGACTGCGCTGATCCGCCCGTCCGACCCGTCCGACCCGTCCGACCGGGCCTGGGAAGGCTCATCGACCGCACGCCGCGATCGAGCGGGTCAGACACCCGGAGGCTGGTCCAGGCGAGTTCCGCTCCGGCGGCCCGCGTCCAGGCCCTCGCCGACGGCATCGACGCGTGCCCGCATTGCCGACCGCGCAGGTAGCAGGCCTGCGGGCTGCTGACTAGGAAGTGCGGGCCCCACATTCGGTAACCCCGCTGCTCCGCATGGCTGCGGACGACGGTCCTGATCATGAGCGGGGCAGCGGGAGCACCGTCTCTGCTGACCCGATGAGTCGGGTTTCGGGGGTTGAAGTTGCCGCTGCGGCAGCTCCTACCGTCGTGACCAGGGCCGGAGAGACCGGCCCGGCGACACACACGTGCAGGAGTCGTGATGGACTGGCCGATCTCGGAGGTGGCCCGGATGTCGGGCGTGACCGCCCGGACACTGCGCCACTACGACGAGATCGGCCTGCTGCCGCCGGCCCGGATCGGCGCCAACGGCCACCGCCATTACGAGGAGCGCCAGCTACTGCTGCTGCAGCAGATCCTCGTACTGCGGGCGCTGGGCGTCGGGCTGCCGGAGATCGGCCGGATCCTTGCGGCGCAGGTCGACGAGGTGGACGCGCTACGGAGCCACCACCAGCGGCTGCTCGCGGAGCGGGACCGGCTCGATGCCCTGGCCGACACCGTCTCCCGCACGATCGCCGAACTGGAGCAGTCCAGGAAGGATGGCAACCCCATGACCATCAACCGCCCGGAGAACCTCTTCGAGGGCGTCCAGCCCTCCCAGTACGCGCAGAACATGTCCGACTTCCCCGACCTCGCCGAGGCGGTCGGACGCCGCGCTGCCACGATGAGCCAGGCCGACGCCGACGCCGTGCACCGTGAGCGCACCGCGCAGATGATCCGGCTGGCCGAACTCATGGCCGCGGGCAACCCGGCCGACGCAGACCCCGTGCAGGCCCAGATCGACGCCCAGTACCGGGCGCTGACCCGGCTGCACAGCGTCTCCGTCGAGCAGTTCCGGGCCATCGGGCGCTCCTGCGTCGACAACAACGCCTGGCGCACGGCCTACGAAGCGATCGCCCCGGGTCTGGCCGCGTACCAGCGCGACGCCATCGAGGCCTACGCCACCACCCGGCTGAACTGAGCACGGCGCAACCGCCCTCCAGGGACTGGCCCTTGTGCTGCCGGGTCGGGGCTGGCGGCTGGAGTTCAGCCCCGACCTGGGTTCGGGCGCGGGGGACGGGCCGCGGGCCGGCATTGCGCGCGGGAACCTGTCGTGCCGGCCCGCGGCCCGTGGAGGGGTTAGGGGACGACGATGGAGAAGGCGGCGTCTTCGTAGACACCGGGCTTTCCTGTGATGACGAGGAAGGTGTCGGGGCGGGTCCCGCACGAGGGGTGCGGCCACATCGAGATCCGGACGTCGTATTCGAAGCTGATGTACTGCAGGGTGGCGGTGGGGACGAGCTTGCGGATGTCGAGGTCCTTGTCCTCCAACTCGACGCAGTAGTGGCCCGCCGCAGGCTTGGTGACGGCCTCGACGCCCTTCGACCGGTTGACGCTGCCGTTGGCGTTGACCACGGCCGCGGCCTGCGCGTAGGGGGCGGTCACCTTTGCGGAGCCCGGGGGAGCGGCCACCGCTGTCCCCGCCCATGTTCCGCCGGCGAGGAGACCGAGGGCGACGCTGGTCCATACGGCTGCGCGGGTCCTCTTGCTCATGGGCATGTGCAGTTTTCCCCTCTGTGGAGTGTGCCTGCGGCCTCCCCGGGCCGCCGGCACACCCGAAGCTAGGGGCACCGCCACGGCCTTCATGGTCCTCACGCAGTGAAACCACCAGTTGAGGGGGCGCGGGAGGCACTCCTCACGGACCGCAGCGCGCCTTCGGCGCGTGGGCTGCGGGCTTCCCGTGGGCGCAGGGATTTGCTTT
Source organism: Streptomyces sp. NBC_01006 (assembly GCF_045162725.1). Classification (NCBI taxonomy): domain Bacteria; kingdom Bacillati; phylum Actinomycetota; class Actinomycetes; order Kitasatosporales; family Streptomycetaceae; genus Streptomyces; species Streptomyces sp. NBC_01006. The sequence goes on along the minus strand of NZ_CP108700.1, from coordinate 533,041 downwards.
CGCCTCTGGGGACGGACCGCGGGTACCCGAAACGGCGTGGTGCTCCTGAACGACGGCTCCAGTGGTTCGTGGCCGGCACGGTGACCACGGTGGCGCAGGCTGGGAGGACGTCTGCCCCGCGCGTTCACAGCTCGCCGAGCACCGAACCGTACTCGAGCTCGGTGCGGGAGCGCTCCTGCAGCCCGCGCTGCATGAGGGCGGCCATCCGGTCGGCGCTCTCCGGATCACGTGCCAGTATCTGGAACTGGGCCGAGTCGACCTGGACATCCTCCTTGGGCGGAAGACCGGCCGCGTTGATCCGGCGTTTGGCCAGCCGCACCGCCGCCTCCGGGAATCTGGCGATACGTTCGGCGAGGTGCTCGACGTAGGGGATCAACTCATCGTCCGACAAGGCCTTGTTGACCAGGCCGATGCGTTCGGCCTCTCGCCCGTCGAGGTCCTCGGACCCCAGGATCACCTGCATGGCCTGACCGCGGCCGGCGAGCCGCACGAGGTGCTGCACCGCACCCGCGCCGGGAAAGACGCCCGATCCCACCTCCGGCTGGCCGATCACCGCATGCTCGGCAGACGCGAACCGCATGTCGCACGCGTACAGCAATTCCGCGCCGGCGCCGCGCGCCCGGCCTTCGAGGACCGCGATCGTCACGGGGCGCGCCTCGCTGAGTCTGCGAAACAGTGTGCCGAGGCTGCTGTCATCGGGCCCGCCGGACGTCGCCGCCATCGCCGTGTACTCGGCGATTCGCTTGAGGTCGACGTGCGGGATGAAGAAGTCGGGGTCCCCGCTGCGGAAGACGACGACCCGCACGCTGCCGTGCGTGTCGGTGTCGTCGAGCAATGAGATCAGGTCGGCTACGAACCGTTCGTCGATCAGGTTGATGGGGGGATTGTCGATCGTGGCCCAGAGGACCCCGTTACGCGGTTCCGCTCGGATTGTCGAGTAGTTCCAGGGCATGGTCCACGGCTCCTCTGCCCACGGCTCCCCAAGACCGTCAGCCGGGCGTCAACCGCCTTGCCGGCTCATCGCTGCAAGGTGGATCCGAGTAGTGGAACAGGCTGCAGAGCCTCCTGTCCTCCTCCCCATCGTCTCGCGTATGCCGAGGCCTGCCACCTGAGCCGGCCCGTCCCGCGCTCGGACCAGCACGTGCCGCCGGGGCTGTACCAGGCCGCAGTGAGCCTGGGATCTTGCTCGGCACCTGTGCGGCCTATCGCCTCGCAGCGGGGCGCCCGTCGACGCCTGTTGGTGCCGGGGTAGGCGTGCGCGCCGTGGTAGGGGATGTCAGAAGCCAAATCGGCCCGTGATCGCGAAAGGTGCCGCCTGTGTCTCAGGAGCAACGCAAGCCGGGGCAGAGGCGGCGGCTGCCCGTGAAGGCGGCCCTGCCCGGCCGCCACCCGCACGAGGACGAGACGGCCGTCACGGACCGGGTGGTCTTCGGAGTGACGGCCGTACTGACCCTGGGCTTCGTGATCTGGGGAGTCACGGCCACCAGCTCGCTGGAGAGCGTCTCCGACATCTTGCTGAACGGCCTGATGCACAACGCCGGCTGGGCGTTCGTCCTGGCGGCCTCGGGGTTCGTCGTCTTCGCGCTCTGGCTAGCCATCAGCCGGTACGGACGGATCGAGCTGGGCCAGGAGCACGAGAAGCCGGAGTTCAGCACCGTCTCCTGGGTCGCCATGATGTTCAGCGCCGGCATGGGCATCGGCCTGATGTTCTACGGCGTCAGCGAACCCCTCGCGCACTACACCAATCCACCGCCGGGCACCGACCCCGCCGACTCGGCGGACGCCATGCAGACGGCGCTCGCCACCACGCTCTTCCACTGGACGCTGCACCCGTGGGCCATCTACGCGGTGGTCGGCCTGGCCATCGCGTACAGCACCTTCCGGCGCCGCAGGCGGCAGACGATCAGCGCCGTTTTCGTCCCGCTCCTCGGGAAGGAGCGCGCCGAGGGCGCACCGGGCCGGGTGATCGACATCCTGGCGATCTTCGCCACGCTGTTCGGCTCGGCCACGTCCCTGGGACTCGGCGCGCTCCAGATCGGCAGCGGCATGCACGAGGTGGGCTGGCTGAGCAAGGCCGGTACGGGGCTGCTCGTCGCCGTCATCGGCGTGCTGACCGTCTGCTTCGTCTTCTCCGCCGTCTCCGGAGTGGAGAAGGGCATCCAGTGGCTCTCCAACATCAACATGGTGCTGGCCGTCATCCTCGCGGGCTTCGTGTTCGTCGTCGGCCCCACCATCCTGGTCCTCGACCTGATCCCCACCTCCCTCGCCGCGTACTTCGACGAACTGCCCCAGCTGATCGGCCGCACCGAGGCGTCCACCGGCGGCGGTGACGTCGCCGACTGGCTGAGCAGCTGGACGGTCTTCTACTGGGCCTGGTGGATCTCCTGGACGCCGTTCGTCGGCATGTTCATCGCCCGCATCAGCCGGGGCCGTACGATCCGTCAGTTCGTCGGCGGCGTCATCCTGGTGCCCAGTACCGTGAGTCTGGTCTGGTTCGCCATCTTCGGCGGTACGGCCATGCACCTGAAGGAGCAGGGAAAGCTCGGCGGCGCGACGACGCCCGAGGCGCAGCTCTTCGGCGTGCTCCAGGAGTTCCCGATCGCCGGCGTGATGAGCCTGCTCGTGATGATCCTGGTCGGCATCTTCTTCGTCTCCGGCGCCGACGCGGCGTCGATCGTGATGGGCACCCTGTCCCAGAAGGGCACCTTCGAACCCGATCGGTTCGTCGTCGTCTTCTGGGGCGTGGTGACCGGTGGTGTGGCGGCCGTGATGCTCCTCGTCGGTGAGGGCAAGGGCGAAGCCCTCGCGGGCCTGCAACACTTGACGATCCTCGTCGCGGCCCCGTTCGCCCTGGTGATGATCGGCATGTGCTGGGCCCTCTTGCGGGACCTCCGCCAGGACCCGCTGATCGTCCGGAGCGAACTCGCCGAGGAGGCGGTGGAGGAAGCCGTGGTCGCGGGCCACGAGAAGTACGCGGGCGGGTTCGAGATCCGCATCGGCCCGGCGCAGGACGAGGCACCCGGGGAAACGAAGGACGACCGCGACCGCAACGACCCGGGAGCCCCACCCCCGGACTCCTGACGGGCACCCGCCATACGCTGCCCGGCCCGGTCCCGGTGCATGGGCTGAGACGATCAGGCGCCCGGCTCGTTGGCGGACTATGAATCACGCCACGGGTGGTCTCGTATTCGTCGCCCTGACGGCCGCAGTCGGCCTGCGCGCAGTCCCCTCCGCGCACGCTGTGGACGGCACGACCGAGGATGTGGGCGTCTCCGACACCTGTGGTGGCTCGCTCACGGATTACCTCGACACGGCCGCGGGCACTGCTGACCGCCCGCCCCACAAGGCGGTGGCCCCGCCTTCGACGGACAGATGGCCGGTCGGTCGGGTCCCGGGATCCTCACCCCGCGCGGCACGACGAGGGCACCCCTGCCTGCCTTTTGGGGCCGGACGCATGGGCGCCGCAGATTCGGTCGATGGCCCAGCGCACGCTCCTGTGATTCCGTACGCTGCGTGCATCCGCAGGGGTGAGACCGACTGGGGGAACATGGCAGGCGCAGAGGGAGCAGGGCTCGTGCTCGGGGGCCGGTACCGGCTCGTGCGCCCGATGGGTGCCGGCGGATCCGGACTGACCTGGCAGGCGCACGACGAGCTCCTCGGTACCCGCGTGGTGGCCAAGGAGTTACGGGCGCCCTGGACGCTGACGGACGCCGAGCGCGGGAACTGGCTACGGCGGACGGAACGGCAGGTCCGTCGGGCTGCGGGACTGCCCCGGCATCCGAACCTGGTGGCCGTCCATGACCTGCTGGTGGACGGCCACAGCCTCTGGACCGTCATGGAGTTCGTCGAAGGGCGATCGCTGGCGGCCCGTCTCCGGGAGCAGGGGCCGCTGCGCGCACCGGAGGCCGTACGCGTCGCCACCGTCCTGCTGGCCGCTCTGCAGGCGGCACACAACGCGATGTTCGTGCACGGCGCGGTCTGTCCTGACAACGTGATGCTGGACGGCGACAGGGTGGTCCTGCTCATCGACCCGGAGACCGTTGTCCACCTCGGGGAGTACGGGGACTTCGGGGACGGCGACCCGGCCGCAGTCAGCGGGCTCATGCGCCGGCTGGACCACCTCGCGCCGGAGCGGATCCAGGGACTCCCTCCGGAGCCGGCGAGCGATCTGTACTCCCTCGGGGTCACGCTGTACGAGGCCGTCGAGGGGATTTCGCCGTTCCGCGGTGACTCTCCCGCAGCCATCCTGACCGCCATCCTGCACCGGCCGCCCCCACCGATGCGGCGCGCCTCGCCGTTGGAACCGCTGATCGAAGGGCTCCTGCGGAGGGACCCCGCGGCCCGCCTCACGATCGCCCAGGCCTGGGGTTACCTGAACCACCCTTCTGCGCCCGCCGCCGAGGACGCCCCGTTGCGAACCAGACTCGACCGCATGCCCATGGCTGCTGCGCCCGTCCGCGAGGACGCCCCCGCGCAAGCCATGCCCGAGCCCATGCCCATGCCCGTGCACCCTCCCCCCATTACGGCATCCGGCGGCAACAGCGCCCTGGTCGTGACGGCTCTGCTCCTGCTGTCCCTGGTCGCGGTGTGCGTTCTGCTGGCGCGCCCGGTGCTGGAGTACGCCGGCTCCCTCGCGGCGGCTTCCTTCTGGCCGGCCGTGCTGTCGTGGCTGGTGTTCGCGCTCGGACTGCTCGTACTGGGGCACCAAGCGCGGGCCACCGTACGGCAGGAGGGCGCGCGGAACCCCGTACGGTCGCGGCTGTCGCTGTTACCGCCGCCGCGGTGGTCGCCGCACGAGCTCGCGGCCCGCCGCGAGGCGGCCGAGCGGGCCGTGGACGAGTCCTTGCTCCGGGTCGACCAGCGGCTGGCAGCCGCCTCGCCCCGGCCGAACCGGAACGGGGGCATCGATGCCTGACCAGGAGCCCGTCACTCCGACACCGACACCGGCACCGGCGGCTGCCTCGGTCGCGCCCGCGGCACCGTCCCCGAGTGCCATGCCCTCCTTCCCCCACGCGGATGAGGCGTCGAAGTGGAAGGACATCGAACCGGACCACCTCGCGTGGCGGCGCGCCCTGGTGGAGCGCCAGTTGCGGCAGGAGCGCCTCGACCAGTGGACGGGCTACGGCTTCCGGCTGCTGGAGTACGCGATCGTCGTGGGGTTCGGCGTGGCCTTCGTCTGGCTCGGCTTCTACGCGGTGGACCACAAGGCCTCGGGGCAGGCCGCCCCGCTGATCGGCGGCGGGATGGCCGGGCTGGTCAGCGCGGTTCTGGCGGTACGGAACCGGCGGAACTGAGGGCGCCGTGCGCCGAGGCCGGCCCCCGGACCGCTCGCATGCGACTCCTTGAGCCGGGTTCGCCCGTACCAGCTTCCCGTGCCCCAGCGTGGCGATACCGTGGACGCACCACGCCAGATGACAGCCCAGGAGCCCCGGATGAGCCAGCAGCCGGCCACCGCGCCCGTGCCGGACCGCCAACCCCTCGACGAGCACGCCGCCGCGTCCGTCCTCGCCTACGCGGCCGACCAGCGCGCGAAAGTGGACGTCCTCGCCTCCGTGCTCGAGGACATCGCCGCGAACGGCTACCCGTCCCCGGAGGCCGGCGTGCTGTGGGAGACCGCTCGCGACGGCCACCTCAACCGCCTCGCGGACGAGCAGCCCCGTGTCGCCTGACCCCTCCGCGCGCCGCTCGCGCGTCGTCATGGTGGAGCCCGCGCTCACCCAGCTCGCCAAGCTCACGGCGAACGAGACGCACCGCCTGGACCGCGCGATCGTCGCCATCAGCGTCAACCCCGAGCTCGGCACCGAGGTGCCCGGCACCCTGCTGCGCGACTATGCGGACGAGATCGACGGGATACGCGTCATCTACTACGTAACGGCCCTGCGGACCATCACGATCGTGGCCTACGTCGAAGCCTGAGCGCACAGCGGCGGCGCCGGCAGTTCGCGGGCTGACCTCAGCGGCGACAGGAGCAGGGGGACCACGGCGAGCAACTCGCCCAGTGCCCCGATCCACAGAGCCGTCCGGGCCCCGAAGTGCTGTCCCAGCAGCCCTCCGAGGAGTGCACCGACCGGCATGGCCCCCCACACTACGAAGCGGATGGTCGCGGTCATCCGGCCCAGGAGGGGCTCGGGGCACAGCCGTTGCCGGTAGGCGACCGAGGTGACCTTGAAGGTCATGAAGGCGGTCCACCCCAGACCCTGGAGCAGGACGGCGATGGCGAACCGCCGGTCCGCCTGGTAGAAGGGCAGCGCCAGCAGCCACAGCAGGCCGCTGACGACGACGGACGCGCACATGGCCCGCCCCTGCCCGAGCGCGGCGGCGATCCGTCGGGTGAGGAGGCTGCCGATCAGCCCGCCCACGGCCTCTGCGGCGAAGACCGCACCGCACAGCAGAGGTGACAGCCCGAGGTCTCCGGCGAGCAGGACCAGGAGCACGGCGGCCCCGACGGTACCGCAGAGGTTGGAGACGGCGGCGGCGAAGGTCAGTGCCCGCAGGATCCGGTGCCCGAAGACGAAGCGGAGGCCTTCGGTGATCTCGCCGCGCAGCGACGCGTCCGGCCGCGCCGCGGGGCGTTCGCCGAGGGGCCTGACGCGCGCGACGAGGAGCGCCGAGACGGCGTAGCTGAGGGCGTCGGCGGCGAGTGCGACGGGTGCGGTGAGGGCAGCGACCAGTGCTCCGGCCAGGCCCGGGCCGCCGACCTGGGCGATGTTTCGGGTGGCTTCCAGTCGCACGTTCGCCCGTATCAGCTCCGTCCCGCCCACCAGCCGCGGCAGTGCGCTCTGGGCGGCCACGTCGAAGAAGACCGTGCACACCGACATCCCGAAGGTGACGGCGTACAGCTGGAGGAGTGTCAGTGCGTCCAGCCAGGCGGCGAGGGGGATCGAGAGGAGCAGGGCGGCGCGGCCGAGGTCGCCCGCGACGAGCACGGTCCGCGGGGGCAGCCGGTCCACCCAGGCACCGGCGGGCAGGCCGATGAGAAGGAAGGCCAGGTACTCGGACATGAGGAGCAGGCCGTTTTCGAACGCCGTGGCGTCGAGGGTGCCGATCGCGACGAGGGCAAGGGCGAGGAGGGTCACGGCGGAGCCGGACTGGCTCACGGTGTCGGCGGCCCAGAGCGTGCGGAAACCGGCTGTGGAGGAGGGGCGTTCGGCTCGTCGGTGGCGGTGGGCGGTGCCCGGGCGGGAGTGCGTCATGGGTGCGAAGATCACCGGCGCGGGGGCCGCGCGGCCATTGTTTTAGTCTGGGCCGAAACGTGGTGGGCGGCGTTGAGGGGGGCCCGGGCATGGGCGAGGTGCGGTTCGGGGTGCATGACGTGGCGGGGGTCAGGTTCGCGATATCGCCGCTGTGGGAGACGGTCGTGAGCTTCTCGGCCGTCGCGGATCCGGGGCGCCATGCCGTCCACCTGCCGTGGATCGCGGCGGTACGGCCGTTGTGGGAGGACCGGGCCCTCGCCCGGCGGACCGCTCCGCTGCGGGCCCTGGTCAGCGCGGATCCCCTCCGGCCGGACCCGCCGGGCTTCCTGACGCCCCCTCCGCGCTGCCCGCTGGCCGAATTCGAGGAGGAGCTCGCGATCCTGATGGCCGCAGCGGCCCCGGAACCCGGGGCGGACCTGCCAGGGCTGGGGGAGGCCCTGCGGGCCTGGTGGGAGGCGGCGGTGAGACCGTACTGGCCCCGGATCCGGGCGGTCCTGGAGGCGGACATCGCGTACCGGACCCGGCAGCTCGCGGAGGACGGCATCCAAGAGGTACTCGCCCGCCTGCATCCCACGCTGCGCTGGAGCGGCGACCGGCTGGACTCACCGGACCTGGCCCCGGCCGTCCTCGACCTGGACGGCAAGGGGCTCACGCTGGCCCCGAGCGCGTTCGCGCTCCGCTGCCGGCTGCTGACCGGACCCGGGCCGGTGCCGCCGGCCGTCGTCTACCCGTCGCGGGCCGTCGGCACCCTGTGGGAGCGGCGAGCCGCCTCCGGAGAAGGGCTGGCCCGGCTGCTGGGCCGCAGCCGGGCCCGGCTCCTGGCGTTCACCACGTCGCCGGCCACCACGACGCAGCTGGCCGCCCGGACCGGGCTGAGCCTCGGCGCGGTCTCCCAGCACCTCGCGGTGCTGCGCGACGCCGGTCTCGTCACGAGCCACCGCTACCGGCGCGAGGTGCACTACGCGACGAGCGAGCTCGGCGGCGCTCTGCTGGAGCGGGCCCAGGGCTGTTCGGCCGGGCCGGTGAGCTGGCCGTAGACGCCTTCCTGCCGTGAAGTACCCGTGGCCCGTCTCGCACGGAGCGAAGGCGTACGCAGGTGACGCCAGGGGATGCCGGTCAGGCCTGTCGGCCGTTCCTGCCGGGGGCCGAGAAGCCCCAGGTCGCAGGCCCGGGGCTTCGTTCGACTCGGACAGGCTTCCGCCGCGAAAGACGCTAGCGGCCGCGTCCCCTCTGGATCTCGAAGTGGTCGATCCGCTGGCCCGTCTCGGCCAGTGCGCTGACCTTCAGCTTCGGGGAGCGGCCCGTCTCGACCTCGACCGCGAGGAAGGAGTAGTTGGTGTACCGCACCCGCGACCACTCGACCGTCTCGGTCGCCTTCGAACCGCCCTTGACCCAGCGGTAGGACTCCACGCTGTCGCGGTCGGCGACGTGGCCCTCGTACGAGTCCGGCACCGGGAAGCTGTACAGCGAGCGCCCCGCCGCGCCGGCGGTGACGTACACGATGCCGTCCTGCGTGGGGTCGGTGCGCTCGCCGATGGGGACCTTCCGGCCGACCTTGTTGCCCTTGATCGCGTCGGTGCGTTCGTACACGTGGTTGTGGCCGTTGATGACCAGGTCCACCTGGTGCTTCTCGAACAGCGGCACCCACACGTCGCGCACCCCGCCTTCCGAGGCGTGCGCGCTGGTGGTGGAGAACGCGCAGTGGTGGAAGAACACCACGATGAAGTCCACGTCGCGGTGGTGGCGCAGTTCGCCCAGCCGCCGGTCCAGCCACGCGGTCTGCTTTCCGCCGCTGATCCCGAAGTTGGCGGGGATCTCGTACGAGATGTCGTTCGCGTCGAGCGCGACGACCCCGACGTTGCCGTGTACGAACGAGTACACGCCGGGCTGGTTGACCGGGTCCGGTCCGTTGTCGGGCAGGGACCAGCGGGCGTTCTGGCCGCCGTAGCCCTGGGGGGAGTACCAGGCCTCCATGTCGTGGTTGCCGGTCGTCACCATCCACGGCACGGTCTTGGCCACCGTCTCCGTTTGGGCCAGGAACTGGTCCCAGGCCCGCGCGTCGTAGGTGTCGCCGGCGGTGCCCGAACCGGAGGAGTCGGCGTAGCAGATGTCGCCCGCGTGCAGGTGGAAGGCCGGGTTCTGGGCCAGCAGCACTGCGTCGTTGCCGAGCGCGTGGTAGCTCACGCCTTGGTCGCCGAAGGCGGTGAAGGTGAAGTTCTCGGCGCGTGAGGGGGCGGTGGTGAAGGTGCCGAGAGTACCCAGGTTGCGGTGGTCGGCGGGGTCGAAGCCGTCGTGACCGACTCCGTAGTAGTAGGTCTGACCGGGCCTCAGCCGGTCCAGGCCCACGTGCAGGTAGAACTGCTCGGCCGCGGCGATCTTGCCGCCGTTCAGGACCGGGGTGCTCAGGTGCCGGACCTCGGCATCGATCTTCACGCTCAGCGCCCAGGGGCTGGTGCCCACGCGCAGGTACGGCTTCTTCACGGCGAACGGCACCTGCCAGGACACCCGCATCTGCGTCTTCGGGTCGGCGCCGTACTGCAGGTGCCGTGCGAACGGTGCGGCCAGGGCGCCGTCGACACCGCGCCGCTCGGTGGAGGTCAGCACGGCCGGAGCCGCGTACGCGGGCGAGGCCGCGCCGACGCTCAGGCCGGCACCGGCGACGGCCGCGGTCACCGCACCCGCGCGCAGCGCGCCGCGCCGGGTGAACTTCGCACGCAGGTAGTCGTGCTGCTCGGCCATGCTCATCCGGGAGGCGAGCTTCTGGGGGATACCGAAATCGGGAAGGTCCATGGCAGCAAACCTCATCGTCCGAGACGACGCGGAGGTCGCCGAGAGGTGAACGGGCGGGGGCGGAACCCCCATGAGAATCCCCGGAATTACCCATCTTCGCGCCATCCCGGACCGATCCCGGACCGATGCAGGGGAGGTGGTGGCCCTGCCGGGGAGACGTACATCCGCCAGGCCGTCATCGACGCCGACGCCCGCCCGGCCGTCGTGGTCGGGCAGCCGTCGGCCGGAAACCGCAACGACTGCGGAGCCTGGAGGAATCCGGCGCCATGGCCGCCGTCGGCAAGACCACAACGTTCGCTGACGGCGGCTGCCCCGGCACCGGACTCCTCATCCCGCACCGCCGCGAGCGCGGCCAGGCCGAACTCCCGGACCGGAAAGGGGGCCCACAACAAGTCCCATGAGCAGGCCCGCGCCCACGGCGGACACGTCTTCGCCCGCATGAAGACCTGGAAGATCCTTCGTGACTGACAGAGCACGCAGGAGATGACTCAGGAACTCAGGAATCATCTAATCTGGCGTTGCTCCGGCGGGTCCAAGGCCGAGGTTTCAGTGCTCGCAGAGCGAGAATTCTCGTTCGTAGAGCTGCTCGTTGTGTTCGTCGACGAAGAACTTGCGCTCCTGCATGAGTTGTTCGCGGTGGTTCTTTGCCTGTTCGAGCGTCATGGTCGAGGTTTCGGACCATGGTTGTTGCGGTGCCACATCGGATGTCGAGACGATCTTTTCCGACGGGTCAACCAGGAAGAACGCGAGAATTTTGCGATATCCCGGTCGGGTGGTGTCCATGAGGCGGAATGAGTCGACGCGGTGTTGCAGGATGTTCGGGAACGCCAGACAGCGGCCCGCCGGGGTCGATGTCGATCCCAGCAGCTGGTTCAGTGTGTCCTCGTCCTCCAGGCCGTAGACCTCACGCATGCCGTTGTCGTCGTTCTGTTCGTAGTTCAGGTCGTCGAGCGCCGCCCGAAAACTCAGCCGGCTTTCGGTGATGTTCTCGCTGTCCCAGTAGTAGATGCCGGTCGAGACGATCCGCTCGTTCATCATCCCTTCGACGTGCCAGGAACCGCCGGGGTACTCGGGCTTGTCCGGGGTGAGGTGAATGGTTGCGAGCTTGACGATGACCTGGAGACGACGGCCGCGCAGGTCGACTCGGGCGGATGCGTCGGGCAACTCGGGAGGGGTGAACGCCGGGGCGTCCGGGATGACCGGACGGCGGTTCTCCCACCAGTCGTCCTGGGCCTCTTCGTACGCACGAACGGCTTCTGCGTAAGCCTCATCATCACCGTGGGAGGCTTTGTCCGGATATTCCGGCTCCGAGTCGTACCACCCGTAAGGATCCGCCTCGATCCGCAGGGGCCGCGGATGGCGCAGATCGGTGAGCACGTTCTCCAGCAGCGGGCGAAAGCGCGCGAACAAGTCTGGCAGGACGGACACTAGTTCGCAATGATTCTCGGGGTGGACGTTGTTGACGTACGAACGGAAGGCGACATCGCCGTCTTCACTGACGTCGACGTCCGTGGGCAGCCACTGGAATTTCTCCGAGAATTCGTACCTCGAATAGCGGTCCGTCGGATTCTGCCAAGCCCGCTCGGGAGCACCGCTCACCTCTCTCACCAGGCAGAACAGCGAGGGATGAACCAGATCCAGCACCTGGCCATCGGATCCGGGATGCCAGTCCTGTTCCGATTCCGGGACCTGCTCCAGAACCTGCACCGCCTCGCGCAGCCGGGACCTGAGCTTGTCGTCGACCAGCGTGTCCGACTGCCACACCCCGTCGACGGCGGACACCTCGACGCCGGTTCGTCCGTCCCGCAGCGCGGCGTAATGCACGAGTTCGGCAAGCACGTAACGAACCTGCGCTTCGGTGAGGCCCTGGGCGACCGCTTCTTGCGTCCACCTGGCGACGATGTCGGCATCGTTCATCTTGTCGAACCACGCCGGCTTCGCCCGAATGAGTGCGCTGCACTGCATCATCTGAAGTTCCCGCAGCGTTCGGGGTGTCGCGAACGATATGGAACGGGAAGCACGAAAGGGCAGAGGGAACGCAGACAGGCCAGTCAACTCTCTTGGTCCTCCGAGTCGGTGTGCGGTGGCGGGAAGGATACTTCAGCAGACTGACACCACAGCCGTGGGCCTTGTCTTCGCTGGTCAGGGAGCCAGGGCGACGAACGGCGTTCACGCCTTCGAGCGTGGATGAGCAGAGGGCCGGGCTGGCGCGATCGGGCCGGCTTCGGCGTAGGCCGGCCGGGACCGGGCCACCGCCACCCGCCCGAGCCCGCTGGCGCCGCGAGGCCGTGTACGACCGGCGCAGATCCGACACCGATTTCGCGAAGCCGGGGACGCGCCGCTACGCCGGCCGGCGGGCCGCAGCCGGCCGTCAGACCTTCTGGCGCATCCTGTCCCGGGTGAGTGCCCGCTGGAATTCGTCGCGGGCGGCCAAGTGCAGCGCGGCCCGCAGCCGAGCGAGTCCGCTGCCGACGCGATGGATCTCCGTCGCTGCGTCAAGGCTCCACGGCTGGGCAGAACGGGCGCCGTGACCTGGTAGGTCGACCGACTGCGGCTACCGGAAAGCCTTCGCGGAGGGCGGCGCGCGGGCGTAGTTTTCCTGTTTGCGTGTCTCAGGTACGCAGGTATGAGGCCCCGTTGAGGTCCAGAACCGTCCCCGAGGCCCATTCGGCCGCCGGTGACGCCAGCCACAGCACGGCCGCCGCGATCTCGTCCGCCGACGCCACTCGCCCGAACGGGCTCTGGGCACGGATCGCATCGCCCTCCGCCCCACTCAGCCGGTGCGCGACCCGCTCCGTTTCGAAGAACCCGGGTGCGACGGAGGCGACGCCGATTCCGTACGGGGCGAGGTGCACGGCGAGGGACTGGCCCAGCGCGTGCACCGCCGCCTTCGTCGCCCCGTACGCCGGGTGGTCGGGCTCGCCACGGAAGGCTCCGCGCGAGCCGACATTGACGATCCGGCCACCGCCGCCCTGCTCGATCATCCGGCTGGCCGCGAGGTGGCTGAGATTCGCCGTCGCGAGGAGGTTGACGGATACGTGACTCTGCCAGGCGGCCGCCCAGTTCTCGTACGAGGTGGTGGCGAGCGGATGCGGAAGGTTCACAGCGGCGTTGTTCACCAGTACGTCCAGCCCGCCGAGCCCTCCGGCCGCGGCCTCGGCCACGGCTCGCGCACCGTCCGGTGTGGACAGGTCGCCCCCGGCAAGTACATGCCCCGTACCGGCGAGGGAAGCGAGGGTCTCCTCAGCCTTCCCACGCCGCGAGCCGAAGTGGACAGCCACCCGGTCCCCATTGGCTGCGAACGCCTGAGCGAGCGCACGGCCCAGTCCCCGCGAGGCACCGCTGATGAGCACACGACGGCCGGTCGACGCAAAATCCCGCGCGGTGACGCTGGAAGAGGAGGCATCGATGGAAGGAAGGAACTCTGCGGAAGTCATACGGATCATGATGCCCCTCGGCCTGCGCGACCCGGCGCCGGCAGTCGCCGGTCCGCCTGACTCTGCCCGCAGAGCACCTGGCCCCGGCCGCCTTGCGCACCCATGCGAGGCGGTCGCTTCGCCACAGCTACTGGATCTCCGACAGTGAGGCCTCCACCATGGCTGACGAACTTGGAGGGTGGCGCCCGCGGCTGAGCCTAAGAGAGCTCCTTCCGCATCAACATGCACATCGTTTCGTAGCGGTGCAGCGATCCATCCGGAGCTTGTTCGTCCCACGAGTCCGGCTGGCGGCCGTATGCGACATAGCCCAGCCGCTCGTATAGCGCACGTGCCCGGGGGTTGCTTTCCTCCACAGCCAGCTCGGCATGCCGCAGACCGCGGTTCCTGATCCGCAGTTCTGCTGCTTCGACAAGGAACGTGCCGATCCCGCACGACTGCAATGCGGGGTGGACTGCCAGCTGCCACAAAGTGCCGACGCCCTCCTTGGCCTGGTAGTCGACGCCGCCCTTCGCCACTGGGATGTCCGTTGCAGGGCAGACCGCCAGGTAGTCGACCTCACCGATCCGGGCACGCTCCAACTGCTCGGCGACGCCGGCCAAGTGGTGGTCAGACCCTGCCCACCCGCACGACGCCAGATCCGCCTGCACCAAATCACGGGCTGACAGCTTCAGCACAACATCGATCATCTTCAGTACCTCCGGTCAGTCAGCATCCACGCCGATCACATGGGGCGCAAAGCCGTTTCCTCAAGCTGCGTCGTGGGTCCCGGGGGGTCTGCGGTCAGGGGGGTGTGTCAGAGTCTGCGCATGCTTGAGATCGTGGTGAAGGCGGAGAACGGGGAGCGGCACGTTCGTGTGTTCGCCGAAGGGTTGGCTGGGCTGGTCCGGCGAATCGGCGGTGAGGGTGACCGGTTTCTGGTGGTTCATCGGATACCCGACCTGCCCGACGTCTTCGCCCAGGTCTGGCACGAGGCCGGCGGGGGTTACACGCTGGAGCACCGCGACGGTGCCGCCGACCGGCACTTCCAGGTGATGGTCGACGGTTCCGAGGCCGTGATTGAGGCGATGACCGGCTGGGCCAGGCAGCGGTCTGGTTGGAGCACTGATCTGACCTGGTCTCTGCTGGATATGGGCCCCACGCGTGAGGTGCCGCCGCTCGACCTGGACGAAGGCGAGCGCGAGGAGTTGGAGAAGCGCGTCCGCGAGGTGTTGGCCGGCGGCTATGCCGACCGCGCCGAACTGGCGGAGCTCGCCGAGGAGTACCTGGTCACCGCGGACCGTCGGCCCGTATCCCGCGGGCAGGCGGAGGCACTGGCCGACCGGATGTGGTTGGAGCGCGTCGCGGAGCAGGCCGGATGGCAGGGCGAGACCGACCCGGAACGGCTCACCCGCGCGTTCACCGCCCTGCAGGAGGCCGGTATCACCGCCCGCGAGAACTTCACCTGCTGCCGCAGCTGCGGCCAGTCCGAGATCGGTGGCGAAGGCGGGACCGACGCCCGTGGCTTCGTCTATTTCCACTCCCAGTGCACGGACTCCGCCGCTGCCGGCCACGGACTGATGCTCTTGTACGGAGGCTTCGACGGCTCGTCCGAGACCACTGCGGCCATCGGCCACGAGGTCGTGGCCGCCCTGGAAGCAGTCGGTCTCCAGGCCGATTGGGACGGTGACCCGGGCCGGGGCATCACCGCCTCCCTGGAGTGGCGCCGGCGCCTGGTCGGATAGAGATCGTCGCCACCGGAGTACCTGAGACCCGGCTCCCGGCGCAGCGCGTCTCCTCCGGGAAGGCGATCACCGGTTTCGACGGGGACCAGGTCGTGGTCCGGGAGGGATTTGCCATCCGGACCCGCTGCTCGGCAGGGACTGCCGGGTTGGTCAGCGAGAGACTGAACGCGCAGCGCCCTCCTTTTCAACGATCGCGGCCGGTCGCGCCGACGGTCGTTTGGTCGCAGGTGCTCCGTGTACTCACCGGCGTCTGAGTACGGGAGCGGTAGTGGCCGGTGGGATCCGCCTGCTGGGATGGGCCCATGACTACGACTCTCTTTCCCACCACCCGTCCGCGGGACCCCGCGCCGTTTCGCCGGCGAGGCAGGGTGCTGACCGTGGGCGGCGCGGTGTTGCTCGTCGGGGCACTTACTCAAGGCTGCGCGGGCGGTCGGGTGATGTCGGAGACGGAGTTTCGCGAGCACCTGAGGCTGACGCAGGAGGCGGGCGAGGACGCGGTGCGGGGGCTGGGGATGGTCCCCTCGTCAATCGTGGACCGGCGTGAGATGGCCAACGCCTCCTGCAAGGACGATCTCGGTGTCGACTCCGAGGGCGTCACCCGTGACCAGCCGAGCGTCACCTGGGCACCCGACTTCGCGGACCGCGGGGCGTACGCGGCAGCGCTGGAGACACTCCGCGATGCGTGGTCTGGGCAGGGCCTGAAGGTGCACGACATAGCCGCGCCCGGAAACGGTGAGCCGGGAGCCGGCCTGCCGGGGGTTCGGACGACCAACGACCATGGCATCGAACTGTCGTTGAGGCCCGACTGGTACTCGGGGGAGCCGACGCTCCTTGCCGACGGCGGGTGCGTTCGGCACGAGAGCTACCTGGTCACGTGGGAGTAGTGCGACCTACGTGGAGGGTGTACTGGCACGGTGGCCGCCGCCCTGGCCTGGGCAGCGCGGTGCGCCGGCCTGTCCAGCCGGCCCTGGCGGAGGGGCTGGCTGCGAGGGGGGATGGTGCGGCGTCCCCCGGTCGGCGCGGCACAGCCACGCGAGTTGCTTCCGGCAAGAGTAAGCCGGTCCGTATTCCTGCTGGTGAAACCGTCTGGAACCAGCCACTCCGCAGTGATCGACTTGGCCTGCGAGGCAGCGTCCCGGACAGGGGAACGCGGCAGCGGTCGCCGGGCGCGCGTGTCCGACGGCCGGCCGGGTGCGCCGCCTCACGCCTGCCTTCGCATCGGCCGTACACGCAGCGGTGACGGCGCACCGGTCCGGGTGCCCGCCACCGTACGTCAGGGAGCGATCCGATCATCTCAAGGGGAACACTCGTGAGCACGAACAGCACAACGACCGCACCACCCATGGCCTTTCCCGCCGCCACGTCCTGGCCGCCGGCGCACTGACCGCGGCCGCCGTGGCGACACAGGCCGCCCTCGGAGCTCCTCGCGCCTCCGCAGCCGGCGCCCCGGCGATCTTCTACGCCCCGCACCAGGACGACGAGGCCATCGGCATGGCCGGGTCGATCCTGGAGCACAAGGCAGCGGGCCGTCCGGTGTACCTCGTGCTCGTCAGCAGGGGCGAGAACGACGGCCTGGCCAGGCTGATGAACGTCGGAGCCTGGGGACTGCGTGACCGGTGTGCGGCCCCGGACCACTGGCACGACCTGAACTGGCCCACCGACGGCGCAAACAAGATCGTGTCCGCGCGTACGGCCGAGTTCACGGCCTCGGCGAAGGCGATCGGCGTGGACGAGGTCATCGACTTCGACCTCCCCGACAGCGCGCACGGCGACGCGACGTACGGCAAGTTCGTGGACGCGGTGACGGCGAAGGTTGAGTCGCTCGCGAAGAAGTACCCCGGGGCCTCGCACAAGTTCTCGGCGGGCTGGCTGGACGTGACGGCCACGCACAAGGCGTGCAGCGACGCGGCCTATCGCCTGAAAGGGGCGTCCGGCTGGGAGTGGTCGCCGAAGGCGGGCCAGGAGCCGAAGCGGGATGCCACGTACATCCTGATGGCCACCTCACCGGGCTCGCAGCAGCCGGGGTCCTTCCTCACGACCACCGTCCACCTGCGCAGCCCCGAGTTCGAGAGCGTGACGGCGACGACCGGGGTGCACACCCCGTGGGTCGAAGGCACGCAGAACAGGGGCCGGGTCACCTTCACCACGCGGGGCGCGCAGTTCCAGGACGACGCCCAGGCGCTGGGCACCGTCGCGGCGGCCACGGCAGACGTCGAGACGGTGACCGCGACGTGGGTGCGGGGTCGGGACAGTGGTGCCGGGTGGATCCGGTTCCCGTCGGACGGGATCAAGGTCGGCCATGGCGCGGGAGGCGATCTGGGTACTGTCACGGCTGACAAGATCAGCGTGAACGGCATCAACACCCAGTGGGTGGGGGACCGCGACGCGGGCAAGGGGTGGATCGAGTTCCCGCAGTCCGGAGTGAGCGTACGCAAGGACGGGAACCAGGAGTGGGGAACCGTCGCCGCCGACAAGGCGGACCTGAACGGCATCAACACCAAGTGGGTGCAGGGCCGTACAGCCGCCGACGGGTGGATCGAATTCCCGGCCGCCGGGCTGAACGTCTTCCAGGGCGCCGAAAACCGCCAGTGGGGCACCGTCGCGGCCGACAAGGCGGACCTGAACGACTTGATCACCCATCGAGCCCAGGTCAAGGAACGTCTCACCCTCCAGGGAGGGTTGACCGTCGACAACGTGCTGGAGACGCAGGACGGGCCACCGCGACTGATCGTCCACGCGGAGTCGGAGTTCGAGGGAAAGGTGAACGCGAACGGACACCTGTCGGTCCGTAACGCCGACGTCGGATGGATCATGCACACCCGCGACGACTTGGTTGCGATCAACGGCGACCTACGCGTCCACGGGGCATTGCGCTCAGACAGCTGACAGCTGACAGCTGACGGCTGGTACGGGAAGAGGCGCGCGGGCGCGGCCGGCTCAGCAGGAGCCGGCCGACGCTCCGAGCCTGATCGTGCGGACCTGGCTTGTCGCGTGGTCAAGCCGATGGCTGGCTGGTTCGGTAGCGGCCCGGGGTCGTTCCGATGATGTTGGTGAACGCCGCGATGAAGCTGCTGGGGTTGGCCCATCCGCAGGCGTAGGCGGTTCGGATGGTGTCGTGGCCATCGGCGAGGAGCACGAGCGCGTGGTAGACGCGTAGCTGCGTGCGCCACTCATAGAAGGTCATGCCGAGTTCGTTGCGGAGCAGTCGGCTGAGGGTGCGGGTGCTGGCTCCGATCGTCTTCCCGAGTTCGGCGAGCGTGGCGTTGTCCGCCGGCTTCTCGTACAGCATCCGGGCAATGGCTTGTAGTCGGTCGTCCCGCGGCTCCGGCAGGTGCAGTGGCTGTTCGTGTGCTTCGCGGAGTTCATCGACGAGGACTCGAAGGAGGCGAGAGCGCGCGGAGCGGCTGTACTCAGGAGCGGCGCTGGCGTCGTCGTAGTTGCGGGGGCCGGTCAGCGCGAGCAGGACCTCGCGGGCGAGGTCGGTGGCCAGGAACACGGCGGGACGGTCTGGTGTGAGCCGGGCGAGGGATGGCGTGAGGAAGACGATCCGCATGTCGGTGTCGCCGTGGGCGCGGTGATAGTGCGTGAACCCGGCGGGGGTCCAGGCGACCCGGTTGGCGGGAACGATCGACGTGCCGCGCCCGGTGTGAACTGCCAAGACTCCGCTGGCTGCGTACACCAGGTGTCCCCGTGCGTGCGACTGCACTGCGCTTGTTTCGCCGGACGGCCAGAGGTGGCGCCCGCCGGACGGCCACACGTGTGACGTCACGCCGGCGATCAGGCAAGGTCGGCGGCGAACAGGCATGAGTTGGCATCCTATCGGTAACAAGCCACACCTTCATCTGGTGACACTTCCTCCATGCCGGGGTGGTCTTCAGTCGCGCAGAGCGCCTGACCGAACCACATGTCATGGAGGCAGCGTGCCTCGATGCCGCGGCTTGAGGGAGAAGGAGAAGCGCATGGCGACGTTCGTCCTCGTGCCCGGCGGTTGGCATGGCGCATGGTCGTTCGAAGCGGTGGTTCCGCTGCTGGAGCGTGCAGGTCATGCCGTTCACGCCCTGACCCTGACCGGTCTGCGGCCAGACGACGACAACGTGACGGTCGCGACCGCCAACCTCGACACGCATGCCGACGACGTACTGCGGCTCCTCGATCGTGCCCACATCGCCAGCGCGACGCTGGTCGGCCACAGCTACGGCGGGATGGTGATCGCGGCCGCCGCCGATCGCGCTGACGGCCGGATCTCACGACTGGTGCATCTCGACGCCTACGTACCGCGCGACGGCGAGTCGTGCTGGTCGTCAACGACCGAGCGCTACCGGGAAGCGTTCGCTGTCGGCGCCGCGACCACCGGCTACTCCGTCCGACCGCCGGACGGCGGCGATCCCCGCCGCCGTCCTCATCCCCTCGCCTCGTTCTTGCAAACGATCCGGCTCGCAGGCACGCTCGCCCAGGTCCCCCGTCGGGAGTTCATCTACTGCTCGGGATGGGAAGACCGGACGCCGTTCTCCGAACTCCGCACCCGACTCCAAGCCGATCCCGGTTGGCAGGTCCACGACCTCCCAACCGGCCACGACGCGATGCATGAGGCCCCGGAGGCGGTCGCTGCACTACTGCTCGGCGAAGGCGCCGCGGATGCGTCGACGCAGAGGGAGGGGGCCGCGGCGCATGCTGCCGCCGTCCCGCAAACGGGCCCCCAACCGGCCCGGACCGCCCCGGCGCGCCCCTCGGACGGATGACGCGCCGGGCCGCCTACGGGCCCGGCCCGGCCGCGCTGTATGTGGGCGTGGGTGCGGCATACGAGCAGAAGCAGTCCCGGCGCCTGGCAGATCGCGGCGTTCCACGCGGAGACGGAGGCCGAGGAGGCGGTGTGCTGCCTGACCGGCGGTGTCCGCCTCTACTTCCGTCCCGCCGGCTCAGGCAGCGCCGAGGACATGGTGCCGTTGGCGGCAGGCACCGCGGCGATCGTCCCGCGCGGCCGCCGGCACCGGGTCAGGTCAGCCGGCACGTGTGGAACCGGTTGGAGTGGATGTTCCCGAACGACGCGGGGATCCGGGCGATGCCCTGATCAGGGCGTATGGTCCGGCTCTGCCCCCGATACTCGGTGCCGCTGTACACGGTGACGCAGCGCCCCCACTGCAGGCCGCCGCGGCGCCATGTTCCGGCACCGTTCCACACGGATGCACCACCGTTGAATCCGACGTACGCGGTCGTCTCCGGGTAACGCGGCATGTCCTGCGAGACGAAGCTTGCCACGCCCGTGTAGTCGGGGCCGGTCCAGCCGCACACCCAGCCGGACGTGCACGGCTCGGACGGGGTGGGGGCGGCCTGCGCCGGCGGGGTGGCGAAGGCGAACGCGACGCAGAGCGCGCAGACAGCGGCGGCGGCCGCCGCCCTCCACCTCCGCTCGCGCGGGGGGCGTTCGTTTCGCCGTCCATCGGCCACGGCGCGTACGGTCGTCACGGGGATCACCGTCACTCTCCAGGGAAGCCGCGGGCCGCGCGACGGTCTGTGGGGACGGTTCCATCGCACCTCCGTCCCGCCTTGATCGCATCACCAGACTCCGTCTCCGGCCTCGGCTCGGGCTCGGGCGCTACCCCGGCCGGCCCGGACGAGGGCCTGGTGTTGTCGGCGGAGATCCGATCCCGGGGTGACCGGCGGCGGACGGCGCCGGCCACCCCGGTCCTGCGAATGCTCAGCCTTCGCCATGGCTCTGCCAGGCCGCGCGCTGGCGCAGCGATATCCGGTTGCCGTCGGGATCCGCTGCCTCGATGCGAACACCGAACCCGTAGTCCTCCGGTTCGGGCTGGTCGAAGGTCACGCTGCGGTCGCGGAGTCGACGCGCTTCTCCAGGCCGAGCTGTTCCGTGTAGAACCTCAGCGCGCGGTCCTGGTCGGTGACACAAAGCGTCACGTACATGATGTTCTTCAGCATCGTGTTGTCCTCCCGTCGGGCGGTCCGCGTCACATCACTGACGGGCCCCGAAGGGAGAACGTGACGGATGGACGGAGAAATCTCTCCGAACGACGGCTTCGAGGATGCGAGGCTGCGGAGCCAACGCGCAGGAGGGGCTCTCGGGGTGCCGCGTCCCCGGATGTGCCGGCGGAACTGGTGAAGGCCGCCTCCGGGATGACCGTCCAGCGCCTGGTGTCAGTGTGGGGCGTCAACGCTCGACCGCGCATGTCACACGGGATGCCGAATGCTGTGCTTCTCAGGCGGGGCGCCGACTTGCTGTGGCTATGGTCGGCTCAGTCCGCGTCGACAAGGCGTGCGCGGGCGAGGCCCGGTGACCAGAGCGCTCTGGAGGCAGTAGCGCCGGGCCGCCCAAACCATCCGCCGGTCCCGAGGTCCGGTGTACGAACAGGCGTTTCACGGGTTCCGGCCGGGAACGTCATCTTGGTGCTCCAGTCGGCCGGGTCAGAGCCCCTCCTGAGCCAGCAGGGAGTCCATCCAGGCCACCGGCAGGAGAGCAGACGCGCCTGCTGCCTCGGCGAGGTAGGGGGAGGGGTCCGCCAGCAGCAGGGCCAGGCAGTGCAGCGGCAGGCCGGGGTTGACGGCGGCCGATGCCCCTACACCGGGCTCCGCGTCGGCGGCCAGTCGTTCCACCAGGTCGACGGGAAGGCCCGGCGCGCCCGCCAGGTAGGCGCTCGCCCGCCATTGAGCTGCCGAGGCGCGCTCCGGACAGGCCGTGCGTTCCATCCGGACCAGTTCCAGCGAGGGCGGGTACTGGCCGAGGAACTCGACGTAGGCGGCCTCCGGTTGGGCCAGCCGGCGCACCCGGGGGTCGTCGTGGCTGCGGGCGCGGTCGGCCACCGCCGGGCGCAGCCGGCTCGTCATCGCCGCCACGGCCCAGCGGAGCTGATGAAGACGCTGCGGATGCAGCAGACGGACGACCTCGGTGAGGCCTGCGCCAGGGCCCAGGGCCATACCTGCTCGGACGCGGAGAAGAAGGCGTACGGGGACAAGCTGAAGAAGGCCGGTGCCTGGGACAAGTGCGTGGCCCAGTGGACCGTCGGTACCGCGATCACCGGAGCCGTGGCAGGTGCCCCGGCGGCCGGTGTCGGCGCCCTCGCCGGCGGCGTTCTCGGCATGATCGGCGGAGCCACCGCCGGAATGGTCGTATGCAGCTTCTGACCTGACAGCCGCGATACCCCCGCCCTCAGGGAGCGGGGGTGTTCCGGTCGCCCTGCGGGCCACGGTCACCGAGCGCCGACATGCGATGACCGGCCCGTAGCCGGAGGCGCCGCCCGGCCGGGGCGCGGTGAGGGTGCCGGGTCTCCCCCCGGGGACGATACTGAAGGTCACGGTGCGTGGAGGCGACATGCGTGAACCGGAGCGTCGTGGCCCGAAGCCCGCCTCGGTGCCCGTCATCGAAACGGCAGCGGTCGTACTGGACGGCGCAGGTGTGGTCATGGCCCGTTCGGAGCTGGCCGCGACCCTGCTGGAATGTTCGCCGGGTCAGGTCTGTGCTTCCTTGCTGGGGCTCCTGCCGCGCGCCGGTACGGGGGAGGGACCGGCCGGTCGCCTGATCACCGTTCCGGGTGGCGATCAAGCGGGTCAAGAGGTTCCGGGTCCTATGGGCTCTCTGGTCTGCACGGTCGTCCGGCTTGCAGCTCAGACTCCCGGCGCTTCTGACGCCGCCGCGCAGTGGCTCGTCCTGGTCACCCCGGCGGAAACCGCGGTGGAGGCAGCGGAGCGAGACGCGTGGCGACGCCGGAGGGGGCTGTCACATGCCGCCGCCGAGGGCATCGGCGCCTCCCTGGACGTGGTCGAGATGGCCGAGACCCTCGCGAATCTGCTCGTTCCTGATTTCGCCGACCTGGCGACCGTGGACATCGCCGAGCAGGTGCTGGTGGGCGACGAGCCCCCACACCTCGACACCAGCGGCGACGTCCGCCTGCGCCGGACCGCCGCTGCGCAGAGCCCCGAGATATCCGCCGAGAACCTCCTGGCGGTGGGCGAGGCACTTCCTCCCGTGACGGACAGTACGTTGATGCGCCCCCTCATGAAGGGGCTGCCCGTGCTGGTACCGGACGCCGCCATCCTGCACGCGAGACTCGGCGTGGATCCGGAGAGCCTGCCGTTGCTCGTGCCGAGCGGGGCGCACTCCTCCGTGGCGGTGCCGCTCTACGCCCGAGGCCTGATCCTCGGCTGCGTCACGGTCTGGCGCAGTCAGTTGCCCTCCGCGTTCAGCGGGGAGGACGCTGCCCTGCTGCAGGACGTCGCCTCCAGAGCCGCGCTCGGTGTGGACAACGCGCGCCGCTACACGAAGGAACACCGGTCGGTGGTGGCCCTGCAGCGGAGCCTGCTGCCGCGCTCGGCCTTGGATTCCGCGGCTGCGGAGACGGTGGGCGTCTACCAGCCGGCGGGTGGCGGCGTCGGGGTCGGCGGGGACTGGTTCGACGTGATCCCACTGCCCTCTTTGCGCGTCGGGTTCGTCGTCGGGGACGTCGTCGGCCATGGACTCGACGCCACCGCGGCCATGGCGCGACTGAGGACCGCGGTGCAGGCCCTGGCCGACCTCGATCTGGATCCGGGTGAGCTGCTCACGCACCTGGACGACCTGGTGCTCGGTCTCTCCAGCGAGGAGATGACCGGCGATTCGCGCTCCGAGACGGCGATGCTCGGGGCGACGTGCCTGTACGCCGTCTACGACCCGGTGACAAGGAAATGCACCGTCGGCACAGCGGGACATCCGCCGCCCGCCCTGGTATCGCCCGGTGACGAGCCGGCCTTCGTCGGCATGATGCCGGGACCGCCGCTCGGAGTCGGCGGCATGCCGTTCGAGGTCACGGAGTTCGAAGTACAGCCCGGCAGCATGCTCGCGTTCTTCACGGACGGACTCGTCGACAGCCGCGACGGCGACATCGAGGAGGGAATGGAGAGGCTGAGGAGCTCGCTCGCCGGCGCGGACCCGAGCCGGACCCTCGGCGAGATCAGCCAGGGCATCTTCGAAAGCGTGCTGCCTCAAGAGCCCGCCGACGACGTCGCTCTGCTGCTCGCCCGCACCCACGCCCTCTCGTCGGATCAAGTCGCCGAGTGGGAGCTCGAACCCGACCTGTCCCTCGTCGCGCACGCCCGTGAACTGGTGGTGGGCCAGTTGGGCGAATGGGAGTTGGACGAACTGGGCTTCGTGACGGAGCTCGTCGTCAGCGAGCTGGTCACGAACGCGATCCGATACGCGGGCGGACCGGTGAGGCTCCGGCTGATCCGCGACCGGGTGCTCGTATGCGAGGTGTCCGACCCCAGCAGTACCCAGCCACGCCTGCGCCGCGCACGGGAGTCGGACGAAGGCGGGCGTGGCCTCTTCCTCGTGGCCCAGCTGACCGACCGCTGGGGCTGCCGGTTCACCGGTACCGGGAAGACCATCTGGACGGAGCAGCCCATAGGAGGGCTCCTCGTCTAGCGACTTCGCTCCACCCACAGCACGACACCCCCGTCCTCCTGTGTCCTGGAGGCGGGGGTGTCGGCGTACCTGGGTTCAGACCCTTTGCAGGCTCAGGTCATCCAGTCGTGCGGTCTTGCAGCCAGGCGGTCATGCGGTCATGCGGTCAGGCGGTCAGAAAGTGAGCTTGAAGTCGGTGATGGTGCCGACGTCCGCGGCGCCCTTGTCCTGGACCTTCAGCTTCCAGGTGCCGTTGGCCGCGACGGCCGAGGCGTTGACGGTGTACGTCTTGTCGAGGTTCGCCGCGGAGTCCGAGGAGGAGCTCTGCAGGCGGTACGACGTCCCGTTGGGCGCCACGAGGTCGATCTGGAGGTCACCGATGTAGGTGTGGATGATCTTCACGCCGACCTTGAGGGTGCTCGGCGCGTTGCCGGTGACACCGGTGACGCTGACCGACGAGGTGACCGCGGGGCCGGGGGAGTCCGGGATGGCGACCTGGGTGGTGCTCTCGAAGACCTTGCCCGGAGTGGGGGTGCCGCCGTTCGAACGGGCGCCCACGTTGACGGCGGCCCAGGCGTCGGTGATGTTCTTGACCTCGGGGCTGCCGGCGCCGTACAGCTCGGTCGCCGCGGCGATCGTGCCGTCGCGGGCGCCCTTGTAGTCGGTGCTGGAGTTGAACTTGGTGGTGAGCGCCTTGTACCAGATCAGCTGCGCCTTGTCCCGGCCGATGCCGGTGACGGGCAGACCGTCGGAGGTGGGCGAGTCGTAGTTGACGCCGTTGACCGTCTTGGCGCCGGAGCCCTCGGAGGCCAGGTAGAACCAGTGGTTCGCCGGGCCGGAGGAGTAGTGGACGTCGAGGCTGCCGATGCCCGAGTACCACGCGTCCTTGGAGCCGCCGTCCTTGCTCGGCTTGTCCATGTAGCGCAGCGGGGTGCCGTCGCCGTTGATGTCGATCTGCTCGCCGATGAGGTAGTTGCCCGGCGCGCTGGAGTTGTTGGCGTAGAACTCGACCGAGGTGCCCATGATGTCGGAGGTCGCCTCGTTCAGGCCACCCGACTCGGCGCTGTACTCGAGACCGGCGGTGGCGGCGGTGACGCCGTGCGTCATCTCGTGACCGGCGACGTCCAGTGAGGTCAGCGGGTCGTTGTTGCCGGTTCCGTCGCCGTAGGTCATGCAGAAGCAGCTGTCGTCCCAGAACGCGTTGACGTACGCGTTTCCGTAGTGGACCCGGGAGTAGGCGGCGACGCCGTCGCCGCGGATGCCGGACCGGCCCAGGACGTTCTTGTAGAAGTCCCAGGTGACCCCGGCGCCATAGGCGGCGTCGGCGCCCGCGGTGGCGGCGTTGGAGTTGGCTCCGTTGCCCCAGGTGTCGGTGGTCTGGCTGAAAAGTGATCCCGTGCCGGACGTACCGTGGTTGAGGTTGTACGTCTTGTGGCTGCCGCGGCCCGTGTCGTTCAGCGTGAAGTTCGAACCGGACTTCGAGGT
Organism: Streptomyces sp. NBC_01006; assembly: GCF_045162725.1. Classification (NCBI taxonomy): domain Bacteria; kingdom Bacillati; phylum Actinomycetota; class Actinomycetes; order Kitasatosporales; family Streptomycetaceae; genus Streptomyces; species Streptomyces sp. NBC_01006. Next base: position 507,030 of record NZ_CP108700.1, on the reverse strand, counting down.
GCCGAGGGTGACCTGACCGCTGTAGTGGGTGTTGCCGACACCGGTCTCGATGCCCTGCCACTGGTGGAGCTTGGCGCCGGTCTTGGCATCGGTGATGACGTGGAGCTGGTTGGGGGTGCCGTCGTCCTGGAGCCCGCCGATGACGGTCTCGTAGGCGAGGGTCGGCACGCCCTTGGCCATCCACACGACCTTGCGGGGGGCGGCGTCGGCCTTGGTGGCCTTGGAGCCGACCGCCTTCGCGGCGTCGAGGGCCTGCGCGGAGGCGGCCGCCGGAGCGTCGGCCGGGGCGGACGTGGAGACGCCCGCCAGCTGGGCGTCGGACGCCTTGCTGACGCTCTGCGTCGCGTTGGCCGACGTACGGCTGACGACCAAGTCGCCGCCGAGGACCGGGAGTCCATCGTACGTGCGCTCGTACCGGGTGTGGGTGGTACCGTCCTGATCCTTGACCACATCGTGGACGAGGAGCTTCTCCTGGGAGTCGAGGCCGAGCTCCTTGGCCGTCGCGGCCGTGGCGCTCTGGGCCTTCGCTATGAGCTCGGCGCGCTGGGACGGGGAGAGCTGTGCGGGCAGTGCGCCCGGGTTGCGCACCGGCTGGCCCTCGGGGGCTGCGGCCTTCGCGGACTGCTCGGGCTGCGCGCTGGCGCTGCCTGCCTGGACACCTACGGTGAGCAGGGCGGCTGCGGCGAGCAGGGCACCAGTGGCGGTGGTGTTACGACGAGGCGTGGACTTCACGCTGACTCCTTCTGCCTGTGGGGGGTTACCGGGCGGCTGGGATGAGGCCGGCCGGGCAGAGCTGTGCGGAGCTGGTCCGTGCGGGGATGGGGAGAGAGTGCCAGCGATCGCGATCTTTGTCAGGAGCGCGTCATGAATCGGCCGAATCGGGTCCGGATTTCGCCGTTGGGTGTTCGCTGAGCGGACGTTCTGGGTGGGCGATCGGCTGCCTCGGGCGCGCCCGACAGGGCTGACCTGGGGCGGGACTTGCTCGGGTCGGGGTGTGCGGGTGCTGCGGGCGTTCGCCGGTGGCCGGGGCGTGGTGGTGCGGGCGGCCGTGGAGGCGGCGTACTGCGCAATCAGGTAAAGCGTTCGGCATCAAGCGTCAAATAGCCTTGTCCTGCACATGACTTGCCGGGTGAGATCACGGAAGCCGCTCTGCGCGGCGCCACCCCCCAGGGAGTCTGCAATGCATCCAGTTCGTCGTACGTGGCCGCGTTCCGCAGCCGCCACGGCCGCTGCCGTCGGCCTCGCGCTCACTGCGATGGCGGCCGCCCCACTGACCGGTTCCGGCACCGGTATCGCGACCGCCTCCGCCGCGCACACCTCAGTGGTCCCGCACACCGTGGCCCGTCCGGCCGTCGCGGGACATCAGCTGATCCGCTCCGTGGGCAGCCCGCTCTCCATCGAGGAGTGCCGGACCAAGTGGAAGATCGCCTGCTACACCCCGCTCCAGTACCGCGAGGCGTACCACCTGAACCCGCTGTACAAGGCGGGCATCACCGGCAAGGGCCGCACGATCGTCATCGTGGACTCCTTCGGCTCGCCGACCGTCCAGCACGATCTGGACGTCTACAGCAAGCAGTTCGGGATACCCAGCACCAAGGTCGAGGTGATCAAGTGGGGCAACGTCCCAGCGTGGGACCCGAAGAACGCCGACATGCTGGGCTGGGCCGGCGAGACGACCCTCGACGTGGAGATGGCGCACGCGGTGGCGCCGGACGCGAAGATCGTCGTGGTCGAGACGGCGGTCGCGGAGACCGAAGGCACCACCGGCCTGCCGGAGATGATGGACGCCGAGAAGTCCCTCATCGACCGCGGCATCGGCGACGTGATCACGCAGAGCTTCGGTGCGACCGAGAACACCTTCCCGGGTTTCGACAAGGGTGACTTCTCCAGCATCAAGAACCTGCGCTACGCGTTCGAGGCCGCGGCGCGCAACCACGTCACCGTGCTCGCCTCCTCCGGCGACGGCGGAGCCACCGACTACAACGCCGACGGCAGTGCCTACTACGACCACCCCGTCAACTCCTGGCCCTCCTCGGACCCGTTGGTGACCTCCATCGGCGGCACCCAGCTGCACCTGAACGACGCGGGCAGGCGGACCGCCCCCGAGAGCGTCTACAACGACAACGGCGCGGGTGGCGGAGGCCAGTCGCACGTGTTCAAGCGCCCGGCCTTCCAGAACGGAGTCAAGGGCATCGTCGGCGCGCAGCGCGGCACCCCGGACATCTCGATGGCCGCTGCGGTCGACGGCGGCGCGTGGATCTACACGAGCTATGACCCGGCGTCCGCCGGCTGGGACGTCTCCGGCGGCACCAGCGAGTCCAGCCCGCTGTTCTCCGGCATCGTGGCCCTGGCCGACCAGGCTGCGGGCAAGCGCCTGGGGAACATCAACGAGGCGCTGTACTGCCTGTACGGGCGCTCCGCCCATGACCGTTCCACCGGCCTCGTCGACGTCAACGACGGTACGAACAACAGCTACGAGGGCGTCACGGGCTACACGGCGGTGAACGGCTACGACATGGCCACCGGCGTCGGCACGCTGGACGCGGCCCGCTTCGTACCCGCCCTCGCCCGCGAAGGACAGCGCGGCTGACGGCTCGCACCGACATCCCGGCACGGGTGCGCTGCCACAAGAGGCAGCGCACCCGTGCCTGTGCGTCCCCTCCCCGGCCCGAGCCATGCACGGGTGAGAGCGGCCACGCCCGCTGGCGAGCCCCGCTGGCGAGCTGATCCGGTCCGCGGAACCAGGATGTCCGGTTTCGACTGCCACGCTGGCCGATAGGTGCCTCGTACATACACATCCCGTGTGCAAATGTTCATGATCCGTGCGGACGTGCTGCCGCCAGCCGTCCGCTTCGATCCCCCTGCACAAGGTGATGGAATGACGCTGAAGCTACTGCTCGCGAATGCCCCCAACCCCACCGACAACAGGAACGCGTCGAACTACGCTTGCTACCCGCACATAGGGATCGTCCAGCTCGCCACGGCGACGCGAGAAGCGCTGGGCGACCGCGTCGACATCCGAGTCGTCGATGGCGGCATCAGCAACACCGAGGCCGTACAGCAGTACGTGCGGGATTTCGCGCCCGACGTCGTAGGCATCAGCGCGCTGACACCCACCTACTCGGAGGCTCTCAAAATCGCCGAGACGGCCAAGGCGTGCGGGGCTGAGGTGGTTCTCGGTGACGACCACGCGATCTTCTTTCCCGACATGATTCTTCGCAACCGGCCACAGATCGACTACGTCATAGCCAACGACGGCGGCGAGATTCCGTTCGTGGAGCTGATCCGCACGCTCCTCGACGGCACGGGCTTGTTATCCGAGGTCTCGTCACTCGCCTACCGGCGGGACGGCATGATCCACGTCAATCCCGCACCCAAGTATGCGCTCTCGCTGCGCAACACGATTCCTGACCTCGCCTTCATAGACGACGTGCTCGACGTCTATGCAGAGAACTACCGCGAGCAGTTCGGCCACCTCCACGGCCATCACGTGCGTCCGGTGACGGTGAACAACGCACGTGGCTGCGAGAACGGCTACAAGCGGTGCACCTACTGCTCCATCGCGGACCTGACCGTCAATACGGGTGATCCCCGAGGATTCTGGAAGACGATCGACCAGTACAACCGCGAGCACGGCATCAACCTCTTCTTCGAGGTCTACGACAGCTTCACCGCCAGCCCCCGCTACGTGGACGCCCTCATCGACTCCACACCGCCCCACCTGAAGCGCCGCATCGACGACGGCGATCTGCAGGTCATGGTCTACGCGCGCGCCCTCGGGCTGACCAAGCGCAACAACGTGGACAAGCTCCGGCGACTGGGCGTCACACGTGCCAATATCGGACTGGACGCCGCCGACCCCGAAATGCTTGAGGCGCAACGGAAGAACAAGACGACCGGCGCCACCAATCTCGAAGCCATCCGCATGCTGAACAAAGCGGGTATCTCGGTTCACGCCTCGTACATCGCCGGAGCGCCGGGCGAGCGGCCGGAGACGCTGGACCGCACCATCGCCGGGATCCGGCAGATGCTGGGGGAGGTGGAGCTATCCTCCGTGGAGTTCTCACGGTTTATTCCGTTGCCCAACAGCCCCGCATGGGATCTGCTGGTCGACTACGAGCGGCCGAACTTCTTCAAGAGCAGCGAAGAGATCGACAGCTACCTGGCCGCTCTGGGAATCACCGTGACGCGGCGGGACAGGGAGGAGATGTTCGCCAGGTTCGGGGATCAGGATTTGCTCGACATCGACGAGCTGGGCGCTTTCTGGGCGGAGAAGTTCACTCACATCAGCGAGAGTTACGCCCTTGAGCGCATCGGTGAAGTGGATGAGATGGTGAGCGCGCACAACGTGCGCACGGGAAACAACGTCGGATAGCCGTGCCGCTAGGAGCGCGGTCGCCCGCCGGAAGCCGGTGGGCGAGGAGAAGGGTGCCGAATGCTGGGAGTACAGAATCCGCTGACTTATGCCTTGGGAGCGCTGCTGATCATTCTGCTGCCGGGGCCGAGTTCCTTGTTCACGCTGTCGGTCGCCGCGCGGCTCGGGGTCAGGGCCGGCTATCGCTCCGCGGTAGGGGTGTTCCTGGGGGAGACCCTGCTCATGGTTGCGACGGCTGCCGGGCTCGCTTCGTTGCTGCAGGCCAACGAGCTGGTGTTCGCCGTCGTGAAGTACGCCGGCGCCGGCTACCTGACCTGGATCGCGGTGGGCATGATCCGGGCGGCGTGGGCGATGTGGCGACGCCGCAACCGGCAGACCGCGGAGGACGCCGCAGCTGCGCCCGATCCGTCGACGGGCGACAAGCTGTTCCGGCGATCCCTGGTGATCACCCTTCTGAACCCGAAGGCGATCTTGTTCTTCATCTCGTTCTTCGTCCAGTTCGTTGATCCGCAGTACCCGTACCCGGGGCTGTCCTTCGCGCTGCTCGCCGTCGTCTACCAGGTCATCAGCATCGCGTACGTCACCGTGTTGATCTTCAGTGGTACGTACCTCGCCTCGCAGTTCCGCCGCCGCCGAAAGCTGTCGGCGGGTCTCACGACGGCGGCAGGAGCGGTATTCCTCGGCTTTGCGGCGAAGCTGGCCACAACGAGCAACTGAGCACGTCGGCGGTCTTACGATCTTCTTAGGATTGCTTCCTACTCTCGCCGCTCATGACGACCCGACGACTCTCCGCCGTGCTCGGCGTTCTCCTTGCCGCGGCCCTCGCGCACCCCGGCCTCGTGCCGACGGCCGCGGCAGCTCCCGCCGGTTCCGGGCACGCGGCACGGACCCCGGCTCCGGCCCAGTACCTCTATTCCTCGATCGGGGACTTCGACACCGAAGTCAAGCCCTTGATCGACCGGCCCGACATCGCAGGTGTGCAGGTGGTCGTGCCCTGGAAGGCCCTGGAACCGCAGAAGGACCAGTACGACTTCTCCGCGATCGAAGAGGCCCTCACCTACCTCCGGGCCCGTCACAAGAAGCTGTTCGTCCAGGTACAGGACCGCTTCTTCAGCGCTCCCACCCGGCTGCCGAACTACCTGCTCACGGACCCGGAGTACGCCGGCGGCGCCGCCCCGACCACGAACGAGAACGGACTGGGGCCCGGCGAACCCGGAGCCGTTGCAGCCCAGTGGAACCCCGAGGTGCGCCAACGCTTCCAGAGCCTGCTCCGGGCGCTCGCCGACCGCTTCGACGGGCGTCTGGCAGGGGTGAACCTTCCGGAGACCGCCACCCAAGTGGATCTGGGAAAGGACCACAGCGGCTACACCGACGAATCGTACTTCCGGGCCGAACTCGACAACATGGCCTTCGGCGCCAAGGTCTTCAAGCGGACGCAGTTCATCCAGTACGTGAACTTCTGGCCCGGTGAGTGGAACAACGACCACGGCTACATGGCGAGGACCTTCGAATTCGCCAAGGCCCACGGTGTGGGTCTGGGCGGACCGGACGTGCTGCCCAACCGCCCGGCGCAGATGGAGAACTCCTACCCCTTCTTCGAACGGTACCGCGGGCTGCTCCCCATGGTGGCGATGGCGGTGCAGGAACCGGACTTCGAGTACACCAACCCGTCGACCGGCAAGCCGTACACCAAGGAGGAGTTCGTCGACTTCGGCGGCCGGCGTCTGGGCGCGGACGTGATGTTCTGGGCGACCAGCGCACCCTGGCTCCACCAGCCCGCGTCCTGACGCCCGAGTCGCTGGCGGCGGGCAAATCAGCCAGGGGAGCCGTCCGACCCGCTGCAGGCCCGGGCTCCTGGGTCCCCAACAGCCGATCGGCTGAAGCGAGCTACGCCCCGGCCAGCCAGGCGGCGGCCTCCCGCAGTTCCTCCGGCGTGCCCGGGGCCAGGGCCGACAGACGCTCCGGGCGGGCCAGGAGCCGTCGGTGGGCCGGGGTGAGCACGGCCTCGGCCAGCAGCCAGCCGCTGAGGGCGTGCGGGTCCGTGGGGGACCGGCGCAGGGTCTCGGCGTAGAGGTCCTGGGCCGTGCGCGGGGCCTCGGCGACGAGCTGGGCGTCCGCACCGGCCGGTGTGAGCGGCGGATCGCGGTAGAGACGGGCGCGGGGGTCGTGCCACGGACCCGGCGGACCGGCCAGGACCGGCTGGTGCGCACCCGCCGGTGGGGGAGTGCCTCCCACGGCGAACGCCGTGGCCAGCGCGATCCGTTCGGGCTCGTCGCAGCGCAGGTTCCGCAGCCGCCACTCGACGAGGTGGCTCAGCGCGGCGGCCCGCGCCCGCTCCGCCGTGCGCGGTGCCACGGGCTCGCGCAACCAGCCGTCGAGGGTGGCGGCCAGCCCGCGCAGCAGCCGGGTGCCGGGTGCTGTGAGCCGGGCCCGGGTCAGCAGCGTACGGACGATCAGCCGGGTCTGCAGGCGGCGCAGAGCGAAGTGGAACGCCGCGGTCCCGGGGTCCACCCCCGGGTCCGTCATGCGGTCACGCCAGAAGCCGGTGACCCCCGTGAAGGCGTACGCGCCGTGCAGCAGCCCGGTGGTATGGCGCGGATCGGGCCGCCACGGCGCGTAGTGGATCTCGGCGCCGTCGTCGTGGAGCAGGGGGAAGAGATGGAGCAGCGCGCCGAGCTTGCTGTGCTGGAACTCGTGCACCATCGCCTCGGCGAGCGCCAGCGCGTCGGGCGGGCGCGAGACGACCATGGAACCGAAGGCGTCCGACGTGGTCGCGCTGACCAGTACGTCGGTGGGGGCGGGGCCCGGCGCGCTCGATGCCGTACGGGGCGGCCCGCCCGGCTCCGCGAGGTCCGCCGGCACGATGCGCCGGACCTCGGCCACCCGCAGCCCGCCCGGCCCCTCCGGCGAGGGCCCCTCCAGGATGGCCGCGGCCTCGGTGAACAGCCGCTGCCAGCGCTCCGCCTCAGCTCCGGACAGCGGCTGCGGGCTGACCGGTTCGTCCAGGTCGCGGTAGGGGTCCAGATCGTCCAGCCACGTCGACGTGCCGGCGAAGGTGCGCGATGGGGTCCAGTGGCTGCGCCAGGCCTCGTCCAGCGGGCGGACCAGGATCGTGCGGCCGCCCGAGGTCAGGTGCAGATCGCCGCTCCGCAGCCGCGCCCGGGCCGTTCCGTAGCCCTGAAGACCGCCGATCCGGACCAGGCCCAGGGTGGGCAGGGACAGGCCGCCGTCCCGCAGGGGCACGTCCAGTTCGACATCGAGCCCGGCAAGGATCCGGGCGGTCAGCGAGATGGCGCAGAGGTGCCCCGCATCCGCCCACAGCGGCGGGCCGCCCGTCGTGCCGTGGAGACGGCGCACCATGTGCGCCGTCCAGCAGCCCATGTGCGGGCTCATCAACAACGTCTCGCACGCGTCCGGTGCTGCCTCGGCCGCCTCGGCGAACAACTCCCAGACCGGTGCGGCCGGGCCCAGTGCGCCCAGTGCGCCCGGCAGTTCGTTCAGCCGGTCGAGCAGTTCACCCAGGAGCATCAGGCGCCTGGTCCGTTCGCCACGGACCAGGAACGCGACTGCTTCGGCGGAGCCGCCGCCCGAGGCGAGTTCGTCGAACCGGGCGCCGGGCATCCGTAACCGCGCTTCGTGCTCCTGCGACGCCATCTACTCGGCCCTGGCCCCGCCGGTCGGATTGCTGTGCCCCATGGTGTTGCTCCGGGCACGGCGGGCCTGGGCGAGCAGCCGTCGGCTGCGCAACTGTGCGGGAACCCCGCGCATCGCGGCGAGGCTCACCCCGGTCAGATCCGCGAGATCGGATTCGACGTGCTCCGCGCGGTCCGCACCGGGATGGTCCGCGTTGGCCGGCTCATGCAACGTGCTTCCCCCTTCAAGTGCCCCGCTCCCACCGATCGGACGGGACGTGCCGCCGGCGCTGCCGGAGTCACCTCCATGATGACGAACGGGAGCTGTGCCGAAAAGCCCATGTGATCAAGCCATCTGACGATGCCTCGGCCCTTCATCCGGCGGGTCGCGGTCCGGCACACGCGTGGACGGCCGCCTCCAGGGCCACGGCCCGCTGCTCGTCGTCGTCCAGCAGGGTGACCGCGTCGTGGAGCAGCCACAGCTCTCCGGGGACCTCGCTCAGGGCCCGGACGATCGCGATGAGGTCGGTGCGAGGCTTGGCGTGCCTGCGCATCCGTTCCACGGTGCGGGTGGCCTCGCTCAACTCCGTGACGATCGACTGCCGTTCCTCGGGATCGGTCATCATCGGGTAGGCGAGCAGGGCGCTGATCAGGCGTTCCGTCCGCTGAGCGGGTGTGTTCGCCACCCCCGCGGCGGCCCGCGGTGCCGTCGTCGTGGGGGTCGGCGGCGCCGGGTGCTCGGACCGCTGGGGGCCGTAGAGCCAGATCATCGGCAACTGGTCGGTGCGCCGCTCGGCCCGCAGTCGCTCCACCCGCTCCTGGACGTCGCCGAACAGTGCCTCCGGATCCGCCCACTGAGGCGTACCGGCGCCGACCGCGCCGCGCCTGCTGTCAAGGGCCTCCAGGACACTGGCCGAGAACAGACCCGTGCCGCGCCCGGGGTCGTTCGTGGCCCGCTGTCCCCGGGTCGCCGCAAGCAGCAGCGTCTGGTGGTGGGACTGCACCCGCCGTCCCACGGGCAGGGTCTCGGCGGGCAGCGTGTGCTGGAAGCCGTACTCCTCCTCGAACGTCTGGCAGGCGTCCACGATCCAGATCTGCCGGCCGAAGCCGGGCAAGGTGTCGCTCGCCAGGGTCCGCCGCATCGAGTCCAGGTCGAGGTTGCGCTTGTCGGTGGTGGTGGCGTCCGCGCAGAACAGCCGCAACCGCTCCGCCCGGTCCAGCACCCCGTGCCCGCCCCACCACACCCACAGCGCCTCGCCCCGCAGGGAGTGCAGCCCGGACACCACCAGCTGCCGCAGCGTCGCGTGGTCGGCGGGCCGGTACGGCACGCCCGGGTCGGTCAGCGGGACGAGGTGGAGCAGGACGTTCTGCTCCGGTACGCCGGCACGCAGCAGCCAGGAGCGGAAGCGCAGGGCGTCCCCGGCAGGCCCGGGCAGGTCCCAGCCGGACCCGGCGGCGTACCGCTCGATGCCCACGACCACTGCGAAGGTGCGCTCCGGCGCGGGAGCCGCGGTCCCCGTCACGACAGCCGGGCCGCAATCTCGCGGTAGACGGCCGGATTGGTCCAGTAGGCGCTGTGCGCGGCCGGGAACGGCTGCCGGTTGTCGACCTCGACGTCGGTGACCCGGTCGGGGAACAGCCCCGCCCCGAGGTAGCCGAGCAGGTCCCGCCGGTCGTATACGTTCAGCCATTCGGGCACGTGCCGCGGCAGCGGCTCCGGGTGCGAGAGCCCGGGAAGGGCCCCGCTCTCGTAGAGGAACGGCCCCTGGGACCCCACCGTGACCAGCAGTTCCACTTGCGGCAGCTCCGTGCTGACCAGGGTGTCCAGGGCGATGATGCCGCCGAGGCTGTGCCCGACCACGACCACCGGCGCCGGCAGCTCCCCGATCAGCTCGCGCAGCCTCCGCCGCAGCGCCCCGCCCCGGGCCAGGTACCGCATGATGTCGGCGGCGGCCGGATGGGCGGCCTCGGTCAGCGCCCGGCGGCGCCGGACCGCGGCATGCGAGGCGAGCCGGAGCGCCGGCCGGGCGAGCAGGGCTCCGAGGCCCCGCTCGGAGCCCGCAGGCCGGGCCCCCATGAGTTCGGCCAGGGCGACCACGGCCGCGTCCCGCGCCTCGCCGTCGGGGACGACGGGCGCGTCCTCGGCGAGTACGGCGGACAGCGCCGCCGCGACCACCGCCCGGGCCAGCAGCCGGGCGAGGTCCTCGTCGTCGGGCAGGCCGCTCGCGGCCCGGCCGGGCAGCGGGCTGCGGGTGAGCGCCAGAGCGGCCTCGGCCAGGTGCCGTTCCGGTACACCGGTGCGTTCGGCGATATCGGCCAGCTTCCCTTCGAGGGCGGCCAGCAGCGCCCGAGGCCGCTCCCCGGGGATCGCGGCGCCGAGGGGCAGTTCGCCGGGGGCGGCCGGGCCGTCAGCGGCGACCAGCGTCAGCTCGACGAGCGGATCGCCGTACAGGTCGGCCCAGCGCTCGCTGTCGGTGTCCTCGGCCGGGGCCGCGTCGGGCGACTCGCCGAGGCCGCCGCGGCTGCGTCCCCCCGGCTGCGGCAGGGACAGGCCACCGGCCGCCAGCGTCGCGCCGAACTCCCCGCCCCAGTAGAACGGGACCGGGCGGACGGCCGGGGCCACGGCGCGCAGCCCGGCCGAGAAGCGCCCGTACAACTCCGAGAACCCGGGCTCCCGGACCCCCGTGCCATGGATGAACAATGCCGTCGTCATACGCCCCCACCCCGACGTCAACCAGTCACCGTGAACGCGATCGTGGCACATAACGAGCCGTCAACTTGGCAGTATGCTGAAATCGTGCCCCTCGACCCGGGTGCGCGCTCTTTGGTCTGCCGTGCACCCGCCGTGGCCGTTCAGGCCCGGCGCCGGACTCCTCGAGGGGGACCGTATGGGTACTGATGCGATGATCACCCATCTCGTCGGCGCCACCGCGCTCATCCTGGTCGTCGCCCACACCGCGGGCTGGCTCGCCCGGCGGTGGCGACAGCCCACGATCATCGGGCAGTTGATCGCCGGCGTCGCCCTCGGCCCGACCATGCTCGCGGCGCTCTCCCCGGAACTGTCGCGGATCCTGTTCCCCCCGGCACTGGGCCCGGTGCTCACCGGGCTCTCCCAGATCGCCCTGGTCCTCTTCCTGTTCGCCGTCGGCTACGAACTCGATCTCGGCGTGGTCAGAGGCCGGGCCCGTACCGTGGTGGCGGTCTCGCTCGCGGCGTTCGCGCTGCCGATGGCGGCCGGGTGCGCCGTCGCGCTGGTCTTCCACGACCGGCTGGCGGAGCTGGGCGCGCCCCAGGAGATGTCCGCGGCCTCGGTGCTGTTCTTCGGCGTGGCGCTGTCCATCACGGCCGTGCCCGTCCTGACGGCCATAGTCCGCGAGAACGGCCTGGCCGGGACGGTTCCCGGGATCGTCGCCGTCGCCGCCGCCGGGTTGATCGACGTCATGGGCTGGACCGTCCTGGTGGGCACGCTGCTGGAGACCGAGGCGAAGGGCGGGCTCTCCCGGCCGGTGCGGCTGGCGCTGCTGCTCGCGTTCACGGCCGTGATGCTGCTCGCCGCCCGGCCGGTCCTGCGCCGCCTGTTGTGGCGCTCGGGGGTCGATCCCTCGGTGCGGCTCGCCGTCCTGGTGGGCTTCGCGTTCGCCTCGGCCTGGGTCACCCAGGCCCTCGGGCTGCACGTCATCTTCGGCGCCCTGCTCGCCGGCGTGGTCACCCCGCGGGAAGACGGGGGCACCCTGGACCCGGACCTGGTCCGGCCGCTGCACGACATCGGCATGCTGCTGCTGCCGTTCTTCTTCGTGGTCTCCGGTCGCAGCGTGGAGATCGGCGCGCTCGACTCCGCCGGTGTGATCGCGGTGATCGCCGTGACCCTCCTCGCCGTCACCGTCAAGGTGGTGAGCGGGACCGTTGCGGCCCGGCTCGCGGGCCTGGACCGGCACGATGCCCGGACCGTGGGCGTCTTGCTCAACACCCGTGGTCTGACCGAGCTGATCGCGCTGAACGCGGGTCTGCAGGCGGGTCTGCTCAGCGGCCGGCTCTACACCGCGCTGGTGCTGATGGCCCTGGCGACCACCGTGGCCACCGAGCCCCTGCTGGCCGTCGTACGCCGCCTGCGGGCGCGCGCGGAGCGTGCGGGCGGGGACATTTCACCGCCACCACCCCGTACCCCGGTCGACGCGTCTTCCGCCGAGGCCCTCTGACACCTCGTACGCGACGTAGGGCGGGCCGCGTACGAGGCGTAAGGGCGGCACCGCGGCGCACGGCGTTCGACGGCGGCACTCCGTCCACTCCGTACGGCGTGGACGCAGTGCCGCCGTACGCCGCCTACAGGGGCATCGGCGCGATGTCGCACTCGATCCGCTGGTGCAGCCGGGCCGCCACCAGCCACGGGTGGTCCGGGCCTAGCACCCGGGTCATGCCCTCCACAGCGTCGGCGTTGAGCTCGTCGGCCTCCCAGATCCGGCCGAGCCCGCGCAGGTCCAGGGCCAGGTTCGCCCGGCAGGAGAGGGTGAGCGGGTGGTCGGGGCCGCAGGTGCGGACGAACTTCGGCAGGTTCTCCTCGTCGATGGCGCGGGCCGCGTCGAAGTCCAGCTTGGCGTAGTGGTTGTTCGCCAGCCCCAGGATGGCCGTCAGCGTGAAGGTGTGCATCTCGCCGAGGGTCTCCCGGAACGTGGCGGTGGACTCCAGGTCCAGGGCCTCGGCCTCCTCGACCTCGCCGAGGGCGCGCAGCGTCGCCGCGAGGTTGGTCATCGTGATGAGGGTGAACGCGTGCTGCGGGCCCAGGGTCGCCCGGTAGCGCTCCAGGGTCTGCAGGCCCAGCTCGCGGGAGGCGGTGAAGTCCCCGCGCAGCCGCCGGTCGACGGTGGCGTTCACGGCACAGGCCAAGGTGTCCGGGTACTGGGCACCGTAGCGGAGGGTGAACCGCTCCAAGGTCTCCTCGGTGAGGTCCGAGGCCTCCTGGAGAGCCGCGTCCCGGCGCCGGCACACCGCCAGGTTGCGGGCGGCGCGGATGGTGGCCGCGTTGTCCTCGCCGAAGACCGTGCGGTAGATCCGGTACGTCTCCTCCTGCATGACCCGGGCGGCCGGGTAGTCACCGCTCTCGCGGATGTCGATCGCCAGGCCGTTCATCGTGTTCAGCGTCAGACCGTTGGTGGTGCCGTAGAGGATGTCCCACTGCCGGGCGGTCTCCTCGTCCAGCTCCCGGGCCGCCGCGAACTGACCGCACGCCCGCAGGGTCACCCCGTAGCTGTGGGCGGCCAGCAGGGTGGCGGGCTCCTCCGGGCCGATCAGGTCACGGGCCCGGCTGTCGGCCTCCTCGTCCAGTGCGCGGGCGGCGTAGAAGTCTCCCTTGTAGCGCAGGGCGCCGGCCATCTGCGTCATGGAGTCGATCAGGTCCTCTTCCGGAACCGAATCCCGCCGCGAGATCTCCAGGACCTTCTGGAACAGCTCCAGGGCCTGCGTGACGCCGCCGGTCTGGAGCAGCAGGAACCCCAGGAGCTTGCCCATCACCAGGACCTGCGCGTCCTCCTCGCCGGACTGGGCGGTCCATGTCCGCCACGCTTCCTGGGCCACTTCGGTACCGGTTTCGTGTGCGCCCCAGTAGTAGAGGTAGAGCACCATGGACTTGATCAGTTCGCGGCCCCACGGGTCGGAGGTGCGGACCGCGCCGCTCGCCATCACGTGCGGGAGCAGAGCCTGGTACGCCGGCCACTGGTCGGGTGAGTTGGGGGCCCCCGGCGCGGCGGTGGCCAGCAGCAGGTGCGCCGCGCGCCGCAGGTCATCGGTCCGGCTCTCGTCGAGCCCGGCGGCGAGCACCGCCTGCATCAGACGGTGGATGTGCAGGGTGCCGTTCTTGTGGTCCAGCTTGATCAGCGACAGCTTGCTGAGGTCGCGGGTGGCCCGTGCCAGCAGTACCGGGTCGCGCAGCACCGGGTCCAGTTCCGGGGTGATGTCGACGTTGCGGGTGCCGCGCAGGATGCTCAGGGGGATCGGCTCGGGCGCCATGCAGGCACAGATCTCCAGGAGCTGGCGGGCGGCCGGGTTGCTGTCGGCCAACTGGTCCAGGGAGATGTTCCACGCGGCGGCGACCGAGACCGGGTAGTCCGGGGACGGGTCGAGCTCCAGGATGCCGGGTCGGCGCTGGTCCAGCAGGTCCAGGTACTGGCCGACCGGCATGCCGGTGGCGGCGTGCCAGGCGCCGGCCTGTTCGATCGCGAGCGGGAGGTCGCCCAGGGCCTCGGCGAGGCGGTTGGCGTCCCCGTGGCTGAGGTCGCGGGCCCGGCGCTGGAGCAGGGCGATGCTCTCCTCGCGCTCGAAGACGTTGACGGTCAGTGGGGAGGCGACCCGCTCCCAGTCGCGGTTGCGGGAGGTGACGATGATCTTGCCGGGGCCGCCGGTGGGGAAGTAGCCGCGGACCGTCTCGATGTCCTCGGCGTTGTCGAAGACCAGCAGCCAGTTGTCGTGTGGTCGTCCGGTGCGCAGCGCCTCCCGGACGGCGGGCACCGCGGTGTTGGCCTGTGGGCCGACCTCCAGGTTCAGGGCGCGGGCGAGGTCGACGAGGGCGCCGAGGATGAGGTTCTCCCGCTCCGCGGGGATCCACCAGATGACGTTGTACTCGTGGCTGTGCCGGTAGATGTACTCGATGGCCAGCTGTGACTTGCCGACGCCCCCCATGCCATGGAGGGCGTGCGGGAGCACCGCAGCCGTCTCGTCCGACCGCAGCTGCTCCTCGACGGCCGCCAACAGGCTCTCCCGGCCGGTGAAGTTGGGGTTCTTCGGCGGGACGTTCCCCATGACCCTCGGCTGGCCGGAGCGGACGAAGAGGGTTTGGGACTTGGTGTCCATCGGTTCAGCCTTCCGGACTGCGGGGTCTGAGGGGTCGGTGGTGGTCGGCACACGTTCTCCAGGGGAAGCGTCGTCGTTCGCGGGGACGGGGATCTCCTGGGGAGGTATGCCCTCTCTTGGCAGGTCGGGTACGCGGGAAGGGCCGGAGCCACCCGCCGTGATGACGGCCGGGTCCGTACTGACGCCGCCCGGCCCGGCCCCGCCCGGCCCGCCGCCGACGGCGGCCAGGACCCGGTCGGCGCGCCGCGCGTACGGGCCCGAGAGGGCCTTGAGCACGGCCAGTTCGACGCGCAGCCACGGCCGTTCGGCGGCCGTCGCCTCCGGCAGGGCGGCGTGCTCGGGGTCCTGCAGCGCGGCTCGCAGCCGTACGCCGCGCCCGCGGGCGCTCGGCAGATCGGCGAACAGGCTCACGGTCCGGGCGAGCTGGCTGCGGGTACCGGTGGCCAGCAGTGCCTCCCGGATGCCCTCGGCGAAGTCGGGGCGGTCGTCGGAGCCCGGGCCTTCCCAGTCGATCAGCCCGCCCATCAGCAGCTCGGCCACGTGCCCGGGACCGGCCTCCGGCACCGCCCGGTCGCGCAGCTCCTCGATCAGCTCGAACTCGAAGGGCAGGGCGGCCAGATGGGTGGCCAGCCGGCGCGCGGTCGGCGTGGCCAGCGAGAAGAACCGGCGGACCGCGGCCTCGGCGGCCTCCGCGGAGCCGGGCCCCTCCGTCCGCGGCGGCCTCAGCCCCGGCGTCGGCCGGCCCTCGGCCAGCGTCCCGGCGAGCAGGAAGGGCAGCGTCCGGCGTACGCCGAGCTCCCCGGCCACCAGCTCGGCCCAGGCAGTGAACGACTCCGGTTTCAGGCTCAGCACGGGCACGGGGACGACCGGCTTGCCCTCCGCCCCCCAGGGCGGCTCCCCGGCCGGGTCCTCGTACGCGGGGCCGTGGCCGATCCGGGTGTTGGGCGCGCCGAAACCGCCCGCCTCCAGCTCCGCGCGGTACGGCGCGGCGGAGGAGCGGTGCCACAGGTAGGTGGGCAGCAGGTGCACCAGCGCCGTGGGCCCGCTGCGCGCCAGCCGCATCAGCAGGTCGTCCGCCGCCGGTCCGGCCCAGCCGTGCGCCAGCCCGTCGGTGACCAGCAGGTGCACCCGGGAGCCGCGCGCGTCGATGACCTCCGCCGGATCGCCGGTCCCCTCCCCGGGCCAGCGCAGCCGGGCCCGGCCGCTCGGGGGTAACTCCAGCCGGACCGTGCGCACGTCCCGGAACGCGCCGCTGCGGGCCGCCTCCACCGCGATCGCGGCGATCCGCTGCTGCCAGATCCGCATGGTCGGTGCCGCGTCGACGAGCAGCACGAGGTCGAACGCCTTCTCGGTGGCCGGCCGCACATACGGAATCCAGAGGTTGTCGGAGATGCCGTACCGGGCGGTGCGTTCCTCGTCCAGTTCCTTGCGGTGGCGGGCGGGCAGGCTGCGGCTGAGCAGGTGCAGCGCCTTGGCCAGGCGCAGCGGCACCGGTCTGCGGGCCCGCCGGGCGGCGGGGGCGACGGGCACGGTGCGGCCGGCCTCGGCTTCGGCCCCGGTCTCCCGGAGGCCCGCCGGGCCGTCCTCCTCGCCCGAACGGTCGGACGGGGACGGGGGCGTGACGAGGGATCCGGTGGCGTCGTCCGTGCCCGACACCGGCTCGGCCTGTGGCGGGCCGCCGGGCATGCTCGGGGGCGGGGTCACGTCACCGGCCTGCCCCGGATCGCGCTCCGGTGCGTGCTCGGGGTCGTCGTCCGGGGCGTCCTCCGTGGGAGGGCGCTGCTCCTCGGCCGACGGCGCCGGGGCCGCGGCCCGACGGGCCGCCGCCAGCCAGACGGCGTCGGCGACCTCCCGCCAGGTCGGACCGTCGCCGGAGGGACCGTCCGTCCCGGTACGGGCGTCGGGTGCGCGCTCCCTGGGAGTGCCGTCCATCAGCGGCCTTTCGCGAGGTCGCGCAACAGCAGTTCAATGAGCTTACGCCCGTCGGAGTCCGCCTGGAAACCACCCGCTGTGGTCATATGGACAGCATTGAGCAACTGATCGACCGACTGTGTGCCTCCGGTACGCACCCGCCGCTCGAAGTCGTCGATCAGCGCGTCCACCGCTTCGGGCCTGCTCCGCAGGTGGCTGACCACGATCGAGACGAGCTGCTCCCGACTGGGCGGACGCATCTCCAGCGGCAGACAGCGGCGCCGGAAGGCGGCCGGAAACTCTCGTTCGCCGTTGCTGGTGATCACCACGAGCGGGAACTCCCGGCATTCGACCCGGCCGCCGACGATCTCGGCCCGGCCGTCCGGGTCGTCCGTGAACACGCTGACCGTCGGCAGGGCGCTGCGGACCAGCTCAGGGACCGTGTAGCTGCCGTTCTCCAGGACGTGGAGCAGGTCGTTGGGCAGGTCGATGTCGCTCTTGTCGAGCTCGTCGATCAGCAGGACGCGGGGGCGGGCGTAGGCGAGCAGGGCGGTGCCTACGGGGCCGAGGGTGACGAAGTCGCCGAGGTAGGGCCCGGGTTCGGGCCGGGGCCCGGCGGCGGGCGGTGCGGCGGGCGTCTCGGGTACGGGCGTCTCGGGTACGGGCGTCTCGGGTACGGGCGTCTCGGGTACGGGCGTCTCGGGTACGGGCGGGCCGGGGAGCCCCACGGCCGGCGCCGGCCGGTCGGCGCCCGCCCGCCAGGCCGCGATGGCCTGGGCCCGGCCGATGGAGTCGTACTCGTAGAGCCCGTCGCGCAGCGTGGTCCGGCTGACGATGCCCCACTGGAGCACCCGCCCGAGGCCCAGTTCGCGGGCGACCAGATAGGCGAGGGTCGACTTGCCCACCCCCGGCGGCCCGGACACCAGCAGCGGACGGCGCAGCAGCAGCGCGGCGTTGACGGTGTCGATCTCCTCGTCACGCAGTCCGGGCCGGGCGTCGTGCGCGCCCAGACGGCGGTGCAGGGCAAGGTCGTCGTCTGCGGGGGCGGGCTGGAGCGGCGCGCCCAGGAACTCCCGCCAGGGCGGGGCGGGCGGGATCGTCGGCGGGTCACCGGCCGGTGCCGCGCCGGTCGCGTGGAAGACGTGCCAGGATCCGCCCGGCGCACTACCGGTGGTGCCACCGGCGGCCGGGGCGGTGTCGTGCTCCGGCTTCTGTTCCTGCTCGTACTCGGTCACGCCGGTACCTCCTCGCAGTCGATGAGCCGAAACGGGTCATCGTAGAAGAACGCCACATGGCGGCCGGGTAGTTGCATTCCGTGCAATTCGGTCTCGGCTTTCATACGCAGCCGGTGGATGGTGCCGGGCAGCTGGGTCGTGGGATAGCCGACGAGCATGTCGAGCGGGGCGCCCAGAGCCTGCAGCGCGGGGTCCCGGCGGTCCCAGAGCGCCACGCCGATGCCCTCGGCGATGGCCGCCTTCAGCGGTTCCAGGGCCTGCCCCTCCAGGGCGGGGGCGCCGAGCGTCACCGCCGTCAGGTGCTGGTCCGCGACCAGCTTGTTGCGCCAGATGCGCAGCCCCGTCGTGGACGGATCGGCACCCGTCCAGGAGTGTGGGCGGGCGGCGCTGGCCGCCCGCAGGGTCTGCCAGCGCAGCCGCCAGCGGCGCAGCTGGGCCGGGTCCCGCGTACGCATCCGCTCCAGGCTGCGCAGGTGGACGTAGTAGCGCAGCCCTATGGGGACCGGCTCGTCCTCGCCCGCCTCGCGCAGCCCCAGGCCGGCCACGTCGTGGTTGAGCATGCTGTACGGCAGGACGAACTCGATGTGGATCGGGCTCGGGTCCTCGCCGGCACTGTCCGCGTCGGCCCAGTACGCCTCACCGCGCCGGACGGCCCGCTCCACCGCCGTGCCAAGGGTCGGCGGGGTGGCCCGTTCCAGGGCGCCCGAGACCGGGGCCCAGTGGCCGGCGGTCCGGTTGACCCAGTGCCGCACGTAGATGTCGGGCGAACCGTCGAGGGCGGGATCCACCATGACGATCAGACAGCGGGGAACGTCCCCGCCGGTCGGCCCCGTGGTGCCCGGCCGGCCCGGGGGGCCCGGCCGCCCGCGCCGCCGGTGCAGCGCCTCGTCGGTGCCGGCTCCCGCGCCGGACGCCCAGGCCTCGCACCACTCCCGGAGCCGGCGCCGCCGCTCGCTGTCCTGCGGCATCAGCTCGGCGACGCACTCCAGCAGGACCACGGCGGGCGGCAGTCCGCCGGCCTGGGCGTTGAGGTCGACCAGGTGGTCGAAGAGCTGGCCGGGCATGAGTCCGCCGGGCAGATCCAGCCGCAGCTCCCGTCTCAGCCGCTCCAGCAACTCGCCCGCGTCGACCCCTGTGTGCCCGGCGAGCAGCGCCCGGGCGGCCTTCAGGTCTCTGTCATCGAATGCGCCGAGCAGGGGCAGCGTCGAGGAGGACTCGGGCTCCCAGGCCCGTAGCACCCGCTCCCGCACACGCCCGGCGACGTCACTGCCCTCGTGCAGCTCGACGGCGTAGAGGAGCGCGTCCACGCCCGTCTCCACGTCCTGCTGGTTCCGTAACACCGCCTGCACAAGGGCGACCGTATCGTTCCGGGCGTTCTTGCCGGGCAGATCCAGGACTGTTTCGAGGTACCCGCCGACACTCTGTCCGAACAACAACCGCTCGCTGGGATCCCGGACGCAGTCCAGCGCACTCAGCTCGTCCACGAGCGCCATCCGCAAGCGCGCCTTTTCCCCAACGCCCAACCGCACCACCACGTTCCCCACCCCCGACCGTCCCCCAGAAGTCGGCACGAGTCCCCTCGCTGGTTGGCGAAATTATCACGGGGCTTTCCTTGCCACCATAAGAACTGATCAATCCCCTGGGAACGTTCCGTAAAAACCCATGACTTGGCTGAAGAAGTGCTTTTCCCAGGTACAGCGGGGCTGTTCACCCTGGCACCCGGGACAGCAGTGGGCGGTCCGGGGTCGCCCGCCCGAGCTCAGGTCCGTCCTGTGCCCCGAGGCGCGGCGACCGCCGCGGGGAAGTTCCGCCGTCCGGACCAGGCGGCAGTCGACCCCGGCCTCGCCCGCCGCGGCCTTACGATCGTCGCCATGACCTCCGCACTGATCCTGATCGACCTGATGCCGCGCATCATCGGCCTCCCGCTCGCACCTCACTCCGGCGATGAAGTGCTCGCGCGTTGCCGCGCGTTGGCCAGGTCGTTCCGGGCGAGCGGACGGTCGGTGGTGATGGTCCGGGTGGAGCGTCCGAACGTCGCCGAGCAGCCGCCGGGCAGCGACTTCGCCGAAGACCTGGTGGAGGAAGGCGACATCGTGGTGGTCAAGCGCACCATCGGAGCGTTCTACGGCACCGACCTGGACGAGCAGTTGCGCAAGCTCGGTGTGGACACCGTGGTGCTCGCCGGGCTGGTCACCACGATGGGCGTCGAATCCACCGCCCGGGCCGCGGCCGACCACGGCTACGAGCTCGAGTTCGTGGCCGACGCGATGTCCGGACTGGCCGCGGACGAGCACGAGTTCACCGTAGAGCGGAGCTTCCCGCGCTTCGGCGAGGTACGGAACGCAGCCGACTACAGCTGACGCCGGCTCAGTTTTCGACCGTCAGGTAGGGCGATCCGTCTGACGTTGCGGACTCCGGTGTCACGCGAAGGTGCAGGGCGGCGAGCAGTAGGCAGAACGCGGCCATTGCGGACCACAGTGCGGTCGTCCCCGCGTGGGCGAGCAGCTGGGTGCCGAGGACGGGTGCGAGCGTCGCGGCGATCCCCCAGCTGGTACCGAAGACGGCCAGGTAGCGGCCGCTCGCACCGGGTGGCGCGAGCTCGGTGACGAGCGCGTAGATGCGGCCCATGACCAGCAGGTCGCCGAGGCTCATCACGGCGGCCGAGGCGAGCAGTGCCGGCAGGGTGCGGGTGAGGGCGTAGCCGGTGAGTCCCGCGGCCAGGAGGAGATGGGCGAGGGCGAGTGCGACGGGTGTGGTGAGCCGGGTCGTGCAGGGCAGGCGGATCAGGGGCTGGGCGAGCACGGTGGTGGCTGCGGCGGCGGTGAACAACAGCCCGGCGTCGGCGGCGGGCAGGCCCTGCCGCGTGAGTGCGAGCGGCAGGGTGATCACGGTCTGTTGGTTGATCAGGGCGTAGGCGGTGCCGGTGGCCAGGACGCTCAGCAGGGCTCGGTCGCGCAGCGGTCGTACGGCGGTGCCGTCCTGGTCCGGTCCGGGTGGTTCGGGACGGTCGCGGGGGAGGGCAAGCCGGATCAGCAGTGCGCAGGCCAGGCAGGTGGCGGCGTCGGTGACGAAGAGCCAGCGCAGGTCCCAGCGGCCGAGCAGGGCGGCGAGCAGCCCGGCGCCCATGCCGCCCGCTGCGAGAGCGGCGCTGAACAGGCTGAACGCGCGCACCCGGTGCTGCTCCGGCACGGACTCGCCGATGATCGCCTGGCTCGGGGGTTCGTAGAGCTCGAAGGCCAGCCCGAGCAGCACTGCCCCGGCGACTGCCCAGGTGAGCGACGCGGAGGCCGCGATCGCCAGCTGTGCGACCGCGCATCCGCAGAGCCCGAGCACGATGGTCGTGCGCCGGCCGATTCGGTCGGCCAGGTGTCCCCCGGCCAGCCGCGAGGGGATCGTGGCGAGCCCGAAGGCGGCGCTGACCAGCCCGGCGGCGGTCAGGCTCGCACCGTGGTCGGAGCTGATCAGCGCGGTGAGGAAGGGCAGCGAGAAGGCCCCGAGTCGGTTGACGACCCGGGCGAGTAACAGCAGGCGGACGGTGCGGGGCAGTGGTTCGGAGCGCGACACGGCTCCTCCTGTTCTTGTGAATCGCCGATATCAGTGATCAGCGGGTGGTACGTGAGCTGATCTCCGGCTCGTCCTCGTGTGACCTGCGAGCCCTGCCCGATGCCGTCTGTGCCGACCGCGGCATCGGTCTGCGCTGCCGGGTCGGCGATCCACCGTCAGGTCGGACCGACGCCGCGGGCGAAGTGCGGCAGCATCATGGCGACGAGGGCGTCGACATCGGCATCGACCATCGGTCTGCCGGTCATGCCCATGCGGTGAAGCAGGGTGCCGACGACGGCATCGATGAAGAACAGGACCCTGTTCTCCGGCTCGTCGAGCGCGTCCTGGAGGGCGAGGCGGTAGGGGTCCTGCAACCGTGTGGAGAGGATTTCGCGCAGGGCCGGGTCGCTGACGGCGTCGCTGAACACGCCCGCGAACGCGTCGCCCACCCCGGGGTCGCCGATCTTCGCTGCGATCCATCGGATGGTCGAGGACATGAGCTCGGCCCGGTCGGCGCCGTCCTTCAGCGGAACCGGGCCGAACGCGTCGAGGAGGCAGTCCACGATCAGCGCGCCCTTCGACGGCCAGCGGCGGTAGACCGTCGACTTCGCGATGCCGGCCGCGGCGGCGATGCGCTCGACCGTGGCGCGCGCGTAGCCGATTTCGTGGACCGTGCTCAGGGTGGCGGTGAAGACCTGGGCGTCGAGGCCGGCGCGCGGGCGTCCGGGCGGTCGGGCGGGAGGAGGCGTTCGAGTCATTCCTTCACCATAGCTAGTTCCGCTACCTTAGGTATCGATACCTAAGGTAGCGAAATCATTCGGGGAGGAGAAGGCGTGAGCGGGGACAGCGGTGCGCGGCAACCGTCGGCGAGCAGTGGCGGGTTGCGGCAGCAGGCATTGGGGGCGAGCCGGACTGGGCGGCGATGACCGCCGAAGAACTGGCCGCCTACCGCGAGGCGGAGAACCGCAGGCGGGCGTCACCCGCGATGCGGGAGATCACCGGGATGCCGGACCCCGGTGCCGCGATCGAATGGCAGTCGCTGGCGCTGACCGGTCGCCGCCTGCCGGTCCGGGTCCACCGGCCGGTGCGCGAACTCGGCGCCGGCTCCGCCGACTGGGCAGGGGTCCTGCCCCTCGTACTCCACGTCCACGGCGGCGGGTTCGTGGGCACGGCGGTGCAGAGCGACTGGATCAACAGCCATCTCGCCGCCCGGTTGCCGGCCCTTGTCGTCTCGGTCGAGCACCGCCTCCTCGCCCCGGACACTCCGCTGTCGGCCGCCGCAGACGACGGCTGGGACGGGCTCGACCACCTGGTGCGGCACGCCGCCGACTGGGGCATCGACCCGGCGCGCATCGCTGTGTTCGGTGAGAGCTGCGGCGCACTGATCACCGCGCTGGCCGCCGTCCGAGCCAGGCAGGCCGGCCTGCAACTGCGGTCGCAGGTGCTGGTCAACCCCGTCGCGGACGTGACCAGGACGATGTTCGACCATCCCTCGGTCACCGAGCACGCCCACAGTCCGACCCTGACCGTTCCCCAACTGCGGCTGTTGCAGCGGCTAGCCGTCCCCTCGGGAACCGATCCTCGAGCGCTGTCTCCGCTGCACGCCGGCAGTCTCGCCGGCCTCGCCCCGGCGCTGGTGGTGGTGCCGAGCCATGACCCGCTGGCCGACCACGGCCGCCGCTACGCCGAGCGCCTGCGCGCGGACGGGACGCCCGCGCGGCTGACCGAGTTCCCCGAGGCCACGCACGCCTTCGTCAGCATGCCGGCCGTAGTGCCGCAGGCCGAGGCGGCACGGGCGGAGATCACCGAGTTCCTCCGCGACGCCCTCGGCCGCCCAGGTGGCCGCTGACCGGACGAATCGGACGGACGACTGGCCGCGGCGTCCACCGGTGTCCGCCCGGCGGCCCGCGCCCCGAACCGAGCGGTCAACGCGGTCAACGTCACCTGTCAAACCGGCGACGCAGGCAAGCCCATGGCGACTCCGGGCAAGCCCACGCTGTCGGTGGCGGCTGGACAGCGGACGAGATCCAGACCGGCGCCGCGCTGCTGACCGAGCTCGGGCAGTTCGGCAGCCTGGCTGCTGGGGGCGGTCAGGCTGCCCGGGATCTCACCACAGCGGGTAGATGCTGTTGCCGACTTCGGCGGCCGCGGTGGGGGTGGCGGCCGCGTCGCGGCCGAAGTACCAGGACACCTCGTAGAGGTTGATGTCCTTGGTGACGTACGCGCTGGAGCGCACGCCGGTGCTCAGGCCCCACCGCAGTTTCAGGTTGCGCAGCTCGGACGTCGGGTACTTGGCGGTGAGCTCGCAGGCGTCGACCGGCCCCGAGGCGTCCTGGAAATTCCGGGTGACGTCCTTGTCCTTCAGGCTGAAGTGGCCGTTCTTGTCCACCCGGTAGAGCTTGCAGTTCGCGGAGCCGTGGAAGTTCTTCGCCGGCACCCACGGCGAGTCCTTGTTCTCGCGCGTTGCCGCGTTGGCCCTCACCTTGAAGGTGAGCGTTGCCGTCCCGCCGGAGGTCGTAGTGGTCAGGCAGCCCTGGCCCATCGCGAGCTCGTTGTTGGGAACCTTGCCGTTGTTGCCGTGAATCCAGCCGGTGCCGGTGGCCATGCCCTCCTGCGGCGAGCAGGCAGTCGTCGTGCTCTGCGCTCCCTGCTGCGTGGCCGGTGCCGCCTGGGCCAGCGCAACGGGCGATACGGCCAGTGCCGCCGACGCCGTGTACAACAGGAACCTGGTTGTCGCGGTGGTCCGCGCCATCACTACTCCCCATGATCTTGAGAACGGAGTCATTCGCATCCTCGGTCGCGCGGCGAACAGCCCGTGGGCGCGAACACCTCGTGGGGTGTCACCGGTAGGGCCGCAGCGGCGCCGATTCCTTGATCACAACGGCCTCCGCAGCGCAAGGACATTCGTCGCGGGCCACCGGCACCGGTTTTTGGCCTGGCGCACACGGGTGAAGGGTTGCGCCATCACCTCGGCAGTGGCGGTCGTTCTTCTGCCCGCAGAACGGCACTGACCAGTGGTGGCTGTTCACGACCCCGTGGACCGCGCCCTGCGGTGCGTGACATGAGGGGGACGGATCAGTTGCTTCGATGTGACCATCGGGGCCGGACCCCTCGGCCCGGCGACCGGCCGGCTGGGGGCCAGGCCGGCCGCGGCATTAGGGTTCGGGATCATGACGAGGACCACGCCACCGCGCCCGCTCGACGTCGAGGTGCTCTTCCCCGGGCTCGCCGCCCACCGCGGTACGACCACCCGGCTGCACCCGCGGCCGGGCAGCCCCGACGCGTCGGCGAGCTCCGTGGGCGGGCCGATGCTCTGGCCGGCGGACGAGCCGTGGCCGGTGTGCACCGATCCGCACCCCCACGGGCGCGGCCGGCGCCCCGCAGACATCCACCGGGAGCGGCAGCTGCGGGCCGCGGCGTGGGCCCGGGACCAGGACTCCGGCCTCACGGACGAGGAGAGCCGGCTCTTGGAGGAGCTCAGGCACAGGCACCGGGCGGCGGGGAAGAGCGGGGAGACGGATCCGCTCCCGATGATCGGTCTGGCCCAGCTGTACCGCCGGGACGTGCCCGACCTGCTTGCGGGGCCGGAGGAGTGCGATCTGCTCCAGGTGTTCTGGTGCCCCTTCGACGCGCACGGCGAGAACCGGACCGGCATGCTGCTGGACCTGCGCTGGCGCCGGTCGTGGGAGGTCGACAGGGCGATGGCGCAGCCGCCCGTGCCGGAGGTCGTGGGCTTCGAGGGTTACGTGCCCGAGCCGTGCGTGCTGTACCCCGAGCAGGTGGTCACGTACCCCTTCGCCGGGCTGCTGCCCGAAGAGCTGTGCGCCCGGATCGAGGCCAGGGAAGAGGCCCTCGAAGAGGAGGCCGAGGAAGCGGAAGCGGAGGAATGGGACTGGCCGACCTACCAGTTCGACCTGTCCATCCCGCCCGGCTGGCGCGCCGGGGGCTACGCGTCCTGGAACCTGACCGACGCCGCCGCCACGGACTGCCCTGCCTGCGCGGCCCCGATGGAACTGCTGCTGACCATCGACAGCTCGGAGTGGGACGGCGGAAGCGGCAGCTGGATGCCGCTGGAGGAGCGGGACCCGGCCGTGGGCCGGGGTGGCGCGTCCACCGGGGTTGCGGTGGGCCGCTGGGGCAAGCTGAACGTCTTCGCCTGCCCCGCCGACCCGGGACATCCGCACCTCACGAGCATCCAGTAGCTGCACTCGGCATCTGGCCCACCACATCACCACCTGTTCCGAGTCGACCAGCACACGAGAAGGGCTTCGAGCAAGTACCGGTGCGTCTCCAGAACTCGGCAACACGTCTCCTGCTGCCGACAGACCGTGCCCACGTGCCAGCAAAAAACGTTGCCAGCTCTCGGTTCTGGCACAGATCTTGGGGAGCGGTCGCGGAGGGCGACGGTGTCGTTCGATTACCGGGGGAGGGTCACGAGCCCAGGGCCCCCTGTTCCAGTGCACTTTGGTCGCTCATCCGGCACTCATCGGTCGCATGGGCACAGGATGTGCACTTTGGTCGCTCATCCGGCACTCATCGGTCGCATGGGCACAGGATCCGGTGTGCGTCGATCAGTGTGAAGGTGTCTTCGTTCCAAGAGCAGACCTCAAGCCACGCCAGATACCCGTCCTCGGCGAACACCAGAACCTCGCCGACGGTCTCTCCGTCCGCGCCGAACAGTTCCATGTCGGCCACCACCTGCGTGCCCGTAGGCGCGGGTGCGGGTGAAACACCGTCCGCATCGAGACTGAAGTACGTCGAACCGCAGCCGCACGCACAGCACTTCTCCAGTCGGAGATGCCGCATCTGCCGATGCAGCGCGAGACCTGGGTCCACCACCATGCTCAAAGCTGTGTCCAGTACGTGAGCAACGTCAGTAGGCAACGCTCTGGTCATGTCTGCAAGGTATCTGACCTGCGCAGTACTTCTCGGTTCTCGCGTAGCTCTTGGGGAGCGTCTCGTAGTGCTATTGGAGCAGGATCATCTTTCGGAGAAGTTCGAATCCGGCGCGGCCATAGAGCTGCCGCTTGATCTTCTTGATGCGGTTGACGGCTCCCTCGATACTGCCGGAGTTCCAGTTGAGAGTGAGACCGGCTGTCACTGCGTCGAGGTCTCGGAGCAGATGGAGTGCGAAGCCGGTGAGGCCGGGTAGCTGGCTGGCGTCGACGGCATCGATCCAGGTGGGGAGTGTGGCGCCGAGGCGTCCGGTGAGGATCTCGCCGAACTCACGGACATGGCTGGAGGCCGTGTCAAGTTCAGGGCAGCGGGCAAGGATGCCCTTCAGTCCGGCGCGGTCATCTTCGGTCAGGGCGGTGGGGTGGCGGGTGAGGCAGCCGGTCACCTGCCGCACCGACGGCGGCCGCGGTGCCGCGTCGGCCGGAGTCCTGCGGAGGGTCGCGATGTGGGCGCGGACCATTTGGTAGGTGACGGGCGCGTTGGCGGCAATGAGTTCGCCGTGCAGTCGGGTGACGCTGGTGCATCCCTCGGCGAATCGCCGCTCCAGGTAGGGCTTGTAGGGGTCCAGCCTGCTGGACCGGGGCCGGTTCTCGCGAAAGGTGTCCTGCCAGCGTGCGGCGTTCGCGTACCGGAGCACGGTGTTGAGACCCCAGCCCAGGTGCCGGGCAATCGCCCGGCGTGAGTGGCCTTGGGCTAGGAGCTCGTGGACCAGGGCGTGTGCTGCCTTCTTCCGTTCGGCCCGTCGGCCGAGGGGCGCCGAGTCGTCCTGCGGCCGACCGGAAGCCAGTCGGGTGGCCTGCGGCAACATGCCGCTGGGCGAAGGATTGCGCAGGCAGTCTCGGCGGGCGGCGACGCAGGTCTCCACGGCCCGGCCGAGGCCCTGCCACAGATGAAACCGGTCAGCGACCTGCAGAGCGTCGGGCGCACCGCGCCGGGCGCCTTCAGCGTAGGCACCCGCCCGGTCTCGGCAGATGATCTCCACGCCTGGGTGGCTGATCAGGCAGGCGGCCAGCGGGCCGGCTTCACGCGTCGGGAGCACATCGACCACGCGATGGTCTTCGACGCTGGTCAAGACGGTGGAGTAGGTCTGGCCGCGACGGATCGCGAAGTCGTCCACGCCCAGCACACGCGGCGTGCTGAAGTGGATCGGGCAATGCCATGACCCTGCGTAACAAGGTCATCCTTCCCGCGCCGAAGCCCAACTGGGCAGCCAGCCGAGCGCCGGCCCGCCCGGCCAGCGCGAGCCCCACCCGCTCCAAGGCGCGGTTGAGTCGAGTCGTGAACCTTGCGTGCGGGGCAGCCAGCCGGGAGAACGGCTCGGCGAACGTCCGGCGCGGGCAGTCCGCCGCTCCGCAGATGAAGCGCCGGACCGTCAGCCGGATCACGAAGCCCTGTTCAGCAAGCGGAAGGTCCTTCAGCCTGCGCTGGTATCGGTCGTGGACTCGGTCCGAGAAGCGACCACAGTCCGGACATGCCGCCCCCACCGCGCGGCCTCTTGCCATCACCTCGACTGTATCGAACGCGGCCGTCACCGCCTCGACGTCCACTTCGTCGTTCCCGTCGAACACCAGCGAGTCCCACAACGGTGCATCGTTCTGCATGACCAGCACCATCACCACCCACAACCGAGCGCAGCAGCGGCAGGCAAGCACCTGAGGGAGCGTCAATTCTGGTCGGCGGATGACAAGGCGTACGCGGTCTCACGCGAAGCGTCTCCTCGCAATCGAACAACGGGGTAACGCTCCGCGACCGCTCCCCAAGATCTGTGCCAGAACCCAGCTCTCGGAGACAAAGCCACAGGATGCTGCAGCTCCTTGTTCCGGGCGCCAAGGCCAGCCGGCGTCTGACCACGCAGGAGGAGGCCCAGCGTGCCCGAAGCCTCAGGCGTCACGAATCAAACCCTGCTCGTGAGCGAACTGATCCTTGTCGGCGGTGTTCGGCAGGACCCGGAGGCGAGCGCACTGCTGTGGCTTGTGCCGCTGCCTTTGTGCGTCGTCCGTTCCGCTCGGTCGATTTGCCTGCGGGACGACTCGACGGTTGGCCTGCCAAGTCTCTTCGTCGTCGGCCAGGTCGTGGAAGCAATCGGCTCAAGGCCCGGCAGGCCATGCGGTCCGTAGGCTGCGTCCGTGCCGGAAGTACCTGATCGGCCCGGATCGGTAGCATGCAACGCATGGCCATCAAACTTGAGAACGTCGGCATCGCTGTTCGCGACCTCGAAGCAACGATCTCCTTCTTCACCGACCTCGGCCTCACGGTCGTCGGCCGTGACACGGTCAGTGGTGAGTGGACCGACACCGCCGTCGGCCTTGATGGCAATCACGCCAACATCGCGATGCTCCAGACGCCAGACGGGCACGGTCGCCTTGAGCTCTTCGAGTACATCCACCCCGAAGCGATCGAGACGGAGCCCACTCGTCCCAACGAGATTGGCATGCATCGCGTCGCCTTCTCAGTCGACGACATCGACAAAGCACTTGAGGCAGCCGCAAAGCACGGATGCCGTCCGCTTCGCGGTGTGGCGACCTACGAGGACGTTTACAAGCTCGCGTACGTCCGCGGTCCCAGCGGCATCATTGTGATGCTCGCCGAGGAGCTGAAGAAGAACTGACCGCTGATCGGGTCAATCGCTGTGGAGTCGGACGGTGGCTTCGACGGCGGTCCGCACCGCTGCACCGAACGTGGTGCGGATGGCAGACAGGGGGACGGCCGCGTGCCGCTCTCCCGTTGGCAAGCCGAGGACCTGATCCCGGCGGCACGGCACGCTGTCCTTCATTCCTGACCGGTGTCCTCGTCCGTCGCCTTGAGGGCTACGGCAGAACCCTGTGAACCCTGTGTCAGCGCGCCGGCGCGGGCAGCGGCGAGCGTGATCCGCACGGCCTGGTCAGCGGTGTCCTCCCCGACCGGATCGGCGCTGACAAGCAACCGGTAGTAGATCGGAGCGGCCAGCGTTTTCAACAGCTCGGCCGGATCCGTTCCTGCCGGGACCTCGCCCCGCTCGATGGCGCGGGCGACCACGGGGGCAGCCCGCCGGAACCGGTCGGCCAAGACCCGCCGCTGCCCCTCGGCGATCTCTGGCAGTCGGCGGGCATCGGAGAACATCGCGGTCTGCACCGCCCTGCCCACCGGGCCCGTCATGCTCTGCACGAGCGCACGCGCGATTGTTTGCAGGTCGGTCTCAAGGGCGCCGGTGTCCGGAGTGGGGATGTCGGTGGCGAAATGCTCGGAGAGCGCGTCGACGACCAGGCTCTCGCGGTCCTTCCAGCGCCGGTAGAGCGTCGTCTTGTGTACCCCGGCCCGCTGAGCCACGCCCTCGACGGTCAGTTCGGCGTATCCCCGGTCCACCAACTCGGCGAGGGTGGCGGCGCGCACCGCCGCCTGTGCCTTGCGGCCTCGCCCGACCGGGCGGACGGGTCCGGAGGAACCCAACTCCATTGCAACTCCTAGTTGCGTTAGCGGGCGGCTGTGTGTCAGGCTCCAGCCTATCGCAACTGATGGTTGCGTTATGTCGGGTCCCTGTCCAGCTGCCCGCCGGACGCCCTCACCCACGAGACGAGGAGCGCCTCCTTGACCTGGCCGTTCTTACTCCCGTACGCGCCTTCGGTGACGGCTGGACCGTGACCGGCTCGATCTGCTGGTCAACGACGCAGGCGTGGCGATGGTGCCGTTTCCCCGTACCGCCGCCGGCCTCGAGTCGCCGTTCGGGATCAACCACCCGGGCACCTTCGCCCTGACCGGACCGACGCGGCCCGATCCGCTCGCCTCGCCCGATCCGTGGGTCGTCACCGTCGGCAGTGAAGGCCGGTGATTCGCCCGCTTCGACCTGACCGGCGGCGCCAACGGCAACTGCCCTACACGCCAAGCAGCGTTGACTCGGCTGCTCCGTGCCCGCCGGGCGGCTGCAGCTACGCGGCGAGCCTGTCCTGCGCAACCGGGAGGGCGTCATCCATGACCACCACCACCCGACGATGCCGCATGCCCCGCCCAAGAGTCCTCATGGCCAGCCCAGTTGAACTCGGAAGAGGTTCACCCCGAACTCAGATTCACCCCGCGCACGTTCGTAAGGCAGACCAGTGAACGGAAGGACGGTGAAAGCCTGTTCCTGACCTGCTCGGTACGGCGCCGGGCCGCCGAGAACTTCGCCGCCACCTTCGACCGCGGAACCCGCGCCATCGTCCCAACGACCCGTGGGCCCCGCAGAGCTCGCATGTGCCGTTCCAGCCCTTGCCGCGACCGGTCCGCGCGACCCGTCGCGCCTCCTCCCGCGCGTGAGCAGTACCTCGACCCCGGACAGGAACCCCGCCCCCGTGAACCGCACACCCAACGTCGTCACCCTCGCCTCCCTCGACACTCATCGCCTGATCGTCACTCTTCCGAACCACGGCCCCGCCGACGTCCGCTCGAACCTCCCGCGCGCCACGGCCGCCGCCATGCTGCGCCGACTCGCCGACGAGCTCGACACCGAGCAGCTTCTCGCCGCCCTGCCCGGGGAAGCGTTCGCCACCCTCACCCAGCAGCTCACCCGCCGCCACCACCCCGCCGAGGCCGCGCGGCTCGCCGCCACCGCCCTCGCCCACCACACCCGCGAGCTCGCCGGCATGCTCGACGCCGCCCTCGACCGGGGCATCCCCGCCCAAGCCCCCTCGGTCGGTCGGCATTTGGTCTCGATACTGCGCAGCCACGCCGTCGATATCGACAGCCCGCCCCAGACCGCCATCGATGTGCTCGACCTCGCCGCCGCCCGCCGCTCCCGCCTTACCCGCCGCACGCAGCGATGAGCAGTCGGCGCGGTCGAGCCGTCATCACGGCTGTCATGGAGTGAGCAGGCCAGGGGTGCTGGGCCGCGGTGACCGGGTCGGCGAGCACGACAAGGCGCCGGTCGTGCCCGGCTGCGGGGTCGGCGGCGGGGACCTGCGGCGGGCTCGGGGAACAGCGGCGTCGGGGCGGAACTTCGCATCGTAAACGCCCCCGTCCCCTCGGTCGGCGTTTTCGGTGAGGCCGGCGGAATGATCTGGAGTTTCGCCCGCGTCCCGGCTCAGCGGCTGCGATGCTTCCGCCGGTGTCACAGGGCCCCCGCCCCCGCGAGGGGTTCGGTGATACCGGCGAACGTCGGCGGCCCCGTGTGCGGGACGGCGCTCCGGTTCGTCGTGCCGGAGCGTCCGGCCGCGGCTTCCCAGGAGTCTTCGCCTCCGGCCGCCGCCGGGCGCAGCTGAGAGGGGGAGGCTTCGATGTCATCGACTGCTGTGGTGAGCGGACCGAGATCCTGGTGGCGCCACCAGCTGCTGGCAGTGGCCGCGTCGTCCGTACTGACCGCGGGCAGCCTGGCGGTTCTGGCGGTTCCGGCGGCGGCGGAAGGGGTGTGCGCCGCCGAGGTCTTGGCGGATGCCGTCACCACGGTCACCTGCACGGCGGGTGGTTCGGGAAGCCTCACCGTGCCCGACGGCGTGTCCAGCGCCGTGGTCACCCTCGACGGCGCCGGAGGTGGGAACGCCTTCGACGGGACACCGGGCGGCAAGGGCGCGCACCTCGTGGCGACCGTCCCCGTGACTGCCGGGCAGACGTTCAACGTCACCGTCGGCCGCCGCGGCGCCAACGCCACTGCGAACCCGCAGTTCGGCGCGTCCGGGTTCGGCGGCGCCCTCGTCGCGGTCACCACGGCCTCCAACACCCCCTTGCTGACGGCTGGTTCGGGCGGCGGCGCGGGCGGAGCGGGCATCGGTTCCCCGGCGTACCCGGGAGCGGCCGGCGGTGACAGCGGCAGCGCGGGCACCGACGGCCACGGCCTGGTCCCGGACGCGCAGGGTGGCACGGGCGGAGGCCCGGGCACCGACACCGCGGGCGGGGCGGCGGGGACGGGAGGGCAGGGCGCGGACAACGAGGGCGCGAACGGCTCGCCCGGCGCCTACCCGAACGGCTCCGGCGGCGCCGCCGCGCAGGGCGTCTTCAATCCGGCCGGCGCCGGCGGGCGCGGCGGAGCGGGCTACGGCGGCGGAGGCCGGGGCGGTGCCGGCGGCCGGTACGGAACCACAGGTGGCGGAGGCGGTGGCGGAGGCGGCGGATCCAGCCTGGTCTCTGGCACGGTCCCCGGCTCACCGGTCATCCTGACCGACGGGGCCAACGCCGCGGACGGCAGGATCGTGTTCGCCTTCCACCGCGACGCGCCCACGGTCACCGGCATCAGCCCGGACACCGGAATCGCGGCGGGCGGTACGGCGGTCACGGTCACCGGCACCGATCTGGCGGGCGCCGTCATCACCTTCGGCGCGGGCAACCCCGCCACCGGTGTCTCCTGCACCCCGACCTCCTGCACCGCCACCGCACCGGCCGGGACCGGGACGGTGGACGTACAAGCCTCCACGCCCGCCGGCACCAGTGCCACGTCCCCCGCCGTCCGGTATCGCTACCTTCCCGTACCCGTGGTGACCTCGCTCAGCCCCTCCGCGGGCCCGACCGACGGCGGGACCGTCGTCACGGTCACCGGCACCGGTCTGAGCGGCGCCACCTCGCTGACCTTCGGCCCCGGCAACCCGGCCGGCGCCCTGTCCTGCACCGCAGCCACCTGCACGGCCACCGCACCCGCGCACGCCGCCGGCCCCGTCGACGTGCAGGTCACCACGCCGGGCGGGACCAGCGCCGTGGTCGGCGCGGGCCGGTACACCTACCAGCTCCCGCCCGCCGACATCGACGTGGACCTGGCCGCGCAGCCGGGCCTCAGCCTCCTCGTCCCGTACCTCACCTACACCCTGACCGCCCACAACACCGGCCCCGGTACGGTCACTTCGGCCACGCTCACCGCGACCCTGCCGCAGGGCTCCTCCGCCACCGCGCTGTCCCCGGGGTGCACCGCCATGGGGGCCACCGTGACCTGCGGCTACGGCACCATCGCTGCCGGCGCCGCTTCGGCCAAGACGTTCCGGGTACCGCTGAGCCTGCTCTCGCTGGGCCGCGTCTCGGTCACCGCCACCCGTACGGTGTCCGCTCCGTCCGACCCCAACCCGCTCAACGACAGCGCGACCGCCACCTGCACGGTCGTCTCCATCCTCCTGGCCACCTGCCCCTGACCCCCGGAACGGCACCCGCCTTCAGGACCGGCCCCGGTCCCGCGAGCCCACCGGCCCGCGGGGCCGCGCCGTGCGGCAGTGGCGTACGTGGATCAGCGGGTGAGGAAGCGGGTGGCGCCCACGTAGACGCGGCCGGTGGAGCCGATGGGCTCCTCCCTGACCGGGTCACCGGTGCGAGGCGAGTTGATCATCATGGGTTCGCCGTTCCTCGTGCCCGAATAGATGCCGACGTGGGTGACCTCGGTGCCGGTGGCGGGGCGGAAGGCGACGATGTCGCCGGGCCTGAGGTCCTCCGTACCGGTGATCCGCACCCCCGCGGCCGAGCCGGCGGGTACCTGCCCGCCGCCCGCCTCGAACTGCGGCTGGGCGTCCCGGGGGATCGTCAGGCCGAGGGCGGAGTAGACCTGGCCGGTGAGACCGGAGCAGTCGTAGCCGAATCCGGACGTGCCCGACCACAGGTAGGGCAGACCCATGAAGGCGCGTGCGGCGGCGACCACGTCCGCGCCGCTCGGTGCGGCCGGCACCCTCGCCATGTCGTCAGCCCGGAAGAACAGCCGGCCACCGCTGGGGGAGTAGGCGGCGACGACCCCGGGCAGCGGACCGGCCTTCACCGGGAAGGAGGTGTTGTACGAGTACTCGCCCACCTGCCCGGATCCGCGGTCGGCAAGCGCGGCCTGGGCGGTGGCGAAGCCCCGGGCCGTGGGGCGGGCAACGCGTTCCTCGTGCGTACCGCCGGGCGGGCGCCGGTGCTCCGAGGTCAGTTGCCGGTCGGGAATCCAGCCGGGGTAGGCGCCCCGTCCGGCCTCGTCCCTGGGGGTGGGCTGGCCGTGCACCCATACGTGGTCCCAGAGCAGACCGCCCTGCCACTCGGTGCGGTCGACGGTCACCGCCACGCCGTGGAGAGCCTGCGTCTCCCCGGCGACCTCACGCCGCTCGTCCAGGGACATGGTGGTCAACCAGCCGCGGATGTCCGCGGGATTGGTGGTCGCCGGAGCGTCCACGGGCCGGACCTGTTCGGGAGTCACCCAGACCTGAGCGACCGTCACGTCGACGTAGCAGGTCGGGGCGCCGTCGCAGGCACGTGGCGCGGCGGACGCGGAGGCGCGGGCCGGGGCGGCGGGAGCCGCGGGGACTGCGGTGGCCGGAGTGGCGAGGGCGAGGAGCATTGCGGCGGTGGCCGTAAGGACGGTCTTCACGGAGTTCATGCGTCGATCCTGTCCAGGGCAGCGCGCCTGCGAACCCCTCTCGCCCGGTCGGCCCCCGCCGGTCGTGGGGTCGACTCGCCGATCGACTTGCTGCCGTCAACCGGCCCCCGGCGAAATGGATTTGAGCCACTCCTGCCCCGCAGCCGCCCCCGATGCGACCGGATTCCGGCCAGTGGCCGCCCACCCCGCCGGATCACACTGGGGCCATGGAGACGGTGTACGCCCTGCTCGTGGGCATCAACGAGTACCCAGCCGCGATGCGTGCCGCTCTGCGCGGCTGTCTGAACGACGTGGCCGGTGCCCGCGCCATGCTGGAGGCGGCGGCCCCGGGCCGGGTCCGTGCCCGTGTCCTCACCGACGGCGCGGCCACGGCCGCCGCCGTGGAGGAGGGGATCCTCGGTCACCTGGGGCGGGCCGGCGCCGGGGACACGGCGCTGCTGTGGTTCTCGGGGCACGGTACGGAGTACCCGGCGCTCACCCCGCAGGAGCTGCTGCTGGAGCCGACCGGCCGCTGCCAGGCGCTGGTGTGCGCGGACGGGCCGCTGCCGGACAAACGGCTGGGCGCGCTGCTCGACGGGGCGGCGGCGGGCGGTGCCCGGGTGGTGGCGGTGCTGGACTGCTGCTTCTCGGGCGGCGCCAGCCGCGAGGAGGAGGGGGCCGTGCCCCGTGTGCTGCCGCCGCTGCCGCAGTGGCGGCCGGCCGTCGGCGCGCGGGACCTGAGCGGGCCGGCCCGGCCGCCGGGCCACGTCCTGTTGGCGGCGAGCCGGAGCGGTCAGCCCTCGTACGAGCGGCCCGTCGAGGGGCCCGACGGGCCGCGTACGCAGGGCGTCTTCTCGTACGCCCTGACCCGCGCGCTGCGCCGGGCCGCGCCCGGGGCCACTGTCCGGGAGCTGCTCGCGGAGGCGGACGCGGGGGTGCGCCGGCTGGTGGCGGGGCAGCAGCCGGTGCTGTTCCCGGCCGAGCCCGGGGGGCCCGCGGACCGGCCGCTGCTGGCCGGCACGGCCCGGCGGCCGAGCCCGTACCTGCTGCGCGAGGGGCCGGAGGGCTGGGAGGTGGACTGCGGGCGCGTGCACGGCCTGACCGGTGGCGCGGGTACGGAGTTCACGGCGGCGGGCGGCCCCGTCCGGGCCACGGCGGTGCGGGCGGACCGGACGCTGGTCGCTCCCGACGGCTGGGTTCCGGAACCGGGGTCGGTGCACGCGGTGGCCCTGACGGCCCTGGCGCTGCCCCCGGCTGCGGTGCTCCTCGACGGGGAGGGGGCCGGGACGGTCCCGCTGCCCGAGTCGCCGCTGCTGCGCGAGGTGGCGGCCGGTTCGGCGGAGGAGGCCGCAGCGGGGCTGCTGCTGCGGGTCGAGGTGCGGGGCGCGCGGGCACGGGTGCTGCGCCGAGACGGATCGCCGTACGTGCCGCCGCTGCCACTGGCCACGGAGGCGGACGCGGTGCGGCTGGGCGACTGCCTGACCCGGCTGGTCCACTGGCACCGGATCCGCGACCTCAGCTCCGGCCTGTCGCCCCTGAGCGGGCATGTCAGGGTGGAGGTGCTGCCCTGGGAGGCCCGCGACGGCGAGCCGCTGCGGCCCGACGGGAACGGGGAGGTCGTCCTTTCGTACGCCGGCCGGCGCGAGCCGTGGGTCACCGTGCGGCTGCGCAACACCGGGCCCCGGCCGCTGTGGTGCGTACTGGTCAGCCTCGACGACCGGTTCGGCGCCGGGACCGGCCTGTTCCCGGGCGAGTTCATCGGCCCGGGCATGACCGGCCACGCCCTGGAGGGGCAGCCGCTGCGGCTGGTGCTGCCCGCGTCCCGGCCGGTGCGTCCGGGGGCCTCGGTACGGGACTGGCTGACGCTGGTGGTGGCCGAGGGGGAGCTGAACACGGTGCCGTTCCACCTGAGCCGCTGGGAGCCGGACGCCGATGCCGTACGAGCCGCCGCGCCCCGGCGCGCGCCGGCGGACGGCCTGCTGCGGCTGGCCGGACCCGGGCGGTCCACCGGGGGCCGGGACCTGCTGCCGGCGGACCCCTTCGGCCCGGGGCAGTGGGCGGCGAGCACCCTGGCCCTGCGCACGGTGGTCCCGTAGGCCGTGTCTTACGGACCAGGCCGGATCAGTCCCTCACTGCCCCAGGTGGGTGAAACCGGCCCAGGCGGAGAGGTCGTGCGGGTCCAGATGGGCGAGCCGGGCCGCCAGCGCGGGCGGCATGCCTTCGGGGGCGGTCCGGTCCGGGGCCAGCATCCACAGCTGGGCCCGGCGCAGCGCCCGGGCCGGCGGCTCCTGTTCGCGGCGCAGGTAGTGGTGGGTCAGGAACATCAGGACGGAGGTCGCGTCGTCCGGTACCGGCCACAGGGAGCCGATGACCGAGCGGCTGCCGGCCACGAGGAAGGCGGAGGAGAGGCTGTAGGCCTCGTTGAGCCCGCGCCCCGAGACCTGGCTGCGGCATGCGGCGAGCACGACGAGGCCGAGCGGCCCGTGCGCGGCCCCGGTCAGTTCCTCGGCGGTCAGCACACCGCCCTTGAGGGCGAGGTAGGAGCTGCGGGGCCGGTTCTCCTCGACCGTGCCGTGACAGGCGAGGTGCAGGACGGCGCCGCCGTCGGCGCGTTCGCGCAGCCACTGGGCGACCTCGCCGGGCGTGCCGTCGCCGCTGCGCAGGCCCAGGTGCTCGCCGGCCGGGTAGAAGGCGCGCCGGACGGCGTCGGCTTCCTCGCCCGCGTACGGCAGGTCGCCCGTGGGGTCGCCGACGACCAGCGCGGTGCCGGTGTGCGGGACGGCGGGGCGGGCCGCCACCTCGCAGAGCAGGCGCGCGGAGGCCGCGTACGAGATCTCCGCGTCCTGGAGGGCGTACCGTCGGCCCGTGCTCCCTTCGGAGAACGCGGCGTGCCAGGGTACGAGCCCGAGCGGGCCCATCGGTACGAGGACCAGCCGAGGTACCCAGCCGGGCCGGCCGGGGACTCCGAGGTGGCCGAGCAGCGGGCGCAGCGCGGCCCGCCAGGCCCAGGAGCAGAGCCGGTCGAGCCGGTCCCGCAGTGGCGGGTCCGGGGCCGGGTCCGGGCGGGCGGGGCCGTGGCCGGGGACGGGTTCGATGTCGCGGGGCGCGGTGCCCCGGCCGGGGCGGTACCCGCGCAGGGGGCCCGCGTCCGCCCGCAGGTCCGGCAGGCGCACCCCGCGGACGTCCCCGCGGGAGGTGACGACGACGGCGGTGCCGGGGCATTCGGCGGTGGCGGCCACCAGGTAGACGAGGGCGTCCTTGCCCTGCGCGCGCAAGGCCGCGCCGATCTCTTCGGGGGAGGGCGGGTCCAGCAGCAGGGTGCGGGCTTCGGTGAGGGCGCGGACCACGCGGCGGCGCAGGTCGCCCGGCGCGGAGTCGGGGTCGTCCGCGGCGCCGGCGGCGTGCCACTCGGCGGCCAGGGCGTCCTGGCCGGCGGCGGTGAGCAGTTCGGGGACGGAGCGGCTGGTGGTGGCGGCGTGCAGGACCAGTCCGCGGCAGGCGTCGAGGGCCTGGAGGGCGTCCTGCGCGGCCCGGTCGGCCGCGCACCAGCCGACGACCTCCTCGGAGAGGTCGGTTGCCAGCCGGGCGGCCTCGGCCGCGTCCTGGGTGCCGGACTGGAGCAGCGCGGAGCACACGAAGCCGCGCATGGCCTCCAGCCCCAGGCGGCGGCCGTGTTCGCGGTCGCGGCGGGCCGGTTCCGAGCGGAGCCGGTAGGCCTGCGCGAGGGAGTGGACGGCGATGGCCCACAGCCGGTGCTCGGGGCCGCCCATCGCCCCGACGGCCCCTTCGAGGAGGCTGATGGCCCGCTCCAGGTCACGGGCCCGCTGCGGGGAGCGCGCCCGTTCCTCGGCCAGGACCAGGGCGCAGTACACGGAGCCGGCCTCGGAGGTGAAGCGGATCCAGGTCTCGCCGCCCGGCTCGCTGAGTCGGACGGCTTCCTCGCTGAGAGCGAGGGTCTCGCGGATCCGGGGCAGGTCGGCCGTGACCAGGGCGTCCTGCTTCCAGGCCAGGGCCATGCCACCGATCACCCCGGCGCGGTGCCCGCGGGGCAGTTTCGCCGCCAGGCGCCGCAGTTCGGCTGTCGACGGCCGTCCTGCGGGCACCTGCAGAAGGGGGACTCCGAGGCGGCCCGCGAGGTTGTTGCGGGACATCCGCGCGGTCTCCAGGATGGCCCAGGCCTCGATCCAGCCCGGGTCGTCGGCCTCGCCTTCGGCCTCCCCTTCGGCGACGATCCGAGCCACCTCTGCCACATGCCGGTCCGCGTCGGCCAGGTCGCCCCGTTTGGCGGCGATGCCCGCCCGTGCCCCCGCCTGGTGGAGGCGCAGCAGACGGTCCACCCTGGGGGACGGGCCCAGGGCGGACCGCAGCCGCTCCCAGTCGGCCTGGTCGGGGACCACCCCGCTGGTGATCCCGTGCAGTTGCGCGAGCATGCCCGAGGCGATGGTGGCGCCGTGCGTCACCCAGGGGCTGTCGTTGCCCGCCCGAGTGGCCTCCGCGAAGTGTTCGACCGCCTCGGCGAGCCGGGCGGCGTTGTCGTTCAGCATGCCCTGGGCGAGGCGGTGGTTGCCCAGGACCGCGTACCCGTGGCCGCGCCAGGCGGGGTTCTCGTCCGCGTACGCGAGGACGGCTCCGGTCAGTTCGGCATCGCGCCCGGGACCGATCCGTTCACCGCCGGGGTCCAGGACCACCATGTTCTGCAGGAGGTGCGCCGCGAGCTCGGCCCGCTCGGCTCCGGGCGCCGTCGCACGCCAGATGTCGAACAGCTCCGAGAAGCGCCGGTCCCAGGCCGCGCGGGCCGGTGAGCCCTCGCCGTACAGGATCTCGTCGAAGGTGAAGTCCGGTGACTCGCCGTCCCCGTAGCGCTCCCGGAAGTCCCGGTAGATGCGCATGATCTCCTCGGCGGACAGGGTGTCGGACCGGGCGTTCCCCTGGCGGCGCCGCGCCTCGGAAACCATCAGGAGGAGCAGGTCGCGTACGTCGGAGGGGAGTTCCTCACCGTCCAGGGCCAACTGTCCGGCGCGTTCCATCACGCTCAGGCGCGCCGGGTCCTGGTCCATCTCGTACCGCAGGTGCTGGGCGGTGGCCAGGGCCAGGGCCGTGGGCGTGACCTTTCCCTCGGTGGGCTCCCACCGGTCCACGGCCCGGGTCAGCAGGGCGATGGCGAGGTCGAGGGCCTGGGGGTCGAGTCCCTGCTGGACGCGGGTGAGGAGGAACCGGCCGAACCGGTCGAGGTAGAACCAGGGCAGCTCGTCGATGTCCGCCTCGGAGGTCAGCAGAGCGGTCAGCTCGGCAGCGGCCCGGTCGCCCTCCGCCCGCTCGGACCAGGTCGCGGCGATCGACGCGCGGGCGAAGGCCGCCCGCAATCGTGCCTCCCGTTCCCATGAGGGGTGGCTGCCGCCCGCCTCGGCCAGCGCGCGCAGGATCTCGTCCCGGGCCTCCTCCAGTACGGCTCGGTCGGCCGTGTGGTAGCCCTGGAGTACGAGGGACGTTGCGCGCGACAGGCGGGCCAGCGGGAGGTCCCGTTCCCTGTCGCCG
Source organism: Streptomyces sp. NBC_01006 (assembly GCF_045162725.1). Lineage (NCBI taxonomy): Bacteria > Bacillati > Actinomycetota > Actinomycetes > Kitasatosporales > Streptomycetaceae > Streptomyces > Streptomyces sp. NBC_01006. The sequence continues at coordinate 466,761 of NZ_CP108700.1, read as the reverse complement.
GCCGCCAGTACCCGGGCGTAGTAGTCGGCGGAGCGGGTGTAGGAGGCGGTGTCGCCGGTGGCGAGGGCGTGACGCTGCCAGAGGAAGCCGAGGGCCTCCAGGAGGTCCGCGTCCTCGCCGTCCGTGTCGTCGAGTGCGGCCAGGCCCCACCGCAGGGCCTCGTCGAGGAGGGCGGGCTCGTCGGGCTCGTCCATGACGCGGCGTTTGGTGATGTAGGCGAGGAGCCACCGGGCGAGCACGGCCGTCCCGTCGTGTTCGGCCTCCTCGGACAGTTCCGGCAGACCCTGTGCGAGCAGGGTGTGGATCTCGGCCGCCAGTTCCGGGCCGGGCTGCTCGTCGTGGCGCAGGCCGAGGAGGTGTCCGTACATGATCCGGCGCAGCGGCCAGGCCGGGCCTTCGGCCCGGCGGCGGAAGGCGTGGGCGAACGCCTCGACGGCGCGGTCCCGGTCCTCGCGGTCGGCCTGCTCCACGTACAGCCGGTAGCTCAGTTCACCGGCCTGCCCGCACAGTTCCCGCGCCTCGGCGCTGCCGGCGGGGACCGCGGTGAGCGCGGCCATGACCTCGTCGCGGGCGGCTCTCAGGGGGTGCGCGGCAGCGGGCACGGGTCCTCCATGGGCTCAGGGCGCGAGGCGCGCGTGGTAGGGCAGGAGGATCCGGTCGAGCCAGTGGCGGCCTTCGGGCGTCGTGAAGTCGACCGGATCCTCGCCGGTGGGTGCCAGGACGGCGGGCGGGCAGCGGTCGGCGAAGAGGACCAGGGCCCGCTCGCCCGGCTCCCGTTTGGAGGACCACAGGAAGCCTTGTGCCCACGGGTCGGTGTGTCGGCGTATCCAGTGCGCCCAGTCGCGGGTGTACGGGTAGTCGCGGGCCTCCGCCTGCACCAGCCAGCCGTCCTGGTGGACGGCGGCCAGGTCCTGCCCCGTGACCAGGGCGACGACGTCGAGGGACTCCGTCAGGCGCAGCTCGGAGAGCAGGCGGCCGGTGACGGCCACCCGGGGCACCAGCCGGGCCGCGCCCGACGGGTCGAAGGGCAGTGAGTGCAGGACGCTCTCGCTGACGGCGGCCTGCGGGGTGAGCCCCGCGTAGAGGTAGCCGTACCGGTCGCAGGAGGTGGAGTCGAAGCGGCCGCCGCCGTAGAGGCAGTGGGCGGGCACGGGGTTGAAGGAGCTTCCGGGCCGGCGCGCGGAGTGCACCCGGTAGAGCGGGGTGCCGGCGGCGAGGGTCACCTTGGCGGGGGTGCCGGCCGGCTCGGCGGGCGGCCGGTAGTTGGGCACGGGCTACTCCCCTTCGGCGAGGAACGCGGCGGTACCGGCGAGCCGTTGCTCGTCGGGGGTGTCCAGCAGGGCGACGGGGGCCGGGTACCCGGCCAGCCAGGCGTTCGGTGAGAGCCACCAGTCGGCGGCGCCCCAGGGGTCCTCGTCCGCGCCCAACAGGAGATTGACCTCGCGGACGGCCGGGCGGACCCGTCCGCCGGCGGTGAACTGGAAGGCGGGCAGTCGGATCAGCCCGCCGGGGGCGGGCAGCCGGATCAGGTACGGGGCGTACGGGTCGCTGCCGGCTTCGAGGACTTCGGCGTCTCCGAGGGCGGGGGCGGCGAGAAGACGGTCGCGGACCTCCCCGAGGACAGGCCCGGCCATGCGGTGCCCGTCGAGGACGAGGACGGCCAGGTCATCGGCGGTGAAGCCGAGATGGTCGGCGGCGGGGGCATCGGGGGCATCGGGGGCGGCGGTGAGCCGGCTCTCGCCGGGGAACCGGTCCGGCAGCCGCTCCTCCAGCAGCCGGGCGGCGAGCAGTGCGGCGCGCCGTCGGGCGGCTGCGCCTGTCTCCGTGCGCAACGTGGTGAGGAGGAGAGCGAGTCGGCGCAGGGCGGCGGGGTCCAGGCGGGGGCGCAGCTCGTCCCAGTCGGCGGCCGCGGCGGCCAGCCGCGCGTACGGGTCGGTCATGTCCGGCTTCCCTCCGGAGTCGTGAGCAACTCCACCACAAGGTCGGCGCGTTCGGGCCTGCGCACCAGGAGGTGGACGTCCCAGTCGCCGCCGCGGGCCAGCTCGGCTTCGACGGCGGCCCAGACGGCGGCGAGGCTGTCGGCGGGGGCGAGGCCGCCACGGCCGGCGCCCATCAGGGGCAGGCATACGGAGGTCCGGCCGGGGCCGCCGCCCGCCAGCAGGGCGAAGACGCGGGTGACGGCGCGGGTGACGTCCGCCGGCAGGACGTCGTAGTCGTTGGTGCCGGGGCGGGGTACCGCCACGGCGGCGTGGTGGATATGGCGGATACCCTGCTCTTCGAGGGCCCCGGCGCCGGTCACGGCGACCGTGCCGGGCGCCACGGGGAGTCCTCGCGGGGCGTACCGGTCCGTCCAGGCCCGCAGTTCGTCACGGATGCGGTCCTCGACGATCCGGCCGGCCGGATCCCGTACGGCGCCCGCGCGGCGCAGGGAGGCCGCGACGGAGGACTTGTAGGGCTCGGGCAGGGCGAAGTGGGTGTTCGAGGGCGAGACGACCACGTCGATGTCGCGCAGCAGGTCGGCGGGGTGCACGTGCAGGGTGAGCCGGTGCTCGCGGCCGCCCGCGCGGACGGTGACCGGGCGGTGGCTGGGGGCCAGTTGACGGCTCGTCCCGCCGAGTACGGGCGGACGGCCGGCGCCGTCGCCGGGTAAGGAGCCTGCGGCGGCGCGTACGAGCTGTTCGGCCACCTGCCCGAGCACCATCAGCTCCTGGTGTTTGCGGAAGCGCTCCACGCTGACCCCGTACACCTGGGCGGCCCGCCTGCGCCGGTCGGCTGGGGGCCAGTCCCGGGTGCCGCGCGCGAGGCCGAGGCTGTACTCGGCGGCTTCCTGGAGGGTGCCCCCGCCCATGGCGGCGACTGCGGTGCGCAACAGCCGCTCGACGGCGGGGAAGTGCGGCTCTCCCGAGCCGGCCTCCCCCGGACCGGCCGACATGCCGCTGAGTACCGGGAGCCGGAGCTCACGCAGTCGGACGATCCCGGCCCGCCGCACTTCCCTCACCTCCGCGAGGACCTCCCCGTAATCCGGCAGTTGTGTGGGCGACATGGCGGAAGGATCGCACCGCCCGCGCGCCCCGTACAAGCCGGAACCGGCCCTCTTCTCCCATGGTGCGGACGGGCCCGGTCGCAGCCGGGTCGCCCGCTGGTCGTGGCCGGTCGGATCCGGGTCGGCGGGGGGTGTGCCGGGGGAGACGTCCCCCGGCACACCCCCCGCCGGTCGGCTACGGCAGGTCGCAGCTCGTGGGGCTGCAGTTGGCGAAGCCGGGCACGTCGAGGAAGTAGGCGTCCCCGTCGTGCAGGCGCATGGCCGTCGTGAAGCGGCCGATCTCACCTCCCGCGCCGGTGTTCTGGAGCAGCGGGATGCTTCCGCGGCCGCACGGCTCCTGCCAGGTCGGCAAGTTGAAGTTGGGGTCGTACTTCAGCTGCCAGCGGTTCCCGGACTTCTCGGCGTAGAACTGCGCGCATTCCTTCCCGGACGTGAGCGTGCTGCCGCCGCTCTCCCGCGACTTCGCGAACGGGTACTCGTCGCACGACGGTTTGTCGGCCGTGCCCGTCGGATGCGGGACGAACGTGCTGTCGCAGATCTTGTCCCTGTTCTTCTGCGCCGCCGTCTCGTCGGCCAGGCGGTGCAGCGGGCTGTTGTACTTCTTGCTGCCGGGATGGCTCTTCAGCTTCTCCATCAGCAGCCAGTACAGGGCGTTCGCCGCCGGACGCTTGGCCGTGTTGAGCGTCCGGGTGGGGACGTACCGGTTGAAGACGCAGCCGGGCTTGGTCTGCGGCACTTCCTCATTGCCCATGATCACGTCGCAGCGCACCGCGGCGTCCGGATCCGACCAGTTCAAGATGCCGGTGTCGGGCGAGGACGGCGAGCGGAACGTGAACTGCCAGGACAGGTTCAGCTGGCTGACACCGGTCGTGCCGGTCCAGTACTGGGCGGCGCCGACAGTCGACGAGTGCTGGTCGACACCGGTCACCCAGGTCGGCGAACCGTTCCACAGCACCTTGCCGGTGGTGCAGGCGCCGGTGCACTTGGGCTCCCACTCCACCGTCACACTGGCGAGTGCCGGGTCCACCTTCAACGCGTTGATCGTGATGGTCTGGTCGATGCTGTTTTCGTCCTTGTACAGCTGGATGCGCTGTTCGATGTTCCAGAAGGCGCTTCCGACGGGCTTGCCGTTGTTCAGCAGCACCACCTCGATGGGCGTGGTGTTCGCGAAGCAGGCGAGGTAGCGGTTGAAGACGTTCTGCCGCAGCGGACACGACGCTCCGGCGCCCGGGGCAGCCGCGCCCGCCGCAGGCGGCGCCTGCGTGGGGCCCCCTTGTGCGGGCGCCGCCGCCGGCGCGCCTTGCCGTACGCACAGCGACTTGCCCGCCTTGGCCTTCTTCATCGCGTCCGCGCAGTTCTGCGGAGTCTCGGCGGCGGCGCTGCTCAGTGCCTTGGCCGCCCCGGGAAGCGTCGCCGACGTGAAGACGGGAGCGGACGCCGGATCCAGCGGCTGGACGTCGTAGTCGATGTCCGGCGCGTTCGGGTTGTCGTCCGGGAAGGAGATGGACGGCATGCCGGAGTAGTCGCCGGGGACGAAGGCGACGGCGTCGAACGCGATGTCGTCGCTGCCTTTCCCCTGGACGCTCCAGCTGCTCAGCCGGACCTCGGGAACGGACTGGTTGAATTGGTACGCGCCCAGCTCCACCCACCGGTTGGTCCCCTTCGCCCCTGCCAGCAGCTGGTTGAGCGGTGCGACACGTTGCCAGCCCTGCGTGGTCTTGACCTCGTACGTGGCCTCCTGGGTCTGGGCTCCGTGGTCGGGTAGATGGACGAGGACCTTGGCCTGGCCGCCGGGCATGGGCCTGCCGAGGTTCCACGTACCGGTGAGCTTCAGCCGCCGGCCCGTCTCGTCGTCCGCGCGCGTGTGCCCGAACCAGAAGTGGCCGCCGAATCCCGCCCCGAGCTGGTGCAGGTCGATCTGGGCGGACTCGGAGCCGAAGTCGAGGCTGAACGTGCCCGTGGTGGTGGGCACGGTGCAGTTGGGCCGGTGCACCGGGGTTCCGGCGGGGACGTCGTCGACGATCAGGGCATCGGCCGGAAGCCCCCCGGTACCGCAGTTGGGCGGGTACGCCGTACCGTCCGCCTCTTCCGGATAGGTGGCGTTGAACCGCAGGGTCTCGCTGCCGCACTCGCCGTTGGCGCAGTTCTTCCACGTCACGGGCTGATGCCACCAGCAGTAGAGGTCGTCACGGGTGCAGGCACCCTTGCCGGGATCGTTGCTGTCGTCCGGGCCGATCTTGGAGGGATCGCACTGGTTGTCCGCCGTGCAGAAGAGCCCCTCCGGCGGCTTGACCGTGGTGCGGTAGTAGTCGTTGTTCCACCAGGCCTGCCGGTACCCGGCGACCATTGTGCCCGGGGATTCCATCGCCGACAGCGGCCGGGCGGCCCAGCCCAGCACCTTCTCCTGGTACGGCCAGTCCTGCGGGTGCGCGGCGTCGGCGTAATTGTCTCCACCGCCTGCCGCCTGCAGGAAGGGCCTGCGGTTCGCCTTCCACAGCGGATTGGCCGGGTTGTTGGTGAACCCCACCCCCCAGGCGCCGTGGTTGTCGCCGGCCTTGGACTGGGGGTAGAAGCCGGAGTTGTACGCCCACAGGGCGAAGAACCAGTTCTCCAGGTATTTCGGATCCCCGTTGTTGACGACCAGCCCCGCGCGGCGGGTGTCGTTCCACTTGTCGGCGAGGATGTTCACGCCTGCGGCGATGTTGGCCGTGTAGTCGAGCGCCACGGCCTCCTGCCGGGTGACGCTCATCGCCGTCTCGCCCGTCTTCTCCTTCCCCGCGAGCCGCATGCCGTCGGTGACCTGCGTGACGCCGTAGCCGCAGTCGGCTTCGGCCCAGTTGATGCCCCAGGGGTCGACCTGCTGGCCGTTGGAGGCGTACTTGATGCCGTAGTAGTTCCCGATCAGCGCGTTGCCCGTGACCCCGGGGACCACCACGCGGGAGGCCTGCCACATGTTGGATTCCTGCGCGGTGATGCCGAGCATCACCTGGGCGGGGATGCGGCCGCCGCCGTCGAGGTCGTGGAGGGGGAAGAGGAATTGGGGCTGGTACGCCGCCATGCCCAGGTTCTTCCAGTTCGCGGGCCGGGAGATCCACTTGTTGAGGTTCCCGGTGATCGCCTGGTCCACGGCCCATTCGACCTGGCGCGGTTTGGGCTGTATCGCCTGCTTGGCGGGGTCGTTGCGGGCGACCGCGCAGTAGCGCTGGGCGTCGTCGAAGCCGCCGCCTGCCGCGGCACCGGCCGCCGCGACGCCGGCCGCGGCTGCCGGGGCCTGTCCCTTCGCGTGGGCCGCCGTGCCGGGGCCGGGGTCAGGACCGGGCAGCGCCGGCGAGCGCCGGGAGCCCTCGTCGGAGGTGCTCAGGGCATCGGCGTTCGGTCCGACCGTGAAGCCGTACGGCTTGCCCGTGGCCGCCGTCGCCAGGGTGACGGCCGTCGGCCGGCCCGGCGACGAGGTGGCCATGGCGTTTCCGTCGGCCCAGGCCGTCCTGGTGACGAGGGACTCGCCCCGGGTCGTGGCCACGGAGTCCGCCGGGGCGTCTGGTCGCAGGTGCACCGTGGCCGGCAGTGTCGCGGCCGACTTCGCCTTGCCCGTGACGTACACGTGCCCGGTGGCACTGGACGTGAGGTCCATCCCCGTCAGTTCACCGGTGGCCAGCAGCTGCGGCTCGGCCGTCGCCGCCGCGGCGGGCAGGGCGGGCGCTGCCGCCGTGAAGGGGACGCGGCTCACGGTCGCCGGGCCGGTCGCCGCGACGCGCAGCACCCGGCCGGTCGAGCCCGCCTTCTGGCCCCGGTCCATGTAGACGACGCCGCCCTGCGCGTCTGGCTTGAGCAGGAAGGGGATCGCCTGTGTACGGGCGATCTGGGTGCGGTTGCCGTCGGCGGTGATCCGTACCAGGCGGTTGGCGTCCGCCGCGACGATCGCGTCGCCCACCGGAACGGCGGATGTGACCTGCCCGGCCAGTTCCAGGGGCCGGGCCGCGGTACCGGTCGCGGCGTCGACGGTGATCAGGCGGGTGGCATTGCGGCTCTCGTCGCCGGCCTGGGTGAAGACGGCCTTCTCGCCGGTGCCGCAGCCCGGAGAGAAGTACGCGAGCGACACCTGGTGGGCCAGTTTGGTGACCGCGCCCGTTTCGAGGTTCACGATGGCGGCGAAGGCTCCGCGCGCCATGAGATCCGGCTTGTTGGTGAACGTACGGGGCGCGTACGCGACGACGGCCCGCGTACCGGAGCCGGTGACGCAGGCGTTGCCTATCCAGGTGTCGGCGTCGAAGCCGGGCTCCGAGAGGGTGGCGGCCGTGCGCCATGCGTACCCGTCGCGTTTGACCGCCGTCAGGACGTGGAAGCCGGTGCCGTCGCCGCTGGTGGTCCAGGCACGGTCGGCCGACTTCTGCCAGCCCTTGCCCAGGACCTTGTCGCGGTCCGGGGCGGGTATGCGCATAGAGTCGGCGGCCGCCTTGGCCGAGGGCACCGGTGCGGGCGGGCCCGACTCCTGGGCCCGGGCCGTCGTATGGAGCAGCGCGCTGAGCGTGACCCCGGCGGCCAGGGCCGCGAGGGGCGCACGCGCTCTGCGGTGCAACTTCATCTCTCTCCTTCGGAGTTGATGTGGGCGCGCCGGGGCGATCGGACGCGTGGGTCAGCCCCGGGCCCCCGCGGCGGGGGCGCTGGGCTGCGGCGGACCCGCAGCGGCCAGCACCTGCGCGGCGACGGCCAGGGAACGGTCGAGAGCCTGCCGGTCGGCGTCCAGCGCGCCGCTGTGGCCGGCGATGGACTCCTGCTGGACGCGGACTTCCGCCGCGTGCCAGGTCTCGGCGACGTGTCCGGCGGTGCGGCAGCCCAGGTCCGCCAGGGCTGTGGTGGTCTCCAGCGAGGTCACGGTGTGATCGGGCCGCGGCCGGAAACGCGGGTCGTCGTTGGCGTCCATCGGCTTGGCGTAGGTGAAGCCCTTCTCCGCCATGCAGCGCGACCACCGCTCGAAGACCGCGCGGACTTCCGGGGTCTCGGCCGACTTCGGGTACGAGTCGCTGCTGAGCTGCCGGACCAGGGGCGACACGCCCCTGGTGGAGGTGTACAGCGTGCGGCGGGCCTCGCCGACACAACCGCCCTGCGGAATCGTCTTGCCGGCGAAGACGCCGTCGCGCACCCCCGGACTCGCCCTGGCCAGCAGATCGGGCGGGATGTCCCGTCCCATCAGCAGGACGTCGGTGTCCGGCGCCGACCGCGGCGTCCGCGAGGCCTCGCGCAGGGAGGCGTCGTAACGGGCCTGCTGGGCGGCGTCCGTCTGGTACCCGCGCAGGGAGGTCAGCGCCGGATCGTGGATGCCGTAGCGCCAGTCCATCAGGTTCCTCCCGCCGATCGGCGGGAGTTCGGGTTCGGGCGGCAGCCGCACGCCGAAGCCCGCCGCGCACTGCTGTACGAGGCCCTCCTCGGCGCGCGCCAGGGTCCGTTCCTCTGCCGGCGTGGGCGCGTACCGCATGAGGGGCAGCTCCCAGGTGGCGGGATCGGCCGCGCTCCCCGCGTCGGAGGGCGGTGGCGAGGCGGGCCGGGACACCGCAGGTCCGGCCCCGCCCCCAGCGCTGCCGGCCGTGCAGCCCGCCGCCCACACGGCTGCGAAGGCCAGGGCGACGGAGAGTCCGGCCCTGCGGTGGCTTCGTTGCATCGGTGCGGTCCCGTCCCCGGGTCAGCAGGCGTCGAAGTCGATGGACTTGTTGTTGTTCTTCGTCGCACCGAGATCGGCGCTGTTGTTGGGGTAGATGCGGTCGGTGGCGCCTCGGTAGCCGGAGTTGTAGTGGACCGTGGCGCAGTAGCCCCGGTACCAGTTGTAGACGGAGGCGGCGTTGTTGGCCACGTTCACGTAGGCACCGTTGCCCTTGTCGCAGAACTGCAGGGCGTACTCCTGGTTGCTGCTGCCGCCCATGCTGATCCGTGCCAGGTCGTAGACGTCATGGCCTATGTTGATCCAGGCGCCGCGGTTGTTGGAGTTGTAGTAAAAACGGAACCTGAATTCCTCGGACTGGTCCGCGCACTTCTCCATCGACTGGAGGGTGCCGGCATTGTCCGCGCCCACGGGATTTCCTTCGGCCGAGGCGGTCCCGATGGAGCAGAGGGAAGCGGCGGCGAGGGCTCCGGCGAACGCCAGCGAGCGCAGTCGAGCGGTGTGACGGGTGGTCAAGATGGTTCCCCCTGGGGTGGCCGAAGACCCGCATCCCGGGTCCGGCATCGGATCGTGGCTGGAGCTTGCCACGGAGGTCGATCATGCGAGGGTTCCCGACTGCCCAGTCACCCCTCGCCCGCGGTGAGCAGCCGCACAGTGTGCCAGGACAGCGGCCGGCCCCCGGCGGCGGCAAACGTTCAACAGATGGTCTGGGCGGTGGTGCTCCAGCGGTCCAGCAGGTTCCACGTGACCGGACCCACGATCCCGTCTACGTCGATGTCCATGCAGTCGCTGTCCTGAAACCTGATCACGGCGTTGTACGTCTGCTGCCCGAAGATCCCGTCGACGTCGAGGTTGCTCCAGCGCAGGGTGCGGTTCAGCTCGCACTGCAAGGCCTTGACCGCGGGGCCGCTGTCGCCGTACCGGAGCATCGGCTCGTCGGTGGAGTGTTGCCCGCAGACCGCTCCGGGACGGGCGGCGGAGGCGGCGGGTGCGGTGGCCAGGCCGAGTCCCGCGAACAGTACGGCGGTGCCGAGGGCGGTGAGCCTTCTACGCATCGGGGCTTGTTCTCCTGCGTGGTGAGGCCGTGGCGGCAGCCCGGCCATGACGAACCGCGAATGGGATGTGCGGCGGCAGTGAGGACTGTTCCACACCCGGAACGGCCCTACGCACCCCCGGCGGTCCCAGGGAAGAAGTCGGGCACTTCCCTGGGACGGGACACCCGTCCCAGGCCCGTGACCAGCACCGTCTCGCCCGAACCCGCCCCACCATGGGACACGCGCACCACCCCCGGGACCCCCGGACGTCGAGGCGTTGGCGCCGTCGGTGTCCACGGCGAGCTGGTACGGCACCTTGGTACCGCGGCCGTCGTCGATCCGGCCCTTGGACAGTACGCCCTGGGCGGTGCCCAGCGCGTCAACGGTGAGGAACACCTCCAGGGTGAGGTCGCCCGCGATGTCGAGGGCCCGCGAGTGCGGCACCTCGGCGTAGGTGCCGGCGCCGAAGCGCAGGGCCCACGACTGGCGGTAGCTCGCGGCGAAGTGGGTCTCTGGTATCGGATCATCACCGACTTCGGCATCGCGCACATGGCCGGACGCCACCACGGCGTTGACCCGGACCGGCACGGTGATGCGCACTCCCGCCTTCATGGCGCCCGAGCAACTGCTCGGACGGCCGCCGTCCTCGGCGAACGACCTGTGGGCCCTCGGAGCCACGCTCTACGCCGCCGTGGAGGGCGAAGCGCCGTTCAGCGGCGAGACGTTCAGCGCGCTGTGCATCGCGGTGGCGACCCAGGATCCGCGCCCGGCCCTGCGGGCCGGAGCGCTGGCGCCGCTGCCGGCCGCTCGCCTGACCAAGGAACCGGTTCAGCGGGCCACGGCCGAGATCGCCCTGGCCGAGCTGGAGCGGCTGGCGCACGGCAGCTGGTCCGGCCCCGCGGATGCCCCGGCTCCGCCGCTGGCATCCACCCCGACGATGACGGCTCCGGCGGCCGGTGCGCCCGCCTTCGTACCGGCTCCGGCTCCAGCTCCGGTCCCGGCACCGGCATTCGCCCCCGCCCTTGACCGAGCCGCGGGCGGCCGGAACGCCGCAGGCCGCCATTCCCGCGGTACCGCCGACCGCCGCCGCGGCGGTGGCTCCCGGGCCGTCGTCCTTGAGCCCGTCGTGGTCGAGCCCGTCGCGAGCCCGGCTGATCCGCTTCGGCGGCTGCTTCGCCCTGCTGCTGATCGGAACCCTGCTCCCGTGGAACTTCATGGAGCACTACCTCCGGGCTTTCAACATTCAGACCCTGCTCGTCCTGATCCTGTTCGCGCTGGGCCATGCCCTGCCCCGCCCCCGCTGGCGCCCCGCATGGGTCCTGCCCGTACTCGTCGTTGCCGACGCCGTCCAGTGGCTCTTCCTTCACCGACTCCTCGCCGTGGGGGTGGGCCTGACAGACCTGGGAACGTCCTGGAATCTCGGGCTGATCGCCACTGACATGCTGATCTTCGCCACCGGCGCCTGGCTCCTGTGGTGGAAGGTGCTGGGCAGCCGTCCAAAGTGACGTGACGGAACGGTATTCCGTGAGCGGCGCCGCCGTCAGCGCCACCGGACTGCCCCCGCGGCGACCGCGACGCCCTGGAGTTGACAGGCGAAGGCCGCGCCCCGAGGGCAGCCGCCCCGCGCGGCCTTATGGTCCACGCGAAGCCCGTCGAACGGCGAAGACTTCGCCGGACCCGTCCTCACGCCAGGAGCCTCCGCATGCCCGCACCCACCGGTCTGATCGACGTCCACCACCACGCCATCCCGCCCTTCTACGCCGAGGCCCTCGGCGACCGGAAGGCCATCCCCGGCGTGGACTACCCGACGTGGACCCCCGAGCAGAGCCTGGAGGTCATGGACGCCCACGGCATCGCCGCCGCCGTCCTGTCCATCACCGCCCCCGGTGTCACCTTCCTCGACGGCCCGGACGCCCCGAAGCTGGCCCGCCGCGTCAACGAGTACTTCGCCGACCTGGTACGCGAGCACCCCACCCGCTTCGGCGCCTTCGCGGTCCTGCCCCTCCCCGACGTGGCCGCCGCCCGCGAGGAGCTCCGCTACGCGCTCGACGAGCTGGGCCTGGACGGTGCCGGTGTCCTGACCTCGTACGGCCACCGCTACCTCGGCGACCCCGAGTTCGAGCCCCTCTTCGCGGAGATCGCCGAGCGCGGCGCGGCCGTCCACGTCCACCCGGCCGCCCCGCCCAGCCGCGACCTGGCCACCTTCGACCTGCCGGTCTCCCTCTACGAGTTCACCTTCGAGACCACCCGCACCGCAGCCAGCCTGCTCTTCAACGGCGTCCTCGACCGCCTGCCCGACCTGCGGATGATCCTCTCGCACGCCGGCGGCACCCTCCCCTTCCTGGCCCGCCGCCTCACCTTCGGCACCACCATCGGCGCGTACCTCAAGGACCGCGCCCCGGAGGACGTCATCGGCACCCTCGGCCGCCTCCACTACGACATCGCGATGTCCGCCAACGACTTCGCGCTCCCCGCCCTGACCCGCCTCACGGGCACGGACCACATCCTCTACGGCAGCGACTACCCCTTCATGCCCGCCGCCCACACCACCGAGAACACCAACGGTTTCGCCGAGTTCGACGGCTGGACCGAGGCCCAACGCGCCGAGATCGGCCGTACGAACGCCCTCCGCCTCCTGCCCACCCTGGCCGCCCGCCTCACCCCCTGAAAACCCGGGGAGCGGGCCCCTGCTCCGCCGCCGTCATCCGCGAAGTGCAGGGCGACAGCGGCGGAGTGTCCCCGGTTCAGGTCAGTGGGCGCCGCAGCTTCCGGGGCGGGTGCCCCGTCGGGGGTACGGGGCCCGGTGATCTGCGGCTGCGCCGTGTGGGCGCGACTGACCAGGAGCGTTGCCGCAGGCAGGCGGCGGCGGGGCCCGCGGGCCCCGGCTGCGTGCCCGCCGGGGTGGGGTGTCAGATGATGGCGAGCCGGTCCACCAGCAGTTCCACCCTCCGCTCGGTGTCCTTCGGCGGCAGCCGTCCCGCCCGGGTCAGGGTGGCCAGGCCGTGCAGGGCCGCCCAGAACACCTCGGTGAACAGTCCCGGGTGGACGCCGTCCCCGGCAACCTCGGCGAGGCACTCGAGCAGGGCGGCGAAGGCGTCCTTCAACGGCTCCGGGGTGTCCTCGTGCGCGAACGCCAGGCCGCCGTCGAGCTGGAACATGGCGTCGTAGACCGCCGGATTGCGTTCCGCGAAGTCGAGGTAGGCGCGGGCGAGGGCGGTGACCCGGGTACGAGGGCCGTCCGCGGCGGCGGTCGCGGCCCGCAGTGCCCCGGCCATCTCGGCGGCACCTTCGAGGGCGACGGCGCCGATGATCTCGCGCTTGCCGCGGAAATGGCTGTAGAGGACGGGCTGGCTGTACTCGATGCGCTCGGCGAGCCGGCGGGTGGTGACCGCGTCCCAGCCCTGCTGCTCGGCGAGTTCGCGGGCCGTCGCCACGATGAGGCGCTCACGGTCCGCCCGTTCGCGCTGCTTGCGTTCCTGTACCGACATGAATCGATCCTAGCACCGCTAGACAATCGAGCGGCAGTAGTACTAGCGTTGCCTCAACACCTAGCGATGCTAGATCCCAGGAGGGGTCATCATGCCCAACGCACTCCAGGTCATCACCACCGTGGTCGTCGGCGTGATGGTGGGGGTGGAGTTCTCCGTCGCCTTCGTCATCAACCGGATCCTCAACGCACTCCCCGGGGACAGCGGCCAGCTCGGCCGCGCCCACGGAGGCCGGATGCTCGGCGCCGTGATGCCGATCTGGTACATCACCTCGCTCGTCCTCGCCGCGGCCTGGGCCATCACCGGATGGCACCACCCGGGCACCGGCCTCGTCGTCACCGCCGCCGGACTGCTGATCCTCAGCGTGATCATGTCGATCCTGCTGCTCGTCCCGATCAACAACCGGAGCAAGACCTGGACCCCCGAGAACCGGCCCGCCGACTGGAAGGAGCAGATGAACCGCTGGGACCGCTACCACCACATCCGCGTCGCCGTCATCATCGCCGCCTTCACCCTGCTGGTCACCGCCCTCACCTGAGCCCGCGGCACCGCCACCTCCATCTGCATCCAGGACCCCGGCACCAACACCCTCGAACTCCGCTGGCATCCCCAGGAGGCGGGCCCCAGTGACACCCACTGACCGACAGCGAGAGGAAGTACCGAAAATGGCCAAGCTGCAGAGTCTCGACCCGCACACACCGATGTTCGCGCAGTTCAAGGAAGAGACCGGGCCCATCGTCCTGGCCAACACCTTCTTCGTCCCGAAGGAGAGGACCGAATCGTTCCTGGCCCTCTTTCGGAGGCAGGCCGAGTTCATGAAGGCTCAGCCGGGATTCGTCTCCCTGCAGATGCACAAGGGAACGGCGGACAGTCAGCTTCTGATGAACGTCGCGGTCTGGGAGTCGACCGAGGCGCTCGCCAAGGCGCTCGGCAGCCCGGAGTTCCAGCGCATGGCGGCCGAGTTCCCCGACGACATCGTGTCGTACCCGCACCTCTTCGAGCAGATCGACGTATGACACGCGGCAGCCGTGGCCCCGTGACGGGGTGATGTCAGGTGGGCGCGGTTGCCGTGGGACGAGTACGCCTCGTCCCCGGCGACTGCGTCCGGGCGGGTGCGGGGACGGCCGGCGGCATCCCAGATCCCGCTGTCCGCCGGCCTTCAACTCAGTCGGCGTGTCATCGAACCCGGCCGAGGACCTTCTCGACCCTGGCGTGCCAGGATGCCGGGGACACGACCGTCAGCACGTCGATGAACAGGGGCCAGCCGTGATCAGCGGTGCACATGTCATCCTCTACAGCCGCGACGCCGAGGCGGACCGTGCTTTCATCCGTGACGTCCTCGGCTTCCCCGGCGTCGACGCGGGCGGCGGCTGGCTCATCTTCAAGCTGCCCCCGTCCGAAGTCGCCGTGCACCCGGCCGATGGCCCACCCCGGCACGAGTTCTACCTGATGTGCGACGACCTTGATTCCCAGCTCGGCGAGTTCCGCGCGAAGGGCGTCGAGATCACCCGCCCGGTCAGCGAACAGCGCTGGGGCAAACTGACTGCGGTCCGGCTTCCCAGCGGCGGCGAACTTCCGCTGTACGAACCGCTGCACCCCGTCGCCCACAGTTTGTGACCCAACAGCGCCCGGCCCGCCCCATCGCACGACGCTCAGATGCTGCGTCAACGAACTCGCTCTGCGGTCCTACCGCTTCAGGTAGGCCAGTACGGCCAACACTCGGCGGTTGTCGTCCGCGGACGGTTCGATCCTCAGCTTGGTGAAGATGGCCGCGGTGTGCTTGGCGACCGCGCTCTCGCTGATGAACAGGGCGTGCGCGACGGCCGCGTTGGAGCGGCCCTCGGCCATCAGGCCCAGTACGTCCAGCTCGCGAGGCGTCAGCTCCGCCGTGGTGCCGCGCGCGTCACTGCGGGCCAGCAGCCGGGCGATGACCTGCGGGTCCATCACGGTGCCGCCCGCGGCGACGGTGCGGACCGCGTCGACGAACTGGGCGGTGCGCGTGACCCGGTCCTTCAGCAGGTACCCGATGGCGCCCCGGCCCCCGGCCAGCAGTTCGTGCGCGTAGAGCTGGTCCACGTACTGGGAGAGCACCAGGACCGGCAGCGCCGGACGGACCCGCCGGGCCTCCAGGGCCGCCTGGAGGCCCTCGTCGGTGAAGGTGGGCGGCAGCCGGATGTCGACCACGGCCACGTCCGGCTCCTCCTCGATGAGCGTGCGCAGCAGGGCGGGGCCGTTGTCGACGGCGGCGACCACCTCGAAGCCGTGCTCCCGGAGGGTGCGCGTCAGCCCGTCCCGGAGGAGGAAGAGGTCTTCGGCGAGGACGACGCGCACGGTATCTCCAAGGTCGCGGTGGTCGGTCCGCCCAGCGGGCTGTGCAGGACGAAGGTTGCGTCGAAGGGGTCCAGCCGGCGCCGGACGCCCCGCAGTCCGCTCCCGCCGGGGTCCGCGCCGCCGCGGCCGTCGTCGGCAACCGTGACCCGCAGCACGCCGTCCGCATGGGTCAGGCGGATGCGGACCTCGGGGGCGCCGGAGTGCTTGGCGGCATTGGCGAGCAGCTCCGCGACGGCGAAGTAGCCTGCGGACTCCACGGGCGCGGGCAGCCGACCCGGCAGGTCGGCCTCGACGTGGACGTCGAGATGACTGTCCAGGGCCAGCGAGCGCAGGGCGTCGCCGAGTCCCCGGTCGGCGAGGACGGGCGGCAGGACTCCGTGCACCAGCTCCCTGAGGTCCTGGAGCGCCCGCTGGGAGGTGGCGCGCACCTCGCGCAGCAGCGCGCGAGCGGCCGGGAGGTCGGTGTCGAGGAGCCGGGTGGCCTCGTCCAGGGTCATTCCCAGGGCGACCAGCCGGGCCTGCGCGCCGTCGTGCAAGTCCCGTTCGATGCGGCGCAGTTCGGCGGCCTGGACGTCGAGGACGTCGGCTCGGCTGTCGGCGAGGTGCTCGATGCGGCGGAGGAGTTCGGTCGTGTACGGGGCCGTCAGCAGCCGCCCGCTCCAGCGGGAGTGCAGGCGCAGAACGGCAGGAGCCAGACGTACACCCGTGACGACGAGCCCGAGGCCGAGCAGGAGCGCCGCCAGCATCGAGGGGGTGGAGTCGACCAGGACGAAGGCGTACCAGTTGCCGTCGCCCAGGAGCTGCCAGACGAAGGGCTGCACGAGCGCGCCGAAGACCCCGTACTCGACGAGCAGCAGGGGCACGGCGACGAGCAGGGCACCCGTCCACGGTTCGCCCCAGGCCCAGCGCAGGTCGTGCCAGAACCCCTCGTCGCCGAGCAGGGCGACGGCCCGGCGCCACCGGTGTCCGGGTACGCGCGGAGAGGTGGGGTCAGGTGGCAACGGAGTATCCGGGAGCGGTTCCGGAGGGCTGATCGAGGTCCCCGTCCAGCGGGCGGCCCAGCCGCGGTAGCGGTCGGACAGGCGGCGCAGCGCCGCCGCGGCGGGCGGGAGCAGCGGGAAGCCGATCCCGATGGGCAGCAGGAGCAGCGCGCACACCACGAGGCCGCCGGTCCCGAACACGGCGAAGGCGGCGAGCGAGAGCAACTGGCAGCGGCCGAGATCCGTCAGGGCGCCCCGGATGCCTGGACGTGCACCGCGGTGCCGGCTGCCCTCCCGCTGCGCCATGCCCACCCGTGGTTCCGTCACGTCAGCGCGCCCCGTGCGCCGCCTCGGTGATCATATCCGGGTGCGCCGGAGCCCGGCGGGCGGCCGCGGCGAGCCACGGGAGCGCCGCGGTGAGGCAGGCGGCGCCGAACAGCACCATGGGCAGCACCGCCCCGGACTCCTCGTCCGCCACCAGCAGCATTCCGAGGTTGACCAGCGCGTGGAAGGTGCCCGCGAGCAACAGCCGGTTGCTGCGGACCCGTTCCAGGGCCAGTCCGAGGATCACTGACAACGCGACGGCGCCCAGCAGGAATCCGGCCGCGTACGCCGGTGCCTGAGCGAGGACGGGTACGTGCCACAGCCCCCAGACGACGCCCGCCAGACAGGAGGCCGCGAGGGGGCCGAAGCGGGTGCGCAGCAGCGGCTGGAGGTAGCAGCGCCAGCCGATCTCCTCACCGCAGGCTCCGGCCAGTTGTGCGGCCACGACCAGCGCGAAGGGGTTCTCCAGCGCCCAGGGGCCGGTCAGGGACAGGTTGCCCGGCGACGCCAGGGCGCCGCCGCCCGCGCACAGCGCGGTGATGAGGACGGGCGTGAGCAGGAGCGCCGTACGGCGGCCGGCCGGGATCCGCGCGTCGCGCGCGGCCGGTCGGCGGCCCCGTACGGGCAGGGCGCCCCTTAGCCGGTCCCGGATCCGCCCGGGCCACAGCAGCGCCACGGCCGCCACGGCCACGGCCGGCCCGAACTGGGTCAGTTGCACCACCTCGGGTGGGATCCCCGTCGCGGGCTGCACGGCTCCCCAGAACCCCGCTCCCACGAAGGCGACCGCGACGAAGACCCCCGCTTCCGCCGCCCACCTCGTCGGCGACTGTTCCTGACTCCGCGCCCGTACCCGTACCCGTATCCCGTCCGGCATCGTGCCCGGCCCCCCCGTCGATCGCATCCGGCGCGTCCGTCACGCCGGGCCTGCGAAGACTCTGCCGGTGCGGCCCCGCGCCGTCTCTGTACGTGGGTGCCGAGGGGGGTGTACCCAGGTACACCCCCCAGCGAATGCGGGCCGGAGCCTCCCGTGCGGCGCGGCACGGTTCCTCGTCCCGCAGGACCGATGTCGCGGGGGCGTCCTTGGACCGGCCGTCCGGACGGCTACCGGCTACCGGCTACCGGCTGAGGGACTTGAGCGCCGACGGATCGTACGGCTTCAGCTCGTCGAAGCGGTTGCCGAGGACCTTCACCGCCCACTGCGGGTCCTGGAGCAGCGCCCGGCCGACGGCGACCATGTCGAACTCGTCGCGTTCCATGCGGTCCAGGAGGTTGTCGATGTCGCCGAGGGCCGCACCCTCGCCGGCGAAGGCGCGGATGAAGTCGCCGTCGAGGCCGACCGAGCCGACGGTGATGGCCGGCCGGCCGGTGAGCTTCTTGGTCCAGCCCGCCAGGTTCAGGTCCGAGCCCTCGAACTCCGGGATCCAGTAGCGTCGGGTGGAGGCGTGGAACGCGTCGACGCCCGCCTCCGCCAGCGGGGTCAGGATCGCCTCCAGTTCCTCCGGGGTCTGCGCGAGGCGTGCGTCGTAGGCCTCCTGCTTCCACTGCGAGTAGCGGAAGATCACAGGGAAGTCGGCCGGGACGCGTTCGCGGACCGCGGCCACGATCTCCGCGGCGAACTTCGTACGGGCCGCTGCGTTGCCGCCGTAGGAGTCGGTGCGGCGGTTGGTCCGCTCCCACAGGAACTGGTCGAGCAGGTAGCCGTGGGCGCCGTGCAGTTCGATGCCGTCGAAGCCGATCCGCTCGGCCTCCGCGGCGGCGTCGGCGAACGCGCCGATGACGTCGTCGAGGTCGGCGCGGGTCATCGCCTTGCCGGTCCCCTCGGTGCCGTCGACGCGGATGCCGGAGGGGCCGACGGCGGGGGCGTCGGCATACGGTGCCTCGCCCTGCTTGCGCACCATGCCTATGTGCCACAGCTGAGGCACGATCGTGCCGCCCGCCTCGTGCACGGCGGCGGCGACCTTCGCCCACCCCGCCAGCTGGTCCTCGCCGTGGAACCGCGGGACCCGGTCGCTCTGCCCGGCGGAGTCGTGACCGACGTAGGTGCCCTCGGTGACGATCAAGCCCACACCCGCGGCGGCCCGGCTGGCGTAGTACGCCTGCACGTCCTCGCCGGGCACGCCGCCGGGGGAGAACATCCGCGTCATCGGCGCCATCGCGATGCGGTTGGGGACGGTCAGGCCGTTGAGCGTGACTGGCCGGGACAGGATCTCGGCGGCGCGGGAGGCGGTGGACGTGGTGACGGTCATGCGGGTCCTCCGGGGTGAGGCTGTGGCTCGTAGCGGTGACAACGAGGAGTGCATAATACACATGCTATGTATCATGCATATTGCAGCGTCCGGCCGTCGTGCGGCGCCGCCCGCAGGCCGAGCCGTGCAGGGGTCCGCCGGGCCCCGGGCTTACCGGGTCGGCGATAATGGAGCGCCGGAAGGAGCTGGAGGCGTAGTGCTGGAGAAACTGGAGCGGGAGCTGATGCTGCTCTCGCGGCACCAGGTGCTTGCCCGGCGCGAGCGCGATCCCGAGCGTCTGGAGCGGTCGGCGTACCTGCTGCTCAGTCGGATCGACACACAAGGCCCCATGTCCATCGGGCAGTTGGCGGAGGCCTTCGGGCTCGATACCTCGACCGTGAACCGTCAGACGGCCGCGCTGCTGCGCTGCGGGCTGGCCGAGCGCGTCGCGGACCCGGACGGCGGCATGGCCCGCAAGCTGCGCATCACCGCCGAAGGCGGGCGCCGGCTCGCCGGAGACCGTGAGGTCAACCAGTCCTGCCTGGCCCGGGTGGTCGCCGACTGGTCCCCTGAGGAAGTACGGGAGCTGGAGGACGTCCTGGTCCGGCTCAACCGCAGCGCCGAGGCCCTCGAAGGACGGTACTGGCCGCGCACGGAGGAAGACGACACCGGCGCCGCATGCCACCCGCCGGTCCCGTACGAAGCCCCGACTCAGGCTCCGCAGACACCCGCGACCCCCTGACCCGTGCCGAGGCCGCCGTGCAGGCGTACTGGATCATGGATGTGTGCTTGCACATTCGGGCTCCGGTCCGTGAGCCAGGCGTCCCGGCAGAGATCCCTTCTGCTGGAGAGGCATCTCTTCCGAGGAGTCATTCATGACCGCATCCGTCAGCCGCGCGAGGGCCACCGCGTCCGCCGCCGCCATCGTCAGCGACGAACGGGGCCGAGTGCTCATCGTCAACCCCGTCTACAAGGAGCGGTGGAACCTGCCGGGCGGCCACATCGAGGAAGGGGAGCTCCCCGCCGCCGCCGCGCGCCGAGAGGTCCGTGAGGAAATCGGCCTGGACCTGGAGATCGGGGATCTCCTCGTGACGGCCTGGGTGACCAGGGCGGAAGGCTCGCACGTCTTCTACGTCTTCGACGGCCCCGAGCTGAGCCCGGAGCAGCAGCAGGCCATCACGCTCCAGGAGTCGGAGATCGGTGAGATCCGTTTCTGTCTCCCCGAAGACATCTCTCCCAGCATGGTTCCGCCCTTCGCCCTCGCCATATGGCGCAAGGCCCTCAAGGCACGTGAGGACAATCGCGCCGTCTACCTCGAACTCGCCCTGTAGGCCCGCGCTCCACGCATGGTTCACGCTGCGCCTCGGCCTCGATCCCCTCAAGCGGCCCGGCCGGCGGTGATCGCGCCCGTCCCCCCGGCGGCTCCGTGACGGGATCACGCACCGCACGTAGGGTGGTTCCATGGAGATCAGAGAGTTGCAGTGGTTCGTGGCTCTCGCCGAGTGCGAGCACGTGACCTCCGCGGCCGAACGACTCAACATCGCTCAGCCCACCCTCTCTCGCGCGCTCGCCCGCCTGGAGAAGCGGGTGGGGGTGGCGTTGTTCGACCGCAAGCAGAACCGGCTCCACCTCAACAAGTACGGTGAGGTGTTCCGCGCGCACGCCGTGCGTGCCATCAGCGAGATGGAGCGCGCGGAACAGCGCATCGCCACCCTGATCGATCCCGACACCGGGACCATCACCCTCGGCTTTCTCCACTCCTACGGGACCTGGCTGATCCCCGCACTGCTCGCCGGGTACCACGCGATCGCACCGGCGACCACCTTCGATCGACGTACGCGACTGTGGCCCCCTTCCCTCAGCGCGACCGTCCGGTTCGACGGCCCGTCCGGCCGGGGAGCGCGGACGGGGACTCACCATCGTCGGCCACCTCACCGACCGCGTGGAGACCACGACGTCCGGCCAGGGGCACATGATCCGGGCCGACCTGAGCCTCACCCCGCCCGCTCCCCACGGGGTGATGTGATGGCCCTCGCTCCCCGGTACGCCCGCTCGTGGCTGTTCACCCCGGCGGACCGTCCCGATCGCTACCCGCGTGGCGACAGGCCCGGTGCGGACGCGGTCGTCCTGGACCTCGAAGACGCCGTCGCCCCTGGACGTAAGGCGCTCGCCCGCCGCCACCTCACCCGGGTCGGCGCCGTCGACGTACCGGTCTGGGTGAGGATCAACGACCGCACCAGCGAGCACTGGCGTGACGATCTGGAAGCCGTCGCGGGCCTGCCCGCCTTCGCCGGGGTGATGCTGCCGAAGGCCGAGCACGCCGAGCACGTGGCCTCGACGGCGGCCCTCCTGCCGGCCGGTACACCCGTCGTCGCCCTGGTGGAGACCTCGCTCGGCATGGAGAACGCCTTCGCCATCGCCCGCGAGAGGGCCACCTTCGCCCTCGCCTTCGGCGTCGCCGACTTCCGCCGGGAGACCGGTCTGGGTGACGCACCGAGGCGTGGGCGTACTGCCGGACCAGGCTGGTCATCGCCAGTCGCGCGGCCGGACTGCGCGGCCCCGTCGACGGTCCCGCCATGCACCTGGACGACATCGCCGCGGTACGCGCCGAGGCGTATGCGAGCCGGGCCGGGGGATTCACCGGCAAGCTCTGCATCCACCCGGCGCAGACAGCCGCCGTGAACGCCGCCTACAGCCCGGCTCCGCAGCACATCGCCTGGGCCCGCCGGGTGCTGGAACAGGCCGCGCACAGTGAGGGCGCCGCGGTCCGGGTGGACGGGGAGATGATCGACCGGCCCCGCCTGGACCATGCCCGTGACCTGCTGGAGTTCGCGGCAGCGGTGGACGGATAAAGAGGCCCCGGCCGCCGCTAGCTGCTCGTACGGGGCCCCGCCGACCTCCTGAAGGCCGGCGGGGCCCCGTACCCGTGCCCTGCGGGAACCGGACGAAGCACTCGCGCGCGTGGCGGCCCCGGTCAGCTCTCCAGGCCCGCCGCCACCCTGGAGCGCTCGTCCCACACGGGTCGGACGGCGGCGAACGACGGCCCGTGGCCGCGCCGG
Organism: Streptomyces sp. NBC_01006; assembly: GCF_045162725.1. Lineage (NCBI taxonomy): Bacteria > Bacillati > Actinomycetota > Actinomycetes > Kitasatosporales > Streptomycetaceae > Streptomyces > Streptomyces sp. NBC_01006. The sequence goes on along the minus strand of NZ_CP108700.1, from coordinate 444,624 downwards.
TACACCATGAGCGTCCGTTCGAAGGTGATGACGATGACGCCGTCCTGGTTGAAGCCGACCGTACGCACGCGGACGATGCCGACGTCGGGCCTGCTGGAGGAGGTTCGTGCGGCCAGGACCTCCGACTGCGAGTAGATCGTGTCGCCCTCGAAGACCGGGTTCGGCAGGCGGACCCGGTCCCATCCCAGATTCGCCATCACATGCTGGGAGATGTCGGTGACGCTCTGCCCGGTCACCAGGGCCAGGGTGAAGGTGGAGTCCACCAGGGGGCGGCCCCATACCGTCTGCGCCGCGTAGTGCCGGTCGAAGTGCAGTGGCGCCGTGTTCTGGGTGAGCAGGGTCATCCACGAGTTGTCCGTCTCCAGCACGGTCCGTCCGAGGGGATGCCGGTACACGTCCCCCACCGCGAAATCCTCGAAGTAGCGGCCCTGCCAGCCCTCCACGGGAGCGCGGTCCTGGACGGGGCGGCTGTGGTTCTCGTTCGTCATGACCTCATCCTCGGAACGGCGGGGCCGACTTGTGAAATGACGGGATGTGCGCCGTCCCATGTGTGACACGCATGGCCGAGCCGCCTCCTCCTGCCATGCGCGCCACGCATAGGACGGCGGTCATCTCGTCATTTCACAGCGGCCCATGGGCGGCGCAAGGGTGTCCCCGCACATTCCGACTGCCCCGGAGGGCCCCTATGCCCGCGCCGCATCCACCTCACCGACCAGCCGCCGGACCGAGGTTCGAACCTGATGATGCATCGGTTGCCGGACCGCTCGCCGGCCCCCCGCGCATGTAGGGCTCGGTCTCGGGGCTGTCACCACCGCCGATGTTGTAGCGGGCGATGGTGAGGCCGATTCCTTCGGTGCCGTAGAGGGCGTCGGCGAGCCGGTTGCGCTGGGCGTCGGGCCAGCCATCCGTGACATTGGCGAACCAGGCGAGTGCGGTGCCCCATCCCTCGAACGGCGCCTGCTGGTAACCGGGATCGAGGCGGACGGGGACCGCTGCCGGCCGGACGGGGGCGGCGGCGGCCGGAGGCGACGCCGCACCGCCGACGAGGAGTGCGGCGACGGCCGCGAGCGAGGTGGCGAGGCGGTGCGTAAGCGGCGCCGGGCGACGCCCCGGGGCCTTCTTCTGATACCGAGCACAGCTGGTCTCCTGTCGGGAGCGGATTCCCGGGCGCAGCATGATGTTTGCGTTAACATAGGAGGGTGGGGAGAGTTTCGAAGCGGTGGGCGGACGTGTCAAGAGGACCGGCGAGTAGCGCGAGCGCCCGCCCTTTCGGAGCGCAGCGCTAACATCCGTACGGAGTGCACCACGCACTCGGCTCGGAGCAGGGGTTCGGAGGTCCGGTTCACATGTCGCGCGAGGTCGGAGCAAGATCACCGAGGTCCCGTCCGCTGCGCCAGTCACCCTCCATGGCCGATGTCGCCGCGATGGCGGGGGTCTCGTCACAGACGGTCTCCCGCGTGGCCAACAACCGGGAGAACGTCGACGCGTCCACCCGCGAGCGGGTGCTGGCCGCGATGAAGATGCTCGGGTACCGCCCCAACACGGCCGCCCGGGCGCTGGTCACCGGACGTTTCGGCACGCTGGGCGTCATCAGCTTCGACATCAGTGCCTACGGCAACGCCAGGACCTTCGCCGCCATCTCCGACGCCGCCCGCGAAGCCGACCTGTTCGTGAACTTCATGGGAGCCCGGGCGCAGACCGGAGCCGCCGTGCGCCAGGCGTTCCAGCAGCTGATGGTCCAGTCGGTGGACGGCATCATCCTCATCGAGTCGCAGATCCTGGACACCCCCGAACTCCGCCTGCCGTCCGCGGTCCCCGTGGTCTTCGCCGACGGGGACACCGGCCACCGCTACGCCAACGTAGACATCGACCAGGCCGAGGGCACCCGCAGCGTCGTGGCGCACCTGCTGGGCCTCGGCCACCGTACGGTCTGGCACGTCGCGGGGCCCCGCGACTCCTACGCGGCGCGCCGCCGGGCCGAGGCGTGGCACCGCTCGCTCAAGGATGCGGGCACCGTCGTACCACCGCTGCTCTACGGTGACTGGTCCGCGGCCTCGGGGTACCGCGCCGGACGTGAACTGGCCGGCCGCCCGGAAGCGACCGCGATCTTCGCCGCCAACGACCAGATGGCCCTCGGCGTCATGCGCGCCTTGCAGGAGGCGGGGCGGCGCGTGCCGCAGGACGTGAGCGTGACCGGATTCGACGACGTACCCGAGGCCGCGTTCTTCCCCGCCCCCCTCACCACGGTCCGGCAGGACTTCGACGCCGTGGGCCGCCACTGCGTCAGACTGCTTCTCAAGCAGATCGGCGGCGAGAGGGGCAGCCCGCGCCAGGCGTCGGTGGCGCCCGTCCTGGTGGTGCGCGAGAGTACGGCGGCCCCGGCCGGCTGAGTGGCCGGGCGCCGGGCCACCCTCAGGACGTCCGGGCTTTCGCCGCCCTGGCGGCACGGCGCCCCGCCGCCACGGTGCCGAAAGTCTCGCGGTCGTCCAGGAAGCCCTCCAGAGCGAAGGTGGCGGCTCCGAGGCTCACCGGGTTGTCCGGCACGGTGCTCAGCTGGAAGCTGAGCGCCTGGAGCGTCGCCGGCAGCGCGTGCGCCGCGATGACGTCGCGGGTCTGCCGCAGCAGCGGTTCGCCGAGCCGGTCGGCCACCCACCCGCCCAGTACCAGGGTCTGAGGATTGAACAGGTTGAGGAGATCGGCCGCGGCCTCCCCCAGGTAGCGGGCGGTCCGCGCCACGGTTTCGGCGGCCACGGCGTCGCCCGCCGCCGCGGCGCGGGCGACCTTGGTGACGACGGCGTCCTCGTCCGGGTCCAGGAGGGGGCTTTCCCCGTCCAGTTCCCGCACGGTGCGGGTGATGCCCCGGGTGCTGACGTAGGCCTCGACGCAGCCCTGCCGGCCGCACCGGCATTCCCGGCCGCCGCGGACCAGGCAGGTGTGACCCCACTCCCCGGCGCTGTTGGTGGCGCCCCGGTAGAGCGCTCCGTCGACCGCGATGCCCGCGCCGACGCCGGCCCGGAGGGTCAGTACGACGAGGTCGTCGACCTCGCGTCCGGCGCCGAACCACATCTCGGCGACGGTACCGGCCTTGAGCGGGTTGTCCAGGTACAGGGGCATCGGGAGGCGCTCGGCGAGAAGGGAGCGCAGTGGCACGTCGCGCCAGGACCAGTAGGGCGAGAAGACGGACACGCCGCCCTCGCGCTCGACGAGGCCGGGGACGCTGACCCCCGCGCCGAGGATGTGCGGGGTCACGCCCGTGGCGTCCGAGAGGCCCTCGACCCCCGTCACGATGGCGTCGACCACGTGCTCCGGCCGGACATCGGTCTGCGGCAGCGGCACCCGTACGCTGCGCAGCACCGTCAGCGCCAGGTCGAACAGCTCGACCTGGACGGACGTCTCGGCCACGTCGATCCCGATGAGCGTCCCGCGCTCCGCGTTGACCGCGAGGCGTGCCCGCGGGCGTCCGCCCTTCGAGTCCTCGTGGCCGGCCTCGCGGAGCACTCCCGCCTCCAGCAGCTCCGCGACGAGATTGGCCACGGTGGCGAAGGACAGTCCGGTCGCTGCGGCGATCTCCTGTCGGCTCACGGGGCCGGGTGCGGCGAAGACGCACCGCAGCGCGTCGAACCGGTTGCGGCGGCGGATGTCCTGGGCGGTGCGTTTCGCCATGGAGTGCGTCCTTCCGTGTCGTGGCAGATCCGTGTCGTGGCAGAGGCTCTCGGGTGAGGAGGAGCTTATTCCAGGCGTTGGACGATGAGTATTTACATGGGTTAGAAGAACTCCTAGAGTTTCGTCGCACAAGAGAGGAGCGACACCATGCACCTGACCGCACTGCCGTGCGCGCCCGTGCCGGGACGCCTCACCGAGGGACCCGTCTGGCACGCCGGACGCGGTGACCTGCTGTGGGTGGACATCACGGCGGGCCTCGTCCACCGGGCTCGTCTGGTGGCCCGCGATGACGACAGCGGCCTGCCGGACCTCGGGCCCAGGACGACCGTCAGCCTCGACCGGCCCGTCGGGGCGGTCGCGCCCTGCACGTCCGGCGGGCTCCTCGCGGCCGCCGGAACGTCCTTCCTGCGGGTCGACGACGCCGGGGTGGTCACGGAGTTCTCCGCCCCGGTCGGGCCGGACGACAGCACGCCGCGACGGTTCAACGACGCCAAGTGCGACCCCGGCGGCCGACTGCTGGCCGGCACCATGGCCTACGACGCGACCCCTGGCGCGGGCACCCTCTACCGCCTCGACCCCGACGGCACCGTGACGGTCGTGATCGACTCGGTCACCATCTCCAACGGCCTCGGCTGGAGCCCGGACGGCCGGCTGCTGTACTACGCCGACAGCCCGACGCGCCGCGTCGACGTCTTCGACCACGACCCCGTCACCGGCGCCCTCTCGGCCCGCCGCCCCTTCGCCGTCACCGGCTCCGCCGGCGTGCCGGACGGCCTGGCGGTCGACACCGAGGGCCGCATCTGGGTGGCGGTGTGGGGAGCCGGGCAGGTCAGGGCGTACACCCCCGACGGCGCACTCCACGCCGTCGTGACGGTCCCCGCCTCACAGGTGTCCAGCTGCGCCTTCGCGGGCCCGGACCTGGATCTCCTGATGATCACCACCGCGGCCGACGGGCTGACGCCCGAGCAGCTCTCGGCGGAGCCGCTCGCCGGCCGGATCTTCATCTGCCGGCCCGGCGCCACCGGTGTGCCGGTTCCGCCCTTCGCCGACGACCCGGCGCGGTACCCCGCGTCCTTCACCACCCCTCACGACCCCCGAGGTTGCGCATCATGACCGACCTGGTCCCCGCACTCGCCGCCGCCCCCGCGATAGCCATCCTGCGCTCGCACTCGCCCCGCCGCTTCGCCGCCACCGCCGACGCCCTTCACCACGCGGGCATCCGAGCAGTCGAGTTCACCCTCACCACCCCGGACGTCCTGCCCGCACTGCGCGAGTACGCCCAGTCCAGGCCCGCCGAACTGGCCCTCGGCGCGGGCACCGTCATGACACCGTCCGACGCGACGCGCGCCGTGGAGGCCGGCGCCACCTACCTCATCACCCCGGCCACCTGCCTGGACGTCATCGTGGAGGCACGCCGCCTCGCCGTCCCCGTGCTCCCCGGCGCCCTGACGCCGAGCGAGATCGTGGCCGCCTGGCGAGAGGGCGCCACCATGGTCAAGCTCTTTCCCGCCTTCATCGGAGGCCCGGACTACCTGCGCGCCGTCCGGGCGCCCCTGCCCCACATCCCGCTCATCCCCACGGGAGGCATCGGACTCGACCAGGCCCCCGCCTACATGGCAGCCGGGGCGAGCGCCCTGGGCATGGGAAGCCCACTGGTCGGAGACGCCTGCGAGGGCGGCGACCTGGGCGCGCTGCGCGAACGGGCGGCCACGCTGTTGGACGGCATCCGCTCATGACCGCGCTCGTCACCCTCGGAGAGGCCATGGCCGTCCTGGCCGCCGACCGGCCCGGCCCGCTGGCCTGCGGCACCCCGCTCCGCCTGGGGTTCGCAGGTGCGGAAGCCACGGTCGCCATCGGCGTCAGCCGCCTCGGCCACCCGGCGTCCTGGACCGGACGGGTAGGGGCCGACAGCTCCGGCACCATGATCCTCGACGGACTTCGGGGCGAGGCCGTGGACATCAGCCGGGCCCGCGTCGACGACGCCGCACCGACCGGACTCATGCTGCGTGAACGCCGCACACCCGACCACACCCGCGTCACCTACTACCGGCGCGGACTCGCCGGCTCCCGCCTCGCTCCCGAGGACATAGACCCGGAACTCGTCACCCGGGCCCGCGTCCTGCACGTCACCGGCATCACCTCCGCCCTCGGCGACGCCCCGCGCGCCGCGGTCCGGCGGGCCGTCGACCTCGCCCGCGCCGCCGGAGTCACCGTCTCCCTGGACCTCAACTACCGGGCCCGGCTGTGGACCCGGGAGGAGGCCGCGGCCGAGCTCTCCGACCTCGTCACCCGCGCCGACATCGTCTTCGCCGGCCCCGACGAGGCCGCCCTGGTCGTCCCCGAGGCCGATCCCGCCTCCATGGCGCGCGCCCTGCTCCTGCTCGGCCCGCGCGAGGCCGTCATGAAGCTCGGCGCCCGAGGAGCCCTCGCGGCCACGGACGGCGGGGAGGCCGTCCAGGACATCGTGCCGGTCACCCTGGTGGACCCGATCGGCGCCGGGGACGCCTTCGTCGCCGGGTACCTCGCCGGACTCCTCGACGGTGCGCCCCTCCCCGGCCGTCTGCAGCTCGCCGCGACGTGCGGGGCCTTCGCGGTAGCCGCTCCCGGCGACTGGGAGGGCCTGCCCCGACGCGCCGAACTGGACCTCCTCCACGGCGACGACGTCACCCGCTGACCGGGGCGTCCCGTCCAGCGGCATTCCGGCCCACGACAGCACAGGAAAGATCAGTCATGAACCGATTCACAGGGCGAACCGCCGTCGTCACCGGCGCCTCGTCCGGCATCGGCGCAGCCAGCGCCGTACGTCTGGCCGCCGAAGGAGCGGCCGTCGTCCTCGCCGACATAGCCGAGGAGGCGGGTACCGCAGTCGCGCGGCAGATCCGCGACGGCGGCGGCCGCGCCGAGTTCGTACGGTGCGACGTCTCCTCCGAACAGGAGTGGATCCGTCTCCGGGAACGCACCCACACGCTGTTCGGCCCGGTGGCCGTCGTGCACAGCAACGCCTTCACCCACACGTACGCGCCCGCACACGAGCTGCCCGGGAGCAGCTGGGACCGCGACATGGCGGTCAACCTCAAGGCGCCCTACCTGGCCGTCCGGACGTTCCTCGACGACCTGCGCGCCGCCCGCGGCTCCTTCGTCGCCACGTCCAGCGTGCACGCTCTGTGCAGCCTGCCGGGCCATCCGGCCTACGCCGCGGCCAAGGGAGGCATGTGCGCGCTCGTGCGCCAGCTCGCGGTCGAGTACGGGCCGCAGGTGCGGTTCAACTCCGTGCTGCCGGGCCCGATCCTCACCGAGAACTGGCAGGACGTGGACGAGGAGGGCCGCCTGCTCTCCGCCCGCGCCACGGCCCTCGGGCGGCTCGGCCACCCCGAAGAAGTGGCGGCCGCCGTCGCCTTCCTCGCGTCCGACGACGCCTCGTACATCACCGGAACGAACCTGACCGTGGACGGCGGCTGGGCCGTGAAGAAGGAGTCCAAGTGAAGATCACATCCCTGCGGACCTATCTGGTCGCCCCCCGTTGGTGCTTCCTGCGCGTGGACACCGACGAGGGCATCACCGGCTGGGGAGAACCGGTCGTCGAGGGCCGCGCGCACACCGTCGCGGCCGCCGTCGAGGAACTGTCCGACCATCTCGTGGGCCAGGACCCGATGCGCATCGAGGACCATTGGCAGGTCCTCATCAAGGGCGGCTTCTACCGAGGCGGCCCCGTCCTGTCCAGCGCGGTCGCGGGCATCGACCAGGCATTGTGGGACATCGCGGGCAAGGCGCTGGGCGTGCCGGTGTGGCAGCTGCTCGGCGGCAACGTCCGGGACCGGGCCCGGGTGTACAGCTGGATCGGCGGCGACCGGCCGACCGATGTCGCGCAGCAGGCCGCCGCCCGCAAGGCCGAGGGCTTCACGGCCATCAAGATGAACGCCTCGCCCCAGCTGGAACTGATCGACACGCCGCGCGCCGTCCGCGACATCGTCGAACGGGTGGAGAGCGTCCGCTCGGAGGTCGGCGACGGCTTCGACATCGCCGTGGACTTCCACGGCCGCCTCACCCTTCCCATGGCACGGCGGGTGCTTCCCCTCCTGGAGCCGTACCTGCCGTTCTTCGTCGAGGAACCGGTGGTACCCGAGATGAGCGCCCACATCGGCGAGGTCGTGCGCTCCACCAGCATCCCCATCGCCACCGGAGAACGGCTGTACTCCCGTTGGGACTTCAAGCCGGTGCTCCAACAGGGGATCGCCATTGCCCAGCCCGACCTCTCGCACGCCGGTGGGATCTCGGAGGTGCGGCGCATCGCGGCGATGGCCGAGGCGTACGACGTCTCCCTGGCGCCGCACTGCCCGCTCGGCCCGATCGCGCTGGCCGCCTGCCTCCAGGTCGGCTTCGCCACACCCAACCTGCTGATCCAGGAGCAGAGCCTCGGGATCCACTACAACGCCGGGTCGGACCTGCTGGACTACCTCACCGACCGGTCCGTCTTCCGCTACGAGGACGGCCACGTCGCCCTGCTCACCGCACCCGGACTGGGCATCGACGTCGACGAGAAGGCCGTCGAACGCGCCGCCGAGACCGGCCATCGATGGCGCAACCCGGTGTGGCGACGGGCCGACGGATCCCTCGCCGAATGGTGAGGCGTTGAGCCCCGCGCGGGGCTCACGAGGCGGCCGGCCGGGCGTCAGGAGGTCAAGGACTCCAGCCGCCACCGAGTGGCCGGGCCGTAGACCCCCGGCGGGTCGCCACGGACGCCGTACTTCGCCTGGAACCGCTTCACCGCGTCGTCGAGGTGCTGGTCGTAACGTCCTCGCTGGGGGAGGGACCACAACCCCAGCTGCGCGAGGCGCCGCTGCAGATCGGTGACCTGAGGCCCCGCGTCGTGCCGGCGCAGCGTCGGCTTCTCGGAGGGGGCCGTCGGCGCCGTGGGGGAGGCCGGCACGGTGCTCGGACTGCCGGATTGCCGGCCGGCGGCCGGCGCCGCGTTCGTACCGGTGGGCGTGCCGGTCGTGGGCGTGGACGGGGCCGCCGAAGACGGCGTACGCACCGGCCCGTTCCCCGCTGTCGGCGGTACGCCCCGGGGAGGGTTCGGGAGCGGGCCGGGGGACCGGGACGCCTCGGGCGGAGTGCTCGCTCGCCGTGGTCGTCCCTGCGGCCTGGGGGCCCGAGCCGCCCGTCGCGGCTGAGGGGCAGCCACCGCAAGTGCACGTCGAGGCAGGCGGCGCGGGGTCGCCGACTCAGTCGGGGAGCAGGGCGCGGCCCTCCGCGTCCGCCTCACCCCATCGTTCGCCCAGCGCGTCGCCCTCCGCGACGGGGCCGTCGCCCAGCGACCGGACCACGCCCAGCGACCGGCCCACGCCCAGCCCCACACCGACCACGGAGGCCGCGACGGCCGATCCGGTACAACCCTTCCGGGCCTCGGCGTACGTTCCGGCCGTCAATTCCGCCACCGGTCTGTGTCTGGACGTCCGCGGCGGCACCTTCTCCAACGGCGTCGACGTCATCACCGCACGCTGCCGTGCCGGGGCGCCGGCGCAGCAGTGGCGCCTCGATGACATGGGCCTCCTGCACAATGCCGCCAACCCGGGCTACTGCATGGACGCGCGCGGTTCCACAGGGGACGGCGTGGGCATCTGGTCGTGCTCGGCATTCGGCAGGGCCGAGGGGGACAACCTGGTTTTCTCCACCGATGCGACGGGGCGCATCAAACCTCGGATCGCACCGGGCTACGCCGTGACGTCCAGGAGCGGTGGGCCCGGAGCACCCGTCGCCTTCGGCCGTACGGGCCCGGCGGCCGAGCAGCGCTGGAACGAGCCCACCGGGTAAGCACCCTTGCGCCGGTATTCAAACAGATTCAGACACATTCCGATGTGAATCAACATGGTCAGGTCTGTCGATGTGGGCGTCTGCGGCGTACCGTGCCGCATGGGCGGCGCCCCGCGGCCTTCGGCCGGACCGCTCGCCAGCGGCCGCAGGGGCGGCCCTGCGGCTCCGGAGTGCCCCTGGAGGTCACGGGGGCGCATCAATCCGAAACCCCCGCTTCGCACTGTTGACTTATGACGGAAACAGCGCTTTTCTCTGTTGCATCAAGTTTGAAAACGGCCGACTGTGGCGGATTCCATCACGAGGGGATCGTCCCCTGGGGCTTGCCGGCCGAGGTCGGACACCTCTCCCTCGCACGGTCCGCCGGGACCTGCAGCCCCGGGCGGCGATCACGACGGCCGGACCGAACCCCACCCCATCTCAAGTGCCCCACTGGTCGCCCGGTGCGACCGTTCAAGCAAAGGGATCGACATGCTCACTCACCACCACCGCCCTGTAGCCGCCGCGGCCCTGAGCCTGGCCACGATGCTCGTCCTGTCCTCGTGTTCCAGTGGTCAGGAGACGACGGGCGGGACCGCGGACGTCGGGAAGGTCGACGGGAAGATCTCCCTGACCTATCTGCAGAAGCAGGGCGACCAGGAGTACTTCATCGGCGAGGCCGCCGGTGCGAAGGCGAAGGCGAGTGAGCTCGGCATCGACCTGAAGGTGGTGAACCTGGGCAATGACGCGAACAAGACGGTGAGCGAGGCCCAGGCGGCCATCTCGCAGAAGAGCAACGGGCTGATCGTGGTCGTTCCCGACCCGGCCGTGGGCCCGCAGGTCGTACAGCTGGCGAAGACCGGCAAGGTGGCGCTCCTGACCTCGGACGACCAGATCTGCAGCACCGGCCCGAACCCCGCCGCCTGCGGCGGCGATGCCCTGGTGCCCCGCATCGGGTTCAGTGGCGAGCAGATGGGCGGCGAGGTCGGCAAGCGGGCCGCCGAGGAATTCAAGAAGGCCGGCTGGAACCCGGCGGAGACGCGGACGATATCGGCCTGGAAGCAGGACGTCACCGTGTGCACCGACCGTGTCAGCGCCTCGAAGAAGGCGTTCGCGGATGCCGCGGGCGCGTCGGTGCAGAACATCGACGTGCCGACGGACAACTCCCCGACGGGCGCGCAGGACAAGATCGCCGCGACGATCACCGCCAACGCCTCCGTGAAGCACTGGGTGGTCTGGGGCTGCAACGACGAGAACGTCCAGGGCGGGGTCACCGCCCTGGAGAACGCCGGCTTCAAGGCCGACAACGTGATCGGCGTCGGCCTCGGCGCCTACCTCGCCTGCAAGAACTGGAGCTCCGGCAAGCCGTCCGGGATGAAGGCCGCGCTCTTCATCAACGGCAGTGACGTCGGTGCCCTGGCGGTCCAGACGATGTACGACAAGCTCAAGAACGGCAAGGACTTCCCCAAGGAAGCCTTCGCCCCGACCAAGATGGTCGACGCCTCCAACTGGAAGGACGCGGGCATCACCTGCAGCTGAGCCCGAGCCCGAGGCCAGGACGGGTACGGCCCGCCGCAGCGGCAGCCGTACCCGCCACCCGTCCAGACCACCACCGCCGACCAGCAGCGTCGCCGGCACGAACGCCCCACGTAACCCCAGCTTGCGAGGCCCCCATGACCACAGCCGGTACAGAGCCACCCGCCCCCGACCAGGATCCCGGCGAAGAGATCTCCGTCGAGAACATCACCAAACGGTTCGGTGCGGTACAGGCGCTCAGCGGCGTCACGCTCGCCTTCCCCCGGGGCCGGGTGACCGCCCTCATGGGGGAGAACGGCGCGGGCAAGTCGACCCTGTTGAAGATCCTCACCGGTGACCACCAGCCCACCGAGGGGAGCATCGTCTGGGGCGGGCGTCCGAGGACCCTGTCGTCACCGCACGACGCCCACAAGGCCGGGATCCGCATCATCCCGCAGGAACCCGAGATCATCCCGCACGTCTCGGTCGCCGAGAACGTGTACGCGGGGGCTCTGCCGCGCACCGCCCTGCGCCGCCTCGACCGGGCCGAGCTGCGCCGCCGCATCACCGCCGACCTGGCCCGCCTCGGATTCGAGAAGGTCATCCACCCCGATCAACTGGGATCCGAACTCACTGCCGCACAGCGCCAGTTGGTGGAGATCCTGCGGGCGCTGACCGGTGACGCCAAGGTCATAGCCTTCGACGAGCCCACCTCCTCCCTCTCCGAGAACGAGGTCGAAGCACTCTTCGGCCTGATCGACCGGCTCCGGGACCAGGGCATCGCCGTCATCTACGTCTCCCACCGCATGAAGGAGATCTTCCGTCTCGCCGACCGCATCGCGGTCCTGCGCGACGGAGCGGTCGCCGGCGTGCTGGAAGCCCGCGACACCAACGAGGGGGAGGTCGTCCGCCTGATGGTCGGCCGCGACCTGTCCTCCCTGTTCGTGCGACAGGACGTCGCCCGCGACGAGGTGGTCCTGCAGCTGGAAGGCGTGACCACCGACGACGTCAGCGGTGTCGACCTCCACGTCCGTGCCGGAGAGGTGGTCGCCCTGGCCGGACTCATGGGGGCCGGACGGTCCGAGCTGGCCCTCGCCCTCGCCGGCGACCGGCCCATCCGATCGGGTCGCGTCTCCGTGAACGGCAGCCCCCTGCGTCTGCGCAGCCCCAGGGACGCGATCCGCGCGAGCATCGGACTCGCCCCGGAGGAACGCAAGGCCCAGGCGCTGTTCCTCCACCGTTCCATCCGGGACAACACCTCCCTGGTGAGCTTGGACCGGCTGCGCCGCTGGCGCTTCGTCCAGAGCCGCCAGGAGCGGGCGGTGGCGCAGGACTTCTCCGACAGGCTCCGGGTGCGCACACCCTCGATCGAGCACGAAGTGCGCAAACTGTCGGGCGGAAACCAGCAGAAGGTCGTGCTCGCCCGCTGGCTGCTGCGCAAGCCCAAGGTCCTGATCCTGGACGAGCCGACGCGCGGGATCGACATCGGTGCCAAGGCCGAGATCTACCGCATCATCGCCGACCTCGCTCGGGAGGGGGTCGCCCTGCTGGTGATCTCCTCCGAACTACCCGAGGTCCTGGGCCTCGCCGACCGGATCGTCGTGATGCAGAACGGACGCGTCACCGGCGAGCTCAACCGGTCGGAAGCCACCGAGGAGGCCATCCTCAACCTCGCCATGGCAGACGACCTCGCCCCCGTCTCATCCGACCGACCGCTCACCGACTCCGCCGATGGAGACGCTCGATGACCACCACCCAGACGCCGGCCACCACCGAGAACCTTCCCGCTCCGGCGCGGAAGGGCGGAGGCCCCCTGCTCTCCTCGCTCGGCGGCCAGAACCTCAGCCTGATCGGCGCCCTCGTCCTCGTCCTGGCCCTGTTCGGGTTCCTCAACGACAACTACCTCAGCCTCGCCAACATCCAGGTCATCGGCGAGGCGGTGACGATCACGGGGCTGCTCGCCATCGTCCAGACGGTCGTGATCATCTGTGGTGGCCTCGACATATCCGTCGGCTCCCAGGCCGGCCTGGCCTCCGTCGTGAGCGCCATGGTCTTCACGTCCGGTGGATCCAACCCCTACCTCGGGATGGCCGCCGCGATCGGTATCGGCATCCTCGTGGGTGTGGTCAACGGCGTCGCCATCGTCTACGGCCGGGTCAACCCCACCATCGCGACGCTCGCGGGCCTGGCCGCCTACAAGGGCGTGGCCCAGCTCGTCTCCGACGGCCGCGCGCAGGGCTACGTCCTCAACGACCCCCTCTTCGTGTTCCTCGGCCGGGGGAAGATCGCCGGGGTACCGGTGATGATCTGGATCCTGGTGGTCGTGGCGCTGGCGGTGCACGTCATGCTGAAGTACACGGACATCGGCCGCAACATCTACGCGATCGGCGGCAACGACACCGCGGCGCGGCTGGCGGGCATCAACATCAACAAGTACCTGGTCGCCGTTTACGCGCTCATCGGTGTGGTCGCGGCGGTCGCGGGCATCCTGCTGACCGCGCGGACCGGCTCGGGGCAGCCCGTCTCGGGAAGCGAGGGCCTCGAACTCAAGGCCATCACGGCGGCGGCGCTGGGTGGCTGTGCGCTCAAGGGCGGCAAGGGCGGCATCGGCGGCACGCTCCTGGCCGTGGCGCTGCTCGGCGCGCTGGAGAACGGACTGACCGTCCAGGGCATCAACACCTTCTGGCAGAACGTCGCCCAGGGCGCCCTCCTCGTCGCCGCCGTCGTCATCCAGCAGCGCCGCAGCGGCGAACGGGCCGTCGGGCTGCCCCACTGACACGGCGCACACGACGGTAGTGCGGTCGGTACGACGAGGCCCGGCCCGGGAGGGCGGGCCTCGTCGGGCGAAACGTCCTCCGGCCTGAGACACGATCAGCCGCAAGGCGGGGGAGGGGGAGGGAGAGGGAGAGGGGATCGGGGGAGAAGCCTTTCGGTGCGCGCCGCCCCAATTCGTCATAATGGTGTCTGGTGACGGTCACGAGTGCTGGCCAATCGGATACGCATCCCGGTAAATCCGTCCTTCGGTACGAACGTTCGGCAGATCAGGTCCTGTGCACCCCTTGCCTGCCCTTATTGGATGCCGTGTACAATTGATCTCTGTCTGGAATTTGCTAGAGATCATTGGGTGGGACTGTGACGGAGTCGGCACCGCTGGCGGCCCAGCGGCGAGAACTGATCCTCGATACCGTGCGCCGCAAGGGAGCGGTGCGCGTTGCCGCCCTCGTGGAGCAGCTCGGGGTGTCCGACATGACCATCCGCCGCGACCTGGACGTGCTCGCGAAGGCCGGGTCGGTCGAGAAGGTGCACGGCGGGGCGGTGAGTACATCCGGCACCACAGGCGACGAGCCCGCTTTCGAGACCAAGTCCACCCTCAAGTCGGCGGCCAAGGCCGCGGTCGCCGAAGCGGCCGCCCAACTGGTGCAGCCCGGAAGTGTCGTGGCGATCTCCGGCGGCACGACGACGTACGCCGTCGCCCACCGTCTGCGCGACATCGCGGGCCTGACCGTGGTGACCAATTCCCTGCCCGTCGCCGAGCTGCTGCGGTCGTTCCGGACGGAGGACGGCGCCGCGGCCCCGACCCTGCTGGTCACGGGCGGGGCGCCCACCAAGTCCGCCTCCCTGGTCGGGCCGTTGGCGGACCAGGCGATCCGCTCCCTGCAAGTCGACCTCGTCATCGTCGGCGCGCACGGCGTTTCCGAGCGCGCCGGGGTGACCACTCCGAACCTCGCGGAGGCGGAGACCAACCGCACCCTGATCTCCGCCGCGACGCGCTTGGCCGTTGTGGCCGATCACAGCAAGTGGGGCGTCGTCGGGCTGAGCCGGTTCGCCGGCCTGTCCGAGATCGACTACTTCGTGTCAGACGACGGACTCGCCGAGCAGGCACGCACCGTCCTCGGTGAGCAGGTCGGCCGGCTGATCCTGGCGGACACCCGGGGGGCGTGACGCCGGGCGGCGCACCATGGCCGGGTGGGCCCTGCCATCGTCCGCCTTCGCGCGTATTCATCCGGAGCCATGCGCGCCGGCGCCCCGAATCGTTCAGAACCAAAGCGGCATTTCGACGCTCATATGAGGGCGCGTCGTGCGTTTGACCATGCATCAGGCGGGTGTCAAGCAATTGTTCCGGGCGAGGATTCGCCCGGAAATTGATTACGCTGCACGCCTCTTGGCGCATCCGGCAGCGGTGCAATGCATTCGCCGGCACCTCTTGGTCGCATATACGGCATGGCGTTATGGTCGGCCGTGACGGTCGAGCAACAGGAAAGTGCGGAACGGCGACACAGTGAGTCGGCCGCGGGGAGACCGCAACTCACGGAGCGTCGTCCACCCGTCCGGTGGCGGGGCGACCTTGCCGGTACCCACCGCTGGCGGTCGCGGCAGCTTCAGCCACGGGTGAGCGCCTGAGAGCGCAGTACCGGAAGGCCGGTCCCCGCGCAACGCGCGTGAAGGCCCCACCCCCACGGGTTGGCCGTCCGCCTCCTCGTCCGGCCGGACCGGTCTCGTCGGTGGCGCCGTGGGCGGCGCCGCGGCCCTGGCCGGCGCTTTCGTCCTGCTGCGGCGGTGCAAGACGACGGGCTCGCCCCGCAGCGCCCACCGCCGCTCGCGCAGCCGACAGGATCGCACGTTGACTTCAGTTGTTTTCTGTTTACTCTTGTCGACGTATGGCCCGCCATAGCCGCCGTACCGTACTCCGAGAGACGGGCACGTTTCCGTGAAGAGAACCACGACGAAGCTCGCCGACGGTCGCGAGCTGATCTACTACGACCTCGACGAGAGCGCCGAACGCGACACGGTCGACCGGCGTGCGCCGGAGCCCGTCGACAGCAACCCGGAGCTGCGCCTGGATCTGGCGACCGGCGACTGGGTCACGATCGCCTCGCACCGGCAGGGACGCGTCCACCTCCCGCCGACCGACGCCTGCCCCCTGTGCCCCTCCGGGAACGGGCGCCACAGCGAGATACCGGCGGCGGACTACGACGTGGCCGTGTTCGAGAACCGTTTCCCCTCCCTGGCGGGGCGCGTCGGACGCTGCGAAGTCGTGTGCTTCACGCCCGAGCACGGAGCGAGCTTCGCCGATCTGACCGAGGACCGCGCCCGGCTCGTACTCGACGCCTGGACGGACCGCACCGCGCGGCTGTCGTCCTTTCCCGGAATCGAGCAGGTGTACTGCTTCGAGAACCGCGGCGCGGAGATCGGCGTCACCCTCGCGCACCCGCACGGGCAGGTCTACGCCTTTCCCTTCGTCCCGCCGCGGACCGCCAAGATGATCGCCGTCGCCGACACGCACCGGTCCGTCACCGGCGGGAACCTCTTCGAGGACCTGCTGGCCGAGGCCCGGGTCGCCACGTCGCGCGTGGTCCTGGCGGGGGAGCACTGGACGGCGTTCGTCCCCTATGCCGCCCGCTGGCCGTACGAGGTGCACCTCTACCCCCATCGCCGCGTCCCCGACCTCACCCACCTCTCGGAGGCCGAACGCGCCGAGTTCCCCGGGATGTACCTGGAGCTGCTGCGCAGGTTCGACCGGTTGTTCCGTCAAGAAGGGGAGCCCGCGCAAGCGGCCCCGACCCCCTACATCTCCGCCTGGCACCAGGCGCCGAAGACCGGTGGACAGGAACTCGCCCTGCACCTGGAGCTGTTCACGGTCCGCCGGTCGGCAGGCAAGCTCAAGTTCCTGGCCGGGGTCGAATCCGGAATGGACTCCTTCGTCAACGACATCGCCCCCGAAGACGCGGCCCGGCGGCTCCGCGAGGCAGCGTCATGAGCAGGTACCTCGTCACCGGTGGCGCAGGCTGCACCGGCAGCGCGGTCACGGCCCGGCTCCCCGCGGCCGGCCACGCGGTCACCGTGCCGGACGATCCGACCCTGATCACCGGCGAGGCCGCGGCCCGCGGGCCGGCAGCCGTGTCCTTGCGGTACTCCGACGTCGCGGGAGCTGACGACGGCACCCGCGTACGCGAGGTGACCGCGTGAAGGAGGCCTTCCGGCGCATCTACGGCGCCTACCCGGAGGGGGTCTGGGCAGCGCCCGGCCGGGTCAACCTGATCGGCGAGCACACCGACTACAACGACGGCTTCGCGCTGCCCATCGCCATCCCCCAGCACACCCTGGTCGCGGCGCGGCGGCGACAGGACGGCCGGTTGCGGCTGCACAGCGCCCAGGGGGACGGCCCGGTCATCGACCTCCACGTCGCCCGACTCACCCCCGGAGCCGTCACCACATGGGGCGCCTACCCGGCGGGGGTCGTCTGGGCGCTGCGCGAGGCCGGACACCGGCTCGGGGGCGCCGACCTCCACATCGACAGCACCGTGCCCGCCGGCGCGGGCCTTTCGTCCTCCGCCGCGCTCGAGTGCGCGGTCGCGTTCGCCTACAACGACCTCTACGGGATGAAGCTGAGCGCACCCGCCCTCGCGCTGATCGGCCAGCGCGCGGAGAACGGTTTCGCCGGGGTGCCGTGCGGGGCCATGGACCAGTTGGCCTCCGCCTGTTGCACCGCCGGCGCGGCCCTGCACCTGGACATCCGTGCCGGCGCCCACGAGCAGGTCCCGTTCGCTCCGGAGGAACAGGGGATGAGACTGCTGGTCGTAGACACCCGCGTGAAGCACGACCTCGGCGACGGCGCGTACGCGGCCTTGCGGGCCGGGTGCGAGAAGGCCGCCCGTCTGCTCGGGCTGGCGGCACTGCGCGACCTCACTCCCGCGGACCTGCCCGGGGCAGCCGGAGCGCTCCCCGCCCACCTGGTGCCCCTGGTCCGGCACGTGGTGACGGAGAACGCACGGGTCACCGAGGCCGTCACCCGCCTTCGGGCCGGGGACCTGGCGGCGTTGGGGCCGATCCTCACGGACGGTCACGCGTCGCTGCGCGACGACTTCCGGATCTCCTGTGCGGAGAGCGACCTCGTGGTGGACACGGCCCTGGCGCACGGGGCTCTCGGGGCTCGCATGACCGGTGGCGGTTTCGGCGGGTCCGTCATCGTGCTGGCGGAGGCGGGCCGGGTGGAGGTGATCGGCGCCGCTGTCACCACTGCGTTCCGTGCGGCCGGGTACCAGGCTCCGCACCTGTTCCCGGTCTCCCCGGCCGTCGGCGCCCGGCGCATCGTGTGAGAACGCGGTGAGGCCGAAGCCCGGCGACGTAGACTGTTCGTTTGTGAGGAATGCCGTGTGACTTTGACGGCGCACACGGACGGCGCTCACAGGAACGGGGACGAGATCGTGACCGAGTCAGCACGCCTCGCACCCCAGCGGAGGGCTCTCATCCTCGACATCGTGCGCCGCGACGGTGCCGTGCGCGTGGCCGATCTCGTGGAGCAGCTGGGTGTCTCGGACATGACCATCCGCCGCGATCTCGATGTACTGGCCCGCACCGGTTCCCTGTCGAAGGTGCACGGGGGCGCCATCAGTGCCTCCGTCACCACGGGAGACGAACCACCGTTCGAAACGAAAGCCGGTATGGAGTCGCGGGCCAAGTCGGCGGTGGCCGAGGCGGCCTCCGCTCTCGTGAAACCGGGCAGTGTCGTCGCCATCTCCGGCGGGACGACGTCCTACGCGGTAGCGGCGCGGCTCCGGGACGTCGCGGGTCTGACGGTGGTGACCAACTCCCTGCCGGTCGCCCAGCTCCTGCGTCCCACCGGGGCCGAGCCGGGCCCCGCGGGCCCCACGCTGCTCCTGACCGGCGGCACTCCCACCAAGTCGGCCTCTCTCGTCGGACCTCTCGCCGACCAGGCGATCCGCTCGCTCCAGGTGGACCTGCTCATCGTCGGCGCCCACGGCGTGTCCGAACGCGCCGGAGTGACGACTCCGAACCTCGCGGAAGCCCAGACCAACCGCGCGATGATCGACTGCGCCACTCAGGTGGCCGTGGTCGCGGACCACACCAAATGGGGGGTCGTGGGCCTCAGCCGGTTCATCGCCCTGTCGGAGATCGACTACTTCGTCTCCGACGACGGCCTGGACCCCGAGGCGTGCTCCGTCCTGAGAGATTCGGTGGGGCAGCTGCTCCTGGGCACGACCCGGCCGTAGAGCGTGACAGACACATGGAAGGGATGGCAGGGCTTGCCATGTCGCGAATGTTTACGCAAACATTCAGAGGCGACAGTCCCACGGCGCGATCCGCGCATCCCTGCTCAGCTGAGGAGCACGCGCATGCCCCTTCTCCAGATCGAAGACGAC
Source organism: Streptomyces sp. NBC_01006 (assembly GCF_045162725.1). NCBI lineage: Bacteria > Bacillati > Actinomycetota > Actinomycetes > Kitasatosporales > Streptomycetaceae > Streptomyces > Streptomyces sp. NBC_01006. The sequence goes on along the minus strand of NZ_CP108700.1, from coordinate 425,497 downwards.
GGTTTCCGGCTCGACGGCGATCCCTTCCGCATCCTCTCGGGCGGACTCCATTACTTCCGTGTCCATCCCGACCTCTGGCGCGACCGGCTGCACAAGGCCCGTCTCATGGGGCTCAACACGGTGGAGACGTACGTCCCGTGGAACCTCCACCAGCCGCGGCCCGACGTGTTCCGCATGGACGGCGGCCTCGACCTGCCCCGGTTCCTCGATCTCGCCGCCGCCGAGGGGCTGCACGTACTCCTGCGGCCCGGCCCCTACATCTGCGCCGAGTGGGAGGGTGGCGGCCTGCCCTCATGGCTCCTGGCCGACCCGTCCATGCGGCTGCGCAGCCGCGACCCGCACTTCCTCGCCGCAGTCGACGACTACTTCGGCCGGCTCCTGCCCCCGCTGCACGACCGGCTCGCCACCCGGGGCGGGCCGGTGCTCGCCGTACAGGTGGAGAACGAGTACGGGGCGTACGGAGACGACACCGCCTACCTGGAACACCTCGCCGATTCCCTGTACCGCCACGGGGTCGACGTCCCTCTCTTCACCTGTGACCAGCCGGCCGACGTGGAACGAGGGGCGCTGCCGGGAGTGCTCGCCACCGCCAACTTCGGCAGCCGGTCGGCTGCGCACCTCGCCACCTTGCGCACCGACCGGCCGTCCGGGCCGCTGCTCTGCACGGAGTTCTGGATCGGCTGGTTCGACCGATGGGGCGGAAACCACGTCGTCCGCGGCGCGGAGCAGGCGTCCCAGGAGCTCGACGAGCTGCTCGCGACGGGTGCTTCCGTGAACTTCTACATGTTCCACGGCGGTACGAACTTCGGCTTCATGAACGGCGCCAACGACAAGCACACCTACCGGCCGACCGTCACCTCCTACGATTACGACGCCCCTCTCGACGAGGCCGGAGACCCGACCGAGAAGTTCACCGCCTTCCGCAAGGTCATCGGAAAATACGCCCCGGTCCCGGCGGAGTTCCCGCCTTCACGTGCCGGGAAGTTCAGCCTGGCGGCGGTGGAGCTGACCGAGAGCATCGGTCTGCTGGACGCCGCGCCCGCCCTCGGGGACGCCGTCGCCTCACGCCGTCCGCTGACGATGGAGGAACTCGGGCAGAACTACGGGTTCGTGCTGTACGAGGCGGACCTGCCGGACGCGGGGCCCGCTCTGCTCGAACTGGAGCAGGTGCGCGACCGCGCCCAGGTCTTCCTCGACGGCCAGCCCGTCGGGGTGCTGGAGCGCGAGAGGCACGAGCACTCCCTCAGTTTCGCGGTCCCGCGGCCGGGCACCGTCCTGACCGTTCTCGTGGAGAACCAGGGGCGCGTGAACTACGGCCAGGGCATCCACGACCGCAAGGGGTTGCTCGGCCGCGTTCTGCTGAACGGCTCCCCGCTCGACGGATGGACCAGCCGTCCGCTGCCGCTCACCGCGCCGCAGGACCTTCCGTTCGGCGCCAGGTCGGCCACGCCGATCGGACCGGCCTTCTACCGTGGCACCTTCGACGCGGACCGGGCGGCCGACACCTTCCTCCACCTCGACGGCTGGACGAAGGGCTGCGTCTGGGTCAACGGCTTCGCCCTCGGCCGCTACTGGTCCCGCGGTCCCCAGCGCTCGCTCTACGTACCCGGCCCGGTGCTGCGTGCGGGTGCGAACGAAGTCGTCGTACTCGAACTGCACGCACCCGGCCGGGAACGAAACGTGGCCTTCCGGGAAGCGCCCGACCTCGGCCCCGTCGAGGACTGACGGCCCCGGCGGTCGTGTGGGGCCGTGACCCACGCCGTGGGTTCACACGGCCCCACCGGTGCCGGGGCGCAGGCGCGACGGTCAGACGGCCGAGCGCCGCCACTTCTGGTTGTCGCCGCCGTTGCACGTCCACTGGATGAGCCGCGCGCCGTCGGCCCAGGACTGGTTCGCGACGTCGATGCACTTACCGCTGTGCTGGGCGACGAGCCGCATGCCGGTCGGGCCTGCCTGGGACGTCTTCCATTTCTGTCCGGGCGCGTCGCCGCAGGTCGTCTGGACGACGCCGGCGCCGTCATCGGGGGACGCGTCGCGAGACACTTCCCGCTGTGGCGGAGCATGATCCGCACCGTGCCGTCTCCCAAGCCCTGGAACCACACCTGCTGGTTGACGCTGCCCGCCGTGCAGGTCCACTGGATCAGCGCGGCGCCTTCGGCCACCGACCAGTCGGCGGCGTCGGCGCACTTGCCGCTGTGCGCTGCCGTCAGGGTGTTCCAGTCCCCGATTCCCCGCACGGTGCCGGCTTCCGTGGAGATGATGATCTGAGGGTAGTAGTCCATGGACAAGGTGGTCCTGGTCGGGAACTTCAACGGGAGCCAGATGTACTGCGAATCGTTGACCGTTCCGCCCATCGAGTTGCCCCAGCGGTCGCCCATGTACAGGTGGGTGGTGGCACCGGAGGTGCCCTCGACCGCGAGCACGAAGGCCGTCTGGGAGCCGTAGGTCCTGCCGTCGCCCAGGTCCCTCAGCGAGCTCCAGGCGCCGGTGACGCTGTCCGCAGTGCCGTACTTCTGCTGGTTGGGGGACCAGCCGGTGGCACCGGACGTCACGAGGAAGTAGACACCGTCACGCTTGAACAGGGCCGGAGCCTCGCGGGACTGGCCGGCCCACAACTTCTTTACCAGGGTCTCGATGCCGGTGTAGTCGGCGGTGAGCCGGTAGATGTGCAGGTCCGCGTTCTCATTGGCGGCGGAGATCATGTAGCCGGTGCCGTCAGTGTCCACGAAGGTGGTGATGTCCCGGGACATGTGCCCCAGCGGCCGGAAGCTCCCGTGCCAGGAGTAGTCGCCGTCGACCGTGGAGGAGACGGCCACCGCGGCACGGGCCTCGCCGTAGTCGGTGGCGCTGCCCTCCTTGTGCATCCACATGACGAACTGTCCGGTGGCGCGGTTGTACATCACCTTGGGGCGCTCGATGTTGGCGGTGGCCAGCTCCGGGTCGGTGGCCTGGGACAGGACGTGGCCGCGGAACTCCCATGTCTTGAGGTCGGTGGAGCGGTAGGCGGAGACGTACCGGAAGCTGTTGTCAGGGTTCCGGTCCTCTCCGAACCAGTAGTAGTACTCGTCCACCTTGATGACCCCTCCGCCATGGGCGTGGACGGGCCGGCCGGCGGGATCGGTGAATTGCGTCGCGTTGACGACGGTGACGGGGGAGGGGGAAGCCGCGGCGGTGCCGAGACCGCCGGGCAGGATCGCGAACAGGGCTGCCACAACGGCGAACAGGGTTGCCAGGTAAGCGGGGTGACGTCGCATGAGTACCTCGTGATGGCCGGCGGATGGAGTGGGGTGCGCGGTGAAGTCGGTGTTCCATCTCTGCAATGTTTACGTAAACATCCAGTGGCTGGCTGCGAGTCTGGGAGCCGCGTCAGGGCCTGTCAAGCAGTCGGACGTGAATCGTCACGGCCGGCCCGGGTGGCGCTCCTTCACCCAACTTCACCTGTGACGCCCCGGGTCGGCATTTTTCGGCCCGGCGGGCGCAAGGTGCTTGACGCTCCCAAGTGGGAGTGCCACCATCGCGGGACCGATGGTTACGTAAACATTTCTCATCAGGTCCTGCCCAATGAGGCCGATTCCGGCCCGAGGCCGTCACTTCTTCCCTCCGTCGCGGACCTGTAGGTCACTGACACAAGGACCCACCATGACGCTCCTGCCGGCACCGGCAAAAGCAGTCTCCCCGCCCCGTTCCCGTTCACGCGCACGTCGGAACGCCCTCGTCGGCTGGTGGTTCGCCGGACCGTTCGCAGCGGTGTTCGCCCTGGTCTTCCTGGCTCCCATCGGGTACGCGTTCTACCTCAGCCTGATGCGCGACCGGCTCATCGGAGGCACCTCGTTCGTCGGCGCGGACAACTATCTCCAAGCGCTGACCGATGCGCGGTTCTGGGAGGGATCGGCACGGGTCGGGCTGTTCCTGCTCGTCCAGGTGCCGGTGATGCTGGGGATCGCGCTGCTCGTCGCGCTCGCCATCGACAGCGGCCGGCTGTACGGCAAGGCCTTCTTCAGGGTGGCCGTCTTCCTGCCCTACGCCGTACCGGCCGTGGTCGCCAGCCTGATGTGGGGGTTCATCTACGGCTCCAGGTTCGGCCTGGTGGGCAACCTGAACGACGCGTTCGGCCTGGCCCTGCCGGATCCGCTCTCGCCCTCTTTGGTGCTCGCCTCCATAGGCAACGTCGTGACCTGGGAGTTCGTCGGCTACAACACCTTGATCTTCTATGCCGCCCTGAAGGTGGTTCCGCGCTCCCTCTACGAGGCGGCGGCCATCGACGGCGCCGGGGAGTGGCGCATCGTCGCCGCGATCAAACTGCCGGCCATCCGCAGTGCGGTGGTCATCGCGACGATCTTCTCGATCATCGGCAGCTTCCAGTTGTTCAACGAGCCGAACATCATGCAGAACCTCGCTCCCAATGCGATCACGACCGACTACACCCCGAACCTCTACACGTACTCGCTGGCCTTCTCCGGGCAGCAGCACAACTACGCGGCGACCGTCGCCATCGTGATGGGCGTCTTCACCGCGGTCATCGCCTACGCGGTGCAGCTCCGCGGCATGCGGAAGGGCTGAGCACATGATCACGGACCCCACCGGTGTCTCCTCGGACACCAGGGAGCGCACCGTCCACTCCGGCGCGGACTCGAACATCGCTGCCGTCGGATCACGAAGGCCCCCTGCCGCCGGACCACCCCGTCCGTCGTCGCCGCGTCGCCGCCGACGGCCCCACACCCCGCTGGACCCCGGGCCCAGCATCCCGCTGACCCTGGTGACCGCCCTGGTCCTCGTCTACACCCTCCTGCCTCTCGTCTGGCTGGTCATCAACGCCACCAAGGACCAGGAGGACCTCCTCGACTCCTTCGGCCTGTGGCTCGGCAAGGACTTCCAGCTCTGGGACAACATCTCCCGCACGCTGACCTACGACGACGGCGCCTTCGTCCGCTGGACGCTCAACACGCTGCTGTACGTCGCAGCCGGCGCGGGTGGTGCGACGCTGCTCGCGGTCCTCGGCGGATACGCGCTGGCCGTGTACGAGTTCCCGGGCCGCCGGGCCGTGTTCGCCGTCGTCATCGGGGCCGTGGCCGTCCCCGGCACGGCCCTCGCCGTCCCCACGTTCCTGATGTTCAGCGGCATGGGCCTGGCCAACACCCCTTGGGCAGTGATCATCCCCTCCCTGGTCTCGCCCTTCGGGCTCTACCTGATGTGGGTGTTCACCGCGGAAGCGGTCCCTTCCGAACTGCTCGAAGCCGCCCGCATCGACGGCGCCGGCGAGCTGCGCATCTTCTTCAGGGTCGCCCTGCCGTTGCTGATGCCGGGAACCGTGACCGTTCTGCTCTTCTCCATGGTCGCGACCTGGAACAACTACTTCCTGCCGCTGATCATGATCAAGGATCCGGACTGGTACCCGCTCACTCTTGGTCTCAACGCCTGGAGCGCTCAGGCCAGGACTGCGGGCGGCGAGCCCGTGTTCGACCTCATCATCACCGGATCCCTGCTCACCATCGCGCCGATCGTCGTGATCTTTCTCCTGCTCCAGCGCTACTGGCAGTCAGGCCTGGCCGCCGGCAGCGTCAAGGAGTGACGCGCCCGGCTCCGTGCTTCGTCCCGACCCACCTCATCCGCACACCGAACCAGGAGCACCACCGATGAGAACGAACAGCCGCCGCCGGATCTACGCCGCCGTCGCAGCGACGTGCGCCCTGACCCTCGGCATGACCGCCTGCGGTTCACCGGACCCGGGGGCCGACAATTCCGTGAAGGACGTGGCGTCAGCACTCGAAGCCGGAGGCAAGGTGACGGTGTGGGCGTGGGAGCCCACGCTGAAGAAGGTGGCCGCCGACTTCGAGAAGAAGTATCCGAAGGTGGACATCGAGCTCGTCAACGCGGGCACGGGAGACAAGCAGTACACCGCGCTGCAGAACGCCGTCGCCGCCGGTTCGGGAGCCCCGGACGTGGCCCAGGTCGAGTACTACGCCGTCGGCCAGTTCGCCATCGGCAAATCCCTGGAGGAGCTCTCCTCCTACGGCGCATCCGCCCACGACCAGGCCTTCACCACCGGTCCCTGGAGCGCGGTCAAGTACGGCAAGGGGATCTACGCCCTCCCCATGGACTCCGGACCCATGGCGCTGTTCTACAACAAGAAGGTCTTCGACCGGTACGGCATCGCCGTCCCCACCACCTGGGACGAGTACGTCGAAGCGGCGCGCGCCCTGCACAAGGCCGACCCGAAGCTCTACATCACGAACGACACCGGGGACGCCGGCGCCACGACCAGCCTGATCTGGCAGGCGGGCGGACGCCCGTACAAGGTGGAGGGCACCGAGATCGGCATCGACTTCGGCGACACCGGCACGGCTCGGTACGCGGGTACCTGGCAAAAACTCATCGACGAGCGACTGCTCGCGCCGGTCACTTCCTGGAGCGACGAGTGGTACAAGGGTCTGTCGGACGGCAACATCGCCACCCTGTCCATGGGGGCCTGGATGCCCGCCAACTTCGTCTCGGGTGCACCTGCCGCGTCGGGGGACTGGCGCGTGGCGCCCCTCCCGCAGTGGACCAAGGGTGCCAAGGCGGGTGCGGAGAACGGGGGTAGCTCCCTCGCTGTGCCGAAGGCATCGAAGAACAAGGCGCTGGCCTACGCCTTCATCGAGTACGCGACCACGGGAGCCGGCGCCACGGCCCGCGTCTCCGAGGGCGCCTTCCCCGCCACGCGGGCCGACCTGGAGTCGCAGGCCTTCCTGGACAGCCCGTTCCCCTACTTCGGGGGGCAGCAGGCCAACCGGATCCTGGCCGACGCGGCCCGTGACGTCGCCGCGGGCTGGTCGTACCTGCCGTACCAGGTGTACGCGAACTCCGTCTTCAACGACACCGTGGGCAAGGCGTACGTCTCCTCTACGACGCTGGCCCAGGGGCTGGAGGCCTGGAGGGCCGCAAGTGCCAAGTACGGAACGGATCAAGGGTTCACCGTCGCCAAATAGCGGGCGGTGCTGCGCCGGGCCTTCGACCGGGGCGTCACGCATTTCGACCTGGCGAACAACTACGGCCCGCCGTACGGGAGCGCGGAGCGCAACTTCGGCCGCCTGTTCGTACAGGACTTCCGTCCGTACCGGGATGAGCTGTTCATCGCCTCCAAGGCGGGCTACGACATGTGGCCCGGTCCCTACGGGGACGGTGGCGGCCGCAAGTACCTGCTGGCAAGCCTGGACCAGTCACTCCGGCGTACGGGTCTGGAGTACGTGGACGTGTTCTATTCGCACCGCCACGATCCCGAGACCCCGCTCGAGGAAACCATGGGGGCGCTGAACACGGCCGTGCGCTCCGGCAGGGCGCTGTACGCCGGCATCTCCAACTATCCGGCCGAGCAGCACCGCGAGGCGGTGGCGATCCTGCGGGAGCTGGGCACACCGGTGCTGCTGAACCAGGCCCGCTACTCGATCCTCGACCGCACCCCGGAGGACGGACTGCTGGACGCGGTGGGTGACCCCGCACCAGCCTGATCGCCTACTCACCGCTCGCACAGGGCCTTCTGACGAGTCGGTACCTCGACGGCGCGGTGCCCGCCGGGTCGCGGATGTCTGTCGGGCACTTCCTCAAGGAGGAGGCGCTGAGCGGCGCCAAGCTGGAGCGGCTGCGGACACTGGGCGAGCTGGCGGCGCGACGCGGACAGAGTCTGGCGCAGCTGGCGATCTCCTGGGTGCTGCGCGACCCCCGGGTGGTGTCGGTGATCATCGGCGCGAGCAGCGTGATCCAGCTGGACCAGAACCTGGAGGCGCTGCACGGGGGGCTCCTGTCCGAGGAGGAGCTGGTGGAGATCGACTTGCTGAGCCGCTGACGGAGCTCGGACAGGGCGCGCCGGGTGCACTTACGTCGGTCATCGACCGCACCTCACCCCGAACGGGGCTGTCCTACACGGTGGCCGGCAGGACGTGGTCGCCGATCTTGTCCGTACTCAGGCACAGCGAGCAGACGACCGCGTCGTGGGTGAGACAGGCGGCGAGGTCGGGGCGCTCGTAGGGCTGGTGGCAGACGTGGCAGTCGAGGGTGGCTGCGCTGGGGTTCCCGTCGGTGTCCAGCAGGGGCTCGCTGATGCCGTCGTCGGTGCGGCGCAAGTAGTAGCGGCCCTTGGTGACCACGGCCATCAGCGGGGTGACGACGAAGGCGATGACGGCTGCGGCCACGGGCGAGTACGGCTGGAGGGTGTCGCCGAGGAGGTGGAAATACATCGCGATCGACAGGCCGGAGGCGGCGACGAAGGCCACGACGCCGACCGGATTGATCGCGTGGAGCATGCCCCGGCGGAACTCCGGCTGGAGCGGGGACAGCTTCAGCGCGTACTTGTTGATGCCTATGTCGGTGGCCACGGTGACCACCCAGGCGATCGCGCAGTTCGAGTAGAAGCCCAGGATGCTGCCCAGGAAGCTGAACATGTCGGCCTCCATCAGGGCGAGTGCGAAGGCCAGGTTGACCAGGACGAAGACCATACGGCCGGGGTAGTGCTTGGTGACGCGGGTGAAGGAGTTGGTCCAGGCCAGTGAGCCGGAGTATGCGTTCGTCACGTTGATCTTGATCTGGCTGATGACCACCAGGACCACGGCCAGCGGGACGACCATCCAGGACGGCATCATCGCGTCGAAGGCGCTGCGGAACTGCTGGATGGGCTCGGGCGCGGCAGCCGGTCCGACCTCGGCGATGATGTGGACGGCGAGGAAGACACCGATGGCCTGCTTGAGCGCACCGAGCACGACCCACCCGGGGCCGGCCATTACCACGGCGGTCCACCAGGTGCGCTTGTTCGCCTCGGTCTTGGGCGGCATGAAGCGCAGGTAGTCGATCTGCTCGCCGATCTGCGCGATCAAGGACAGGCACACACCCGCTCCGAGCATGACGGAGGCGGTGTTCACGGCGCCGTCGCCGTTCGTGCCGGGGTAGGCCAGGAAGCGGTCGACGGTGCCGGGGTCGTTGGCGATCAGATAGACCAGCGGACCGGCCATGAGCAGCAGCCAGATCGGGGTGGTCCACACCTGGAGCGTGCTGAGCGCCTTCATGCCGTAGACGACCAGTGGGATCACCATGAGCGTGGAGACGGCGTAGCCCAGCCACAGCGGCAGTCCGAGGCCAAGCTTGAGGCCCTGGGCCATGATCGAGCCTTCGAGGGCGAAGAAGATGAAGGTGAAGCTGGCGAAGATGACGCTGGTGACGACCGAGCCGTAGTAGCCGAAGCCGGAGCCGCGGGTGATCAGGTCGAGGTCGATGTTGTAGCGCGCGCCGTAGTAGGCCAGTGGGAATCCGGTGATGAAGATGACGACCGCGGCGACGGCGATGGCCACGAGCGCGTTGCCGGTGCCGTGGGCCAGGCCGATGCCGGCGCCGATGGAGAAGTCGGCCATGTAGGCGATGCCGCCGAGGGCCGTGGTGGCCACGACCATGGGGGTCCAGCGGCGGTAACTGCGGGGTGCGAAACGGAGGGTGTAGTCCTCCAGCGTCTCCTTGACCGCCTGGTCGGCAGCGGTCCTCGTCGCTTCTGTCGTCGTCTGTCGTGACTCGGTGGTGCTCATGCCACGCCTCCCGGTGGGGCTGGGTGCAGGTGATGCGATGCGGAGCCCCGTATGGCGCCGTTGACAGGACGGGGACGATGGGCCGTCATGAGTGGTTTCCGGCAACCCTGTTCACGGCCGTGATCCCACGGTCGGTCACGCTAGAAAGCGGTTGTTACCCCGGGTGTGCGTTGTGGTGAACACCATGTTGCCGTTGAGGGGGCGGATCCGGGTCAGATGGTCGTCCAGCGCTGCACTGCCTCTTGGCCGTGAGCGGCGAGGCCCCGCACCTTCGGTGAAGGTGCGGGGCCGTTGGGGGCCTACCGGCGCGGAGCCGGCGGGGTCACCAGGTGCCGGGCAGGGCCTGCCAGCTCTGGAGGCTGTTCTCGAAGCCGCCGTCCGGGCGGCTCTTGAACGTGAAGGCGCTGGAGGCGCCGCTCGCGTAGTTGTACACGATGCCGATGTCCTCCCGGCCGTCACCGTCGGTGTCGCCCGAGACCGGCAGGGCGGCGCTGGTGCCGTACCAGCTCCCCTCCGGCGTGTCCCAGCTGCGGACGTTCTCGCCGACCGTGCCGTCGGCCTTGCCGAGCAGGGTGTCCAGCGAGGAGTGGCCGTCACCGTGGTCGTACATCAGGGCGACGTCGGCGCGCTTGTCGCCGTCGTAGTCGCCAACGGCCAGCTTCGTCTTCGCGTACTCCCAGACCCCGGCGGGCTTCGCCCAGTGCTTCACCGGGGCGGCGAAGCCGCCGTTCGGCTGGGCGAGTCCGGTGAACAGGGCCGTGCCGTAGGAGGCATAGCCGTACATGGCCAGGAAGTCGTCCCGGCCGTCGCCGTTCATGTCGCCGACGCGGAAGGTGGCGTAGTCGATCCACCACTTGCCGGCGCCTGTGCGCCAGCTCGCGACGGAGGCGTTGAAGGTGTTGTCGCCCTTGGACGTCCACGTGTGGGCGCCCGTGTCGCCGTTGCCGTAATCCTGGATCAGGGCGAGGTCGGCCCGCTTGTCGCCGTTGAAGTCACCCGCCAGGGGCTGGGACTTGGCCCAGGTGTACACGCCCTTGGCGACGGTGATGCTCTTCACCGGGGTGAAGGTGCCCGTGGCGTTGGAGACGAAGTTCCACAGCGCGGTGCTGCCGTCGTCGTACCCGTACCAGGCGCCGATGTCGGCCCGGCCGTCGCCGTTGAAGTCACCCGCGACCCACTTGGCCTGGTCGGCGGAGAAGCCGCCCTTGGCGCTGGTCCAGCGGACCGTCGGCTCCGAGAAGCCGCCGCTGGGCAGGGCGTCGAAGACCCACAGCGCGGTGGTGCCGTCGCCGTAGTCGTACGCGGTGGCCAGGTCGCTGCGGCCATCCCCGTTGAAGTCGCCCGAGAGGTCGGTCCGCAGGTGCGCGGTCCGGTCGGCGGGCTGGTGCTCGACGGTGGCGCCGGTGGTGCGGTTGTGGCGGATGTAGCCCTTCTCGAAGTCCTCCCGGGGGCCGCCCGCGACGTCGTACTCGTCGGAGGTGGGGTAGCCGAGGGTGCTCTTCTCGCCGCCCAGCGCGATCCACTTCTTGCGGATCGAACCGAACACCGACCAGGAGCCGTTGGCCTTGCTCCAGTAAACGGAGCCGGTGTCGGCGGAGTCGGAGCGCTTGCGGAAGTGGTTGAAGCGGGCCACGCTGCCGTCGCCCACGTTCGTCTCGTCCGTGGTCGGGTAGCCGAGGTAACTGGCCGGGCCGCCGAGCGAGGTGTACTTGTTGAAGATCGATCCGTGGACGGACCAGGCGCCGGTCTCGGCGGACCAGTAGATGCCGCCCTTGCCGCCCGCGGTGGAGGAGAAGGTGGAGTTGTAGCCCGCGCCGTCGAAGTTCTTGACCTCGTCGGAGGTGGGGTAGCCCATGATGGACTTCTCGGCGCCCATGCTGAGCCACTTGGCCCGGATGGCGCCCCACACGACCCAGGCACCGCTGCTGGGGTGCCAGTAGATGGAGCCGTTGTCGCTGGTCGCGCCCGCACCGCGGAGGTTCACGTACCGGCCCACCCCGTCGCCGGGGACGAGGACGTCGGTCGTCGGGTAGCCGAGCGACGTGCCGCCCTTGGCCAGGAACTTGGACAGGATCGGACCGCACAGCGTGTGCGTGCCGGTGGCCGTCGAGGTGAAGGCCTGGCACTCGGACCACGAGGTGCCGCCGAGGACCAGCGGACGGCCCGCCGCGAAGGCGGAGCCGGCGGACGCGGCCCGGCCCGGGAACTCGGTGATCCGGCCGTCGCCGCCGCGGGACCACAGGTCCGCGAAGCCGTCGGTCTCGAAGTCGCCGTTGCTGGACAGGTGCGGGTACGCGGCGCCGGTGAATCCGGTGGCGATCGCGCTCTCGCGGGCGGAGGGCTCACCGAAGACCGCGAGGTCGGCGGTGGTGGTCGCGCCGGGCTCCGTGGTGCGGCGGCTGGTGTACTGGTGGATCTTGCCGCTGACGGTGTCGCGGGCCCAGACCTCGGGCAGCTGGTCGCCGTTGAGGTCGCCGGGCGCCATGATCGTCATGTTCTTCCAGTCGGCGTTGCCGAGCCCGACGGGCTCGCCGAACGCGTCCAGGAAGCCGACCGTGGAACCGAGGTACAGCCACAGCTGGTCGCCGGACTTGACCAGCAGGTCGGGCTGGTCGTTGTCGTCGGTGCGCCCGTCGCCGTTGTCGTCGTTGACGCTGCCGATGGAGACGACCTGGTCGGCATTGGCCCAGTGGTCGTCCGCGTCGGGGTTGCCGACCTGGAGTTCCTGGCGGTTGGCGTCCGCGGTTTCGAGATCGCCGTCGCCCTTGTTCGGGTAGACGTACAGGTTCTTGCGCGAACCGTCGGGACCGGGCCGCAGGACGACGAGGTCCTCGTAGTAGTCCTCGTTCCAGCTGCCGCGGTGCGCCAGCGAGGTGGCGTCGGCGAAGGAACCCTGGTCGAGCTGGCGGGACAGGTCGAAGGTGCCGTCGCCCTTGCCCGGGTGCAGCCACAGGGTGCCGGCGCCCGGGTCGACGCTCCAGATGTCGACCGTGCCGTCGCCGTTGAGGTCGCCGTGCTTGTCACGGGTGGCCAGGCGCTTGGCGTAGAAGAGGTATTCCTTCAGGTTCGACCGGTTGCCGGAGGCGTCCAGGCTGCGGACGAAGAGCCGCTGCGGACCGGCAGTGGTCGGCGTGTACTTGACGTCGACCGAGCCGCCCTGGGTGGTCGGCGCGACCTTGTTGACCTTGGGGTTGGAGTCGGTCCACCACTCGAAGGCGGTGACGTCCTTCACGCCGTTGGCGCCCAGGGTGAAGACGCCCTCGGTGCGGGCGAAGCCCGTCTTCTCGGGATCGTCCTCGTTCTCGGGGAACTGGACGGACTTCACGGACGGGGTCTTGTCCGGCCGGGTGCGGTCGATCGTGAAGGTGCACTGACCCGCCCAGGGGCCGGGGGTGCCGACCTTGTCCAGCGCCCGGACGTCCCAGCGGTAGGTGCCGTCGAGCCCGGTCGCGGGGATGGGCAGCTGGGCCACATTGCCGTTGGTGATCTTCTTTTCGACCTTGGTCTGGGTCGAGGTGCCGTCCTTCCAGTAGTGGAACTCGGCCCAGAGATTGATGTCCTCCTTGTCCTTGTCCTTCACGCGGGCCCGCAGGACGACCTGGTCGGTCGTCCCGATGATGCCGCCGGTGCAGGGGACGGAGGGGTCGGTGGACCGCTCGGTCACCTTCTCCGGGGTGGTGTTGAAGGTGACCGAGATCCGGGCGCTGTTCGGGTCGAGCTTGCGCCAGGAGACGTCGACGGTGTCCTTGGCCGCCTTCAGACCGAACGTCCAGTTGCCCCAGTGCTTCTGGGTGGCCGTCGCTACGGCCGACTTCACGTTCAGCTCGATCAGGTCGCCGTCACCGGGGCAGTTGCGCCCGCCGTAGGACTGGCCGGTCGCGTCGACCATCCGGACCCAGTTCGGCTGGTTGTTCCAGGTGGTGGACTTGGAGATGGTGCCGGTGTCCCAGACCTGGATGTCACCGGACTTGCAGCTCCAGGAGCCGGCCGACTTCTGCTTGATGCGCAGGGTCGACTCGATGATCTGCTTGTCCCAGTAGTCGGTCATGCCGACCTGGAAGAAGGTCTTGGCGCAGATCACCGCGTTGCCGTTGGCGGCGTCCTTGGCGCAGCCGACGCGGGCGTCCTTGCTGAGCGTGCCGCCGTTCCAGTAGTTGGTGCTCGACGAGGACGGGAACGCGTTGTGCTTGTACGCGATCGTCCAGGCCTGCTTCCAGGCGTCCCAGGTCGGGTCGATGACGACCGGGTACGTGGTGTCCGGGGCCCGCAGCAGGCTCTGGTCCGGGGTCAGCGTCAGCGTGGACCCGGAGAGCCGGATGCCGAGGTCGGCCTGCTTGGAGCCGGTGGTGACGCCCTCGACCGGGGCGGCGGGGGGTGCGGGGGCCGCGGCTGCGGGCGCCTGAGGGGCGGCCTGCGGGGCTGCCGCTGCTGCGGCGGCGGCCGAGCGCGGCGTCTTGGCGGCGGGGGTCGCCGGGGCGGCGGCCTCGGGGGCCTGGGTCTGGGTCTGGGGCTGGGCCTGGGGCTCGGCGGTCTTCTGCCCGCCCGCGTCCCACATCTGCGGCTTCGCCGAGCCGAATACGGTCTGGCCGTTCGGGTCCAGCGCGCGCAGTTGGCCGTCGGCCTCGGCGCGTACGGTCAGTCCCTTGGCCTTGAGACCGAAGTCGAGCTGCGCGAGGGCTGGATTGGCCGCCGCCTCGCGGGATTTGACGATCAGGGCGTGGGAGAAGCTGTCGACGGTCGCGCTGACGCGCAGGTCGACTCCGGGGAGGACCTCGGGGTAGACGGCGCTGTCGCCCTCCAGCTTCGGCTCGGGAAGCGGCTTGGGCCAGGACAGGGAGACATCACGGCCGTTTTCCGACATCACAGCCAGCGGAGCCTCACCGCCGCCGGAGAAGGTCAGGCCCATTGCCGTTGCTTTAGGTGCGATGCGTCCGTCGGAGCCGCGCTCCAGCGTGGTATCGACCGGAATCAGCTTTCCGGCCTTGCGGACTCGGACGGGCACCAGAGCCCGATTGGCCGTCTTGGTCCCGTCGGGGTTGGCCCAGACGTCGTCGGTCTCGGTGCGCCCGCTCACGATCTCGACCGGCTTGCCGGTCCGCTGTGCCTCTGCGGCCGCCCTTTCGGCATCGATCCGGGCGGCGGGAGCCTCGCTTCCGGCGGCCGCGTGGCGGGCACCGGCCGCCAGGGCGGCGGGTGCCGCGGCCAGCAGGCCGGCAGTCAGGGCCACGGTGGTGACCAGCGCCGATGCCCGCAGGCGTGGCTGGCCGATGGCGCGGAGCCGCGCCAGGGGTGGTCTCACGGGTGTTCCTTGAAGTCGTCCCGCGCGCCCCGGGAACCGGCTTCCGCGCGCGGATGGCTCGAATAAGACCGGGTGAGCTTCTCACGTGGGATGCACCAAGAATAAAGCGGAAGGGGAAATTCCTATTCCATAGGCTTCCTGTCCGCCTTTGCCCGTTCTTGGTGCAGTCAAAGGCTCCGGAAAACCGGCGGCAACGGCGGTAATAAAGTGTGACGCACTCCTCGCTGTTACTTTTTGAGTCCTTGTCGAAACAGCGTGTATATTGCTTTCACGCGTGACTTTTCACGGAATCTACTTTGCCAAATCATAATTCGTACGGTAAGGGCAGGCGGCGCAGACGCTCGCTCGGCTGGTCGATACCAGCCCTTGCCGTCAGCCTGCTCGTCACAGGACTCAGCGCACCGCCCGCGACGGCCGCTGCCGCGGCCAAGCCGGAGCTGCAGAAACTGACCAAGGTCGGGGGCAAGCCGGTCACCGGCAAACCCGCACCCGGCCCCGCGGAATCCCAGCGGAACAAGTGGACCGGCGCCCCCAAGGTCGCCTGGCCCGCAGCAGGCTCCGCCGAGGTCCAGGTCCCCGCGGCCGCCGCCCCCACCGCCTCCCGCGCCGGGACGCTCGCCGCGCCCGCGGCGGGCGGCCCCGAAGCTCCGGCCGCACCCAAGGTGAAGGCCGGGGCGCTGCCGGTACGGCTCGCCGCCGCAGCGACGGCGCAGCCGCAGACCCGCAGCGCGCCCAAGGGCCCGCAGGCCTTCACCGCCCCCGCGCCCGGTGCCCCGGCCCAGGACGACGTCAAGGCCCAGGACGACGTGAAGGTCCGGGTCGACCTGCACGACCGCGCCCAGGCCGACCGGGCCGGCGTTCCGAACGGCCTGCTCCTCACCGTGCAGCGGACCGATGCCCGCACCGGGGACGCCCCGGTGTCGGTGGAGCTCGACTACAACGCCTTCAAGAACGCCTACGGCGGCAGCTGGGGTTCGCGCCTGCGCCTCACGGCCCTGCCCGCCTGTGCGCTGACCACCCCTGAGCGGCCGGAGTGCCGTAACGGCACGCCCGTCACCACGCGGAACGACGCGCAGACCGGCACGCTCACGGCGACCGTCGAGGCCCCGGCCCGCGAGGCCTCGGCCCCGGCCGCCGGGTCCTTCGCCAAGTCGGCGTCACCGTCGGTCGCCCAGCCGATGATGCTGGCCTCGGCCGCCGGCGCCGCACCGATGGTGCTCGCCGCCGCGCCGAGCGCCGACGGCGCGAACGGCACCTTCAAGGCCACCTCGCTCAGCGCGACGGGCACCTGGCAGGCCGGCGGCTCCGCCGGTGACTTCTCCTGGTCGTACCCGCTGGAGATCCCCGCCTCCCTCGGCGGCCCCAGCCCGTCTCTGGCGCTCGGCTACTCCAGTGCGCAGATCGACGGCCGCACCTCCGCGTCCTCGCAGCAGACCTCCTGGGTCGGCGACGGCTGGGACCTGGGCTCGAACTTCATCGAGCGCTCGTTCCTGCCGTGCAGCCAGGACAAGAAGGAGGGTTCCGGCTTCAACAACCCGAAGGACGACACCGGCGACCTCTGCCACGCCGTCTCGGCCGTCACCATGTCCCTCAACGGCGGCTCCACCCAGCTCGTACGGGATGACAAGACGGGCGTCTGGCGTCCGGCCCAGGACGACGGCTCACGCGTCGAGCTCCTGACCGGCGCCGACAACGGCGACAAGAAGGGCGAGCACTGGCGCGTCACCACCGCCCAGGGCATCCAGTTCCACTTCGGCCTGAACAAGGTCCCGGGCTGGACCTCGGGCAAGCCGGTCACCAACTCGGCCCTGCTCGTCCCCGTCTACGGCAACCACCCCGGCGAGGACTGCTTCAAGTCCGGTGACTTCGCGGGCTCCGTCTGCGACCAGGCCTACCGCTGGAACCTGGACTACGTCGTCGACCCCCGCGGCAACGCGATGACCTACTGGTACAACAAGGAGGTCAACCACTACGGGTCGAACTACAAGATCGCCGGTGGTTCCACCAACCGTGCCTACGACCGCGCCGGCTGGCTCGACCACGTCTCCTACGGCCTGCGCAAGGACAACCTCTTCGCCCCGGCGCCCGCCCAGGTCGACTTCACCGTCGCCGAGCGCTGCCTGAAGACGAAGGACTTCGACTGCGCCGAGGGCAAGCTCAAGCCCGAGGTCGACTGGAACATCGCCAAGATGTGGCCGGACACCCCCGGCGACCAGCTCTGCGGGGCGGGAGAGGAGTGCAAGGCCCGCTTCACGCCGACCTTCTTCTCCCGCAAGCGCCTCACCGAGATCACCACCAAGGTCTGGAACGGCACCGCCCACCAGCCGGTGGACACCTGGAAGCTGACCCAGGACTTCCCGCAGACCGGTGACGGCACCGACTACCCGCTGTGGCTCTCCGCCGTCCAGCACACGGGCCGCAACGGCCAGGAGATCACCCTCCCGCCGGTCAACTTCCGCGGCAAGCAGCTCCCGAACCGCGTGGACGGCATGGGCGACGGCAAGCCGCCGTACCTGCGCTACCGCATCATGGCGATCGACACCGAGACCGGTTCGACCGTCAACGTGACCTACCGCGACCCGGAGTGCCGGGCCTCGGACCCCAAGATCCTGCCCGCCTCCCACGAGTCGAACACCCTGCGCTGCTACCCGGTGATCAACGAGATACCGGACCCGAACGACCCCAAGCGCGAGAAGAAGCTCTACACCACCGACTGGTTCCACAAACACGTCGTCGACACGGTCTCCGAAGAGGACCGCAACGGCAACTCCCCGACGCGCGTCACCCAGTACCAGTACCTGGGCGCGCCCGCGTGGGCGTACGACGACGAGACCGAGGCAATGCGGGCGAACACCCGCACGTGGTCGCAGTGGCGCGGCTACGAGCGCGTCCGCACCCTGATCGGCGAGGCCCCCGACAAGCGGGCCATGACGGAGAGCCTGTTCTTCCGCGGCCTCGACGGCGACCGCGCCGCCCCCTCGGGCGGCAAGAAGTCGGTCAAGGTCAAGGACTCCGAGGGCAACGAGGTCGCCGACCACCGCCTCTTCGCGGGCCAGACCCGCGAGGTGCTCGCGTACGACGGCGAGGGCGGCCGGCTGGAAGCGGCGACCACGTACATGCCGTGGCTGCACGGACCCACCGCCTCCCGGGCCCGCGAGGGCATCGAGCCGATGGAGGCCTACGTCCGGGGCACGGCCAAGGTGGCCTCCCGGATCCTCCTGTCGGACAACCGCGGCTGGCGCCGCACCGCGCAGGACACGGTCTTCGACGACCGCGGTCTGCCGAAGACCGTCTCGGACCTCGGCGACGTCGCCGACCCGAAGGACGACAGCTGCACCCGCTTCGAGTACGAGTCGGACGAATCCCTGTGGATCATCGGCCGCCAGAAGCGGATCGAGTCCCTCGGCAAGGCCTGTGACGCCACCGACGTGAAGCGCCCCGAGGACGTCATGTCCGACGCGCGCGTCTACTACGACGCCGTCGGCAACGTCACCCGCACCGAGTCCCTGTCCGGGTACGCGGGTGGTCAGCCGGTCTACGTGACGGACGGATCGGTCACCTTCGACGCCTACGGCCGTCCGAAGACGACCACCGACTCGTTCGGCAAGGTCACGAAGGTCGACTACACGCCGGCCGCCGACCAGATCGTCACCAAGACCGTCAGCACCAACCCGCTCGGCCACACCCAGACCATGGAGACCGACCGCGGACGCGGCTCCATCCTGGCCAAGACGGACACCAACGGCCGCCGCACCGTGATGCAGTACGACGGCCTCGGCCGCGTGAGCAAGGCCTGGTCCCCGGACCGCAACCCCGACACCAAGTCCCCGGACGCGGAGTTCGGCTACGACGTGCGCACCGACGGGCCGGTGGTCATCTCGACCAAGAGCCTGCTCGACGACGGTACGTACCGCAGCAGCTACGAGATCTTCGACAGCAGCCTGCGCATCCGCCAGACCCAGATGGAGGCCCTCGGAGGCGGTCGGATCATCGCCGACACCTTCTACAACAGCCTCGGCCAGGTCTGGAAGTCCAACGGCGCCTACTACACCGCCGGTGCTCCCTCCGGCGTCCAGTGGGAGCCCAAGGACAACCAGGTGCCGGCCTCGACCCTGACCCAGTACGACGGGTCGGGCCGTTCGGTCGCGCAGATCTCCCGGAAGTTCGGCGAGGAGACCTCCCGCACGACCAGCCGCTACGGCGGCGACTCGATCACGGTCGACCCGCCGAAGGGCGAGACCCCGACCCAGGCCTTCCTCGACGGCCAGGGCCGCAAGACCGAGCTGCGCTTCTTCCGCTCGGACTCGCCGACCGGCCCGTACGACACGACCCGGTACGCCTATGACCGCCGGGGCCAGCTCCAGAGCGTCGTCAACGAGGCCGGGGACACCTGGTCCTTCGAGTACGACATCCGCGGCCGCGAGACCCGCGTCTCCGACCCCGAGAAGGGCGTTGCGACCAAGGCGTACGGCAAGGGCGACCGCCTGGAGTCGATCACCGACGCCCGGGGCAAGACGATCGCCTTCGCCTACGACGCCCTGGGCCGCACCACGGCCACGCACGAGGGTTCGCTCAGCGGTCCCAAGCTCACGGAGATGGTCTACGACACCCTCCCCGGTGCCCTCGGACTCGCCGTGTCCTCGACCCGGTACGTCAACGGCAACGCGTACACCACGTCGGTCACCGGCTACGACACCGAGTACCGGCCCACCGGTACGTCGGTGACGATCCCGCAGTCCGAGGGCGGCCTGGCGGGCACGTACGAGTCCTCGGCCGGCTACCGGCCCAACACCGGTCTGACGGCGTGGTCGCAGCTGCCCGCGGCCGGCGGACTGCCCGCCGAGCGCGTCACGATGACGTACAACCGCTACGAACTGCCCACCACCATGGGCGTCGCGGGCAAGTCGTTCGTCTCCAAGATCGACTACTCGCCCATGGGCGACGTCCTGCGCACGCAGGCGGGCCCGGCCGGCTCGCAGTTGTACACCAGCAACTTCTTCGACGAGCAGACCCGGCGGCTGACGCGCTCGGTCAACGACCGGGAGAAGGCGCCGGGCCGGATCAACGACACGTCGTACGAGTACGACACGGTCGGCAACATCCTGAAGATCTCCGACAAGGAGGGCCCGGAGGCCTCCGCGACCACCGACACGCAGTGCTTCGCCTACGACTACATGCGCCGTATGTCGGACGCCTGGACGGCGACCGACGACTGCGCCGCCCAGCCGGGCGCGGTGGGCCCGGGCTCCACCCCCAAGGTGGGCGGTCCCAACCCGTACTGGTCGTCCTACGGCTTCGACGCGGCCGGCAACCGGACCAAGGAGACCAAGCACTCTCCCACCGGTGACCTGACCAAGGACGTCATCCGCACGTACGGTCACGGCACCCCGGGCACGTACGGAGCCAACCGCCTCGCGAAGGTCGACACCGCCGGTCCCGGTGGCTCGCGGACCGAGTCCTACACCTACGACGAGATCGGCAACACCCGCTCGCGGACCGTCCAGGGCAACACTCAGAACCTGGAATGGGACATCGAGGGGCACCTCGCGAAGGTCACCGAGGGCTCGCAGACGACCGAGTTCGTCTACGACACCGCGGGCAGCAGGCTCATCAAGCGGGATCCGTCGGGCACCACGCTCTACCTGCCCGGCACCGAGGTGAAGCTGACCAAGGCCGGCAAGTTCGAGAGCAACCGGTACTACGCCCACCCCGCCGGCCCGACGATGGTCAAGACCGTCAAGGACGGCGTGACGTCGACCTCGTACCTGCTCAGCGACAACAACGGCACGGCCACCACGGCCGTGGACGCCGCCACGCAGGCGGTCACCCGCCGCAAGTTCACCCCCTTCGGCGAGGCACGCGGCGAGGCCCCATCGGTCTGGCCCGGCAAGAAGGGCTTCATCGGCGGGGAGCTGGACGAGTCCACGGGTCTGGTCCACCTGGGTGCGCGCGAGTACGACCCGGCGACCGGACGGTTCCTGTCGGTCGACCCCGTGGTCGACTTCAACGAGCCCAAGCAGATGGCGCCCTACGCCTACGCGAACAACTCGCCGGTGACCTTCACCGACCCGACCGGCAAGTCCATCGCCCCGCCGGTCATGCCCATCAAGGACTTCTCGGACGCCGAACTGGCCTGGGCGAACTGGGCCAACGGCCGCAGCGCGCTCGACGTCGCCCTCGACGTCGCGGTGAGCATCCTGAAGGACGTGTCCGGATACAACGACATCCGGGCATGCCTGGGCGGCGACTGGGGTGCCTGTGCGGGCCTCGCCTTCGAGGCGGCGCTGCCCTTCGCGGGCAAGGCCAAGCGGATCCTCAAGGCGCTGGACCGGGCCTGGGACGCGTTCAACAGCTGGATGGGCAAGCTGAAGCTCGCGCGGGACATCATCTCCCGGGCCCAACGTTACGAACAGGCCATGGCGAAGTACGCCGAGGACCTGGCCGAGTGGAAGAGGCAGATCGAGGAAGCGGCCGAACGGGCCCGAAAACTGGAGGAGGAAGCGGCCGCGGCGAGAAGAGCCGCGCAAGAGGCCGCGGCCGCAGCGGCCAAGAAGGCCGACGAGGCAGCGGCGACCGCGGCGCGGCAGGCCAAGGACGCCGCGGCCAAGGCCAAGAAGGCCGACAAGGGCGGCAAGGCCAAGAAGGCCGAAGAGCCCAAGAAGGCCGACAACAAGGAGAAGGCGAAGGGCGACGGCGGCGGTCACGGCGGAGCCGCCAAGAAGGCCGAGCAGGGCGAGACCTGCAACAGCTTCGTGCCCGGCACCCAAGTGCTGCTCGCCGACGGCTCGACCAAGGCGATCGAGGACGTCCGGATCGGCGACGAGGTCGTCTCCACGGACGCCAAGACCGGTACCACCACGGCTGAGCCGGTCGTCGCCAAGATCGTGGGCGAGGGCCGGAAGAACCTGGTGGAAGTCACCATCGACACCGATGGCGACCGGGGCGACGCGTCGGAGACCATCACGGCGACCGACGGCCACCCGTTCTGGGTCCCGACCCTGAAGGCGTGGATCACCGCCGCCGAGCTGAAGGCCGGCTCCTGGCTCCAGACCTCCTCGGGCACCTGGGTCCAGGTCACCCAGGTGAAGTCCTGGACCCAACAGAAGCGGGTCCACAACCTCACCGTGGCCAGCCACCACACGTACTACGTGGTGGCGGGGCAGACCCCGGTCTTCGTCCACAACTGCGGCATCTCGATGGAGGAGGCCATCGACCGGGCCATCGCGCACGTCAGCGGCGGCGGTCCGGTGCGGATCGTGCGGTCCGGCAGCGGTGGTGTCCAGTTCATGGCGGAGCACACGGACGAGAGCGGCCGGGTACTCAAGAAGATCGCCCGGTTCGACGTGAACCCGGACAGTACGCACGTCCAGCAGCTCAAGCCGCATCTCAACCTGGAAGTCCAGATCGGCAAGAAGACGATCGACAAGGGCCCGATGGCGGATCCGCACACACCGATCGATCCGGCTACGATCCGGCCGGGTGACTGGTGGCCGAAGGGAACATAGGGGAAACCATGCTGAACGTCCTGGTGAGTGACGCGACCGGAGAGCTTGCGCTCTCGGGGTCCCGGGCCGAGCTGTACGCCTTCGGGCGGCAGGTGCGCGGGGGCCTCGGCGAGACGGGTCTCTCCCACGTCGCCGACCCGGCTCCCTACAGCCGGTCGCTGACGCGCGTCGTCTTCCGGCAGGCGGACGCCGAAGCGGTGATCTCCGTCCTCGCGGACGGAGAGACCCTGGAGGTGCGTGGCGGGCTCGATGCCCTGGCCTACCTGGCCGCCAACATCGAGGGCTTCGCGCAGGACGGTGACCCGACCGGGCACCTCCACCTGGAGTACCCGGGGCACGACTATCTGGCGCAGGAATCGGATCCGCTGGTCGTCGCTCTCGACGAGGGGGTCTCCTCCTCGTCCTGACCGACGGAACACACACACGGCCCTGCCGCGGCTTCACCGCCGCGGCAGGGCCTTTCCGTACGGCTCAGAGCGGGAGCTTTGGAGCGGGGCGGTTCGGCCGGCATCACCCGGTCATGGGGCGATGTTCGTGGCTGCCTGGATCTGGTTGAGGTGGATGAGGATGTCGTAGGCCCGGGTGATGGCGAGGGTGGGGAGCGGGTCCTTCCTGAAGGACGAGCCGGCCTCGTAGGTGGGGCGGGGAGTGTTCAGCCAGGTGCGGCCCGCGGCGGGCAGGGCGCGCAGGTCGAGGTAGTAGTCGCGGTGGTGCACCCGGTCCAGGGTGTACTCCTGCATGTCGGGGGTGGCCGCGGGGACGGTGACCTTGTTCCAAGGGCTGCCGAGGGTGGTCGCGGTGAGGAACGAGCCGCGGCCGAAGGTGAAACCGATGGCGGCGTAGTCCCGGCCGAGGGCCTCGCGCAGGAAGGCGCCCTGGGTCGTGGGGTACATCACCGGGTCGGTGGCCAGGTAGCCCACGTGGCCGTTGTGCGCCGAAAGCAGCATCTTGTCGCCGGTTCGGCGGTGCCACCAGGCGGTGTTGTCGGCCATGACCCGGTCGCGGAGGTGCTCCGCGGCGGACACCGACGCGGGGTCGGACAGGTCGAGCGAGGTGAACTCGAAGGTCTGGGCGATGCTGCGGGCGTGCTGCTCGGCCCATTCGTAGGCGTCGTCGCCGGCCCCCTTGTGTGCGGTGACCAGGTCGAACGCCTGCTGGGCGGTGGCGGCGTCGAGGCGACGTTCGGCGACGGGCTTGCGCAGGTGGGCGAAGACGTCGTCGAGGGGGCGCAGGCCCGCGTACAGCTCCTCAAGACGTACGGCGTTCTGGGGGTGGCTCGTACGGACGTACGAGAGCACCCGGTCGAAGACGGCGTCGCCGAGCTTGGGCGCTCCGATGTCGTTGCCCATGAAGTGGACCTTACGGCCGGGGTGGCGGTCGTTGTAGCGCCGCATCCAGGCGATGAGGCTGACGAACTCCTCGCGTTCCCAGGGCGATCCGGTCAGCGTCTCCTTGGCGATCCGCCGGGCGTCGCCGGGGCCGCCCTGGAGGTACTCGTCGATCCGCAGGCCGGCCGTCCAGCTCATCTCCAGGGCGAAGGTGGTGAAGCCCTTCTCCTCGACGAGGTGACTGAAGACGCGTTGCTTCATGGCGAAGAACTCGTGCGAACCGTGGGTGGCTTCGCCCAGTCCGACCACCTTGGCGTCGCCGATCATGGCGTCCAGCGCGCGCAGGTCCGTGGTGTTGCCGCCGGGTTCCGTCGAGCGCAGGGGGTGGGCGGCGCGCTCCAGCGCGCGGAGCGCCTCGGCCTGCCCGCCTTTCGCCGCCGGGGTGGCGGGCGGGGTGGGCGGGGTGGGTGTGGTGGTGGCGGAGGCTGTGGGGGCCAGCAGGGCCGTGGCCGCGAGCCCGGCCGTCGCGGCGAGCAGCCTCCGTCGGCCGATCGTTTGGTGGTGCGGGGGCATGCTGAACTCCTCGGCTCGTTCTTGTTTCCCTGGGCGGTGAAACGATCATGGCCTGGGGCAGGAGCGGTCCGCGCTGGTGGCTTCCTCCGGGTTTGACCGGGGGATATCCCCCCACTCGCACGATGCGTGAGAGCGGATCGTCTGGTGCGGTCGAGCGAGGTTGGGACCGGGCGGCCGGCCGTCGGCGGCACCGTTCGTGCTCGCCGACTGTCGGCCGGAACAGCGGACTCTTGGAGCCTCCCCGCCGGACGGGAGCAACTTCCTCAGGGGCTGCTGCCCCGATCGCGTGAACCCGGGACCCGCCTCCCATCGGGTTTCACCGGCGAAAAGTAGGTTGGAGGCGACCTGCTCCGGCCGCGGACAGGGTGATCCCAGAGGAGCGAGCATGGCGACCGATGCGAATCAGCCGACCGTCCCACAGGTGACCATGACGCTCTCCGCGATCGCGGCGACCGGCGCCACCCCGCGCCCCTCGGGCGAGACCCTTGCGGAGCAGAGCACCCGGATCATCCTCGGCATCAACCGGCAACTGGCCGACACCTCGCTCGCGACCCAGGGCACCTGGGTCCTCTGCTGGCTCGGGGTGAGTCCGGGCAACGCCAACATGGCCTACCTCGCCAAGAACACCGACAGCTCCAACTCGTTCGCCGTGGTGATCCGCGGCACCGTCGGCAGCGAGACAGATCTGCTGGAGGACCTCGACGTCGGCACGGTGGTCCCGTTCAACCTCGTCGGGATGCCGTCCCCGGTCCCCGTCTCCAAGGGGGCGATGAAGGCGTTCACCGAGGTCGTGACCATGAGCACGGCGGGTGTCACCCTGGCGCAGGCTCTCACCACCGCCCTGGGCCAGGCGCAGCCGAACCCGACGGTCTACGTGACCGGCCACAGCCTGGGCGGCTGCATCGCGACCATGGTCGCCCCGTATCTCCAGTCGCTCACATGGCCCAACGGGAGGCCCAACTTCGAGCTGCACACCTTCGCCGCCCCCACCGCCGGCGGAGAGGAGTTCGCCGCCTACGTCGACTCCCTGGAATGGCAAGCGAGCGAGCGCCACTACAACATGAACGACCTGGTACCGCAGGCCTGGAACAACCTTGCGGTGGCCCACCAGTGGTACCCGAGTCCTCCGGGCCCGGCGGCGGACGACGACGTCAAAGCCGTGATCTCGACGCTCGCCGGCCTCCCCGGTCCCAACGTCTACGTCCAGCCGGGCAAGGTCGACCAGCTGAACAACACCTACGACCCCGTCGACCCGAACGTGGTGAAGCAGTCGACCCAGGACTTCATGGGCCAGGTGGCCTTCCAGCACGCCAACTCCACCTACCTGGGCCTCCTCGGCGCGCCTGACGTGCAGTCGGGTCCGGTGGTCACCCTCGTCACCCCCGTCGGCACGGCCGGTGCCCCCGTCGAGATCGTCGGCAGCGGATTCGAGCAGGGTGTCGTGGTCGACTTCGGCACGGTGTCGAGCACCAGGAATCACGTCCTCCGCGACGACGTGATGATCGCCTGGGCACCGGAGGGCGTCGGCGTGGTCGACATCCGGGTCACCAGTGGTCTGGGCACCTCCCCGGCCGTTCCGCGCGGCCAGTTCGCCTACGGCGGCCC
The DNA here is from genome assembly GCF_045162725.1 of Streptomyces sp. NBC_01006. NCBI lineage: Bacteria > Bacillati > Actinomycetota > Actinomycetes > Kitasatosporales > Streptomycetaceae > Streptomyces > Streptomyces sp. NBC_01006. Next base: position 399,645 of record NZ_CP108700.1, on the reverse strand, counting down.
CGCCGCCGTGGTGGTCACCGGCATCAGCCCGGACAGCGGCCGAGCCGGCGACCAAGTCCAGGTCAACGGCGTCTACTTCGCCTCGGACTCCCAGGTCTACTTCGGAGACGCCCTCGCCGAGCTCGTCGACTACGCCCCCGAGCAACTGCTCGTCACGGTGCCCAAGGCGACCATCGCCATCGGCAAGCCCGCGACCGTCAACATCACCGTCCTCTCGAACGGCTACTCGTCGCCCGCGAGCCCGGCGGACGAGTTCACCTACCTGGAGTGGCACCAGACCTGAACCCGCCCTGATCCGGGATGTCCCGGCGTGGCCGGTATTCAAAGGCAGCACACGTCGATCTCAGAACGGGTGCCGCCCCTCCTGGGCGAAGCGCAGCAGGAGCAGGGCGATGTCGTCGGTACGGGGGGCTCCGCCGCGGGCTCGGCCGATGAGGTCGTCCGCCAGCGTGCTCACCGGGTGGCGTTCGGGGGTTGCGGTGATGCGGGCGGCGACCGCCGCGATGCCATCCTCGAGGTCCTCGCCCGGAACCTCGACCAGCCCGTCGGTGTACAAGGTGAGCAGGGTGCCCTGCTCGAACGGGATCTCGACGGCCGTGTACGAGGCGTCCGGGTCGATGCCGAGGAGCAGCCCGGGCGGCAGGCGGAGCATCTTCGCCGGGCCGCCCGTGTGGCGCAGCAGCGGGGGCGGGTGGCCGGCCGTGGCCAGGTGGGCGGTGCGGGCCGAGAGGTCGATGTGGGCGTACACGCAGCTGGTGAAAAGTCCGGGTTCGAGGTCGGTCAGGAGCCGGTTGGTGCGGGCGAGGACCTCCGCCGGGGGCTCGCCGGCGGAGGCATGGACGGCCGTGCGGACCTGGCCCATGAGGGCGGCGGCGTTCACGTTGTGACCCTGGACGTCGCCGACGGCGGCCGCGACGGTGGTGTCGTCGATCCGGATGAGGTCGTAGAAGTCGCCGCCGATGTCGAACCCGTGCGCCGCCGGCAGGTAGCGGGCCGCCACTTCGAGGTGCGGGACGCGGGGCAGGGCGCGCGGCAGCAGGCCGGTCTGCAGAGTGTGAGCGAGCTGGTGGGTGGTGTCGTAGAGGCGGGCGCGGTCCAGGGCCTGGGCGATGAGTCCGGCGAGGGAGGTCAGGATCGCCCGTTCACCGGGGACGAACGTATGGGGACGCGCGTAGGCCAGGATGAGGGTGCCGATGGGCCGGCCGGACGCGATGAGGGGCAGGAAGGCCCACGCCGCCATGTCGTCCCCGATCACGACGGCCGGGAAGGCGGCCGCGAGCTCGCCCGCGTCCGCGAAGAACAGCGGCTCGCCCGTGCGCAGGCCATGGGTGCTTGCCGTGTGGATGCCGAGCGGGATGCCGTCGTAGCGGGCCATGAGCTCGGCCGTGTAGCCGCGGAAGCCGACGATGCGCAGACGCTGCTCCTCGGCCACCAGAAGGGCCAGGGCCTGGGCACCGAGCGCGGGGACGAGCAGGTCGGCAGCCTGGTCGACGACGTCGCGGGCGTGGACGGCCTCCGTGAGGGCGGCCGCCAGGTGCATGAGCTGGTAGAGGGCGGTGGCTCGGCTGGGTGAGGGCTCGGCGGGGACGGCTGTCGGCGGGGCGGGCGGCGGGACGGGCTCGTCGGCGGCGACCGGGGTGATGCGGACGCTGATCCCGGTGTCGTCCGGGTAGAGGTCGAAGCGCAGGTAGCGGCCGATCGGGGGCGCGGCGGTGAAGCTGCGCGGCAGCCGGCTGATCGCCGCGGCCCGGTAGTGGTCCTCGATGGCGGGGGTGTCCATCCAGGGCAGCGCTTCCCAGGGCAGGGCACCGCGGAGGCGGGAGACGGGTGCGCCCAGCAGCTCGGCCGCCTCGGCGGTGATGAAGGTGATCGTGCCGTTCAGATCGAGTGCGCAGCTGCCTCCGGGCAGCCGGCGGATGAAGGCCATGGCGGCGGCCGCCTCGACCGGTCCGGGTGTGGGAGGGGGAAGCGGTCGCAGCATGACCGGCTGCGCCGGCGGATGGACGGGGTGTCCGGCGTCGGCGGCCCGGCGCAGGTGGTTGGCGAGACGGCCGCAGGCCGAGTCCACGGCGTCGCGTTCCCGGTCGGTCAGGTGGGGCGCGTGGGAGCCGGGCCACAGGAGGACGAGACCGGCCCCGGTGGGCTCCGCCGCCTCGGGCGCAGGGTCGGGGACGAGCGGGGCGGCGGCGAGGGCGAAGTCGTACGGCAGGACGAGGCCGAGGCGTGGGTAGCGCCGGGCCGTCTCCTCCTGGCCTCCCAGCCAGACGAACCGTCCGTCGCGGACCGCGTCGGCCACCGGGATGGAATCGTCCACGGTGACCCGGGACCAGGGCAGCGCGAACTCACGGGCAAGGCCGATGGTCATCGCCAGGTAGAGGACGCGCCGGGCGGAGTCGGGCAGGTAGAGCATGCCGATGGACGCCCCCGCGGCCGCGCAGGCCCGGACCAGGGCCTCGCCGAGCGCCCGCTGATCGGCTCCCTCGGCGGGTTCGACGCCCTCGGAGGGCTCGGCTCCCTGGTCACGCCCTGGAAGGTTTCGCACCCGTCCATGGTCCCCCCACACGCCGCCCGCGCGTCGGCACCGCCCCGCCCCGGCGAGCCCGCGGCGCCCGCCCGCCTCCGGCCGTGTGCGAGCGAACGGTTACCGGGTGTCACGCGCGGGGGTCGGAGGGGATGGGGGCATCGAGGCGTTCAGGGCGTCGCCGAAGCGGCCGTCGGTGATCTTGATGGTGGCGCGGTCGAAGCCCAGTCGGCGTGGCTGCCCCGGCGATCGAGGAGCGTACCAGCGCCTGGAACCCGAACCGGGGGAGTGGGGGTGCAGGTCGAGGGAGCAGCCGTGCCTGGCGAGCTCGGCGGCCCGGGCCCCGCCGACGAGCGGGGTGGTGCGCTGCGCGCAGACGCCGACGACGACGGCGGCGTGCCGGTCGGGCCGGTGACGAGTCATTCGTCCTGGCCCAGCCACAGCGCCGCGAACTCGGCGCCGCCCGCGAGCGTGTTGTGTTGGGCGCGTGGGCCGGTGTCGTGGTGGGACTGGCCGGAGTGGCCGGGGGCACGCGGGACAGCGGCAGTGTCGCCCGGCCGTCGATCTTCCCGCGCTGCCGGCGGGTCTGCGCCTCGCCGTCGGCGGACCGGCCGTGGACGAGGGCTCGGAGTGGCTAGCCCGCTCGCCGGTCCCGCAATTGCCCATCACCGTGAACAAGACGGCGAAGAAGGCCGCGCCGGCGGTGATGGCGCCGGCCAGGTCACCGGGCCCCTGCAGGCCTCTGGCTGTGGTCGCGGCCAGGGGAGAGGGACTGGCGGGTGGTGTTCACGGCCGGCCTGGGACGCCGAGAGGCGCGGTGAACCGCGGCCGCCAGCCTTCCTCCGTCAGCACCACCAGCTGGACCGCGGCCGCACGGGTTCGTAGCGGCAGCAGGCTGCCGACCGCAGTGCGGACTTGGGCGGAGGTTGTCGGGTTGTCTGCACCCATGGCGACCGTGACATGGGTGGCGGGCCGCGTGCCGAAGCGGCCCCCGTACGGGCGCAGCCCGGGCCACTGGGTGTGGAACGCATCGACGATCGGTTGGAGTTGCGGAACGGTGACGCCGACGAACCCGGACGCCGTCACGAGCTCCTCCAAGAGCAGATCAGCTGCCGGGAAACTTGCCGCCAGGGAACGCACGCCCTTCTCGTCCTGACCTGTCAGCGCCGATTCCGGCACGAACGGGTAGAGGAGCGAGACGTGCGCCGGCACCCCGTGACGCACCAGTGCCGGGTCGATACGCCACGCCGCATCGAGGAGCGGGGCGGCATCGGGCAAGACAATGACGACGGCAGTGGTCCCTGGATCTGGCACGCCATCATCATCGCAGGCCGGCTACGAGCCCCGACACTGGACGGCCGACACCCGCGCGTGCGGGGTGACATCCTCGCAATGTACGCCGCAGTGAGGCAGTTCGAGGCCCGTGGGGGTCTCACTTCAGGCCGCGAGGAGGACGGTGAGGAGCAGAGGCACGGACCAGCGGTGCGTGCCGCCACCGCGCCGCATCCAGCCCCGGCCCCAGCCCCGGCACGGACTGTGGGCGGGGCGTACGAGCAGAAGCTGGACGGCCACCGGGCGCTCGTGGTCACCGCAGCCGACCCGGGCGGGCGGGTGCTGGTGCCGACCCGGCGCGGTCGCTGGTTCAGGACCGGTTCCCGGACTTGGTGGCGGCCACCGAGCTGTTGCCGTACAGGCCTGGTCCTCGATGGTGAACCGGTCGTCAGGGACGTCGAAGAGGGCCGTCTGCCGTTCGAGGTGTTGCAGCGCCGGGCCGCCGCCCGCGCCTGCGCCGCCGCCGGGTTGGCCGCCCGGTGGCCGGCCTACTTCAAGGGTGCAGACGGGGCACAGTCGCACCCTTGCACTCGCCGGACTGGTGCGCTCGGCCGCGTGGCTGTGACGGCGGCCGGACGGCTCGGTGACCGGATCCCGGGTCCCGTCGGTCGTGCCAGGACCGGGATCCGGTCATCGTCGTGGCAGTGGGTTATTCGCCCTGGAGCTTGGTCAGGATCCACTCGCCGAGTTCCTCGGTCATCAGGGTGTGTCCCTCGTTCTCGCTGGCGCACATGAAGGCGTCGAGTTCGCTGTCGGCGGCGTCGATCTTGCTGTAAAGCGTGTCGTGGTCGTCGATGTCGCCGGACGCCACTGCACTGACGCTCGGGACGAACGTGCTCGTGTTGTAGGTGAGTTCGGCCGGCTGGCCTTCGAGAAGCCCGGCCAGGAAAGCGGCGGTTCCGAAGTTCCCGGGGTGGCCCGGGAGGTTGTGCGCTTCGGGGAACAGGCCGCCCGGAGCGCCGTCGATGTCGGGCAGGCCGCTGGTGGTGATCTGGATCTCGGTGGCTCCGGCCTTTTTCAGGACGGCGACGACCTGTTCGCCCGTGTTCTGTGTGTCCAGACGGGTGCCCGTCAGCTCCTGACCGATGGTCCGCATCGCCGTCACGCCGGCCGGGATGTTGTTTCCGGCGCCGGTGCCCGTCCCGTTTCCGACACCGAGCCGGCGTACGCCCTGGGGCCAGCCGCCGACCCGCTCGAGTTCGGCGAGGAAGTCGATGCGGGCCCGGTCCTCTCCGGCCTCGGCGGTGACGGTATCGATGTGCCAGCGCAGCAGTTCTCGGGCGGCCGGGCTGTTGACCAGCACGGAGAAGCTGCCGAGGAGTTCGCCGAACCCCGGGATCGAGCCCCAGTTGTCCTTCACCCAGTGCGCGAACGCCTGTACCGCGATGGGCAGCCAGGCGCCGCGGTGAGGGGTGTCGTAGGAGAGATAGGTCGAGGTCTCGGGGTCGTCACCCTCGTGCTGCATCTTCGCGAGGGCGTAACGCGTGACCAGCCCACCCATACTGAAACCGCCGACCGTCAGCTTGGCGGTACCTTCGCGGTCGTCGATCGCCTTCTTGATGCACTGGATCGCCACGTCGGCGTTGTCGATGATGGACGCGGACCGCTCGTCGAAGCCGAGGAGAACCAGGTCGAAGCCGGCCTCCCGCAGCGAGGAGACGAAGGGGTACTCGCCGTTCTCCAGGGCGTTCCACAGGGCGTCGGGATCGCTCTTCCCGCCGGAGAAGCCGTCGGAGAGGATCACCGGCTTCCTGACCCGGCTCTGGCCCGGCGTGCTGTAGAACACCCAGGCGGTTCCCCCTTCGAGTGGCCACGTGGCGTCCCACGCGGAAGTCCTCGGGTACGCGGGCTGAGCGCCCGGCATGGCGTTGTCCCAGATGTTCACAACAGGCATGGACATGAATCCAGTTCCTCCCTCTCATGGTGCGGCCGGGCTGAGCCACCCGTGAGGCCGCCGCTTTCAGGGTCGAAAGCGGAACCCATGATTGCGAGGCTCGGATCCCGCTACCAGCGAATCCAGACCACGTCACTCTTACGACCCGACGCCCTTTCCGCGCAGGTCACAGGGCCGACAGGGAAGAAACGATGATGCGGGCCCGAGGCCCGAGAGCATTCGGCCGGGCGTGAACTACGGCTGAGAGACGGCTTCGAGCGCCCCCCGGCACTACGGGCATACCGTGATTTGGTCAGCCGTATGCGTCGACCAGAAGCAGGTGGCCGCGATGCGCATAGCGGTCAGTGGCGGCGGCGCCCTGCAGTCGTCGGCCTGCCGGCGCCGCCGCGCGTTCATTCTCCGCGGGTCGGACATCCGTAGTCGTTGCCCACGGCCTGCTGGAAGGAGTTGAAGAGGGCGGCGCGCGCCGTCTCGTACGCGTCCTTGCCCTGGTCCAGGAGTACATCCCGGTAAGCGTCGTTGAAACTCACGCCGACGTAGAGATCGCCGGAGGCACAAGCGGTGACGGTTCGGCCGCTTCCTTGCGTGGCCGTCTCATCGCGGCGCACCCCCTGAGTCACGGCGGGGTCGTCGCTGACGGCCAGCGTGATGCGAGGCTCACCGGGACCTTGAAGCATCATCTCGCACACCCGTGTCCGGGATCCACGGCCGGTGACAAGCGCCGTGCCGGCCTCAGCCTTCCCCTTGAAGAGGGCGGCTTCCGGGATTCGGAAGCCCTTTACGCCACAGGGGGTGGCCGTGTCGGTTTCGCCCGTCGGCCCCTGCAGGCGGGCGGGCATCTTCAGTGCGCTGGTGCCTGTGCAGCCGAGGCCGTCGGCGACGTGCTGGGCGGCAGCCATCGCGGCCTTCGCCAGAGCCGTGGGGTTACTGCGGCCTCGGGTGAGGCTCATCTTGAGTACCGGCACGTCGGCGTGGCGGGAGCCTGGCCTGATTTCCTTGGCGCAGCCGGTGGGCAGCAGCACCCATGCCTGCGTCTCGGAGGCGGCGCCGGTGGTTCCGCCGACGAAGTAGGAGGAGGCCGAGGCGTTCTTCCACAGACGTGAACCTCCCAGCCCGAAGTCGGCCTCGTCGAAGGAGAGCTCCGCCTCCAGTCTTGGCTGGTCGCCGCCCAGGAATTTGCTGGTGCGCTGGACTTTGCATGAGAAGGAGTAATACGGCTCCGATTCTTCGTAGTACCCGCTCTGCGTCAGCCTGCCGAACCCGCTCAGCACGGTGCTTGCCTCCGACGAGTCCAGGGCGTCACCGCAGAATCGGTCTTGCCCCAGCACGTCGGTGTTCCACCAAGTGAACAGCCCGCCACTGCCCACCAGGACGAGGGCGGCAGCCAGCCCTGCGACCGAGTAGCGCCGACGTGCTCCTGGGGATATTGCAGACATGGGGTCACTTCCGTTCGCGCAGTGCGTCGTAGGCGCTTTCCCGCCCGCTGGTGTAACTCTGCTGTGCTTCGCGCTGGGCGGCACCGACCGTGGTCTGTGACTGGTGGCTTTCGTCGCCCCAGCTCTTGAAGAACCGGCTGAGGTCCGTCTGTGCCGCGTCGTTGCCGGAGCTGATGCGTTCCCGGGCCAGCAGGCCCTCCTCGGAGCTGACTCCCTTGAGCCATTCATTCCAGCACCCGTCGACTACGCGCTGGGCCATGTCGCCGACGACGGGGATGCCCGTGATCGCTCCGCCGATGACGTGGTAGCCGTAGACGCGCATGTCACCGGCCGCACTGAGCTTGGCATCCCGTTCGCTGAGGTGGATGTCGCCGCCGATCGCGTTGATGGCGCCGTTGACCTCACCGATCTTCGCGGCACGGTTCTTCAGTGCCTCAGGGTCGGACAGGTCTTGCGTGGTGAGCTGCTCGGCCATGTAGCGCCGCTCGGACTCGTGCAGGAGGAAGTAGTTCTCCGGGTCCTCGGACACTCCGCGCAGCACACGCAGCAGGCTGCTCCTGCTGTTCTGGATCTGCGAGCGGTCGCCGTTCGCCAGTGCATCGTCCTTGCCGACCAAGTCGCCGGGCCCATCGCCGGCAATGATGTCCACGATGTCGGGCGAGTATGAAGAGAGCGCCCGGGCGAGCGGGCCGCGCACGTTCGCGTACTCCTCGCTCTTGAGGACGTTGTCGCCTTGCCCCTTCAGCTCTCCCTTGTCGTCCTTGCCGTTGCCGTCGCCGTAGTCGAACAGGTTGACCGCCTCATGCATGACGCGGGCCTCGCACTCAAGGTGTCGTCCGAGCTCTGTGCCGGGGGAGCCTGGTGCATGGCCGGTCGTGGCGCTCTCCAAGGCGAGTCCCAGTCCCGCTCGGACGTCCTTGTCGAAGGTGTCACTGCCGGTGTGTTCGATGTTGCCCATCCAGTACGTGGTGTCGACGTGGTTCCAGTCGCGGTCCTTCACCAGATACTGCAGGGTGTCGTTCTTGCCGTCGGGTCCGGGGTCGAGGTAGGAGGTGGTGGCCGCGGGGTCTTTGGACATGATGCCGAGGAGTCCGTCGAGGGGGTCGTTCGCGAACCAGCCCTTGTTCCTGCCGCTGAAGTCGCTCGTCAGATCCCAGATATCGGAGTTGCCACCCCGCTTCTTGTCCTCTGCACTGCGGATGTCGTCGGCCAGGTCGTGCATGAAGGTTGCCGAGTAGCCGTCGCCATTCTGCATGAGCGTGACCAGGCTCTGGTAGCCGCGGACCTTCTGCCCGTGACCGGTGCCGATCTGGGGGCTGTCGGCAATCTGGTTCAGGTCGAACTGCTGGACGCCGGCCTGCTTCAGCTGTGCCCGGAATTCTCGGTAGAACTTCGACTTCGGGTCCTGCATCGCGTTCGACAGCGAGTGGGCGAGGCCCTTTTGCAGGTCCGTATAGCGCTGCTGATTGCCTTTGTCGTCGCCGTATGCGTGGTCGCTGAGCCTGTTCGTCAGATTGATCGTGTTCTGCGCGCCCATCCCGTTGAGGAAGGTCTGGTTGAACTCGGTGCTCTTGGCGTTGTCGCGGAAGGAGCGGTCCAGCTCTGCGTAGTCGGCTGCCGACACCTTGTCGCCACTGTTGATGCGGGTGGCGATGTCCTCGGCGTTGCGGGCTTCGTAGATCTCGATGTCGCCTTGTGCGTCGGCGTTGAAGCCGTTGAGGGTCTGGTCGTTGCCCTTGCCGAAGGCGTCCTTGTTGCTGTCGACCACGGCTGCCTCAAGGGCGATCTTGACACCGTGGTCGGCTTCGGAGACGGCTTTCGCCTGGTCGTCGATGTGCTGCTGCCACTTGTTGACCGCGTCCCGGATGGTGGTCTGGCCGTCGAGGTCGTGGTGGTAGGCGCTGCGCTCGCCGGGAGTCAGTTTGGCGTAGTCGAACGCGACTGTGCCTTGTTCCGAGACGGTCATGCCCGCCTTGATCGCGTCGTCGCGCGCGGACTCGACCCGCTTCTTCAGGTCGGTGAACTGGGTGTGGGCATCTCGCAGCAGGCTCGCGATCGCCTTGGCCTGGATCTGGGCGGCGGAGTACTCGTACCGCGTCGCGGCGAAGCTCGTGTGGGCGACGCCGACGCTGACGCCGCTCCAGTCCGGCCCCATGGTGATCTTCTGGACGCTGTCGCCGTAACGGGTCTCGACCTTCTTCAGCTCGCTCGCCATCTCGTCCCACTTGCCGGCTGCCGTAGTCAGCAGGCCCAGGTCGGTCGTCATGACTTCGTGGTACGTCAGCATGTACTGCTCCCCCTCACAGACCGTTGAGCTGCGACTGGGTCCTCAGGGGGGCGGAATCCGTTCCCCGTGCCCAGGTCGTTTTGTGCGAACAGGCCCGATCCTGTGCGAAGTCCCCCGACATGACCGCCCCCGTTCAACTCAAGACGATTTTCCCTGCAGAGCGCCAAAACACCCATATTTACGGACGATCGGAACCGGCAAATGGCGCGCGGCCTGCGGGCTGGCGCTGGTCGAGGCCTGCCGCATCCAGCGTTGCAGCGCGGCAGCGATCTGCAGGTACCGGACACCGGCACAGCCCTCCTTGGCACAGGGCGTTCCTTGATCCTCTCTGCCCTTTCGCTACAGCGCATTGCCGTTGACCGGCAGTCATTACCCACCACTCGCTGCTGGTGAAGGAGACTTCTTCTGACTGTGGCACCCTGATTCCGCGTCAGTGGGTTCGCCGACGCAACGTGGACGGGGGAGTGCGTGACGGAGCGGGAAGCACCGCCAGACCAGTTGGCGGAGTATGCCGAGTGCCTGCGCGACGCCTGTAACACCGGGCGCAGGATGACTCGCGCCGAGCTGGAGGCACGCCGCGCCGCCGGCGAGCGGGCTGCAGGGCTCGGCCTCACCCTGCGCGTGATGATCCGCGAGCACCTGGCCGCGTCCCAGGAGGTCCTCACACGGGTGCCGATCCAGCAGGCAGGCTCCTTGCTTGCTGTGACCGAACAGGCAGTAGACGCCTTCGCGGAGGGCTACGAGCGTGCCCAGTATCAGGCCGTGCGCCAGGAGGAGGCCGCGCGCCGCGAGTTCATCGACGACCTGCTCTATGGCCGCAGCGGCCTGGGAAGGCTGGCGGAGCGCGCGGAACGGTTCGGGCTGCGGCTTTCCCCGGCCCACGCGGTGGCCGTGGCTTGTGGACCTGAGCCCTACGGCGACGGCTACCCGGTGGCGCATGGGATCGAGTTGGCAGTCCTGTCCCGGTTCGCGGGCCGGCAGGTTCTGCTGACCACCAAGGACGGGCGGCTGATCTGTGTGGCTCCCGGGGACCGGCCGGACGTTCTGGCCTTCTTCGCGAAGGAGGCGTACGCGGCCACCGACGGTGGACGGGTCGCGATAGGCCGCTCCCACCCTGGTGCCGGCGGCGTGGTGCACTCCTACGAGGAGGCGCTCAACGCACTGGACTTGGCCGAGCGGATGGGCCTGGAGGGGCCGGTCCTGTACGCCGCGGACATGCTGGTGTATCCGGTGCTCGCGCGGGACCGGCAGGCGATGGCCGACCTGGTGGAAAGCGTGCTGGGGCCCCTGCGCAAGGGCCGGGGCGGGGCCCGGCTCTTCATCGACACCCTTACCGCGTATTTCGACAGCGGCTGTGTGGCCACCGAGGCCGCCCGCCGCCTGTTGTTGAGCGTGCGCGCGCTGACCTACCGGCTGGAGCGGATCCACACCCTGACCGGCGCTGACCCTGCTGACCCGGTGAACCGCTACACCCTCCAGACGGCAGTGATCGGTGCCCGCCTCCTGGGCTGGCCTGACGCCGAAGCATGAGAACCCCGATGCCCCTCGGCCCCGGCCACGCGCTCCGGTCCAGCCCGCCGGAGCATGTGCCGGACGTGATCGCCGACGCCGCCGTCCTCACCCGCGTCCCGGCAGGGCCGGCGGCAGAGGCCCAGCGCCACAGTGATGGGGACCGGACCGCGGGGCTGACCGGGCGGTCCGTCCCGGCTTCCTGGAGATCCGGGTGACGGACGGGCAACGGCGAGGTCGCAGCGGGCGCCGAGCCCGGGCCGTAACGGGGGGCAGTCCGGAGACTGCGATCCGAAACCGAAGATGATCATCGGATGGGGAGAAGGAGTGAACATGGGCGAAGGCCGCCACGTCGTCGTGGCCGAGATCGGTCTGGCGAAGAACCGGTACGGCGCGGAGATCCGTACGTCCGAGCCGATGTCCCTGGAAAAGGCGCGGGAGTTCGCGCTGAATGCCGTGCGGGGTGAACGCCCCGACTTCTACCGGAGGCCGGAGAACGCGGTCGCGCTCCGCGTCGGGGCGGACGATCAGTACCTGGTCGTCGAGGGGCACCGGCTGAACCCGGACAGCCTGTCCCGCCTCACCGTGGCGGACGTCCTCGAAGCGGTCTGACCGGGCAGAGCCATCGTGTGCCGCCGCCCCGGGGATGCGGTCGGCGGCACACGGGGTGTCCGGGAAGTTGAGCAGCGCCAGGATGACGGCCGCCGTGGTAGCAAGGACGACGAAGTTGACTCCCTGCGCGCGGAGGGTGCCGACGGTGACCACGACCGCCTGCTGCCGGGCGAGACGTCCGGCCAGGGCCAACATGCAGAGGTTCGGGAGCTAGCGGCCGGCCGGCATCGCGAAGACCATCAGCAGGTTGCGGAAGTCGGTGGCGCCGTTGAAGCCCGCCACCAGCCTTCGATGTACTCGAAGATCGCGGAGCGGGTCGCTGCTTTGGTGCGCCAGCTGTGTCGGCTGACGAGTTCGTTCTTCAGGCCGGCGAAGGTGGACTCGGCGAGGGCGTGTTCCAGCACACGCCCGTGCGGCCTACGGAGAGCCGGATGTCGTGTGCGGCCGCGAGGGGGGACGTGAGCGGACCAGACCGCGGTGCCGGAAGCGAACTACCCCACCCGTCGGCGTCACTGCCTTCATTCAGGGTGTGGTTCTGGTGTTGTCGAGCCGTTCGATGCGCGCGACGTTCTCCCGGTCTTCGGCGTCTGCGCTCGCCTCGGCGGCGAACCAGGCGTCGAGGATCTCCTTGAGCAGCGGCTCGGAGGTCAGGCGCAGGCTGAGCGCGAGCACGTTGGCGTCATTCCAGCGGCGCGCACCGTCCGCGGTGTAGGCATCCGTGCACAGTGCCGCGCGTACGCCGGGAACCTTGTTCGCGGCGATCGAGGCGCCCGTACCGGTCCAGCAGCACACGACGGCCTGGTCGGCGTTCCCGGCGGCGACCTCGCGGGCCGCCGCCTCCGAACAGGCTGCCCACTGCGGATCGTCGCCGGGGCTCAGCGCCCCGTACGTCACCACGTCGTGTCCGCGGTCGCGCAGCTGCCCGAGGAGTGCGCGAGCCACGGGTTCGTCCATGTCCGAGGAAACGGAGATCCGCATGCCCCGAGACTAACCGGCCGTGGAACGGACGGTCGCCGCGCGTCGCGGAATGGCCCGGCCGATTCAGTCAGTCGTGGACGGAGCCGACCGGATTCGAACCGGCGTCCTCGCGATTTTGGAGACCGCGCGCGTCGACCTCTGCGCTACGGCTCTGCCCACCCCGGCATCCTAGGCGGTCCCAGGACCGCTCTCATCGTGCCCAGTCGATGCCGAGGTGGGCGAGGGCTACCAGTTGGCCGGTGTCGAGCCCGCTCGACATGCGCCCGCCTGGGAGCACCGCCGCCATCCCGGGCGATGTACTGCGCCAGGGCCTGGATGCCCTTGTGGAAGGCTTCCGCGACCCGCCCGGACGTGGTGTGGAGGCCACGGCCGTGTTCGAGGGCGCCCGGTGAGCTCATGCGGATGCCGCGGTGACGCCGAGTTCGCCGAGCCGCTCGCCGACCAGGGGGCGCGAGGTACGGGCTTCACCCGCGGCGGTCTCTGTCCTTGCTTCGCAGGCCAGGCAGCGGCCGCCGCCTTGAGAGCGCTACCGTCTTTGGCCCGGCTACGGAGCCGCCCGGGCCCAGGTCCGGGCCACCGTCGCGTGGAGAACGTGGCCGCGCACCCGGGCCTGAGCCCGCTGGTTGCCGAGGCCGCGCTGCTCGGCCCGGACCAGGCCGCCGTCCGCACCGGCCCGACCACATCGACCGGATCCCACTTGATCCACCCGGAGGCGGACCGGCCTGCCCTGAGCCCGGGGCGAGGGCAGGCACGGCGTGATCGTTTCTCCGGTGAATCCGATCACCCGCCGGGGTGAGGCAGTCTCGAACAGTCGCGAAGCGATGGGACACCGGCCAGTACGGTGCGCACATCGTTGTATTTCGCATGCACATGCGCGTTCCGAAGGAGAACCGTGAGGTTCCCAGTGTCCACTCGTGGTTGGGCCGCCGCCGGTGCAACGGCCCTGCTCCTGGCAGGAGCCGACTCAGGACCGACCGTTGCCGCCGACGTCGCCGCTTCGCGACTGACGACCTTCAACTGCGAGGGTTCGATCAACGTGAACGTCCACCCCCTCAACGGCGCCGTCGACGGCAGAAGCGGAGGCAACTTCCGCTGCTCGACACCGGACCGGTCCTTCGCGGCCGAACTGACGATCTCCGGCTCGGTGACGAGCAGCGGTGCCCTCTTCTACGCGACCAGGACCACCGACACCCTCAGGCGAACAGACACGGGGCAGACCTTCCGGATCACGATCGACCGACGTCTCGACCGGGACACATCCGCAGCATCCGGCAACGCCACCGAACGAGGCTCCAGCGGCCAAGCGCGCGACTCCGGGACGGGCACCTTCGGTACGGGGACGAATCTGGTGACGTTCGTGATCACCAACAACTACCTCCTCGACGTCAACGTGTGACCGTTACACAGAGGCCAAGGAGGTTGTTCTGTCGGGTTCGCTGCCGGTCACAGCCATCCGCTGATGACCGAGATCAGAACGGTGGCTTCGTACCGGACCGCGAGTTTGTCGAACCACGTGACCGCAGTCCGGCTCCGGCGCGGCCAGCTCGCTGTCGGGCGTCGAGGGCGAGGAGCGGCTATGCGCAACTGGTGCCGTCGGCCCTGCCGGCCGATACCCACCAGGAGTTCACTCGGGCGGCCATTGCGTCTGGCCGCAGGCCCACAGGGTCGAGACCGAAGTGATCCTCCAGCTCGTGTCGCAGAAACGCACCGATCTCCGACTGGCCCGCGCCACCACGGAGTTGCTGGAGGAGAGGGGCGAGCATGCAGTCGTACTCGTCCTTCACGTCGTCGGCGACGCCGAGCGGATCCCACTCATTGAGCAGATGCCGCAGGTCGTTCTCGGTGACGTCGGTTCCAGGTCGCATCGCTCCAGGGTGCCACCCGGGAACCGCCGTCATCACTCGCCCCTGCCGTGATCCAGACGCGCAGCTCACCTGTGCATGCGGGCGCCCTTGAGGACCTTGTCCACTGAGTTGCGCGGCCCGTGGACGGCGATCCCGACCAGGTCGAGCTGGTCCTTGCCCACGGCCGCCACCGCTGCCCGGTTTGCGCGGTCGTGGCCCGTGCCGAACAGGTCCGAGGTGAACACCGCGGTCGGCAGCCCGCGCCGCACTGCGCGCTCGTGCGCCGCCGTCACCGCTTCCTTCCCGCCCTCGAAGACCAGGACGGGCTGGCGGAACATCGGCAGGTAGGGGGTGCCATCGGCGTCCTGGTACGGCTCGCCGACCACCTCGGGAAGGGCCGTTCCGAGCCCGCTGACGAGGAACGCGGTGACATTCAGCCGCTGCCACGTCTCCAGGTCGTCGCGCAGCAGCACCGCGATCTTGGTGTCGAAGCGCACGGGCATGTCCGCGCCGCCGGCTTCGACCTGCTCGATGTTCTCGTTCTTCGTCTCGTTGCTCATGGCCTTGAGACTGCCGGGCTCGGCCTCGCGCGGTCTTGTACGTTCTTTGCGTGCAGCTCCAGCAGGAAGTCTCGGCCTGGCGCCCGCGGGTCGCGGGTGTCGTCGAGGTTTTCCACGCCCGTTTCACCGCGCACGCGTACCCCATGCACGTCCACGACGAGTGGACCCTGCTGATCGTCGATGACGGCGCTGTCCGCTACGACCTGGACCGCCACCGGCGCGGCACCCCGGGCGGCACCGTGAGCCTGCTCCCGCCCCAGGTTGCGCACAACGGCTCCGCCGCCACCTCGCACGGGTTCCGCAAGCGCGTCGTCTACCTCGATACGACGGTGCTGGAGGAGCGCTTCATCGGCGCCGCCGTAGACGGTCCGGACCTCGCTGACTCGGTCCTGCGCCGACGCGTTGGGCAGCTCCACCGCGCCCTGACCTCTCCCGGTGACGAATTCGAAGCGGAGAGCCGACTGGCCCTCATCGGTGAACGGCTGCGCGTCCTGCTCCAGCCGCGCCTCGAACTTCCCGGCGCCCACACCGCATCGCTCGGCGCCCGCGCCGGCGCCCGCCACGCCATCGCGGGCAGCCTGCGCGAACTCCTCGACGAGCGGGTGGTCGCGGGCATTTCCCTGCCGGAAGCGGCCGCTCTCATTCAGGCCCACCCCGCCCACCTTGTTCGCTCGTTCAGCGCCGCCTTCGGTATCGCCCCGCACCAGTACCTCATCTCGCGCCGAGTCGCCCTGGCCCGCCGGCTGCTCCTCGATGGCCGCCCGGCCGCCGAGGTGGCGGTCGAGGCGGGATTCCACGACCAGTCCCACTTCACCCGGCACTTCAAGCGAGTCGTGGGCACCACCCCCGGGCGCTACACCTGCTCCCCGATGTCCGGCGACTGAGGCCTTCGGGCAGGGCATTCGTCCGGAAGGGTCCGTAAGTACCGACGGCGACGGCTGGCAGGCCATCAAACCCACACTGGAAGAACTGGTGCTCGCCCACTTGGGCGCCTCGGACGTCCCGGCCCTGCTCACCCCGGCCATGGAGGCAGCGGTATGACCCTCCCCGACCTGCGCGGACCCCTTCGAGTCACTATTGGCCTGCACCGCCACGTGCTGTGGGCCGCACTCGCCCTCGTGCTGCTCGCCGCCATCGCCCTGCCCGCCGGCCGCTGGTACGTCCAGTCACTGGCCGAGGATCTCGCTGCAACCGGCTGCAAAGTGGAGCACACGGTGCGCGGATGCGGCATCCAGGCCCGAGGCTTCCTCTCCCGCAGCCTGTACGTCACAAAATGTTCGGCATCGTGGGGCTTGCCATGGGTGTACTGCCTCTGCTCCTTGGCGCGTTCGCCGCGGGGCCGCTGATCGGGCGCGAGTTTGAGTCCGGGACCTACCGACTCCAGTGGACCCAGTCGGTCAGTCCGGCCCGCTGGCTCGACGCCAAGCTGGCGGTGCCGGTCGCCGGCGTGCTTCTCGTCCTGCCCGCGTTCGTGCTCTTGGCGGCCTGGATCCGGCGGGAAACGCAGCCACGGCCGTCACAGCGGTCGGGATCGTGTGGGCAGCCCTCATCCTGCTCCGCCCCTCTCTCTGGTCCGCACTCGACGGGAACCCGCGCGGCGGGGACAACTGGAACTTCTCCCGTCAGGCCGGCCGCATCGGGATCCGTCACCACCCCGAGTCCCACTTCTGGCCGCTGCAACCGGTCGAGAGCGCAATCCTGTTGGCTCTCTCCGCCGCCGCGATCGTCGGGGCCTTCCCACTCCTGCGCCGCCGTCACCGTTGAACCGCCCGCGGGCAAGACGGCAGCGGATGGACGGCGAACGCGGTGGCCTGCCCATCCGGGCGATGGGTTTCTGTTCGGGATCGCGGCGCGGGGTGGGTAATGAGGCATGCGGCAGTGGCGTCGACGCCGGTGGCACTCAGGGCACGAGGACGATCTTGCCCTGCACCCGGCCGGTTTCGCTGAGGTCATGGGCCTTCGCGATCTCCGTGAGCGGGAAGGTCTCGGAGATCGTGGGGCGTACGCCGTGGGTGTCGACGAGTTCGGCGAAGGCGGTCAGCACGGCGGGGGTGGGATCGAGGAAGAACTCCACGAATCGGATGTCGAGTTCGGCGGCTCGGGCTGTCACCTCGGTGCGGTCCACGCCGACGCCGACGACGTCGACCAGGATGCCGCCCGGCTTGAGGGTGGGCAGCGAGCGCGGGCCGTAGTCGTTGCTGACGGTGTCCAGCACCGCGTCGATGCCGCGCAGGGCCGAGAAGTCCTCCACCGTGTAGTCGATCAGTTCGTCGGCGCCGAGCCCGCGCAGGTAGTCGTGCTTGGCGGCGCGGGCCGTGCCGATCACGTACGCACCCCGGGCCTTGGCGATCTGTACGCCGAGGTGGCCGACCCCGCCGGCCGCGCCGTGGATCAGCACACGCTGGCCGGGCCGTACGTCGGAGAGGGTGACCAGGGCCTGGTAGGCGGTGAAGCCGGAGATCGGCAGGGCGGCGGCGCCGACGTGGTCCAGGGTGCGCGGCTTGGGCGCGATGCGGTCTTCGGCGACCACCACGTGGTCGGCGTGGCTGCCGTGCGGCGGGACGGTCCAGCCGTAGACCTCCTCGCCCACCGCGAACCGGGAGGCGCCCTCGCCGACGGCCTCGACCGTGCCGCTGAACTCGTGGCCCAGTACGAACGGCGGCGGGCCGAAGAAGTCCACCTTGCCGATGCGGACCTTCCAGTCCGCGGGGTTCATCCCGGTGGCCCGCACCCGCACCAGGACCTCGCCGGGACCTGCCGAAGGGAGAGCAACTTCGGCTAGTTCCAGCACGTCGGAGCCGCCGATGGCCTGCTGTGTGATCACCCGTGTCGTCGTCATGGAGATCAGTCTGGGCCCCGATGATCATGAGACGGAAGTGGTTTCGCCCCCGTACTGCCTCGAAGGCACTCCCGGGGCAGCCCTCTTGAGGCTCGAAGGTTGGCCGTGTCGGAGCTCGTCCCCGGCGAGGCTCGAAAGCCGGAGTCGGAGCACCATCCATCGGCAGCAAGCTGGTTGTGGGCCTGTTGATCGTCATTCCGGTCGGGCGGGTGTCACGTACCGCCGGACTGTGCCGTGGCGGTGACGCCGTGGCAGGTGACGGACATAAGTACTGCGTTTGGAGGCTGTCTCCGCACCGGGCGGCGACCGGCGCGTCCGGAAACGTCGACGGCCCGAACCGGATCTCAGCGGAGGGCGCCGCGGTCGCCACGGCAACCTGATCCAGACCGGCACCGACCTACCGTCCCGCCATCACTCAAGCCCGGCCCGCAGCACGGGACTCCGGCTGCCGGCCTCGCACCCGGCCCTCTCCCGTTGATCGGCTGATAGATCACTTGGCCAGTCCTCGGGGGAGAGATCATCATGTGGGGATGTCTGAGAATCAATCCTCTCCAGCACCGGCTGTGGTGCGGCTCCCTCGGTACACGAAGACAGACCAGGACGAGATCCTCGGCGACGGCGATGATCCCTTCGGTGTTGCCGCGGCCGGTTTGACATGGCTGCCCAAAGAAGAACACTTCGGTATCAGTCACGGCGGCCGGCTTGTGGCACACGCCGGCCTCCGACGGCTGCCCGTTGCGATCGGCGACGTCGAGACAGAGGTAGTGGGCCTCGGTGGAGTGGCCGTGGCACCCGACATGCAGGGCCAGGGGTTGGCCCGGCGTGTGGTCACAGCGGCACTTGAACACGCTCGCACGATGGGTCCGCAGCACGCGCTCCTGTTCTGCCGGCCTCCCCTCGTGCCGCTGTACCAGCGCCTCGGATGGCACCCCCTCGACAAGGAGGTACTTGTCGAACAACCCGAAGACCGCCTGGTGACGATGCCACTGCGGACCATGGTGACGCCCCTGCGCGACGATGCGCATTGGCCTTCGGAGCCAGTGCGTCTGTTCTCCCTCCCGATGTGACGGGCCCTTTCCGCGAGGGCCGTCCGGCCACGCTGCACAGGACTCACCCCTGCGACACCGGTGTCAGTTCTCGCTGATATTTTCCGACTCTTTGATCAACAAGTGCTGCCCGAACTCGGTTCTGGCACACATTCCGTGAGGGATCATGGGGCTGGCTGCCCAGGGCTCATGCGACTCCCGATCGCTGCTGGTCGTGCGACTCGTTCCGCCGGCCGGCGCGAGACCAGCAAGATGTGCCCGCTCGGGGCGGACGAGTTCGCCGCGCAGGTGGGTCACGACGGTGCGCAGGCGCGGCAGGTCGGGCGGGAGTTCGGACACCGCTCGGCCGCCGTACTGCGCCTGCCGCAGGGCCTTGCACGCTGCGCAGAGAGGCGAGGCTCGACCCCGTACCTGCATGTCGGAGCGTGGCTTCACTGCACCGGGGCTCCAGGGTGAGGCACCGTGGCCGGTGCCGTGGGGCGCGCGGCTCCGGTCGGGCGTCGGGCCGCCCCTTCACCAGCGTACGGCGGTGAAGTCAACCGGCCGAGGCTGCAGCAGCCGAGTGCGCTCCGCCAGTGTTTTCAACCGCCTCGACATCTCGTCGGCGGGCAGCCGGCGGCGATCGCCGTGGCCCGGCAGGACCCATTCGAACCGGAGTCGTCCGGCCGCCCTGGCCAGTGAGGTGGCCAATTCCTTGACGGAGTACCAGGTCACACTGTCCGCGACTTCCAGATCGCCGGTGGTGCGTGACCAGTAGAAGCTGTCCCCGCTGAAGCAGTACCGGTCATCTGCGAGGTAGAGCACGCTGCCCCGAGTGTGGCCGGGCAGCGGGTGGGCGGTGACTCCCTCACTGATCTCCAGAGGTTCGAGACCGCGTATCACCTGGTCCGCGTCTGGCGCCGCATCGAGGTCGCCCTCGTGGATCCACAGCCGGGCGCCGAAATGGTCCGCGTAGCGGCGGCCGTGTGCAGCGTGGTCGCGGTGGGTGAGCAGGACATCGGTGATCGGGCCCACTGCTGCGTAACGTTCGGCGAGTTCACGACTCCAGCGCGGTGTGTCGATCATCATGACCGTGCGGGAAGGCCGCAGAAGCAAGTAGGAATTGGCCCCGGCAGTGTGCTTCGAGTTGTGCCCGCACAGCAATACGCTGCTGTCCAAGGCCATCGGAAAGGGGTCGAGTCGCTGGTCCGGTTGCCCGGAAAAGGGACGGATCGAACGGGTGGGGCAGGCGAAGACGGCTGCGTGTAAGTCCCGCGTTTCCTTTTCATCGCGCGGCGGGCGCAGGATCTGGGACCTTCCGTCAGCCTCGCCGATCAGATCGGGCGCGAGCTGTCGTGCGACATCGCAGTTGAAGCAGCGCTCATCCACGTACCAGCCGTCCACGGCAAGTGTCCTTCCAGGGGGCGACGACCCCCGATCGGGGCCGCCTTTCAGGGATACCCCACCCGCGGCCGGAACCGGTAGGCCCTGCCGATCTTGTACTTCCGGCCCCAACGCGTTCTCCCATCCCGATCGACGCCAGGGTCATGTTGGCCGGGAGACGCGGACCTGCAAGGACGCTCAGCACCCACCAGCAGAACACCCGCTTGGTGCAGTCGACAGACCGAACGTGTTGTCGATATGGGGTCGGTGGGATCCCCCTCTGCCAGGAGCGCCGCGCCCGGCCGGTGACGCGGGGGCCAGGCCCGGACCGGTGGTGAAGGAGGTCAACCGCGAGTGGTTCTGACCATCCCGAAGGCCTGCGGGCGCTTCGTGAGGAAGCCGGTCTGACGTACGCTGATCGGGGCCGCCCAGCTCCTGTTCACCCGCCGGTCATCCCACCGTTTGAGATACCAGTCGGGTGCTCTATCTCCTGCTCTTAGTCATGCCGGCTTCTGAGGCCGGGCGACTTTGAGCAATCGCCGTGCCCACGCGCGTAGTTCGGTGTCCGGGTGGCCGTTGCCGGAATGCGGCGCGTCGCTGAGCAGGCGGCGCGGGGAGAAGGCGAACGTGCGCAGTGCGGGGCGGACCTCCTCCGGGGCCTGGCCGGCGGCGGCGAGCGCCTTGAGGGCGCGCAGGCCCACCGGCGTGGGTCCGACCAGCTCGGCGAGGACGGGGACGCTGCGGTCCGCAGAGCCGGTGATCCCGTGCAGGGCCTCGGCAGCCGCCAGCCGGGTCCACGCGTCCCCAGCCCCCAGGTGCCGCTCGACGAGCGGCAGCAGGGGAGCGGCGGCGCCGCCCATCGGCTCCAGAGAGCCCAGGTACCAGGAGGTCTGACCCTTACCGGAGAGCAGCTCCTCGAAGGTGCGCAGAGCGGGCCCGGGGTCCCCGGTCAGCCGGCAGTGGGCCGCGGCCGCCGCGCCACGCAGCGAGGGGTCGGAGGAGCCGGTGGCTTCGTGCAGCAGGTCGGTGACCTCCCGCGTCGCGACGGCGTCCGCACCCAGCCGGCGTGCAGCGGCGATGGCCGCGCGGCGGGTGCGCAGGCAGTCGACCAGCTCCGGCCGGGCCTGGTGGGCGGTGGTGCCGAACTCCGCGAGGGCGCCGACCAGGGCGGTGGCCTCGTTGCCGGTGGCGCCGGCCACCAGTAGGCGGCGGATCTCGGGGACCAGCCGGTCGGCGGCCTCGGGGAAGGCCCGCGCCGCCGCCGCGAGCAGCCGCCCCGCCACGCCGTCACCGGACCCGGCGGCGGTGCGGCGCAGTACGAGTTCCAGTGCGCGGGGGTCACGGGAGTGCACCAGCGCCAGGAAGGCCGGCGCGGCGGTCTCGCCGTCGGTGTCCGCGTACCGGAAGAGGGTGTCGTGGAGTCCGGCGTCCGGCTCGGGGAGGTGGTCGATCCAGTGGCCGATGGTGCGCAGGCGGGCGTTGAGTGCCATGGCGGTCCTCTGGTGGGGCAGGGCCGCCGCCATGAGGGCCACGACCTCGGGTTCACGGTCCCGCCAGGTCTCGGCGACCGCCTCGGCCAGCCAGGATCCCCGCGCGCCCAGGTCTCCGGCACCGATCCAGCGGGTGGCCACGGCGAGCGCGGCATCCGGGTCCTCGGTGAGCAGGTGCCGCAGGTGATCGTCCGGGCTGGTGGTGTCCGTGCCCGGCCAGGGGAACGCGTCGTCCCCCGGGTCGGGTTCGGCGCCGTCCTCGGCGATCACGTCCACCAGGTCGGCCGGGTACGGCGGCCCGGACCGGGCGAGGGCGAGAGTGGCGGCCGCCAGCCTGACCTCGGGCAGCGGGCTGTCGAGTGCCGCCGCCTCCTCCTCCTGCCCGTACCGGGACAGGGCGACCAGCGCGTCCGCCCGCACTGCCGGGACGGGATCACCGGCGTACACCTCCTCGACCCGCGCGACGGCAGTGGCCCGCTGTTCCGCCGTCAGCAGCCCGGCCGGGGCCGCGACCACCCGCAGCGCGGCCCGCCGCACGGATCGGTCCGGGTCCCCGAGGCAGGGCAGCAGCTCGTGGAGCACCCGGCCCAGCTCGGCGCAGACCGCGGCGACCGGGGTGTCCGCCCAGTGGGGCAGTTCGACGTCCGCCGGGTCGTGGTCGGCGAGCACGGCGAGCAGCATCAGGACCTCGCCGCGCTTGTCCGGTGCGTGCCACGCGGCGTGGGCGAGGAATGGCACGGCGGGCGCCGACGCGGCGTAGACCGTTCCCTGGTGGTGGATGTTGCCGTACAGCTCGTAGAGGGCCTCGCCGGCCGTCTCCTCGTCGTCCTCGTAGAGCGCCGTGATCAGCTCGGGTACGTCCTCGGCGGAGCCGTACGCGTGGGTCAGGGTGTGCCACTGGACGTGGTCCAGCTCGGCCGGCGGTCGCATGGGTCGTTCTCCTCCGCTGATCAGGTGTGCCGACCGTACCGGCCGCCGCTGACAGGGGCCGCGGTGGCCTGGTCGGGTCCGGTGGACCTGCGCTAGCGGTAGTTCATCGCGAGGGCGGGGCGGGGGGAGGTGGCGAGGAAGACGTACGCGGTGGACAGCAGCGGGGAGGCGAAGTGGAGGCGTATGTCGCCGACGACATCGCGCGGACGAAGGCGCTGGGCACCGGCCGGTGGGCCGACCTCCTGAGGGCGACGATGCCCGAGGGCCTGGTCCGTGACGCGATCCTCACCTCCCCGGCCCGGCCGGACATCGCGGCCGGTGTGGACCAGGCCGTCGGCAGAGTGCCGAACGCGGTGTTCGGCCGCCCGGAGGGCAGCGGTACGAGTGGATCGTCTCCTACCTGGCAAGCCTCGAAAGACCTGACCGCCGAGCCCCCTGACAGCCCTTTGCACCCGGCAGAGGGCGTGGACCGCGTCGAGAGACACCGACGCGTTAACGCAGTGGATCCGCCCATCAGGACCGTGGCGCCGGGGGCATCCGGCCCGTGTGTTCGTGCCAGTCCTGGCGACAGGCTTTCAGGCGGGCAAGTGCTGCGGCCTGTTCGGGATCGAGCCGCTGCTCTTCGACGAGTCGGTCCAGCTCGGTACGCACGCCGTCCTGGGCGGAGGTGTCCGCCTCGATCCGTGCGAGCCGCTCTTCCGCGCGGGCGATCCGTTTGCCCTGCCCGGAGAGGAAGGCGTTCTCCCGTAGAACGGCACTCGTAAGAAGGGCGACGAAAGCGAAGACCGCGTCCTCCTCGTGCTCTGTGCGGGCGAGGGATACATGGTGCACGGATCCGTCGTCCTGGACCAGGATCAGATGGTGGTTGCGAACATCGTGGTGCGGCTTCACTTCGAGACTGGCCAGCGGAAGTTGCTCCTCCCCACGGAGGAGGACGTGCTCGTGCAGGACGAGCGGCCCGAGCTCACCCACCTTTACGCCGAGACCGGGCTCTCGGGCTTGGCGTAGGGACAACTTCGCGGCGGCGACGCTCTGCCGGTGAGCGGACTGAGCCGAGTGCAGGCGCGCCTGGACCAACGCCCGCTGCCCCCAGGCCCAGACCGCGCGCCGTGCGAGATGGCGCCTTGCCCGCGCGAGGTTCCTGCGCCTGGCCGCGTGCTCGCGACTGAACGCGGGACCCCATCCACCCGGGTACCTGTAGTGATGCAAGCAGATCAGCACCGCCGCGGCGATCAACGCCCACACGATCCAGCGGACGACCTCCACCATCTCGTTCCTCCCCCTTCGATGTACGACAGCCTCCACTTGTAGCCCTCCGCGTCTCCGTGTAGTGGCCGATTCCGGGAAATGAGCAGCTGCGAAGACCGGGGTGAGCGTGCTACAGCTCGCGACTTCGGGTCGCCGCAACAAACGTCACCTTGTGACCATGCCTGCGTCCGCCGCTTGTTCTTCATGCGGGTGAAGGTGTGCTCGACGCGGGCCCTGACCCGCCGGTGTTCGGCGTCGTCCCCTCCTGCCCACGCAGGAGGGGACGGCCGGCCCTTCTGGGATGCGGGACGATCACCCTGTCCCGAGGGAGGCCCCGTCCGCGATCACCGTCGTCCCGGCCGCCGCAGCCGGCGGGTACCGTCCACGATCCACAGCCGCTCGACATCGGTGACAGGCTGCGGTGACACCACCCCGCGCCCGGCGACGAGTCAAGGCCGAACACTTCCTCGCCTTCGTCGGCGTAGTCGCACCCCTCATCTGCCACCGCCGACTTGTCCCTGTGAGCGGGCACGACGACTCAGTGTGAGACTCCGACGCTGCTGACCCAGACAGCGAAGGGTGCGTTTTCCGAATCGATGTCGGTCCCCTCCGAGTGGCTCTGCGCGTCGTCCAGGTCCGCCCAGGCGATGAAACCCGCTTCGCTGTCGGTCAAGAACGCCTCGGCGATCGGACCGAGATCGCTGCAAGCCACGTAATCCCCCGTAAACGGCAATGCATCTGGGGACACAGAACCAGTCGAACATCGCAGCTGCCCGGCCTGCTCGTCGTGCCACACGTAGAACGTCGCCACCCCGGGAAAGCCCAGCTCGCGAACGCGTCCCCGGATGGCGGTCGCAGTCCGCTCGAAGGCAGCCACCACCTCGGAAGGGGACAGCGATTCCCTGTCCCCTGCCACCGCACTCAGCCACCAGGTGTTCGTATCCAGCTCCACCTGCCGGTCATCCGGCTCAAGCACAAGGGGCTCGTCTGCCACCTCAGCGATCCATGTCAACAGCACCAAAGCAGTATCACTGCACAGCACGGGTCACACGAGCCGTCATAAGAAGTGACGTCTACGTGAGTGATTGGTTCGCAAGTATGAGGAACCTCTGGCGATGGGACCGCATCTATCCCCCCGTAAGCGTGCCAACCGGCGTAGGGGTGGACTGATGGTGCAAACCGACGAAGCAGAGCAGGTCACGGTCCGGAAGCCGGCGCCGGTGTCGGCGCCGATACGGCGGAAGTCCTGGCAGGACGGTACCTGGCGGCGTGGCCGGATCATCGCGGGGCTGGCGGTGCTCGCAGCAGTCCCCCTCGCACTGCACGGCCTGCTGCCCAACCCCGGCAATCTGGCCGGGCTGCTGGAGACCTTCCTGCCCTGGTGCGGCCTGGTCGTCCCGGTGCTGCTGGTGCCCGCCCTGTTGCGGCGTTCGGCCACCGCGCTGGTCGCGCTGCTGGTACCCGCCGCCGTCTGGCTGGCCATGTTCGGCGGGACGCTCGGCGACCGGAGCACCGGCAAGGGCGATCTCACCGTCGTCACGCACAACGTGGCCGCTGCCAACACCGATGTACCAGGCACGGTGAAGATGCTGATCGACTCCGGCGCCGACCTCATTGCACTGGAGGAGCTGGAACCGAGGGTGCAGCCCGAGTACGAGCGGGGCCTGGCCGCCGCGTACCCGCACCACGTGGCCGGCATCAGCGCTGACGGGCTTTGGTCGAAGTACCCGATCACCGGCAGCGGCATGGCGAAGAGCCCGGCCGGCGAGGGCAGCGGAACGGTGTTCCGGTCGGTGGTGGCCACTCCGAAGGGAGAGATCGCGGTCTACGTCGGGCATCTGGACTCGGTCCGGGTCACCTTGGGGAAGGGGTTCGGCGCGGAGCTCCGGGACAACAGCATCGCCGCGACGAGCGCGGCGCTCAGGGCCGAGCCGCTGGAACGGGTGCTGCTGATGGGTGACCTGAACGGCAGCCTGGCGGACCGCGCCTTCGCCCCGATCACCGAGCAGATGACGTCCGCCCACGAGGCCGCCGGTTCCGGATTCGGCTTCACCTGGCCGACCGCCTTCCCGGCGGTGCGGATCGACCACATCCTCAGCAAGGGTCGGCTGACCGCGACCGACTCCTGGGTGCTGCCCGCCGATGGCAGCGACCACCGCGCGGTGGCGGCGTCCTATCGGTACTGAGCCGCCCGCTCACACCCATCGCACCGGGTCACCCCTCGGGCGCGGGGCGCCCAGCCCGGCTGGTGGGGAAGAGGTGGACTCAGGCTGCTGCACGTTGTTGAGACGGGCGATCTGCCGGTCGATCAGCTCGGATGGGAAGGAAGGGCTTGGCGGGGCGGGCCAACTAGGCAGTGTTTCTTGTATTGCTCTCTGTTGAAGCCGGTGGGTCGGCCGCCTCGGGAACCGCGGCTCTTACGGTGCCTTTGCTGGTCGAAGCGTTAGGGGATGGTGTGCCGGTGTCAGGACGACGGCGAGGGGCCGGCATCGCCCGTCAGCGGCGAGGTGGATCTCGGTGGTGAATCCGCCGCGGGAGCGTCCCAGGCATTCGCCGGATGTTGCCCTTTGCCAGTCCAGTACGTGAAGTCGTACGACCTCAGAAGCAGCCGCGCCGTGTTACGTAGAGCAGCAGAAAAAGAGCTGTCACGCCGGTCAGGGTGAAGTCGACCGCTGTCACGGCAGCGAGCCCACCGCGGCGGCCGGTCATTGGGGGCTCGAAGGATCTGCCTGGCACCATGTGCCAGGAACGGACGCCGAATACCGCATCGCCGCAGGTACTCGCGGCACGGCCCGCCGGCAGCGTGCCGTACAGCAGGGGCATACCTGGCCCACTGAGCCCGCCACCGGCCCGGCCTGTCAGTCTGCGTGAAGCTTGGCCGTACAGCTCAACGCCTTGTGACTACAAACGGCGGTGCCCCGCCCCCTCCTCGTAGGAGTAGGGCAGGGTCGACACGCTGACCAGCGTCGGAGCCGTCATGTCAGGGGCAGCACGAAGTGTGACCAGGTATGCCTCGGCGGATTCGAGGAGTCCACGTGCACGTTCCCGGTGTTGATGCCTGTGCGCACCATGGCCCCGCGGACATGAGAGAGATCAAGTCCCCGGACCAGTCGGCGCTTTCGATGGGTACCTCGCCTTGGTCGAAGATCCCGAAGGTGCCCTAGTTGATGAAGACCGGGGCGTGGTGGTTCGTCATCACCGCTCCTCGTGTCGTACGGCGCAGCCGCCGCCGGGCGAGGTAACCATCGGCTCGGCCCCCGTGCAACGGCGACGCCCCGAGGTGGGCCGGCGCCTGCACGGCCACCTACTGGACCAGACCTGCAGGCCTTGGTGCGGTTGGAGTCGATGACGGTCTGGTCCTCGGTCCGGGTGAGCCGCGACGGCAGGGGCCGTCGCCACTGAGCTGAACAACCGCCCACGCAAAGCGCTCGGCTGGGAAAACCCCAGCCGAGCGTCTCGCTAAACTCCCGGCCACAGCCAGTTGATCACCTGTGTTGCAACGACCCCTGGAATTCGCCCTCCTGCGGTCTGGCCCCAGCGACAAGTCCGCGGACTAGACGTACACGCGCCCGGAGCAACCGGAGTGGTCCTCGCAAACCTGGAAGGACCGCAGCGACGGAACGCTGGCGGAGCCGCACCCTGCCTCGGAACCGTTGCCGTCCCAGACCTGGCCGTGCGTGGACCCCTCGCCCCAGTACTCGACGTACACGCCGTTGCCGTCCCGCTCGTTGTCGCAGGCGTAGACGGTGTTGCCCACGTTGTAGCCGTAGTCGTCGCCGTGGTGGATGCCTGCGGCGAACGCGTTCGTGGCGGACAGGAAGAGCGGTACCGCGGCCAGGGACAGGACGACGCTGGTGCGCGTGAGTAAGCGAGCCACGTGTTCTCCCAATGCGTGATGTGCCGTCAGATCTTGACGTCGCCACTCGATGCTCCTGGGGCGGAGTTGGTCTGGACAAGTGGGGAATCCGCCAGTTCGGGAGGGGTGCCACTTTCTCGCCGATATCGACGCCGCGGGTGGTGATGGGCCGATCGCTCCGGGACCTCCGCATCGCCGGCATCGACTGGGACCGGTCCAGGGCGTGGATCTGCGACTTCTCGTCCATAGAACGCCAACGCCAACGCCAATGCCAACGCCTGCTTCGGCTGATTCGGGTAGAGACCGACAACATCGTGAGCTTCGTCGACCAAGTAGCGATCGGTCGACAACTTGAAGGGCTCCGACCGGTGCGGCCGCAGGCGGAACCCGCGGCCAGAACCGTGACACCGAGGACTGGGTCAGGCCCATTTCCGTCGCCATCGACGGCGTCGACCCGCGCATCGCGTTCTGCGGCGTGGAGGCGGTGCCGAGGTAGACGTAACGGCGTTTGCCGTAGCGGGTGGCGACTGCCCGGTGCTGTTTGAGCCGGTTGATGGCCCGCTCGACGGTGCTGCGTTTCTTGTAGCGCTCTTCGTCGAAGCCCGGTGGTCGTCCGCCGCGTGAGCCTTTGCGCAGGCGGGCGGCCTGGCTGTCGGCTTTCTCTCACAACGTCGGAGCCGTCCAGCCTGCTGTATGGCCGGAGGGCTCCGAGCTTTACCGGGCTGACTTGGCCGCGGTGTCGGGAATGTGGACGTGCTGCGTGAGGAAGAGGGCTGCCCGGTCCAGTGCCTGGTCGGCCTCGTCGAGCATGCCGGCGAAGGACTGGAACACGTGGGGTACGTCCGCGGTGATGTCGAGGATCACGTCCACTCCGGCTGCGCGGGCGCGGGCGGCCATGCGGGTGGAGTCGTCCAGGAGCACTTCGTTGGTGCCCGCCTGGAGGAGCATCGGCGGGAAGCCTGTCAGATCGGCGAGGACGGCGGGGCTGAGCATGGGCTGGTGCGGGTCGGCTCCCGCCAGGTACATGGCCCCGGTGTGTCCCAGGCTCTCGCGGGTGAAGAACGGGTCGATGCCTGCCTTGGTGTCCATGCTCTCGCCCGTCCGGGTGGCGTCGAGGCCGGGGGAGAAGGCCACGATCGCGGCGGGCATCGGGAGATCGGCGTCGCGGGCGGCGAGGCAGGTGGTGACGCTGAGGCCGCCGCCGGCGGAGTCCCCGGCGAACGCGATGGTCGAAGGGTCTTCGCCGCTGTCGAGGAGGGCGCGGTAGGCGCTCAGCGCGTCCTCGATTGCGGCCGGGAACGGGTGTTCGGGGGCGAGCCGGTAGTCCAGCGAGTACGCCGTGAACCCGGTCCTGGCCACGAGGTTCCCCGTGAGCGACAGCGCGGTCTCGGGGGAGCCGAACACCCAGCCGCCGCCGTGGAAGTACAGGATCGTCCCGGCGCGCGTCTCGGTGCCCGGCTCGACGTACAGTGCCGGTCGGTCGCCGAGCGTCGTCTTGGTGATGCGGGGGCCGTCCGGGACGACCATCTGGGCCATCATCGCCTTGAATCCGGCTCGGATCGCCTCGACCGACTGGGGGCCGTCGGGCCGGGGCTGCCGCAGCATCGCGCTGACCTGCGTGCGCTGTTCCTTGCTCATGATGCGTACTCCTGCCGTAAGTAGCTTCTTCCGCACTATATGCCGTGGCATCTAACGTAGACTATATGTCATGGCATCTAAAGTGAGCGGCGAGACGGTCGACCTCCCGAGCTTCTTCGCCGACCTCGTCCGATGCGAGACGCGTCTGTACAACGCCCTCAACGACCGTCTTCGCGAGCGGCACGGGATCGTCACGTCACAATTCGAGTTCCTGCGCCACCTCCGCGACCACCCCGGGGCCCGGGTGGCGGATCTGGCGGCCGAGTTCGCCGTCGGCGTCGGGGCCACCAGCAAGGGCGTCGACCGCCTGGAGCGGCAGGGATGGGTCGCCCGCATGCCGAACCCGTCGGATCGCCGGTCGTCACTGCTGGAACTGACCGACGATGGCATGCAGTTGGTCGACCTAGCAGAAGGGACCTTTACGGAGCGGTTGGCCGAGCTGATCGCGGACGCACTCAAGGCGTCCCCCGTAACGGCCGCCGCGCAGGCCCTCTCGGAGCTGCGTTCCGTTCTGGAACGCGACCAGATCGGGACGCCCACGGGCTGACGCGTTTTCGCAACCCCGACGAAGAGGGTTTCGGTTGGGGCAAGTGGCCTGGTCGCGGGCTCGCGGGGCAGCTATGGCCGGGGCCGGCTGAACACCCCCTGCTCGGTCTCGGCCAGGATCCCGCGCTCGACCAGCCGCTTGAGCTTCAGGCGGACGTTGTTGACGCTGTCGGGTGCGATCTCCATGCCCATCGCCTCGCGCTCCGCCCGTGCCCGCAACGGTGCGTCGGCTGCGGCGAACACTGCCATGATCTGCTGGTGGGCCGGATGATTCGGCAGCTCCAGCAGCGTCTTGCGGGTGATCCGGATCTCCTCGGCGGCCTTGTCGAACCCGTCGAGCAGTGCGGTCAGCTCCCCGCCGGTCATTGCGGCGGCCACAACCTCTCGATGATCCGCTCCGTGGGCACGACCGCCCCACGGGCGAGCAGCAGTTGGACCAGAACCATCCGGGCGAGCCTGCCACCCGCGTCAACCGCGCTACCGTCGACCTCGACCTCGACCCGGAACGAGCCGAGCACTTCATTGTGGCCATGACAAGGTCATCGTAGACGGCACACCGCAACCCGATGGGTCCGCAGCCGAGTCCGCGGCGTCGAGAGGGATCCGTCCGCCGACGATCACTCGGGCTCTGAGCTCGTGCCGTGCAAGGAGCTCGCCCACGATGACGAAGGCCATGTCACGTACCAGCTTCGCCGCCCGGTTCACCGTCGCCGGCGTGCCGCCCGTGACCTACTCCATTACTGGCGCATACGGCTGGCCCGGCGAAGCCTGTGGAGAGAGGACATACCGCTGGCCGAGCTCGCCTCCACCTTCGGATACGTGGTCAGGACCTGGAAGGGGAGTTCGGCGCCGCGGCCGTAACGGGCAATGGTCTTGGGTCAGCTGCTTCTCGTCGGCCGCTTCGACGGGCTCGGAGGATGTGGATCACGTCCGCGTCGATGTTGGGGTCGACCTCGAAGTCGAACTTGCGGAGCGACTTGTCGCGGGGAACCCGGCGGCCTTGATACGGCGTTCGGACCAGCCTGTCGTGATGGAAGACCTGGGCTGTCGGAAGGACCTTAGGCATCTGCTCCGCAAGGACCGGCTCCGCCCTCAACGGACGGGCCCGGAGCCTCGTACGCATTGCATTTGAGGGCGGGCCTCCAGCCGTTCCTCGATCCGCCCGGTCAGCTGTTTGCGCTGGTCAAGAACGGCCGTCAGGGATCCGGGCAGGCTCGGGACGATCCGCGCCGCCGCATCGGTCCCCGGAGGGGTGCCGGTCTGCTCGTCCAGGGCGAGGATGGCCGGGTGCTGCAACCGCGGCCCCAGGACTCGTTCCGGCGACGGATGGATCCGGGGTCAGCAGGCCGACAGCCGGTTCGCGCCCCGGGTTGCTTCGCCGGCCAGGTCGTCGTCGAACCCGACGGTCAGCTCCCGGTCTGCGATCGTCCCGTCCTCGCCGTCGATGGCCGACGGGCCGGGTGCGGAGTCGGACACGGCGTCCTCCTCAGTGTTCTGGCGCGGAACGAAGAGGGTCACCAGCGCGCCGAGGACGGCGACGCCGGCGAAGGCATGGAACGCGTGGTGCGGCGAGATCCCGGCGCTCACGAGGACTCCGCCGATGAGGGGCCCGCCGATGCCGCCGAGCCGGCCGAACCCGGCACACCAGGCCACTCCGGCAGCGCGGGCCTGCGTGTCGTAGTAGTTCGCGACGAAGCCGTACACCAGGACCTGGGTGCCGATCGTCCCGATTCCGGCCACTGCGACCAGAGCCAGCAGAGCACCGAGAGGCAGCCCCAGGGTGAGAAGCATCAGGGCTACGGCGGCCAGCACGAACGTCGACGTGATCACGCGCTGCGGGCCCGTCC
This sequence comes from Streptomyces sp. NBC_01006, assembly GCF_045162725.1. Taxonomy (NCBI): domain Bacteria; kingdom Bacillati; phylum Actinomycetota; class Actinomycetes; order Kitasatosporales; family Streptomycetaceae; genus Streptomyces; species Streptomyces sp. NBC_01006. Next base: position 367,870 of record NZ_CP108700.1, on the reverse strand, counting down.
GGTCGGCGGCCCGGGAAGCGAGCACCCCACCGATGATCGCCCCGCCGTTCAGGGCGAGCAGGAAGACCAGTGCGTAGGACTTGCCGAAGCCGCTCCGCCCCATGATCTCGGGCAGCCACGTGTTCAAGGCGTAGGTGAGCAGAAGACCGGAGCAGCTCATCAGGCCGAGCAGCACCGTGGGCAGGGCGTAACGACGGCTCGCCAGAGCTGCGAAACCGACCTGCTTGTCTTCGGCTGCCCGTGTCGACTCGCTCAGGGTGACTCCGGTGCGCTCGGAGAGCAGGTGGGCCCGCTCGGTGTGCCCGCGCGCCAGCAGCCACTTCGGAGACTCGGGCAGGCGCAGCAGTGTGACCGGCAGGAGGACCACGAGGGGGGCGACACCGAAGAGGAACAGGGTGCGCCAGCTGTCGCCACCGGACGTGAGGAGTGCCATGACCGCGGCGAGGACACCGCCGACGGGCACGCCGCTGTAGACGATCGCGTTGTAGACGTTGCGGCGGCGGGGCGGTGCGAACTCCGCGACCATCGCGGCGGCGGTGGCCACCAGGGCGCCCACCCCGACGCCGGTGAAGAAGCGCAGGACGCCGAACACGGTGATGCTCGTGGCGAATGCGCTCAGCCCCATGGCGACGGAGAACCAGATGATCCCCGCAATCATGATGCGACGCCGTCCGATGTGGTCGCCGACCGCTCCGGCGATCAGTGCGCCGACCATGACGCCCATGAGCGCGTAGGAGCCGAGCGCGCCGGCCTGGGCGATGGAGAGGTGGCCGATCTGACTCGGGTCGCGCAGGAACTCGGGCACCACAGTCCCGTAGACGACCAGGTCATAGCCGTCGAAGACCAGCGTGATGGTGGTGATGGCGACGATCCAGCGCAGCGTCGTGCGGTGCAGCCGGCTGATCCGTATGTGCTGTGAGGTGTTCATCGGGGAGCCCCAGTTGTGTGAGCGTACGGGTCTGCTTCCGCCGGCCCGGTGGACAGGGGGAGCCGGGCCGGCGGTATGCGGTATCGGGTCGTGGAGGGCACCAGCCTGTGTTCAGTCGAGTTCTCCACCGGCGACGGGCAGGACCGTGACGGTGTCCTAGGAGGTTTCTCCGGAGGCGAGGAAACAGATCGCGGCGGCCTGCTCGTCTCGTCGAAGGTGTCGGCGCGTTTCATCAGGGACGACGACACGGTGTTGACGATGTGCGTCTGGAACCAGGTCTTCTCCCGTTCGGAGGTGGCAGGGGGGAGTGCATCGGCCGGGGCCGGGCGTCGGTTCTGCCCGGCGCGCTGCCGACGAACCGACACCGGACGCGGCGTATTCGAAGGCGGCCGATGCGGTGAGCGCGTTCTCCAGGACGTCAATCCGACCGTGGCGTTCCAGCGCGGCCGACACCGACCTACCAGATGAGAGCGGTCCACGAGGGTTACCTCCGCCGATTCGGCGACGAGCCGGCGGGCGACGACAAGGCCTATGCCCCGCGCGGATCCGGTGATCACGGGGATGCGCAGGATCAGATCGCCCTGCGGGGTCGTCCGACAGGGCAGGCAGTAGCCGAGTGCCGCCTCGCCCTCGGTCAGTGCCTCGTAGATGTGGTCGCCGCCGTCGTAACGGCCGGACTTGCACATTGACTTGCACGTCCCGCAGGAGCCGTCACGGCAGTCGGGTGGGACGTTGATCCGGGCCTTGTGGGAGGCCTCGGCGGCGGTCTCGTCGGGACGGCAACCGATGATCTGGGTGACGGCGTCCTCGAAGTTCAAGGCGACCTGGTAGGACATGCCGTTGCTCATTTCAGACGTGGTGTATGTCGACGACCTGGTGCACGTGATCGTTCTTGAGGTCGGCCCTCCTGCTGGTGACGAGGGGCCGGGCGCCGGAGAGCTCGATGCGGTGGAACGACGTGCCGAAGTACGTGTCGACCGTCTGATAGCGGTAGTGGAGCGTGAACCAGTTGAACGTACGTCCAACGCATCGCCGTCGAGGCCGGTGATCTCGACATCGGTCATGTTGTGCCCCGTCCGGGGCCGGGCCGGCTCGTAGCGCTGCAGCAATCCGTGCGGATCCGGAAGACGCGGTCCTCAAGGCCCGCCCGGCTCGGGTAGTGGACGAGGGAGATCTCGCGCTGCGGGTCCGTGGTCAGCGTGTCGTCGTCCGCCCACGCCGAGTGTCGCGAACGCGCGCGGGGGGCCCGTGCCGCAGGTGCGGTCTTCGCCCGGACGGTGGCCGAACCACCGTGGGGCTGCGGCTGGCCGGGTCGATCCGCCTGGCTGTGCACACGGTCGTCCGGGGCAGGGGATGGCTGTGCACTGACGGTCCGGGCAGCGCGGTTGAGCTCGTGCCGGGTGAGGTGACGCTCGTGCGCGGCGACCCCGATCACCACATCGGGCACGAGCGTGGCGCGGTCTGTCTCGAACCGGCGGAGTTCCGGGCCCTGCACACCGGCGGCGCGGTGGCGCAGAGCGAGCGGGCGACGGTCTTCCGCGGTGGCGCCTACCGGTTCTCGGGCGACATCGGCAGCGGACTACTGGAGGCGCTGCCGCAGGTCCTGGCCCTGTCAGCGGCTGTCGGCGATCCGCTGCGGGACGTGATCGCGCTGCTGTCACGCGAGCTGGCCCAGCCCGAGCCCGGCCGGCCCACGGTGCTGGACCGGCTCCTCGACGTCCTGCTGGTGCTCGCCATCCGCGGCGACTTGAACGCCGCGCTGCAAGCCGCCATCCACGAGGATGCCGGCCATCCCCGGTCGGTCCCCGAACTCGCCGCGATCAGTGGCCTGCCCCGGGCGGCCGTCGCACGGACCTCCGTGACGGGCTCGGCCGGACGCCCCTGCAGTTCCTGACCGACTGGCGCATGGCCCTGGCCCGTGACCATCTGCGCACCAGCGACATCGGCCTCGCGACATCGCCCGCAACGTCGGCCGCGGCTCGCCCTACGCGTTCGCGGCGGCCTTCCGGCGTCAGGACGGCGAGCCACCGGGAGCGTGGCGACAAAGGGAGTCGCTCCGCCTGCACCCGGGGAAGGCCCCCGCGGCTACTGACCAGCTGATCGGCCTGCCCCGGCGGCGAACACTCCCGCACGGCCCTCACCCCGCCGTCGGCTGAAAGGCTCACCTGCGGAGTCCGGGCCGTCCGCCAACTACCGGCCGGGTTCCAGGGGTAGGGCCAGCCGGATGCCGGACTCGGGGGTTCACCGCATCGTTGCGTGCTCCGTACGAGACCAGACTGGTGGGCGCCCGCCACGCCCGGTACGTCACGGCCGGCAATCGCCGGCCCGACCGGGAGGCGTCGGGCATCGGGAGAGCGTCGTGACCAAGAAAGCCCTGCCCTCGGGTCACCGCCTTCGGGCGGTATCGGTGCTGGCCCTGACCGCCGCCCTGACCTGTACGGTCGCGGCTCACGGGGCGTCGGGCGCGCAGGCGCCCACCGCCCCGGCCGGTTCCACGGAGCGAGCACAGCGGGGGCACGAACTGGCGGGGCTCGCACAGCGGGCCGTGGACGCGGGGGCTCCGGGGATCGTCGTGCGGGTCGACGACGGCACCGGCCCGGCCGTGGAGGTGGCCCGGCAGGCCGCCTGGTCGCGGGCCGACCGCGTGCTGGCACCGGGTGACCGGTTCCGGATGGGCTCCAACACCAAGACGATGGTCGCCACCGTGATCCTCCAACTGGTCGCGGAACACCGGATGCAGCTCACCGATCCGGTTGAGAAGTGGCTGCCGGGGGCCGTCCCGAACGGGCGGGCGATCACGCTGCGGATGCTGCTCAACCACACCAGCGGCCTCTTCAACCACATCAACGACCCCGACGTCCTCAAGGCGTTCACCGGCCAGGACACTCGCCAGTGGACCCCCGCCGAACTGCTCGCCGCAGCCGTCCGGCACGATCCGATCTTCCCGCCCGGCACGGCGTACTCGTACAGCAACACCAACTACGTCGCACTCGGCCTCGTGGCCGAAAAGGCCTCGGGCCGTGCACTGTCCGACCTGATCCGCGAACGGATCGCCGAGCCGCTCCACCTGAGGAACACCGCCCTTCCCAGCGGCGCGTCCCTCGCGGGAAGCCGCAGACTCGCCCACGGCTACGAGCCCGACGCCGCCAGGATCGGCCCGCTGCTCCCGCCCGGTACCCCGCCCGGCACCGCCTTCGCCGGCCCCGCCCGGCCCGCCGGCCACGTCGACACCACCCGGATCAACGCGAGCACGGAATGGGCGGCGGGCGGCGTGGTCTCCACGGCATCGGAGTGGGCGCGCTTCGATTCCGCGCTGCTGTCCGGCAAGCTCCTGGCGTCCGAGCAGCTGAAGGAGATGCTGACCACGGTCGCGGAGGAGCCTGGCAACCCGAACCGGTACGGGCTGGGCTTGGAGCAGGTGGTCACTCCGTGCGGGACGGTCTGGGGCCACGTCGGCCAGGTGCCCGGCTACTCCAGCTGGGACTACACGGACGCCACGGGCAGCCGTACGGTCTCCGTCTTCGCGTCGAGCGTCTTCGACCTGGCCGAGCCGAAGGCCGGGACGGCGGTCCAGACCCTCGTGAACGCCGCGGTCTGCGCCATGCTCGGCAAGCCGCTCCCGGAAGGGAGCCACGCGGCCGGCTGACCGCCGACCGTGCTCATCGGGCTCGCCGGGTGCGACGGCTAACGATGGGGCTGATCCTGCGAGCTCTCTGCGCCGAGGGTGGCCGCGCGAGCGTGCAGGTCGTTCAGTGCCGTGTGCGCGATCTCGGTGTACGACTGCCGGTTCTCCGGCGCCGCCCAACGGGCGAAGGCAGTGCTGAAGGCGAGGACACCCACCGCGGCGGCCAGGTTCGCGGTGGTGTCGTCGGCTCCGCGCGCTCCGAGGGCATCGGCGACGGCGGAACTGATTCCGGCCAGCTTGAGGAGTTCGCGTTCCTGCAGCTCGCTGTTGGCGGCGATGACGGCTCGCCGCTGGAAGGCGAGGTCGTGACGGTCCGGAGTGAATCCGGGAGCGGCTGACTCCAGTGCCGCGGCGAGACAGGCGGCGATCGTCGCCGTGGGCGGAGCCGCCCGGATCGCGTCGCTGAAGCGTTGCGCCAGCACGTCCTGCCCGCCGAACAGCACTTCTCGCTTGTCGGCGTAGTGCCGGAAGAACGTGCTCTTCGTCGATCCCGCGCGGTCCGCGATCTGGGGGACGGTCGTGGCGTCGTACCCGTGCTCGGCGAACAGGGCGAGTGCGGCGCGTTCGAGGCGTTCCCGCGTGTTCGGTTCCCATCTGGCCATGGGGCAATCCTAAGTGATGGGACTAGGTCGCATCACCGTGCTACGGTGAGGGAAGTGATGGGACTTGGTCCCATCAGGTTCCGGGTCATTCACCCACCACCTCCCAAGGGGTCACCATGCGCGTTTTCGTCACCGGAGCGTCCGGCCATCTCGGCTCGGCGATCGTCCCCGAACTCATCGCCGCCGGGCACGACGTCGTCGGCCTCGCGCGATCCGATGCCGCCGCGGCGGCCGTGACCGCGCTCGGCGCCACCGTGCACCGGGGCGACCTCGGTGCTCCCGACACGATCGGCAAGGCCGCCGCTGATTGCGACGGCGTCATCCATCTCGCCTTCAACCACGAACAGATGCTCTCCGGGAACATGCCCGCAGCGATCGCCGCGGACCTCGCCGTCGTCCGGGCACTCGGCGAGGTGCTCGCGGGAAGCGGCAAGCCGCTGGTCGCCGCATCCGGCACGCTCGGCCTGGTGTCCGCGGGCCTGGGCCGGCCGGGCACCGAGGAGGACGCCGGCGGCCCCGGCGGCCGCACCGAGAACGAGAACACCGTGCTCGCCCTGGCCCAACAGGGTGTGCGGGCATCGGCCGTACGGATCCCGCCCATCACCCACAGCACACTGGACCGCCACGGCTTCGCCCGAACCCTCATCGCCATCGCGCGGCAGACTGGCGTCGCCGGCTACCCGGGCGACGGTACGAACCGGTGGCCCGCCGGCCACACCCTCGACGTCGGCCATCTCTTCCGCCTCGCCCTGGAGAACGCCCCGGCAGGCACCCGGTGGCACGCGGTCGGCGACGAGGGGATCCCGCTGCGCGAGATCGCCCAGAGCATCGGCGACCACCTGGGCCTGCCCACCGCGAGCATCCCCGCCGACCGGCTGCACGCGCACTTCGGGCCCCTGGCCGCGATCATCGCCCTCGACAACCCGACGACCACCCTGGCCACCCGGCGGGTCCTCGGATGGGAGCCGGTCCACCCGGGCCTGCTCGCCGATTTCGAGACCGGCGACTACTTCACGGAGCCCGCTCCGCGCGGCTGACGGTGCGCTGCGCTCGCGCCGACCGGGCGGCGAACGCAGATCATCGCGAAAGGAATGGCTCATGCAGTACGGTCCCGACGATCCTGACGCGACCTACGTCAAGCACGGCTACCCCGAGACGACCTTCGACACCGGCGAGGTGAGGCTGAACCACGCCACGACCGGATCGGCCGACGAGCCCGCCCTGCCGCTCATACCGGCGCAAGCGGAGTCCTGGTGGGGCTACGAGGCAGCCATGCGGCCGCTCGAAGGCGACTTCGAGGTGTTCGCCGTGGACCTGCGCGGGCAGGGGCGCTCGACACGCACCCCGGGGCGCTACACCCTCGACAACATGGGCAACGACCTGGTCCGGTTCATCTCCGGACGGATCCGGCGACCGGTTGTCGTCAGCGGCCTGTCATCCGGTGGCGTCATCGCGGCGTGGCTGTCCGCGTACGCGCCGCCCCGCATGCTCCGAGGAACCTTCGGCGAGGACCCGCCGCTGTTCTCCTCGCAGATCCAAACCCCCTACGGCCCGTCCATGAACCAGGGCGACGAACCCTCGCAGACCTGGAAGGAGTACGACCCCGAGTGGGCTCGCGCTTTCGCCGGCGGCTCGGCCACCGCCTCATGCGACCACACCCGAATGCTCGCGGCGGTGAAAGTCCCGGTGATGCTCACCCACCACTTCCGGAAGGTCGACGAGGAGACGGGCCGACTCCAGGGAACCATCTCGGACCTCCAGGTGCACCACGTCCGCGAGCTCATCATCCGGGCCGGGCAGCGGTTCGACTACAAGTCGTTCCCGCAGACGGGCCACGCCATGCATCAGAGCGGCCCACAGCTGTACGCCGCAACCTTGCGCGACTGGATCTCCTCGCTCGATGCCCGAGCCGGGAGCGGAGGTTCACCACGTTGAGGCTGCGCACGGGACGGGGCGGCCGGCTGCTGGTGAGCGGTGATTTTGGTGAGGACGAGGTCGATCCCGGCGAGGAACTCCGCTCGGTCGTCGTGCTCGCGCAGTTGGCCGGCGACGTTCCGGGTGAACGCGTACTGGTCGGGGTCGAGCTCCGCCCAAGCGGTCGCCACTGAGTCGAGGAACTCGGTCCGGTCCGTGTCCGGCCGGAGCATCCGGGCGTTGGCGGCGTTCTGGCCCGCCACTCCGAGGGTGTAGCTCATCAGCGTGGACGCAACGGTGAACTGGGCCGCTTCGGGCACTCGGAGCGCCTGCACCTGGCGACCGATCTGCTCGAAGACCCATAGCAGCGGCGACTGCCACGACGTCCGGGCGAGCTGTGCGCCGACCCACGGGTGGGCGTCGATCGCTTCGAACAGGCCGAGCACGAGGGCGCGGATCGCTTCCTGCGGTGTCGCGTCGGTGTCGTCCCCTGAAGTGCCCGCTCCTCTGGAACGGCATTGCACTCCTGCGGGGTGCCCCCCTCGGTCCCCGATCAGGCACCAGGAAGGAATCGCCATGACCACTCCGGTCACGATCATCGGTGCAGGGCTCGGAGGGCGGACCCTGGCCCGCGTCCTGCATGTCCCGCGAGAGGCCGTCTTGGCTTCGGGGCCTGTTATGTCTCACACCCCGCAGATGACGGTCGGGCGAGTGGGTTCAGGCGGTCACGAGTGCGTCTTCAGCGACCCTCGCGGTGTTGATGAGGGCGACGTTGGACTGGTCGGCGATGTTGTTGGCGAGGGTGTAGCCAGGCTGCGGTGTGCGATGGGGGTGCGTTCGGTGCGTGAGGTGTTCGACGAGGGGCAGGCTGCGGGGAGCAGCGCTACGGGGCTGTTGGCGCGGCCCGCGCACGCGCCGGGCGAAGGACATGGCCCTGACGGGCCGAGTATGCGGCGGGCGCCGGCTGGCTTCTGGTCAGGGTCCAGGCCGGCGCGCCGCAGGAACTCCAGTAGATCGCCGGGGCCCAGGGCGCGGCCGAGGATCTCGCCGTCGCGCCGGACGCGGTGCCCGCCTTCGGTATCGGGCGGGTAGACGATCACGCGTTGGGCATGGGGCATTGCTCCACCGTGCAGTCGGCCGGTCACTCCGGCATTCCGAGGGCGGTGTCAGGCCGGCAGTGCGGGGAGGCGGGATTCTCTTCGGCCAAGGCCCGGCGCGCCTCCTCCAGGGTCATGGCCGTGCAGCGCTTTCGTGCGCCCCGGCAGCCCCGGCGTGTGCGCGGACCGGCAGTCGGCCGGCACCGATGCTCCGCTCGATCAGCCGCGCGGGTGAAATCCGGGCCGCGCCCAGGCTCTCCTTCCCGATGGTTTGCCAGTGCGAGCCTGCCAGCTGTGCTGGTGCCGGCCGTCTGGGGCGGGGGACCGGTGTCCCGTGTCGTCCGCAAAAGGTTCTGGACTTTCTGTCCAGTCTGGACGTACAGTCCAGGTATGGGTGAAGTGGAAGAGGGCCGGGACCCTCGTATTCGGATGTGGGGGCCGGTGTGCCAGGCGGTGGCGCTGTTGCTCGGCCCGTACGCCGAGGTCGTCCTGCACGATCCGCAGACCGATCAGGTTCTGGAGATCTGGAACCCGATGACGGCCCGGGGCCCGGGGGATCCTTCGCTGCTCGGCGAGCTGGACGATCTTGAGCCGTCGGCACAGGACGTGTTCGGGCCGTACGAGAGGCTGCTCGTCGACGGCCGCCGTCTGACGTCGGTCAGCTCGGTTCTGCGGGATGCGCAGGGCCAACCATCGGCGGTGCTGTGCATCAATCTCGACCGCACCCCGCTGGAACAGGCAGCCGCAGTCCTGTCGGCCTTCGGCGCGCCCACCGTGCAGCGCCCGGAGCCGTTGTTCGAGCAGGACTGGTCCGAGCGGATCCAGCACATCATCGGAAGCTACGTCCGTGAGACGGGGCGCCCCGTGGAGCGCATGACCCGCCAGGACCGCCTGGCCATCCTTGGCCGGCTGGATGAGGCGCGGGTGTTCGCGGTGCGCCGCGCCGCCCCGGTCGTCGCCGGCGCCCTGCGGGTGTCCCGTTCCACCGTCTACGGCCTGCTGGCCGAGCTCAGATCACCGAACGTGAAGGACTGATGCACCATGACCCGGCTGCCCGACTTCCGCCTGGAAACGTACTTCTCGCGGTGGGAGTTCACCGCCCGCCACCACCTGACCGCCTCCGACGTCCAGACCTTGACACTCGGCGAGCTCCTCTCGCTGGCCGACGACAAGGATCGCGACGCCTTCGAGAACCTGTCCCTGGGCTACACCGAGACGTTCGGTGACCGTGCCCTGCGCGAAGTGATCGCACAGACCTACGAGCACGCCGACGCGGACGACGTCATCTGCTTCGCCGGGGCCGAGGAGGCCCTCTACCTGGCGATGCACGTCCTGCTCGACGCCGGGGACCACGCCGTGGTGGTGACGCCGAACTACCAGGCCGCCGAGACCGTGCCGCTCGCACTGTGCGAGGTCACCGGCGTAGCCCTCGACCCCGAGCGGGACTGGGCCCTGGACCTCGACGAGGTGGCGGCGGCCATACGACCCAATACCCGCCTCGTCTCGGTGAACTTCCCCAACAACCCCACCGGCAAGGTCATCGACTCGGCCGAGTTCACCGCGCTGGCCCGCCTGTGCGACGAGCGCGGCATCCACCTGTTCAGCGACGAGGTCTACCGCGGCCTGGAACGCGACCCGGCCCGCATCCTGCCGCAGGCCACCGATCTCTCCGAGCGCGCCTTGTCATTGAACGTGACGTCGAAATCTCTGGGGCTGCCGGGGCTGCGGATCGGCTGGATCACCTGCCGCGACCGCGAGCTGCTCTCGCGCCTGGAGCGGGCCAAGCACTACACCACCATCTGCAACTCCGCGCCCAGCGAGGTCCTGGCCCGCATCGCGCTGAAGGCCCGCGAGCCGATCCTGCGCCGCAACCGTGCGCTCATCGCAGCCAACCTGCCGGCGTTCGAAGCGTTCTTCGCCGAGTTCGCGGACGACTTCGAATGGCAGGCCCCGGACGGCGGATGCGTCGCCTACCCCCGCTACCTCGGCCCCGAGGGGGTGGAGGAATTCTGCACCCGTCTGGTGGAAGAAGCAGGCGTCCTGCTGCTGCCCGCCAGCATCTACCACTCCGAACTCACCCCCACCCCGAGCGACCGGTTCCGCATCGGCATCGGCCGCAGCGACCCGGAAGAAGGCCTGGCCGCCTTCGCCACGTGGATGCGGACAAGCCGATGACCCTCCCCGTCTTCGACCCGGCCGCCATCGAAGCGGCCGCCACCCCGCAGCTGGTGTTCGACGCGGTCCGGGACGCGCTGATCGCCCACGCCGAAGACCGCACCCTGGTGCCGCCGCCTCTGCACATGGCATTCCCCGAAGCCGACGGCGACTGCCACGTCAAAGCCGGCTGGATCACCGACGCCACCGACTTCACCGTCAAGATCGCGACCGGCTTCTACGGCAACCACGGTCTCGGCCTCCGCTCCAACCACGGTCTGGTCTGCGTCATCAGCGCCCGTACCGGGCAGATACGGGCCATCCTCAACGACCGCGGCATGCTGACCGCCTGGCGCACCGCCGCCGCGGGCGCACTGGTCACCCACGCCATGGCCCGGCCCGAAGCCCTCACCCTGGGCCTCTTCGGCACCGGCGAACAAGCCCTCCTCCAGGCCGTCTGGCTGGCCAGACTCCGCCCCATCAGCCAGATCCTCGTCCACGGCCGCAACCTGCACAACGCCGCAGCCCTGTGCGAGGAACTCCACAAGAACGGCCTCCCAGCCCGGCCCGCTTCCGCACAGCAGACTGCCGGAGCCGACATGATCATCACCACCACACCGGCGACAGCACCCGTCCTGAACGCCGCCGACGTGCCCGAGGGCACCCACGTGACCGGCATCGGCACGGACATGCCCCACAAGAACGAGCTGCCACCGGCGCTCTTCGCCCGTGCGCAGCTCATCGCGACCGACGACCACGCCCAGTGCCTCGACCACGGGGACTTCGGCCACGCCGTTCGCGCCGGAGCCGCCGCCCCCGACAGCGACATCGCGGCCGGCCAACTCCTCAATACGCCCCGGGACCGCCCGGAAACGGCGATCACGGTCGCCGACCTCACCGGTGTGGGCGCCGTCGACGCGGCACTCGCCTCGGCCATCCTCGACCACCTCCTGCGGTGACCACCGCGGCCCGGACCGGCGAAGCATCGCCGACAGCGCTCACAACCCCCACCGCCAGGACCCTGCCATGGACGCCAGCACCGACATCGAAACGGCCGCCTCCCCGGCCGCCGTGACGCCCGTCCCACCGCAGCCCGCCACCCACGCACGGGCCGACTCGTGTCCATGCGTCTGGAAGCTCCCGCACCATCCCGCGTCCGCCGGCACAGCACGCCGCATCACCACGGCCGTCCTCGACGGATGGGACGTAGCCGAAGAGACCATCGACCAAGCACTGCTCGTCGTCTCCGAACTCGTCACCAACGCCGTCGAACACGCCCGGCCCCCCGTCGCCCTCCACCTCCATCGCCCCGGAAACGACGGCGCCCTGCGCATCGAGGTCGGCGACGGCGGCCCCGCCGCCGATCAGGGCACCTGGACCACCAGCTGCGCACCGGAAGAGCACGGTCGCGGCGTGAGCATCATCGCCCTGCTGGCAAGCGCCCACGGCACCCGCATCCTGGCCCACACCGTCACCTACTGGGCAGTCCTCCCGGCCGCCGCCTGAACACTCGTCGGTCCCTCCGAGTCCGCCGGCCTCCGCCCGAACCTGACCGTCGACGGGTCAACGCGGCGCGGCGCGGCCAAGTCCGGCCGAAGCCTCTGTTCTCCCCGCAAGGAGCCCGCATGAATGACCATGCACCCGGCGTCTTCGGCAACGAGTCGTCGTCGTGCGGAGTTCGGCCGCTGTCGGGTTCCTCAACGTCGATCGCTGCGTTTGTCGGCCACCTGGAAGCGGGCGAGCCCCGCAGGATCACGACGTGGAAGGAGTTCAACGAGGACGCCTCGACGGCAGATGAGGACAAGCGGGCCGCTGAATCGGGTGGGGCGCGATCCCCGTACCTGGCTGCCACCGTGTCCGGCTGGTTCGCCAACGGAGGCGGTGCCTGCTGGATCGTGGGCGCGGGACAAGACGGCTCCGTCGCGGGATACGAGGTGGCCCTGGCTTGCCTCGACCCCGAGGTGAACATCGTCGTCGCCCCGGACCTGTGGGAGGGCGGGGACGACGGTGCGGCGATCGCGAGGGTCCTCGCCCGCCACTGCACGGCGGCTCCCAACCGGATGGCCCTCCTGCACACCGCCAAAGACGCGGACGCCGCCGCGCTGCCGAAGCTGCTCGGTCTGAACGAAGAGGAGGCTCAGCACACCACGCTCTACCACCCCTGGCTGTCGGTGAGCGACGTCAGCCAAGGAGAGCCCCGGCTGATACCGCCATGCGGGCACGTCGCGGGCACCTGGGCACGCACCGACGCCGAGCACGGTGTGCACACGGCGCCGGTCCACGTGGCACTCCGTGGGAGTACGCGGCTGCAGCGCAGACTCACCGCTGCCGAGCAGGGCGCACTGAACCACATGGGAGTGAACTGCCTGCGGGCCTTCCCGGGCCAGGGAACGCTGATCTGGGGCGCCCGCACCCTCTCCCAGGACAGTGACTGGCGCTATCTGAACGTCCGGCGCCTCGCCGGCCACCTCACGGAATCGATCAGCAGCGAAACCCGCTGGGCCGCCTGCCGGCGGAACGATGAGAGACTGCGAGCCGCCGTCCGCGCGTACGTCACCTCCTTCCTCACGAGCAAGTGGCGCACCGGCGCACTCCTCGGTGAAACCCCGGAGGATTCCTTCCACGTGATCTGCGACGAGAGCAACAACCCGCCCGAGACGGGACAAGGGAGTCTCTCCATCCACGTCGGCTTCGCCGCCCTGCGGCCCGCAGAGCTCATCAGCATCGTCATCGTCCACCAGACGGCCGCCGAATAGACCCGGCAGTCGCCGCCAGCACAACGCGGCCCAACGCCGGGACCGGCCCGCGCTGCTGGATCCTCATGCGCCGCTGGGCCCGGACCCAACCCACAGTGCGGCTGGCGTGCGGTGCCCGCACTGCAGAGACCGCGACATGAGGCTCGGCTTCGTCACCCCGACACGGACACCGCAGGTGAACCGGGGCGTGGAGAACGGGACTGCTGAAGATCCCGCTCCATACCGAACCGGCCCCCGGCCAGCTCTGCGGACCTTCCCCCGAGGCCCGCGGCCCCAAGCACCGGGCCCCTCAAGAGACGGGTGGGTTCATCGCCTCCCACCCCAGTGGCCTCACCCCGAATCGACGAGGAAACGATGTGCGAACTCCTGAACCGCATCTGGTCCCGCCCCCAGGCGAGCGGATCCGCCTCCTGCACACGGAACTCACCGTGCTGGCCGACGAGATAGTCGAGGAGCTCCTGCGAGGAACCCCGGGATTGTCCGCACTCGTCAACGCCAACGAGACCATCGACGATGAATCGCTCAGACGATCGGTGGGAAAAGTCCTGTTCACGGCCCTCGGCTTCCAGCGGCCGGAAGACCAGAACCCGAGCGGCGGGGATCGCGGCCCCGACCACGAGAGCGACGGCCCACATGACGGCAGGCACGAGGCAAGCCGCCCAGACACCCGGGAACTCGCTCGCCACACCGGCCCCGGACCCGCTCGCCATGGCGGACACGCGGCCACGGAGCAGAACCATGCCAGGGACCAACAACAACCCGCCGCACCGTCTGACCGGGCCCCGTGCGCCCGCCCACGTCAGGAACTGTTCACGGCACTCACCGACGCCAGGGCCGCCCCGCGGCGCTCCCTCACCGAGCTGGCCGAGGCGGCCGGCTGGCCCCTTGCGCCAGCCGTGCGGGGTGTCGTACTGGCCACCCCCGGCGAGACTCAACAGCTCGCGGCCGTGCTGGACGAATCCCTCGCCGGCATGTTCGCCGGTCGGCCCTGCCTGCTCGTCCCCAGCCTCAGCCCCAGCCCGGGCCCGGACGCCCGGGCGCGGCTGGGATTTGCGCTGCGCGGACGCCTCGCAGTGGTGGGCCACGAGGTTCCCCTGAAAGACACCGCGTCCTCCCTGCGCTGCGCCCTGCGCCTGCTCACCCTCACTCCGGCCCGCCAAGGGTCCGAGACCCAGCCCGTCTTCGTCGACGACCACCTCTCCACTCTGATCCTCCTCCAGGACGAACCGCTGGCCCAGGCGCTGGCCGCCCAATGGCTGCGGCCCCTGGCAGGCCTGACCCCACGCCAGAGCGAGCGGCTGGAGGCGACCCTGCTCGCCTGGCTCGAATGCGGTGGCGCCCCGGAGGCCGCGAAGGCCTTGAACGTGCATCCGCAGACCGTCCGGTACCGGATGCGGCGACTGGAGAAACTCTTCGGCCCGCAGCTACGTGACCCCCGTGCCCGGTTCGAACTGGAGATGACCTTGCACAGCCGCCGGCTGATGACGCAGATTCGGATTCCGCACGTGCGGCAGGGCCGTAGAGCGGACCGCGTCACCGCAGCGAACTTCACACCGCTGGCCGTGGAAAGAAGCGCCCGCGTCAACGGCCTGTGACCGCAGCGGTCCGCCCCGGCGGGCTCCGCCCCTCGGGCGGGGCCCCATCCGCGGCCGGACGCTGACCGCCGTGACGGCGACCTGTTCATCGCGGGCTTGCCGGCGACGTCGCGCATGTGGACGTGTTCGGTGACCTGGTGGACGTACGGCGTCGGCATGGCGCGGTGGTGGGTGTACGAGGAGCCCTGTGCCGACTGATTGACGGTTCAGGGCTGCTGGTGTTCGGGCGGGCTGTTGCGGCGGATCACTTCGGTGGCCAACTCTACTCGCGAGGTCAGTCCGAGCTTGCGCAGGATGTTGGAGACGTGGGTGCTGACGGTGCGGCGCGAGATGCACATGCGGGCGGCTGTTTCGGGGTTGGAGTGTCCGGCAGCGACGTGACCGGCGATGATGCGCTCCGTGGAAGTGAGTGCTTCCCATCCCAGGCGGGCGGTGTTGCGGGGGCCGCGGTTGCCGCGGCTCACGGAGACCGCGCGAAGGCGGGCGGTGGCACGTGCCGCGTCCCACACCGCGCCCAGGCCGGCGTAGATCGCCAGGGCCCGTTCGAGGTGGGCGCGGCCGTCGGAGGGCCGGCCGCGTATCGCGTGCAGCTCGGCGGCGTCGGTGAGGGCGTGCGCCTGGTTCAGTGGCCGTGTGGCTTCACGGTAGTGACGGGCTGCTTCCAGCAGCAGCTCCGGGTCCTGTGCGATGAGCCCCTCGCACCGGCAGGCGTCCCCCAGGTGGTAGGGAGCGCTGCTGTGTGCGGCACGCGAGCGCGCCGCCTGCGCGTAACGTCGGGCTGCCGACGAGTCGCCCTGGTCAAGCGCGAGTCGGACCAGGTCGGGTGTCAGGAAGCTGAGGATCAGCTGACCGGGCAGATGCCCGATTCCGGCATCGAAGCTGTGCGCCAGGCGGCGGAAGGCGCGCTCGGGATGGCCCTGTGCCTCGTCCAGCAGGGCCTGGGTGCACAAGAGGACGTACTCGTAGAACCAGGAGACCGTTCCGCTGTCTTGTGCCGCTTCAGCCTGGCTCATGTGGGTCTCGGCGTCGTCCCGTCGGCCTTGATGGACGGCTATTGCCCCCGCCAGCGCTCTCAACGCCCGGCTCATCGCAAAGTGGACGCCGGGGTCGAGGCCGGCGTCCACCTCTGCGATCGCGTCCTCCCACCGGCCGGCATGGAACGCCAGCAGCGCACAGGACAGGTGGTACCACGGCAGGAAGACACCCCCGAGGTGCTCGGCGCTCGGGCGGACGCCCGCCAAGGTGCGCTCCGCATCCGGGGTCAGGTCCAGTTCCATGTAGCAGTTGGCCAGCGCGAGCTGCAGCCCGAGCCACTGCGCCGGGTGGATCGTCTCGGGTGTCAGACGCGACGCCTGACGGGCGAGCTCCAGTGCTTCAAGGCCGGGAGCTTCCAGGAAATGCTTGGCGGCCAGCACTTGCAGGGCATGGGCCAACGCCATTGCGTCGCCCAGCTCGGCAGCCGCTCGCCGTGCAGCGGCAGCGGCGGCTCCCGCTTCCGGCAGCCGCCCCAGGGCGAAGAGGCATACCGATGCAAATGCCTGGAGTCGGACCGCATCGAGTGTCGGCGGGCCCGCTGTTCCGCACGCAAGACGGGTTTCTGCCAGAGCGATGTCGGGGCGGCCGCGCGCGAACGAGGCCTGCACGATGATCCAGCGAAACAGATCTGCCAGACCGGAATCGGCGGGTCTGGCCAGAGCGATGCGGGCGCTCTCCTCGGCCTCGGTCAGAAGACCTGATGACAGTTGCGCGACGACATGGTGCAGACGTAACTGCTCGTAGCGGGGGTCAGCGGGGTCGGCGATCTCCAGCGCCGTGCCCAGCAGCCGCAGGGCCAGACCGGGTGCACGTGCGGTGAGTTGCGCTGCGGACCCGGATATCCAGGGAACCAGGAACTCCCCGTCCGGAGGGGCAGCTTCCAGCAGATGTCCGGCAACGCGCTCGGGTGCCGCCCCGGCCCGGGTCAGAGCCTGCGCGGCCCGGATGTGCAGCAGCGAGCGTACGGAACTCGGCACGGCGTCGTGCAGAGCTTGGCGCACCAGGTCATGACGAAAGACGACACGTGGGCCGTCGGGAGTCAGGATTCCGGCCGCTTGGGCATCAGTGATGCTGGTGAGCAGGACGTGGGCCGGCACCTCCAGTACTGCTCCCAGATCGTGGAGTGTGCAGCCGGCTCCCAGCACGGACGCCACGCGCAACACCTGCAGGACCTCGTCACGCAGGTATGCCAGCCGGTGAGTGATCAGCGTGTCGATCGCCGGAACGGGGCAATCGGCCGTGACCTCTGCGACGGCCCCGCGCAGCGTGATCGCCTCTTCCCGTTGAAGGGCGGCGATCAGCTCCTCCAGGTACAGGGGGTTGCCCGCCGCCCCCTCGCACAGCCGAAGCAACCGAGGGCCGGGTTCATGCCCGATCGTGTCGGCCACCAACAAGGGCACGGCTGAGGAGGCGAGTGGACCGAGCTGCAGCACCGTGCGATTGCTGCCTCGCAGCCCGCGGGCGAGTACGTCGACCTCGGCTACCCGGGGGACCGGGCGAAGGGCCCCGACGATCAGCAGCGGCAACTGAGCGACCGATTGCACGAGCCGCTGCAATACCAGCGCACTGGCCCGATCGGCCCACTGGAGATCATCGAGGAAGAGCGCTACTGGCCCCTGTGCACAGATCTCCTCCACCAGAACGCACATGGCCTCCACAGTGGGGAAATCCGCGCCTCCCGGCGTGCCCGGCAGCCCGTACCGAGCCTGCCCCAGGAGGACTTCGGCGGCCCGTGCGCGCAGCGGGTCCGTAGGGGCGTCATCGATCCCCAGGCAGGCCGATACCACCGCGAACGGGCGATGCGCCTCCAGCTCGCGTGCCGAGCCCCACAACGGCTGGAGGCCGGCGCCTTCGGCGTCTGCCGCCGCGCGCCGAAGCAGCGCTGTCTTGCCCGCTCCGGCCTCGCCGGCGATGAACGCGGCCTGCCCCGAGCCGCGCGCGGCACGTAGCGCCAGAGTGGCGAGCATCGCCGTTTCGGCATCGCGCCCGACGAGGCGAGGCCCCAAGAATTGCACGGCCGTCTCTCCCGTAGTGGTGCCGTCTGCCTGCAGAACCAGGCAGCCTCGTGCCGGAACCGACCGGCGGTGCCGCGGTGTCGGGTCCAGAAGAGTCAGCTGCCCGACGAGAGGTAGCGGCCTCCGACTGGCTGCCCTTCCCCGACAGCAGGTGGTGATGGTCGCCTTCCCGCAATTCGGCCAGGTTTCATCTCTACGAGTCACACGCGCCGGGCTGCGACTCGTCGAGCTGACTCCACGACAGCAGACAATAGACGCAGTCCCGTTCCGATACGTACCGGGTGGCGCACATTTGAGCTTCATAAGAGGCTTCGGAGGCCGGACAGCCAATCCGGGGCGCCTTTCTCCGGCGTCGGCCAGCCACACCCGATGGCCCTGGCCCGGACAGCCGCCGACCCCAAGCATTCCTACGTCAGGTGACGGATGTATCGGCAGTTGCGCGTTCCTACTTTGGCGGTGCTACGACGGCCCCCTCCTCGCAGGACCGTCGGATCGAACGAACGGGCCCTCACCTGGTGCGGCGAAGTCCTGGGGCCGCTTCTGATCCCCGGAGACGGAGGCGCACCGTGCAGGGGGCCACGACGAATGAGGAAGTGGCAGATGCACAGAAGCGATGCCGTTCGGGCCCACGTGCCCAGAAGACGGCGCCCCAGACCCCCGGTTCCCATCGGGGTCCTGGTGTCGACGATTTTCGCGTTGGTAGCCGCCCTACTGGGGGCGGGGGCCCAGCAGGCACAGGCGGCCGGCGAGACGTCCCACCAGTGCCACTATGCCGGTGAAGGCAAGAGCGCCGAGGACTGTGTCTTCATGCTCGCCAAGGACCAGCGGGCGATGGACGTGCCCTGGAGTTCGTCCGATTCAGGGGCGTGGCTGCAGGCCTATGACCGCAATGACGGCTCCAACCAGGTGTTTTCGTTGTACCCGCAGGGTGACGGAAGTTTCCAGATCAAGACGAATTCCGGGTTGTGTCTGATGCCGGGATGGTGGGACTCCACGTGGCGGATGCGGCCTGTGGAGCAGCAGCGGTGCGACGGTTCCCAGAAGTATCAGTACTGGTATTTCGAGCCGGGTCAGGTCAAAGGCTCGGGAGCGAAGTTCATGATCCGCAGCGTGGTCGACGACCAGTGCATGGACGTGGCGAGCAGCTGGCTCGCCGGACACACCGACTACTTGAACATGTGGCCGTGTCACGGCAAGGAGAACCAGTTGTGGGACTCCCGCTTCGGCGGCGGCAAGGACTTCACCACTGACTGGGCCGCCAAGTACGCGCTGACCAAATGTGATGCCGCCGTCCTTGCGCATTCGGCCTACCCGTACTGCAGCTACAGCCAGACGCAGGCAGCGGTGACCGGCAACGATGCAGGGGTGGCCCTGTGCCTGCAGGCGCAGCACACCGACGCGGCGATCCCGTCGACCACCGTCGACTACAAGGTGACCAACAGCACCTCCACCATCACGACGGATTCCATCGCCAACGGCACGAAGGAAACCATCACCGTCAAGCTGGGTTCCTCCAGCGATTTCTGGCATGCCGACTTCGCAGTCGAGGCATCCCAGCTGATCACCCATTCGGTCCAGACCGGTACGACCAACACGGAGGAGAAGACCTACCACGCCGTGGTCCCCGCGGCGCCCGCACACTCCACGACCTGGGTGAAGGCCTTCCCGGTCAGCAAGACCTACACCGGCCGGTTCGTCTTCGCCAAGGGCAGTTGGGACGAGTGGACCTACTCCACCGACGCCGAGATCACCGTCACCTACCCCGCCGGGTCGGGGGCCACCATGATGTACGACTCGGGTGTCGCCGCGGACAAGCTCAACGAGAACGGCCAATGGGTACGGCAGCCCGCCTGCGTCAGTGACGGACCGACCCGGAGCATGACCACACCGGATCAGCCCGCACCGGATCAGCCCGCACCGGCTCCCGTTCAGCCGCAAAAGCCGGCCACGGCCAGCAGCTTCCGCTCTGGCTTCGAGTCGAGCGACCCGGTACCGGCCTGGACCCACGCAGTCGACACGGCCGGTGGAGGCCTCCACAACGTCGACGGCCCTCAGGCGGGCAGCGGCAGCGATGGAACCGCCCACACCGGCAATGGCGCACTGGTGTACTCCGGATCCACCCAGGCCGGCACGGACCACGCCGACGCCTACATGAAGGTCTACGACCTGAGCAGCAGCCCGCTGGCCATCGGCACCGCGATGCCTGACAGAAAGACCCTCAGCTACTGGATCTACCCGCAGAGCCACGTCACCGCCGCGTCGGTCACCGAAGGGTCGAGAAACAGCGCATGTGCCGCCGTGGACCTGGTATTCACCGACGGCAGCACCCTGCGTGACAGCTGGTCCTGGGACCAGAGGGGCCACCGGGCCAGCCCCGCCGAACAGTGCACGGCCCTCACCCTCGACGCCTGGAACCAGGTCACGGTCAGCCTCGACGAGAACGCGGGCAAGCAGATCAGCCGGATCTTGGTCGGCTACGACCAGAAGAACCCGGGCTCCGGCAGCTACCGCGGCTACATCGACGACATCGCGATCAGCTGAGACGGCGGTGCACGGAGCCGCACTCGCCGAGTGCGGCTCCGTGCACGACCGGTGCGTCGGATCGGAGTCCGTCCGGACAGAACGAGTCCCGCCGCGCCGCCCTCGCCGCCGACGGCACGGGCCTGGGCCCCGTCGGCGGCGGCGCCCGACCTGCCGGTCGCGGTCTGCCTGTATGAGAACACCGACTGCAAAGCATTTGGCTCTGGTCGGAGTTCCGTGAAATGCCTGGTCACCGGTATGAAGGGCGCGTGGATCCAGAACCAATCCGGAGGCCGTTAGCCATCAGCCACAACCTGGCCGGCCGTGACTTGGGGAGGTTCAGGCAGCAGCGACGCGAGGTTGTCCCGTACGAAGTCAGCGGCCCTCTTGACCGATTCTTCGGCCCCGGCTTGGTCTTCAAAGACGCTGGTAGAGAGCATCACTCCACCCCCCGCGTCAACCCAGTAGTAGGCCACGAATCCAGGCACTTGGCGAAGGAGAGGTACGAACCCCTCTTCCACTCGGCGCCCCGCCTCGGCAGGATCAGTCACCCCTTCATACCGTCGAACCACTGCGTACACGGCTGATCTCCTCACGGATCCCAAGGTCACCTCGTGCGAAACGACCTACCCCCACCGTGCGTCGCTGGCTCGCGGGAGATCCGGAAGGCACCCGGATAGGCGCACCGATGATCCAAGACGGCATCCGCTGTAGCCAAGGCGGGGCGGGCGAACCGGCTTCACGAAACTGCGGCCAGAGCCTTGCATTTCCCCACCCGGTGCTAACCGACTCCCCGGACCTGCCCGGCATGTTTCCGCGCCCCGGCACGCTGACCTGCGGACGGATGCCACTCGGGAGGGGCGCCCGATGGCTAGCCAGGTCCAGGGGCGGTGGCCGCTACCGCTGGAAGTCCAGCACGGTGAACATGAACAACCGCGCCGCCTGCATCGCGTCCGCGGCTACTGCTGATCCGGACATCTGCCCCCAGGGGAACACCAGCCACCACGCCAGAAGCCGGCCAGGCCCGGCATCTGGCCCCTGCCACGGCAGTACACGCGAACATCTGTGACCCTGCGACTTCAGGGCTGAGAGGTCCAGCTCCTGGTCGGCTGCGGCCGGCCATCGGCCGTGCGGATCGTCTTGACCAGCTGCTCCCGTTCGTGGCCGGGCTGGGCGTCGACCAGGCCGCATCCAAGGAGGTTCGGGCGGCAACCGGATGCGGCCTCACAAAGATCTATGGCGCGGGCGGAAGCCGACGTCGACCTCGTGGCCGCGGGGAGGGGTCCGATCTGTGGACTTTATGTCCAGTCTGGACTTACAGTCCAATCGTGGGGAATGCTGAAGACCCGCAAGCTGCTCGTGTGCGGCTGTGGGCGGTCGTCGAAAGGGTGATCGCGGTGTGGCGCGGCCAAGTCGGGCCGAATGCGCTGTTCTCTCTGCAGGGAGCCCGCAGGAATGACCGTGCACATGGCCTCGCCGGCGACGAACTGCCGGGATCGACCGCTCGTTTGCCTAGGGCAAGTCCTGGCGTTCACCGCCGCATTGGCGCGGTCGCGGACGCGGACGACGGCCGGGAACCAGGCGGCGGCGGACGGTCAGGAGGTGGCGCAGGGCAGCGACTTCGCTTGCGCCTTCGGCCTGTCCGGCGCGGCCCAGAAGGGGGATGCTTCCCGGATGTGGTGCTCTGCCGGCGTCCCCAACGGCCGGAGGGCGCTTCGACTCCTCCGCCACCGGCCTCCTCGGATAGGGCCACCCTCCGCCAACACCAAATGCGAGTCAGGCCCAAGGATGCGGCGGAATCCTGAAACGGGGCATAGTGGTTGGACAGCTGATACCTGTTCGTGACCTATTGAAAATGAGTCAGTTCGGTGCTCAACCTCGTTCAGGATTTCGCCACTTGACTCGCTTTGCCTTTCGCCTGCACTCTGCATTTCACCAAGAAGGCCAAGGAGAGCGCACCGTCCCTGTGTCGAACCACAGGCACAGGTCGTTGCGGTTCCCCTCATCGGGCGGCTCCACCCGTCACCCGACCCGTCAGGCCGGCTCATGACTTCCCTCTCCGCACATCGCGGCGTCTTGCGTACTTGCAACAAGGAGCACCGTGACCCAGACGGCTGCCGGCGAGGACCCCCTGGTCCTGCTGGCCTTCCGTACACTGTCCCCCGCATCGCAGCAGGCTCTGTGCCCCGAAATAGCCGAAGTCCCCGGAAGCACCAGGCTCCTTCAGGCGGAGCGCCCCGAACGCGACACCTCCTTCACCCCCTCGGCCCGGACGCAGCTGTGCGAGGCATACCTGCGCACCTACGTCGCACAGGCCCCAAGCCGGACCTGCCGGCATCTGACCGCCTCGATGGGCGACACGGTCCAAGGAGACGTCTCCGATTCATCGAACGTCCTCGCCCAGCACACCACAACCTGTCGTAGTTGCTCAGAGGCCCGGACCGACCTCGCCATCCTTCGCAGCGGAAGCCAGGCAGCACTCACCGGCCTTCTCCTGGACGCGGCGCAGAACGCAGCCATGCCCCGCGCTGCCAACCCCGACGTCGACTCGGAAGCACCGACGCCCGCGGCGTTCGACATGAGCGCCACGGCCGGCCCAGGCTCCCCACCCCCGGTGCCAAGTCCCCGCAGCCGGATCGTCACGCGGCCCCGCGCTTCGCTCCTCGTGGCAGCCCTCTCCGTCACCGTAGCGGCCACGGCCATCGTCACCGCCATTGAGACGACCGGCCCCTCCGACACCGCCCCTACCCCCCCGACTCACGCCAGCATCGTGCCCCCCATACCTGCGGCCGCCGCTGCCACCACGGCGTCCCCTGCTCCATCCACCATGACCCCCGCTCTTGCTTCCCCCACTCCGTCGAGCACGCCGGAAGACCCGGTGCCGGAGGACGACGCCACCCCCACCCCCACCCCCACACAGAGCAGCCCTCCCATCGGCTTGCTGCTCGTCAGCAGAGCGACGGGGCTGTGCGTGGGCGCGCAGAGCCGTGCCGCAGGGGCCGCACTGCGCCTTGAGGAGTGCCGGGGCGTGGCCTTGCAGCGGTGGGAGACGATCAAGGACGTATCCGGCGCGTACCAGCTCCATAACACGGGCAGCGACAAGTGCCTCGACGGTACAGAGGGTGGCGGAAACATCGTCAGGGTCGTCCTGAACGACTGTGGTGACCGCTCCTCAAGCCGCCACGCCGCACAGCTGTGGAGGATCAGCCCGGAGAAGGGATCAGATGCGTTCCGCTTGCAGTTCGTGCCGCGCGTCGCATCCAGCGACTACTCCTCACATCTGTTCGGTCCAGAGGACTGGTGGAACGAGAATCCACCCCGCGAGGGCTCCTACCTCGCGCACCTGCCCAACTATTACAACTCCGAGAGCTTCGTCTTCACCATGAACCATGGCGAGTGAGGCGGCCGTTCAGCTCTGCTTCTGTTCCCGGCGTCCCGTTCTGACCCACCGTGGTGACGGCCCCGACGCTGGGTGATCGAGTCGATGACCTCGCAGAATTGCCGCGACATCGTTGTCGTCCGGCGTTCCTACTCGGGCGCCGGGGTCGTCGTGCTGCCGGTCGTCGTCCTCGGTCCAGGTGCCGAAGGGTCCGGGCGAGCTGCTTCATCAGGCGCTCATCGTGGCTGCGCAGTGCGGCCAACCCGCCCCACACCCGAGGCCCACGCCGCGCCCCGAGCTGCGCCGGGGCCGGCGAGCGGCAGCACCGAGCCCGAAGGAGCCTGTGAAGAAACCTCCTCGAATCAGCGGTCCCGCCGAGCATCTCCGAACTGGCCGCCCACTGGCAGTTCGCCGACAGCAGCCACTTCATCTCCGAGCCTTCAAGAGCCAGTTCGGCCGCACACCCGCCGACTTCGCCCGCACACCCGCCGACTTCGCCCGCACGTCCGGCCGAGCGGAGCCGCAGCGCTCAGCCTCGGTAGGCTGTGGTGGCGATCCGGACGAATGAGCGGATGAGCGGGTTCGTGTCGCCCGCGTTCCACGCCACCACCACGCGGCTCGGCGCCATGTCCGTCACCGGTATCACGGCCAGCTCCTCGGGTGGCTTGTGTCCGAGGGGGGTCATGCCGACGGTGCCGTTCCAGAGCACGGCCTGCAGGCACTCCTGTACGGCACGCACGACCGGGCCCCGGCGGGGCTCGCCGCCGTTCCAGTACGTGCGCCAGAGCGGGTCGGTGCCGTCCGGGAACTGGAACCAGGGCCGGTCCGCCAGGTCGGCCAGCCTCAGGCGGTCATGGCGGGCCAGCGGGTCGTCGGAGCGGAGCACGGCTCCCACCGGGTCGGAGCGCAGCTCGTGCACCGTGAGGCCGGTCTCGTCGAACGGAGCGCGGGTCAGCGCGATGTCGACCAGGCCGGCGCGCAGCCCGCACGTGGGATCGGTCAGGTCGGTCTCGCGGATGCGGACCTCGACCCCGGGATGCTGTCGGCGGTACGCGCCGGCCAGCCGCGTCGCGCCCGGGTCGGTGGTGCCGCCCAGGACACCGACTGTGATGGCCGCGGCGCCGGCCGCCGCGGCCACGCGCACCTGCACCCGGTCGGCCTGGTCGAGCAGGGCGCGCCCCTCGTCGAGAAGCACCGCCCCCACCGCAGTGAGCGCGACTCCGGCGGGCGAGCGGTCGAAGAGAGCGGCGCCGAGCTCGGTCTCCAGCTGCTTGATCGCCCGGCTCAGTGGCGGCTGGCTCATGTGCAGCCGGGAGGCGGCCCGGCCGAAGTGGAGTTCCTCGGCGACGGCCACGAAATAGCGCAGCGTACGTAACTCCATGACAGGCAACGATACCCGCACGGTATGGGCATCACAGAACGGGTCTTGGACGGGCGCGGTGCCCTGGCAGTGGAATTGGGGCATGACCGATGAACCGAAGACCAGTGAGCCGATGCCCGACCCCGCCGTGTCGGTGGTAGGTCCTGGCGAGGGTGAGACGATCCTCCTGGGTACCACCCGCATGCGCGTCCTGGAGGACGGCGGCAACACCGGGCACCGTCTCGGGATCGCCGAGTCCGTCCTCGCGCCCCACACGCCCGGACCGCCGCAGCACCGCCACGCCCAGCACGATGAGGGCTTCTACATCATTTCCGGCACCGTGCGGTTCACGGTCGGGCAGCGGGAGTACGACGCGGCGGCGGGCACGCTGGTGATGGTCCCGCCCGGAGCCCCGCACACCTTCGCCAACGTGAGCGACGCCCCGGCCGTCATGCTCAGCACCTTCACGCCGGACTTGTACGTGCAGTACTTCCGCGACCTGCGGGACATGTTCGCCGGCGACCAGGCGATGACGCCGCAGGCAGGCATCCAAGTGATGAGCCGTTACGCCACCGAGCCCGCGACCGACTTCGCCTAGAAACGGGCAGAACAACGCCTCCGGCTGCCCGTTCCCGGACGCGGTCAGCCGAGCCGGCGTGTGTCGCGCAAGGTCCTCTCCTGCAACTGGCAACCCTGGATGGTAACCGTGAACATCGCGTATTGGATCGTCGCCGGTCTGCTCGCTCTCTTCTATCTCTACGGGGGCGGGGTGAAGGCGGTCCGCAGCCGTGAGCGGCTCCAACCGATGATGGCGTGGGTGGACAGCACCCCGATGCCGGCCGTCAGGGCCATCGGGGTGGTCGAGGTGCTCGGTGCTGCCGGGCTGATCCTTCCGCCACTGACCGGCATTGCGCCCTGGCTGGCCTTGGCCGCTGCCGTCGGCTTCGTGGTCCTGCAGATCGGCGCGACCCGGGTTCACCTGAGGCGGGGAGACCGTCAGGTGGCCCTCAACCTCACGCTCCTCCTCGCTGCCACCGTCGCCGCCTCGCTGGCGACGACCTGGCTGTGACACCGGCCGGCCTCGCGGCGTGACGTCGGCAGCGCGGCCGACCGGCGCGCCGCGGGTGGCGGCCAGGCCGTGGGCGGTTCCCTCGGCGACACTCCGGCGTGACGTCCAGACGCCGTGGACCGGATCTTCCACTTTCCGCTGCGCTGGACGCTGACGGGAATCGTCGGCATCAGCCGGGTCTCGGCGGCGGCGACCGCCCCGGGGCCGCTGCCCGTGCTGGCCCTCGGCGGCGTACTCCAGGCCCTCGAACGAGCCTGGAAGTCGTCGTCAAAGCGTCGCCCCACGTCGGACGGTTGCTTGGACGGGGCTGGGTGGTTCTGCCGCCCGGCCGAACTGCGCGCGCGAAAGTCGGGAGATCGGGCTGGACACCCGACGGCCGCGACGCGTTCGCCGAGAACAACCGGCTCGCGTCCCGGAGCGTGTGGGACGGCACCATCGCCGGGAGCGGGCGGGCGGCCGACTTCACCACGCTCGACTTCTTCCGCATCGAGGGTGGGCTGATCGTCGAGCACTGGGAGTCGGTCGACTGGGTGCGGGAGTATCAGGCATTCGGGCTGCTGTCCGACGACATCCGGGACGCCTGAGACATCTGGGACGGCTGGAACACCGAGGATTGAACTGATTCCACGTCAACGGAGAGGAAGGCCGGAGATGACCACCGCAATCGTGGGTGTCGGCAACATCGGAGCCGCGCTCGCCCGGAACCTGGTGGCCGGGGGCGAGAGCGTCCTCCTGGCGGGAAGGGGCGCCGCGCGAGCCGCGGCGATCGCTGACGAGCTCGGTCCCCTCGCCCGCGCCGCCTCTGTGCAGGACGCGATCACCGATGCGGATGCGGTCGTGTTCACAGTCTGGCTGGACGCCATGAGGGAGCTGATCCCGCAGGTCGCGCCCCTGCTCGAGGACAAGGTCGTACTCGACCCCTCGAACCCGATCGCCTTCGACGAGAAAGGCCAGATCGTGCGGTCGCTGCCCGAAGGGGAGTCGGCCGGGTCGGTGGTCGCCGCCCTGCTGCCCAAGAACGCCCACTACGTCAAGGCGTTCGGCACCCTCGCGGCGGAGGTGCTCGCCGCGAGCGCGAACCGCACGCCGCGACGGGCGGCGCTCTTCTACACCACGGACGACGAGAGCGCCGCGGCGACAGCCGAGCGGCTGATCCGCACGGCCGGGTTCGATCCCGTCAAGGCCGGCGGCCTGGCCGATGCCGGACGCATCGAGTCGCCCGGCGGTGACCTGCATCAGCACGGCTCCGGCGGCGAGGTCGTTGACCTCGCCCAGGCGACCGCCGCCGTGCACGACGCCGGCAACTGAGTTCCACACGCAGAAGAGCAAGGCAGTGTGTTCCTCGGAAGCGCCCGGCCCGGCAGCGACCGAGCACTGCCCCACCCGGTCGTTGGGCCGTCAGGGTCTCGGCCGTGCTGGTGAGGTGTCATCACTGGATTCGGGTGATCTCGTCGGATTACGCTGGCGGACCGCCTTGAGGAGAATGCGGCATGGCTGATGGGCCGGGCAGAGTCGGGCAGATCGATCGGCATGACCTGGTCGCCGCCCTGGACCGTTCCGCACGTCAGCCAGTGACAGTCATCTCGGTGCCGGCGGGAAGCGGGAGACGCCCCTGCTGCGGGCATGGGCCGATCGGGCCGGGCAGGAGCGACGACGATGGTGGCGAACGCGCCGGGGGACCGGCCCACGTCTCGGCGTGCTCGCTTGCGGAGCTGGTCGCGGATCTGACCGACGACCCCTGTCACCGCGTGGGGATGCCGCAGGATACGAGCTGCATCCTGCGGCACGTAATTCCACGTAACCAATAGGAAGTCCTTTGGCGGCGCGCGCCACTTGCATCCCGTGTAGGGGCAGCGGCGACCGTGACCCGCACGCTCACCCGCGCTTCGGCTGCGAGATCCACCCGTACGACGACACCGGAAGCCACCCGCCTCGCTCCAGCGGGCCCCCAGCTGTCTGGGATCGGACGTCCCTTGCGGTTGGCAAGACTTCGCCGGCACAGGCGCACCAGGACAACCGGCGCGTGCACCGCGCTCACGGTTGCCGGGCCATGCCCCCAGCCACTCCAAGAACGGCGTCATGGTCAGTGGTTCTCCATCCATCGGCGGGACCTGGTCGGTGTGAGCACGTCCTCACCCCCAGACGAACCCCAGGGCGCACTTCTCTCCCCCCGCAGTCACCCGATTCACCCGTGAGAGTGAACAGCGGCCTCCCGCTGCGCTCCGGCGCAGACGGGGGGCAGGGCGTGCACCGAGGACGGTAGAGGCGCCAGCGCACCGTGGGGCCTTGAACGACCTGTGCGCGAGTTCGCCGCTCCAACACTCGGACGGATCCGAACATGCGAGTCAAAGGTGACGGCCACTCGTTCGGCCGATCAAGGCCGTTGCGCGCTGTCAGACTCCCGGGAGGGAACGCGCCGGTGGGGCGTGGGCGAGACGGGAGCGGCGGGGCGGGGTGGGCGTGACCGAGCACGGTACGGCCGGTCGTGCCGCTCCGGACGGGGCGGGGCCTGGAGTGACGGACCACGGCGTTCCGCGCGCACGCGCGGTGACGGAGGATCCGCCGGGCGGGCGACAGCCCGGTGGCGGACCCGGCGGGCAGCGGCGGGACGAGGGGGCGGCGCGTACGGGTCCGCGGCATGTGGCCTGCGTGATGGACGGCAACGGCCGTTGGGCGCAGAGGCGTTCGCTTCCCCGTACGGCAGGTCACCGGGCCGCGGAGAGTGCCGTCATCGACGTCATCGAGGCGGCCCGGGCCGCCGGCGTGGAGTGGCTCAGCCTGTACGCCTTCTCCACCGAGAACTGGAACCGCCCTGGCACCGAGGTCGAATTCCTGATGCGTCTGGTGCGCCGGGTGGTGCGCAAGCACGCACCGCTGCTGCTCGCGCGCGGCATTCGCTGCCGTTTCCTCGGAGTCACCGACCCACGCATCCCCCGTGAACTGGCCCGGGACTTCGACGACGTGGCGACGCTGACCGCCGAGAACCGGGGGATGACGCTGACCGTCGCCTTCGACCACGGCGGCCGCCGGGACATCGTCGAGGCCGCGAGGTCGCTGATCCGTAGCGGGACGCCCGCCGACGAGGTGACCGAGCGGCTCTTCGCGGACCACTTGCCTTTCCCCGACACCCCCGATGTGGATCTGGTCATCCGCACCTCCGGTGAGCAGCGCATCTCCAACTTCATGCTCTGGCAGGTGGCCTACGCCGAGTGGGTCTTCCCCGAGGTGCTCTGGCCGGACTTCCGGGCTCCCGACTTCCTGGCCTGCCTGCACACCTACCGGCGCCGCGACCGCCGCTTCGGCGGCGTGGCCGCCCGGACGAACGGAGACCCATCATGACCACCGAAACCACGGGAACGGCCGACGAGGCATCCCTGTTCGGCCCGAAATCGCAGTTCAGCGGCTTCTTCGACGACCCGCGCTGGGCCCTGGCCATGATCCGCGCCACCGTACTGGAGGCCGCTCATCCGCAGATCGGCGCCGCCCTCGCCGACAACTCCACGTTCGTCACCCACCCCTGGCGCCGCCTGCGCAACACCTTCCTCAGCATGCGGCGCATGTTCGGCCCCGACCCAGCGGTGCGCGAACGGGAGGCCGCCCGACTCAACCGGCTGCACGCCCGCATGAGCGGCGCCGACTCCCGCGGCCGCGCCTACGACGCGATGGACCGGGCCACCCGCGCCTGGGTGGTCGCCACCCTCTTCGAGAGCGCCGTCACCATGTGCCGACTGAGCGGCCAGCCGCTCGACCAGGACACGATGGAGCGGATGTACGCCGAGTACCGTGCGTTCCTCGCCGCGCTAGACGGCGATGCAGCGGAACTCCCCGAGGATCTGAACGACTTCTGGCGATACTTCGACCGGGTCGTCGAGAACGAGCTGGAGAACACCGAGGCGGCCCGCGTCATCCTCTACCGGCTCTTCGACCACCTCCCCGCCCCTGCCCTGCTCGACGGCGCGCCGACGCTGTGGGCGGCCGGCCGCGCCGTGGTCGGTCCGCTCCTGGGCGCGATCACTGTCGCCTCGCTCCCCGAGCCCTACCGGCGCCGGGCCGGCCTGCCCGAGATGCCCGGCGCCGCAACCCTCATGCAGGGCGCCTACCTCGCTGCCGGGCTCGCCCGGTTCCTGCCCGAGGGGTGGATCAACGCCGAGAGCATCATCGAAGCCCTCTCGCTCTCGCCCGACAGCGACGACCCCCGCGCCCGCACCGTCACCGCCCTGCGCGCCCGCATGAAGCGGGCATCGGCCCTGCTCCGCCTCCTCACACCACTGAGCGGCGACACCGACTTCGGCCCGGCACCTTCGACGGGCACGGAAGCGAACCGACGCTCGGCGGAGGAGTTCTTCCGCCGGGTGCTGGACCAGACCGGCGACGGCCACCTCGACTGGCCCGACCTCGCCGCCATGGCACGCGAACTCTCCACCCGCCTCGACCTGGACGAACCCGAGGAGACCCGGCTCTACGACGCCTTCGCCGCCTGGTGGCGCGAGCTCCAGGCCGCCCTCGACACGGACGGCGACGGCCGCGTCAGCGCCGAGGAGTACGCCACCGCCGTCCCCTCCCTGGCAGGCCCCGCGCTCATCCGCGTTGCCGAGGTCCTCTTCGACGCCACCGACAAGGACGGCAACGGGAGCATCGACGCGGACGAGTACCGAACGCTCTTCCGCACCGCTTTCCACCGCGACCTCACCACCACGGACGGCGCCTACGGCCAAAGCGCCTTCGTGGGCGATTTCCTCTCCTTCATGGCGGGCCGCCGCACGGGCACCCCGTACGACCCCCTCCTCGCCGACGCCTGACGAGCGCGTAGGCGCGGCAGCCGCCGGCCCGGCAGATCCAGGTCGGGTGCGACTCGGAGCGTGGAGGCCCGGGCTTCGGGGCGGGCTGAGCGCGGCGCCGGGTTCGCGTCTCATCGATCATGGCGAGACCGGTTCCTGAGCTGGGCATTGTCAGGGTGGTGAGACGCCCTGCTCCAGGATTCGCAGTGAAGGTGGCGGTTTCCGGACCAGTCCCGGCCCGAGCTGGGTCTGAGCAACGCCAAAACGGCGTGCTGCCTCTGCAGGCGGTTGGGGGTGGTCGCACCAGTGCGGGGAGGTGAACAGGCCGGTGAGCGCGATGACTTCGGGGTAGGTGGCCACTTCGATTCGGGGCTCGGAGGGACGGTGGGGATCACCGAACGGGTCCTCGCCCAGCGCTTCGAGTCGGCGGTTCCACCTCTGCCGAAGAGGCTCTCCGCGACTCTGTCGGGCATCTTGAGATCCGGGGTCACTTTCCTTGGCGCCACCACAGCGCAGTCGACCATTTCCATAAACTATGAATATAAAAATGCTATGCTTCGAGCATGAGTCGTCAAGACACCGCTCCTGGTGCGTCCGCCGCCATCGGGGCAGCCCTCTACGGCCTGGCCACCAGGGCCGCGAGGCGCCTGCCCCGGGACATGAGCCTGACGTCCGCCGCCACCCTGGCCACCCTGGACCGGACCGGCCCGCGGCGCATCACCGATCTGGCCGCGGTCGAGGGCGTCACCCAGCCCGCGATGACCGCCCTGGTCCGGGTTGTGGAGGAGTCCGGCCTGGTCGAGCGGCGGGGTGACGCGTCCGACAGGCGGGTCACGCTGGTGTGCCTGACCGAGGCCGGCGCCTCCTATGTCCGGACGCGGCGCCAGGCGGGCGTCCACGCGTTCGAGCGGTTGATCGGCGAGCTCACCGGCGACGAGGTCGAGGCGCTGGTGGCGGCCCTTCCGGCGCTGAAGCATCTGGCAGAGCTCGAAAGCCAGGACCGCGAAGGGCCGAAGCGGTGACCGGGCAGCCGGTCGGCGGGGTCGCGGTGAAGGCGTTCCCGGTGGCGCGTTCCGAGGCGCGGCTGCTGGTCCCCGCCCTGATGTTCATCGCTCTGGTCGTGGCGGCGGTCGCCAGCCTCGGGACGCCGCTCATCACCAGCGTGGCGACCTCGTTCCACGTCTCGCTCGGCAGCGCGCAGTGGACGCTGACCGTCGCGCTGCTCAGCGGCGCCGTCGCCACGCCGGTCCTGGGCCGGCTCGGAGCCGGCCCGCACCGGCGGGCCACGATCCTCGCCACGCTGGCGGTCGTCGTCGCCGGCAGCGCGCTCACCGTGCTGCCGCTGCCGTTCGCGTGGCTGCTGGCCGGCAGGGCGGCCCAGGGCGTCGGGCTCGGGCTGACGGCGCTGATGATGGGCGTGGCCCGGGACCACCTCCCCGAGGAGCGCAGCGCGGCCGTGATCGCCCTGATCTCGGTGGTCTCGATCATCGGGGCCGGCGTCGGCTACCCGCTGGCCGCACTGCTCGCCGAGCTCGGCGGGGTACGGGCCGCCTACGGCCTCGGCCTGGTCGTCACCGCCGCCGCCCTCCTGACCGCGTGGCGCTCCATGCCCGAAGCCCCCGAAGGCCGCTCCGCCCACGTGGACGTGGCAGGCGCGGTCGTCCTGGCCGCTGCGCTGCTCCTGGTGCTGTTCCTCGCCGGCGAACGGAATCTGTGGAGCCGGCACCTCGCCGTGGCGGCGGGCCTCGCCGTCGTCGCGGTGGTGCTGCTCTGCGTCTGGGCCGTCATCGAGGTGCGCAGCACGACGCCCCTGGTCGATGTGCGGGCGGTGCGGCACCCGGCGGTCGCCGGGGCGAACCTCGCCATGTTCGTCGGCGGGATCGGCATGTACCTCCTGCTCACGCTCATCACCCGGTACGCGCAGACGCCGCACGGCGCCGGCTACGGCTTCGGGCTGACGACCTTCGTCGCCGGGCTGGTCCTCATCCCGTTCTCGGTGCTGGGGTTCGTCGCCGGCAAGCTCACGCCGCGGGTCCGGACGCGGATCGCCGACCCCCTGCTCCTGGCCGGCAGCGCCGTCGTGGTCGGCGGCGGGTTCGCCCTGTTCGCGGCGGCCCGGTCGGACCTGGCCGAACTGTTCGCGGCGATGGGCGTGCTCGGCTTCGGCGTCGGCGGCTTCTCGGCCGCGATACCCGGCGTCATCCTGGCCGTCACCCCCAAGAGCGAGACTTCGAGCGCCATGAGCTTCAACTACGTCGTCCGCAGCGTCGGGTACTCCCTGGGCAGCGCCATCGGCGGCCTGATCCTCGCCGCGGGCACCGGCCCCGGCCACCTCTTCCCCGACGACAGCGCCTACACCACCGCGGCGCTGGTCGGCATCGGCGCCATGGCGATCACGACGCTGACAAGCCTCGCTCTCGCCCGCCGACGCTCGTCCGAGACCAACCCGTAAGTCAGATGCACTCATCCCAACACTGGAGGTTCCATGCCCAAGGGCTACTGGGTCAGCGTCTACCGCACCATTTCAGACCCTGAGAAGCTGGCTGCTTACAACAAGCTGGCCGGTCCGGCCGTCAAGGCCGGGGGCGGTCGGACCTTCGCCCGTGGCGGTCGGGTCGTGGCGCATGACGCCGGACTTGCCGAGCGCACCGTCCTGATCGAGTTCGACAGCTTCGAGCAGGCCGTGGCGGCACGCGAGAGTGCGGCCTACCAGGAGGCGCTGGCCGCCCTCTCCGACGGCGTCGAGCGCGACTTCCGCATCGTCGAAGGCATCGACTGACCGAGGTCCAGTCGGATCTTCACTGAAGTCAGGGTGGTGAGGCGCCCTGCTCCAGGATTCGCAGTGAAGGTGGCGGTTTCCGGACCAGTCCTGGCCCGAGCTGGGTCTGAGCAACGCCAAAACGGCATGCTGCCTCTGCAGGCGGTTGGGGGTGGTCGCGCCAGTGCGGGGAGGTGAACAGGCAGGTGAGTGCGATGACTTCGGGGTAGGTGGCCACTTCGATCCGGGGCTCGGAGGGACGGTGGGGATCACCGAACGGGTCCTCGCCCAGCGCTTCGAGTCGGCGGTTCCACCTCTGCCGAAGAGGCTCTCCGCTCTGCAAGCTCGCTCAGGACATTGAGCTGGTTCCGAGGGTGGTGGTGGGGTCTGCCGGATCGGGTGCCACGGGGGCTTCGACGATGGCCAGTACCGCCGCCGGGACCTGGCCGCGCTCCTGGACCGGCGGCCGGACTAGGGCCTGTCTCGTGGCTCATGTTCTTGCCGTGATGGCGATCGCGGCGACGGTGAGGGCGGCTCCGATGTGGAGGGCGAGTTTGTCCGTCCACATCGCGATTCCGCGCTATTGCTTGAGCCGGGCGATGCACCGTTCGACGGTGTTGCGGATGGCTCGGGAGGAGTGGACACGGTCCGCGCTGACCTGCTTGGGGCGGGCCCGTGGCCGGCCAGGACTGGGGCGTGGGACTCGGGTGCGGGCCATCACGGCCTCGAAGAGCACCGCATCGTTGCGCTGCCCCGCAGAGAGGACAAGGGCCGGCCCCATGGCGTGATCCTCCGGTTCACCGGCGGGCCGCTGCCCGGTGTGCGCTCCCGCCGGGTGCTGGTGGGCACGTACGGTGGTCGAGTCCACGCCGACCATCCAGTCGATCTCACCCACCGCGTCGGCGAGTGCATGGAACGCGGTCAGGATGGTGCGTAAGGTCCCACCCCGGCCGGTCAGTCATCTGTGTCGCTCCGTGCAGTGGCAACGACGTCGAGGATCGGGCAACAGGCAGCGGTAACCGTAGGTGCCCGCTTGCTGGAGACGGGCACCTACGAATCCTTACTGCCGCTCTGTCAGGAGAAGACGACGGAGCTGAGCTTGGTCGTCTCACCGAGCTTGGTGCCGGGCTTCATGACGACGTAGGCGTCGCCTTCGCAGTCGGGTTCGGGGAAGACGGTCGCGGTGGAGGTGGTGAAGTTCTGGGGCGAGTGCCCTGGCTCTTGTGTGGTCGTGCCCGGCAGGTTGATGCACACGCCGCTCTCCGCGTCGGCCACGCCGGCCTCTTGGCCCGTGCTGGTCTTGTAGAGGAAGTCGCCGGTTGCCGCGTGGGCGGAGGTCGGTACGGCCAGGGCCAGGAGGAGCGCGCCGGCGGTCGCGCCAAGGGTCTGGTGAAGACGCATGAGGTGAATGTCCTTTGGTAAAGGGAACCGTTCGGCCTGAGCCCGCCCGCTGTGCCGTCCCCTCTCGAACCCGCGACCGCCCTGGTTACCCTGGTTGGAGCAGTGATGAATCGATCCTGCCTACGCCACGTGGTTCCCCCAGCACGAGCAGACGTGAAGCACCCAGGGCATCCACGGCAGGCCCCTGATCGTTCTCACTTGATGCACGAGACAGGCCCTACAGGGTCTGTTGCGAAAGTGGATCGTCTGTCAGACCTGCCTGGGATGCTCCGAGTATGGAGATGACAGTGCAGGTAACGATCGATTGCTCCGATCCGCAGAGAATGGTGGCTTTCTGGGCCGAGGCCCTGGGTTACGTGGCCGAGCCTCCGCCGGGCGGGCACGCCACTTGGCGTGCTTACTGGGCGGCGGTGGGGGTGCCCGAGGCAGAGTTGCCGGCCGGTGCCGGAGATGTTCCGGAGTCGATCATCGATCCCGTGGGACGTGGACCGAGGGTGTGGTTCCAGCAGGTTCCGGAGCCGAAGGTCGCCAAGAACCGGTGGCACTTCGACCTGAAGGCCGGTGGGGGCCGTGACATCCCACTGGACGTCCGCACACAGCGGGTCAAGGCTACGGTGGAACGGCTGGTCAAAGCTGGTGCCACACTGCTGCGGATCAAGGATGAGCCGGACATGGGGCTCTACGCCGCAGCCATGCAGGACCCCGAGGGCAACGAATTCGACGTCGTCTGAGCACCGTCGCCTCGTAGCGGACAGCGAGCTTGTCGTACCTCGTGGTCGCTGCCCTGTGCCTCCTTGTGAGTGTGCGGTCTGTTGGGAGCGAGTGGGCGTCGGCGCAGGCGCGTGCGGCATGCCTGGTGAGGGGGAGCCCCTGTGCCCGGGTGGCTGCTGTTACGGGGTGACCAGCCGGCTGTCGGGGAGCGGCTGAGTGCTGGCGAATCGGCTGCCACCAGCCCGCACAGTCACACCGGGGCGGGCCACTGGACCCGCTCGGTGTCCGCTCCTCCGTCTGCACCCGGATTGTCGCCGCGGTTACGGATGTCCTGGGCGAGCGGGACGCGGGCCTGCTCGTGGGTGCCCGCCCCGTGCCTCTGCCGGCCGCTCGCCTGCAGAAGATCGGTGAGAGCTACGGCGGGCCGACAGCCATCGGCGCGCACCTGGCCGGCCTGAAGGAAGACGACTCCTGGGGCCCCGGCCCGCCCTCCGAGTTCGTCCGCCATGGCCACCCACCAGGCCTTCACCACACCCCTGGACGTGTCGCTTGGCAGCCGCGCCCCGGGTCTCGGAGGCCGCCGCCGGGTCCCGCTCCACCACCACCCCCGCGCCCGGCGACGAGTGCCGTGCCCCCGATCACACGTTCACAGGACCATGGCCTCGACCAGAAGAGTGCCCTCCCATCCCTCAAGCGTGAGAAGGACCCGTACGGGGGGCAGGGCTGAAGTCCCTCACGCCATCCAGCAGGGAACCTCACCCAGTGGAAAGGGCTCAGGATGCGAACGAGCATCACCATCCCCCGTACCTTGATCGCCGCGCTCATCCTCGCCGGCTGTGCCCTGACCGCCCCCGCCGCCTACGCCACCCCCACCCTCAGAGTGGCCGCCACGTCCCAGCGAGCCGATGCCGACCAAGTCGCCCTGCTGAAAAGGAGCCTGTCGGAATGGAACCAATGGCGTACGGACAACCCCGATATCAGGGGTGAGATGCAGTCCGGACGGAAGCGTACCGAAGGCTGGTTTAGGTGAGATGTGTTGGTAGATGGGCCGGGGACCAAATGGGCGGTCACGCGGCCATCCGCAGTCGGCCCATGGCCTGTCCCTCGGGCGGCTCCATGTCCAGGTTCCAGACACCGAAGCGGCGGATCTTGCTGGTGATGTACGGGGTGATGGTGGCCAGGTCCGCCAGGGCTTGCTCGGCGTTCACCGTCCTCGTCCCCGCGCAGTACATGAATTCCGCCGCTCGGCCCGGGCGGTGTCGGTGTCGCGCGCTGAGCCTGCGGGCCTACTCCCGGCGCATCCAGGCCGGGGACTCGACGCCCCATGCCTTGTTCCAACCAGGCAGTGCTCGCGAGAGCGCGCGCCGAGGAGCGGCCAGGCGGCCTCCAGGTCAATATGCTGCTCCCGAACCCTTTTACGCGGGTCCGGCCACCGGGGCCGGGGCGGATGGTTCAGAGGCGGACGATGACGAGGGCGGAGTCGTCGGTGGCGCCGCCGGGAGGAAGGAGGTCGAGGAGGATCGCGTCGGCGAGGGTCTCGGGGTCGGTGTCCTGGTGGCGGGTGAGGGCGCGGGCGAGGCGGGCGAGGCTCGTGTCGATGTCCTCGCGGCGGCGTTCGACGAGTCCGTCGGTGTAGAGAACGAGGGTGTCCCCTTCGGCGAAGCCGGTGGCGGCCTGGGGACGTCGGACGTGTTCCGGGCGGGCGCCGAGCGGGGGGTCGGTGGCCTGGTCGAGGAACTCGACGCCGCCGTGGGTGCGGAGCAGGGCGGGTGGGAGGTGACCGGCGCTGCTGTAGGTGAGAGTACGGGTGTCCCAGTCGACGTAGGTCTCGACTGCGGTGGTGTTCTCGGCGCCGGCGACGGAGCGGGCGTACAGCCCGAGGACCTCCAGGGCCTGGGCGGGGCCATCGGAGACGAGGGAGGCGGCGCTGAGGGCGCTGCGGAGCAGACCCATGATGCCGGCTGCGTGCAGGCCGTGGCCGACGACGTCGCCGACGGCCACCGCGATGCGGTCACCGGGCAGGTCGACGAGGTCGTACCAGTCGCCGCAGACGTTGAGGGCGCCGACGGCGGGCCGGTAGCGGACGGCGGCGCGGTGGTGGCCGATGTTGCCGGGGGTGGGCAGCATCGCCTCTTGCAGGGCAAGGGCGATCTCGCGTTCGCGGGCATGGGCCTGTCGCAGGCGTTCGTTGACCTCCTGCAGTTCCCGGGCGCGGGTGTAGAGCTCGGCTTCCAGGACCCGGGCCCGGCTGCCGTCGGGGGAGCCGCGGGCCGCCATGAGCTCGGTGACCTCCTCGACCCGGTGCACGATCAGGACGACCTGGCCGTCGGGGCCGAGCACGGGGGCGTTGACCGGGCTCCAGTACCGCTCCTCCCACTCGCCCGGCCGCTGTGTGGACTGGACGTCGTAGCGTTGCAGGGCCATGGTGTCGCGCTCACCGGTGGCCAGGACCCGCCGGAGCGAGGCGTGCAGGTTGCGTGCGCCGCTGGCGGTGGGGTCGTTCGGGTTGTCGGGGAAGACATCGAACAGGTAGCGGCCGATCACCTGCTCGCGGGTGCGCCCGGAGGCGCGCAGGAACTCTTCGTTCGCGTCCGCGTACACCAGCTCAGGGGTCAACAGCGCCACCATGCCCGGCAGCGTCTGGAACACCGCCGGGTAGTCGATCTCCGCATCCGTCATGCCAGCTCGCTTCAGCGCCTGCCATCTCCGCTGATCTCAACGATAGGGTCCCGCCGCTGTTCGCGCCGCCCGAAACCCACGTGCTGCCCGCCCGGGACCGAACCTCCGCGGCCCCCGCCCCCGCCCCCGCCCCTCGGCACTCGGCCCCTGAGGTCCGACGCCCGGCCCCCGGGCGAGTGACCGCGAGACGCCACCGCCGGTCTCACCCCGAGACGTGCGTCAGGACACCACGGGAGCGGCGTCCACCTCGGTCAGCTTGACCGTGCACAGCCCACCGCGCTCGCTCTTCACGTCCGTCACCTTGAGCTGCGTGCCTGGCGTGAGGATGTACTCCTCCTCGCCGGTGAAGGCGGAGAAGTTTCTGATCCCGACCGCGTGGGCGGGCGTCACCTCGAAGAGCGTCCGCTTGCCGCGGCTGCCCAGGAAGGACCGGGCCACGTTCAGCTCGGAGGTGCACGAGGAGACGCCCCACCAGGTGACCGTCCGGCCCACCGGGTACTGCGCCCGCAGGTCCAACGACACGCCCCGCCACAGCGGCTGCGTACGTGCGGGCAGCCCCGACACCGCCGAGAACAGCAGCCGCAGGTACGGCAGATAGGGCGTGACCCTGGTGCGGTCGGGGGACCGGAGGACGGCGTTGATCTCGCGGTAGAAGGCGGACTCGCAGGTGTAGAGGTAGAGAGCGGCGATCGCGTCGGCGGACAGGCCGGCGGACGTCTCGTCCGCCCGCCGCTTGCCGAAGTCGCGTGACCGGTCGATGTGTCCGGCGAGCCCGGACAGCGTCTCGGCGACCGGTGCGACGGCGTCCTGGAAATCCATCAGCGGGGTATCGAACACGCCGGTGATCGCGGGGAGGACCAGGCCCTCGTCCTTGACGCTGGTGAGCCGCTCCAGGTACAGCTGGTGCAGGTTCATGGTCGACTCGATGAAGGCACCCATGCGCGCAGCGACACCGCCGTCCGCGCCGGCCGCCGCCCCCTCGTTCCACCCCTTGCTCGGAAGCCAGTCGATCACGTCCGCACCCAGCGACGCGAGAGCCTCGTTCACCATGGCGAAGTGGTCGCCTTCGCAGAAGATGTCACCCTGCGCCGCCGGGTTCACGTGGTCGATGTGCCGGACCTCGACGTCCGGGTACTTCTCCTGGAGCCGCAGCACGACCGCCTTCAGGTTGCGGGCGTGCGCCCCCCACCAGGCGAACACGATCCCGCGGTCCTCCTCGTCGGCGTCCTGCTTGGCCTTGAGGATCTCCTCGACGATCCGTTCGGCGACGGGCCGCCAGAACGCCGTGTGCCGGTCGGTACCCATCGCTCCGTCGCCGCTGGCCGTGAGCGACGCGTTCAACAGCAGCACGCCCTGGGTGAGCATCGCCTGGAACCACTCCGGAGGCTGGACGGTGTCCCGCTCCTTCAACAGCGCGCGGACGTCGGCGATGGGCGTCTTCTTGGCGATGCCGTACTTCCACATCGCCGCCGCCTTGATGATGCAGCGGATGCTGATGACCCTGCCGAACTGGCTGTCCTTCCAGTCGTTGAAGGCGTTGTCGAACATGGCTATTCCGGTCGCGCTTTCCGGCCGCGGGTAGGGGTTCTGGCCGAAGGCGACGACCTTCCACTTGTGCGGCGGGTTGGGCTTGAGAGCTTGGAAGGTCAGCTCACGCACCGGAACGACCTCAGGGCTGCGGCCCTTCCCGATGAACCGGGCGGCGTCCGGCAGGGCCTCGATGACGGGCTTCAGGAGCGGAAGCCAGGGCTCACCGCCGCCGTCGAAGAGTTCGGTGAGAGCCAGGGGGTCGTACGCGTCGGTCATGGGGGAGGAGCTTTCGTTCGTCGCGGTCGAGGGAGGGACGTGGCCGGCGGGGACGGGCGGGACGGGCGGGACGGCCTTGGGCGGAACGATGCGTACCCGCTCCTCGGCGGGGGCGTTCTCGATGCCGCCCAGCTGCGTGACAATGGTGGCGCGCAACTCGTCGTCGTCCTCGAACCAGTGGTCGTTGAAGAGCGTGTAGCCGGTCCACATCAGGTTGGCGCAGACCCTGGCCGGGACCCGCCCGGTCTGCGCACCCATCCCGACCAGCGCCACGGAGCGGATGCTGCCCGGGGCCTGCCGGTTCTGCCGGTGGACGGCCTGGAACGCGGCGGCGCACGCCAGCGCCACGTTCAGCGTGGCACTCACGTTCTGCGAGGACTGCACCATGGTCGGTGTCGATATCAGGTACCGGGGGACGGTTGCCCCCGACGGGACGCAGACCGCGCTGCCCACGGGGAGGGCTCCGGCGAACCGGTCGCGGATCGCGCGCTGCACGCGCAGCTGGATGCCGGATCCGAGGTGACGCTTGATGGCGGCGTCCACCCCGCCGTCCATCCGGCCCCGGGAGTTCGTCGGGGTGACCCAGGCGTCGACGTCCTCGTCGAGGATCGATCCCCTGCGGATCTCGATGCCGGGCGTGTCCGCGAACGCCGCCCGCCATGCCTCCACGACGCGCTCGTTCACATCTGTCAGCACCACCCTCAGCGCGGGTTGAACACTGCTCTCGGTCATCGTCCACTCCTGTCGGGAAACAGCCCCTTGCAACACCCCGAACGTAACCCCCGCCACTGACAACGGCGTTCCGAGAAGGCGCTGATGACCAGCCGTCATGGCCCCCGCCGGACGTACGGGTACGGCTGATCCAAGCCCCCCTGCACCGCGCCCTCCCCGGTACGGACCCCGCGGGGTCCACCCACCTCACCCGACCTGCTCCGAGCGCACGCCACCCAGGCCGATGGCCTGGAACCACAGGAAGTCTCCCCGTACGATGCCGAGTTCGACGAGCCGGGGATGCGGCGGCCCGCCGATGACGTCTTCTGGGCCCGCGTGGGCTGGTTCCTCGCGTCGCGCCAGGCGGTGCTCCTGGAGGAGCGCCACGTCGGCAACGCAGCCCGCTGGCACCGACTCGAAGCCCACTCCCTGGACGCGGTCCGCGCTCGGCTGGCTCCCCGCGCCCGGCTGGCGGTCTGGCCCGACCTTTCCACCGATGTCGGCGCCGTCCTCGCGGATCTGCCGGAGGAGGGGCTGATCGAGCTCGTCTGGGAGGACGAGCACGGCCGGATCGCGAGCATCGTCGCCGACTCCGACGAGACCGAGTTCGCGGAACTCGTGGCGCACGTCTCCGGTGCCCGTGCCGCAGCCGTCCTGTCCCTCTTCGTCGACGAACGGCAACCGCTCATGACGGCTGTCCTGCCCGACGAGGACGGCGTCCTGCGGGCACGCTGGCAGACCGAGCCGACCGCCGACGACCGCGAGTGGGCGTTTCTCACCACCTTGCGCCGGGGACAGATCTGCACGGGCACCGTCGTGGCCATGCCCGACTTCGGCGTCACCTTCGTCGACATTGGCGGTTTCACCGCGATGGTCAATCTGCCCGAGGTGTCCTGGCGCCGCATCGACCACCCCTCCGACGTGCTGACGGTGGGCCAGGAGGTCACCGCCGAGATCCTCGACGTCGACCTGGTCCGGCAGCGGGTGCCGCTGTCGATCAAATCGCAGGAAGAAGACCCTCTGCGGGTGATCGCGCAGCAGGTCGGCCGGATCGTCACCGGCCCGGTCACCCGGCTCACACCCTCCGGGGTCTACGTCCGCATCGAGGACCGCGACGACGGAATCGAGGGACTGCTGCAGCACATCGAACCGGCCGGGACACCGATGATGGACCGGCCCGAGGAGGGCGTCCAGGTCGGAGACCTCCTCACCGTCCGGATCATCGGCGTCGATCCGGAGAACCGTCGCATCAGGCTGTCGCGCGCCGCTACTGGATGTTCAGGCGGATCGGGTAGGGCCGCCGATGTCGTGGCGCGCACGTTCAGGCCGTAGAGCCGGGCGTTGTCCTCCAGCGAGCACACCGCGACCGCGGGCCCGGTATGGCCGGCGGTCCGTGTGAATGGGTGCGGCCGTGCCTCCAGATGGGCGTCAGCCAGGACGGGGCGGGTGTCCCTGCGCACGCTGCCCGGCCGTAGTGATCATGGCTGTTACGAGGTGACCAAGTTGCTGCCGTCGGGCGCCAATCCCGAAGATGGCCAGCTGCCATGGACGTGCCTGTTCACCCCCCTTCAGCGACGCCCCTCCCGTCGAGTACGGGTTCTTCTGGTCGAAGGCCGGCAAGAGTGCCCGGATCCGCGCCTTCGTGGACGCCGACCACGAGCTGTGTTGAACGTGTTCAGAAAGGCTGACAGTATGGCGTCCGGAAGGGCCTGTCAGACCGGGAGCTGACGTGGATCCGTCTACCTTTGGTACGAGTTGGCCATGAGATCCGGAGGTCGGTACGACATGATCATCGCCTTGCTCGTTTTCTTGTTCCTGTTGTTCCTGGGCTTGATGGTGGCCGTCGCGCCGGGTCTGCTCGTCGGGTATGCCTTCGTCGCGGTGAGCGGCAAGCTGTCGCTCACCGCGAGGGTTTTGTTGCTGGTGGCCCTGGCGATGGGTACGGCGGCGCTGTGGCTCGGCCTGGGGGAACCCGCCAGCGTTCTGCTGCCGCTGGCCATGTTGGTGTCGTTCCTCGCGACCCTCGCCTCGGGAGCCGCGTTTCTCGGGCTCGAAGCCCGCAAGCAACGTGCACCCCGCTACCCCGCCCCGGCGTGGCAGAGCTGGTAGCCGCCCGCCCCCCGTTTCCGTAGAAGGTGGGGCGCGTCGGCTGCGGCTGCCGGGTGAGCGGTCGGCGGGGGCCGGCCGCCTTGCCAGGGCCCTGGTGCGCGGGTGGCGGCGGGCAGGATAGTTTGCTCGGATGAGTCTCCTTGATGATGTGGCCGAGCGCGACGGCTGGCGGTGCTGGGTGTGTGACGAACCGGTCGACCCCGACGAGTCGGTGAACGACCCGCGGGGGCCTAGCGTCGACAGCCGGACCGCCGACCGGAAGGCCAAGGTGGCCGAGCGGCTCGCGCACCGCGGGTGCAACACCCGCAAGGGTGCGGTCAAGGCGGTCATCGCCTGGCCGGAGCGCCTGTACGTAGTCGAACCCGCACCGCTGATCGCCGTTGCCGAGAGGCTGGAGCGCAAGGGCGGCCGCGAGATGGTGGGCCGTTGTCCGACCAGGAAGGACGCCCAAGAGGCGGCGGATTGGCTGGTGGACCGGTTCTCCCGACTGGTACCGGGGATGCCGGTGACCGCCGACATCCAGGCGGGCGGCGGCCAGTTCCTCGTCATCCTGGCCACCGGCCGCCGCTGATCGGGGATCACCCACACATACTCGCGTCGAGATGGTGGTCATCAGACCGCCGCCGCG
The DNA here is from genome assembly GCF_045162725.1 of Streptomyces sp. NBC_01006. Classification (NCBI taxonomy): domain Bacteria; kingdom Bacillati; phylum Actinomycetota; class Actinomycetes; order Kitasatosporales; family Streptomycetaceae; genus Streptomyces; species Streptomyces sp. NBC_01006. Next base: position 324,180 of record NZ_CP108700.1, on the reverse strand, counting down.
CCCGCTCCCGCTTCGGCCGCTACCCCCGCACCCGCCGCTGCGTCGCCGGTGCGGGAAGCACCCGATCCGTGGGCTGCGCCCGCGAGCACGGACGCGAAGCGCTCCTGGGGTCCCTGGCCGAGGGCCTGGACGTCCCCCGCGACCTCGACCTCGGCAACCGCCCCTTGCCCTGAAACAGCTGAAGGTGCACCCGGCCAGGCACTCCCAGATGGTGTCGCTGGTCGTGGACATCCTGCCGGAGCGGGAAGCGGGCCTCCTGGTCGGCTCACGCCGGTGGCTCCTGCTGGCCGCCCGCATGCAGAACATCCGCGAGAGCGACAGCACACACATACCGTCGCCCGGCACCTGAACCGCCTGACGGCCGACACCTCCTGGAAGCAGGCCACGGGCACGGCCCTGGTGGGCCGCCTCGTGGACGCGACCCTCCACGCCCTGACAACACCGCTGACCGCGCGGCCCCCGGACAGCCGGCCCCGGCCGAAGCCGGCGTCCCCGCACACCGACAGCGGGCCGCGCCCGCCGATGGAGTAAAACGCAGGCGCTGACCGGGTGTTCGGCCCCGGGAGGGAGCGGCTGTTGCAGAATTCTGGAGCAGCCACCCGACCCCGCTACCCGGCCGAGTCCACGCCCAGCTCGGCCAGAGCGGCGCGCTGCACCTGGTCGAGCCGGTCGCGGCGCTGTTTCCGGTTGGCCAGCCACCCCCCCCCGACGCGGCGGATGTCCCCATCGGGCATCTCCTGCACACCGGCGCGCCCCGGCAGGGCACCCTCCCGTGCGATGTACTGCCGGAGGGCCTCAAGGCCTTTCTGGAACGCCTCGCCGCCCGCGCGCAGCCCCGACGCCGCAGCCGTCTTCGCCGGGGCCCCGCGGGCCCGTGGGGCCTTCTTCACGCCGAGTTCGCCGAGCCGGCGCCGCTGCTCCTCGTCCAGCCGGTCCCAGTCCCGGCGTTGGGTGGCCAGCCACCGGCCGACGTCCTCGCCGTGCCGGGTCACCCCGGGAGTGATGGCCCTCATGCGAGCGGCTTCGTCCAGGAGCTGGGTGAGGTAGGCGTAGTGCCGCTGCCAGTCCACCGTCCACCCGCGCACGGCGGGGTTCCAGTTCTCGTCGATCGCGGCCAGCGCCGCCGCCCGCCGCTCGGCGCGAACCGGATCCTTCCCGAGCCCGCCGGTCCGGCGGACGTTGGTGAGCCACTGTCCGATCTGGATGTCGAGGATCGCCGCGCCCCGCGCGGCGGCGAGGGTGCCGCGGAGCTCGTAGTAGGCCCGTGCGGCGGCGAGACCGCCGGCAGAGCAGCGGTGGTCAATGGCGGGTGTGCGGACGAGGGCAGGTGTCCCAGGCGCTCTGGACGGCACCTGACCTGACGAGGTGCCCCCGCCGGCCGGCAGGGGCACCTCGGCACGTTCCGCCACCTGCGCCGCGCCCCGACCGGGAGCGAGCACATTGCCGGTGGCACCCGGGTCATCGCCCTGCTCGCCCGGGCATCGTGCCGAGGCCGGACGCCGCCGTTCGCGAACTGCCGGCTCACCTCGCTGTAATGGTGCGTCAGTTCGATGAGAGGGCAGGCTGTAGCGGTATGGGAGATCGCCAACGGATGTGAATGAGGGAGAATGGGTGCGATGAGGATGAGGGTCGGTGTGGTCGCCGTGCTGGCGGTGCTGCTGTTACCAGCCGTGGCGGGCGGTGCTCTCGCGGTGCCGGCTGTGGATCCGCCTGCCCCGACGCCTGAGGGGGCGCAGTTGTCCGCGCGTCCCGGTGAGCGGCTCACGTTCACGGTGGCCTCGTACCTGCCGGGGAGGAACGGAGACTGGGTGGTCTCCGAGATCTTCGTTGAGCACGGGACGCTGAGGATGAACGATCCGGTCATCACTGCCGTGGCGACCGTGGCGTGTGACACCCCGCCGGGCGTCTACCCGGTCGAGCGGACCGGGCCCGGCGGGCCCGCCAAAGGCGCCAAGGGCGATGCCTGGGTGACCGTCAAGGTTGCGGACATCGGCGAGGCCGAACGCAAGGCCTGTCCCGGGATGGTCGCGGCCCTTCCGCCGGATCAGCCGGAGGAGCGCTGGCCCGCGGGTGACTCCTGGCCGCAGTCGTCCTGGGACGTACGGACGTTCCGGCCCGGCGAGAGGGTGACGCTCACGGGCTCGGACGCGGATCTGATGTATGGCGACACTCTCACCTCGCCGGGCTTCACCAACCGGCCCGTCATGCACGGAGCCAAGGCGGTCATGACAGTGGCGGTGATCCGCTGTGATGCTGAGCCCGGTCTGTACAAGGTCCGCTGGGTGGGCACGGACCAGGTCTGGGCCCGCTACCGGGTGGCCCGGACCCATGACACGGCCCGCCGCGCCTGCGGGGGCGAGGCGGCGAAAACGGCCACGGGGCAAGCGGCCGCGTGGCTGCTCGGCGCCGGTACCGCGGCTCTGGCTGCCGCGGGCGCGGTGACCTGGGTCCTGGTCCGGCGTCGCCGTAACGCCTTTCGCTGACCCCTGGAGCGGCGGCGAATACGGACATTGCGGGCGCCCGGGTAGCGCTATCAGGCCCACTCCACGCCCAGTTCGGCGAGGGCTGCGAGCTGGGCGGGGTTGAGTCGGTCGCGGCGGGCCTTGAGATTTCCGATGTGGCGGATGATGGCCGCGGCGTCGTTCGGTGCTGGTCAAGCCAGTCGGTGAGGTGTTCGCGGAGGACCTCTTGGACGTAGGCGTTCCGCTTCGGGATTGCTGGGTCTGGTTCTGGTGGAGCCTTCGAAGACGGGATGGGCGAGTTTTACGGAGACGACCGTGGTTAGGCCCTCTTGGACAGCTTCGACCGTGATGTCCTCGTCGTCTGCGGACAGATGCCGTTGACGGCGTGCGTAGTCGTCGACCATGTCAGTGAGTGCGGTGTGGAAGCCCTGTCCGTGTGCGCCGCCCTCGTGAGTGCGGGTGCTGCTGTTCGCGAGGGGGCGGAACTCTCTCGGGGACCAGGTGTTCCACTGCATGGCGACCTGCACGAAGATCGTCTCGTCCTGGTTCTCCGACTCGAAGGCGATGGCGGGAGAGCGGACGAGACTCGTGGGGTAGGGGTTGAGGTGGGCGACGCACGCCCCAAGGCCGTCCGTGTGGTGGTAGCGGACCGGCCGCTCCGGACGCTCGTCGGAGGGGTCGGCGTGGTGGAGCCGGCACCGATGCTGTTTCCGCTGGAGTGGGCCGCCGAACCGCTGGGCGCCGCGCTCACCCTGGCCTCCCGCGCCCAGGCGCTGATCGTGGACCTTCGTGCCAACCGGGGCGGCGACCCGGACACGGTCGCCTTCGTCTGCAGCTACCTACTCGACGAGCGCACCCACCTCAACACCATGCACTGGCGAGGCGGCGGGCGCAGCGAGCAGTCCTGGAGCCTGCCGCACGTTCCCGGTGCGCGCTTCGGTGGCAGCAAGCCGTTGTATGTGCTGTCGAGCGACAGCACCTTCTCTGCCGCTGAAGAGCTGGCGTACGACCTCCAGCAGCTCGGCCGACGACGCCACACGGGGTCGCCGCGCGCCGCACCGCAGCACCTGCACACCCAGGGGCGGCATCGGCCGGCGACCGCGTCCTGGCGGCCACGGCGTAGGCCGAAAGGGGCGAGGGTGGCGCGCTCGGGCGCGCCACCCCGGGGGTCACTTCGTCTGGTAGACACCGAAGACGTCGAGCACCAGGTCGGCGTCCTCATGGCCTTGGTTCCAGAAGGTGATCACGCCGTGGTCGCCGTCGCTCGCCTGGACCAGGTTGGGGACCGTGTCGCCGGTCGTCCAGTTGAGGGTGGAGGAGACGGGGCGCGGTCCGGCCGGTGCGGCGGGCTCGCCCTCCGCCGGCAGCGCGTACGGGCTCGGGGCGACCGAGAGGAATCCGGTGCCGCGGGTCTCGGTGACGGTGGCGTTCAGCACGTAGGCCTCGACACCCGTCGACGCCTCGGGCGTGAACCCCTGCGTGATGTACTCCCGGGCCCGGAACCTCCCGCCGGGCCAGCCGTACGCCTCCTCGCGGGTGTCGAGCGTACGGAAGGGGGTGAAGGGCAGGAAGGCGGCCTTGCTGTCCGGGCTGTAGTAGCCGACGACGTCGACGACCACGTGGGTCGGGGACCAGGCCCCGTTGAAGATCTTGATCGTGCCGTCCTCGGCCACCGGCACGATCACGGCGTTGGCCACGGTCTGTCCGGGTGCGAAGTTCAGGTTCGACGCCGTCGGTACCGGCCCGGTGCCGGAAAAGGCGGTCATGTGGCCGGGCCCCTCGGGCTCGGTCACCGTGACGTTCAGCGCCACGGCCTTGATGTTCTGGGGCACCCCCTGCAGTCCGCCGATCCGGGTGGTGAACGCGCTGCGGGCGGCGAGCTTTCCGCGGGCCGTGCCGACGCCCTCTCGGGTGTCGACGAACCGGGCGGGCGTCATCGAGGTGTAGCCGCTCGCCGAGGCCCGGGTGAAGTAGCCGGTGACGTCGGCGATCAGGTCGACCGGCTGCCAGCCGCCGTTGAAGAGCTCCACGTACCCGTCCTCGCCGACGGGCACGATCACCATGTTCGGGACGGACCGGCCGGCCGTGTAGTTCAGGTTGGAGGTGTTCGGACGGTCGTAGCCGGCTCCGGGCCACACGGTCACGTGGCCGCTGTCGACGGTCTCCGTGACGGTGACGTTGAGGGCGACCGCGGTTACGCCCGCCGGGACGGAGGCGTTGCCGGCCACCTTGACGCGGGCGGAGCCCTGCCCGGGGACCTTGCCGACCGCGGCTCCGGTGCCGTTGCGGGTGTCGAGGAGGCGGGTGGGGGTGTGCGGGGTGAAGTCGGCGCCGGGGGTGAGGAATGCCCCGCCGTTGGTGGCCTGGACGGCATTGGCCGTGTCGGTCACCTTGACCTGCACCTGGTACTCGCCGGACTTGTCGTACGTGTGCGAGTGGTGCAGTTCGTAGTTGCCCTGAGCGGTGACCGTGTCGGTCTTCCCGTCGCCCCAGTCGATGACGATGTCGAGCGCGAAGTCGGCGCTCGTGATCAGGGCGGTGAGCTCGATCCCGTGCGCGGTGTAGCTGGTGCCGCTGACATCGACCGCCAGGGCCGGGTTGGCCCCCGCGTCGAGTGCGGCCTGCTCGGTCGGTGCGGCCTCCGCGTTCTGCGCGGGCGCGGCCTGCTCGGTACGCGCAGCCTGTGCCTTCTGTGGTGCAGCGGTATCGGAGTTCGGCTTGGCCTTCCCCTCGGTGGCGGTGGGCAGGGTGGTACGGACCGTGTGATCCGCGGGGCTGTGGAAGCCCTCGGACGTGGATGCCTCGGCGATCGCCTCGGCCACGCCGGCCGCGACAGGTACGGGATCCGCCGCCTGAGCGATGCCCGGGATGATGCCGAGACCGGCCGCCACGAAGGCGGCGGTCATTACGAGTCGGTGGTTGCGCACCGGCCCCCCCAGTTGTGGTGATGAGCGAAGAGGGGCCACCGTATGGAGGGTTCCGGCCAAAGGTCACGGTGTTCTGGTGCGATTCACTCCATAGGGGTCAACGCTTTACCGGCTGTGCGGTTTGCGATCGACAGGTGTCGTTGAGAGGGGGGGCAGTTGGTGTGGGTGATGGCTGAGCTGGGGTGTTGCAGTTCGTATGAGAACGGCTTTGCGGCGCCGGCTGCGGGGTGGTCTGCGGTTGTTCCAGGTTGGTTGAGAACCAGGCGGGTGTTGCAGATGGAGTCCGGGTCTAAAGGCACGAGGCGCTATTTCGCGCATTTCGGGGCGTCCGTGCAGGTCGGCGGGGTGATTGGTGGTTCGGGGCTGGCGGGTTTCGGGACGTGGCGGGTCGATCAGACGGCCGAGGTCGTAGAGGCGGCATGGGCGGCCTGCTGAAGCCTGCCGACCGGGATTGCCTGCTGTTGTTGTGCGGCGACCATCACACTGTTTGGGCGCGTACTTTTATGGTCCTGGCTACCTTTCTCCTGACCGTTGGTCCGGTCGCTGGCTGCGTAGGTGAGACCGGAGAGCGTTCATCGGCGGCTTTCAAGAGCGGTTGATGGCAGGGCACTCTGAAAACGTCGCTGAGAACTGAGAGCGCTGGAGTCGGCTCTGCGGCCCGACCGAAGGGCGTGTGGAAGCCACTGGAACGGTGCGTCGGAGTGGATGTCGATCCAGCTGCGCCGCAGGGGCAGCGCGTTTAACCGGTCGAGCCTCTTCACGGGTATCTCGAACCCCAGCCGCACGGCACCGTTCGGTCCGTTCCTGTCGTGGACCTTCGCACGGTCGCCGAACTCCTCCAGGAATTTCGGATGTGACCAAGCCCTTGGAGAAGTTCGCTTCGGTCGGCCCGGCGTACTCGGCGGCCACCGCCCGTTCACTGAAGTAGATCTTGCCGTCCGAGAATGTGACCCCCGACCTGCCCGGAAACTTCTCCGTGGGGAAGGTTCCGGCGTCTCATCGGCATGAACTCAGTCACCCGGTGAGTGAGCACCCTCGACGGTTGATAACCATCATTGGGAACCAGTCACAGCCGGGTCAGTCCCGGTACACGAGGATGAACTCCCCGTAGGGGTGCGTGCCGTGGCGGTCCGCCGTCTCGTCGAGGGCCCTGCGCAGGCTGAGCAGATGGCCTGAGGTGAGCTGGAGCGGCGGCTCGTCCGGCTGGTAAATGGTGCCGCGAGGGTAGTCCTCGCCCGACGTGGTGGTCATCTCGATGTGGCAGCCGAGGACATGGCGGACCGGCCGGGTGGCGCAGAAGTCCAGCAGTCGGTCGACGGTGGCCGAGTAGGCCCTCCGGTCCTCGATGTAGAGCCGCCCCGGATAGAGGGAGTCGCCGGTCAGCAGGAGGCCGGTGTGGCGGTCGTGGAAGACCACCGCGGCCCGCTGGTGGCCGGGGCCTGAGATCACATCGAGGATCCGGCCGCCCAGGTCCAGTGCGCCGGTGCGGTGCGGCCAGTCGGCGAGGTCGAACGCAGCCGTGACCTCGTCCAGTCCGGGTCCCACGACCGTGGTGAGGGGCCGGTCCGCGAACTGCGGGTCCGCCGCGATGTGGTCGCCGTGTCCGTGGGTGTGGGCGACCAGCAGCGAGTACGCGGGCCTCGGATGGCGTTCCAGCCAGTCCGTCACGAGCCGGTCGACCGTTTCCCGCAGGGGGAAGTGGGCCGGGTCGGCGGACGCGCCTGTGTCGAGGAGCAGGGCCCGGTCATTGCCGAAGAGGAGGAAGAGGAACGGGGCTTCGTAGTGCACGGATTTGTTCTGGCGCAGGAGCACTGTGTGTTCGGAGTAGGCGTGGACCTGGATCTCCGGGGCCGGGTCGTGCTTCGGGGAGGGCCAGCCCGCGTGCCAGACGACATCGAGACTGCCTGCGACCGGGGCGCCCCGGAGAAAGTCGATCACGCGTCCAACCTACCCTGGTCGCCGCGCCCGGGAGCGAGCCGTCGGACAACCCCGCACAGGTCCCGCGCCCGGCTCGCGCGCGCCGCCGAATTGCGGTTTCGTGGTGGCATGGGCGTGTGTACCGATGCGGCGGCATCGACCGCCGGACCGAGCCCTCGCCGTGACGGAGGAGGGCGGAACATGTCCGCACCAGAGCCCCCAGCCCGCCGCCGACGCCGTGCGGCAGTTCTCACCGCGGCGCTCGCCTGCTCGGTGCTGCTCACCGGGCCCGGACCCGCCGCCGCACACGATGCGCCCCCCGCGCCCGCGCCCCCCTACCCCTCACCTTCGGTGACCGTTCCGAGACTGGACTGGAGTCCGTGCAGGCTTGGCAGCCCGTGGGACTGCGCCACGGCGAAGGTGCCGCTCGACCACGCCGCCCCCGCGGGCCGCACCATCGACCTGGCACTCGTCCGCCGGCAGGCCACCGGTCCCGGCCGGCGCATCGGCACCCTGTTTGTGAACCCCGGCGGTCCCGGGGGCCCCGGGACCGTGCAGGTGCCGCAGAACTATGACGCCTTCCCGAAGGAACTGCGGGAACGGTTCGACATCGTCAGCTGGGACCCGCGCGGGATCGGCAACAGCACGGCCGTGAACTGCTTCGACACCACCGAGGAGGCCAGGACCTGGGCAGCCCGCCCACCCGGCGGCTTCCCGGTGGGCGGGCAGGAGCGGAAGGCGTGGATCGACGCCTACGAGGACCTCGGCCGACGCTGCGAGAAGCGCGACCCGGACCTGCTGCGCCACGTGTCGACCGCCGACACCGCCCGGGACCTCGACCTGCTCCGCCGGTCGGTGGGCGACCCGCAGCTGAACTACCTCGGCGTCTCCTACGGCACGATCCTCGGCGCCACCTACGCCAACCTCTTCCCCGGCAGCGTCCGCGCCATGGTCCTCGACAGCAACATCGCCCCCCGGGCCTGGACTGACGGCGCCCCGCGGGGTGAGCCCCGCACCACGACCCTCCTGCGCATGGGCTCGGACCGCACCGCCGCGGCCACCCTGGACCGGTTCCTCGCCCTGTGCGGATCGGCGCCCGCTGCCCGCTGCGCCTTCTCAGCAGGCAGCCCCGAGGGCACCCGCGACAAGTTCGACCGGCTGATGCAGCGGCTACGAGAGCGTCCGATCGGCCCATGGACGTACGCCAGGACGGTCGCGGACACGGTGAACGGCCTCTATATCGTCGACCCCGGCTGGACAGCTCTCGCTCGCAGGCTCCAGGAGCTGTCGCAGGGCCGTGCCCCCGAGCCCCCGGTGTACCCGCCGCCGCCCCCGGTTGCCCAGCCGAACCCGTACCTGGGAGACGAGCAGGCGGCTGCCGTGTGGTGCGCCGACAGCCCCAACCCGCGCGACCCCGCCGTGTACCAGGGCCTGGAGGAGGACAGCGCCCGGCGGGCCGGCGACGCGGGACGCTTCTGGACGTGGGCGGCGGAGCCCTGCGCCACCTGGCCTGCCCGGTCCGCCGCCGGGTACGACGGCCCGTGGAACAGGCCCACCGCCCGTCCCGTCCTGGTGATCGGGACCCGGTACGACCCCTCCACTCCCTACACGGGCGCCCAGGCCATGGCGGGTGAGCTGGCGGACGCCCGCCTGCTCACGAACGACGGGTACGGACACACCGCGCTGTTCAACAACGGCAGCAGCTGCATCAGCGCGTACGAGAGCAGCTACTTCGTCGACGGGACGCTCCCACCCTCCGGCACGGTCTGCCGCCCGGACAAGGTTCCCTTCTCCTGACGCAGCGGCCCCCCAAGCCCGGGCGCTGACTCCGGCGGACGCCCCGTTCATGGGGCCGACCGCCGCCACTTTCACCCTCCCGACACGGAGGCCCTCACCATGCACCCGTCTGTGCTGTCCGCTGTCCAGACCACTGACCCTCGCCCGATGGCGCGCCTGTCCCCGGTTCGGCGGTCAGCCGCTCTTCGTCCGGTCCTGCCCGGAAGTGGGGTGGACGGGCGGCATCCCCTCGTCAAGGCCTGTACGGCCGGGAACGGCATGCGGTTCCCGTACGAAGGTGCCCCGCCCGGCAGTGGTCCGGCGGGGCACGAGCACTTCCCGATCTGCGGCTCAGGTGTCCAGCAGCCGGTTGACCAGCGAACGGTAGGCCCGCAGGGCCTGCCGCAGGTCCTCGGTGGCCACCTGCTCCCCGCGGTCCCACTGCTTCTCCAGCCCGCTCCGGTGCTCGGAGAGGGTGCCCGCGAAGCTCTGCATGACCTCCGCCACCAAGGCGTCCGCCGACCGGACCGCCTCCTGAGGGTCATCGACGAACCGGCCCTGGATCTCGCCCCACGTGGTGCGGTACCGCTCCGCCTCCGCGGCGCCCAGCAGCGGCTCCTCTTCGCTCTCGGGTTCGCGACCCGGCTCCCTCTCCTGGTCCCCGGCAGGCCCGTCCGCCGACGCTCGGGTCGAGTCGTCCCGCCCGCCGGTGGCCTCGCCGGGGTAGACGGCCGCGTCCCGGTCACGGGGCGGCGCCGGACGTGCGAGGTCTTCCGTCGTCAGGACGGGCTCGGACTCCCGCCCCGCCTTCTCCTCGTGGTCACGCATGTCATCGGCTCCTCTGGTCGGAGAGTAGCTCCTCAAACAGGGCGCGGTAGTGCACCATCGCCCCGCGCAGCTCCTCTGTCGTGGCCTCTCCTGCACCGCTGCGCACCTTGACGGCGTGGGCGGCCCGGTATTCCTCGAGCGTGCGCCCGTGCTCCACTGACAGGTCCCGCAGCTGCCCGTCGTACCCGTCGGTGGGATAGCCGCGCTCACCCATCAGCCGGGTCAGGAGATCGTCGGCCCCTGCCACGGAGCCTTCCGGCCGGTCCACGAACTGCTGCTGCACACGTGTCCACTCGTCCGCGTACTGGCGCTGGCGCTCGGGCGACAGCTCCTTGATGTCGAGTTGGTCGTGCCGCTCCTCACGGGCGCGCAGATCGCGCTCGGCGGAGCGCTTGTCGCCCTGCTCCTCGACGGTCCGGTCGTACTCCGGCCCGAACTGTTCACGCAGGTGGCGTCGCCGGGCCAGCATCCACAGCAGCGCCGCGAGCGCGAGCACGACCACCACCGCCACTACGATGACGGCTATCAGCGAGTTGGTTGACATCTTCAGGCCTCCGTTCCGGGGGCTCTTCGTCTCTCGTCACGCGGCTGCCCCAGTGGGCGCCGCGGAAACCCGTACGGGTGGCGCCGATCCCGGCAGCCGGGTTTGAATTCACCGCCATCGAGCAGGCGCCATCCGCTGTCCCGCCCCGGTCGATCTCGGCCTCCGCAGGCCCGACGGAATCGCCCGCCACATCGCGTCGTTGCCGAGCACGTCTTCGACGCGGACCAGCAGCTGTGCGCTGTGCGCGGGGAGAACCAGAACATATCCGCCCAGCACTGGACCGAGGTCGCGCTGGCCGACCAGGGACCAACTCGCCCACGCCCACGCCTACGCCGACTCCGCAGAACTCGAATCGGGCGAGACCCTGCTGATGTTCAGGGGGACTGGTGGAACGGCGGGACTCCTCGGTGCAGGACTCGCTCCGGCATCTCGTGAACGCGGCGGGCGCCGGGGCCGGGGACCTGGGCGGGCTGCCGGCCCGCCGGGGGGCGTGCTGCGCCGCCCTGCCCTCCGTCCCGGGCGGTACGGCTGACCAGGGGTTCCTCAGCGACCACCGTCCGCGGGGTTCGCTCGGCGCAGCAGCTCGTCGTGGAGCAATCGGCCGGTGAGCGCGCCGCCGAACACGACGACGCCGATGGCGACGAGCCAGGACTGGATGACGAGGACGGTTCCGAAGGGCCCGTATGTCACGGCGCTGGAGGCGATCAGCGGTGAGAAGACCAGCCGGGAGAAGATCCGGAGCCCGAGCAGCCCGACCATGGTGGCCGCCGCCCCCGGGAACAAGGCGGTCCACCGGATCCGTCCGGCGAGCAGCAGCCGCTGGGACCACCAGAAGAACAGCATGCCTATTGCGAACGTCACGTAGCCGCGGGCCGGGGAGTCGCGCCACGGCGGGGAGAATGCCGACAGGTAGAGGACGCCGATGAGTACGGCGAGCCACAGCACGTGGCGCCATCTGGCCCACCAGCGGGCGGGGGGCAGGTCCCAGATCCTTTCGTAGCCGTTCTGCAGCAGCGTGCCGAATGACAGGCCGAACACGGCGAGCAGGGCGAGGCCGAACGCCGTCGTGGTCCGCCATGCCTGGCCCGGGAGGGCGAAGAGCCGCTCGATCTCGACCCTGGCGGCCGCCGACACGCCGAGTCCGTCCCCGAGCCATTGGGCGAACCCCCGCCCGCCGGCGGCGTCCGCCGCGGATATGACGATCAGCAGCGGTACCAGCGTGAGGAACCCGAGCGCGGCGAACCCCAGCGCGCGGTGCCACAGGTCCACTTCCCGCACGCGTCCCCAACGGCGCCCGGCCCGGACACGACGGACCGCGCTGCCTAGGCGCCCGAAGGGCGACATCCGGCCGGGCCGCTCAGATTCGGGCATCGCGACGGGGCACCCGCGGGTGCCGACGACCCGGTCGGCACTGCAGGATCTTCGTTGCCGAGCGTGACGATCCGGACGCGGGGTCCGAGAGTGACGTGACGATCATGGCCGCTCCAGCTGCCGCTGTTCCCACGGTAGGACGTCCCGGGTGGGGACTCCACCGTTGGGGGCGATCTGGTCCGGGGTCAGGAGAGGGAGTCGGCCGTGATGTGCGCGCAGTGGGTGATCACGGCGGCGGCGAGGTCGCCCTGTGTGGGCAAGGACTCGCGTTGGATACGGGCCCCGTTGCCCCGCTCCAGCAGACCGGCGATCCCTTCATGGTTTCGGGATGGAGAAGAGGTCCGCCCAGCCCTGATCGGCCGGCCCGCCATGCCGCCAACCGGAGCGGGTGCGTACCGATGCGGGCGGGCGGCTCCCCGTCGCGCCAGGCTCGGGCGGCGGTCTCGACAAGGCACGGACCAGGGCGGCCACGAGCACGGGTGTCGATGCTTCGAGTCACCGGTTCGGTGGCGAACTTCGCCTGTTCCCTTTGCAGTTCCTTCTCGAAAGAGTGTCGTGGCGCGCCACCGCCCTGTGGCGGGTGCCCGACCGACCGGCCCGCGGCCGCCAGTACGGCACCCCCTCCCGATCCCGGCTCCGACGCCGCGCGCAGCTGGTGGGTGTAAAGGTAAGGGCCCGACCGGGCTGGCCAGACCGGTCGGGCCATGAGTCGGTCTGGGTGCCAGCTGTCCATACTGGGGCCGTGCGCCCGCCGTGGGCCCGGGACGGGAACCATGACGGGCGCCTCGGCGGGTCAACCCTTGAAGACGTCCTTGATCTTCTCCTTGGCCTGGCGGGCGTCGCCCTTCGCCTTCTCGGCGCGCCCCTCGGCGGTCAGGCTCTCGTTGCCCACCGCACGGCCAGCCGTCTCCTTGAGCTTGCCCTTGGCCTGCTCGGCCTTGGCTCGGCTCTTCTCGTTTTTCGACACAGCCGATCACTCCCGGGGGGATGGGGACAAACCGTACGTGCTGCTTCTGACCGCGATTTCGGTTGCCAAACCAAGGGGACGTCAGGTCGGTGGGGAGATCGACGGTGAGTCGTCGTCCGGACACGCAGGGCCCCGGCTGCGGTGCACACGGATTCGGGTGGCCTCGTGACGGAGCTGGAGGGCGATCCGACCCATGACGAGCTGGTTCGGGCCGTGCCCGCGGACGAGGCGAGCCTGGTCGTCCACGAGTCGTCCTTCGCCACCCCGGAAGGCGAACGCAGGCACGAACGGCGCCGGTTCCCGCGCTGACCGCGTAGACCTTGCAGACCCCCGACTCCACGTTGCGCGTTGGCGGGAGGCACACCGGCCGGCGGCGCCGACGGTTGACCGCGCGGCAGGGGCGTGCGGCAGCAGATTCACGTCGCCGAGGCCTCCCGCGACCAGCTTGCGCAGACAGGGGACTTCCGGCGCGCGCTCCCGCCGATGCGCGCTGATCAACGCCACAGGCCTCGAAGCGCGCGTGCGTGGAACGGCCCGGCAGGGGGTAGCCGCAACTCGGGGCGTCGTCCCCCGGCACCGATCCACTGGAGGTGCGATCATGCACACGCCATCGGCACAGGACTCCTCCCATCTGCTTGGTCTCTACCTCAACGATCACCTCGCGGGATCCAGCGCAGGACTCGAGCTGCTGAACCGGGCAGCGAAGGCCCATGACGGCAGGCCCCTCGGCCCGCAGCTGGAACGTCTGGCTCGGGAAGTCGAGCAGGACCGGGAATCCCTTAAGGAGATCATGGGGAGCCTGGAGGTACCCGTACGACGTTCCCGAGCCGCCCTGGGCTGGCTGGGGGAGAAGGCGGGGCGCCTGAAGCTGAACGGACGCCTCTTCTTGCGTTCGCCGCTCAGCGACGTCATCGAACTCGAAGCGATGCGGCTGGGCGTGGAAGGAAAGCGGTCCTGCTGGCGCAGCCTGCGCAGCCTCGCAGACGGTGATGACCGCCTCGACAAGGCACAGCTCGCGTGGCTCCTGGACCGGGCGGAAGAACAAGCCGAGACGCTCGAAAGGTTGCGCACGATGTGTGCCCTCCGGGTCTTTGCCCCGGGCAGCAACGCCCGCACCCAGGCTGCCGGTCCGTCCGTTGGCCAGTCCCTCCCTCGCGGCGCGTTCTAGGCCGGCTGCCGGCGATCGCACGGTCCCACGCCGCAACCGGACACTCAGTCGTCGCCGGGTACCCAGAATCGAGTGCACCCGCTGCACAAGCTGCTTCGGACCGTCGCCGCACAGACGCGTCACCAGCTCGTGGACACCCGGGTCGTGTCCCACCATGACGAGTCCGGTCAGCCCGGACGAGGTCTCCGTCACGACCGAGAGCAGGCCTTCGGCATCGGCGCCCTGCCTGTGGGGTGTCGTGGCGCCCCCGGCCGACCAGTGCTTGGGTACTGCCTTGGCAGCCGGACCACCACGATCCGGCGCTCCTGCCCGGCATCGGCGGCTCTATACAACGCCCGGCTGGCCGATGGCTTTCACGGCTGCTGGAGTCCCTGGTCCCGGGACGCCCGTCGAGGTCCGTATGGACTCCCAGTACGCCGTGAAGGCGGTGGCCCAATGGCTCCCGGCCTGGAAGCGCAACTGATGGAAGACCGCAGCGGGCAAACCCCGTGGCTAGCGGGGGTCTCGTGGAGCAGATCGACGCGCTGCCGGCCGAGCGGGAGACCGGGGCGGGAGGGGCAGGCGGGCTGTCACATGTGGCTCCTGCCGCCCGCGTCCCGGTTTCGCGAGAGACGTGGCACGACCGGCGGAAGCCGGTCCGACCCGAGCAGCTCAGGACCGGGAGGCCGGTGACGCGCTTACGCTGAGCACTGGGGCCCAGCGCCGGGCGGGCAAGCGGGACCGGTCCGGGGATTGAACCCGGCGGCAGGCCCAGCAGGCCATGGCAGAGCCCCCAGGGTTCGGCCGGTGCGGCTCCTCGAAGCGCAGGCGACGAAGAGCCACACCGCGTTCGGGCGCCGCCGCCCTGGTGCAGGCAGTGGCCGGGACCACGATCCCGTTCGCGGCGCGCAGACCCGGGTGGGACGGATCGCAATGGACTTTCCGTCCTGAGTGATTCGCGGTGTGCATGGGCGGCGGACGGGCAGACGCGCAACGAGGGCACCCGGTGACCCTGCCGGGCCGCCGGCATGAGAACTCCGACCCGCACGAGCCCCCGCCGGGACGAAGAGAGGTCACGCGCATGAAAGACGTCGCCGCACGCATGTACCCGCGTACAACGGCCGGACACTGGGCGGTCGTGGCCATCGAACGGGTCGGCGCCGAAGCGAGCGCTACCGCCACCCGGATGCCCCGGACGACCGCCGATGCGGGAAGCCTCGTACAGGACGCGGTCCCCGCGATGGTCGGGGCGAGGGCCGGACGCGCCGATGCCGTCGCCCGGGACCTGGAGCTTCTGCTCCTGGCCGGGGCGGCCCTGCTGATAGGGGCGGCCGTGGGGGTCCGTCGCCGTGGAGGTCTGAGATGAAGGCATCGAAAGTCGCCTACAAGCCGGTCGGGCTGGCGCTCGGGGCCGGGGCCGGCCTTGTGTCCGGGGCGCTCTTCAAGAAGGTGTGGAAACTCGCAGGCCACGAAGGCGATGCGCCGAACGCCACGGACGAAGAGCGGAAGTGGCGCGAGATACTGATCGCGGCCGCCATCCAAGGGGCGATTTTCGCCCTCGTCAAAGCGGCCGTGGAGAGGTCGGGGGCCGTGGCCGTCCGGCGCTTGTCCGGTACCTGGCCGGCGTGAGAGCCGGGCGCAGCTCCGCCCGGGTGTACGCCGTTCACATGGACACCGTACGGATCATGCTCGACGAGGCACTCCACCAGGCTCCGGGCTCGGTAACGCAGTGCTGTTCCGGGTCTCTGCCCGGACCTCCCCGGCAAGGCCGCGGGTGCTGCGGGCCGATCTCTCACCTGTTGCCCTGGCAGCGACGTCGGAAGAGGTCACGACGACCGTGTCGAGAAGGCTGCCGCCCGCCACGGAGACCATGGCCGCTCACGGATCGACAGGCTTCGGGGCGTCGGTGTGGGGTAGTCGCGGGAGATAGGGACCACCGAAGGAGGACGCGATGGCGGACAACGAGAAGTCCGGGCGACGGCCGCGGACCACGCCGTCCGAAGCCGTAGGCGAGAGCGGCGACCGTGAGGCCCGGCGCCAGGCGGACGATGCCGTCGTCCGGGGGAGGGTAGAGGACGACGCGGATGCCGGGGGTCACCGTGCCAAGCGCCACCGTTCGGGCATCGGCCGTGAAGAGCAGATCCACCCGGACAACGCCCGAGAGGCGGACTCTGCGTGAGGTTGGCGTGAACCCGGTCTGAATGCGTTCCGCGGCCCGTCGGGAACGGGATGCCGTGGGCGTGACCGGGTCTTCGGCCGGCTGGACGCCGCACGGGACACTGGGCGGAGGGATCGCGAGCAAGAGGACTCGATCACCGTGTACGAGGACGGTGCCCGGTTCACCGGGCCCAAGACCTTCCGGATCGACCGGCCGGGCGGGCCCGTCGACATCAGCGCCGGGCGGATCGTCGTCGCTACGGGCGGTCGGCCCCTGGTCCCTGCGCCCGACGCGGAGGCGGGCCTGCCGTACGAGACCTCCGACACCGTCATGCGGAACGAGGCTCCGCCGCGGCGCCTGGCCGACCTCGGCGGGGGCTGCATTGCGGCTGAGCTGGCTGAGGTGTTCACCGAGATGGGGAGCTCCGTCACCATCGTGGAGAAGGAGGAGCGCCTGCTCGGCCCACAGGACGAAACGGTCTCAGAACGGTTCACATCACTGGTCCGCTCCCGTTACGACCTCAGGCACGGCCGGGAGGGCACGGCGCTCGGCGGACGGCCGGGTGCGCTGCGGCTGACCCTGGACGACGGGTCGGCGGTCGAGGCCGACATGCTGCTCGTCGCGGTTGGCCGGGTCCCGAACGGCGACCGGCTGAACTTCGAAGCGGCCGGCATCGCCACCCACGAGGACGGCCGCGTACGCGTCGAGCGCCATCAGCGGAGCAGCGCGGACGGCGTCTTCGCTCCGGGGGACGTCTGCTCGCCGGTGTCCCTCAAGCACGTGGCCAACCGCGAGGCTGAGGTCGTGGCGCACAACCTCAGCCGCCCGGACGACCTGATCGCGTGCGACCACGAAGTGGTGCCGGCGGCGGTCTTCACCCAGCCCCAGATCGCTTCGGTCGGCGCCACCGAGCAGGACTGCCGTGACAAGGGGCTGGACTACTGCGTATGCATCGCCGATTACGGCGACATCGCGTACGGCCGGGCGATGGAGGACATCACCGGCTTCTGCGAAGTCCTCGCCGAGCCCGGCACCGGACGACTCCTCGGCGCCCACCTGATGGGCGCGCAGGCCGCCACCCTGATCCAGCCCTTGCTCCTGGCGGCGACGCTCGGCATCGACGCCACCACCCTTGCCACGTCTGCGTACTGGATCCATCCCGCGCTCACCGAGGTCGTGGAGAAGGCCTTCCTCGACCTCGGTCTGTGAGCGCACCCCTGCCTAGGAGGCGCCGTGACGGAGCTCGACCCCTTCACCGACGCGCTCGACGGCCCGATGTACGTGGTCACTGCCGCATCCGGTGGCGAGCGGGCGGGTTGCCTCGTGGGATTCGCCTCGCAGTGTTCCATCGACCCGCCGAGGTTCGTCGTCTGGCTGTCGATCGCCAACCACACCTACCGCGTCGCGTGCGAGGCCGAGTACCTCACCGTGCACCTGCTCCACCGGGAGGACCGGGCACTGGCGGAGCTCTTCGGAGGGGAGACGGGCGACCGGGTGGACAAGTTCGCGCGGGTCGGATGGCGTCCGGGAGAAGCAGGCAGTCCGGTCTTGGAGCAGCTCTCCACGTGGTTCACCGGCCGGATCGAAGGGCGTATCGAGCGCGGCGACCACGTGGGCTTCCTCCTGGTACCCGTGGCAGTATGCCCGCAGAACGAGGGCCCGCCGCCGCTGCTCCGGTACCGGGAGCTGCAGCATCTGGAGCCCGGTCACCCGGCCTGAGGCCACCGCCTCGGCCGGACGGGCCGACACGTTTCCACGGGGCGGAAGCGGTAAGGCGCCCGGCATGGTGCGAATCGGGTACACGATGATGACCGAGCAGGCCGGGCCCCGGGAACTGGTCGACCACGTGGTGGGCGCGGAGCGAGCAGGGTTCGACTTCTCCGTCATCTCCGACCACTCCTTCCCCTGGCTGGAAGCCCAGGGACACGCGCCCTACGCGTGGAGCGTCCTGGGCGCCGCCGCGCAGGCCACCTCCCGGATCCCGCTCATGACGTACGTGACCTGCCCGACCTTCCGCTACCACCCCGCGGTGATCGCCCAGAAGGCGGCCACGATGCAGCTCCTGTCCCAGGGGCGCTTCCGGCTGGGCCTGGGCTCGGGCGAGAACCTCAACGAACACATCGTCGGCGCGGGCTGGCCCGCCGCCCACGTCCGCCTGGACATGCTCGAGGAAGCCGTGGGGATCATCCACTCCCTGTTCGCCGGCGGGTACGTCAGCCACCACGGAACCCACTTCGACGTGGAGAACGCCAGACTCTGGGACCTCCCCGACGTTCCGCCCCCGATCGGGGTCGCCGTCTCCGGTGACCGCTCCTGCGAGATCGCGGGCCGCTACGGCGATCTGCTCATCGCCACGGAGCCGAATCAGGAGCTGCTGACCGCGTTCGGCGCGTACGGAGGCTCGGGCAAGCCCTGCGTGGGCCAGCTCCCGGTGTCCTACGACCCCGATCGGGACGCGGCGGTGGCCCGGGCGCACGACCAGTTCCGCTGGGCGCTCGGCGGCTGGAAGGTCAACGCGGAACTCCCCGGCCCCGCGGCCTTCGCCCAGGCCTCGCAGCGCACCAGGCCCGAGGACGTCGCAGACGCCGTCCCCTGTGGCGAGGACGTGGACGCCTTCGTCGAAGCAGCACGCCCGTACGTCGAGGCGGGATTCACCGAGGTCGCCCTGATCCAGATCGGCGGCGACAAGCAGGAGCCTTTCCTGGAGTGGTCCGCAAGGAAGCTGCTTCCGGCCCTGGGGGAGCTGTGAAACCGCCTCCTGCGCATGGCCAGGGCCGCGAGCGATCACCAGGCACACGCCGTACCGGAACCGGCACCGGTCAGATGATCGTGGAGGCAGATACCGAGGAGAGGGGGACGGCTGTTCCTCGCACCCGAAGGTGACGTCCCCCTCCGGCTCGGGCTCGTCGCGAGTAGTCCGCAGACGACCTCGTGGCGTACGGCCTGTTCGTGTACGGCGCCGGCCGGGCGACGTTGGCGAGCAGGGCTGCCGGGGCGCGGTACGGGTGGGCGCCGTATGCGGGGTCGAGGCCGAGGGCGGTCATGAGGTCGGCGAAGAGCTGCGCGTGGATGCGGTCGGCGCGGCCGGCGCCGAACTCGTCGTACTCGACGCCCACCATGCGGGCCTTGGCGCGACCGCTCAGGCGTGCGGAGAACCACCCGGACGGTAAGCCCGATCCCTTCCAGCTGCCGCACAGTGGCCCGCGCGTCGCACATGCCGGAGTGGACCATGAGCAGAACGCCGCCGGGCCGCAGCGTCGAAGTCGCCGTCGCACAGATCCTGTGGATGACAGGGGTCCGGTCCGACCGGCCTCCCAGGCTCGCTCGGCTCGCGGGTCGGCAGCCGCGGGTGCGGGGAGGAAACGTACGGCGGGTTGGCGCGCGGCGATCACGGCCGACCAGGACACGTCCACCGCCGTGACACGGGCTCCCACGGCGGCTGCGTGGAGCGCGAGCGCCGGTGCCGATCGCCATCACGGCCGTACACGGGCGCCAGTTCCTCCCGGGCGAGAGCTTCGGCCAGCAGCCGTGTATCGGCGTGCGGTCGGTACGCGCCGGACCGTGCGAAAACTGCCGGCCGTGGGGTCTGCGCGGCCGTCGATGCGGCACTGAGCACGCGGTCACCTCCCGGACGGGCCGTGGCCCGCGGCAATGGAACACATCTGACGTCGGCAAGGGGCGGCTACCCGGAAACCGGGCCTCAACCCGCCGCGCGTTTTCCCGGATGAGATCCGTCCGCGCCCGCGTCCGCCAGGGGCAAGCCCGGGCGCCGGGGTGTGAGGAGTGCGAAGGGGAGGAGCGGGTAGACACCCGACATGATCCGGTCCTGGCAACCCAGGACGGCGGGCCGCGGGCACCGGCCGCCGCCGCTCGACCTCGACGTTCCGGAGGAGGGCAGGGTCTGTGGATCCCGCTCCACCCCATCCGGAAACGGCCGCGCGAAGGCTCCGCCGCGTCGGCCGCCCACCTCGCAGAGGAGTCCGTCATGCCCCGAGGATCCAGTCCGAAGCGTCAGCGGCAGTACGAGCACATCAAGGAGAGTGCGCAGGAGCGTGGCGGACAGCGCTCCCACAGCGGCTCGGAAGGACACACCTACGACCAGCTTTACGCGGAGGCCCAGCGCCGCGACCTGCACGGCCGCTCCTCCATGAACGAGGCCGAACTCAAGCGCAAGCTCGGCCACTGAACCCGGCGGGAGACGCGCATGAACCGGGCCGCACTGTTCGACGTCGACGGAACCCTTGCCGACACCAACCACCTTCACGTTACGTGCTGGTGGGAGGCCCTGAGGCAGGGCGGCCACGACGTCGCCATGCACGACATCCACCGCGCGATCGGTCTGCCTGGCGAGGACCTCCTTGCGCATCTGCTGGGTGAGGACCGCGACACGGACCAGGACGACACGCTGACCACCGCGCACGACACTCTCTACGGCACGTACTTCGACCGGCTGCCGCCGCTGGCCGCGGCAGCCGATCTGCTGCGCGAGCTGGACCGGCGCGGCTGGCGCGTGGTGCTCGTCACCTCCGCTCAGCAGGCCGAACTCGATGCCCTGCGACGTGCCGTCGACGCCGACGACGCCATCACCGCGACGGCCAGCGCAGACGACGTGGAGGAAGGCAAGCCCGCACCCGACCCGGTGTACCACGCCCTCGATCTCGTGGACGCACGCGCGCGCGACTCCGTCTTCGTCGGCGACACGATCTGGGACATGCGGGCAGGCAGCCGCGCCGGCGTCGCCTGCGTGGGACTCCTGTGCGGCGGCATCCCCCGCGGCGACCTCGAAGAGGCCGGGGCCCGGGCCGTGTACCGGCATCCCACAGATCTCCTCGCCCACCTCAGCGACAGCCCGTTCGCCGACACGGTCGGCCTCGGTCGCTGAGAACCAAGCGGCGACCGGCTCCAGGACACAAAGGGCAGCCGGTCACGTTGGCGTTCCAGCACGACCACGCATTGGCGAGGGCGGGAGACGATGGAGCCGACGCGTCAGCTCCCCGAGTCGGGCGGAGGAGGCTGACCGCCGATCCGGGGTGCTCCCTCAGTCCTCGCGGCTCGACAAGGTCTCCTTGACCCTGGCGATGGCGAAGCCCCACCCCTGGGCCACGGTCGGCTTGCCCGGCACGGCCACTTCCTCGGGTTGGTCAGTACGTCCAGCAGGACCGGCCCCGGGGTCTCGAAAGCCCGGCGCACACTGTCGTGGAGTTCAGTCGGATCGGTGACCCGGATGCCCGTCAGGCCGAGGGCCGTGGCGACCGCGGCGCAATCGGGGTTGTCGAGCTGCGTACCGAATTCGGGCAGTCCTGACTGCTCCTGCTCCAGTTTGACCGTGCCCAGCCGCCGGTTGTCGAAGACGACGAGCTTCACCGGGAGCCGGTACGTCGTGATGGTCATCAGGTCGCCGAGCAACATGCTCAGCCCGCCGTCGCCGCAGAAGGCGACGATCTGCCGGTCGGGTGCCCAGAGCTGGGCCCCGAGGGCCTGCGGCATGGCGTTCGCCATCGAGCCGAGGTTGTACGAGCCGATCAGCCGCCTAGGCCCTCACCGGCAAGGCCGTCTGGTCCGAGTTCCTGACCAGCCCGACGGCCAGCTCGTAGGGCACGCACCGCCGCCGCGTCCGTCGGAGCTCGGTCCGAACGGCAGCCGCGGTCGTCCACGCCCGGCGGACCCTTCTCAACGCTGCCGTGCCGACCTGGGGACGCGCTCGATGCGTTGCGCGGCCCGGGGCCCATCGACCGCGCCCAGTGCCGCGCGACGCTCCAGCCCGCGGACCCCTCCACCCGGCCGAAGGCGTCCTCTCGGTACCCCGTCTCGCCACCGACCCCCCGTTCCTGCCCACGGCGGCCCAGGCGCGCGTACGGGGCGCCGGCGCGTCGGGAACCGCGACGGTACGGCGGAGCGCCCCCGGAACCTATGTCGTGCAGCTCTCCCACCAGACCGCTGCCGCCGCTCCGGGAAGCGTCCTGGTCACCTCGACATCGGCGGGCGTGCTGTGTGAGGCCGTACCCACGTCGCCGACCTCACCGACTTCCGCGGCCGGAAGAGTCCCCGGGGCCCCTCCCCGGCCTTCCGGAACTGAGCAGTTCCTCGTCTTCGTGATCACGGACTTCGGGATCGACACGCATGTCACCGGTCTGCTCCCCGAACACCTCGCCGCTCGCCACGGCCACATGGCCGTGAGCTGTTGCGTGCGTTCGCGGCAGGGCGGGACCAGAGTGGTCGTCAAGGTTGTGGTGGGCAGCGGGGACGCCGTCGGAGACAGGGTGCGCCGACGGCTGCTGGCGTGGGGCGACCTCGTCATGATGCGCAAGCAGCTCGTGACGTTGAAGAAGCCGGCGGAAGCGAGCGTCGACCCCGAGACCCGCCGAAGGTGATGGAGTCGCCGAGCGGCATGCTCCTCACCGCTTGCGGAGCGGCTGACGGCTCTGCGCCGGGCGCGGCGCCGGCCGGGCATCACGGGCCTGCGCCGGGCAGGCTCAGTG
The DNA here is from genome assembly GCF_045162725.1 of Streptomyces sp. NBC_01006. Lineage (NCBI taxonomy): Bacteria > Bacillati > Actinomycetota > Actinomycetes > Kitasatosporales > Streptomycetaceae > Streptomyces > Streptomyces sp. NBC_01006. Next base: position 301,604 of record NZ_CP108700.1, on the reverse strand, counting down.
GCCGCTGCGGATCTCGTCGATGCGCTTCGCCAGAGCCTCCGTCTCCGCGATCAGCCGCGCGTGCGCCTTCCTCTGCTCTTCGCCGCCCTGCGCCCTGAATGCCGCGCTGAAGTGGGGCTGGAGCTGGGTCCACCATCCGTAGTCCAGCATTGCCCACGCCTGTGGGCACAAGGGGGCGCGGGTCTTGGGGAGGTAGCCGCTGTCGACCAGGGACTGCTGGTATTTCTTCGGGTCGCTGCCCTCCAGGTAGCACAGGAAGTTGAAGGCCCGTTGCTGGGTGACGGGGTGGTCGCTCGCCAAGCCTTCCAGGGTCAGGCGGCCTTCCTTCCGGGCGAGCTCGTCGAAGAGGATCGCGGCAGCCAGCGAGGGGCCCGGCCCGACCTCGTTGACGGTGTAGAAGGACGCGAAGCCGTCAGCCGCGTCCTCTTCGAGGCCGAGGTTGGCCAGGAGGAGCTGACGTTGGAAGGCGTGGCCCATCTCATGTCCGAAAATGAACTCGGTCGACAGTACGGTCAGATCGTCGGTGTTGTACTCGGACGCGGGGAACGGGGCGGGCCGTTCGACGGTCTTGACCACGTTGGCGAGGGCCTTCTCGATGTCGGTCAGGAACGACGGCGGGATGAAGATGGTCCTGCCGTCGGGCTGGGTGACGGCGTCGGTGACACCGGGCGGTACGTCGGCGGTGACCTTGACGGTCATGTTGTGCGGGAGGACGAGGGTCCTGTTCACCCAGTCGGCCGTCCGCTCCAGCACACGGGAGTTCCGGATCAATGCCACGGCCTCCCGGTCCTCCGGTTTGACCGTCCGGGCCTCGTAGACGACGGTTACCCTGCCGGAGCGAGCTGCCTGGAGGTGAGGGCCTGCTCCTGGCCCCTGCCCGGCGTTGCGGGCATCGCCGCCGCACCCGGTCAGAACGACCCCGGCGAGGACCACCACGCCTGACAGCACGATGCGCGCCCTCTTCGAGCAACCGGCGGTGTTCGGCATCCTTGGTCGGCTCCCATCGCGTGTTCCCACACTGATCCTCCGGCCACCCGGAGGCGGGTGCCCGCCGAGCCGCCCGTTCGGGGGACACACTTGTTCGCCGGTTCCGGAGGCGCACCGGCGTTCAGGATCAGGCCCTTCGCGCCGATTGTTTCGACCGCTCCAGCGCCCTGAGGGCCTTGGCGAAGGTCCGGTCGGGCGCCCGGAGGACCCGAATGCCGAGAGGCGGCAGCGCCACCGCCTTGCCGGTCGAAAGGAGGGTGGCAGGGCCGTGCTGTGCAGTCGGCTTCAGGCGAGCTCGGTGGCGGCCTCGGTCGCGTAGCGGCTTCGGACAATGCGGGTAGGTGAGGCAGGTGTGCTTGACCATTGCCGGCTCACCGCACCCGCTGTTCCCGCCACTTCGCAGTCGTAGTACCCGGCGTACCAGGACCGGAAGCTCTGTTGCAGGGATGCGTCCGACAGCGGAGAGGTGGAGGCGTTCAACAAGATCGAGTGGGCGGTTGTCGACGACGATGACGTGTTCATGGAATCGCTGTCGGGGGGCACGGGACCACCGGCAGGTGATCGACGGGATTCCGCACCTGGTGCGGCATCGACATCACCCTCCACCAACGCCCCACCGCCAGCCGGTCGGTTGCCGGTCGGCCGCCCCGACCACGTCCGGGCCCTGACTGCCGGTGGCGTGCCGGACGAGGACGTGGCGCCCGTTCTCCTCGATGAGGGGTCGTTCCGCGGCCGGATCGCCGCGCGAAGTGTGTCGGCGGTGTCCCCGGTGGGCCGAACCGCGCCCATGACACAGATATTGACTGTTAATTGTGACTACCTTGACAGTGATTCACGGCCAAATCTAGAGTTCGGTCAGGGCTCCCTGCGGGCCCACGTCCAGAGGGTTGCCGATAGGGGTAAGTGTGTCTTCTGAATACGGGCATTTGATTTGGCGCAACGGCACCTTCATGCCGTGGGAAGAGGCGACGGTCCACATCAGTTCCGTCGGGCACGCCTCGGTCTCCGCCGCGTTCGAAGGCGTGCACTCCTACTGGAGTGCCGAGCGGGGGGTCCTGCATGGCTTCCGGCTCCGCGACCACATGCAGCGGCTGCTGGACTCGCTCCGGCTGAGCTGGCTGGAGCCCGAGTTCGACGCGGACGCGCTCGTCGCCGCCACCGTCGAGCTGCTCGCCTCGTGGGAGGCCAGCGGCAAGGACCTCTACGTGCGCCCGTGGGGCTTCGCCGCCGGGACGCACAAGGAGCAGATGGTGCCGCGCGGCACTCCGGCCGAGATAGCCATCGAGACCTGGGAGTTCGAGAGCAAGCTCGGCCGGGGGCGTACCTGCACGCTCGCCGTCAGCTCCTGGCCCCGCTTCAACCCGGGTGCCTCGCCGGCATCGATGAAGGTGTTCTCGAACTACCACAACGGCCGGCTGGGCAATGTCGACGCCCGGGCCCGCGGCGCCGACTGGCCCGTCTTCCTCAACGGCGCCGGGAACGTCACGGAGTCGTCCGGCTCGTGCATCGCCCTGGTCAAGGGCGGCCGGATCATCACCCCGGACCTGGCCAGCGGGGTCCTGGACAGCATCACCCGCAAGACCCTGTTCCAGCTGGCCGAGGAGGAACTCGGCCTGACCGTCGAGGTCCGGCCCGTGGAGCGCACGGAGCTGTACCTCGCCGACGAGATCTTCCTGATGGGCACCGCGGCGGAGGTGCTGCCGGCCGTGGAGGTCGACGGGTTCCGCCTCGGTGACGGCAAGACCGCGGGGGAGATCACCCGGGCGCTGGAAGCGTGCTACCACGACACGGTCCGCGCCGTCACCGCCAAGCACGACGAGTGGCTCACTCCCGTTCCGGCGGCGCCGGCACGCTGAAGCGCGGCTCGGCCGCCCGGATGCGGGCGGCGTAGAGCGCGGGGTCGAGGCCCAGTACGCGGAAGGCCGCCAGCCGTACGAGCAGCACCGGGTGGGCCCCGCGGCGGTACAGGGCGGCGACGTCGCCCCGCAGCAGCTCGTCCCGCTCGTCGGCGGTCAGCGGGCGGTCCGCGAGCTCCCGCCGCGGGTCCGCCCGCAGCCGTTCCAGGGTCCCCGGCTCGTGCGCGATGTCGTAGCAGAGGCGGTCGATCGCGTGGACGCTCATCAGGGGGTCCTTTCGTCGTGTGTGGTGTGCCCCGTGCGGCTCCGGCACGCGTCGATCGCGTTCCGGAGCCGTTCGCCTCGCCCGCACCGTGCGGGCGACCCGCGGCCGGCCCGCGGAGGTTCAGGCCGGTCCCCACGCCGCGAAGGCGTGTCCCTCGCCGTCCCGGTGGTCCATGTGGGCGACGGACAGGTCCGCGGCCATCTCGGCGGCGGCGATCCACGGCAGCACCTCGCCGGCGACCGTGCCGGCCTCCTCGATGCGCCGCTCCGTCGTCTGCGCCACCAGCCCGTCCAGGTCCCCGCGGTGCAGCCGGTCGGCGACCGTCCGGGCCCAGCCGGGCCGCGGTACGCCGTACAACTGGTCGGGCAGCATCCGGGGGCCGCCGACCTCCAGGGAGAAGCTGCCGCTGGCGACCACCGCGATGCGGCGGCCCGGCAGGTCCTCCAGGGCGCCCCGAAGCACCCGGCCGAGCCGTCTGCAGCGTTCGGCCGAAGGGCGGGGCGCCACCATGCCGTTGAGGTACACCGGGACGACGGGCAGCCCGCGTGTGTTGAGGAAGTGCAGCGGCACCACGACGGAGTGGTCGACCGAGTGGCCGCGCAGGGCCACCGGGTCGAAGTCCTGGCCCACCAGGCCCCGGTGGAGGGTCGCACCGACGCCCGCGTCGAGCGCGTACGCGGTGGGGGGGACGCCCGGGACGTCGTCGTTGGGACCGAGCGCGCCGTCCCCGGTGGCGATGGCGAACGTGGGCCACATGTCAGGGGTGAACGTGTTGATGTGGTCGCAGGTCAGGACGAGGAGGACGTCCGCGTCCGCCCGTTCGACCGCCTCGTCGACCGCCGCGTAGCGCTGTGCCACGTCCGCCCCGGCGGCCGTGTCGGTGCGGGCCAGGGCGGGGAAGCCGGGGGTGTGCGGGACCCCGGCGACCGCGACGATCTCAGCCACGCGCCGTCACCGCGCCCACGGCCGCGGTCCCGGACGGTGCCGCGGCCCCGCCCCCGGAGCGGGCCGTGCGGTACATCTCCCGGAGCAGGCGCAGGGTATCGAGCCCCGCCGTGCCGTCGGCGGCCATGGTGTGCCGGGGGTCGCGGACCGCGGCGGCGAAGTCGGCGATCTGCCGGCGGTGCGAGATGCCGTAGTAGCCGATTCCGGCGGGTGGGGGTGACACCTGCCCGCGCACGGTGCGGGCCGCCGCGCGCAGCGCGTCGCCGCCCTCGGCCAGGTGCAGCGTGCCGGGGTGGTCCAGGTCGAAGAGGACCGAGCCGCCGGTGCCGACGAGTTCGATGCGGGTGCGCCAGGTGATGCTGCTCGCGACCGTGACCTGGTACGTCACCAAAGCGCCCTGCGTGCCTCGCAGGACGGCCGCCAGGGTGTCCTCCGTCTCCATGCCGCCACGGGGAGCCGTGTGCCCGGTGGCGGCGCCGACCACGGTGAGGCCGCCGGTCAGCCAGCGCGTCACGTCGAGTGCGTGGTAGCCCTGGTTGACCAGGGCGGAGCCGCCCTCGCCGGCGAAGGTGCCGCGCCAGTAGCTCTCGGCGTAGTACGCGTCGTCTCGGCCGCACTGGAGGCTGACGGTGCCGGATACGAGGCGTCCGAGCAGGCCGTCGGCGATCCAGTCGCGCACGGCGGTGACGACCGGGTCGTAGCGGTGCTGGGAGACGACCGACAGGACGCGGCCGGCGCGTTCGGCGAGGGCCGTCAGGGCGGCGCCCTCCTTGACGGTCATGGCCAGCGGCTTCTCCACCAGGACATGCTTGCCCGCCGTGAGCGCCGCGGCGACCAGTTCGTGGTGTCCGGCGTGGTCGACGGCGACGGAGACGCTGTCGACCTCGGGGTCCGCCAAGACCTCGCGCACGTCCGAGGTCACCCGCGGGAGGCCGTACTCCCGGGCCAGGGTGCGCGCCCGGGACAGGTCGCGGTCGCAGGCCCAGCGCAGTTCGGCGTTCGGCAGCGCGGTAAATCCGTCGACGTGGTTGGGGGCTACGCGACCGCAGCCCACCACGGCATGGACAAGGGGTTTCACTGAGAACTCCTCGGGTCTCGCGGTTGCCCGCCGGACGGCAGCGCAAATGAAGGGAAAGGCGCGGGGCGGGCTCTCGACTTCAGTCAATGTCACGCGACTTGCGAATGTCAATGCGCGGACACTTCTCTCGATCATCCATGAAGGCCCGTTAGTGACTAGATTAGTGACTGAGCTTGACAAGCAATCATGAAGCGGCTTGACTCTGCCTCGCCCGGCGTCGGGGCGCCGCCTCGCGGGCCGCCCCGGGGAGCTCCCTCAGCGGATCCCCGCCGGCTCATACGCACCCGACCCACGAGCCGCCCCGTCGCGGCAGACCGGAGGACGTCGTGCTCCACCCGGACGAACTGGCCCGGCGTGCCCGGCAGCGGGTCGTCGAATTGGCCGCACGCAAGGCGGTCCACCTCGGCGCCGCACTGTCCATGACCGACCTGCTCGCCGTCCTCTACACCCGAGGCCTGCGCTACCGCCCGGACCGGCCCGACTGGCCCGACCGGGATCTGCTCGTCCTCAGCAAGGGCCACGGGGCCTACGGTCTGTACGCGGTCCTCGCCGAACTCGGCGTCATCGAGGCCGACCTGGCCACCCTGCCCGGCCACCCCTCCGACTCCGTGCCCGGTGTCGAGGCCGCGACCGGTGCCCTCGGCCACGGATTGTCCCTCGGCTGCGGCATGGCCCTCGGCGCGCGGCTGGCCGGCCGGGACCAGCGGGTCGTCGTCGTGACCGGCGACGGCGAGCTCGACGAAGGAAGCAATTGGGAGGCCGCGCAGTTCGCCGCGCACCACCGCCTCGGCAACCTCGTCGCCGTCGTGGACCGCAACCGGCTCCAGCAGGAAGGGGACACCGAGAACGTGAACGCACTCGAACCGCTCGCCGACAAGTGGCGGGCCTTCGGCTGGCGCGTCGCCGAGGCCGACGGGCACGACACGGCCGCGGTCACCGACGCCCTGGCCGGACTCCGGTCCGGCGACGGCCCCGCGGTACTGATCGCGCACACCGTCAAGGGCAAGGGCGTCCCCTTCGCCGAGGGCGATCCCGCCTGGCACATGGGCTCGTTGGACGCGGAGCAGCTCCGGACGGCCCTCGCCGCACTCGGCGCACCCGCCGTCCCCGCCCTGGCGGCCGCGCGAGGTGGCCGGCCGTGACCACCACACCGCCCACCATGCGCACCGCACTCGCCGCCGCACTCGCCGAGGCGGTCGACGCGGACCCCGCCCTGATCACCCTGGGCGCCGACGGACAGGCCTTGTTCCAGGGCGTCATGGCGCGCCACCCGCGCCGGTACCTCGACGTCGGCATCGCCGAGGCCAACCTCGTGGGAGTCGCCGCCGGACTCGCCCGCAGCGGACTGCGCCCCGTCGCCGCCGCCATGGCCCCGTTCCTCGTCCGCCGCGCCTACGAACAGCTGCGCCTCGACGTGTGCGTGCCCGCACTGCCCGTCGTCCTGCTCGGCGTCGGCGGGGGACTCGGCTACGGGCCCCTCGGCCCCACCCACCACGCCACCGACGACATCACGCTCATGTCGGCGCTGCCCCACATGAGCGTGCACTGCCCGGCCGATGCCGCCGACGCCGTGTCCGTCCTGCGCAGCGCGCTGTCGTCAGGCGGTCCCGCGTACGTACGGCTCTCCGCGCGCCAGGACCCGCCGCTGCCCGCCGCGGCGTCCGACGGCGACCCGGGCACCCCCCGGCTGCTGCGCGACGGCGACGAGGTCCTGCTGCTCGCCACCGGCCGCTGCGTGGCCGAGGCCCTCGCCGCGGCCGAGGCCCTCGCCGCCGACGGAGTGGACGCCGCCGTGGCCTCCGTGACCACCCTGCACCCCTTCCCCGGGGACGCCGTCCGCGCTCTGGCCCGCCGCCGGGCGCTCGTCGTCACCGCCGCGGAGTCCCTGGGCCCCGGCGGCCTGGGGGACCGCACCGCACTGACCCTCGGCCGCGACGGCCCCCCGTTGGTGCGCCTGGAGACCGACCACCGTTACCCGCCGGTCGCCTCCCACGAAGACCTTCTCCACTTCTACGGCGTGGACAGCCGCGGCATCCGGTCCGCCGTGCTCGGCCGGTTCACCAGGAACACGAGGAAAGCGTGACGATGAGGATCCTCTCCAGCGCCCAGGCCTGCGGATTCGGGCCCGTCTCCAAGCTGGTCGCCATCACCCCCCTGCTCGCCGGCAGCCGCGTCGACTTCGTCGGCCAAGGCGTCGCACTCGACTTCGCCCGGCGCCACAGCCACCGCTTCCACCGCATCACCGAAGGCGACACCAGCCGGCACGAGGACCTCGCACAGGGCCTCGCCGACGCCGACCTCGTGGTCAGCGTCATGGACGCCGAGCTCGTCTTCCGAGCGGTGCGCGCCGGCCGACCCGTGCTCTTCTTCGACAGCCTCCTCGGCTTCTGGCTGACCGACCGCAGCTTCGAGGAGCTGGCGGCGCGCGCGCAGCTCGTCCACTGGGCCGACCACGACACCGCCCGCTACGTCTTCGACACCCTCGCCCCGCACGAGCGCATCCTGCTGGCGCACCTCCTCGCCCGCCGGTCCTACGCGCAGAACTTCCCCGGAGTCCCCGCGCGCATCGCCGCCCTGGCCGCGACGGGCGCCGACCACATCGAGCTGTGCGGTCCCATCGTCGACCGGGGCGCCCTGGAAGGCGCCCTCACCGAACCGCCCCCGGAGCGGCCCGCCGGCCTGCTGATCAACCTCGGCGGCTTCCAGAACTTCTTCCTGGACTACGAGTCCCACAACGCCTACCTCGACCTCGTGCGCCGCTGGGTCTCCGAACTGGCCGTGGCCCGGCCCGAACTCGGCCGCATCCTGGTCTGCGGCGGAGCGTTCCGCCAGGGCGTCACCGAGACCCACGGCGACGTCGAGGTCGAGTACGCCTTCCTGCCCCAGACGGAGTTCCTGCGCCAGCTCGCCCACGCCCCGCTCTACGCCGTCCCGCCGAGCCTCACCTCGCTGCACGAGTCCGTCATCCTGCGCCGGCTCCCGCTGCTGCTCCCGGAGCAGCACTACGGACACATCGCCAACCTGAGGGCCCTGCGCGGCACCGTCGCCGGCGACATCGCGGCCAGCCTCACCGACCTCGGCAGCAGGTTCATCGTCCCCGAGGACGACCTGGAGGGCACCAAGGCCCTCGACCGGCTCACCCGCGAACTGCTCACGGACGAGTCCGGCTACCGCCGACTCGCCGACCACCTGGACACGCGCCTGACCGCCTACCAGGAGCTGACGGAAGAGGAACGCGGCGCCGCCGTCGACGAACTCGGCGCCCTGCTCGGCGGACCCGCACTGGCCGAACTCCTGGACCTCGTCGACCTCACCCCCGCCACCGCCGGGAGCACCGCATGACCCGCACCCCCGTCCCGCCCCCGCCCGCCCCCGCGGACCTCGCCGACCTGACCGAACGCAGCGTCGACACCGACGAGGTGGCCCGGCTGATGCTCGCCGCCCACCTGGAACGCACCGGCACCCCCGAGCCCGGTCCCGACCGCGTGCGCTCGGCCACCTGGACACCGGCCGGCGCCCGCAAGGTCCGCCGCCGCACCTTCGTCCGGCTCGACATCGACGGCGCGCCCGTCGCCGTCGCCAAGGTCCCGCTGTCCGTCACCGATCCGAAACTCGCCCGGGAGCTGGAGATCCTGCGCGGCTTCCCCGCCCCCGCCCCCCTCGGAAGCCCCGTGCCGCTGGACGCCCTGTGCGGCGGGTTCACCATGACCCACCTGCCCGGCGTCGACCTGCCCACCGCCGTCGCGGGCACCGACGGGCCCGGCACCCTGTGGCAGGTGCTGCGCCCCGCCGTCGAACGGGTGGCCGAACTGCACCTGTCCGGAGGAACGTCCGGCCCGGCGACCACCGCGGACCAGGCCCTCGAGACGGCCGCCGCGTACGTCCGCGAACCCGAGTTCGGCGTCCCGCACGCCGACGAGGCGCTGCGCACGGCCCTGCTCGCGCCCACCCACGGCGACCTGGGCCCGTGGAACGTGCGCTACGACGCCCGTGACGGCTCCGCCCGGGTGCTGGACTTCGAGGACTACCGTGCCACCGGCATCGCCGCCATGGACGTCGTGAACCTGCTCGTCACGACGGCCCTGCCGGTCTTCCCGGACTACCCGGAACACGGCTTCGACTGGCTCTACGACCAGGTCTTCGCCTCCGACCACTGGTTCCGGTCCGTCCTGCGGCAGGGACTGGACCACTACGCCGCGCTCACCGGGCAGCACCCCGGCCGCGTCCTCGACCTGCTGCCCTTCACCTGCCAGTGGCTCATCGAGCGCATCGAGGCCGAAGGCCGCGACACCAGCGGGCTCTTCTACCGCACCTTTATCGAGCGCTACCTGGAGCGGCGCCCCACGGACCACGGGAGCAGCCATGTCTGAGCAGACCCGCACCACGCCCGCGGACACGGTCGTCATCGGCGGCGGCCCCGCCGGACTGTTCGCCGCGCTCACCCTGGTCCGGGCGGGCCGGCGCGTCGTCCTCCTCGAAGCGGGCGGCGACATGACCGAGAGCCTGTGCCCCCGGCTCGTGGCCCGCATGAAGGGGCGCACGGTCCGCGACGCGGAGAAGTTCCGCCTGCAGTGCGCGCGCTGCACCTGCCTCACCGGACTCGGCGGCGCGGCGTTCCACTTCGACACCAACCTCGGATACATCTCCTCGCTCACCCGCTCCAAGATCGAGACGGCGCCCGACGGGACGGTCCGCTCCTACAGCGGCCTGGAGCGCGCCCTCGGCTCCTTCGACCGCGCCCAGGACCTCATCTCCGAGGCGTACCGCATCCTCTACGAGCTGGGCCTGCCGCCCGCCGGACCGGCGCACGAGGCCGACGGCGCCCTCCTCGGCGACGGCACCGTCTTCCAGCACGTCGACACGGCGTACTCGCAGAGCGTCACCGTGGACGACTCCCTCGTCGTCATCGCCCGGCTCAAGGCCGAACTGGAACACGGCGGCGGCAGCGTCCTGCTGCGCCACCGGGCCACCGATGTCGAGCCGCTGACCGGGGGCGGCTTCCACGTCCGCGCCGACACCCCCGACGGGCCCGCCGTGTTCCGCGCCGACGACGTCATCGTCGGCGTCGGCAAGCTCGGCCTGCCCTGGGTGCGCGACCTCGCCGGACGGATCGGCGTACGCCACCGGCCCAGCGGCCGCGTCGACCTGGGCGTGCGGCTGGAGGCGGCCCGCGAGGACCTCGCGCCCCTGCTGGACGGCTGCCACAACCCCAAACTGTCGTTCCTCAACGAAGAGGGCCACTCGGTCCGGACGTTCTGCGTGTGCGAAGGCGGTCGCGTCATGCAGTACGGCTTCCTCGACGCCGTCGCGCTCGACGGGCAGCACTGCCTGAACCAGCCCACGACCAAGTCCAACCTCGGCATCCTCACCACCGTCGACCTGCCCGAAGGAAGCGACGGCACCGAACACGCCGCCGCCTTCGCCCGGCGCGTCGCCGCCCACGGCTCCGGCAGGCCCGTCGTCAGCACCGTCGACGAGCTGGCCGGACGGCCCGCCCCGGACGGACCGCTCGCCACCAGCCTCATCAGCTACCACCACGGCGACCTGCGCGACTGCCTGCCCGCCTCCACCGTCCGCGACGTCCTCGCCATGGTCGACCGGCTCAACACCCTCCACCCGGGGCTCGTTCCAGGCACGGCCACGGTCGCGGCGCCCGTCGTCGAACGCCTCTTCCCCGACCTGGACCTCTCCGACGACCTGGAGTCCTCCGTCCCCGGCCTGTACTTCGTCGGCGACAGCTCCTCGAAGATCATCGGCATCACGTACGGCGCCGCCACCGGCATGGCCGCGGCCCGCTCCGTCCTGCAGCGCCGGGGCGCCACACCACCTGCGGCCGGCACGGCCTCGGCCATGACCCCGGCCGCGAGCGGGGGACCCCGATGATCGTCCTGCCGCACCGCGTACGCGCCGCCACCCCGCCCCGCCCGGCGCGCTGCACCACCCCCCTGTCCGCACCCGCGGCGGCCCTGCTCGACGGACCCGAAGGCCACCTGGCGCTCGCCGCGCTGACCCATCTGCTGCTCCACCGCTACGGAACCGGCTGGGACGTCTTCGGCGCCACCGGCTCGACATCGCGGTGCTACCTCCCCGCCGAGGACCAGGAGAGCGCCACCCTGGCACAGCTCACCGCGGCCGCCCGCGCCGTCGACGCCGCCCTGCCGTCCGACGGCGCACCGTACGCGGCGGTGCTCCCCGCCCGCCCGGACACCGAGCCGCCCGCCCTCGGACGACCCGTCTGGACCGCCGCCGCCGAGGGCCCGGACCTCCACCTCGCCTACGACGGCGCCCTCGTGGACGCCACCACCGCGGAACACGTGGCCCGGCACCTGGCCCTGCTCGCCGACCGCGCGGCGCGGGAGCCCTCGACCACCGCGGGAGCCGTCGACCTGCTCCTGCCGGACGAGCGCGAACTGCTGCTGGACACCTGGAACGCACCACCCACCCCGCACGCGGACACCACCCTGCACCGCATGATCCGTGAGCAGGCCGCCCGCACCCCCGACGCGATCGCCCTGCGCGACGGGGCCGCCGAGCTGACGTACGGCGAACTCGACGCCGCCTCCGACCGGTTCGCCCGCCGGCTGCGCCCACACCTCGCCGGGCCCGGTGACCTCGTGGTCCTCACCGGCGACCGGGACCTCGCGCTCTTCACCGCCATCCTCGCAATCTGGAAGGCCGGGGCCGGCTTCGTCCACCTCGACCCGCACCTGCCGGACCTGCGGGCCGAGGAGGTCCTGCGCGTCACCGCGCCCGCGATCACGCTGACCACCGCGACCGGTCACCGGGCCGTCGCGGACCGGGCCCTCGATGCCGCAGCGTTCCTCGACGGCGCACCGGACCCCGGCGCGGCCGACGGCCCGCCCGGTGCCCCCGACGACCGGGCCCGCCCCGACACCACCGCCTACGTCCTGTTCACCTCCGGCAGCACCGGCACCCCCAAGGGCGTCGTCCGTCCGCACCGCATGCACACCTCGCGCATCCGGCTGGAGCAGGGGATGTACGGCATGGGCCCGGACGACCGGCACCTGCTGAAGTCGCCCATCAGCTTCCGGGAATTCGCCTGGCCGCTGGCGACCGGCGGCACGGCGGTGCTGGCGGCCCCCGGCAAGGACCGGGACGACCGCCACCTCGCGGAACTCATCCACGACCAGCGCATCACCACCGTCAGCTTCGTGCCGTCCATGCTGCGGCTGCTGCTCACCCAGCCCGCGTTCCGCACCGCGCCCGCACTGCGCCACGTCTTCGTCGGCGGCGAGGCCCTCGGGCAGGACCTCGAGGACGAACTGCGCGCCCTCGGCTTCGAGGTCCACAACACGTACACCCTCAGTGAGGCGGACTACGTGTGCCACCGCACCGGACCGCTCACCGCCCCCCGACCCGAGGGCGCGGTCGGGACCGTCGTCGGCGTTCCGCTCGACATGCGGACCTACCTCTGCGACACGGCGGGCCGACTGGTGCCGCCCGGCGTCGTCGGTGAGATCCACACCGGCGGACCCGGGCTGGCCGACGGCTACCTCGGCCGCCCGGACCTGACCGCCGAGCGCTTCCGCCCCAATCGGATCGACCCCACCGGCCCCGAGGTCCTCTTCCGGACCGGAGACCTCGCCCGCCACCTGCCCGACGGCCAGATCGAGTACCTCGGACGCGCCGACGACCAGGTCAAGGTCCGCGGACAGCGGGTGGAACCCGCCGAGGTGGAGACCGTACTGCGCACGCACCCGGACATCGCCGACGCGGCCGTCGTCGGCATCCCGGACCCCGACCAGGGCGCCGTCCTCGCGGCCTACGTCGTGCCCGAGCACGACGAGGTCCCGCCCCAGCGGCTGCGCGAGCATCTCGCCGCCCGGCTCCCGGACTTCATGGTGCCCGCGCACCTGGCCTCGGTCCCCGCCCTGCCGCTGCTCGGCAGCGGCAAGGTCGACCGGGGCGCACTGCGCGTGTCACCGCGCACCCGCCCCGCCCTCGATGTGCCCTGCACCCCGCCCACCACCGCCGACCAGGAGCGCGCCGCCGTACTCGTGGCACGCGTCCTCGGCCTCGACACCGTGGGCATCGACGACGACTTCTTCGCCCTGGGCGGCGACTCCCTGCGCCTGATGATGCTGCGCGGCGCGCTGGAGTCGGCCAGCGGCCGAGCGATCGCCCTCGCCGACGTCCTCGCCGCCCGCACCCCGCGCGGCCACGCCGGACTCCTCGGCGAGGCGACCGGCTCCGTCGCCGCACGCCGCCCCGCCGAACGCAGGCGCCCGCAGCGGCGCGCCGGCACCGTCACAGCCCCCCGCACCCGACCGTCCGAAGGAGGCGAACCCAGGTGAGCGCCCCCCTGCCCGGCCACCACGCCCCGGCCGCGGCCCCGGCCCCGGCCGCGGACGACGAGTACGCCGTGGCCGTCGTCGGCATGGCCGTCCGCCTGCCCGGCTGCGACAGCCTCGACCGCTACTGGGAGATCCTCGCAGCGGGCGAGGACGCCGTCACCCGGCGCACGCAGAAGCCCGGCACGTTCGTCCCGGCCTACGGCTCCGTCCCCCGGCCCGCCCACTTCGACCCGGCACGCTTCGGCATCGCCCCCTCCGAGGCCCTGCTCCTCGATCCGCAGCACCGGCTGCTCCTGGAGGCCGCCGACGAGGCGCTGGAGGCCGCCAACGTCGACCGCGTCCGCACCCCGGCCGTCAGCATCTACGCCGGTGTCGGCCACAACGACTACGAACGCTGGGTGGGCACCGCCCTCGCCGGGCAGCCAGGCGTCGACGCCCAGGCCTTGGAGGTCACCAACCGGGGTGACTACGCCGCCACCCGCGTCGCCTACCGGCTCGGCCTGCACGGCGCCGCCGTGACCGTCCAGTCCGCCTGCTCCACCGCGCTCACCGCCGTCCACCTCGCCGTGCAGGACCTCCTCGCCCACGGCAGCGACGTCGCCGTCGCCGGCGTCGCCGCCGTGCGGGTGCCGGCCCCGGGCGGATACGACGCGCCACTCGGCGGCATCGGATCGCCGGACGGCGTGTGCCGCCCCTTCGACCGTGCGGCCGGCGGCTCCGTACCGGGCGACGGCGCCGGCGCCGTGGTCCTCAAGCGCCTCGGCGACGCGGTGCGCGACGGCGACGACATCTGGGCGGTCGTCCGCGGCACCGCAATGAACAACGACGGCTCCGGCAAATCCGGCTTCGCCGGCGTCGACGCCGCCGCGCAGGCCGAGGTCATCCGGACCGCCCTGCACGTCGCCGGGCTCCGGCCGGAGGACATCGACTACGTCGAGGCGCACGGCAGCGGCACCCGCATCGGAGACGCCACCGAGTGGAGCGCCCTCGGCGAGGTCTTCGCCGACGTGGACCACCCCGTCCGCGTGGGCGCCGCCAAGGGCGGCCTCGGCCACCTCCGGGAGGCCGCGGGGCTCGCCGGACTCGTCAAGGCCGTGCTGTCGCTGCGGCACGGACGGCTCGTCGCCACCCCGCACTTCGACCGGTTGCCCTCCGACCTCGCCCGTACGGGCGGCCCGCTGCACCCGCTCGGCGAAGCCCTCGACTGGCCGCCCGCCGAGGGCCGCCCCCGGCGCGCCGGAGTCAGCGCCTTCGGCCTCGGCGGGACGAACTGCCACGTCGTCCTCGAAGAGGCCCCGCCACGGCACCAGGAGCACGGACAGGGCACGGACGGCGCGCAATTGCTGCTGGTCTCCAGCCATCACCCCGACGCGCTGACCGCCGACCTCGACGCCCTGCGCGACCACCTCGACCGGCACCCTGCGCGTGCGGCCGACACCGCCTGGACCACTCAGACCGCACGCCACCGCCACCCGCACCGCGGCTACGCCGTCGTCACCCCCGAAGGCGGCACCCGGGCGGCCTTCGACGCCGACCGCCTGCGCGTACAGCACGGCCGGGCCCCGTCCGGACCGCCCGAGGTCGTCTTCGTCCTGCCGGGCATCGGCAGCCACTACCCGGGCATGGGAGCCGGCCTCGCCGCCACCGACCCGGTGTTCGCGAGCCACCTGCGGGCCGCCGTCGAGATCGCCGACGGACTGACGGACGGAGCCGTGGGCCGGTCCTTCGCCGCCCCCGGGCCGCGCCCCGCCGGTGACGGCGGCCGCGTCGACCTGCGGGCCCTGCTGCGCCGCGACGGCGCCGCCCGTCCGACCCGCCGCGCGCTGCGCGAGGTCCACCTGTCGCTGTTCTGCCTCGAACACGCCATGGCCCGCACCCTCATCGACCTCGGCATCCGGCCCGCCGCCCTCCTCGGCCACAGCCTGGGGGAGTGGGTGGCCGCCGTACTGGCCGGCGTCATCGGCCTCGACGACGCCATGGCGGCCGTCGCCCGCCGGGCCGACCTCGTCGTGACGGCCGGGGAGGGCGCCATGCTCGGCGTGCTCGCCCCCGCCGAGGACGTCGAGAAGTACGCCGCCGACGACACCTGGCTCGCCGCCGACAACGGACCCGGGCACTGCGTGTTCTCCGGGCGCCCGGACGCGGTCACCGCACTCGCCGGCCGGCTGCGCGAAGACGGCTTCACCGTCCTGCCCGTCGACACCGCCCACCCCTTCCACACCCCCCAGCTCACCCGGGCCGCCGACCTGCTGGGCGAGGACATGCGCGACGTGCCGCTGGGCCCGGCGCGCATCCCGATCGCCTCCAGCGTCCTCGGCCGCTGGCTCGACGGGGAGACGCCCACGCCCTCCTACTGGCGCGACCACATGGTCGGCCGCGTCCGGTTCCGGACCGCCGCCGGGCTGGTCCTGGCCCGCCACCGCGTCCTGATCGAGGTGGGCCCCGGCACCGCACGCCCGTGGATCGGCCAGAGCGACCCCGACGCCGTCTGCGTACGGACCGTCCGGCAGTCCTACGAGCACGTGCCCGACCGGCAGGTCCTGCTGGAGGCCCTCGGCGAGCTGTGGACCCACGGCGTCGAGGCCGAGTGGGAGCGCCTGCACCCGGCACCCGGTCGCAGGACGACCCTGCCGCCCCGGAACCTGATCCGGCGCCGGTACCTCCCCGACACACCGCCGCCCGCCGACCCCTTCGCGCCGTCGGCGCCCGTACCGGCGGCCGGCACACCCGCGACCGCGGCCGGGGGAGAGCAGAACGAACCGGAGCACCGCCCGGATCCGGCGGCCGGCCCGCAGCCGCCCTCGACGGTGGGCGGGTACCTCGCGGAGCGCTTCCGCCTGCTCCTCGGCCTGCGCGAGGTCCACCCCGACGACCACTTCTTCCACCTCGGCGGCGACTCGCTGATGGGGGTCCACCTGATCGCGGGCCTTAAGGAACTCACCGGTACGGCCGTGCCCCCCTCCATCGTCTTCACCTCCGCGACCCTCGGCGGCATGACGCGCGAGGTGGAGGCCTGGCTGGCCGCCGCGGAGCAACAGCAGCCAGAACCCCTCGATGACAACGAAAGCCGCAGGCCATGACCCCACCCACCATCGGCGTGCTCGGAGCCGGAGTCATCGGATCCAGCGTCGCCCACGCCGCCGCGGTGGCCGGCTACACGGTGACGCTCGTCGACTCCGACCCCGCAGCGCTCGACACCGCCCGCCGTACCGTCCGTCGCCACCAGCGCCTGGCCACCCTCCTCGGCGGCACGAGCGCCCCGGCGCTCGACATCCGCCCCGCCACCGACCTCGCCGCCCTCGCGGACGTCGGGTTGGTCGTGGAGAACACCACCGAGTCGGAGCGGGCGAAGCGGGCCCTCTACCCGGAGCTGGAGAAGGTCCTCGCCCCGGGCACGACCATCGCCGCCAACACCTCCGCGGTCCCCATCCGCCGGCTCGCCGAAGGGCTCACCGACCCGGGACGGGTCGTCGGCGTCCACTTCATGAACCCGGTCGACCGGATCGACATGGTCGAGGTCGTCCGCGGCGAGGACACCTCCGACGCCGCCCTGCGGGACGTCGACCTGATGCTGCGGCGCCTGGGCAAGAAGGCCGTCGTCGTCCGTGACGCGCCCGGCTTTGTGATCAACCGCGTCCTGATGCCGGTCGTCAACCTCGCCGCCGCCGTCGTCGCGGACGGCGTCGCCACCCCGAGCCAGGTCGACGACCTCTTCAAGGGCTGCCTCGGCCACACCTCGGGCCCGCTGCGCACCGCGGACCTCATCGGCATCGACACCGTCGTCCGCACCCTGGAGGTGCTGCACGAGCACTACGGGACCGACGAGTTCGTGACCCATCCGGCGCTGCGCCGGATGGTCGACCAGGGCCGGCTCGGCGCGAAGAGCGGCCGAGGCTTCTACTCCTACGACGGGAACTGACCATGGCTGCTCCGCAGACCGCCACCCCCCGCCCGCACACCCCCGAGGAAGTCACCGCCACCGTACGGCAGTTCATCAGCCGGCTCAGCGGACGCCCCGGCATCGAGGACGAACGGCCGCTGATCTCCGACGGGGTCCTCGATTCCGTGGCCGCCGTCCAGATGGTCGACTTCGTCGAGCGCACCTTCGACGTCGAGATCGCCGACGAGGATCTCGAACTCGCCAACTTCGACTCCATCCGGGGCCTGGCCGGGCTCGTCAACCGCCGGCTGGCCGCATCGTGACCGGCTCCGCCCCCGAAGCCCTCCTGGCGGCCCTGCGCGACGACGCGTTCACCGCCCGCGCCACCGCCTGGGAGCGCGCGGGAGCCGTCCCGCGCGCGGCCATCGACGAACTGGCCGCCCTCGGCCTGCTCGGCCTCACCGTGGACACCGCCCACCGGGGCAGCGGCACGCCCCCGGCCGCCGTCACCGACGTGCACCGCCTGGTGGCCGCCGCCTCACCCAGCCTGCACAGCCTGCTCGTCGTCCACGCCATGGTCTGCCACGCGCTGCACCGCTGGGCGTCCGCCGAACTGCGCGACGCGCTGCTGCCCGAGCTGGCGACCGGCCGGATGCTCGCCGCGTTCGCCCTCACCGAGCAGCAGGCCGGCGCCGACACCGGCGCCCTGACCACCACCATCGAACGGGACGGCGACACCCTGCGGATCACCGGCACCAAACGCTGGCTGTCGTTCGGCCAGATCGCCGACGCCTACCTCGTCTTCGGCAGCACGGACGGGCGCGGCAGCTGCGCCCTGGTGGACGCCGGAGCGGGCGTGCGCGTCGCCGTGGAACCCGTCACCGCGGGGCTGCGCGCCGCCCGGCTCGCCCGCGTCACGTTCGACGGCGCCACGGCACCGGCCGCCCGCGCGGTCGCCCGCCCCGGCATCGGCATCCCGTTCGTGGTGACCTCCTGCCTGACGCTGGGCAGGCTGTACGTCGCCGCCGGCGCCGTGGGCGTCGCCGAGGCCGCCCTGCGCCTGGCCGCCGACCACGCGGCCACCCGCGCCCACGGCGGCACCACCCTCGGTGACCGGCAACTCGTCCGGGGCCTGCTGGCCGATGCCGCCCTCGCCACCGACGCCGCCGCCCGCTACGTACGGCACACCGCCCAGGAGATCGAGGACCGGGAGCCGTCCGCAGCGGTCACCGCCGCCCGCGCCAAGCTGCTGGCCAGCCGGGCGGCGACCACCGCGACCGCGACCGCCTCCCGCCTCCTGGGCGCGGCCGGGCAGACCGAGGACCACCCGCTGGCCCGCCTGCACGCCGCCGCGCGCGTCCACGAGGTCATCGAGGGCCCCACCGAAGTACTCCAGGACATCATCGCCGCCGACCTCCTGCGGGGCCGGCACAGCACCACGGACCGCGCCCCGTCCCCGGCGGCGCCGTACCGGGAGGAGGACGACCACCGTGCAGAGCACTGAGCCGCACACCCCACCGGCCCCGCAGGTCAAATGCGTGGTCTGGGACCTCGACGACACCCTGTGGGACGGGACCCTCCTGGAGGGCGACGACCTCAGCGTCCCCGAGGCCAACCGCCAACTGGTCCGCACCCTCGACGAGCACGGCATCCTCCAGTCCGTCGCCAGCCGCAACGAACCCGACGCCGTCGCCGAGCGGCTGCGCGCCTTCGGGCTCGACGAGTACTTCCTGTACCCGCAGGTCGGCTGGTCGGCCAAGTCCGCCTCCCTGCGCGCCGTCGCCCAGGAGCTGAACATCTCGCCCGAGAGCGTGCTGTTCGTGGACGACTCCGCGTTCGAGCGCGCCGAAGTGGCCGGCGCACTGCCCAGCGTGCGCTGCATGACCAGGCAGGAGCTGCACGCCCTGGTGGCGGCCGGCGCCGTGCTGCCCGCGCAGGTGACCGACGACGCGCGGCGCCGCCGCGCGATGTACCTGGCGGAGAGCAGGCGCCGCACCCACGAGGTGGCGTTCGACGGCCCGGCGGCGGAGTTCCTGGAGTCCCTCGACATGACGCTGCGCGTGCGTGAGGCGAGCACCGCGGACCTCGCCCGCGCCGCCGAACTGACCCAGCGCACCCACCAGCTCAACACCACCGGCATCACCTTCGGCCAAGACGAACTGGCGTCACTGATCCGGGACCCGGGCCACCGCGTGCTCGTCGCCGAACTCGACGACCGCTTCGGCACGTACGGGACCATCGGGCTCGCCGTCGTCGCCACCGGTACGACCGGCCAGGCCGGGGCCGGGCCGCGCGCCGCCGCGCCCCCCTGGACGATCCGGCTGCTGCTGATGTCGTGCCGCGTCATGGGACGCAACATCGGCACCAGCCTCATCGCCGCCGTCGCCGGACTGGCCGCGGCGCACGGCGCCGGCACCGTCGCCCACTTCCGGCCCACCGACCGTAACCGGCAGATGCTCGTCACCTACCGGTTCGCGGGATTCACCGTCGAGTCCCGCACGGACGACCTGGTCGTCCTCTCCCTCCCCGAGGCGGGCGGCCCGGCCGTGCCCGGCTACGTACGCCTCGTCATCGAAGACATCCCCGCCGCCCCGCGCGGCACGAGTCAGGAGCTCATCGCATGACCGCCTTCACGCAGACCTGGACCGACACCTTCTCCTCGGTGTACGCGCAGGAGCCGCTCGCCAAGCTCTCCTGGTTCAACGCCTCTCCGGGGCTCGAACTCATCAAGCGCGTCATCGACGGCACCCTCAAGCCCGGCCAGCGCCTCGTCGACCTGGGCAGCGGCCCGGGCATCGACGCCGTGTTCCTCTCGGTGCAGGGACTCGACGTGACCGGCGTCGACCTGTCGCCCGACGCGGTGGCCCGTGCCCGCCGGTGGGCCGAACTCGCCGGAGCTCCGGCCGAGTTCATCCAGGGCGACGTGCTCGACGTACCGCTTCCCGACGACTCGGCCGACGTCGTGACCGACTCGTTCGTCTTCCACAACATGCGCGACGACGCACGGGAGCGGTACGCCGACGAGGTCCACCGCCTGCTGAAGCCGGGCGGCCTGTTCCTGCTCAACTCCTTCTCCGACCACATGGTCGAGGGCACCGGCCCGCGCCGCATCACCAGCGAGGAGATCCTCGCCACCTTCCGCTCCGACCGGTTCACCTGCGTGGGGCTGTACGTCTACCGCAACGTCCCCACCCAGGCCAAGCCCGACCAGCTGCACTGGTTCGGCGAATTCCGGGCCCGCTGATGCGCGTCGTGGTCACGGGCGGCGGACGGGGCATCGGACGCGCCGTCGCCCTCGGATTCGCCGAGCGCGGTGCCCGCGTCGCCCTGATGGCCCGTACCGCCGCCCAGGTGGAGTCGGTGGCCGCCGAAATCGAGGCCCTCGGCGCCGAGAGCCTCGCGCTGCCGGCCGACGTCGCCGACGAACAGACGGTCGAACGGTGCGCCGAGCAGGTCGACCGGGCGTTCGGCGGCGTGGACGTGCTCGTCAACGCCGCCGGGCTGTTCGACCTCGGCCCGACCACCGGGTTCTCCGTGGACGCCGCCCGCGGCCTGCTCGACACGAACGTCATCGGCACCTTCCTCACCTGCAAGGTGTTCGGCGGACGGTTTCTGGAGCAGGGCCACGGCAAGGTCGTCAACTTCTGCTCCCTGCTCTCCTACACCGCCTTCCCCGAACGGGCGCTGTACGCGGCGAGCAAGGGCGGGGTCCTGCAGCTGACCCGGAGCCTGGGCGTCGAGTGGGCGGCGCGCGGCGTCAACGTCAACGCGGTGGCCCCCGGCATGATCCGCATCGAGACCCCTCACCCGGCCGCGCTCGCCGAGGACGCCATCGTGGGGCGGATCCCCGCCCGCCGGCGCGGCAGACCGCAGGACATCGTCGGCCCGGTGCTCTTCCTGGCCTCCCCGGAGGCCGACTACATCAACGGCCAGACGCTGGTCGTCGACGGAGGCTGGCTCAGCTATGGATACCTCTGAACACCGCCCGCCCCCGGGCCTCCGCGGCCGGGCGTCCCCGGGCCTCCGCGGCCGGGCGTCCCCGGGTGATCCGCCGCGCCACGCCGTGCCCGCGTCCGCACCGGACGGTGCGGACCGGTGAAGGCGGCGGCAGGCGGGCAGCCGCTGCCCCTCTACACGAGGTTCCTCACCGGCTGGGGTGCCACCACGTTCGGCACCGGCCTCATGCTGCCGCTCACCGTGGCCTACCTCCGGGAGGTCCTGGGCCTGCCCACCTCCGGCGTCTCGCTGTATTTTGCGCTGTTCGCGGTGGCCGGACTCGCCGTCAACCCGCTCGCGGGCAGGATCGGCCGGATCCACGGCCCCGGTTTGCCCGCGATCGGAGCCACCGTCCTCCAGGCCACCGGCGCGGCATGGCTGGCCCTGGCGGACTCGATGGCCGCCACCGTGCCGGCCGCCTGCCTCTCCGGCGCGGGCACCGGCGCCTACTACGCGGTCCAGACCCCGCTGCTCACCAAGGTGTTCGGCACCTCGCACCTGAGCCGCGTCCTCTCCGGGCAGCACCGCGTCTCCGCTCTGACCGTGGCCGTGGGAGCGCTGCTGGGCGGGCAGGCGGTGGAACACCTCGGCGAGGGCGGCTACACCCTGTGCGTGGTCGCCAACGCGGCCAGCTACCTTCTGTACGGGGCGACGCTCGTGCGGCTGCGCCGGGCGGAGGGGCGGCCCGCCGGACCCGGTACGCACCGCGCAGATCGCGGCGCCCCGCGCGCCGACCCGGGGGAGCGCGGCACGGCGCTGCGCGACCCGGTGTTCCGGCGGCTCCTCCTCCTGCAGACGGCCCTGGTCGTCTTCGGGCTGGCCCAGGTGGACGCCGTGGTGCCCGCGATCCTGCGCAACGCGCACCTGTCGGTGTCCGCCGTCAGCGTCGTGGTCGCCTGCAACACCGTCGGCGTGATCGCCTTCCAGGGCCTGGCCCTGCGGGTCGTCGAGCGGATCGGGTACGTCGCCGCGCTGACGGCGGCCATCCTGGTCTGGGTGGTCGCCATGGCCGCCCTGACGGCCGCCGTGCTGGTGCCCGGAACCGGCGTACGCCTGCTGCTCGGTGCCCTGTTCGGGCTGGTCTTCGCAGTCGGGGAGTGCCTGATCGCGCCGAGCGTCCAGCCGCTCGTCACGCTGGCCGCCCCGGCGGCCCGGCTGGAGAGCTACGCCGCGGCCACCTCGCTCGCGCACGGCCTCGGTGCGTTCGTCGCTCCGCTGGTGCTGCTGCCGGTGGTGGACGGCGGCGGGGTCTGGAGCTACCTGGCCCTGCAACTGGGCGGTTACGCGCTCGCGTTGTACGCCCTGCTCTCGTTCCGCGGCCGCAGCGTGCGCCGCCTCGCCGCCCCCGTCCTGAGCAAGGAGGCACCCCCGTAGGGCGTGTCTTTCGGATCAGGTTCCCCCAGCTACCGCCGGAGGTATCCCCAGGCCCGCGGCGCCCGGGACCGGAGACCGCGGGCCGACCCGGCCTGATCCGAAAGACACGCCCTGGGAGACACGTCCGTGAAGGAGCCCCGAATGCGCCCCGAGCCACCGCGGTACGCACCGCCGGCCGCGACGACGCGGGACGGCCGGCCCGCGCGCGGCGACCTGCCGGGACCGGGCGAGGCCGCCGTCTGGGTCGTCCCCCTGGACTCCGTGCCCGACGCCCGTCACGAGCGGGTGCTCGACCGGCGGGAGCGGGCCCGGGCGGCCGCGTTCCTGGACGCCTCCGCGCGGCGCCGCTACGTCGCCTCGCACCTCGCGCTGCGGACCGTCCTCGGCGGATGCCTCGGCATCCGGCCCCGGGAGGTGCGCCTGACCCGCGAGCCCTGCGGCCTGCCGCACTGCGCCGGGCCGCACGGGCGGCCCAGGACGGCGGGCGACGGGCAGGCCGTCGAGTTCTCGCTGTCCCGAGCGGGCGACCTGGCCGTCGTCGCGCTCGCCGCGGTCACCGTCGGCGTGGACGTCGAGTCACGAGCCTTCCGCCACCCCGACAGCCCCCTCGACGGCATGATCCGGCGGCTGCACCCGGCCGAACGCGCGGCGCTCGCCGAACTCCCGCCCGAGCGGCGGGAGGAGGGCTTCCTCAGCTGCTGGGTGCGGAAGGAGGCCTACCTGAAGGCCATCGGCACGGGGCTGCCCGGCGGACTGGCCGGCCCGTGCGTGGGCCTGGCCGCCGACGCGGCCGCCGACGGGAAGGGGCCGGAGCCGACCACCCGGGGCTGGGCGTTCGCCGACCTCGACCTGCCGCCCGGCCGCCGTGCGGCCCTCGCCATCGCGGCGCCGGACGAGCCGCCGCGTACGCCGGTCGTGACCGTCCGGACCCTCCGGCTGCCTGCGCAAGAATATTAGTGACTGCATTACTGACTAATCTTGACAGCGAGTCACAGAGATATTTGACTCTCTCTTACCCACACCGATCGGCGACTGCGGAACCCGACCGGACCGAGAGGAAGACACGTGACACACGACCGTGCGGGCAGCCGTGAGACGCTGCTCGTCGTGGGGTCGGGCTACCGCGCCGGCCACGAGCGCCTGCTGGCCCAGATGGCCGCGGACGCCGACCTCGTCCTGCTCAACCCCGAACCGCCGACCTGGCAGCTGCACCGGGTCCAGGACTGCGCGGTCTTCGACGCCTCCACGGGCGGTGACACCGACGACGACGCCCTGCGGGCCGCGAAGGCCCTGCTGGCACGCCGCCGGGTCGCGGCCGTGGTCACCTACGAGGAGACCATGGTCGTCACCGCGGCACGCCTGGCCCGCGGCCTGGGACTGCCGGGCGTGCCGGTCGCCGCGGCCGAGCTGGCACGCGACAAGCACCGCCAGCGCACCCTGCTCGCCGACACCGGCATCTCCCCGACCCGATCCCACCTCGTCCACGACCTGGACGCGGCCCGCCGGGCCGCCCGCGACATCGGCTACCCGCTGATCGTCAAACCGCGCGGCCTGTCCGGCAGCGCCGGCGTGCGCCGGGTGGACGAGGAATCCGAGTTCGACGCCGCTTTCGACGCCGCGCTGCACGCGGACAAGATGGGTCTCGAAAGCGAGGGGATCCTCGTCGAGGAATTCCTGGAGGGTTTCGAATTCGACGTGGACTGCCTCGTACACGACGGCACGGCCACCCCCGTCTCCTGGGCCCGCAAGATCTGGGCCTACGACCCCTACCCGGTCGAGGCCGGCTTCATCACCGGACACGGCACCCTGGGCCGGGCCGAGATGACCGAGGGGTTCGACCTCGCCTGCCGCAGCGTCCTCGCCGCCGGGATCGACCGCACCGTGGCCCACGTCGAGGTCAAGATGACCCCGGCGGGACCGCGCATCATCGAGCTCAACGCGCGACCGGGCGGCGACATCGCCTCCCGCATCGTGGAGCTGGCCCGAGGGGTGCGCCTGGGCTCCCTGCTCACCGCCGCCGCCCTGGGCCGCGCGCCGGAGATCGCTTCCAGCGGCGACCGCTCGGCCGGCATCCGCTTCCTCTACCCCCGCACCCGCCAGCGCTTCGACGGCCTCGCCGAAGCCCCCGCGCTGCGCGCCCGCCCCTGGATCCACGAGATCGGGGAGCTGCGCCCGCGCGGCGAGACGGTGACGCCCCCTCCGCAGGACCTCTACGGGCGCGTCGGTTACGTCATGGCCACCGGCCCGCACGCCGACGAGGTCGAGGACCGCCTGCTCCTGGCCCACCACGAGCTGCGCGTCCTCGGTTCCTGACCCCACCGCCCGACCCCACCGCACCACCCCGGACCACGAGAAAGGCCAACACCATGACCGACTGGAAGCCCGAGACGTACGGCCCCCGCTGGAAGAGCGTGTACGACGAGATCGACTGGCCGCAGCCCGAGGGAGCCGTCGACTTCCTCGCCAAGCGCGTCGGCGGCGGCCGGGCCCTCGAACTCGCCATCGGGACCGGCCGCGTCGCCCTCCCGCTCGCGCAGCGCGGCGTCCCCCTCGACGGGCTCGACGCGTCCCCCGAGATCGTCGACGTGATGCGCACCAAGCCCGGCGGCGACTCCATCGAGGTGTCCATCGGCAACATCGCCGACTTCACCTCCGAGCGCCGCTACTCCCTCATCTTCCTGCTGCTCAACTCGCTGTACGCGTTGCAGACCCAGGAGGAGCAGATCCAGTGCTTCGAATCGGTGGCCGCCCACCTGGAGCCCGGCGGGCTCTTCGTCGTCGAGACCTTCGTGCCCGACCCGACCCGCTTCCGCTTCAACGGCCGCGCCCACGTGTACGACGTCGGACTCGACCACGTCCGCATCGAGGCCGACACCTTCGACCGGGCCACCCAGCACATCAAGGAGAACCACGTCGAGATCCGGGAGGACGGCATCAAGCTCTATCCGGCCTTCCTGCGGTACACGTGGCCTTCCGAGCTCGACCTCATGGCCAGGATCGCCGGACTTGAGCTCAGCGAGCGCTGGGGCGACTGGGGCAACGTCCCCTACGACA
Source organism: Streptomyces sp. NBC_01006 (assembly GCF_045162725.1). NCBI lineage: Bacteria > Bacillati > Actinomycetota > Actinomycetes > Kitasatosporales > Streptomycetaceae > Streptomyces > Streptomyces sp. NBC_01006. The sequence continues at coordinate 275,854 of NZ_CP108700.1, read as the reverse complement.
CGTACTCCGAGAACCACATCGGCGTTTACCGCAAGGCGGGCTGACACCGTGCCGGACGAACGGGCCCCCGCCGCCCTGACCCCGGAGGTGGCCGACGCCCGCTGCGACCCCGGGCTGCCGCCGGCCGGGCCGCACACCGGGCGGCCCCATCCGGTGGCGGCCCTCGTGGACCGGATCGGGGACCTGTTCGTGCCGCTCGGCTTCGACGTCGTGGACCTGCCCCTGCTGGAGTCGGCCCGCGACAACTTCGACGTGCTCGGCTACCCGCAGGACCACCCGACCAGGACCCGCCTGAGCTTCTTCCCGGCCCCCGGCCTGGTCCTGCGCACCCACGCCACGTCCGGCGGCCCGCAGGCCATGCGGGCCGCCGCCCCCGGGCCGCTGCGCACCCTGCTCGTGGGCACCTGCTTCCGCAACGAACTCTCCTCCCCCTACTCGGGCTCCCAGTTCACCCAGATCGACGGACTGGTGGTCCAGCCGGGCGCGGGCCTGCCGGACCTCATGGGGCTCTTCGACCGCCTGGTGTCCGGCCTGTTCGGACAAGGACATCCGTGGCGCGTGCGCCGCGGCGATTACCCCTTCGCCTCACCTGGATTCGCCGTGGACGTGGCCTGCCCCCGCTGCGCCCCGGGCTGCGACGAGTGCGAGGGCCGCGGACGCATCGAGATCGGCGCCGGCGGCCTGCTGCGCGACGAGGTGCTCACCGCCGGGGGCTACGACCCGCACGAGGTCGTGGGGCTGAGCTTCGGCTGTTCCGTCGAGCGCCTGCTCAGACTCACCCACGGACTGACCGACATCCGGGAACTGCTGGTCAACGACGTGCGCCTGCTGGAGCAGTTCGACCACGCCGGGCTGCCGGCGGGGCCGCCGCAGAAAGGAACCGACCGACCGTGAAGATCCCCCTCGCCTGGCTGGAGCAGGAGTGCGGCGGCCCCGTCGACCGCGCCGCCCTCCTGGACCACCTCCACGAGAGCGGAGCTCGCGCAGGGTTGCACGCCGATCGCGTGGTGGAGGTCCTGCCCCCGCCCGAGCTCGCCCATCTCGGCTCCGTCCGCGGACTGGCAGCCGAGGTCCGCGCCCGCAACGCGGCCGGGCCGGCCGCGCCCCAGCGGTCGGCATCCCAGCGGTCGGCGCCCCTCCCGGACGGCCTCGTCCTGGCGGCGGAGGACGGCCTCCCCGGCCGCGTGGTGGCTGCCGTCGTCCGGCTCCCGGGCGAGGTCCGCCTGCCGGGCGCGGCAGCGGACCGGCTGCGCGCGGCGGGCGTGCCGCTCACCGGAACCGTGGCCGACCTGGCGGCTTACGTCGGGCTCGAGACGGGGCAGCCCCTCGGCGCGGCCGACGCCGGGGAACTCGACCTCAGCGGCCTGCGACTGCGCTCCGCGAGCCCCGCCGATCCCGCGGATCCCGCCGGGCCGCCCCCTGGAGGACTGCTGCTCCGCGCCGGGGAACACACCGTGGCCGTCCTCGGACGGGACACCCCGGCGGCAGCCGTCCCCGCCGACGGCCGCGACACCCTGGTGTGGGCCTGGTGGCTCGACCCGGCGACAGCGCACCCCGCCCCCGGGACCGGCCCGTGCCCGGACCCTGACGGGCCCCCCGCCGTACGGGGACACGACCCGCGGTCCTGCGACCGGGCGGTGGCCCGCCTCGTCGCGCTCGTCACCGACTGGGCGGGCGGCACCGTCACGGCGGCCGGCGGTGCCGGCGCGTCCGCGCCCGCACCGCGCGTGCTGCGCCCGGACCCCGGAGAACTGCGCCGCCTGGTCGACCCGGACCTCGACCTCGCGACGCTGGCCGCCCTGCTGACCGCCGGCGGAGCGGTCGTCGCGCCTCCCGAGGAAGGCCACCCGCTGCATGTCACGGTGCCCGCCGCCCGGCCGGACCTGGACGGTGTCCCCGCGCTGGCGGGGGAGGCCGCCCGGGTCCGCGGCTACCCGACGCTGCTGCGCCGACTGCCGCCCTCCGCCGCCGGCCCGTGGCCGGACCGGGCGCGCCTGCTGCGCCGCGGCCTCACCACGGCCGCCCTGAGACGGGGGCTGCAGCAGGTCACCACCCCCGTGCTGCTGCGCTCCGGCGAGCCCCTCGGCGCGGTCGGCACCCCACCGGCGGCCGAGACCGTCACCGTGCACGGGCGGGCCGGACTGCGCGCCATGCGGGTGCGCGGTTCGCTGCTGCCCGGCCTGCTCGTCGTCGCGGGCCGAGCGCTGCGCCGGACCGGAGCGGCCCACGTCTTCGAAGTCGGCCAGGTCCCGCGCTCCGCCGCGCTCGGGGACGAGTCCTGGCGGATCGCCGCCGTCCTCGCCGGAGCCGTCGCGCCCCCGTCCCTGGTCGAACCCCGGCCACGGACCGCGGGCTTCGCCGACCTGAACGGCCTTCTACGGACGGCGGCCGCCGCGGCCGGCCACGAGGCACTCGAGCTGACGCCCGAACCCCACGCGGAGTTCGCGGCGGGCGCCTCCTTCACCGTCCGCGTCCGCGGCACCGCGGTGGGCCGGGCCGGGGTCCTCTCCGAGGAGACCGCGGCCCTCGCCGACGCCGCGGGGGAGCGGGTGTGCTGCGCCGAACTCGACCTGGACCTGCTGGGCGGCCCCGCGCCGGTCCCGCCCACCGTGCGGATCCCGGAGCCGCTTCCGCCGCCGGCGTTCAACGTCTGCGTCGTCGTGCCCGAGGCCGTCTCGGCCGGCGAGGTCCTGCGGGTCGTCGCCCGGGCCGGCGGCACCGAGGACCGGCGGGTCGCGGTGAAGGACCTGCTCCAGGGCGGGCAGGTGCCCGCCGGGCACCTCTCGCTCACCGTACGCGCGGAGTTCCTCCGTACGGACGACGGCCCCCTGCGCGACGAACGCCGCCGCCGCCGAGAAGCGGTCCTGCGGGCGCTCGCCGACCGCGGCTGGAGCGGGCGATGACGGAACGGAACACGCCCGGCCGCGAGCACCCTGGGCACGCCGAGGAGGTCGTGGAGCGCTTCACCGCCTGGCTGCGCGCCGACACGTTCACCTGCCTGGGCGCCCGCGCCGCACTCCAGCGCGGTGAACTGGCCACCGGCGTCTACGGGACCCTGGGCGACCGCGAGGACCTGCACCGGCTCCGCACGGACCTCGTACGGTTCGTCACCGGCCCACTGGCGGGCCCCGGACGCTTCCACTCCTTCGCGGCCATCTTCACGCGGTCCGATCCGGCGGACGAGGAGGTGTTCGAGGAGCTGCTCTGGCAGCAGCTGAACGCACTCCACCGGGCCGACCGCGCGGACCACCCGTGGGCCCGCGAGGTCTCGCCCGACCCGCGCGACCCCCGGTTCGGGATCAGCGTCGGCGGCCACCCCTTCTTCGTCATCGGCCTGCACCGCCGCGCCTCGCGCATCTCGCGGCGCTTCGCCCATCCCGTTCTGGTCTTCAATTCCCACCGCCAGTTCGCCGAACTCAAGCACACCGGCGTCTACCAGGGAATGCAGACGAAAATACGCGGCAAGGAAGTGGCGCTCCAGGGCGATGTGAACCCGATGCTCGCCGAGCACGGCGAGATCTCCGAAGCACGGCAGTACTCCGGCCGCGCAGTCTCCCCGCACTGGACGTGCCCGTTTGATTGGCACGACTGAAGCCTGCGCCACCGGCCGGACCCGTACCGGGCCGACCACCGCGCCGGCACCCGCCCCCGAGGGCCGGCCCCAGCACGCCGGCGACTGACGCACCACCGGGTCCCACCCGGTCCGACCTGGTACCGCCCAGTCTTGACCGAGTATATTCACTCGTTCTGTCCCGCAGTCAGTCACAATGAAGGGGAAGCCGCCATGGCGGAATCGCAGGCTCTGGGGTCACGGATCCGCCGGCTGCGCCGGGAGGCGGGCCTGTCGCAGATGGACCTGGCCGGCACGGAGCTCTCCCCGAGCTACATCTCGCTGCTGGAGGCCGGCAAGCGGACTCCCTCCCCGGAGGTGCTGGAGCAGATCGCAGCCCGGCTCGGCTGCCCGCCCGAGCACCTGCTGGAGATGGTGGCGACCGATCGGCCCGACACCCTCCAGACCGATCTGCGCTACGCGGAGATCAGCCTGCGCAACGGCGACCCGAAGACGGCGCTGGACACCTTCACCGCGGTCCGCGACGCGGCCGCCGCCCAGGGCAAGGACGCCGTCCGGCTCTCCGCCGAGTACGGCGTGGCCCAGGCGCTGGAGCACGACGGCCGGCTGGAGGAGGCCGCCGAGCGCTACCAGGCGCTGCTCGACCATGCCGGGTACGGGCAGTCTCTGGTACCGCGGCTCGCGGTCGCGGTGGCGCTGTGCCGCTGCCACCGCGAGATGGGCGACCTCGCCCACGCCGTCGACCTGGCCACCACCACCCTGGAGGAGGCCCGCAGGCTCCGGATCACCCCGACCGTGCTGGGTGTCGAACTGCTGGCCACACTCGTCGGACTGCACTGCGAACGCGGCGACCTGCACCGTGCCGCCGCACTGGCCCGGACCGCCATCGAGGAGGCCGAGGGGGTCAGCGACCGCAAGGCCCTGGGCGCCGCGTACTGGAACGCCGGAGTGGTGGCGCACCGCAGCGGTGAGTCCGCCGACGCCCTGCTCCTGCTGGAACGCGCCCTGGCCATCTACTCCGAGGGTGACGACGCCCGTGCCCTGTCCCGGCTGCGCAACGCCTACGCGTCGGTGCTCATGCAGTCGGAGACCGGCGACATCGCGGAGGCCAAGGCGCAGCTGACACGCAGCGCGGAGGTCCTCGCCGACCACGGCAGCACCGTCGACATGGCCTACTGCGAGACCTCGCTGGCCCGCGCCTGCCTGCTGGAGTCCGACGCCCCCCAGGCGGAGCGGCACGCCCGCCGAGCCCTGGAGCTGCTGGGGTCCGGGCACCGGCTGGAGACGGCCCGGACCCTTCTGGTGCTGGCGGGCGCCCAACTGCAGCTCGGCGAAGTCGCGGCGGCCGAAGCCGGCTGCGAGCGGGCCGCGCTCCTGCTGGAGGCCTCCGAAGCCGACCGGCAGGCCGCGTCCGCGTGGAACGACCTCGGCGAGCTGCTGGAGCGCTCCGGGCGCACCGAGCGGGCCGTGTGGGCGTACCGGCAGAGCCTGCGCTGCCTCGGCCAGCGCAGCAGCCTGCTCCCTGCCGCCGGCGCATCCGCCGGGGCGTCCGGCAGCGGCGACCTCGGTCAACAGGGTTCGGCCCGGGCATAGATCGGCTGCTGATCCTGTGTTGATCGTCGGCGACTAGCGTCGGACACGACAGGCCGGGGCGGGCCGCAACCCTCTCCGCGTTCCCTCTCCCCGGTCCATGCCCCGACGAAAGTAGCGCTCCGTATGTCGCACGTCCCCAGCCGCTCCACCGGTGCCCCCACCCTCCGGGGCGCCGCCACCAGACCTTCCCCCCGGCTGACGGCCCGCGCGGTGGTCCTGGCCCTGCTGCTGGCCCTGTGCCCCGTCCACATCGCCCTCACCTCGACGGCGGAAGGTGACGTCCTGCTGACCGAGCACCAGAGCCTGCGCCCCGAGCGCGACATCCCGCTGTGCTGCTGACGCGACCCGTCGGCACCACCGCACCGCCCCCCAGCACCCACCGGTGGACCACCGGTGGTGACCGTCAAGGAGGACCACCCATGTCCAAGCTGCCCACTGCCCGCCCCGCCCTCGGCCTGCTGACCCTTCTGGCCGCGGCCGTCCTGTGCCTCGCGGGAGCCGGTTCCGCCCCCGACCTCGTCGCGGCGGGCGGTGGTCGCACCATCGCCGTCAACAACACCGGGTCGGACTTCACGCCGCGGGGACCCATCATGTGACGCACGCTCCAGGGACGGCCGTCCGGCAGCGCGGGTACCCCGCGCCGGGCGGCTGTTCCGCACCCGGAATTCCCGTCCCCCGTAACGGGAACCCCGGTCAGGCCAAGGTGGCCAGCAGCTCCGACACATCGGCCGCGTCGGGCAGCCCGAGCCGTGTGAAGACGCCGTGGGCGTGCTCCAGCTGCTCCCTGGCCCGGTACGTCTCACCCAGGTCCGCAAGCGCCCGCCCCATCGCCACCGAAGCCTGCGCCCGGTCGCGCTCCGAGCACGCCTCCTCGCAGCGCTCGACCGCCGCGGCCGCGTGCTCCACTGCCTCCGGCACCCGCCCGGTCCGCCGCAGCGTCTCCGCCAGCCGGTACAGCACCTGTGCCTCCCGCTCCCGCAGCCCGGCCGCCCGGCACACCGCCAGCGCCTCGCCGTAGCGCACCACCGCCTCCTCGAAGCGGCCCACCCCGTGCAGCGCCAACCCGAGCACGTACAACGCGTACGCCGCCCCGACCTGGTCCTCCAACTCGTCCATGACCAACAGCGCGGACTCACAAGCGGGAACCGCCTCCGCGGGAGACCCGCCGCGCACCCGGGCCAGCGCCGCGTTGACGCTCGTCACCGCCGCACCGGACCGGTGGCCCAGGGTGTGCGCCAGGGCGATCGCCTCGTCGTAGCAGGCTGTCGCCTCCTCGAAGCGGCGGAGGAACTGGGCGACCAGCCCCAGGTCGTTGAGGGCCTGGCGGAGCGTGTAGACGTCGCCCGCGGCACGGGCCGCCGCCACGGACAGCTCGGCGTGCCGCCCCGCCTCCTCGATCCTGTCCGCGCGTAGGGCGATGCCGCTGCACAGCATCCGCGCCCGCCCGATGGTCCGCCGGCAGCCGCTCAGCTCCGCGGCCTCGGTCAGCGCCAGCGCCACCGGCGCCATCCGCTCGTACCAGACGGCGGGGGTGAACGGGCTGACCGCGAGCAGCAGGTCGACCGCGCCGGCGAGCCGGTCCCCGGCCGCGCCCGGCAGCCGCAGGGCGACGGTGCTCAACGCGGCCGCCATCAGGCCGTCGATCTCGGTCACCACCCAGGCCCGGGCGGCGTGCACGTCGCCGAACTCCAGCCCGACCGAGCGCAGCGGACCGAACGCGTTCGCCACCGCGTCGCCGGGGATCGCGTGCGGGAAGGCACTGGCGGCCGTCGCCAGCAGGAAGTCCAGCAGGCTGCCGAAGGCCTCCGCCGCCTCCGCGGGGTCGTGCGACTCGGCACGCTGCCGGGCGAAGACCCGCACCAGGTCGTGGAAACCGTAGCGGCCGGGCTTGGCCGACTCCACCATCGCGGCATCGGTCAGCGACTCCAGCAGGTCTTCCGCCGTCGATTCGTCGACGCCCAGTGCCGCGGCGGCCGTCGGCACCCCGATGTCCGCCGCACCGGCCAGGGAGACCAACCGGAACGCCCTCGCCTGGGCGTCGGTGAGCTGCTGGTAGCCCAGTTCGAAGACGGCGTCGATGGCCAGCGTGCCGATCCGCAGCTCGGCGATGCGCCGCTGCTCGTCCGCCAGGCGCGCGGTCAGCGTCGCCACCGGCCACGAGGGCCGGGCAGACAGCCGGGCGGCCACGATCCGCACCGCGAGGGGCAGATGACCGCAGGCCTCGACCAGCCGCAGCGCCTCCTCCCGCTGCGCGGCCAGCCGCTCCCGGCCGATGATCGCCCCGATCAGCTCCAGTGCCTCGTTGGTGCGGAACGGCTCCAGCAGCAGCTGGGACGTCAACGACAGGTCGAACATGGGCGACCTGCTCGTGATGACGACCGCGCAACTGGGTGACCCGGGGATGAGTTCGCGGACCTGGGCGGCGTCCCGGGCGTTGTCCAGGACGATCAGCAGCCGCCGCCCGTCGATCAGCGACCGGAAGAGCCTGCCCCGGTCCTCGACGCCGTCCGGGACCTGGTCCTCCGGCACCCCCAGGGCCGCCAGGAACCCGGCCAGGACGAAACCCGGTTTCGCCGGGTCGGGCCCGTTGCCCCGCAGATCGGCGTGGAGCTGGCCGTCCGGGTAGTGGGAGCGCGCCCGATGGGCGACGTACAGGGCGAGGCAGGTCTTGCCGACGCCCCCCATTCCCGCGGCGGCCAGCACGACCGGTGTCCGGCGCACCCGCTCGGTGAGCAGCGCGTGCCAGACGTCGACCTGATCGCGCCGTCCGACGAAGTCCGGCGCGTCGTACGGCAGCTGGGCGGGCACCACGCCCTCGGTTCCGGCCCCCACCACGCCCGGCCCCGGCTCCGCCGCTGACGCCGCAACCGACGGCACCGGCTCCGGCCCGGCCTGCACGGGATCGCCGACGAGGATCCGACGGTGCACCTCGGTCAGCTCCGGCCCGGGCTCGATGCCCTGTTCCTCGATCAGCAGGTCCCGCACCCGCCCGAACACCGCCAGGGCATCGGCCTGCCGCCCCGCCTTGTGCAGCGCCCGCATCAGCAGGCCGTAGGGACGCTCCCGCAGCGGGTGCGCCTCGGTCAGTTCGACCAGATCCGGAATGGCCGAGCGGTGCCGGCCCAGCGCCAGGGCGAGCTCGAAGTGCTCCTCGCATAAGGTCAGCCGCAACTCCTCCAGGCGGACCCGCTGCCGCTCCGCGAACGGCCCAGGCACCCCGGCCAGCGGCTCCGCCTGCCACAGCTCCAGCGCCTGCGCCAGCAGCCGGGCGCCCTCCGCCGTCCGGCCGTCGGAGGTGGCGCGCGCCGCCGCGGCCGCCAGACCTTCCGCCCGGCAGAGGTCCAGTGCCCCGTCGGGCACCGTCAGCCGGTAGCCGTCACCGGCCAGCTCCAGGGCGGTCGGCGAGGCGTCCCCCGGCTCCATCAGCTTCCGCAGCCGCCACACGTACGTGCGGACGGTGGTGACCGCCCGGGCGGGCGGCTCGTCCCCCCACAGCGCCCCGACGATCTGCGCCATGGAGACGGGCTGGTTCCCCCGCAGCAGCAGGAGCGACAGCAACGCCTGCTGCTGCGGCGGCCCCACCCGCAGCTCGACGTCCCCCCGGTACGCGCGCACCGCGCCGAGTATCTCGAATCGGAATGCTCCAGCCACTTGGTGGCTCCCCTCGCAACAGCCAGTACCAACACAGGCACATGACGCCTGTGATCCTCTGAAAGACGGGATTCGCCGGGCGGAGGATCCACTTTTCCGGCCGTGAGGTGATGGCGAAAATGAAACGTCGCCGCGGCTCAGGCGGCCGTGATCTCGGTGATCAGGCCCTCCAGCAGCGTCCTGATCCGGTCGCGGACCGGACGGACCGCGTCGAGGCCCTGGCCGGCCGGGTCGTCGACCTTCCGGCTGGGTCGTCGCGGTCGACTCCACGATCGTCCGCGCCCATCAGCACGCCGCCGGGGCCCGCCCAAAGGGGCCCCGGCCGGCGAGCCCAACGACCATGCCCTCGGACGGTCCCGTGGCGGACTGACCACCAAGATCCACCTCGCTGCGGACGGCCGTTGCCGCCCGCTGGGGTTCGTACTCACGCCGGGGCAGGCCGGTGACGCACCGGCGTTCACCCAGGTCATGGCCCAGTTACGGGTGCCCCGGCCGGTCGGCAGGCCCAGAGTCACGCCGGACGTGGTCCTGGCCGACAGGGCGTACTCGTCCCGGGCGATCCGCCGCCACCTGCGGCGGCGCGGAATCCGGGCGGTGATCCCGCAGCCCGCCGATCAGGCCGCCGACCGCAAGCGGCTCGGCCGCCGAGGTGGCCGCCCACCGGCCTTCGACCGTGAGGCCTACAAGCAGCGCAACACCGTCGAACGCTGCATCAACAAGCTCAAGCAATGGCGCGGCCCGGCCACCCGCTACGACAAGACCGCCACCATCTACCTCGCCGGACTCCACCTCGCCGCCATCTTCATCTGGTCAGCGAGGTGATCCGAAAGGAACGGCCCAGGGGCATGTCTCCGTAGCGGGCAAGCGGGAAGGTGGCCGCGATCCATGGGGTCGATCGCGGTCGCGCCGCTCGCACCTGTGGGGCGATGGTTGGGGAGGTTGTGGCAGGCGGCGAGACAAAGTCGCCGCCTACTGCCACCGACTCTCTGACTCAGGTCACTACTGATCTTTTCGTAAGTTCGGTGGGTGTGGTGGGTGGATGGTGAGTCCGGTGTGGGTGAGGAATGACCATGGCAGTTGTGGATTGTGGTTGATGCGGTGGATGCCTTGTTCGGTGGCGTCGGCGACGTCTGCGAGGTGGTCGCCGGCGAGGTTGGCGAGTTCACGTTTCTTGAGTGAGGACCACATGAGCTCCACCGGGTTCAGCTCGGGAGCGTAGGCGGGTAATCGCTCCAGCGTGAGCCAGTCCTGGTCGGCGACCCAGGCGCGCATCGCCCGGCTCCAGTGGGCGGACAGCCCGTCCCAGACCAGGACCACCCGCTCGCCGCGATAGAACACCTTCATCTGCTCCAGGACCTCGATGAGGGCGTCGGTGTCGTAGCTGCCGGGCTTGAGATGGAAGCACAGGCGGGCCCCTCGATCGGGGTCGGTGGAGTGGTATCCCAGGGCCCCGGCCATCGACGCCCGCTTCCAGTTCAGCCGGTGCCGCAGCAGCGGGGTCCGACCTCGGGGTGCGTAGGTGCGGCGGATCTGAGGCAGCAGGGAGACGCCGGATTCGTCGAGGAACACGATCCAGGCACGTGTGTTCACGGCCCCTTTTTGATGCGCGGCCATTCGTGCGCGATCCAGCGGGCGATCTCCGACTCGTCCCTCTCCACCGCCCGCCGCTCGGGGCGTTGCAGGCTCCACCCCAGCCGGCCGGTCAGCAGGCGCCAGACCGACGCCCTCGACAACGACACTCCCGTCACCCGCTCGACGACCAGGCCAACCCGTTCCAAGGTCCACAGATCGGCCTCGAAGCCATGCGCCTGAGCACCCCGCTCCAACGCGGCCCGCACCGCTTCCACCTGGGCATCGTCCAGCTTCGGCCGGCGACCGGGTGCCGGCCGCCGCCGCAGTGCTTGAGCCCCACCGTTCTCCCACGCGCGTCTCCACCGCCGGACACTCTCCGCATGGACCCCCACCATCCCCGCGATCTCGGCATTCGAGCAGCCCCGCCCGAACAACTCGACCGCACGAACACGCCGAGCCTCCGCCAACTCAGGCCGCTTCAAAGGAGGAACAGGAGAACCGGACACACGAGACGAAGACCTGTAGGACACCCCGCCAGCCTCCCACCAACAACGCCACCACACCCACTGAACCAACGAAAAGATCAGTAGGTGGTCTGACCTGAATCGTCGGTCAGAGCAGCCGCGGTCAAGGTGAGGTGCTGGGCCAGGAGTGCGGCTGCGGTGTCGGCGTCGCGGGCCAGCGCCGCCTCCTCCAGCCTGCGGTGTTCCTTGGCGTCGTCCCGGTCGGGGTTGCGGTGCGCCGACCAACGCCGGGCCAGCTCACTCGCGGTCCACAACCGGTCGAAGGTCTCCAGCAGTGCGCTGTTGTCACACCCCTCCAGCAAGGTGCGGTGGAAGGCCCTGTGAGCCTCGGCCCAAGCGCTTGTGCAGTACTCGCTTTCCTGCGGCACGTACGCCGGAGTGCGCACCAGACGATGGTGGGCGGCCCGCACGCGGGCCTCCCAGTCGACGTCGCCGGGCTCGATGGACATGCGCAGTACGACCGGTTCGATGGTCCGGCGGGCTTCCGCGATCTCCTGCCAGCGGCGGTCGGAGAAGGACGGGACCGCGAAACCGCGGTTGGGCAGCCGGTCGGCGAGCCCCTCGCCGACCACCCGTACGAGCGCCTCGCGCACCACGGCCAAGCTCACGCCCTGCTCCTTGGCAAGATCCTGCGGCTTGAGGGGGGCGCCGGGGGCGTGGTCCCCGCGCATGATCGCGTCTCGCAGGTGTGCGTAGACCTGCTCGGAAAGCATCTGCTTCCCCGGCGGGGTGGCGGGCGTGTGGGACGCCGCGCCGCCTGAGCGGTGGCAGGCCGCCCGTCTCCTGGCCGCCGGTCGGGCGATGCGGCGCGTCAACGTACATCTCACGGATGACCACCTTGCCGAGGCGCGCTTGCTGATCGACCCGGTCGTCGCCGGTGCCGACTACGCCGGCAAGGTGCTGGCCGCCGCGAACGCCTCGGTCGCGCTTCCATCCGATCCTCTTGTCGCACTGTGGCAGCAGATCGCGGTGGCGCGCGAGTGGCGCGGCGACGCCCATCTCGTCGTACTCGCCGACAACGGCCTCGGTCCATGTGACTGCCTCGTTCTGCACACCGCAACCGGCCGCCTCCCGACAGCTCTTGCGCGAGCGACCCGTCAATGGGACGACGAGGAGTGGAGCGCAGCGACGGCACGCCTCGTCGCGCGCGGCTGGCTCGACTCCCACGGCGTGGAAACCGACGCCGGCAGTGAGGCACGCGAGCGCATCGAAGTGGAAACGGACGAGCACTGCGCCGCGCTATGGGCGCCGATCGGTACCGCGGGTGCCCGCCGCTTTGCCTCGCTCATCGCGCCGATCACCAACGCGTTCACCACAGCGGGAACGTTCCAGGCCGTTCATGGACGGTCTGATCTCGCATAAACGGTCCTTCGCGCGAGCAAGATCAATCACGCGCCGCCGGACCCCGACCATGATCCCTGCACGGTCAGGCGGACCGGCCGTGCCCTGCCGTCGCTAGCGTGATCCGAGCAGGGAGCGCGGGGCGGCGGAACTCGAAGGGTGGGCGTGCGGAAATGGCGTCCGGGCGGTCGGCGCGCGGACGAACGGGGCCGGGGCATGGCGCCGCTGGCTCATGCGTGCTGTTTCGGGCCGTCGGCCGGACGGACCCACCCGGGCCTGGCCGTCGGGCCCTGGAGCTGTCTGGCCCCGGGACCGGCCCGGCTCCGGGCGGGTCGAGGGTGTTCGATCAGGCCGTGCCGGACACCAGTCCGGCGCGGTGGGCGAGGACGACTACTTGGACCCGGTCACGCAAGCCGAGTTTGACCAGGATGCGCGAGACGTAGGTTTTGATTGTTTCCGGGGCGATGAAGAGGGCTTCGGCGATCTCCGCGTTCGAAAGGCCCTCGGCCACCTGTTGGAACACTTCCAGCTCGCGCGGGGTCAGTGCCTTGACGACCGTTTCGCGTTCGGGGCGGGTGGGGCGGATGTGCTCGGCGAAGTGGCCGATGAGGTGGCGGGTGACGGCGGGAGCGAGCAGGGCCTCGCCCCGGGCCACCGTCCGGATCCCGTTGACCAGCTGGGCCGGTGGTGCGTCCTTGAGGAGGAAGCCGCTGGCTCCGGCCTTCAGGGCGTCGTACACGTACGCGTCGACGTTGAAGGTGGTGACGACCAGCACCTTCGGCGGATTTTCGGCATCGGGGCCAGCCAGTTGCCGGGTGGCCTGGATGCCGTCGAGCAGGGGCATGCGGATGTCCATCACGACCACGTCGGGGCACAGTCGGCGTGCGGCCTGGACCGCCTCGTGCCCGTTCTCGGCCTCGCCGACGACCTCCATGTCGGGCTGCGCGGAGAAGATGGTGACGTAGCCGGTGCGCACCAGTGCCTGGTCGTCACAGACGAGTACACGGATCGGCGGCTGCGCGTCGCTCTCGCTCACGGGGCTACTCCTGGACGGGCTTGGTGGGAATCGTGGCGCGGACCTCGAACCCGCCCTCGGGCCGGGGACCGGCCTCAAGTTCACCATCGAGCATCCGCACCCGTGCACGCAGCCCGGCAAGACCCCGCCCGCCCCCCGAACCCGGCACCTGCATGACCGGTAGGTCGGCCGGGAGGCTGTCGGATCCGCCGGTGACCACCGTGATCTCGAGGTGTTCCCCGCCATGGCGGGCCGAGACCCGGGTCGGCTGCCCGGCCGCGTACTTCATAGCGTTGGTGAGTGCCTCCTGCACCACCCGGTAGGCGGCCAGCTCCACGTCCACCGGCTGCGGCTGCCGCTCGCCCTGCTCGCTGAACTCGACCGGCTGGCCGGACCTGCGGGCCTGCTCGATGAGGTCCGCCACCCGTCCCGGGGCTGGGGCCCGGTCCGCACGCGCCGGATCGGCGCTTTCGCCGGTCGCCTCCAGCACGCCGAGGAGGTAGCGCAGTTCCGTCAGCGCTCGCCGTCCGGTGTCGCTGACGGCCACAAGTCCTTCACCGGCCTGCTCCGGCGCGGAGGTGATCAGGAACTGTGCCGCATCGGCCTGGACCACCATGGCCGTCACGTGGTGGGTGACCACGTCGTGCAGCTCGCGGGCGATCCGGGCCCGCTCGGTCGCCGTGGCCACCTCGGCGGCCAGCCGCCGCTGCTCCGCTTCTTGTGCCCTGCGCATCCGCGCGCTGCTCCCTACCAGCCAGATCGCGGCCAGAGTCAGGTAGAAGGCGGCATAGTCCGCGATGCCCTGCGGTGAGCCCAGACGGTGCAGCACCAGAGCCAGGGCGATGTAGCCCGCACTCGCCGCGGCCGCCAGGCGCCGGCGGAGGCGGACCTGGTGGGCCCCGGCCGAGTACAGCACGCCGTACAGTCCCAGGCTGCCGAACGTCGTCGCGAAACCCAGAGCCTGATGCGCGGCGAACGCGCCCGCGACCACGGCCAGAGTGGCGGCGGACCACCGACGGCGGGCTGCCAGCGGCAGCGTCTGAGCCAGGGTCAGCCCGATACTCAGCGCGTCCACCGGCCGCTGAGGCAGATCACCGATCTGCGCGCCGATGTTCGACAGGGTCGGCGTGAAGGCGAGCAGCGCGAGCACCACGGCCACAAGGCCGTCCTGGAAGGAGGCGCCCCGCTCCCTCCACCGGTCGAGCGGCGCCTGGAACCGCGGGGAGCTCCAGGGCGCCTGACGGGACATCACTTCCGTATCCTCCGGTCGGCCGGTCTCAATGCCGGGCCCGCCGCCGGGGCAGCAGGCCGCCGCCTCGACGGGCCAGGACAAGCATCGGAACGGTGATCAGCACACTGAGGAGCACGGGCACGACCGACGCCTCCAGACCGAAGATACCCCCGGTCAGCGCCGCCGACCCATGGGCATCGACGGTGAACAGCCCCTCCGGGGCATGCCCGGATACCGGAACACCGGCCAGCTGCTGAACGGTGTTCCACGCGAAGTGCAGACCCGCGACGAACCAGATGCTGCGCCTCCACATGTACGCGGCACCCAGCATCACACCCGCCTGCAAAGCGATCGCCAGCGCACTCCACAGGTTCGCCCCCGCCCCGCCCAGGTGGGCGGCCCCGAAGAACACCGCGGTGACCGCGATCGCGATTCCGCGCCCCCACCGCTGCTCCAGGGCCTGCAAGAACAGACCCCGGAACATCAGCTCCTCGGTGACCGCGGTACCGATCTGCACCATCACCGCGGACCACACCACCGACATGAAGCCGCTGCCCGCCCGGGAGAACGAATACCCCCCGAACAACGTGATCAACAAAAGCGCCGCCAGGATGAACCCCAGACCGATCCCCCCGCCGAGCAGCGCCTCACGCGCCGCCCCGGACCGGGATATCTCCGGCGTGGCACGTCCCGCGATCCGGCGCATCACCAGTGCGTACACGGCCACCGCGGCGGCCGCGCCCAGCACCGGCACCGGACCCGGCCCCGTGGCCGTCAGACTCGCGACCAGAGCGACTCCGACCAGCCCGGTCACCGACCAGCCGAGCGGCGAGCGCAGGATCCGGCCGAAACGGCCGCCCCAGCCGGCCGGCCCCGTGTCCGGACCGGCGTCCGCTTCGTGCCCGTACTTGGCAGTCGATGTCGTGCTCATGATGGCCTCCCCTGTGGCGGTGGTCGCACCGGCGGCGACCTGGCAACCACGCTAGAAACCAACCGGCATCCGCGAATCACCCCCGGAGGGACAGCCCGCGTAGCTCTCACGGGGGATGCGCCACTCCCGCCCGACCACTCCCAGCCCTCACCGCCACACAACGCAGCCGCGACACGAACAGCAGCGTGCACCCTACGAGGGCCAGGCGCGGGACCGATCCGAGATCAGATGCTCTCTTGCAGCTGGACGGTGGTGCCGGGCTTGAGGCGGTCGATCGGGGTGCCGGTCAGGCCCTTCTCGCCGAGGAGATTGGCGGTGGAGCGCTGGCCGAGGTCGCTGAGCATGAGTTCGTGGATCTGGATGATGCGCTCGGGCTTGACGGTGCGGACGTAGTCGGCGGCTTCGCCGAGCTTTGTCCATGGGCCGCTGGTCGGCAGCAGGAGGGTGTGTATGGGAGCGTCGGGCGCGAAGTAGGCGTCGCCGGGGTGGTAGACGGCTCCGTTGTCTAGGAGGTAGCCGACGTTGTCGGGGCACGGGATGTCGGCGTGGATCAGCGCGTGGCGGTGGCCGTGGACGGTGGCGGTGATGGAACCGATGCTGAAGGCGTCGCCCGCGGCGACGGCGTGGACCCGGCCATCGTGGCTGCCGAGGGTGGCTGCGACCGTGGCTGTGCCGTAGACCTGCAGCCCGGGCTGGGCTTCGAGAGCGGCGGCGACGAGCTTTTCGTCGAAGTGGTCGAAGTGTTCGTGGGTGATCAGGACGGCATGCGCCTGGGTGACGGCTTCTGCCGCGTCCGGGGTGAGGGTGCCGGGGTCGATGACCAGGCGGGTGCCGTCCTTCTCAAGTGTGATGCAGGCATGGGAGTGCTTGGTGAGCTTCACAGCGGGTCCTTTCCGAGCCGACCGAATATCTACAGCCAAACTGTACAGCGGGGTTGTAGATATCGCGCCGTGAGCGTCGGCTGCGACTTGACTGCGGCGCTCACGCCCTTCACTGCGGCGGGGGCCGGTGGACGCTCCTGTGGCGCCAAGGTGAACAATGTAGCTAAGGTGTACAGTTTGGTTGATGAGTGTGGGTAAGCTGGCGTCATGGACGAGAATCAGCTGGCTGAAGAACTTCGCCTGACCATCGGACGGCTCGTACGCACTGTGCGCACTGCCGACAAGATGCCGCCCGGCGAGGCCGCCGTCCTGGGCTACCTGGACCGCAGCGGCCCGCTGACCACCGCCGATATCGCACAACAGCGGGGAGTCAGTCACCAGTCGGCTGCCAAGGCGGTCAAAGAACTCCTGGCTCAGGGCCTTGTGTATGCCGAGGCGCACCCCAGCGACGGGCGCAAGCTGTTGCTCCACCTCACGCCGACGGGAAGCGGCCGTCTGGCCGAGGAGCGCCGAAGGCGTGCGGACTGGCTCGGCACCGCGATCAGCGATGTCCTCAGTTCCGATGAACGAAAGACGCTTGAGGCGGCGCTGCCTCTGCTGTCACGCCTGACCACACACTTGAATGGCAAGTAGCCCAGGGACTGTCGTTTGGGTCATCGCGCGCTGTGCATTGTGAAGTTGCAGGTCACGAGTCTGGTGTGCGCGATGTCCGGGACGCTCATGCTGGTCGCGCACGGATGAGTTCGGCGAAGATCGTCGGTCACCGCGGGACTTCGCGCTTGCCGCGCACCGCCACCTGAAGGCCAGGGCTTCGGCGCCGTCGGATGGTGTCCGGTTCATGAGGGTCAGTCGGGTGGGAAGCCCTGGAAGTAGACAGTGCCGGACAGCCCCGGATCCCAACTGGAGAAGTGGTACCACCCGTCGCTAACGGGGACATGCATCTGCTGGATCCGCTGGCCCCGACCTTACGTCGTGATCAAAGACGTCTGGTACGAGGTCGAACTGGCTGTAGCCGACGGCCCGGTCAGCGCGCCGTCCCGCGCGTGGTGCGCTACTCGATCAACAGGGGTGTCGTAGATGTAGACCCGGCGGTGTGGGCTGCCGCGAGGGAGCGGCTGTGCACCTTCAGCGTGCGCTCCATCCCACGGGCCTGGGTCGAACAAGTACGGCCCGGCAGGGTGATCGTCGCCCCCTACGGCACACAGCACAGCAGCCGCGCCGCCGCCCGCCTCACCCTCCAAGCCCGCCTGGGAACTGCGCCAGACGAGCCACTCCAAGGCCCGCGCACCCTGATCGGCGGCGCTGTCGGCCCGAGGCTCTCTACGGCGGTGGCCGACCGCGCCGACAGGCTGGCTCCCCATCGGCGGCGTCTTGGACGAGTACGCCCGGTACCTGTGACGAACCGGTGACGCCGACGCCGCCGTCCATGTCTCCCTTCCTGGTAATTTGGCACACTCTTTCGATCAATTCGTGCTCCACTGGGGGACTTCTCGTGCACAAGAACCTGCGTCACAGCCTCATCGCCACCGCCGGCATCGCGGCCGCCCTGGCCCTCACGGCATGCGGCAGCGACTCCGGCAGCGACAAGGCCGCCACCTCGAAGGACCCGAAGCCGGCCGCGACGCCGAGCAGTCCGTCGGCCGCGTCGAGCTCCGGTGTCGGTACCGACGCCAAGGGCGGCAGTGTGGAGGGCGGCTGGATCTCGATGGCGAATCCGTCGAAGCCCGTTGTCCTGACCGTCAAGGGCAAGACCGCCGTGGTCGTCGAGGGCGCTTCCGGCCTGACCTGCCAGGGCACCACCGACGGCAAGTCCTTCGACCTCAAGTGCCCGGCGGGCGCACTGCACGCGAAGGGCCAGGTCGCCTCCGTGGGCGCGGCCGAACTGAAGGTCACCTGGCAGGAAGTCGGCACCGAGACCTACCAGAAGAGCGAGCCGGGCAAGCTTCCCACGGGCCTCCCCACAGTCATCCCGAAGCCCTGACTCATCCCGTACGGTCCCGCGCCTCGGGCGGCGGTCGGGACCGTACGGTGGCGGTGTGCATCCCACAGGGGGGACGACGGGCTATACCGATGCCGGAGCGGCACGCGACCTACGCGGTCAGAGTCTTTGCCGCGGACCCCGCCTCGTGACCGGCTGGTGGCACGCCCTGCCGGCCGAGACCCGCGCCGAGGCCGACGGGTACGTCCTCAGGGGCTGCCGCCAGGCCACGGTGTGCCTCCAGCTCGGCGACCACGTGCCCGACCTTCCGCGGCGGCGTCCGCAGCCACTGACCTGGGTCGTTGATGCGTCGTTTGATATGCATCTGCCAGACCTGTCGGTGGTCGGCGCGTGGCGACGGCCCGAGCATGGGCACGGCCGGGTCCACACCCCACGGCACCGCCACCGCGTCCTGGGCGCCGGATCGACCTGGTACGTCCCCCAGACGTTCCCCTCCGCGGCGTCCATCGGTGGGTGGCGGAATGGACGATCGCCTGGCTCCACGGCTTCCGCCGGCTCCGCATCCGACGGGAACGACGAGACGACATCCGCGAAGCCTTCCGCGGCCTCGCCACCAGCCTCATTACCCACAGACACGTCCAACGCCTTTGTCAGGGCCTCTTGGAGGGCGGTTCGTGAGTTGATGTCCGTTTCCAGATGAGGTTGGGGCAGGTCTGCTGGTCGCGGTGCGCGGTCGGCTACTGCTTCGACGCGGGACGCGGAGGAGGCCGGGCGGTGCTCGTAGTCGCGGACCAGGCGCCGGTGCAGTATCAGGATTCCGTAGGTCTGCTCGACCCTCCATCGCTTCGGCTGCGGGACGAACCCCTTGTCCGGCGGGTTGCGTTCAACGACCTCGACATCGATGCCCATGCGGGTGCCGTGAAGGGCGACCTGGTTCTTGAAGCCCCGGTCGACCAGCGCCTTGCGGACGGTGTTGCCGGTGTGTTCGGCGACCTGGTCCAGCAAGGCGATGCCCGCGGCGTTGTCGTGCGTGCTGGCGGCGATGACGATGACGGCGATGACCAGGCCCAGAACGTCCACGGCCCGTGCCCGCCTCCGGCCCGGCACCCGTTTCGCCGGGTCCCGGCCGGTCGTGGAGGCGGGGACTCCGGCAGCCGCGCGGACGCTCTGCGTGTCCAGCACCACCAGGGTCGGGTCCTCTAACCGACGGGCCATCTCGCGGACTTGGCAGCGCAGAAGTTCATGGATGACCTGGTCGGTTCCGTCGTCGCGCCAGGCGGCGAAGTAGTAGTACGCAGCGCTCGTCGGCAGCAGGTCGTGCGGGAGGTAGGCCCACTGGCAGCCGGTCCGGCCCTGGTAGAGGATCGCGTTCACGATCTCCCGCATCGCGTAGGCGCCCTGGTGGCCGCTGACCGAACGGTGCCGGTCCTTCCGCGCCGTGAGCACCGGCTCGATCAACGACCACTGCTCGTCCGACAAGTCGCTCGGGTACGGCCTGCGTTCACTCGCCCCGCCACACCAGCAGACCACCATCCGCAAACCGGTAGATTCCGCCCGTACCCACTCCATCAGGTGATGGCTGAACCACTCAAAGAATCACGAACCGCCCTCTGAGGCGGGTCACCAAGGGAACGCGTAAGAGGAGGTAGTGTGGCACCCATCAATTGAACTTGTTCAAATGGGGGGCAGTGTGGACGGGCTCGGCAAGGGCATGTCATCGCAGATGCGGCTAGGCATCGCGCAGTGGTTGGCATTCGGCGCCCAGGCGGTGGGGCTGACGGTGGGATTCGTACTCGCCGAGCCCACCAGCCTGAAACCGGAATACGCCGACGTTCTTGTCACGATGTGCGTACTACTCATAGCCGGTTCAGGGGCGATCGTGAGCTGCGTGATCGCGCTGGCCCGCCGGAAGCCCGGGGCGGCCTGGTGGGCGGCCACTTCGGCTACAGCCATCGCGGCCCTGATGATGCTGCCATCGGCGGGGATGGGCATCTGGTTCCCCTGGTGTGCCGTTGCCCTCTGCGCGCCACTCATCGGCATGTTCGCGAGCCTCCGACGCGAGCGGACGGAACCGGAAGACACAGGCCCGGGCCCCACGCATGGGGCCGGCCGGGCAGCGGTCGCCCTGTCCGCCGTCGCCCTGACGGTCTCGATGTTCTCGGGGGCGGGAATAGAAGACGTCGACTACTCCGGAACCTGGACCACCCGCGAGCACGACGTCACCCTCACGCTGAGCGGCTCACCTGGCGGGCGGGGGAGCTACACCCTGAGGTCGGCAACGTGTTCGGAGGAAGCCGACTGGAGTCTCCGCAACCCGCAGATGTCGACTTCGGTCCAGGTCTGGCTCCTCCGGGACAGCATGACCACACGCTGCATACCCGGCCCCGACAACATCAGGCTTTACGTCGCCGGCGGCACCGTCGCCAAGCCCGTCCTGAGCACGACCGGCCCGAACGGCACCGCTTGGTTCCTCACCCGGCAGTGACGGGAGGCATGCCCCTGCGGGTCATCAAAGGTGTCAGACCGACGACGTCACTTTCACACCTGGAACGGACGGCACGAGCAGAGGTGGGCCGGGTTCTGGGGCAGCACCACAGGACGCGTGTGCTCGCGGCGAATATCTATGCGCGGGAGGGTGGGGCAGCCGGGTATCGGGACCCGACCTGACGGCAGCTTCACCAGGAAGCAGTAGCCGACCGAGCACCGCGACCAGCAGCCCTACCCAGCCTCAACCGGAAATGGACATCAACTCACGAACCGCCCTCTTGCTGAAGATGGTGCGGCGGAGCACGGTGCGGCCGTGGCGGCATTGAGGGTGTTGTTCGCCCGCTTCGGCTTGGCTGTGTCCTTCGTCGGGGCCGTGATCTGCACAGGCTCCCCGGCGGGGAGGCAGGGCCGCCGTGGAGCTGCACAGAAGGCCCTGCTGGCGCGTCAGACGAATAGCCCCGACATATCCAATCGAGTTCAGCGGCGGCACTCGTGTGGCTGTGCGAAACGGCTTCGGTAACTCCCCGCACGGCCGTGGCATTTGGATGGTTATTTCGAGCCATTGGGCTGATTGCCTGAGCATGGAATGCGACTTCTGGAGAATTCCGGCCAAGGGGTGGTGCGGTGATTGCCGGGCGCGGGCGCTCTTGACATCCGGAGGGTTGTGATGGTCATGCGGAGTGCGGTGCGGAATGAGAGAATCCGATTGGCTCCTTGGGCAGGGGTAACGCACGGTTCGGCGCTGTGGTGTAGGTGTGCTGTCCGGATATCGATGGCCCAGGGCGGCCGTGGCCGGTTCGCTCAGGTGTGGTGAGGGTGCCGACGGCATAATCTCGACCGGTCGAAGTAGTCCCGCGTGGTCTTCGAAATGTGGCCGCCGTTGGTGGATGTTCGCCGCTACAGGTCGGCTGGTGAGGTCGCGCGTGAATCGCAGAAAGCGGAGGGGGATCGTCGTGTCCGACGAAATCAGGGAGTTTGACCTCGGCCCCTATGTGCCGCACTCGGTGGGTGTGGGCAACGCCGGTAAGTTATGGGTGACCTCGGACAGCAAGTGCGTGATCCGTGTGAATCCCGCCCGGCCGGTGGAGCTGGGATATGCGAACCATTCGTATATGCCGCAACTCTCGGCGGGAATCATGAAGGATCCGCACAATCGGGCCAAGATGTGGTTCGCGGCACCGGCTCCGCCGCGGGCTGAGGACCCGATCGTGGAGATGGACACCACGGCAGGGTATCCCTTGAGGTTCTTTCCGCTGGAGGACGACGCAAAGGCCCAGAGCATCGCTCTTGAGACCAGGGTGACGGGCTCCGGTGGCACGAAGAAGACGGAATACAGCCTGCTCTTCGCCGAGCCCGAACACAGCTACGTCGGGATCCTCGACATCCCCGAATCCGGCACCGGCCAGATCCAGCGCATGACCGTCGAGCCCAGCACCTGGCTCTGGGACGTGGCCGTCACCTCGGACGAGGAGCAGAAGAGGCACACCTATTGGCTCACGGGCCAGAAGCGGGTCAACAACCCGCCCAGGACGGTGAACGGCCTGTTCCGCCGCGACCCCGGGCAGCAGACCTGGGAGCGCATCACGCCGCCCCGCGGAAATGAGCAGAAGCCCTTCTACGTCAAGGCGGACACGGAAGCGGTGTGGGTGACCCTCACCAACCCGAACCAGGTGGCTCGGTTCGATCTGAACAGGGGTACGTGGATCACGCGGGACCTGGGCACTGCCGTTCCGCAGCAGCTGACGTTCACGCCGAACGGCGAGGTGTGGGTGACTTCGAGCCAGGGGATCCACGTGTTCGACAGCGCGATGTCGGACGAGGGCTTCCTGGTCCGGCTCCCCAACGGCGGTACGGCCAAGGGGATCTGCGTCGGCAGCGACGGGAACATCTGGTACACGAACCCCACGAACAAGAGCCTGGGCAGGTATCTCACCTCGCTCGCCGCCCGGGGAGCGCCCTCACTCCTCGGCCGGACCCAGGTGGTGTCCCGCAGTGAATCCGCAGTGCACGCGAAGGAGCACGCCGACCGGCCGCTCGTCGTCGAGTACGTGGCCAATGGCCGGCCCGTACCGGGGATCCCGCTCACCTGTCGGATCAAGGCGGAAGGCGCGGCCTTCGGCGACGGCACCCACGAGCGGATCATCCTGACCGACCAGCGCGGTCGCGTCGCCCTCCCTGCCGTGTACGCCGGTGAGATCGAGGAAGAGGCGGTTCTGAGCGTCGGTCTCGGCGACACCGAGCCGCACGCGGCCACCCTGCTGCACATCAACCCGGCGTAGCGAATTCCTCATCCCAGCTGGACCGTTCCACCCCTTCGGAGGGAGAACCGGAATGCCGCTCGACGCACCATCCCCCAGCGACACCGACAAATTTTCCATCGAGGCCCCAGCGGTCGCTCTGACATGGAGCGCCGACGACCGGAACGTTTGGTTCGTGACGGCCGAAGGAAGTCTCGGCTATTTCGAGCCGCGCAGTCCGTGGAGCAGTACCGTCTTCCCTCAGGTCCCGGTACGTGCAGGCCGGGCCGATTCCGTCGTCGCGTGGCCGGGCCACGGAGTGTGGACGTTCGTCACCGGGCAGAGCGACTCCGCGTTCGTCCGATGTGATCGCGACGGCATTTACCAGACCCACACGCTGAGTGGCAGGACGGAGTGCCGCTCGCTCGCCTTTGCTCAGGATGAGCGTGGCAACACTCAGATCGTCGCCCCCCTGGCGGACTGGAATTCGCTGGCTTTCTTCGATCTCGGCAGCGGTATCTCGCAGTCGCAGGGCCACTCGACGAACCTGTACGGGATCGCCGTCGCGGAGCAGGATCCGACCCGCTGTTGGCTCAGCTCGCCGGAAGGCCGGTCCCTGGTCACCTATGACATGGCCACCGGCCGGTTCTCCACGCCCATCAACGTGGGTGCCGAGCCCGGAGATCTGGCGATCAGCCCGGCAGGCGATGTCGTCTGGGTGGCCACCACCGAGAATCGGATCTACAAATACGCCGTCGAGGACAAGCGTTTCTCGCGCGTCGACATCCCCGCTCCGGCACATCGTCTGCTGGCGTCGGCGGACGGCACGCTCTGGTTCGCCAGCGTCGCCGGGGACGCCATCGGTTATGTGCTGCCGGGCGCGGCCGCGGCGGTCACGATTCCCACGGGACAGCGGTCCCGTCCTTCGGGCCTCGCCATTTCCGGGGACAGTCGGCTGTGGGTCGCCCTGTCCGGGGAGAAGGCCCTGCAGGGTGTGTCCCGCTACCGCCTGGCCGTGGAATCCGGTGACCGGCAGACGGCCGTGGTCGGCCAGCGCTTCGCCGAACCCCTCGTCGTCAAGGCGCTCCAGCTGGACGGTACTCCGGTGGGCCGGCAGCGGATCAAGTTCACGGTGGAGGGGGGATCCGCCGTCTTCGAGAACGGCAGGCCGTCCGAGACCCGTACCACCGGGGCCGGAGGCGACAAGTTCGGCGTGGCGACCAGCTCGCTGCTCAAGGCGGTCAAGGAAGGTCCCTGCGTCGTCACCGCCGTCTGGACCGAGACGGACGCCGTCGCCTCCTTCGCGCACCTGGACATCACCCCGGAGCCGGGTGCCGCGGACCGGGTCCGCTATGTCTCGGGAGCGGGTCAGACCGTACCCGCGGGCAAGTCCTTCGACAGCCCGCTGACGGTCATCGTGGAGGACGCCGAAGGCAACCCCCTCGAAGGCGTCGAGACCACCTTCGAGATCCGTGGCGAGCACATGGCCACGTTCCCCGGAGGGGTGGACATCGCCAAGGTGCCCAGTGCGGCCGACGGTTCGGCCACGTCCCCCGTCCTCACGGCCGGAGACACGGCGGGCACGTTCTCGGTGAAGGTCCGGGTCGTGGACACGTCGGTGAGTCTCCTCCTCGACCTGACCATCAACTGACCGTGCATTCAAGGCTGTTGTCCCTCGGTGCCATTCCTGTGTTCAGGTCGGGTGCCGGGGGGCGGCAGTTGACCGTATGACCCATGGAGGAACCGCCCCGCCATGTTCGAGAACGGACCGCAGGACAACGGATCCCGGCTGCGTACCGAGTTCGACTTCGAACTGCCCCACGGCTACGTCGACGCCCGTGGCACCGTGCACCGCCAGGGCACCATGCGACTCGCCACGGCCCGCGACGAGCTCTCGCCCCTGATCGATCAGCGGGTCAGGCAGAACCCCGCCTACCTGGGGGTCGTCCTGCTCAGCCTGGTCATCACCCGCCTGGGGACCGTGACCGACATCCATGCCGGTGTGGTGGAACAGCTCTTCGCCACCGACCTTGCCCATCTTCAGGACCTCTACCGGCGGATCAACGGCCTGGAAGCCGGGCACAGCACCGTCGCCTGCCCGTCCTGCGGCACGAGCTTCGCCGTGCCGGACCCGACGGCGGGCGCCCGCCTGGGGGAAGCATGACGCACCCCGCGGTCCGGCTCCGCGAGGAGACCGCGTACATCGCCTACCACTTTCACTGGTCGTACGCGGACATCGTCTCCATGCCGCACGGAGAACGGCGCGCGTGGGTGCGTGAGATAGCCAGGATCAACACTGCACACACCGAAGGCCGGTGAGCGTGGTGAGCGCGACACGGTGGTGGCGCCGTGTGCCGCCGGCGGTCCCGGCCGCCCGTCCGGAGCACCCGCACGAGGACTGGCGGACAGTGCCCCCGACGGGCTTGGTGCGGCTCCCGGCCCTGCCGACCAGTGGACTCGGCACCTTTCGGCAAGATCTCGTGGCCTGGCGCCCGGCCCCGGCCGTCACGGCCGCCGGGCGCCCATTGCCGAGAGGCGTGCCGATGGCGGGGCGGCCTGGGCTGCTGCTCGGCTCACAGGCAGAGGGGGCGTATGGGCCGTCGGTGCCAGGGGCCGATTCAGGAAGGGGCCCGGCTGCTTCGGCGTTCGCCCCTGCCCGGACGGATGGCGCGTACGCGCCGTCGGCGCTCGCAGTGCCGCAAGCGGGTGCCGCCACCGGCACGGCGTGGTGGCGCGGCGCCCTGCGGTCGGTGACAGAGGTGATGGGGGTCGGGCGCGCCGCGGGCGCCTTGCCGGCGGAGGGGGCCGATCGCTCTGGTGCGCCTACTGGGGACCCGGACGCCGGGGCGTACTGTTCGGGAGCTGTCGCTCCGGTCCGTGCCGCAACGGCCGCGCGTGTTCTCTCGGACGGCTCGGGAGGCGGGAGGCCCGGCCTCCCACTCGTCGCGCCGCCACCGTTCGGCGGACTCTCCGCCGTGGACGGCGGGCCGTCGGCAGACATGGCGTCCGGTCGCGCGGTTCCCGGCGGGGATGCGGGGGCGGCGTCGTCCCACGCCTCTGCCGAGAGGGACGGGGGCGCGGGGGGACCGGGTTCCGGGCCGGGATCCGTACCCGGTTCGGATGCTGGTCCTGGTCCTGGTCCTGGTCCTGGTCCTGCTCCTGGTCCTGCTCCTGGGCGCGGCCGTGGCTCTGGTCCCGGTCCTGCGCACGGGGTTGGGCCTCAGCCCGGCCTTGGATACGGGCCTGTGCCTGAACCTGCTCTTGGGGCTGGGCCTGGTTTCGGTCCTGGGGAAGGTTCTGACGGGGGTGTCGGTCCTGGGCGAGAAGTCCGGTCCGGGGCGGTGCCCGTTTCTGGCCCGGGTGTTACTTCTGGGCGCGTACCTGAGCCGCGGTCCG
Source organism: Streptomyces sp. NBC_01006 (assembly GCF_045162725.1). Lineage (NCBI taxonomy): Bacteria > Bacillati > Actinomycetota > Actinomycetes > Kitasatosporales > Streptomycetaceae > Streptomyces > Streptomyces sp. NBC_01006. The sequence continues at coordinate 249,485 of NZ_CP108700.1, read as the reverse complement.
GGCCCGGCTCTGCCTCAGGAGCCGGAAGTGGCCTCGGCCCTGGTACGGGCGCCGGTCCCGGCGGAGTTGACCCCGGCCATCGGACCGGGGCCGTCGAGCCTCCCTTCGGGTTCGACCCGGGCCCTGCGCCTCGGCCGGGGACGGGAGCCGGGCCGGGGCACGTGCTCGGTGCACGTCCCGGAGACGGCTTCGACCCGGGAACCGGACCCTGGTCCGCGCCCGGCACCAGGGGGGACCGGCCGGGTCACGCCGACCGGCTCGAAACCGGGCCCGGAGCCGGTCATGGCTCCGGATCCGTACGGGACCGTGAAGCCGGGCCCCGGCCTGCAGGCGGAGCCGTTCACGGCGTGGATCCCGGATCCCGGCCCGGAGTCGGGGGCGGCCCTGGAACCAGGCCTGCTCAGGGGCTCGGGCCGGCAGTCCGCTCCGGGGGCGGATCCGGGCCGTCCGAGGCCCCGCCGCCCATGCCGTTCGCCGGACCCGGAGTGCCCGGTCGCCCCTCGGACGGGGGACCCGCACCGTACGGTCTGCCGCCGCCGGACGATCCGTCTCCCTACGGACAGGCCGCTGTCGGCCCCGACCACAGTGACCGGGACAGTCATCCGCCGCGCAAGCCCGGCATCGGCCGGCCGATGCGGCATGCTCCGGGCACCGCGATGCCGCTCGTACCCCCGCCCGCCTCACGGCACGGCGGGTCGCCGTCCGGATCCCCATCGTCCGTACCCCCGTTCACCTTTCCGACGGGCCCGCCGCCGCCCGCCGCACAGCCGGCCACCGGTTCGCCGCCGAGTACGCCGAGTACGCCGAGTACGCCGAGCACGCCAGGCTCACCGACCCCGCCTCCCGCCCCCACCGCTTTCGTGCTCGCCCGCGAGATCGCCCGGCACCACGCAGACCTCCTGGCCGAGGCGGTGCTCCCGGCCCTCCGGCTGTCGGGGGCGCGTGAGGCGTACCGGCGGCACGCGCCGCGGCAGCCACCCCCGCCGGAACCCGGCTGGGGAACGTCCACGCCCCGTTGACGGCGCGGCGACGACCCGACCTTGGCAAGGACCCGGACCGACCGATCCCACGGAGTGCTCGCGCATGCTGGACCAGCCGTTCGCCGTCAGTTCTCACTTCCAGCTGTCCATCGGGATGCACGCCCTGGGTTCGTTCACGTCCTGCGACGGTCTCGGCTGCACGATGGAGGTCGAGGAGCGGGTCGAGGGCGGAATGAACGGGCACGTCTGGCATCTGCCGACCCGGCTGCGGTACACGAACGTCACGCTCACCCGGCCGCTGACCCAGCAGACGGTGCTGATCTGGGCCTGGCTCCAGCAGCAAGTACGGGAGCCGGTGCGCCTTCCCGGACAGCTCGTGGCGCTCGGCCCGGACCGGCGGCCCCTGGTGCGGTGGCTGCTCGACGGGGTGCTGCCGGTGCGCTGGAGCGGGCCCACGTTCGACGTGGAGCAGTCCCAGCCGGCCCGGGAGACCTTGGAGATCACGCACAACGGGTTCCTGGGGATCACCCTCTGACCGCGCCCGCCCCGCCCCGGTCTGTCCGTCCCGCCACCCTTCGAGAGGACCGCATGCTGTCCGAGTTGCTCGGGGGCGCGCCCGTACGCGCCGCCCTCGTGATCTACGATCCGCCGACGGGCACCGGCAACGCGCCGGGACCCGAACGCGGCCGAGTCCGGATGCACTTCAATCCCGAACGCGTCCAGGTCGGCAAGCAGGCGCACTGGGACCGCAGCCGTTCGCCGTCCAACGGTGAGGCCGCCCGCGCCCAGTTCGTGGGAGCGCAGCCGCGGACAATGACCCTGGAGGTCTTCCTCGACGCCGGTGACTTCCGCTCGAACGTGCAGGAACAGGTCGAGAAGCTGCTCGACTGCTGCGCCCCGACCGCACGGAGCACCACCACGAAGCCGGCGTCCGCGCCGTGGGTACGGCTGGAGTGGGGCCGTTCCCGGACCACCGCGTTCCTGGCGCTGGTGACGCAGGTCGAAGCGGTGTACACGCGGTTCGGGCACGACGGGATGCCGCTGCGCGCCACGTGCAACGTCACGCTGGAGGAAGTGGGCGGGTCGACGCCCCGGCAGAATCCGACATCGGGTGCCGACGGCCCGGTGGCCACCCACCTGATGGTCGCCGGTGACACGCTGGCGGGGCTGGCCTGGCAGGCATACGGGGATCCGACCCGGTGGCGGGCGATCGCGCGTGCCAACGGCGTCGACGACCCGGCCCGGGTGCCCGTGGGCACGCTGCTGGTGCTTCCCGTGCTGGAGGAGCGTCCGGAGGCGGTGGCGCATGAGTGAGCGGCTGTACGCGGCGGAGCCGGTCATCGCATTCGGCACCACGCTGGAGGAGCTGTGGGCGCAGCGGCTCGTCGAAGCGGCCGTCGACACGCAGACGGGTCGTCCGGCCCGCGCCCTGCTCCGGTTCCGGGATCCGGAGCACCGGCTCCTGGCCGCCGCGCGGATCGCCGTAGGGGCGCCGCTGACGGTGTCGGTGGCCGCCGTGCGCCGCCAGGCCCGGGTCGTGCTGTTCGACGGGGAGGTCACGGGCCTGGAGACCGAGGTGGACACGGACGGCACCTTCACGACCGTACGGGCCACGGACCGGGGGCACCGGCTCATGCGCGGGCGGCGGGTGGCCGCGTACGTCGACACCACGGTCGCCGAGGTCGCCGAGAAGGCGGCGGCCCGGCACGGACTCAAGACCGGCCGGATCGAGGCGGACCACACGCGGATCGGGCACCTCGCCCAGCCCAACCTGACCGACTGGGAGCTGCTGAACCACCTGGCCGACCAGCGCGGTCTGCGGCTGGCGGTCGTGGGGAGCACGCTGCACATGAGCCGTCCTGAGGCCGCGAGCGGCGCGCCCGCGCCGACGACGGGGGCGGACCGCAGCCCGTTCGTCCTGGAGCACGGGGAGAACCTGCTGACGCTTCGCGCCGCGGTGTCCTCCGAGGGCCAGGTGGCCGAGGTGGAGGTGCGTGGCTGGGATCCCGAGGGCAAGGCCGGGCTGTCGGCCAGGGCCGGCGCGGGCGACAGCGAACGCCTGCGGCTGGGCACGACGCCCGCGCGGCTGGGCGCTGCGTTCGGCGGCCCGTCCGCCCGGCTGCTCGTCAGCGGCCCGGGCTGTACGGACGCCCGGCAGGTGGACGCGGTGGCCCGCGCGGTCGCGGCGGAGACGGCCGCGGCCATGGCCGAGCTGGACGCCGAGCTTGCGGGCACGCCCGAACTGCGGGCCGGCGTGCCGATCGCGCTCAGCGGCGTGGGGGAGCCCTTCACCGGCAAGTACACCGCCACCTCATGCCGCCACACCTTCGACGGAGAGCAGGGCTACCGGACCTGGCTCCGGGTCGGCCCGCTGCCCCCGCCCGTCGCGCCGTACCCGCCGCCGCTGACCGGCCTGGGTGTCGCCGTCGGCGTCGTCACGGACACCAAGGAGCCGGGCCAGGGCCAGCGCGGCGCGGTGCGGCTGAGGCTGCCCTGGCTGTCCCAGGACTACGTGAGCGACTGGGTCCGCACCACCCAGTGGGGCGGGACCGGCGGAGGCGGCGTCTTCGTCCCTGAGGCCGGGGACGAGGTCCTCGTCGGCTTCGAACACGGCCGCCTGGACCGGCCGTACGTGCTCGGCGGCCTCTACAACGGAGTCGACGCCCCCACCGACCACGGTCTGCCGCTCATCGACGCGCAGACCGGCCGTGCCAACCGGCGCTCCCTGGCTTCCCGTACGGGCGACCGCCTCGAACTGCTCAGTGCCGCCGACGGCCCGCAGGGCGTCCGGCTCACCACGGGCGACGGCAGGCTCACCACCCACTTGGACCGCAAGGAGACCACCATCGCCTTCACGGCGGGGGAGGGCGAGCGGACCGTACGCATCTCGCTCGACGCCCGCGGCGACGGCACCCTCACCATCGACGCCGGGCCGGAGGGCAGCCTGGTCCTCAAGGCCGGCACCGTCACCGTCGAGGCGGCCGGGAGCGGTGGCGGCGAGCTCACCCTCAAGGGCGCCACGGTCACTGTGGAGAGCGCCGGAGAGCTCCGGCTCGCCGGCGCGCAGACCACCATCACCGGCAACACCGTAGACATCAACTGAGCCGCAGCGGACCGCCTCGGCCGAGGCGGTCCCGTCCCTTTGGGAGAGCGACCGTGGACATCATCGGAGCGGGGTGGGCCTTCCCCGCCGTCATCACCGGCAGCGGCCGGGTGGGCCTGGCGACCGGCAGCGACGACGTGGAGCAGGCCATCCGCATCATCCTGGCCACCGCCCCGGGCGAACGCCCGATGCGCCCCGAGTTCGGCTGCGGCATCCACCGGCTCGTTTTCGACTCGCTCGATGCCACCACCGTCGCCCGCGCGGACGTGGAGGTGCGCCAGGCCCTCGACCGGTGGGAGCCGCGCATCGAGCTGGACGACCTGCTGTTCAGCACGGACGCGGTGGACACCGGCGTGCTCTACATCGACCTCCGCTACCGGCTGCGTGCCACCAACGAACCCCGCAACCTCGTCTTCCCCTTCTACACCCTGCCCGGCGCCCCGGCCACGGCCGCCGTGCCCGGCGCCGCCCCGGGTGCGTGACCCCGTGGCCGACCTGCCCGCACCCGACCTGCCCGCACCCAATCTGCCCGTACCCGACCTCGACGACTTGCGATTCCAGCCGCTCGTCGACGCGGCCAAGCGAGCCCTGCCGCAGCGCGCACCGGAGTGGACCGACCACAACGTATCCGACCCCGGCATCACCCTGATCGAAGCCTGCGCCGAACGCGTCGACCAACTCCTCTACCGCACCGATCGTATGACGCACACTCAGCGATCGGCCGTGCTGCGGCTGATGGGCATCGCGCCGCTGCCGGCGTCGCCCACCCGGATTGTCGTCGGCTTCCGGCGGGAGGTGACGGCCGGAGCCTGCGTCATCCCCACCGGCACGGAGGTACGGACCCAGGGCCAGGACCCCGTCGTCCTGCGCACCACCGAGCCGCTGACGCTCCCCGACGGGCAGAGCACCGGGACGGCGGAGGCCGTCGAGGAACCCGAGGCGGTGACGGAGACTCTCGGTGTGGCCGACGGCCTGCCGGGGGCCCGCTTCGCGCCCGGCCGCCGCCCATGGCGCCGCGGAGCGCCGGAGACCGACCCGCCGTTCGGCCCGCCGCTCACCGTCCGCGTCGACGGCACCGCATGGCCGGCCGTCAAGACCTTCGCCGAGGCCACACCCGCCGACACGGTGCACTGGTGGGACGACGCCGCCGGCGAGATCGTCTTCGGACCGCTCGTATCGGCCGAGGGCGGCGGCGAACAGCAGCACGGAGCCCCTCCGCCGAGGGGAGCGACGGTCACCCTCTCGTACTCCGCGTACCGCGGTACACGCGCCGGTGTTCCGGCCGGCACACCACTCGTGGTCGGCTCGCCTGCCGGGCTGAGCTCCTTTGTCCACAGCGTGTCCGTCCCCGCGCGGGACGCGGAGAGCCGGGAACAGGCGCTGGAGCGGGCCGGGCTTGGCCTGGCGCCGCTGCGGCGCGCGGTCACCGCCGCCGACCACGAGCAGCTCGTCGACGAGCACGTCGACGGACTCGCCCGGGTACGGGTGACGGCACTGAACCGGCCCGCCGACTCGCGGGTACCGGCCGCTCTCGAAACGCCGCAGCGCCCGGCCGAGGTGCTTGCCTGCGCCGTTGCCGCCCGGGACCCGCAAGGGGTCGTGCACTACTACGACGACAGCGGAACCGTCACTCACATGAGGCTGCCCCTGGATCGGCCGGACGCGGGCGACGGGACGCAGCCACCGGTACATGACGACGACGTACCGTCCGCAGTGGAGGCGCGGCCGAACGCCGTCATCCGGCTCGCAGAGGATGGGCCCAGGCTGTGGTTCTTCGGCGACCGGTGCTTCTGGGACGGCGCCGCGGAGGCGAAGTCCATCGGCGTCGAATTCCACGGCCTGCCGGACGAGTTCTGCGCCGATCTCGACGACGTCGCCGTCCTGGCCGATTCGCCCATCACCTGCGAGCTGTTCTTCTTCAAGGCCGGAGTCTTCTACCACCGCGCCTACACCTACCACGACCGGACGTTCACCCCGCGGGAGGGCGGCCGGGGCGTGCGGTCCCTGATCTCCGAATCGTTCCCCGGCCTCTCCCCGCAACTCCACGACTCCCCGGACGCGGTGGCCGTCCTCGACGGTGTCTTCTTCTTCATGAAGGCGGCGCGGACCGAGCCCGCCCTCTGGCGCCCCGAAGACGCCCCGCTCCACGTCCTCCTCGTGCCGCGCACCGCCGGGGACCCCGAAGAGGCCGTGCTTCCAGGCGAGTTCGACGTCCCTCCGGACATGCTGCTCCGGGTGAGGGGGGTCGTCGAAGCCTCCCGGCTGCTGGGCGCCCGGCTGCTCGTCGGCGGGCCTCGATACCACTCCTTCGGCGTCCGCGCCACCGTCCGGACCTGGAGCAACACCCCGGAAGGCAGTGAGGACACCAAGAGGGCCGCCGAACGGGCCCTGCGCCGCTACTTCCACCCCACGGCCGGCGGGCCCGACGGGCGCGGCTGGCCATGGGGCCGCCGGGTCCACGCGGGTGACGTCTTCGCCGCGCTGGAGCCGGTGCCCGAGATCCACGGCACCACCGAGGTCGGCCTGACCCTCCCCGGCCGGACCGTGGACGCCTCGTCCGTCGAGGTCTCCGACGGCGGTCTCGTCCTGCTCGACAGCACGGCCCTGGCCATCACCGTCGCCCCAGCCGAGGACTGAAGGAGACAGCCGTGCACCCCGCAGACCCCGCAGTCGCCCGCGGCCCCGCGCCCCTGGCTCTGCCGGCCGTCTACCACGACGACACCGTCGCGCAGGCGTTTGCCGCGGCCATCGGCGAGGCGCTCGCCCCCGCAGAGGAGTTGCTCGACGACCTCGACGCGCTGCTCGACCCCTGGCGAGCCCCTCCCGCCTTCCTGGACTGGCTGATCCGCATCACCGGTGCCCGTGTCGAGCCGGGCTGGACCGCGAACCAGCGGCGCAAGGCCATCGACCTCGCCCCCCGGCTCGCCGCCCACCGCGGGACCCCGTACGGACTCCGGCTGGAGGCCAAGGAGATCCACGGCTGGGACCTCGACATCGGCGACCCCGGCGGAGTCCGCACCACGGACGACCCACCGGCACCGGCCGGCCGCATGCTCACCGTCACGCTGACCGCCGGTGGAGGGGAGGACCAGCGGGCGCTCGAACGCCGGCTCACCCGCCTGGTACGAGCACACTGCCCCGCCCATCTGCCCTTCAGCGTCACGGTCATCAGCCACTCCTGACGAGAGGTCACAGCAGGGATGAGTCTGCCGACACCCGAGTACGACGGGCGCACCCGCGACGAGATCGTCGCCACCGCCGTCGCCGCCGTGCGCCGCAGCGCACGGGCCTGGACCGGGCAGGACCGGACGGACCCCGGCCGCGGCCTGATCGAGACCTGCGCCGACATGGTCACGGCGGCCCGCGACCGGCTCAACCGGGCCGTCGACCAGCGTCGGCTGCAGACGCTGCGCCTGCTCGGCGTGCGGCCGTACCGGCCCGCGCCCGCGCAGACCGAAGTGGTCTTCCAGCTCGCCGCGCCGCCACCCGAACCGGTGGTCGTCCCCGCCGGTCTGGAGGTCGCGACCCGGCCTGTGGGGGAGGCGGAGCCGGTCGTCTTCAGCACCCTGACGGAAGCCGTGCTCAACCCCTGCGTCCTGGTCGCCGCGGGCGAGTTCACGGAGGAGCGGACGGGCGACGGGGCCCTGGAGGGCGCGCTGACGGCACTGGGTCCCGGTGCGGGCCGGGCCGTCGAACCGGGCGGACTGCCCTTCGCCGGGCCGCCCTTCCACTTCAACCTCCCCTATCCGGGGGACTTCCCGCTCCTCGGGGAAAGCCCCGACGGTCTCGGCCCGGGAGCCACCGGACCTGCCGGCCGCGCCGACGGACCCTACGTCCTGGCCGTCCTCTCCGTGCCCGTACCGAACGCGCGCGTGACCCTCGACATCGCCAAGGGCGCCGGTGAGGACACGGTCCCGGGCCGCTGGGAAGCCTGGCAGGGCATGCACTGGACCGGCTGCCGCGTCGTCACCGAAACCGTCGCCGGACCGGACCGGCCGGGCCGCGTCACCCTCGACCTCCCGCCCGCCCACGCGCCGGCTCGGCTCCTGCTGCACCAGGGGAACGACCGGGAACACGACTCCCCCTGGCGCCTGCGCGACGTGGGCCTCATCCGCTACCGCGCCGTCCCCGGCGGCAGACCGCTGACGGCCCTCGCGCTCAACCCCGTGCTGACCGTCCCGGTCCCGGTCGTCCAGGCCCGCCTCGTCCAGGACGAGGCCCTCGGCACCGCAACCGGCACCCCGGGCGAACGCCTCCGCTTCGCCCACCCCCCGATGTCCCGGGCCACCGACCCCCTCGTCGTCGAAGCAACCCTCGGGGGCCGCGTCCAGCGGTGGACGCATGTCGCCTCCCTCGCCGGATCGGGGCCCGACGAACGGCACTTCACCCTGGACCCGCGCACCGGCGAGGCCGTCTTCGCGTTCGTCGTGGCCGGGGCCCGGGGACCGCGCCGGCACGGTGCGCCACTGCCGGCGGGTGCGGCCGTACGCATCCGGCGCTACCTGACCGGCGGCGGCGCCGGCGGCAATGTGCCCGCCCGCACCGTCACCGTGCTGCGGACACCCCTGCCCTACATCTCCTCCGTGACCAACCCCGCCCCCGCCGTCGGCGGCACCGAACGCGAGAGCGCCGCCGCCTGTGCGACGCGCCTGCCGCTGGGCTCGCCGGTGCCCGAACGGGCCGTGGTCCCGCACGACTACGAGCAGCTCGCGCTGGCCGCCTCGGCGGGCATGGCCCGCATCCACCACGTCCGGCCCGTGCCCGAAGACGCCCTCGACCCGGCACGCAACTACGTGCCCTGGCTGCCCGCGAAGACGGAGATCCGGTTCACCCTGCCCGCCGGCACGGACGCTGTGCCCGCTGGTACGCAGGTCACGACGGCGGACGGCACCAAGGTCTTCACCACTCTCGGCGACGCCGCGCGCCTGGCACCGGACGTGGCCGGCAGCGCGTCCCTGCACCTCGTCCCCGGAACCACCACCGCCCACGAGGTGTTCGCGGCGGGCGACTACGGGACCGCCGGGTTCTCCGGGCCGTTCAGGGAAGGGGGCGGGCTCGTCCTGGCTCTGGTGGAGATCAAGAAGCCGCACGACCCGCGCCGTCTCACCCTACGGGTGACGACCGGCGGGCAGCGTCGGGGGCCGGAGGACCGCATCGCGGTGTCGGTCTTCGCGCCGAGGGCAGGAAGGTTCTGGTGGGACGTCGACGCCCCGCTCGCCTACGCATCCGGGCCCGCCCGGTCGTTCACCCCGGAGGCGGAGGGCGGGGGCGTCCACTTGGGCGCGTCGGCGCGGTGGCTGGCCGCCGTCGAGCGGGGCGATCTCGCCGGAAGGGCCCAGGACGCCATCGCCGGGCGGGGGAACGAATTCCCCGATGAGGAAGCGGCTTGCTGGATCGCGGTCCAGATCCATGACCCCGGGTCCACTCCCACCACCACGTACACGGTCCACGCCGACTCCGGGTCCACCGCGCCCGTGCCCGCCGAGCAGTACGAGGAACGCACCGGGGCCGGCCACCCGTCGTACGAATCCACCGGCGAGCCTGGCCAGTCCTGCGCGCTCCTGAGCCCCAGGGTGTGCGGCCCGCTTCCCGCGATCCGGGTCGACGGCGAGGAGTGGACGACCGTCACCTCCTTCGCCGGATCCGGTGAGTCCGACCCGCACGTGGTGATCAACGCGAGCACGGGACGGGTCCACTTCGGGCCCAAGGTGACGGGCGGTCCCTCCGGCACCCGGCAGTACGGTGCGGTCCCCGCCCGGGGTGCGGCCGTCACGGTGGCCGGCCCGTACCGCGTCACACTGGGCGCGGCCGGGAACGGCGTGCCCGAGGGCGGCATCGAGTGCCTCGTCACCGGGAACGACCGCATCGGCGTGCGCAACACGACCCCCACGCACGACGGCAAGGACGGCTACACCGATACCAGCGGCGGCAGCACCCAGGCCGGTGTCCGCCTGATGGTGATCCCCTCGGTCACGGCCGACGTACGCGGCTGGTTCCCGTTCCACATGCTGACGCCCGGCCGCGACGCCTGCGACACGCTGCGGCGCGCCCTGCGTACGGGCCAGCCGGAAGGCGTCCCGGTGTGGCTGGAACATCCCGGGTACCAAGGCATCCGCATCGACGCCCGGATCGTGCCCGCCGACTACCGGACCGCCACCGAGCGCGCCGAACTCGGCGCGGCGGCCGAGCGCGCCCTGTACCGGTACTTCAGCCCCGTCGGCGGGGGACCGGACGGTACCGGGTGGCCCCTGGGGCGCCCGGTGCACGTGGGCGAGGCGTTCCGGGTCCTCGAACAGGTGCCGGGCGTCGCCCGGGTCGCCACCGCGCACCTGACCCCGGTCGATCCGCGCACCGGCGCCGAAACGGCCGCCGTGGCGCGCCTCGACTGCGGGCCCGCCGAGACCGTCTACTCCGTCGAACACCGCGTGACCGTCGCGGAGGTGCCCTCATGAACCACCCGAACACGGCCGTCGATCCCCGGCTGATCGCCGTGGACTGGGGCGCGGACAGCCTTGCCGCCGTCGACCTCACCACACCGGAGGAACCTCGCTCGTACGCCACGTCGGTCGAGCGAAATCCGCGCGCTGTGGCCGTCGGCGCGGACGGCACCCGGGCCTATGTCGCCAACCACGGCTCCGGAACCCTCTCGGTGGTCGACCTCGGCCCTCCCGGCGGCGCTCCGTCGGTGCTGCGGAGCGTCGAGGCCGGGAGCACGCCGTGCGCGGTGGTCGCGGGCCTCGCCCACGACCAGGTCTGCGTGGTCGACCGGGCGGGAGGCAAGGTCGTGGTGTTCGACAAGGAGGGGCTTCAGCCGGTCGAACTCCCGGTCGGCGCAGGCCCGTCGGCGCTGGTGGCGGCTCCCGCGGGGCGGTTCGTCTGTGTCGTCGACGAGACGGACGAGATGGTGTCGGTGATCGACGTCGAGAGCCCGGGTGCGCCGTGCGTGACGGCAACCGTCCCTGTGCCGGGGATCCTGCGGGCGCTCGCCGTGTCCCCGGGAGGCCGCTTCGCCTATGTCGCGATCCGGGGGGACGGCACGGCCGGCTCGGTGACGGTCCTCGCCCTGGACAACGGCGCCGCGCCCGTGGGCGCCCCGGTGGCCGTCGGGGCCGAGCCCCGCGCGATCGCGCTGAGCCCCGCCGGTGACCGCATCTGCGTCGCGAACCACGGATCGGCCTCGGTCACGATCGCCGACGTGGCCCTGGACACGGGCCTGTTGGGCTCCCCGGAGACGGTCGACGTCGGCCCGCATCCGGTCGCGGTGGCCTTCACGCCGGACGGCGGGACGATCCATGTCGTCAGCCGGACCGCCGGTGTCCTCACCGCCGTCGACCCGGACACGGGCGACCGTACGGACCTCCCCGTGGGCGCCGTGCCCTCGGCGGTGGTCTGCGGGCCCGACGGCCGCTACGCGTACGTCACCGACCAGGCCACCGGCGAGCTGATCGCCGTACGCGCCGCCCCTCGCCGGACCGGCGAGATCGGGACCGGAGCGGGGTCGCAGCCGGTCGGCGTCGCCGTGTCCCCCGACGGCCGGTGGGCGTACGCCGCCGACTCCGCCACGGACCGGGTCGCGGTGCTCGACCTCGGCGGACAAGTCCCGCCCGATCCGGTCCGGCTGGGGGACGAGCACAAACCGTGGGGCGTCGCCATCGCGCCGGACCGCTCCTTCGCCTGTGCGACCAGCCCCGGCTCGGCGCACCTCCTCGTCCTGGAACCTGCCTCGGGGGATGTGCTCGACGGTGCCGCAGGCGTCGATGTGCGACCCGTCGCCCTGGCGCCGGAGGCGGAACCACGGGGGGTGGCCATCACCCCCGACAGCCGGTACGCGGTGACAGCCGACTCCGGCACGGCCACGGTGTCCCTCGTCGATCGGCGTGGCGGCTCGTACACGATCGATCCGGAGACGGTGGAGTGCCGCCAGCCGAGCGGCGCGGCGATTTCCCGGGACGGCCGGACACTGTACGTCGCCGACTTCGGTGACACCGGGGCCGGGCAACCGGGTGGACAGATCGCGGTACTGCACAGAACGGGCCCGTCGCAGTGGCAGCAGGTGGGCGCCATCACGACGGAGGACGGTCGGCTCTACGGCCCGCACGAGTTGGCCCTGTCCCCGGACGAACAGCGGCTGTACGCGGTCAATTACGAGAACGGCGGGGTGTCGGTCCTCGACCGTGACCCGGGCAGCGGCACATGGACCTTCCGTACCGCAGTCACCAAGAGCGGCATGACGCGGCCCTACGGCGTCGCCCTCTCGCCGGACGGACACACGTTGTACGTGTCCAACGCGGCGAACTCCAACGGCACCGTGGAGGTCTTCGACGTATCTGCTGACCAGGCAGTCTTCGAGCGAACGATCACGGTCAAGAGAAGTCAGGATGTCTACCTCGGACTCGCGCTCTCCCCGGACGGGCAGTTCCTCTACGCGGCCGACGCGGAGGACTGGAGCACTTCGGGGAAGGGCAGCGTGTACGGCGTGCAGGTGACGGGAGATGCCCCGCCTTCACAGATGCAGCTCGTCGCTGCCCATCCTGCGGCAGGTATCCATGGTCCCAGCGGGCTCGTCTGCCCGGACAACGCGACGCTGTGCGTGGTCAACAGGGGCCGGAGCGGCGAATCGGACGGTGAAGCCTGTCTGTCCGTGATCACTCTCGATGGCTCCCGGCTCGTGGTGGCCGAGGCCAAGCCCACGCCGCTCACCAGGGCCGACTGCCCCTATTCGGCCGCGGTCTCCGCCGACGGCACTCTGTGCATCGCCAACTTCGACGGCAGGACGGTCACCGTGTTCGGAACGCAGGTGACCCCCGTCCCGGTCGGCGGGCAGGGGCCGTCCCGGCCCTGGGACGTCTCCGTCACCGCGGACGGCGTGTACGCCTACGCCACCGACAGGGCCGCGGGGGCGCTGCGGTGCGTCCGCCTCGCCGACCAGGAAGTGACCTCCGTCGTGGTGGGCCAGGACCCGACCGGCGTGGTGAGCGGCCCGGACGGCGTCCGCGCCTATGTCGCCAACCACGGGGACGACAGCGTCTCCGTCCTGCACCGGGCTCCCGAACGGACCGGGACGGCGCTGCCCGTCACCGGCGGTCCGCACGCCCTCACGATGCACCCCGGAGCCGACTTCGCCTACCTCGTCCGGGACGGGAGCCTCGATGCGATCGCCCTCGGGGGAGCGCGGAGCGGAGCGGGCCTGGACCTGGGTACCGCCCTGCGCGCCGTAGCCGTGCACCCGGCCGGGACGTACGCCTACGCGGCGGACGCCGGTGGTTCCGTTCCGACGGTGCACGTCGTGGACCTGACCCTGCCTGCCCGCCCGGCACGCGATGCGGTGACCCCCGTGGAACTGACCGGCGGAGCGCGGCCCACGGGCATCGTCCTCCACCCCCGGCAGCCATGGGGATACGTCAGCGGCGCGCGGGGCTCCGCCGGGGTGCTGTGGGTGCTCGACACCGCTTCCCCGGACCGCCCTTCGGTGACCGGCGCCGTCGAGCAGCCCTTTCCGGCCATCGACGCACTGGCGATCCACCCGGGGACACCCGGCCACCTCTACCTGCTCACCCGGTCCGACGGCGGCTGCCGGCTCCGCGTCCTGGCGTTCACCGACGACCCCGCGGAGCCCCGTCCCCTCCCCGGGCCCGGCATCGAACTCCCGGCCGATGCACGGGACATCGCCGTCCACCCCCGAGGCGGCTACGCCCTCGTCGGTACGGAGTCCGGTGCCGTCCACGTGCTCGGCCTCGCCGACCCGGCCCGGCCGCGGCTCGCCGGTTCCACCCATGGCCTCGGCGCCCGCGCGGGGCTGGCCTTCCGGCCGGACGGCCGCGGTGCCCTCTTCCTCACCGTGGACGCCCTCGCCGAACTGGCCTTGGGTGTACCCGCAACCGTCGCCACCTGGCGGGACCCGCGCCTCGTACGGCCGCGGTCGGTGGCGGTGTCGGCGGACGGCGCCTGGCTGTTCGTGACCACGGGGAACGCGGAGACCGCCGAGGCGACGGAGACCAGCGGCACCCTCCTGATGCTCGATACCCGGACCGGCAAACTCCGCTTCGCCGTCCCGGCCGGCACCGCGCTCGCCGGTATCGCCCCGCACCCCGAGCGGCAGCGCGTCCACCTCGCCGACCGGGGCGGTGCTGCCGTCTCGGTGGTCGACACCACGCCGCTCACGCGCGTGGGCGCCACCGCGCTCGGGCTCGACCCGCGGCAGGTGGTCCGCATACCGGGCACCGCCTGACCGTACGCACCCCGCACCCTCATCTCTCCCACACGACCCCGCGCGGACAGAGGCACACGATGATCGAACTGGTCGACAAGGCACTGGAGGTCCGAGTAAGGAAGGACCTGACATGGCCGCCGCCGGGCTTCACCGTCACCTTCCAGCCTCCCGGCCGCGAAACAGGCCATGGCGAGACCGCGGGCGCGGAAGCCGTCGGCATCTATCTGTACGACATCCGCGAGGACCTGGACCGGCGTCAGACCGGCACCGTCTACCAGTACGCCGTCGAACCCGGCGCGGACAGGCCGCCGAAGAAGTCCGCGCACCACGATCCGCCCCGGTACGCCAGGCTCTCCTACCTCATCACCGCCTGGGCGTCGGACGCCCTCGGTGCCCACCGCATGCTCGGTGAACTCCTCACCGGTCTCGCGCGCTCCCGCGAGCTCACCCTCCGACTGCCCAGAGATCTGGCCGGGATGGGTCTCTCGGCCCTCCTCGACGTCGGCCACCCGCCCGCCGAGGACCGCGCCCTCACCGAGCTGTGGAGCGCGGTCGGCCACACGCTCGTCCCCGCCGTCAATGCGACCGTGACCCTCCCGCTGCTCTCGTTCCTCCCGCAGCCCTATGGCCACTACGTGGAGCAGCCCCCGGTCATCGGCGACGACAACGTGGAGTTCGCCCGCACGGGCACACCCCGATGGCCCCGCCGCCCCGGCCCGGCCACGGAGGAGAGCACCCGGTGACCGCCCCCACCGCGACCCCGCGTCACCATCCCGCCGACGCGTCCGGGCCCACGGCCGCACACTGGCTGCTCGCCCGGCTGGCCCTCCTGGAGAGCAGGGTGCGGCGCGCGATCGCCTTCCGCACCGGCGACGGTGCGGGGCCCGCCGACGGCGCTCCGGCCGGTCCCTCCTCCTTCGCCGCCCTCGACCCCTTCCAAGGGCTCTACATCTCCGAGGACATGGCCCCGCACCTCCTCGACCCGCCCCCGGCGCCCCTGCCCCCCGACCCCGCCGAGGAGCAGCTCGCCGCCGCCCTCCGCGCCGAGGAGGTCGCAGCCGCGGCTGCCGGAGCCGCGCCGCCGCTGCGCCGCCTCGCCGAGGAATTCGCCCTCTCCCCGCTGGACGTCGACATCATGCTGGTCACACTCGCCCCCGACGTCGACGTCCGCTTCGAACGCTGCTACGGCTACCTCAACGACGACGTCACCGCCCGGCACGCCACCACCGGCCTCGCCCTCGCCCTCTGCGGCACACCGAGCGCCTCCGCGCCCGCCCGTGCAGCCCTCGCACCCGACGGCCGCCTGCACGCCGCCGGGCTGCTGGAGACCGAAGGCACCGCCCGCCCGTACCTGACCCGGCCGCTGCGCGTCCCCGACCGTGTCACCGGCCATCTGCTGGGCCACGACGCCCTGCCACCCGCCCTGCGCCGGGTGGTGACCACGCCGCAGCCCGTACCGCCGCTGGGCACCGGCCCGCTTTCCCAGTCCGTCCACCACCTCACCCGCCTGCTGACCCGCCACCCGCTGGTCCACGTCCGAGACAGCCCCGGGGGCGCGGCCGACACCATCGCCGAAGCCGCCTTGGAAGCGATCGGCCGGCCCGCCCTCCGCCTCGACCTCACCGCCCTCGACGGCACGGACCACCCCGCCGAGCAGGTCCGCGCTGCGGTCCTCGAAGCCCGGCTCCGCGGCTGGGGACTCCTCGCCGGACCCGTCGACTCCGCCGACACCCGGCACGTACGCGAGCTGCTCGCACCCCTCACCGGCCTGCCCGTCCCCACGGTCCTCACCGGCCGGGAGCCCTGGGACGCCCGTCTGACCGCCACGCCGGTCGTCCAGACCTGTAGCCCGCCCCTCACCTCGCCCGAGCGCGCCGCCCTCTGGCGGCACGAACTCCACGCCCTCACCGAACCGACGACCGCGACGGAAGAGGCCGCCACCGCTGCCGGCGACTACCGGCTCGGTCCCCGCCGCATCCGCGCCGCGGCCACCGCCGCCTGCCGACAGGCCGACGCCGACGGCACCCCCGTCGCCACCGCGGCCGTCCAGGCCGCGGCCCGCACCTGGAACGGCAGTGCCCTGGGCCGCCTCGCCCGGCCCGTACACCCGGCCGTCACCTGGTCCGACCTCGTCCTGACCGGACGGCCGGACGAGCAGCTGCGCGACCTCGTACGCCGCGTCCGCCACCGCGACCTGGTCCTCGGGCCGTGGCGGATGCGGCCCGGCGGCAGCCGCGGCCGCGGAGTCACCGCGCTGTTCAGCGGCGGCTCCGGAACCGGCAAGACCCTCGCCGCCGAAGTCGTCGCCGCCGACCTCGGCCTCGACCTGTACGTCGTCGAACTCGCCACCGTCGTCGACAAATACATCGGCGAGACCGAAAAGCACCTCGAACACGTCTTCACCGAGGCCGAAGACGTCAACGGGGTCCTCCTCTTCGACGAGGCCGACGCCGTCTTCGGCAAACGCACGGCCACCCAGGACGCCCACGACCGCTACGCCAACACGGGCACCGCCTACCTCCTCCAACGCCTGGAGTCCTTCGACGGACTCGCCCTCCTCACCACCAACATGCACTCCAACATCGACCCCGCCTTCCTGCGCCGCCTCGACCTCGTCGTGCACTTCCCGGCCCCCGACGAGGCACAGCGCCACGCCCTGTGGGACCGCTGCCTGGGGCCCGCCGTCCCCCGCTCCGACGACCTCGACCTGGCCGCCCTCGCCCGCGCCTTCGATCTGCCCGGCGGCGCGATCCGGTGCTGCGCCGTCACCGCCGCCTACCGTGCCGCGGACGGTGGCCGGCCCCTGGCCATGGCCGATCTGCTGGCCGCCGTCCGCGAGGAGTACGCCAAGCTCGGCCGCTACGTGGACGAGACCCGCTTCCCGGCGGCGACGGGCCGGTGACGCCGACCCCGGACGAACCGAACGCGCAGCACTACTGGAGAGAGCAGGAATCGTCGTGCACCACTCCCGCAGTCACGAGGCGTCGTCCTACGCCGAACGAGTCCGGAACAAGGGCCGCCGCATGCCTGCCGAGCCGTTCGGCGGTGGGAGCGGCGGGTTTCCGGGTGACGTGTTCGCCCTCCAGCGCATGGTGGGCAACGCCGCCGTCGCCCGAGCCTTGGAGCGAGAGCGGCGCGTCCACGGCAGCGAGCGGGTCTCCGGCGTTCCCGACGAGCGACGCGCAGCAGTCCAGGACGTGACGAACTCGGGCGGCCGGCCGATCCGGGAACCCTTGCGCGGCGAGATGGAGTCCCGTCTCGGCGCGCCGCTCTCCGACGTACGTCTGCACACCGGCCCGCAGGCCCGGCGCTCTGCTGCCGCGCTCGGAGCCCGCGCCTACACCTCAGGCAGCCACATCGTCATCGGTGAGGGAGGAGCGGACAAGAAGACCCTCGTCCACGAACTCATCCACGTCCTCCAGCAGCGGGAGGGCCCTGTTGCCGGTTCGGATCACGGAGGCGGCGTCCGTCTCAGCGACCCGTCGGACCGTTTCGAACGGGCTGCGGAGACCGGCGCGGCACAGGTGATGTCAGGGAACACGCCGGATACCGGTCGCGTCGTTCAGCGGGTTCTGGACAAGGACCGGATCGAGAAATGGCGGGAACGCCTTGGTACCGCCGAGCTGCCCATGATCGTAGAGGTGCCGGAGGGCATGTCCGCCAACACGCCGTTCAAGAACTACCCGACGGACTCCCTCTACCATCCGCGGCCCGAACTGCTCGATCTGGACATCGCAACCGTTGCCCGGACCAGGGGAGAGAGCGCGACCGAGATCGTCGACAGCGCCGGCGGAGGGGCCTATTTCAACGAACACAAAATTCTTGTGGTGAACAGCAGGCCGTCCGGCGGCTTCACCAAGGAACAGACCTTCCTACACGAGCTCGGACACTGGCAGCAGAACAGCGTCGGGCTCGACGTGGACCAGCAGGCGAACAACAAGGCACTCGTCGAATATCACAACATCCTCCGCAACGAGAACAAGCTCACTTACGCGGAGCATCAGGACGTGGCGCAGCACGGTGATGCGCCCCCCTATGGAATCCGTAAGGAGTACACGGGGGAGGACAAGAGCATCTCGTCCTCGGTGCGGGAGGAGATGAAGAGGGAGGGCCTGGCCGCCGTAGACCTCTGGAAATCGCTCATCGAATCGGTGGAGAAAACCGGGAACGAGAACGAGAAAAGACTCCTGAAGGAGATCGCGGAGGAACTGGCGCAAAACAGGCCGGAATACGACGAAGAGGTCGGAAGCAAGTTCAACCGCAAGCGGGTCAGGGTGCTGATCCAGGAGAACATCGCCAGGTCCTATTTCAACGACTGGTTCAAGAAGAAGCAGAGCCGCTGAGGCTGAGCCGGCAAGAGTGGCTGGATCGATCCGTGTGCCCCACTCGCTCCGGCGAGTGGGGCACACGGCGCTTCAGACGGCCGGTCCCGCGGTCACGGGCCGGCCGCGGACGCAGGTGAGCTGCGCCGTGCCGGTGTACTCGGGCGTCGGGTCCTTGCCGCCGGACGGATCAGTGGCAGGGGTGGTCGGCTTGAAGGTCAGCTCCAGGAGGCCGCCGTCGACGACGACCTCCGTGCCGTTCCGGGTACGCGCGTACCGTGCACGGTTCTGCCGGGGCACCCGGAATCGGATTTCCCCGAACCCTCCTGCGAACACCGCTGCGCTGTAGCCGATTCCCGGGATCACCAGTCCCTCGATGTCCGACGGCACGCAGGCGACGTGCCCCTCGACGAAGAACCCCGCGGACCCGGGCAGTTGCACGGGCCGGGGAATGATCGACCCCGCGACCGGACCCGCTGTGACGGGTGCCAGCGGAAGGAGCACATCGCCTTCCCTGACCACGAGCTGCTGCATTTCAGCTGCCCTTGCCCGGTTCTCCGGCGATTTGGGTGATGGTGAAGTGGACGAATTCGGCGGGTCGTACGGGTGCGATGCCGATGTCGCAGATGACTTTGCCGGCGTCGATGGTTTGGGTGGTGTTGTTGGTGTTGTCGCAGATGACGTAGAAGGCTTCGTCGGGTGTGCGGCCGAGGAGGGCGCCTTGGCGCCATTGGTCGGTGAGGAAGCTGGTGGTGGAGTGGCGGAGGGTGGCCCAGAGGCGGTCGTCGTTGGGTTCGAAGACGGCCCAGGTGGAGGATTGGCGGATGGAGTCGGCGAGGTGGCTGACGAGGCGTCGTACGTTGAGGTATTGCCAGTCGCGGCTGGTGGAGCGGGTGCGGGCGCCCCAGACGAGGAGTCCGCGGCCGGGGAAGACGCGGAGGCAGTTGACGCCTTTGCTGTTGAGTTCGCCGTGTTGTTCGTCGGTGAGGAGGGTGGGGATGCCGAGTGTGCCGCGGAGGTTCTGGTTGGCGGGTGCTTTGAAGACGCCGCGTTCGGTGTCGGTGCGGGCCCAGATGCCGGCGATGTGTCCGGACGGGGGGACGGTGCGGGGAGTTCCGTCCACCCCGGGGACCTGGAGCCAGGGGTAGTACAGCGCCGTGAACGCCGCATCCTCCGTATCCGGGGATGTGAGACCGTCCACGAAGGACTTGAGGGGTTCGACGGGCTGGCCGGGCGGAGCGTCGAGGATCGCGAGCCGGTTGCGCATCGCCACGCTGTGGGCGACAGCCGCGTCCATCAGCGGCTTGCCCTTCGTCAGGTCCAGTGGCGGAGGGGGCTGTGCCTCGGACGCGGCGGCGGTCATGTCCCAGAGGCTGGGCACGGCGACCATGGTCACCTCCGGTACGGTCTCCAGCCCGCCCAGGCCCGTACGCTCCTCCGCGCTCCCGTTGAGAAGCGTGGGGGAGACGGCTGCCGTGGGGTCCGTGAATCCCACGACGTAACAGGACTGCCCGCCATTGGCGAAGAAGCCGTACACGGCCTCCGCGAGCGTGAAACACCGCTCCAGCACGCGGATTTCCTTGCGTTCTGCAGGTGTCGGAGCCTGCCCGGCCTCCTGCTTCTGCTGGAGTGCGGCCAGCTTTTGGCGCAGCGCCTCGATGCTGTACCGGTCGGCGAATTCCTGCCACCCGCGGATCAGCTGGGGGTGCGCCCGCTCTTCCGCGGTGAACGGGGGAGTGGCCGTCCCGTCCGTCTCGCGGTCCGGCACCATGGTGTACCCGAGGAAAGCCGGTGTGGAGGTGCCCACCCCCACGATCATGCGCACACCACTGGACTTTTCCGAGATGTAGACACCCGGCGGCTTCGGCGTGGTCATCGATGCTCCCTTTTCCTTCGGTCCGCTTCTTGACGTGCCCGGCTCGGTGCGGCGGCGGGAGCTATTCGATGGTGATGTCCTCGTACGTGATCGTCACCGTCTCCGTGGCGGTGCCGGAGTTGGCGGCGCCGAGCTGCGGTCCCTCCCAGCGGGACGCCCAGGCGTTGGTGAGATTGATGCGCCGAACGGTTTCCTTCTGCGCGTTCTTCAAGGAAATGGTGATGTTCTGCCGGGCACTGTCGAGGTCGGCGTTGACCAGCGTCTCCTTGATCCAGTCGGTGAACGCGGTGCTCTTGTCCATGCCCCGGGTGACCGTGATCTCTCCGGTGCGCCGGGAACCGGGCTGTTTGCGCACGATCAGCTCGCCGGTCGAGGACACCTGCCGGGTCTCGACGACGTCCTGCTCCAGGGTCAGCCCCGAGACGTCCTGGACCGTCTCGACCTGGAACTTGCCCAGCTCGATGACGAACGTATTGCTGCTGAAAGTGTCACCGGTCAACACAGGTGGTGCCTCCTGGTTTCGTCGTCAGGTGGTTCGGATTGCACTACTGTCCGGATTCTCCGGCGATTTGGGTGATGGTGAAGTGGACGAATTCGGCGGGTCGTACGGGTGCGATGCCGATGTCGCAGATGACTTTGCCGGCGTCGATGGTTTGGGTGGTGTTGTTGGTGTTGTCGCAGATGACGTAGAAGGCTTCGTCGGGTGTGCGGCCGAGGAGGGCGCCTTGGCGCCATTGGTCGGTGAGGAAGCTGGTGGTGGAGTGGCGGAGGGTGGCCCAGAGGCGGTCGTCGTTGGGTTCGAAGACGGCCCAGGTGGAGGATTGGCGGATGGAGTCGGCGAGGTGGCTGACGAGTCGTCGTACGTTGAGGTATTGCCAGTCGCGGCTGGTGGAGCGGGTGCGGGCGCCCCAGACGAGGAGTCCGCGGCCGGGGAAGACGCGGAGGCAGTTGACGCCTTTGCTGTTGAGTTCGCCGTGTTGTTCGTCGGTGAGGAGGGTGGGGATGCCGAGTGTGCCGCGGAGGTTCTGGTTGGCGGGTGCTTTGAAGACGCCGCGTTCGGTGTCGGTGCGGGCCCAGATGCCGGCGATGTGTCCGGACGGGGGGACGGTGCGGGGAGTTCCGTCCACCCCGGGGACCTGGAGCCAGGGGTAGTACAGCGCCGTGAACGCCGCATCCTCCGTATCCGGGGACGCCAGATGGGTGAGAAAAGCCGCCACCGCGCTCGCCGACTTGCCCGATGGCGGTTCGACGAGGGCGAGCCGGTTGCGCATCGTGGCACAGTGCCCCGCGACATTGCCGATCACGGTCCCGCCCAGGGCGTCGGCCGTCCCACCGGTCCACAGGTCGGGGACGGCGACCATGGTCACGTCCGGCACGCTCTTCAGGCCGGCCAGACCGGTGCGCCTGGCGGCGTCCCCCTCCACGGCTGTCTGGATGCCCTGCCCGCGGTGGAGCCGGAGTACGTAGCAGGAGGTGCCGCCGTTGGCGAAGAAACCGTAGACGGATTCCGGGAGTTGGATTTCCTTTGCGGCTTCCTGATAGCCCTTGACGACGGTGAGTTCCGCCTGGCGCTCCAGGAGGGGGGCCAGCTGTGCCCCTGCGGTGTTCCAGCGTGCGTACTCCGCGGAAGCCTTCGAGATCTTCTGCACGAGGGCCGCTGCCGCCGCCTTGTCCGCATCGCTGACGCTCTCGCCTCCCCACTCCCGTGTTCGGATGCTCACGAGTTGCAGGAAATCGGCCTCGGTCAGGTCGGGGGCCTCGCCCGTGGTGGCCTTGTCGTGCAAGGCCTCTTTCAGGGTGGTCAGTTCACCGGATTGTTCGAGGACCGCGTCGGTGACGCGGTCCAGCTCCGTCTGAACCTCCTCCGGCGTCTGCGCCGACCGGAAGTGGAACGCGTCCACGAACTCCGTCCAGCTCCTGATGAGCGTCGGCGGCGTGGACTCCAGGTCTTGCGGTGCCCTGACGGTGTAGCCGAGGAACGCGGGTGTGGACGTACCCGCACCGGTGATCGTACGAACGCCGCTCGGGAGTTCCTTGATGAAGACGCCGGGGGCCAACTGGCCTGGTGACATGTGGGCTTTGCCCTTCTCTTCGGGATGGGGGCGTAATCAAGCGAACCATTTGCCGCGTGGTGCGCGCATGCGAACGAAGAAACCGGACCCGGATGAAACAGGCCAAACTGGCGGCGCTCTAAGCGGACGTGGACAGCTCGTTGCAGGCGTCGAGCAGCGCGTTCAACAACGCCTTCCTGGTACCCAGTGCGATCTTGAGGAGCGTATTGCGGGACTTTTTGTCCATGGCCTGGAGCGCATCCCGCAACTCCGCCTTTTCGGCCCAGGCTCGTGTGATGTCATGGGGCTGCCTGGCTGCCTCGGCCTTGAGGCTGCCGGGTTCGGGGATGTCGAATACGGCCTCGGACAGCGGGTTCAGCACGTCCCGCCCGGTTCCGTGGACCCTTGCGATCCGGTCGCTCCACTCCTGGGGCCGGGCGTGGGTCTGCGCGAGGTTGTAGAGCTGCCGCAACGTGTCCTTGGTGACTGATCCACCGTTGAAGGCCTGAACCTTGCCGCCGATGCGGTCGGCGCGGGTGGAGATCGCGAGGCTGGGGTCGAAGACCCGGGTCACCGGGGCGCTGCGCACCTTCTCGAGCGAGTCGACCAGATTCTGTCCCTCTTCCTTACCGCTACCGAAGCCGATGCCGTCCTCGAGCCCGTCCATCCCCCAGTCGGTCCGCACCTTGACGAAGGTGTTCGGCTCCGGGAAATAGACGAGCTTCGGGTCGACGTCGGCCATGGCCTTGCGCACCGCGAGGTCGAGCTTGACGGCGAGCTTGACCATCCTCTGGTCGTCCGCCCCCGCCGTGTAGCCGCCGCTGAGCAGGTCCGGCGGATCGTCCGTGCCGAGATGACGCGTGGCCGCTTCGCTGAACAGCGGGCCGGCCGGAGTCATGAAGGAGAGCGTGTCGCTGTCACTGATGTGCAGGTAGACATGCGAACTGCCCGTATCGGTGAAGTGGTTCACCAGCTGTGTGACGACGGGCTGCTTCATGATGTGTTGGCGGATCTCCCCGTATGGGATGGTGTCCTGCCCGATGTCCTTGGCTTCCCTGACCTTGTGGTTGCCCCATACGAACCCGACGACGCCGACGGGGAAGTTCTTCTTGTTCCACTGCCCCCTGAAGGTGTCGATCTTCGCCTGCACCTTCTCCAAGGCTTTTTCCCGCCCCTCCCAGGAATTGACGCCGAGCACCAGACCGAACCGGTTGCTGTCCGGTCCCTCGCCCGCGAAGCCCTTCCGGTAGCGGTTGGCGATGTCGGCCAGCTCCGGCCCGTCGGCCGTGGTGGGCACGAGCGCAACGAACGCGGTCCGGTGCGGGCTCCTGGCCCTGTCGTCGAGCAAACCGATGAGCTCCGGCCGGGCGCTGGGCTTGATCTGTCCCGCACGGGGTGGGCCCGGCGCCTTGGGGGGCGGTGAGGTCCGGTTCGGCCCCGGCAGGCCGGTGCTGCTTCGAGCCGGCCGAAGCGGCGGGGGGTGTGGAGCGGAGCCGTGCCGCGCATGCTGCTGTTCGCCGACGCTGCTCCAGAAGTCACGAAAGCCCTCGTACATGGCGGCGTTGGCCTCGACCGGATTGGCCGAGCGGGAGTGGCCCTTGGCCGAGGCCGCGCCGTACACCCTCTCCAGCAGTGGGAGCAGCCCCGATTCATGAGTGCGGACCCAGTCGGGACCGTTGTTGCGGCGTTCGCCGGAGTACGGGTCGTCACCGTGGTTGGTGCCGAGGTAGGCGTTGGTGAGCTGGGCGAAGAACTCGTGGTCGTCGCGCCGGGAGTAGTTGCGCGGGTCCGATCCGTCCGGCCATACGGCGGCCGGATCCGTGAGTTTCTCCTGGTAGCGGCGCGCGATCTGCTCGCGGTCGTCGTCCGAGAGCCCGTAGTCGTGGATGGTGTGCGCGAACTCGTGAGTGGTGGTCGAATAGCCGCCCTCGTAGTGGGTCGCACCACCGATGGTCGTGTGGTCACCGAGCAGGTTCTCTTCGGTGACGGCGGCATGCCGGCCCCCGGAACCGCGGACGTCGTCCCAGCCGCGGCCGCCGCCCGCACCGGTGTGGGTGTGGGTGCCGGCGAGGTGGTGGAAGGCGCTCACCGCCGTCATGGGGACGTCCTTGGGCACCACCATCACGGTGGCGCGATTCATCATTAATCGCCCGGTCGTGTCCGGGTCCTGCAGCATCGCCTCGACCTGTGCCCGGGCCTCCTGGCGTGCCGAGGGCGCCGAGGTGACCCGGTCGTCCAGGTCGACCATCAGGTACGCGGCCGTCTTGGCGAATTCCTTGGGAGGCAGGCAAGCGCGCAGCGAGTCGACGAACTCCTTGTTCCTGGCCAGCCAGCGACGGTACTCCCCGTTCAGCGAGTCGAGTGCCTTGAGCCGGTCCGGCTCCGGCATCCCCGGCAACTCGGCGACCAGTCGCTCCGCATTGGGTGGCGGGGTGGCCGAGTACGCCTGCTGCCGGCCGAGTTCCCGCACGGTGTCCCTGACGTCACCGGCACCGTCCTGGCGGATCCGGCCGAGCTCTGCCAGGCGCTGGTTCCTCGCCCTGTCGAAGATGTCTTCGCGCCCCCGCCGGCTCAGTATCTGGGCCACCACGGCATTTCCGGCGGCACGCTGCAATGCGAGGAGTCGGTCGGGTGGGTTCAGCTGTGCTGCTCCCTGCGCCCCGGCCGGCTCCTGCGCCACGAGAGCGGCTTCCGAAGTGGTTCGCTTCGAAGGGATCTGACCTTTGCCGGACTGCCTGCGCATGGCCTCTGCTCTTCCTCTCGGATGTACTCCTGCGGACAGAGCTGCGGCGAACGAGCGCCTGACACACGATCGTTCGGCATGGTCCAGGATAAGGAGGGCATGGCGCCGAGCTGTGCCGATGGCGTGAAATATCCTCATCTCGGTGACGGGGGCCCCACCCCCTGTCCTGAATGTCCGGCCCGTTAGGCGCCAAAACTCGGAAATACGGCGGACGCCGTACGTCCGCTTCACCACGGGCCAGCGCGAAGACCGGACCCGGCCTGCGGTACCTCTCAGAGTCCGTGCAGGTCGAGAGTAGCCATCAGCTTCCGTTTGCGTTTCTGGTCGGCGCGCAGGGCGGCCAGGTAGGTGGCGAACTCGGACTCGGTGCCCAGCGTGCGGTGGCAGGCGCGGGCGCCGAGCAGCAGTTCCGCCATGTGTTCGTACGTGCGGTCACCGGTCTGCTTGCGCAGTGGCTCGATCCAGCGCAGGTAGACGGTCAGTGCGTCGGCCGGTTTCTTGTCGCGGATCCGGTCGGCCAGAGCCAGCCACTGCCGCTCGTCCGCGAATCCGTCGGCGGCGGCTTGCCAGGCGGCGTCGAGGTCGGCGTCGTCCACGAGGGCGTCGACCAGCACCGAGCCGCCGTACCAGCGGCGGTTGTCGGGCTGGTCGGCGGCCTTCAGTACCTCCAGGGCGCCCGCGCGCTCGGAGCCCTCCCAGGCGTTGGCCGCTCGGGCCGCTGTACGCAGATGCTGGTAGGCAGCCAGCGAGGGGCGGGCCTGCAGCAGGTCCCGGCGGATCGCGACCACGC
The DNA here is from genome assembly GCF_045162725.1 of Streptomyces sp. NBC_01006. Classification (NCBI taxonomy): domain Bacteria; kingdom Bacillati; phylum Actinomycetota; class Actinomycetes; order Kitasatosporales; family Streptomycetaceae; genus Streptomyces; species Streptomyces sp. NBC_01006. Next base: position 223,410 of record NZ_CP108700.1, on the reverse strand, counting down.
CCGCCAGGCGGCCGGCCCGCGCGTACCGTTCGCAGACGAACGTGACCAGCTCGTCGTCCGGCGCCCAGTCGGATTCGACCTCCCGCAGGCCCCGCTCGGCCCACTCCAGGGCCTCGGCGGCACGGCCCGCTGCCTCCAGCTCCTTGGCGATCACCAGGTGGGTGTGGCCGTTCGGGGCGAGGTCTGCCGCGTGGACCGCGACCAGCGAGTCCACGCTGCCGCCGTCCGCTTTCAGGAGGCGCTCGATGAGGTACTTCTCCGCCCACCCCTTGGGGTTGGCCCGCCAGGCGGCCACCACCAATTCGCGCGCCCGGGCGATACCCGGCTCACCCAGCACCTCCCGGTAGTCGAAGAGGTCGATGTCGGTGGCGTCGTTCACCTCGTCCAGCAGGTGGCGCACCAGCCACTCGGCGGTCTCCACCGGGTCGGGCCGGGCGGTCCGGCAGGCCTCCAGATGCGCCTCGGCCAAGCCGGTGGCGACGTCCCCGATCAGGCCGTCCGAGTCGTCGATCTCACCGTAGGCACGGCCCAGAGCCCGGAGGGCCTCGCGGGCCACCTCCACCGCGTCGGCGGCCCGGCCGGCCGCCGTCAGGGCCCGCAGGGCTGTGACCGCCTCCGCGGCCTGCCGCCCGTAGGCGCGGGCGTCGGCGTACTCGACGTAGCCGTAGCGGGCGAAGGGGCGGGTGTCGAGGAGGGTCAGGATGCGCTCCCGGGCGATGCCGGTGTCCTCCCAGGCGGTGGCCGCGCGCAGTTCGAGGCGGCGGCGCAGGTCACGGTCGTCGGCGAGCTGTTCCCGTACCAGGGCGAGCAGCTCCCCGCGGGTGCGGGACTCCAGCCAGGTGTCCAGCAGCCGGGTGCGTGAGGCGGCGGCCGACCGCTGCTGCGGCACGGAGTCGGCCTGCCCCAGCACGGTCAGGCCCGCCGCCACGCAATGCTTGCAGAAGTTGCCCTCCTGTCCGAACGGGCAGTCGCACCAGCCGGAGAGCCGGCCGTCCTCGTCCTCGATCAGCTCGACCTCGTAGGTGTCGGTGCCGTCCACGGTTGCCGTGATCACTTCGTCCCCGATCTCCAGCCGGGACACCGCGGACAGGTAGCCGAGTCCCCGTTCGAAGGAGCGGGCCCCTGCCATCTGGCGCAGGTCTTCCTTCGTGAAACCCAGGGCATGTGTCACGCCATTCATTCAACCGGAAGGGCACGCCTGTCCGCTGGGCTCTGAGGATTACGAGCCGCGAGCTGATCGAGGTGGTTCCCAGGGCTGTCGAACATCTCAGCGCCGTCTACGCCTCGCCGCACCCGTTTGAGTGAGTTTTAGGGCGCGCATGCCCGAGGCTGCACGCCCGCGCACGAGGACAGCTACGCGGTTGCCAAGGCCTACTTCGACGACTGAACGTCCGGCGGACACCGCCAGCAGCAGCTCCGGCTCCCAGGGCTGTAATCGACCCATTCGGTCACGCCCCGTGTGCAAACGCCGCAGCGCGGTATGCACACGGTAGCCTTTGGAGGGATCCGGCGGCGTCCCGCCCCGTGCGACTCCTGCGCGACGCATCTTTCGCCGCGAGGCGATCAGTTTCCAAACGTCTCGATCTCTTGATCATCGCCTGCGGCAGTCGGCTCCGGCCTTCGGGCTCTCGTCATTGCTCAGGCCGAGGGGTTGAAAGCTGACGCCGCTGAGTCATGGTGACCACCGGCGAAACAGACCCATACGGCTCGCCTGAGTACGAGAGGCCAAGCCGGGCGACGGCTGCCAGGACACCGGCCGCGGCCGCCCACGACGGTCCGGGGGCGCGAAGTGGAGGACGGTCAGGCCGCACAGGGCGGTTCGGCGGAGCGCCGTCAGGCGTGGTCGCGCAAGTGCTCGGCCTGCGCGGTCAGCCAGGCCGGACGGACCATCTCCACGTTGCCGCCGGCGCCCTGTGCCGCCCGGTCCAGGGCATCGGCCGCCGTACGCGCAGCGGGCACCATCCAGGCTCGGGCCGCTTCGCCGAGTGCCTGCGCCGCCGCGGCCTCGGCGGCCCCGGCTCGGTGCAGGGAGGCGGCCGAGCGCTCGGCCGCCTCGACTGCCTGCCCGTACTGGCCCAGGGTCCACTGTGCCCAGGCGGTGTTGTAGAGGATGACCCCTTCGGTCCGCGGATTCTCCATGGCCGACGCCGCGCCCAGCGCCTCCTCCAGGCAGGCCAGGGCCACCTCGGGACGGCCAAGGGCGAGCAGGGCCACGCCCTTGGCGTTCAGCGCGTAGTCCGTCGCCTCCTGGACGCCGGCGGCGGCGTAGGCGCGTACGGCCCGGTCGCCCGCCTCGATGGTCTCCTCCCATCGGCTCAGGGTCAGCAGCGCCGTGAAGCGGGCGTTCCAGGAGCGGGCTTCGGTGAGCTGGTCCCTTGAGGCCGCGGCGAGTTCGCCCAGCCGGTCGGCGCCCGCGAGGGCTGCCTCCCCGTCGCCGAGGGTGCTGTGGGCGAGACTGAGACTGAGGACGGCGTGGGCTTCCGCTTCGGCATCGCCGTTCTCCCGCGCCAGTGCGCCGGCCCGGGCCAGCGGCCCCGTCGCGTCCTCGAGGCGGCCGAGCTGCCGGTGCGCGTCGCCGAGGCCGAACATGGCCTCTTGGAGCGCGCGACGGTCGGCGATGCGCTCAGCCACCTCCGCCGCCTCGGTGAAGAGTTCGAGCGCGTGCGGCAGCGGGCCGCCGCTCAACCGGGCGTGCCCGAAGCTGATGAGGTGGGCGAGTCGTGCCCGGTCGTCGTTCACTCGTTCCTCCAGTGTCAGGTGCATCGATATCGCGGAGAGCACGGAGCCGTGCCACACCATCCATTGCCCGATGGCGCCCAGGATCAGGGCTGCTTCGTCCATGTCCCCGGCCCGCACCCGGTGGTCGAACGCGCGCCGGTAGGCCTGTATGTCGTCCAGCGTGCGCCAGTCCCGGCGGGACGGGGCGATCCGCGCGTACCATTCGGCCGCTCGCCGCTCCAACGCAGGTCGCCCCAGCAGGCCTTCGGCTGGCAGGGCACCGTACGCGAGGTCGGCGTCCATCGGGTGTAGGGCATAGGTGCGGGTTCCCCGGTCCACCGACAGCATGCGCATCCGCAGCAGGCCGGACAGGGCGGCTGTGACATCGAGGGCGGGGTCGAGGCCGCCGACGATCCACTCGACCGCCTCACGCGGCGCGGGGGTGCGCAGCACTGCGAGGACGTTGAGCACGCTGCGGCTGTCGGCACCCAGGCGTTGGTGGCGGTCCTGGGCCAGGCCGGCGACCACGTCACCGCGCAGGGTGAAGTCCTCGAGAACGTCTTCCAGCGTCGGCAGCATCAGGGTGTCGTCGGCCAGGGCGCCCACCAGCAGTTCCAGTGCGCGCGGCACCCCGTGGACGCGGACAGCCGCCCGTAGCAGCTCCTCGTCCGAGAGCTGCGCCACGCCGAGGGTGCCGTCCTGGTCGAGTTCGCGCAGCAGCGAGACGGATTCGGCGGGCGGCAGGCCGTCGGTCAGCTCGACCTCGGCGGCGAACCGGCGCAGCTCTGGCGGCAAGCGCACCGGCAGCTGCGAGGTGACCAGGAGCCTCGGTGTGCCCCGGGCGCGGAAGAGGCAGTCGAAGAAGGTGTCGAGTTCCTCGTCGTCGAGCCGGCCGTCGTCCGAGAGCCGGTCCTCCAGGTTGTCGACGAGGATGACGAAGAGTCGGTCTCCCATCGCGGCGAACAGTTCATCGATCTTGTCCGGTACGGGGCGGTTGGCGGCCCAAACCGCCAGCAGGCGTGCTTCGTGCGCGGGGCCCAGGGCGCGGGCGCAGTCGAAGTAGAGGCGTTCGAGCGAGACCCCGGAGGTGCGGGTGCTCAGGTTGACCAGGCCCGCCGGAAGCGCCGCCTGGGCGTGGCCCGGCCACTCGCCGCGTTCCAGCAGCTCCATGACCTTGGCGGCGACCGCGCTCTTGCCGATCCCCCTGCGCCCGGTGACCGTGACCATCCGGATGCCTGGGTCCGCGAGGTGGCGGCCGATCAGGTCCCGGGCCTCGGCCCGGTCCTTGAACAGCTCTAGGCCGTGCGCGACCGGCAGCCCGATGACCTTCGACGAGGCCGGCGGCCCCGGGGGGTAAGGGCCATCCGGCTCGGCGTCGACGTCCGGCAGCGCCGCGTGATCGGGGATGGCCAGCAGCGCGGCCAGCTCCGCCCGGGGGCTGTCGGCGACCCGCCGCAGGGTGTGGTCGATGCGGACCGCCGTGAGCCGGCCGAGGCCTTCTCCGCGGTGATGTTCGGCGACAACCCCGACGAGGTACGGCCCGGCCCACACGGCGGCCCCGGACATTCCCGACCAGGGTGACACCGCGGGGTCGGGGTCGGCGGCCGCCGCCGGGACCGTGATCTCCAGGGTTCCGGTGCGCAGGTTGGACAGGGCGGCCACGGTCCCGTCGGCCTGGTGCAGTTCCCGGAACTGCCTGCCGTCGGCGCCGCGTCGGCGCTTCCACAGGGGGAAGCCCGCCGTGTGGACGTCGATGACGGCGTGGCGGTCGTCGCCGATACGGCCGAACAGCGCGGACGGGACCGGCGCCGCGCCCGGCGGGGCCGAGAAGGTCAGCACCGCGACGTCCGTCCCGGGATCCGACCAGGCGAGCTCCGCCGACGCGGCCCACTGGCCCGGCCGGTCGGCGTCGAAGCGCACCAGCACCTCCGCCGACTCCGCCACCACGTGGAGGGCGGTCAGTACCGCCGTGTCGCCGACCCGGTACCCCGAGCCCCGCCGCCCGCCACCGGCGGCGGCGGTGACGATGACCTCGGCGATGCGGTGGGGGTCGAGTCCGCCGCGCCCGGCGGCCGCCTCAGCGCTCACCGACCAGCTCGTCCCCGGAGATCAGGGCCATCTGCTCGGGCGCGTCCGCCCGTACGGGCTGGAGCGTGAGGGTCAGCTTCTGGGTGACGGTGGCGGAGCGCTTCGCCGAAACGCCGGCGTCGAAGACCCAGAACCGCACCTTCACGCCAGGTTCGTTGGTCCGCTCCACTCCCACGGTCAGTTCCAGTTCCACGCGCTCCGCCTTGAACTTCAGGTCGGATTCCTCGCCGGCGGACATCGCGCGGCTCAGCTCCCGGCGCAGCTGCGCAATCATGTCCGCCAATTCGACCGCATCGTTCACAGGAGCCCCCAGGCCGGTCCGCACGTCAACTACCCACGATAGTAATCAACATCATCACGCATCAGCGCCCGCCGGGTGTTCTCTACGGAGCTGTACTTGCAGGCGCAGCGTCCCGCCCCCGGCCGTCGGCACGCCGGTCACTGCGTCCCAGCACGACGAGGGCGCCGTCGTTGCTGGCCCCCCTCGACCTGGAGCTCAGGACGTCAGCCCTGGCGCAGCGCCGGAAACCGCCAGTAAGCCGCGCTCGATCGCGCCGCCCTCCCCGACGACTCGGATGTCCTGAGCGACGCGGAGCAGCGCCTCCTGCGTGAGTGGCCCACGCGCCTGGCGGCAGACGGTGGCGCTCCGCGTGCCTGATCGCGCGTCAAGCGCCCTCGTGCAGGTGACCTCACAAGGAGAGATCGTGCGATGAAGCAGCCTCGCCGCCCAACGCCCGGACCGTTGCCGCCGAAAGCGGTCAGAACCTCTATCTCGCTGCGGCGGGGTCGCAGTTCGTGCGGCTGTTGGAGATCACCGATGCCGGGGATCTGTTCACCGCGAGCCGGTAGCCCCGTTCTGAGCCACGCGGCGCCGACGTCGCCGGCCGTGGGGCCTATTCCTCGCCCATGTTCGGGGCCCACACCGCGGGCCCGCCCCCACGCCACTCGATCAGCAGCACGTCGTCCAGGCGGACGTCATCAGGGCCCAGGCCGGCGCGCCGCAGGAACTCCAGAAGCTCGCCGGGACTGGTGGCGCGGCCGAAGATCTCACCATCGACGCGGACATGACGCCCGCCTTCGGCATCCGGGGGAAAAAACGATCACACGCAGGGCAGGGGCCATGCCTCCACCCTGCCGCCGCCCGCCCCGACCCTGACGGCATCGGAGCCGCGGGCATCACCGAACGCGCCGAATACCTGCGCCTCCTCGTTCTGGGCTGCACCCCGACCCTGGCCGCGCAGATGCTCTTCGACGGCGCTGGCAAGGCCAGTCACTGGCGCCGCGACGATCCGGCGTTGGCGAGAGCCTGCGATACCGAGTGGGAACTCGTGCAGCCGCTGTGCGTTCTGCTGACCGGAGCCAGCCATGGCTGTCGCTTCGGGTTCAGCACGCCGCGCAACGCTGCGGCCTCGTCCCCTGAGACCGAACCGAACCCTCCTCGTCCACCGCGGCGGCCAGCCGATACGGCTCATCCCAACGTGGCGCCATCACCTCGTCTTGTTCAAGGGAGCCTCGGCGAAAGCTATTTGCTCGGTACTGTAGCCGGGCTGCTGGGTGGTCAAGCGGCGCTTGCCTGCGGCGCGCTGATTCCCTCGAGCGTGACCAGCCAGGGCGCGTAGCGCCCTTTGAAAGCCGGTCGACGCCAAGAGCAGCGAGCGCGTGCACGCCGCTCGCCATCGAGGCGGTGGCGGCGTTCGGCGAGGAGGATGTCCTTGTTGTCGGGGACGCCGGTGGCGGCCGAGGCGACGGCCTGGGCCGAGCTTGCTGCGGGCGAGGATGAGGATGGTCAGCGCGGTGGCGGCGCCGCCGGTGGGGAGCGCGGCGAGAACATCGGGGTGGGCGGCGAGGGCTGCGGCGAGCGCGGTTCCGGCCGCCTGCCCGGTGCCGACCGACAGGATCAGCCAGGCGTACGCCTCTGTGGTGCGGGACATGGAGGCGAGAGCGTCCACGGTGTGGAAGCCGTTGGTGATGATCAAGGTGAAGAAAAGCCCCGGGATTGCCGTGAGGGCGAAGGCTGTGCGGGGGCCGGGCTGGGCCAGCAGGGGCGCCCAGCCGAGGAGGAACAAGGCGCTGGTGGTGATGAGCTGGGATTTGGTCGTGCCGGGCCACGCCCGGCGGGCGTAGATCAGACTGCCCAGGAAGCTGCCGGTGGAGAACACGGCAGGAAGCAGTCCGCAGAGCATTGCCTGCCCGTGGGTCCTGGCCATGCTTGCGGCCCACACGTTCATCGCTCCGAACGCGAACCCCGTTCCCGCCAGCGCGGTGAACAGCAGGACCAGGCCGGCGCTCATCAGCCGTCCTCGTTCAGTCACCCCGGCGGCAGGACACCAGGCCTGCGACGGTGCGGCGGTCAGGACGACCGCCGTGCCCACAAGCCCGAGGGCGGCGGTCGCGGCCAAGGCGGTGTCGGGCCCGTGCGTGGTCGCCAGCCACGAGGCGAGCAGGGGGCCGGCGATGTAGAGGAGTCCCTGCGAGCCGGTGTCGAGGGCTTGGACGACTCGGCGCCGCTCGAAGTCAGGCAGGACTGTCGGCCAAAGCGCCCGAAGCCCTGCCTCCAACGGCGGTGTGACCAGACCCGCGAGCCCGACCATCGCGGTCACCGCCGCGGGGTGCTCGCCCGCCTGGATCAAGGGGAGCGACGCCAGGCAGCCGGCGTTGAGCAGCACGGCCGGTGCCGACACACGAATTTGACCGTAGCGGTCCATCAGCCTGCCTTTGATCGGCTGGGACAGCCCGGACGCCAGCCCGTAGAGGGCGGCGAGTATTCCGGCGAAGGCCAGCGACCCCTCGCCTTTGGTGATCCACAGAACAAGCCCCACGGGAACCATGGAGTTGGGCAGGCGCCCGATCAGGGTGCCGCCGAGCAGGCGGACGACGTGTCGGCTGCCCAGCACGGCGCCGTATGTGGCGAGCGGCGGGGCAGTGGTCGGGTGTTCGGCCAGGGTCAACAGGGCAGGGCTTTCCATCAGAGGGAGTGCGGGGCGGGGGCAGGGCCTGGACCAGGGGGCCATCGTCGCCGCGTGGACGCGGTGGTGGCCGAAGGTGCTGCGGCCAGGACATGGTGCCAACGGCCGGTGAGCGGGGCGCAGTACGGGGGCGTGTTACGGCGGCAGGACCGCGACGGCTTCCTCCAGATGCCGGCCCGTTCTGGGCGAGGTCTTGGACAGGGTGGTTGGCTTGCACAGAGAACAACCGCGGGCGGACGGCGATCTCACGGCAGGCCCGGGCGTTCAGCGTGGTTGCCCGGATGACGCATGTGTCGAGGAGCCCGGAGCCGGGAGCGTAACCCGGAGCGGACCAGCCACCGCGGAACTTGTGATCTTCCGACAAGACTGCGGGAACGGCCGTAGGTGTGGCGGGAAGGCGATGTCGGCGCGGGCCGCACGCGCGTCGTGTGGCGCACGGAAGACGACCGGTCTGCGCCGACGGGGTCAGCTCCCACGCAACGTGTCCTGGAGATGATGTGTGAGGGCTCAGGACATCCTTGACGTTCTGTTCTCGGCACATCCTTGACGCTGCCAGTTCGCTGTTCCGCCTGGGAGAAGGGGGCGGAATGGAGCCGCAGGAACTGGTGGAGCACAGGTATCGGGCCGTGCTTGAGGTGCTCGACGGGGCACCCGTGGTCGAGGTCGGGCTGAGGTACGGAGTGTCGCGGCAGTCCGTACACACCTGGCGGAAGCGGTATCGGGAACTTGGAGTCGAGGGGCTCAAGGAGCGGTCGCGACGTCCCCATCGCAGTCCGGCCAGACTGCCGGCGGACGTGGAGGCGCTGATCTGCGAACTCCGGCAGCAGCATCCGCGGTGGGGCGCCCGGCGAGTGGCTTTCGAACTGGGCCGTCGCAACGTCGAGGACCGGTACGCCGACAGCAAGGACGCCACCGCGCCGCGTCCGGTGGACGAGGACGACTGGCGCGCACACCGTCCCCATCGCGGCACGCGTGTGTTCGCACCCGCCCTCCTGGGAAGCGGTCGCTCACTCCTGGGCTGGCGGTAGGCAGGCGGTTTGCCCTGCCTGCGCGGCTGTGCGCAGTGCTGCGACGACTGCGTTGGTTGTCGGGTTCGCGTTCTCGGTGTGGCGGGTCGCGGCAAACAGGAGGCGTTTGATCGGGTGGTCCGCGATGGGAGTCGTACGGATTCCGGGTGTGGTCGGGTCGATGGCCGTGCGGGGGACGAGCGCGGTGGCGAGGCCGGCTCGTGCGAGGGTGAGCTGGGCGGCGATGTCGGCGGTGATGTAGCGGGGCGTGGGTGTGAATCCGGCCCGGTGGCAGCCTTGCAGGATGGCTTGTCCGCAGTCCGTGGTCGGCGGTGGTACGGCGAGATCGTGCGCGGCCAGTTCCTGCAGGATGACGGGCCGGCCCTCACCTTGGTCGGCTGCGGTGACGACAAGCAGTGGATCGTCGAGCAGGGGTGAGATGTGGATGCCCCGGGGTGTCGCGTCGGGCAGGTGGTGATAGCGCTGTCCCAGCACCACGTCGACGGTGCCGAGCGCGAGTTCGCGTAGTTGCGCCTGGTCGGTGATAAGGCAGGTCACGGTGAGCTGCGGGTGGCATGAATCGAGTGTGGTGAGCGCGGGGGCCACGATCCTGGTGACGGTGGACGGCAGCGCGGCGAGTGTTGCGGTGGCGCCGACCGTGCCTTTGACCCCAGCGATGGCACTTTCGGCCTCCTCCATGGCGGCGATGATCCGGTCGGCGTGCTCGAGTAGGACTCGGCCGGCCTCTGTCAGCGCGACGGTTCGCCCGTTGGGGCGCAGCAGTTCGACTCCCACATCGCTTCTCAGAGCGGACAGTTGCTGGGATACGGCACCGGCGGTCAGCGCCAGGGAGTGGGCGGCCGCGGTGATGGAGCCCCGGGCGACGACGGTCTTGAGCATGTGCAGGCGGCGGATATCGAGCATGACTCAATAGATTAGCTAAAGGATTCCATCAGAAAGGCGCCTCTTGACCTGGTGTGTTGTGGTGGGTGATCTTCAGGTCCATGGAAATCTCCCAGTGCATTGACGCTGTGGCCCGCCCCATCCACGATTTTGGTGACGAGTTCATGTCCGACGAGGCGACCGCCGAGATCGGTCTGCGTGCCGGCTTCGCCCCAGGCCGCGGTTTCTACTGCCGCGGACGCTTCGGAGTGCTCGGCGAGGCACCGGTCACGGTGGTCCAAGCGGTACAGGGCTTCCTCGGCCCCCGACTGGTGACGAGCGGCTGGCTGGCGGGACAGCCCGTGATGCCGGCGCAAGAGGCTGCCGCCTGCTACGCGCAAGCTGTCCGCGCGTGGGGGCGCACGCACATCACCGCCGACGTCGACGTGGAGCACTTCAACCACCTGGCACAGCAACTCATCGATGGCGCCGACACCGACGCACTGCCCCTGTTCGCCGGCTGGCGCGCACAACCGTGCCCCGGCGAGGACCCGGCCGGCGCGGCCATGCAGCGCATACACGTACTACGCGAACACCGGGGCGCCTGCCATCTGGCGGCGGTGCGCCTGTGCGGGCTGAGCGCCCAAGCCGCCATGGTCATCAACCTCGGGGTCGAGCAGGCAGCCCACTACGGCTGGCAGGAGCCGCAGCTCGTCGAAGCGGACCAGATCCCCCGATTGCAACGCGCCGAGCGGATCACCGACGAGATGCAGATACCCCTCTACGCTCGTCTGACCGACCGGCAGCGCACCGAGTTCGCTCGGCTCGTCGAGGCACTGACCGCCCCTGACGAGCGGGCCGGCCCCGCTATCCGTGACCCGAGCGCGCACTTGGCCGGACCGGCCGACTAGGCCGTCTCTTAGCGATCACCTCGCGGCCCAGATGTGGATGGCCGCGAGGTGAAGGGCCGCCCTGTAGACGGTTGCTGTCTTGTCGTAGCGAGTGGCCAGGCCGCGCCATTGCTTGAGCTTGTTGATGCAGCGTTCGACGGTGTTCCGCTGCTTGTAAGCGGTCTTGTCGAAGGCAGGCTGCCGGCCGCCCCGGCTGCCCAGCCGCTTGTGGTTGGTGATCTGGTCGGCGGGCTGCGGGATCAAGGCCCGGGTTTTGCGCTTGCGCAGGTGTTCACGGATCGCTCGGGACGAGTAGGCCTAATGGGAGGCGAAGGTCGGCGGGAGTTGACCTTCGTGGGCGCGAGTCGAGCGCGGCGCGACATCCTCAACCGCCACCCCGGCTCTGCCCGGGCCGGGTTCGATGGTTGCCGTGGCCTGTCAGACGGGCAGCACCGGATCCTCGTCAGGACGGAAGGCGGCCGGTCGTACCGGGCGGGGTGTCCAGCGGTCCGCCCGGGGTAGGGAAGCGTCCGTCGGCCGCCCGCCGGGCTTCGTCCCGCAGTTTCGGCGTTGGCCCTCCCTGCCCGGTCGTCCCTGGCAGCATCGACACGACCGAACAAGGGGGCCATGCCGTTCCACGCCCGCAGACTCACCGGAGCCACCTCGGCCGCCGTCACCATGATGGTGCTCGCAGGTTGCAGCGCGACACCCGCCGAGAAACTGGAGGACTGGTGGTCCTCCGGAGGCGACGAAAGGATCAAGGCACTTTCGGACACCGCAGGCCGCGTCAACGAGGTGAGCCTGTGCCCGATGGACATCTGGACCACCGCCTGCCAGGAGTTGCTGGCAGAGGTGGCGAAGGCCAAGAAGCACGGCGGTCCTCCGAGCGAGGACGCCCACGGTTTCTGGAGGGAAGCCCTGACCGCGTTCGACCACGGGGGCAACGAGTGCGTCGCGGGGGCCGCCATCAAGAATGAGGCCCGGGCCTCCCGCGGGCATCCGCGAGGTCCGGCAGGGCATCAGCCGACTGGCGTCCGCGACGTCCATGATCCGCAAGGATTTGGATGCCAAGTGACGCGGCGGGACCACCGGCGCCGGGGTGGATGACTGCGTTTGCCAGTCGCTACGGGCCGCCGGAGACTGGTGATATGAGCATGGCCCCGCCTCTGGAAACTGGGCTGGCCGGCGCCGATGCTTCTCCCGTTATTGCCACGCCCAGTGGGCTCCTGCCGTTCGTCCACGAGACCCTCGCGGAGGGGCGTGGCAACGCTGTGCCCTGCCGCATCGAACGTCGCGAACCCTCCCCGCGTCGGTGCCTGCTTGCCCGTTGTTTCTCCTTCCCAGGAGGTGTCCTATGAGCAAGACCTCCCGACTCAACTGCATCATCCCCCCGCACCTTCTCAAGAGGCTTCTGGAGAGCGAAGACACCGAAGTGCGCCAGGCCGCCTTGGACACCATGCTGACCACCGCTCGCCTGCGGGGCGAACGAGCGGTCCGGGCGTCCTTCGCCGGCCCAGCCGCAACCGCAACCGGTAACGGTCGGCGCACCGTCTTCGACTGCGACCATGGGAGCTTCCTCGCATCCGCTGTTCTGGCCAGGTCGGAGGATGGATCGGAGTCCGTGGACGAGTCCGCAAACCGGGCATTTGGCGGACTCGGCCTGACACGCGATTTCTACAAGGAGGTATTCCAGCGTGATTCGATCGACAACCACGGGATGCGCCTGGACGGGTACGTTCACTTCAGTGTGAAGTTCAACAACGCGTTCTGGGACGGACGGCAAATGGTCTTCGGCGACGGAGACGGAAAGATTTTGGGCGACCTCACCAGATCCCTGGACGTGATTGCGCACGAGTTGACGCACGGAGTCACCGAACACACTGCGGGGCTCGTGTACCACAATCAGTCCGGGGCCCTGAACGAGTCGATGTCGGATGTTTTCGGGTCGTTGGTCAAGCAGTGGTCGCTGAAACAGTCGGTTGAGGAGGCGGACTGGCTGATCGGGGCTGACGTGTGGACTCCGGGGATCGATGCCGACGCCCTGCGATCGATGAAGGCCCCGGGGCACGCATACGACAACGCACTGTTCGGAAAGGACCCTCAGCCTGACCGTATGAGCAAATTCATTCACCTGCCCGACACCGAGGAAGGGGATTCCGGCGGGGTGCATTTCAACTCGGGCATCCCGAATAAGGCGTTCTTCCTGGCGGCCGTGGGCATCGGCGGATTCGCATGGGAGGGTGCCGGGCCCATCTGGTATGAATCGCTGAAAGCGTCCAGTGCCGAGACCCAGTTCCAGGACTTCGCGGACACCACCTTCCAGAAGGCCGGGGAACTCTTCGGCATCGGCAGCGCCGAGCAGTCGGCTGTGCTGGCAGCGTGGCAAGGGGTGGAAATCCCCATCAGAGCCGTCCCGACCGGAGTCGCCCGGGCGCGGAGCCTTGCGGCAGACGGGAACGGCGGTGTGAGACGACAGGACGGCCTCGCAGCCCTGACCAGGCAGGTCGGGGAACTGAGCACCCAGATGACGAGGCTGGCCAAGGATGTGACCGCGTTGAAGCGGGCCGGTTGACACCAGAAATTGCCGCCGCCCGAACCTAGACCCATCGTAACGAGGTTGCGCGCAATGAAGGTGACTCTGGCGACACACGGCGGGCTGGCGGCGGCGGTCAATCTCCGCCTCCCGCCCAAGGTGCTGGATACGGACACCCTGCCGGAGAATGCTGCCCCGGAGATGGCCCGGCTGGTGGCGGCGGCCGTCGCCACGCCCAAGGCGGACCAGACCAGCCGGGCCAGGGATGCGATGAGCTACACGATAACGGTGGAGGACGGCGGTCGTTCGACGGTCCTCAAGCAGTCGGACGCCGCCATGACCCCCGCGTTCGCGGCCCTGCTCACTCGGCTGCAGAAATACCTGGAGCAGCAGTGACGCCTGCCGGGCCAGGTTGTCGACCACCCGCGCTCACCTCGGTGAGTGGCATGCCATTTCCAGGTCGGGCGCCGACAGCTCCTCCGCTGGTGGCAGCAAGCCCCTGTGTACCTCGTTCACCAGGGCTTGGTGGTCGCGCTCGTTGGCGGAGAGCTGCTCGACGCGTTCCGCGCGAGTGTGACGGCCTTGGAGCGCTGTGGTGCCGTCAGACCGCGATCCCGGACGCGGGTACGCCACCACCGGAAGGAGGGACCGCGCAGGTGGCGTGGCGGGAACGGTGGGTGTGAGGCCAAGGCGGGTGCGCTGAGTGGGTCCTGCGCTGCCTCGTGTAGGGCGCGCATCGATACGAATCGCGTTCAGGTGACTACTTTGCCTGCATGCCGAATGCTCAGGCGCAGGTGAAGCTGCGAGACGTGCCGGGCTGGGCGGTGGGGTTGTGCCTGTTCGGGCTTGCCGCCGGTCTCTTCATGATCCTCTGGTACGGGGCGGATCCGCCGTTCCGGGCCAGACCCTCGCAGGACGGCGAACTGCTGCTGCAGTTCGCGGCGAAGGCAGATACGGCCCGTGCCATCGTGAAGGACGGAGGCGGGTCCAAGCTCTTCCAGGACGGCCTCGTGCTGGACTGGCGCTGGTACGTTCCCGGGTACGGAGCGGCCCTCGCCGGGGCTTTCGGACTCGGGAACCTGCTCCTCTACCGGAAGTCCACGCGCCTGTGGGCCCGGCGCGCGCTCATTCTCACCCCTGTGGTGGTGGCGGCGGACTGCGTGGAGAACATCTTCCTCTGGAAGGCACTGGACCGGATCAAGGCCGCCCCGGACGGTCCCGTACTGCCCTGGCTCGGCGTCTTGCGGACGGCCGCGGAGCGTGATCTGGAGCGGAACTTGCAGTTGGCGACCTACTTCGCCCAGGTGAAGTGGGCGCTCGTCGTCCCGCTGGTGGCAGCGGCCGTGCTGATCGTCGTCACCCTCTACTGCCGTCGTGTGCAGGACCCCTCCATCTTGACGAGCGGGCGGGAGGACCATCCCCGTCCCGTCGTGGCCCACGCCAATCGGCCCGCCGGCGAGACGGAGAGCCAGCGGAGCCACCCCGACGTGATCCTTCCGCCCGCTGCCCCCCACGACTGGGAGCCCCGACCCGAGTGGACCGCCCCTGACCCGGCACAACCGCACCAGGCCCAGGCTCAGGACCCAGACGACAACGCGGTCACCCGCTGGCGCACGCGTGCCTACCAGCCGCCCGGTCGAAAGCCCGCAGAGCTCGGCTTTTGCGTTTCCGGCGGCGGTATCCGGTCGGCCTCGATCACCCTGGGCGCGCTGCAGGCGCTGCGCGGGCAACTACTCGAGGCGGACTATCTGGTGTCGGTGTCCGGTGGCGGGTACACGGCCGGTGCCCTCCAGTTGGCCCTGACCGGTGCCCGACTCAAGGACGCGGACGGGAAGCCTTCGGTGCGGCCCGGCCTTGCGGAGCCCGCCGACGCGTTCGCACCGGGCAGCCAGGAGGAGGACCACATCCGCCGCCACGCCAAGTACCTGGCTGACACGCCCAAGGAGAAGATGCACGCCGCGGGGGCGGTGCTGCGGGGCATGGCCGTTTCCTTCGGCATGTTGGCACTGCTCTTCGCAGTGGCGGGCCAGTTCCTGAACGCGTTCTACTCGCACCTTCCGCTGACCGACCTGCACCGCTTCATGCCGCAGGCGAAGGCGTTCGTGCCGACGTGTGAGGTTACGGACGTCCTGAGGTGTCCCGGGCCCCCACAGGTGTTCCTGCCGTCCCTTGAGTTGTATCCGCACGCCTGGCACCCCGTTCTCGCGCTGTTCGGCCTGGCGGGCCTGCTGTCCGTGGGAGCCGCCTTCGTCGGGGCGGGGAATATGAAGTCCCGCCCCGCCTGGCTGCGCAGCATTGTGAACACGATCGTGGCAATGGCCCTGGCGGTCGCCGTCATCTCCATCGTCCTTCCGGCGGTGATCTGGTTCTTCGCCTGGCTGGCGCTCGAACAGGGGGTGGTGCACAACGACGGCAGGGGACTGTCGGTGCTCGCCGCGCTCACGGCGGCGGCGACTGCGGTCGGAACCTGGTTCACCGTCGTCCACAAGACAGTGAAGGAGCTGAAGCCGGACGGGGAAAAGCCCGGCTTGTTCGGCAAGGGCGGTCCGTCCCTTGTCGTTCAGGTCGGTGCAGGCTGGATGAAAATCGTGGTGTGCTGGCTGGTGCTGCTCCTGGTCGCGTTCTTCTGCCTCGCCCTCATGTCCTGGGCCGCCGTCTACGCCGGTAGTTGGGACATCTGGTGGAAGGCCGGAATCCCGATCGCCCTGATCGTGCTGTCGTTCGTGATCGACCAGACCACCTTCAGCCTGCACCCCTTCTACCGACAGCGGCTGGCGGGTGCCTTCGCCGTCCGGCGCGCGGTGTTGAAGGACGGCTCGGTGGGTGCCCTGCCGTACGACTACAACCACGAGCCGACCCCGCTGGACCCCTACGCGCAGCGAGTGCAGGGCTTCCCCCAGGTCATCTTCGCCGCCTCGGCTGCCATTTCGCTGCGCAACCGCACCGCCCCCGGGCGCCCCGCCGTGCCCTTCACCTTCGCCTCCGACTACTGCGGTGGCCCCGACACGGGCTGGGTCCGCACCGACACCCTGCAGAACACGGCCCCCGCGCTGATCGGACGCGACCTGACCGTGCAGTCGGCCGTCGCCGTGTCAGGAGCGGCCTTCGCCTCTGCGATGGGCACTCAGACGATGTTCATGGAGCGGCTGCTCGCCCTTTCCAACGTGCGGCTGGGCACCTGGGTCCCCAACCCGCTCTACCTCGCGGAACTGGCGAAGTACGGGCCCTGCCGGATCATGCCGCGGCTGCCACGGGTACGGCGGCTACGGTACCAACTCCAGGAACTGGTGAGCTGGTACTCGGATACCACTCCCTTGCTGCTGTGCACGGACGGCGGGCACTTCGACAATCTCGGTCTGGTCGAAACGCTCCGGCTCCGCTGCCGGACGATCTACGTCATCGACTCCTCGGGGGACACGCCGCCGCTGGCCACCACCCTCGCGCAGGCGGTCACGCTCGCCTACGAAGACCTCGGAGTGAAGATCACCTTCAAGGACGAGGGGCAGAACCTGCTGGACCTGGTACCCGGCAGCGCTCCACCGCTCCCGCCCGAGACGCCGATGGCCGCGCTGAACGCCCGGTTCTCCGCCACCAGTGTGGTGCGCGGCACGATCGAGTACCCCGAGCCGGTCGAGTTCTCGCCCGGCACACCGGCCGACACAAAGGGGACGATCATCTTCGTGAAGGCCAGTCTGACTCCCGACATGCCGTACGAGCTGCTCAGTTACGCCCTCAGGGAGAAGGCCTTTCCCCGCCAGGCCACCTTCGACCAGTGGTTCGACCATGCCCAGTTCGACGCCTACCGGGAGCTCGGATACCACATCGGCACCAAGGCCGGGGAAGTGCGTTCTGTCAGGTGACATCGGAACGTCCTTCCTTGGCGACGTGGGACGTAGCAGTGGCCTCGATGGACTTCGGCTTCCTGACCGGCTGTCCAGCCGGCCACAGTGGCGGAGGTCGAGGTGATCGAGTATGTGGGCGAGGCCTCCTCCAAGTAGAGCGGCGCCCCGATCGCACGGCTGCCCGACGCCTCCCGGAGTGAGGGGCCGAGGCGGGCCACGACGGATCGGGCCCCGGCCTCGGGTCCGCCGGCCGCCCCGCGAAGGAACGGTCAGGTGACGCGGGAGGAGCGGTACGAGAGGGTGGGACGGGGATCCAAGAAGCGGCCGGAGGCGGAGAACGCGGCTGCGCCGAAACCCTCTTGCCGCATGTCAACCGCGGGGAACTCCTTACAGGCGGTCTGCGGCTGGGCGGTGGAGTCGTTGAACCGGCAGGCGACGCCCGTGAGCCTGATGGTGATGAAGTCCGCGATCTGGGCTCCGAACTCGATGGGCCTCCCGCCGATGGTGATGTCCCCGACGTCGAAACCCTTGTCCTGGGGCACTTCGTAGACGGCGCGGACACGGTGCTCCGAGTCGCCTCTCGCATAGGTCCAGTAGCTTTGGGGATCGGAGCCGTCCGGGGTCTCCCAGCCATCCGTCGACAGGTCGTCGAAGTACAGGCCCACTGGGTCGGCGAGGCTGATGTCGGCCTTCTGGCGGGCCAGGGCGTTGACTCCTGCGCCGATGTGGGGATCACTGTTGCGCTCTGCGGCACCGTACTTGCTGCAGTTGACGAGTTCCTGCTCGGTGCTCAGCTCCTGGCCGTTGACGACGCGCCGAATGGTGGCTGCCGCAGCCAACTCGATCTCTGCGCCCAGGGTGTTGTTCGGCTGAATCAAGTGCATGGCGCCGTGGCTCGTGGAGTTATTCCACTTGTTGCGCGGTTGGTATCTGCCACTGGGCGAGAACAGATCCTCCTTGCGCACGTCCGGACTGATGAAGCTACGGTAGAGGTCGACCACCTTGTCCGGGTTCGTCTGCGCCAGGATCTCCCAATACTCGGGGCCTTCACACGTGAACGTAACCTGGGTGATCTTTCCCGAGCCGTCCCGGGTGACGCTCCACTCGCAGTACTCGTCCTGGACGTCGCGGCTGGCGTCGGCGCGCTGCCATCGTTGGAGATCGCCAACGGAAGTGATCTTGATGATGCGGGGGAACGCGGTCCATGTGATGGAGACTCGCTGGACGTCCGAGGCCGTATCCGCGCTGGTCAGGTTGTAGAACTGCGGTCTCGGACTGTCGTTCAGTACCTGACGGGGATCGGGGCCCTGAATGGCCTCGTCGACCGTGTCGGAGATGAACACGTTCCAGGCCTTGCGGCCGAAGTCGTCCAGATCGTCGAGGTTGCCGGGAGGCCCGTAAGCATCCACTGTGGCCATGGCGCTCGTTCTCCTTGCTCGTGAAGACGGAGGGGTGGAACGCAGCGGTCGCTGGCGCCGCTGAAGCTGATGCCGTGCCGGCTGATGAGGGGCGGCTTCAGGTCAGCTCCGCGACGGTGGCGTCCTCGCGCATCGCCAGCGGTGGCGCGCCGGGGGGAATGTTGGTGACCGGCAAGGTGAGCTCGAACTCATTCAGTTTCATGAGGCGAAATTGCCTACGCCGCGACTCGGCCAACCGGACGTAGTCGTCGAATCCGGATGCGGTCTGGATCTGTTGGGTGACCTTGCGCAGATAGGCGTCCACCCGCTGTCCGAACACTGATTGCCAAACGTCTTCAGGCACCTGCCAGTGCTCGGCGAAGCGGGCTTCGGGACTGTCGGCGGGCAGGTTCCGCGTTCGCGCTGCGTCCAAGATGGCCTGGGTGACCGTGTCACACAACTCCACCGCCTTGACTGGCGTGGTCGGCACGTACCGCATGAGGTGACTGCGGGCAGGGCTGAAGACCGGGTTTGGAAAGTCCACCATCAGCACGCAGGCGGCGAACCTGGCCGAGATGAGCCCCTTGCGGACCATCTGCCGGATCACCTCGTTGTCCTCGTGGGCAGCCTCGGGGACAACGAAGGCGAAAAACGTGTCACCTGGCTGGGAGAAGCCGCTGAACTTCTCCTCCAGCCGGAAACCAAACCGCGTCAGGCCGGCCAGGTACCCGGCGGCCTGTGCTCTGGGCGGAGCGGCCTGCGTGAACAGTCGCAGGTCGTCGAACAGGATGTCCTGGTTCAGCCAGAACCCCGTGGGTAGCGTCAGCTCGCCACTGTCCGCCGCGATGGTGCTGCTCTGCCGGTCTGTACTGGTGAGGTTGACCGTGGTGCTGGTGAACAGGTGGCGCAGCAGCCGGTCGGGGTGGTCCACAACGCCGTTCGCGGTCACCTCGGCGAGGCGGGCAGCCGTCCACCGGGTGATGAGAAACCTGACCGTCAGTTCCAGCCGCTCGGCTCCGATGACCTGCTGGAACAGCCGGTCATGGCGGAGCGGGTCATCATCGGCGAGCCGGATCGTCGCCCGCTCTGACTGCCAGTTGATCCAGGGAATCCTCAGTTCCTTCATCACGGCGCTGCCGTTGATGTGGCTGTCGAAGCAGCCCTTGCCCCGCGAGTCCGGCTCCAGCGCGTGCCAGGAGTTACCCGCCCACACCCAGCTCGATTCGAAACGGGCATAGAAATTGAAGACCCTCGCTACAGAATCCCACGCCGCGACCTGAAGAAATCCCTCCTTGGGGTCGCCGCCAGCCTGCGTGCTGACCAGAAGGTCCACCTGATTGCCGTCCACGGCAATCGTGATCGCGAACCGCATGTCGCGCTCGCCGATGGCAACCGGTGAGATTTGCCCGGCCTCGCTGACCAGATACACCTTGCGTGAGGCGGCTGCCGTGGCGGGGAGTTCGGACAGCAGTTCCTGCACGGTGGTCGGAAACCTGCCCACGCGGAAGAACGTAACCGCCATCGGGTCACCCAACTCCGCCAGTTCCTCATCACTGACGGGTCGAGCCCGATCGTCACGGCCGCTAATCCTGCGGTACAGCCGTCCCGGCTCCAGCGCAGTGGAACCTGGTCCGCAGCCGCCATCGGCGGTGCCAGGCTCCAACGGGAAGTGACCGGATGAATCGCAGGCAGCCGAGATGCGGGCGGCGTCGGCCTCCTCGACGGCAGTTGCACTCATCCAGGCGGTCGCCCGCCGCAGCTGCGCGTGGTCGGGCATGGCCAGTCCGCTCCTACAATGTGTCATTCTTCCAGTGGCGCTAAAAGCCAATGCTTAAATGCATACCCAGGCATGCAACCCCAATTTCAGCGGCAGCCGCAGATCCACTCCAATGGCTGCACCTGCCACGGATCCGATGAGACGGCGAGAGTCTGGTGCTGCCCTCATCCGCATTCTGCGCGCAGTTGCGGTAAGCGCCCTCATCCGCGCCGCCCAGGAGACCGCCAGCAGGTACGCAACGCGGCATGCTTTCTCAGGCCCGGCACCATGATCGTGCGCTTCCCGATTACGGATAAGGCAACAACACTGGGCGCCCCGGTTCGCCGACGCGGTGAAGGCGCGCTCCAGGGCCGATTGGGATCCGGGCACAGCCGTGCGAAGACCACCCTCGCCCGCCGATCAGGTCGCTTTTGGCCGGCCGGCGAGGGTGCTGTGGGGCTTGGTGCTGGTGGTGTTAGAAGGCGATGGTCCGTCCCTCGCGCTCGGCTTGTCGCGCGGTGTAGGCGACGCCGTGGACTTTGATGCCATCCGGGTTGAGGAGGGTGATCGTGCCGCCTTGGTTGCCGAGATGGAATCCGTTGCCGCCCGGGACGGTGAGGGTGGTGCCGGGCTGGAGCATGCCGGCGGGGAGCGGGAGGGTCTGCTGGTTGAGGTCGGTGAGCTGCCATCCTTGAAGGTCGATCGGCGCTGGAGAGGCGTTCAGTACGGTGACGGCTTCGGGTGCGGGGCCGGAGGGGTTGACCAGTGCGGCCATGATCCGCAGGGGCTCGTCGCGGTCACCGGAGCGGGGTGGCGCGGTGTCGAGGGGGTGACCGGTGTTGTCGCCGGTGTGCCATGCCTGGGACTGGAAGGCCAGGAAGATCGCGACCCAGCGGTTTTCGGAGGGTAGGTGTACGAACAAGGCGCCGTCCTGCCAGACGCCGTTGTCGGAGCGGAAGCGGCCGCTGTTGCCCTGGTTCATGTGGATGTCGTGTACGCCGTTGCCGGGCCGGAAGCCGAACACCTTGTCGGCGATGTTGGCCTCGGGGCCGAACCTTTGCCCGAAGACGTAGAGGGCGGCGTTGGGGTCGGCGATGGCACGCTGCACGTAGTGGTCGAGCAGGTCGGCCAAGTCGTTGTCGGCGCCCTCGACATCGGGCGGGAGCATTCGCATCGAGGCGGGGTCGAACAGGTTGCCGCGGATGAAGTCCAGGCTGGCCTTGCCCGCTTGTGACGCCAGGGCCGTCCATCCGCTGCCGGCCGGCGGGAGCAGCTCGGTCACGGGATGGCGGAAATCATCATCGGCCAGGTACAGGAGCTCGGAGGGCGCCTGCTGCGACTCTACGTTGACAGCGGCCCGGTAGTGGGTGCCGGCGTTGTCGGTGAGATGGATCTGGTAGTGAGGGGTATCGCTGGATCCCTCCCGGCGCCGGTCGACAGCGCGGGCAGCCAGGACACCGTAACCTTTTAGCGGCATGGGTCATCCTCTGGATTCCGGTGGGAGCGGCACGGCCGGGGTGCGGGCGTGCCGATGGAACAAGCATTGTGCGGGCCGTCGAGGACGTCGGCGAGGCCAGCTGGCGCCAGCGGATCGCCGACCTCCTACATCCCGAGCCCGTGGGCGAGCCGGGTGATCGTGCCGGCCGGAACCTTGGGCTTCGCCGTGTACGCGGCCTGGTCCCTGGGCCCGACGCGACCACCGGGCAGGTGGGGTTCTTCAGATTCCAGGTGCCGGTGACCGCCATGTCCCAACCTCGCCGCGCGCCGGGGCAGCCCTGACGACTGCTTGTCCTCCTGGCCGTTATCCCCCGACCAGACCCCGGCGGGACACCGAATCACCCAATGTTCACCCGCCTTGCCCTGCAGCCCATCTCCCACTGGGTCAAGGCGACTCGGCCGCACCGTTACTGGTCATCTCGGCGGCGAGCCGGCTCGCGGCACACGCGTCGAGGCGGGCGGTGAGCAGCCGGCGGTAGCAGATGAGGGTGCAGGCCTGCTGGTGAAGGCAGCCCGGCAAGTGGCTGCCCTGGAGCTCGTAGCGGCGGTGCGGGCGTCGGCAGCCAGCCGGCCAGGCCATGGCTCGTCGGGATCACCCGGGCCTGCATCGCCCGGCACCACGGTGTTTCCGCATGCGCCTCTGGCCTCGGCCCCTGCGCTCCTACGAACGGGAAGGCACGGTACGCCTGCGCATCATCACCACCTGCTGGTCCACGCCCCACGGCGCTGACCGCCCAAGCCCGTGGTGGGGATCGGTCCGGCC
This sequence comes from Streptomyces sp. NBC_01006, assembly GCF_045162725.1. NCBI lineage: Bacteria > Bacillati > Actinomycetota > Actinomycetes > Kitasatosporales > Streptomycetaceae > Streptomyces > Streptomyces sp. NBC_01006. The sequence goes on along the minus strand of NZ_CP108700.1, from coordinate 201,071 downwards.
GCCGCGGCCGGGCGGTCTCATGGCCGGGCAGGCCCCTGCTCGCAGCGCTGCGGCGCCCTGCTGACAAGCGTAGATTTGGTGGTGCGCCCGGCTGGAGGGAGACGATCCCATGGACACAGCCATCCGCATCGAGGTGCTGCCTGCGCGATTGGGTGACTGTTTGCTCGTGGAGTGTGCGCGCGGGAGCGGGCCGCCTTGGCGCATGCTCGTCGACGGCGGCCCTCCGGGCACCTGGCCCCGGCTCGAAATGAGGCTGAGCCGGCTCGTACCCGACGACCGGCACATTGACGTCGCCGTGGTGACCCACATCGACAGTGACCACATAGGCGGCATGCTCCAGTTCCTGCGGAGCGAGTACGCCGAGGACGTCGGAGACTACTGGTTCAACGGCCCTCCACACATGCCCTCCCGGAGCAGGGTGGAGGGCAGCGTTGCCGAGGGGGATAGCCTGGTAGCGGCGCTGCTCGGGGAATCCGTCGGTCCCGTACTTCCGTGGAACCGGGCATTCGGCGGCGGTCCCATCGACACCGGGGACGAGTTCGGGTTCATCGAGGTGCCGGTCCGGGACGGGCCGCACATCACCGTGCTCTCACCGACCAACGAGCGCCTGGCGATCCTGGAGCGCGAGTGGTTCGAAACCATTGACCAGGCCCGGCGTGGCTGGCAGGCCGACGTAAGGCCCGACATCCTGGAGCCCCTCGGCGATCTGGCCGCCGTTGCCGCTCAGAAGACGGCCGACGACACGACAGCTCCGAACGGGAGTAGCATCGCGCTGCTGATCGAGCACCGCGGCGCCCGCACCGTGCTCGGGGCGGACGCGTTCGGTACTGTGCTCGGGGCCGGCCTGAAAGGGGTGGCCGCGCACCGGGGTCTGCGGGTCTTGGAGGTGGACGCCTTCAAACTTCCCCACCATGCCAGTCGGCGGAACGTGACCGAGGCACTGCTTGAGGTCGCCCCCGCCCGGCACTACCTCGTGTCCACCAACGGTGACACCTACCACCATCCCGATGACGCGGCACTCGCCCGCGTCGTACTGTCCGCACCGGACGGCCCGACGCTGTGGTTCAACTACCGCACGCAGCGCACTGCCCGGTGGGCTGATCCGGAGCTGTGCGAGCGATACGGTTACTCCGCGAGCTTCCCCGCGGACCCAGAGACCGGCACGGTCCTTGAACTACCGGCGACGGCGTGATGCTCCACCGGGACCTCGCCGCCGAGGTGCGGTGCGGGGGCGCACTGGTGGCAGCGGCCACGACCGCCATCCTCACCAGGGGCCCGTAGGTCTTGGGCCGGCCCGCGCGGCTGCATCCGTGAACCCTTCGAGGCCTTGGCCGCGAACCGTCCACGCCGCTTGCGGGCCATATTGACGATGACCGCCAGGTCCCGCGCGATGGCCCCGTTGTCCATACCCGCAGCCGCCGCCGGCACGATCCGCGCCCGCACCTGCGCTTTCAACGAGCCCGCTGTACTGCGACTTTTCGTCCACGCAGAGGACCAGGGCCTTCTCCGGCGGGTCCAGGTAGAGGCCGACGACGTCGCGGACCTTGTCGATGAACAGCGGATCCGTCGACAGCAGAGACGTCTGCGACCGGTGCTGGGCGAGCGCGAACGCCCGCCAGATCCGTGAGACCGTCGACTGCACATGCCCATGGCTGCGGCCATCGACCTGGTCGACCAGTGCGTCGCGTTCTTCGGTCTCTCCTCGAGCCTCTTGACGATCACCCGCGACCGTTGAGCCAGTGCCTGTGCGGTCGTGCGACGACGGACCCAGCCCTCCTGCACGGCCCGCTGGGTATCAGTCGCAGACAACGCGGAATCTTCGGACCAGGACGGCTCATGACGAACTAGCGCGAAATCTCCGACTCAGGTCACCAGAGGGGAATTGGCCAGTAGTCGGCGTTGGTGGTCCCGGGCCGGCTCGTCGTAGTACTTGTCCCACCAGCGCCTGGAGACGAGCGGCACCGGGGCTTCGACTCCAGTCTCGGGGCCGGGCGTGGGCTGGTGCGCGGCTAGGCGGAGCGAGTCGCGGAAGCGGTAGTGGTTGAACAGGCGGAAGAACTCGGTGAAGTAGATCTCGGCGAGGCCGTGGTCGCCCCGGATCACCAGCATGTTCTCGTCGTTCTTGTTCGCGGAGGGGTTGCTGAAGTTGGCCGAGCCGGTGACCACGATCGGATCGTCGCCGATCGGGTCGATCAGCAGGTACTTCGTGTGCAGGTACTCGATGTTGTTGGAGAACGGGTTGTCGTGCTCGGCCGCCCAGCCGGCGAGGCCGCCCTCTTCGACGAGGCCACCGGCCACGAGCTCGGTGTCGGGATCGGTGACCAGGTTCCGGTTCGCGTCGGCGACGGCGGCGTCCTCGAAGAGCAGCCAGCGGAGCGCAGGGTGGTCACCGGGGAGCTGGTCGGCGAATCGGGGATCGAGGTTGAACGGGAGCGTAATGCACATCAGGTCCTGGGCCGATCCGAAGAGATCGGCGTAGCGGTCTTGCATCGTGGTCTGCGTGTGCGGGCTGAACACGACGGAGATGCCCGCGGGCCAGGAGTCGGGTATCGGGTTGTTGGTGTCCACCCAATTGTTGAGGGTGCCAGGGGTTGGGTCCGTGACGAGCTGTGCCCAGTAGTCGCGGTACTGCTGGGCGACGGCTGGCTCGGTGACAGTGTGTCCGACGTTCGACTGGCCGAAGATCCCGTTCTCGGTGATGTTGGTCGACCCCGTCCAGACCGACTGGGGCGCACCCTCGTGGCTTGCGATCACGAACTTGTTGTGCGGGATCTGAGCCCGGGCGCGCCAGGCTACGACCAGGTCGTCGATGCCGGCGGCGGTCACCGCTGCGCGGTTGTGCGGGTGGTCGAACACGACGAGCTGGACGTCCACGCCCGTGTCTGCGGCCACGCGGAAGGCCTTGAGCACGGGCAGGTACTCGAACTCGTACAGCGCCGCATGGAGCTGCCCGTGGTCGCTGGCGGCGGTGCCGATGAAGGCGAGCAGCGCTTCCTCGAGACCGCGGGACAACCATCGCCAGGCCTCGCGGTTGGCGATGTCACGGGGGTGGAGGTTCTTGAAGCGCTCGGCGTAGGCCTGCGAGGCATACACGCCACGGTTGAACCAGACACCGTGCACGCCCGGCTCCTCGGTTTGCACTTGCAGCTCGACGGTCGAGACGGGGGTGAGTTCTTCCCCCGGAGTTCCGGTCATGGTGTGCACGCGGTAGGTGTAGGTTCGCCCTGGCTTGGTGCGGTAGTCACCCCAGGTGAAGGTCTGGAACGGGTTCCAATTCGATCCCCAATGGCGCCTCGCCTGCGGAAAACGGAGGCGGTTGTCGAGCCACCGGTGCTGGCCTTCAGTGTGATCGAACCGCTCGACCCCGAAACCGAGCACGCCATTCATGTCAGCTCGATCGTGGTCGAACCCCAACACCACGACATGAGTCCCGGCGATGGCCTGCACTCGCAATGGCCCAGAACTGCCCTGCACCCTCATGCCCACGCCTCCTGCTCGCCCGACCAACGCTCGCTTCCGGCCCGGCCCAGCCATCGGCTGTTCCGCCGTCAGGTGTCCAGGCCGTGTTCCGGGAAGCGCGTGCGGCCGTCCTGTTCAGGTCTCGGTGATGGGTTCGCAGTCGTACGTGCCGCCCATGCAGGTCCAAAGACCGGTACTGGAGTCGTACTCAACGTTCCGTGACCGGCCACACAAACCGGCCCGCCGACAAGCCGATACGGCAGCCCCCGCAACGGGGCCCATGGAGCCAAGAGCCGCCATGATCACGGCGGCTGTGAACCCGAGTCGTGTACGCAGGGGAGCTCTTTTGAGGACAAGCGACACCAACACGTCAATACCAGCTTCACCCCGCGCCGCGCCGGGCGCACCCTGACGCGGGGGCGCTCCCGGGGCACGTGAGCTCTTTTCGCAAACCTTGCAGTTGATCCAGCCCGTACGGGGCCCAGCCGGTCCGGGACCGGCCGCAGCAGCACTTCCTGGGCGGCCGCGGCGATCCGGCGGACCTGGTTGAGCCGGCTCTCCCGGCGCGTGCGGGCGGCGCGGCTCGTCGTGAAGCTCGCCGCCGTGACCAGGGACGGGGCGAGGGGGTTGGTGTAGGCCTGTTGGCCGCGCCAGGCGTGATTGTGGGTGGCGGTGATCACGCTGACGACGACGGCCAGGCCCGCCGCCACGAGCGTGCCCCTGGGTCCCGTCGTCACCGCCGCCAGGGCGGGTGTCGCGACCAGCAGGGGCCCCGTGTAGACGACGTGCGCGGGCGTGAGCTCGATCAGGAGCACCAGCAGGGCGATCGCGAAGGGCACGCACTCCGCGAGGACGAAGAGGACCTGGTGGTGACCGCCGGCTCCCGGTCCCGGGGGCGAGCGCAAGGGCGCTCTCACGAGTACAGCCTTCCCCTCCCGGACGCGCGGACGCCACTCCGTGTCCCCGGTGGGCCGGCGGGTGGGGCCGGGGCCACCGGAAGGGGCCACGCCGGGAACCCGTCTGCCCCGCTCGGCACGACACCGCCGCGCGCGTAGGGAAACCTCGTGGGGAGTGCAAGCAAGCCCCCCGGAAGCCCCCTTCGTGAAGAGGCACGCATGGACGAGGTCGAGCGGTACGAGCGATACGTCGGCGGCAGCCCGGAGACCGAGCGGCTGGCCTTCGAGCGGCTGGCGAAGGAGCTCCTGCGCGTGCAGCTCAAGGTGAAGCGGCGCAGCGGCGCCGCCGCCCTGGAGCGGACCTTCCACGCCAAGGCGGTCCTCTGCGTGGAGAACGGGCGCCTGCGGTTCCGCGACGACCTGCCCGAGCAACTGCGGACCGGGTTCGCCCGGCCCGGGGCCGAGTACCCGGTGACGGTCCGGCTGTCCAACGCCAGCGGGGTCCGCCGGCCCGACTCCGTGCCCGATCTGCGCGGGGCGGCGCTGCGCGTCGAGGTGGGGCCCGAGGAGACCCACGATCTGCTGATGACCAGCTTCCCGGTCTCCCACGCCCGCGACGCGCGCGAGTTCGTGGCCTTCGCCAAGGCCATGGCGGGCGCCGGTTCGCGGCCCGCACAGGGGTTCGCGCTGTTCGTCAAGCTGCCCCTGGCGGTCGGCTGGTCCACGGCGGGCCGCATGCGGCGCAACGTCGTCGCGGGGAGCAGGCGCACCGTGTCCAGCCTGGCGCTGGAGACGTACTGGAGCCGGGGCGCGATCCTGTGGGGCGCCGCGGGGCCGGTGCGCTACCAGCTGCGGCCCGCTCCGGGCGCCGCCCCGGCGGGGGCGCCGGCCGGTCCCGACGGCCTGCGGCGCGAGCTGGCACAGAGGCTGGGTGCCGGGGACATCGTCTTCGAGCTGTGCGTACAGCGCTACGTGGACCCGCGGCGCACCCCGGTCGAGGACGGCGCTGCCGAGTGGAGCGAGCGGGACGCGCCCGTGGTGCCCGTAGCCACGCTGACCGTCCCGCGCCAGGACGTCCACACGGCCGAGGCGCGCGCCGCCGAGGCGCGGGTCGACCTGCTGGCCTTCAACCCGTGGCACACCGCGGAGGGCTTCCGTCCGCTGGGGAACCTCAACCGTGCCCGCAAGCTCGCCTACGAGGCGAGCAGCGCGCACCGTCTGGGCCGCCGCTTCGTGACCGTGGAGCCGCGCCGCAACGTCCTGCTCGGGACCCCGCTGCGGGCCGCCTTCCGTTCCGTGAACCGGGTCGTCCCGTGGCACCGGCTGCCCACCCCGGTCGCACTGCTGAACCTGATGGCGTTCCGGCAGACGCTGCGCCGGCACAACCTGATCGACACCGAGGTGCACGAGGCGCCGCCCAAGGCGGGCCCGGTGGAGCCGCCGGTGGACGAGGAGCTGCTGGTCAGGCGCAGCTACGACGGCAGCTACAACGACCTGTCGCAGCCGCGGATGGGCGCCGTCGGCGCGACCTTCGGGCGTTCCATGCCGCCCGTGTACCGGCCGGACCGGTTCGACACCCCGAACCCGGTGACCGTGAGTAGGGAGCTGCTGCGGCGCGAGGCCTTTATCCCGGCGAAGTCGCTGAACGTGATCGCCGCGGCCTGGATCCAGTTCCAGGTGCACGACTGGGTCAACCACAAGCGGGTCCCGGTGGGCACCAGGAGCGTCGAGGTGCCGCTGCCGCCCGGCACCGACTGGCAGAACACCCCGGGTGGACCGCGCGAGAAGGTGATGCGCTTCGGTGACGACGAGCCGCTGGACGCGGCCGGGAGCGGGCGGCCGCCGATCGTGTTCGCCGGCGGCGTGTCGCACTGGTGGGACGGTTCGGAGGTGTATGGGGGCGACCAGGCCGTCGCCACGTCCCTGCGCGAGCCCGGCGGCGGCGCCGGGCTGCGGCTGGAGCGGGGGCACCTGCCGACGAGCGCGGACGGCCTGCCGGTCACCGGGTTCAGCGACAACTGGTGGCTCGGCCTGAGCGCCGTGCACACCCTCTTCGCCCGCGAGCACAACGCGGTGTGCGAGGCCCTGCGGCACGAGTACCCGCACCTGGACGAGGACCGGATCTACCACACGGCGCGGCTGGTCGTCTCCGCCCTCATCGCCAAGATCCACACGGTGGAGTGGACTCCCGCGATCCTGGCCACCAAGACGCTCGACATCGGGATGCGGACGAACTGGGAGGGGCCGCCGAAGAACTGGCTCGACCAGCTGGGCGTCTGGCTGCTGGAGGCGAACGGCAAGGGCGGCATCCCCAGGACCCTGCCCGACCACCACGGGGCCCCGTACGCCCTCACGGAGGAGTTCGTCACCGTCTACCGGATGCACCCGCTGATCCCCGACGACTACGAGTTCGTCGACCACCGCTTCGGCCGCCGGCTCGACACCCTCGGCTTCGACGACCTCCAGGGCGCCGCGGCGGAGCCGCTCATGCGCAAGACCGGCCTGGTGGACTCCCTGTACTCGCTGGGCATCGCCAACCCGGGGGCCATCACCCTGCACAACTTCCCGCGCTCGCTCCAGGCGTTCCGGCGCGACGGGGAGGTGATCGACCTGTCCGTGGTCGACCTGGTGCGCACCCGCCGCCGCGGCGTCCCCCGCTACAACGACTTCCGGGCCGGGCTGCACAAGCCGCGGATCCGCCGGTTCGAGGACCTGTCCCAGGATCCGGAGACGGTCGCGCGGCTGCGGGACGTCTACCGTTCGGTGGACGACGTCGACACGGTGGTGGGGCTCTTCGCCGAGAACCCGCCTGCGGGGTTCGGCTTCAGCGACACCGCCTTCCGCGTCTTCATCCTGATGGCGAGCCGGCGGCTGCAGAGCGACCGATTCCTCACCGTCGACTTCCGGCCCGAGATCTACACGCCGCTCGGCATGGACTGGGTCGCCCGCAACGGCATGACGAGCGTCATCCTGCGGCACTGCCCCGAGCTGGCGGGCGTGCTGCCGCGCGGGGCGAGCGCCTTCGCGCCCTGGCGCCCGGTCCAGCCGGTCCGCAACCACGACGGCCGCGGCTGAACGGGGAGGGGCCATGTCCGCACCCGAAGGCCCCGGCCGCCGCCACCCCGGCCTGGAAGAGCTGCTCGCCCGGCCGCTGCTGGAGACGGTCTTCGGCCGGCGCACCCACCGGGTCAGCCGGGGAGCCTCCGTACCCGCCGGGTCGATGAGCTACAGCTCCCCGCACCCGCCGCGGCCGCTGGACGAGTTGGAGGAGGCGGTGCTGATCGCCCTCACCGGCTCCTCCGGGCTCACCATGCCCGACCGGCCCTTCGAGGACCCGCGCGACCACAAACCGATCATGGCGAAGCCGAACCTGAACATGACCGGGCGGACCGCAGGCAGCCCCGACAACGCGCAGGCCACCCACTTCTTCATGATCAACGACAGTGGCACGTACTACTTGCGCAAACTGCCGCCCGCCCCGTGGCACCCCTTCGACCAGGACACCCTGGTCGAGCGGGCCCGCCGGGCCAAGGTACGGGTACTGGACCACCGGCTGGACGTCGCCGAGGGGATGCGCGACTTCCCGGCCTACCTCGACTCCAACCGGTTCCTGTCCAACCTGCCGGGCACCACCCTGTTCCTGCCGGTGGTCGACCTCTCCCACCAGTACGTCAACGCCCTGATGTACCTGCTCACCCAGCCCGACGGAGCCCGGCCCACCCTCGTCGACGACCGCAACTTCTACCGCCCGGCCGGGGTGCGCAAGTGGGTCGAGAACGGCTTCCTCAATCCCGACATCAAGATGCCGCTCGGCGCCCTGGGGCCGATGCGCACCCAGATCGAGGCCGATCTGCTGCTGCAGAACATGATGCTGGTCGCGGACGCGATGGGGCTCGGCGCCTGGATCCACGCCACGATCAGCCCGCAGATCATGCTCGGCGACCCCAAGTTCTCCCGCGCCTACGGCCGGATGCTGGGCTTCGACTTCGTCACCCCGAAGTTCCGCCCCCTCGACGTGCTTCGCTGGCAGGTACCGCTGCCGAAGTACGCGGCCCTGCGCGCCCACCCGGTGGGACTGCGGGCCGGCGGCGAACACCTCATCAAGGCCGCCTGCCCGCCCCACTACCCGTCGATGGCGGAAGCCGTCGACTCCGTCGTCCGGTCCAAGTTCGGCAAGGACGGCATCTACGCGGACAAGGAGCTCTTCACCCGCGTCTACAAGGACGACTACGCGCAGCGCTACCTCGCGGAGGCGAGCGAGTACGACCGGCAGGTCATCGACTGCGCACGGGACATCTGCGTGTACGTCCACGAGACCCACGGCCGCTTCCCCGCGCACACCGACGCCATCCACGTGCCCGGCGTCTGGCTGCAGACGCACCACGTCGAATCCGAGTACTACGACCGGTTCTTCCGGGGCGGCCTGACCGAGGCACACCGTCGGCACGCCGCCCACTGGGACACGTAGCCCTACCGGAAGGGAGAGGCGATGAGGGTCTACGAGGCCATCGTCAAGGGGCTGGAGGGCGTCGGGGTACGGGCGGCCTTCGGCGGTGCCGGGGAGAACACGGCCGGCCTGATGCTGGCGCTGAAGCACTCACGGCTGATCCGGCCCGTCATCACGCGCCACGAGCAGGCCGCGTCGTTCATGGCCTGCGGCTACGCCATGTACACCAACAGGCTGGGGTTCTGCTTCGCGACGGCCGGGCCGGGCGCGTTCAACCTGTTCTCGGGGCTGGCCGTGGCCATGTCGGACTCCTATCCCGTCCTCGCCGTCTCGGGGTACGCGTCGATGGAATGGCGCGGATGGGGCTCGCTCAACGAGACCTCGGGGCTGAACCGCACGCCCGACTCCCAGGCCATGTTCGCCGCCACGACCAAGAAGTCCTTCCTGCTCACCGATGCCGCCGACACCTGCGACGTCCTGGAGGAGGCGGTGAACACCGCTTTCGAGGGCAGGCCCGGACCGGTGCACATCCACGTACCCGAGAACCTCACCCACCGGGGCGTCGAGGTACGGAACTTCCGGCCGGTGAAGCTCGACGTGGCGCCGGTGCTGCCCGATCCCGCGCGGGTCGAGGAGATCGCGGACGTACTGGCGGACGCCCTCGCGCGGGGCCGGCGGATCGTCGCGCTCGTCGGCTTCGGCGCGGTGCGCAGCGGGGCGGGACCCGAGATCAAGCGGCTGATCGAACGCTTCCGGATCCCGCTGCTCACCACCCTGGACGGCAAGGGCATCGTCTCCGAGGGGCATCCGCTCGCGGTCGGCGTCTTCGCGGACAGCGGCCACTCCAGTGCGTGGAAGGCCTTCCGCGAGGCGGACGTGGTGCTGTGCGTCGGCAACTCCCTCAACCAGCACGCGACGTTCAATTACCGCCAGGACCTCTTCGAGGACAAGCTGCTCATCCACGTGAACATCTCCGAGGGCGAGTTCCACAAGGCCTACCCGCCCGACCACGCGCTGCTGTCCGACGCGCGGCCGGCGGTGGCCGCGCTGACCGACGCGCTGGAGCGGAGGGTCGGCGATGTCCCGCCGGTGGAGGTCGACGGACGGGACTACGAGGCCCGGCACATCACCCACCTGACGGGAGGGATCCACCCGGGGCAGCTCGCGCAGTCGATCGGCCGGATGCTGCCGCCGCGGGGGGTGCTGCTCGCCGACGCGGGGGCCCATCTGGCGTGGCTCGGCTACTACGTGGAGCTGGAGGAGGGGCAGAACTTCCGCAAGGCCGGCTCCTTCGGGCCGATGGCCGGACACGTCAACGGGGCCATCGGCCTGAAGGTCGCCCATCCGGAGCGGACGGTGGTCGTCGGCTGCGGCGACGGGTGCTACTCGCTGTCCGGCTTCGAGCTGATGACCGCCGTGGAGAACGAGATCCCGGTCATCTGGGTCATCTTCAACGACGGCCAGTTCAAGCTGATCAAGCTCTTCCAGCTGGTCACGTACGGCGAGTCCGCGCTGGTCGAGTTCCGGAACCCTGACTTCGCGGCGTACGCCCGCGCGTGCGGGGCGGAGGGCTACAAGGTGGAGACCCTGTCCGAGTTCGAGGAGGCCTTCCGCGCGGCCCTGGCCTCGGGCCGGCCCGCGCTGATCGACGCCCGGATCACGCGGTGGGCGGTGCCGCACTACAGCCCGTCGCCGGACGGGGTGATCCCGGGGCTGGTGGAGACGATGGAGGAGCGCCTGCGGGACGCGTTGGACTGAGGGGGCGGACCCTACTTCGGCCGGGAGTCGCTGCCGGCCAGGCTGCGCCACACGCCAACGACGATCGCCAGCTGGGCGGCCAGGTAGGCGACCTGCGTGGACAGGCCCCGCAGCTGGTAGACCGACAGCAGCAGGCCGACGCCGCTGGGCCAAAACCTCCTCTCCTCGCTGAAGGTCTCCATGTCCATCCAGATGCTCGTGAGCGTCAGGACCAGGAGCATCAGCGCCACGTGCAGGAAGACGTACCCGAGTTCCGTGTCGGTGATCTGGGTGACCAGGGCGCCCACACAGACGGGGATGGCGTAGGCGGCGGTCAGGCTCAGCGCCCGCACCGGACTTCGGCGTCCGGGGAGCACCCGCCACAGCGCCCCCAGGACCAGGCCTCCTCCGGCCCATGCCACTTGCCACGCCAGGCACTTCGCCGCGATCTCCGGCAGCCCTGTGAGACTCTGGAACGTGGCCATCTGGGTCCGGTCGTCCTTGAGGTAGCTCAGCCAGACGAGGGCGAGACTGGCCGGGAACCCGAAGCAGAATGCCAGGCGCGCGGCACTCTTGGCGTTGTCCCACCAGTCGTCGCCGGGCCCCCAGCTGAGGGCTGCGTCCAGCACGGAGATCTGGGCTGGTGGATGCCCCTTGCCCCGCCCGGCGAACAGCCAGTGGTGCAGCCCGTCCAGCCTCTTTTCCACCTCCTCGCGTGAGAGGTCTCCCTCCGCCCGGCCACGGTCCAGCGCGTACAGCTTGTGGTGCAGGTTGCGGAACTCGTGGGCCTTGTTCAGCAATACGTGCCGGCGCCGCTTGGTGCCCAGTCTTCGAACGCGGAATTCCTCTTCGGTACGACCCAGTACGGAAAACCGCCGGCCGACCGTGACCACGGCGTACAGCGAGGCGATCATCAGCAGGAGCCAGACACCGAACAGCAGGTTGGAACCCGCGAACTCGACCTGCCGGAATCCCACGGAAATGGTGAAGATCGCGACGGTCAGCAGGAGATCGGCCTTGGCCGGCCCCAACGGCGGTCCATCGTCACACTCTTCGGGCCGACCCTGCCGGTCTCTGACACGGATCTGCAGCAACGCGACGAGCGCGATGCCCGTCAGCAGCCACGCGTAGGCGTAGACCCATGTGAGTCCTGAGTAGGGGAACTGGACGAGAAACCCGACCCATTCCCGGTCGCGGGCGGTCTCGGGCTCGTCGATGAGCCAGTAGACGCGACTCCACAAACGCGCGTGCGTCCACCAGAAGGAGGTGAGCAGCGCCGCCGCCATCACCGCGAGCAGGGCTGTCGCAACCACCGTGGAACGGATCGGCGCCTCGTCCCACGCCTTGTTCCAGGAACGCCGGGCCATCGCCCCTTCCCGCACGAAACGCCACGCCCATGCCGCCATCGCAGCGAGCCACAACCACAGCGTCCCCAGCGCCAGCAGTGTCAGCCCGATGAGGCCCGGAAGGGCGACGACCGACAGGAAGCCGGACACCGCCACGGCTGAGGCGATCAGGCTCACCGCCCAGGCCCGACGTCGCTGGGCGTCCTTGACGTCGACGCCGGCTGCTGTCTCCTGCGCGGTGGGGGGAGACGAAGACCTGATGTGACACCACGGACGGGCGGCCAGCACCAGGACCAGGGCCAGCGCAATGGCGACGAGGTGGCGCCAGGACGGTCCGGCGGATGGGGGCCGATCCACGATCAGCACGCGCAGGACAGCCGCCACCACCGCGCTGAGGACGGCCCACAGCAGGATCATCCTTGCAAAGCCGACCGGTCCCGGAGTGCCGGAAGCAGCTGGTGAAACGGATGCACCGGGCTGCTTCCACGACGCATAGAGCACGGCCACCACGCTCACCAGCGAGGTGAACGCCCACCAAGTGGCGACACCCACCCAGCCCAGGGTCCGCCACTGCTCGCCCACATTGAAGGAGCGCTGCCAGGGGGGATCCACCTCGACCCGCACGTCGAAGGGTTCCGGTTCGGACCACACCAGGCGCTCCGGGTCGGCAGAGGAAGGCGGAGGAAAGACATTGGTGGCTTCGAGCCCGTCCAGTCGGACCTCGACCTGGCCCCACTTGGCATTCTTCAGCGTGTTCGGCGGCCGGAGGAAGACGCGCCAGTTGTCGCCCTTCCTGTTGACCTCGATCCGCCACGGACCGAGCAGAAAAGGCCTGTTCTGCTCGATCCATGCGGTCGCCTCGTAATTCACGGTGACCAGGTCGCCCCGGACGCTCACCCGCGGGTCGTGGAAGCGCCACTCACGACTGCGCGGGGTGGTGTCATCCCCCCGGAGGAGGCAGCGCATCGCCTTCTGATACAGAGCCGACTTCTCGCTGAGTGCCAGATCCGTGGCGCGGGGCCATTCCTTCGCCGAGACACTGACGGTGAGGGTCGAGAGCACCTGAGCGTAGCTGCGGTCGTGGTAGTCGAAATCGAGCCTGGCACTCACGTTGCGGGCCTTCAGCCTCCCCGCCTCACAGACGTCGACAGCGTGCGCCCGCTGTGCCCCGCCCCACGCCGCCATGGCTGCGGTGAGCAGTAGGATCAGGCTCCACCACCGGGTTTGCACCATCCCGCCCCGTTCGCATCGTCTCCTCCGGCACCCCGTCCTGAGACCCTTTAACACGCACTGCACCCCGCCGCACCCGAACACGCGGCCGCCGCACCCCGCTCACCCTCCCGGCCTCCGCCAACCGGATTGCGGGAGAACGCTCGGCGGCCGACGATGGCATCGGGGGGCCTGCCCACACTCCACGGGACGTGCCATGACCCACCCCAAGGAATCCACCGCGCGCAAGCTCCCCCGCTTCGAGGAAGCCGAAGGGCTGAGGCCCTCGGACGCGGCGTTCGTACGGGACCTCGTCGAGGTGCTCGACAAGCACGGGAACCTGGACCGCTTCGGCCTGTGCCTGCTCCACGACCACTTCCCGCTCGCCCCCGACGAGGTCATGGTCGAGACGAACGACCCTGCCGCGCGCACCCTGCACGCCCACGTGGAGAAGCGGGACCGGACGCGGCACGTCAAGCCCTCCCAGTGGCGGTTCGCGCCCCACGGCGCCGCGGTGGACGAGGGCGGGCCGTACCAGGTCGTCATGCTGTGCGACCCGCTCGACCTGTGCCCGGGCCGCGGCGGGTCGCGCTGACCGGCCCGCACGGCTGATCCTGCTCGGCGAGGACATCTACGTCCCTCCGGAGCACACCTACCGGCTCGCCTCTGCACTGGCAGCGCACGAGGTACCACACACCGTGCACGTCTTCGCCCACGGCCCGCACAGTCTCGGCCTGGCCCAGGGCGCTGGCCAAGCCGCCGTGTGGACGAAGCTCGCGGACTCCTGGATCGCCGCACAGGGCGCCATACCGCTCCCCGGTACGTCCTGACCGGATCCTCTCCGCCCGAAGAGCGCTCGGACCAAGATCCGGACCGCATGAACGAACTTCCACACGTTGACCTCGTACCTGTCGGGTCGCGATGGGCGGATCGGCGAGATCTTCGTGACCCCGCCCCCGCCCCCGCCCCCGCCCCTGACACGAGCGTCGACGGTGCCGCGCTGAGCTCGCGCGAGTGGCGCGCGGCCCACCCTGCCCGCAGGCCGGCCCTGTCCTCGTCCGTCCGGGGAGGGATCCCCAAACGGCGCGACACCTCCGCGGTCGAATGGCACCGCCCGCTGGGCATCCGTCACAGGCAACGCCTCTTACTCAGGTCGCTTGAGGGGTTCCTGCTGACGCTTCATCCCATCGGCTAGCGTGAATCTAAGGTCCTGTCCAGTGGCAGACGGCCTCGGGGCTCGCGGGAAGTTCCACCGTTCGACGCCGCGCCGCTGCCACAGGCACCACGCCTTCCGGGCCAGGGCAAGAGGAGCGATGGCCATGGGCAACCTCCCTGCGGACCAGCTGCGCCAACAGGTGCGCGGCGCGGTCGTCACTCCCGAGGACGAGGCCTACGACGAGGCCCGCAAGGTCTACAACGCCATGATCGACAGACGGCCGGCCGCCGTCGTGCGCTGTGCCAACGCGGGCGACGTCATGGCGGCCGTCGACTTCGCCCGGGAGAACGACCTCGACTTGGCGGTACGCGGTGGCGGGCACAGCGTGCCCGGCTTCGGCACCTGCGACGACGGCGTGGTCGCCGACCTGTCCGCGATGCGCGGCGTCCGCGTCGACCCCGTACGCCGGACGGCGCGTGCCGAGGGCGGCGCGACCTGGGGCGACTTCAACGCGGCCACCCACGCCTTCGGTCTGGCGACGACCGGCGGGATCATCTCCACCACCGGCGTCGGCGGCCTCACGCTGGGCGGCGGCATCGGTTACCTCGACCGCGGACTGGGCCTGAGCTGCGACAACCTGGTCTCGGCCGACGTGGTGACGGCGGATGGTCGGCTCGTCGTGGCGAGCGAGCAGGAGCACGAGGACCTCTTCTGGGCGCTGCGCGGCGGTGGTGGCAATTTGGGCGCGGTGACCTCCCTGGAATTCCGGCTCAGCCCCGTCACGGACATCTACGGCGGGCCGATGCTCTTCGAGCTGGACAGTGCCGGCACGGTCCTGCGCTCCTTCCGGGACTTCATCGCGGACGCGCCGGAGCAGCTCGGCGGGTTCCCGGCCTTCCAGATCGCCCCGCCGCTGCCGTTCATCCCTGAAGACCGGCACGGCGAGCCCTTCATTCTGATCGTGTCGTGCTGGGCGGGTCCGCCGGAGGAGGGCGAGCGGGCGCTCCAGCCCTTCCACGACTTCGCCCCGGTGGTCGCGGAGCACGTCGGCGTCATGCCGTACCCGGCACTCAACAGCGCCTTCGACGCGCTCGTGCCGCCCGGTCTCCAGCACTACTGGAAGGCCAACTTCGTGACGGAGCTGAGCGACGCCGCCATCGAGGCGCACCTGGTGCACGGCCCGCGCCTGCCCGCCGTGAACTCGACGGTCCACATCTACCCGATCAACGGCGCCTGCCACCGGGTCGCCCCGGATGCGACGGCCTTCGCCTACCGGGACGCCTCCTTCGCCACCGTCATCGCGGGCATGTGGCCGGACCCCGCCGACAATGAGGCCAACACCGCCTGGGTCCGCGACTACTACGAGGCCACCGCCCCGCACTCGGAGGAGGGCGGCTACGTCAACTTCATGGCGGACGACGACCAGGGCCGCATCCGTGCCAACTACAAGGGAAACTACGACCGCCTTGTCGAGGTCAAGCGCACGTACGACCCGGGGAACCTCTTCCACCTGAACCAGAACATCAGGCCTTAGCCTCGCCGTTTCGGTAGGCGTGGCGGTTGTCGAGGCGGAAACGCGAAAGTGCCTTCCTGGCCAGGTGGCCCTTACGGGATCGTCTGGAGGTTCCCGGGCCGGGGTGGCTTGACCAGCAGGATTCATCTGGCTTGCGACGCCTTCGATTGCCCGCTCACGCTGCTACGCCGTTGGAACGAATCCACAAGCCGACGGGATTCCGGGCCCGGCCCGGAGGGGGAGACCCAGCATTGTGACAGGCCATGGAGCAGGACACGTGATTCCGTATGAGGTACAGGGCAACGGTCCGGAGCGGGTCCTCGCACTCCACCACTGGCTCAGCGGCAGGTCGAGTTTCGGCCATCTGCGGCGGTACCTGGACGGGAGCGCGTTCAGTTACGCGTTCGTGGACTGCCGTGGGTACGGCGAGGCGATGGACACCCCCGGCGCTTACACGATGGAGGAGGTCGCGGCGGACGCCCTCGCCGTGGCCGACGACCTCGGCTGGAACACCTTCTCGGTCATCGGTCACTCCATGGGCGGCAAGGCGGCCCAGTTGATGTTGCTGGACGCCCCCTCGCGGGTCCGCTCTATCGTCGGCATCTCACCGGTACCCGCGTCCGGGTTCCCGCTCGAAGGGGAGATGTGGGAGCTGTTCGTCGGGGCCGTGGAGGATTCCGGCAACCGCAGGACGATCTTTGACGTCACCACCGGCGGTCGGCACAACGATGCATGGCTGGATGCCAGGGTGAGGGGCTCGGAACGCTCCTCGCCGGCTGCCTTGCGCTCCTACCTCGAATCCTGGACTCGGGGCTCCGACATCCACGAGCGGCTCGAGGGAAATCCGACCCCGGTGCTTGTCGTGGCTGGTGCGAACGACCCGGCGATGGGCCCCGACACCATGCGGTCCACCTGGCTGCAGTGGTATCCGAACGCCGAGCTCGAGGTTTTCGACGACGCCGGCCACTTCGCCCCGGAAGAGAGCCCAGAGACGCTGGCGGCAGTGGTCGAACGATTCCTCGGCCGGTAGTCGGGCGTTCTGTCGTAGAGGTCGGCCGGCCGTCAGAGTCGCGCCTCCTGCGGTGTCCTTGACGAAGTGGTGAGCACGTGGAGCACCTCGAGCGGGGAGCTGCTTGCGTGGGTGGGCCCCGGCCGGCGTTGGCGGCGCGACGTCACGCGGTCGGCCGTCACTGCACGCGCTGGATTGCGACCATCGCGGCGTCGTCCCCCAGGACTCCTCCTGCGGCATGGGCGAGGAGATCGCTGTGCAGGTGACGCAGCAGATCGTGCGGGCCTGCGCCGGGGAAAGTGGCGATGCGTTCCTGCAGGGGATAGAAGGCCCCGCTCTCGTCACGTGCCTCAAGAACGCCGTCTGTGTAGAGGAGCAGCGTGTCTCCCGGCGAGAAGGCGAAGGTCTCCGTGGCGACGTCGGGGTGCAGGAGCTCGGCCAGGCCCAGGGGTGGTGCGGGAAGTTCCACCTCGAGAGGGAGGACGTGGTGGCCGCGGATCATGAGGGGCGGTGGGTGGCCGCAGCTGATGATGTGGAGCTCCGGTTCGTGGTCGGGGATGTCGAGGACGGCCGCCGTGACGAACCGTTCGTTCCGGTCACCGATTTCCTTGGCGGGGATGTCGGCGTCGTCCAGGTCCGAGGCGACGGCTCCCTCCAGGTAGGCGACCAGCGCAGGCAGTTCGCCGACCAGGCGGGCGGCGGCTCGGAAGGCACCGAGCACGAGGGCTGCCTCCCCGACGGCCTCCAGGCCCTTGCCCCGTACGTCGCCGATGATCAACCGGGTCCCTTGCGCGGTGCGGGCAGCGGCATACAGGTCACCGCCGATCTGAGCCTCGGCGACGGCGGACAGGTACATGGAGGCGATGCGCAGCGAGCCGATCCGTTCACGCAGTGGCCGCAGCACCACTTGTTGCGCGGTCTCGGCCACTGAACGCAATTGGATCATCTCCTTCTCGTGCACTTCGCGGAGATGGGCAAAGAGAGTCACGATCACGGAGATCAGAACGAGCGCGCTGATCTGGAAGGTGTGGTTCAGGTCAGTCACGCTGCCACGCACCATCGCGGTCGCGGCTTGGGCCAGGACGGCGACGGCCCCGATGACGGCTGTGATCCAGGGTCCGGCGAATGAGGCGGTGATGGCGGGGGCGGCGACCAGAAACGGGCCGAGGTGCACGTCGGACGGGGCCAGAACATCGACCACTGTCACCAGGGCGATCATCGCGAGCGGGACCGCCAGTACTGCTTTTCCCACCTCCCGTGAACGGCGCCTGCCGCCCGCACGCCCTCCTCGAGGATCCATCCCTCCTGAATACACCGCTTCTACGTGAGCCGGAGGAGGCGCTGACGCCAACACACTCGTGGCACGCCCTTTGGGTCAGCCGGTAACCGCTGATGGATTGCCACCGCCCGGGGCCGGGCGACCATCGCGGTTCACGAGCCAGCGGTGTCGGCTGGCTTTCGGAGCGAGGGCTAGGTGAGCGCGGTATGGAGAAATTACGAAACGATTCCGCACAGGCTGGCGGAGCAGGGCTTCGACATAGTCGCGGCTTGAGTGGATTGCCCCGATATGCGCTGACGGCGGTCCGTATGCAGAGCAGGAACGGGCTTCCCTGGGTGCCGATGTGAGGGCCCCGCCGTGGGGATATCGCCCGCTATCACCCCGGGCCCACTGAGCGTTTTCAGCGTTGCCCCTCCAGGGTGAGGACAGCTTTGGTGATGACCGTCATGCGGTTGGGACTGATGCGGGATCTTCGGAAGATCTGCCAGGACTTCAGCCGTGCCATGCCGCGTTCGACCGGTGCCCGGGCTGCGGCCGGGGCTCGGTTGACGGTGCGCTGGGTGAGGGTGAGCTCGCCGCCCGGTGGCCGTTTGAGTCCGGTGGTGACCCAGGAGCCGGCACCCGTGTAGGCACGGTCGGCGAACAGGGGTCCACCCCGGCGCGGTTCGCATCCTGTCGGGGGCGGGGGACGAGCGGCGAGGCCCCCACCTGTCTTGGTGGGGGGTCTCGTCCAGTAGCGGCGCGGGCGGAGTTGCTGCCCTTCGCGGGCTCAACTGCTCTTGTACATCGCGACCGTGAAGCTGACCTTCTTACCGTTGTGGTAGTCGGTGCTGTCCCACACCGAGATGTGAGACCTGTCCTGCATCCGCAGCTGCAGCACCTCATCGGCGTTGCTCCAGTTGTATCCGACGAACTGGAAGTTCGGCTCGGGACTGTCCCCCATTCTCCTGTTTCCCCAGCTGCAGATATGCGACGAGTCGTTCTCGCAGACGTCCCAGGCCCTGGCGTACAGGTGGCAGTCCTCTCCCTGCCACACGTCGATACGCTTCAGCCTCGCGTCGGACGAGCGCCACGTTCCGTTGAACCGGTTGGCGGAGCACGAGGCGGCTGCTTCTTTCGTCGAGGTGACGGTGAGCACCACCGAGAGGGAGAGCGTCAGGGCGGCCGTCAACAGCACGGCCATGATCTGGCGTAGTGGAATGCGGGCAGAGGAGACCTGTGTCATCGTGAACCTCCGATAGCGGGTCGCAGCGCGGGGCATCCCGTCGTCACACGACGCGTCGTCCCCCTACTTCGGCTGAACGCCACCCATTCGGGCCCGGATCATTTAGCCCTTTACCCCCTGCCTATTCCAGAGCAGCACTCCGCAAGCCTGATCGCAAGTCGGCAGGATTTCACATTTCGCGCACGATTCAATGATGAATGCGATCCAAAGTGGATCGGTCAATGAGCTTCTTCAGCCTTGACGCTCCAGGGTGAGGATGGCTTTGGCGATTGACGTCATGCGGTTCGGACTGCATCGGGACCTGCGGAAAATCCGCCAGGATTTCAAGCGGGCGACGCCGCGTTCGACCGGTGCCCGTGCCGCGGCCAGGGCCCGGTTGACGGTCTTCTCGGTGGGGGTGAGTTCCTGCAGGGGCCTGCGTTTGATGCCCGTGGTCAGCCAGGGGCCGCCGCCCTGGTAGGCGAGATCGGCCAGGATGGGAACGCCCTGGCGCTCGCAGATGCGGATGATCCGGTGGGTGCGGGCGGCGGTCAGGTCGTGGGCGCGGCCCGGCAGCGCGGGTGAGAGCCACAGCAGCCGGCCGTCCGGATCGGTGACCACCTGTACGTTCACTCCGTGCCGGCGGTGCTTGTGGGAGTAGTCCGCGCGTGAGTCGCCGACCCGGTCGCACTCGGCGAGGGTCCCGTCCAGCAGGACGAAGTCGGGGTCGGCCTCGCGCAGGGCCTTCAGTAGACCTGGCGCACGTTGGACGAGCAGGTCGGTGACTGCGCTGGTGTAGGCGTGGGCGGTGGACTCGCTGATCCCGAACCCGGCAGCGATCTTTGCCAAGGTTGTGTGCTCACGTAGGTACACCAGTGCCACCATCGCGCGCTGGGACGGGCGGAGCTCGCAGCGTCGGTGGCCCTCACGGGTGACGATGAGCATGGTGACCCACTCCACGAGCGCATGTGGCAGGTCGAGTGCGGCAGGATAGATGACCAACGAGGCTCCTGAGCAGCGTGGTTGAGACACCAGTCATCTCGATCAACTGTCCGGGGGCCTCGGTCGTTGCGCTTGGGTGTCACCTGATCGGGGCCTGGCTCGAAGAAGCTCACTGAGCGGGTCTTCGCGCGGTCGTACCGTTCAATTCGGTGGTGGTGGGAGAGGGTGAGTTGCTTGGATCGGCGCATGGAGAACTCGATCTGGGATGCGTTGCTGCCGGTGGTCCGGGAAGAGGTGGACGAGCTGATCAGGGGTGGTCGGCGGCTTCACGCGGTGAAGCTCATCCGGGAGGCCCACCCCGGGCCGCTTCCTCAACTACGTGACGCTGTGGAGGTGATGTGCGAGCGCGCGGCGGAACTGCGGTGCTGACACGGGTGTCGGAGCCCTGTGCAGCGAGTCCGTGGGTCCAGCTGCGACGCAGAACCCCGCTGGAGTCCCGATACTGGATACCCGCCCGGCAGGCCCTCAGCGTTCTCGTGTGAGGCCCGGTCCGTGGCGATCTGTCAGCTTGGTTGGCCCCGGAACGTAGCAGGCACGGGCTTCCAAGATCATGGAGTTCTCGACGCCCCGTGATCCGACGGGAAGACCGTGCCTGCCGAAGCATCATCGCCGATCCCGCCTGCCTTTGACCAACTCCGTCAGCATCCTGAGGCCGTGCCCGAGGAGATCCCGGGCCTGCTGGAGCGACTGGCTGAGGTGCCCGCCCCTCGGGACCCGCGCGGCGTGCGGCACACCCTGGTCGCCGTGCTCGCGCTCACCGCGCGCGCGGTTCTGGCCGGGGGGACCTCCCTGCTGGCGGTCGACCTGCCCGAGCAACTCTTCGTGTCCCTGGGCCCAGCCACACTGCACGAGACAGTGCAGACCAGGGTCAACCAGGTGAAAGGCCGTGAGGCCTGATCGCGGCATCTGCCGCTTCCTCGGCCTGGCCCTCGACCGGCTGACAGCAGGCCGATGAGCCGCACCTTCCGAACAGGAGACCGGGCACTCGACACACGGCGCAACCAAGTCGCGGTCGTCACCGGACAGATCCTCGACGCCGGAAGCGTGCTGCGCGGCGAATACAACGGCGGCACTTGGTCCGCGCATGCCCACACCCTGCGGCTGCTGCCCCCCTTCGCGACCGTCGTAGCCGGCTCCGGCCCGGCGGGCTGAACCGAGCACCTTGTTGCAGTTCGGCTGCGTGGGCCTGGGGAACCTGGATCGAACGGACTGCGTCCCATGGGCGAGCGGTGCTCCGGTGCGGGGAGGTCACGCGATGCGGGTACGGGTACGGGTACGAACGGGAACGGTTCTCGCGGCGATGGTGCTCGCGGCCGGTTGCGGCGCGGGTACCCCGGGCCCGGCAACGTCGGCCGGTGCCGACTGCGTGCACGGCGCCGAGGTGACCGTCACGGTGGCGGACAACGGCCGTCGGTTCTGCCTGGACCGGGACGGTTCGGTCCGGGTGTCGCTGCCGGGCACCCCGGGGGCCCCGGTGACCGTGACCGGAGCAGCACTGGCCGAGGTCTCGGAATACGTCTTCCGGGGCGTATCGGCCGGTACCGCCGTTCTGACGTCCGCGCTCCGGAGCTGTCCGGAGCCGACTCCGGCTCAGTCCGGCTCGGTGAGCTGCCTGACGATCGTGGCCTGGCAAGTCACCGTGGTGGTCCGGTAGACCGCCTCACGCGCGGAGGGGCCCGGACCGATGCCTGCGGTCCGGGCCCGTCCCTCATTCGAGGATCAGTTGGTGCTGACGGCGGTGTCGTCGATCACGAACGACGTCTGGAGGCTGGGGTCCTCGGTGCCACTGAACTTGATGGTCACCGTCTGCCCCGCGAACGAGGACAGGTCGAAGGACTTCTGTACGTACCCGGTGTTCTTGTTGAGGTTGGAGTAGCTGGCCAGGGTGGTGGAGTTGGCCTGCACGGTCAGCTTGTCGTAGGCGGTGGTGGTGGTCGTCTCCGCGGTGTCGATGTGCAGGTAGTAGCTGAGGGTGGTGTGGCAGCCGGCCGGGATCGTCACCGACTGGGAGAGCGAGTCGGTGTGGGTGGAGCCGTAGCCGTTGAGCCACGCCTTCCAAGAACCGGAGTGGGCGGCCTGGCCGGCGCCGTTGTCGACCACGCCGGTGCTGGCGGTCCAGGGGTAGGCGGTGCCGGTTTCGAAGCCCGCGTTCCCGAGGAGCTGCGTGGCGCCGCAGCTGCTGCCGGTCGGGGTGACGGTCCAGGTGAAGGAGGTGCTGCCGGCCGCGTTGGTGGTGTCCTTGGCCGTGACCGTCACGTTGTAGCCGCCCGCGGTGGTCGGGGTGCCGCTGATCAGGCCGGTCGAGGCGTTGATGGACAGCCCCGGCGGGAGTCCGGTGGCGCTGTAGGCGAGGGTCTGGCCGCTCGCGGAGTCGGTGGCCTGGATCTGGAGTGAGGCGGCCGTGTTGACGGTGGTGGACCGGCTGCCGGGGTTGGTCACGGTGACGGTGTTTCCGCCGGTGGAGCCACCTGCGAAGGCGGCGGTGCCGTTGGGCGTGCCGAGACCGGTCGGGCCGTCGTAGCCGGACTTGGCGGTGCAGAGGTAGCTGCTGCCGCAGGAGCCGTTGGCGCCGCTGGTCACGTCGTTGAGCGAGGAGGTGTGGGCGTACGGGTACGAGGACGGGTAGCTGCCCGCGGCCGGGGTTCCGGCGAGGGCGTAGACGGCGGCGATGATCGGCGCGGAGGCGCTGGTGCCGCCGTAGACGTTCCAGCCGCTCGCCTGGTAGCTGTCGTAGACGGCGAGGCCGGTGGCCGGGTCGGCGACTGCGGAGACGTCGGAGACGGTGCGCTTGGCACAACCGCTGTCGTGCTGCCAGGACGGCTTGGTGGTGTACGAAGAGCAGCCGGAGCCCGCGCCGTTGCCGCCGGAGCTGGTGCCCCAGACGGATTCGGACCAGCCGCGCGAGGTGCCACCGGCGCGGCTCAGCGAGGTGCCGCCGACCGAGGTGACGTACTGGGAGGCCGCCGGGTACTCGACTCCGTAGCCGCTGTCACCGGAGCTGACGGTGATCGCGACGCCCGGGTGGTTGAAGTACGAGGCGTCGGAGCTCGGGTCGGTGGAGTCCTCGCCGCCGCCGTAGCTGTTGGAGACGTACTTCGCTCCCATGGCCACCGCGCGGTTGACGGCGGCGCCCAGGTCTTCCATGGATGGCTGGTTCGCCTCGACGAGCAGGATGTGGCACTGCGGGCAGACGGCGCTGACCATGTCCACATCGAGGGAGATCTCGCCCGCCCAACCGGAGTCGGCGGTCGGGTAGTTGGTGCCGCCGTTCTGGTCCACCTTCCGGAAGCAGCCGTTGGCCGAGGTGCAGGCCGGCAGGCCGTACTGGGAGCGGTACGTCGCCAGGTCGGACTCGGCGTTGGGGTCGTCGTAGGCGTCGATGATGGCGACCGTCGCGCCGGAGCCGGCCGAGGCCGACAGGGCGTACGCGCCCTGCAGGTCGGTGGGTCCGTAGCCGGACGGAACGAGGTCCGGAGCGAGGCTGAGCTGCTGCTTGAGGTCGGTGCGGGCCAGCGCGTGGCAGGCCATGAAGCCGGCCTTCGCGGGCTCCGAGCAGAGCCGCTGGGTGTGCACGGCGGAGGCGGTGGCGCTGGTCGGGGTGGCGGGCGGCGTCGCGGCGGCGGTCGGGGTGGCGAGCGCGAGTAATCCGGCGGATATCAGGGCGGCGGCCGAGAGTACGGCGGTCGCGGTGCGGCGCGTCAGACCTCTGGCGCGGCCGGCGGGTTTCGATTGCAATGAACTGCCCTCCATGGGGGGTCGGATCCCCGAGGCGTGGGATGTGGCCACCGCGAAATGGCAAGTACATGACATGTCAGATCGAGGGGAACGCCGCGGGCTGCGAGTGGCACGGGTTCATTGGTACTGACTGCCACCACGTTCAGTGGTGGCCATCGATGAAAGTAGTGAGAAGCAGGCCCAAGGGAATACCCGCCGAGGGCAAAGGATTGCTTTCGGTCAGTGATTTCCGCGTATACCGTGTAGTGCCATGGAGTTGGACGATGGTGCCGTCAACGACCTTGTCGCGCTGGGTCTTTCGCGCTACGAGGCACGCGTCTACCTCACCTTGGTGCGGCGGGAGTCGTACACCGCGGCGGAGGTCGCGCGCGCCGCGGACGTCCCCCGCCAGCGGGTGTACGACGTACTCGACGCGCTGGTACGAAGGCGCCTCGCCCTCCTGCGCCCCGGACGGGTGTCCGCCTTTTCCGCGGTGGCGCCCGAGCTGGCCGTTTCCCGGCTGATGGCCCTTCAGAGGGAGTCGCTGGAACGGCTGGACCAGGCTTCGGTCGCGCTCGCCGCGGTGCTGGCCCCGGTCTGGTCCGCCGGGCGGACCCACACCGACCCGTTGGACTACATCGAGGTGATCCGGGATCCCAAGCAGATCGCCGAACGCTTCGCGGGCATCCAGGAACAGGCCGCGCGCGAGCTGCTCAGCTTCTGCAAGCCCCCCTTCGTGGCCCCGGCGGCCAACGACGAGGGGATCGAGGCCGTCCGCAGGCTGCGTCGGGCCGGGGGTACGGCCCGCGCCGTGTACACGCACGACGCCCTCGGCGATGCGGAGGTTCTGGAGAACGTCCGCCGCTTCGGTGAAGCGGGCGAGGAGTCCCGCTTCGCCCCGCAGCTCCCCCTCAAGCTGATCATCGCCGATGCCTCGCTGGTCCTGTGCGACATGCCCGACCCGATGGCGGAGACGCGGGCCACCACCGCGCTGTACATCGAACACCCGGCACTCGCGGCGTGCCTGCGGATGGCGTTCCATGCCGTCTGGGACCAAGCCGAGACGGTGGCCGACCTCAGCCACCGCGGACGACACAGCTAGGGAGCGATCTTCCGGCTGGCGGCGAGTTCAGCGGACGGCGACCACGACAGGTGGCTGTGGCCGAGCTGCCAGACGGTCCCGGACTGAGGAATCCGGCTTCGTGGAGCAGCGCCACATGGCCGGACAGGGTCAGGTCGTTGCCTTCGCGCTGCGGGTGCCGGCCGCGCTCGTGTCGGGTGAGGAGCGGGGCGAGTTCCGGATTGGAAGCCGCCTCCGACCACCAGGATTCCCGGTCCTCGCGGGCGGCGGCCGCGGCTCGGCTCGGCCCGCCCGCCTGGGGGGCTCCCGTCCGAGTGCTGTCAGTTCTGCTGCCTGTGTGGGGGAGCCTGGACGCTGTCGTCCTGGGCTGTCCGCGGGGCGGGCAGGGGAGCGCGTGGGGGCTGCCAGGCGTAGGCGGCGGGGTCGAAGCGGTTCAGGATGCGTGTGAGGCGAGGGGTGGACCAGGGCCAGGAGAAGGTGTTGCGGCCACTGGCGGTGAGGTAGTAGCTGGTGCAGCCGCCGGTGTTGTAGACCGTGGTTTCCAATGCCGCTTGTACGGCGCTGTTGTGGGCGTCCTGAACCCCGGGCCGGACCTCCAGGGCCTGGCTGCCGGTCTGGTCGAGGTGGGTCAGGGCGCTGGTGAGATACGTGAGCTGGGCTTCCAGCACGGTGATGGCGGAGGTCGATCCGCCGAGCAGGTTGGGTCCCAGCAGCAGGAAGAGGTTGGGGAAGCCACTGACGGTGGTGCCGAGGTAGGCCTGCGGCTCGCCGCCCCAGGCATCGTGCAGACTCCGGCCGCCGGTGCCGTACAAGGTTCTGGCCAGGGGGAGTTCACCGACGCGGAAACCGGTGGCGGTGATCAGGACATCCGTCTCGGCGACCGTGCCGTCGGCGCCGACGACCTCGTTGCTCCGCACGGAGCTCACCGCGGTGGGGTGCAGGCGCACGTGCGGCCGGCTCAGGGCGGGGTAGTAGGTGCTGGAGGTGAGCAGACGCTTGCAGCCCAGCCGATAGTCGGGCGTGAGGGCCTGGCGCAGCTGCGGATCGGGAACAGAGAGCCGGAGGTGCGCCCGGGCGCCGGCTTCGAGGAGG
The DNA here is from genome assembly GCF_045162725.1 of Streptomyces sp. NBC_01006. Classification (NCBI taxonomy): domain Bacteria; kingdom Bacillati; phylum Actinomycetota; class Actinomycetes; order Kitasatosporales; family Streptomycetaceae; genus Streptomyces; species Streptomyces sp. NBC_01006. Next base: position 174,927 of record NZ_CP108700.1, on the reverse strand, counting down.
CGCGCGATCTTGGGGTGGCGGAAGGCGTAGCCGAAGCTTTCCTGCAGGGCGTACTGGGAGGCGCGCAGGCCGCGGCGGGCGCCGGGTAGCCGGTTGACAACCTGGTGGAACGTGGGGGACAGGACCAGGTCGGGCTTGGGCAGCACCCACTGGGCCGTGCGCTGGAAGAGGTGTACGGCCGCCGCCCGGCCGGTGATGGCAGGGAGGATCTGCACGGCCGAGGCGCCGCTGCCGACCACGCTCACCCGCTTCCCGGCCAAGTCGATGCTGTCGTCCCAGCGGGCGGTGTGCAGTACGGGGCCGGCGAATCCGTCGAGCCCTGGCACGTCCAACGGGCGCGGGACGTGCCACGGACCGGTGGCCATGACCAGGACCGCGGCGCTGTAGGAACCGTCGCTGGTTTCCAGCCGCCAACGCCCGGCAACAGGATCCCACCGGGCCTCGTGCAGCACCACGCCGCAGCGCAGTACCTCGGCGAGGTGGTACCGCTCGGCCGTGGTGGCGAGGTAGGTGCGGATCTCCTCCTGCCCGGCGAATACGCGGCTCCAGGCCGCGTCCGGGGTGAAGGAGTAGCTGTACAGCGTCGAGGGTACGTCGCAGGCACAGCCCGGATAGGTGTTCTCCCGCCAAGTACCGCCCAGCTGCTGCGCCTTCTCCAGCACGAGCACATCGCGAAACCCAGCCTCACGCAGCCGGATGGCTGCGCCGAGCCCCGAGAACCCCGCCCCGACCACCACCACCCGCACATCCCGCCCGCCCTGCACGGGAATCACCGCACCCCTCCGGCCAGGGCCACCGCACCCTGCCACGGGGCACCGCCCATGCTCGTTAACCGTGGGCACCCGAAACTCCTCAGCAACGCCATGCGACGCATGATCCCCCCATCTTCTCGCCGCGATCGCCGTGCTGCCGACCGCCGGAATCCGGTGAAGAAACGTCCCACCCTGGGTATCTGGCGTCGTCGTAATGGGATGTCAAGGTCCCCCGAACGAAGCATGCCCCCGAGCCCCGGTCAGAACTTCGGTGACTGGATCAAGAAGGGCGTCGTGAACGCGGTGGAAGCCTCTCAAGGGCCGCCCCGAGGCCGTCCCCGCAGGCCCCTGTGGCTCGCTGCCTCCCGTTCTCGGGTTCTGGCACATGTTCCGTGAACGATCTTGCTGGCAATCCGTCAGCATGGCGGTGCGCACCACGTGAGCTGCGCGGATTGGATGTCGCGGGAGGTTGATGGAGCCCGAGTCGAGATCGTTCACGGATGTGCCAGAACCCCACTTCGGGAGGTACCTGAGCCCCCCGAAAATCGAACTCTCCGTGTATCTGGGCGTACCTGGGGGAAGCTGCTTTACGGGTTCTGCTGCTGGGCGAAGGGTCCGTTGAGGGCTGCCCATTGCAGGAGCAGGATGGTCTTGCCGTCGGTTATGCGTCCATCGCCGGCCATGGCAAGGGCCTCGGTGAAGGGAAGCTCGAGAACCTCGATGTCCTCGCCGTCTTCCTCGAGTCCGCCGCCGGTGCCGGTCCGGTCGGCCGGGGTGTAGGGGGCGGCGTAGAAGTGGAGGCGTTCGGTGACGGAGCCGGGGCTCATATAGGCGTCGAGGACGTGGGTGAGCGGGCCGAGGGTGACGCCGAGTTCTTCGGTGCTCTCGCGGCGGACCGCGGTGAGCGGGTCGTCCGCGTCGAGCAGTCCTGCCGCGGCCTCGATGAGCATGCCGTCGGGGTGGTCGTTGACGTAGGCCGGGTATCGGAACTGGCGGGTGAGCAGGACGCAGGCGCGTGCGGTGTCGTAGGGCAGGACGACAGCGCCGTTGCCGCGGTCGTAGGTCTCGCGTTGCTGGGTTTCCCACCGTCCGTCGCGGCGCCGGTAGTCGAAGGTGGTGCGGCGCAGGACGTGCCAGCCCTGGGAGGTGAGCTCGACCTCGTGCACGCGGACTGCGGGGTTGCGGTCCAGGCCGCGTCCGGCCCGGTCGAGACCGGTCCGTCCGCGGTGGTCGGGGCTGTCGATGCCCGGGCGGCCTGTCACGCCGACTCCTGCGGGACGCGGCGCGGGATCTCGGCCACGTCGTGGTAGACGGGAAGGCCGCGGCGGTGGGCGGTGGCAACGTCCTGGTCGGCTCCGGTGGAGTCGCCAGGCAGGCGGAGCACGGCGTCGCAGTGGGCGAGCAGGCGCTCGGCGGTCGGGTAGAGCACCTGGTCGGCGAAGGGGTCGGTAGGGCCCGCGCCGGCGGAGCGCAGGACGGGCAGGGCGATCCATTCCCCGATGACGGGGAGGTGGCCGGTGGCGAAGACCGGCCAGGCGGCGGCTTCGAGGCGGGCCAGGTTGACGGCCATGGCCTGGGGGTCTTCGTTGGTGCCGGAGCGGTAGGGACCTGAGATCAGGATGAGCATGGGCTTGTCGGTCATGGGGCGCTACGATACATGCAGAAACGTGCAAGATCAGGAGAGAATGCGGATGCTGGCTGCTGAACGGCGCGACCACCTGCTCGGTCTGCTCGCTCACAAGGGAAAGATCGTCGCCAAGGACGTCGCCGCCGATCTGGGGATCTCCGAGGACAGCGTGAGGCGCGATCTGCGCGATCTCGCCGCCGAGGGACTGTGCCAACGGGTCTACGGTGGCGCGCTGCCCGCATCTCCAGCGGTGGCGGACTACGGTGCTCGACAGAAGGTGGCCCCCGACGGGAAGCGGAAGGTCGCTGCGGTGGCCGCCGGACTGGTACGGCCCGGCAGTGCGCTGATTCTCGACGGTGGCACCACCGCCCTCGCCGTAGCCCGTGCGCTCCCGAAAGACCTCGCCTGCACTGTGATCACCCACAGTCCGACGATCGCCGCGGCCCTGCTCGACCATCCGCAGGTGGAGCTCTTCGTGCTCGGGGGTCGGGTCTTCAAGCATTCGGCGGTCGCCTGCGGTGCCGCCGCGGTCGAGGCCGCGCAGAACATCTCCGCCGACCTCTGCCTGCTCGGCGTCACCGGCGTGCACCCCGAAGCGGGACTGACGACCGCAGACGCCGAGGAGGCCGCGATGAAGCGCGCCCTGTCAGCGCGTGCCGCAGACACCTACATCCTCGCCTCCTCCGAGAAGATCGGCACGGCCTCGCGGTTCCGTGTCCTGCCCTGGGAGAAAGTCAGAGGACTGATCACCGATGTCGATCCAAACGACACGGTCATCGGGCAACTCAAGGCGCTCGGCGTGGAGGTCCTCGCGGCCAACTGACGGTCGAGCACGGGATCACAGACCGACAGGAACGCCCTCTGAGCTTGTTCTTTATGGTCTGATCTGGTCACGTTCGATGACGGTCTCTGGGCGTCTGACGGCTTTGCCCACGTCGTAGCGGGTGGCGGGCTGCTGGTTCTTGGAGCCGAGGGGCCTGCCGGGGCCGGGCCGGTTGGGTTTCGGTGCACGGGCCGGGCATGGCAAGTGAGCACGGAGGTTCCGAAACCCCCGCCGGACGCGGGCCGGGGTCAGTCGGCCGGGGTCGGCGGGCCTCTCCCACGGACGGCGGAGGTCCTCGGCCAGCGGACGGGCCAGTCGGAGCTGGGTGTGCGCGGTGACGATCAGCCAGGTCCAGCGGTCCGCCGCCTCGGGGGTGCGGAGCTTCGGGCGGGTCCAGCCGAGGGTCTGCTTGATCATCCGAAACGTGTGTTCCAGGTCGAACCTCCTCAGGAACGCCTGCCAGCGCAGGTCCACGTCGGCACCGGTCATGCCCGTCCCCGAGGACCACAGCCAGACTGGCAGGGGCTCTCCGCCGCCGGGCAGGTGGTCGACCTCCAGACGGATCAGGGTGCCTTCGATGAGGGGCAGTTCGCCGTCGTGGTCGATCCAGGCCGAGCGGGTGGTGAGGCGGGGGTGGATCCGATCCCAGGCCATCGCCTGGGCGGTGCCGTATCGGTCGGTGACCAGCATGGTTGCCGCGTCAGGCTCGCCCCAGGTCTCCGGCTTGGCGAAGCGGAACTCCTTGCCGTGCTTCGGGGGCCGCCCGCCTTGGGGCGGACAGATCCAGGGACGGGGTACGGGCTTGCGCATCACGCGGTCCGACCGCAGCCGGCCCAGCACCTCCACGGGCAGGCCGTCAAGGAGATTGGACAGGCGCGGGGCGTCATAGCCGGCGTCGAAGACGACCACGATGTCGGCGTCGCCCTGGCGCCACTGGCCGCCCGCGATCAGGTCCTGGACCACGCGGCGGACCTGGGCAGCGGTGACCTCAAACATCGTCCTCGGGTCCGAGCCGGACCGCGTCCAACAGCTGGCACCACGACATGCGCCCCGACTCGAGTGCGGCGACGAACGAGTACGGCCAGCCGGGGATCATCGGGTGCTGGTCCCGGCCGCGGCCGAAGGTATGGCAGAACAATCTGTCCAGGCTGCACTCGGCGTCGGGCCGCAGCCAGTTGGTCACGTCCACGGCCAGGACGAGCCGATGGTCCGCGGCCTTGGGCTGCGGCAGAGCGGCCAGGACCCGCCGCAATCGTGCAGTGTTGATACGACCGTCGTTCAGAGCGGCGTACAACGCGCCGTGCCCACGCCGGTGCGCGGGCAGCAGGGTCAGGTCCACCGGTGTCATCACCCGTCCGTCGGCGCAGAGCAGGGCATCCGTGAGCTCGAACAATTCGTCGCGGTGCGCGTCCAGGCACGAGAAGAAGTCGCCCCGGAAGCGTGACGCTTCGGCGAACGCTTCCCCTGGCGTGGCAAGGTGCGGCAGGCTCATCCCTACGGCCTTCGTTCTGGTTCGGTGCATTCCTTGGTCGGAGCACAGAATCGGACGAAGGCCGCTCAGTTGTCCGGAGAGTCCTCACGGGAGGAGCATGTTCGAGGGACCATTCGAGTTGAGGGAGGGGCTGCCGCCTATCCCGGCTGCCTGGTTGAAGGGGGATCTCGGATGAGGACGCGTCAGAAACGCGGGGGCACACCTGAGCCGCCGACTCCATGGAGCGAGGTCGCGCCGAGACTGTGGATGGGCGGCCATCAGTGGACCGACGCTCTTGGGCAGAGCCATGCTGCGGTCGTCGGCACCGAGTTTGACCTGGTCATCAGCCTGTTCACCCGACCTGGCCATGGCCCTGGGCCGGGCGTTGACCATCTGATCGCCGAGATCCCCGATGGCCCGCTCACTGCCGAGCAGATCCAGACCGTCCAGCAGCTGGCCAATACCGCAGCCCGCGCGATACGGCGCGGACGTACGGCTCTGGTCCGCTGCAACGCTGGCTACAACCGCTCCGGCCTGGTGGTGGCGCAAACCCTCATCGAGCTGAGCCAGCCCGCAATGACAGCGATCCAGCTCATCCGGGAAAGGCGGTCGCCCTGGGCCTTGAACAATCAGACGCTCGAGGAGTACCTCGCCACAGGCCTTGATGTCGCCTCTCTCCTGGTCGGCCTGGACACCAGCTGACCGTATGGAGGTTGAAGATCGACCTCAGACCATAAAGAACAAGTTGAGTGCCTGTTTCTGAACCTGCCTACACGGGCCGTGGGAATGTTGGCGTTCTGCTTCATTCGCGGAAGAACCACGGTGCCTCACCGTCGCCGGGCGCCAGGACAGCGAACGCGGCGAACCTCACCGACCGCATCCGCCGCCAGGACAGCCGCATCCGCCACCTCGAACAACGCCTCGACGCAGCTCGCGCTGCGAACCGCCAGCTCATCGCCAGCCACAACACCTCCGAAGGGCAAGCCCTGAGAAGCGGAATTCCGGTGATCGCGCACTGACACGCTATGCCGGGCAGGTCACGAACCCGACCCGGCATCCGGCACGGTCAGAAGTTGAGGTATCGCTCAAGCCTGAAAGGCTCCTGCTGGCCTTGCACATGGACGTCTGCCGTAATCGTGAACTCTCCCCAGGCCGACATCGTCAGTTCAAACCCTGTCGCCCGGTCCGTGACGACACGGTCCGGCTCGGGGAAGGTCGGATGAAGGTGGTAAACGACTTTGGTGAGGCGATCGAGATCGCCGTCATCATCCCCTTCAAGGAAGACGCGGATTCGGTGGTAGCTGTAGTTTCCTCGGTCCAGCGAGCTGTCTCGCTGCGCCACGTGGGCCACGTGGATCCTGGGAGCAGCCTTGGCGCTCATGGAATCCGGCGGTGCCACGGTGGTCGGCGGAGTCAGCCTGCCCGCGTCTCTTGGGTCGAGGGTCGCCCGCAGTTGTTGGAGACGGTCGTAGACCTGTCGCGCCGTCTGGGGGCGCTGTCCGGGATCGCGTCGCAAAAGTTCGGCGACGAGCGCGGTCACTTCGGGCAGCAGGCCCGGGCGGAGCACGTCCAGGCGTGGGGCTTCTTCTTCGTCTTTGCGCCGGATGACCGCGAGCCAGTTGTGACCGGTGAAGGGAGGTCGACCGGCAAGCAAGGCGAACAGCACCCCACCGAGTGCATACAGGTCCGACCGTTCATCCCCCCGCTCGGCCAGGAACTGTTCCGGCGCACCGTACTCCACAGTGCCGGCGGGTTGTAGCTGGGAGGAGCGCGCCACGGAGAACGCGGTCTGGACGAACCCCGCGATCCCGAAGTCGACGACCTTGACCTGCCCGTCCTGGGTGATCATGACGTTTTGGGGCTTGATGTCGTAGTGAATGACCTGGGCCCGGTGCGCGGCGATCAGCGCCGCGCAAATCTCGCTGCCTATCTCCAGAGCGCGGGCCAGGGTCATGGAGCTCCCCGCATGGAGGCGATCGGTGAGCGTCGTACCCTCAACCTTCTCCATGACCAGGAACAGGATGTCCTCGTGGACGCCCCGGTCGTAGAGAGCAGCCACGTTGGGGTGGTTGATCTGCGCGGCGGCTACCGCCTCGCGTTCAAACCGCTGAGGCAGGTCCGGGTGGACAGCCCCGCCGAGGTCGAGCAGCTTGAGCGCGATGTCACGGCGGAGACTATGGTCCCGCGCAGCCCACACCTCGCCCATCCCGCCCCGCCCAAGTTTCTTGACCAGCTCGTACCGACCCGCGATCAGTTCCCCTGGCTTCACTGCCCACCCCCGCTGTTTCTTGGAAATGCCAAGGGTACGGCGGCGGCACCGCCGACAACCGCGAGTCTGCTTGGCATGCTCGGTTCAGCAGCAACGTTCTCATCAGAGCTTCTTGCACAGCTTCTGATGGAAGTCGGATGCGTGCGCGACATCTGTCGTACAGCCCCGCCGGCACCTCCACCCGGCTGACCAGCCGCAACCCGACCAGTGGCAAACCTACGGATCAGTAGCCATACAGAATGGCACTCTTGCCTCATGCGGATCCGTTCGATTGAACGCCGGACGGATCACCTCTCCGCCATGAAGATACGTGCATGACAGATGGTGCAGCGTTGGAAGCCGTTGTCTTTCCGATAGTGACGGGTGCGTTTCCGCTGGTCAGGCATAGTGACGGCGCCTCGGTGGCAGAGGCGGGGTGTCGTGTCGTCTCTTCGGTGGAGGTGCCGGATGCCGTCGGTGATGGGGCTGCTTGAGGAGCGCGAGCGGGCTGCTCGGCAGCGGGTGGAGGTCCTGCAGGCAGAGCTCCAGGAGGCGGAAGCCGCGTGGGAGCGGTTCGTGATTGCCCGTCAGGCGCTGGCCAAAGTCCTGGCAGAACCTCCTATGGGCGAGGCGTCGCTGGCGGGGTGGCCGGTGAACGGCCTGCGCGGGTCGCCGGGGCGGTGCCCGGCTCGGTGGTTCCCGCCTGGAGGGAAGGGCTCGCTCTCGACTCGCTGGCGCCGGACTACCAACGGCTCGTGGAGGTCCTGGCGGGGAGCGGGGAGGAGATGGACTGCCGGCAGCTCGCGGCGGCCTTGGGTCTGGAGGTGGTCGCGGCGAAGCCCGACCGAGTCGGCAGACTCGAACTCACGATCACCAAGATCGATAGAGCAAACTGCTAGTTAGCGCACTCAGCGCACGAAGTCCGTTACTGTGCCGTGGTTGTCGGGAGAGTTCAGGCCCCAGAGGATCAGTCCCACGATGATTGCCAGCAGGATCAGTCCCGGCACGTTCTCGGGCCCCCAACCGACGGGCTGCCGAACCGGTGGGCCGGGTGTGGCGTCGTCGCGTGCAGCGTCGGAATCGGCGCCCTGCCAGGGCGCGACATCGGCCTCACCCCGGGCGATCCGCGCGGCCACGTGGCGTACGTCGGCCGCGTGGTAGGTCGGCTCGCGGGTCAGGTCCGGGGAGGGCGCAGCCGAGGTACGTACGCTGTTGGCCCGCGCCACGGCCGTGATGCTGATCGGCCTGATCTGCGGCCAGATCTCCCGGACTTCGGCCTTCGTCAGCCAGCCTTCCCCGTCCTGATGGTCCTGCTCGTCCGCTGCCCCCATTCGAAGTCCGCCCCCTCGCTCGCCTATCACCCTTGGCTTGATACCCAGACCGCCGAAAGATCACCCGGCCGGGCAGTCACACTCGAACTCACGCCCACCGTGATCAGTATGGCAACGGCTTCTTATACGGACTGATCAGAGCTATCGGGGGAGCCGTGCTGGGAGCAGGAGGTGCTGTTACGGCATCGATCCTTCAGTTCAAGGGAGGTGAGCGGCTGCGTCGTCAGGCCCGTGCGGACGCTGAGGTCGACCGGCTGGTCGCGCTGCGAAGGACAACTCGTTACGCCTTGGGGGTTTTGTCGGGCGGAGTGGTAGGTCTTGAGAGGCTTGGGACCCCGGCACCTGAACCCCTCATGCGGTTTGCACCCGAGCCCTTCCACGAGCTGTTGAATGAGGCGCTTTTAGCCGTTGATGTCGAGTGCCGTCCCGTACAGCCGAGATACCTTCAGTCGGATGACCACCCGGCGCTCGGCGACCAACTGCTCCAAGAACGCATCTTCATCCTGTGGCTTCGCAGCCCCTGGCACCATCGCGAGCAGCTCTCGCCCGACCGCATCCCCCGACGTGGTCGTGATCTCGGAGACGTCGGCCTCGCCCTCGGCCACGGCGAACGACCATACGTCGCCGCCCGGAACATGCACGGCCGCGCGTGGGTCACGCCGGAGTTGCTTGACCTTGATGCGGTCGGCAGTGGTGGAAAACCGCACGATGCGCGCTTCGGCGTCCCAGTTGTAGAGCATGGTGGTGAGATGAGGATGGCCACTGCGCTTATTGGTGGCGAGGGTGCCGAACTGCTGAGTGCTCAGCAGTTCGGAGAGAGCATCGTCGGACAGGGAGCGGGGTGCTGGACCTTGAGTCATGACATGCTCAACTTCCGTGTGCGCCTCGGCATTCCACCCGCCATCCAGGAGTCGGCCACCAACTTTCGCAACAGGCCCTAGCCGATGTCGAGAACGCGGCAGGGTTATGCCTGTCCCCGTGCCCGATGCCGCTTCGTGTACGACCAGGTCACCGCGGTCATCAGGGCCGGTATGGCGAACAGCGGGGCGAAAACGAAACCCCAGACGGTCTCTGCCGTACCGCTCGACATGTACGTCTGGCTCTCGACGGTTAAGGCGACCGCGAGTTGCCACACTGTTACCAGGACTAGGATGCCGGAGGCGGTCCAGGCCAGAGAGGCGAGGACCCTGGGGTGCAGAGGACGCCACCGGTCGCTGACGAGCAGCAGCGGAAACAGAGCGGCCAGCTCGGCAAGGACGGAGAGTCCGACGACGTACGCGATGCCCCAGCCTGGGATGTCGAAGACGTCGCGCAGTACTTGATCGCTGTAGCCCACATAGACACCGGATGCCATGGCGATGCGCCACAGGCCGGACGGGACGGCGCACAGAGCGATGGCGTGGGCGGCGCGGCGAGCCCAGACAGGCGCGGAGGCGGGAACTGCGGTGGTCTCTGTCGTCATGACGTACATGCTGGCCCGGGACATGGTAGCCGCGCTTCGTCCTCTGCGGCGGACCGTATCCGCCCTGCGGATGAGGCCGCACCCGCCGTGGGAGGACCTGAGGACGGCGATCCCCGCGCGAGCCGGTTTCTCCAACCGTCCGGCGATCGAGGACGTCACGGCCCGGTGAACGTTCGTGGTCACCGCATTAGTACTGCAACGGTGTTTGCCGTGACGGTTTGTTGGTTTCTGGTGGTGTGTGGCCGCGTTGTTTGTAGTGGCTGACGCGTGCCTGGAACTGGCGTCTGCGTCGCCAGTGTGACCAGTGCAGGACATGGTCGACGTCCGGGCGGGGCCGGGTGAGACGGTGGATCAGGCGTCGGATTTCGGGCAGGGTGAGGGGTATGAGCTGGGGGGATCCGTTTCTGCTTTCCCGGTGTCGAGTTCGCGGGCCCGCAGGACGGTGAGGCAGGCGTGGGCGGCCATGGCCAGGGTCATGTGGCGGTGCCAGCCGTCGTAGCGGCGGACCTGGTAGTCGTCCAGGCCGCATTCCTGCTTTGCGGTCTGGAAGCATTCCTCGACCGCCCACCGGGCGCCGGCGATGCGGATGAGCTCGTCGAGTGTGGTCTCGGCCGGGCAGTAGGCGATGTAGTAGGAGATCTCCTCCGGCAGGCGGACACTTCGCCGGGCGATCACCCAATGGCGTCGGTCCTCACGGTGCCAGGGGCGGACCTCGACCCTGGCCCAGTCGTAGACCCGCGGGCCGTGGGCTCCGTTCCCGCAGGAACGGCGTTTCCACTTCTGCCGGGGCAGCGCGGGGAACAGGTCGTGGACGGGGTGGTCGATGGCCCAGCGGGTGACGACGGTGTCGTGGCGGGTGGTGGCCATGACGTGGAAGACATCCGCCCGCTCCAGCTCCGTGCGCCAGCCTTTGGAGAAGCCGTAGGCGGCGTCGGCGGTCACCCACCGGAACGGGATCTTCTCGGCGATCGCCCGGTGGACCATGGCCTTGGCCATCACCACCTTCGTCTCGAAGGCGACCGAGTCGTCGATGCCGGCGGCCCGGCACCGGTCCCGGTCATCCGTCCATGACGTGGGCAGATAGAGGCGCCGGTCGATCAGAGTGCGGCCACGGCCGCCGGCATAGGCGAGGAACACCCCGATCTGGGAGTTCTCCGTCCGACCGGCGGTTCCGGAGTACTGGCGCTGGACCCCGGCCGAGCGGACACCCTTCTTCAGGAAACCGGTGTCGTCCACGATCAGCACCGCATCCGGGTCGCCGAGATGCTCGACGACGTAAGCCCGCACGTCGTCCAGGACCTCGTCCGCGTTCCAGTCGATCCGGTTCAGCAGCCGGTGGATCCGGTCCGGACCCGCATGCCCGGCCTCCTCCGCAAGCGTCCAGCCGTTCTTCCGCTCCAGCGGAGCTATCAGCCCCCGCATATAGGCAAGAGCCGACTCCCGCGGCTCCAACCTCGAGAAACGATGCACGAAACGCTCATGCAAAGCCTTCAGTTCACCAGCCCACAACCGGGCCTCAGCAAGTTCCCCACCCATGAACTGACCAACGACCGACCTGCCCAACCGTCACGGCAAACACCGTTGCAGTATTAGACGTCATCTCATTTGGTGGATCTGCGGCAGCAGATGAGGGTGCAGGCGATGCTGGTGAAGGCGAGGAAATGCTCGGCTTTGCGTTCGTAGCAGCGATGGAGTCGGCGACAGCCGGCGAGCCAGCCATGGTCCGTTCTATGGTCCAGCTGTGGCGGCCCAGCCGCTGTGAGGACTCGATTCCTCTGCGGGCGATGCGGTGCTTGATGCCGCACTGACGTAACAATTTCCGCAGGTGGCGTAGTCGTAACCGTTGTCTGCATGGAGCTTGGCGGGCTTGCGTCGACGGCGTCCGCGGCGCGAACGGATGGGCGGGATGCCGCGTACGAGGGGTTCGATTGCCTGACTGTCGGCAGATTGGCCCTCAAGATTCCGACGGACAGGGGCAGACCCGTTTGCTCTGTGATCAAGTGGATCTTCGATCCGAACTTGCTCCTGTCGACAGGATTCGGACCTGTCAGGTTCCCCTTTTCAGGGCCCGCATGTTCACGGAGTCGATCGCGCAGCGGGACCAGTCCAGGTCGCCGCGGGCGCCGAGCTCGTCGAGGACCAGGCGGTGGAGCTTGGCCCACACCCTGGCCTTCGTCCACTCGGAGAAGCGTCGGTGGGCTGTCGCCCCCGACGGCCCGAACGATGCCGCTGGCAGCTGCTGCCAGGTACAACCCGAGGTGGCAACGAAGACGATCGCGGCCAGTACTTCACGGTCACCATGCCGACGCCGGCCACCGCCCTGAGGCCGCGATGGCGCCTCCGGCACCACCCGTTGGAACAGCTCCCACAACTCATCCGGCACCAGCCGCTCAACAATCCCCGCCACGACCGACAGCCTACCCAACGGTGACCGACCAGTCAGAAGGTGACTGACAGTGCAGCTCACCTCTTCTGAACCGGTTTCGCACCGCGGCCGCCCCGCACTCGCCCGAGAAGGTGAACCTGGGCGTGCCTAGCCGCGCTGCCGGGAGCGTTGCGGGGCCACCGGGGAAGATCCTGGAGGGGTGCTCCACCTCAGGCCTCACATGCTGCTCTTCGTGCTCGTGCTGCTCCTGTCCCTGCTCCTGCTGAGCCCCGTGTACGCAGCAGATCCCCCTCGGGGCCACTCGTGCGATCCTGACCGGCTCGCCGGTGCGAAGGTCACCACGTCGGCGGAGTTCGTCCACCGCGGCCAGGACAACAGCGTGCTCACCAGCGTCGCGGACATCAAGATCCCGGCAGGCTGGGAGCGGACCCCTGACCTGCTCCTCGACACGCACGCACCCCTCTACCGTGACGCGCTGCGCTGCCTTTTGGGAAAGGGGGCTACCGTCCAGGCGTACCTGCGCGGGAAGCCGTACGAGGACAGCGAATGGCGGTTGAAACCGCTTTCGGTGAAGCTCTCCGGCGCATGGGTCGCCGTCCACTACGAGGCCGTCAACTGGGTCCAGGGACTCGACACCTACGACGTGGGCCTGTGGACCCTGACGGCAGGCAAGGACGAGTGGGAGATCCGGCTGAGAGCTCCCCCGAGTCTGGCCAAGGCGACGTGGGAGAACGTACGCGTACGGCTGGGCGGGCCCGCCGCCATGTCGGCTTGGCCGCCGCCGACGTTCGGTGGGGACCGCACGGAACTGACCTGGCACAACAGGACGCAGATCGCCATCCCCGGCGTACCCGACGTCGCCTTCAGACCACCTGCGGCGCAACAGTGGGCGGCCTTGACCCAGACAGACGGGGATGCCTGGCAAGCCCTGGGTGTCTTCGGCGCATCAGGGGCGTTCTCGGGGGTCGCGACCGCCGTGCTCGCCTTCGTCGCCGGCAGGCGTTTGCGCCGGGGCATGGGGCGCCGTCCTCTTCCGGCAGAGAAGGAGGCGCTAAGCGGACTGTGCTCGTGGTCCCTGGTCCTGACGCTGATCACTCTGGTTGCGTACATGGGCGACGACCTCTACCGGCTCCTTCAGGACCAGATCGGGTGGAAGGGCGAGTACGAGGCGACGGTCGACCTGTTTTCGGCACTGTTCATCGGACTCGTCCTGTGCTTCTTCGGGCGGCTGAAGAGATGGCTGCTCGTCGTCGTGTGCGCACTCGCCGCCTGCACGGCCGCCCTGTGCGTAGCCGCCGAAATGTCCCCTTCCGGGCTGCTTCCCACCAGTGACGTCGAGATCCGCGGTACCGGTCTGGGGCTGGCGGTGCTGCTCGACTCCCTGCCGGTCTTCCTGTGCTGCCTGGGCATGGTCGCCAGTGGTCAGCGCCTCCTGATCCTGGGCGGCAGGGGCCTGTCGCAAGGGGCGCAGGTGTGGGTCGCGGCCGGTACGACGGCCATGGCCATGCTCTGGGCGTTCGTCTCCCTGGACCGCAGCTGGGAGCGCGGGTCCTGGCTCAACGACGCCGTGCCGGCCCCCTTCGGGTCGCCGTGGGTCACGACCTACGACACGTGGTGGTGGTGGTTCTCGGCGAACGCGCTGCCCGCGCTGGCGGACATCGCCCTCTTCCTGACGCCGTTGGCCCTGGTGGGAGCCCTGCGGGTGTGCAGGGCCGAACAGCACGAGGCTGATTCCTTCACGCCCAATGCGGCGGAGAAATCCGTGTTCGTGATCTTCTTCGCCATCGTCGTGGTGCCCAATTTCGCATGGTATTTCGGATTCTCCGGTTACATCACGACGCTGATCCTAGCCATCGCCGCGGCGTGGGCCCTGCTGGCCATGGGGCTGTCGAAGTCCGTGCTGGAACAGCCAACCGAAAGCAATTCCCCGCTGGGCAAGGTCATTTCACGGACCGACCGGTCGCAATGGATGCGCCTGGCACGCCACTACCGGGAGCTGCAGGCCCGGCTGCACCACCCCGGTTCCGGATCCGCGGCCGAACAGTCCGCTTCGCAGGAAGCCGTCGAGCGGGAGATCGACCAGCTGGACCAGTGCCTGCCGGAAGGGGTCAGACCCATCGACCTGCCGTTCGCCATCGGCCCCATGGCCACGTGGTGGGGCAACGCCTGCCGGTGCGCGCTCATCGCCTGCATCATCGGCCTCCCCGCTACCGGGCTGATGTACTGGATCGACTTCGTCCGCGGCGACTCTTGGGGCGTGATGGCGGAGAACCCCACAGGGTTCCTCCTAGCGGTCCTTGACGTCATCTACTGGCACATGACATGGGTGGGCGGAGGCTTCTTCCTGGGCGGGTTGTGGCGTGATCTTCCCGGCCGACACGGGCCGACGAAGGCCGTCTACGTGTCCGTCGCCTTCGGCGTCCCGGTCGGATTCCACCAGCTCATCGCCCAGATCACTGGCGACGCCATGCAGGGCACGATCGCAGCCATCGCCGCCTTCGCGTCCGTGATGACCTGCACCGGCCTGGTCATGGACCTCCAGACGTTCCAGAGCGAACGGCGCTACTGGCCGTCCAACGCCGGCCTCGTCCTGTACGTCTACCAGATGCGCTTCGCCTCGGTGGCGTTCTGCCTGGCGCAGCTCGTAGCGCTGGCCACGATCTGGAAGGCGTTCAAGGAAGGAGGGCCGACCCCACCTCCTTCCCACCGGTAGCGGCTCTCCGCACGCCGTCGGCACCGGTACCGACCGGAGAAAGCCGGCCACCGACCCGCCACCGACCCCCGCCACTGCCTGGTTTCGAGAACACCGCCGAAGGCATCGCCTCGGCGCGCGCCGCCGGCATTCCCGTCATCGACATCCGCGAGCAGACCTGGACCGTCCAATAGGCAGCTCAAGCCCGTCCATCCCGCGAAGCTGATGGGACTCTGAAAACGGCCGGGCGCGCTCTTCGCCCCAGTCCGTTGGATCTTGAAATGGGTCATGAGAGCAAGGGCAAACAGCGTCGCCCGGTTCGGTAAGGGCGGCCGTGTAGACCTTTGGCGGGGCCGACGAAGCGGTCCGGGGGATGCGGGGCCGGTATCCGCGCGTCTGTGGCTCCTGTCGGGCCCGATCGGGGATCGTGGTGGCATGAAGGAGCAGCGGTTCGACATGTGGGCAGCTGGGGACGCCTACGAGCGGTACCGTCGCGGATGAGTTCGTGGCGTGGCTTGACTGCGCTGACAGCCTGCGGTGGCTGGATGTGGGCTGCGGTACGGCCGCGTTGACCGCGACGGTGGCTGCCCGATGCCGGCCCCGGATGGTGGTGGGGCTGGACGGGTCCGTAGGGTTCGTGACCACGGCGCGCGCGGCCGCTCCCGCGCCGGCGTGCTTCGTTGTGGCCGACGGGCTGGCGCTGCCGGTAGGCGACGCGGGGTGCGACGTGGCTGTCAGCGGACTGGCGCTCAACTTCTTTTCCGCGCCGGGTGCGGCGGTGGCCGAGGCATCGCGCGTCGTGGGGCCGGGCGGGCTGATCGCCGCGTACGTGTGGGATTACGCCGAGGGCATGGCGTTGCTACGCCACTTCTGGGAGGCCGCGATTGCGGTGGACCCTGCGGCCGCAGCTATGGACGAGGGGCGCCGGTTCCCGATGTGCCGCCCAGAGCCGCTCAGCGCTCTGTGGACAGAGGCGGGGCTCGTGGACGTGACCGTCGCCCCGATCGAGGTGGCAACCGTCTTCTCCGGCTTCGCGGATCTGTGGGAGCCGTTCACGGCCGGGCAGGGCCCCGCGCCCGCCTATGTCGCCGACCTCACCCCGCCCACCCGAGACCGGTTGCGTGACACGCTCCGCGATACCGTGCCGACGCGGCCGGACGGGTCGATCGCGCTCACCGCCCGCGCATGGTCGGTCCAGGGCCGAAAGCCGGTTCGCGTCCGCACCTGACGGCGCCGACCCGCTCCAACTCGGGCGGCTCCGGTACCCCGAACCATCAACCTGCGCGCTCGCGGGCGACACCCTCCCTCTGGCACCCGCCGAGCTGCGCGGGTTCGACTCGTTCGAGGTCTCCGGTGACGGTCGGCTCCAGATCCTGAACGCGATAGCGGCAATCACCTGCCGTGATCACGCGCGCGTAGCCTCGCGGCATGGGCAGTGGGCGCCGGGTGCGATGCCGGGCCTCTTGCCAGGGTTGTCGTGGTAAAGGAGCTTTGACATGCTCTCAGTTTGTTGGCCGGGCGGTATGAGCGTGTCGACTGGCCCGGCGAGCGCCCGTCGATGAAGGGGGTCGTGGGATGGCAGGCACTTCCGGGTTACGAGTGGCTCGTCGCGCTCTCATATGGATCGGTGCGCTAATCGTCTTCGTATCCTGTGTCGCAGTAACACCCTTCGTTTTAAACCTGGTTGCACCACAGACCCTGGATTGGGGTCGGTTGAGTGATATCAGCCAGTCGTATGGCGCTGTATCGCTAGTGATCTCCGCTGCAGCCCTTCTCGGGGTCGTCACGTCGATTGCATTCCAGGCGAAGCAGGCTCGCATCGAAGGGGAGCAGACGTTCCGCGCGGGACACCGGGAGCTGACCATGGTGACGCTGGGCGACTCGGCGCTGCTCCGTTGTTGGGAGCCGCCGAGGGTCCCGATGACTGAGGCCAGGTGGAAGCAGGCCATCGTCACGAACTTGATCGTGAGCATGTGGGCCAGTGATCATCACCTGGGGCGCTTGAATGACGGCGCGCTGCGCGTGGTGCTGAGGGCGCACTTCCGCGGGGAAGTGGCACGAGTGCATTGGGAGAACAGCGGTTCCATGTGGCGTGACCATATGGCTGCGCTGGAGGATCCGCGTCGCCTGCGGTTCGTGGAGATCATGGATGAGGTGTATCGCCAGGCCAGGGATGCAGGAGCTCCAGTCTCGGATCACGAGTTTTTCATTCCTGGTGAGTGATCTCGTTGTGTAGGGCACAGCCCCCGCGGTGTGATGGCGAGCACGTCGGGATTGATTGCATTCTTTGAGGTCTGGGAATTGGGTGAACCAGAGTGGCGTCCGTCCGGCAAGGAAGGCCTCTTCTTCAAGATCTTCAAGGTTGCTCTCTGATCGGGGGCTTCACGCCTAATAGGACTCCGTTAGGTCCTTCTTGATCTTTGGGTGGAGCCCGGTCTGTCGGGGAGGGGGTGGTGGCAGGTGGTGCAGATGCCGGTCCAGTACCTCAGGATGTTCTGGAGGGCGTCGAGGGTCGCATACGTCGTCTACCGCCGGACGAAGAACCCTTTGGCCCTCCCCGGCCGCTCAGCGGTGACGTGGGGGTGGCCCTGACGGTTGCCACCGTTCTGCTGATGCTCGCCTTCCTTTTCGGGGTGGGCGACGGCTCCTCCGCATTCGCTGGAGAGGGCCCCTGCCAACGAGCACTGCATGGCCGAGCCCGCACGGAAACTGATCGCCCCAACTACCAGACCCCGCAGGCGGTTCATCCCGAACCACCTGCTGCCCAACCCCTGTCCGGTCACTCGCGGGCTGCATGGTCGGCCAAGTCCTGCGCGCCCTGACCACCCCGCCCGGCGCCCCGGTTCCCCACGGCCCCGCGTCTCCGGCTCCGCCGCCCGCTCCCGCTCCTCCACCACTCCCCACCGGCGCAGCCCCCGGCCAGGCAGCGCCTGCTGCGGAGCCTGCGGTGCCCGCGCACCGCGCCACCAAGCCAAACGGTCTACGGGCGGTGTGACCGGCCGGGCGACCCGCTCGGGCGAGTCGCCGGGCCGACCGTGACGGGTCTGCCGGGTGGCCGGGCGTCAGCAGGTGAGGGTGACCTCGTGCACGACCGGCTGGGGCGACCAGGGGAAGGAGGCCACGCCGAACGTGCCGCGGACCGTGGTGCCACAGGGGACGGTGCTCGCCGGGCCGCGCACCTCGAGCGTCGTGGTGGTGAAGACGACAGGCTTGTCCTGCGTGAGGGGCGGGGCGCCGGCGCCCAGGACCTCGGCGGACAGCGTGGTGGACAGCTCCCTTGTGGCCGGCGTCGGGCTGCCGGGAGAGGGCGGCCCGGCGAGGCTGACCCTGCCATAGAACTGCACCGCGTTACCGGTGACCTCCGCGCACAGCCGGGTGAGCAGGCCTGCCTGGAGGCCCGAGTTCCCGCAGGTGGTCACGGTCTGGTCGGCGGCGGCCTCGGGGGTCGCGGAGGCCGGGCCGGCGGCCAGAACGGTCAGGCCGGCAACGCCGACCGCGAGAAGGGCTAAGCGGTTCATGGGGACGTGCTCTCCTTTGTGTTTTCGTCGGTGCGTGACGGGCCATCAACCCGCCTTGTGTGATGTGATATTTCACATCACACAAGAAGCCGAGATGATCGCGCCCTGAACTCCTTCCGTCAGAGGGTCAAACTTTCCGGCGCAGCGGTCGGTCCGACGTTCCGTGGTCGAGCAGCGCAAGCCCCGCCTCGCTCTCCGCATTGCGACACCGCACACCGCAGGTGCTTGTGCAGCAAACCGCGGCCCGGTGCCCTTCCGGGCCGTGTTCTGTTTCTGGTCTGCTCAGGCCAGCGAGGAACGGCTCGCGGGGACGGTCTGATGCGGTGTAGCCGGTGTCACCGGGATGAGTTGAGTCGCGATGGTGGCCGATGCCGCGGAGCTCACGGTTCTGCCCGGCGATGGCGAGGTGGCGCGGGCGGAACTGTATGAGGCTGCGGCTAGGTCGTGTTTTAGAACTGGGGTCCGTGTCTCGCCTCGTGCCGTGATGATCTCGGTGTGGGGCGAGGGGATCTTTCAGATGACCAGTGGGCGGTGCTGGGTGCGTTGTTGCCGGTCACGGTGTTGGGCAGGCCGTCGGTATGCCGGCGGCGGTTGATCGACGGGATCCGCTGGCGGGTGCGGACCGGGGCCTCTGCCGGGCCCATCAGAATGCGGCCGGTGCCCGGCGCGACGGCGAGACCCAGAAGGAACCGCCGGGCGGCCGGCGGGCTGAACCCGACGATCACGGCCTGGGCCGTTCCCGCGGCGGCTGGACCACGAAGATTCACCTGGCCTGTGAACAAGGGCAGAAGCCGTTATCGCTGCTGGTCACAGCAGGGTAGTGGGGAGACAGCCCGCAGTTCGCAGCCGTGTTGGAAGCCATCCGGGTACCTCGCCTCGGACTGGGCCAGCCACGGGTTCGTCCGTTGCGGGTCCGTGGCGACAAGGCGTATTCATCGCGCGCGAACTGTGCCTATCTGCGTCGGCTCGGGATCCTCTGCACGATCCCGGAACCTGCCGACCAGTCCGGCCACCGCAAGCGCCGTGGCACGACCGGCGGGCGGCCCCCGGCCTTCGACCGCGAGGACTACAAGGCCCGGCACGCGGTCGAGTGCGGCATCAACCGGCTGAAGCGGAACCGGGCGGTGGCCACCCGGTTCGACAAGCTCGCGGTTCGCTTCGAAGCAACCGTCCTCATCGCCGCGATCAACGAATGGCTGTGACCTGCCGGAAGTGTCTGTCCGGCATGTCATTCTGGCCGCGATCAGGTCAGCGGTTTGAGGGGAGACAGGGCCGATGGGGGCTGCGTACTACCGGCCGAGAGCGAGAGCGGCGACCACATCGAGGACCCGTCCGAGGACGCGCTGTTCATGCTTATCGATGACCTCAATGCCTCGGACAACACCTTCGTCGTCATCCAGCCCGACGAGGACGACCCGGCCTGGTCACCTCAGTCGCGGTCCTGGACGAAGGCGGCTACGACGTCGTCCGCCGCGACACCACCCGCCGCGAACACGAAGTCGCCACCGAGACCAGCATCGACCAGATCGCCCGTGACCTCACCATCTGGATGGCCGCCCGCGACTTCCCCGGACGACCCACCCAGCACACCAGCAACTTCTAGAACACGCCCTAGTCACCGTCACAGGGCGAAGCAAGACCAACGTCGATTTTCACCGGCCATCCAGGCCATGGTCGCCGTTGGCATGCGGCTGGAGCTCCTCGCCGACCAGGCCTGCGAGCACTACGCGCGTGAACTCTCCCAGCTCGACGAGTCGGTGCGCGAGGCGGTGGGCCGCCTGCGCAACCTCACCTTCAGGCTCCAGCCCCCCGGCATCGACCGGCACGGCTTGGTCGAGTCGCTGTCCCAGCACCTCAACGACGTGGTGGCCGGGAGCTGGGGTCTTGAGCCGTCCTTGGAACACAACCTGGCGAAGGAGCCGGCCCCCGAGACCGCGATCACCATCTTCCGCATCGTGCAGGAGGCGCTGCTCAACGTGCGCAAGCACGCCCAGGCACGCACCGTACGGGTCAGCGTCACCACCGAGAACCGGGGCCTGCTGGTCCATGTCGCCGACGACGGGACCGGGCACCCGGCGGTCGCCCCCAGGTTGGACGAGCACTTCGGGCTGATGGAGATGCGGGAGCGGGCCGAGACCGCCGGAGGCTGGTGGACACTGCGCAGCGAGCCCGGCACCGGCACCACCGTGGAATTCTGGGTGCCCGACCTGCCGACCGGTGTACTGGACGAACCGCTGCCCGGTGGACCCGTCAGGACCTTCGACTCCCGTACTGCCCCCCAGGAGCCGTCGTGACGCAGCCCCCCACGCCCGGGAGCCCCCTGCGGGTGCTGATCTGAGACGACAACACCATGCTGCGCGCGGCGCTGGCAGAGGTCGTCGCGGCACAGCCCGACCTCACCCTGGCCGGCAGCGCGGCCGACGTCGACGAGGCGATCCGACTCGCCACCGCCCGACAGCCGCACGTCGTGGTGCTCGACGTGCGCTTCCCCGGTGGAGGCCCGTACACCGCCCAGCAGATCATCCGCGCCGTCCCCGGCGTCCGCGTCCTGGCGTTCTCCGCCTAGGGCGACCAGGGCCCGCGCACCGAGATGGCATCGGTCGGCGTCGCGGGCTACCTGGTCAAGCGCATCACCAACGCCCGCCTGCTGGCCGAGGTCCGGTCCCTGGGAGCCGAAGCCCTCGCGGCCATGCCCTTCGCCGCCGACGAGGTTGCTACCGGACGAAGTCCAAGGGGAGAGCACCTCTGAGGACGTTCATCCGTACGCGGCTGGGGAGTTCAGGGGCCTACGCCGACAACTCATGGCGGATCTCCATTCCCGCGATGCTTCAACGAAGTCACATTGACCGGTCTGCAGGCAAGCCCCCCTCCGTGATCGGCACGTTGGACATCGCAGGTCGGCGAGATACGCTGCCCAGGACCGCGCTCGCCCCCCGGACCGCCGGATGACCGGGGCCGCACCTTGACGAGGCTGAGGCGCGGACGGCGCCGCTGCCTGCCGAACTGGCCGAGCTTCTGGACCTTGTGGGGGAACGGTTGAACACGCTCGCCGTGCAGGCGCCGCCGGCTCCTCCGGCCCGCTCAGCGCCCGCTCGTCGCGGATGGGCTCGCCGCGGCGTGGAGTGGCGGATCAGTCTTCGAAGTAGTTGGTCAGGACGCAGCCCTTCACGAGTGCGGGGTCCTTGCGGTAGCCGCTGGGCGGGTTGAAGTCCGGATGGCAGTTGAGGATCAGGAGGCCGCCGGGCTTGATCGCGTTGCGGATGACGGGCTTCTGGTCGGGCAGGACGGCGAAGTCCTGGCCGAGGAGGAACTTGCCGCGATGGCCCTTGTTCGGGCTTTCCTTGCGGTCCTCGTCGAGTTCGGCCTTGTACCTGGCCTGGAAGGTCTTCAGGTCCTTGAACATGAAGATGCGGGTTCCCCTGCCGCAGGCGCCGCGCTCGGTGACGCCCCACTTCTGGTCGTACGTCTCGTCGCCGGGGAAGAAGTCGTCGTCGTGCGGATCTGGGCGGCCTTTGCGATCGAGCCCGCCTTGGGCAGCCCGGTCTTGCCGCTCCCTTCGAGGTCGGGCAGTCCGTCGGCGCCGCCGTTCTTCGCGGGTGTCGGAATGCCCAGGGAGCCATCGACAGAACTGGCTCCAGTGTCGCTCCCGAACGCGGTCAGTGTCGTGAGAGAGAGCAGAACCGCTGTCGTGGCGGTGACGAGTCGTTGGATGCGTATGGTGGCCGGGGCTCCAGTGTCAATGATCAGAATGCGCCGACTCTAAGATTGCTGACGTGTGCATGGCAAATATGCGCAGACGGTGCGGATCCGGTGGGTGATGTCGACCCATTCGCCGGGGAGTTGCTCGCCGTGCTCATCGAACGCATCCAGGGCGCCAGCGCGTTCGATGGCGTGCAGGGCGCTCTTTGCGATGGGTTCCCACTTGGCCGACGCCGGTTGAGACGAGCATGAGTGGGCTGACGATCTGGCGCACAGTGCAGCCGGCATCCCGTGGGATGGGGTTGACGCCTGACGCCCACGGCCGCGCCGCTTCCTCAAAGGGGGCGTCCAGCGGCTACGTACAAGGAGGAGCGGAGCGACGCAACCACCGCCAGAACGGCAAGCAAGGATGGTCAGCAGAACGACTAGGCGGGATCATGCCCGGGGTCCGGTTCCGGGCGGTGTATTCCGGGTTTGGCAGGACTGGCAGCGTCACCCGTGGGGGCAATGGCGAGGGCCCCGGCTCATCAGATCGAGTGACCATTACTCTCAGCCGCCGCGTGTACCGGCGGCAGGCGGGCACGCCGGTGTTAGACAGCGGCTTCACCTCCACCGGACCCGAGGAGCGGGCGGATGAACGAGACACCGGCGCACCACCGTTCTCCACTCGGCGAAGAGGTCGCCGCGGATGCCGTCACGCCCCGTGCCGTCCTCGGACGCGCTACGGGGGTGGTCATGGCGCTGGTGCCGTGTACCGCCGAGACTGCGCGCCGCATCCTCCTCAACGCGGCCCTGACGGCGGGTACCACCCTCCCCCTCATGGCGCGTGCTGCCGCTGCGGCTTACAACCTCGCCGAGGAATCCGATCCGGCGCTCGAACGGGTCCTGCGCACTGAGATCGGCCATGCCCAGACACCTCCGGCGCCGCTGCCGTCCGAGGCCGCCGCGCTGTTGCCTGCCCCTTTCGTTCTGAGAGGCCACCTTGACCACCTGCGGGCCGCGCGCCGCCGCACCCTGAGCGCGCCCGGCGATCCCGCGCAGCGCGCCGAGCTGGAGGACGCCGCGTACACCCTGTGCGTGCTGATGGGGCAGCGCAACGCACATGGAGCCCTGCGCGCCGCCGAACAGCTGGCCGCCGCTCACCGGCTACCCCCGTCCGGGCCGGCCGACAGCACAGAGTGACCGCTTCGCGTCACTCCCCACCGAGCCCCCAGCCCTGCGGGGCCGACGCGAAGGCGATGCACTCCACGTCGATGCTGTCGGCGAGCTCGTCCAGTACGCCCGCCAGACTGTCGACGGTCTGACGGTCCACCCCCGGCTCGCCGGCGTCCGCCGACTGCATCCAGTCGACGGCGATGGTGCGCAGCAGGGCGGTGACCTGGTCGGCGGGAATCAGCGGAACGCCGTCGTCGCCCGGGATGAGCGGAATCGTGACGTTGATCATGAGACCGCCTCCGGTGGGGGTGTGTCGGTGGGTGATCGCGCCCTGCCTGCGGGAAACGGCGAAGGCATCCGCAAAAGAGTCGTCGAGAAGCGCGTACCCGCAGTGCACGCGGCCAATCCCCAAGGCCCGGGCACCGAAGCCCGTGCTCACCCCGGGCGACGGCGGGTAGACGTTCCAGCGCAAGGCCCCCTTCCAGCGTCGGGAGGATCGATGACCCGACGAGTACACGAGGTGATGACGGGAATCGGGTAGTCGTGCAGCTGATGTCGCTGGCTGAGACCGCAAGGGTGATGCGGACGCCGGCATCGGGGACGTACTGCTCGTCGGCCCGGGGCGCCTTTGTCCGGCACTCGGCTAACGGTGGCACGGCTCGCCGTCCGCCTACAGCCGGGAGGGCCCTGCGGCTGCCAGGGTTGGTGAGCGGCTGACGACGGGGCGGCCGACGCGCGTCCTGCGAGGAGGCCCATGGTGTCGGTCGAGGAGAGTGCAGCGCCTCCGGAGGCAGCGGAGGCCGCCGAGGCGCACCGCAGAGCCGCCGTCGGGGCCCGCGTGCAGCAGCTGCTGTCGACCACCGACCACAAGGTGATCGGATACATGTACCTGGTCACGGCCTTCGGATTCTTCCTGTTCGCGGGAGTGCTGGCGCTGCTGATGCGGGCGGAGCTGGCGCGTCCCGGGCTCCAGATCGTCTCGTCCGAGCAGTACAACCAGTTGTTCACGGTGCACGGCACCATCATGATGCTGCTGTTCGCCACCCCCACGTTCACCGGATTCGCCAACGCCGTGATGCCCCTCCAGATCGGCTCGCCCGATGTCGCGTTCCCGCGGCTGAACGCGTTCACGTACTGGGTGTACCTGTTCGGCGGGCTCATGGTGGTGAGCGGGTTCCTGACGGCGAACGGATCAGCGGCGTTCGGATGGTTCGCGTACGCGCCCCTCAACGGAGCGGCCTACTCCCCGGGCATCGGCGCTGACCTGTGGATCATGGGCCTTGCCGTGTCGGGCCTGAGCACCATCCTGGGGTCGGTCAACTTCATCACCACGATCGTGTGCCTGCGCGCACCCGGCATGACCCTCTTCCGGATGCCGGTCTTCACCTGGAACGTGCTGTTCACCTCCATCCTGGCGCTGCTGGCCTTTCCCGTGCTCGCCGCGGCCCTTCTGGCCCTGGAGGCGGACCGGAAGCTCGGTGCGCACGTCTTCGACGCGGCGTACGGCGGGGCGCTGCTGTGGCAGAACCTGTTCTGGTTCTTCGGCCACCCCGAGGTCTACATCGTCGCGCTGCCGTTCTTCGGCGTGGTCAGCGAGATCCTGCCGGTGTTCAGCAGGAAGCCGATCTTCGGGTACGTCGCGCTGGTGGGTGCCACGATGGCGATCACGGGTCTGTCGGCGACGGTGTGGGCACACCACATGTTCGCCACCGGCGCGGTGCTGCTGCCGTTCTTCTCGCTCCTCTCGTTCCTGATCGCCGTGCCGACCGGCGTGAAGTTCTTCAACTGGATCGGGACCATGTGGAACGGTTCGCTGTCGTTCGAGACGCCCATACTGTGGTGCATCGGATTCCTCGTCACGTTTCTGCTGGGTGGACTGACCGGGGTGCTCGTCGCCTCCCCGCCGATGGACTTCCACCTGACCGACAGCTACTTCGTGGTGGCCCACCTCCACTACGTACTGTTCGGCACGATCGTTTTCGCCACGTTCGCCGGTTTCTACTTCTGGTGGCCCAAGTTCACCGGTCGGATGCTCGACGAACGACTGGGCAAGATTCATTTCTGGACCCTGTTCGTCGGCTTCCAGCTCACCTTCCTGGTCCAGCACTGGCTGGGTGAGCAGGGCATGCCCCGGCGCTACGCCGACTACCTGGCCGCGGACGGATTCACCGCCCTGAACACGCTGTCCACGATCGGGGCGTTCCTGCTGGGTCTTTCGACGCTCCCCTTCCTCTACAACGTCTGGCGAACCGGCCGTCACGGCGTACGGGTCACATCGGACGACCCGTGGGGATGGGGCCGGTCCCTGGAATGGGCCACCGGCTGCCCGCCGCCACGGCACAACTTCCACGCGCTGCCTCGGATCCGCTCCGACTCGCCCGCTTTCGATCTGCACCACCCCGAGGTGAGACCGCAATGAGGGCGGAGGCCTGGCTCTTCACCGGCGTCGCGGTGTTCTTCGCGCTGACCGGGGGCGTCTACGCGGCGCTGTCCGACGACCCTGCGGGCATCGCCGCACTCATGGTCTCGCTGCTGATGTCCGCCCTCGTCGCCGCCTTCCTGTGGCGGCAGTTCGGCCGGGACGGCGAACGGCCCGAGGACGACGAGAACGCGGAAGTGGCCGAACGCGGCGACCGCCGTTTCCTCTTCCCCGCGCGCAGCTACGCCCCCGTGGTCGCGGCGGCGGGAACGGCGCTGATCGGCCTCGGAATCGCACAAGGTCTGTGGCTGACACTGATCGGCTTCGGCCTCCTCGCGCCCGGGGTGTTCGGATTCGTCTTCCGCGGGGGCGCGCCCGACTCCTGAGCCGGCTGCTCAGCTCCGGTCCGCCGGCTCCCGGTCCGGCTGATCCGGTCCGGCGATGACGTCCTCCACCCGCCTGCGGTCCTCCGCTGTCAACGGCGACGGCAGCCGGCTGCCGCGGTACCAGCGGCTGAGCGCCCGGCGCAGCCACCCCGCCCACCTCCGCCCGGCCGACAGCGGGCCGTCCGCTTCCTCGGGCAAGGGAGCGGGCACCTCGTACACGGCGCTGACGTAGCGCTGCGCGGCCGGCAGCGGCACGTGCAGGGGCTCGAAGCCGCCTTCCACACTCATGCGCACCTCGCCGCTCCCCACCCCGTGCAGCAGCACCTCGGCGTCCCGGGCCTGAAGTGCGAGGCACAGGCGCCGGGTGAGCCAGAACGCGACCGGCGGGAGGACCACGACCGCGCAGCGCAAGGTCCACGTGATGGCCTGCACCGGGATTTCCGTGATGAAGGCGACGATGTCCTGGGCGCCCGCCAGCAGCAGCACCGCGTACAGGGTGACGGCGGCGACGGCGAGGGCCGTGCGGGCGGGGCGGTTCCTGGGCCGGTCGCACACATGCCGTTCACCGCGCTGACCGGTGATCCAGCGCTCGAAGAACGGATACCCGTACACGCCCGTGAACAGCAGTCCGGGCAGCAGGACACCGGGAAACAGCGGGTTCCACATGAGCGTGTGGCCGCAGAGCCGCGTCTCGAACCCTGGCATCAGGCGCAGCGCGCCTTCGAGGAAACCGACGTACCAGTCCGGCTGGGAACCCGAGGACACCACGTCCGTACGGTAAGGGCCGTACGCCCAGACCGGGTTGATCTGCGCGAGCGCGCCGAGGCCCGAGAGGACGGCACCGGTCAGGAAGAGCAGTCCGGCGGACTTGGCGGTGTAGTGCGGGAAGAGTGGCTTGCCCACCACATTGCGCCCGGTACGACCGGGTCCGGCCCACTGGGTGTGCTTCAGGTGGACCACCAGCAGCAGGTGCACCGAGACCAGCCCGACCAGCAGACCGGGTACCAGGAGGATGTGCACCGGGTACAGGCGGGAGACGATGTCCTGCCCCGGGTACTCGCCCCCGAAGGCGAAGAAGGACAGGTACGTGCCGACGACCGGCACGGACAGCATGATCCCCTGGGCGGTCCGCAGCCCGGTACCGGAGAGTAGGTCGTCGGGTAGGGAATAGCCCGCGAAGCCCTCCACCAGCGCCAGCACCAGTATGGTCACCCCCACCACCCAGTTCGCCTCGCGCGGCCGGCGGAACGCACCGGTGAGGAAGACGCGCAGCAGGTGGGCGCCGATCGCGAAGACGAACACCAGCGCCGCCCAGTGGTGCATCTGACGGATCAGCAGTCCGCCGCGCACCTCGAAACTGATGCGCAGGGTGGAGGCGTACGCCTCGGAGACCGGTAGCCCGCGCAACGGGGCGTACGGACCGGCGTAGACGGTGTCCCGCATCGACGGCTGGAAGAAGAACGTGAGCCAGGTCCCGGTCAGGAGCAGGACGATCAGGCTGTAGAGGGCGATCTCCCCGAGGAGGAACGACCAGTGGTCCGGGAAGGCCTTGCGTACGGCGCCCCTCGTCACCTCGGCGAGCGGCAGCCGTTCGTCCAGCCGGCGGAACGAACGGCGCGCCGCCCGTCCGGCACGACGCGCCACGCGGGCCTGTGTCCTGTTCCGCGCCACTGCGCCCTCCGCCCGTCGGGTCTTCTGCGCGGAGCATGCCGCCCCGGGGCGTGCTCCGCGGGGAGCCACGCGACCGGGACCCTGGAAACCACGTGTTCGGCTGGCACGGTTGGACGTCGAAGCGACCGCAGCCTACTCGTTCCGGACTCGGACATCTTCTGCCGCGAGGCCGAGGGCGTGTGGGCGGACTGCGCCCTGCCTTCGACGGCCGCGCCCGCGACGCCCCGGCCATGCTGGGACTCCCGAGAACGCCCGCCGACCCTGCACGGGGGCGACCGTGCCGGAGGGCGGGGGGACACGCACGGCGGTCCGTTCACCACTCGGGGTGGACGTCGTGGCTGTCGTAGCGGACGCCGGATGCGGTGACCCAGGGACGGAAACGGCCGGGTCCGGTTCCGTCGTGGGCGTACGCGACCGGTTCGAGGGTCTCGTCGGTGACGATCACGGCCCCGGCCTTCTGGGCACTGCGCAGAGCGTGGGTCCAGTGTCGGCCGCGGTGGCCGGTGCGATAGTCGGGCCGCTTGCACTCGGACATAAGCTCTCACCGCCCCGGTTCCCCGGTGGATGCGGCACCGCGGGATGCGACGTGGTCCGCGCACCCCGGCGGCCGGCTTCCGCCGGCGGCCTGGCCGCCATCGCAGGCCCGTGCACGTGGCTCCGCTACCCCCGCCGGGCAGTTGCCAAAGCACCTTCCACATCGGTGTGGACCTGGAAGAACCGGTCCGCACCAGTGATGCGGAACATGCGCTCGACCGGTGGGTGCAGGCCGACCAGTTCGAGGCTGCCGCCGGCTTCCTGGACCGCGAGCCGGGCGTGCAACAGCACGTTCAGTCCTGTGGAGTCGCAGAAGTCCAGTCGGCTCAGGTCGACGAGCAGCCGCCCGCCGTCCTGGCACGCGGTTTCAAGGGCCTGCCGCAGGGGCTCTGCGGTGTCGTGGTCGAGCTCGCCGGACAGGGTCACGACCGTGGCCCCCGGGACGGACTTGACGCCGACGGTCAAGCGCTCTTCGTTCGCCGTGGCCATTGAGGCTCCTCTCTCATCCGGGGATGTCCTGGTGTGTTCGCGTCCATTCCTCTCCATTCCTCTCCATTCCGCGAGGCCGTGCGGCCCGGGGCCATGGCGCGGCGTCGTCCGGGACGTGGATGTCGAGGATGCAGATGTCGTCCCGGCTGTCCGAGCACTGCGCGGCCAGCGTCCGGGCCAGGGAATCGCCGTGGCCCTCCTGAAGGAGGCGCAGGGCTGTGGCCGCGAGCCGGTCGAGTCCGTCGCCGATGTCCTCGCCCGGCACCTCCACGAGGCCGTCGGTGTAGAGCAGCAGATGGTCGCCGGGCAGCAGATCGATGACGGCCTGTGCGTAGGACGTCTCGAAGGTGGCACCGAGGAGGCTGCCCTGCGGCTGATCGAGGAAGCCCGCCCGGTCACCGCGGATCAGCAAGGGAGGCAGGTGTCCTGCCCGTACCCAGATCAGGCGCCGGTCCCAGGGCTGGTACCGGGCCATGACCATGGTGGCGGTGGCGCTGGTGGACGGGTCCGAAGCGGTGTGGAGCAGGAGGGTGTTGAGTCTGCGCAGGACGTCGGGCAGCGGGGAGCCGGTCACCGCCATGCCCTTCGTGGTGAATCGCAGCTGGGCCATGGTGCCGACGGCTGCCAGGCCGTGGCCGGCCACGTCCCCGACCACGAACAGGGCGCTCCGGTCGGGGAGTTCGATGGCGCTGTACCAGTCGCCTCCGACGTTGACCCCGCTGTCGGCGGGTACGTAGGCGACGTCGATGCACAAGCCGGCCAGCTCCAGGGACTGCTCGGGAATCGGCAGCAGGGTTTCCTGGAGGCGTGCGGCGAGCGTACGTTCTGCCTGGAGCATGCCGCGCTGGAGCAGGACGGCGCGCTCGCTCTCCAGCAGCGCGAGTTCGGCGCCGCGCTGCGCGCTGAGGTCCTGGAAGAAGCCGTGCACCTCGACCGGGGTGCCGTCGGCGTCCGTCTGGGTCTCGGCGACGATCCGCAGATGTCGCACGCCGTGCGCGGTGGTGATCCGGAACGGCTGGTTGATCGCCTCGCCCTTGCTCAGCAGCCGCCGGACGGCTGCGCCCAGGACCGGAAGGTCCTCGGGCAGGAGGTGCAGCGGCAGCTCCTCCAGGGTCATCGGGCCCTCGCGGGGATCGCGGTCGAAGATGGCGTAGACCTGCTCGGACCAGGTGATGGTGTCCGTCGTCAGGTTCCAGCCCGCCCAGCCGAGGTTCCCCAGCCGCTGCATGTCGGCGAGCCGCCGCTCCTCGCGCTCGCTGGTGTCGTGCCGGATCCAGGAGACCACCAAGTGGTCGTCCAGCCTCGATGCCCGGACCGAGTAGACCGACTGCCGGGGGACGCCGGCGACCACCTCCTCGTAGGTGAAGGGCTCTCCCTCGTATCTGTTTCCGGTGGTGAGAGTCTCCAGGTAGCCGTCCCACAGTGGAGTGCCCGCCACGGTCGGATACGTCTCCAGGATCCGACGGCCCACGAGTTCCTTGCCGCGCCGCCCGGCCACGTCCACCGACTCGGGCGCCGCCGCGTCGATACGGAAATCCTCGACCTCG
Source organism: Streptomyces sp. NBC_01006 (assembly GCF_045162725.1). Classification (NCBI taxonomy): domain Bacteria; kingdom Bacillati; phylum Actinomycetota; class Actinomycetes; order Kitasatosporales; family Streptomycetaceae; genus Streptomyces; species Streptomyces sp. NBC_01006. The sequence continues at coordinate 144,717 of NZ_CP108700.1, read as the reverse complement.
CCCGACTTCGAGCGCAGCGGGCTCAGCAGGACCGCGGGCCCGGCCAGCGCGTCCAGGACCCGCTGTACGGACGTCACGGCGCCGTCGGCCTCGTCAGTGCGGCTCGGCCGCTCCGGCGCGCCGAGCCGGCCCGCACACAACTGGGCCGCCCGGCGCAACAGTGCCCGGGTGTCGGCGGCGAAGGGGCCCGGCTCCGTCCGCAGGAAGCCGATGGCCGCCTTCGGGGACCCGTTGCCCGGTACGGGAAGCCAGGCGCGCGCAGGCCACCGGTCAGGTGGGTTCCCGATCAGCAGATAGCGGCGTCCGTCCTCGGCCGGGTCCTCGAGCCACAGGGCCCGGCGCCCGGCGATCGCTTCCAGGGCGGCGACGCCGCTGAGCGGGGGGACGTGGCGCCACTGCTCGGCGAGCGCCTCGTCGATGCCGGCGCGGCCGGCCAGCTCCAGGCTTCCAGCAGGGGTCAGCGAGTAGATCATAACGGCGTCCACGCCGACCGCGGAGCCGAGGACGGTCCGCAGCAGCTCCGCGATGTCGTCGCCGCCCCGCGTAGTCGCCAGGCCGTCGGCGAGCCGGGCGAGGAGCGGGCGCAGCCCGGTGTCGGCATCGCGGCGGCCGACGACGTAGCGTTCGCGGCTGAAGGCTGAATCGATTCGCTCCCTCAGCGGTCCGACGGTCCTGGGGCGGGCGAGTGGACCGACCCCCGGCTGCGGGCCGGAGCGGGCCTGCCCCAAAGTGATCCAGCATTCTTCGAGAAGGGTGCGGCGCCGCTCCCGGGCATTGGCGAGGAGCATCTCGTACGCGGCGTGGGCGGAGACCTCTGCCTGGGCCATGAGTACACCCTTGGCCCGCTCGACGACGGCCGTGGTCGCGGCTATGCCTTCCAGGTCCGCGATTTCCGATCGCAGCCTGACCACCACCTTGGCGAGCGCCAGCACCTCGGGTGTGGCGCCCTCTCCTACAGGCGCGGCATCGCCCTTCATAACTTGAGCATGCCACGCTCGCCCTTGGGGCGGCTCTTCTGCGGCCGCCTTTACGGTCAGGAGCGGATGGCTCCTCTCCGTTGCGAAACCTCCGTCGACTGGCCGGACCTGCGGGATCCGTTGCTGTCGTATCAGGGCCGGCCCCTGGTAGGGGACCGGTACCGGGGCACGGTCCGGCCTCCCGGCCGCGACGGGGCCGTGTCCCGGCCCCGGCCCTCACGGGATACGGAGCCCTGCCTCGCACTGATGACACCGCTGCTCGTGGAGTGCCGGGGGATACCACGGCTCGCCCGGCCCGGCGGGCTGGTAGTGGGAGTGCTCCATCGCGTCGGTTTCCAGGCCGCAGAGGGTCTGCGGGAGCGGGTCTTCGGGCGCGTCGGGGTCCGCGCCCGCCGCGTGGACCCCGCGTACGACCGGTTCCACGCCCTCCGGTCCGATGGCCTGGTCCATTTCCAGTTCGAACAACACGATGATCGACCCCATGCATCCAGAGTGATCGAGGGGATCCCGTTGCACCATAGGGAGCCTTTCGAGGCGGTTGGGTCAACGGTTGGGTCCACGAGCCAAGGTCCGTCTGCTGGGCCGGTTGCCGGGGACATACCGAGGCGGGTGGTACCGAGCGGGTGGTGTGGGCGTGGTGGAGTGGGGCAGGCGCGTTGGACCGGGGAGGGATGAACCGAGCACCGCCGGCCGCCGCCGGCGGATCACGTAGTCGTGAAGGGGCTGCCCTGATGTCGCCGGTGACGGAATCGATCGAGGTTGATGTGCCGGTGGCGACGGCCTACGACCAATGGACGCAGTTCGAGTCCTTTCCGCAGTTCATGGACGGTGTGCAGAGCATCGAGCTGCGCACGGACACGATGACGCACTGGGTGACGAAGATCGCCGGAGTGGAGCGAGAGTTCGACGCCGAGATCACCGGGCTGGTCCCGGACGAGCAGGTGGCCTGGGTGACCGTGGGCGGCAAGGTGGAGCAGTCGGGGCTGGTCACGTTCCGGCCGATCGATCCGGGCCGTACGGAGGTGACGCTGATGATGGACTTCGACCCGGAAGGGATGGCGGAGAGCATCGGTGACAAGTTCGGCTTCTTCGACAGGCAGCTCAAGGGTGACCTGAAGCGGTTCAAGCACTTCATCGAGGAACGCGGCACGGCGACGGGCTCCTGGCGCGGCAGTGTCTGACCCACCCCTCTCACCCCCGAACTACCGGGCCGGACGTTGGTCACGACCTTCCCGCTCGGGACCTCAAAGATGCAGTGCCCCTCAGAGGATGTGGACCTTCCCCGTCGTTTGGCGGCGGCGGTCGGCCGGGGGACCGGCCGCGATGTTTGTCCGGCGGGGCCAGGGGCACGCGCCGACGAGGAGGCCGTTCTCCCCATCCCGGAGGCATGAGACCGATGACGTCATACGGCTACTTCCTGGCCTGCGAGGAATTCACTCCGGGCCAGCTCCTGGAACAGGCGCGCCGCGCTGCCGACGCCGGATTCACCCGCCTGGCGATCTCCGACCACTACCACCCCTGGAATGACGCACAAGGCAACAGCCCGCTGGTCTGGTCCATGATCGGAGCGCTGTCACAGACCGTGGACCTGCCCGTGACCACCCTGGTCACCTGTCCCACGACGCGCCTGCACCCCGCTGTGACGGCCCAGGCCGCGGCCACGTCGAGCAGGCTGCTCGACGGCAGGTTCGCGCTGGGCGTGGGGACCGGCGAGGCGCTCAACGAACATGTCCTCGGCGACCGCTGGCCGCCCTACGCGGAGCGCGCCGAGATGCTGGAGGAAGCCGTCGAAGTCATGCGGGAACTCTTCACCGGCCGAGAGGTGAGCCACCGCGGGCGGCATTACACCGTGGAGAACGCCAGGCTTTACACCGCTCCTCACGGCCGGCTTCCCGTCTTCGTGTCGGCCTTCGGGCCGAAGGCGGCGGAGCTCGCGGGGCGGATCGGGGACGGGTTCGTCCTCATGGGCCCCGACGAGGAGGCCATGGGGCGGTTCCGGGCCGCGGGAGGCGAGGGCAAGCCCGTGATCGGGGGTCTCAAGGTGTGCTGGGGCGCGGACCGGGAGAAGGCCGTGGACACCGCACACCGCTTGTGGCCCACAGAACACCTGCCCGGTGAGTTGAACCAGATCCTGCCGACGCCCGCGCACTTCGAGCAGGCGAGCCGCCTCGTCACCCGCCGCCAGGTGTCCGAGAACGTACCGTGCGGTGACGACGTCGAGGAGCACGTGGAGGCCGTACGCGGCTATGTGGACGCGGGCTTCGAAGAGGTGTACATCGGGCAGATCGGCTCCGATTCCGAAGCCTTCTTCGCGGGTTACCGCGACAAGGTGCTACCGGCCCTCACCGGATGAGGCGAAGCGAGGTCTCCGTGAACGTCCCGATCGGTCTTTCGGAAGACTGCCTTGATGCCTTGCAGCACCTGAAGGAGACCCGGGAGATCAATACCGTGATCCTCCGCCTCGCGGAAGCGGATGGGCTGGTGGTGGAGGCGGAGAGCAACCTGACCCATGAGGAGCTGCTTGAGGCTCTGCCCGCGGACGAGGCGCGCCTGGTCGTCCACGAGCTGTTCTTCGCCACCCCGGGAGGGGAGCGCAGACGCGAACTGCTGCTGGTCTTCTGGATGCCGGCGGATGCCGGAGTTGAGGAAGAGGCCTACACCGACGCCTACACCACCCTGAAGGAGTACCTCGCGGACGTCCAAGTCCACCTCACGGCCAGACGGACGGACCAGCTGGAGTACCGAAGGCTCGTCGCCCTTGCCGGCTGAAGACTCTCTGTAGACGGCGCGCCGCCCTCCGCGGCAGTGTCTGCGGCACCGGGGTGCCGGTCAGATCCTCATCGCTGATCGTCTTCCCTGCCTGGGGTACCGAGATTGCCGTATCCCTTGAAATCGTGGGTCGTACGACGACCCCCATCGGTGGGGAACGCTCTGCCGTCGGCCTCAGGTCCGTGCACGTCACGTGCGGGGCCTCGCGGCGTGGCCGTACTGCCCGGAGGCGGCTGGGCTGCGCGCCGCCTGATTCCCCACCACACGGCGCAGATCAGCAAGGCGGTGACGATCACGCCGATGCCGAGAAGAGCGACTGGGGTCAGCATGGGTTCGCCTTTCCTCGTCTTCGTTGCTTCCCGCGCCTTCCCCGATGCACGGGCGCGTAACGCCGAGCACCTCGAAGGCTGCGGCGCCGCGGAGCAGAGCAGGGCAGCCGGGTGGGAGATCCGGGCTTCCGTTTCGCGGCCAGTGAAATCCGGGAGAGTCCCTGCAATCTGCCATCAACCGGAGAGAGGCCTGGCTGTGAGTGAGTTCGATATCTGGGTTTACCGCCCGAACACAGGTCATCAGGAAGGTGTAGATCTGATCGGCTACAAGGTCGAGGCCACCGACGGCAGCATCGGGAAGATCAGCAAGCATTCCGAAGAGGTCGGCGCCTCGTACCTGGTCGTCCGGTGTATGGATCTTCGGTAAGCACGTCCTGCTGCCTGCCGGGACGATCAGGCTGATCGACACTGCCGAGGAGACGGTCTACGTCGACCGGACGAAGGATCAGATCAAGGGCGCTCCCGAGTTCGACGAGGCCAAGCACACGGGTGAGCCCACCCACCTCGAACAGTTCGCCCGCTACTACCGTCAGCCGCACATGTAGCGGCCGACCCCTACCCGAGTGGCCGCCCGCCCGGCCGCGGAGAGCGGCCAACTACGGGGCGCGGGGCTACGGTCCTGCTTCCGGGCGCGGGGGCAGGGCGTCAGGCACGGCCCCGGGTCCGCCGAGCGGCTCGCCGTCTTCGCGTGTCGTGAGGGTGTGGACCGGGGGCCGCCAGTCGTTGAAGTCGCCCACCACGCTGACCGGCCCCGGCGGGGTTCGGCGGGGAGTGATGACCCGACGGGCGGGTAGGCGCCGGATGCCCGAGCTCCGCGCAGGACCCGCGGCATTGCGCGTGCCCAGGGCCGCGCCATGCCGGCGATCGAGAGAGAGGCTACACACGCATGAAATACGAGTCTGCTCGCACGCCCCCGCGTGGGACGGCCGGACACCGGGCGGCCGAGGTCCCTCGATGGGTCGCTGCCCAGGCGAGCGCAACCGCCACCCGGATGCGCAGGACGACCGCCGACGCGGGACGCCTCGTACAGGACGCGGTCCCCGCGATGGTGAGGGCGAAAGCCGGACGCGCCGACGCCGTTGCCCGCGACTTGGAGCTTATGCTCCTGGCCGGGGCGGCCCTGCTGATCGGGGTGGCGGTGGGGATCCGTCGCCGTAGAGACCAGCGCTAGCGTACGAGCAGATCCGCTGAGCCCTCGGCGGTTGGCGCGTCAACCCCGAGCTGCCCTGCCGGGTTCCCGCCTGAACCCGCTCACGAACGCCGACGGCGGGGGTGCAGGGCCGCCGCCCGTGGGGTGGCGACTGCATCTGGTCCCGGCCTCTCCCGACCTCTTCGACGCCGTGCTGCTCCTGCCGCTCATGGACTGCACCCGGGCGCACGAGGAACTCGCGTGGGAGCCCCGCCGCACGTCCGTGGAGGCCTTCGAGGAGTTCCTCTGCGGGCTGCGGGTCGGGTCGGGCACGGAGACCGCGCCCCTCGCCCCTCGCGGAGTCCGGGGCCGCGTCATCCACGGCGCGGAGACCCGCCTCGCAGGCCCAGCACCATAGCGATCGGGGCGGACAGTTGCAGGGAATCCGGCCCGTGTGCGGGGCAGCCGGGGCGGGCAGACGCCGGTACAGACCATGCGGAAGAGGAGAGGGTGACGATCCGATGACCGAGTACGAACGCTCCCGCACGATGCCCGCGCTGCCGGAACACGTCTTCGACCAGGCGTCCAACGTCGGGCAGATGGACCAGTGGCTCCCAAGCGAACTGCACGTACACACCGACCAGTTGCCCGCCGTGAGCGTGCGCGAGGACGGTGTCGAGGACGACAAGGCAGCCGTTCTGCGCGCCAGGAACGACCAGATGCGGCTTGAGTGGGGGACCAGGGAGAACGGCGGGTACACCGGCTGGCTCCAGGTGGCCGGCCACGACGGGGGCCCCGCCGAGGTGACGGTCCACCTCTCGTTCCTCACGGGGGAGAGCGATCCCGGGGAGAGGGCGGCGAACGACGCCCTCGACAGCAGCCTCGCCCGCCTGGAGGAGCAGGTACGCCTCCGCGTCGACGGTGTGGCCGGCTGAGGCGGTGTGAACCGTCCTCGTCCGGGCAGGCGCCGTGCGGGTCCGGTGGATCCGCCACCGGACCCGCACGTGACGAGTCGAGGAGTGGCCATGCCCCGCGGTTCCAGTCCCAAGCATGAACGCCAGTACGAGCACATCAAGGAGAGCGCCGAGGAGCGCGGCGAGAGCACCAAGCGCGCCAAGGAGATCGCCGCGCGCACCGTCAACAAGGAACGCGCCCGCTCCGGCGAGTCGCAGACCGCGAGCCGGTCTTCCCTCCAGGACATGTCGTCCTCCAAGCGCGGCGGCCAGCGCTCCCACAGCGGCTCGCAGGGCCCTACGAAGGAACAGCTGTACAACGAGGCGAAGCAGCGGAACATCGAAGGCCGATCCAAGATGGACAAGGCCGAACTCAAGCGCGCCCTCGGCCGCTGAATCCCGGCCGGACCCGAGCGGCGGCCCCGGCCACGACCCGTTAGCGGCGTCCGACGCCGCGTCGCCGGGCCGCGCGCAGGGCCGCCCCAGCAGCACTCGCCGCCAGGGGGATCTGCTGGGTACGCGGATGGGGGTCCAGGACTGCCCCGAGCAGTCGTAGGGCAGGGGCGGCAACCGGTGCCTGCGGACACGCCTCCGGTGTGCCGCTCGTCGTATCCGCGTCGCAGGTGCCCCACGGCCACCGCCAGCGCCGCGCAGCCCGTCACCGCCGCGAACGTGGCCACCGCGATGAACAGGGTCGTCGCCACGGCGAGCAGCCCGATGCTGATGACCGGAAACGAGACGCCCCGGTAGATGCAGACGTAGGAAGCCGCGCTGACCTCGGCGCGCTGCGCGTCCGGCGCGAACCGGGTCAGGTCGTCCTGCGCCGCCAAATACGCGATGCCGTGCCCCGCCCCGGCCAAGACCGACCCGGTCGCCAGCAGGATCCCGCTCTGTGCCGGGGAGGCCAGGACGAGGGCCAGCAGGCCCAGTGCGATCAGCACCAGCGCGGTCACCAGGGCGAGCAGCGCCAGATTTCTGGGTGTGCAGGACGAATTGGCGGGCGTAGGACGGCATGACGGCCAAGAACAGTCCGGCTACGACCGCCCACACGGTGTGAGCCCGACCCTGATGAACGCGGCACGAATCTCGGCGGGCACGCGCGGCTGACGGATCCGCAGGGCGCCGGTTTGTCGGTCGGCTGTCTCCGGGACCAGCGGCAGTGCCAGGACCACGGCGATGCACACCGCCAGGCCGATGACGAACGGGAGGACTTGCGGCGCCGGGTCCCACTGCGCCGGCACTCCGCACACCAGCACGCCCGCCGCGCAGCCGCCGCACTGTGCGAGCGTCGCGAGCAGCGCGGCTCGGCGCGCGTCGTCCGAGGGGGCGAGTTCGGCCAGTGCAGCGGTCGCAGCCCCGCGCAGCATTCCCTGCGCGAGACCGAGCGTGCTATGGGCCAAACAGCCACACCGTGCCGGTCGCGACCGCGAAGAACACCAGCGCCAGGACGGACGGCCAGCCCCAGCCCGACCGCTATCGCCGGCCTCCGGCCGATCCGGTCGGAGACCTGCCCGAACAGCAGCAGGGCGGAAATCAGCACCAGTGCGTACACGGCGAAGATCAGGGCCAGCACGGGCGGTGGAGAATCCGAACTCCTCGGCGTAGACGGCGTACCCGCGGTGTCGCCAGGTTCGCGCTCATCAGCATGGCGGCGAACGCCGCGGTCACCACCGGCTGCGCCCGTGCCGCCGGACGGCCCACGCGTTCGCGTGCCTCCGCAGCTGCCGTCACGGCCGGTCGCCTCGGAGTGCCGCTGGGTGGGTTGCCCGAGCCCGCAGGGCCACCACCGGCTCTGGCCGACGACAGTACGCCCTCCCCTTCCGACCACGGCGACAGCCGTACAGGCGGCGGCTCCCTCCGCGAGTGCGGTATGGCCATGATCGATTCCCTCCTCCTTGGCGGCAGCGCGTCACCGCAGGGCGTGAGGCCGGTGGCTTCACCGAATTGCCCGCGCCCGCCACCCGGCCAACGGCACACTGGGGAAAACACGCACCTGTGGGGGGAACATGCGGAACGGGCTGGCAGAGCTCCTGGAACTGCCCGAACATGAGATTGATCTGCTGATCGCCCACCATCTGGTCGGCGAGGACTTCGGCAGCCGGGAGGACGATGACGAGGAGCGCCTCTTCATCGCACGCCGGTGGTTCACCTCCTTCCAGGGACGGCTGCGCGAGGCCGTCTGCGGCAATCCCGCGGTGATGCGGGCCGCGGAAAACCCCGGTGAGGGCAATCAGTTCCTGGCCGCGACCGTCGTCGATGCCCTCCTGCACGCACAGCTCCAACTCGACGTGCCGGTCACCGTCCTGGCCGTGAAGGTCGTACACGCGGGACTCCACCGGCTGTGCGGTACCGGGATGACGCCGGGGCAAGGCCAGAGTGGAAGCGACTGAGTTCGTGGCGGCCGTGGGCGGCCCGGTGGATCCGGCCGGCTTCCCCGCTTTCATGTCCGAGGACGCGGTCGAGGCGTGCCGGCTCTCGCTCATGGTCATGCGGGCGCAGCTGGCGGACTTCGACCGCGCCGTTGGGGTCCGCACCACGGTGGAACTGGTCGATTCTCCGTTCTTCACCTGCCGGGCCAAGGAGATCGCTCCGGACCACCACGTGATCACGATTCCTCTCGGGCTCGTCTGCCGGTTCTACGTCCTCGCCGATCTCCTGTGCGGATACCTCCTGAGGAGCACGGTCATGCTGGTCCTCGAAGACGTGGACGCGAAGTGGGAGTCCTTGTGGCGCCTGCCCCGGGGACTGCATCCGCTGTTCGGTGCACCGGACACGCGTACGGACTGGCGGAAGGAACTGGAGGTGCTGCATTCCGACGTCTGCACGCCGGAGGCCGCTTACGACGTCGCGTCCATGACGTCTCTGGCCCTGATGTTCGTCATCGGCCACGAAGCCGCGCACGTCTACCGTCGGCACGGCCCGCAGCTGCGCGCCATGAAGCGACTCGGAGTCGTGCGCACCCCCGAGGACGAACGGTACTTCAGACGGTTCGCCGAGACGGACGCGGATGTCATGGCGACGCACTGGGTGATGCTCGCCCAGGACGTCGGACGGATCACGGCGCTCGAAGGAGGGCGGGAATTCAGCGCGGTCACGGCGTACTTCAGGTTGTCCTACGCCGTGACCGCGTTGTACGCGTTGTTCGACGTCCACCGCAAGCACATGGGGTCGTATCTGGAGGGGATCTACGCGCACCCCATGGTCCGGCGCCACGTGTTCTCCGTCGCCGGCGCGATGACCTCCGCCAACGAGCCGGAGACGTACGCCGTCTGGCCGCGCTTGGAGGAACACGGTTGGTTGCACTGCGCCTTCGGTCTGAACGGGTTGAACATCGACACCCTCATGGGAAAGTTCGGAAAGGTCCCGAAGGGGTACAACGCCGTCCCCGTGTCTTCCCTCCACTACGACCCGCAGAGCATGCTCGCCGTGCAGGTCGCGTACGAGCGTGAGATGCGCTTCTACGCGGTGATGGCGGCGTGCCACGAGGGCTTCGGGACCCTGCGCATGGGGACGACGCCCGAGGCGGTCAAGTTCGAGGTACCCGACGGCCGGATCATGGCAGAGCTGCTGCAGGCCGGCGATCCGGCCGTGCGGGCGGCGCACGCCATGTCCGTGCGCGCCGAAGCCGTCCGGGCGCAGTGACGCCGTGCGGTAGCGCCGCGTGGTCGCGGAACCCGTACTAGCCCCACCCCTCACCGTCACCCGCTCAGCTCAACGAGGCGGCTGGAGCTGGGAAGACGAGGCCCACGACAGTCACTCAGCGCTACACAGCACGTGGCCGTAGCCGTACGAGAGCAGGGCCACGATCCCCGCGAGTTCGCTAAAACTGAGGGTCTTTCAGTGCGAACCTGAGGGTGCGGTGCCCTGCTTCTGGGGAATAGACCCGCGGGTTCGGGGTCAACTCGCGGGGTCGGCCTGGCCGTGTCGCCGAGTGGTGTAGGCCGGGAGCATCTTTGCGGAGGGTCCGGTACAGCACGCAGCGGCCCATCGGGCACGCTCGGATCCTCGAAGTCGTCAGCCGGATCCCGGGTCATGCCGATCCGGCGCATCACTGCCTGGGAACGAGGAGTGCTGACGGTCGTCGACGCAACGACCTCCGACAGCCCGAGGGTCTCGAAGCCGAAGACCAGACAGGTCGGCACGGCCGGTCAGGCTTGATCCGTGTGGACGCAGGGCTTGCGCCAGCCACTCCAGCTCCTCGGTCGCGTCGGGAGACGAATACTGTCCGCGCACGCGGGCGACGAGCCTGCGGTAGCGCTCCGCCCCTGCCTCGATCCCGGCCTCCAGGCACAACAGCACGGCGGCCCGATCGGCGTCGCCGAACAGCTCGGACAGCACTTCGGCCGCTGCCGGCCCCTCAGGAGCGACCCCGCGTTTTCTGACCTCCGCGACGGTCTGCACGATCTGCCTGGCCCACCAAATGGACGCCCCGGGGGGACGACTCTGCCCGGGGACCGGGGTGCTCAGCTCCAGCATGGTGCGCATCCGGGCGCGGAAACCGGGGTCCCGCACCAGCTCGGCCAGTTCGATCCAGGCGTCGACCTGCTCGGGTGTGGGGTCGTCAGGCAGTTCGATACTGAAGGTGCGCAGGCGGTCACGCAGGCGCGGGTCGACGTCGAGACCGCCGAACACCTCCTCCTTGAACTCGTCGATGATCTGCTTGCGTTCGGCGGCGGAAAGCCGTGCCAACCGGTTCATCAGTGCTGTCTCCTCAGCGGTCGAACCACGTTTCGATACGGTGGACAGGACGGCCCGGCTCACCTTGAGGGAGCGGATCTGCGCGTCGAGCGCGGCCACGTGCGCGTCGGCGACCTCAGCGACCGTGGTGCGGCCGCTCAAAACGCGGCACACGTCGTCGAGCCCAAGGCCCAGCTCCCGCAGGGTGCGGACCAGCTCGACGCGGGCCACGGACTCGGCGTCGTACAGTCGGTAGCCGCTCGCGGAGCGGGCCACGGGCGGCACCGCTCCCTCGTCCGACCAGAAGCGCAGGGTGCGCACCGAAAGTCCGGTGCAGTGCGCGAGCTGGCCGATGGTGAGCACGTCGGGGCGTTCGTCTTCCATGGGCGAGATCCTGGACCCTCCAGCCGCTGGAGACTCAAGCGCCCGGGCGCTTGAGCCGGTGGATCTTGACGTGGAGAGGTTTTCCGCCGCTTGCCGTGGCGGTCACGCAGGTCCACAGAAGCTCGTGAGGACCTGGCACGCGACGGGGCTCAGCGAAGGCGCATCAGTCCTGGCGACACCATCTGCCGTGGATGCGCATTCCCCACGAGAATCGCCTCCGTGACTGCGCAGCGCAGGGAAAGCAGGAGACATGCCGGGAACCTCGCCGACATCCGGTGAGTCTCCAGAGCTCTGCTGAGTTCCCTCACCACCACCAGCGCCGACGGCATGCGCCTCCTCGCCTTCGACCAGGCCGCAGATTGGTCGGATGGGATGAGAATGCTTCAGGAATTCCGAAGTTACGTCACTGGCTGGCCGACCACGCGAACGAGGGAGAAGCCCCAGGTCAGTAACTCAGGACCTCAGCAGCGGTCACGGGAACTCACGGGATGTCGCACACAAGCTCGCCAGGGCCAGTGACGACCCGCCGTCAAGCACGGCCGCGCCCCCGTCCGGGAGATCACCGACCAACTCGGCATGCACGGGAACGCGGTCATCAAGCGGCTCGTCGCGGTCGGCGGCCACTCCACCGAGTCCCTCGCTTCACGCGAGCCATGTGAACGGGACCGGGAGATCCTGTACCTGAGGTTCGGGCGGGCAATGACCCAGTCGGTCCGACCTCGGCACGCGGCTCGGCGTCAGCCAGACGCAGGTCTCGCGCCTCCTGACCCGCATTCCGACCAGACTGCGCGCGGGCGCCGCCTGACCGCGGCGGCACGGCCCGGGCCAGCCTACGCAGCCGGTGATGACCTATGAGCCCCTTGATCCCGCAGGACCCCGACACGCTCAAGCAGCACCTCGCCCGTGAGGGTCCGGCTCGACGGACACCCCGAACCGGACATCCCGAACCGGGCAGTGCGCCGTCGGCGGAGGAGGGCGAGGAGTTCTGCGCGTGCGGCACCGCGGGGCCCGGGCACGGCTGCGGTGACGGCGGCGAAGGGCACGATCCGTGGGAGTGCGTCTGTGCGACCCTGCCCGCCATTCCGTTGTCGGCCGCGCTGTTCACTCCCGTGCGCGACGAGGCCGGGCGGACGGTCGACTTCATGGTCCAGGCCGGCAACCACGTCCGCGCGCGGCCGAGTGGCTGGAGGCTCCGCACCGCCACATCGGCCGGCGGCTGCTGGAGGTCCAGCCCGGCGCCGCGGTCGGCGGACTGGTCGGCGCCCTGGACTCCGTACTGGCCACCGGCCGTGCCCTGAAGGCGTATGCACTGGACTACGCGGAGCAGCGCGGCGACGGTCTGCACAGCACGAAACTCCTGTACGACGCCTCGTCCTGCGGCGGCAAGGTACTGGCGACATGGCGTGCGGCCCACAATCGCATGGAGCTGCTCTCGCTCGACGCGAAGTACATCGGGTCCACGGGCTGGGGCACCCGGGACCTGCTGTCCGGCGAGGTCGCCTGGTCGGAAGGGCTCTCGTCGATCTTCCGCAACCATCCGTCCCGACCCCTGTCGCTCGCCGAGCTGTGTGACACGGTCCTGCTGGACGACGTGCCGCGCTTCGGGAAGTTCCTGCTGGCGCTGGTCGACGGAGAGGAACCGTCGGGGACCGAGATCCGTTTCAGCGTGCTCGGGGAGGTGCGCACCCTGCACCTCGTGGGGCATCCCGTCGTCGCGACCGACGGGCTTCCCTGGTCGGTGCACATCATCGCGCGCGACCTGACGTCTCAGGTACGCAGTCGCCAGCGGCTCACCGCGACGCGCAGGCAGTCGGACCGGCTGCGGGAGGAGGCGGCCGCCGAGAGGCGGGTCGCCGCCGCGCTGCGGGAGGCCCTGCTGCCGACGTACTCCGCCGAGCTCGCCCAGGCGGGCCTCTCCGTGGCGGCCGCGTACCTGCCGGCGGAAACGGACGCGGCGGTGGGCGGCGACTGGTACAAGTGCCGCCTGCTGCCGGACGGCCGGATCCTGCTCGCCATCGGCGACGCCTGTGGCCACGGACTGAGCGCGGTCGCCCGGATGGCGCAGCAGCGGCACGCCCTCGCGGGTCTCGCCCACGCGCCGGGGACCCACGCGGGCCAGCTGACGACCTGGCTCAACGAGCTGCTGTGAGCCGACCCGGCTGCAGAGACGGCGACCGCAATCATCGGGCACATCGACGGGGAGCGGCGGTTCCGATGGGCGTGTGCCGGCCATCCGTCGCTGCTGCTGCTGCGCGACGGCAGGTCCTTCGTGCTGGACACGAAGCACCGAGGCCCGCTGTTCGGGCTCCTGCCCGGGCACGAGTACGAGACCGCGGCCACGGAGCTGATCCCCGGAGACCTCCTGCTGCTCTACACGGACGGCATGGTCGAGGGCCGGGGTGAGGACATCGCGGACGGCATCGACAACCTGCGCAAGCCGCTGACGGCCTGCGGCGGACTCGTCCCCCAGGACACCCTCGACCGGATCATGGACGCGTACGCGCCCGAGGAGCACGAGGACGACACCTGCTTGGTGGCCTTGAGGATCGGCTGACGCCGGGCCGCGCGCCACCGACCAGGGCCATGAAAGAGGTAACGGGGAGCGTGTGCCGGGCCGCTGCCGTCGGATCCGTTGCCCGGGGGCGGCGGTATGAGCGCCGGCGCCGGGGGTTCGCCGGGTGGCCCCGGGTTCCCGGCCGGGGAGGGGGCCGGGAAGTGGGGCGTCCGGGTTCCGTACGGATCCGGGCGGCAGCCCGTCGTGCGGGCGGGCCTGCCGTACGACACCGGGGGAGTGGCGCCATATGGCGGGGCCGCTCCGGAAGCACCCCCACCTACGGGGTGTTCGCTTCCGGTATCCACGCGTCTAACCCCGCCTTGTTCTATCAAACTCATTCTCCTCCAAGGTTTTTGAGGAGGCGTCAAGAGCTCCTGCTCTCGCGAACCACAGCCGGAGTCACTTCATTGCCGTTCGGTGTGCGGGGTGAACCCGGGATGCCGTACCGGTGGGCCCGCCGCACTGTGGATGCATGGCGGACCAGACGGAGATGGTGATCCACCCCGTGTCACCGCGAGGCGGGCGCAAGGTCACCGTGCACGCGCTTGGCGTGGACGCGGACCTCGGCCGGGCGTTCACGCCCGGGGACGTGCCGGAGTTCCTGCGCCGGGCCGGCCTGGAGGACGTGGACCTGTCCGAGGACGGGCCGATCCGGTGGGAGGGCGGTGGCCCCGAGGTGTGGACCGGCGACATCTGACGCCGCGGGTACCGTGCCCGCCCATACGGGGCAGCCAAGGCCTGGGTGCCGCGAGCTGCGGCCGCGGAGCCGTCCCGTCCGCGCAGCCTGTCCAGGGCGCCGATCTGACGTTCCTCTGTGCGACGGAAATGACAAAGGCAAGGAGAGGAATCTCCTTGCCACTCTCAAGTTATAGCGCGCCGGGGGGCTTGCCGCAAGGCCCGGGGCAGGGCGCAGAATCGTCGACCGAAGCCACAACCGCCCCGGAGGTATCGCAGTGAACGAGCAGTACGTGTGGGACCTTCACACGGTGGACGAGACGCAGGTCGCGCTCGTCGGCGGCAAGGCCGCGCACTTGGGCGCGCTGTCGCGGATCGAAGGCACCCGCGTGCCGGGCGGCTTCTGCGTGTCGACGGAGGCCTTCCGGCGGGTCATCGCGGAAGCGCCCTCGGTCGACGATCTGCTCGACCGGTTGTCGCGCGTGAGTCCGGACGACCGGGAGGCGATCCGCACGCTCAGCGCGCAGATCCGTCGGACCGTCGAAGGGATCGCGATCCCGGACGATCTTGTGGCGGCGATCACCCGCGCGCTCGGTCGGTTCGGCGAGCAGGCCGCCTACGCCGTCCGGTCCAGCGCGACGGCGGAGGACCTTCCGACGGCCTCCTTCGCCGGTCAGCAGGACACGTATCTGAACGTCGTGGGGCCGACGGCGATCCTCCGGCAGGTCAGCCGGTGCTGGGCGTCGCTGTTCACCGAGCGCGCCGTGATCTACCGCCGGCGCAACGGTATCGACCACCGCGCGGTCCACATGGCCGTGGTCGTGCAGCAGATGGCCTTCCCGGACGCCTCCGGCATTCTGTTCACGGCCGACCCCGTCACGGGCAACCGGAAGGTCGCCACCGTGGATGCCGGCTTCGGCCTCGGCGAGGCCCTGGTCTCCGGCCTGGTGAACCCGGACGTCTTCACGGTGCGGGACGGCGAGGTCGTCGTCAGGACGATCGCCGCCAAACAGCGTGCCGTGACCGCCCTGCCGGCCGGAGGTACGCGCGAAGTCACGATTGAAGCGGAGCGGCAGGAGCAGCCGGCGGTGACGGATGCGCAGGTCGTGCGGCTGGTACAGCTCGGGCGGCGGATCGAAGCGCATTTCGGCTGCCCGCAGGACATCGAATGGTGCCTGGTCGACGACGGCTTCTGGATCGTGCAGAGCCGGCCGATCACGACGCTGTTCCCTGTCCCGGAGAGCAGCGATCAGGAGAACCACGTCTACGTCTCGGTCGGCCACGGGCAGATGATGACCGACCCCATGAGGCCGCTGGGGTTCTCCATGTGGCAGCTGACGGCCATGGTGCCGATGCACGAGGCCGGCGGGAGGCTGTTCGTGGACGTCACCCGGCGTCTGGCCTCTCCCGCGAGCCGCGCCGGCCTCCTGGACGCGCTCGGGAAGGGCGATCCGCTGATCAGGGACGCGCTGGAGACCGTCCTCGACCGTGGGGACTTCGTCCCGTCGCTCCCGGACGCGGGTCCCGGCGGGCCGCTGGCCGGCGGCCCGCCGGCCCCGATCGAGACCGATCCGGCCGTCGTCACCGAGCTGATCGAGCGCAGCCGGGTGTCCATCGCCGCCCTGGAGCGCGACATCCGGAGCAAGAGCGGACCGGCGCTCTTCGACTTCCTGCTGGAGGCCTTCGAGGAGCACAAGAGGGTCCTCAGCGATCCGCTGAGCATGCAGGCGATCATGGCGGGCATGGAGGCCACGTGGTGGCTCAACGACAAGCTGCAGGAGTGGCTGGGCGAGAAGAACGCGGCTGACACGCTGACGCTCTCCGCCCCCGACAACGTCACGTCGGAGATGGGACTGGCGCTGCTCGACGTGGCGGACGTGATCCGTCCGCTGCCGGAGGTGGTGGCCTTCCTGCAGGGTGCCCGGAACGAGGACTTCCTGGACGGGCTGGCGAAGTTCGCGGGCGGGACCGCAGCGCGCGACGCCATCGAGGCCTACCTCGACCGGTACGGCATGCGCTGCGTCGGCGAGATCGACATCACCAGGCCGCGTTGGCGCGAGCGCCCCAGCACGCTGGTGCCCGTGATCCTCGACAACGTACGGAACTTCGAGCCTGACGCCGCCGAGCGGCGCTTCGAGCAGGGGCGTCAGAAGGCGCAGCAGAAGGAAGAGGACGTGCTGTCACGCTTGCGCGCCCTGCCGGACGGGGAGCGGAAGGCCGAAGAGGCCAAGCGGATGATCGACCGGGTCCGCACCTTCATCGGGTACCGGGAGTACCCGAAGTACGGCATCATCAGCCGCTACTTCGTCTACAAGCAGGCCCTGATGGAGGAAGCCGAGCGCCTCGTGCAGGCGGGCGTGATCGCCGAGCGGCAGGACGTCTTCTACCTCACCTTCCAGGAACTCCACGAGGTCGTGCGCGCGAACCGGGTCGTCGACCAGCAGCTCATCCAGCAGCGCAAGGAGGCGTTCCGGGCGTACCACGCGCTCACGCCGCCCCGGGTGCTCACCTCGGACGGCGAGGCCCTCACCGGGGCGTACCGCCGGGACGACGTGCCGACCGGGGCCCTGGTCGGCGTACCGGTCTCGGCCGGGACCGTCGAGGGACGGGCCCGCGTCGTCCTCGACATGGCGGAGGCCGATCTCGAAGCGGGCGACATCCTGGTCACGGCCTTCACGGACCCCAGCTGGTCCCCGCTGTTCGTCGGAATCGCGGGCCTGGTGACCGAGGTGGGCGGCCTGATGACCCATGGCGCGGTGATCGCCCGCGAGTACGGCCTGCCCGCCGTCGTCGGAGTGGAGCAGGCCACCCGGCTGATCCGGGACGGCCAGCGGATCCGCGTGCACGGAACCGACGGGTACGTCGAGATCCTTCCCTGACCGACCGCACCGACCCCGGCCGGCTACCACCGCCGGGGTTGCAGCGGGGTCCCACCACGTTCCAGTTCACCTGCTGGCCACGAGCGAGAGGTCCACGAGGTCCACCAGAGCGTCCGACGAGCCGGACGGCCACGAGCGGCCCGCCCGTGGTGGACTGGTCCCGGTGTGCCAGTGCGAGGAGCACGGGCCACGGCCGAGTCGGTGATGGAGTGGCTCCCCGGCCGCGGGATCCGGTGCGCGGGCGGCAAAGCGCTGCGCCTACCGGCAGGAGTGTGGAACTGCTCGTGCGTAAGGACATGCCCGGCGCTGACCGGAATGGCAAGCCCTGCCCCGACCACCGGGCGGGCGCTGTCCGTATCTGATTGCATACGGAATGCGACCGCTGTGGATGTGTTCGCTCCGGAAGTGGAGGGGGCACCCATGACGACAGTAGAGACGAGTTTGGCGGTACGGCTCGGATTCCAGCCCGACATGACCGTCCAAGAGATCGGGCACGACGACGACGTTGACCAGGAACTCCGCGAGGCGTCGTAGTGCTTCGGTCCGTACCCACGATGAAGTCCACAAAGGAGAGGAACCCCAGCCGACGCACGGCTGGGGTTCCTCGAAGCGGTGGGTATCGGTCAGCAGGTGGGGTTGCCCGGGCCGAGTACCGCTCGTCTCCGCGTCGGCAGACTGCCCCGAATCGCTATCACCGTGGATCGGGCAGGTTAGCGCTTCAGGGTGAGGACACCCGGCCGGTACGGCAGTTGGTCGTATGGGCCGCCCGCGGTGGGGGACTTGCCCTGGTAGAGGAACTGCAGGTTGCAGGGGTCGATGGTCATGGTCTGGTCGGGGTTGTTGCGGACCAGGTCGCCGTGGCTGATGTCGTTGGTCCAGGTGGCACCGCTGTTGGCCTTGCCCGCGAAGGGGTTGCTTTCGCCGGCGGCCTGCGGGGTCCACGAACCGCTCAGGCTGGAGGCCGTGAACGAGCGGAAGTAGCGTCCGTTCGCACCCTTCGCCTCAACGATCATGAGGTACTGGTTCTGGCCCTGGACGTTGTAGACCTGCGGCGCCTCGAACAGGTTGCTCTCCGAGTCGCTCATGATCGTCGTGTAGGACGAGCCGAAGTTGCCCGGGAAGTTCCCGATCGGCATGCTCGCCCGGTAGATCTTGCCGTTGTCACCGGCGAAGAACAGGTACATGTTCTGGCCGTCAGCGATCAGGGTCTGGTCGATCGGGCCGGTGGGGGAGTTGGGGATGCTACCGGTGAACAGCGGCTGCGGCTGGGACCAGCCGTTGGGGTTGGTGGGGTCGCTCGACGTGCGGTAAATGAAGGGCCACGAACCCCACTGGTACGCCATCACCCAGATGTTCTTGGGCGCGAAGTAGAACAGCGTGGGCGCCACCGCGGCCTGGCTCATGCCGGTCTGGCCGGCCGAGGCCATCTCCGGCCAGTTCGTGAAGGGGCTGAACATCATCGAGCCGTACGACGATCCCGACGCGTTCGACCCGTAGACAAGGTGCTTGCCGTTGTACACCACGTGGGTGAAGTCCTTCAGCGAGCCCCACCCGTTCGCCGGCTGCGCCAACGCACCCGTCGACGTCCATCGGTACGTCGACGGAAGAGCACACGTGCCGCCCGTCGGCGCGGGCGTTGTCGGGGTCGACGTCCCGGACAGGCCGGTCCACTTCTGGTTGCCGCCGGACCAGCAGGAGTGCAGCTGGATCTTGGTGCGGTTGGCGGTGGCCGCGCCGACGGCGTCTAGACACAGCCCGGACTGGACGCCGGCGATCGTGCCGTTTGTGTTGCTGTTCCACTGCTGACCGGCGCCGCCGTTGCAGTCCCCGATGACCACCGCGGTGCCGTTGCCGGTGCCGTTGGCCATGGCCTCCAGGCACTTGTTGCCGTAGATCATCAGCTGCTTGCCAGAGGTGTAGGTCCAGCGCTGGTTGGCTTGTCCGTTGCAGTCCCACAGCTGCGCCTGGGTGCCGTTGACGGTGGTGGAGCCGTTGATGTCGATACAACGACCGGAGGCGACACCCTTGATCGCCCCGGTTCCGGTCCCGCCGGTGGCGGGACCGGTGGCGGCCTTGAGGGCGTTCACGACGGCGGTGTAGGCGGCCTTGGGGTTGCCGTTGTCGTCGAACAGCAGCGGGCTTTCGCCGCCGCGCCAGGAGTCGCTGTCACGGATGCCCCATACCGTGATGCCGGTGCACCGGGCCACGGACAGGCAGGCCTTGACCGTGTTGGCGTAGTGGGTGGACGACGCCCCGGCGATGTCCAGCTCGGTGATCTGGACATCAACGCCCAGGGCGGCGAAGTTGGACAAAGTGGTCTGGAAGCTGGACGGCGGGCCGCCGGTGCCGAAGTGGCTCTGGAACCCGACGCAGTCGATCGGCACGCCGCGGGACTTGAAGTCCTTGACCATGCTGTAGACGCCCTGGGTCTTTGCGTCCGACCAGTTCTCGATGTTGTAGTCGTTGTAGCAGAGCTTGGCCGAGGAGTCGGCCGCCCGGGCGGTGCGGAACGCTTCCTCGATGAAGCCGTTGCCCAGCACGTTCTGGAACACCGAGCTGCGGTGCTGGGTGGAGCCGTCGGCGAACGCCTCGTTGACCACGTCCCAGGCATAGATCTTGCCCTTGTAGTGGGTCATCTCGGTGGTGATGTGGTTGTTCATCACGCTGCGCAGCGTATTCGCGTCACCGATGGAGCTGACCCAGGACGGGAGCTGCGAGTGCCAGACCGCGGTGTGGCCGCGCATGCGCTGGCCGTGTGCCACGGCATGGTTGACGATCCGGTCGGCGGGGCCGAAGTTGAAATTGCCGCGGGACGGTTCGATGGCGTCCCACTTCATCTCGTTCTCCGGGGTGATCATGTTGAATTCGCGGTCCAGGATCGCGGCGTACGTCGAGTCGCCCAGCCTGCCGGCGGCCACGGCGGTGCCGAAGTACCTGCCCGAGGGGGCCGCCTGCGTACCCAGGTTCGCGGCTCCGGCGGAGCTGGGGAGGAGCGTTACGACACCGGCCACCAGCGCCGCGGCCGACAGGCCTATCGTCAATGTCCGGCGACGCCGGCCGAGCCGGTGCAGGCCCTTCATGATTCTCCTCGGGGGGCGCGGGTCACCCTGGGTGCCGTGATCGTGCGCGCATCGGCCGGTACGGCCTGATCCGCCGCGGGGTGGGTGCGGTGCAGGACGTGGGGCCGTTCCTGCGTGGCGGTCGCCCGGGGGTCGTGGGTGTGTCGCGTCATGGGAGGGCTTTCTTCAGGAGATACGTCAACGGGAGAGTCGGGGGAACCTGCCACGCCGGCACTCATGGTGAACGGCGGGAGAAGCACCCCACGATATGGAGGCCTCCGAACTCGCGGTCTCGTAACAAAAAAGTCGCGCCGTCCGGACGATTGCCCGGTGATGCATCTCTCAGGCAAAAAGCGTTATGCCAAGCTTCGCGGTCTGGTCGTCCCTGGAGAAAGGGCACGCCGGCCTGATCCTCAGTGAGGGTTATTCGGCGCAGCACTCGGTTCACTGCCGGGTCGAGAACGGCGTGGTGCAGGACCGTGGTGCACGATCACCAGCTGTCCTGCGCGACTCGGTCCCAAAATGCTCAAAGAGCGGTAGCCCAGGCCCTGCGCATGATGAAGGAAGCCTGGCCGGCGAAGGCCCGAGTGCCGTCGGAGCCATCGAGCCAGATGCCACCGTCGCGGTGGCGGAGGACCGATCCGGGATAGTTGTGCGCATGCAGGGTTACCGACCCGGCGACCGCCCCGGGTTGCGGACAGAAGGTGGCGTCTTCACGGAACAGTTCGCTGCCGTCGTTGGTACTCAGCCGTAGCCGCAGGTCACGATGGCGCAGATACCGGCCGTCGGCGGCACGGAAGGTGACGCACCGTGTATCGGCCAGCCCCCCGATGACCGTGAAGGTTGCCCGCTGCCGCGTCTGCGCGCTGCTGGACGTGGAGACTCGGCCGAGCGCCGCGAAGTCGTCGGCAAAAGTGAGGTACAGGGCGGGGTCGTCCACGGACTCCATCGACTGTGCGCCCAGCGGAACAGTGCCTGCGACGGCGGACGGACTCACCGGTGACGGCCCGGCCGACGTGGTGGTGCGCGACGGGACCGGCATGGGATTGCCGGCCGTGGGAGCGGCGATGACGCCGGGATCCCGATGCGCCGGTTCGGGCCAGGTCGCGTAGGTGGCGGTCCCGGCGATGAGCACCGCGCCGGTGGCGAGGGTCACCAGCGGATGAGCGGTCACCGCGTGGAGTTTGCCGCCCAGCGCGCTGTGCAGACCGCCTCCCCCCGTCGCCGTGCCGACGGCCGCGTGTGCCGTGGCCAGCCCGGCGGCGTTCGCGGCCGTACCCGACAGCAGGCCCTTGGCGGCCAGCGCGGCGATGAGTCCGGCCGGGACGGCCAGCGGCGTGAGCCTGAGGAGCAGTAGTTCGGCCGGCACCCGTGTCGTCGTCGTCGCCGTGCAGACCGGGCAGCCGCGGGTGTGCCGCGCGATCCGCTTGCGCCACACCGATGCACGCAGACCGTCCCAGCCGACGACGGTCTCGTCCAACCGGGGACAGCGCGGGTCGGCCTCCAGCGCGGCGACGATCGTCCGGCTCAGTTCCAGCTGCTCGCGCATGCGTTGCAGGCGTACTCCGACGTGGGCGACAGTGAGCCCCATCGCGGCGGCGATGTCGTCACGGCTCAGCAAGCCTGCGCATTCCTGCCACCACAGCGACAGCAGCACCCGATGGTCCGGGTCGAGCCACCGGCGGGCTTCGACAACCTGACGGCGCTCATCCGATACGTGCAGACGCAGGATCGTCACGTCCTCGGGTTCGGCGCCGGCGTCCGGTATCTGGAGTGCCTCGTCGATGACCGTGGTCCGGTCGGCGAAGGCGCGTTGCCGCTGCCAGTGGGCATTGATCTGACGGAGTGTGATCGACACCAGCCAGGACCGGAAGCTTTCCGGGGCACGCAGGGCAGGCAGGTCGCGCACCACGCGAAGCAGGGTTTCCTGGACGACGTCGTCGACGTCGGCATGTCCGCTCAGCGCTCGTCCGACGATGTTGTAGAGCAACGGCAGGTACGCGGCGATCAGCTTCTCGCGCGCAAGATCGTCACCGGCCTGCGCCGCGACGACCAGCCCCGCGTGGTCCGCATCCATGAGCCCCATTCCCACCTCCCTCAGGGGAGCGATCCGCCGAGTACGGCGCCACACCTTGGCCTCGGGTATTCAACCGGGCTGGGTGATCTGACGACAAGTGAGGAGAAGGCGCCCCTGAGCTGCGAGGACGAGCGTCTAGGTCGGATCCGCCGCACGAACAGGTGCACCTTCGCGATGAGCGAGCGTACAGGGTAGAACCAGCGACTGTTTGTCGCCGCTGAGGGGAAGGGGCCGATCCGGCACGCCCGACCGGGGTTCATGTCTTGCGCTCTGTGTCCAGGCGCGCGGCCACCACGGTGTTGTACCGCTCTCGTGCGTACGCCAGCACGATCTGCGCGCGCCGGGCCAGGCGGTCAGTGGTCCAAGGAGGACTTCGGCGGGCGGCAACCTTTTGCGGAGCTGTGGCGACTGACGGGCGACCCGAAGACGATCACACCTAGGGATCGTCCGATCAACACCGCCGCGTGCTGCTGCGCACCGCTGACCTGAGCGGGCGGGCGAGGCAGGCTCGGAGCAAGGAGCAACCCCCCATGAACGAGACGGATCCCACCGCGCACGGTCGCGGTCGGCGCACGCACGCCGGTGGCGAGCGACGTACACGTGGACGCCATCGCCGGCGCTGGACGACGATGGGATTGGCGCTGGGCGTGCCCGGTGTGCTCGGCCCCTACCTGCTGTTCGTACAGGCCGACTCGGAGGCCGCGACGTTGGATTCCGACGCCTACTACGAAGTGGTGTCCGTGCGCAGCGACAAGGTGCTGGACGTGCCCGGGGAGGACACGTCGGACGGCGCCTGGACACGGCAGCAGAGCCGCGTGCCCGGTGCCGCGAGTCAGCAATGGCGGCTGAGGCCGACGGGGGACGGCTACTACGAGCTGGAGAACCGCAGCAGCAAGAAGGTCCTCGGTGTGCGGGGTGCCTCCAGACAGTCGGCGGCCGCCGTCGAGCAGCAGTGCGACCAGGGCGCCGCCGCGCAGCAGTGGAAGATCGAGGACGTCGGCGGTGCGGCGGTCAAAGTCGTCTCCCGGAGCAGCGGCATGGTGCTGGACGTGTGGGGTGGCTCCACTGGCGAAGGGGTCCCGCTCATCCAGTACGCCGACCGGGGCAGCACCAACCAGCAGTGGAAGCTGGTGAAGGTGGGCGGCTCGGGCAGGTACGCCTGGCACAACGCCCAGATCGTCGGGGGCGGCTTCGTCACCGGGCTGGTCTTCAACCCCGCCCGCAAGGACCTGCTGTACGCCCGGACCGATATCGGCGGCGCCTACCGTTGGGACGCGACCGCCGCCCGCTGGACCTCCTTGACCGACTGGATCGGCGGAGCCGACTGGAACCTGCTGGGGATAGAGAGCCTGGCGACCGACCCGGTCGACCCGAACCGCCTGTACCTCGCGAGCGGCACCTACACCAACGACTGGGCGGGCAACGGCGCGATCCTGCGCTCCACCGACCAGGGCAGGACGTTCCAGCGCACCGACCTGCCGTTCAAACTGGGCGGCAACGAGGACGGCCGGTCCATGGGCGAGCGGCTGGTGGTGGACCCGTCCAACCACGGCACGCTCTACCTGGGCACCCGCAAGAACGGGCTCTGGCGCAGCACCGACTACGGCGTGACGTGGAGCCAGGTCGGCGGCTTCCCCGTGAAGGACGGTGCGAGCAGCGGAGTCGGCCTCTCCTTCGTGACCTTCGGCCCGTCCGGCAGCCGGACGATCTACGTCGGGGTGGCCGACAAGACCACCTCGCTGTACCGGTCCACCGACGGCGGCAGCACCTGGCAGGCCGTGCCCGGCCAGCCGAAGGGCCAGCTGCCGCAGCACGGTCTGCTGTCCGGCGACGGCTCGCTCTACCTGACGTACACCAATGCGCCGGGCCCGAACGGCGTGACGGCCGGCTCGGTGTGGAAGTACACGCCGTCCACCGGGAGCTGGAAGAACATCTCGCCCTCCAGCGGCGGTTACGGCTTCGCCGGCCTGGCGGTCGATCCGCAGCACCCGTCCACGGTCATGGTCACCACGCTGGACCGCTGGTGGCCCTCGGACGAGATCTACCGGTCGGCCGACGGCGGCGCCTCCTGGAAGGCGCTCGGCGCGACCTCGGTGCGGGACAACTCCGCAGCGCCCTACGTGGGCACCGGCATCGGTCACTGGATGGGCGCCCTGGCCATCGACCCCTTCGACTCCGGGCACGTGCTGTACGGCACGGGATCGGGGATGTGGGGCAGCCGCGACGTGACCGCGGCGGACAGCGGGCGGGCGACGCACTGGACGATCCCGGCCAAGGGCCTGGAGGAGACCGCGACGCTCGGACTGATCAAGCCTCCCGGCCTTCCCCTGATCAGTGCGCTCGGCGATGTCAGCGGGTTCCGGCACGAGGACCTCACCAAGGTGCCCGCCAAGGCGTTGTCCGGACCGCTGTTCACCAACACCACGGGTATCGACTTCGCCCAGTCGAAGCCGCAGTTCATGGTGCGGGTCGGTCTCGGTGGCGAGCAGCACGGCGCCTATTCGACCGACGGCGGAGCCGACTGGGAACCCTTCGCCGCGGCGCCGGTGCGCGACGCGGGCGGCGGTTCCGCGGCCGTCTCGGCGGACGGCGCCGCCGTGGTGTGGACCCCGGCGGGCCAGGTTCCGTTCTACTCGACCAACCGTGGCTCGGCCTGGGCGGCGGCCTCCGGTCTGCCCAAGGACACGGCCGTGGTGGCCGACCGGTCGGCGGCGAACACCTTCTACGCCCTACGCGGCGGCACCTTGTACGCCAGCACCGACGGCGGGAAGCACTTCAGCGCCCGGGCCACCGGCCTGGGCGACGGGCAGCTCAAGGCGGTTCCGGGCATCGCCGGTGACCTGTGGATCGCCGGCGCGGGCAACGGACTGCTGCACTCCACCGACGGGGGGAAGAGCTTCGGCAAGCTGGGCGGCGTGGAGCAGGCGACCGCCGTCGGCTTCGGCAAGCCGGCCCCGGGAGCCGGGTACCAGGCGCTCTACCTCAGTGGGAAGGTGAAGGGCGTCGCCGGGCTGTTCCGTTCCACCGACGGCGGCTCGGCCTGGGTGCGGATCAACGACGACCAGCACCAGTTCGGCGGCAGCGCCATCAACGTCATCAGTGGCGACCCCGACGTGTACGGGCGGGTCTACCTGGGCGGCTACGGCCGTGGCGTGGTGTACGGCGACCTGTCCTGATCGCCTCGGCCCGTGGGCGTGCGGCGGTCAGCGCCGTTCCACCCACGGGCCGGGGTAGCGGTACCACACGGCGCTCGGCGAGGGTGAGGCAGGCGGCGCGCAGGTGCATGGCCAGGTGCATGGCCGGCTGCGTGGGCGGCTTCGACCCGGCTACGGCCACGTCCTCATCGTGTCTGGGCGAAGTCGCCCCAGACCGAGAGGGCGCCGCGGAGAGCGTTGGCGTCGATGCGGTAGCCGTCCTGTTTGACCTCGCGCTCGCCGGCGGCGTGGTTGTACTGGCCGGCGAAGACGTGCTGTCCGGCCGGGACCGTGCGGCCCGGTTTGAGGATCCAGCGGTAGACCACTGCTCCGCCCTCCTGCTGCACGGTGACGGTGAAGTCGTCGGCGGGCAGCGTCCGCCAGCTGCCGGTGCTCTGCACTGCGCCGGTCTGCACGATGCGCAGTTCCACGGTGAGTGCGGTGAGCGGCTGGGTGGCCTTGAGGGTGATGTTGCTCTGCGCCCAGTAGGCGTTGCTGTGCGCGTCCAAGGAGCCGGTCGACGACAGAGGGCCGTCCTGAACGTGTGCGCCGCCGGGCCGGGCCGAGCTCGCGCCGCCTGACGCCGCAGGGCCGGGGCTCGTCGAGGACGAGCGGTCCGGCGTGGTCGGGCCGCCGGTGGCGGGCGCCGACGGCGCCGGGCTGGGAGTCTCGGACGCGGACGGCACGGACGGCGCGGACGGCGCGGCGGGGGTGGCCGAGATGTCCGGCCGGGCCGGCGGTGACTGGACGATGGCGGCGACGGCGAAACCACCGACCGCCAGAGTGCCGACCGCGGTGAGGGAGGCGAGCGCGACCCTGGGCCAGGGCCTCGCGCCGGACCGCTCGCGGTGGCGGGCAGGGGCGCCGGACATGCCGCGTTCCACGCGTGCCAGGATCCGGGCGCGGTCGGGCTGGTGGGCCTCGGCGGCTGCGCGCAGCCGCTCGGTGAGCTCCTCGTTCAACGACTCCTCCTCCCCACGAACAGTTCCCCGGCTGATCCCGTGCTGTCCAGCATCCGTTCCAGTTCGGCCATTCCCTTCGAGGTCTGGCTCTTCACCGTACCGACCGATATTCCGAGCGCCAGCGCGGTGTCCTTCTCCGACAGGTCGAAGGCGTACCGCAGGACCACGCACGTCCGCTTCCGGAACGGCAACCGGGCGAGAGCGGTCCGCACGTCCACCACGGCGGCCACGTCCGGACCGTGCATCGGCTCCGCACCGCGGGACCAGAACAGGGCGATCCGGCGGCGCTCGCGCACCGCGCTGCGGATCCGTGACCGTGCCAGGTTGGCGACCACGCCGCGGGCGTAGGCGAGCGGGTACTCGGCCTGGCGCAGCCGGTCCCAGCGCTGCCACAGGGCGAGCAGGGCGTCCGCGGCCAGATCGTCGCCGCCGTGCGCATCGCCCGTCAGGAGATGGGCGAACCGGGCGAGTTCGGCGTAGTGGCGTTCGAAGAAGTCGTGGAACTCCGCGGACGCGTCATCGGGGACCATGTCCGTCGGTCGTCCCTTCCGCAAAATGTGTGCGCTAACATCCGGGCGGCAGCGTATCAGCGCCCGGTACGACTCAGGGCACCCGATCCGCCCCACCGGATCCGCCACCCGGTCGCGGGGTGGTTTCAGTGCGGGGCGAACTGGACCCGGGTCGGTTGTGCGACGTTCGGCAGTAGCGCGGTCCCCTCGACCGTCAGCTGCTCTCCGTAGATATCGGTGATCCTCATCGCGCTGCCGCACCCGCTGCCGTCGGCGGAGAGGAAGTAGTTGTAGTCGGTACGAGGCAGTCTCCGCCAGCCCTTCTCGGTGCGTACCTCCAGCCGCGCGACCGGATTTCGGTGGTCGATCACCTGGATGCCGCACCAGTGGGGGCTGGACCCGGTTTTGTACCGGATGGAGAGCGCGCCGGACGTGTGGGGGCTCAGCAGGCTCCAGGTGATCGGGATACGGCCGAGCTTGGGATCGGCCAGTTTCGCGAAGGCCTGTTCGCTGAGGTCCAGTTGTCCGGGTGCGCAGGGCAGTGGACATTCGTTGGTGATCCGGACCGTGATCGAAGTGCCGTTTGCGGCGCGGACGCGCACGTACGCGCCGCACGCCCTGGACGACTCGTAGTCGGTGGTGTTCATCGCCGCGATCATGAGGTCGTCGCTCGGGCCGAACAGGCAGGCGCCGTTGCCGTCGGCGGCGGCGTAGGCGGTGGCGATGCCCTCGTAGGTGGTCCCGGGCTGGATGCGTCCTGCCGACGGTGCCGGGGTGGACGCCGCCGATGGGGTTTCCTTCGCCGAAGGCTGTGGCGTCTGCGCGGTGGCCGTCGCGCCGGCCGCGCTCGGGGTTGCCGCGGCAGGCGAGCTGTCCGCCGGGGGCGCTGGGCTCGTCGGGGCCGAGGGTGTGGCTCGCGCATGGGTGGCGGCCGGGGCGGCCACGTCGGCCCCAGCGCCGGCCTCGGCCTTGGGGCCGGGGAGCATGGCTGTCACCAGGCAGAAGAGGACGCCCGCGGCGGTCAGTATCCCTGCCGTCCCCAGCATCAGCCTGTGTCTACGCCTGCGCTGCCGCGCGGCCTGCCGTGCAGTCTGCATGTCGGTCCGTTCGAAGATTCGAGTCGAGGAGCACTGCCTGGTCGCCGCAGGACGCGAAAAGGTTGCCGACGGTAGGAAGCGGGCGCGCGGCGGGTCCTTCAGGGCGGCCGGACAGCGGGGTCCCATACCGGTCCGCTCACTGAGCGGGGGAGTGCGGGGAAACGGGCTGGGCGGCACGGATGCCGCGCGGAGAAGTTCCGAGCGCGCGGCGGCAAGCCTTGTTGAACGCCTGGAGGTCGGGAATGCCGACCGATGCGGCGACGGCGGGGACGGAGAGTGTGGTGGCCTGCAGGAAGTGGCGCGCCCGTTCCATCCGCCGAGCCCGGATGTAGCCGACGACCGTCTCCCCCGTCGCGGCGCGGAAGAGCCGCGTCAGGTGGTTGTGGGAGACACCGGCCGCCGCCGCGATGTCCGGCACCGTGAGAGGCTGCCCCAGCCGCGCCTCGGTCAGGGCCACGGCGGCCCTGACCGCCGGATGAGCGGCCTGTGCGCTTCGCTCCCTCGCGGGCGCGAGCTGGGCGACCCGCCACAGGGCGGCCCACACCTCGGCCGCGGCCCGTGCCGGGGTGTTCGGCCAGGCGGCCAGTGCCCTGCCGCAACTGGGCGGTCAGCCACGTGAGTTCGGGGCCAGCGTGCTGGATCACCGGGATGCTGCGGGGAGTTCCACCTGAGCCCAGGCGGAGGTGGACGTAAAGGTGTGAGGACCGGCCCCGGTGGCGGTAGCGAACCTCGGCGCCGGGCGGTACGAGGCTGACCCGGCCGGGGCGGATCGCGTACTCGGTGCCGTCCACCGTCAAGTCGGCCTCGTAGTCGTACAGATGGAGCTGCCAGAGGTTCGGCAGGGAGAACATGTCCACGTGGCCGGCCGGGCCGTGCATGCCGATGCCGACGGCGGCGAGAGTGGGCGGCTCGTCAAGGTGGGCGAGTGCCGTGTGCATGGTCACCTTTCCTACCACCGCGTCCGTGAGCCGTTCCAGGACCACCACCCTCCCACCCCGCGTGCCGGCCACCGTGGTGAGAATCGACCAGTGGAGGGTGAACGTGGCCCACGCGGCGCGCGGCCGCCGGGCCTAGCGTGGCCGCCGTGGAGAACACGCGAGAACCACTCGATTCGGTGCGGATGGCGCGGTAAGTGGCGCGCGGGTCGCTGCGACTGGACGCGGTGGTCCCGGCGGGAATGAACACTGAGGGCTTGGCGGTACTGGCCGAGGGGGTGCCGCCGGTGCGATACGGGACGCCGCTGTCCGAAGCCTATGCGCAGGGATCCTTCGTCCGTCGGCTGCTGGAACTTCCGCAGGTGGCGGGGGCCCTGCACAGCCTCGTGGGCCCGGAGCCGTGGGTGGACCACCACTTCGTGCACACCCGCGAGCCCAACGGGGGCGACGCGCAGCCGCTGCACGGGGATGCCATCATCGACGTCCGGGCGGACGCCTTCGATGTGCAGTTGATGTACTTTCCGCAGGCGGTGACGCTGGAGATGGGCGGAACGCTCACCGTGCCGGGCAGCCACCTCCGGCGGATCAACGAGTCCGACACCGGCCCCGCTACCAGAACCTGCGCGGCCAGGACCGACTGGTCTGCCCGGCCGGGACGGTGGTGTTTTTGCACCACGGTCTCTGGCACGGGGGCCGGCGCAACGACAGCGACGTGATGCGCTACACGTTGAAGATCCGCTTCAATCCCAGGGTGCGTCAACAGCGCCTGTGGAACACCCCGCATCTCGAAGTCCCGTAGGTGGCCGCGGAGTTGGACACGATGTTCCCGTGGTACGAGGGGGCGACCGGCCGGCTGGAGCGGTACAACCGCATCCTGTTGTGGCGGGTTCTGACCGGCGACGACCACTTCGACCTCGACCACTGGGTGACCAGGGTCTCCAACCGACCCGCGGAGGTACAGGCATGACGGCCGAAGCAATCGTCCCCGAGCGGGCGGCGGAAGGCGCCGCGCCGGTGCCGCGGCAGCAGGTGCTGGTCCTGTACTTGGCCACCTCGGCGCTGGACTCCCATGTCGTGGGCTGGTCGCTGTACGACGGCACGGGCCACGCCTCACCGACCACGGGCGACAGCGACGAGCCGCCGTACGAGTCGGGGGTGGCGGCGCTCCGGGCGGGCTGGCGGCTGATCCAGGCAGCGCAGCTGCTCACGCCCTTCCCGGGTCATGAGTACGACGTCTCCTTCCTCAAGCACGAGTTCTTCTTCGAGCGGATCGTCGACGTGCGGGCGGAGTGACGGGACGCGGGGCCCCGGTAGACGGGGCATCCCTCCGCGTGCCGGCGGCGGCACCAAGGAGGGGCAGGGTCAGGATCCGGCCTTGCGCTTGTTGTAGACGTCGAAGCCGACGGCCGCCAGCAGCACCAGGCCCTTGATCACCTGCTGGTAGTCGGTACCCACGCCGACCAGCGACATGCCGTTGTTCAGCACGCCCAGCACCAGACCGCCGGTGAGCGCACCGAGGACGGTTCCCACACCGCCGCTCGCGGAGGCGCCGCCGATGAAGGCGGCGGCGATCGCCTCCAACTCGAAGTTGATGCCGGCCTGCGGCGTACCGGCGTTGAGTCGCGCGGCGAAGACCATCCCGGCCAGGGCCGCGAGGACGCCCATGTTCACGAAGGCCAGGAAGACGACCCGCTTGCTCTTCACTCCGGACAGCCGCGCCGCCGCCTCGTTGCCGCCGATGGCGTAGGTGTGCCGGCCGAGGATCGAGTTGCGCATCACGTATCCGAAGCCGACCAGCAGGACGCCGAGGATCAGCAGCACGATCGGCACGCCGTGGTAGCTGGCCAGCAGCAGCGTGAAGGCCACCACGGCCGCGGTGATCGCGCCGAGCTTCACCAGGAACAGCCCGGCCGGGAGCGGTTCCAGCCCGTACGAGGCGGCCCGCCGCCGTCCGCGCACCTCCTGCAGGATCGCGATGGCCAGCACCACGAGGCCCAGCAGGAGGGTGAGGTTGTGGTAGTTGGTGTGGGGGCCGACGGCGGGGAGGAAGCCGCTGCTGATGTTCTGGAAGCCCTTGGGGAACGGCGCCACCGACTGGCCCTGCAGGAGGATCTGGGTCCCACCGCGGAACAGCAGCATGCCGGCCAGCGTGACGATGAACGAGGGGATCCCGAGATAGGCGATCCAGAAGCCCTGCCAGGCTCCGGCGAGGGCCCCGATCAGCAGCGCGGCCACCAGCGCCACGGGCCACGGCACGTGATGTTTGACCATCATCACCGCGGCGGCGGCCCCGACGAAGGCGGCGAGCGAACCGACCGACAGGTCGATGTGCCCGGCGATGATGACGATCATCATGCCGATGGCCAGAATGAGGATGTAGCTGTTCTGCTGGATCAGATTGGTGATGTTGAGCGGCTGGAGCAGGATGCCGTCCGTCCAGAACTGGAACAGCAGCACGATCAGCGCCAGCGCGAGCAGCATCCCGTACTGGCGCAAGTTGCCGCGCAGTGCTCGGGCCAGTACGGCGCCGGCCGACGCACGTCGGCCGGTCTGCGGTGTGCGGGGCGTGGTGTCGGGGGTGGTCTTGGTCTGGGCCATGCCTCACACCTGCTTGTCGGGGTATGCCGCGCTCATGGTCATGAGCCGCATGAGGGATTCCTGGGTGGCTTCCGCGCGGTCGACCTCACCGGTGATCCGGCCTTCGGCCATGGTGTAGATCCGGTCGCACAGGCCCAGGAGTTCGGGGAGTTCGGAGGAGATGACGAGTACCGTCTTGCCCTGGGCGGCGAGTGCGGCGATGACGGTGTAGATCTCCGCCTTGGCGCCGATGTCGATGCCTCGGGTGGGCTCGTCGAGGATCAGCACCTCCGGCTCGGCGAAGATCCACTTGCTGAGGACGACCTTCTGCTGGTTGCCGCCGCTGAGTTTGCCGGTCTCCGCGAACACCGAGGGGGCCTTGATGTTCATGGTTCGCCGGAACGATTCGGCGATCCGCGCCTCCTGGTGCCGGTTGACCCAGCCCCGCCGGGCGACCTTGCCGAGGGCGCTCAGCGAGATGTTCCGGCTGATGTCGTCGTTGAGGTTGAGGCCGAGCTGTTTGCGGTCCTCGGTCACGTACGCGATGCCGTGCCCGATCGCCTCCGGCACCGTCCGGGTACGGATCTCCCGCCCGTCCAGCCGCACCCGGCCGCCGGTCCACCGTCCGTACGAGCGGCCGAAGACGCTCATGGCCAGTTCGGTGCGGCCGGCGCCCATGAGGCCGGCGATGCCGACGATTTCGCCTCGACGGACGTTGAGCGAGACGCCGTCGACCACCTTGCGCCGGTGGTCGATCGGGTGCTGGACGCTCCAGTCCTCGATCTCGAAGGCGACCTCGCCGGTCCCGGGGGTGCGCTCGGGGTAGCGGTGTTCCAGGTTGCGGCCGACCATGCCACGGATGATCCGCTCCTCGGAGATGCCCTCGGGCCCGATCGCGATGGTCTCGATGGTCCGCCCGTCGCGCAGTATGGTGACGGCGTCGGCGACGCGGGCGATCTCGTTCAGCTTGTGCGAGATGAGGATGCAGGAGATGCCCTGGGCCTTGAGTTCGAGGATCAGGTCGAGCAGCTTGCGGCTGTCCTCGTCGTTCAGGGCGGCCGTCGGCTCGTCGAGGATGAGCAGCTTGACCTTCTTGGCGAGCGCCTTGGCGATCTCGACCAACTGCTGTTTACCCACGCCGAGATCGGCGATCCTGGTGTGCGGGCTCTCGTCGAGCCCGACCTGCCGGATCAGTGCGGCGGCGTGGGTCAGCGTCTTGTGCCAGCTGATGACGCCCCGGGTGGCGTGCTCGTTGCCGAGGAAGATGTTCTCGGCGATGGACAGGTAGGGCACCAGCGCGAGTTCCTGGTGGATGATCACGATGCCGCGCTGCTCGCTGGCCCGGATGTCCCGGAACCGGCAGGGCTCGCCCTCGAAGTAGATCTCGCCCTCGTAGCCGCCGTGGGGGTAGACCCCGCTGAGCACCTTCATCAGCGTGGACTTGCCGGCGCCGTTCTCGCCGCAGATGGCGTGCACCTCACCGGCGGCGACGGTCAGGTTGACCTCGGAGAGGGCCTTGACACCGGGAAACGTCTTGCTGATCGACCGCATCTCGAGAACGGGTCGGGCCATGGTTGTTGCATCCGTATCGTCGGGGCGGTGCGGTGCCGGGCGGTCTCCCGGGCGTCGCACCGCCGTTTCGTCGTCGCCTGACCCGTCGGTCGGGCTCCGCGGGCTACTTCAGCTGGTCCGCGGTGTACTGGCCGCTGTCCACCAGGACCTTCTGGTAGTTCTCCTTGTCGACGCTGACCGGCTGGAGCAGCTGCGCCGGCACGATCTTGACGCCGTTGTTGTACTGGCTGGTGTCGTTGACCTCGGGCTTGCCGCCGGTCAGCAGCGCGTCGCCCATCTGGACTGCGGCCTTGGCCAGTTGACGGGTGTCCTTGTAGACGGTTTGGGTCTGCTCGCCCGCGATGATCGACTTCAGCGAGGCCAGCTCGCCGTCCTGGCCCGTGACGACGGGCAGTGGCTGGCCGGCGCCGTAGCCGACGCCCTTGAGCGAGGAGATGATGCCGATCGAGATGCCGTCGTACGGCGAGAGCACGGCGTCGACGCGGGCGGCGGTGTACGACTTGCTCAGCAGGTTGTCCATCCGGGACTGCGCGAGACCGCCGTCCCAGCGCAGTGTGGCGATCTGGTTGAGGGTGGTCTGGCCGCTCTGCACGACCAGCTTCTTGTCGTCGATGTACGGCTTGAGGACGCTCATCGCGCCGTTGTAGAAGAACGCGGCGTTGTTGTCATCCGGCGAGCCGGCGAACAGCTCGATGTTGAACGGGCCCTTGCCGTCCTTGAGGCCGAGCTTGTCGACGATGTAACTGCCCTGGAGAACACCGACCTTGTGGTTGTCGAAGGTCGCGTAGTAGTCGACGTTCCCGGTGCCGAGGATCAGCCGGTCGTAGGAGATGACGGGGACGTGGGCGTCGGCGGCCTTCTGCAGCACGTTGGTGAGCGAGGAACCGTCGATGGCGGCGATCACCAGCAGCTTGGCCCCCTTGGTGATCATGTTCTCCACCTGGGAGACCTGGTTCTCCACGACGTTGTCGCCGTACTGGAGGTCGGTCTTGTAACCCTTGGCCTGGAACTCCTTGACCATGTTGTTGCCGTCGTTGATCCAGCGCTCCGACGACTTGGTCGGCATCGCGATGCCGATGAGCCCGCCTTTGGCGTCCCCGCCGCCCCCGCCGTCTCCTGCTCCGTTGGCGCTCTGGCCACAGGCTGCAAGCGACACCGTCAGGCCCAGGGTGACAAGGCCCGCTGAAAGCTTCCGCACAGTTCCTCCAGTGATGTTCCGCGACCGGCACAGTGCGACCCGGCTGGGAGGACCGGAAGCGGTCGAGCGGGGCCGGCCGGGAGTCGTTTCCTCGCGCTGTGCGAAGTCCGGGTTTGCAGCGGCTCCGGCCTGGTGATATCTGAGTGTTAACGCTCACAAGTGTGTCGTCAAGAGTCTGTTCAGATCACCATTGGGCAACATCGCCGCAGGCGGGCAGCCTCCTCGCCGGGTCGGCTCTACATCGGGACGTCCGGGCACGCCGACCGCGGACGGCTTCCGTGGTCTCTGCGGCTTTGCCGAGCGCGGCACTGGCTACCAGGTAGGTTCGCGGATCGCCGAACTGGGATACGCACCCGCCGCCTTCTGTGCCCGACGATGGCATGGCGCTCGGCCTGCTGCGCGCACCCTGCACGAGTCCGGCCGCTCGATCCCGGGAGGCATCTGCTCGTCGGTTTCGACGACACTCCTGAGCCCACCTGCTTCACTCCGCCCCTGGGCGCTGTGCGGCAGGGCTTCGGCGAGCTCGGCCCCGGGCCCTGGAAACTGCTCGTCGAGGAGTCGGGGGGTGGCGCGTGCACCCGCACCCCCACCTGCTGATCTCGCCCGAGATGGTGCTGCGTCACAGCGCGGGCCCTGCGGGCCGCCCTTGAGCCGGCCGGCGCCATCGGACCCGGGCCGACCGCCGCTTCGGCCGAGGCTGTCCGCCGCGCCGGTCGCACTTTGTCGAGGCCTCCACGGGTTCCTTGACAGGAAGATTGTGAGCGCTAACAATCTGCCTCGTCGGGAGAGGTGACGCTTCAACTCCGCAGGAGCCGATGCCGGTTCCCCTGCGGGGGGCGAGAAGGTGACCGTGTTCCCTGCCGTCCGGGGCTCGGACAGGTACGTCCTCGGCACCGACTCCGGGATCCTCACCGGGTCGTGCCGTGCTGGTCCGCGTGCGTGGCGGACGGGAGGTCGCGGCCGTCGTGCACGAGTACCCACACGGTGTCATCGAGCGCGAGTTGGCCGCACCGGGCGCCCACTGCTGCCTGGCTGGGCCCTGCGGCATCCCGAGGACAGGCATCTGAGGTACTGCGCGCCGTCCTTCTCGCCGTACTCGCCGTCGTCGGCGTTGATCCCGCCCACCTCATCGGCATCGCCACCGACCTCAACACCCGAACGACCGCGCTCGCAGGCAAACCACCCGCCAGCCGCGTCCCCAACCTCACAGGGCAATGCACCTAGGTCGTGTCGTCAAAGTCCCGTCTGGCCGGCGGGGTCTGGCACGCACGCTCGCCGCGTTGTCGTCGGTCACCGACGCTCCGCGTCGATTCCCTCCCCCGCCTTGCGATCGCACGCACCAGACCCCGCCGGCCCCGCCCTTACGGGCGGCCGACGCCACTTTGACGACACTCCCTAGGGCACCCCGCTCGCCCAGACCACCGGGCGGGCGGCTCACCCGCACGCCTGCCCCAAGCCGTGGACACGTCACCCGGCCCAGGACCAGGCCGACCGTATCAACGCCGATCCGCGCGCCGCCCGCGGAGAGAAGTGGATCTCCCGTGACGGCAGGTCCGGCCCTCGGCTCGGCGATCCATGGGCCGGGCATGGTCAACGCGACCATCGAGCTCGTCCGTCGCCAAGTCGGATTCCGCCACGCTGCCGCGACCTGCGCCGACGGCCCGTACCAGGAGATCGCCAAGTATCTTCGCCGGCACAGCCGCCACCGCGTGGAGCCCGCCTTCGCCACCCTCGACCACTTCGACGGTGTCCACTTCGCCCGGCGTGCCACCGCGCCGACGGTGTTCAGCGTGGGCCTGATGGATCCGGTCTGCCCTCCCTCCACGGTCTACGCCGCCTTCAACCACTACGCGGGCGAGGACCGCACCATGACCGTGTGGCCGTTCGGCGACCACGGCGGCGGCTGCGGCTCCAACCCGCCCGTCCAACTGGCCTGGCTGCGCGACCGCGGCCTGGCGCCGGAGCTCTGACCGCCCCGCACCACCGGACCGGGCAGACCGCGCGAGGGCGGCCCGCGGGCCAAGCAGACCGCTTGGCCGACCCACGCACTGAGACCCGCCCCGAGACCGAGGAGTCCGACAGACCCGTGAGATACCGCCCATGACCACCCCGGACTTCCCGGAACTGCCCGCCGGGTTCCGTTTCGGTGCCGCGACCGCCGCCTACCAGATCGAGGGCGCCCACGACCAGGACGGCCGCGGCCCGTCCATCTGGGACACCTTCAGCCACACGCCCGGCCGTACGCTCTGCGGAGCCACCGGCGACACGGCCTGTGACCACTACCACCGGCACCCGGAAGACGTCGCCCTGCTGCGCGGGCTCGGTGTGGACAGTTACCGTTTCTCGATCGCCTGGTCCCGCCTGCTGCCCCGGGGCACCGGACCGGCCAACCCCAAGGGGCTGGACTTCTACGACCGCCTGATCGACGATCTGCTGGCCGCCGGAGTCGCCCCCGCCGTCACGCTCTACCACTGGGATCTGCCCCAAGCCATGGAAGACCGCGGTGGCTGGCGGGTCCGGGAGACCGCCGAGGCGTTCGCGCAGTACGCGGCCGTCGCGGCCGAGCGCTACGGGGACCGGGTGGAGCGCTGGATCACCCTCAACGAGCCGTACTGCTCCGCCTTCGTAGGCTACGCCGAGGGGCGCCACGCGCCCGGCGCCGAGGAGGGCCGAGGCGCGCTCGCGGCCGCCCACCACCTGCTGGTCGCCCACGGCCTCGCGGTCCGGGAGCTGTGTGCAGCGGGCGCCAGGGAGGTCGGGATCGCACTCAACCTCGACCGCATCCCTCTCGCCTCCGCCCTTCCCGAGGACCGAGCCGCCCTGCGCCGTGCCAAGGTCCTCCACAACGAGGTCTGGACCGAGCCGCTCCTCGCCGGCCGCTACCCCGCGCACGAGGCCGAGACCTGGTCCGGCCTCGCCGACGGCCCCGGGCGGTTGCCGGGCGACCTGGAACTGATCGGCTCCCCGCTGGACTTCCTCGGAGTCAACTTCTACCGCCCGATCACCGTCTCCGCCGTCCCCCACCGCGAGGCCGACCTCGAACGGCGCACCGCCGTGGACATCGGCGTCACCGAGCTGGACCGGTACGGGACCCGGCACACCACCATGGGATGGCCCGTCGTCCCGGAGGCGCTCACCGCGTTGCTCCGCGAGTTCCACGCCCGCTACCAGCGGCTTCCGCCGGTCTGGATCACCGAGAACGGCTCGCAGAGGCCGATGCCGTCGGCCCCGACGGCCGGGTCCATGACACCGAGCGGATCGACTACCTCGCGGACCACCTCGCCGCCGTCGCCGACGCCATCTCCGCAGGGGTGGACGTGCGCGGCTACTACGTCTGGTCGCTGCTGGACAACTTCGAGTGGGCGCGCGGCTACGGCAGGCGCTTCGGCCTGGTCCACGTCGACTACGACACCCTGACCCGAACGCCCAAGGACAGCTACCACGGGTACCGGGGCTTGATCACCGCGCACCGCGCGCGGACGGAGGAAGCTGCACGATGAAGTTCACCGACGGCTACTGGCTGACGCGCCCGGGCGTCACCACGCGTTACGCCACCGAGGTCGCGGACGTCCGGGCCGACGAGCACCGGATGACGCTCTATGCGCCGGCGAAGCACGTGCGCGGCCGCGGCGACACGCTCAACAGTCCGTTGCTGACCGTCGAGTGCTGGTCGCCGGCCGAGGGCGTGATCGGGGTACGCGTCACCCACCACGCCGGTTCGGTGCGGCGCGGTCCGGAGTTCGCGCTGCCCGGTGCGCAGCAGGGTAGTGGGAAGGTGCACCGGGACGGCCGGGTGGTCGAGCTCAGTGCGGTGAGCTGTCGCTGCGGGTGGACACCTCACAGCCGTGGCGCGTCCGCCTGGGCGGACGGCGCCGAGCGCACCGTGGTGATCCCGCGCTCCGACGGCCCCGGCGAGGTGGCCCGCTTCCACCTGCGCCGCCGCGGCGACCGGCTCCACGTGACCACCGACAGCCCTCATGCCTGGCAGCTCCGGTTCGGCGGGCCGGACGGAACCGTCCACGCCCGGCCCGCCGGCACCCTGGAGGCTGACCTCGCCCACCCGGCCTGAGCCGAGCGCGCAGGGCGGGCCCCTCAAGGCGTGGCTGAGCCGGGCCGTGGAACCCACGGCCCGGCTCCTGCGCGCACCGGCTCAGCGGGCGCCGAGGAGGTGTTCGAGGGCGAGCTGGTCCAACTGCTCGAAGGCCATGCCCCGGCGGGCGGCGGCATCGACGTCGAACTCGTCGAAGGAGGACCGGTCGGCCAGCAGCCCGGCCAGGCCGTCCTCGGCGGTGGGCAGGGCGAGCTCGGGCAGTCGGGAGGCGGCGAGCGCGGCCTGGACCTCTGGATCGGACCGGAAGGCGCGGGAACGCTCCGCCAGGAGCAGGTAGTTGCGCATGCAGGCGGCCGCCGAGGCCCAGACGCCGGCGGAGTCCTCGGTGCGCGGCGGCTTGAAGTCGAAGTGGCGGGGGCCGTCGTAGCCGGCCGACTCCAGCAGGTCGACCAGCCAGAAGGCCTGGCGCAGGTCGCCCGCGCCGAAGCGCAGGTCCTGGTCGTACTTGATGCCGGTCTGGCCGTTGAGGTCGATGTGGAACAGCTTGCCGTGCCACAGGGCCTGGGCGATGCCATGCGGGAAGTTCAGCCCGGCCATCTGCTCGTGGCCGACCTCCGGGTTGAGGCCGACCCGGTCCGGCCGGTCCAGCTCCTTGATGAACGCCAGGGCGTGGCCGATGGTGGGCAGCAGGATGTCGCCGCGCGGCTCGTTGGGCTTGGGTTCGATCGCGAAGCGCAGGTCGTAACCCTGAGTCTCGACGTACTCGCCCAGCAGGTCGAAGGCCTCCTTCAGCCGGTCGAGGGCGGTGCGCACGTCCTTGGCCGCGCCCGACTCCGCGCCCTCGCGGCCGCCCCAGGCGACGTAGACCGAGGCGCCGAGTTCCACGGCCAGGTCGATGTTGCGGATGGTCTTGCGCAGCGCGTACCGGCGTACGTCCCGGTCGTTGGCGGTGAAGGCGCCGTCCTTGAACACCGGGTGGGTGAAGAGGTTGGTGGTGGCCATCGGCACCTTCAGCCCGGCCGTGTCGAGTGCGGTGCGGAAGCGCTTGACCGCCTGCTCGCGGGCGGCGTCGCCGGCGCCGAAGGGGATCAGGTCGTCGTCGTGGAACGTGACGCCGTAGGCGCCGAGCCCGGCCAGCCGCTCCACGCTCTCGACGGGGTCGAGGGCGGGCCGGGTGGCGTCGCCGAAGGGGTCCCGCCCCTGCCAGCCGACGGTCCACAGGCCGAAGGTGAACCTGTGCGCGGGGGTGGGAACGAGCGGGTCGCTGGTCATGAGGCGCTCCGGAGCAGGCCGAGGGCTATTTGTAATGACGAAAAACAAATTAGTATGCCGAGACGCCAGAAGGAACCCCACCGGAGGAACGCATGTCTGCTCAGCGTGTCGTGATCGGTGTCGACAGCTCGACCCAGTCCACCAAGGCCCTCGCCGTCGACCTGGAAACCGGCGCCGTCCTGGGCGAGGGCCGCGCCTCGCACGCCGTCAGCGCCGGCGCCGGACGCGAGAGCGACCCCGAACAGTGGTGGCGGGCGCTCGGCGAGGCCGCGGCGGCCACCGGCTGGGCGGATCGCGCAGCCGCCTGCTCGATCGCCGGCCAGCAGCACGGCCTGGTCACCCTAGACGCGGCGGGCCGGCCGGTGCGCCCGGCGCTGCTGTGGAACGACGTCCGCTCCGCCCCGCAGGCCGCCGACCTCGGAGCCGCGTTCGGCCCGGCAGAGCTCGCGCGCCGCACCGGCAGCGTCCCCACGGCCGCCTTCACGGCCGCCAAGTGGGCCTGGCTGCACGCGAACGAGCGTGCCGCGGCCGACCGCGTCGCGGCCGTCCGGCTTCCCCACGACTTCCTGACGGAGCGGCTGACCGGCGAGGCGGTGACGGACCGCGGTGACGCGTCCGGAACCGGCTGGTGGGGCCCGGACGGCTACGACCAGGACGTCCTCGGGCGAATCGGCCTCGACCCCGGGCTGCTGCCACAGGTCCTCCCGCCGGGCGCCCTGGCGGGCACCGTCCGGGCCGGGACGCCACTGCGCGAGGGCGCGCTGGTGGCCACCGGTACCGGTGACAACATGGCCGCCGCCCTCGGGCTGGGCCTGAGCCCCGGACGTCCGGTGCTGAGCCTCGGTACCTCCGGCACCGTCTACGCCGTCGGCCGGACCCGGCCCGCCGACCCGAGCGGAACCGTCGCCGGCTTCGCCGATGCCCTCGGCGGCTGGCTGCCGCTCGCCTGCACGCTCAACTGCACCCTCGCCGTCGACCGCTTCGCCGCCCTCGTCGGCCGCGACCGCGAGGACGTCGAAGCGGGTGGCACGCTGGTGGTCCTTCCCTATCTGGACGGCGAGCGCACTCCGGACCTCCCGCATGCTTCTGGCCTGATCCACGGCCTGCGCCACGACACCGCGCCGGGGCAGGTGCTCCAGGCCGCCTACGACGGCGCCGCCCACGCCCTGCTCGTTGCCCTGGACGACGTACTGCGTGCCGGAGGAGAGAGCCCCGCCCCCGACGAACCACTGCTGCTGATCGGCGGCGGAGCCCGCGGCAGGGCCTGGCAGCGGACCGTCCTGCGGTTGTCCGGTCGAGCGGTACAGGTGCCCACAGCACAGGAACTGGTCGCGCTCGGGGCCGCGGCCCAGGCCGCCGCACTGCTCACCGGTGAGCCCGCCGACGCCGTCGCCCGGCGCTGGCGGACCGCCGAGGGCCGGGTACTGGAGCCCGTACCCCGTGACGACGACGCGCTCGAACGGATCACCAGTACGCTGCGGCGGGCGCGGGCCTTGCAGGAGCTCCCGCCGACAGGACGATAGGAGGGGCGGCCCAATGGCGGGGATCGGCAGGGCGAGCGGGGGCGCGGAGGCCGTGCCCGCCTCGCAGCAGGGCATGCGGCGGCAGAACCTCGCGGTGGTGATCGGCGCGGTCGCCGCACACGGCCCGCTCTCCCGGGCGGACGTCGCCGGGCACACGGGCCTGACCAGGCCGGCCGTCTCCTCCTTGGTCGACGAGCTCATCGGCCGCGGCGCGCTGACCGAGACGGAGACCGCGCCCAGCGGACGGGTCGGCCGCCCCGGACGGGCACTGGCCCTGAGCGACCGGGGGCCCGCGGGCCTCGGCCTGGAGATCGGCGTCACCCATCTCGCCGCGTGCGTCGTGGACCTGCGTGGCGAACCCCGGGTGTGGCGTCGGGTGGAGCGGGCCAACGCGGGCCGGCCGGCCGGGCACGTGCTGGCGGAGGCCGCCGCGCTGGGCGCCGAGGCGGAGGCCGAGGCCGCCGCCCTCGGCCTGCGCGTCGAGGGCCGCGTACTGGCCGTGCCGGGGGTGGTGCCGAACGCGCCGAACGGGCTGGTCGTGAACGCGCCGAACCTCGGCTGGCTGGCAGTCCGCCCCGCCGACCACTGGCCCGACCCCGACGCCGTGCCCGAGCCGGAGAACGAGGCGAACCTCGGGGCGCTGGCCGAGCTGTGGCACCAGGGACACCCCGCCGAGACCTTCGTACACGTCTCCGCCGAGGCCGGAATCGGTGCCGCACTGGTCATCGGCGGGCAGCTGTTCCGTGGCGCCCGCGGCTTCGCGGGCGAACTCGGCCACCTGCCCGTCCACCCGGAGGGCGCCCGCTGCGCCTGTGGGGCACGCGGCTGCCTGGAGCAGTACGCGGGCGAAGCGGCCGTGCTGCGCGAGGCCGGGCTCGCGCACGTCGGCGACCCGGTGGCCCTGCTGGCCGAGCGGGCAGGCGCCGGGGACGCGGCGACTCTGCGCGCCCTGGACCGTGCGGGACGGGCCCTGGGCCTCGCCCTCACCTCCGCGGTGAACCTGATCGACCCGGACGGCCTCGTTCTGGGTGGCGCCTACGCCGAACTCGCCGACTGGCTCCTGCCGGCCATCCGCGCCGAACTCGCCGCCCGGATCACCGTCCGGCCCTGGACCCCGGAGGCGGTACGCCCTTCCGCGCTGGGCCGGCGCGGACCGGTGCTGGGCGCGGCATGGTCGACCGTCCGACAGATCATCGCCGACCCCAGCCGCCTGCCGGCCCGCTAGCGCCGTGACCGCGCGGGTCCGCCGGGCGGCCCGGGCAGACCTCAGGCGGAGAAGGCGACGCGCGCCAGCCGCACCGGGCCGCGCAGTCCGAGGCGGACTTCGTGCACACCGGCGGCCACGAAGACGGGGGCGCTCACGGTGGGTAGTCGTACGGCCCGGCCGTGCCCGGGGACCGCGTGAGCACGGCCGGCAGGCCACCGTCTCGCTCGGCGGACACAACTGGAACGTCTACAAGGGCACCAACGGGTCGAGCCAGATGTTCTCGTTCCTGCGGATGTCCGACTCCAACTCCGCAACCGTGGACATCAAGCCGATCCTCAACTGGATCGCGCACACCAAGGGCTGGATGCCCGGCAACGAGATCATCGGCGACGTCCAGTTCGGCTATGAGATCACCTCGTCGTCCGGTGGCCTCAACTTCACCACCAACAACCTGACCGTCAGCGGAGGCTGCCCCGACACCTCAGGGCGAGGCCGGTCCGTGCCCTTCCCCGGGCGCGATCGGCCTCGGCCCGCAGGCGTGTCGGGTCGGGACGCGTGTCGGGTCAGGAGGCGGGGGAGGGTGCCGACCCCGTACTCTCCCTACCGTCAACTCGGGTGCGATGAGCACGACTTCATCGGTTCCGCGGCCGTCGAGCTTGGCGACCAGACGGTCGACCGCGTGCCGGCCCATCTCCTGCGCGGGGATGGAGACCGACGTGAGCCGCACCGAGGCCTGGACGGCCACCTGGTCCGGGCAGATCGCGACCACCGACACGTCCGGGCGCTCGTCGAGGATGCGGGCGAGGGTGACGGCCATCGCGTCGTAGCCGCCCCCGCACGGCCGGTGCAGCATCCTCATGCCCAACTCGCGGGCCCGGGTGCGGAGTCCGTCGAGGGTGCGCTCGGCGAAGCCGGTGTGCCGCTCGTTTCTGGGGCTCCGCCGGGCAGTCCGAGGCGCGTCAGGCGCGGGCTGCCGTGGTCATCGAGGGCGATTTCGAGGTGGAGGGCCTCGTGCCCCCAGTGGAAGATCCCTCGTTCCTTGGTCATCGTGGCCCCCATCGAGGTCAGAGCCCGCGCAGAACCGCGCAACCGCCGGGCGGCAGCTCGTGCACGAGGGCGTCGGTGAGCAGGTCGTGAGCGGGTTCCGGCAGGGGCACGGCCTCGGAGGTGTGGTTGAGCAGGACCTGCCAGCGGCGGCCGTCGGGTGCGTGCCGGGCGACGGCTTCGACACCGGCCGACAGGCCCGGCACCTCCGGCTCGACACCGGCCTCCTTCAGCAGGCGGCCGACCAGGGCGGCGTAGTCGGCGTCGTCCAGGCGGGTGGAGAGGTACCAGCCCTGTCCGCTGCCGGAGCGGTGCCGGGTCAGGGCCGGGCTGCCCGTGAGCATGCCGTGGGTGTAGGTGGCGGCGGCGAGCGTCTCCGCGCCCTCGAC
Source organism: Streptomyces sp. NBC_01006 (assembly GCF_045162725.1). NCBI lineage: Bacteria > Bacillati > Actinomycetota > Actinomycetes > Kitasatosporales > Streptomycetaceae > Streptomyces > Streptomyces sp. NBC_01006. The sequence goes on along the minus strand of NZ_CP108700.1, from coordinate 100,725 downwards.
GCGCAGGGACTCGCTCCAGACCGTGCCGTGCGACCCGTCCGAAAGGGTGATGCGTTCATCCGTCCGCAGCGGCCGGTGCTCCTCGACGCGGATGCCCAGCGCCTCGCGCAGCGGGCCCGCGGGATAGCCGCCCAGCCGGGCGTGCATGCGCTCGTCGACGAATCCACCGCTCGCGTGCTGGACGAGGAGCGTGCCGCCGCCCTCGACGTAACGGCGCAGGTTCTCGGCTTTCTTGTCGGACAGCAGGAACAAGGACGGGGCGATGACCAGCCGGTAGCCGCTCAACTCGTGCTCCGGATGGGCGAAATCGGCCGTGACGCCCGCGTCCCACAGTGCCCGGTGCGCCCCGGCGAGCGGCGCTTGGTAGCCGAGCCGGGCCGAGGGCAGGCCGTCCGCCTCCAGCGCCCACATGGCGTCCGGGTCGTCGAGTACGGCGACCTGCGCGGTGACCGTGGATCCCGCCAGCTCGCCGAGCTGCGCGACCGCCTCGCCGGTCCGGGTGACCTCGCGGAAGATACGGCTGTCGGGACCGGCGTGCGGCAGCATCGCCGAGTGCCAGGTCTCGGCACCGGCCCGGGACTGGCGCCACTGGAAGAAGAGGGCTCCCTCCGAACCGCGCGCGATGTGGCCGAGGCTGTGGCGCAGGATCTCGCCGGGCTCCTTGGCACCTGGTCGCCGTCGTAGAGGGTGCTGGTGCCCTGTTCCATCAGCAGCCACGGGCGGCCGCCGGCCAGGGAGCGGGAGCGGTCGGCGTAGAAGGCGACGTGGGCGCAGGCCACCAGGCCGGGTTCGGACGGGTACTGGTCGGAGGTGACGACGTCGACCTCCTCCAGAAGCTGCGTACGAGCTACGGGACCGGGACGACCATCGTGGCGGTCGGCGCCGGCCAGTACGTCGGCCATGTCCAGCAGGTGGTCAAGGCGCGCAACGACGCCGGCGACAGCGGGGTCCGCTACTGGTCCCTAGACGACTCGGGCCTGGACTTCCTCGGCTGCGACTGGCACTACTCGGCCCACGACGACCGGATCATCGCCGACCGGCTCACCTCGTTCATCGCCGGTCTCCCGACGGGCTGGTGACGGCGCCGACCGGCCAAGAGAGCGCCGACGGCGTGCCGGTGGGCTCGTACTGCTGCCGAGTCCACCGGCACCGCCCGCTACGCCTCGCCGGGAGCGCGCAGCTCTCCTGTCCGGGCCACGCGGGAGTACCAGTGCGCGCTCGATTTGGGTGTGCGCTCCAGGGTGTCGTAGTCGACGTGGATGGCGCCGAACCGCTTGGCGTAGCCGTAGGACCACTCGAAGTTGTCGAGCAGCGACCAGAGGAAGTAGCCGCGCACGTCCGCCCCGTCGGTGATCGCCCGGTGCACCGCGTCGAGGTGGGCGTGGACGTAGGCGGCGCGCTCCGGGTCGTGGACCGTGCCGTCGGGGCCGATCTCGTCCTCGTACGCCGCCCCGTTCTCGCTGACCACGAGCGGAAGCCCGGGGTACCGGACGGCGGTCCGGGTCAGCAGTTCGTACAGAGCGCCGGCATCGACCGGCCAGTCCATCGCCGTACGTTCACCCGGCGCCCGGTGGAAGGCCACGCCCTCCGCTCCGGGCCACGGCGAGTGCTCGCTGTTGCCGTGCCCGTCGTCCTGCGGCACCGCTCCGCCCTCCGCCGCGTGCGAGACGACCGTCGGGGTGTAGTAGTTCACGGCGAGCAGGTCCAGGGGCTGGTGCACCGTGGCGGTGTCACCGTCCCGGACGAAGGACCAGTCGGTCAGGTGCGCGGTGTCCGCGAGGAGGTCCTCGGGGTAGGCACCCTCCAGCATCGGTCCGAGCCAGATCCGGTTGCCGACGGCGTCGATGCGCCGGGCCGCCTCCCGGTCGTCGGCCGAGGGGGTCAGGGGCCGCACCTCGTGGAGGTTGAGGGAGACCGCGACCTGGCCGTCCCCGGGCAACGCCGCCCGCAGGGCCTGGACGGCAAGGCCGTGACCGAGGTTGAGGTGGTGGGCGGCGCGCAGGGCGGCGACCGGGTTCGTACGGCCGGGGGCGTGGACGCCGGAGGCGTAGCCGAGGAACGCGCTGCACCAGGGCTCGTTGAGGGTGATCCAGTGCTTCACCCTGTCTCCGAGGGCGTCGGCCACCAGGCCCGCGTACTCGGCGAACCGCTCCGCGGTCGCGCGCTCGGGCCAGCCGCCCGCGTCCTCCAGGTCCTGGGGGAGGTCCCAGTGGTAGAGGGTGAGGGCGGGCGTGACGCCGGCGGCGAGCAGTTCGTCCACGAGCCGGCGGTAGAAGTCCAGACCCTTCTGGACGGCGGGGCCCCGGCCGGTCGGCTGTACGCGTGACCAGGAGACGGAGAACCGGTAGGCGCCCAGGCCGAGTTCGGACATGAGACGGACGTCCTCCGGGAACCGGTGGTAGTGGTCCACGGCCACGTCACCGGTGTGGCCCTCGAAGACCTTGCCGGGGGTGTGGGAGAAGGTGTCCCAGATGGACGGGGTCCGGCCGTCCTCTCGGGCGGCGCCCTCGATCTGGTACGCGGCGGTGGCCGTGCCCCACAGGAAATCGGGCGGGAAGGTGCGGGTGGCCGTGAGTGGCCGGGTCTCGGACGCGGTCATAGGAGAGCGCTCCCAACGCAGGATCGGATGAAGTCGTGCCGGATGAAGCGGTGGCGGAAGGCAGGGTGTGAACGGAGCGACAGGTTGGCCGGTCCTCGACGGACGCGTCAGTTCTTGACGGCGCCGGCGGTGATGCCGCCCACGATGTGCTTGCCGAGGACGGCGAAGACCAGCAGCAACGGCAGGGTGGATATGAGCGCTCCGGTCAGCACGACGGCCTGGTCGACGGTGTGGTTTCCCGCGCCGAGGCCGGCCAGGGCGACTTGGAGGGTGGGGTTCCCGTCGGGGGTCAGTGCGATGAACGGCCAGAAGAAGTCGTTCCAGGCCTGCACGAAGACGAGCATTCCCAGGACCGCCATCGCGGGCCGGGCGACCGGGAACACCACGTGCCAGATGATGCGCAGGCTGTGCGCACCGTCCATCCGCGCCGCCTCCACCAGCTCCACGGGCAGGGCCTCGATGAGGTACTGGCGCATGAAGAACACGCCGAAGGCTGCGACCAGCGAGGGCAGAACGACCGACTGGAGCTGGTCGACCCAGCCGAGGTCGGTGATGACCTGGTAGAGCGGGATCACACTGAGCTGCGGCGGGATCGTCATGGTGGCCACCACGAGCGTCAGCAGCGCGCCCTTGCCCCTGAAGGCCAGTCTGGCGAAGGCGAAACCGGCCAGCGTGGAGAACAGGACGGTGGACAGGGCCACGAGCCCGGCCACGATCGTCGTGTTGACCAGTGCCTCGCCCATGTCGACCTGGTTCCAGGCGAAGGAGAGATTGTCGAACAGCCGGGGGCCGGGCAGGAGCGGGGCCGGAGCCTCGACCACGCGCTCGCCCGTATGGGAGGCGGCGACCAGGTTCCAGTACAGCGGGAAGAGGGAGACCAGCGCGGCGAGGCCGAGCAGGACGTAGGTCAGCGGTCCGGCGTGGTGCTGGCGGCCGGCCGACGGGCGAAGGCGCCTGGGGCGGCGCGGCGCCCCGGCGGCGGTCGTGTCGAGTGTGCGGCTCATGGGTTCAGCTCCCCGTCTTCGTGCGAATTCGGCCGACACGGGTGCGGGTTCGGGTGCGGGTGCGGTTGCGGCTGCGGTTCGAGCGGGAGACCAGAGCTTGGAGGCCGCCGATGAGCAGGAGGAGCAGGAGCATGACCCAGGCGATGGCGGAGGCCTGGCCCAGCGCGCCGGTCACCCAGCCCTTCTCGTACATGAGCAGGCTCAGGGTCTGGAACTGGTTGCCGCTGCCGCCGCTGATGCCGACGCTGCCGCCGAAGAGCATGGGCTCGCCGAAGAGCTGGGTGGCGCCGATGGTGGAGACGATGACGGTGAAGAGGATCGTCGGCCGGATGGAGGGGATGGTGACGCTGAGGAACTGGCGCCAGCGCGAGGCCCCGTCCAGCGCCGCGGCCTCGTAGAGGTCCTGCGGTACGGCTTGCATCGCCGCCAGGTAGATGAGGGCGTTGTAGCCCGTCCAGCGCCAGGTCACGATCACCGAAATCGCGATCTGAGCAGGCCATTTGGAGGATTCCCAGGCGACCGGCTCGAAGCCGGCCCAGCCCAGCGCCGTGTTGATCAGCCCGTAGTCGGTGTTGAACAGCTGCGCGAAGACGAGCGTCGCCGCCGCGATCGAGGTGGCGTACGGGGCGAGCACCGCGACGCGGAAGAAACCGCGGCCACGGAGTTTGTAGTTGAGCAAGTGGGCCAGGCCGAGGGCCATCAGCAGCTGCGGAACGGTGGAGATCACGCCGATGGTGAAGGTGTTGGCGAGGGCGTTCCAGAAGAACTCGCTGCCCGCCAGGGAGGTGTAGTTCTCCAGCCCCTTCCACTGCGCCCTGCCGCCGAGCTCGATCCGGTGGAGCGAGAGCCAGCCGGTGTAGATCAGGGGGAAGAGTCCGAAGGCCGCGAAGGTGAGGAAGAAGGGGGCGAGGAAGACGTAGGGGACCGCCTTCAGGTCCAGGCGGTAGAGCGTGCTGCGCACTCCGCCCCGGCCGGAGGGCCGCTGCTTGCGGGAGCCGGTGCTGGGGGCCGGGGGCTGTGCGGCGTGCGGCGGGGAGCCGCCACTGGTCGCCCGTACGGAGGTGGCCACGGGGGCGTCCTTCCAGGTCGATGCGTGCGGTGGTGCGGTGGTGCGGTGGTGCGGACGGCGGCGGCCCGCCGCCACCCGCGGGGAGGCGGCGGGAGGGGGGTGGGGGCGGGCCGCGGCGTGGCGCCCTACTTATCGATCTTGTCGGCGACCAGCTTCTTGACGTTCTCCCAGGCCTTCGCCGGGTCGGTGCCGCGCTGCTCGATGTCGAGGATGCCGTTGTCGGTGAGGAAGGTCTTCACCTGTCCGTCCCAACGGCTGATCGGGGCGGGCGTGATGCCGGCCGCGGCTTCTGAGTAGATCTTGCCGACCGGGGTGTCACCGAAGTACGGAAGCTTGGCGCCCTGCACCGCCGGAGAGCTGAGGGTTTCCTTGGAGGAGGGGATGTTGCCGTTCACGCCGAAGACCTTGGCGTGCTGGGCCGGAGCGGTGAGCCAGGCGGCGAGTTCGGCCGCCTCCTTGGTGTGCTTGCCCGACTTCGGGACGGCGAGGAAGGAGCCGCCCCAGTTCCCGGCCACGGGCGGTGCCGCGATGTCCCACTTGCCCTGGTTCTCCGGGCCCGCCTGGTCCTTGATGATGCCCGTCATCCAGCTGGGGCAGGCGACGGTGGCGAACTTCGAGTTCTTGAAGGCCGCGTTCCAAGTGCCCTTCTCGTCGAACTGGCGGAGCTTCGCGGTCATTTCGCCTGTGGCCGCCGCCACGGCGGTGCCCCAGGCCTTCTTCACGCCCGGACTGTTCTCGTATTCCAGCTCGCCCTTGGCGTTGGCGTACTGCACCGGCTCGCTGGAGATCACGGCGTTGAACAGGCCGCTCGCGGAGTCGTGGAAGGAGGTCCCCTCGGGGGCGCTCTTCTTGTACGCCTCGCCGGTCTGGATGAACTTCGCCCAGTCGCCCGCCCAGAGCTTGGCGACTTCGGTGCGGTCGGTCGGCAGACCGGCCTTGGCGAAGAGGTCCTTGTTGTAGCAGATGGCCATCGGGCCGATGTCCGTGCCGAGGCCGATCACCTTGCCGTCGCCCGTCGTGGCCTGCTTGACCTTCCAGTCGAGGAACGCGTCGAGGTCCGCGCCGCCCGTCTTGCCGAGGTCGGCCCACTTGTCGGCCATGGCGGGTCCGGTCGCTTCCGCGATGTAGCCGACCTCCACGGCCTGGATGTCCGCGAGGCCGCTGTCGCGGGAGAGGCGCAGCTTGAGGGTGTCCCAGTACTTCTGGCCGTCCGCGACGTTCGACTCTTCGATCTTGATGTTCGGGTGGGCCTTCGTGTACTCGGCGTAGAGCTTGGCCCCGGTCGCGTCCTCGTAGCCGAAGGAACCGAAGGTGCCGATTCGCAGCGTGATCTGCTCGCCGCCGGCCGCGCCGTCGCTCTTGCCCTTGTCGCTGTCACCGCCGCAGCCGGTGAGCAGGGCCGTACCGGTCGCTACGACGGCGACCGCGTTGATCACGGTGCGGCGTCCGCGTCCGTGTCTGCTGCTGGAAGTGCCCATTCCACTCTCCTCGTCCAAGGTGCTGCCCGTTGTGCGCCATGGGGTCCCGCGGGCTGTTCGCGGCTCGGCCAGGGGCCCGCCCGGACCTGATGTGAAGGCCGTTGTCGCACCCCTGGATGGGAGCGCTCCCACATCGTTGCCGGAAGGTTGCTGCCTGGCGGGTGCGGGTGTCAAGAGATGAACGCGAATTCCTTGCGCAGGGGCGCCGAACGCGGGCGGCTCCCTTTCCGAGCCGCTGCCCGTGTCATGTTGTGAACGCGACCTTGATGCCGGGAAGGGATTGGGAGTACTGTGGGAGCGCTCCCACCTCTAGTCGGCGTAACGTGTCCCACGGCTACGGGACGGGTCCACCGTCCTGCTTACCTGATCAGCAGGCCGGGCCCGCGCCCGATGCGGAGTGCGATGGCACACGAGGGGAGTTCAAGACCGTGAGCGAACGGCAGAGCGGCGGCAGGCCCACTCTGGAAGAGGTCGCGGCCCTGGCCGGTGTCGGCCGGGGCACGGTCTCCCGGGTCATCAACGGTTCGCCGCGGGTGAGCGAGCGGGCCAAGGACGCCGTGGCCCGGGCTGTCGCAGAGCTGGGGTACGTACCCAATCAGGCGGCCAGGGCGCTGGCCGGCAGTCGGACCGACGCGGTGGCCCTGGTCATTCCGGAGACCGAGGCCCGGCTGTTCTCGGAGCCGTACTTCCTCGACCTGATCCGCGGGGTCAGCGCCGAGCTGGCCGAGGCGGACAAGCAGCTGCTGCTCACCCTCGTCCGGACCGAGGCCGAGCGGCAGCGGTTCGAGCACTATCTGGCCGCCCAGCGGGTCGACGGCGTACTGCTGGCATCGGTCCACGGGAACGACCCGCTGCCCGACCGGATCGCGCGGCTGGGCCTGCCGGTCGTCATGAACGGGCGGCGTTCGGAGGCCGAGCCGGTGGCCTATGTGGACTCCGACAACATCGGCGCGGGACGGGCGGCCGTCGCCCACCTCGCGGGGCGCGGCCGGTCCAGGATCGCGACCATCAGCGGGCCGCTGGACATGTACGTGGCCCGCGCCCGTCTGGGCGGGTACCGCGCGGGCCTCGCCGAGGCCGGGATCCAGCCCGACGAGTCGCTCGTGGCGACCGCGGACTTCACCGAGGAGGGCGGCCGGCTGGCGATGCGCGAGCTCCTGGAACGCGCCCCCGGCCTGGACGCCGTCTTCGCCGCCTCGGACGTGATGGCGGCCGGCGCGCGCGGCGTGCTGCGCGAGGCCGGCCGGCGGGTCCCCGAGGACGTCGCCCTCGTAGGGGTCGACGACTCCACGGTGGCCCGTCTGATGGACCCGCCCCTGACCAGCGTGCGCCAGCCCATCGAGGAGATGGGCCGCACGATGACCCGGCTCCTGCTCCAGAAGATCGCGGAGGAGTCCCAGGCCGGCGCCGCCCCGGCGCAGGGCATGGGCGAGGAACAGCGCCGGGTACTCCCGACGGAACTGGTCGTGCGGGATTCCTCCTGAGCCGCTTCGGCAGCCAGACGACCAGACGGCCAGCTAGTGCTGTGACCGGGATGGTTCACCGTGATCGGAAGGCGGCTCGTGGGACGAGTGCACGCGAAACGGCTGGTATTAATGGGGCATGCAGGAAGAGACCGCACGCTCCGCGATCGACACGTTCATCTCCGCGTTCAACGCCTCGGACGACAGATATGTGACTGCCCTGCTCTCCCAGGCCCTGACCTCAGACGTGGTCTTCTGGGGACCGTTGGGCCGCAGCGAAGGAATCGCGGAGGTCGAGCGGTTCGTGCTGGACATCCGGCGCCACCCGGCGGGGACCGGCACGATGGTGCGCTGCTCAGCGGTGGACATGCCTGACGAATGGGCCCGGTACCAGTGGGTCTTCACCACGCCGGATGGAGGCCCCCGCCTGGCGGGAACGGACGTCGTCCATCTGCGGCGGAGCCAAATCGACCAGGTCATCGTCTTTGCGGGGGAGATCGAGCCGTCCGCCTCCTGAGTCGTCCTTCTGTCGCTGTCCTTCTCCTGAACTTGCCCCTTCGGCGTTCGGGAGCTGCGGTTCGCGGTTAGTCAGACTGCGGTGTTGAAAGGGCGTCCGCCCCAGCGGATGCCCTTTTCGCTGTGGATGCGGGCGCGTTCCTTGCGTTGGGCGGCGAGTACGTCGGGGTGGCGGGCGTTGGTGTTGCGCCAGCGCAGGTAGCGGTGCAGTGCCTGGGTTTGCGCGGGGTGGCTGCGGTGGTTGGAGTTGGCCAGGGTGAACTGCCGCAGCGGGCCGAAGTGGGCCTCGATCGGGTTGGCCCAGGAAGCGTAGGTCCGGGGTGAAGCACAGCTCGACCTTGTTCTTCTTCGCCCAGCGGCGGATGTCCGCGCCGGTGTGGGAGGAGAGGTTGTCCAGGATGATGTAGATCGGGGCGCCGTCGGGTCGGGCGGCGCGGATCGACTTGAGCGCGGCCAGGGTGTTGGCGGTGCCCTTGCGGCGGCGGTTGATGCCCCACAGGCGGTCGTCGCCCACGGAGTAGCAGCCGTGGAAGTAGGTGACGCCGTGGGTGCGGCGGTAGGTCGCCGGCGGTCGGTTGGGCTTGGCCTGCTTCGCCCAGCAGGAGCCTGCGGTGGGCCGGATCCCCAGGGGCCCGAACTCGTCGAAGGCGAAGACCCGGTCCGGGAAGCGGTCCAGCACCTGCTCGATCCGGTCGAGCTTGGCGTCGCGATCAGGGTCGGGTGACTCCTTCCAGCTCTTGGTGCGCTGGAAGGTGATGCCGCGGCGCCGGAGCAGGCATCGTAAGGCTTCACGGCCGATGCGGATGACACGTCCGTGCGCTTTCCGCAGGTAGGCGGCGAGTTTGCGGATCGACCAGCGGGTGAAGGGCTGGCGGAGCTTGCTGGGGCGAGTGGTGGCCGTCCGGATGACGAAGTCCTCGTCGTCACGGCTGAGTAGGCGGGGACGGCCTCCCGCCCACTGAGGGTCCAGGCAGGTCAGGCCGATCTCGTTGAAGCGGTGGATCACATCGCGCACGGTGTCCTCGTCGGCCTGGACCAGCTGGGCGATCACCGGCACCCGGTTCCCGCCCGCCGAGGCAAGCAGCATCATCGCGCGCCGGTAGCGCACCGAACTCGTGCTGCCCCGGCGCACGATCTGCTGCAGCTTCTGCCCCTCCTGGTCGGTCAGTCTGCGTACACGGACAGACTCAGCCACCGCGCCTCCAGCGATCGGATCGTACGTCACCGCACAGCCAACCGTCGCGACCACCAACCCGGCGAACCTTCCCGGCCAGAGCACTAGCAGGCCAGCCTGCCGGCCGCCCCGCACCGGGCGTGCCGAGGCCCGGAGCCCTGCGGAAGGGAATGCTTCCGTAAGCTCCGGGCTCGTCACCTGCCCTGCGTCACAGCGCCGGGTAGGCGTTCTTCATGAGTTCCTGGAACTGGGCAGAGAACCACTGGCCGGCGAGCGGCGCGTTCGGGAGGGCTCCCGACATGCTGTTGCCGTTGCGTGCGTTGCCCGTGTAGGTGGGGTCGCACATCCGGTCGAATCCCTTGCCCTCGTTGTTCGGGATCTCCTTGCTCGCCCCGTCGGACTCGCCCGGGGGCTTGATCCACACGTAGGCGTCGATGCCGGCGGCCGGGGCCGCTTGCGGTCGTTCGCCGAGTCCGGCGCCGGACTGGTTGCACCAGTTGCCGAGGTGGATGCGCCGGTCGTAGCGGCCGCCGTTGACGTAGGTGTCCACGCTCGTCAGCGCGCCGGGTCCGGTCGGGCGGGCGATGCCGCCCCAGCCGTTGCGGGAGGTGTCGATGAGCATGCCGATGCTGGCGTCGAAGCCCAGGGAGATCAGCTTGGTGCGCATGCCCTGGGCGTAGGACAGTTCGTCGGTGTAGCGGTTCCAGTCGACCCACTTCGACTGGCGCACGGAGGTGCCGTTGACGGAGTCGTCGATCTTGAAGTTGTCCTCCTTCAGGGCGCTGTAGTTGGCGGTGTTGACGATGAAGCCGTGCACGTTGGAGAGCGTGGAGCCCTCGGCCGTCGCGGCCTGCTTGAACATCTCGGCGGAGGCGCCGAGGTTGTCGTCCCAGCCGAGCCAGCCGTGGTGGCCGGCGTCGAGGTAGTTGTAGACGTTGGCGATCGAGCCGAGCTTGTTCAGGGCGTAGCCGACGCCCTTGATGTAGTTGCCGTTGGTCTTCATCACGTCGCAGTTGGCGGTGGCGGTGGGGCGGCCGGAGACGTTGGTGACCAGGTTCGGCAGTGAGTCGATCTCGACGGTGGTGACGATCCGCAGCCCCGCGTACTTGGGTTCGGCGAGGATCGCGGCGATCGGGTCGATGTACTGCGTCTTGTACTTGTCGATCTCGGTGGGGCCCAGTTCGCCGTTGGAGGCGAGCGCGGAGCAGTCCCGTCCGGGCAGGTTGTAGATCACCAGCTGAACGACGAGTTCACCGCTGCCCTTCTGTGTCAGGGCCGCGTTGAGGTGGTCGCGCAGACCCATCGTGCCGCTCGTGCCCGTGACGAGGGCGATGCGGTCCAGCCAGACGGCGGTGGGCTGGTTGGACACCCTGCTGCCGCCCGGTTCGGCGGCGGCATGGGCGGACCACTCGGGGTTCACGTACATCTTGGCGCCGGCGTAGGGGTTGTCGACCTTGCCGCCGGTGGGCGGAGGCGTGGTCGGCGGCGTCGTGGGCGGTGTGGTGGGCGGGGTCGTCGGGGGTGTGGTGGGGGGCTGGGTCGGGTCGGTGGCGCCGTTGCAGGTGACGCCGTTGAGCTTGAAGGTCGCGGGGACGGCGTTCGTGCCGGTGTGCGAACCGTTGAACCCGAAGGACGTCGAACCGCCCGTGGCCAGCGACCCGTTGTAGGACATGCTCTTCGCGGTCACCGCGGCCCCGGACTGGGTGATGGTGGCGTTCCAGCCCTGGGTGACCTGCTGACCGTTCGCGTAGGACCACTCCAGGGTCCAGGAGGCGACCGGGTCACCGGTGTTGGTGACGGTCACGTTGGCACCGAAGCCGGTGTTCCACTGGTTCGAGATCTGGTACTCGACCTTGCAGCCGGCGGTGGCGGCGCCGGCGCTGGTACCGAACGCCGTGGCGGTGGCGCCGGCGGCCGTGACGAGACTGAGGGCCGCCAGTAGGGCGGTGCGGGGGATGGTGCGGCTCATTTCGTGGGGTGCCTTTCAGATCAGGGCGCGCAGGCGCTCGCGCACCCGGTGCCGAATGGAGGGAGTGCCGTTGTGCGGAGTGGTGTCGTCGTACGGAGCGGGTGCGGTCGTCGGAACCGGGCCGTGGCGCGGTCGATGAACACGTAGCCGCAGATGTGCCCGCCGCTCTCGCCCGTGACCGGGGGACCCGGTCCGCGAGCGGGGCGAGGGTGGGGGAATGGGTGAGCCACTGGCTCGGGTCGTTGTAGGCGATCCCGGGGACCGGCAGGAAACCGCGGGCCCCGGTCGCGTGCACGGCCTGCACCAGGTCCTGCGTGCCGGCCGACCTCGTGGCCGATGCCGGCGGGTGCCGCCGTCGCGCGAGGTCAGCGCTGCTCCGCCGAGCAGGGCTGACAGGCGCAGGGATGTAAATGAGCGAGTCCTTGCAGCAAGGTGCGCCCTGACGGCGCGGGAACTGATGGAACCGCTCCCACTGGTTGGGGCCAGACCGTAGCGCCAAGTACCGCCAACTAAAAGGGGAGTTGAGTAAATTCCTCGCAGATTGCTTTCGACTCTTCACACGTCTTGACGTCGTCGCGGCACGTCTGCACAGTGGGAGCGCTCCCACTGGTCAGAGCTTGTGCGCAGCCGCTCCTCCCATCCCGTCTCCCCGAGCCGCGAGGAGAACCATCCGCATGTCGTCACATCCCCCACCCGGATTCCACGGACGACGCAAACTGCTGACCGCGTCCGCCACGGCCGTGGCCCTCTCCCTCCCCCTGGGCCTCACGGCCGTCGGCGCCACCACCGCCGCGGCCGCAGCGGTGCAGTGCAGCGTCGACTACAAGACCAACGACTGGGGTTCGGGCTTCACCGCCGAACTCACCCTCACCAACCGGTCCGCGACCGCTCTCGACGGCTGGAGCCTCAGCTACGACTACTCCGGCAACCAGCAGCTGACCAACGGCTGGAACGGCACCTGGTCCCAGTCCGGCAGGACGGTCAGCGTCACGGCCCCGGACTGGAGCAGGACCGTCGCCGCCGGCGCGGCTGTCACCGCCGGCGCCCAGTTCAGCTACAGCGGGACCAACGCCGTCCCCACTTCCTTCGCCGTCAACGGCACCCCGTGCACCGGAGCTCACCAGCCCCCGGTCGCCGTCCTGACCAGCCCCACCGCGGGCGCCGTCTACACGGCGGGTACGCCCGTCCCGCTGGCCGCCACCGCCGCCGCGGCCGACGGCGCCACCGTGGGCAAGGTCGAGTTCTACAGCGACACCACGCTCCTGGGCACGGACACCACGGCGCCCTTCACCCTGGATGCCACCGGCCTCGCAGCCGGTTCCCACTCCCTCTACGCCAAGGCCTACGACAGCCTCGGGGCCTCCGCCGAGTCTGCACCCGTCGGCATCACCGTCGCCGCAGGCCCCGCGCTCGTCGCCACCCCCGCGCAGCTCTCCGTACGCCGCGGGGAGACGGGCACCTTCGATCTGAAGCTCTCCAAGCAGCCGGCCGCGAACGTCACGGTGGGCGTGGCCCGCACCTCGGGCAACACCGACCTCTCCGCGGCACCTGCCACGCTCACGTTCACCCCGGCGAACTGGAACACCGCCCAGAAGGTGACGGTCACCGCCGGGACCACCGGCAGCGGCGCCGCCGTCTTCACCGTGACCGCCCCCGGTCACGCGAAGGCCGAGGTGACGGTCGCCGAGCTGGCTGCCGACTCCACGTACGACGCCCGTTTCCTCGACCTCTACGGGAAGATCACCAACCCGGCCAACGGCTACTTCTCGCCCGAGGGCATCCCGTACCACTCCGTCGAGACGCTGATCGTGGAAGCCCCGGACCAGGGGCACGAGACGACCTCGGAGGCCTACAGCTATCTGATCTGGCTGCAGGCGATGTACGGAAAGATCACCGGGGACTGGACCAAGTTCAACGGTGCGTGGGAGACCATGGAGAAATTCATGATCCCCACCCATGCCGACCAGCCGACGACCGGCTCCTACAACGCCTCCAAGCCCGCCACCTACGCACCCGAGCAGGACCTCCCCTCGCAGTACCCGGCCAAGCTCGACGGGGGAGTCGCCGCCGGCGCGGACCCGATCGCCGCTGAGCTGAAGAGCGCGTACGGCACGGACGACATCTACGGCATGCACTGGCTCCAGGACGTCGACAACGTCTACGGCTACGGCAACGAGCCCGGAAAGTGCTCAGCCGGACCGACCGCGACCGGACCCTCGTACATCAACACCTTCCAGCGCGGACCCGAGGAATCGGTCTGGGAGACCGTGCCGCACCCCACCTGCGACAACTTCACCTACGGCGGCAAGAACGGCTACCTCGACCTCTTCACCGGGGACGCCTCCTACGCCAAGCAGTGGAAGTTCACCGATGCCCCGGACGCCGACGCGCGCGCCATCCAGGCCGCCTACTGGGCCGACGTCTGGGCGAAGGAACAGGGCAAGGGAACCCAGGTCACCGCGACCGTCTCCAAGGCGGCCAAGATGGGTGACTACCTGCGGTACTCCATGTTCGACAAGTACTTCAAGAAGGCCGGGAACTGCGTCGGCCCGACCGTCTGCCCCGCCGGCACCGGAAAGGACAGCGCGCACTACCTGATGTCCTGGTACTACGCCTGGGGCGGCGCCACCGACACTGCGGCCGGCTGGTCCTGGCGGATCGGCTCCAGCCACGCACACAGCGGATACCAGAACCCCCTCGCCGCCTACGCGCTCAGCGAGTACGCCCCGTTGAAGCCCAAGTCACCGACCGGCGCCACGGACTGGGCGACCAGCCTCGACCGGCAGCTGGAGTTCTACCGCTGGCTCCAGTCCGACGAGGGCGCCATCGCGGGCGGCGCGACCAACAGCTGGCAGGGGCGCTACGCACAGCCCCCGGCCGGGACCCCCACCTTCCACGGCCTGTTCTACGACGAGAAGCCGGTCTACCAGGACCCGCCGTCCAACCAGTGGTTCGGCTTCCAGGCCTGGTCCATGGAGCGGGTCGCCGAGCTCTACGAGCAGACAGGCGACGCGGGCGCCAAGGCCGTGCTCGACAAGTGGGTCGGCTGGGCCCTGTCGAAGACCACGATCAACCCCGACGGCACCTACCGGATCCCCTCCACCCTCAAGTGGTCCGGCGCCCCCGACACCTGGAACGCGTCGGCTCCCGGCGCCAACGCGGGCCTGCACGTCACCGTCGCCGACTACACCGACGACGTGGGCGTGGCCGCCGCGTATGCCAAGACCCTGACCTACTACGCCGCGAAGTCCGGGAACGCCGAGGTCAAGCGGGTCGCCAAGGCCGTGCTCGACGGCATGTGGGCCCATCACCAGGACCCGCTGGGCCTCTCCGTCCAGGAGACCCGGACCGACTACAAGCGCTTCAACGACCCGGTGTACGTGCCCAGTACGTGGACCGGAAAGATGCCGAACGGCGACACGGTGAACTCCTCGTCCACCTTCGCCTCGATCCGCGGCTTCTACAAGAACGACCCGGCCTGGCCGAAGGTAGAGGCCTACCTCGCGGGCGGCGCCGCGCCCGTCTTCACCTACCACCGGTTCTGGGCCCAGGCGGACATCGCCCTGGCCATGGGCTCGTACGCGGAGCTCCTCGAATAACAGAGCGCCCCGCCCGGAGACGGCTCCGCGTACGACGAGGCCGGGCAGGCCCTCAGAGCCTGCCCGGCCCCTCCGCGCGTCCACCCGTCACGCGCGTCCACCCGTCACACGCTCTCCAGGAAGCCCGGTCCGCGTCGATGTCCGTGACGGGGGGACGCGCCGGGCTTCGAGCGGTTCACAGTCCCAGTGCGAGCCGGTGGTATGCCTGGTTCCAGCGGAGATCGCGCCGGAACTGCTTCGGGATGGTGGTCTCGTCGATGAGCGCGAGTTCCATGCGGAGCATCTCGGCCAGGTCGTCGAGGTGGTCGGAGGTGAGGGCGGTGCTGAGGACGGTGTGGTGCGGTCCTCCGGCCGTCAGCCAGGATTCGGTGGAGGTCCGCAGGTCGGGGCGGGGCCGCCAGACCGCTCGGGCGACGGGCAGGGAGGGCAGCGGGTGAGGGGGTGCCACCACGTCGATGTCATTGGCGATCAGGCGGAAGCGGTCGCCGAGGTCGGCGAGCCCGACCACTACGGCCGGGCCGGGGGCCGCGTCGAACACCAGGCGCACCGGGTCCTCCCGCCCGCCGATGCCGAGGGGGTGGATCTCAATGCTGGGGCTGGCGGTCGCGATGGTGGGGCAGACTTCCAGCATGTGTGCGCCGAGGATGAGCTCGTTGCCGGGAGTCATGTCATAGGTGTAGTCCTCCATGAAGGAGGTGCCGCCCGGGAGACCGGTGGCGGCCACCTTGAGGGCGCGCAGCAGGGTGGCGGTCTTCCAGTCGCCTTCTCCTCCGAAGCCGTACCCCTGGGCCATGAGCCGCTGGACCGCGAGGCCGGGCAGCTGGCGCAGTCCGCCCAGGTCCTCGAAGTTGGTGGTGAAGGCTCCGAAGCCGCCCGTTTCGAGGAAGGTGCGCAGGCCGGCTTCGATGCGGGCCGCGTAACGCAGCGAGTCGTGCCGTTCGCCGCCCGGTCGCAGTTCCGGTGCCAGGTGGTACAGGTCCGCGTACTCCTCGACGAGGGAAGCCACCTCGCTCTCGTCCGCGCTGTCGACGACCTCCACCAGGTCGTTGACGCCGTAGGTGTTGACGGAGACGCCGAAGCGCAGCTGGGCCTCGACCTTGTCGCCCTCGGTGACGGCCACGTCGCGCATGTTGTCGCCGAAGCGGGCGACCTTGAGGGTGGCCAGTTCGGATCGCGCGGCGGCCGCCCGCGCCCAGACCGCGACGCGTGCGGTCGTGACCGGGTCGGTGACGTGGCCGGCCACGGTCTTGCGGGAGACGCCGAGACGGGCCTGGACGTGCCCGAACTCGCGGTCCCCGTGGGCGGCTTGGTTGAGGTTCATGAAGTCCATGTCGATGGTGTCCCAGGGCAGGGCCACGTTCGACTGGGTGTGCAGGTGCAGCAACGGCTTGCGCAGCGCGTCCAGTCCGGCGATCCACATCTTGGCCGGCGAGAAGGTGTGCATCCAGGCGATGAGCCCGATGCACCGGTCGTCGGCGTTCGCGTCGAGGCATGTCCGGCGGATGGCGTCGGCGTCGGTCAGTACCGGCTTCCACACGACACGTGCGGGAATGCCGGAGGCGTCGGCCAGGGTGGTGGCGATCTGCCGCGACTGGTCGGCGACCTGCTTCAGGGTCTCCTCCCCGTACAGGCCTTGGCTGCCCGTGAGGAACCAGATTTCCTGGGCGGGAGATGTTCGGCTGGGCACATGGACTCCTGAAGGTGACGTCCCGCAACGGGGTGGGGGCAGCGGGCGGTGGGGAAGTGGTTACGAACAGCAGGCCGGGGTCAGCCCCCGGTTCGGGTCGTGTCGCGGATGCTCCTCAGCCGGTGCAGCAGGCCGCCGACGGCGAAGTGATCGTGCAGGAGCTGGTATTCGGCGAAGAGGGCGTCGTAGGCGTCGGCCCGGGCGGGGTCGGGCGTGTAGACGGCGGGCAGCCGGCGGCCCATGGCCGCGGTGGCCGTGCGTACGTCCGCGTGCGCGCCGGCGGCCACGGCGGCGTGGATGGCCGACCCGAGGGCGGGGCCCTGGTCGGACGCGGCGAGCGAGACGGGGCGGCGGAGCACGTCGGAGTAGATCTGCATCAGCAGTTCGTTCTTGGCCAGTCCGCCGGCGACGATGAACTCGTGCACCGGTACGCCGCCGGCTTCCAGGGCCTCCACGATGACGCGGGTGCCGAAAGCGGTGGCTTCGAGCAGGGCGCGGTAGACGTCCTCGGGGCGGGTCGCGAGGGTGAGGCCCACGATGACTCCGGAGAGGTGGTGGTCGACGAGGACAGAACGGTTGCCGTTCAGCCAGTCGAGAGCGATCAGTCCGTGTCCGCCGACCGGCTGGCCGGCGGCTTTGCGGGTCAGCAGGGTGTGCAGGTCCTCGCCGCGGTCGGCGGCCTCGGCGAGGTAGTCCGAGGGGACGCCTTGGTCCAGTACCCAGGCGAAGATGTCGCCGACCGCGCTCTGGCCGGCCTCGTAGCCGTAGGTTCCCTCGACGATCCCGCCGGCCACGACACCGCAGATGCCGGGGACGTCGGCGAGGAGGGGGGCGTTCACGACGTGGCAAGTGGAGGTGCCCATGATGGCGAGCAGCGAGCCGTCCTCGACGGCCTGGGCCGCCGCCGCGGTGACATGGGCGTCGACGTTGCCCGCGGCCACGGCGATGCCGGGGCGCAGCCCTGTCCACGCTGCCACCTCGGTACTGAGCGAGCCCACTCGTGAGCCCAGCGCGGAGAGGGGGAATTCGAGGCGGGTACGTGCGAAGTCGGCGAACCGGGGGTTCAGCGCGGCCAGGTACTCCTCGCTCGGGTAGGCGCCGTCCTGGTGGATGCCCTTGTATCCGGCCGTGCAGGCGTTGCGGGACTCGGTTCCGGTGAGCTGCCACACGATCCAGTCGGCGGCCTCGATCCACCGAGCGCAGGTGTCGTAGACGAGCGGATCCTCCTCCAGGACCTGGAGAGCCTTCGCGAACTGCCACTCGGCGGAGATCCGGCCGCCGTAGCGGGCGATCCACTTCTCCCCGCGGGCGTGGGCGAGTTCGTTGATGCGGTCGGCGTGCGACTGGGCGGAGTGGTGCTTCCACAGCTTGGGCCACGCGTGCGGCCGTGCGGCGAGCTCGGTCTCGGCGAGGGGGGTCCCGTCGGCCAGCGTGGGCAGGACGGTGCAGGCGGTGAAGTCGGTGGCGATGCCGATCACCGCGGCGGGGTCGATCCCGGCCGCCGCCAGGGCCTGCGGGACGGCGTGACGCAGTACGTCCCGCCAGTCCTGGGGGTGTTGCAGGGCCCAGTCCGGAGGCAGCGGCGCACCGCACTGCGGCAGGTAGCGGTCGATGACGCCGTGCCGGTAGACGTGGACCGCCGCGGCCAGCTCCTGACCGTCGCGAACCCGCACCACCACGGCGCGGCCCGACAGCGTGCCGAAGTCGACGCCGACCGTGTACTGCTCCGATTCCTCGGAATACGGGGCGGGCGCGAGGGGGCGGGGTGAGGTCAACGGAGTGCCTTTCGAAGGAGCCGCGGGGCGGCGGGCGGCGGCCCGGCAGGCGGCGTTGCCGCCCGCGATCGTGGCGGTCGGCCGGGTGGTCCAATGCAATGCATTGTGAGCGCTAACAATGCCGATGGGCAAGGGGTCTGCGTGGATCACGTGTGAGCTCCGTCGGCGCGGTGGCCTCCGTATACGACGGCCCGGATCGATCTGCCTTCGGTGTGGCGCGGGTTGCGTCTTCAATCCGGGTGGTGGGAACGATGGCCTCGCGAACGGATCGAGGTCCGCCTCGTTGCCGCGCCCGAGGCGGTAACGGGGAGGTAACGTGCGCAAGGGGGTTGAGAACCTGGCTTGTTAGCGCTCACAATGCCACGGTGCCCCCCTCCCAAAGGGGTCCTCTCCTGCCTACCCGGACACCGGCCGCCCCGGCCGTCGTGCACCGCGGCACTCCTGGGACTCCTGGTGGGCAAAGCCCGGTCCCGGCCGTGCGGCGCCTCTTCCTGTACACCCTGAAAGGACACCCGACATGGCTCGCAGAGCAGTTTTCGTCCTCACCGCCGCCCTTCTCACCTCCTCGTTGACCGCCTGCTCGACCAGCAGCCCCGCCTCCAGCTCCCCTTCGGAGGCCAAGGCGGGGTCCGGCAAGACGATCACGCTCGGCTTCGCTCAGGTCGGCGCCGAGAGCGGTTGGCGCACCGCCAACACCAAGTCGGTCCAGGAGGCGGCGAAGAAGGCCGGGATCACCCTCAAGTTCTCCGACGCGCAGCAGAAGCAGGAGAACCAGATCAAGGCGATCCGCAACTTCATCCAGCAGAAGGTCGACGTCATCGCCTTCTCGCCGGTCGTGGAGTCCGGCTGGGACACGGTGCTGAAGGAGGCCAAGGACGCGGGCATCCCGGTCATCCTCACCGACCGCGCCGTGGACACCAAGGACACCTCCCTCTACAAGACCTTCCTGGGCTCGGACTTCGTCAAGGAGGGCAAGTCCGCGGGCGAGTGGCTGACCGCCGCTTATGCGAACGAGCAGGGCCCGGTCAACATCGTCGAGCTCCAGGGCACCACGGGCTCCGCACCCGCCAACGACCGCAAGGCCGGCTTCGCCGACGCCATCCGCGCCGACGGCAAGTTCAAGATCGTCGCCTCGCAGACGGGCGATTTCACACGCGCCAAGGGCAAGGAGGTCATGCAGGCGTTCCTGAAGTCCCAGAAGGACATCGACGTCCTCTACGCCCACAACGACGACATGGCCCTCGGCGCCATCCAGGCCATCGAGGAGTCCGGCAAGAAGCCCGGCACGGACATCAAGGTGATCTCGGTGGACGGGATCAAGGACGCCTTCGTCGCGATGACCGAGGGCAAGATCAACGTCGTGGTGGAGTGCAACCCGATGCTCGGTGACCAGTTGATGGAGCTGACCAAGAAGGTCGCGGCGGGGGAGAGCGTGCCGCCTCGCATCGAGACCCAGGAGGGTGTCTTCCCGCAGGACAAGGCCGCGGCGGCGCTGCCGTCCCGGAGCTACTGACGCGGCAGGTCCCGGTGCGGGAGGAGGCCCGGCCCGGGCCGTCTCTTTCGGCTCGGCCGACAAGATCAGAAAGAGACGACCCAGGTGCCTCCTCCACAGTCGGCAGCCCGCTCCACCACCCCACCCATGAGAGGAGGGCGGATGGCATCCCCGTCCACCACCCCGCGGCCCACGGACGCGGGTGGCCCGCGACCCGTCCTGGAAGCCCAGGGCATCCGCAAGCAGTTCCCGGGCGTGCTCGCCCTCGACGGAGTCGCCCTGCGGCTCTTCCCCGGTGAGGTGCACGCCCTGATGGGCGAGAACGGCGCCGGGAAGTCCACCTTGATCAAGGTGCTCACCGGTGTCCACCCCGCCGACGGCGGCACCATCCTGGTCGACGGCCGGCCCCACGCGTTCGCGGACCCCCTCCAGGCGCAACAGGCCGGAATCAGCACCGTCTACCAGGAGGTGAACCTCTGCCCGAACATCTCGGTCGCCGAGAACATCCTCATCGGGCGCGAACCGCGCCGGTTCGGTCTCATCCACTGGTCCGCGATGCGGCAGCGGGCGGCCGAGCTGCTGACGGAACTGGACCTTGACCTGGACGTCACCAGTCTGCTCGATTCGCATTCCCTGGCGGTACAGCAACTGGTCGCCATCGTCCGGGCGGTGGACGTCTCGGCGAAGGTGCTCGTGCTGGACGAACCCACCTCCAGCCTGGACCGCGAAGAGGTCGCCCAGCTCTTCACACTGGTGCGGCGCCTGCGGGACCGCGGTGTGGCCATCCTGTTCGTCACGCACTTCCTCGACCAGGTATTCGACCTCTGCGACCGCGTCACCATCCTGCGCAACGGCCGACTGGAAGGCGAGTACCCCATCGGGGAACTGACGCCGGTGACGCTGGTACAGCGCATGATCGGCGGAGAGCTGGCCACCCTCGACCAGCTGTCCGGCCGTGCCCACGAGGAAGCGGCCGTACGGGCGGCCGGCGAGCCGTTCCTCCGGACGCGACAACTGACCCGCACGGGCTCGATCGAACCGTACGACCTCGACATCCACGCCGGCGAGGTCATCGGACTGGCGGGCCTCCTGGGTTCGGGCCGCACCGAGGTGGCGCGCCTCCTGTTCGGCGCGGACAGCGCGGACGCCGGAGAGGTGAGCATCGAGGGCGAGAAGGTGGTCCTGCGCACCCCCCGCCACGCCATCGCCCGGGGCATCGCCTTCTGCTCCGAGAACCGCAAGTCCGAGGGGGTGGTGGGCGAGCTCACGGTCCGAGAGAACATCATCCTCGCCCTGCAGGCCGCCCGCGGCTGGACCAGGCCGCTGGCCCGCGCGAAACAGGACGAACTGGCGCGGCACTGGATCGAAGTCCTGGACATCCGGCCCGCCGACCCCGAAGCGCAGGTACGCCACCTCAGCGGAGGCAACCAGCAGAAGGTCCTGCTCGCGCGTTGGCTGCTGACCGACCCCCGGCTCCTGATCCTCGACGAACCCACCCGGGGCATCGACATCGGGGCCAAGGCGGAGATCCAGAAGCTCGTGGCCCGCCTGGCGGGCGAAGGCACCTCCGTGCTGTTCATCTCGGCGGAACTCGAAGAGGTCCTGCGCCTGAGCCACCGCATCGCCGTGCTCCGCGACCACCGCATGGTGGCCACCCTCGCGAACGACGACACCGTCACGCCCGAACGCCTCCTCACGACCATCGCCACCGGAACGGACTCATGACCACCCACCCCGCCAAGTCCGAGGCGGCCGGCGCAATCGGGAGACGACTGGCCGGTCACCGCCTGCTGTGGCCCGCGCTCATCCTGTTCGCCCTGCTCCTCGGCAACCTCGCGTTCCACCACGACTTCTTCTCCGTCCGCATACGCGACGGCCACCTCTACGGCAGCCTCATCGACATCCTGCAGTTCGGTGCGCCCCTCATCCTGGTGGCGCTCGGCATGACCCTGGTCATCGCCACCCGCGGGATCGACCTCTCGGTGGGTTCCACCGTCGCCATCGCCGGCGCCCTCGCCTGCGGGCACATCTCCACCGCCGCACATCCCGGCAGTGTCGTCACCATGCTCACGGCCGTCGCCCTCGCGCTCGGCGTCGCCCTCGTGCTGGGCCTGGCCAACGGCTTCCTGGTGTCCGGGCTGGGGGTGCAGCCCATCGTGGCCACCTTGATCCTCATGGTCGCGGGACGCGGTGTCGCCCAGCTGATCACCGACGGCCAGATCATCACGGTGACCAGCGCGCCCTACAAGATGATCGGAGGCGGCTACTGGCTGACCTTCCCCTTCGCCGTCCTCCTGGCAGCCGCCCTCGTCGCGCTCGCCGCCTTCGTCACCCGTCGCAGCGCACTCGGCATGCTGATCGAGTCCGTCGGCGGCAACCCCGCCGCCAGCCGCCTGGTCGGCATCCGGGCCGGCGGTCTGCTCGCCCTGGTCTACGTCTTCAGCGCGCTGTGCGCCGCCACGGCCGGGCTGATGATCAGCTCCAACGTCTCCAGCGCCGACGGCAACAACGCCGGCCTGTGGATCGAGCTCGACGCGATCCTCGCCGTCGTCGTCGGTGGTACCGCCCTGACCGGAGGACGCTTCTCCCTCGGCGGCACCGTCCTGGGCGCCCTGGTCATCCAGACCCTGTCCACCACCGTCTACACCCTCGGCGTCCCACCCGAGACCACCCTCGTCTTCAAGGCCTTCGTCGTCATCGTCGTCTGCCTCGTGCAGTCCCCGGTCTTCCGGGCCAAGGTCCTGCGCCGCCGCAGGACGACCACTCCCCGATCCCACACCACAGCGGGCGCCGCCCCGCAGCAGCAGGAGGTAGGCGCATGAGTACCGGCATCGCGAGCTCCGCCGCGCAACTCACCCGCTCCTTCGCGACCGTGTCCCCGCGCACCCGCACCCGTATCCCACTGATCGTCACGGCCGTCCTGCTGGTCGTCATGTTCAGCGTCGGATCGGTGCGCTACGAGGGCTTCCTCTCCGCGCAAGTCGTACTGAACCTGCTGATCGACAACGGATTCCTCCTGGTCGTCGCGGTCGGGGCGACCTTCGTCATCCTCACCGGCGGCATCGATCTGTCCGTCGGCTCCATGGTGGCCCTGTCGACCATGCTCACCGCCTGGCTTGTCGAGTCGCACGGCTGGCCCCTGGCCGCCGTCATCCCCCTCGTCCTGCTGGTCGGCGCCGCGAGCGGGACGCTCATGGGCTGGATCATCCACACCTTCGAGATCCAGCCGTTCATCGTCACCCTGGCGGGCATGTTCCTCGCCCGCGGGCTCTGCTACACGATCAGCACCGAATCCATCACGATCAGCGACCCCACCACGGCCGGAATCGCGCAGACCCGGCTGTACGGCCCGGGGGGCCTGTTCGTCTCGATCCCGGTGGTCATCGCCCTGGCCGTGCTGGTGATCGCCTTCGTCGTACTGCACCACACGCGCTTCGGCCGCAACGTGTACGCGATGGGCGGCAACGAGTCCTCCGCCCGCCTGATGGGTCTTCCGGCGGGCTCCACCAAGATCGCCGTATACGCCGTCAGCGGCCTGTGCTCCGCACTCGGCGGCCTACTGCTGACCTTCTACATGCTCTCCGGCTACGCCCTCCACGCCATGGGCATGGAACTCGACGCGATCGCCGCCACCGTGATCGGCGGCACGCTGCTGACCGGCGGTTCCGGCTTCGTCCTGGGCACCGCCCTCGGCGTGCTCGTCCTCGGCATGATCCAGACGGTCGTCAACTTCCAGGGCACGCTCAGCTCCTGGTGGACCCGGATCGTCATCGGCGCCCTGCTGCTCGCGTTCATCGTGCTGCAACGTCTGATGAGCGGCCGCCGCCCGGCCACCGACTGACTGACTCAGGTTCCGGCTCCGCAGCCCATCAGCCCGTGCCACCGCGTTCGCGCGCCGCGATCACAGCCCGCTTCCCGGCGCGCCCTCCGGTGGACCGACTTCCGGGGAATACCGCCATGGAACACGCATACGAATCTGTCGACCAGGCCGCCGAGCCCAGGCAGACTGCCGCCAGTCCGAGGACGGTCCGCCCCCTGCGCCCGGACGACGAAGGACCGGGGGAGAGGTGGCGGTTCGGCTTCCCCGGCCGGGCCTGCGCGGAGGTCCACACGCGCGGCGCCCGCCTCCATTCCCTGATCCTGCCGGACCGCTGGGGCCACACCGCCGATGTGGTGCTCGCCGCCCGCGACTTCGGCGCTTGCGAGGGCTCCGCACGCTACTTCGGTGCGACGGTGGGCCGTTACGCCAACCGGATCGCCGGCGGCCGGCTCGTCATCGACGGCGTCACCCACCGGCTCGCCACCCAGGAGACCGGGCACACGCTGCACGGCGGTCCCGACGGGTTCGACCAGCGCGTGTGGGGTTGCGAACCCTTCCACTCCGCGCACCGCACCGGTGTCCGTCTGTCCTTGCACAGCCCCGACGGCGACCAGGGATTCCCCGGCGCCCTCAACGTCCGCGTCACCTACACGCTGGACCGGGACGACAACCTGACCCTGTCGTACCAGGCGGTCGCCGACGCGCCGACGATCGTCAACCTCACCAACCACGCCTACTGGAACCTCGAAGGGGAGGGACGCGGCAACGTCCTGGCCCACCATCTCCAGGTCGAGGCCCCCCTCTACACCCCCGTCGACGGCGAGTTGATCCCCGACGGCCCCCACCGCTCGGTCAGCGGCACCCCGTTCGACCTTCGTCGGCCCCGGCGGCTCTCCGACGTGCTGACCCAAACGGATGCGCAACTGGCCCTCGCGGGTGGCGGCTTCGACCACAACTGGGTCCTCGACGGCGCCCGGCGAGCCCGTCCCCGCAAGGCCGCCGTGTTGTACGCCCCCGCATCCGGCCGCCGGATGGACGTGCTCACCACGGAACCGGGCATCCAGGTCTACTCCGCCCAAGGCCTGACCGGTGACATCACGGGCAAGGGAGGCAGGCCCTACCAGGCCTACGCGGGGGTCGCGCTGGAGACCCAGCACTTCCCGGACTCCCCGAACCGCCCCGACCACCCGACGGTCCTGCTGCGCCCGGGCGAGCTGTACCGGTCCACCACGATCCACAGTTTCACCACGGTCACCGCCTGAGAGGGGCGGCGCAGGCCGTGTCCGCGCCACGTTCCCCCTACGAGGTGCCCTCGGGGCCCGGCTCCCTGCGGAGGGGGGGCAACAGCCCGGCAAGTGGGGGTCATTCGCCGGGGGGAGCGATCCTGCGGGCCGTACTGGCGCGCACGATGAGCTCGGGCGCCACCACCAGGTGCGTCGACTCGTCGGTCCGGCCCTCGATGTGGTCCAGGAGCAGCCCGATGCTGTCGCGGCCGAGCGAGGCGAAGTCCTGCCGGATCGTCGTCAGCGGGGGCGGGAAGAACTCCGCCTCGGGGATGTCGTCGAAGCCGGCGACCGCCACGTCCTCGGGCGTGCGCAGGCCCGCTTCCCGCAAGGCTCGTAGGACACCGAGGGCCATCTGATCGTTGGCGACGAACACCGCCGTGAGGCCGGCTCCACCCCCTCGTGACGCCAGGACCCGGCCCGCGAGCTGCTGGCCGGCCTGGTATCCCGACAGCGGACTCCAGTCGCCTCGCAGCACGGGCGGCACGTCGGCGCCGGCATCGCGCAGCGCGTCCTCCCACCCCTGCGTGCGGGCCTCGCTCTCGAGCCAGTCGGGAGGGCCTGCCACATGCCACACGGTGGCGTGACCCGAAGCGAGAAGATGCTCCGTGATCAGGCGAGCGCCGAGGCTCTGGTCCAGCGACACCCCCGGCAGGTCGAGGGTGTGGCCGCCTTCCACGGTGACCACGGGGCACGGTGCTTCCAATGCCGCCAGCGCCCTCACCGCGGCGCGCTGGGGAGTGACGGCGACGATCCCCTCCACGCCCCACCCGGCGAGATGCTGCATGGCTTCGGCGAGGGCCGTCTGCGTGGCGGTCCGAAGCGTGACGGCGGACGTCAGGTAGCCGCGGTCCCTGGCCGCCTCCTGCACTCCGGCCACCGTGCTGGCCGGCCCGTGCAGAGTGGTGTTCACCGCGATGACGCCCAGCGTGTGGGTCCGGCGAGTGGCCAGGGCCCGGGCTGCCGAGTTACGGCGGTACCCCAGCTGCTCGATGACCTGTGTCACGGCGGCCCGGGTCTTGGCGCTGACGTTCGGGTGGTCGCTGAGCACCCGTGAAACGGTCTGATGGGACACGCCGGCGACGCGTGCGACGTCCGTCATGGTGGGCGCTCGCGAGACGTCTGGGAGCTGGGTCAACTCTCTTCCTTTCCTCATCGAGCGGCCTTCCCTCAAGGTACCGAACCAGCCGCGGCCCGCACATGTCCCGGACCAGCCGGGAGTTCGTCGATCAGGATCGATGTGGGCGTTCACATTATGCAGCGTTGATCGCGTGATGTGGGCATGAATCTTCTCGTACCTCTTGAGATTACTGCTTGTTAGCGTTAACAATTCGATCGGGGTAGCTGGATGGGTGGGATAGCTGCGACAGCGCAGGCGCGATGCCCGGTGCGGCCCCCGATCAGTCCAGCCCGCTCATGCGCGACCGCGGGGCCGGCGGGACGCCGGTCCGGGGAAACCGCCGCGCATGTCAGACAGACGGTGAGAGCGTAGTGAGCGAGACCATTCTCAAGGACCTCCGTCGCGAGGTCCTAGCGGCCAACCTGCGCATCCCGGAGGCCGGTCTGGCCACCCTCACCTGGGGAAACGTCAGTGGAGTGCATCGAGACGCCGGCGTCTTCGTCATCAAGCCGTCCGGGGTCTCCTACGCCGACCTCACCGAGGACGACCTGGTGGTGGTGGCGCTGGAGGATGGGCGGGTCGTCGACGGACACCTCAGGCCGTCCACCGACACCGAAACCCATCGGTGCCTCTACCGGGCCTTCCCCTCCATCGGCGGCGTCACCCACACGCACTCCGTGCACGCCGTCGCCTTCGCCCAGGCACGCCGCCCGATCCCCGTGCTCGGTACGACACACGCCGACACCTTCAACGGACCCGTTCCCGTGACGGCGGACCTCACCGCCGAGCAGTGCGCGCAGGACTACGAGTACAACACCGGACAGGTGATCGTCGCCCGGCTCGACGGCGACCCCCGCCGGGCCGATGAGGTCCCCGGCGCGCTCGTCTCACGGCACGGCCCCTTCACCTGGGGCGCCACCGCGGAGGCTGCGCTGGAGAACGCCATCGTCTGCGAGGCCGTGGCGGAGATGGCGCTGCACACGCTGGCGCTGGGCTCCCGCCTCGGAGACACCTCCGAACCGCCGAGGCATCTGCTGGAGCGGCACTTCACCCGTAAGCACGGACCGGACGCGTATTACGGCAACGCCCCTCACGCCCCGGGCGTCTGAGGCCGCCCGCGCACCGCCTCGCGACGCGGCGACCTGCGGCAGGATGCCGGCGGCACCAACGGGGGATGGGGCGTCGGGCGATCGCGAGGTGCTGTCGCCCGCGCCGCGTGACCTCGACCCGCTGAGTGGACGCCTCACGGTGCCGATGCCACGGTGCCGGCCGAGCGCGACCACCCGCACTTCGGTCGTCGGCCCGCCCTCGTCACCCCCCGGCGGCGCGGGCCGGATCACCTGGGCAGGCTCTGCGCCGGGGCGCTACCTTGCCCGGTCGCTGATCGAGTGGCTGGCGCCGACCGGCTGGCGCCGACCGGCTGGCGCCGACCGGCTGGCGCCGACCGGCTGGCGCCGACCGGCTGGCGCCGACCGGCTGGCGCCGACCGGCTGGCGCCGACCGGCTGGCGCCGACCGGCTGGCGCCGACCGGCTGGCGCCGACCGGCTGGCGCCGACCGGCTGGCGCCGACGCCCCGCAGCGGCTGGCGCGACCTGCCCGCGTCCGTCACCGCCGCGGCCGGCACCTTCCCGGACGGACGCCGCGTCCACGGGGGTCGTGACGGGGCTGGCCATCCGTCGATGTCCAGGCACCCACGCAGCCCGCCGATGGGCTGGACGGCACCTCGATCCCGGCCGACGGTGGGTGAGGCTCGGGGGATGGGGAGCGCGAGTCTCCTTCGCGGGGTCGGCGCCGCCGCTGATCGCCGGTTTCGGGCCACCGGTTCACGTGAGCCGAAGCTGTGGTGGTAGTCGGCCTGTTCTCGGATGCGGGTCGGTCAACTACCGGTTCGTACCGGTGACTTGACGGGTCCGTCAGGTGCCTGGCTTGATTGGGAGCGCTCCCACTCTGCGCCCGCATCCACCGAGGAAGGCTTCACCGTGCCTCCTGTCACCTCCGCCGGCGGCGTGCCACGTCGCGCGGCCGCCGTGCTCGCCGGCTTCGCGCTGGCGGTCGGCGGCTTGTCTGCGACCGCCCTGACCGTTCCGGTCGCGGCTGCCGCCACCGTGGCCGTCGCTGCCGACACGCCCGTCCGGGTCAACCAGCTCGGCTACCTGCCCGAAGGCCCCAAGCGGGCCACCGTGGCCAGCTCCGCGACCGCCCCGCTCGCCTGGCAACTGCGCGACGCCTCCGGCGCGGTGGCCGCCTCGGGCGCCACCACGGTGCGCGGCGCCGACCAGGCGTCCGGCCAGTCCACGCACCTGGTGGACTTCGGCGCGTACACCGGCACCGGCACCGGCTTCACCCTGGTCGTCGACGGCCGGGCGAGCCACCCCTTCGACATCTCCGCGTCGCTGTACGACGGACTGCGCGCCGACAGCATGTCGTTCTTCTACCAGCAGCGCAGCGGCATCGCGATCGACGCCGCCCTGGTGGGCGGCAGCGCCTACGCCCGCCCCGCCGGGCACCTCGGCGTCGCCCCGAACAAGGGCGACACCGGCGTCCCCTGCCAGTCCGGGGTGTGCGACTACCAACTGGACGTGCGCGGCGGCTGGTACGACGCGGGCGACCAGGGCAAGTACGTGGTGAACGGCGGCATCTCCGTCTGGGAGATGGTCAACTCCTTCGAGCGGGCCCGCCGTTCGGGCGGTGAGGCGGCGCTCGGCGACGCGACACTGCCGGTGCCGGAGCGCGGCAACGGGACGCCGGACGTGCTGGACGAGGCCCGCTGGGAACTGGAGTTCCTGCTGCGGATGCAGGTCCCGGCCGGGAAGCCGATGGCCGGGATGGCCTTCCACAAGATGCACGACGCCAAGTGGACTGCCCTGCCGATCAGGCCAGAACTCGACGCCGAGGAGCGTGAGTTGCACAAGCCGTCGACCGCCGCGACGCTGAACCTGGCGGCCTCGGCCGCGCAGTGTGCCCGGGTCTACGCGCCGTACGACGCCGCGTTCTCCGCGCGCTGCCTGGACGCGGCCCGCCGCGCCTGGACGGCCGCCAAGGCCAACCCGAACGTGCTCGCCCTGGCGAGCGACAACACCGGCGGCGGTGCCTACGAGGACGCCGACGTCTCCGACGAGTTCTACTGGGCGGCGGCAGAACTCCTCGCCACCACCGGCGAGTCCCGGTACCGGGACGCCGTCACCTCCTCCCCGCACCACGCCAAGCCCGTCGACGCGTTCTGGTGGGGCGGCACCGCGACGCTCGGCCGCATCACCCTCGCCACCGTCCCCGGCGTGACCCTGCCCGCCGACGACCTGACCCGGCTGCGCGGCCTGCTGACCACGGCCGCCGACGGCCACCTGTCCACCATGTCCGGACAGGGCTACGCGGTGCCGATCCCCGCCACCGGGTACGTGTGGGGCTCCAACAGCTCCGTCACCAACAACGCGATGGTGCTGGCCGTGGCGTACGAGATCACCGGGCAACAGCGATACCGGGCCGGAGCGTTGGAGTCCCTGGACTACCTGCTCGGCCGTAACGCGCTCGACCTCTCCTACGTCACAGGCTACGGCGACCGCTACTCCGAGAACCAGCACCACCGGTTCTGGGCGCACCAGAACGACGCCTCGCTGCCGCACCCGCCGGCCGGTTCCTTCGCGGGCGGGCCGAACGCCGGGCTGGAGGACCCGGTGGCCAAGGAGAAGCTCGCGGGCTGCGCACCGGCGGCGTGCTACGTGGACGACATAGGCTCGTACTCCACCAACGAGGTGGCCATCAACTGGAACGCCTCGCTGGCCTGGCTGGCGGCCTTCGCGGCTGAGCGGCGCGGTGCCCCGGCGGCGCCCGTGGTCCAGGTGGCACCGGCGGCCGTGACGGTCCCGGAGGGCGGCTCGACGCCGGTGGGCGTGCGGCTCTCGGCAGCGCCTGCGCAGAACGTGACGGTGACGGTGGCCCGGAACTCCGGCGACGAGGACCTGTCGGCAGCCGCGACCCTGGTGTTCACCCCGGCCGACTGGGCGACGGCGCAACAGTTTCCGGTCCTCGCCGCGCAGGACGCCGACGCGTCGTCGGGCAGCGCGACATTCACGGTCGGTGGTCCCGGCGTGCAGTCGGCGACGTTCACGGCGACGGAGGCGGACGATGACGCGTCGGCGGCCGCCTGCACGGTGGCGTACCGGATCGACAACGCCTGGGGCAGCGGTTTCACGGCGACGGTGACCGTGAGGAACACAGGAACCTCGACGATCTCGGGCTGGACCCTCGGCTGGAGCTTCGCGGGTGATCAGCGGATCAGCAACGGCTGGAACGCCACGGTGACCCAGTCGGGCAGCACGGTCACCGCCCGGGACGCCGGGTGGAACGGCACGCTGGAGCCCGGCGGCAGCGTGAGCTTCGGCTTCCAGGCGACGTATTCGGGTACCAACGCGATCCCGGCGCGCTACACGCTCAACGGTGCACTCTGCTCCTGAACGATCACCCGGCCTGCCCGCCCGCCGCACCGGAAACCGTGGTGCGGCGGGCCGCTCTCAGTGGGCTCAGCTCTGATGGAGGGGAGTCAGGGTGAACGCGAAGTCCGCCGGGCCGAGTTCGAGCCGGTGCTGAGGCAGGACACCGGGTCCCACGGCGGCGGTGCCGAGGCCCTGGACCGCGTGGTCGGTGTGGAGGTGGATCACCGGGCCCGGGACGAGATCGCTGGGGTGCAGTGCGGCGTCGAGCTGTTGGTCGGTCCAGCGGCGCGCGGCGAAATGGAACGGCTCTTCGCCCACGAAGCGCAGTCCGTTCCCGGCTCCGTCGGTGAAGGTGGCCCAGCGGATGTCCGCACGGTTCCCGTTCTCCTGGGGGCGCACGTAGGGCGTCTGCAGCTCGTCCACGGTCGCACGGAATCGTCCGACGCGAACTGCCTGACACGAGTCGGGGTAGGCCTCGCCCGGGCCCGCGCCGAACCATTCCACCTTCGACCGGTCGCCGGGAACCTCCCAGTCGAGTCCGATCCGGGCCAGCGAGCGTGAGCTGTTCCTGCGGACCAGCTCCCACCTCCACGCCCTCGAAGCGCAGCACGGCCGGCGTACCCGCCCAGGTGGCGGGCAGGTCGAAGGTCCGGCGGTAGTCCCCGGTCTCGTTCTCGTCCGGGACGAAGGGCGGGTCGACCGGGATCGGGCAGGCGATGTTGACGTAGACGGGCCGGCCGTAGCCGTGCAGCTGCCAGCGCGAGGGGACGCGAAGGGCGTCCCATGAGCCGTCGTCGAAGTCCGGGGCTTCGAATCCGTCCGGCTCCGGGCGCAGGGCAGGCGAGAACCGGAACGCCCAGTCCCCGTTGAGGTCGATTCTGGGGCATCGGAGTCCAGGGCCGCGCGCGGCGCCGCCCTGCCGTGGCCGGGTGCGTAGTCCTCGAAATAGCGTGCGGACGTGCGGAATCCTCCGGCGGTCGTAGGTGATGCGCGCGACCGTACTATCGAAGGCGTTTTGCGGGAAGCGCTGCCATCGGGGGACGACGACGGAGTGGAGCCAGGATGATCCTGGCTCCACTCCACGGTGCGGGCGTGTCACTGGAACTGTGCGAAGAACCTCCAGATCTCTGCCTTGGTCCAGGTCGTGACACCGCTCTCGTTGGAGGAGCCGTCGACCGGACCGGGCAAGTGGCCTCCGTCGAAGGCGGCCCATTGGACCGGGTACCCGGCACGGCAGCCCGAGTAGGTGGTGGTGATGTGCGTCCGGCTGCCCGGCGCGGGCTCGCGCGGGCCCTGGGAGGTGCAGCCGTTGTTGCCGACGAACCTGTCGCGCAGGGAACGTCCTTGCCCGATGTTGAGGACGGAGTCGCTGACGCCGTGGATTCCGAAGTAGGCGATGGGCTGGGCGCCGCCGCTGCACCCGCTGATCTCGCCGCCGGAGATGACCGCGACAGCCCTGAAGACGTTCGCCCGGGTGCATGCGAGTGCGTAGCTCATCCCGCCGCCCCAGCTGAAACCGGTGGCGAAACGCTGCGCCGTGTTGACGCAGAGGCCGCCCTCGATCCGCCGGATCATGTCGTCGACGAAGGTGACGTCCTCACCGCCCGGATTGGCCCAGCCGTTGTCGAGGCCCTGGGGGGCGACGAGGATCGCGCTGTTTTTGGACTGTTCCTGTTGGCCGTAGTAGGACCAGGCGTTCCCGCTCGTTCCGCCCGAGGCGACCTCGCCGGCGGTTCCGCCCCGCCAGTGGAACGCGAAGATCAGCCGGTAGGGCCGGCTGTTGGAGTAGTTGTCGGGAACCCTGAGGATGAAGCTGCGGCTCTTGCCGCTGCTCTGAATCGTGTGCGTACCGCTCGCCAGCGTCGGGGCGCTGCCGCATCCGCCGCCGGACGACAGCTTGACCATCTGCCATTGCTGGTTGGCGCCGCCCCAGTCGCTGTACTGGACGACGTTGCCGCCGTCGGCGGTGGAGGCGCCCTGCACCTCGACGGCCTTGCCGCTGTTGCGGTTGATCAGCCGGACGTGGCCCGCGTCGGAGTCGGCCAGCCGGAACTGCTGGTTGACCCCGTTGCCGTCGGCCCGCTGCGCGATCGCGGCACCGTCGGCGGTCGAGGCGCCGGCCACGTCGAGAACCTTGCCCGAATGCCGGGCCTTGAGCCGGTAGAAGCCGCCGCCGGAGTCCACGAACTGCCACTGCTGGTTGGCTCCGTCGTTGCGCGTCCACTGACTGACCCGCGCGTCATCGGCGGTGGACGCGCCATAGACGTCCAGCGCCTTGCCGCTGTTGCGATTGACCAGGGCGTACCAGGCATTGCCGTCCACCGTCGCCGCCTCGGCGGGCGCCGGCTTCACCGCGAAGAGCATGCCGATCGTCAGCGTCGCCGCCACCACGGCGGCCAACCGGGACCACCAGCGATGCCTTCGTGGAAGGGCGGGGGAAGCCGCACCGTAGGTCTTCATCGGTTCACCTTTTCGCCGTGTCAGGTCGTCAGGTGCGGGTCCATCGCTGGTTGCTGCCGCCCGAGCAGGAGTAGAGCTGGATCAGGGTGCCGTTGGCGGTGCCGTTTCCGGCGGCGTCCAGGCAGAGGCCGGACTGGACTCCGACGATGGATCCGTCGGAGTTCAGGCGCCACTTCTGGTTGTCGCCGCCCCAGCAGCTGTAGATCTGGACCTTGGTGCCGTTGGCGGTGCCGGCGGCGTCCAGGCACTTGTCGCCGTAGACCTTGAGCTCGCCTCCGGCGGTGTACGACCACTGCTGGTTGGTGCGGTTGTTGCAGTCCCACAGGTTGAGCTGGGTGCCGTCGGTGGTGCTGGCGCCGGGCACGTCCAGGCAGCGGCCCGAACCGGCGCCCTTGACCTGTCCGGAACCGGGCGTGGGGGTCGGAGTGGGGGTGGAGGAGCTGGCGTTGAGTGCGTTGAGCACGGAAGCGTACGCCGGCTTCTTGTTGCCGTTGCCGTCGAACAGCAGAGGCGATTGCTCCGATCGCCAGGAGTCTGTGTCGCGCACACCCCAGACGGTGATGCCGAGGCAGCGCGGGACGGCCAGGCAGTCGTTGGTCACGTTGGCGTAGGTCGTGGCCGAGGCGCCCTGGATGTCGAGTTCGGTGACGGCCACGTCGACGCCGAGGGCGGCGAAGCTCTGCAGGGTGGTGCGGAAGTTGCTGTTGTACGGGCTGTCGTTGTTGAAGTGGGACTGGAAGCCGACGCAGTCGATCGGCACGCCGCGCTGCTTGAAGTCCCGGACCATGGCGTACATGGCCTGGGTCTTGGCCCAGGTCCAGTTCTCGACGTTGTAGTCGTTGTAGCAGAGCTTGGCGGCCGGGTCGGCGGCGCGCGCGGTGCGGAAGGCGACCTCGATCCAGTCGTTGCCGCTGCGCTGCAGGTTGGAGTCGCGCCGGGCCCCCGAACTGCCGTCGGCGAAGGCCTCGTTCACGACGTCCCACTGGACGAGCTTGCCCTTGTAGTGGGCCATCACGCCGTTGATGTGGTTGGTCATCGCCTGGCGCAGCGTGCTGCCGCTGAGGTTCTGCATCCAGCCGGGCTGCTGGGAGTGCCAGGCCAGGGTGTGGCCGCGTACCTGCTTGCCGTTCTGCACCGCCCAGTTGTAGACGCGGTCACCGGCGGCGAAGTTGAACTGGCCCTGCTGGGGTTCGGTGGCGTCGATCTTCATCTCGTTCTCGGGCGTCACCATGTTGAACTCGCGGCCCGCGATCGTCGTGTACGCCGAGTCGCCCAGCCTGCCCGAGGCGACGGCGGTGCCGAAGTAGCGGCCGCTCTGCGCCGCCGCGCCACCGAGCGTGCTCTCGGCGGCCTGTGAGGCGAGCGGAGCCACCAGCATGGCGGCCGAACCGAGGACGCCGGCGACCAGCGCCGTACGAAGAGTTCCGATTTTCCGGCGGACGGTGGATGGGGGAATGGCATTTGAGCCCATGAAAGAGCCTCCAGGACAGAAATCACGGAAGGATTGGAGCGCGGCAGAGCGAATCCGCGTGAACGACGCCCGCGTCCATTGACAAAGGACGCTCACCGTCAGGGCGTAGAGATCCAAGGCCGGCACCCGGCGCCCGGACACAGACGGGGGGATATCGCCTCGGGCCTCAGTCTGGAAACACCGCCGAAACATGTCAATAGTTTCGAAAGGGTTTCGAGAATCTCGCCCCTCTGAATAGTCCAATAGTGGCTTTTCATAGAGCGGTCCTCATCGAAACTATTTCGATGAGGACCGCTCGACAACGGGTATTTCCTTCAGTTCGCATCTCCGGTCAGCGCAGGGCCGTGTTGAACTACAGTGCCGGGTCGGCGTCGCGGACGGGGGACTTGGCCTGCTCAGGCCACCACACTCCGGCCGCGGGATCGACGACGCCGTACTCCGGGTCGATGGTGCCGCCCGGGATGCTGCGGTTGCACTGGCCGTCGGACTGGCCGACGGTCTTGATCCACAGGTAGGCGTCCACGAGCGTGACGCGGGTGTTCGCGGTCGGCCGGGCGCCGATGCCGCGACCGGGAGCGTTGCACCAGGTTTGCGGATCGCCGCTGTACTTGCCTGCGGGCGCGGTCCAGGCGCCCCGGCCGTCGCGGCTGGTGTCCACGACGAGGTGGGTGAGCTCCTGCGCCGGCGGGGCGGCGACGTTCTGCTGGAACCACAGGTCGGTCCAGTGCCAGGTGGACGGGTCGTCCACGTTCGCGGAGCTTCCCGGCCGCCCGTCCTTCGGCGCCGCGGGGAGTAGTACTGGCTCGCGCACCAGTCGGGGTGCCCCTTGGCCCAGTCCGGGCCCTTGGTGGCGAACCACAGGCACTGGGAGACCCGGGTGCCGTGGTGGGTGGACAGATCGGTGGCCAGGTAGTTGGAGACGTTCAGCGAGAAGCCCTGGGTACGGGTGACACCTGCCCGGAGGAGGCGTTGCGCGACGTCGCCGACGCTGCGCCAGTGGCTGTTGCCGGCGTCCAGGTAGACGACGCCGTCCGGCTGCCGCTCCAGGACGTCGATCGCGTGGTTGAGGTCGGCGAAGCGTCCGGCGGTGATCGCGCCGGTGGGGTCGCTGTGGGTTCCTTCGGTAAGGGTGCTCGGGTGGCGGGCCCTGGCGTCGGACCGCGCGGGGTCGGCCCGGCGCCGGGCCCGCCCTTCGGCGTGGGAAGGGAGGCGGGGGTGGGTCAGTAGCCGTAGATCATCTTGTAGGCGACCTCCGGCAGGAACTGTCCGGCCGAGGAGCCGGCCCCGACGCCGCAGTTGCCGTCGGACTCGCCGGGAATCTTGATCCACAGCAGCATCTCGGCACCGCCGCCGCGCTGGGTGGGAGTACCGATCCGGCGGCCGGCGGGGTTGCACCACTGGCCGTTGGAACCGTTGCCGTTGCGGCTGGTGTCGACGACGAACGGCTTGGTGTAGCCGTAGGAACCCAGGGCGGAGTTGACCGCGTTGCCGTAGGAGGTGTTCTGGTCGGTGGCGAAGTAGTTGGAGACGTTCAGCACGAAGCCGCGTGCCCCGCTGACCCCGGCGGCGGCGAGCTGCTGCGCCATGGTCGAGGCGCCGATCCAGCCGGGGTTCCCGGCGTCGAGGTAGACCCAGGTGTTGGGTGCCTTGGCATTGAACTGGGCGATCGCGTTCTTCAGCATGGCGTTGCGCTCGGCGATCTGAGCGGCAGTCATGCAGCTCTCGTGGCCGAGCGCGTCGGGTTCGAGGACGACGACGGCCGGGCGGCTGCCGATGCCACTGGCGAAGGCGGCGATCCAGGCGTCGTACGCGGCGCGGCTCCCGGCGCCGCCGCCGGACTGACCGGCTCAGATGTCCCGGTTGGGGATGTTGTACGCGACCAGGATCGGCAACTTGTCGTAGGAGTCCGCGCGGCCGACGTAGGCGCCGGTGGCGATGTCGCCGCTCCAGTTGCCGAACCAGCGGGCCGCCGGGGTGTTGGCGATGGACGTCCGGATCACCGCCGCCCGCCCGTCGCCGGGGTTCGCGTTGGTCCACCGCAGGGCGGAGTTGTCGGGGTCGGCGTAGAAGCCGCTGGTCATGGTGGTCGGGTCGGCGGCGTACGCAGGGCCGGCGTTGAGCAGGGCGAGACCGGCGGTGAGGGCACCGGCCAGCAGGCCGGATGCGGCTCGGACGGACTTGCGCATGGTTCTTCCTCCGGTGGGGGTGGGGAAGTGGAATCGCTTCCAGTTTTGGTGGTGGTCGGATCGCGCTGCCCGCGACCGGCTGATCGGTGGGCGCTCGCGGCAGGGTCGGCCCGATCTGACGGGAGCGCCTCCCGCTCGATTTCCCGTCGCCGCGATCGGCCTGTGGCGTCGGGGGATTCGGCGCCGGGTCAGATGAATCGCCACAGATGGTCGTTGGTGCCGTTGTCGTCCCAGAGGACGGTCTGTGCTCCCTGGGCGGTGGAGGCGCCGGAGACGCCGAGGACGCGGCCGCTGTTGGCGCCCTGGATCCTGAAGGTGTCGCCGCCGCCGTGGCGCAGGCGCCACCGATGGTCGGCGGTGCCGTTGTCCGCCCACTGGACGATCCGGGCGCCGTTGGCGGTGCCGCCGTTCTCCACGGCGAGGACCTTGCCGCTGTGGGAGTTGCGCAGGCGCAGGTGGCCGCCGGTGTCGACGACGGCCGTCCAGAGATGGTCGGCGGTGCCGTTGTCGTCCCACTGGACGGCGAGGCCGCCGTCGGCGGTGGACATGTCCCGCACACCGAGGACCCGCCCGCTGGCGACGTTCTGGATGCGCCTGGCGCCGTCGGGGACGATCTGCCACTGGCCGGCGGGGGCGCCGGTGTCGGGCACCTGTACGGCTGCGGCGCCGTTGGCGGTGGAGCCGCCTTCGATGCCGAGCAGCTTGCCGGTGTGGACGTTCCGAAGCTTGTGGTAGCCGTTGCCGGCGTCGACGACGGTCCACCGGTGGTCGGCGGTGCCGGTGTCGGCCCACTGGAGGATCGGGGCGCTGTCGGCGGTGGACATGTCCTTCACGCCGAGGACCTTGCCGCTGTTGAGGTTGCGCAGCCGCAGTGCGGTGCCGTCGATGAGGAGGAGCCAGTCGTGGTCAGGGGTGCCGGAATCGGTCCACTGGAGAGCGAGGCCCCCGTCGGCGGTGGACATGTCCCGGATGCCGAGGACGAGTCCGCTGGCCGCGTTGACGAGACGGAAGCCGGGACTGCCGGTCCGCCAGTAGACGGTGTAGTTGAAACCCTGGGCGTCGTGGAACGGGGCGAGTTCGACCTTCGTTCCGTTGGCGGTGGCCGTGAAGGCGAGGGCGGTGCTGCTGGTCCGGGTGATCGAGGAGGGGTCCAGGGCCGGGAGGGAGGACAGTGTGGTGCTGCCGTAGTTGCCGGCGAGGATGGCGGGGCCGTAGGTGATCGCCGCGACACCGGGGTTGTCGTTGGCGGCCTGGAGGGCCACACGCATGGGGAGCTTCACGGTGACGGTATCGCCGGAGGCCCAGGACCGGGTGAGCGTGGCGTAGGTGCCCGGACTGGCCGTGACGGTCTGGACGACGCCGTTGACGCTGACGGTGGCGCCCGAAGTCCATCCGGGGATGCGGACGCGCATCGACCAGGTCCCCCCGACGCCGCCGGTGACCTTCAGCGTCGTGGTGTCGTCGGCCGGATAGAAGGTGGTCTGGGTGACGGTGATGCCTCGCTGGGTCCAGTTCAGGACGGAGGGGAGGAACAGGTTCACGGTGAGGGTGGTGCTGCCGTCGTGGAAGTAGACGGAGTCCATCAGCTTTGTGTTGGACTCGACGCCCGTTCCCTGGCAGCACCAGAACGTGCCGTAGTCGGTGCTCCAGGTGCCGCCGCCCCAGGCCGGGCCCTTGCCGCGGTGGCCGCCCGGGTTGAGGGGGGTGAAGTAGGTGACGTGCCCGTGCGGGTCGGCCGGGTTCTGGGCGCCGATGACGTGGTTGAGCAGCGCCTTCTCATAGAAGTCGAAGTACGACGCCCGGCCGGGGTCCAGCTGCCACAGTTCTCGGGTCAGCTTGAGCATGTTGTAGGAGTTGCAGAGCTCGCAGGTGTCGGGGACGAGGAAGCCGGAGATGGCGTTCGGGGCCCGGAAGTGCTCCGCCTGGCTGTTACCGCCGATGGCGTAGCTGTGCGAGGTGATGCAGATGGTCCATGCGTTGGCGGCGATGTCGCGGTAGCGGGTCGTCCCGGTGGCCTTGTACTCGCGGACGGCTCCGATCCACTTGGGCACCTGTGTGTTGGCGTGCAGACCGTTCAGTTGGTCCAGGTTCGCGGCGAGGGGGTCGAAGACCGCCGCATGGTCGAACCGCTGGGCGGTGGTCAGCCAGCGTGCGTCGCCGGTCTGTTGGTGGAGGTCGGCGAGCACCTCGTTCATGCCGCCGAACTCGACGCCCATCAACGACTGCATCTTGCTCTGGCTGAGCCCGGCGGTGCGCCGGTCGACCCAGCCGGCGAGCGCGAGGAGCACGTCGCGGGCCTGCGTGTTGCCGATGAGGCGCCACACGTCGAGCAGGCCGGCCATGGTCTTGTGGACGCAGTAGTACGGGACGTTGCCGTTGGTCAGCGTGCCTGCTTCGAGGCTGGTGAAGTCGGCCTCGGGGAAGCCCGACAGGTAGCCGGCGGAGAAGCCCGCGGTGGAGTTGTTGGCCTGGTACTTGGCGAGTTCGGCCACCATGCGGTCGGCCTTGTCGCGGCAGGTCGTGTCCCCGACCGCGGCGTAGGCCTGGGCCCATGCCGTGAGGAAGTGGCCCTGCACGTGGGTGCGGAAGGGGAACGCCGGGTCGTCCCATCCTCCGGTCGGGGCTGCGGCGTTGGTGGAGAGCCGGTGGTTGGCGCGGAAGTTGTACAGCAGGCGGTCGACGTCGATGAAGCGGAGATAGGCCAGGGCGCGGTTCTGATTGTCGAGCCAGCGGCTGCTGGTGAGCTGGACCTGACCCAGGTCGAACGGGAACGCCGACACTCCGACGTCGGACCTGACCGGGGGCGTCTGCGCCACGGCGGAGACGGTGTTGAGGACGGGGCCGACAGCCGCGGCTACGGCTGCGACGCCGGTCGCCTTGATCATGGCGCGGCGGCTGAAGGGGGGAACCGGCATGGCGAACTCCATGGTCCGTGAGAGAGGGGGGTGCCGCGCGCAAGGGCTGTCGGGCTTCGACCGGCGGCTGCGAGGTCGGTGCGGGCGGCCGCCTGCTGCGCACGAGTGTTAACGCTCACAATTGACGTGTCAATACCTTCGACGGACGGTGCCGACAAGGCCGTCCCGCGCACCGCGCGCAGCTGCTCCAGGCGATCGATCCCGTTCCGGCGGCGTGCATCGCGGCCACGTACAGCGAGTCAATGGGGTCGGCTGGGCGGGAGATGAGGTGCGAGCCGGCAGGTGGCGGACGCGGACCGCCACCTGGTCGCGGCATCAGCGACGTCAGGGCCTGCCCGGCGGTTCCTGTCGGCTTGGGTATGCGATGTCGAACCACGTGAAGTGGGCTTGGTTGGTGGAGGGGCGGCCGTTGGAGGTGGCGTAGAGGCCGAGCTGGATGCTGGTGAACAGCGGGGTGAGGAAGGTGGCTTCGACGGTGGTCAGGTCCTGCCAGGCTCCGTCGGGTGCCGCGTGGGCGAAGGTGTGGCTGAAGCCGCGGATGCGGACTCCCAGGCGAACGGGGCCCGGGGGGACGGGAGCGTCGGCCAGGACATCAGCCCCGCGGCGGAGGCTGAGTCCTTCCGCGGTGCGGAGGAAGAGGAGATGGGTGTCGTCGTCGAGGACTACGGCGAGGCCCGCCTGTTCGTCCGGTGCGGCGGGGGCGAAGTGCAGTTCGGTGGAGACGTCGCAGTCGGGTTGTTCCTGGGGACGGGCCAGGAGGGACGGGGTGGTGCGTTCGCCGAGGCGGTCGGGGCGGAGCTGGAGGCGGAGCCCGTCGCCGGTGGTCCAGAACCGCTCCGGCGGTGTGCGCAGGCTGCTCCAGTCCGCGGAGAGCGCGGCGAAGTCGTCGTGGAGGGGGCGGCGGAGGCCGGTGTGGACGACGGGGGAGAAGACCGGCCAGCCCGCGTCCCAGGTGATCCGGCTGAGGAAGGTCTCGCGGCCGAGGGCGGAGCCGGGGCGGACGCCCAGGAGGACGGCCCGCCAGTCGCCGTTCGTGGTTTGGACGAGGTCGGCGTGGCCGGTGCAGGTGACCGGCCCTTTGGCGGGTGGTAGCACCGGATTGCCGGCGGCGCCCTCGTAGGGGCCGGTCACGCGGTCGGCGCGGGCGGCCACCACGCTGTGGTCCACATCGGTGCCGCCCTCGGCGGTGACCAGTAGGTAGGTGCCGCCGGTCTTGTAGAGGTGCGGGGCTTCCGACCATCGGGCGCCGGGGTGGCTTCCTGACCACAGGACGTGCTCGGGTCCCGTCAGCCGTCGTTCCCGGGGAAGGTATTCGCGCATCCAGATCTCGGTGCGGCCCGCGGCTTCGTCCACGACTCGTGCGGCGGTGAACCAGGCCCGGCCGTCGCCGCAGCCGTCCCCGTGCCCGTCGCCGTCTCCGTGCCCGTCGCCGTCGTCGGGCCCGTCGTCGAAGAACAGCGACGGGTCGAAGCCCTCACCGTCCAACCAGTGGGGCTCCGACCACTGCCCCGCCGGGTCGGTCGCGGTGACGACGAAATGGCCGGGGCCGTCCATCAGCGTGCAGACGAGATGGAAGACCCCGTCATGGTGCCGGATCGTCGGTGCGAACAGACCCCGTGAGGGCTCGCACCCGTCGAGGTCGAGCTGGGACGGCCGGTCGAGCGCGGAGCCGATGCGCCGCCAGTTCACGAGGTCGCGGCTGTGGAACACGGGAAGGCCCGGGAACCATTCGAAGCTGGACGTCACCAGGTAGTAGTCCGCTCCCACCCGGCAGACGGACGGGTCGGGCCGGAACCCGGGCAGCACGGGATCACCGAAGTAACTGGTCATGGAACCGGGACGATCTCGACCGGCACGGACAGCACCCGGTCGGCCGCCGGGTGACGTACGGGGCCCTCCAGAGTGAAGGAGTCCTGGAGCGGAAGATCGCCGCTGGACCGTCCGACGGCCACGCCGATCTCCCCGGGCTCCACTCTTCTGCGCAGGTCGAGCCCGGTGAAGGAGGTCCGGTCGGCATGGACGGAGAAGATGATCCGGGCGGCCGCGCCCGGCCGCAGTTCGACCCTGGCGAATCCGGCGAGCCACCGCTGCGGCCGGACGACGGACGCCACGGGGTCGGAGAGGTACAGCTGGACCACCTCGGTCCCGGCCACTTCGCCGACGTTGCGTACGGTGACCGAAACCGTGACGGCCCCGTCCGTCGCGGCGACGGGATCCACGGACAGATCCGAGCAGGTGAAGCTGGTCCAGCTCAGCCCGTGTCCGAACGGGAACAGCGGCGTCGGGTCCACCGAGCTCCAGTCGGTGTGCCCGCCGAGCCTGCCGTGCAGGTAGGTGCCGGGCTGGCCGCCGACCTGGCGGGGGATGGAGACGGGCAACCGCCCGGACGGTTCCGCGGCGCCGCTGATGATCCGGGCCAGCGCAGTCCCGCCCTCCTCGCCGGGGAAGAAGGCCTGCACCACGGCCGATGCGCGCTCGGCCAGCGTGCCGAGCGCGTAGGGCCGTCCGGAGACGAGGACCAGGACGGTCGGTACCTCCGAGTCCAGAACGGCGGAGGCGAGTGCGGCCTGGTCGCCGGGCAGGTCGAGGGTCTCGGCGTCGCAGCCCTCTCCGGAGGTGCCCCGGCCGAACATGCCGGCCCGGTCCCCGAGCACGAGCACGTTCACGTCCGGATCGTCCGCGGTGACCGTGAACCCGGCAGCGGTGAGCGCCTCGCCGAGCGTCGGGATCTCCAGCCCGAGGTCGCCGGGCAGCGCGACGTGGTTGGGGAAGGAGTAGCAGCCGAGGAAGGACTGCGGGTCGTCGGCGTACGGCCCCCGGATCGCCACGCGGGACGGCCGCAGCGGCAGGATGCCGTCGTTGGCGAGCAGCACGGTGGACCGTTCGGCCAGGAGCCTGGCCAGTGCCCGGTTTTCCGGCGGGTCGAGGTCGACCGGCTCGGGCTTGACGGGTTCCCAGTCGGGGTCGAGCAGGCCGAGTTCGGCCTTCTGGAGCAGGACCCGTTCCGCGGCCCGGTCGATGAGCTCCTCGGGCACGCTTCCCGACCGCACGAGTTCGGTCAGCGGCTCGCCGTAGCACCGGGCCGTGGGCAGCTCGACGTCGATTCCGGCGGTCAGCGCCAGCGCGCCGGCGGCGCCCCGCGATCCGGTGACGCCGTGCCGGGTCTCCAGGAAGGAGACGGCGTAGTAGTCGGCGACGACCACACCGCTGAACCCCAGCTCACCCCTGAGCAGCTCGGTCAGCAGCCGCTCGTCGGCGGCCACCGGGACGCCGTCCACGTCGGTGTAACTGTTCATCACCGACCGGGCGCCCCCCTCGCGCAGTGCCCGTACGAAAGGCTCGACCAGTACGTCGGCGAACTCGCGCGGTCCCGAGGCGACGGGGGCCATGTTCCGGCCGCCGCGCGAGGCCGAGTACCCGGCGAAGTGCTTGAGCGTCGCCACGATCCCGGCGCCCTCCAGGCCCTGCACGTAGGCGGTGCCGATGGCTCCGACGAGATAGGGGTCCTCGCCGATGCACTCCTCGGTCCTGCCCCACCGGTAGTCGCGGACCACGTCGAGCACCGGAGCCAGCCCTTGGTGCACGCCGACCCGCCGCATCCCGGCCCCGATGGCGGCGGCCATCTGGCGCACGAGCCCGGGATCGAAGGAGGCGCCCCAGGCCAGTGGCCCGGGGAAGACCGTCGCCCCGAACGTCATGAACCCGGTCAGGCACTCCTCGTGAGCGACCGCCGGTATCCCGAACCGGCCGGATCCGGTCACCTGCCGCTGGAGCGAGGCGAGCCGCTCCATCCCGGCCTCCGCGGTGATCGGCGCGGTGCCGTACACCCGGGTGAGCTGGCCGAGCCCGTGGGCGACGATGTCGTCCAGGCCGGGCGCGGCCTCGCCGGAATCGTCTTCCATGGGCGCGACCGGTGCGCCCGGATCCGAGGGCAGCGCCCAGAAGCCGGCGAGCTGACCCGCCTTCTCCTCCAGCGTCATCCGTTTCATCAGATCGGCGACTCGTAGGGACACGGGCAGGAGGGGGTCACGCCAGGGCTCGGTCAAGGAGTTCTCCTGTTGCTGTGGCCGGGAAGGTTTGCCGTGGCGCGGTGTTCGGTGCGGTGCATCGCAAGGCGGAGGCCACGTCTCGTACTGGACGTACCTGCGTGGCCCGACAACGCGGCGAGGTGCCGTGCCGGGCGCCGCGACCCGGTGGACCTTTCCGGTTACAGC
Source organism: Streptomyces sp. NBC_01006 (assembly GCF_045162725.1). Taxonomy (NCBI): domain Bacteria; kingdom Bacillati; phylum Actinomycetota; class Actinomycetes; order Kitasatosporales; family Streptomycetaceae; genus Streptomyces; species Streptomyces sp. NBC_01006. Next base: position 57,000 of record NZ_CP108700.1, on the reverse strand, counting down.
ACTAGAGACGGGACGGGGCGGTGGAGAGCCGGACCTTGAGCTCGGTCGAGAGCTCCATCCGGGGACTGACCAGGGGCTGGCCGTCCAGGAGCTGGAAAAGTGTGCGGGCGGCGAGTCGGCCCATCTCCTCCAGCGGCTGACGCACCGTCGTCAGCGGCGGGGAGAGCCATTCGCACATCGGCAGGTCGTCGAAGCCGACCACGCTGAGGTCCTGCGGGATGCCCAGCCCGCCCTGGCGGGCGGCTTCGTAGACGCCCATCGCCTGCTGGTCGCTGCCGGCGAAGATGGCGGTCGGCGGCTCGGGGAGGGCGAGCAGTTCCCGAGCGCGCCGGAACCCGCCCTCGTGCTGGAAGTCGCCGAACCGGATCAGGTCGCGGTCGACCTCGATCCCGGCACGCTCCAGCGCGGCGCGGTACCCGTCGATGCGGGCCTGGCTGCAGAGCATCTCCTTGCGCCCGCCGATCGCGGCGATCCGGCGGTGCCCCAGCTCCAGCAGGTGTTCCGTGGCGGCGAGGCCGCCCGCCCAGTTGGTCGCGCCGATGCTCGGCACACCGTTGCCCGGCAGGTCGATCGGGTCGATGACGACGAGTGCCACCCCGGCCTGTTCGACCTGGGCGCGCTGGGCCTGGGTGACCGAGGCGGTGACGAGGATGACGCCGTCGCTGTGGTGCAGGACCGGCAGTGCGGCCCAACTCGAAGGCGTCGCCTCGCCCGGCGGGACGAGCGATACGACGGTGCCGACGCTCCGCTGGGCGCACTCGGCCTCGACGCCGCGCAGTATCTCCACTGCCCACGCGCTGTCCAGACCGCCGATGATCAGGTCGACCAGGCCGGACCTGCGGGACCTGGCCTGCGCGCCGGGGTGGAGGTAGTTGTGGGAGCGCAGCAGGCTCTCGATCCGTTCGCGTGTCGCGGGTGCGACGTCGGAGCGGCCGTTGACCACCTTGGACACGGTGGCCTGGGAGACCCCCGCCTCAGCGGCGATGACGGCCAGGGTCGGTCGCTGCTCGCTCAACTTCTCTCCTCCGCGCGGACGCCTTGGGTTAGCGACAGGTATCGCAAACTTTCGAAGAGTTTCCGGTCGGCGCGACCGGGTTGTCAAGCCACAAGAAGGCTACTGCCAACGGAAATTCGGTGAGAAAGCTTGACCGGGAGGCTTCGCGTTCCTAGTTTGTGGCAGCACGAATTCGAGAATGTTACGAAACATTTTCGAACTGAACCGGCATTCACCACCCCGGAGGTCCCATGGCCGGCACACCCCCGAGTCGACGAAGCTTCCTCGCGCTCTCGGGCCTGACCGCTCTGTCCGTCTCGCTCACCGCGGCCTGCGGCGGCGGGGGCGGGGGCTCCGGCTCGGGGTCGGCGGCCGACGGCAAAGTGACCTTCGCGTGGTGGAACATCGCCACGACGGAGCCGGGCAAGTCTCTGTTCCCGCAGATCTCCTCGGCGTTCACGACCGCTCGCCCGAACATCACTATCAAGACGACCTCGTTGGAGAACGAGGCCTTCAAGTCCAAGCTGACGGCCAACACTTCGTCGGGCAAGCTCCCTGACGTCTTCCAGACCTGGGGCGGCGGCGTTCTGCGGCAGCAGGTCGACGCGGGGCTGGTCGAGGACCTCACCGAGGCGTTCGGCTGGTCGTCCGACCTCACCCCGGTCTCGCTGCAGGCCTATCAGTTCGAGGGCCGGACCTACGGGGTGCCCTACGACGTCGGCATGGTCGGCTTCTGGTACAACAAGAAGCTCTTCGCCGAGGCCGGGATCACCGCTCCGCCGGCGACCTGGGCCGAGTTCCTCGAAGACGTCAAGAAGCTCAAGGCGGCGGGCGTCACTCCGATCGCCCTCGCGGGCAAGGAGAAATGGCCGGGCCACTACTACTGGGCCTACCTCGCGATGCGCGTCGCAGGCCTCCCCGCGCTGCAGCAGGCCGCGACCACCAAGGACTTCACCGGCGCCGGCTTCGTCCAGGCGGGCACCCACCTCAAGGAACTGGTCGACCTCCAGCCGTTCCAGACGGGCTTCCTCGGCGCCGGCTACGCCACCCCCGGCGGCCAGGCCGCGACCATGGGCAACGGCAAGGCCGCCATGGAGCTGATGGGGCAGTGGGCACCGTCGGTGCAGAAGGACGCGGGCGCGGACCTCGGAGCGGACCTGGGCTTCTTCCCCTTCCCGACGGTCGACGGCGGCGTCGGCCAGGCCACCGAGGTGTTCGGCGGTGGGGGCGGCTTCGCGCTGCGCAAGGGCGCCCCGAAGGAGGCGCTGGACTTCCTGAAGTTCTTCGTTCTGGAGAACGAGTCCAAGCTGCTGGCCTCCAACGGCTACCTGCCGGTGGTCAAAGGCGCGGAGAGCCAGCTCACCGAGCCCAACAGAAAGGTGGTGGCCGACAGCCTGGTCAAGGCGACGGGCTTCCAACTCTTCCTCGACCAGGCCTACCCGCCTGCGGTGGGCCAGGAGGTCAACGACAGCGTCGCCGACCTCATCGCGGGCAAGAAGACGCCCGAGCAGGTCACCAAGTCGATCACCGAGGCTGCGAAGGGTGCCTAGCTCCGTGCCCACCCTGACCAAGGAGCGGACGAAGGACGCCGTGCCGGCGCGCCCGCCCGCCCCGGCACGGTCGCTCCTGCACGGGTTGGGAAGCTGGGCGTCGGTCGCCTGGTTCCTCGTCCCGGCTCTGGTCCTCTTCCTCGTCTTCGTCCTCGCCCCGATCGTCGTCGCCGTCTATACCGGCTTCTTCAAGTGGGGCGGGATCGGCCCCCTGGACGACTTCATCGGCTTCGAGAACTACATCACGCTCTTCCGCGATCAGGTCTTCCTCGGCGATCTGAAGCGCGGGCTGTACCTGATCGCCCTGTCGATCACGGTGCAGTTGCCGTTCGCGCTGTTCACAGCGGTCCTGCTCAACCAGCGGCTGCGCGGCCGGGCCGTCTACCGGATGCTGTTCTTCGCGCCGTACATCCTGTCCGAGGTGGTCACGGCGGTCCTCTTCACGATGATCTTCCTTCCCGGTGCCGGCATGGCCGACCATCTCGCCGGCGCCCTCGGCCTGGAGGGGCTGCAGGGCAAGTGGCTCGCCGATCCGTCGACGGTCATGCCGACCCTGTTCGTGGTCATGACCTGGAAGTACTTCGGCTTCCACATGATGCTCTTCCTCGCCGGACTGCAGAGCATCCCGAGCGAGATCCTCGAGGCCGCCTCCATCGACGGCGCGGGCGCATGGCAGCGCTTCCGGCACGTGACGCTGCCGCTGCTCGGCCCGACGATCCGGATCAGCGCCTTCCTTTCGATCATCGGGGCCATCCAACTCTTCGACCTCGTCTGGGTCATGACCGCGGGCGGGCCCAACCACTCCTCGGAGACGATGGCGATCTCGATGTTCCAGTTCGGGTTCAAGCGCTACCAGGTCGGCTATGCCAGTGCGATCAGCGTGGTGATGTTCATGATCAGCCTGGTCTTCTCCCTCTTCTACCAGCGCTACGTGCTCCGCCGTGACCTGAGCGGGGCCGTCACCCCGGGAGGTGGCCGATGACCGCACGCAGGACGGCACGAGGCCTGTCGTTGCACGCCGTGGTCTGGCTGATCGGCGCGTTCGTCGTCGTGCCGCTGGTCTACGCGGTGATCTCCGGGTTCAAGAGCACCGGCGAGCTGACGACCAACCCGTTCGGGCTGCCCGAACACTGGAAGACCGGCAACTACGCCGGCATTCTCGGCGACGGAATGTTCTGGCGCCAGATCGCCAACAGCGCGGGCATCGCGATCGGCACGACGTGCTGCACGGTGGCGGCCTCCGCGATGGCGGCGTTCGTGCTGGCCCGCTACGCCTTCAGGGGCAGGGAGCTGTTCTACACGCTGTTCACGATCGGCCTCATGTTCCCGTTCGCCGTGGCCGTCCTGCCGTTGTTCCTGCTGCTGCGCAACTTCGACCTGCTCGACAACCCGCTCGGAGTGATCCTCCCGCAGGCGGCCTTCGGGCTCCCCATGACGATCATCATCCTGCGCGGCTTCTTCCGGACCATCCCGGCGGAGGTCGAGGAGGCGGCCATCATGGACGGCTGCGGCAAGTTCCGCTTCTTCTGGAAGATCCTGCTGCCGATGGCGCGTCCGGCGCTCGGCACGGTGTCGGTGCTGGCGATCGTCGCGAGCTGGAACAACTTCTTCCTGCCGCTGCTGGTGTTCAACGACCCGAAATGGCAGACGATCCCGGTCGGAGTCCAGCAGTTCCAGGGCCAGTACTCGACCGACTACGCGCTCGTCCTCGCCTACATCGTGCTCGCCATGGTCCCCGCCCTCGCGTTCTACGCCGTCGCCGAGCGGCAGTTGATCGGCGGCCTCACGGCGGGCGCCACCAAGGGCTGACCCGTCGCGCGCGACCTCCACCCCCGAGGAGACGTCATGAAACGCCTGACCGCATTGACAGCAATGTTGTTAGCGCTAACAACGCAGGCCGTGCCCGCCCCTGCGCGCCCCGGCATCGACTTCCGCGCCGAGCTCCAACCCATTGACGGATTCGGCCTCTCGATGGCCTTCCAGCGGGCCGACCTGCTGCACGGCGCACGCGGCCTCAGCCCGGCCAAGCAGCGCGAGGTGCTCGACCTGCTGCTCAGTAAGGACGAGGGCGCGGGCCTTTCGATCCTGCGCCTCGGCATCGGGTCGTCGACCGACTGGGTCTACGACCACATGCCCACGATCCTGCCGGCCGACCCCGGCGGGCCGGACGCCACGCCGAAGTACGTCTGGGACGGCTGGGACGGCGGCCAGGTCTGGCTCGCCAAGGAGGCCAAGGCCTACGGCGTCAAACGGTTCTACGCCGACGCCTGGAGCGCCCCGGCCTTCATGAAGACCAACGGAAGCGAGAACAACGGCGGCGAGTTGCGGCCCGAATGGCGTCAGGCCTACGCGAACTACCTCGTCCAGTACGTGAAGTTCTACCGGCAGGAAGGCATCGGGATCACCGACCTGGGATTCACCAACGAACCCGACTGGACGGCGGCCTACGCCTCGATGCGGTTCAACCCGCAGCAGGCCGTCGACTTCCTGAAGGTACTCGGGCCGACCGTCCGCGCGTCCGGATCGGAGACCGGGGTGGTCTGCTGCGACGCCGCGGGCTGGGACCGACAGGTCGCCTACACCGAGGCGATCGAGGCCGACCCCGTGGCCGGCAAGGCCGTGCGGACCATCACCGCCCACCGCTACAGCGGTCCGACCGAGGTGGCGCAACCGACCGACAAGCGCGTGTGGATGCCGGAATGGTCGCCGGACGGCGCCACCTGGAACGAGAACTGGGACGACGGCAGCGGCTACGACGGTCTCACCGTCGCGGCCGACATCCAGAACACCCTGACCGTCGGCAACGCCAATGCCTACGTCTATTGGACCGGTGCGTCCCTCGGCGCGACCCGAGGGCTCATCCAGCTCGCCAACCCCGGTGACGACTACAGGGTGTCCAAGCGGTACTGGGCGCTGGCCGCCTTCAGCCGGTTCATCCGCCCCGGCGCCGTCCGCGTGCCGGTCACGAACACCGACCCGGCACTGCGGATCACGGCCTTCCGCAACACCGACGGCAGCCGCGTGATCGAAATCCTCAACACCGCGACCACCGAAGGCTCCGCCGAGTTCTCTCTCCGCGGCGGGCACGACCGCCGCCCCGACGGCTACGTCACCGACGAGGCCCGCTCGATCACCCCGGCCGACATCGTCTCCACGCACGGCACGACTCTCAAGGCGACGCTCGCCCCTCGCGCGCTGACCACGATCGTCCTCGACTGAACCGACCTTCACCGGAGGAGTAGTCCGTCATGCCCATTCCCAGGTCCACGTCCCGGATCCTCACCGCCCTGTCCGCCGCCATCTGCCTCTCGGCCGGTCTCGCCGCAGCACCCGCAGCCGCCGGGCCCCGTCCCAGCACGCTCGGCGAACTGGCCGCGAAGCAGCACAAGTACTTCGGCTCCGCCACCGACAACCCCGAGTTCACCGACGCCGCCTACCTGAAGCTCCTCGGCAGCGAATTCGGCCAGACCACGCCCGGCAACGCCATGAAGTGGTACGCCACCGAGCCCGGGCGCGGAGTCTTCGACTTCACCGACGCCGACAAGGTCGTCTCGTTCGCCAAGGCCCACCACCAGAAGGTCCGCGGCCACACCCTCATCTGGCACAACCAGCTCCCCGCCTGGCTCACGGAGGGTACCTGGAGCGCCGACGAGCTGCGCGCCGTCCTCAAGAACCACATCCAGACTGAGGTCCGGCACTTCAAGGGCCAGGTGATCCAGTGGGACGTAGTCAACGAGGCCTTCAACGATGACGGCACCTACCGCGAATCGCTCTTCTACAAGACGCTCGGCCCCGGCTACATCGCCGACGCCCTGCGCTGGGCCCACGAGGCCGACCGGCACGCCAAGCTGTACCTCAACGACTACAACGTCGACGGCATAGGCCCCAAGAGCGACGCCTACTACACCCTGATCAAGCAGCTGAAGGCCGACGGGGTTCCGGTGGAGGGCTTCGGCATCCAGGGCCACCTGGCGCTCCAGTACGGCTTCCCCGGCGACGTCCAGCAGAACATGCAGCGCTTCGCCGACCTCGGGGTCGACGTCGCGGTCACCGAGCTCGACATCCGGATGGCCCTCCCCGCGACCCCTTCGATGCTCGCCACCCAGGCCACCTGGTACGCGGACTACGTCAAGGCCTGCCTGGCGGTCAGGAAGTGCGTCGGCGTCACCATCTGGGACTATACGGACAAGTACTCGTGGATCCCCTCCGTCTTCCCCGGCGAGGGCGCGGCGCTGCCCTACGACGAGAACCTGCTGCCCAAGCCCGCCTACCACTCGATCAAGGAGGTGCTGGGCGGATGATCAGGACGGCGATCGTCGGTACGGGAGGGATCGCGGGCATCTGCCACGTTCCGGCCCTACGCGCGCAGGCGCACCGGGCCCGGATCGTGGCAGCCGTCGACGTGGACGCCGCGCGCGCCGAGGCGTTCGCGGCCGAACACGGCATCCCCGCGGTCTACACCGACCTGCACACGATGCTCGAGGAGCAGAGTCCGGACCTCGTGCACCTGTGCACCCCTCCGTTCCTGCACGCCGAACAGGCCGTGGCCTGCCTGGAGTCGCAGGCGTGGGTGTGGTGCGAGAAGCCGGTGGCCCTGTCGCTGGCCGAGCTCGACCGGATCCGTGGCGCCGAAGGGCCCGCCCTCACGGGCGCGGTGTTCCAGCACAGGTACGGCTCGGGGGCCCGGTACCTGCGCGACCGGATCACGGCCGGGACCCTGGGCCGTCCGCTCGTCGCGCAGTGCGTCACGGCGTGGTACCGCGACGACGCCTACTACGACGTGCCCTGGCGCGGCACCTGGGAGAGCGAGGGCGGTGGCCCGACCCTGAGCCACGGCATCCACCAGATGGACCTGATGCTCGCGGTGCTCGGCGAATGGACGGAGGTACGCGCGATGGCCGGCCGCCTCGCGCGCGAAGTCCAGACCGAGGACGTGTCCGCGGCCCTGGTCCGGTTCGACAACGGAGCCATCGCGACGGTCGTCAACAGCGTCCTTTCCCCACGCGAGGAGAGCTACCTGCGCTTCGATCTCACCGACGCCACGGTCGAGCTGCGGCACCTGTACGGCTACTCCAACGCGGACTGGACGTTCACCACGAGGTCGCCGGGCGTGAAGTGGGAGCCGCCGGACGGCGTGCCCAGCTCGCACACGGCCCAGCTCGCGGCCTTCCTGGACGCCTACGAGGCCAGGCCGCGCGGCGGGTCAGTCTTGGGTGTAGTCGGTTGAAGGCGGTGGCCACCGCTGTGCCGTACCGTTCGGTGACCGAGACCGTCTGGACGTCCGGCTCGCCCCAGGTGTCCGGCTGGCCGAAGACGAACTCGCGGCCATGCTTGGGCGGCCGGCCGCCCTTGGGGTCGTAGACCTTCGGCGGGGTCGGGCGACGCATCACCCGGTCCGACCTCAGCCTGCCCAGCAGTTCCAATGGCAGGTCCTCCAGCAGGAACGACAGCCGTTGGACGTCGTAACCCGCGTCCAGAACGACGAGGATGTCCAGGTCACCTGGCTGCCACTGCCCAGCTGTCACCAGACGCTCGACGACGTCGCGGATCTGGGTGGCGGTGACGGCCGCGACATCGGTACCTGGTTCCAGTCGGGTCGCGTCCAGCAGCGCGGTCCAGGAGGTGCGGCCTACCTCCAGCGCCGCGACGATCGAGTACGGCCAGCCCGGGATCATCCGGTGCTCGTTCTTACCGCGGCCGTAGGTGTGGCAGAACGAGCGGTCTGGTGAGGTGTTCGCGTCCGGCCGCAGCCACGGGCTGACATCCGCGGCCAGGACCAGCCGTCCGTCCGTGGCCCTCGGTAGCGGCAGGCCGGCCAGTGTCCTGCGAAGACGGTCGAAGTCGATCCGGCCCCGATTGAGTCCGGCATAGAGGGCGCCGTGGCCGCGGCGGTGTTCGGGTGCGAGCGCGAGATCGACCAGAGTCCGCACCGGCCCATCGGCGCAGAGGACCGCATCCGTGAGCTCGAACAGCTCGTCGCCGCGAGAGGTCAGACAGGAGTAGAAGTTGGCCCGGAAGCGTGCCAGCTCCGCAAGCGCGTCCCGCTTGGGCACATGGAGGGGCAGACTCATGTCCACGGCCTTCGTGCTGATCACATGCCTGATTGATACGGCACACGATCGCGCGAAGGCCGCCCAAGTACCCAGGGAACTGCACAATCCCGAGTCAAGTTCGAGACGCCGTTCGACGTCGGACGTTAAACGACAAGCTCAGTGCCTGTTCCATATCCCGGTTTTCGAGGTGTCCGGAGCTCTAGCCTGTGGTGGTGTCCGAGGGTTCTGGGCGGCCCGGAATGCGGGTGTGCGGAGGCTGTGGTGACCGGTTGAGGCCGGCCGCGCGGCCGGACGCCGTGTTCTGCTCGGCGGCATGTCGTGCCAGGTCATGGCGGCGGGATCGTCGGTTGCGGCGGCGCGTGATGGCGGAGTTGAACGGGACGGGGCGGGTCGAGTGCCCCGAGTGCGGGACGGCCTGGGTGGCCGGGGTAGATCGGCGTTCGGACGCTGTTTTCTGCTCGCGACGGTGTGTCATGAGGGCCTGGCGGGCGCGGAACGAATCGTTCGGAGAACGGTCACAGTGACCACTTCGCGAACACATCCGAATTGGACCTTCGGTCAGATTCCGGCTTTTTCCAGTCATTCGTTGTGATCTTCGGCAGGTGGGTTCGACTCTCGGTCACGACAGCGGGCCGCGTCTTGTCACGGCCGAGGGGCCGTGCCCCGGCCCGTTCAGGGTGGTGAGAACCATGCCCGAGAAGATCGAGAGTGCCGACAAGGTCGGCAGCGTCAGCGCCCACCGTTACGAGCAGATCGTCGCGGAGCTGCGCAAGATTGTGGAGGCCCAGACCCTGGGTCAGTTCGCGATCGGGGACTACGCCTTGGAGATCGAGCCCATGCGAGAGCAGGGCCCGCAGGACCGGGGCGAGGAGTTGTTCACGGTCAAGGACTCGCTGTTCCGCCTGTCCGAGGACATCGGCTTGTCCTACTCGGCGGTGAACGGGGCCCGTTGGGTCGCTTCGCGGTGGCCCAAGCAGCACCGGCAGGCTCGTGTGTCCTTCACGGTCCACCGAATCCTGGCGGGCATTTCGAACGAGGAGGAGCGGTTCACCGCGATCCTCAGTCCACCGGGAGGGAAGGCCCGGTGGACTCCCGACGACGCGTCGCGGAGGGTCGGCCGTCAGGTCGAGAGGCCGATCACCCCGCAGGAGAAGGTCAGCGCGATCCACACCCTGGCGAGGGACGAGGCAGTCGCCGCGGTCGTCCGGGTGACCTGCTGCGACGTCCGTCCGTGGTCGCCCAGGTCCGCCAGGAGGATCGGACAGCGCGGCCCACGTGCTGGTCGAAGACGAGCAGATCGCCGCGGTCGTCACTGGCGATCTGCTCAAGCGGCCCACGGTCGTCGCCCAGGTCCGCCAGGAAGACCGGGTCCGGGCGGTCGAGGAACTGACCCGCGACGAGACCGTTGCCGCGACGGTGACCACGGGCCTGCTGCGCCGGCCGGACGTCGCCTTCAGGGCGATGTCGGACGACACCGCCCGTCACCAGGTCAATCACGCTCAGGTCGAGCGGGGCCGGCAGGCCCGCGAGGACTTCGAGCGCACGAGTCCGGTCGCGCCGGCGGTGAAGCGGATCGACCGCTCGGTCGAGTTCCTGGACCTGATCACCGCCTGCCACGCGTTCGTCGCGGCGGGTAGTTCCGGGGATGCGGGACCGGCAGCTCAGCGACGACGAAAAGGTGATCATTCACGAGAACGTCGCCCGAGTACGGGCGACGCTCGACTGGATCGAAACGGCCGTTGACACCGGCAAGGTCGACGTCGACGGCGAGCTGGCCCGCCTGCTGCAAGGCGAGTAGTGCGATGCCGCGCGCTTCGCAGCGCCGTTCCCCGGCGGCCCACAGGCACGCCGACACCGTCCGCTTCATCCTCTTCGAGGCACGACCGGCCGGCCTGGCCTTCAACCAGTTGGTCAGGTCGAGCGAGCTCTCCGCCCACCAGGCCCGCTCGGGCCTGGCCTGTCTGCGGGACACCATCGCCGAACAGGGCTGGCCGCCCCTGATCTGGACGAGAGCGGACGGCTACAAGTTCTGCTCCGACCCCACAGAGCTCCAGGCCTACGAGGTCGCGGTCATCCGCGAGAAGCTCACCGAAATCCGCCGGTTCATCACCGGCGTCGTCGCCCCGCACGCAGCCCTGCAGCCCAAGGGCCGGTGGATCCGGCACCTGAACACCCAGCTTAACTCCGTCGAGTCCACGCTCGATGTGATCGCCGACTACATCGACGCGTGACCCGGTGGGGGCCGACCGCTTCGCGGGCCGGCCCCCACCCCCACGAAGGGAGGAGACGTTGGCCCGGCGCCGCTGCTACCCCTCGGACACCTACGACGACGAGTGGGCCCTGATCGAACCGCTTCTACCGATCGCGGCCTGCGAGACCGTGCAAGGCGGGCGGCCGGAGAGGCACCCGCGGCGCGAGATCGTGGACGCGATTCGGTACGTCGTCCACACCGGCTGCAAGTGGCGGGCCCTGCCGAAGGACTTCCCGCCCTGGCGGACGGCTTACAACTTCATGGCCCGCTGGGCGGCAGCCGGGGTGATCGGACAGATCCGTGACCAGCTCCGCAAGCGCGTCCGCCGGGACATGGGCCGATCGCCCGGGGCGGTCGCCACGATCATCGACTCGCAGTCCGTGAAAGCCGCCGAGACCGTGGGCAAGGACTCGCGCGGCTACGATGCGGCGAAGAAGATCAACGGCAGGAAGCGGCACCTGGTCGTGGACACCAAGGGCCTGCCGCTGTTCGTGATGGTCACCCCGGCCGACGTCACCGACCGCGACGCGGCCAAGGAAGTGCTGTTCCGGCTGCGGCTGATGCACCCGGAGATCACGATCGTCTGGGCCGATTCGGCCTACGCCGGACAGCTCGTGGCCTGGGCGAAGAAGTACCTGAACCTCACGGTCAAGACGGTGAGCCGTCCCAAGGACGCGAAGGGGTTCGTCGTCCTGCCCCGCTGCTGGGTGGTCGAACGGTCGATCGCCTGGGTCATGCACGCCCGCCGGCACGCCCGCGACTACGAACGGCTGATCCAGCACTCCGAGTCGCTCATCACCTGGGCCGCGATCACTCTGATGACCAGGCGAATCACCCGCCGCGCCTCCCGCCGGACCGGCCAGCCCGCCTCCCGCGAGGCCCACCGGGACTGACCCCGGTCACCGCCGCGAACGCCAACCGCGCCTTGCCAATCACACACCCTCGCACGGAGCAGTACGGCCCGTCATCATCTCATCCGCACACCACCGAAACGGATCAAGAACGAACCGGACCACCGTCCCGATCCTCCTGCCACGCAAAGCCTTTGGGGGAACGGTGCGCGTCATGGCGGCCGCAGGCCGATATGACGAGGCGCTCGCCTTCGCGGTTGCGGTGGGTGAAGCCGAGCGCCGGAGGAATACCAGGTCCTCTATCCGCTCGAGGTCGGGGCCGGGGACGACGGCGACGGCGACGGGGTGCTCGGGCAGGTGGAGCCGCCGATGGACTTCGGGATGTACGCGCCGCCCTTGCAGGAGGCGACCTGGTAGATGAAGAGGGAGCCTTGGGTTCCCATCATGTACACGCGGCCGCCGTAGCCGATGTTGATCAGGCTTCCCGAGGTCGTCGCGGGGGTGGTGTCGCCCTGGGCGAGGGTCTTACCGGTCTTCTCGTCCAGCCACATCAGGGTTTCCTGGTAGTTGGAGTCCTCGGCGTATGCCTTCGCGGGCGTGTTGTCGAGGACGTTCTGGGTGAGGAGCACCCGCTGGTCGGCCGGCCCGATCGCGACGAAGTAGTCGCCCATGGTGATGTCGTCACGCTGCCACTTGACCTTCATCTGACCGGTCGCCTGGTCGATGTGGACCGCGAAGATGCCCGGGACGAGCCAGTCCTGCATGAAGATCAGGCTGTTCTCGGGGTCGGTGGAGAAGGAGGCCAGGGTGTTGCTCGTGCTCGCGCCGCGGACCGGCAGCTTCTCGCCCCACGGACAGAGTCGGCTGGAGACGTTCGGGTCGTCCTGGCTGACTGCAAAGGCGCAGATGGGAACCGTCTTCGACGGGTTGGCGTTGGCGTTGGCGATGATCCATTTGCCGACCGCCGCGGGGGCAGCGCCTGGGCCCTGGCCCTTCAGCAGGTACGCGGGTGCCCAGGCGGTGTCCTCGGTGAGCTTCTTTGCTTCCGGGTCCCACCGGACGCGCGTGAGGGTCTTGGTCCCGGAGAGGTAGGCGTAGATCTTGCCCTGGTACGTCGTCACGATTGTCCGGGCGACGATGGCCTGGCTCAGCTTGATCTCGTCGACGACCGCGAGCGTGACCGGGTCCATCACCGCGATGGTGGTCTTCGGGTTGGCGTCGGGGGCCCCGGGGCACGCGCCCAGCGCGAAGTTGCCGTAGGTGCGGCATCCGGGTACGCGGTTCTGGGTCTTGATCAGGATGTGGCCCTGCGCGTCGGGCACGATGTGGAACCCGTCGAAGTTGGCGTCGGTCTGCGGCCCGTCGAGCATCGGCACTTCCTCGTGAGCGAGGATCGCCCCGGACACGGGGTCGAGCCGGTAGACGTGAGGGCCGAACGCCGCGTAGACGCCCTCCTTGCCCACGGCCATGCTCGGGGCAGGGTTCCACTGGCCGTCGACGTTGATGTTCAGCAGCGGCTGACGCCAGATCTCCCGGCCGGTCGAGGGGTTGAACTTCGACACGTACGGTCCGGGCGAGTAGACCTCCAGCCCGCTGGTCCCAGCGATCAGGTAGGCGTCGTCGGGTCCGCCGAAGGTGACGAAGACGATGCCGCCGGGGTAGTTGGTCTCGGACTTGTACCTGAGGACCTGGTTGGGCCCGCTGGAGTCGCCGGTCCACGTGGCGCACGGGTAGACGCCGCTGTGGATCGAATCGGTGTGCTCGGGGGCCCCGATCACCGGCGGGTAGTTCACCATGTTGTTGGCCGGGTCGGCCGCGTAGCTCTTCATGCACGCGACCTCTTTGGGGATCGCGTTCAGATCCCCGACAAGCGGCCCGGTGTTCGCAAGCGGGCTCTCGGCGAACCCGCTGAGACTGTTCTTGACCTGCGGTGTGGCGCCCTTCAGCAGAGGCAGGATGATGAGCACGGCGAGCACGACGAGGGCCGCGGCCACTTCGAGGATCGGCTTCAGGACACGCCAGGCGCGGTGCCAGAACTTCTTCACTTGCCTGCCTCCTTGGTCGCCGACACCGATGGGGCCGGCTCCGCTTGGCGGTCCGCCTTGACCTCTCGGTACTCCCGGAGGGTCAGGACCGAGCTCGCGAGCAGTACCCAGACCACGAACGCGGTCCACCAGGCCCACAGGCCGAGCGCGCCGGTGGCGGGGTTGAGGATGCCGCCCACCCAGAAGGGACTGATGAACGCGAGCACCGAGAGCACCGCGGCAACCAGGGCCAGCCATCCCAGCCAGCGGCCCATCACCCCGGTGTGCAGGATGACCTTGCCCACGGCGAAGAAGAACAGCGACAGCACACCGCCGCCAAGCGCGAACAGCACAGCCGAACCGGTGAAGAACGCCGGCACCGCGGCTGCCTGCGCAGGGCTCGTCGTGAGCAGGACCGCGTACGTCAGCGCCAAGCTCACCAGCATCAGCGACGCAGCGACGCCCGCGCCGACCAGCGCGACCGTCGTACCCCGCGCCGGCCCGCCCTCGGCCTCCCTAAGGACCCTCCACAGAGGCCCGAGGAACCACAGGAACAGCGCGATCCCCAGGGTGGTGAACAGCACCTGTAGCCTGACCGGATTCACGTTCTCGGAGAAGAAGTCGTTCACCGTCTGCGCGTTCTCGATCGACGGGTACGGCGTACCCCCGGTCGGGTCAGTCGTCATGAACACGATGAACGCGAGCACGAACATGAGCGTCGCGAGCAGCCCACTCGCCGCACCCATCTGCTCCCAGCCGCGGCGCTCAACCACAGGACCGCTCCCTCCTGCACATCGGCAACGTCCTGACCCGCTTGTCCGGCCGGAAACTGACCGAACACGACCGCAGGCGCGAGCGACAAGGGTTCCGCCCGATCCCCCCATGCTGAGGAGAATCGTGGCGGCATCACGCGCATTACGCCGGTTCAGGGCGAGCCGTACGGAGACAGGGTCGCCAGGCACTCCCGTCCCCTCAATGCACCCGACCTGTTCGGCACATCATCGGCGGGCCAAGAGGCACCGCGATCACCAGACGGCGCAGAGCCGAAGCGGCATGTCACTGTCATGGCTTCATCAGGAACAGGTACTCAGGTAAGGGTCCGTTTGTGCGTACCAAGCAGGCCGTCGCGGACGCCGTCGCCCTCCTGGCCCTCATGGGTACCGCTTCCTGTGACGATGGCGCAGGACCGTCCGGGAGCCAGAGTGGCCAGGTGCCGGCCGGGAAGAACGGGGGGCGGGCAGGAGGCGGTTCGGACGGTGACGGCACCGCGGGCGCGGGCGGCCGGGTAGAAGCCCGGCTCGCCAAGGTGGCCGGTACGGACGAGCTGGTACGGCTGATCAGCAACGCCACGACCTGCACATCCGCCTCCACGAAGCCGAAGGACACGACCTTCAGCGACATCGACGACTCGTCCGAGGGCGCCGCGGTCGACATAGCGAGGACGAACGCCACGTGGGGCATCAAGGAACGGGTCACCTGCGACGGGAGAGACGCCTGCGTCAACGGCCACGAGCTGCTGGTCATCAGCGACATGGCCCGCTTCGAGGCCGCCTTCAAGGCCCGCCAGGCAGCCGATCTCGCCGCGGGCGAGGGCCACACGCGGACCCGCTGGTTCATCGGCCAGAACTTCGCCGCCCGGATCTTCGCCACCGACAGCGACGAGAGAGACATGCTGTCCCTCGGAGCGCTCGGCTTGAACTGCGCGCCCCACTACGCGGCTCCGCCGCAGTCCACCACCCAGCCGGCCATCGTCGAGGGCTGCATCCTGACCAACTACGTGGACGCCTGACGAACCGGTGACCGGGCCCGGGCGGGCGCTCCGCTGAACCTTGCACGGGAACCGGCAAGGTGGGGGTGTGTCAATCGAACGGCTCTGTCTCACATCCGGTGGTAACGCGCAGCAACGGTGATCGCTGACGGTAGTTCATGGAGGTCGGAGTGGGTCCTCGCGCTGACCGGTCAGACATCCGTCTTCACGGTGCAGCCCGCCGTCTTCTCCTTGAGCTGCGAGAACGGGCACAGCGGATCGTGACGCACCGTTACCACCGGATGTGAGACAGAGCCCTTCGATTGCCAGACCCCAGTCTGGAACGGACGCGCCAGCTCTCGGGCTGGTACTTCAACCCATACTCCCTAGGCGCCACAGAAGCGAACGCGCCGCACGAGAAGCGATCGCAGCTCTCACCTCAGCCACAGTCGGATCGGTCTCCCGCTCCTACGTATCCGTACGATGGCCGTGGAACGAGGCAGTGCAGAATCGGTTGTTGCCGGATTCCGACCGCATCGGGGTTGCGCAGGACGCGCAGCCTACGGCCATCGGGCCCGTCGACGCCCAACTGGGAAAGCAGCCGACCCGCCATCCGGGCGGGACCGCAAGGTCGCCCGGGTAGCTGGGGGCGCCGGGGCCGTCTTCCGCCGCCTGGGCGTCGTCCCAGGAGTCCATGAGGTCGGTCAGTGGCGCGGGCAGCGTGTCGTCCTCCGCCCACGGGCAGGTGTCCACCTCTTCGGGATGCAGGACACTCACCTCGCCCCCGGGCCTGGACTGACGGCGCCGCGCGGGGCCTCGAAGGGTGGTCGCACCCTGCCCGGGCGTGTCCGTAGATTCGCCGGATATGCACTATATGCAAGGAAATGTGACGTACAGTGGTGAGGCGCGTGCCGACCCTGTCCCGATGTCTGTGGGAGTGCCATGTCCGCCACGTCCATGCTGCTGATCAAAGGAACCTTCCGGGCGGCGTTCTCCGCACCGGATGGTGACACTATCCTCTTCCTTCCGGACAACGTGGCTGACTGGAAGCTCGTGCCCGGGGTTAACAGGGTCTTGCCGAAGGGCGACGGCCGCGCCCCGATCCGGCTGGAAGCCATCGACGCGCTGGAGACCCACTACGGGGACAAGGATTCCCCCTCAGGCGTGCAGCACCAGCCGCTGAACCTGGCGCATCAGGCACGTGACGAGCTACTGGCCTCGCTCGGCTTCACCAACGTTGTCCGCGACGGCGAATTCGTCAAGAGCACGGCCCCGGACGCCGCGCCCGGCTTCATCCTCACCCGCGGCGCGGACATCTTCGGCCGGTGCGTGGCCCTGGTCAGCAAGACATTCCCCCCGGTCTTCAACGGCTACGAAACCGAAGTCGACGAGGACCTGTTGAAGAAGACCGCGAACTACCACATGATCGACCTCGGCCTGGCCTACCCGACCTACTACGCCGCCTTCCCCGACCACCTGCGCGCCTCCCTGACCGTCGCCGCCAGGGAGGCTAGGAACGCGAGGAAGGGCGTATGGGCCAAGGATGCGACCACCGAGGGGGCGAAGGTCACCGGGATGGACTCGCTCACGGCCGAATCCGGGGCAGTGATCCTCCCGAAGCTGTTCCGTCGGCTGAAGGACTACCTGGACCTCAACCCGGCGGATCCCTCCCTGGCCTGCTTCCCTGCTTTCCTCGCCGGAAACTCGGACAAGTTCTACATCCAGGGTAATCCGAAGCAGTTCACCGGCCTGCACAACATTGTCGAGATCACCAACGGCCAGACCGTGAAGATGACCCGCCAGGCCGAGGAAATCACCTTCGACGAGAAGTGAGCGGGAGCCGACCGAACATGACCTGGTCGCGCCCTCGGAAGTGGTATAGCGTCACGCCGTCCGAGAGGCGGGCGCCGGGCCCGGGGCTTGCCCGAAGCCGGGACCGTACACAGCATCCGGACTCCGCTCCGTCCACGGCGGACGACCACTTCGGCGGCCGGGGACGGGCAGGAAATTACGAGCTGGCCCAGTCCATCCCGAGTCCGGCGAGGGCTTCGAGCTGCGCCCGGTCGAGCTGGTCGCGCCGCTGGCGCTGGTTGGCCAGCCATACCCCAGTGCTGCGCGAAGACATCGTCGCGCTGGGCGGTGTCTTTCGTATCAGGCCGGGGGCGAAACGCTTTTCTCTCATGATCATCAAGCACAGAATGCTCTGCATGACGATGACACGGGTGATCACACAGCAGGCCATCGGCGGCTCCGACGTGCTGGAACTCGCCGAGATACCCCTTCCCTGACCGGGCCTCGGCGAGGTCCTGGTGCGCGTACGGGCCACCGGCATGAACCCTGCGGACTGGAAGGTCCGCGTCGGCAACGGCAGATCGGGTCCGAGGCCGAACGCCGTCCCCCGCCGCAGCCCCCGGAGCGGCTCATCGAGCACACGTCATCGGCATCGGCCGGCCCGCCGCCCGCGTGCGCGCCGGAGGCTGCTGGGACACCCGCACCCGCTGCAAACCCGCCACTACCGACCACGCCCGCCGTGCACTCGCCGAGGGCGTCCCCGCGTGCCCCCTCTGCCGCCCCGACATCGCCCGCGGAGTGCTGGAATGAGCCTATGGAGCCAGGGTGAAGGGATGAGACCCGACCTGCGCGTGATCGTCTATCCGCCCGAGGACCAGGGCGGTCGCCGCGTCGCCGGCGAAGCCCTCGGCCGTGCGACGAGCGTGGGCGGCATCTTCGAGTTCCTGTGCCAGGGGCAGGCGTTCCAGCTCTGCGCAACAAATACAAGGCGGACTTGGTGACACTCGTCGCCCCGAAGTACACGGGGGCCGGTGGCATGGCGCGCCGCGTCGATCTCTCAGCCCAGACAGCCGGACAGGCGTACAACGTGATCGCCGTCGGCAAGCTCCCTGTCATGGGCATGGCCCACGAGATCGGCCACACCATGGGCGCGGTCCACGACTGGAAGACGCCTCGGAGGATGACGTGGTCTCCCCCGCGCGGGGGAGACCACCGTCCCGCTCTCGTTCCACAGGGCCGTCTGAGTTGGTCGCGCAGGCTGATGAAGCCTGTCTGGCTGCGCGTGACCATGTGTGGCATGAGCATTCAAACGACCGACTCGACGGTCATCTCCGCAGCGGCGCCGCCCCGTTGGGCTGTATGGGCTGCGCATCTGACGACATGGGTGGTCCTGCCGAGCGGACTGTGGCGCATTGCCCTGGTGCTCGGATACCCCGCTGGGTACAGCGACGTTGGCTTTGAGAGCTTCCAGACAGTCGGCGCGAAGGTATGGATGCTGTCACTCAGCGTGCTCTGCGAGCTCGCAGCCTTCCTCACGATCGGTCTGGTACGGCCGTGGGGCGAGGTCGTGCCCCACTGGATACCGCTGATCGGAGGGCGAACAGTCCGCCCCATGGCCGCCGTGGTGCCTGCCGCCCTCGGCGCGGCCGCAAGAGCTTCGCCTGGACCGAGTACCGCGACCTCCTCGTCGCAGCCCACCAGCAGCTGGACGGGCCGATCGTCCTCATCTGGGACAACTTAAACGTCCACAAGGACCGCCGTACGCGGGCCTTCATCGACGCACAGGACTGGATCACCGCCTACCACCTGCCGCCCTATGCACCCCACCTCAACCCGGTGGAAAGCATCTGGTCGGTACTCCGCCGGACCAGCCAGGCCAATACCGCCTTCACCGACCCCGACCACCTCATCAGCCGACTACGACATGGCCTCCGCCAGATCCAGTACCGCAGCGACATCATCAACGGATGCCTCACCGCGACCGGCCTCACACTCACGACACCACGCCCACAACCTCAGTAATCCGGTTTGCCCCGGTTGAGCTTGGCGCGATGGGTCTGGCGATAGGCGCGGGGCGTCGTTGCGGTCAGGGCGCGGAAGTGGCGGCGCAGGGCGACTGGTGAGGAGAAGCCGGTGCGGGCGGCGATTTGTTCGACGGGCGTCTCGGTTTCCCTGAGCAGCCGCTGGGCCTCTTTGATGCGGGCATGAAGCAAGTACTGGAGGGGGGTGTGACCGGTATGGATGCGGAAGCGACGGGTCAGGCTGCTCGTGCTGGTGCGTGCGTGCCCGGCGATGTCCGTGAGGGTCACGTCTTGGTCGAGCTGGGTCTCCAGCCACCGCAGCGTCGGTTCGAGGCCGGCGTTGTCCATGATCTGCTGTTCGATGGTGTCCTGAACCCTGTCCGCATCGAGCTGCAGTGGTGTGATCAGCTCCCGGGCGGTCTCTCCCGCCACGCGGGCACCGTGGTCACTGCGGAGAATGTGCAGACAGATGTCCAGTCCGCCGAAGATCCCCGCGGCTGTGAGGAAAGGGCCGTCCTCGACCACGGCGCCGAGCGGGTCAACTGTGATCCCCGCATGGTGCGCAAGTTCCGCGGTGTGCCGCCAGCCGGTTGTGGCGCGGCGTCCGTCCAGCAGGCCGGTCGCCGCGAGGGCGAGCACACCTGTGCCGACACCTGCGACACGGATTCCCCGGCCGACCGCCGCGCGCAATGCGGTGTGAACGGCTTTCGGCACGTCGCCGCGGTGGCCGGGGGGTCCGGTGATCAGTACGACATCCGCGCCCGCGAGGCCATCGAGGCCCCAGGGCGGGATGATACGTACGGGATCGGGAGAGGAGACGACCCGGGGACCGGCGGCGGCGCAGAGTCGCACCTCGTACGCCACCCCCGGATGGCCACGGGACGCCGCCCCGAACACGAGTCCGGGGGTCGTGAGGTGAGGGCCTGGTACCTCGTCGAGCGCGAGGACAGCGATGACTGACACGTTCGGAATATAGCCAGGCCGGGCGAGGGTACCGCCGTCAGGGATCCCGGCTGCTCCTCGGATCTGCCTACCGGGTCAGCCGGACTTGTCGATCGTCTTGCGGATCCAGTTCACGTACACCGGCACATTGGTGTAGAGGCCCGGCCCCGAAGAGCAGGCCGGGTCGTTGTCACCGTCGCCCGATGTTGTACCGATGAGTTCCCAGCGGCCGTTCCTGGCGCGCTGCAGCTGCGGGCCGCCGGAGTCACCGTTGCAGGCCATGGCATCCGGCTTGGTGCTCACCGTGCACAGCCTGGTTTCCCCCGCACGATCGAAGCACTCGGCTTCGGATCCTCTGCGCGTGTCCAACTGCTGTAGCCGCTCCGGGAAAACCCAGTCCTTCGGGGACTCGGCGCCGACGACGGTTCCGAAGCCGAGAATCCGCGTGGGCGTGCCGACCGGGCCCGCCTGCTGTGCGATCCGGATGGGCTCTTGGCTGACCGGACGGTCCAGACGCACCAGCGCGAGGTCGTTCTGGTTGGGTGCGCCGGCCTTGCCCTGGGCGTAGCCCGGGTGCATGACGACCTTGTCGATCTTGCGGACGGTACCGCCTGACGTGCGGTGCTCGCTGCCGATCCGGACCGGCCCATCCGGACTCACCCCGAGAGTCGGGTCCACACAGTGACCGGCCGTGAGTACCCATTGCCGGTCGATCAGCGTGGCCCCGCAGGGAGCCTTCAACACCACCCCGTCCTCAAGAGTGGCGGACAGGGGGATCGACGCCATGAAGGAGTAACGCTGCGTCGAATCCTCACCGTTGACTACAGCACTCGCGCTGCCGGTCATCAACGTCGCTCCGAGCACGGCGGCCGCGCCGGCTGCGGCCGCAGCGCGCACCGTCAGACCGCGTCGGCGCGCGGGACGGGGATCAGGGATGGGCCTGTGAACAGGGGAGGGGCGCATATCAGTCCTCTCGGAAGGGAAACAGGAAGGACACGGTCCAGGCGGCTCCACGCCCCCGGCCTCCGTGCTGATCCCCATCCTCCGGGCCGGCCCCCGCGCGAAAACAGCCGTTCGAATGTCACTCTCGGCTAAATTCGGGACATGTCACTGATCGCTGTTCTGGTACTCGACGGAGTCCCGGGGCACCAGCTCACCACCCCTGGCCTGGCATTCAACGCCGCCGCCCGGAATCACCCATGGGTCGACTACGACGTACGGATCTGTGCCGCGCCGGGCTTCGAGAGCACGGGAGACCCCGCCCCCTTCCGTATCGAGACACCGTGGGGTCTGGAGGGGCTACTGGACGCCGACACGGTGCTGGTGCCCGGATGCGCGGGCTTCCGGGACGAACCCCCGCCCGCCGTGACCGAAGCCCTGCGTGCCGCTGCCGCGCGGGGCTGCCGCGTCGGCGCGATCGGTACCGGTACGTTCGTCCTCGCCGCCACCGGTCTGCTCGACGGACGGCGCGCCGCCACCAGCCGCCGGCACACCGAGGAGCTGGCGCGCCTGCACCCGCACATCGAGGTCGACCCCGACGGAGCCGTCGTGGAGGACGGCCCCTTCCACAGCGCAGCCGGGGTCCTGGGGGGCCTCGACCTGTGTCTCCACCTGATCACTCTCGACCATGGCCAATCCGTGGTCATCGAAACGGAGCGACAGGCGTTCCTCCAGCTCCACCCCATGGCCGCCGACCCCGCCGGTGACGTCGAAGCCACCGTTCCCGCTGCCTCGGATGGCAGCCTCGATGAGGTGATCCGGTGGATGGAGGCCAACCTCCAGGATCCGCTGACCCTCGCCGAAATCGCCGACCGCTCGGGGCTCGGTGTACGGACACTGACCCGGCGCTTCCGCAGTGAGACCGGCCTCAGCCCGCTCCAGTTCCTGCTCCGCGCCCGTATCCAGCTCGCTCAGCGGCTCCTGGAGCGCACCGACGACCCCATCGAGCGCATAGCCGCCCGCACCGGTCTCGGCACATCGGCGAACCTGCGGCACCACTTCCATCGCTGCACCGGCACAGCCCCGGGAATCTACCGCACCGCTTTCCGCTCCCTTGCTGCTGCCCTCACCTGGGCCGAGCGGGACGAGGCCGACCGCCCTTGAGGGGCGCCACGGTGGCGCCGAAGCCACTCTCTCGCGATCGAAACCAGAGGCAGCGACCACGCCGGTTCACGCCTCGGCGAGAGAAATGCACTGCCCGTCCTCGTCATGGCGCCGGATCCATGGACAATCCAACAGCGCATAACAGAAGTTCGACGGGCACCGTGCCCTGCTGTTCACCCCGCCCGCCCCGGGCGGCCAGGTCCTGATCCAGACCCGCCGCGGCTCCCTGGTGCAGGACCGTTTCCCCGACCTGGTCGCGGCCGCACTGGACCAGCTGCCGCCCGGCCTGGTCCTCGATGGCGAACTCCTGGTCTGGGACCCCGAGGCCGGCGCCTTGTCCTTCGAGGCGTTGCAGCGCCGGGCGGCCGCCCGCGCCCGCGGCGCCGCCATCCTCGCCGCGGCCTTCCCGGCCTACTTCGTGGCGTTCGACGTCCTTCAGGTCGACGGCGTCGAGACGATGACCCTGCCCTACCGAGAACGCCGCCGGCGCCTCGAAGTGCTCTTCTCCGCCCACGCCCTGACAGCCCCGTGGACGCTTTGCCCGCAGACCACCGACCTGTCGACAGCACAGGAATGGCTTCAGGCCTGGACCGACGTATCAGGCGTCGAAGGCCTGGTCATCAAACCCCTGACCAGCAAATACCTCCCGAACTACCGCGGCTGGACCAAGGTCCGCCGCCGCGACACCACCGAAGCGATCATCGGCGCGATCAGCGGCACCCTGACCCGCCCCCAGCTCCTCGTCCTCGGCCCCGCTACGACGACACCGGCCGCCTACGGGCGGTGGGCCGTACCGTCGCGCTGCGCCCGGAGCAGGCACGCTTGGTCGCGGAGCGCCTGGCGGCCGCCGAGCCCGGGCACCCGTGGACCGGGTGCGCTTCGCCGCGTCGTGGGGCTCCCGCGATGTCCTGGACGCCATCCTGGTGCGCCCGGATGCGGTGGCGGAGATCAGTGCTGACCGGTCCGTGGACCGCGGCGGGGTCTTGGCCGACTGCGCACGGCCTTCGGAGAGGGAGGTCAGCCCGCCTCGACGTAGGCGACCAGGACGAGCGTGCCGAGGGCGGTCGGCACGTACAGGATCCGAACCCGGTCCCCGCGGTGCTCACGGATCGCGCCGTGCTTCGAGGGGACGCCGATATCGGGATTCCTGGAGATGGCCACCAGCGCGGGGTCCAGTCGAAGGCGCTCGGCCTCTGACATCTTCTCGATCTGCTCCTGCGCCACGTCGTAGAAGACGATGCGGGCGCGCTTCGGGGCGTGCCGCCCCATCAGGCGACGTTCGAGGTCGGAGCGGAATCGTCGAGCGGGGGCTGACCGAGATTCTCGCGCAGGTCCTCCCAAGGGATGACGCGGTCCAGGTCGACACCCTCGCCGGCCAGCCGCTCCAGGACGTAGGCGATCTGCGGGTCGCCGTCAGCCATCTCCCGCGCGTCGGCCCGCAGGGCCTCCTGCTCGGCTGGGTCGAAGACGATCCGCATCACGGCCTCCAAGTGATAGGTGCTGCATCGAGGCTAGCGCAGGAGCACTGTGCCGGAAGCCGGAAGGCGAAGAGGATGCGGACCTGCCGGAGCACGGGCCCAACCCGCGGCGACCAGATACGAAAAGCAGCCGGCGCCCACTTCCGCCGAAGCGGGTGGCAAGGGCGCCGGCCAACCGAAAACACACTCCACAGGAGACCCGAGAGATGTATCTCGCTTCCGAGTCTATCCGTACGACGCGCCGTTCCGGAGCCGATCCACTTGCCAACGGTGATGTAAGGTGGATAGCTTTTCCCGCTCCAGCGCCCGGCGGGCCTGGGCCTGCCAGGACCGGCCGTGCCGCTTCAGCAGCCGCCGCACCGTCGCAACCGACAGCCTCATCCGGAATCGGCGACCGATCACGGCCTGGACGCGGGCCAGGGTCCAGCGCTGATCCTCGAACCCGTGCGCGGCCGGTCCTCTGCCCAACTCCTGCTCCAACAAGGCGAACTGGTCGTCCGACAGCTTCGGGACACTCGCTGGACCCGATGAGCGCAGCGCGTCCTCGCCGCCTTCCCGCCAGGCCCGCCGCCAACGCTCGACCGACCGCTCGCTGACCCGAAGGTCAGGGGCGATCACCACAGTCCTCTCACCGGCCTCAAACCGGGCACCGGCCTGAAGGCCTCGCGGGCGAGGAGCACAAGAGATGTCCGTCACGACAGACAGTCCAGCCTCCCCAACCGGGGCACTGAAACCGCCTGCACACAGGATGAAGAACCCCAGCCGATGCGCGGCTGGGGTCCTCGGTGCGGTGAGTATCGGTCAGCAGGTGGAGTTGCCCGCGCCGTAGACAGCTCGTCTACGCGTCGGCGGACCGCACCCCATCGCGATCGCCGTGGATCAGGCGGGTCAGCGCTGCAGGGTGAGCAGGCCCGGCCGGTACGGCAGTTTCAGGTAGTCGGTGCCCGCCGGTGTGTTGGTGGGGAGGCCCTGGTAAAGGAACTGCAGGTTGCAGGGATCGATGGTCTTGGTCTGGTCAGGGTTGTTGCGGACCAGGTCGCCGTGGCTGACGCCCTTGGCCCAGGTGGAACCGCTGTTGGCCTGGCCCGCGAAGGGGCTGCTCTCGCTGCCGGCCTGGACGGCCCACGGACCGTTCAGGCTGGAGGCGGTGAACGAGCGGAAGTAGCGGTTCGTACCCTGCGCCTCAACGATCATGAGGTACTGGTTCTGGCCCTGGACCTTGTAGACCTCCGGCGCCTCGAACAGAAGGTCCGTTGTGTCGCTCATGACCGTCGTGTACGAGGAGCCGAAGCTGCTGGGGAAGTTCCCGATCGGCATGCTGGCCCGGTAGATCTTGCCGTTGTCAGCGGCGAAGAACAGGTACATGTTCTGGTCATCGGCGATCATGGTCGGGTCGATCGGGGCGTCCTTCTGGCCCTGGGGGCCGACGGGGAGGCTGCCGGTGAACAGCGGCTGCGAGGCGGACCAGCCGTTGGGGTTGGTGGGGTCGCTGGACGTGCGGTAATAGAGCGGCCACTGACTCCACTGGGACACCATCACCCAGACGTTCTTGGGCGCGAAGTAGAACACTTCGGGCGCCACCGCGGGATCGTTCATCCCGGTCTGGGTGGCCGTCGCCATGTCCGACCAGTTCGTGAAGGGACTGAACCCCGTCGAGCCCCACGACGTTCCGGTGGAGGTCGTCCCGTAGACCAGGTGCTTGCCGTTGTACGTGGTGGTGCTGAAGTCCTTCAACGCGACCTGCCCGTTCGCCGGCTCCGCCAGCGGACCCGTCGATGTCCAGCGGTAGGTCGACGGAAGAGCGCACGTGCCGGTGCCGACGTCGGCGACGGGGACGAGCTGCCACTGCTGGTTGCTGCCGCCCCAGTCGGCGTACTGGACGATCTTGCCGCCGTCGGCGGTGGAGGCGCTCTGGACCTCGAGGGCCTTGCTGCTGTGGCGGTTCAGGAGGCGGACGTAGCCGCCGGCGGAGTCGGCGAGGCGGAACTGCTGGTTGGTCGCGTTGAGGTCGCTCCACTGGACGACGTCGGTGCCGTCGGCCGAGGACCAGTTGTAGTCGTCCAGGACCTTGCCGGAGTTACGGTTCTGCAGGCGGTAGTAGCCGCTGCCGGAGTCCAGGAAGCGCCACTGCTGGGCTTCGTTGCTGGAGCGGGTCCACTGGACGACTGGCGAGCCGTCGGCGGTGGCGAAGTTGTAGTCGTCCAGCGCCTTGCCGCTGTTGCGGTTCACCAGCACGTACCACTTGCCGGTGTCGACCGAGGCAGCCGAGGCGGACGACGGGTTCACCATCGCCAGGAAGCCGGCCACGAAGACCATCGAGAGCAGGGCGGCCATCCGCGGCCGCCATCCTCGCCGTGTCGAGGTTCGTGGAGCTGTACCGAGAGCGTTCATCTGCACCCTCCTAGGGGCGACTTGGGCAGGGGGCGGTCCTTCTTGGTGCGTGCGTGCGTGCGTGCGGACCGGGCACGGCACGTCCGAGGCGGCGGCAAGACGTGACCCCTGCGGGGTGGGGGCACCGGATCTCCGGCGCATTGTTAGCGCTAACAATTTGAAAGTCGAACATCTGGTGTGTTCACGGAGAAGACCATGGGGCATGAGAGGTCGTCAAGTACCGTGCCGCAATCTGTCGGATACTGAAGCGCCATCAGAATCTCTTACCTGTCAGAGTTGTTGACGGGATCGGTGTGAGCGCTCACACTCTTCGGCGCGGGCGGCAGTTACTGAGGTTTTCAGGGTGGTCGGTGGGTCGAGTGTCAGGTCGGTGGCGGCGAGGCAGCCGTTGATCAGGTGGGGCCGGAGTTGGATTCTGCGTAACACGCGGCGGAGTGTGCGGTCGAGGTCGTCGGGTCTGTCCGAGCTGGTCGAGGAACAGCCGGGCCAGGTGGCGCGCGCTGACTCCCGCGTGCGCGGCGAGCGCGGTGGCGGCGAGGTCGTCGCCGAGGACCGTGACCACACCGCTCGTACCAACGTCTCTGCCTGACTCTGCCTGACTGGGCATGGGAGCGCGCAGATGTCCGCCAAGCCCTCCGCACCCGCGATAGCGGCACCGTGTTCCGTCACGGCCGGCAGTACAGCAGGGCCAGCCAGGCGCGCATCTCGGCTGCCGTCGGCATGACGCAGGCCCCCGTCAACGCCATGGACAGCAAGGTGTCCCTCAGGAAGATCTTGGCACTCCGCCCGGTGGAGCGCTCGAGCTGACTCGCCAGTTCCTGGCGGGCGGTCGATGTCCTCGCACACCCGATTGAGCCTTTCCGGGGTCGTGCCGGGTGACGATCAGACGGGCGTGGGCTGTCGCCCGTCAGGGTGTTGTGGAGCCTGGCCAGATGGCCGAGGCGTCGTCGCGGTGCGGGTCGGGCAGCCGGATCGGGCGGACAGGGATGGTGCGTTCGCGGCCTTCGGTGGCGGCCGTCCACGGGGCGGGGTGCCCGGAGTAGCACAGGGTGGTCAGGACGAAGAGGCCGTCGGCGTAGACCTCGACGTACTCGCCAATGGTGAGGATGCGCAGCGTGGCGGCGGGTTCGGTCAGGACGGTCTCGCCGAGCCGGGTCCCCTCGGGGCCGGTGACCCAGAGGTTCTTGCCGTCGCAGCCGACAACGAGGGCGGGGCTGCCGTCCGGGGAATCGGTGCGGAGAATAACGTCGACGGGCCCGGTGAGGCCGATGTCGCCGACTGCGTGCGGGGCGGGGTGCTCCGTTTCCTCGCCGAGCCAGACGTCCAGGCCGGGCCACCATTCCAGGCGGGGCGTCGAACCGTCCAGCATGACAAGGGACTTGGGCTGGGCGAGCATCCCGCGGCAGGTCTCGCCGGAGTCAGTGAGGCCGACCCGGCGAGGCGTAGTGTGCAGCACGACGCGGGAGCCATCGGGCGCGACGATGACGCGCGGGGCGTAGGCGCCGGCCGGGCCGAGGGGACCGCGGCGGGTCCAGGGCCCGCGCAGGCTGGGGGCGGTCCACGACTCGAAGCCGCGGGTCGCGCCGATGGAGCCGAGCAGCAGCCAGCTTCCGTCGTCGAGGCGTTCCAGGACCGGGCACTCCAGTTCATCGACGTCACCGGGGGAGATGAGCGGCGGATGGACGGTCCAGTGCTCCAGGTCCGCCGAGGTGGCCAGGGCGACACAGCCGCTGACCTCCACCGGGAGGGAGGCGTCGCTGGCGCAGACGACCATGACCCAGCCGTCCGACGCGTCATCGCGTACGACGAACGGGTCACGCCAGGCCATCTTCTCGCTGGTGCGGTACCAGCGCGGGTCCGCCTCGACGACCGGCCTGGTGCCATGGCGGCGCCAACCGGTGCCGTCCGTGCGGTCCGAGTACGCCAGTCCGACCGACTGGACCGGCCAGCCGCCCGGTGTGAGACCGAAGACGCCGGTGTAGAACATCGTCATTGCGTCGCCGTGCCGGATGGGGTGCATGGTCCACACGGCCTGCTGGTCGAAGCGGCCGGGCAGGCCGTTGCCGAAGGCGGTGCCCTGGGGCTGCCAGTGGACCAGGTCGGTGGAGGTTGCCCGGCCGTAGGAGGTCTCCATCCGCAGATGATCGAACTCCGTTGTCCAGGGCCCCTGCAGGTGCAGCACCGCGTATGTGCCGTCCTCGTCCCGCAGGAGGGCGAAGTCGTTCACGCAGAGGCCGGGCGGGGCGTATCGCATGCACATTCCTGTCGGCTCACAGCGCCCAAACGTATGCGCTGATGCTTGATAACAAAAAGGTCTCTCAAGGGTCAGCCCAAGTAAATCCGAACGCAAACGCTTGCGCAACAACGAGGGCGGGTTTACGGTCACGTCACCTGCAGATCACATCGACGTGAAACCAACGGGAGGGAATGCGCCGTGACGGCCAGCATCACCGATGTCGCCCGCGCCGCCGGAGTCTCGACGTCCACCGTGTCCCGCGCGCTGCGCGGACGGCCGGGCGTGTCCGAGGAGGTGCGGACGCAGATCGCGGCCCTCGCCGCCCAGCTCGGCTACACCGCCTCGCGTTCCGCGTCGAGCCTGGCCAGCGGGCGCACCTTCACCATCGGGGTCGTGGTCCCGTACGTGGGCCGCTGGTTCTTCGGCACCGTGCTGGACGCCGCCGAGCAGGTCTTCAGCGCCGCCGGGTACGACGTGCTGCTGTACAACCTGGGATCGCCGGAGACACGCAAGCGTTTCTTCACCAAGCTGCCGGTCCGCAAGCGGGTGGACGCCGTGCTGTCGCTCCTCATCCCTGACGAGGAGGAGTCGGCTGCACTGCGTTCACTCGGGGTGCCGCTGGCCACCACGGTCGGCGGAGCCCGGCTCGGCTTCACCGTCGTCGGCATCGACGACCGGGCCGGAACGGAGAGCGCCGTACGCCACCTGGTGAACCTCGGTCACCGACGGATCGGGATGATCAGCGGGTCCAGTGGGCCGCTGCACTGGACCACCCCCGTCGAAAGGCGCAGCGCCTACCTGGACGTCCTGACCGATGCGGGGATAGAGCACGATGCGGCCCTGGAAGCGGACGGCGACTACACCGTCGAGGGCGGTGAGCGGGCCATGACCGAGCTGCTGGCTGTCTC
Source organism: Streptomyces sp. NBC_01006 (assembly GCF_045162725.1). Lineage (NCBI taxonomy): Bacteria > Bacillati > Actinomycetota > Actinomycetes > Kitasatosporales > Streptomycetaceae > Streptomyces > Streptomyces sp. NBC_01006. Next base: position 27,660 of record NZ_CP108700.1, on the reverse strand, counting down.
CCGCCCGCCGACTGCCGTGTTCGCGCAGTCGGATGAGATGGCGATGGGCGCACTGCGCGCCCTGCGCCGCCACCGGCTGAAGGTGCCGGACGACGTGTCCGTCGTCGGCTTCGACGACCACGAACTCGCCGACGTGGTCGGACTGACCACCGTCGCCCAGCCGGTTGCCGACCAGGGCGCCGAGGCCGCCCGGCTGCTGCTGCGGCAACTGGACGAACCCGACGCCGAGCCGCCGGGGCTGGTGCAGATGCCCATCCGTCTCGTCCTGCGCGAGACCACCGCCCCGCCGCGCCTGCGCGGCCCGAGGTAACCCCCCCCGAGCGCCGCACCCCCACGCCCCGGAACGCTCCCCCCGCACTTCGAACCCTCGCCACAGCACGGAGGCACAAACCATGAGCTCGACCAACAGAAAGTACCGCCGTACCGTCCGTACGGGCCTGGCCCTCGCTCTCCCCGTGGTGGCGCTGGCCGCCTGCGGCTCGGGCGGCGGCACCGATGCCTCCGCCGAGGCCGGAAGCGGCAAGGGCACCATCAGCGTCTGGGCCCACCAGGGCCAGAAGAACGAGGCCAGTGCGCTGCAGAACGCGGTGAAGTCCTTCAACTCCTCGCAGGGCGACATCAAGGTCGACTTGAAGCTGATCCCCGAGGCCGACTACACCAAGACCATCACGGCCACCGACGCCTCCAAGCTGCCGGACGTGATGGAGTTCGACGGCCCGACCATGGCGAACTTCGTCTACAACAAGAAGCTCGCCCCCATCGACACGCACGTCTCCACCGAGACCATGGACAACGCCACCGACGCGAGCAAGGCGCAGGGCGAGGTCGGCGGCAAGCACTACGGCCTGGGCATGTTCGACTCCGGCCTGGGGATCTACGGCAACAAGAAGCTGCTCGACGCGGCCGGGGTGAAGTACCCGACCAGCCTGTCCAATGACTGGACGGCGACGGAGTTCACCGCCGCGCTGGGGGCGCTGAAGGCCATGGACACCGACGGCAAGACCCTCGACCTCCAGGAGACCGGCGGCTACGCCAACGAGTGGGGCACCTACGGTTTCGCCCCGGTCGTCTGGTCCGCGGGAGGTTCCCTCCTCAAGGACGGCAAGGCGGAAGGCGCCCTCGACACCCCGGCAGTCATCTCGGCCATGAAGACCTTCCAGTCCTGGAAGACGTATGTCGACCCCAACACCGACGGCAACGCCTTCGCCAAGGGCCGCGTCGCCCTGAGCTGGGTCGGCCACTGGATGTACCCCGCCTACAGCGAGGCCCTCGGCGACGACCTCGTCGTACTGCCGCTGCCCGACTTCGGCAACGGCCCCAAGACCGGCCAGGGCTCCTGGGCCTGGGGCATCGGCGCCGACAGCAAGAACGCCAAGGCCGCCGGCACGTTCCTGGACACCCTCCTGAACGACGCCAACATCACCGCCATGACGACGGCCAACGGGGCGGTGCCCGCCACCAAGACCGCGCTCGACAAGAGCGAGCTCTACAAGCAGGGCGGCCCGCTCCAGCTCTACGCCGACCAGCTCGCCAAGCCCTGCGGCGACAAGGACATCACCAAGTCCTGCGTCGCCGTCACCCGCCCGGTGACCGCCGGCTACCCCCTGGTCACCTCGAAGTTCAGCGAGGCCCTGAACTCCATCTACGGTGGCGCCGACCCCGAGAGCGCTCTGCAAAAGGCCGCCCGCGCCATCGACCAGGACTTCTCCGACAACGCCGGCTACAAGATCCCGTAGGACCCATCGGCCCGGGCGGCCGCGGCTGCCGCGCCCACCCCGCCAGGAACAGGACCCTCCCGTGACATCCGTGGAACCCGCGCACGCCGCGCCGCCCGGCCCGGAGCAGGCCTCATCCGTGACATCCGTGACATCCGTGACATCCGCGCGATCGACGCGATCAGCGCGGCCGGGCCGCAAGAACCGTGACTGGCTGCACGGACTACTCATGTCCGCCCCGGCCGCCGTCGGACTGATCGTCTTCGTCGGTGTGCCGTTCGGCTACGCCGTGGTGCTCTCCTTCTACAACGTCCGCCTCGGCTCCCCGCTGGAGCCCAGCTTCTTCGGCTTGGAGCAATACCGGAGGCTGTTCACCGACCCCGACCTGTCCGGCCCGTTCCTGCGGGCCCTGCTCAACAACCTGACCTTCGCCGTGTTCGTCGTACCCGTGCAGACGGCCCTGGCACTGGCCCTGGCGATCCTGCTCAACCGCAAGCTCAAGGCCATCGGATTGTTCCGGTCGCTCTTCTTCATGCCGGTCGTCTTCCCCATGGCGCTGGTCGCCGTGATCTGGCGGCTCATACTGGCCCGCAGTGACCAGGGCATGCTCAACTCCGCGCTGGACGCGGTGAGTTTCGGCAACTGGGGCGCCTTCGACTGGCTCGGCGACTCCGCCACCGCGATGGCCTCGATCGTCGTGCTGTCCATCTGGCAGGGCGTCGGCTTCCAGATGGTCATCCTGCTCGCCGGCCTCCAGCAGATCCCGGGTGAGCTCTACGAGGCCGCCGAACTCGACCGCGCCAGTCGTTGGCAGCAGTTCCGCCACGTCACCCTGCCCGGCATCCACTCCACCCTCGTCTTCGTTGCGATGCTCACCTCGGTGCTCTCCTTCCGGGTCTTCGACCAGGTGTACGTCCTCGTCCGCGGGGGCGGTCTGGATGAGGACGCCACCCGCACCGTGATGTACCAGGCCGTCACCACCGCCTTCGACCAGAACAACATCGGCCAGGCGTCCGCGATCACCGTCGTCTTCTTCCTGATCGTCGTCGTCCTGACCCTCATCCAGCGCCGCGTCGTCCGGCCCGGAAACGAGGACTGACTCATGGGCACGACCCCTACGCCCCTGCGCCGCTTCATGGACTACGCCGTACTCAGCGTGCTGGCCTCCGTCTTCGTGCTACCGGTGATCTACCTGTTCCTGGGCAGCCTCAAGCCGTCCGACGAGATCCTGAACGGTCTCTCCGGCTTCCTCCCGACCGACCTGTCCTTCGACAACTACTCCGCCGTCCTGAGCAGCCTCAACTCCGACAGCACCGGCTATTTCTGGCGCTTCATGGGCATCTCGCTGCTGCTGGCGTTCGTGGTCGTGACGGGCGGCCTGTTCGTCAACTCGATGGCCGCGTACGGGCTGTCACGGCTGAAGTGGCGCGGACGCGAAGTCGTCTTCACGCTCATTCTGCTGCTGATGTTGGTCCCGTTCGAGTCGGTGGCCGTCCCGCTCTTCTACATGTTCAACGACCAGCGCAACACCCTCTACATCCTGGCGCTCCCCTTCATCGCCAACGCCTTCTCGGTCTATCAGTTCCACACGTTCTTCCGCTCGATCCCACCGAGCATCGAGGAAGCTGCCCGGATCGACGGCGCGGGCCCCTGGCGCACCTTCTTCGCGATCATCGTCCCGATGAGCAAGCCGGCCTTCGCCTCAGTGGCGATCCTGACCTTCCTTATCCAGTGGGGCTCGTTCCTGTGGCCGGTGCTGATGGTCTCCGACCCATCGGTCCGCCCGCTGCCGCTGGAGATGAGCGTCTTCCAGGGCCAGCAGCCCCCGGACTGGGGCCAGATCCTCGCCTTCGGCGTCCTGCTGGTCCTACCGGTGCTGATCGTCTTCGCGTTCTTCCAGCGGTGGTTCGTCCAAGGCGTGGCCAGCTCTGCGGTCAAGGGCTGAGTCCGGCGCGTGTCCATCCGCAAGGTCAAGGACGAACGCTACGACCGAGCCCCCCCGCACTGCGCTTTTACAGAGAGACAGCCCATGAACCTCCCCACCAGCAGCGTCACCGTCCTCGGCGAGTGCGTCGCCGACGCCTTCACCGACCCCGCCCTGTCCAGCCCCGCCGATCTCGCCCTGCGCGTCCTGCCCGGTGGCGGCCCCGCCAACACCGCCGTTGCCCTCGCCCGACTCGGCACCCCCACTCGCTTCCTCGCCCGGATCTCCAACGACGTCTTCGGCACCCTCTTCCGCAACCGCCTCAGCGCCTCCGGCGTCGACCTGAGCGGCAGCGTGGCCGCCCCCGAGCCCAGCACCCTGGCCATCGCCGACCTCGACGAGACCCGCCAGGCCACCTACTCCTTCTTCGCCGACGGCGCCGCCGACTGGCAGTGGACCGCCGACGAACTGTCCGACACCGTGCCGGGCGAAACCGTCGCCGTGCACACCGGCTCCCTGGCGCTGATACGCCGCCCCGGAGGCAGCCACATCGAGGACTACCTCGCCAAGGCACGCGAGCATGCCACCGTGTCCATCGACCCCAACGTCCGCCCACTCCTCGTACCGCCCGCCGCCTACCACCAGCGGCTCCACCACTGGTGCGCCGTGGCCGACATCCTCCGCCTCAGCGAAGACGACCTCAGCTTGCTCCTCCCCGGGGCCAGCCCCGAACAGGCCTGCGATACCTGGCACGCGGCCGGCGCGCGCCTCGTCGTCATCACCCTCGGCGGACGCGGCGCCCTCGCCTCCCTCGACGGCGCACGCGTCACCGTCCCGGCCCCGACCGTCGACGTCATCGACACCGTCGGCGCCGGAGACGCCTTCACTGCCGGCCTGCTGCACCGCCTCACCGCACTCGGACACCTCGGCGGCCGACTCGATGCCCTGACCCTCGAAGGCACCACTGACGCCTGCTCCTTCGCCGCCCGCGTCGCCGCCCTCACCTGCTCCGTCCCCGGCGCAGACCCACCCTGGGCAGAACGTTTGGCGTCCCGGCCCGCCCAGAACCCGGGCGCACGAGGGCACATCCACAGCACATGAGCCTGGGAAACGGCGCCAACCCGTGAGAAGCAGGGACTAACCTCCACCTCCACTTCCGCTTCTCAGGACCGGCCCTCGGATACGCCTCGGCCGGCGGGTCTGTAAAGTTAACGGCTCTGTCTCACATCCGGTGGTAACGCGCAGCAACCGTGATCGCTGACGGTAGTTCATGGAGTCGGAGTGGGTCCTCGCGCTGACCGGTCAGACATCCGTCTTCACGGTGCAGCCCGCCGTCTTCTCCTTGAGCTGCGAGAACGGGCACCGCGGATCGTGACGCACCGTTACCACCGGATGTGAGACAGAGCCAAGTTAACGGTGGTTCTGGAGTTGTCGGGGGTTCAGCGGCGGGCGGCTGGGAGTCGGCCGTCGAAGGTGATGTCGAAGGCGTTCAGAGAGGCTTTCCAGCGTGGGGTCCAGCGCTTTCGGCCCTGGCCGGTGGGGTCCAGGCTCATGACGGCCATGCAGACGCACTTCAGAGGGCGGTTCGTGAGACGCGCACTTGTCCCGTCTGTGATGGCACCTTCGAGTCAGCCAAGACCATCCGACAGATCTACTGTTCCCCGATCTGCCGTAAGGACGCCGAACGCAAACGAGACCAGGCCCGGGACGAAGACCGGGCGCGCCGGCTCGGAGGAACAGCACGGCCGATTCCAGCCGCCACCCCACCCCTGGCCGATCTCCCGCCAGCCTCCAAAACGCCTGGCCGCACCGCCACGCGACACACGCCGGAGCGAGACCCGCTCGAACCCACCGCGACCCGGAACTGCCCACACTGCCAGCAGCCCGTCACCATCGTTGCGCTCCTGGCGACACCAGAAGCCGCCCGGCCTTCGATGCCCACCGGCCTTCCCGATGTCGTCCCGCTCCGCAGGGCTCCGTGACAGCAAGATTATTTGGTCGGCAGCCCGGAAATCCGGCTGCCGACCGCAGGCCGTGACGGCAGAGTCAGGCCCATGGTCTTCCTGAGTTGTGAAGCGGTCCGCTGGGTCGACGATGAACCCCAGCCCGGCCTGGTCGAAGTCCGCTTCACCGACGCTCGCCAGCAGCAGTGGGCCTTCATCGACAAGTGGCCCGTCTTCACCAACGGGGACGACCTGGCCCCCGACACCCACTATCCCGTTGAGGTTGTCATCCTCTGCGACATCCTGAACGCCGACGACACCGTGAGCACCTCGGACACGGTGAAGATCTCCGTCAGCCCCTGGGGACTCGAATCACTCGAGGGACGAGTCGAGTTCGAAGTGCGGGCTGATCAATTGACCACCAGCTGAGGTTCACAATCACCGGGCCCCGCCGACCTGACGGTCGGCGGGGCCCACGCATGCTCTTCGATCCCCACCCTCCCCACACCGTTCAAGCAGCAACAAAGCGAGGCGAAGAGCGACAGCGGCCGTTTTCAAGAATCCCCATCAGCGTCGGCCCACAGGTCGGTGCTGTGGGCCCCGATGAGAGCGCTGATGTGGGTGAGTACGTCACTGACCGGCTGTGGGTCGAGCCGGCGTCCGTCACGCAAGCGCAGTGCGACGTGATCGTCAGCGGCCTCCTTGGCCCCGATGACGGCTTGGTAGGGAACCAGGCGGGCCTCTCGGATACGGGCGCCCAGACTGCCGCGGTCCGGTCCCGCGATCTGGGCACGCAGTCCGAGATGGGTGCAGCGTTGGGCGAGGGCTGCGGCGTTCGGCAGTTCGGTGTCGGAGATCGGGAGAATGACCAGCTGAGTAGGGGCGAGCCAGGCGGGGAAAGCACCGCCGTGCTGTTCGATGAGATGGGCGACGGTAGCTGTTCAGCAAGGCTGACGGTCCGTTGGACGAAGACCCGGCGAGATCACTACTGCGCTCCTTCGTGGAGCCCGAGGTCGAACCGTCGCGTGATGAGCTGAAGCTCCTGCTCGCGGCGAAGGACGCCACGATCGCCCAGCAAGCGGCGTTGATCAAGCAGTTGAGCACACAGTGCGAGCTCCTGCTGGCGCGGGTGGAGGAGCTGGAGCGAAGGCTCGGCAAGGATTCCTCGAACTCCTCCAAGCCGCCCTCCTCGGACCCGCCGTTCGCCAGGCCCGCGCCGAAGCGGTCTTCGCGCACCTCGTCCGGGAGACGGCGAGGCAAGCAGGATGGTGCGCCGGGGAGCACGTTGCGGCTGGTGGAGGACCCGGACGAGACGGTACGCCACGAACCCGCTGCCTGCTGCTGTGGCGCCGACCTGACCGGCGTGCCAGGGTTCGACGAGCGGCGGCACCAGGTGTTCGATGCACCCGCCCCGCCGCCGCGCCCGCACGTGACCGAGCACCGCATCGTGGCGAAGACCTGCACCGGCTGCGGTACCACCACGGTCGGCGGCGTGCCCGCCCGGGCGAGGGGCCGCGCTCAGTACGGGCCGCGACTGGCCGCCCGCGCCGCGTGGCTGCTGTGCGCGCACCACCTGCCGGTGCGCCGCACCGCCGGCGTGCTCGCCACCCTGCTCGGCGCGCAGGTGTCGACCGGGTTCGTCGCCTCGGTGCGCTCCCGCGCGGCCCGGCTGCTCGAGGCCGCGTTCCTGCCCCGGGTGCGGGAGCTGATCGCCGCCGCGCCCGTGGCGCACGCCGATGAGACGATCGCCCGCGCGGGCGGGGCGAACGTGTACTTGCACGTGGCGTGCACCGAGTACCTCACCGCCACGCACACCGGCGACCGCACCAAGGAGACGATCGACGCCGGCGGGATCTGGCCCGCCTTCGACGGCGTCCTGGTCCGCGACGGCTACAACGGCTACACCCACCTCGACCACGTGCTCCACGCCTGGTGCGGCGCCCACCTGCTGCGCGACCTGCGCAGCGTGCACGACGGCGACCCGGCCGGACAACTGTGGGCCAAGGCCATGGCCGACACCCTCCTCGCAGCCAAGGACGCCGCCGAGCAAGCCCGTACCGCAGGCTTCGACGCGCTGCCCGCGTACGAACTGGCCCGGGTCCGCAACCGCTACCTCGGCGCGCTCGCCCACGGCCGCACCCACAACACCGGCCGCCGCGGGCCGCTCGCCGACGAGGCGAGCAAACTGATCCGCCGGTTCGAACGCTACGAGGACATGATCCTGCGCTTCGCCACGAACCTCGCGGTGCCCTTCTCGAACAACCTCGCCGAGCGCGACCAGCGGCCGGTCAAGGTCCAACAGCGGACCTCCGGCGGCGGCTGGCGCACCCTGCAAGGACTCACCGACTTCGCGATCGTCCAGTCCTACCTGTCCACGGTCGGCAAGTGGGGCCGCGACAAGCTCGACGCGCTCGTACAGCTCTTCACCACTGGCGCGTGGCTCCCGCCTGCCCTGACACCTGCAGCGGAAGTCTGACGCTCCGGGGCTCATGCTCCGTGCTCGATGAGGTCCTCGATCGCCTGTCGGAGCCAGGAATTGAAGTTCGCGAACCGCGGGCCCCGCTGCTCCCAGCCGGGGGTGGCGCCCATGTGCACGACGGCAACGTCTGCGGTATCCAGGTCCCAGCACGCTACGTCATCGTTGTCCTGGCGCTTGGCGAACAGGACAAGTCGGCGTGTCGGGTAGGCGGAGGCCAGCAGGCGCATGCCAGACCTCAGAAGATCACCATCGATGATCCACCACGGCTCCAGATCCGTGAGGCCGAGTTCGACGACCCGGAGGAACTCGGGCGGATAGGCGAAGCCCTCAGGCAGGTCGTCGCCGGTCAGCAGGTCTGCCATGTCAGTTGCCGTCCCATCCGGTCCAGGGTGAGCCCATCGGATACGTCCTACGGTAGGGGCCCGCCTGCTTGCCGATCCGGAGCAGAACCCCGTCGCCCCAGGTCTCAGGGACACCCTTCTTAAGACAGTTGATCCGTTCGGCGCCGGCGGGTGCCGGCCCGGTGCTCACCCGTCCGGCCGAGCGGGCCGGTGGGTCCGCGCGAGCGGCGGGCGTGGCGAGGCCGGATGCTGGAGGGGGTCACGCCCCAGAAGGAGATGATCATGGAGTACCTGGTCACGATGACCACCCACGTCCCGGACGGGACCTCGGAGCAGGCCGTCGAGGACATCCGCACCCGCGAGGCCGCCCGGTCACGCGAGCTCGCGGCGCAAGGGCACCTGCTCCGGCTGTGGCGCCCGCCGCTGCAACCGGGCGAGTGGCGCACGCTCGGGCTCTTCGCCGCCGCCGACGCCGACCGGCTGGAGGAGGTCCTCGCCTCGATGCCGCTGCGGATCTGGCGCACCGACGAGGTCACCCCGCTCTCCCCGCACCCCGCCGACCCCGCCGGCCCCGCCGGCACCGGATGAGCACCGACCAGAAGCTCGCCACCCGGAAGGTCACCGTCGTCACCGGCGCCTCCCAGGGCATCGGCGCCGCGCTGCTCACCGCCTACCGCGAGCTCGGCCACGCGGTGGTCGCCGTGTCCCGGTCCATCGCCCCGTCGGAGGACCCCGAGGTGCTGGCGGTGCGGGGCGACCTGGCCGAGCCGGGCGTCGGCGCCCGGGTGGTCGAGCAGGCGCTGGAGCGCTTCGGCCGGGTGGACACCCTGATCAACAACGCCGGGATCTACATCGCGAAGCCGTTCACCGACTACACCGACGAGGACTACGAAGCCGTGACCGGGGTGAACCTCCGCGGCTTCTTCGAGGTCTCCCGCAGCGCGATCGCCGCGATGCTCGCCCGCGAAGGCGGCGGCCACCTGGTCAACATCTCCACCAGCCTGGTCGACCACGCGGACTCCCGGGTCCCCTCGGCGCTCGCCTCGCTCACCAAGGGCGGGCTGAACGCGGTCACCCGCTCGCTGGCGATCGAGTACGCGGCCCGCGGCATCCGGGTCAACACCGTCTCGCTGGGCGTCATCCGCGCCCCGTCCTACTCGGCCGAGACCCGGGACGCCCTTGCCGCGCTGCATCCACTGGGCCGAATGGGCGAGGTCGCCGAGGTGGTCGACGCGGTCGTCTTCCTGGAGAACGCCCCGTTCGTCACCGGCGAGATCCTGCACATCGACGGCGGCCGGAGCGCCGGACGCTGAGCCGGGCGCCGAGCACCGGCGCGGATCACGAGAGAGGAACTCCGATGAGCACCACAGCGGACCACGAGCAGGCACTGCGCAGCATCCTCGACGAATGGAAGGCCGCCGTCGACGCGCACGCCCCCGAGCGGGTCGCTGCCTGCTTCACCGAGGACGCGATCTTCCAGGGCCTGCACCCCTACACCGTCGGCCGGCCGGGCATCGCCGCCTACTACGACTCCCAGCCGCTCGGCATGACCGCCGACTACCGGATCCTCGAAACCAGGCAGCCGGCCGACGACCTGGTGCTCGGCTACCTGAGCGTCGACTTCGCGTTCACCGACCGCCCCACGCTCACCGTCAACCTCAGCGTGCTGGTCGAGCGGACACCGCAGGGGCGGCTGATCGGCCACTACCAGGTCTCCCGCCTCGGCTGACCCGCGAACGGGGCCGGCGGCGGCCCGCGGTTGAGCGGAACCTTAGGGCACCGTTAGCGCCCCCTGAGCGTCGCCGACCAGGCGCCGAGCCACTTCTACGCTCGACCCACACCGGTCGACGGGACCGTTGTCCACGGTCGTCAGACCGCCGTCAGGCATCCGCACCACGTCCATCGGATCGCCGGCCCAGCCGTTCACCTTCATGCTGTCGATGATCTCAGCAGCGTCATTGACAGACGTCTGGCTCAGTCGGATGGAGCGAGAGTTGAGCTGCTGAACAGCTACGGGCGACGGCACGTTCCACACTGCCAGTGATGCTGCGGTGGACCATGACCGGGCGGTGTTTGGCGCCGTCCGCGCCGATGTAGTGCAGGTCGAACTGCTCGGGCTGGTGGAAGTCGACCTGGACGGTGGACAGGGTGGACTCCCGGCCGGCGCCGTCGGTGACCTGGACGTCGATCTTGGGGCCGTAGAACGCGGCCTCTCCCTCGGCTGCCTCGTAGGGCAGGCCGGAGCGGTCGAGGACATCGGTCAGCAGGCGGTGGACCGCTGCCACTTCTCCGGTGCAGTGACGTACTTGCCACCGGGGCCCGGGAGGGAGAGCCGGTAACGGGTCGGAGTGATGCCGAGTGCCTCGTACGCCCGGCGGATCATCTCCAGCGCCGCCTGCGCCTCCTCGGCGACCTGGTCCAGCGTGCAGAAGATGTGCGCGCGTTGAGCTGGATCGCCCGCACCCGGGTCAGCCCGCCGAGCACGCCGGAGAGTTCGGAGCGGTACATACCTCCCAGTTCGGCCATGCGCAGGGGCAGCTCCCGGTAGCTGTGGGAGCGGGAGCGGTAGATCACCGCGTGATGGGGGCACAGGCTCGGCCGCAGGACGACCTGCTCACCGCCGAGGTCCATCGGGGGGAACATGTCGTCGCTGTAGTGCGCCCAGTGCCCCGAGATTTCGTACAGTTCCCGCTTGCCGAGGACCGGTGAGTACACGTGCTGGTAGCCCGCCGCCGCTCGGCGGCACGGATGTATTCCTCCAGGGTGTGCCTCACTGCCGCGCCGTCGGGCAGCCAGTACGGCAGGCCGGCGCCGATCAGCGGATCGGTGTCGAACAGGCCCAGTTCACGGCCGAGCTTGCGGTGGTCGTGCACGGTGGTCGTGCACGGTGGTCATCGCGGTCTCCCTTGCTGGTTGCGGAGCAAGTGACCGGGCCTACGGCGAAGCCCCGGGGCACTTGCCCCGGGGCTTCGGATCAGGTCGTCTGTCAGCGCGCCGGGACACTCTCCGGCGTCGTCGTCATAACAGCGCGCTTCATGTCGCAGACGTTAGCAGGATGTAGCGATGTCTACACGGTCATTCCTCGTCACGTCCGGGTTGCGAGGTAGTGGGTCCAGCTGTCGTTGGCGTACCTGGCCCACGTCTCCACTGTGGCGGGGCTGAGGCCGAACAGGTCGGCAACGACGATAGGTCCGGACCGCACCAGCCTGCCCGGCATGGGCCTGGCGCCCGCAGCCGCCTGCGTGGCGAGTCCGGGCAAGGGGGCGGTGGTGTGATGGGGCGGTCGTTCTACTGGTGTCGGTCCTGCCGCCAGCTGCTCTACGCCACCAGTTCTTTCGCTGTTCCGGCTGGCTGGAACTGGGAGATCGACCATCAGCAGCCCGGCGACTGCGCCAACGGGAACCTGATGCCCCTGACCGGCACTGCAACCGTCCCCGAAGACCTGCCCGATGCTCCATGGGTGCTGCGCGTCTTCGGATCCTGAGCCCCGGCCGACGCCGCGCCCAGGGGGAGGCGCAGTCGCCGCCCCCGTTGCGGGTCTGGTGGTGACGGATGGGTCACGGCCCGCCACGGTGTCCGGCGTGGGGTCGTTGGGCCGCTTATGGACCAGAGAACCGTTCCAGCGCCGAGGGGTGTCGCCGATGCGGGGGTGGGCGGCGGGCGGGTTTCGGATTCGCCGATCTACGACGCCCTTGAGTGGCAGTGGCTCCAAGAGGGCTGGGAGGTTCCCGGCGGTGAAGGATCCGCGTCAAGAGGCAGGCACCGGTCAGGAGGCGGAGACCTGTTCCACCGAGGCTGACCGGTCGAGCGGTTCAAGTGATGAGTGCTGCGTGCGCCGGGTGTAACGGGCAGGTCGTCGTGCTGGCCGGCCTGCTGAAACCCCGAATGGTCCGGCCCTGATGGTCGGGAGGTGTTCCTACCTTTCACCGACATCCCGGGCACTGGTGACCACGAAGCGTTGCTGGACGCCGCAGACAAACCGTTCTCGGAGATGGCCCACGCAGCGAGGCTCTGCCCGTGATTCCGGATGCTGTTGGCGATCTTCGCTCGGTGGGGTGAAAGCACTTCGACATGCTGTTCGTGCTGGCGGTCGGTGTGCTGCTGTTGTCGAGCGGGGTGGTTCTGCCGGTCGGAGGGGGCCGGGATGGCGATGGGGTTTGCTTCGGGTCGTGTGGTGCCGGCTCTGACCGTGAGGATGGCTCGGGCGAGCAATCCGCGGGGCACTGCGGCGATGTGGATGCGTGACCGCCTGGACGAGTTGTTCGTGGACGAGGATTTCGCCGACTGGTATCCGCAGGACGGTCGCCCAGGCCTGTCACCGGCCCGGCTGGCGCTGGTGTCGGTGTTGCAGTACACGGAGAATCTGACCGATCGGCAGGCGGCGGAGGCCGTCCGATGCCGTCTGGACTGGAAGTACTGCCTGGGCCTGGAGCTGGATGACGCGGGATTCGACTTCTCGGTGCTGAGCGAGTTCCGTGACCGGCTGGCACAAGGGGACCGGGCGGACCGGCTGCTGGCTGTGATGGTCGAACGTCTTGTGGCTGCGGGCCTGGTCAAACGCCGTGGCCGGGTCCGTACCGACTCGACCCACGTGTTGGCGGCAGTACGCCGGCTGAATCGGGGTGAACTGGTCGCTGAGACCCTGAGAATGGCTCTGGAAGAGCTCGTGGTGCACGGCGAGGAATGGCTGGCCGCACTCGTCACCGCCGACTGGTGTGACCGCTACGGCCGCCCGGTCCGCTATGACCGGCTTCCACGGGGAGGTGATGCCCTGATCGCCTACGTGCTGCGGGTCGGTGGGGACGGCATGTACATCCTGCGAGCCGTCCATGACGCCGATGCCCCACCTGGGCTGCGGAAACTGCCCGCTGTTGAGGTTCTGCGGCAGGTCTGGGTCCAGCAGTACTGGCTCGACGAGGACGGCCGGCTGTGCTGGCGGGGACCGAAATCCAGTCGGGACCGGGCAAGCCGCCGGACGACCGAACGCCGCAACACGGGCAAGGCGTCGGCGGACGGCCGGCCCGATCCCGCTTCGGCGCGAGTGCCGTGGTCGGGCGTGGAGATCGTCACCCCGCACGATCCCGAGGCCCGATACAGCCAGAAAGTCACCGCCGCCGGACAGCAGGACTGGATCGGCTACCGCGGCCACCAGACCGAGACCTGCGACGAGACCGGCCCGAACGTGATCGTCCAGGTCACCACCCGGCCGGCGCCCGAGCAGGACATCGACGCCCTCGACCGGATCCACCAGGGGCTGACCACGCAGGGGTTCCAGCCCACCGAACACGTCGTGGACAGCGGCTACATCTCGCCGGACAGCATCCACCACGCCGCCCGGCAGTGGGACATCACGCTCTTCGGACCCGTCCGTGACGACCCGCAGGCCGGCAAACGGCCCGGATTTGCCAAACAGGACTTTCACATCGACTGGCAAGCCCGCACCCTGACCTGCCCCAACGGCGTGACGAGTCCGCCATGGAAGCCCACACTCGGCGACGGTCACCCCCGGCTCTCCGTGCTCTTCCCCCGCAAGGCCTGCCGTGAATGCGCCGACCGGCTCAAATGCACCGGCAACGTCGAAGGCAAGGGCCGGCACGTTTTCCTGATGCCACAGCCTCTCCAAGAGATCCAGACGCAGAACAGGACCGAGCAGAAGACAACCGAGTGGCGCCGGAGATACGCGATCCGCGCAGGCTGCGAGGCCACCGTCTCCGAGACCGTTCATGCCCACGGCCTGCGGAACTGCCGCTACCGCGGCATGGCCAGAACCCACGTCCAACACGTGCTGACCGCAGCCGGAACGAACATCATCCGACTCAGCGGCTACCTCTCACCGGGCATCACACCACCCCGACGGCCCCGGCCCAGGAACCGCTTCCAACAGCTCTGCCGCAACCTGCCCACCTAAGATCGCCAACAGCATCACTTCTGTGATGTGGATGCGTTGAGTGACGCCTTGCGCTGCGTGGTCTACTGTCGCGCCGGGAGGGATGGTGAGTCGCATCGGTGCGTTGATAAAGCGGACGTGGCTGGACTGGGCGGTCTTCGTCTACCTGGTCGTAACCGCGACCAGGTGCAAGAGCCCCATCCTGATCGTCTTCTTTACGATCGTCGCGCTTGCTGTGGCAGTCGTCTCTGTACGCAAGACCTGGCGAATGGCTCGGCTGGCCGGCAGTGGGGCGTCACGTTCTGCGAGCGAGGCGGGGGCACACCACAGAAGTTGAACCGGAGCCCGGGAACGGGAGGCACCTCGCGGGCCCTCCCGCCGGCGGGTGGAGGTACGCGTCGGTTGGGCCGCGCGCCGGCGTAGTGCGCCCCGCCGGGCTTCGGCGTCTTGGTGGTGCGGGACCGGGTGGCCAGGCCGCCCTGGGGACGACTGCGCTGTACCCGACGGCAGGGTTGTTCAGACCAACCCTGCACATCCCACGGCGTCGGCACTGTGTCACACGTGGTGCCGACGCCGTGGCATCCCGCCCGGTCCGGGCAGGCCCTGCATCTGCGTGGGCGTGGGTTGTGGTTGCCGGGTCTGACCGGGCGGGCAAAACCTCCGCAACCTCACAGGTGATTCGGTCTTGGGCTTACTAGGGGCGGGGCACGGCGTCGAAGATCACGGTCATGTCGGCCGTGTAGAGCCCGTTTTGGGTGTCGAGCGGGCGTGCGGGCGTGATCGTCATGTCGGCTTGGGTTCCGGGAGTGGACGTCGCGTCGTCCACGACCTCTTGAGGGGTTGCGGTCAGCGTCACGCCATTGGACTTGGTGGCCAGTGCGATGGCGTCGGTCCCGTTGTAGAGAGAGGCGGGTCCTCCTTCGATGTAGGCGTGGATGCTGCCTGCCGTTCGGGCCTGGATGGCGACGGCTTCGTCCTGGGTGCGGGCCAATTCGACGCGGCCGTTGGGGGAGGCGGTGTCGATGAGGCCGGGGAGATCGGCGGCGAGACTTGCGGCGAGGTCGCCGGGCTCGCGGCCGAGGGATTCGGCGGCCTGGGCGAGCCGGTCCTCCCCGATGGCCCGGGTGATCTGTTCGGCGGTCACGGGCTCGTTGGGGCCGGAGCTGATCCAGGACCGCAGCTGCGGTTCCAGACCGGCGTCTGAGAGGCCCTTCACCGAGATCGACACGGTTGTCGGCGTCGCCACGCCGTCGTTCACAGGATCGGTCATGCGGGGATCTTTCCCGCCCACGCAAGATCAAACGCAAGGTGGATCTGACCTCCGCAAGGTCCACTGCTACGAGACAGCCCCAGCAGGCCCGGGTGCTGTCGAGAGATTTGACGGCGCCTGGCCTGTGGGTCAGCCAGGCGTCGTCACTGGATCTTCGTCTGGTGACTGCCTGCGATGGGGGATCACTGTTCTCAGATGTGGAGGTCGGGCGGGAAGCCGGTCCACCGCAGGTCGGCGGGGAGGTGGCCGGTGTCGTTGAAGAGGAGAACGGACGGGGGCCGGCCGGGCGCGTAGCGGATGACGGTGAGCGCGGCGTTGGCGTGGTTGATGCCCATCCAGCGCCACTTCGGCGCGTCAAGGGCGGCCCGGAGAAGCCAGCCGATGAGGAAGTTGTGCGTGACGACGAGCTCGTGGAGCGGCTCATCGCCGGCGACGGGTCCTGTGAACAGCGCGAGAGCCTCCTGGGCCAGGCCGGGGCCCTGTTCACGTTCCTCGGCCGGGAACTGGGCCAGGTGACCGAGCATCGCGTCGGCCGATCCTGACGGCAGCTCCTCGCGCTGCGGCATGTAGGGAATGTAGTCGCCGGCCAGTCCGGAACACTGCAGGGGAACATCGTCGAGCTGCTCGCAGACCAGCTGCGCCGTCTGCTCCGCGCGCGCGAGCGGGCCATGGTGGATCGCCGCGAGAGGGGCCCCGCGGAGCCGCTCCCCGAGCAGGACGGCCTGACGGCGGCCGTTGTCCGTCAGCGCGCTCTCGTCCGATGAGGCCTCACCGTGCCGCGCGAGGTACAGGTAGCGGGCAGCTGTTGCCGACATGGGCGGGTCCTCCGTCAGGTTCATGATCTTGCCAACGTCTGGATGGACGTTGACATGCGCCACGTGGTTCCGCAGCCGACGGACTCAGACTGGCGCTGCCCCGCAGATGGCGTAGGTCTCACGGAAGAACGGCCAGAACCGAAACTCGTGAATATTTCGGCCAGGCTGCGACTCCCGAACCGATGTCGAAGTGCTGCCCGTCCTCGTGAACAAAGCCATGACCATCACGTCCGCCTTCGGTGAGCCGTCACAGCGACCGCTCGCCGAAGGCGGGCCGGAACGTTCGGACCGCAGGGGCGCCCAAGGCCAGGGCTACTGCGCCCACGGGACTCCGAGGGCGGCGAGGGCGGTGAGCTGGTCGGTGTCGAGTCGGTCGCGGCGTTGTTTCTGGTTGGCGATCCATACCCCGGTCCGATGTTCCGACCCGTCGGGCAGCAGTTCGGTGTGTGTTCGGCCGGGCAGGTCGCCACCTTCACGTTCCTGGTACTGCGTGAGGGCCTGGATGCCTTTCTGGAACGCCTCGGCGCCCCGCCCGGACATGGACGTCGCACCCGCCGTCGCGGCCGCCGTACGGGCCCGTACGGCCCGTGCTGGCTTCACGCCGAGCTCGGTCAGGCGGCGCTGCTGCTCCTCGTTCAGCCGGCGGAAGTCGCGGCGCTGGGTGGCGAGCCAGCGGCCGATGTCCTCCCCGTGCCATGTCACCCCCGCGACCACGGCCGTGAGGCGCGCGCCGCCGTCCAGGAGGGCTTTCAGTGCGATCTCTCGGTTTAGGGACAGTGGTGTGAGAGACAGTGGCCTCTTGGGGTGTTGGTGCTGGTCAAGGCTTGCTCTGAGATCGGGTGTCACTGTCTTTGATGTGAGAGATCGGTGGGGGATCGCTGTCCTTGGGCTTTATCGTCCCAGGGGTGACGCTGTCTCAGTTTCGTGAGTTCTGATCTATCGGCTGGCCGGGGGCCGGTTGTGTGGGGCGGGTGGACGAGGAAGTACAGCTCCCGGTCGCCGGGGGTTCGGGTGGAGCGTTGCCTGCGGTGTCGGTTCGGGCGTTGCGGGGGCCGGCGGTGCGCCAGCTGTTGGCTTTGCGCCGGGAGGGGAAGCTGACCACCCAGCATGTGCGGACGGTGGGTGAGACGTTCGGGGTGCGGGAGCGGGCGGTGTGGCGGTGGTTGGCCGCAGTGGAGGAAGACGACTCTGTGGTGCTGGGGGAGCAGGCCCGGTACTACGGCAGGTTCATGGTTACCCCGGAGGTCCGGGCTCTGCTCGGTCTGTGGAGGGGGAACGTCGCCGCTGTCCATCGTGAGCTGACGGCTCGCGCGGACCGGGGCGAGGGGGATCCGCCGCCGTCGGTTCAGACGTTGCATCGTGCGATCCGGCGGGATCTGTCCGCGGGGGAGCGGGCGGGGCTTGCTGGTGGTGAGCGTGAGGCCAGGAAGCATGATGTGTTTCTGACGCGGCCGCGTGGGTGGCGGAATCAGGTGTGGGAGGCCGATCACGTCCAGGCCCCGGTCCTGGTCGAGGTCGAGGGCACGGTCCGTCGTCCGTGGGTGACGTGGTTCGTGGACTGCGCGACGAACACGGTGATGGGGGTGGCGGTGACGCCCGGGTGTCCGTCGCGGGAGTCGGTGCTGGCCGCGCTCCGCGCTGCGGTGTTGCGCGAGGAGCCGTTCGGGCCGCAGGGCGGACTTCCGGAGAAGGTCCGGGTGGACCGGGGCAGGGACTTCTTGTCGAGGACGGTCGCGGCGGCGTTCGGGGCGCTGGTGGTCGAGGTGGAGGACCTGCCCGCCTACACCCCGCACCTGAAGGGCACGGTCGAGGGCCTGAACCGAGCTGTGGAGGTGATGTTCCTGGCCGCGTTGCCCGGCTACGTGCGCCAACCGCGCCCGGGCCGGCGGCGGGCCCGGCCCAAGGACGAGCTGCTGCTCGGGTTCGAGGACTTCACCGCCCGGCTGCTGCGCTGGGTGGAGTGGTGGAACACCGTGCCGCCCAGCCGGGCCCGCTGGGCGGGAAGACCCCGCTCCAGGCCTGGGAGGCGGATCCGATTCCGGTACGGGAGTTCAGTCCGGAGGAGTTGTGGACGTTCACGCTGGAGGATGACGGACGGATCCGGGTGGTCTCCACCCGTGGTGTCCGGTTCCGTCGGCGGGACTATGTGGGGCCGTGGATGACGGGCCTGGCTGGTACGGGGGTGAGGGTGCGGTTCATGCCGCACCACGATCACCGGATCGAGGTCTTCGACGCCGCGACCGGTCGCTACCTGGGACCTGCGACCGTCGCGGACGAGGCGAGCCCGGAGCAGATCACCCAGGTCCGCACCGCGCGGGCCGCGCGTGGCCGGCGGCTGCGCAAGGACCTCGCCGCGGCCCAGCGCGAGCGCTACGCCGCCGCGACCCGGCCGGGGAAGCCTGAGCGGCTGGACGCCGTGGGCGCGGTCGAAGCTGCTGCCGAGTTGGCGGTGGCTGACCGGGGGGATCTGTCGAGGCTGGCGCTGCCGGACCTGATCCCGCCGGCCGCGCCTCCGTCTGACTGGCGTACCCCGGCTTCCCTCGCGGCCCGTACCCGGCCGCAGACGTCACCCGCGCCGGATGACGACGGGCCCGGCGGCGGACCGGAGGCGGGTGTCACCGGTGGCGGGGATGGTGCTGCGGGCGGTGGTGTGCGGTGACCGCGCCCACCTACCAGTACGTGAATCTGCCCGAGGCTTCCATCGTGACCACAAGGGCGCTGTTGACTGCGCGGGAGAACATCGCGGACACGGTCGCCGCGCGGGCGATGATGTGCATCCACGGCAACGCCGGCTTCGGGAAGACGCTGGCGGTCAACACGTGCCTGCACGAGCTGGAGGACACCCGGGGCGAGGAGGTCTGCCGGGTCACCTTCCGGGCCCGTCCCACCGCCCGCGCGGTCCGCTACGAACTGTTCGAGACGCTCCGCCTGCCCGGTGAGCCTCCCCGCCACCCCAGCGAGTTCGACCGCCTGCTGAAGACCGCCCTGTCCGAGAGGCCGCGCACGTTCCTCGTGGACGAGGCACAGTGGCTCAACGGGGAGGCGTTCGAGTATTTCCGCTACTTGTGGGACGAGCCCGTCACCCAGATCGCGATCGTCTTCGTCGGCGGCGCCGGCGCGCACACGGTCCTGCGCCGCGAGCCGATGCTCTCCTCCCGGATCTTCATCTGGCAGCAGTTCACCCGCCTCACCCCCGAAGAGGTCCTCGACGTCGTCCCGCTCTTCCACCCCGTCTGGGAGGACGCAGACCTGGCCGACATCACCTTCGCCGACGAACAGGCCGCCCATGGCAACTTCCGCGCCTGGGCGCAGCTGACCGCCCACGTGCGGACCGCTATGGAGCGCATGGACCGCCCGCGCCCGGACCGCGACCTGCTTCGCTGGGCCTTCAGCCGCCTCGCATGAACCCACCCACCACCGCGCCGGGTCTGGCGATCGTCCTCGACTGTGGGGACGACGCCGCCTTCACGCACAGCGCCCTCGCCGCCCACCACCCCGCGGCCGGGCGGATCACCCTCCACCCCGGCCCCGGCACGACGAGCGATACCGCCCTGGCCCACGACCTGCTCCTGGCCCTGGGCAAACCCGTACACATCCCGGGCCGGTTCCCCCATGGCCGCCCACCGCTGTGGGAGGCGGCCGCCGCGTGGACGACCGCACTGGCCGTGACCCGCCTGACCGTCCTGCGCGCCCACCTCCTCGACGCACGCCGTCTCCAGCGCATCCTCACCCTGTGGCGGCAGACCGCAATCCACCTCGCCCTCGTCGTCCACCGTCGCCGCCTGACCGCCGTCCTGGACCGCGCTCTCGCCGAGCTGCCCCATACCCGCACCACCACCCTGGCCGAAGCCCGCGCCCTCTACGGCAACGACCCCGCACCCCCAACCGACGCCCGGCCTGTTGCCGCGGACGCCGTCAGGCCCGGCGTGGAGCCGGGACGCTGGCTCACGCTGTCTCCCCTGGACCGGCTCGTCTCCTACGACAGCCCCAGCCCGTGCACGGGCCCCTGCAGTCCCGACCTGATCGACTGGAAACACCGGCTCGCCCCCACCCCCCTCACCCCCGCCCAAGCCGAGGAAGCCGCCCGCCGGATCCACACCGTGACCGCCCACCCACAGCTGGCTGCAGCCCTGGCCGCCACCCTGTTCACCGGAGCCTCCTTCCAGCAGCTGGCCACCGCCCGAAGCGACGACTTCCACGACGCACCAGCCCTGCTCGCACTCCACGACCAGGCCCGTTTCACCGACGGCTGCGCCACTCACCCCGTCCCGCCCTGGGCCATCGTCTTCCTGCGCGCCGCCACCCGCTACGCACACCTGACCCAGGCCACTTACCTGCTGGCCGGCCCCGGGGAGCGCCCGGCCGTCCTGCGTCTGGCCGAGGCTGCCGGGCTGCGCCCGCCTCAGCCACCCGGCGCCGAACGTGCGGCCCGGAAGGACGCCGTGGTGTGGGACTGGCGCGAAGCACAAGAAGCCCACGGCTACTACCCGCTCACGGCCACCCGCTGACTGTGCCGAGGCTCGATAGCCGTCACCGTCGGCACCAGATAGCCTGCGAAGGAAGCAGGTCGAAGCAGTCTGACTGTCACCAGAGAGGCGATGCAGTTGTCACACGTGGGCGATAACTGGGTCGTACGGGCACCGGCGCACAGCGTGACTCGCGAGGACCTCAGCGCCATGCTTCGGGAACAGACCGCGGCATGCGGACCTGCCCGTGATGCCTTGATGGCCGGGGGTGCCTTCGTCGTATGGGACGGTCTGGTCCCTGCCATCCGGCACGCGGGGGTGTTCGGGCTTCGAATCCGCTCAGCTGCTCGGCGCGGCCACACGATCGAGGGTCTTGCCGCCTCGGTCGACATCCTGCGGCAGGCTGGGGAAGAGCTTGTCCGTACCGGTGTCATTGACTCTGCGGACAGGTCGTCCGTGTTCACGATCTTTCTGAACTCGTCGGTGACAGAAGTCCTGGCCTGCGCAGGCGGGCGCCGGCCCAACCCGCTGCCATCGCCAGCAGACGTCCCCGAGTGACAACACACCGGCCTTAGTGTCAACTCTCGTGCTTCGGCTCACTGACGACCTGCCGCAGACCCGGCCTCTACACGTCACTGAAGGGCGAACTCGATGAAGTCGATGTCATCGAGGGTTACGTGGAGACCGTGGGCACGGTGACCGGCCTCGCGGAAGTAGAGGTGTCCCAGCGCACGGCCGAGGATCAGCTTGTGCTGCTCCTCGCTGACACCTGCGTCCAAGGCGGCGAAGATCTGCTGTGTCACCGCCCCGTTCAGACGCCCGGTGACACGCCGCAACTGCGGATCGTCCGAGCTGCCGCCACCGGCTTTGAACCCGAACCGGGCCCGGGTATGGACGACTACACCACCGGCCTCCGCCGCGGCCCGCCGGCGCGCACGGATCAGCGGCTGCCAGCGGGCCCGCACGAGTTCCGCGGTCTTCTGCTCGTGGCCGGGGTTCGGGCGTCCTTGGCTTACCGGCTTGGGGGTCACCCAGCGCTGGACGGTCCGCTGGGACACGCCCGGGACAGCGGCGACCTGCCGGGTGGAGCCCCGCTCCCACCGCAGCAACGCCTTCAGCTGATCCGCCGTCGTCACCGGTACCGGCCGCGTGTACAGGAGCCGCTCCAGCCCATCACCTATCGCCCGCACGACCCCACCAGCCCCTTCGGCACAGCATCCCGAGTCCCAGCGGGTCCACCATTCCCCCGATCGGGTGGCGGCGGGCTTGTATCCGGCATAGCACTGACGCCGGGCTCTCCCTTGCGCTAAAGAGCCTCCGTCACCACTTCCCGCGTCCGGTAGAGGCATTGACGATGTGGCGGATGATGGCTGCGGCTTCGTTCGGGTTGCGGTCCAGCCAGTCGGCGAGGTGTTGGCGGATGACCTCTTGGACGTAGGTGTCCGCTTCGGGATTGCTGAGCCTGGTTCTGGTGGATCCCTCGAAGACGGGATGGGCGAGCTTTACGGACACGACCGCGGTCAGGCCCTCGTGGACGGCCTCGGCCGTGAGGTCCTCGTCCTCTGCGGATATCTGCCGTTGACGGCGCGCGTGCTCGTTGACGACAGACGTGAGCGCGGTACGGAAGCCCACTTCGTGGGCGCCGCCTTCATGAGTGCGGGTGCTGTTCGCGAAGGAGCGGAACTCTCCCGGGGACCAGGTGTTCCACTGCATGGCGACCTGGACGAAGATCGTCTGCTCCTCGTTCTCCGACGTGAAGCCGATGGCGGGGGAGTGGACGAGACTCGAGGGGTAGGGGTTGAGGTGGGCGACGTAGGCGCGAAGGCCGTCAAGGTGGTGGTGGCGGACCGGTCGCTCCGGACGCTCGTCGGTGAGTGATATGGCCAGGCCCCCGTTGAGGAAGGCCAGTTCCTGGAGGCGCTGCGACAGCGTGGCGAACGACCACAAGGTGGTCTCGAAGATGTCGGCGTCTGGCAGGAACACAATCGCGGTGCCGTGTCCGCTGCTCTCTTCGTGCCTCGTCAAGGCACTGATCGGGATGCCCTTCTCGTACTCCTGGGTCCAACGGTGGCCGTCCCGGTGGACCTCGACCGTGAGACGGCTCGACAGTGCGTTGACCACGCACAGGCCCAGGCCGTTGATGCCGCCGGACACCCAGTAGCCGGTGCGGGGCTTGGGAACGAAGGACAGCTCCGTCAGCTGGCGTTCGACGGCGGACTTGCCGGTGGACTC
This sequence comes from Streptomyces sp. NBC_01006, assembly GCF_045162725.1. Lineage (NCBI taxonomy): Bacteria > Bacillati > Actinomycetota > Actinomycetes > Kitasatosporales > Streptomycetaceae > Streptomyces > Streptomyces sp. NBC_01006. The sequence goes on along the minus strand of NZ_CP108700.1, from coordinate 4,588 downwards.
CCGTACCTCGACGGGCAGGCCGCGCCCGTTGTCCGTGACGCGAATGCCGCCGTCTGCGGTGATCGTGACGTCGATGGCGTCGGCGTGGTCGGCCAGGTGCTCGTCGACGGCGTACGAGACGACCTCGTAGACCATCTGGTGCAGGCCGCGCTCGCCGGTCGAGCCGATGTACATGCCGGGCCGCCTGCGTACCGCCTCGAGGCCCTCGAGTACCTGGATGTGACTGGCGTCGTACTCGTTCACGTTTACGGGCTGACTGGGGTTGCCGGATTCGGTCATGAAGCACCCTCCCTGGGACGTCCTGAGCATGGTGAGCGCAGGTCACCAAAGCGCGGACAACACCGCTTTTACGCTGTCGCCCGTGCACGTCTATCCTAGGTATCCGGAGGAAAACGTGCAGGTCAGAGCGCATGTGCTGAGGTCGCAGGTGGCTGCGTCCACGACTTTGCCGACAGCATCGTTCTGGAGTGCCGCCACCGGGAGCAGGGCAACACGAAGACCCCGCCACAGGCGTGCAGGGGGCGTTCTAGGCTGGAGCCGGGGGGTCTTTCCTCGCGAATTCCCGGCAGCGTGTGACTCGCCTGCCCTGGAGAGACCACGTCGAGAGGTCGGCCCCTGGAGCTCTGCCACAACCGCTACCGCGCCCAGTCCAGGCCCAGCTGCGCGAGGGCGGCGAGTTGGTCGGCGGTGAGTTTGTCGCGTCGGGTTTTGGTGTTGGTGATCCATACGCCGAGCTTCACGGTCACCGGTTCCGCCTCGCCCTGGACGGCGATCTCCTCGCCGTGGGCACGGGGCACCGGCCGGTGGGCGCCTTCCCGCTCGATCCACTGCGCGAGGGCTGCCAGGCCCCGTTGGAACGCCTGCTGCGCCTTGCTCGGCCCCTTCGACGTGCGGCTGGCCGCCGGGGCCGGAGGCGGCGCCTGGGCGGGTTCTACGCCCAGTGCGATCAGCCGCTCCTGCTGCTCGGGCAGGAGCCGCGCCCAGGTGGCCGGCTGCTTCTGCTGCTGAAGCCACCGGCCGATGTCGTCGCCGTCCATGAGCACGCCGGGCGCGATGTCGGGCAGCTGTCCGTCGGCGTCGACCAAGTCGGCCAGGACGCGGTGGTGGCGCTGCCAGTCCAGTGGCCAGGGGCAGTTCCAGTCCTTGTCGACCGCGGCGAGCTGCGCGCCCCGGGTCGCCGCGGTGTCCTCGTCCTTCCCGAGCCCGCTCTTGACTCCCTTGCGCCGGAGGTTGGCCATGTACTGGCCGATGGGAACCATCTCGTCGTCCTCGCCCCACACCGCGTCCTGCCGAGGCGCCAGGTGCCCTGTGGCTCGCCGGTAGGACCGGAGCACGGCGAGCTTGGCCTCCCAGGCCTCCTCACCGGGCTCCCAGACCATCCCCGCCTCCGGCGCGTCCAGCAGCTTCTTGCGCCGGTCTTCGAGTTCCCCGGTGCGCAGGGCCTTGCGCTGCTGGTGCACCCACCGCCCCAGCGGGAACGCCTTGGTGACGCCGACCTCGACCTCGACGTCGTACGGGACGGCGTGCAGGCCGACGATCTCGTTCTCGGCCCGCCATCGGATCAGTGCCTGGTAGCCCTCCAGCCACACCAGCGACTCGGGCCGGTAGACGCGGGTGCGCAGGAACGCGGCGATCGTGGCGGCGTCCCGGGGCGAGGAGAAGTGCAGCAGCGCCGACTCGGCCGCCGCGTCGGTGCCGTCCTCCTGGTCCTCGCCGTCACCTTCGCCGCCGGCCCCGATGCCCCGCCCGTCCTCGTCGCGCCGGACGTGCAGCTTGCGCTTCCCGCTCGTGAGGGCGCTGGAGGCGAGCTGCTCGACGAGGCGGTCGTCATGACAGCGCAGGCCCTGGAGGACCGCTACAAGAGGGCGGAAGCTCGCGGAGGCCACCATGTCGGTCGGGTCCTCGTTCGGCTCCAGGAAGACGGGCACGATGATCCGCGCGACCTTGGTGGAGCCGTCCTTATTGAGCCGCAGGGCCCGGCCGATGTTCTGGACGATCTCGACTTGCGAGCCGCGGGTGTCGGCGAAGCAGATCGCTTCGACGCCGCGCTCGCCGGTGATGTCGACGCCCTCCCCCAGGACACGGACGGATGCGAGGAACGCGCGGTGTACGCGCCGGTTGTTCGCGTCGATGCCGTTGGCGAACTGCCGCAGGACCTCGCGGCGCTCGGTGACGAGGTGGTCGCCGCACAGCCACGCCGACCAGACCCGGTCCGGCGGTACGTGGCGGCCTGCGTCCAGCTCGTAGAACTCCGCGTCGATCGATGACTTCGGCAGCTGCTCCGCGGCCGCCAGGTCGGTGTCGGAGGCGTCGGTGACGTACAGCTCGGCTGCCGTCTGCGGCAGCTTGTCCGCGAACGCGGCCGCCTCCTCCACCTTCTGGTGGAACGTCATGACGGTGCGCAGGTTGTAGGCCGCGGCGTGCTCCAGGAGTGCGGCCTGCAGGAGCGCCAGGCGCCGGCCCCGCCGTGCCTCCTCGGACTCGCCGAGGACGGGGGAGGGGTCGCGGATCTCCAGGACGTCGATTTCGAATCCGGCGAGGATCCCCCGCTCGATCGCCTCCGACAGGCCCAGCTCAGCCAGCCAGGCGCCGTACGTTCCGTCTGGGTCATCGGCCATGCTCGCGATCTCCGCCTCCTGCCCGGCCGCGCCCTTCTGAGGCGCGGCCGCGGCCAGGATGCGCGGCGTCGCGGTCAAGTACAGCCGGAAGTCTGCAGGGATCCGGGTGTTGTCGTGGATGGCGGCCCAGGGGCGTCCGAGGTCGCCGGCGGTTCCGTGGGCCTCGTCGACGATGGCGAGGTCGAAGCCCGTCATCTGCTGCCCGTACAGCCTCTCTCCACCTGCCAGGGCGGCCTCCAGCGGCCCGCGGACTTTCCGCTGTCCCTTAGGTGCGTCGATGTCCTCGCGGTCCACCAGGGAGGCGTACGTGGCGAACACGACCACCGGTCCGGCCCCGGCCCACAGGGCGAGCTGGATGGGGTTGGTGGTGGTGCGGACCCCGAGTTTGTTCAGCACCGGGTCGTTCTCCAGCGAGCACACCGAGACCATCGGGGCCCGGTGGCCGACCAGGCGCCATGCCTGGGCGGTTTGGGCGAGCAGGTCCAAGGTGGGGACCGTGACGAGGATCCGGCCGCCGGGGAAGCACTCCATCGCGCTCGCGGCGGCCGTGATCGTCTTGCCCGAGCCGGTCGCTGACACGATGGTGCCCCGGGCCCCCTGTGGGGGCACAGATGACCTTGCAGGGAATCCCACCCACTGGCGGAAACTCGACTTCTGGTCGACCTGGTGTTCGCGGAGCTGGATCAAAGGAATTCTCCCGGTGTGGGAAGGACCTGTTCGATGGAAGTGATCCGGTATTCGGCGTCCTGGTATGTGCTGCCGGGCCAGCTGAACATGGCCTGGGCGTATTCGACCGCCGCACCGCCTGAGGCGGCGAAGACGTGCCGGACCAGAGGCTGTTCACCTGCCGAAGCGGCAGTGGGTCGGGCTGTGATCCGGTAGACGCGGTGGCGCAGCACCTCGACCGGCAGGCCGCCACCGGACTGTTCGGCCCAGGCCGCCTCTGTAGCCATACGCTGTACTCGCTGTTCTTCCCGGCGGGCCACTCGCCGGTCCTGGTCTGGGGAGTACACGGACATCTGCTGCTCCGCCATGACCTCTACGATGCGAGCCCATTCGATGCGCTGGCACGAGGCAATGTCCAGCGCGGTCGGCTTGCGTGGCTCCTGGGGTCCGGCGAGTGCGCGTTCCTCGCGGTCGCAGGCAGCCTGCCACTGTTCCTTCACCTCGCCCAGGACGAGTCCGTGGGCCTGTCTGACCACAGAGATCCGCGCCAATTCATCCGGATAGTATTCGTAGACAGGCATCCGCGAAACCTCACTCGATGCACCTGGAGAGTGTGGTGCTATTTCTCCAATGGTACATGCTGCATCATGCTATGGCCGGCGTCCGAGCACATGACTGACGAGCAGCGGGAAGCGAAGGAGGACGTCAGTGGTCGAGAATCCTTGGACGCCCGCCCATCAGGCGGTCGAGTCCAGCGACTATGCCGAGCTGACCCGCCTCCTCGATGAAGGCGCGGACGTCAACGAGGTGTGCTGGGGGATGACCCTGCTGGAGCATGCCATTGACCTGGAGGGTGACTCGGCACTCCAGTCGGGGACCCCCATCGATAGTCGGCTCACGGCGATACTGCTGGCCTACGGGGCCGATCCGAGACCGCAACCCCCGGGGCGGATGAGCGCGGTGGACCTGGCCGACTTCTACGGTCACGACATCGCCCACCGCCTGATAGACCGGATCACCTCAGCTGCTGCCAGCCGCCCGCGAAGCGGGCTGTGGTCCTGGAGGCGAAGCCGGAAGGACTGAACAGGCGGGAGCGAAGCGGACGCCCAACGGGCCGAAGGCCCCGACCCCGTGAAACGGGGTCACCTAGGCCCGCGCAGCGGGCCGTTCGGGACGGAGCGAAGCGGAGACCCGAACCGTCCGGAGCGAAGCGCAGGACTCCGGCCCGATGGGCCGGCACTGGCCCGGCGAAGCCGGGCCCCGCTGAGCGCAGCGAAGCGGTTCCCTTCCCAAGCGCGCAGCGC